>NZ_KB902767.1 GCF_000379605.1 Rhizobium giardinii bv. giardinii H152 | reverse complement strand
TTCCAGAACACCCACTTCTGGACGAACCAACAGTTCGTGTCGGTCGCATACAGGGCGGTTCAGCGGTAAATCTCACCCCGGACCATTGCGCGGTGGACATTGACATTCGTTTGCCCCCATTTGCCGATCACGAAGCTGTTGTCGCACTGTTTCGGTCGATAGCCCAAATTGGCGTATCGGTCAGCGTTCTTGATTTCAAACCTGCAGTGGAGAGCAAGCCCGAGGACGAATTCGTCAAGCTCTGCGTCCATACCTGCGGCCGTCATTTAACGCGGGCACCGGACATCAAGGGCGTCTCTTACTACAGCGATGGCACTGTTCTCCTGGAAGGGCTTTCTGTGCCCTTCGCTATAATCGGACCAGGATCGCTTGGACTGAGCGGACAGCCTGACGAGTCGGTATCGGTCGATAATGTGTTGAAAGCGGTCGAGATCTACGAAGATGTCGCTCGCGCGTGGCTTTCGTGAGGCTTGATATGACTCGTCTCCCTCGCATCGGAATAACTCCCGACATCAACGATACGGCCGCTCCAGAAACGGAATACGTTCTTCGAAAAAACTATACCGATGCAGTGCAAAACGCTGGTGGTCTTCCTTTCATCCTTCCTTATGGCGATCAGGTTGAAGAATACCTTGATGCCATCGATGGGGTGATGATTACCGGTGGCATGTTCGACATCGATCCCGGGCTGTATGGTCAAGTGGCGAAAAAACCTTACGTAATGAAGCCCATCAGAACAGATTTCGAGCGCGCGCTCATTCATGGAGCACTGGCGCGTCAGATGCCAATACTTGGAATCTGCAACGGAATGCAGCTTTTGGCGGTCTGCCTTGGGGGACAACTAGTCCAAGATATACCGACGGAAATTCGCGAGGCCCTTGAACATAAGCCGATGCAGTCGGCTACCGTCGTTCAGCATACGGTTCAGTTTTCAGGCACATCCCGTCATATGGCGATCCTGAGCGGACAGACTTTTAGTGTCAACAGTGTTCATCATCAGTCAGTCCTGCCCTCACCGCGATACGAAGCGCTAGCGCGCGCACCGGACGGCGTGCTGGAGGCTTTAGAGGCGCGGGACGGGTGCTTTGCCGTTGGCGTTCAATGGCATCCCGAATACGGTGTGGCTGAAATTGATACTGTTGTCTTCAATAGCTTCCTGGCTAAGGCGCGCGAATTCTCTCAAAGGGATGTGATGCAATGAACTCAACGCCCGAAGAGCGTCTCGAAGCGCTTAGCCTGGTTCTACCAAAGATCACAAAGCCAGCAGGAAACCTCCTTGGGTTCAAAATTGACCGCGGCCAAGTTTACGTCTCGGGCCAGTTGCCGCTGGAGGACGGCGCCGTAAAATACGTTGGCAAGGTTGGCGAGACGGTGACAGAAAGTGAAGCATACGACGCCGCAAAATTGGCAGCCCTCAACGTGATCAGCCAGTTGTCTCTTGCCACTGGTGGAAGTCTGGCCCGCATCGAAGCAATTATCAAAGTGTC
>NZ_KB902766.1 GCF_000379605.1 Rhizobium giardinii bv. giardinii H152 | reverse complement strand
TCGATGATCTTCGCGTACTCACCGACATCGGGCCCGGCCCCGAAATCATAGGAGATCCCCAAGCCACCTCCAAGGTCAAGGCGTCTTACCTGATGACCGCGCACTCGCAATGTCTTAACCAGGTCAGCGAGCCGTTCGTATGCTGCCCGGTAAGTCGACAGATCGAAGATCTGTGATCCGATGTGGACGGCAAGACCGGCCACATCGAGTTCGGGCCAAGCTTCGGCCCTCGCATACAGTTCGGGGATTTCCTCCAGCGGAATTCCGAATTTGTCTCCCCGTTTTCCGGTGCTGATTTTCTCGTGGGTTTTCGCATCGACGTCGGGATTTACCCGGAACACGATAGGCGCGCGAACACCTAGCGATCGAGCGATGCTGCGGATTTCATCGAGTTCGGCGGGCGATTCCACATTGATCTGATGGATGCCAACTTCCAAGGCACGAGCGATCTCTGCTCGAGTTTTGCCGACGCCTGAAAAAACGATCTTGAAAGGCGGCACGCCGGCGGCGAGCGCCCTCTCCAACTCGCCTCCTGACACAATATCCATGCCGCAACCCAGATCCGAGAGCAGCCGCAGGACCGAAACGTTGCTGTTCGCCTTGACAGCGAAACAGATCGAAACTCGCGACGAACCGAGTTTGTCGGCCAGCAGTCTATAGGCCTCTCTGATCGTAGTAGCGCTGTAGCAGTAGAACGGTGTTGGAACTACATCAGCAATTTCACCAACCGACATGTCCTCGATAAACAGTTTCCCATTCTCGTAAGAGAAGCTGCTGTGCTGGAGCGCCGCCGATCGTGCCGCGCGTTCGTTTCCGATTAGAGATGTCATCTACGTCCCGCTTCATACTCTTGTTAGCCTGATCTTTGCAGATGACGAGACCGCGATAAAATATTAAATTATGCGCCTCTAATTCATATTTGATATATATGAAGTGGGTTTCATGCAGCGGAGCCATCGTCAGATTGAAATCTTCAAAGCCGTGATATGCTACAAAAGCACCAATGCCGCCGCAGAGACGCTCGGTAAGATAGCACGTACAATATGGGTGCTTCTCGTCAAGGACTGCACATATTAGGCGCCAGCGATGGCAGAGGCGTAGGAAGTGGGACAGAATTCCCGGTGTATGCGCCGAGCTAGAGCGGGAAGGTACGAAGCGTGATGAACCCGAGGGGCGATATCTCGATGCCGATCAGACCGTTTGACGCACTGCGCCCCTGAGCGCGCAAGACTGTATGGGCGGTCATCGTGGATCCCATCGTGGCCATCGGTCGATGACCGCGCTGACAGGCCGGACATATGACTGTACCGTCCGACGATTCACGAAGGAAAGATCTTGCTATGTTTAGGAGCCAAAGCCCGCTAGGAATGCTAGCGGCCCTTTAATCGCAGAGGCTTGGGAGATCAGATTACTCTGCGGCGAACTGTTGAGGTCTCAAGCGCAGTGCGGCTGCACGACGGTGGCCTTCTAGTTGTTCGGTAGCGCTTTGACGAACGGCT
>NZ_KB902765.1 GCF_000379605.1 Rhizobium giardinii bv. giardinii H152 | reverse complement strand
AAGCCGCCGAGCCAAAAAATGCCGCATGGCCGAAGCTCAGAAGGCCGACATAGCCGAGCAGCAGATTGAAGGCGATTGCGAAGATTGCAAAGCAGAGAATCTTCATCAGAAAGACGGGATAGAAGAAATATGGCGCGATGCAGAGCGCCAGAACGACGACGATCATTCCGATGCTGGCTGGTGCGGAACGATGACGGCGGAGACTGGAATCAATGACGGTCATGATCAGGCCTCCTTGCCGAACAGCCCTGCGGGCTTAACCAGAAGGACAAGCCCCATGATAACGAAGATGACCATATTTGACGCTTCGGGATAGACCACTTTTGTAAGCCCTTCCAAGAGGCCGAGCGCGAAGCCGGTGAGGATGGAGCCGATGATCGACCCCATACCGCCAATGACCACGACTGCGAACACCACGATGATGAGATTGGCACCCATGCTGGGCGATACCTGGTAGATGGGTGCGGCAAGAACCCCGGCGACACCCGCCAGAGCGGCACCGAAAGCATAGGTCAACGACACCATAAGCGGAACATTGATGCCGAAATTGCGAACGGCGGTGGGGTTTTCCGTTGCCGCACGCAAATAGGAACCCAGACGCGTCTTTTCGATCATCAGCCAGGTGCCAAGGCACACGACGACGGAAAACAGGATGACCCAGGCTCTGTAGACCGGCAGAAACATGAAGCCGAGATCATAAGACCCCGTAAGCGAAACGGGGATGGGATATGGCTTCCCCGACCCGCCGAGGTAATGCCGGAACGCTCCCTCTATGATCCATGCTAGGCCGAAGGTGAGAAGCAGACCGTAGAGATGGTCGGAGTCCACAAGGCGCTGCAACATGGAGCGTTCGATCAAGAAGCCCACAAGACCGACGAGGATGGGAGCGATGACAATTGCGCCCCAGTAACCGATGCCAAGATATTGAAGCAGCAGCCAGGCGGCGAAGGCGCCTAGCATGTACAATGCGCCATGAACCATGTTGACCACGTTCAACATGCCGAAGATGACTGCCAGACCCAGACTGAGCAAGGCATAGAAAGCACCATTTATGAGACCCAGCAGCAACTGGCCGAAAAGCGCCTGAGGCGGGATGTTGAAAATATCGAGCATTGCCGGTACCTCCCTGGGGTCAAACCCCAAGATAACGTTCAAGTTTAGCGGGATTGGTCAGCACTTCGGCCGCGGACAGCTCATCGATGACGTGGCCCTCCTCCATCACGAAATGCCGGTCGGCGATTGTCGTCGCGAAACGGAAATTCTGCTCGACGAGGATCATGGTGTATCCAGTATTTTTCAAGGTGAGGATGGCATGGCCGATCTGTTCGATAATGACGGGGGCCAGGCCTTCGGTCGGTTCATCGAGTAGGATGAAACGAGCCCCAGTCCGCAAAATCCTCGCGATCGCCAACATCTGCTGTTCGCCACCGGAAAGTCGCGTGCCCTGCGTCTTGTCGCGCCCCTTGAGGTTTGGAAA
>NZ_KB902764.1 GCF_000379605.1 Rhizobium giardinii bv. giardinii H152 | reverse complement strand
GAGGGCCAGAAGGACACCAAGCGGCAGGGATGCAGCTGAGACTATGATAGCGAGCATAAGGCTGAGAAGAAGGCCGCCCCAGCGATCAAATCCCGGAGGCGCCAAAACTAAAATAGCGCCCGCGCTCGCGACTAAGAAGATCAAAATCGGAAAACGACGTAGCTTGGGGAGCATCATAGAGCCGATCGCAACGGCCACGATTCCAAGCATTGCCCAGGTCCGCCATATGTCCTCCGGCGGATATAAGCCAACCAGCAGAAGGCGTCGGCTTTCATATATGCCGCGCCAATGTGCATCGTTTAGTGCCCAGCCCAGAAAGCGTGCCGATGCCCAAACGATCAGCGCGAGCACAAACATCGACAAAAAAGAATCAAAGAGATTGCTGAAGAGGTTCCGTCGTATCCACAGGTACGATCTTGCCATCACCGTGAACCCTCCAAAGTAACTCGTGCGTTCGCATAGCTGATGAGGGCACTGATTACCCAACTGAGAAGTAGATAAACAGCCATGACGATCACCACTGTCTCGAGGCTGTGTCCCGACTGATTTGCGACCGTCCCGCTAACGTTAAACAGGTCAGGGAAACCGATCGCAATTCCCAGCGAAGTATCTTTGGTCAAGCTGATGTAGCGGTTTGCAAGGGACGGCAAAATAATTCGAAAGACTTGGGGAAGGATTATGTCTCGGATCGTATGTCGACGGGATAGCCCGACAGCAGCGGCGGCTTCCCACTGCCCTTTCGGCAGCCCTTCAATTGCGCCGCGAACGATCTCTGCGATATAGGCTGCGCTATTGACGATTATGGCTGTCAGGATCGCAGACATCTCAGCTGATAACTGAATTCCCCCAGTAGCACCGAAACGTCCGACAATCGGCAAAGCCAACTCAATGCGGAACCCTGCGGCATAACTCGCGGTGGCTGCCAAGATACCTGCGGCGAGCATAGACCACCGAAGGCTAGAAGAGAGGCGCGAAGAGCAGGCGGCCAACAGGAAAGCTATCGCCACGACGACCAGAGCCAGAGCGCCAGACGTCGATCCGCCAGAAATCTGAGGTAAAGGCAGAAACAGGCCGGATTGCCCAAAGACAAACCACGTCTCAACATTCGCTGCATCTGTAACGGGCGCAAGCTGAAGAAAAAACGCAAAGTACCAGAAAACTACCTGTATCAGTAGCGGAGTATTACGAACGAATTCCACGACGATGAAAGCGCACTGGCGTATCAACCAGTTCGTTGACAGTCGAGCGACACCGAAAACCACTCCGGCCAGGGTGGAGAATATGACCGCGAGGATCGCTACCTTGATCGTGTTGAATAAGCCTGCCGTGAGCATCTGCAGGTTTGTGGATGCAGACGTTACCTCAGCAAATACCGGCCACCAGCCTCGCCAGGCAGTTGCAAACCCTTCGCTCATATTGAACTGCGACGATCGCGAAAGATAATCAAAGCTGAAGGAAATGCCCCGAGCCATCAAGCTTTGCTGGATTGCTACGCCAACGGCAGCAACGAGGG
>NZ_KB902763.1 GCF_000379605.1 Rhizobium giardinii bv. giardinii H152 | reverse complement strand
CCCCTCCCTCAGAATTTCTGCCTGGGGATGTTCGTCGTCAGAAACCGAAAGCAACGATTATCAGCTGCCAAGATCTCGGCAAATCCAAACGCAGCGTGTCTTACGGGGCGACACGCTGTCCAATGTGTCGCCCCGGCCCGCGCCGCCGGGAGGATCAAGCGGCTGCAGGGTATATTGGATTATCTTTGCCCCTCAGGCCGATCTGCGCACGCAGTCCGGACAGAGGCTCAGCCGCCCCAGCTCACGGCGGGCCAAAAGCGATGGCGTCGCGCAACGATCCTCGTTGTACGTCGAGGCTGTCCGCCCATTCGCGGAAGGGGGTGTCTTTTAAAAGCTCATACTCTTCGATCCGAATTCGTGCTGAATCGGGCTCTATCGCTTCGATCTCTCCTGCCGCATTCGCATGCAGGCAGAGGAAGTTAAGGCCGGGTGCGATTTGTCGGTAGAGATGTTCATAACGCTCACGGGCGGGTCGCATTGTGTGCCACGGTGTTTCCAGAGCTCTGGCTGCCAGAATCCCGCCTGCGTCCACGAGTCGTTGAGCCGAGCTCTCGTATGAATTTTGATCGACTTCTCCGAGATTGTGTTTAGGTCCATATGTCTCGATCGTCGCTGGAAACAGCGCGGGCAGCTGAAATTCAAGGCAAAGCGCAACATAACGATCCACGAATTCAGGCGAAAATACACCACCCATGTGGCCATCGATGTGCGATGCGGTCAGGCCCGCAGCGAAGAAAGCCTCGATTTGTGCGCGCATCTCCGCTTCTACCGCATCTGGATGTGCATTGCGCCGCAAGTCCGATACGGTTTGCCACATGAAGCCGTTGCTGTCGGTAAGGCCTGATGCTGGCGTAGCCTTAGTCAGAGGGCGCCAGCGATAGTGGCGCTTCTCGGATGTAAGTGTGAGATGAATACCGAGATTGAGCTCAGGTTCCAGGACGCCGGCTTCGGCGATCTCGAGGAACCACGGGCACGGGACCATGACGGATCCTGAATCAACGGCTCCGAGCCGGCGCAATTCGAGGTAAGCCCGATTGGCCCCATGACACATACCGACGTCATCGATATTGACCACTACAAAGGGCACCTCGATCCTGGGTTGATCGCTTTTGGCAACACTGTTCATCTTACTCTCTCCCATACCGTGACGCCGGCTTGCAGCGCCGGTATTTTCACGCTCATTGCCCGTCAGAGCATAGTCATGGATTTGCTTTTTACTTGCGACCAAACCGGCCGCAGTCTGATAGGACGAGTTCACGCGACAGCCGAGCGGACGGCCGCCTTCAACTGATTTTGCTCACACTGACAGGACTGCAGTGGCTGCTTCGGCAATGGCGAGAGCTGCAACAGCGTCTTTTGCTGTTGCACCGTGAGACACTCCGCCGCGGGCAGCTTGGACGAAGTCTTCAAGCTGGGCCTGGAGCGCAGCTAGAAAGACCATCTCGCCATTCGGGGGCCAGAAAAAGCGCGATTCCTCGAAGCCTGATGTCCCAAACACCTGAGCCCAGCAAGCGTCCCCAGG
>NZ_KB902762.1 GCF_000379605.1 Rhizobium giardinii bv. giardinii H152 | reverse complement strand
GAGGCGGAAGAGATCGCCGCCTACTTCGCCGAAGCCGGCTGCCCGGATGAAGCGGCAGATACCTGGGCGAAGATCGTCCTTGCCTCCACGAGCGGCCACCCCCAACTCGTCGATGCCCGCTTGTCTGCTTTGCAACAGCAGAACTGGCCCAAGCCATCCATCGGAGAGTGGATGGCTCCGACCATTGAGATCGTTGATGTGCGTGCCGAGGCAAGGCGGATGGTATCAGCGCTGCCCGAGGATGAGCGGGAACTGCTTTGCCGCGCGAGCCTGGTGATAGGCCGGATATCGCGCTTGCGGCTTCAGGCCATTGGTGGAATTTTTCCTGCGGTCAAAGAACCAGGTCACATCGTCGATCGGCTGATAGGTCCGTGGTTGGAGGTGACCGACACATCCGACCTTCGCGTCTCGCCGCTCCTTCGCGGCCTCGGGACCGACACGCGCACGCCATCCTGGAATATGGATATGCATGCGAGCATCGCCTGGGCGTGGCTCGCCGATCCCTCGCTCGACGCTGGCGACGTCTCGACCCTCCTGATGCACGCGATCATTGCAAAACAGATCGGGCCTCTCCTCCACATCCTTCCCAGTCTTTTAGAGGCGCCTGCGGAGGTCTGGCAACAGATCGGCGAAACCGCTCGCATCTTCACAATGATGGCCATTGACGAAAACGATCTTTCGTTGTTTCCGGCGGCGGTCGATCGGGCCGTGTTCCGGATCCTGCAATTGCGAATCGCCGTGGAGGCGCAAAAGGAGGAGATTCCGGCCATCATCAAACGCGCCCTGCAGGAGTCCGAAAGACGGGCGGCGGATGATCTCGCCACCGACTTTTTCGACTTCTTGTTTCTGTGGCAGGTCTTGCGGCTGGACACGGTCACGCATGACGTCCCGTTCCTCCTCTCTCTCGGCATTCGGTTTAGGCAGGCGGCGGAGAAAGTCGGCAATGGCCTGCTGCGACTGGAACAGCAAGGAGGAGATGTCCAGGTAGACTTTCCTGATCTATCCCCGATATTCTCGCTCACCTTGGCGCACTCGCTTGCGGACTCGCCGGCATTTGGCAGGTTCCTCGATATCGTTGAACCCCTGGCGATTGAGGACAGACGTTTCATCTTGCCAGGTCGTTCCGGTGACCTTGATGCGGCGTCCGTCATGCTCGACCGTCTTTGGCTGAGCGAAATCGAGCGAACAATCGCCATCGCGCTTAAGGCGGAAATGTTCTCACTTGTTGATTCTGCCGCCGCACTTTTGGTGCGTGTGACCGACGAAGACCTGAAAGATGCCAGGTCCGCGCTTTCAATCGCCAACCGGACTGCGTCGCGGATTGCAAATCCGGTGCGTGTCCTAGCGGCCAAGGGCAAGGTTTTTTACCGACTTGAAGATACCGCGAGCGCGCTGGAGATCTACCAACAGATCCTGCCGGCTCTGGATGTGTCTGCTTCTTATCGCGCCGGCATCTGGCGCGACGCCGCGCTCTCAGCCGCACAGGCGAAATTATGGCCGATGTGCGCGAGTCGCTTCGTAGAAGGCTTAGCTGCGCTCG
>NZ_KB902761.1 GCF_000379605.1 Rhizobium giardinii bv. giardinii H152 | reverse complement strand
CGACGAGCCGTTGTCGAACCTTGACGCCAAGCTGCGAACCCAGGTCCGGCTAGAAATCGCCAAGCTCCATAAGCGGCTGGGAACGACCGTGCTCTACGTCACCCATGACCAGATCGAAGCCATGACGCTGGCCGATAAGATCGTCATCATGAAGGACGGCCATATCGAGCAAGTTGGTTCGCCGGAAGAGGTTTTCGCCAGCCCAAAAAATCTGTTTGTCGCTACGTTCATCGGCAGCCCATCAATGAACCTTTTCCAGATGAAGGTAGAGCAAGGCGAATTTGGCTTACTGCTCACGTCTCAGACATTTTCCGTGCCGGTGCCAAGTCTTCTGCTTGGCAAACTATCTCCAGGCAGACAGGTTACTCTTGGCGTCAGGCCGAGCGATATCCAGATTGCGGCAAATGGAGAACCAGGTTCTTTCGTGGCCCGTGTCGACGTTGTCGAATATCTGGGCATAGAAGCCCTGCTCAATCTTCGAATTGGTACACAGGAATTTATCGCACAGGTCGCAGCGGCCGAACGGCCGGTCTCGGACCAAAGTGTCAGCGTCCTCTTCAATCCCGCATGCCTTCATTTCTTCGACAGCGAGAGCGGTCAGGCTCTTTAAACAGACAGAGGATAAGACCATGTCCGAACACGAGATAATCTTCCCAAGCAAAGGCGATTTCATCTACGCAGATTGCCAAAAACCGCCACTTGGAGACGGCGAGGTGCGTGGCCGGACGCTCACGTCCCTGGTTAGTCCCGGCACGGAACTTGCTTGGGCGACCGGCGAGGATTTTCCCGTTCATCCAGGTTATGCGGCCGTCTTCGAAGTCGAGGAATGCGGCAAGGACGTAACGGATATCGAGATCGGGTCGCGCCACTTCTGCATGGGGCCACATCGCAGCTTTCAGCAGGTCGATCGTCGTTTCACCCTGCCTGTGCCCGAAGGGCTAGCGGCTGAAACAGCCGTCATCGCACGGCTGATCGGCGTGTCCATGACAACACTGATGACGACCAAAGCAAGACCCGGGGACCGCGTGATTATCAGCGGCGCCGGCCCGGTGGGCTATCTCGCGGCGCATATCTTTAGACTTTCGGGATACGAAGTTTCCGTCGTGGAGCCGGACGCCACACGCCGGGCACAAATTGAAGCATCCGGGATTTCATCGACGTTCGCCGAGACGCCGACCGAGAATCAAGAGTTCTTAGGCAAAGTCGCGCTGGTCGTTGATTGCTCCGGTCACGAAAAGGCAGTTCTCAGCGGCTGCCGCATTGTTCGCCAGCATGGAGAAGTGGTGCTCATCGGCGTCCCTTGGAAAAGACACACGGAGCTCTACGCGCACGATATCCTGCATGCGGTCTTCAACAATTTCGTCCTTCTGCGAAGCGGTTGGGAGTGGGAGTATCCGCTGCTTGCCAAAGGGTTCAAATGGGCCGAACTCTTGGAAGGATACAACAACAGCCCTCACAGCATCTTCACAGGATTTGCCAAGGCCTTGAAGTGGCTTT
>NZ_KB902760.1 GCF_000379605.1 Rhizobium giardinii bv. giardinii H152 | reverse complement strand
CGTGAAAGAATGCAAAAGCGCCGTGATGGTATTCCGTCATTTATTCGGCCTGCACGGCCGATCAAATATTTTCCGGCGTGAAAATGTCAAAGGGTAAAAATGTCTGGCCAGGCACGCCGCCCACACCGCGATCGATGGCCGCTATCATCTGCCCAATCAGCTCTTGCGCCACATGGGCTGCCGGAGTGGATATCGCCATGGTGACGAGATCCTCAGCAAGCGCTGCACGCGATTCCGGCGTCAGTTCATTGACGACCACAAGCAGCTTCCCCGCCATCTTTTCTTCGGCAAGTGCGGTAATCGCGCCTTCCATGCCCCCGCCACAGACGTAGAAACCGATCAGATCCGGATGGCGCTGCAACAGGTTGACGGTCGCTTCGTGGGTTATTTCAGCCGTATCGAGGTTGACCAGCGTATCGAGAACTTCGAATTCCGGCGCGTTTTCCCGAAAATACGAACGAAAGCCGATCTCTCGCAGTTCATGGCCGTGAAAGCGGTGGCTGCCGATGAAGGTGGCGACCTTTCCGGGCTTTCGCGCCGCCTTGGCGATCATCCAGGCTGCAGTACGCCCGACCGTGCGATTGTTGAGGCCGACATAGCCTTCGCGGACGCCTGCGGCAAAATCCGACAGCAGCGAGAAGACGGGGATACCCCTTTCCTTCAGTCCTTCGACGGCCGCTGTAATCGCCGGATAATCAGGGCAGACCAGAGCCACCGCCTGATTGCGCGCTGCAACCGCCTTCAGTCTCTCCGTCAAAGCGGTCGGCGTTGCGCTCATGTTGAAGTCAATCTGCGGGATGATCCGGACGCCGGGCATCGAAAGCGCCGCATTCTCGATTTCCTTTGTCATGGACTGATAGAAAGACTGGTTCGGTTTTTGCAGGATGAAACCCAGCCGATATTGCGGTAGATCCTCGAAAACCCGTTGCCGCAACAATCCGATTGCATGGTAGCCGATGGATTTTGCGGCGTCATAGACTCGGCGCGCCGTTTCCTCGCGGACGCGATGGCGTCCGTTGAGAACGCGATCCACCGTCGCAACGCTGACATCGGCAGCCTTGGCGAGATCGGCAATGGTCGGTCGTCCGGTCATGTCTGCTCCTGAGATAATCTCTCATTACGTCACGCCAGTTTTGACGTGTTTTGATAGAATATATCAAAGCTGCATTGAGCCACTGCGAAAGTCAACCTATCCTGCAGGCAATAACGACAGCGCACGGCGGAGGAATGCCGATATTGCGCAGCAGGGAGGGTCAGATGGACAAGGCTGCCACGAAACGCGACTACAGCCTGCTCGGACGCGACGCCCAGGCCGCGGTCGAAAGTGGATTTGCCGCCGCCGAGTGGTATCACACCGATATTCCGCGCAAGCAGATGAAGGAACTGATGAAGCGCGAGGATGGCCCCGCCATCCGCGACACCGCCCTCTGGCTCGGCAGCCTGGTCGTATCAGGTAGCTTCGGCATCGCTTTTTGGGGCTCGTGGTGGTGTCTGCCGTTCTTCCTGATTTATGGCGTCCTATACGGCTCGGCCTCGGATTCGCGCTGGCACGAATGCGGCCATG
>NZ_KB902759.1 GCF_000379605.1 Rhizobium giardinii bv. giardinii H152 | reverse complement strand
AAGGCGCACGAGAACCGGTCTTATCCTGTCCTCAAGCCGGAACTGTCCCGAATAGATAGAGCCGAGCCGCATCAACTCGGCGCCGAGTGCGTATCCGCGGCTGTCGGAGCGGATCAGAAAACCTCCATTCTCCAGCGATTCGATCAGTCGCAAAGTCGTGCTTTTGTAGAGTCCGGTGCGGCTGGCGATCTCGGTCAGCGTTAGCTTGCTGTCTTTGGCGTTGAAACAGCTAAGGATCGACAGGGCTCTGTCGACCGCATCGACGCCACCGCTCCTTGGCTTCTCTTCCTTTTGCAAATTCACCTCCAGCATTCCCCTCAAAGGAATCCATCTTGACAAAAAACTCCCAACGGTGTTTGTTCTATTCCAAGGAACAGTGTTCTGTCAAGTAGAACTTTATGGGAGTGAGCTATGCAGCGGTATCAGCATTTCATCGGTGGCGAATGGGTGGAACCATCCTCCGGTGAATGGTTTGAGACAACCGAACCCTTTTCCGGCCACGCCTGGGCGGAGATTGCCAAAGGCAACGAGCGCGACGCCAACCGTGCGGTGGAAGTTGCCCATGAGGCGTTCCTGTCTCCGGAGTGGAGTTCGCTCACGGCGACGCAACGCGGTGCGCTTTTGCGGAAGCTGGCGGGTCTCATCGAAGACAATGTCGAGCGCCTGGGCATGATCGAGCAGCGCGACAACGGCAAGCTCATTGCCGAAGTTGCCGGTCAGGTGCGCAATGTGGCGCAGTGGTTTTATTACTATTCGGGTCTTGCTGATAAAATCGGTGGCGAAGTTGTGCCGATCAACAAGGCGGATGTCTTCAACTACACGAAATATGAGCCCCTTGGTGTCGTGGTCGCGATCACGCCCTGGAACTCGCCGCTTGCCCTGACGACCTGGAAAATGGCGCCGGCGCTCGCTGCAGGCAACACGATTGTCATCAAACCATCCGAATACACATCCGCCTCCATTCTCGAACTTGCAAAACTGGCAGACGAGGCCGGCTTCCCGAAGGGTGTTGTCAACGTCGTCACGGGCTTCGGTCAAGAAGTGGGCGAACCATTGGTTCGCCATCCTTTGACGGCCAAGGTGGCCTTTACGGGCGGGGATATTGGCGGGCAGAAGGTCAATGAGGCAGCTGCTTCCGGGCTGAAGAAAGTCACGCTGGAACTTGGCGGAAAGTCGCCGAACATCGTCTTCGACGACGCCGATATCGAGCAGGCTGTCAAGGGCGCCATTGCCGGTATTTTCGGTGCGTCGGGCCAGACATGCATGGCGGGATCCCGCCTTCTCTTGCAGGACAACATTCACGACGAGTTTGTGGCGAAACTCAAAGAGATCGTCGAGACAGCCAAGATCGGCGATCCTTCGCGTTACGAAACCCAGATCGGGCCGATTGCGACACGCGCACAGCATGAGAAAATCCTGCGCATGATCGAGATGGGCAAGGATGAAGGAGCCAATCTCGTTTGCGGGGGCAAGGCCCTGAGCGGGCCCGAATTCGGTCAGGGACAATTTGTTGAGCCGACGATCTTCACCGGTGTTCGCAATGACATGAAGATAGCACAGCAGGAAGTTTTCGGCCCCGTC
>NZ_KB902758.1 GCF_000379605.1 Rhizobium giardinii bv. giardinii H152 | reverse complement strand
TGCCTATCTTTCGGCTGCTCCGTCGCGACCTTGGGAAAGGAAGCCCGGGGTGACCACAGGCCGAAATAGAAGCCGCAACGCGGAAGGGCCTTCTCGTAATCCCAACGGCACCACAGCGCGGCAATACCGGCATCTTCCTTGGCTGGCGGGGTTAGAAAGATGACTTTATCTTCGGCGAACTCGCTCTTGGGACCACCGTGCATCAGGTGGGTCTCCAGCTCGTTCTTGGATATCGAGGAAAATTTCGCCTTGGCGGCGCGCGAAGCTTTCTGTGAAGCGTTCGGATCGCGCCGTTCCCACTCCTGACCTTTCGTCAGGAGGATATCGAGGACATAGCACATGGCCTTCTGCTCGTCGGTCGCCATATCAATCCGTCCCAAACGCGAAGCGACGCTGAGGCGCGTACCGAATTTTTTCGAAGCGCTTTGCGAAGCGTCGATCGTACGGGTTGTGAAACCCTGCGCGAAACTCCACAGCGTCGTCGAATTTCGCGAACGAGGATGCATCCTCCAGGAAGACGAAGTCGGGAAGCAATGCGAAATCGAAAGCGTGTCTAGCCTCCCGAATCTGATCGGACTGCTCGATCCGCCTCCACCAGAAAGCCGGCCTGTCGAGCCAGGCGGATGCTTCGAATACGGCATCCTTGGGAACGATGTCCTTAAGTTTGGTGAGATCGCCACCGACCGCAGCGTTCCAAGCGTCGATGTCGTCGATATCACCCTCGAAAAGGAAAGGACACCGATGGAGAAGGTGTGGCAGATCCACCAGTACATCCTGCGGACCAAGTACCTCTCGCTCCAACCACTTCGCGACCCTGGATGCGGCAATTCTTGCGCAGGCATCGACGTCCTTTTCCACAAGCGCCTCGGAGTCGCTGGTATCCACGGCAGAGGAATTGTCGCCAATGAAATCGAAGAATGTCACTTTCGACAACTCTTCATAGACCGATGCGTCTGGTGCGAGGAAACCGAACGCCGTATCGGAAAGCCTGCTCGCATCGATTCCCTTCATTCCCAGGACGTCCAAGATCGGCAATTTTAGATTTCCTTCGACTTTTAAAAAGTCGACACGCGATCTGAAGTTGCTTGCCGATTTGTGAAGGACCGGCCAGTACCACGGCCGAAATTGGTCCCACGGCGCTTCCTTCCAAAGGCCAGGTGTGGCGATCAACTCACCGTCGACATTCAAGTCGGCAAAGCTCTCTAGATGGCCCCGCAGACCGAGATCGAATTGAGCCTCGAGGAACTGATTGAGCACGACCACAATGCCGCATTCTGAAAACACTCGCGCTAATCTCGCGACACCTTCCCCCGTATACCGGGTCTTTTTATCGTCGACATGTATGAGATCGTAGTCGATGATCAGCACATCGATCTCGTCGAACAGGCATGGATCGTCAGGCCGAGGTTCTTTGGCGCGCAAAGCCGCTCGACGGGCGAGCAGTACCTTTATCGCTTTTTCGATTTCGGCGGTCGGCGGAACGGGCTGCATGTCGTAGACCGTGGCATCGATCGTTTCGACGATTTCCCGTACCCAGGTTTCGGCGGCGTCTGGCTCGTCGTCGCAGATTAGAACCTTATAGCTCAT
>NZ_KB902757.1 GCF_000379605.1 Rhizobium giardinii bv. giardinii H152 | reverse complement strand
TCATTTCCTCGGCACCTCGGAGAACGCCGTGCGCATCCAGGTCTACGTTGCACTGATCGCCTACATTCTGCTGCGCATGGCCCAAGCCTGCCAGACCGCGATTTCCCAANCGCTCGCCTTCACCCGCCTCGTCCGCCTCAACATCATGCACCGCAGACCGATCAACGCGCTCAGGCAAACTCCCCCATCACCGAGATCCGACCCACGACAATTGCCTCTGCCAATCGTGGAAATTTAAACCGGACAGCAGTGGGTCAAGCCCGAGGATGACGGGATTAGGAGTGCGGCTCCCGAAAAGTGAGCTTCGTGCGACGCTGACAACAGAAAGCCGGCACACAAAACCTGTGCGCCGGCTCTCTTAATTCAGCAGCAGAAATACCTGCCTATTTCTTCTTCTTGCCCGCCACCGGGCCTTCGTCGAAGCCGACATAGACCTTGGCGAAGTCGCCGGCGCCGCCGGGCAGCGCGACGTTGGTCTTGGTGAAGATGAACTGGGTGGTGCCGACGCCGGCCGGGACTTCGACCGGGTATTGCGTCAGTTCGGAATAGAGCGTGTTCTTGCCATCGGTCGCGGCGACGCGGATCGGCAGGTTGACGCTGCCGGCGCCGCCGGCCGGGCCGGAAACGACGCGGCCTTGGACGACCACGGTCATCACCAGTTGGCTTTCGTTCTGGACGCACTGGCGCGTCGTGTCGGCCAGCGCGGCCTGGTAGACGATCTTGGTCGGATCGTCCTTGGCGCCCTTGGCATAGGTGCGGTAGTTCGCCGTTCCGTCGAGCAGATAGACCTGCGGGCAGGTGCCCTGGATGACGGCGGGGGTTGGCGCCGTTGCGCCGCCGCCAGCATCGATCGCTCCGCCGGTATCCGTTTTGTTGCAGCCCGCTATGACGACGAGAAGTGAGATTCCGAGAAGACGGCTGGAGATTTTACCAAACACCTGAGTTGACCCTCTGCCTTGCACAATTGATGTCGCGGGATGGACTGACCGGAAAATAAGGAATTTTTCGGTTTGATCCCCCTGCAACTGGGCCTTTCAAGACCCTTGGCGATGGTCTATAGCAGCGACGCATCGAAAAATCGATTGGAGTCTCAAGGCGCAAGGTCAATTTTTCGGCCCCCGTCAAAACGCGACGGAAGGCGGCTGGAAAGACCAACGACGGAGCTGCAAGACGATATTTCCGTCGGCCTGGCCAAGGGCCGACGCAAAATGAACCGCGATTTCCATCCGGTTTTGCATAGAGTGCCGATCAATTCTCGCCGCAACCTCCGCGGCAGCCAGACGACGAAGGATGGTCACGGTGAAGTATGTCTCGACGCGGGGCGAAGCCCCTTCGCTCAATTTTTGCGATGCGCTTCTGGCGGGTCTTGCCCGCGACGGCGGTCTCTACGTGCCGAAGGAATGGCCGCGGCTTTCCAAGAAGGAAATCCGGGCGCTGCGCGGGAAATCCTATCAGGAGATCGCCTTCACGGTTCTTTCGCCTTTCGTTGACGGTGAAATTCCGGAAGACAAGTTCCGGACGATGATCGACGAGGCCTACGCCACCTTCCGCCATCCGGCGATCGCTCCGCTCGTCCAGACCGGTGCGAACACCTTCATCATGGAACTGTTCCACGGCTCGACGCTGGCCTTCAAGGACGTCGCCATGCAGCTGCTGGGGCGGCTGATGGATCATGTGCTTGCCGAGCGCGACCAGCGCGCCACCATCGTCGGCGCCACGTCCGGCGACACGGGGGGAGCTGCGATCGACGCCTTTGCCGGGCGCGACCGGACCGACATCTTCATCCTTTTCCCGCACGGCAAGGTCTCGCCGGTGCAGCAGCACCAGATGACGACCTCCAAGGCAGGCAACGTCCATGCGCTGGCGATCAAGGGCAATTTCGACGACTGCCAGAGCCTCGTCAAGGCGATGTTCAACGACGTCGCCTTCCGCGACCGCGTGGCGCTGTCCGGCGTCAACTCGATCAACTGGGCGCGCATCATGGCCCAGATCGTCTACTACTTCACCACCGCGCTTGTGCTGGGCGGGCCGGACCGGAAGATCTCCTTCACGGTCCCGACCGGCAATTTCGGCGATATCTTTGCCGGCTACGTCGCGATGCAGATGGGGCTGCCGATCGACAAGCTGATCGTCGCCACCAATGAGAACGACATTCTCGCCCGCACCCTGAAGACCGGCCGCTACGAGATGCGCGACGTCAAGGCGACGACCTCGCCATCGATGGACATCCAGATCTCCTCGAATTTCGAGCGGCTGCTGTTCGAGGCCTATGATCGCGACGCCTCGAAGGTGCGCGGCGCCATGGCGAGCCTGCAGCAATCCGGCGCCTTCGAGATCGAGGAGAAGGCGCTGAAGTCCATCCGCAAGGTGTTCCGCGCCGGCCGTGCGACCGAAAAGGAGGTCGCCAAGACCATCCGCTCGACGCTGGAGGCGACCGGCTATCTGCTCGACCCGCATACGGCGATCGGCGTTTTCGTGGCCGGCAAGCATGAAAAGCCGAATACGCCGATGGTGACGCTTTCCACCGCCCATCCGGCGAAATTCCCGGCCGCAGTAAAATCGGCCAGTGGTATTGACCCGGCGCTTCCAACGTGGCTTGCTGATCTGATGGTCAGGGAGGAGCGTTTCGATATTCTGGAGCCGGAGCTGAAGATCGTTGAAAACTTTATCAGCGAGCACGCCCGCATCCTGAGCTAAAGGACGCAGAAAGACGTATGATGAAAGTTGAGTGCACCCGGCTCCAATCCGGGTTGACCGTCGTCACCGAGAACATGCCGCATCTTGAAAGCGTCGCCCTCGGTGTCTGGATCAAATCCGGTTCACGCGATGAAACCACGGACGAGCACGGAATTGCCCATCTGCTGGAACATATGGCGTTCAAGGGCACAGCGCGGCGAACCGCCCGCGACATTGCCGAGCAGATCGAAAATGTCGGTGGCGAAGTCAATGCCGCCACCTCAACCGAAACAACGTCCTATTACGCCCGCATCCTTCAGGACGACGTTCCGCTCGCCGTCGACATTCTCGCCGACATCCTGACGGAATCCTCCTTCGACGAAGACGAACTGCAGCGGGAAAAGCACGTCATCCTGCAGGAGATCGGCGCCGCCAACGACACGCCCGACGATGTCGTCTTCGACAAGTTCGCCGAAACCGCCTTTGCCAACCAGACGGTGGGACGGCCTATCCTCGGCACGCCGGACACGGTTCTTTCGTTCACGCCCGAGCAGATCCGCGCCTATCTCGGCCGCAACTACACCACCGACCGCATGTTCGTGGTCGGTGCAGGCGCCATTGATCATGATAGCTTTGTGCGACAGGTTGAAGACCGCTTTGCCAGCCTTCCGCAAAAGCCGGCCACAGCGCCGATTGCCGACGCCGCCCGCTATACCGGTGGCGACGTGCGGGAGGACCGCGACCTGATGGACGCACAGGTCCTGCTCGGTTTCGAGGGCAAGGCCTACCACGCCCGCGATTTCTACTGTTCGCAGATTCTCGCCAATATCCTCGGCGGCGGCATGTCGTCGCGGCTGTTCCAGGAAGTCCGCGAGCATCGCGGCCTCTGTTATTCGGTCTATGCCTTCCACTGGGGTTTTTCCGATACCGGCATCTTCGGCGTTCATGCGGCAACCGGCGGCGAGAACCTGCCGGAACTGATGCCCGTCATCATCGATGAACTGCGCAAGTCGTCGATGACCATAGAGCAGCAGGAAATCGACCGCGCCCGCGCCCAGATCCGCGCCCAGTTGCTGATGGGCCAGGAAAGCCCCGCCGCCCGCGCCGGCCAGATCGCCCGACAGATGATGCTCTACGGCCGACCGATCCCCAACGAGGAACTGATGGAGCGCCTGTCCGGCATTACCATCGAGCGCCTGACCGATCTTGCCGGGCGCTTGTTCTTCGACACGACCCCGACACTTTCGGCAATCGGACCGCTCGAGAAGCTGGCGCCGATGAACGATATCCTCGGTGCATTGTCCAACAAGGCCGTTCAAGCTCGCGCCGCCAACGGTTAATACTTATTTTGAAGGGCGACCTGCGGGCGTTCTTCGAGCGCCCGGCGCCTCGCATCCCACGCGCCGCGGAGGCTTATATGACACGATCGGTCTTTCGGTTTCTGTCACGGCAGCCGGATCCGGTCGAGATTGCCAATGCTACGTATTTGCTGCGCCTGCCCAAGGCATCCGATTATCGGCAATGGTATCAACTGCGTAGCGAAAGCCGCGCCTTCCTCGAGCCCTGGGAGCCGACCTGGCGCGCCGACGAAATGACCGAGAGTGCCTTTCGCAGCCGCGTCATCCGCAACGAGCAGGAATTTGCCTCCGGCCAGGCCGTGCCATTGTTCATTTTCCTGCGCGCGCAGGACCAGCTGGTCGGTGGCCTGACCATCGGCTACATCCGCCGGGGAGCCGCCCAATGCTGCATGATCGGCTACTGGATGGGCGAGCGGCACGCCGGCAAGGGCCATATGGCCGAGGCCGTCAAGCTAGCCATTCCCTACATCTTTTCGAGCCTTCAGTTGCACCGTATCGAAGCAGCCTGTATTCCCGAGAACCAGAGAAGTATCCGGCTCCTTGAAAAGGCCGGGTTTCAGCGTGAAGGCTACTTGCGGGAATATCTGAAAATCAACGGGCAATGGCGCGATCACCTCATGTTCTCCCTTCTCTCGCAGGACAGCGTGCAACCCAAGAATTTGAGTGATTGATGTCTTTGAATTGCCTGCCTCTCTATGCCTCAGCACGACGGCTCCTGGCGCTTCTCACCGCCATGATGACCATGGTCTGCCTGCTGGGTAGCGGCGCAGCATTTGCCACGGAACCCGTCAAGATTTCGCGCGAGGACACCGCACTCGACCTGACCGCGACGACGGAAATCTATACCGGCCGCGGCGAAGCCTTCCAGGTCTCGACTGCCCCGGGCACCGACGGCATCGTGCGCCGCATCGAGGTGCGATCGAGCGCCGAGAACCACCAGGGCGACTGGGCCGTTTTCGCGCTCGCCAATGTTTCGGAAGAGCAGCTGGAGCGCGTCATCGTCGCCCCGCATTTCCGCCTGGTGAATTCCAAACTGTTCTGGCCGGACCTCGGCTCGCAGCGCATTCTCTCGATCACGCCGAGCGAAGGCTTTGCGCTCGACCGGCAGCCGAGCGACGAAGCCGACGTGTTTCGCATCACATTAAACCCCGGCTCGGTCATTACCTTCGTGGCCGAACTGGCGGGGCCCGACCTGCCGCAGATCTACCTCTGGCAGCCCGATGCCTACAAGGACACGGTCAACGCCTTCACCCTCTATCGCGGCATCGTCCTCGGCATTGCCGGCCTGCTTGCGGTGTTCCTGACCATTCTCTTCGTCGTCAAGGGAACCTCGATGCTGCCGGCGACGGCTGCGCTCGCCTGGGCGGTGCTTGCCTATATCTGCGTCGATTTCGGATTCCTGTCGAAGCTAATCAGCATTACCGCAGGTGACGAACGCATATGGCGCGCCGGAACCGAAGTGTTCCTGGCCGCCGGCCTTGTGATCTTCCTGTTCACCTATCTCAACCTCAACCGCTGGCACCAGCATCTGAGCTATGCGACGCTTGCCTGGATCCTCGGCCTCGGCCTCTTGTTCGGCGTCGCCATCTACGACCCGGCGATTGCATCGGGCATCGCCCGCCTCTCCTTCGCGCTGACCGGCACCTGCGGCATATTTCTGATCGCCTATCTCGGCTTCAACCGTTACGACCGGGCCATCCTTTTGGTGCCCGCCTGGCTCTTGATCCTCGTCTGGCTGTTCGGCGCATGGCTGACGGTCACCGGCCAGCTTGCCAATGACATCGTCCAGCCCGCGCTCGGCGGCGGTCTCGTCCTGATCGTGCTGCTGATCGGCTTTACGGTCATGCAGCACGCGTTTGCCGGCGGTGCCTACAGCCAGGGCCTGTTCTCCGATCTCGAACGTCAGTCGCTGGCCCTGACGGGCTCCGGGGATACCGTCTGGGACTGGGACGTGGCACGCGATCGCGTCGTCACCATCCCCGACATCTCGGCGCAACTCGGCCTTTCGCCCGGCACCATGCACGGGCCTGCGCGCAACTGGCTGCCGCGCCTGCATCCCGACGACCGCGACCGGTTTCGCGCGACGCTCGACGTGCTGCTGGAGCATCGCAAGGGGCGGCTGAAC
The DNA here is from genome assembly GCF_000379605.1 of Rhizobium giardinii bv. giardinii H152. Lineage (GTDB taxonomy): Bacteria > Pseudomonadota > Alphaproteobacteria > Rhizobiales > Rhizobiaceae > Pararhizobium > Pararhizobium giardinii. Next base: position 216,159 of record NZ_KB902757.1, on the reverse strand, counting down.
CACGAATTCCGCGTGCGCGCCGAGGACGGTCACTACCACTGGCTCTCGATCCGCGCGCGGCCGGTGCTTGGCGCCAATGGCGAAATCATCCGCTGCGTCGGCACCATCGTCGACATCACCGAACAGAAGACCTCTCTCGACCGCCTGCTGCACAACGCGCTTCACGACAATCTGACGGGTTTGCCGAACCGGCAGATCTTCCTTGACCGGCTGCAGTCCATCCTGTCGCTGGCGCCGGGCTCAAATGCCGTGCGGCCGACCGTGCTGACAATCGATATTGATCGCTTCAAGCAGGTCAACGAGGCGCTCGGCATTGCCGCCGGCGACAATATCCTGATTGCGCTGACCCGCCGCCTGCGCCGGCTCCTGAAGCCGCAAGACACGCTGGCCCGCCTGGTCGGAGACGAGTTCGGCCTGATCCTGATGTCGGAGCGCGACCCCGCCAAGGTCGCCGACTTTGCCGATGCCGTTTCCAAGGCGATCATGGTGCCGCTCAATTTCGGCAACCGCGAAATCAATCTCACCGCCTCGATCGGCCTCGTCTCCTGGGTCGATCAGCAGGAAAATGCCGCCGGGCTGCTCGATGACGCCGAGCTCGCGATGTACCGCGCCAAGAAGGCGGGCGGTAACCGTGTCGAGCCCTTCCGCCCGGCCTTCCGCACCTCCGGCACCGACCGCCTGCAACTGGAAAACGACCTGCGCCGCGCCATCGAACGCAAGGAATTGAGCCTCGTCTATCAGCCGATCGTGCGCCTGGTGGACGCCGAGATCGCCGGTTTCGAAGCCCTCATGCGCTGGGAGCATCCGAAACGCGGCAGCATCTCGCCGTCAGAGTTCATCCCGATCGCGGAAGGCACCGATCTCATCAACCAGCTTGGCATGTTCGCTTTCGAGAAGGCGACCAGCGACCTCACGGACTGGCAGCTCCAGACCGGCGACCTGCCGATCTTCGTCTCCATCAACCTCTCGAGCGCCCAGTTGCTCAACAATGACCTCCATGACGATGTCCGGGCGATTCTGAACAAGAACCACTGCGATCCGCAGAAGGTGAAGGTGGAGCTCACCGAATCGCTGGTCATGGAAAACCCGGAACAGGCCCGCCTGGTGCTGGAAAAGCTGAAGGATGCCGGCCTGAAGCTGGCGCTCGACGACTTCGGCACCGGCCATTCCTCGCTCGCCTACCTCACCCGCTTCCCCTTCGATACGATCAAGATCGACAAGGCGCTGGTCAAGGATCCGAGCGACAAGCGCACGATCCTGCTCCGCTCCGTCATCACCATGGCACGCGAACTCGACATGCAGGTCGTCGCCGAAGGCATCGAATCCGAGGAGGATGCCATCCAGCTGGCCCAGCTGGGCTGCGATTTCGGCCAGAGCTTCCTGTTCGGTCCGCCGATCGGCTCGGAATCGATCCTGCGGCTCCTGAAGGAACGCTTTCCGCTGATGAAGCGGGCGTAGCACGGCAGTAGGAAGGTTAGGCAGTAGGCAGTAGGCAGTAGGCAGTAGAAATATTCTCTGCCTTGGGCCTGGAAGGCGACAGCTATTGCCTATTGCCTATTGCCTATTGGCTATTGGCTATAGCCAGCTCCCGCCCGCCTTATCAGCCGGTTGATAAAGTCCAGCTTCTGCACGACTGGCGGCGAAAGCACGAACGGATAGCTGTCTGGCTGGCCCATGCTGCGCTGAATGCTGTTCAGCGCCACGCTCAGGGGGATCCAGGCGTCGACCAGCGTCTGCGCATCGGTCGCCCGATAGGGGTCGAAATCGACTTCCGCCGCCATGCCCTCGTGGCGGCGCGGTTCGGTCGAAAGTCCGAAGGAATGCGCCGTTTCCAGCGCATCGACGATATGGAAAAAGTGTGCCCAGCATTCGGCGAAATCCTCTGCCGGATGCGTGCTGGCATAGGTGCTGATGAACCGTGTCTGCCAGTCGGCGGGAGGTCCCTGCTCGTAATTGCGGCGAAGCGCCTCGGCATAATCCGCCCGTTCGTCGCCGAACAGCGATCGCGCCTCGTTCAGGGTCTGGTCGTCGCGGACAAGCTGGCCCCAGTAGAAGTGACCGATCTCGTGGCGGAAATGGCCGATCAGCGTGCGGTAGGGCTCGTTCATCGACACACGCACGCTTTCGCGCGTGGCGTCATCGGCTTCAGCCGCACGCAGGCTGATCAGGCCGTCTTCATGACCGGTCATGGCCGGCACGAGGTTGCCGTAGCTATCGACCTCGTCGGCGAGAAAATCGAAGACAAGCCCGCCCTGCGGATCGACGTCACGCCCGGGCCGCGGCAGATTCCAGCGCAACAGCGAATAGAACAGATGCCGCTGCGCCTGGCCGATCTTCTGCCAGCGCGCCAGCCCCTCCGGGTTGTCGGTGACAGGTACCATGCGATTGTAGCGGCACGCCTGACAATAGGTATGCTCGTCGTTCACCGAGATCAGCCAGTTGCATATGTCATGCGCGGCATTGGCACAGAAACGGACATCCCCCTCCTGACGCGAGGATACCCGCCAGAGGTCATCACCGGCCGGCATCACCGCCTGCATCGCCATGGCTTCCGGCAGGAAGCCAAGCCGTGAGCCGCAATTGATGCAAACGCGGTTGTCAAAATGGACCGGGGTTCCGCAATTGCCGCATTCGTAAAGTCTCATGAAAAATCATCCGCCCAATGGTCAGCATGGAATATCGCATAAATACAATGCATCAAGCGACAGCATATGCTCCGGCAGAGGAATGCCCGCCGGCGAGAAGCACAGCGGGCACCGGCGCTAGAAATCTCCCATCCAGTTGAACCCGTCAGGACAGTCGATTCGCGCACCTTGTAGCTGTCCACCCATAAAAACAGGGGACAGCAATTCTTGCATTACATGCGGTCAATGGTGCCTTTTACGGCACTCTTGGCCTTGCCAGTCGCTGACTGGACCTTGCCCTTCACTTCCTGACCTTTTCCTTCAGCCTGCAGTTTCCTGCTGCCGGTTGCCTTGCCGGCCGCCTGCTTGGCCTTGCCTGCCGCCTGATTGGCTGCGCCGGAAATCTTGTCGGAAGTGCTGCCCATGATCAGTCTCCTTGAAAGGTTGAGGACAGGACCAAGCGCCCTGTCCTTGCGTTCGGAAAACGGAAGGCAGGTGAAATTGTTCCGGCAAAAAGCCGTAACGGAGGAAAAATCCGTCGGTCAGGCGTGACCGGCATCCATGGACAGCATCGCCGGAGAAACGCCCATCAGCGCCAGAGCCCGGTCATATTTGTCGCCGAGATCGCGGTCGAAGATCAGTTCCTCGCTCGCCGGGCAATTCAGCCAGCCATTGCTGGCGATCTCACTTTCCAGCTGGCCGGCACCCCAGCCGGCATAGCCGAGCATCATCATCGCCTTGGAAGGCCCCTCGCCGCGGGAAATCGCCCGCACGATATCGAGCGTCGCCGTCAGGCAGATGTCATCGCTGACCGGAATGCTGGATTCGCTCAGGTAGTCGTCGGAATGCAGCACGAAGCCACGACCGGTTTCGACCGGCCCCCCCGTCTGGATCTGGAAATTGCGGGTGATGGTCGGCAAGCGGATCGCTTCTGCCTGATCGATGATCTGCAGGTGAAGAAGCACATCCGGAAAGGTCAATTGCTGCGGACGGTTGAGCACGAAACCCATGGCACCGTCACTGGAATGGGCGCAGATGAAGATGACCGTGCGGGCGAAATTGCTGTCGAACATGCCGGGCATGGCGATCAGGAACTGACCGTCTAGCAAACCGCGCTCGCGCTTCTTCTGAAATGTCGCCATCATGGTGTCAGCCTTCTGGGTCAATGAAAAGCGTTTCCACCCCTCGTCTTTTGGTTTTGAGGCTTTTCTTGGGTTTCCTCGGCTCGCCTCCATCAAGAGAAAATGATCCGGAGGTGAAAGCGGGCATCTTTCAACCATGCCCCAAAACCGATAAGCCTCATCCTCATGAAAGATCATCGTCTCCTAGAGAATGCGACTCATTTGGCGGCGCTGGCAAGCCTTGCCGCATATTTTTTTATTGTCCCCACTGTGCAGGCCGCGCAGAGCGAGTGGGCGCATTCCGAGGGCGGCGCGATCCGCATCGTCGCCGACAGGCCGCAGCCAGACGGGACGATTCCGGCCATCCTCGACATCCGCCTGGAACCCGGCTGGAAGACCTATTGGCTGGAGCCCGGAGCAAGCGGCATACCGCCACAGGTGAGCATCGATCCGAAGGATGGCGTCTCCGTTCTGGGAATGCGCTTTCCGCCACCGAAGCGCTTTGGCGAAGGTGTGGATCACTACACCGGTTACGACAAATCCGTGGCTTTTCCGCTTCTGTTGAAGAGCGAGAGGAAGAGCGGCGATCTGTCCCTCAATTTCTCGGTCTTCCTCGGCATCTGCAAGGACATCTGCATCCCTGTCCAGGCTAATCTCAGCCTTTCGTTGCCCGAAGGTACGGCAGAAAACCCGCTCGACAGGGCGCGGATTGACGATGCCGTTGCCGCCTTGCCGGCGCAACCGTCCGAGACGTTCAAGGTCAAGGCCGCGTCCTTCGATGCGGCTCGTCTTCGCCTATCGCTGGTGACGCCCGATGCGTCAGCCGAAAAACCGCCCGAGCTTTTCCTCGCCGGTCCGCCCGGCTACAGCTTCGGCAAGCCGGAAATCATCAGCGTAGCGAATGGTGCATTGACCGCAGACGTGCCGGTGCGGGTTCCGGCAAAGGGCGGCGCGCTGAAGAGCGGATCGGTCCTGCTCGTCGTGCGATCCGGCAAGCGCAGCATGGAAACCCCGCTTGCCTTTGACTGAGGCAATTCTATATTCCTTCGCGACCCATCGCAGCGCCCGCCCCAATGAGCGACTGCGCTTTTTGCCTTTCCGAAAAGCCTCAAGGAGTAAGACCGTGACCATTTCTGTCGGAGACAAGCTGCCTGCCGCCACCTTCAAGGAAAAGACCGCCGACGGCCCAGTCGAAATCACCACCGATCAGCTGTTTTCCGGCAAGACGGTCGTGCTGTTTGCGGTTCCCGGCGCCTTCACGCCGACCTGCTCGCTCAATCACCTGCCCGGCTATCTGGAAAACCGCGACGCGATCCTGGCGCGCGGCGTCGACGACATCGCCGTCGTCGCCGTCAACGACCTGCATGTCATGGGCGCCTGGGCAACCGCATCCGGCGGCATGGGCAAGATCCACTTCCTCTCGGACTGGAACGCCGCCTTCACCAAGGCGCTCGGCATGGACATCGACCTCTCGGCCGGCACGCTCGGCGTGCGTTCGAAGCGTTATTCGATGCTGGTGGAGAATGGCGTCGTCAAGACCCTGAACGTCGAGGAAAACCCGGGCCAGGCAACCGTTTCGGCTGCCGCCGCCATGCTGGACCAGATTTAAGGGCCGGTTTGTAGGTGATCTGCCGTCCCTCTCCGACCATTGCGGAGGGACGGCAAATTCCGGCAGGCTGTTCAGCCCACGCGTTGTTCGACGAGGTTGGCCAGTTGCTCGACAACGGTGCCCCACCCGTCATAAAAGCCCATTTCCGCGTGCATGTTGCGGTCTGCATTGTTCTTGTGCATCACATAGGCGGTATAATCCGTGCCGTCCGAATGGTCCTTCAAGGTGATGATCGCGGTCATGAACGGCTGTTCGGCGGGCCGCCATCCGCCGACCAGCGCGTTTGTAAAGACGATCCGCTCGCCATCGGCGATATCGAGGAAGCAGGCGTTCAGGTGGGGTTCGAAATCGCCGCCATTCTCGCTCATCCGGGTGATGAAAGAGCCCCCGGGGCGCAGTTCCATCTCCACGACCTTGCATCTGGCTGGTGCCGGTATCCACCATTGTTCGAGGCTGGCAGGGTCGGTCCAGGCGCTCCACACGAGCGAGCGCGGTGCCCGGATGACGCGGGAAATCGTCAGGTCGAGCTCCGGATTTGAAGAACGGATCATTGCGCTTCTCCTTTCTTTTGAGCGGTGACGACAAACTGCTCTAGCCTGTCGGTGCGGCCCTCCCAGAGGGCGCGTTGTTGGGATAGCCACGCTTCGACCGCAGCCAATTGGCCCTCCTGGATGACGCAGGTCCGGACGCGGCCTTCCTTGCGTGTCCGGATCAAGCCGCTGCCTTCGAGAAAGCGGATGTGCTTCATGAACGAGGGCAGGGCCATGTCGAAGGGCTTTGCGAGATCGCTGATGCTCGCCGGGCCCGTGCCCAACCGAGCCAGAACGGCCCGACGGGTGGGATCGGCCAGCGCCTGAAAAATGCCGTCCAGTTGCCGTGAATACTGTTCCATAAGGCTAAGTATCACCGCAAAACACTTAGCGCAATAGCTAAGTGTTTTGCCACGGCATCGTTGGAGCAGCAGCTGGGCGAACCGCATCAGCGACCGGAAAGGTCAGGCGCCCTGTCCTAAATTTCGCTTTGCCTAATTTATCAAAAGGAGCAAACTGCGCGGCGTGGGTGCTTTTGGTGAGCATCTCCTCAAGGCTATGGGGGGTATCATGACACTTGCAATCAATGATCTCGCGCCGGATTTCACGGCAACCACCACCGAAGGCGACATCCGGTTCCACGACTGGATCGGCGATTCCTGGGTAGTGCTTTTCTCGCATCCGAAGGATTTTACGCCGGTGTGCACCACCGAGCTCGGATACATGGCCCGGATCAAGCCCGACTTCGACAGGCGCGGTGTCAAGATCATCGGCCTCTCGGTCGATCCGCTGGACCGTCATTCCGGCTGGGTGAAGGACATCGAGGAAACACAGGGGTTCGCCCCGAACTTCCCGATGATCGCCGACACAGATTACACCGTGTCGAAGCTCTACGGCATGCTGCCGGCCGCGGTGTCGGGCGACCCGACCCAGCGTACGCCGGCCGACAATCAGACCGTGCGCAATGTCTTCGTCATCGGTCCTGACAAGAAGATCAAGCTGATCCTCGTCTATCCGATGACCACCGGCCGCAATTTCGACGAGGTGCTGCGCGTCATCGACTCGCTGCAGCTCACCGCCAAGCACAAGGTGGCCACGCCGGTGAACTGGAAGCAGGGCGACGACGTGATCATCGCCGGCTCGGTGACGGACGACGACGCGCGCAAGCAATACCCGCAAGGCTGGCGCGCACCAAAACCCTATATCCGGATCGTGCCGCAGCCGCAGGGATAGCATCGATGTCCAGCGCCGACCGTAGAGACGCGCAACGGAGCCACCGATGATCTTCCGTCAGCTGTTCGACAGCGTTTCCGGCACCTACACCTACCTCATCGCCAGCCGGCATGGGGGAGAAGCGCTGATCATCGACCCGGTGCTGGAAAAGGTCGACCGCTACCTGCAGCTCGTGCGGGAGCTCGATCTCAAGCTGGTCAAGGCCGTCGATACGCATCTGCACGCCGATCACATCACCGGGCTCGGCGCCCTGCGTGATCGGACGCACTGCATCACGGTGATGGGCGAGCAGACGCTGGCCGACGTGGTCTCGATGCGTGTGGCGGAAGGCGACCGCGTCGCGATCGAGGGCCTCAGCCTCGACGTGCTCTACACGCCCGGCCATACGGATGATTCCTATTCCTTCCTCATGGGCGGGCGTGTGTTCACCGGCGACACGCTGCTCATTCGCGGCACCGGGCGTACCGACTTCCAGAACGGTGATCCGCGCCAGCAATATGATTCCATCTTCAACAAGCTGCTCAAACTGCCGGACGAGACGCTGGTCTTTCCGGCCCATGACTACAAGGGCGATACCGTTTCGACCATCGGCGAGGAGAAACGCTTTAACCCGCGGCTCAGGGTCCGATCGGTCGACGAATACGTCGACATCATGAACAATCTCAACCTGCCCAACCCGAAGATGATGGATGTGGCCGTACCGGCCAATATCCATGTCGGCCTTCACCAGGAGGAGATCGCGCGCAAGGGCTGGGCCGTTTCGGCTGCCGAAGCAATGGCACTTAGCGGCCGCTCCGACATCGCGATCGTCGATCTGCGCGAGAAGGCAGAGCGCGAAAAGCACGGAACCATTCCCGGCGCGCTGCACGCGCCCTATCCGGAATTGCAGGAGCACATCAGTGCTGGCGGCATCCTGCATGAGCTGGCGGCAGCCACCGGCAAGCGGATCGTCTTCTATTGCGCCTTTGGCGAGCGTTCGGCTATGGCGGTCGAGGCGGCACAGGACGCCGGCCTCACGAGCGCCTGCCACATCGAGGGCGGCATCGATGCCTGGAAGAAAGCGAACGGCCCGGTGGCCAAATAAACCGCCCCAAAGGCTGCCGGCTCCAATGATCGACTCACGCCAGGGCGTTTGCGCCCCCGACCTTCTCGAACGTGCTGAACTGGAAGTTCTGCACTGAACCCCACGGCGTAATGTGCTGATACCGCCGCGTTGCGGCAAGCTTGAACCGGGCACCGAGAACGGCCTGCAGGCTTTCCGCGTCGTATCGAGCAACGGGCAAGCCGCTGCATGTCTCAGGGCCGTCCGGTGCAAAGGTGCCAATCACGGCCTTTCCGCCATCCTTGAGGGCATGCACCAGCACGCGAACATAGGCTTCCTGCTCCTCTGCGGTCGTCAGGAAGTGAAAGGCGGCGCGGTCATGCCAGAGGTCATACTGGCGATCGGGTATCCATGCCGTCACATCCGCTGCGATCCACCGCACCAGATCGGCATTTGCCAGGCGAGCCTTCGCAGTTTCAAGGGCGGCGGCAGACAGATCGAGAACCGTTACATGGGCCTGGCCAAGGGCCTCCAAGGCATCCACCAATCTCGACGTGCCGCCGCCGACGTCGATGACGGACATGTCTGGTGTCAGCCCGGCTTCATGCAGCAGCGCCAACGACAGCTCAGGGGTGTCCTCATACCAGCTCACTTCGGTCTCTGCCTTGGTCGTGTAAACACCTTCCCAATGCGTTTGTCGGTCAGCCGCGGTCATGAAATCACCCCTTGGACAAGTTTATCAGATACCGGCCCATAGTAACGGGAATTTATGACCGGTGCGTCGCGCCAGTGCGGGCGGGAGTTCTGCGGCATTATGGCTAAACCTCGGCCCATGCGTTAGCCTCAGGGCAAAGACGACCGGGAGTGATGCCCTGGTGCCCGCGTGTGACGGACGCCTCGCCGTCGCGACTGAATGGTGGATTGCCGCTATGAAACCGCTATGGGCGCTTCTTGTTTCCTTCTGTCTTCTGGGGGGAACGACGTCTGCCGAACAATATACGGTAGATCTGGAACTGGTCATTGCCGTTGACGTCTCCTATTCCATGGAAATCGATGAGCAGCATCTGCAACGTCAAGGCTACGTTGATGCGTTCCGCAGGCCCGAGATCGCCGAAGCCTTGCAGCGCGGACCGCTCGGCAGAATTGCGGTGACCTATATCGAGTGGGGCGGTTCGGCTGTCCAGATCGTGCCCTGGACGCTGATCGACGGTCGGGCGACCGCGGCCCAGTTTTCCGACGTGCTGCGCCGACAGCCGATCAGGCGCATCTCCTTCACATCGATCTCCAACGCGCTTGCATTTGCACGAAAGCTCTTTCAAACCAGCCCATTTCGAGGGAGCCGGCGCGTGATCGATGTATCCGGCGACGGCCCCAACAATGCCGGGGTCCCGGCTCCGGTCGGCAGGAACACGACCGTCGCTCAGGGCATCGTCATTGACGGTCTTCCCATTATGTTGAAGACCACGCCGGATTCGGCATCGATACCGGATCTCGATGTCTATTATCGGGAATGCGTCATCGGCGGAGACGGGGCATTTCTGTTGAAGGTCACGAATGTGTCCCAATTCGCCGAAACGATCCTGCGCAAGCTCGTCATCGAGATTTCAGGGGTCGAGGTCAGCGGCACTCCGCAGCGCCAAACGGGGGTGGTGCGGGTTCAATACCCCAGGCCCTATAACTGTTTTATCGGCGAAGAAATGCAGGAGCGTTCCATTGGGAAATAGCGCCGTCTCCGCCCCCTGGCGAGACGGTGAAATTCCACCCTTCCCTCACCGCTTCTTCTTGAACGGCTCCATGCCCTTGCGGGCGAGCTCGTCGGCCCGTTCGTTTTCCACGTGGCCGGCGTGCCCCTTCACCCAGTGCCAGGTGACCTTGTGGCGCTGGTTGGCGGCGTCGAGCGCCTGCCAGAGTTCGCCGTTTTTCACCGGCTTCTTCTCGCCCGTCTTCCAGCCGTTGCGCTTCCAGCCATGGATCCATTTGCTGATGCCGTCCATGACATATTTGCTGTCGGTGTAGAGATCCACCTCACAGGGCTGCTTCAGCGTATTGAGCGCAGAGATCGCAGCCAGAAGCTCCATGCGGTTGTTGGTGGTTTCGGGCTCGCCGCCGCACAGGTCCTTTTCCACGTCGCCGTAGCGCAGCACGGCGCCCCATCCGCCGGGTCCGGGGTTTCCGGAGCAGGCGCCATCGGTGAAGATATCGACATGTTTCATGCGGGCTTTGTCTCGTGGGTCAGGCCATATTCAGCGGCAGTTGCGACGGAGCGATGAAACTGCAGCTTCTTCAGATATTCGAGCGGGTCCTTCTTGACCACCAGCGCGCCCGGCGGCGTCGTCAGCCAGTCGTAGAGACGCGTGAGGAAAAAGCGCAGCGCCGAGCCGCGCGCCAGAAGCGGCAGCGCCTCGACCTCGGCTGCGGTCAGCGGCCGCACGCTCTGGTAACCGGACAAGAGCGCCATGCCCTTGGTCATGTTGAAGGCGCCGTCCTTTTCGAAGCACCAGGCGTTCAGGCAGACCGAGACGTCATAGGCAAGGAAGTCGTTGCAGGCAAAATAGAAGTCGATCAGGCCGGAAAGTCCGTCGCCGAGGAAGAAGACGTTGTCCGGAAAAAGATCGGCGTGGATGACGCCTTCCGGCAGGTCCTTCGGCCAATTGGCTTTGAGGAAATCGAGTTCAGCGGCGATCTCGGCCTTGAGGCCCGCCTGCACCTCGTCGGCACGGTCACGGGAATTGTTCCAGAGCGGGCGCCAGCTGTCGACGGACAACGCGTTGCGACGGCGGATCTCGAAGCCCTCGCCTGCCACGTGCATTGCCGCTAAGGCCTTGCCGACCTCGCGGCAATGATTGGCATTTGGCTTGCGCAGCCACATGCCTTCGAGGAACGAGATGACGGCGGCCGGCCGGCCGGAAAGCTCGCCGAGCAATTTGCCGTCGGCACGCGGCAGCGGAAGCGGGCAGGAAAGGCCCTTGTCGGCCAGATGATGCATCAGCCCGAGGAAGAACGGCAGGTCGTTCTGGTCCACCCGCTTTTCGTAAAGCGTCAGGATGTAGGAGCCCTTGGTGGTGTGCAGCAGGAAATTGGTATTTTCCACACCCTCGGCAATGCCCTTGTAGGACGTCAGCGTGCCGACGTCATAGGCGGTCAGAAAATCGGCGAGATCGTCTTCCGTGATGTCGGTATAAACTGCCACGAGATTGTCCTGCGTTCTGCAATTAGCGTTTCGTTGCGCGGAGGTTTACACCCCTCTGTCCCTCCGGGACATCTTTAGCGGCTTCCCGGTAGGCGGGCAAAAGGTTCAAGGCCGATCTCCCCCCTTGAGGGGGAGATGTCCCGGAGGGACAGAGGGGGGTAAACGCTCGCCAGACCGAAAATATCGACCCAGCGATACCTCTAATCTCCGTTCACGAACGCCATGTCCTGCACGGTCAGCGGCACGTGGCGAAGCTCGCGGTTGACGAGGAAATTCTCGGTCTCCTCGACCGTGTCGGCAAGCTCCACCGACGCGTCGTAGCGCTCGCGAAAGGCCTCGATGATCTCGTTGACGATGACTTCCGGGGCCGACGCGCCGGCCGACAGCCCTACGGTGGCGATATCGCCAATGCCGTCCCAGTCGATTTCCGACGCGCGCTGGACAAGCACGGATTTCCTTGCACCGGCGCGAAGCGCAACCTCGACCAGCCGCTTGGAATTGGACGAATTCGGCGCACCGACGACAAGAAAGAGATCGCAGCCGGGTGCCGCCTGCTTCACGGCCTCCTGGCGGTTGGTCGTGGCATAGCAGATCGAATCGGCTGCCGGTGCGGTCAGGTTGGGAAAGCGCTCATGCAACCGCTTGATGACGCCGGCCGTGTCATCGACCGACAGCGTCGTCTGGGTGACGAAGCCGAGATTGTCGGGATCCGGCGGCACGTAATTGTCCGCGTCCTCGACGGTCTCGATGAGCGATACGGCACCTTCCGGCAATTGCCCCATGGTGCCGATGACTTCCGGATGGCCGGCATGGCCGATCAGCACGACATGGCGGCCGAGGCGCTGGTGGCGCATGGCCTGCTTGTGAACCTTGGAGACCAGCGGGCAGGTCGCATCGAGATAAAACAGATTGCGGGTCTCTGCATCGGCGGGCACCGACTTCGGCACGCCATGAGCGGAGAAGACCACCGGCTGCTTGCGATGTTCCTCGGGAATCTCGTCGAGTTCCTCGACGAAGATCGCGCCCTTGGCCTCAAGCCCCTCGACCACATAGCGGTTGTGAACGATCTCGTGGCGGACATAGACCGGGGCGCCATATTCCTTCAGCGCCAGAACGACGATCTGGATCGCCCGGTCGACGCCGGCGCAAAAGCCGCGCGGGCCGCAGAGGCGGATGGTGATCGGTTTCCTTGCCGAGAAAGATGCCATGGATCAGGGTGCCAAAACAGTGAACAGAAGTGCGAGGATCGCCGGGCTGCCCTGCACCAGAAAGATGCGCGGCTTGACCGACCATGCGCCATATATAGCGGCAACGATCACGCACACAAGGAAGAACAGCTTCAACTGAAAGGCAAATTCCGGCGGCGAGGCAATCAGCGACCAGACAAGGCCGGCGGCGAGAAAGCCGTTGTAGAGCCCTTGATTGGCCGCCAGCACCTTCGTCGCTTGCGCGCGCTCCTGCGACATGCGGAACACCTTTCGCCCCTGCGGTGCTGTCCAGAGAAACATTTCAAGCACGAGAAAGCCGACATGCAGCAAGGCTGTTGCGGCAATCAGCATGTTGGCGATGATGGTCATAAGTCCCCCGGCAGTCGTTCCATGTTCTGCAGGCAGCGCGCCCGATTATCTCTTTCGCCGCAGGATGAACACGCCGCTGACGGCAACCAGCGCCGCGGCCAGGCCATACCATGTCAAGGCATATTGCAGATGGTTGTTCGGCAGGTCCAATTGCGTGACGCCGCCGATCGGCAAGCCGCCCGAATTGGGCGTTGTGTCCGCATCGACGAAGAACGGCACGACCTCCGCAGCATTGAGCCCGACGCTCGACGCCATGACGTCGAGGTCCTTCCAGTAGAAGATGTTCTTGGCGACATCATTGTCCGGCACGACCCAGGACGGCTTTTCCGTGAGTTTGACGCGCGCAAGGCCGGTGACGGTCTGCGCTCCGCTGAGCTGCCCCTGCTTGCGCGTCTCGGCTTCCTTGCGCTCGAAGGGGACGAAGCCGCGGTTGACGAGAAGGAAACGACCGTCGGCTAGCTGCAGCGGCGTGTAGACGTAATAGCCTGTCCGGCCCTCATAGGTGGCGAAGAAGTGCCGTTCCTTGTCGTTGAGATAGGTGCCGGTGACGCGCATCGTGCGGTAGTCGACATCCTCGCCGGCCTTGGCCATCGCCTCGATCGCGGCCAGATCGACCGGCGGTGCTGCGCGGCGCTCAGTGATTGCCGCGAGCAGACCCTCTTTCCAATGGAGCCGCTGCACCTGCCATGTGCCGAGCGACAAAAGAATGGCGAGCGCGATGAGGACAAGAACAATGCCGGCGGCGCGGCCGAACGGCACGCCGCTCCCGCTTGCAGCGTCAACCACGATCGATCTCGCCCTGCCGCGCATTGTTCCGGTACTGCAGGTTGACCAGGATGCCCTTCAGCATGCGCATCAGGACGAGGCTGAAGATACTGGCAAGGGGAATCCAGAGCAGGAAGTGCAGCCAAAGCGGAGGGTTTACGTTGACCTCCGTCCAAAGCGCCGCGCCAACGACGATGAAGCCGACGATCAGGATGACGAACACCACGGGACCGTCGCCGGAATCGGCGAACTTGTAATCGAGACCGCAACTGGCGCAGGCCGGCTTCACCTTCAGGAACCCGTCGAACAGCTTGCCCTGGCCGCAGCGCGGGCAAAGCCCCTTGACCCCGGCCTTGACCGGATCGACTGGGGGGAAATGTGCGCTGTCTTCGTTCATGGTTTCACGTCCTATTTGCCGTCCAATTTCCATAACGCATTCGTCGCGCAAGCGATATATGGGCCACCGCGACCTTTGGGCTCATTCGCCGCAAGGCAGCATTGCCAACAATGAAAAAGGCGGGCGCCTTGGCACCCGCCTTTTTAGATTTCTGGGATAAGGACCCGATCAGCCGTGGGCGAGCGGTGCGCCCCAGCCGCCCCAGACGTAGATCGAGAAGAACAGGAAGAGCCAGACCACGTCGACGAAGTGCCAGTACCAGGCGGCGGCTTCGAAGCCGAAATGGTGTTTCGGGGTGAAATCGCCCTTGACCGCACGCAGCAGGCAGACGAGCAGGAAGATCGTGCCGACCAGAACGTGGAAACCGTGGAAGCCGGTCGCCATGAAGAAGGTCGCGCCGTAGATCGAATCCTTGAAGGCGAACGGGGCGTGGGCATATTCGTAAGCCTGGACGCTCGAAAACAGGATGCCGAGCAGCACGGTCAGCGTCAGGCCGTTGACGAGGCCCTTGCGGTCGTTGTGCAGCAGCGCATGGTGCGCCCAGGTCACGCAGGTGCCGGAGAGCAGCAGGATCACGGTGTTGTAGAGCGGCAAGTGCCAGGGGTCGAGGACCTCGATGCCCTTGGGCGGCCAGACGCCGCCGGTAAACGCGGAGCGTGTTGCCTGGATGGCTTCGCCGGAAAAGAGACTTGCATCGAAGAAGGCCCAGAACCAGGCGACGAAGAACATCACTTCCGAGGCGATGAACATGATCATGCCATAGCGCAGGTGCAGCGACACGACGCGGGTGTGGTGGCCCTCATGCGCTTCCTTGATCGTGTCCGACCACCAGCCGAACATCGTGTAGAGCACGACGACGAGGCCGATGAAGAACACCCACGGATTGGCAAGTTCGAGACCGAACATCTTGAACGAACCGCCGGCCAGGTAGCGCATGTAGGCAACGCCGCCGAAGGCCATGATGAAGGCGCCGATCGATGCCAGAAGCGGCCAGGGGCTCGGGTCGATGATGTGGTAGTCGTGGTTTTTCTGATGCGCACCGGCCATATGAATAATCCCCGATAAGTCTGTCTCGTATCGCCTCCGGCTTAGCCGAAAACGGTGATCTGTCAAAGCTTGTTGTCAGTCTCTCCCGGCTTCACCGTCAGGCCGGCAATCGGCTTCGACGGTTCGCGGGCGTAGAAGGTGTAGGAAAGCGTCAGCGTGTTGATACCTTTGGTCTCGACCGTATTGACGATCTCCGGATCGACGAAGAACACCACCGGCATCTCCATCTTTTCGCCGGGTTGCAGCGTCGTCTCGGTGAAGCAGAAGCATTGCACCTTGTTGAAATAGGCACCGGCCGCCATTGGCGTCACGTTGAACACAGCCTGCCCCGTCGTCGGCTTCTTCGACATGTTCGTCGCTTCGAACGCGACCTGCACGGTCTCGCCGATCTTCAGTTCGATGTCGCGCTGAACCGGCTTGAAATCCCAAGGCAGGCCCGGTGCCGTATTGGCGTCAAAGGTCACCTTGATGGTCTTGTCGAGGATGACGTCGGACGCCTGCTCGACGCGCTTCGTCGTGCCGTTGTAGCCGGTGACCTTGCAGAACATGTCGTAAAGCGGAACGGCGGCATAGGCCATGCCGACCATGCCGAACACGAAGGCTACGCAGGACGCGACGATGACGCCGTTTGCGCGGTCCTTCTTCCGGTCTGCATTGTTCGCCGTTGACATGCGCTGTTGATCCTACTGCACCATGCCGCTGCTGAACTTGATCAGCGTCACGACATAGAAGACGGCAACGAGGCCGAAGAGCACGACGCCGAGCGCGATGTTGCGGCCGCGGCGCGACTTCTTCTGGGCGTCCGTAAGCGACACGAGTTCCATCAGGCAACCTTTCCGACGGTGAGCCACAGCGTGGCAATCAGATGATCGACCATCAACGCGGAGAAGATCGCGAAGAGATAGAGGATCGAGAAGGCAAAGAGTTTCTTGGCGGGGATCATCCTCTCGTCACCTTCCGGCATGCGGTGAACGCCGATCGAGTACCAGATGAAGCCGAGACCAAGACAGAGCGCAATCGTGCCATAGGCGGTGCTGGCGAAGCCAAGGGCCGTCGGCACGACGCCGATCATGGCGGTCAGCACGGCATAGATGACGATCTGGTTCTTGGTTGTCGCCTCGCCGCAGACATTCGGCATCATCGGCACGCCGACTGCGCCATAATCGCGCATCTTGAACAGCGCGAGCGCCCAGAAATGGGCGGGCGTCCACAGGAAGGTGATCAGGAAAAGCACGATGCTTTCGATCGAAATTCCATTCGTCACGCAGGCCCAGCCGATCATCGGCGGGAAAGCGCCGGCGGCACCGCCGATGACGATGTTCTGCGGCGTCGAGCGCTTCAGCCACATCGTGTAGATGACGACATAGAAGAAGATCGTGAAGGCGAGCAGCCCGGCCGACAGCCAGTTGACGACGATGCCGAGAATGCAGACCGAGAAGGCAGAGAGCGTCAGGCCGAAGGCGAGCGCTTCCTTCGGCAGGATCTTTCCCGCCGGGATCGGCCGCCTCGCCGTGCGGGTCATCACCGCATCGATATCGGCGTCGTACCACATGTTGAGCGCACCGGAGGCTCCGGCGCCAACGGCGATACAGAGGATCGCGATGAAGCCGATGAAGGGATGGATGTGGCCCGGCGCCAGCACCATGCCGGCAAGTGCTGTGAACACCACCAGCGACATGACGCGCGGCTTCAGCAGCTCAAAGAAATCGCGCGCAGAGGCTTCCGAGAGACGAGCGCCGCCCTCCGGACCCATTGCTTCGTGATTTTCGATGACCGTCATATCTCGTCCTTGGATCGTTTCGGCACTTATCGCGCGCCGTCTTGCCGGTTTTCCCCGACGTGGAGCGAAGCCGCCGTTACCGGCGGCTTCGGAGTGAAAGCGGCGCTTACTTGATGCGCGGCAGCTGTTCCCACTGGTGGAACGGCGGCGGCGATGTCAGCTGCCACTCCAGCGTGTTGGCACCCTCGCCCCACGGATTGTCGCCGGCAACGCGCTTCTTGGCGAAGGCTTCGAAGACGCAGAAGAGGAAGATCAGGACGCCGACGGCCGAGATGTAGGAGCCGTAGGACGATACCATGTTCCAGCCGGCATAGGCATCCGGATAGTCGATGTAGCGGCGCGGCATGCCGGCAAGGCCGAGGAAGTGCTGCGGGAAGAACACCAGGTTGACGCCGACGAACATCACCCAGAAGTGCAGCTTGCCGAGGAATTCCGAATACATGTAGCCGGTCATCTTCGGGAACCAGTAGTACCAGGCGGCGAAGATCGCAAAGACGGCGCCGAGCGACAGAACGTAGTGGAAGTGGGCAACCACGTAGTAGGTGTCGTGCAGCGAACGGTCGAGGCCGGCATTGGCGAGCTGGACGCCCGTGACGCCGCCGACGGTGAACAGGAAGATGAAGCCGATCGCCCAGACCATCGGCGTGGTGAAGCGGATCGAGCCGCCCCACATCGTCGCGATCCACGAGAAGATCTTCACGCCGGTCGGAACCGCGATGACCATCGTCGCGAAGACGAAGTAGCGCTGCGTGTCGAGCGACATGCCGACCGTGTACATGTGGTGCGCCCAGACGATGAAGCCGACGGCGCCGATGGCGACCATGGCATAGGCCATGCCGAGGTAACCGAAGATCGGCTTCCTGGAGAAGGTCGAGACGATGTGGCTGACGATTCCGAAGCCGGGCAGGATCAGGATGTAGACTTCCGGGTGGCCGAAGAACCAGAACAGGTGCTGGAACAGGATCGGGTCGCCGCCGCCTTCCGGCGCGAAGAAGGCCGTGCCGAAGTTGCGGTCGGTGAGCAGCATGGTGATGCCGCCTGCCAGGACCGGCAGCGAGAGCAAGAGCAGGAAGGCGGTGATCAGCACCGACCAGGCAAACAGCGGCATCTTGTGCAGCGTCATGCCCGGAGCGCGCATGTTGAGGATGGTGGTGATGAAGTTGATCGCGCCGAGGATCGACGAGGCGCCGGCGATGTGAAGGCCGAGGATCACCAAGTCCATGGAGGGACCGGGCTGCCCCGATGTCGAATAGGGCGGATAGACCGTCCAGCCGCCGCCCGACCCATAGGCGCCCGCCGGGCCTTCGACGAACATCGACAGGAGCACGAGCAGGAAGGCCGGAATGATCAGCCAGAAGGAGATGTTGTTCATGCGCGGGAAGGCCATGTCCGGCGCGCCGATCATGATCGGCACCATCCAGTTGGCGAAACCGCCGATCAGCGCCGGCATGACCATGAAGAAGATCATGATCAGCGCGTGCGCCGTCGTGAACACGTTGAACATGTGCTTGCCGCCGTCGATGGCAGCATCGCCCTCGAAGCCGTAGACCATGGACGCCAGGCCGTGGAAGATCTGGATGCCCGGCTCCTGCAGCTCGGCGCGCATGAAGACCGACAGGGTGCCGCCGACGATGCCGGCGAAGATCGCGAAGATCAGGTAGAGCGTGCCGATATCCTTGTGGTTGGTCGACAGAAACCAACGCTGGAAGAAGGTCAGCGGCTTGTGGGCGTGGTCATGGTCGTGCCCATGATCATGGGCGTGATCATGACGGTGATCGTGTTGCGCGGTTGTTCCGGCCATGGGTCGAGTTCCCCTTCGAATTACTGTGCGGCGTTTGCAGCGACGTCGACGGTCTTTTCCGCGCCGTCGATGGAAGCCATGAGGGCCTTGTTCGCATCACCGATATTGGTGGCGGCGGCAGCAAGCCAAGTGTTGTACTTGTCTTCGCTGACCACGCGGATGGCGATCGGCATGTAGGCATGGTCCTTGCCGCAAAGCTCGGAACACTGGCCATAGTAGAGCCCCTCACGGTCGGCCTTGAACCAGGTTTCGTTGAGGCGGCCGGGAACGGCATCAATCTTCACACCGAACGCCGGCATGGCGAAGGCGTGAATGACGTCTGCGGCGGTCACGAGAACGCGGACGGTCTTGCCGACGGGAACGACGACTTCGTTGTCGACGGCGAGAAGACGCGGATATTCCGTCTTGTCTTCCTTGCCGAGGGAAGCGCGATCTTCTTCCTTCATCATCAGGCTGTCGAAGGTCAGCGGGCTTTCGCCGACTTCATATTCATAGGACCAGTACCACTGGTTGCCGGTCGCCTTCACCGTCAGGTCAGGATTTGCCGGC
Source organism: Rhizobium giardinii bv. giardinii H152 (assembly GCF_000379605.1). Lineage (GTDB taxonomy): Bacteria > Pseudomonadota > Alphaproteobacteria > Rhizobiales > Rhizobiaceae > Pararhizobium > Pararhizobium giardinii. Next base: position 196,894 of record NZ_KB902757.1, on the reverse strand, counting down.
GGCGTGAGCTGCGCTGTCAGGAGCTGGAAGGAGGGAATGGCCAGGAAGAGCAGAATGAGGACCGGGCCGACCGTCCAGATGATCTCGATCATCGTGTTGTGGCTGGTCTTGGAAGGAACCGGATTGGCCTTTTCGCGGAACCGGATCACGATCCAGATCAACAGAGCCAGGACGAACAGCGTGATCGGGATGATGAACCACAGCGTATAGTGCTCGAACCATGTGATTTCTTCCATGATTCCGGTTGCTGCCGGCTGAAAATTGGTCTGCCAAGCGACCGGCTTGTCGGCAAAGGCGTTCGTAGCAAAAAGCAGACAGGCAATCGATGCCAGAACTGCATAAGCCTTGTTTTTCACAATATGTCTCCCTGGGCGCTTGATCAGGATCAAACCGAAACGCAGAATCCCTGCGATACTGAAGCGCTTCAAACCACAGTTTGATCAGCGCCGCAACATCTGTCCCTACCAGCCCATGCGGCATTTTTGCGCAAACCGTGCTTTTCGCACAGGCTCTTGAGCGATGCGGTCTTCCGTAGGCGCGCGGCGAAGAAGACCGCACCGGCACCATCCGGCATGTCATGTCGATGCCGCAGGCTATACCATACTTAAGACTGCCAACACTACGGCGATAGCCGCTCCTTCGCGACTTTACGGCTTGCTTTGCCGCCTGCGCCTGCTGCGGGAGCCCCATTTCCGCCACACCGGGCTGGAATGTACCGCCGCGGGGCTTTTCATTTGCGTGCACGCACTTCAAGAATAGCCGGACTGATTCTTAAGTTTGAGGTTTACATGGGCCTGCCCCTCCTTTCCCGGCTGCCGATCGCGGCGCTCGGGCTTGCCGCCACTCTTCTTTCCTATACGGCAGCGGCCCAGCAGCCCGGAGCGCAACAGCCAGGCACACCGGGTACGGTGAAGTCGAACCACGGCGCCTGGTCGATCGTCTGCGACCAGCCGGCGGGGGCAAGTGCCGAGCAATGCGCCCTGATGCAGAACGTCATTGCCGAAGATCGTCCGGAAGTCGGGTTGTCGGTGGTGGTCCTGAAGACGGCCGATCGCAAGGCGAAGATCCTGCGCGTGCTTGCACCGCTCGGCGTCCTGCTGCCCAACGGCCTCGGTCTCAATGTCGATGGCAAGGATATCGGCCGCGCCTATTTCGTCCGCTGCTTCTCGGATGGCTGCTACGCCGAGGTGGTTCTGGAAGAGGAACTGTTGAAAACCTTCCGCAGCGGAGCGACCGCCACGTTCATCGTCTTCCAGTCGCCGGAAGAAGGCATCGGTATCCCTGTCGACCTCAAGGGCTTCGGCGACGGATATGACGCGCTGCCTTGAACGGCGACATCTCCGCTTGCCCCTCTCCTAACCTCTCCCTACATAGTGCACCATATCCTCAGCATATGGAGCTTCGCCATGGACACCGATCTCATCAAACTGTTCGACAGCGACGAGGCGGTCGTGCGCGAGGTGCTGGCCAAGACGCTGTCGGGCGCCGATGACGGCGAGTTGTTCATCGAGCACAGCCAGTCGGAGACCTTGTCCTTCGACAATGGCCGCCTAAAGGGCGGCAGTTTCAACACGGACCAGGGGTTTGGCCTGCGCGCAGTCGCCGGAGAAGCGGTCGGCTATGCGCATGCGGGCGATCTCTCGCTCTCTGCCTTGAAGCGGGCCGCCGATGCGGTCGGCGCGGTGACCCGCGGCTATTCCGGCAGCTATGCGGCAGCACCGCAGCGCACCAACAGACGCCTCTACGGCGACGAGAACCCGATCGGTGAACCGAGCTTCGAGGCCAAGGTGTCGCTGCTTGCCGAGATCGACGCTTATCTTCGGGCCAAGGATCCGAAGGTAAGGCAGGTCACCGCCTCGATTGCCGCCAGCTGGCAGGTGGTGGACATCCTGCGCGCCGACGGCGAGCGCATGCACGACATCCGGCCGATGACTCGGCTCAACATTTCCGTGGTCGTCGGCGAAGGCGACCGGCAGGAATCCGGGACGTACGGTGTCGGCGGCCGGCGCGGCTTCGGCGATTTCGTTGCCACCGACAACTGGCAGCGCGGGGCCGACGAGGCGTTGCGGCAGGCGCTGGTCAATCTGACTGCCATCGACGCGCCGGCCGGAACCATGGATGTGGTGCTTTCCTCCGGCTGGCCGGGGGTGATGCTGCATGAAGCCGTCGGCCACGGGCTCGAGGGCGATTTCAATCGCAAGAAGACGTCGGCCTTCGCCGGGCTGATGGGCCAGACGGTCGCCGCCAAGGGCGTCACCGTGGTCGACGACGGCACGATCGAGGCGCGCCGCGGGTCGCTGACCATCGACGACGAGGGCACTCCGTCCGGTTACAACGTGCTGATCGACGACGGCAAGCTCGTCGGTTACATGCAGGACCGCCAGAACGCCCGGCTGATGGGCATGAAGCCGACCGGCAACGGGCGGCGCGAATCCTACGCGCATGTGCCGATGCCGCGCATGACCAACACCTATATGCTTGCCGGCGACAAGACGCCCGAAGAGATCATCGCGTCTGTGAAGAAGGGCATCTATGCCGTCTCCTTCGGCGGCGGCCAGGTCGATATCACCTCGGGCAAATTCGTCTTCGGCTGCACCGAGGCCTATCTGATCGAGAACGGCAAGATCGGCGCGCCGGTGAAAGGCGCCATGCTGATCGGCAACGGCCCGGACGCGATGCAGCGCATCACCATGATCGGCAACGACATGAAGCTCGACACCGGCATGGGCAATTGCGGCAAGGGCGGTCAATGGGTGCCCGTCGGGGTCGGCCAGCCGCATCTCAGAATGAACGAGATGACCGTCGGCGGGACGCAAGCCTGAGCACAGCCGTCGCGACGGTATCAAACGGCCGATTCAACAGGTGTTAACGCCGCCGCCATTAAAGTCGGGCCCTCGAAACCTCAGCCCGAAGGGTGGCAACAGCCGTGAAAGCCATGCTGCGAAAGGCCGCCAGGCGCGCCGCGATAACCGGCGGCCTCAACGTCGCGCGTATCGTCAGTTCGACCGGCCTTTTGCGCCGCGCACGCGGGCGCGGTGCGATCTTCACGCTCCATCACGTCCGGCCAAAAGCGCCGCGTGCCTTCCATCCCAATGCGCATCTGGAGATTACGCCGGAGTTTCTCGATACCGCGATCACCCGGCTGAAGCGCGACGGCTACCGGTTCATTGCGCTCGACGCCCTGCCCGCTCATCTTGCCTCGAGCGATCCACAGCCCGTCGCTGCGTTCACGCTCGATGACGGCTACCGCAACAATCTCGAATACGCCGCCCCGGTCTTTTCCCATCATCGCGTGCCCTTCACCGTCTTCGTTGCCGGCGGGTTCGTCGATAGGACCGCAGTCCTCTGGTGGGAGGTCCTTGCCGACCTGCTGGAGCGACAGAGGAGCCTCAGGTTCCAATTCGACAAGGACATGGAGACGCTGCCGGCCGCGACGCTGTTGCAAAAGCAGGCGGCCTTTGATCGTGTCGCCGCCTTCATCCATGCCATCGACGAAACGACAGCGGTGGACCGGCTGAAGGCCATGGCCGATCTTCAGGGCGTCGATGCATTGAAGCTGACGACCGATCTGACGCTGGACGAAGCCGGCCTGCGGAAACTCATTGAAAATCCACTGGCGAGCCTTGGCGCCCACACGATCACGCATCGGGCGCTGGCGCGTCTGACAGACGACGCCGCCCGAAGCGAGATGGACCGCTCGGCCATGCGTGTCGAGCGGATCACCGGCCGCAGGCCCGCCTCGTTTGCCTATCCCTATGGCTATAGCGGCACCGTTTCGCCGCGCGATCACGCGATCGCGAGCGACCTCGGCTTCACGACTGCCGTTACCACGCAGCCGGGCACTCTGGCCAATGGCCAGGAACGGACCGCCCTTCCCCGCATCTCGCTGAACGGCCATTTCCAGAAGGCGGGCCATGTCAGCGCGCTCGCATCGGGCATTCCCTTCAGGCTGATGGCCGGCAGCTAGCCCACGGAACCGGCACCGGTCAGGGATACATCCTGACCTTGCTCCAGTTGCCATCCGGCGTCTCGCGACGGAATTCGATGCGGTCGTGCAGGCGGAAGGCGCCGTCCTTCCAGAATTCGATCGACGTCGGCTTGATCCGGAAGCCGGACCAATAGTCCGGGCGTGGGATTTCACCAATGACATAGCGCGCGGTATATTCAGCCACGGCCTTTTCCAGCGCGAAGCGGCTTTCGAGCGGCCGCGACTGTTTCGACGCCCAGGCGCCGATGCGGCTGCCGCGGGCGCGGCTCTTGAAATATTCGTCCGCCTCTTCGTTGCTGACGATCTCGACGGGACCGCGCACGCGCACCTGGCGGCGCAGGGTCTTCCAGTGGAAACACATCGCGGCCTTCATGCTGCCGAGGATTTCCTGGCCCTTGCGGCTCTCGAAGTTGGTGTAGAACACGAAGCCGCGCTGATCGAAATCCTTCAGCAGGACCATGCGCACATCCGGCAGCCCGTCCGCATCGACCGTTGCCAGCGCCACGGCAGTGGGATCGTTGATCTCCGACGCCTCGGCCTCTTTCAGCCACGTGCCGAACAGGGAAAAGGGTTCATTCTCTTCCGTGAAGTCACCAGTTGTTAACCCAGTCTCGCTCATATTGTCGTCCAATGCCGTGATGTGGGCGCGGACAGAGCCCGATGGTCCCGCCCGCCAAGAAAAATGTCAGAGCCTGCCGATGTGTCCTTGGACCTCGAAGCTGCTCTTTCGAGTCTGACAGGTATGCCGTGCAAGACATAGCAAAGTCGATCAAGGACACAAAGGTTTTCTCCCGGTTGACGGGATTGGCCGCCCTGTGTCTCGCCGCCGGCGCCTTGTCGGGATGCATGGGTGCCGGCCTTGGCCTTGCCAGCTCCTCCGATGTCGACAGGACCGTTGCCACCGGTTCCGTGCCTCAGCCGAGCAATGAGGAGGATAACGTCGATGCCATTACCGTGCGCAATGCCGTCTCCTCCGCCGATGTGACGAAGATGACCGGAAACCCGATCCCTTGGGCGAACTCGAGCTCCGGCAGCGCCGGCGTCATCAGCAATATTGCCGAGGAAGAGGTGAACGGCACCATCTGCCGCAGTTTCACCACGACCCGTCACTCCTACCAGGGCATCGCCAATTTCAACGGCCAGACCTGCATGCTTGGAACCGGCGAATGGTATCTCACCAGTTTCGGCCCGCGCAGCTAAGCAGACTTGTCGCAGGTTTTGATCGGAAAACCGTGGAACACTTTTCCGAAACCTGCTTAGGCCGTTGCACTTTACGACGACGCGCTAAGCCAGAACGCCGATTTTCCGCTACCTGCCATTAACCACGCTTCGACAAAGCCGTTCCACCGGGCATGCGTATCGTCATTCCGACCGGCCGGCTAACCGATATTTAAGCAGCGGCTTCTCATCATCGCAACCATCAGGAGCGCGCCCGGTGCGACGCGGTTCCTCGTTGTTTCAACAGGCTGAAAACGAACCGCTGGATGCGGTGCCTCGGCCCTCAAGAACGGTGACATGCATGCGTGATCCCTATTCAGTGCTCGGCGTCAGACGCAATGCCGGACCGGACGAGATCAAGGCCGCCTGGCGGGCGGTGGCGAAGGCCGTGCATCCCGACCAGAACAAGGACGATCCGCTGGCCACCCAGCGCTTTGCCGAAGCCGGCCGCGCCTACGAGGTGCTGAAGGATCCCAAACTGCGCAACCGCTACGACTATGCGCGCCGCGAGGCGGAACTGCGCCGCATGGAAGAGATGAAGCGCAAGAGCCGCGGCGCCACCGAGGACGAAACCGTCGATCCGGAAACGGCCGAAGACATGATTTCGCGAATCTTCGGCGCTGACAATCGCGTCAAGCCGCAGGAGACCGCCAAGCCGCAGGAACCGCGGTCCCAGGAGCGGAAGCCGGCCGCGGCTGCACCGCAATCCAAGGTCGAGCCGAAGCCGGAAGCGAAAGCGGAGCCAAAAGTCGAGGCTGCATCGGAACCAGACAGCAGGCCGGAAGCGAAAGAAGAAACGACGGAAAAACCGGCAGGCTTCGGCGGTTTTCCGCGCGCTGCGGCGCCTGCCGCCGAACTGGTCTCGGCCATCGTCCGGCGCATTCGCGGCGTGGCGAACAAGACCGCCGACAAGGTGCCGGAAATCTTTTGCGACGTCACCGTTTCTGCCGAGGATATTTTTCGCCGCGAAAAGGCGACGGCAACGCTGCCTGACGGCCAGACTCTGAAGGTCACGCTGCCGGTCGGCACCACCGATGGCGCAGTCATTCGCCTCAAGGAACAGGGCTACCGCCTGAACGGCATGCTGCGCGGTGACGTCGTCGTGACCGTCCGCATTGCCCGGGATGCCGCCTTCCGCCCGGATGGCATCGACCTGCGCACGACGCTGCCGGTAAACATCCAGGACGCCGTGCTCGGCTGCGAGACCACGGTGGAAACGCTGACGGGGCCGGTCAAGGTGACCGTTCCGGCCTGGTCCGGCTCCGACCATGTCATCCGCCTCGAAGGCCATGGACTGCCGTCTGCCGATGGAAAACGCGGCGACTTGCTGGTCGAGCTGCGGCTTATGTTGTGGGAAAAGCCAGACGAAAAAGTCACCGACCTCATGCGCAGCCTGCGCAACGGACTGTATTTGTAACGCTTTTACGACTATCCCGGTGGACGCTGACCCATTATTACCGGGACTAACAGTTCCTGATCCGCACCACGCTTGAACCACAATGGCGGCTATGCCATAGCCAATGCTCGAAAATTCAGGACCGGCGCGATCACGAAGCGGCGCGCGGTTCCGGCAGGTTTAACGATGCGGAATTTCCAACCAGCAACGGCTGGCGGAAACAGAGGCAATATTGGGGACATTAACATCATGTCGCAAGCATCCGGTCTGATGAAGGGTAAACGCGGCCTTATCATGGGTGTCGCAAACAACCGGTCGATCGCATGGGGCATCGCAAGGGCAATCCACGCCCAGGGCGGCGAGATCGCGTTCACCTATCAGGGCGAAGCGCTGAAGAAGCGGGTGGAGCCGCTTGTCGCCGAAGTCGGCGGCATCCTGGCGGGCCATTGCGACGTGAGCGACGAAGCCACCATCGACGCCGTCTTCGACGAACTCGAAAAGACCTGGGGCAAGATCGACTTTCTCGTTCACGCGATCGGTTTTTCCGACAAGGACGAACTGACGGGCCGCTACGTCGACACGTCCGCTGAAAACTTCGCCAAGACGATGCAGATCTCCGTCTATTCGTTCACCTCGGTCGCCCGCCGCGCCGAAAAGCTGATGACGGATGGCGGCTCGATGCTGACGCTGACCTACTACGGCGCCGAGAAGGTCATGCCGAACTACAACGTCATGGGCGTTGCCAAGGCAGCGCTCGAGGCGAGCGTCAAGTACCTCGCCGTCGACCTCGGCCCGAAGAACATCCGCGTCAACGCGATTTCCGCAGGCCCGATCAAGACGCTGGCCGCTTCGGGCATTGGCGACTTCCGCTACATCCTCAAGTGGAACGAGTACAACGCACCGCTGCGCCGTACCGTCACCATCGAGGAAGTGGGCGACGTCGGTCTCTACATGCTTTCCGATCTTTCCCGTTCGGTGACCGGCGAAGTGCATCACGCCGACAGCGGCTATCACGTCGTGGGCATGAAGGCCGTCGATGCGCCTGACATCTCCGTCATCAAGGACTGACGCGACGCGAAGGAATTCCGGGGCTCTGCATGAACATCGAGCCCCGGCTACCCAGAACAAGGTTGCATACCCCTGCCCCGGAGCTGATCCGTGCTCATCTACATGATCCGTCACGGACAAACCGACTGGAATGCGCAGATCCGCCTCCAGGGCCAGAAGGACATTCCCCTCAACGACACAGGCAGGCGGCAGGCGAGCGGCAATGGCCGTGCGCTTCTGGCGCTTCTGGGCAAGGACGCCGGCAATTTCGATTTCGTCGCAAGCCCGCTCCATCGCACCCGCGAAACCATGGAACTGGCGCGGGAAGCCATGGGCCTTCCCCGTTCCGGCTATCGCACGGACGACAGGCTGAAAGAAGTCTCCTTCGGCGACTGGGAAGGCTATACGCTGGCAGAGCTGGAGCGGGAAATGCCTGAGCGCGTCGCCGAGCGCGAACTGTCGAAATGGGATTTCATTCCACCAGGCCCGGACGCCGAGAGCTACGAGATCCTCTCCTGGCGCGTCGGCGCCTGGCTTTCCAGCGTTTCGGCCCCGACGATCTGCGTCAGCCATGGCGGCGTGATCCGCACACTGTTCAAGCTGTGTGGTGCCATGGACGCCGAGGAAGCTGCCCTTGGCGCCATTCCACAGGACAGGATTTTGAAGATCGAGAACGGTTCGATCGGCTGGCTGTGAGGAGGCCTCAGCTCTTGCGGCGAAGGGGTCGGATCACGGCGGCAGCAACGGAAACTACTGAACAATTTCCAGATCGTTGATGACGCGCTTGCCATCCACCTCGGTGTAGAACACCAGAACCTTGACGCCTTCTTTCAGACCATCGAAATTGAATTCCTCAGGCGCCTGGTAGCTCTTGCCGTCATCCAGGGAAAGGCTCAGCTTATCGGTATCGACGCTGGTGATCACGGCTTCGACATCCGCACTTTCGGCAAACGCGGCGAGCGGCGAAAGGAAGCTGGCTGCGGCCATCAATGTAGCAACGATGAAACGCATCGGTCTTGCCCTCTTCAGTGATTCACTCAATTTCGTATTCCCCCTTATCTGATCCCTGATTGTGGCGAAAATTGCCCGCTATCGTGACTTTGAAAAGTTTACCCGGTCTCGATCGACCAGATCCGATCAACGTACCCCACTTATCCGCCAATGGGCGATTTGATAGCAGGATCAGCACCTAAAGCCAATCTTAAGACTCCATGGCTACCGTGTGCCCCGGGGAATATGGGGTTCTTGAACGTTGACCAATAGTGCAACAATCCGTCACCGCGCCTGGACGCTTGCGAGGCTGGCGAGGCCGTCGCTCTTTCCCGCCGTCATCGCTGCTGCCGTCGTCTTCACGGGCGGCTATTTCTTCAAAGAGCAGAATCGTCAAAACTTCCAAAGCGAACTGAAGAGCAACGTCGAGAGCGAGCTCAACCTGATCGCCACCCGCCTGCAGAGCGAGATCAACAACAACATCACCGCCCTTCGCGGCTTTGCCAATAACATCTCCGTTTCCCCCGACATGCCGCAACCGGTTTTCGACCAATTGGCGACCAAGCTGCTCCTGCAGAATCCCCAGATGGTGCGTGTCAGCGCCGCGCCCGACGCCGTCATCCGGATGACATTCCCGCTCGTCGGAAATGAGCGGATGATCGGTACGGATTTCAAGAAATTCCGCTCCTCCAGGGTCGCCGTCGATCGCGCTCAATCGAAGGCGAAGCCGATCATTGCCGGCCCGGTGAGGCTGCCGAGCGGTCGCACAGGCTTCAACCTCTTCTCTCCCGTCTTCACGAAGAGCAATGAAACGGTGGCCTTCTGGGGTTTCATGGAAGCCGTCATCGACGAGAAGGAGATCTATCGCAACGCGCGGCTCTTTCATGACGGGAACCACGAAGACGAAGCCAGTCGCGGGCACCGGCATACGGATATCCAGCTGGCAATCCGCGACGTCTCGGTGAAAAATAATATTCAGGATGCCTTTTTCGGCGAAACTTCCATCTTCGAGAAGGAGCCGGTCATCCGCCAGCTCGACCTTCCCGGCGGCACCTGGGAACTTGCGGCCATCCCGGCCAGTGGCTGGACGCAGGAGCCGGGCAACAGTAGTTGGCTGGACGCTGCCGTTCTCATCGCTGCCGCGATCGCCATCGTTCCGATCCTGCTCACTGGCGGCCTCGTCAATGAGCGCCAGCGCAACATTGCCAAGTTGCGATCGCGCGAACGGGAACTTCTGACCGTGTCGCACCGGCTCAATCTGGCGCTCGAATCCTCCAACATCGGTATCTGGGAGATCGATCTCGACACGCAGCAGCGTTCCTGGGACAAGCGGATGTATCACCTGCACGGCATGCGACCCGGCGATGGCGGACCAAGCTTCGCCGATTGGCGGCAGACGGTTCATCCCGACGACATCGCCGCAGCCTCGCTGACCCTGTTCAAGGCGCTGGACGAGGATCAGGAATATCGCTCGCAGTATCGCGTCATTATGCCTGATGGCGGCGTCCGCCATGTGCGCAATGTCGGCTCCACCCATACCGGCGCCGACGGCAAGGCCAAGATCACCGGCATCAGCTGGGACGTCACGGACGACGTCTTGATGACCGAACAGCTGCGCTCGGCCAAGGCATTGGCGGAAGCCAAGAACGGCGAGCTCGCGGAGGCGAAGGACCGCATCGAGCACAACGCGCTGCATGATCCACTCACCGGCCTCGGCAATCGCCGCATGCTCGACAAGGCGCTGGAAACGCTGTCGGGAGCACGCAAGGACGGCCTGCGGAACATCGCCATCCTGCATATCGATCTTGATCGTTTCAAGCAGATCAACGACACGCTCGGCCATGCGGCAGGCGATGCGATGCTGGTGCATGCCTCGGAAATCCTGCGCTCCAACGTTCGCGCCGGCGACATGGTCGCCCGCATCGGTGGCGACGAGTTCGTCGTGCTGGTCACCGACCCGCCGGGCAAGAGCTCCCTCACCCATCTTTCCGAGCGCATCATTGCGGAAATGCGCCAGCCGGTCGATTACAACGGCTTCCCCTGCCGCTTCGGCGTCTCGATCGGCATCGCAGTGGCCGGCGACCTGGCGATCGACGAGCGCCAGCTTCTGGTCAACGCCGATATCGCGCTCTACCGGGCCAAGGAAAACGGCCGCAACCGGTGCGAATTCTTCACCGAAGCGCTGCAGGCGGAAATCATCACCACCAAGCGCATCGCCGACGAGATCCTCGAAGGCATCGAGAAGAACCAGTTTGTTACCTGGTACCAGCCCCAATTCGAGGCCGGCACTCTGAGGCTTTCCGGTGTCGAAGCGCTGATCCGCTGGAACCATCCGCGTGACGGCGTGCTTACCCCCGACAAGTTCCTTGGCATTGCCGAGGAGCTCAACGTCGTCGCCACGCTCGACCGGATCGTCCTTGACAGGGCACTGATCGACGCCATGCGCTGGGCAGCGGCGGGCATCGACGTCCCGAAGATCTCAGTCAACGTCTCGGCCAAGCGGTTGAGCGACGACACGCTCTTGAATTCGCTGCGGGGCCTTTCGTTCAAGCCGGGCCAGCTCTCCTTTGAACTGGTGGAATCAATTTTCCTCGACGAGAGCGACGACATCGTTACGGCCAACATCGAGGGCATCAAGAAGCTCGGCATCGACATCGAGATCGACGATTTCGGCACCGGCCACACCTCGATCGTCAGCCTTTTGAAGATCAAGCCGAAGCGGCTGAAGATCGACCGGCAGCTCGTTGCCCCGATCCTGACGGCACGCAAGGAGCAGGCGCTGATCCGGTCGATCATCGAGATCGGTCGCTCGCTGGGCATCGAGACGGTGGCGGAAGGCGTCGAAACCATGGCGCATGCGGAGATGCTGGGCCTGCTCGGCTGCGATCTCTTGCAGGGCTATGCCTTCTCCAAGCCGCTGACTTTCGACAAATTCGTCGCCTTTGCCACCAACGAGGCCCTGCAACTGGCCTCCTGACCAGCGATTCGATGGCAAGACGCACTGTTCACCTCGCCAATTGCCATATTCTGCCAGAAAGGTTTTCCCTTTCGGGCATTTTCCCACTAATAGTCACGGCCGAATGAAATGTCGCCGCGGAAACGCCGGCAGCTCACACATCGGTTCTGCACATGTCGCACAATACTTTTGGTCACCTTTTCCGCGTCACCACCTGGGGCGAGAGCCATGGGCCGGCGCTCGGCTGCGTCGTCGACGGCTGCCCTCCCGGGATCCGCTTCACGCTCTCCGAACTGCAGGCCTGGCTCGACAAGCGCAAGCCCGGCCAGTCGCGCTTCGTCACCCAGCGCCGCGAGGACGATCTGGTCAAGGTACTCTCCGGCGTGATGCTGGATGCCGACGGCGAGACGATGGTCACCACCGGCACGCCGGTTTCGATGATGATCGAGAATACCGACCAGCGCTCCAAGGATTATTCCGAGATCGCCAAGAGCTATCGGCCGGGCCACGCCGACTACACCTACGACCTCAAATACGGCATCCGCGACTATCGCGGCGGCGGCCGCTCGTCGGCCCGCGAAACGGCGGCGCGCGTCGCAGCCGGGGGGCTCGCACGCAAGGTGGTGCCGGGGCTTCTGGTGCGCGGCGCATTGGTGCAGATCGGCAAGCACAAGATCAGCCGCGACAACTGGGACTGGAACGAGGTTGGCAACAACCCCTTCTTCGCACCCGACCCGGCTATCGTACCAGTCTGGGAGGAATACCTCGACGGTATCCGCAAGGCCGGCTCTTCGGTCGGCGCCGTCGTCGAAGTGATCGCCGAGGGCGTTCCGGCCGGCATCGGCGCGCCGATCTATGCCAAGCTCGACCAGGACATCGCCGCCAACCTGATGTCGATCAACGCCGTCAAGGGCGTCGAGATCGGCAACGGTTTCGGTGCCGCAGAAATCACCGGCGAGGAAAATGCCGACGAGATGCGCATGGGCAATGACGGCAAGCCGATCTTTCTTTCGAACCATGCGGGCGGCATCCTCGGCGGCATTTCGACCGGCCAGCCGGTCGTCGCCCGTTTTGCCATCAAGCCGACCTCGTCGATTCTCACCCAGCGCCAGTCGATCGATGCGGACGGCAACAATGTCGATGTCCGCACCAAGGGCCGTCATGACCCCTGCGTCGGCATCCGCGCCGTTCCGATCGGCGAGGCCATGCTTGCCTGCACGATCGCCGATCACTACCTGCGCGACCGTGGCCAGACCGGACGCCTCAAGTAACCATAGGAAGAATGCCATGCCCTTTGACCAGAAGCGCGTTGCCGATGCCATCCGGGCCTTCGAGGCCGGCGAGATCGTCGTCGTCATCGACGATGACGGCCGCGAGAACGAAGGCGATCTGATCGTTGCCGCCGTTCACTGCACGCCGGAAAAGATGGCCTTCATCGTCCGCCACACCTCCGGCATCGTCTGCGCGCCGATGCCGAGGGAAGAGGCCAAGCGCCTCAACCTCAACGCCATGGTGGCGGAAAACGATTCGGCCCATACCACTGCCTTTACCGTCTCCATCGACTTCAAGCATGGCACGACGACCGGCATATCGGCCGACGACCGGACGCTGACGGTGCGCAACCTCGCCAACCCGAATGTCGGCGCGGCCGATTTCACGCGTCCCGGCCATATCTTCCCGCTCGTTGCCCGTGAAGGTGGCGTGCTCATGCGCTCCGGCCATACGGAAGCGGCCGTCGATCTCTGCAGGCTCGCCAGCCTGCCGCCGATCGGCGTCATCTGCGAACTGGTCAACGACGACGGCACGGTGACGCGCGGCCCGCAGGTCACTGAATTTGCGGAAAAACATGGCCTGAAGCTGGTTTCCGTTGCCGATCTCATCGCCTATCGCCAGCGCAAGGAAACCCTGATCCAGCTCGAGGCGAGCTTCGATGTCGATACGCCCTACGGCAAGGCCAAGGCGCATGCCTATTCGCTCCCGTGGGACCCGATGCAGCATCTCGCCGTGGTCTTCGGCGACATCCGCGACGGCGTCGACATTCCGGTGCGACTGCATCTGGAGAACGTGGCAGCGGATGTCTTCGGCAGGGATTGCCAGCTCGACGCGATCATGAAACGCATGGCCGAACAGGGCCGCGGCGTCATCGTCTACCTGCGCGAGGGCTCCGTCGGCGTCGGCGCTTCGCAGACCGCCCGCAAGGGAAAACACGACCGCGAGGGCCATGACGAGGCGCAGGCGCGCGAAAGCGAGTGGCTGGAAATCGGGCTGGGCGCGCAGATCCTCAAAGATCTCGGCATCACCTCGATCAAGCTGATCTCGTCCCGCGAACGCCACTATGTCGGCCTCGAGGGCTTTGGAATCCAGATCGCGGCGACGGAGATTTTGTAAGCGCGCGGCAAAAGACACCGGTTGTTCGTGCCGGTGTCTTTTTACCGCGACGGCGCGCTTCTGTGCGGCCTTTTTCGCGAGTAGCGTCGGTGCTCGGACTTCTGGCGGTCCGGGGCAGGCGCGAACTCACCTGCACCGCTTGCTGCATCGGCAAGCGGAAATATCTATCTGGTTCTGGTTTCTTCCAGAATGGCCGAAACCGGCCTGCGAAAATTGACCGCCTGCGAGATCGGTTTGCCGAGCAACCAAGCTCACGATTCGAGGAGGATCACGAGGGACTCCGGCACCACGCCATCATAAGCCATCGCTTCAGCGGCTGCCGGGCTCTCCAGGGCTTTCTTGACGACGTCCATGTCCGGAACATCCATCAGAACGGCAACCCGTGTCGGGTCCTGCGGGTCAACGAATGTTCGAATGTTTGTGACGCCCAGTGGACCAAAGAACTCTTTGCGCTTTGGCGATTTGAGCCAATGTTCGGCGCCTTTTGTGATGTTGTGGTAGGCAAGAATTGTCGGCATTGCATCCTCCCTCTTGCGACGTGAATGTCCGGCATCCGCCAGGAGTGCCGAAATCCGCCACGTCGCTTCACGGAACGCCCTATAGCTTGGACTGTCAAGCAGCGTCACGCGCGCAACGGTTTGGAAACAACGATAGCCCAGACGGGTCTCGCTCGCCTTGAAGTACAGCCGCGAGTCCGGCGGCCGGTTGGCGCGTGCGAACAGTTGGTCAACGACTGGCAGGGTCACCTGCAGATCACGGAATCGCGCGGTTGGCGGGGAACTAGTTATCTGGGCGGGATGGTTTAGTACCATCGCAATGGCAGCATAATTTCCGGAGCGCGCGGGCCGAAACGGCCGTTCACCCCTCCGTGTGATTTGCGATCCGGGCTCAGCGGGCCTCGCCGTCCCACCCATCGAGATACACAACGCGCTCCACGCCTGCGAACTTCGCCACCCGTGCCAGCTCAGCCTCCAGCCGCTCCATCCGGCCCGACGACGTCCGCACACCTTTTTCCCACCAGATCCGCTTGACGTCGAGCGTGCCCGCCTTACGGTCGGCCTTCATGTCGATGCGGCCGACGAGGCGGTCGCCTTCGAGCAGCGGGAAGACGTAGTAGCCGTATTCCCGCTTGGGCTCTGGAACGAAGACTTCGATGCGATAGTAGAAGCCGAAGAGGCGTTCGGTTCGATTGCGGTCGCGGATCAGCGGATCGAAGGGGCTGAGCACCCGCAGCCGCGCGGGCGGGTCGGCGAGATCGCCGAGATTGTCGGGAAAGCCGGTGAAGGCATAGGAAAGTCGCGCCTTCTCACCGTCGGCAGGTTCGATCATCACGTCGCAAAGTTCGTCGCGATGCTCGCTGACCCATGCCTTGGCTTCCTCCGGCGAAATCAGGTCGAAGAAGGCAGCGAGTTCGCCGTGGGTGGCAAAGCCAAGCCGCTCCAAGGCCGCGCGGCAGCACCAGTCGACGAAAGCCTCATGGCTCACCTCCGGCGCGTGATGATGATCCGGAATGACCCGCTCGGTGAGGTCGTAGACCTTCTGGAAATTCTCCCGCCTTGCGATCGCCACCTTGCCCGTGCGCCAGAGATATTCGAGCGCCGTCTTCGACGGATGCCAGTTCCACCAGCCGCCGGAGACCCGGCCTTCGAACTTGAAATCGCGGGCCATCACGGCGCCGTCGCGTAAAATCTTCTCATAGGTCTGGTCGAAGGCCTCTTCAAACCCTTCCTCGCGCCATTTGCGCCAGCGTTCGATGATCGTTTCGCTTTCGCGCCTGAAGCGGTGTTTCCAGTAAACGAAGAAGCGGCTGGGGATGATCGAGGCGTCGTGCGTCCAGTGCTCGAACAGGGCTCCGTCCTTCTCCAGAAGCTCTGTCAGGTGCTCGCGCCGGTAGGTCTGGTTGCGCGAGAAAAGAATCTGGTGATGGGCTCGCTCGACGGTCGAGATGCTGTCCACCTGGACGAAGCCGATATCGTGAATGAGATCGAGCAGGCCATTTTTGCCGAGCGCCCGGTGCGGCGCCGCCGCCAGGCCCTGCTTGTTCAGGAAAATGCGCCGCGCATCGCGGTTTGAAACGGGAATCGCCATGCAGACAATGTAGGCAAATGTTCACACTTTGTTCAAGTCCTGACCGAACACCTCTTTTCAACGGACAGGAATTCGTCCTATAGAGCCTGGCCTATCGACAAGCGGGGGACGCGGATTGGACATACGCTTTTCCGGCGCATCCGTCAGCTTTGGCGAGCGCACGGTTCTCCAGCCTCTGACCCTGACGCTCACCGAGCGGCGCATCGGCATCATCGGCCTCAACGGATCCGGCAAAACCACGTTTGCGCGCCTGATCAACGGCCTCGTCAAGCCGACGACCGGCAGCGTTTCCGTCAATGGGCTCGACACGGTGCGCGATGAGGGCGCGGTCCTCGCGGCGGCCGGCTTCATCTTCCAGAACCCGCAGCACCAGATCATCATGCCGATCGTGCACGAGGACATCGCTTTCGGCCTGAAGAATCGCGGCTTGAAGACCGACGAGATCGAACGCCGTGTGGCCGCCGTGCTCGTCCGGTTCGGCATTGCGCATCTGGCCAAGCGGCGGGTCCACGAACTCTCGGGCGGCGAGACGCAACTCGTCGCCATCTCCAGCATCGTCGTCACCGGCCCCGGCATCCTCATCCTGGATGAACCGACCAACCAACTGGATCTCAGGAATCGCCGGCTGATCGAAAACACCATTGCCGGTCTCGACGAGCACGCCATCGTCATCAGCCACGACCTGCCGCTGATCGAGCGTTTCGAGCGCGTGCTTTGGTTCCACGACGGCAAGCTCGTTGGCGACGGCCCGGCGCCGGAGACCATCCGTGCCTATCGCGAGGCGGCGGAATGCTGAACGGGCTGAATGTCGAGGGCAGCACGCCGCTGCACCGGATGTCGGTGCGCACGAAGCTCGCCATCCTGCTCGTTCTGGGCGTCGCGCTCTATTTTTTTTCGTCCCTTTTCGTGCTTGTCCCGGCCTTCGTGCTCGCCGCCGGCATCTATTTCACCACCGGCCTCACCGTCCGCGATGGCCTCAGCCGCCTGAAGCCGGTCCTTTTCACCATCGTGATCCTGCTCATCGCGACGGCTTACCTCGCCTCGATCCGCGAGGCGACGGAGGCCTTCTTCCGGCTGATGGCGCTTGTGCTGTTTGCGGGCGCCGTGACCGCGACGACCACAACCGGCGACTTCATCGACGAGATCACCCGTCTGCTGCAGCCGCTCGACCGGCTTGGCCTGGTGCGCGCCGCGGATGTCGGCCTCGCCTTCGGCCTCGTGCTGCGTTTCGTGCCCGATATCTTCAACCACTACCAGGCAATCCGTGAGGCGCATCGGGCCCGCGGCCTGAAGGTGCGGCCGTTGACGATCCTTGCACCGCTGATCATCCTGACGCTCAAGGATGCCGATACGATCGCCATGGCGATCGACGCGCGCGGCTTTCGCCGGCCCCGGAGCGACCGGAACAGGTGATTTGCGTGCTTTTGTAGCGCTACCGGCTTCCCTTGGGAGAAAAGCCGCTTTAGATCCGAGATACTAATGGACAAAGGACCCGTCATGACCACCAGAGACCTTGTGCTTGTTGCTCTTTTCACTGCGATCATCGTGGTTCTCGGGTTAATCCCACCCATCACGCTCGGCTTCATTCCCGTGCCGATTACGGCCCAGTCGATGGGCGTGATGCTGGCCGGCTGCATCATCGGGGCCAAGCGTGGCGCGCTCGCCTATGTCCTCTTCGTGCTGCTCGTGGCAGCCGGCCTGCCCGTCCTTTCCGGCGGCAGGGGTGGCCTTGCCATCATCCAGGGTCCGACCGGCGGCTTCATCCTCGGCTGGATCGTCGCCACCTACGTCACCGGCCTGATCGCCGAACGGCTGGTGAAGGACGGGCAGAACGAGATCAGGCAGTTCGCTGCCTTTTTCATCGCCTCCGTCGTCGGCGGCATCGTGGTGCTCTACGCCATCGGCATGCCGTGGGTCAGCATGACGACCGGCGCGCCGCTCACCGACGTTGCGACAGGCTCGCTTGCCTTCATTCCCGGCGACCTCCTGAAAGCCGCCATCGCGGCGCTTGCCGCCCGAGCGGTCCTCATTGGCTATCCGCTGCTGCCGCACCGCGCCTGACCTGCCTTTGTAAATCCTCCAGCGGGGCGACGAGGCATTTGCCGAGCCCCCGCTGTTGAAAACGCGGCAATCGCCCTACCTATGCCATGGACCTTGCCCCTACGAAGCCATAGGTTTGCGCCATGACCACGATCCTGTTCGAAAACCCGATCTTTCTGGAACATCAGGTTCCGGAAGGTCACCCGGAACGGCCCGACCGGCTGAAGGCGCTCAATCTGGCGCTGGAGCACGAGCGGTTTTCGTCGCTATCGCGGCTTGAGGCGCCGCAGGGCAATGAGGATCTGGTGCTGCTTGCCCATCCGGAAGAGCATCTGCGCACCGTGATGTCGGCCATGCCCGAGGAAGGCATCAATGCCATCGAGGCCGATACCTATGCGAGCCCTGCGAGCCTGCAGGCGGCACTGACCGGCATCGGCGGCGCGGTCGCCGCAGTCGATGCGGTGTTTTCCGGCAAGGCCGACAACGCCTTTGTCGCCGCCCGCCCGCCCGGCCACCATGCCGAGAAAAACCAGGCGATGGGCTTTTGCTTCTTCAACACCATCGCCATCGCCGCCCGCCATGCACAGCGACGGCATGGTGCCGAACGGGTCGCCATCGTCGACTGGGACGTGCATCACGGCAACGGCACGCAGGACATCTTCTGGGACGATCCGTCGGTGCTGTTCTGTTCGACCCATCAGATGCCCCTTTATCCCGGTACCGGCGCCAAGTCCGAGACGGGTGCCGGCAACATCGTCAATGCACCGCTGTCGCCCGACACCGGCAGCGACCATTTCCGCGAGGCCTTCAAGTCGCGCGTGCTTCCCGCACTCGAAGAATTCCGCCCGGATTTCATCCTGATCTCCGCCGGCTTCGATGCCCATCACCGCGACCCGCTGGCACAGATCAATCTCGTCGCCGACGATTTCGACTGGGCGACCGGGCGGCTGCTCGACGCCGCCGGCAAGACCGCCAACAATCGCATCGTCAGCCTGCTCGAAGGCGGCTACGATCTCCAGGGCCTGGCCGAATCGGCCGGCACCCACATCTATCGCCTGATGAGAGGATGACCATGACCACCGCCCCGCAAACCGCTGCGATCGACGTTTCCTCCCTATCCTTCGAAAAGGCCGTCGAGGAGCTGGAAGCGATCGTCTCCGCGCTCGAACGCGGCGACGTCGCCCTCGACAGGTCGATCGAAATCTACGAACGCGGCGAGGCGCTGAAGAAACATTGCGAGGCGCTGCTCAGCGCCGCCGAAAACCGCATCGAAAAGATCAGGCTCGACCGCGCCGGCAAGCCGCAGGGGGTTGAGCCGCTCGACGGGGAGTGAGGAATCAAATCGCAGGCTGATTTTCGGCAAACAAACAGTTGACCCAGGGCGCAATAGCGGCCGATCATCGCGGCGATAAACGAACTCCGCCCACTCGGCCATAGAGAGGATGCTGTCATGTCCTTCTTTCCCGGACCAGACCCCCTCGCCGGTGATGCGCCGGCGTGCGATGCGATCGAGCATCTGATCATTCCGCGCACCAGCGACATCGGCAATCTTGAGGTGCGCCGTGCTTTGCCGACGGCGAAGCGCCGGCTGGTCGGGCCGTTCATCTTCTTCGACCGCATGGGCCCGGCGCTGCTCAAGGCCGGCGAGGCGCTCGACGTGCGGCCGCATCCGCATATCGGCCTCTCCACCGTTACCTATCTCTTCGACGGGGAGATCAAACATCGCGACAGCCTCGGCACGGAAATGGTCATCGAGCCCGGCGATCTCAACCTGATGACCGCCGGGCGCGGCATCGTGCATTCGGAACGCTCGCCGGAAAACCTGCGTGGGCTGCCGCAGTCGATCTCCGGGCTGCAGACATGGCTGGCGCTGCCCGATCAATACGAGGAAATCGATCCGATCTTCACCCACACCGAAAAGCGTGACCTGCCGTCCTTCAACTATGGTGGCATGGAAGGCCGGGTGGTCATCGGCGGGTTCGAAGGCATGCGGTCGCCCGTCTCGGTGTTTTCCGACACGATCTATGTCGATCTGAAGATCGAGCCGGGCAAGAGCGCACCCTTCGCGGCAGACTGGGAGGAGCGCGCGCTCTACATCCTCGAAGGCGAGGCGATCATCGCCGGCGACCATTTCTCAGACAACCAGCTTCTGGTGTTCCGCGCCGGCGACCGGATCACCGTCACGGCTGGTGCCAAGGGCTGTCACGTCATGCTGTTCGGCGGCGCGGCGCTGGGCTCGGCCCGGCATATCTGGTGGAACTTCGTTTCCTCGTCGAAGGAGCGGATCGAACAGGCCAAGGAGGAGTGGCGTACCGGCCGCTTCGACATCGTGCCCGGGGACAGCCAGGAGTTTATCCCTTTGCCGGAACGGTAATATTCGTTAAACTCCTTGTTTGCGCCGCAAGAAAACCCGCTTTTGCAATCCATATCGATTCCGTTTAAAGACGCGGGTTCCTGCGGACACCCTATTTGATATCGCGGCTCCTGAAAGAGCCGCGGGAACGAAGGCCTTTCAGCGTGACACAACTGCCAGTCAACCCCATGCCGGCAACTCCCCTTCTCGATCAGGTGACCTATCCCGACGATCTGAAGAAGATCGACGACAAGGATCTGCCGCAACTGGCAACCGAATTGCGCGCTGAAATGGTCGACGCGGTATCGCGCACCGGCGGGCATCTGGGCGCGGGCCTCGGCGTGGTCGAGCTGACGATCGCCATCCACAAGGTCTTCGACACACCGCATGACCGGCTGATCTTCGATGTCGGCCACCAGTGTTATCCGCACAAGATCCTCACCGGCCGCCGCGACCGCATCCGCACGCTGCGCCAGGAAAACGGCCTTTCCGGCTTCACCCGCCGGGCAGAGAGCGAATACGACCCCTTCGGCGCCGCCCATTCCTCGACCTCGATCTCCGCCGGCCTCGGCATGGCGGTCGCAGCCGATCTCTCCGGCGAAGCGCGCAACGTCATCGCCGTGATCGGCGACGGCGCCATGTCGGCCGGCATGGCCTATGAGGCGCTGAACAATGCCGGCGCACTCGATGCGCGCCTCATCGTCATCCTCAACGACAACGACATGTCGATCGCCCCGCCGACAGGCGCGATGAGTGCCTATCTGGCGCGCCTCGCCTCCGGCCGCACCTATATGGGCTTCCGCGAACTCGGCAAGAAACTGACGGCCTATCTCGGCAAGTCGGTGGACCGGGCGATCACCCGCGCCGTCGAGCACGCGCGCGGTTACGTGACCGGCGGCACGCTGTTCGAGGAGATGGGCTTCTATCACATCGGGCCGATAGACGGTCATTCCTTCGACCATCTGCTGCCGGTGCTGCGCAACGTCCGCGACAACTCCAAGGGGCCGGTGCTGATCCATGTGGTGACGCAGAAGGGCAAGGGTTATCCGCCGGCGGAGGCTGCCGCCGACAAGTACCACGGCGTCAACACTTTCGACGTCATCACCGGCGCGCAGGCCAAGGCCAAGCCGAATGCCCCTGCCTATACCTCGGTCTTCGCCGAGGCGCTGACGCAGGAAGCAGGCTATGACGACAAGATCGTCGCCATCACCGCCGCCATGCCCTCCGGCACGGGGCTCGACAAATTCGCCCTGGCCCATCCCTCCCGCTGCTTCGATGTGGGCATCGCCGAACAGCACGCAGTGACCTTTGCAGCCGGTCTTGCCTCAGAAGGCTACAAGCCGTTTGCTGCGCTTTACTCGACCTTCCTGCAGCGCGGCTACGACCAGGTCGTTCACGACGTGGCGATCCAGGGCTTGCCGGTTCGCTTCCCGATCGACCGTGCCGGTTTCGTCGGCGCCGACGGGCCGACGCATGCAGGCTCGTTCGACACAACCTATCTTGCCACCCTGCCCGGCTTCGTCGTCATGGCAGCCGCTGACGAGGCGGAACTGAAGCACATGGTGCGCACGGCAGCCGCCTATGATCAGGGGCCGATCTCGTTCCGCTATCCGCGCGGCGAAGGCATCGGTGTCGAGATGCCCGAGCGCGGCCAGATTCTGGAAATCGGCAAGGGCCGGGTGATGAAGCAGGGCTCCAAGGTCGCGCTGCTTTCCTTCGGCACTCGCCTTGCCGACTGTCTGCTCGCCGCCGAAGACCTCGACGCGGCAGGACTGTCCACGACAGTTGTCGATGCCCGCTTCGCCAAGCCGCTCGACCATGACCTGATCCGCCAGCTTGCCCGCCATCACGAAGTGCTGATCACCATCGAGGAAGGCGCTGTCGGCGGCTTCGGCAGTCACGTGCTGCAATTCCTCACGCATGAGGGTCTGCTCGACAATGGCCTGAAAATCCGGCCGATGGTTTTGCCGGATATCTGGATGGAACAGGCCAAGCCCGAAGCCATGTATGCCAAGGCCGGCCTCGACCGCGCCGGCATCGTCGCGACGGTGTTCCGCGCTCTCGGCCAAAAGGAAATCGGCGTCGAGGCGGCGGGCTAATTGGCCGGCTTGCCGTTCGCCGCAGGCCTTTGGTTCTGCAGCTTTTTCAAGCGCTCATGCGGCCCGGCGCTTGTCGCGGGCGGGCGTGTTTGCTGAACTGCCGGTATCCAGGACGAATTGGGAGATCAGGTCGCGCAGGCGACTTGCCTCGTTGGCGAGCGTTGCGCTCGCCGCATTCGTCTCTTCCACCATCGCTGCGTTCTGCTGGGTCACCTGGTCCATCTGGTTGACGGCGGTGTTGACTTCAGCCAGGCCGACCGACTGTTCGCGCGCCGAGGTGGCGATCGCGTCCATATGCTGGTTGATCGTCACGACATAGGTTTCGATGGTCTTCAGCGCGTCCCCGGTTTCGCGCACCAGCTTGACGCCACCTTCGACTTCGACACTCGAATTGCGGATCAGTTCCTTGATTTCTTTCGCCGCCCTGGCGGAACGCTGGGCCAGTTCGCGCACTTCCTGGGCGACGACCGCAAAGCCCTTGCCTGCATCCCCTGCGCGCGCCGCTTCCACCCCGGCATTGAGTGCCAGGAGATTGGTCTGGAACGCGATTTCATCGATGACACCGATGATGTTGGAGATCTGGCTGGAGGATTCCTCGATACGGCGCATGGCATCGACAGCATCGGCAACGACAGCACCCGACTGGGCGGCACTGGTATTGGCCTGAATCGCGACGGTGCGGGCCTCATCGGCGCGCTTGGAGGAATTGGCGACGTTGACGGTTACCTCGTCGAGCGCTGCGGCGGTCTCCTCGAGCGAAGCCGCCTGCTGCTCGGTGCGACGCGACAGGTCGTCCGAGCTGGAACTGATTTCACGGGTGCCGTTGTCGATCGCACTCGCCGATAGGGCAACGGCGGAAAGCGTACCGCCCAATTGATTGACCGCGGCGTTGAGATCGTGGCGCAGCGTTTCGAAATCGGGAGAAAAGGGTTCGACGAGCTGGAACGAGAGGTCACCACTGGCGAGCCGGCGCAGGCCGGCTGCAAGACCGGAGGTTGCCTGCTGCAGGCGCGCTTGCGCTGCAGCTTCCGCCTCTTCACGCAAGCGGATGCCGTCGGCTTCGGACCGTGCCCGGGCGGATTGAGCCTCTTCTTCGAGGCGGCGGTTGGTGATCGCTGCCTGCCGGAAAACCTCGACGGCGCCGGCCATTTCTCCGATCTCATCCTTGCGCCCCACATAGGGAATCACGGATGTCACATCGCCATCGGCAAGCCCGGTCATGGACCGCGTCGTCGCGATGATCGGTTTGGAGATCGAGCGGCCGACCAGATAGACCGTCAGCGCCAGAACCAGGATCGCCGCGAGCACCGCGGCAGCGGCAAGCGTCCCGATGCGCGCAGCCATTTCGGCATTTTCCACCTCGGCTGCCTTGCGGATAGCGTCGAGTTGCACGGTTAGCTCTTCGAAGATCGGCTCGATATCCGCAAATGCCTTGGAAACGCTCTGGCGAGCCTCGCTCTCGGTTTCGGCGACCACAACATAGTCCTTGAAGGCTGACTGGTAGGCGTTGAGCGCTTTCATGATGGCGTCATACGCGTCCTTCGAACCGAAACGGGCCGGCTCGAATGCAGAAAAGGCCTTCGCTTCCGTCTCGTGCTTTGCCACGTATTTGGCATCGCGACGCATGATGAAATCCTTCTCATGCCGCCGCATCGTCAGCATGCTGACCTTGAGTTCGGTGTCCCGGACTGCTTTCAGCAGTTCCTCGATCAAATGGACGGCCGCGCGCATCTCCCCCTCGCGCCCCGTCGACGGGTCGAGGCCCAGCGCGGAATTGGCATCGACCAACGCCTTGAACTGGTTGAGATAGGCATCAAAACCTGCGGAAATCGCCAGCAGCTTTTGTTGCACGGAGGCGTCGGTGACTGATTGCTTCAGCGCGTCCAACTGCGCATGGGCCTCGGCGGCGAACTGTGCATGACGGGCAATGGACTTGGCATCCTTGCGCAAGAGAAAATCCTTTTCGGCGCGGCGCTCCTCAAGCAGCTTGTTTTCCAGCACCAGCAGCGCCTTGCCGGACGCCTGGATTGCCCTTTCCTTGTCCCGGAATGTCTGCTCCATCGTTTTTTCGACGGAGAAGATGGCGACGATCGACAAAATTCCGGCAACGGCGATCGGGACGAGGAGGCCGATCTTGTGGGACAACTTGAACCGCATGTGAAACTCCAATTCGCAAGGCATGCGCGGCAGCCCCGCGTCGCCGGTGTGGACGTGAGAAAAAATTGCAGGGACATTGCGCCGGATCTCGGCTGTCGCCGGAAGGCACTCAGAATGCGCCGCTGAAGCAATCGCTTTGGGCAGATTCACCGGAAGCAGCATGGACCGGTACCGTGGACGCCATCGGCGCACGGCTTGAGTTCTTTAAAGTTAGTATTTTCGAATTAACGAATCATGAAAGAAATTCTCATGAATTGTGGGAGCGCTTTCAACTGCAGCGGACGTCAATTCGCCGTTTATGCGCGCATCGCACCGCACCGGAACGACCATCGGCTGGCATCAGCACAACTCGGTTTCCGCCTTTCGCCTCCGCAAGGCCCACCCTCGACGCGGTATTATTTAACCCGGAGCCGCCCATAAGCCTTGCCATACGGGCCTCGACGCGCCATGACGGGCCATGTCAAACGAACCGAAAACCACCGTCCGCCTCGACCAGCTGCTCTTGAACCTGGGGCTTGTCGCCAGCCGTTCGCGCGCCCGCGATGCGATCCAGCGCGGCACTGTCACCGTCAATGGCCGCACGGTCACCAAGCCAAGCTCCACCTTTCCCGAGGATGTGACAATCGGCATCGACGATCCGGTCCAGGCCTATGTTTCGCGCGCCGCCCTGAAGCTGAAGGCGGGTCTGGAACATTTCAAGCTGTCGCCGGAGGGGCTGGACTGTCTCGACATCGGCGCCTCGACCGGCGGCTTTACGGAAATCCTGCTTCACAACGGCGCAGCGCATGTGATTTCGATCGACGTCGGCCACGGCCAATTCCACCCGCGGCTGGAAGCCGATCCGCGCGTCACCAACATCGAGGGGCTGAATGCCCGGGTGCTGGACGAGGATCATCTCGACGGCCATGCCATTTCATTCGTCGTCTCCGACGTCTCCTTCATCTCGCTAAAGCTCGCCCTGCCGCCGGCGCTGGACCTTGCCGAGCCCGGCGCCCATTGCATCCTTCTGGTCAAGCCGCAGTTCGAGGCCGGCCGCGAGGCCGTCAGCAAGGCGGGCCTGCTCAAGGATCCGGACAGCGCGCCCGCCGTTGCCGCCGAGCTGGAGCGCTGGCTCATCGAGGACATGGGCTGGGAAAGCCTCGGCCTCATCCCCTCGCCGATCTCCGGCGGCGACGGCAACGAGGAATATCTTCTGGCCGGCCGCAAGCCGCTGGACGACGACGCCCCCTTGGACGAAGACGCCCCCTTGGACCAAGACGCATGAGCACCGAGACGCTGACCATCGAGAAGCTTGGCATGTCCGGCGACGGCATCGCCCGCGGCCCGTTCGGGCCGGTCTATGTGTCCTTCACGCTGCCCGGCGAAACGGTGGCGCTGGCGGTGAACAGGGACAGGGGCACGGTGATGTCGATGTCCGATCCTTCGCCGGACCGCGTCGAGCCGAAGTGCCGGCATTTCGGACCGGATGGCGAAAACGGCGCCTGCGGCGGCTGCAGCCTGCAGCATGCGAGCGACAGCCTCTACCAGGACTTCAAGCGTCAATTGGTCGTTGACGCGCTGAAATCGAAAGCGCTGCAGGCCGAGGTTGCACCGCTGGTGCTTGCCCATCCCGGTGAACGCCGGCGCACGGTGTTCACCGCACGGCGGACCGAGAAGGAACTGCTGCTCGGCTACAACCAGGCCGAAAGCCACCACATCGTCTCGATCTCAGAATGTCCCATCGCAAGCCCCGGCATCGTGTCTCGGCTTGCAACCATCCGGACGATCGCCAGTGTCATGGCCGTCGGCGCCGAGCCGTTCCGCATCACCGTGCTCGAAACGCTCTCCGGCCTCGACCTTGCTTTCGAGGGCATCAACAAGATGGACGACCGGCAGCGGCGCATGGCGGTCGAAACCGTTCTTGGCCAAAAGGGTGTGGCCCGTCTCAGCCTCAACGGCGAAATCCTGGTCGAGCCGGTCAAGCCCGTCATCGATTTCGGCGGCGTTTCCGTCTCGCCGCCGCCGGGAAGCTTTACCCAGGCGACAAAGCCGGCCGAGGACGTGATGGCGGAGCTGGTGATGGCGCATCTCGGCAAGGCCAAACGTGTCGCCGACCTCTTTGCAGGTTCCGGCACCTTCTCGCTGCGGATTGCCAGGAAAGCCCGCGTCCACGCCGTCGAAGGCGAGGACAAGGCGCTGAAGGCGCTCGATCTTGCCGCCCGCAACACACAAGGCCTGAAGCCGGTCACTGTCGAGAAACGCGACCTCTACCGCCGCCCGATGATGGCCTCGGAGCTGAAGATCTACGACGCCATCGTCTTCGACCCGCCACGGGCCGGCGCCGAAGTCCAGACGAAGGAAATCGCCCGCTGCGGCGCAAGGAAAATCATCGCCGTCTCCTGCAATCCGGTGACGCTGGTGCGCGACCTGCGCATTCTGGTCGATGCCGGTTACCGGATCACGTCGGTGACGCCGATCGATCAGTTTCTGTGGTCATCGCATGTGGAAGTGGTCGCGACGCTGGAGAAATGACCCGGGAACGTCTCAGAACGTGCCAAGAGGGAACGATCCCGCTGTGTCGCGTTGCGCGTCGTGAAAACAATATCCCCTCGAAGTTTCGCACTTCGAGGGGACGTTTAAGCTGATGGCGATCAGGCTGCGCGGCGACCGTAAGCCGGCCGCCGTGCAACAGGTGCCACCTGGCTGCCACCCAGGTTGAACTGCGAGAGCAACTCGTTCAGCGCCGCGGCTTCGGAAGCGAGGCCATGGCTGGCTGCCGTCTGTTCCTCGACCATGGCGGCGTTCTGCTGGGTGCCCTGGTCCATGGTGTTGACGGCCGTGTTGATCTCCTGCAGGCCGGTCGACTGCTCGCGGGTGGCCGTCACGATCGCGCCGATATGGGCGTTGATCTCCTGGACTTCCGCAACGATCTTCTGCAACGACTGGCCGGTTTCGCCGACCAGCGCCACGCCGGCGCGAACTTGCTGGCCCGACGTGGTGATCAGCGCCTTGATCTCCTTGGCCGCATTGGCCGAGCGCTGGGCGAGTTCGCGCACTTCCTGGGCAACGACGGCAAAACCCTTGCCCGCGTCACCGGCGCGTGCTGCCTCGACGCCCGCATTCAGCGCCAGAAGGTTGGTCTGGAAGGCGATGTCGTCGATGACGCCGATGATATTGCTGATCTCACCGGACGACTTCTCGATGCCCTGCATGGCGTTGACGGCGTCGCGGACGACTTCGCCAGACTTTTCCGCCCCGGCGCGGGTGCGGGCGACCAGCTGGCCGACTTCCTCGGCGCGGCGGGCCGAATCCTTGACCGTCGTGGTGATTTCCTCGAGTGCTGCGGCGGTCTCCTCGACGGAGGCGGCCTGCTGTTCGGTGCGGCGGGCAAGGTCGTCGGCGGCATGGCGGATTTCGCTGGCGCCGGCATCGATTGCCCGGGCATTGGTTCCGACAGCCTGAAGCGCGTCGTGGAGCTTGGAGACGGAGTTGTTGAAGTCGGCGCGCAGGCGGTCGAGATGCGCGACGAAAGGAATGGAGATGCGGTAACCGAGGTCACCGTCGGCAAGACGGCCGAGACCGGTCGCCAGCGCTTCGACGGCCTGCTGGATGTCGGCGGTTTCCTTCGCCTTCAGCGCTTCGCGCTCGCAGCGCTCCTTTTCCGACAGCGAACGACCGGCGTCGGCTTCACCTTCGAGGCGCACGCGCTCGATGGCATTAGTGCGGAAGACGGCGACGGCGGCGGCCATGGAACCGATCTGGTCGCGGCGTTCCTGGCCGGGAATTTCAGCCTTCAGGTCGCCGCTGGCAAGCCGCTCCATCGCACGCGTCATATCGGTGACCGGGCGGATGACGAGGCGGCTGAGCAATGTCGCGAGGAAGGCGATCATCACGCCGACGGCGAGAAGCGTGGCAATGGTTGCGGCGATACGGAACTGGCCGACGGCGGAATAGGCAAGATCGGCATCAACTGCGAAGCCGACATACCATTCGACCGAAGGCAGGCCGGCGACCGGCACGAAGCTGACGAGCATCGGCTTGCCGCCAAGATCGGTTGGCATGATCGAGGAGGAGATCGACGGCGTGGCTGCCGGGAAGGCCTCCGCGAGCGTCTTGGTGACAAGCTTTGCGTCCGGATGAACGAGGATCTGGCCCGACTTGTTGACGAGGAAGGCAAAACCTGTGCCGCCGCCGACATCGACGGACTTGATCATGTCGACGAGGGTCTTGAGCGAGAAATCGCTGCCTGCGATGCCGAACAGCTTGCCATCGCGCTTGACCGGAACGGCCGCGCTGATGATCAGGTCGCCGCTCGACGCGTCGATATAGGGATCGGTGAGTACGCTGGTATCGGCCTTGGCAGCCTGCTGATACCACGGGCGCTTGCGCGGGTCATAATCCGCCGGCAGCGGCAAATCCGGCCAGCTGGTGAATTTCCCGGTCTCGTCGCCGACATAGGTGCTGAGGAATTCCTTCTCCAGGACACCGTTCTTGAGCGCGCCGACGAGGCCCGCGTGATCGGCGGCGCTGCCGGCCGCGTTTGCGGCCATTGCCGTCAAGGTGACGCGGCCGTTCAGCCAGTTGGCAACGCTCTGGGCGGCCTGCTTGCCGGAGGAGGCAATGTTCTCCTCGACCGCGCGCGTCGTCACGGCATGCTGGAGGCTGTCGATATAGACGGAAAAGCCGGCAAAGGCGGCGATGACGACAAGCGACGCGGCGATGAGAATGCGCGTCATCAGGTTAGATCTTTTGGACAAGGCAGGCTTCCTTATTGCGGTGCAGCTTTGCGCAACCAAATCGCCAATGGGCGCGACGGCGCGCGGGGCAGACCCCTGAGTTCGCGAGAATGAAGACATGCCCGGAGGCGAAAACGGCGCGCGTCATGCGGCCTGGGGGGCTGGTATGAGATGCCCGTGATGGCCGGACCATAGCCCGGCGTACTTAAGGCAGCGTTAAAAATTCATTGGCTGATATGCGGGGATTTTATCGGACTTCCCGCCTATTCGGCGGCCTGTCTCAAAGCCGAAAGCAGGGCCGGTTTTTTCAGCCCCCAGGCGGTCGCGAGATGCATCGAAGAGGAAATGCCGGCATTGAGCATGAAGGGACCCGGTGTATCCGCCCGCACCCGCGAGGCAGGTCTCGGCTTCAACGGCGTTCCATGCCCCATCCCCTCGATCAGGTACAACTCGACGGCCATCTTGCCGGACGCATTCTTCCAGACGCGGCGGATATGACCGTCGACCGCACTCTGCGTGAAGGCATCGCGCTCGAGCCCATGGACGTCAAGCCATTGCTGGAGCAGCGCCTCGGCATTGGAGAGCGAGACCGTGTGGTCCCGCGTCCCGTGCCAGATGGAAACCGTGGGGAAATCCCGCTTCACCGAGGATGCGGCACGCACAAGGTCGCCCCATTCCTGCGGTGTCCGCTGCGGCGCGTTCTTCATGGCAGCGAGCGCGCGCTGCACGTCGCGGGCAGCGCCATAGGGCAGACCGGCGATGATGCCGCCGGCACGAAACACGTCTGGATAAGCGGCCAGCATGGCCGCGGTCATTGCACCGCCAGCCGAAAGGCCGGTGATGAACACCCGCTTGCGGTCGATACCGTGCGTCGCCGCCATCTTGGCGACCATCTGGAGGATCGACATCACCTCGCCGCGGTCGCGCGCCACATTGCTCGGGCGGAACCAGTTGAAACAGAGATTGGCGTTGTTCGAGCGTTTCTGCTCGGCATAGACGACGGCAAAGCCGCGCTCGCGCGCCAGCGTCGACCAGCCACTGCCCTGGTCATAGGCTTCCGCCGTCTGATGGCAACCATGCAGGACGACGACGAGCGGCGATTTCTTCTGCAGTCCCCGGGGCACATAACGCAGCATGCGCAGATGGCCGGGATTGCTGCCGAATGCCTTGACCTCCTCCAGCCTGTGGACCGCTTTCGGCTTTGCGGTTGCCGGCACCGATGCCGGGGCAGAGGTGGCAGAAACAACAGCCTTGCGGGTGATCTTGACGGCCTTGGCGAGAGTCCTTTCCCACCGCCGGTGCTGTCTCAGCATATCGGAGAGGGAAAGCTTGAAACGAGACCGCATGGACGAATCCTTGACTTTGCCGGCTGCCCCCAGTGCCGAAATTCCTCCACGCAACAGACTGCAATATGGGTCTCATCCCGCCCTCCGGCAAGGCATGATACGTACAAAGTCCTCAGCGGCGCATGAAAGCCTCGAAGGCAGCGCGCGCTTCTGCACTCTTCAGTTGTGCGGCGAAGTGTTCGGCCTCCTCCTCGATGCGTGCAAGCACGTCGGACCGGTCGCCACGGATCAACCGGCGAGCGATGCGCAGGGCTTCCGGCGGCTTCCTGGCGAGGTTCGCGGCGAGTGCCAGCACCTCCTCCTCGATCGCGTCAGCGCCGGCAATCCTCCAGATCAACCCGGCTTCCTGCGCTTCCTCCGCCGTGAAGGGTTGGCCCGCGGCGAGCAGCGCAAAGGCGCGCTGGTGGCCGGCGATGCGCGGTACGATCAGGCTGGAGGCGGCTTCCGGCACCAGCGCCAGATCGACGAACGGCGTCTTGAAGACCGAGCGCGCCGAGGCGATCGTCAGATCGCAGTGGAGGTGGATCGTCGTACCGATGCCGATCGCCAGGCCGTCGACACCGGAAACGACGGGCTTGGCAGCACCGGCCAGCGCGCGCAGGAAGTCGAGCACCTCCTGCCCCATGGTTCCGCCCACGGCAAAGGCCATGAAATCGGCCATGTCGTTGCCGGCCGAAAAACAGCCTTCGGTCCCGAGAAAAACGGTGACGCGGACGGCGTCATCGGTGCCGGCGACGGTAAGCGCATTGGCCATCTTGGCGTACATCGCCCTGGTAATGGCATTCTTCTTGGCCGGTCGGTTGAACCGTATGACCTGAACGCCAGGATAGTCTTGCGGCCGCTCGATCAGAACGTCGTCGGTCATGGCAGTCTCCTTCAGGACCAAGGGGGCAGGCCCGGTTGTTCAGACAAGTGCGATGCGGGCGGCGGCAAGGCTTGCCGCGCCGTTGATGATGCTGTTTTTGAGCGCCGCCGTTTCGGACAACAGGTTCTCGGCGGCAAAGCGGCAGAGCGCGATGCGGGCGTCGCGGCCGCCATCGCCCGCCTCCGCCAGCCCGCCCTTGGCAAGGTAGACACCGGTCAGCGTCAGGCCGAAGAGGCGCTGGTAGGCGGTCGCGCCAGCAAGCGCGTCGGCGGATTTGCCTTCGGCCAGACGGGCAAGCAGCCACTCGGTCGCCGCTTCAAGCTCGCCGATCGCATCGTTAAGGCGGCGGCCCGTTTCGCCGAAATCCGCGAGGTTGGATGCGCCCACGTCTTCGGCAATGGCCTTCAATTCGGCGATGAAACCGCGGACATGGCCGCCGTCAGACAATGGCAGCTTGCGGGTGACGAGATCGATCGCCTGAATGCCGTTGGTGCCCTCGTAAATCGGCGCGATGCGGGCGTCGCGGAGATAGCGCGCGGCACCCGTCTCCTCGATGAAACCCATGCCGCCATGGATCTGGATACCCATCGAGGCGACATCGACGCCGACATCGGTGCCGAAGGACTTGGCGATCGGCGTCAAAAGGCTTGAGCGTTCCAGCCAGTAGCGTGCCGTCTCGCCCTGCGAGACATGCGCCCGGTCAACGGCGCGGGCGCAGGCAAAGGCGATGGCACGCGCGCCCTTCGTCAGCGCCTTCATGGTCAGCAGCGTGCGGGCGATGTCCGGATGCTCGACGATCGGGCTCATGCCGGTTCCCTGCCAGCCCGGCGCCTTGCCCTGCGTGCGTTCGCGCGCATAGTTCAGTGCGTGTTGCGTCGCCGCGTCGGCCATCGCCACCCCTTGTGTGCCTACGGCAAGGCGGGCGTTGTTCATCATCGTGAACATGCAGTTGAGGCCCTTGTTCTCCTCGCCGACGAGATAGCCGACGGCGCCTTTTTCGTCGCCGAACTTGCCGTCGCCATAGACCATGGTGCAGGTCGGCGAGGCATGGATGCCGAGCTTGTGTTCGAGCGAATGGCAGAACAGGTCGTTGCGGGCGCCGAGCGACCCGTCTTCGTTGACGAGGTATTTCGGTACGAGGAACAGCGAGATGCCACGAGTGCCTTCCGGCGCTCCGGCAAGACGGGCAAGCACCAGATGAACGATGTTGTCGGTCATCTCGTGTTCGCCCCAGGTGATGAAGATCTTCTGGCCGAAAATGCGGTAGGTGCCGTCGTCGCGGCGCTCGGCACGGGTCTTCAAGACGCCGAGGTCGGAGCCGGCGTGCGGCTCGGTCAGATTCATCGTTCCCGTCCATTCGCCGGAAATCATCCTGGCGAGAAACACCGATTTCAGCGTGTCGGAGCCGTGCTTTTCCAGCGCGTCGACCGCGCCCATGGTCAGCATCGGCGCAAGGGCGAAAGCCATGGAGCCGGCATTCCAGAATTCCATCGCCGCGATGTGCAGCATATGCGGCAGGCCCTGGCCGCCGAATTCCTCCGGTGCGGTCAGGCTGTTCCAGCCGCCCGCGGCCCAGTTGCGATAGAGATCGCGCCAGCCGTCCGGCGTCCGGACCTTGCCATCGACCAGCTTGGAGCCCTGCTTGTCGCCGATGTCGGCAAGCGGCGCCACTTCTTCATTGGCGAAGCGGCCGGCCTCCCCAAGGATGGCGTCGACGAGATCCTCGTCCAGATCGCCAAAAACGCCCTCGGCCAGGTCCTCGGCGAGGCCGGCCACGTGCTTGAGCGTGAACAGAACTTCGTCCACCGGTGCCTTGTACATATCGTCTCCTCCGCAGTCACATGACAACATTGCCGTCCAGCAGTCCAGCAAGGGCATGTTCGTCGGATCGAGAAATTATTGATTTTTACGTAAACGTCAATATTCCATCGTACAGCGCCATGCGTGCCGATGATGGATGCCTGTAACAAAACTGTCATGGAACCCGACTAAAGCGTAGTCTGGCCTCCTCCCGGGATTACGCCCGCATGAATCTCATCTCCTCGGAAATCCCAGGCCTCGTCTGGGCCTACCGCTTTTTGCCCGGCGAAAGCCGCTGCCTGCGAATTGCCACCGATTCCTCCATCGACGCGCTGATGGAAGGCGACGGATGGGTGTGGCTGCATCTGGCGCTCAGCGACGCCCGTACCCCTGCCCTGATCGAACGCATCACCAGCCTGCCGCCGAGTGCGCTTTCGACGCTGACCAGCCATGACACGCAGGCGGCCGTCACCGTCGCCGACGACATGATCTATGGCACGCTGGTCGATTTCGAGCGCAGCTTCGACGCCGAGACAAAGACCATCGGCTGGCTGCATTTCGCCGTCACCGACAAGATCATCATCACCACGCGCCTGCATCCGCTGCGCAGCATCGACCGGGTCAAGGTCGCCGTCGAGAAGAACGCGCGCTGCGCCCGACCCATCGACCTGTTCGAAATGATGGTGGTCGAGTTCCAGCGCACGCTGATCAGCCTGGTGCTGGAGTTGACCGAAGACCTCAACGTCATCGAGGACGACGTCTACGGCGAGGCGGGCCACAACCACCAGCCGCGACTCGCTCCGCTGCGGCGGACGGCCGTGCGCCTGCACCGGCACCTGCGCACGCTGTTGGCCTTGTTGCGGCGCGCCGGAACCTCGGAGGAGGATGAAGTGCCGCCCGGCTTCATCGACGTGGCGGAGCGCCTTTCAGACCGACTGGAATCGGTCGATCGCGATGTCTTTGCCCTGCAGGAAAGCGCCCGGCTGCTGCATGAGGAAATCGACAGCAAGCTGTCCTCGGAAACCAACCGCCATCTCTACATCCTGTCGCTGATGACGGCGTTCCTGCTGCCGCCGACGCTGGTCACCGGTTTCTTCGGCATGAACACCAGCAGCCTGCCCTTTGCCGATGGCGTGCACGGCACGCTTCTCGCCGGATTGTTCATTCTCTTCTCGATGGGCCTTGCCTGGACGATTCTCAGGCGGATCGGAATACTTTGAAAGGCACCAAAAAAGCCGGAGACAACATCTCCGGCCAGTTTGGTGCGCGTGAAGTAAACCATCAATACGGCGAAACGCACTGCCGGCGCGGACCGCTATACGGCTGGTAGGTATTGTCGTAGGCGCGGTAGCTGCGATAGCGGTTTGCGCACCATTCGACATGGCTGCCGCCATAGCCCACAGGCGGCTGTGCGATGGCTCCACCGATGAGCGCGCCGGTAGCAAAAGCCGCGAGCGGGAACCAGTACCCGTTATATTCGCGATAGCCCGGGCGGTAGTAGCGATAGCCACGATGACCGCGGTAATAGGAGTAATTGTCCCGGCGATAATCCCGGCGATACTCCCGGCGATATCCGTCACGATCCCGCCAGCGCTCGTCGTAGTCGCGCCGTCGATAATACTGGACCGTCTCGACGTCGGCTGCTTGCTCCACCTTTACCGGTGTGGGAATCTGGGGGAAAGCCATTGATGGCGTGAAAGACGTCGCCAGCATCACAGCCGAGAGGCCCAGAGACGCCATTTTTAATCTCGAAACACCCATGGGTTTCTCCGTTCTATTATCATCCGACAACATCGTCTTGCCCTGAGAACGGTTCGCGGTTCTTTTTGTTCCGTCAACCACCAGAGATAAGCACGTCTGCAGCATTCGCGATGAACGTGTGAGGCTCCGTGCCTTCCCTCATCTCGGCCCACCACAGGGGTTTTGGCCGCGTCAGCGACCTGCGACGGGCGTAACCGAAGGGAATCGAGGCGAAAATCGCCTGCAAGGCTCAAGCTGTTAACCCTCGGTTAACCCTGTTTCAGCACCCTCTTGTGATGGAAAAGCGCCGGTCGATCAGCTTGGGCATGTTTTTCCGCCTCGCCGCTATCCTCGGCGTCGCGCTGTGGCCGGGCGGCGTTAACGCACGCGACATCACGCCCTGGAAGTCCAGGGACAATGCCCTCGTCATCGACGCCTACGAGATGAACATCATCGACTGGGAGGAGATGCTGAAGGACAAGCGGATCGCCGGCTTCATCTCCAAGGCGTCGGACGGGCTGCCGGAAAGTTTCGCCTGCACGGGAGATCATGGCGGCGATACCGTTGCCCACTGCAAGACGATGTGGCGGAAATATGCGGTCAGCCGCGAGCTCTACCAGACGCGGCGCCTCATTGCCCGCGCGAACGGCCTGCTCTGGGGCGCCTACCACCTCGCCCGTCCCGGCAATCCGGTCGACCAGGCCAATCATTTCCTCGATTATGCCGAGCCCCGGGACGACGAACTGATGGTGCTCGACATCGAAGGCCTCGATCCGGAAAAATACATGTCCCTGGAGGATGCCGCTGTTTTTGCCGGCCACATCAAGACCCGCACCGGTCGCTACCCGATGCTCTACACCAATCACGTGACGGCCAAATACATCGCCACCAACCGGGATCGTTTCCCGATCCTGTCTCGCCTGCCGCTCTGGTATGCCCGCTACAAGCCGGGCATTCGCAACGTCTTTCCGATGGGAAACTGGGACAGCTACGCGCTGTGGCAGTTCTCCTCGGCGACGAATTGCGGAAAGCGACGCTGCCCCTACCGTGTCGCAGGAACGCTGCCCGACATCGACGTCAATGTGGCCGGGATGAACGCAAAGGCGCTCAAGGCCGTTTGGGCGAAAGGCGACCTGCTGCCGGCAAAGCCGCTCGACAAGCCACTGCTGATCGCCACCGGCAAGGCAAGCGTCTCCGCCGGCGCGAATATCGGCGTCGACCTCACGGTAACAGGATCAATCGGCAGGGTTTCCAGCGCACTGGCTTTGAGGTAAAAGCAGCGCCGAGCGACAACGTTTGGTAGCAATGCATTGACCGTCATCGTTGAAAGGCGCTTTCACACGTAAACCCCGTTACCCTTTGGCCGTATGACGGCTCAAACGAAAGCTGACCCTGCACATGACGAGCAGATGACGACCAAGATTGTGATCAGTGACGACAGCTCGACGCCGGTTTCGGTGCTTGATGCAGACAGCGAATTGATCGTCGACGAGGGCGTGACCCTGTCGACGCCTGCGACCGCCATCGTTGCGACCGGTACGGCGACCGACCGTTATTTCTATATCAACGGCACCGTCATCTCTGCGACGAGCGATGTCTTCCGGTTCGGTACGACCACCGTCGCCGACAGCCAGAGCCAGTTCGTCGTCAGCAGCACCGGCACGGTTTCGGGAGGCGACTACGCCCTTACGATCGATAGCGGCGGCCTGGAACTGAGCAATGCCGGCACCATCGAGGCGCGGCTCACGGCGATCACGGCCGCGGGCGAGGCGACGCAACTCGTCAATACGGGCCTCATCACCTCATCGGCAGGCATCGGAATAGCCGTTTCCGGCAGCAACGCCGTCGTCATCAATCACGGCGCCACACGCGCCGAAACCGTGGCGGTAAACCTTTCCGGTGCAAGCGCACTCTTCACCAACAACGGTGAATTGCGCTCCGACACCTCCTATGGCCTCGTTTCGAGCGGCCAGGCGGCGATGCTCACCAATCACGGCACTGTGGTCGCCCAGGGGACCGCCATCGTTTCCTCCGGTGCAGCCGCCATCATCACCAACGACGGCGAGACGAGGTCGACGGCCGGCTATGCGATCGCCGCCAAGGGTGACAACGCGACGATAACCAACAGTGGCACGGTTAGCGCCGGCAAGGCCGGGATCGTTCTGACCGGCGACGACGGTATCGTTACCAATGACGGGCTGATCAAAACCTCGGCCTATGCCATCGCCGTTTCGGCGGACGAGGCGACCATCACCAACAACAAGACCATCACTGCCGGCGGCGGCGTGAAGCTGACGGGAACGGACGGCACGCTCACCAATCACGGAAAGATTACTGGCACGGAGACATCGGCTGCAGCGGTCGATTTTTCCGGCGCATCCAAATCCAGCCTGGACAACACCGGGCTGATATCGGCGAAGTCGCTGGCCTTTCTCGGCGGCAATGGCGCCCAGTCCGTGTTCAACAGCGGCACCGTCACCGGTGCGATCAAGCTCGGCGGCGGCAACGACTATTTCGACGGCACGGGCGGCAAAGTGAACGGCACCGTCTATGGTGGCACCGGCAATGATGTTTACCTGATCAGCGACGCCGCGATCAAACTGTCCGAATCCGCCGGCGGCGGCAGGGATCTTGTCAAGACGACAGTGTCCTTCACGCTCGGCAGCTCTTTCGAGAAACTGACGCTGAACGGCACGGGCAACATCACGGCCACCGGCAATTTGCTGGCCAACCTGCTTCACGGCAACGGCGGCAACAACAGCATCGACGGCATGGCCGGCAAGGATATGATCTGGGGCCACGCCGGCACAGACATCCTGACCGGCGGAACTGGTGCCGACCAGTTCATCTTCAATACCGGCGACGGCAAGGACACCGTGACCGATTTTGCCGCCACCGGCACGGCCCACGACGTGCTCGATCTGACCGAACTGGCGAGCGTCACCAGCTACGCGGATCTTGCAAGAAACCATATGCGACAGGTCGGCGACGATGTGCGGATCGATGGGCTAAACGGCGACAGCATCTTGCTGAAGGACGTGAAGCTGTCGGCACTGGATGTGACCGATTTTCTGTTCTAAGCAGACTTTCGTTGGCAAGCCAACGATTCATCTGCTTAGCTTTCCTTGTTTTTTCGCAGGTTTTGATCGGAAAACCGTGGAACACTTTTCCGAAACCTGCTTAGCCGCTTGCCGGCAGCGCAGCGTTCGGTGTCCTGTCTGCCGCGCCTTTTGCGAAGAGCCGGGCGGTGGCCGTTTCCACCGCCCGGACATGTGACGCTACACGACAGCCGAAGCGCCGCGCTGAGCTGAACGGCCATGGGGAAGCGGTGCTGCCATGACCGCCGGCAGACCGGCCTCAAGGCAGGCGGCAATGAAGGCCTCGCGCGCCACCGCCGCCGGGGTCATCCGGTTCAGGGCCCGCCGGCAGGAGGAGACGGCACGCTCATAGCGCGCGCCTCGCTTCAGCGGCCACTCGTGCTCCAGGAAATCAAGGGCTTCGTAGACGCTGCCGAAGGTGCGTTCCAAACCGGAGCGCAGGGTCACTTTCAGGGGATGGGTCCACGGAACATCGCGAATAGTCATCTCTTTTTTCCTCCTTTTTCTGACTACCTCTTCGCGGGTATCGGAGGATAATATTGGCCGCGAATTCGCGCGTTCAAGAGGCGCTTCGGCCACTCGATTAAAGGCCCCCTCCAAGGTCGGAAGGGGCCAAAGGCATACGTTCTGAAATCGGCGCAAGATGCTTATCTCTTGCGTATTTAATTGTACTAAATTAGCCGCATCCAACAAGTAACGTTTTCCGACAAAGGGTCTTCCGTGCGTTACCGCACTGTCCGGAGGAGAGAGGGGAAACATTGCTCCCCAGACAATCGCCGTGCCGATTGGCTTGCCTGAAAGGGCCGGAAATTATCGAATATTGTCAATGATGCAAATCGAATCCCCGGTGCATGAGCCTTCAACCGCAAGGCGATCCGGCTTGCTATTGACGATGATTTGAGAGAGAATCGCAGCATACCCTCGTGAGCGCGGGCAAGCTGGCAGATTGGAGAAAATAATGCGTGCTAAATCTCTGATAGCGGTCGCCGCGGTCGCACTACTGGCCCTTTCGGGATGTGCAAGTACCGGCGCCGGCAATACGACCTACAGCCAATGGCAGGGCGCCTATCCTCAGCCTGATTTCAGCGCTTCGAACCCCGGCGGCGTCCGCATGTCCTACTAAGCAGACTTTCGTTGGAAGGCCAACGTTTCGTCTGCTTAGGTGTTTGTTTTAACGCAGGTTCTGTCCGGAAAACTGTTGGACACTTTTCCGGAACCTGCTTAGCGCCAGTCCGGCTGCCTTCGGATAAATGCCGCCTTTCACCTGCTGGCAAGTGAAGGGCGGCAGAGCCTGGGCGCTCACGCCTCGATCTGCACGTCCCCAAGCGGACGAGAACAACAGGCGAGGATGTAGCCCTCATCGATCTCGTCGTCGAGGATGCCGCCATTGTGCTGCATGTCCACCTCGCCTGAGACCTTCATGACGCGGCAGGTACCACAAAGGCCGCCTTCGCAGGCAGCGCCGATGCGCACACCGGCAGCGCGCGCGGTCTGCAGGATGGTCTGTCCCGGCAGGCACCTGGCTTCCTTGCCAGCCATGGTGAAGGTGATGGTCGAGACCGCGTCACCATCGGCCCCGGAACTGATCGCCAATGCCTCCGGAGCAGGCGGTGCGGCCGGCTGGAAGCTTTCCTCGTGATAGCGGTTCATGTCGAAGCCGACGCTTTCAAGCATCGACTTGACGCCGCGCATGAACGGCTCCGGCCCGCAAC
Organism: Rhizobium giardinii bv. giardinii H152; assembly: GCF_000379605.1. Classification (GTDB taxonomy): domain Bacteria; phylum Pseudomonadota; class Alphaproteobacteria; order Rhizobiales; family Rhizobiaceae; genus Pararhizobium; species Pararhizobium giardinii. Next base: position 156,898 of record NZ_KB902757.1, on the reverse strand, counting down.
AGAAGACGGTCCGCTCACGGAAATCCGGCGCCAGCAGAGCGAGTTTCGAGGTCTCGATACGGCCGCGCAGGCCGTGCCAGCCATGGCGCGGCGCGTGGGTTTCGACGATGAAGCCGAGATTGAGGTTCGGCATGTTGCGGGAGATGTTCTCGAGTTCGTCGCGGAACAGCAGGTCATCCGGCTGGCGGGCGCAGGAGAGGAAGGTGACATCCGTCTGCGGCGCGCAATCGGCCATCCAGCGGGTCATCGACATCATCGGCGTGATGCCGGAACCAGCGGAGATGAACAGGTATTTTGCGCCCGGGTGGCGGACGAAGGAGAAATCGCCGAGCGGGCCGAAGGCTTTCAGCTTCATGCCGGGCTTCAGGTTCTCGAACATCCAGCGCGTGCCGATGCTCGATGCCTGCGCCTTGACAGTCACGGCCACCGAGAAGGGCCGCGACGGCGTTGAGGACAGCGTATAGGTGCGCATCACCGGATCGTCCGGCTTGACCGGCAGCTCGAGCGTGACGAACTGGCCCGGCAGGTAGCGGAACCAGCTGTCCTTGTCGGCCTTGAAGCCGAAGGTCATCACATCCGGGGCTTCGGTCGTGACGGAGATGCATTCCAGAAGATGCTGCCGGTCGTTGAACGGCTGTAATTCGTCGAAGTGCCGGAAGGATGAGGCAATCGTCATGTCAGGCAACCCGGACCAGAGGGGTGGAGGCTCCATGCAGGCGATCCTGCATGAAATTGACGTACCATTCGACGAATTGCATCACGCCGCCTTCATGCTCCGGTGAATAGGGGCCGGGCTGATAGGCGGGCGAGCGGATGCCGAAGGCGTTTTCCTCGACGATCTGGCGATCCTGGTCGTTGGTCTCGGTCCAGACATGCGTCAGTTCCTCGAGGGTATAGTCGACACCTTCGACGGCATCCTTATGCACCAGCCACTTGGTGGTGACCTGGGTCAGTTCGGGGCCGAGCGGCAGCACGCGGAAGGTGATGGCGTGGTCGGCCAGGACGTGGTTCCAGGTGCTCGGATAGTGGAACAGCAGCAGCGTGCCGATATGGCTCTGGCTGACATCGTCGGAGAGCTGGCGCTTGACTGCGGGCTTGCCGGACATGGTGTAGCTCTCGGCGTCCTGGATCAGCGGCATGCGGGCGACGCGGAACTGGCCGGTCGGCGACATCCTGAACTCGCTCGGCAAGCCTTCGGCTTCGCATTTCGCCCAGTGGGCAGCGATGATCGGATCGTCCTTGGCGCCCTGAACGCCGGTCGCGGTCGGGGCTTCCGGATAGGTGCGGCAGAGTTCGGGATGGTTGGCGGCGCAGTGGTAGCACTCGCGGTTGTTTTCCCAGACGAGCTTCCAGTTGCCCTTCTCGATGATCGTGCTTTCGTAGGCGACCTTGGTGTCCTTCAGATTGTGCGGCGTGACATAGGACGACACCATGTCGCGCATCGGCTGGAAATCCATCGGCTCGTCGGCGAGGCAGATGAAGATATAACCGCCGATGGTTTCGCAATAGATGGCCTTGAGGCTGTGCTGCGCCTTGTCGAAATCCTCCCCCATCTGGCGGGCGAAGAGCAGCTTGCCGTCGAGCTCGTAGGTCCACTGGTGATAGGGACAGACCAGCTTGGCCGAGGACCCTTTCTGGCCGGCGCAGACGCGCGAGCCGCGGTGGCGGCAGGAATTGTGGAGCGCCCGGACGGCGCCCTGGCGATCACGGACGATGACGACGGGATAATCGCCGACCTGGACGGTGAAATAGTTGCCTGCCTTCGGAATTTCGCAGTCATGGCCGATGAACAGCCAGTCCTTGTACCAGATCTGCTCCATGTCGAGCTTGTAGAGATCGGGATCGGTATAGAAGGCCTGCTCCAGGCTATGCCCGTCACGGCGGGTCTTGAGTTTGCGGAGGACTTCGCTGCGGAGATCCATGTTCGTTTCCTTGTGCTCGCCACTTTTCGGTTGAGCGGACAGGAAAGGAACCACCACCGCGCCGGGAGTGCGCGTGGATACACTGGTTCGCCTTCCGGCTGCCCGCCGCAACCAAGACATCAATTTCGCTTCAAGGCTGGTTTCCGGGCTCAGGAGCTGTCCTTTCGGACCATCGCGGCGCCTTCCCGAATCTCTCCAGTGGCCTTTTGCCGAGGTTTCGCTCCACCACCGTTGCGGGGGCAGCGCCGGATTTCGACCGGCTTCCCAATTCTCCGCCCTCCCTATAAAGGCGGCACCTTGAGTGTCTTCATCTAACCAAGCGACACGGCCGGACAGCCGCCGATTAGCGACATCCGGTTCCAGAATGACGACACCACACAGTTAGGTTTCCAGACGATCTGGAACGGCTATTTTATCAGCAGAAACAATGGTCTTTGCTATTTTTTCGGCAGATGGCGCGTTTTCCGCCACACGCCGCCAGATTTTGTGCAAAGACTGTCTCTTTGCGACATTAAGCGGCGCGATGGCCCGATCGATGCGCAAGCTTCGCACCATGGCACGCGGGTAAGGCTTGGAAAGGCTGCATTAACCGTCGCAATGTAGCTTCTCCTCATAGGCGTTTCCGACCCGGCGCATCCTGGCACGCCGGCGCAATCCTGGTGCAGGCCGATGTCAAACCTGAGATATTTCGACGCTGCCGCCGTCAACAAGCCGGCTCCATCGCCGAAGGCTGCGGTTCATACCGAGTTCCTGCGCACCGGACGTATCAACCGGCAGCAATGGAGCGCCGAGGAAAAACGCTATCTGACGCACCAGGAAGTGGCGGCCCGCACCGGCCGCAAACTTGAGGCCGCCGGAGCAAAGACGCATGAACGGATCAATGGCTTCCACGCCTCCATCCGCTTCCCGAAACTAATTTTCCACCGTACGCTTTCGGGCCGGCCGCATCTCGGCTATTGCCACGTGACCACGGCGCGGACGAAGCTCGCCAAGTTCGACGATGTCCGATGGTCGTTCTATATCGCCAACTTCGTCTCCGACATCGGCGACGACGAGCATTTCTTCGAGAAGATCAGGCTGGGTTATGCGCGGATGTATTTTGCGGTTGCGACCGCCCCGGATACCGAAGACGGCAAGCTGACGCTCAACCGCACGGTCCGTGAAAACGGCCTCTTGTTTCGCACCGTCGACCCAAAAGAGGCCTTGAAGAATGTGCTGCTGCTCGGCGCCCGCAACGAACAGCTCCGCAAAATCATCACCAGCCTCTGATCGGCGCGGTGCAGCCGGCTACCGCTTGTAGATCAGCCAATCCCGCCCCGCCGGCTGCTCGTCCTCCGCGCCGTGAACGACGGTATAGTCGCCACCCTTGGCCTGCGCCTTGGCCAGCGCCTTTTCTGCCGTCCCGACAAGATCGAACGCATTGCCGGCACTGTGCGACATCGATACGCCGACCGAGAGCGTGACACTGCCGAGGGTGCGGCCGGTTTTCGGATGTTTGAAATGGACGCCGCGCAGCGCCGATCGCAGGAGCGCCATCAGGCGCACGACCTCTCGCTCCTCGCCCGCATTGATCAGGAAGCCGAAGCGGACGCCGTCGAACCGCGCGACGAGCTCGCTTGGTGGAAAGGCCTGTTGAACGACGCCGCCGATATGGCGGGCGAGATGATCGGCGATTGCTGCGACCTGTTCAGCGGAAAGCCGCTGGCTGGTGTCCGGCTCGGCGATCGCAACGCCGCAGGCAAGCGGCAGATCGGGATCGGCATAGACCCTGGCCAGCGCCTTGTTGAACGCGCGGCGGTTGGCGAGGCCCGTCACGGCATCCGAGAATTTCGTCGCCTCGAAATCGGCAAGCTCCTTCTGAACGCCGGCAATGACCTTGGACTGCTCGGTGACGCTTTGCTCCAACTCGGCATTGTGCGAGACCTGCCGCTCGGTTGCCCGCTTCAAGGCCTGGATCGAGTTCTTCAACGCCGCCTGGCTTGCCTCATCCGATACGACGAGCGCCTTCGAGGCCTCGCCGATCAACCGGCCATAATCGTCTAGCGAGTTCTTTTCGCGCGAGAGCAAATTCATGAAGTTGCTCATTTCATCGCGCACGATCGTCGTCGAACGCGCCAGAACGCCCGCTTCATGGTGATGCGGCAGATATTTGCGGCCGAGTTCGTCGAGGGCGGCCTGCGACTTGTACTTGCCAAGCGCGATGAAGTCCCGCACCAGTTCGGGATTAGCGCCGGCATAGGCCTCGTAGACAAGTTCGTAGTTTCTCGGAACAGCGTCGATGCCCATCTGCTGCATGGCAGTGGCGATGCGCAGGGCAAGATCGTTCGGCATGGATTTCTTATTGGCCATTTGCGCTCCGGCAGGATGTAGAAAACAATGGCTAACATGTCCAACTTTCGGCTCCGCTAATGGAAGCTGTCGCATTTTAAGAAATCTTGAACCTGGGCTGCAGCGATCAGGCACAGTCAGAGCGGCCCGCCGAATGCACTTGGCAATGTCGCGCCCGGCCCTGTAATAGAGACCGCAAGGCCTGCCCCTTCGGTCGGCCCCGATCTTTTGGAAGCAGCATGACCCTCATCATCGACACAAGGACCGAACCGGAACGTGCATTGGCGGCGGCTTGCGAAACGCTGGCCCAGGGCCTCCCGGTCGCGATCCCGACGGAGACGGTCTATGGCCTGGCGGCCGACGCGACGAACCCGGATGCCATCAGCCGCATCTACGAAATGAAGGGCCGCCCGCGCTTCAACCCGCTGATCTGCCATGTCGCCGACTTAGACATGGCCCGACATTATGTCGACTTCGATCCGATCTCGCTCAAGCTTGCGCAAGCCTTCTGGCCGGGACCGTTGACGCTGGTCCTGCCGATGAGGCCGCAGAGCGACATTCATCCGCTTGCCTGTGCCGGTCTCGACACACTCGGTATCCGCATACCGGAAGGTTTTTCGCGGTCGGTGATCGAACGCTATGGCAAACCGCTGGCGGCGCCGAGCGCCAACACCTCCGGCAAGATCAGCCCCACCAGCGCCGAACACGTCGCCGCCGATCTCGGCGGCAAGCTGGCGCTCATTCTTGATGCCGGGCCAGCCGAAATCGGCCTTGAATCGACGATCATCAAGGTCGACGGCGACGAAATCCGGCTGCTGCGGCCGGGCGGACTTGATGTCGCCGATATCGAGAAGCTGACCGGAAGGCCCGTTCTGCGGCCGCAAACCGCAGGTGCCGCGATCGAGGCGCCGGGCATGCTCGCTTCCCATTATGCACCCGCGGCGGCAGTGCGGCTGAACGCGGCGGATGTCAGGCCTGGCGAGGTACTGATCCGGTTCGGCGGCAAAACACTGCCGGGCGAGGAAAACGCCGCTTTCGTTCTCGATCTCAGTCCCTCGTCCAACCTGCGAGAAGCAGCCGCCAATCTGTTCGCCTATATGAAGAAGGCCGACGCCTTCGGCGCCGCGACGATCGCCTTCGGCCCCATTCCGAATGAGGGACTGGGCGAAGCGATCATCGACCGGATCGAACGCGCAGCAGCCCCCAGAGATGGCGCGGAAGCATGAATCTTCGCCGGTGACGCGGCCACCAGCAAGGTATCGACCTTATGACGAACACCATTCCCTCCCCCGACCTCATCGCTCGCTTTGCCGCCATCGTCGGCGACCGCAACGCGCTGACCGATCAGGCGGCGATCGCCCCCTATCTCGTCGAATCCCGCGGTCTCTACACGGGCAACACGCCGCTGGTGCTGAAGCCCGGCAGCGTCGACGAAGTATCGCAGATCCTCAAGCTCGCGAGCGAAACCGGTGCGGCGATCGTCCCGCAGGGAGGTAATACCGGCCATGTCGCGGGTCAGATCCCGCGCACCGGCGCTGCCGATATCGTTCTTTCACTGGAACGACTGAACCGCATCCGCGACATCGACCCGGTTGGCAACGTGATCGTCGCCGACGCCGGCTGCATCCTTGCCGATATCCAGATCGCGGCAGAGGCGCATGACCGCCTGTTCCCGCTGTCGCTCGGCTCGGAAGGCTCATGCCGAATTGGCGGCAATCTCTCGACCAATGCCGGCGGCACCGCTGTTCTCGCCTATGGCAACATGCGGCAATTGTGCCTCGGGCTCGAAGTCGTGTTGCCGACCGGCGAAATCTGGGACGGGCTGCGGCGGCTGAAGAAGGACAATACCGGCTATGACCTACGCGACCTGTTCATCGGCGCCGAGGGCACGCTCGGCGTCATCACCGGCGCGGTGCTGAAGCTCTTTCCCAAGCCGCTCGGCCATCAGGTCGCCTTCGCCGGGCTGAAAAGCGTTGCCGATGCGCTTGCCCTCTTCGACAAGGCGTCGAGCCTTTGCGGTCCCGCCCTGACCGGCTTCGAACTGATGCCGCGGCTCGGCGTCGAGTTCACCGCGAAGCACATTCCGGGCGTTCGCGACCCGCTGGACACCGCGCATGCCTGGTATGCGCTGATCGACATTTCCACTTCCGATTCGGCAGAGACCGCCGAACACATGATGAGCGAACTGCTGGAGACGGAGATTTCAGGCGGACTCGTCGAAAATGCCGTAGTGGCTGCCAACGACGCCCAGCGCAAAAGCCTCTGGCATATGCGCGAAAGCATGTCGCCGGCGCAGAGGCCGGAGGGCGGCTCGATCAAGCATGATGTCTCGGTACCGGTATCGAGCATTCCGGCCTTCATGGCGCAGGCCGATGCTGCGGTAATGGCGGCCATTCCCGGCGCCCGCATCTGCGCCTTCGGCCACATGGGCGATGGCAATATCCATTACAACATCTCCCAGCCGATCGGTGCAGACAGGCAAGCCTTCCTTTCCCGCTGGCGCGAAGTGAACGCGATCGTGCATGGCATCGTCATGAAATACAACGGCTCGATCTCGGCCGAGCACGGCATCGGCCAACTGAAGCGCGACGAACTGGCCGAGGTGCGCTCACGAATAGAAATCGATCTGATGCAGCGCATCAAGCAAGCTTTCGACCCGGCCGGGATCATGAACCCGGACAAGGTGCTGAAAGCCTGACGACATCAAGCGCCGCCGGTGCGCAGTTGGGTGAGGCTGAGGAGCGTATCGGCGCTGATGCCGTTGCGGCCGCTTCCCGACATGATCAATTCGGCGGCCGAGACATCGATATTGTTCTCGACGTCATAAAGCGCGGTGAAGCGCACGAGCAACTTGTCCAGTTTTTCCGGATCGTGCAGGTCCTCGATATCGAGGACCCGGTTGATATAGTCATGCTGCACGTCCACATCGGCGCTCGACATTTCTTCCGGAATGCTGAAGGTTGTCTGGATGACCTGCAGCAGCGCGCTGTCGGCCAAGAGGTCGTAAGCCGTATTGACGCCGGATGCCATGCGGCGGAAGTAGAGCGCAAGGCGCACGCCGGCATTCTCCTCGCCTTGCTGTTCTTCCAGCGTCTGATTGAGGTAGAGATCCTCGGTCTCCAGCAGGCCACGCTTGGTCTGTATCCCCTCCATCGGTTTTGCCAGGTTGCCGTCGCTGTCGAAATTGTAAGAGGTGACAATCTGCTTGAAGATCGTCGTGTCCGGCTCGGTGTTGATGAAGCTCTTGGCATCGTCGAGATCGGATTTGAACATCTGCCGGACATAGTCCGTGGTGTACTCCTCGGGATCGAGACCGGCTGCGACCAGAATGAAATCAACCAGGCGCCGGTCCGCAAGCAGATCGTCCAGCGATTCGATCTTTTCGATCTCGGCGCTGTAGTATTTTGATTCCTCCGTTGCCTTGGTCTTGTCTTCCTCCGTGCCGAAGCGGCTCTTCTCGACGACATAGGACTTGGCGGTGTTGAGGATTTCGGATTCCGACTGCGCCAGCATCGGGACGCCGAGCGACCCATCCGTGTCGATATTGAACGCCTTGGCGAGTTCGACGTAACGTTCGTCTTTCAACGTATAGACATAGCTTTTCGGATCGGTGAGGTCGCTGGTCAGCACCTTCTTCAGCTTGCGCGTCGTATCGCCTTCATTCTGAAGCCCGACCGCTGTCAGCGCCAGCTTCATGATCTTGGTGTCGGCAAGCAGGTCATCGACATCCGTCACCACACCGATCAGGGTTTTGAAGGAGGCAATCAGGCTCTCGTCGGCGGCTTCTTCGGCGTCGTTGTAGCGTGTCATCCAGTAAGCGGACGTTTTTGTAATTTGCGTCGTCGTTTGCGCCGTGTCTCCTGATGCGAGCGTCCCGTCCGTCTGGAAGTTGAACGCTGCGGCGAGTTCCTTGTAGGCGGCGTTGTTTTCACCACCCTGCGTGTTGGCATAGCTCGTTGAATCGCTGAGATCGCTGGTCAGGATATTCTCCATCGTCGACGTCAGCAGGCTCGACGGCAGGCCGTAGGCTATGCGGATATAGGCGAACAACCGGCTATCGCTCAGAATATCGCCGACCGAGGTGATGCTCCCGATCGTCGATTCATAATATTCCTGGTTGAGCCGGGCAGCGGCGGAGGAAAGCCGCGGCTGCGCGAAGGCATAGGCTTCGTTGACCGATGCCTTCTGGGTGGCGGTCATCGGCAGATCGCCCGCAGCCAGCGTTCCGTCATCCTGAAAATTGAACGCGGCGGCAAGCGGCGTATAGTCCGGGGCATTGTTGATCGCCGACTGGTACTGCGCGATCAGCTTGCTTGCCGCACTGGTGCTGTCGGCCAGATCCGCGGCGGACGCGCTGGCTTTGACGGCGTCGATCTTGTCCTGGTATCCCTGCTTGTAGGCCGCCGCTTCCGTGTTCACGTAGCTGCCCGCGTCGCTGACGTCGCTCGTCACCACCCCTTTGAAATGCGCATAGGACATATAGTCCGGGTCGAAGCCGAGCGCGGTCAGGACGTAGTCCTTAAGCTTCTCGTCCTGCCAGAGTTGATCGACGGTCGTAACCCTGTCGATGGCTGCGTTAAAATAGTTCGTGTCGTCCGTAACTGCGTCATCGAGGTTGGCGATGCTCTGGCTGTAGAGGCCGATAAGCGCATCCTCCTGTGCATCACTTTGGACCACCTCCGTGGATTGCGAAAAGCTGAAGGCCAACGCAAAATTGCGGTAGCGTTCGTCTGTCAGCATGTTGGCGTAACTGCTGTCGTCGGTGAGATCGCTTTCCAGAACCTTGCGCATGAAGGCTTTGGCATAGGTCATGTCTTCGAGACCGTGCGCCTTCATGGCATAGGAATAGAGCCGGAAATCGTCGAGGAACTCGTCGATCGACGTGACCTTGCCGATATTCTCCTTGTAGTACTCGGTTTCGCGGGCAACCAGCGTCTGCTCGGCGGTGCGACGAAGGCTCGTCTTCATATCGCGGGTGATGAGATTGTAGTCGATATAGGTGGAAACCATTGCCGTTCTGCCGATCGCCTGAATTGCCTGACGGAATGCTGTCCGGACGGACGCAATGCCGCGAGGTGCGGCCATAATCTGCGGCACCATCGCCTTTCAGCCTTGCGCGTGGCTTTTCCAGGGGGCCTGCCCGCTCTGCCGGCGGATCGGCAAAATGCTGCCGATTTTCTTCAGATTTGGGAAACCCTGCCGCATTGGTCTTTGCTAACCATCAGGAAATGCAAAGTTTTTTAACTGCGATTTTTAAGCGGTCTCAAACGGCCGCCGCCTATGCTCCAGCCATAGAGGACGAAAAGTCCCGACGAGAAGACCGGAAACCGGCTCTCAAGGAAAACAAGGGCGATTGAAATGCTGAAGACACTTTCCCAACCGGCTTGGGTTGAAACCACGCTGCGACTGGACCCGAAACGCTTCCCTCAGCAGGCAAGCTACAGCTTGCATGGACAGTCGAGCAATGTCACCATCAGTCTGGATGAGCGCGGAGCGGTGTTGCGCAAGGTCCTGCCCTCGAGCGGACTGCCACTCTCGATCGCGCTGCCGGCGCGCGCCTTCAAGGGCGTTGCGGCCCGCGCGATAGACCATGGAGACGGAGAAGTAACCGTGACGCTGGAACTGCATCATGACGACCCGGATCTCTGCATTCCGCTTCTCGTCGCCCATGACCTCTCCGATATCGCCGCCGATTGGCGTGCGTGGTCGGAAGCCTACCGCACCCCGATGCTGATGGTGGAGGCCGATGGCGTTGCCCGGCCGCTGGAAGAGCATCTCGGCGAAGTTCGCACCCGAGAGATCAAGCCGCGCCGTCGCCATTCGCTTTTCAACGATCGCCGCCCACGCTTCCTGATGCGCCGCTCAAGCCGCAGCCTCGGGGTCAACATGAAGATCGACGGCCGGGAAATTATCGCCCGCAACTGATTTTCGACACAATATCCGCACGTTCCTCCAGCGCGAAAGACCGGCTGTCCCTGCGGCCGGTTTTTTGCATTTGTTTTCAGCCCGTTAGAGATGATTCTAAAAACCCGGCGGATGCCTTCTTGAAGCCATATGCAGCCTGCACATTGCCGGCACCAGAAGGAGACAATCCCATGCGCAAATTCATCCTTGCGGCTATCGCCGCCTTTTCCGCCCGCCTGGCCAAGAAGAAGAACAGCCGCGACACGGAACCAAGCTGGGCCTGAAATTCGTTTGCTGCGGTGGACCCTTGCCCTCCGGTATTCCGGAGGGCCTTTTTATATCAGCCGCACCAAAAGCGCCGCCAACAATCCGCCAAAGACGATCAACCCGACGACACCGTTGAACTTGAACAGGGCAAGGCATTGTGCTGCGTCATGAATGTCGAGCACCAGGATCTGGTAGAACAGCATGACGGTGGCAACCAGAAGGCCGACAAAGGCCAGGAGGCCGGCGCCGGCGGTCGCGAACGAGACACACAGCAGCAGGACCGTCAGGCCGTAAAGACCGAACAGCCAGGGGCGCGGATGCTCGCCGAAGCGCCGCGCCGTTGAACGCACACCGATCAGTTCGTCGTCTTCCTTGTCCTGATAGGCATAGATGGTGTCGTAACCAACCGTCCAGGCGATCGCGCCCAGATAGAGGACGATCGCGGCCATCCCTACCCCGCCGAATTCCGCCGACCACCCCATCAGCGCGCCCCAGGAAAAGGCAAGGCCGAGGAAAAATTGCGGCCAGTCGGTAAAGCGCTTGGCAAAGGGATAAACCGCGACGAAGACGAGCGAGAAGACGCCGAGAAAGATTGAAAAACCGTTGAACTGCAGGAGCACGAGAAGACCGGCAAGCGCCTGCAGGACCATGAAGACCTTCGCCTGCAGCCGCGTGACACGGCCCGAGGGCAATGGCCGCGACCGGGTGCGCGCCACTTCCATGTCGATGTCGTGGTCGACGATGTCATTATAGGTGCAGCCGGCCCCGCGCATTGCGACGGCCCCGATGAAGAACAGCAACAGGTGAAAGGCGAACCGGCCGAAGGAGAACGTCCCGGCAGAAGCCGCCGCGTTTGCCGCCAGTCCCGCCGACCAGAAACACGGCCACATCAGCAATTGCCAGCCGATCGGCCGGTCCCAGCGGGCAAGCTGCGCATAGGGCCAAAGCGTCCGCGGCAGGACGCGGTAGACCCAATTGTTGGACGGGGCGTCGTAGACACGCCCGGAATCGGCTGGACTGGTGCTCATGCCATGTGTTTGCCGCGCAAGGCGCCCGCGGTCAAGCGATCAGGAACCGCCGTCGAGGGATGGCTTCACTGCAGCGTGAAATCGAAGCGATAGAGTGCGGAGAGACCGACGAGGAACTGGTTGCGGCTGCCGCCTTCCTTGACGATGCTCGAATCCGCGGCGGGACCCATCAGCCTCTTGTATTCCGCGAAGGCGCTGGTCTCGAGCTTCTCGGTCGCCTGCCAGGTGATGGCCGCGCCGGCGCCGACCGAATTCAGGCCACCGGACGGGGTATATTTCGAGTAGCCGGACTTTGCGGCTTCCGACGAGCTCACACCGTAATAGGCATCGAAATAGTCGCTCGTCGCCGCCGACAGCCGGGGGCCGGCGGAGACACGCACATTGTCGCTGACGTCGACGAAGCCATCGGCGGCAACGTCGGCGATCAGGCCGTGATGGCTGCGGATGCCCTGGCGCAGTTCGGCGCGGATGCGCAGCCAGTCGGTCGGATAGACTTCGGCGAAGCCGCCGAGCTCGCCGCCGAAGCGTACGGGGTCGAGGCCCTCGAGCTTGGATGAGGTATCCTCGTCGCGCTCTAAAATCAGCTTGCCGACGACGCCGGCGCGGAACGCCCCCTTATCGACGAAGGCAAAGGCCGGGTTGTCGTTGCGCGACGAGAACCGCACCGTGCTGCCGGCGCGCCCGAGCGAGATCAGCGGCGCTGCCTGGAACAGACGGTCGGAGCCGCCATCATATTTCGGACCGAGGAAGCCTGTCGCGCCGACCTTCAGATACCAGTCACCCGACCAGAAATACTGGCCGTCCTGCGCCTGAGCGGCAGAAGCAAGGCCAAGAACAACACCAACGGAAAGGGCAAGGGAAAGTGAAAGGGTAGATCGGCGGGACAAGAAGGAACTCCGGATACAAAACCCCGTGCGGACCGGGCGGCGGCGGGGCAAACTGAAACGGTTCGTTTCGGCGCGGTTATAGGCCTTAGCTCACTACCATCTCGTTAACCAGAGACTTTCAGTCTTTCTTTTCCATATTAGCCTGACGCCATATGAGAAAGCCTTTTTCCAACAAGAGGATAACGCATCTGTGCGTTCGGGATTCTGCCCTGAGGTGGCAAAATTGCGGCGTCAGGCAGCGCGCAATTTCAAATAGGTGGAGGGCGAACTGCCGAGCATGCGGCGAAACATCGTGGTGAAGGCCGCGATGTTTTCGTAGCCGGCATCGAGCGCCACATTCGTCACGGGCTCACCGGCGGCCAGCCGCGGCAGCGAGGCGAAGATACAGGCCTGCTGCCGCCAGGTGACGAAGCTGACGCCGGTCTCGGCGCGAAACAGCCGGGTAAAGGAGCGGCGGCTCATGCCCAGTTCCCGCGCCCAGTCATCGATGCCGGCATTGGCGGCCGGCGATTTCAGGAAATGGTGGCAGAGGCGGCTCAGCCGCGCATCACCCGGGAAGGGCAGGCCGAGCGGCCGCTCCGGCAATTGGCCGATCTCATCGAGCAGCAGTTCCATGATCAGCCGCTTGCGCCGCGGCGACAGCGGCTTCTCGTCCGAAAGCACCAGTTCCTCGATCAGACTGCCGGCGAGCGCAGTCACCTCCAGCACCCGCGGATCACGCGCGCCGATGACCGATGGATCGACATAGATGGAATGCATGTGCACTTCGCTGATCATCTCGCTGAAATGTTCGAGACCTGCTGGAATGAGCAGTCCGTGACCGGGTGGTATCATCCAGCGACCACCGGCGGTGCTGACCAGTACAACACCACGTCGGGCGCACCAGAGCTGCGTCTTCGTATGGCTGTGGGGCAGCCCCCGGAAGCCAGCGGGATAGACGCGGCCGAGCGCTGGGAGGGGCTCCTCGGTGTTTTCGATCCAGGAGAGGCTCGCAAAATGCTCGTTGTCGTCCTGGCTTTCCTGTCCGGTGAAATCAATTGTCCGCATCTGGCCCACTCTCGAAAGGATACGACCAGAACACAAAAGCAGGCCAAGCACAAGCAATGTAAAGACGATAAACACCAGCAGGACGCGATCCCCAGGCGAGGAAGACAGCATGACGACGATATCATCGGCCAGCGGCATCGGCGCGGAAAAGACGGCCGTTTCCGTCATCGTCGCCGTCAGTTTCTGCCACATGCTGAACGACATCATGCAGTCGCTGCTGACTTCGCTTTATCCGCTGCTGAAAGAGAATTACGCCCTCGATTTCGTCCAGATCGGGCTTCTCACCTTCGCATTTCAGGTCACCGCTTCGCTGTTGCAGCCGGCTGTCGGCGTCGTCACCGATCGCTGGCCGATGCCTTTCTCGCTGCCGGTGGCGATGCTCTCCACCTGTACGGGGCTGATCACGCTCGCCAACGCCAATCATTTTTACGTTCTCGTCGCGGGCGCCTGCCTGATCGGCATCGGCTCGGCCATCTTCCATCCCGAGGCATCGCGCGTCGCGCGGCTTGCTTCCGGCGGCCGGCATGGCCTTGCCCAGTCGCTGTTTCAGGTGGGCGGCAATACCGGTACGGCGATCGGGCCGCTGCTCGCGGCCTTCATCGTCATCCCGCATGGCCAGGAAAGCCTCAGCTGGTTCTCGATCATCGCGCTCACCGGCTTCATGGTGCTGTCCGGGGTTAGCGTCTGGTATACGCGCCACCGCCGCAGTTCCGCTGGCCGCAAGGCTGCCAGCCGCACCCTGCCCCTGCCGCGCAATCAGGTGATCTGGACGCTGATCGTCCTCGTCATCCTGACCGCGACCAAGAACGCCTACCTCGCAAGCCTTTCGAGCTATTTCACCTTCTTCACCATAGAGAAGTTCGGCCTCGGGGTTCAGGACGCGCAGATGCTCCTGTTCCTGTTCCTTGGCGCGTCGGCGACCGGCGTGATCTTCGGCGGACCGATCGGCGACCGTTTTGGCGCGCGTTTCGTGATCTGGTTCTCGATTCTCGGCGTCATTCCGTTCGCTCTGATCCTGCCCTATGCCAACCTGTTCTGGACCGCAGCGCTCGTCATCCTGATCGGCTTCATCTTCTCCTCCGCCTTTTCCGCCATCGTGGTCTTCGCGCAGGAACTGGTGCCGGGCCGCGTCGGCCTGATCGCCGGCATGTTCTTCGGCTTTGCCTTCGGCTTCGGCGGCATCGGCGCCGCCGTGCTCGGCGTCATTGCCGATCACCGCGGCATATCGTTCGTTTACACGATCTGCTCTTACCTGCCGCTGCTCGGCCTGCTCACGATCTTCCTGCCGAAGCTCCCCCGCCACAGGTAGGCGAAGAGCGCCCCTGCGACATTTCATGCCTGCGCCAGTCCAACGCATCCCCTTGTAAGTATTCATCAAGCATTGCGGGCTAAGGTTCTCTCCGGGGACTGTCGGGGTAACTTCAATGCGCAAGACGTTTATTGCCGTTTCCGTCGCGCTTGGCGCGCCGTTCGCTGCCACGCCCGGGCAGGCGGAAACGCTCAACCTGTTGATCTGGGAATCCTATATCGACCAGAAGATCCTCGACCGCTGGACGCAGAACTCCGGCGTCGCAGTCCACCAGATCTACTATGACAGCGGCGATGCACGCGACGAAGTGCTGTCCGACCCCAACAGCAATATTGATCTTGTCGTCGTTGGCGAGAACGGTGCTGATCTCTTCGGAAAACGCGGCATCCTGGAGCCGCTGACAGAAAAGAACGTGCCTTCGCTGAAGGACTATAAACCGGAGTGGACCTCGCGCTGCGCCGGCTATGCCATGCCCTATCTGTGGGGAACGATGGGCATCGCCTACCGCTCCGATAAGATCAGCACGGCGCCCACCTCCTGGAACGACCTGATGTCGCCTGCGCCGGGGCTGAAAAAACACATCGCCATGTATGACGACCACAACGAAGCGTTCATCGCGCCGCTGGTGCTGCTTGGCAAATCGATCAACGCCAACGACAACGAGACGCTGAAGCAAGCCTTCGAGTTGATGAAGAAACAGGCGCCCTTCGTGCTGACCTATGACTATGTCATCACCTCGATCCAGAATCCCGATATCGGCAAGGACATCTACATGGCGATCGCCTATAGCGGCGATCAGCATGTGCTCAACGACAAGGCGGGAACACCCGGCGTCTGGCGTTACGCGGTACCGAAGGAAGGCACGTTCTCATGGCTCGACTGCATGGCCGTGACGACAGCCTCGCCCCGCAAGCAACTCGCCCTGCAGTTGCTCGACTTTATCGGATCGCCGGAAAGCGCCGCCGCCAACGCCGAGGCGCTGACGATGCCGACGGCAAGTGAAGCGGCACTGAAACTCATCCCGGCAGAGACCCGGTCGAACACGGAAATCTACCCGCCCGCCGAAATTCTGGCCAAGAGCCAGTATCAGAAGGAACTGTCTGTCCAGTCGATCCAGACCCGTCGACGCATCATCAGCTCGATGGCAAATTTCCAGTGACACTCGGCAAACGCGCCTTTTTCCTGATTTTTCCGGTTGTCCTGACGGGGTACCTGCTCGCAGCGCTGTCTGTCTACATCGCGCAGAGCCATTCGATGCTCTCGCTTGAGCGCGCGCGACTATCGCAGCAACTCGACCATATCGCGGCCCTGTTCCGCAACGATGTCAACCAGAGCCGGAGCTTTCTTTATTCGCTTCTCGAAGGCAATGCGGTCCGGCTGTTCGTCTCCGAAACCGATGAGGACTACCGCAACAACGCGCTTGGGCTCAGGCTGCAGCAGAGCATCCGCTCGCTCTCCGACGATCCGAAGAAATTCATTTCCTTCGCCATCCTCAATCCGGATCTGACGCCCGGCTACTACTTCGAAAACAGCGACGATCCCTTTGCCGAAATCGGCGAAGCACAGTTTGCGCTGGGACGCCGGCTCACGGGCGGCAGCCAGCTCAGAGACTGGACCTACCTTCATGAGGGGCAAACACGCCCGCTGATCGTCTATTCGGAATTTATCGACCCTGTGACCTTCGGCCGGCCGCTGCCCAGCGCCAAGAAAAGCGCGCTGCTGGTTCAGGTGGCGCTCGAGCCGACCCAGTTTCTCTCCATGCAGCGCCAGCTGCAGGACGAGTATCAAACCGTGATCGACTTCGACACCGTGCCGCGGCCATCCCTGCCAAACGAACTTTCTGCATCAGTCAGACTGGCGCCGTCACTCTTTGCCGCGCTGGCAGTTCCGCCGTCTCACGATGCAGGCAACGTGGAGCGACTGAAGCTGCTCCTCGGCCTTGGCGCGCTGGCCATGAGCCTCGTCTCCGTCGGTCTGATGATCGTCCTTATCCGCCGCTTCATCACCAATCCGATCGCCGCGCTCGACCGGCAGGTCACTGCGGTGATGACCGGCAAGAACGAAGGCATTACGGAAATCGACGCCGCCGGGGAAATCGGTCGACTGACCGGAAACATCAAGCAATTGCACGATCAGTCCCAACGCGCATTGCACCTTGTTCAGCATGCGTCGTGGACGGATACGCTGACGGGCATCAGCAACCGCGGGCATTTCAACACGCTGGCTGCAAAGGTCGTCCACAAGGTTACGACGCAGGGCGGTCATGGCAGCCTGCTGTTCATCGACATCGACAACTTCAAGTTCGTCAACGACAAATACGGCCACGAGGTCGGCGACGAACTTCTGAAGGTACTGGCGCTCAGGATCGAACGTGTCGTCGGCGAAATCATCGCGCGTCGATCCCTGCCGCCGGTCGTCTTTGCGCGTCTTTCGGGCGACGAATTCGCCGTTCTGGTGCAGTCGGCATCCGGGGACGGCACGATCCGCGAAATGTGTGCCTGCATCTTGGGCCTGTTTTCGGACGGCTTCGAAGTGCACGGCAAACATTACCCGGTCACCGCCAGCATCGGCGTTGCCATCTGTCCGATGGACGCAACGAACCTGGCCGAGCTGATCTCCAATGCGGATGCGGCCATGTACCAGGCCAAGACCAACGGCAAGAACCGTTCCTCGCGCTTCTCCCGTGCGCTGCAGGACAAACGCGACCGGATCCGCCACATTCAGGAAGAGCTGCGGCTGGTCGATCCGGACGAGCAGTTCCACCTCGTCTACATGCCCATCATCGATGCGCGCGGCAAGGTGACCGGTTGCGAGGCATTGCTGCGCTGGGTTTCCCCGACGCTCGGCAACATCACGCCGGACGAGTTCGTGCCGATCGCCGAAAGCACCGGCCAGTTCACCAAGATCGACTGGTGGGTGATCAACCGGGCGATGTCGGAGCATCAGCATCTGAAGGCGTTGTTCGGGCCGGAGACGGTGCTTGCCATCAACATCTCGTCGGCGGAACTACACTCGAAATCGATCGGCGACTATTTCAGCGATTGCCTCGACCGGCACGGGCTCGACGCGCGCACGATCGAGATCGAGCTGACGGAAACCTACGCCGTCAAGCTCGGCGATCAGTTGCACCGGAACATCGAAAACCTGCGGGAGAAGGGCTTCCGCATCTCCATCGACGATTTCGGCGCCGGCTATACCTCGGTGCAGCAGATCATCGAATATACCGCCGATACGATCAAGCTCGACCGGGCGCTTGTGCAAAACCTTGCCAATCAGGAAACGCTGCCGGCCCTGAAAGCAATGGTCTCGCTCTGCCACGCGCGCAAGATGGCGGTGGTTGGCGAAGGCATCGACACCCACGAGAAACTCGCGCTTTTGATCGCTGCCGGTTGCGACCATTTCCAGGGCTATCTCATCAGCAAGCCGCTGGCATTGCCGGACCTGTCGATCTGGGCACTGAAGCAGGCAGCGGAAATCGCCGGTGGCGATGAGGACCGCGCGTTCGTCAGCGGCGGCAGGCGCCGCGCGGGGTCCTCCAGCCTGCTGTGAACCGCCAGTGAAACGCGCCTATAGCACCGTGGCTCCCGATTTTACCTTGACCTTCAGCCCCCCTCGCCTTAACCGCACCTCAACACTTCAGGCTGCGGAGTAGGCGATGAGAGTTCTGTTGATCGGGTCAGGTGGGCGCGAGCATGCGCTGGCATGGAAACTGGCGCAATCACCGTTGCTGACGGCCCTTTACGCCGCGCCCGGCAATCCCGGCATCGGCGAGGAAGCAACACTCGTCGATCTCGATATCGCCGACGACAGCGCCGTGCTCGCCTTCTGCCGCAGGGAATTGATCGACTTCGTCGTCGTCGGTCCGGAAGCGCCGCTGGTGGCGGGACTTGCCGATACGCTGCGCACGGGCGGCATCGCCGTCTTCGGACCCTCGGCAGCCGCAGCCCAGCTCGAGGGCTCCAAGGGTTTCACCAAGGACATCTGCGCCAAATACGGCATTCCGACCGGCGCCTATCAGCGCTTCACGTCTGCCGAGCCCGCCAGGGCCTATGTGCGCGCGCAGGGCGCACCGATCGTCATCAAGGCCGACGGGCTTGCCGCCGGCAAGGGTGTGACCGTGGCGATGACGCTGGACGAGGCGCTGGAGGCCGTCGACAGCTGCTTTGCCGGCACCTTCGGCGCCGCCGGTGCCGAGGTCGTGGTCGAGGCCTATCTCGATGGCGAGGAAGCGAGCTTCTTCTGTCTCTGCGACGGCAAGACCGCCCTGCCACTTGCATCGGCGCAGGACCACAAGCGCGTCGGCGACGGCGACACCGGACCGAACACAGGCGGCATGGGTGCCTATTCGCCGGCGCCGGTGATGACGGCTCAGATGGTCGAGCGGACGATGCGCGAGATCATCGAGCCGACGATTGCCGGCATGGCCGACAGCGGCCATCCCTTCACCGGCGTGCTGTTCGCCGGGCTGATGATCACCGCCAAGGGTCCCGAACTGATCGAATACAATGTCCGCTTCGGTGATCCGGAATGCCAAGTGCTGATGATGCGGCTGAAGAGCGATCTTCTGCCGCTGCTCTATGCCGCCGCCACGGGGACGCTGGCCAATGTCGGCGCGGACTGGCGCGACGAGGTGGCGCTGACGGTGGTGATGGCGTCGAAGGGCTATCCGGGCTCCTACGAGAAGAACACGCCGATCGGAAAGCTGCCGCCCGAAGACGCCGCGACCAAGGTCTTCCATGCCGGAACGGCGCTGAAGGACGGGCAGTTGGTGGCGACCGGTGGCCGCGTGCTCAACGTCACCGCCAAGGCAGCGACCGTCCGCGCGGCCCAGGCGGCAGCCTACGCCGCTCTCGACCTGGTCGAGTGGGAAAACGGCTTCTGCCGCCGTGACATCGGCTGGCAGGCGGTCAAGCGCGAAAAGGCCTGACGGCAGCGATCCCGCCCGGAAATCAAAAGACTCATTCAATTTTTACCAATTCTCCTGACGGGAACGTAACGGAGAATGAATATTCTCCTCGGTACGGATTATCGAGGAGAATGCCGATGCGCACCCTGTTGTTCACAGTCGCCAGCCTGTTTGCCGCCGGTTCAGCCGCCGCGTCGTCGATCGAAGCCGTAACGACCGGACAGGATGCCAACACCAGCATCTCGCAAATATCCTGCGCGCAGTGCCCGCCGCCGGTGATCGAGAAGAAGACCGGCTATGTCGTTCCCGACGTCGCCCCCGGCACGGAGCGGGTTGAAGTAAAGCAAATCAACGGCGAGATGAAGCTGGTTCGCACCGAGGCGTGGCTGGGCGGCTCGCCGGTCGTCTTCATCACCAAGGCCTCGGCGGAAGCGGTCAAGGCGGCGCAGGCTGAAATGCAGCCGACCGAGCATCTGGCGGAGGCTGCAACGGCCGATCCGCTGCCGGCAGAGGCTCAGGCAACGGCCGCTCTGCCCGTCATCGACGGCACGGTGAAAACCAGCGCGGTCTCCAGCGCGTCGATGGCCGGTATGGCCGCGGTAACGCCGCACGACAGCCGTTCACAAGAAGTTGATCTGGAAAACTTCCAACTTCGGCTAAAATAATCCGGGAGTTCCCTGTCCCTGCCCTGGCCAGCCACGCTGAAATGGCTGAACGGGCATTCGCCTTCCAAGGCGAGAAATTGCGCCCCTGAGAGAAGCAGGGGCGTAATTTTTTGTGCTGCACGAAAGTGGCATTCGTCAGCGGACGGATAGGTTTTTCTTAAGCACGTTCAGACTAACATAGTCTTGGAAATGATTTCCGGTGGCCGCGGAGTGCGACCTGCCCTTGCCCCTGCTCATTCAAAATAGATTTGCCGGCGACCCCTTGGCCGCCGGTGTCTGGATCGCGTGAAACACCATGAAGAACCTCAGGATTTCGCGGCAACTGCTGTTGCTGGTCACCGGACTGTTCGTTCTTTCGCAGCGGCCGTCTATTTTCAAATATCCGCATCGAGCGAAGCGCTTTACAACGCCCGTTATGACACGCTGCGCACCCAGGTGCAGTCGGCCGTATCGGTGCTGAAGGCTTTTCATGAACGGGAAGCTGCCGGCGAACTGACCCGCGATGAGGCACAGACCCAGGCCTTCAAGACCTTGACGGCGATGAAGTTCGATCCGGACGGATATTTCTTCGGCTACGACTACGACGTCGTCATGAAATTCCATCCCGACGCCCGCAAGGTCGGCAAGAGCGCCAAGGGCGTAGCCGATCCGAAGGGCTACAAGTTCCGGGACGAACTGGTCCGGCTTGGACGCGCCGGCGGCGGGCAGACAAACTTCTATGCCGTCAAGCCCGGCGAGCCGGATGATGCCTTCTTCCGCAAGAGCGGCTATGCCCTGGCCTTCGAGCCCTGGCAGGTGGTCGTCGTCACCGGCCTTTACATTGATGACCTCGACGCGCAGGTTACCGCCACCATCTGGAAGGCGTTGTCGATCGGCCTGCTCGTCTTCGGCTTCGGCATTGCCGCTGCCTGGTACGTCATCCGCGGCATCACCAGGCCGCTGCAGGCGATCCACACGGCGCTCCAGGCGGTTGCCGACGAGAACGTCACGATCGACATCCCGCATACGAACCTGCGTAACGAAGTCGGCCTGATGGCGACGGCGACGCAATCGCTGCAGCACAAGGTCCGCGAACGGCATGAGATGACCCGCCACCAGGCCGAGCAGCAGGCCGTAATCAACGCCGAGCGCCAGCACAATCTCGACCTTCAGCGCGAAGAGGCGGAACTGCAGGCGCATGTGGTGGCAACGATCGGCGAGGCGATGGAGGTTCTGGCGACCGGCGACCTGACCATCCGCTGCGGTGATCTCGGCCCCAACTACTCGACGCTGCGCGAACACTTCAACAATGCGCTGGCGCGGCTCGAGGCGGCCATGTCCAAGGTCAACGGCAAGGGTGCCGATATCGGTGGCAGCAAGGAGGAAATCCGCAACGCTTCCCTGGAACTCGCCCGCCGTACCGAGCAGCAGGCCGCCAATCTGGAAGAAACAGTCGCCGCCGTCGACGAGCTGTCCGCCTCCGTGCGCCACACGGCCGAAGGGGCAAGCGAAGCAAGCAAGCGGGTGCAGGCCGTCAGCGTCGACGCGTCGCGCAGCGACGCCATCGTCTCGCAGGCGATCGAAGCCATGAGCGGCATCGAAAAATCCTCCGACGAGATTTCCAAGATCATCGGCGTGATCGACGAAATCGCCTTCCAGACCAACCTGCTTGCGCTGAACGCCGGTGTCGAGGCGGCGCGTGCCGGCGAGTCCGGCAAGGGCTTCGCCGTCGTGGCGCAGGAGGTGCGCGAGCTGGCGCAACGTTCCGCCGCAGCCGCCAAGGAGATCAAGGAGCAGATTTCCCGCTCCTCCGGCCAGGTGGTCAACGGGGTCAAGCTGGTCGGCGAGGCAGGGGAAGCGCTGAAGCGGATTTCCAGCCAGATTGCGGCGGCCAACGAGATCGTTGCCAAGATCGCCTACAGCGCCAAGGAACAGGACTCGACGCTGCGCAGCATCAACGGCTCGATGAACCAGCTCGACGTCGCCACGCAGCAGAACGCCGCCATGGCGGAAGAGACGACGGCGTCGGCCCAGGTGCTGGCCGACGATACGGAAGAGCTCCTGAACCTCATCCGCGGTTTCCGCATCTCCGACCGGGGTGCACCCACCGAGACCGGTCGGCAGCCCCAGTGGCGCAAGGCTGGCTGACCCGAACCGCTGACCAATACCGGAAAAGGCAGCACCCTCGGGTGCTGCCTTTTTCTTTCATTGCAGTTCGGAAGCGATCAGACGGTAGAGCCCAAGACTTCGACGAGGGCGTCGATGTCGCGGTCGGAAAACACCTGGATGCCGTGCGCCTTGAGAAGTGCTGCCGTGACGCCCTCGCCCGGCCGGCGGCGGCCTGAAAAGCTGCCGTCATAGATGAAA
Organism: Rhizobium giardinii bv. giardinii H152; assembly: GCF_000379605.1. Lineage (GTDB taxonomy): Bacteria > Pseudomonadota > Alphaproteobacteria > Rhizobiales > Rhizobiaceae > Pararhizobium > Pararhizobium giardinii. Next base: position 134,289 of record NZ_KB902757.1, on the reverse strand, counting down.
CCCGACCCACAGGATGGGCTGCCGTCGATCAGGAGTGCATAGGCGCAGCCGGTCTCGAGCGCCAGGGCCAGAGCATTTTCAGCCGCCTGCCGGAACTCGGCGGTGACGTCGTCACCATTAATCTCCAGCACGCGAGCGCCTCCGGAGAGCACCTCGGCCGCGGATTTTCCCGGTTCGATTTCCGCCGGCAGCCGCGGCACCGGCATGCCCGCCGACATTTCCGGACAGATCGTGATCAGCCGCCCTTCCGCCAGCCAGCGATCGAGTGCCGGATGCGCGAGCGGCTTGGCCCGCCCGTCATAGCGGACGGCATGACCCATCAGACAAGCACTGACGAGGATTTTTGCCCCCATCGGCCCTTTCCCTTAGCCGCTGATCTTCGAGAAGTCGGCGACCGTTCCCGTTGCCGAGCGGATCAGGCCGAGCAATGCCAGACGGTTGGCGCGGATGGCCGGGTCTTCGTCGTTGACGAGGACGTCGTTGAAGAACTGATCGACCGGGCCGCGCAGTTTCGACAGGGCCTCCATGGCCGAGCGGAAATCTTCGCCTGCGATGGCGGCAGCGGCCTCCTGCGAGGCCTCGGAGACGGCGGCGTAAAGCGCCTTTTCCTGACCGAGCCTGAAGAGCGACGGATCGACGACTGCAGCAACGGCAGTGCCCTTCTTTTCCTCGGCCGCCAGCAGCTGCGTGGCGCGCTTGGTGCCGGCGAGCAGGTTCTGGCCGTCTTCGGACGTGATGAAGGCCGTCAGCGCCTCGACGCGCCGGGCGACCATCAGGAGGTCGTCGTTTGCGGGCGCCGACTGCCCCTCATCCGACCCTTCGGGCCACCTTCTCCCCGCAAGCGGGGAGAAGGAACCGGCAGCCTCTGCGCTCTCCCTGCCTTCTCCCCGCTCGCGGGGAGAAGGTGCCCGCAGGGCGGATGAGGGGCTGGCCGCAAGCACCGCATCGATCAGGTCATAGCGGGCGCCGAGATCGCGCAGGTAGACTTTCAGGCGGTCGTGGAAGAAGGAGAGGAGGTCGTCTTGAAGAACATGAATGTCCTGTCCACTCATCCCATCGGGATTTTCAAGCACCAGGACCGTTGCCTGCCTGAATGACTTCGCCAGCGGCAAGCGCACCTTCCGCTCTAGCATGATGCGGATCACACCCAGTGCGGCACGGCGCAACGCATAGGGATCCTTTGAGCCCGTCGGCTTTTCATCAATGGCCCAGAAGCCGACGAGCGTATCGAGCTTGTCGGCAAGCGCCACGGTGATGGCGACCTTGTCGTCCGGCACGCGGTCGGAGGGCCCCTGCGGCTTGTAGTGATCCTCGATCGCTGCGGCGACGGAAACATCCTCCGCCTGTAGCAGCGCATATTTGCGGCCCATGATGCCCTGAAGCTCGGGGAACTCGCCGACGGCCTCGGTGCGCAGGTCTGCCTTGGAGAGCACGACGGCGCGGTCAACCAATACCGGATCGGCGCCGGTCACCTTCGCCAGTTCGGCGGCGAGCGACCGGATGCGCGCAACACGATCGCCTTGCGTGCCGAGCTTGGCATGGAACGTCACGTTCAGCGCGTCGAGCTTGGCCATGCGCTGGTCGAGCGGCTTTTTCAGGTCGAGATCGAACTTCTTTGCGGAGGCGTCGAGCGTTTCGAGGTCCGGCAGGTTGCCCTGGTCGCGGGTCCAGAAATGCTTGGCGTCCGACAGGCGGGCGCGGACGACCTTGCCGTTGCCGTGGACGATTTCCTTGCCGCCATCCTTCGCTTCGATATTGGCAACGAGGATGAACTTGTTCGACAGGGTTTCCTCGCCGAGCACGCGCGTGACGAAGCATTTCTGGTTGGTCTTGATCGTCAGCCGGATGATTTCCGAGGGGATCGCCAGGTAGTCCTCCTCGAAGGCGCCCATCAGCACCCGCGGCCATTCGACCAGACCGGAGACTTCCTCCAGCAGCCCCTCGTCCTCGACCAGTTCGAGGCCGCTCGCGAAGGCGATATCGCGGGCATCGTGGAGGATGATGTCCTTGCGGCGCTCGGCATCGAGCACGACATAGGCCTTTTCCAGCTTCTCGATGTAATCGGCAAAGCGGCGAACGGTGATCGCTTCCGGCGCATGGAAACGGTGGCCGTAGGTGACGTTGGAGGCGGTGATGCCGTCGACCTCGAACGGGATGACGCGGGTTTCCTCGTGTTCCGGGCCGAACAGGCAGATGATCGACTGCAACGGCCTGACCCAGCGCATGGCGCCGGCCTTCGCCGAGGCGGCACCGGAGCGCATCGATTTCGGCCAGGCGAAGTTGCGGATGATGCCGGGCATCACCTCGGCAATGATCTCTTCGGCGGGGCGGCCGGGTTTGACGATATGGGCGACGTAGAAGTCGCCCTTCTTCGGGTCGCTGTGCACATGCGCCTGATCGATCGATGTCAGCCCTGCACCGCGCAAAAAGCCTTCGATCGCCTTTTCGTTGGCATCGGTGCGCGGGCCCTTGCGTTCCTCGCGCACATCGGCCGAACGGGTGTTCAGGCCGCGGATATCGAGCGTCAGCCGTCGCGGCGTCCAATATTCCCGCGCACCCTCATAGGTCAGCCCCGCCTCGACCAAAGCATCGGTCAAAAGCTTCTTCAGGTCGCCGGCAGCCTTGCGCTGCATGCGAGCCGGGATTTCCTCGGAGCGGAGTTCAAGCAGAAGATCGGGCATGAGATGGATGCTTTTCTGAGGGATCGGTGGACTGCGGGGGACTTAGCAAGCCCGGTAGCAAAAGTCATCCATTCAATAGCGGAAAAGTCAGCTGTCACGCGGCGTCGCGTACAGGAATGCGTTCGATTTCGGCGCGATTTCGCTCCGCCTGGATCTTCAGATCGTAGCTCACCTGTAGATTCATCCAGAGTTCGGGTGTGGTGTCGAAGAATTTCGCAAGGCGCAGCGCGGTATCGGACGTCACGCCGGTCTTGCCCGAGACGATACGCTCGATGCGGGTCCTTGGAACATTGAGCTTCTTGGCAAGCGTCCCGCCACTCATCCCCAATGGATCGAGATATAGGTCCTTCAGGATTTCGCCCGGATGGATTGCGGGCAGACCGATATCACTCATCTGATTTTTCCTTAACCTCAATGGTAGTCCACTATTTCCACATCATCGGCGCCGCCATTGGACCATAAGAAACAGATGCGCCATTGGCCATTGATACGGATCGAATACTGGCCTTCCCTATCTCCCGACAACTTCTCCAGGCGATTTCCTGGCGGGGAGCGCAAATCCTTCACATCTGCCGCCCGTTCAACAAGGCCAACAGTTGCTGCGCGCGGCGAACGAGGTCCACAGGAAAGCCCTTTTTCACGCTGCCATCGGCCACGGATGGGGAGAGCTTGCCCTTGAAAGAACGGATCACCAATCATCTCCAAGACTGTATCACACAATGATACATTGAATTGGATGCGTCAAGAATCATCGGATGATACATTTCCTGAAACTGGCCGCGACCTACCACCCTCCCCCACCACCTCCTCCGCCGCCACCGCCGGAGAAGCCGCCGCCGCTGGAGAAGCCGGACGACGAGCTTTTGGGCGGGGGCGGCAGGGACGAGGTCATGGTATCGGCCATCGAGCCGGCAAAGCCGCCCATGCGGTCGCCGAAGGAACCGGCGCTGAAACTGTCGCCGTGGTACCAGGCGGGCTGGTACCCGGCTGCGGCGGCCCCGGCAGCGGCGGTGAGCAGCCAGCGATCGAAGGTCTCCGACCAGGGTTTTTCGACGCCGAGGGCAACGGCGTAGGGCAGCAGTATTTCGAAATGCTGCGGCGACATCTCCGGCGCGCCGGCCATGTTCAGCCGCTCCTTCTCGGCAAGCGTCAGGTATTGGCGCAGGCCATCGATGCCGTCCATCATCCGGGCACCGAGCGGCGTGGGCGCGCCCATGAGGAGAAAGAACAGGAGATTGACGAGAACGATGCCGCCAACGGCAATCAGCAGCGGCAGCTGATGCGACGACACCGCCTCGAAGACGAGGAAAGCGAAGACGCCGGAAAACACCGAAACGGCGACGAAACCGATGAAGCCGAGCACGACAACCGAGACTATGCGCGCGGCAAGGCTCGCCTGCCTGCGGAAGGATTTGCCGAAACCAACGGCGAAGACCGACACGAAGAAGGCGGCGGCAACCGGTACGATGACGAGGCCGATGTTTTCCTCATCAAGTTCGCCGAAAAGGAAGATAGCAAGAAGGAACAGGACCGACAGGACGACGCCGCCGACCACGTAGGCGGTATTGGCCTTGTAGTATTTGCCGCGATGCTCTCGCTCCATGGCGCTGCGGAAATCGGCACCGACCTTCTGCACGATCTTGCCGTTGGCCTTGTCGATCACCAGCTTGCCGCCCTGATCTTCAACGGCCTTCAGAAGTGCTGCCTCACCGGTCGGCAAGCGACCGGCCCTCGCCTTGCCGGTGCTGGTGATGACCAGGGAATTCTTCAGGTCCTCCAGGACGACATGGCCGCCGACGGCGAGGTTGAGTGCTGCGGCCGAAAGCGCCGTCCAGCCCTCGCCGGAAAAGCCCTTGTTGTCGATGTAGTTGACCAGCGCCGGCGAGATGCCGTCCGGCGCGTCCCAGCGCGGCACCATCACCCCGCGAGCCGGATCGCGGCCGACCTTGAACCAGGCGCGGGAGTAATAGAGGACGACGATCACGAGCCCGGCGATGGCGATGATGGCGGCCAGATTGTCGCGGAACCACCAGAGCCTTTCCGTGGAAGCCGATGGTCGCTCGATGCTGCCCTTCGGCATCTTGATGGCAATGGTCAGCCCCTCGCCCGGCTGCAGACGGCGCGTCGTGGTGAACATCAGTTCGTCGCCTTCCTCGACCGCGCGGGCATTCTTGTCGGTTGCCCCGTATCGGCCGGTGAAAACGTCGAGCGCCTGCGCCTTCACGCCGGATGGCAGGGTGACCGTTGCGGAGGCCTCTTCGATAGGAAAGGCCCAATCCGTGCCGGTGACGTTCCAGTAGAGTTCGTCGTGATCGTCGAAAAAGCGGATCTGGCGGGCCGTCTCGTAGGTGAACCGGAACGTGTGTTCGCCGCGCGACAGGAAGACGTCGGCATCACCGCTGTAGATGCGGATGCCGCCCTTGATGCTTTCGGTGCGATAGGGCCCCGCACTGCCGTCGCGCTCGACCGAGATGAGCTTGAAATCGACCCTGGCGGTGCGGCCGCTGGCGTCGGTGAAGGTGAGCGGGAGATCACGGTAGATGCCGCGCTTGATCCGGTCGCCCTCGACGATTGCGCTGATTGTCTCTGTGACGGTCAGCGTGCCGTCCTGCGCCAGCCCGATATCCGAATGATAGGAGGTGAACATTTCCTCCGCCCGCACGGCACCGCCCAGGGCCAGAAACAGCCAGACGAGACCGAGCGCCGCGAGGAGACGTTTCATTCCTACCTCCGGCCGATGGCGATACGCCCGCTCACGGCCTGTCGCCTTCGAAATCGACGCCGAGCGAGGCGAGCTCATCCCAATAGCGCGGATAGGTTTTCGCCACACAGCCGGGATCGAGGATGGTGATGCCGTTGATCTTCAGCCCCGCCAGCGCGAAGCTCATGGCGATGCGGTGATCGGCGAAGGTATCGATATCGGCGGGCAGCGTCTGGCCGGCGAGCTTCGGGTCGGAAGCGACCAGCAGGTCATCGCCCTCCTCGATGCCGAGCCCCGGGCGGATGTTCGACAGGCCGGTGGACAGCGCCCGCACCCGGTCGCATTCCTTGACGCGCAAATTGGCAAGCCCGGTGAAGCGCACCGGTGTCTCATTGAAGGCGGCAAGCACGGCGAGCGTCGGCACCGCGTCCTGCATCTGCGATCCGTCGATGATGGCCGGCATATGCGGGAAGCGGGCGATCACCTCATAGGATTTCGCGTCGGGCTGCGAGAACGAGGTGGCAGCGACGCCGAGATCGATGCTGCCGCCGGTGAGCACTTCCGCCGCCCAGAGATAGGTGGCGGCCGAGGCGTCCGGCTCGATGACATAGTCGGTGGCGCGATAGCCGGTCGGGGCGACCTGCCAGATGGACGGGCTCACCTGGCTGACCTCGGCGCCGAAGGCGTGCATGGCGGCAACGGTGAGGTCGATGTAACCGCGCGCGCCGATCTCCTCGCCGGCAAGCTCGATGTTGACCGGGCGCGTGCCGCCCGCCGCCGCCATCAACAAGGCAGAAACGTACTGGCTGGACAGGCCGGCATCGATGGTGACGCGATCGGCGCCGAAATCGCCGCTGCCGGACACCGTGACCGGCGGGCAGCCGGTTTCGGCCTCGACCGTCACGCCGAGCGCGCGCAGCGCCGTGACCAGCGGCGCGATCGGCCGCTTGCGCATGTGCTGGTCGCCATCGACCACCACCGTGCCATCGACGAGCGCTGCGGCCGCCGTCAGGAAGCGGGTCGCGGTGCCGGCATTGCCAAGGAAAAGCGGCTTTTCGGGCGGCAACAGCTTACCCGTTCCAGTGACGACGAAAGTCGTGTCGTCCGGCTCGGAAATCGTAACGCCCATGGCGCGCAGGGCGTCGGCCATATAGCGCGTGTCATCGCTCTTCAGCGCACCGGTCAGCCGGCTCGTGCCCTTGGCAAGGCCGGCGAGCAGCAGGGCCCGGTTGGTGATCGACTTCGACCCGGGCGGGCTGACGCGGCCCTCAAGCGGATGGCCCGGCGGGAGGATGGTCAGTTTCTGGTCAGCGTTGCTCATGCTCATGTCTCTTGATACCTGCGGCGCCGGGTTTTTTAGGCTTGCGCTCTATCGATTGTCGACAGCCGTCTACGACGGAATGGCGCTTGGCGATAGATCAAAACTTCACGACCGGCACGGCGCGGTCGGCTTCGTTGGTGATCTCGAAATACGCCGCCTTGGCGAAGCCGAAGGGGCCGGCGATGAAATTGGACGGGAAGCTCTCGACCTTGACATTCAGGTCGCGGGCCGCGCCATTGTAATAGCGGCGGGCCATCTGCACTTCGCTTTCGATCTCCTCCAGCGACTGCTGCAGTTCGGCGAAATTCTGGTTGGCCTTGAGGTCGGGATAGGCTTCCGCCAGCGCGAAGAGCTTGCCGAGCGCCTGGCTGAGCATGCCTTCCGCGGTGGCCCGTCCGGCGACATCGCCGGCGGGCACGGCCTGCGCCTTGCTGCGAAGCTCGACGACCTCCTGCAGCGTGCCCTTCTCATGGGCGGCATAGCCCTTGACCGTCTCGATCAGGTTCGGAATGAGATCCGCGCGGCGCTTCAACTGCACGTCGATGCCGGACCACGCCTCTTCCTTTACCTGACGCGCCTTCACCAGGCCGTTGTAGATAAAGATCACGTACAGGATCACGACCGCAGCAATAGCGAGACCGATCATCGAGGCTTCCTTCCGCCAGACAGGTTTTTTTGCAACTTAAGCATCGTGCGCCACCGTTGGAAGACAATTTTCCACCGCCGCCTCTTCCGTCTTGTTTTCGCATTGCCATCGCGCCTGCCCTGTTCCTCCGGGAACCGCGCGACGGCGCCGTTTGGCCGATAGTCCCTCCATCAAGTCAACGCCAAACCGAAAAGAAACGGCACCATGAAAACGCTCGCAACCTTCATCAACGTCATCGCCTTCTCGGCTTTGTTCGTCGCCTATGCGAGCACCACCTCCGTGGAAAAGCCGACCGGCGTCCGCCGCGCCCTGCAGACCTACGCCGGCCAGCTTCCGACCGGCGCCTATCCGACCCTGAAGCCGGTCTGGAAGATCGGCGTCGATGCCAGCGACCGGGTCTGAACTCTTTCCCACATCCGACCTAAACGCCGACAAATGTTCAGATTGCGATGAAACCCAATGTCGGCCTGATAGCGAGGGCCGACCATCGCTTGCTGACGATCGAAGTTCCGCCTGTGATCCCCCACCTTTCACCGCGAAAGGCGAGTGTTTGGATACCGGCCATCCCCGCAGACAAGCCGGCGAGGGATCTAGCTATAACTGGTGATTGCGAGCGGCCGGATAAAGCGTATCCTTATCGCATAATTTTCTAATACATGGCCAATTTGGGCTGCGGCATGGGCCAGGATGGCCGCCTCGAAACCTTACGGCGCAACGCAGGCCAAGAGCGTCGCCAAACTCTTATTGAAGTGCGACTTGAACCATGACCATTCTTTTGATGATCACCCTCTCGGCACTGGTTCTCATCGGCGTGAGCCACATGGCGGCCAGTCGGGCGCAGAAACTGGACCAGCGGCAGAAGAGCCTCGTGCCGGTGCGCATCCACACGGACAGGCGCTAGGCGCCGCCTCGGTCGAACCTAAGTGAAGATTGCCTTAGGCCGCCCGGTCCACGAGGTTGACACCGCCTGCATCGGTCAGCAGAAACGCCTCGCCGCAAGCCTTGGCCAGCGCGCGCACGCGCAGGATATAGCTCTGCCGTTCAGTCACCGAAATCACGCCGCGAGCGTCGAGCAGGTTGAAGACGTGGCTGGCCTTGATGCACTGGTCGTAGGCCGGAAAGACGCATTTGTGCAGCATCGCGTTGGCGCCGCTGTCGGGCGCGCCGACGGCGAGCAGGGACAGGCACTCCTTTTCGGCGTCGACGAAATGCTGCTGCAGCATGGCGGTGTTGGCATATTCGAAATTGTGGCGTGAATATTCCTGCTCGGCCTGCAGGAACACGTCGCCATAGCTGATCTTCTCGTCGCCTTCACGCCCGTTGAAGTTCAAGTCGTAGACGTTGTCGACGCCCTGCACATACATCGCAAGGCGTTCGAGGCCGTAGGTGAGCTCGCCCGAAACCGGCGAGCACTCGATGCCGCAGACCTGCTGGAAATAGGTGAACTGCGACACTTCCATGCCGTCGCACCAGCATTCCCAGCCGAGCCCCCAGGCGCCGAGCGTCGGGCTTTCCCAGTCGTCCTCGACGAAGCGGATATCGTGCAGCAGCGGGTCGAGCCCGATCGCCGCGAGCGAGCCGAGATAGAGTTCCTGGAGGTTTGACGGGTTTGGCTTCAGGATCACCTGGTACTGGTAATAATGCTGCAGGCGGTTGGGGTTTTCACCGTAGCGCCCATCGGTCGGGCGGCGCGACGGCTGGACGTAGGCCGCCCGCCAGGGCTTTGGCCCAAGGGCGCGCAGCGTCGTTGCCGGGTGAAAGGTACCGGCGCCGACTTCCATGTCATAGGGCTGCAGGACCGCGCATCCCTTGTCCGCCCAGTAATTGTGCAGCGTGAGGATCAGCGCCTGAAAGGAGCGCTTCGGGTTCATATGGTCCGGCAGGGCGGCGGTCGTCATGGCGTCAGTCCAGGTTGAATGTGCTGGCTGTCTGGTGCCATGACGGGCGAAAGGGGTCAAGGGGCGGAGGAAGTGTGGCGAAAGCCCTCAGCGCGCATTTGCTTCGTCACGCTCGAATTTCCAGTCGGCAGGCAGATGCTTCGCAACCGCCTTGATGCGTTCCAGCGACTCGACCTGCCGTTGCTTCATTGTGTGGGCAGGCTCGTCGAGGACCAGACCGCTTTCCGACCTTGAAACCTGCATGGCGGCCCTTCAAGGATCGAACGAAGCTCCTCGTCCGTCACGTCTCTGAGACGCTCGCCGAAATCGCCCTCTTCATCACTTCCAAGGGCATATGCAAGATCTTTCTGTCGGCATGTTTCATTTCTTAAATGTCACATCTCGGGCATACCAAAAACGACAATGCGCTTCGTCCGTGGCGTCGTTGTTTGCGGATACTATCCGCGGCCGGCCACAGACTGGCTTGTCATTATTCACGAAAAGATTTTAGGCGCTTGGCCGATGGACTACGGAAAATCGCTTCCAGATGTGGAGCCCACACGTTGATGGCCAGCGCGGTTAGGATCAGAAACGAAGCCGCCACATCGACTACACCGTGCTGCTCGCCGAGGAACAGGAAGGCTGATACCAGACCAAACAACGGAATGAGAAGTGCAAATGGGGTCACCTGGACGGTCTGGTAACGTTGCAGCATATTTCCCCACACACCGTAGGCAAAAATCGTCGAAAGAAGTCCGGTGTAGAGTATCGCGCCGATGCCCCGCCAATTCATGTCCACCAACGAGATTTCGATAGTGGACCAACCATCCAAGGCCAGGGACAAAAGGAGAAGCGGGACAGGAGGGATCAGGCTGATCCATACCATCAGGTGCATCATGTTGGTCTTTGGCATCTTCTTCATCATGAGGTTTGCAACACCCCACGACAACGCGCCGGCAAGAACGAGCATGAGCGCGGAGGCCTTGTCGAAGCTGCCGCGCGCGGATGCAATAAGAGCAATACCGAAGAATCCAATTACGATGGCAAGCCAGTTCAATGGACGAGGACGCTCGCCGAGCAACGCAACTCCCAGCACCACTGTGAAGAAGACCTGCGACTGCATGACGAGCGATGCAAGCCCCGCCGGCATACCTGCTTGAATGCCGACGAAGAGGAAGCCGAAAAGAAGGATGCCAAGCACGATGCCAAGACCTATCAGGTCGCGCACCCTCACTGCGGGGCGTGGAACAAAAAAGACGGCCGGCAACGCGCAGACGAGGAAACGAAGCGCAGAAAACAGAAGGGGCGGGAAACTGTTCAGTCCGACAGCGATTACAACGAAGTTGAACCCCCAGACAAACGCGACCAGAATGAGCAGGCCGATATCCCCCAAAGAGAGCCTACCCCGTGCGCTTGTCGACATCGCCTTTTCCCTCAAATGGACCCGACCGCGTGTGCGGCCGGGTCTGTTGGTCTCTATTCCGCAGCCACCATCTTCAGCGGAGCGCTCGCGGGTTCACGGCCGTAGCCGCCACCGATAACGACCGTGCGGTCCGGAATAGCCTCGAAGACGCTTTCGGGAACGCCGTACATGTTGGCAAGCGTCGCATCGGGCACACCCGTCAGCATCTCGGAAAGTTCGATGGTTTGCGGTTCTTCATGGGACAGAACGACCAGAAAACTCAGGGGCTCAGAGCCGGTGTTCTCGATCCAGTGAAGAAATCCCTGAGGCACAAACGATATGTCGCCGGGCTTGAGGTCCAGATAGTGCGTTTCACCTTCCGGGCCGACGATCCCGACACGTCCTTCGCCGCTGACGCAATAGTCGAGTTGGTTCGCATTCGGATGGCTGTGCGGCTCGCGAACGGCGCCGGGTGCGAGATCAAGCCCCTGAACCGCGAGGCCCTTCAGTGCGGGAAAGTTTTTCGAGCTCGCGCGAAAGAAATCACCGGACTCGAATTTCCGGAATACGGTTTCTTTGAAATGATGCATATTCGACATGGAATTTTCCCTTTGTTGCATTGGTGCTTGGGAGAGCCCAGCGGAAATGTCTGCGCTGGCAGCATGCGGCAAATTTTCCTTAAATAGCAGATACTTAACCATGCATGCATAGGTTTATTTAAGGGGGGCGAATGCGTAGATTCAAACGAATTCAGTTGAAGTCAAACATCAGGGATGCTTAAGTATTCGGCATGCTCAATGCTCATGATCCAATCGATCCGCAGCTTCTGATCACCCTTGTCGCGATAGCGGACAGCGGCTCCTTTTCCGGAGCGGCTGGGCGGATCGGGAGAACGGAATCGGCGGTGAGCATGCAGATGAAGCGACTTGAAGAACTTGTTGGAGACCCCCCGCTTTTCAAGCGGGATGGTCGTCGTAGACTCTTGGCTTCACGTGGAGAAGCGCTTCTTGCCCACGCCCGGCGGTTTGTTGAACTCCACGAAGAAACCAGGGCGATGTTGAAAATGACCAGCCTGGTCGGCACAGTGCGTTTGGGTGCTCCAGAGGACTATGTCAGTTCGCTGCTTCCGAACGCTCTTGACCGGTTTGCCAGTCAATATGCTAATGTCGAAGTTCAGGTTACTTGTGAGCCGAGCGACGCCCTGTCCCGCTTGGTTGCCGATCGCAGGATAGACCTTGCGATTGTCACCCGTGGATCAAGCGGTTCTGATGCCCAATTCCTTCGATCCGAACCGATGGTGTGGGTCACGTCGATGCATCATGCCATCCATCAAGAAAGTACTGTGCCGCTGGCGCTCTTCCAGCCGGGTTGCGTCGGTCGGGCCTTGGTCATCGAGGCGCTGCGCGAATATGGGCGATCATACCGTATTGCTTTTTCAAGCCCTAGTGTTGCCGGGCTTCTCACCGTTGTACGGGCGGGTCTTGCTGTCGCGGCCCTCGCAAAATGCTCGGTTCCCGATGACATGAGAATAATTACACCGGAGGACGGATTTCCGTCTCTGCCGTTCCTCGATATTTGCCTGCTTCAATCGAACGGAACCTACAGCGCGCCGGCAGTTAAGGCGCTTGCTGCTGAGATTCGAGCTGATCTCGGCGTGGGAGCGGCCTCGTTTTCGCCGAATCAACGGCAAAACGGCCGTCAACACAAAATTCTCACGCGAAAAACAGTCTGAGTTTGTAGTTCGTCCACGCGGGAGGACACGCGACAAACCGTTGTGCTCACAGAGCTTCGCCATCATTTGAACAATGTACTCGGCATTTGAGCAATGTACTGGGCCGAACCCAACATGCCCACTTGCGACGGCCCATCCACCGTGGGCGGCCTGCTCCAATGCGGCTTGACGATGTTGTCGCACTCTGAAGCAAACGCGAGAAATCACTCCGGCTTTTTCAGCCTGTATTCTCCCGTCACCGGGTCCTTGACCAGCGTGCCCTGTGTGCCGGTTTCCTGCTGGCGGCGGACGTCCTGCTGGCGCCGGGCGAGTTTTTCGGCGTCGGCCACGAACTTGCGGTAGCCGATCCAGGCGATGGCTGCAAACAGCAGCAGAAGAATAAGTTGCGGCATCGCTCCTCCCCCGTTTCCTTCAAGATGATCAAAGGCCGAAGCGGGCCCATAATGCTCTTTCTTCGGCCACCTCCGCAAGACCGGAAACGGCCGAAGCCGCGACGCGTTCCGCCATTCCGCCTGCCAAGGAGGCTCCGGGCTGGCGCCTGCCGAACAGGCCGCGCGACGCGGAAACGAGCTGCAACTCGGTTTTCTCGCCGAAACGCTTCTTCAATTCGCCGCGCATGTCGCCGAGACTGTCGACAAGGCCGAGTTCCTGGCCGCGCTTGCCAGTCCAGAACAGGCCGGAGAAGATATCCGGCGTGTCGGCAAGCAGGTGGCCGCGCCGCGCCTTGACCATGCCGATGAAGATATCGTGGATCTCGAGTTGCAGGCTCTTCAGATACTCGATTTCGTTTTCCTTTTCCGGCTGGAAGGGGTCGAGCATCGCCTTGTTGTTGCCGGCCGTATAAACACGCCGCTCGACACCGATCTTCTTTAAAAGTTCCGGAAAGCCGAAGCCGCCGGAAACGACGCCGATGGACCCGACGATCGAGGTCGGGTCGGCAATGATCTCGTCGCCGGCCAGCGCGATCATATAGCCGCCGGACGCCGCGACATCCTCGACGAAAATGATGACGCGCTTCTTCTTCTCTTCAGCGAGATCGCGGATACGCTGGTAGATCAGCCGCGATTGCACTGGCGAGCCTCCAGGCGAATTGACCGAGATGGCTACGGCCGGCGTACCTTTCATCGAAAAGGCCCTGTCGAGCACCGGAGCAACCGAAGCAAGGTTGAGCGGCGGGCGAAACTGGCTGCCGCCGGCCATGATCGCACCGTGCAGCCTGACGACCGGGATCGTCAGCCCCTCCTTGCGAAAACGCCTCGGCAAAAGCCTTCTGAAAAATCGGGCCATCTCAACTCCCTGCATTCACTTTTCTGTTTTTCGTGATGGCATGTATGCATTGACAGGCCAAACGCAATGGCGGTGCCGCGAAAATCATCGCCGGCGACGATAGGCGGCGCGACCGTTGTTCAGGTCATCGACGAAGGCGGAGAATTTGTGCGTGCCGTCCTCGTGCATGATCAGCGGCGCCCGCAGCGCCAGCCGGGCACGGCTCTGCTTGATGGCGGTGACGAGGATTCGCACCGCGTTTTCGCCCGTTCGCGGATGCAGGGCAGTGATCTCGATGCCGCCGAACCGGCGGCCGCAGGCGCGGATGATCTCGGCGATCGATTCCGGCCTGGCGATCAGCGACAGTTGCCCGCCGGGCTTCATGATGGCGCCTGCGGTGCGGATCCAGATGTCGAACAGACCGTCGCTCATCGCATGCGCCTCGGCCCTCAGGGCGTCGGGGGTCTTGCGGTCGGACGCATGGTTGAAGGGCGGATTCATGATGACGTGGTCGAACGTATCGTCGGGAAGGCCGGCGGCGACCCGCGCCCGGCCGGTGAGCGCGACATCCGCTTCAAGCACGGACGCGCGGGAACTGAACCGCTCGTTCTGCGCCAGCGCGAGGCTCTTGCGGGCAAACTCGGCCATCAGCGGCGAACGCTCGACCAGCAGCACCTGCGCATTCTCGAGCCGCGAGGCAACGGCCATGCCGGCCGCTCCAGCACCTGCGCCGAGGTCGGCAACCCTGAGCGGTTTGTCGGAGGCGACCAGCGAGGCAAGCAGCATCGCGTCCATGCCGGACCGGTGCCCCTGCCCCAGCGGCTGGATCACGTGGAATTGACCGCGGTGGAAGCTGTCGACGGTTTCGGACTTGGCAGTTGTCATTGGTCGCGCAATTCCGCCCCGAGCCCGGCATCGATCAGGATCTGTCGCGCTTCATCTGCATCGTCCTCATCGACGAGAAAACGGCGGGGCAGCAGGCCGAGCGAGCCTTCGAGAATGCTCATGCCCTGATCGGCGATGAAGCAGCCGATGCCTGCCTCCTTCATCAGGCTCTCGGCGAAGGAAAGGACGACGGCGTCGTTGGTGCGGATCAATTCCTTCATTCGTGATCGTTTTCCTGCCTTATTTGAGGAAGCGGGACAATTCGCCTCTTGCCGCCACAAGGCCCCCTTTCTATTGTCCGAACTGGAATTTGAACAGGAGTGCCTTGCGTTGGGCGTAGTGATACCGCTGGAAGACAGCAAAAACAAACAGGCATCCGTGAAGCCGCTCGTCGACCTGACGAAGGCGGACATGGAGCGCGTCAACCAATTGATCCTGTCCAAGGCCGGTTCCGACGTCCAGATGATCCCGGAAGTAGCGAACCATCTGATTTCCTCGGGCGGCAAACGCCTGCGGCCGATGCTGACGCTCGCTTCCGCCTCGATGTTCGGCTTTACCGGCGACGCGCATGTGAAGCTCGCGACCTCGGTCGAATTCATGCACACGGCCACGCTTTTGCATGACGACGTGGTCGATGAAAGCGATCTCAGACGCGGAAAATCGACGGCGCGGATGATCTGGGGCAACCAGGCGAGCGTTCTCGTCGGCGACTTCCTGCTCGGCCAGGCTTTCCGCATGATGGTCGATGTCGGCTCGCTGGAGGCGCTCGACGTGCTTTCGACGGCAGCTTCGGTGATCGCCGAGGGCGAGGTGCTGCAGCTTTCCGTCGCCAAGAACATGGAAACAACCGAGGACGACTATCTCTCGGTCATCCGCGCCAAGACGGCGGCACTGTTTGCCGCTGCCGCGGAAGTCGGCCCCATCGTCGCCAAGACCGACAAGGCGAGCCGCAACGCGCTGAAATCCTACGGTATGAATCTCGGCCTCGCCTTCCAGCTGGTGGATGACGTACTCGACTACGGCGGCAAGGCCGCCGATCTCGGCAAGAATGTCGGCGACGATTTCCGCGAGGGCAAGATCACCCTTCCGGTGATCCTCTCCTACCGCCGCGGCACGGCCGACGAGCGCAGTTTCTGGCGCGAGGCGATCGAGGGCGGCAAGAGCGACGACCAGAACCTCGAAAAGGCCCTCGGTCTCATCACCCGCTATGGTGGCCTGAGCGATACGATCGCCCGGGCTCAGCACTATGGGACGATCGCCCGCGACGCGCTTGCGCCCTTGCCGCAGTCTCCGTGGAAGGCGGCGCTTCTCGAGGTGATCGATTTCTGCATCGAGCGGGTAAGCTGATCCGGCGATCCCGCCCGGAAGCCTTCGAGGAAATTCTTGCCGCACCGCGCCAAAAAAGCCATGCTGTGCGTTCATGATGACATCGTTGCCACGTCACCGGCGCAACCGAAGGCGGTAGATCTTGACGGCAACCTGTCGAATTGCGTCTTGCTCAGCGCTCAAACCGATTCCGGTTTGCCGGGTTATACGCTAATGATTTGGGACTGATTCCGCGCGAATCCGGCGTCGGCGCCAAGGGGCGCCGACCGTAACGAAAGGCTTGTCATGCGGCAAAAACACCTTCTTCGCCTGCTCAGCGGCGCAGCGTTCCTGGCCCTGGCGTCGATTTTCGGCGCTTCCCAGAGCTTTGCCGAGGAAAAGGCCGCGGTGGAGGAAAGCAAGCCTTTCGATGTGGATTCGGTCAACAGCTTCTCGGGCGCGTTCCTCGCCGCCCGCACCGCCGATGTCGATCACGACCTCGATGTAGCGACCAGGCTCTACCGCACGGCGCTCGAATTCGAGCCGGACAATGTCGAGGTCAAGCAGCGCCTGATGATCACGCTTCTGATGAACGGCGAATTCGACGAAGGCGTGAAGCTTGCCGAAGAGCTGAAGTCCGACAGCTCCGTCGAGCGCATCACCACGATCGCCCGGGCCGTCGAGGCGATCCGCAAGCGCGAATACCGCCATGCCCAGAAAATCCTGAATTATGATGGACCGAACGATCTCGACCGGCTGATGAACGGCCTGCTGCTCGGCTGGGCGAAGGCCGGAGAAGGCAAGCCAAAGGAGGCGATCGCCGGGATCAGCGCCATGGAAGGGCCGGAATGGTTCAAGATCTTCAAATCCTACAACGAAGGTGCCATCGCGCTTGCTGCGGGCGATAAATCCACGGCCCGTTCGAAGCTGAACGACGCCGTTCTGGATCGCGAAGGCGGCACCGCCGCGCCGGATACCTTCATGCGCGCCGTCGTTGCGCTGGCAAAACTGGAAGCCCGCGACGGCAACAAGCGCAAGGCGCTCGACGCCGTTGCCGTGGGCGAAGGTTTCATCAACAACTATGCCCCGCTGAAGGCGCTGCGCAAGAGCATCGAAGACGGCAAGCCACAGGAACAACAGGTCCGCAGCGCGGCCCAGGGTGCCGCTGCCGTGCTCTTCTCGATCGGTGCGGCCCTCAACCGTGAGGGCGCGGAAGATATCGTTTCGCTCTATCTGCAGACGGCCCGGGCGCTCGATCCGGAAAGCGCCGATATCCTCGTCATGCTCGGCGGCATTGCCGAAAACCTGAAGAAGCCGGAACGGGCAATCGCGCTCTACAAGAGCGTTCCGGAAAATTCGCCGATGCGCCGGCTCTCCGAAATGCAGCTCGGCTTGAGCCTCGCCTCGATCGGCAAGGTGGAGGAAGCCAAGAAGCACCTGAAGGCGTTGATCGATCTCGATCCGAAAGATGTGCGCAGCTACATCGCCTATGGCAGCGTCTTGTCCGATGCCAAGGATTACAAGGAGATGGGGCTGGTTTACGACCGCGCGGTGGAGGCGATCGGGCCGGTGCCGCAGCGCGGCGACTGGACGATCTTCTTCCAGCGCGGCATCGCCTATGAGCGCCAGAAAATCTGGGCTAAGGCCGAGCCGAGCTTCAAGAAGGCTCTTGAGCTCAATCCCGAACAGCCGCAGGTTCTCAACTATCTCGGCTATTCCTGGGTCGACATGAACATCAATCTCGAGGAAGGCCTCGGCATGATCCGCAAGGCGGTCGAGCTGAAGCCGGATGACGGCTACATCGTCGATTCGCTCGGCTGGGCCTACTACCGCATGAACCGCTTCGACGACGCCGTGACCGAACTCGAACGCGCCGCAGAGCTCATGGCGGGCGATGCGACGATCAACGATCATCTCGGCGATGCCTACTGGCGCGTCGGACGCAAGCTCGAAGCCGTTTTCCAGTGGAACCAGGCGCTCGCGCTGAAGCCGGAAGAGGCGGAGATTCCGAAGATCAAGGCAAAGATCGAAAGGGGCCTGCCGCCACTTGAGACCAGGGTCCCGGCGGCGGCGGAAACCGTGCCCGAGAAGGTCGCTCCGAACGTGGCAGCGGGCAAGAAGTCCTGATCCCCGCCCTCTGATGACGACTGAAGACGGCATTCCAGGTTTTGCGCTGACGCGGCTGGCGCCGGCGAAGATCAACCTTGCCCTGCATGTCGTCGGTCAGAGGCCGGACGGCTATCATCTCCTCGAAAGCCTCGTGACGTTCGCCGACGCGGGAGACCGCATCGGCTTTTCCCATTGGGCGGAAGACCGCTTCACCGTCTCGGGCCGGTTTTCCACCGACCTGCCGCTGACGGGTGAAGGCGCGTCCGGCAATCTGGTGCTGCGGGCGCGTGATCTCCTGCGGGCGCATCTGGTTGAGCGCGGCATGGCGGCCGGGCCGGTTCACCTACATCTCGAAAAGAACCTGCCTGTCGCTTCAGGCATAGGCGGCGGCTCGGCGGATGCGGCAGCAGCACTTCTCGGATTGCTGGAGCTGTGGGGAGCTCGTTTCGATCGCGGTCACCTGCAGGACATTGCGCTGAAACTGGGCGCCGATGTGCCGATGTGCCTTGAAGGACGGCCGCTGATTGCCCGCGGCATCGGCGAAGAGCTTGAGGGGCTGCCACTTCCGTCTTTTCCCATCCTTCTCATCAATCCGCTCATTGCCGTATCGACGCCGGTGATTTTCCGGACGCTGACGAACAAGACCAATCCGGCGCTTGTTATCCCCCGCGGAGCGCTTGTTGGCAGCGACTGGATCGAGGCGCTGAAAGACATGCGCAACGATCTTGAGCCTCCGGCGCGGATTCTGGAACCAGCCATCGGCGCCGTCTCGGACACGCTTATCGAGGCAGGCGCGGCTTTCGTGCGCATGTCCGGCTCGGGGGCCACCTACTTCGGGCTGTTTGAAACCGCCGACGAAAGAGACGCGGCCGCCGCCGTTCTTTCAACGGATCACCCGAACTGGTACGTTCTTGCCTGCAACAGCGTCAATGGAGAGGAAGACCATCATGGCCGGCATTGACGAGACGAAACCCTTCGTTCCCCTCGGCATCGCGGTCCTGACCGTCTCCGATACCCGCACGCTCGCCGACGACCGCTCCGGCGACATGCTTGCCGCCCGTATCGCCGATGCCGGTCACCGGCTCGCGGCCCGCGCCATCGTCCCCGACGACAAGGAGAAGATAGCAGCCCAGGTCAAGGCCTGGACGCTCGCAGACGCGATCGATGTCGTCATCACCACGGGCGGCACGGGCTTTACCGGGCGCGACGTGACGCCGGAGGCGGTGGAACCGCTGTTCGAGAAGCGCATGGATGGCTTTTCCGCCGTCTTCCACCGCATCTCCTATGAGAAGATCGGCACCTCCACCATACAGTCTCGCGCGACCGGCGGCGTTGCCAATAGCACCTTCATCTTCGTGCTGCCGGGCTCGCCCGGCGCCTGCCGCGATGCCTGGGACGGCATCCTGAAGCAGCAGCTCGACTACCGGCACATGCCCTGCAATTTCGTCGAGATCATGCCGAGGCTCGACGAGCATCTGAAGCGCGGCTGACGCCTCTCCCCTGCGACCTCTCTCCTTCCTGTTCCATCCGGAACAGCGCCTGCGCGCGCGCCGGTATAAAACTCTCCTCATCGGCAACACGAATACTGTGGGAAGTATACGACGGCGCGGCTTCGGCCGCTCGGCAAGACCTTTTCAGCCTTTCATTTTCATCACGCGAGAGCAGGCCTGAAAGGGCCTGCTCATTTTGCTGTATGAGCTTAAATGAGGACCTTACCGCCTAGCGATCGTCCGCTCCGGGACGATTGTCAATCGCGACCCAGGCCGGCACGAGCTCGCTGCCGAGGCGCCGCACAGCGCGGCCGGTTGCAAACTCGCTGAGCCGCATGCCGGATTTTGCGATCGCTGTCGCCTGTTGCCGCGACAGAAGGAAGCCCAGTTCCAGTGGCGCCGCGCGGGTGACGACGCGCTTCAGGAACGGCCGACGATGCAGCCGCGAGGGCGAAAAACGCGCTGGTGTCTTACTAAGGGACATATATTCGGCAACGTCGTCGATCCAGCGGCCCGCTGGTCTCGCGCCTGCCTCCAAGAGCAACAGCCAGTCGCCCCGCGCGGAGCGCACGATGTCCTTCATGTCCCAACTCGTGCAGAAACGCGCGCCGGCGGCATCGGCGACACGGCTGGAACCGTCGCGCGAGCCGTGATCGAGGATGATCACGTCGCTTACCAGGCCTTCCACGGCACCTGCGACCAGCGCCGACAGCGTCTGCACCAGTTCGGCTTCGTTGTTGCGGGTTTCGATGATGATCGTCAGCATCGCCGTCCATAACCCATCGCACCGGCAATTTCCATAAACCCTTCGTTTTCCGGCGATTAACTTTTCATTCATGATGAATCCGCGCCCAAACGAAGACAGAACTGGCCACACCGGTGCGCGCTTCCCAGCGCACTTCGCCATTTTGTTCTTGTATTGTTCCGTTTTCTGAGTTAGGAAAATAATCAGAGCATAACGGATCGTCTGCAAGGACAATTCCCGGAGAAACCCATGAACGAGCTGTCTGAGATCAGGCAGGGCGCCCTTGCGCCCGGCAACACGGCAGATATGGCCGAGGCGATGATCGCCGGTTCCGGAATACGGATCGAGATCGATCGCCGGCGCGGCCGTGGCGCCGCCCTCAATACGTCGGGACGTTTCGAGCCAGTCTCCCGCGCTCTGGAAGATGACGGCTGGGAATCGCTGGGCGACCTCCCGGCCCTCCAGACCGAGGTTCAGGTCGAAAAGCCGCGCGCGATCATCAGCCGCAACGATTCGCCCGACCTTCCCTTCGATCGCTCGGTCAACCCGTACCGCGGATGCGAGCACGGCTGCATCTATTGCTTTGCCCGTCCGACCCACGCCTATATGGGCCTGTCGCCGGGGCTCGATTTCGAAACCAAGCTCTACGCCAAACCGGATGCGGCAAAGCTGCTTGAACGCGAACTGGCAAAACCCGGCTACAAGGTGCGGCCAATCGCAATCGGCACCAACACCGATCCCTACCAGCCGATCGAGAAGGAATGGCGGATCATGCGCCAGGTACTCGAAGTGCTGAAGGCCTGCGACCATCCGGTGATGATCGTCACAAAATCGGCGATGGTCATGCGCGACATCGATCTTCTTGCACCGATGGCGGAGAAGGGACTGGCGAAGGTCGGCCTCTCGGTAACGACCCTTGACCGCAAGCTCGCTCGCCTGATGGAGCCACGCGCCTCGACGCCATCCAAGCGCCTGGAAGCGATCAAGGCGCTGGCGGAGGCCGGCATTCCCTCAACGGTGATGATGGCGCCGGTCGTTCCGGCCCTCAACGACCACGAGATCGAGCGGGTGCTGGAATCGGGCAAAACCGCAGGTGCCAGCCATGCCAGCTACGTGCTTCTGCGCCTGCCGCTCGAGGTGAGCCCGTTGTTTCGCGACTGGCTGCTCAGGAACTATCCGGATCGCTACCGCCACGTCATGTCACTGGTGCGCTCGATGCGCGGCGGCAAGGACTACGATGCCGAGTTCGGCAAGCGCATGAAGGGCGCCGGTCCCTATGCCTGGCAGATCGGCCGCCGTTTCGAACTGGCGGCCAAGCGGCTGGGACTGAACGTGGCAAAGCGCCCGCTGAACTGCGACCTGTTCGTTCCGCCGCTCGGCACCGGCGTCCAGCTGTCGCTGCTCTGACGTCTTCGTTCGGGCTCCCCCGAACAACGAATGCCGATCCTGCTTCTTGCCCCGGGGCTCGATCGGTCCATCCTCCGGCAGCCGCCTCTCTGCCGGAGGACTTGCAGGGAATCGGGCTTGTGTGCGAGTTTCGCCGCATGTCACGAAGCACACCGCCCGATTCCCCCTTTCTCTTCGAAACCATCGAAGGCCCCGATTTCGCCTTTGAGACGAGCGCGCGGCGCGATGGCCTATGGCCGGTGGCCGGAACGGATGAGGCCGGGCGTGGACCGCTCGCCGGCCCCGTGGTTGCGGCGGCTGTGATCCTTGATCCGGACAATATCCCGGAAGGGCTGAACGACAGCAAACAGCTTTCACTCACCCGTCGAGAGGAACTGTTCGACATCATCCTTTCCTCATCCATCGTCTCGATCGCCTCTTCGGGTGCCGGTAGGATCGACGACACGGATATCCGCAAGGCGAGCCTCGATGCCATGCGCCGGGCCGTCCTCGGGCTCTCCTCGCGCCCTGCCCTGGTGCTCGCCGATGGTCGCGACGTGCCACCCGGGCTTCCCTGCCACGGCAAGGCGGTCGTCAAGGGCGATGCGCGGTCGCTGTCGATCGCCGCCGCCTCGATCGTTGCCAAAGTGGCGCGCGATCGGATGATGATCCGGGCCGGCCTCGTCTTTCCCGCCTATGGTTTTGCCATGCATGCAGGCTATGCCACCGTTCGTCACCGCAAGGCCCTCGACAGCCACGGCCCCTGCCCGCTGCATCGCATGAGTTTTCGCCCGCTGCGGCAGGATGGAGAAGAGGCGCCGGACGACGACTTTGCCGCCTGACCGTAGCCAATTGCGATGCGAGGACGGACGTTGGGCGCCTGTTGCGGATTTTAGACACCCCTCATAAATCGCTGCGGAAAACTCACAGCGAAGCGTTTCCGCTGTAACAAACCGGTGCTCGGCTGCGTTATAGAGTCCGTGCCTCTGGCTCGCGAATCACTTGGAGGGATCGGGATCTTGATCTTTGGCCTAATTATGCTGGCACTCACGGCCACGACGGATGCGTCGGTCGCTGCGCCGCCGACTGCAGACGCGCTCCAGGCCGACCTGCAGACGGCCTATCCTTGCAAGGAAATCGATGGCCGCAAGGTCTGGAAGGGCGGCCTCGCCTATTATATCCAGTCCTATGTCTACGACGGTCAATCGGCTGACGACGCAACCGACGTTGCCACGGACGCCGTCCTGCCGACTGACAATTCGCCGGAAACCATGCAAGAATTTGAAAAGGCCTGCCTGACGCTCGCGCCAATGGCAATCAAAGGCGAGTAACGCACCTTACAGCGCCGCAGCGTCAAACATGACGCGCAAAGACACTGTAGCACTTTGAAACTGCAGTACTCGTGCGTGTTTGGCGACCAGGATAACGCCCAGTGTCTATGGGATGTCCCGGTACACCAGATGCGCCATGCCGGCATGGTTTTCCGCAATCAGGTCGCGCAACGGTTTTGGCTTCAGATCCAATTCGTCCAAGGCAGCCCGGGTCGGCGTCACCCAACGAAACTCCAGATCGGAATTTCCATCCCGAACACGATGAATGATCTCGCGTTGATGAAACGGCAGCGGTCGGGAGAGTTCAGCGTCGAAATAGAAACCGATCTCATGGGCCTTCAGGTCGCCCAGCTCGAAAAAGTTCTCTATGACGAAGCGCAGCCTTCCGATGGTCGCAGCACAGCCGATCTCCTCTTGGATCTCCCGCGCCAAGGCTTCCTCGCTCGACTCGTGAAATTCGACGCGTCCGCCCGGCAAGGCCCAGTATGGGTCGCTGACGGCGCGATGGACGAGAATGTGGCCCTCGGTCCAGATCAATGCGCCGGCCCTGAACTGGAAGCGGGACACCCCCGCGTCCATGACGATCATTGTTCGCGCGCTATCAGCCACCACCGCCTCCGACAGAATACCTTATCGCTGAGCAACAACCAACTTAGCCGCGATCGTCGTTGGCTCCTGCAGCATCGCGAAACGGGCCAAACGATGACAAAAAGGCCGGCAATAGCCGACCTTCTTCCACTCTCTACCCTATGAAGCAACCGCTCAGTTGAGGCGGTTTTTCACGTCGCTGACAGCCTTGGCGAACAGGGTCGCCTGCGTTGAAGCATCCGACTTCGCGGTGATGACGCTTTCTGCGGCGGCAATGGCGATATCGACGGCGGTGGCGCGAACCGAATTGATCGCGTCGATTTCGGCCTGCTTGATCTTCTGCTCCGACAGAGCCGTGCGGCGAGCGACGAATTCGTCGGTCTTCTGCTTGGCCTCGACGGTCAGCATTTCGGCTTCGCGTTCGGCGGCGGCAACGATGTTGGCTGCTTCCGCTTCGGCTTCCTTGCGCTTGCCCTGGTATTCGGCCAGCAGCGACTGGGCTTCGGCGCGCAGGCGCTTGGCTTCGTCGAGTTCATGGGTGATGCGCGCGGCGCGGTCGTCGAGCGACTTGGCCAGCATGCCCGGAACCTTGAGGTAGACGACGAGTGCGAGGAAAAGCACCAGGCCGACGAAGGCCCAGAATGTGGCCAGTGAGGTCAAATCCATGATGCGCTCCTTACTTCGCCGATGCCTTGACCGCGGATGCGATCTCGGCCTTCGATACCTTGCCGCCGATCAGCTGCTCGACAACGGCGGTTGCCGTTTCCTCGGCGATCGAGCCGACATCTGCCAGCGCCTTCGCCTTGATATCGGCGATGCGGGCCTCAGCGGCGGAAATCTTGTCATTCAGGCTGGTCTCGACCGCGGTGCGATCGGCGGCAGCCTTTGCCTTGGCGGCTTCGCGGGCGGTCGAGGCAATCACGTTGCCCTTGGCCCTGGCCGTTGCCAGTTCCTGCTCGTAGGCTGCCACGGCAGCGTCTGCCTCGGCCTTCGAGCGAGCGGCGTCATCGAGATCGCGGGCGATCGTATCGTGGCGCGTTTCGAGAATGCTGCCGATGCGCGGCATGACGACCTTCGACATCAGAAGGTAGAAAAGACCGAAGCTGATCGCCAGCCAGAGAAGCTGCGATGCGAATGTCGAAGAATCGAAGGGCGGGAACACTCCCGAGCCATGTCCGCCTTCATGGGCTACACCAGTCTCGGTGTGGACCTCGCCGGCAGCGGCGTCGTGGGTCTCTGCGCCTTCGGTGGTGGTTGACTGGGCATAGGCCGCGGTCACAAACATGCTCACCTCCAGGTGCATTCAGAAAAGATGCGGGCCGCGGCTAAAACCGCGACCCTGCCTTCAAGCCGATCTTAGACGGCGAAAAGGAGCAGCAGTGCTACGAGCAGCGAGAAGATGCCCAGAGCTTCCGTAACGGCGAAGCCGAATACGAGACGGCCGAACTGGCTGTCGGCGGCCGACGGGTTGCGCAGAGCGCCGGACAGGTAGCTGCCGAAGATGTTGCCGAGGCCGAGAGCCGTGCCGGCCATGCCGAGGCAAGCGAGACCTGCACCGATGAACTTTGCTGCTTCCGCTTCCATGATTTTCTCCTTCGAAATGGTTGTTGCGGCTGTGTTTGGCACCTTCACCGATGAAACTCGGGAAAGCCCACGACTTTATTCCTTAGTGGCCACCCGGATGCACTGCGTCGTTGAGGTACATGCATGTCAGCACCGCAAAGACATAGGCCTGGAGGAAGGCGACGAGGAATTCGAGGCCCGTAAGGGCAACGGTCATGATGAGCGGCAGAACCGCACCGCCAATACCCAGCGCGCCGAGCGTTCCGAGCGAGGCAACGAAGCCTGCGAACACCTTCAGCGTGATGTGGCCTGCCAGCATGTTCGCAAAGAGACGAACGGAGAGGCTGATCGGGCGGGAAAGGAAGGAGATGATTTCAATGGAGATCACGAGCGGCAGAAGAATGCCGGGTACGCCAGAGGGCACGAACACGTTGAGGAAGCCAAGGCCGTGCTTATAAAAACCGTAAACCAGAACCGTGCCGATGACGAAGATCGCAAGCGCAAAGGTCACGATGATCTGGCTGGTAATGGTGAAAAAGTAGGGAACCATGCCGAGCATGTTTGCCGTCAGAATGAACATGAACAGCGAAAACACCATCGGGAAGAATTTCATGCCGTGGGAACCGGCGCCTTCGCGCAGCATTGAGGCGATGAATTCATAGGAAAGCTCGGAGACGGACTGCAGGCGCCCGGGAACCAGGCTGCGCGTCGACGTCGTGAAGTAGAGGAAGCCGGCGGCAACAGCGAGGGTTGCGACCATGAAGAGCGACGCATTGGTGAAGGAGAAATCAATACCGCCAATTTCGATCGGAACGATCTTGTTGACCACAAACTGGTGTACCGGATCTACCTTATCGCCTGCCACAGCCGCTCTCTCTCGTTCTGGACCGCCGGTCTGGCGGACATTTCTACCTTTGCGACAGCCGCGTTACGCGCCATCACTCTTGTTCTCGCCGCTCTTGCCCACTCGATCAGCGGGATGGGGCGCTGCCACCATGCCCGCCGAACGCAGGACGTTCAGCACACCGGCACAGAAACCAAGGAGGAGAAGGATGATCATCCCCCACGGCCCTGTACCCGTAAAATGGTCCAAAAGATAGCCCAGAAGCGCACCGACGACGATGGCCGCCACAAATTCGCTCGAAAGCTTCACGGCGACCTGATAGCCCTTGCGGTTTTCCGCCGCTCGCGCCTCGTCCGCAGCATACTTCGGATCTTCCTTGCGCTTCTCCGACAGTTCCGAACCGAGGCGTTTCAGCCGATCTTCCAGACCCTCTTTCCGGTTGTCCGTCATGTGGCACCCTCCCTTTGTTTCCTTTCGCGGCGATTAACCACGAGCTTGGTCACACAAGAGCCGGATTTGAAGCCACGTTTCGGCCCGTTTTGAAGTCGGCCGCAACATAGTTTTAGGTGCCTCCATAGTCAAGGCACCAAAGGCCCTTGTCAGGGCACAATATTATCACATAAAAACAATATCTTATACAATTTCCGAGAAGCCGAAGCGGGAATCGTGCGGGAATCGCTGCGCGCTTCTGCGGAGCAAGGAATGCCCGGCGTTTAGCCGGCCATTGCCGATCGCGGACGCTTTCAGCTCCATCCGCCGCCATACGTGCGGTAGAAGATGTGCTTGCCGATCTTCGAGACCCGTTTCATCGTCGGCCCCCAGTCTGGCTTTACATAGGTCGCGTGGTAATGCGTGGCGGAGCCGACTTCGGGAAGCCAGATCTTGCCCGCAGTCACGGCAAGCGCGACCTCCTTGGCCGTCTGCCAGTGGGAGCGCGACCAGACGATATCGGGAATGCGGTCGCAGGCGAAAGAGAACTGGCAGCGGTTGTACCAGCCCTTGTTCTGGTAGACGACGGCACAGATCGTATTCGGATAGGCCGGGTTGCGGACGCGATTGAGAATGACCTGCGCCACGGCCGCCTGGCCCTTGACCGATTCGCCGCGGGATTCGAAATAGATGCCCGCGGTCAGGCATTTCTGCTCGGCTTCGGAAAACACCCAGGCCGGCAGCGGATTGGCCGCCCAGGCGTGGTCTTCCCGCGAGATCTCGGGAATGAACCGGCCGCCGGTCTTGTCCTTGCGCAGGATGGAATCGAACGGCGATTGGCGCGCATAGTCCGGTTCCGGCGGCGCGTAGGCGGTCGCCAGCACGTCCGCCCCCTGATTGGTCACCAGGCTTGCCAGCATCGGCGACATGCCCGGATCCTGCTTCGGCGCCTTCTTCTTGTAGAAGGCGGTGGCAATCTGGATCTCCTTGCCCTTGATGCTGGGCTTGGAGAAGACCATGCGCTCCTCGCCATCGAAGAGCGGCTCGATCAGCGAACTGGTGCGCTGCAGGATCGAGCCTGCGGTAAAATCCTTCGGTGGCGTCACCGGCGCCACGGCAACGATGCGGCCCTTCTTGTCCTTGCGGTTGACCCGCTCCTCGTCCGTGCGCGGATCCGCCTGCTTCTCGGCCGCCGTCAGCGACACCTGGCCACCGCCCGGCATGGCGATCCCTGCCCCATCGGCGATCGCGCCCGTGGTGATCGGGTCGTTGAACACCATCTCCACCTGGTGCAGAGAGCCTGCGGGGGACCGGGTCATGTACATCCGCCAGCGCTCGCCGCCGCGATTGATGCCGGAGAGAAAGGTTGCAAGATCGGAATGGCCAGAGACCGAGGGGAAGCCGACGAAAAGACCGATGCCGAGCATCAAGGGAGCGGTCCAGCGTGCGGGTGAAAACCGGGACTTCAGACTGTTACGCACCAACCGTACTCCACGCACCGGCAGACGCAGGGCTCCATCCGGCAAACCGATCCGGAACGCATTTCCCCACGCATGTGAATCGGACAAGCGGTGCCTTCGCGCTCAACGGCGCGTCTACCGCTTCAACATGGCTCGACAATGAAGCATTAACCTTGATGCTTGGTTAATGACGGCGGCGGAGAATTGGGAAATGAAAGCAAAACGCCTCCCGCGGTAGCCCGGCGGCGGAAGGCGTTTTTGAGGCGATGCAGTCGGCTAGATGATGACGTGCGAGCCGAGTTCCACCACGCGGTTGGTCGGCAGGCGGAAATAATCGGACGGGTCGATTGCGGCGTTGGCGAGCGCTATGAACAGCCTGTCCTGCCAGTGCGGCATGCCCGACTGCGCATCCGGCACCAGCTTGCGACGGCCGAGATAGAAGGAAGTCGACATGATGTCGAACTTCAGGCCGGTCTTGCGGAAAAGACCAAGCGCCTGCGAGACGTTCTGGGTTTCCATGAAGCCGAAATGCATTTCCAACAGGCTGAAGCGCTCGGAAATGCTGCTGGCCGTCACGCGCTCGTCCTTCGGCACGATCGGCACGCCGGCCGTACGGATCGTCAGGATGAAGTTCTGTGCATGCAGGACGTGGTTGTGCTTGATGTTGTGCAGCAGCGCGGCCGGTGTCGATTCCGGGTCGCTGGTCAGGAAGACGGCAGTACCCGGCACGGAGACCGGCGCATGCTCGCTCTTGCGCTCGATGGATTTCACGAAGGACAGAAGCGGAATGTCGGTATGGCGCGTCTTGTCATGCAGGAGCTTCGTGCCCCGCTTCCACGTCCACATGAGGACCACGAAGGTAACCGCGATCAGTATCGGAACATAGCCGCCGTCGTGAACCTTCAGAAGGTTCGCGCCGAGGAAAACGATTTCGAGCGCGAGGAGCGGCAGGAGGACCAGGCACGCCGCATAGAGCGGCCAGCGCCAGTGCAGGCGAACGAATTCGAACGCAAGCAACGTCGTAACGACCATCGCGCCGGTGACGGAGATACCATAGGCAGTGGCCAGCGATTCCGACGAACCGAACATGAAAACCAGCGCCATGACACCGAACAGAAGCAGCGTATTGACGTTGGGAAGATAGATCTGGCCGGTCTGTGTCTCGGAGGTGTGGAAGATCGCCATGCGCGGCAGGAAGCCGAGGTGGATCGCCTGGCGGGTCAGCGAGAAGGCACCGGTAATGACCGCCTGGCTGGCGATGATCGTGGCTGCCGTCGCAAGAATGACCACCGGCAACAGCGCCCATTCCGGGAACATCAGGAAGAACGGATCGGACATGGTCTCCGGATGTTTCAGCACAAGCGCGCCCTGACCGAGATAGTTGAGCGTCAGCGCCGGGAAAACCAGACAAATCCAGGCCCACTGGATCGGCTTGCGGCCGAAATGGCCGAGGTCCGCATAAAGTGCCTCGGCGCCAGTCACGGTCAGGAATACCGCGCCGAGAACGACGATGCCGACAAAACCGGCATGAAATAGGAAGTAGACGGCGTAGTAGGGATTGAAGGCAGACAGAATGCCGAAATCGTCACGGATGTGATCGATCCCGGCGGCGGCCATGACCAGGAACCAAATCAGGGTAATAGGCCCGAAGAAGTTCGAGACTGCGGCCGTACCCTTCGACTGAACCGCGAAAAGCACCACAAGGATGATCACGGAAATCGGAACCACATATTCGCTCAGCGCCGGCGTCACCAGTTTCAGGCCCTCGACGGCGGAGAGAACCGAAAGGGCGGGCGTGATCATCGCGTCACCGATGAAGAGAGCGGCACCGGCGATCCCCATGAAGAAAAGCCGGGCTGCATGGCCGTTGGCTGTTTTCATCAACAGAGCAAGCAACGACAGCGTACCGCCTTCTCCCTGGTTGTCGGCGCGCAGCAGGAACAGCACATATTTCAACGTCACGATGATGGTCAGCGTCCAGATCAT
Source organism: Rhizobium giardinii bv. giardinii H152 (assembly GCF_000379605.1). Lineage (GTDB taxonomy): Bacteria > Pseudomonadota > Alphaproteobacteria > Rhizobiales > Rhizobiaceae > Pararhizobium > Pararhizobium giardinii. Next base: position 104,542 of record NZ_KB902757.1, on the reverse strand, counting down.
CAGCGAGATCAGGCCGATCACCTCGAAGCGGGTGACGCCGTCGGCAGCGACCGGGCGCAACGCTTCACGGAAGGCATAGAGCGGGCTTGTGCCGATATCGCCATAGACAACGCCGACCGAACCGAGCGCGAGCAACAGAAATTTGCGCAATTCCTTTTCGCGGCTTGCAGGTTGAGCTACTGAATGGGACATATGAATTCCTCAGGCTCCTAGAGCCAGCCTTTCCAGCGAAAGAAGTAGTAGGGGACAATTGCGGAAATCACCATGGCGACGACAGCCATGGGATAACCGAAGGTCCATTTCAGTTCCGGCATGACATCGAAATTCATGCCGTACAGCGAGGCAACCAGGGTCGGCGGCAGAAACACCACCGCCGCAATCGAGAAAATCTTGATGATCGCGTTCTGCTCGACATTGATGAGGCCGAGAGAGGCATCGAGCAGGAAGGTGATATTTCCCGAGATGAAGGAGGCATGTTCCGACAGGGACTGGATGTCACGCGAAATCGTCCGGCAGAGCTCCTTGACTTCCCGGTCTTCCTGCACGGACGGAACCGTATAGAGAAATGTCAGAACGCGGGAGAGCGAAGCCAGACTGTCGCGCGTCTTTGCCACCAGCCGGTGATGTGACGCAACGTCCATCAACTTGGCTTCGAGATAGTGGGGCGGGCGGCGTTGTCCGGCGGGACGGTCACCAAAAACCTGCAGCGACAAGGCGTCGACTTTGGCAACCGCAGTCTCGAGGATCTCCGCCGTGCGATCGGTGATGGTTTCGAAGAGGCGCGTCGCCAGCACTGTTCCCGTCGCGCAGCCGCCGGGGATGCGGTGCATGGCGGCCGTGAACAGGCCGAACGCCTTCGGCTCCTCGTAGCGGACCGTGACCAGTATTCCCCGCGTCAGGACGAAGGCGACATCGGTCAATTCCGGACGGCCGGTGTCGGCCTTGCAGACAAGCGACGCCGTCATGAACACCGCGTCCTTTGCCGTGTAGAGACGGCTGGAGGGTTCGATGTCCTTCATATCCTCGCGGGTCGGCACCTCGATGCCGAGAAAGCTTTCGACCAGGAAATCCTCCGCCTTGTCCGGACGCAGCATGTCTATCCAGACGATATCGGATGGCAGGGAAGCGGGGGGCTTCACCGCGCTGATCACGACGGCTTCACCATTGTCACGATAGGCAGTGATCATTCCGCCGCCCTTGTTTGCGCGCCATTGAAGCCGGCGCAATCGACACCGCCATGCGAACGGGTGGAAGCTACGGCCGGATTGCGGCGGGCCGGACAATCCCCGCCGTATGACATCAAAGCTGCGCGCGGCAGATCCATATGGAAACTCTCGTCGTTTACGCTCAATCGGTCATCACGGTCATGCGGAGCCCGACGGAGGGCAGCACCGCTGATGTTCATCCTTGCGGATGCGGGGAGGCATATGGAGCAAGGCACATTCAAAATCAATGGAGAAAGTGGCAAAGCGCCACAATGTCGCCCAAAGACTTAACGACGCTATCCGATCGATTGTCACTTGTCACCGCGGAAGCGACGCATTTCCGGAATGCACCGCGTGCATAGCGCGGCGACGGCGCGAACCGCTATTCGAAAACGATGCTGGGCATGGCCCGCGACGTATCGGCCTTCTGCGCCGAGATCTGATCCCAGACTTTCCGGGCGATCTCGCGGTAGATCCTGGCAATCTCGCTGTCCGGCTCGGAGACGACCACCGGCGTGCCGGCGTCGGAGGTTTCACGGATGCCGATCGTCAGCGGCACCTCGCCGAGGAACGGGACGCCGATGCGCTCGGCCTCCTTGCGGGCGCCGCCATGGCCGAAGATGTCGTAGCGGGCGCCGGTATCGGGCGCGATGAAATAGCTCATGTTCTCGACGATGCCGAACACCGGCACTTCGACCTTGCGGAACATCGCAAGCCCCTTGCGGGCATCGATCAGCGCCAGGTCCTGTGGTGTCGAGACGATGACGGCGCCGGCGAGCGGAACCTGCTGGGCCATGGTCAGTTGCGCATCGCCGGTGCCTGGCGGCATATCGACAACGAGCACGTCAAGATCGCCCCAGGCCACTTCGCGCAGCATTTGCAGCAGTGCCGACTGGATCATCGGCCCGCGCCAGATCATTGCGACCTCCTCGTCGACGAGGAAGCCCATCGACATGACCTTCAGGCCGTAATTTTCCATCGGCCGGATCATCCGGCCTTCGATCTGCTGCGGACGGCCGGAAATCTTCAGGAGGCGCGGCATGGAGGGGCCGTAGATATCGGCATCGAGGATGCCGACGCGCAGGCCATTGGCCTTCAGCGCCAGCGCAAGGTTGACCGACGTCGTCGATTTGCCGACGCCGCCCTTGCCGGATGCCACAGCGATGATCGCGCCGACGCCCGGGATGCCGGCCTTTGCAGGACCTGCGGGGCGCTGGCCGGGAGCCGTGGCGTGCGTATGCCCCGCATGGGAATGCCCGGCGTGGGACGGTGCTGCGGCGGGCCTTTGGACCGGCGCCGAGGATGGTGTCGCCTTCCTGTCGGCGGTCAACGCCACCATTGCGCCCTTGACGCCTGGAATTTCCTTGACCACCCGCTCGGCTGCGGCGCGCAGGGGATCGAGTTCGCGGGCACGCTCGGCCGGTACGGTAATCGAAAAATAGACCTTGGAATCGGAGATGAAGACATCGGAGACAAGACCCATATCGACGATATTGCCGTCCATATCCGGACCACGCACGCCCTTCAACTTTTCGAGGACCTGTTCCTTGGTGACGTCTGCCATGTCATTCACTCCTGCCGCCGGCGCGGCTGGTTTTGCCTGCTGCCTGTTTTTCAAACGCGATGCGTGACATTTAGATAGTCGAGCGGGCGTGTTTCGCCAATGCGCCCGCACAGAAAAACAGGCTGCATAAGAAAAAGCCGCTTCCGGCCCGTGGTGTCCGTACATCCGGGATCACCTTGGGCTGAAAGCGGCCTTGTCTCTCGCGACCTTCATGGGCGCAGTCTTATTATTGCAGTCCCCTCTGGACCTGCGTCTTAAAAAGCAGGAACCGTGCCAGTTTCGGGAAACCCCTGAAATTCAAAGGTTCCACACGAGGATTGCTGCGATGCAGCATCTGTGTCGCATAGTTATTGGGCAAATGCGCCGCGCTGCTGCCGGATTGCCGAAATTTAGGACAGGGCATCTGCGGTTGCGGATATCCACATCGAATTCGTGCCGGGCGTCATGGCGCGGCAGACACGGCTGCGCTCCCGGGATCGCTGAACACCGGCGAGCTTTTGGCCTGGAATACGGCATTAACCGGCGGCGCCGGAAACCCCGCGACGAAGTTCAGCTGATATAGCCCTTCTTCATCGCCTTGACGACGGCCTGGGTACGGTTGACGGCGTCCAGCTTCTTGCTGACATGGTTGAGGTAGTGATTGACGGTGTGCTCGGACAATCCGAGAATTCCAGCGATCTCGGAGCTGGTCTTGCCCGCGGCCGTCCAGCTGAGGCATTGGATCTCTCGCTCAGACAGGGCGACGTTGGGATCCTTCCAGAACGAGCCGATCTCCGTCAGACGGTTATAGACGTGGATGGCAATCATCTGCAGTTCCATCATCGCCGTCATCGGCAGATCGACGCGTTTTCCCATCCAGATGACGGTGGCGCGGCTGCCATCGGCGTCATGCACCGGAAAGTAATTGGCCTGGAAGATGCCGTGCTCCCGCAGCAGGGCTATATATTCGTTTGTCTGCGCGGGCCGGCCGGCTTCCTTCTCCCACTCCTCAACCGTCAACTGGAACGGCGTCGTGGTCTCGCGCAACCGACGGATACCGGTGGAGTGCTTGAGAACGGAGATACTGTCGTACTTGCCCATCAACTCAGCCGGCATATTCGACAGGATGGAGGCGCTGGCGAGCTTCTCCGCATCGAAGGAGGGCACCATGCAGATGAGAAACGTCTTGAAGCCGAAAGCCTGGGTCGTTCTCTTCATATAGCGGATTGCGTCGAACTGCGTTTCCAGCGCTGCAATCTCGGATGCGAAATCACCCCCGCGCGGCTGCTCTTTTTCCACCGATTCCGCCATCAGAGTGTCGCGCATTCGCAGTCTCCACCGCACCTTGGCGCGTCGTGCGCGGCGACCGGGCTTCCGCTTGCCCCGTGGCGCAACCCACTCACCATGCCGGTTTTCCTGCTGCTATCCATAGACATTTTCTCAGTTGATCAGTCCGGCGCGTATCGCCTTCGCCACAGTCTGTACACGGTTGACGGAATCCAGCTTGCGCGTTGCACGGCTCAGGTAATGATTGACGGTATATTCGGAAAGATCCAGGATTTTTGCCATTTCGGTGGTGGTCTTGCCTGCCGCCGCCCAGTGCAGGCATTCGATCTCGCGGCGCGACAAGCCAGCCGGCGTCCGGCTGCGGATTTCCCTTATCTCACTGAGGCGACTGAACAAATATGATGCAATGAAGGTCAGCTCTTTCAATTCGCCGGCGTTTACCACTTCGCGATCACCGGCGAAGCCCACGGCGCCGCATGTGCCGTGGACGTCGTGAACCGGGATGTAGACGCCGCGTCCCAGATGGAGGCGTTCGAACAGGTTCAGCACGGCATTGTCCTTGCCATGGGAGCGCCTGTGCGACTCCAGCGCCGTGTCATAGGTGAAGGGGATCGTGCTGCGCCGCAACCGCTCGATCACGGGGCTGCTGGTCATCATGCTGGCAGCGTCATAGCTGCTCAGGAGATCCTTGGGCCAGTTGGTCATGACAACCGATTCAGCCAGCCTTCGGCAAGACTTGGCCGGGACGATCATGACAATGAAACCATGAAATCCGTATGCATCCGAGACCTGCACCAGCGCCTGACGGATATCGGCTTCCCGTGTCAAAGGCTCCGTAATCCGCGGAACGGCGGAACGCACGATGGAGGACAGATGCCGGCTGAAATCGACCATTTTCACTTCCAGACTCGCAGCCAATAGGCTCGACGTTCGCAAAGAAACCGTTCCGCTGCCGCTGAGACCTTTTCGTTTCCCGGCAAGCCGCCGAAGCCATTTCGAGGCAGCGAATCGAATGTCAGCAGGCACCGAATCTGATAGTTGAACCTACAACTCCGCTTTCCCTGCGTCCAGCCGGTGTGCCTAATTTAACCGGAAAGGCAAATACAACCCTAACGCCCCGGCCCCAGACGAACTTCCACATCTTCGCTGATGGCCATCGCCGCCTGGCGAACGGGATGGGCCCAGATCTCCAGTTGTTCCATCGTCACACGGTAAGCCGGCCCCGTTACGGAAATGCCGCCGACGAGATCGAAACCGGTATCGTGGATCGCAGCTGCAACACAGCGAATTTCCGTTTCATGTTCTTCACGGTCAAAGGCATAACCGCGCAGTCGCGCCTCGTCCAGATCACGTTTCAAAGCGGCAACGGAATGATGTGTATTGGCGGTAAAGCGATGAAATGTCAGTTTGCCCAGCGTCTCGGCGAGACGGTCTTGCGGCAGCACGGACAGGGCCGCCTTGCCAAGACCGGTGCAATAAACGGGTGATGCATTGCCGATCTGAGATCCCATCCGAACCGTCTGGCGGCTCTCGACCTTGTCGACATAGATGATTTCCGTGCCGCGCAGCACCCCCAGATGCACCGTCTCGCCGGTTTCCTCGTGCAGCTTGCGCAGATGCGGCGCGGCCACCGCCCTGAACTGGTTTTTCGACCACGACCGGTAGGCGAATTTCAAGAGCCGCAGGCCCGGCTCGTAGCAGAGATCCCGCCCCTGGATGAGAAGCCCCTCCTCGACCAGATGCGCGAGATGGCGATGCAGCGTGCCGCGCGGCTGGTCCGACAAGGCGAGGATCTCGCTGAAGCGAAGCGGCCTGTCCGCACTCACCACGATCTCAAGCACGGACAGAGCCTTGCCCAGCGTGCCCGTGCCGCTATTCTCGGTCCCTGGAGAGGAGAGCATTTCGCGAGTCATGATTCCGTTTCGTTTCACCGGTTCTCCGCCGACGCGATCTTGACAAGCGCTCGGCCGCGGCGCGATAATTCCAAATAGTAAGAGTCCGTTCCACATAATGGAACCAGCTGGATGCAATTGCAAGCCGATTTTCGCGAAGCGTGCATCAGGGAGAGCAACATACAATGGCCTTGCCCGCCGCACAGTTTCCCGACCTCGAGGGTCGTGGCGTCCTTGTCACCGGCGGCGGCTCGGGCATCGGCGCCGCCCTCGTCGAGGGCTTTGCCCGGCAGGGCGCGCGGGTGGCCTTCATCGACATTGCCGAAACGGCAAGCAACGCCCTGGTTGACCAACTCGCCCCGATTGTCGGACATGCCCCGATATTCATCCGGGCCGATCTTCGGGATACACAGTCTCTCGCCTCTATTGTCGACAGCGCCGCTGAAGCGGTCGGTTCCCTCAGCGTCCTTATCAACAATGCCGCGCGCGATGATCGGCAATTGCTGGAGGAAGTGACAGAGGCAAGCTGGGATGAAAGCCTGGCCATCAATCTGCGGCACGTCTTCTTCATGAGCCAGGCCGCAGTGCCGCATATGCGCCGGGCCGGCGGCGGTTCGATCATCAATTTCTCTTCGATCGCCTTCATGCTCAACATGGGGGATATCCCGGCCTATGCGGCCGCCAAGGCCGGCATCGTCGGCCTGACCAAGTCGCTTGCCGGCAAGCTCGGACCGGACGACATCCGCGTCAACGCCGTGCTGCCGGGCATGGTGGTGACCGAGCGACAGAAGAAGCTCTGGCTGGACGACGCCGCGATTGCCGGCATGCTGGAAAAACAATGCCTGAAGCACACGCTCGTTGCGGAGGATATGGTGGGGCCCTGCCTTTATCTCGCCTCCGATTGTTCGGCGCGAATGACGGCACAGACGATGATCATTGACGGAGGCGTATTTTAATGACGGCAGCATCCTATGCCGCGGTGGATTGGGGGACATCGAGCTTCCGCCTGTGGATCGTCAGCGAGAGCGGCGAAGTCCTGGCCGAACGCCGCAGCGGCGAAGGCATGACAACGGCTGCAAAGACCGGCTTCTCATCGATCCTCGAAACGCATCTCGCCGCCGTTTCGGCCCCGCCGCATCTGCCGGTGGTCATCTGCGGCATGGCCGGGGCACGCCAGGGCTGGGTCGAGGCGGGCTATCTCGATACCCCTGCGCCCTTGACCGGCATCGTCAAGGCGGCGGTCACGGTGACCGACGCCAATCGCGATATCCGCATTCTGCCCGGTCTTGCCCAGCGCAGCGAAGCGGCGCCCGACGTGATGCGCGGCGAGGAAACGCAATTGCTCGGCGCCCTATCGCGGCTGGGAAGCGGCAGCCATCTCGTCTGCATGCCGGGTACGCACAGCAAATGGGTGCGCGTCACCGGCGGCATCGTCGACGGGTTCTCGACCTTCATGACGGGCGAACTGTTCGACGTCATCTCCAAACATTCGATCCTCAGCCACGCGGTCACGGATGGCGGCTCCTTTGATGCTGACGATCCGGTGTTTCTGAGTGCCGTCGCCAAAGCTGCGAAATGCCCGGCTCTCGCCACCAATCTGGTATTTGCCGTGCGCAGCGGCCAGTTGCTGCATGAATTGAGCGCGCAGGCTGCCAAGGCGCGGCTCTCCGGCACCCTGATCGGCCTTGAAATCGCCGGCGCGCTGTCGACCGCCAAACCCGGCAGCGGCGTCTGCCTTGTCGCCTCCGGGGCGCTTGCAGGCCTTTATCAATCCGCCCTGTCGGCCCTCGACCTCAAACCCGTGATCATCGATGCCGATGAAGCCGTTCGCCATGGCCTCGCCGCCGCGGCCAACGCCATCTGGCCCGCCTGAAGAAAGAGATACCATGCACCGCATCCCGTTCCCGCCGATGAAATATCCGCTGATCGCCATCCTGCGCGGTCTGAAGCCCGAGGAGACCGAAGGGGTGGTCGGCGCCCTGATCGAAGCGGGTTTCACCGCCATCGAGATTCCGCTCAATTCGCCCGAGCCGTTCCGGTCGATCGAGATCGCCGTGAAGATGGCGCCGGCGGGCTGCCTGATCGGCGCCGGCACGGTGCTGACGACGGAGCAGGTCGAGCGGCTGGACGGCGTCGGTGGCAGGCTGATGGTGAGCCCCAATGTCGAAACGGACGTGATCGCGCTTGCCGCCGCCCGCGGCATGGTCACCATGCCCGGCGTCTTCACCCCGACCGAAGCGCTTGCCGCCGCCCATGCCGGAGCAACCGGGCTCAAGTTCTTCCCCGCCAGCGTGCTCGGTCCGTCGGGCCTTTCGGCGATCCGCGCGGTGTTGCCGCCGGAGCTTGAAATCGCCGCCGTCGGCGGTGTTTCGGAGGCCAATTTCGCCGACTACGCCAAGATCGGCGTGAAGAGCTTCGGCCTCGGCTCCAGCCTATACAAGGCGGGCATGGATGCAGCCGAGGTCGGCAAGCGGGCGCGGGCGACGATCGCGGCCTATGACGCGGTCTACGGAGCGTGACCATGACCGAGACTATCCCGTTCGCCGGCAGCGTCCTCTGTGACGAAGCCTTGATGCTCGGAGAGGGCCCAACCTACGACCCCGCGACCGACACCGCATGGTGGTTCGACATCAAGGGCCAGGCGCTCCACGAGCTGCAGTTGGAAACCGGCCGCAAGGCGGTCCATGCGCTGCCGTTCCTCGGCAGCGTGCTGGCCGTCATCGATCCCACGCGCCAGCTCATCGCATCCGACCAGGGCCTTTTTATCCGCGAGACGGCGAGTGGACGGCTCTCGCTTTTCGCCACGCTGGAAGCGATCCCGACGAACCGCTCCAACGACGGTCGCGTGCATCCCTCTGGCTGCCTGTGGATCAGCACAATGGCCCGCGACGAATCCGCCGGCGCCGGCGCCTTCTACCATGTCGACGGAACCACGGTGACGAGGCTCTATTCAGGCATCAGCATTCCCAACAGCATCTGCTTCTCCCCGGACGGAACGACCGCCTATTTCACCGATACTGCGGTCAATCACCTGATGCGGGTGAGCGTCGATCCGGCGACCGGCCTGCCGACGGGCGATCCCGTCGCGATCAGCGACGAGAACACGACGCCGGGTTGGGTGGACGGATCCGTCTGCGACGCGGACGGCCTGATCTGGAACGCCCGCTACGGCTCGGGCGCGGTGGACGTCTACAAGCCGGACGGAGCCAAGGTGGCCCGTTATGCCGTGCCGGCGACCCAGACCACCTGCCCGGCTTTCATCGGTCGTGCTGCCGACCGGCTGCTGGTGACCTCGGCTTTCCAGAACATGAGCAACGCGGCGCGCACCGCCGATCCGAATGCCGGCAAGACCTTCGAACTCGGCGTCCCGATCAGGGGCCGCTTCGAGCCCGCTTTCCGGCTCTGACACTGCTGCCCCGAAGCGGTTTACAGCCCGAGCGGCGGCGTTCGAGCCGTCCGCCGCCAGCACGCACCGTGCAATACCGCCTGCCCCAAGGGCGGGCCAAAAACTCCCCCAGGAGATTCACGACATGCTCTGCGCTGTCAGTCATTCGCCAGCAGCGAAATCGACCACTTCTGAAACCAGCTCTGCATCTCGGCCACCAAAACCATGATAACCCAAGGAAGCACATCCTCCCGTTCCTTCAGTGCCTCCGTCGATCCAAGTAACCTTGCGAACACGATCCCTGGCCCAAGCCTGAAACGGAGCTACGCCCGCTGGATTTGTGACGCGGCAGCCATCTTTCCGGTGATGAATCACCAATGTTGGAGGCAAGAGGGCAGGATCATGAAGAATATCCGCGACGCCATCCAACGGCCCTGAGCGCGAGTTTAGCTCGCCGGACGCAAGAACCACCTTGTCAGGTATTGCGCCCTGCGCCAGCGCTTTTGCCGTCCGCCGAGTTGCATTGCTGAGCGCAACAATGGTGACCGGGCGCTTGAGGCCTGCCATGTATTCCACGGACTCGCGGAGACTGGTTTCCTTATCGACAAGCAGGATATTGAACCCGTTCGCTGCAAAAGCGTCCCTATTTCTGATAATGGCGCTTAGTGCTTGATCGGTGAAGGTGCCATCCGCGCCAACATTCAGGCGCTGACTGCCTCCCGCCAGAAGAAGCAGGCTTCCTTTCGGATTTTCTACTTGCACTAAAATGTTGGCAACGCCACCAAGATACACGGTCTTCCCGTTTGAAACCGAGTGTCGCGTCTCTTCCTCGGCGCGCGATCGATCTGCTGCGAGGCATGATAGGTTGATCGCCAGCGCTAGATAGAAAGCACACGACTTACAAATTTTCATAAAACGCACCCTCGACGCTATTGGCAGAATCCGCCCGGAATAAATGGGTAGTCGCTAATATCCCGATTAAAGAGAAAGAGTGTTGTGATTGAATTTCGCGCCGTCTAAAAATCGAATTTTGCGACAATCGCGCTGGCAAATTCTCCCATTAAAATATTTTCAACATATTAAGCCACACGCATCGCCTTGTTATAAGGGCGCCTTCTGCACAGCCAGTTCCCCATCGAAGTCAGGACGCCAAGCTTTCTGCACCGGCATCATACGTTCGACCAAGAGCGGCGCAAAAGTTCCATCAAGCGTTGCATATTTTTTAAGGAACCACTGCACGCCTTGAACGTTTCTTCGGTATCACCGGTGCGGCGGAAACGCTTTGGACCCCCCGCGCCCTGATCGACAAAGAACGAAAAGGTAGGTTTGACATGACCAGGAAACTCGTAGCTTCCGTCGCCGCAGGCGCACTTTTTGCAGGCGTAACCGCTTTTGCGCCGCTCGGCTTCGCCCAAGACACCACCAAGCCGGCAACGGAACCGCAGGCAATGGAAACTCCGGCAACCGGCGAACAGCCGGCTGACGCGATGAAGAAGCCGCTGGATCAGGCCGCGCAGGCTCCCGCTGTCGGCTATCTGACCGAACAGGCTGAAGGCCAGATTTCGGCCAGCACCTATATCGGCCAGACGGTCTATAACGCTGCCGATGAGAGCATCGGCGAGATCAACGACGTGATCTTCACCACGGACGGCTCGGTTGAGGCCGCTGTGATTGGCGTCGGCGGCTTCCTTGGCATCGGCGAAAAGAATGTCGCCGTTCCGCTCGAGACCATCGCGGTCGCCGAAGTCCCGAATTCGGATGACCTGAAGCTGACCACGCAGGAAACTGCCGAAACGCTGAAGGCCGCACCGGAATTCAAGACCAGGTCGCAGCAGATAGCCGAACAGAATGCCAATGCGCCGGTCGATACGACGACCACGTCGTCCACGGCGCCGGCAACGGACATGAAGCCGGCTGAACAGCCTGCAACCAACAACTAACCGCTCTACGGTTGGACAGAAGAAACGGCGGTGCGAGAGCGCCGCCGTTTCTCATTCAGAACAACACACCGTAGCGCAGCGCATCATAGATGCCGGCATGGATGTTGCGGCTGGCCACGGCATCGCCGATGCGCAACAGATCGAATTGCCCTTCACGATTGCGAATCCGGATCGGGTTTTCCTGGCGGATCAGCGCCTTGTAATCCACGGCGCCGAGATTGCGCGACATTGGTTTGAGCTCCAGATAGAGATCGGCCATCGGCAACGTACCGTGCTCGACCACCACTTGCGCAACGCGTCGCTCGACGAACGCTGCATCGGAGAAATCCGAGCCAAGCACCGCAACCAGATGATTGCCTTCGCGGCGAACCGATTTCAGCCGCGTGTTGATCGTCACACGGACATTCTTCTCGGCAAAGGCCCTGGCATAGGGCACATGGTTCATGCCGCCGATTTCCGGCGCAAACATGCGCTCCGGCGAGACGATTTCCAGTTCGGTGCCGGTCGCCGCGATCATTTCGGCCGCCGTCATCCCGGTGTGAGCGCCATTGTCGTCATAGAGCAGCACCGGCCCCTCGGGCCTGATCGCACCGGCGATGATATCCCAACTCGAGACCACGAGGTCGTCACCGGCTTCGAGAACCGGGTTCTGCGCAATGCCGCCGGTCGCGACAACGACCAGATCGGGCTTGCGTTCGAGGATATCGCTCGCTTCGGCAAAGACATTGTAATGAATGGGAACGCCGAGCCGTTCGAGTTCGGACAGGCGCCAATCGACGATGCCGATCATTTCCCTGCGGCGCGGATTGCGTGCTGCAAGCAGAATCTGCCCGCCGGCCTCGCCGGTCGCCTCCAGGACTTCGACGGAATGCCCGCGTTCGGCAAGCACCCGCGCCGCTTCCAGCCCGGCCGGTCCCGCGCCTACCACGACCGCTTTGCGGATGGGACCGTTCGTCTTCGAGATCACGTGCGGAATGGTCGCCTCGCGGCCCGTCGCCGCATTGTGAATACAGAGCGCCCCGCCGCCTTCATAGATCCGGTCGAGGCAGTAGGTCGCGCCGACGCAGGGACGGATCTGGCCTTCGCGGCCTTCGATGATCTTCTTGACGATATGCGGATCGGCGATATGGGCGCGGGTCATGCCGACCATGTCGAGCTTGCCCTCGGCGATCGCATGCCGGGCGGTGGCGACGTCAGCGATGCGGGCGGCGTGAAAGACCGGGAATTTCGTCGCCGCGCGGACCTCGCCGGCGAAATCCAGATGCGGCGATGACGCCATGCCCTGGATCGGGATGACATTGGTCAAATGCGCGTCGTGATCGATATGGCCACGGATGATGTTGAGGAAATCGACCTTGCCGGACGCGACGAACCGTTTGGCGATCTCGATGCCTTCCTCCTTCGAGAGGCCGATATCCCACTGCTCGTCGGCCACCATCCGGGTGCCGACGATGAAATCCGGGCCGACGGCCTTGCGCACCGCATCCAGCACCATGTTGGAAAAGCGCATCCGGTTTTCCAGCGATCCGCCATATTCGTCGTCGCGGTGATTGGTTGCGGGCGACCAGAAGCTGTCCAGCAGGTGGCCGTAAGCCTCAATTTCGATGCCATCGAGCCCGGCCGCCTGCATGCGCTGCGCGGCACTCGCATAGTCGCCGACGATGCGCTCGATGTCCCACTCCTCGATTTCCTTGGGAAAAGAGCGGTGCGCTGCCTCTCGAACGGGAGAGGCGCTGAGAACCGGCAGCCAGTCACCCTTGTTCCAGCCGGTGCGGCGACCGAGATGCGTGAGCTGGATCATCACGGCGGCGCCGTGCTCGTGACAGTCGTCGGCGATCTTCTTCAGCCAGGGCACGATCTCGTCGGAATAGGCGTAGAGATTGCCGAAGGCGGGCGGTGAGTCCTCCGAGACGATGGCCGAGCCCGCCGTCATCGTCAGCGCAATGCCGCCCTTGGCCTTTTCGACGTGATAAAGCCGGTAGCGGTCCTTCGGCATGCCGTCTTCGGAATAGGCCGGCTCATGTGCGGTCGACATGATCCGGTTTTTCAGCGTCAGGTGCTTCAACTGGTACGGCTGGAGCAGCGGGTCTTTCGAAAGGGTCATGCTGTTTCCCTGGGAGGATCGATGCCCGGGCTTAATACCAGGCATCCGCCATGCTGTTCTTGCGTCTCTCGATATAGTCCGTCAGCGCCTCGTCTATTGCTACATCCAGAGGCGGCACTTCGTATTCGGCCAGCGTCTTTTTCCACCGCTTGTTGGCGCGTGTCGCCATGTCGGTCGAACCGCCTTCCTCGCTCCATTTTTCGAACGGCTCGTTGTCGGACAGGGCCGAATCCCAGAAGGCCGTCTGGTAGTTGCGCATCGTATGATCGCAGCCGAGGAAGTGGCTGCCGGGCCCGACCTGCAGAAAGGCATCCATGGCGAGCGTGTTGTCGTCGACGACGACACCGGCGAGATAGGAATGCAGCGCGCCGCAGAAATCGGTGTCCATGACGAACTTCTCGTAGGACATGGCCAGCAGCCCATCGAGAAAGCCGGCCGAATGCAGAATGAAATTGGCGCCGCAATGCACCGCCGACAGCATCGACATTACACCTTCCTGCATCGCTTGCGCATCCGGCCGCTTGGAGTTGGAAAAGTTGCCGGCGCAGCGCAGCGGCAGCTTCAGCCGGCGCGCCAATTGCCCGATGACCATCGAGCCGATGGCGGGTTCCGGCGTGCCGAAGGTGGGCGAGCCCGAGCGCAACGACATGGAGGAAAGGAAATTGCCGAAAATGACCGGTGCACCCTTGCGCTCCAGTTGCGTCAGCGCACAACCGGCCAGCGTCTCGGCATAGGATTGGGCGATCGCACCGGCATTGGTGACCGGACCCATGGCACCGCCGAGAATGAAAGGCACGATGACCGCCGCCTGGTTGGCGCGGGCATAGGCACGCAGGGACTTCGTCATCGTGCCATCCCAGACGAGCGGCGAGTTGACGTTGACGTTGCCGAGAATGACGCAGTTCCGGTCGACGAAATCGCGGCCGAACACGAGGCGCGCCATGTCGATCGAATCCTCCGCCCGCTCTTCCGCCGTGATCGACCCCATGAAGGCCCGGTCGGAATATTTGATATGGCTGTAGACCATGTCGAGATGGCGCTTGTTGACCGGAATATCGACCGGTTCGCAGATCGTGCCGCCGGAATGATGCAGCCAGGGGCTCGACTGGGCGAGCTTGATGAAGTTGCGAAAATCCTCCAGCGTGCCGTAGCGGCGGCCCTTGTCGAGATCCATGACGAAGGGTGAGCCATAGGCCGGGGAAAAGACGACGTTGCTGCCACCGATCTCGACATTGTGCGCCGGGTTGCGCGCATGCTGGGTGAATTGCGCAGGCGCGGTCGAAACGATTTCGTTCAGCATTCCCGGCTCGAAACGGACGAGCACACCCTCAACCTTGGCGCCAGCCCGTTTCCAATGATCGAGCGAGGCCGGATCGTCGCGAAACTCGATCCCGACCTCGGACAGGATCCGGTCGGCGACGCGCTCGATCTTGACGAGATTTTCCTCGCCCAGAATATCATAGGTCGGGATGTTGCGGACGATGTAGGGAACGCCCGCAATCTTTGCCGCATTGTCACGCCGCGCGGGGCGCGCCGCGCGAGTGCGTCTTGCCGGTTCTGCGTCTGCCACAAGCGGTTCCATCCATTGCCTCCCATTGTCTCAGTCGAGGCTACTGGTGAAAAAGGCCATTGTAACGCTGGAAAAATTCAACACATGATATAAGCTGAATTTATGGAAACCTTGCGCCGCCTGCTCCCCTCCGCGTCCAGCCTGATCGTCTTCGAGGCGGCCGGTCGCCACCAGAATTTCACCCGCGCCGCCCATGAGCTGGCGATGACGCAGGCTGCAGTCTCCTATGCCATCCGAGGCTTGGAGGAGCAGCTCGGCGTGCCGTTGTTTCACCGGGTCCACCGTGCCGTCCAGCTGACGGAGGCCGGCGAGAAATTCCACGCCGACGTGTCGCTCGGGCTGTCACGGATTCAGAAGTCCGCCGAGGATATCCGCGCGAAGCGGCGCGAGAGCAATGTCACGCTCGCGGCTTCCACCGCCTTTGCCTCGATGTGGATGCTGCCGCGGCTGACCAAGCTGCGCGAAGACCTGCCGGAAATAGACCTGCGGATCCAGACCAGCGTGCGCGATCTCGATCTGGAAGAGGAGCCGATCCCGCTCGGCGTGCGCGGCGGCGGCGATCCCGCCAACTGGCCGCGCTATCACACGGCCCTGCTTGCACCGGAAGTGATCAGCGCCGTGGCGTCGCCCGCGTTCGTCGAGGCTCACGGCATGCCGCAGCATCCCGCCGATCTGTTGAAACACCCGTTGATCCATCTGGAGGAGCCGGTCCGGCGCGCCTATAGCTGGCAGGAATGGTTTGCCAGCGCAGGAGTGTCTTATCCCACCCAGTCTCGGCGGCTGACGCTCAACGACTATGTGCTTGTCATCCAGGCGGTGCTTGCGGGCGAAGGCATTGCGCTCGGCTGGAACCATCTGATCGAGCGGCAGGTCCGGTCCGGTGCGCTTGTTCCGGTCGGCAACCATGTGCTGAAGACGGATCTGTCGTTCTATGTGGTCTGGCCGCGTTCGCGCGAACTCAACCATCAGGCCCGGCGGGTGCGCGACTGGCTGCTTGCGGAAGGTCACCGCGAAATGCTGGCCGGCGAAGGCGACGGGCCTCAGATTGCGAGGGACAGCGCCGGCACGGCTTCCTGATATTTTTCCGCGAGATAACGGAGCGTCGTGACGGCGTCGGCAGGCTTTCCATAGAAATAGCCCTGCCCCATGCCGCAGCCGAGACCCTGCAGTTTCGACGCTTCGGATGAATTCTCGATCCCCTCGGCAACGACTTCGAGCTCCAGCCCGTCGCACATGGCGATGATCGCCTTGACAATGTGTTCCGACGCGCGATCGGCGACAATGCGTGAAACAAAGGCGCGGTCGACCTTGACCTTGTCAAAGGCGAAATCGCGCAGCCGGCCGAGGCTGGATTGGCCGGTGCCGAAATCATCGAGCGATATGCGAACGCCGGCGGCCCTGAGTTCGGTCACGATCTTCTGCGCCACGTCGGCATCGGTCATGACGGCGGTTTCGGTGATTTCCAGTTCCAGGCGACGAGGATCGAGGCCGACGCGATTGATGATCGCCAGCACGTTGGCACTTGTCGACGGGTCCATCAGCTGTGCCGACGACAGGTTGAAGGAGAGAAAGAGCTCCTTCGGCCACTGCAGCGCCGTCTCGGCTGCCTTGCGCAGCAGCGTTTCCGAGAGGGCATCGATGAAGCCACGTTCCTCAGCGAGCGGCACGAAGACGGCTGGTGAAACATAGCCGAGATCCGGGTCGCACCAGCGCGCCAAAGCTTCGAAGCCGGCCACCGTTTCCGTCTCCAGATTGACGATCGGCTGGAAATGCACATCGACCTCGTCGGCGATGATGGCATTGCGCAGCGCCTGTTCGAGCTGCGTAGCGCGCTTCATCTCCTGGGCGATTTCCTGGGAATAGACGGTGATCTGCCCGCGGCCGCGGCGCTTCGAGCGGTAGAGTGCCGTGTCGGCGCTTTTCAGCAGATCCTCGAATTCCTCGCCGGCGAAGGGATAGACGGCGAAACCGAAGGAGGCGGACAGGCGGACGTTGCGTTCACCGAGATCGAAGGGAGCCGACAGCACCTCCTTCAGCATGTTGCCGACCTTCTCGGCGGCCTTGCGCTCGAACACCAGCGGCAGCACGAAGGCGAACTCGTCGCCGCCGGCACGAATGACGGTCGCGCCATCGGGAACGCAGGCAAGCAGCCGATTGGCAACCTGGCAGAGGATTTCGTCGCCGGCATTTGGCCCGAAGAGATCGTTGATCGGCTTGAACCCATCGAGGTTGGCAAGGCCGATGGTAAAGGGCGCCGGGTCGCTCGCGCGGTCGGCGGCGATTTGCCGTACCTTGTCGCGCAGCCGATACGCATTGCCAAGACCGGTCAGCGGATCGGTATAGGCCATGGCATGCAGATCATTCTGGCTTATGTGCTGAGACGACGTTTCAGCAGAATTCATAACGCATTCCCGGATTGGCTCTAAGGCATTGTCAGGAATAGACGATGAACAGCGAGGGTTAAGATTTCGAAAGCATCGCCTGACCAGTTTCCACAGTGCCTCCCCGATTTCTTGGGAGTTGACACGGGTTATTCGGTAAATCTGCCCTGCGCGCCCTCCTTCCCCGGTCATTCGGGGCTCGACCGGACTTCAGCCTGCCATACGTTCGGGTCTGGTGACGACGAACTTGCGGTAGACGGCTTCTATCATGTCGGGGCTGATCGGCTTGGTGATGTGATCGTCCATGCCTGCCGCCTTGCTCTCGTCGATATCGATGTCGAGGGCCTGGGCCGTTACGGCGATGATCGGCGTCTGGAAGGCGGCCGATTTTTCCGCCGCGCGTATCGCGCGCGCCGCATCGAAGCCGTTCATGACCGGCATGGAAACATCCATGAGGACGAGGTTCGGCCGGTATTGCTGCCAGAGCCGCACGGCTTCCTCGCCATTGGCGGCGATGCGGTAGGATATGCCCAGCCCTTCGAGGATCTGGGCAAAGACGAACTGGTTGATTTCGTTGTCTTCGGCGACCACGACTTCGACGTCGGGCGCCGGCCGGCCGGCAGGCCCGATATCCGGCACGATGATATCCCAATCGGCCGGGGCACTGGCCGCACAAGCAACGTCGCCGCCCGAGCCCTTACCGCAAAGTGCAAGCACCCTTGCGCGCAGGTCGCATGCTGTCCAATTCTTTGCCAGTTGCAAGGATGGCAATGCCGTCCAGTTGGTGACCACATCGTGCGCCTCAGGCATCGCGCCGTCGACAACGAGTGCCGCGATCTCGATACCGCGGGCCGCGCAAACCTCCTCGAACGCTGTCAGTTCCGCTCTGGTTCTGACCGCACATGCGTCGAGGCCCCATCGACGCAGCAGCGGCACGAGGTTCTGCTCGAGAACAGCTGACGACGTCACCAGCAGGATCCGGTGCCTGATCGCGGACACCGGCTCGATGATCGCACCGGCTTCGACGAGGTGCTGCATATCGATCGATCGGAAGGGGTCATAGCAATTCTGGGCCGGGACGAAGGCGTTGTAATCCTTGACATCCAGGGGCGACCGGCCGGTCGTGACGCCGTCACGGTCGCCGTAGCCGACGACGAGATCGGTCACGTCGTTCATGCAGGTGACCAGCAGAAATTTTCCCGGGCCGCCAACGCGGAACTTGCGGGTGACCACCCAGAGATCTTCGCCATCGGCCTGGACGATCTGCTCAGGCTGGCAATGGACTGCTCCGGTTTCCAGCGTCGCGCGGTCGGTCCGTTCGAATTTTTCGGCGAGTTCCGGCTCCAGAAGGTCCCACACGGAACGCCCGAGGATGGCCTCCGGCGACAAGCCATGGATTGCGGCGAAGGCCTTGTTGACGGCGACATAGTTCAGGTTGCGGTCTTTCACGCAGATCGGATTGGGCATGCAATCGAGGATGTCCTCGGTCAATTCGATCCGTTCAAGATCGAGCTGTATCTGCTCTTCGCGTTTTTTCTGCTCGGAAACGTCGGTGATGGAGACGATGCCAAGACCGTTGGGGAGCCGCCGCTTGCGCAGGCTGATCCAGCGGTGGCGACCGATGCGCTCCACCACTTCGAAGCGCTCGCGCCAATGGTGGGACAGATGCTCGGAAATCCATTCGTCGCGATTGGAATGCCTGCGGCTCGTTTCCGGAGCGGTGCCGCTGCGGACGCCGGAATCGAAGACGGCGCCGAGAAAATCCCTGAGCCGCGTTCCAGTTTCCAGGAATTGCGCCGGGATGGGGTAAAACTGGAGAATGGGCCGGCCTGCGAAAATGATCTCATCATTCTTGTCGCAGACAAGAATAGCCAGGCCGAGCGCATCAGACATCGCCTCGAGCACCGATTTCTGGATGTTCGCGCCGAAAGACGCTACATCGATCATTGCATAGCCCTCATATAACCTTGGCGGCTTCTTTTTCGCGGGACATGCTGACGGACGTGCCTCGTTGGCCGTATTTGGAATGAAAGCCTCGGGCGGCCAGCTGCGCCACAAGCACCAAATGACAAAACCCGTGCTCATTCAGGTTCTCGGCGAAAGTCGCAGCTTTGTATTAAGGCCTGATTAAACGCACATGACTTTATCGGGCATGCCCTTTTCGACACATCCGGGGATAGAATGCGCGACGTACTTTTCATACAGGGGCGAATCCCGGACAATAGGCCATGCCCATCAAACAACTTTCCGAGACCCTCATCAACCAGATCGCCGCCGGCGAGGTCATCGAACGGCCGGCGAGTGCGGCCAAGGAACTGATCGAGAATGCGCTCGATGCGGGCGCAACGCGCATCGAGATCGCCACCGCGGGCGGCGGCAAGACGCTGCTTCGGGTCGTCGACAACGGCTGCGGCATGGGACCGGACGATCTCGAACTCGCCGTGCGCCGTCATTGCACCTCCAAGCTCGATGACAATCTTCTCGACATCCGCACGCTCGGGTTCCGCGGCGAGGCGCTGCCCTCGATCGGCTCCGTCGCGCGGCTGACGATTGCCAGCCGCCCGGGCGGCGCAAGCCATGGCGCCGAGATCGCGGTGATCGGCGGCAAGCTGCAGCCGGTAAGGCCCGCTGCCGTCAACCAGGGGACCGTGGTCGAGGTCCGCGACCTGTTCTTCGCCACGCCGGCGCGGTTGAACTTCATGAAGACGGAACGGGCCGAAGCCTCGGCGATCGCCGACGTGGTGCGGCGCATGGCGATCGCCTTTCCGGGCGTTCGCTTCGTGCTGTCGGGCTCAGACCGGACGACACTGGAATTTCCATCCACCGGCGACGACCGGCTTGCCCGCATCGCCCAGGTCCTTGGCCGTGATTTCCGCGACAATGCCATCGAAATCGATGCGGAACGCGAAGGCGCGCGGCTGACCGGCTTTGCCGGCGTACCGACCTTCAACCGTGGCAACTCGCTGCAGCAATACGCCTTCGTCAACGGCCGCCCGGTGCAGGACAAGCTGATCTGGTCGGCGCTGCGCGCGGCCTATGCCGAGACCATACCGCAAGGCCGCTATCCGGTGGCGGTGCTGTCGCTGACGGTCGATCCGGATGTGGTGGACGTCAATGTGCATCCGGCAAAATCCGATGTCCGCTTCCGCGACCCGGGCCTCATTCGCGGCCTGATCATCGGCGCGATCCGGCAGGCCCTGGCCCAGGATGGCGACCGCGCCTCGACGACCGGCGCCAGCGGCTTGATGCGGGCGTTCCGTCCGGAACCGCAGCGGCCGCATGGCGGTTGGAGCGCTGCCGCCTCGCCCTACCGGCCGATGGCATTCGATGCGCCGCCGCGCGGATTCGGCGAGGCGCCGCAGGCTGCCTTTGCCGAGATGGCAACACCATCCGCCCGCGCGCCAACGTTTGAACCCGAAGCGATGACCGTATCCCAACCCGAGAGGTCCCACCCACTCGGTGCGGCGCGGGCGCAACTGCATGAGAACTATATCGTCGCCCAGACCGAGGATGGCCTTGTCATCGTCGATCAGCATGCGGCGCATGAGCGGCTGGTCTTCGAAGAATTGCGCAAGGGATTGAATTCCAGGCCGATCCCGGCACAGGCACTGCTCATTCCGGAAATCGTCGATCTGCCGGAAGACGATTGCGACCGGCTGGTGAGCCATGCCGCCGAATTTTCACGGCTGGGATTGGGGATCGAGCGTTTCGGCCCCGGCGCCGTCGCCATCCGCGAAACACCGTCGATGCTCGGCGAAATCGATGCCGTCGGACTGGTGCGGCAACTGGCCGACGAGCTCGCCGAATGGGACACGGCCAATGGGCTCGCCAGCCGGCTCGACTATCTGGCGGCGACCATGGCCTGCCACGGTTCCGTGCGCTCCGGCCGGCGGCTCAGGCCAGAGGAAATGAATGCGCTGCTCCGGCAGATGGAGGCAACACCCGGCTCGGGCCAGTGCAACCACGGCCGGCCGACCTATATCGAGCTGAAGCTTTCCGACATCGAGCGGCTGTTCGGACGCAGTTGACGATACGACATGGCAATTGCTCTGGAACTTTGGCGTTTTGCGCGCTAGAGCATGAATACAACAGATGATGCTTGGATACACAGTTGCCCAGGGCCTTGGATGCATCCGGAAGGATGCCGGCCGGAATGCATTGTGACAGCGGACGACGAAGATGCGAGGTCGAAGGACAATGAACCGGTTTGAGGGCAACGGGCACAGGGAAGCCAAGATTCGCTATCTCGACGGCGACTTCCAGATCGTGTTGCCCGGATCATATGTTACCTGCGCGGTAACCGGCGCCGCTATTCCCGTTGACGAACTGCGCTACTGGAGCGTCGCACGGCAGGAGCCCTATGCCGATGCGGAGGCGTCGTACCAGGCCGACAAGCGCGCCGGAATTCTGCCGAACCAGAAATCCTAAGGCGCCCCGTCGCTATTTCTTGTCCTTGCGCAGCCTGCGTGCCCGCGCGGCCGTCAGCGCCGCATCGATGATCTTGCGCGGCGAACCAGGGTCGTCGAAGCGGACTTCGACATCGATCACCCGGCTCTTTTCCATCAGTTCCGCAGCCCGGCCAAAGCCTCGCTCCAGCCGCACCATGTCTTTGGCCGTCGTCACGAGCTGGTAGCCTTTGGCTGCAGCGTGATCGAGCAGATCGGCGATTTCGTCCTCGGAAAAATGGTGGTGATCGGGAAAGCTGCGGCTTTCGGCGAGGACCGCGCCTGTCTCGCGCACCGTGCGGAAGAATTTTTCCGGATCGGCAATACCCGCCCAGGCGAGAACCGGCATCTCTCTCAGGCCGCCATCGTCGAGAGGCGTGACATTGGCTTCGTAAATCTGCTTGCCGGCGCGGGCTGCACGGCGGATCAGCGCGTCAGCGCGCTCACCGTTGCCGATCTTCAGAAGCGCCGAGGCGTGGCGGATCTGATGGCCCAGAGGCGCGCGGACAGGTCCGGCGGGGATCAGGAAACCGTTGCCGATCCCTCGTCGGCTGTCGATCACCAGCAGCGAAAAATCGAAAGTCAGCCGGGCGCTCTGAAACCCATCGTCCATGATGATGAGATCAGCTCCTTCGGCCACCAATCGACGTGCCCCCTCGACGCGCCTGCGACAGACCACGGCAAGGCCCTCGCGGGCCAGAAGCAACGGCTCGTCGCCGACATCGCGGGCGCGGTGGTGTGCGAGATCGACCACAGTCGTCACGTCGAGCGAACCGCCATAGCCGCGGCTTAGAAATCCGGGCTTCAGGCCACGCTGGCGGGCCGCCCGGGCAAGCGCGATCGCGGTCGGCGTCTTGCCTGCCCCGCCGACGGTGAAATTGCCGACACAGATGATGGGAACCGGAACGGAGGCACGCCGCGCATGGTCCATGCGCCAACCGGAAAGGCGGCCATAAATCCAGGAGAAGGGCCAGAGGCCACGGGCGCGCCAATCCGCTTTGGTCCACCAGAACGGCGGTGCTTCAGAAACCATCAGTCCTTCCAGGCCTCCCACGCTTTGGCTGGCGACACAAAACGGCAGATTGCCGGGAATTGCAAGCCACCGCCATATGCGCCCACGGCAAATGAACAGGCCTTACGACACGTCGAAACGCGCGCTCAACACCAGCGAAAGCCAGGGGCGCCTTGTGGAAGCGGATAGGAGCGACGCCTCCGCCAAGGCCATCCGGTCGCAGGTCCAACTCGCCGTCCAGGCGGTCGACATCGCCCGCAACGCGCCCTGGCTGCCGATGCGGGTGTTCCAGTCGGCGAGCAGGTCAAGCCGGGCGTCAGATCAGCACGGTCTCGAGTTCGGTGATATCGTTGAGGCAATGATCGGACGCCGCCGCAAGCGATTGCTGTGAGCCGGTCCCGGTCAGCACCGCCACGGTGAGGCCGACGCCGGCGCTCCGGCCCATATGCAGATCATGGTTGTTGTCGCCGACAACGGCGACCTGATGCGGCTCAAGCCCGGTCGCAGCGCAGAAGCCATGGACCATGCCGGGCTGAGGCTTGGTGCCGAAGCCGCTGTCGTAGCCCGCGACGTAGTGCAGATAGCCATCGAAGCCGAAGCGCTTCGCCGTTTCGCGGATCGAACGTTCATTGTCGCTGGAGGCGACGCCGAGCCGATAGCCCTTGGCGTGCAGGCCGGCAAAGAAGGCGGCGAGATCGGTCACCGGGACGGCAAAGGCGGCCGAGTTGGAAAAGAGCCCATCGAGCTTCGCCGTCAGCTCCTGCACCGTGTAGGGCGCGCCGGCGGCGACCATGCCGGTGGCGATCTCGACCGTATTGCCCGCAGCCAGCAGACTGTCCGGCGTGACATAGCCGGTATCGGGGTCCATGCCGCCCGCTACCAGCAGGCGCCGGGCAAGCTCCTGGTCACCATCGGCGGCGATGCTGGCCACCTCGTAATTCACCGGAACCCAGCTCTTGACATAGTCGAGCAGCGTGCCGTCCTTGTCGAAGAGGATGCCGGATATCGCCTTCTCACTCGTCATCGGACAGTCCCCCGGAAAATCACTCACTGCGCGGCTGCAGCCGCGCCTTCACCGTCAGCGGATTGATATAGGGCTCAAGCCCCCTGATCGTGGCCGACAGCGCACCACGCATTTCATGCACGGTTTCAAGCCCGGCATCGATCATCTTGCGACGCACCTCGTCGTTGACGAGCAGATAGTTGACCCCCTTGGCAAGCATCTCGACATCACGGATGATCTTGGCGCTGCCGTTCTTCGCCAGCATCTGATAGGTATCGCGGAAATTCTGCACGCTACCGCCCGACAGGATGGCGCAGCCGAGCATCGCCGGCTCCAGCGGGTTCTGCCCGCCTTCGGCAAACAGCGACCGGCCGACAAAGGCGACTTCGGTCAAGCGGAGATAAAGTCCCATTTCGCCGATCGTGTCACCGAGGAAGATATCCGTCTCAGGCGTGATCGGGTCGTTGCGCGTACGCCGCGCGACCGTCAGCCCCTTGGCGTTGAGCATCGCCTCGATCGCGTCGCAGCGCTCGGGATGGCGCGGCACGATGATCGTCAGCAATCCGGTGCGCTCCTTCAGTGCCCGATGGACAATGCCTGCGGCATTCTCCTCGCCTTCGAAGGTCGAGATCGCAGCCCAGGTCTTGCGGTCGCGGATCTGCTGGGCGTAGTGCTTCAGCACTTGCCCGTCATGTGGCGGCGCGTCGGTATCGACCTTCAGATTGCCCGATACCATGACCGGCAGCGCGCCCAGCGTGCGAAAACGGTCGGCATCGAGATCCGACTGGGCAATGACCAGCGCCAGGTTTTCGAACAGTGCATCGGCGAGCCAGAGACGCTTCTTCCAGCGGCCGAACGTGCGATCCGACAGGCGGCCGTTGACAAGCACCTGGGGAATATGGCGCTGCCCAAGCTCGACGATGGTCATCGGCCATATTTCCGATTCCGCGATGATCGCCAGATCCGGCTCCCAGTAGTCGAGGAAGCGGGCGACGGCCGGTTTGAAATCGAGCGGCACATATTGATGGATGACGCCGGGTCCGAGCCGGTCGGCGGCCAGTCGAGCCGACGTCGTCGTTCCCGTCGTCAAGACAACGGCGATGCCGCGGCGCGATACTTCCTTGATCAGCGGAATGACCGCCGTGGTCTCGCCGACACTTGCGGCATGGAACCAGACCAGCGGCCCCTGTGGGCGCGGCGCACTGGCATGACCATAGCGCTCCTGGCGGCGGGCGGAATCCTCCTTGCCCTTGGCCGCACGGGCGGCAAGATAGGACCAGACGAGAGGATAGATCGCCGTGCCGATCCAGCGGTAGCTGGACAGCGCCAGGCGGGCAAGCACGCGGCTCATGACAGGTGGTCCCCGCTTTCTCGTTGCGGGCTGGAAACCCTGGCGTTTGCGGCGGGAGCCTTAGAGGGCACAGCCATCGTCTGCGCGGGCCGGATCGGCATCAAGCCTGTTCCGGATCGAGCAGCCGGTGCATGTGCACGATGAAATAGCGCATATGGGCGTTGTCGACCGTCAGCTGCGCCTTGGATTTCCAGGCGGTCAGTGCGCTGTCATAATCGGGGAAGATGCCGACGACGTCGAGCTTGTCCAGGTCGCGGAACTCAACGTCGGTCAGCGTCGTAAGCTCGCCGCCGAAAACGAGATGGAGCCGCTGTTTCTTTTCCGAATTCTGAGCCATTTGACCTTCCAATTTTCCTGACGTTTTTCTGTGGTTTGCGGCATCCAGGCGGAAAGGTCAATGGCCATCCAGCCCTTGCGAGGCGGCAATCAACGCCGGCAGAACGGGCATTGCTGCGGCGCACAGAACGGTATGGCGAACATTGGGGCGATTATAGGAAAGCGGCTGCCCGTCGAGGCCGAAAAGCGCACCACCGGCTCGCTCGAGGATCAGATCGGCAGCAGCAAGATCCCAATCGTGCGAATTTTTCTTGACGATCGTGCCGTCGATGCGACCGTCGGCGATCATGGCGATCCTGTAGGCAAGCGAAGGCACATGGGCAATGCGCGAAACGCCGGCGCGATAGCCGTGTTCGAGCAATCGAACCGTCTCTTCCGCAAGGGCAATCCGCAGCACCGTTTCGTTCTCGGTCCTCACGGTAACCGGCATACCGTTCTTCAAGGCATCGCCCGTGAGCGACGCCTGGAACAGCTCATCAAGGGCCGGGGCAAACAGCACGCCGGCCACCGGGCGACCGAGATGCACGACGGCGACACTGACGCACCAGACCTCCTTGCCGGCGATGAAGGCGCGGGTTCCGTCGATCGGATCGACAACGAAGACGGTATCGCAGCCGAGCCGGGCCTCGTCGTCATCGGTCTCCTCCGACAGCCAGCCATAGTTGGGCCGCGCCGTCAGCAGCTTTTCCTTCAGGATGTCATTGGCCGCGTAATCCGCCTCACTGACCGGCGAGCGCCCTTCGTTCTTCCACTGGACATCCGGATTCTTGCGAAAAAAGGACAGTGCCCTTTCGCCCGCGGCCTTCGCCGCCACTGTGATGAGTTCCAGATCGCTGATCCACTGATCCGGCGATGGGCGAACGGCGTTCATTCAGTCTTTCCATTTCCCGGCCGCCGGCCGCGTTGAAGGTCTGCGGTGGTATCTACTTGCCCGCGAGCGTCATGCCCTCGACGGCAAGCGTCGGTGCCGCGACACCGAACTTGCGATCGATGTCGTCGGCCAGCGTTACGGCAAAGAACATCTGCTTGAGGTTCGAGGCAATCGTGACTTCCGATACGGGGAAGGTCAACTCGCCATTCTCGATCCAGAAGCCCGAGGCGCCGCGGCTGTACTCGCCCGTCAGCATGTTGACGCCCTGGCCGATCAGTTCGGTGACATAAAAACCGGTCCCGACGTTGCGGATCAGATCCTCGCGGGAGATATTTCCGGGCTCCAGCGCGAAGTTCGTCGACGATGGCGACACCGCTGGGCCGCTGCGCACGCCGCGTCCGTTGGTTTCCAGCCCGAGTTCCCTGCCCGTCGACGTGGACAGGAACCAGTGCTTCAGCACGCCATCCTCGATCATCGTCAGCTTCTGGCCGGTCACGCCTTCGCCGTCGAAAGGACGCGAGGAGGAGCCACGCACCACCAGCGGATCGTCGGTGACATGGATGCCCGCCTTCATGACCGGCTTTCCCATCATGTCACGCAGGAAACTCGTTTTGCGGGCAACCGATGCGCCGTTGATCGCGCCGGCGATGTGGCCGGCAAAGCCGCGCGCCATGCGCGGGTCGAAAACGACGGTAACATTCTTCTGGGTCGGCACTTGGCGCGGGCCGATGCGGGCGACCGCCCGCTCGCCAGCCGTGCGACCGATTTCGGCGGCCGATTTCAGGTCGGCGAAATAGAGGCGGCTGTCGAAATCATAGTCGCGTTCCATCTTCGTGCCGTCGCCGGCAATGGCGCTGACCGAGCGGCCGAAGCGCGTGCCCATATAGGCGCCGGAAAACCCGTGCGAGGTGACGAGCACCATTCCGCCCATGCCGGCGGACGCACCCGCGCCGCTGGAGTTGGTGACGCCGTTCACGCCAAGGGCTGCCTCTTCCGCTTCCAGCGCCGCCGCGGAGAGCGCATCCGTCGATACCTCCGTCGGATCGAAGAGATCGAGATCGGGATAGGATCTCGCCAGGCGCTCGGCATCGGCGAGGCTCGCGAAGGGGTCCTCCGGCGAGGCCTTGGCCATGGCCACCGCGCGTTCGGCCAGGACCTTCAGGTCGAAGCCCGGATTGGCCGAAACGCTGGCGACGCGGCGGCCGACGAACACGCGGAGCGAAAAATCGTCACTTTCCGAGGCCTCCGTTCCCTCGACCTTTCCGAGCCGCACCGAGACGGAGCGGGACCGGGAGCGAAGCGCCACGGCGTCCGCCTGGTCGGCGCCGGCCTTGAGCGCCAGGTCGACAAGCTCGGCTGCGCGCTTCTGGAGAACGTCGGAATCGATGATATCGGACATGATTTAGCCTTTCATTCCTGCCCCATTTATTGTGCACTGGGACGGGCATCAAGGGCATACCCTGATTCTTGGTCGCGGCCCCGACGAAATACCCGATCCCGGGGCAATCTCTTGCCCAAGCCAAATACGAGAACCCGTGCCAACCCTCACGGGCAGGAAAGAACAGCCATGTCGACCACGCCCGTCCTCACTTCACAGGCCCTGGTGCTGCTCGGCGGCGCCGTCGTGGCGGCCCCGATCTTCAAGAAGCTCGGGCTCGGCACGGTTCTGGGCTATCTCGCCGCCGGCATCATCATCGGTCCGTTGCTGCACCAGATCACCGAGGGCGAGCAGATCCTGGGTTTTGCCGAACTGGGGGTCGTCTTTCTGCTGTTTATCATCGGCCTTGAGCTGAAGCCCTCCCGCCTCTGGCAGATGCGGCGTGACATCTTCGGGCTCGGTACCGCGCAGGTGCTTCTGACCGGCGCCGCGGTCTCTGCCATCCTCTACGAGCTTGGCATGCTCGACTGGAGCGGCAGCGTCATCACTGGCTTCGGGCTGGCGCTGTCCTCGACGGCCTTCGCATTGCAGATCCTCGACGAGAACGGCGGCACCAATAGGCGCTACGGCCAGCGGGCTTTTTCGGTGCTGCTGCTGCAGGACCTGGCTATCGTGCCGCTGCTGGCACTGATCCCGCTGCTCGCACTGCAGGCGCCTGAAGATACCAGCCCGCCGCTTCAGGACTTCGCCGTCGCCGTCGGCTCGATCCTCATCATGGTGGTTGCCGGCCGTTATCTGCTCAATCCCGTGTTCCAGATCATTGCCCGCACAGGTGCGCGGGAAGTCATGATTGCCGTCGCACTGCTGATCGTGCTCGGTGCCGCAACGATGATGCAGCTTGCTGGTCTTTCCATGGCGATGGGATCGTTCCTCGCCGGCGTCCTGCTGGCCGAATCCTCCTATCGGCATGAGCTGGAAGCCGACATCGAGCCTTTCCGCGGACTGCTGCTCGCTCTGTTCTTCATGGCCGTTGGGCTATCGCTGGAGATCGACGTCATTCTTCAGAACTATCTGCTGATCCTGATCGCGGTACCGGCGCTGATGCTGCTCAAGGCGGTGATCCTCTACACGCTCTGCCGGGCGACGGGTTCGCCGCACAATGACGCGGTTCGGATCGGGCTCCTTTTGCCGCAGGGCGGGGAATTCGGCTTCGTGCTGTTCACCGCCGCAGCCGCTGCCGGCGTGTTTTCGGACAGCTGGGCGTCACTGTTGATCGTCATCGTCACCCTGTCGATGGCCCTGACGCCTGCCGCCGCCGCGCTCGCGGGATTGCTCATGAACGAGCATGACGAGATGACGGAAGAGCTGGAGGAAGACTTCGATGGCGCCGGTGCCGACGTGCTGATGATCGGCTTCTCCCGCTTCGGCCAGATCGCCTCGCAGATCCTGCTTGCCGGCGGCCGCGAGGTCACCATCATCGACCATTCCGCCGCCCGCGTGCGCCAAGCCGCGACCTTCGGGTTCCGCATCTATTTCGGCGACGGCACGCGGCTCGACGTGCTGCGTGCCGCCGGCATCGAGCGCGCCAAGATCGTCGCGGTGTGTACCCACAAGATGGAAATCACCGACCGGATCGTCGACATGGTGCAGGCGGAATATCCGAATGCCCGTATCTATGCCCGTTCCTATGACCGTCTGCACACCCTGTCGCTTCGGGCACGCGGCGTCGACTATGAACTGCGCGAAACCTTCGAGTCCGGTCTCGTCTTCGGTCGCAAGACGCTGGAGGGGCTGGGTGTCGACGACAATGCAGCGCAGGAGATCATGGACGATATCCGCCGGCGCGACGAGGCGCGGCTGGCAGTGCAAGAAGCCGAGGGCATCAGCGCCGGGCGCGACATGCTGCATTTCGAACCCGTCAGGCCGGAACCGCTGATAAAGCCGAAGCGCGAGAAGGCGCCGTCGCTGGAGCCGGAGCACGATATTCTTTCGGCCACGGCAAACATCAAGGCCAGCCCGGAAAAGGACGCCTTGGCCGACGCTGACTGATCCTTTTCAAGCCCGGCTTTTCGCCTCGAGGGCTGCATCAAGGGCGGTCTTGAGCTGATCCTTGACGGGCGCCGTCGTAGCCAGCACCTCCTGCGCCTTGAGGAAATCCATGACGCGGAAGCGATTGACCTCCGGCCGCAGGAGAATGTCCGGCGGGTGCGCCTTCATCTTCATGGTGATGATCGACTGCATCATCAGCTGGCTGGCGCCGAACAGACTGTCGCGCCAGCTCGGCATGGTCTCGCCATCGCCATCCGGTCCGCCGACGACATCGACGGCGATGACGATATCGGCCAGGCCGGTCAGGTGATCGAAGGGCACCGGATTGTAGATGCCGCCGTCGATCATCACCCGGCCGTCGATGCGGACCGGCTTGAACACGGCCGGAAGCGCTGCAGACGCGGCCAGCGCCTGATGGAGGTCACCGGACTGGCAGACGCGCTCGGTCTGGCCGTAATAGTCGGTGGTCATCACTTTCAAGGGGAGCTTGAGATCCGCGAAATCCTTCGGCACGCTGTCAGGCAGGAATGCGGGAAGAATGCGCTCGATACTGAGCTGCCCGACGCGAAAACCCTTCGTGACGGCTTGCGTGAAACTCGAAGGACGCAGGCTCCAAAGGCGGTTGACGATCTCCTTGCGGCGGCCGACGGTCGCCATCGTATGATCACGGATCTCCGCGCCGGTCAGACCGGCCGCCATGCCCGCCCCCATGATCGCGCCGATCGAGGAGCCGGCGATGGCAACCGGGCGGATGCCGAGTTCGTCCAGCGCCTCGATAACATGGATGTGGGCAAGGCCTCGCGCGCCGCCGCCACCGAAGGCCACGGCAACCGTCGGGTCCGCCGATTTTTTCGCTGTTTCGAGGCCTTGCGTCATGCTCAGCGTCTTTCGGTATCACGCGGCGCGGCATCGGTAGAAATGCATCTTCGTATCGCCGAACAGCCGGTCGTCGATCAACTCGAACCCATCCTGTGGCACCGGTTGAACATCGGCCCGCTCTTCGAGAATGACAAGAGCGCCCGGCACCAGCCAGCCGCCTTTTGCGGCAGAGGCAAGCGCTTTTTCGCCAAGCCCCTTGCCATAGGGGGGATCGGCAAAGACCAAATGGAATGGCTCGACGGTGCCGGCCGGCCCAAGATCGGTCGCGTCGCGCCGGAAAATGCGCGCCCGGCCGGTCAGACCGAAGGCCTTGATATTGGTGCGCAACAGTCCCCTGCCCTCGGCGCTCTGCTCGACGAACAACGCCTGACGGCAACCGCGCGACAGGGCTTCGAGGCCAACCGCGCCGGTGCCGGCAAAGAGATCGAGAATGCGGGTCCCGTCGAGGGCCTCCGCATAGGCATGGCTCAGGATGTTGAACAGGCTTTCGCGCGTCCGGTCCGTCGTTGGCCGGATGTCATTGGACCTGGGCGTTGCGAGCCCGCGCCCGCGAAACTCACCGCCGACGATCCGCACCTTCGCTTAGTTCCCGCGTCCGCGCGGCTTGCCGCCACCCGCCGGGCGTCCGCCGGCAGGCTTGCCGCCGCCGGGTTTGCCGCCGCGCGGGCCGCCGCTCTTCGCGCCGAACGGTTTGGCCCCGCCCGGCTTGCCGCCAAAGGACTTGCCGCGTGGTTTGTCACCCGCCGGACGGTCGCCGCGTGGTGGGCGGTCGCCGAAATCGCGCTTGCGGTCGCCCTCCTCGCGAGAAAACGATTTTTCGCCGAACGGCTTGCGCGGACGGTCTGACTGCGGACGATCACCTTGGGGCCCATCACCCCGGGGCTTGGCGCTTCTTGGTCTATCGGAGAAAGAGCGGGCACCTTCGGCACGGGGCTTGCGATCACCAAACGGCTTTTCACCGTCGCGGCGCGGCGGACGATCGCCACCATCGCGGCGCGCCGGGCGATCACCGAAGCCACGCGCATCGCGGTCACCGCCGCGCTTGCGGTCGGCGCCGCGGCCTTCATCCCTACCAGTCTCTTCGCTGGCCCTGATCCAGTCGCCATCGTCATCGGCCCGGTTGACCACGACGCGTGGACCGCGGTCGGGGCGATCGTAAGCGGTCGCCTTCTTGCGATCCGGATCGAATTTCTTGTTCGACTTCATCGCCAGACCATCCTTGGTCCGGCCGTAGCGCTTGGTTGCGGGTGCACCCTCCGGGCGCTCACGGCGAACCGGC
This sequence comes from Rhizobium giardinii bv. giardinii H152, assembly GCF_000379605.1. Classification (GTDB taxonomy): domain Bacteria; phylum Pseudomonadota; class Alphaproteobacteria; order Rhizobiales; family Rhizobiaceae; genus Pararhizobium; species Pararhizobium giardinii. The sequence goes on along the minus strand of NZ_KB902757.1, from coordinate 72,632 downwards.
TTGTCGGCCACATCCGCTGCCTGCGCGTCCTTCGGCTTCTTTTCGGCGATCGGCCGGGCACCGGGCGCCATCCAGACATTGGCCTTGCGGGGCCTCAGGCCGGGTTCGCGCTTCGGACGGTCGTCGAATTTCGCCTCCGCGCCGCCACGGTCCTTGCGGTCACCACGTCCGCCGCCTCTGTCGTCACGCTTGGTGTCGAGGCGGGAAAGCGCCCGTTCGCGCTTGTCGCCTGCCTTTTCGCGGAAAGCGCCGCGTTCCTTGGCTTCCGGCTTACCAGCCGACCATTCGTTTTTCTGCGGCTTTTCTTCCTCAGCCGGTGCGGCGTCGAAGATCGGCGCGTCGAAATTTGCCTTGGCGTCTTCGATCAGACGCGGGCCGAGCTGGTCGCGCAACGTGCGGCCGCGGATTTCCTGGGCATGGCCCTCCGGCAGCTCGCCGAGCTGGAAGGGGCCATAGGAGATGCGGATCAGCCGGTTCACGTCGAGGCCGAGCGCGCCCATGACGTTCTTGATTTCGCGATTCTTGCCTTCACGCAGCCCCATGGTGATCCAGACGTTCGAGCCCTGGACCTTGTCCAGCGTCGCCTCGATCGAACCATACAGCACGCCGTCGACGGCGATGCCGTCCTTCAGCTTGTCGAGCGCCGCCTGATCGATCGTGCCATGGGCGCGCACGCGGTAGCGGCGCAGCCAGCCGGTCGACGGCAGTTCGAGTACGCGGGCCAGACCACCGTCATTGGTGAGCAGCAGCAGGCCTTCGGTGTTGATGTCGAGACGGCCGATCGACAGGACGCGCGGCAGATCGTCTGGCAGGTTGTCGAAGACGGTCGGACGCCCCTCCGGATCGGAATTGGTGGTCACCAGGCCGGAGGGCTTGTGATAGAGCCAGAGCCGGGTACGCTCGATGCCGCGGATCGGCTGGCCATCGACCTCGATCTTGTCGGCAAGCGTTGCATTGACGACCGGCGTTTCCAGCACGGTGCCGTTGAGGCTGACGCGGCCTTCCATGATCATGCGCTCGATATCGCGGCGCGAGGCGACGCCGGCACGCGCCAGAATCTTGGAAATGCGCTGCGGCACGTCCGCATCGACGGTTTCCACTGCAGCCACTCGCGGCTTGCGCGGCTTTCCCGCTTCGGTCTTTTCAGCGCCCGAATGTGCGGCTGCGGCCTTGCGCGCGCCGGTATAGGGCTTCTTGTCGCGGCCGGCCGGCTTGCCGCCGGGCCGCTGGGGCTTGTCTTTGAATGTCATTTGTGTTGCCTGCCTTTTGAGGCTGTCCTATCAGGTCCAAGCCCAAGGGTTAAGAGAAATTATCGCGGATTCCAACGATGGCCGAAACGAGCCGCTTCATGGATTTGGCGCTGGCAGAAGCCCGGATGGCAGGGGCGCGCGGCGAAGTGCCGGTCGGCGCCGTGCTCGTCCTTAATGGCGAGGTCGTCGCCAGTGCCGGAAATCGGACCCGCGAACGCAACGACGTCACTGCCCATGCCGAGATCGAGGCGATCCGCGCAGGCTGCAGCGTCATCGGCGACGAGCGGCTTCCGGGTGCCGACCTCTATGTCACGCTCGAACCTTGCACCATGTGCGCGGCGGCCATCTCGTTTGCAAGGCTGCGGCGGCTCTACTATGGCGCCGAGGATCCGAAAGGCGGCGGCGTCGACAACGGCGTGCGCTTCTTTACCCAACCGACCTGCCACCACGCGCCGGACGTCTATTCGGGTTTTTCAGCGCAGGCAGCGGCGGATATCCTCAAGCAGTTTTTTGCAGAGAAGCGTTGAAGCAGCGGCACTTATATTACCCGGCGGCAAAGCTTTCGAGCGCCGCTCCGGTCAGGCGGTAGCGCGTCCATTCGCTCAGCGGCTCGGCACCGATGGCCTGGTAGGCCTTGATCGCTGGTTCGTTCCAGTCGAGCACGCTCCATTCGAAGCGGCCGCATCCCTTTTCCACGGCGATCCGTGCCAGATAGCGCAGCATCAGGCGCCCGGCCCCGGTTCCGCGCTGCTCGGGCGTGACGTAGAGGTCTTCGAGATAAAGGCCGTTGCGGGCCTGCCAGGTCGAATAGCTGAAGAACCACACGGCAAAACCAACGGGAACGCCATCGCGCTCGCAGATTGCCGCGTGCGAGACGGAATTCGTCCCGAACAGGGATTCGGTGATCGTCTCGACCGTCGCCTCGACCTCGTGTCCGGCCTTTTCGTAAATTGCCAGCTCGGTAATGAAACGCAGGATGGTTCCTGCATCGGCTGACGTCGCCTCGCGAATATCAAACATTGGCGATCAGAAAATATCCCACCACTTCTTGCCGCTGCCGGCAATCGCGGCTTCCTTTTTGCGGCGGCGCGCCTTGACCTGCTCGGGCTCGCCGAGATCCGCCACGGCCTCTTCCGGCATCTTGCGGTATTCGAGCGGCGGGTCGCTGAGGAAACGGCGCTTGTCGGCATAGGCGCCCATCTGGATCTTGCGGGCTTCCCGATACGCCTCCTGCTGCTCCTTGGCCGTCAGGCGACGGCCATTGGCGTTCGACTTGGCCAGCGGCGAAACATAGGTCGAGCTGTCGGCATTGGCATCGGCTTCGTCACGCAGGCGCTGGCGCGTTTCTTCCGGCGATTCCAGCCACTGCGGATTGTCCTTGGTGGCAAGGTTCTGCTGCGGCTGCACCAGCGAAGCCGTTTCCGTTTGAGGCGGCAATACCAGGCCGGGCCGCGGCTGGTACTTGAGGTTCTTGGGCTTGGTCTCCCCCAGGCTGACGGTGCTGCCGAGGTCGTCCATCAGGTGTTCGCCGGCGGTCTTGTCCGTGCCGTAGGTCGGGCCGCCAAGGCAGCCGGTCAGGACCAGGCTGCCGGCCACAACACCGAAAATACCGGCATACACTCGAAACTCTCGCGTCATTCCCATGAAAACCCTTCCAGCAGCGCCGGCACGATCGATCTCTGAGGCGGCATTGTGCGCCCATGGCGGATAAATCCGCCGATTTTCAGGCAGGTTCTACCGGATGAGCCGCAAAAGAGCAATTCACCCGGCAGACAATCCATTAAGAAGCGAAGCCGAGTTCGCGCAGCGCTGCCGCGTCGCGGGCGGATACATCCGGGAAGGCCGGATCGGAACCGACATCGGCGGTGATCCGCCAGGACCGGGCGCATTTGACGCCATCGGCAAGTTTGGGCTCGACACTGACCGTCGACAGGTCGTCCAGACGGAAGGCTCCGTCCGGCCCCTTGCCATCGACGATGGTGATGCCGGACGTGATGCAGATTTCCGCGAAATCCTGGCCTTCCAGTGCCTGCAGCAGAGCGGCATCGACGATGTGCACGACCGGTGCGGCTTCCAGTGAGGAGCCGATACGCTTGTCGCGGCGCTCAACTTCAAGCGCACCGGTGACGGCGCGGCGCACGTCGCGGACCTTCTTCCATTTTTCCGCCAGCGCCTCGTCGCGCCATTCGGCCGGCACGATCGGGAACTGTTCGAGATGGACAGAGACGGCCGACGGATCGCGCGACAGCCAGGCCTCTTCCGCCGTGAAGGGCAGAACCGGCGCAAGCCAGGTGACGAGGCACTCGAACAGCTTGCGGATGACCGCGAGGCTAGCGCGGCGGCGCAGGCTCGACGGCGCATCGCAATAGAGCGCGTCCTTGCGGATATCGAAATAGAAGGCCGAGAGCTCGACATTCGAGAAATCAATCAGTGCGCGGGCGATGCGCTTGAAGTCAAAGGCATCGTAACCGTCGCGGACGAGCTGGTCGAGTTCGGCCAGGCGGTGCAGCATCAGCCGCTCGAGCTCGGGCATGTCGTTGAAGGCGATGTCGTCGCCCTTGTCATGCGCCAGCGTGCCGAGCATCCAGCGGATGGTGTTCCTGAGCTTGCGATAGGCATCGATGTTGGTCTGGATGATCGCCTTGCCGAGACGCTGGTCTTCCCAGTAGTCCGTGGTCGCGACCCAGAGGCGCAGGATATCGGCGCCCGATTCCTTCATCACGTCCTGCGGGGCAACGACATTGCCCTTGGACTTCGACATCTTCTCGCCCTTCTCATCCATGGTGAAGCCATGGGTGATGACGGCGTTGTAGGGCGCGCGGCCACGGGTCGCGGCACTTTCGAGCAGCGACGAATGAAACCAGCCGCGATGCTGGTCGGACCCTTCGAGATAGACATCGGCCGGCCATTTCAGGTCGGGACGGTCTTCCAAGGTGAAGGTGTGGGTCGAGCCTGAATCGAACCAGACGTCGAGGATATCCATCACCTGCGTCCAGCGGCCATGATCATGATCAGGCCCAAGGAACCGCTCCTTGGCACCTTCGGCGAACCAGGCATCGGCGCCTTCCTGTTCGAAGGCTTCGAGGATGCGGGCGTTGACGGCGTCGTCGACCAGCACTTCGCCCTTTTCGTCGGCAAAGACGGCGATCGGCACACCCCAGGCGCGCTGGCGGGAAAGCACCCAGTCCGGCCGGTTCTCGATCATGGCGCGCAGGCGGTTCTGGCCGGCGGCGGGCACGAAGCGGGTTTCGTCGATGGCATTGAGCGCGCGCGAACGCAGCGTCGTTCCGTCGGCAAGGTCCTTGTCCATATAGACGAACCATTGCGGCGTGTTGCGGAAGATGACCGGCTTCTTCGACCGCCAGGAATGCGGATAGGTGTGCTTCAGGCGGCCGCGGGCAAACAGCGCGTGGCGAGCGATCAGCGCCTTGATGACGCGGTCATTGGCATCGCCCTTCTTGCCCGCGTCGTCGATGACGCGGGCCGCGCCATTCTCCGCGTCCGGACCGAAGCCGGGCGCGTCGACGGTATAAAAACCGGCGTCGTCAACCGGGAACGGGATCGCCGAGGAGATGCCGCGGGCTTCGAGCGCCCGGGCATTGTCCATCCACGCGTCAAAGTCCTCGCGGCCGTGGCTGGGGGCTGTGTGGACAAAGCCGGTGCCGGCATCGTCGGTAACGTGGTCGCCATCGAGCAGCGGCACCTGGAAGTCATAGCCGCCGCCGAGGCCGTGCAGCGGATGGGCGCAGGTCACGACAGCCAGTTCCTCTGCCGTCAAAGGCCGGATCAACTTGAATGTCAGCTTCGCCTTGGCCGCTGCTTCATCGGCCAGACGTGTGGCAAAGATCAGCTTTTCGCCCGGCTGCGGACCGAAGTCGTTTTCGGCGCTCGCGACTTCATAAAGGGCATAGGGATAGCGCGACGAGTAGGCCACGGCGCGGTTGCCCGGAATAGTCCAGGGGGTCGTGGTCCAGATGACGACAAAGGCCCCCTTCAGGCTCTCAGGCCCTTCGGTGACCGGGAACTTCACCCAGATCATGTCGCTCTCGACATCCTGGTACTCGACCTCGGCTTCGGCCAGCGCCGTACGCTCGACGACCGACCACATGATCGGCTTGGAGCCGCGATAGAGCTGGCCGGACTTGGCGATCTTCAGGAGTTCGCCGGCGATGCGGGCTTCGGCACGGAAGGCCATCGTCGTATAGGGATTGTCGAAATCGCCCTCGATGCCGAGGCGCTTGAATTCTTCCGACTGGATCTTGATCCAGCCCGCGGCGAAATCGCGGCACTCCTTACGGAACTCGTTGACCGGAACCTCGTCCTTGTTCTTGCCCTTGGAGCGATAGGCCTCTTCGATCTTCCATTCGATCGGCAAGCCATGGCAATCCCAGCCCGGGACATAGTTCGCATCATAGCCGCGCATCTGGAACGAGCGGGTGATGATGTCCTTGAGGATCTTGTTCAGCGCATGGCCGATATGGATGTTGCCGTTGGCATAGGGCGGGCCGTCGTGAAGCACGAATTTTTCGCGGCCGGCAGCGGAGGCGCGCAGCTTCTTGTAGAGCTCCATCTTCTGCCAGCGGGCAACCGTCTCCGGCTCCTTCTGCGGCAGGCCGGCGCGCATCGGAAATTCGGTTTCCGGCAAATACAGGGTTTTCGAATAGTCGAGCTTTTCAGCGGTATCGGTCATGGTTTTTGCAATCGTCTCTGAGCGCGTTTCGCCGCGCATGCGAACGGGATATCTTCGAGGAATAGCGGAGGCGCCTGTCTCAAACGCCGAAAACCCGGACCTTCCGGCGGCTATCAGAGCGCTGGGAAGGCCGGGCCAATAATTCGCTGATCACGTATCAATCGACGATATCGGGTCATGGTGGCCGGTTGTTTAAGACGTTTTCGGGCGAAAAGGAAGAGGTTTGCGGCGGGCGCTGCAGGATTGCGCAAACCCGTTGCCCTGCCGCGCCAGCGCTTCGTGCCTACCCGGGCTCGACGTGGTCTACGCGGCAGGCTTTCCCTGCATCACGGCGCGCAACGCGTCATTGATGCGGTCCTGCCAACCCGGCCCGTCCTTTTGAAAATATTCGAGCACGGCGCTATCGATCTTGATCGACACAAGCTCCTTCGTCTCCGGCAAGGCTCGCCGTTCGATTGCGGGCGCCACCGGCTTTTTGGCCGGCTTGAACAATGCTTCAGCGGCATCCATCGGATTTACGGGCCGGCGCGGCGTATGGGCCATCGATCTATCTCATTCCTGTGGGGTTGTGTGACTTGGGTCACGCAGTACGCGACCAATTTGGCCCAAGCGTCAACCGGGGCGCGGCTTAAAACGCAATCTGCAGGTCGATCTCGCTGAGCGGCCTCACACCGGCGAGCAGCGCCCGCGCCTCCGCCTCATCCTGTTTCATCTGCACCACCAGCGGATCGAGACCGTCGAACTTCAGTTCGTCGCGCAGATGGCCGAAGAAGGAGACGGAACAGATCTGGCCGTACAGATCGCCCGAAAAGTCGAAGACGAAGGTTTCGAGCAGGGCGGTGCCATCGCTGTCAACCGTCGGGCGCTTGCCGAAACTGGCAACCCCGTCATGGAGACTGCCATCGGCGCGGCGGAAGCGCACGGCGTAGATGCCGTTCTTGAGTTCGACTTCAGGGGGCAATTGCATGTTGGCTGTGGGATAGCCGAGCGTGCGGCCGAGCCGCTTGCCGCCGATCACTTCCGATTCCACCGTATAGCGATACCCAAGCATGCCGGCCGCCTGTGCGACGTCGCCCTCGCCGAGCAGCCCGCGGATATGGCTGGAGGAGATCACCGAGGCGTTCTCGTCGCGAAAGGCATCGACCAGCGTGACGCCAAAGCCGTTTTCGCCGCCGGCCGCCATCAGGAAGGCGGGACCACCTTCCCTGCCCTTGCCGAAATGGAAGTCGAAGCCGGTCACCACGTGGCCGGCGTGCAGCCAGTCCATCAGCACGGAGCGGATGAAATCGGAGGCGGAAAGCTCTGAAAACGTGCGGTCGAACGGATATTCGATCACGGCGGAAAAGCCCATGCCTTCCAGGATGCGGGCCTTGAGCGGCGCCGGCGTCAGGCGGAAGACGGGATGGTCCGGGCGAAAGACGGTGCGCGGATGCGGCTCGAAGGTCAGCACCAGGGCCGGAACGCGGCGCGCCCGCGCTTCCTCCAGCGCCCGGCTCAACACCGACTGGTGACCGCGATGCACACCGTCGAAATTGCCGATGGCGATGACGCCGCCCCTCAAGGCTTGCGGCAATGGTTCGCGGGTCTCGTTGCGATGGAAAACCGTCATGTCCGTCACACCAGTCTCATCTCTACAGCACCGCGCCTTTTCAGACGCGCATAAGGTCGCTGCAACGCTTTGAAATACTGCCAATTTTATCCTTAGTTCGAACCCGATTTAAGGAATTATTGCCAGCCTCTTTCAAGCCAACCTGGGCATCCACCATTTCGGCGTGGCACCCTCGCTTTTCAGGAACGCAGCGAGTTTCGTCTCGTCCGTCTTTTCAGCATTCATATATTCGAGCGCATGGATGCCCGCGCTGATATAGAGAACATCGAGGCCGAAATCCTGCGCGCCCTTGACGTCGGTCGGCATTCCGTCACCGACGGCGACCACCCGTGACAGATCAATGCCGCCGCGAACGGCCTTGGCTTCCGACAACGAGGCGCGGTAGATCGGGACGTAGGGCTTTCCGGAAATCCGCGTTTCGCCGCCCAGTTCCGCATAGACCTTGGCGATGGCGCCGGCGCAGGGAATAAGCTTATGACCGCGCTCGACGACGAGGTCGGGGTTGGCGCAGATAAAGGGCAGCTTGCGCTTAGCCATGCCGGACAGCGTTGCGCGATAGTCTTCGGCGGTTTCCGTCTCGTCGTCGAAGAAGCCGGCGCAAACGATGATTTCGGCATCCTCGGAAGAAACCAGTTCGACACCGAGGCCATCGAGCAGCGGAAGATCGCGTTCGGCGCCGATGAAATAGATTTTCTTCGGCCCGGCGGAGATCAGCGCGCGGGTCACGTCGCCGGAGGTGACGATGCGGTCATAGGCGCTATCAGGGACGCCGAGGCCTCGGATCTGGACGATGACGCCGGGATGCGGGCGCGGCGAATTGGTGATGAGGACAACGGTCAGCCCCCTGGCGCGGGCCTCCGTCAGAGCTACGCAGGCTTCCCTGAAGGCCGCAACACCATTGTGCAGGACACCCCAGACATCGCACAGAATAACATCATAGCGGTTTGCAATGTCGCGAAAACTGTTGATCCGAACGGCCATGCTGGCTTCCCGCAGAAAAAATATCCGGGGTGACATCGCAGGCAGGCGCCGAAAACACAAGACTCCTTGCGGAAATTGGCGACCGAATCCCAAGGAATCGGCCGCCAGAAGCCAACGGGCCTTCTAAAAGCTGCCGATCAGCCAGCCCGCGACAGCACAGACCACAAGCGTGGTCACGATCCCGCGTTTCAGCTTGAAGAGCAGCAGGGCCGCCAGCAGCGTCAGCAGGAAGGCAGCAGGCTGAAACGTCTGCCAGGCGGGAAGCGGCATCGAAAGCGGACCGCTCGCATACCGTCCCGTCTCGGCAAAAAGGACGTGCAGCCCGAACCAGAGCGCCAGATTGAGGATGACGCCGGTGACCGCCGCCGAGATCGCCGCCAGCGCACCCGAAAGCGCCCGGTTGTTGCGCAAGGTCTCGACATAGGGCGCGCCGAGGAAAATCCACAGGAAGCAGGGAATGAAGGTGACCCAGGTGGCAAGCGTCGCTCCCAGCAGGCCGGCCCAGAGCGGGTCGAGCCCGAGCGGTGCGCGGAACGCGGCCATGAAGCCGACGAAGGAAAGCACCAGCACCAACGGCCCCGGCGTCGTTTCGGCCAGCGCCAGTCCATCGAGCATCTCACCGGGCTGCAGCCAGTGATAGGTCTCGACGGCCTGCTGGGCGACGTAGGCAAGCACGGCATAGGCGCCGCCGAAGGTGACAACGGCCATCTTGGAAAAGAACAGGCCGATGGCCGTATAGACGTTGTCGAAACCGAGGATTGCGCCGACGACGACGAACGGCGCGATCCAGAGCGTCAGCCAGACGCTGAGAACGCGGACCGCCCTGCTCCAGGACGATACGACGTCCGGGAAATTGCTGTCGATGACCGAGGGCTGGTCTGCCAAGGCCTGCTTTGCCGCCGCCATGATCCTGCCTTCCGCCGATTGCGCATGGGATGAGATAAAGCCGGCCACGCCGGCCGCCAGTACGACCAGCGGAAACGGCAGATCGAAGAAGAAAAGTGCAGCGAAGGCCAGAGCCGCGACGATCACCGCAAAACGGCTTCTCAAAGCCCGGCGGCCAACCCGAATGACCGCTTCCACGACGATCGCCAACACCGCCGCCTTCAACCCGAAGAACAGAGCGGCGAGCCAATCCGCCTCGTGGAACAGTGCATAGGCCGAAGAGAGGCCAAGGATGACGAAGAAACCCGGCAACACAAACAGCGTGCCGGCGACGATGCCGCCGCGCGTGCCGTGCAACAGCCAGCCGACATAGGTGGCAAGCTGCTGCGCCTCGGGGCCTGGCAGGAGCATGCAGAAATTCAGCGCATGCAGAAACCGGCTCTCGGAAATCCAGCGGCGCTCCTCCACCAACTCCCGGTGCATCAGGGCGATCTGGCCCGCCGGGCCTCCGAAGCTCAAGAGGCCGATCTTCGCCCAGACCCTGGCGGCCTCGGCGAAGGTCGGATGCACCGGTGGAGCCTCAACCTGAACGGCTTCATTCATTGCTTTTGGCCTTTTTCGCGACGTGCGACACCCATTCGTGTTTTTCCTGCGTGGCGTCACGCGCCCAGCGATAGAAGGCGTCGTAGAGTGTCATGCCCGCTTCCAGTTGCTCCAGATCGTCGGCAAACATCCGCGAGAGGCCGAGCGATGCCGCGAGCAGACCGGCGGCTTCGGGAACGAGACCGAGCCGGTCGGTATCGGCGGCGCGGACAATCAGGGAGAGATGCTGAAGCGCGGGGAATGTGAGACCGAATTCCTTGACCATCGCGTCGAAGGTGCAGTCCTCGCCCCTGTGGCTCCAGAAGACATTTTCGACGTCGAACGGCATCGCGCCGAACCGATCTGCGACGGCTTCGACTTCCGGGGCCGCGACGAAGAGAAACGTCGCCGCCGGATCGACGAAGCGGCGGATCAGCCAGGGGCAGGCAATGCGATCGATCTTCGGGCGAGCGCGCGTCACCCAGACCGTTCCGCCATTGGCGTTTTCACCCGGCAGGGCCGCGACCGGAACGAGCGGCAGGCCTGCTGCCTGCCATGCTTCGAACCCGCCTTCCAGTGTCTCCGCCTCGGCGCCGGCATTCCGCAGCCAGGCGGCGACGCCTTCGCTGAGCTTTTTGCCTTTCTGGCAAACGACAACGACCCAGCGGCCGCGATAATCCGCACCCCACTGCTGCACGCTGGCATAGGGGCGCCGGAAAGACGCAGGCAGAAGAAGCGGTTGCGCGGCGAAATCCTCCTCGTCGCGCACATCGATAACGACCGGCCCTTTGGGGGTGCCGATCAGACGGAGAAGCTTTTCGGTGGAAATAGCATTATACGAGGCCATGATTTACGTCCTTTTCGGGATTGGACGCGAAGTGATGGCATGACGCCTCGTGGGGCAATTCGCAAACCCCATGCAGAAATTAGACAAAAAAGCCGAAACCGAGTCAACCAAATTCCCGCTGCCGAATTCCCGCTGCAAAGATTCTTGCCGGCCCATTCTTGACTCAATCGGCAGCCATCCTTATCTCCGGGTCGCTAGCACTCACGCAACAGGAGTGCTAACATCCATCCATCGGGTCGGTTCACGATCCGTGAAGTCATTTGATCGAGGGATTAGACAATGACAACCACCAATTTCCGTCCTCTGCATGACCGCGTCGTCGTACGCCGCGTCGAGTCTGAAGCCAAGACCAAGGGCGGCATCATCATTCCGGACACCGCCAAGGAAAAGCCGCAGGAAGGCGAAATCGTCGCCGTCGGCACCGGCACCCGTGACGACAAGGGCGCGCTCATCGCTCTCGACGTCAAGGCTGGCGACCGCGTCCTGTTCGGCAAGTGGTCGGGCACCGAAGTCAAGCTCAACGGCGAAGACCTTCTGATCATGAAGGAAGCCGACATCATGGGCGTTATCGGCTGATCCTGGCCGGTTCCCTTCCTTTCAATTCCATAAAACCAATTGGGCATCAGCCCGGGAGTTTTTAAAATGGCAGCCAAAGAAATCAAGTTCGGCCGCACCGCGCGCGAGAAGATGCTGCGCGGCGTCGACATCCTCGCTGACGCAGTGAAGGTAACGCTCGGTCCGAAGGGCCGTAACGTCATCATCGACAAGTCGTTCGGCGCACCGCGCATCACCAAGGACGGCGTCTCCGTCGCCAAGGAAATCGAACTCGAAGACAAGTTCGAAAACATGGGCGCACAGATGGTCCGCGAAGTTGCTTCGAAGACCAACGACATCGCCGGCGACGGCACCACGACTGCAACGGTTCTCGCTCAGGCCATCGTTCGCGAAGGCGCCAAGGGCGTTGCCGCCGGCATGAACCCGATGGACCTGAAGCGCGGCATCGACCTCGCCGTTACCGCCATCGTCAAGGACATCGTTGCCAAGGCCAAGAAGATCAACACTTCGGAAGAAGTGGCCCAGGTCGGCACGATCTCCGCCAACGGCGAAAAGGAAATCGGCCAGTACATCGCTGACGCGATGCAGAAGGTCGGCAATGAAGGCGTCATCACGGTTGAAGAAGCCAAAACCGCCGACACCGAACTCGAAGTCGTCGAAGGCATGCAGTTCGACCGCGGCTACCTGTCGCCCTACTTCGTGACCAACCCGGAAAAGATGGTTGCCGAGCTGGAAGACGCCTACATCCTTCTCCATGAGAAGAAGCTCTCCAACCTGCAGGCCATGCTTCCGGTTCTCGAAGCCGTCGTTCAGACCGGCAAGCCGCTCCTCATCATCTCGGAAGACGTTGAAGGCGAAGCGCTTGCGACCCTCGTCGTCAACAAGCTGCGTGGCGGCCTGAAGATCGCTGCCGTCAAGGCCCCGGGCTTCGGCGATCGCCGCAAGGCCATGCTGGAAGACATCGCGATCCTGACCGGTGGCCAGGTCATCTCCGAAGACATCGGCATCAAGCTCGAAAACGTCACGCTCGACATGCTCGGCCGTGCGAAGAAGGTTTCGATCTCGAAGGAAAACACCACGATCGTTGACGGCCACGGCCAGAAATCCGAGATCGAAGGCCGCGTTGCCCAGATCAAGGGCCAGATCGAGGAAACCACCTCCGACTACGACCGCGAAAAGCTGCAGGAACGCCTTGCCAAGCTCGCTGGCGGCGTTGCCGTCATCCGCGTCGGCGGTGCAACCGAAATCGAAGTCAAGGAAAAGAAGGACCGTATCGACGACGCGCTCAACGCAACGCGCGCTGCCGTTCAGGAAGGTATCGTTCCGGGCGGTGGTACCGCTCTGCTGCGTGCTTCGATCGTTCTCAACATCAAGGGCGCAAACGACGACCAGACGGCCGGCATCAACATCGTCCGCAAGGCGCTGCAGTCGCTGGTCCGCCAGATCGCTGAGAACGCCGGTGACGAAGGTTCGATCGTTGTTGGCAAGATCCTCGAAAGCAACACCGACAACTTCGGCTACAACGCCCAGACCGGCGAATATGGCGACATGATCGCCATGGGTATCGTCGATCCGGTCAAGGTCGTCCGCACCGCTCTGCAGAACGCAGCCTCGGTTGCCGGCCTGCTCGTCACGACCGAAGCCATGATCGCCGAGCTTCCGAAGAAGGAATCTGCTGGCGGCGGCATGCCCGACATGGGCGGCATGGGCGGCATGGGCGGCATGATGTGATAAGGCGTCTGCCTTATCACCAATGACGACCATGCAGCTTCGCCCATGATCCAAAGTGCTTCAGCGCGTCAAGCGCGCTGAAGTGGCGGCATGGGCGGCATGATGTGATAAGGCGTCTGCCTTATCACGAGTGACGACCTTTCCGGGTTTTCCGGATGAGAGAGGGCGGGCCGCAAGGTCCGCCCTTTTTTTGATCGGGATACAAAAGTTGATCGAAGCCCCCAAGAAAGGTCAGCATCTACGGCATTTTACCATTGCCTAAAGGTGTGCGAATCATGTTCTGATTGCATTCACGGAAATGTCTTGCAATCGGAAATATCCACTCCCGGGCGGCAAAATATTTGCGGGAAGACGATTGAAGTTAAAGTAAAAGCAATTATAACTGCGCAAAAAGTGAACCAAGATTCACTTGCGTGTAATATTTAGAAATATCGACAACAGGATCGTACATTTTTTTCGTATTATCCTTGTGAGCGGCACATATTTTATCTTCAATTATAATACAAATTGATTTCCATCGCGTAAACTTTATTTTTTCCTGTACGAACACCGGACAGGACTTGAAATTTGAACTTTGCATCAGCTATAGATTACAGGATCGGCAAACATATTTGCCGCGCCCCTGATACTTGCTTGCAAATAGAAATTGTTTCTTTCGAACCCTTGATGGGAATAGGCGAATGAATTTCAGACTTTGCGCATATTTCGGGGTCGCCCTTGTTTAAGATCGCAAGAAGGGCTCCTTCGCCGTTTCCCGACGCAGTTTCCTTCACCCTTGGCGAAAGCGGGCAGGAATTGCTGAGCCAGTTCTGCTTCTCTGAGGGATGGCTCGGCAATCTCTCAAGCGGCTTGTTGCGGCTGGGAGAAAACGCTGCGGCGATGCACGGCTTGCGTCAGCCCGAATGTGGCCTGCTTAATCTCGTGCGCTGTTATGACGGCGCCGACCGCGATCACGTTCTACGGCTTTTCGAACAGGCGGCCGCAACATCCTCGTCCTTCTGCTTCTCGACCACCATCGTCCTGGCATCCGGCCAGAGACGACCCGTGTTCTGCGTCGGCGAATCAAGCGGGCTGGAACAGCGCTGTTCCGGATCCCTGCTCGGCGTCTTCTGCTTTCCCCGCTTCCAGCTGGAAACCGGGAGCCGGATTTGCAGCCATCATCAATAGCGGCCGCGGTTCACGCCAGCAGCGTTTTCAGATCAGCTTGCGGATTTTCGAGAACGGCGCGGTCAGGCGTCAGCCCCTGCTCGAGAAGCTTCTTGCCCGTCACATAGGCCTTCGCATCATTGAGCGCATCAACGGCAATCAGCTTGCCCTGCATGAAGTACCACACAGAGACGCTGCCCTCACGCTGGCCTTTGCGCACGATGGTTTTGTCGTGACCGAGGCCGAAGCCGGCGATCTGCAGCTTGACGTCGTACTGGTCGGACCAGAACCAGGGGTTCGGATGATAGGGGGCCTCGCCGCCGGCAAGCAGCGCCGCCACCGCCTCCGCCTGATCGACCGCGTTCTGGACCGATTCAAGCCGGATTCGCATATCCTTCCACGGCAGAACCGCACAGTCACCCATGGCGTAAATGGCGGGATCGGACGTACGCGAGAATTGATCGACGACAATGCCATTGGCGACCTCGAGGCCCGCGTCATGGGCGAGCACGTCATTGGCGGTCACGCCGATACCGACGATCACCAGATCCACCGGGATCGTCGAGCCATCGGTTAATTCTGCAGCGGTCACATGTCCATTCTCGCCGGTCAACCGGACAAGCCCGGTGCCCTCGCGAATATCAACGCCGTGCGCCTTGTGGATGTCGCGCACCAGATTGGCGGTTGCTGCCGAGGCAACGCGCTGCAGGATGCGATCGGCCATCTCGATGACGGTGACGTCAAGCCCGCTCGAGCGCGCGACGGCGGCCGCCTCCAGGCCGATATAACCGCCCCCGATGATCAGGGCATGCCGGCCGGGCTTCAACTCCTCCGCCAGGCGGTCGGCATCGGTGAAATCGCGCACGACGAAGACCCCGTCGAGATCGCCGCCGACGCCGGCCGGCAGTCGCCGCGGGGTCGAGCCCGTGGCAAGGGCCAGCACATCATAGTCGACCTTCGAGCCGTCGCTCAGCGTCACGGTCTTAGCGGCGCGGTCGATGGCTGTGACGGTCGTTGAAAGCCGGACATCGACATCATGCTCGCCGTACCAGCTCTCGGGCCGGTATAGCAGCCGGTCAAGGGTCATTTCGCGCAGCAGATATTTCTTTGACAAAGGCGGCCGCTGATAGGGGTAGCTTGCTTCCGCCGCAACAATCGTCACCGGACGCTCATCCTTCAGGGCCCGAAGCTTCGCCACCAAAGCAAAGGCGGCTTGACCGCCGCCTGCAACAACAAGTCTACCTGCCACGTTTGTTCCACCCGTCGAGAAAGCGTGTTTTCCCGAGACGTAGCCCGTCCGCCCAAGCCACGTCAACCGCGCTGGTCGCATCGGCCTTGCCGGCGGGGCGGACGGGAGGGAAAGATGCGGTTAATCGCGCGTCGGGATTTCGATGCCCCTCTGTGCCGCCGGGCGGCCGAGGCCGCGATCAACCCAGGCCATGACATTCGGGAAGCGCGCATATTCGAGGACATCGGCACCGCCATAGAACTTGCGGGCACCCTCTATCCAGGGATAGGTGGCGATATCGGCGATGGTATAGTCATCGCCCATCAGCCACTGGCGGCCCTCCAGGCGGCTTTCCAGAACACTGAGAAGCCGCTTGGCTTCATCCCGGTAGCGCTCCATCGGATAGGAATTGTTGGCGACTTTATCGGCGGCGAATTTGAAGAAGTGACCGAACTGGCCAAACATCGGCCCGACACCGCCCATCTGGAACATCACCCAGCAAAGCGTCTCGTAGCGAGCGGCAGCACCGGTCGGGATCAATTTGCCGGTCTTCTCGGCGAGATAGACGAGAATGGCGCCGGACTCGAACAGGCCGATCGGCTTGCCGTCCGGGCCGTTGGGATCGATGATCGCCGGGATGCGGCCGTTCGGATTGAGGGAAAGGAATTCCGGCGACTTCTGGTCGTTGTTGCCGAAATCGATCCGGTGCGCCTCGTAGGCAAGACCAAGCTCTTCCAGGGCGATGGAAACCTTCACTCCATTCGGCGTCGGCAGCGAATAAAGCTGGATGATATCGGGATTTTTGGCGGGCCAGCGGCTGGTGATCGGGAAAGCGGTGAGATCGGACATACGGGACTCCGTGAAATGGGAGCCCCTATGTAGGATAGCCGTGTTCAAAATGTCAGGCGGGCGCGCTTATTTTGGTTGCGTTTTTTCAACCGGCGCGTGGATGGTGGCTTGTTATCCTGCTCTGCAGATAACGCGTGCGATGAGCTTTCGACAGAAGGGCACGAGCCCTATGCGAGGGCACCGTTCACCGCTTCGATAATCCTCGCCACCAGCGCATCGCCCTCGTGCTCCGCCTTGCGCGCCCGCACGAGGCACGCCTCGGATTTGAGGATGATGCCGTCCGACAGGATTTTCAGGTGGTTGGCTTTGAGGGTCGACCCCGTCGAGGTGATGTCGACGATGATATCGGCCGAGCCGGAAGCGGGCGCACCTTCGGTGGCGCCCAAGCTTTCGACGATGCGGTAGAGCTGGATGCCGTGCTTTGCGGAGAAGAACTGCTGCGTCAGCCGCCAGTATTTCGTGGCAATCGCCAGCCGCCGCCCGTGACGCGCACGGAAATCGGCGGCGACGTCGCCGAGATCGGCCATGGTATCGACATCGAGCCAGATTTCCGGGACGGCGACGACGACATCGGCATGGCCGAAACCGAGCCGGGCGCAGAATTCGACGCGGGCGTCGGCCTCCGCAAGCCCCTCGCGGATCAGGTCTTCGCCGGTGACGCCGAAATCGATCGAGCCGTTGCCGATCTCGCGGGAGATTTCGGAGGCCGAGAGGAAGGCGATCTCGACGTCATCCAGACCTTCGACGCGACCGCGATAGGAGCGCTCGTTGCCGACGGCGACGATCTTCATGCCGGCTTTCTCGAAGATGGCGGAGGCGTCGTCCTTCATCCGGCCCTTGGAGGGCAGAGCGATGGTGATGGTCATCGGGCGGCCTCCCTGTCTCGCGGCGCCAGTGCCTGTTCGATCCGGTCGAGCCAGAGCGCGAAGCCGACGGCCGGAATGCGCTCCCTGGCGCCGAGCAGCGTCATCAGCCGGTCGAAGCGGCCGCCACCGGCGAGAACCGCCGAGGAACCGTCGATGACGATCTCGAAGACGAGGCCGGTATAATAATCGAGCGGCCGGCCAAAGGCGGCGCGGTAGGTCAGAAGCCCCGGATCGACGCCGGCATTGCCGAGCGCCGCCACGCGCGCATCGAAGCGCGACAGGGCGCCGTCCAGCGCCAGGCCGGATTTTGCCGCAAAAGCAAACAGCGCCGCCGGTGCTTCGGCAAGCGGTATGCTGAGCGACAGGAATTCCCGTAGGAGGCCGAGCGTGCGACCATCGAGCGCGGTCTTTTCCAGCGCCCGCTTTTCCTTCAGCCTTGCGGCAATCTCCTTCGGGCTGCGGCTGGCATTGGTGGAATAGCCGGTCGCTTCCATGGTCTCGTCGAGATGGGCGATCAGCGTCGCGTCATCGCCCGACGCAAGCAGTGCCTCGATCTGCGGACTGAGGCCCGCCACCGGCTGCGGGCTTGAAATCCGCGTCAGCAACGCATCGATCTGGGCGGAATTGCCGAAGGCGTGGATCAGCCGTTTCTGCCAGCCGGCGGGAAGGCCGCAGGCGGCGACCACCGCTTCGAAGACCGACTGGTCGCCGAGCGTCACCTTGAGGTGCCGGCCCGGCAGCCGTGCCGCGAGGATCGTGATGGCATCGCTGATCGCACGGGCATCGGCGCCGGCCACATCGGTCTCGCCCAGGTCCTCGATGCCGGCCTGATAGAATTCGTTGGCGCCTTCCCGCCGCTGGCGGAAAATCTCGCCGAGATAGGAATAACGCTGCGGCGTGCCGGTCGCCGTCTCGATGTGGCGCAGGCAGACGGGAATGGTGAACTCGGGACGCAGGCAGAGGCTTTTCCCTGTCTCACTCTCCGTCATGAAGATGCGCCGACGCAGGTCTTCGCCGGCCATGTCGAGAAACGGCTCGGCCGGCTGAATAACCGGCGTATCGACGCGCAACGTTCCCAGCCGCTCGAAATCGGCCAGCAGATCGGCAGCAAAGGCTGGGAGGTTGATCAGGGGCATGAGCCGACAGTTTTCCTTTCAAGGGACCGATGGTTGGATCAGTTCGATGCGGTTGCCGAACGGATCATGGACATAGACCCGCTCATATCCTTCCAGCGGCTCATCTTCAACAACCCGGCAGCCTGCGGCCTTGAGCTTTTTCGCCAGAAATCCCACATCGTCGACAAGAAAGGCCGGATGAGCCTTGAGCGCAGCACGAAAGTCTGCATCGACACCCAGATGGACCTTCAGCGCGCCTGCTTCGAACCAGCAGCCACCGCGTTTCGCCAGATTGGCGGGTTTCGCCCGTTCCGGAATGCCAAGCAGACCGGCATAAAAGGCACGAGCCTGATCCTCGCCGCCGGCCGGCATGGCAAGCTGGACATGATGGATGGACAGGAGCGTTACCATGGGCGATCTGTTTGCGCGGAGGCTTCGAACCCCCCTCTGTCGGCGACGCCGACATCTCCCCCACAAGGGGGGAGATCAGCCAAACCACTTTCGCGTCCCTGACCTCGATCAAGCGCCTGACGGGGGAAAATGCCGATCTCCCCCCTTGTGGGGGAGATGTCACGCAGTGACAGAGGGGGGTAAACTCTCGTCAAACTCAGGCGCCCCTGTTGACCCGCGCCCGATCCTCGGCCTGCGCCGCCAGCATCTCGCGCACCTTGGCGACGAGATCGGCCTCCGGCACGGAAACCTGCGCCACGCGGGCCTCGCGCCATGCCACATTGTCCTCGATCTCGCCTGACAAGCGCTTGCCCTCGATCAGGTCCTTGATCTGCACCACGCCCTGCGCGCGTTCGTCGCCGCCCTGGATGATGGCGAGCGGCGAGCCGCGGCGGTCGGCATATTTCAGCTGGTCGCCGAAATTCTTCTTGTTGCCCTGATACATTTCGGCGCGGATGCCGGCATGGCGCAGTTGTTGGGTGAACTGCTGGTACTTGCCGAGGCTTTCCGTGTCGCGGTCCATGACGCAGACGACGACCGGGGCGATCACCTCTTCCATGCCGAGCTTGCCGAGGTTCTTCAGCGCCGTCATCAGGCGCGAGACGCCGATGGAGAAACCCGTCGCCGGAACCGGCTGGCCCATGAAGCGCGAGACGAGGCCATCATAACGCCCGCCGCCGCCGACCGAGCCGAAGACGACCTTTTCGCCCTTTTCGTTGGTGACCGCGAAAGTGAGTTCGGCCTCGAAGACCGGGCCCGTGTAATATTCAAGGCCGCGCACTACAGAAGGCGCAATGAAAATCCGATCGGTGTAGCCTGCGGCGATAATGAGGCTCGCTATCGCATCAAGCTCATTGAAACCCTGCTCGGCAGTCGCGTTGCCGCCCGCCAACGCGCTGATTGCGTCCAGAGTAGCCTGAGGCGAATCTTTGGTCGCCTCTAAGAGCTCAACAATCCGGTCAACACGCGGAGCATCTAGCCCCGTCCCCTTCGTAAAATCTCCACTCTCATCTTTGCGACCAGGACCAAGTAGAAGTCGAACGCCCTCAATCCCAAATTTATCAAGCTTGTCCATCGCACGAAGTACTGAAAGGCGACGATCAATATTCTCATCGCCTCCTAAACCTATAATCTCCAGTACGCCATCTAAGAGCTTCCTGTTGTTGACCCGGATCACATAGTCCCCGCGCGCAATCCCGAGCGCCTCCATCGTGTCGGCCATCATCATGCACATTTCGGCATCCGCCTGGACGCCGGCCGCGCCGACCGTGTCGGCATCGAACTGCATGAACTGGCGGAAGCGGCCCGGACCCGGCTTCTCGTTGCGGAAGACGTAGCCGGCGCGGTAGGTGCGGTAGGGCAGCTGGATGTCGTTGAAGTTTTCCGCGACGTGACGGGCAAGCGGCGCGGTCAGGTCGTAGCGCGCGCTCATCCACTGCTCGTCGTCATCCTGCAGCGAGAAGACGCCTTCGTTCGGGCGGTCGGCGTCTGGCAGGAATTTGCCCAGCGCATCGGTATATTCGAACAGCGGCGTTTCGACCGGGTCGAAGCCGTAGCGCTCGTAGACTTCGCGGATCTTGCCGGTCATCTCGTCGACGGCGCGGATATCGGCGGCGGAGCGATCGACGAAGCCGCGCGGCAGGCGGGCTCTCAGCTTCTGGGGCTTCTTCTTCTTGTCGTTCATGGGGTCCGCACTTTCAGCGTCGACCGGTCATGGGTTGATCGGTCATTTTAATCGGTCAGGGGAATTGGCGCTTTCCCTATCCGATCAGGGCCAAGGCGGCAAGTCTCTGCGCGGCTTTGCGCGGGCTAAACCGGCAGCGACAGCGTATCCCAGTTATGGACCACCGCGCCCTCGGCCATCGGCGCCTCGGCCTGCGGGATGAGGATCGAATGAGTGTCGCCACGGATGACGCCCTTCAACTCCGACTGGAAGCTGATCCGCTTGAACTGCACGAAGCCGTCGGGAATGGTCGTCACCGACATCGAGGCCCCGCCGTAGAAATCGATGCTGGCAAGGTCGCCCGCCTTGAGACTGGAGACGATGGCGCGATCCTCGATGAAGTCATGGTAGAGCCCGGTCATGTAGCGGCGGATGCTGTTGCCGATCATGGCCCGCATCTGCGGCGTTTCGGCAAATTCCTGCCGCGAGCCGGCGAGATAGCGGATATCCTCGCCTTCCCAGAGGTTGCGGCTGTCACGCGCATTGACGATCGACCGCAACAGCACGTTTCCGGCATAGACATCGGCGCGGCGCAGGAAATCGACGATCGCGCCGGTGGCGCGCAGGTCAGGCGTCGAAATGCCGCGCTCCCAGCGCGAAACCGTCGGCAGGGAAAACCCAAGCTTCCAGGCGATATCGCTCTGGCTCAGGCCCGCCTTCAGCCGGTAGTCCCGAAGCTGCCTGACCAACTCGCCCTGAATCAAAAATGTCGACATGTGGTGTTTTCCGAAATCCAGGATTGCGTGATGCGCCTGATCAAAACCAAGAGGTTAGCAAATGATCAATCCTTGGCATTTAAGTTGCGGTTTTTGTGCATTATTTTCAATTTCATGGGGACGTTTCACGCAAGGCTGCGACGGAGCGATGAGAGACAAGAACAATTCTTTTTTCCCGGCGGGTAAAGCCCTGTTTCGCGGCGCGACCAGCTTAATGGCAAAAACTGTCTCGTTTTTGCAAAAGCTGTCCGTGCGGCGGGACAGCAAGGAGCGGAAGACGGCATGCTGCAGTTGATGAAACCGGGATTCGGCACGATCCTGCCCGAAGACAGCCGCGCCCACGAAGAATGGGCCCAGACACTGGTAGGACGGAACTATCTTATCGAAAGATGGCATTGCGACCTTTCGACCGGCATCTTCGCCATCGGCGAAACCACCAGGACGCGACATGGCCTTGGCGACACGCTCTGCGGATTGCTGGACATCATCCGCAACTACCACGAGGATCATCACAAGACAGTGCTCAACATCCTCGAAGAGGCCACCGCTGCGGCATCCTCCTTCTGTTTCTGCACGACGCTGCAGGAAGAGAGTGGCGCCACGACGCCGGTCTTTTGCGTCGGCACCTCGACCCTGGGCGCTCCACCGGCCGGCGGGCGCATGCAGGGCATCTTCGCCTTCGCACCGGCCGGCGGCTAACGGTCTTTTCAGAAAGCGCGATCCACGGGTCTTTTCATGGGTCGGCCACACTCCTATCTTCACGTCATGCGCGCCATCCTTCTCATCACAGCCCTTTTCTGTGCCCTGATCAGCGGCTGGACGGCTTCGCTCGCCCGGGTGCAGGATCTGGGCGGCATGGTGACGATGCATCATACCCGCGCATCCGCGGACCACGGCGCCTCTGCATCCCCTGGCCTGGATCACTGCGCGCCCAAAGCGAACAACTGCGATCATCATCCGCAGACGGTGCATCCGCTGCTCTGCGCGGCCTGTTTCGCCGTCGTTCTCGACACGCCTGATCTCGGCAGGGCCGAGCCTCCCGGCTCGGCGATCCGCCCGCGGCCGCAGAAGCCGCTGCAGGCAACCGCCCTCGAACCGCAGTTCCCTCCTCCCAAGACATTGCTCTCGGCTTCTTGAACGCGGAGGCAACTCCGCATCTACGATTTTTCAGAAACGAAAGAGAGCACAAAATGTCTCCGAGATACCTCATGGCCGCTGCGCTGGCCCTAACCTTCACTGCCCCCGTCGCCGCGCAGGAGATGGACCACAGCAAGATGGACCACGGCTCCATGCAGGTGAGCGAGCCGAAGGGCGATACGGGTCCGTCGAGCAAGGCCTTTGCTGCGGCCAATGCGAAGATGCATGAAGGGATGGACATCACCTTTACCGGCAATACCGATGCCGACTTCGTGCGCGGCATGATCGCCCATCACCAGGGGGCGATCGACATGGCGAAGATCGAGCTTGAATACGGCAAGGATGCCCGTTTACGCAAACTCGCCGAAGACATCATTTCCGCCCAGGAAGCGGAGATCAGGATGATGAAGGAATGGCTCGCCAGGAACGGCGGCTGATCCTCCATCCATAAAGAGCGGCGCCGGAGTTTGTCTCCGGCGTCTGCGCAACACCTCTTTTCGCCCCACGTTGACCGGAGACAATGACAGGCACATAATTCTGTCAGGGTGTGGGAGGACATCATGAAGATATTCAAGAATATTGCCGGCATCTTCGTCATATTGCTCGGCGGCCTCTGGATGCTGCAAGGTTCCAATATCATTACTGGCAGTCCGATGTCGGACAACAAGGAATGGCTGGTGATCGGCGCCATGCTGGTCATCTTCGGCGCGGTTCTTCTTTATATGAACAACAGACCGACGGCCCGCCTGCACTGACGATCGGACCGAGAGCGGTTTACGGGCGCACGAAAGATGCCCGCATCTGCTCGATCTGTTCCCGGCAGCAACAGCCTTCGACATGGTCGTTGACCAGACCCATTGCCTGCATGAAGGCATAGACCGTGGTCGGGCCGACGAAGGTCCAGCCGCGCTTTTTCAGATCCTTGGATATCATGACGGAGGTCGGCGTCGTCGGATTGGCGGCTATCGTCTCATAGGTGACGGCCTTCGGCCGCTCGTTTGCGCCCGGCTCATGGCTCCAGAAATAGCGCGCCAGCGTGCCGAATTCGGCCCTCAATTCCTGCGCGCGCTTCGCATTGTTGATCGTCGAGACGATCTTGCCGCGATGCCGGACGATGCCGGTGTCCGCGAGACAGCGTTCGACATCGGCGTTACCGAAGGTGGCGACCACATCGAAGTCGAACCCCGCGAAGGCGGCGCGGAAGGCTTCACGCTTTCTGAGGATGGTCAGCCAGGACAGGCCAGACTGGAACCCTTCGAGGCAGATCTTCTCGAACAGCCGGATATCGTCGGCCATTGGCCGGCCCCACTCGTCGTCATGATAACGCTGGTAATCTTCCAGATTGGCATGCCAGGCGCAGCGGTCGCGACCGTCCTCGCCGGTGATTATACCCCTTGCCGTCACGCGTTTCTCCCTGCTTTTCGGTGCTTTACCATTTGCCAACCATAGTCCGAAAGCGGACGATAACCCTACCCAAAGCTTTACCTTGCCGAATGCCTTTTAATGAACCGCTATTTACCATTCGGTCGCTCCCCCCTGCCACGATCACCCCATTCCGCCAAGCCTCTCTTGGCGTTCCTATCCCCACCCGCCATCCGCCAGCCCGGCGGACGGCGGAGCTATGAGACAGTTCCGGCGAAAGGTAGCGAGTCCGCCCGATGATGAAGAAAACCCTGATCCTTGCCACGTCCCTGTTCGTTGCATTTTCCAGCCTTGCGGAAGCACAGGACCGCTATCAGAACCGCCCGCCGGTCATCATCAGCCCGGATCTAACCGCCCCCTGGGTCACCCAGCTCGGCGGCAGCGTTCAGCCCGTCGTCTACCGTCAGCAGCGCCCTATAGACGTTCAGAGCGAGCGCGCCACCCGAAAACAGTATTTGTTCCAGCGCCGCGTCAAGCGCTCCGGCGTTGCCGTCGCGCAACCGGTCGCCATGACCCGCGCCCAGAAGCCGGTGCAGCGCCAGCTCGATCCGCAATTCCTGCCCCAAACGGTTGCCTATGAAACGCAGGAAAAGCCGGGCACGATCGTCATCGATACCAACAGCCGCTTCCTCTATCTCGTCACCGGCAAGGGGCAAGCGCGGCGCTACGGCGTCGGCGTCGGCAAGCCGGGCTTCGAATGGGCCGGCGTCCACAAGGTGACCCGCAAATCCGAGTGGCCGGTCTGGACGCCGCCATCCGAAATGATCGCCCGTGAAGCGGCCAAGGGACATTATCTGCCAGCCACCATGGAGGGCGGCCCGGCCAATCCGCTCGGCGCCCGCGCCATGTATCTCGGCTCGACGCTCTACCGCATCCACGGCACCAACGCTCCCTGGTCGATCGGATTTGCCGTCTCGTCCGGCTGCATCCGCATGCGCAACGAGGACGTGGTCGACCTCTACGAGCGCGTCAAAATCGGTACCAAGGTCGTCGTGATCTAAGCCGTCGCTTAACCGCCGAGGAGCCAATACGTGGCCTTTCAGCAACAGCAGCTCCCGACGTAACAGGTATAACGACCCGATTTCCTCTATCCAAGACGCGTTAGACTTGCGTAAAACGCAATATTGAATAGCGTGCCCCAGCTTGGGACCGGATGAGGGAAATCTGTCGATGAACTATGCCTTGCAGACATTGGCCGCAATCGGGTTTGCGGCCGCTGTTACTTTCGGCGCGTCGAGCGCTTCGGCCTTCATGCCGAATCAGGCCGCAGCCACGCAGTCCACGCCGGACGTGACGCTGGTGGCGATGGAAAAGAAGCCGGCGAAGAAATTCTGGCGCACGAAGGTGCGGCTCTCGACCGATGAGGCGCCCGGCACCATCATCGTCGATACCAACAATAAGTACCTCTATTACATCGAGGGTCCGAACAGGGCCACCCGCTACGGCATCGGCGTCGGTCGCGAAGGCTTCGGCTGGTCGGGCGTCGTCAAGGTGCAGCGCAAGGCGGAATGGCCGGGGTGGACGCCGCCGCCGGAAATGATCATCCGCGAACGCAAGAATGGCCGCATCCTGCCGGCCTACCAGGAAGGCGGCATCGACAATCCGCTCGGCGCCCGGGCGCTCTACCTCTACAAGGGCAAGAGCGATTCCGGATTCCGCATCCATGGCACCAACCAGCCCTGGACGATCGGCCAGAACATGTCTTCGGGCTGCATCCGCATGATGAACAAGGATGTCGAACATCTCTACGAGCGTGCCGACATCGGCACCAAGGTCATCGTCATCGGCCCCGGCAACAAGCAGGGCGATGTTTCCTATGACGATCGCGGCGTGGACATCCTGCGCACCATCTTCGGCGGCTGATCACTCGGCACTGAGAGTTATCGAAGGCGTCCGCTTCGGCGGGCGCTTTTTTGTTTGCCGGTTCGGACCCGCCACACCGTCGACGTGCCGTTCACTTCTGAAGCAAGGCCGGCTTTTCACCGCCATAGGCCCAGTCGAGCAGTTCCACCGTGTGCAGGATCGGCATCCTCGTGCCGGTGGCGATCTGGGTGATGCAGCCGATATTGCCGGTGGCGACGATATCGGCCTTGGTCGCCTCGATGTTCTTGACCTTGCGCGCCTTCAGCGTCGCCGAAATCTCCGGCTGCAGGATGTTGTAGGTTCCGGCCGAACCGCAACAGAGATGCCCCTCCGCGGGATCGCGGACCGTAAAGCCGGCGTTTTTCAACAACAGCTTCGGCGCCACGGTAATCTTCTGGCCGTGCTGCATCGAGCAGGCCGAGTGGTAGGCGACCGTCATGTTTTTCGCCTCCTGCCGCGGCAGATCGAGGCTTGTCAGATATTCCGTGATGTCCTTTGCCAGCGCCGACACCCGTGCGGCCTTTTCCGCATAGGCAGGATCGAGGCGCAGCATGTGGCCGTAATCCTTGATGGTCGTGCCGCAGCCGGAGGCGGTGATGACGATCGCGTCCAGCCCGCCTTCGTCGGCCGCCTTGATCCAGGCGTCGACATTGCGGCGAGCAGAGACGAGCGCCTGTTCCTCGCGGCCCATGTGATGGACGAGCGCTCCGCAACAGCCCTCGCCCTCCGGCACCACGACCTCGACACCGAGCCGCGTCAGAAGCCGGATCGTCGCCTCGTTGATTTCCGGCTTCAGCACCGGTTGGGCGCAGCCCGTGAGTATGGCGACGCGGCCGCGCTTTTCAGCGCCTGCCGCCCGTGTTCCCGGCTGCGCTGCGTTGGACGGTGGCGCAATGCGACGCGGCGCCAGATCGAGCATGACGCCAAAGGCCTTAAGCGGCGGCACCCGTCTCAGCAACGCTGCAAAGGGCCGGCCGAGGCGGGCAGCCTTGAGCGCCAGACGGAAGCGTGAGGGATAGGGCAGGACCGCCGCCAGCGTGGCCCGCACCAGCCGATCTTTCAGCGGCCTCTTGTAGATGTTTTCGATATGGACGCGGGCGTGATCGACCAGATGCATATAGTTCACGCCGGACGGACAGGTGGTCATGCAGGCAAGGCAGGACAGGCAGCGGTCGATATGGGTGACCACTTCCTCGTCCGCCGGGCGGCCGTTTTCCAGCATGTCCTTGATCAGGTAGATGCGCCCGCGCGGGCTGTCGAGCTCGTTGCCGAGCGTCACATAGGTCGGACAGGTGGCCGTGCAGAAGCCGCAATGCACGCATTTGCGCAGGATCGATTCGGATTCGGCGACATGCGGATCGGCGAGCTGGGCGGCGGTGAAGTTGGTTTGCATCAGCAACAAGCCCCCGCATTGGAGGAGAGATACCCCCCTCTGTCACTTCGTGACATCTCCCCCTCAAGGGGGGTATTCGGGATGCGCGTCATACTCAAAAACCCATCTTCCCCGGATTGAAAATCCCCTTGGGATCGAACTTATGTTTCAATCGTGCCGACAGCGCGGCAACTGCCGGAGCTTCCGGTTCAAACGCCGGCGTCCTCGCGCGAATGGCATCGGAAGCCCACACCAGCGCCGCATGTCCGCCACCGAGGCCCTTGATGTAACGGCGCAGCAGATCTGCCTCGGCGTCGGCCTCCATGCGCAGCCAGACGAGGCCGCCCTGCCAATCGTAAAAGGCATCGACGCCGGCTTCCAGCCGAAGGGCTGCGACCAGATGCTGGCCGGCGGAGGGGGCGACGGAAACACGCCAGAGCGGCTTTTGCGTGGCATCCGCATAGGGTTTTACGTCGCGGACTTCCCGCCAGAGGGATGTTGTCGCGTCGTGATCGAGAACGGCAACAGGAGCGATCGATGCGAAGGCGGCAACGAGCTTTTCGCGGCGGACGACAACGGAAGCGGCCAGCCCCTCGAGTCTCAGCACCGTTGCCGGGCCGTCCGGCAGACCGCCACCGAGAAAACGCGATCGGACGCTTTCGGGCAGGTGTGCCGCACCCGAAACCTCGACCGGCAGAGCCATTGCCCGCGCCATGGCGGCTGCGGCTTGCGCATCATCCAGCCCGGACACGACGATCGTCGCCGAGGCCGGCGGCAGCGGCAGAACCTTAAACGTGACTTCCGTCAGAAGCCCCAAAGTGCCGTGCGAACCACAGAGCAGCTTGACGAGATCGAGCCCGGTGACGTTCTTCATCACCCTGCCTCCGGACTTGATGACCTCGCCAGCGCCATTGGCGAACCGGATGCCGAGCAGGTGGTCCCGTGCAGCACCCGCCACCAGGCGGCGGGGGCCGGAAGCGTTGGTGGCGAAGACGCCGCCGATCGTCGGTTCGCCCACGGTCGCCATGACGCCGCGATGGTCGAGCGGCTCGAAGGCGAGCATCTGGCGGTTTTCAACAAGCATTGCCTCGATCTCGGCGACAGGCGTCCCGGCCTTCGTGGTCATGGTCATCTCGGCCGGATTGTACGAAACGATCCCCGACAGTTTTCGCGTCGAGAGGAGCCGGTCGGCGGCCACCGGATTGCCGAGACCGGAGCGCGTTCCGCCGCCCTCTATCTTCAGCGTCAGGTCATTGCGGGCGATGGTGGCGACGATACCGGCCGCTTCCGCTTCGGTTTCCGGCTCGAATATCGGGATCATGCGGCAGGACGTCCTTCGAGCGGAAAGACCTTGGAAGGATTCATGATCCATTGCGGGTCGAAGGCGGCGCGGGCGGCCATCTGCTGGTCGAGATCGGCCTGGCTGAACTGATGCAGCATCAGGTCGCGCTTTTCGATGCCGACGCCATGTTCGCCGGTAAGGCAGCCGCCCGCATCGACGCAGAGCTTGAGGATATCATTGCCCGCAGCTTCCGCGCGCGCGGCATCTTCCGGATCGTTGATGTTGTAGAGAATGAGCGGATGCATGTTGCCGTCGCCGGCGTGAAAGACGTTGGCAACGCGCAGGCCGTATCCGTCGATGATCTCGCTGGTTTTCTTCAGCACATGGGAGAGCTGGCCGAGCGGCACCGTGCCGTCCATGCAGATATAGTCGGCAATGCGGCCGGTGGCGCCGAAAGCCGATTTGCGGCCCTTCCAGATCAGCGCCGCCTCTGTCGCCGACTGGCTCTCCTTGATCGTCGAGACGCCATGGCGGCGGGCGATCTCGATGATGTTCGAAAGCATCGCCTCCATCTCGGCTTCCGAGCCCTCGACCTCGACGATCAACAACGCTTCGACGTCCATCGGGTAGCCTGCATGCGCGAAGGCCTCGCAGATGCTGATTGCCGGCTTGTCCATGAATTCGATGGCGACCGGGATGATACCGGAACCGATGACTTCGGCGACGCAGGAACCGGCTTCTTCCGAGGAAGGAAAGCCGAAGAGCACCGGGCGCGCCCCTTCCGGCTTGGCGATTAGCCGTACCGTCGCCTCGGTCACGATGCCGAGCTGGCCTTCGGAGCCACAGACGAGGCCAAGCAGGTCATAGCCCGGCGCATCCAGCGCCTTGCCGCCGAGTTCGATCACCGTTCCGTCAAACAGCACCATCTTCACGCCGAGCAGATTGTTGGTCGTCACACCGTATTTCAGGCAGTGGGCGCCGCCGGAATTCATGCCGATATTGCCGCCGATGGTGCAGGCAAGCTGCGAACTCGGGTCCGGCGCATAGAAGAATCCGTCGGCCGAAACGGCTTCGGAAATATTGAGGTTGGTCACACCGGCCTGAACCGTGGCCGTGCGGTTGGCGAAATCGATATCGAGAATGCGCGACATCTTCGACAGGCCGATCACCACCGCATCCGCCTGAGGGATCGCCCCGCCGGACAGCGATGTGCCGGCACCGCGCGGCACGACGGGAATGCCGTAGCGGCTGCAATATCTCAGCACTGCCGCCACCTCAGCCGTCGTTTCCGGCAGGACAACGGCAAGCGGCACCTGGCGATAGGCGATGAAAGCATCCGTTTCGAAGGGTACCAGCCCGCGCCGCTCACTGATCAGGCAGTCGCGGGGCAGAAGGTCCGCGAGGTCTTCGATGATCGCCGCGCGGCGGGAAAGGACGCTTTGCTTCGGTTCCAGAAAGGCGATCGTCTCCGGCATTTCGGCCTCCTGGTTCGTCCTCGATGCGAGATTGGTATTTTTTCTTTACCACTACCACGACGACGCAGCAAATGTTAATCAGTTTTTCCGTTTTCGAAACAATGGTCAAGATTGATGACAAACCTGGGCGATCTCGAGGTCTTCACCCGCGTCGTAGCGACCGGCAGCATGTCGGCCGCCGGCCGCGCGCTCGGTTTTTCGCCTACCGTCATCTCCAAGCGCATCAAGCGGCTGGAAGACCGGCTCGGCACGCGGCTACTGCAGCGCACGACGCGGCAGATTTCGCTCACCGAGGCGGGCCAAGGCTTTTACGATCGCGTGCTCGGCGTTCTGGCCGGCGTCGAGGATGCCGAGGCCTTCGCCTCCGGCCGCTCCGGCCAGCCGCAGGGAACGCTTCGTGTCACGGCGCCGACCTCCTTCGGCCGCATGCATGTCGCGCCGCATCTGGCCCACTTCCTTGAGATGCATACCGAACTTGTCGTGAACATCGTTTTGTCGGACGAGTTCACCGACATCGTCGCGGAAGGTTTCGATCTGGCCATCCGCATCGGCGAACTCGACGATTCCAGCCTCGTGGCACGTAAGCTGGTGCCGGTGCGACGCATCCTCTGCGCCTCGCCCAGCTATATCGAGCGTTACGGCATTCCGGAAACCGTCGATGATCTCGGCCGGCATGTCTGCCTGCGCCAGCACAACCACGACACCTGGAAGCTGGAAAGCCGGCAGGGGTCGCTGAGCTACAAGCCGCAGGGCCGGCTGATCACCAATTCGTCGGAAGTCGTGCGCGAAGCCGTGCTCTCCGGCGCCGGCATTGCACTGCGCTCGACCTGGGATATCGGTGGCGACCTGAAGTCCGGCAGGCTGCTGCAGGTCTTGCCTGCCTGGGAGGGCTCCAGCAATCTCTTCGTCTCCGCCCTCTACCCCAGCCGCCAGTTCCTGCCGGCCAAGGTGAGGCTGTTCATCGATTATCTGGCGGGGCTCTACGGGCCGCAGCCCTATTGGGAACGGTAATTTCCGGCGGGACAAGCTCCCAGAATCGATATCTGCTGCCGTACTCCTTTCGCAGGCCGGCAACAAAGGCATCATGGGACATCAATCCGTCATTGCCGCCAAGGCGCGCGGCGAGCGCCGAGAGCCTTGCAAGATAGGCAGCACCGTACCCATAGGCCTCAGACGGGCCCCGGCCGATGATCCGCTCGAGCAGGGTCCGGTAGAGAACGGTTGCCGCAGCCGGGTGATCCTCCTCGAAGGCCTCGGCAGCGGGCCGAAGAAATTCATGGAACTCCCCCTCCCAGGCGTCGGCTCTTGCGACGACATAGCGCGCCGCGAGATCGAGCCGTGGCCATGACAGATAGAACCGCAGCGCAGCATGGGGACTGGGGTGCGCTTCCACGAAAGCGAAGGCCTTGTCGAGCGCCTCGAATTCCTCGAAATCACCGGCCTTGGCGATATATTCCCGCAGGATGCCGACGTCGAGCCCTTGCTCGAAGATCTTCCAGCGCAGTGCCTGCGAAGCGGAACGATCCTTCAGACCGTCGAGAATGGCGGCCTCCAGCCGGTCCCTATCCGGGAGCGCCTTTAAATCGCCTCTCATGATATCGGCGCGACGGGCAAAGCCGATCCTGGACTTGCGGTGTTTGCGAACCCAGATCAACGCCTCCGCATAGCGGCCCGCAGCGTGCAACCGTTCGGCGATGATGGTCGGCTCGCGCAAAGGTTCCGGCAGGGCTTCCTCGATTGCCACATAGCTGTCGAGATCACCGCGCGCATCGGCAATGGCGCGGCGCACATAAACGATGGCGGGCAGAATGGACGTTCCAGCCGGTATTTCCATAGCCGCGGCAAGCGCTTCATCCCACACTTTCAGTACGTCCGGCGGCAGCGCGGCGGCGACCTGCACCGCCAGCAGCGTGTTGAACCCGTGATAGTCCACCCCATCGAGGGCCGGCGTGATCAGCGCGGGAATATGCGGCTGCTGATCGGTCGGCACCATCTGCGCCAATCGCCCGGCAGCTTCGCAGGCCTGACCGTAAATTCCCGCAATGCGCCCGCTGGAATCGTTGACGCGCTCGGCAATGCCCTCGTAACCGAGCACGAAGCGGATCAACCGCTCCAGCGCCATGCCGGGGTCAACTGCGCCGAACTCCTTGACAATGCTGGCCGAGATACTTTCCAGATCGTTGCCGAAGGCGCGCTCCTTCTGCCAGCGGATGCGCGTGCGGGCTTTTTCCAGCATGGCGAGACGGCTGTCGATCAGCTTTGCGACGGCCGCGGCGCCGCCGATGCCGGCAAGGGCCGCATTCAAGCGCTTTTTGAAGGACGGATTGAGCGCGGCTTCATCCAGCGCGATCTGCACGAGCCTTTCAAGGCCGAGCACCGTCAGCCCATCCTTGTCCAGTTTCGCCTTCTTTGCCGCTTTCGCCATGGATTTGAACAGACCAAATCTTTTTCGATACGGTCTTAGACCTAAAGGATTTCCCGGTCTTCGTCTGCATGATGCTTGCGGATCGAGCGGACGATGAGCCACATGGAGATGACGGCGACGGGTACGAAGAGACCTGTGAGCACGCTGGATTTCACCGGCAGCCCCTCACTTTCCAAAGCCTTTGCCAGATAGCCGAACAGGCCGACGACATAATAGGAAATGGCGGCGACCGACAGGCCCTCGACAGTCTGCTGCAACCGCAGCTGCAGCTTGGCGCGGCGATCCATGGAATTGAGCAGAACGCTGTTTTGCCGTTCCAGTTCGACATCGACCCAGCTTCTGAGCAGAGCGGTCGCACGCGTCAGCTTGCGCGACAGGTTGGCCTGACGTTCTTCGACCGACTGACAGGTGCGCATGGCCGGAGCCAGCCGCCTTTCGAGAAAGGTGCCGAGGGTTTCGTAACCCGGCACACCGGTCTCCGTCAGCGAGCGGATACGCTCCTGGACGATGCCGTAATAGGCGCGGCTGGCGCCGAACCGGTAGAGGCTGAGGGCAGCGCCCGCCTCCAGTTCTGCCGCGAGCAGCGTG
Source organism: Rhizobium giardinii bv. giardinii H152 (assembly GCF_000379605.1). GTDB lineage: Bacteria > Pseudomonadota > Alphaproteobacteria > Rhizobiales > Rhizobiaceae > Pararhizobium > Pararhizobium giardinii. The sequence goes on along the minus strand of NZ_KB902757.1, from coordinate 39,845 downwards.
ATCTCGGCAAGCATCTCATCGGCCTTTTCGCGGACGCTGCCGCGCATCTTCTGGGTGACGCCGGTCAGCCCGTCTTCGATGCGGCGGATATCCGGCGACAGTGATTGCGCCAAAGGCAGGCCGAGCATGGCGAGCGTCCGGTAAGTCTCGATGTCGAGCAGTCGCTGTACCAGCGCACCGGTTCCCGCCTCCGTCATGCCCCGGTCGATGACAAGGATCTGCGTCAGCCCGTCACCGTTCTGGCGGAAATCGGTGAGCACCACGGCCTGACCGTTCTTGACGTCGCTGTAACAGAGACTGGTCGGGTCAAACGCGCTCATCGCCGCGCGGGTTTCTTCCGTATCCGGCCGGATCTCGAGGCGGATGCCGGAAATCAGGTTTCCGGGTGGGGAAAAACCATCGCCAAACGGGTGGGTGATCACCTCGCCGCCGAAACGGTCGGGAATGACGCCGTCCCAGAAATAGGTCGAAAATTCGGTATGCCGCTCCCAGCGCAGCGTGCCCTGCCCCCAGGACATGGCGTGATGGTTGGCTTCGCGACTCGGCGGCGAGACGCCGCGGGCGCGCGACAGTTCGGACAGGACGGCGTGATCGACGGCAGAGCCGCCGTCCGTCATGAAGGCAAGTTGGAAGATGACTCGCGGCGATGTCACCAGCGCATAGGGACGCGAATGGATCTCGCCCAGCGCCTGCGCGCGGGCCGGTGCCGACGGAAATGCAAAACTGCCCTTGCCCATGAGGCGTTTTCCCCTCTCACGCGTCAATCAGAACCCTCTTATCAACAGGTGGAGCAAAAAGGAAAGGACGCTTTGACGCAGCTGCAACTTTGTTCCCGAGAACTTTTTCGCAAAGTGGCTAAAGAAATTGACCACTTTGGCGCAGGTGACTAGATTGGCGCCAAGGAGAGCCGCCGTGACCGACGACACCATTGATGCCTATGCCCGCATCCCTCACAGCCGGACATCCGCCGAAATCATCCAGCAGATCGAACTCCTGATTCTCGAAGGCGTGTTGCGCGACAACGAGCGGCTGCCAAGCGAAAGGGAGTTGTCGCGCCGGTTCGACGTGTCCCGGCCCATTTTACGCGAGGCGTTGAAGGAACTGGAGGCACGCGGACTGCTTATCAGCCATCACGGCGGCGGCACCTTCGTGGCGGATGTCATCGGCCAGATCTTTTCCAAGCCGGTGATCGAACTGATTGGCCGGCACCAGAAGGCGACGCAGGATTATCTCGAATATCGCCGCGAACTGGAGGGCATGACGGCCGAGTTTGCGGCCCGGCGCGCCACCCGCTTCGACAAGGAAATGTTGACGCGCATCATGGAAGAGATGCGCGCCGCGCATCTCGCAGGTTCGGCCGAAGGCGGGCTCAAGACCGATGTCGAACTGCACAGCGCCATCGGCGAAGCGGCCCACAACATCATCCTGCTGCATACGCTGAGGGCCTGCTACCGGCTGCTGAGCGGCGGCATCTTCTTCAGCCGCGAGATGCTGTTCGCCGCGCCGGGTGCAGGTGACAAACTGCTCGCCCAGCACGAAGCCATCTACGAGGCCATCATGGCCGGTGATGCACAGGCAGCGCGGGAGGCGGCACAGGCGCATATCGATTTCATCATCACGGCAACCCGCGAGGCAGAACGGACGGGGGAATGGGCGCGCATTTCGCAACTGCGGCTGCAACAGCGGGGCGGCCAGACCGGCGCTTCTCCGGCCAGGCCATCACCTTCCTGATAAACAGCGACCGCTAAATAATTTCTGTAGGCATCTCGCCAATGCCGCAAACATGCCCTAAAAGGACGCGAACGGCACATTTTGGCCGCGCAATCTCACTAAATTGCGCGCCTTGCACGCCTCCGCCCCGCTTCATAGGGGCGGTGCGAATACTATATGTGTTTCATAAAATCTGCTCGTTTACAGGCCGCATAAAGCGAGCATAATCAAGCGATATTGCAGATTGATTGATTCTTTTTTGAAGGGATGCCCCGACGTTGAACATTCTGAATCGCATAGCCGCAGATGTACGCCTGATGTTCCGCCGTCCGGTGAGAATGCAATGTGCAGCGCTGTGTTATCGGTTCAAGAAGAAGAGCGCGGCGCCGGAAATGCTGCTCATTACCAGCCGTGACACGGGTCGCTGGGTCATCCCCAAGGGTTGGCCCATGGAAGGCAAGATGTGTCATGAAGCCGCCGCACGCGAGGCCTATGAAGAGGCTGGAGTGAAAGGCGATGCCGATCCAGTGCGGATCGGTTTCTATGTATACGACAAAGCCATGGATTCCGGCCTGAAGGTCGAATGCATGGTGCAGGTCTATCCGCTGGTCGTCCTCAACATGCAGAAGAATTTCCCCGAAAAGGGCGCCCGGAAGATAGAATGGGTAAGCTTTTCGGAAGCCGCCAATCGCGTTGCCGAGCCGATGCTCAAGGATATCATTCTGGGCTTTGAACAGCGTCTGCTTGCCACCATGAACCCGCTCCCGCAGGCGGTGGCACAATAAGCTCCAGACCTCACATGGATAGCCTGACGCGAGCTACGTCTGATCCCGCTGCGCCTTCCAGCGCCTTTGCGGCATGAACCGGAGAACAGACGGTGGCAAAGCCGCGCCCGCGCCTCGAAAAACCGACGCTCGACGAGTATCTGGACAAGGTCACGCTGGCTGAACAGGCCACCCAGCATGTCCTGAAGCCTTGGGCGGGCGTTGGCCTTGGCCTTCTCTTCCTGATCGTCAGCATGATTTTTGCCGCTGCCTATGTGTCCGAGCAGCCGGGTTACCTGATCATCATTGCCGCCGCCGCGATCGCCGGCTACATGGCGATGAATATCGGCGCCAACGACGTCACCAACAATGTCGGCGCGGCGGTCGGGTCGCGGGCGATCACGATGACGGCAGCGCTTGTCATCGCTGCTGTCTTCGAGGTAGCCGGAGCCGTGTTTGCCGGCGGCCGCGTCGTCTCCACCGTCGAGGCCGCCATTGTCGACGCTGCCCAGATGCCGGCGGGCCTTTCCTTCGTCTGGGTGATGATGGCGGCATTGATGTCGGCGGCCGTGTGGATCAACATCGCCACTTGGTCCGGCGCACCGATTTCCACCACCCACTCGATCGTCGGCAGTATCCTCGGCGCGGGTGTCGCCGCGGCAGGCTTTTCCGCCGTGCACTGGGTATCGCTTGCCGGCATAACGGCAAGCTGGATGGTCTCTCCCATCCTCGGCGGCGGCATCGCGGCGCTGCTCCTTGCGTTCGTCAAGACCTTTATCATCTACCGGGAAGACAAGATCGATGCGGCGATCTTCTGGACCCCCATCCTGATCGCCGCGATGACCGGGGCCTTTGCCGCTTATCTTGCGGTGATCGGGCTTGAAAAAGTCGTCAACGTCTCCGTGGTCAACGGCATCCTGATCGGCCTGGCCGTGTTCGCCCTCACCATAGCTGCGGCCAGGCCATGGATCATCCGCCAAGCTCAGGGGCTCGATAACCGCAACCAGTCGCTGCGCAAGCTGTTTCAAATGCCACTGATTCTTTCGGCAGCCCTTTTGTCCTTCGCCCATGGCGCCAACGACGTCTCGAATGCCGTCGGCCCGCTCTCGGCGATCGTGGCAAACGTCAATGGTCTAGCAATCCTCGAAACAGCCCGTGTGCCGCTCTGGGTCATGCTGATCGGCGCACTCGGTATTTCCTGCGGCCTGCTTCTGTTCGGACCAAAACTGATCCGTGTCGTCGGCGAGGAGATCACCAAGCTCAATCCGATGCGTGCCTATTGCGTCGCCTTTGCGACGGCGATTACCGTCCTTCTGGCAACCTCACTCGGCTTGCCTGTATCGACCACGCATACGGCCGTCGGGGCGGTGTTCGGGATCGGCTTTTTCCGTGAGTGGTATACCCGCAACTCCAAGCGGCGCCTTGAATATGTTCGCCAGAAGACCGGGCACATGGATTTCGAACGGCGTGTTGCGCACAGCCCGGAGGAGTTGCACCGGCGCCGGCTGGTGCGGCGATCGCACTTCATGACGATCGTTGCAGCGTGGATCATCACTGTCCCGTTTTCGGCAATGCTTTCAGCAGTCGTCTACTCTATCCTCGCGGCGCTGTTCATCTAAAGGATCTGACAATGCGTGCCAATTTCCGCATGCAGCGGCTTTTCATCGACGCGCCACTCTCCATGGGCGCCGTTTACGAAGCGGCCAAGGAACAGTTCAACTACCTCGTCAACGTACTGCGCTTTGAAGCAGGCGATGCCGTTCTCGTCTTCAACGGCCGCGACGGCGAATGGCGGGCGGAGCTTTCCTTGCCGAGCAAGAAGCGCCTGCTCTTGACCGCAACCGAGCAGACGCGGCCGCAGCCGGCGCCCTGTGACCTTCACTACCTGTTCGCGCCGCTAAAGGTCGGCAGGCTCGATTATCTCGTCCAGAAGGCCGTCGAAATGGGCGCCGGGTTGCTGCAGCCGGTGATGACGCAGCACGTGCAGGGCAAGATCACCAGCATGGACCGGGTCCGGGCCAATGTCATCGAAGCGGCCGAGCAATGCGGCGTGCTCGGCATTCCGCAGGTGCTTGAGCCCCGCAAGCTGGAAGATGTCCTGGAGGCCTGGCCAAAGGAACGGCGCATCATCTTCTGCGACGAGGGAGATGCCGGACAAAATCCGCTGCCGATCCTTGCGTCCGTGAAAGAGATGAGGCTGGCTCTGCTGATCGGCCCGGAAGGCGGCTTTTCCGATGCAGAGCGCACCTTGCTGCGCAGCCTCGACTTCGTCACCGCCATACCGCTCGGGCCGCGGATCCTTCGAGCCGATACCGCGGCAGTCGCGGCCATGGCCGTTATCCAGGCCGCTATTGGCGACTGGCGGTAGCGACTGTGTCTTTTTGGCGCCGGCAAGGTGTTGAAAATTTGAACCAGCCTTGAAACAATTTTGCTTGCACCACACCTCAATCCGGTTCAATCACCCTCCTGATATCTGCCGTCCGGCAGGTTCCGCCTGTTCAAAAGAAGACGCCCATGGCCAGAGATACCACCGACCAGACGCCGGTCAGTTCCATCGCAGACCTGACCGAATATCTCGCCCAGGGCAACAAGCCGAAGGACAGGTTCCGCATCGGAACCGAGCACGAGAAGTTCGCCTTCTTCAAGGCCGACAACAGCCCTGTGCCCTATTTCGGCGAGGCCAGCATCTCGGCGCTTCTGAACGGGATGGCGGAAAAGAGCGGCTGGGAGCCGATCATCGACGCCGGCAATATCATCGGGCTTGCCGAACAGTCCGGCCTGGGCGCGATCTCGCTGGAGCCCGGCGGCCAGTTCGAGCTTTCGGGCGCGCCGCTCGAAAACCTGCACCAGACCTGCAAGGAATCCAACCAGCATTTGGCCGTGCTGCGCGAGATCGCCGAGCCGCTCGGTATCCGTTTCCTCGGCATCGGCGGTTCGCCGAAATGGACGTTCGCGGAAACGCCGCGCATGCCAAAATCCCGCTACGACATCATGAGCCGCTACATGCCGAAGGTCGGCACCCAGGGGCTGGACATGATGTACCGCACCTGCACGATCCAGGTGAATCTCGACTTCTCCTCCGAAGAGGACATGCGCCGCAAGATGCAGGTGTCACTGAAGCTGCAGCCGTTGTCGACGGCGCTGTTTGCCAGCTCGCCTTTCACCGACGGCAAGCCGAACGGACTGCTCTCCTGGCGCGGCAGTATCTGGCGCGACACCGACAACCAGCGCGCCGGCGTATTGCCTGCCGCATTCAACGCGGATTTCGGCTTCGAGGATTATGTCAAATGGGCGCTCGACGTGCCGATGTATTTCGTCGTGCGCGACGGCCGCTACCACGACTGTACGCACGTCACCTTCCGCCAGTTCATGAACGGCGCCTTGAAGGGCGAACTCGCCGACTGGCAGCCCAATATGGGCGACTGGACCAATCATCTCTCGACGCTGTTCCCCGACGTGCGGCTGAAGCGCTTCCTCGAGATGCGCGGCGCCGACGGCGGGCCGTGGCGGCGCATCTGCGCGCTGCCGGCCTTCTGGGTCGGTCTGCTTTATGACGATGCAGCGCTCGATGCGGCCGAGGACCTGACGCACTCGTGGACCTATGAAGATACGATCGCCATGCGCGACGCGGTGCCGGCGAAGGCGCTGGCTGCGACGCACAGGGGCGCTCCGCTGTTCGACATCGCCCGCGAGGTCCTGTCGATTTCCCGCCTCGGCCTGAAGAACCGCAACCGGCTGAACGGCGACGAGGTCGATGAAAGCATCTTCCTTGCGCCGCTGGATGAGGTGTTGGCAAAGAAGGCGACGCTCGCCGAGGATTTGCTTTCGCTTTACAATGGCCGCTGGAACCGCTCGGTCGATCCGGTTTTCACCGAGTACCAGTATTGAGCCGCTAGAAGCGTTTCTTCAGGAAGTACCGGGGAATGGCGTTCGGCCCGCCTTCAAGCTCGCCGAACACCTGATAGCCGAGCTTTTCGTAGAAAGGCCTAGCCTGGAACTCGAACGTATCCAGCCAGACGCCGATATACCCGCGCGCGCGGGCAAGGGTCTCGGCTTCCTGGATCAGGCGCGAGCCAAGCCCCTGGCCGCGATACTCATCCGCTATCGCCAGATATTTGACAAAAGCCCAGCCATAGCCGTCCACGCCGTAAAGGCCGCCGACGACCTCTTGCGTGTCAGGCTCGCGGATGAGGATCGCGAAATCCGCCTTCTCCTCGACTGAGCCCTTCCTTGCCTGATTGTACGCGGCGAGCGGCGCAACGATTGCTGCACAGTGCTCCGGCGCGGGATTTTCGGCAATGACCTCGATGATGGGCGGCTTCATGTGTTTGTCCGATCTTCAAAATGGCGCCTATCAATAGCACCACCAGCTCGCTTTGGGAGTGTCGACGGCCTCGCCCGGGCGAGCCGCATTGGCACTGCGTCTGTCCCGGCTAATAAAAAACGTTCCCAGCCCGCTTTTTCCCGTTATAGTGCAACGACATGCGTCGTATCGCCCGCAGGAGAGGACTGGAGATGATTCCGCTTTTTGACATGATGATGCAGGCGCAGAACGGCAATGCCATTGACGTGATGGCCAAGCAATTCGGCCTTGCCCAGGAACAGATGGCCAAGGCGACCGCCGCGCTGATGCCGGCCTTCTCCACCGCGTTCAAGCGCAACGCCACCAACCCCTATGATTTCGGCGCCTTCCTGACCGCCATGTCCAGCGGCAACTATGCGCCGTATTTCGAGGACATGAGCAAGGCCTTCACGCCGCAGGGCATGGCCGATGGCAACGGCATTCTCGATCAGCTTTTCGGCTCCAAGGAGATGTCGCGGGCGATCGCCGCGCAGGCAGCCCAGATGACCGGCATCGGGCAGGAAATCTACAAGCAGATGTTGCCGGTGATGGCGAGCGCGATCATGGGCGGACTGTTCAAGCAAGCCTCCGGGCAGATGAGCGGCGCGCACAACCCCTTTGCCAACACGCCGATGGAAGCGATGATGAAGCCTTGGCTGGAGGCATCCGGATTTACCAAGAAGCCGGAACCGGCACCCAATCCCTTCGACAATCCCTTCACGCAGGCCATGCAGAATTTCTTCGGCATGGCCAAGCCCGAACAAAAGCAGGAGCCTGCACCCGACATGTTCGCCGCGAACCCCTTCATCAAGGCGTTCCAGGACATGATGAGCGGCGGTTCGGCGGCGAAGGAGCCCGAAAAGAAACCGGCCGACAAGGATCCGACGGCGCCCTTTACCGAGATGTTCAACACGATGTTCGACAGCGGCATCGAGGCGCAGAAGGAATATCAAAAGAGCATCGACAGTCTGTTCGATACCTATCGGAAAAACACCTCCGCCTGATCGAGAGCGGTGGAGGCGGTCAGACCCCTCAAACAAAAAAGCCCGGTGCCGGCCTTGGGGACCGCACACCGGGCAAGCAGCAGGGCAATTGGCTCTAACCCTGCGGGGAACGGTAACGCACAGAGGCGGCTGCGCGTTCCTGTCGCGCGGAACGTCTTTCAACGTCTGAGGCGCGCAACAAAACTTTCAACTGCTGCGGAAAGCCCTGACCTGTCGCTCAGGAATTCCGCAGCGAATGCATCCGTCAATCGAGACGCGCATTCCTGTAAAACGTGTTCGTCCGATTGCGCGACGCCTGCGCCAGATAACGGCCGGGATCGTCGAAAAACGACGAGGTCAGCGCCTCGTGCACTTCTTCGCGGCAGAGTCCCATATCGAGCAACTGATGATCATCGAGGTCGTTCAGGCTGCCGATCGCTTTTCGGTTTCGCAGAAGACGCCATACCGATTTCAGCACGCCCGTCAGCCCCGTCTGGCGGGACGTCGCGGACAGCTTCCCGGTGAGGGTTAGATCGAGAGTGTGGTCGGTCGTGCGCATGATACTGCTCCTTTTTTCAGGCACGAAGCGACCCGTCCCGCCGCAGGGAGGTCGGCGCGGGGGAGGGTCGAAACTTGATGATGGTTCGGCTTCGCCACATGCGGGCCGAAGCGGTGATTGATGTCGTTTGCAGGGTCAGATTCGCAAATCCTTATTGATCAGTCCAACGAATGTTTCTAATGATATTCATCAAACAATTTTATGAGTAACCTTTGGGAGCGTGGACATGTCCGCACCACTCGATATCGACCAGCTTCAGACTTTTGTTGCCATCGCGGATACCGGCAGCTTCACCAAGGCGGCCGACCGGGTCTTCAAGACCCAGTCTGCCGTCTCGATGCAGATGCGCCGGCTGGAGGAACGGATTGGTAAGCAGCTCTTTGCGAAGGACGGCCGCGGCAACCGGCTGACGACGGAGGGCGATCGCCTCCTGAACTTCGCGCGGCGGATGATTCGTCTCAACAACGAGGCGATCGCCTCGTTTGACGACAACCGGCTGGAAGGAACGCTGCGGATCGGCACGCCCGACGACTACGCCGACCGCTACATGCCGGAGATCATCGTCCGCTTCGCCAAGACCCATCCGAACGTCGAACTCTTCATCGTCTGCGAGCCCTCGGTGGACCTCGCCGAGAAGATGGCCAAGGGCGATCTCGATATCGCGCTCGTCACCCACAACCCGCGCGCCCGCGCCTCGGATGTGGTGCGGACCGAACCGCTCTGCTGGGTGAGCTCGATCAACCACCCGCTGCCGGAAAACGCGCCGGTGCCGCTCGCCGTGGGAAAACGCGACTGCCTGTGGCGGCAGGCCGCCTGCTCGGCGCTTGATGCGACCGGCAAGGAATACAACATCCTGTTCACCAGCTGGTCATCGACCGTTGTCGCGGCGGCAGTGCTCGCCGGCATGGCGGTGTCGGTACTGCCGGAATCGGCGCTGCGCACCGGCATGAAGGTGCTGACCCAGGCCGACGGCTTCCCGGCGCTGGCGCCGGTACAGATCGGCATCATGAAGCGGCCCGGCCTGTCGCCGTCGCTGTCGAATGCGATCACCAATCACATCACCGCCTGTCTCGACAACATCACGCCGACGTCAGCGACCGATGATCTGGATGGCGACATGAAGAACTTTCCGCGCTACCCGCGGCTGCGCCAGAGCCATATGCTGCCCGGCTGGTAAGCCCACGCTAAAACAAAAAGGCCGTGCCTCCTTCGAAGCGCGGCCTTTTTGTATTCCCCAATATTGATACCCGGCCCCAAAAACACAGCCGTAAATGCCTGATGCAATATGCTTTGGTCATTTAGCCACGCCACTACGGGTTGACATGGATCGTATACTCCAATCCGAAGCGTCACCAAAGATGGCGCAGCTGACCATTTTTGGGCAAATCATTCCATCCCGGCAGTAACCTTAACCGCGTTGCTTGATTGGGGCTTTCCACCAACCTGAAGCAGCAGCCTTTCAAAACCCGGGTGCGACCGCAAGAGCACCGGTGAAGGCCTGCAACCGTCAGCCCAACTTCGCCTTCAAAAACTCCACCGTCCGGCCCCAGGCGAGATCGGCAGCTTTCTTGTCATAGCGGGCAGCCGAGGTCTCGTTGTTGAAAGCATGATTGACGCCGTCGTAGACGTGGATCGTGAAATCCTTGCCGCTGTCGGTCAGGGCCTTCTTGTAGGCTTCGATCCCCGCATTGATGCGCTCGTCCAGCCCGGCATAGTGCAAGAGCAGCGCCGCCTTGATCTTCGGCACGTCCTCAGCCGGCGGCTGGGCACCGTAATAGGCTACACCGGCCTTCAGATCGGGCGACGCAACGGCCAGATTGTTGACCATGCCGCCGCCCCAGCAGAAGCCGATCGCCCCCACCTTGCCGGTTGTTGTATCATTGCCCTGCAGGAAGACCACGGTTGCCGCGGCATTGTCGACCGTCTGCTTGCCATCCAGAGCGCCGATCATTTCGCGCGCCTTGTCCTCGTCCGAAGGCGTGCCGCCAGCGGGCGAAAGCAAATCCGGCGCGAGAGCAACGAAGCCCTCCAGCGCCATGCGGCGGGCGACATCGCGGATATGCGGATTGAGCCCGCGGTTCTCATGGATGACGATGACGGCGGGGAGCTTGCCTGACGCATCGGCCGGCCGCACGAGATAGCCCTTCATGTCGCCGCCGGCGCCCGGATAGGTGATATCCTCGCCCTTCACACGAGGATCCGCCTCGGGAACGATTTCCGCCTGTGCGCTGTTGGCGGCTAGCAAGGGCGCGATCGCGGCCGCACTCGCGGCCGACCCTGTCAGCACCGTCAGCTTCTGCATGAACGATCGTCGGTCGAGGGTCAGATGCGTGTATTCGTCATAGGCGTTGATCATCGCCTGGGTGATGACGGGCGTTTCCATGACTTCCTCCTGATGCTTGAACCGATGACAAGAAATCTGTGTCATCGGTTCAGGGGTCAAGGTCATGGGGAGTGGATTGACGCGAAAGTGATTGACCGCGGCAACCCTCGGCCAATCTGTTCGGAAGTGTCGTAAGGATTTACGAGACTAGCTCAGATCCAAGACGATACGCCCGTCGATCGCTCCTTTTTCCATGCGCTCGAAGATAGCGTTAATATTTTCGAGCTTATCCCAGCTGAAATGAGCCGCGACCTTTCCTTCCCCGGCGAATTCCAGCGCCTCCTCGAGATCCTGCCGCGTGCCGACAATCGAGCCGCGTACCGTGATGCGCTTGAGCACGGTCTCGAAAACGGGCAGCGAAATGTAACCCGGCGGCAGGCCGACCAGCGCCATCGTCCCCTTGGAGCGCAGGAAGCCGAAAGCCTGCTCCATCGCCTTGGGCGAGACAGCGGTGACCAGAGCGCCATGGACGCCGCCCGTGGCCTGCTGGACGCGATCGACCGCATCCTTCTGGCGTGCGTCGACAATCAGATCCGCGCCCATCTGTCTGGCGAGCGCAAGCTTGTCCTCGAAAATATCAACCGCCGCGACATGCATGCCCATGGCCTTGGCATACTGGACAGCCATATGCCCGAGACCACCAACACCGGAAATAGCCACCCACTCGCCCGGCCGGACTTCGGTCTCCTTCAATCCTTTGTAAACTGTGACGCCGGCGCACAACACCGGAGCCGCCGGGCCGAATGCAAGATTATCCGGTAAACGTCCGACGAAAGCGGGATCTGCAAGGCCATATTCGGCAAAGGTGCCGTTGACGGAGTAGCCGGTGTTCTGCTGTTGACCGCACAACGTCTCCCAGCCGGTGCGGCAAGGATTGCAGCAGCCGCAGGCCGTGTGCAGCCACGGGACGCCAACGCGGTCACCTTCCTTGATACGCCTGACGTTCGCACCGACCTTGGCTACGAAGCCGGTTCCTTCATGACCGGGAATGAAGGGCGGGCTCGGTTTAACCGGCCAATCCCCCTGCGCGGCATGCAAATCCGTGTGGCACACGCCGGTCGCCTGGTATCGCACCAGAATTTGGTCCGGGCCGGGATCCGGAATCGGAAGCTCCTCTATTGCCAGAGGCTTGCCAAATTCTCTTACCACCGCTGCTTTCATCATAGCCGTCATCTACCGGTCCTCCTGTTTGCCGCAAGGGCGTCCAAGGCATCTCTGCAGTGCCTGCACAATGCCAAGGCGACGGTGCACCAGAACGAGCGGTGCGACGTTGATTAAAGTCAAGCCACGAGAAAGGTGCGGAAATTGCATCTTCAAAGTGTATCAGAACCGCGACAAACCGGAAGCGTGGCAGGGTCCGCGCTTCCGGCCGCCGGTCTTACTGCATGTACCAGCCGTGGCTGACGACGAGCGACTGGCCGGTCAGCGCATTGGTCTCGAAACCGGCAAACAGCAGTGCCACTTCGGCGACGTCATCGACCGTGGTGAATTGCGTGTCGACGGTGCCGCCGAGCATCATTTTCTTGACGACCTCCTCCTCGGACATCCCGAGCCTCTGGGCCTGTTCCGGGATCTGCTTCTCGACGAGCGGCGTTTTGACGAAGCCGGGGCAGATGACATTGGCGCGCACGCCGTCCGGTCCGCCTTCCTTGGCGACGACGCGGGCAAGACCGAGCAGGCCGTGCTTGGCCGTGACATACGCCGATTTCAACGGCGAAGCCTCGTGCGAATGCACCGAACCCATATAGATGATCGCGCCGCCCTTCTGTGCCTTCATGTGCGGGATGCAGGCCTTGGTGGTGAGGAAGGCGCCGTCGAGATGGATGGCAAGCATCTTCTTCCAGTCGGAAAATGCATAGTCCTCGATCTTGTTGACGATCTGGATGCCGGCATTGGAAACCAGCACATCCACCCTGCCCCATTTTTCTACGACCGTAGCGACGCCGGAATTGACGGCTTCCTCGCTGGTGACGTCCATCGCAAGGCCAATCGCCTCGCCCGGTCCTGCCGCCGTCAGATCTTTCGCCGTCGCCTCGGCCGCCTCGAGCTTCAGATCGGCGATGACGACCTTGGCGCCTTCCGACACGTATTTTTTGGCGATCGCCAGGCCGATGCCGCTGGCAGAGCCGGTGACGATGCAGACCTTGTCTTTGAGCTTCATGGACTTAACTCCCTATTTTGCAAGATAATCATGGACCACTTCGCCGAGTCCAAGCGTCAGGTCCGAGAGAATATGGACGGCGGATCTGACTTCAAGCACCGGCAGATCGGCAACCGGCGCCAGCGCATGCGGAAACAGCGCCAGCGCGCCCGGCCCTTCCCACGCGCCCTTCACGGTCACGTCTTCGAGATAGTATCGAACCAGTTCGCAGATGCGCGGCGTGCAATCGACATGCGGCATGATCTTCAGCATGAAATTCGGCTGCTTCAGCGTCTCCAGAACCTTCGCCGCGTCGAGCGTGCGGTGCTTGAAACCCATCGTCGCCGTCGCTACCCGCTGGCCGCCATAGTCGAGCGTGCCGACCAGTGCATCCTTGACCGATGTCAGCGAGGGTTCGGCGAGTTTCTTTGGAAAACCCCAGATCTCCCGACCGCCGGCGATCGGCGCGTCGTCGTTGAGGTACATGGAGTGGACATAGCCGCCATGCACACCCTGATACGTGACCGGGATGACCTGGCCGGATTCGGTGTAGTCGCCGAAGCCGGTCGAATCGGGCATGCGGATGAACTCGTATTTCACCAGCGGCTCACCGAGTTGCAGCGGCTCCGGCACCACGCGGCGCAAAGCCTGCGGATCGGTGCGGTAGGTAATGATCATGTATTCGCGATTGACGAAGCGGTATGGCCCCGGCGGATAGGACGGGCTGGTCAGCGGCATCGCGAAGGCATTGCGGACCACATCTTCGATCTTCATGGTTTGCTCCTGCGCTGCCGTTGTTCGGCAAGGTCAAAGACACGGATGCCATTCCTGGGGCGAGTGCGGTTCTGCCAATCCGGGTGGTTCAGCGTTTCGACCACATCGTCATGCCCGGCCTTCCAGTGCTCCTCCACGGACAGGCGGGAAAACTCGTAGTCCTTGGACTGGCTTTCATAGGCGGCGTGGCGATAGATCAGGTGCACCAACGTGACGGCGCAATCATTGCCGATCTTTTCCAGGACCTGCGCATCGGGATCGTCCTTCAGTTCGTCCGGCAGCTTTTCCATCAACCGCTTGGCAGCCATGCGGATGCCTTGCAGCTTGCGGAACTGGTCGGTGTTCAAGCGTGTGCGGCTAGAATAGCGGATTTCCTTCTCGCGCGCCTGAACGTCGAAAAGATCCTTCGGCAACTGGCCCCTCGCGCTGAACAGGTCGACCTGGAAGATGCAGAGATCGCTTTCCAGTTCAGAGCCTGAAAGAATCCGCTGCAACGGCGTGTTGGAAACGATGCCGCCGTCCCAATAATACCGGCCGTCGATTTGGACCGGCGCGAAACCCGGAGGCAAAGCACCGGAGGCCGCCACGTGCTTCGCCGAAAAGGCGCACTCATTATTATCGAAATAGTTGAAGTTGCCGCTCACGACATCGACGGCACCGAGGCTGAGACGGATGGCGCCGGAATTGATCAGGTCGAAATCGACGAGTTCGGCAAGCGTTTCCGCAAGCGGCGCGGTGTCGTAGAGGCTGATGGCCGCCATCGGATCGCCCGGAATATTCCAAGGGGTGAAAGCGCGCGGCTTGAAGAAACCGGGAACGCCGGTCAGCGAGCCCAAAAAGGCGGAGGATTCGTTGAACCACTTGCGCATCACATCGCCGTTTCCAAGAAAATGGCCGGAAAGACCGGAGGAAACGCGATGCCAGAAGGTGCGCAGATTTTCGATGCGGCGGTTGACCGGGCTTCCGGCGATGATCGCCGAATTGATTGAGCCGATCGAGATGCCGGCGAGCCAATCGGGCCGGATACCGGCCTCGTGCAGCGCCTCGTAGGCGCCGGCCTGATAGGCGCCGAGAGCGCCGCCGCCCTGAAATACCAGCACGGTCTTTTCTGTCGGAATGGTGCTCACCGGATGCTTACCTCTGGAATGCTGCGAATGCGAACAGGCAACGTCCGGGCGGATGTTCCGTTTTCACAGATTAAGTTTTCGTAATGCGGAAAGACTGTCGAAGGTCAATATGCTATTTGTTTCAAATGCTTGTCGAATGCAAGCGGCATCTTCTTCCTGCCGTGATGATGATAATCCAGCCTTGTGCACTGCGCAATGCAACAGAATGTGACGACGGTTCGCGGTCAGAACGTGACGAGATGCGCGGCGAAGAGCGCCCAGCCAGGCGATGATTATGGCGCCGGCGGCCCAAATCCAGAACCTCGGACGGCTTGACTCCCATTTCGCCGATAAGGGAAGTTCGGTCCATGCTGCAACACCGGAGCCTTGACCAGCGCCCGCCAATGACGAGTGGAATACGAATGTCCGAAAACGCCGCCGAGCCGCTTCCCCACCATCATGTCTCGGCAATGACCGGACGCGACCCGCATGAGCATCACCGCGTGGCGACGCCGCTCGAACTTCTCTTCGACCTCACTTTCGTCATCGCCTTTGGCCTTGCCGCCTCGCAGCTTGCCCACTTTCTCGCGGAAGGCCATTACGCCTCCGGGCTGATGGGCTTCGGCTTTGCGATGTTCGCGGTCTGCTGGGCCTGGGTGAATTTTTCCTGGTTCGCCTCCGCCTTCGACACCGACGATTGGGTCTACCGGGTGACCACCATGATCCAGATGGTCGGCGTGCTCATCCTCGCGCTCGGCCTGCCGCAGATGTTCGAAACGATCGATCATGGCGAACATGTGAACAACAGCGTCATGGTGCTCGGTTACGTCGTGATGCGCATAGCGATGATTTTCCAGTGGCTGCGGGCTGCCCGGCAGAACCCGGAGCGGCGCAAGGCCTGCCTCACCTACGTGACCGCCATCTCCATCGCCCAGATCGGCTGGGTCATCTCCATCTTCATCGACATGCCGCTGGTCGCAACGGCCCTGTGTGTCGTAACACTGACCCTGATCGAAATGCTCGGCCCGGTCATCGCCGAACGCACGAATGGCGGCACCCCCTGGCATGCGCATCACATAGCCGAGCGCTACGGCCTGCTGGCGATCATCACGCTCGGCGAAGGCGTCGTCGGCACGGTCGCGTCGATTTCGGCGATCACCGGCGAACAGGGCTGGAACCTCGACGCCATTCTCGTCTGCATTGCCGGCACCGGCCTGACATTCGGCATGTGGTGGCTATACTTCCTGCTGCCGGCGGGGCGGGTGCTGCATGTCTTCCGCAACCGTTCCTTCGTCTGGGGCTACGGCAACATGCTGGTCTTCGCCGCCATTGCCGCCACCGGCGCCGGTCTCCACGTCGCCGCCTATTATATCGAGCACAAGGCCCATATCGGCGCGGTGGCGGCGGTTCTCACCGTCGCCATACCGGTCTTTGCCTATATATCGCTGATCTTCGGTTTCTACGTCTATCTGCTGCGCAAGATGGAAACGTTCTATCTCTGGCTCATGGCCGGCATGACGGCGATCGTCATACTCTCGGTCGCCTGCGCTGCCGCCGGCGTCAGCATGACGCTCTGTCTCATCATCCTGATGTTCGCGCCGCTCGTTCCGGTCCTGGGCTATGAGGTCAAGGGCCATCATTATGGCAGCGAGGCACTGCGCCGGTCGCTCGGGCATTGAGATCAATAAAAAAGCGGCGAAGACATCTCCGCCGCTTTCCAACGTCTTGTAGCGCCTCAGGCTATTCTCAAGCCGCGCCCGGATAGTTCGGGCTTTCGCGCGTGATCGTCACATCATGGGCATGGCTTTCGCGCAGGCCGGCGCCGGAGATGCGCACGAAGGTGGCGCGCTCCTGGAAGTCCTTGATGGTCTTACCGCCGACATAGCCCATCGAGGCCTTGAGGCCGCCGGCCAGCTGGTGCAGCACGCCGGAGACCGGGCCCTTGTAGGGCACCTGGCCTTCGATGCCTTCCGGCACGAGCTTCAGCGTGTCGCGCACTTCCGCCTGGAAATAACGGTCCGCCGAGCCGCGCGCCATGGCGCCGACCGACCCCATGCCGCGATAGGCCTTGAACGAACGGCCCTGATAGAGGAACACCTCACCCGGGCTTTCGTCGGTACCGGCGAGCAGCGAGCCGATCATGCAGGCGGATGCGCCGGCGGCGATGGCCTTGGCCAGATCGCCGGAGAACTTGATACCGCCATCGGCAATGACCGGAATACCCGACGCCTGCGCAGCTTCGACCGCTGCCATGATGGCCGCGAGTTGCGGTACCCCGACACCGGCGACGATGCGGGTGGTGCAGATCGAGCCAGGGCCGATACCGACTTTGACCGCGTCAGCGCCGGCATCGATGAGCGCCCTGGTACCATCGGCGGTGGCGACGTTGCCGGCCATGATGCGCACCGAGTTCGACATCGTCTTGACCTTGGTCACCGCATCGAGGACACGCTGGGAATGGCCATGCGCCGTGTCGACAACGATCAGGTCGACACCGGCTTCGATCAGCCGCTCGGCCCGTTCGATACCATCGTCTCCGACGCTGATGGCGGCTGCGGCACGCAGGCGCCCCTGCGCATCCTTGGAAGCATTCGGATTGAGTTGCGACTTCTCGATGTCCTTGACCGTGATCAGGCCGACGCAACGCCCGCCGCCGTCGACGACGAGCAGCTTTTCGATGCGATGCGTATGCAGAAGGCGCTTGGCTTCCTGCTGGTCGACGTTTTCCTTGACCGTGATGAGGTTTTCCCGGGTCATCAGTTCATAGATCTTCTGCGTCGGATCCGACGCGAAGCGGACGTCGCGGTTGGTGAGGATGCCAACGAGACGACCGGGCTTGCCGCCGCTTGCATTCTCAACGACCGGGATGCCGGAGATCGAGTACATCTTCATCAGGGCGAGCGCATCGGCAAGCGTGGCATCGGGGCCGATGGTCACCGGATTGACGACCATCCCGCTTTCGAACTTCTTGACCTGGCGAACCTGTTCGGCCTGCTCGACCGGCGTCAGATTGCGGTGGATGACGCCGATGCCGCCCGCCTGCGCCATGGCGATGGCCAGACGGCCTTCGGTGACGGTATCCATGGCGGAGGACAGGATCGGAAGGTTGAGGTCGATGTCCTGGGCGATGCGAGTGGCGATGTTCGTCTGCCCCGGCATGACCTCGGAATGTCCCGGTTGAAGGAGCACGTCGTCGAAGGTCAGAGCCTCCAGACCGGTTGCCGTTTCAATGATGCGAGCCATGGCCAATCCCTTCAATAGATGAAACGCTCCGCGGACGGTCTTGGGAAACGGTCCGGAAAGACTTGCAAGAGTTTCTTGGAAGTTGGCGAGGGCTCGTAACACGGATATGACGGGATGGAAAGTGCAAAGGCCCGGCGAAAACGCCGGGCCTGCCAAGATTTTGGTGCAATGCATGATCGCAGGCGGATCAGATTTCGAACTGATAGGTCTCCGGCACGAAGCGATAGCCCTGGTCGATCCTTTCGATGAAACCGACCGAGGGGAACGGCATGTGGTAACCGACGAAGGGCAACCGGTCGGTGGCAATCATGTCGAAGACCTTTTTGCGCGTCGCGGCGGCCTGCGCCTTATCCATGTCGAACTTCACTTCCCAGTCCGGCCGCTGCAGCGACAGCACGAAATGATTGGCGGTGTCGGCGGTGAGCACCAGTCCCTTGCCTTCCGACTCGATCCTGAAGATCATATGACCCGGCGAATGGCCGAAGGCAGCCATGGCGGTGATGCCCGGAACCACGTCCGCGCCGTCACCAATGAACGCCGTCTTTTCCGCGAGCGGCACGACATTTTTCAAGACGCCCTTGTGCCCGTTCTCGGCCGGGGTTCCGACACGGGCCTCGTCCTTCCAGAAATCGAACTCCGCCTGGCCGGCGACATAGCGGGCACTTTTGAAGGCCGGTGCGCCGCCCTCCATCAGCCCGCCGATATGGTCACCATGCATATGGGTGATGACGACGACGCTGACCTGGTCCGGCGTATAGCCGGCCGCCTTCAAGCCTTCGAGCAAACGTCCCGCACCGGCCTGCCGCCCGCCCTCGCCGAGACCGGTGTCGAACAGGACGACGTCCGACCCGGTATCGACCAGGGTCGGCGAAAAGCCGTTGACGAACTTGTCGGTTGGCAGAAAATTCGCCTTCAGCAACTCGCCAACCGTTTCCGGCGCCTGGTCGGTGCCGAAGGTTTCTGCCGGTTTCTCACCGACGCGGATTCCGTCGCTGATGACCGTGACGTTGAAGGTACCGATCCTGAAGGTATCGGTCCTGCCTGCCAGTGATGTCATTCCGTCTGCTTTCGGTTCGCTCTGCGCAAAGGCGGCCCTGTTTCAAACAAAAGGCATTGCCAATGCACCTGCTGCTGCCGCGCCAAACAGTGTGCGGCGGCTCAAGGAAATCGATGTGGTCATGAATGGTCTCCCTCCGTTACCGGAATTGGAGCGCCGCAGCCTCCATTCGGCAAGGCAACATCTAGGGTCTTGACAGAGGAAGTGGGCGGCCTCACACGGATGTGATCGCAAGTTGAGCGCGGTAACGGGATTTTCGCGCGAAAGAGACTATGTTCCGATCGCTCAGCCGTACCCATCCAAGGCCGTTTGCATGAATCGCATCGTTCCGATGATCCTCGCCGTCGCTCTGTTCATGGAGCAGATGGACTCCACCGTCATTGCGACCTCGCTGCCCGCGATCGCCCATGACCTCGGCGTCGGACCGATCACGCTGAAGCTGGCGCTGACCTCCTACATGGTGTCGCTGGCGATCTTCATTCCCTTGAGCGGCTGGATGGCCGACCGGTTCGGCGCAAAGCGGGTGTTTCGCGCGGCCATCCTCGTCTTCATCCTCGGTTCGATCTTCTGTGCCTTCGCCGGCAGCCTCCTTGCCTTCGTTCTCGCACGCTTCCTGCAGGGCATGGGCGGGGCGATGATGACGCCGGTCGCGCGCCTCGTCCTGGTTCGCAGCACGCGGCGCAGCGAACTGGTCGGCGCCATGGCGCTGCTGACGATCCCGGCCCTGGTCGGCCCATTGGCGGGACCGCCGCTCGGCGGTTTCATCACCACCTATTTTTCCTGGCACTGGATCTTTCTCATCAACGTGCCGGTCGGCGTCGCCGGCTACATCCTGTCGGGCATCTACCTGCCGGAAATCAACAGCGCCGCACCGCCGCCGATCGACATCAAGGGCTTCTTTCTGAGTGCGATAGCCGCCTCCGGCACAATGTTCGGCCTGTCGGTGATGAGCCTGCCGGCGCTGCCGCCGCAGATCGGTGCCGCGGCCGCCGTCATCGGCCTTGCTTGCGGCTTTCTCTATGTCCGCCATGCGCGGCGGCACCCGGCGCCGCTGCTCGACCTCAACCTATTCAAGGACAGCGCCTTCCGCGCCGCGGCGATCGGCGGGACACTGTTTCGCATCTCGGTCGGCGCGGTGCCTTTCCTCATGCCGCTGATGCTGCAGGTCGGCTTCGGCCTGACACCGTTCCAATCCGGCATGATCACCTTCGTCGGCGCCATCGGGGCGCTGACGACGAAATTTTTTGCCAAGCGCGTGCTGATCTTCGCCGGCTTCCGGACAACGCTGATCGTCGCCTGCGTCACCGGCACGGTGCTGACCTTCACCAACGGCCTCTTTACCCCGGCAACGCCCTATCTGGTGATGGCGTTCATCCTGCTCATGGGCGGCTTTGCCCGCTCGTTCTTCTTCACCAGCGTCAACGCGCTTTCCTTCGCCGACATTCCAGATTCCGATGCCAGCAAGGCGACCGCGATGAG
Source organism: Rhizobium giardinii bv. giardinii H152 (assembly GCF_000379605.1). Classification (GTDB taxonomy): domain Bacteria; phylum Pseudomonadota; class Alphaproteobacteria; order Rhizobiales; family Rhizobiaceae; genus Pararhizobium; species Pararhizobium giardinii. The sequence goes on along the minus strand of NZ_KB902757.1, from coordinate 19,305 downwards.
CGCGGTCTTGCAGCAGATGAGCCTTGCCTTGGGCGTTGCCGTCGCCGGCGCGATCCTCGAAATCGAGACGACGCTCACGGAATCGACGCTGGAACTGAGGGATTTCCAGATCGCCTTCATGCTGATCTCGGCCATTACGCTTTCGGCAGTCATCCCGCTGATCGGCATGTCGAAGACGGCCGGCGCCTCGGTTTCCGGCCACCGGAGGCACCAGGAGCCGGAAACGGAAACGATTGCCGTCAAATAGCGGGGGAATGCCTATTCCGGTCGTTCACAGACCGCCGAGAGCTTGTTGCCATCGGGATCGCGGACATAGGCCGCGTAGAAATTCTCATGGAAAGGTCTGAGGCCTGGCGCGCCCTCATCGGTGCCGCCATGAGCCAGTGCCGCCTTATAGAATGCGTCGACATCCGCCCGGCTCTGAGCGTCGAGCGCCACCATCGAACCATTGCCGATCGTTGCGGCATTCCGGTCATGGGGCGTGACGACCCACAGCCGGCAGCGGCTATCGTTTTCGGCGCCATAGCCGATCTCGACATCGTCCTGCTTGCGGCGTTTCAGCCCGAGCGGAGCCAAGGCCGCATCGTAGAAAACCTGTGCACGCTCAAGATTGTTGGAGCCGATGGTCACGTAAAGAAGCATGGCATTACTCCGCCGGCGCTTCGTCGAGATCTTCCGAGACGTCTTCACGGCTCGCCCCGCCATCCGCCTGGCGTCCCTTGAAACCCTTGGCAAGCAGGAACATTTCGACCGATTCCGCCCGCGATGAGGCAGGCTTCACATGGATCACCTGCTTGAAATTCTGCTTGAGGAGATTGAGAAGCTCGCGCTCGGTTCCGCCCTGGAAGGTCTTCGCCAGGAAATGGCCGCCCGGCGCCAGAACGTCGATGGCAAAATAGGCTGCGACCTCGCAGAGATGCATGGTGCGGATATGGTCGGTCTGGCGGTGGCCCGTCGTCGGAGCCGCCATGTCGGAGAGAACGAGGTCCGGCGCGCCGCCGAGGGCCTCCATGATCTTGTCCGGCGCCGTCGGGTCGAGAAAATCGAGCTGGAAGATATGGACGCCCGGCAGCGGATCCATCGCCAGAAAATCAATGGCGACGACCTTCGGCTCCGCGTCGGTCGACCGCGTCACGTTGGCGGCGATCTGAGACCAGCTCCCGGGAGCGGCGCCGAGATCGATGATGCGCCGCGCACCGGAGAGAATCTTGTGCTTCTCGTCGATTTCGAGCAGCTTGAACGCGGCGCGGGCGCGATAGCCTTCGAGTTGGGCACGCTGGACGTAGGGATCGTTGATATGCCGCTCGATCCAACGCCGCGACGACGCCTTCAGCTTGCCCTTCTTGACCTTCTGGCCAAGCTTGCGCCCGGTGCGGTTTCCGCCGATCGGGGGTTTTGTCATTGGGTCTTTCCTTCATGGGAAGCGTACGGAGCGGGGCCGCGCGCAGGCCGGCGGGCGCGGCCGCGCCGCCAGACGCCGTCATCGGCCATCATGTCGGTGAGCAAGCCTTCGCGCAGGCCCCTGTCAGCAACGCGCATCCGTTCCGACGGCCAGCGGCGGCGAATGGCTTCGAGGATGGCACAACCGGCCAGCACCAGGTCGGCGCGATCCGGGCCGATGCAGGGGTTGGCGGCACGCGCTGTGAAATCCCAGGAGAGAAGCCGTGCCTGCATGGCCGAAACCTCGTCATCCGACAGCCACAACCCATCGACTTTACGGCGGTCATACCGCGGCAGGTCGAGATGGACGCCGGCGAGCGTCGTTACCGTGCCGGATGTGCCGATCAGGTGGAAGCCGTTCTCGTCGCCGGGATTGTCGAGCGTGTGGATTTCCGGGCAGTCGAATTTGTCGAGCATGCCCTGAACTTCAACGACCATCGCCTCGAAACTCTCCGGCGTGACATGCTGGCCGCCATGGCGTTCGGACAGCGTTACCACGCCGACCGGCAGCGATGTCCAGTGGGTGATGTGATTGGCAAGGCGGCTGGAGCGATTCTCGCCGATCTTGATGACGGCGATCTCCGAGGAGCCGCCACCGATATCGAACAGCACCACGGATTTCGTCTCGCGCCCGACCAGCGACGAGCAGCCGGACACGGCAAGCCGCGCCTCGGTCTCACGGGTGATGATCTCGAGTTCCAGGCCGGTTTCGGCAAGCACCCGCTCAAGAAAAGCCTCGCCGTTTTCGGCAGCGCGGGTCGCCTCGGTGGCGATCAACCGGGTCTTGCGGATGTCGCGCGTCTTCAGCTTGGCGGCGCAGACCTTCAGCGCCTCGATCGAGCGGTCCATGGCATCCTGCGACAGGCGGCCGGAGGCGCCGAGCCCCTCGCCGAGTCGCACGATGCGCGAAAAGGCATCGACGACGCGGAACTGGCCCGGTCGCGTCGGCTGCGCGATCAACAGGCGGCAATTGTTGGTACCAAGATCAAGCGCCGCATAGAGCGGCGAGGCCGAATCAAAACCCAGGGGCGCGCCCTGGCCGCTCCCGCGGCGGTCCTCGCGCGCAATCTGGGAAAATGCCGGCCGCTCCTCCGCCCGCACAATCGGCGCAGGGTTCGGTTGCGGCGCCCGAGTGGATGCTTCTGCGCCCGGCCGCTTGTCTGCAGTCGCAAGCGGCCTCCCCTGCAGGCTGCGGCGCTGCCGGTGTTTCTTGTTGCGCTTGCGGCTGGAGTGCTGCTCGGCACCGGGAATAGCCGCCGGCTTCGTTGTGGAAGCATCGGCATGAATTGCAGTGGCCACCTGTTGGCCCTGCCCCGATTTGGCGCGGCGCCTGCGCTTGCGTTTGCGGACCGGTTCCCCGGTCGCATCTTTCACTTCGGGACGCCCTGTTGCTCCGGCATTGCCGGAGGAACTGGCATTCGCAGAGGCCATGCGCGACGGTTTTCCCCGTCTGCGCTTGCCTTTGCCGGAACGGGACGGTTGCCCCTCGTTGCGGCCTGCTGCCGACGCCCCGGAAACGGACGGCTTTTCGCCGCTGTCGGGGTCTCTCACGTGTCTGTCCATTGCGCCGCGCGGAACAATCGCCGCTCGAGGCGCTCTCTTGATTTTCGTTGGCCGGACTTTACCAGCGCTGCCCGCTTTCGCCAAATTCTTTTTGTGCAGCGTCCGGATGCCTGAATTCCGGCATCATCGCATGGATGGCACGCCTGCGGAATTTGCGTGGGCAAAGTTACATTTTTTCCCAAAATCTATTGCATCCGCCGATCTTTTGTTTATAAGCCCGCTTCACCGGCTGGGCGGCACGCTCGCTCACGCAGCGTTGGGGAATAGGTTAACGGTAGACCCACGGACTCTGACTCCGTTAGTCCTGGTTCGAATCCAGGTTCCCCAGCCAAATCTTCCTAAAAGCCCTTAATTCCTTGATTTTCCAGTCGTGCCGGATATCGTTTTGGCATCATTTGCGACCTGATGCCCAGAACTGGTGTCCCAAGGTGATGCCCACGCCGATCAAGCGCGATGGACGAACCTTGAGGGAAAAGACAGGGTATTCGTCATGGCCGTGCGCCACGAGGTCGAGAATCTGATCCGCCGCGGGAACATCTTCTACTGGCGGCCGCGCATCCCCGCCGCATTCGTTCACTGCCGTCCGGGCAGCCGTCTTTCACTCAGCCTTCATTGTTCGGACCATAGAAAGGCGCAGATCATCGGCCGGAAGCTCAATACACGGCTGGCCGAACTGAAGATGAATTCGAAGGACGTGATGACCACCAAGAAGCAGCCAAGAGCTCGAGAGGCTCGATGACATCAGCACGATGGCCAAGCGCAATGGCCGGGGTGGTGACGTCGTCGAGATGGAACTCGACCTCGAGGCTGGCTGGGCCTGTCAGCTCCTGGCGAAGTTCGGAGCCCGCTCGGATCTCAACCTGGATGGAGACTGCCCCGGGCTCACCTACCTGCTCAAGAACGGCGTGCCTGCCTCGCATGTCGACGTGATCCGGGCAAATTATCTCGCCGAGCTCACGATTGCACGCAGCGCCGGCTTCGAGGACGGCATCCGGCGGTTGATCTACCAGTTTGATATTGCCGACACCGCCGTCAATCGCGAACGGGCGATGTCGAAAATGTTCGAAGGCCGTGCCGCAGCCCTGCTTGACATCGACGACCGCCACGACCTCGTCGATCGGAGCCTCAGCGAATTCACAGGTGGCGGCAGATCGAACAAGTTCGTGGTCGAGGGGAAGCCCGTCGAGGTCGAACCTGTTGCCGCTTCCTCGTTGATGCTGGCCAAGGAGAGCAAGCCGGCACCGACTGCAACCGGGTATCCCGCAGCCAGAGAAAATCGCCTACCTCGACCTCTCACCGCGCGTGGCGCCGAACGCCAAAACGGCAGCGGCTGAAACTCAAGGCGCAAGCCAGAGGGTCGTAACCGTCGCAGATTTTACGGCCTTGATCAGTCTTCAGATCCAGCGTTAGCGCGCTTTCCCCGCGATAGCATGGTAAAGGCCGGGTCGTCCCAGCGTGGACCGCCGGGCGGGCCGATACGGATCACCTCGGCCCCCAGATCGGCCAGCATCATACCGACCATAGGACCGGCGAGATAGTGGCCGAAATCAAGTACGCGAATATGAGACAGAGGGCGGTCGGTCATGGAAAAACTCCGAAGTGATTTTTTCCAGATTACCCACGGCCGAAATCGGCGGGATCACGGATACTGCCAATAATGAAACAAAATCTGCCAAAGTCGCGTGCTGGCATGCGTGTCAACGTTCTGCTGTTCGATGCGTTCTCCAACATGATCCTCGCCTGTCTCATCGAGCCATTAAGGGTAGTGCGGGACGAGCACGGTCGTGCAATCATCGAGCGGCCTGTCGCTAGCGCCCGGCTGCTCCGTGTCGAAGGCGTCCCCTTGCGATGTCCTGATACTGCTTGGCGGCGACCGCTTCCGTACCGACGCGACCGCTACCGAAACGCGTCGAGCGTTACGTCTGACGCGTAAGGCCGACATTGTCATCGCGGCGGACACCGGGGCATGGCTCCTGGCCGCGGCGGGATATCTGGATGGGCGGCAGGCAACGCTCCACTGGCAGTTGCTGGCCGAGTTTACCCAGGCTTTTCCTGAAGTTCGGACCATCCATGCCCCCTATGCGATCGATGGTCGCTGGATGACGTGCGGCAGCGCGGCAGGCGCAATGGAGCCGGTCCTGCAAGACATCGCGCGCTCGGTTTGGGGCAGCGGCGCGGTTCGACGCGGCCGCCATGTTTTTGCACGCTCCCCGCGTAGCGGCTGGGCAGGATGCCGGGACCCTGCGTACCATGGCGCGGCTGTTCGAAGCCGATGTTGGGATGGCGCCCAGTCCCGTAAGGTCTGGCGGCGTGCGTGCTGGGCTGGGCAAGATTCCAAACTTTCCCTCTTTTATCTGCCGATCAGCCCAGTTCAGTCCCCCTCCGGCGAACATTGCGTAGACGGCAGCGCCGGACGCGGCAAACTGTGCCGTCTTCACATCGCTTCCGCTTGCCCGTATTTCCTTCGCCGAGACCAGCCCCGTACGCAAACCAAGTTGAAGAGTGTCTCGGGCGTATGCCGCTGTTTGCTGGAGAACATTTGTCGCGGATGTCAGTCGGTCAGGATGGACGGCGAACGCAGCACCATCGCCGCGGAAGACGAATGGAAAGTCGAAACTGCTCCATGCATTTCCCAGCGCGGCGATAGCGGACGCACCCGCATAATTGACATCCTTGTACCGACCCGAAGCGATCGCCGAGGTTGAATCGATGACATCTGTTATTCCGACGAGCCAGTCATCCGGCAACTGTTCATAGATATCGGTGTCAAGCATGTCGGCGAAGTCATGATATGCGGGACGTTGTGTGTCGAGCTTCAACATTGGATTGCCTCCAGTTTTCTCGCGCCGCCTTCGGTGATCGATAGCGCCAAAATATTTGCCGGGCCTGCCCGCCCGGTACGGGCAGACCCGAGAGATCACGTTCAGACGAGGTTGGTCACAACGGTGACGTTGCCGTGCGTTGCCTTAGAGTACGGGCAAATGCTGTGCGCGGCGTCGAGCAGTTCGCGAGCGATCCCAGGATCGACGCCGGGCACGCTGACATTGAAACGGGCGCTCAGGAAGTAATTGCCGTCATCGACGTTCAGATCGATCTCAGCATCGACCGCTATCCCGGCCGGGAGCTTGATCTGCTTCTGGGAGGCGGCAACTTCGATGGCACCCATGTAGCAGGCCGACCAGGCGGCACCGAAGAGGTTTTCGGCAGCCGGGTGCGGCTGCTTCATCTTGACGTCGAGAAAGCCGTCGCTGCTGCGGGCTCCACCGTCGCGGCCGTTGGTGTTGTGCGTCTTGCCAGTAAAGAGAACCTTGTGGGTCATAGCGAATTTCCTGTCCTAGGTTTTGATGATTGAGCGTCTGCACCCTGTGCTGATCCAAGAGATACGCCACCGTGACAGGAACGGCACGTTAGGTGTTGTTAGACGTCATTAACGCGGTCCTTGAAAAATTTCGGCTGCGAGCATTCAAGGCTGCTCACACCATGTTTTCCAGGCGACTGGCGACGTTTCCCCCGATGAGCATCGGGCCACTATCATCATCTAACAACGCCTAACGTGTGCATTCGACGTCCTCGGCGCACCCCTTGAAGCAGCACAGGGGTGCAGACGATCAACCCGATTTTACCGAGGAGAATGATCATGACCGCAATCAAGACTGACGTTATTGACGAGGGCCGCCGCTTGTTGGGTGCCGCTAAATCCGGGATCGCAGCCCTGGGGATCGCCAGCTTGCTTCCTTCGTATGCCAGGGCGGCGACGGCATCCGGCGCCATCCGCCCGTTTCAGGTGAACATTCCCGAAGCGGATCTCGATGACCTTCGCAACCGCCTCGCCCGTACGCGGTTGCCCGAAAAAGAGACCGTTGGCGACTTTACCCAAGGGGTACCGCTGAAGACGACCAGGCAGTTGCTGGATCACTGGCAGAACAAATATGACTGGCGCAAGGTCGAGGCTCGGATCAACGCCGTGCCGAATTTCATCACCGAGATCGACGGGCTGGACATCCATTTCATCCACGTCCGCTCCAGGCACGAAAATGCCCTGCCCCTGATCGTGACGCACGGATGGCCCGGTTCGATCATCGAGCAGTTGAAGATCATCGGCCCGCTCACCGACCCGACAGCCCATGGCGGCAGCGCCTCGGATGCATTCCATATCGTCATCCCGTCGATGCCGGGCTACGGCTTCTCCGGAAAGCCCGGGGCAACGGGATGGGGACCGGAACGCATCGCAACCGCCTGGACAACCCTGATGCGACGCCTGGGCTACACCCAGTTTGTCGCGCAAGGAGGCGATTGGGGTGCGGTCGTGACCGACATGATCGGCGTGCAGGCTCCCCCGGAACTGCTCGGCATCCATACCAACATGCCGGGCGCGATTCCCGACGCCATCAATAACGCAGCCTTCGCCGGGGCGCCGGCCCCGGCAAATCTCTCGGATGAAGAAAAACACTCATACGATCAGCTCGTCTTCTTCTACAAGCATGTCTCCTACGCATCTCTGATGGGAACCCGTCCGCAGACCCTCACCGGGTTGACGGACTCTCCGATCGCTCTTGCGACCTACATGCTCGATCACGACGGGGCGAGCCTGGAAATGATCGCCCGATCGTTCGACGGCCAGGATGAAGGCCTCAGCCCTGACGATGTACTCGACAACGTGACGTTGTTCTGGCTGACAAACACCGGCGTATCGGCCGCGCGCCTTTACTGGGAAAACAAGCTGGCATTCTTCGCTCCGAAGGGCGTCAGAGTGCCTGTCGCGGTCAGCGTCTTCCCGGACGAACTCTACCAGACACCGCGTGCCTGGGCCGAAAAGGCGTACCCAAATCTCGTGCACTACAACAGGCTTCCCAAGGGTGGACACTTCGCAGCGTGGGAGCAGCCGAAGCTTTTCACCGAGGAGGTGCGCGCTGGCTTCCGCAGCCTTCGCAAATCCGGCTGAACATAGGCTGAAGCCTCGGCGCGTGCACTGCACGCGCCGTTTTCTCCAACGGGCGCTCGACGCTCTAGAGACAATTCCATGAACAAGACCATGCATCTCATACACACGGCCACCACCGAAACCACCGGTGGACGCGACAACGGCGTCGTCCGCAGCACGGATGGTGTTCTCGACATCAGGCTCTCGGATCCCGGTTCGACCCGCATTGGGACTAATCCCGAACAGCTCATGGCAGCGGGATGGTCGACAAGCTTCGCAAGCTCTGTGGCGCAGGTCGCTCGCCAGACTGGAGTGCCTCTATCCGCCAACGTCAGGATCCATACAGAAGTGTATCTTTCGTCAGACGACGATGTATTTGTCATCGGCGTTCGGCTTATCATCCAACTTCCCGGTGTGGGACGCGACGTCGCTTCGAGGTTGATCGAAGAGGCACGGCGGATCTGTCCCTTTTCGAAGGCCACACAGGGCAATGTCGAGGTTATTATTACGATCGTGTGAACGAACGGACGGTTGGGAACAGCCAATAGTCCACAATGGCGGCACCGAGGCCATTGGAGTATAAGGAGCCAATTGCAGCGCCTGGGGCAAAAGCCATGAGCAATGTCGGCGACACTACGGCGGACGAGCTATCCTTCGGTCCGTTCCGCTTGAGTGTCGGCCAACGACTCCTTACGAAGGATGGCGCTCGGATCGATCTGGGTGCGCGTGCCCTCGACTTGCTGATTGCTCTGACTCTTGCGCCCAATATGGTCGTTGCCAAGAAGGACCTTATTTCCCGCGTCTGGCCTGATGTCATTGTAGACGAAGGCAGCCTGCGTTTTCACATGACGGGGCTGAGGAAGGCGCTTGGCGATGGGCAGGACGGCGCGCGCTACATCACGACTATCGCCGGAAGAGGCTATTGTTTCGTAGCGCCAATCTCGCGATCCGGCCGCTTGCGACAAGGTTCCGCCGCCCCTGATTTCCCACACGCCCTGCTGCCGGGCCGACTTGACCGCATGGTCGGACGAGAGCAGGACGTTCAGCGTCTGGCCGAGAAATTGATGACGTCGCGGATGGTTACTATCGTCGGCGTCGGCGGCGTCGGAAAGACCACCGTCGCCACCGCGGTTGCGCATCACCTCGCCCCCACCTTCAACGGGGCGGTCCTGTTTGCCGACTATGGCATGTTGAGCGATCCGGGTCTGGTCGCGGCCGGTATAGCCTCGATGCTCGGTCTGCCAGTTGGATCCGACGATGTCCGGCCTAGCCTGATCGCCTACCTGCGCGACAAGCAAATCCTGCTGATCCTCGATACCTGTGAGCACCTGATAGATGCCATCGCGGATCTCGTGGCAACGATTGTCGACGCCGCGCCGCAGGTGTTTCTCCTCGCGACGAGCCGGGAAGCGCTGAGGATCGAAGCTGAAAGCGTTTACAGGCTCGACACCCTCGCTTGCCCGCCGGATGATCCGGAACTTTCCATCGAGACAGTTCTTTCCTTTCCGGCAACGCGGCTGTTCATCGAACGCGCTGCGGCGAGCGGGGCATCTCTTAATCTCAGCGACCAGGAAGTTCGCGTCGTTGCGGGGATCTGCCGGAAACTCGACGGCATGGCGCTCGCTCTGGAACTCGCCGCCCGCCGCGTCGAGAGCTATGGGCTCACCCAGACTGCCACGCTTCTCGATCGGCATTTGACATTGGGATGGACAGGATCGCGGACAGCACCGCCGCGACAGAAAACGCTTCAGGCAACGCTCGACTGGAGCTTCGGGCTCCTTACAGAAGTGGAGCGCCTCGTGCTTCGGCGATTGGCAGTCTTCGTCGGCGACTTCACACTTGATGCCGCACTGGAAGTGATTTCCACCTCCGAGATGCATCCGCCGTCCGTCTTCGAAGCGATCGACAATCTTGTCGCCAAATCGTTGCTCGCAACCCATCCCCTGGGCGCGATGATGCGCTACCGCCTGTTGGACACGACACGGGCCTATGCGCTCCAATCTCAGACTGAAGCGGAGCGCGCCGGACTGGCGGCGCGTCACGCGACCTATTATCGACGTTGGCTCGAGCAATTCGGCCCGGATTGGCCGACGTTGTCGACAGGGCTTGAGCGGTTGCCGTACTTCGTGAGCATCAACAATGTTCGCGCGGCACTTGAGTGGTGCTTCGGAGAACACGGCGACATTGATGTCGGCATTAGGCTTGCTGCTGCCGCGGCGTCCGTTTTCCAGGTCATGTCGCTCTTTCCCGAGTGCCAGCGATGGTCGGAACGCGCGCTCCTCGCGCTGGATGACGCGTCGAAAGGAAGCATCGAGGAGATGCACCTGCAAGCGGGTCTTGGAATTTCCCGAATGTATCTTCAAGGCGGCCGCGAAACCTCGCAGGCCGCCCTCGTTCGCAGCCTGCAAATCGCTGAAGAGCGGGGCAATGCGCTCGACCAATTTCGTATCTTGGGCCCGTTGAGCATGTTGAGCCTGCGCATCGGCGATTTCAACGCTGCCCTTCGCTACGCGCGTCGTTGCTCTGCAATCGCTATGATGGTGGACGATCCTGCCACGGTTGAACTGGGTCGCTTTTTTCTCGGTAATTCGCTGCATTTCACGGGTGATCTGATTAATGCGCGGATCGAACTCGAGGCGGCAGCGAGAAGCGAACCGCGGTCGCAGAGAACCCCTGCCAGCTATGTTGGCTTCGAAGGGAGACATCTCGCCGGGGGGATTCTGGCCCGGAATCTGTGGCTGCAAGGCTATCCGGCGCAAGCTGACTACCGGGCGCGCCAGGCGATCAGCGATGCAGCCAAGTTGGATCATTCCCTGACCCTGTGCATCGCACTTCTGGGCGGAATTGCTGTCTTCCTGTGGCGGGATGATCTGCCGAGTGCCGAGGAGCATATCGAATGGTTGATCTCGCGCGCAGGGCTTCATTTCCTATCACCATACGTGTCCGTAGCTCAAGGTTTCCAAGGCGAAGTAGCCATCCGCCGTGGAGACGTGAAGGCCGGGATCGAGCCGTTGCGTCGATGCATCGAGAAGCTTCACTCGGCGACCTACGAGGTGTTCACGACCATGCTCGAGATATCGCTGGTCAAGGGATTGGTGGCAATCGGCGAATTTGACGAAGGCCTGAACAGAATCAACCGAACCATCGAGCTCGTCGGGAAGAACGGCGACCTTTGCTACCTGCCGGAGCTATTGCGCATCAGAGCGAACCTGCTTTTGTCGATGCCGGGTTCTCTGGCCATTGATGCCGAGGCATGCTTCACGCGGTCGCTTGAGCAGAGCCGGAACACGGGCGCACGCGCATGGGAGCTACGAACTGCGACCGATCTCGCTGCGTTTTGGGTCGGCGACGGACGGGTGCGCGATGCGCGGGCACTGTTACAGCCAGTGTTCGAACGATTTGGCGAAGGCTTGGACACTGCGGACGTGATGGCCGCCGCACGACTGTTGGAAAAACTGTACTGACCTTCTGCTGACGCTCGCGAGCGCGGACGCGGCTCAGACCACGTTGAGCTCGACTGCGATGTTGCCGCGCGTTGCCTTGGAATACGGGCAGAGCTGGTGGGCACGCTCGACCAGGGTCTTGGCGAGGTCAGCCTCGATACCCGGCAGGCTCGCGTTCAGTCTCGCCTGCAGGACATAGCCGTCGTCGTTCGAGACCAGGTCGATCTCGGTATTGATCGCTGCGTCGGCGGGCACGCGAAGCTGGCGCTCGGCGGCCGCTCTTCCGATCGCGCTGAGGAAGCAGGCGGACCAGCCGGCGGCGAAGAGCTGCTCGGGATTGGTGCCCGGGCCTGAGGAACCGGGCGGGGACAATTTCACATCGAGACGACCGTCGGAACTGCGCGACGCGCCGTCGCGGCCGCCCGTCGTGTTGGTGGTGCCGGTGTAGATGACCTTCGACATGTAGGTACTCCTTCGTGAAGTTCAGCCGGCGAGATAGCGGGTGGTTGGTTGGTAGACAGGTTTCCGGCCATGGCCTGCCGGGCGGCTTCGTAGGCATCCCACTGGGCGATGTCGTGCAGGCTGGGAATGGTGACGAACTCTTTGCGGGAAAGCCCGAGGAGCGCTGCATCGACCAGTGCGTCGGCCGGCATGACGATCTCTTGGGGCAGGTGCGCGACCGGCAGTCCGGCGGCATCCCAGAAGTCGGTGGCGGTCGCTCCGGGAAGGACGACCTGCACGTGGACATTGCGGCCTTCAAGCTCCTGCCGGAGGCTCTGGCTGAAGGCGAGGACGAAGGCCTTGGACCCGCCGTAGACGCCGTTCAGTCTTTCGGGCGTGATCGCCACGATCGATGCGATGTTGACGATCGTTCCCCGGGTGCGTTCGACGAAGCCGGGGACGGCCGGGTAGGTGAGCCGCGTCAGCGCCTCGACATGAGGGCGATCATCGCGCTCATCGCTTTGACGTCGGACTGCAGCAGTGGTGCGGTCGCTCCCACGCCAGCGTTGTTGATCAGCATGGTGATCCCGGCATTGTCGGCGATCAGACTGGCGACGCGGTTCACGTCATCGGCCGATGTCAGGTCGGCGGTGACGGTCTCGATGGTGCGGCCTGTCTGCTCGCGGATCGAACGAGCGATCCGGTCCAGCCGCTCGGCATTTCGCGCGACGAGCACCAGGTCATAGCCCTGGCGGGCAAGGCGATCGGCATAGAGAGCTCCGATGCCGCTCGAGGCCCCGGTAATGACGGCCGTTCCCAATGTCTCAGGCATGGCATTTCCTTTCGGGTTTGGTGGGCGCCGCCCGGAGAACTGCTGTTGTGGGCTGCGATGACGGGAATATGAGCCTGGGGAGAGTTGCCCGGTAGCGAGTAGAAACGAGAGCCAGCCTCTCGTTTTCGATCAGCTCCGCTTCAGGTAACGAGAAGCGGGATCGCTGTTGACGAGATCGAAAATCAACGCGTTGCGAGCGTTCTCATATTGCGTCCAGCCATCGGCCGCAGAGAGAGAAGGGATAGTGACGGGCTCGCGAAGATCGAACCCGACCATCGCGGCATCGACGAGGTCCTGCGGGGTCATCACGCCGGGTAGAGGTTCGGGCGGACAATTGTCGAATGGCCAGACGTCCGTCCGTGTAGCGGCCGCAATAACCTGTTGGACATAGACGTTGTCGCAAGCCAATTCGGCATGTAGCGTTCGGGTCAAGGCGATGGCGAAGGCCTTGGTGGCACCATAGACGCCTGTGGCGAACTCGGGGGCCAGACCGACCGCCGACGCAACATTCACGACCGCGCCGTTGCGCCGCTTCGCCATGCTTCCGGCTGCAGTCGCCGCGAGCCAGGCATAGAGTTTGATGTTGGTGTCAATCAGCCGATCGAGACCTGGCGTACTGCCAAGAACCAGCGGCCCGCCCGCCGGCAGCTCGAGATTGTTGATAAGGAGGTCGAGTTCCGCGAACCTTGCCGCAACCTTCCGATCACGATCCATCGTCAAGTCGACGTCCAGGATTTCGATCGTCGCATCGGTTTCGCATCGAAGCACTTGTGCGAGCGCGCTCGGCCGCTCGGAATGACGCGCGAGCAGCACGAGATCGTACCCACGGCGCGCCAGGCGATCGGCATAGACCAACCCAATCGCGCAGGATGCATCGGCGATGAGAGCCTTGGGGCGTGTTCGCGACATGACCTTCGTCCTTTCGCGATCGGTCTAGCGGTTTCCGCGGCGTTGGGAACTTGCCGAATTCAAGAGGCTGCCTCTCAGGTTCCCTCGCTACCGCGTGTGGCAGCGTTGCGCGATCTTTTGAAGCGCTAACCCGGGATCGTAGCCGCTGAGACGGTCTTGATCCCCTATCGATCGAGGAGATCAATATGGATACGCATTTGAAACGCAAGATCGCCTTCGCCTTGTCGATGGGCATCGTCACGACAGGGCTCATCTCCTTCACGCTACTTGCGATCAATCTGGGCTTCTCGAAAGGGTTCGTCCTGACATGGCTCAGCTCGTGGAGCATTGCCTATCTGATCGTCATTCCTGCCATCCTGCTGATCGGCCCGCGTGTTCAGGCGCAAGTCGACCGCGTCGTCCGCTGACGCGCCGACACTATTTCGAGGCCAACCTTGATAAGCTCAAGACCCCGGTGAAGGTGGTCTGGGGCGAGAAGGATCTCTACATCAAGCAGGAAATGGGAAGGGAACTTGCCGAGCGGATCGGGGCCAATCTCTCGGTTCTTCCCGATATCGATCACTACCCGCATCTCCAGGATTTGGAGCGGACGGTCGAAGAAGTGCGGGCTTCATTCCGGTGACGGCGCATCACCATAGTTGCTGCAAGCGGCGCGAAGCCGGGGGAGAACCCAATCGATGAAGGCACGCACCTTGAGGGCAAGCAGGCCCTGACGCGAGTAGACGATGTGGATCGGCCTGGGTTCGCTGCCGTAGTCCTTCAGGATCTGCACAAGCGCGCCCGAGGATACTTCCTCCGGAACCTGGTAGTCGAAGAGGCGGGCGATCCCGGCTCCGTTTCGCGCGGCGGCAACGCAGTTGGCCGCCGTGTTGACCTCGATCCGGGTCCGGGGCATCGCCTCGATGGACTTGCCATCGATCTCGAAACTCCAGAAGAACGACCGGTTGTGGTACATGATCCCGTCGTGGTTGGCGAGCTCGATTGGATGTTGAGGAACACCATGTCGTTCCAGATAGGCCGGGCTTGCGCAGGTCAACAGACGGAATTCACCGGCCTTGACGGCGTAAAGCGAGCTGTCGGCCAGCTCACCCAGCCGGATGGCGACATCGACCTGCTCGTTGACCAGATGAACAGAGCGGTCGAGTGACAGAACGTTCAATGTCACCTCAGGATGCTTGTTCATGAAGTCGAGTGCGATCGGCAGAACGTAGCGATGACCAAACTCGATCGGCATCGTGATGGTCAGCAGCCCCCGCGGCGTCTGATACTCACCCGACGCTCTGCGTTCGACCTCTTCAAGATCGGCGATGATCTTGCGTGCCGCGTCGACATAGTCGCGCCCGGCATCGGTGAGCTGCAGGTTGCGGCTTGTTCGGATAATGAGATTCGCGCCGAGGTATCGCTCCAGATCGGCGACCTTGCGGCTGACGCTCGGCAGTGGCGCGTTCAGTTTCCGACTGCCCGCCGACAAACTCCCGGCGTCAACCACCGCAAGCAGAACCCGCATTGCATCAAGCCGATCCATAACACCCCGACGATGAGAACGCTCGATGATGAAGATATGAGAAATTGGCCCGGCTGAACAGGCAGCGTAACCGCCAGCTTGAACCGTATTCCAATTATGCGCGTTGCCGCGTCGAGACATCGCCCACTCATGCCGGTCTCCTGACGTCCGAAAATGGAGGCAACGATCGCGGGCTTCGCCTCATCATGGGAGCCTCTTCGTCACTCAACTCAGCCTCGTCGATCCGGAGCCGCTTCAAGAGCCGAAAAGCGAGCATCGAGAGGGAGGCTCTCATTTTCACTGGGTACCGGCCCGGTCTCCCGGCCGGTAATTTTCGTCCATTCGATCAACCGACACCGTCGGCGTCACGGAAAATCACCGGTTCAGTGGCGCGACTTCCAAAGGGTGAATATCATGGACAGACTCTTCGTTGTTGGTGTGTCGGCCGCCCTCTTCGCGGCCTTCGCCTTCTCGCTCAACTTCGTCGTGCCCTTCATCATCGGCGATTATTCCAACTTTGATTTTGCCCTCATCCGTCATGTCGTCTCAGCGCTGGTCGGGCTTTACATTCTGCTTTCGCAGAAGGGCATCATGCTCCATCTCACGCTTCGGAACTGCTTGCAGGCAATCTGGCTCGCTTTCATCGGATATGTCGGCTATTTCCTGACGGTGACGGGAGCGGCGGTCTTTGCCGGCCCGGTCATCGCTCCGGCTTTTCTCGGTCTTGTGCCGATCGTCTTGATGGTCATTGGGAACCAGCGCCAGGGATCATTGCCATGGAGGTCGCTCATGATGCCGTTGGCGCTGGTGATGGTCGGCCTTGCTCTCGTCAATGGCGCGGCATTCACCACCGAGGGACTGAACTCGGTTCGATCATTGTGGATCGGCGTGCCGCTGGCGCTCGCTGCCGTGGGGCTTTGGTGCTGGTTCGCGCTTGCCAGTCAAGCCGCCCTCGCCACCCGACCGGAAATGCCCTCGGGCGTGTGGTCGGCGCTGATATTGGTAGGCGGTGGCGTCTTGATGCTGGCCTTCTATCCTGTCGGTGCCGCGATGGATCTCTTCCAGCTTCCGATATTGGGATTGGGCTGGAGCGCCGCCGGCAATCTCTATCTTTGGGGCGCATCGTTCGCGCTGCTGGCAACCGTGGGCGGCGTCTGGGCCTGGAACATTGCATCACGGAGCCTGCCCGTCGCATTGGCCGCGCAATTGATCGTCTCGGAAACCGCCTTCGGTGTTATCGGAGGCCTTATCGTCCATGCCCGTTGGCCAACCACGATCGAAGTCGCTGGAGTGGTTGTCCTGATCGCTGGCGTCGTCCTGTCAGTGCGGATTTTCTATGATCGCCAATTCGCATCAGGAAGGGCAGCGCTTGCGCACGAGTGACGTGCTGTGGCCGGACCAATGACAGACACTGAGTCGGAGATGCAATCACGGCCGAACCCACGCGCCGGCGACCCCCTTCGTAAGTCCGAAATCCATGGTTTCAGTCCCATCATTTCAGCTATAAGGTGGGAGACATCGCCCAAAGGGGATTCAAGGCCAATGCCCCCAGAGAAGAAGGACCGTTCGCCTGTTGCGCTGGAACAGCGCGACGTAAGCGCCGACCAGCGTATGTTCTCACCTTCCGTTGCGCGAAATTCGGCGCCGATCCTCGCGGTCCTAAAACGTGTCCTTCCAACACGTGGCGCCGTGCTGGAGATTGGATGCGGGACCGGCGAGCACGCCGTGTGTTTTGCGGGAGCAATGCCCAACCTCACCTGGCAGCCGAGCGATCCGGATGCCGACGCCCGCACCAGCACGTCTAGCTGGATCAAATTCGCAGGGCTGAAGAATGTGCTGGCACCGCGGGATATTGATGTGTGCTCAGGCCACTGGGGCGTCGAACAAACGGGGCATTTTGACGCCATCGTGTCGATCAACATGATCCATATCGCGCCATGGGCGGCAAGCTTAGGATTGTTCGCAGGAGCTGGCCGTTTGCTTCACGCTGGTGGGCTTCTTCTTCTCTACGGCCCATTCATGCGCGACGGGGCACACAACGCCCCCTCGAACGCTGCTTTCGACGCGGCTCTAAAGGAGCGCAACCCATCCTGGGGTGTGCGTGATATCGCTGATCTTGAACAAGTGGGTGAGGCCGCTGGACTTAATCTCCGCGAGACGATCGAGATGCCTACCAACAATATGTTGCTGGTCTTCTCCAGCGGTAGTGCCTGAACGACAAGCGGGCGCGAAAGAGACGTGGGCCTAATCGAGGTCGTTCCGAGCAACGTGCGGTATCTGCTAGAATGCGGCCGAAGGCGGAGCGCGACAGACGCACTGCGAGGGGCGGTGTGATCGAACCGGAGTTCGCGCGACCGAGTGCCAACGTTGTGCTCTCGGAAGGGGAGACGAGGACTATGCCGACACCAGAGCAACCCAGTCTAATAGTTCGACAGAAATCCCCACAGAACACCGAGTTTCCGTTTGCGTCGCTCTCCGATTGGCTGATCCCAACCGAGCTCTTCTTCGTGCGAAACCATTTCCCGTCGCCGGACCTCGATGCGCGAGACTGGAGATTGCGCGTTGGCGGGGCGGTGGAGCGGCCGATCGAACTTGACCTCGACAGCATCAAGGCGATGCCGAGCACGACTTTCACCGCCGTCGTCGAGTGTGCAGGGAACGGGCGCGTCTACTATGTGCCGCCGAAGGAGGGGTTGCAGTGGCAGAACGGAGCCGTCGGCAATGCCGCGTGGACAGGTGTTCTTCTGCGCGAGATTTTGGAAATGGCGGGCGTTAAGCGAACCGCAAGTGAGGTTCTGCTCGCAGGCGCCGACAGCGGCGTCGTCGACACGAACAAGAAAACGGCTTCTCCCGGCCCCATCGCTTTTGCGCGCAGCTTACCGCTTGAGAAGGCCATCGCTGACAGCACGATCCTTGCCTATTCGATGAACGAGGAGCCGTTGACGCGCGATCACGGCTACCCGCTACGCGCGGTCGTGGGTGGCTGGTTCGGCATGGCTTGGGTCAAGTGGATCACGCATATCACGGTTGTGGAACAACCGTTCCTTGGCTACTGGCAGGCGCGCGACTATTTCCGTTGGGAGCGCAGCCTCGGGGAACCCAGGCTGGTCCCTCTTGCGGAGATGGAGGTCAAAGCGCAGATCGCGCGTCCCGTACAGGGGGCGCGTCTCATCGCCGGCCAACCGTACCGGATTTTCGGAGCCGCCTGGAGCGGAGAGGCTGCTATCCGGCAGGTGCAGGTCTGCACCGGAGATGGCAGGGGCTGGCGCGAGGGAAGGCTCCTCGAAACAGAACGTCCCTTTGCATGGCGCTTGTGGGAGTACATGTGGACCCCTGAAGAAGTGGGGCGATATATACTGCGATGTCGCGCGATCGATGGGGCGGGGTGCGTGCAGCCCGACCTCCAGCGTTCCGACTGCGAGAGCTACGCGGCCAATTGGATCGTTCCGGTGGAGGTTACGGTCGTTCCCGAGCCACAGACGTACGAGGAGGAATTCGTGATCTAATCACCCGCATGGGGCGGAATGGCGGCTTTTGGCGTAACTGCGACCCGCGTTGTCACTGCGTCATAGCCGCTTTGCAGCAACGGCGGCCGGTGGCTCGATGACCATTCCGTCATCAACACAGCGCTGCTGCCCATCCGGCGAGGTCTTGCCCCTGTGGGACACGGACCGCCGCGAACGTCGTCGTATTGGAGATGAAGAAGGTTGTTCAGAAATTGAACCGCACTCCGAAGACATTTGCACTGGAGCCGCCGTGCATGTCGCCGAGCGTCCCCCAGGCTCCGGACCGGTGGTGTATCCGCCAGAAGAAATCGACGTCGGGCATGGCGTTGAAGGAAAGGTTCAACTCGGGGCCGAGATAGAACAGCGTTCTAGCGTCCCCGTTATGCTCCAGCTCGTTCTTGCGCTCCCGTCCCTCCTGGGTATGCGTGACATGGCTGATGCCAAACGTAAAGGCTGGTGAGATACGGACGGTATCACCAATCTCGAAACCGTCGTAGCGAGCGACGCCGCCGCCCCAGAATTCCGCATTCGGATGCCCGCCGAATCTTCCGGCGANCCCCGCTTCCAGTCCGAACCTGAAGGAGCCCATCCTAGCCGGGAAGTACTGGTAGCCGAGGCCGAAGATCGGGAGGTCCTCGTACGTGACGCCGAAAGGATTGGCTGCCTGGAGGATGTCGGCGTCGACCATCGTGCCGCCGAAGGCGAATACCGACTGATTGACGTCGCGGTTCTGGGCCTGCGCGTCG
>NZ_KB902756.1 GCF_000379605.1 Rhizobium giardinii bv. giardinii H152 | reverse complement strand
TCTTTCTGCCCATTGGCCGATCTAGCGACAGACGGAGACCGCGCCTGGGCCTCGGAATGGATTGAAACCCTTGTCGCACTGCAGGGCGTCATCATCACACCGGACCATCGCAACGCGATTTCCCGTCAGATCGGACTGATGGCCGGTGCTCGCGGCCGGTCGATGTCAGATTTTGTCAGCGGCGTTCAGCTGCGCGAAATCAAGGACGCACTCCACCACTACACCGTCGATGGGCCGATGGGCCAGTTGCTCGATGCCGAGACCGATGGACTGGCGCTCGGGTCGTTTCAGACATTCGAGATCGAGCAACTGATGAATATGGGCGAGCGCAATCTCGTGCCGGTGCTCACCTATCTCTTCAGAAGGATTGAAAAGCGGCTCACCGGCGCGCCGAGCCTTATCATCCTCGACGAGGCCTGGCTGATGCTTGGTCATCCGACATTTAGGGACAAGATCCGCGAATGGCTGAAAGTGCTGCGCAAGGCCAATTGCGCGGTGCTGCTCGCGACACAGTCCATCTCCGACGCTGAGCGTTCAGGCATCATCGACGTGCTTAAGGAAAGCTGCCCGACAAAGATCTGCCTTCCAAATGGTGCCGCCCGGGAACCAGGGACGCGGGAATTCTACGAGCGGATCGGTTTCAACGAACGCCAGATCGAGATCGTGGCAACCGCGATCCCGAAGCGGGAATACTACGTCGCCTCGCCCGAAGGCCGTCGTCTGTTCGACATGGCGCTCGGTCCGCTGACGCTCTCCGTCGTCGGCGCAACAGGCAAGGAGGATCTGAAGCGCATCCGTTCCCTTCATTCAAAACACGGTCGTGAATGGCCTATCCACTGGCTCCAGACGAGAGGAATTCACGATGCAGAAGCGCTTCTCAGACAAATCTAAGGTGCTTACAGCGGCCTTGATTGCGACTGCCGCCATGCTGCCCGACATCTCCGCGGCGGGAGGCGTCACTGGCGAAGCAACGGAGTTCACGCAGCTCGCCAACAACGCCGAGCTTATCAAGCTTTTGGAAAGCTCCGGCGTGCAGGTGGAGAATCAGGTCAAGCAGATCAGTCAGTTGGCCGAACAGATCCAGAACCAGTTGAGCATCTACGAAAACATGTTGCAGAACACAGCACAGCTGCCGAACCACATATGGGGTCAGGTCGAGGGAGACCTGAAGAAGCTACAGAGGGTGGTGTCGCAAGGGGAGGGAATTGCCTTCTCGATGGGCAATGTCGATGACGTTTTGAAGCAGCGCTTCCAGAGCTACGGCGACATCAGGTCGAACCTGCCCACTGGCGAGACTTTTTCATCCAGCTATCAGACCTGGTCGGATACCAATCGCGATACGATTGCCGGCACGCTAAAGGCCGCCAACCTAACAGCCGATCAGTTTTCAAGCGAGGAATCGACCATGACCTCGTTGCGGTCGATGTCCGAAACCGCCGACGGTCAAATGAAGGCGCTGCAGGTCGGCCATCAGATTGCCGCGCAGCAAGTTGCACAGATGCAGAAGCTTCGCGGCCTCGTCTCTCAGCAGATGACATTGATGGGGACCTGGTACCAGTCAGAGCAGACGGACAAGGACTTGGCGCAG
>NZ_KB902755.1 GCF_000379605.1 Rhizobium giardinii bv. giardinii H152 | reverse complement strand
CGGCCGTTTGAGGCGCTTTGCGTTCGTTATGACCGGGTCGATGATGGTATAGGATCGCGCCAGGTAAATGGCTTGCCATTCCTCTGGGCAGTCCGATACGGCGTGGACCTTCTGGGCGTGGAGATTGAGGTAAGCGAAGTAGTCATAGCCATAGTTGGCTCTCAGACGGCTCAATGCGAGCTTCAAGGGCTTCTCACCGGATGCCCGCGCGATGGTTTCGATGAGCTCACTAAAAAAACGGTTACGCTTCATGCGATGAAACTCCATCTGAAGTCGCCATGCTGCACATGGTGAGAGTTGCTGCAGGCATCACAAACATGGCGTGTTGGACTTAAGGGCCGCTCCGGGCACGAAGTTGCTTTTAAAAAATCCGGACCAGTTTTGCGATCAGGCCATACGGAGCCCAGAACCCGTTTTAGCTGCCGGCGGCATCTTCTACAACCTCAAGGCTTCCTCGCAACAAAACTTAACAATTCGTGCTTTGCCGGCATCGGCAAGAATCATGAGAGCGATCGCGCTGCTGATGCGCATCCGCCGGTAGCTTCAACCGAGGCGAACATCCCGGTCTGCAGTTTGCACGATGGAAACACTATGGGACAAACCCGTCCTGGACGTCGCCCGCGGTTGAATGTCGCCTCTCCCTCAAGCTCAAGAATGCCTTCGAACTACGGCCTTGCGGTTTGAAACGGAGTGCATCGCTCGTCGCGATGAGGCCCAGCACCGTGAAGACGAATTAACGGAAATCGTGAGATGGCGGCACTACGCGGTAGCCGTGGCGATTTCGGTTGCTGCGACCCGGGATTGTGCGCGGAGGTCAGAAACGAGAAGACCGGAAGGCGAAGCCTGAATCTACTTCGTCTTCCCATCCAACACGATCCTCAACGTCCTGATCATCTCGGCTAGATCAAGGAGGACCGCTTTCACGTCGTCTTCGCTACCCCTGGCTTCTGCCATCAATGCCGCGATCTCGATCTCCCGCAGCGCATCGTTATTTCCGCGGCCGGGACGAACGCCGGTCTCGATGCGCATCTCCCCAGCCGTTCTCACCGCGCGATCGACGAGCCGGCGGCGCTCGTCGATGCTCAATTTGCCGATTTCGTTGGCGGCTCGATACAGGTTGGTGATGAAGTCCGTGGTTTGGGACATGCTGGAACGACTTTATTGATGCTGGGACAATGACCACTCAAAGAAAAAGGCCGGGTTAACGCCCGACCTCAGAGGCTCGTCTCAACAGCAAGTGCCAGTACATCCGTGGTCAAATGCTGGAGACGAGTTCCATCAAATGACTATAGAACAGCCGCATGGGGTTTTCAAGGTGCGTCGTCACTTCGCTGTTTCTTACGTCGTTTTCCATTCAGTCGTTTTTCCAGGCGTGAATGCTGATCCGCGCGCGGATTTCTTCCTGGTAAAGGGAAAGTGCGTCGGGCTACATGCGCAATGGGATTATGTCAGGTGATCCCGGTCGACGACGGCGGTGAATACATAGCCGCCAAGCCTGATGGTTTTGACGAGCTCCGGGTAACGCGGGTTCCTCTCGATCTTAGATCGCAAGCGGCGGATGTGAACGTCGA
>NZ_KB902754.1 GCF_000379605.1 Rhizobium giardinii bv. giardinii H152 | reverse complement strand
CGCCGGCCCCCCGTTAATGTTGAGATGGATTTGATTGATGAACGGAGCGTCATTAAAGCGTGGGTCTCGACCGGATACGACCGCCATACCGACCCCCGGGCCAACGGCCCCTTCGGCCAACCCCTGCCCATCCCCAAGCTGAGCGAATGCCGCCCCCGTGAGATTGATCATACGGTCCGACACGTTGGTTGTCGCGACGGAGCAGGAATGCGGGAATTTTGGGATCCCAGCGACCGCACCTTCGCGGAGATGAACGCGAACCCTGCGGAAGGACCCTGCGTTCTGCGGAACGTCGCTATTTAAGCTGTTGAACAGACCAGCCAAAACCGCGGAGGTCGCCGTTGCTTCGCTTTGGTTGAGACCGCAATCCACGTTGTCCACATTGTCGCGCAGGTCGATGTCGATATAGGCCGAGTCTGGATCGACCACGACCTTCACCTGGAGCGGGATACCTTCCGGAAGGAACGGCATGCTGTCGTGGCGGCCATGGTTTTCAAGCTTCGCCGCAGGAAGAGCACGCACGGCGTTGACCATGCGCTGCTCCGAATAGTCCAGCCAGGATGTAATAAACGTCTTTATCGTTTCCTTGCCGTACTTTGCGCACATCTCTTTAAGTCGGCGCTCAGCGATGCGAGCAGAACTGATCCCTGCCAGGAAGTCGCCGTACCACTGCGATGGAACTCGGATGCGTTTCTGCATCATGTTCACAACGTCACCCACCATCTTGTAATCGCGCTGGATGCGTACCGCAGGGAAAATCAACGCTCCCTCTTCGTAAACGTCCTTAGCCATCGACATATAGGTCGTGGGCAAGCTGTTACCGCAGTCAGCCTGGTGAGCTTTGGCAACCGCCGTGAATAGGTGCTCGCCCTCGAAGAACACAGGCACCATGAAAGCATGGTCGGCGGCGTGAGTGTTTCCAGAGTACGGGTCGTTATGGAGATAGCAGTCACCCTCAGCGATATCCGGGTGATTGTCGCACATCACTTTGGTCTGCAGGTCTGTTCCGAAAATATGGATCGGCAGGCCCTCAGCGCAGGCGAATAATTCGTTTGTGCTGGTCACGATAGCGCACGAGAAGTCACGCGCGGAGTTGATGACGGCGGATCGTGCCGTCTTCAGCATCGTATTGGTCATTTCGCGGACGATGCCATCGACCCGGTTGGCTAGAACTGCCGTCAGGACGGGATCGAGCTTAGTGTTATTTGTGTCGGTCATATCAGCCTCGATCAGAACGTGAGAAGGTAATGGCCATTGGCCGTAACGCGGGCGGTCATTTCAGGGAACACGACGACAGTCGTCGTAGGCTCTTCGATGATGCATGGTCCTTGCAAGATCATGCCGGGCTTAATGTTGTCGCCCTGATGAATCCTGGTCCTGAGTGGTTCGCTGGAACCGAAGAAGCAGTCGCGGTACATTTCCGGACCGGAGAAATTCTCCGAGTATCCAACCGGGTCTTTGGCTGTCTGCGAGATACCCGTCTCGACGCTCAAGCGGGCCTTCCAACTGATGAACTCGATTGCGCTGCCTTCGTCACGCATTTCAAAGAGCCGCTCGTGCGTACGGTGGAAGCTCTCGATGAGTGCGTTCCTTGCCTCGTCCGACGACAGGTCGGGATCG
>NZ_KB902753.1 GCF_000379605.1 Rhizobium giardinii bv. giardinii H152 | reverse complement strand
TTCTGCGCCGCGATCGAGAACAAGCATATCCGAGGGAAAGCGGGTGCGTCGTTTGGCCAAAGTGGTTCCTCCAAAATCGTCGAAAGCTGCTCTTTCAATTGAGCCAGTATCGCTTCAATCTGTAGCCCATTCAAGTGTTGGATCTGCCAGCACCGAAAAGCGGAGGAGGAAAACGAAATGAAAAAATTGATTATAGGCAGTGCGATGGCCGTCCTGATGTCGACGGCTGCGCATGCGGAGACCATTGGCGCCTCGATGGCGGTGTTCGACGACAAGTTCGGAACGGTGCTGCGCAACGGCATGGAGGATTACGGCAAATCCCTCGATGGCGTGGAACTACAAATTGAAGACGCACTGAACGACGTGGCCAAGCAACAGAGCCAAATCCAAAACTTTATTGCCGCCGGAGTGGATGCCATCATCGTCCAGCCGGTCGATACCGATGCGACGACCGTCATGTCGAAGATAGCCGCAGACGCCGGCATTCCGCTTGTCTACGTCAACCGCGAGCCGGTGAACGTCAACACGCTTCCCGACACGCAAGCCTTCGTCGCCTCAAACGAGCTTGATTCAGGGACGCTCCAAACCCAAGAAGTTTGCAGGCTGCTAAACGGAAAAGGAAAAGCCGTTGTGCTCATGGGCGAGTTGTCGAACCAGGCGGCCCGCATGCGCACAAAAGATATCCATGATGTTCTCGCTACCGACAAATGCAAGGGTATCGAGATCGTCCAGGAGCAGACCGCCAACTGGCAACGCACCCAGGGCGCCGACCTGATGACCAACTGGCTCTCCGCGGGCCTCGAGTTCGACGCGGTGATTGCAAACAACGACGAGATGGCGATCGGCGCCATTCAGGCCTTGAAGGCCGCAGGCCGCTCGATGGATTCGCTCGTCATCGGCGGCATCGACGCCACCGATGACGCGCTTGCTGCTATGGCGGCCGGCGAATTGGATGTTAGCGTGTTCCAGGACGCTGTCGGCCAAGGCAAAGGTTCAATTGATGCTGCGCTCAAGCTCGCCAGGGGGCAACCTGTGGACAGAAAGATCTATATCCCCTTTGAGCTTGTTACGAGGGAAAACCTGGCCAAGTTTCAGGGACAGAACTGATTTTTAGCCTCCACCGGGGAACAGCGGCGCAAAAAAACGTCGTGCTGAAGACGACACATCTTTCGCTTGCGATGCTGCTGCACTTATCGACTGAGAAGCAGGCTGTTGCTACAAAATCGATGACAACTACGGCGTCGTTGTTCGCTCGGAATCTCCGCAGTTCTCTACGTTTCGTGCCCCCAGTTTCAGGATCTCGCGATGCTGCATACAGCATCGTCAAATTCAGATCATTGCAACCGGTCGGTTTTGTTTATTCCAACCTCAGGATTAAGTTATGAGCGGATTCCGTCTTGGTTTAATTGGTGCTGGACGCATGGGCCAGGTTCATCTTCGTGCAGCTGCTGAAAGTTCACTTGTCGAGGTCACGGCTGTCGTGGATCCTGTAGCCGCTACTCGGCTTTCGCTGGCAGGCAACGGCATAAAGGCCTATGAAACTGCAGCGGAGATGATAGACGCAGGCGGAGTCGATGGAGTTCTTATCGCCACGCCGAGCAAAACTCATGTGGATACAGTCGCATACATAGCCGCCCGCG
>NZ_KB902752.1 GCF_000379605.1 Rhizobium giardinii bv. giardinii H152 | reverse complement strand
TTGACAGGAGCTCCGGCTCTTCATAATCGGGGAAGTCTATGTGGTGGGCGATGCGCGAGCGGAAGCCGGGGTTGCTTTCGTAGAATTTGTCCATCCGGTCGGCATAGCCGGCCAAGATGACCACCAGATCGTCGCGATTATTCTCCATGACCTGCAGCAGGATTTCGATGGCTTCCTGCCCATAATCGCGTTCATTATCCGGCTTGTAGAGATAGTAGGCCTCATCAATGAACAGCACGCCCCCCATAGCGCGTTTTAAGACTTCGCGGGTTTTTGGTGCCGTGTGGCCGATATACTGGCCGACCAGGTCATCGCGCGTGACGGAAACGAGATGGCCTTTGCGCACATAGCCCAAGCGGTGTAGCAGGTTTGCCATACGCAGAGCGACGGTGGTTTTGCCGGTGCCGGGATTGCCGGTGAAGCTCATGTGCAAGGTCGGCGTTTCGTGGCTGAGACCCATGGCCTTGCGGGCGCGCTCTACAAGGAGCAACGCCGCCGTTTCGCGGATGCGCTGCTTGACGGGAGCAAGGCCGACCAACTCCCGGTCGAGCTCAGCGAGAATTTCGGCAACGCCGGACGAGCGGTATTCTTGTCCGAGATCGACGCTGGTGACGACTTCGCTTTCGCCGGGAGTGGTCATGCTTTTGTCCTTGTTCAGGAATTGCGCGCGGTTGCCCAAGAGTAGGTCTGCGAGCGGCCGTTGGTGTCGGTGCGCGTCAGCTTCAGTTTCGGCTCATTGGCAGGGCGGTTGACGATGAACGACATGGTGATGGATTCGACCGCACGGGTGTTGTCGAAGGCATTGATGCGGATATAGTCGTCGCCATGCACTCTGCGGCATGCCTCCAGTTCCATCATCACGCCCTTGGCGTCCTTCAGGTCGAACATCGGGTTGCCCCACATTCCCCAATAGGTGTTACGGGGGTGCGGATCATCGGTATATTCGACCCCGATGGCCCAGCCCTTGCGCAGGCAATATTCGACCTGTGTGGAGATCTGATCATCTGTCAGATCCGGCAGAAATGAAAAACATCCTTGAGTGATACGCATTGATTTATCCTCACATGCTGACGGAAGGCATCGGGGTGAAATCCGATGTATCGGTTGAGGTGTAGTTGAAGGAAATATTGCCCCATGTATCCAGCGCTGCTTCCAGCGGCTTGCACCATTTGGCGGCAGCGCGGAGAATTTCCGGTCCCTCGACGGCAATGTTGCGGCCTTCGTTGCGGGAAAAGACCATGGCTTCCAGCGCCACGCGGTTGGCCTGCGCGCCCGCCTGAATGCCCATCGGATGGCCAATCGTGCCGCCGCCGAATTGCAAGACAACGTCATCACCGAAGAGATCCAAGAGCTGGTGCATCTGCCCCGCATGAATGCCGCCGGAGGCAACCGGCATGACCTTGAGCATATCGCCCCAGTCCTGCTCGAAGAAGATACCGCGTTGCAGATCGACCGCGTTCTTCTGCTCGCGCAAGACGTTGTAGTAGCCCTGCACTGTCATCGGGTCGCCTTCCAGCTTGCCGACGGCAGTGCCCGCATGGAGATGATCGACGCCGGCAAGGCGCAGCCATTTGGCGATGACACGGAAGGAAATGCCGTGGTTCTTCTGGCGCGTATAGGTGCCGTGACCCGCACGGTGCATGTGCA
>NZ_KB902751.1 GCF_000379605.1 Rhizobium giardinii bv. giardinii H152 | reverse complement strand
ATCCGTCTCGATCGAGCGGTAGCGGAAGGAAGTACCGTGCGAGCACTCCAGATCCTTCAAAGACAGGATCAGGTCCCAGACATTCGTGGGCCAGTTCGGGTTCCAACGATCCTTCCAGCCGCTGGCGACATCCAGCTGCGCCATGTGGGAATCATGCTTGGTGTAGGTCTCATCGAAGACCACGCCACTGGTCATGTCAAGCACGTGCTGGACGGTCGCGCCACGGTAGGCTGTCGCCTCCAGCTCCGGCAGATAATGGGTCACGGGCGCGACCGGGTCGACCACTCCGCGGCCGATCAGGATGCCCGCCGCGGTGCCAACGATCGACTTGGCGACCGATTGTGAAAGGTGCTGGGTATGGGGCGTCATGCCGTTGAGGTAGCGCTCAGCGACAATCTTACCGCCATGGAGCACCAGAAGGCCATCGACGTAGCTCGTTTCGAGGAAGCTGCCAAGGGTATGGGCCCGCCCCTCCGTCGCGAAGGAGATGCCATCGATATCCTGCAAATCGGTCGGCAGCATGCTTGCCGGCCCCGCTCCCCGCAAGACCGGCGTGGTCGGCAGCAGGTCCCTGACATGCTGGAAGGTCCAGCGGTTCCAAGGCGCCCGGTCCCAGTCTTGCCTTGGAATGAGAGAATTGCCGGGTGCAGTTGGATCGCGGAATGGCGGAATACTGGTCATGCATGCTCTCGTTTGCGGTTTGAAATCGATCAATCGTCACGGCGGAGATAGCTCCCGCCGACGAACTCTCCGAAGAGGGTGCCCATATCGCTCATCATGGCGAAGTTATGCTTAGCCTTCGGCCCGAGTTTGGTGGCAACGGCGTCGATGAGGAGATTGAGCACGACACTGATACTTGCCGTAGAATCCCAGAAGGTTTTCACATGCGTATGCGCCTCGAAGACGAAGCGCGTATAGGCGAAGGCCCAATGACTGAATTTGTCGGTTACGATGACCAGCGGCATGTCCATCGACTTCAGCTTCTCCACCAGCTTGATGCCGCGGGTCGCGTACGAGGCCGTGTCAATAAGGACAACGGCGCTCTGCTTTGGATCTGCATTGATGATCTCGCCGAACGTGCCCGAGGCGTTGTCGATGAAAATGACGTTGGGTCGCGCCCACAGCAGTCGGCTGGCAAAATCCATGGCCAACCCCTTCGAGGCCTGGAAGCCGACGACATAGATAGTGCGCGCCTTCACGAGCAGGCTTGCGGCCTCGTCCCACACTTCGGTGGTAGTCAAGGCATAGGCTTTGACGATGGCGTCGAGTTCCAACCGCAGGCTTTCCTGCAACTGCGGCTGCCGGCCGTCGCGCATCTGAAAGCGGGCCAGGTAATCGTCGACTTCGCTGTCCTTCTCCGAGACCGCGACGCGCAACCGCTTCTTGAGATCGCGCAGGCTCTCGAAACCGAGGCCGCGAACGAACCGGGTGACGGTCATTTCGCTGACGCCCACCGCCTCAGCTATGCTGCTGCCGGTCTCGAACGGCAAAATCTCGATATTGTCCAGGATATAGCCCGCAAGGCTTTGCTCCGAGGGCGAGAAACCGGACATGCGTTCGCGCAGGATCGCTTCGATGTCGATCTTCTGCTCAACGCCGCTCGATCCCTTGGCATCCTTGCCGCTTCGTGCTTTCACCACAGTGACAGA
>NZ_KB902750.1 GCF_000379605.1 Rhizobium giardinii bv. giardinii H152 | reverse complement strand
TCACATCGCACTTGAGATGAAATATGCTATCCGTCGATCTGTTTGAACCAGCCTTCCTGGCCGTCAAAGACGGCTTCCTTCTTACCCTATTGATCACGATCGCCAGCTTTTGCCTCGGGCAAATTCTAGCCCTGCCGTTGGCGCTTGCTCTGACATCAGAACGACGACCCATCCGTCTGACTGTTTCGACCTACACGTTCTTTGTGCGCGGCAGTCCCCTGCTCGTGCAGTTGTTCATCATCTATTATGGGTTGGGGCAGATCGAGGTCGTCCGCGACAGTGTCCTGTGGCCGATACTTCGTAGCCCTATCTACTGCGCGATTTTAGCGATCGGCCTAAATTCCGCAGCCTATTCCGCGGAACTTCTCGCAGGTGCAATCCGTCAATTGCCACCAGGACAATGGGAAGCAGGAAAGGCGCTCGGAATCCGCTACGGCGTCCTTCTCGTAAAAATAGTCCTTCCGCAGGCCTACCGCGCGGTTCTGCCCGCTATCGGCAACGAACTTGTTCTTGTCATGAAGGGATCTACTCTCGCCAGCGCCGTGACCGTCATGGAGATGACTGGATCGGCCCGTGTCTTTGTTGCCCGTAGCTACGCACCATTCGAAACCTTCCTCATCGCCGGGACCATCTATCTTGTCCTCGGTGCGGTGTTCGGACAGATCTTCAGATTCATTGAAACGCGAACAGCCATTCCGGGGCGCTGAGTCATGTCCATTGGAACTGATGCTTGAAGTGCTCCCGCAATAAATACAACGGATCACCGCTCTGTAGCTGTGGCAGCATTATAAGGTCTTGAAATGACCGACGCACAGAGACAAGCCGTTCGCCTGGTGGGATTGAACAAATGGTACGGAAACTTCCACGTACTGAGGGATATCGATCTCAACGTGGGGATTGGAGAACGCATCGTTATCGCCGTGCCCATCCGGTTCCGGCAAGTCGACGATGATCCGCTGCATCAACCGGCTGGAAGAACACCAGAAGGGTACGATCGTCGTCGACGGCATCGAACTTACTAACGACCTGAAGAAGATCGACGAAGTGCGCCGTGAAGTCGGCATGGTGTTTCAGCACTTCAACCTGTTCCCGCACCTGACGATCCTGGAGAACTGCACGCTTGCACCGATCTGGGTTCGCAAGATGCCGAGGAAGCAGGCCGAAGAAGCCGCCATGCACTTCCTGAAGCGCGTCAAGATCCCCGAGCAGGCCAACAAGTACCCAGGCCAGCTTTCGGGCGGTCAGCAGCAGCGCGTTGCGATTGCCCGCTCGCTGTGCATGAAGCCGAAAATCCTGCTGTTCGATGAGCCGACCTCGGCGCTCGATCCGGAAATGGTCAAGGAAGTGCTCGACACCATGGTTTCGCTTGCCGAAGAAGGCATGACAATGCTTTGCGTTACCCATGAAATGGGCTTTGCCCGTCAGGTTGCAAACCGCATGATCTTCATGGACCAAGGCCAGATCGTCGAGCAGAACTCGCCAGCCGAATTCTTCGACAATCCCCAGCACGGGCGCACCCGGCTGTTCCTCAGGCAGATCCTTCATTGATGACGGTTCCGGGCGATCGGATACACACCTGATCGACACATGTCGTTTTGAAGATACGTGCTTCTGACATTCGCTTCAGTGTTTCGACACTCGAGGCTGAAGACCGGCACAAACT
>NZ_KB902749.1 GCF_000379605.1 Rhizobium giardinii bv. giardinii H152 | reverse complement strand
CCGGATCGACATGGCCAAGCGACATCGCCCAAAGTACCCCGCCAATGGAAGAAACCACTGCCGCAAGCACGTAGGTGATGTGGACGGCATTGCGGGCCGACGCGCCGAGATATTCAACTCGAAGCTCGTTCCCGCGGATTGCCTCGTTCACATAACCGATGGTCCCATTCAGGAAGCGGTTCAGGGCAATTGCACAGAAAACGGAACCGAGACAGGTCGCGGCGTAGAGAGCAAACCGGGCGAGGTCGTCCTCCGGCTTCCAGCCCAAATAGGTCGCCGCCGGCAGGTTGAAGCCGTCCGTGCTGCCGAGTGCCTCGGTTCTTGATAGCAGCCCGAACAGGATCATTGAAACCGCAAGGCTGAGCATCGCGAAAAAGATCTCGCGGTAGCGCCGTAGCAGGAAGCCAAGTACCAACGAGATCAGCCCGCTCGCCATCATCGCCAGCAAAAGAAGCAGAAACAGGTCGGATACGCCCAGATACCGGCCGGCGAGGCCGGCGCTGTAGCCGCCGACGCAAAAGTAGAGCCCTTGACCGAACGAAACCAGTCCGGCGCGCATCTGGACCAGTACCCCGAGTGCGACCAGGCCAGTGCCTAGCGACACCTGCACGTAGTTGACGACCCAGGTCGGCAGGATGAAAGCAAGTCCGACCAGGACAGGAAGCGCAAGCAACAGAGTAACTTCGGTGCGATTAGACAGTCTCAGCATCAGATTTTCCTACTTTCGGCGAGAGCGAACAGCCCGTAGGGTTTGAACGCCAAAACGGCGGCCATGACGAGATAGATCGCGAAGAGTTCCGCTGGCGGATAGAGGTGCACCGAGGCCGCGCGGGCGAAGCCGACGATCAACGCACCGATCATTGCGCCGCCGATGCTTCCCATCCCTCCGATGACGATGACGGCAAAGGCCATCACAATGATCTCGGAACCGATACCGGGAACCACAGATACCTCGGGCGCCGTTAGTGCACCGCCAAGGGCACCTAGCGTGGCACCGATGAGGAATGTTACGGTGAAGGACAGCGTGACATTGATGCCAAGCGCACTGCTGATTTCGCGATCCTGGATGACGACAAGCAGCAGCTTGCCGACGCGGGTATGGTTGAGCCCCCAGAAGAGCAACAGTCCGCACAAGATCGCCACGCCGATGATTAGAAACTTGTAGACTGTGTAGGGAAGCCCGAAAATATCAACGGTGCCCAGCCAGAGAGCGGGCTGATAGGAAACATAGGATTCGGTACCCCAAATCAGCTTCGTGACGTCTTCGAGGATCAGGAAGATCGCGTAGGTGACGAGCACCATCAGGACCTCGTCGCGTCCATACATGAAGCGGAGGATTCCCCGCTCCACGAGGAGTCCGGCGATGGTGCCCGCAACAAGCGCCGCGATGGGGATGAGCAAATAGGTCAATGCGATCGGGCCACCCCCTTGGGTGTAGAGGCCGATGGCCCAAGCGGCGGAATAGGCACCGAGTGCGTAGAAACCGCCATGGGCAATGTTGAGGATCCGCATCACGCCGTAGATCAGTGTCAGTCCGACGGATGAGAGGAAAAGCCAGGCTGCAAAGCCCAAGCCGTCTATTGCTATGGCAACCATAGTGAGCATGGAACAGCTCCAGAAAATGTTGGCAAGAAACCGCGCTTGGCCGATTCGGGTTCGGCCTTCGTCGAT
>NZ_KB902748.1 GCF_000379605.1 Rhizobium giardinii bv. giardinii H152 | reverse complement strand
ATGCCCCTCGATCTCGATCATCATAACGCCCCGGACGACGTCTTCAAGGGCATCTGCGCGAAGCATGACCGTGTAGCCGAGGATGGTGCCATCGTGCTCCATGCGTTCTATGCGGGCTCGCACCGTTGCACGTGATGCACCTGTTTCAAGAGCAAGATCCGAAACGCTTCGGCGTCCATTCCCGCGCAAGAGGGCTACAATTTTCTGATCGAGATCGTCCATGCCAATTTGATCAAAACGGTTATCAGTTCGGGTGAAATAGCATGACGTTGTGCCAAATTTCAATATTCAATCTGCCACTCTTGCCCGCTAGTCTGCCCGAAATTTAATGGGAGTAAGTCATGGAATGCACGCTGATCGGCGCCCCCTTGCAAATTGGAGCGGGGCAGCTTGGCTGTGAAATGGGACCGAGTGCTCTTCGCATCGCCGGTCTTCGCACAGCGCTTGAGGAGTTGGGCCATTCCGTAAAGGACATCGGCAACCTTACACCTCGAAGCTTCGACGAAATGCCCCACCCCAATGCCGCGGTACATCACCTTGGAGAGACCGTCGCCTGGGTTGAGGCGCTATCATCCTCTGCCTACGAACACAGCGACAATGGCATGCCCATATTCCTGGGTGGCGACCATGCGATATCCGCCGGCACGGTTCCCGGCCTCGCCCGCCGGGCTGCAGAGCTTGGCCGGCCGCTGTTCGTTCTCTGGCTCGATGCCCATACCGATTTCCACAGCCTTGAGACGACAGCAAGCGGCAATCTGCATGGAACACCGGTGGCCTATTACACCGGCCAGGCTGGCTTCGATGGATATTTTCCCACACTGGTGCACGCGGTACCCACCGAAAACGTCTGCATGATTGGCATTCGGAGCGTCGATTCAGCCGAGCAGGCCGCGATCAAGCGCACCGGCATCACGGTCCACGATATGCGCGTTATCGATGAACACGGCGTCGCTGTTCTCGTCCGGAGTTTCATCGAAAAGGTAAAGGCCGCCAAAGGCCTCCTGCATGTGAGCTTCGATGTCGATTTCCTGGAGCCCGACATCGCGCCCGCAGTCGGTACCACGGTGCCGGGCGGAGCGACGTACCGCGAGGCGCATCTGATCATGGAAATGCTCCATGACAGCGACCTCGTGACGAGCCTCGACATCGTCGAACTTAATCCGTTTCTCGACGAGCGCGGCAAGACCGCGAAGCTGCTCGTCGATCTTGTCGCCAGCCTTATGGGCAAGCGGGTGATGGATCGCCCGACGCTTGCGGGCTGACGATATCTTTTATTGGAGGACAGAATGAACACTGAGCACAAACTGAACATCGTCCCTTTCGTCAGCGTTGATCACATGATGAAGCTGGTCCTGAGGGTTGGTATCGATCGGTTCCTTGTGGAATTGGCGGCCGTCATTGAGGAAGATTTCCGCCGGTGGCCGGTCTTCGACAAGACCCCTCGTGTCGCCTCCCATTCCGAAGAAGGGGTCATTGAGTTGATGCCGACGAGTGATGGAACGCTCTACGGCTTTAAATATGTGAACGGTCACCCGAAGAACACGCGCGACGGCCGGCAAACCGTAACGGCCTTTGGCGTGCTGTCTGATGTCGGCAACGGCTACCCGATGCTGCTAACCGAAATGACGATCCTCACCGCCTTGCGCACTGCCGCGACCTCCGCGCTCGCCGCAAAATATCT
>NZ_KB902747.1 GCF_000379605.1 Rhizobium giardinii bv. giardinii H152 | reverse complement strand
GTACTCACCGAAACGGTGTTCAATATCCCGGGAATTGGCCGTCTCGTAGTCGATGCGATCAACAATCGAGATTACCCGGTCATTCAAAGCGTACTTATCGTCATCTCAGGAATATACGTCCTGATTAACTTGGCGGTCGATCTTGCTTACACGCTGATCGATCCCCGGATTCGGTACTGATATGTCTTTTGCTATTTCGTTACCAAACCCCGGGCAACGGGGTCGCTTTCGAGTCTCACACCTCGCCCGCCATGCTCGAAGACACCCGCTGGTTCTGATCGGCGGTGGTCTCCTGATGATCCTGATCGCTCTGACGCTCGCAGCTCCACTTTATGCGGGAGATCCGTTGAAAATGGATCCGTTCGTCCGCCTGCAACCCCCCTCGGCCGAATATTGGTTGGGGACGGATAACCTGGGTCGGGATGTGTTCGCTCGGACCGTTTACGGCGCGCGGATCTCTCTCACGGTCGGATTGGTATCGGCGCTAGTTGCAGCTTCCGCAGGGCTTCTGATCGGCGTACTCGCCGGCTACATTCGGAGCTTCGACAACGTCATCATGCGCGTGATGGACGCTTTGATGTCGATCCCAACGTTCTTGCTTGCAATCGCGCTCATCTCGCTCACGGGGACGGGAATTGGCATTCTGATTATAGCGATCGCCATCCCACAAATTCCGAGTGTGACGAGACTGGTAAGGTCAGTGGTCCTAAGTGTGCGTGAACGCGCATATGTCGAAGCCGCTGTTTGCGGCGGAGCACGGCTGCCGAAGATTCTGTGGCGCCATATTCTTCCAAGCACTCTTCCACCGCTCATGGTCCAAACTGCGGTTGTTTGTGCGGACGCGATCATGACAGAAGCCGGGCTGAGCTTCTTAGGCGTCGGCGTGCCCCCCGAAATCTCTAGTTGGGGGAATATGATCTCTAGCTCTCGGCTGTACCTGTCAATTGCTCCACTCACCATATTCGCCCCGGGTATCTTCCTTGCCATCACGGTTCTGGCGGTAAATCTATTTGGGGACGGTCTCCGCGACTTGTTCGATCCTCGCGCGAAGAGGCGGCGCTGACATGCATATACAGAAAGTTTCTGATCAAGATGTCCTCCTTGATGTGCGGGGCCTTGAAACGCATTTCTTCGGCGAAGATAGCGTCACGCGGGCCGTGGACGGGGTCAGCTTCCAAGTTCGGAAAGGCGAAACACTTGGTGTCGTTGGCGAATCCGGATGCGGAAAAAGCGTCACTTCTCTCTCGATCCTTCGTCTGCTGCCAAGGCAGACCGCCCGAACTGTGGCCGGCCAAATCTCTTTTCACGGACAAGATCTGTTGCAGCTCTCCGAGCGACAGATGAGAAGCATTCGCGGTAACAAGATTGCGATGATCTTCCAGGATCCCATGACAAGTTTGAGTCCCGTTCACACCGTGGGCCGACAGATCGCGGAGGCAGTCGAAATCCATACTGGTGCGTCTCGTTCTGAGGCTTTGGCGAAAGCTGAAGAGATGCTGCACCTCGTCCGCATTGCAGACCCAGACCGCCGCGTTAAAAATTATCCGCATGAGATGTCGGGCGGCATGCGTCAACGCGCCATGATCGCCATGGCGCTTGCTTGCTCGCCGGAACTGCTCATAGCCGACGAGCCAACCACCGCTTTGGACGTTACGATCCAGGCGCAGATCCTACGGCTGCTCGTTGAATTGAAGGAGCGGACG
>NZ_KB902746.1 GCF_000379605.1 Rhizobium giardinii bv. giardinii H152 | reverse complement strand
CCGCCTGTTTTCCACCACGCCTTTCCCTTGGCGTGGGCAGTCGAAGGAGACAAAGCTGCGGCTAAGAGCGCGATTTTTGCTGTCGCCGCAGTCGCCAGTCCGAGGAAGTGGCGCCGCGCGCGATTGGGCTGCATATTCGGTTCTTTGCCTGACATGAACTGTCCCTTTCGGAGTTGCGCTGCTTTTGGACGCTCGTGCGAGGATTGTGAGCCAAGTTGTGCTGCTTGAATATCGCCCCAAACGGGTAACCGCTGTAACTCAAAGGGAGTATTTCGGCAGCAGCAGGCTCAGATCCGCAGATGCCACTCTTACAGTTCGGTCTGATAGCTTTCGTCAACGTCCGCATTACCTTGTTTCATTGTATCCCGAAGGGAACGGAGGTCCGGGCGGCCGGCAGGCAGCTCCGTTGTTCGTGTCACTGGACGGAAGCAGTTGTGATGGAGAATCTACCGGAAGTGCATCCATCACTGTTTTGACGGATAGGGGATCACTCGGCCCTGCGAATGTGCTCAACGGTCGAGCGAGAAATGTCAGGGCTTGCCACCACAACAAGCCGACCGCGGAGAAACGCAGGTGCGACCAGACGTTCGTCAGAATCTGGATCGCCGCATCGCGACACTGTCTGAGAGGACTCAGGAACCAGGCGCGGATGTGCGATCTCGACTCGT
The DNA here is from genome assembly GCF_000379605.1 of Rhizobium giardinii bv. giardinii H152. Lineage (GTDB taxonomy): Bacteria > Pseudomonadota > Alphaproteobacteria > Rhizobiales > Rhizobiaceae > Pararhizobium > Pararhizobium giardinii. The sequence goes on along the minus strand of NZ_KB902746.1, from coordinate 226,148 downwards.
TCACCGGCTCGTGCCCAAAAGGTAGGCTACCGTGGCGACGATAGCTACGGCGGCCAATGGCCGCTCCCTGACAATATTCCTGATATCGGCAAGGAGAGTCGGCGCTTCTTCGGCGATTTCAGGCCCGAGTGCTGTCGGATCCGGATTGACCCTGACCTGTTCCGCCTTGTCCGCGTCAGTACGGCCGGACGGGATGCTGGTAGTGGTCATCGACACGGGGTCAGAAGCCGGGAACGTATGTTCCAACCCCTTGTCGAGTTCGCCCTTTGCGGTGCGTTCTCGCTGCCTTGCCCGCTCTTGCTTCAAGGATTCCACGGCTGGCGACTTGTTTGCGTTCTCTGGCATGAGCTTGTCCTCCAATGGAATTTAATAATTCCATCAGGCGATCGAAGTTCCCCTCGGATGGCTTTGATTGTTCGGAGGGCGAGCAATCGGAATAAGGGGATAGCGTTACGGCATCGGTTACTGGCAGTGAACAAGCCGCCGATTTACATGGATGCCAAAATGACGATCTTCTTTGCCCAATGCGTTGATGTGAGGAATGCCGCACCGGTGAACTGCCGAAGTCAACGCGCTCCGACGTAGCAAGAAAATAAGTCGCCTGGCCACATGAGCTCGACGGGGATTACCTCCATGCGAAGCCTTCGTACGTCCGGACCTGACCAACGGGATAATCCCCGATATAATGCGTTATCCCGGTCGCCGCTGTTTCGCCCATTGGTTGTGCGCCGAAAGCCACAAGCATAATAAGTGATCCCACAAGACCGAGGAGGCATAGCTGACCCGCCGTCGAGCTCCAACGAGTGGCAGGTTGAACCGTAGCCTGTCTAGCTATAAAGCTTGATGTCTAAATCCGGAGACCGAGATTGACGCCTGATCCAGTGTCGAACGATGGCGAGAGCCACCTAGCGGACAACACCAACTTCCGCGTCCTGGTTCTGGGGGCAATCGGAGTTGTGTATGGCGATATCGGTACCAGTCCTATCTATGCGTTCCGTGAGGCGCTTCATGCATCCAGGCAGTCGGCCGGCGGAACCGTCACGGAAGTTCTCGGGCTTCTTTCCCTTATCGTCTGGGCGCTGACCATTGTTGTCACGGTCAAATATGTCGGCTTCGTTTTGAAGGCAGACAACAAAGGAGAAGGAGGGACGCTTTCCTTGATGACGCTTGCCCGGAACAGCCTGACCGGCCGATCTGCCTGGGTTTTGGTTCTCGGCATCATCGGTGCGTCGTTGTTTCTTGGTGATGCCATCATCACTCCGGCGATTTCCGTTCTCTCAGCCGTTGAAGGACTGGAAGTCCTTGCACCGCAGCTCGCCAATTGGGTCGTGCCGACAACGCTGTGCATCATCATCGCTCTTTTCTTCGTTCAGAGATTTGGGACCGGTCGCGTTGCATCTGTCTTTGGTCCGATCACCGCGCTGTGGTTTCTGGCACTTGGCGTCTCGGGCCTCGTCCATATCTTCGAAGCGCCAGGCGTTTTGGTGGCTCTCAATCCATACTACGGTGTCCGCTTCCTGATCGACCATTTGCATATAGCCGTTTCCGTGCTCGGTGCGGTCTTTCTGGCCGTCACGGGTGCGGAGGCCCTCTATGTTGATCTCGGGCATTTCGGCCGCCGCCCGATCGTCTTCGCCTGGTTTGCGCTGGTGTTTCCATGCCTTCTGTTGAACTATTTCGGGCAGGGGGCTTTCGTGCTGACCCATCTCGCGTCCGTCGAGCATCCCTTCTTCGAGATGCAGCCCGATTGGGCGCTGCTGCCGATGGTGGCGTTGGCCACGATGGCGACCGTCATTGCCAGCCAGGCCGTTATTTCAGGTGCATTTTCGCTCATGAGCCAGGCGATGCACCTCAACCTGCTACCCCGTTTCACAGTGCTCCACACCTCCGAAACACGGGTGGGGCAGATTTTTATGCCGCAGGTCAATTTCCTACTGCTGGTCTCGGTCGTCCTTCTGGTGATAGGCTTCAAAAGTTCAAGCGCCCTTTCCGCGGCCTACGGTATCGCAGTGACAGGGGAGATGTTGGTGACATCTGTTCTGCTTATCGTCGTGATGCGGCAGATATGGCGTTGGCGACTCATGGCCGCACTCGCGGTGATCATCCCCATTTTCATCATCGACGCCGGGTTCCTTGCCGCCAATGTCGCGAAATTCGCCCAGGGGGGCTGGGTGCCAGCAGTTGTCGCCATCTTCATCGCCTTCCTGATGCAGACATGGATATCGGGACGCAAGCTGCTGTCAGACAGAACCAAAGCCGATGACGTGCCGCTGAATTTCCTTCTCGAGAATCTGACGAAGAAGAAGCCCAACACTGTTCCCGGAACGGCGATCTTTCTGACCAGCGAAGTTGAGGGCGCGCCAACCGCTCTCCTTCACAGTCTTAAACACTACAAAGTCCTGCACGAACACAACGTAATTCTGAGCGTGGTTACATCCAGCTCGCCAGTCGTGCCCGACGACGAGAAAGTCCACTTTGAGAGCTTCAATCCGTTGTTCAGCCGCGCCGTCATCACCTTCGGTTATATGGAGACGCCCAACATCCCGAAGGCTCTCGCACTGGCACGAAAACTCGGCTGGAAGTTCGATATCATGTCGACGTCGTTCTTTTTGTCGCGCCGTACGATCAAGCCATCGGTGAAGGGCGGAATGCCGCTTTGGCAGGATCGCGTGTTCATTGCCCTTGCCCGGAATGCCAGCAACGCCACGGAATACTTTCAACTTCCGACGGGCCGTGTGGTCGAGCTCGGAATTCAGGTCACGATATGATTCAGCTCGTTCGACTTAAGGTCCAAGCGAAGGCTACGGCGATAGCCGGCCTGGGAACGAAGACGATGGCGTAAAGCCAGGCAGAGGCGACGCCAGTACATATGGCACCTCCAATACCTTCGACATCAGCGGGGCCGCGATCGATTTGGGATGATAAACGAGGCGGGGGGAGCCGGAAGCCCCGAACCGCGTTCCATTCTTCGTCGAACATCACCGGTTCCCATATTTCAGCAGCTTCAAGCCGGCGCCGAAACCCTTGCCGCCAGCGACGGACCCGCAGACCAAACCGACCGCAGGCGCAGGTCATTTGCGACGAGGCATGACAAACGGATCAAGCGCGATCCTGCCCCCGCCAAACACGACCAATGCCAACGCCATCGCCGCCCAAGGCAGATGGAAATTGGCCCAACCGTCGGGAACGGTGAGCTGGATGATCGCGGTCATCAGCAGCAAGCCGAGTGATGCGAAGCGCGTTGCAAATCCAAGGATCAGCAAAATCGGCAGGACGAGTTCTGCGATCCCGGCTGCCGCCGCCATCGCCAATGGAAACGGATAGGGAATTTCGCTGCCGAAGACATGGAGTTTGAACTCTTGCTCGAATAGAAACCTCGCACCCGGCGAAAGCGTTAGGAACCCGTCCCATTTTGTCAGGCCCGACTTGAAGAAGGGTATCGCGAGCGCGAAGCGCAGTGCCAGCAGCGGCAGCGAGGGGGGAACGGAGGCGAGCAGGCCTTCGGTGCGGATGATCAAGGCGGCAAGGACAGCGCCAGAGCCGTGTGAGGGTGCGGCTTCAGTCTTCATGGGACGTTTCCTTCATCCTGTTGGAGGGCACTGAACGCGCCGAGGCAGACAAGACCCATCAGTGCCGCCCCGAAATTGAATGCGGGGCCAGCGGCAAATGCCGCCCCGGCCGCTGCGCCAAGGGTGGCATGGTTGAACAAGGAGGTTGCAAAGATGACGTCCTGCGGCGGCAGGATATGAACTTCGACCGTCATCTCCGGCCGTGCGACCAGGACTACCTGCGGCCGCCAGTCGGCGACCGGTGTTACCATCTCCTCATGATGCGCGCTCCAGATGGAGCCGATGGGGTATTCCGACCGGATCAGGGCCGCTGAAGGGTGCGGGACGAGCCGCAAGTCCGCAAGCATTTCGGGCGCCACAGCTGCGAGTACCGCAAGTTTGATCGGCACGGCGTCCGCCGCGTAGTAACTTCGCGTCCAGGCCGCCTCGATCCGGGCGACATCCGGCAGATAGGCAAGCTTGCTCGCGGGCTGGAAGCTCGCGATGAAATCCGGGAAATCGTCGCCGTATTCGATAATCAGCGGTGAAGCCGGCTTGTGGTCCTGAGCATAGGCCCGCGCCATCGCCATGAAGAATTCCGTACCAACGAGCCGCTCCGTCACCGGAAAGCGTTGCGCCAGTGCCTTTGACAGCCCGACGAAGACATTGTTGCGGTAGACGGCGAACCGTGCTGCATCAACTTCGCCGCGTGCGGTGGTAATGCCGTCCGGTACTGGCCTGTCGGCGTGCAGCAATGCGTCGGCAAAGGCAGTCTGGCTGGCGGCGAGGTCCATCGTCATGCGGCCCGAATCCGACGTCTGGTGCGGCGGAGAGCTTCGGAGGCAAGCATTGCATCCGCGCGTGCCGCCTCCGCCAGCAATGTCGCGAAATCCGGAACGTCATTGTCCCATTCAATCAGCGTCGGTAAAGGTCCGCTGCGCGCAAGCGTGTGTTCGTAGAGCGCCACCACATCGCTCTTCACCGCAGTACCATGCGCGTCGATCAGCAACCGCTCGCCGGCGTCGTCAACGGTCTCGTCGTAGCCGGCGAGGTGGATCTCGCCAACCAACTCGACCGGGAAGCGGTCGATATAGGTGGCGGCATCGAGACGGTGGTTCACGGCCGAGACCATCACGTTGTTGACGTCGAGCAGGAGGCCGCAGGCAGTCCGCTCCGCAATAGTCGCCAGGAAGTCCACCTCATCGATCGTGCTGTCGGCAAACAGCACGTAGGTCGATGGGTTTTCGAGCAGCAGCCGTCTCCCGAGGGTCTGCTGCGTTGCGTCGATATGGTCAATGACGCGGGCGAGCGTTTCTGCGGTATAGGGCAGCGGCAACAGGTCGTTGAGAAAACCTGTGTCATGGGTCGACCAGGCCAGATGTTCGGAGAAACTGTGCGGGCGGTAGCGATCGATCAGGTCGCGCAGCCGCTTCAGGTGCTCCTTGTCGAGCCCGCGCGCCGCGCCGATCGACAAGCCGACACCGTGCAGCGACAGCGGATAGAACTGCGTGATGGCTTCCAGGTAGTGATGCGGCGGTCCACCGGCGCCCATGTAGTTCTCGGCATGCACCTCAAAGAAGCCGACATCCGGGCGATCGGCCAGAATGGCGTCGTAGTGCTGGGGCTTGAGGCCAAGGCCGGCACGCGCGGGCAAGGCGTCGGCTTGGGTTTTTGAAGCGGTCATGGCGGTTCCTCCCGATTTGCACAGTGGCGGAGGCCCGGGCAGCCGGGCCACCGCCTGACGATTAGCCCTTGATCGGCTCGAGCTTGCCCATATGACCATCGACATTCATGCTGGTGCAGGTACCGGCCGGCACGGCCTTCCAGGCATTGCCCTGGTAGTCCATTGTGGAGGTACCGGCGCAGGTCGTGCCGGCGCCGGCGGCGCAGTCGTTCTGACCCTTGAGCGCGATGCCATAGCACTTCTCGTTGCCGACCATTTTCTCAGCCGGCAACGGTGCGGCGAACGCAACCGACGCAAGAGCGGCGGCGAGCGAGCCGGCGAGGGTAAGGGTGAGCGTCGAACGGTTCATGGATGATCTCCTCTTGGAACTTCCGCGGTCCGGTCATCGGCCGCGTAACCTTCCTTTCGATCCGGTGAGGCCTTCTGTTACGCACGGCTACGAACACGAGTTCGTGATCGACAATGCGGCGGTGTTGGACAATATTTCGCGCGGCGCGTAACAAAGCGGCCTGTACGCGCGTATTGGAGAGACAAGGGTTGAACGGCGACGCCGAAAATGAACTTGCCACGTTGCTGCGCGCTGCGATCGCAGGGGACGAAAGGGCCTATGCCGAATTTCTGGGACGCACCGCCGCCATTGTGCGCGGCTTCGCGCGTCGCAAGATACAGGGCGGCGTCGATCCCGAGGACATCGTGCAGGAAACGCTTCTGGCACTTCATATGAAGCGTCATACATGGAAGACCGACGCGCCTGTCTCGCCCTGGGTTTATGCGATTGCGCGCTTCAAACTGATCGACGCGTTTCGCAAGCGCGGCCGCCACGTGGAGGTCGAGATCGGCGAAATCGCCGAGACGGTCGCTCAGCCGGAGGCCGAGACGGTGAGCGACCGCGAGATTGGTCGCGTGCTGGACGGGCTGACGGCCGGCCAGCGTTCTGTCGTTGCCGCGATTTCGATCGAGGGGCGTTCGATCGGCGAGACGGCCGCCAAGTTCGGCATGACGGAGACGGCAGTACGAGTTGCCCTGCACCGGGGTTTGCGATCGATCGCAAAGAAGTTTGGACGGAGCTGAAATGCAGACCAACGACCTCATCAATGCCCTGAGGGCAGATGCAGCAAAGCAGGCAATGCCGCTTGGCTATTCATGGTGGATTGCGATCGTCGCAGCGACAATCATTGCGGCAGGCGCCTTCTTCATCCTGATCGGGCCGCGCCCCGACTTCACCGTAGCCGCTCACACGCCCCGGTTCCTGTTCAAATTCATCGTCACGCTCGCGCTCGTCGTCGTCGCCTTTGCGCTCCTGCGGGTGTTGTCGCGTCCCGGTTCCGATGTCAGACACGTCGCGTATTGGCTCGTTCTGATGCCGATTCTTCTCGGCACTGCGGTGGCGGCCGAATTGTTCGCGGTGCCTTCTGATCAGCTGGTTACGGTCTGGTGGGGCAGCAACGTATATGTCTGCCTGACCTTCATACCACTGATCGGCCTCGGCGCGCTGGCCGTGTTTCTGGCGGCACTCCGTCACGGCGCGCCGACGCGCCCCCGCCTTGCCGGCGCCGTCGCTGGCCTGCTTGCCGGCGGCATCGCCGCAACCTTCTATGCGGCCCATTGCACCGACGATTCACCACTGTTCGTCGCAACTTGGTATTCAATCGCGATTGCCGGCCTGGTGGCGCTCGGCGCGATCTGCGGCCGCCGCGTTGCCCGCTGGTAGACGTCACGGCGCTCGTCCGATCCTGGCGCCGATGGAACGGGCTGCAAGTTTGACTGACAGACGATTGCCGAGCCATATTCGCGGCGACCGCTTGCACGGATTTTCGACGTCACTCGAGACCGTGAGTAAGTGGTTCCGTTCTGATCAGGCATAGACAAGATTAGGCGCCACGATCCACTCGCCGGGCTTGAGCACTCTCACCGAGACGGCCAGGGCGGTCGCGGAGCGCCAATCCCAGAAATCGATAGCAACTGACCCGCTCCGGCATGCTGGCCGGTTCACCGGTCGACCGTGCGCCGTACAACGTTCCTAGCCACATCCTGGAACGGGGTATCCCTAGTGGGAAGCTGCGGTCGTCGACCACCCACATGCAAACAAGGACCAGGGTATATATTGCGAACGTGTCGCCGATGGGTCACGAAGGTTGGGATACGCTTCCCCCGGAAGTGCTGAAAGCTGTGCATGCCAAAATCGGTCCGATCGCTACGCCTGACAAGACCAAATTTGCGCCGGGCCTGCTGAAGTCGCCTCGCAAGATAAAGCGCCGCATTCTGCGCTAGCTCGCCAAGGAAGATTTCGGTGCGCTCGTGCTATGCTCGACGCCTGCCGATCCGGCGCCGTCGACAATCTGATCGCTAACCGGTAAAATAGGGAAGCACCTGTTTCCATGCATACCACGGTGGCAGCCACCGACAGAGCCCAGCAGTCGGGCAACCCGCAGCAATAAATTTCACAAAGGGTATGGGAACCCAGGAAATTGCAACGCGTTTTTCCAAAAAGCCACACCGCGAGGCTATCCGAATGAACGACGTTCAGCAACTTCACGTTTACTATGATTACCGCAGCAAAACCGTCCTGGTCGAATTCGCCGATCGAAGCCACGTTCTTGCGGAACGTTTTGAAGACAACGAAAGTGCGCAGCAGGGGGCTATCCGGTACGCAGTAATGCAGTGGGGTTATCGCATGCCGGATTCGCAAAAGGAGGGTCCGGCTATGGCATTTGATCAACGAATGCGCGACGGAAGCCAGTCAGCCGGATAACCGGCTGTCGCCGGCACCGCCGGATGACAGCCTGTCGTAGAGTTCCGCATACTGTTGCGCGCTGCGTTGCCAGGGGCAGTCTGCCTTCACTGCCTGCCGCCGCAGTTGGTCAAAGGCATGATGGTGGCGAAACAGCGTGAAAGCGCGCCGGAAGGCTGTCGCAGGCCATCGGCGTCGATTGGCGAGAACTGAATTCCCGTTGCTGCCCGAGCATGCAAGGCGGCGTCGTTTGCATCGATCACTGTTTCTGAGAGCCCGCCGGACCCCGACGGCACAAGCATCGCGTCCGCACCACCGTGAAGCAGGTGTGCTATGCGTTCCTCGTAACCGATTTTCACGGCGACATGCTCCGGATAACGTCTGGCCGCCTCCCGAAACTGATCTTCGATAGGGGCGTCGCCCTGGCCGTTGATAGTTCAGCCGAGACGGCGAGAATGTCCATGAGGATGTTCCTATTCGAGCCGAGGCTTTGCGAATTTGCTCGCGGTTCCATGCAACCCGCTCGTGCCGCCTCGTGTTCCGTCAGCGGTCGTCAATTTCCGGCCATGCAAATGCGACGAAGGCGAGCCTCCTCTCAGTCGGTCTCGCGCTAGGAAGCTCGGTGTTCACATACCTCGCGGACGAATTGATAAGGACCGCGTCTCACATGGCGAAGTTTCCCCAGCTTGCGTTTGCTTGGAACAAATACCGATGGGTTTGGGTTGCAGGGCGATGAGAACACCAAGCGGAGGCAGCTGTTTGGCAAGCAACTGACCGCATCGGACACGGAGAATGCTGATGAAACGTCCAATGAAGCGCCTCTCCGATTGGAAGAGGTCAATGTTTTGGCGCCGGCAACGCAAGAACCGCCCGGAACCACAAGTCATGGTGCCGCAAGTGGTCGACCTTGCCTTGCCGAAAACGACCCGTCAGGAAATAGCAGTACCCGCTTCCATCAACGGCAGGAGCTTGGCCGATGGGCGTCCATGACGCGCTGGCGGCAGGGCGTTCGGCGATGTCACTGCCCGATGTGGCCCGGGAGACCTTCTTGGCGGCAGCGCTTGAGGTGAGGTGCCGCGTCAAATCCTCGACGGACAGCGGAACGGATTCATGAGATCTGGCGCGATTGCAATCGAACCGGGACGCTGGCAGCAATTGGGCGCCATTCCCGACACCGACGGCGTCAACTTCGCCCTGTTTTCCGCCCACGCCGAAAGGGTGGAACTTTGCCTTTTCGACGAAACCGGAGCAAACGAAACAGCCCGGCTCGAACTGCCGGAATACACCAACGAAGTCTGGCACGGTTATGTGCCCGGTTTGAAGCCCGGCGCCCTCTATGGCTACCGCGTGCATGGCCCCTACGATCCATCCGCCGGCCATCGCTTCAACCCCAACAAGCTTCTGATCGACCCCTACGCCCGCGAATTGGCCGGTGACATCGCATGGTCGAAAGTTCATTTCGGCTATGACCTCGCAAGCCAGGACAAGGACTTATCGTTTGATCAAAGCGATAGCGCCTCCAGCATGCCGAAGTGCCGCATCGTCGAACCGAACAGCTATGACTGGAAGTCAGACCGCCCTCCCGCAATACCGTGGTCCCGGACCATCTTTTACGAAGCCCATGTGAAAGGTTTCACCCAGCTTCACCCGGCCGTTCCGGAAAAACTGCGCGGCACTTTCGAGGGGCTCGCGGAAAGGGCGATCGTCGACTATTTGAGGTCTCTCGGCATTACCTCGGTCGAACTCCTGCCCATCCACTATTTTCCAGACGACCAACACCTGATCGACAAGGGTTTGCGCAACTACTGGGGCTACAACAGCCTCGCGTTCTTCGCGCCGGCGAGCCGCTACTATGGCCCGCGCGGTATGGACGGCCTTCGCGACATGGTACGGGCGCTGCATGACGGCGGTATCGAGGTCATTCTTGACGTGGTCTATAACCACACGGCCGAAGGCAACGAGCTTGGCCCCACCCTGTCCTTCAAGGGCATCGACAATTTCTCCTACTATCGCACATGGCCCGACGATCATCGCTACTACATCAACGACACGGGCACCGGGAACACCGTCAACACCTCGCATCCGCGCGTTTTGCAAATGATCATGGATTCACTGCGCTATTGGGTCGATGAGATGCACGTCGATGGATTTCGGTTCGACCTCGGGACCATCCTTGGTCGAGAACCGGAGGGGTTCGACCAGCGCGGTGGGTTCTTCGATGCGGTGACGCAGGACCCCCTGCTTGCGAATGTCAAACTTGTGGGGGAGCCCTGGGATATCGGCCCAGGCGGCTACCAGGTCGGTGGCTTTCCACCCGGCTGGGCTGAGTGGAACGACAAATACCGCGATACGATCCGTGACTATTGGAAGGATAAGAACGGGACTGCGCCCGATTTCGCCGCGAGATTCATGGGATCGGCCGATATTTACGATCGGCGCGGACGACGCCCCTGGTCCAGCGTGAACTTCATCACGGCACATGATGGCTTCACACTCAATGACCTTGTCTCATATAACAGCCAGCACAACGAGGCCAACGGCGAAGGCAATGCCGACGGCCACCGCGATAACCGCAGCTTCAATTACGGCGCCGAAGGGCCGACCAAAGACGAGGCAATCAATGACACCCGCGGCCAGCAGATGCGCAATTTTCTGGCCACCCTCCTTTTTTCGCAAGGTACGCCCATGTTGCTTGCCGGCGATGAATTCGGTCGTACTCAAAATGGTAACAACAACGGCTATTGCCAAGACAGCGAGATCAGCTGGCTGCATTGGGAGACGGAGCGCGAAAGCGCCGACGAGTTAAGAAAGTTCGTCCAGAAACTGATTGGCCTGCGCAAGCAACAGCCGCTGCTTCGTCGCGACAGCTGGCGAGACGGCACTACCGCTACCTGGGTCAATGCGGGCGGCGGGGAACAGACAGTCGAGCACTGGCTTGACGCGGGGAGCACGACGGTCGGCCTTCATCTCTGCTGCAAGGTTGTAGAGGAGGGAGCCTGGCCTGAGCTGCTGTTGATCTTCAATCCCCATGACGGTCCGGTACCCTTCAAATTGCCGCGATCCGCGTCTGGCACCTGGACCCTTGCTCTGACAACGGCAAGGGACGCGAACACCGCCTTCGAGAACCAGGACGTCCTTCAGATGCCGCCCCGCAGCCTGGTGCTTTTTGCCCCAGCCTGAGCCCGGTGAATTCGCCGAGCAACTGTTCGAACAGGTTGGCTCGAATGACCCTGGGCATGACCTCGCTTCTGCATGCGGGAACCAAACGAGCCCGGCGTCGTTTTCGGCCATCATCGAAAACGGGAGATCAGGGATGCACAACGGGGTGGCGCTGGTGACAGGCAGTGGATCAGGGATAGGCCGGGCGTCGGCCCTGGCTCTGGCGGCAGACGGGTTTCGAATCGGCGTGCTTGGCTACAGCCATGACGAACTGGTGGCGACGGTCGCGGATGTTTCAGCGGCGAACGGCGAGGCAGTGGTTCTTGACGCCGACATTGCCGCCGAAGACCAGATGCGGCGCGCTGTTGCCAGACTGATAGAACGATTTGGACGACTGGACGTTGTCGTTGCCAATGCCGGCATCAACGGGGTCTGGGCACCTATCGACGACCTGACCCCTGGGGAGTGGGCAAGGACGCTGGCCGTCAATCTGACCGGGACATACTTGACCATCCACACGACCGTACCTCATCTCAAAGCAGCCGGCGGGGGGTCGATCATCGTGGTTTCGTCAATCAATGGCACGCGCACGTTCACAACACCCGGCGCGACAGCCTACACGGTAACAAAGGCAGGGCAGGTCGCCATGGTCCAGCAACTCGCCCTGGAGCTGGCGCGTCATCACATCCGCATTAATGCTGTTTGCCCCGGAGAAATCGACACCAATATCGACAGCAACACCGCGCTTCGCAAGGAAGACGAAACCTCCATCCCGGTTATCTGGCCCGAAGGGCAGGTCCCGATTACGGGAGGAAAGCCTGGGCGAAGCGAGGACGTCGCCGATGTCATCGCATTTTTGGCCTCAGACAAATCCAGGCACATAACGGGCTCGCCGATCTGGGTGGATGGTGGGCAGGGGCTGCTGCGATGAGAGACACGGCAAGCCTTGCTTCACCCGTCATGCGTGCGCAACGCTGGGGTCCGCGACGGAACGCGGACGGCAGCATCCGCTTCCAGCTTTGGGCACCGGCGGAAAGGTCGGTCGGACTGCGACTGAACGGGTCCGACGTGCAGATGACGAACTCCGGCGATGGTTGGCACCATGTCGACGTCTGGGCGCCCCATGGATCAGTCTATAGCTTTGTTCTGGAGGATGGCGCGGTCGTTGGCGACCCTGCGTCGCGTCAACAAGTCGGACAACTTGATGGTCCATCCATACTGAGGAACGACAACAGCTATCAATGGCGGAATGTCGAGTGGATCGGCAGGCCCTGGGAAGAAGCCGTGATCTACGAAATCCATGTCGGGACATTCACCCCAGAGGGGACGTTCGGCGCTGCGATCGAACGGCTCCCGCGGTTGGCCGAACTTGGCTTCACGGCGGTAGAGCTCATGCCCATCGCACATTTTCCGGGTAGGCGCGGGTGGGGGTACGATGGCGTGCTGCAATTTGCCCCCCACACCGCCTACGGCTCGCCCGATGACTTGAAGGCGTTGATCGACGCTGCCCACGGCCTCGGCCTGATGGTGTTTCTTGACGTTGTCTACAATCATTTTGGCGCCGAGGGGAACTATCTGAGCCGGTACGCGCCGCAGTTTTTCCGCATGGGCCGGGATACTCCGTGGGGGCCTGCGATCGCTTATGAACAAGAGCCGGTGCGGCGTTATTTTGTTGAAAACGCGATTTACTGGCTGATCGACTTTCACCTGGATGGCCTCCGGCTCGATGCCATCGACCAGATTGAAGACAGCAGCGGCGAGCATATCCTATTGGAGATCGCCTGCGCCATGCGCAGCGAAATCGGCAGCCGGCATATCCATCTCATCACGGAGAACCCGGCCAACGGCACGGATCTTATGGCGGATTTGCCCGGGGGTCGGCTCTATCAAGCTGACTGGAACGACGATTTCCACCACGCACTGCACGTGGCTGTGACCGGCGAAAGTGGCGGATACTACGAACCCTTCAAGCGTGACACCTGGGCAAAGCTCCGCCAGGCGATGGCGCACGGCTATTTGAAGCCGGGGAAGCCGATCATTGGCGACAGTTCACCGCCAACCGAATCCCTGCCGCCGACGGCCTTCGTCCACTTTTTGCAGAATCACGACCAGGTTGGAAACCGAGCACGTGGGGACCGGCTCCATGCGACCGTTGATCGACACATCTACAGGGCGCTGACCGAGATGCTGCTGCTTTCACCGCAGGTACCACTGGTTTTTATGGGCGATGATCATCTGTCGCTGCAGCCGTTCCACTTCTTCGCCGACTATGCGGGTGCGATCGCCAAGGCTATCCGTGACAATCGCCCAAAGGAGGTGGCGAATTTTGGTGGCTTTCCGGAGGGAATGTCCGCCGCCGATCTCCGGGATCCGAATGACCATGAGACCTTTATCCGCAGCAAAATCGACTGGCATGGGGCTGCGACCGAGGACGGGATAGCCTGGGGCGACTTCATCAAATTCCTCCTCGAAATCCGCCGGGGAACCATCGTGCCGCTGCTGTCGCAGGCCACCGGTTACTCGGGTACTGTGCTTCTCGATACCCCGGACCGGTGCGTGTTCATCGACTGGACGTTCGGGAGCAAGGTGCTGCAGCTCAGGGCGAACTTTTCGCAGCACGCCGTGGCACTGCCTGCAACAACGGGCAACCGCGTATATCCGACTGGCGATATTCGTGAAGCAGGCCTTGGTCCAGCAAGCTGCCAGGCGTTTATCCGGCAGTCGTAACGAGGGCGCAAACTGCCCAAAAGACAGGGCCGACTTGGAAACCGATCCGGAATCCAAGGAACCTTCGCCCGCGCCGTTAGTTTCGAACACTGGACGGAGGGCTGCGATGAACAAGCATCTACACCGCAAACTGGAAGCCGAGAATGGCAAGGTTCTCCAACAGGTCAGCGCCTTGCCATACCGCATTCGCAAGGACGGTTCCGTGCAGATCCTTTTGATCACGACGCGCGAAACCCGCCGTTTCACGCTGCCAAAAGGTTGGCTGATGAAAGGCAAGAGCCCGCATAAAGCGGCGGCAATCGAAGCAAAGCAGGAAGCCGGCGTAAAGGGAAAGGTCAAGCCCGGCCCGGTTGGCAATTATTTCTACTGGAAGCGCGACCTCAGCTGCTTCCTGCCGGTCCGCGTAACGGTTTACCCGCTGAAGGCGCAAACCATCCTCTCCCGGTGGAAGGAAAGAGGACAGCGTCTGCGAAAATGGCTTCACCCCAGTGAAGCGGCGCTCCTCGTCGACGAGCCGCAACTCGTGTCGCTAATTCGGAGTTTCGACGGTGCACACAGCAAGAGGCGAACCAAACACTCCTCGCGCGATCGGTTGGAAGGCCTTCCTTCGGAATTCTCAGACAAACAAGGGATTGTCGGCGTCCGCGCAGAAAATGCTTGAAGCCTCGAAACCGCACCGGGCAGGGACAGACATCATATCAGTAACATCGCGACGACGGCTGCCGCCATAATCGCGGTCGCGGCCCAGCCAAAGAACAGAACTGGCTTTGAGGCGGTGAATTCCTTCATTCTGTCACGCCGTCCAACGACGATCATCATCGCGGCCATAACCGGAACGGCGACAAAGCCGTTGACTACGGCGCTCCAGAACAGGGCCTTGATCGGATCGATATGTGAGAATTCTATCGCAAGTCCCATCAGCGTCGCGGCGGTAATGACAGTGTAAAAGCCCGTCGCTTCCCATGGCTTGTGCTCCAGTCCGCATTTCCATCCCTGGCTTTCACCAAACGCGTAAGCGACCGATCCCGCAAGCACGGGTATCGCAAGCAGGCCGGTTCCGATGATGCCGATACTGAAGAGCGCGAAGGCCATATCTCCGGCTATCGGTTTGAGTGCCTCTGCGACATCGGCTGCAGTCCCTATTTCGGATTTGCCGCTGGCGTGCAGCGTCGCTGCCGCACTCATCATGATAGCGACCGCGACAACGTTCGAGAAGGCCATGCCGGCAAAGGTATCGAGACGGACGCGGCGCAGTTCGCCAGGCGCCTGCTGCGGCGCCACCTTCAGCGGCTTTGCACCGTCTTTCTCCTCGATTTCCTCGACCTCCTGGCTCGATTGCCAGAAGAACAGATACGGACTGATGGTGGTGCCGAAAACGGCGACGATCACCGTCAGACTGTCGGCATTCCATGGGAAAGACGGTACGATAAAGCCTTTAAGTGCGGCCAACCAGTCGATGCGAACGACGAACAGCACCGCGATATAGGAAAGCAGAACCAGGGTCAGCCATTTCAGATAGCGTGCATAACGTTGGTAGGGAATGAACAATTGGAGGGCCAGTGACAACAGCGCGAGAACGACAGTTGTCGGTGGGCTGGGAAGCCCAAGCGCCAGTTCGACTGACGCTCCCATGGCGGCCAGATCGGCCCCAATGTTGATCGTATTGGCTACGAACAGGAGAAAGACGAGCGCAAGAACCATCGGTTTCGGCCAGATGGCGCCAATGTTGCTCGCCAATCCGTGGCCCGTTACGCGCCCGATTCTGGCGCTGACCATTTGGACCGCTGACATGAGCGGATAGGTCAGCAGCATTGTCCAGAGCATGTTGAAGCCGAACTGCGCACCTGCCTGCGAATAGGTCGCGATGCCGCTTGGATCATCGTCAGCCGCTCCCGTGATCAAGCCAGGACCCAGTTCCTTGAAAACAGCGGCCCGGCGCCACCGTCCAGTCGGTGCTTTTTTTATCGTACGGCCGGCTGGAAGCGGCGTTTCAAGTGGTGTAGCCATCGAGTGCTGCCTCTTGGGCGGGTAACTACTTCGAAAGCGTCGAGTTCCATGGAGTGCGCGGTTCGATCGCCCCTGGTGGCGACACGTCTGCGGTAATCTCTGAAAATCCGCTTTCCGGCGCTGAGGCGATTGACGGCCAATGTTATGTCGGTCGTCAACGGCCACGGCGGACGATCCGCACACCGCGCAGTTCAATTTGAACAGCAGCGCGATAGCCATCCCACTTCGGCTCTAAATCCCAGGCATCGTCCTGCGCCTTTAGAATGAGTGTTCTACGCAACGCTCAATTGCGTCTCGGCACAGGATCAACGGGCAACCGGGGCTCCCTTAATTGCCGCCAAGAAATAACTGCATACCGCACAATTCGCTAAAATCGGAGAAGCACGTTAGGGCGGAAATCGCAGCATTTTCAAAGCGCTAAAGTTCTTTGAGCGTTACGACGTTCAGAGCTGTAGTGCCCGGGTTGGTTTCCTTGTAGGTGAGCGAGCCTATCGCAACAGTCCTTCGCCATCGCAGAGCGTTGCGTGCGGTCTCTATCTCTGATGAAATGATCTGTCTCAGCGTATGATCTCGAGGGCTGCTAGAAAAATGGCCTCTTCCCGGGGATTGGGAAGAGGCCAATAGATTTTCCTCACACACCCGATCAGACTGCCAAGAGATCGGGCTCCCTCATATTTTATCGACAAACGATCCATGACAATAAAATATTTTAATCGCGAAGCGATGAAAGCCGATGGTGCGGGTGATAGTCAAGCGCGCCCGCGCTGTCCTATCGCCTGAGAAATTGTTCGGGCAGACCCACCACTGGCTTACTCGAGGACGCTGATGGCCGTCCTCGAGCCGACGCCTGCAGCAAAACGGTCCTCGTTC
Source organism: Rhizobium giardinii bv. giardinii H152 (assembly GCF_000379605.1). GTDB lineage: Bacteria > Pseudomonadota > Alphaproteobacteria > Rhizobiales > Rhizobiaceae > Pararhizobium > Pararhizobium giardinii. Next base: position 209,422 of record NZ_KB902746.1, on the reverse strand, counting down.
TATCCGTCTATCGAGCGCCCTTGCAACTCAAGGCCGCGACCGTGCATGCTCGGACGGGGGTTGTCCGGCGCGCGCGAGATACCGAGTTTCATGACAGCGACGGGATCCATGACTGCATATCGTTCCAAGGTCGCTCCAGCCATTCTGGGTTGACTTCACGATCAAATCCTCTTTGGACTTGGGGTGGTTGTAAACGCCGGCATGGGGAAGCCCCGCCCTGATGGAGGGTGCCGTCACTTGCGGGCGCGGCAGGTGCCCAGCCGCAAGACGAAAGACGGGAAACATTGACTTGGACAAAAAAGGGGTATATACACGCAATATGTCTCGTTGTTACTGCTCGCTGCTGCGCACTGCGACCCGAAAGATTGGCGCCGTCTACGATGAAGCGCTGGCCCCTTTAGGGATCAACATCGCGCAGTATTCGCTGCTCAGGCTGATCGAACGCCGACAGCCGGTGAGCTTCACCGAACTCGGCCGTGTTGCCGAACTCGATCGCTCGACCGTCGGGCGCAATGTCCGTGTGCTGGAGCGCATGGGCCTGGTCGAGACGGGACGTGGCGAGAACGATCAAAGGGAAGCGGTCGTCAGACTGGGGGTTCGCGGTCGCCGAATGCTGGAGGAGGCCGCGCCGCTCTGGGATGGGTGCCAGCGTGAGATCGAGACCCGACTCGGCGCTGCGAACGTCAAAGCCCTGCGAGAGATCCTGCATGCAATCTGATTTTCGGCCTCAACGCGGGCATATACCCGCAGATTGGTGAGTTTCATGACCGCTCCATCACCGCACTCCTTCAGCCCTTCTCCTCTGGCGGCGCGGCTTGCCCGTCGCGGTATCCACTACGGTTGGGTGGTGGTGGCGGTGACGTTTCTCACCATGCTGGTTACCGCGGGCGCCGTCGGCGCGCCGGGGGTGCTGATTGGCCCGCTCAGGGCCGAGTTTGGTTGGGATACCGCCGACATCTCCGCCGGCTTTGCGGTTCGGCTGGTTCTGTTCGGCCTGATGGGACCGTTCGCAGCAGCCTTCATGAACCGCTTCGGTGTACGCCGGGTCGTCGCCGTCGCGCTGGCTCTGATCGGAGCCGGCATCCTCGGCTCTTTCGCGATGACGAAGCTCTGGCATCTGCTCTTGCTTTGGGGCGTCGTCGTCGGATTTGGAACCGGCCTCACGGCCATGGTACTCGGTGCAACCGTTGCGACGCGCTGGTTCTCCAAGCGCCGCGGACTTGTCCTGGGTCTTCTCACCGCAAGCACTGCAACCGGCCAGCTGGTGTTTTTGCCTCTTCTCGCCACGCTGACCGAACAGTTCGGCTGGCGCTACGCGCTGTCTTTCATTCTCCTCGTCCTGTTGGTCGCCGCCGTCGCGGTTCTGACCTTGATGCGCGATCGGCCAGCAGATGTGGGCCAGTTGCCCAATGGTGCGACGCAGCCGACCCCCGCGGCAGTCCAGCCCGCAACCTTTCGAGCCATGATGGCGTCACCGATCCTCGCTCTTCGGGACGCCTCGGGGTCGGCTACCTTCTGGGTTTTGTTCGGCACCTTCTTCGTCTGCGGAGCGAGCACGAACGGCCTCGTGCAAACCCATTTCATCACCTTGTGCGGCGACTTCGGCATCGTGCCGGTGATGGCGGCGGGTATGCTGGCGATGATCGGCATATTCGACTTTATCGGCACGGTGGGGTCTGGGTGGCTTTCCGACCGCTACGACAGCCGGTGGCTGCTGTTCTGGTATTACGGCCTTCGCGGTCTGTCGCTGCTCTATCTGCCATTCAGCAGCTTCAGCTTCTACGAGCTTTCGATCTTCGCGGTCTTCTACGGTCTCGACTGGGTCGCCACAGTCCCGCCCACGGTGAAGCTGGTAGCCGACCGGTTCGGTGACCAAGCAAACCTCGTTTTCGGATGGGTGTTCACCGGCCACCAGCTCGGAGCGGCGTTCGCGGCTTATGGCGCCGGCTTCACTCGAACCTTCTATGAGACCTACCTACCGGCATTCTTCGCCGCTGGCCTTCTGTGCCTCATCGCGGCGCTTTCGATCGTCCTCGTTCGCGAGCGTCGAACGCCCCTCTCGCCAATGACAGCTTGAGCTCTGGCGATGTCTTGCCGCGGCTCGAAACAAAGGAGAAGCTCGTGAAATACACGCCATTCGGGAAGACCGGTCTTCGGGTCTCGCAGATCGCCCTCGGTACGGGCAACTTCGGCACAGGCTGGGGTCATGGCGCCAGTGCGGAACACAGCACGGCCATATTCAACGCCTATGCCGAGGCTGGCGGCAATTTCATCGACACGGCGGACATCTACCAGTTTGGCCAGTCGGAAGAGCTTTTGGGCACGCTGCTTGAGGGACGTCGCGAGAATTTCGTGCTCGCCACCGAGTTCACCAACGGGGCCGTCCCCAATGCCGACCGGCTGGTCACCGGCAACAGCCGCAAGGCGTTGGTCGCCTCCGTCGAGGGCAGCCTCAAGCGCCTCAAGACGGATCGCATCGACATCTACTGGGCGCATCATCCCGATGGCGTAACGCCCGCTGAAGAGATCGTGCGTGGCTTTGAGGATCTGGCCCGTGCGGGCAAGATCCTCTATGCGGGCCTCTCGAATTTTCCGGCCTGGGGGCTTTCGCGTGCGGTCACGCTGGCGGAACTGACCCATGCAGTCCCGATCGCCGCCGCGCAGTTCGAGCACAGCCTGGTTCATCGTGAACCCGAAGTGGATCTGTATCCGGCGTGCGAAGCGCTCGGGCTCGGCGTCGTGACATGGTCGCCGCTCGGCGGCGGCATGCTGACGGGCAAGTACCGGCAAGGGGAAAAGGGCCGTGCAGAAGGCTTGGGCGGTAACGTGTTCCAGCCGGAGAATTCGGCGCAACGCACGAAGGTCCTCGACACGGTTCTCGCGATCGCCGGCGAACTCGGCGCCAGTGCCGATCAGGTCGCCGTTGCCTGGGCGGGAACTCATGGCGCGATTCCAATGATTGGCCCGCGCTCTCTGACACAATTGTCCAGCAACCTAGGGGCTATCATGATTGAGCTCTCGTCCGAGCAACTCGACAGGCTCGATGGCGCCAGCAGCCTGGATCCGTCTGCGCCGGAGAGGAACCCTGTGCCGTGGGCTTCCGATGCAAGGGCGCCGAAGACAGTCGCCTGAGGTCAGCAAATCCACCATCCAGATAGGGAGAAAAGCCATGAGTACACGTGACATCATCCTCGCCCATCCGGTTCGCACTGCGATCGGCGGCTATAACGGCACTCTGAAGGGCGTGTCCGCCACCCAACTCGGCGCGATCGTCGTTCGGGAGACCCTGCGACGCGCCGGGCTTTCGGGCGAGGACATCGCCACCGTGGTCATGGGCAACGTCATCCAGGCCGGCAACCGGATGAACCCCGCAAGGCAGGCTTCCATCGGCGGCGGCCTGCCCGTTTCCGTCCCGGCGCTCACCGTCAACCGGGTCTGCGGCTCGGGCGCGCAGGCGATCCTGAGCGCCACACTGGAAGTTGCCGCCGGAGACTGTGCTGCCGCCATCGCCGGCGGCATGGAGAACATGGACCGCGCGCCTTACCTGATGGATAGCGGACGCTGGGGCTACCGAATGGGGCCGGCCAAAATCCTCGACAGCATGCTGACCGACGGGTTGAACGACGCCTTCTCCGGCGAGCATTCCGGCTGGCACACGGAGGATCTCGTCAGCAAGCTTCAGATCACCAGAGAGGAGCAGGACGCCTTTGCAGCAAGGTCTCAGCAGCGTTTTGCCGCCGCACAGGATGCCGGCCGGTTCACGGACGAGATCGTCGCCGTCGAGGTGCGGGGTCGGAAGGGAACGGAGAGCTTCGCCCGAGACGAGGCACCTCGTCCGGAAACGACGCTTGAATCACTTTCCCGACTGAAGCCCGCGTTCCGCCAGGATGGCACGATCACCGCCGGCAATGCGCCGGGGCTGAACAGCGGGTCTGCGGCGATGATCGTCGCCGAACGCGGCTTTGCCGATGCGAAAGGTCTTCAACCGATGGCGCGCCTTGCCGGCTATGGCATTGCAGCAGTTGAGCCGGGCCTGTTCGGTCTCGGGCCGGTTCCTGCCGTTCGAAAGGCGCTGGAAAAGGCGGGCTGGACACTTGCCGACATCGAGCGCATCGAGATCAACGAGGCCTTTGCCGCGGTGCCCATCGCGGTGATGCGCGAACTCGGCCTGCCTGAGGACATCGTCAACGTCGAGGGCGGCGCCGTCGCGCACGGTCACGCCATCGGTGCGACAGGAGCGATCCTCACCACGCGGCTTCTCCACTCGATGAAGCGCGATGGGCTAACGAAAGGCATGGTGACGCTGTGCATCGGCGGTGGCCAAGGCATCGCTCTGGCGCTCGAGGCCCTGTAATGGAATTGCAGGTGAGGAGACGCCAATGTTCGGCGGTTTGAAACGGTCGAATTGTCGTCGACGACATAGAGATCCCCTATGTCTCGGCGGGTGCGGGCGAGCCGGTGCTGTGCTGCACGGCTTTCCGCAGACCAAGGCACTCTGGGCGCGGATTGCGCCGATGCTGGTCGCGAATGGCCAGGATCTGTACCGACCTGCGCGGCTACGGCGCCTCTCACAAGCCACCGGACCTTCCTGACCTGGCCAATTTCAGCTTCCGAGCCATGGCTGCCGATCAGATTGGTTGATGCGCGCGCTTGGGCATGAGCGAATCCATCTCTTAGGGAGAGCCGCTCGAGGTAAACTGGCTTTCGTCGGACATTTGAAGAGGTTGCTGATATCTGCGATTGCCCCATCTTACTGATGCGGTTCGTGCCCATATTGTGAGCTGTCGGCGTAATGGCGTTTCGAAAATCGCGACGAGCCTAAAGGCAGGCCATACCCTCCGCTCCTGAGCATCATGATGATGATTAATATCACAGGATCGTGGTCGTCGTGCGAGTTTCAGAATCTATTGTGCAACTTGGGAAGCTGCCGACATCAATTCCTCGGAATTTGGCGCCCTGAACGTATTGAGGCCCTCCTCCAGAACTTCAGTGAAGCTCCAGCGTACGATGCCTCCCTGGTCGATTAGGAACTGACCGACAAGCTGCCCCTGGTCGGAAGTCATCATCTGCTGATCGGCCTCGGTAATCTCATATTCTTCTTTCTTGTTGAGAAACTCGTCCATTGCCATGACGTCCATAGGCTCGGGCAACTCTCCCGGGAGATCGATCCGTATAGCCATGACCGTGTCCCTCCCGACCTCGCGCAAGCCGAAAGCACGATGTGAGGCCCGCTCCGGGTCGGAAGCCGCCAGAAGATCGGGTGCCGGGTGGTAACGGAAATAGAGCCGCGCCCGCTCCACCGGCGTATTGACCACCGCTAGGCATTCGACGCCTTTCTCACGCATGGCCGGCTTGAGTTGCGCCATCGCGGCGACGTGGCGCCGGCAGAACGGACAGTGCAGGCCCCGAAACAAACCGATCAATAACGGGCTACGGCCCCGAAAATCGTCGAGCGCGATCTTGCCTTCGCGTGAGATCGCGTTGAGCACAACATTCGGTGCCCGGTCACCCGGCTGCAGCGGGCGGTCGACACTACTCGTTGACATGAACAACCTCCTCGCAATTGATAAGCAAACCAGAGCTTCCCAGTTGAGCCCGAGCTGGGAGGCGCCAGGGCACAATAGCTTTCGGGCCCCTGCCATATGCCGAGGTCGAGATTACGCGCGTTGCAAGTCCATTATAACATGAAAAACGCGTCTTCGGGCGGCCGGTTTCACGAGCCGTCCTGAGCGCGCAATTGTTCGCGTGGCTCGAACCGGAAAGTCAGCAGTTTCAAAAGATGCTAATGAGATGCGTCGAGCTTTCGCTGATGATGGGCCTCCAAGGTTTCAATATCCCAAATGTCGGACGGGAAAGCCCGTGATATTAGGCGACAATCTCCACAAACATATTGACACTGATAGAGAAGTAGCCAGAGCACACAATTGGAACCCTTCGTGCAGTCTCGCTATTCCGAGCGAGCTCATCGCGCCCAAAACCAGTGGCCCGATCACCAGAGTAGCGCAAAATTCGGCCAGTTCGGCGGCCCCGCCACCGGCAAGTTCTAGCTGATTGGTTGTGCCGTATCGCGTTTTTGGATTGATCCATTAGGGGGAGCATCATGATTTCAGGGCCACTGAGAGCCGGTCGCGGCGACGTAAAGTGAGTAGATCGAGCAGGTAGCCGCGATGAACAGACGGTTACGTCTCGGCCCGCCGAAGGTGAGGTTCGCGACGATCTGCGGTACGCGGATCTTGCCAATCAGTTTGCCGGTTGGGTCGAAGCAATGCACGCCATCGCCGGCGCTCGACCAGAGGTTCCCGTCCATGTCTGTGCGGATACCATCCGGAATGCCGTTGTTGATGAAGCAGAACACGCGGCCGTTCGCGAGGCGTCTGCCATCGACCACGTCAAAAGCGCGGATGTGACGTGGCAGGCTTGCGTCATGGCTTGCTGCCGAGTCTGCCACGTAGAGGACATTCTCGTCTGGTGAGAAGGCGAGGCCGTTCGGTTGGATGAAATCCGTGACGACCGCAGCAAGCTCGCCGGTTGTTGGATCGAGCCGGTAGACGTTGCGGGTCGGTTGCTCCGGCTCGGCGCGAAAGCCTTCGTAGTCCGACATGATGCCGTAAGTGGGATCGGTGAACCAGATTGTGCCGTCGGACTTCACCACCACATCGTTCGGGGAATTGAGCCGCGCGTCCTCGAAACGGTCTGCGAGCACGGTGACCGAGCCATCGACCTCGGTGCGCGTGACGCGGCGCGTACCATGCTCGCAGGAGATGAGCCGTCCCTGCCTATCGCGGGTATGGCCGTTGGTGAAGTTGGACGGTTGCCGATAGACGGAGACGCCGCTCTCGGGCGTCCATCGCAACATGCGCTGGTTGGGAATGTCGCTCCACAGGAGCTGGTTCGCGTCGCTGAACCAGACGGGGCCTTCTGCCCAGCGGCACCCGGAGTAGTGCTCGTCGAGAGCGGCACTGGTCACGATCATCTGCCGGAAGCGCGGGTCGTGAATTTCGTAGATGTCGGCCATGGTGGTCTGTCCGGTTATCGTATGCTGGCTCGGCGACCGCCGGCGAGCATGATGACGCTGATGATGATCAGACCGGTCATGATGAGGCGGATGCCCGCGCCGAGTCCGTAGGTGTTGAGCATGGAAACGACCAGGAACATGAAGAGCGATGCGCCCCAGATGCCCGGCACGTTGGAATCGCCGCCGGCGACCGCCGTGCCGCCGATCACGACGACGGCGATCGACATCAGAAGGTATTCCGAGCCCATGTTGAGCGCCGCGCCGCCGGAGAAGCAGGCAAGCAGATATCCCGCGACAGATGCAAGCACGGCGCAGAAGAGGTAGGTGGCCAAGCGTGCGCCGTCGACCGGTATGCCAGCCATGCGCGCGGCCGGCATGCTCTGACCGATCGCAGAGATCCATCGCCCGTAGATCGTTTTCTCGAGCAAGAACCAGGCGAGGATCGAGATGAGGAGCGCGACGATCGCTACATTCGGCGCGCCGAGGGTGTTCGACGTGGTGAAGTCCGCAAGCGCGCTGGGAGGCTTGATACGCAATCCCCGGTTCGTCCAGATCGCGGCGGACTGCACGATGAAACTCATGGAAAGCGTCGCGATGATCGGCGGTATTCGCAGCGCCTTGATGAGCGAATAGTTGCACAGCCCGACCACGAGGCCGATGGCGATGGTGACAAGAAGGCCCGGCAGGATCATGCCGTTTTCGACATTCATCAGCTTCAGCGCCACCGTACCGGCAAACGTCATGGTGGCGGGAACCGAGAGATCGATGTTGCCAGGCCCCAGCGTGATGACGAACATCTGGCCGAGGCCGACGATGACGGAGAAGGCGGCGAAGGTGAGCGCGGCCTGGGACACGCCGATTGTGCTGGCGCCGAGCGTCACCATTATCGTCAGGAACCAGACGATAAACGAGGCAAGCCAGGACCAGATCCAGGGGGTTTCGAAAAGGCGCAGGAATGGGTTCATCGACCTTTCTCCCGCTTCTCGACGCGGTTCAGCATCAGGCGAAACGCGAGCACGATGATGAGGATCGCGCCCTGAGCCCCGATCTGCCAGTCCGCAGAGATGCGCAGGAAGGACAGGAACGAGCCGGCGAGCGTCAGCGTCAGCGCGCCTATGACAGCACCGATAGGGGAGACGCGGCCGCCGATAAACTCGCCGCCGCCGAGGATCACACCGGCGATCGATAGCAGCGTATAGCGCAGCGCGATATTAGCATCGGCCGAGGTGGTTAGCCCGACGAGGGCGATGCCCGCTAGCACCGCGAAGACGCCAGCAAGGCCATAAGCAGCGCCGCGCGCCGCGACAATAGACCATCCGGCGCGCTCGACTGAGCGCGGGTTGCCCCCAATGCCTCGGATCAACACGCCGAGCGAGGACCGCATGACGACAAGATGGGCGACGACGGCGATGATGATGCTGGCGACGATTGCCATTGGCGCCAGCGGTGGCTTGACGGTCATCAGCCAGCGCACCCAGTCCGGCGACTGCCCGCCCGGTGCCGGCAGCAGCAGTACGCCAAGTCCGCCCCAGACGAAGCTCATGCCGAGAGTCACGACGATGGACGGCAGGTTGCGCAAATGGATCACAACACCGAGCCCGGCATAGGTCGCGATCGCACCGACAAGGATCAGTACGCCGGTCACGGGGGCATCCCGCAGAAACGTGGCGGTGACGCAGGCGATGAAGCTTACGAAGGTGCCCATCGAGAGATCGAGGTCGTTCACGGCCATCACGAGCATTTGGGCGATCGTCGCAAGCGCGATGGGCACAGCCAGGTTGAACAGCAGGTTGAGCCCGACATAGCTCATGGCGCGCGGCTGTAGCCAGAAGACGGCTGCGAGCAGCAGCGTCAGCGACAGGGCGGGAATGACAAGACGCATGGCGTCGGACGAGAGCCGGAGCGTCATGCGGGGACCCCCGAGAAGGAGGCGGTGATGATGTTAGTTTCGTTGACGGCGTCGGCAGCGAGTTCGTCCATGATGCGTCCTTCGCGGAAGACGTAGACGCGGTCGCAGAGGCGCACCTCGTCCATCTCCGTCGAGTACCAGACGAAGGTGCGGCCTCGCGCGGCTTCCTCGCGGATGATCTTGTAGACCTCCTGCTTGGTTCCGACGTCGACGCCGCGCATAGGGTCGTCCATCAATACGATCGGTGCGCGCGTCGCAAGCGCGCGGGCGAAGAGAACCTTCTGCTGGTTGCCGCCGGAAAGCGACAGGATTCGATTGTGCAAATCGGGCGTGCGGATCTCGATCCTCCGCTTCCAGTCGGCGCCTTTCGTCTCCTCTTCTTTTGCGAGGATGAGGCCGCGCCGGGACAGGTCGCCGAGGGAGGCGATGGAGAAGTTTCGCAGGATGCTCCACAGTTCGAAGACGCCGTTAAGACGGCGGTCGCCCGCAACGAAGGTGACAAGCGGATCGCGCTCGGGACGCCAGTTGCCGGACTGGGCGGCATGCAAGGCGAGCAGCAGCTCGGTCTGCCCGTGACCCGCCAAACCCGCCAGTCCGATGATCTCACCCTCGTGCGCCTTGAAGGAAAGGCCCTCCGCCTGATGGGACAGGATGGGCGGAGCGGCAGCCTGTTCGCGCGACAATCGCTGGCCGGTGCCCTCCTTCGCAACGGTGCCCATGGCTTCCACGAGGCCATGATGATCAAAACCGTGCGCCGGACGTTCGGCGACGACTCGTCCGTCCTTCATCACGATGATGCGGTCGGATGTTTCGAGGATCTCATGCAGGATATGCGAGATAAAGATAACGGACCCGCCTGCGGCGACGAAACGACGGACATGGTCGAGCATCTGGCGCGCAAGGCTTGCATCGAGCGACGAGGTCGGTTCGTCGAGGATCACCAGCCGTGGCGCAATGCCGGCGTCGGAGAAAGCCATGGCGATCTCGACCATCTGTCGCTCAGCAATTGAAAGGTCGCCGACAGCCCGACTGCTGCCGATGCTATGGCCGGGAAAGACGGTGTCGAGGCTCTGCTCGATGATTTTTTGGGCGCGTGTCCGCCAACCGAAGCCACCGAGATCGCGATGCATGATGCGCGTGTTCTCGACGATGGACAGGTTGGGGCAGAGGGAGAGCTCCTGGAATACGCAGCGCACACCGCGGGCCCGGGCGGCGTTGATGCCATAGCGCTCAAGCCGCTCATCGTCGCTCGCGACGCTTCCTGCCTGTGGTGTGAGGCCGCCGTTGATCACGCTGACGATCGTAGACTTGCCGGCTCCATTGTGTCCGACGAGCCCGACGCATTCGCCCGGCATGACGCGAAGCGTGACGCCGTCGAGTGCCTTGACCGCGCCGAAGCTCACCTTAGCGCCATCAACCGCGATCACCGCCTTCTGAATGCCATCCATGCTGCCCGCCACATCTGCTCGCGAAGAATGCCGCGCGCATTCGCGGTCGCGCGGCATTCGCCAGAAAATTTACTTTGCCGATTCGATAACCTTGAGTGCGTCTTGCTGCGTGTATTCCACGTTGGCAACGCCACCGGCCTGGGTGTTGGCGAGGTTCGTTTCGAGATTGTCCTGGTCGATACGCAGGAAAGGGACGACAAGGTCCTTCTTGACCTCTTTGCCGTCAAGGATCTGCTGGGCCACCCAGAAGGCGAGCGTGGAGACGCCCGGCGCGATGGATACGGACATTGTCTCGTAGCCCTTTGCGTCCTTCTGCTCCTTCCACCATCTCAGTTCGTCTTCGCGATTGCCCATGACAATGATCGGCATCTTCCGGTCGGTAGCGGCAATGGCCTGTGCGGCACCATAACCATCCCCACCTTGCGTCACCACGCCGACGATGTCGGGCAGGCTGGGCAGGATGCCCGCAACAGCCTTCTGCGCCACGTCCTGCGCCCAGTCTCCATGAACGGAGCCGACAATCTTGAACTGCGGGAACTGCTTGACGCCCTCGTGGATGCCCGCCGATATCTCGTCGTCGACGAAGACACCGGCAAGCCCTCGGATCTCAAGCAGGTTGCCGCCATCTGGGAGTTTCTTCGACAAGTACTCCACCTGGCTGCGGCCCATTTCTTTGAAGTCGACGGCGATGCGCCAGGCGCAGGGTTCGGTCACGATGCCGTCGAAAGAAACGACGGTGATGCCGGCGTCGCAGGCTTCCTTGACCGCTCCGTTTAGCGCCGTCGGAGAGGCGGCGTTAAGTACGATCGCGTCGTAACCTTGCAAGATCATGTTCTGGATCTGCGCGGCCTGTTCCGTCGCCTGGTTCTCGGCGGTAGTGAAAGCGTCGGCTGCGGCAACGACGCCGGCTTTCACGGCTTCGCCTGTCACCTTTTCCCAGCTCGTCAGCATGGCTTGACGCCAAGAGTTGCCCGCGTAGTTGTTGGAAAGGGCAATCTTTTTGGCCGACGTGTCGGCGAAGGCGGAAAAGGGCATCGCGGCGCAAGCGATAGCAGCTGATGCCAGAATCATCTTACGGATTGTCATGTCTCTCTCCCTCATGATCGCGCTGGTCGGCGGATCGCTTCACTCCTGCCGGCCCACAATGGGTCCGAGTGAAAATTGTTCTTGCACTGAGCTTCCTCCCCTCAGTAAAGGCAGGATGCGGGAACTCGAGCAGACTGTACAGTGGCGAGGCGGCAAGTCGTTTGCGGGTTTTGCAGAACAAGCTGCGGGTTTATGCAAGACGGCGCTGCTTCTGCAGGCGTTTACTGCGAAGCGATCGCGGCGGGTTGAGGAGCTTGCCGTCTTAAGGAGGAACCGAGAAATGCTGCATCTCGCACCCGCAGCCATGTTCGACCACTATCTCGGCATCTCCCGGTTGCTTGCGGGGCAGCTCGATTTCCGCTCGGCCATCCGTTCCGTGGCGGCCGAGGTAGCCCATATAATCCCGCATGACCATCTGGATGTCTGTGTACTCCTTGAGGGTGGCAACTACCATACGGCCTACGAGACGGGCATCGAGACCGCCTGGGGCAGTCTTGTCGGTGCGCCCGTAATCAACAGCCCGATCCGTTCGCTGCTCCGGGGCGAGGTGGACTTTCTCCTTGCGGACGACGCCATGGCGGACCCGCGTTTCCACTTCGAAGGTGCGTTCAAACGGCCAATCGTCGAACAGTCGCTGCGGAGCCGCTTGCATGTGCCGATGAAGGTGCAGGGCACGATCATCGCGGCGCTCTCCTGTTCGTCGCAAAAAGCGGGCGTCTATACGATGGAGGATATCGAGCGCGCCCGTATCATCGCCGACTTGCTGACGCCCTATTTCTTCGCTCTGCAGGCGGCCGAGCAGGCGCAACGCTCAGCCATTGTGGAGGCAGAAGCCCGCGCCCGCGAGGAGGGGTTGCGACAAGGCGCGCTGAAGCTTACCGAAGCACTGGAGCAGGAGCGCCAGCGGATCGGCATGGACCTGCACGACCAGACACTTGCGGACCTGACGCGGCTCGCCCGCCGGATCGATCGGCTGTCGCGCAACGTCGAGGTGCCGCCCGAGGCGCTGGAGTCCATCTCCCGTTCCCTGCAGCATTGCATGCAGGATTTGAGGCAGATCATAGAACAGGCAAAACCGTCGGTGCTCCAGCTCTTCGGTCTCGCCCAAGCAATCGAGCATCATCTGGACCGCTCGACACGCGACACCGGGTCGGGCATCGAATGGGGCCTCGTCGACGAAACAAACGGCGCATTGGAGCGATTGGAACCGACCGTCAGCGTCGCGCTGTTCCGTATCGCGCAGGAGGCGATCAATAATGCAGTGCGCCATGCTGCCCCGCTGGCCGTCATGGTGCGGCTCGAGATCGGCGACGACCGGCTATCGATCGAAATCGCCGACGACGGGACCGGGCTCGCCAAGGCGCGGGGACGGATCGGCGGAGGCATCGACAACATGAAGACCCGTGCCCGGCTCATCTCGGCGCGCTTCACAACCGTGCCCGGCTACAACAATCGCGGGACGGTGGTGCGCGTCGTGCTTCCACTCGTGCCGCAGGTCCCGGAGAGCGGGCCGAACTGAGGAGAAAGGCGAGATGAAGGTTCTGATCGTCGAGGACGACCCCCTGCACCGATCCTACCTGCACGAGGCAGTTAACGCGGCCTTGCCGGAATGCGACACGGTGATCGAGGCGGAGAACGGAACCGTTGGCGAGAAACTGGCCCGCGACCACAAATCGGCGCACATCGTCATGGATCTGCAGATGGCGAGCCGCAATGGCATCGAGGCGGCGCGCACGATCTGGAAGGAGCGGCCGGAGACCCGCATCCTGTTTTGGTCGAATTACTCGGACGAGGCCTATGTGCGCGGCGTTTCCCGCATCGTGCCGGATGGCGCCGCCTACGGCTATGTGCTGAAATCCGCCTCCGACGAGCGGCTGAAGCTTGCGCTACGCTCGATCTTCATCGAGAGTCAATGCGTCATCGACCGCGAAGTGAGGGGCTTGCAGCAAAAGAGCCTCGGCCTGACGAACGGTTTCACCGATTCCGAATATGAAATTCTCGTTGATATCGCGCTTGGTCTCACGGACCGGGCGATCGCCAAACGTCGGGGCCTCTCGCTGCGCAGCGTGCAGAACCGCTTGCAGCAGCTATACGACAAGCTCGACGTGTACCAGACGGCCGGCGACGACCACGAGGATGGCCGCTTCAATCTCCGCGCGCGCGCCGTCACAATCGCTTTTCTGCGCAAACTCCTGAACTACAGCGCTCTGGAGCGGGCTGAGGCAGAGCTGCAAGAGTGGCTTGACGGGAAATAGTTTCCTGAGCTGTTTCGAACGCGGCTCGCCGACGCTGCAACAATGCCAATTGGCGGCGACGATGCCCCGAGGCGTAGATCGCAGGGCGGCGCACTGTCATTGGCCTCCAACTCTTCGACAGGGCAAGTAGCGCCGCCGCGGCCCGTAAGGATCGGCTCCAGCAGCCGCCTGTGTTCGCAGTGCGGTAGCCGCCGGATCGCGGCTTTGCTTGGTGCCCGGGCGGTTTGCAGTCTTTGACGACTGATCAGTCCGCCTCAACGCCCGGATCCTGTGGCAAAAGATCGATATCCGCGCGGACGGACCCTTAACAAAAGGGCGAAGACGAGCAAATCTGAAGAAGAATGGTGCGAAGCTAATTGGTAAGTGCACGTTCGCCCGAAGCGAAATCGCCTTCAACTTTCGTCATGCAGCTTGAGAAAGTCTGAGACCGTCGCAAGGCAAAGGGCCTTTTCCTCGACATGCGGCATATGGCTGGAGTCTTCGAACACCACCCAGCGGCAATCTGGAACATTGTCCGCGTATGGGCGAACGACCTCCAGGGTTGCCTCGTCATGACGCCCGGAGATCAACAGGGTCGGAGCGGCGATCTTTGACAGGCGATCCTCGATGGTCCAGTCCTTCATCGTGCCGATGACGTGGAATTCGGTGGGGCCGTTCATGGTGCGGTAGACGGTGTTGTCCACGTCCATAATCGCAAAGGTGCGAGCCACTTCGGGCGGCCAGGGCACAACGCGGCAGACATGGCGGTCGTAGAACACGCGAGAGGCGGCGAGATAGTCCGGGTCGGTTAGGGACCCGGCTTCCTCGTGCTTCAGCAGCGTATCCTGCACCGCCTGCGGCAGGTCGCCGCGCAGGCGGTTGGCCTCGGCCACCCACGTGTGCATATTGGCGGGCGAATTTGCAATTACGAGTGCCTTGAGCCCTTGCGGCTGGCGCACGGCATGTTCCGCGCCGAGCATGCCGCCCCAGGATTGCCCGAGGAAGGCATAGCGGGTGGCAATACCGAGGTGGCTCAAAAGCGCGTCCAGTTCCTCGAGAAACAGCGACACCGTCCAAAGGTCCGCGCCTTTCTTCGGAAGTCGCGTGGAGTTGCCATTGCCGAGCTGGTCGTAATGGATGACGGCACGGCCATCGAGGGCTGCGATATCCTTGAAGGAATCGACATAATCATGCGTGCAGCCGGGGCCGCCATGGGCGACCACCAGCGGTAGCAGGGAAGAACGGAGGGATCCGCAGACGCGATACCATGTACGGTATTCGCGAAATGGCATGAATCCTTCCTCAGCAGCCACCGTCGCCACGTGCTTCTCCATCTGTTCGCTCAAGATGGGAAACCATAATGCGGGCGCGCCGGGATCGGCAGCTATCATAAGTAATAGGATGTGTCGTCGAGCAGGCGATAGTGGGTGGCGCGCACCACGGCCTGGGTGCGGTTCTTGGCGCCGAGTTTCTTTGCCGCTGCATTGAGGTGCATGACGACGGTTGGTACCGAACGATCGATAATCCGCGAAATCTCTTTGGCGGAGAGGCCTTTGGCCGAGTAGCGCAGACATTCCCGCTCGCGGTCGGTCAGCCGCATCTTCGTCGATACGCGCACGTCCCGGTCAAAAAGAGGATAGGCAGTTTCATGAAAAACATGGGCTAGCAGGCCAAAATCTGCAAGCACATAGCCGGCATCCCGTTCGAAGTCGCGCTTATCGCCAAGACGCAGACCCGTCAAGGTGGCATAGGCCCCGCGCGGCATGTGCACGGGTACTGTGACGCCGCATGACATGTCGCGCTCGCGCAGATAATGCGCCACTGGCGCCGTCTCTTCGTTCATGAAGCGGTTAATCAGCGTACCGGCATTCCTGTCGTAGTTCCAGAAGAAGGGTGTCGTCGTGCGTAGCGCAAGATGCTGGACGGGATCGATGCGGAAATAGCCGCGCTCGCACCAGAATTCGTGCATGTCGTTGGAAATGTTGCGGAGCTTCAACAGCGACGGGATCATCAGGTCGCCGGCCAAATCATAGGGCACCGGCGTATAGTCGTAGATCAGCGCGTCAAATCCCAGCCGTTTCATCGCTTCAAACACCTGATCGATGCGGCCTTCAAGCGTCACCTCTGCCGAGAAACGTTGTCTGATCTGACCGATATCGTCAAGCATAGCTGAACTCCAAGTCATACATGCGATTGAACCTGCTGACAGAGATCCTATCACTTCTTATAGCTGGTGCAGAACCGATATTCCGCTAAAAATTAGCCATGCTCAAAAGATGGGCAAGCGATTTTTCGGAGACTGGAATGTGGCGGGAGATCAAGCCCGACGAGCGCTTGGAGGTCGAGGTTGATGGCTTCAAGGTCGTCGCATATTCCTTCGGAACCGGCGACGAGGTGGTGTTCTGCCTGAACGGCGGACCGGGACTACCCTGCGATTACCTTCGCGAGGCGCATTCATGCCTCATGGACGAGGGGTATCGTATTGTCGCCTTCGATCAACTTGGCACTGGCGCGTCAGACCGTCCGGCGGATACTGGCCTCTGGACGATCGGACGTTATGTCGAGGAGACCGAGACGGTGCGACAGGCACTGAACCTTGGCAAGGTGCATATGCTCGGTCATTCCTGGGGTGGCTGGCTTGCCATCGACTATGCGCTGACCTATCCAGAAAACCTGAAAACGCTGATCCTCGAAGATACGGTCGCCGACATTCCGCATCTGGTTCAGGAACTTGAGCGCCTGCGCGGGGCCTTGGGGTCCGAAACGATTGCCATGATGCAGAAACACGAGGCGCAGGGGACAATCGATCATCCAGAATATCTGGCGGCGATCGCCATCCTCACCTACCGGCACGTCTGCCGTCTATCTACCTGGCCGGCCCCGGTCAAGCGATCGCTGGACGACTGGAACATGGGTCCTTACGGCACCATGCAGGGGCCAAACGAGTTTCTTTACACCGGCAACCTGAGGGACTGGAATCGGGTCCGGGACCTGCCGAAAATTACGGTCCCGGTTCTGATTACTTGTGGCGAACACGACGAACTAACGCCGGCCTGCGCACTTCGCATGAAGCTCGGCCTGCCGAACGCGGAGTTGAGGGTGTTCGCCAACGCGAGCCACATGCCGTTTTATGAGAACCCGCAGGCCTACTATCCGGCCGTACTTGAGTTCCTGTCACGACGCGGGGCGGCGTTATGATGCACAAGCCGATGGCGGCTGAGATCCGATGGCAGAAAGGAGGGCACGCGCATGCACCGCTATAGATTCGTTCTGTTCCGGCCACTGCAGTTCCTGCCGGTGCTTTTTGGGATCAGCATCATCACCTTTATTCTGGTACGGCTCATTCCCGGTGATCCGGCTCGCGTACTGCTAGGCACTCGCTCTACGCCGACGGCAATTGCCCGCATCCGAGCGCAATACGGCCTCGACGAGCCGCTGTGGCTCCAATATTTCTATTTTCTCGAAAATCTCGGCAAAGGGGAGATGGGCAAGTCGATTCTGTACAAGATTGACGTGTTGAACCTGATTGCCACACGTGCTGAACCGACACTGACTCTGGTCCTTACGAGCGTTCTCTTGTCAATCCTGATTGCAGTGCCGATGTCTGCGATCGCAGCGCGAAACAACGGCGGTCTTGCGGATCATGCGGTGCGGATCGTCTCCACATTTGGGATCGGTTTTCCACCCTTCTGGCTGGCGCTAATGCTAATCATCCTGTTTTCGGTGCGGCTCGGCATCTTTCCGGTGTCGGGCTATGGCGAAACAATCGGCGACAAGCTGGCGCATCTCGCTCTGCCCAGCCTGACCATCGCGCTGTCGCTCTCGGCGGTGCTGACACGAAGCCTGAGGGCGGCGATGATCGTTGCGTTGAAATCCGATCTTGCGACAGCGGCACGAGCGCGCGGCATGCCGGAAAACATTGTCTTCTGGCGGCATGTCCTGCCAAACTCATTGGCGCCGACAGTCAATCTGCTGGCCGTCAATATCGGCTGGCTCATCGGCGGCACCGTAGTCGTCGAAACGGTCTTTGCCATTCCGGGGATGGGGCAACTGCTGGTTCGGGCCATCTTCTCGCGCGATTACATGGTGGTGCAGGGTGTCGCCATGGTTTTCGCCTGTGCGACGGTTCTCGTCAATTTCTTCGCCGACATCGTCACGGTCAGTCTCGATCCGAGGGTCCGGCTATGACCACAGCTGCTTCGGCCGCCCGCATCAGCGTGCCATGGAGCCGCTTCCTCGGCCGGCATATGACTTGGACAATCGGCGCTGGAATACTCGGACTATTCCTGGCTGTGGCCCTCGCCGCGCCGTTAATCGCACCTTATGACCCGATCTATCAGGACGCAGCCGTCCGCCTCGCCATGCCGTCGCTTGCCCATCCCTTCGGCACCGACAATTTTGGCCGGGATATTCTGTCGCGAGTCATCTGGGGTACCCGCGTCGACCTGCAGATCGCCGTCATCGGCGTCATCTTTCCATTTCTCATCGGTACCTTCATCGGTACTGTTGCCGGCTTCTTTGGCGGCTTTGTCGATACGGTCTTCATGCGGCTGGTCGACATAGTCCTCGCGTTTCCCTTTCTTGTGCTGATGCTGTCGATCATCGCCATCCTTGGGCCGGGCCTGTCGAGCTTCTATATCGCCATGGCCCTGGTCGGCTGGGTTTCCTATGCACGGTTGATCAGAGCGCAGATGCTGGTGTTGAAAAGCAGCGATTATGCGGTGGCAGCCGTCAGCCTTGGTTTTAGCCGCGCTCGCATCATGTTTCGCCACCTCCTGCCGAACGCGATTGCCGGCTCCATTGTCTTTTCCATGTCGGATGCGGTGCTCGTGCTGCTCAATGGCGCCGCGATCAGCTATCTCGGTCTTGGCGTTCAGCCGCCGGTCGCCGAATGGGGTGTCATGGTTGCAGAGGGCCAGAGCTTCATCACCACGGCCTGGTGGATCACGCTGTTTCCCGGTCTGTCTATCGTGGTACTGGCCTTCGGCTTTAGCCTCCTGGGCGATCGCTTTGGCGAATGGCTGGGAGTGAACGAATGACCGGCCCTATTCTTTCCATCCGCGATCTGACGGTAAAAACTTCGATCGAAGGCGAAACCCGTACGCTTATCGATGCCGTCTCATTCGACCTCGGCAGGGGCGAAATCCTCGGGTTGGTAGGCGAAAGCGGCTCTGGCAAGAGCATGATCTGCCGCGCGCTCGTCAAGCTTTTGCCTTCCCCGGCGATTGCCATCGGCGGTGGCTCCATTCTGCTCGGGGGCAGGGATCTGGTGGCGCTCGACGAAGATGTGATGTGCGCAGTGCGCGGGGTGGAGATCGGCATGATCTTCCAGAACCCGACCAGCCATCTGGATCCTGTCATGCGGATTGGCGAGCAAATCGCCGAAGGTATCCGCTATCATCAGGGCTTTGGCCGCGACCAGGCACGGCTTGCTGCGGTCGATATTCTCGACCAGGTCGGATTTCCTCATCCCGAGAGGCAATTTGACTGTTATCCGCACGAGTTCTCCGGCGGCATGCGCCAGCGCGCCATGATCGCGGTAGCTCTGTCGTGCAATCCGAAAATCCTGATCGCCGACGAGCCGACCACGGCGCTCGACGTCACCATCCAAGCGCAGATCCTGCGTCTGCTGTTGGACCTGCGCGACAAACGCGGTCTGTCGATCATCCTGATCACTCATGACCTCGGCATCGTCGCCCAGACCTGCGACAGCATCGCCGTGCTGCGCAACGGCCAGCTTCTGGAACACGGTCCCAAACGCCGCGTCCTTTCCAAACCGCAGCATGCCTATACGGCCAGCCTGTTAAAAAGCCATGCGTCGATACCGGAGGAGGGCGGCTTGAGGGCGGTCACGCAGGTTGCGGCGAATATGACCGTGCGACCCCTGTTGGAAATTGACGATCTGGTGGTGCGTTTTCCGACGCCCGGACTGGATCTTTTCAAGAAAAACAAAATGCGCACTGCCGCCGTCAATGGTGTCAGCTTGCGGGTCATGCCCGGCGAAGCAGTCGGCATCGTTGGCGAAAGCGGTTCCGGCAAGAGTACGCTGGCCCGTGCCATTCTCGGGCTCACGCCGCTGACGTCTGGCCACATTCGCTTCGAGGGATCCGATCTTGCCCAACAGAGACGTCTGACACTGGCAAAGCTGCGGACCGAGGCGGCCATGGTGTTCCAGGATCCCTACAACGCCCTCAACCCGCGCCTGACCATCGGCGACATGCTTGCCGAAGTTCTGGCGGTGCAGGGCAACACGTCACCGGTGGGCATTTCGGATAGGATCGGCAAACTACTCGATCTCGTCGAACTGGACCGCTCATTCGCGACCCGCCTTCCACGCAGCATGAGCGGCGGGCAATGCCAGCGCGCTGGTATCGCGCGAGCGCTCGCCGTCAATCCGAAGCTGATTATCGCCGACGAATGCGTGGCTGCCCTCGACGTCACCATCCAGTTGCAGATTATCGAGCTGTTTCGAGATCTCAAGGCGCGGATGAACCTTACGTTGCTCTTCATTGCCCATGATCTCGCCATCGTCCGCAACCTCTGCGACCGGGTCGTCGTTATGTATCGCGGCGAAATCGTCGAGGAAGGTCGCTGCGACGATGTGTTTGCCAACCCGAGCCACGCCTATACGGCGGCGCTGATCAGCGCCATTCCCGACATCGACCCGGACAAGCCATTGCCGAAAGGGGATGTGCACCTTCGGAGCGAGCCGAAGGCGCCTCCGGTTCTTCGACGCCGATCACTCATCAGCACGCGATAGCAACAAAGGGAACAGTGACCATGAAAAGCAGATGGAAGAGTTTAAGCATAGCCACGGTGTTTGCCGTGGCCACACTCGGAGCAAGCATTGCCGAAGCAGCGGGCGTGCTCACCATTGGCCGCCGCGAGGACTCGACTACGTTTGACCCGATTAAGTCGGCGCAGAACGTCGATAACTGGGTTTTCTCCAATGTTTTCGACGTGCTGATCCGCGTCGATAAGACCGGTACCAAGCTGGAGCCAGGATTGGCCGAAAGCTGGGCGGTTTCTGATGACGGCCTGATCTATACGTTCAAGATCCGCGACGCCAAATTCTCCGACGGTTCCCAGATCACCGCCGCAGACGCTGCCTTCAGCCTGCTGCGCATTCGCGACAATGAAGGCTCGTTGTGGAGCGACAGCTATAAGATCGTCGAAACGGCAGAAGCCGCCGGCGACCGCACGCTGGTTGTCAAGCTGAAGACGCCATCCGCCCCTTTTCTGTCGACATTGGCGCTGCCGAACGTTTCGGTGCTGTCGAAGAAGGCCCTCGAAGCTGAAGGCGAGGAAGCTTTCGCCGAAAAGCCGACCGCATCATCCGGCGCTTTCATCGTCAAGGAGTGGCGTCGCGGTGACCGTGTTATCCTCGAAAAGAACCCGAATTTCTGGCAGGCGGACCGCGTCAAGCTGGATGGTGTCGAGTGGATCTCCGTCCCCGACGACAATACCCGCATGTTGAATGTTCAGGCGGGTGAACTGGACACGGCGATCTTCGTGCCGTTCTCGCGCGTGGAGGAGCTGAAGAAGGATCCGAACCTCGATATCCACATCGATACATCGACCCGCGAAGATCATCTTCTGATCAACCATGAGCACGGTGCGCTCGCTAACAAGGAAGTACGCCAGGCCCTCGACATGGCGATCGACAAGAAAGCGATCGTCGATACGGTGACCTTCGGGCTTGGTGAAGTCGCGAATTCTTTTATCCCGAAGGGCTCGCTCTATCACTATGACGGCAACTATCGGTACCCATATGACCCGGATAAGGCCAAGGCGATGCTCGCGGAGGCCGGAGCGTCGGATTTGTCGCTGAGCTACATCGTCAATGCCGGGAACGAGGTCGACGAGCAGATCGCTGTTCTCCTGCAGCAGCAGCTTCAGAAGGCTGGCGTCACGGTCACCCTGCAGAAGGTCGATCCGAGCCAGAGCTGGGATATGCTGGTCGCCGGCGATTACGATATCTCAGTCATGTATTGGACAAACGATATTCTCGACGCCGACCAGAAGACGACCTTCGTCCTCGGTCACGACACGAACATGAACTATATGACCCGCTACAAGAATGATAAAGTTAAGGACTTGGTGGCTGCCGCCCGCCTGGAACTCGAGCCGGCCAAACGCGAGTCGATGTATGTGGATATCCAGAAGATTGCCAAGGACGACGTCCACTGGATCGATCTCTACTACAGCCCCTACATCAACGTTTCGCGCAAAAACATCGCGAACTTCGACCAGAATCCGCTCGGGAGGTTTTTCCTCGAGGACACCGTCAAGAACTGAGTTGCGCGCACCCCTTCGGAGCAAGCCCGTCCGCTGCGGTGGGTGGTTGGCTTGCCCCGAAAGGGCCGACTTGTGCTGGGAGCTGCGATGGGGCCGCTGCTTGATGGGTAGATTGACGAGGTCGGTGCTATCGAACCCGCAGGGTGTTCAAAGTATAGTGGCAGGATTCCGCGGCAGCACGCGGAGCAGTTTTTTATTGAACCGGCCGACAAGTCTGCAGGTCAGTTCAAGACCAAAGGGCTCGCAAAAACCTATCAGGATCCTCGTAGCCCTAGACTTCAGTATTTAGTGGGGGAAAGTCGACCGGTTGCAAAGAAGCGCCCGCCTTTTCGGCTGCTGCCCGCAGGCGCTTGTCTCTGGTCCATAGGTCGCTCTCGCAAGTGGGCATCCGTGTAGCCAATGCCCATGCTGACGCACTCATGGATAAGGCGAAGTCCTTGACGGGTATCAAGGAAACCGCAGCGCTCGTTCGCCAGGCGTTTGATACGCTTGTTTGTGTAAAGTCCGGCTACGAGGAGGAACCGTGCCGGATGCCGAGGCAGCCACACGCCGCCGGAGTGCATTGGCAAAGTGATATTAGCAGACACCTCGACCTGGTTTGATCATCTCCGACATTTCGGTGCAGAGCTACGCAGGATTACTGAAGACGATCAACTACTTTGTCACCCAAGCGCGATCGGCGTACTGGCTGTTGGCGCCGGCGGGATCGGGCAGTGTGGTTGCTTTCCTGTCGGCTCAGCGCGGAGCGATGGTCGTCATGCACGACGAAGAGCAGGGCGCCGGGTCCGGGCCATGAGTTGAGATCTACGTCTTCGCTTGCAAGGGCCGTTACCAAGGGTCGTGACCTCGAGGATTGTCTGAAGGATAGTCGAGGTAAAACCGCAGACTGCAGGTCGCGCGTCAAACGGAGATTGCAAGTGATTTTATAATTTGTCGCTAATGCATAATATTGACACCGAAATCACTTTATAAGGTCGTACTTGTATTCGTTAATCTACTAGTGTGCCTTCTAAATTTCTACGAGGACACCATTTTTCGTCAAGTGATTGGAAGGACAGAGGTCTATCGCGCCGCAACTTACGTTGACTCTATTGTGCGGCGCACATAGAGTGGGCTCGTTGCAAGGTTCAAAGAGGAGCAGCCTGATGTTCAATTTCGAAGATGCAAACAAGAAAAGCAAAGAAACGCTCGATACGATGTTGAAAAGCTATTCAGCGTTGACAAAGGCTTTTCAAGCGATCGCCTCCGAAGCCGCCGACTATTCCAAGAAGGCTTTTGAAGACAGCGTTGCTCACATCGAGAAGATCAGCACCGTCAAGAGTGTCGAAACTGCTTTCGAGCTGCAGACCAAATATGTAAAGTCGGCTTACGGAGGCTACATCACCGAAGCGACGAAGCTCGGCGAAATGTATGCCGATCTCGCCAAGGACGTTTACAAACCGTACGAAGCACCAGTCGCCAAGGCGACAGCTGCCGTTAGGTCAGCCGCCGCGTAAGGTTTCCGGCCATAAATCAAATTTCCGAAAAACCGGCCGCGCATTCCGCGGCCGGTTTTTCTGTTTTCTGCTGGTGGGTTTCCATGGCAGCGGCATGTACATTGCAGACCTGCTTTGAAAATTCACTGCTTGATGCCCGGTTCGCCGAATGTTTTCCCAATTGGGAAAATCATGAAAAAATTGATGTCTCTCCATCTTCGCGACAATGATGTGGGCGCGCTAACGCAGCAAGTCCAACAGGGCATCAAGGCGCCTGCGTGGCTGCACAGCCCGAAATTTCCCTCGCTCCGGAACAATTGGTGGCGGCCTTTGGTTCTCTCTTTACAATCTAGGACGGTGGACGGACCAGCTAGGTGCGCGGCTCACGAATCAGCCAGCAGCCAAGGCGGCAAGATCGTCTATGTGAAGTAGCTTGCAGTCACATCCGGGAGCCGGAGCCCCTCTGACCGAGACAACCAACCACGCTGTGCGCACGAGGGACGTATGTTCCGCATCCCCATCGCGCCTTGGTGTTTCAGGCTGTTGGCCTCCAACTTAGCAAAGGCGAAGTCCAATGAAGACATCATGGATCCGTGCCGCGATCGTGGCCTTGACCGCTCTGTCCCACCCTGCCCTGGCCGACGAAGCCGGATTCCTGCGGTCGCTGCGTGGTACGTGGTCAGGCACGGGCACGGTCACAATGAGGATCGGGTCCTCCCCGATAAATGTACTTTGCGACTTCGAAACCAAAGCCGCCGGCACGTCCCTTGCGATGAGGGGCTCGTGCCGTGGCCTTGTGGTTGTGCACCGAACAGTGTCCGCGGACATTCAGGCCACCGGCCCAAGATATAGCGGAACTTATCTTGGGCCATCAGGAGTGCCGTCGAAGCTGTCGGGGACGCGCACAGGAAATTCAATCGACCTTGCGGTACGCTGGGGCCGTAAAATCAACGGCGACCACTCCGCCAAGATGACGATCGAAAAGGTCGGCGGCAATCGCCTCAGACTGCGTACCATCGACAGGGATCTCAAAACGGGAACGGACGTGGTGACGAGCGACATTCGATTGTCCCGATACCACTAAGCGGCGCGCAAACGCCGGCACTCGGCGGAATTCTTGCCCAAAGTACAACGCCACACTGCGCGTGCCGTTCCGTGCGGGGTCATTTTGCATCCGACATCGCTGCCAACTCGATGTGCAGTTCAAATTGTCGATTGTTCTCATTCCACCAAGAAATTCCCAAAAGTGATGCCCGTTCGAAGATCCTGGTGTGGCGTCGCTTGTCTTTGCGAAAATAGCCACCCGACACGGGTTACAAACCTGATCGCGAAGCCTACATACATTCACGTTCCTGCATTGATCGATCTGTGCCTAATGCTTCTCTCTCTGCGAAACGTCAGCAAATCCTACACCACCGCCGAGGGACGTCTCGACATCCTGAAGGGCATCGATTTCGATCTCGACGCCGGCGAGAGTGTCGCGCTGACGGGAGAGTCAGGAAGCGGCAAGAGCACGCTACTCCACCTCGCCGGCGGCCTTGACCATCCCGATACCGGGCAGATCCTTTCAGCCGGTCGGGATATCGCCGCGCTGGATGATCGGGGAAGGGCCGAGTATCGGCGTGCGGCGGTCGGGCTGGTATTCCAACAGTTCAATCTAATTCCGTCGCTCGACGTCGCAGCCAACATTTCCTTTCATGCCAAGCTCGCCGGACGGCACGACCGGGAGTGGGAAAGGGAGCTTGTGGGGCGGCTCGGGATCGAGGCTCTTCTGTCTCGATACCCCGAGCAGTTGTCCGGAGGACAACAGCAGAGGGTGGCAATCGGCAGGACACTGGCCGCCCGGCCGCCGCTGGTTCTCGCCGACGAACCGACCGGAAATCTCGACGAATCGACCGGAGATGCCGTCATCGGCATCATGCTGTCGCTGACGAAGAGTGCCGGCGCCGCGCTGCTAATGGTGACGCATTCTTCAAGGTTGGCGCAGATGCTCGACCGCAAGGTTCATCTCAGTGGCGGAAAGATCGTCTGATGCTCTGGACCGCCGCTACGGCTCTCCTCTCGCATTGGCGTCGTCGACCCCTGCAGCTCGCCACCCTTGTCCTCGGGCTTTCTCTGGCGACCGCGCTGTGGTCCGGGGTCCAGGCGATCAACGCCGAGGCTCGGGCGAGCTACGCGCGGGCGTCCTCGGTGCTTGATCAGAAGGAGTTGACGCAACTCGTGCCACGCCGCGGCGATTCCATCCCGCAAGGGACCTACACCAAATTGAGACGAGCAGGCTGGAATGTTTCCCCCGTCATCGAGGGTGACCATCGCATCGGAAACACGCGCGTGCGGCTGATCGGCATCGATCCGCTGACAATGCCGGCCAAAGCGGGTGGCTTCAAAACCGGAGACACGAGCAATCTCACCGCCTTCATGTCGCAGCCTGGCGTCCTCATCGTCTCGCAGGGGACGGCTCTGAAACTCAAGGGTCACACCCAGATGCAGCTCCAGATTTCGCCGGATATGCCGGATGGAGCCGCATTCACCGACATAGGCATTGCCGAAAGCGTTCTTAAAAGGCGCGGCGAACTGAGCCGGCTCCTTGTTGCTGTGGAACAACGCCCGGATCTGCCGTCGCTCGGCACGATCGCACCCGAGATCGCACGGAAGGAGCCGGGAGACCGACCCGATGTCGCGCAACTCACCGATAGTTTTCACCTCAACCTGACCGCTTTCGGGTTCCTCGCCTTTGTTGTCGGGCTTTTCATCGTCTACGCGACGGTCGGTCTTGCCTTCGAGCAGCGCCGAGCGACCTTTCGGACCTTGCGTTCGCTCGGGCTCCCTCTGTCTTCGCTGACCCTGCTGCTGGTGACGGAGCTTCTGGTGCTGGCGTTCGTTGCCGGGGTGGTGGGCGTGGTAATAGGATATGTCGTCGCCTCCCTCTTGCTGCCGGACGTGGCGGCAACTCTACAGGGCCTCTACGGAGCAAGCGTGCCGTCCTCGCTGTCCATCCGGCCCTCATGGTGGGCAACCGGTCTCGCAATGGCGATTGCCGGAACGATCGTCTCGTCGGCTGAGAGCCTCTGGCGGGTCCGCAGCATGCCATTGCTGACCGCAGCGCAGCCGCGCGCCTGGTTACGTGCGACGACAGTGGGCATCCGAGTGCAGCTCGCGGTTGGCCTGCTCTTGCTGATCATGTCGGGCGCTTTGGCCACGTTCGGGCACGGGCTGATGGTTGGGTTCGCTGTGTTGGGATGTCTGCTGCTGGGAGCAGCCCTGATGCTTCCCGGGGTGCTGTCCGCTTGTCTGGCAGTCCTGCAGAAGCGCTCGTCGCGGGCACTCGTCACCTGGTTCTGGGCCGACACACGCCAGCAACTGCCGGGGCTCAGCCTGGCTCTTATGGCGCTCCTGCTCGCTCTGGCAGCCAATGTCGGCGTCGGCACGATGGTGTCCAGCTTCCGCCTGACCTTCATCGGGTGGCTCGACCAGCGGCTCGCAGCAGAGCTTTACGTCATGGCGCGCGACGAAAGCGAGGCATCTCGGTTGCGGGCATGGCTGCCGGCCCGTTCGACATCGGTGCTTCCCATCTGGAGCGTGGCAGGCGAGGTGCTTGGAGACAGGCTGGAGATCTTCGGCGCGGCGGCAGACGATCCCACTTATCGGGACAACTGGCCACTCCTGTCCGGTACTGTCGATGTGTGGGATCGTATTGCGGCAGGGCGGGGTGTACTTGTCAACGAGCAGTTCTGGCGTCGGAAGGCTCTTGGTATTGGGACTGGTCTCGTATTACCCGGCGGATGGGAGGTGCCGATCGTCGGGGTCTATTCCGACTACGGCAATCCGAAAGGGCAGGTTATTGTGGGAATAGACGCGCTGGCCGCACACTACCCCCATGTTTCGAAACTGCGATACGGCGTGCGGGTTCCGCCGGCGGATGCTGCGGGCTTGAAGGAGCGCCTGACATCCGAATTTGGCCTGCCGGCCGAGAACGTCATTGACCAAACCACCTTGAAACGGCAATCCCGCGCCGTCTTCGATCGGACATTTGTGGTGACCGGTGCGCTCAATGCCTTCACACTCGGCGTTGCGGGCTTTGCGATGTTTTCCAGCCTGCTGACGCTTTCGGGCATTCGGCTGCCTCAGCTTGCGCCTGTCTGGGCCATGGGGATCAGGCGGCGCGACCTCGCCCTGCTCGAAGTGCTGCGCACTCTGGCGCTCTGGCTCGCCACCTTCATTGCCGCCGTGCCTGTCGGCCTTGCGCTGGCCTGGGTGCTGCTGTCAATTGTCAACGTCGAAGCTTTCGGCTGGCGTCTCCCGATGCGGATTTTCCCGATGGATTGGCTAATCCTCGCGATAGTGGCTCTCGCTGCGGCGATCGTGTCCATCTTCGTGCCGCTCCGACGTCTGGCAACGATCGCACCATCGGATCTGCTGAGGGTGTTTGCCAATGAACGTTAGACGTATCGTGGCGAGCTTGCTGACCGCAACCTTGCTTCTCGTCCCTCCGAAAGCCGCCATCCCGCAAGGGTTTGCCGGGCTTGGCTCCACCGCGGACAGCTTCGCTATCCCCCGTCCAGGCGGTCGACTCGCGTTTCCCGCCGATCACGGTCCTCATCCCGATTTCCGGATCGAATGGTGGTACGCCACGGCGAACCTTCAGGCAGAGGACGGGACGGCGTTCGGCGTTCAATGGACACTCTTTCGTTCCGCGCTTGCGCCAAGGACCGATAGCGGTTGGTTAGACCCGCAGATCTGGATGGGCCATGCCGCGATTACCACGAAAGACAAGCATTTCGTCGCCGAACGGCTTGCCCGTGGAGGCGTCGGTCAGGCAGGTGTCGCGGCCGAGCCGTTTTTCGCCTGGATTGACGACTGGGAAATGAAAGGCCTACCACATTCGGGAGCCAATCAGCTCGACAAAGTCAGCTTGCACGCGACCGGTAAGGATTTCAGCTACACGCTCGAACTCTCGGCCACCGGTCCCCTTGTGCTGCAGGGAGACCAGGGCTATTCGGTGAAATCGGCGGAGGGGCAGGCGAGCTACTATTATTCGCAACCCTTTTACGAAGTCTCCGGGTCTGTCGATATCGACGGGAAGACTGTTCGCGTCCGCGGGAAGGCGTGGCTTGATCGGGAATGGTCCTCACAGCCCCTGGCCAAGGACCAGACCGGGTGGGAATGGTTTTCTCTCCATCTGAACTCCGGCGAGAAGGTGATGGCGTTTCGGCTTCGCGACGCTCGCGGCGGCTACACATCCGCGAACTGGATTTCTCCGGAGGGTAAACCTACTCCCCTGCCAGTCGGATCACTGCAGATCACGCCAGTCCGCATTGCCCGTGTGGGGAACAAGGACATTCCAGTGGCCTGGCGCGTCCAGATCCCAGCGCGCGGGTTCGACGTCACATCCAGGCCTTTGAATGACCAGGCATGGATGGCAACCACGACCCCGTACTGGGAGGGACCAGTTACATTCGAAGGAAGTGCAAAGGGGTTGGGCTACCTGGAAATGACAGGATACTGACCGTCGGTGTCGATGGCTTATGGGAATGACTTGCTACGCTCGTATCTCGTCTTGCGTCAGCGCGCCGCCCCGCAGCATTTTCTATATTGCTTACCCGAGCCACAGGGGCAGGGATCGGTGCTTCTTCGTTGCAATCGGGCGATAAGCGGAAGCATTAATGCATGTGGAATCAGCGCAGCGGCAAGTGCGACCAGCTTGGCTGATAGGCTTGGCACGACAAGGCGACGACGGGACTTGAAGCCCTTCCACGCCCGTTCGGCCACATATTCCGGCTTCAGGTTGGGCAATATCTTAAACAGCGGTGCCTTATTGGCGCCGGACCTTTCGAGGAATTCTGTGGCGACAGGGCCCGGAGCAACACATGTGACCGTCACACCGGTGCCGCGCAACTCCTGATGTAGTGCCTCCGAAAAAGATCGCACGAAGCTTTTGCTGGCGTAGTAAACAGCCATATTGGGCCCAGGTGTGAAGCTGGCTACAGAGGCAAGGTTGAGCACGCCACCACGGCCGCGGGCAACCATTCCTGGGAGGAAGTAGAGTGTCAGGTCACTAAGAGCGCGGATGTTGAGGTCGATGATACCAAGCTGATCCTTCAGCGGAAGTGCCGTGGCCGCTCCACGCAAGCCGTACCCGGCGCTGTTGACCAATACATCGCAGACCAAGCCGTTATTGGTGAGAAAATCCTGCAGGCGCGCGGTCGCATCGCACGCCACAATATCAAGCTCCAACGTGAAAACGTCGCCTCCCCTCTGCCGCGCCTCCGCAGCGGCTGCCGACAGCGCTTC
This sequence comes from Rhizobium giardinii bv. giardinii H152, assembly GCF_000379605.1. Classification (GTDB taxonomy): domain Bacteria; phylum Pseudomonadota; class Alphaproteobacteria; order Rhizobiales; family Rhizobiaceae; genus Pararhizobium; species Pararhizobium giardinii. The sequence goes on along the minus strand of NZ_KB902746.1, from coordinate 179,666 downwards.
AGGCGAACGTGCGATGAGCACGACCGGCGTGCCCTCCTTAGCAGCAATTTTGGCGACTTCCTTGCCGATGCCCTGGGACGCGCCCACTACAACCACGGCCATGCGAACATTGCTGTGCACCGTCATAACGCTGCGCCCGGGAGCATTGCCTCCGAGAAGGCTCCACTTTGAGCAAGGTCCGTGATTTCACCCGCGATCTCGTTGTTTAAAATTTGTTCGAACCGCTCCAACGCCCGCGCGACATTCGCACCATCCATCACCCTGTGATCATAGTGAATGCGAACGTTTACCATCCCGTCTTCGCAGATCGGGCCATAATTGAGAAGGGTCGTCAAAGGCGTAAGGGGGTTGAGCGACTCTGCGCCGAGGCCGGAATAGACCGACAACTGGAAAGTGCCGAAATAGTGCGCGCGCTTCCGCGCGATATTCAAGCCGAGCCACATGAGAAGCCATCGGATTGGTGCCGGCGCATGAGCGATTTTCAACGCGCGCCGGAACTCCTTGATCTCCAGGATTGGACGGGTTCGGGTCGCCTGAATTAACGCCTCCAGTTCCGTGACGGATGAGCGCTCCGGACACTTGATAGTACTTAACAGCACGACCCGCTCTCCGTCATACTCGCGTTCGTGGGCAACGGAGGCTACGCTGACTGGGTATTCATAGAGCTGGGGCCTGGGGAACTTGACGTAAGCGCGCCGAAGATCCGGTATCTCTCGGGCAAGGAGCGCGTATCCCTTTAGGAAAAGAACCGTCCACGATGGTTTGCTTGGCCCCGTCATTCGCGCCCTTTGAAGAGTGCGAAGGTTCATCTGGCGCTGCACCGTGACACGGGGGATCCCGATCGAGAATCGCATCAGATCTCCGACAAGGCGCCTTGGTGCGGAAAGCTTGAGGGCTCGTCCTCGCATCAGTTTACCTCTAATACAAATAAGGGATAATGCGCTTGGTCCGGCGCATATAGTCGCGATACCGCGAGCCGAAAATCTCCAACATCATACGCTCCTCCTTGTCGGCTCGAGCAAAAAAAAGCACTGCGAAGCCGATAATGCCTGCTGGTCCGGCGATCCAATTTGAAAGCAGAAACGCCTGTCCAAGTCCCATGAGCAGGAATGAAGTATACATGGGGTGGCGGATGAGAGCGTATGGTCCGCCACACACCAGTTCGTGCCGGTCACGGATCTCTAGCGTAACGGACCAGTTCCGGCCAAGTTCCTTGTGGGTTCGCCGAAAGATCCACATTGCAAGAGCAAACATCGATGCGCCGACAAAGATGGCCCAGGAGTGGGCCGGATAGTCGGCAGCCCTCGGAATACCAGTCACGACATAAAATGCTGGCAAGATGGCGAGGCCGAAAAGGGCCGACGCGAGCGCAAACCTGTCAAGACCAGAACGGCGGTGACTGACGATCCGCACGCGCTTTGCGCGGCGTTCGAAAGGATACCGAATTACATACCAGACGACGATGCCAATCATCCAGACGATCTCGCCAGCCGCAGCTACGGACACGTTCAATTTGGGTCACCGGCCTTTCTGTGATCTGCCGTCAACGTGGCGCATAAGGTGTCAGCAGGCCCGCGCTCACCCCACGTTCATCTCTCGAAGCTTCGTAATGAATTGTTGGGGCCTGAGCCAGATGCTGGGGGCCTTATACCCCATGGAGCGTGCGATGTCCGCGACAAAAGCGTTGCAATTGTAAATCGACGCCTGCCAGAAGCGGGATTTGGCCTTTAGTTGCCGTATGTGGGCAACGGTTTTTTTGTATTGGGCTTCGGTCAACATAACGCGCCAGCTTGCCGACCGGTACTCCTCTTCCAAGTCGCCATCGCTTGCACCAGTCTCGGCCGGCACCGGCAAAAAATGGCCGAGGACATAGGGCGTGGTATTGGCCGTAGCAGGGGCAAGGCCTGCGACCTCGGGATCAATCATCTCCCCAGGCGCACCTTCGCGCCCGAAGATCACGTAGGAATGACCATAGCTGAGGGCGTAGCGAGAGCGGAATTCGATGAAATGCCGGCTCTCATTGACCTCAAAGGCGGGGCGGGCATCCGAAACAAACCGCGGTTCAGGGTGCTTGTCTTGCGTCTGGCAGGCTGCGGCCGATAGTACCAGCATGACTGCGATCATTATTCGTCGTGTTGTGAGCGCTATCGCCACGCGCTGTCTCCCGAACCCTTACGCAGCAGGCCTTCTCCGATCTAAGGACAGTGCCGCATGCGACCCTGTCCGTTCAGCGGATTGCAGACGGGGAAGGGCAAGAAGCCCTTCCCCGCGGATAAAAGTTGCGGTCACTTATAGACCGGCGCCGGTTCCACTGTATCGACGGCCGGCGGCGGGGCTTTCCCCTTGCCTTTGCCAATTGCTCCGCATGCACTCAGACTGGCAACGGAAAACAAGGCTACAATCACGATCAGAATTCTGCTCATTAAGTACTCCTCTCCTCAGCACGGAATCAGGTTATCGAAGGCAACGCATACAGTAGTACGGACGAATTACACCGGCGCATAGTGCAAAAAAAGCACAGTTGGCGCCGGGTTGCCCTTATCGAGCTGCCCAACGACAACTAGGACACATTGCATCGCTTTCAATACTGAATCTTGCAGACTCTTTATCAGACCACCAATACCGTCGTTCCCAGAGGGGTCCGCTCGTAAAGATCCACGATGTCTTCATTTGTCAGACGAATGCATCCGCTTGATACCGCCTGGCCTATCGTCCACGGCTCGTTTGTCCCGTGCAGCCGGAACATCGTGTCCTGCCCGCCGCGGTAGAGGTAAAGTGCGGAGGCACCGAGCGGATTGTGCGGACCACCGGGCACGCCGGAGGCATATTGCTGCAAATGAGGTTTGCGCCTTATCATATTGGCGGTGGGTGTCCACGAGGGCCATACGGCCTTGTGTCCAATGGTTGCCTTCCCCTTCAGTGTGCGCCCCTCCTCCCCGACGCCGATGCCGTAGCGCATGGCCCAGCCGCCGTGCTCAACGGCATAAAGATAGCGTTGCGATGTATCGACAACGATTGTTCCAGGAGGCTCGTTTCCCTCATAGCGGACATGCCGGCGCCGGTAGCGACGATCAGGCGCCGCCGCGTACGCCATCGAAATAGGCTCCCCAAGTCGCCTTATTGCTGAGGTGCATCCCGAAGCCATCAAGGCGAGGCCGCCGAGCACGAACGCCCGGCGTGCGATATCATCACTGTCCATTTTCACCTGCTCAGCAGTCGTCAATCGATCTCGTCTTTAACATCCCAGCGCGAATGAACCAAGTCTCTCGCTTCGTCGAAACGTTGCATAGGGCGGCTTCGAGGGCACACGGTTCAAACGCCCACGGTCGCGTAAAGGCACGCGGCACCGATCCGAGAGACTACTGAGGTTCTCCAAGAGATGAGGAGTCTGCTCGCTGTCTGACGAAAACTTCTTGCGCCGACCATCTTCGTCTGCTCGATTGGACCAAAACAAACAAGAAGGGTGGACATGATGAAACTTGGCTTCGACGGGAAAGTGGCGCTTGTAACTGGAGCAGGTTCCGGCATAGGCGCGGCTGTATCAAGACAACTCGCAGAAGAAGGGGCCGAAGTTGTCGTTGCCGATCTCAACGGAGACGCTGCGCAGACTGTTGCCGCCGAGATACGCTCGCTCGGGGGCCAGGCGCAACACATTGCAGTCGATGTTAGCGACCCTGACGCGGTGGAAAGGCTCGTCCAATTTGTTATCGACAGATGCGGCGCGCTGCATTTGGCGGTCAACAATGCAGGCACCGATGGGGTTAGAAAAGCGACGGCGGACTACCCGCTTGACGAGTGGCACAAATTGCTAAATGTCAATCTCAACGGCGTTTTCTACTGCATGAAGCATGAAATCGCCGCAATGGTGCAAAACGGCGGAGGCTCAATCGTCAACATGTCCTCCATCCTCGGTTGTGTTGGATTGCCAACGGCGTCGGCCTACACCGCCGCCAAACATGGCGTTGTCGGACTAACGAAGGTAGCGGCAATTGAGTACGCCAGAATGGGCGTTCGCATCAATGCTGTGGGTCCTGGCTGGATCGAAACGCCACTTCTATTGGACCATTCAGACACGGTGAGTACCCGTCGCATGGTCGCCCTTCAGCCGATGGCTAGACGCGGCACGCCGCAAGAGGTTTCAGCTCTTGTCTGCTTCCTCTTGTCGGAACAAGCTAGTTTCATCTCTGGAAGCTATCATCTTGTAGATGGAGCCTATACAGCCCATTAGTGTTGGGACTTGCGCGAGAGATCGCACTGTCGGCAGCGCTTGATCGCTCGAACGACAGACGCCCGATCCGACTGCCAGCGACCGGGCATTCGAATTGTTCTTCAATGAGCGATCACTAACAATGATTAATGGGGTCGAGCGAATTCCGCGATCACGGCACGCGCGCTCGCGGATACGTCTTTTTCGATCACGACGTCCGATTCTTTTCCTTATCCTCCTGCTCCATCTCTTCGAGGAGTTCATTGATTGGTTCAAATTCCATCTCGGGCGGCGTTGGTGCGTCTGGACTCAAAAGTGACCGCTTCAGCGGCTGATCGGGACGTTGCCTCAGAGCCTGCTTGAGCTCTTTACGACTAAGAAGTACATCCGTCTCTCCAGGCTTTCCGCCGGGATGGCTGAATTTCATACCTTCTTCTGCAGGCATATCGAGCGCTTGTTTGGTATTCATGATTCCAACCGCCACGCGTTTGCCGCCGACCTTTACAGTCGCTTCGACCATCTTCTTTTTCATCGGTCGCACTCCTTGCATAGGCAAACGCCCGCGGAGTGCGATCGTTCCGCGAAAAAATCTACGGCGCAGGTAAATCCCCTGCAGCGCGCAATCATAGCAACTCGGTTCTCACGGCAACCGGCCGCCGATGACCCAATCATCGAGCCTCTCTGGCAGTAAGCAGCGACCGCATCCCTTCCGCGGCTGGAGGTTCGGTTCGCAGGGGGTACGAGTTCTGCCGCTGCGCTCGCATGCTTAGCAGGTTCAGCGAAGGGACCGCTTGCAATCCTCAAAAATGGCGCCCGAAAGGCGGTGCTAAGCGCCAGAAGATAAGCTTGACGCTTCCAAAACACCAACGAAATGGGTGATGTTCTGGTGGCGCGAATTGAAGCAGACTGCTCCACTTGGGGTCTGGACACTGGCGAGGGAAGAGCCGTGCCAACCGCCGAAACCTGGCCGGGAGCACTTTGACGCGCTGCTACCGCCTCCGGTACGTCGCGCGCTTCAGATTCGAGAACCCGTTCGTGACATCTTCAAGCAGATTGCGACGCGGCAACTGGTTTGGCTGAATCGTTGGTAGGGAACTTTTCATGGAATTGTCTGTTCAAAGTGTTGTTAAAGGGAGAGTCCTCATGGCATGGAAGATATATCTTGCATTCGCGTTCGCGATCGCTGTCAGCTTCGTCGTCATGCTGGTCGCCACCAGCCACGAGGACGCAATGCTGGTAAAGTCAGATCGCTTGAACGTCACGCCCGCCCCGAGTGGGTTTAACATGGAAAGATTCGCCGGCTGAGCGGCACATAAATCTGCGAATCCAATGTGATCAACGCGTAGTCGGACCGGGGCATGCCAGCGCGAGTGTGCTGGCAAAACCAAATGTCACGCCCATAATCCTCGGTCGGAATTTCGCCAGGAGCCGCACGTAAGCAGGAAGGCAAGCTCACCTCCAATTTAAAATGCAGCTGCGGCGCTAGAAACTCGGCGGCGTACATGCACTGACAACTTCGCAGACTGACGGTCCGACACATCGGAAGCGATGCGGCCGGCGGCTCTCAAAATAATAAGCGTCTCCTGGGCCGAGAATGCGTCGCTCATCGTCGACGGTAACTTCAAGGCGTCCACGCAGAACGATGCCTCCCTCTTCTCCTTCGTGAACAAGTGGAACCTTGCCCGTGTCTGCGCCCGGCTGATAGCACTCCGCCAAGATCTGCAGACTGCGTCCGAAGAGATTTTCTCCAATCTGCCGATAGGAGATCTTGCCCTTTCCGATCTCGACTAACTCCTCGGCCGCATAAAATGCCTTCTTTGGTTTTCCCGGCTCGAAGGCGAAAAACTCCGCGAGGCCGATCGGAATGCCGTCCAATATCCGCTTCAGCGCGCCCACCGAGGGGTTGGATGAATTGGATTCGATCAGCGAAATTGTCGAATTGGTGACGCCCGCGCGTTTGGCTAGTTCGCGTTGAGAGAGATTATGCTGGAGCCTCACGAACCTCAGCCGGCTACCGATATCTACAGACACAGACTCTTCCATTTTTTGGGTGTTTAGAATACCAAAACATAATCACAACAGCACAATAAAAAACAATAGGTTAGGAAGCAAAGGAAAAGGAGTTGTTCACGCAAGAATGCAGATCATGCGGCGATCTCGAAGGAGCCCGCCCATGACTGAACATGATCCGGCCGCGCAAGAGCGAAAGCGGCCCGACACAGCGAAACTCAGCGCGCTTGCAAAAAATAAACTTTTTCGGCAGACGTTCTCGGGGAAATTGAGCTTGGCTGATTTTTTCTCAGGATATTGCGACACACTATGAGGTTGTCGCACCTTGCTGCTTTGCTTATCCGCAGGAGAATGCAAGGCCGAAGCGCGGCCTTGGGGCCTTGTCGGGTCATGCGAATTTTCCAGAAGGCATAACCGCGCAGATAACCAACAAGCTGATGACTAGGGTCCGTCGCATACGTTCCTCCCTTTCGGTTGGCGCCGAACTGGACCATTCCCCAACCCGAGCCGCATTGCAGGCGTCTGGCGATCCTTGCCTTGGCGATGTAGTTGAAGTAAGCGCCGTCCATCCTAGTTTGCGCGGACAGGAACGCGTGCGTGGTGAGCACTGGTTCAACAAGCGGGCGGCGGCGCTGTCGAGTCTCTTTCGACGAGAGCCGGTCTCAGCGCTATCGGTCCCACAATCGGCCCGCTTCCAAGAAGCGCGCGGATGGCGATTTCCGCAATCTCCTCGATCGGCTGACGAACTGTTGTCAAACGGGGTAGAACGAGAGACGCCAGCGGAATGTCGTCAAATCCGACAATGGATAGATCCTCCGGCACACGGATGCCCAGGTCTCGTGAAGCGCGCAGGAGTCCGATAGCCTGCTGATCGTTCGCGGTAGCGATTGCCGTCGGGCGCCGGCCCACGTTTCCCTGCAGGAGCTTTCGTCCAATCGCCTCTCCAGACTTGTAGTCGAAATTTCCTTCAAGAACTGTCAGTTGGACCAGATCCTGCGCCCGGTCGGAGGATGCCTCCTCGACTCGGCCCCGAAAGCCGTTCAGACGCTGTATTGATACGTCAGTTGTAGTAGGGCCACTGATGTAGCCGATCCTGCGATGACCAAGTTCCAGCAGGTGGCTTGCCGCTAAACGACCACCCTCGAAATTGTCGACCGCCACCAGCGAATGCCCGGTCAATGGGCGGTCGATTGTAACGCTCACCAGGCCATCGGGCAAAATTCCTCCAACCAGGCTACCGCTGACCGGAGCGATGACAATCCCGGCCGGCACGCGGCAGAGCAGGCTCTGAACCTGTTTGCACTCGGCTTTTGGATCATCATGCGTGTTCGCCAACAGGACAGAGTACCCAGCAGCCGAGGCGAGGGTTTCCAAATGCTTCGCCAGTTCTGCGAAAAAAGGATTGGTGATGTCGGGGATGATGAGGCCGATAATATCCGATTTGTTCAGTCTCAGGCTCCGGCCAAGGCTGCTTGGTCTGTATCCCAGCCTTGCGATGACCTCTTCCACCCGTTGTCGGATCCCCGGATTTACAGTTTCATTTCTGGCCAGCACGCGAGACACGGTTCCAACAGAAACCCTGGCCTCTCTCGCTACATCCTTGACAGTGGGACTCAACACGATCTCCAAACGCTCACTTCTGGGTTTTTAGCACAATTCTCCGGCCTGGGCGGCATTTATGGCAATGAAACGTTTCATATTGACCAAACGGGTTTTTCAGAATACCTCATACTCACGTTCTCATACACGCTATGAAACGTTTCATCGACGGCTGGAGGGCTGTCAGATCAAAGGAGGAGTGGTCATGAAATTCTTTACAGCTGCGTCTATTATTGCGCTCTCTGTTGCAGCCGCATTGCCGCCAGCCGCGGTCGCGGCCGACAAGCCGGTGGTCGGTCTTGTGATGAAGTCGCTTGCCAATGATTTCTTCAAGAACATGCTGGAAGGCGCCGAAGCTCACGAAAAAAAGCGCGGTGACTATGAGCTCAAGGCCATCGGCATGCAGAATGAAACGGATTTTGAAAGCCAGCTGAATGGCGTGGAGAACTTCATCACGCAAGGCGTGGACGCTATCGTCATCGCGCCGGCCGACTCCCGTGCGATGGTCACCCCGCTCAAGAAAGCAATGGATGCCGGAATCACCGTGGTCAACTTTGACGTCTCGCTCGATGAGCAGGCGAAGAAGGATGCGGGCATCGATCTTGCCTTCGTTGGCCCGGACAATCGGGGTGGCGCCAAGATGGTTGGCGAGGCGCTCGCCAAGTCGCTTGGCGCGGGGGGCAAGGTCGTCATCCTTGAAGGTAATCCTGGGGCTGACAACGCCGCCCAGCGCAAGCTTGGCTTTGAGGATGCGATCGCCGAAGGCAAGCTTGATCTGCTCGATTCCCGGACCGCGCATTGGGAAACGGAAGAAGCGAATTCGGTCTTTTCGACCATGCTGACCGCCCATCCCGACATCCAGGGGGTGATGGCCGCCAACGACTCGATGGCCATCGGCGTCATCAAGGCGCTGGACGTTGCCGGTCGTTCCGACATCAAGGTTGTCGGCTTCGACAATGTGCCGGCTGTCGCACCGCTTGTGAAGGATGGCAAGCTGCTGGCGACGGTAGACCAGTTCGGCTCGCAGATGGCGGCTGACGCGATCGACAAGGCACTCGAGGTCGTGGCCGGTGGGCCGAAGCTCGAGGGCTGGGTCAAGACCAACATCGAACTCGTTACCAAAGATAACGTGAAGTAGCCCCGACAACACGTGCCGCACTGGTCGTCCGGTGCGGCTCTCTTTTTTGAGGGGGTTCTCATGACACATACGGATTCCGGCGTAGCGCACCAGGCGATCGCACCGCGTCTGCCCATCCTTGACCTGCATGATGTCCGCAAACGCTTCGGTGGCACGGTTGCGCTGAACGGCGTGACATTGTCGGTTGCGCCCGGCGAAGTACACGGGCTCATCGGCGAGAACGGGGCTGGCAAGTCCACGCTGATCAAGGTCCTCTGCGGCATCGTGAAACCCGATTCAGGTGCAATCAGTCTGGCGGGCGAAGCCTATGAGCCCCATACGCCCCGCGAGGCGAAGGCGCGGGGACTTCAGGTCGTGCATCAGGAATTCAACCTGCTTCCTTTCCTTTCCGTCGCGGAAAACATCTTCATCGAGCACCTGCCGCGCAATCTGTTCGGCGTAGTCAGGCGCAACGACATGAATGCACGGGCCCGCGCAGCCCTCGATGCCATCGGTCTGAAGGATATCGACGTCCGCTGGCCGGTCGAGCGCCTCGGCATCGCGCACCGCCAGTTGGTCGAAGTTGCCCGTGCGCTGATGACAGATAGCCGTGTCCTCATTCTCGACGAGCCGACCGCGACGCTCACGTCACGCGAGACAGACCGGCTTTTTGCCATCATCAACGATCTGCGCAGCCGTGGAGTCTCGGTGATCTTCGTCTCGCATCATCTGGACGAGATCTTCCGCATTTGTGACCGCGTCACAGTTCTGCGCAACGGCGAGACTGTCTTTTCTCGCCGCATCGGCGAGACCAGCCATGACGAACTCGTGCGGGGTATGGTGGGGCAGCAGTTGCAGCGGGAAATGGCAAGTGGGGCGATATCCAGCGCAGGGGAGGGCACCGCACTCTCGCTCGTCAATTTCCGCCATGCCCAATCGCCCCATGCGGAGGGCATATCGCTTGATCTACACAAGGGCGAAATTCTGGGAATCGCCGGCCTTGTGGGCTCAGGCAGGACGGAATTGCTTCGCGCCATCTTCGCAGCCGAGCAGCCGCTCTCGGGAACGCTTCTGAGAGATGGCAAGCCGGCCACGTTTCGCTCGCCGCGCGAAGCGATCCAGGCCGGTATCGGCTTCGTGACAGAAGACCGCAAGGAAGAAGGCCTGATTCTAGCAATGCCGATAGCTGCCAACGTCACGCTTGCGTCTCTGTCCAGCATCTCACGGGTCGGCCTGCTCGACCGCAAGATGGAAAATACCATGACGCAACAGTTCGGCGCGGATCTGAAGCTCAAATATGGCGGTCCGTCGAGGCATGCAGCCACCCTTTCTGGGGGCAACCAACAGAAGGTGGTTCTAGCCAAGTGGCTGGCGCGCAATCCACAGATCCTGCTGCTCGACGAGCCCACCCGGGGGGTCGATGTCGGGGCCAAGGCGGAAATCTACGCGCTGATCCGCAGGCTCGCCGAAAAGGGCCTGGCTTTGCTGGTGGTCTCTTCCGAGCTGCCTGAGCTGATGACGCTTTGCGACCGAATCATGGTGATGTCGCAGCACCGCATCGTTGGCGAAGTGGCGCGCGCAGATTTCTCCGAAGAAAAGATTTTGACTTATGCCTACCATGGCGAACGAAGACAGACGGGGCACTGATGATGCAAGCACTTGATAAAACAACGCTGAACGCCCCAACAGAGGCAACTGTGTCGGGCATGTCGATGAAGTTGCTGCTTCGCGATGCCGGCATAGGGATCGCACTGCTGCTGCTGATCGTATTCTTCTCGCTGAGCACCGAGCATTTTCTCACCTCCAACAATATCTCCAACATCCTGACCCAGATCACGATCAACCTCATCCTTGCCATTGGCATGACATTTGTCATCCTGATCGGCGGCATCGATTTGTCGGTCGGGTCCATGCTTGCCTTTTGTGCGGTGGTGGCGGGCACGGTTCTGACCATCCCCGAGCTTTCGGTGTTTCAGGCTGTTGGTCTCGCAACGCTCGCGGCTATTGGCACGGGCGTGGTCTGCGGCTTCCTCAACGGCTGGATCAGCGCCTTTTGGGGCCTGCCGTCCTTTATCGTCACACTCGGCATGCTCAACATCGCGCGTGGAGCCGCACTGCAGGTGACCGATGCGCGCACGATCTATTCGTTCCCACCAAGTTTCAATGCCTTTGGTTCGCAAATGGTGGTGGGCGTGCCGGTGGTATTTCTCATTGCGCTGGTACTGGTTGCGGTCGCGTGGTTCGTGCTGTCCAAGACAGTCTTCGGCCGCTTGCTTTACGGGATCGGCAACAACGAGGAGGCAGTGCGCCTCGCGGGCCATTCTCTGATGTTCTACAAAGTGGCGGCGTTCACAATCGCCGGCGCGTTGGTCGGGATTGCGGCCATGATCTATATGGCGCGGCTCAACATCGCGAGTCCGATTATCGGAATCGGCTTCGAACTCAATGCGATTGCCGCCGTTATCATCGGTGGCACCAGCCTCAATGGTGGGCGTGGCACCGTGGTCGGCACCCTGCTTGGCGCCTGCATCATCGGCGTTCTGGCGAATGGTCTCATCCTCTTCGGATTGAGCGACTTCATGCGCCAGATGATCACCGGGGTCGTCATCATCCTCGCGGTCATTATCGACAAGTACCGCGAGCGGATCACGGCATCCTGAATGCAGGCGTTTCCCATCCACAAGGAGCGCTACGCTTAAGAACTCGATCCCCTCTTGAACGCGCCGACACGGCCTGTCTTGCCCGCCAGCGACCGGTCGCCGCAAAAAAACCTTCGTATTAACGACTTCGTGAAAAAAGGGGACCAATCAGGCGGTTACGGCGCGCGAGCAGGCGCGAAGGTCTCGTTCGTCGGCGACATGGCGTTGAAGGCCTATCAAGAGGCTGGCGTCACGGCAGAGCTAACCGTTCTGGATGGCGTCGCAACCGGGGCGGCGTTCATGTTGAACGATCAGACGGGCGAGAACGCAACTGTCGTCTATCGGAGTGCGCGGGGGGCCCTGTCGGTCGATGTCGAGACCTCCGGCGCGCGGAACGAAAACCCGCTATGGACGTTGGTTATCATTGCGACCGGCGCATCGTGCAAGCAGTGCGATGGAGATGGTCAGGTGCTTCGAGGAGACCTGCATGGATACGACCACACTTCTCATCATAGTACTCGTTCTTCTACTGCTCGGCGGAGGTTGGTACGGACGAGGACGCTGGTATTGAGCAGGGCCAACACACCTGGTGCAGAGGAGGTCGCGGCCACTCGTTATGAATCCGACGACGCTTCTGTCTGCCAGCTTGCGTCGATCAGCGTTGGTCAGCGGGGCCAAGTTTTCCGGTACGCCCAAGAACCGCACCTGAAGGTGGTTTTCAGGTGCGGATTGCTAGCCGCATGGACGGAGTGCCGGAAACCTACTCGGCCGCAGCCGCTGCGGCCAATTGCAGGTTTTCGGCTAGGCTAGGAGCCGGTTCGCTCCGCCCCTCGAGGTCGTCCAACAGCGCCATCCATAAGCAGACGCACAGCCCGACCATGACGACGAGGAAGGGCGCTGCCGCGATGATTGATGCGGTCTGCAGGCCTTGCAAACCTCCCATCACCAGCAACACGCAGGCTGACGCTCCTGCAAGGATGCCCCACAGGACGACGACGCCGCGTGCTGGCTCAAGCGCGCCGCGGGACGACAGCATACCCATCACGATAGAGGCGGCATCCGCTCCCGAGACGAAGAAGATGGCGACAAGGAAGATCGCGACGAACGACGTGAACGCAGTTCCTGGATACTGTTCAAGCAGGGAAAACAGCGAGATAGCTGCGCCTTTGTTGTTGACCGCCTCGACGAGCCCGCCGACCCCCATCAGTTCGGAATGCAGCGCCGTGCCACCCATGATGGTGAACCAGAGGAAGGTTACGCCGCTTGGAATGAGCAGAACGCCGATGACGAATTCGCGGATGGTGCGGCCGCGCGAGATGCGAGCGATGAACACGCCGACAAAAGGCGCCCAGGACACCCACCAGGCCCAGTAGAAGATCGTCCAGCTGCCCAGCCATTTGCCGTCGCTAAAGGCGGCGGTGCGGAACGACATGGTGACGAGATCCGCCAGGTAGTCGCCAAGCGCTTCGGTGAACGTGTTGAGGATGAAGATGGTCGGCCCGACGATGGCCAGGAAGAGGAGCAACGCGGCGGCGACCACCATGTTCATGTTGCTCAGAAACTGGACGCCCTTGCCGACGCCGGACACCGCCGAAAGGATGAACAGCACCGACAGCACCACGATGATCGCAAGCGCAATGCTTGTTCCTTCGCCGGTTCCCCAGAGAAAATTCAAGCCGCTGTTGATCTGCTGTGCGCCAAGTCCGAGTGATGTCGCCGTGCCGAACAGCGTGGCGATGACGGCGAGAATATCGATCGTCTTGCCGATCGGCCCGTTAACCGCGCTGCCGAGCAAGGGAGTGAATGCACTCGAGATCAGGATTGGCAAGCCCCTGCGGTAGGTGAAGTAAGCGATCGCCAGTCCGACCATCGCATAGATCGCCCAAGGGTGCAGCGCCCAATGGAAATAGGAATATTTCATTGCGACCAGCGCAGCTTCCTTGGTTTGCGCGCCCGCCAGCCCGTGAGGCGGTGCACCAAAATGGAAAACTGGCTCGGCAACGCCCCAGAACATCAGACCGATGCCCATGCCGACGCTGAACATCATGCATACCCACGAAACCGTCCGGAATTCGGGAAGTTCGTCATCGGCGCCAAGCCTGATCCTGCCGAAACGGCTGATCGCCAGGAACCCGGCAAAGACCAGGAACCACGCGGTCGAAACAACAAAGCCCCATCCGAAACCGTTGATGATCGCCGAAAGAGTAGCTTGGGTGACCGAGGCGAGGCTATCCGGTGCCACCGCTCCCCATGAGATGAACCCGGCCGTTATCGCTACGGCCGGCCAGAATACCGCCGGATCTATGCTTCGCAATCTGTCTGCAGTCGACATGCCTTATCCTCCAACTTTATGTGACGTTCCCTTTGACTTTCAATGGATAGCGCGACGGGGCCGGCCTCTTGCGGGGGAGGCCAGGTCGTGGACTGAAAAATACTGTTGAGGTAACGACGCCGGACGCGCCTTTGTGACTTGCGGTTCTACTGCCGCTTGCCTTGGTGACTAACAGATCACCCGCTTACACTCGTGTCAGTTGCGACGATGGGCTTGTCCAAAAGCGAACTTTGCAGGTGGCGAAATTCCACAGCCATAGGCGAAGCACACATTCGATACGACGAAGGACAATGATGAACAGGACCAGCCGGACGACTGCGGGTCAGTCGGTTGCATTTTCGGTCTTCCCCATTAAACTCTTGGGCTGCTCGACATCTGCCGATCGGTCATCTTTCATGTGATCCTTTCCGTGGCTATCGGCCTTGGGGAATGCAAAATCGATTCTGCCTGACCGTTCCTCAACGCGGACGTTGCCCTATGGACCATGTCCGTACAACACTCGCTGCGGCAGAAATGGCTGCCGGATGGGCAGTCCGAGCTCAGCCCCGGCGGGTGGTTGCGGGGAGGGGTGGGTAGGGCGCGGCCCACCCGAAGGTGTGTTCTCAATCGGCATCCATGAAATCTCCATATTCAGCCGCCTTGGCAGCCACGCCAGCACGACCTCGAATTCTGGCGGGCACCGCCAGACCCAAGCACACGGGCCGGCCATTCAGGCCGCCTTGTTCATGACCGACAACACCTCCGCCACCGTCTCGCCGAACGAAGACGGCGTCGGCACAATTGTAACCCCAGCGCTTTTCAAGAGCTCGACCTTCTCCTGCGCCGATTCCCCGAAAGCGGAGATGATCGCACCCGCATGGCCCATGCGACGGCCCTTCGGGGCTGAAAGGCCTGCGATGTAGGCGATCAACGGCTTCTTCATGTGATCGCGCGCCCAGAGTGCGGCCTCCGCCTCCTGCGGGCCGCCGATCTCGCCAATCATCAACACCGCGTCGGTGTTCGGATCTTCCTCGAACAGCTCCAGCATGTCCTTGAAGGACGAACCGTTGACCGGGTCGCCGCCGATTCCGACCGACGTCGACACGCCAATGCCGAGCGCCTTCATCTGGCTTGCAGCCTCATAGCCAAGCGTACCTGAACGGCCGACGATGCCAATGCGGCCAGGCAGGTAGATCGAGCCTGGCATGATGCCCATCACCGCCTCCCCGGGCGTGATCATGCCGGCGCAGTTCGGTCCGATCAGGGTCATGCGATCCTCGAAGCGGTAGCGCCTCATGTATCGCTTGACCCTGATCATGTCCTGGGAGGGAATGCCGTCGGTGATGCAGACGCAGAGCCGGATGCCGGCATCCGCCGCTTCCATGATGGAGTCTGCCGCAAAGGGCGGCGGAACGAAGACGATCGAGGCGTCCGCGCCGGTTTCCTGCACAGCACCCTTCACCGTGTTGAAGACCGGCATGCCGAGATGAGTATGGCCCCCCTTGCCAGGGGTGACGCCGCCGACCACGTTGGTGCCGTAGTGCTTCATGTCCTCGGTGTGGAAACTGCCGATCTTGCCGGTGAGGCCCTGAACGATGACGCGGGTGTTCTTGTCGAGTAGAATGGACATATCCGGAGCCTCCCTCAAGCAGCTTTGTTTGCGCTGAAAGCGCGCCACGCTTCGACGGCCTTGTCGGCAGCCTCGGCCAGCGTTTCCGCAACGATGATGTCTTCGCCGGACTCCGCGAGGATGCGCCGGCCCTCCTCCATGTTGGTGCCGGAGAGGCGCACGACGAGCGGAACCGGCACGCCAACCTCACGCAGTGCCTTGATCACGCCCTCGGCCACCCAGTCACAGCGGTTGATGCCCGCAAAGATGTTGACCAGGATCGTCTCGACCTGTCTGTCCCGCAGCACGGCGCGGAAGCTCTTTGCGACGCGCTCTGGGGAAGCGCCGCCGCCAATGTCGAGAAAGTTCGCGGGCTCGCCGCCGGCGATCTTGATCATATCCATGGTCGCCATGGCGAGGCCGGCACCGTTGATGATGCAGCCGATATTGCCCTCGAGGCCGACATAAGAGAGGCCGCGGTCGGAGGCGTAGGTCTCGCGCTGGTCTTCCTGGCTCTTGTCGCGCATCTCGGCGATATGCGGACGGCGGAAGAGGGCGTTCTCGTCGAAGCTCATCTTGGCGTCGAGCGCCAGCAGGTCGCCGCGGCGGGTGACGACCAGCGGATTGATTTCCAGCATCGCAGCGTCATAGTCGACGAAGGCGCGGTAGCAGCCGAGCAGCGTCTGCGTGGCGCGGCCAATCAGGGCATTGTCGATGCCCAGTCCGAACACGATCTCGCGGGCCTGAAAGTCCTGCATGCCGACGCCGGGATCGACGGTGGCGCGAATGATGGAGTCGGGCTCGGCCTCCGCGATCTCCTCGATCTCCATGCCGCCCGAGGACGAGGCGACGATCATGATGCGCTCGGATTTGCGATCGAGTACAAAGCCGAGATAGATCTCGCGTTCGATGTCCATTGCTTCTTCGATATATAGGCGGCTGACCAGCTTGCCCTGGGGCCCGGTCTGGTGAGTCACCAGCCTGGCGCCCAGCATCGCATCGGCAGCCTCGACGATCTCATGGTCGGACGAGCAGAGCTTGATGCCGCCCGCCTTGCCGCGCGCACCGGAATGGATCTGCGCCTTGACCACCCAGCGGTCGCCCCCGATCTCGCTTGCGCGATAGGCGGCCTGCTCCGGACTATACGCCAGCCCACCACGCGGAATATGGATTTGATAGCGGGCGAGAAGTTCCTTGGCCTGGTATTCGTGAATGTCCATGTCTTCCTCCTTCTACCGGCTGCCGCCCGCGATTGCGTCATGTGTGGCAAGTACGTTGCGCGCCATGCGCTCGGAAGCGGCGTCGATCATCTTTCCGTCAAGCGAGGCAGCACCCTTCCCCTGGCTTTCAGCAACCCTCAGCGCGTCGACGATGCGGCGGGCGCGCTCGACCTCCTTGTCGGGCGGTGAGAAGATGTCGTTGGCAAGCGCTATCTGGCTCGGATGGATTGCCCACTTTCCCTCAATGCCGAGGGCGGCGGCACGGCGGGCGGCGGCCATGTAGCCTTCGGGATCGGAGAAGTCACCAAACGGTCCGTCGATGGCGCGCAAGCCATAGGCACGGCAGGCGACGGTCATACGCGACAGCCCGAAATGCCACTGGTCGCCCGGATAGTCAGGGTTGAGGCCACCGATATTGACCGTGCGTGCCTTGAGGCTGGCGGCATAATCGGCGACACCGAAATGCAGCGCCTCGAGGCGACCGCCGAATGCGGCAATCGCTTCGACATTGGCCATGCCGAGCGCCGTCTCGATCAGGGCCTCGAGGCCGACACGGGTCTCGTAGCCCTTGCCAATCTCGATCTGGTTGACGATGGCCTCGACCGCGTAGAGGTCAGCGGGCACACCGACCTTCGGCACGAGCAGCGTGTCGATCCGGTCGCCGGCCTGCTCCATCAGGTCGACCACGTCGCGGTACATGTAGTGGGTGTCCAGCCCGTTGATACGGACCGAGATAGTTTTGCCGCGGGCGCGCCAGTCGATCTGGTTCAGCGCCTGCACGATATTGGCGCGGGCACGCTCCTTGTCTGGCGGGGCCACGGCGTCCTCGATGTCGAGGAAGATGTAGTCGGCGTCCGAATTGGCCGCCTTCTCGATCATCTCGGGATTCGAGCCCGGCACGGCGAGTTCGCTGCGTTGAAGCCGGAGGCGGCGCAGATGGTGGATGGTGTGGCTCATGAATTCCTCCCCTGATCTCTTCTCAAGCAGCTTTGGCTGTCGCCGTCGCGGCGGCGGCGCGGAACTGGTTGATCGCGGCCCCCCCGCCCGAGCCAGCCTCGATCTCCACGCCGCAATCGAGCAATGTGAGTTCGGCGGCTGCGAGCGCACCAAGCACCATGACTTCGTTCAGCGACCCGAGATGGCCGATGCGAAATACCTTGCCCGCCACCTTGCTGAGCCCGCTGCCGAGCGAGGTGTTGTAGGTGCGATAGGCGTGCTTGATGACCTCGGCGCCGTCGACGCCCTCCGGCAGTCGGATGGCCGAGACGGTGTCCGAGTACCACTTCGGTTCTGAAGCGCAGAGTTTCAGCCCCCAGGCGGAAACTGCGGCGCGGACGCCGTTGGCGAGGTGATGGTGGCGGGTGAAGATGTTCTCGAGGCCTTCCTCGAAAATGACGTCGAGCGAGGCGCGCAGACCCCGCAGAAGCTGCGTCGGCGGTGTATAGGGAAAATAGCCCGCGTCGTTGGTCTTGATCATGTCCTCGAACGAGAAGTAGCAGCGCATGTGACGCGCGGTCTTCGCAGCGTCGAGCGCCTTCTCGCTGACCGACAGGAAACCGAGACCGGCAGGCAGCATGAAGCCCTTCTGGGATCCGGAGACGGCGCAATCGACGCCCCATTCGCCCTGGCGGAAATCGATCGAGCCGATCGAGGAAACGCCATCGACGAAGAGAAGGGCCGGATGGTTGCAGGCATCAAGGGCGGCCCGGACGGCGGCGACATCCGAGGTCACGCCGGTTGCGGTCTCATTATGCGTCACGAAGACGGCCTTGATCGTGTGCGCCTTGTCGCCAGTGAGACGTTCCGCATAGAGCTCGACCGGCACGCCCGTGCCCCATTCCATGTCGATGCAATCAACCTTGAAGCCGAGGCGCTCGGCCATGTCGACCCAGAGATGCGAGAACTGGCCGAAGCGGCTCATCAGCACATGATCACCGGGCGAAAGTACGTTGGTCATTGCCGCTTCCCAGGCGCCGGTGCCGGAGGAAGGATAGATGAAGACGCGGCCGTTCTGGTTCTTGAACACTCGTCTGAGGTCGGCGAACAGTGGCAGCGTCAGCTCCGGAAAGCGTGGGGAGCGCATGTCCTCCATCGGCAGGTTCATCGCTTGGCGGACCTGTTCGGGGATGTTGGTGGGGCCGGGGATGAAGAGATGATTGTAGCCTGGCATGGTTTCCTCCGATGCACGCAGCGTCCGCGGGCGGACTGTTCCTCGGCACCAAAACTGCCTTGCTGACCTATTGCGCACAACACTCGCCCAGACGGAAAATAGTGCCTGACGGGCAGCTCAAACGCGGTACCATTGGGTGGCTCTTGGGAAGAATGGGTAGGGCGCGGCCTACCCGTAGGTAGTCTCAATGCGGATTGCGCCGACGCTCTCTGGTGTAAAGCGCAACGGCCATGGCGCGATTGCGCACTTCAAGTTTGTCGTAGAGATTTTTGAGATGATATTTCACCGTATTCTCGGAAATGCCTGTGCGGCTGGCGATCTGGGTGTTCGACCACCCATTGGAGAGCATGCCGAGCAGTTCCGTCTCGCGCGCGGTGAGTTGTTGGAAAGGCGTATTGGAAATTTTTGAGAGCACCGTATAGGGAATGCAGATGCGGCCCTGCATCACGGCGGTGAGCGTCGCAAAGAGAATCTCCGGATCTTCGAACTGGTAGCAGAGCCCGTTCACGCCGAGCCGGATCGTTTCATTGACCATCGAAGGGTTATTGGTATCGGCAAACAGCACGATTTTCGGATCGAAGCCCAGACGGCCGAGATCCGCCAGCACATCCGGAGCCTCGGCATCTTCGAGTTGCCAGGATAGCAGCACACAATCAGTCTCGACCAAGGTAAGTTTCTCGCAAAGCTCGGCTGATGTGCGCGCCGTATCTACGATGAAGAAGCGGGAATTTTCGGAAAACAACCCTCGCAGGGCGGCAATGACAAGCGGATTGCGTTCTGCGATCAGAACACGCCCTACCGCCTCCTGCGACACGGATGAAACCATGCTTTCTCTCCCATTGACGCAAACCTGTTATCGGAACGTAACATTTGAGTGTGCGTTCAGGTCACTGCAGAGCGACGGAAGATATTCAAATAGCCCGTTCTCTCAGCGCTGGCGCATTTGGTTGCTTTTCGCGCGGCGCGGCATCCCGGCGGAGTTATTCGCGGGGCTGTCCAGAGTTTCCAAGGTCGCGTTGGCAGCCGACGAGATCTGCAAACGCTTCACTCCACATCGCGGCCAGTTCCTCTCGTCTATAGGCGATCCGGCGCGCGACAATTTCCAGCCCCGGCGCTTGGGCGCGTCTTTTCAACCCTCCAAGGACAAAAAAGCGCGAACTGGTTGCCCACATAGTCGATCATGGCGGCGCTCGACGCGGACAGAGTAACTTTCTGTCCGGCAACCGCCGCGGGCGGCAAAGGATCCGAAAGCGCCGATCGCGCTCTCGGCCGGAAATGGCGGACGAAACTCAATTTTCAGGCAAGGTAAAAACCGAGCAGGGATGGGCGATACCGCGCAATCGGTGCCTGCCCAGGGACACCAAAGCTGTTGTTGCCTCTACCGCCACCGCGCCTGAGATGAGCACGTTGTAACCAAGGGGCTTGCATAGACCTTCGAGCCGGCTGACCAGGTTGACGGCAGGCCCGATGGCGGTAAAGTCCAGCCGGTCGGCAGCGCCGACATTGCCCCATAATATCTCTCCGAAATGTAGCGCCACACCAAAGGGTAGCGGAGGCAATCTTTGCGTCTGGCGCACCGCGTCGAGATGGGCCATCCCGGCGCGAGCGGCGGCGATCGCGCGCAATGCCGCGTCGCAAGCCTCGCCTTGCTTGCCGGCGACGGGGAAAATCGCCAGCACGCCGTCGCCTATGAACTTCAGCACTTCGCCCCCGAAAGCATGCACCGCTCCGGTGACCCGGTCGAACCAGGCGTCGAGGGCAGCTATCACCGCCGCGGGCTCTGTCGCCTCGGACAGTGCCGTGAAGTCGCGCAGATCGGCATAGAGTAGCGCAGCGCGGATCGTCTCCCCCGTGCCGCGAGACAGCGCGCCGGCCTGTACCCGGGCGGCACTCCGCCGACCGAGATAAGCCTCGAGCAGTGCGCTCAGCGCGCCGCGCGCGGCTAAGGCGGCCAGGGGCGCCGCGGCGAAACGCGCTGCCTGGCGCAGCCGATCGGCCTCTACGGGGCCGAATGGCCGGGCCCCAGCCCAGCCCAGCACCGGACCGTTTGATGCCGAGGGGACTTTGTCCTCCCGCACCGGTCCAAGCCCGGCCAGCCAGTCGCACCCGGCTTGATTGGGGGGGCCGCCGACGAAGCTCAGCGCTTCAATCACCGCCCCGGTTTCCGCCCGCCATAGCCATGTGCGATAGGCGATGATCGGATGGGGCGTTGCGAGCGTCAACGCTCCGCCGGCAAGCGGCAGGCCATCGGCCAGTAGGCGGGAGCCCAACTCGGCCAGGAACGATTGAGGGTCAGGCGAGGCAGCTGCCTCGTCAATCAACCAGACAAGAGGGGCGGGCAAATCCATGCTGAGATCATGCCATGGCGGCCACAGGCTGTCATCCGCTATGGTGGTTGCGCTTCTACCCGTCGGGTTGCCGCATGTGAATACTAGGACCGGGCTCCTTCGGGAAGGGCAATCCGCATGGGTTTCCGCTGTCCCACCGTCCCGTGCCAGGTCGCCATACTGCAGTGGCACGATGTAGTCTCGTCGGTTGCAACGTCTGCGAGCCGCCGGTTAAGCTAGATATCTCAGCGCTCAAAGGCGCCGATTTCGGAGTGCAATTACACCCGTCCAGCCCACGGGTCCGGACCCGGTTTGCCACCGGCGGCAACCTCGGCCAGTCGATCGAGGTAGTGAGCCCAGCCTTCCGCGTGGCCGGCACATTGCTCTGCATTGGGAAGGCCGGAATGAGTCAGGCGCAGAAGCGTTCCATCAGGTTGTTCGATCAGATCGATTTCGACCAGGCTCGATTCAGGAGGAACCACCTCGCTACCGTCCCAGCCGAAGCTGTATGCCAGGCGGTGCACCGGCACCACCTCGCGAAAGGTTCCACGAGCGAAGCGAGCGCCGGTGACATTGACGAGATAAATGCCCCCAGGCTGAGGTTCGATCTGTGCCTCTGTTCCCATCCAGCGCAGAATATTCTCTGGATCGGTCATGAGCGCGAACACCGCGGCGGGCGGCGCCGGGATGCGCATCTCGCGGCGAACGACATTGGGATCTTGCATCGGTCTCTCCCATGTTTGCTTGGCTAGTTCATCTTGGTCGGCGGATGGGTCGTTGGGTCTGCGCTATCGTGGGCCTGACAGAACAGTATGTAGGCGAACGTTCGCCTTCAACAAGGCTCAGCGCTCGCGCCACCGCCGCACGCAGATCCTTGCGAGCAACCGGGGCATGCCGCTTCCCTGTCTTCCGATAGCTACTTGACGTCGGATTTCACAAACTGCCGCAATTCCGGCGTCTGCGGGTTAGCGAACAGTTCCCGGGATGGTCCTGCTTCCCAGATCGTGCCCTTATGCATGAAGATGGTTTGCGTAGCCACGCGGCGTGCGAAACTCATTTCATGCGTCACAAGTATCATGGTCATGCCGTCACGGGCGAGTTGTTCCATCACCATCAGCACTTCCTCTGTCAGTTCCGGGTCGAGCGCCGAGGTTACCTCGTCAAAGAGCATTACCTTCGGCCGCATGGCAAGCGAGCGGGCAATCGCCACGCGCTGTTGTTGCCCGCCGGAGAGCTGATCGGGATATGAATCGAACTTCTCGGCGAGGCCGACGAGTTGGAGCACCTCGCGGGCAATTTGCTGCGTTTCGGGCCTAGTCGCGCCCTTGACGATGCGTGGCGCGAGCATGATGTTCTCGCCGACGGTCAGATGCGGAAAGAGGTTGTAGCTCTGGAAGACGATGCCGACGTCGGCACGCAGGCTGCGCAAGGTCTTGGCGTCACCGCCGAGCGCGTGGCCCGCGATCTCGATCCGGCCCGAATTGATCTTCTCCAGTCCGTTCATGCATCGGAGCAGCGTGCTTTTTCCGGAACCGGACCGGCCGATCAGCGCGAAGACTTCGCCGCGTCCGACGGTGAGCGACACCCCCTTGAGCACTTCGAGCGCACCGAAGCTCTTGTGAACATTTTCAACGACTACTTCAGGCATGAAGCCTCCTTTCCAGCCAACGCGAGAGCTGGGACAATGGGTAACAGACGACAAAATACAGAACGGCAACCGCGATGAAGACGCGGAAGGGCTGGAACGTCGCGTTATTGATCAGTTGCCCGGCACGCGCGAGTTCGACAAAGCCGATGATTGAGGTGATCGAGGTGTTCTTGACCACCTGCACCGCGAAACCGACGGTTGGCGGAAGGGAAATGCGCCCCGCCTGGGGTAGGACGACGTAGCGATACTGCTGCAGCCGCGTCATTGCGAGCGACTCCGACGCTTCCCATTGCTGCTTCGGCACCGCCTGGATGCAGCCGCGCCAGATTTCTGCAAGATAGCCAGATGTGTAAATCGTCATCGATGCGCCCGCGGCAAAGAGCGGCGGCAGTTCAAACCCCGCAAGGCTGAGACCGTAATAGGACAAAAACAGGATCATCAGCACCGGAATACCCTGGATGACCTGGATATAGGTGCCTGCTGCAAACCTAATGGCCTGGACGCTGGAGGTGCGGGCAAGCGCCACTGCAAATCCGAGAAGGCCCCCGCCGATCAACGCGATGACCGTCAGGAGGAGGGTCCAATGCAGCGCTTGCAGCAAAAAGCCGAATTCATCAAAACCAAATGTTCTGAGCGTCATGCCGGCACCTCCGGGAGCACCGTCATCGCCTGCCGGGCGACGCGGCGGCCGAAAAGCCACATGCCCACAAGTGCTAGGCCCGCCCTCAGCGCCAACGCAAGTGCGAGATAGATCAGGGTGACAACGATATAGATCTCGAACGATCGGTATGTCTGTGATTCAACGAAGGCAGCCGAGGCGGCCAACTCATGCGTCGAGATCGCCGAGCAGATGCTCGACGCCAGCATCATAAGCACGAACTGGCTGCATAGCGCTGGATAGACCTTGGCGATGGCCGGCACGATGACGACGTGGCGATAGATCTGAAAACGCGTGAAGCCGAGCGCCTCACCGGCCTCGATCTGGGGTTTGTGGACGGCCTCGATGCCGGCGCGGATGATTTCCGTCGAATAGGCGGCGAGATTGATGGTCATGCCGATCAATGCCGCTGTGTCGGCGCCGACGCGCAGACCAAGGCCGGGAAGCCCGAAATAGACAATGAAGAGTTGGACCAGAAAGGGCGTGTTGCGGATAATTTCGACGTAGGCATCGACTAGAAACCGCACCGTGCCGCCCTGTATGGAGCGCATCGATGCGAGCACGACACCGGCGGCTGAGCCGAGAATGATCGAAAGGACCGACAGCTTGATCGTCAGCCAGATACCGGTGAGGATTTCATCCTGGTACTGCGCAACCACGCCGAATTGGAACGTATAGGACATGAGCAAGCTCCGTCGAAGTTTCGCGGCCTGCCGGCGCCCGTCGCCAGCAGGCTCTTGCGCGACCCGGTTAGAAGGATGGAAGGGTCGGCATCGGGCGGCCTGTCCATTTCATTGCAACCTTGTCGAGATCTCCGGAGATCTTCATCAGGTAAATCGCCGTGTTCAGCCACTGGCGGAGTTCGAAATCCTCCAGTTTCGTCGCCATTGAATTGCCTTGCTGGAAGAAGGTGAATCCCACCTGCAGGCCCGCATCGGGACGCTGTTTGATAATCGCTTCGCCCACGGTCGAGGGCAGAGCAACCGCATCGGCCTGACCGGCGATCAGAGCCTGTGCGCTGGTGGAATCGTCCTCGAAAACAACGATTTCCAGGCCCGGTACGGCCGCCTTGCGCAGTGCAGTCTCCTGCGACGAGCCACGATTGACCGCCACGCGCTTACCCGCGAGATCGGCAAGGCTCGCGAATTTCTGGTCGGGACCGGAGATAATGTCCATGTTGAAGGCGCTGTAAGGCTGCGTGAACATGACGGTCTTGGCGCGCTCGCCGGTTGGTGCCAGCGTCGCGACCAGAAAATCCACTTTGCCGGTCTGAAGGGCTGGAATACGAGCCGGCGGGGTCAGCGGCACAAGTTCAACGGGCAGCGACAGATATCCAGCGATCAGATTTGCGACATCGACGTCATAACCAGTTGGATTGCCCTTTTCATCCACCATCCCCATTGGCGGCGCCCCGGTCAACACGCCGATCCGAACCGTTCCGCGCGAAATGATGTCGTTCAAGGCCGCGGCACCGGCGTCGGCAATCGAAGCCAGGCTTGCGACCCCTATCCCGATCGCGGTCACCGCGGCACGCATGAAATTCGAAATCTTCATTGGTCTTTCCTCCACTTGGGTGATTGCGGATTGCTCCGACATGGAATTCGTTGTGCGACTTCCGTTTCGCGGTCTCGAACCGGTAAGGTTGCTTGCGCAAGGTGAGGATTGGTGGAAGTCGCCTCCATCGACGTTCCCCCGAAACCCAGTCGTTCGGTGCCGCAATATTGCATCCGTGCCGCACTTAGGTTATCGCTAACCTAGGCAAATGTTATCGATAACATTATCGGGCGTCAAGCCCTTTGGCGCGAGGCCTCTTCGGGGAGCAGTGAAGATGGAAGAAGAGCGCGGGAAGGTCGTCACGCTCCTTGAAGTGGCCGCAAAAGCAGGGGTGAGCAGAATGACTGTCTCCAAGGTGATGCGCGACGTCGGAAACATTTCCGAGGAAACACGACGGAGGGTGAGGCAGGCCGCCCACGAGCTTGGATATCTGCCCAATAGCCTCGCGGGATCGCTCAGTTCACGTTCAAGCCGGATGGTCGCTGTGATCATCCCTTCAATCAGCGATATCGTTTTTTCCGAAGTCCTGAGCGGGGTAAACGCGGTCCTTCGGCCCAGAGGCTTTCAGACATTTATTGGGGAATCGCATTTTGATCCGTCCGTCGAAGCTGATCTCATCCGGACGATGCTGTCATTTCGGCCGGCGGGGCTGCTGCTGAACGGTGGGATGGCGCGCAGTGCGGATGCGGAAAGATTGCTGGCAAAACGCAATTGCCCGGCCATTCAGCTTTGGGATTGCGACAACACCGATTTCGATTTTGGTGCAGGTCCCTCCCATGCTGAGGCGGGCCACCTGGTCGCCACGCATTTTCTCGCACGCGGCTTGCGGCGTGTCGCCTATGTCGGCGCCGAGTTGGACAAGGATCTCTGTGCCCGCCGCCGCTACCTGTCCCTGCAGT
This sequence comes from Rhizobium giardinii bv. giardinii H152, assembly GCF_000379605.1. GTDB lineage: Bacteria > Pseudomonadota > Alphaproteobacteria > Rhizobiales > Rhizobiaceae > Pararhizobium > Pararhizobium giardinii. The sequence goes on along the minus strand of NZ_KB902746.1, from coordinate 153,698 downwards.
CTTCGCTTGCCGCCGAAGGCGTCGATCTCGTGAGCATGACGTCCGAAGAGAAACCGAGACAGGCCGATACAGGCCGCGCCTTGGCGGAGCAATTGATCCGGACCCATCCAGACATACAGGCAGTCCACTTCCTCAATGACGCCATGGCACTTGGCGGCTTGTGCTATTTGCACGAAGCGGGCATAGCTATCCCAGACCGCGTCTCGGTCGTTGGGTTTAACGGGACGTCCATTCCCAACGCGGTGCGGACCAAGCTCACAACCGTTGACGTGCCTCGCGTTGCGATTGGCAAGACGGCAGCTCAGGCGCTTTTGGATATACTTGCGAAGGCGGATGTGACTGGATCGTGGCGAGCAGCGATACAGCTGGTTCAGGGCAACACCACTGTGAAGCTTTAGCCACCCGTCGTCTACCGCCTTCTTCCCGTCTTGCTCACACTCGCACAATTGGCGGCGCCTGCACAGCTTAGGTCCGTCACGGGCGAAGGCCGAAAGGGAGGTTCCGCAGCGGCGGGGCGGCGCCCAGTCAGCGCGAGACGGAGCCCCATTCTTGCTCTACTGCGACCGCCCGCCGCATCTCATGTCGCAGCTTTGCGCAACGGGAGACCGCGCCGCCGCTCGGCTTGTATCCCCGCAACCTTATCGCGTCTGCTGGTATTCACACGGCGGGGACGCGCCCCAGTGCCTCGTTGACTGCAATCCTGGTCGACAACGTCGACAGAAGCGCTTCGCCGCGGAACATGGACCGGGTTTAAAGGCCTCGACGCAGGTGGCCGCACGACATCTTCATCGTCTGTGACGGCCGAGCAGTTCTTGCATTTTGCAAGGAAATTGTCATGGTGCTAATCAACGCATGATTGAATACTCGCCATTCGAGGGAGCAAGGGATGACAAATGCCACGCCGCACCAAATCGATATTCACGTCGGCAAGCGTCTGAGGTCGCGTCGTCTTGTGTTGGGACTGAGCCAGGAAAAGCTAGGAGATCACCTTGGCATCACTTTCCAGCAGATCCAGAAGTATGAAAAGGGTACTAACCGAATCAGCGCGAGCAAATTACAGGCTGCAGCGGGAGTTCTAGGCGTTCCGGTCACCTACTTCTTCCAGGATCAGCAGGTGCCGGCGACGGATCTGCAAGAAGTGGACGAGATTGGCGCATTCCTCTTGTCCCGCGATGGAGTAACGCTTAACCGAGCTTTCACGTCGATCAAAAGCAAGAAGGTTCGGCAGACCATCATCACACTAACCAAGGCTCTGGCTGACGCCGATGATCCGAACATTCGTATTGACGACGTGGAGCTCCATTCACCTTACCTTCGGTGAGCGGCGTGTTCCTGCAGACCTTTGGTAGGTTGCGCCTCCTCGATGCTGCGGGGCGGGAGTGCAAATATCCTCGCAAAGGACTGTTGCTTGTTGCCTATCTGGCTACGAGCGCATTTTCTGAAATCAGCCGCGAGGAGGCGGCCGAATTCCTGTGGAGCCACGATGACCGTGCAATTGCATTCACGAATCTGAGAAAGTTGATTTCGCGTCTGCGGGTTGCCCATGGGTCGCTGCTGACGTTTTCGCCGACACACGTTTCCCTCAATCGTGACCACCTCGTCTGTGACGCAGATGTGTTAAAGGTGATGCACCCAACAGAGACTTCGTTGTCGTCTCTCGTCGATTTGATCAATCGCACGTTTCTCGTCGACATGCACGAGCCCGACGGTGTGTTTGCGCGCTGGGTGAAGGAACAACGCCGGAAACAACTCGAACTGATGCGTGCTCGGCTTCTTGAAACGTCTGCCCAGGCATCGAGCGCGACGGAGATCGCAGCGGCACGACAAGCAGCATTCTACATCCTGGAGCGCTTTCCAGACGACCAGCTGGTGCGAGACACCCTTTCGGTGGCCCCCAAAGTGGCTGCCGCCGCCCGCATGTTCGGCGAAATCACGCCGGCGGGCACGGCACAGATAGCAACTGGCGTTATAGAAAGCGCTTTCCAGCCGCAGAAGTTGCCGCGCGTTGCGCTCTTGCCGCCCACGGGAAGTTATACGTCGGGTCTGGATCTTCCCACAGCAAGCGCATTGATTGACGATGTGGCGATAGGCCTTTGTGCCTTGCGTGGCTTATCGATCGTTGCGCCCTATACAGCGGAGCGTATCCGCGCAAGCGATGAGAAGCTTTTGCTCCTCGAAAAGCACCAGATTTCCTACGTGGTCGATACCAAGCTGACGGGCGACGGACTCTTCGTTCAGATCATTTTTGTCCCCTCGGACAATGTGATTTACGCTGATCGCTTCGAAATCGCACGTGGGCTTTTATCATCGCATCGAAAGGCGTTGGCGGAGATTGTCACGGGTCGAATTCTTGCCGAGTTGAAGCGTAATGAGCGCGCCCTCAGTGATTACGAGCACCATCCGGGCGCCTATCAGAGATATCTTCTCGGCGTCCAACAAATGAGCCGACTTACGCTACCGTCCGTGCGCGGCGCCCGAAAGACATTCAGAGAGGCGCTGCAGCAGAATGCCAACTTCTCTCATGCGTATAGCGGCCTTGCCAAAACCTACTCCATCGAGTGGGTTCTCACTGCGCGGGGCGATCCCGAGTTGCTGCGGAAAGCAGAAGAAAGCGCTCGTTCCGCAATCACACGCAATCCTGAAATCGCCTACGGCTACAAGGAGCTTGGCATGGCGAAGCTTTACTTGGGGGAGCTTGATGAAAGTCTCGATGCGCTCGCCCGCGCCGAAGAGTTGAGCCCTCATTACGCGGACGCGATCTATAGTTTCGCCGACTCGCTTATTCATGCATCGCGCCCAAAAGATGGCTTGGAAAAAATTGAGAAGGCCATCGCACTGAACCCGCTTGGGCCCGATGAGTATTTTTGGTGCGCGGCGGGCGCAAGTTATTTCGTCGGTGCATTCGACAAGGCGATCTCGCGGATCCAGAGCATGTCCAATCAGGCGTCAGCGTACAGACTGTTGGCTGCAAGCTGCGCAATGCTTGGCGACAGCAAACGTGCACATCATTACCGCCGCAAGGACAGAATGGCTAATCCTCAATTTGATTTGCAAAAATGGCTCGCTGTAGTGCCGATCAGGGAGCAATGGCAGAAAGAGATGTATCGGGAAGGCCTTGTGAAAGCCGGATACTGAAACGTTAATAAAGGAGAAAATGAAATGTCAAAGGTGGTGATTATCGGATTTCCGGGTGATCCGACACTTTATGTGGCTGACATTGATGCTGGAACGGTCATGCCGATCAGCAATGTGACGGGCGCTCTCGCCTCGGCCAGCCAGCTTCGCGGCTCTGGTGGTGTCGTGGTAAAGAATGTCGACTTCGCAGTTGCCATCGCCTCCGCCGCATCGGTATCGGCCGGTCTTTTCGATACCTGATGTTGGGCAAGGCGGGATGGCCGGACAGGGCATATAGTGCGGCGGAAACCTACTTTCGTGTCGCTGGCTGCCTTGCTGATTTCGGCATCACGCGCGTTGCTCGCCATACAGGTCTGGATCGTATAGGCATCCCGGTTTGGTGTGCCTATGCGCCCAACGCAAAGTCCATCGTCGTCGCCCAGGGAAAAGGTCTTACTGACGAGGAGGCGAGGACATCCGCCGTAATGGAGGCGTTGGAACGGATCGTTGCCTCGGATCCGCACTGTGACATCGTTCGTGCATCAGCCCACACGCTCAGGGTTGCCGGGAAGCGGTTCGACAGACTCCCGAGCCTGATTGCGATCGGCAAGGTAGCGGCTGAGGACGAGGAGGATATTCCTTGGGTCCTTGGCCGCGACCTGATTTCGGGCGAAAAAATCTATGTACCACTCGACGCTGTAGTGCTCGACCGAACGTCGCCCAGTTGCATATATTGGCAATCGTCCGATGGCTTGGCTTCGGGAAACACTTTGGAAGAGGCCGCGCTCCATGGGTTGAACGAGCGCATTGAGCGGGATGCGTACGTACTTTGGCAGGTGACCAGTTTCAAGACGCGGCTTGCGTCATGCATTGATCCGGCCTCTCTCGGGTGCGAGGAAATTTCGTCATTGGTCGCCCCTATCGAAGCTGCCGGCCTGATTCTGAGGGTGTTCGATATCACCAGCGACATTGGCGTTCCTTCCTTCACAGCGCTTATTGCTCCGATAGAGGTGCTCTCCGCTCGGCGGTCGCGATTTGTGGACGTGAATTATGGCGCGGGAACACATCCATCGGTTCACAAGGCGATCTCGCGCGCGATTACCGAAGCGGTACAATCTCGCATGACATTCATTAGCGGCGGCAGGGACGATATCTATCCCCAAGTTTACCGCCAATCCCTGGCCGAGGAAACGCTCAATCTATTGCGAGCACATCCGAGGAATGTGTATCCGCAAGACTTCAAATGCTCCCAGATCGACCGCATGAGTGCAACTGTCGATGTTTTGAGGCGTATGGGGCTGGGGCCGATCCTTGCCGTGAGGCTCAGTGATCCCGCCTGGCCGTTCGCGGTGGTCAAAGTGCTTGCGCCACGATTAGAGAATCCCGAAGGCGCCCGGAGACAGCGCTTTGGCGACCGTGCCCTGTCCAAAGGATCTTTCGGATGAAAATCCTTTATGTCGGCCCGACATTGCCCGATGCGCGCGAGCGAGCCGGTGATATCATTGTCCATGGCCCGGCTATCCAGGGAGACGTCTTCCAAGCCGTGGAGGAGGGGGCCGCTGTCATCGGCATCATCGATGGAGGATTCGAATATACCGCTCCGGTTTGGCATAAGGAGATCCTCTATGCCCTCAGCGCTGGCGTCACGGTTGTCGGGGCGGCCAGCATGGGCGCGTTGAGAGCGGCGGAATGCCACTTGTTCGGCATGATCGGCGTAGGCAAGATTTTCCAGGAATACAGAGATGGAATTCGCGTGGACGATTCGGATGTGGCTCAGGTCCACGGCCCAGAAGAACTCGGTTGGCTTTCACTCAGCGAGCCCTTGGTAAACGTTTGTGCCACGCTTGATGCCTTGGTTGACAGGCAGATCCTCAGTTCCGGAGAAGCCGACCACCTCAGCGCGGTGGCACGATCAATCTTTTTCAAGGATCGCACATGGCGCTCCCTCCTTGAGCATGCAGACCTTATCGACGAGAACAGACGGTCTCCGATTGCGGCGGCTCTTCAGCGTCTGGCAGTCAATCAGAAGCGCGCCGATGCGATAGAGCTTCTCACTGTTATGTCACAGTTTGCTGACATTCGATCAATACCCGAACTGGAATGGCAATTCCAGCGAACAACCCTTTGGAATGAAATGGTGAAACAACATTCCGTAGCGCGCGTGACCGGCAATCTATCTTGAAGTGTGTCACGCCTGTGTCACGCGAAGTTTCCATCCGCTCTGTCTAGGATCAGCGCAACATCATCGTTGCGGAGCCAAAAATGACAGCACAACAGGCCACCATCCCGCTCTCGGAGCTGAAGGTATCGGCGGAGAGCGAGATTGAAGAATTCCACGCCATAACCCGTCTTGTCGTTTTCGCGAGAGAAAGTGCCATGCTTCTGGATGCGGAGCAAACGGTCTATTGTCTTAACCTGGCACTTGAGCAGATCGCTAAGGAATTGCGTCATCGGGCCGATAATTCGTCGGATGTCCTGTCCTATTTTACGGATTGCGTTAAGCGACACTAACTTTCAATCTCGAGCAAGCCACAGATGGAAAGCCGGGCGTTGATTTGCCGAACCGCGCCCGGCGATACCAAGCTCGACTTCAATGACCTGTTGGCACCCAAGCGACGTCGGCGGTAGAGCATGTTGATCCTCGGGATCTACTGGCAGCGATGCCATGCAACCGACGAACCTCTGGCGGGACATGGCGTTCGTCACCGCCACTGGTAGGCAGGCGCCAAAGGCGGATCGCGCTCGCCACGTACGTCCTTATCTCCTTCGATGGTGACACTGGAAGCAAGGGCACCGTCATGCGATATATTGGATCCAAAGTCTGGCTGGGATGCTTTCGCCTGGGCGCGCAAGCTTGTCCACGTGAACAATGAGCGACCTGGACCTTACGGCGATTTTTCGAGCGTAGTAGCACCTGCCCGGCGCTGCCCCATTGCGGCATGTCGACGACGAGTGCGTCGTTCTGGCCGATGCTCAGGGCCAGAGTCGCGTTGTGCGCATTGCGCCTGACGTAGAGCAGCGAGCGAGAAGAAGTTCAGGGGGATGGCGGCGTTTACGGTGAATAGCGAGAATCAGATGAGCCGTCGAAGCCAACTATGCAGTGCGCGTGCGTCCGAAGGCACGCAACAACAGGTTCACTGAGACGGCGACCTTGTCGATATCGGGAATGTCCTGCGAATAGCGTCCGGTATAGAGCTTGACGATCATCTTGTCCCGCTCCACCCCGTTCAAGTCGAAATGAAGATGGAGGTAGTATCGCCGCATGTCGCCTGATCGGCTGATGTCTCCGCGCCGCTGCGTTGCCTGCCTGAGCTCCGCCTCGATCGGCTCGAAGCCGTCGAGCGCCAGTCGCACACGTGTGGATTGAAACCGTGTTTCCGTTGGAACCGCGATCACAGCCTTTTCGAGGGAAAGGCTGACGAGGCGACCGGGCGAACCGTCAACATTTGCTGCCTCATCGAGCTTGAATGCTTGAAAGAGACGCCGCGGCTTTTCGAAACAGATCAGCGAAGCGATGACGAGCACCATGATGTTGATCCCGGCCCAGAGCGCGGCGATCGGCGAAAACGCCCCCTGTATTCGCGTCGTTTCCGGAACGATGTTGATGACTATGCCGAGGGCGGTGACGACGATGAACCCCGCTATCCAGGCAAAGGTGTAGGCGTCGAAGACGCCCTCCTCGTTGCCGCTGCCCTTGGGCGTCACTTTGAATGGCTTGCCAAACGGCCGCACCAGGCTGGAGATTACCGTCGGCAACATGCGGAACGCCGCGAAAGTACCGACGGCGCTGGAGACCACGGGCAGATAACGGGTCGGCGTGATCCAGAGCATCAACAGGAAATAGGCGGCCAACAACGGCACCTGGTGGGAGACATAGTCGGCCACCTCGGTGAAGTGGAGCGGCAGCGCCCCGAACCAGAAATAGGCGATCGGTACGACCAGCACCGTTATGCGGACCAGATATTGCACCAGCCAGGACATCGGCAGGAACATGATCCGCTGAAAGAGGGAAAGCCCGGGTCCCCGCAGCGGACCGTTATGCAGGTAGAGCGTCTGGATGCCCCCTTGGCACCACCGCTCGCGCTGGACGAAATAGCCGGTCAGGTTTTCGGCCGCCAGCCCCATCGACAGCCGCTCGTTCAAATAACGGGTCTTATAGCCTTTGTTGAGCATCGAGAGCGTGGTCAGCAGATCTTCCGTGATTGACTCGGTCGGGAAGCCGCCGATCGCTTCGACTGCTTTGCGGCGAGCGATCGAGCAGGAACCGCAGCAGAAGCTTACGTCCCAGCCATCGCGGCTCGGCGCAATCTCGTCGAAGAACAGGCGCTGCTCGTCCGGCCATATGTTCTCGAGGCCGAGATTGGATTGCACCGGATCAACGTTGAAGAAATGCTGCGGCGTCTGAACGATGCCAATGGTGCTGTCTGAGAAAAACGGCAACGTTCGCCTGAGGAAATGACGGTAGGGTACGAAGTCCGCGTCGAAGATGGCGACAAAATCGCCGGAACTGATGCGCAAGCCATTGTTCATATTGCCGGCCTTGGCATGGGCGTTGTCGGGTCGGATCACATGAACCGCGCCGTGGTGTTCGCAGTAGTTACTGAGCCAGTCGCGACGGCCGTCATCAAGCACATACACTCTCAGCTTGTCCTTGGGATAGTCGAGCGCAAGCGCCCCGACGATGGTTCTCTCGAGCACGTCGAGCGGTTCGTTATAGGTCGGGATGAAGACGTCGACCGTGGGCAGTTCGCTCTGGTGGCGGTGAAAGAACACCCGCGCGAGCCGGTCGGCCTCGGCGCTGCGGTCGACGTGGCGGCTCATCAGGATGAGAAAGAGGAAGACCTCCGAGACGGCCAGAAGCTCGACAATGAAGATGAACCAAACCCAATAGAAGTTGGCGCCGTCATTGGGATAGGGCAGAACCGTTTCCGTCAGGCGCCAGATCATGTAGCGTGTTGCCGCCGCTGCGACGAAGGCGCAGGTAACGGCCCGCGTCCAGGTTTGCCGGCGCGACCAGTTGAACGGCCCGATAAGAAAGAAGGCGATGACCGCAAAGGTCGGCGCCAGCACTAGAAGAGACTGAACCATAGGCTTTCGATCCATTGCGACAGCCGAACGGCGCGTTTGGAAATACGCACCTGGACCGTTCGACCGGTTTGGCAGAAACTGGCGAAGTCGGTGTTGAGTGCCGAAGGGGCAAGCAGGATGCGGATCCGGGCATTGCGCTCGTCGGTTTCCGGTTCGTTGGCGGCAAGCAGATCCTTTTCGACGACAGCGGAACTGCCCTTGACCGATTGCACTTTGCCCTTGAAGGTCTCGGAACGCCCAAAGAGCCGGACCTCCGCCTCGCGCCCGGGATAAATTTCGTCGTAGTCTACCTCGGGCACGAGAATATCGACAAACAGCTCACGGCAATCGAGCACTCGCATCATCTCGTTGTTCAGGATGACGTTGGAGCCGCCGACGATATTCCTGCTCCAGACGACGCCCTTGAACGGCGAGAGAATGGTCGCCGATTCGAGGCTGCGAACGCGGCGCTCTTCCTCGGCCATCTGCTGTTCGCTCTGGCTCGCCCGCGTCCTGTTCTCCGCGATCCGCGTGTTGAGGTCATTGATGCGAACGATCACTTCGTCCTGTCGCTGGCGGGAGTACGGCACATCGTTTTGGCCATCGCCGCCGACAAATATCCCCTGACGCACGGCTTCCAATCGATGCTGCAGCAATTCGACCGTCAGGCTGTTCACCTCGACCTCGCCGCCCGTCGCGGCCCCGGCAGCCTTGGCAGACTCCACCATCTTGCGGGCGAAAATTCCCCTTGACTCCAAATCCTGCCTGCGGCCGAGGTCCACTTGTGCCACCAGATCCTGGGCGCGCGATACGTCGACCCGCTTCCGCAGGATCTGCAATTCCCGTTCCAGGCTGGCAATGGTCGCGCGCTGGAAGACCTCAAGTCGTTCGGAAAGCTGATTGCGCAGCTGCGATAGCTCCGCGCGCTCCCGCTCAAGCGCAGCAACACGTCCGACCGCGGTGCGGTGTTCTGAGCGCAGCGAGGCAAGGATTGCCCGGTTGACGCGCTCGTTGCGAATGGTCGCAAGTGCCTCCCCCTCGCTCACTGGCGTTCCGATCCGCAGCGGCGATCCCGCAACTTCGCCGTCGATCGGCGCGTTTATGACTGCGAGGCGTGCATTGACCGTGCCATCCAGACTGGTGACGCCCGTGACCCCGGGCAATAGGGCGACGGCAACAAGCACCAGGAGCAAAATGCCGACCGCGATCCGCGTAATGCGATGGTTCAGGATCCTCATCTCAAGCATCCGTTCTGTCGCTGAGCGGGGTTCGCGATCACGATTTCGCCCGCGCTGCGCGGTCTTAGCATTCAACAGTATTTGACGTTGAACAACCCTAAAATTTGCGGGCTTTAGTAAGCGAAACACAAAAATACTGTGTCGGAACAGGTCCGCGCATTCGTTTTCTGCTACTGCGAGACCAGCGGAGAGAAGAATCCAAATATAATTGCATGCTAATAAAGTAACATCGCAAGAAGGATGTGTGATTCAAGCCGGAAACCGAATGATGCTGGCTTCCAAGCTGAAATTCGGTTTCAATTCCCCGCGACCCCCGCCCGAGATTTCTCAGAGATCAGCATAGGCACGTTACCGCGCTCACCTAATAAGAGGGAGAGCAGAGGGAGATCGCATCCGGTGATACAATCCGACGATAGAAGTTCGGTCCGGTCCGCAGCGCGGCGTCGCTGGTCGACGGTGCAGGTGTCCCATTGTGTGTATAACATCGACGACAATGGACAGGTAGGGATTTGGTTTTCCTGTGCTGCTGGCGGTTCGACGAACAGGGAATCCGTGCTCTCCTGTTCGGGGCGGCGAGTGCGAGGCTGGCGCTGCGTCTTAATAAAGCTCAAACCGGTCTTCGCATAAGATCGGGGATCCAAATCTATGAGAAGGCCCACGTATCGTGATGACTGGCATATGGGAGCAGTTTGCTGGCAACCTTGCCTTTGTCAGCTTGGCCATTTCGATTTGGGCACATCTCTCGATCTGGTTTCAACGACAAATTGTCGGATTTGAAAAAATCATGTTCGGCATCATGGCCGGCGTTGCGTCCATCGGCTCGATGTTGCTTGCCGTTCAATTCAGTCACGGCACTTTTGTGGACCTCCGCTTTGCGCCGCTTGCTCTTTCGGGGATGTTTGGCGGGCCGATTGCGGCAGTCATCACCGCCTCGCTTACGGTTGCTTTCCGCATTTCGATCGGCGGGGCCGGAATGACTGATGGCGTGCTGGTGACCATTGCCGCCGCTGGCATGGGGATTGTAGCGAACTTCCTAATCAGAAAGAAAGCTCCGGTCTTTTCGCACATTGCTCTACTCGCGGCCGCGATCGGATGTCTGCTTATTGCGTCAATGGGATTGCTGCCTGCTCTGTCGAAGGTCCAGGCGCTATCTGCAGTCGGCCTACCTATGACGGCGACGAACTGTGTAGCGACCATCGTGGGTGGCCTCATCCTATTGAAAACGCAACGTCTCGAACTCGAGCGCAGAATTTTGGAGACCGCGTTTTCGCAGTCGCCCGATTATCTCTACGTGAAGGATCGAGACAGCCGGTTCATCACCGTCAACGAAAATATGATCCGTCTCTATCGTTTCGAGTCCACGACAGAGATGTTGGGCCTGTCGGATTTCAATCTCTTGCCGCGGCCGCTCGCCGAGGAATTGTATCACCGCGAGCAGGAGGTCATGCGCACGGGCCTACCCCTTATCGACTGCGCCGAGTATATCGAGGGTAGAAATCTGCTCGCCTCCAAGGTTCCCCTGAGGGATCGGGATGGGCGCGTAATCGGTCTGGCAGGCGTAACGCGGGATATCACCGAACGCACCGCTCTTGAACGGGAATTGCGGCAAAGCAAGAACTTGCTATCCCATGCGATGGCGGGAATGCCAGACGGTTTTGCGATGTTTGATAGCGAGGGCATTCTCCTCTTTTGCAATGAACAATACCGAGACGCGTTTCCGTTATCCGCAGATGCTCGGGTGATTGGTGCGCACATCAGCGACATTTTACGCCGTGTGGCCGAAACCCGTGAGCGTCTGGATATTTCCTACGATTCGATGGAAGACTGGATCAAAGCGGCCAGCGGCACATTGCATGAGAACAAGAACGAAGAGATTCAACTTCAGAACGGCGACTGGCGCAGCATCAAGACGCGACGAGCGGCAGACGGGACCGCGATGGTTGTTGTTTCGGACATCACGACAATGAAGCAGGCAGAAATCGCCTTGAGGCTGTCTGCCGAGCAGATGAAGAACCTTGCGGAAACCGACGGATTGACGGGGATCGTCAACCGCCGGGCCTTTGACGACGCGTTTTTGCGTGAGGCGGCGAGAAGTGCAAGGAACAAGACACCACTGAGCCTGTTGATGATCGATATCGATCGTTTCAAGGCGTTTAATGACACCTACGGCCATCCGGCCGGAGACCGATGCCTGCGCCTCGTCAGTGAATGCCTGCATCGATCCGTGAAGCGGCCCGCGGATATCGTCGCGCGATATGGTGGCGAGGAGTTCGTCGTTCTGCTTCCCGAAACAGATGAGAATGGAGCGGCTATCGTTGCAGAAGGATTTGCAAGCCACTTGAGGGAGGAGAATATCGTCCATTCCCAGAGTGAATTCGGCAGAGTCACTGCGAGTATCGGTATATCGTCCGCAACAGGGCGTGTCCTGCGAGAGGAGCCAAATAGCCTTGTCTCAATGGCGGACGCCGCGCTTTACGAGGCCAAGGCGCAAGGTCGCAATCGCATTCTCGCTCGCTCCCCTGCCGCCGGTCTAAACTTCGTCAGGGACGCCGCTGGCGCCAATTGATAGGTTGGTCGATGCTGCCCAAATCCACAGCACCCCGCTGAGTTCGGTAAAGCGTCTGGAGCTTTTGTCACGGATGGCGGGGAAATATGCCGCATCAGCGCGCAATTGGCCGATTTTGTTGAAAAACTCCGGGGTTGCCTGCACTGCAAATCACTGATTCACTTCCAATATCTAAAGTGGAGCGAAGCAGATGCTGGGACCCAGGCAAGTCGATCAGGCCGCGTTGTTTTACGAGTTCTCAATCGAAGGCCACATCCCCGCTGATCACATGCTTCGCGCGATCGACCGCTTTATCGATCTGTCGGCAGTTCGAGGAGAGATGGCCAGTTTTTACAGTCACACGGGCCGACCATCGATTGATCCTGAACTGATGATCCGCATGCTGCTTGTCGGCTATTGCTTTGGCATCCGTTCGGAACGCCGACTGTGCGACGAGGTCCATCTGAACTTGGCGTATCGCTGGTTCTGTCGGCTCGGTCTTGATGGCCGCGTACCGGATCATTCCACTTTTTCGAAGAACCGTCATGGGCGCTTCCGCGAGAGTGATCTCTTTCGGCGCGTGTTCGAGATGGTGGTGTCGCGCTGCATGGAGGAAGGGTTTGTTGGTGGTGAGGGCTTTGCGGTGGACGGCAGCCTTATCAAGGCAGATGCCAATCGCCAAAGCGGTATCGAGGGAGCCAATTGGAGCGCACCGGAAAAGGCCAATCGTGCGGTCAAGGAATACGTCGCAGCCTTGGATGACGCGGCGTTCGGGTCAGCGACCGCGGTCACACCGAAGTTCATCTCACCTGCCGATCCGGCAGCTCGTTGGACCGCCGCCAACGGGGGCGCGGCCTTCTTTGCCTATACCGCCAACTATATGATCGATCTCGACCACGCGATCATCGTCGACGTCGAGGCGACAACCGCCATTCGCCAGGGAGAAGTGACGGCCGCCAAGCGTATGATAGAGCGCACCAGAGAGGAGTTCGGCCTTTATCCGGCTCGGCTGGCCGCTGATAGCGGATACGGATCGGCGGAGATGCTCGGTTGGCTTGTGCACGAACAAGGCATCGAGCCGCATATTCCGGTCTTCGATAAGTCCGCAAGGACGGACGGCACATTCTCCCGCAGGGACTTCACCTGGGATCGGCCGAATGACATCTACCGCTGCCCGGCAGGCAAGGTGCTGACCACCAGCGGTACGATCGTCAACGACAACCAGCTTCTTTACCGCGCCAGCAAATACGACTGCGAGGTCTGCGAACTCAAAGCGAGATGTTGCCCGAAGGAACCGGCACGCAAGGTCCCACGATCAATCCATGAGGGCGCGCGGGATATGGCTCGCGATATCGCCAAGACGGAAGCCTATGTCACATCGAGACGGCAGAGGAAGAAGATCGAGATGCTGTTTGCCCATCTCAAACGCATTCTCAAGCTGGATCGCTTGCGATTGCGAGGACCGAATGGCGCAAGGGATGAATTCCATCTCGCAGCCACCGCCCAAAACCTCAGAAAGCTCGCCAAATTGATCCCGATGCCTGCACCCAAGCCGGCATAACGGCGACGACCCATCACAAAATCCGCAGGACCCGCCATCGCATCAAGGCATCGACTGAGAACACGCCGACTTTTTCAACGAAATCGGCCAAGTGTGGATCACAAAATAGAAGCAGTTACCCGCGAGGTTTGCGCTGCAACAGACGCTGGCGCTTAAGCGAAACGCCCTGATTGCGGCTTCGACGCCAAGAACCGTATCACTCCCCAGTGCTACATGGTATGGTCGGATGCAATTGAGCGCGTCCGAAACAGCAGTCGCTGATTGCGAGACCCTCTCCGTTGGCCAAATTGCGGGATTGAGGCGGAAGGTTTCTTCCATGCACCGCGTCTTTGTCTTTGTCTTTGTCTTTGTCGGCCTTGCCGCTGTGGTCAGTTGCTCCGCGCATGCCGACGTGTTGATCGGGGTTTCGGCCGCGATGACGGGACGGCTGGCCTGGATTGGTGAGCAGGGGCAGCGTGGAGCAGAGATGGCGGTTGCCGATCTCAATGCGACGGGCGGCGTTCTCGGCCAGCAGGTGCGGCTCATCACGGTCGACGACTTCTGTGATCCCGAGCAAGCGGTGGTCGCCGCCGAAAAGCTCGTGGCTGACGGTGCCGTGTTCGTCGTCGGACATTACTGTTCTGGAGCCTCGATTCCAGCTTCGAAAGTGTACGAGGCCGCAGGCGTTCTGCAGATTTCGCCAGGGTCGACCAATCCGCTGTTGACCGAACAGGGTCGCGACAACGTCTTCCGCGTCATTGGTCGCGACGATGCACAGGGTGTTGTGGCCGGCAGCTACCTGGCCGATCATTGGGGGAACAAGAAGATTGCGATTCTGCACGACGGCACCACCTATGGCAGGGGACTTGCCGACGAGACCAGAAAGCAGTTGAACAAGCGGGGTGTGACCGAAGCGATCTACCAGTCGTACACGCCTGCAAAGAATGACTATTCGGCTGAAATCACTGCGCTGAAGGCGGCCAATGTCGCTGTGGCATATGTTGGAGGCTATCATGCCGAGGTAGCGCTCATGGTTCGCGGCGCGCGTGATCGCGGTAATCCGATACAGTTCATCTCCGGAGATGCCCTCGCGACCGAGGAATTTGCCCTGATCGCCGGCCCCGCGGCTGAGGGAACCCTCTTCACGTTTTCAGCAGATCCCCGGCGAAATCCCACAGCCGCCCCGGTGGTGGAGCGGTTCCGCGCGGACAACTTCGAACCCGCAGGCTATACGCTGTTGAGCTATGGCGCCGTTCAAGCTTGGGCGCAGGCAGTCAAGCAAGCCGGTTCGCAGGACTTGCGCGACGTGATTAGGTCCTTGCGTAGCCATCAATTCGATACGGTGCTCGGTCGCATCGACTTTGATGAGAAGGGCGACCTCACGGTTCAGAGTTGGGTATGGTATGTCTGGAAGGATGGCGAATACGTGCCATTGAAATAACACACCGCTGATCACCACGGATCGTGTTCGAGAAAAGAGCTGTGCGGGCCATGTTGACCACATCAGCCGGATCGATGGGTCGCCGCGATGTTTGAACGTCTCGGCATACGCGGCCGTTTACTCTTCGCTTTTTTTGGGATCAGCACCTTCGCGGTGCTCGCGACCGCAGCGGCCGTGTATGCCTTCCTCCAGGTGGGTGCGGTGGTCGAGCGGATCACCGATCGCAGGGTCCCATCCGCGCTCGGATCGCTCGAAGTCTCCCGCCAAGCTGAGCGGGTCGCCGCCACTGCGCCGGCCGTGCTTGCTACCACCAGCACGGTCCAGCACAAGGAGGTCTCGGCTGCGATTGGATCGGAGATGGCGCGCCTCGAAGATTTGCTCGCCGCGCTCAAGGGCACCGCGGTCAACGCCGCGGCCTTAGCTGAGATCGAAAGCGCGGTGATCGGGCTGCGGCGCAATCTCAAAGCTCTCGACGATCTTGTCGCCGCTCGCCTCATCGTGGTCACACGCAAGGAGGACCTCCTGCGCCGTTTGTCGGCGACGACAACCGCAAGCGAGCGTCTCGTGGCTCCTGCTATTCTGGTGATGAATGCTAAGATCCCACAATGGCGCGCCACGGTTGCCGACGTTGCCGCCCCACCCGACGTGCGTGCTGCGGCGACAACAGATCTTGCGCGTGCAATTTCTTCCTACATCCCACAACAGAAGGCGCAAAGAGAGATCTCTGCAATCAATGAAGCGCTGCTCAAGGCGGCGGTGGCGCCGACGGCCGGCGATCTGGCGCTGATGTCCTTTGCGTTGCGCCGCTCGGTTGCGTCCCTCGCTGCGGCGACACCCGAGATCGATGAGA
The DNA here is from genome assembly GCF_000379605.1 of Rhizobium giardinii bv. giardinii H152. Classification (GTDB taxonomy): domain Bacteria; phylum Pseudomonadota; class Alphaproteobacteria; order Rhizobiales; family Rhizobiaceae; genus Pararhizobium; species Pararhizobium giardinii. The sequence continues at coordinate 137,903 of NZ_KB902746.1, read as the reverse complement.
AGCTGCGAACGCGGTTCCGCCAGCGCGTTAACGAGTTCGAGGCGCTGATCGACGGTGCAAAGAGCATCCTGAAGGCGCGCGAAGTAGAGCTCGCAGTGCTCGCGAAGGGCGGAGCGCTCTTGTTGGAGAATGACCAGCTGTCGCGGAATTTAACCGGTGCCGCGAACCGTCTTGTTGGTGCGGCCAATCGCGACATCTCCGCGGCTGGCCGCGAAGCTGCAACCGTCCAGCGTGTCGGTACCGGTGTTGTCCTTGGTTCGGCCGTCCTGAGCCTTCTCAGCTCGGTTTTGATTGTTTGGCTCTATGTTGACCGCAGTCTTCTTGCCCGGTTGGCGGGGTTGAGCCAGAGCATGCTTGCCATCGCCGGAGGCAACCTTCGGGCACCACTGCCTGCTACGGGCCGCGACGAGATCGGTCGCATGGCCCAAGCGCTGCAACTGTTCCGCGACACCGCCGTCGAGATCGAGGAAAAGAACCTGCGCGAAGTCGCCGAAGCGCGCCAGCGCCTCGTCGATGCAATCGAAAGTATCTCCGAAGGCTTCGCCCTTTACGATGCCGAGGACCGTCTTGTCCTGTGCAACAGCCGCTACAGGGAAATCCTCTATCCCGGCATAGCCGATTCAGTTGTCCCAGGTGCACAATTCGAGACCATCGTTCGAAAGGCGGTGACACAGGGCCTCGTCGAGGATGCAAAGGGCCAAGAGGAGGAGTGGGTCGCCGCGCGGCTTGAGGCACATCGCAATCCTAAGCAGACGCTGGTTCAACACCGCAGCCAGGACCGCTGGGTTCAGGTTAACGAGCGGCACATAACAGGCGGCGGTACGGTCGCGGTCTACACGGATATCAGCAAGCTCAAGCAGCACGAAGCCGAGCTCGAGCTCGCGCGGGATGCGGCCATGGCGGCGACACAGGCCAAAAGCAAGTTTCTTGCAAGCATGAGCCACGAATTGCGCACGCCGTTGAACGCCATCCTGGGCATCACCGAAATGCTGCAGGAAGATGCCAACGAAGCCGGTCAAGGCGAGTTGATCGAACCACTTGGGCGGGTCACGCGTGCCGGAAAGCATCTGCTGAAGCTCATTAATGAGGTGCTTGATCTTGCCAAGATCGAGGCCGGCCGCCTGGAACTGCATATCGAGACGTTTGACATCGCAGGTATGGTTCACGAGGCCGCGACAACCGTGCAGCCACTTGCCCGGAAGAACCGAAACGGGATGATCGCGAAGTGCCCAGATGACATTGGAAGCATGCGCGGCGATCCGCTTCGGGTACGTCAGATCCTCCTCAATCTGTTGAGCAATGCATGCAAGTTCACGGAAAATGGACAGGTCACGATCGCGGCGACGTGCATGAAGGTCGACGATGCCAAGGGCGTGTTGTTGACGGTTGCCGATACCGGCATCGGCATGACGCCTCAGCAGATGAAGAACCTGTTCCAGGAGTTTAGCCAGGCCGACAGTTCCACTACGCGCAAGTACGGCGGCACCGGGCTAGGGCTTGCCATCAGCCAGCGCCTGTGCCGCGCAATGGGTGGTGACATAACCGTGAACAGCACTCCCGGCGTCGGTACCAAGTTTACCGTGTGGCTGCCGTCGGCGATCGAGGCGCCTACCACGCAGGCACAGCCGCCGGTCCGTGGGGTCTCCGCCGCCGAGCTTGTTCGCCTCTCGAACGTCGTCCTCGTCGTTGATGATGATGAGGCTGTGCGCGACCAGATGCGGCGATTTCTGGTCCGCGAGGGCTGCGATGTGGTGACGGCCAAGGACGGTATGGAAGGACTTAAACTGGCGCGGCAACTGAAGCCGGCACTTATCACCCTTGATGTGCTTATGCCGGGTTGCGACGGCTGGAGCGTCCTGCAGGAATTGAAGGCGGATCCTGAGCTCGCGACGATCCCCGTCGTGATGCTCACCATGGCCGACGAGAGGAACCGAGGGTACGCGCTCGGGGCCGCCGATTACATGGTTAAGCCGATTGAGCGCGATGCGCTGCGGAAACTCATCGCAAAACTCTGGTCGGGGGCGCCTGGCTCAGCGCCGCGGGTTCTGATCGTTGAGGATGATGAGGACACACGTCAGCAATGGCGTCGCATATTGAGTACAGAGGGTTGCGACGTCGACGAGGCCGAGAATGGCCGGTTCGCGCTGGAACGTGTCATCCATGAGCGTCCCGACGTCATCATTCTGGACCTCATCATGCCGGAAATGGACGGCTTCGAGTTTCTTGTCGAACTGCGCAAGCGGTCCGCGTTCAAGGCGGTGCCTGTCGTGGTGGTGACAGCCGCGACCCTCAGTGAGGAGGACCATGAGCGTCTTAGCGGCGGCGTCGAGCGTGTGCTCGCCAAAGCTGCCTTCAGCCGCAACGAACTTCTTGAGGAGTTGCGCAAGGCTATTGCGCTGTACAGTCTTAAACGGAACTCGCCTGACAAGGATCACCAGCATGGTTAGCATCCTTTATGTCGAAGACAATGAGGACAACATCTATATGCTGTCCACGCGGCTCAGACGCAAAGGTTACGAGGTCATCGTCGCCACCGATGGGGAGCAAGGTGTGGCGCGTGCGCGATCGGACGCACCGTCGCTTATCCTGATGGACTTGAGTCTTCCCGTCGTTGACGGCTGGGAGGCCACCAGGCGTCTGAAGGCCCTGGCTACGACGCGCGACATCCCCGTGATCGCGCTTTCCTCACACGCGATGCCTGGCGACCGCGAAACAGCACTGGCAGCGGGCTGCGATGACTTCGATACCAAACCCGTCGAGTTCGCGCGCCTGCTTGCAAAAATCAAGGCTCTGCTTCCAAGGGAGACAATATCATGAGCGAAATTGGGCCTGCTCTGCTCGTCGTCGACGATAACGAGGACAATCGCTTCACATTGACGGAGCGGCTCAAACGAGAAGGCTACGGAAACGTGGCATGCGCCAGCAATGGTCGGGAGGCGCTCGAACTGCTGGCGACAAGGCCATTCGACCTCGTGCTGCTCGACATAACGATGCCGGAAATGGACGGCTACCAAGTGCTCCATGAGGTCAAGGCCGACACGACGCTGCGCAATATTCCGATTGTCATGATATCGGCCGTCGACGAAATCGACAGTGTGGCGCGCTGCATTGGCCTAGGTGCAGAGGACTATCTGGCCAAGCCGTTCAACGCGGTTCTTTTGCGCGCGCGTTTGGCCGCCTGCCTGGAAAAGAAGAAACTACGCGACCAAGAGGCGGTTTATACACAGCAGATCGAAAACGAAAAGCGCCGAGCAGACGAGCTTCTGTACGCTATGCTTCCTCCCGGCGCTGTACGCGAGCTCAAAGCGACCAATGCCGTCCGCCCCCGTCGCTACGAGGAAGTCGCGGTGCTATTTTGCGATATCGTTGGCTTTACGGCCTATTGCGACGAGAATCCGCCGGAGAAGGTGGTGGAGCATCTCCAGGCTCTGAACGAGGAATATGAACGGATCGTCCGTCAGCACGAGATGGAGAAGATCAAAACGATCGGCGACGCCTTCATGGCTACAGCCGGCCTGTTCACTCCCGTGCCAGATCCGGTTTTTGCCAGTTTGCAATGCGGACTGGACATGGTCACGGCATCACGCCGCACCGAACCGAGTTGGGAGGTTCGAGTCGGCGTCCAGTTCGGACCAGTCGTGGCGGGCATCATCGGACACCGACAATACCTGTTTGACCTGTGGGGTGACACGGTGAATATGGCGTCCCGGATCGCAGCTCACGCTAACCCGGGGACTGTTGCGACCAGTGGGGCCACCTGGCATCGCATTCGCGATCGGGGTCGCGGGCGCTCCCTGGGCTTCGTGGACATCAAAGGCAAGGGCCGGATCGAATTGATCGAATGCCAGGGACTGAAGGAGCAGGGACCGTCCTAGACAGTTTTGTTTTACGTCATGGACCCGTGGGCTGGACATCGTAGCCGGGTTCGGCAACGTATGGCGCGTTCCTGTTGGATCCTCGACGCAGGGAAACGGTGGTACATAGAAGGTGCGGCGATCTTTCCTGGCGCCAGCCGTCACGCGTGCCCGTCAGCGCGAGACGCAAGGAACGCGCATTTTTCCCGTCAATGGGCTGGAACAATCCGTTTCGTCGTGCGTTAGGCGTCGGGTCGATTTCTGTCGACATCAAACACCGTGATTTGCAACGATGCGAGGATGCGCAGATGAACAACCGGCTCCCACAACTCCATGAAGGACACGCGCCGATCACGCTACACCAGCTGTTCCGCGACGCCCTGGAAGCCTATGACGACTGGGTCGATGGCGGAGAGACTCCGACGGTATACTTTCAAGGAATGCCAATTGTTCTGGACGTCGTCTTCGATCATATGCGCGGTTGCACGGACATTCTGCCGAACAACATGGTCAGTGCCATTACCGAGCGCCTGACAAAGCCCTGGAGCAGCGACAGCCCTCTTGATGAGATGACCTTTTCCACTGCGGCACGCATTATGTGCGTGCTGATCCGCAAGCGAGAATTGCGGCGCACGGGCAGCGATATCAATGCCTTTATCCGCCGGTTCGAAAAGCTGCGCTCAGACCACGTCGATCGTTAAGGTTTTTGCGTAAACCAAAGCCTCTGGGTGTCCCAGGGGCAAACCATTCATCCAAATCCTACTAAGTAACGGCAATGTATCGAAAAATTACAGGGCGTGAAAACGACTTGCTACCGTGTGTTGCCCGTGCTTAAATGACAAAAAACATAGAGAATGTCGTATATTTTGAACTGGCGTATGAGTGACAGTGCCGATGTTCAACAATCCAGCCGCATGATGCGGGGGAGGGGATGATATGACGGTTCACGGTTTCGCGTCTTACCCTTATGGCGGCCAGCCCGCTCAGATCGCCATCGTCGGCCGCGGCTTTTCGGGTCTGATGATGGCGATTGCTCTTCTGAAGTCAGTCAGCCAGCCGTTCCAGTTGCGCATGTTCGATCCGCAGCCGATCATCAGCGGCGGCCAGGCGCTGGCAACGGCCCGCTCCACCGAAATCCTCAATAGCCGCGCGCGCGATCTCTCCGTCTCGACCGGTGAGCCGAAGGATTTCACCCGCTGGCTTCAGGCCAACGCGCATTTTCGGGAAGCGGTTTCCGCTGCGATCCCGGGATTCGGCCAGATCTTTGTGCCGAAGGCTACCTTCAGCGATTATGTCTATCAGCGATTTTCCGAAGCTCTGGCCCAGCGCACGGATGTGAGCGTCCAGATGTCCAATGAAGGCATTTCGAGGATCCAGCGCAGCGACAATGGCATGTTCACGCTGAGGCTGGCTGACGGCAGCGAGGCTGTTTGCGACACTGTAGTTCTGGCAACCGGCTATGGCTTGAAGGCTCCTCCACCGGAGACGAACGAGCACGATGGTGCGGGCGCTCTGCCGGGATCCTCCGGCAATGCTCAGCATGTCGTCGTGATGGGCAATGGCCTGCGGGCTGTGGATCAGGTTTTGCAACTGCGCGACGGCGGATTTGCCGGGCGCATCACGATCCTGTCACGCCGCGGGTTCCTGCCGCAGCCGCACACGCGCATGCCCGCGGATGCTGTCTTCCCGTCGCAGCCCATGCCATCGCAGCTTCGCCATATCGTCCGGTTCGTCCGCAATGCGTGCGCGGAAGCCGAAGAAAACGGCTGGAGCTGGCAGGCGGCGATGAACGGCCTGCGCAAGCGTGCCCGCACCTTGTGGGCCTCGTTGCCGCCGAGCGAGAAACGGCAATTCAATCGTCATCTCAGGGCCATCTACGACAGCCATCGCAACCGGCTTCCGGCGGACGTGCATGCACGGTTGGAACGGGAACTGGCAGGCGGATTGACCCAATTGAAGCGAGGGACCACGCTGCGGCACGTCCCGGGCGGACTTGTCGTGCGCTGGGCCGGTGGGTCGGCCGAAGAGCAGTTCGCGGCGGACAAAGTTATCGACTGTCGCTGTCTGTCGCCCGATTTGAAGGACCCCGTCATCGCCGAGCTGCTTTCCGCCGGTCTCGCAACCACGGATGAACTCGGTCTTGGTCTTGCGGTCAATCCTGCGGGCGAACTGTTGACACCCAGGGGCAGGCCCGCCGGTCTCTTCGCCATCGGCCCCCTCGGTCTCGGCTCGCTTCCAGATATCGATCTCGTTCCGGAGATCGTGACACAGGCTTACGCCGCCGCAACACTGGTCAATGCGCAATTGCGGCCGCAATTGCAGGCGGGCTGACCGATTTTTGATCCCGTCTGGTTGTGATCTGATGCCGCGGCCCTTGGTTCGCGTCGAGTTCCGACCTGCAGGTCGCCGTGTTGGACCCTTGAATTTAACGCCTCATGAACGGCGTGCGGGGAGGACGGATTTTTTAAACTCCATAAATTTTATAGATATAATTGTTTTGTAGTCGACGTCCTGTCGGGGAACACTGTCAGCCAGAATGACACCTCCCTAGGCATTGGAGAAAAATCGCACATGAGCGCCGTTCCTGAAAAAATCAACGTTCTCTGGTTTCTGCCGACCCATGGAGAGAGTCGCTATCTCGGCACCTCTGTCGGTGGCCGCAACGTCGATATCAATTATCTGAAACAGATCGCCCAGGCCGCTGACAACCTCGGCTATTACGGCGTGCTGATCCCAACCGGCCGAAGCTGCGAGGACAGCTGGATCGTCGCCTCGGCGCTGGCGCCGCTGACGCAGAAGCTGCGCTTCCTGGTCGCCGTTCGCCCCGGCCTGCTCAGCCCGACACTTGCAGCCCGCATGACGGCAACCCTCGACCGGCTATCGAGCGGACGGCTGCTCATCAACGTCGTCACCGGCGGCGACCCGATAGAGAACAAGGGCGACGGCATTCATTATTCCCATGAGGAACGCTATGAGGTCACCGAGGAATTCCTCGACATCTATAAGGCCGTGCTGCGCGGCGAGGATGTGACCGTCAAGAGCAAGCATTTCGACATCGAAGATGCAAAGCTTCTGTTCCGACCGTTCCAGGATCCGCATCCGCCGCTCTATTTCGGCGGCTCCTCCGGCGTCGGCCAGCAGGTCGCGGCGCGCACGATCGACAAATATCTCACTTGGGGCGAACCGCCGGAGGAGGTCGAGAAGAAGATTGCAGAGGTGAGGGCGCTGGCCGACGCCGAAGGCCGCGAGGTTACCTTCGGTATCCGGCTCCACGTGATTGTCCGAGAGACGGCAAAGGAGGCCTGGACTGCGGCCGAGGAGCTCATCAAGTATGTCGACGAGGACACGATCGCGGCGGCTCAAAAGGTCTTCCAGCGGATGGATTCAGTTGGCCAGAGCCGGATGAGCAAGCTGCATGGCGGCCGCAAGGACAAGCTGGAAATCAGTCCGAACCTGTGGGCCGGCGTCGGCCTCGTGCGTGGCGGCGCGGGGACAGCGCTCGTCGGCGATCCCGACCAGGTAAAGGCGCGGATCGACGAGTATCGCCAGCTCGGCATCGACACCTTCATTCTCTCCGGCTATCCGCATCTGGAAGAAGCTTACAAGTTCGGCGAGCTGGTGCTTCCGAACCTGCCGCTCAACCATCCCGTGAAAAGCTATTCCGCCAGCACAAACACCGGTCCATTCGGCGAGACGATCGCGGGCGACCATCGACCGACACTCTGGGTTTCCCAGTCTTGACCGAGCCGACGTCAACCCGATGCCTTTCCTTGAAGGATATCTGGAGTTGCGGATTTTTATAGAGTGTCCTGCGATTAAACTGTGATGTTCAACCGTTAACCAGGGCAGTGACCACAGATCGGTCGCTGCCCGTTTCGGTTGACAAGCGACTGACAAGTCTGAAGAGTACGACCGGTCAAAACGGCAGCGTTGGGGAGGACTTATGTCTATGCGCGCGTTTATCCGATTTTCAGCCATTATTCTCGCTGCCCTTGCTTTTTCACCCACGACCCACGCGGCGGAAACGAGCCGGCACGTCGTGACGACGGAAAACGGCGATTATTTCGGCTTTGACCTGCGCACCGAGCAGAACGTCACCCTCGGCCAATGTGAAAAGGTCTGCATCGCCGACGCCGCCTGCCGTGCCTTCACCTACAATCCCAAGGTGAAATGGTGTTTCCTCAAATCCGACTACAACAGGCTGAACACATTCAACGGCGCGATTGCCGGCAAGATCGTCGAAGCCGCCTCGAATGAGCCGGATATCGGTGCGCCGCCGGCACTGCCGTTCCTCGGCGAGCAGCTGCTCGCCGACGCCCGCGCAGCCAAGGACAATCTCGCGCTGGAAGCGGATCAGGAAGGGCAGGGGCTTAACGGCCTGATTGCGACTGCCCATCGCGAACTTGCGGCCGGCAACATCGCCCCGGCACTCAAAGCTTTCCAGGGTGCCCTGGCGATCCTTCCTGATGACGGTGCCCTGTGGATAGAGGCGGCGCGCGCCGCCAACCGCGTCTATGGCAATACCGATTTCGCAACGCAGGCCGCGCTTGCGGCCATCAACGGATATCAGTTGACACGCACGACCCAGTCGCGCGCCCAGGCTCTTGCGGTTCTGGCAAAGGCGCTCGAAAGTTCGGAGAATTTCCGTGCAGCTCTTGGTGCCTACAAGGCGAGCCTCGCGCTCGCCGAGACAAAGGCGGTTCGCGCCGCCTATGCCGAACTGAAAACCCGCCAGGGTTTCCGCGTCACCGACCATACGGTCGATTCCGACAGTGCGGTACCACGGGTCTGCGCCCAGTTCTCCGAGCCGTTGATCAAAGCGGATTATACGCCCTTCGTCACGCTCGATGGCGCCGCGCCCAAAGCGCTGGAGGCAAAGGGCAGTGAAATCTGCGTCGAAGGCCTGAACCACGGCCAGCGCTACAAGCTGGCCTTTCGCAAGGGCTTGCCATCGGCCATCGCAGACGAACCGCTCGACGCCCAGGTGAATCTCGAGGTCTTTATTCCGGACCGGGCAGCGATGGTTCGCTTCACCGGCGACAGCTTCGTGCTGCCGGAGACGGCCCGGCGCGGCATTCCGATTGTCTCGGTCAACACGACGAGCGCAAATCTCAAGCTCTACCGCATCGGCGACCGCAGCATCGCCTCGCTGCTGACATCCTCGCAATTCCTGACCCAGCTCGACGGATACAGCGCCGAGCGGATCCGGGACGAGAACGGCGAGATGGTCTGGCAGGGCTCGATCGATATTTCGACCGACCTCAACAAGGAAGTGGTGACGAGCTTCCCGGTGGATGAGGCGTTGCCGCAGCGCAAGCCCGGCGTCTATGTGCTGACCGCGGTCTCCGCAACCGGAGCGACGAACGAGTGGGACAGCCAGGCGACGCAGTGGTTCGTCGTTTCCGATATCGGCCTGTCCACCTATTCCGGCACCGATGGCCTGAGCGTCTTTGCCCGGTCCCTGGCGTCGGCAAAGCAGATCGCCGGCGTCGAACTGACCCTGCTCGCCAAGAACAACGAAATTCTCGGGACGGTGATCACGGACGCCGATGGTCGCGCCACCTTCGACGCCGGTCTCCTGCGCGGCACTGCCGCCATGACCCCGGCTGTCATCACCGCCAAGGGCGTCAATGATGATTTCGTCTTCCTCGACTTGACCCGGGCCGGCTTTGACCTCTCTGACCGTGGCGTCACCGGTCGCGTGGCCCCGGGCGCCATCGACATCCTGACATGGACCGAACGCGGCATCTACCGTGCGGGCGAGATCGTGCACGTCTCGGCCCTTGCACGCGACAGCGCCTCGGTTGCGATCGAGAAGCTGCCGCTGACCTTCATCTTCATGCGACCCGACGGTGTGGAGGATCGTCGCGTCGTCAGCGATGGCGGACAGGCCGGTGGCTATACGCTCGATCACGCCCTGCAGCCGAATGCCATGCGCGGAACCTGGACCGTGCAGGTCTTTACCGATCCCAAGGGGACGGCGATCAGCGAAAAGCAGTTCCAGGTCGATGATTTCGTCCCCGATCGGGTCGAGTTCGAGCTGGCAAGTGCCGTCAAGCAGATCGAGATCGGCAAGCCGTCCCCGGTGACCGTCGATGGACGCTTCCTCTATGGCGCGCCGGCGGCAGGGCTCGAGCTCGAAGGTGAGGTCGGCTTGAAGCCGACCCGCGAAAGTGCCGATTTCAAGGGCTATTCGTTCGGGCTCGCCGATGAGGAAGCAACGGAAGACAGCCGCACGCCGCTCGAGGGCCTGGTGCCGCTCGACGAGGATGGCAAGGCGACCTTTGACGTCGATGTGGCAGAAACGCCTTCGACCACGCAACTGCTCAATGCCACGATCGCCGTGCGCGTTCAGGAGGCCGGTGGCCGGGCCGTCGAGCGGTCGCTGGTCCTGCCCGTTCGGCCGCAAGGCGACATGATCGGCATCAAGCCGCAATTCACCGGCGACCTCGCCGAAAACGCTGTCGGCAAATTTCATGTCATCGCCATCGACGCGAATGGCCAAAAGCAGGCAAGATCCGGCTTCATCTGGAAACTGCTGCGTGTCGAGCAGGATTATCAGTGGTACCGGGACGGCTCCGCCTGGAAATACGAGCCGGTGATTTCGACCAAACAGGTTTCGACCGGCAAACTCGATGTCACCAGGGACGGGGGAGAGATTTCGCTGTCGGCCGGCTGGGGGCGCTACCGCCTCGAAGTCGAGACCGCCGATATCGACGGCCCGGCATCGAGCGTCGAATTCGATTCAGGCTGGTATGTCGCGACGACCTCGACGGAGACGCCGGACGGCCTGGAAATCGCGCTCGACAGGCAGGACTACGCGATCGGTGACACAGCCAAGCTCAGGATCTCGCCGCGGTTTGCAGGCGAGGCGTTGGTCACGATCGGTTCGGAAAAGCTGATCGCCACAGAGACGGCGACCATTTCCGCAGAAGGTGGCGAGATCGATATTCCGATCACTGAAGAATTCGGCGCCGGCGTCTATGTCACCGCGACGCTCTATCGTCCGGGCGATGCGCAGGAGAGCCGCATGCCGATGCGGGCCATCGGCATCAAATGGCTGACCGTCGATCCCGCCGACCGCAAGCTTTCGGTCAAGCTGGACCTGCCGGAAAAGACATTGCCACGCCAGACCCTCAACATCCCCGTGGAAGTTGCCGGGGCAGGCGCGGGTGAAGGAGCCTATGTCACCGTTGCTGCCGTCGATGTCGGCATTCTCAATCTCACGCGGTACGAAGTGCCCGATCCGGAGGGATGGTATTTCGGTCAGCGGCAGCTCGGCCTCGAAATCCGCGATCTCTACGGGCGCCTGATCGATGGATCGCTCGGTGCCACCGGGCGCTTGCGCACGGGGGGCGATGGCGGTCAGCTGCCGCTTCAGGGAAACCCGCCGAGCGAAAAGCTCGTGGCCTTTTTCTCAGGCCCCGTCGAGCTCGACGCCAGCGGCAAGGCGATCGTCAGTTTCGACATCCCGCAATTCAACGGCACGGCCCGCGTCATGGCGGTTGCGTGGTCGAAGAGGGGTGTCGGTCACGCCAGCGCCGATGTCGTCCTTCGCGATCCGGTCGTGGTGACGGCGAGCCTGCCGAAATTCCTGGCGCCCGGCGACAAGGCAGAGTTGCGCCTTGACATCGCCAATACCGACGGTCCCGCCGGCGACCTCAATCTCAAGGTCACCAGCAACTCCTCCGTCGTTATCGACTCGGTCCAAGCCGAGCAGACCTTCAACGTCAAACCGGGCGGCAAGTTCGATCTGACGCTGCCACTCTCGGGCGTTCATCCTGGCAGCGGCGCTATCTCGATCGAACTGACGAGCGCCGATGGGTTGTCGCTGCAGCAATCTGTTTTCGTTCCGGTTCGCCCAGCGGCGCTGCCGGTGACGACACGTCATCCGGTCACCATCGAGCCGAATGCCAGCCTGAAGGTGGACGGCGAGCTGTTGGCGGAAAGCATGCTGCAAGGGTCAGCCGTCAGCATCAGCGTGACGCGCTCGGCCGCATTCGATATCCCCGCGCTGCTGACCTCACTCGATCGTTATCCCTATGGCTGCGCGGAGCAGACGACCAGCCGGGCGCTTCCGTTGCTCTATCTGAGCGAGCTTTCGAAGCAGTCCGGCCTGCCCGAGGATACGGACGTCCAGAAACGGGTGCAGGAGGCGATCTACCGCGTCCTGTCCTACCAGTCCTCGACCGGCAGTTTCGGCCTGTGGGGTCCGGGGTCGGGTGATCTCTGGCTGGATGCCTATGTAACCGACTTCCTCACCCGGGCGCGTGAGCAGAAATTCCAGGTGCCCGACCAGGCCATGGTGCAGGCGCTCGACAATCTGCAGAATGCCCTGAGCTACGAAGTCGACGTGAAGAGCCAGGGCAACGAGATCGCCTATGCCCTCTATGTGCTGGCGCGCAATCGCAAGGCCGCCATCAGCGACTTGCGCTATTATGCCAACACGAAGATCGGCGAGTTCCCGACACCGCTGTCGAAGGGGCATCTGGCGGCAGCGCTCGCGCTCTACGGCGATGCGCAACGCTCCCAGAGCGTTTTTGCAGAGGCGCTGCAGATGGCCGCGGACACGAAGACCAGCGTCCTCGATCGCTCCGACTACGGTTCGCCGCTCCGCGACGATGCCGCGGTGCTGACGCTGGCGGCCGAAAGCCGCCCGGTGCCCGCGATCATTCCGCAACTCGCCAAGATCGTTGCGCGCGAATGGGAGCGCACCTCTTATACAAGCACGCAGGAGCAGATGTGGACCCTGCTTGCCGCCCGCGCCATTCAGGGCGGCGACCAGGATCTGAAGCTTGACATCAATGGAACGGCGCGTAGCGGCGGTTACGCGGCGCGTCTCACCGGCGATGCGATCCTCGACCAGCCGATCACGATCGGCAACCGGTCGAGCGATCCGGTCACCGCTGTCGTCACCACGGTTGCGGCCCCCGCCTTCCCGCTGCCCGCCGGCGGCAATGGCTTCACCATCCAGCGGACCTACTACACGCTGGACGGCGAAGAAGCCAACATCACCCAGGCCAAGCAGAACGAACGCTATGTGGTCGTCATCAACGCCACGGAGAGCAATGCCTGGCCGTCGCGGGTGCTGATCACCGACCTGCTGCCGGCGGGCTTCGAGATCGACAACCCGAGCCTCGTCGACAGCGCCAAGCTGTCGAACTTCGAATGGATCGGCGAGATCGAGGCCGCGCATACCGAGTTCCGCAGCGACCGTTTCGTTGCGGCTTTCGACCGGTCGAGCGGCGACGACCGGGCGATCACCGTCGCCTATGTCGTCAGGGCAGTCACCCCGGGAACCTACGATCACCCGGCTGCCAGCATCGAGGACATGTACCGGCCGCAGTTTTCCGCGCGCACGGCGATGGGGCGCATGGAGGTTCAGGCGGTCGAATAATGTCGCGCTGGCGGAAGTCCTCCATTGCATTCTGCTGCCTCGCCCTTCTGGGCGTGGCGGTGCTGGCTGGCCTGGAGGCAGCCGACCGTGCCTATCCACCGCCGCTTGAGAAGGCGCGCACCGTCTCTGCCGAGGTGCTTGACGCCGATGGCCAGCTGTTGCGCGCCTTCGCGACGCATGAAGGTCGCTGGCGGTTGAAAACGACGGCAAAGGATGTCGATCCGCAGTTCGTCCGCATGCTTGTTGCCTATGAGGATCAACGCTTTTGGCAACACAAGGGTGTCGATCCCTGGGCACTGATGCGCGCCGCCTGGCAGTTTGCGACGCATGGGCGGATCGTTTCCGGCGCGTCGACGCTGTCGATGCAGGTGGCTCGCCTGATCGAACCGCGCGAAGGCCGCTCGCTGACGGCAAAACTTCGCCAGCTCGCCCGCGCCATTCAGATCGAGCGGCGCCTGAGCAAGACGGAGATCCTCGATCTCTACCTCACGCATGCGCCCTATGGCGGCAATCTCGAGGGCATCCGCGCCGCAAGCCTTGCCTATTTCGGCAAGGAGCCGCGGCGCCTGACCGTGTCGGAAGCTGCACTGCTTGTGGCGCTGCCGCAACTGCCGGAAAAGCGCCGGCCTGACCGCCATCTGAAGGCCGCCGAAGCGGCGCGCCAACGTGTTTTGACACGCATGGCTGTGGCAGCCGTGATCGGCGAAGGGGAGGCAGAGCGCGCCGCTGCGGTCGCCGTGCCGGAACGCCGCCTGCAGCTTCCGACCCATGCCGCGCACGTCGCGGAAGCGGCCCTGCGCAAACAGCCGAACGGTCCGCGGCACCAGACGACACTCAGACGGCCCATTCAGAAAGCACTTGAGACAGTCGCGAAGGACGCTGCGGCAAAACTCGGACCCAAAGTTTCGATCGCCATGGTCATGGCCGATGCGGGCACCGGCGAGATCGTCGGCGAGGTGGGGTCTGCCGATTATTTCGACGCCAGCCGATCCGGCTGGATCGACATGACGCGTGTTTCCCGCTCGCCCGGGTCGACGCTCAAACCCTTTATTTATGGCCTCGCCTTTGAGGAGGGGCTTGTCTCGCAGGAAACGATCATTGAGGACCGTCCCGCGGATTTCTTCGGCTACCGCCCACGCAATTTCGACATGACCTATCAGGGTGACGTCAGCATCCGCCAGGCCCTCCAGCTGTCGCTGAATGTGCCGGCTGTAAGGCTGCTGGACGCTGTCGGTCCAAGCCGGATGATGATGCGTTTTCGCCGAGCGGAAGTCAGACCGGTTCTGCCTCCCAACGAGGCTCCCGGCCTTGCGATCGGGCTCGGCGGGCTGGGTGTCACTCTGAAGGACCTTGTGCAGCTCTACGCGGCGCTTTCAAACCGCGGCCAGCCGATGCGGCTTGGCGACGGCATACAGGACCGGCCGGGCCAGATCGAAGGCGAGCCGCTGCTCGATCCGGTCGCGACCTGGCAGATCACCGATGTCCTGTCAGGCGTGCTGCCACCGGCCGGAGCCGTCCAGCGCGGCATCGCCTACAAGACCGGCACGAGCTACGGCTACCGCGATGCCTGGTCTGTGGGATTCGACGGCCGCCACGTCCTTGGCGTCTGGGTCGGCCGGCCGGACAATGGGGCGGTTCCAGGCCTGACCGGCTACGGATCGGCAGCACCCATCCTGTTCGAAGGGTTCGCCAAATCCGGCGTCGCGACAACGCCGCTACCGCGTGCGCCTGCAGGCGCGACACGGATCGCCCAGTCCGAGCTGCCGATCAGCCAGCGGCGATTCTCGCTGAACTCCAATGGTCTCGTCTCTGCGGTCGTCCGTGAGCCGGCGCCGCAGATCGTCTATCCCCCGGAGGGAGCCCGCGTCGAACTCGGGGTCGATACAACGGGCACCCCCATGCCATTGGTCCTCAAGCTGCAAGGCGGAAGGGCACCCTTCCGCTGGCTGGCAAACGGCAAGCCGCTGCCGGAGACATCCCGGCGTCGCATCAATCAATGGGTTCCCGATGGAGCCGGTTACTCGACGCTGACGGTTATCGATGCGGCGGGCCGCGCCGCGAGCGTTCGCGTCTTCCTTGACTAGACAGACTGTGCGTTGTCGATCCGGGCGGGACAGGCGAGCGTTTTCACATCTTCAATTGTGCGTCGTGGTGAATTGGGATTCCCGAAGGCAAGCGCATGATTTATCAATGGGCTTGTGATTCGGCTCGGCTTGATTCGAAAATGCGCCGCGATCCTCCTGCCAGGAAACAGACGGGGGCTCATTGTCTTCTGCAGAAATTCCAACGTCACGGTATGCGCTTGCCGGCATCATTCTGACGCTCAGCCTTGCCGGTTGCGGCGCCCGCGACGGCGTGCGGCTGTCCGATACGGCGGTGACAGTTTCTGACGAGACAGCCTTTGCACTGCCGCCGCCCGGCGGGCCGGCGGTCGTCAGCATCGTCGAGCGCCGTTTCAGCAACAGCACGCAGCAGGACATCTTTCTGTTTACCTCTGCATCGACCCCGGGGCAGAACGTCCTTCGCGTACAGATGTTCGGACCGGTCGGCCTGCAGATGGATGGGCAGAAGGCGCTTGGCTATTCCTCTGTCAGGGCAAGCGACATTGCCAAGGAAATGCGCCGAGAGCTTCCAGGCGTTGCCCTCGCCCAGTCGCCGCTCTACCTGCAGAACAATTACGGGCCTTTCAGCTACGCTTACGGCCGAGGTCACGGCAATGATGCCTGTCTCTATGCCTGGCAGCAGATCCGCTCGCCCGACGAAGCAAGGACGGTCTTCCAGAACCGCGGCACGATCCAGGTCCGCCTTCGTCTTTGCGAAGATGGTGCGAGCGAAGAGAAGCTGCTCGGTACAATGTACGGCTACACCATTCGGGGCGCGTTCAATGCAGCGGGATGGAACCCCTATGGCGAACCGCCGAGCGTTGATCCGACCTTGGGCCGTACCGGAAACCCGATCTATCCGAAGAGAGAGGAACTGCGCGATGCTGCCATCGTGGGGGTAGAAAGCACGAAACCTCGCCCCGTCGTTCGGCAATCGCAAGCCGTGCGCGTCGAGAAGGTCGAGCCCGCGAAACAAGCGTCTTCGAGTGAAACGGTTCCTTTACCAACAGGCACGGATATAGGGGGCGTCGTTGTTCCTTCGCCGGACTGTATGACACAGTCTGGAGGTACCACGCAGTGCAAGTAACCTCGACATGGTCAATTGCTGATCGCAGTGAGTTGACCATGGCGTTTTAAGGGCCTCCGCCATGAACGGCTTGTCACCGGGCGGTCTCCTGAAGGGCATCCACCATGCGCAAGGTAGCCATTATCCTTTTCTGGATCATCACGTCCCTCGGCGTGATTGCACTGGTTACCCTGCCGATCAACCTTCAAACGCAACTGATCGCCAGCATTGCCGTCGTCACCTTCATGGCGGTTATCAAGATATTGCGGGCGGAAGGGACGTGGCGGCTTACCGCGCTTGCCTTCGGCACAGCCATCGTCATGCGCTATGTCTACTGGCGCACGACCAGCACGCTGCCGCCGTTCAACCAGCTCGAAAATTTCATTCCCGGCTTTCTGCTCTACCTGGCCGAAATGTACAGCGTCATGATGCTAGGCCTCAGCCTTTTCGTCGTTTCGATGCCGCTGCCGCCGCGGCCGTCGCGCGCGGCATCGGAAGGCAAATATCCGAGCGTGGATGTCTTCGTCCCCAGCTACAATGAGGACGCCGAGCTTCTCGCCAACACGCTGGCGGCTGCGAAGGCCATGGACTATCCGGCCGAGAAGCTGACTGTCTGGCTTCTCGATGACGGTGGCACGCTGCAAAAGCGGACGTCGCCCAACCTTCTCGAAGACCAGATGGCCAAGGCCCGGCATCAGGAACTGCAGATACTCTGCAACGATCTCGACGTACGCTATCTGACCCGTGACCGTAACGAGCATGCCAAGGCCGGCAATCTCAACAACGGCATGCAGCATTCAACCGGCGAGCTGATTGCGGTCTTCGATGCTGACCACGCCCCGACCCGGGATTTCCTGCTCGAGACGGTAGGCTATTTCGAGGACGACCCGAAGCTGTTCCTCGTTCAGACACCCCATTTCTTTCTCAATCCAGACCCCGTGGAACGCAATCTGCGGACCTTCGAAAAGATGCCGAGCGAGAACGAGATGTTCTACGGGATCATCCAGCGCGGCCTGGACAAATGGAACGCTTCCTTTTTCTGTGGTTCCGCCGCCGTGCTGCGACGGCAGGCGCTTGACCAGACCGGCGGCTTCAGCGGCCTCAGCATCACGGAAGACTGCGAAACGGCGATCGCGTTGCATGCCAGCGGCTGGAACAGCGTCTATGTCGACCGGCCGCTGATTGCCGGTCTGCAGCCGGCGACATTTGCCAGCTTCATCGGCCAGCGCAGCCGCTGGGCGCAGGGCATGATGCAGATCCTGCGGTTCCGCTTCCCGCTGCTGAAGCGTGGCCTGTCCATCCCGCAGCGGCTCTGCTACATGTCATCGACCCTCTTTTGGCTATTCCCCTTTCCGCGCACGATCTTCCTTTTTGCGCCGCTTTTCTACCTGTTCTTCGACCTGGAGATCTTCACGGCATCCGGCAGCGAGTTCCTCGGCTATACGCTTGCCTATATGCTCGTGAACCTGATGATGCAGAACTACCTCTACGGCTCGTTCCGCTGGCCCTGGATCTCCGAGCTCTACGAATATGTGCAGACGATCCACCTGTTGCCGGCCGTCGTCTCGGCCATCGTCAACCCCCGGAAGCCCAGTTTCAAGGTGACCGCCAAGGACGAATCCGTCCTCGTCAGCCGGCTGTCGGAAATCAGCCGACCATTCTTTGTTATCTTCGCCGTTTTGTTGCTCGCCGTCCTGGTGACTGCCTATCGTGTCTACACCGAACCGTACAAGGCCGACGTCACCCTTGTCGTCGGCGGCTGGAACCTCCTCAACCTCCTACTTGCCGGCTGCGCGCTCGGCGTTGTCTCCGAGCGCGGCGAATTGACGGCAACCCGAAGGGTCAAGGTCGCGCGCCGATGCGAATTCGGGCTTGACGAGCAATGGTACCCGGCCACGATCGATAACGTTTCCGTCAATGGCGCTCGCGTCAATGTTTATGCGAAGAACCTGGGGACCTTGCCGTTGGACAAGCGCGGCCTGATCCGCTTCACGCCATACAGCAGCGGTCATGAGGAAATTCTGCCGGTGGCGGTCCGTAACACTCAGGTCGCCGGCGATATCGTCACCGTCGGCTGCCTTTACCTGCCGGAGGCAGCACGCGACCACAGCCTGATCGCCGATCTCATTTTCGCGAATTCGCAGCAGTGGACGCAGTTCCAGATGTCGCGCCGCGGCAATCCGGGCTTGCTGCGTGGAACCATCTGGTTCCTCGGGCTTGCCCTTTATCAGACCAGCCGCGGCATCATCTATTTCTTCAGCAGTCCAGGGGCGAGAGACAAGGCCCGTTTGGCTGCGGAGGCGAAACGATGACGAGGACCGTTCTGCTGGCATTGATCCTGCTTGCATCGCACAGTCTGCCGGTTCGCGCGCAGGCGCCCTTTGACATGACGCCGGAGCGGCCGGCGTCGGACGCACCGATCGACGGCTGGACAGGGGACGAGCCGGCTTCCCGGCCTGTGGTCGAGACACCGGCCGCCCAACCGCCCGAAGCCGAAGCGTTCAAGCGCTACCTTCTGCCAAACGGCAATCTGGATCTCAATGGGGAAACCGCGGGCCTGGTCTGGTCTGTGTATCTGACGCCACAGCAGGCGGCGACGGGGGCAAAATTCAATCTCGGTTATCAGAACTCAATTTTCGTCGCGCCGGAAGTGTCGCGTCTTTCGGTCGAGATCAACGATACGAAGATTGCCGACGAAGCCGTTCGGTCCGCTGATACCGTATCCGACTTGAGCTTCACCGTGCCGAGGGATCTGCTGAAGCCCGGCTCGAACCTGATCCGCCTCCACGCAGACCAGCGTCACCGTACGGACTGTACGATCGAATCGACCTATCAGCTCTGGTCGAACGTAGATGCGGAAACGACTTTTCTGAGCTTTTCGGGCAGCGAGGCGCGGGGGTTCCGGAGCCTGGACGATATCCGGGCGATCGGCGTTGACGACGATGGCCTCACCCGGTTCAATTTCGTAGTGCCCGCATTGGATCAGCCCAGCACGACGATACCCTTGATGCGGCTTGCCCAGGGGCTGGCTGTTCTCGCCGGCATGCCGAACCAGTCCTTCTCCTTCGACACGCGCAGCGCGGCTGAAGCAAAGCCGGGCGAGTTGGCGGTGCTCGTTGGTACGCCCGCCGAGCTTCAGCCCCTCCTTGCCTCATTGCCCGCCACCGCCAGTGCAGGCCCCGTCGCCGGTTTCGTCGAAGATCCGGCGACCGGCTCGCCGGTGCTTGTCGTCAGCGGGCCGACATGGCAGGCGATCGGCGCGGCCATCGAGAGTATCGTTGCACCCACCGACGTCAATGGTCCCGCAGTCCGTCGCGACGTCATAACGACGCAGCGGTGGCGCTCTCCCGACGCGCCTTTCCTTTTCTCCGATACGCGGCTGCGGTTCTCCCAACTCGGCTTCAAGACCGAAGAATTTTCTGGCCGGCGGTTTCGGACTGATTTCACGGTCGGCGTTCCGGCGGATTTCTACGCCAACGCCTATGGCGAAGCGGTCATCCTTCTCGACGCCGCCTACTCTGCGACCGTTGTACCCGGCAGCCACATCGACGTATACGTCAATGGAAATATTGCCTCGACCGTGCCGATTGCGTCGTACGGCGGTGGCATCCTCAGGCATCTGCCGATCAACGTGACGATGCGGCATTTTCGTCCGGGCGTGAATACGATCGCAATCGAAGCCATGCTCGAATCCGAGGATGACAAGCTCTGCGCACCCGGCGCGACCGGTTCCGAAACGCCGCGGTTTGCGCTGTTTGACAGCTCCGAATTCCACATGCCCGACTTTGCGCGCATCGCCCAACTGCCCAATCTCGCCGCATCCGCCGGCACCGGTTTTCCCTATGGTAGAAGCCTGGATCCCACGCGCCTCTACCTTGATCGCATCGATGCCGATACGCTATCAGCAACAGCCACATTTCTCGGGCGGCTGGCGGTTGGCACCGGCCACCCGATCCCCGTGGAGACCGTGGCGTCTCCCACGTCGATCGGCAGCCGAAGCGCAATCTTCATCGGTGCCCTTTCGCAAATGCCGGACACGGTTCTGACGCAGATGAATATCGACGAAACAAGTCGCACGACATGGGGATCGGACCCGGACGGGCAGGACGGCGTCAACACCGAAGCAGCCCTCGATGCGTGGCGCGAAAAACTGAGCGGCGGCACTTTCGCCGGCTGGATCGCTGCGTTCGAGGATTGGGTGAAGGAGAATTTCGACATTTCCCTTTCTTCGTTGCGTTTCGCCTCGGTATCGGAGAAGAGCTTTGCGCCCTCGCGTGAAACGACGCTGCTGGTCGCCCAAGGCGCAAGCCCCGATGGCAGTGGCACGTGGTCCCTGGTGGCGGCACCGACAGGAAGGGACTTGCGCGATGGCGTACAGGCCGTAAGCGCGCAGGACACCTGGGGACAGTTGGCCGGTCATATCACGACCTACGAGCGTGGCACCAAAACGATCGCGACCGTACCGATCAATGACTTCGATTTCGTCGAGACCCAGCCAGCGTCCCTTTCAAACTACCGGCTGATCGCCGCCAACTGGCTTTCGACCAACATTCTGACCTATGCCGTGCTGTTGGCAGGCCTGGGCGTTATGCTGGGACTTGCAACCGCCATGCTGCTCAACAATCTCGGGCGACGGGAATAATGGAAAAACTGCTTGCAGCGCTCCTCGCAGGCATTGTTACGCTCTGCCTGCAAGCCCCTCCGGCCGAGGCACAACAGCCGATGATCAGCACCGAAGCCTGGCAAGCCTACAAGACGAAATTTCTCGACCCCGGTGGCCGGATCATTGACGACGGGAATGGCAATATCAGCCACAGCGAGGGGCAGGGCTATGGCCTGCTGCTGTCGGTCCTGGCGGGCAGCCCGGCGGATTTTGAGTTGATCTGGACTTTCACGCGCACCGAGCTTGTGCTGCGCAATGACGGCCTTGCCGCCTGGAAATGGAGCCCAGGCGCCAAGCCGCATGTCACCGATGTCAACAATGCGACCGATGGCGATATCCTGATCGCCTACGCGTTGGGCCTTGCCGGCCAGCAATGGGGCCGCAGGGACTATACGGCGGCCGGGGCAGCCATCGCTAGCGCCATCCTTGCAAAGACCGTTGTCGAGGAAGGCGGCCGGACGCTGTTGCTGCCTGGCGCCATGGGCTTTTCGGCTGGCGACCGTAGGGACGGCCCGGTCATCAACCCGTCCTACTGGGTTTTCGAGGCCTTCCCGGTTCTCGACCAACTGGCGCCGTCGCCGGCTTGGGGAAAATTGCGCAGCGATGGGATCGCATTTGTCGATGAGCTTCGTTTCGGCCCGAAACAACTGCCCGCCGACTGGATTTCCCTAAAACCCGACCCGAGGCCCGCCTCCGGTTTTCCGGCTGAATATGGGTATAATGCGCTGCGCATACCGCTCTATCTCGTACGAGGCGCCGTCACGGACCGGCAACTGCTTTCAAGATTTCGACAATCCACGTCCGGCGCCAGCGGCGCGATAACAATTGTGGACTTGAGTTCTGGTGCAACCAGAAGCAATCTTACGGACCCCGGTTATCGAATTGTTAACCATATTCTGGCCTGTGTGGTGGACAAGACAGCGTTGCCGGCGGATGTAAAGCAGTTCACGCCGACGCTGTATTATCCTTCGACGCTCCACTTATTGGGGTTATCTTTCGTTGCTGAAAAGCATCCGGAGTGCTTATGAAGCCGTCCATTATCGCATTGTCAGCGATCATCGCGGCCGTCGGCATCGTCGGCATGAAGAAACCCGACTATGTGAGGAATATGGTTCAGTCCTTTTCGCCTGTGGGTGAAAACGGCTCCGCTCTGCCGTTGGGCCAGCCGCAACTACAGCCATCCCTACGGGCCGCGGAGGAAAAGCCGCCGATATTTCAGGAAATCAAGCGCCCTTCCCAGCCGCCGCTCGATACAGTGGTTACAGCGGCAACTGCATCCGAGGTTGACGAAAGCGCGCTACGCTACTTCGCGAGCCAGGGGGATGCCGCACGGCTGCAGGCGGAAATCTCGCGCCTGAAGGCGCTCTATCCCGATTGGACTCCGCCCAAAGACCCTCTGGCCATTCCTCCGAACGAAGACAAGCAACTGGAGACGATGTGGCAACTGTATTCGCAGGCACGCTACGCCGAAGTCCGCAAGGCGATCGCCGAACGGCAAGCTGCGGATCCCGCCTGGCAGCCACCTGCGGATCTGCTCGAACGCTTGAGTGTGGCTGAGGCGCGGCTGCGATTGATCAATGCATCCGATCTCAAGCAATACGAGACGGTCGTGCGCATCGGCGCCCAGACGACCAGTCTGCTGACATGCAGCGAGGTCGATGTTCTCTGGCGCGTTGCCGAAGCGCTTTTCCGGACCGGCAAGTCGCAGCGGGCGACTGACGCCTATACCTACATCCTGAGCAATTGCCAGAATCCCGCCGAACGTCTGGCCACCATCCAGAAGGCCGCGGATTTACTGCCCTCGAAAACGGTCGAGGAACTCCTGACCAAGGAGAAGACGGCACCGGATGGCAAGCCGGAATTCGACAGCATCCGAGACGAGCTTGCGCGCCGGTTCATTGCCGAGGCCAATGCAGACGGCAAGATTATCGTGCCGCCCCAGTATGTTTCGCGCGTCGAGCGGCTCGCCGAAACTGGCGGGCTTGCCTCCGACGCCCTGTTGCTTGGCTGGTATCATCTGCCGCGCGGTGACATGGAGGCCGCCGAAAAATGGTTCCGGCGCGCCCGCGACAAGGAGGATTCCGCGTCCGCCTCACAGGGGCTGGCGCTGACATTGATCGATCGCAACATGCCTCTCGAAGCCGAAAACGTGCTCTATCGCTGGCGCGACGCCTCGAAGGAGGCGAAAGCGGTGTATCTGGCTGCGACCACAAACCTGCTTGCAGTTGATCCGCCGATTCCGATCACGGCAGAAGTCCTGAAGAGGATTGCCACCGAGGTGATCAAATCGCGGGATGCCGCAACGGCGCAACAGTTCGGCTGGTACGCCCGCGCCCTGAACCAGCCGCAGACGGCGGTGCAATGGTTCAAGACGGCGCTCGGCTGGAAGCTCGACGACGAGCCTTCCGCCTACGGGCTGGCGATCACCTACCTGCAGCTAAACGACATGAAGGGCGTTTCCGAGATCCAGCATCTCTGGGCCGGACGCTCGGAGCGCATCGCCAAACTTGGCGAAGAGGAAAAAGAACCCGAAACCGTCCGGAAAAGGCTGCCGCATGCGGAGGAAACGGTAACGACCCAAAACGGGGCCCGCCCGGCTGCGCGAATAGATGCGGTTTCTAAAGAGCCCCGGGGCTATGCCCGTCCGGAGACCGCCGCTCGACCCCGCCAGCGCAGAAGCGCTGTAACCGTGCGGGGCTGCAGGACGACAATCAACCCGCAAACGCTTTCTCCAGATGCAGCGTTGGCGCGCGGCTGGTGCCTGATGGAGCTGAACAGGCCGGTAGAGGCAGCCGCTGCTTTCGAGGTCGGCCTGCTCGGCGCGTCGGCGAAAACGCGGGAGGACGCGGCTTATGGGCAGAGCCTGGCCTATCTGCGTTCCGGATTGGCGAGCAAGGCTGCCGTTGCGGCAGTCAAGGCGCCGCAGAACCGCCAACGCGCCCTCGAACTGCAGACAGCCATCCTGGCCGACAAGGCCGTCGCCGCCTTCGATGCGGGCCGCCCGCGGGAAACCTTGCTTGCGCTCGACCAGTTGAAACAGATCACGCCGGAAAGGACGGACCTGATGGCCCTTCGCGGCTATGCCTATCTGAAATTGAAGCGATATGGCGACGCCCGTCGGGTCTTCGAAGCCCTGGCCGCGATCGGCAATACGGATGGCCAGCGTGGAGTTGCCATTATCCATGAGATGTTCCATGGAAACGATTGAACGGACGGTGCCACCGGTTTTTTCGTTCACGACAAGAGGGGTCAATACACGTGACATCATCTTTACTGGATATTCCCGTCAAGACCGCTGACGGACGCAATACGACACTTGAGAACTTTCGAGGACAAGTGATGCTTGTCGTCAACGTTGCCTCCAAATGCGGCCTGACCGTCCAGTATGCGGAGCTTGAAAAGCTTTTCGAGGCAAAGCGCGACGACGGCCTCGTCGTTCTTGCCTTTCCGGCCAACGACTTCATGGGGCAGGAGCCGGGAACCGAAGCGGAAATCGTCGAATTCTGCACCAGCACCTATGACGTGCAGTTCCCGATCTTCGCGAAGATATCGGTCAAGGGCGAGAGGATCCATCCTCTCTACCGCCGCCTGACCGCCCTTGCACCCGAGGCGATCGGCGAGGGGCCGATGCGCGACCGGCTCTGAGTCCAGAGCGCGCGGTCTGCTACCGCGTTCCATTCTTGTCGCCCGGGACGAAAACACCCTTGAATCCGCTCACGAATGTTCCAGATTCACGCGGGCGGTGTTGATGGAGACGGCGATGACGGATGATCGCAAGGCAACTCTTGTGCACATATCGGGAAGAGTGCAGGGCGTCAGCTTCCGCGTCTGGACACGCAAGCAGGCACAACGGCTCGGCCTGACCGGTTGGGTGCGCAACGAGGATGACGGTTCGGTCACAGCATTGATCGCCGGGCCGGATGGCGCGGTCGCTACCATGTTGAAGCAATTCTGGGACGGGCCGATCGGCGCGTCTGTTTCCCGGGTCGACACCGAACCAGCACCCGCAGGCGAGCTGCCGTCAGAATTTATCATCAGGCATTAGGCGGCACCATTTCGGGTGCCCACTTGCTTAATCGCGCCACACTCAGCTCCTGTCCAGAAATCCGCCACCTTGCCCCAGGCGGTGCCTTTGAAGCGTTCCGGGTGATAAGGGCGGGGGTCGACCAGAAGTACGGCGCCGGTAATGAGATCGACGATTTCGCTCGGGCAGCGCTGGGTTGTCGAGGATAATGGCGTGGCGCGTCGACCTCGAATTTATGCTCTGGCGAGCCAAGCCTGGGCTGAGATTGAAAGTCGCAAATATCGATCAAGCGCGACAAACCGGCAGACCTAGGGCCGCCATAGCCGTTCGGAGCGCCGACGGTTGAGCGCCCCGAACGGTGCCGTTCACTTCTGAATGCAGGTGTCGACCGTGTCCTTGGTGCATTCATCAAGCCCTGTGAACACCGGATCTTCAACCGGCTTACCGGCAATCAGGTCCAACATCACCGAAGGTGCCTTGTAGCCCATCTCGAAGGGGCGCTGGCCGACAAGTGCCGTCACCAGGCCTTCACGCGCAATCGCCACTTCATCGCCGATCGTGTCGGCGGCCCCAATGACGAACTCGTTGCTGGCGATCTTGTCGGCCATCGGCTTGAACAGATCGCGATAGGGCTGCGGTGCGCCGAACAGCGGCCAGCCGCCCATGATGCCGAAGGCGTCGAGGTCGGGATTGGCGGCAAGAATATCAGTCATCGCCTGGACGCCCTTAGCACCGTCGTCATTGGTGAAGACCGGGCATCCGGCGACTTCCGTCCATCCGCCTTCGCCTTTCAGCTCGGTGAGCCCCTTCTGACCGGTGAGAGTGTCACGCATGCCTTGGGCGCGACGCAGGATATTGTCGGCGCCTGGATTGCCCTCGATCGTGCAGATCTTACCGCCGTTCGGTTTGGCCTTCTTGATGTAGTCACCGATGCGCGCGCCCATCAGATAGTTGTCGGTGCCGAGATAGGTCTTGCGCAGCGCCGCATCTTCGGCAGCAAGATCGGCATCAAGTGTCATCACTGGAACGCTCGGATTGGCGGTCCTCAGCGTCTGGGCGATCAGCTTTGCGTTGGAGGGCGAGATGGCGATCGCTGCGGTGTCGGCTTTGCCGAGCATATCCTGGACGATCTGCGCCTCGCCGGCCTCGTCGGAGGTCGATGCAGGACCAGTGTAGAAGCATTCATATTCAGAGTCGGGATTTTCCTTGTTCCATTTCTGGCAACCCTGGTTGATCGCTTCGAAGAACGGGTTGTCGAGGCCTTTCACGACGATGACGAGCTGCTTCTTGGCCAAAGCCTCTCCTGCGCCGAGGGCTAAAACGGCGACGCCAAGCAATAATATCTTCCTCATAGATTCCTCCCATGAAACAGACGGACACGGCGTGTCCGCCACACACATCAACCCGGATACCAGACGATGCGAGGGTCATTCTGTGAGCGCTCGTATTTCCAAGCCGAGTCGATAAGCAATTCCAGATCGTAGCGGGGCCGCCAATCCAGCAAGTACTTCGCCTTGCTGTTGTCCATCCAGTTCGAATGGAACTGGCTTGGTATGTCGACCGAAGAGAGGCCGCGGGTGCGGGCGAGATAGCCTGCAACTTCGCCGTAGTCGACCGGCCGGTCCATGCAGACGTTGAAGAGCTGACGCTTCGCACGCGGATTGTCGATCGCGGCCAATATGGCGCTGACGAGATCTTCGACGTGGACGAAGTTGCGCTTCAACGGTCGACCGTCGGCATCATGCAGCAGAGGCACGGTCCCCTCCGCGGCATAGCGCTTTGCGTCGGCTTCAGGAACAAGCGTTTTCCAGTCTGGGCCGCCGAACACGTCGTCACCGAAGGACAACGTATGCTTGAAATCGTCCTTTTCCATAATCCACGGCGCGCGCAGACAGCAGCCGTTGATGTCATATTGGATGCCGAACTGTTGCAGTATCACCTCTTCCAGAACTTTCGAGAGAGCGTAGCTTCCCGGATAGGCCTGGTGCGGCACGTTTTCGGTAATCGGGCCGTCGTGGCGATAGTAAAAATGGCCGATTCCGGCATCGCCGCCGATAAGAATGAACTGACGGGCGGTGGTGCTTATCCGGAATGCCTCCAGAAGCCAGAACAGTCCCTTGACCGTGACGTCCATAACGTCGGCGGGCGTTTCCTTGCACGTGGCGAGGTGTACGACGTGGGTGACGTCAGTGAGCGCCGCGTTCGCGACCACCCGGTCGGAAATCGACCCGCGCACAACTTCAATCCGGTCGCTCTCATCGCACAACCGGTTGTGGCAAAGGGCACGTATGCGCGCATTCGAAAAGCGCGGATCGTCAAGCAGCCCAGCTATGAAGTGCCGCCCGACCTTGCCCGTAGCACCCGTGACAAGGATAAGCATGCTCTCCTCCCAATAACAGCTAATAACGGCGCGCGCCGCTCGTCAACAGGATATTTGTACTACAAATGGATATGGTGTGATGGCGCGGCCAATATCGTACAATTGATTGACGCTTTCGCGGCGTTTTGCGTAATGTATAGTATCGCTTCTTCCGAGAGGAAAAGCGAGACGCGGACGGCTCGACCTTGCAGGACGCACGGTTCGTTGCAGCCCCGCGACGGCGTGGGGAGGATAGAAGGCTGGTGGCTGTTCTCGAACTCACCAATATTTCCAAACATTTCGGCGCCATTCAGGCTGTCAATGACGTTTCGTTCGTCCTTGAGGCGGGACAGGTTGTCGGCCTCATGGGCGACAACGGGGCAGGCAAGTCCACGTTGGTGAAGATGATCGCCGGCAATTTCCGGCCAAGTCATGGAACCATGCACATGGACGGGCAGGAGCTTGCCCTTCACCGCCCGGTGGAAGCGCGCCAGCACGGCATCGAGATCGTTCACCAGGATCTTGCCCTGTGCAATAATCTCACGGCGGCAGCGAATGTGTTTCTCGGGCGCGAATTGCGCCGTGGCGTCGGGCCGCTGAAGGTGCTGGACTACAAGGCAATGTACCGGCGCGCTGGCGAGATTTTCAAGGAACTGAAATCGGAGACGCGCCCGCGCGACCTCGTCAAGCAGATGTCGGGTGGCCAGCGGCAGGCGGTCGCGATCGCCCGCACGATGCTCTCCGAGGCGAAGATCGTGCTCATGGATGAGCCGACGGCTGCCATCTCGGTGCGCCAGGTGGCGGAGGTACTTAACTTGATCCGCCATTTGCGCGACCGGGGCATCGCCGTCGTGTTGATCAGTCACCGGATGCCGGACGTCTTTTCGGTTGCCGACCGGGTGATCGTCATGCGGCGCGGCAGAAAGGTCGCGGACAAGCCGATCGAGGCAAGTTCGCCTGAGGAAGTGACGGGGCTTATTACGGGCGCGATAGAGCAGGTGTGATCGAAGCAGCCCCACCGTGTCGGATGGAAACGAAGGTCGACCCATGACGATTACCCTTGATCAGACGATCAAACAAAAGCAGCAGAACTGGCTTGCGGCAGTCCTTGGCAGTCAGACGTTCTGGATCCTGCTCTCCGTCATTCTCGCCTGCATTTTTCTCTCCTTCGCCACCGACTCCTTCGCTACGACGAAGAACCTCTACAACATCACCCGCAATGTGACCTTCGTTGCCATCATTGCACTCGGCATGACGATCGTGATTATCACCGGCGGGATCGATCTGTCGGTGGGATCGGTGCTTTGCCTGTGCAGCATGGTGCTGGCGGTCGTCATGCATGCGGGCTACAGCATCGAGGTAGGGATAGCCGCGTCGATCGGCACCGCCCTGGTGATCGGAGCCTTCAACGGGGTATTGATCGCCTATCTGGGTTTCCCTCCCTTCGTGGTCACACTCGGCATGCTGTCGATCGCGCGCAGCCTGGCGATGGTTGCCTCCAACAACACCGTCGTTTTCCAGTTTGGACCGGATCACGACAAACTGCTGGCGCTGGGCGGTGGCGCCTGGTTTTTCGGTATTGCAAACCCGGTGCTCTACATGATCGTGCTGGCGCTTCTCACCGGTTTCGTGCTGCGCTGGACAAGGTTCGGCCGGTACGTCTTCGCCATGGGCGGAAATGAGCACGCCGCCACGCTCACGGGCGTGCCCGTGCAAAGGATAAAGGTTGTCGTCTACATGATTTCTGCCTTGTCGGCCGGGGTGGCCGGCATTATCCAGACGGGCTGGCTCGGTGCGGTCACCACGAATATCGGCGCCGGAATGGAGCTGCAAGTCATAGCTGCTACAGTTATCGGGGGGGCCAATCTGGCCGGTGGCGTCGGGACCGCCTTCGGCGCGCTGATCGGCGCGGCCTTGATCGAGGTGATCCGCAACAGCCTCGGTTTGCTCGGCATCAATGCCTTCTGGCAAGGTACTTTCATCGGCGGCGCCATCGTGCTTGCCGTTCTGTTCGATCGAATTCGGAATTTGCGCCAAAGCGAATAGAAAGAACGCCAAACCCTTGCTTTCAGCCTGCAAGCGTACTGCGGCTACGGCGATGCGCGCACGTTATTCGGTAAGCAGCGATCCCCTAAAGCGATTGGATGGGCTGTGGTGTTCTGCAGGTGCTGTTTGCGGCTCGCTGCCCTTGTACCCTTGAAATAGCAATCGGAGCGCTGCTCGACGGTATGGCGAGGAACAAGCGCTTGCGTCGACGCGCCCTCGAAAACGAAAACGCTCGTTCCGCGCGGTCGCGAACGATTCCATAAAGAGAGCGTGCAAGACAGCCGACCAAGGTGTTGAGCCGCGCGGCGCTCTTGGTGAGCAAATACGCGCGGTCCTCCGTGCCACGAAATGCAGGACGGCTTTACCGCCGTTACAACGGTTCGTAGACGGAGGCGACAACGCCGGTTTGTTACCTCATCCTACGAATATATCACGTAGGCGCGCCCAGATTCCCTGTGGCCTGTCGATATGCCTTGCCCGGATATAGCTGGCGGTCGTCGCAGCGCTTACCGTTGCACCGAAGTGGCAGTAGCAGACGATCTTGTGCAATTGCCTGTCCGACAGCTCGAAAAACCGTTTCGCTTCTCCATACGTGTCGTTCTTCATCCCGGCTGCGCGAAGGACAGGGTCGTTGAAGGCGACCGAAATCGCGGAGTTGTCGCAGTGCAATGCAGCACGCACCGCATGCGGCTGATATTCGGTTTCGTGCAGCGTCGAGAGAAGCCGCTGTGGATCCGCTTCGAGGAGTTCTGCCCACCGTTGGATGCGCTTTTCGCGCGGCATGGTCTGATGCGGGTAATACTGATTGATCCTGGCAAGATTTTGCAGTTGATCGAATTCATGGTGCTTCATTTCGCCCTCCATTGAACGATTGATGCTCCGACCCTTCTCCTTCAGTAGCGTGACTCGTACGAGGCAATAAGTCCAATCACGATTGGGCGTTCCCGAAGATTTGGACCGCCACAGCGAACGGCTGGGCGGTCGCGATAGTGACATTGCATTATGCCGCACCGCCCGCGTCGCTGGTCGGAAAGCGCGAATACTATACAGAAAGCGCATCTACTGTTTCATGCGGGTAAGGGCATGCCTTTCTTTAAGGTTCCATTAGCGAAAGCGAGACGTCGCTGATTTTCAATAACATCATGTATGACAAGGCCGGGTCTGAGGGGCATGCCCGTGTCATCAGCGGCGATCTGACGGTGGTCAACGATCCGCGCATGATCGAGGCACTCGAGGTGCTGCGCCGCGTATAGCGCCGTGCGGAGCCTGCCGCAGCCCGAAAGACCAAGTCCTGGGCGGATGCCACGACTGCGGTCGGGCCTGGCGAGGCGGGGATGCAGTTCACAGGTGATAGGGCCAAGGGCGCGCTCTCAGTGCGTGGCTATACCGCCGATAAGGACTTCGGTTGCAGCCTCGTGCCCGGCACTGCAAGCCGCGAGGAAGCAGCCGAAGGACAGAAGGCTTTCGCCCGCATGGTGCTCGATCGCGACAATCAGGTGGCATTCAGCCATATCAAGGGCTCGCTCCCGCTCCTGCGACGATCCAAGCGGGGTCGACCGTTGCGACGGCCTGGTCTGCAGATGATTGCCGAAAAAAAAGCGAGGTCAGTGTCAAATCCATGCCGACTCAGTTGTCGGACGGCTGGATCGACGTCCTAGCCGATTTCTTCAACCACCTGACCATCACGTCTGAGACAGCCCCAACGGCGCCTGCAATGATGTCGTCATGCAGCGTTGAGATGAGCGGCGTCCAGATAGCGCAGCCTTTATACCAACTCCGCAGGAAAACAACGGGGGGGACAGATTTGGCAGCTCAGCGTATTGAGGCTTGCCATTTGGTGCGGCAATCTCAGGCGGTCAATGCGACGGCCATGAAGGCCAATTGCCGAAGCAATACCCGCCCGTCGATGATGTCACCGCGATGGGCGGTTACTTCTTTCATCCCGCGCCCTGTTGCCGCAATCGGACGCCGGCAAACCGATCCTAAGCCCTATTTTTTAGTACTGCGCTGCCTGGTCTCGCTCCAGCGCATTCTGGCTGTCTCCGATGGCGTTTCCCCGAAAGCTTGATGGTAGGCTGCCGCAAAGCGACCCATATGGGAAAACCCCCAGTCTCTTGCAATCTCGGCGACAGACAGGGAATCGCCGTCGTCGGCGAGAGCCTTGCGAACCCCCTCGAGGCGAATCGTCCGCAGATAGTTCAACGGCGTGGTGTCCTTGAATTGCTGAAAGGACGCCTGCAATGCCCGCACGCTGGTGCCAGCCTCGCGCGCAATATCCGCGACGGTGATCGCGCGCGATATGTTGGCGTACATGTACTCTATCGCTCTTTTCAATCGCCGGGGAACGGCAGGAGAAACCGGGCGAGTCAGTCGCGGCCAATAGTTGTTGGGGGCCACTTCCAGGAGGGCGATCATCATCGCCTGGAAGAGGCGCTCAATGGCGATCGGCGACAGGTGATCGGCATCATCCACGTCGACAAAATTCCAGACAAGGTTTCCAAGTGCCACCAACCGCGAGCCTTTTGCGGTTGAAAGATCAATGGTGCCGGAGAATTGGATATCGTCAGTGACGGGCCCGTCGAGCAGCTCACTCAGCTGCTGGGTCATCGCCGATTTCTCGAAGACCATGCCGATGTGGCTGCGGTCTTCGTGGAGCACCAGCTTTTCAAAGTGTGACACGTCGCCCAAAAAACCGGTCGCCGGCGTGGAAACGATGCGGCTCCGGCTGACGTCTCTCTTCATGGCGTCAAAGGTGGGAAGACAAAGGATATAGGCGTCAGGCGCGCTTGCGAAAGCCGACTTCATCCCGGGATGGCATTTCCCATTCCAGACGCTATAGCGCCCGATAGTGTAGTGCTTGTCTTCGACGGAAATTCGCTGACGCTGTCTTAGGGGCTCTGCCTTGGCGGGCGACAATGGCCGCGCATAATGATTGGACATTTGGTCCGCATCGGTTTCCACGATGCGAAAAGCGGGGTGAGTAACGTACCTCATCAGGGCTCCAACAACGAGCCCCTGGGAACTCGAACCATGTGTCACCTCAACGACCACAGGGGCCGCCGGCTTTGAATTATCATATAAATAAGCTGGGATTAATATGGGCCCCCGGTCGCGACCGCAGCCTATTTGCGCAAGTTATAGCCATTATAAGCCAAAATCATAGCCTTCGGACCGATCGGGTGGGGCGCACGTTCGTTCCGCGTGCGCTGGATCAGGGCGGCACTGACACTCCCAAGACCGAAAATTTAGGGAAGAGCAGTCGATATTTGGCCGAAAGCGCAAACGCGAACGAAGGCTGTGGGTCATTTTTCGGCGTGGTCCGGATAGCGCTGCGTTATCTGGCTAGGGTGGGCGTATCATCGTTGACTAATGAATAAGCTTCGTCGTGGATCATCGGCCTTCAACAAGCTGAAAAGGTCCATGGGAGAATGAATTCCGCTCTTGTCTTCGGTTGCGGCAGCCTCGCGTCACGGCTGAAGTCGGTGATTGCCGACAGGCGGGGCAATGTCGCCATCTCTGCTGCGATCTGCGCCGTGCCGATGATTCTCGCAGTGGGCGCGAGCCTGGACTACACGCGCGCATACAACGTCCAGAGCAAGATGCAGGCTGATCTTGATGCGGCCCTGGTCGCCGCCATCAAGCAGATCGACACCTACGACGAGAAAAAGCTCGAGCAAAAGGTCACCGATTGGTTCGAAGCCCAGGCGGACAAGAGCGATTCCAGCTACGATCTCACCGGCGTCACGATCGACCAGACGAACCACACCATCACTGCAACCGCCAAGGGAACCGTACCGACGACGATCATGACGATTGCGAATATTCAATCGGTTCCCGTCGGTGTTACCAGCGCGATCAAGGGACCGGCAACATCCTATGTCGACGTTCATATCGTCATCGACAAGTCGGCGTCCATGCTCCTCGCCGCGACACCTGCCGACCAGGCGATGCTGCGCGGCGATGCCAACCTAAAATGTGAATTTGCCTGTCACAGCACCGCTGATCCGGTGAAGAAAAACACCACCGGCGCGACACTGTCGCCGACCTATTACGACTATATCAAAGCGCTCGGTGTCAAGCTCCGCTCGGACGTTGCGCTCGATGCGGTCGAAGAAGTTCTCGACATGGTCGACGAGGCCGACGAGGACCACAAGCGGATCAGGGTCAGTCTCTACAGCCTCGGCGACGATGTTTCAGAGGTCCTTGCACCGACCTATTCGACCAGCGCGGCGCGCAAGAAACTGTCCGATGACGACAGCGGCCTGACGAGCGTCAGCTCGAAAGAGGCCACGTACTTCGACACGTCGCTGACGACACTCGCCAGCAAGATCGGGACTGGCGGTGACGGTTCGTCAGCATCGAGCCCGATGAAACTCGTACTTCTGCTGACTGATGGCGTGCAGTCGGAGCGAAACTGGGTCTTGCAAGACAAAAAGTTGACCACGCTTCGCAGCCCAACATCCCTTGGCAATCTTCGAAAAGTGGTCACGCCGCTCAATCCGGATTGGTGCATTTCGGTGCAGCAGAAAACAGCGACGATTGCGGTTCTCTATACCGAATATCTGGCAATTTCGGCTGACTGGGGATACAACGCGACACTTGCGCAAAATATGGCGGGCAGTCGCTGGGACTCCGTGTGGGGCGGCACCCTTCATAGCGGCGTCGGCGGCAGCATCAGTCGCCAGGATTATATCCCCATCGCCCTGCAAGACTGCGCCTCCTCGCCCGACCTCTTCATCTCAGCGGCTTCAGAAGACGAGATCACCGAAGGTCTCTCCACGCTCTTCGGCCAGTATCTGACCTCGGTGCGCCTGACACAATGATACGACGTTCCCATTCACCCTTGCCTCGCGTTGTCCGCGATAAAAGCGGCGCGGCGGCCATCGAGTTCGCGATCCTGTCGCTTCCGCTTTTTGTGCTTGTTTTCGGCATTCTCGAGCTCGCGGCAATGTTCTTCGTCGATACCGCTCTTGACGCGGCTCTGCACAAGAGCGCGCGGCTCATCAGGACCGGGCAGGCGGCTGAGAAAAACACGTCGCTCGCGGACTTTAAGGCAGCCGTCTGCGAAGGCATGGTCTATCTCCTCAACTGCGAGAGTAACCTGCTCGTGGTGGCAAAGGTAGTCAGCAACGTCTCGACGGCAGCCACCATGACGCCTGCCGATTCCGATGGCAACGTCACCATCACCGAGAGTTTCAATATCGGCTACGGCAGCGACTATATCCTCGTGCAAGCGTTTCTGCCCTGGTCGCCTGTGGTGCCGGTCAATTCGCTCTCCAGCCAAAAATTCTTCGACGGCAGCTATGTCCTTGGCGCTGCGGTGCTGTTTCGCAACGAGCCCTTCTGAGGAGCGCCGATGACAAGGTTTATCAAAAGCTGTCTCACGTCGTGGCTGCCGCGACGGCTCTGGTGGGATCGAACCGGCGCATCTGCCGTGGAGTTCGCTCTCTTGGTCCCGGTTCTCCTTCTTCTCCTTGCCGGGTTGGCCGATCTTGGCCACGGATTGGCGGTTCGCAGGAAAGTCAACCAG
This sequence comes from Rhizobium giardinii bv. giardinii H152, assembly GCF_000379605.1. GTDB lineage: Bacteria > Pseudomonadota > Alphaproteobacteria > Rhizobiales > Rhizobiaceae > Pararhizobium > Pararhizobium giardinii. Next base: position 102,862 of record NZ_KB902746.1, on the reverse strand, counting down.
ATGGCTTCGACATCGGGCGAGATGATCTCGATGCAGACGGCCTGGGGCAGTTCGGACGTGTCCAGCATTCTTTCCGGGGTCAGTTCTATCCTGCAGCCTTACGACCTCGACAACCTCACCATCCTGCTCTGCGTTGTCGATATCGACAAGAAGGGCAAAGCGACGGTTGCCTGGTCGGCGGCCTATGGGACGACCGCTCTTTCGGCGGGGCAGGACCCTCCGAAAGATATTCCGGGAGATCTGCAAGAGGAAGATGTGCAGATGATCGTGACGCGTGTGCAATACAGGCTGAACACGATCCTGTCTGGGCTGTTCGAGAGCTTCACCGGCGACGGCGCCTATGAGTACGAGCAGTATTTTCTCACCCGACCGCGCAACGGTGATACCATCACCTACGGTTAGCAAGCGCTCAGCTTAGCACGAAATATTCCTGCGGTTTCGGACTTGCCGTGCTGCTCGTACAACCGCCAGTTATGGGTAGGGACGTCTGTGAAACCGCGAAGGGCGTCACGCAAGGCGGGCGGAAGACGAATGGAGATCGCTCCGCGCGATCGCCGCTGTCCGCCAAAAGCTGGAGCGGGAGCATCGCCTGGGCGGGGAGCGCATCGCCAAAAATGCAAGCGGTCCTTTCATCGGCCAATCGGATCCTCCAGCGTACGGAATGTGTGCTGGAAGAGCTGAACGCGTCAGCAGGGACTTGGACAAATAGCCGCGGCGGACGGATCGATCCGTCCGCCCTCCCGTGACGTGGCGATGCTGTCGGGTCCGAGCGTCATTTGCGTGCCGCATAGCCCGTTCGATTGATGCCATGGCGCTGCAGTTTGTCGTAAAACGTCTTTCGTGGAATGCCGAGCGCTTCTATTGTCCGGCGCACATCTCCGTCATTGGCTGCCAGCGCTTCGCGAATGATTTCCGCCTCGTACTGCTCCAGCTTTTCCGGAAGCGTGGTCGAGGCCGACGGCAAGGAGATCGCCTTCTCGCCACCACCTTCAAGTCCGAGCACCACCCTTTCGGCGAAATGGGAAAGCTCGCGAACATTTCCCGGCCAGGTGTGCGACGAGAGGTGGCGGCGCAGGCTTTGTGAAAGGGCAGGTACGTCCCGATGAAAACGGGCCGCGGCGCGGGCAGCAAAATGCGTAAACAACAGGGGAACATCGTCGCGGCGTTCGCGGAGCGGAGGGATGGAAATTGTCACGACGTTCAGCCGATAATAGAGATCCTCGCGAAAATCACCGCGTGCCTCGGGATCGCCGAGATCGATCTTGGCGGCGGCAACGACCCTGAGATCGACCGGGCGTACCTCGTTCGTGCCGAGCGGCGTGATTTCGCGCATTTCGAGAACGCGAAGCATCTTCACCTGCGTGGCCACCGGCATGCTTTCGATTTCGTCCAGAAAAAGCGTGCCGCCGCTGGCATGCTCGATGCGTCCCATGCGACGCTTTTGGGCGCCGGTGAAGGCTCCCGCTTCATGGCCAAACAGTTCGCTCTCAATCACGGTTTCAGGCAGGGCGCCACAATTGAGTGCCACGAAATTGCCCTTTCGCCTTCGGCTCCATTGATGGAGAAGTTGGGCGACAACCTCCTTGCCGCTGCCGGTCTCGCCGGCGACCAGCACGTCGACATCGGTATCGGCGATGTGGCGCAGGATATTGCGCAGGTTCTCCATCGCCGGCGTCTGACCGATCAGCGGCAGACTGTCCTGCGCATCCTCGGCCGCCCGACGCAGTGCCCGGTTTTCCATCACCAGCCGTCGTTTCTCGCTTGCCCGGTGTACGCTCTGGATCAGCCGGTCTGCCGCGAACGGTTTGGCGATGAAATCATAGGCGCCATTCTGGATCGCCTGAACAGCCATTGGGATGTCGCCGTGTCCCGTGACGAGGATAACCGGCAGGTCGGCGTCCCTCTCTTTCAGCATGTCGAACAGTTGCAGGCCATCGATTTCCGGCATTCGAATATCGGTCACGACGGCACCGGCGAAGTCCGGTGTCAGCTCGGCAAGTGCAGCCTTGGCGCCGGCGAACGCCGACACGGTAAAGCCGGCCAACTCGAGCGTCTGAGCGGTGGCGCGGCGAAGGTCCTTGTCATCATCGACGAGCGCGACTGGCGTCAATGGCTCCATCATCTCATGCTCTCTTCAGAAAAACGGTAAATTGGGTTCCGCTGCCATCGCTGGATACCTCCATCCGGCCGCCGTAATCGGCAACGATGTCTTTGGATATGACCAGCCCCAGTCCGAGGCCGCTTTCCTTGGAAGTATTGAATGGTGTGAACAGACCCTCACGAATCTTCGGCGATATGCCCGGTCCATTGTCCGCGACAGTCAACATTACGGTGTCCTCGCCACTCTCGACGCGAATCTCGACGCGCCCCTGCTCGCCTTTCGGCGCCACCGCCTCCAGTGCATTCTGCAGCAGGTTGATCAGCACTTGCTCCAGCCGGATGCGGTTTCCCATCACCATGGTGCCGACCGCCGGCAGGCGGAGGTCCAGCGTATCCATGCGTCCGGCAAACCGACTGCGCAGCAACATCACTGCACCTTCGATGATATCGATCACCGCGGTGGGTTCGGGGGCGCTGCGGCCCTTGCGAGCAAATGCCTTCAACTCTTCGGTGATCGAACCGATCCGCTCCGTCAGCGCGGCAATACGCAACAGGTTCTCGCCAGCGGGCGCCGTTTGCCCGCGGTTGAGGAACACTCGCGCATTGTCGGCATAGGCCCGAATGGTGGCGACCGGCTGGTTAATTTCGTGGGCGACGCCCGCCGCGACCTGGCCGAGGATGGCCAGCCGATTGGCCTGCACCAGATCATGCTGCACCGCCTGCAGCTTCTGTTCGGTGTTTCTGTGATCGGTGATTTCCGCCTGCAGCCGGTCGCGCGCCTGGCTCAGATCCAGCGTTCGCTCGGTCACGCGACGTTCCAGTTCCTCTCGCGCATGCTGTTCGCGGAAGATCCGCAAGGCGAGGGAATGGCGGCGGCGCAGCAGGAAAGCGCCTGCTGCCAGAAGCGGCAACAGTACGAGCAGCGTCAATAGGCGCGCTTCGCGCACGCTGGCATCCATCGGCGCCGTCAGTGACACCAGATGCTGCAATTGCCATGCCGTGGTCGGCACGGGCACCTGCACGTTCAGAAACTCCGTCTCGCCGGCATCGCCCGGCATGACGATCCGGGCCAGATCAAGTCCGGCCCCAAGGGTTCCGACGACATGGAACGGTAGTGGCCGCAACGGGGCATCACCGAACTGAAGGCTTTCGCGTATGCTGAACAGGCGATCGGGTGGGATTTCGCCGATGGTCATGAAGCGCCAGGACGGAATGCTGGTAACAAGGACGATGCCGCGTTCGTCAACCACATAGGATGGCTTTCCGGAGGCGTTCCAGTCTGCCTCGACATCATCGAATTCGACCTTGACCACGACAACGCCAAGCGGGCCGCTACTGCCGTCGATACGCTGCGAAACATAGAGCCCCGGCTTCTTGCTGACACTGCCGAGCGCGAAGTGTTCGGCCTGCCCCTTGGCCAGCGCTCGCTGGAAATACTCCCGGAAGCGATAGTCATTGCCGACGAAGCTTGTCGGTTCGCGCCAATTGCTGGCCGCGAGTGCTGTACCATCCTTCCCGATGACATAGATGACAGCAGCCTTCGTGCCCGTGGCGAGCATTTCCAGCTTGCGATCGAGCCGGTCGAGCGTACCGGGGTCGTTTCCCGCCAGCGCCGTGGCAAGCGCACTATCTTGCGAAAGTACAAAGGGAAGCGCTCGGTATTTTTCCAGAACCGTGCGCAGCAGCGCCGCATTCAAGGTGGCATCGTTGCGAGCCTGCGTTTCCAGCGCGACTTCCGCGCGTTGCCGCCCGATTTCGCCGCTTCCCCATAGTCCGGCAGCGATCACCAGCAAGGCCAGGCCGGCATAGATAAGCCACGCGCGGCGGATGCGTGCTTGCAACGGGGCGGAGGGCGCCCACCATTGAAGTCCCAGAACAGTCATGGCGAAGTTGTGCATATTTTCGCATAGCGATCAACAAGCTTCGTGCGGATTGCCACACGAAATAATGCGCCAATCGTAGCCGAAGATAAATTTCCCGGCGGCTTTTCAATTGGTTACGGAAATCTCAAAAACTGGCACGGTGCTTGCGAAGCATTTCCTCAACAGCGGCCCGACCGTTGGAATTGAAGCTCATGGCCCGGGAGGCCGGAACCACCGTTCCGGGCGGGTCAGAAGGAGGAAATCATGATTGCAGCATTCGATGCCGCCGAGCGGCCCCCGATCAAGACGCCTTTCTACAAGCATCTCTACGTCCAGGTTCTCGCGGCGATCGCTGCGGGTATCCTCCTTGGTCACTTCTACCCGGAGCTCGGCACACAGCTGAAGCCCTTGGGCGACGCATTCATCAAACTGGTCAAGATGATTATCGCGCCGGTCATTTTCCTGACGGTTGCAACCGGCATTGCCGGCATGAGCGACCTGCAGAAGGTCGGCCGCGTCGCGGGCAAGGCCATGGTGTATTTCCTGACCTTTTCGACGCTCGCCCTGGTTATTGGCCTTGCCGTCGCCAACGTGGTCCAGCCCGGTGCCGGCATGCACATCGATCCAGCCTCGCTCGATCCGACGGCTGTCGCCACTTACACCGAGAAGGCGCATGAGCAAAGCATTACGGGGTTCCTGACCAACATCATCCCGACGACGATTGTCGGTGCCTTTGCAGATGGAGACATCCTGCAGGTTCTGTTCTTCTCCGTGCTGTTCGGCATTGCGCTCGCAATGGTCGGGGAGAAGGGTGAACCGGTCATCAATTTCCTCAACGCGTTGACGGCGCCGATCTTCAAGCTCGTCGCCATCCTGATGAAGGCCGCCCCGATCGGTGCCTTTGGTGCCATGGCGTTTACAATCGGCAAATATGGCGTCGGCTCGATCGCCAACCTCGCCATGCTGATCGGTACCTTCTATGTTACCTCGTTGCTCTTCGTGCTCGTTGTGCTCGGCGCTGTGGCTCGCTACAACGGCTTCTCGATTCTGGCACTGCTGCGCTATATCAAGGAAGAACTGCTCCTGGTCCTTGGCACATCCTCGTCGGAAGCGGCCCTGCCGGGACTGATGAACAAGATGGAAAAGGCCGGGTGCAAGCGCTCGGTCGTTGGCCTCGTCATTCCGACCGGCTATTCCTTCAACCTCGACGGCACGAACATCTACATGACGCTGGCCGCACTGTTCATCGCTCAGGCCACGGACATCCATCTCTCCTGGGGTGACCAGATCCTGCTGCTGCTTGTTGCGATGTTGAGCTCCAAGGGTGCGGCAGGCATCACCGGCGCCGGCTTCATCACGCTCGCCGCCACGCTTTCGGTCGTGCCTTCGGTACCGGTTGCCGGCATGGCGCTCATCCTTGGCATCGACCGGTTCATGTCCGAATGCCGGGCCCTGACCAATCTCGTGGGCAACGCAGTCGCCACCATCGTCGTTGCACGCTGGGAGAATGAGCTTGACACCGACCAGCTTGCCCGAGCGCTCGATGGAAAGGTCGTTGACGGCCTGTCGGCAACCGGACTTCAACCTGCCGAGTAATTAAGCGTCTGTTCCGTGTTTTTGGAAATGAAACGGCTCGCCATCGGCGAGCCGTTTCATTTGATCCTGGTCACCGGGCGCGCCAGCCAATTGCGGGTCACGTCGTCAACTGTGGCGCATGAGTTGCACGGCGCGTGCCGCAAGTCTTTCGTGGATGTTCTCAACGAGTTCACGCATCTGAAAGGCACGACGTACCCCCTGGGGCAGGAGCGCCTTCAGGTGTTCTCGGCCGGAATCGCGGCCCACGATCGGTGCGAAAGGCTTCATGACTTGGCCTTTACCGGCAGGATAGAGGCGCGCGTATTCAACGAAGTTCGTGAACTCCTCGTAGTTGTGCGTCTCCACAAGGAACGTCTCGGCCGGAACACCCTCGGCCAGGATCACTTCGTGAGTGTCGAGCACGACGTGGAAATATTCAAACATGTCCCGGTCGGTAAGAGCGGGAGCAATGGATAGCCCGTTGACGAGATCCTTTGCCCTGACGAGCACGCCGCCCATGAAAAGGGCGTGGCCCGGCGAGAGATAGAGATCCCGGTGAGGCGTCTGATGGTCAAGCGCGTGCTGCGAGATGCGGATCGGGATGACCCCCTCGTTCCAGGATGGGCCGGTCTTCTTGTAGACATGCCGACCGATCCATTTGACGGCCAGGGCTTCGCCGCGCACCGTTTTCACGCGATCGCCGATTTGAAGATCTTCAACGCAGACTTCGCCTGTGGGGGTCATGATGGCGGTGCCCCGCAGGAAGCACATCGTGCCTCCGCCCGGTTTGGTGTCTTTCTTCCACCACTTCCTTCCCTTGGCCTGCGCGCCCGAAGATGAAAACACTGCCGCCGCGAAGCTGCCCACCGCGGAAATTCGGGCGCCTGATGCAGCTGCCAGACCCAGGAAATGACGCCGTGCGCGGTTGAGCTGGGGGTGTCTCTCTTCGTTTGACGACATATTTCTCTCCGTTCTCGAATGGCTGGTTTGTGCAGATTTCGTACGCCATGCTGCCTTGAATTGCCGGCTATGAAAATTGGTTCATTCGTATGTCACTTCGTCCTTTAGGCTTAGGATTATACTACCTGGGCGTGCCAAGCCCCGATAATCTTCGACGAGACCGGCGCTACGCCAGCGGATGGGTTGGGGGCGGGGTTGCGTGCGGACTTGCGCGTCCTGACTGGCCCGGTGGTCTCCTGCAGCCATGGTCCAGGTGCGGTTATCAGACATGATGATCGTCACGGTTCGCGGATGGCGCTGTCGAGCCCGCGCAGCACAGGATAGAGGAAGTAGGAGATCACTGTCCGGCGGCCAACCTTGATCTCCGTGGACACCGTCATGCCTGGCAGAAGCCTGACCGGCTCGCCGGAGACACGAAGTTTCGTATCGGTCAGAAGAACGCGCGCCTTGAAGAACGGCTCCGGCCGTTGACCAGCGGCCGCGTCCTCCTCAGATGGTGTAAAGGCGTCGCGGCTGATGGTCCTGATCGTGCCCGAGGCGGTACCGAACTTCTGGAACGGAAAGGCGTCGAACTTGACCCGAGCCTCCTTGTCGACCGCGACGCGTCCGATATCACGCGAACTGATCGAGACCTCGGCCTCGAGGGGCACGTTGAGCGGAACCAGTGTGACGATAGGCTCCGCTTCGCGCACGACAGACCCTATGGAACGTTCCGCGAGATTGAGGACGACCGCGTCGGCAGGCGCGGTCAGCGTGATCATATTGCGGCGCAGCTCCATCTTTTTCAGCTCTTCGCCGATCGTGTCGCGCTGGTTGCGCAACTCGACGAGTTGTTCCATCGACGCGCGCCGGAAGTCCTCGATGAAGGCCTGTCGATCGGCCGTCAGTTTCGCGAGGGAATGTTTGGCCTCGGCCGACTTGCCGTGCAGGGCCGAGATGTCTGAATCGACGTCGAGGCGGGCATCGCGCGACCCAAGAAAGGCGACCAGCGAGCCGGTGTCGTTGTGGTAGAGCGTCTCGCGCGCGCTTTCGATCCGGATCAGGTTTTCACGCCGGGTGGCAAGCACGGCTTCCTGATCCCTGCCGGATGAGATCGCCGCTGCCTGACCGGCGATCTGCTGATCGAAATTCTGAAGCTGGGCGACGTAGAAGGCGCGGCGTTGTTCGAAGAGCCGTACCTGCAGCATTTCGTCAGCGGAATTGCCTGCCTGCTTGGCATAATCGGTACCGGCAAGCTCTGCCTCGATCCGCCGAACCTGTGCGTCGAGTGCCGCGAATTTCGTCCTTTGTTGATCGACGTCCGACTGGCTGAACGTTGCATCGAGCTTGGCGAGCGTCTGCCCGGCACGAACCTCTTGGCCGATCGCCACATCGATCGAGCGGATGATCGAGGTTTCCAGCGGCTGGACGACGATGGTCGGCTGGGTCGTGATCAGCTTGCCGGGCGCGACGACAACTTCGTCGATCTTGGAAACGCAGGCCCAGAAAATCGCCGTGCCGATCAGGGCCGTCACCCCATAAAGGGTCATTCGCGCAATTCTTGGCGGTACGCGTTCCTCCAGTTCGACTGCGTCGGACTGAAATTCGGCGATAACGGGCGGCAATGCGCGTTGCACCACCAGCCCTGTCTTGGGCGCTACGGGAACGGGGAGGTTCTCCTGGGACTTCTTCGCGCGCTTGTTCATGCGACCTGCCTCGTTTGTTGCGACCACAGATGGCGGTACGTCATGCAACGCGAGACAAGCTGATCGTGACGGCCGATATCTGCGATCTTGCCGCGTTCCACGACCAGGATAGCGTCGGCATCGACCAGCGTGGTCAGACGATGGGAAACGATGATCACGGTGCGTCCCTTGGCGATCTTGCTCAGGTTTTGCCTCAGGATCGCTTCGCTGTCCGGATCGAGCGCGCTGGTCGCCTCGTCGAGAATGAGAAGCTTGGGATTGGTGATCAGCGCGCGGGCAATCGCGAGGCGCTGCTTCTGGCCGCCGGAGAGATTGGCCGCGTTCTCCTCCAGCATGGATTCGAAGCCGCGCGGCAGCCGCTCGATGAATTCCTCGGCGCCGGCAGTGCGCGCTGCCGCCACAACTTCCTCGATGCTCGCATCGGGCTTTGCCGCAGCGATGTTGTCGCGAACAGTGCCCCGGAACAGGAAGTTGTCCTGAAGGACCACGCCGATGCTGGTGCGAAGATGGACAAGGTCGACCTCGCGACTGTCATAGCCATCGATGCGAACGATCCCCTGCTGGTTCTGGTAGAGCCCCTGGATCAACCGGGTAATGGTGGTCTTGCCCGATCCGCTCTTGCCGACAATGCCGAACACGGTGCCGGCGGGAACCGTGAAGGAAACATCGTCGAGCGCGGGCGCACCATCCGGTCCGTAGCGGAAGGTAACCTTGTCGAAATCGATACGGCCATGCAGCTCTGGTCTTATACCGCGTCCCCGACCGAACTGCTCGGGGCGCTGGTTCATGATCTCACCGAGCATGCGAACGGAAAGTGCCACTTCCTGATATTCGTGCACCATGGTCACGATCTGGACGAGCGGGCCCGAAACCCTGCCGGCCAGCATGTTGAACGCCACGAGCGCGCCGATCGTCATGGCGCCGCTGAACACGTCGAGGGCTCCCAGACCGATAATGGCGACGCTCATCAGCTTTTCAAGAAGTCCGATGATCGACTGCGCGATGGTCGAAATCTTCTCGACACGAAAACGCACGGAAATTGATTGTGCAGAACAATCGTCCCACACCCGCCGCTGGCGTGGCTCGAGCGCGAGAGATTTGACGGTGCGCATGCCGTGAACGGTTTCCACGAGCAGGGCTTGGCGTTCGCCCTCGGCACGATAAAGGGCTTGAAGCCGCCGCTGGAACGGACCAACCAACATCATGACGACGAGACCGACGAGCGCCGCAAATCCCAGTACCACGAAAGTGAGCTTCACACTGTAAAGAACCAGGATCGGCACGAAGACGAGCAGGGAAAGCCCGTCGAGCAGCGTCAGGAAAAGCCGACCCGTCAGGAACTCGCGGATACGGCCCGTCTGTTGCATGTGCTTTACGAGAACGCCGGCGGACGCCTGCTCGAAAAGAGCGATCGGCAGATTGAGGAGGTGACCGAATGTGCGCGTTGCGACCCGGATGTCGATCCTGTTGGTGGCGTAAAGCAGCAGATATCGCCGCAGGAAGGTGAAGGCGGCATCGAAGATCAGCGCGACCGCAACGCCGATGGTGAGGACCGTCAGTGTCGCATAACTCTGATGGACGAGCACCTTGTCGATGATCAGCTGAAAGAAAATCGGTGTGGCAAGGCCAAGTCCGTAGAGGATGAAAGCGGCCAATCCGACGTCGCGGAATAGGCTGCGCTGGCGGACGATTTCCGGCAGGAACCAACGAAAACCGAAGGGCTGGTCATCATCTGAAAGGCGATAGTTCCGCTTCACGAGCACGGCCGACCCGCGCCATTGTCTGGAAAATTGCTGCTCGTCGAGAAGGAGGAATTCCGGGCGTTCCGCAAGAGGGTCAAGGACCCGGATCATCTCATTGCCGTCGCTGCCGGCGACGCCGGCAATGACCACCCAGTTTCCGTTTTCGAGTTCGGCCAGCACCGGAAAGGCGTTGCCCAATTTGAACAGCGTCCGCCATGTAAGCCGCAGGCTGCGGGCGCGTAGCCCGGCATCCTTCGCGATCCGAAGGAGTTTCCGGGTGGGGACGGGCTGGTCTCCTAGGGCATAGTCATGCAGCAACCTTTCGGGGGAAAGATCGATGCCATGATGGCGCCCGACCAGAACCAGGCATTGCAGGTTGGTGTGCGGAAATGTGCTCATGGCCCGGCCCCAGGGATAGCTGCGTTTCCGCTTAATTGAAATTCGGCGATGCGTTCGCAGAGGTCTGCGGTTGTGATGCGGTGTCGACTGCAGGAAGTTGCTGGATATCGCCAATCCTGCGTACCGCGCCGGCTTCCACCAGGCCGCCAAGCGCTTTCTGCATCAGGTCCACGGCGTTCGCGAAGGCGTCGACCGGCATGATGATCCGTTGGCGAAACACTGGTTTCGGATTGTTGTTTGCGTCGCGTTCCGTGGCGGACAGGGACATCAGGTCGATCCGGACAATCGTCCCGGTGACGGTGATTTCGCTGATGCCGTCAGCATAGAGTTCATTGGTCATTGTGTTCTCCCCTTGGTTGATGATTGAGATCTGTTAAGCAGCATGCGCCTGCTCCCACGGCGGAAACGGGTCATGTAGGTGATGTGCAAGCTCCGGATCGAAGCCACCTTCTTGTCCGATCAGGCTGTCGTCGAGTGCTGCGCAGATGGTGTCTTCGTCGAGGCCCGCGCCAATGAAGACCAGTTCCTGCCTGCGATCACCCCAGGCGGCGCTCCAATGCCGGTTGATCTGGGTGATGAATTGGGGGTGACGGGGCCAGTATGCCCGTGGCACCGTCACCCACCACCGGCCGCGCGCCTCCGTGCGGCACTGCTTACCGGCTATCGATAGCAGACCGATCCAGTCGGGGCGGGTCGCCAGCCAGAAATGACCTTTCGCGCGGATGAGGCCCGGCCATTTCTTCGCAAGGAAATCCTGAAGTTTTACGGGATCGAAAGGACGGCGCGCGCGGTACACAAAACTGGTGATGCCGTATTCGTCCGTTTCGGGGAGATGGTCCCCCCAGCCGAAGAGCTCCTTGTGCCAGAGCGGATGCCGTGAAGATTTCGCCTCGCTGAAGAGGCCGGTGTCAAGTATTGACGAAAGCGGCAGATTGCCGAAGTCCGTTTCGATGATGCGTGCATCAGGGTTGAGCGCTGCAATGATCCGGCGCAGGCTGGTCCGCGTCTCGATCGTCACTTCCGAAATCTTGTTGATCACCACGATGTCGGCAAATTCGATTTGCTCGACGAGAAGATCGACCAGGGTACGCTTGTCGTTCGCGTCCCGCGTTTCGCCGCGATCGCTCAGAAAATCCAAGCTGGAATAGTCGGCGAGCAGGTTTACCGCGTCAACGACCGACACCATGGCGTCGAGCCTGGCGACATCACACAGAGCCGCACCCGCTTCGTCCCGGAAGGAAAAAGTTGCCGCAATCGGCAGGGGTTCTGCAATACCGGTCGCTTCCACGACGAGGTAATCGAAGCGCTTCTCAGCAGCAAGCCTGCGAACTTCGCCGAGCAGGTCGTCGCGGAGTGTGCAGCATATGCATCCGTTGCTGAGTTCGACCAGCGTCTCGTTCGTGCGCGACAGATCGGCTCCACCCTCGCGAACGAGATCCGCATCGATGTTGATCTCGCTCATGTCGTTGACGAGGACAGCGACGCGCAGTCCATCGCGATTGCGCAGGACATGGTTCAGTATCGTCGTCTTGCCCGCGCCAAGAAAACCCGACAACACGATTACGGGGAGCCGGTTATCGCCTTTCATCCGAATCCCATTCCTTCTCTCTGTTGCCAGATGCTGTTTGAAGGCAAAGTACACACCGAAATTTCCTCAACCTGCGGCGGCCTCGATCGTCATTTTGGAACTGATTGACCCCGGTATTGACCCAACCATCTTGCCAATTTTCTTGTGCCGGCGAACGACCCCAATCGGTGGTATCCGGCATCGCGGTCGCTCCACCGATGTGATTAGGGTGGTTAACCGAACAGCAAGATCCGCGGTCGTGACGCTGCCGCTGCTGCACGAAACGGCGGCCACTGTGAGCAGCAGTCGAAACAGCAGCCCGCGACGCTTCTTGACGGGTGGACGATGCGGCGCCGTCCCGACGTCCAGGATGTCCTGTCACTTGCCGGTTTCAATCGCCGCGGAGTCCACAGAATGGCTCATCCAGAGAAGGCCGGCGGCGCCAACCGCGGCAAAGGCGAGGCAAACTGCGATCACCCGCCGGCGTGAGCCGGGGAGACTGGGCTTACGGTCACCGGGGTCGCTCTGACAGCCGAACGCACGGTGATCTTCAGCGAGCCCGGAATTCAGGTAGTTGTCGTTGGCGTTAATGGCTGGCTCCCCCCTGGTGCACATCCGCGTCGCGATCCCGGACGGTTGGCGATAAAGCATTAGCGTAGTCTAAAGCGCGCGCCGATCCAGTTATCACTTTGGCTGAGGTTCCGCTCCCGAATGACAGCGCGCGTCTTTGACCCGCAACGAGTGGCGGCCTGTTCCTGCCAGTCCCGGTCCGGAGATTACGCGTAGTTGAAATGCGCGCCCGCAATGTCGGCGATGTGCCTGCCGATCGGCAATGCCGACGTGGCGGCGGGTGACGGCGCATTGAGCACATGGACAGTGCGCGCCGTCCGTTCGATCAAAAAATCATGCAACAGACGGCCGTCGCGGTTGACGGCCTGGGCGCGGATGCCGGCTGGATGCGGATGCAGATCGGTCAGCTCCAGTTCCGGGCAGTAGCGCTGGCATAAGGCAAGATAGCGCCGACGGCTGAGCGAATTGGCAATCTCCGCCAGCCCGGAGCGTATATTGTCGACGATCATCCGGCGGAAACCTCGGAAACGGGCCATTTCCCAGAGATCCCTGGAATTGATATCGCCAAATCGATAGCCGTCACGGGCAAAGGCCAGAACGGCGTTCGGGCCGACCGTCACGAAGCCGCCGATCATCGGCGTCAGATGCACGCCGAGAAACGGCAGAGACGGGTCCGGAATCGGATAGATCAGGTGTTGAACGATACGGTTCAGGCTGGGGCTCAGGCGGAAGTATTCGCCTCGAAAAGGGATGATGGCAAGCTCGGCGGCGAGGCCGCACAGTCGCGCCAGCCGATCGGCATTGATGCCGGCACAGGCAACAACATGGCGAGCGCGAAGCAGAGCGCCGTCGTTCAGAACAATCTCGACGCTATCGGGTTGTTCACTGAGATCGCGAACGTCAGAGTTGGTCATGATCGTGCCGCCGGCCTCGGTCAGGATTGTCCCCATGCGGCGCGTGATCTTGCCATAGTCGACGATGCCGGATGCGGGGATGAACAGGGCCCCAAGGCCGGTTATATGTGGCTCGCGCTCGGTTAACTCGTCTTTTCCAACACGGTGAACCTCGAGTCCGTTGGCGCGTGCGCGCTCATGGAGCTTCTCCATACGCGGCAGTTCCTCTGCGCTGGTCGCCACAAGCAGCTTGCCGCGCTGTTCGAAGGGTATGCTGTACTCTTCGCAGAAGCGCATCGTTGCCGCGCTGCCCTGCCTGCAAAACTGCGCTTTGAGGCTGCCGGGTTCATAGTAGACGCCAGCGTGGATGACGCCGCTGTTGCGTCCCGTCTGATGGCCGGCAAGGATCGGCTCCTTTTCAAGAACCGCTATGGCTTTGCCAGGAAAGCGCCGCGACAGCTGCATCGCCGTTGACAGTCCGACAATGCCGCCGCCGATAACCACGATGTCGAAGTCCGCCATCCGCCCGACGCCCTTCCCTTTCAGCCATCATCAGACTGGAAGCATTAGCATTTCTCAGTGCCACGCGCCACGCGTGTCGTAGATAACCTTGCCGCCAAGGCGTGTATGCCTTATGGCCTTGAATGGCTCATGTTCGACAAGAAGGACGACGATGTCCGCGCGCTCGACTGCCTGATGGGCACCCTCCAGACGGAGATTGCTGTATTCCGACAGCTGCCTGGGCATGACGCTGACATAGGGATCCGAGACGAAGATATCCACCTCCGGGAGCGCTTTGGCGATGAGCCCTACAACCTCGATCGCCGGGCTTTCCCGAACATCGTCGACATTTGCCTTGAAGGTCAGGCCCAGGCACGCCACCGTCGGTGAGCGGAACCTTTTCGCCTTCTCGACGACCTGGGCGGCGACATGGTGCGGTCGATGGTCATTGACCTCGCGCGCCGTGCGGATCAGGCGCGAGAGTTGCGGCGCGGCGGAAACGATGAACCACGGATCAACAGGAATGCAATGGCCGCCGACGCCTGGTCCCGGGTTGAGAATGTTGACGCGCGGATGCCGGTTGGCCAAGCGGATCACTTCCCACACGTCGATATGAAGGGATTCGCTGATCAGGGAAATTTCATTGGCGAAAGCAAGGTTGACATCGCGATAGGCGTTTTCAACCAGCTTGGCCATTTCGGCGCTTGCCGCATCGGTTAGCAGAATTTCGCCTTGAGCGAACAGCCGATAGATGGACGCCGCCTTTTCGGCGCATCTCGGCGTCAAACCACCGACGACGCGGTCATTGGTGATGATCTCGATCATGATGCGGCCGGGAAGAACACGCTCCGGGCAATGGGCGACATATATGTCTGCACCCGTTTCGCCGTCCCGCGGCATTTTGAGATCCGGTCGCAGGGCGCCGATCCAATCGCACACCTTTTGCGTGGTGCCGGGAGGGGACGTGGACTCGAGCACCACGATGTTTCCCGATCGCAGCATGGGAGCGATCTGCTCGGCGGCGGCTTTGACATAGGACAAATCGGCGGTTCGGTCCTCGTTGAACGGGGTTGGCACCGCGATGATGAAAGCGTCTGCTTCTGGTGTTTCGGTTGTGGCGGTCAATCGACCCATCGCGACAGCGCCGCTGACGCCTACGGCGAGATCCGGCTCGACGAAAGGAACTTCGCCGCGTCTCACTGCCGCAACGGCCGCCGGATTGACATCGACCCCGATCACATCGATGCCGCGCGTTGCGATGGCAACGGCGGTGGGTAGGCCGATATATCCCATTCCCAGTATGGCCAATCGGCCCTTGAACACGTCAGTCATCGGCAATGCTCCGAAGTTGGGCGTCCGGGAGCATCGGACTGCCGGATGTTACACGATGGTTTGCCCCAGCCAGGAAGGGATGATCGGGATGGAACATTTCACGGGCGGTGAGCTGGGCGAAGCTCGTATTTGTCTTCAGATAACGCCACCAGAGCCGCCTGGGTTCCTGCAGCAGCCTGTACGCCCATTCCATGCCACACTTCTGCCAGGCAATCGGCGCCCTTTTTGTCAGGCCCGCCATGATGTCGAAGGAACCACCCACGCCGTGCATCACCGGCACGCCGAGGGAGGCACCGTAGGAGCCTAGAAATATCTCCTTCTTCGGCGACGTCATTCCGAGGAAGAGCATGTCGGCGCCGGACTCCCTGATTCCGGCTGCGATCTGCCCCGCTTCAGCGGCCTCATAATATCCGTGATGACTGTAGGCGATTTTCAGACCGGGAAAGCGCCGTGCCACGACGTGTAGCATCTCCGCGAGAACATCCGGCTTTGCCCCCAAAAATGCGACGGAGCGGCCTTCCTTGTGGGCAAGGAGGAGAAGTCGACTGAAAATGTCGATCCCTGCAACACGTTCAGGCAGCGGCCGACCAAGCAACTTGCTTGCCCAAACGATGGATTGGCCATCCGCCAGCAAAAGATCGCACTCCATCAGCGATTCACGTAGCGCAGCATTTCTGCGCAACTCCACGACCTTGGCTGCATTGAGAACCCCAAGAAGGATCGGCCGCCTTGTGATGAGCGCCGTACGGCAGTGTTCGATCACCTCGTCCATACGCATGGCGTCCATATACATGCCGAACAAAAGCTGACGTTGCGCCTGCATCTCAGATCTCCTTTGCAGGCGTGGCCTTTGCCGAGCCGGGGGCCAGCCTGGTGACCACTTCGCCCGAGAGCCACGCGTATAGCAGCCAGCCCAACTCATAGGGGCGGCATTCAAAATCCACTTGATTGGGAGGAAAAAGCACATCAAGGGCCGGCATATGCAGGCCGGGAACCAATGCGGTCGTGACGGCAGAAATTGCCCGCACTGCCTTGCGGGGTTCGCGGCGCGCCACTTTACGCCAGATCACGCCTTTTTCGGGAACAACGAGCGGTACCGCGACCTCGGGATGCCTATCGAGCCACCGCAGACCTTTGGCGATCGCCCCGGAGTGGTCGAAACCTCCTGCCTCCCTGAGATCGAGCAATGCCATCGGCGCCATCGCGTGCTGGTGGACACTATAGACGGGGTAGCCTTCGACCACGCTTCCGTCGCGCGTATCATAGTGCCACCACCATTGCCCGGCGGCCCCCTGCAAGGCGCAAATCCGTTCCGCGCATGCCTCGGCGGCCGACAGCGCCGAGACATCGCCGCGGGCCATATGAAGACGAGACAGTGCCTGTATCGGGTAGACCTGATCGGCAAAGCAACCGACATGGGCCCGCAAGCGTCCGCTTACCGACGCGGGGAGCATGTGGGGAAACAGCCCCGCCGGGGATAATCCCGACATCAGCCGTTTTGCGGCGAACGCGGTCAGATCCTGCGTGTCGCCGAATTGTTCTGCCGCCAGCGCGGCCGTCAATGTCCATGCACAGTGAACCGTCGCGATGGGGGCGTGGGAGGCAGGGAGCAGACGAAGCTTTCGAAAGAGTGGGGCTGCATGAAATCGCCCTGCCTCGGCGGCCGCCCAGGCGGCCAGCGCCACAGCGCCCGTGTCGGCAGATGTTTCGGCGCGTGCGGCGCATGCATGGGCCAGTTCGGACGCCGTGCTGCCGTTCAGTATCTGCTGCTGAATTCCCTCGTCGGCGTAGGATAGGCCGAGGGCAACGATAGCCGCATAGCGAAGACTGTCGCCTTCGAGCCGTTCCGACGAGTGGGATCCGTCTTTGACCGCGCGCAACGTGTGGCCGAATGCTCCGTCGTTATGCATGCGCGGCAAGCCTCGCAATGCGATGCCCAGCAATTGAACGACCTGGGCCTGCCCCTCACGCGACGTCAATTCAATGGCTTCCAGCCTGTCGAGCGTGCCGATGCGGCGCAGTTCGGGTGCAGGGCTGCTGTGACTACTGTTTTCCGATGGAGCGTTTTGTGTTCTCGCAGACAATGAATGCTGAAAATCAATTGGCATGAAAACCCCTCGCACTCGCGTTTAGAGGAGATGGCCGCTCACCAAGGCGAAAACGGGCGCATCGTCCAAAGACGCGAAAAATCGACGCGTCGACGACATGCTAGAAAATCCCCGCAGATATTCCAGCGCACTCAAAGGCTTACCGACCCGGCATCCGCATGCCGCCAATGGTATTGGGATACATCGATCGGCTTACCCGGATTGGATGCCGTTTAGCATTCCGGATTAGCGTTCGCTCCGAACGGGTCTTCTGCTACGTCTCTCGACCGTCTTCCGGCCCGGGCTCTTTTTCTACAAGGATTGCGGAAGTGCCATGTCGGGTGTGGATGCGAGAGCGCAAGATGGACGCTTCAACGAGACAACAGGAACATCATACAGGCAGCAGCGCAGCCGCGGCCCTGGTTGCGCGCAGACTTGCTGTCGTCACGGTCACCTACAACAGCGCTTCTGTGTTATCCGGTTTGCTGGATAGTCTGAACGCGGGGCTCGAAGGCGTCGAGCAATATGAAGTGATTGTCGTCGACAACGACTCGCACGATCACTCCGTCGATCTCGCCCTCGCTCACCCGATCGGCGCTAGGGTTATTCGAACGGGTCGCAACGCCGGCTACTCAGCCGCCATCAATGCCGCGACCGCGACTATTGATCCGTCTACCGATCTGCTCGTTCTCAATCCGGACATCCGCCTGCAGCGGGGCTGCATAAGCAGTCTGTACGCAGGTCTTCGTTCAGCCGGAGTAGCGGTGCCGCAGGTCCTTGGAGAGGACGGCGGCATTTCGAGGTCCATCCGCCGCGAGCCGTCTTTGGTTACCGCATGGTCGGAGGCGCTGCTGGGAGGCACGCTCGCTGCACGATTGGGGCTTGGTGAAATTGTCGATGGAGCTGCCGTCTACCGCGAGGGAGGCCCGATCGAATGGGCAACCGGCGCCATCCTGTTGGTGTCCGCCGAAGCTCGTAAAGCGGTCGGTGAATGGGATGAGAGCTTCTTCCTTTATAGCGAGGAGGTTGATTATCTTCGCCGCGTCCGGACAGCAGGCCTTGAGGTTCTGTATGTTCCGCAGGCCTTGGCGGTCCACATTGGCGGCGACTACCACAGCAGCCCGTTCCTCACCGCTCTTATGACGGCCAATCGCATCAAGTATTATCGGCGGTACCATAACCCGTCGGCGTCGGTATTGTTTCGGCTCGGGATCATCATCGGTGAGGCGATCCGCCTGGCAGTCGGATTGGGGCATCGCTCGGCATTCAGGGCCGCGGTCGGCTTGAGCGACGGTCTCCAGGCCGACCTAAAACGGCTTGGCGCTGTCCAATAGCCTATATCCCCTGTTTGTAAGCTCCGACTTTCTCGAATCACCGGACGTATCGGCTGCCCAGCAGCCCTGTTTCGTCTCTTTCACCGCCCGTGTGCGTGGAAAAACCGCCGAAATGCGGTTGAGCCGAGCGTTCTTATACTCTTAGGTTGCCGAGAAAATTTTTTCAGAAAAAAAGATGGCTTATTTGCCCGGCGAGACGATCGCGTGGAGTTTGAAATTTTTTTGCAAATAGTTTCAGCGCAGTAGTCAGACTGCAGGTTGCGCTTTTGTATGATTATTTAAAAATTTTGAAAACTTTATTTTTTCGGTAGCCGCCGGAAATTAACCAATTATTTCATAGTAGCAATGTCTAATTCAATTTATTACGGCGATTATAAGGCGCCGACTTTTGGCTTTTATGGGCCTGTTCCTACTGCATTGCACAACGTTGGAAGTTGCAATAGGTCTCCGTTTTATAGGTTCGGCTTACCAAAAAAGAGGTAGTCGGCTTAGCAGTAAGACCATCTTGAAACGGGGTTTAAGGGCTGAGGAGAAAGGCTATAACAACAGTGGCAGATTTTCCAGATGCAACCAACACGGGCGTCACGTCCGGCGCGACGCTGACCCAGTATAACGGCACGCTTCACATCACCGAAGACAATGCCGTCATCAGCAACATGGAAGTGACCGGCGATATCGTCATCGACGCCCAGAACGTTACGCTGAGCAATATCAAGCTGACGTCCACCGGTGCATGGACGGCGATCCGGGTCATGGACGATGCGAGCGGCTTCACGCTGCAGAACAGTGAAATCAACGGCAAGGGCCTCAGCCAGAACGGCATCTACGGTCACGGTACGTTTATNGGCAACGACATCTACGGCGTCGAAAACGGCATCACCGTGGCCGGTCCGTCGGATATTCGCGACAACTACATCCANAACTTCCTTGGCACCGCCGAAGCCCATTACGACGGCNTCGAGGTCAATGGCGGTCACGACATCGACATCGTCCACAACACCGTCGTCGTCGATCACGGCCAGACCTCGGCGGTGATGCTCGACAACTGGGCTGGTGGCTTGTCGAACATCACGGTTGAAAACAATCGCCTGGCGGGCGGTGGCTACACCGTTTATCTCGATGACACTTTTGGTGGCGGCGCCGTCGATGACAGCTCGATCAAGATCATCAACAACCAGGTCGGCGACGGTCAATGGGGTGATTTTGCGCTCTATGGCAACAACCCGGTGATGTACGGAAACACCGACCTGAACACCTTGCCGGATACCGGTACGGACACGGGCACCGACACCGGTACGGACACGGGCACCGACACTGGAACAGATACCGGCACGTCAACCGTCTACACGGGCACCGCAGGTGATGACATCTTGCCGGTCACCGGAAAATCCAATGCGGGCAGCGAGACCTACAACGGGCTTGGCGGCGATGATCTGCTCAAGGGCGGTGCCGGCGCGGACGTTCTTGATGGCGGTGCAGGCACCGATACGGCAAGCTATTCCGGATCGAACGCTGCCGTGAAGGTCAATCTTGGAGCAAGCACCGCATCCGGCGGCGATGCAACTGGCGACAAGTTCACCAGCATCGAAAAACTGCTCGGCTCCGGCTTCGGCGACACCCTGCAGGGCAATACCGAAAGCAACGTATTGAACGGCAGCAGTGGTGCCGACAAGCTCGACGGCGCAGCAGGCACGGATACCGCCTCCTACATCGGCGCCGCGACCGGCGTTACGGCAAGCCTTGCCAACGCTGCGAACAACACGGGCGACGCCAAGGGCGACACCTATGTGTCGATCGAGCGGCTGTCCGGTTCGAGTTTTGCCGACAAGCTCTATGGCGATACGGGTGCCAATTTGCTTTCCGGCGGCGCCGGCGATGATGTCCTCAAGGGCAGCGGCGGCAGTGACGCGCTTTATGGCGGTCTCGGCGCGGATGATCTGGTGGGCGGCTCGGGCGCCGATACCTTCGTCTTCAATGCGGCGAGTGAGAGCACGTCTGCATCGACGGGCCGAGATTCGATCTTCGACTTCTCGGGCACCGGCGGTGACAGGATTGATCTGGCGGACATCGACGCCAATTCGGCAGCGTCCGGCGATCAAGCTTTCACCTACCTCGGTACTGCTGCCTTCACTGGCAAGGCCGGCGAACTACGTTACGTCAAGCAGGCCTCTGACACCTATGTATATGGTGACACCAATGGTGACAGGAATGCCGATTTCGCCGTTCATCTTGATGATGCAGTGTCGCTGTCGAAGGGCTATTTCCTTCTGTGATCCGACGTGTGCTACAGGGCCGCGCGCCGTGTTTGACGCGCGGGGGCTGTAGTGCGGCCTTGGATGCCTGCTTGTCATGAACCGCGATAAACCAAAGGCGACCCTCCGGTCGCCTTTGGTGTTCAAAACATCCGGACTGCTTCTTGGGGATGTCGCCTCGCTCTCGATCGTCTCAGGCCGCGACCACCCGTGTCGGCGCCGGTTCTGTAGCAGGCCCGAACTCGGCTGGTCGGTCTGCCAACCCAAAGAAATGCTCGATAGCCTGAACGGAGCGCATCGCGGCTTGTCCGTCACCGTAAGGGTTTATGGAGCGCGCCATCTTCTGGTAAGCACGTCGATCCGTCAAAAGGCTAGTCACCTCGGCAACGATCCGATCCTCGCTCGTACCGACGAGCCGCACAGTGCCGGCTGCGACGGCCTCCGGACGTTCGGTTGTGTCACGCATGACCAGGACCGGCTTGCCAAAGCTGGGGGCTTCTTCCTGGACGCCGCCGCTATCGGTGAGCACGATCGTGCAGTCGCGCATGGCCTTGACGAAGTCGCCATAATCGAGCGGCTGTGTAATCACCACATTTTCAAGCCCGGCAAGCGGAGGAAGCAGGACGTCGCGCACAGCCGGATTGAGATGGGCTGGAAGGAGAAAGGCAATCTCCGGAAATATCCGCGCCAGCCGCGCGATGGCGCGAGCGGACTGTGCCATCGGTTCCCCCCAGGATTCGCGCCGATGAGCGGTTATCAGAACGCTCTTTCTACCCCTGATCCGGTTGAGGTCGGGATTTTCACTTGAGCTGTTTCGCCCCGACACCTGCAGCAGGGCATCGATGACGGTGTTGCCCGTAACGACGATTTCGCATTCGGCGACACCGTCATTCAGAAGATTTTGCTTCGATGTCCGGGTCGGCGCCAGGTGCAGCGCCGCGAGTTGGGTTGTGAGGCGCCGGTTGATTTCCTCGGGGAAGGGGTTGTGGCGATCGCCGGTCCTCAGGCCCGCCTCAAGGTGGATCAACGGGATTTTGCGGTAGAACGCGGCCAATGCAGCGGCAAAGCAACTTGTCGTGTCGCCCTGGACCAGAAGAGCGTCGGGTGCTTCCGTCTCAATGACGTTCGAAACTCCAATCAAAACACGAGTCGTGACGTTTTCGAGGCTTTGCGATTGCGTCAGGATATTGAGATCATGGCTAGGTTGGATGTCGAACAATCGGTTGACCTGATCAAGCATTTCGCGATGTTGACCTGTAACTGCGACGATTGGCCTGCAATGGCTCGAACGAGCGAGTTCGCCGATCAGGGGTGCCATCTTGACCGCCTCCGGGCGGGTGCCATAGACGATCAGTATCTTGCGCATCGCCATCTCCTTATAGTCTGTGTTCATAGCGCTTCGGAAAGAGAGATCTTCAGAGTCATCGACACGAATGCCCCGGTCACCGGTCGGTGTACCTGCATCTGTTCAAGACTGCGCCAAGCACCTTGGTGCGTTCCGCCAGATACCGCTCGCATTCGTCCACTTCGTCGAAGGTGCTGCTGTCGGCTGCTGCAACCAGGATCGCGCAATCCACGTTGGGCAGGAAAGCCGTAACATCGTCACTTGCGAGCACTGCGGGCATGTCGAACAGGATCACATCCGGTTCAAGCTTCGCTTGCAGGTCCTGCAGTATTCTTGCCGCGTCCTGGGATTGCAGCAGTTCCGCTGAAAACTGTACGGGCTGATGGTTCGTGCCGATCGCCAGATTGTGCCCGTGCCGCAGGAAAAGGTTATGGGTTGCGGTGTGGCCTCTCAGAAACTCCTCCATCGACGCTGGAGCTCTCACGCCAAGCATCGCGCCGATTGCGGGGTGTTTCAGATTGAGATCGATCAGCAGTGTCCGGCAGTCTTCCTGATGGGCAAGGCTGAACGCCAGATTGAGCGCGACAAGCGATTTTCCGCAGGAGGGAGTCGGCGATGTGATCGCCACGGAAGTCCAGTTGTTCTGGCGCAGATTCTGCAGCACCCGAGTCCGCAACATATCAAACGGGGCGTGCGCGGGATCGGCACGGCCTATGGTGACGATGCGGTTTTGAAGTGCTCTTTCCTGGTCAAGATCAAGCGGCGACAAGTTTTCCCAGGCGATTTCGCGTCCGAGCCGCGTGCAGGCCTGAATTGCCTGCTCTGTCAGCCGGTCCGTGCTGTGAAAGCGCCGGGTCTCCTGCAGTGATGGCGGAACGTGCTTCATGTTTTCAACTCTGATCCTGATGACAAGTACAGTTCGTGTTGGGCGATACTGAAAATATGCATTGGACTTATATCTGCTCGGCGATGGTTTCCCGGTCGGTTGAAGGTGACTGCATCCAGACAGGGTCAGCAACGATGAAGGAGATCGGTATCACTCCGACGGCGATCATTGCCGCGATGCGGCGCCTCAGTCTTGAGGGCGGAAGCTCGCCGGGGAGGCTGATATTTGGGATCGTGGCCAACGGCGGAGATTGAAGCAGGCGCTCCAGTTCCACCGGCCTGCGAACCTTTTTATTGAACACTTCGAGTAAAACGACAAAAGCCAGTCCGAGTCCGATCCCGGCAACGGAGGCGAGGCCCACTAGTCGCTTCCGTTGCGGGCGGATCGGCTGGCTGGGCGGCGTCGCTGCTTCGAGAACCGAGAAGCGCTCACCGTCCGAACGCATCTCTATCTGCTCGCCGGTCAACGCTTCTGCGCGCCTTGCGATTGCGGCGTTATATTGCGTCTGTATGTTTTCCCGGTTCCGCTCAAGCGAATTCAGGACGGTCTCGCTTGCCGGCGTGCCACTGATCGCCTGGGTCAGTTCTTCTATGCGCCGGGCGACGGATACCTTCTCTGCTGCCACGGCCTGAAGACGCTTGTCGACATCCGAAAGCTGCAGGTTAAGGCCAAACGGCGTGCCCTGCGTAGCGGCCGCTCCCGCCTTCTTCGTGCCTTCTGGCTTGATGGCCAGCAGACTGTTCTGCAGCGAGGCGATCCGAAGGCGAAGCGCTGAAATGTTTGGGCTTGCTTCCGAGAAAATCAGTAGTTGCTCGGACAATGCCCTGTTCAGCTCCGCGAGCATTTGCTGTTCCGGCGTGAGCGAAACGGCGCCGACAAGCTGCCCAGAAGTAGCGTACGTGGCGACAAGGCTGCTCCGCCTGGTGCGGAGATCGGATTCTTCGCGTTCCAGAGCGATCAGCCTGTCCTGGAGACTGCTTTGCTGGCTGCGGTGAAATTCAAGGCTGTCGGGCAGCGTGTCCTTGTGTTCGGTCTTGAACTTGAGGATATCTGCCTCGAGCCGGCTCAAATCGGAGCCCAGTCGGGAGACCTCCCGGTTGAAGAATTGCAGCGTGCTTCCTGCACGATCGGTGCGTTGACGCTGGTTTCTGCCCAGGATCATCGCAGCAAGTTCGTTGGCACCGTTTGCGGCAAGATCCGGCTCGTTGGCCTGGAATGATACGCTGAAGATCGACGCACCGTCACCTTGTGGGTCAAGCTGCAGTTGCTCGAACGCAATACGAGCGCGCATGTCTTTGACGATATCGTCTCCGTCAGGCTGCTTCTCGCTATCGTCATAGACATGCAGCTTCTGCGCAAGGGCAATTAAGTCGGCCCGCGTCGTGATCTGTTGTTGAAGGATCTGCAGCTGCGCGACCGCGCCTATCGGAACTGTTGAACGAGCCAGTTCAGCCGGTATTTGCGGAGACTCCGCCAGAATTTTGGCGCTTGCACGGTATACGGGTGAGAGAAGCAACGCCACCGATACCGCAGATACAAATACGGTGGCGGCAATCGCCAACACATATGGCATCCTCTGCAGCAGGATCGAACGGTAGAAACGTATGTCGCGTATATCTATGTTGCCCATTGCGCAGACACTCAACTCCCGGAACCAGATTGGCGTCGTGATGGAAGTCATTGTTCGGCGGTTCGCAGTTGCGGAATAGATAGTCAATATGAGGTGGGAAAGGGGGTCGCCGTCCGCGCAAGTAGTACTTTCGGACATGGCAACTCACCCGATGCGTTAGGCATTATCCGGGCGTGGCAATTGGCTTTAGCCGGTTGCCCCGCCTTGTCCTTGATGCTTCGACGCGCTTGCAAACGGTGCAGCCGTGTGCCGACAAGACGCAGATCGGTGGGACCATGTCTTTCCCCCAAAAGGCGTACTTGGCGCGGAGCGGCCCCCCATTTTGCACCCAGGCGTTCAGCCGCACTGCGCCTCAAGGCGGGGGGTGGCGCGTCTTCCTACGTCCGGCCCGTTCATGGTCTGATGAGAGCATCCGCAATCGCGGAGGCGTGCCTGTGCCGCCTATTCTGGTTGAACCCGGCGGGAAGATTTGATGGACGATCCCTTGCAGCTCAGCGTGATCATTCCGCACCTCAACGAGCCCGACGATCTGCGTCGCTGCCTTCTTTCCTTGAATGCGCAGCACGCAGACGGCATCCCGTTCGAGATCATCGTCGTCGACAATGGTTCAACCGAAATGCCTGCGGCTGCGTGTTCTCACATTCAAAATCTGCGGTTGGAGCGCGAAATTCTTCCCGGTCCAGGCCCTGCGCGCAATTTGGGCGCCTCTCTCGCCCGGGCTGAGATACTTGCGTTCATCGATTCTGATTGCATTGCGCAACCGGGGTGGGTGCGCGCAGTTGTCGGGTACATGGCCAGGAATCCCGATATCGATCTCATCGGCGGCGAAATTGGAGTCCTGCTCGACAATCCCGCGTGCCCGAGCGCAATCGAGTCCTACGAGAACATTTATAGCTACCGAGCGCGCGTTTACGTGGAACGCTATGGTTTTGCGGCAACGGGCAACATGGCCGTACGAGCCCGGGTTTTTCAGTCCGTTGGGCCCTTCGGCGGAATTGCAACGATGGAGGATACCGAGTGGGGCCAGCGAGCAACGAGTCTGGGCTATCGGATCGCCTTTCTGCCTGAGGCGCGGGTTCTGACGCCCTCCTGCAAATCCTTTGCAGAACTGGCCCGTCGATGGGACCGGCACGTGGCCCATGAATATGGGAAAGTCGCCGGCCGACGCAAGGCGATGTTGCGATGGTTCGTCGGCTGCGCAATCGTGGTTGCTTCGCCCCTGGCCGAAAGCATAAAAATCATGAGGACGGACCGTGTCTCGGGTATGCGAAATCGCCTGCTCGCGATGGTTTGCCTGACGCGCATTCGCCTTCACCGGGGGCGCCGAATGTTCGATCTGGCGCTACGCGGCGGTTCAAGCCGGTTCGTGGAAAATTGGAACCGCGAGCGGTCCTGATTTCCCTTTTCGCGCCGGTCCTCTTTGGTTTTTGCCTTGCACCGCGAGGGCGAACTGGTTGGCAACAACCTTGACGCGATGCCCCCACTCGATCCGGTCAACAAGGCAGAAGCACCGCGCCTCATCGGCAAAAATCCCCGCCTTTGTTTGAATTTTTCCAAGTTCGGTTCGAGCTCATCGCTTTGTCGCCGGGCGACCTACATCCAATTGTTTAGATTAGGTTTATTGAGTTTCTTTACAATATGTTTAATATCTAATTAATAGAGGGATTTCCGGATCAGCGCACAAAATAAGAGAACGGAAATCATTGTCTCAGGCACAACCTCATTCTTCATCTCTTGTGTCGGATCAGCCTGACTGTTCTTAAAAAATTCATATTGCTGGAGGGCGTATGTCAAAAATAGAGATGCAATACTCCTTGCGGCTTGTCCCGCAGAGCGTTCCGGATCGCCAGGCGATCAAGCCGCGATTCCTCTATTTCACCGCCAAGCGTGCTTTTGATGTCGTGGTGACATTGCTGGCCGCGCCGTTTGCGCTCGCAATTGTTGGAATATGTGTGGTGTTGATCCGCAGCGACGGCGGCAAGGCTTTCTACCGCCAGCCGCGTGTCGGGAAAGGGGGAAGATTATTCCATCTTTGGAAGCTTCGTACCATGGCCCCCGATGCAGAGAAGCGGCTGCAAACGTATCTCGCCGCCGATCCCGTGGCGAAGGCGGAGTGGGAGACCATGCAGAAGCTCAGAAACGATCCGCGCATTACCAGATTGGGTAAATGCTTGCGCAAATACTCCATTGATGAAATTCCGCAACTATACAATGTACTTGTTGGGGACATGAGCCTTGTTGGTCCGCGTCCGATGCTTCCCGAGCAGCGCCAACATTACCCAGGGACGGCCTATTTCGACATGCGCCCAGGACTGACCGGGCTTTGGCAAATCAGCGAGCGTAATGGGTGCACCTTCACCGAACGGGCGCTGCATGACACCCGGTACTCCGGCATCATGTCCTTTAGCACCGATTTGTGGATATTGATGCGGACGCCCGCTGTCGTCCTCAAGGGAACCGGTCTCTAACCGGTTCAGACAAACAAAAGAGAAGGCAAAGCACGGTCTGGTGCTTTGCCTTAGTGCGTAGATTTATCTCTTTTCGGCTAAAGGGCCTCGATCAAGTGCTAGTGTTCACTTGCGTTCATACTCTCGACCGTAAGCGGGAAAAGATCCTTGATCTTGTAGGCCACCTCGGTTCTGTTGGTCGCCTTGACCTTCTTCATGATGTTGCGGATGTGGACCTTTACGGTGCTTTCCCGCAGGTTCAGTTCATAGGCGATGATCTTGTTGGCTTTTCCGCGCCGCAGCGCCTCGACCACTTCAGCCTGTCGTTCGGTGAACATGCCGGCGAGGGGCCGCGCGGCTGGATTGCCAGATTCGATCGCCTGGCGCATGGCCAAGACGCTGCTGGCCGGAACGAAGATACCGCCTGCCATTGAAAGGGCAATCGCCTCGATGCAAACGTCAATGCTGACTGAAGAAGGAATATAGCCCTTGGCACCGCATTCGAGCGCCTTCATGATTTGCGAGAGCTCATCGGTATCGGCCAATACGATGATTGGCGCTTCCAACGCCGAAGATAGCCTGCGGATTTCCTCGGCAACGGCCGGTTCGGCAATTTTCTTGCCTCCCACGTTCAACAGAATTGCAGCCAGCGGGGGATAGTCGTGGCGCTTGCGTTCCCACTCATTGATCGAGCCGAATGCCAGAACGTCCATATCCATCTTGTGGGCAGATATGCAGTAGGCAAGGCATTGCCGATCAAGCGCGCGGTCGTCGATGATCAGCAGCGAACGTCCTCGCGTTACGTGATCGGTATCGTCCAGAGTGTGGGATGGGTCGATTGTTGGTGCTGCATGAAAAAGACTGTTCTGTACTGGCTTGCCATTCGTCATTGTCAGCGAGTTCATAGGTACCTTACTCCCTTAAAGACACATGCTCACCGGCCCCGATCCATTCGAGGTGTTTTACACAGCGCATGTGCTAGCCCCAGTTTTTAATGCGGGCCTTGAGCCCTTTTATACATGATCAATAAAACGAAGATTTTCTATGCGTACCTGCTTATATTAACCGATCCTTACGAGATTGCATAGCTTTAGAGTAATTTCGTGAACTGTTTGTTTTTCAAGGGAAAAATGCCTGATCACCCAATAGAGGTAAAATATTATCCCTAAGCATACCCCCTATCTTTTTGGGGGATCCTTGGAGTGTTTTATGTATTGCCGACCGTGGAATGACGAATCCTGCCTCTTTTTTAGGCCCTGGCGATTGAGCAGGCAAAACGACATTTCGCTCATCTAAGGATGAATTTGCTGGCTCGATGAAACGAGAAAGTGTATTTTTGTGGCCTGTATGTAAAATACAGTAAAAGCTGGTCCCCGGGTGCCAGGAATTTCTCGTCTCAGCCGAGGTCGCTTCAACTTCTGCTGGACGTTGCCATTACTTTCACCCTCCTTGAAAGCGCGGCCCGGACAGCACCGGCTAAAGGATGCGATCGTGGCGCCCCTTGTCTCGCACATTTCACCGGTTCACCGGCGTCCCAAGCTTGTCGTCAATGTTTCCGGACCATTTTGGGGAGTTTTTCTGGATGGAGGCGTATCCGTAGTAACCTCGTCCCAGCCTATTGCCCAGGAACGTAACGTCGGAGATTTTGCTGTCAGTGAATTGGCCGTCAGCGTAAACGGTGTATCCGCCGCCTATAAGTCGATTGCCTTCGATCAAGACGCCGGAGATGGGACCGAAATAGTTGCTCAGCATGACCGCCGATGTTTGCTGGTGCGGATTGATCACCGTATTGCCGCGGATGAGGACATCCGATATGCCTCCATCCGCGGCAATTCCGTCAAAATGGGGCTCTCCCCAATCGGATTGCAGGTCATGTATATAATTGTTTTCAATGGATAATTTTTCAGTCTCGGTCAGGTAGATCCCGTCTTCCACGTGATGAATGTCGCAGCGGCGGATCGAAACATTGCGGCCGGAAACGCTGATCCCCCGAGTACCAGGCGTGCTTTGACCATTTATCTCGCAATTTTCTACGGTCACTCCGTCCGCGCGGATGTCTAACGCCGCCCACCCTTTGGCGGTTATGCGGCAATTCCGGAGCGTCACGTTGGGAGCCGCGATCGTGACCGGCCCCTGAAAATCCAGGCCACTTAGCGTTTCCCCGGCGACCTCAAGGCTGAAACGCGTGGCAGGGAGGAGGTTCACATCTGCGGGTACGCCGGTGTTCGCTGCCTCGGGATAGGCGCCGGCCTCAGCGCGCGCCGCCGATGCGCGCACCAGTTGCGACCTTTCTTGCGCTACGGCATCGGCCGCCCCACGCATTTCGATCGCAGCCGGGAGGAGCCAGGCGGCGGCAAGCAGCAGTTCAAGTGTTACCCAGTGTCTCATGGCGATCTCAAAACACCCCCCCAGAAGAGTTGGAAGTGTGTCCAACTCTTTGGCAGAAATAAACTTCGATTTACGTCGCTGAAGTGGCGGGGCTTCGAATGAGGGCATACCTCTTATGCTTGCTTGCCCGTCTGTAGGCGGCCTGGAAACCGACTATCGGTCGCACGAAGGATCATCCAAATGGGGAGCGTTTAATCGGCTGGATATTCCGTGCAAGCCTGATGGCATCGCCCTCACGAATAAAGATAAATTGTGTCGCTCGTGATCGTCCCATAGGGAAGAAGGGTCGTGTTGCGCCGTTACGCCGGTTTCAATTGTGTGGATTCTTCTTCTGATGAAAATATCGGTGATCCTACCCACGTATAATCGAAGCGACTGCCTGGTGGCAGCCATGAACAGCGTGCTCTCGCAATCCTATGAGGATTTGGAGCTGATCGTTGTCGACGACGCTTCCACGGAAGATATTGAGCGCGTCGTTCGCAGCGTGGATGACCGTCGGATAACTTATGTAAGGCGCTTACGAAACGGTGGCGCTGCAGCCGCGCGAAATACCGGCCTAGGTCACGCCAAAGGAGACTATATCGCCTTCCAGGACAGTGACGATCTGTGGTTGCCCGGTAAACTGCAAAAGCAGCTTACGCTGTTCTCTTCAATTCCCAGCAATGTCGGCGCCGTTACCGGTGCAAAAATCATCTATGGCCGCGACAACGAGCAGAACTACGGCCCCGGCCGCGTTGCCTACGCGCCCATCCCTGAAGGGCGACTGCGCCTTGGTGAAGACCAGCTGGGACACCTTCTCGTAGAGAACCGGATCAGTCTGCAAAACGCGTTGTTCCGGAAAAACTGCATTCCGGATGCGGAATGGTTCGATGTTTGCGCCAAGGCCAATGAAGACTGGGAGTTCGCCATCAGACTGGCCCAGCATACGTCCATCTACGAGGACATCGAACCGGTTGTGCTGGGCTTCGTCTCGCACGACAGCATTTCGAGAAATCGCCGCAAGGAAACGATCGGCGTGCTGCGCATTCTGAAAAAGAACAAAGACGTCCTGCAATGTCGAAAGAAACAGCGGTCGCTGATGCTGATCGATGTCGGCCGCTATTTCCACACCGTGGGCAAGAAAAGACGAATGATCAGGTTCCTGGCGGCTGCGCTTAAGGATTATCCGCTTCATGTAAAGCTGATCGGTTCCATTCTACTCGGCAAGCTGTTTAAAAGAAGGCCCCGCCGGCCTGCCACTTGATGGCCGGTGACAGTGTGGGGGTGCACGCTCAGCGCCAGAGCGTCGCTTAGACGTCCTCGTTACTGCCCGTATTCAGCGGCCTCCGGTGGCCAGCGCCCCGAGCGTGCTGCCGAAAGGATTGCCAGCTCACGGAGCTTCTTGCTTTTCTTTCGAGCGGGGTCGTGATTTGCAAATTCCAGCGTGAGGGCCAAGCGTGCCGAACGCGCGGCGTCGGCAAAGCTTCTGCGGGGCGGACTGGCCAGGACATGCCGGTAGATGTCCAGTTGCAGATCGATCGCTCGCTTTAGGCTGAAGCGCTCAGCCACCACCTGTCGCCCGTAGGAGCCGAGCCTGCTGCGGCGGGCAGGGTCGAGAAGCAATTCTTCAATCTGTCGGGCGAGCCGGTGGGAACCGGCCGATGCATCGCTTAACCCGTAGAAGCCCTGCTTCAGAAACAGGTCATAGGTTGTCGGTTCGAATATCTCGGAAAACGCCTTTTCACCCTGGACGATCAGCGGGCGACCGATCGCCAGCGCTCGCAGTGCAGAGCTTCCCATCCCCACCACGAGATCCGCTGCGGCATAAGCCGGCCTCGGGTCCATTTCGGCGCCCGGGAGAAGAACAACATCTCGACCGTGCCTCAGGTTTACAGCTTTTGCCCGGCTGGCCAGCGCCTCGCGGGCGGGGCCGTCACCAACCAGGACAAGTTTCAGCGGATATTGGCCTGCGAGCATATCGACAGCATCGAGGGCCCGCACCAAGGCATCCAGCTTGAGGTCGAGCGCGAGGCGCGAGACGCTGACTACAAGAAAGTCATCCGCAGACACGCCGAGCCTGCTGCGGAACGCGCTGCCGTCAATGCGGGGATTGTCGTAGTCTACATCGATCGGCGGCTCCAGCACCCAGACGTCGCTCCGCTGAACCTTGCGTGCCTGTGCTCCGAGATCTGCCGTTCCCATTATCAGAGGAACCGAAGCAGGAACGTAGGGCATCACGTCCATGCTCAGCACAGTACACAACAACGGCACATTGAGGAAAAGCGAAGCGCCGTAATAGGCATCCAGACAACTTGGCCACTCGTAGGTGTGGACGAGGTCGATCCGGTTTCGTAATGCGATGGTGGCTATTTGAGCTATTCGTGATGGTGCCGGGCGGTAGTGCAGGGGCCGAGCGGGAATGAACCGCAGCCCACGTTCGGCGATGTAGTCAACAAGCGGGCCAGGGATGCCGTAGACGATCACCTCATGACCCGCAGCAGCTGCACCGGCTGCGAGATCGATTGCGTTGATCTGGCTGCCGCCGATCGACAGGTCATGCGGATAGACAAGAAGACGCATCGTTTCCCTCGGTTTTCGGCTTCTCGGCACCATCCTGCTCCGTCGCCGGGACGGGGTGGACGGAAGGGCTGCCAGACTTGCGTGGATCCATGCGTACCGCAACCTCCCACTTCGACTGAAAACGACATGTGCCAGAGCCGACCGCGACCGGCATCCGCCTTAGGGCGCACTACGATTCCGTGCGCAGCTACGCCTTTCGAAGGCCTAAATACCGCATTTTGTTTTCTTTACTCGCTGGTCGAAACGAATTCTTCTGAACGTGGAATAAAGGAAGTTTGCGCAGCATTCGCGGGCACTGGAGCGAGGGACATTATCCGCATGGAAACCATTCGGTTGAGCGATAATCGGAAATGCGGGGTCGTCGCGGGATGATTGCATCGAGTGTTACCTTAGGCGAAGGGGTGGTTATCCATCATCCCGATCTGGTCAATCTCTACGGCTGCAGCATTGGTGCGGGCACCCGTATCGGCACCTTCGTGGAGATCCAGAAAAATGCAAATGTCGGCCGCAACTGCAAAGTTTCCAGCCACTCTTTCATCTGCGAGGCCGTGACGATCGAGGACGGTGTTTTCATCGGCCACGGCGTCATGTTCACCAACGACCGTTATCCGCGTGCCGTTGATCCTGGCGGAGGGCTTTTGGCCGATGGCGACTGGGAGGTCGTCCCGACCCTAGTGAAGCGACATGCGGCAATCGGCAGCAATGCCACGATCCTGCCGGGTCTGATGATCGGCGAGGGAGCGCAGGTCGGCGCCGGAGCGGTCGTGACAAGAGACGTTCCAGACCACGCTATCGTAGCTGGCGTTCCCGCAAGGATTATCGGCCGTGTGCAGGATGCGCCGGCAGCTGTCCCATTCTCCAGGAGAACATGATGATTGGCATCGCGGTAATCGGTTACGGCTATTGGGGACCGAACCTGGTTCGGAACATAGCGGAAGTCCCCGGCGCGCGGCTCCTCTATGTCTGCGATCTCCGAAAGGAACGACTGGCAGCCGTCAAAGCGCGCTATCCCTCGGTCGAGATAACCGACGACTTCGAGCAGGTCCTGCGCGATCCCAGCGTCGACGCGATCGCGATAGCCACCCCGGTGTCGACCCATTTCAAGCTCGCCATGAAAGCCATGATGGCTGGCAAGCATGTCTTTGTCGAAAAGCCGATGGCATGGACGGTGGACGAGGCACGCCGCATGGTCGATGAAGCCGCCCGCAGACGCCTGATACTCGCCGTCGATCATACGTTCGTGCACACCGGTGCGGTCCGAAAGATGCGCGAAATTGTCGAGAACGGACTAGGGGATGTCTATTATTACGACTCCGTCCGGGTCAATCTCGGACTTTTCCAACACGATGTCAGCGTCGTCTGGGATCTCGCCGTCCACGATCTCTCCATCATGGACTACGTGCTGCCGGAAAAGCCGGTTGCCGTCTCGGCAACGGGGATGAGCCACGTTGTCGGCGAACCCGAGAACATCGCCTATCTCAATCTCTTTTTCGAAAGCAAGCTCATTGCGCATATCCACGTCAATTGGCTGGCGCCCGTCAAGGTACGCCGGACGCTGATCGGCGGCAGCAGCAAGATGATCGTCTATGACGATCTGGAGCCCAGCGAGAAGATCAAGATCTACGACAAGGGCATCACGCTGAACGGTAACCCGCAGCGCAACGGCGAGAAAGTCTACCAGATGCTGGTAGGCTACCGCACCGGCGACATGTATGCGCCGCATCTCGATATGACGGAGGCGCTGAGCCGCGAACTTAGCCAATTCGTCGATTGCGTCGAACAGAACCAACAGCCGATCGCCGACGGACATGCCGGCTTGCGGGTTGTCCGCATTCTCGAAGCCGCAACACAGTCCCTTGCGCAGCGCGGACGATTGATCGAACTCGAACAGACGAGGCGGATCGCATGATCCCTTTTCTCGATTTGAAAGCGCAATATGCATCGATCAAGAGCGAGATCGATACCGCGGTTCTGGGCGTGCTTGCCTCGGCTCAGTATATTCTGGGCGATGAAGTGGCGCATCTCGAAGAAGAGTTCGCTGATTATTGCGACGTGAAGCATGCCGTTGCCGTCAATACCGGCACCAGTGCGCTGCATCTGGCCTTGCTCGCCGCGGGCGTCGGCCGCGGCGACGAAGTCGTCACTGTTCCCTTCACCTTCGTCGCAACGGTGTCGGCGATTTGCTACACCGGCGCATTGCCGGTTTTCGTCGATGTCGAGCCCGTCACCCTGACGATGGACCCGGCAAAGCTGGAAGCGGCGATCACGCCCCGCACCAAGGCCATTATCCCCGTTCATCTGTACGGACAGGTGGCTGACATGGACGCGATCATGACGATCGCGGCGCGTCACGGCATCCCGGTGATCGAAGACGCCTGTCAGGCCCACGGTGCCGAATATAAAGGCCACCGAGCGGGCAGCATGGGCATATCCGGCTGCTTCAGCTTTTATCCGGGCAAGAATCTCGGCGCCTGCGGCGAGGGCGGCATTGCGGTCACCAATGACGATGCGCATGCCAAGACCATGCGGATGCTGAGGGACTGGGGACAGGAGCGGCGCTACCATCATGTAGCGAAGGGGTTCAACTATCGCATGGATGGTATTCAGGGCGCCATCCTGCGCGTGAAACTTCGCCATCTGGACGGTTGGACCGCGGCACGGCGCGCGCATGCGGCGCACTACTCGTCCCTGCTTGCCGGATTGGACACGGTGAAGACCCCGGTCGAGGTTGCCGATCGCCGGCACGTCTATCACATCTATGCTGTTCGATGCCGGGATCGTGACGGACTTCACCGGGTTTTGGAAGCCGAAGGCATCCAGTCAGGTCTTCACTATCCGATCCCCGTACACCTCCAGAAGGCGCATGAAGACCTGGGCTATCGGCCGGGGGATTTCCCGGTCTCCGAGGCTGCCGCACGTACGGTGCTTTCGCTGCCCATCTATCCGGAGATGACGGCAAAGCAGGTCGAACAGGTGGTGGCAGCTGTGGAGCAGGACGCCTATGTCGGTTGAGAAGATCTCCATGGCACGAATTGTGCAGGCCGTGCATGGCCGCCGCGATGGCTCGGAGGACGCGCGTTCTCTTGGTGAACTCGCCGCGGAGTTGAAGAAAGCCTACGGCTCGGCGGGCCTTTTGGAGCTTTACGGGCGCTTTTCATCCGGCGACGGATTTATCGATGCCGTGATGCGCCGCGCGATCTGGCATGCGATCTCGCGGCGATGCGGCACCGGTCTTCAGGTCGGCAGCGGCGCCGGCTTCAAGCACCCCGAAACGTTTGAAATCGGCAACGGCGTTTTCATCGGTGCACAGGCCTATATCCAGGGTCGGTATGACGGAACTTGCGTGATCGGAGACAATGTCTGGATTGGCCCGCAAGCCTATATGGATGCACGCGAGCTGGTGATCGAGGAGTGCGTCGGCTGGGGCCCGGGCGCCAAGCTGCTTGGCTCCAGTCATACGGCTGTTCCGGTCGATGTCCCGATTATTCGAACAGACCTCGAAATCAAGCCGGTCCGCATCGGAGCCTGGGCGGATATTGGCACCAATGCGACGATCCTCCCCGGCGTGACGATCGGCAAAGGCGCGATCGTCGGCGCGGGAGCGGTTGTCGTTTCCGATGTGGCGCCATTTTCGGTCGTCGCGGGCGTTCCTGCGAAATTCCTGCATTGGCGAAATGAAAACGACGCATCGCCGGCAACATCTTGAAGATGAAGGGCAGATCATGAAGGACAAGCGGATACTGATTACCGGCGGAGCTGGCCTCGTCGGGTCGCATATTGCCGATCTCGTTGCCTTGGAACAGCCGCGGGAAATTCTGATCCTAGATAATTTCGTGCGTGGCCGGCGGGAAAACCTCGCACAGGCAGCCGCGATCTTTCCGCTGACGATCATCGAGGGAGACATTCGCGACCGCGCGCTGCTTGCGACGTGCCTCGAGGGTGTCGACGTCGTCTTCCATCAGGCGGCAATCCGGATCACCCAGTGCGCCGAAGAACCGCGTCTTGCATTCGACGTTCTGGCGGAGGGCACGTTCAATGTCCTCGAAGCCGCCGTCAAAGCCAATGTCCAAAAGGTGATAGCGGCCTCTTCCGCATCCGTTCTTGGTCTTGCCGACAGTTTCCCCACAACCGAGGAACATCATCCGTACAACAACCGAACGATCTACGGCGCGGCAAAGGCGTTCAACGAGGGGCTCCTGCGCAGCTTTGCCGAGATGTATGGCCTTCGCTATGTCGGACTGCGGTATTTCAACGTCTATGGTCCGCGCATGGACGTCTACGGCGTCTATACCGAGGTGCTGATCCGATGGATGGAACGAATCTCGGCCGGCTTGCCGCCCGTGATCCATGGAGACGGCAGCCAGACGATGGATTTCGTCCATATTCACGATATTGCGCGAGCAAACCTGCTCGCTGCAAAATCGGAGGTCACCGACGAGGTTTTCAACGTCGCCAGCGGTACCGAAACGAGTCTCCTGGAACTGGCAAGGATGCTCGCCGGCGTTATGAATTCGACGATCGAACCGCAACATCAGCCGGCGCGCAAGGTGAACGCCGTCACGCGACGGCTCGCCGACACCAGCAAGGCCGAGCGACTTCTTGGATTCCGGGCGCGCGTGACCCTTGAGGATGGGCTTCGCGATCTGGTGCAATGGTGGCGGCAGGAGAGGGCGGTCGCAGCCGGAGGGCAGGCCGCATGAAACCGGCGCTCTTCCAGATTCCCGTCGCAAAACCCCTTCTCAACGAGCTGGAAGTGGAGGCCGTTCGCCGGGTCGTGTTGTCCGGATGGGTAACCCAAGGGCCGGAGGTTGCCGCGTTCGAGCGCGAATTTGCCGAATTCGTGCAGGCCGATCATGCCTGCGCGGTTTCAAACTGCACCACTGCGCTCCATCTGGCCTTGCGGGCCGTCGGTGTTGGCGAAGGCGACGAGGTTATAACGGTCAGCCATTCATTCATCGCAACGGCAAATGCAATTCGCTACTGTGCCGCAATCCCTGTGTTTGTCGACATCGAAGCCGATGGGTTCAATATAGATCCGGACCTGATCCTGGCGGAAATCACGCCTCGGACGAAGGCGATATTGTGCGTGCATCAACTCGGCATGCCCTGCAATCTTGAAAAGATTGTCGGCATAGGCCGCAACCACGGCATACCGGTCATCGAAGATGCCGCCTGTGCAACCGGCAGCGAAATCCTGTGGAATGGCGCGTGGCAAAAAATCGGCGCTCCGCAGGCGGACATTGCCTGCTTTTCCTTCCATCCGCGCAAGGTCGTCACTACCGGTGACGGCGGAATGCTGACCACTGCCAACGCCGAGTATGACCAGAAGTTTCGCCTGTGGCGACAACACGGCATGAGTGTTCCCGATACGGTTCGTCATGGCTCGAAGCAGGTAATCTATGAAGTTTACCCCGAGCTGGGCTACAACTACCGCATGACGGATCTGCAGGCGGCGATCGGCCGGGTGCAGCTTGCGCGTCTGCCGGCCCTGGTCGCACAACGGCGTCATCTTGCCGAGCTTTATCGGGAAGGGCTTGGAAATATTCCCTGGCTCGAGACGCCGGCTGAGCCTTCTTGGGCTCGCAGCAACTGGCAGAGCTATTGTGTGAAGCTTCCGCCATGGCTCGATCAAAGGGACACGATGCAGGCGCTTCTCGACATCGGCATATCGACGCGACGGGGCATCATGAACATCCATCGTGAGGGTGCTTATGCCGACAAGTCGTCGCATCGCGTGGCGGCAAGCCACCTTGCGCGAAGCGTCGCGGCGCAGGAAGGCGCGGTCATTCTGCCGCTGTTTGCGCAGATGACGCAGAACGAGGTATCCTTCGTCGTCGAGGCATTGCGCGATCTGTGCATCGATCGCCAGGCCGCCACTGCATAAGGCCGTTGAGCGCTTTTCCATTGCACAACCGAAATTATTGCTTCGCTCCGCCTGAAATGAGAGCGGGCTTGCCGGCCGCGCCGCTAAACTTATCTCAGCACCCATTTTCTGATCGGCCGTGGAAGGCGCTCCGGCGGCACAAGTGCGACCAGCAGTTTCAGCGCGTAGAGTCCGCTCAGGACGACCGCCAGGCAACCCAGCGCGGTCGCTTGCCAGAGCGGCAGAATGAGAGTCGCGCTAAATATCAGTGCCGAGGCGGCGAGGAATACAAGCCCGATCCTGCGGTTGGCGGTCGACCAGCGAAATCCGGTAAGCTTTCGCGCGAACATGTAGATGAGGACGCCGTGCCAGAGGTAAAGGCCGAAAAATGCTGCTGCGGAACCAGCCACACCGAACTTTGATACCAGCAACCAGGCCAAGCCTAAATGGACGGCGGTCGCCGCAACTTCCGTCCAGAAGAAGACGGCCTCTTCACCCTTTGCAAGGACGATGTAGCCCATAGGCCAGGCAATGATGCGGAGCAACATGCCAAGGCAGATCCAGCGAAGAAGATTCGCAGCAGCATAGAACTCCGGCGAATAGAAGAGCCACATCACAAAGGGCGCGAACGTCAAGGTCGCCAGTACCCCCGGCCCGGCAAGCAGCATGCTCACCTGCGCCTGCTCATTCACCAAGCGGTTACACGCGGCATGATCCTTTGCGATCGCCGTCAGGCGTGGATAGAAGTCAGTCCCCATGGCCTGCAGGATGAAGCCGGCGTAGAGACTGCCGAGTGCCCAGGCGGCCTGATACAAGCCCGCGGCCGCAACACCGCCCTGCTGCAATACGATAATGCGGACGACATAGGCGCTGCCGAGAGTGAGCAAGCCGCTGATCATGAAAACTAAACCCAGCCTCACAAGGCCGGCAAATTCTTCCCTGAACTGCGCGCCGGAAAGATCTGGCGTATCGCGCAGCACGCGCCGGCTGTACCACCATGAGACCAAAAGCGTAGCGCCTGCTGCGGCGACGAGAGACGGGACAATCCCGTCGGCGCCGAACAAATACACCAGCGGTATGGTAACCACTGTGGCGAAAAATGCGGCGAGCATATTGATCCTGGCAAGTGTCGAAATCTCCCGCAGTCCCTGGATCAATGCCGTCTGCCCCGCTGAGGCAAGGCGAAAGAAAATCCCAACTGACAGCAATGCGACGCCGATGACGTGCTGATGGTCACCGAAAGTGAACCACGTCACCGGAAAGGCCAGCGCCGCAAGCATGATCGTGCCTGCGAGGCCGAGTGCAATGGACACGGATCGAAGCACGCACGCGGTTCGCGCAATCTTTGCGTCATCCCCCGTTCCAACAGCCTCGGCAATCTGGCGGACACCGCTGGACTGGACCCCAAGGCCGGCAATCGTCTGGGCAATATCGGCGATCGAGTTGTAAATGCCCATCAGCCCCACACCCTCCGGGCCAAGCAGCAGGGCCACTGCCTTGTTGCGGACGACGGCGAAAATCATCGTGACCAGCGATGAACCGCCGATCACCATTGTCGATTTGAGGATCTGGACGTAGGTATGCCGTGCGGCTGGCGTTTCGCGCATGTTCATGGATCGCTCAAGCCTTTCGTTTCCCGCGTGCCTTCGGGCGAAAGCGAGGGTAGTCCGCGTTGATGATGCGCCGGACGACGGGCACGACGCTCGATTGCCAGATTGGCGCACGCCAGCCGAAGATCCTGTCGAATTTGTCGGTCGAGAGACATGAGTTGGATGGCCGCTTGGCCCTGGTGCGGTAGTCGGCGGAAGCAACCTCCTGCACCTCGGCGAACGGGCCGCCATGCGTGCGGCTGACCTCGAAAATATACCTGGCAAAGCCCGACCAACTGGTCTCGCCGGTGCCGGCGACGTGAAAGATGCCGGTATGATGTCTTGTCGGGTGCGTTGCGACGAGCAAAATGGCATCTGCCAGGTCCAAGGCAGATGTCGGATTGCCCCACTGGTCGGAGACGACGGCAATCCTCTGACGCTCGGCTGCGATGCGCAGCATCGTCCGGACGAAATTGTGGCCGAAGGGACTATAGAGCCCGCTCGTGCGCAGGATTATGTGGCGGGGGTTGACGCTGGCAACGGCGCGTTCGCCTCTCAGCTTGGTATAGCCGTAGACTGTTTTCGGTTCGGCCTCGTCTTCTTCGTCGTAGGGATAGGGCTCGTCTCCGGAAAAGACGTAGTTGGAGGAGAGATGGATGATCGGCACATGGAGCGTGGCCGCCACCTCGGCGACAGCGGCGGCACCAACCACGTTGATCGTATAGGCGAGGTTCCGTTCGTCCTCGACGCGGTCGACCATGGTACAGGCGGCTGCAGATACAACGATGTCAGGCTTCACATCCAGGATCGCCTGTCTGACCGAAGTGGGATTTGCCAGATCGAGGTCCGGTCGTCCGACAGGCACCAACTGGATGTCAGGCATGGCCGCAGCTGCCTCGACAAGGCTGGTCACCACCTGGCCGCTTGTGCCGGTCACCGCGATTTTCATATCGTCGCCATCATATCCGACTGGTTCGCAATCATCGGTAGCGGTTGCCTACGAAGTGTTTGGCGCGTCATTGGCTAGCCTGCTCTGATCGCATATCCGGAAGCTGCGTCACCTGTGGTGAAGGCTGGGCGCTCGCAGTGACTTTGCGAGTGACGCGGACGACATCTCCCGGCTGCAGAAAGGTCGAGTCGGATGCGGCGATCTCGTTGACCGTTTTACCGATCCGGCGTGTTACCGTAAAGGCGAGCGTAAGACCGCCACCGGGTGCGCCTGCACCCATGCCGCTGGAAAGGGCGTTCACCAGTAGTTTCTGCGTGGTGTCGCGCTTCAATTGCAACTGATCAAGAGCCGCCTGTGCCGATTGCAGTTCGGTCGCAACCTCTGTCTGCTGCTTGTCGTAAAGTCCCTCCAGATTGCGTGTTGCTTCGGCGATGTTCTGGCGTGCCCGCATGATCGCCGTCACCAGATCGAGCCGATTGGCGTGGTAACCGCGCAGCGTCCGCTCAAGATCCGCTTGGCGCGATGGAAGCGCAATGCCTTTCTCGACCATGCTTTTGGCACTCGCGACTTCTTTTTTTATCGATGTTATGTCCTCGTCGGTCCCGTCGATCTTCTTTTCGATGACGCCAATTTCCGCCCCCAGGAGATCACGCAGTTCCACGAGAGACTTCGATTGCCGAGCCACGACGTTGATGCGGGCGGCAAGGATACTTTTTTCCTGTTGGAGAATTGCTGCAGCGAGTTCCTGGTCGTCCTGCGAGCCTAGATCGAACCGCATCTCCTTTTCGCCGGAAATTTCGGCCTGAAGCCGCGCAATTCTGATCCGAGTGCGCAATATGGAGTTTTCGATCTCCCGAAGCTGGCCGACGTAACCAGTATTATCCCCGGCCCCCAGGAGACCATTCGATGGGCGGAATTCGCCGCCGCTCATGGCCAACGACTGCAAGACGGTGAGGCCGGGATGGAACTTGTACTCTCCCGGCTTGTTGACATCGCCGACAACATACACCGGTTGGTGCTCGAGAATTTCGACGGTGACGTGCGGTGTTTCGACCAATCCTATCTTGGCCTTCAATTCCTTGGAAATCTGTGCGGCCAGCGCGACGGTGTCGATATTGCCGACGGGCAGGGTGCCGATAACCGGGAGTGACACCGTCCCCGCGTCCGAAATCAGGAACTCGCCGCCGATCGAATCCCATTTTTCGTAGACGCCGCGGGTGGGCATCCATTGGACGATCGTCAATCGAATTTTGGTCTGCGGTGCAAGCTGAGAGCTTTCGGCTAGAGCCGCTGTCGACATGCCGCCGAAAACGCTCATTGCTGCGGCAATGAACACCGCACGAAGCGGTCCACGGTACGAGCGGGAAGATACGTTCAAGGTCTTTCTCCGTGCTGCAAAACCAAAGCGCCCCGTGGCTAAAAGGCAAAGAGCAATGCTCAGTGTGCCAATTGAACGCGGATTGAGAAGGGGAAGAGCGGAGGTTCCGCTTCATCAATATTGCTGAGAATCGGATGCGCGGTATGCGTGGACTAGACCGAGGTGGATATCGGTTTAGCCCAACTGATCTAAGGAGGGATGTTGATAGGGGGCGGGTATGAGAAGGGGTGCGGGCATACCTCCGGCAGGACCCCTGATATAGCCCCCTCATAGCCCGTTTGGATGAGTAAGCCGTCGCAGCCTTTCTTCGTTGATCGAGCGGCCACCCCCAGGCTCAGTCCTTTTGCGTCGTCGCGATTGTCCGCGGGCTGCGCTAAAGTCCAGCAAGTGGGCGTGCGGAATGCATCGCTGCCGCCGTAGGATGCGGAGACTGTATCAGGAGGGTTCCTGGTCGGAGATATCGGGATCGCTCCAACAGTTTGGAATTTTGCCTGCATCCTGAAACCAGCCGGTTCCAGGATGCAGGCAAATGCTGATAGGTAACGGATATGCTGCTCGACGGGAATGCGTATGACGCTGCAGGCGCCAGAAGGCGACTTGAGCCGCAACGCGTCATTTTGCTTCTGACGAACAGCGGAAGCGTGTCGGAACGATTGATCGACGCCATCGAACGGGAATTCCCCTGGATCCGCATCGAGCAAGTCGAGCACGTTGCCGCCGCCTGCATGACGTTTTCTCATCCCGTGGCACTCATCCTGGTCGACATAGCGCTGATGAAGGAAGCCGAAGCCTCATCCGCAGAACTTTTACGCATGCATCCGCATGCTCTTACCGCCTTGATCGAGCCCTACGACAAGGTCGATGTCACGCCTCTGAGTGAAATTGCCGGATCTCCGCTTGTTCGCAGCGTTCTGCCAATGGATCTCAGGCTCGATGTCTGGCTGTCGGTCATCCGTCTGATGCTCTGCGGCGGGGAGTATTTTCCTCCTAGACCGCTGATCAAGACGATGTTGCGCGAGCAAAACGCTTTGCTGGCACATAATGGCGCCGCTCAGGTTCCGGCGGCTCGGACGAGCAACATGGCTGAACTCACGGCGCGAGAATCGCAGATACTCGGGATGGTATCTCACGGTCTTCAGAACAAGGTGATTGCTGTCGAATGCGGGCTATCCGAACATACGGTCAAGATTCATCTGCACCACATCATTCGAAAACTGGGTGTGCACAACAGGACGGAGGCCGCCGCGCGGTTCCGCGGCCTTCAGGACAGCGGCCAGCCTATGATCGAGGGCTGAGCCGTGCGAGGTTTTCAGCCAGCAGGAGTAGGCGCAACTCTTTGCGATCGCCCGCGGCGTCCCTGCGACCTTAGTCCTAAACTCCTCGGACGAACGTCCTATGCTCGCTGAGGGAAAGGTCTGATAGCCCCCGGCTGGCTGGGTCTGTGGTTGACGATGAGGGGGAGCCGTGAGCAAAATCCTCAGAACGTGATGGATACGCGTGTTGAGGACTCCCCGTTGGTCCATCATGTCCGTGAAACCTTTTTGCTCCGCTGTCGCAACGAATGCGACGGTCTCGACCTCAAATCCGCCTTGTTCACGGGTGCGTATTTCTGTAGCCGATGGAGGGTGAGCGGTGCGCCGATCGGAGCTGCCAAGGGAATAATCATGACGACGGGCCGGAGATTTATTGCAGCGCTGTGGTGTGTCCCGATCGCTCTTTGCCTTTCTATCCTTCCCTGCAAAATAGAGATGGGTGGCTCCACGCTTGAACTCGCCTCGCAGTCCGCTTTGGCCAAAAATGGCGGAAACGGCAATGGCAAGGGAGGCGGCGATGGAAAGGGCGGCGGCGATGGAAACCGCGGTGGAGACGGAAGCGGGAAGGGAAGCGGCAACTCAAACGGCAAGAGCAATTCAGGTGGGGTGAGGGCAAAGGCCACGTCAGTCGAAGACGGCACGTCGGCGTTGGGCGTTCGCCATGTCGACGGGATGAGCGAAGTCATCAGAAATGGCCGCTATATCATGAAGGATGCCAGGGGGCGCACCATCGTCAACCGGCGCGCGACGTCAGCCGACGAAAAGCGGCTTCACTCTCTTATTCATTGACCCCGCTGGTCGATCGCGTCACGCCACACCATGGCGGCTTCTGTCCGGTTCGTGACCCCCAGTTTGGTCATGATCTGCGTCATGTGGTGTTTGACGGTCTTTTCCTGCAGATCGAGCTTTCTGGCGATGAGTTTGTTGCTCATTCCCGATGCCACCAGTTGCAGAACTTCCTGTTCTCTGCTGGTCAGGCTGGCGACCAGTTCAAACTGGTTTGCAGAGGCGTGCGAGCGGCTGGAGAGGAGTTTGGCAGACAGCGTCGGGGTGACATAGCTCTCCCCCGAGGCCACGGTGCGAATGACATCTGCCAGTGCGCGAGAGCCGATCCCTTTGAGAACATAACCTTTTGCGCCATGGCCGAGAGCTGCCGTGACATCGTCGCTTGCCTCGGAAACAGTGAGCATGACGATCTTCTGCAGGGGCGCTTTTGCAAGGATCAGAGGGATCGCGTTCAGCCCGCCGCC
The DNA here is from genome assembly GCF_000379605.1 of Rhizobium giardinii bv. giardinii H152. Classification (GTDB taxonomy): domain Bacteria; phylum Pseudomonadota; class Alphaproteobacteria; order Rhizobiales; family Rhizobiaceae; genus Pararhizobium; species Pararhizobium giardinii. Next base: position 58,406 of record NZ_KB902746.1, on the reverse strand, counting down.
TGGCATGGAGATATCCATCAGCATGATGTGCGGGTTCAACTGCTCGGCGATGCGCAGTGCGTCCTCCGCCGAGCTTCCCTCCGCGACGATTTCGAACCCGTCGATTTCCGACAGGCTTCGCGTCACGCCTTCTCTGAATAGTGGATGATCGTCGATCACCGCCACACGTATTGCTGCCGTCATCCTTGCCCCATCTCCTCAGTGCTGAGCGACATCCGAACGATCGTACCCGGTGCGGAAGAGCTGACTTCAAATGCGCCACCCAGGCTTTCGATCCGCTCCCTCAGGCCCGCGAGCCCCAGACTTGTCGGCTTTACATCACCGGGATCGAAGCCTGGACCGTTGTCCGCGACCTCAATCCAGACGCGTTCGCCATCCATCGTCTGGACAACCCGCTGACCGACGCCTCCGCCGTGACGGTAGGCATTGTTAAGCGCCTCCTGCACGAAACGGTATATGCATATTTTGGCCGACGGCGAAAGGCGATCGGGCGGCGTGGACATCGATAAATCCACGGCCGATCCTGTTCGCTGCTTGTGTGCCTGAACGCTTCTCTCCAATATTTCGGCCAGGCTCGCGGTCTCTATCTGCGGCAGGACCAGCCCGCTGCATATCGTTCTGATCTCATCCATGGCTTCGTCGAGGCTTGCCTTGATGGCGATGATTTCACGCTCGCGCGTCGCCGATGACGTCATCGGGCTGATCAATGCATGGCTGTCCAGCCGCAACGAGGCAAAGGCAACGAGCTGCGCCGGGCCGTCATGCAGGTCGGCGCCGATGCGCCGCAAATGGCTTTCGTTCAGCGCTGTCGCACGTTGCGACGCCCGCTGGAGGCGCCCCCGCAGCGTCTCGTTTTGCGAAAGCAACGCCGAAAGCTCATCGATACGCTGCCTGAGGGCGCGGCGCTGACTTTCGATGGTCCTGCTGCCGCGCAGGACGATTGCGGAAAGCACGACGAAGAAGGAAACGGTAAAGGCGGCAACGGCCAGCCAGGCGTGGAAACGCGCCTGCCGCAGGCTCCGCTGGAAATCATTGGCGATCTCGTGGAATTCGGAAACGGCAACAACCTGTCCCGACCAGGGTTGCAGGACCGGGTTGTAGATCTTCAGGAGCGGCGCGCCGTCGGCCCGCCCAGTTTCCCCCGCAGCGGTGTCAGACGGCTCGAACCGGGCGACCATTTCGCCGGCGAATGCCGTCTTCAATTCGCTGCTGAGGCCAAATCGCTTGCCGATCGCGTCTTCCTCGTTCGAATAGAGCACCGTACCGTCCGCCCGCCACAGGCGGAAGGATCGAAGCCGATCTCCGAGCGCGCCCTGTCCAAGCGTCTCGTCGAGGGCGCGGGTGGCTGCGTCGTCCAGGACCTGGGTCGTTTGCATGTCAGGCAAGAGCGGCGCGATGACGCTGTCGACGTAAAGCGCTGTCGTCGCGGCCGAATTTCGCGTGACCGCATCTTCTATGAGACTAGAGACGAACCCGCCGACCAGGATCATGGCCGTCGTCGCGACGATGCCGCCGATCAGCAGGAACTGCTTCGTCAGCGACTGCGTTTTCCATCGTGTCATCAGAGTGTCGGTGCGCACGAGAAATCTCGGGATCGGCGGCCTGGCTCGCAGGCGGCAATTTTATAACGTTCGAACCCGACAAACTATCGGCTTCCGGTGAGGGGTCAATGGCGCGAAGTATGCGCCGATGCGGCCCGGACTTTTGGCGCCGCGGCGATAGGACCTAAGTCTTACCTGTTGTAGCAATGGTCCGAAGGCAATGGAACCGCGCGTCTGCACGAACTATTGTCCCCTTACTTCGAGAGTGACTCAGTCATTGTAACGAGGCTACGAATCTTCAACGGGAGGTCACTATGGCTATTTCGAAACTAATTGGCCAAAGCATCCTCGCTTTGGCCATTGCGGCTGCCCCGGTGGCAAGCGGCACCTTCGGCATCGCCGGCACGGCCTTTGCGAAGGACGGCAACGGCAACTCCGGCGGTGGCGGCGGTAATGGTGGCGGCAACGGCAATGGAGGCGGCCGCGGCAGCGACAGCCATGGAAAGTCTGGCGAGGCGCACTCAGGCAAGGGCACGCACTCGGACAAGAGCACCAAGGGCAAAAGCGCGGATCACACGCCGACGCTGAAGTCGCTTTTTTCATTCGGGAAGAAATCCGAAAAGTCAGCTGCCACTGAAAAGGCGCCGAAGGCAGCCAAGACAGTCAAGGCGGCCAAGACGACGGTTGTGGTAGAAAAGGCCGACACCGCCGCAATAAGTTCGCTCAATCGGAATTATCATGCCTACCTCAATTCGAACGATCCCCGCATGGCGGCGATTTCGGCCTATGCGATAGCCTATGCGGAATTCGAATCCGAAAACGGCACTGACGTCATTCCCGCCGATCCGGCTCTGAGCGACGAGGCATTGCGAGATGCGCTCGCCGACTTCACCAAGGACGGCGTTGTCACCGATGAGACGTTGGAGGACGCCAAGGAAATCCTGGGTGTCGGGCCAGCGGTCGGCAAGATCGACGAAATCCGTGAGACGCTGCCGGAAACGACAGCTGAAACGTCACCTGAAACGACGATTGAAACGACAACTGAAACAACCACTGAAACAACAACGACGACGATTGAAGTCGATACTGCAAACTAAGCATCCGCGTGGCCGGCCAGGATCTGACCTGCCGGCTACGCCTCCCGAAGGCTGGTCACTCGGCGGCGTTCACATCGCTTAGCGAAGGTATGCGGTGCGTCGCAGGTTATCGAGGACGATCTCGCCCCGGTCCGTTTTCACGACCAGCACGACATGGCTTTCGCCGAAGCGGCGGCCGACGACGACGCGCATCGCTGTCGCGGGAACGCCGGCTCGAATGAGCCTGCGTCGCTTTGTCATGACATAGTCGTCGCAATCCCCACTGGCGACGTCAGCCGACCACACATCGACGGTTTCCCGCCGAGGGATGATTGCGCCGTTGACCTGGGTTTGCACCTTGCTCACGAGTTGCATCAGCGGAGCCGAATAGCGGACGAATCTCGGCCCCTTGGTCGGGCACTCATCGATGTGATCCATGCAGTATATGCTGAATGCCATCGGTTCAGCAGCGCTTACGAAGGACAGGAGCGCCGACGCCAGCCAGAAAAAAACGGCCAGGACCCCGATCGTCATTGGTCCGAAGATCAGGAGCAAGGACCAGTTGCGGCCATTGCGGCGCGGGAAGGTGTGCATGTCATCGGCGATATGGCCCGAGGTGCTATCCGGCTGTCTGCCAGATAAGGCTGGATGGAACGTCCTCATTGTCAAATTCCCTTGCTCGCGGCGCACGACAAGGCGCGCTGCGTTCAGCAGAAAAATCGGCTGGGTTGCTGGTAAGGTTTGAGATTACCGGTGACCGCGTGCCTGTTGGCGCAAGTCTTGGCGCACGGCCAAGTCTGCGGTTGGCTACAGACTGTCAGTCCGCGCTCTCGATGATCGGGCTGGCGCTACGTCGACCAAATATGCATTTTTGTCTCCCCATTCAGCACGTTGGTGTTCCCGGCTCCCTGCGATCCCCTGGGGGGCGGGAACGTGCGCCGGAGATCGGCCCCTCTATCCGGCACTGAACCGATAAGCCATTTTTACCATGTCACGGTTGCGGTAGGCAGAATGATACAAGCGGTAGGGGCCAACGCTTTGGGGTAGTCGGGCGCCGTCGCAAGAGGTATGGTGGTATTGCCGGATGAGGGTGCCAAACGCCGGAAGGGTGGCGCCCGCATGGGGCTGCTACTTTCGCGGGTATGGTTAGCAAGCCTGATTATACGAAATGGGCGTCAAACACCCTCATCCAACGCGACGGATTCGGCGATCAGCTATCGATTGCGCCATCCATTGTGATGACGCGGGCGCGATGGCGACCGGCCGCTTCGTACTTTGAAACGGTGACGATGACGATGGATTCCTCGTTATAATTGGGCACTTAGAATTGCCATCGGGGGCGGTCTTCACTACACTACTGAGTCGGTGCAACGGGTACACCGACGTGTCTTATCCCGGTATTGGCCACCGGCGCGCATGCGCAACTTGTCGCTTGGCGCCACCCTGCAAATTCAATGCTAATGCCGGTTATGTGAAGGAACTTTACTACAAGGGAAACCGTTGATCTCATGAGCGAGCCGATCAGCCAGCGATCCCGTCGCAACCAATCGGCCGCGGGAGAGCATGATGCCAAAAGGTGAAACAGACGTCTTCGATCTCTTTTCGGAGATTTACACCAGCGCAGCGCAAGAGGAGATCAGCCTCCAGGAATATCTCCTTGCATGCCGTGATGACAAGAACATGTACGCCACCGCGCAGGAGCGGATGGTCGCAGCGATCGGAGACCCGACCTTCGTCGAGACTAGTTCGGACGAGCGGCTCGGCAGGATCTTCTCCAACCGAACAATCAAGATCTATCCCGCCTTCTCCGATTTCTACGGTATGGAGGATACGATCGAGCGGATCGTCGGCTATTTCCGCTATGCCGCCCAGGGCCTCGAAGAACGCAAGCAGATCCTCTATCTGCTCGGACCGGTCGGCGGCGGCAAGTCGTCGCTGGCAGAGCGACTGAAGAAGCTGATGGAGCAGCGACCGATCTATACGCTGATGGTCGGCGGCAAGATCAGCCCCGTCTTCGAATCTCCACTCGGCCTGTTCCATCCCGAACGCATGGCCGACCTTCTGGAAGACAAATACGGCATCGCCCGGCGGCGCCTCACCGGACTGATTTCACCCTGGGCGACCAAGCGGCTCGACGAGGTGGGCGGCGATATCTCGAAATTCAGCGTCGTGAAGCTGATGCCGTCCCGTCTGCGCCAGATCGGCATCGCCAAGACCGAACCGGGCGACGAAAACAACCAGGACGTCTCGTCGCTGGTCGGCAAGGTCGACATCCGCCAGCTGGAAAACTTCAGCCAGGCCGATCCCGACGCCTATTCCTACAGCGGCGGGCTGAACCGGACGACGCAGGGACTGCTCGAATTCGTCGAAATGTTCAAGGCGCCGATCAAGGTCCTGCACCCGCTTCTGACGGCCACGCAGGAGAGCAACTACAACGGCACGGAGAACTTCGGCGCCTTTCCCTATCAGGGCATTGTCGTTGCCCATTCGAACGAATCCGAATGGCTGCAGTTCAAGAACAACAAGAACAACGAGGCATTCCTCGACCGCATTCTGGTGGTCAAGGTGCCTTATTGCCTGCGCGTCACCGAAGAACGGCAGATCTACGAAAAGCTCCTTCGCGAAAGCGAACTGGCCAACAATCCGTGCGCCCCGGAGGTGCTTGAAAATCTGAGCCGCTTCACCGTTTCGACACGGCTCGCAGAGCATGAGAACTCGCCCCTCTACACGAAGATGCGGGTCTATGACGGCGAAAACCTGAAGGACATCGATCCGAAGGCGAAATCGGTGCAGGAATATCGCGATGCCGCCGGCGTCGATGAGGGCATGACGGGCGTCAGCACCCGCTTCGCTTTTAAGGTGCTGTCGGAGACTTTCAACTACGACACCAAGGAAATAGCCGCCGATCCGGTGCATCTCATGTACATCATGGAGCAGGCGATCCGACGCGAGCAGTTTCCCAAGGAGACGGAGGCAGCCTATCTCGACTTCATCAAGTCGGAACTGGCGGCCCGCTATGCCGAGTTCATCGGCCACGAAATCCAGAAGGCCTATCTGGAATCCTACAGCGAATACGGCCAGAACCTGTTTGACCGCTATATCGCCTATGCCGATGCATGGCTCGAGGATCAGGACTTCAAGGATCCCGACACCGGGCAGATTCTCAACCGGACAGTCCTCGATAACGAACTGTCGCAGATCGAGAAACCGGCCGGCATCGCCAACCCGAAGGACTTCCGTAACGAGGTCGTCAAGTTCACGCTGCGCGCCCGCGCCAAGAACCATGGCCGAAATCCGTCTTGGATGAGCTATGAAAAGCTGCGCGAAGTGATCGAAAAGCGTATGTTCGGCCAAGTGGAAGATCTGTTGCCGGTAATCAGCTTTGGTTCCAAGAAAGACAGTGCCACCGAAAAGCAGCATGCAGAGTTCGTCCACCGCATGATCGAGCGCGGATATACCGAAAGGCAGGTTCGGCGGCTCGTTGAGTGGTACATGCGCGTCAACAAGGCGGGGTGAGGGTAGGGATGTCCAGAGCCGGATGATTTCAGGTCGAATCCACTTGAAACCGGAATCCGCCTCTCAATTCAAGAGTTGGAGCATGATGTCGCCCGAAAGCCGCTTCATACTTTTCGGCTTCATGCTCCTGGGGTAGTCCATGCCGAATTTCATCGACCGTCGCCTCAATCCGAAAGACAAGAGCCTCGGCAACAGGCGGCGTTTCCTGAAGCGCGCACGCGAGGAACTGAAGCGGACCATCAAGGAGCACGTCAAGACGGACCGCATCGCCGATGTGGACGCTGGGCACAAGGTGCCTATGCCGGTGGGCGGTTCCAATGAGCCGACATTCCGGCCGGCGCGTGACAGTGGTGATCGGGAATATGTCCTGCCGGGCAACCGCGAATACACCCCGGGAGATCGCATTGAGAAACAGGGCGGCGGCGGCGGTGGGACAGGGTCGGGTGCCGGCACCGGCAAGGATGAGGACGACTTCCAGTTCCTGCTGTCGCGTGAGGAAGTGCTCGATCTCTTCTTCGAGGACCTTGAACTTCCCGACATGATCAAGCTCAGCCTGAAGGAAGCCGTTGCCTTCAAGCCGCGACGGGCAGGCTTTGCCACCAGCGGCTCTCCGACGAACATCAATGTCGGCCGCACCATGCGCAATAGCTATGGCCGGCGCATCGCGCTGCACCGGCCGGGGCGAAAGGCGGTCGAGGCGCTCGCCGAGGAAATCGCCCAGTTGGAAGCGGAAATGAGCCTGGACGCATCAAAGCGTCAACGCCTGCAAGCGCTGCGTGAGGAACTCGATGTGCTGGAGCGCCGGCGCCGGCGCATCCCTTACGTCGATCCCGTCGACATCCGCTTCAACCGTTTCGAGCGCCAGCCGCTGCCGAACGCCAATGCCGTGATGTTTTGCCTGATGGACGTTTCGAGCTCCATGGGCGAGCGGGAGAAGGATCTCGCCAAACGCTTCTTCGTTCTGCTGCACCTGTTTCTGAAGCGGCGCTACGATCGGATCGACATGGTTTTCATCCGCCACACCGATGAGGCCGGCGAGGTCGATGAGGACACCTTCTTCTACAGCACGCAAAGCGGCGGCACGGTGGTATCCACCGCGCTGGAGGAAATGCTCAACATCATCCGCGAACGTTACCCCGCGAAGGAATGGAACATCTATGCGGCGCAGGCGTCGGACGGCGACAATATCCCCCGCGATTCGGAACGCTGCTCAGCGATATTAAACGGGGCGTTGATGCGTCTGTGCCAATACTACGCCTATGTCGAGATCATCGATGAACGGGAGACCGAGATTTTTGGGTCGACCGACAACGGCACGTCGCTCTGGCGCGCTTATCGCACCGTCGATGACAAGTGGCCGAATTTCCAGATGACTCGGATCGCACGGCCTTCCGACATCTATCCTGTCTTTCGGAAGCTCTTCGCCAGGCAGCCGACCATGCAGTTTCGCAGTTGATTGGAGCCGGCAATGGCAAAGAGCGCCACGTCACAACTGTTATTTCACAGTTCCGACTGGAATTTCAAAACGTTGTCGCGTGCTTATGACGGCATCGAGACGATCGCGCTCGATGAGCTCGGTCTCAACGTCTATCCCAACCAGCTCGAAATCATCTCCGCCGAGCAGATGCTCGATGCCTATTCTTCCGTTGGCATGCCGCTGATGTATCAGCATTGGTCCTTCGGCAAGCGCTTCGTTTTCGAGGAGCACCACTATCGCAAGGGCCATCACGGCCTTGCCTACGAACTGGTGATCAATTCCAACCCTTGCATCACCTACCTGATGGAAGGGAACACCATGGCAATGCAGACCCTGGTGACCGCCCACGCTTCCTTCGGCCATAATCACTTCTTCAAAAACAACTACCTGTTTCGACAGTGGACGGACGCCAATGCCATCCTGAGCTATATGGAGTTTTCCAAGAAATACATCGCGAAATGCGAGGAGCGCCATGGAACATCCGCCGTGGAGGCTATTCTCGATTCCGCGCATGCGCTGATGGAGCAAGGTGTTTTCCGCTCCCGCCGGCCGCCCCGACTGTCCTCCAAGAAAGAGCAGGAGCGAGCCCGCGAACGGCTGGAATATGAGGAGCAGACCTACAGCGATCTGTGGAGGACGCTGCCGCGCTCCGCCGAGCGTCCCAACCCGGAAGAGGCCGAGCGCGAAGCCTTGGAGCGAAAGAAAGTGCTTAATCTGCCGGAAGAGAATCTGCTTTATTTTCTGGAGAAGAACAGCCTTATCCTTGAGCCGTGGCAGCGCGAACTCTTGCGGATCGTGCGTGTCATTGCCCAGTATTTCTATCCGCAGCGTCAGACGAAGGTGATGAACGAGGGATGCGCAACCTTCGTGCACTACACCATCATCAACCGGCTGTTCGACCAGGGCAAGATCAGCGAAGGCGCGATCCTGGAAATGCTCCACAGCCACTCAAGCGTCGTCTTTCAGCCGACCTTCGATGATCCGCGCTACTCGGGTATCAATCCCTATGCGCTCGGATTTGCCATGATGCAGGAGATCGAGCGCATTTGTAACAATCCGACATCGGAGGATCGCGACTGGTTTCCGCACATAGCCGGCAGCGGCCAGTGGCGCGAAACGCTTCTCGATGCCTGGGCAAACCACAGGGATGAGTCCTTCATCCTGCAATATCTCAGTCCTGCTCTGATCCGTAAGTTCAGGCTGTTCCTGCTGACGGATCAGCGGAATGAAAAATATTGCGAGGTTGCGGCAATTCATAACGAGCGCGGCTACCGGGCTGTCCGCGCAGCCCTCGCCAAGAGCTACGACATCGGCGCGAACCAGCCGGACGTACAAGTCGTGGATGTCGACCTGCTGGGCGATCGCCAGCTGCGCCTGCGGCACAACATCAAGAACGGCATCCTTCTGGAAGAAAAGGAACGCGACGCCACCCTTCAGCACGTTCGCCATCTGTGGGGCTATGACGTGAGCCTGGTCGGCATCGACGCGGAAACAGGCAAAGTGCGGTATGAGTGCGCGACGGCGTAGCTTCGAATGGGCGATAAATCAGCGATCAATATCGAAACCGCGGCTTTTTCGGCGGAGCGTTGACTTCGAGTTCGTGCCGGCTGGCGAAACGGCCCAGCATTTGAATGATCTTGCGCGCTTCGGCCTTGTCGATTCCATTTTTCTTGCAGTGACTGGCGACCTCATAAGTCGGCTTTGAATGTCTTTGGGTCTGTCGATTGTCGATGTGATGCGTCATGGCTTTCCTCCGCTTTTTTGAAAAACGTAGGAGAGAAGCCGATGTTCCCGGCCATAGGGCAATTTCCGTTGCCGAAAAAGACGGCAACCAAAAGCATATACGCCTATCGACGTAAGCGGCAACCGGAACAGGCCGACCGGCGGCTGAGAAACCGGTCGCGGACCGGTCCCGTACCGTAATCGTTCATCGACCGTTCGTACTTATTTTATCGATATCTTATGGACGGATGCCTGCCACGACGTGTAACGCGCAGGGACGAGTTCTGTCCCAGAATCGTGCACATTGTCGTAGGTCACCAATGCGGGACCAACCGCTGCGGACTGCCACATCCGCTATAGATCGCTGATTATTTGCAATAAAGGCAGGGGAGGAACAGGGGTGCCCTTTCTATCGGGACGGCTCATTGAGCAACTCTCCTAACGGATTGCTAAGGCAGTCCACATGCGGCGACCTGCGGTACCGTTTCACGATTGTCGGTTTCCATTCCTCGCGGTAAAACCTCCCACCTGCGCGCGTAACCCTGGAAGAAGCTGATGCCGACACTAAGCAATGGTAGCGAGCTCAACGTTTGGGAAGACACGAACAATGAGAGCCCTGATGCAGTTGTTTTCACGATAGCAGAGCCCGATGGCGACGTCGTCGGTCCGGTTGGAGTCCGGCAGGACTATTTTTTTGGTTGGGTGGACCTGGCTTCAGTCGACGTCTTCGACGGTTTCTTCGCCGTTACGACCTTCACCAACGACGGTCGGACGGAGATCTTCACGACGTTGGAAACGCACGTCTTCGACAACCAAGGCAACTATATCCGTACGCTCTCGGTCGAGGCCGCCTATCGTTCGGCGGAGGTCGTCTCTATTGTCGCCCCAAGTCCTGATGACATTACCGTGACGTGGCTGGGCGCGAACGAATATTTCGGCGGTGAAAACACCCAGTATGGCGAGCATGCAATCATTCTAGAAAACGGTGCGCTACAGCCCGACACCCTGATAAATCACTCTCCCGCGGTGGCCGATCTAACCTTCACGCTGTCGCCCGGACAATCTCTCGACGATGTCAAGTTCAGCGCGTCGGATGCTGATTTCGACTTATTGAGCTTTGTCGTCGTGGACGGGCCGGAGCACGGCACGGTGGAGCAGGAGACGCGATATGATGGCGGTTATTATCCGTTTTACCAGGGCCAATATGCCGGGAGCCTGCACTATCACCAGGACTACCTGAAGGGGAACTATTTCGACTACGTTCCGCAAGCCGGGTTTGCCGGGACGGACAGCTTTACAGTCTACGCCACCGATGGCCAGGGCAACAGCAATCTGGCGACCATTACCATCATGCTTGCCGAAGCCATCGCTCTGACCGACGTTGGAGATACCGTCAGCTACAAAAGCTACGACCATCCCGTCCTGGTCGCCGCAATGGGCGGCAACGACCGGGTCATCGGTAGCCAGTTCAACGATTCCCTCGATGGCGGAGGTGGTCACGACCGCCTGCGGGGCGGCGCGGGTGACGATACCATTTCCGGCGGTACGGGCTGCGATCGCCTCCGGGGCGCCGGCGGCGATGACGTCCTCAGCGGCGGCGCAGGTCGTGACAAGCTGTCGGGTGGGATGGGGCACGACGCCTTCGTCTTCGACGCCGCACTGGGGCCGGAAAACGACGACAGGATCCTGGATTTTCGCTCTGGCGATGACGTGTTCAAACTGGACAGCTCCGTCTTCGCCGGGCTTTCCGCCGGCGCTCTTGATGGCGGGTCGTTCGTCATCGGCAAGGCGGCGGTCGATGCAGCCGACCGCATCGTTTATGACAAAAGCACCGGCAGCCTGCTGTTCGATTCCGACGGCGACGGTGGTGCGGCGGCAATCAGGTTTGCCATTGTGTCTGGTGGCCGCGCACTGGCAGCGGACGATTTCCTGATTATCTAGAGAGATGATCTCCCGCTTTGGACCGGCCAGCCGTTTCATGTGCCGCCGTGGAAGGGTGGCGCGAAAGTCGGCATGGTGCCGCCGTCACCGGTTTCTCCATCACAAAACGGTGTGAAGGACCCGAAATGAGGGAAGATCACGCAGTAGATACGAAGCGTTAACCATATGCTTTGTAAACAAGATTCGGGAACATGGAGAACCGCCGGATGAGTGCTGCGTTGAAGGATGTGCGTTTTTCGGAATCGGAAGAACGGGTCGTGCCGTTCCCGCTGGCAGGGCAGGTGGGCCTGGTGCGGCGCTGTGCGTCGGAACTTGAAAATATTCACGGGCAAGCCGCACTTCACTACTGGAAATGCGAGTGCCGGGCGCTGGCCGAACGGCTGAGGACGCTTGGCTGCACCGATGATGCGATCTCGCAACAGGTCATGGCGTTCCAGACGGAAGTCCAGGTCGAAATGATGCGACGCTATTCGGATCGTCTTGCTGGCGAAGCGCAGGACGGTTACCGCCTTAATCCATGAGATTATATTCTCGTCTGCAGTCCTGATTTGGACGGATTGCGGCCGTAGCATCAGGGCGAGACCAGTCCGCCCGACACGCAGTGCTGGCCAGTTGCACTCCTCTTTTGGTGCGTGGAGATGATTTGCTATTTGCATCAGCCTGTTGCCCCGGAGCCGGGTACCGTGTCATGAGTGCGTGGTGAGCCGCACAGGCATGTGATTGAAGGGCAGGACGCGGGGAGTTTTTTCATGACCAAGACGGATATCGCCCGTCGCGTCTACGACAATGCCTGGAAGCTCGATCCGGTGGTACGCAGCCTGCTCGATACGGACTTCTACAAGCTGCTGATGCTGCAGATGATCTGGCGCCTTTATCCGGAGGTCGACGCGACCTTTTCGCTGATCAACCGCACCAAGACCGTGCTTTTGACGGACGAGATCGACGAGCAGGAGTTGCGCGAGCAACTCGACTATGTGCGCGGCCTGCGTTTCACAAAAAAGGAAATGATCTGGCTTGCGGGCAACACCTTCTATGGCCGCAAGCAGATCTTCGCCCCCGATTTCCTCGCCTGGCTCGCCGATTTTCAGCTGCCGGATTACGAGCTGTCGCGCCGTCACGGCCAATACGAGCTGACCTTCCCGGGTAAGTGGACGCACACGACCATGTGGGAAATCCCGGCTCTGGCGATCATCAACGAGCTCCGCTCGCGCACGGCCATGAAGGACATGGGCCCCTTCGCGCTTGATGTGCTCTATGCCCGGGCCAAGGCCAAGATGTGGTCGAAGGTCGAGCAACTCAGAACCTATCCCGACCTGCGTATCTCCGACTTCGGCACGCGCCGCCGCCACAGTTTCCTCTGGCAGCGGTGGTGCGTCGAGGCGCTGAAGGAAGGCATCGGCAAATCCTTTTCCGGCACCAGCAACGTGCTGCTTGCAATGGATACCGATCTTGAGGCGCTCGGCACCAATGCGCACGAGCTGCCGATGGTGGCAGCCGCGCTCGCCCGCACTGATCAGGACCTTCGCGAAGCGCCTTATAAGGTGTTGCAGGACTGGAACCAGCTTTATGGCGGCAACCTTCTGATCGTCCTTCCCGATGCGTTTGGAACCGCCGCCTTCCTGCGCAACGCGCCCGGCTGGGTTGCCGATTGGACGGGTTTTCGTCCCGACAGCGCGCCGCCGATCGAAGGCGGCGAGAAGATCATCGCCTGGTGGCAGAAGATGGGTCGTGATCCGAAAGAGAAGCTGCTGATCTTCTCCGACGGCCTCGACGTCGAGACGATTCTCCAGACCTACCGGCATTTCCGGGGCAGGGTGCGGATGAGCTTCGGCTGGGGCACGAACCTGACCAACGATTTCGCCGGCTGCGCGCCGATGGAGATCAGCGGGCTCAATCCCATTTCGATCGTCTGCAAGGTGAGCGACGCCAATGGTCGTCCCGCCGTCAAGCTCTCCGACAATCCCCGCAAGGCAACCGGCGAGCCTTCGGAAGTCGAGCGCTACCTGAAGTTCTTCGGAACGGAGGACTTTGCCGAGCAGGTGGTGAAGGTCTGACCGCTTCAGCGCAATTGTTGTTCCTGCGAACCGCCTGTGATACTTTGGCCAGTCGTCTTGCGGGGCCGAAGGTGAGCACGGAGGCTGTGTGATGAACCCTCTCTACACGTCCGCTTTGGGAGCCATGCTATGGGCCGCCGCTGCTCCAGCCGGTCCTTTGCACGATGCCTCCAAGAATGGCGATGTCGAAGGCACGAAACGCTTGTTGGACCAAGGCCTTGACGTGGCCGAACCCGACAGCGCCGGTGAGCCGCCCCTGCTCCTGGCATCCCTCGCTGGACACCCCGGCGTCGTCGCCGTGCTGCTGGAGCGCGGCGTCGATATCGAAATTCGCAACAAAGGCGGGCTGACCGCGTTGCATGCGGCGGCCTATGGCGGAAATCTCGACGTCGTGAAGCTGCTCGTCGCCAAGGGGGCGGCGGTGAACGACAGCAAGAATTTCTACAAGATGACACCGCTCCATGCGGCGGCTGAAGAGGGCCATGCGGATGTGGTCGCCTTCTTGCTGGCCAACAAGGCGGACATCGAAGCAAAGGAAAGAAACGGCTACACGCCTTTGACCCAGGCTGGGTGGCGCGAGCATTGGGATGCGGCGGACCTTTTGTTGAAGGCAGGCGCAACCTGCCAGGACGCCGCGCTCGTCGGCCCCTGGCTCTATACAGAATGCACGAAACGAAAGTGACCTCTCGTCGCAGCACCAAGCCGCGCCCGTAAAACGGAGTGTGTTATGTCTGATCACAAACGAAACCGCTGGAATAGGAGCGCCCGCGCCCTCGGCTTCACCGCGTCCCTGTTGCTCTTTGCCCAGCCTTCATTGGCCGAAGACTTCGTCAATACCGGCTATTTTGGCGACGTCGCCATCAAAGGATATGATCCCGTGGCCTATTTCACCCAGAACGAGGCCGTGGAGGGATCCGCGAAGTATAGCCATCGCTGGCTGGGCGCCACGTGGCATTTTGCCAGTGCAGAAAATCGCGATCTTTTCATAAAGGAGCCGGCCAAGTACGCACCGCAATATGGCGGTTATTGCGCTGACGGGGTGTCTTTGGGAACCGTCACCACCAATATCGACCCAAAGGCGTGGCGGATCATCGAGGGCAAACTCTATATCAATTATGATCCGGGCGCTGCCGACGGCTTTGCAAAAAGCCCGACCAAGGTCGTCAATTCGAAAAAGCATTGGTCAGACGTGCAGCACACGCTTGTTTCGGAAAAGCTGCATACGGACTGGAGAAACAACAACGCCAGGTAGTCTGGCAGGCGCTCGCGCCTGATTCATGGGGGCGCGAGCGAAAAGAACTTCACGGCTTGTGGCGTGACGTGAACATATTGCGCCGCGGGGTCCTGCCTGGTCGTGTTGCGGTAGATGTAGCCGCAGACCATACGATCAAGGAACGAGCCGCCGAACGTTTCGCACAGGCGATTGTCCGCAACCTCGACGATCCCGGTGATGCTGGTATTGGCAGTGCGGTAGGCGGTGTTTCCTGCCTTGTCGAAGTGCTGGATGAAATCGGTGCCGTTTTTGTGTTTGCCGATCCAGGTCTTGTCGTCGATGAGGTTGCGCAGTTCGGTGCCTGCGACCCGATCGGTCTCTTTTCCGTCAAAGCCGAACGGCCATTCGGGAATGCCGGCCGCCCGCAGGTTGGTCAGATGATATTGGAGATCACCCTCGCGCCAGTAGTCATAGAGGTAGCTGTAATAGGTAAGGTTGGTATCGGGAAACAACTGCAGGAGCCTTGCCGCCGCCTCGGCCCCGCTTACCCGGTCTCCCCCCGCCGCATACGCTGCGGCCAGGTATTCGTGCGCAGGCTCGGCGTCGGGCAGGGCGGTCCTCGCGGCTTCCATCAGCGGAATGCCTCTGTCGTTTTCGCGTGCGGTATAGAAGACGATGCCAGCCAGCAATTGAAAACTCGGCGGAGGCGACGGATCAAGCCGCAGGGCTTTCTCCATCTGGGCAACCGCTTGGTCATGATTGCCGGTATGCGCCAGTATCAGCGCGAGGTTCCCGAATGCTTCCGCATCGTTCGGCTGGGCGGCAACGGCCCTGTTTGCCGAGTCCATCGCCTCCGCGTCGCGCCCGTCGACAAGCTGCAGCAGGGCAAGAACAGTGTGTGCGCGCGCATTGGTGGGATCGAGCTTCAAAGCCTGCCCCGCGGCATCATAAGCTATCTTGCGGGCCACCGCCGCCGACCAGAGAAACGTGTAGTCATTGCGCCAGACATCGACGGCCACGCGGGCGATCCCTGCATGCGCATTGGCAAATTCGGGATCGAGATCGATCGCCTTCTGGTAAAAGGATAGCGTCCGGCGATAGGTCTCGACGTCGCTGTAGGTGACGCCCTCCTGCTCGGCTCTCAGATAGTAGTCATAGGCTTCCAGGTTGTTGGTCGGAATGCGCGCCAACTGGTCTCGTTCTCCTTCGCTCAGCTTGACGGCTAAAGCCGAGATGATCTTGGATATGACGTCGTCCTGCACCGCGAAGAGATCGGCATATTGGCGATCATAGCGCTCGGCCCAGAGGGAAAGGCCGGTCACGGCGTCAATCAGCTTGACGTTGATCCGCAGTCTTGACCCTGCGCCCTGCAAACTGCCTTCCAGCACATAGTGCACGCCGAGTTCGGCTGCGACGTCCTGAACCTTGGCGGGCGTATTCGCGATCGCGAAAACCGAATGGCGGGCGATCACGAACAACCCGGAAACCTTCGACAGTTCCGTGATGAGATCATCCGTCAGGCCTTGGGCCAGATGATCGTGTTCCTTGTCACCGCTGACATTGATGAAGGGCAGCACCGCAACTGACGGCTTGTCCGGCAGCGGATAGGCGAACCGGTTGATCGGCGACGGTTCCTCGATCAGCACCCATGGCTGCCACCACAAGGAAGCACCCGTCAACAAAAGGACAGCGACCGCTGCAATCGCGGCCGGAATGTGCCAGCGGCGCGGGCTTTTCCGGGCAAAAACTGTGCTACCCGCCGCGGCCGGATCAAGGACGACATGGTAGGCGCGAACAGGTTCGCCGATATTCTTGACCTTCTGTTCGCCGAGAGACGCGTAGCCGACCGAGAGCTTCGATTTCACCTGGTCATAGGCCGCCCCCGAAATGGCGATGCCGCCGGGCCTGGCGAGCGTCTGTATCCGGTCCGCGATGTTGACGCTCTCGCCATGGATGTCCTCACCTTCGACGATGATGTCCCCGAGGTTGACGCCGATCCGGAATTCCAGCCGCTCACCGGGGGGCAGGGCCGCATTCATTTTCGCCTTCTGCTGCTGCACGTTGACGGCACAGCGCAAGGCGTCAACGACACTGTGGAACTCGACCAGCAGGCCGTCGCCCATGGTCTTGACCAGACGGCCGCTGTGTTCTGCGATCTGCGGCTCGAATATCTCCTTCATGTCGCGCTGGAAGCGGAAGCGCGTTCCCTCCTCGTCGATCTCGCTCAAGCGGCTATAACCAACGACATCGGCGATGAGGATTGCAGCGAGGTGACGCTCCATGTCCGGACTTTCTCGGAGTGCGGCGATCCTACTCTAGCGCAGGTCCGACAGCGATGCCATTGCGGCGGTCTGCCGGTGATTGACGAGAAGCCTGCGGACGTTCCTGGTGGGCAAAGCGGAATAGAACTGGTTGCGCAGATGATGCGGAACAGAGGGTTTTGCGATAACAAGCGGTCAATATTGACGTCATGCGAGCTTTTGCCGTGCACTGACGCTTGAAGGGATCGATCGCGCCAATACCGATCGCCGCCGCGCGGTATAAGCTTCGCCGGCCTCTAAAACAAAAACCCAGCCGGTGGAGGAGTCCGGCTGGGTTGAGTTGCGCATTCTTTTTAGGGACGCGCCGGGAGGATAGGGTGTCGTTACGCGCTCATGCGCAGGACGTCTGAGCGTGAGGCAAGCGGGTGTACCATCGACAGCAGCCGGCGTTTCGGCGCGGCAAGAAGATTGGCCGTATGGTTCTTGGCGCTCAACGTTCCGGGCTGTGTCTGGCGAAGTGCGCTGGCAGCGGAGTAAAGGAGCGTTTTCATCTCGTTTGTGGTGACGCCATCCGCACGCATGACGGCGCGGATCATCGGATCGGTCAAAACCTCAGTGATGGTCAGATCGCTGTTTGCCAGGTGCATCGGGGTATTCCTTCGGGTTCATCGTCTTTTCCGGCGGGGCGGATCCTGGCCGGGGTCTCGAACTTGACAGTAGATTTCTAGGGTGTTACCAGTAAGTAACATCCGTATAGTTACCGACCGGTCACACCCATGTCAAGAAGCCTCGTCAGTAAAAATTCGAAATCCGTATCGAACGTGAAACCGGCGGATGTAAGGCCGGAAAAAAATGATTGTCCGCAGCTTAAGCTTGCGCCCCGAGATCGTATCGTTTCAACGGCTTGCGAGCTTTTCCGGCAGCACGGTATCCGCGGCATCGGCGTCGATGCCATCGCCGAAGCAGCCGACACCAACAAGATGACCCTCTACCGTCATTTCGGCTCCAAGGACGACCTGATCTGCGAAACATTGAGGTTCAAGTCAGAACAGGCTTCAGCCTTCTGGGACGAACTCGAGGCTCAGCACCCGAACGACCCGCTGGCGCGTTTGCACGGCTGGGTCAAAGCCCGGGCCCAATGTCTTGCGGATAATCAGTACGGCTGCGATCTCGCCAACGCCGCGGTCGAACTCAAGGAACAGGGCCATCCCGCCCATGCGGTGATCGAGACCTTTAAGCTCGCCCAGCGCCGCCGGCTGGAAGCACTCTGCCGGGACGTCGGTGTCAGCGAACCCGAACTTTTGTCAGACACGCTCTCGATGCTGATGGAAGGCGCGCAGGTGAGCAAGCTTGCGACGGGCAGCGAGGGCCCATCGATGCGCTTCTTGCGTGCCTGCGAGGCGGCGATCGCTTCATTCTGCCAACCGGCGGCGACGCCCTAAGCCCAGGCCGGCGCGGAGTTTTCGAGCCCGCCAGCAACCGTTCCGCGGGAGGGGCTGATGCCCGGCCGGCGCGAAACGTTCCATGGAACAAAACCCATTTCCCTCCATTTACTCGTTGAGTGAGAAAGACACCGGGCAGTTTCGCCGCTGTCTGCCAACGAGAAGGACGGTATGCCCTCTTTCCAGGAAATCGTAGAATCCGATCCGCTGGGCTGGTGGTCGGCGCATCGCGGCGCCTCGCCCGTGGTCGGCACGGCCATTCACAACGGCCATCATCTGCGCAGCGATCTGAAAGACCTGATTACGCTCGACGACGACGAGCGGTTGCGCGAGGAGGATCCCTTCACGGAATTCTTCATCCGCGACCTTCCCAACCGCATCGTCGTCCACCGCTCGCGTTTCGAGGTCGACATCAACCGTGCTCGCGACGGCGCAATCTATTTCCGGCCGGAACAGGCCTGGGGGTTGAAGGTCTGGAAGGACCCGCTGCCTGAGACTGCCGTAGCGACCTCGCTGCAGGTTCACGATGCCTACTATGCCATGCTGGAGACCTATCTGCGCGGGATCGAGCAACAGTACGGCGCCTTCGTCCTTCTTGACATTCATAGTTACAACCACCGCCGCGACGGCGTCGATGCACCCGAAATGGCCTTCGCCAAGGCGCCGCAGATCAATATCGGCACCTCCTCGATGGACCGCCAGCGCTGGGCCCCGGTACTCGACCCGTTCATGGAGCAGTTGCGCAGTTTCGAATTCCGCGGCGAACGGATGGACGTGCGGGAAAACGTCGCGTTCCAGGGCAGGGGCGAACAGACGCGTTTCGTCCATGAGCGCTTCCCCGAAACCGGCTGCGCCATCGCCATCGAGTTCAAGAAGGTCTTCATGGACGAATGGACGGGGGAGCCGGATATCGAGGCGTTGCAGGCCATGCGGCGGATGATCCGGCTTTCCGTGCCGCTGCTCGAACAAGCAGCCCGGGGGCGATCATGACCCGCACCCACCACAGGGATCGTGACAGGCCCGCCGTTTATCCCGAATGGCTGGAGGAGATTCTCGGCTGCATCCGCGCCGACAAGCCGGTGCGCAAGGATTTTGAGCACGGCGGACGTCTCCATATCGACCGGCCGCTGCCCTTCCTGTCACTCTTCCTGATCCGGGGCCGCCAGGACATCGCAGCGCGCGACGTCGCCGCCGCCAATGCCTCCTATCTCATCGCCAACAATCTGGAGGAAGCTCTGCCGATCGTTGCGGCGGTCGGCGGCGTTCTCAAAGAGCGGTTCGGCGCCTTCATGCTGCTGGACGTCGATGAACTGGAACATGATACGTTGCTCACCGACGATTCACCCTATCTGCCGCCATTCGAGATCAGGATTGCCGCCACTGGCGAGCCCGCCGCCGAGGAGGCCGAGACGGCATTGGCGGAGGGGGTCGATATAAGGCAGGTCAAGTTCCGCACCCCTCATGTCGAGCGATTTGCGCTGGAGACCGATTTCCAGGCAACGGCGCTGGCGCGGAAAACGGGATTTTCGCTGGTCGCGGTGCGGTTTGCGCCGATCTACCGGCAGCCGGAATCGGGCAAGATCTATCCTGACTTGCGGGAACGCCTGATCGCCAACATCTTCGACGCCGGTCTGAGGGCTTTCGCCGCCTTCGTCGCTGCAACGCAGACCCTCAAGATCACCACCCACCGCGCCCTCGGCCGAAAGGCCTTCGTCGATGCGGTGAGCCGGGCCGACCGCAGCATTGACGAAGTCGCAGCGAGCTTCGACTTTCTGCTCGCTGTCACGCCGATCAATGCAGACGCCGCCTGGCAGGAGTTCAAGGCAGGCAACTTCAAGCGCGCTCCGCGGTTTCTCTATCGGCCGCTGTCCGTGCAGGTCGAGGTGGAAAAGCGCAAGCTCTTCTCGGTCGCCTTCGACCGCTTCGAGGATCCGGTTCTCTACCATCTCTATCGCGAGAAGCAACAGGAGCTTGATCTGCAGCTCTCACTGATCACGGCGCGCGAGACCAGCCGCTTCGTTGAGTACAGCCGCGCGCTCTACGGTCCCGTCGAGGCGACTTTGCACCGCAGTGCAGCCGAAATCCTGGCTAAAACCGCGAAAGCCGCCCATGACGGCGATGATGGCGAAGCCGGCAACGAGATCGCCGACTGCCGCGACGTCGAAATCGCCGCACGTGCGATGATCGTCAGCTATCAGCGCCAATATGAGGGGTTCACGGCAGAGATCGAATTGCGCGACGACCTGCCGCCCGGCCTGCTGGTGTCGGACGGCCGCCTGCTCATTTCCCGAACCACCCGGGTGCCAGCCAGCCGCGTCGATGCGCTGCTTAGCCACGAAATCGGGGTCCACCTGCTCACCTATTTCAACGGGTCGGCGCAGGGCCTGCGGCTTTTCCGGTCGGGTCTCGCCGGCTACGAGGGCATGCAGGAGGGCCTTGCCGTCTTTTCCGAATACATGGCCGGTGGCATGACGATCGCGCGTTTGCGCCTCGTCGCGGCTCGCGTCGTCGCTTGTGCGGCGATGCTCGAAGGACGGCCGTTTGCCGAAACCTACGACATGCTTGTCGGCGAGCACGGGTTTGGCCCGGCCACGGCGTTCAACGTGGCCCTGCGGCTTTACCGCGGCGGGGGGCTTGCCAAGGATGCCATCTATCTGCGCGGCCTCATGGAACTGCTTGATCACTTGAAAGCGGGTGGCGCGCTCGATCCCTTCTGGATGGGCAAGATTTCCGCGTCGCATTTCCGGGTGATGCAGGAACTCAGCCTGCGCGGCTTGCTTAAAATGCCCGTCATCCGCCCCGCCTTCCTCGTCCATCCCCATGCACAGGCCCGTCTCGACAAGGCGCGGGCGGGAATGACCCCACTCGACATGGTCACAAGCTAGGAGCCGCCATGCGTATCGCATTCTTCGTCAATTCGATCGAAAGCGAGGAGGTCGGGTTCACGACGACAGCGCTGGCGATGGTCGCTGTCGCTCGCGGGCATGACGTCTATTACGTCGCCCCGGGTGATTTCGTGCTGCGGCCGGACGACAGCCTGATGGTAAGGGCAACGGTGGTACCTGCCGCGAAATACAAGGATCCGCAAGCCTTTCACGATGCTTTTCAGCGCGAGGATGCCCATATCCAAACCATCGACGTGCGGGAGCTCGACGTCATTTTCCTGCGCAACGATCCGTCGCTGGATTCGGAAGATCGCCCCTGGGCGGCTCATATCGGCGTCATGTTTGGGCGGCTTGCCAGCGAGCGCGGCACGATCGTCGTCAACGATCCCTTGGGTTTGACGCTGGCGCAGAACAAGCTCTATTTCCAGGACTTTCCCGAGGCTGTGCGCCCTACCACGCTGATTTCCAAGAGCATCGAGGAAATCCGCGCCTTCATCGCCGATCACCGCAAAGGTGTGATCATCAAGCCGCTGCAGGGCTCCGGAGGCAAGAATGTCTTCAAGATCGCCACGCCCAACGATGCCAATCTCAACCAGATCTTCGAAGCAGTCAGCGGAGAGGGCTACCTGATCGCGCAGGCCTACCTACCGGAGGCAAAGGCCGGCGACACGCGCCTTTTCCTGATGAACGGCAGGCCGTTGAGCCGCGACGGCGTCTACGCCGCCTTCCGACGCGTTCCGGCCAAGGGAGATCTGCGCTCGAACATGCATGCCGCCGGCACGGCGGAGGCGGCAAAGATCACGGATGGCATCCTGGCGGTTGCCGAGATGGTCCGCCCGAAACTGATCGAAGACGGCATGTTCCTTGTCGGCCTCGATATCGTCGGCGACAAGATCCTGGAGATCAACGTCTTCACGCCCGGCGGGCTCCCCGATATCGCCGGCATGCACAAGATCGATTTCTCCGAGGAAATTATCGCGGCACTGGAAGACAAGATCTCCATTCGCAAGACCTATGCAGGCGCGATTTCCAATCGGGCGCTGGCGACGCTTTGAGCTGTATTGCGCTGTCATCTGTGCTATCGCGTGCGCCTCTGACGATTGGAAGCGCCCGTGATCCCCTGGACCCACATTGACACAGCGATAATGCCGGACGGCGGCGGTGAACTGCGCCTGAAGCAGCGCGGCAGCGAATTCTCCATCATGCTCGGCACCATCGAATTGATGAACAGCCGACTGAGTGGCTCCGAGGAGCAGTTGGCGCGCTTGTCCTACGGGCGGATCCGCAATCGACCTCGACCGCATATGCTGATCGGCGGGCTCGGCATGGGCTTTACGCTGCGGGCGGCACTGGCCGAACTCCCCGCCGATGGGCGCGTGACAGTCGGCGAACTCGTTCCCGCCGTGGTCGGCTGGGCGCGCGGGCCGATGGCGGAAGTGTTCGGCGGTTGTCTTGACGATCCCAGGGTGACCATTCGCGAAGGCGATGTCGGTCGCCTCATCCAGTCGGCGGCAAGTGCCTATGATGCTATCCTTCTCGATGTCGATAACGGGCCTGAAGGCCTGACCCGCAAGGCCAACGACGATCTCTACACCGTGGCTGGCCTGCGGGCCGCGCGCCGGGCGTTGCGGCCGAACGGCGTTCTCGCCGTCTGGTCGTCGGCGCCGGATGCAGGATTTACGCGCCGGCTAAGGGATGCCGGATTTGTCGTCGAGGAACTCAAGGTGCGAGCCAGTACCAGGGGCGGCGGCGCGCGCCATGTGATCTGGATGGCGACGAAGAACGGCAAATAGGTCGGGTGGCTTACAGGCCTTCCCGCTCCAGCAAGATGCGGACTTCTTCGAACCGGCGCTTGTTCTCCGGGTTGCGCTCGCTCGCCGAATAGCAGGTGCTGGCAAGGCAGAACCGCTGCAACCCGAACGGTGCCGTCGTGTTGGCGAATTCGCACGAGATCATGTCGACCATGTCCTTCTTCTCGACACCGTCGCGGGTGGAGTAGGTTAGGCGCGCGCCGGGCGGTTTGAGTTCGGGAAAGGATTGGACGACGCCGGTGCGCAGATTGTCCGACATCAGCAGATGCTTCGCCACTTTGACACACAGGCCTTCGACCTTCAGCGACTGGGCAGCAGCCGGAGTGGCGGCCAGCGCCAGAACCAGACCGATTATCTTCATGGCGCGCACTCCTTAAAAGCCAGCCCCGGCCGGCGCGACCTGTATAACGGTCTGCGTCGCCTTTCGGTTCCATGCAGGGCTGTGCAAAACGGGGTGCGCCGGTTGAAATGTAATTTCCCGACGAGCGAAGCGGGCGTAAACTCGCGCCCTCGATTTGTTTTTCACGCGCCTTTTCAGGAATCTGAAAACGCGTTACCTTGAAATTCCCGGTTTTGCCGTCTGAAGGATACACACGGCAAAAGTGCGCGCCGGCGTCATATTGAACCAAGCGCTATCGTCGCAGTTATTGTTGGCTATGTGCAAAGGGAGAAAGCAAATGACGGATATCAGCGAAGACGACATCAGGAAACGTGCATACGCAGTCTGGGAAGCGTCGGGCTGCCCGGAGGGTAGCCATGAAGAGCATTGGCTGACTGCATTGCAGCAGTTGAAGGAGGAAGCCGCCGCCGGTATTCCGCAGAAGACGACCCGGGGCTCGAAACTTTCGGTCGTCAAGAACGACCCGGTAAATGCGCCCGCCCCCAAGAAACGCACCCGCACTGTCTGAATCCCCTTGCGGGGTGGCGGCGAACCGGCACTCCGCAGAAGGACCACGCGATCGGCGCGCATCTCGTTCGGATGCGCGCCGATCGTATGCTTGTTCCGTGACCTGATTTTTTTCGCAGCCGCTGCGCTTTTTCTGCGGACATCCGCTTCGCTTTGCAACATCATGGGAGAGAGCGGCCGATGCCGCTGCCTTGCGATCGTAACCGTCCGTACAAGGAATGTAACCTGCGTGAAGATACTTTCGGTGACGTCGGAAATCTTTCCGTTGATCAAGACCGGCGGCCTTGCCGACGTAACGGGCTCATTGCCCAAGGCACTTGCCGGCTACAACTGCTACACGCGTACCCTGGTTCCTGGCTATCCGACGCTGTTTGCCAAGCTCACGGGCGCCCAGCAGGTACATTTCTTCCCCGATCTCTTCGGCGCTCCAGCCTCGCTTCTCGAGGCCCGCTACGAGCAACTCGACCTGTTGATCCTCGATGCCCCGGCGCTTTACAATCGCCCCGGCGGCCCCTATCTCGATGAAACCGGCCACGATCACGTCGACAACTGGAAGCGCTTCGCGGTCCTGTCCTACGTGGCATCGGCCATCGCTGGTGGCCTGATCAGGGCCTGGTCGCCGGACGTCGTCCACACGCATGACTGGCAGACGGCGCTGACCTCCGTCTACATGAAATATTCGACCAATGCCCGGAACGTGCCGAGCGTGCTGACCATCCACAATCTGGCTTTTCAAGGCCAGTTCCCGACCTCCGTCGTCAGCCAGATCGGCCTGCCGCCCGAGGCCGTTTCGCTCGATTGCCTCGAATATTACGGCGATATCAGCTATCTCAAGGGCGGTATTCGCACAGCTACCGCCATCACCACGGTCAGCCCCACCTATGCCCGCGAGGTGATTTCGCCCGAACTGGGCATGGGCATGGCGGGAGCCCTTGGTTCGCGACCGCGGGCACTGACGGGTATCGTAAACGGCATCGACACCGAAATCTGGAACCCCGCTACGGACGCCCATCTGCCCGCCACCTATGACCACAAGAGCATAAGGCTGAGAAGCCGGAACCGTGCGAAACTCCTGGAAACATTCAGGCTCGATAACGGTCCCGGACCGATCTTTGCGGCCGTCACCCGGCTGACCTGGCAGAAGGGCGGCGACATGCTGGCCGAGGTAGCCGAGGAAATCTCGCAACTCGGCGGCAGGCTGATCGTGCTCGGCAAGGGCGAAGAACACATCGAGACGGCCCTTCTCGCCGCCGCCGGCCGCCACCCCGACCGCATCGGCGTCCGGATCGGCTATGACGAGGTGACGGCCCATCTCATTCACGGCGGTGCCGATGTCGTCATCCAGCCGTCCCGCTTCGAGCCCTGCGGCCTCACCCAGCTTTATGCCCTGCGCTACGGTGCCGTGCCCGTGGTGTCGCGCACGGGCGGACTGTCCGAAACGATCATCGACGCCAATGACGCGGCGATCTCGGCCCGGGTGGCGACCGGCTTCCAGTTCCATCCGGCGACTTCCGAGAACCTCCGCCTCTCGATTCATCGGGCTTTTGCGGCCTATCACGACCCGAAGAAATGGGCGCGTCTTCAGAACCAGGGCATGAAGGCGAATTTCTCCTGGGAGCGAAGTGCCGAACAGTATGCGGCGCTCTATGCCCAGCTCATTCCGGACCGCCGGATGATGGCGATCGTTCCGTCGAAAGCTGCGGAATAGAAGGCGCCGGCGCCATGGCGTCGGCTGTCTTGAACGCGGTTGCGCTGGGAGCACGACGTGTGTCGAAGAGGAAAGCGGTGGAACGGTGACCTGCGGCAAGTACACCATCCTGATCTGCGAAGACGATTGGCTGATCCGCTCTGGCACGATCGAGGTGCTTGAAGAGCAGGGCCATACGGTCTTCGAAGCAGCCGATGCGACCACGGCGCTGGCGATCCTGTCGGAACGACCGATCGATGTTCTTGTCACTGACATAGGCTTGCCCGACATGTCGGGCGTCTTGCTGGCCAGGCGGGCCAAGGTGATGGTTGCGGACTTGCCTGTCGTCTTCGTGACCGGCCACAGCGAAGTGGAGGACATACAAGCGGGACCGGCTGTCCAACTCGTCTCCAAGCCGTATTCCAGCGAAAGGCTGGCGGCGGCAATCGCGCTGGTGACGACAGGTGGAAAGGTTTGCCGGACGATATGAGTATTTGTCCCGAAATCAGGTAGGATGGTGCAAAACCCGGTGCGTGTCGTTTTACTTGCCACAGGCAGGTGACAACGTGCCGCGGCAATGCTCTAACTTTCTGTATGAGAGTGCTGTGGGGCGGCACGGACTGAGGGGCGGCATATGCGGAAGGCTTGCAATATCTGGCCGTTTTTGGCGCGGCTGTGGCTCATGGTGGCTGTCATGGTTTGTGCCGCAGCCTATGGCGGCCAACCCGTCCTGGCGCAGACACCCGCTCCGGCGGCGTCCGAGCAGAAGATCGACCAGTTGATCAAACTGCTCGACGATCCCGAGGTCCGGGCCTTGCTGAACAAGAGCGCAACCGCGCCTGCCTCGCCGGCGACGGATGCCGCCGTGGACATGTCGGCAGCGACCTTCAATGACTGGGGCAGCAAGATACGCCAGCATTTGCGCGATATCGGGCAGGCCGTACCGCGTGTTTCATCCGAATTCATGCGCGCCGGCGGCACGATCGCCGCCGAGATCAACGGTCACGGCCCATTCGCGGTGTTCGTTCTTTTCCTCACGCTGGTCATGATCGGTTTTGGTGCGGAGTGGCTCTTCCACCGCATTGCCAGCCGCAGCCGGGCACGCGCGGCAGGCAAACAGGTCGACGGGGTAAGTGTCAAGCCGCTGCATCGGGCCGGCCACCATCTCTTTGCCGTTCTGGCGCCATTGCTTGCCTTCGGCCTGGCGAGCCTTGGTCTGTTCCTGGCAATGACATGGCCGCCGCTTCTCAACGCTATCATGCTGCCCCTGCTGCTTGGCGTCATTGCTTGCCGCTTCGTCATTCGCATCGCGAGGGTGCTGCTCCTCGGCCCGCCGTCTGCGGATGGTCCGGATGAGGCGGCCGGCATCATCCCGCTCGATCACACCGCGAGTGACTTCTGGTACAAGCGGGTCTTCTGGCTTGCCTCTATCCTGTTTGCCGGCTGGGCTTTTGCCGGCGTGATGGTGGCGCTCAACGTTGCGCCCCCGGTGCGCGGTGTTGTCGTCTATGGGCTCGGCCTCGGCTTGCTGCTGGTTGGGATCGAAACCGTCTGGAACCGTCCGGCTGCCAATGCCCGGCCGCAGGGCCGCGGCGTCATGGAATGGGCGCTCACGGCTTACCTCTGCCTGTTGTGGGCCTTGTGGGTCGCGGGCATGGTCGGCGTTCTGTGGATTGGCATTTATGCCCTGGTCCTGCCTGGCCTTTTGAAGACGACGACTGCCACGGTGCGAAATGCATTCGCCGCCAGGCGCGACGCTCCCGACGGCGGCAATCCGGTGCTGGAGGTCCTTGTCGAACGCGGCGCGCGGGCCGCGATCATCGTGCTCGCTGTCGCCTGGCTTGCCTTCCTTGTCAACAAGCGATCCTCGATGTTTTCCGGGGGGGCGATGACCGATCGTCTGATTCAAGGTATATTGGCGGGAGCAATCATTCTGCTTGTTGCCGATATTCTTTGGCAGATCTCCAAGGCGGTCATCAACCGTGCAATTGAGCGCGCACGGGTTGCCACCGGCGATGATGCCCATAAGGCGCGAAATGCGCGCCTTATGACATTGTTGCCGCTCCTGCGGACGGTGCTGGCAATTGTCATCGGGCTGATTGCCGTCATGATGGTGCTGTCCGGCCTCGGTGTGCAGATCGGTCCGCTGATTGCAGGGGCCGGCATCTTCGGCGTGGCGATCGGTTTCGGCTCGCAGGCGCTGGTCAAGGATGTGATCAGCGGGGTGTTCTACATGATGGACGATGCCTTCCGGGTCGGGGAATATATCCAGGCCGGCAGCTACAAGGGGACGGTGGAGTCTTTCAGTATCCGCTCGGTCAAGCTTCGCCACCATCGCGGCCCCATCTTCACCGTGCCCTTTGGCGAACTCGGCGCCATCGAGAACATGAGCCGCGACTGGGTGATCGACAAGTTCACCATCTCGGTGGGCTATAGCGCCGACATCAACAAGGTCCGGAAAATGGTCAAGGGGGTTGGGGCTGCCCTGCTCGCGGATGAAGAACTCGGGCCCTACATCATCGAAACCGTCAAGATGAAGGGCGTTGAGCAGTTCGGCGACTACGGCATCAATCTGAGCTTCGCGATGATGACCAAGCCGGGCTACCAGACGATGGTGCGCCGCCGCGCCTATATGATGATCCGCGAAGTCTTCGTCCAGAACGGCATCGTCTTCGCTTCGCCGACGGTCCAGGTTGCCAGCAACGATCCAGCTGCTGCGGCGGCGGCAGCTGCAACCATGAAAGCAGCGATGGACCAGAAGAAACTGGCCGAAGGCGGCGCCGAGGGGGCTCAATAGGCCTTGTATATTACTCGTCGTAGAGTTCCCGCAACGTTTTCAGCGTTTGTTTGAGAACGCCGGCTGACACGGCGCCGAGACGCTTGACAAGCCGTTGCTTGTCGAGCGCTCGGGACTGTTCCAACAGGATAAGCCCGCTGACTCCCTGAAAGGTGACGGGCACGCGAAAGCCCGCAGGGCGGCTGCCGGATGTCATGGGCGCGACGATGACCGTTCGCAGATGGTCATGAATTTCGGCGGGTGAAATGATCAGACAGGGCCGGGTTTTCTGGATTTCGCTACCGACTGTCGGATCAAGCACCGCAAGCCAGACGTCGCCGCGCTTCACCATTTCAGCGTGGCGTCCTCTTCATTGCCAAATTCAGGCCATTCCAGCGGGTCGTCCTCGGCGGCGGCAAGGCGCTTGGCGTCCTCCGCCCAGCCTTTACGCGGCAGGTTCGTCACCCGTTCGATGACGATCCGGCCTGCCTCAACCCTGAGTTCGACACTGTCACCGGCCTCGACGCCGACCTCCGCCAAAAGCGGCTTTGGGATGATGACCCCGGCCGAATTACCGATTTTTTTAACCGCGCTCAACATCGCACTTTCCCGTTCGCTGGAGATACGTCTATATCATCCATACGCGCCCGTTACAACAAAGTTGTAACGAAAATGGGCCGTTCTAAGGGCGACTCGGCGGAGAGTAGCCGGTGATCAGCCGGCCTCGCGCATCGCGGCGTTCTTACCGCTGGCGAGCCTTGCGGGCAGCGTAACGCCGGTCGCGCTCGGCCTTGCGTTCGGCTTCGTCGGCGACGACACGGGAGATCCGGTCACGCTCGGCCTGTTCGCGGGCGGTCGCCTCCGCCTTCTGCTCGGCCTCCGCCGCTGCGGTCAGGGCCGCGGCTTCGGCGAGCTGGCGCTCGTTCTCTTCCTGCTTCAGGCGGTCGCGCTCGGCGCGGCGGGCTTCGCGTGCGGCCGCGTTCGCCTGCCGCTCGGCAAGCTTGGCGGCCAGTTCCGGATCATCCGCCTTCGGTGCCGATGCAAATTTCTTCAGAAGCTTCTGCTTGGCTTCCGCCGCAGCCTTGCGCCGATCGGCAAAGCCATTATCGGTTGGGTGTCTCAATCGTCGTCGTCCTTGTTGGTGGATTTATCGTTTTGGCCGGCCCTCGGCCGGAAAGAATCTCGGGTCGCGGAAACCGACAACCATGTGCCGTTTCGCATTTTACGCTTCCTCAAGCTAGAGCGGAACCGTCAAAAAACACCCGGGCCACCGTATTTTACTGCGATGGAGGAATAACAGCGATAGGGTGGCAGCAGCCAGGCAGCAGGCAATCAGCGTTTTGCCGATTTCCTCGATGCCGGCAGCTTCACCGGCGTGCTGGCTTCCCTTTCGAGGCGCAACTGCCGCAGCCGCAGCGTTTTGGCCTCGCGTTCGGCGGCAACGTCGTCGATTTCCGAAATCGTCCGGTTGCGCGCCATGAACTGGGTCTGCGTCCTGCTAAAGGCAGTTTCCGCCTGATCGCGGGTCTTGGTCGAATTCTCGGTCACTTTGAATATCCTTCGGCTTTCTCACCGGAACGCGCGGCCGATGCTCGGTCACGAAAAAAGGCCAGGCGATTTGCCTGACCTTCCAATTGGCCGCTGCCTCGTCAAAGATGCCAGTACATCCGTGGTCATCCGAGAGGCTTCGTCCGATTTAGGCAGCCTGCAGCTGGCAAGCGGACATTTTGCCCGACTTGTTGTCGCGTTCCATCTCGTAGCCAAGCTTCTGGCCTTCGACGATTTCGCGCATGCCGGCCCGCTCGACAGCGGAGATGTGAACAAATACATCGGCGCCGCCGTCATCCGGCTGAATGAAGCCGAAGCCCTTTGTGGAATTGAACCATTTAACTGTGCCAGTGGTCATAACGAACCCTTTCAATAGCAACATGTAATCCACTGCCGTACGACGCACGGCAGGTCATAATCTCGATTTTTGAAGGGAAGTTCGTCAGAGACGCGCCAAGCGCGGGCAGAAACAAATATCGGTCAAACAACTATCGATAGACAGGTTTATAGGGGGATACTTCGGTTCTGTCAACCTTTAGTTTTTGGCTGTCTATTATGTCCTCGTTTAAGTTGCGTCGGCCGTTTCTTCCCGTCAAGTCGATCACCTGTCCGTTCGTCGAACAGTTTCCATTAACTGTCCACGGATTGGAGACAATCCGTCCATCCCTGCTGGCCTATCGCCACGCGAAAAAGAGGCACATCTAGGGAGGCGAAACGAGGCCCGGTTTTCAGACGGGCAGAAAGGGACACGATCATGCTCACTCAGATCAAGGGACTGCACCACGTCACCTCGATGGCCGCAGATGCCCGGACCAACAACCGGTTCTTCACCGACGTGCTCGGCCTGCGCCGCGTCAAGAAGACCGTCAACTTCGATTCGCCCGATGTCTACCATCTCTACTACGGCGACGAGACCGGCGCGCCCGGCACGGTCATGACCTATTTCCCGTTCCCGGATATGGGCCGCGGCCGCCCGGGAACCGGCGAAGTCGGCACGGCCGTCTTCTCGGTTCCGGAAGGCTCGCTCGGCTTCTGGAGCGACCGGCTTTCCAAGCGCGGCGTGACGGGCCTGAGAACCGAAGAAACGTTTGGTGAAAAGCGACTGAACTTTGCCGGCCCTGATGGCGACGGCTTTGCGCTGGTCGAAGTCCGGGACGACAACCGTCCTGTCTGGACGGCGAACGACGTGTCCGAGGATCACGCGATCCGTGGCTTCCATTCTGTTGCCATGCGTCTTCGCGATGAAGGCGCGACGGCCGAACTCCTGACGTTCATGGGTTACGAGACGCTTGAGAGCCGGGATGGCGTCACCCGGCTGATCGTGCCTGGCGGCAATGGCGCCGGCATCGTCGATCTTGAAACCATGCCGAACATCCAGCGCGGCCTGCAGGGCGCGGGCTCGGTGCACCACGTTGCCTTCTCGGTCGAAAACCGCGAAAAGCAGCTTGAGCTCCGCAAGGCGCTGATGGACACGGGCTACCATGTGACACCGGTAATCGACCGCGACTATTTCTGGGCGATCTATTTCCGCACGCCCGGCGGCGTCCTGTTCGAAATCGCCACCAACGAACCGGGTTTTGATCGCGACGAGGACACCGCGCATCTCGGCGAGGCGCTGAAACTGCCGCAGCAGCACAAGCACCTGCGGCCGATCCTTGAGCAGCATCTGCAGAAGCTGGAAGACTAAGGGAGAGATATCATGACCGATTATGGCTATGTGCACAGGCTGAAGGCCGGTGCACCCGGAAATCCGATCTTCTTCGTCTTTCACGGAACGGGCGGCGACGAGCGGCAGTTCTTCGAGTTCGGCGCAAATCTCCTGCCGGATGCGACAATCGTCTCGCCGCGCGGCGATGTTTCCGAACACGGGGCGGCGCGCTTTTTTCGCCGCACCGGCGAGGGCGTCTACGACATAGCCGATCTTGCCCGGGCGACGGACAAGATGGCGGCGTTCGTCGGCACGCTTGCCAGGGAGCATCAGGCTTCGCAGGTGATAGGCCTCGGCTTTTCCAACGGCGCCAACATCCTTGCCAACCTGCTGATCGAGACGAACCTGTTCGACAAGGCAATCCTTTTGCATCCGCTCATTCCCTTCAAGCCGAAGGACAACGCGGCACTGGAGGGCAGGCAGATCCTGATCACCGCCGGCCAGCGCGACCCGATCTGCCCGGCTCCGCTGACGCAGGCCCTTGCCGACTATTTTACGGCCCAGAAGTCGATCGTGGATGTCGAGTGGCATACGGGCGGTCATGACATCCGCCAGAACGAGATCGAGGCGGTTCAGCGGTTCTTGGGGTAAGCCGAGCGAAGGCGAGGCAGTGAGGGGGCAGGCTTAGGAGTCAATGGCTTTGCCCCCTCATTGCAGCGCTTCGGCCTGCCCTGACCGATGTCAGTCAGTCTTCCTCAATACCCCCTTGCAGCCCCCGCCGCGGCGCGGCTGTCCATGGCACCGTTATAGCGGGCGCCGCCGCCTTCCTCGATTTCGGCGAGGTTCTTGCCGCCGACGAGGATACCGGCCGCCTGACCCCAGATCGGCCAGCTTGCATCGATCTGTACGTCATGGCCCATATCGGTGAGCCGTTTCAGCGTGTCGGCCGACAGCGCGTAGGGCTCCATATAGACCTTGTCAGGCAGCCATTGATGGTGGATGCGCGGCGCATCGATCGCTTCCTGGATGCTCATGCCGTGGTCGATGACGTTGATGATGGCTTCCAGCGTAATCGTGATGATGCGGGCGCCGCCGGGGCTGCCGATGATCATGAAGGCTTTGCCATCCCTGGAAATAATCGTCGGGCTCATCGACGACAACGGCGTCTTTTTCGGCTCGATCGCATTCGCCTCGCCCTGCACCAGCCCATAGAGATTGGGGGAGCCCGGCTTGGAGGTGAAATCGTCCATCTCGTTGTTGAGCAGAATGCCCGTTCCCGGCGCCACCACGCCGTTGCCGAAGGAACCGTTCAGCGTATAGGTGACCGCGACCGCATTGCCGTCCTTGTCGATGATCGAATAATGCGTCGTTTCGGTGCTTTCGCCCATGCCCTTCGGCATGAGCTCCTTTGAGACGCCAGCCTTGAACGGGTTGATCTTCTCGCGGATCTCCTTGGCATAGGCCTTGTCGGTGAGCTTCTCGACGGGATTGCTGACGAAATCGGGATCGCCGAGCGCCGAGTTGCGGTCGACATAGGCATGGCGCATGGCCTCGACCATGGCATGCACGGTCTCGGCCGAGCCATAGCCGAGGTAGGATAGCGGATAGCCCTCCAGCACGTTGAGGATTTCGCAAATGATGACGCCGCCGGAACTCGGCGGCGGCGAGGAGACGATCTCGTAGCCGCGATAATTGCAGGTCACGGGCTTAAGTTCGCGGACCGCATAGTGCTCGAAATCGGTCTTGGCGAGAATGCCGCCAGCGGCTGCACTCGCCTTGACGATGTCGTCGGCAATCGCCCCCTTGTAGAACGCGTCTGGACCTTTCTCCGAGATGCTTGTCAGGCTCGCCGCGAGATCCGGCTGCACCAGCTTGTCGCCAATCTTAAAGGTCTTCCCGTCCGGTTTGAGGAAGATCGCGGCGGCCGCCTTGTCCTTCGACAGCTTCTTCGCGCCGTTGGCAAGGGAAGCAACGTCGCCCTGTTCGAGCACGAACCCGTCCTTGGCGAAGCGGATTGCCGGAGCGAGAAGTTCGGCGCGCGGCAGCGTGCCGTAACGCTCTCGGGCGGTCTCCAGGCCCATGACCGAGCCGGGCACGCCGACGGCGAGGTAGCTGTCGGTGCTGGCGCCTTTGACGATCTCGCCCTTGTCATCGAGATACATGGTCTTGGTGGCGGCGAGCGGTGCGCGTTCGCGGAAATCGAGGAAGGTCGTCTTGCCGTCCTTCAGCCGGATCGTCATGAATCCACCGCCGCCGATATTACCGGCGGTGGGGTAGACGACCGCGAGGGCATAGCCGACGGCAACTGCGGCATCGACGGCGTTGCCGCCCTTCTTCAAGACCTCGACGCCGACATCTGAGGCGAGGTGCTGGGCCGTGACGACCATGCCGTGCTCGGCCTTGACCGGCTCGGGCGAGGCTGCGAACGCGGGTGAGAGGGCGAGGCAAAAGATGAGGGCGAAAGAGGCGAAGGCAGCGGGTTTCATAGCAGTCTCCCGATTCCAGTTTTTGATGAGGCATCTTTGCCGAGATCAGGCGACAATGCCACCCATTCCACGCATGAAACAGAATGCCGGATTTCAGCTGCCGGCAAGGAGACCTGCCGAGCGCAAGCAGAGGAAACTGCGGGGATGATTTTTGACGGTGCGTGCGCCGCGCGAGGGCTCAGGCCTCCGGCGGAATGACCTTTGCAGGGTTGAGGATGGCGTTTGGATCGAGGGCCGCCTTGATGCGGCGCATGACGTTGATTTCGGCTTCGCTGCGCGAATGATCAAGGAAATCGCGTTTCAAGGTACCGATGCCATGCTCGGCGGAAATCGAGCCCTGGTATTGTCGAACGAGGGCGTAGGCGATCGCATCGATTTCGTGCAGATCATGCTCGCCGGCCGCGTCGATCCAGACGGCCACGTGAAGGTTGCTGTCGCCGACATGGCCGAAGAAGGAGACATGGGCGGCGGGAAAGCGGGTGCGTAATGCCGTCTCGCAGTCGACGGCGAAATCGCCGAGCTGGCCGATCGGCACGCTCACGTCCAGATTGACGAGGCCCGGCAGCAACTGGTCCATCAGATGGCCTTCGCGCACCGACCAGAAGGCGCGTGCCTCCTTCTCCGACTGGGCAATCAGCGCGTCGGCGAGCAGGCCGTCTTCGAACGCCTTGCCGAGGAAGGCTTCGAAGCGTTCCCTGTCCACGTCGCTGCCGGCGACGTCCTCTTCGATGATGACCGTGAAGGGAGGCGTCCTGTCGAAGAAAGCGAGCTTCAGGGCCTCGGCGTTGAAGCGGAAATAGCTTTCCCACATGGCCTCGAACGCGGAAAGGCCGGGAAGATCGCGCTGGGCGGAGTTGAGCAGGGAAACGACATCGCCATAGGTTTCGAGCGCGCAGAGCGCGGTCAGACGGGCGGTGGGCAGGGGGCGCAGGCGCAGGACGACGCGGGTGATGATGCCGAGCGTACCCTCCGATCCAATGAAGAGCTGGCGCAGGTCATAGCCTGTGTTGTTCTTGGTCATCCGGTTGAGTGAGGAGAGCACCGTGCCGTCAGCGAGGACGGCTTCGAGACCCAGAACATTGTCACGGGTGACGCCATGGCGGATGACACGGATGCCGCCGGCATTAGTGGCGAGGTTGCCGCCGATCTGACAGCTGCCGCGGGCACCGAGATCGATCGGCACCAGGAAGCCCCGCTCTTCGGCGGCGCGCTGGGCGACTTCCAGCGGCGTGCCGGCTAGCACCGTCATGGTCGCTGCGGCGGTGTCGATCTGCTCGATGCCCGACAGGTGTTCCAGCGACAGGGCGATGTCGCCGCTGCGCGCGTTGGCGCCGCCGGCAAGGCCGGTGAGACCGCCCTGGGGCACGACGGGCTGGCGGTGGCGGTCGCAGATCTTGAGGGCTATCGAGACATCTTCAACGCTCGAGGGGCGCAGGACGGCCAGCGGAAGGAACCTGCCGGTCATGCTGGCGTCGCTGCGGTAGCGTTCGCCGATGCTTTCGCCGGTGAGCACCTTGTCTGCGCCGAGTGCAGCAATGAGATCCTCGATGACGGTCATGGTTCCGGTCCCTCTTCATGCACGAAACGCGGCATGCGATGCGCCGCGCTGCCTCCAAGCTGGTCTCGATTCGCTTGGACCTTAGCGCTTATGGATGGGTGTTCGAAAGCCCTCGCCGAGGTCTCTCCTTGAAGTCGAGCGCTCGATGCAATAGCTCAATTCGCACAATCTTACCGAGGTGAACGATGAGCGCGACAGTGACGGCGAAGGGACAGGTGACCATTCCGAAACCGGTGCGGGACTTCCTCGGCCTGGTGCCGGGAACGCGGGTCGAATTCCAGTGGGCTGCAGACGGCACCGTGGTCCTCACGCGGGCGGACGAAAAACGGCCGGCAAGGCGCTTCGGCGCGCTGCGCGGCGATGCCGGAAAAGGACTGAGCACCGACGCCATCATGGCGCTGACGCGCGGTGAAGTGTAACGCTCCTCGACACGAACGCGCTGGTCGGTCGGATGGCGATGGCCGGGCAGGGGCCGCCCGGTCTGTCGCTGCTCAGATCATGCCGGCTTCCGGTGCAACGGGCTTCTCTTTCGGCTTGTAGCGGAAAGACCGCAGCGCGACGTAGAAGACCGGCGTCAGGAACAGCCCGAGGATGGTGACGCCGAGCATGCCGGAGAAGACGGCGGTGCCGAGCGACTGGCGCATTTCCGCACCCGGTCCGGTGGCGATCATCAAAGGTACGACGCCGAGGATGAAGGCGAAGGCCGTCATCAGGATCGGCCGCAGCCTGAGCCGGCTCGCCTCGATCGCGGCGTTGACCGGGTTCATTCCATCGTCCTGCGCCTGCCGCGCGAACTCGACGATCAGGATGGCGTTCTTCGCCGCAAGCCCGATCAGGACGATCAGCCCGATCTGCGTCAGGATGTTGTTGTCCAGGCCCCTGAGATGCACGCCGACCAGAGCGGCGAGGACCGCCATCGGCACGACTAGGATGATCGCCAGCGGCAGGATCCAGCTTTCATACTGGGCCGACAGCGCCAGGAACACGAAGATGACCGACAGCGCGAAGATGAAGATCGCCGTATTGCCGGTATTGCGCTCTTGGAAGGCGAGATCGGTCCATTCGAAGGCGGTGCCCGGCGGCAGCATCTGGGCCGCCAGTGCCTCCATCTTGTCGAGCGCGGTCCCGGTCGAGACGCCGGGCGCAGGATTGCCCTGGAGGGGCACGGACACATACATGTTGTAGCGTTGGACGAGTGCCGGCCCGGTCGTATCTCGGATATCGACCAGCGTTCCAAGCGGCACGAGGGCGCCGGTGGCCGAGCGGACCTTGAGGTCGAGGATGTCCTCGCGCTCCAGCCGGTACTGCTGGTCTGCCTGGGCCCGCACCTGATAGACGCGGCCGAAAGCATTGAAATCGTTGACATAGGATGTGCCGAGGTTGATCGACAGCGTCTCGAAGATGTTGGGGATCGGTACGTTCAGCGCCCGCGCCTTGTCGCGGTCGACCGCCAGGAAATATTGCGGGCTGGAGGCTGAGAAGGTGGTGAAGACGCCCGTCAGCCCTTCCGTCTGGCTGGCGGCGCCCATCATCTGATAGGCAACCCCGAGCGCGCGGCGCATGTCGGAGCTCTCGCGGTCGACGATCTGCATCTTGAACCCGCCGGAATTGCCGATGCCGCGGATCGACGGGGGCGGCACGGCAATGATGAAGGCCTCCTGGATCGCCTGCATCGTGCCGTAGAGCTGGCCGATGATCTGGTTAGCGCTTTGCCCGTGTTTCAGACGCTCCTCGAAGCTTTCGAAGGGCGTGAAAATAACGCCAGAATTCGATGCATTGGTGAAGGTCGCGCCATTGAAACCGGCGAAGGCGACGGCATCCTTGATGCCCGGCACCTCGCGGATCATTTCCGTCGCCCTCTTTACCACCGCATCGGTGCGGGCAAGCGAGGCGCCGTCCGGCAGTTGCACGACGACGATCGCATACCCCTGGTCCATGGTCGGCACGAAGCCGCGCGGCACGATCTGCGCCATGTACCAGGTGCCCGCCAGCAGTGCGAAAAAGACAAGCAGGCTGGCGCCAAGCGCGATCTTCGTCGTAACGAGGTGGCGGACGACCCAGGAGTATCCGTGGGTCATCCGGTCGAAACCATTGTTGAAACCGTTGGCAAGGCCGCGGCCGATCCGCGTGAACGGGTTGCGCGTTTCGTGGTGTTCCCGATGCGGACGCAGGATAAGTGCCGCAAGCGCCGGCGAAAGCGTCAGCGAGTTGAGCGCCGAGATTGCCGTTGCCACCGAGATGGTGACGGCGAACTGCAGGTAGAACTGCCCTGAAATGCCGGGAATGAAGGCCGTCGGCACAAAGACGGCGATCAGCACGAGCGAAATGGCGATGACTGCTGTGCCGACCTCGTCCATCGTCACATGCGCTGCGAGTTTCGGCGTCATGCCTTTGGCCAGATTGCGCTCGACATTTTCGACGACGACGATCGCATCGTCGACGACGATGCCGATCGCCAGCACCAGGCCGAACAGCGTCAGCATGTTGAGCGAGAAGCCGAAGGCCAAGAGCAGCGCGAAGGTGCCGATCAGCGAGACGGGAATGGCGATGATCGGGATCAGTGCCGTGCGCCAGGACTGCAGGAAGACCAGCACGACGATGGCAACGAGAATGGCGGCCTCGAGGATGGTCTTGTAGACCTCGTTGATCGATTCCGAGATGAACTCGGTCGGATTGTAGACGATGGTGTATTCGAGGCCTGGCGGGAAATCCCTGGACAGTTTTTCCATCGTCGCCTTGATCTGATCGGCCGCGTCGAGCGCGTTTGTGCCGGGGCGCGAAAAGATGCCCATGGCGACGGCGGCCTTGCCGTTCAGATAGCTGTTGGTGACGTAATCCTTGGCGCCGAGTTCGATCCGGGCAACATCCTGCAGCTGCACGAGACGACCGCTTGCCGTCGCCTTGACGATGACGTAGCGGAACTGGCGGGCATCGCTGAAGCGACCTTCGGTCGTCACCGTGTACTGGAACGCGTTGGTGCCTGCAGTCGGCGGTCCGCCGATCGAACCGCCGGAAACCTGGACGTTCTGGTCGCGCAGCGCCTGCACGACGTCGCCGGAGGTCATGCCGTAGGAGGCGAGCTTTTCCGGGTCGAGCCAGATGCGCAGGGCAAATTCGCGCTCGCCGAACAGGATGACGTCGCCGACACCATCGAGGCGCACCAGAAGGTCACGGGCGCGGGTACGGGCATAGTTGGAGACATAGAGCTGGTCATAGCGGTCGTTCGGCGACAGGAGATGCACGACCATCATCAGATCGGGCGAGCTTTTTGCCGTGGTGACGCCGATGCGGCGGACCTCTTCCGGCAGCCGGGGCTCCGCGATCGAGACGCGGTTCTGGACCAGCACCTGAGCCTTATCGAGGTCGGTGCCGAGCTTGAACGTCACCGTCAGCGCCATCGAGCCATCGGCGGTCGAATAGGAGGACATATAAAGCATGTCCTCGACACCGTTGATTTCCTGCTCGAGCGGGGTCGAGACCGTGTTGGCGATCGTCTCGGCGTCGGCACCGGGATAGGCCGTGCGGATGACGATGGTCGGTGGTGCGATTTCCGGATACTGGGCAACCGGCAACTGGAAATAGGCGATGCCGCCGACGATCAAGAGGACGATCGACAGGACCGACGCGAAAATCGGCCGGTCAACGAAGAAATGGGCAAATTTCATTGGCCATTCTCCGTCGATGCGGCTTCGGGCGGCAGGGTGACCAACTTCCCATCGACGACGACACCGGGCCTCAGCCGTGTCAGCCCGTTGACAACGATGGTCTCGTCACCGGTCATGCCCTCGCGAATAACGCGGTAGCCGTAGAGCCTCGGCCCAAGCCGCACCGGTTTCGTGGTAAAGCTGCCGTCCTCGGCAACGACATAGACGACGCGCTGGTCCTGGTCGGAGCCGATCGCGTCGTCCGGAACGAGGATGCCTGTGTAGGTGTTGGACGCGCTGACCTCGACGCGCCCGAAAAGGCCCGGCTGCAGCACGAAATCCGGATTGTCGAACCGGGCGCGAATCCGCATCGTGCCGGTTTCCTGGTCGACGCGGTTTTCGGCGAAGTCGAGCTTGCCCTTGAATGGTTTTTCGCTGGAATCAGCGATGGTTACATAGACGTCGAGCGACCCGCCGCCCTCCTGCAGGTTGCTGCCGTGCTCGCGCGCCTGGCGGGCATAGTTGAGCAATCGGCGTTCGTCGACGTCGAAGTAGAAGTCGATCGGATCGAGCGAGACGATCGTCGTCAGCGCGGTCTGGTCGGCCTGCACGAGATTGCCGACCGAAACCAGCCGGCGGTCGATACGGCCGGCCAGCGGAGCAATGATCTTGGTATATTCGAGATCGAGCTCGGCCCTGGCAAGGCTTGCCTCCGCGCCGCGCAGGTTTGCCTGTGCCGACCGCAGCTCGCGGCGGCGGTCGTCGAGCGTCGAGATTGGAAGCGTGCCTTTCTGCACCAGCGACTCCGTGCGCTTGAATTCCGCTTCGGCGAAGACCAGCGTGGATTTCGCAACCTCGAGCGATGACGTGGCGACGTCGAGCGCAGTCTTGAAGGGGCGCTGGTCGATGACGAAGAGCTGGTCGCCCTTCTTCACCATGGCACCGTCGGTGAAATCCACCTGGTCGAGATAACCGCCGATCCGCGAGCGGATGGTCACCTCATCGACGGCCTCGAAGCGGCCGATGAATTCATCGACGTCGACGACGTCGCGGACGACCGGCTTGGCGACCGTGACAGCGGGCTTCTGTTGTTGTTGTGCTAACGGAGAGGTTGCGGAAAGAGCCGTCGAAAAAAGCAGTATCGCCGGAATGAGCCAGTGTCGTGCCATCTGTAAGTTCCCTGAAGCGCGTGGTGCGGATCAATCCCGCGCGGGCGCGCGGGGCGGTTCCTGGAGAGCGCAGGTGGCCAAGCCTTGCCGGACATCAAACTATTACGGGCAGTCGGGACACGGGTTTGGCCAAGCTGCAGTGGTCTGAAAGATGCAATTTTTTCAAATCGTTAGGCGCGTCGCCCATGGAATTGGAACGACGCCTTTGCAGGGGCAGCTTACAGCATTCGGTTATCGTGTCACCCCGAAAAAATAGATCAAGGTGGCGGTCGAGCGCAAGCGCGCACCACAGCCCTTTAGCGCCAGGAGGTTTCGCCGACGGCGGCGCCGATGACGAAGAAGATCGATCCGAAGATCCCAATCGTAACCACCTGGCGATCGGGCATTTCGACCGTTCCTCGCCGTTGCTGTAGTCCGCGATCAATGTCGTGCAGCAGGTCATGATGACAGCCTCGACACAGCCGAAGACGAGGCGAGCGATGAGAACGCTGTTGAGATCGTTCAGCACCGCCGGCAGGCAGCCGAAAAGCGCAAAGGGCGCGGTTCCGATGGTCAGCATGTTCTTGCGGTGGAACCGGTCGGCCAGGAAACCGGCGATCGGCAAGAGTGCGAATCGCCAGTGCCGGGTCGGCCGCCATCAGCATGCGGCAGCAAATCTCAGCCCTCGGCCGGCCCGTAGAGCCCGAGTTGGTCGAGCAGCGCCCGCTGCCGGGCGACACTTTCAACGAGCATGGGGGTGTAGCGATCGATGATCCGGTTGCGATGGCCCGGGTCGGAAACGGCCGAAAGCCCACCCAGGATCGCGACGACCTTTTTCGAGGTCTGCTGCAGTTCGTCGAGAATCCCTGGCCTGTCGGCGACCTCAGCGACGGCTCGCTTCGTCACTCTGCCAATGCCAGCCGGCGTGCGGCTGCCCGCTGACACGTAACCCTCCGGCAGGTCGCCCTTGAGATTGGTCACCGACTTGAAGCGGATAACTTCAAAGATCTGATCCACGGCATGCTTCGCGCCGGTTACCCGGGAGGGATGGTCGGTGTCGGCGGCGGCATGCGGCAGCAATTCCAGCCTGCCCTTGTGGCGCTCTTCGAGCGGCAGGTAAGGAAGCATCGGTCCGCTGAGCTTGCCGGTCGCGGCATCCTTGAAGAGGTCGGCATCGATCGCCGCGTGGGCGATCTTGCCCGACAACAGCGCCTCGTCGAGCGCGGCGGCATCGACGACCTCACCCCTGTCATAGTTGACCAGCATCGCGCCGTCGTTCATCACGCCGAGCACCTTGGCATCAACGGTGCCGGCGTTGGAGTAGACGCCGGTGGTCCCGTCCAGGCGACCGAGACCGATATGAACGGAGAGCACATCGGCGCCTGTTGCAGCTTCAACCGGACTCGCCGCATAATCAAAGCCTTCCGCCTCGATCCATCGCTGGTGATGCCGGCGGGCGTAGATCGTCACTCTCATTCCGAATGCCTTGGCGAGCTTGGCGACTTCACGGCCGATATTGCCGTAGCCGAGAATGGCGATTTTCCGGCCCTCCAGCTTGGCCGTCGGAAAATCCTTGAGCTGGCGGCCTGTATCGAAGTCGCCCTCGGACACCATCCGATGCAGCTTATCGACCGGCAGATCGGGAACGACCCTCAAGATCGCCTTCATCGCCATTTGAGCGGTCGCGCGGCTGTTGATCCCCGGCGTATTCATCAGCGGCGCGTTGCCGCCCTCACCATTGCCGCCACCCCAGGAGGCCGAACCCATGTTGCCGGTGCCGGTACCGATGCGCACCCCTCCGAGCGGGAATACTGAGGCCTTCGGGATGAAGGTCGCCGCCGCGATCAGTGCGTCGTACTGGCCCTTGTCGGTCTGCGGCAGGATCTCCGCCTCTGTGCTCAGGTCGGGCTGATAGTAGAAGTGCACGTGGCCCTTTTCGAGCGCCGATCGGTCGCCGAGCGGCCCGAGGTGGAAGATGCCACCCTTTTC
The DNA here is from genome assembly GCF_000379605.1 of Rhizobium giardinii bv. giardinii H152. Lineage (GTDB taxonomy): Bacteria > Pseudomonadota > Alphaproteobacteria > Rhizobiales > Rhizobiaceae > Pararhizobium > Pararhizobium giardinii. The sequence goes on along the minus strand of NZ_KB902746.1, from coordinate 16,076 downwards.
CTCGATGTAGGCCTTGATCTCGCGGTGATCCGGCTGACCGCCCGCGTCGAAGCGCAGGCCGACAAGGTCGGCGATCAGCACCGTATAGGCGTGCGCCGGGTCGTCCTTGCGGACCGCTGCAACGGCGTTGGTAGGCGGCTCGAACGTAACGCCCTCCTTTGCCAGCTCCTCTTCCAGGACGACGATCTTGGCGCGCAGGTAGGCGTATTGAAGATTTTCCAGTAGTGCGACGACATCTTCCGGATCTCGGATTCCACCAACCCAGGCGCGGTAGTCGCCGGGTGTACCCGGGAATGCATTAACGTAGCGGGCCGCGTCGAGGCCGGGTTCGTATTCGCCGCTCGGATGGGTAATGCCCTCATAGCCGAGCAGTTGTTTCGAACGCGCGATGATGCGGGCGTGGATGTGGGGATCGGCGACGTCGTCATCTTCGACCTTCAGGAGTGTTACCGCCGCACCGCGCCGCTCTGCGTCGGTGACGGTTAGCGACAGAAGCGGATGCGACTTGACCCACTCGTCGATCACTTTGCGATTGGTGCCTGAGCGACGGTTGAGCTCAACAATGGAGCCGACCCGAGCCTCCGACTGCAAGAGGCCGAAGGTGGTCTCCGCAAAGGCGAGTGCACTGTAGGTGTTGATGACCCCGCCAAGCATGCGGTCTTCGCCGGCATCGTAGAAGGGCCCGGCATCGACGGAGCGCTTGGCCGAAAGTGGCTGCTTTGGATCGATCGGCGGCGCGATCTTCAGCTGGCGTGGGATCGCCCAGGCGGGATCCTGTTGGTTTTTCTCGATCAATGCCAGCGCATGGGGCGTGAACGAGGCGACAAAATACCCAGAAACCCCGCCGATCGCCTTCTGGAACGGCATGAAAAGGCAGCACTTCGCCATGACCGCCGCGACCAGTTCGGGCTCCCACGGCATGGCACCGAGCATCGAGGTGGCATCGAATACCGCATGGCGTTTTACCGGATCGCCATCTATCCAATTCAGAAGTTCGTGAATCTCGCGGCTCGTATAGGCATTGGCCCCGGTCGTTTCGTGGCCAACACCGACAAAGATCGAAACGCCCAGGGCGGAGAGCGCTGTTGCCGTCGGGATCACGCCTTCGGAAGCGGCAAAATGAATGCGGCTCTCGCAGCCCCTTTCGGCGAAGCGCTGCATCTCGATCAACTGGGTCGCCCACGACTGGCGGAAGAAACCGGCGGCCCTGGAGGGATCACTCTCTGGTCGGGGTGTGTCGACATAGAAGTGCTGGGTCGCGTCGTTGGCGTTCATCAGGTGCTGGACGCAGACCGTATAGCCACTGTGGCCGCCGCCGAGTCCCACTGCCATGCGGTTCGTCTTCGGAAAGCCGAAATAGCGATGAATCGCCCGCATCATGTCGGTCAGGATTTTGTCGGCGGGATAGCCGCGGTGCATGCTTCGGGAAATCTCGGCAGTCGTAAAGCCGCCGATGTCGTTGCCCTGGTCATCGAACTTGCGATAGGTCTTCTCGATCCACGTGTGGAAGGCGGCGCTCCGCAGGCGGCTGTCCACTTCGTCGGTGGTCGCATCGGTGATTGGGCCAACGCCGAAAAACGGGTTGGACGGCCGCCTGGGCGCGCCCGATCCAGTCAATTCGAGTGCCCTCAGTCGCTGTTCCTGCATCTGCGCGATATTCATCGTTGTTTGCCAATCTGTGATCGAGGGGGGGATGGCGGGATAATGGAGCGAATGTTCCGGAAAAAAGATGGCATATGCGTCGCACAGCAGGCGGAATGCGTCATCCGTACGCCTGAATTGAACGATTGCTGCAATGCGAGCGGTCGTGCGTGAGCAAATGCCGGATGACGCAAACAGGCTTCAGGATCCGATTAACTCCCAGGCGACGGCTTGCCTTGCGCGATCGATCAGCTCCGCCAGTTTCGGGAAAAGGTTTTGGAGCCAATGAACCTCGAGAATGAAGGAGCTTGATTCAATTCGCCAAGGCCGTGGGCTGTGGGCGGCACGGCGAAGCTTCTATGAGGCTTCAAAGATGGTCTTGCACACCGGCAGCCTGTCAACAGCGGCGCGTAGAAGAGGGCGTCAGCAAGGGCGTTGGGGCTCTCCGACGCCTTTGCTTCTTCAAGCACGTCGCTTCACTCTTGCCGCCTTCAACGGATTCAGACGACTAGCAATCCCTGACGCTCTGCAACCGTGCTTTCGGCCCAGTTCCCGCATTGTCGACGCCGCAAATTCCAAGGTTCTTGCCGCATGCGGAAGACCGCAGCGCCTTTCCTCTTATTTTCGGCCCTGAGCGTGAGCGCGTGCCGATACTCTTCGCCCTTCCGATTAGGAATAGATCTCAACTGCGTCGAGACGACGCGCGCCGGGCGGCATTCGGCTCCCGACGCCACTGTCCTCGGCCGCGACGTCTGCGTCTTTTCGAAGGCCGATTTAGCACGGCGCTGAAGCCTTGCTCACAGCATCAGTCGTCAATGCGAAATCCAACCTTCACGACCACCTGATAGTGCGCAACCGCTCCATCCTTAATGTGACCCCGGATCTGGTCAACTTCGAACCACTCGAGGTTCCTCATGGTTTTCGAGGCTCGCGAAATCGCCGTCTCGATCGCTTCGGTCAGCGAGACCTTTGAACTGCCGATAAGTTCCACTTTCTTGTAGACATGGTCGCTCACGTTACCCTCCCGATTTGCTCAATTATGCATGGCGTCTAGGGCACTCTACGAGGCTGCAACGGACGTCATTGGTGGACAATGCCGCAACCAAAGCGCTACAGGCATGAACCTTCACAGCCAAACGCCACGATCCGGCAACTGTTTGCTGTTGTCAAACGTTCTAAGACCCGAGGGGCTTGGAAGGGGCGTCCGAGTGCCTGTCGCTGCAAACCGTCTCGGTGGTCAATGGCCGATCAGTGCGTAAGCTAGACGGGGAAGATTCTCGCCCTCGCGATCTCCTTCTTCATCATTGGCGTCGCCGTGTGCTGTTTGCCTTCGCCTGTCTTCGCACCGTGGAGCCGGCCGGCTTCAACCTCGACCGGTCGTTCTAGATTGTCATCATCGGCGGCCTCGCCTCGATTCGGGGCGCCTTTTTTGGTGCGGCCTTGATCGTCGTCTTTCCGCTGCTGCTGTCGCGGCTCGGCGCGTTCCTGTTCGGCGACATCTTCGATTCGGGCTTGCTCGACATGACCCAGCGCATCGTGCTCGGCGCCCTCATCATGCTCTTTCTGGGCCCCGAACTGCGGTTCGGCAACGCCTTTTCGGAGTTCGGATCGAAGCGGGCCGTGGATTTTGATACGCGCTGCACTGATGCGGGCGGCCACGTGATCGTTAACGGCCAGAAGTTTTATTCCTCCGGCGCGCTGCTCGCGCACTTGTGCTGATCGTAGCGCTCGACGACGCGGGCCGTGCCTGGTACGCCATCGCGGAAAGCGATACGCCGGGCCTGACGGTGATTGACGACTGGTGTTCTTCGGCCAGCGCACGACGTTGTCGGGTACGGTCCTGCTCAACAACGTCAAGGTGCCGAAGACGCATCTGGTGCCAGGCTACAAAGGCTACGAGGTACCGACCGCAGACGGCGCGATCTTGCAGATAATCCAGGTTGCGGTTGGCACCGGCATCGCCCAGGCGGCAATCGACGAGACTGTCAAGTTCGTGCGCACCAAGAGCCGCGCCTGGCTGGACTCGGGCGTCGAATGCGTGGGATGATCCTTACACGATCCAGGCGATCGGTGATCTGGCGCTGCGCCTGCACACAGCACAGGCGCTTCTGGAAAAGCTGGCTATGCCGTCGACCGGGCGGTCGCCAACCCGAGTGCCGATACCCTCGCCGAAGCGCAGATCGTCACTGCCGAAGCCAAGATCCTTTCGACAACGATCGCGATCGCGGCCACCAATAAGCTGTTCGAACTGGCCGGCACTCGTTCGACGCTCTCCGAGCACGGGCTCGACCGGCATTGACGCAACGCCGGACCGGTCCGCTCCACGATCCGGTGCGCTGGAAGTATGCCATTCTGGGCAAATATTTTCTCAACGGAGAAAAGCCGCCACTTCATGCCTGGAGCTGACAAAGGACGATTGATCTCCCGCGGCAGGAGCCGCGGGAGATCGACCAATTGGCCCTCCCGGATTACAAGCGGATGTCCCAAACGGAAAACCTGGATTCCGGGGAGCTATCCTCCGGCAGGCCGATGTCACGGCGCATCCGGTTTGACAGGCTGGAGATATGGTTCTTCATTTGACGATGCCTCCAGACGGCCCGCATCAATGCATGCGTGGTCTTCCAGGCACCGAACTTCTGGCACAGGTCATCAACCGTTGCCGCAAGGGTATCACTAGCTAAAGATTGTGCTTCGCGCATGTCTACTGTCCCGGCGCAACACTGCGGCCAGGTCCTCTTTTGTAGGTTAGGAAACGTCCGGGCGCGGAACACGAACAGTCGCTCCGCTCTCCGGTCACGTCAGGTCAAATGGGAAAATACCAATCGGCAGATCCGGGGCTTATGCGCCTAGGGATCAATATCGGCCTGGACGGGATGCACATCGCATCGATGCCATGACAGCCGCTCCGCCAGAGAGGCGCGTAAACACGAGAATTGATTGCATTGACGCCTCCTCTGATTTGAATTGCGAGTGGGCGTTAGGTTACACGAGACCAGGCCATCGGCAAGTCCACAATTTCGAATTGCAGAAGGTTACGCAGAATTTGTTGCAGGAGAGCAACACTGAAAGTGGCGCTCAACTCGGCAGAGTAGGCGGCCTTTATTGAAGCCGCCAATTCGGGTTCGATGTTGCCAGTATGTTGCCAGTCACGCTGGATGACGGGGTAGATGCGCTCTCCGTCGCGGAAGGGCAACGCGTTCAGCCAAGTCTGGCCCTGATCGTTTCTGGGAAGCTGTCGCTTCCCAGAAAGCCGGCAATTCTGGAGGATGGCGACGCTTGAGCGGTCCAACTGCGCCGCGTTCGAAAGCGCCAGATCCGTCGTACGTCTATGTGGTGTTTCGCAGTCAACGGCATACAGGTTGACGCGTCTCCTCTGATTTTGCTCGTTTGGAGAGAGCAACGCTCAGGACGAACTGTGTCTCGGCGACGCGGAAAGACGGACGAGCCTTGAACCGCCGCCAGTCGAGAAGGTGCTCCCTGGGGGATATGGTCGCTCGCCGGCGATCCACGGTCTATGCGGCGGACGTCTGAGCCTCGCGAATGCCCGCTCTGACACGATTGACGATCGTCCACAGGAGAAGCAGGGCCACCGCCGCCCAAAACCACGGGGTCCATGCTGCAAACGTACCGCCGAGCGCGACGAAGACGCCGATCGCGCCGAAGAGCACCGCTCGGTCGCTCTTGCCAAGCGGCCCGTCGTATCGCCGGCTCGCGCCGACCGCCTGGCCCAAAACTCCGGCAAATTCCGTCAGTGTCGAAAGGAAGATGACAGCCAGCGCTGGCAACATCCCGGTCTGATCGATGAGTGCAAACGGCAAATAAAGGGCGGCATCGGATATGATGTCGCTGATCTCGTTCAAATACGCGCCGAGAAGGCTCTTCTGTCCATGCTCGCGCGCGAGCATGCCGTCAATGGCATTGAGGCCCATGCGCAGGAGAAACCATATCGGTACCAGCAGGAACCAATGCGGATAAGGGGCGAGGCTCAGGAAAAGGCCGAGGGCAACCGAGACGACGGCGGCCAGAAGCGTGACCTGATTGGCGGTGACACCGCGTGCCGCGAGGAAGCGTACCAGAGGGCGAAGAATAGTCTGGAAGCGGGTCTTCAATTGATAAACGGACATACTACCTCGGTGTATTACCCTGGCATCCGAACCGTCTATCCCAGATTAGCTCGAACTGCAGATCGTCCTATGTGTGGGGGAGGCCACAAAATTCACATCGGGTCTCGCAAAGACTTAACTTTGCACCTAGACTTTTGCAATGAAAACAACTCACTATTCCCTCCAAGGATTGCAAGTCATCCCGCCAACCGGAATTTGGAGAAGACCGTGCTGCAAACTGCGGATAGTGGGCGCCCGACGGCCAGATCAATGCATGAATCCGAATTCGCCTCGCATGACGGCACTCGGCTCTTCTATCGGTCGTGGCCTTCGACGAGAGCTGCACCGAAGGGCGCGATCATTCTTCTCCATCGCGGCCACGAGCATAGCGGCCGTGTCGCCCATCTTGCCACCGAGCTCGGCCTCGATGATTTTTCCTTCTACGCCTGGGATGCGCGTGGCCACGGGCGCTCGCCCGGAGAGCGCGGCTATTCTCCCTCTTTTGCCGCCTCGGCGCGGGATCTCGATTGCTTCGTGCGCCATGTCAGCGAGACAAGCGGCACTGCCGTCGAAAACATTGCCGTCATCGCGCAGAGCGTCGGCGCGGTCCTTGCCGCCACCTGGGTGCACGACTATGCGCCGCCGATCCGGGCGCTCGTGCTGGCCTCGCCGGCCTTCAGCGTCAAGCTGTACGTGCCATTTGCCAAACAAGGCATCGCGCTCTGGCAAAAGATAAAGGGAACGTTCTTCGTCAATTCCTACGTCAAGGCGAGGTTCCTGACCCATGATGCCGAGCGCATCGCCTCGTTCGAATCCGACCCGCTGATCACCCGGCCGATTGCCTCCAACATCCTGTTGCAGCTTTACGAGGCGGCAGATCGCGTCGTCGGCGACGCCCCCGCCATCACCGTCCCGACCCAGCTGCTGATCTCCGGCAGCGACTGGGTGGTGCGGCACGCGCCGCAGCACCGGTTTTACGAAAATCTCGGCAGTCGCATCAAGGAGCGACATGTGCTTGCCGGCTTCTACCACGACACGCTTGGGGAAAAGGACCGGGCGCTTGCGCTCGCCGAGGCCCGCCTTTTTATCGAAGCGCGTTTCGCCGAGCCCCTGGCGACCCTCGACCTTCGGACCGCCCATGTCCAGGGTTATACGAAGGACGAGGCCGACCGGCTCGCCAGCCCGCTGGACTTGACGTCGCCACGCGGAATCTACTGGGCGCTCAGTCGTCTCAACATCAAGATCGGCGCCCTGGTGTCGGAAGGCATTAAGACCGGGGTCGAGACAGGCTTTGATTCCGGCTCGACGCTCGACTACGTCTACGAGAACAAACCGCGCGGGCTCGGTCCCGTCGGTCGCTTGATCGACAAGGTGTTCCTCGAGGCGATCGGCTGGCGCGGCATCCGGCAGCGCAAGCTGCACCTGCAGGAACTGATCGACCGGGCGCTGCAGCGCCTGGAAGCAGCCGGCCGCAGCACCCACATGCTCGACATAGCGGCCGGGCACGGTCGCTATGTCCTTGATGCCATCGAGACTGCGGCCGTGCGGCCCGGTAGTGCGCGGTTGCAGGACTATTCCTCCATCAATGTCGATGCCGGCCGCAAGAGCATCGCCGAGCGTGGACTGGGTGATTTCGTGAGCTTCCGCCAGCAGGATGCCTTCGACGGCGATGGGCTGGCAGCGATCACGCCGGCCCCGGATCTTGCGATCGTCTCCGGCCTTTATGAGCTGTTTTCCGACAATGCGATGATCGCCGCCTCACTGAATGGGATCGCCCGCGCCATGCAGCCCGGTGGTCTGCTTATCTACACCAACCAGCCATGGCATCCCCAACTCGAGATGATCGCCCGCGCGCTGACCTCCCACCGCGGCGGCGAGCCCTGGGTGATGCGGCGGCGGACGCAGGAGGAAATGGACCAGCTGGTCGCCGCAGCCGGTTTCCGCAAGATCGAACAGCGCATCGACCAATGGGGCATTTTCACCGTCTCGCTGGCGCAGAGAGCCTGAGGGCGAAGCGAGTGGCGCAGGCACGTTCTACACTTTCCCCGGCAGCGCCGGTCCTGAAGCGGGCGGCGCTCTGGCTCGCCTTCCTGGCACCGTTCTTCTATCTGAGCTATGGCGGCGCCAACTGGCTGGCATCGCAACGCGCCAACGTGCCGAATGTCGCCTTCGCCTGGGAAAGCGCCATTCCCTTTCTCGGATGGACGATCATTCCGTACTGGTCGATCAATCTGTTCTATGCGCTCTGCCTGTTCATCAACACGACGCCGCGCGATGTCGATATGCTCGCCAGGCGTTATCTGACGATCCAGCTCGTTGCCGTCGCCTGCTTTACCGCGTTTCCGCTTGAAGCGATCTTTGTGCGGCCGGAAACGAGCGGCCTGCCCGGCTTCATGTTCGCCGTTCTCGGCGGCTTCGACAAGCCGTTCAACCAGGCACCGTCGCTGCATATCGCGCTTCTGGTGGTCATCTGGGACCATCTGCGCGGCCGGCTGCCGCGGAAGGCGCGGCTTTTCTGGCACGCCTGGTGCTTCCTGATCGGCGCCTCTGTGCTGACCACGTGGCAGCATCATGTCATCGACATCCCGACCGGCATGCTGCTCGGCCTGTTTGCCGCCTGGCTCTGGCCGCGTGATGCCGGTTCGCCTCTGGCGAATTTCGCAGCGACCGGCGATCCAAAATCACGCCGTCTCGGCATCTATTATCTGTGCGGTGCCATCGCCTGTCTTTGCCTTACGGCGCTCTGCACGCCTATCTCGGCCGCGGCACTCCTGCTTCTGTGGCCGGCCATTGCCCTGGCAATCGTTGCTGTCGGCTATTTTGGTGCCGGCCCGCAGATATTCCAGAAGCGGGCCGGCGGCCGCGCCACGCTTGCCGGCCGCTGGCTGCTGGCGCCCTACCGCCTCGGTGCACTCATCAACAGCTGGCTCTGGACCCGGCGGATGCCGGCATCGGTGGTGATCGCCGACGGCGTCCATCTCGGCCGTTTTCCGCATCGCCGCGAGGCCAACCGTTTTGCAGCCGTGATCGACATGACCGGCGAACTCCAGCGCCCGCGCGGCACGGTCGCGCGCTGGCACAGCTTCCCCACGCTTGATCTGACGGCCCCCGACCAGGCCCAGACCCGGGCAGCGGCGAACCTCGTCGAGGCTCTGCGCCCACAGGGACCGGTCCTCGTCTGCTGTGCGCTGGGCTTCCAGCGCAGCGCATGCGTCGTGGCGCACTGGCTGCTCGTCAGCCGACGCTGCGACAATCCAGCCGAGGCATTGCGGCTGATCGAGCGGACGGGTCGCCGTATTCATCTGCCCGTGGAAACCATCCATGCCGTGACGGAGGGCCTGCAATGACGCAGTGGAAGAGGACAACCTCTGCGGCTGCACGCAATCTCGGCCGCAACGCGATCTTGTGCGGGGTGACAGCCCTTTTGCCACTGATCCTCGGCCCGGTCACGGCAGGGTATCAAGGCATTGCTTCACCGCTCGGCTGGCTCCTCCTGCTCGCCTTCGGGCTTATTGTCGTCGCAATGACGATCCACCTGCTCTTCGACGCCCTCTTGTTTCGCCTTGCGTCAAGCCACGAGACCGAAGCGGCGGGGCTTGCCGCCATCGACGACGTCTTGTCTCGCATGCGGCTTCGCACGCCCGACGCGGCCCCGCGCGGACTCGATCGACGGATTGCCGGATCGCGTCGCATCGTCTGGCGGCAGCGTTTCGTGCTGGCCGTCTGTCTTGTGCTTTTCGCCATCCTCCTCCTCGATGCGACCGACGGGCAGCGGTTATGCTGAACATCGACTACAGGTCATTGATGCAATCGCTGGCCGGGGCGTGCCTGGCCGGTCTTGCCCGCGCCATCACGGGCGTTATCCCGATCTGGCTGGGCACCAAACCTTCGCGAAACCAGAGGATCTATTTCGCCAATCATGCCAGCCACGGCGATTTCATCCTGCTTGCTTCGTGCCTCGAACCCGAGGAACGTGCACGCACACGCGCCGTGGCCGGCGCCGACTACTGGCGCAGCAACCGGATTCGCCGCGTCATGGCGGAAGACCTGTTGCGCACCGTGCTTGTCGAGCGAAATGGGGTGGAGCGGACACAGGACCCGCTCGACATCATGCTGAAGGCGCTGGATGACGGCCAATCGCTGATCTTCTTTCCCGAAGGCACGCGCAACATGAGCGAGGAACCGCTGCTGCGCTTTCGCTCCGGTCTCTACAATCTCGCCGTTGCCCGACCCGGCGTCGAACTCGTGCCCTGCTGGATCGAGAACATGTCGCGGGTCCTGCCAAAAGGAATGTTCCTACCGGTGCCGCTGCTTTGCCGGGTGATTTTCGGCGCGCCGATCGCCGTTGAACCAGGCGAAGATCGCACGCTTTTCCTTCACCGCGCCCGCCAGGCGCTCCTCGATCTCAAGCCTACCAATAATGGAGCAGGGCGCTGATGGCCGACATCTACAGGCTGTTTATCGGATTGATCGCCGTCCTCTGCGCTGCCAGCCTCGTCGCCGGCATCCTCACCTGGCGCAGCAGCAAGCCGGCCTCCTCCACCCTTGTCAACCTCAATGCTCGCATCCGTGCCTGGTGGGTCATGGTCGCCGCCATCTCGCTCGCTTTCGTCTTTGGCAGAAGCGGCGTCATCATCCTCTTCATGCTGGTTTCCTTTGCCGCACTGCGCGAATATGTGACGCTCACCCACACGCGGCGCAGCGATCACTGGGTGCTGATCGGCATGTTCCTCATCGTCATCCCGCTGCAATATTATCTGGTCTGGACGAACTGGTACGGCCTCTATTCGATCTTCATCCCGGTGTATTGTTTCCTCGCCATGCCAGCATTGGCGGCACTCTGGGGCGACACCTCGCGATTCCTTGAACGGATTTCCGAGCAGCAATGGGGCCTGATGCTCTCGGTCTATTGTATCAGCCATGTCCCGGCCCTGGTCACGCTGGAGATTCCTGGCAACGAGGGCCGCGGGCTGCTTCTGATCGCGTTCCTGATCGCCACGGTGCAGGGCAGCGACGTGCTGCAGTATATCTTCGGCAAGCTATTCGGCCGCAACCGCATTTCGCCCAACGTCTCGCCCTCGAAGACATGGGAAGGCTTGATCGGTGGCATCGCCACCGCGTCGCTGCTCGGTTCCTCGCTCTTTTGGCTGACGCCGTTTTCACCGCTCGAGGCCGGTGTGCTGGCCGGGATCGCGTGCATCATGGGTTTTCTTGGGGGTCTCGTCGCGTCCGCCATCAAGCGCGATCGCGGCGTCAAGGACTGGGGACACATGATCGAAGGCCACGGCGGCATGCTTGACCGCACCGACAGCCTCATCTTCGCCGCCCCCGTCTTCTTCCACATCGTGCGCTACGCCTGGACCTAATCACGCCGACGTCGAGCGCGCTGCGACACCTCCTCGGCTGATCGATTTACGCTCTGCCTGGTGTTCCCCGGATCGGCAGTACGATTTGCCGAGGTCAGGGTCACAGTATGCCTGTGTGTCGCAGGCGAAAGCGTGTCGATCTCGCCTCATTGAACACCTCGCCGCACGAATGCATAAGCCAAAACATGGAGGGAGAACATGAGCATAGTTTGCGCCAGCGATTCCTACCCATTCCTGCGGCGCGGCCTTGCCCGCATCAAGCAGGTGCTGGCGCGATGGGTTCACGGTTTTTTCGCCGCCCGATCTTTGGCACCGACATCGATCACGTGCTACCGTTCGCGGGCTATCGTCGCTCCCGCCGTGACGCGCCGGAAACGGGACTCTGCGACCAACGCGGCGCTTGGGGCACCGCTGAAAATTCCGGGAGGAAGGTAGGCTGGAAAGAGGTGATTAACCTTTATTTTCTATTGAAAAGGGTGTGCCCATTACCCGTGAATTATGAGTGAGTAGGTCCCCATGCGTCTTTCCCGAACAAACTTTTCGAACCCCTTCGATCACACGGGAGAGCAAACCGCAGACCAGGAAAATCTGGCGAAGACAGAGCATCAGCGGCGCGTCTATGGCTCTCAGGTCGATCCGAACAGCGAGGAAAATACGTCCGTAACCGATACCGACGCCAGGGCCGCAAGCGAGATCGAGGGGCGCGTCGATGCACCGGTTTGGCAAAGCGCCTTTGTACTCAGGCCCAACGTGCGGTTCACCCGCACACCGGAAAGCGTCTATTCCAAGCGTGCGACTGCTGAAACGAAGAAGCAGCCGGTGCCGGCAGAGGCGGACGTCACGGTGGCGACGAAAAGTGCTGAAGAGGCTGCACCGGCTGCCGTCGCCGTGCGGGTCGAGCAGGCGGCAATGGGCATTCAGCTGCTATCGCTGCGCCTGCAGCGGGAGATCGAATTGCGGGCGGATGCAAGTCCAGTCTGCGTGGCGACTGAGCCTGCCGCGATTGATCCTGTCGACATTGCCTGCTTTCCGACGGACGAGGATCAGCACGATGCGCAGAGCCGCGACACAATCCTGAAGGGGCCGCATGCCTTGTATGACGTCTCCGATGAAGTGTTTTGGAGTGCCCTGGATACGGCTGCTGACATGGATGCGCTGATACCCACGGCACGCTGGCAGCCGCCTGCGTTTCATGCCGCGCCGGATTCGGTCACGGCGCTCTACCGCGAGATCGGCTTCAGATCTACCGGTACGCCGTCGGCACGGCTCGTTGTTGCAGGACCGCTTGCCAAGGCTCCTGTGCTACTGCTGCCGGAGGTACTTGCCGACGTGAAACCAGTCCGTCCGGCGCCCCGGGCTCCCATAGAGCCGGTTGTCGATGTCGCACCGCAGGCGGCAACTTCAGCACCGGCTCCGCAGGTCAAATCCGAGATCCTTGTGCCAGCTGCCGGTGCCTCGACCGGTTTCGGAATGGGCGAGTATGTTTTCCCGCCCGTTACACTTTTGCAGGAGCCGGCCGTTCAGGAAACGGCGACCATCACGCCGGAGGCGCTCGAACAAAGCGCTGGCCTGTTGGAAAGCGTGCTGGAGGATTTCGGCATTCGCGGCGAGATCATCGACGTGCGGCCAGGTCCTGTGGTGACGCTGTATGAGTTCGAACCGGCGCCTGGCGTGAAATCCTCGCGCGTCATCGGCCTTTCGGACGATATCGCCCGCTCCATGTCAGCTTTGTCTGCCCGTGTCGCTGTGGTGCCCGGCCGCAATGTCATCGGCATCGAGCTTCCGAACCCGGTTCGCGAAACGGTCTATTTCCGCGAGCTGATCGAATCCGAAAACTATGGGGAGAGCCGGTTCAAACTGGCGCTTTGCCTGGGCAAGACGATCGGTGGGGAGCCGGTGGTGGCAGAACTTGCCAAGATGCCGCATCTTCTGGTCGCTGGTACCACCGGTTCGGGCAAGTCGGTTGCGATCAACACGATGATCCTCTCCTTGCTCTACCGGCTGAAACCCGAGGAATGCCGGCTGATCATGGTCGACCCGAAGATGCTCGAGCTGTCGGTGTATGACGGCATCCCGCATTTGCTGACGCCCGTCGTGACCGATCCGAAAAAGGCCGTGATGGCGTTGAAATGGGCCGTGCGGGAGATGGAAGACCGCTATCGCAAGATGTCACGGCTCGGCGTGCGCAATATCGATGGCTTCAACGCGCGCGCCGCATCGGCACGGGCCAAGGGTGAGACGATCCTGTGCTCCGTCCAGACCGGCTTCGACCGCTCGACTGGCGAGGCAATCTTCGAGCAAGAGGAAATGGACCTCTCGCCCATGCCCTATATCGTCGTCATCGTCGACGAGATGGCCGACCTGATGATGGTCGCCGGCAAGGAAATCGAAGGCGCCATCCAGCGTCTGGCACAGATGGCGCGCGCTGCCGGCATCCATCTGATCATGGCGACGCAACGCCCGTCCGTCGACGTCATCACCGGCACGATCAAGGCCAATTTCCCGACCCGCATTTCCTTCCAGGTGACCTCCAAGATCGATAGCCGGACGATCTTGGGCGAACAGGGCGCAGAGCATCTGCTGGGGCAGGGGGATATGTTGCACATGGTGGGCGGCGGGCGGATTGCGCGTGTTCATGGCCCCTTCGTATCGGATGAGGAGGTCGAGAAGGTGGTTGCGCACCTGAAGACGCAGGGGCGCCCGGAATATCTCGGGACGGTCACCGAGGATGCCGACGAGGCAGAGGAGGCCGTGGAGGAGGACGGCGCGGTCTTCGACAAGGGCGCGCTGGCCGAGGAAGACGGCAACGATCTCTATGACAAGGCAGTCAAGATTGTGCTGCGGGACAAGAAGTGCTCGACCTCCTACATCCAGCGTCGCCTGCAGATCGGCTATAACCGAGCCGCTTCGCTCGTCGAGCGCATGGAGCGGGAAGGGCTTGTCGGACCTGCGAACCATGTAGGCAAGCGCGCGATTCTTTCCGCTGTCCGCGAGCAGATCGAAGTGTCGGCTGGCGACGAGGATTAATGTCGCCCGGCCGGCGGCGGGCAGGGGAAGGGCATTATGACCCATGGCTACTGGCCCTTCAGGCGCCAACATTCCCCAGTCCCAACTACGCGCGCGATGCGGCATCGAGGACTATGGTACTTGACCGGAGCGCGAACGGTCCCGACGGGGTTGTTCATATGTCCCCCGCCGATTCTCTCGCGGCGTCGGCGACACTGATGTTCGATCGGACATCGTTGTCGGCGCTCGAGGCTTTTCTGACCGTCGGGTCTTGAGACGTGGTGAGGTCCACAGGAGGACGTTGCACTCGGCGTAGAGATGTCCTGGTCAGTCCGGAGGTTTCCAGCACAATCAGCTTCATGGATTGGAACCGGCATTCCGAGTTGTTTTCGGACGCCTACGACCGCACGGCATGATGGATCGAGAACGTCTGCACCAGAACAACACAGGGCTCTCCAGGCCGTGCTCGGGACCCGCATGTTTGCGCAGTCTCAAGATGGCGGAGTCGACCTCAATGGGCTGCCCGCTAGCATACGCGATGATGGTCTCGAAAATGCTAAAAACTAACGCCGGGACCAAGACTAGCACCGTCGTGCCGCTTTCGGGGGAAATTTCGTGGCGTTTGCACCTGACCCGGAAATCTCTTCGTCGTGACGGGATTTAGGACTCCTTTCCTTCCGGCGCTTCACAAAACGGATCACGTCACCGACCATGCTGTCGTTCAGGACGTCGTTTAGACCCGCGCCGTCATAGATCAGCAATTGCTTGGGTTCGGGAGCGGTGCGATGCAGTGCTTCCTCCGAAGAAAGTGGGTGTCGATCGTGGATGAACGGCTTCGGTTGTCTCACCTTGCCATCTTAAGATCTGAGTGGAAGGGATCCTTGATAAGAAGCGTAACCGGGAAGAACGGATAATGCGTCTGCGCGACCGAGAGAACTGGAGCGATCCCGGATCTTCGAGAGACTGAAGTCTGTGGGGCCGCCGAAATCAGGTCCGCCATAGCGGCGGGCAACTTTGCACCCCGTGTTTGTGAAAGTGACCGCCGACGGGGCTCGGTTGCGCCAATCGTGATGAATAAGGCTGAGACCTAAAATGGTGCCCCCACTAGGCCTTCAAGACGACTAGCGCATGAGTTGCTCGCGGCTTCGAGAGCGACAGTTCGGCGAGGCAGACGGAGGGTCGCGTTTGTGGCTAAGACGGGGGAAATTAACCGTCGCAAGAAAATCATCTTCCATTTCACAGTATATATGTTAACAATTTATTAGGGATGGGGATTATTCCGGTTCTGATTTTGGAAAAATGGGCGTTGTTCCCGGCAATACCGGTACTGCGGACGCGAACCCGCATGTCTTATCGGTTTGATTAGTCGTGAATTCATGTCGCATTACTTCTTTTGTATTATTGGGGGTATTTTGATGGGTACGCAAAGCATCGGCGGTGGCAGCACGACTTCTTTCACCAATACGCCACAGGCGATGGATGACTCTTATATCTGGACGGAAGACCAGCTGCTCAGTCTCCAGCTCTACAATGCGGCCACAAAAACCATAACCCTTGACGTGATGTCGAACGATCTTGGCGGGAATGCAAAGACCCTCTTCTCCGTGGACGATGGTGATGGCAACCCAATTACCGCCGACTATGAGCTTCTTGCGAAAGACGTCGGAGCGAATGGAGTATCTGCCTGGGAGAAGACCCTGCTCGGCAATTGGGTCAGGATCAACAATGGAAAGATCGAGTACCGCCTGAGCGATGGAAGCGGCATCGCGGGCTCCGGCGCGGACATCAACACGCTGTCTGCCGGTGAAGTCCTCAACGACAGTTTCGTCTACGCGATACGGCTCGGCAATGGCACCCTCAGCGAGGCAAATGTCTCAATCTCGCTCACCGGCGCCAACGACGCGGCGGCGATCACCGTCGATGCGACGGTCACTGACGACCGGGCGACGGTCGAGGCGGG
>NZ_KB902745.1 GCF_000379605.1 Rhizobium giardinii bv. giardinii H152 | reverse complement strand
TATGTCGGATTCTGTCGTCGCGGTTTTGAAGCGCCTCGTAGAAGGGAACGTTTGTATCCCCTGGCACACCAAAAATCGTGTCGACTCCGTATCCGATTAGCATTTCGACTAGAATATCCGCGCCGCGCATTTGCTTCTCCTATCGTCCACTGTGGGCAAGATAGAAGAAGGCTGTTGCGCCGGGGACCGGCAATACGCCGGCTTTGCGCTGCGAGAACCGTCATTTTGACGGCTCCGGCCCGCCAACGTGCATCGCAAGGACGCAACCCTTGAAGATAATTTCGACCTGCGAGTGCAAAACACTGTCTAACGCCTGAAAGATCTGCTCGTTCAGGCCTGCAGAATCCGATCTGGTGCCGCGGCGGTATGTTCCCGATCTGTGCTCCGGCAGTCGCATAATATCTCCTGCGGAACTTGCGCAATTCCGCCGATGTCCCATGGGTCTATTCGTTGCGTGTCTGGAATATGAAGCGAGTTCAAGATCTGTGACGTGGCGGTCCTCCTAGAAGCGGGGCGACGCCTACCCGGCACCTCACTGGCCGGACTTGCTGCTCTTTAAGTGTCGAGTGGGCGCCACTATTCCGACCAGCCCGGGTCAGCAGGCTGGGGAGTGGCGGCGCCCTCGAATTTACAGGACCGAGACGTTCTCTGCCTTGGACTTGCCGGTCTTCCGATCCTGACCAACCTCAAAGCTAACCTTGTCGCCTTCACGAAGTGAACCGCTGCGTTGCAGGGCAGACACATGGACAAAGACGTCCTGTCCGCCATTTTCAGGAGTAATGAAGCCGAAGCCTTTATCGTCATTGAAGAATTTAACCGTACCGGTTGCCATGGAATTCCATTCCTACGTCTTGTGCCAAGATTACAAAGCGGAAGCGACAATGTGAACCGGACCGCATCAAGCTGGAAAACCAATCCTGGCAGAGCCTTTTCAAATTTAATCTCAGCCTTTAGTGTGCGAGCCTGATCCAAAGGGGCGCGGTTCTGCCCGTAGACTGAAGGCGTTTTGGAACGACTTGCAATTGGCGCGGAAAGCCGCACCGCATAGTATCTCGCCTGGAACCTGACCGGTATCGAACGTGACCGTGGCCCTTCACTAGCGCCGGAGGACTTGAATCGGGAGCGATTTATTGAGCTTTGCTCGATCCGCAACCCCGCACGTATGCTCAACCAAAAGGTCCGCACGAGGTCGGAAAGTCAATTCTGCCTTCCCATTCGCGCTCCTAGATACCGCCTTTCTTTAAGTGGCGGAGGTCTTTCGTCCGCTTTTTAGCGGCTCGCTCAAGGTGTCCAGTGTAAGAGCGCTCGACCCCGGCAATAAGCGCTAGGTCATCTTGTGAAATTCCCTTCGCAACCCTCAGGCGCCGGATATTCAAAGCGATCAGTTGCTGTGCGTTCATCGGTGTAGCACAGCATCTGGAAATTTGGAAAACCACGTATTATAGAACTATGAAAGCCCGCGGCGCTCGGCTATGCTGTGACTGGCAGGGCGACGCGTCGTCATGCGTAGGAGACGTCTTCGCATGGAACTGCGCCAATTCACCTATTTCGTTGCTGTCGCCGAGGAGCTGCATTTCGGCAGGGCAGCGGCACGGGTGCATATCGCCCAGCCGGCATTGTCGACGCAGATCCAGTCACTCGAGCGCGAGCTTGGCGTCCAGCTGTTTGTCCGGACCACCCGACGCGTCGAACTGACGGTGGCA
>NZ_KB902744.1 GCF_000379605.1 Rhizobium giardinii bv. giardinii H152 | reverse complement strand
TGGATTCCAGCCCGTGAGAGGCCAAGGACGCGACCCGCCTCGTACTGGCCCTTTCCCACCGAAACAAGAGCGCCGCGGTGAATTTCCGCGATGTACGCCGTCTCGCTCAGCACCATGGCCAAGAGCCCCGCAACGAAGGGGATCGAGAGGAGAGCCGACGTCGAGGGAAAGGCCTGGGGCAGGTTGTAGACAAAGATTAGCAGCACGAGAAGCGGAAGGCTCCTAAAGAACCAGACGTATAGTGCAGCAGCGCGCCTCACAACCATGAGGCCGGAGCGGTCGGCAAGGGCGACGAAAAAGCCAAGGACTACGGCTAGCACCCATGTCGCAACGCTGAGCTCGACGACCAGCAAGGTCGCATTCCAAAAGTCGCGGCTCCACAGGAGCCCGACTGTGTAAGACCAATCGAAAGCCATATCTTCAGTTTCCAACAGAGGATGCCCGAGCCGCCAAGGCGACCCGGGACGGAGTGAGGTTACTTGGCCTCGGTCAACGCAGAGGCGATTTCGGCGTCGGTCGGGAGGTCAAGGTTGTATTTGGCGAGAATCGCCTTGTATTCCTCACCCGATTTCAGGGGCTCGAACGCCTCTTTGAGTCCGGCAAGCAACTGATCATTGCCTTTCTTCACAGCCAGTCCCATGATGACCGGAAAGAGAATTTCAGAGGACGTGATCTTCAGTCGGTCACCCGATGCAACCAATGCCGCTTTTGATACACCGGCATCATCGAACACGACATCGGCGCCGCGCGACAGGAGTGCTTGCGCTGCTTCGGCCGACGTCGCGAACTCCTTGACGTCGATTGGGTTGGAACCGCATTTCTCTTGCGAAACCTTCTGCAGTTCGGGCACCCAGGCCGCGCCCTTGAGGTTAGCCACCCGCTTGCCGCAAAGGTCTTCCGGTGTCTTTGGTTCGAAGCTGTCGTCGGCGCGCACCATCAACGACCACCTTGGCGCGCGCAGGCGTGACATAGAGCGCAGACGCGATCATATCAAAGCGGTTTGCCTGAAGACCCGGGATGAGACTGGCAAAGCGCGTATCCATAAACGTCACTTCCACGCCTAGCTTCGGCGCTATGACAGCCATGACATCGGCGTCAAAGCCCTTCGTCACACCATCCTCAAGATAGTCGTAAGGCGGGTACACCTGGTCCGAGCCGACCAGCAAAGTCCCCTCGGTAATCGTCTTGAGGTTTCCCGCTGCCGCAGACGATCCACTTGCAGTCATTGTGGCCAATGCGGTGAATGCCACTACGACGGCCGAAATAATTTTCTTGTGCATTTTATTCCCCTTTTTTGTGTTTCCCGTGCGGACCATCCGCGCGGTGTTGAAGCAGTCCTCCTCCGTTTTCCCTCCCGAAACTCTTAGCGGATTGTTGGCATCTCCCGCGGCGCGCGCTTGGTCAGGAGCCGCGGTCCGTCCTTGGTGATGGCGATGTTCTCTTCATGGACGATCATTTTCCCTGGCGCGTATTCCATTCCGGGTTCGATGGTCAGCACCATATTCTCGACGATCACGGTGCCATCACCGAGCCTATGGGAAGGCGGTTCGGTCAGCTGCAATCCCAACCCGTGGCCAAGGCGGCCGACGTTGTTGCCAATGGCACCGGCATCGTCGATGATCTTCGCCATGGCGCGGAACACGTCGTCGGTCTTCGCGCCAGGCACAGCCGCAGCGATTCCGGCCTCCGTCGCCAGCCAAAGGGCGTCGTGAACGCGTTTCG
>NZ_KB902743.1 GCF_000379605.1 Rhizobium giardinii bv. giardinii H152 | reverse complement strand
CACGACACCGCAAACTTCGTTGCCGAGAAGTTGGCTTCGTTCGGCATCAACCACATAGAAACCGGAATAGCGCAGACCGGTGTGGTTGCCGTAATTCAGGGAAACCTAGGCGACGGTCCGACAATCGGGCTGCGTGCCGACATGGACGCGCTACCAATATTGGAGGCCTCTGGCAAACCGTGGGCATCGAAAACTCCTGGAAAAATGCATGCATGTGGTCATGACGGCCATACTGCAATGCTTCTAGCCTCAGCGAAGTACTTAGCGGACACGCGCAATTTTAAAGGTGCTGTCGCCCTCATATTTCAGCCAGCAGAGGAAGACGGCCGGGGTGCAGAGAAGATGGTGCAAGAAGGCATCATGGATCGATTTGGCATCTCCAAGGTCTTCGGAATGCACAACTACCCTGGACTGGAGGTTGGCAAATTCAGTATTTGCAGCGGCCCTATTCAGGCAGGGCTCGACGAATTTGACATTACGGTTCGGGGCAGAGGCGGCCACGCCGCGACGCCTCACAAAAACATTGACCCCATTGTCATCGGCGCGCAGATCGTTCTCGGCCTCCAGACTTTGGTTTCGAGGAATACCGATCCTCAGGAGGCTTTGGTCATCTCCGTGACCAAAATCCATGCCGGGGAAGCCTATAATATCATCCCGCAGCACGCAGTTATTTGCGGGACTGTCCGGACGCTTTCGCCCGCTCTCCGCGATTTTGCAGAGAAAGGAATTTTGGAAGCCGCGCAGGGTATCGCTGGCGGTTTTGGTGCGGATATCGATTTTACGTATCGCCGTCTCGAACCGGTAACTGTGAATCATGAGGCCGAGACGAAGATAGCGGTTGAAGCAGCACGCGATCTGGTTGGGCACGCATCAGTCAATGATCTCATCAAGCCAGGTATGGGATCGGAAGATTTCGCTTACATGCTTGAGGCGCGGCCAGGTTCATACATCTTTCTTGGCAACGGTCCGACGGCCTCCGTCCATAACCCCGAATACGACTTCAACGACGATGCTTTGCCTTACGGCGTTGGCTACTGGGTCAACCTGGTCGAGAGGGTCTTGGCGCCGTAGCCAGACACTGCTTGCCGCAGAACTTCAGAACCTCGTCAATAGTGGCGGGGAAAAATAGAGGGTGAACGAAGATGAGCATTTTGATCAACCGCAGACGAATTATGCAGGCGTCCTTCGCCATTGCCGTCGCAACTTTGGCAACGCCTGTTGTTAACGCCTCGGCACAGACAGCCGGGGAGGTCCGAGTGCTGACCTACGGTGGGCAGCTCGGCAAATACGTGATCGAAGCCTATGCCAAGCCATTTGAAGCTGAAACCGGCATCAAGGTTATCCCAGTGACACAAGACTTCGAGTTCGCTCAGCTCGAGCTGATGCAGAAAACGAATAGCGTCACCATCGATGTCGGCCCTATGAGCCAAGGTGCGGCCCTACAAGCTGCCGAGAAAGGCTATCTGGAGAAGATTGATTACTCGACTTTCAGAAAGGAAGATATCGAGGGGCTTGTCCCGAATGTGAAACAAGACTTCGGCGTCGGCTTTTTCTTCTACACCTACAACCTGGTTTACAACACCAAGAAATATCCCGCCGACAAGGCGCGGCCCACTAATTGGGCGGAGTTCTGGGATACAGAGAAATTCCCAGGCGTCCGATACTTGGTGTCCGGTCAATACGGCTCGGAAGGTCCTTGGGAAGAAGCGCTCTTGGCTGACGGCGTC
>NZ_KB902742.1 GCF_000379605.1 Rhizobium giardinii bv. giardinii H152 | reverse complement strand
AAGATTTGACCTCGCGCGCCACCTTCGCTGACAGCGGGAAACGTTTCTCGGCATCAAAATCGGCGAACTCGTCACGAATGCGCAGGGCTGAATAGGGCACAGTGCCTAGTCCACGCCACTCGAATGATTGGCGCAGTTCCAGCACATCGCTGACAAGTTTCTGGGCCTTTAGGTTGCCCTCAGCGGTAACAACGCGGGCGTATTCATTCTCAACTTCATGGCGGCCATCATTGACCTGGCGGATAAGCATGAGCGTCGATTGCATGACATCAAGCGGCTCAAAGCCTGCAATCACAACCGGACGGGCGAACTCTTCAGCGAAATAATCATAAGGCGCAGAACCGATCACCGAGGAGACGTGCGAGGGTCCGAGAAAGCCGTCGATTTTGACAATGCCCAGATCACGCACCTCCGGCGAATCCAGAATGTGGGTGATGGCCGCAGGGGTAAGCACGTGGTTACAGAACACAGCGAAGTTGGTAAGGCCCTCGCTCCTCGCCTGAAGGATGGCGACGGCGGTCGGCGGGGTTGTTGTCTCGAATCCAATGGCGAAAAACACCACTTGGCGATCCGGATTGTCGCGGGCAATTTTTAGAGCGTCGAGCGTGGAATACACCATGCGAATGTCCGCGCCATCCGCCTTGGCGCGGATAAGCGAGCGCTGCTTGGTGCCCGGCACGCGCATCATATCCCCATAGGAGCACAGGATGACTCCGTACTTCTCCGCAAGTTCCACTGCATCATCGAGCCGGTTGACCGGCAGCACGCAAACCGGGCAGCCGGGACCGTGGACGAAATGTACATTCTCGGGCATCAGATCCTGAACGCCGTAGCGAAAAATTGCATGCGTATGCCCGCCGCAAAACTCCATGAAATGATAGTCACGCCCAGGTTCCGCCTCGCGCAAAATGGCGGCGGCAATCGTCTCGGCAAGTGCCCCGTCGCGAAATTCATCGACATATTTCATCACGCCATCTCCGCGATTTCTTCGGCGAGAATGCCGCTGTCCGCCATCAGTTGAAGGGTACGCGCCGCCTCTTCTTCGCTGACCTTGTGCAGCGCATAGCCGACATGGACGAGCACATAATCGCCAATCTCGGCATGATCGATAAGGGCCAGCGAGATGGTTTTGCGAATACCTTCAAGCGAGACAGTGGCCATGCACGCTTCATGCAGTGCAACGATTCTGGCTGGCAGGGCGAGGCACATGTCAGGCACCCTTTCCGGCAGTTTCGGCAAGCGCTGGCGAGCCGGTGAGCGCGACGTGTCGTGCCGCATTGAGCCAAGACAACCAAGCCGCCATGCCTTCGCCGGTCCGCGACGAGAGCGCCAGAATGCGAATGCGCGGGTTGATCTTGCGGGCGTTGGCAAGGCAAGTTTCGACATCAAATTCGAGGTGCGGCAGCAGGTCTGTCTTGGTCAGCAGCATAAGATCCGCTGCGTGGAACATGTCGGGATATTTGAGCGGCTTGTCCTCGCCTTCGGTCACTGAAAGGATAACCACCTTGTGCGCTTCACCCAGATCAAAGCCGGCCGGGCAAACGAGGTTCCCGACATTCTCGATGAACAGATAACCGCCGGAATGCAGCTCAAGCCGTTCCAGTGCGCGGGCGACCATCGAGGCGTCGAGATGGCAGCCCTTGCCGGTGTTAACCTGAATGGCCGGTGCGCCAGTGGCGCGTATGCGCTCGGCGTCGTTGGTTGTCTGCTGGTCACCTTCTATAACGGCGACCGGCTCTGACTT
>NZ_KB902741.1 GCF_000379605.1 Rhizobium giardinii bv. giardinii H152 | reverse complement strand
GCAGTTAACGAGCACTCCCGTTTTGGCGAGTTCCTTGGCAATCGATTTGGTGTAGGCGATGACGCCGCCTTTTGCCGCAGCGTAAGCACTTCCGCCTGCATTGCCTTCTTTGCCGGCGATCGATGCGATATTGATGATTCTGCCGTAACCTCGTTCGGTCATGTGCGGGATCGCACTGCGGCAGCAATGGAAGACCCCGTTCAAGTTAATCGCCAAAACGCGTTTCCAGTCCTCCACAGGATATTGGCAGGTGTTGGCGATGGGGCCATTAATCCCCGCATTGTTGACCAAAATGTCAACACGCCCCAGCATCTCGACGGTCGTTCGAAACGCTGTGTCGACCACATCCGTGTCAGCGACGTCCACGACCTGTTTCATCACTGGCGTGAAGCCTGCCCGCGCCTCGTCAAACTTGGAAAAGTCGATATCCCAAAGTGCGACGCGGCACCCCTCGTTGGCGAGACGTTTGGCGATCGCCAGCCCGAGACCCTTCGCCGCACCAGTGATGATCGCAACCTGATTGGTGGCAGATGCAGCGACCAAATGACTCATAGAACTCCTCCAGTATTTCCGATTGGCCTCCGTTGGAAGCGCTTCCATTTGCACCTTCGTTTATTTCTGGTTCTAGGTCAAGAAAATATTGGAAGCGCTTCCAGAATTTCGCTATAGGTTTTCAATTCCAACACTCAAGGAGCGCATAGTTGGACAGCACGGTTCGTTTATCAGACGTCGCTAAACGGGCAGAGGTCGGCGTTGGCACGGTTTCGCGGGTTTTAAATGGCTCGATAAATGTTTCGGCCGCAACGCGACAAAAGGTTTTGGCCGCGATTGCTGAACTTGGCTACGTCCCCAACCTGGTGGCACGGAGTTTGGCAGCTAATCGGACGGGTTTGATTGCCGCAATAATCCCGGTGATTGGCTACACGCAGCATTCTGAAGTAATACAGGGCATGACCGATGTCCTGCATGCGCATGGCATGAATTTGATGATAGGGGCATCTGGGTATTCAGACGAGGTCGAGTTGCAGGTCATCGAAGCCTTTCTGGCTCGCAGGCCCGACGCCATCTATGTCACAGGGGTCCGGCATACGGAGGCCGTACGGTCTACCTTGCAACGATCAGGAATCCCCGTGATAGAAGGGAGCAACTTGACCGATCGTCCGATCGACACTGTTGTCGGGTACTCCAATTTCAATGCCAGTGTCGATCTGACAAGGTTGCTCATTGATTGTGGTTATCGGCGCATCTGGCACGTGACTGTCACAAAGGATTTCAACGACCGTATCGATGACCGCTTGGCCGGGTTCCGTTGGCTGACTTCGACGGAAACCGAACTCGAAGCGGATGTCATCCGCTGTGAAAATAGTTTCGATGGCGGAGCGGAGGCCGTTCGGCTCGCCCTGGCGTCCAATGTCAAAGTTGAAGCCTTGACGTTCGCCACTGATGTGATGGCTGTTGGAGGCTTATTAGAATGCCAACGACAAGGGATCAATGTTCCCGCACAGCTCGCGATTGCGGGCTTTGACGATCTCACAATCGCAGCGTCGATAAACCCCTCTCTAACAACCGTTAAAGTCGACCGCGTGGACCTTGGCCGAAAGGCTGCAGAAATTATCGTCACCCGGCTTCAAGGCAACAACCACTTCTCCCCGATCGTCGACGTCGGATTCCAGATCGTGGAGCGGGATAGTACGCAGCGCCGTTCAAGCGTCGCCGCGAAGCCTGAA
>NZ_KB902740.1 GCF_000379605.1 Rhizobium giardinii bv. giardinii H152 | reverse complement strand
CGATGTCGGAACCATCGAGTTCCGTCAGATTGGCCGTTTCCTGTGAACGCTTGTTCGCCTCAAGCAGATAAGGAAAGGTCGCTTCGACGATCGGGTTACTTCGCAAGTATGCGTTGCCAATGTCCATGGCTCTGACAGAAAGTGAATACTGCCTGGTGGTTTCACTATGGGTCAGATACCGAAGTGCCCGCAACGTGTAGAGCACACGCTGGGTCGCACTTTTGTTTAAGCCGGAAGCCTCAGCAACTTCAGCCAACGTCATTGGGCGGGGATTTGCGCAAAACGTGTCAAGAACGAGCATCCCCTTTTCAATCGTACCGAGGTAAAGACGCTCGTCCACGTTGGTCTTTTCAAACGAAGCAGGTGGATTTACTCCGCTCCTGCCCTTGCCGCCGCGATCAAGCATCGTGCCTCTCAAATAAAAAATGGAATGCGGTAGTGCATATTGCTATTCAATGCGCGTGTAAAGGCTGATGGCTCTGCGCTGATCCTGAGTGTGATCGTCTACGCGCTGCAATGGAAGACTGCAGCCTCCCTTGACACAGACATTTTACAATATACGGTATTGTTATGCAATAAAATTGGGGCTGAGTACGGCGCTCGCCCGGCCGCGTTCCCAACAATAACGTCGAGACCATCAATGAAGATAACCGCTCAAAAGACTGGCTGCGATTACGGAGAAGAAGGGGTGTTTCGTGGGACGTTCCGCTTCGAAAACCCGATCCTGGCCGATTACACTTGGCCATTATGCGAAATTCGAGGGACGCAACCAGGCCCCCGGCTATGTGTGTCTGCTGGGGTACATGTCAACGAAGTATCCAGCATCGAGGCGTCCATACGGCTTCAGAGGCTTTTCGACCCCGAAAAGATGAGGGGTTCAGTGTCGATCATACCTGTCATCAATCAGCCAGCCATCCACAAATATAGCGAATATGTATGCCCAGTAGACGGTAAGAACATCAACCATACGTTCCCCGGACGGACCGACGGTACCTTTTCTGAAGTCCTCTGCGACGCCGTCCTTAACGAGTGGGTCAAGGGCGCAGACTGCTACATCGATATGCATGGAGGAGACCTCAAGGAGAAGGTATCCTGGTTCACTATTTTCCAGCGTACGGGTGTTGATAAATTCGATGATGCCGCACGCGACATTGCAATGTGCTTCAACAGTGAGATCGTGCTTGCCTTGGGCCCGGAATATATGCAGAGACCGGGCAGACCTCCGACGGCGTGCGCTTTGCGCAAACAGGTCGCCATAATGACCGAGGCCGGGTCAAATGGTCTTCTGAGCGAGAAAGATATTTCCTTTCATGTCGAGGGAGTATTGAACGTAGCCCGGCTGCTCGGAATTATAGATTCCCAACCGACATCGGCGACCAACGGACGCTCATTATGCGACAGCTACATCTGGGTTGAATGTCCAAGCGATGGGGACTTTCATGCAGAAGTCGAGCCGGGATCCATCGTGAGGGAAGGGCAGCGTCTTGGCTCAGTGCGCGACATATTTGGAAAGGTGCTGGACGAGGTGTTTGCTCCAGCAACGGGATTTGTCCTTTGGCGGATCACTCACCCTTCCATCCGCAAAGGGGACGCACTGTTGACCATTGTTGAAGAGGCGCATGCAGAATAGTGTTCCGCACGATTGGTGATAAATGCGGCCAGTCCGATTACGCGTAGCCACCACATCATGACAAGTCCTGATCCTCAATCGCTGATTTGAACGTGGCGGGG
>NZ_KB902739.1 GCF_000379605.1 Rhizobium giardinii bv. giardinii H152 | reverse complement strand
CCTCCATGGGGGCCGCCTCGCGCCATTGCGAGGGCCTGGCCGATCTTGAAGCGGCCATCGCATGGGCCAAGGGCAACGACCGCACCACCGTTCTTTCGATCACCACGGATGCCTATTCCTGGGTGCCGGGTGATGCGGACTGGGATGTCGGTGTACCAGAGGTATCGAACCGGGAGAGCGTCAACAAGGCGCGCGCCCACCAGATCGAAATTCGCGCCAAGCAGCGTGTTGGAGTTTGAGAGACATGACCGCAAAATTGACAGCCAAACTCGGTATCGCCCCCATCGCCTGGTGGAACGACGATCTTGCCGAACTCTCGGACGACGTGAGCCTGGAAGAATGCCTGCGCCAGGCTTCTGCCGCCGGTTTCACCGGCATGGAGACCGGCCGCCGCTTCCCGATGGACATGGCCGAACTGGGTCCGATCCTTGCCAAATACGGCATTTCCGTCTGCGGTGGCTGGTTCTCGGGCCTGCTGCTCGATAGCGATATCGAAGTGGAAAAAGACCGTATCGCCGAGCAGATGGCCTTCTTCAAGGCGGCAGGCGCACCATGCATCGTCTATGGCGAGACCGCCCGCTCCGTGCAGGGTGTGAAGTCCGCACCGCTTTCCACCAAGCCGAAGCTGACGGAAGCCGAGACCGCAGCCTATGGCCGCAAGATGAGCGACTTTGCCGATTGGTGCCACGCGCAGGGCATGCCGATCAGCTATCACCACCACATGGCAGCGGCGATCGAGACCGAGGCCGAACTCGATCTCTTCATGAAGCATTCCAAAGTGCCACTGCTCTTTGACGCTGGGCACATGGCCTTTGCCGGTGGTGACGTCATCCGCGTTCTCGACAACCACCACTCCCGCATCACCCACGTCCACACAAAGGATGTACGCATGGGCGTGATCGACAAGCTCGACCGCAGCAAGGAAAGCTTCCTCGATGCTGTTGTAAAGGGCGCCTTTACCGTGCCGGGCGATGGGTCGCTCGATTTCGAGACGATTGTCAAGCGCTGCGCGCATCACGGCTATCAGGGCTGGTTCGTGGTTGAAGCCGAGCAGGATCCGAAGGTTTCCCCGCCGCTGGAAATGGCAAAGAAGGGCCACAAGGAATTGCTGCGCGTGATGGCGGCTGCCGGTTACGAGGTGGCGCAATAGACCGCGAGGATGGCAAAGTCTGCATCGTTCAGGTGCAACTCACGGGCTGGAGCGGCGACTGCGAGGCGCCTGACTGCCGCCGGTTCCGAAGACGCGCGTTACAGGCCCCATGGGGCGAGATGCAATGCTGCAGTCGTAAGCCTCCGCGATCGGCATCGGATTAACACGCATTGTTTACAGGCCGACTTCGCCAACCCTGATGATGCAGGCCCTCTACACTTCATGAAGTCAACAGGCGGTTCTGGCGTCTGGAGTTGTTGTTTAACGCCGGCACTCTGACTGCTTGGGGGCGAGATCCTTGACACAAAGCAGGAACTCTTCGACGTCTCTTCGCGACGAATGTACGCCGCCCAAATATTCTGAATCAGCACGCCATACACATGATGATCCGCGATGGCTTTGACAGCGTGAATGGGCCAGCCCTTTCAACGCCCACTGTGCCGGCGAGGGATCACGCTGATGGGCAACGCCGGCCTTCCGGCAATAGGCAACGGCATCCGCTTCAACGGTTGGCTGTCGGCTGGATGGCTTTCGACAACGAAGACTTACTGCAGGCCTGATTCGAGAGCGTGCCTTGGATTCCCTTGTTTCCGAACACGCCCGCCTGATCACAGCTGCTAAGCAATTG
>NZ_KB902738.1 GCF_000379605.1 Rhizobium giardinii bv. giardinii H152 | reverse complement strand
CTGGTGATAGTGGAGGGCCCCTTCCTCTGTCCGCTCTCCAGGAAATCCCCTTGCTTCTTCCGAGCAAGGCACATTTGCTGCGACGGTTGATCGACGACGCCTTGGCGAGGGCAAGGGCAACCCCGCAGGTCGTCGCGGAAATCGAATCCATTCCTGCCCTTAGTGCGGCGGTCCTCGACGGGCTTGGTTCGACCATACTCCCAGCCTCGGTGGTCATCGAGACGGCAAGCTTTTCGGGAGCGCAGGTGAGGGCACTGACGAAGCCAGTCATCGACGCCACCGTCTCGCTCTGCGTGGCAGACCATCTTCCGCTATCAGAACCCGCGATCGCTGCGCGGTCGGTGCTACTGGATGTGGTCGGCAAGCTCATGAGCAGCCATCACCAGGGCATCCGTCCCGCCTGATGTCTGCCATAACCAAAGCGTATGGCGGCAGACTGTAGTTGTGTTGGCCAACACATGTCCGGTTCCCCTAACCTTCTCTCTGACAACGGGTTCGGCAGAACGGATCCGACCATAGCGGCGTTCGCGCGCCGTGCAGTCGTTTCGAGGGAAACATGGCAAAACTTGCTTTCGACACCGGCGGTACTTTTACCGACTTCGCTCTTCTGGATGACACAGGCGCGCTTCATCTCCACAAGGTCCTGAGCACGCCGAAGAATCCGGCCGAGGCGGTCGTGCAGGGTGTCACGGAATTGCTGGAGCAATTTTCCGGCGCGATCGCCATCGAGAACCTGCAGGTCCTCGGTGCGACGACCGTGGTCACCAATGCCGTCCTCGAACGCAAGGGGGTCGAGACAGGCTTTGTGACGACAGACGGCTTCCAGGACATGCTGCGGATACGCAACGAGGGTCGTTACGATCTTTATGATCTCAACATCAAATATCCCGATCCGCTTGTGACGCGCGCCAACAGCTACGGTGCGGCCGAACGGATTGCAGCCGACGGCTCGGTGATGACGGAGCTCAAGGAAGAGACCGTCCGCGAGATCGCCGGACGTCTCAAGGAAAAGGGGATCCGCTCCGTCGCGGTCTGCCTGCTCCACGCCTACAAGTATCCGCAGCACGAGCAGCGGGTCGCCGCTCTGCTGCGTGAGGAGTATCCGGACATCTTCGTGTCACTTTCCTCGGAAGTCTGCCCCGAAATGCGCGAGTTCGACCGCGCCTCGACGACTGTCGTGAATGCCTATACCCGGCCGCAGATGGCCGGACATGTCGCTCATCTCAAGCGCGAATTCGCCAGGAAGGGCATCGACCGCCAGGTTCTCTGGATGACGTCCTCCGGCGGCCTGGTTCCCAGCCGCCGTGCTGCCGAGTTGCCAGTTCGCCTCATCGAGTCCGGCCCGGCCGCAGGCGCGGTCGCTGCCGCCGAGTTCGGCCGCATTGCAGGCGAGGGCAGTGTGCTCTCGTTCGACATGGGCGGCACGACCGCGAAACTCTGCCTCATCCCGAATGGTGAGCCGACGGTTGGAACCGACCTCGAAGTCGCTCACTATCAGCGCTTCCGCAAGGGATCCGGCTTTCCCTTGAAGATACAGTCAATCCAGATGATTGAGATCGGCGCCGGAGGCGGTTCCATCGCGGCCAGGAATCCGCTTGGCCTGCTCGATGTCGGCCCCCGCTCGGCGGGAGCGCTTCCGGGACCTGCTGCGTACCAGCGCGGCGGCACCGAGCCGACCGTCACGGACGCCGACATCCTGCTCGGCTACATGGGCACCGAGTCCTTTGTCGGCGGGTCCTTCAAGGTATCGAAGGATGCAGCCCGCGAAGCGATGACCA
>NZ_KB902737.1 GCF_000379605.1 Rhizobium giardinii bv. giardinii H152 | reverse complement strand
CGAACGAAGTATTCTATCAAGACGGTCCTGGTCGCGGGTCTCGCACTCCCAAACCACAACTACATTCCAGCCGGCGAAAGCCAGAAGCTCGTAATTGCGGCTATCCCTTGCCACGTTTGCCTCGAATTTGGCATTCCAGAACTCGGTTCTTGATTTGGGAGTGGAGCACATACGGCAGTTAGCATGGCGGTGCCAGAAGCATCCATTGACGAACACAACGGTTTGCGATTTCCGGAGCACCAGATCCGGCTTTCCAGGAAGGTTCGCCTGATGCAGCCTGAATCGCAACCCAAGGCCATGGACCGCTTTCCTGACGACGACCTCTGGCTTCGTATGCTTTCCCTTGATACGGGCCATCAAAGCGGAACGCTCAGGTGTTATCGAACTGGAACTGTTTGGCGACAAATCACCCATCAAAGCATACCATCTGAACTTAATGCGAAAGCCAGATAAGCCAAATTTTCAACTGGATTATGGCGTCGCGGATGCAACCTCGTTCAGATGGATCTTGACCGATCGAGCTATCGCCTGAGCCAAGAGGACAGGCACGGCGTTTCCGATCATTCGACCCATCTTTTTGAACTGGATTGGCTCGCCAGGCGGGGCAAACGCATACTTCGGAGGAAATGATTGAAGGATTGCGCCCTCTCTGAGCGACAAACCCCGATCCTGCTCGGGATGTCCGAACCTTCCATTCCCGAACCCGAAGAACTGCGTGGTGATCGTAGGTGAAGGGTCGTCCGCGGTCATCCTCCCGTAGACGGAGACATAGCCGTCACCGCTCTTGTTCTGGTGACATTTGGCGACCAATTTGTCGTCCCAATCCTTCCACGATCCTCCCGGGCGGGATGCTCTTATTCGCTTCAGATTGATCTCGGAGAGACGGCTTGCCCTATGCATCGGATCGCGCTCATCGATCTCGCCGGCCTTCAAGACCGGAAGATCGCCGATAGCCTCCCTCACGGTGGAATAGGAATCGGGCGTGTGCGTTGGAGCGATGAAGCGGATCGGCCCTAGCCTGGATGCGACCAGCACGAGCCTCGACCGACTTTGCGCGACACCGTAATCAGGAGCGTAGATAACCCGCTTGTCGACTGAATAGTTGTGCTTCTCCAACATCTTCAAGAAGCGGTCGAACACTTTTCCACCTTGGAAGGCGAGCAGCCGGGGAACGTTCTCCATCGAAACGATGTCGGGTTCGATGTCGCATATCAGCTCCGCGAACTTTTCGACGAGTTTGTACTTTGGGTCCTCGTTTTTCTGATTGTAACTCGAAAAAGGCTGACATGGAGCGCAACCGACCAATATCTTCGGGCCAGATGGTGAAAACATCCCCGCGAGCTCGGAAGCAGTTAGGGATGCGACGTCCCTCTCGAAGAACGGCGCACTATTATTGTGTTCATACGCAAACCGGCAACTGGCATCGACGTCTATTCCCGCTGCGACATTGAAGCCTTCGAGGTGGAATCCATGGGTCAGGCCTCCTGCGCCACAGAATAAGTCAACAACCGAACCTGAAACGCTAGAGCTACTATCGACGACGCGACTTGATCTGTCAGGTTCATGGTGGGTGATATTCTGCAATGTCTGTCTTCCTCGGATCGCGGACCAATCGGCCGTCCCCGCTGGAGGGGTCAAGTGGCATGTGCCTGACGTTATATAATTTCGATGATTTTCGCAACTCTATTGAATACGTGATTCGTCTTTATAAACATGAGTTTACCGAAAGCATGATGCGGTGTTGGCGAAGTTGCGGCGACAGTTGAAGTGCGGCAGGGCGGGCAACGTCGGTTTGATATTCCGAGATCG
>NZ_KB902736.1 GCF_000379605.1 Rhizobium giardinii bv. giardinii H152 | reverse complement strand
CAATGCCGGCACGTTGCGCGATGTGCAGCAAACGTGTCTCGGACGACCTCGGCAATTCGTTGAACCAGACCACGACATGCAATCCGGCGTCGGCCCCTTCCACGGTGATCCGTTCGCCGAACGCGCGCTGCAGCGCACTCAGCAACGTCTCCCGGCGATCTCTGTTTAGCCGCCGTACGCGCCGCACATGGCTTTCATACCCGCCGCTTTCGATCAAGGATGCCAGGGCTTCCTGCTCGGTTACCGGTGAATGCCTGTCGAACAGTTGCTTGGCGGTTGCGTATACGTCTTGCAGTTCCGGCGGGACAACGAGATATCCGATGCGCATCATCGGCGACAGTGTTTTGGAAATCGTCCCGAGATAAATGACGTTGCTTCCAGCCTCCAGACTGTGGAGAGGGGGCACCGGACTGATATCGTACCGGTACTCGCTGTCGTAGTCGTCCTCGATCACATAGGCGTCGTTTTCCCGCGCCCATTCGAGAAGCTGATGACGGCGAGAAATCGGCATGACGCCGCCGAGCGGAAACTGATGGGAAGGTGTGACATAGGCCAGCCGGGCTCGCACAGCCTCCAGGAGTTCGGTCTGCAACCCCTCGCCATCGACAGCTATGGAGACCGGAGAGGCGCCGGTGCTGGCGAAGATCTGGCGCGCCATGCGATAGCCGGGGTTTTCCATAACGAAGTCGCTGTCAGGGTCGAGCAGGAGACGTGCGCAAAGATCTAACCCTTGCTGAGAGCCATTCACGATGATGATTTGCTCCAGCTCGCATCGCAATGTGCGGGCGCGCCACAGATACCCCTGCAATGCCTGCCGCAACCGCAACGATCCCCGCGGGTCGTCGTAGGCCAATCGGCCCGGTCGCTGAGCCATGACCGCATTGACGGCTTTCTTCCATGCAAGCGCGGGGAAATCAGCCGGGGCGAGATCGCCGTAACGGAAATCAATCACGACAGAGCTTGGCAGATAATCGAGCCATGGTGGTGTCGCCTTAAGTCTCTCGCCATAGGCTGACAGGCGCTGAGCACTCTGTTGCTGCCGCGTGGCGGCTTTCAGGCGCTGTTCCAATGGCAAGGCAGTGACCCGCGGTCTGGCGCCCTGGCGCAGTTCCACGAAACCCTCCGCCGAAAGCTGCTCATAGGCGACCGACACCGTCGTTCGCGAAACGCCAAGCTCATTCGCCAGATTTCGAGATGACGGCAGCTGACCACCGGTGTTATAAACGCGGTTCGCGATCTGATCCTTGAGCGCCTCGTAGATCTGGCGCGCGCCCATCTTGCTTGCGCGATCAGCTGTTGCCTGACTTGCCAACTGGACCATTTTCTTTCCGCATAACTGGCTATTTCTTGCGGACCAGTATGCTGCCACTGTGGTCGAAAGCAAAGAGGATAGCGCAAAGCAATGACTGGCAGCAGCGAACACGGCGATTTTCAGGACCACTCCGATCCATCGCACGGCGGGCGGCTTGGCTTTGATACCCGTGCAATCCATCACGCGTTCGATCCGGCTGGGTTCTCGCGAGCGGTTCAGCCTCCGGTCTTTATGACATCGACCTACGGCTTTGAGAGTGTAGCAGCAAATGACGCGGCGGCAGCGCTGGGCGGCAGGCTCTATGCCCGTGAATATAACCCAACGACCGAAATTCTCGAGCGAAGGCTTGCGAACCTTGAAGGAGCCGAGGCGGGTCTCGTGGTATCGACCGGAATGGCCGCCTTCGGCACCCTGGTCCTGTCACTGTTGTCGCAAGGCGATGAGCTTGTGGTGCACAAGACGCTTTACGCCAATACGGTTGCCATGGTCGAGCAAGGTCT
>NZ_KB902735.1:257438-311841 GCF_000379605.1 Rhizobium giardinii bv. giardinii H152 | reverse complement strand
TGGGGCATGACATTGATCTCCAATTCGTGTCCAGAACGCCGCGAAACGTCTGAAAACGAGTAGAATCAATGTCATGCACCGTGTCTAGAAATTTAAACCGGACAGCAGTGGGCCTGACCCGAGGATCCATTCCTCAACCCACCAACGCTCAACCATTCGGGCGATGCGCGTGCTTGGATCCTCGGGCCAATCCTCGGGTTAACCCCGGGGACGAGGATGACAACACTTCTAACTGTCAGATTTTGTTGGTGAGGGACAAGCCCTACATCCCCATCCATCCCCGCCATCAAAACCTCTGCCATAATCTTCCCGTCCCGCCCACGGATACGCTGCCAGCCGTGGCAGTCTGGCGGGGCCGGCGCCGGTGTCAAGGAAAGGACGGAAGTCCCTGGCATCGGGGTTCGCGAGAAGGTTCCCCTCCGCAGGCCGATGCTGCTGCTGCGGGCGTGCAATCGCACAGAGGGCCGACAAGGCCGTAGCGGTACGAGTTTGCGGGCAAAAACCGCCAAACGGGCGCTGAGAGGTGTCACCTATTCTATTTTCACGAGGCAGCTTTCAGCGCCCCGTCCGAACTGTCCTTTGACAACCACGGCGGTTTTCCCGCGCGTGAACGAAGGCGTTGCGCACTTCCGCAGGCCACGCGGCGGCGCGCTAATTTCCCGCTGCCCCTTGCTTCTCGGGCAAAAATGCGTATAAGCGCGCTGTTCGCAACATCCGGTCTTCTGGCTGGTGGCTGAACGGAGGGCCGGTTTCCGCTTTTAGAAACCTGTCAGGACCTAAAGGGGTCCAGCCTCCCGTGTCTCCGCTCTCGACCGTCTCGAAACAACACTTTCTTGCCCGCTCGCTTGAGCCAAAAGAACAGTCGTTGAGGCTTAGCCGCCGGGGTCCGGGTGACGATTAACGCAAGAAAGGCTTGGCCATCATGGCTCTTTATGAACATGTATTCCTTGCCCGGCAGGATATTTCCGCTCAGCAGGTCGACGCTCTCGTCGAACAGTACAAGGGTGTACTGGAAGCTAACGGCGGAAAAGTCGGGCGCGTCGAAAACTGGGGCCTCAAGTCCCTGACGTACCGCATCAACAAGAACCGCAAGGCTCACTACGTTCTGATGGACATCGATGCTCCGGCACCGGCCGTTCACGAAGTCGAGCGCCAGATGCGCATCAACGAAGACATCCTTCGTTACATGACCATCGCTGTCGAAAAGCATGAAGACGGCCCGTCCGCCATGATGCAGAAGCGCGACCGCGACGACCGTCCGCGCCGCGATGGCGATCGTCCGGAGCGTGGCTTCGGCGACCGCGGCCCGCGTCCGGACCGTGGTGATCGTGAAGACCGTCCGCGCCGTCCGCGCGAAGACCGTGCATAAGGTTTAGGAGAAAAGACAATGGCTGACATTTCATCCGCTCCGGCCCGCCGCCCCTTCCATCGCCGCCGCAAGACCTGCCCCTTCTCCGGTGCCAACGCTCCGAAGATCGACTACAAGGACATCCGTCTCCTGCAGCGCTACATTTCCGAGCGCGGCAAGATCGTTCCGTCCCGCATCACGGCAGTTTCCCAGAAGAAGCAGCGCGAACTGGCCCAGGCCATCAAGCGCGCCCGCTTCCTCGGTCTCCTGCCCTACGTCATGTCCTAATGCATATCCCCTTGGAGCCCTGCTCCAAGGAAACGGATACGCATCTGGATTGACTTGACTCTCCGTTGAGAGATTGACTCGACGGAAGCTCACTCAGGTGAGGCGAACCGCCACCCGGCATCGCCTCACCTTCTCCCTTTCGCGTTGGGCGCGGATCGGAAACACCGGCGCATATGCGCTAAAACCCATGTTGGGGCTTTGTTCCTTCATCAGGAAACGCCTCTAACTGCTTGATAAGCAGGACAGCGACCGTGAAGACACCGAATGCAACATCGCTGCTGACCGGCGCCCTCGCCGGCGTGACCGCCGCCCTGCTCCTGCTCGGCGCGAACACGCAGTCGTATTTTGCCATTCTGTTCGTCGCTGCTGCAGCGCTGCCTGTTCTCATCGTCGGCCTCGGCTGGGGCAATGCCGCCGCCGCCGTTGCGGTTGTCGTCGCGGGCCTCGGCCTTGCGATGTTTGCCTCGCCCTTGTCTGCCCTGTTCGTCGTGATCATCATGCTCGCACCGGCCGCCTGGCTCAGCCACCTCGCCAATCTGGCACGGCCGGCTTCCGAACTCGGCGGCCCGGACGGCGCGCTTGCCTGGTATCCGCTGTCGGATATCCTCAGTCACCTCGTCCTTCTGGTAACGGTCGGCGCCATCATCATCGGCGCGATCACCGGATATGATGACCGCCTTGCCAGCCTTGTGGTCGATCAGGTGGTGATCGCGATGAAGGCACAGGATCCGCAGTACAATCTGAGCCCTGAGGTGATCGAGCAGCTCAAGTCTGCCTTCAATATCGGCTGGCCGCTGCTGTTTGGCATGCTCTGGGTCATGATCCTGTTTACGGCCTATTACGTCGCCAGCCGCATCGTCCAGATGTCGGGCAAGAACCTGCGCCCGCGCGAGGACATGCCGTCGACGCTGCGCATGCACCGCTATTCCATCTTCGCCTTCCTCGCCGGCCTGGTTCTCGCCTTCATGGGTGGAGGTCTGGCCACGATCGGCGCAGTCATCTGCGGCACCTTCGGCGCGGGTTTCCTGCTTGCCGGGTTCGCCGTCTTCCATTTCCGCACGCGTGGCAAGTCCTGGCGGCTGCCCGTTCTGTGGATCGGCTACATGTCGGTGCTGATCTTTCAGGTACCGGCATTCTTCTTTCTCCTGTCGGGCCTGATGGACACGCGGCGCGCCATCGCGCTGTCGCCGGCAGGGAAAACAACTGACACTGAATCAAAAGACCTCTGAACAGACAAACGAAAGGACATCCCATGCAAGTCATTCTTCTCGAACGCGTCGCCAAGCTCGGCCAGATGGGCGAAACCGTCAAGGTTCGCGACGGCTTTGCCCGTAACTACCTCTTGCCGCTCGGCAAGGCGCTGCGCGCCAACGAAGCCAACAAGAAGCGTTTCGAGGCCGAGCGCGCAACGCTCGAAGCCCGCAACCTCGAGCGCAAGTCCGAGGCCCAGACCGTTGCGGAACAGCTGGACGGCAAGTCCTTCATCGTCGTTCGCTCGGCTGGCGAAACCGGTCAGCTCTACGGTTCGGTCGCTGCCCGCGATATCGTTGAAACGCTCGCTGCCGAAGGCTTCAACATCGGCCGCAACCAGGTCGACCTCAACAACCCGATCAAGACCATCGGCCTGCACGACGTCGTCTTGCACCTGCATGCCGAAGTCGAAATCAAGATTCAGATGAACGTTGCCCGTTCGGCTGAAGAGGCAGACCGCCAGCTCAAGGGCGAAAGCCTCACCTCCGCCGACGCCATCTACGGCGTTGACGAGGACGCCCTGAAGCCGGAAGACTTCTTCAACCCGGAAGCTGAATACGAAGCCGAAGAAGAATAAGAACGGCCGCGCCGGTTCCGACCCGCGTCTTCAACAAAACTGAAAGGCCCGCGATTGACCTCGCGGGCCTTTCTGCGTCCGGGGCTATGGGAGCGTCGTTGCATCCTGAGCGGTGGACAGCCGTACAGTTGCGGCCAAAAAATTCTGCACCCGGTTCGAACCCACGTTAGAATAGCCTTGGACGATAGCGATTCGCGTCAGAAATCCAGTCAATAGCCGATGCCCGTATCGACAGATTTTTCCTGCTGAGCAGCGCGACCCTGTGAACAACGGTGACGGCTTGCCGTCGGATCAAATGCGTCGACGGCTGTTGCAGCTATACACTAGACCCCTGACCGCAATGTTCGCAAATCGGTACCGTAATCATCAGACCACAGAGACGGAACGCCATGAACGAAGCAGCGCGCAGACTTGTCCCCCTAGCCAAGGATCAGGCCGAAGCACACTATCGCGAGGCGCCGAACAATCTCGAGGCCGAGCAGGCGCTGCTGGGCGCCATTCTCGTCAACAACGACGCCTTCTACCGGGTCTCGGACTTCCTGAAGCCCGTGCATCTCAATGAACCGCTGCACCGCAAGATCTTCGAGGTCGCCGGCGACATCATCCGCATGGGCAAGACCGCCAACCCGGTCACCATCAAGACCTTCCTGAAGGCCGACGAGAAGGTCGGCGACATGACGGTGGCGCAATATCTCGCCCGTCTCGCCTCGGAAGCCGTCTCGATCATCAACGCGGAAGATTACGGCCGGGCGATCTACGATCTGGCACTGCGCAGGTCGCTGATCACCATCGGCGAGGACATGGTCAACATCGCCTATGACGCGCCGCTCGACATGCCGCCGCAGAGCCAGATCGAGGATGCCGAACGCCGCCTGTTCGAACTCGCGGAAACCGGCCGCTACGACGGCGGCTTCCAGTCGTTCAACGACGCGGTGGCATTGGCAATCGACATGGCGGGGCAGGCCTTCGAGCGCGACGGTTCGCTGTCGGGCATCTCCACCGGCATTCACTCGCTCGACGCCCGGATGGGCGGTCTGCAGCGTTCCGACTTGATCGTCCTTGCCGGACGTCCGGGCATGGGCAAGACCTCGCTTGCCACCAACATCGCCTATAACATTGCCGCGGCTTATGAAGGCGAAGTTCAGGCAGACGGGTCGATGAAGGCCAAGAACGGCGGCGTCGTCGGCTTCTATTCGCTCGAAATGTCGTCAGAGCAGCTGGCAACCCGTATCATTTCCGAACAGACGGAAGTCTCCTCCTCGAAGATCCGGCGCGGCGATATTTCCGAGCACGATTTCGAGAAACTCGTCGCCTGCTCGCAGCACATGCAGAAGGTGCCCCTTTATATCGACCAGACCGGTGGCATCTCGATCGCCCAGCTTTCGGCCCGAGCGCGCCGTCTCAAGCGCCAGCGCGGACTCGACTGCCTTGTCGTGGACTATATCCAGCTCATGACCGGGTCGGGCAAATCCAGCGACAACCGCGTCCAGGAAATCACCCAGATCACCACCGGCCTGAAGGCGCTCGGCAAGGAGCTGAACGTGCCGATCATCGCACTCTCCCAGCTTTCCCGCCAGGTGGAAAGCCGCGAGGACAAGCGGCCGCAGCTCTCCGACCTTCGTGAATCGGGCTCGATCGAGCAGGACGCCGACGTCGTGCTGTTCGTCTTCCGTGAGGAATATTACGTCAAGAACATGGAGCCGCGCGACGAGTTCGATCCGAAATACGAAGAGTGGAAGATGCAGTTCGAAAAGGTGAAGGGCACCGCCGACGTGATCATCGCCAAGCAGCGCCACGGGCCAACCGGCACCGTCAAGCTCGCCTTCCAGTCGGAGTTCACGCGCTTCACGGATCTCGCCGATCCGTCCTTCACACAATACGAGCATTGACCGGGAAAAGCCGCCTGCTGCGAGCCAATGGCCGCTCCGCACGTTGCAAATTGCCGGACTTCCGGATAAGCGAAAAGAAAATCAGCTGAATAACCGCGACTGCAACGGTCGCGGTCCAACGTCTCTAGTGTGGGGAATCTGTTCATGGACGCCTTAATCGCGCTGCTGCAGGTGCTTGCGATCGACCTTGTGCTCGCAGGCGACAACGCCATCGTCATCGGCCTTGCGGCAGCCGGTCTTCCCAAGGAGCAGCGCGGCAAGGCGATCCTGATCGGGATCGCGGCAGCAACCGTGCTGCGTATCGTCTTTGCCCTTCTCACCACGCAATTGCTGCAAATCCTTGGCCTGCTGCTCGTCGGCGGCATCTTGCTCCTGTGGGTCTGCTGGAAAATGTGGCGCGAACTCAGAACCACGGCGAAGGAAGAAGCCGAGGGCCTGGAATCGCTGACCGGCGAGGACATGGACAAGAACGGCACGATCGGCGGCGCTCCCCGCAAGACGCTGAAGCAGGCAGCCATTCAGATCGTCGTCGCCGACGTCTCGATGTCGCTCGATAACGTGCTCGCCGTTGCGGGTGCGGCGCGCGAACATCCCAACATCCTCATCATTGGCCTTGCGGTATCGGTCGCGCTGATGGGTGTCGCCGCATCGTTCATCGCCAAGCTGCTGCACCGCTTCCACTGGATTTCCTATGTCGGTCTCGCCATCATCCTCTTCGTTGCGCTGAAGATGATCTACGAAGGCTTCATGGAAGTTGAACCCGTCCTGACATCGTCGTTCCTGTAATCGGCGAATGGCTGCCGGCGGCACGGCTGCCGGTTGCCGCCTGAATAGCCGGGAAGCGGCGACAGACCGGCCGCTTCCGCGAGCGCTGCGATTGCAGTCGGGGCCGCTTGGCTGTATCCCTTGTGCCATGGCCCAATCCCACGATCCCTCCTCCACCCTTCCCGCATTCGATGCCGCCTCCAACCGTTTGATCATCGATCTCGGTGCGCTTGCAGACAATTGGCGCAAGATGGACAGGCTGTCCGGCAAGGCGCGTGCGGCCGCGGTGCTGAAGGCCAATGCCTATGGCATCGGCATCGAACCCGCAGCCGAAACACTGTATGCCGCCGGGGCCCGGGACTTCTTCGTTGCCAATGCCGAGGAGGGCGTTGCGCTGCGTCCCTTGGTGCCGGACGGGCGCATCTATATCCTCGCCGGCATGTGGCCGGGCAACGAACAGCTTTTCTTCGACAACGGCCTCGTGCCGATCGTCAACTCGCAAGAGCAGCTTGCCTTCTTCATGTCGGTTCTGTCGGAACGCGGCGATCATCCTTGCGTGCTGCATGTCGATACCGGCATGAACCGGCTCGGACTGACCGCGTCCGAGGCTCTGGCGCTGGCAAACGACCCGGCCCGCCCCGCGAGCTTTTCGCCTATCCTGGTGATGAGCCATCTCGCCTGCGCCGACGACCCGGAGCATCCGCTGAACCGTCGTCAGCTTGAATCATTCCGGGCGGTTACCGCCGCTTTCGAAGGCATCGAATCAAGCCTGGCCAACTCGGCCGGCGTCCACCTGGGAACGGATTTCCATTTCGACCTGACCCGTCCCGGCATTGCCGTCTATGGCGGCGAGGCCGTCAACGGCCTCGCCAATCCCATGAAGCCCGTCGTGACGGCGCAGGCCCGTATCATCCAGATTCGCAGCGTCCGGTCCGGCGAAACCGCAAGCTACGGCGCCTCGGCGCAATTTTCCCGCGACAGCCGCGTGGCAATCGTCGCCATCGGCTATGCCGACGGGTACCATCGCTCGGTGTCGGGCGCCGGCGTCACCTTGCGTCAGGCGAGGCCGTCGGGCGCGTTCGGTTTCCTCAACGGCCACAGAGTTCCGCACCTCGGCCGTGTCACCATGGATTTGAGCCTGTTCGACGTCACCGACCTGCCGGAAAATGCGGTCCGGCCGGGCGACTACGTAGAGCTCTTTGGCAACAACGTCGCGGTCGACGACGTGGCCCGGGCGGGCGGTACAATCGGCTACGAGATGCTGACGAGCCTTGGACACCGCTACGAACGAGCCTATATCGAAGCAGGCAGGTAGGAACTGTTCCGACCTCGTGTTAGATTAACGGCAAAGGAGTTTTCCCCATGTCCAACGCGAAAAAATCCTTCGTCATCGGCGATCATTTCGATGCCTTCATCAACGAGCAGGTCAATTCGGGCCGTTTCAACAACGCGAGCGAAGTCGTGCGCGCAGGGTTGCGGCTGCTGGAGCGGGATGAGACAAAACTTGCGGAATTGAAGCGGCTGATCAAGGAAGGTGAAGACGATATCGCGGCGGGGCGTGTCTATGAGTATGAAGACGGCGAGGCGCTGCTGAACGATATAATGCACGGACAGCATGACGATTAAGAGCCGCAAACCAATTTTTTCGCGGGCGGCTCGCGCGGACCTTCGGTCAATCTTCAAGTACATTGCGACGAGAAATCCTGAAGCGGCCGCCAACTTCGTTCTCGACATTCACCTGAAAATTCACTCAATCGC
The DNA here is from genome assembly GCF_000379605.1 of Rhizobium giardinii bv. giardinii H152. Taxonomy (GTDB): domain Bacteria; phylum Pseudomonadota; class Alphaproteobacteria; order Rhizobiales; family Rhizobiaceae; genus Pararhizobium; species Pararhizobium giardinii. The sequence goes on along the minus strand of NZ_KB902735.1, from coordinate 303,965 downwards.
ACGCAGCGGCTTTACAGGCGTCGCGCGCGATGAAATCGGTCAGAGCCTCCGCGGTTTGCCTTATCGCGACCGTTGCATTTATTTCCGTATCGAGGATACCCGTATCTACATCGTCCGCATCCTGCACGGTCGCCAGGACATCTCCTTAGAAGACTTCCCCGAAAGCGAAATTTGATGGCGAAAGCCCGGACACAATTCATCTGCCAGAACTGCGGCACCGTTCATGCCCGCTGGGTCGGAAAATGCGAAGCCTGCGGCCAGTGGAACACCATCGTCGAGGAAGACCCGATGGGTGGCATCGGCGGCGGCCCCGGCAAGACACCGAAGAAGGGCCGGCCGGTGGCGCTGACGACCTTGTCCGGCGAAATCGAGGACGCGCCGCGCATTCAAAGCGGCATTTCCGAACTTGACCGGGCGACCGGCGGCGGTTTCGTGCGCGGCTCGGCCGTTCTTATCGGCGGCGACCCCGGCATCGGCAAATCGACGGTGCTGATGCAGGCGGCGGCGGCACTGTCGCGGCGCAAGCATCGGGTCATCTACGTCTCCGGCGAGGAAGCGGTGGCGCAGGTTCGCCTGCGGGCGCAAAGACTGGGGGCGGCCGATACCGACGTGCTGCTGGCGGCCGAAACCAATGTCGAGGACATTCTGGCGACGCTGGGTGAAGGCAAGCGGCCCGACCTCGTCATCATCGATTCCATCCAGACCCTGTGGAGCGATATCGTCGATTCGGCCCCCGGCACGGTGACGCAGGTGCGCACCGGCGTGCAGGCGATGATCCGGTTTGCCAAGCAGACCGGCGCAACGGTCGTGCTCGTCGGCCACGTCACCAAGGAGGGCCAGATCGCAGGGCCGCGCGTCGTCGAGCATATGGTCGATGCCGTTCTCTATTTCGAAGGGGATCGCGGCCATCACTACCGGATTCTCCGCACCGTCAAGAACCGCTTCGGCCCGACCGACGAGATCGGCGTGTTCGAGATGTCGGACAAGGGGCTGCGCGAGGTCAGCAACCCATCGGAGCTTTTCCTCGGCGAGCGCAATGCGAAATCTCCGGGCGCGGCCGTCTTTGCCGGCATGGAGGGAACGCGGCCCGTCCTGGTCGAGGTTCAGGCGCTGGTCGCGGCAACGTCGCTCGGTACGCCGCGTCGGGCCGTCGTCGGCTGGGACGGAGCCCGGCTGTCGATGATCCTTGCAGTCCTGGAAGCGCATTGCGGCGTGCGGCTCGGCCAGCACGATGTCTATCTCAATGTCGCCGGTGGATACCGGATTTCCGAGCCCGCAGCCGATCTGGCTGTCGCTTCCGCACTGGTTTCGTCGCTTGCCGGTCTTGCCCTTCCCTCCGATTGCGTCTATTTCGGCGAAGTCAGTCTGTCCGGCGCCATCCGGCCGGTTGCCCATACAGCGCAGCGCCTTAAAGAAGCCGAAAAGCTCGGCTTTTCACAGGCTGTCCTGCCCTCCGCCTCCGCCGACCTGCCCAAGGGTAACGGCATGAGCTGGAGCGAGATGGAAAGCCTGCCGGATCTGGTGGCACGCATCGCCGGCTCGAAGGGAGCCTTGAAGCAGGCAGACAACGATGATTGAGGAAAACGCCGCGTAAAATCGGCGAATTCCGGTGAAAACAGTGTTCAACGATGAACCATCGAAAGACGCTTCCGGCGTGATGATATATGGTTCGCGGAAAATCAGCGCGGGGTCGCGCTGCATAGTTTTTAAATCGCGCTCGATTTAAAAATTATGCAGCGGATACAAAGGGGTTGTTGCGTCCTTGCGCGTCCGATGTGACGCGCGGCGCAGCAGGCGGTTTCGGAGTAGCACAATATGCCCATTACAATTCTCGACGGTATCGTTCTCGGCGTCGCGCTTTTCTCGGCCATCCTGGCAATGGTGCGCGGCTTTTCCCGGGAAGTGCTGTCGGTCGCAAGCTGGATCGGCGCCGCCGCTGCCGCCTATTTCCTCTACCCCTTTCTCCTGCCTTACGCGAAGAACTACACCAGCAGCGACACCGTCGCGATGATCGGCTCGGCCGGCGTGGTCTTCCTCATCGCCCTGATCGTCATCTCGTTCATCACCATGCGGATCGCCGATTTCATCATCGACAGCCGTATCGGTGCGCTTGACCGGACGCTCGGCTTCCTCTTTGGCGCTGCCCGCGGTATTCTTTTGGTCGTCGTCGCCATGCTGTTCTTCAACTGGCTGGTCGCGCCGCAGCAGCAGCCGGGTTGGGTGACGACTGCCAAGTCAAAGCCCCTGCTCGACAATCTCGGCGGCAAGCTGATCGCGCTCCTGCCGGAAAACGCCGACGCGACGATCCTCGACCGCCTGCGCGGCAAGGATACGACCGGCGAAGGCGAGAACGAAGGCACTGGCGGCGCGACCACTCAGCCGCCGGCCGAGGAAACGCCCGCGACCAATGGCGCGGCGACCAACGGCTAAGGCCGAGTGATGGAAAAATATGGGCCCGCTCCGGCGGGCTCTGTCCATTTAGCAATGATGGCATGCAATTCCCTCAAGTCCCTGTGGCTTGAAGGGCCGATGACCCGATACAATATGCGCAACGCGTTCCTGCCCTTAGGATAAAGGCCAACAGCGATGACCCATTTGCGATCCGAAGAGATCAACGACGAATTCGATGGCGATACGCTGCACGAGGAATGCGGCGTCTTCGGTATCCTCGGGCATCAGGACGCCGCGACCTTGACGGCGCTCGGCCTGCATGCGCTCCAGCATCGCGGGCAGGAAGCGGCCGGCATCGTCACCTTCGACGGCAGGCAGTTCCGCACCGAAAAGCGCATGGGCCTGGTCGGCGACCACTATACCGATCCGGCGATCCTCGCCAAATTGCCCGGTTCGATCGCCATCGGCCATACCCGCTACTCCACCACCGGCGAAGTGGCGCTGCGCAACGTACAGCCGCTGTTTGCGGAACTCGAAGTCGGCGGCATCGCCATTGCCCACAACGGCAACTTCACCAACGGCCTGACGCTGCGCCGCCAGATCATTGCCACCGGCGCCATCTGTCAGTCGACCTCGGACACCGAGGTCGTGCTTCACCTGATTGCCCGCTCGCGCCACAGCTCCACGGCTGACCGCTTCATCGACGCGATCCGGCAGATGGAGGGCGGCTATTCGATGCTCGCCATGACGCGCACCAAGCTGATTGCGGCGCGCGACCCGACCGGCATCCGGCCGCTGGTCATGGGCGAGCTCGACGGCAAGCCGATCTTCTGCTCGGAAACCTGCGCGCTCGACATCATCGGCGCGAAATATATTCGCGACGTCGAAAACGGCGAAGTCATCATCTGCGAAATCCAGCCGGACGGCTCGATCGACATCGACGCCCGCAAGCCGGCGAACGCGCAGCCGGAACGCCTCTGCCTGTTCGAATATGTCTATTTCGCCCGCCCCGATTCGGTCGTCGGCGGCCGCAGCGTCTATGTGGCGCGCAAGAACATGGGCATCAATCTCGCCAAGGAATCGCCGGTCGAAGGCGACGTGGTCGTGCCGGTTCCGGACGGCGGCACGCCGGCGGCGCTTGGCTATGCCCAGGCGAGCGGCATTCCCTTCGAATACGGCATCATCCGCAACCACTATGTCGGGCGCACCTTCATCGAGCCGACGCAGCAGATCCGCGCCTTCGGCGTCAAGCTGAAGCATTCGGCCAACCGCGCCATGATCGAGGGCAAGCGCGTCGTGCTGGTCGACGATTCGATCGTGCGCGGCACCACCTCGCTGAAGATCGTGCAGATGATCCGCGATGCAGGCGCGACCGAAGTCCATGTCCGCGTTGCCAGCCCAATGATCTTCTATCCCGACTTCTACGGCATCGACACACCGAACGCCGACAAGCTGCTCGCCAACCAGTATGCCGACGTCAAGGCGATGGCGAAATATATCGGCGCCGACTCGCTGGAGTTCCTGACGATCGACGGGCTCTACCGCGCCGTCGGCGGCGAGGACCGCAATCCGGCCCGTCCGCAGTTCACCGATCATTATTTCACCGGCGACTATCCGACCCGGCTTCTCGACAAGAACGGCGAAACCGCCGGGCTCAAGCTGTCGGTGCTTGCCAGCAACGGCTGACAGGGCTCCTCGGATCGGCAGGGATTCGAGGAAACCTCCCTTCCTCTCTTGAACATGCCACAGGCTGACTTGCGCCCGGCACCGGACGTGTGGCACAGCAAGCCCGCATCAATGAATTCGGAGCCACTCAGACATGATCGATCTCAAGGGCCGCATAGCACTGGTCACCGGCGCATCGCGCGGCATCGGCTATTTCACCGCACTTGAGCTGGCCAAGGCCGGCGCCCAGGTGATCGCCTGCGCCCGCACCATCGGCGGGCTGGAAGAACTGGACGATGCGATCAAGGCTGCGGGCAGGCTGCCGGCAACCCTGGTTCCCTTCGACCTTGCCGACATGGCGGCAATCGACAAGCTCGGCGGCGCCATCCATGAACGCTGGGGCAAACTCGACATCCTCGTTGCCAATGCCGGCGTGCTCGGCGTCATCTCGCCGATCGGCCATGTCGAGGCCAAGGTGTTCGAGAAGGTGATGACCATCAACGTCACCGCGACGTGGCGGCTGATCCGCTCGGTCGATCCGCTCTTGCAGCAGTCGGACGCCGGCCGCGCGCTGATCCTGTCCTCCAGCGCCGCCCACAAGTGCAAGCCGTTCTGGGGCCCCTACTCCGCCTCCAAGGCTGCGGTCGAGGCCTTGGCGCGCACCTGGGCCGGCGAGACGCAACGCCTGCCGCTGCGCATCCTCAGCGTCGATCCGGGTGCCACCAGAACCGCCATGCGCGCGCAGGCAATTCCCGGCGAGGATCCGTCGACCGTGCCGCATCCCTCGGAAGTCGCCGCCAAGCTGCTGCCGCTGGTCGGGCCGGACCAGACGCAGACCGGCAAGCTCTTCATCCTGCGAGAGAACCGGATCGTCGACTATCGGCTGCCGGCTTGATCTTCGAATACGGAAACTGAAAAAGCCGCCGCGGGTTTCTCGCGGCGGCTTTCTTTATGAGTAGCCAAAGCCCTACTTCTTGTCTTCCGGCAGCCCGTCCTCGACCGGCACCGGGTGATCCGGATGGAGCGGCCAGTCGCCGTATTTCTTCTGCCATTTGCGCGCCCCGAACGGCAGGCTGAGGAGATATCCGACGGCGGTGATCACCATCGTCTCCCAGGTGAAGCTCATCAGCGTCGCGACGTAGAGCACGACGAAGAGGATGACGGGCAGGACGAGATCGCGGCGGACGCGGTTTTCCGACTTGCCGGACCAGACCGGCAGGCGGCTGACCAGCAGGAAGGCGATCAGCACGGTATAGGCGGATGACACCACGGCGACGAGGCGGTCCGGGGCAAGGCCGAGAAGACCGAGATACATCGGCAGGAGGACCAGCATGGCGCCGGCCGGCGCCGGCACGCCGACGAAATATTCCGACTGCCAGGAGGCCTTCACTTCGCGCTCGGCCATGACGTTGAAACGGGCAAGCCGCAGGCCGGCGGCGATGACATAGATCAGCGCTGCGATCCAGCCGAGCGAACGGGCCTGGTCGAGAACGAAGGCGTAAAGAACCAGCGCCGGCGCGACGCCGAAATTGACGATATCGGCGAGCGAATCCATCTGCGCACCGAACTTCGAGGTCGCCTTCATCAGCCGTGCCACCCGGCCGTCGATGCCGTCGAGGAAGGCCGCGACCAGAACCATGGCGACGGCGAGCTCGAAGCGGTTTTCGAACGCCAGCCGGACGCCCGAGAGGCCGGCGCAAATGGCAAGCACGGTGATCATGTTGGGCACGATCAGCCTGAGCGGAATTTCCCGAAGGCGCGGGCCCCGCGCCTCGTCGTTCGGGCCGTTCGGTTCAAAGGACGGAAAGGGCGTTTCCATGACGTGCTCCTGTTCCAGTTTCGATGACGCCGCCGATCAACCGCGGCGGCTGATGACCGGACCCTTGGCGGAGCCGAATTCCGCAAGCACGGTTTCGCCGGCAATCGCGGTCTGGCCGAGGCTGACGCGCGGCTGCGCCCCCTCTGGAAGGAAGACGTCGAGCCGGGAGCCGAAACGAATGAGGCCGAAGCGCTCGCCCGGCTGCAGCGTATCGCCTTCCGCCGACCAGCAGACGATGCGGCGGGCGACGAGGCCGGCGATCTGGACAACGCCGATTTCGCCGTGGGCGGTTTCGATGACGAGGCCGTTGCGCTCGTTTTCGTGGCTCGCCTTGTCAAGCTCGGCATTGACGAACTTGCCGGCGCGATAGGCGATGCGGCGGATCGTGCCACGCATCGGCGCGCGGTTCACGTGGCCATTGAAGACATTCATGAACACCGAGATGCGCAGCATCGGGTCGGTGCCAAGGCCAAGTTCGTCCGGCGGCGTGACGAGCGCGATCGAGGAGACGCGGCCGTCGGCGGGGCTGATGACGAGATCGTCATCGAGCGGAGTCATGCGTTCGGGGTCGCGGTAGAAATAGGCGCACCATGCCGTCAGGACGAAGCCGATCCACATCAGCGGCTCCCAGAGAAATCCGAGGATCAGCGAGACGACGAAGAAACCGGCAATGAAGCGATAACCTTCCTTGTGCACCGGAACCAGCGTGTTGCGCACCGTATTGATCAAGCTCATGAAAAGGGATCTCCAGATTTTCGTTCGGCTAGGACGTACAGGGAAATGGCGGGCCGGGCAATGCGGCAAAGCGATAGGCAGTGGGCAGTAGGCAGTAGAGCGGCTTGGACCTCCTTGCCTATTGCCTATTGCCTATTGCCTATTGGCTATTACCCACTGCCTAAATCCTGCGCTCCCCTCACACTGCCGCTGCACCGCGCACGACAACTCCCAGGTCATCGCTTTCGCGGACCTTCTTCAGCATTTCCTCGGCCTGCGTTGCTTCACGCTGGCGGTTCCACATGGAGGCATAAAGGCCGTCGCGGTCGATAAGTTCCCCGTGCGTGCCCCGCTCGGCGATGCCGCCATCCTTGAGCACGATGATCTCGTCGGCGTGGATGACCGTCGACAGGCGGTGGGCGATGACCAGCGTCGTGCGGTTCTGCGAGACGATATCGAGTGCTGCCTGGATCTCCTGCTCGGTGCGGGTGTCGAGCGCCGAGGTCGCCTCGTCGAGGATCAGGATCGGCGGGCTTTTCAGCACCGTGCGGGCGATGGCGACGCGCTGCTTCTCGCCGCCCGACAGCTTCAGGCCGCGCTCGCCGACCATGGCGCCGTAGCCTTCCGGCAGGCTCTCGATGAATTCGCCGATCTGGGCGATATCCGCCGCCGCCTCGATTTCCGCCTGCGTCGCCGAGGTGCGGCCGTAGCGGATGTTGTAGGCGATCGTGTCGTTGAACAGCACCGTATCTTGCGGCACCATGCCGATCACGGCGCGCAGGCTCTTCTGCTTCACGTCGCGCACGTCCTGGCCGTCGATGGTGATGGCGCCCTGCTGGACATCGTAGAAACGGTAGAGAAGCCGCGACAGCGTCGATTTGCCGGCGCCCGAGGGACCGACGACGGCGACGGTCTTGCCGGCCGGCACCTCGAAACTGATGCCCTTGAGGATCGGGCGGGCGGGATCATAGGCGAAATGCACGTCCTTGAAGGCGATCGCGCCGCGATCGATCACCAGTTCCTTCGCGTCCGGACTGTCGACGACCTCGGCCTGAACGTCGAGCAGGTCGAACATCTTCTCGATATCCGTCAGGCCCTGGCGGATTTCGCGATAGACGAAGCCGATGAAGTTGAGCGGAATGGCAAGCTGTATCAGCATCGCATTGATGAAGACGAAATCGCCGAGCGTCTGCTCGCCGCGCTGCACGGCCAAGGCCGACATGACCATCATGACCGCGGTGCCCGCGCCGAAGATCAGCGCCTGGCCGAAGTTGAGCCAGCCGAGCGAGGTCCAGACCTGCGTGGCGGACCGCTCGTAGCGCGCCATGGACTGGTCGAAACGCTTGGCCTCCATCTCCTCGTTGCCGAAATACTTGACCGTCTCGAAGTTGAGAAGGGAATCGATCGCCTTGGTATTGGCGTCTGTATCGCTGTCGTTCATCGAGCGGCGGATCGAGATGCGCCAGTCGCTCGCCTTGATCGTGAACCAGATATAGAGCCAGACAGTGATGGCGGTCACAGCCAGGTAGCCGAAGCCATACCCCCACCAGAAGACCACCGCCGTCATAAGGAACTCGATCAGGGTCGGCACCGTATTCAGGATGGTGAACCGGACGATGGTTTCGATGCCCTTGGTGCCGCGCTCGATGATGCGCGACAGTCCGCCGGTGCGGCGTTCCAGGTGGAAGCGCAGCGACAGCTGGTGCATGTGAACGAAGGTGCGATAGGCAAGCTGGCGCACCGCATGCTGGCCGACACTGGCAAAGAGTGCGTCGCGCAGCTGGTTCAGTCCCGCCTGCAGCAAGCGCGCCAGGTTATAGGCAAGCACGAGCATCACGGCGCCGGTGAAGACGGCGGGGAGAACGCCGACAATGTCGGTCCTGCCGTTCAAGGCATCGGTCGCCCATTTGAAGAAATAGGGGACGAGCAGCAGCACGATCTTGGCGACCAGCAGGATGAGGGTCGCCCAGACGACGCGCATCTTGAGGTCGGTACGGTCGGTCGGCCACATATAGGGCCAGAGATTGATGATCGTCTGCAGCGGATTGCCTGCGTCCGCCGATACCGTCTTCTTCTGCGCTGCCACGTGCGTGTCCGCCTTCGTTCTTCGACTGTTGTTTCTCGACAGCCTCTGCGCGCTTTGGATGTCACCACGATGACCATCGATGGAAAGCGCGCCCGCAATCTCCAATCAAAAGCGGCGCCTTTTTCAAGGCGCCGCTTTTCGTTTCAGATAGGCTTCATAAAGACCGGCCGCAATGGAGCGCCGGCGAAAACCGATCACGGCAGATGCTTCACGTGCTTGCGGTGCATCTCCCGCGCTTCAGTCTCAGACATGGCCTCGTCCGGCACGCCGAAGATCTGGCCCGGCAAGATACGGTCCGGATTGGCGATCTGGTCCTCGTTGGCGAGATAGATCGTCGTGTAGCGAACCCCCGCACCATAGACGCGGCGCGAAATCTGCCAGAGCGTATCGCCACGGCGGATGATCACCGACGTCTTGCTCTGCTGCAGCGGCGCCTGCTGCACCGTTTCCGGCTCGGCAGCTGCCTGCCCGGTTGCCGGTTTCTCGGCCGGTGCGGCACTGTCGGTGCCTGTCGCAGCGGCAACGCCTGACTCTGCGGAAGGCGTGGCTAACCCTGCGGAAGGCTTCTCGGCCGTTTCCGCCGCCGGCTTTCCGACCTCGTTCTGTACCGGCTGGGTCGTTGTATCCGTTGCGACCGCATTGCCGCCGGTGCCGTCGGTACGCGGCATCAGCGCCGAGCCGACCGCCGCCTCGATCTTGCCGAGCGATGCGGAAACGCTGGCGGCATCCGCCGGCAGCGCCTTCAGCACGGCAAGCGCATCGGCCGCGGACTTGGCCGTCTTGGCCGCCATTTCCTTGACGCCGGCATCGAGATTGTCGGCGACCTTGAAATCGGCGAGCGACTTCAGGGCGATTTCCGTTGCCGAGCGCGCCGCCGCCAGTTCTTCCGCGGTCGGCACCTTGCCATCCGCAAACAGCCCCTTGAGCAGGCCAAGCGCCTTCGTCGCCTCCATCCGCAGGCCATCGAAACTGCCGCCCTCGAGGGGCGCCACGGTGCCTTGCACACCGGGTTGAGCGACCGCTGCCACCTGATCGCCGGCCGGGCGATCGAAGGGAACGGACGCACGCGTTTCAACGGTGCTGCCGTCAGCGCCCATCACGTCGGCGCGGATCGTGTGGCCGCCGACCGGCAGGTCGATCGCGCCTTCAACGACGAAACGCCCCTGCTCGTCGGCCTTGATTTCGCCGACAGGCTTGTCATCGGCATAGACGCGCACCAGCGCTCCAGCCTTGGCGTTGCCGGCGACGAAAATCTTCCTGCCTTCGATCTCGACCGCGGAGACAGCGACGGCCGGGTTCTCGCCGGTTCCTGGGATCTGGGACGGAACGGCGGTATCGGTCGGCGTCGCTGTCGTCGATGCACCGGGAACAGGCTCTGCCTTTGCAACTTCGCCCGTCGCCGTCGCTGGCTGGGCAGCCGCATCGGCAGGCTTTGCCTCGGTCACCGGTTTGGTGATGATGCGGCTCGCCTCGCCCGGCTTCGACACCATGGCGAGCAGTTCGCCGGCCTTGTCCTTGGGGATCGAAACGGTGGCGACTTCCTCCGAGGACTTGGTCGCGCCGTTTTCACCGACGCTGCGCAGCGTCAGTTGATAGTCACCGGCTGCAAGCGGCTTCTCGAAGACCGCGGCAAAATCGCCTGCCGCCCCGACATCCGCCGTGCCGATGACAGTATCGCCGCTCATGATTTCAAGCTTGGTATTGGGCTGAGCCCGCCCCGCAATGACCGTCGACCCGTCCGGTTCGACGCGCAGGACATCGAAACCCGGCACTGTCCACGCAGCAACCGGATCGGTGGAATTGGCGGTGTCGGTCGCCGCCTCGCCTCCGGCAGTGGACTTTGCGCTCTTCGGTTCGGCCAAGGTCGCCGACTTGTCCGCCGGGGCATCGGCCGTGAGCGTGTCCTTGCCCTTGTTGATATTCGGCAGCACAAAGAAAACCATCAGCAGGGATGCAATTGCCAGGACGATAAGGGCCACCCAGCCGGCCTTGTTCTTCATCATGCATTTCTCCAAATGGCCCGAGCCGCCTGTGCCCGACATGGGCGCGAAAGGATGGCTCTCCCCAAGCCTACATGCCTGCCGCTTTCCGTTTGCCTAATCTTGCGGAATCAGCCCCCGTACATATCGTCTGCTCATTCTTAAAAATTGCTAACGATTTCCGCTGCTTTCCACAAGCACCACCGCATATTCGGACGGAGCCGCGGCCCTGTTTTCCGTCATTTTTCTTGACGCGTGCTGCGGCGCATTGTCTCTTTGGGCCATGAACGAGAAAAATATCCCGATTCGATCCATTTGCGTCTATTGCGGCTCGCAGCCGGGTCGCGACCAATCCTTTATCAATGCCGGCCGTATTCTCGGCAAATCCATCGCCGAAAACCATCTTCGGCTCGTCTATGGCGGCGGCACGAAGGGCATCATGGGCGCGGTCGCAAGCGGCGTTCTTTCGCACGGTGGCCGCGTTACCGGCATTATACCAGAATTTCTGATGGATATGGAGGCGACGCGCCATTCGCTCGGGCAGCTCAGCGAACTCATCGTGACGCCCGACATGCATGACCGCAAGCACAAGATGTTCGAGCGCTCCGACGCCTTCGTCACCCTGCCGGGCGGCATCGGCACGCTCGAGGAGATCGTCGAGATCATGACCTGGGCGCAGCTCGGCCGTCACCGCAAGCCGATCGTGCTCGTCAATGTCAACGGCTTCTGGGATCCGCTGATGACGCTGGTCCAGCACATGGCGGAAGCCGGCTTCATCCACACCGCCCATCTCGTCCAGCCGCTCGTCATCGACGCGGCGGAGGAGGTCGTTCCCACATTGCTGGCCCATTGGGCAAGCGAAGTCGATCGCGACGGCGAGGCCGGGATCATCTCCAAGCTTTGAGATATTGCCTGGCCAGCCCGTATTATTCCGCCGGGCTTGCCACCACAGCGCGCCGCGCTCGGCTTTCCATGAGCATCGACGTCGAGTAGACCGCCAGCGCCGCCCAGATCAAAATGAAGGCGATGAGCTTCGGCGTGCCGAAGGGTTCGTGGAAAACGAACACGGCGATGAGGAAGATCATCGTCGGGGCGATGTACTGCATGATGCCGATGGTCGAGAGCCGCAGCAGCTTGGCGCCGTTGGCGTAGATCATCAGCGGTACGGCGGTGACGACGCCGCAGGCCATGAGCAAGGCGACATCGACAAGGCCTGTATCGAAGAAGTGGCCCTGCCCCGAGGCTTCCAGATAGGCGATGTAGCCGAGCGCCGGCACGCTGAGCAGCAGCACTTCCAGGAAGAACCCCTGATTGGGCCCGACCGGCAGGGTCTTGCGGAAAAAGGCATAGAGGCCCCAGGAGAGCGCGAGGCCGATCGAGACCCAGGGCAGGCCACCCGCGTCGAAGGCGAGAACGACGACGGCGATTGCGGCGAGAACGATGGCGACGATCTGCGCCGGATTGAGCTTTTCCTTGAGGAGCACGGCGCCGAGGAAGATAGAGAACAGCGGGTTGATGTAATAGCCGAGCGCGGTCTCGAGCGCCCGCCCTGCCCCGATCGCCCAGACATAGATGCCCCAGTTGATGGTGATGAGGACGGCAGTGACCATCGCCATCTTCAGCATGCGCGGGGAGCGCAGCGCCATCCTTATGTCATCGGTGCGGCCAAGCAGGACGAGCACGGCTCCCGCGAGCGGCAGTGACCAGACGATCCGGTGGGCGACAACCTCAAAGGCCGGGATATGGGCAACGGCTTTCATGAAGAAAGGCAGGAAACCCCACAGCAGGTAGGCCGTCAGCGCGAAGGCGAAGCCGCGCGGCGAATCGCCGTTCTGCACCACCGGTGTTTTTTCCGCATCAGCCATGGCGTTCCATCCCGTCGAGAATTTTATCGTTGGCTCGTCCTACTCCAAAGACCGTTGATCAACCAATTCATTTCCGTGAACTTGCGTACAGCAGGGCTGATCGAGACCCGCGGAAAATAGGTGATATTTTGCGGGGTGCATTCCGCAGCTTCCCACCCTAGGTTTCAGCCAGGCAACGACCGGTCAGACGAAGGGACTTCATGATGTCTTCCAACCTCGCGCTCCACCCGATAACCCGCCGCTCGCTCTTGAGCGGTGCCGCCGCCACGTCCGCCCTCATCCTGCTGCATCCCTTTGCTGCCCGCGCGGCCGGCAACCAGGCGCATCTGCGCATCATGGAAACGACCGACATCCACGTCCACGTCTTCCCTTACGACTACTACGGCGACAAGCCGAACGACACGATGGGGCTTGCCCGCACCGCCTCGATCATCGACGCCATCCGCGCCGAGGCCGGCAATTCCTTCCTCATCGACAATGGCGATTTCCTGCAGGGCAACCCGATGGGCGACTACATGGCCTATCAGCGCGGCATGAAGGACGGAGATGTCCACCCGGTCATCAAGGCGATGAACGTGCTCGGTTACGAGGCCGGCACGCTGGGGAACCATGAGTTCAACTATGGCCTGGATTACATGTTCAAGGTGCTCGCCGGAGCCAATTTCCCTTACGTCTGCGCCAACCTGACCAAGGGGCAGCTCGCCTCCGACCCGAAGAAGGACGAACTGTTCTTCAAGCCCTATACGGTGGTCGAGAAGATCGTCACCGACGGCTCGGGCGCCACCAGTCCGGTGAAGATCGGCATCATCGGCTTCGTGCCGCCGCAGATCATGCTCTGGGATATCAAGAACCTGGAGGGCAAGGCTGAGACCCGCGACATCGTCGAGGCGGCCAAGGCCTGGGTGCCGGCCATGAAGGAAGACGGCGCCGACATCATCATCGCGCTTTCCCACTCCGGCATCGATGGCAGCGGGCAGAGCGAGCGGATGGAAAATGCCTCGCTCTATCTCGCCGGCGTCGAGGGCATCGATGCGGTTTTCACCGGCCACCAGCACCTCGTCTTCCCCGGCACCAAGAGCTTCGACGGCATCGAGGGCGTCGATCCCGCCAAGGGCACGCTGCTCGGCAAACCGGCGGTGATGGGCGGCTTCTGGGGATCGCATCTCGGCCTGATCGACCTGCTCATCGAAAAGGACGGCAAGAGCTGGCGGATCGTCGACTTCACCACCGAGGCGCGACCGATCTACCACCGTCAGGACAAGAAGGTCGTCGCCGACGTGGCGGACAGGGCGGATGTGCTGAATGCCGCCAATGCCGAGCATGAGGCGACGCTCGCCTATGTCCGCACCCCGGTCGGCAAGACATCGGCACCGCTCTATTCCTATTTCGCGCTGGTGGCGGACGACCCGTCCGTGCAGATCGTCTCCAATGCGCAGACCTGGTACATCAAGGAGATGCTGAAGGACACGGAATACAAGGACCTGCCCGTGCTTTCGGCAGCCGCCCCGTTCAAGTCCGGCGGCCGCGGCGGCGCTGACTACTACACCGACGTCCCAGCCGGCGACATCGCCATCAAGAACGTTGCCGATCTCTATCTCTATCCGAACACCGTGCAAGCGGTCGTCATCACCGGCGCGCAGGTGATGAACTGGCTGGAAATGTCAGCCGGCATGTTCAACACCGTCGAACCGGGCGCAAAGGATGCGCCGCTGCTGAACCCCGACTTTCCCTCCTACAATTTCGACGTCATCGACGGCGTGACCTATGAGATCGACCTCTCGCAGCCGGCCAAATACGACAAGGACGGCAACGCGGTGAATCCCAACTCGAACCGCATCCAGCACCTGTCCTTCGAGGGCAAGCCGATCGACCCTGCGCAGAAATTCGTCGTCGCCTCCAACAACTATCGCGCCGGCGGCGGCGGCAAGTTCCCCGAGATCGCCGCCGACAAGGTGGTGTTCGCAGCCCCCGACACCAACCGCGACGTCATCGTCCGCTACATCATCGCCGAAGGCACGATCAACCCGTCCGCCGACGGCAACTGGAGCTTCAAGCCGGTGGAAGGTGCGACCGCGGTTTTCGAGAGCGGCCCGAAGGCACGCGGGCTGATCGCCGACGTCAAGGGCGTGAAGATCGAGGATGCCGGCGACGGTGCGGATGGGTTTGCGAAGTTCCGGCTGGTGTTGTGAGCGTCGTCAAACGACTTCTATCAATGTTTCGCCGCGCACAAGCGCGGCGACGATCGTGGGTAGAACCGCTTCGAACCGGACGAGGAGTTGGTGGCGTCGCGTATTAGGCCACCTAATCCAGACCACAGCCGGGCCAGCTTGCGTGAACACCTTGTGCTGGGCAAAGTCCTCGTCCTTCGTGACGATGACCCAGCCCTCGATCAAAGCGCAGTCCCAGATCAGCCGATCGGTCGCGGCTTGCATTCCCTTTTCAGAAACATGCACCGCTTCGTAGCCGCGTATAGTCAGCCAACGCGCAAGCGCCGGCGGCAATTGCGCGTCGACCAGGAACCGCATTAGGCGACGTGAAGGACAGGATGGTCGCTTTGGCGCGCGGCATATTCGAGCGCGGCCAAAATGTCGCCCTCTTCGAGCGCGGGGTAATCCTGGAGAATCTCAGCATGACTGGCCCCTGCCGCCAGCAGGTCCAGCACGTCCTTGACGCGGATGCGAAGGTTGCGAAGCGTCGGGCGGCCGCCGCACTGCTCTGGATCGACGGTGATCCGATGGATTTCGCTCATTGAAGTCTCCTCGACATTGCCACGCTGCACGCCCAAATAGTCATAGCACAGGGCGCACCGGCCGTCGCCTCCCCCTACTCCGCCGCCGCCAGACCCGCCTGATCGCGGTTCTTCAACAGCTTGAACACGATCGAATCCATCAGTGCCTGGAAGGAGGCGTCGATGATGTTGTCGGACACGCCGACCGTCCACCAGCGGGCGCCGGTGGCGTCGACGGATTCGATCAGGACGCGGGTAACGGCTCCGGTGCCGCCGTTGAGGATGCGCACCTTGTAGTCAACCAGTTCCAGATCCTCGATCTCCGACTGGTATTTGCCGAGATCCTTGCGCAGCGCCAGATCGAGCGCATTGACGGGGCCGTGGCCTTCGGCGACCGACATCATCGTCTCGCCGTCGACCGAGACCTTCACCACGGCTTCGGAGACGGTCTTCAGCTTGCCGTTGGCATCGAAGCGGCGCTCGACCATGACGCGGAAACTGTCGACCAGGAAGAAATCCGGCACCGAGCCGAGGATGCGCTGGGCGAGGATGGCGAAGCTCGCATCGGCGCCTTCATAGGCATAGCCGGTCGCCTCGCGTTCCTTGACGATGGAAATCAGCCTGTCGAGCTTCGGATCATCCTTGGAGACGACGATGCCGCGCCGTTTCAGGGCATTGATGAAATTGGCCTTGCCGCCCTGGTCCGACACCATGACCTTGCGCAGGTTGCCGACGCTTTCCGGCGTCACATGCTCGTAGGTGCGCGGGTCCTTCAGCAACGCGGACGCATGAATGCCGGCCTTGGTGGCGAAGGCGGAGGCGCCGACATAGGGCATCTGATGATCCGGCGAGCGGTTCAGAAGCTCGTCGAAGGAATGGGAAAGCTGGGTCAGCTCCTGCAGCCGATCGGCATCGATCGCTGTCTCGAAACGGCGGTTATAGGCTTCCTTGAGCGCCAGCGTCGGGATCAGCGTGACGAGATTGGCGTTGCCGCAGCGCTCGCCGATGCCGTTCAGCGTGCCCTGAACCTGGCGCACGCCGGCCTCGACCGCTGCCAGCGAATTGGCGACCGCCTGACCGGTATCGTTATGGGCGTGGATGCCGAGATTGGCACCGGGCACCCCATGGGCGATCACCGCGGCGACGATGTCGCGGATCTCCGGTGGCTGGGTGCCGCCATTGGTGTCGCAGAGCACCACCCAGCGCGCGCCGGCGTCATAGGCCGTCTTGGCGCAAGCCAGTGCGTAGCCGGGATTGGCCTTGTAGCCATCGAAGAAATGCTCGCAGTCGATCATCGCCTCGCGGCCGCTTTGCACGACGGCTTCGACGGAGGTGCGGATCGCCTCGAGATTTTCCTCGTTGGAACAGCCGAGCGCCACGCGGACATGATAATCCCAGCTCTTGGCGACAAGACAGATCGCGTCGCTTTGCGCCTGCAGGAGCGCCGTCAGCCCCGGATCGTTGGACGCCGACACGCCGGCGCGCTTGGTCATGCCGAAGGCGACGAAGCGTGCCTTCTCGGTGCGCTTCTTCCCAAAAAACTCCGTATCGGTCGGGTTGGCACCCGGATAGCCGCCCTCGACATAGTCGATGCCGAATTCGTCCAGCATCTTGGCGATGGCGATCTTGTCCTCGACGGAAAAATCGATCCCCGGCGTCTGCTGCCCGTCGCGAAGCGTGGTGTCGAAGAGATAGATGCGTTCTTTCACTGCAATGCCTCCGATGATGGGGCGCTCTGAGTTCGCGGCGGCCTACCCCCCTCTGTCGGCGACGCCGACATCTCCCCCGCAAGGGGGGAGATCAAACGCATATTTTGTGCTCGCCTTACCAGGAGGCCGGTAAGGGAAATGAACAATCTCCCCCCTTGTGGGGGAGATGTCACGGAGTGACAGAGGGGGGTACGAGCCGCAGACACAATCATCACATCTTCCCCGCAAACCGGTCGGTTGCCCGGATGAGCCTGTCGAGAATGCCGGGCTCGGAATAGGCATGACCTGCGCCTTCGACCAGATGGAACTCGGCCTGACCCCAAGCCTTGTGCAGCGCCCAGGCATATTTCGCCGGGCACGGCATGTCGTAGCGGCCGTGGACGATGACGCCGGGAATGCCATGCAGCCTGTGCGCATCACGCAGCAGCTGCCCCTCCTCCAGCCAGCCGGCGTTGACGAAGAAATGGTTTTCGATGCGGGCGAATGCGTAGGCGAATTCGTCTTCCTCGAACTTGTCACTGGTCGCGGGTTCCGGCAAGAGCGTGATCGTCTCGCCCTCCCAGATGCTCCAGATCTTGGCAGCGGCAAGACGGATCGCCCGGTCGTCGCTGGTCAGGCGCCGGTGATAGGCAAGCATCATCTCGTGACGCTCTTCCGGCGGGATCGGCGCGATGAAGCGCTCCCACTTGTCCGGGAACATTTCCGAGACGCCGAACTGATAGTACCAGTCGAGTTCGGCCCTCGTCAGCGTATAGATGCCGCGCACGACGAGTTCCGAAACGCGCTCAGGATGCTTTTGCGCATAGGCGAGCGCCAGCGTCGAGCCCCAGGAACCGCCGAAGACCAGCCATTTGTCGACGCCGGCCAATTCGCGCAGCCGCTCGATATCGGCGACGAGATGCCAGGTCGTGTTGGCGCCAAGCTCGGCATGCGGGGTCGACTTGCCGCAGCCGCGCTGGTCGAACAGGGTGACGTCGTAACGCGCAGGGTCGAACAGGCGCCGATGGTTCGGCGAGATGGTGCCGCCGGGGCCGCCATGCAGGAAGACGGCGGGCTTGGCGCCGGGCGTCCCGGCCTTCTCCCAATAGATCACGTGGCCATCGCCGACATCGAGATGGCCGGACGCATAAGGTTCGATTTCCGGATAGAGCGTGCGCAGTTCTGCTGTCATAGATTCAAACCATGGGTAGGCCATTCGGCCGTATCGTGATCGGGATGCTGGAAGGAGATGATCTGTTCCTGCTTTGAATAGTAGTCCGGATCCTCATGGACCGGCTGGTCGAAGATCGTCGTCACCCAGGGCAGCCGGGAGGCGTAGTTGACCTGGATCTGCGGCGCGAGGTCGCTTCGGTCGTCGAAGGCCCCGATGGCGATTTCGAGACCACCGGGATGACGATAGGTCAGCGGCGTGCCGCAGGATGCGCAAAAACCGCGGCTGATGTTCACCGACGACTGGAAATAGTTCGGCTCGTTACGCGTCCACTCGACGCCGCCGTCCGGCGCGGTGACAAGCGGCCCGAAAAAGCCGCCAAAGGCCTTCTGGCACATGCGGCAATGGCAGATCGACGGACGGCCGAGCGCTCCGTGAATCCTGAAACGCACGGCGCCGCACTGGCAGCCTCCGGTTCGAATGGTCTCGCTCATGTCTATTCCTCCGGTGGCCAATGTTCAGTGTCGTAATCGGGATGCTGGCGGTTCGTTTCAAGGATCGCCAGATGCCGTTCCGCGCCTGCATCGCTAGCGGCATCGGTCTCCTTGCCCGGCAGCCCCGGCAGATGTGAAAACCACGGGACGCACGATTCCATGCCGGACTGCGTCAGGGGCCGCACATCATAGGGATCGTCGAGCGAACCGAGCACGATATTGATGAAATCCGCCCCCGGCATGTCGTAGAACAGCGGCGTGCCGCAGGCGGCGCAAAAACCGCGCCGGGCAAATTGCGAGGAGTGAAACCAGCTCGGTTCCCCCCGCGTGATGCGGAACGACGCGAGCGGCGCATTGGCAAGCGGCATGAAATAATTGCCGGCCGCCTTCTGGCACATGCGGCAATGGCACAGATGCGGATCACCGAGTGTGCCTTCCGCCCGATAGCGCACCGCGCCGCACTGGCAGCCGCCGGTATAGATGCGGGAAATGCTCATTCGCGCCCCTTCGGTGGCCACTCGGCCGTATCGTGGTCCGGATGCTGGTAAGACACGAGCGTTGCAAGAAAGGACGCCGCATCCTGATCCGCCATCGTGTCCTCGCCCGGCAGGTCCGGGATGTGATCGACATAGGGCAGCTTTGCCTCGGTGCCCCACTGGATCTGCGGAACGATGCCCTGCGGCTTGTCGAAGGCCGCGATCGCCAGCGCCACGCCATCCGGTGCCTCATAGGTCAGCGGCGTGCCGCAATCGCCGCAGAAACCCCGGAACACTGCATTCGACGACTGAAACCGCTTCGGCTCGCCGCGCGCCCAGGTGAGCCTGGCCCCGCGCACGGAAACCAGCGGCAGATAGAAATTGCCGGCCGCCTTCTGGCACATGCGGCAATGGCAGACGGAGGCGTCGCCGAGGACACCTTCGACGCGGAAACGGACGGCGCCGCATTGGCAGCCGCCGGTGTGGACGAGGTCAGTCATGGTGATCCTTCCCGTGGCGAGCGCCCTGCTCAACAGACACACCAACACTCTGGGCACACCGACCGGGCAAATCAATCCAGTTTGCTGCCGTCACCCGCGAGGAAAATTGACGGTTGCCGCGAGTCCCCGATCTCCCCCCTTGTGGGGGAGATGTCACGAAGTGACAGAGGGGGGTGGCGATCGTCACCGCTTGACCTCCCACGTCGTCACCCGCTCGCCGGTCGCCGCATCCTTGCCGTCCTTCAGCTGGATGCCCTTGGCGGCGAGTTCCTCGCGGATCTTGTCGGCTTCGGCGAAGTTCTTGGCCTTGAGCATTTCCAGCCGCATCGCCACCAGGGCGTCAACAGCGGAGGCCAGGGCTTCGTCGACCTCTGTTTCCTTCGGCCGAACGCCGAGCAGAGCCGCGCTCGCGGCATAAGTTGCAAGCAGAGCCGGCTCGGCATTGGCAGCCTGGGCGAGAGCGTGCAGCGCCTGCACCGCTGCGACCGTATTGAGATCGTCGGCGAGCGCATTGACCACCGTCGCGTCGGGTGCCGCGCCGCTTTCCTTGACCACCGGCCATTTGGCGAGAAGCCGCTCCGCCTCCTCCAGCCGCTTGATCGAAAAATCGATCGGCTCGCGGTAATGGGTCATCAGCATTGCCAGACGCAGGACCTCGCCCGGCCACTTGCGGCCGCCGAACTTTTCCGTGTGCAGCAATTCGTAGATGGTGACGAAATTGCCTTCGGACTTCGACATCTTGCGGCCTTCGACCTGCAGGAAGCCGTTGTGCATCCAGACATTGGCCATGACGTCGGTGCCGTGGGCGCAGCGCGACTGGGCGATCTCGTTTTCATGGTGCGGGAAGATCAGGTCCAGCCCGCCGCCGTGAATGTCGAAGACCTCACCGAGATAACGCTCACTCATGGCCGAGCATTCGATATGCCAGCCCGGACGGCCACGGCCCCAGGGGCTTTCCCAGCCGGGCTCACTGTCGGACGACAGCTTCCAGAGCACGAAATCGCCGGGGTTCTTCTTGTGCGCATCGACGGCCACGCGGGCACCCGCCTGCTGGTCCTCGAGGTTGCGGTTGGAGAGCCGTCCGTAATCGGCCATCGAGCGCGTATCGAACAGCACCTCGCCTTCTGCCTGATAGGCATGGCCTTTGGCGATCAGCCTTTCGATGATCTCGATCATGCCGGCGATGTTTTCGGTCGCCCGCGGCTGCACGGTCGGGTCCAGGCAGCCGAGCGCCTTGGCGTCCTGCAGATACTGCGTCTCGGTCTTCTCGGTGACGAGGCGGATGGCTTCGTTCAGCGGCAGGCCGGGATGGTCGCGCAGCGCCCGCGCGTTGATCTTGTCATCGACGTCGGTGATGTTGCGGGCATAGGTGACGTGGTTTTCGCCATAGACGTGGCGCAGCAGCCGGAACAGCACGTCGAAGACGATGGCAGGCCGCGCGTTGCCGATATGGGCGTAGTCGTAAACGGTCGGGCCGCAGACATACATGCGGACATTCGTCGGGTCGATCGGCGTGAAAGCCGCCTTCTCCCGTGTCAGCGTGTTGTACAGTTTCAGTATCGGCTGTCCGGCCATTCCATTCTCCCCTTCCGCATCACTTCAAATACACGCAATCGCCCGGCTGGACCTTCGCGTTGTCATCTTGATGTTTGGGAGACGAAAACGGCCAGGCCAGCGTCGAGGCTAGCGAATAATAATCCGGCAGATGATGCAGATAACCGTTTTCATGGGCAGCGTTATCGCGCTTCGCGTGCGCCCGGTCAAGAGGTCACGCGGTGCCCAATCGTCATATCTCGGGATGTCGAAGAACTCGCCATTGTTTTGTCATGTTTGGGCTTATCTGGAGACGCCGCACACCCGGGGAATCAAGGCTTTCAGGCACTTGCACATTGCTGCCTGTTTCCTGGGGCACAATAAGGAACGCCGTTTTGGAGGACAACACACCGGAACGAAGCGTTTCCAGCTAGGGAAAGCACCAAAGGAGAGTTTGAAATGCCTGGTAAAAAGACCGACAAGCACAGTCCGCGAGAGGCGGCCAATCTTGTCGCCCAATACCGTCCGCTCGGCCTGAAGGCCGTCCTTGCCGCCGCTTTGCAAGTCAAGCCAAAGCCGGTCAAGAAGCCTGCTCTGCCGAAGCAATTCGCCTGATCCCTCAAAAAAGCGACAACTGACGGTCTGCCGGAGGCTCCTTCAGCTTGGAGGCAGGCCTTGTCGCAACGCTCACCGGGATCTGGAGATCGGCGCCGGTGTTTGCCACCTTGTTCACTTTGTCGGATACGGCGATGGCTTCGAAGTAGTCATCGCTGGCCGGCGCCATGAGGTCGGCGACATCGCGCGGTTCCTGCGACTTGCAGTCGAGCCAGCGGGCAAAATCCTCGGGTTTGATGACGACGGGCATGCGCTCGTGGATATCGGCAATCCGGGTGTTGGCGCGCGTGGTGAGGATGGCGCCGGTATCGACCTCCGAGCCATCCGCCGAGGACCAGGTCTCCATTAGACCGGCGAAAGCGACGATGCCGCCATTTTTAGGACGTATCCAGTAGGCCTGCGAGGGCTCGCCGCTCTCCTTAGGCGGGCGATGCCATTCGTAGAAACCGGAAGCAGGAATGAGAATGCGCCGATGGCGCATCGCCGCCTTGAACGAGGCCTTGCCTATCGCGGTTTCGGCACGTGCATTGATCAGTAGCGGAAAATCGCGCGGATCCTTCACCCAGGAGGGGGTAAAGCCCCAGCGCACGAGCAGCGCCCTGCGCTCCGGCAGGTTGCTGCCCGGCTGCTGGCGATCGCCGGCAATGACGACGAGAATGGGTTGGGTCGGCGCGATGTTGAACCGTGGGGGAAAGCCCTCCGTTTCCAGGAGACCGAGAGATTCCGCCACATCTTCGGGTGTCGCCGTTAGCGCAAATCGTCCGCACATGGATTAGTCCAGCCTCCCGATGGAAAGGCAAGGATCAAGGATACCGACACCAGGAATCGTGGGGACTTTGTCGACATCAGCCAGACCGAGTCGATAATGCCAGTAGGACCAGGAGCGTGGCGAGAATTGCCCGATTTCGGCTTCGTTGAGGATATTTGTCAGCCATTGCGTGCCGGCCAGCATTTCCACGGCCTGGATATCGTCAAAGTCACCGATGTTCATCACTTGCGCGATGACGCGCCCGGGCTGCTCGATGGCCTCCTCCACGGACTTCCACCAGACATATTTTTGGGCAAAGAAGGATAAGGTATCCCGGTCCAATTTCCACACCGCCGCGTCTGGGTTTCTCACATCGCTGCAAGCATTGTATTTCGCTAACGCAAGGGAATATAGGGAGAATGCGATGAAAGACCAAATGCCCCCTTCCTCTCCCCAGCTCGCCTCCTCCGCCATTCTCGAGCGCGACGGACGCTACCTGCTCGTGCGGCGCGCCAATCCGCCGTCTGCGGACATGTATGCCTTTCCGGGCGGGCGGGCCGAGATCGGCGAGACGCCGGCGGAGACGGCAGTGCGCGAGTTTTACGAGGAAACCGGTATTCTTCCGCGCAATCCACACCTCTTTGAAACCTATGACCTGCCGCCGCGCGAATCAGATGGGGCGGGAGCGCGACATTTTTTCCTGTCGGTCTTCACCGTGGACGCCGATCCGGACCTTGATGCCGTCGCGGGCGACGATGCGGCCGGCATCGGCTGGTATACGGCGACCGAAATTTTCGCTTTGCCGATCCCGGACAGCGTTCGCGAATGCGTGGAAAAACTTGAGGCGTGCCGGCAGCCGTGATCGTCCGATGGAGATTTGACTTGCCTGCCGGCGTGATTCGGGGCTTCAAAACGATATGATCCGCTTTCTGGCCATTCGATTGTCTCTTTTGCTGGCGCTTGTTGCTGCGCCGTTCGGCGCCCAGGCGCAGGAAGCGCCCGCCGTCGGCACCCCGGCGGTGACCGCTGAAAAGCCCGCCCCCTATGACGCGCGGCTGTTGCGGCTTTCGGAAATCCTTGGTTCCGTTCACTATTTGCGGACACTCTGCAAGGATAAGACGGCAGACAGCTGGCGGCAATCGATGCAGGATCTGCTCGACAAGGAGGCAGGAAACGAGGCGCAGCGGCGGGCTCGCATGACGGCCGCGTTCAACCGTGGCTACCGGACTTTTGCCTCCGTTTACACGGCCTGCACGGCCGCCGCGGTGGTCGCGGACGAGCGATACCGTGCCGAAGGAGCAACACTTGCTTCAGAAATAACCGCCCGCTTTGGAAATTAACGGGTTATTAACCTCTTTTTTCAGGAGCCCGTGTCGTTTTGGGAAAAGGCTGCTAAGGTTGTTAAGAGAGTGGTAAGAAGTGACGCCACCTCAAGTCAGGTGCCAAGTAAAAAGCGTGGAACGGCATGGAACGAATGATGGAACCCAGTCTGAATGACATCGACGACATGATCGTTCATGAGAAGATGCAGGCAGCCTTGGAACACCAGAATGAAGCCTGGGCAGATGGTATGGCCGACGGCATCGAGCCGGAGATCATCGCCGATGCTGCCATTGCCCTGGCCATGCGAGAGACCATCCGCCTGCACGGCGAAGACGGGGCCGAAGCCATGTTGAACTCGCTGCGCGAGCGCATGCTTGCCGGAGAATTCTCACCGGAACGCATCCTGCAGTAGTTTCGAGGCAATGATGAAACGCCAGATGTTAGCAAACCGACCAGGTGCGGTTCGTTTTTCTGCGTTATTGTTCGCCGGCCTCGTCGTTTCCTCTTTCCTCCCTCACCACACCGCATTCGCGCTCAGCGAGCTCAAACAGATTCCGGGCCAGGCAAAAGAGGAAGACAAGGACGCTCCCGAAGTGGAGGAGCCGGACGATGTGGGACCGATGCAGATCCCGATGCCCGATCCGCTCGTGAACAAGCCGGCTGGTGACGTGAAGGACGATTCGGCAGAGGATCCCGTACCGGCAACTCCCGTCGAAGTGCTGTCGGATGTGTCGAAAATTCCGCAAGCCGTCGCCCGCATGCGCGAACTGATCGTCGAGGCCGCCGCTTCCGGCGATATTGAACGACTGCGGCCGCTGCTCGGCAAGGGGCCGACGCAGACACAGGTGGGCGAGAACGGCACCGATCCCGTCGAGGTCCTCAAGGGACTGTCCGGTGATCCGGACGGAATCGAAATTCTGGCGATCCTGCTCGACGTTCTGTCGACGGGCTTCGTGCTGGTCGACAAGGGAACGCCAGAGGAAATGTATGTCTGGCCCTACTTCACCGAAAAATCTCTTTCCTCGCTCACTGCGCCGGAAAAGGTCGATCTCCTCCGGCTGGTGACTGCCGGCGATTTTATCGGGATGGAAGAGGGCGGCAACTACAACTTCTATCGAGTCGGCATCACGCCCGACGGCCAGTGGAAATTTTTCATCGCCGGAGACTGACCGGCGACGCAAAGCGCTTGCTCGGGCTCGCATGAAATCCTACCTGTTCATGTGATGAATAGGACAGATATCATGCAATCGACAGCTCTTCCCGATCGCGCCATCGTCACCGTGTCCGGACAGGATGCGCAGGATTTCCTGCAGGCCCTGATCACCACCGATCTCGGGCAGCTGGAAGAAGGCGAAGCCAAGCCGGGCGCGCTGCTGACCCCCCAGGGCAAGATCCTCTTCGATTTTCTGGTGACACGCGACGGCGAAGCAATCCGGCTTGAAGCCGGCGCAGACCAGGCCGATGGCCTGCTGAAGCGGCTGACGATGTACAAGCTGCGTCTTCCGATTACGCTTACGGTCACTTCGCCGGCAGCTGTGAGCATCCGGTTCGAGGAGACACCGGGCGGTTATCGCGACACCCGTTTCGCCGGGGCGGGCCACGCGGTTTATCGCGTCTATGGCGAAGACACGGGAACAACCGCAACCGATGAATACGAGCGCCTGCGGGTTGCAAGCGGCATTGCGGTCGCCGGTAGCGATTACGCGCTGCAGGACGCGTTTCCGCATGATGTGCTGATGGACAAGAGCGGTGCGCTGTCGTTCAAGAAGGGCTGTTATGTCGGCCAGGAGGTCGTATCGCGCATGCAGCATCGCGGCACGGCGCGCAAGCGCGTCGTCATTGTCACGGCTGATGCCGCCCTGCCTCCAACCGGCACGCCTTTGACGGTGAAGGACCGGCCCATCGGCACGCTCGGCACGGTGATCGGGCGATCCGCTCTGGCGATCGTGCGTATCGACAAGGCCGGGCAAGCCATGGCTTCGGGCGAAGCGATCCTGGCGGGCGATGTGTCGGTGACACTTGCGCTACCCGCCTGGACGGGGCTTGAATTTCCGGCCGAAGCCGACGAGGCGAGCGCCTGATGTCTGCCCGCGCCTGGCAGCGCATGCTATCCGGACGGCGGCTTGACCTGCTCGATCCGTCACCGCTCGATGTCGAGCTCTGCGATATCGCCCACGGGCTCGCCCGCGTTGCCCGCTGGAACGGCCAGACGGAAGGCGACCATGCCTTTTCCGTCGCCCAGCACAGCCTCGTCGTCGAGGAGATCTTTCGCCGGCAGTACAATGGCACGCCGGACGAATGCCAGATGGCGCTTCTGCACGATGCGCCGGAATATGTGATCGGCGACATGATCTCGCCCTTCAAGGCGGTGGTGGGCGGCGGCTACAAGGTCGTGGAGAAGCGCTTGGAGGGCGCCATTCACATCCGCTTCGGGCTTCCCGCGGCAACGCCTGCAGAGCTCAAGGCGAAGATAAAGAAGGCCGACCAGATCGCCGCCTATTTCGAGGCGACCGTGCTTGCCGGGTTTTCGCTCGTGGAAGCACGCAAATTCTTCGGCCAGCCACGCGGCATCACCCGCGACATGATCCTGATTGATCCGCTCCCGGCCATCGAGGCGCAGAAGCTCTTTGCCGAGCGGTTCGAAGCCATCGAGGTGCTGCGTACCAACGCGCGGGTGGCCTCCTAATGCCGCGGATCATCGTCTCCCCCCTGTCGCGCATCGCCGAAATGGCCGTTCGCCACGGCTGCCGCGAAATGATCAGCCTGCTCGCCAAGGACCAGAGCTTTCATCGCCCGGCGGTGATCGACGCGGACCGACATCTTCTGCTCGGCATGAACGACATCAGTTTCGGTGGCAATGACGGGCTGGTCGCGCCGCAGGAAGACCATGTCAGGCAGATCATCGGTTTTGCGCGGCAATGGGATCGGGCGGCGCCGCTGCTTGTCCATTGCTGGATGGGGGTCTCCCGTTCGCCGGCAGCAGCCGTCATCGCAGCCCTGGCGGTGGAACCCGATCAGGACGACATCGAACTGACACGGCGCCTGCGCGCCGCCTCCGCCTATGTCACGCCGAACACGCGCCTGATCGAGATCGGCGACCATCTTTTGTCGCGCAACGGGCGGCTGGTGGCAGCGATCAAGGCGATCGGCCGGGGCGCCGATGCGAACGGCAACGCGCCCTTTGTCTTTTCGCCCCTGCCGGAGCCCGTCTCCCATGCCGGTTGACGACGGGGCGATCACCGTCGAGATCGGCCTCAACGCTGCGATCGTCGCTGTAACCAGCCGCTCGCCGCGGATCCTCGCCGTCAGCGAAGGACAGGAGGACAGCCGCGACGGCCTGCCCTTCGGCCCGTTCGATCCCGCGCGGCACCGGACCTTCGAGACCAGCCTGCGCGCCAGCGTCGAGCAGCAGACGGCGCTTGATCTCGGCTACATCGAACAGCTCTACACCTTCGGCGACCGCGGCCGGCATCGCTCGCCCGGGGAAGCCGGCAAGCATATGGTGTCGGTCGGCTATCTGGCGCTGACACGCACCGATGCCGAAAACAATGCGCGTCTGGCGGATGCCGGCGCCCATTGGCGCGACTGGTACAGCTACCTGCCCTGGGAGGACTGGCGACAGGGCCGGCCCGCGATCATCGACCAGGTCATTCTTCCCGCCTTGCGGCTCTGGGAAAAAACGGGGCATCAGGATGAGCGCATGGGCCTGCCGCAGCGGCGCACGCGCGTACGGCTGGCCTTCGGGCTCGATGATTTTCCCTGGGACGAGGAGCGTGTACTGGAGCGCTACGAGCTGCTCTACGAGGCCGGGCTCGTCGGCGAGGCCGTCATCGACGGGCGGACGAGCGCCACCGCGACACCGCCGATCGGGCTCACCATGCGCCACGACCACCGCCGCATCGTCGCCACCGCCGTTGCGCGGCTGCGCGGCAAGATCAAATACCGGCCGGTGATCTTCGAGCTGATGCCGCCGGAATTCACACTGACGGACCTGCAGGCGACGGTCGAGGCCATTTCCGGTCGCCATCTGCACAAGCAGAACTTCCGCCGCCTGGTCGAAGGGGCCGAGCTGGTGGAGCCGACCGGCATGCTGACGGCGGCCACCGGCGGGCGGCCGGCGGCCCTCTTCCGCTTCCGCCGCCAGATTCTCGACGAACGCCCCGCCCCGGGATTGAAAGTCGGCGGCCGATAGTTCATCGACCTCCCTCGCCCGTCGCGGAAAGAGGCACCGAAAAGACGCTATTCGACCACGGCGCAGGCCAGCCGTTCGCCGGCATCGCCGGAGGGTTGGCTACGGTTATCGTCGGATTTGGCGTGGATCATCAACGCCCGGCCGCGAATGCCGTTTTCGGCATTGTCGAGCACGACCATGCTGTTGAACACCTGAGCACGCAGGACGCCGTCGCTGCCGACATACTGGTTCGGCATGTCGCCGGCATGCGGGCCGTTGGCAGCGAGGAACCCGTGTTCGGTCTTGCCGGGATTGAAATGGTTGCCGGCCGTGCCGTGGCCGTGCGCGGCATCGCATTTGCCGGTTTCATGGATATGGAACCCCACCCATTTTCCCGGCGGCAGGTCGGTCACCTCGACTTCGATGAACACGCCGTTCTTGGCCGCGGTCAGGGCCGCCCTGCCCGTCTCCTTGCCGTCCTTGCCGATGAAATTGGCGAGGGCCGTCTGCGACGAAGGCTGTGCAAAGATGGGTGTCGCGACACAGGCGGCAAGCGCCACCGTCAAGACGAGGTTCTTCATCTGGATATCCTTCCGGTTGATCGAGCGCGTGCGATCAACTCCAACGCATGGATGTCGTTGGGGGTTCCCGCCGGATCACGCGATGGAATGCCGCATGGGCTTTTCGTGAGCTTGCCCGCCACTGATAAACGCAAGCCAGGCGCGATGATGCCGCTCAGAAAAACCTGATGGCCGACGTGACGATGATGACGAGGGCAACGGCGATCATCAACGGCCGCACCGGCAGGTGCTTGACAACGAGAGCGCCGGCTGGCGCCGCAAGAATGCCGCCGAGGATGAGGCCGATCGCAGAGCCGAGCTCCGACCAGCCCAGCGTCAGAATGAACGTCACCGAGATCGTCAGGGTCACGACGAATTCCGTGAGGCAGGTGGAGCCTATGCCCCTCTTCGGCTCATGGCCGCGGCCGAACAGCGAGGTCGTGACGATCGGCCCCCGCCCCCGCCGCCGGCCGCGTCCAGGGCACCGCCGCCGAAGCCGACGAAAGGCACGACCCAATCCTTGACCTCACGCAGCCAGAGTGGCCGAAACGCCTTGAACAGGATGTAGAAGCCGACCAGCGCCAGATAGGCCGAGACATAGGGTTCGAGCATCTTGCCTTCGATCCTGGAGGCGCCATAGGCGCCCAACGCTCCGCCGATCATGCCTGTCGGTGCCAGGCGAAGGACAAGCCGCCAATTGATGTTGCGATGATAGATGTGCGAAGTTCCGGAGGCCGCGGTGGTAACGATTTCCGCAATATGGGTCATCGCGCTTGCCGTTGCCGGCAAAACGCCGAAGGCAAGCAGGCTTGTCGTTGAAAGAAGGCCAAAGGCCATACCCAGCGCACCATCGACCAGCTGCGCAAGAAAACCGATGAGAACGAAGACCCAGAAATCTGCCGACACGAACAGTCCTTTTCAAACCTCGCCTCTCGAACCTCGGCCCGTTTGCGCCAACGGTCTGGTGCTGGTAAAGGTTCCACATCGGGATATTGCAGTAGCTGCCGAACAGAGAGGCGCGACCGATGCAGACCATTGCTCTCCTTCTCGCCGGCTCGCTTCTGACTGCACCCGAAGACAAGCCGAACATCCCTGACTATTTCGACGGCAACGGCAAATCGCACCAGCCGAAGATCGCCCTATGCAATCTGAATGGCGAGGATGTGAATGGACCGTTCAAGACCTGCCGCTACGACTGCGGCGAGTCGCTGACGATCGGTGTGCGCCTCGTCTGCCCTTTCGTACTGCGCGATAGGAGACGGAGATGAAGGGTTTCGACTGGCATGCCGACGCAATCGACCGCAACACCGCGGTCACGGCAACCTACCGCAACACCCAGAATGTTCGGCGGTTCCTGACGGCACAGTGCGGCGAGGACTTCGCCTTTGATCGGCCCTTCATGGCCTGGATCAAGGACGGCAGAGCAAAGACAATGGGCGATATCGCGGATGAATGGATGCGGCGGCGGCAAAAAGAGAAATAGCTGCTGAAACTGCCCGCCCGCCACGCTCAGCCGATCACCACATCCAGCCCGATGTCCAGCGTCGGCGCGGCCATGGTGATCTTCGACGTCGAGATGTAATCGACGCCGGTTTCGGCAATGGCGCGGATGGTCTGGAAATTGACGTTGCCAGACGCCTCCAGCTTCGTGCGGCGCGGATCACCGGCATAGGCATCCCCCGACAGGTGCCAATGGGCGGCGTTGACGGCAACGGCTTGGCCGAGCAGGTCCGGCGCCATATTGTCGAGCAGGATGACATCCGGACTGGCGGTCAGGGCCTCGCGCATCTGCCCCAGGCCATCGACTTCAACCTCGATCTTGACGAGATGGCCGCAATAGGCGCGGGCCGCGTTGACGGCGCTGGCGACCCCGCCGGAAACGGCGATGTGATTGTCCTTGATCAGGATTGCATCGTCGAGACCGTAGCGATGGTTGGAACCGCCGCCGAGACGGACGGCATATTTCTCGAGCGCCCGCAGGCCGGGAATGGTCTTGCGCGTACAGCAGACCTTGGCACGCGTATGAGCGATCTCGGAAGCAAATTTCGAGGTATAGGTGGCGATACCGCAGAGGTGCATGAGGAAATTCAAGGCGACGCGCTCGGCCGACAAAAGCCCGCGCGCGGGTCCGGAGATGCGGGCAAGCACGGCACCGGGATGAACCCGGTCGCCATCTGCCACCAGTGCATCGAAGCGGATTGCCGGATCGATCAGCCGGAAGGCCGTGCGGGCGAGTTCCATGCCGGCGACGACGCCATTTTCGCGGGCGTTCATTTCCGCGGTGGCGGTCCTGTCAGGCGCGATCGTCGCATAGGTGGTGATATCGCCGGCGCGGCCGAGATCTTCCAGGAGGGCGGCGCGAACATGCTCCTCGGCCATCAGGGCGGGCAGTTCGGGACGAAGGGCGGTCAGGGACATGGCAAGCTTCTTTCGAAATCACAGTTGTTCAATGGCGTGCTTTTTGCCCAGCTACGCCCCGTCATCCTCGGCCTTGAGCCGAGGATCCATGCTTCTTGGCCATGTATGCTCGGGTCAAGCCCGAGCATGACGCAGATTGGGGACGCCTTTTGCAATCAAAAAACAGCTTGTCCGCATCCTAGGCACTTTCCGTCTCCGCCACGTCCGCGACGATGCGGTCGGCCTCCGCGAGCGTCAGGTACGTGCGGCGTTTCCATTCGGCGCGCGGCTCCGGGTGGTCGGAGCGATAGTGGCCGCCACGGCTTTCGCTGCGCTGGAGGGCGGCGACCGCCATCAGCTTGGCCGTGGTGAGGATGTTGCTGAAGCGCAGACGGGTATTCTGGCGTTCGAGATTAGCGATGGCGCGGATGGCGCGGGTCAGGCCCTCCTGGTCGCGGATGACACCGACATGATCGCTCATGACGTGTCGCAGCGCCGTCAGTGGCGGGCTGTCTTCCAGCGTCACCGGATCGTCGTTTTCGCCGGCATTGTTGCCCCAGTCGGTGATCTTCGGCTCCGGCAGCATGCCCTTGATGTTTTCGGCAATGCGGGCAGCGAAGACAACGGCTTCCAGCAGCGAGTTGGAGGCCAGCCGGTTGGCACCGTGGACGCCGGTCGACGTCACCTCGCCAGCGGCCCAGAGGCCATCGATCGAGGTGCGGCCCTCGGCGTCGGTCAGCACGCCGCCCATATGATAATGGACCGCCGGCACGACCGGGATCGGCTGGGTGACCGGGTCGATACCGGCCGACATGCAGGAGGCATAGACCGTCGGGAAGGCCTCGGGGAAATGCGCGCCGACAGCCTTGGTGCAATCGAGGAAGGCGCCGCGCCTGGCCTGCACCTCGGCGAACACCCCGCGCGAAACGATATCGCGCGGCGCAAGCTCGCCGTCCGGATGGATATCGAGCATGAAGCGGCGGCCGGCGGAGTTGATGAGATGCGCGCCGTCGCCGCGCAGGGCTTCGGTGGCGAGCGGTGCCGGGTCGCGGCCGATATTGATCGCCGTCGGATGGAACTGGACGAATTCCGGATCGGCGATGATGGCGCCGGCGCGTGCGGCCATGCCGACGCCCTGCCCGCACGCCTCGGTCGGGTTGGTGGTGACGGAAAAAAGATGGCCTACGCCGCCCGAGCACAATACGACCGCGCGAGCCGGAAACGACACGCGCCTCTTCGACTGGCCGGCATCCGGGCGGGCGACGACGCCGGAGATGAAGCGGCCCTGGCGCACCAGTTCCTCGACGACATAGCCCTCCAGCACGCGGATCGACGGCGTGTTGCGCACCGCCGCGATCAACGCCTCCATGATCGCCTTGCCGGCCATGTCGCCCTTGACGCGGACGATGCGGCGCTCGGAGTGGGCGGCCTCGCGCGACAGAAGCAGCTTGCCTTCCAGATCGCGGTCGAACGGTACCCCGTAGCCGAGCAGATCGTGGATGCGGGCCGGGCCTTCGGCGACCATCAGCCGCGTCATCTTCTCGTCGACGATGCCGGCACCGGCAATGAGCGTATCGGCGACATGCTTGTCGATGGTGTCGCCGAGCCCCATGGCCGCGGCAATGCCCCCTTGCGCCCAGGCGGAGGAGGCGCCGTGGCCGATCGGCGCGGCGGCGAGCACGGTGACGGGACGCGGGCTCAGCTTCAGCGCGCAGAAGAGGCCGGCAAGGCCACCGCCGACAATGACGATATCGTCGATGCCGTTGAAGGACTGTGGGCGGAAATGGTCAGTCAGCATGCTCTCTCCTCCGGCCATGGCTTTCCCTCCCCCTTGTGGGGAGGGTGGCCCGCAGGGCCGGGAGGGGTTTCTTTCAAAGATAAGAACCCCTCCCCAACCCCTCCCCACAAGGGGGAGGGGCTAAGCCCCCTACTGCTTCAAATTCACCATCCGCTCGACGGCAAGGCGGGCGCGGTCGGCGATCGCCGGATCGACAAGCACTTCCTCCCTCATGAAGAGCAGGCTGTCGAGGATCTTCGGCAGCGTGATGCGCTTCATGTGCGGACAGAGATTGCACGGCTTGATGAAATCGACGCCCTTGACCTCGGCCTGGATGTTCGACGCCATCGAGCATTCGGTGACGAGCAGCACCCGGGCCGGACGCTTGTCCTTGACGTAGTTGATCATGCCCGAGGTGGACCCGGCGAAATCGCAGACGGCGATGACGTCCGGGTGGCATTCGGGATGGCCGATGATCTCGATCGACGGATCGGCCTCCTTGTAGGCCAGCAGTTCGGCCGCCGTGAAGCGCTCGTGCACCTCGCAGTGCCCCTTCCAGGTGAGGATCTTCTTCTTCGTCTGTTTGGCGACGTTCATCGCCAGATATTCATCGGGGATGCAGAGCACCGTGTCGCTCTCGAGGCTTTCGACGACCGCCAGCACGTTGGACGATGTGCAGCAGATATCGGTCTCCGCCTTCACGTCTGCCGAGGTGTTGACGTAGGTGACGACCGGCACGCCGGGATAGCGCTCCTTCAAGAGCCTGACATCGGCGCCGGTGATCGATTCCGACAGCGAGCAACCGGCCCTGGCGTCCGGGATCAGCACGGTCTTTTCCGGATTGAGAAGCTTGGAGGTCTCGGCCATGAAGTGCACGCCGCACTGGATGATGATCTCGGCATCGACCTTGGTGGCGTCGCGCGCGAGCTGCAACGAGTCGCCGACGATATCGGCGACGCAGTGGAAAATGTCCGGCGTCTGGTAATTATGGGCGAGGATGACGGCACCGCGCTCCTTCTTCAGCTGGTTGATGGCGTGCACATAGGGTGCATAGACCGGCCACTCGAAGGCGGGAATGAACTGCTTCACGCGCTCGTAAAGATGGGCCGTTTCGCGGGCGATCTGCGGCGTAAAGGTCAGGTCCGGCTTTTCGATGATGCCGAAGCGCTCGGCGGCGGTCTGGAATGCGCCGGAATTCTGCAAGGACGCCTGGGTTTG
This sequence comes from Rhizobium giardinii bv. giardinii H152, assembly GCF_000379605.1. Classification (GTDB taxonomy): domain Bacteria; phylum Pseudomonadota; class Alphaproteobacteria; order Rhizobiales; family Rhizobiaceae; genus Pararhizobium; species Pararhizobium giardinii. The sequence continues at coordinate 270,047 of NZ_KB902735.1, read as the reverse complement.
CGCGATCGTCATCGGGATGCTCCTCTCGCCGCCCCTCCGGCGGCAATACCTGTTTTGCTCAAATTGAGCATAACAGGATCAAAACAAAACCGGCAGTGCCGGTGGACGAGACTTAGAAAGTTTTGTGACCGTTTTCAAGAATGCCCTCCCGCTATTTTGCGGGAGGGCAACGAATTTGCGGGTCGTCAGGCGATCGCCGGGCGGGCAACCGGCTTCTCCTCGATCGGCCAATGGACGATCGCCGCAAAGATGCCGAGCGCCACGCCGAGCCACCAGACGGGATCGTAGGAGCCGAAATGGTCATAGAGATAACCGCCCATCCACACGCCGAGGAACGAGCCCACCTGGTGCGACAGGAAGACGATACCGCCGAGCAGACCGAGATGCCGCGTGCCGAACATGATGGCGACGAGACCATTGGTCGGCGGCACGGTCGACAGCCACAGGAGGCCCATGACGACAGCGAAGATGATGACCGACACCGGCGACTGCGGCAGGAGCAGGAAGAGAGCGACGGCGATCGACCGGCCGAGATAGATCAGGGCCAGGAAATAGGGTTTCGAATAGTGCTGGCCAATGATGCCGGCCGACAGCGAACCGATGATGTTGAAGAAGCCGATCAGCGCCAGCGCGATCACCGCATAGCGCGCATCGATGCCGATATCACCGATATAGGCGGGGAAATGCGCGGTGATGAAGGCCACCTGATAGCCGCAGACAAAGAAGCCTGAAACGAGCAGAAGATAGCTCTTGTGGCCGAGCGCCTCCTTCAGCGCCTCGCCGATCGACTGCTTGTAGAGCGCCTCCTTCTGCGTTCCGGACGAGGAATTGCCGCGCAAGGGAATGGCGAACAGCGGCACGAGCAGCATTATGACGCCGAGATAAACGAGACTGTCAGACCAGCCATAGGCGGAGATCAGCCCCTGGCTCAAGGGCGCGAACAGGAACATGCCGGCCGAGCCCGCTGCCGTACCGATGCCGAAAGCCATGGAGCGCTGGTGCGGCGTGACATTGCGGGCGAAGGCGGACAGCACCGTGCCGAAAGAACCGGCACCGACCGCCAGGCCGACCAGCACGCCGCCGCCGATGTGCAAGGTGGCGGGCGAACCGCCGAACGACATCAGGAACAGTCCGGCGGCATAGAGAAGCCCGGAGATGGCCAGCACCCGCCAGGTGCCGAACTTGTCGGCGACGGCACCGAAGAACGGCTGGCTGAAGCCCCAGCAGAGGTTCTGCAGCGCCATGGCAAGACCGAAGGTGGTGCGGTCCCAGCCGGTATCGGCGAGCAACGGCAACTGGAAAAAGCCCATGGCCGAGCGCGGCCCGAAGGTGAGCAAGGCGACAAGCGATCCGGCGACGATAATCAGCCAGGGAAGACCCGGGCGGGCGGCGTGTACGCCTGTGGCGGATTGCGAAACAACGGACATGAGGGGCTCCGGGTTATTGAGCCGCCAAGCTACCCTTCATGCCGATCCCAAAAAAGCGAAATAAAATCACCTTGCGATCAACCAAATTGATGGATGGCCGGACGGGTCCCGGCACAGCAGCCGTTTTTCGTTTCTGAAAAACATCCTCCGGTCCTTTGCGTTTCTCGACCGGAGGACTGCTGATAGCTTCGCCGAAAATACGCGGAGGTCACCATGCTGACAAAAATCAAACCAACGGACATCACCCTGTGGGACGGACGGGCGATCCCGCGGCTCGGCATGGGCTGCTGGGCGATCGGCGGACCGTTTTATGCCGGCGACGTGCCGCTCGGCTGGGGCGATGTGGACGATGCGGAATCGATCCGGGCCATCCATCGGGCGATCGATCTCGGTATCCGCTTCTTCGATACGGCGTCGAACTACGGTGCCGGCCACTCGGAGGAAGTGCTGGGAACGGCGCTGGAAGAACATCCCGACATCGTCGTCGCGACGAAATTCGGCTTTGCGACGGACTATGCAACGAAACAGGCCACCGGCGCCTTCGCCTCGCCGGACTTCATCCGTGCGTCGCTGGAAACGTCGCTGAAGCGGCTGGGACGCGAGCGGATCGACCTCCTGCAATTCCATCTCAACAATTCGACCCCATCGAAGCCGATGAAGTCTTCGACACGCTCGACGCCCTGCGCGCTGAAGGCAAGATCGCGGCCTATGGCTGGAGCACGGATTGGCCGCAACGCGCCGCCCGCTTCGCCAATCGCGAAGGCTTCGTTTCCGTCCAGCACACGATGAATGTGCTCGAACCGGTTCCCGAGATGATCGCGCTCATCGAAAGGGAGAACCTCATCTCCATCAACCGCGGTCCACTGGCGATGGGCTTCCTATCCGGCAAATTCAAACCGGGCGACCGGCTGGCAGCAAACGACGTGCGCAGCGCCGATTTCGACTGGCTGAAATATTTTCGCGATGGCGCCGTCGATCCGGCGTTTTCCCTACGGCTCGATTCGATCCGCGAACTGCTGCGCTCGGATGGCCGGACGCTGACGCAAGGGGCGCTTGCCTGGTTATGGGCACGGTCGCCCAACACCCTGCCAATTCCGGGTTTTCGCACCGTGGCACAGGTGGAGGAAAATGCCGGGGCGCTCGAGAAAGGGCCGCTGTCAGCATCGGTGATGGAAGAGATCGACCAGGCCCTGGAACGACGGTGATGCCCGAAGGCTCGCGGATCACACCCTGACCTTCATCGGCCAGCGCCCTTCCCGCATCTTCACGACCCGCATCTCGTCGCCGAGATTGATCGTCCCCTCGCCGCGCGGCACCGCGTTCCAGCCGAACAGGACGCCCGGGACGCGGCGGTCGGCCGACATGCGCTTTTCGGCGAGGCCCTGGATCGGGTTGCCGCCGATGCGCTCGCCGGTCACCTGATCCTGCGTCGTCATGATGCAACGGGCGCAAGGCTTGACGAGATCGAAGATAATGCCGCCGATCTCGACGCTTTCCCACAGGTCTTCTTCCCAGGGCTCGTCATTGTCGATGAGGATATTGGTCCGGAAGCGATCCATGCCGACCGGCTCCTGCCCCTTGGCGATCAGCGAGACGTTGAGATCGGCAAGCGACGCGGAGGTGGTGATCAGCACCTGATAGCCGTCGGCAAAGGTCATCGGGCTTGCGGGGCCTGCCCATTCCGGACTGGCAAAGCGGCTGGCGGCTCTATCGATATGGACGAGCTTGACCGGGCGGCCGAACCAGCCGGACAGCGTCGCATTGGCGTGATCGGCGGCGACGGCCGCATCGACGTCGCTTGACCAGACACGAACCTCCATGCGGTTGGCGGGATCGAAGGAGGCCGTCAGCGTCTGTCCGTTCATGCGCAGATGAATGCCGTCGCTGACATGCATCGCCTCGACCTGGGCCAGCGCTTGGAGCTCGCGCTGGGTGATGAACCTGCCATCGGCAGCATCGACGAGCATGAAGCGACGATCGCCGGCAAACCCGTCCAGATGGACGGAGACGGAGGTCTGCGCAATGGCGCGGCCGCTTTTCAGCGGATGAATGTTGAGCCCGGCCACGTTCATGTCGTTATCCCCTGCCGTTCAGAGTGTGATTCAAGTCCATCGCAGACTGATTCCGCCGATGGCAGCAAGTCATTGTCTTCACTAGATTTCCTCGATCACCATGCCAAGCACCGCGCGCAGCCTTTCCTGCCGTTGCCGGGCAAGCGCCCTGCCCGCGGCGGTCTGGAAACCGTCCGTCAGCTTGAACAGCTTCGTCTCGAAATGGTCAATGGCATAAGCCTTGTCGTCGAGTGGACGATCCTCGGCCAAAGGATCCAGCGGGTCATAGAGCCCGCTGCCCATGCGTCCGGCAATGTAGAAGCAGCGGGCCGCGCCGATCATGCCGATCGCATCGAGCCGGTCCGCATCCTGCAGGATTTTCGCTTCCAGACTTTCCGGCGGGATATTGGCGGAGAAACTGTGCGTGAGGATGGCATGGGCGACGGCGGTGATCTCCCCCGTGCGCCAACCGAGCTCATCGAGCAGTTCGAACGCCCGTTCGGCGGCCAGACGCGACGCCTGGGCGCGCAATGGCGAATTCTTCTCGACCGAGACGCAATCATGCAAAAGCACGGCAGCGGCGAGGATGCGAAGGTCGCCACCCTCGGCCCCATGGATGCGCCGCGCGTTCTTCCAAACGCGGATCAGATGCGCGGCATCATGCGAGCCGTCATTGCCGGAAACGGCATGCGGCAGCAGCCTTTCAGCGAGAGCCTCGTGGGGCGCGAATGCAGCGGCAAGCGAAGGCAGGTGGCTCATGCAAGCTCCATGACAGAACGGCGAGAATCGAAGCAGTCAGGCTGTTTGGCCCGGTTCCGCTTCGATGTCCACCGGCGTTTGCGGCTGCGCCGGAAGGGGCGCCCGGCCGGACAGGATCTTCTGGTAGAACAGGCCGATGCCGATCAGCACGCCACCGAGACCGATGAAGGACAAAGCCCGCAGGAAGCCTTCAAGATTGGCCATGTCGATCAGGAAGACCTTGAGCACGGCGACAAAGACCAGCACGGCCGAGGCGATGCGGATGCTCTTGGCATTGAACCGCGACCCAAGCACCAGCAGCAGCACGCCGAGCACGAGCCAGACGACGGAATAGGTATAGGTCTCGCCCTGCTGGAATCCTTTCCAGTCGGCGATGCTTTCACCCTGCCAGAAGCGGCGCACGGACAGCGTTGCCCAGGCGAAGGCGAGGATCGCGCCGGTGACGGCAACAGCGGCGACGTAAGGAACCGGCCGCTTGCCGCGGGCATACCAGGCAAGGCCCGCATAGCCGAGCCCCGGCAACAGATAACCGATCAAGAGCAGGTCGAAGAACGGCACGGAGCCGAGCAACTCGCCGCTGAAATAGGGATTGAGGCCAAGCAGATGCGCACCGAGGATCGACAGCATCGACAGGACGCCGACCGCCATGCTGCCGTAGCGGAACACAGGGCTCGGCGATTTCACATCGAGCGTCATCAGAATGCCGGAGGCGCCGATCGCAAGCAGCGTGTAGATCGACTGTTCGCCGAGCGTCGGCACCGAACTGTCGAGGACGCCGCCGTTCATGGCGTGGCGCACGAGGATCGCGACGGTCAGCAGGGCAAACAGGCTCGCCAGCGCCTGCAGGAGGTTTCGGGCGCGCAGGTCAGGCCAAGTCCTGAGCTCGAAAGCGGACAAAGCGAGAAGCAGCGCCGGAATGCCGTAGCCGGCAAGCAGCGCGTTGAAGACCGGCGTCGTGCCAAGATCTTGCGCCCCGACGATGGTCGGCTCCCAGACGATGCGGGCGAGCACCACGATTACGGCGCCCACCATCATCCACGGCAGCGCCGGCCAAGCGCGCAGCCGTGTTGCCGCGACATAGGCCGCGCCCAGCAAGGCAATCAGGATCGTGGTTGCAAGACCATCCGTCAGCGCATGCAGCGCGATAACGAACAGGCCGAGCGAGCCGGCGACCAGAAACAACTGAGGCAGAGCGATCGCTTCGCTTTGTCCATCCCGGCGCGGAAGCCATTCGGCAAGACCGAGCAGGACAAGGCCCGCGGCCAGTGCAAACAATCCGTGCGGCAGGTCGAAGGTCAGGTTACCGGTCATCAGCAGCGACATGCCGATGAGCGCGAAGGGCACGATCGCCGCGATCGCCGCCCATATGGTCGCCAGAGGCGGACGATCCTTCAGATGCAGATGGCTTGCCAGGGCGCCAAGCGCGATGAAGACAGCCGACAGCACCGTGCCGGCAAGCATCGCGGTTCTTCCGGATACGGCGGGTGTGGCGAGGGTGGCTGGGAAGGCAGGATCGATAAACGTCAGGAGGCCGCTCGACGCCGTCATACTCCACAAGCCGACGATTGCCGTGAAGGCGGCAAGCATGGCAGGATAGAGCGCATAGCTGCGCCAGGCACCCAGCCCCGCAAGCGCAGCAACGACGACGCAGAACTCGGCGACCGGATAACCGGACGCGGTGGCGAGCGGGCTGATCATGGCGAGCATCGTCAGCAGAGCGGCGATGCCCGCCGTCACCGTGATAGCGCCAAGGTGTGGCGCTATCACACGGTCCCACGCGCGTGACGGGGCCGCCGGCTCGCCATCCACCGCCTCCGGCAGATCGGCTTGAGCTTCATCACCGGTCGCGCCCGGCCAGACAAATCCGACACCGGCTATCATCACCAGCATGACCAGTGTTACCGGCAGCGTCTCGAACGGCGTGGCCGAAGCGATATAGGCGAGCGCCCAGAGGCAAAGGCCGATATTGGCTAACGCGGGTACGACGGTCCAGCGCCGGACGCGCGCGGCCAGCAGCGTTGCGCCCCAGGCAATCGCCAGGAAGCCGAACAGGCTCCAGGGGCTGGGGCTTTCGGTCGACACCAGTGCGGGGGTGGCAGCCAGCGAAGCGAACAATCCAAGCCCCGCCAGCGCCTGTCCGTGCAGCAAGGAAAGGCCGACTGTTGCGAGCGACACCAGCGCCAGCAGCCCGAAGGCGGTGGCCGGGCCGATGAAGCCGTAGACGCCGTGGGCGGCATAGCAGACACCGAAGAGTGTCACCGCCCCTGCCGCCGTCAGGATGCCGGGGATCATCGCGTTCTGGAACGTGTCGGCGACCAGCGGCACGGCGCGGCGGCGGACGAACTCGCCGATGGCCATCAGCACGAGACCGAAGACGGCCGCCATGAACAGCCGCACCGCCGGGCTGAGCAGGCCCGCGTCGATCGAATATTTGACCATGAAGATGCCGCCAAGCGCCAGCGCGATGCCGCCGACCCAGACGGCCCAGCGTGCGCCAAGGCGGCTTTCGAGACTTTCCTTCGGTGCTGGCGCGACTGAGTCGATTGCGGATGCTTGCGGGGCTGCCGCCACGACCGGCTCGCCGCGCGACGCCTTTTCGACCGCATCCTGGCTGGGCGGCGGGCCGCCGAAGATCGCGTTACCCTTGCTGATCTCGGCGAGGCGCTGCCGCTCCACGGCTGCAGGCTCGGCCGGTTGCAGGGTGCCTTGCGCCGTCTCGGTTTGCGCCGCGACTTCCACCACCGCAGCGGCGGAAACAGCAGGCCGCAGTTCCTCGATCCGCTTCAACTCTTCCTTGAGCGCCGCGATCTCGCTCTCCAGCCGCTCGGTTGTCTTGCGTCCGTTGAGAAGCGCCGCCAGTGCGATGCCAAAGGCAACGAAAGCAATGACTTCGATCATGTTTTCTCCTCAGTGGCCGGTGGCGGCGCAACGGCACGACCATACAGCTTTTCGCGCGCAGTCCAAATCGAAGACGGGTGAGGAAAGCGAACTCTTCACCGGATTGTCGCAAACCTGTCATTATGCGGCGGCTATGCATGTTTCGATGCGCCTCTGCGCAGTTTCCGGACGAAGGAGATTGAGTCATGGATCACATTGCTGCCCCGACAACCACGCCAGAAATCGAGACGCTGACCGACCGGCGGGAAGCACTCGAAGACATCGGCCAGAACTGTTCCACCAACCCGACTATGGGCGACATCATCAACCGTCGCTTTTCGCGCCGGTCGTTCATGGCCGGTTCGCTCGCCGTGGCTGCCATCAGCACCACCGTCAGCCCGCTCGCGATCCTTTCGGCAACGGACGCGCGCGCCAACGGCGGCCTGTCCAGTTTCGACTTCACCGAGATCGAGGCCGGCGTCGATGAGACCCATCACGTTGCCGAAGGTTATGATGCGGATATTCTTCTGCGCTGGGGCGACAAACTGTTTGCCGACAGCCCGGATTTCGATCCCCTGAACCAGACGGCCGCAGCGCAGGAAAAGCTGTTCGGCTACAACAACGACTATATCGGCTTCATTCCGCTCGACGGCAATCCGGATCACGGCCTGCTGGTCGTCAACCACGAATATACCAATGCGGAAATCATGTTTCCGAAGTTCGCCTCCGTCGTGAAGGAAACCAAGGACGGCAAGGAGGAAGAAAAGGTCAAGCTCGGCGAATATAGCAAGGAGCTCGTTGATATCGAAATGGCAGCCCATGGCGGCACGATCGTCGAAATTCGCAAGGTCGACGGCAAGTGGCAGCCGGTGCTCGACGGCAAGTACAATCGCCGCATCACGGCCAAGACCGAGATGCAGCTTTCCGGTCCCGTCGCCGGCCATGAGCGGGTAAAGACGCCATCCGACCCGACCGGCAAGCAGGTCTTCGGCACCATCAACAACTGTGCTGGCGGCGTCACCGCCTGGGGCACGTATCTGATGGCGGAAGAGAACTTCAACGGCTATTTCGGCGGCGAGATCGCCGAGGACCATCCGGAGTTCAAGCAATTGAAGCGGCTCGGCGCGCCGGGCGGCAGTTATGAATGGTCTAAATTCTACGACCGCTTCGATGTCTCCAAGGAGCCGACCGAAGCCAACCGCTTCGGCTGGATCGTCGAAGTAGACGTGATGGACCCGAACTCGGTGCCGAAGAAGCGCACCGCGATCGGCCGCTTCAAGCACGAGGGCTGCGAATCGATCGTCAACAAGGACGGCCGCGTCGTGCTCTATTCCGGCGACGACGAGCGGTTCGACTATGTCTACAAGTTCGTGACCAAGGCGGCCTTCAACCCGAACGACCGCGCCGCCAACATGGACATTCTCGACGAGGGCACGCTCTATGTCGCGAAGTTCGAGGCCGACGGCACCGTCGAGTGGATGCCGCTCATCCATGGCGAAGGTCCGCTGACGGAAGCGAACGGCTTTGCCTCGCAGGCCGAGATTCTGATCAACACGCGTCTTGCCTCCGACGCGCTCGGCGCTACCAAGATGGACCGGCCGGAAGACATCCAGCCGAACCCGAAGACCGGCAAGGTCTATGTGATGCTGACCAACAATACCAAGCGCAAGGCCGACCAGGTCGATGCTGCCAATCCGCGCGCCGAAAACGCCTTCGGCCACATCGTCGAGATCACCGAGACCGACGGCGACTATGCCTCGACCAAGTCGACGTGGGATGTTCTTCTGAAGTGCGGCGATCCGTCCGTGGCTGAAGTCGGCGCATCCTTCTCGACGGCAACCACGAAGAATGGCTGGTTCGGCATGCCGGACAACTGCGCCATCGATGCGGACGGCCGCCTCTGGGTCGCGACCGACGGCAACAACGAGAAGGATACCGGCCGCACCGATGGCATCTGGGCCGTCGATACCGAGGGTGATGCCCGCGGCACGTCGAAGCTGTTCTTCCGCGTACCGGTCGGCGCCGAAATGTGTGGACCGAGCTTCAACCCGACATCCGACACGTTCTTCGTCGCCGTCCAGCATCCTGGCGATGCCGGCCTTGCGACGTTCGAGGCTCCGGCAACGCGCTGGCCGGACTTCAAGGACGACATGCCGGTGCGCCCCGCCGTCCTCACGATCACCAAACAGGGTGGCGGCAAGATCGGCTGACACCTTTCCGCTCGATCGAGAAATGGCGCCGCGGACGCGGCGCCATTTCTATTTCGTCCCGCTCTCAGGGCTTCCTGACGCGGCGACCTGCCTTGGGGCAACGTTCAGCCTCCAGACATTGATGTTGGCGATGGTGAGTACAAGGGATCGCCGTTCCTCATGGTCGCGGACTGCCGCACCGGATCGGCGCGGTCGCTGATGCGCGTCGGTGCCTCTGTCAGCGCTGGTGCAGACGATCGCCGGCCCGACCCATCTCGAGCGCTTCGCCTTCACGCGGTTCGACCAGGCGTGACGAGACAAGGGAGCGGCGGCGGCGCACGGTCACCGCATCGTGCTTCTCGATCGGGAAGACTTTTCCCAAATTTCCCTATGTGTGTGCGACGGGATCCTGCTTCATCAGCGCCTTCAGGGCGGCCTGAACGAAACCGTCCCGCGCCGCCGAAAGGACAATGCCACGCGGTTCATAGACGTGGCGATGCAGAAAGAATGCCGTCATCCGGAAGGCCGAGAGCAGGCTGTCATAGTCGGCGGCGCCACCTTCGACAAGAAAGGCGGGCAGCGCCAGCATCTTGTCGGCATAGGGCGCACCCGCCGCGCGGCTCACAGCGCGGCCGGATTTCGGCGAGACGTAAGCAAGATCGGCGCGCGCGCCGGTCGCAACACATTCCGCCAGATCAAGGCCGAAGCCGAGATCGTTGAGCACGGCGATCTCGAAGCGGACGAACAGTTCGCCGGCGTCGCGCGGATCGTGCAGGTTCTCCAGAATGACGTCGAGCGCCTCATAAAGATGCGGATGCGGATCACGTTCGGGCAGCAACCGCAGCAACGCGCCCATCGCCTGCACGCCGTAGACAGACGTCGCCGCTTCCATCAGCCGCGCCGCACGCAGTCGCACCGGCTCGATGCGGAATTCGCCGAGATGCTCGTCCAGCCGCGCCCGCCAGGTGACCTCGACCTCGTTTCCAGGCTGCATCACCGGCTGCATCGTCCGCGAGCGGCCACCTCGCACAAGCCCGAGATGACGCCCATGCGCGCGCGTCATCACCTCGGCAATGACGGAAGCCTCGCCATGCCGCTTGACGCCGATGATGATCGCCTGGTCGCTCCATTGCATAGCTCAGTTTTATCTTTGGATGCGCGTGAAGACAATCGCGGCTAAGGCACGAACTTGCCACGTTGTGCACTCAATCCGGCACTAACGATTCGTCAGCGGGCTAAATATTTGTCACGTCGCAGGGGGACCGAACCCATGCCACCGGGGAAGCCGAATCCCCTCGCGACCGATAATTTCATTGAAAATGCAAAAGAATTTCAGATGCAACAATTTGAAAGGAGCGTCAAAAATGAAGCGGATTCTCATTCGCCGGACAGCCTACGTCGCCTGCACCGCACTCCTGATCGCTTCCACGGTCAGTTTTCCGCAACCGGTCGGCGCGCAACCGGTCTTGGATGCGGATACATTGGCTTCGCCATCGGACGTCACGCCTCTGCCGGCAAACTTCTCCTACAACAGGGACGATTACACCAACCATTCAGCCCGGAAGGCTTATTCGATCGGCGCGCGGCTCAGTGCCAACAACAATCTCGTTCTTCGCTTCGTAGTCCGCCCCGGCGACCGCGCCAGTTTCGACCCTGAAACCAAGGACCGCTCGGAAGCGACAGATCTCGTGACCTTTCCGAAAAGCGAGGTCATATGGAACGCCTACCGCGTCAAGATCGCCGATGGTTTCTCCATTCCCAGTGACGAACGCTCATGGTTCATCGTCGGCCAGTGGCACGGCAGCAAGGACGACAAGCGCTCGCCCTATATCGCGGCCGAAGTGCAAGGCAAGGATCTGGTCTTCCTGCGGCGCTATCTTTCTGACGGTAAACCGGCCAGCAGCGAAATGTACCGGATGAAGGGCGTGCCGCGCGGCGAATGGCTGAACATCGCTATCGAACACAAGGTATCCTCGACCGATGGACTTCTCAACATCTGGCTAAACGGCCGGCAGGTGGTGAATTTCAAGGGCCCAGTGGGTTATTGGGACCATGACGAGGCCGGTTACTGGAAATTCGGCATCTACCGCAGCCGCGGCGACACGGATGCCGTGGTCGAGTATCGTGACGTCGTCACCACGACGGAGAACCTCTCAGAGCGCGCAATGGCGACCAACTGAGCATCTGGCGTCGATCTCGACCGCCAGGTGCGCCCGGCGCATCTCAAGAGTTCGCTTCGCGCAGGAAATCGAGGAACACGTCGCGCGCCGGCTTGCTGAGAGGACCAAGCCGGCAAAGTGCCGCCTTGTCGCGCCTGCTGCACAATTCGTTGAAAGCGCGGATGGTGGTCGCGGTCAACACGCCGTTCAGCTTATCCTTGTAGTCGCCGGTCCGCCTGAGTTCGTTTTGAAGAACGTAGACGTAGGCGTTGCTGTTGGCGCTCACAAGACGCGCGACCAGATTCACCCGTGCTACTGGCGCCATACCTTCAATCTTCTCCGCGAAGGCTGCATATTGACCAGCGGAACGCGCGGCAGCGCCCTCGACGAACAGTTCTTCGCTTTGGCGTTGGTCCTGCGGCATCAGGCTTGCGAAGCTTGCAAGCGTCGTCCTCGCCAGAGAAATATTCTTCGCAACGTCCTTGCCTCGCCCCTGGGCATAAAGCTGAACAAGCGTTGACGCCGCATTGGCGTCTCCCGCAACGCTCGCCTTCCTGAGGATCTCAATGGCCCGCTCGGGGTTCTTCGGAACGCCCACCCCGCCCAGCACCGCATTGGCGAGAACGGAAGAAATACCCGGAGCACCTTCCGCCTGTCCCTTCAGAATGAGATCGTGCGCTTGTCTTTGCTGGGATTGGGTACCGCCAAGAAGAGCGCTAGCAGCGCTTGCCAAACCGGACTTTCTGCCCGCGCGATAGGCGTCCTGATACAGACCAGCCGCTTTGGAAACGTCTCGGGGGAGCACGAGACCATCACGATAAAGGCCGGCAAGACCAGCCATTGCGCCAGCATCGCCAGCCTGGACGCCCTGCTGGTAATAGCCGACGGCCTTGGCGGGATCGAGGCCCACCGCGTCTCCCTTGAGATACAGCGCTGCCAACGACGACACCGCCCAAGTGCCGCCGGCGGCAATGACCTCCTCATAGAGCGCAGCCGCCTTCGGAATATCGCGATCGATCAGGACGCCTTCGGCATAGAGAGCGGCCATGCCNGCCTTGGCCCCGATGTCACCACCCTGAACGCCCTGCTCGTAATAGCCAAGCGCCTTGGAAGGGTCGAGGCCCGCGGACTGACCCTGACGGTAGAG
>NZ_KB902735.1:0-256943 GCF_000379605.1 Rhizobium giardinii bv. giardinii H152 | reverse complement strand
TCGTCTCCCTTGAGATAGAGCGCAGCCAGCGACGACACCGCCCATGTGCCGCCGGCGGCGATGATCTCCTCATAGAGCGCAACCGCCTTCGGAATGTCGCGACCGACCAGGACGCCTTCGGCATAGAGAGCGGCCATGCCTGCCTTGGCCCCGGCATCGCCACCCTGAACGCCCTGCTCGTAATAGCCGACGGCCTTGTGGGGATCGAGGCCGAGGGCCTCGCCTTGTCGGTAAAGGTCACCGAGCTTGGCCGCCGCAGCCAGTTTGCCCTTTTCAAGCGCTTTGCCATAGAGATCGATCGCTTTGGCGATATCCTTCGCAACCACCCTGCCGTCGCGGTAGAGATCACCCGCCGCCACTGACGCGACCGGATCGCCTTCCCGAGCCATGGCCTCGATGCCGGCAACCGCGGATGTGAGGTCGTCCCCCGCCTTTGCCGCCTTTATCGTCGCCAGGAACGCCTTCAAAGAACGCTGCTCCGGCGTCTCCGCCGCCTTTTGCTCCGTGCTGTCTTGGTCTTGTTGCGAAAAGGATGGAGCGGCGCCAAAAATCGCCAGTACCAGCGCGCAGCCAGCAAGAATGGATTTACGATCCAGTATCATGGTAAAACCCCGCCGGTTTAATGAGATTAAATATAATTTTGACGCTAAGCTAGTCTTCTTGCAGTAGATTTATCTTTTTTTAAAGCATCGCATGAAACAATGCTGTGAATTCTGATTAATATTTCTTTTGAACGGCCAACTTTGCCAATAGACAACATGCAACGGACGGTTGATTATTATGTCGCTTCGCTGGCACCGGGCATCTGCTCTCCAGCAAAGCTCACAACCAAAAGAGGCACCTAGCTTAAAGCGTCACGCCCTGACTATTTCATCTCGCAACTGCGAAATCCCCCTATGAAATCGTGCTTAATTATGTGAAAACACATACACGGACGCAAGCCGAAACCGGCACTCAAAGGCGTTCAGAAATAAATTTTAAGTTATCGCAGGTTGTTAAAATACCCAAAAATGGGTCTGCGAATGAATACCGACTGGTGTATCGTCGGGCCGGTTAGGCCAGCCCAGTTGAAGCAAGCCGTTGTTTTAAACGGTGTAATTTTATTTTTTTATTACAGTCGAATGCCCTCTTGCCTCCGACTGAAAATTTTTAGACTTCAAAGGAATATTGCATGAAAATAGCAATCTTTGGCCTCGGTTACGTGGGCTTCACCGCCATGTGCTGCATAGCAAAAGAAGGCCACCACGTCGTCGGTTTCGATGTCAGCGAAAAAAAAGTTAACCAAATCAATCAAGGTATCGCGCCGATCACCGAACCGGGTGTCGATATCCTGCTGCGCGAAGGCCTCGAAGCCGGCAGGATTTCCGCCCATACGGAAATAAGGCGCCATCTTAACGAATGCGACATGGCCATCGTCTGCGTCGGGACCCCCAGTGCCCCGGATGGCTCGCACAACATGACCTATATCGCCGAAGTCACGCGCCAGATCGCCGCCGCAGTCGGCCAGAACAGAACGTCGCCGCTGACCGTCGTCTATCGCTCCACCATCCGTCCGGGAACCGTCGAAGGGCTGATCGCGCCGATCTTCGCCGCCGAACTGGGCGAGGCCTTCGACCGCTGCATCGAGATTGTCTACAATCCGGAATTCCTGAGGGAATCCTCGGCCATCCAGGATTATTTCGATCCGCCCAAGATCGTCATCGGCACGGTCGACGGCAAGCCGAATGCGCGGATGGATGAGCTCAACCAGTATATCAAGGCGCCGACTTTCTACGTGCGCCTCGGCGAATCCGAAATCACCAAGTTCGTCGACAACACCTGGCATGCCGTCAAGGTCGCCTATGCCAACGAGATCGGCCGCATCTGCCTGCAGCTCGGCCTCAGCGCTGCCAAGGTGCACGAGATATTCGTCTCCGACACTAAACTCAACATTTCGCCTTACTATACCCGCCCCGGCGGCGCCTTCGGCGGCTCCTGCCTGCCCAAGGATGTGCGCGCGATGCAATATATCGCCGCCGATTGCGGCGCCCATACGCATCTGGTCGACGCGCTCCTGCGCTCCAACGAGGCGCACAAATACCGGCTGTTCCAGCATGTGACGCGTGACCTGGCGCCGGGCTCCAGGGTTCTGCTGGTCGGCCTCGCCTTCAAGGCGGAGACCGACGACCTGCGCGAAAGCCCCAATATCGACCTTGCCCGCGGATTGCTGCGCGAGGGCTACAAGCTGTCGATCTTCGATCCGGCGATCGACGCGACCAAGCTTGTCGGCGCCAATCTGGGCTACGCTTATACGCAGATTCCGACTTTGTCGCAGCTGCTGGTCTCGAAGGAGACCGCCGAGGCGACGGCCTATGACCGCGTCATCACGACCAACCTCACCTACAGGAAGCTCAACCTCGAGAAGAATGGCGATATCGTCAATCTGAACTCTCTTTCCTGAGGAGGCGGCGATGGACACGGCCCCTCAGAACAGCAACACCGCCACCCACGCCCGCACCGAGGCCGTCGCCGGCGCGCTTTCCGGCAGAAAGGTGCTGATCATCGTCGAAAACCTGCCCGTGCCCTTCGACCGGCGGGTCTGGCAGGAGGCGAGAACATTGCGCGCCGCCGGCGCCGAAGTCGCCATCATCTGCCCGACCGGCAAGGGCTATACGGCGCGCTACGAACATCTCGACGGTATCCACATCTACCGCCACCCCCTGCCCCTCGATGCCGGCGGGGCACTTGGCTATTTCCTCGAATACGGCGCGGCGCTGACCTGGGAAACGCTTCTCGCCTGGAAGATCCTGTTCCGCCACGGCTTCGATACGCTGCACGGGTGCAACCCGCCGGACCTGATCTTCCTCGTCGCCTGGCAATTCAAGCTCATCGGCAAGCGCTATATTTTCGACCATCACGACATCAACCCGGAACTCTACGAAGCCAAGTTCAACAAACGCGGCTTCTTCTGGCGGCTGATGTGCCTGTTCGAATGGCTGACCTTCAAGACGGCAGACACCGTCATCTCGACAAACGAGAGCTACAAGAAGATCGCCATGGAGCGCGGCGGCAAGCAGGCGAAGGACATCTTCGTCGTGCGCAGCGGCCCGGACCTTTCCCGCGTCAAGGCCGTGGCGCCGAACCCGGCGCTGAAGAACGGGCGCGAATTCCTGGTCGGCTATGTCGGCGTCATGGGCGACCAGGAAGGCATCGACCTCTTGCTCGAGGCCGCGCGTCACATCGTCTATGATCTCGGGCGCAAGGATATCCAGTTCGCGCTCGTCGGCGGCGGCCCGAGCCTTGTCGCGCTGCGGGCCATGTCGGAAAAGATCGGCCTTGCCGACTATGTGACCTTTACCGGCCGCGCGCCGGACCAGACGCTGTTCGAGGTGCTGTCGACCGCAGACGTCTGCGTCAATCCGGACCGCGTCAACCCGATGAACGATAAGTCGACGATGAACAAGATCCTCGAATACATGGCCGTCGGCAAGCCGATCGTCCAGTTCGACGTCACCGAAGGCCGCTTCAGCGCCAAGGAAGCCTCGCTCTACGCCAAGGCGAACGATCCGGTGGATTTCGCCGAAAAGATCACCGACCTGCTCGCCGACCCGGATCGCCGCGCAAGAATGGGCGCTTTCGGCCGCAGCCGTGTGGAGACACAGATGGCCTGGACGTATGAGGTGCCGAAGCTGATCGCGGCTTATCAGAATTCGGTCAAACCTCGTGATTAAGAGCGCGCTAATCTACTTGCCCGCGTATGTTCTGCCGAGAGTGGCAGCCTTAGCGGTCATTCTTTTTGGCACGAGGCTTTTGACCCCGAGCGAGTTCGGATATTTTTCGCTCACAATTCTCATCGGCGAATTTTCAGATACGGTGCTGACCAACTGGGCCCGCGTCGGTATCGCGCGTTTCGGTGCCCAAGCCGGAGGCATTTCGAGAGTCTTCGTGCTCCGTATGGCCTGGCTCATGTTGGGGACCACGATCGTGGCGATCATGGCATCGTTTGCCATAAGCGCTGGGCTCGCACCAGAGCGAGCCTGGGAGGTGGGGTTCGCGGTGAGCTGTTACATTGCGTCGGCCGCGTTCCTTCGCTTCGGCATCCGTCTCAACCAGTTGACCGAACGCAACAAGACGGCGTCGTCGCTGGAGGCGCTGCGGGCAGCGATCTATCTCGCGCTGACCCTCGGCACCATGGCCATCAAACCAGACAGCTTTCTTGAGGCGTCGCTGATCGGCTGCGTCGCGGGCGTGATCGTGGGCGCAATCGCCTGCCGCCACGGCCTCGCCCACACCCGGCCCGACCTACCGGACACCGTCGACTGGAAGATAATGTTCGCCTTTTCCTGGCCGCTGGTGACGTTGACCCTGCTGGGGCAACTGGTAACCAGTCTCGACAAGGCGACACTGAAGAGTTTTTCTGACGCTGCAGCGCTTGGCACCTATACCGCGGCGTTCACGGTTGGGCGCGCTGCGTTCGACGTAATAGGCGCCTCATTCAACACCAGCGCCTTTGTCAAGCTGTCGGCACTGTTCAACGACGGCAAGACTGAGGAGGCCCGCAATATCCTCGCCCAGCAACTCGCGCTCATTCTGTCTGTGTTTCTGCCCGGCGCTGCCTTGTTAGCCGGGGCCACAGACATAATTGCGAAGGTGCTGTTCAAGCCTGAGTTACTGCCCACTTTTCTCACCGTCACTCCGCTCGTCGCGTTTGGTGCGATGGCAATCAACATCAAGTTCTTCGTCTACGACAACATCTACCATATGTTCCTGAGGAATATCCGGCAGATTCCAACGCTGGTGATTGGCTCTGCACTTTCCATGATTGTGGGTTTCCTGGTCGTCCCGACGGCCCCAGATTATGGCGCGGCACTAATGTTTGCCTGCGGCAGCGTCGCTTCGCTGGTGATGAGCATCCTCCTTTCCCGTGGGCTGATGCATGTGCCGTTCCGTACCGGCAGTATTGTGACCTCGACGCTCCTGGCGGCAGCTACCTATGGCGTGATACGGACGCTGAAGGCAGATGTGTTACAGGGTGCCCCCAGTTGGCTGGCGTTGACATGTCTCTGTGCGGTCGGAGCCGCATTTGTCGGTACTTCCCTGCTGCTTTGCCACCGAAGCCTGAGGAAGGATGGCTCGGCTCGCACTACCCATCGCCGCCGCTATGCGTTTCTCGCAAACCGCCTCAAGCATGGTGGTATCGAGCGCGTAATTCTATCGCTTTGCAACGGCATGCAGGCCCGCGATGTAGACATCACCCTAATCTTGCGCCTAAAGCAAGGGCAGTACATGGGTGACCTCGATCCCCGGGTAAAGATCATCGAGCTGGGACACAATTCCATGGCCCGCTGCATCCCCAAGCTGCTCTGGGTGCTGCTGCGTGAGCGATTTGACGTCGTTGTCTGCGGAGGCGATCAGCAGACAATCGCCGCGGCGATAATCAACCTCATCCCGTTTCAGCAGACCCGATATGTAATCACCGAACACAACGACCCGATTCTCACCCAAAAGGCCACGAAAACCATCAAGACTAAAATGGCACGGCTGTTTCGGTCGTTGCTGTTTCCGCGCGTGGCGCACATCATCACGGTGAGCGAGGGATTGCGCGAGCCCCTGATCCGAAACTTTGGCTGTTCGCGCGACCGGACGACGACGATCTATAATCCGATTCCGGTGGCGCAGATCCAGCAGCGGTCGACGGCACCGGTGACACACAGATGGCTTACCCAGCGCGATGTGCCGGTAATCCTCTCGGTTGGACGTCTGCACATCGCCAAAGACTTTATCGGTCTCATCGAAGCATTCGCGATTGTTCGCAAGACGCGGGATGCGCGACTGCTGATCATTGGCGACGGCCCGGAACGGACGAGCCTTGAGAAGGAGGTGAGCGCACGGGGGCTGAGTGACGAGATCGACCTGCCGGGCTTCTCCGACAATCCTTACGCCTACATGTCTAAAGCCGACGTCTTTGTGCTGTCATCGCAGTGGGAGGGGTTCGCCATCGTGGTGGCCGAAGCTCTCGCGTGCGGCCAGAAGGTGGTTGCCACAGATTGCCCGTCTGGTCCGGCGGAGATCCTCGACGGCGGCCGGTACGGCCGGCTTGTGCCAGTGGCAGATCCCAAAGGCTTGGCGGAAGCTGTCCTAGACGTTTTAGATAGTGCTTGCGACAAAGCTATGCTGCAGGCACGGGCCGCTCAGTTCTCTGTTGAGATTGCGGTTGATCGCTATCTCACGTTGATGGAGCGGACTTTGAGATGACGATATCGCCAGTTCCGTCCTTGGCCAGTATTCCAGCTGAGAGTGCCGGTATTCGGAAGCCCGCCAGCATGACGCTCTGTGTTATCTTGGTGGTTCTTTTCCTGATCGTGACTTTCGTGGCGGTGCCTGCACTCCTGGAACAGTTCATGGCATACCGAACGGCGGGCGGTAGCATTCTGGAGAAAATTCATCCTGCAACCTATTTGGCGGTGATCTCCTATTGTATTGCAATTTTCAACAGGCGCACCGTCGAACGTTACGTCGAGATAGATCGCTCAGGGCACTTGGTGATCGCCCTTTTCTTCTTCTTGTCTCTATATCTTAGTGTTAGTGGTAAGTTTTACTTTGCTGCAACGGCACTGGACATCGTTGTAGCCCCGGCGATGATTACGCTTGCAATTGGTATGCTCGACAGATCCAAGATTGTTGTTGTCGGGCGTGTGTTCATCATCATTTGCCTGCTTAACTTATCTGTCGTTGCCTACGAGTTTGCCACTAAGACTCGCATATATACGTATGGTATTGAGAGCCTGTATTTCCGCCCAGCGGGTCTCTTTCAGCATCCGGTGATAGCTGGCCCATTGTGTTACTGTGCAATGCTTCTTGCCATCTCGGGGGTCCTGCCTTCCCGCTACCAGATGCCGGTGCTCGTAGCGCTGCTTGTGGAAATTCTGCTTCTTGCGGTGCGCGCTCCGCTTTTAGTGGGCTTGCTGGTGTTCGGCGCCTACTTGTTCACGGCATCGAAGCGGAAATATGGATTTTTAATCGTGATCGGTGTCCTTGCGATGGTTCCGGTGGTGGTCCAGGGACTCATCGATTCTGAAATACTCCAACGTGTTATGGAGCGCGGAATATGGGACGAAAGTTCGAATGCCCGCATCACCATCTATGACGCTATTTCCTATCTTACTGACGACGAATTCCTATCCGGCGTCGAGCCAGCACGAGCGGATTACTACGTCCAGTCAACCGGTAATAAGTTCAACGAAAGCTTTTTCGTCATTGCTTTGTTTCAGGGAGGCATCTTCTTTGCGATTGCCTACACGGCCGCTCTCCTTATGTTTTTCATGAAATGGATGCGAGCGGATCTGATCTATGCCGGCTGCGTGCTGATGGTGGCGGTCGCCGGTAACGGTCTGGCTACAAAGGGCCCGATCGTGGCTGCGATAGCTGTCACTGGCTGCATCGTTTATCGGCTTAAAATCCAATATTCAGCCAACAAGGTCATTTAGATGTCGAAGATGCCGAAGTATCCTCTCCGGAACTCATTGATGATCGCGTGGAAACCGGAGTGCTTTCGGTCGGCGTCGACTGCCATGCTGTTCGGATCGAAGCTTTGCCTGATAGGTTCGCATAAGCGGCACGGAAAAATCTCACTTCTTTTCAATTATATCGATCGGATGATCGCGACCCTCCGGCTTCTTGTACGCGAGCGCCCTGCGTCCGTCATTTGCCTAAACCAGCCGCCGATGCTTCCGATGGTGTGCTGGCTCTATAGTCGGTTCACCGGAGCGGCGGTGATCATGGATTTCCATTCAGGGGCGATCTCGAAGCCACAATGGAAGATTTTCCTGCCGTTCCTCAGACATGTGGCGCGGAAGTCGCCTTTTACCATCTGCCACAACCGCTTCGACGGCAAGGTTGTTGCTTCGTGGCATGCGCGTGTGCTTCACATCCTGTCCATTCCTCGCGATGAGCTTGGAGGCGTATCCTATGCACCCCGCGGCGGACGACCGCTCTACCTGTTCTCCTGTTCGTTTGCCGAAGACGAGCCCGTCGACGTCGCAATTGAAGCAATGAAGTCGTGTCCCGAATTCGATTTCGTGATTTCAGGTAACTATCGCAAGCGCCAGTTGGATCCTGCTGCACAGCCGCCGAATATCCGTCTTGCGGGCTTCATGGACTTCAGCGACTATCTCGCCACCTTGGCCCAGTCCAGCGCAGTCATTTCGCTGTCGACCCGTCCGCACATCATGCAGATGGCGATCGAGGAAGCCCTCTCGGCTGGCATCCCCGTCGTAACCAATACCTCGCCCACTTTGTCCGAGGTCCTCGGCGAGGGCGCGTCGTTCAGCGATCTTGATGCGTCATCGCTCGCTGCAGCGTTTCGCGACGTCGCGGAGTGCCATGCGTTGCGGGCGCAGGGGATCACCAAAGCCAAGCAAGCAGTCTATGCGCAGATTTCGAACGAAATCAGCAGCGTGAAGCAGATTCATCGAGAAATTTTCGCGTGATTTTAATGCATTATCTTTGGTACATAAACCGGCTTCGCGCCATGAGCCCGGCTGAGATCGTTCACCGGCTCGGGGAAAAGGCGAAGAAGACAAGGGCGCGCGGGCGGCTGGAAGGGTCGAAGCGCTATGTTCTGCCGGGTCCGATGCCGGTGCTGCCGGGTCTTGCGAAAATCCTTGCCGGGGCATCTGAGCCGCTCAGGCAGGAGATTGCCGATGCCGCCCGGTTCATCCTGTCGGGTCATTTCGAGGCGCTCGGCGTCGCCTGGCCGCAGCGCGACCTGTCAAACCAGTTTCCGCCGGAGGTGTGGCGGCTCGATCCCGTTACCGGCGGGCTCTGGCCGGGAGCGGACAAATATTGTTTCGACATTCCCTATCGCCACGAGCGCAAGCTCGGCGACATCAAATATGCCTGGGAATTCAACCGCCTGCAGTTCCTGCAGCCGGTGGCGGCGCATGCCTGCCTGACCGGAGACCGCGAGGCGCTGGCGTTCATCGAGACCGCGATCGCAAGCTGGTATCATGCCAATCCGCCGTTTCGCGGCCTCGGCTGGAATTCCGGCATCGAGCTTTCCCTTCGCGCCATCAGCCTGCTCATCGTTGCGAGCTTCTGCGGATCGTCGCTTTCAGCTTCATGCACCGCGCAAATCCGCGCGATCCTGCATGCGCATCAGGTGTGGATGTCGCGCTATCCTTCGCGCTTTTCGTCGGCCAACAACCATCTCGTCGCGGAAATCGCCGGCGAGTTCCTCATCGCCCGCGCCATGCCGGAACTGCCGCAAGCCAAGAAGCTTGAAGACAAGATGCGCCGCCTGCTCGTCCGGGAAGTGTCGAAACAGATCCTCGCCGACGGCGTCGGCGCCGAACAGTCACCGACCTACGGCGCCTTCACGGTAGAATTCGTCCTGCTCTGCAGCCTGGTCGCGAAGGAAAGCGGTCAGCCACTCGGCACGACGGTCGATGCGCGGCTGATGCAGTTTGCCGAGTATATCGCCTGGCTTTCCAATGCTGAGGGGCGCGTTCCCAGCATCTGCGACGACGACGAGGGCCGCGTCATTACGCTGGCGCGACATGAACCCGCCTATGCAGCCTCGGTCGCAGCAGCGATTAGCGGCCATCTGGGTAAGCCACCGGCGGGGCCGCGACCGCCGGAATACGATCTGCGCGACGCGCTGTTCGGCTCCGCTACGACCGGCGGCGCTTTGCCGTCAGGGTTGCGCACGTTTGCCGATGGCGGCTATACGATCATCCGCGAAGGCAAGGCCGGCCGCGAACTCGGCATCGTGTTCGATCATGCGCCGCTCGGCTATCTCTCCATCGCCGCCCATGGCCATGCCGATGCGCTGTCGATAATCGTCAGCATCGATGGCGCGCCGCTGTTCGTCGATCCTGGCACCTATCTCTACCACGCCGGCGGCGACTGGCGGGACTGGTTCCGCGGCACCCGTGCCCACAATACGCTCAACATCGGCGGCGCCGACCAGAGCACGATGTCGGGTTCCTTCAACTGGTCGCACAAAGCCGTCACCACATTGGAAACCGCGACCGGCGGAGAAAACTGGTCGGTCGTTGCAAGCCACGATGGCTATCGGAAGCGGTTTGGTGCCGAGCATCGCCGCACGCTGTCTTCGACGCCGGCGGGCTTCGCGATCCGTGACGAGTTGACCGGCACTGTAGGCCTGGAGGCGGAGATCGTCTTCCAGCTCGCGCCCGAATGGCACGCGCAGCTGAAGGACGGCACCGTCCTGATTTCGCAAGGCGGGGAAACGATTGCGATCC
This sequence comes from Rhizobium giardinii bv. giardinii H152, assembly GCF_000379605.1. GTDB lineage: Bacteria > Pseudomonadota > Alphaproteobacteria > Rhizobiales > Rhizobiaceae > Pararhizobium > Pararhizobium giardinii. The sequence goes on along the minus strand of NZ_KB902735.1, from coordinate 246,699 downwards.
TGTCCTTCACGGCGCCTGGGGACATTGCCATCAAGGCAGGTGGCGACATCGGCGAAGGCGGCTGGCATTCCCCGGCTTTCGGCATAAAGGTGGAAGCGGTGCGGATCAGCTGGCGCGGCCTCGTTCCACCGGATGGCGTCACCTCCACGCTATCGCTGGTACCGGCACGATAGAGCGCTGCTCGGCTGCTGCCGCTACGCGCCGCGCGTCAAACCTGACGCGCCAAGCGGCGCTCAGCATTTTGAAACTGCTGCATAATTTCCTTCGGAATTATGCAGGCAGCAACCGGGGGGGCCTCAACCCGTCATTTGCGTTTCATGGCCTCGGCCAGCGCAGCGCCGAAAGCGCCCTGCGACGGGGCCTGCGGCTTCGGCTGCGGCGCACGGGCCTGGTTCTGGCGGCCCTGGTGATCTGCCTTTGCGTCGCGCCTCGCCTCGCGGCCGCCTTGCTCTGCGGCGCCGTCCTTGCGCATGGTTAGGCCGATGCGCTTGCGGGGGACATCGACCTCGGTGACACGCACCTTGACGACATCGCCAGCCTTGACCACCTCATGCGGATCCTTGACGAAACGGTCGGCGAGCTGGGAAACGTGGACCAACCCGTCCTGGTGGACGCCGATATCGACGAAGGCGCCAAAGGCCGCGACATTGGTGACGGTGCCTTCCAGCAGCATGCCGGGCTTCAGGTCCTTGATGTCGTCGATGCCATCGGCAAAGGTCGCGGTCTTGAAGCTTGGTCGCGGGTCGCGGCCGGGCTTTTCGAGTTCAGCGAGAATATCCTTGACCGTCGGCAGGCCGAAGCGCTCGTCGACGAAGGTGCGCGGGTCGAGGCTTTTCAGGATGGCGCTGTCGCCCATGATGGCGCGCAGATCGCGACCGCAGGCGGCGACGATCTTCTTCGCCACGCCATAGGCTTCCGGATGCACGGAGGATGCATCCAGCGGCTCCTTGCCATTGGGGATGCGCAGGAAACCGGCGCATTGCTCAAAGGTGCGGGCGCCGAGCCGCGGCACCTTCATCAATTCCTTGCGGCTCTCGAAGGGGCCGGTCGCATCGCGGTGGGCAACGATCGCCTCGGCGGACGATTTGCCGAGACCGGAGACACGGGCAAGCAGCGGCGCCGAAGCGGTATTCAGATCGACGCCGACTGCGTTCACCGCGTCTTCGACGACGGCGTCGAGCGAGCGGCTCAGACGGCCCTGGTCGACATCGTGCTGATACTGGCCGACGCCGATCGATTTCGGCTCGATCTTCACCAGTTCGGCCAGCGGATCCTGCAGGCGGCGGGCAATCGAGACGGCACCGCGCAGGGAAACATCGAGGCCCGGGAATTCGTCAGCGGCCGCTTGCGAGGCAGAGTAGACCGAAGCACCGGCTTCCGAGACGATGACCTTGGTGGGCTTCGGTCCCGCCGGCAGTTGGCCCAGCATGTCGGCGACGAGGCGTTCCGTCTCGCGGCTGCCCGTGCCGTTGCCGATGGCGATCAGTTCGATCGCATATTTACGCACAAGGCTCGCGAGCTCTGCCTGGGCGCCGCGAATGTCGTTCTTCGGCGGGAACGGATAGACCGTCGTCGTCTCGAGCAGCTTGCCGGTGCCGTCGACGACCGCGACCTTGACGCCTGTGCGGATACCGGGATCGAGGCCCATCGTCGCGCGCGAACCGGCGGGAGCAGCAAGCAGCAGATCCTTCAGATTGCGGGCGAAGACATGGATCGCCTCCTCTTCCGCCCGTTCTCGCATTTCGCGCATCAGGTCGAGCGACAGCGACATCGACAGCTTGACGCGCCAGGTCCAGCCGATCACCTCCATCAGCCACTTGTCGCCCGGCAGCGTGCCGCCGACGGTGTAGGCGGCGGCGATGATACGCTCGACCGGCTTGACCGGCGAGGTGTCGTCCTGATCGACGACGATATCGACCGAGAGGAACTCCTCGTTCCAGCCGCGCAACATGGCAAGCGCCCGGTGGCCGGCAACGGTTGCCCAGCGTTCGGAATGGTCGAAATAGTCGGAGAATTTGGCGCCGGCCTCCTGCTTGCCGTCAACAACCCTGGCGCGCAAAAACGCGACCTGCCGCATATGGGCGCGCAGGCGGCCGAGCAGGTCGGCATTTTCGGTGATCCCCTCGGCAATGATGTCGCGGGCGCCATCGAGTGCCGCCTTGACGTCCGGCACCTCCGCCGTGATGAAGGCCGATGCGCGGTCTGCTGGCGCGACGGAGCGGTCGGCCAGAATAGCCTCCGCCAGCGGCCCCAGTCCGCGCTCGCGGGCGATTTCCGCCTTGGTTCGCCGCTTCGGCTTGTAGGGCAGGTAGATATCTTCCAGTTCCGCCTTCGTGGTGACGGCGGCGATCTTGGCTTCCAGCTCTTCCGTCAGCTTGTCCTGACTGCGGATCGAGTCGAGGATCGAGGTGCGGCGGGCTTCCAGTTCGCGCAGATAGACGAGACGTTCGGCCAGATCACGCAATTGCGTGTCGTCCAGACCGCCGGTCACCTCCTTGCGATAACGGGCGATGAAGGGAACGGTCGCGCCCTCGTCGAGCAGCTCGATGGCTGCGATCACCTGCGCAGGCGTGGCCTTGATTTCCTGGGCGATGAGAACGGCAATGGGCTTTGAAGGCAGGGGCATGGCATTCCGTGATCTGATGAGGTGGCAGGAACCATAGAGGCACATGCGATGAAGGCCAAGTGAAGGCGGTCACCAGCCACCAGACGTCCACAGAAGGATGATGCCGTCCCCTGCCACCGCCGGCGGCTCAGAACTCGACCCGCTCCAGCGGCGGACGCGTCTTTTCGAACTCGCGCAGCGCCGCCTCGCGCTCGCCGATATAGTTGCGGGTATAAGGTACCGCGTCCTGCTCGCGCGAAAGCTGGATCTGGAAGATCAGCAGCTTGTCGTAGATGAAGGCAGTTTCGGAGGCCGCCAGATAGAACTCCCACATGCGGAAGAAGCGCTCGTCATAGAGGCGGATCGCCTCCTCCTTGCGCGCCGTGAAGCGGTCGCGCCAGGCCCGCAGCGTCTGGGCATAATGCATCGGCAGGATCTCGATATCCTTGATCATCAGCCGCGCCTTCTCGACTGCCGGCACGACCTCCGACAGGGCCGGCATATAGCCGCCGGGAAAGATGTATTTCTCGATCCAGGGATTGGTCGCCCAAGGTTTTTCCGCCTGGCCGATCGAATGCAGGAGCATCACCCCCTTTGGGGCAAGAAGTTCTGCCATCTTGCTGAAGAAATTGCCGTAATTGGCCATTCCGACATGCTCGAACATGCCAACGGAGACGATGCGGTCGAACTTTTGGTTCGCCATGGTCCGATAGTCCTGCAATTCGAAGCGAACGCGGCCGGCGAGCCCGCGCTTTGCCGCCCGCCCGCGGGAAACCTTCAATTGCTCCTCGCTGAGCGTGATGCCGGTGACCTCGACGCCCGACGATTCGGCAAGATACATCGCCATGCCGCCCCAGCCGGAGCCCACATCCAGCACGCTTTGGCCTGGCTTCAGCAGCAGCTTTGCGGCGATGTGGCGCTTCTTCGCCGTCTGCGCCTCATCAAGGCCGATGTCGGGCGGATCGAAATAAGCGCAGGAGTATTGCCAATCCTGATCGAGAAACAGATCGAACAGCTTGCCATCGAGATCGTAGTGATGGGCGACATTGTGCTTGTTGCGATTAACCGGCAGGCGGCTTTTGACCTGCTGCTCGGCGACATGCAGAAGGGCGGTGACCGTGTTGCTGACGGTCGCTGCCCGTTCGAGCCCATTGGCCTTCATCATCGAAATGACGTCGAAAATGTTGCCTTCATCGATGACGACGCGCCCGTCGACATACATCTCCCCGAATTTCAGGCCCGGATCGCGCAGGATCGCCTTTTCGGCCTCTTCATCGATCATCCGCAGCGCAACAGGCTCGCCGGAGCCATCACCAAGGACAGCCTGTTCTCCAGAAGAAAGGGCAATGCGCAGATTGCCTTTTTGAACCAGCCGGCGAAGCAGCTTCAGAAATGTCGTGCTCATTCCAGACCTCGACCACAACCCATCGGATCGTTCCGCTGGATATTCGCGGGGTGGCAGTCTCACGTGTCGCCGGAAAATCCGGGGACGGAAACCGGAGCTGGAACGCCATTGGCGCCGCCGGAAAAAAGCCGTGCTGGACGCTATCGTAACACCGCCAGTCGGCATGCCGGGCAGATCGTCTGGGCGCTCCCGATCGGGAACCTTATCCATCAGAACGGGTATTAAACTAGCGCGGTTTCGCCTTTTCGCAATGGCTGCGGCAAGTCGATGGGCAATTTATTTTCTTAGTAAGCAAACGAAATCAAAGGGTAACCACGCCCTGACCGCTGAGACGTGCCCTGTCGTGCGGCTGGTCGAGATCAAGCACGGGGCCGAGCGGCACGATCTTCGTCGGATTGATATGGACGAGCGAATAATAGCCCCGCTTGATCTGATCGATCCGCACCGTGTCGCGGATGCCGGGCCACTGGTAAATCTCCCGCAAATAGTTCGACAGGTTCGGATAATCCTCCAGCCGCCGCAGATTGCATTTGAAGGCGCCGTGATAGGCGCAATCGAAGCGGATCAGTGTGACGAACAGCCGGATATCGACCTCGGTGAAGTGGACGCCGGCGATGTAGCGGCTCTGCGAGAGGTGCGCTTCGATCGTATCGAGCATGTCAAAGAGGCTCGTCACGGCCTCTTCATAGGCTGATTGCGTCTTGGCGAAACCGGCCCGGTAGACGCCGTTGTTGACCTTCTCATAGATCGGCGCGTTCCAGCGGTCGATTTCCCGGCGTAGCGTCTCCGGGTAGAAATCGAGCCTGTTGCCCGTCAGATGATTGAAGGCCTTGTTGAGGATACGAATGATATCGGCGGATTCGTTGTTCACGATGCGGCCTTCCTTCCGGTCCCAAAGTACCGGGACGGAGACCTTGCCGGTATAATGCGGGTCGGATGCCGTGTAGAGCTCATGCTGGTAACGGATCTTTGCGACGCGCGGGCCGGCATCCTGCGGCTCTGCATAGGTCCAGCCGTTTTCGCCGAGCTCCGGTTCGGCGACGGACACGGAAATAATGTCCTGCAAGCCCTTCAGGTTGCGCATCAACAGCGTGCGGGACGCCCACGGGCAGATGAAAGCGACGAACAGGTGATAACGCCCAGCTTCGGCGGGAAGCGCCGGCTGGCCATCCGGTCCCGGCGTGCCATCGGCCGTGACCCAGTTGTGGAAGCGGGTGGGTTCGCGATGAAAGGCGCCGTTCTTCATCTCGCTGGCGGCGACATCGCCCGTTTCCCATTTTCCATCGACCAGTTGCGGCATCGTGTTTATCCCATTCAGACTTGAAACGCCGAGCGCTTCATTTCGTTCGAAAATTAACCGTGCCTGCAGGAACGACAAGGCGGTGTTTGCTCGACAGACTGTTCGACGATCGGCACAGAGCGCCGAACTGGCGGCTCCGTCTTGACGCGGAGTTCGCATGTCGATATTTCTCGACATATGGACAATAATAACACCGTCAACGCTTTTGCAGCTCTCGCCCAGGGCACTCGCCTGGATGCCTTCCGGCTGCTTGTCTCCCGCGAACCCGGTGGCCTGCCCGCCGGGGAAATCGCCCGGCTGCTCGGCATTCCGCACAACACCATGTCGACGCATCTGGCGACCCTTCAGCGGGCGGGCCTCATCACGGCGGAGCGGCAAAGCCGGTCCATCGTCTACCGCGCCAGCCTCGACAGCCTGCGCGCTGTCGTGACGTTTCTTCTCAAAGATTGCTGCGCCGGCCATCCGGATCTCTGCGCGCCGCTGATTGCTGACCTCGTCCCCTGCTGTAGTCCAAAGGAAAAAGCCAATGCCTGACCGAATATACAACGTGCTCTTCCTGTGCACCGGAAACTCAGCCCGTTCCATTCTCGCCGAGGCCATTCTGAATGCCGAAGGTAAAGGCCGCTTCAAGGCCTATTCGGCCGGCAGCTATCCGAAGGGGACCGTTCATCCGCTCGCCCTGAGGGAACTCAGCGCGCTTGGCTATCCGTCCACCGGCTTCACTTCCAAGAGCTGGGACGTCTTTGCCGCCGACGGAGCGCCGCAGATGGATTTTATCTTTACGGTTTGCGACAACGCGGCCGGTGAAGCCTGCCCTGTCTGGCTCGGACATCCGATGACGGCGCATTGGGGCGTCGAGGATCCTGCAGCCGTGGAAGGCAGCGAGTTCGAGAAGGAGCGCGCCTTCTCGCAGGCCGCCCGGTTCCTGAAAAACCGCATCACGGCGTTTCTCGCCCTGCCACACAGCTCGATCGACAAGCTGGCGATGGAAACGCACCTACGCCAGATCGGCGCCATGGAAGGGGCAACGATCAGCCCGGCGAAGGCAGGGTGATGTCCGCATACAACTTTCAACGTCGCGTCTTTGCCGAAGCACTCGGAACCTGCCTGCTGGTCGCGACCGTGGTCGGATCGGGCATCATGGCCGATACATTGACGGATGATGTCGCGCTGTCCCTGCTTGGCAACACGCTCGCGACCGGCGCCATCCTGGTGGCGCTGATCACCATCTTCGGGCCGATCTCCGGTGCGCATTTCAACCCGGCCGTCTCACTGGTTTTCGCGCTGAAGCGTCAATTGCCGCGGCGCGAGCTGGCATTGTACATCGTCGCACAATGCCTGGGCGGCATCGCCGGAACGGTCGCGGCGCATCTGATGTTCGATCTGGCACCGGTCGAGGCCTCGCTGAAGGTGCGAACCGGAGGCGCACAGTGGTTTTCCGAAGGCGTGGCCACGTTCGGCCTTGTCGCCGTGATCCTCGGCGGCATCCGGTCCGATCCGAAAAACGTGCCGTGGCTGGTCGGGCTCTACATCACCGCCGCCTACTGGTTCACGGCGTCCACCTCCTTCGCCAATCCAGCCGTGGCGATGGCCCGATCACTGACCAACACATTTTCGGGCATTCGCCCGCTCGATCTCCCGGGCTTCGTCCTCGCGGAAATTGTGGGGGCTCTTTGCGCCCTTGCCCTGATGAACTGGCTGCTGCGGCAGCCCTCCGCCAACGCATAGCCACCCCACATCCGAGGCCATCATGACCGTTACCATCTATCACAACCCCGATTGCGGCACCTCCCGCAACACCCTGGCAATGATCCGCAACGCCGGCATCGAACCCACGGTGATCGAGTATCTCCACACCCCGCCAAGCCGGGACGCGTTGAAAGCGATGATCGCCGATGCCGGGCTCAGTGTGCGCGAGGCTATCCGCGAAAAGGGAACGCCCTTCGACGAGCTCGGCCTTGCCGATCCCGCACTCAACGATGATGCGCTTCTGGACGCGATGCTGGTGCATCCGATCCTGATCAATCGGCCCTTCGTCATCACGCCGATCGGCACGCGGCTCTGCCGGGCGTCCGAAGTCGTTCTCGATGTCCTGCCGGAGACGCACAAGGGGCCCTTCGCCAAGGAAGACGGCGAGCAGGTGCTCGATGCCGAGGGCAAGCGCCTTGTCTGATCTACCGGCAGCTCATGAGCAGCACCTGCGCCTGCCTGACCGCGAGGCGCTGCGCCGGCCGTTCTCGACGCATCCGCCGCGCATTCTCATTCTTTATGGCTCGCTTCGAACCGTATCCTACAGCCGCCTGCTGGCCGAGGAAGCCGGCCGCCTGCTTACGCATTTCGGCGCGGAGGTCCGCTTCTTCAATCCGGAAGGGCTGCCTCTGCCCGATGCAGCTCCAGCCAGCCATCCGAAGGTGCAGGAACTGAGGGATCTCTCGCAATGGTCGGAGGGCCAAGTCTGGGTAAGCCCGGAGCGGCACGGTGCCATGAGCGGCATCATGAAGGCCCAGATCGACTGGATTCCGCTTTCTGTCGGGTCGATCCGCCCGACGCAGGGTCGCACGCTTGCCGTCATGCAGGTCTCGGGCGGTTCGCAAAGCTTCAACGCTGTCAACCAAATGCGCATTCTCGGACGCTGGATGCGGATGATCACCATTCCCAACCAGTCCTCCGTCGCCAAGGCCTTTCAGGAATTCGACACCAACGGCCGGATGAAACCGTCCTCCTATTACGATCGCGTCGTCGACGTGACGGAGGAACTGGTGAAATTCACGCTGCTGACGCGCGACATCTCCGGCTATCTCACCGATCGCTACAGCGAGCGCAAGGAAGATGCGGAAAAACTCGAGCGGCGCGTCGGCTTGAAGGTCATATGAGACAGGAAAAAGGCGCCGTTGCCGGCGCCTCTTTTTACTTCGGGAACTCCAGTCCCATTTCGCGGAAGCGCTCGGGGTCGTCGCCCCAGTTTTCGCGCACCTTGACGAACAGGAACAGATGGACCGGCTGTTCGAGGATTTCGGAGAGTTCCTTGCGCGAGGCCATGGAGATCGCCTTGATCGCCTCGCCGTTCTTGCCGAGCGCGATCTTCTTCTGGCTGTCACGCTCGACATAGATCACCTGCTCGATGCGCACCGAGCCGTCCTTGCGCTCTTCCCATTTCTCCGTCTCGACATGCGAGGAATAGGGAAGTTCCTGGTGCAGCCTCAGGAAGAGCTTCTCGCGGGTGATTTCCGCAGCGAGCTGGCGCATCGGCAGATCGGAAATCTGATCCTCCGGATAGTACCAGGGACCTTCGGGCAGCTTCATGGCGAGATAGTCGAGCACATCGTCGCAACCGGAGCCGTTGAGCGCCGAAATCATGAAAGTGCGTTCGAATTCGACATATTCGTTGGCCGCGGCTGCGAGCTTCAAGAGGTCCTCGCGCGAAACCTGGTCGATCTTGTTGAGGACCAGCATCTTCGGCTGTTCGACTTCCTTCAAGCCTTCGAGGATCGTCTCGGCGTCGCCTTTCAGCCCGCGCTCGCTGTCGATCAGCATCATGATGGCGTCGGCATCCTTGGCGCCGCCCCAGGCGGTCGTCACCATGGCACGGTCGAGACGGCGGCGGGGCTTGAAGATGCCGGGCGTGTCCATGAAGACGATCTGCGCCCGCTTGTGGATGGCGATGCCACGCACGATGGCGCGGGTCGTCTGTACCTTGTGGCTGACGATCGACACCTTGGCGCCGACCAGGCGGTTGACCAGCGTGGACTTGCCGGCATTGGTGGCGCCGATCAGCGCCACGAAGCCGGAACGGGTGGCAGCGCCTTCGGCTGCGGCGGTCTCTACAGTATTTTCGCTCATCGTATCCGTAATTTCCGATTGTGCGCCGGGCGCCGCAACGGCGCGCAGGATCGCATGCTATCAAAGGATTGCCTGATCTTTCAGGAGGATTTTTCCTCCGGACAGATCAGGCCGTCGTCGCTGTCTTCCAGACGCCTTCCCGCTCCAGGATCTTGGTGGCTGCTACCTGTTCGGCGGCACGCTTGGAGCGGTCGATGCCGGTTGCCGGCGCAATGCCTGGTATCTCCACCGTCACCGTGAAACGCGGATCGTGATCCGGTCCGGACCGGTCGTCGATACGGTAGCTCGGCGTCACGCCGAACTTGGCATGTGCCCATTCCTGCAGTTCGGTCTTGGCGTCGCGGCGTGCACCATCGACCCGGCTTGCCCGCGCCGACCAGTGGCGCTGGATGAACCCCCGCGCCGCTTCCAGGCCGCCATCGAGATAGATCGCCGCGATCAGCGACTCTACCACATCGGCCCGCACATTCAGCATGTGTTTTCCGGTGAGCTTCTTGACGTCAGCACCGGTGCGGATGAAGAGATGCAGTGACAGCGCATCGGCAATGAGCGCGCAGCTTTCGGCGCTGACCAACTGGTTCAGACGAACGGAAAGCTCGCCTTCGCTCGCCTCCTTGAATGTGTCGAACAGCAACTCGGCGACACAAAGCCCGAGGACCCGGTCGCCGAGGAATTCCAGCCGTTCGTAGTTGGAGCCCTTGGCATTGCGGGCGCTGGCATGGGTCAGCGCCCGGTCGAGCCGTTCCTTCTGAACGAAGCTGTAGCCGATCGCAGCTTCAAGGCGCTCCCGGTCCTGCGTGTTCAGCGGACGGCCCTTACTCATTCGACGGCCTTGAAAAGGCGGTCGTAGCGAAGGTTCGTCGGCCACTTCCACACTTCGCGGAACGAGGTGTCGTGGCCAAGCGAGAAGAAGATCATGCTGGCGCGGCCGACCAGGTTCTGGGCGGGCACGAAACCGACATCGAAACGGCTGTCGGCCGAGTTGTCGCGGTTGTCGCCCATCATGAAATAGTGGCCTTCCGGAACGATGAACTCGCGGGTGTTGTCGCCGCGCGTATCCGGAAACTGGTCTAGCGTGTCAAAGCTCACGCCGTTGTCCAGCGTCTCGCGATAGACCGGAACTTCGGCGCCCGTGTCGTATTGATCGTCGGCGCGGAAGGCGCCGTCCGGCACGCGCGGAACGGGCTTGTCGTTGACGTAGAGAATGCTGTCGCGAACCTGGATCCTGTCGCCCGGCAGGCCGATCAGGCGCTTGATGTAGTCGATGTCGGGGTTCGGCGGGAAACGAAACACGACGACATCGCCGCGCTTCGGCTCGCTGGCGAAAATCCGGCCGCTGAACAGGTCCGGCGCGAACGGCAGGGAATATTTGGAATAGCCATAGGCGAACTTGTTGACGAAGATGTAATCGCCGACAAGCAGCGTCGGCATCATCGAACCGGAGGGAATGGTGAACGGCTGGAAGAAGACGGTGCGGATCACCACAGCCAAGAGAAGCGCCTGGATAATGACCTTGACGTTTTCCCAAAGGCCACTCTGCTTCTTTTCTATTTTCTCTGCCACGCCGTCGTTCCTTGATCTGATCATTGCTCGCACCATGTCCGTGTCGAACGAAGATTTTGCCTGCGGTCTATTTGCGAACGGAATTTCACTCAGGTTGCTCGACAGATATTTGCACACGCCCATTCTCGGTCCGCTTCATGCGGACATGCTCTAAACGCTTCCTTTATCCGGGGCAACGGGCAGAGCTTCGATTATCACGAAGGCCTGCGCCAGAGGGTAGTCATCGGTGATGGTGAGGTGGATGACGCCGCGATGGCCGGCCGGCAGCATTGCCGCAAGCCTTTCGGCAGCACCGCCGGTCAGTTGCATCGTCGGCTTGCCGCCCGGTTGATTGACGACACCCATGTCCTTCCAGAACACGCCCTGCGCCATGCCCGTTCCCAGCGCCTTGGAACAGGCCTCCTTCGCCGCAAACCGCTTGGCATAGGATTCGGCGCGGTTTTTCCGGCCCTCGGATTTCCGGATTTCAATCTCGGTGAAACAGCGCTGGCTGAACCGCTCGCCGAAACGCTCGAGCGAGTTTTCAATCCGCCTGATATCGATCAGGTCACTGCCGATGCCGATAATCATTGAAACGAAAATACCTTATCAGAGTGGAGGCGAGCCTCGCTGGACAAGAGCAAACAGACAGCCGCCTGCCAAGTTAAAAATTCGTGAGAATCAAAGCCCGTTTGCCGATCCCGCCGTGCGATGCTGTGCCTTGCCGGACCGCCGGACCTGGCGGCGGGACTGGAAGAGTTTGGCGGCATAGAAGGCCAGGACATAGAAAACCGCAGCACTTGCGGCTGCAATCGGCACGGAGCCGATCAACATCGGCTTGAGCAACGGCTCCCATAAATGCGCCAGTTCGAGATGGCTCAGCCTATGGACAATCTCTTCCCCGGTCAGCGCACCCCTGCCGCCGGCACCAAGCATCACCACGCCGACCTCGTAGGTGGCGACGAGAATGACCGGAATGGTCAGCGGGTTGGCAAGCGCGGTCGCTATACCGGCCGCGATCAGATTGCCCGACAAGAGATAGGCAACAGCAAGAGCGATGAGGATGTGAAAGCCGATAAACGGCGTTGCCGAAGACGCAGCGCCGGCAGCAACGCCGACGGCGATGGAATGCGGAGAGGACGATAGCCGCAACACGCGCATCGACAAATACCGCACGCCGCGGGAAAAGCCCTTTCGCGGCCACAGAAACTCACGGAGCCTTCCCGACAAGGTTGCGGGCTTCTTGCGTCTGAACAACATGCTGTCCTGATAGACGATGCGGATGTGGCTGTTCAATGGCGGCCACGGGAAAATCAGCATTCCGGCGCGGCCAAGCGCGATTTGCCGCAGAGGCGATCATGCCCGGCGCTCGCGGCGCCTTCACGTCATGCGCAGGAGCCCAGTCTGACATGCGTTTATTGCATGGGTCCCGGCAGCCTGCAGTCGCAGGCAGCCGGACGGCAGCATGACTTAGAAGGAGTTACGGAACAGGCCGCGGTCAACCTGACGCTGACGGTATTCCAGATCGATCCGGTCGAGCGAACCATTGAGATAGTTCATTTCACGTTCTTCGACGGACGGTACGCGCAGGGCGCCGGTGATTTTCTTCAGTTGCTTAAACATGGTAAACCTCTTTTCGTTTACCTCCCGACGCTGAAGATAGATGAGGCAGAGCTTATTCACCAGAGCTACAAAGAGGCGGCAGCCATGCAATAGGTGCATGACACCCGCCATTCCGCCCCAAAATTGCATATTTTCAGGGCAATTGCCGTCCGACTATGCTGACCTGCCGCCGATCAAGGCCGAATGTAGACGTAGCCCTCGGTCTGAAGCTTCGCGATAAGAACGACGCCGCCCTCGTCGGCGCGCACAAAGCCGGGCAGCAGATCGGCGACCTCCAGGTTCTGCGCGGTCATCGTATTGCCGCAGGCGGCCATGCGAACCCCGTCCCCGCTTATGCTGGCCAGCTGCGCGGCGGTTTTGGGATTGGCCTTGATCTTGCGAAACAGAGCCAGTGCCGGGCCGTGCACCACCAGGACGATATCCACCGCCTGGGGGCCGCCCATGCCATCTATATGGTTGCGGATATTGCCAAGCACAAACATCACCTTCTCGGTATCGGCAAGGTGATAGACGACCTTCTGCCTCCCGGCAGCGGGCGATGCCGTCGCGGCGGACGCGACGCGTCCAGCAAAGAGCGCGGCAAGCGGCGCGGTCAGGGCGCGCGTGAAGACAGTCCGGCGTTTGATCGACATGGCGCCCCCTCAATGCGCCGCGAGGAGAGCGGCCTTGGTTTGCTCGTCAAAAGCAAGCGGCAGGCAGGTGGAAAGTGCTGCGCGGTCGAGACGGAAAATCTTGTCGTCCGATCCGAACTTGGCGCCTTCGGGAAGGTCGCTCAATTCCTCCTCGCTCTGATCGTCACTGACCCGCGCGCCATCGGGAATATCGAGAAGAATGGAATTCTTGTCCTTGATGCGAACACCGATGGTGCCGCCGTCGCAATCGATGCCGCAGTGCAGGGCCTGCTTTCCGTCCGTACCGGCAGCGCAGCCGCCATAGGCGCTGTAGGGCCTCTTCAACTGGCGGAAATTCACCGACATGCCCAAAACATACTGGCGGCCGGCACCGCTCTCATCCTCGTAGCTGTCCACGAAAACCATCATGTCGCGGACATTCTGATCAGGATGACTGGCGAGATGCGCCTTGGTATAGGTCCGGGCATAGCAGGCAAAGGCCTTCTCCTTGCCGATATCCCGCCCAAACAATTGAAGATTGGCATCTGCCGCGGTCGAAAAATCCGCCGGCAAACCCAGGACAAAACCGAAAGCCAGTGCTCGCCGCAATACACGCATTGCACCCTCCGTCCGCGAAGAATGGTATGTTCCCACGAAGCAGCGCTTTGAACAACCGATCATTCAGGAGCGGGAAAGACGAGGTTTTTCCTGCTCGGCAGCGCCGTAAAAGCGCGTCATTCAAAGACGCGCTTGACGGTGGAAACGCTGGGCAATTCCCGGATTTGCGTGATCAGGTGATTGAGCTGGCGCAGATCCCATACTTCGAGATCAAGCTGGAACTCGCTGAAATCCGCGGCCACCCGGCCCATAGACAGGGTGCGGATGTTGATGTCGCTGGTGGCAATCGACTGGGCAATTTCGGCAAGCGTGCCCGGTTCGTTCAGCGCGTTGATCTGTATGCGCGCCATGAAGCGGGTGTTGTTCGCTTCGTCGAGGTCCCAGCGCACATCGATCCAGCGCTCCGGCTCGTCATCGAACTTCTGCAGGCTGGGCGACTGGATCGGGTAGATCGTGATACCCTTGTCCTTTTCCATGATGCCGACGATGCGGTCCCCCGGCACGGCACCCGAGGCGCTGAAATGAACTTCGGCATTGCCCGAGAGCCCGCGAATGGGCAGCGCTTCGGGGCCCTCACCCTCAAGCATGTCGAACATGTCCTTCGGCCGGTTCGGCAGCTTGAACACCATGCCGGCGGCGCTGCGCATGTTGAACCAGCCTTCGTCCTGCGGCTTTATGGTAACGCGCTCGTCCTGATGATCGGGGAAGACGGCGCGCAGCACGTCGAGCGAGGAAAGCTCGCCGCGACCGACGGATGCGATCGCGTCCTCGATATCCTTGTGGCCGAGACGATGCAGGACCGGCTTCATCGCCTCGCGGGTAAACGACTTGCCCGCCCGCTCGAAGGTGCGTTCGAGAATGCGGTAGCCAAGCCCTGAATATTGCTTGCGCACGGCAGCACGGGTGGCGCGGCGGATGGCGGCCCGCGCCTTGCCGGTGACGACGATTTCCTCCCAGGCCGGCGGCGGAACCTGGATGCCCGAGCGGACGATCTCGACCTCGTCACCGTTGGTCAGCCGTGTAACCAGCGGCATGATGCGGCCGTTGATCTTGGCGCCGACGCAGGTGTCGCCGATATTGGTATGCACGGCATAGGCGAAGTCGATCGGCGTTGCGCCGCGCGGCAGCGCGATCAACTGCCCTTTCGGGGTGAAACAGAAGACCTGGTCCTGGAAGAGTTCAAGCTTGGTATGCTCGAGAAACTCTTCCGGATTGTCGCCTTCCGCCAGGGACTCGATCGTCCGGCGCAGCCAGGAATAGGCGTTCGACTTCGGCGAAAGCTTCGTGTCGCCGGCCGGCTCGACGCTGTCCTTGTAAAGCGTATGAGCGGCAATGCCGTATTCGGCGATCTCGTGCATGTGCCGTGTGCGGATCTGCAGTTCGATGCGCTGGCGGGATGGCCCGACGATCGTCGTATGAATCGACTGATAGTCGTTCTGCTTCGGCGTCGAGATGTAGTCCTTGAACCGTCCCGGCACGACGCGCCAGCGCGTGTGGACAATGCCGAGTGCGCGGTAGCAGTCGGGTATGTCGGCAACGATGATGCGGAAGCCCCAGACGTCGGACAGCTGCTCGAAGGAGAGCGACTTCGACTGCATCTTCTTGAAGACCGAATACGGTTTCTTCTGCCGGCCCTTGACGACGGCGCCCACCAGCCCGCGTGCGAGAATGAGCTCGCCCAGTTCGTCCTCGATCTTCTTGATCAACCCTTCATTGCGCGCCGACAATTCGCCAAGGCGGCGGGTAACCGTCTCGAAGGCTTCGGGATTGATATGGCGGAAGGAGAGGTTCTCGAGTTCCTCTCGCATGTCCTGCATACCCATGCGCCCGGCCAGCGGCGCGTAGATATCCATCGTCTCTTCGGAGATCCGGGCGCGCTTTTCCGCCGACATGTGGTCAAGCGTGCGCATATTGTGCAGCCGGTCGGCGAGCTTGACCAGAAGCACGCGCACGTCGTCGGAAATCGCCAGAAGCAGCTTGCGCAGGTTTTCCGCCTGCTTGGCCTTCTTGGTGACCAGATCGAGCTTCTTGATCTTGGTCAGCCCCTCGACAAGCGCGCCGATATCCTCGCCGAACAGGTCGTCGATCTCGGCGCGTGTCGCCGTCGTATCCTCGATCGTGTCGTGCAGCAACGCAACCGCGATGGTCGATTCATCGAGATGCATCTCGGTGAGGATCGCAGCGACTTCGAGCGGATGGGAAATATAGGGGTCGCCGCTCGCCCGCTTCTGCTGGCCATGCTTCTGCATGGCGTAAACATAGGCCTTGTTCAGCAGCGCTTCGTTTACATCGGGCTTGTATTTCTGAACGCGCTCAACGAGCTCGTATTGGCGCATCATCCGCTAGCGGCTCCAGGAGATATCCGGAAAAGAAAAAGTGCGCCAATCATAGGAGTGGCGCACTGCTTTGCAAATACCGGCACGCGATTTCTGAACGAAAACGCGGCATTGCGTCAGAGCGTCGCATCCGGCGACAGGCCGGATGGCGTACAGGCTCAATAGTCGTCGCTTTTTTCCGGCGGAACCAGGCCTTCGATGCCGGCCAGCAGCTCTTCTTCCGACATGCGGTCGAAGGTGATCGGCTCCGGCTGATCGTCGTCCTCAGCCGTTTCAGCGAAGGCCGCAGCGGCATCGCCACCGAGCATCGAGGCCGGATCGGGCTCGGGCTCGTCCACTTCGACATGCTTCTGCAGCGAGTGGATCAGGTCTTCCTTCAGGTCGCCGGGAGACAGCGTCTCCTCAGCAATCTCGCGCAAAGCCACGACCGGGTTCTTGTCGTTGTCGCGATCGATGGTGATCGCCGCCCCCTGCGAGATCAGGCGGGCGCGATGGCTTGCCAGCAGGACGAGTTCGAAACGGTTATCGACTTTGTCGATGCAATCTTCAACAGTGACGCGGGCCATGGCCTGTCCTTTGGGTCTCAAGAGCGCAGCTTCAATCGCGGATACCCTGAAATGATCCGTCGCTTGCGCTGATTAACAAGATCGGAACCCGGCCAGCCGTCGGCCTGACGGTATGCGTGGCTCCGATTTCAGGAATTAAACTGCCCGATACAGTCAAAAGCACAAAAATTCAAGCTTTTCCTGCATTTCAAAAAAAGATATCCGCGCATATTCGGCGACGACCCTATTGCCGTGCCGAAACGGGCGCCGCGCTACCGCGCGCTCAGCCGATAGGCTTTGATATCCTCATAAATGATGATCGAATCCCACTAAAGCTCGTTGTCGGTCCGGTAGGGAGGATAGTGGCCTACACAGGATGTAGGATAGGCAATCCGGCAAAAAGAATCCTAAATAAAGCCACAAATTTCCCATTTTTAGCAAAAAAGTGCGAAAATTAGCTATTCCAACCGGAATTTTCTTAGACTAAAGCAAATTCCTGGTTGGATGACAGGGCATGGAAGAAATCTTTTAGATGGCTAGCATATGCTCGATTCTTAATGTAAGCGGGATATTCCGCCACTGGTGCCCATTCGCGCGTGGCCAGGTTGAAAATCAAAAAACATTGAGACAACAAAAAGGATAAAACGATGTTCGACCCCCGCGAGAAAATCGCCTTGTTCATCGACGGCGCAAACCTCTACGCAGCCTCGAAAAGCCTTGGTTTCGACATTGACTATCGCAAGCTGCTCAAGGCTTTTCAGAAGCGCGGCTATCTTCTTCGCGCCTATTATTACACGGCACTGATCGATGACCAGGAATATTCGTCCATCCGCCCGTTGATCGACTGGTTAGACTATAACGGTTACAAGGTGGTGACAAAGCCTGCGAAGGAATTCACCGATTCGCTCGGTCGGCGCAAGATCAAGGGGAATATGGACATCGAACTGGCCATCGACGCGATGGAACAGTCCGAAACGGTTGATCATCTTGTAATCTTCTCTGGCGACGGAGACTTCACGACGCTGGTCGAAGCGCTGCAGCGCAAGGGACGCAAAGTCTCGGTGGTCTCGACCATGTCGACACAGCCGCCGATGATCGCCGACGACCTGCGCCGCCAGGCCGATCATTTCATCGAACTGGTCAGTCTCAAGGCCGAAGTCGGCCGCGATCCCTCCGAGCGAGCGCCCCGTGTCGTCGAACCGGTTACGGTCAGCGACGACGCCAGCGAATGAAAGGCAAGGAGCGGTTTTGGGCCGCTCCTTTTTCTTTGAACACATTGCAGAAATCAGTGATCCTTCAGAAGCCTGCTCTTCTGCCGGTTCCAGTCGCGCTCTTTTTCGCTCTCACGCTTGTCGTGCAGCTTCTTGCCCTTGCCGAGCGCCAGTTCGAGCTTGGCCCTGCCCTGATCGTTGAAATAGATCTTCAGCGGAATGAGCGTCATGCCCTCGCGATTGATCGCGCTCTGAAGCCGGCTGGCCTCCCGTTTCGACAAAAGCAGCTTGCGGCGGCGGCGCGGCTCATGATTGAAGCGGTTCGCCTGCAGGTATTCCGGCAGATAGGAATTGATCAGCCACATCTCGCCGCCCTCATCCGTGGCGTAGGATTCGGCGATATTGGCTTTGCCCTCGCGCAACGACTTGACCTCGGTGCCGGTCAGAACCAGACCGGCCTCGTAGGTGTCGATGATCTCGTAATTGAAGCGGGCCTTCCGGTTCTCCGCGACAATTCTCTTGACCACACGCTGGCTGCCTTTGGGTGCCATCAGTTCATCAGCCCCGCATGGCGAAGTGCTGCATGGATGGCGGTTTCCGTCGACGGCTCAAGCGTCGGCAGCAGTGGCGAACGGACGGTGCGGCTCATCCCGCGCAGCCGGTTCAGCGCATATTTGGCGCCGCAAAGACCGGGCTCCATGAAGATCGCCTTGTGCAGCGGCATCAGCTTGTCCTGATATTCCAGTGCCTTGGCATAATCGCCTGCAAGCGTCGCCTCCTGGAATTCAGCACAAAGACGCGGCGCAACATTGGCCGTAACAGAGATACAGCCGACGCCGCCATGAGCGTTGAAACCCAGCGCCGTCGCGTCTTCGCCCGAAAGCTGGACGAAGCCGGACCCGCAGGCCATGCGCTGCTCGGAAACACGCTCGATCTTGCCGGTCGCATCCTTGACACCCATGATCGACGGATAGGCCTTGTGAAGGGCTGCCATCGTCTCGACGCTCATATCCACCACCGAACGGCCGGGAATATTGTAGATGACGATCGGCAGCTTCACACTCTCGGCGATCGCCGCATAATGCGCGAAAAGGCCCTTCTGGGTCGGCTTGTTGTAATAGGGGGTGACCACCAGAACGGCATCGGCACCGGCCTTTTCGGCGTGCTGCGCCAGTTCGACAGCCTCCGTCGTGTTGTTGGAACCCGCACCTGCGATTACCGGCACGCGCTTTGACGCGGTCTCGATGCACAGTTCAACCACGCGTTTATGCTCGGCATGCGACAGGGTCGGCGATTCACCGGTGGTGCCGACCGGCACAAGGCCGTGGCTGCCTTCGCTGATCTGCCATTCGACATGCGCGGCAAAACTATCCGTATCGACTGCTCCGGAAGCGGTGAACGGGGTGACGAGAGCGGGAATGGACCCCTTGAACATGCACGACTCCTGACGGCGCCCGGGAAGCTTGAAACCAACCCACGCTTTGGCCGCATTTCATGGTTAGAAAACTGGCGCACCATAATCATGTGAGGTGCCTGCGGCAAGCACTCTATCGCGCCATTCATCGCCGGTTCCCTTCAATTTCCCCGGCATCAGCGGCGTTTTTATGCATTTCAGGGCGCAACCACCTGCTGGCGTGGATGCGCCGATATTTATGGGATCGAATGGCAGCGGGTAACCTTTCGTTAGCAATTGCATCGCCAAATGAGACACGAACACGGGGTAGCGTGGGGTTCCTGATGCCTGGACTGAAGTCTCGCCGGATGATTGCGATGCTTGGTGCATCCGCGATCACGTTCCTTGCCGCCGCCGCATCCGCACAGGAAAACCAAGCCCCGCTGCCGCGCTTCAAGCCTCAGATCCTCGCGAAAACCAACCGACCACCTGCTCACGACGTCACCGGCTCGATCGCTTCGGCGAGCGCTGCGGTGCCGATCGATGCAAACCTCAAGACGGGGCTCGATGCCCTTTCCAGCAGGGACGCGAAGAGTGCCATAGCAGCCCGCGACGCCATGGCCAAGGGCACGCTCGACCGCCACATCCTTACCTGGGCGATCGCCGTTTCCGGCCAGAAAGGTGTTCCCTCCTATGAAATTGCGCAGGCCCAGCGGGAGTTGAAGGGCTGGCCGGGACTGGGCGCGCTGCGCGCCAATTCCGAACGCGCCCTTTACCGCGAGAATCCGCCAACCTCCGACGTGCTCTCGGCCTTTGGCACGACGCGACCGGAAACCGCCGACGGCACCATTATCCTTGCCCGTGCACTGCAGGCGAAGGGAGACACGGACGCGGCTGCGAAAATGCTGCGCGTCCTTTGGTCGAAAGACGCTCTCGACACGGACACCGAAACCAGGATTCTTGCAGAATTTCCGAGCCTGCTCACCACCGCCGATCACAAGCGTCGAATGGAAATGCTGCTCTATCGCGGTCGCATGGATCAGGCTGGCCGCTTCAGTGATCTCGGCAAGGCCCAGTCGCTCTATCGCGCCTTCGTGGCCGTTGCGAAAAAAGCCAAAAATGCCGCAGCGCTCATCGCGGCCGTCGATCCTTCATGGGCCAAGGAGCCGGCCTACCTGTTCATTCGCGTCGAATATCTGCGCAAGCAGGAAAAATACGAGGAAGCGGCGAAGCTGCTCGCCGACCTGCCGAAAGACAAGGATGCCCTCGTCAACCCCGCAGAATGGTGGATCGAGCAGCGGATCATCAGCCGGGGACTGCTCGACCAAGGCAAGTTCAAGGCCGCCTACCGGATCGCGGCGAACCACGTTGCAGCCGATCCGGGAGATATCGTCGACGCAGAATTTCATGCCGGCTGGTATGCGCTGCGCGGGCTGGAGGATGCGCCAACCGCTGCCCGGCATTTCCAGCGCATCCTGCAGACGTCCAACAGGCCGATCTCGGTTTCGCGTGCCTGGTACTGGCTGGGCCGCGCCGCAGAGGCGGGCGCGCCCGGCAATGCCGACGACTTTTATGCCAAGGCAGCCACCCTGCCCGGCACCTTTTATGGCCAGCTTGCCGCTGCCCGTCTCGGCCGGAAGTCACTGAATGTCACCTACCCGTCGCCGAGCGCCGATGATCGTTTGCGTTTCGAAAACCGCGAGGCGGTTCGCGCCATCGCGCGCCTTGAAGCCGCCGGCCACGCCTGGCGCGCGGAAAGTCTTTATCGGGCGCTTGCGGAAGAGCTGACGAGCCCGGGAGAACTGGCAATCCTTGCCGCCCGGGCGGAAAAGGCCGGGGGTCATCAGTTGTCGCTGCAGATCGGCAAACTCGCCTTCGGCCGCGGCATCGATGTCGCAGCCCTCGCCTTCCCGATCGGCGTCATTCCGGCGACCGCCAACATCAGCGGTTCCGGAAAGGCGCTTGCCTATGCAATCGCACGGCAGGAAAGCGCCTTCAATCCCGCAGCCATTTCCCCCGCCAACGCGCGCGGACTGCTGCAGATTCTTCCCGGCACGGCAAAAGGCGTCGCCGGGCGCCATGGCCTTGCCTATTCCAAGGAGCGGTTGACGACCGATACAGCGTACAATGCGACGCTCGGCGCACACTATCTCGGCGAACAGATCGATGATTTCGGCGGCTCGTATATTCTCACCTTCATAGCCTACAACGCCGGCCCCCGCCGCGTTCCCGAGTGGATCAACCGCTATGGCGACCCGCGCGGCAAGTCGATCGACGACGTTGTCGATTGGATCGAACGCATCCCCTTTGCCGAAACCCGCAACTATGTGCAGCGGGTGATGGAAAACTACCAGGTCTACAAGTCTCGACTGGGGCAGACGGCCGATATCGTCAGTGACCTGCGCATGGGGCGTT
Source organism: Rhizobium giardinii bv. giardinii H152 (assembly GCF_000379605.1). Taxonomy (GTDB): domain Bacteria; phylum Pseudomonadota; class Alphaproteobacteria; order Rhizobiales; family Rhizobiaceae; genus Pararhizobium; species Pararhizobium giardinii. Next base: position 225,255 of record NZ_KB902735.1, on the reverse strand, counting down.
AAAGCACATTTTCCATAAGCCCGTGACGGTGATGTACGGCCTGATCAGATGAAAAACCGGACGCGGCCCCTCTTTCCGCCGCGCCGCTATCCGTTATGGTTCTCCCATCTGAAATGAAGGGAGACCCTGTGACACATTCGACCAAGGCCGGTTTTACGGAACGTTTTTTTTCGGCAAGCGACGGTTTGCAGCTCTATGCCCGTGACTACGGCCACGACAACCCGCAGGCGAAGGCGGCGCTACCGATCGTTTGCCTGGCCGGCCTCAGCCGCAACAGCCGCGACTTCCACCTCCTGGCGGAGCAACTCTCCGCCCATCCGCAGAAGCCGCACCGCGTCGTTGCGCTCGACTATCGCGGTCGGGGCTTTTCCGCCTGGGACCCGGACAAGAGCCATTATCAGCTTGCGGTCGAGGCCGAGGACGTGCTCACGGCATGCGCGGTGCTCGATGTTGAGAAGGCAATGTTCATCGGAACGTCTCGTGGCGGCCTGATCCTCCACCTGCTTGCCGCGATGCGCCCCACCTTGCTGCAGGGCGTCATTCTCAACGACATCGGCCCGGTCATCGAAACATCCGGCCTGCTCCTGATCCGCCAGTATCTGGAGGCGCAGCCGGTTTTGCATTCCTGGCACGAGGCGGGCGAAAGTCTGAAGCGTGTGCACGGCGCTTCGTTCCCGGCCCTTGATGAGGCGGACTGGAATGACATGGCAAAGGCGATCTTCAGGGAAAAGCACGGCATGATCATCGCGGATTTCGATCCTGCCCTGATCGAGCCGCTGAGAAGCATCAGCGAGAACAGCCCGATGGCCGATCTCTGGGCGCTCTACGAAGGGCTGAAACCGGTACCCTTGATGGCGATCCGTGGAGAAAACTCCGAGATCCTCTCGCCGGCGACATTCGCGGAGATGGCGAAGCGGCACCCGCAAATGCGATCGGTCATCGCGGCAGGCCAGGGCCACGCCCCGCTCTTGCACCGCCCGGATTTGCTTGCCGAGATCCGCGAGTTCATCAACGGAGTTTCATAGGAGCGTCGCTGTCCGCGACCAGCTGAGGCACTTATCACCAGAACGAAAAAGCCCGGCCTTTCGGCCGGGCTTTCCATCACTGACTGAGGTCAGATCAGATTAGAAGTCGCGCTGCAGACGGAGGAAACCGGTCCAACGGTTGTCTTCCGAACCAGTCAGGACGTTGTCTTCCTCGTCAGCTTCGGTGTAGTTGACGGTCGCAAGCGTACGCAGACCTTCCGTGATCTGGTAACCAGCGGTTACACCAACGCGCCATGCATCGACACCGCCGTCGAAGTCGCCCGAGTTATTACCAATGGCGTCAAGTGTCTGGACGTCGCCGAAGTACTGAGCAGCCGGGGTGATGAAGAACTTGTCGGTTGCCTGGATCTTGTATTCGGCAGCAACAGTCCACTCAGCCGTATCGTAGAAGTAGTTCGGATCCGTCGAGTAAACGCCTGCGAGGCCGAACGTGCCCGGGCCGAGTTCAGCGGTCAAGAGGGCGCGGAAGGCAGCCTCTTCAACGTTGAAGTCGTAGGAGCCGATGATCTGAGCCGTGACACCGCCGAGCGTGAAGCCGAGAAGACCGCTTACGCCGACGTCATCGTTGGTGGCCTGTCCATCGTTGGAATAACCAAGCGTCGAACCACGAAGTTCGTCAACAGCTGCACCAACCTGGAACGTGCCACCGTCATAGGTGTAACGGATAGCGTTGGTCAGGGTGTTGGAAGAACCGATCGAGTCGGTTTCGCCCGAAAGACCATCGTCCCACCAGTTGTAGAAGTAACCGACGTCGAAGCCAGCGATGTTGATCCAAGCGCCGTCGAGGTGCGTGTCACCGTTGTCGTTGGTTTCAAGGTTGATGTAGCCGGACAGAGCGCCGTATTCGGTGTCGCTCTTAGCTGCGAAGGTCAGGTAGCCGCGGGTCAGCGGGTTCCAGTCAGCGGTGCCGTTGTAGTCTTCGTCATAAGCGATCTGCGTACGAACGTAGCCGCCGATCTTGAGGCAGGTTTCGGTGCCCGGGATGTAGAAGTAGCCGGTGCCGAAAGCGTCGCAAACGCGAACGTATTCCATGGGCTCCGGCTCAGCAGCTACGATAGCGTCAGCTGCCTGGGCGCCGGATACTACTGCGAGAGCCGCAGCGGAGCCGAGAAGAAGGCTCTTGATGTTCATTTCTGACCTCCAGTCAAAAGTTTCAAACGGGTCTGGGTATTTTGCTGAAGGACAGCGTTCCCTGCCCCATCCCCAACATTTAAGAAGTCGGACGATCAACCGCCCTTGCTTCCGGAGTTGAAAATACAAGACCGGACCGTCTGCGCAATCACCAACTTGCGAGTTCATGCAGTTTGATACGCCCTTCCCCCTGCGCTGTTGCTGAAACGACACAAAATCGCCTCAAGCACCCGGAAGTTCTTAACAAGGGGTTAAGAAAATCCTTTGTTCACCGCAGCTTAGCAGGCCGGCTCGACGCTCGCTGCGTGTCATAACGAGGCAGAAATGGGGCAAAACCGGCGCAAAAAGGAAGATTCGCAACTCATCTGAAGCCGGGAGACGGCGCCTTGCGGGCACGATCCAAGGGCATGGGAGGGTGGAATCAGATGCACATCCGAACATGAAGCGAAGAGATTCGCAGAATCACCAGACCAGGCGGAGGAGATTGCCGACGCAGTTGATGTGGGCAGTCGCTCGGACATTCGGGATCGGCACATCGGTGCAGATCCGCAATTTCGACTTCATATGTGGGCACGGGAAGAGCCACGTCACTCGTGACCGGTGGAAGCTGCGAGGTGGAAATCTCCGCCCGCCTGGCACGGACGGGCCACCGGCCATCTGCCACGTGTCCATCGCGCCGGTATTTCATCCGGGTCGGCAATGCCTGAAGCAGTTAATAAAGTTAATTGTTAGGGATCGCTTGTTGAGAAATCATTCAAGCACCCGATCACTTTGGCAGTCCAATCGGGTACTGTGAGGAAAGTCTGCTGGCCTCTTCCAATTTGGAAGAGGCCTTTTTTGCGCTGCCGCGTGCGTGAGGGCGAGAGTGATCTACTCTGTTGTCGGGGCACCTGAACTGCCGCTCCGTGTCGCACATTCAGCGTCTAAGGTCTTGGCATCTTGCGGTGCGGTAGCCGGGTCGGGCAGCGTTGGCGACTTCGATACGCTTGCCATCGGCAAAACTCAGCTATCCCGAGTGCGCAGGAAAAGGGTGATACGCTCCTCGGTCATCCCGGAGCGAAACGCAGTCAAGACTACGAGAGCAAGTTCCTCGCCCATTGCGCTATCAGGATTGACCGAAAGTCGAGCGCACTCCGCGTGGAGAACGCGTCTCATCATCGCGACCGCATTTTCATCCATGATTTCGAAACGGAGCACTGCGAACCTCCCTCTCGGATCACATCTTCCAAACGATGGTGCTTAGGGGATTGGCCGGTGAGAATTATACCGCAGCCACTGGATAAAGGGAAAAAAATAAAAGTGGCTTCAACGAAGCTTCAAGGCGCGCTTCAGATTTTCCGTAACGGCTGGGAAGGACTTTGAGAGGCTTTTGACACGATGCTGGAAAAACCAAAGTTCCGGTTCATCGTGTCGAAATTCCGAAGAGGCGCGTCACGCTACAGGAGTAAACGGTTACCTATGTCTCCGGGTCGGACAAAAGATAACTGGCGGAGAAGAAGGGATTCGAACCCTCGATACCCTTCCGGGTATACTCCCTTAGCAGGGGAGCGCCTTCGACCACTCGGCCACCTCTCCGTTAGCGCCTGACTAGAGTCAGGAGCCCTTCATTGCAAGGGATTTTTGCGTTTGCCCGCTACAAAGTTGAATTTTCCACGCTGAACGGCGACACACATGCAGTCTCCGGCAAGAGCCGACCAAGCCCGTCGGCGGCCAGATTTGTTGCCTTGCCGCCCGCCTTGTTCGGCAACGGCCCAATTGCCTGTGCGCCCTCTTCGGCCAATTGCCCGCCGCCGGTGTTTTGCGGTAGTGCTACCTTTGAAGTCCGCCCTCGCCCGAAGCTGCGGGCCGTGAAAAACACCTTGGGAGCATAATGTGAACAGCGACAGCAAACCGGAAACTCGGGTGACGATCGAAAAACGCCGCAACGGGCGCTGGGCTTTCGTCATCAAGCGCGGCGCCGTGGTTTATCCCGCCACCGGCCAGTTCACCAGCCAATTGCAGGCGCATGCTGCCGGACAGGCGGCACTCAGGGCTTTGGAAAACAAGCGCTAGCCGCAGCCCTCGTCGTCGGATCGCACCAGGGCCGAGCCTCATTCCTCAGGCCCGGCCCTGGTTTTTTCAATCTATGTGATATCGCTCAGCTCTTTTTCGCCAATCGATCCATCGCATTCTGGGTGGCTGCGCCAAAGTCGCCGTCGAGCGGGCCGCTATAGTAGCCGCGCTCCTTCAGCAGCGCCTGGATTTCCTTGCGGAACGCCGGTGTGAAGTTGTTCGGCGAAGTCTTCATCTCCTGCAGCTTTGCCGGATCGCCGCCTTCGACGCTGGCCGCTGCCCAGCGGGCCGCTTCCTTGGCGTCGGCCTTCGTGCCGAGGCCGAAATCATAAAGGCGGCTGAGATTGCCCATGGCATAGGCGCTGCCGGCATTCGCAGCCATTTCGTACCAGTTGCGGGCCTGCACATAGTCCTGCGGCACGCCGTTGCCGACGTCGTAGAACCAGCCGAGCAGCGCCATCGAATAGGAATCGCCGACATTGGCGGCCTTTTCGTACCACTTCTTGGCTTCGGTATAGTCCTGCGTCGTCCCCAGCCCGTTCTGGTAGGCCCAGCCGAGCGAGGACATGGCATTGGCATCGCCGGCATCGGCCGCTTTCTGATACCAGAAGAGCGACTGGTTGAAATCCTTCGCGACGCCGTTTCCTTCGCGGTAGAACCAGCCGATCGTCGCCATGGCATTGGCATAGCCCTGGTTGGCCGATGCCTGGTACCATTTCAGCGCCTCGGCATAATCCTGCGGCACGCCGCCGTAACCTTCGCGGTAGAGCCAGCCGAGCGACGCCTGGGCATAGGAATTGCCAGCATTGGCGGCCTGCTCGAACATCTGCTTGCCCTTTTCGATATCGACGGGGCCATCCGTGCCGTAGATCGAGAACCAGGCGAGGTTCGTCAGCCCGTACATATTGCCGCCGTCGGCGGCCTTCTGGTAATTGCGCCGCGCTTCGACGTAATTGCGGCCGGCGTCATGGGCGCGGCCGAGCATATTGACGAGCATCATGTCGTCAGGATTTTCGTTGACCGCCTGGGCGCAGGCGGTGAGCGCGCGGGCCGAATCGATCTTCAGGAAATTGACGCCGAGGAAGCCCGGCATGGATTGCGGCTCGCCCGCCAGCAGATAGCAGTCGCGCGATGCCTGCGTGTCCTTGCCGGTCTGGGAGATATTGAGCCCCTTCTTCGGCTCGAGCGCGGCGATCTGCGTTTCAGCCTCGGCCTTGTGTCTGCTGTCGGGATAACGCTCGATGAAGCGGGTGAGCGCGGCCGCGTCCGTCGATTGCTTCAGCGCGTCCCAGGCGATCTCGTCCGGCGTGGCGGTCGAGGTCTGCTCCGCTTCGGTCAAAAGCTTCAGCTTCTTTTCAGCCAGCATCTTGTAGACCGGGTCCGATCCATGCTTGGCGAGGAAGACCTCGATCAGGTCCTTGTCGGCGAGATCGCGGATGTTCTGCCAGTCGGCGGCAGCCGCCGATTGCCCGTTCGGCGAGACTTCCTCCTGCGTATTGCCGTTGTTGGTGACGTTGACGTTGACCTCCCTGATGTTGAGGAAGATCTGGGCGCCGCCGAGCGAGCCATAGACAAAGGGTTCCTGGCCGCGATTGGTGACGGACACCACCTCGTCGCGGACCTTGCCGAGCGCGATGCGCACATCGACGCCGGGCTCCGTCAGATATTTGGACAGTGCCGTTGCGAACGGGCTGTTCTTGCCCTCGCCGTCCATGGCGACAGTACCGGCCTTCGAGGCGAAGGCAACCAGCAGATCGGCCGATTCAGGCTCGACGCGGGCGAGACCGCGGCTGACGGCGCGGGTCGAGATCGACCGCGTCATCGACTGCTCGAACGGGTTGTTGCGGCAGGCGTCGAGAATGACCAGCTTCAGCCGCGTCGCGCCCTCAAGCGAGCGCTGGACGCGATCGAGCGGAACGGCCTCGTCTTCCACATCCTTGTCACTCTTCAAGGCAACATCGACCGGCAGGAGAAAATTCTGGCCGTTCATCTCCATGCCATGACCGGAGTAGTAGATGATCGCGACTTCGGCACCGGTGGCCGCATCTTCGAAATCGCGCAGGGCCCGAACCATGGAGGCGCGGTCGACGTCGTGAACCGTCTTGACCTCGTCGAAGCCGGCCTCCTCGAAGGAGGCCTTCATCAATTCGACATCGTTGGCGGGATTGTTCAGCTGCGATGTCGCCTCATATTTTTCGTTGCCGATCAGAAGCGCGACCCGCTTTGCCGCCTCGGCGGCGCCGGCCTGAAACACGAAAACAGAAAGTGACAGAACAAGGATCGGCACCCAGCGCCGAGAATAAGCTTCGAACATGATTTTCCCTCCGCGCTTGCGCAGCAGGCACGGACGTTTCGCGCCCCCGCAAACCGCACAAACATATTTCCCAGATTTTCGCGCGGATTTTACCGCCGCCGCGCTTTCATGAAAGTATTACGTATGGCCCACCCTGTTTCAATGTCCGCTTTTGCGCTTTTTTAAGCAAGCCAGAAGACAAGACCGTGAAAGCCGCAAGGTCAGGACAAGGCTGGTCGCAGAAACTGCTACCATAACAATATGGAGCGGCTCAAACGCGATGCGCGCCCCCAGCAGAAATTGCAGAAACCAGCAGAAGCGGCAAAGCGCCGTCATCTTTTCCGGAGTTTCCGATGTCGATGGTGATGCATCTCGCCGAGGCAAAGCCGGGCCAACTGAGCACAAGCCACAAGCACTATTATATCGAGCGCCCGTGCCGCATCCTTGTCATCGGGCAGCACCTGAAGACCAAGACGAAATACCAGTGCCTGCTGCGCCACATATCCATCGGCGGCGCGATGCTGGATTTCAACGCCAATATTCTCTTGCCGAAGCACTTCTTCCTGGAGATCGACGGATTCCGGGAAGAAATCGGCTGTTCGCAGGTTCACCGCTACAATTTCGAACTCGGCGTGCGCTTCAACATGCAACTGGCGCCCGAATTCATCAGCCGGCTGATCCGAATGAACTTTACCAGCGGCCTGCTCTGACTGAGAGCCCTGCCCTGCGGCCGTCATTGTGTGCCGAATCGGCGCTGAGAACCGCCACGCCGAAACGACATTGTCCGGCAAATTAAACCCTCATTAAATTTTTAGCGAATGCTTTCAAAGGATTGCAATATCCGTGAAGGATTCTGTATGCACCGCCGTTGCAGTCAGGAGGAGGCAAGGGCGGAGAAATGCGAACGGCGGGGCAGCTCTTGATCCATGATCCGCAGCCCATCGCTACCGAGGAGTGGTGATGCAGAATTCGACGATGTACTCCGTGGTTGGCTCCAAGCTCTATGAGGAGCGCTTCGAGCGATTCTCCATCGGGCAGGCCGGCACGCTGATGGCCGTGCGGCCGGCGCTGGGCGGCGTGTCGACCCGCACCTGCAAGATGCTGGAAATTTCACGCGGCGGCGCCGCCTTCATGGTCAACACCACGATCGGCTTGCCCCAGCACTATTATCTCACCATCGTCGGCACCAAGAGGCGCATCGGCTGCGCCGAAATCTTCCGCAGCGACCATCGCATCCAGGTGCATTTCATCAAGCCGATCGACGAGGAATTCCTGCATGAAATCGTCCGCTATGAGTTCTTCACCGGGAACAATCTGAAAAAACACTGACAGCTCACCGACGAAGAGGGACGCGGGGCGGCATTTCGGACATGGATTCGGTTTCCATAGCGATCAAACGTCGCTAGTGTCCGCTGCGGTTTCATCCATCGTCAGGCTCGATCACAGCATGTCCGCATTTTCCCGCTTTACGCCACTCGTTTCCTCCCTGCCCTCCACCATTCCCTTTGTCGGACCCGAAGCGATCGAGCGACAGCGCGGCCGTTCGGTCAAGGCGCGGATCGGCGCCAACGAAAACGGCTTCGGTCCGGCTCCTTCGGTTCTCAAAGCCATGAGCGAGGCGGCAACCGGCGTCTGGAAATACAACGACCCGGAAAATTTCGATCTGAAACAGGCGCTCGCCCGCCATCTCGGCACTGCGCCGGAGAACCTGGCTATCGGCGAAGGCATCGACGGACTTCTCGGGCAGATCGTCCGGATGGTGATCGAGCCCGGCCTGCCGGTCGTCACCTCGCTCGGCGGCTACCCCACCTTCAACTTCCACGTCGCCGGTCATGGCGGTCGGCTGGTGACCGTGCCTTATGTCGATGACCGCGAGGATCTCGACGGTCTGCTGGCGGCGGTCAGACAAGAGGACGCGCCGCTCGTCTACTTCGCCAATCCGGACAATCCGATCGGCAGCTGGTGGGATGCCGACAGCGTCGTCGCCTTTGCCAAGGCGCTGCCGGAGACATGCCTGCTGGTGCTCGACGAAGCCTATGGAGAGACCGCGCCGGCGGGCACCATTCCCTCGATCGCATCGCTGATCGACATGCCGAACGTGGTGCGCACCCGTACCTTCTCCAAAGCCTATGGCCTGGCGGGTGCGCGCGTCGGCTATGTCATCAGCACGCCGGGAACGGCGCAGGCGTTCGACAAGATCCGCAACCATTTCGGCATGAACAGGATCGGCACCGCAGCAGCGCTCGCGGCGCTGGCGGACGGCGATTACCTGACGGAAGTGCTGGGGAACATCGCTGCGTCGCGCGACAGGATTGCCGGGATCGCCCTCAAGAACGGGCTGCAGCCCCTGCCCTCGGCGACGAATTTCGTCACCATCGATTGCGGCCGAGACGCAGTGTTTGCGCGCGCGATCATCGATCGGCTGATGGAGGATCACGGCGTCTTCATCCGCATGCCGGGCGTTGCGCCGCTCAACCGCTGCATCCGCATCAGCACCGGGCCGGAGGCGGATATGGCGCTTCTGGAGGAAGCGTTGCCGAAGGTGATCGCGGCAATAGGCGATAAGGGCCAATAGGCAGTAGGCAGTAGGCAGTAGGATTTCGGTGGCTAGCAGTCGCCGCTGCCTATTGCCTACTTTGCCTACTTCCCCTCAATGCATGGTCATCCATTCGCGGGCGGCGCGCAGGGCCGTGGCAAGATCGGTCTTGCTCATGGTCATCGCCAGATCCGCGCGCAGCGCCGCTGCGCGGTCGGAGCCCTTGATCGCTGCGATGTTGAGCCACTTGTGTGCGGCGACAAGATCGATGTCGCAACCACGCCCGGTTGCATACATCAAGCCCATTTCGCAAAAGACGTCCGCGCGGTTTTCGCCACCCATTGCGGCATCCGAAGCATTCTGAATGTCAAAGCGTGCCATTTTCTATGTCCCTGTTTGCCTGGTTGGTTACTCAGCGCAGTCCCTGTTTTTCTTGCCTTTTCAGGCGCCTTGGGGCCGAGCCGTCTTCTGCGGCTTTCGGTTCCCAAGGGTGTCCGGCGGGGTGTTTCCCCCTGCTCGTCTTATGGGTTTGAGTATGCCGCAGTGGTTTCAATACACGCTTAAAATGCATGATTAATTTGAACCAAACAAAGTTCAAACGATTGGTAAAATTGGGTTTTCGTTAAACATCGGACCGCCTTGAAACGTTGGCTTTTGTCTCAATCTTTACAGAAAATTCAATTCCCCTTTTCAACCAATCGCTAACCACGCAAAACGGTCGCCTGCAGCAAACCAAAAAACGCCGGGGCGTGGGAGACGCCTTGTTCTGCGGAATTTCAGGCCGAAACAGGCCCTCCCCGTATTTACGTTTACGTCCGCGTAAGCTATTTTTCCGGGCGTTGAGCGGTAAGGAGACCGGCTCTGGCAACATTTCGCCCAGGCCATGCGGGGAACGGATGGTCATCCGGCGAGCTTTATGGGAGGAACTACATGATCCGCACATTCATTCTGGCCGCAGCCATGACGCTGGGCGCGAGCACCGCGGGCTTTGCCGCCGAGCCGATCGTCGGCGACTGGAAGACGGCGAGCGGCGAGACGGCCACCATCGCGTCCTGCGGCGGTGCTTACTGCATCACGTTGAAGACAGGAAAGCACGCCGGCAAGCGCATCGGCAACATGAACGGCAGTGGCGACAGCTATACGGGCGAGATCACCGATCCCGCCAATGACAAGACCTATAGCGGTTCGGCGTCGATCCAGGGCACTTCGCTGAAAATGCAGGGCTGTGTCTTGAAGGTGCTCTGCAAGTCGCAAACCTGGACGCGGATGTAATCAATCAGGACATCCGGCACGGCGCGGCCGGCCGGATGTCACTTCATTTTCAGCGGGCCTTCTGCCGGAACAGAATTTTCCGGGCTTGCCTGTCTTCCGACAGGTGCCTCTGCCGCTCCCGCTCTTCCCTGTCGAGCCCTGTCGAGACATCGCCCCCTCTGGACGCCCGAGCCCGGCGCGAACTGCTCGCCCTTTCCGATATGTGTATTTACCTCGTGGTGAATGCCCAATTCATCGCGCATGACGGTATCTTCCAGCCGTCAGAGGTTGGCCAGCAGAAGAGTGCGATAAGGCAGCCATCCGCCGCACGGCGCGAAGATGAACGGGAGATGAACCGAGGTATCAGCAACAGTTCAGTTTGCCTGTGCGAAAAAGCCATCATCGCGTTGAACCCCGACCGACAAACCCGACAAACGGACAAAGCCATGGACATTCTCGCACGCCGCCTCACCATCATCAGCATGCTCATGGTCGTCTTCGCGATCACGCTTGCGGCCGCTGTCAGCGCCGACACACAGCGCCGCCGCCACAACTTTGCAGGCTCGCTCGCCGACTGCACCGTGCATACCGCGCAGTTCTGCGAACAAGCCAAACTGTAAAGGCCAGAAACGATGTCTTCCCTCGCCCGTTCCGCAACCATCGCCCTGCGCATGCTGACGCTTGCAGCCCTGCTGATGGCGCCGGTGGGTGCAATCGCCTACAGCAAGGCCTCCGGGCTCGGCATCGACAAGCAGGGAGCCGGCCTCGTTCTCTTTGTTACACTTCAGCGCCAGTCCATGACCTGATGCTGTCGGCGCAAGTGACGCACTTGCGCGCTTAAATCTTCTGCCTTCCTATGTCGCGCCAAGGAAGGAACACCATGCCCATCGCAGCATTCGCCATCTATGCCCTTGCCGCTCTTGCGGAAATCGCCGGGTGCTTCGCCTTCTGGGCGTGGCTGAAGCTCGACAAGCCCATGTGGTGGCTCTTGCCCGGCATGGCAAGCCTCGCGCTCTTCGCCTGGCTCCTCTCGTTGATCGATACGACGGCTGCCGGACGCGCCTACGCCGCCTATGGCGGGATCTATATCGCCGCCTCTCTGGCCTGGCTATGGATCGTCGAGGGCGTGCGGCCGGATCGCTGGGATATGAGCGGCGTGGCGCTTGCCATTGCCGGCACCGCCATCATCCTTGCCGGCCCGCGTTGAGCGGCTTTTGCCGAACGGCGCCTGTGCATTCAAATCTTGTCGTTTGCTTGTAAAAGACGCCATCCTATAATGCCGCATGAACAAACGAATCTCTTCCCTCTCCGCCCTTTCCGTCGCCACCCCGGATGCCTTCGAGCCGCAGACGTTCGATGACCCCGCCGCCGCCGTAGGGGCCTTGTCGGCGCTCTACGAGCGCAACACCAAATTCCTGGTCGATGCCTTTACCGAACTCGGACGCACCGGAACGCCGATCTCGCGCTATCGCGCCTGCTATCCGCAGGTCAGCATCGAGACCAGCAGCTTCAGCCATGTCGATTCGCGCCTGTCCTACGGCTATGTCAGCGCGCCGGGCGTCTATACGACGACGGTCACCCGGCCGGAACTGTTCCGGCACTACCTCAAGGAACAGCTCGGCCTGTTGATTCGCAGCCACGGTATCGGTGTCACCGTCTCCGAATCGGCGACGCCGATACCGCTGCATTTCGCCTTCAAGGAAGGCGCCTATGTCGAAGCCGCGATGGCTGAAAACATCGACGTGCCGCTGCGCGACCTGTTCGACACGCCGGACCTGACGACCACAGACGACGAGATCGCCAACGGCTCCTACGAGCCGGGCCCGGGCGAGCCCTCGCCGCTGGCGCCGTTCACCGCCCAGCGCATCGACTATTCGCTCGCTCGCCTCAGCCACTATACGGCAACCAGCGCAACGCATTTCCAGAATTTCGTGCTGTTCACCAACTACCAGTTCTACGTCGATGAATTCTGCGCCTGGGCGCGCCAGCAGATGGCGGAAGGCGGCAACGGCTACACCTTCTTCGTCGAGCCGGGCAACATCATCACGCCTGCCGGATCGGACAAGCCCGAATCGGACCTGACGCTCGCCCGCCTGCCGCAGATGCCGGCCTACCATCTGAAGAAGAAGGGCCATGGCGGCATCACCCTCGTCAACATCGGCGTCGGACCTTCCAATGCCAAGACGATAACCGACCACATCGCGGTGCTCAGGCCCCATGCCTGGCTGATGCTCGGCCATTGCGCGGGCCTGCGCAACAGCCAGACGCTCGGCGACTACGTGCTGGCACACGCCTATGTGCGCGAGGACCACGTGCTCGACGACGACCTGCCTGTCTGGGTACCGATCCCGGCACTCGCCGAAGTTCAGGTGGCGATGCAGGACGCAGTGGCGGAAATCACTGGCTATGAAGGCTACGATCTGAAGCGGATCATGCGGACGGGAACGGTCGCGACGATCGACAACCGCAACTGGGAACTGCGCGACCAGCGCGGCCCGGTGAAGCGGCTGTCGCAATCGCGCGCCATCGCGCTCGACATGGAATCGGCCACTGTTGCGGCCAACGGCTTCCGCTTCCGCGTGCCGTATGGAACGCTGCTCTGCGTCTCCGACAAGCCGCTGCACGGCGAATTGAAGCTGCCGGGCATGGCGACGGCTTTTTACAAGACTCAGGTCAGCCAGCATCTTCAGATCGGTATCTTGGCCTTGCAGAAGCTCGCGGCCATGCCGAAGGAAAAGCTGCATTCGCGCAAACTGCGCAGCTTCTTCGAGACGGCGTTCCAGTAACGCCTCAGCGCCGCGGCGACAGCGCAATCGACAGCAGCGTGCCGGCAACCGCCGACACGATGATCAGCAGATGCGCGTTGACACTGGCGCTGGCGAGCAGATCAAAAGCGCCCCCCTTCGCGGATGCGCCGAACGAGATCGCCCCCGCGGTGATGCCGGCCGGATAGGTGCCGACACCGGCCGGCGCGTGAACCGGCAGCACCGACGACAACTCGCCGCCGAGAGCGCCACCGAAACAGGCGCCGAGCGGCGCAACGCCCATGGTGAACAGCACCCAGGCAAGCACCGCGACCTTGGTCGACCAGTTGAGAACCGTCATCAGCCATGCCCGCACGAAGACAACAGCATTCGCCGGCAGGCCGGCCTCTATGTCTTCGAGCAGCTTGCCGAGCTTTTCCGGCAGCCGGCGCTCGACGAACCCAAGGGCGCTGCCCTTCAGGAAAAACAGAAGCAGCGGCGACACCAGGAACATTCCCCACAGAAGCCAGCCGAGACGCAGATCATCGTGTTCCAGCACAAGGCCGACCCCGGCTGCGGCAAACAGGGCATGCAGGTCGAGCATGCGCATGAGCAGCAATGCCGAGGTGCTGCGCGCCAGCGGAACGGCAAATTCCGAGCGCATGAGCAAGGGAAAGCTGGTTTCCCCCGCGCGGAAAGGCAGCATGATGTTCAGAAGATTGTGGACCTGCGTCACGCGCAGAAGCTGGAGGAAGCGGCCGCGGGTCTCCTTGGGAAAATAATCGTAGATCCGGTAGCAGCGGATGAAATAGGTGGCGACCAGCAGTGCCAGCGCCGAAAGCACCGGGACAATGCCGATCTCCAGCCATTGCCGGAAAAGCGTCGGCCAGCCCCAGATCCACTGGACGAAGATGGCATAAACAGCGACGGCCAGCAGCGAGACCAAGGTCATCCGGTTGCGGACAAGCCACGCGCCCCGGCTGGCATCCCCTTCTGCATTCATATATTTGCTACTTTCCTGTCCGGTGCTATGGGATCATCGGTGGTTATCACGAGAACCCGGGCAAGAGAACCGGCGGCGTTTTTTAAAGGCTTTGGATATTGGACCCCATCTTGCAAGCAAACAGGGCGGAAACCGTCGTGACTGACGCGATCGAATTGTCCGTTGTCGTGCCGATCTATAACGAGGAGGAAAGCGTCGGTCCGCTGGTCGTGCGCATCCGCGAGGCCATGGCCAATTTCGGACGCAGCTGGGAGCTGATTCTCGTCGACGACGGAAGCACCGACGCGACGCTGGCGAATGCGCGCAAGGAACTCGCCGATTCCAGCGTGCGCCTGCGGATCGTGGAATTGCAGCGCAATTTCGGCCAGACCGCAGCGATGCAGGCCGGCATCGATACCGCCACCGGGCGGTTGATTGCGACGCTGGACGGCGACCTGCAGAACGATCCGCGCGATATCCCGGCCATGGTCGAAGCGATCGAGGCACGCGAGCTCGACCTCCTGGTCGGCTGGCGCAAGAACCGGCAGGACGGGCTTTTCCTGCGCAAGATCCCCTCCTGGTGCGCCAACTACCTGATCGGCAAGATTACCGGCGTCAAGCTGCACGACTACGGCTGCAGCCTGAAGATCTACCAGGCATCGATCATCAAGCAGGTTAAGCTGATGGGCGAAATGCACCGATTCATTCCGGCCTGGGTCGCAGGCGTCGTGCCGAGCAGCCGGATCGGCGAAATGCCGGTCACCCATCATGCCCGCCAGCACGGCACATCGAAATACGGGATTTCGCGGACCTTCCGCGTCATCCTCGATCTGCTCTCCGTGCTGTTCTTCATGCGCTACAAGGCGCGGCCGGGGCATTTCTTCGGCTCGATCGGCCTTGCAGCGGGCGCGCTCAGCACGATCATCCTGCTCTACCTCTTCGTCGACAAGTTTCTGCTCGGCAACGATATCGGCGGAAGGCCGATGCTGATCGTCGGGGTCATGCTGTTCCTCTCCTCCGTCCAGCTCATCACCACCGGCATTCTCGCGGAGATGATGGCGCGCATCTATTCGGGCGAAAACGACACGCCCCCCTACATCGTGCGCAAGGTCTTCAGCGGGGACGCTCCGAACACTTGAACGAACCTGCCGCCTGAAGGCGGCAGGCT
This sequence comes from Rhizobium giardinii bv. giardinii H152, assembly GCF_000379605.1. GTDB lineage: Bacteria > Pseudomonadota > Alphaproteobacteria > Rhizobiales > Rhizobiaceae > Pararhizobium > Pararhizobium giardinii. The sequence goes on along the minus strand of NZ_KB902735.1, from coordinate 210,052 downwards.
ATCGTCCAACGAGTACCTTCAACTCGCCCGGATGGATGCGCAGGGCGACGTCGCGGCCGACTGGCAGCAATTCGCCATCGATGACGCAGTTGGTCTTGTGCCGCGCGATGGGAAAATGCAGGTCGACGGCCGTTACGCTCATTTCGGTGATCAGCGGGCTTTCACGAAATTTTCCGCGCAGGATGTCAAAGACCAGCTTGGCGACCCCAGCCGGCTTCAGGGGCGGCGCGGTATAGAAGCCGAGATGCCCACTGGTCAGGTCATCGGCAAACATCAGAGCGTTCGGGCCGAAATGATTGTTGGAGATGGAAATGGCCGAGACTTCGCGCCGTTCATGAATACCATCGACATCGAACTCGATCTCGAATTCCGGCGGATTGAAGATCACGCCGACTGCAGCGCGCGCGCTGGCGCGGATTTTGCCGAGCCGCGAGGCAAAGCTGTAGGATTCCCGATAGCGTATCATGCGGGCATGCAAACCCATGGAAAACTGATGCACGAAAGCACGGCCATCGGCGCTGCCGATATCGGCTTCGGTGATCCTGCCGTCAGCCAGCACCTCCAGCACCTTCCAGATGTCGAGCGGCAGTTTCAGCGATCGGGCAAACAGGTTCATGGTACCGGCCGGAACGACACCCAGTGGCATGCCGTTCTTCCAGGCAACGCCGGCCGCCCCGGAGATCGTGCCATCCCCGCCGCCAGCGATCATGGCATCGAGGTCATCGCGTCTTGCCGCCTTTTCGAGGGTTTCGCCCATCTCGCTACCGGAGACGACGACGATTTCGATCTCGTGGCCCCTTGCGCGGAAAACCTCCTCGGCCCTCCGGCTGTAGGCTTCCATATCCGTCGCCCGGAAGGTTCCTCCGTCTCGATTGAAAATGGCCTTGATCTTCATCCGTTGTCCTTACGACCGCCATGCCGGCAAACACCATATGGGGTTCGCGCCGCCAATTATCAGGGCTTAAACGGCAAGCGACCGCGGCTGAAGCGTAAATGGAGGGGAAGAACCGATCGCAGGTATGGAAACGTGCCGGCTGTTGTCACGACGACCCCGTGTGGTAGAACCCCGCGCGATCCCTGCGCAAAAGGCCATCCAGCATGAATTCGCTTGTCGAAAAACTCGAAACGCGACCCAGCACGTTCGTCCTGCTGATCGGCGCCTATTTCCTGCTCAATCTCATCGTTCGCATCTGTCTGCCGAATTCCCTGGAAATGGACGAGGCCGGGCAAATCCTGATGAGCCAGTGGTACGCTCTCGGCTATGACACGCAGCCGCCGTTCTTCAACTGGGTGCAGCATGCGGTCATCGACGGCATCGGGCAGTCCCTTTTTGCCCTGAGCCTGGTCAAGAACCTCTTCCTGTTCCTGAGTTATGTCTTCTACTACCTCGCCGCCCGGCAGGTGCTCGCGAACAAGTCCCTTGCCGTCGCCCCTGCCCTTGGCCTGCTGACCATTCCGGAAATCGGCTGGCTGGCGCAACGCGATCTCACCCATTCGAACGCCTCGCTCTTCGCAGCCTGTCTGTTTGTCTACGGCCTGTTCCGCACGCTCGAGCGGCCGACGCTCGCCACCTATCTGGTGACCGGCATCGCCATCGGCGTCGGGCTGATATCGAAATATAATTTCTCCATCCTGTGCTTCTGCGCCTTTATCGCCGTGCTTGTCAGCCCGGCCTATCGTTCGCGGCTGTTCGATCCGCGCATTCTCGTCACTGCCGCGGTGGCGCTGGCGATCGTTCTGCCGCATGCGTTCTGGCTGTTCCAGAATTTCGAGATCGCCTCGCATGACACGGTCGGAAAGCTGGCGGCAGATGCCGAGGGCGGCACGCTGGCGCAGATCGCCCGCGGTCTCGGGGAACTTCCGGTGACGCTGCTGAGCTTCTGTGCACTGACCGTCGTGGTATATGCTTCGACCTTTCGCGCCGGCTTCTGGCCGTCGATGCGGGCGGGGAACGCCAGGACGCGACTGATCGAGACGATGTTTCTGATCCTGCTCGTCTTCCTGCTTTTCATGGTGCTGTTCATGGGCACCGCGCAGATGAAGGTCCGCTGGGTGTCGCCCGTGCTGTTCCTGCTGCCGATGTACCTGTGCATGAAGATCGACGCCTCGGGCGCACCGATTGGTGATTTCCTGAGGCGTTTCATGCCGGTCATTCTCATGCTGATGATCCTCATTCCAGCGTCGCTGGTCCTGCGCATCACGGCCGCGGGCGTGATGAACTCGCATCCGAAACTGACCGTGCCCTATCAGGCATTCACCGAGGAAACCGTCAAGAAACCGGCCGTCGCCCCCGCCCTGGTGATCGCGGAGGACGCTTTCATGGCTGGCAATATCCGCATGCAACTGCCGCACACGCCGGTGGATACGGAAACCTACCGGCTCTACAGCCCGCCCTTCTCGTGGTCAAAGGACAGCCCTATTCTTCTGGTCTGGCGTCATGACGGAAACGATAGGCCCCGGGTCCCCGCGCGGCTCGAGGACCGCCTCAAGCAGCGCGTCGGCGTGCTTCCACCGCTGCAACCGCAGACGATTGCCCTGCCCTTCATCTATGGCAGCGGCGGCGATCTTTTCCATTTCGGTTTTGCCTGGGTGCGAAAACCCTGATCGGCTGGTGCAAACCAGGCGTCGGACGCGTCCCGAACGAGGCTTTCCGCAGTTCCCGCAGGAACCCCCGATTCTCTCTGGGGCGCATAAACAGGAGACAGCGCGGCACACCGGGGAGCCTCCCGAACCGGTGACGCTGCGCTGCCCCGGGGACCGGTCGAAAGCCCGCGACAAGCGACCGGTTCCGGGGCGTTTTTTCACCTGTCACCGGAGAGAAAAATGCCTTCCCTTATTAATTCCATTGTCGGATCCCGCCCGTTCGGCTATCTGGCGCGCGCCATCCTGACCTACATGTTCTGGGCAAGCGGCCTTGCCAAGCTCATCGATTTCAACGCCGGCGTCGCCGAGATGTCGCATTTCGGGCTCGAACCCGCGACGCTCTTCAACACAGCCGTTATCGTCACCGAGCTCGGCGGATCGGCGCTGATCATCGCCAACCGCTGGACCTGGCTCGGCGCCGGCGCGCTTGCTGTCTTTACCCTGCTCACGATCCCGATCGCCCACACCTTCTGGACCATGCAGGAGCCGATCAAGACGCTCGAATTTTACGTGGTCATGGAGCACATCACCGTGATCGGCGGCCTGATGGTGGTTGCCTGGAAATCGGCACCAAAGCGCGAGGGCGCGGCTGTTTCACGGCCGGATTTCGCGGAACGCAACGCGTAACGCTGCTGAACTCAAGCCCGATTGAATCACCTGCCGGATGGTTTTCCGCAGGCGATTTTGTCAGCGCGGCTCAGGCAGCTTCAGCGTTCCGCCGGTCTTGATCGTACGGATGGCGAAATTGGAGCGAATGTCGGCGACACCCGGCAGGGCAAGCAGGGTTTCGGTCAACAAGGTTTCATAGGCTGTGAGATCGGCAACCACCACCTCCGCCAGAAAGTCGGCGCTGCCGGAAATCAGGAAACAGGAGACGACCTCCGGGATGGCGAGCAGCGCCTCCTGCTGCAAGCGTGCATTTTCCTGGCTGTGGCGCCCGACCTTGATTTCGACGAAGACGGTGAGCCCGAGGCCAACCTGCTTGCGGTCGATATCGGCCCGATAGCCGCGCAGCACGCCGGATTTTTCCAGATTGCGGATCCGCCTCAGACACGGCGACGGAGACAGGTTCACCCGCTCGGCGATTTCCACATTCGTCGCGCGCGCGTCCTCCTGCAGGATGCGCAGGATGGCAATATCGAATTTATCCAGATTTGGCATACTCATCAACTCAGATTCAAATTATTGGCAGATTATTGCTTGTAGCATAATTTCATAAGCATAAATCGCAAGGACATGCCTCCTCCTTTGGCGCTAAATTTTCTTTCAGACGGACAGATTTTCACAAAGAAAGAAAGGTTGGCCCGATGAACACGCTCGCCCTTGCCCGCATGAATTCGCCCTCGACCACGACCGGTTACATCGGCGGAAGCGTCACCGTCCTCATTTGGGCGAGTTGGATTCTGGCGACCCGTCACAGCGCCGCGACGCCACTCGGGACGATCGATATCGGCCTCATTCGCTATGGTGTCCCCGCCGTGGTCCTCGCGCCGGTTTGGTGGCGCCTCGGGCTTTTGCCGAAGGGCGTTCCGCTCTCGCTTCTCGCCCTGATGGTCGCCGGCTCCGGCGCCTTGTTCTTCCAGTTGACCACCTTTGCGATCCACGCCACGCCGGCCGCCTCCGCCGGTATCCTGCTTGGGGGATCGATGCCGCTTGCGGCCGCGCTGATCGGCGTTTTCGTCTTCCGCGAACGGCCCGATGCCGGCCGCTGGCTCGGCCTTGCCGCCATCGTCGCGGGCGTCGGCATTCTTCTGTCCAGCAGCCTGTCGAGCGCCGGCATTCCCTGGACGAGTTTCATCCTGCTGCCCGGCGCTGCCCTTCTCTGGGCAAGCTACACCCACGCGTTCAAGCGCTCGGGACTGACCGCGGTGGAAGCCGGTGCCGTCATCGCCCTCTGGTCGTTCCTGATCCATCTTGGCCTGGCGCTGATCCATGGAACGTCGCTCGCTGTCACCCCGGCCAATGAAATCGCCCTGCAGGTGATGAGCCAAGGCGTCCTGTCGGGACTGACGGCCATGGTTGCCTATGGCATGGCCGTGCGGGCGCTGGGCGGTACGCAGGCCGCGGCCTTCACGGCGATTACGCCGGTCCTTGCCACGTTGGGCGGTGGAGTGTTGCTGGGAGAGGAGATTGGCCTGTTCGAGATCAGTGCGGCCGTCATCACCGGCCTGGGCGTGGCGATGTCGACCGGGCTTTTCTCGCCGAAACACTGAACTGTTCCGGCTGACTGCATCGCCGCGTCTTGGGCGCCTTGATCAGTCACGAAGGACGCAAACGCCGCCAGCTCTTCGTTGGCGGCGTTTTCCCGTATCGATCGTCAGCCGTGGATGATTTCGCGGTGACGCTGCAGCCTTTTTCCGTACGCCTGGCTGACCCGGTCGAAGATGATCGCGATGCCGACGATCGCCAGACCGTTGAAAATGCCGAGCGTGAAATACTGGTTGGCAATAGCCTTGAGAACCGGCTGGCCGAGACCCTGCACCCCGATCATCGAGGCAATGACCACCATGGCGAGCGCCATCATGATCGTCTGGTTGATGCCGGCCATGATGGTGGGCAGCGCAAGAGGCATCTGCACGTTCTTCAGCTTTTGCCAATTGGAGGAGCCGAAGGCATCGGCAGCCTCGAGCACATCCTTGTCGACAAGGCGAATGCCGAGATTGGTGAGCCTGATCATCGGCGGGATCGCATAGATGACCACGGCGATCAGGCCGGGTACCTTGCCAATGCCGAGAAGCATGACGACGGGGATCAGATAGACGAAACTGGGCATGGTCTGCATCACATCGAGCACGGGATTGACCGCGTTCTGCAGCCGGTCGGACCGCGACATGGCAATGCCGATCGGGATGCCGATCGCGATCGAAAGCACCGTACAGACGAAAATCATCGATACGGTCTTCATCGTATCGTCCCACATGTCGAAATAGCCGATGAGGAGGAGCGTCACGATGCAGGCTGCGACAATCTTCCAGTTCCGGCTCGCAAACCACGCGACCAACGCGATCAACACCAGGATGATCGGCCATGGCGTGCGCGTCATGAAGCGTTCGGAGTAGATCAGGAAGAATTGCAGCGGCTCGAAGATCGCCTCGATTCCATCGCCATAGGCGCGCGTGAAGGCGCGAAAGCCTTCGTCGATGACTTTTTTCAGATTGCGCAGCGAATCGTCATTCATGTGCGGAAATTTGGTGAGCCAATCCATGCCGGTCCCCTTATTCGTTATGCATCGACGCCGGCCTTTCCTGAAGCCGGGCACCGGAGAAACAGAAGGTCCGGCGCACCACAAAGGCGCGCCGGACCTTCATCATTGGATCAGAGTGCAGCCTTGATCTTCTCGGCAGCTTCCGGCGAGACCCACGGCGTCCACAGCGCTTCGTTTTCCTCGAGGAAATGCTTGGCGCCGTCTTCACCGCTTGCCTGGTTGTCGGTCATCCAGGCCATCAGGCCGTTGACCGTATCATTCGTCCAGGCGCGTTTGTTGAGATAGGCCATGACATCCTCGCCGGCGCGGTCGGCAAAGCCTTTGGTAACCAGGGTCTGAACCCGGTCCTTCGGCCAGTCGTTCTTCTTCGGATCCGGGCATTCGGCAACCGTATTGCAGCGTTTCCATTCGGCCGCATCCGCCGGAACGCCGTGATCGAGCTTGACCATCGCATATTTGCCGAGAAGGGCCGTCGGAGCCCAGTAGTAGCCGACCCAACCTTCCTTGCCTTCGTAGGCCTTGGCGATCGACCCGTCGAGGCCGGCGGCAGAGCCGGTGTCGACGAGGCTGAAGTTGGCAGCTTCACCGCCATAGGCCTTGTAGAGTTGCGACGTGACGACCGTGCCGCCCCAGCCCTGCGGACCGTTGTGCACCGCGCCCTTGCTCTTGTCTTCCGGGTCCGGGAAGAGTTCAGGATGCTTGAATGCGTCATCGATCGTCTTGATATCGGGATGGGCGTCAGCGATGTATTTCGGAATCCACCAGCCCTGCACGCCGCCATCGGACAGCGACATCGCGGCGCCGACCAGCTTTCCTTCGTCAAAACCGCGCTTGACGACGTCGGGAAGCAGGTCGATCCAACCTTCCGGCGCGACGTCCGGCTCGCCCTTTTCGATCATCGAGGTGATCGTCGGCACGGTATCACCGACGATGATGTCCGCATTACAGCCGTAACCCTCGGTCAGAATGAACTTGTCGAGGTTCGCCATGACCTCGGCGCTCTGCCAGTTCATGCTGGCGATCGTCACGTCGCCGCATTCGGCGGCAAAAGCCGCGTTGCCGAGCGCCAGCAGGCCGAAGGCGAGACTGGTCGTTGCAAGAAGATGTTTCATGTCGGTTCCCTCTTTATAGGCGGTGTATGTGACGCCCACGAGATCCGGCAGCACCGCCGCAGCCGGCTTCATGATCCGGACAGGCGAGATCACGTCCCTCCTGCCTCCACCATCAACTTTTGCAGCTATACAGGGGAATGCCGCTCACCTTGCGCCTGCCCCTGCTCCAACTGCGCCATTCCAGTTAGATTATCGCGGCGGGATGCAAAAACAATGGCGTACGGGCGCCGATCGGCACCGGTCATGGTTTGAAACGAGCAAATTTTTGTCCGCCGATCAGGCCTGCAGCACGATCACCCGACCGCCGACCTCGGCGCGTTCATAGAGATCGATAACATCATGATTGAGCATGCGGATGCAGCCGCTCGACACGGCCTGACCGATGGTCTGCGGCTGATTGGTGCCGTGGATGCGGAACATGGTGTCGTGGCCGTTGCGGTAGAGATAGACGGCACGGGCACCGAGCGGATTGTGCAGCCCGCCCGGCACGCCGCCGGCATATCGCAGGTTCCGTTCCGGATCGCGGCGGATCATGTTTGCCGTCGGCGTCCAGCTCGGCCATTCCGCCTTGCGGCCGATATAGGCCGAACCAGCGAGCGCATAGCCCTCTCGCCCGACGCCGATGCCGTAGCGCATCGCCCGACCGTCACCGAGAACGTAGTAGAGCCGGCGCGCCGGCGTATCGATGACGACGGTGCCGGCCTCATATCGGGTCTCGTAGGCCACTTCGCGGCGCCGCAGTTCAGGCTTGATTCTTTCCAGTGGCATGGCTGGCAAGGGAAACTGCTCTGCCGGCCGGGCTGCGTAGTTGGCTGCATGGTTCGGGCCGCTGGCGGCGCAGCCAGCAAGAAGACCAGATAAGCTCAAAAGCAGGCCGCGGCGGGTGAGCGACATGAGGTGGTCCTTAAGATCCGGTTGACGCGACCGACGTTAAGAAAAACATGGTTAATGCATGGTTAAAATCTGCGAAACGCAGGCCTCGGCGCGGCTTCCCGGCCGAGCGCAAACAAAAAAGCCGGAAGGAGCGGCCGCTGCCCGGCGCCCTTTCCGGCCTGCTTGTTTCGACCGTGCGACGGTCACATATTCGGATAGACCGGCCCCTCGCCGCCCTGCGGCGGCACCCAGTTGATGTTCTGGTTGGGGTCCTTGATGTCGCAGGTCTTGCAGTGGACGCAGTTCTGGGCGTTGATGACGAAGACGTCCTCTCCGTCCTTCTCCACCCATTCATAAACGCCGGCCGGACAGTAGCGGGTCGACGGGCCGGCATAGATGTCGTGCTCGGAGCGCTTCTGCAGCTCCATGTCCTTGACCTTCAGGTGCACCGGCTGGTCTTCCTCGTGGTTGGTGTTCGACAGGAACACCGAGGAAAGGCGGTCGAAGGTGAGCACGCCATCCGGCTTCGGATAAGCGATCGGCTTGTGCATCGACGCCGGTTCCAGCGACTGCGCGTCGGTCTTGCCGTGCTTCAGCGTGCCGAAGAAGGAGAAGCCGAACAACGTGTTCGTCCACATGTCGAGACCGCCAAGCGCGACGCCGGCAGCCGTGCCGAACTTCGACCACAGCGGCTTGACGTTGCGCACCTTCTTCAGGTCCTGGCCGATGGCGCTGTCGCGCCAGCCGTTCTCGATCTCGATGACCTCGTCATTGGCGCGGCCGCTCGCAATTGCGGTTGCGAGCTTTTCGGCCGCAAGAATGCCGGACAGCACCGCATTGTGGCTGCCCTTGATGCGCGGCACGTTGACGAAACCGGCCGAACAGCCGATCAGCGCGCCGCCCGGGAAGGAAAGCTTCGGCACCGACTGGTAACCGCCCTCGGTGATGGCGCGGGCGCCGTAGGACAGCCGCTTGCCGCCCGCAAACGTGCCGCGGATGGCGGGGTGCGTCTTGAAGCGCTGGAATTCCTCGAACGGGTAGAGATAGGGGTTCTTGTAGTTGAGGTGGACGACGAAGCCGACGGCGACGAGATTGTCTTCGAGATGGTAGAGGAACGAACCGCCGCCGGTCTTCATGCCGAGCGGCCAGCCGAAGGAATGTTGCACCAGACCCTGCTTGTGGTTCTCCGGCTTGACCTGCCAGAGCTCCTTGATGCCGATGCCGAATTTCTGCGGCTCGCGGTTCCTGGAAAGGTCGTATTTGGCGATCAGCTGCTTGGCGAGCGAGCCGCGCACGCCCTCGCCGATCAGCGTGTATTTGCCGATGAGTTCCATGCCGCGGGCAAAGTTCGGGCCGGGCTCGCCGTTCTTCTCGATACCCATGTCGCCGGTAGCAACGCCGATCACCGCGCCCGCCTCATTGTAGAGCACTTCGGTGGCGGCAAAACCCGGATAGATCTCGACGCCGAGCGCTTCCGCCTTTTCGGCGAGCCAGCGACAGACGAGGCCGAGCGAGACGATATAGTTGCCGTGATTGTTCATCAATGGCGGCATCAGAAAGTTCGGCAGGCGGATGGAGCCGGCGGGGCCGAGCAGCAGGAACTGGTCGTCCTTGACCTCGGTCTTGAAGGGATGCCCCTCCTCCTCGCGCCAGCCCGGCAACAGCCGGTCGATGCCGATCGGATCGACGACGGCGCCCGAGAGAATATGCGCGCCGACCTCAGCGCCCTTTTCCAAAACGACGACGGACAGCTCCGGATTGACCTGCTTCAGCCGGATGGCGGCCGCAAGACCTGCAGGCCCCGCGCCGACGATCACGACGTCGAATTCCATGCTCTCGCGTTCGGGCAGCTCTTGCTCGGTCATCAGAAAGTCTCCAGTCCTGTACCCGGAATTCTTGCCCGGTTTTGTTCCCAATTCTGCCTTCCGTCATGGCAAATACGGCCCGACTTGTCGAGCCGGTCTGCGACAGCGGCCGCGCGCATTTGCGCATGAGGTCATGCAGCAAGGATACAAATATTTTACGTGCACGTAAACGTCAAAATGGCGCTGTTTACCGTTAGGCTGAAAACCGTATTTCTTCCTCGCTGCAGATATCCGTTGGCCTCCGCATGAGGTGCGACGATGACGTGTCGCTTACGACAATGATCGCGATCTGAACTTGCTCGTAAGGAGTTCGCGTGGTCACGTCCACTCATCCATATGGTAGTAACATATTTGCCCAAGCGCCGTAGCAGTCGAATACATTGTGACAGAGCAGGCTGACTGCCGTGCCATCTGGGTTCGAAGCAATATCTGATGCGCCAGGATTTTCGTCACGCGATCCCGCCTTGCTTTGGCCCACAGCCCATGCGAAGAGGCGCCCTCCAAATAGACCAGCCCCGCGCCATCAACCCATCCCGGCTGCCGACAAGGCATTCGGGCCTGACGCGCGTTGGCTGCCAGACAGTTCGCCGCCCTACCGGCGGGAACCCAAGACGGAGACACTCATGGCCAAGGCCCTCGGCTTCGATTTCGGCACGACCAATTCGGTGCTCGCCGCCTCGCATGGCAACACGACGCAATCGCTGAGCTTTACCAGCAGCGCCGGAACGAATGATTCCATGCGCACGGCCCTGTCCTTCATGAAGCACGCGCAGCTGGGCGCTGCGGCGGTGAAGATCGAGGCCGGACAGGCGGCGATCCAGCAGTTCATCGACAATCCGGGCGAAGTGCGCTTCCTGCAGTCGATCAAGACCTTTGCCGCAAGCCCGCTCTTCCAGGGTACGCTGATCTTTGCCCGGCGCCATGGCTTCGAGGACCTGATGCGCTCCTTCCTCACGCGGATCGCAGATTATGCCGGCGAAGGCTGGAAGCAGGAGTACGGCCGCATCGTCGTCGGCCGGCCGGTGCGGTTTGCCGGCAGCAACCCGGACGAATCACTGGCGCTCGAACGCTACGGCCGGGCGCTGTCGTCGTTCGATTTTCCCGAGGTTCACTATGTCTACGAACCGGTGGCGGCGGCCTTCTACTTCGCCCAGAACCTCAAGAACGATGCGACCGTGCTGGTCGCCGATTTCGGCGGCGGCACGACGGACTATTCGATCATCCGCTTCGAAAGCCATGCGGGCGAACTCACCGCCGTTCCGGTCGGCCATTCCGGCGTCGGCGTTGCCGGCGATCATTTCGACTTCCGCATCATCGACAATGTCGTTTCGCCGCTGATCGGCAAGGGCAGCCAGTTCCGGAGCTTCGACAAGCTGCTCGACGTGCCCTCCAGCTACTACGCCAATTTCGGCCGCTGGAACCAGCTGTCGATCTTCAAGACGCTGAAGGATTTTGCCGACCTGAAGCAACTGGTGCGCTCGGCGGTCGAGCCGGAAAAGCTCGAAACCTTCATCGATCTCGTCGAGCACGACGAGGGCTATCCGCTCTACCAGGCGGTTTCGGCCACCAAGATGCGGCTGTCGCGCGAGGAGGAAACCGAGTTCTACTTCGCCCCGCTCGGCGAAAAGAGCCGGCGAACCGTGCGCCGCAGCGATTTCGAACGCTGGATCGCGCCCGATCTCGCCCGGATCGAGGAGGCGCTGGACGAGGTACTGGCGACGACGAACACGCCGGCCGGCAGTATCGACAAGGTGTTCCTGACCGGTGGCACATCCTTCGTGCCCGCCATCCGCCGGCTCTTCGAGAACCGATTCGCCGGCGACCGCATCGAAAGCGGCGGCGAGCTGCTGTCGATCGCCCACGGACTGGCGCTGATCGGCGAGCGCGACGATATCGAGCGCTGGACGGCCATGGCCGCCTGAAATGGCAGAGGATGCGGGACTTTTCCGCTTTCCCGGCGATCGGCACTTCGATAGAAGATAGAGCATGATCTCCACAGACAGGATGAGCCCGGCCGAACTTGCCGCCCTTCTGCATTTCCATGCGGAAGCGGGCGTCGAATGGCTGCTGGAACAGGATCCGGTCGATCGTTTCGCGGAGTTCGCGCAGGCAAGGGTGGCGCGTGGCAACGCCGGCTCGCAAGCCGTGCAAAAAACGCACACCTCCGGACAGAATGACACGCCACGCCCGGTCGCAAATCGGGACACTCCCGGTCCATCCGGCAATCGCGTCACCGCGCCACCGGCCGGCGCGCCGCAGATGGCAATACCGGACGAGCAGGCAATCGCCGAAGCCCGTTTCGCGGCCGAAGCGGCCCGTTCGCTTGCCGAATTGAAGAGCGCCATGGAGGCCTTTTCCGGCTGCAATCTCAAAAACAGCGCCCGCAACATGGTGTTTGCCGACGGAGACCCGTCGTCCGGCATCATGGTGATCGGGCCGATGCCGAACGGCGACGACGACCGGGAGGGCGTTCCCTTTTCCGGAAAGCAGGGCCAGATGCTGGACCGCATGCTGGCGGCGATCGGGCTGGACCGGACGGCGGTGCTTGTGACCAACGTCATTCCCTGGCGGCCACCGGGAAATCGCGTGCCGTCGCCGCGCGAAACCGACATCTGCCGGCCGTTTATCGAGCGCCAGATCCTGCTGGCGGAGCCCCGGCATCTGCTCATTCTCGGCAATTTCGCCGGCCGGTTCTTCTTCGGCGGCAGCGACACGATCCACCACATGCGCGGCGAATGGCGCGACATTTCAGTTGGCGGGCCGGTCGGCGGACTGACCATTCCGGCGCTTGCCACGCTCCATCCGCAGGACCTGATGTCAGCCCCGGCGAGCAAGCGATTGGCCTGGCAGGACCTGCTGGCGTTTCGCGCGCGGATTCGTGGTTAAGGGCGTCTGAACGGCAGTCTGCCTGATTTGTGAACAAACAATGAATTGAGCCATGCGGCCGGCGCATATCAGCAACGCGAAATAATGCATTGCGGAATCGATGCTGCATCGCAATATACGATCACGGGAGGACTGGAATAAGGAACTGAACCATGACCGCCCGTTTTCGTCCTCTGCACAGCGGCTTCGAGACGCTCCGCTACGCCGGCTCGGCGCTTCGTACGCCCTTCGCCAGCTTCGGCTCGGCTGCGAACGAACAGATGACTGCCGCAGGCTATGGCCGCAGCACGCGCCCGGCGCAGATCTTTTCCGAATTCATCCAGCGTTGATTTGCCGCCGCGCTTGCGCGCGGCCTTCGCTCCCAAGGTTTTCGAAAGCCCGTTCATGTCCGCTTCCATCCGCGCCCTGATCGACACCGTCGCAGACATCGGCACTGCCGTGCGTGCCTCGCGCGAATATAGCCGCCTGAGCTTGGATGCACGGGCGATGCAGGCAGACCGGCTCGCCAACAGCGCGTTCCTGCCGAAATAAGTCCGTCATCACGCATGGGCGTCCCGATCGCCTGTTCTGCGCCACGGCCTGTCGCAATCGACAAGGCAGGAGAAATTGGTTAGAGCCACACTCGTCCTTCGAATCCAAGGGCGGCATGCCGTGCAATTCCAACCGTTCTGACCACGCAATCCGCTCCAACCTGTTTTCAGCGCCTGCCTGACCGCTTGACAATAATCAAGCAGCCGGCGAATGCGCCCCGGGAGCGTCCATGCTGGCCAGCCTCAGATCCGTGTTCAGCCTGATCCTGTCGACGCTCTTGATGATGATCGGCTTCGGTTTGGCGAGCTATGTACTGCCGGTGCGCTCGGTAATCGAGGGTTGGTCGACGCTGACCATCTCGCTGATCGCCACCGGCTATACGCTCGGCTTCACCCTCTCCTGCATCGTTACGCCGAAATTCGTGGCGCGCGTCGGTCATGTCCGGGTTTTTGCCGCGCTGATCACGCTGCTCAGCATCGCCATCCTGATGTGCGGCCTCGTGGTCGACTGGCGCGCCTGGATCTTCTTTCGCGCCATCTCCGGCTTTGCCATTTCGGGAAGCTATCTGGTCATCGAGAGTTGGCTGAACGAACGGGTGACCAACGAAAACCGCGGCATGCTGTTTTCCGTCTATCTGATCACCACCATGGTGGGCACGATCGGCGGGCAATATCTCGTGCCCTTGGGCGACCCTACGAATTCCTCGCTCTTCATTCTCTGCGGCGTCCTGTTTTCGCTGGCACTTTTGCCGACGGCGCTATCCTCGTCCGCCATGCCGGCGCCGCCGGCACAGGCCAATTTCGACGTGCCGGGCCTTTTCCGTCGCTCGCCGGTCGCGGTCGTCGGCGCCTTCCTTGCCGGTGCCATGGCCGGTGCCTGGCTCAATCTCGGCGGCGTCTTCACCCAGAAAATCGGGCTTTCGACCGCCGAAGGCGCGACCTTGCTGGCAGCCCTTCTCACCGGCAGCGCGATCTCGCAGATCCCGATCGGCCGGGCGTCCGACAGAATGGACCGGCGCATCGTCATGGTCGCCTGCGGTATCGTCGGGGTCGTCTCCTGCCTCGCCATGGTGGCTTTCGTCGAAGCTAGCCCGATGGTGCTTTACGTGATCGCCGCCTTCGTCGGCTCGGTGCTGTTTCCGATCTATGCGCTCAATGTCGCCCATGCCAACGACCTTGCCCGGCCCAACGAATATGTCGAGGTCTCCTCCGGCATGATGATTACCTATGGCATCGGCACGATTTCAGGCCCGCTGATGGTCGGCCCCGTGATGGACCGCTTCGGCCCCCCTGCTCTTTTCATCGTGCTTGCGCTCTATTTCGCGCTCTATGCGGCCTATGCGACATTGCGCATCGCCCGGCGCAGCCAAAGGGACGGCCTGGTCGCGAAGACCGACTTCCAGGCAAACACCGTGCCGACGCCGGGCACGGAAGCGGTGAACGCGATGAACCAGGCGATACGCCCGGCCGGCCTCGTCGAAGACGATACGGCCCCGGTTACGTCATCCTGACGCTGCCATCCCGGCGTTTATCCCTGTGGCGTGACGTGCTTGCGCGCGCCCCTGCGCTCGAGACCGAGTTGGTGCTCCCGGAAAATGATGAAAATGCCCGCGCCCACCACGATCGCCGTGCCGATCAGCATGACACCGGTCGGCACATCGTCGAAGAGGAAATAGCCGATGATCAGGCCGAGGATGATCGACGTGTATTCGAAGGGTGCGATGGTCGACATGTCGGCATAGCGGTAGCTCTGCGTCAACAGGATCTGCGCGACGCCGCCGCAGAAACCGGCCGCCATCAAAAGCAGGAAGGAGTTCCACGGCAGCGGCTCCCAGCCGAAGGGCAGCGTCAGCAGCGAGAAACAGGAGGCCGACAGCGAAAAATAGAGCACGATCGTGTGCGTGCGCTCCTTGGCGACCAGTTTTCTCACCAGCACCATCGCGACAGCGCCGAGCGTTGCCGATAAAAGCACCGATAGTGCGCCAAGCGCCTCGCCGGATCCGATATTGCCGTCGCGCAGCAATGTCAGGCGCGGCCAGGTGATGATCACGACGCCGACAAGGCCGATCAGGACCGCCGACCAACGATAGACCCGCACCGTCTCTTTGAGAAAGACCGCCGCAAAGACGACAGCGAGCAGCGGCATCGCATAACCGATGGCGATCGCTTCCGGCAGCGGCAGATGCACCAGGCCATAAAAGCCGCAGCTCATGGAGAGGATGCCGATGAAGCCGCGCGCCAGATGGCCGAAAATATCCTTGGTGTGAAAGGCTGT
Source organism: Rhizobium giardinii bv. giardinii H152 (assembly GCF_000379605.1). Classification (GTDB taxonomy): domain Bacteria; phylum Pseudomonadota; class Alphaproteobacteria; order Rhizobiales; family Rhizobiaceae; genus Pararhizobium; species Pararhizobium giardinii. The sequence continues at coordinate 194,663 of NZ_KB902735.1, read as the reverse complement.
GCGCAGGTGGCCCTTGAAAGCCAGGTAACCGAGGATCGGCACCATGGCGAAGGCCGAGCGGTAGAAGGTAATCTGGCCCGTGGCGATCCCCGTACCGGACGCCTTGATCAGCGTCGACATACAGACGAAGACCAGTACGGACAGGACCTTGAGGGAAATGCCCTTCATCGGGTGAGAAAATTCGGCATCCATAGGCGGCACGCTCAGCGGACAAGACGGCAGCGAGCCGAAAGCAAAAGCACGACGGGCTGCGAGGGGAGGATGCGAGCGGAGAATCCGTCGCTCAGGCGGGGTTAGTCTAGCGCGCGATGAACGGAAAGGGCGATCAATTTTCTTGATGTGAAGCGGAAATATTTGATGCCTCCGCGTCAATGGCCTACGCTGGAACCGGCAGCAGAAGCACTGTGATCCGTCTGCGCAAGGAAATTTGCGCAATCTGTGCCAAAAAGACGCGCCCGATTTAAATATTGTTAGGGCGAATTTCGTAAGTCTCTGATGCAAAACTGGGAGCGGGACAGATCGGACAGACCGGAACACAGCACCGGCCACCGAGAATAACCAATCCCACCACCCGAAGCTCCGCAGGATGCGCAGCCTCTTCACGACGACCAAGCCTCCTCCCGAGCATGATATAGCGGGAGATGCCAGCGGGACAAACGATGCGGACAGATACGGGCGAAATCATTCATCTGGAAGACTACCGGCCAACGGATTTCGTCCTCGAGAGAGTGGATCTCACCTTTGAACTTGACCCCAGGGAAACCAAGGTCGAAGCGCGGCTGATCTTCCACCGGCGCGAGGGCGTCAGCCCGGATGCGCCGCTGATCCTCGATGGCGACGAACTGAAGATGACGGGCCTGCTGTTCGATCAGGAAGAAATCCTGGCGGCAAATTACGATGTGGCCGACGACAGCCTGACCATCCGCAACCTCCCGGCAACTGCCCCCTTCGAGATTACCATCACGACGGAACTCAATCCGGAAGCCAATACCAAGCTGATGGGGCTCTATCGCACCAGCCATGTCTATTGTACCCAGTGCGAAGCCGAGGGCTTTCGCCGCATCACCTATTTCCCGGACCGCCCCGACGTGCTCGCGGTCTATACCGTCAACATCATCGCGGACAAGCAGACCGCGCCGCTGCTTCTGGCGAACGGCAATTATCTCGGTGGCGCCAGTATGGGCGACGGCCGGCATTTCGCGGCCTGGTTCGATCCGCACCCGAAGCCGAGCTACCTCTTCGCGCTGGTCGCCGGTGATCTCGGCGTCGTCGAGGACACCTTCACAACCATGTCCGGCCGCGACGTTGCCTTGAAAATCTACGTCGAGCATGGCAAGGAGCCGCGCGCGGCCTATGCCATGGACGCGCTGAAGCGCTCCATGAAGTGGGACGAGGAAGTCTTCGGGCGCGAATACGATCTCGACATCTTCATGATCGTCGCCGTCTCCGACTTCAACATGGGCGCGATGGAGAACAAGGGGCTGAACGTCTTCAACGACAAGTACGTCCTTGCCCATCCCGAGACCGCGACCGATGCCGATTACGCCAATATCGAGGCGATCATCGCGCATGAATATTTCCACAACTGGACCGGCAACCGCATCACGTGTCGTGATTGGTTCCAGCTGTGCCTCAAGGAAGGCCTGACCGTCTATCGCGACCACGAATTCTCCGCCGACCAGCGCTCCCGCACGGTCAAGCGGGTTGCCGAGGTTCGCCACCTGAAGGCGGAACAGTTCCCGGAGGACGCAGGGCCCCTGGCCCATCCGGTTCGTCCGACAAAATACCGCGAAATCAACAACTTCTACACGACGACGGTTTACGAAAAGGGCAGCGAAGTCACGCGCATGCTCGCGACGGTGCTCGGCGCGGACCTCTTCAAGAAAGGCATGGACCTTTATTTCGACCGCCATGACGGCCAGGCGGTGACGATCGAGGATTTTGTCGCCTGCTTTGCCGAAGTCAGCAAGCGCGACATGACCCAGTTCTCGCTGTGGTATCATCAGGCCGGCACGCCGCTGGTCACGGCTTCGACCGCCTATGACGCGGCCAAACAGATTTTCACGCTGTCGCTCGAGCAGATGGTGCCACCGACGCCCGGGCAGAGCACCAAGGAGCCGATGCACATTCCGCTCAGGCTCGGACTGTTGCTGGAAGACGGCTCAGAAGCCGTCCTTTCTTCCGCCACCGGCGCCGAAGTCACCGGCGACGTCATTCACCTCGTTGAGCGCAAGCAAACCGTCACCTTCACCGGCATCGTCTCGCGGCCGGTACTGTCGCTCAACCGCGGCTTCTCCGCGCCGATCAACCTGCATTTCGAGCAGACGCCGGCCGATCGCGCCCATATTGCCCGGCATGAAAGCGACCTCTTCGCCCGCTGGCAGGCCCTGAACGACCTCGCCCTGCCGAATCTGGTCGCAGCGACGGCCATTGCCAGGGAAGGCGCAAAGGCAGAATGCGACCGGGCGCTGATCGACGCGCTGCTCGCGGCGGCGGCCGATGCAAGGCTCGAGCCCGCCTTCCGGGCTCAGGCACTGGCTTTGCCAAGCGAAGCCGACGTCGCGCGTGAGATCGGCAGCAACAACAACCCGGATGCCATCCACGCCGGACGTCAGGACATCATGACGGCAATCGCGAAAGCGGGTCGGGATATCTTTTCGACGCTCGCGGACGAAATGGTGGTCGATGGCCCCTTCAGCCCGGATGCCGCAAGTGCCGGGCGCCGGGCACTGCGCAATACGGCCCTCTCCTATCTTGTCTATGCCGAAAACCAGCCCGACCGCGCGTTGGACGCATTCAAATCGGCCAACAACATGACCGATCTCAGCCAGGCACTGACCATCCTCGCCCACCGTTTCCCTGACGACAGGAAGACGGTCGAAGCGCTTTCCGCCTTCAAGGCGCGCTTTGGCGACAATGCGCTGGTCATCGACAAGTGGTTCACCATCCAGGCGACGATCCCCGGGGCGGATGCGCTCGGCCGCGTCAGGACGTTGATGGCCGATCCGCTGTTCAACAGCACCAATCCGAACCGGGTCCGGGCACTGGTCGGCACCTTCGCCTTCTCCAACCCGACCGGCTTCAACCGGGCCGACGGCGAAGGCTACCGCTTCCTCGCGCGCCAGATCCTCGACATCGACCCGCGCAATCCGCAGCTGGCAGCACGCATCCTGACCTCGATGCGCTCGTGGCGGTCGCTGGAGGACGTACGCGCCGAGCATGCGCGCAACGCACTGCGCGAGATCGCCGCCGCGCCGAAGCTCTCCGTCGATGTCAGCGACATCGTCGAGCGGATGCTCAAAGGGTAGGAATTATCAAGCGGATGCCGCCTTAAACCCCGCAATCGCGGGGTTTTTTCGTCTCTGGCGGCGGGAGTATGATTTTCCAATGACGATAAATGGTTAATAAAGTTTTACATTTTCCTCTGGACAAGCCGAATCACAATTGATTCATTGGGTCAGGTTCGAGCGAGCGGCGCATCGAATCACATGAGGACCTACAGAATTGACGAAGATGGCGGAAGCGCAGCGGGGACGCGCGGCCGGTGAGCGGTTGCGGCCAAGATTTCCAGGTTTCCTGAACCTGGACAAGGACGTCATCCAGCACGCACGGATTTTCAGGGAGCCGGCAGCGCTGCGCCTTGCGCGCGCAGAGCCGCTGCTGAAGCGTTCCATCCCGATCCTGATTACCGCCTTTCTGCTCGTCGTCGCAATTTCCCGCGTCAACGGCATCATGGTCGAACATGCCCGCATGGAGGCAAGTTCGCGCCAGGCGACGGTTCTCGCCGCCGCAACGGCGAGCGCGGCCCTGCAGGAAGACGCCGTTGCCCTGTTCGACAAGGCGCAAAGGTGGGATGTGGAGCAGCGGCTCGGCACGTTCCTGCCACCCGATATGCTCGAGCCCGGCGCCTTCGTTTTGACCATCCGCAATGACGGGCGAATTTTCGCAAGTTCCCCGGAGGGCGCCGCCTATACCGGCCGCACGCTTGCGGCCATCGCCCCGGAAATCGCCGCCTTTCAGTATTTCGGCGAGCGCTCGACGGTGATGAAAACCTTCATCGGCGACGTCGAGCATGTCGTGGCGCTGATGCAGGTGCCCGGCGGTGCCGGGACATTGCTCGTTGCGACGCCGCTGTCGCGGATCGAAAAGCTGTGGCGCGACGAGGTTTCGTTGAACGTCACGTTGTTTGCCGGCATCTCGGCCATCCTGCTCGTCGTGCTCTATGCCTATTACATCCAGGCCAAGCGGGCGCGCGATGCGGACCAGATTTTTGCCGAAAGCAACCTGCGCGTCGAAACGGCGCTGTCGCGCGGCCGCTGCGGCCTTTGGGATTTCGACATGCCGAACCGGCGCCTCTTCTGGTCGCGGTCGATGTACGAGATGCTCGGCATGGCGCCGCAGAGCAGCGTGCTCTCCTTCGGCGACGCCGCCCGGCTGATGCATCCGGATGACGGCAGCATCTACAAGGTTGCGCGTACCATCGCCAAGGGCGACGCCCGACAGATCGACCAGATCTTCCGGATGCGCCATGCCGAAGGCCACTATGTCTGGATGCGCGCCCGCGCGCAGGTGATCCGCACGGCGTCAGGCCGCGTGCATCTGATCGGGATCGCCATGGACGTCACCGAGCAGCATCGGCTTGCCCAGCGCTACGCGGAAGCCGATCAGCGGCTGGCCGACGCCATCGAATGCACCTCCGAGGCCTTCGTGCTGTGGGACAAGAACGATCGCCTCGTCATGTGCAACACCCACTATCAGCAGGCATACAACCTGCCTGACCACGTTCTCGTGCCCGGCACCGAACGCTCCGTCGTCAACGCGGCCGCAGCCCGCCCGATCATCGAGCGGCGGATCGCCGATCCCGACCGTTCCAATCATTCGCAGACATCCGAAGTCCAGCTCGCCGACCAGCGCTGGCTGCAGATCAACGACCGGCGTACCCGCGATGGCGGTTTGGTCTCCGTCGGCACGGATATTACGCTGCTGAAGCGCCACCAGGTTCGCCTGCGCGAATCCGAGCGCCGCCTCATGGCGACCATCGGCGACCTCTCGACCTCGCGCATCACGCTCGAGCGCCAGAAGGCCGAACTCTCGATTGCCAATGCCAATTATCAGGCAGAGAAGGAACGGGCCGAAGCGGCCAACCGGGCCAAGTCCGAGTTCCTTGCCAACATGTCGCATGAACTGCGCACGCCGCTTAACGCCATTCTCGGCTTCTCCGAAATCCTGCAGAACAAGATGTTCGGCCCGCTCGGCTCCGAGAAATACGACGAATATTCCCACGACATTCATGACAGCGGCAAACATCTGCTGAACGTCATCAACGACATCCTCGACATGTCGAAGATCGAGGCCGGGCAGATGAAGATCAACCGCGAGACGATCGATCTTGCCCCGTTGATCGAGGAGACGCTGCGCTTCACCACCATTCCGGCGAAGCAGAAGAGCATCTGCGTCGACCAGCAGGTTTCCTCCGGCCTGACGCTTGTCGCGGATCGGCGGGCGATGAAGCAAATCTTGCTCAATCTCCTGTCGAATGCCGTGAAGTTCACCAATGAAGGCGGCAAGATTTCGCTCAGGGCCCGCAAGGTGGCGGGCGCGGTCACACTCACCATCGCCGACACCGGCATCGGCATCCCACGGGCGGCGCTCCAGAAAATCGGCCAGCCCTTCGAACAGGTGCAGAGCCAGTATGCCAAGAGCAAGGGCGGCTCCGGACTCGGCCTTGCCATTTCGCGGTCGCTGACGAGCCTGCATGGCGGGGCGATGCGGATTCATTCGGTGGAAAACATCGGCACGATCATCTCGCTGCGCATCCCCGATACGGATCCGAGCGCCGGAGGTGGGTGCGCTACCGCATAATTCCTCAAATCGGCATCGATTTAAGGGAATTATCCAGCAGTTTCAAAGTGGTGCAGCGTCGTTTGCGGTCATGTCTGGTGCGCGGCGCTGCAGGGCTTGACGACCGCCTGAAATATCCGGCGCACGGCCTTGGAGAGGCGACGAATATCCGCCTCCAGCACCTTGACGTCCGGCATGTCGGCCGCGCGGCAGAGCAGATCGATCAGGCCCGCCGGAGCGTCCTTCATCTCGAAGTCACCGTCCAGGCACAGCCTGACGATCTGCGACAGGCTGGTAAAGAGCGTCAGCGCCTCCTGCACGGTCTCCAGATCGGCAGGTGCGATCAACGCCGGCCCAAGCGCCTGCAGCACATCGGCCGTCGACGTCCCGCTCGGCGGTACGTCGCTGCCCCGCGCCGGTGCGACCAGCATGAGATATTGGGCGATGAATTCGATGTCGACCAGCCCGCCCGGAATGAGCTTGAAATCCCAGACATCGCTCGGTGGCTTTTCCTTGTCGATCAGCTCGCGCATCTCCGCGACATCCGCCGCGATTTTTCCGATATCACGCGTCTGGCCAAGCACTTCGCGAAAAATCGTGTTCGCCTCCGCGATCAGACTATCGTCGCCGCAGAGCGCGCGCGCGCGGGTCAGCGCCATGTGCTCCCAGGTCCACGCTTCTTCCCGCTGGTATTTTGCGAAGGCATTGATGCGCGTCGCAACCGGTCCCTTGTTCCCCGAGGGGCGCAGCCGCATATCGACTTCATAGAGTACGCCTTCGGCGGTGGGGGCCGAGAGGGCCGAGATCAGCCTCTGCGTGATGCGCGTGAAATAGCGGACGGAATCGAGCGGCTTTGGACCATTGGATTCAAATGCCGTCTCGTCATGGTCGTAGAGCAGGATGATATCAACATCCGAGCCGGCGGTCAGTTCGTGGCTGCCGAGCTTGCCCATGCCGACGACGGCGACGCGCCCTCCGGGGAACTTTCCGTGCGCGGCTTCCACCTCAAGCAGCACGGCCTCAAGTGTTGCCGCGATGATCAGGTCGGCAAGGTCGGTGAGCGCATACCCAGCCCGCACGCCGGTGATCACCGCTGTCAGGAGCCGGATCCCGATCAGGAATCGCTGCTCGGACGCCGTGATACGCAATCGGTCGAGAATGTCCTCGTAGTGGCGGGCGCCGGAAAGGAAGCCGTTGATGCGCTCCGCCAGATAGTCCCGCGTCGGCAACTCGACGAGCAGGCGCGGATCCAGCATGCCGTCGAAGACGTGCGGCTTGCTGGCGATGATATCGGCAAGTCGCGGCGCCGAAGACATGATGTTGACGATCAGCGAAAGCAGCCCCGGATTGTTGCCGAGCAGCGAGAAAAGCTGGATGCCGGCCGGCAGACCGGCGATGAAATGGTCGAAACGGAGCAGCGCCTCGTCGGCCCGCTTGTTTTCCCCGAAGACGCGCAGAAGCTGCGGTGTGAGTTCCGTCAGCCGTTCGCGCGCCTCCACCGATTGCGTCGCGCGGTATCGGCCATAGTGCCAGGTGCGGATCGTCCGGGAAATGTCCTGCGGCCGCTCAAAGCCGAGTTTTCTGAGGGTTTCCAGAGTGTCCGGATCGTCCCTCTGGCCGGTGAAGACGAGGTTGCCCGTCTCCGCCGAAAGTTTCGCCTCCTGCTCGAAAAGCTGGGCATAACGCCGCTCCACCGTTTTCAGCACACGCGACAATTCTGCCGAGAACGATGTGACATCGGCAAAACCCATCATATAGGCGATACGCTTGAGCTCCGCCTCCGTCGTTGGCAGCACATGCGTCTGCTCGTCGCGGACCATCTGGACGCGGTGCTCGACATCGCGCAGGAACCAGTAGGCAGAAATCAGTTCCTCGGCCGTTTTCCCATCGATCCAGTTGGCCCGCGCCAATCCTTCGAGCATCGGCTCGGTCGCGCGCTGCCTGAGTTCCGCCATTCGCCCGCCGGCGATCAGCTGCTGCGTCTGGACGAAGAATTCGATCTCGCGGATGCCGCCACGCCCCAGCTTGATGTTGTGACCTTTGACGGCAATCTCGCCATGCCCCTTGTGAGCGTGGATCTGCCGTTTGATCGAGTGAATGTCGGCGATCGCGGCATAGTCGAGATATTTGCGAAACACGAACGGCGTGAGTTCGCGCAGGAACGCCTCGCCGGCCTTCAGATCGCCAGCAACAGGCCGCGCCTTGATGAATGCTGCACGCTCCCAGTTCTGCCCCCTGCTCTCATAGTAAAGCATGGCGGCATCCACCGGAATGGCGAGCGGTGTCGCGCCGGGGTCGGGCCGCAGCCGCAGGTCCGTGCGGAAGACATAACCGTCACCGGTTCGCTCCTGTAATATGCGGATCATCCGGCGCAGCAACCGGCCGAAAGTCTCCGGCGCGTCCTGGGGATCGATGATCAGCGGCGCCTGCGGCTCGTAGAAGACGACGAGATCGATATCGGAAGAATAGTTCAGCTCGAAGGCGCCGAGCTTGCCCATGCCGAGAACCACGAGACCGGAGCTTTCGCTCGGTTGCTGCATATCGACGACGTTGAGCTTGCCGGCATCATGCGCGCTGAACAGCAGGTGATTGATCGTTGCCGAGACGGCAGCACTTGCGAAGTCGCTCAGCCAACGTGTGGTTTCGCGCACATCGAACAGGCGTGAAAGATCGGCGAGTGCCATGGTGAATGCGATGTCGCGCTTGGCATTTCTCAGCCGCGCCATGATCTCGGCATCCGACAGGGCCTTGCCGCCCTCGCCCCCCTTCCAGGCGTTGCGGGCCGTTTCGATACAGGCGCCGAGATGGTCTGTGATCGGCTCGGCAAGAGCCCGAACGAGCACTTGCGGATGAGCGACCGCGGTATCACGCAGATAGGGAGAAAGCGAGAAGGCCGCGACGATGAAGTCCTTCAGCGGCGTTTGCGAGGCCAGCAGGCTGGCAATTTCGGGATGCTGTTTGCCGATATCCTTGAGGCTGGAGAGGACGGACTTCGCATCCGCCTGGCTCATCGGCCGCAGGGTGCATGTGGCAATATCCGCCAAACGCCGCATATCCGTCTGCATCGTCGCCCTCCCAGGCAGGTTTCGGAAATCTTAGCCGCTCCCTGCTCCCCATGCCTATCAGCCGGAAGGCGGCGCGAAAACCATGCTGGCCGTCAAACCGCGATTGTTTTCAGCATCCGGCACCGTATCGCTCAATTCGAGGCGCCCTTGATGCATCTCCATCACCGCTTCGACGAGCGACAGGCCAAGACCGGTTCCGGGCTTGCTGCGGCTTTCGTCCAGCCGTACGAAGCGCCCGACGACATCGCCGCGTTTGTCCGCCGGAATGCCGGACCCATGATCTGCCACTGAAACCGCGATCGTCCCATCCCGTTTCGCAAGGCTGACCTTGATCAGCGGATTGTCGCTGCCCTCGGAATATTTGATGGCGTTGTCGATCAGGTTGCCGAGCGCCTGCCCGATCAGTTCGCGATTGCCGGACACGTGGATATCGGGCGGCACGTCGGCTTCCAGTTTCAGCGCCTGTTCGTCGGCCAGCGGCTCATAGAGCTCGACGCAATCGGCAACGCTCTGTGAAAGGTCGACATCGCTCATTTCCGCAGCCGCCGAACCCGCCTCGACGCGCGAAATCATCAAGAGCGCGTTGAACGTGCGGATCAGCTGGTCGGATTCGCCGATGATCTCTTCCAGTGAAGCGCGGTAACCGGCATTCGTCGCCTTGTGCGCCAGTGCGGCTTCGGCCTTGTTGCGCAGACGCGTGAGAGGCGTCTTCAGGTCGTGGGCGATGTTGTCGGAGACCTGGCGCAAGCCTTCGTTCAGCTTTTCGATCCGGCCCAGCATGGCGTTGAGAGATTCCGAGAGCCGGTCGAACTCATCGCCGGAGCCGCTCATGGGCAGCCGCTGCGACAGGTCGCCCGCCATGATCCGCGTGCTGGCGTCCGACATGCGGTCGATCCGCTTCAGTGCGTTGCGACCGATGGCAAACCAGATGATCAGCGCGCCGATCCCCATGATGCCGAGAGCAACGACCAGCGCCTGGCGCACAAGCACGCGGAATTTCTCCGGTTCCTGCAGGTCGCGGCCGACGAGGATGCGAAGCCCATTGTTTAGCACCAGAACATGCGCAAGCGCCACATGGGTTTCCTTGCGGCTTTCGTCAGTGTAGCGCTGATAGCGGAAGGCTTCGCCCGTCCAGCCCTCCTGGTCGAGAAACCCAGGCTGCAGCGAAGCAACGTTGCCGGCAAGGATTTCGCCGGTCGGCCCGGCAATGACATAGAGATTGGCACCGGGCTGCCGCGCCCGGCGCTCCAGCGTCCGCAGCAAGCCATTGACGCCCGCCCGGCTGTAGATCTCCTCGATCTGGGAAACTTCCGCCGTCACGGCATCCCTCGTCTGCTGTTCCAGCAGCCGTTGCGACATCGCCGTGACGTAGAAGACGAGAAAGGCCGCGCAAAGCGAAAACAGCAGAAGATACAGCGCCGACAGGCGAACGGCAGTCGTGCGAAAAAGGACGCGCAGTCTGCTCATGCGTCCGTGCGTCCGTCTTCCTTGATCATGTAGCCGGCACCGCGGACGGTGCGCAGCAGCGGCTGGTCAAAGTCCTTCTCGATCTTCGAGCGCAACCGCGACACGTGTACGTCGATGACGTTGGTCTGCGGATCGAAATGATAGTCCCAGACATTCTCCAGCAGCATCGTGCGCGTTACGACCTGGCCGGCATTCTTCATCAGATATTCGAGCAACCGGAATTCGCGGGGTTGCAGGAGAAGCTCCCGCCCCTGCCGGCGCACCGTATGCGAGAGGCGGTCGAGCTCCAGATCGCCGACGCGATAGACCATGTCCTGCTCCGGCGTACCCTTGCGGCGGCCAAGCACCTCGACGCGCGCGAGAAGCTCGTTGAAGGCATAGGGTTTCGGCAGGTAGTCGTCACCGCCGGCGCGCAGGCCGGTCACCCGGTCATCGACCTGGCCAAGGGCCGACAGGATCAGCACCGGCGTATGGATGCCCTTGCGGCGCAATTCGGAAATAACGGAAAGCCCGTCGCGGCGCGGCAGCATCCGGTCGATGACAAGTACGTCGTAAGTGTTCTCGGTGGCCATGAACAGGCCGCTTTCGCCGTCGCTGGCATGATCCGAGACGATCCCCGCCTCGCGAAACGCCTTCGCAAGATAGGCGGCGGCCTCAAGGTCATCTTCAATAATCAGAATCTTCATGCGCGTGACCATAGTCCCGGACCCCTGTCTTCCACAACCGGTTTGCCTTGGCGAGCTCATGTCCGCCTGCGCGTCGTGCAGCAGGCAAGGCATGGCCTGAAACGCCGGGCGCCGCGAAACCTTGTCGGAAGGTCCGCGGCGCCCGGTTGTTCGATGGGCCGCGTCAGCCCTGGCTGATCGGTAGTGCCACGAAGCGGCTGGCGTTATCGGCCTCGATCTGGAACAGCGCCTTGGTGCGGCCGTCCTTCTTGGCTTCCTCGATCACCTTGAGGATGTCGTCAGCCGACTTGACCTCCTGATTGTTGACGGAAACGATCTTCTCGCCTTCCTTCAGCCCGCGGTCGCTGGCGTCGGAGTCCGGATCGACCGAGGCGATGGTCACGCCGTTGCCGTCTTCCGAGGGCGTCACGGTGACGCCGAGGTCGGCCAGCGCCTTCTCGCTCGAAGGCAGCTGTTCTTCCTGCTGCTGCTGGTCGGTGCCGGCTGAGGCGTCCTTGGTGTCGGCCGGCAGTGCGCCGATTTCCAGCTTGACGCTCTCGGCCTTGCCGTCGCGCCACAGGGCAACATCGACGCTCGTGCCGGGGCGCATCATGGCGATCTTGCGCGCCAGTTCACGCGGTCCCTTGATCGTGTCGCCATTGACAGCAGTGATCACATCGCCCTTCTTGATACCGGCCTTTTCACCCGGGGAACCGGCCTGTGGTTCAACGACCAGTGCGCCGCTGGCTTCTGAAAGACCGAGCGATTCAGCAACATCCTTGTCGACCGGCTGGATCTGCACGCCGAGCCAACCGCGGGAAACTTCGCCGTCCTTTATCAGATCGGCCACCACGTCCTTGGCAACGGATGCCGGGATGGCAAAGGCGATACCGACGTTGCCACCCGAGGGCGAAAAGATCGCGGTGTTGATGCCGACGACTTCGCCGTGGAGGTTGAAGGTCGGACCACCGGAGTTGCCGCGGTTCACGGCTGCATCGACCTGCAGGTAATCGTCATAGGGGCCGGAGCCGATATCACGGCCACGCGCCGAAATGATGCCGGAGGTGACGGTACCGCCAAGTCCGAATGGGTTGCCGACGGCCACGACCCAATCACCGACACGCACCTTGCTGTCGTCAGCCCAGGTGACAAAAGTGAATTTGCGCTTGTCGTCGACCTTGAGTACGGCGAGATCGGTGCGGCTGTCCTTGCCGACCAGTTTCGCATTGAGTTCTGAGCCGTCGTTCAGGATGACGGTGAATGCCGAACCGTCGGAAACGACGTGGTTGTTGGTGACCAGATAGCCGTCCTCGGAGATGAAGAAGCCGGACCCCTGTGATGTCGGGCGCAGACGGCCGGGCTTGCCGTCGCGCGGGCCATGGCCTCGCTCGGCGCGCCTGTCGTTATCCTGGCCGCCGTTCGGGCCGCCGAATTCCTTGAAGAAGCGCTTCAGCGGGTGGTCATCCGGCAGTTCGTCCAGGCCGCGGCCGCCGAAATCGAAAGTGAAGCCGCCGCCGGCCTCGTCGGAAACAGGATTGGCGCGGGATTGGACGCGTACGGAAACGACGGCCGGCGAAACGGCATCAACCACATTGGCAAAGCTTGGAACCTGCGGCGCTTCGACTTTCACGGCCGCGGCAAAGGAGTGGGTGACGGCGGCGGGGATGCCGGTTGAAAGCATGACGGCCGCGAGACCCGCGACGGTCGAGGTCTTCAGAACGGTCTTGAGGGAGGGACGCAGTGCGTTTGTCGTAAACATCCGATTTGCCTTTTCTCTTCATGTATCTGGCTGACTGGAGGAACAGCCGTTGAGAAAAGGAATAGCCGAACGCACCTTACCGACTTGTGTCCGCAAAATGAACTTTTGGTAATGTTGGCTCGGCAGTGGGTAGTGGAAGAAAAACGCGTCTCATCGCCAGTCGCAATGGCTCACTGACACTACTCACTGTCCTTCAGCACGGCATCAAGCCTGTCCCGCTCCTCTGCCGAGAGCGGCGTTCCGGTCGCCCTGCCGCTGCGTCGCCGGGCGGAAACGATCATCACCGCCGCGCCCGCCAGCAGCAGAACGATCGGCGCGCCCCACAGAAGCAGCGTCTTTGTCTCCAGGCGGGGCTTGAGCAGCACGAATTCGCCGTAGCGCGAAACGACATAGTCGATGACGGCTTCATCCGAATCCCCCGCGGTGATCCGCTCGCGCACAAGCACGCGCAGGTCCTTGGCCAGTTCCGCATTCGAATCGTCGATCGACTGGTTCTGGCAGACCATGCAGCGCAGTTGCGCCGAAAGCGCCCGGGCGCGCGCCTCGAGCGCCGGGTCAGCCAGGACCTCATCCGGATTGACGGCGAAGACCGGCGACGCGGACAGCAACAGCAAGACAACGTAGACCAGCCGCCGGATCATTGCGCAGGCTCCAGAACCGGTCTCTTCTGTTTCCGCGCCCGCGACGGCGCGCCGATCCGCAGGCGCCGGTCGCTCAGCGAGACCGCGCCGCCCATCATCATCACGAGCGCGCCGCCCCAGATGCAGAGGATCAACGGCTTCCACCAGATCCGCACGACAACGCCGCCATCCGCCATGCCATCACCAAGCGACACATAGAGCTGGCTCAGGCCGAACGTCTTGATGCCGGCCTCGGTCGTCGGCATCCGCCGCGCCGTGTAAAGGCGTTTCGACGACCACATCTCGGTAACGATCACGCCCGCCCGCATGACGCTAAAATGCCCGGACTGCTCGGTGTAATTGGGGCCCTTGCCGTCCCGCAATCCATCGAAGCGCAGCGTATATCCGCCCGCGTCCGCCGTCATCCCCGGCTTCATTTCGACAATATGCTCAGTCTCGAAGGCGGTGACCGCAACGATGCCGATCAGCGTGACGCCCAGGCCGATATGCGCCAGCGCCGTCCCGAAAACCGAACGCGGCAATCCCGCAAGGCGCCGAACCGCCACGGATCCCGCCACCTTGCCGATGCCCGAGCGCAGGAACAGTTCGGTCAGCGAGCCGGCGATCATGTAGGCCCCCAGCACCAGCCCCGCCAGCGCCATGACCGGCCCGCCATGCTGCGCATAGTAGATCGCGCAGCCGGCAACCAGACCGATCGCCACCGCCGCGAACAGCCGCTGACCAGCCCCGAGCAGGTCGCCGCGTTTCCAGGCAAGCAACGGCCCGAACGGCACCGCCAGAAGCAGCGGCAGCATCAGCAGCCCGAAAGTCATGTTGAAGAACGGCGCGCCGACCGAAATCTTCGCACCGGTCAGCGCTTCCAGCACCAGTGGATAGAGCGTGCCGGTCAACACGGTTGCCGCGGCGGTCGTCAGGATCAGGTTGTTGAGAACCAGCGCCCCCTCGCGTGAAATCGGCGCGAACAGCCCACCCGCCTTGAGATGCGCGGCGCGGAACGCAAACAGCGAGAAGGCGCCGCCAATGAAGAGGATCAGGATCACCAGAATGAAGACGCCGCGCGTCGGATCGGTCGCAAAGGCGTGAACCGAGGTGAGCACGCCGGAGCGGACGAGGAACGTGCCGAGCAGCGACATCGAGAATGTCAGGATCGCAAGCAGCACCGTCCAGATCTTCAGCGCTTCGCGCTTCTCCATCACCAGCGCCGAATGAAGCAGCGCGGTCCCTGCAAGCCAGGGAATGAAGGAGGCGTTCTCGACCGGATCCCAGAACCACCAGCCGCCCCAGCCAAGCTCGTAATAGGCCCAGTAGGACCCCATCGCGATCCCCGCCGTCAGGCAGGTCCAGGCGGCGAGCGTCCAGGGTCGCACCCAGCGCGCCCAGGCCGCATCGATGCGGCCCTCGATCAGGGCGGCGACAGCAAAGGAAAAACAGACGGAAAATCCGACATAGCCGAGGTAAAGCAACGGCGGATGAATGGCCAGCCCGATATCCTGCAGCACCGGGTTGAGGTCGCGTCCCTCGCCCGGCACGTCGACGAGCCGGTTGAACGGGTTCGACGTCAAGAGAATGAACAGCGAAAAGGCGCTCGCGATCCAGGCCTGAACGGCAAGCACATTGGCCTTCAACGTGTCGGGCAGGTTGTGCCCGAACACCGCGACCAGGGCCGAAAAGAACGTCAGGATCAGCATCCACAGCAGCATGGAGCCTTCGTGATTGCCCCAGACGCCGGAGAACTTGTAGATCAGCGGTATCTGCGAATGCGAATTTTCCCAGACGTTCTGCACGGAAAAATCCGAGGTGACATGGGCATAGGTGAGAACGCCGAAGGACAGCGCGACGAGCAGGAAGGTCGCCTTCGCCGCGACCGTGCCGATCTCCATCAGCGCCCGGTCGCCACGCGCTGCGCCGAAGACGGGCATGATCGCCTGCAGGACCGACACGCCAAGCGCCAATACCAGCGCGTAATGACCGAGTTCGATGATCATTGGATGTTTTCCTTGCCCCCGAGCGATACGCCCTGCGCCTTCAGCCGGTCTGCGACATCCTTCGGCATATAGGTCTCGTCATGCTTGGCGAGCACCGTATCGGCGACAAAGACCGGGCTGCCGGCCACGAAAGCCCCTTCGGCGACGACGCCCTGCCCCTCGCGAAAGAGATCCGGAAGAATGCCCGTGTATGTCACCGGCACGCGATCGAGCGTATCGGTCACGCTGAAGCTCACCGTCATGCCGTCGCCGCGCTTGACCGATCCCGCCTCGACCAGCCCGCCCAGCCGGATGCGGGTGCCCGGCGCCAGATGCGCCTTGGCAAGGTCGCCGGGAACATAGAAATAGGCAACGGCCTGGCTGAAGGCGAACATCACCAGAAGCACGGCAGCGATGATGAAGCTGACGCCCCCGCCGATGATTGCCAGACGCTTCTGCTTGCGGGTCACTTCACGCCTCCATCGGCCGTCAGGCCGAGTTCGCCTGCCAAAGCCAGCAATTGTTTGCCCTGTTCGCCCTCGGCTGGAAAGACGCTCAGACCCTGTTTCAAGGCCTCGGCGGCCTTGTCTTTCTGGCCAAGCACGGAATAGGAACGGATGATCCGCATCCATCCATCGAAGTTTTTCGGATCGTTCTTCAGTTTTTCGGCAAGGCTCGCGACCATGCCCTCGATCATGGCGTTGCGGTCGCCTGCATTCATGGTCTGCGCTGCCGCGACGTCGTCGGCAGTCGGGTTGCCCAATGCGGTACCCGCCTGCTCAGCGGAGGCGGCAGCGCCGCCAGCCTTGAGGCTGGCGATATGTTCATTGACGAGCGGCAGCCACGGCGCGTCCGCCGGCGATGCCTTGATGATTTCCTGGAATGCCGCAAGCGCTTCCGGCGCCTTGCCTTCCTGCTTCAGCGCCAGCGCCAGATAGAATTGCGCGCGCGGATCGTTCGGCTCGATCGCCAGCGATTTGCGCAGCGCCTCCTGCGCCTCGTTGGTGATCAAGCCGCCGGCAAGCGCAATCAGGCTTTCGGCATAGCCGCCGAGCCGCGCGGGCGTCGGCCCGAGAATACGAAGGGCGTTGCGGAACGCGGCGGCGGCATCTTCGATCCGGCCGCTGCGATAGTAGATCGGCGCCAGAACATCCCAGCCCGCCCCGTCTTCCGGATTGGCGACAAGCTGCTGCTCGGCGCGGGCGATCAGGATATTCATGTCGTCGCCCGGGTTCGCCAACCGCGCCGCCAGCGGCGCGTCCGGCAGGTCCGGATTTCCCGTCCGCAGGTAAAGACAGAGGCCGATGGCGGGCAGAACAAGAACGACGGCGATCTGCGCCAGCCGGTTGCTCCGCCGTGCCGGCTGTGCGGGTCCCGCTGCCTTTACCGCTTCGGTCGCCGCCAGCAGTCGGCGCGCCACTTCGGCGCGGGCGAATTCCGCATCCTCGCCGGAAATCAGGCCATTCTTCTCGTCGCGCATCAGCTCCTCGAGCTGGTCGCGATAGACCTCGACGTCATGGGATTGCGGAACCTCTGCGCCGGCGGCGGCACGCAGCAGCGGAAGGAGCAGGACGGCGGCAACAGCCGCGGTCAGGATGGCAACGAGGATCCAGAACAGCATGTGCGCTCAATTACTATGCGCGACACGCCATTCCAATCGGAAAACGCTAAATGACGGAGATTTGAGGCGTTTCGCCGCAATAGGCAGCCGCTATGTCAGGTCAGCGGCGTCCAGGTGCCGTTCGCATTGCGGCAGGCGGCACCGCGCGCAACGCTTTCCTGGCCTTTGATCGTCACTGTATGGCTGTATTGACGGCAGTTCTGCGAGCCGACCTGATAGGGGGCCGCGGCCACGACCGTGCCACTGATGCCCGATCCCTCCCAGACGACCGGCTGTCCGCCACGCGCCACTTCCAGGGCGCGGTATTCGGCTTCCAGCGCCCGCTGGCGATCGGCCTTGCTGATCGAAAGACCGGCCGTGCGCCCGATGACGCCGCCGCCCAGCGCCGCGATATAGGACGCCGAGGTTTCCGGTGTCATTGTACTAGCGGTCTTGCGGGCATCACGCGACACGGTGCCGCAACCGCTGAGCAGCAGCGACACGGCAATCAGACACGCGGGTGCGGGAGCGGATAAGAGCGTGGTGAAACGGGCCGGGTTCTTCATCGTGCGGGGTAGCTCTCGCGATTTCCGTTGCATCGGCAGGCCGCGGCCGGCGAAACACCGATTCCATGGCTGACCATCTTTTTACATTCCGCGCCCGGGCAAGCAACAAAGGGCGAGCTCAAAGCTCAACCGTTTCGAGATTTTGCCCGTAACTCTGTCAAAAAAGTCACGCCACGCGTTAACCGGCGTTCCGTCATGAAACAGCCGGCAGCAGGATGCGGGCATTCAACCCGCCACGCTCGCCTCGCGACAGATCGAGCGTCCCCTGATACTCGCCGGCAATCTCGCTGACGATCGACAGTCCGAGCCCGGTGCCCGGCTTGCTTTCGTCCAGCCGCCTGCCGCGTTTGACTGCAACGGCAATCTGCTCCGGCTCGAGCCCCGGCCCGTCGTCGTCCACGTCGATCGAAATCCAGTTTCGCCGCCCCGGGTCCTTGCCTTGCAAGCCCTCCGGTGCGCTCTGCACGGTGACGCGAACCTGCTCGGTGGCGTAGCGCGCGGCATTGTCGAGTAGGTTGCCGACCGTTTCCTCGACGTCCTGCTGCTCCATGGCGAGGACCAGCCCGGGTGGAGAGACCGTCAGCAGGAAGGTCTTCTCCGGATGCAGCCGACGCATGACCCGCACCAGCCGCTCCAGGACCGGCTCGACCTCAGTGCGCGCCAGCACCGATTCGCGCTGGGCGGCGATCCGCGCCCGGTTGAGATAGGACTGAACCTGCAGTTGCATGGCTTCGGCCTGCATCCTGATAAGGTCGCCGTGTGGCGCCTCGAGCACCCGTGCCTCGTTCATGAGAACCGCAATCGGCGTCTTCAGCGAATGGGCGAGATTGCCGACCTGCATGCGTGCGCGTTCGATGATGCGGCGATTGCTGTCGATCAGCGCGTTGACTTCGCTCGCCAGTGGCTGGATTTCGCGCGGAAACTCGCCGTCCAGCCGCTCGCTCTCGCCGCCGCGGATCTTTTCGAGCGAGCGGCGCGCCTGATCGAGCGGTCTGAGGCCGAAGAGGATCGCCAGCGCATTCATGCCGAGGCCGCCGAAGCCGAAGATCGACAGCGCCAGATAGAGATTGCGGTTGAAATCGTTGATGTCGGCTTCCAGCACGTCACGATTGCCCGCAACCCGGAAGCGGGCGGTATGGCCCTGGATGTCCAGGACCACCTCCGTTTCGGCCACTTCGACTTCGTTGTTGAAGGAATCGACCGTCGTATAGAAGCGCTCATAGCGAATATCGAAGGGAACCTCGTCGAGGCTTGCGATCGGCAGCTTGCCCGAGCCGAGCGATGTGGACAGCAAGGGCGGTGTATTGAATTCACCGATCGGCTCGACGATCCAGTACCAGCCTGTCTGCGGTTGCGAAAACCGCAGGTCGCCCAGCTGCGGGCTGCCGGCCAGCTCCGATTTGTCGTTGACGACGATCGAATTGATGACGTTGTAGAGCTGCGCGCGCAGCAGATCCTGAAAACCGCGCTCGGAGCCCTGCCGGTAGAGCGCCGAGATCACAACGCCGATGACCACCAGCGCCGCGACCGCCCAGACGGTCGAGACGAGCAGCACGCGCGCGGTGAGTGATTGCGGGCGCAGCCTCATGGGCAGGATCGATCCTGGGGAGGGAAAGACGGTTCTCGCGCCTGGCCAGCGCATCGGCGAGCGTCATGCCCAGGCGTAGCAATTGTGGAAAACCCGGTGGTTTCGGTCATGTCGATCCCGCTCAGGATTTGGCTTCCTTGCTGGCCATGCCCGGCGGCTGCATGCGATAGCCGAGGCCGCGCACGGTCTCGATCAGGTCGTTGCCGATCTTCTTGCGCAGCCTGCCGACGAAAACCTCGATGGTGTTGGAATCGCGGTCGAAATCCTGGTCGTACATATGCTCGACCAGTTCCGTGCGCGAAACCACCTGTCCCATATGGTGCATCAGGTAGGAGAGCAGCCGGAATTCGTGCGACGTCAGCTTCAGCGCCACGCCATCGACCGTCGCCTTGGACCCCTTGGTGTCCAGCCGCACAGGCCCGCAGACGATCTCCGAGCTTGCATGCCCGGCAGCCCGCCGGATCAGCGCACGAATGCGCGCCAGGACCTCTTCGACGTGGAACGGCTTCGTCACATAATCGTCGGCGCCCGCGTCGATGCCGGCGACCTTGTCGCTCCAGCGATCACGCGCCGTCAGGATCAGGACAGGCATTGCCTTGCCGGCGCTGCGCCATTTTTCAAGCACGGTGACACCGTCCATTTCGGGCAAGCCGATATCGAGAATGACCGCATCATAGGGCTCGCCATCACCAAGATAATGGCCTTCTTCGCCGTCAAAGGCCTGATCGACGACATAGCCCGCTTCCTTCAACGTATCCGTCAGCTGACGGTTGAGGTTGACGTCGTCTTCGACCACCAGAATGCGCATGAACTGACCTTTTCCCTTCAGCGAGCGCTCATCCGCCGGATTGAGCTGCGCGCTGCCACACGAGACTCGAATGAATATCCTATTCGGTCCGGTTGGAGAACATTTTCGATGTCGGTGCCTGCGGCTCCTACATCGGCACCCGCATCGTGACCTTCTTCGGGCGGCCGCCATTCCCGGGAATGAGCACGGTCACGACGCATTGACCGTCGCCGGTCGGCTGCGCGGACAATAGTTCGCCGCCGGTCTTGGCCACGACCTCGGCCGCAGCCTCCCCGCAATCGCCATCCACCTCGACAACCGCCGATGGCACGACAATCGCTGGCGGCGCGAATCCGGAAAGGCCCGCTGCTAGCGTTGCTATGATCAAGGGTGAGGACATGGACGCACTTTCAACTTGGGAAGCATCATTGCAAATTTAATAAACGATGCAGTCTGAATGGCAAATGAATGTCGTGCTAACGCCGTGGTTTCCCAAGGCGTTGCGGCAATTCTCTAGCGCAATCGCTTTCTCGCCGAAATCCGGCCCCAGATCGCCACCAGCCCGCCCGCCGCCGCAGCAAGCGCGGTCAGGCTGTCCACCAACCCGCCCTGATCGTCTGGGGCTATCTCCACACCGAGAAGATGGCTGCACGACGCAAGGATCGCAACCACGCCGCCCCACACCGTCTTCGACATATACCAGTTCTTCAATTCACCCATCGCATCTTGCCTTTCCAGTTTGCTGGTTGTTTCCGTCACAGGTTCAGCACCGCCTGCGCCGCTACCCCGAGGGCGACCTTCTGCCCCTTCTGTCGCACGCGGACCGACAAAGCCGTCCGCGTCGCACCGAAATCGGCGATTTGCGAACCAGGCAGATAGTCAAAGACCGGTTCGGAGACATCCACTGCCCGCCTCACTGTCCCGCCGTCGAGAATTTCGAGACGATAGCGCTCCACCGGTTCGTCGAGCGCGATGTCGCCGTCCAGCCAGTGATCGGCATCGCGCCGGGCGCAGCGGGTCCAGGTGATCCGGATGCCGCCGCTCTCTAAACGCCGCGCCCGCAGGTGCACCGGCGCAACCGGCGTTTCGGCCCTCAAGCCACCGGCGAAAGCGAACGGCCCGACCCGGCCGGTCGTCTGCCCACCCGCCTCCACGATCCAGTTGATCGTGCGCCCGGCCTCGTCGACACTCAGTCCGAGCGGTTTGAGAGCCCCATTCATGACGACCAGCGGCGCGCCTGCGGCAGCACCCGCCATCATCGCATCCGTGGTGCCGTTGAGCCCGCGCAGTAGCTCAAAAAGCCGCCAGCGCCCGCCGGCGATTTCCTCGGCAACGCGGAAACCGATGATTTCCCACACACCGTTGGCCGCCAGGACCGCCATGCGGTTCTGCCCGTTCAAAACGGCAAGACGATCTGCGGAAGACAGGCCGCCGAAATGCAGGTCGAGCGTGATCGTCCGGGCCGCGTCGAATCGGCCCAGCACCCCTGCGGCCAGGGTTTCCACCAGGACGCCCGTCTGCGCCGGCTGGTCCAACCTCGCGCGTGCCTGATACCCTTCCGTCGTGGCGGACGACGACAGCAAAGCGGTGCGCCACGGCCGCGCGAAAACCGCGCCCCGGGCAAAGCTGGCCGCCTCGCCGGCCTCGTATTGCGGCAGATCCATCAGATGCACGATCGGCGAAAACCCGTCCGAGGGCGTGCGTGGCGGATCGACGGAGCGCTGCTGCGGGCTCGGCCCGCCACCACTCGACGGCACGAAGGCCCGTGCCTCGATGGAGCGCACCGCCTCATCCTCGATCCGGCCGACGATGAAGTTTCCTGCCGGCGCGTCACCGAGCGCCCCGTCGTCGAATGCAATGACATCGCCCGGCTCGATGTCGATCGCCGCCGGCGAAAGCGAAAACCGGATACTGCGGCGCGTCCCGAAGCGCATCCTCGACGGCCGATGCGGCCGCACCGTCATGCATCACGCCGGGCACGGAGAGGCGCAAAACCCGGTCATTCGCAGGCATCACGCGCCGCGACCTGGTCGTTGCCCGCTCATAGGCATTCACCGGATTCAGATGATCGAGAATGGCCTCACCGCCGAAATCGCTGTCGTGGCCGCGTATCTCCTCGAACCGCGGCTGCCTGTCGATGTCCGCCAGCACCGAAATCGGCCGTGCCGCTGACGCCTGCTTCATGCGCGACCGAAACCGCAGGGTCGCGCCGTCCTCCACCGCATCGATCTGCAGTGCCGCCATCAGCGGCTCCAGCACGTCCCTGGCCGAGGCCTGCTCCGATTGCACATAGCCGCCGAGATCACCGCTGACGAGCCGCGTGTCGCCAACCTCAAAACCATGATCGGCAAGGATGGCGGCAATCACGTCCGCTGCCGTCGACGCCCCCAGCCGTCCGTTCAGCCAGTGCCCGGTCTGCCAGTTGCCGCCATCGGACCAGAGATCCGTATTCTCCGGAAAGGCAGGCGCCGGCCGCGCATCCCAGGTCCAGACGAACATGTGGTCCGGATCGACGCCTTCAGGCGCATCCGGCCCCTGCCAGAAGGCATACTGCGCTTCGAGAAACCGCCGTTGCATGGCGTCGCAGCGGGCGCCGTTCGAAAAATACGGAACCGCCGTCTCGGACGATTTCGGATCGGTGAAGACGTTCGGCTGATTGGCCCCCTTGTCGATCGCCGGGCAGCCAAGTTCGGTGAACCAGACGGGCTTGGAGGCCGGAACCCATGCGGTCGGCATTGTCTGCTCTGCGCCGCCCACCCGGTTGCGATGCGCCTGCTCCCACCAGTTGGCGATGTCCTTGTAACGATAGACCCACGGCTTGCCCGACAGCCCATCCGTGATCGTTGTGCGGACGCGATCCCGTCGGTCCGCATCATCGGCATAGTACCAGTCATAGCCCTCGCCGGACGCGACCATCGCCCGCATCGCGTCGGCGTCTTCGGCAAGCGCAAACCCATCCGGGTTGCCCGCGGAAAAATCGCCATCACGCCAATCGGACAGCGGCATGTAGTTGTCGATACCGACGGCGTCGATATCGGCCGATGCCCAGAGCGGATCGAGATTGTAGTGGACCTCGCTGGAACCATCAGCCGGGTGATAGCCGAAATACTCGCTCCAGTCGGCGCCGTAGGTCAGCTTGGTCCCCGCGCCGAGAATGGCCCGAACATCGCCCGCCAGCCCAATCAGCTGCTCGACGAAAGGAAACGCGCCCGCCCCGTCGCGCAACTGTGTCAGCCCGCGCAGCTCCGAACCGATGATGAAGCCATCGACGCCACCCGCCGCATCCGCCAGCAACGCATAATGAAGAACGAGGCGCCGATACCCCTCGTCGGCAGCCGCCGACGTCACCGAGGTGCCCGATACCGAAAAATCGCCAGCGTCCGTCGCCCCGCAGAATGCTTCGACCTGCGCTCGCGCCGCAGCCGTCTGGTCGGCGCTATCAGGCAAACCCGGCGCCGGATAGGACGTGATGCGCCCGCGCCACGGATAAGCCGGCTGACCTGCTCCGCCATAGGGGTTCGGCAGCGCGTTGCCGGCCGGAATATCCATCATCACAAAGGGATAGAGATAGACCTTGAGCCCGCGCGCCTTCAGGTCGGCGATGGCCGCCACCACGCTCGCATCGCTCGGCGTGCCGCCATAGGCCGGCCCGCCGTCGTTCCGGCTGACCACCATCGCGCTGCCGCGCGCTATTCCCGAGACCGACCAGGGCCGGCTTTCGTCGTCGCGCACCGGGGTTTCGACGCCGGGCACGATGCGGCAATGGCCCGCCCTGAGATCCGTCCCGAACCAGGAAACCACCAGGGCGACGCGCTTAAGGTTCGGGCACAGAGCCTGCAACTCATCGATCGACGCCCGCCAGTCCGAGCTCGCGTGAAAGACATTGCGATTGATCAGCCGGCTCGCGCCCGCGCCCGTCTTCTCCGTGACCACGGACGAATCGTAGCCATGCTCGCTCGAGCCCGGAATGATCGTCACCGCCCGGATCGCCCTTTCCAGCCTGCCAACCGGCCGCAGCACCTCGAACTGGATCACCGGAATGCGGTTGCCGTAGCCATCCAGCGGAAAGCGCTCGAACACGGCATAGGCAAGACCCCGATAGGCCGGCGCCTTGCCGGCACCCTGCTTTGCCTCGATCAGCGGATCGGGCAGCTGGTCATCCGTTCCAGGATGGAGCCGCATCTCGACCCCGGTCAGGTCGATCTCGCGCCCGTCCGCCCAGACCCGCCGCACGCAGGCGATCTCGCCTTCGCAAATGCCGAGCGCGAAATTGGCATAATATCGGAATGTTTCGACGCGAGGCCCGCTCGCCTTGCCGCCTTGCCGCTCGACGCGCACCTCCTCTTCGAACCGCGTCGCCCAGATCAGCGTGCCGCCGATCCGTACGGTTCCATAGGCGCGCGTGATCGCCGTTCCTTCGTCTGCCCCCGGTATGCGTGCATCGCCGAGGCGCGCGCCGGATATCGTCGTCATCCCGTTGATGATCGAGCGGTCGACGACCGACCCGGCAAGCGCGCCGGCTGCGCGGCCCAGCACCGCGCCGACCGGGCCGAACACGCTGCCGAGTGCCGCGCCCGCCGCCTGCAGAAGAATGGTTGCCATGAATGTCAGACCTTTTCGGGAAAACGAAACACCCCGGCGATCCGCCGCCGCCAGGAGGGCACGAGCGCCGATTCGATCACCGCCGCCTGCTCATAAGCGTGAATGAACCGGTCGGAGGCGCTCAGTATTCCGGCATGCTTGGCCGGCAGCTCCGGTCTCCAGCAGAACAGCAGCAGGTCACCCGGCCGCATCTCGGCCGCCGAAAGCTCGGCCCCGAAATGCCGCCGTGCCGCGTCCCGCAGCCGATCCTCGCCGCTGCGTTCCGCCCAATCCGGCTGATAGGCCGGCGGCGTTTCCGGCTCGGCGCCATGGATCTCCCGCCAGATGCCCCGAACCAGCCCCAGGCAGTCGCATCCGACACCCTTGAGGCTCGCCTGATGCCGATACGGCGTCCCGATCCAGCTTCGCGCCGTTTCAATAACCCGATCCGCAAATGCGGAGGACACACACTCCCCTCGAGGGGGAGGGTCGGCGCGAAGCGCAGGATGACCCGCCGAACTCACTTCACTCATAGAGCGGCCGCCCGTCATGCACCGTATCCCCATCCGCATAGCCGAACGCGAAATCCGTCCCGGGCATGTGCGGGAACCCTTGAAAGTTCACGGAATTGGAAAATTTCTGACGACAGGTGGCAAAGCTCTTGTCGCAGCCGGCCGTCACCATAAACATATCCCCGACGGCCAGCGGCAGAGGCGGCGGTAGCCAGAGCGACAGCGTCACCGCGCCGCCTTCCTTCCGGTGGTCCTCGATATCGCAAACATGCCCCGCATTCGCTCCGGTCAGGAAGCGAAACACCCCGTATCGGTAGAACCCCGTTGCCGCCGCATTGAGCCCCGTCACCCGCAGCCGCGTCTCGCCAAGAACGGCGGCAACCGCTCCCTCGCTACGATAGGCCGGATCGTCAAGATCGATCTTGCAGCGTCCGTCGCCAAGCATGGCATCGCAGCGTCGCCCGTAAATCCGTCCCTGCACCTGATCCAGCCGATGCGTCATCCGCCGCAGCTCCGCGCGAAACGCGCCACCCGCCCGCGTTACATCGCCGATTTCCTGCACCCTGAGCAGCACATGCTGCCCGGGCGCCTGCCAGTTCACCTGGAACACCTCGACTTTAGCGCCGTCATAACGTCCAGCGAGCACATCCGTCTCGCTGATCGCCGCGCTCGAAAATCCGCCCGTAACCTCGCCGGCCTCCACCGAGAGCCCGTTCGCTGCCTCGCTGTCGGCCGCCTGGAAGCCGCTTGCGGCCAGAAACTCGGTCCCGGCGAAACTGAGGTCATGGTCATGCTCGGTAAACCCGAGCACGACGCCATCCCGCCGCGTCACCCGCCAGCAATGGCACATCGTCGTGACGTCACCCGAAAGATGCGCGGCAAGCGCCGTTGGAAGCGTTCTCATGGCTTGATCTCCACCAGAGGAATCGACGGGATACGCCCGGCCTGGAATTGCGCCAGATCGATATCGATCCGGTCGGTGTCGAAGCGCACCGGCACATCGAACTCGCAACCGGCACGAATTGCCGCACCGCTTGCCGGAATTTTCGCGGGGATGAACGTCACGCGGCCGGTCGTGACATCGAGCGCAAAGTCGCCCGGCCCCGCCAGCACGCCACCCACCGAAACCGCCACGCTCCCCGCCACCGGCTTTGCGATCTCGCGAATGCTCGCGCCGCCTGTATCGCCATAGGTCTTGATCAGTTGGAACGTGGCAGTCACGCCGTCCCCCGTCCCGATCCCCTGGTCGTTCGCGTTCACCGTGCCGCCGGGCGGACAGGACTTGAAATCGACGGGATCGCGAAACCGGAAGCCATGAAGCTGCCCCGCCCGCGCCTCGAAAAACTCAAGCACGGCATAAAGGTCGGCGATCGACCTGATCCCCGAACCGGCATCATAGTGCCGGCGTGCATCGCGCCAGCGCCGGTTGCGGTTTTCCCGCCCGTTCGAAAGGCTGACGATATCCGTCCGCCTGACCGGCCCGCCGCTCGTCCCCAGCGCCAGGCGCAAGGGAAACCGGACCTCGTGAAATCCTGTTGCCATGATGTTTTTCCGTTATGTCTGGAATCGGTTGGCCGAAAGTCTTCACAGATCGCTGCGTGAACGGCAGCGGCAAGCCCCTGATCAAGCACGTTCTCTTCCGCTGCTGAAAGGAGGGACAATGCAAACGACGCGCAATGGGGAGTTGAACACCAGCTTGCAGCAAAAGTCCTATTTTGCGATGTTGCGAAAATCAGAAGCGAAAGTACCGCTTCAATCGGGAAATCGCGACGCTATCACCTGGAAAAGCAAGCTGCGGTTATGTTGAGGCAAGGCACTACCAAATTCACATTTCAACAGGTTGATGTTTTCGCCTCGCGGCCTCTGCGAGGAAACCCGCTAGCCGTGGTCGTTGGTGCCGACGCATTGACCGACGTGGAGATGGCCGCTTTTGCCAATTGGACAAACCTCAGCGAGACGACTTTTCTCCTGCAACCGAAAGCGGCTCATGCAGACTATCGCGTCCGGATTTTTACGCCCGTGCGTGAACTGCCTTTCGCAGGCCACCCTACCTTGGGAAGTTGCCACGTATGGCTGGCTTGCGGCGGGAAGTTCAGCGGCAGCGAGATTGTCCAGGAGTGCGAAGCGGGCCTTATCCGCATACGCCAAGACAAGGACCGGCTTTCCTTCGCGGCGCCGCAGTTGCGCCGTTCCGGGCCTCTGGAGCCCGAAATTCTGACGCAGGTTATCAATGGTTTGCATCTTGCTCCCGACATGGTCATCGATGCGAACTGGGTGGATAACGGCCCCGGTTGGCTGGCACTGCTGTTACGCTCCAAGGACGACGTTCTGGCGCTACGTCCGGATTTTTCAGTCGTGTCGGGCCTGCGGGTAGGTGTCGTTGCACCCTGGAATCCCGGGAAAGATGGGCGGGACGCCGATTTCGAGGTGCGCGCTTTTACAGCTGCCGGTTTTGAAGACCCCGTGACCGGCAGCCTGAATGCCGGCATCGCTCAGTGGCTGATCGGCAGCGGCATCGCGCCTTCGGCCTATGTAGCGAGCCAAGGTACTGTTCTGGGGAGGGCGGGGCGCGTCCATGTGGAACAAGTCGGTGACGAAATTTGGATCGGCGGCAATGTTGCGACATGCATCGAGGGCAGCGTAACCCTCTAAAATTCAGCGACTGCCACTTTCGACAGACACTCCACCAGCTTTCCACATTCTAGTTGGGGGCTGGGGTTAGATGGCGAAGCATTTGAAACAGTGTGCGCCCTCACACCCCCCGCCGCCCGCGCCCGACCGTCCGCGTCAGCATGGCCGCAATCTGGCCCTCCGACTTGCGAAAGCTCTGCGCGTCGGATGCCGTGACGTTGAAGACGACATTCATCGGCGCCGCAGCGCCGGAAGCGGCCACGCCCAGGGCGCCATCGGCGCCGCGCTTCAGCGGCAGGATCGCCTCCGACCCCGCCTCGCCCATCAGCCCCATCTCTCCGCCCATCGGAAAATAGGTGGGCGTGGAAACGACGCCGCCGGCGGCAAACGGCGTCACCCTGCCCGGCACCCCGCCGTCGGCAAAGGCTGTCGTCCCACCAAGGCTCCCTGTGAGCCCCGACAGGGCCGAACCAAGCAGTCCCTCCAGCGGCTTCAAGCCCGCCGAAAGCGCGATCTCCGTCAGCCGGAGGCCAGCGCTGCGCAAGACATCTTCCAGCCCCTTGCCGCCACGCGTAGCCGAAGCCAGCGCCCCCGTCAGCGCCGAGCCGAACGAGCGGGAGCGCCGCTCCAGATCGTCGAGCACGTCCCTCAACGCCTCCGCATCGCCCGTGACGTCCGAAAACCCCATCTCGTCGGTCATCGTGTTTCTCCGCTGTGAAGCCAGTAGGCAGTAGGCAGTAGGCAGTAGGCAGTAGGCAGTAGGCAGTGGGCAGTGGCAGTGGCCAACGGCTGGTAGCCGGCAGCAGTTGGAGCAGACAGCAGCTCGCAACGAACGCTTCAATAACGGCCGCCCAACGCCTACTGGCTACTGGCTATTGGCTACTGCCTACTGCCCATCCGGAAACGCCCCCATCAGTGCTTCCAGCCCGGCACGCGCCGGCGCCGTGGCGCGCGGCCGCAACCCGCCCAGCGCCGCCTGCAGCTCGCGCGGCGTCATCGCCCAGAAGTCCTTCGCTGGTAGCCGCAGCAGGCAAAGGCCGGCATGCATCGCCGCGCCCCATGGAAAAGGCTGAGGCCGCTGATACCCCTCGCCCGCTGCGGCCCTCAAGGGTTTGGCGCATCCTCCGCCCCGCCGAAGGTCGCCGTCAGCAGTTCGGCCGTCAGCCGCGCCAGCCCGGCAATGCCGCCATCGACGCTCATCACCGCCACATCCTCGTCGGAGACCAGATTGCCGCCGCCGCGCAAACCGGCGCCAAGTATGCGGATCATATCGTCCGCCTTCAGTCTCCCGCAGGAAAAACGCGCCGCAAGCGCCATCAAGTTTTCAGCCGCAAAGGCGGTTTCCAGCTCGGCAAGGCTCCCGAGCGTCAGGCAGAGAACCCGCCGCTCGCCGTCGATCACCGCCTCCACCTCGCCGCGATGCCGGTTGGCCCGGCCTGTAGCTACATTGTGCCGCGCCATCGTCAGAGCGTCGTAAAGGTCAGGGCGCCGGCGGATTCGAGCGCGATCTCGAACAGGATCTCGCCATTGTACTGGCCGGAATATTCAAGCGCCGTCACCTGGAAGGCCCCGGTCAGCGTGCCGAAATCGGGGATGACGATCTGCCAGCTGAGGATCGATCCGTTGAAGAAGGCAGCACGCACCAGCGCATCCGAACTCTGGTCCTTGAAAATACCTGCACCGGAGACCGACGCCCGCTGCACGCCCGCCCCGCCCAGCAGCTCCCGCCACCGCCCCGCCGATTCCGCGTCCGTCGCATCGACGGTCTCGGCATTGAACGCGAGCCGCTTGGAGCGAAGTCCCGCCACCGTCACGTAGCTGCCGCCATTGTCGATCTTCAACAGAAGATCCTTCCCCTTCTGCGCCACCATGCCCTGATCCTTCCTGAAACGAAAAAAGCGCCCGCGAAGGGCGCCGACAACATGCTCCTCAGCGAAACGTCACTCCGTCACCGCCCGAAACACCATTTCCGCGACATGCCCCTTCGCCTTGGCGTCCCTGCCGGTGCGGGTGCGCCGGTGAAACAGGCTGACGAGCGAGAAGCCGGCAAGGTCGAGCGCGGCGTCATCCAACAAAGCGCGCACCCGCGCCGCAATTTCCTGCGCCGCCCGGTTGCCGCCTTCGCCGGTGCGGACCGCGAGCGTCACAAGGTGTTCTTCGCCCGCCTCACTCGCCGTCGAAGCGTCGCGGCTCTCCAGGCTGACAATCGAGATGCCGGGCCGGTGCGACCCCGTCTGCAGATGATCCCGCACGCCGCCATCCCCGAGCAGCAGGAGCAACTCGGCATCGCCCGAAAGCCTCTCGTAGATCGCCTTCTGCAAGGCCGCAGCAGCGCTCATCGTCCCTCCTCCGTGCAGTCACACACCAGATAGCGCCCCGTTTCGTCCGGATCGCGAAAGGCCCGCACGGTGAAGATCCGCAGGCCCTTGCGAAACCGCATGCCCGCCGCGAGGTCGTCGCGGAACCCGGATCCAGATGCGATGCGTCACGGTAAAGACCTGCTCGTCCGCGCGCTCTTCGTGCCCGGATGAAGCCGGCACGATCCGCGCCCAGAGCGAGGTGACGACGGAAAAACCCGTGACGACACCGCCCTGCCCGTCGCTCACGTCATCGCGTATCTCCAGTTCCAGGCGCGCCGACATCTGCCCCGGATCGAGGGTGATCGCCCGCATGGTCAAAGCCCCCGCCGGCGAAACGGCGCGATCAGCCGGTCGTATCCGGCCGGCACCGCCGCCGGCTGGTCGTCCGGGGCAACCGCGCCACGGAACTCGTAAAGCAGCGCCAGATGCAACAGCATCGCCCGCTTCAGCGTGTCCGGCACGTCGGCGCCGGTTGCGCCGAAACCGGCGGAAAAATCGATTTCGATGCCATGCATCGCCCGTCCCGGCGCGGGCTGCTTGGGCAGGACGAGCCGCGCCGGCCGCGCCTGCCCGTCAAGCACGAAGCCGGAAACATCGATCTCTCCCGGCATGCCGGCCGCATCGTAGACCGTAACCGCCTCAATCGTTTGCACCGGCCCTCTGACAATCTGAATCACCCGCGACCGCGGCCAGTCGTCGAGATAGAGCCGGAAGCTGCGCGTCAAAAACGCCAGCCCCGTCTCCCGCTCCA
Source organism: Rhizobium giardinii bv. giardinii H152 (assembly GCF_000379605.1). Classification (GTDB taxonomy): domain Bacteria; phylum Pseudomonadota; class Alphaproteobacteria; order Rhizobiales; family Rhizobiaceae; genus Pararhizobium; species Pararhizobium giardinii. The sequence continues at coordinate 163,885 of NZ_KB902735.1, read as the reverse complement.
GATGCTCGCGCGCCGTGCGGATCAGGGCTGAAATCAGTGCGTCCTCGGCGCCACTGTCGAGGCGCAGATGCGCCTTCGTCTCGGCAAGCGTCAGCGGCTCGCCGATGGGCGGCGTCAGTTCACGAATGGTCATGGAAATCTCCGTCGAGAGCAATTCCAGCGAGCGTTTTCGCGGCTCGGAGAAAACGGAAATGCTCGAAAGGCAGAAAAGATGGACGGACGCGGTGGGAGGGGTGCCGCGTCCGTCCCGGCGCCAGGCGGCAGGGAAAACCGCCGGCGCGAAGGCTGAGACCCCTTGGAGAAAGGGCCGCCTTACGTTTTTTCAAGATGCCGCGAATTTGACGAGCTTGATAGCCTCGAAATTTTGCACTCCGCCGCCGACGCGTTTGGTCGTGTAGAACAGCACATAGGGCTTGGCGGAATAGGGATCGCGCAGCACCCGCACGCCGGTGCGATCAACGACGAGATAGCCGGCGGCGAAATTGCCGAAGGCGATCGAGGTGCTGTTGGCGGCAATATCCGGCATGTCCTCGGCCTCGGCGATCGGGAAGCCCATCAGCGAGGCCTGCTGGCCGGCCGTCGCCGGTGGCCGCCAGAGGTAGTTGCCGTCGGCATCCTTGAATTTGCGGATTTCGGCTTGGGTCTTGCGGTTCATCACGAACGAAGCATTCTGCCGGTGCCCTGCCTTTAGCGCATAGATCGTGTCGATCAGCGTATCGGAGGGGCCGCTCGCCTTGAAGGCGCCGCTCGCACCCGTGGCGATATAGCCGATATTGCCCCAGCTCCAGCCGCTTTCTGCGACATTGGTGTAGCTCAGGAAACCCTTCGGCTTGTTGGTGCCGTCGCCGGTGACGAAGGCCGTGCCTTCCTGCTCGCCGAAGGCGATGTCCACCTCCGAGGCGATCCAGTTCTCGATATCGACCGCCGCATCGTCGAGCAGCGCTGCCGTTGCCGCCGGCATGGCGTAGAGTTCCATCGTCGGAAAGGACAGCTCTGCCAGCTGCGGCGTCGTCGTCTGCGGCCGCGCCGCGGTTTTCGCCACCCAGCCGGTCGCCATGCCGGCAAGCGCAAAGGGCTTCTTCAGCACCGCTCCCGAAACCTGCCGGACCGTGGCCATCGCCCGGATCGGCGAAACCACCGAAAGGCGGCGGCCGATCTCGGTGTCGGTCTCGTTCGGCACCAGATAGCCGCCGTCGCTCGCCGAGCCGATCGAAAGCGCCTTTGCCTCCAGCTCGCGCAGAGCCTGCTCGTCGCCGCGGCGGATGTAGCTTTCGAAGGCCGCCTTGTGTTCCGACGCCTCCAGGCTTGCCTCACCGCTGCGGCCGAGCGCGGGCCGCGCCTTCTTCAGCGCCATCTGGTCGATCAGCCGCTTCTGCTCGTCCATGGCGCGGCTGATACGGTCCATCTTGTCGCGGGTGACGACATCGGCGGTCAACTTGCCTTCCAGCTCGCAAAGCCGCCGGTCGTTGGTTTCCTTGAACGCCTCGAAGGCACCCATGAAATCCTCGAAGGCGGCGGTCATCGTCTCCGGCGCGGTCTTGATCTCCGGCGCCACCGTGATCTCGGGGGCAGCCTTGATCTCCGCCGCCACACTGCTCGTCCTGCTCATTGGCATTTCCTTCTTGTCAGAGCTTCATCATCCGGGCCGCCCGCCGCATGGTGCGCACGAGCTCCGTTTCCTTGTCGCGGAAGAACCGCGCGTTCTTGACGTTCGAGACGCTCGCCGAAGGCAGCATCGGAAAGGTGACGATCGAGATTTCCCAGAGGTCGGCCTCGAGGATGCGGCGCACGCCGCCCCTGTCGGTCTTCGCCTTGACGGTCTGGAAGCCGATCGACAGCCCGTCGAGCGCGCCAGCCTTCATCAGCTGGTGCACTTCCTGGGCACGGGCGACGCCGGGCGAAAGCAGCCCCTCGACATAGAGCCCGCGCGCGTCCTCGCGGATCGTCTTCCAGGCGCCGAGCGGCTCGCCCGGATCGTGCTGGAACAGCATGCGCACGGCCACCGGCGCCACGCCGGGCAAGCGATTGCGAAAACGCCCCCGGCTCGATCGCGTCCTTGCCGAGATCGACCTCGCCGAAGATGCTGGCATAGCCGGAAAAACGCCCCTCGCCGGTCAGCCCGGAAAGCGTCAGATTGGCAAACTTCTTCGTTCGCCAGACAGGCAAGCTGTCGGTCGTCATGAGTATCTCCAGGTTTGAAAGGGATGGTTCAATAGGCAGTCGCCACTCGTTCCGACTGCCTACTGGCTACTGGCTATTCGCTACTGGCTACTGGCTACTGGCTACTGCCTACTGCCTATTGGCTACGTCGCCCAAGCCTCTCCACGACCCGCACCGCAGCCCCCAGCGCCCACCAGGCGAGAAGGCTTGCCGCGGCCGATCCGGTCAGCATCACCTCGGTGCCCGACAGGCTGCCGGCAATGCCGAGCCTGGAGACGATCCAGAGCCCCGCCGGCCCACCGAAGATCAGTCCGCAGGCCATGCCGGTGAAGAAGCGGGAACCCGCCTCGCGCTTGCCCTTCGGCAGCATATAGACAAGCGATACGGCAGCACCGGCTGCCGAGCCGATACCCTTGGCGGCCCAGAGGCCGGGGTCATTGCCAAAATCAGCCATTTGTTAAGCCCTTGATGCTACTGTTGGAATTGGTCATGGCTGACGTTGCGGCAACCTTCTAGCCGAAGGTCCGACGCTGCCTGACGTTGCGTCAGCTGGGGCGGTTTTTGCGAATCTTTTGAATCGCTTGAGCTGGCATCCCGAGAAAATGAATCAGTCGCTTCACATATTGATTAAATCCCAAGCAGCCGGCGTGAGGTCGCGCACGCAAGCCATTGATGGCCCTCAATACCCCACCGCCTGTCGCTTCTCCTCGTCGGTCAGGAAATCCGCGTCCTTCACCCGGGCCCAGACTTCACTGCGCTCCCCCGTCAACCCGGTCACCTGGTCGAGATCCGGCACCAGTTTCAGCGTCTCGCCGAACCGCGCCGACAGCCAGCCGGACAGCGCCGAGGCGGTGCGGCCGATCAACGGCAGGACCGTCAGCCGGTAGAAGGCCCGGTTGGCCTCCTGGTAGTTGGCATAGGTGTTGTCGCCGGGAATGCCGATCAGCATCGGCGGCACGCCGAAGGCGAGCGCTACGTCGCGTGCCGCCCCGTTCTTCGCCTCGACGAAATCCATGTCCTTCGGCGACAGCCCCATCGCCTTCCAGTCGAGCCCGCCTTCGAGCAGCAGCGGCCGGCCCGCCCGCATCGGTCCGGAATAGCCCTCGTCGAGCTCCGTCTTCAGCCGGTCATACTGGTCGGCGGACAGATTGCCGCCCTCCTTCGGCTGGTAGACGAGCGCCCCCGAAGGCCTGGCCGAATTGTCGAGCAGCGACTTGTTCCAGGTCGCCGCCGCATTGGAGAGATCGAGCGCCATCTGCGCTGCCGCCAGCGGCGGAAATCCGAGATGATCGTCGAGCGGGTGAAAGAGCCGCAGGTGCAGGAGCCCGCCCTCACCCGCCGCGATCCGCCGCAGATGGTTGCCGACCCGGTAGTCATAGGCCTCCGGCCAGCCGTCCCGTCCCTCGCGGATGCTCACCCGGTCCGGCCGCAGCAGATGCAGTTCGCGCAGTTCTTCGCCGACGCTGACCGCATCGACATAGGCATTGCCGGAGAGCAGCAGGTGGCCGTAGAGCGTCTCCAGGAAATCGACCCCGGCCATGCGGCCGTTCGGCCGCGCCAGGAGCGAAAGCAACGGGTGCTCGCTGCGCTCCCCGGTCCCTTCGTAGAGCAGCAGCGGCACCGCTGCCGCCGCTTCCGAAATCAGCCTTACCGCCCGGTGCGCCACCGGGTTCCTCATGAAGCCCTCGCGCGCCAGTGCCGCATAGGACCGCCCGGTCCAGTGCGCCCGGCCCTCATGGGCGATGGCGATGAAGCCGGACGCCGCCTTGGTTTCGGCCACGCGCTCGCTCTCAGCCGGGCGCCGCCACGGCAGACGAAATGGATTTTTCATGATGTCCTCGAATGCACCGATGGGTGCGATTTGAAACCGAAGGAAGCGCTTGCCGCTTGCCCCTCACCCCTGTCCCTCTCCCCGCAGGCGGGGAGAGGGAAAATCGGAGTCTGCCGCTTGGTCCCTTCTCCCCGTCACAACGGGGAGAAGGTGCCCGGCAGGGCGGATGAGGGGCAACGCAGTGGCGTCATATTCGACGCTCAGCACTCAAGCGGCCGATCGTCCGACCGCCGGCGGCGCGCCGGCTGCCAGCCGCAACGCTGCGAGATACTGCCGGCCGTAGCTCGCCACCAGCTCCGCCCTGTCGCGGCCGTTGATGATCCGCCGCGCGCCCGTCCAGCTCTCTCGCGAAAGAGAGAAGTAGTCGCCAAGCCTCTTGCCGGTAAAAGCCCCGCTCTGCATGCCGGCAAACAGGATATCGACAGCGACCGGCAGCTCCATTGCCCGCTCGGGATTGGCCAGCAGATCGATCCCTGTCGCCTGCGCCATCTTCGCGTAGTTGACCCTGTGCGTCAGTTGCACCAGCCCCCGCCCGAGCCAGCTTTTGCCCTCGCCGTCCCGCCGCCAATAGGGCGTGGACACCGAAGGCAGTCCGCCCTTGCGAAACTGGGCCTCCAGAATGGCGATTGCCCGCTCGTCGCTCGTGGCGAAGGTTTCGCGCACAGGCTGCATCGTCCGGCCCGTCTCGTGATGTGCGGTGGCCAGCATATAGGCGAGCCAGCGCCTGTCGGCCGGCTCAGGCATCCGCGCCCAGCGATCGAGAATCGCCGTCAATCCATCCACCTGGCCCTGCTTCAAGGCACCGTCGAAGAGTGATGCACGTACCGCTTTGAAAAACACCGTCCGATCCACCGCTATTCTTCCTCCGCCGCCATTGGTCATGTTGAAAAAAGTCGTGATGCTAAATCGATTTAAGTAATTTAAATCGTTTAAACCGTTTAATCTGCTGATTTACTTTGCCTTTGGGATGTGGAATTTGAAGAGGGCAAGATGATATTGCCCTTTCATCGAGGAGGTTCGCATGAACGCAGAGACCAAGATCCAGGCCGACGCCACCCGCGCGACCGTTCCCCAGCATATCCTCGACCGCTTCGAAAACGTCTGGCAGCAGATGCGCATCAACGCCTCCTCCACGCAAAAGCTGCCGACCGGCACCGACGACAAGCGCTGATCCTTCCATTCTGTTTTTTTGACCGGCAACGGCGCTGAGCGCGGAACCTTTCCGCGCCGCCACCGTTACCGGACGTTGCAAAAATCAAAGAGAGGATGCCCATGCCGGCCCAGCCAATTTCCCAGGCCCAGTTCGAACGCCTCGAAAGCGAATGGCGCCAGATGCGCGAAAGCGCCTCGGCCAACCCCAAGCCTTCCGCCGCCACGCCGCGCCAGTAACCGCGCGTCCACCTCCTCTCGAGGGGGAGGGTCAGGCAAGACTACGGGGGCGAGCTTTTGTGCGCCTGAGCGGTCACCCGCGCCATCCGCGATTCGGCATGCCGATCGAAGGCTGTTGCCACAGCCTCCCTCCTCCCCCGCCGGCAAGAAGTGCCGAGCGCATGCGAGGCGGGGGCGGTGCGGCAGACGAGGAGCAAGCGGCATCCCCTCATCCGGCGCTTCGCGCCACCTTCTCCCCGGCGGGGAGAGGAGGAAAACCATGCCGTCTCCTCATTGACGTCATTGTGCTCACTCTCGCGCTTGGCCGGAGCGGTCCACCCTCCCCTTGAGGGGGAGGGTCGGCGCAAAGCTCCGAGGTGGGTGACTTTCCGCTGCACGCAACGGATCCCCCCACCCGCGACTTCGCCGCGACCGCCCGCCAGGGGTCAGATCAAATCCCCCTGACCCGCGGTTCGCCACCGCCTTCCAGCATCAGCGCCGTCAACGCCCAGACCAGCGCGTCCAGCCGGTCCGGCGAGCGTCCCGACGACAGCCCGTCCGGCCCGAAATCGCACATCTGGTCCTCGAGCGCCGGAAACGAGCTGGCATGCACCACCCGCCCCTGCTCGTAGAGCGCCGCAACCGGTTCGGCTCGCAGCCATTTTCCGCGCGTGGCCCTGACCGACGTCACCGGCAGCCCGGCGTCGATGCCCTTCAGCACCGCCTGCACCATGTCGCCGCCCTGGTTGACCTCGGCGACGATCCGGTCGGCATCGAAGCGGCGATAGGCCTTGACCACGGCACCCGCCCATCCGGCCGGGCTTGCGCCCTCGACCGAGCAGTCCGCCAGGACGACGCCGCGCCCGGTCCGGTCGAGCCCTGCCACGATGATACCGCAACAGGATTCCCGGCCGCCGCCGGAGGGCGGATCGACCGCGACGACGATGCGGCCGAGCGGCCCGGCGTCGCGCAGTTTCAATGCCTCGATCGCCGAGCGCGACCAGAGCGCGTCCTCGCGATTCTCGATCATCTCGCCGTCGAGTTCCTGTCGACCCAGCCGCGTGCCGCCATAGCGCCCGGCCATGGCGTCGAGAAATCCCGGCGCCAGGTTTGCGGCATTGTCGCTGGTGCGGATCCTGCAGGTCGCCGTGCCGGGATCGGCGATCAACGCCTTCAGCACCGGCACCGGCCGCGGCGTCGTCGTCACCAGCGCCCGCGGATCGCTGCCCAGCCGGAGGGCAAACTGCAGCATGTCCCATGTTTCCTGCCCGTGTTTCCATTTGCCGAGTTCGTCGCACCAGGCATAGTCGAACTGCGGCCCGCGCAGGCTTTCCGGGTCCTCGGAGGAAAAGATCTGCGCCACCGTGCCGTTCGGCCAGACGAGCCTGCGCCGCGACGCCTCGAACTCCGGCCGGTTGTTCCAGGCGATCCGGCAGATGCCGGAAACGCCGTCGATCATCACCTCGCGCGCGTCGCCCAGCGTCTCTGCCACCAGCGCGATCCGCAAGCCCGGCCGCGCGCCGCCCGCCAGTTGCTGCACCCATTCGGCACCCGCCCGCGTCTTGCCCGAGCCGCGCCCGCCCATCAGGAGCCAGACCCGCCAGTCGCCCGGCGGCGGCCTTTGCTCGTCGCGTGCATTTTCCTCCCAGCATCGCATGAACCGGAGGAGGTTCGCTCCCGTATGCTTTGGCTTTGTTCGGGGCGCCTCGACAGCCGCCTCGCCTGAGTGCGCATCGGCCGCCATGCCGTCATCCGGTGCATTGGAGGTCTTGAGCGGCGCCGCAAGTCCGGCGCCGAGTGCCCCGATCAATTGCCGGCCATTGTTTCGCCGTTCCAGCAAGCTGCCCATTTCCCGATCGAGATCATCTTCCAGGTCGAAAAACTGCCGCACCGCCTCGAGGAGCCATGGCTCAGGAGGGTCCGCCGCCTCGCGGCACGCCGATGGCGACGGTAGCAGGCGCGTGCTCAGCCGCAGCATTCTGCGCCGCGCCTTCAGCCTCTCGACGCTTTTCCTCTCGGGACAACCGCAGGGCACGCTCTTCGACGCGGTTGTTGAATTCGCGCACAAGAGCATTGTACCCTTCTTCATCCAAATTCTGCTCCGCCTGCAGTTCGCGGTCACGGACGATCGTCCTCTGCAGGCTGTCGATCTTCTCCAGGGTTCGCACGATCAGCGACATCGCCTCGATGCTCGCCTTTGCGTCCGCCTGGATCAGCTTGCGGTCGATGTCGCCCTCGGCCTCGGTCTCCCGCTCGCGCGCCGCCTCGCGCAGCCGCTGGAACTGCTGCATCTGTTCGCGCAGTTCCTTGGTCATGCCGTTCAGCATGTCCTGCAGGTCGTCGAGCGAGGTGCGTTCGGCCTTCCTGTCGAGAATGACGTGCCGGGCCATGGCGTCAAGTTCCGCCTCGCCGCCCGGCCGCAAGCCATCATAGACCGGCGCCTTCAGCCAGAAACCGAAGAGCTCCGGATCGAAATCCAGATCAGACGTCATCGCAATGTCCTTGAAAGCATCGTCGTTAGACCGATGAGGCGGCGTCGCCACCCTCCCCTTGAGGAGGAGGGTCGGAGCGAAGGGGTGGGGTGATCCGCGCCGAAAACGCGCGCCTTACAGAAAACCGGGGAAGCATTCCCGCCTCACCCGCACTTTTCCGACTATGCCATAACCCTATCAAACCACCGTCACGGCGTCAAGGATTATTTTCCTATTCCTGACAATCTTTCGTAATTTTGCACATTGAACGAGGCGTGGTACTCTTTCCGACATGAGAGCCGAGGACTTGGAAAAGCGGGCTTTGAGCCTGCCAGGCGCTGTCGAAAGCGCCCATTTCGGCAAACGCGATTTCCGCGTTGGCAAGCGTATCTTCATGTCCCTGCCCGAAGCCGGTCGTGCCGTTTTCAAGTTCACCCCCGATCAGCAGAAGATGCTTCTCGAAACCGAGCCCGGCGTCTGTGCCGCCGTCCCCGGCGGCTGGGGCGAGAAGGGCTGGACCTCGGTCTGGTTCGCGGATGCCGACGAAGACACAATCGACCACGTGATGGAAACCGCCTGGCGCAACGTCGCCCCGAAGACCCTGCAGAAGACCGAGGAAACCCTGCAGAAATCCGAGGAGCTTGCCGAATAGCCTACCGGTTCACCTCTGCCCCACCGTCAGCGGCCAGTCGACCAGATAGTCCTCGAAATCCTCGACATCGACGTCATCTTCCGACACGGTGCGGCCGCGCGCCGAAATGCCAGCCTGGTGCACCGTCTCCGGGTCTCCGGACACCAGAGGGTGCCACCAGTAGAGATCGTGCCCGTCGCGCACCAGCCGGTAGGCGCACGTCGGCGGCAGCCAACTCAGTGTGTCGACCTCCTCCGGCGTCAGTTGGATGCAGTCGGGCACCGTCGCCTGCCGGTTCGGATAGTCCTTGCAGCGACAGCTCTCGCCGTCGAGCAGCGTGCAGCCGATATTGGTCCAGGCGATCTCCCCCGTTTCCCAGTCCTCCAGCTTGTTGAGGCAACAGAGCCCGCAGCCGTCGCAGAGGCTTTCCCACTCCGCATTCGTCATTTCGGCCAGGCTTTTCGTCTTCCAGAAGGGCTCGGCGCCCATGATCCTGATACTTTCCTGTGTTGGATTTCGGCGACAATTTTACAAAAGATTGCCGGTTTTTTAAGGCTCATTATCGATATCGCCGTAGAATAGAAACCCGCCCCATGCAAATATCGCCCCGGGGCACTACAGTAGCTGCGAGACCGCCGTGCAGAATCCAAGCCAAGACGACAACCGGATGGAGGAGGACCGCGTCCCGCAGCAGGACCGCCCGAGGAAGCGCCATATCCTGCTGCGCGTCGACAGCTGGATCGATTCCACCGTCTGGAATGCCGGCTTCCGCCTCGGCGTCTGGTGGGAAGACATCACCATCTTCTTCCGGCGCTTTACCGTGCGCGGCTGGAAGAAGGCGCTGTTCGAGGTGCTCGGCGAGTGCATGACCTGGGGCACCGCCGGCTCCGTGCTGATGCTGGCGCTGGCGCTGCCGGCCTTCGAGGAAACCAAGGGCAACTGGCGCGCCCAGAGCGATTTTGCCGTCACCTTCCTTGACCGCTACGGCAACGAGATCGGCCATCGCGGCATCATCCACGAAGATTCCGTGCCGATCGACGAATTGCCGGATACGCTGATCAAGGCGGTGCTGGCGACCGAGGATCGCCGCTTCTTCGATCATTACGGCATCGACTTCCTCGGCCTTTCCCGCGCGATTTCCGAGAACGCCCGCGCCGGCGGCGTCGTCCAGGGCGGCTCGACGCTGACGCAGCAGCTGGCCAAGAACCTGTTCCTGTCGAACGAGCGCACCATCGAGCGCAAGATCAAGGAAGCCTTCCTCGCCGTCTGGCTGGAATGCAACCTGTCGAAGAAGGAGATCCTCCGGCTCTATCTCGACCGCGCCTATATGGGTGGCGGCACGTTTGGCGCAGCCGCCGCCTCGCAGTTCTATTTCGGCAAGAACATCACCGACATCAATCTGGCCGAAAGCGCCATGCTTGCCGGCCTGTTCAAGGCGCCCGCCCGCTATGCGCCGCATGTCAACCTGCCGGCCGCCCGTGCCCGCGCCAACGAGGTCCTGACCAACCTCGTCCAGGGCGGCCTGATGACCGAGGGGCAGGTGATCGCCGCCCGCCTCAATCCGGCGACCGTCATCGACCGCGCCCAGGTCCAGGCCCCCGATTTCTTCCTCGACTGGGCCTTCGACGAGGTGCAGCGCATCGCCGCGCCCTTTGCCCAGCATTCGCTCGTCGTGCGCACGACGATAGACATGGGACTGCAGCAGGCAGCCGAGGAATCCGTCGAATCCAGCCTTCGGCAGTATGGCGAAAGTTACAAGGTCAAGCAGGGCGCCGTGGTGATGATCGAAAACGGCGGCGCCGTGCGCGCCATGGTCGGCGGCAGGGACTATGGCGAAAGCCAGTTCAACCGCGCCACCAAGGCGCTGCGCCAGCCGGGCTCGTCCTTCAAGGTCTACACCTACACCGCCGCGATGGAAAAGGGCTTCAAGCCGGACTCGGTGATCAGCGACGCGCCGGTCACCTGGCGCGGCTGGTCGCCGCAGAACTACGCCCGCAGCTATTCCGGCCGCGTCACGCTGCTAACCGCCATCGCCAAGTCGATCAACACCGTGCCGGTCCGCCTCGCCAAGGACGAACTCGGCACCGAGATCATCGCCGCCACTGCCAAAAAGATGGGCGTCGAAACCCCGATCCGCACCGACAAGACCATGCCGCTCGGCACGTCGGAGGTCACGGTCCTCGATCAGGCGACCGCCTACGCCGTCTTCCCCGCCGGCGGCCTCGAGGCCCGCCGCCACGGCGTCAGCCAGATCCTCAATTACGACGGCGACATCCTCTACGACTTCAGCCGCGACGCGCCACCGGCCAGGCGGGTCGTGAGCGAAGAAGCCAATGCCAACATGAACTTCATGCTGACCCAGATCCCGATCATCGGCACCGCCCGCAAGGCGGCGCTCGACAACGGCATCGTCGTCGGCGGCAAGACCGGCACGACGCAGGCCTATCGCGACGCCTGGTTCGTCGGCTTCACCGGCGATTACACGACCGCCGTCTGGTTCGGCAATGACGACTATACGTCGACCAACAACATGACCGGCGGCTCGTTGCCGGCCATGACCTTCAAGCGGCTGATGGATTATGCCGAGCAGGGGATCGAGCACCGCGCCATCCCCGGCATCGAAAACCCGCTGCCGGGTCCCGACACCAAGAAGAAGGAGGCGCAGGTCGCCGCCACCAAGCCCGAGGACGAAAACGCGCTCCCGCCGCTCGTGCGCCCGCGTTCGCTGTCGTCCGACGTCACCCGCCTGTTGAAATCGATCGCCGAGAAATTCAACACCACGCCGCCCCTCAAAGCGGCGCCCACCGACCTCCCCGGCAAGGTCGCGGTAATCGACCCGCAACGCACCGGCGAGATCGTCAAGGGAGGGCGCAATGCCGGGCGCTGAAGTGTGCATATCGATCGCGAGCCTCGCCGTTCCCCCGAGGGCCATCGCGGTTGCTGCAAACTCCGTTGCCACTTGCTTGGCGTCTCCGCGCCTGATCTCCCCCCTTGAGGGGGAGATGTCACGCAGTGACAGAGGGGGGTGCCGTGCCGCACGCTGAGGTCAGGCCTGTATTGCGCAAGTCCGCCCGCCGCATGCGCAAGGCGATGACGGATGCCGAGTTGAAGCTCTGGAACGCGCTTCGCGCCCATCAGCTGATGGGCATGGGCTTCCGCCGCCAGCTCCCAATTGCAGGTTATGTCGTGGATTTCGCCTGCCCCGAGCACAAGATCGTTGTCGAGGTCGATGGCTCCGGTCACGGCCGGGAGGTTCAGCGGCTTTGTGACGAAGAACGTGATCGCATCTTGTCATCGTTTGGATGGACAGTATTGCGTTTCTGGAACGACGACATTCTTCGCGACATCGACAATGTCTGCCAACATATCGTGCGGGTCGTTGGTATGGGAGCATTCAAGTGATGTATGCTTGGTGCACTCCGCTCTGTGGACAACTCGGCAACTCGCCGCACACCCCCCTCTGTCACTGCGTGACATCTCCCCCAGGGGGGAGATTGGATGCGGCAACCCTATTTGCAAGACAGCGGCGACGGAGCTTGCGGCGGGCGCCGTGGCGCCGCTTACCCCCGCTGATCTCGCCCCTTGAGGGGGAGTCACGCAGTCACACAGTGGGGTGCCGTCCGACATTCTTGAAACCGTCGTTTTCCCCGCAAATCCCCCAGATTCCCCGGTAGCCTCTCTTGTTCCGCATCCCCCTCCTCGTTGCCCTTGCCCTGTGCGTCGCCTTCGGTGTCGGCATCGTCTCCACCGTCTCCGCCCTGAAGGCGACCGTCGGTTTCGGGGCGATCGCGCTTGGACCCTGGGTCGCCTTTCCGGATGCGCAGACGGCAAATACCGACCCTTATGCCAAGGCGCACCGGGCGCGGGCGGGAAAGCTGCTCTATGGCGGTGCCGAAGGCCTGCAGTTCACCGCAGCCATCGACAGCGACGGTCAGAAGCTCTCCTCCGGCTGCTCCTACGATATCACCGGCGTCACGCCGCCCGCCCGTTTCTGGACGCTCTATGCAACCAATGCCAACGACCAGCCGATGAAGACCGATCCGGCGCTTCCGGGCGCGATCAATGCCTGGACCGTTCTCAGACAGCCGGACAGTTCCTTCATCATCCACGTCTCCCCGGTCGCGCAGCCCGACAACTGGCTGGCGGTCCGCCGCGCCGGCGCCTTCAAGCTGGTATTGACGCTGCTCGACACGCCGACCGCCGGTTCCTCGGGCCTCATCGATCTCGCCATGCCGAAGATCGTCAAGACGGGGTGCGCGGATGCGTAGCGCTCTCTTCGCCATCCTCGTCGGCCTCGTCGGCGCAGCACTGCTGCACATCGTCATCGTGCTTGCGCTGCCGCAATTCACCGGCAAGGATGCCTATAGCCGGGTGCTTGGTCTCTACGAGATGGACAGTTTCTTCGCGCTCGGCAATGAGCCGGGAACGACCGGCCTTGCCAATGAGGATCCGTTCCTGCGCGTCGCCGTCTGCGGCTTTTCGGTGAGTGCCGGCCCCGCCCGGTTCCTCGCCAAGGGTTCGGTCCCCTTTTGGTCGCTGTCGATCTACGACGCCGATTCCAACGAGATTTTCAGCATGAACGACCACACGGCCGTCAATGGCAATCTCGATCTGGTGATGGCAACGCCGATCCAGCTGGTCGATCTCAGAAAAACGCCGTCCGAAAGCCTCGCCCAGTCGATCATGGTCGAAATGCCGGATGAGGAAGGATACGCCGTGTTGCGGGCACTCGCCCCGACCGACAGCTTCCAGGAGCCCGCGCGCAATTTTCTCGCCGAATCGAGCTGCGAGCCGTTCCGCCGCTGAGGCATGACTGCATAATCCTAAAATCGGAACCTGTTTAAGGATTATGCAGAAAATTCAAAGTGCTGCGACGGCATCGGGAATACCCCCCTCTGTCACTTCGTGACATCTCCCCCTCAAGGGGGGAGATCGGAGCAAGAAGCCGGCCCCGCGCCAATCTCCCCCTTGAGGGGGAGATGCCCGGCAGGGCAGAGGGGGGTGAAGCGGCCATTGTCGTGCCCTATGCCGATAGCCGGCGGCCAGCCTCGTCCTTGATGCGCTTGATCATCGAGCGCAGGCCGTTGGCGCGCTGGGCGGTCAGATATTCGATCAGGCCCATGCGGCCGAACAGGTCGAGCGCGTCGATCTTGAGGATATCCGAGGCAGGCTTGCCGGAAAAGATCGACAGCACGATGGCGACGAGGCCGCGCACGATATGGGCGTCCGATTCCCCTTCGAAGGTGAGGATCGGATCGCTAGCGCTATCGGCATGGGTGACGACCCAGACCTGGCTGGCGCAGCCCTGCACCTTGCTCTCGGCCGTGCGCTTCTCCTCCGGCATCTCCGGCAGCTTGCGGCCGAGCTCGATGACATAGCTCATCCGGTCCTGCCAATCGTCCAGATAGGAGCAATTGTCGATGATTTCGGCAAGCGGCGTGATCCGCGATGTGTTCACCTGGTCCATGCCCTTCATATAGGCGCGATGCCAAGGAGTGTGAAGCGTTTTCGGAAAACACCGCGTTCGGCAACCGATCCGCGGTTTGGCCGGCACAGGCGACGGTGGAAAGAAAAAGCCGTGAGGGGTGAGCGTACCTCACGGCGGCCGTAGATCGGCAGTTCAGGCAGGATGAAAGGGCAAACCGGGCTCGGTTTACTTCGCCAATGCCGTTTTCGGATCGAGGCGCTTTTCCGGCACGGGGATCTTGTTGAAGAGCGGCTCGGCCTCGGCGGCGGTCGGTTCTTCACCCGTGACGGCCGCTGTCGGGTCGGCCGCGGTGATGGTGCCGGTCGTCACGGTGTCGCTCGGTTCGGCGAATTGCTGGTCGAGGAAGAGATAGGCAATCTTTGCGCCTTCGCGGGCGCGGTGGCCGAGCGCCACGAAGGTTTCCGCACCCTTTTCGCAGACATCCGGCTTCTGCACGCAGAGCGCGCTGATATAGCCGAAGGCCTCCGTGGCAGCCGACATCGTGTCGCCGACATCGACCTTCGGCCCCTTGTCAAGCGTCGCGCTGCTCGACGGGTCGAGGAACGGCAAAAGCACCAGCACCAGCGAAAACCAGAATGTTCCCTTGATCAGAAACCACATTGTTTTGCCCAATCCTTTGGTCCGGCCCTTGGTCCGGCGCCGGACGTCCGGTCTTTGCCGGATTCGCTTCCTGGCGCCTTGTCATCACACCTTAGGCGGGGATTCGGAACATGCCTTTGCCAAAACCGTTCGCATTTGCACCGTCTTTTCGTAAAATTGTCCATATCGGCATTTGAACCGCATTTTATGTGCATTTTACGGTTTGCCATTAAGGATCGTGGCGGAGCCGCAGGTGGCAGTCCAGCAAACGCAGGCCTCGCGGAAGAAGAGCGCTGCCTTAAAGGTTAACAGGGCGGAAAAAACCGCCTGAAATCCGTTGCTTACGCCCCATTAACCACAAAAGACGAAGCCGTCCCGATTTGTCCCGGAATGGGATTTTCCGGCGATTCCGCGGGTTTTGTGGCGATTTGATTTATCCTTTCATTAAGCCGCGGGTGCGAAATTCGGAAGTGGGAAGTCATCGTCCGCCAAGGCCATTTTCAGGCCCGAGATGACGGCCTCGCATAAGGCGGAACCCATGATGGATTCCGGCAAAAGAACGAGCGTACAGGGTTAAACGTGAGCGTATTGCGTAACATTGCTGGAAGGATGGCATCCCGCGTGGATGACGCCGCACGCGCCTGGCTGCCGCGCCAGGTCGCCGGCGAGCCGGAGAGACGCCGCGAACTTGCCGTTGTCCGCGCCGTCGCCGCCAGCGCGCTTGTTGCCTTCCCTTCCGTGCCGCTGGCGCTGTCGGCTGTCCTGCCGGTTTCGCTGGCCTTGCCGGTCGGCGCAGCGCTGGTCGCCGCCGCCGGGCTGGTTTCGGCTGCGGGCGGCATCGCCTATGCGCGCAGCCTCCCGCCGGTCGTGCCGCAAGCCGGGCCGCAGCCAGCCCCTGCCGACACCGGCGCGCGGCATTATGACTGCTTCGCCGGCCTCGTCACGATCCATGATGTCAGGGGCTCGGTCACTGGAATTCACGGCCGCGACGCGGAATCCTACCTGGCCTGGATGCGCAATCCGATGGGTCGCGGCTTTATCGAGCAGGTCCACGTTTCCGACCGGATTCACTTCCTGCAGGCGATCGACGAATTGCGCCAGGGCAACCGCCAGGCGACGATCGATATCCGCTTCGAGCGGCCGAATGCCTTTGCCGGGGGCGAGCAGTTCGTCCACATGCGCTGCGAGATGACCGCGCTCGGCGGCGGCGAGGAACCGCTTGCCGCAATTCTCGTCCAGTCGCGCGACGTGTCCGAGGAGGCGCGCCTGCGGGCCGAGGCCGTGCAGAAGACCCGGCTCGCCGAAACCGCCAATGACGCCAAGACCCGCTTCCTGGCAGCGGTCAGCCACGAACTGCGCACGCCGCTCAATGCCATTCTCGGTTTTTCCGACATCCTTGCGGGCGAATATTTCGGCAAGCTCGAAAACGACCGCCAGCGGGAATATGTGGCGCTGATCAACCAGTCGGGCGCCCATCTCCTGTCGGTCGTCAACACCATGCTCGACATGAGCAAGATCGAGGCGGGCCGCTACGAGCTGATGCCCGAGCCGTTCCGCGTCGCCGATGTCGTCAATGCCTGCGAAGCGATGCTCGGGCTGCAGGCGCGCGAAAAGGGCGTGCAACTGACCAGCCGCATCATGCGCTCGGTGGGCGAGGTCAATGCCGACCAGCGTGCCCTCCAGCAGATCCTGATCAATCTCGTCGGCAATGCGATCAAGTTCACCGACCGCGGCGGCCTCGTCACCATCGATGCCGAGGTCTCCGGCGGCGACCTGAAGCTCACCGTCAGCGATACCGGCATCGGCATCGCCGAGAGCAAGCTCGCGACGCTCGGCCAGCCCTTCGTGCAGATCCAGAACGATTATACCCGCAGATATGAGGGAACCGGCCTCGGCCTGTCGCTGGTCAAGGGCCTGGTGTCGCTGCATGGCGGCCAGTTCGAGCTGCGCAGCCGTTCCGGCGAGGGAACGGTGATCACCGTCACAATTCCGCTCGATGGCTCCGGCATCCGTTTCGCCGACGAGCAGGAAGTTGTGGAACAGACAATGGTGGAGTTTCCGCCGCGCCTGAAGGAGCGCACAAGAGAGGTGACGAACGGGGACACGACGAACGGCCGGGGCCTTGGACACCGACCGGGCGCCGGGTGACGCGATGATTGGAGGCGCCGGCCATGACGGCTCGCAAGCGAAAACCGCCTGAGCGGAAAAGGAAGGCGCAGCGCGGCCCAGCCCTTGTGGTGCTCGGCCTTGCGACGCGCGGTCTCGTCTTCGCCGGTCGGCTCGCCTCGCGAAATCCCGGCCGTTTCGGCGGCTCTGCCGCTTTCGTAGTGGCGTTCAGTTTCGTCGCGGCAAATGCGATGTGGTACCAGCCGGGCGCCCATCCCTCGCCGCTCCTGCGCACCCGCCTGCCGTTCACCCATCCGCAGACCACCAGCCTCGACGAGGAACCGGCCGGCGCTTCGCCGCGCAAGGTGACGACCTTCGTCATCCAGCGGGAG
Organism: Rhizobium giardinii bv. giardinii H152; assembly: GCF_000379605.1. Taxonomy (GTDB): domain Bacteria; phylum Pseudomonadota; class Alphaproteobacteria; order Rhizobiales; family Rhizobiaceae; genus Pararhizobium; species Pararhizobium giardinii. The sequence goes on along the minus strand of NZ_KB902735.1, from coordinate 146,859 downwards.
GACGAAAACGCGGCGGCGAAGATCGACGAGCCGAAGCCGGAGCCTGCAGCCGAAACGGCGCAGGTCCAGCCGGTAGCAGTGCCGGTCGCGGGCTCGGCGCTGGTCATGGGCATCCAGAAGGAATTGGCCCGGCGCGGCCTTTATGACGGTCCGGCCGACGGCAAGACCGGCCCGAAGACCGCAGCCGCGATCCTGCGTTTCGAAAAGCAGGCCGGCCGGCCGGAAACCGGCGCTGCCAGCGAAACCCTGCTCGCAGCGCTGCAAAGGGAGCCGGCGACGGAAAAGACGCGGACCGCAGCCCGGCCGGCCGAACGGCCCTACGGGAACGTCAAGGGCGGCAAGGGCGAACTCGACCCGGTCGCCGCCGCGATCCGCAATGCCGAGGTCGATCCCCAGTTCATTCCCAAGGTCGATATCCCCGCCTCGAGCGAACTGGTGATGAATATCCAGAAGGGCCTGAGCAACCTTGCCTATAGCGACGTCTCGATCGACGGCGTCGCAGGCGAACAGACCCGCTCGGCCATCCGCCATTTCGAGAAGCACTACCGCCTGCCCGAAACCGGCCAGCCGAGCGACAAGGTGCTGAAGAAAATGAAGGAAATCGGCGCGCTCTGAGGTGGTGCGTGCACGTCCGAGGAAATTCCAGGCGAGCTTTGCCCCTCACCCTGACCCTCTGCCCGCAGGCCAGGGCCATCGCTTGTCGATTTTCGACGGACTTATGTAGCAATTGCCACAAAGGTCACGCAGTGCAATCAGAGCGGTTGTTAAGCAGATAAACGGCCATCGTGGGCAAAGAGGTGCCGATCGCCGTAACGCCGTGATCGCTATTTCGGCGGCCCTATTCGGTGGATCGCCGCGACCCCGAACTGATCGTCAGAGGCCGGCAAGATAGTGAGCCATGGCAGCGATGTCGTCGGCCGAAAAATTGCGCACCAACGCCGTCATGCGGGGCATGTTCGGGCGCTTGTTATCGTAAAAGTCGGAGAGGGTTTTGATCAGGTAGTCCAGCTTCTGATTTGCGACGCGCGGAGTGTTGGCGTATCCGACGAAACCCTCCCGGTGGCACGATGTGCACTTCTTCCCGGCGTCGAGCGCTTGGACGCGGGTAATGCTCGCTGCGTCGGCCGGCTCGCGGTAGGCGGGCCAGGGCAGTGTGGAGAAGTAGGCCGCAAGCGCCTTCATGTCGTCGTCGGAAAGATTCTTCGCGATCCGGCCCATGAGGTCGTCGGTGCGCTCTCCATTGCGATATTTCTGCAAAGCTATCAGCAAAGAGGACTCGTGCTGGCCGGCGATGATCGGCGTGTTCTTAACAGTCGGCAGACCATTCGCACCGTGACACACCTGGCAAAGCTTGACCTTGTGGGAGATCGCCGGCGGCGGTGACGCAGCATTGTTCTGCGCTCCAGCCGGTAGCGGACCGAGGGCCACGAGAGCGACGATGACGAACGGAGCGAGCGCGTTGCTGCAGAGCATGCGAGGCCTCCAGATCGGGGCTCAAGCTGAAGTGTGATGCTGATCTTATCAGGAGATGCAACCAAGCGGACCCCCGTCGCCTCCATCCGACTATGGCTGCGTTTTTATGAGTTCACGCCCTAGTTGACTTGGAGTCTTGTGGCATTTGCTACATAAGTCCGATTTTCGGCTTGTTCCCTCTTCTCCCCGGCGGGGAGAAGGTGGCGCGAAGCGCCGGATGAGGGGGGGGTGGCTGGCGCCGAAATCGCCGAGCCTCATCGCCTCGCATGCGCTCGGCACTTCTCCCCGCCGGGGATATGCGACAGCACTCCCGTCCGACAATTGGGCATCGCTCCATTGGGGGGTGTTGCGCGCCTCCTACTTGGTCGGATGTCATTTCGATAGGGTCGCTTTCGCCCGCGACCGGGGCGACATTTGCGCCGCAGCCCGCCCCGGTGTATCTGCCTGCCATGCGCCTCAAATCCGAAATCTTCGTCTCCGCTCTGCTGCGCCGGGTCTTCAACCTCGGCGGCTATGCCGCCGTGCTGCGCAAGGGCGCCGAAGACGCCGGGGCGATTTTCATCCGGCAGCGGTCGCGGCTTGGCACCGAAACGCTCTATGCCCCGGCGCCGCAGAGTTTCTTCGATGGTCCGTTGCCTGGCCGCCTGTTCGAGATCCGGCTGCAGGAGGCGGACGGCGAGACGGTCGAACAGGCGATTGCCCGCGAGATCCGCTTCGATCCGGATTGCTGGGTTGTGGAAATCGAGGTCGAGAGCCGCGGCGACCTGTTCGATGTCACCGCCGAAAAGGAAGGCTGACGTTCAACGCCTGCGGCCGAAAGCCTGCTGCTGCGTCAAGGCGCCGCCGCGTGGGATGGTTTCCTTGGCGGTCGGCAACCGGCGTGGATCGGCGCCGCGCTCGGGCGCAAGATAGGGCCGGTGTTCGGCCCCGGCTGCCGCCTGTTCCTCGTCGGTGCGCAGCCAGGCCTGCAGGCGGGCGTGGCTCGTTTCGGGGGTGAGCGACGACATGAGGGCCTCGCTGCGCGTGGTGCCGCCCAGACGTTCTGCCAGATCCGGATAAAGCGAGCCGAGCACGAAGAGGCTGTCTTCGCGCTGCATGCCGAGCGCCGTCAGCGCGATGGCAAGATGCTGGCCGGAGACATCGAGCAGGATGCGTTCGCCGAGCTCCAGGCTGGTCGACAGGGCGGCCGCAAGGCTGGCGGCGAAAAGATTGGCCTCGCCGGAGCGGGCGAAGCGGACGAGAAGCGCCTCGTGAAGCGGGCTCAGCGGTTCAAGGGCGGGACCGGCCGGCGGGTCCTGATTGGTTGCGCGGGCCAGCGCCTTGATGTCGCTGCGCAGTTTTTCTTCACGACGCAGCTTCGCCGTGGTCATGTCCGATGCGACGGCTTCCGACAGACGCATTTCCGCCGCGGCCGGCACGTCGAGTGGCTTGACGGGGCCACTCGACGTCTGACGGCGCTCGACCAGCGCATCGACGACATTGACCGACAGGTTTTCGCGGCGGGCAATCGCGGTGGCGTGGGCCGGACCCTGGGCACGGATGATCTGCAAGAGGGTTGCGTCGTCCACCGAGGTCGAGCGGGTGAGGAAAATCGCGGCAATGGAAATCGGCGCGTTGCCGATGAGCAGCGCCACCGATTGCGGTACGTGCGGGCATTGCGAGAGAGCGGCGGCGGCCTGGCGGCGGGCTTCGTCGCTGGAAGCGGCAAACAGCGGCTCGAACAGTTCGGCAAATTGCTTGAGGTCGGACCTGCGCGGATGGCGCAATCCCTCGAAACCAGTCACGGTCGCCATCAGGACAACGTCCTTCAGCCGTCCTGCCTGCGGCCTTTCCAACTCACGAAACCGGTCCGCCACGGATACCACCCACTCGTACGCACACCACTGTCCCGATTTCGGACAAACGGTCTTTCCGCTCATCCGTAGGGATATCGAACTCTCAGGCAAAATCGCAGGGCGCCAATTCGAAACCCGTGGCCGACGCCAGTGTCAATGCGCCAAAGCGCTGAAAACATTGGCATTGGCACCGTTCGAGCCTACCCTGCCGATCACGGCTGAATGATTGAGAAAGAGTACAGCGACGTGGTTAACATTTCGTTTACCGATCGCCAAGGACGGCCCTGCCCGGGCATGTTTACGCGCAGTGCTGCAGGATATCGCCTTGAGGAGAGATCCCACAGGGTGCATCAGAACGCAGAATGGGCGGCCTGGAAGCCGCCCATCGCAATGCCTGCGAGAAACCGGTCAGTTGCAGTTGTCGTCGGCCGGTCGGCAACGGCGACGCGGGCGATCCCCGTCACGCGAGCGCGTGCCGCGCAATTCCCGCATTTCCTCGCGGCGCTGGCGCTCGGCGCGGCTACGATCCCCGTCACGCGAGCGCGTGCCGCGCAATTCCCGCATTTCCTCGCGGCGNTGGCGCTCGGCGCGGATACGATCGCGGTCACGGCGCGGACGTTCGATATTGCCATCGTCGTCGCGTGAGCGACGCTCGCGTATGGTGCGCTCGCGCGCAGCTTCCCGAACTTCCTCGCGGCGCTGGGCCTCGGCGCGGACACGATCACCGTCGCGGTCCCGGCGCTCGATGCGGTCACGGCGGGACCGTTCGATGGAACCGCCGTCGTCATCGCTGCGGCGCGCGCGGTCGAAACGTTCATAGTCGCGGCGGATGCGGCGATCGCGCTGGGCGCGGTTCCCGTCCGTATCGCGGCGGTAGTAATCGCCGTTGCGGTAACGGTCGCGATAATAGTCCCGATCCCTGTAGAAGTCGCGGTCGCGGTAGTAACGATCCCAATAGTTTCCGATTTCGAAGGTCACGAACGGAATGCCGAGCGTATCGTAATAGTAGGGCTCCAGATAGACGAGGCTTTCCTGGTACTCGACCTGGACATAGCGGGAGGCGACCCAGCCGCGGCCTTCATAAAAGGATACGTCGCACCAGGGGACTTCCGAGAGGCAGCCGTGAATCTCCACCGGCGTGCCAATCGGAATGACGGTGACCGCCGGATAGGCCGTGCTCGGTCCCGAGCGCATATTGACATTGGCGGTGGCAAAGCCTGCTGCCGCGTGTGCGGCGGCCGGCAGCAGCAACGCTGCGAGCGCCAGCAGCGCTGCCTTCAATGTGTGTTGTATCGTCATTCGTTTTTCTATCCTGTCTGGCGTTGGGCACCGCCGCCGTCGAACCCATCCTCTTTGCGCAAAGACCGTTGTTTTCATGTCTTTTTTGAGATGGCATCCGTTCAACACCACATGTGTCTTCTAAAGAAACGCGAAAGCACCTCCTTCGTTCCCGAAACCTGGCGAGGAACGCCCTGCCCTGGATCGGTGATGCGCGAAAAACGGCCGGAACCAAAGGCACGCTGGCGCGTTGTCACGGCGTTGGAAAAAGGAGCCATGAGATGGTCGAAAAGAAATTCGCATCGGTACCGAACCAGGCCGAAATCGAAGCGAGTGCCGCAAAGGTCGATCTCGACACGCAGATCTCCGACCTGCGCGCCGAGATTACCCGGCTGACGGAATCCGTTTCCGCCATCCGCACGGGGGCGAAGGCGGTGGTGACCTCCGAGGCCGAAGTGCTCACCGAACGTCTAAGAGAGCGTGTCCGCGAAGAACCCGTATCGACGTTGCTGGCAGTCGCAGGCGTCGCTTTCGTCATCGGTTTGCTGGCAAGGCGCTAAACCCGCGTGAACTGTTCCCTTCGGAACGGCGGCGCGTCATTTGCGCGTCTATTGTCATTTTTGAAGGCGCAAGGCTTTGTCCGGTGGTAACTCCGGGCAAATTAACCAAAAACAGGGATTTCTATCCCTAGGATTGGGGTTTTGACGGTTAAGGAGCTATTAACTATCGTATGGCTCAATCGGACAGCTTGAGATCACCTCGATCAAAGGCGACCGCTTTCACGAATGGCATGAAGAAGGAGCAATCGAGAAAGGCGCAGATGTCCGGGCGAGAGCTTGAGGAACGCGCCGGCCCGCAGAACGGGCAGGGTGAAATACGGTAGTTCATCCGTCTCAACCAGTTTTTGGAGACGAGCATGGCAGAAGTTATTCGAATAGAGGACCGCTTGACGCGGGCGCCGCCGAAACCGGCGATGGGTCCGGTCCCGCCGGGCAACGCCGTTATCCTGTTGTTCACCGGCATCCGCTACGAGCGGCTCGATGGCTACAGGGGTGCAACGCCGAAGCCGGCTCCTGGACAGCCAAAGAAGCATTGAGGCATCTTAGCCGCTGCGTCGCCCCCACGCACGTCTCAGGACAGCGGCCCCCTTACAACACCGCGACAACTGCCCTGTGCACCGAAGCGCAACAGGCGCCCTATCCGGTGCTTGCCGTCATCCATCCTTGATACCCGTCACCAGGCCACTGACATCCGGGCGATAACCCTCCGCGCCCCAGGCATGGCTTTGCCTGCCGGCTGGTCGCGGCGGCGCATAGTGGCGGGCCAATGTCATCAGGGCGGCGCGCAACATCAGCTTGGCGGAGCGTGCCGGCCATTGCCGCTCCCGCTCGACGAGTTCCAGTCCCTTCTGAAAGCAGCAGACATCGAGCGCGACGCCGCAGAGTTCCGGGCCGATCGCCTCCATCGCCCTGCCGACCCGCATGCGCGCGGCAAGCGCGGTGTCGCAGAGGTCGGCCGTGCCGCCGGTCCCTCCCCTTGTCTTTGAGGCCAGCCGCGGTTCGTAGGCCATGGTCAGGCGCGGCTGCAATTGCGCCCGGGTGAAATCGGCATGCAGCCGCTCTCCCGCGGCAATCGCTTCGGGCGTCAGGAAGGCCTGGCCCGATTTCTCCTTCAGCCGGGCAATGGCGCCGAGCGGTGATTCAAGTGCGTTGACCCGTGCAGGCTGGCGGATGCCATCGACGGAAACGGTGCGGTTGTCGATCTCGCGATGCTGCTCCTGAAATGCGTCGTCCGGCGCAAGCAGGGCACGGCGCAGAAAGCCCTGGGCCTCGGGCGTGGCGTGAACGCGGTTAGCCTCGCGGACGACAAGGCCCGACGCGCAGGCCCGGTCCAGCGCGCCGTGCGGGAAATGCCGCGGCGGCCGGTCCTTGCCGGCGCTCAACGTCACGCCTCCCTCCCCGGGCTCGACGACGACAACCGGATGGCTTGCCGCGTACCGCACGAGGCGGACGATCGTCTTGGCATCAACGGCATCACTCATGCTCGCGGCCTCCCGGCGCGCCGAAGACCGAGGTGACGACGCGCTCGACCGAGGCGATGAAATCGTCGAAGGCGGGGTCGTCGCGGCGGTCCTCGACGACATGGCAGGCATGGCTGACCGTCGTCCGATCGCGGCGGAACGCGTAGCCGATATCGGTGAGCGAGATCTGCAGCACGACATGGCAGACATACATGGAGATCTGCCGGACGTGGCAGCTGGTGCGCCGCCGGTCGCGCCTCAGCGGAACCCTCTCGCCGACCAGCATCACCATCTCGGCCGTCAATTGGCGCACGACCCGGCAACGCAGATGAACGGCAACGGGCAAGACCGGCCCCCACGGCTCGACAATGCTCAGCCCATCGCCCGATGGCGAAGCCGACTTGATTTCCAGATGCCGGCGCCGTGTCGTCACGGCGCGGGTGCGGTTCGGCGGCGTCAAAGGGGGGGTGAAAAGAGGGGCAGCTTTGCTGGGGCGCATGATTTACTCCTTGAAATAGGAATTAATTCATACACCCTAGTGCGATTGCGGGGATAAAAGAAACAGCCTTTCGGCAACCAAGCATTGTTTTACCGAGGTTTTTAATCACATTCCCGAAGAAAATAGGTATATTTTCCTCACTCCACGAATCTGATGTCGCTCCGTGGCGGCACGCGGATGGCAAAAACCGGCCAGGTCCCGCCTCGCCGGTTTGTCTTTCACAAAGGGCCGAAAGTGCCCAGCCCTTATTTGCCGCGGCGCTTGCGGCGCTGGCCGAGACCCATCTCCTTGGCGAGGCGCGAACGCGCTTCGGCATAGGCCGGAGCCACCATCGGATAGTCGGCCGGCAGGTCCCACTTCTCGCGGTACTCTTCCGGCGACAGGCTGTGGTGCGTCATCAGGTGGCGTTTCAGCGACTTGAAGGTGCCACCGCATTCCAGGCAGGTGATCTGGTCATCCTGAACCGACTTGCGCACGGACACGGCCGGCTTCGGCTTTTCAACGGCAACAATGACCGGAACCGGGCTGTTGGTGTTGTTCAGGGCGGCGTGCACATCGCCGATCAGCGTCGAGAGTTCGGCGACCGGCACGACATGATTGCTGACATAGGCTGCAACGATCTCAGCGGTGAGTTCAACCAGAAGATCGTGGCCCGAGCCAAGCGTTAGATCCGTCATTCTTTCTTTCTCCTATCGGAATTCTTCCACATGCCCGCGACGGGTATCGCGAACACAACCCAAACATGCGAAGAAAATGTCCGAAAACCGCCATAATCGGCTTTCAATCGAAGATTACCCTCGACTGAAACCGTAAAACCGCGGCAAGCTCTCATATTACTCCTAATTCCGGAGTTTGAATACGTCGCCAAAGCGCCGGAAAATAACGGCACTTCAAAGCAACGATCACTATTCACAACCCATGCTGGAATTTCGATACGAATTAATATGGTATTGGACACTTTGCCTTTACTCGATTAACACCGTTCGAAGAAAAGTCCAATAATAATTTATGCGAGATCTAGCCTATTGATCTTGACGCGCGACGCAAAGCATATCCGGCGCGGAAACATTACGTTACATTCCCAAAAATGACACACCGCTGTGTTGCAGCGAAGATGATTCTCTACGTCCAATGTGCTGTAATGTTTGCTGAATTCAGAGCCTGTCGGACTTCTGCTTTGCCAGGGGCAATTGGTCGGTAACGGACAGATTGGTCAGCTTGTAGCCCGCCTGATGGGCGGCCTTGGCAAGAAGATGGGCTGAAACCGGCGCTGTCAGGACGAAGAAGGCGAACCCGGCAAGCGCCCTGAGCAGGATGGCGATATCGAGGGCGTGCAGGCCGGCGGCTAGCAGCAAAAGGCCGGAGCCGATCGTGCCTGCCTTCGACGCCGCATGCATGCGCGTATAGAGATCCGGGAAGCGCAAAAGTCCAAGCGCTGCGAGCAGGCTGAAGATCGAGCCAGCCACCAGAAGCACGCTGACCGCGATCGCCACAAGCAGATCCGGACCGGCGCTCATCGGCGGCCTCCCTTATTCTGGCGCCGCGCCGGTGCCAGTGCCTTGCCACGCGTCGGCACTGCCGCTGCACGGCTGTCGGCACCGGCGGATTCCGGCGACAGGCCGCGCGCCAGAATGAAGCGGGCAAAGGCGACGGTCGCGAGAAATCCGACGAGGCTCAGCGCAATGGCAATGTCGATATAGAGATTGAAGCCGCTGCGGATGGCGATGACGGCGATGAAGCCGATGGCGATGGCGACCAGCATGTCGAGCCCGAGCACCCGGTCCGGCAGGGTCGGGCCGCGCACGATGCGCGCCACCGTCAGCAACAGGCCGAGCGACAGGGCGACGAGCGCGAAGGTGGTCGAGAACGAAAGGATGGCGGACGCGCTCATAGCGGAAACGCCTCCCGGATGCGGCGTTCGAAGCCGGAGGAGATCGCCCGCCTTTCGGCCGCCGGATCGTGACAGGAGAGCGCGTGCACATAGAGCATCTTGCGGTCGTCCGAGACATCGACCGACAAGGTGCCGGGCGTGAGCGTGATCAGATTGGCGAGAAGGGTGATCTCGAAATCGCGCGTGATCGTGAGCGGATAGGCGAAAATGCCCGGCCGCAGTCGCATGTTCGGCCTGAGCACCATGACCGCGACCTTGATTGCCGACAGCATCAGTTCCTTGAAGAACAGTCCTACCAGCAGCAGCAGCTTTATCGGGCGGACGCGGTTGAGGCTCGCCGGCAACTGGTCGCGCACCAAAAGCAGCGACATCGCGCCGATCGCAAAGCCGAGTGCCAGGTTGTGCAGGGTGAAGCTGCCGGTGACGAACGCCCAAACCAGGGTCAGCAGCAGATTGACGACGATGAATCTCATGGCGCGGAATCTCATGGCGCGCTCCCGGCTGGAAAGACGGAATGGAGATAGGCGGACGGCTCGTCGAGCGTCAAGGCGGCCTGCTGGACGAGGCCAAGCAATGTCTCGGGAAACAGGCCGATCAGGACGCTGACCGCCGTCAGGACGATGAGCGGCAGGAGCGCCGTCGCCGGCACTGCGGCCTGTCCCGACGGTGCGGCCGCGGCCGCCGGGCGCCAGTAGGCGAGCAGGAACAGGCGCCCCGTGGCGATCATCGTCAGGAAGCCGGTGAAAAGCAGCGCCGCCGCCAGCCACCCGGCGCCGCCGTCGAGCGCCGCCTTGACCAGCATCACCTTCGGCCAGAAGCCGGAAAACGGCGGCAGGCCGGAGACCGCGAAGAACAGCATCAGCGACAAAGCGGAAAACAGCGCATGGCGCGCATAGAGCCCGCTGAGCGAGGCCAGCGAAAAGCCGCCGCCGAGGCGGGCGGCAAGGCCAGCCGCCAGATAGAGCGCCGTCATCACCACCATCGAATGCAGCGCGTAGAAGACCGCGCCGCCGATGCCGCCCGGGCCGCCGAGGGCAACACCGGCAAGCATGGAGCCGATGCCGGAAATGACGAGATAGCCGAGCAGCCGCCGCGTGTCGGTCTGCGCCAGCGCACCGAGCGCGCCGGTCACCATCGTCAGAGCGCCGACGGCTGCGATGACGAGGCTGAGGTCGTCCCGCTCGAGCGGAAACAGCATGACGGAAACGCGGATCAGCGCATAGATGCCGACCTTGGTCAGCAGCCCGGCAAACAGCGCCGACACGACGATGCGCGGCGTGTGATAGGAGGCGGGCAGCCAGAAGTTCACCGGAAAGGCCGCCGCCTTCATGGCAAAGGCGAAGACAAAGAGCGCAACCAGCGTCGTCAGCGGCGCCGTCTCTCGCAACGGTCCGGCCTTGGCCGCGATGTCGGCCATGTTGAGCGTGCCGAAGATGCCGTAGAGGTAGCCGGTGGCGATCAGGAACAGCGTCGTGCCGACGAGGTTGAGAAAGCCGTATTTCACTGCCCCGTCGATCTGCTCGCGCTCCGCGCCGAGCACCAGAAGACCGAAGGACGAGATCAGCAAGACCTCGAACCAGACATAGAGGTTGAAGATGTCGCCGGTCAGGAAGGCGCCGCTGACGCCGGCCATCAGGAGCATCAGAAAGGGATAAAAGCCGTAGCGGCGACCGCTGTCGTTGATGTCGGTGACGGCGGCAACCGCGCCCGCGAGCGCCACCATGGCCGCAATGAGTGCAAACAGCGCGCCCGTCAGATCGACCGTGAACGCGATGCCGAAGGGCGGCAGCCAGCGCCCCATGACCATGGTCACCGGACCGTTTTGCGCGACATGCCACAGGAGGGTGGCATCGAACCCGGCAAGAACGCCAAGCGCGGCAACGGCGATCGGCGGGTGGAGAAAGGTCCGGTGCCGCACCATCATCAGCACGGCGCCGATGCCGATGCACCAGGCAACCGGCAGGATCACCAGCCAGTCGAGCGCTGCCACCGGCTCGAGAACCAGCGCTGCGGAGAGATCGACGGGGGGCGAGGAAACGGCCATGGTCGTGTCAGTATCCCAGCGGCGGCGGCGGGGCGCCGTCCGGCTCGGCCACCCGCATCTCGTCGGTGTTGTCGGTGCCAAGCGTGCTGTAGGCGCGCCAGGAGAGCACCAGCAGGAAGGCGAAGAACGAGAAGGAAATCACGATCGCCGTCAGGATCAGGGCCTGCGGCAGCGGGTTGGCCACCGGCCCGGCCGGCACGTCGAGACCTGGCCCGATCACCGGCGGCACTTCCCGCATGATCCGGCCGCTGGTGAAGATCAGCAGGTTGACGGCATTGCCGAGGATGGCCACCCCCATCAGCATGCGGATGATGAACTTCGACATCATGAGGTAGATGGCGATCGTCAGGAAGATGCCGGTGAGGAGTGCAAAAACGGGTTCCATCAATCCTCTCCCCGTTCCTCGAGCGACAAGGCGACGGAGGTCACAGCGCCGACGACGACCAGGTAGACGCCGATATCGAAGGTCATGACGCTCGACAGCGGCACCTCTTCGCCGAGGATGACCGGATAGATCCAAAGCCCCGTCATGAACGGCACATGGAACACCATCGACACGAGGCCGGACAGTGTCGAAAGCATGAGCCCTGCCCCGGCGATGGCCAGCGGGTGAAAGACGATCGCCCGGCGCACGGTTTCGACGCCGAAGGCGATGCCGTAGATCGACAGGGCGGCGACCGCGATCAGCCCGCCGATGAAGCCGCCGCCCGGCTCGTTGTGGCCGCGCAAAAGCACGAATATCGAAAACAGCACCATCAGGCCGACGATCAGCGGCGCTACGGTGCGCAAGATCAGCGATCTCATCGGCTCGCCTCCTCCGCATCGGGATCATTGTCGGCGATGCGCCGCAGCGAACCGGCCCGCAGCCGCACGAGCGACAGGATCGCCAGCGCGGCGATCATCACCACGGCGATCTCGCCGAGCGTGTCCGTGCCGCGGAAATCGACGATGATGACGTTCACCACATTGGCGCCGTGGGCGATCGTCTTCGAATACTGGTTGAAGAAATCGCTGAGCCCCGTGTCGAACGGCGCTTCCGTCACCTTGATGAGAAAGAGCGTCGCGCCGAGCCCGCAGGCAAGCGCGATCGCCGCATCCGGCAGGTTCTCGCGCAGCGGCCGGTGGTCGGAGGGCGAAAGCCTCAGCCGCGTCATCACCAGAGCCAGGATGACGACGGCGAGCGTCTCGATCATGAACTGGGTGAAGGCAAGATCCGGCGCGCCATAGAGGAGGAAGATCACCGCCACCGAAAAGCCCTGGATGCCGAGCGAGACGATCGCCGTCAGCCGGTCCTGCGCCAGAACCACCGCGACAAGCCCGATCACGGCGATTGCCATGATGGCGAGCTCGTGCAGCGGGATATCCTGCGGAAAGACCGGCGCGCGCGCCAGTTCGCCGTAGAGGAAGGGCGGGACGATGAGGACGACCGCCAGCAGGGTGAAGGTGGCGGTCATATAGATGTCGAGCCGGCCAGTCTGCAGCCGCCGGGTGACTGCGGAAGACAGCCGGACGAGGCCGCGCATCGCCTGGTCGAAACCGCGATCCGGCCCCCAGCCGATGGCGGCGAGAGCGGCGGCGATCGCCGCGCGAAGCCGCGCAAGCCTAAGATAGACGCCGATCCCGAGCAGAACGGTAAGGGTCGAGAGTGCCGCCGGAACGCCGATATGCGGCGCCAGCGAGATGGTCACCACCCGCGCCTCGCCGGCAATGGCGGATGCCATCGGCGACGTGATCAGTTCATGGACAGTGCCGGAAAGGAGTGCGACCGCCAGCCCCTTCAGCGCCAGCACGGCCGGACCGAGCCAGAGCAGGACGGGAGCCTCGTGTGCGGCCTTCGGCGTTTCGATCCGTTTGCCGATGAACGGCTTCAGCGCCACGGCGAAGGCGGCGGCAAACATCAGCGCATTGCCGACAACGGCCAGCACCGCAAAAATGATCGCGCGGCCGTCGAAGGCGGACAGCGCGGTATAGACCTCTTCCTTGGCCAGGAAGCCGAAGAACGGCGGCAGCCCGCCCATCGAAGCGGCCGACGCGAGCGCGATGGCGAAGGTCAGCGGCATGGCGAACCGCAGGCCGCCCAGCCGCGTCACGTCGCGCGTTCCCGTTTCGTGATCGATGCAGCCCGCCACCATGAACAGCGCCCCCTTGAACAGGGAATGCGCCAGCAGATAGAGCGCTGCCGCCTCGATCGCGTAGGGCGCGCCGAAGCCGGTCAGGAGAACCAGAAGGCCGAGCGACGACACCGTCGTATAGGCGAGCATCAGCTTCAGATCGGTCTGGCGCACCGCCAGGAGCGCGCCGATGATGAGGGTCGTTGCGCCGAACACCGGCAGGATGATCTGCCAGGCCGGCGTGCCGCCGAGCACCGGGTAAAGCCGCATCAACAGATAGACCCCGGCCTTCACCATGGTCGCCGAATGCAGATAGGCCGAGACGGGCGTTGGCGCCTCCATCGCGTTCGGCAGCCAGAAATGGAAGGGGAACTGCGCCGATTTGGTGAAGGCGCCGCCGAGCACGAGGACCAGCGCCGCCAGATAGAGCGGGCTTGCCTTGACCTGCGGGGCAAAAGCGGTGAGCAGCGAAAACTGGTTGATGCCGGTCATGTTCCACAGGATGATCAGCCCGGCGAGCAGGAACAGCCCGCCGCCGCCCGTCACCACCAGCGCCTGAAGGGCTGCGCGGCGGGCGGCCTCGCGCTGATGGTCAAAACCGATCAGCAGGAAGGAGGTGATCGAGGTCAGCTCCCAGAAGACGAACAGCATCAGGAAACTGTCGGAGGCCACCAGCCCCAGCATCGACCCCATGAACATCAGCAGGAACGAGAAGAACCGGCCCTGATGCGGATGCCCCTTCAGGTAGCCGCCGGAGTAAAGCACGATCAGCGCGCCGATGCCGGAAATCAACAGCATGAAGGTCAGCGACAGCCCATCGATCAGCCAGGAGAAGCGGACTTGGAAGGACGGCACCCAGGCATAGCCGCCGGTCACCACCTCGCCGCGAGCGATCTCAGCCGAGAAGCCGGTAAAATGCAGGAAGATCGCCACGGGCACGAGCGCCAGCACCCAGGCGGCGTTGTGACCGAGGATGCGGGTGAGCAGCGGTGCCACGATCGCGCCCAGGAACGGCAAAAGGAGAGCCAGAAATGTCAGATCGGCGACACTCATGGGTCCGATTGGTCCTTTCAAGAGTTGCGGGCTGCGGGGTGGCAGGAGATGGCAAGGAAGCTCGGCGAACGAATGTCGATGGCGAATACTGATGGCGAATACTCTTGGGGATAAGCCAAGCGAGCAACGAACTCAAGCTTATGGCCGGAAAAACGGCCCCTCTCCCCAGATTGCCGCAGCCGAACAATCGGGCGCTGCCGCGGGTGATTGCCGGAACGCCGCATGCTTCCTATATCTGCAGCAAATCAGGGGAGAGACCGATGAACGACACCAGCACCTTGAAGATCTTCAAGACCGATGAGGAATGGCGTGCGCAGCTGACGCCGGAACAGTACCGGATCACCCGCCAGCACGGCACCGAGCGCGCTTTCTCGAGCCCGGATTTCGACTTGAGCAAGAAGGGTGTCTATCACTGCGTCTGCTGCAACCGGCCGCTCTATCGCTCGCAGGCGAAGTTCAATTCCGGCACCGGCTGGCCGAGCTTCTACGAACCGATCTCGGTGGACGCCGTGACGAAACATCACGACACGTCCTATGGCATGAGCCGGACGGAAATCCGCTGCGCCGATTGCGACGCGCATCTCGGCCACGTCTTCCCCGACGGCCCGCCGCCCACCGGCCTGCGCTACTGCATGAACGGGGTTGCCCTGACCTTCGAACAGGAGTGAGCCGCCCGACCCGGGCGGCAGTCCGTCAGGATGGCAGCCTGGTGCCGCCGATGCCCATCTCGGGCGCTTGCGGCATGCCGAACAGATGCGCAAACAGCGCATAAAGACAGAGCACCAGTACGGCCAGCGCCATCAAGGGAACGAACACGAAGACGAGGATGATCGACCAATTGCGCCCCGGTGTCGGCTCCCCGTCCGCCTCGCTCCAGAGGGGAACGCCCGTATCATCGACGTCAGGGTTGGAACGTTCGCTTGAAACTGTGCGGCTGGCCGCATTCCCTGGTTCTGCCACTGCCCCTCCTTTTTGGCGATTCTCCGCCGTTTTGACACGATACACATTTTTCCGGCAAAGTCTTCGATATGACTAATATATCGTTAACACCTGGCGCTCTTCATGGTTGCCACTTGCCCCCTCCATGATTTTAGGGGGAAGCAGTCTTTTTTCAACCCGCGGTGTACTCCTTAGTTTTACCGCGCATAAATTTCTACTGCCCCGCGTCTCAAAGACGACCGAGCGGCGGATGCGACAAAACAGGGAGCTGGACTTGAGACCTGCGCTGTTGCTGACGGCAGCCCTTTGCACGAGCTCGCCCGCCCTCGCCGCGGACGATTGGACGAGCTATTCCAATCCGCGCTTCGGATATAGTGCAGCCGTGCCGCCCGGCTTCACGCTGGGCAAGGAGGCCGACAACGGCGACGGCGCGACCTTTCGCTCGGATGACGGGCGTTCCGAGCTTTCGCTCTACGGCACCATGCTCGAAACCGGCGAATTTGCCGGCGAGGCCCGAAAGCGCCTCGATGCGGACCGGGCGGCCGGATGGACGATCACCTATGACAAGGTGACGAACGGCTGGGCGAGCTATTCCGGCGCGCGATCGGCAGATATTCTCTATGTCCGCGGCATCGCTCTTTGCGACGGCAACGCTGCGTATTTTCACCTTCGCTATCCGCGCGACAGGTTGAAGACGTTCAACAGCGTCATCGGCCGGTTGGTGAAATCGTTGCGGCCAGCCGCAGGATGCGAACAGGCGCCGCAACAGGCTCCAGGTGCCGCGCAGCACTGACAGGCGCCGTCACATTTGCGATGAGACGATCAGGCCGAGGCGCTGCTGATGCAAGTGAGCACGGCGGAATAGTGCACGGCAGACGCGATCACCACGAAGCCGTGCCAGATGGCGTTCTGGAAACGCAGCCTTTCCCAGACATGGAAGATCACGCCGCAGGAATAGAGGATGCCGCCGATCACGATGAGGATCAGCGTCGTTTCCGTCAGCTGCGACAGGAGCGGCCCCGCGGCAAACACGCCGCTCCAGCCCATGGCCAGATAGAGCAGGATCGCTACCTTGTCGAAGCGGCCCGGAAAGGCGCATTTGATCAGCACGCCGACAAAGGCGATCGTCCAGATGCCGATCAGCATGCCGAACAGAGAGGGATCGTCCCAGCCGCGTTGCAAAAACGGCGTATAGGTGGCGGCGATCAGTACGAAGATCGACGAATGGTCGAAGCGGCGCAGGAACCATTTCGTCTTCGACACGGGATAGAGATTGTAGAGGAAGGAGATCGACAGCGTCGCAACCAGCCCGGCGCCATAGATCCAGGCGGCCGCGAGCTGCCCGGACGTGCTCCAGACGCTGGCATAGAAGATCATTGCCGTGACGCCGATCAGCGCAAAGGCGAGACCGATCCCGTGGACGACGCCGTCGGCAATCAGCTCAGAGCGATCGTAGTTCCATTTGATGCCCTTGATTTCCACCAGAGCCCCTCGATACTTCATTTCAATCCGGCTTCACGATGTTGCCGGCACATCACCCACCCATGATGCCCGATATCGCGCCGCCACAACGCGTGGCAGTCTTGCCAATGTGCCATAGACAGCAGCGTCGAAACAGAGCCGGAGGATCAAACTTTGCGACAGATCGACATTTCACCGGAGGGTGGGGGCAAGATCAGAGCTTGCCGGCTGCGGCCATAATCTCGGCCGCGGTCGGGAAAACGCCGAGGCTGTTCGGCCCGTCCCGCGCCTCGATTTGCGCCCAGCCGACAATGCCGTCCGCATTCACCAGGAAGTGCCCGACCAGCTGCGTGCCGTGGTTTGCGAAAATCGTCTTGTCGGCTTCGTCGAGCTCGAATCCGTCCTTGGCATTGAGAACCGTATTGGCTTCCATCGGCGGCAGCGGCTCTGGCATTTCGCCGCCGGGATTGATGCGCGCGCCCAGGAAATCCGCCATTGTCGTCCGCAATGGCCACTCCGGCTGCTCGCTGCTGCCATCGGGCAGCACCTCGACGCGTGGCACGCCGAAGGCCCGGTGCGTGCGGCAGTCCGGGTCGCACAGCAGCGTCACCGGCGTCGGCTGGTAGCGGAAATAGAGACGCGCGCGCTCGAGCGGCGTATTGATCACGGCCAGCGTCTCGACGCCCATGGCCTGCAGCGCGGGCTGCAGGCTTGAAAGCTGTCCGACCTGACGCCTGCAGAAGGGGCAGTGCAGGCCGCGATAGAAGCCGATGAGGAACGGCCGGCCCAGCAGGCTGGCGAGAGAGGCCAAACCCTCGCGATTGGCGGCGGGAAGCACGAACGCGGGCGCGGCCTCTCCCGGTTGCAGCGGGCGGATCCGGTCTGTCATGAAACATTCCTTCGCTCTGACGCTCCGATATTGCCTTCGGCAATGGCGCTGAACGCCGGCAGCGCCTCGATCCCCACTGTACCGGAGAACGCGCTTTCACTCTATCGGATCATGTGCCCGAGGTCACGAACGGCCAATTTCACCCGGCGCCGTAAGCCGCGCCCGGCAATCCCGGTTCAGCGATCGATCAGCACGGCGCATTTGCAATGGCTGGCGACGCGGCTTGCGGTCGAGCCGATGAAGTAGTCGATCAGGCCCGGCCGGTGCGAGGCGATGATGACCAGGTCGCCCTCCATCTCCTCCGCAAAGGCGTTGATCACACCGGCTGCGCCCCCGACGCGGATTTCGACGCGGCCCTTGACGCCGTGCTTCTGCTGGAGCTCGGTCAGCGTGTTCATCGCATGCTTGCGGGATGCCTCGACCATTTCCAGCGGAAAGTCGACAATCATGTAGCCCTGCGCATAGGCATTCAGATCCTCGACGACATTCAGGAGAATGATTTCGCCGCCCTCGTCCAGCAGCGACTTGGCGCGCTCCAGCACCGTTTCGCCGTGCTCCAGCTGGTCCATGGCGATCGGGACGATGATTCTCGAATACATGACTGTCTCCTCGGGTTCGCCGCACCGGCGGAGAGGCAGGATATCCTGCCTCCTGGGCCGTTGTTTTGCCGACCCTCGCCGCCTGGCGCGGATAAATTAGAATATAGGTGTATTCGGGGAAAATTCACAACCGGCCATGCGGTCGCAGGTCAACGACAGTGCACGACCAGTACCGGGAATACTCCCTCTGTGACTCCGTGACATCTCCCCCTCAAGGGGGGAGATCGGGGCAAGAGGCTAGCCCACGCCAATCTCCCCCCTTGAGGGGGAGATGCCCGGCAGGGCAGAGGGGGGTGAGACGGCCACTGTCGTACCGTGATTGTCAACAGGGCGAGAACGGTACTTCCTCAATACGCCACCTTTCGTGGACGCCGCGGGCGCGCCATATAGGTTTGCAAGAGTTTCAAAGGGGAATGCGCCATGGCCGGCTTCGACAGACGCACCTTCATCAAGTTGTCGGCGACAGCGCTGGCAACGGGAACCGCCGCAGCCGCAACCAGGGCAGAAAGCACGACAATGACAGAGCACGCCGCAACCCACGCCGTCCGCATGCCGGCCTATATCGATCACTCGCATCTGGTGGTTCGCGACCTGCCAATGGTATCGTCATGGTATCAGCAGATCATGGGCCTGACGCCGATTGACAAGACGGCGAGCGGCGAGACGCTCGGCGTTGCCGGGCGGCCGCTTCTGACGCTGACGACGCAGGGCAATGCCGCCGTTGCGCCGCGCAATGCGCCGGGCCTGTTCCACACGGCCTTCCTCGTGCCCGACCGCGCCGAACTTGGCCGCTGGCTCGCCCATATCGCCCACAACAACGTGCCGCTGCAGGGCGCGTCCGACCATCTGGTGAGCGAGGCGATCTATCTCGGTGACCCGGAGGGCAACGGCATCGAGGTCTATCGCGACCGGCCGCGGCAGGAATGGAACTATATCGACGACGGCATGGTGAGGATGGCGACGCTGCCGCTTGACCTGCAGGCGCTCTACGACGAGGCGCCGAAGGACAGGTGGGACGGCATGGCGCACGGCACGGCGATCGGCCATATCCACCTGCAGGTCTCCGACATTCCGCAGGCCAACGCCTTCTTCCGTGACGTGCTCGGGCTCGACCTGATGGCGACGTACCCCGGCGCCAGCTTCTTCGCCTCGGGCAAGTATCACCATCATGTCGGCGCCAATATCTGGAATTCGCGCGGCGCGCCGAAGCGCCAGGACAACATGACCGGCCTTGCGGACTACACCGTGCATTTCAACGACCCGGCCAAGCTCGAGACGGCGATCACCAGGCTCGAGGCGCTGGAAATTCCGGTGACGCGCACCGGCGCCACCGTTTCGCTCGTCGACCCGTGGGGCATCGGGCTGAAGCTGGCGGCGTGACGACCGCATTCGCATGCGCCGCGAAGGACCTGCAGGCTTGAACAACGCCGAAAAGTGACGAGTCTGCGGGTGCGCCTTGCGGGGTCGGACAGATTGTAAGGTGGTGACGCGGCCCGCGGGAGCCCAAACGCTCCAACGAGTTCCGAGCCCCGTGCATGCTGTTGCCGAGCTGCGGGGCATCAACTATACGTGGAAAATGACGCTTCCTCATATGCCAGTCGCCGTGATCTTCGACATGGACGGGCTGATTTTCGATACCGAGACACTCTATCAAGAGGCGTTTCTGGCGGCTGCAGCCGTTGGAGGTCACGACCTGCCGACAGCCGTTATTCAACGCACCATAGGCGTGCCTTGGGTCCAGAGCAGAGTATTGCTTCTGGAACAAATGGGACCGGATTTTCCCATAGACCAGTATTTCGCACAGATGATCGGCCATTTCGAGTTGCTGGCCGCCACGCAACTCCGGCTGAAGCCCGGCGTCGTCGAACTGCTCGACTTTCTTGACCAGCTCGCGATGCCGCGATGTATCGCGACTTCGTCGGCCCACTCCACTGTGCAGAGCCATCTCTCCGCCCATGGCCTGGCCGACCGATTCCATGCGGTCATCGGACACAGATTATGTCGCCAGCAAACCCTCGCCCGACCCGTTCCTGACGGCGGCGAAGCGTCTTGGCGTGGCCCCCACTCTATGCCTGGCTCTGGAGGATTCCCACAACGGGGTTCGCTCCGCATCTGCTGCCGAAATGATGACTTTCATGGTCCCCGATCTTCTTGGCCCAACCCCGGAAATCCAGTCCCTATGCACGGGCGTTGTCAGCGACCTGCATGCCGTCCGCGAGCTCATCCTGGCCGCGTCGGCCGCGCGCGTCGCAGGATGACGGTTCGACGCAGTCCTTCCGGGGCTGCTGACCGGAAACAGATGACCGCGACCACTGCGCATCCAGCAGACTTGCATGACGCCACGTCGTCGGGAATCCACTAGCCGCCGCAGGCAGCCGCGCGTCCGAGCAGGAAGGCCTTTTCGCGCGCGTTGCGCGTGAGCGCGGCAGCGCGCTCGAACTCTGCCCCGGCCTCGGTCAGCCGGCCAGTGCGGAACAGGAAATCGCCCTTGGCTGCCGGCAGCAGCGCGTAGTCGCGCAAGGCACCCGCCTGCTCGATCTCGTTCAGGAGGGCAAGGCCGGCCCTAGGCCCGAAGGCCATGCTGTGGGCCACGGCCCGGTTGAGGTCGACCACCGGCGACGGCATGACCGCCCGCAGTTCATCGTAAAGCCCGGCGATCCTCTGCCAATCCGTCTCTTCCGCCTTTCTTGCCCTTGCATGGCAGGCGGCGAGTGCGGCCTGCAGGGCATAGGGACCGCCCGCGCCGCCGAGCGCTTCGGCGCGCTCCAGAGCGGCAAGGCCCCGCCGGATCAGCAGTTGGTCCCAGTGGGCTCGGTTCTGTTCGGTCAAGGGAACCGGCGAGCCGTCCGGCGCCGTTCGGGCGTTGAGGCGCGAGGCCTGGATTTCCATCAAAGCGAGAAGGCCGAAGACCTCGGGCTCGCCCGGCGCCAGGCCGGCGAGGATGCGGCCGAGGCGCTGGGCCTCGGCGCACAAGGCCGGGCGGATCAGGTCTTCGCCGGCGGTCGCCGCATAGCCCTCGTTGAAGATCAGGTAGATGACCTCGAGCACCGAGGCGAGACGTTCTTTGCGGTCCGGCCCGCGCGGCACTTCGTAGGTCAGGCCGGCCTTGCCGAGCGTCTTCTTGGCCCGCACGATCCGCTGGGCGATGGTCGCTTCGCTGGAGAGGAAGGCACGGGCGATCTCGTCCGTCGTCAGCCCGCCGATCAGGCGCAGCGTCAGCGTCGCGCGCGCCTCGGGCGAGAGCACCGGGTGGCAGGCGGTGAAGATCAGGCCGAGCAGCTCATCGCCAAGGTCGTCATCCATGGCCGCCTCGATGTCCGCGACGGGGTCGACACCTTCGTCCCCGAGGTCGCGGCCGATCTCGGCGTGCTTGCGCGCCAGCATCTTGCTGCGGCGGAAGCCGTCAATGGCCCGGCGCTTGCCAGCGGCCATCAGCCAGGCGCCCGGGTTTTTCGGCACCCCGGTCTTCGGCCATTCGGACAGGGCTGCCACGAGGGCGTCCTGGGCCAGGTCTTCGGCGAGGTTCACGTCCCGCACCATTCGCACCAGGCCCGCGATGAGCCTGGCCTGTTCGATCCGGAACACGGTCTCGATCGTCTGGTGGATTTCCGTCGCCGCCATGCTTTCCGCTTACGGGAGGTGCAAGGGCCACGTCAAGCGGCAGCGGCGACGGATGGTGGTGGCGGCGCGGCTACTTCTTTGTTTGCAGAGCGGATTCAGCTTTCAGGTCGATTCGACCTCACAGCACACGACAGTGGCCGTCTCACCCCCCTCTGCCCTGCCGGGCATCTCCCCCTCAAGGGGGGAGATTGGCTTGGGGCTGGCCTCTTGCTCCCGATCTCCCCCTTGAGGGGGAGATGTCACGAAGTGACAGAGGGGGGTATTCTCGGTCCTGTCGTGTACCGTGATTCAACCTGCAACCATCCGGCTCTAGTGGCCGGCCAGCTTCTGGCGCTGACGCTCCTCCTGCTCGGCGAGTTCCGGCGTCAGGGCGTCGCCGAAGTCGGCGGCCTCGAACACCTGGCGGATCTCGAGTTCGCTCGGGCCCGGCATCGGATTGGGGCAGCGCTTCGCCCACTCCACCGCCTCGGCCATGTCCTTGACTTCCCAGATCCAGAAGCCGGCGACCAGTTCGCGGGTTTCGGCGAAGGGGCCGTCGATCACGGTGCGGCTGGGACCGTCGAAGGCGATACGCTTGCCTTTCGACGAGGGATGCAGCCCCTCGCCCGCCAGCATGACGCCGGCATTGATCAGTTCCTCGTTGAACTTGCCCATCGCCTCCATGAGCTCGGTCGAGGGCATGATCCCCGCTTCGCTCTCCTCAGTCGCCTTTACCATGACTATGACACGCATCGTCTTCTCCTCTTGTTGGCGGAGGCCACATCGACCTTCCTGCTCCTACGACGAACGAGCGCCGGCACAATCGACATGCCGGCGAATTTTTTTCGTGAAAAAGTTTTAGGTCGTCGTCCCCGGGGGCGTCGGGCTGGATCTGGCGGTCTTAAACCCCGGCATCAGCCCAGTCGCATTGGAAGGCCAGCATGGGCTTCGCAAATCCCTTCAGCCGCCGGCGGGTCGCGTGACCGAAGACATCGGTGGCGCCGTACTCTCGAAAAATGTTCTCCGACACCAGAATCTGGTCGCTGGAGGCCGCAGCGCACAATCGAGCGGCAAGCTGCACGGTGGAGCCGAACAGGTCGCGGCTGTCCTCGATGGGCTCGCCGCAATCCAGTCCGATGCGAACATGAATAGGCTCGGAGTTGCCGAGGTTGTACCGTTTGAATTCCTGCTGAATGGCCATTGCGCAATCGACGGCCGCGGATGTCGCGGCGAACGTCGCCATGATGCCGTCGCCGGTGTGCTTCACCTCGCGGCCCGAGGCATGGCCAAGACATCTGCGCACGATGGAATCATGCGCCCTGACGAGTTCGGTCGCCATGCGGTCGCCGAGGCGCGATGTCATCGCCGTCGAGCCGACGATGTCGGTGAACAGGATTGCCCGATGGCCGCAGTCCATTTCGCCCGAGGATTGTCCCGGGGCCTGCTCGGGGTCCTGTATTCGGCCGAGAAACGCCTCGACCGCCGACAACGCGACCTCGACAACCTCGCCGGCGATGTAGCCATGCGCCTCGCGGTGCACGCATTGGGCCGTTTCCGCATCGGGCGCATCCACGAGGCAAAACACGGTTCCACGCTGCTGGTCGAACCAGTAGGTCAGGAACTTGACCCCGTACCTATCCTGTATCTCGATATCCCTGCGGTGCGCCTCGGCAGCGTCGGCCGCGGTAATTGCCGAAAAGTCATGCCGGTCCATGAATATAGCCATATGCGCCTCCTGCCCTGAAGCCTCAGCCCACAAGGAAGGTTTCATTCTACGACCTGAACGCGGCCCGGTCCACCTTTCGGGCGGCTTGCGAGACCGGCGCCTTCCAGCGCGACGACACGAAATGCGCAAGGGGAGGACGTTGCCGTCCTCCCCTCATTCTTGTTTGCTGTCCGGTTTTGCTGGCCGGTTGATCGCTCAGGCCGCGTAACGGGTGCGTTGCTGCGGTTGTGAATGCGATACGCGACTTGCCTCTTCCAGCTTGAAGCGGGCAAGCAGGGTCTGGAGCTGGCGGCTCTCTTCGGCCAGCGTCTCGCTGGCGGCCGTCGTCTCCTCGACCATGGCGGCGTTCTTCTGCGTCATCTGGTCCATCTGGTTGACGGAGGTGTTGATTTCGGCAAGCGCCGTCGCCTGCTCGCGTGCGGCCGTGGCGATGCTTTCGACGTGGTCGTTGACGCGCAGCACGAGCTGCTCGATCTCCAGCAGCGCATCGCCGGTCGCCCTGACCAGCGAGACGCCGCCTTCGACTTCCGAGGCAGAGGCGCTGATCAGCGTCTTGATTTCCTTGGCGGCATTGGCCGAGCGCTGCGCCAGTTCGCGCACTTCCTGGGCGACAACGGCGAAGCCGCGGCCTGCCTCGCCTGCCCGCGCTGCCTCGACGCCGGCATTGAGGGCAAGCAGGTTGGTCTGGAAGGCGATCTCGTCAATGACGCCGATGATCTGGCTGATGCGGCTCGACGAGCCCTCGATGCGGCTCATGGCGCTGACGGCATCGCGGACGATCTCGCCCGACTTGCCGGCGCTCTCCTTCGTCTCCCGCACCATGTCGCGGGCTTCGTTGGCGCGCGAGGAGGAGGCGCGGACGGTCGCGGTGATCTCGTCCAATGCTGCGGCGGTTTCCTCGAGCGCGGCGGCCTGCTGCTCGGTGCGCTTGGACAGGTCGTTGGCGGCAGAGCTCAGTTCGGCGGAGCTTTCCTTGATGGTGCCGGCAGCACCGCGGACATTCTGCATGGTCAAGCGCAAGGTCAGCATGGTGGTGTTGACGTTCTGCTGCAGCTCGGCGAAGGCGCCCTGGAACTGGCCCTCCATGCTCTGCGACAGATCGGCGTCGGCCAGGGCGGCGATGACGCGGCGCACTTCCGCGACGGCGCTGTCGATACTGTCGACCAGTTCGTTGACGCTGCCGGCGAAGCGGTTGAGATCGTCGTTCTGGTAATCCTTGCCGATACGGCCGGTGAAATCGCCGGCGACGGCGGCCGCGACGACGGCGCTGATGCTCGACTGCAGATCGCTGCTCAGGGCATGGAGTGCCGCTTCCTGGGCCTTCATGTCGCGCATCGCCAGCGCGTTGCGGCGGAAGACTTCGACGGCGCGGGCCATTTCGCCGATCTCGTCCTTGCGCTCGGCATCGGTGCCGGTGCTGTCGAGGTTACCCTCGGCCAGGCGGCTCATGGCGGCCGTCAGAGCGCGAACCGGTGCAGCAATCCCCCGGCGCGCGACGAGAAGGCTCGCCACTGCGCCCAGCACGATGCAGGCCGCGGCCGATGCGATGGCGATGACCAGCGCCAGCGACGAGGACTGCAGGGCGTCGGCGCGGGCACTCGCAAGCGCCCCGCCCGAATAGGTGCTGTATTCCTTGACGGCGCTGGTTACGGTCTTCTGCGCGGCGAGCGCCTTGTCGAGGCCGGCCTTGATCGCGGCGGTGTCCTTGCCGTTCTTTTCGGCGACATCAACCATGGCGCGGATTTCGCCGAAATAGGTTTCGAGCGTCGCGCGGATCGTCTGCAGCTGCTTGAGTTCCGTTGCATCGGCCGCCGCTTCGATCTTCGGCAGGCGCTCGAGCATTTCCTTGGCGCGCTTTTCCGTTTCTGCGCGGAAATCCGTTGCCTTTTCAGGCTGCGCGGCCAGCTGGTAGGTCATGCGGCTGATGGCGATGATGTCGACGCGCAGGTCCATCGCCTCGCGGGCGACTTCCTCCTTGTTGCCGACCGATACGATCGCCGATTCGAGCGCCGAAATCCCCCGCGCTCCGACAAAGGCGATGACCAGCGAAGAGAGCCCCATGACGAATACGACAAGGCCGATCTTCTGGAGAATGGAGAGATTGCGAAACGTCATGACGAAACTCCGGCGGGAGCGATTTCCCGCAAGCTGAACGAAAATTGGGGGTCAAGGCATGATGCCTCTGGCAGGGCGCAGCAGGAAAGGGAACATCGCGCGCTACGGCGCAATCTGAAGGAATTGCGCTAACGTACGGTTAAAACTGACATATGCAAATCCCGGTGCTCGCACTTCTCCTTGCGCACCGGCCAGCGGCATGCCGTCCGCTGACGCAGCATGCGAATTTGTTCAGGCGTCCGCACGGTGTCCGGAGCTTTTTCCTTGAACCTTTGGCACCCGGCCTCTATCTCCGGTCTACACCCCTCGCATTTTTCCCGGAGTCATCCTTGTCCATCTTCAAGAATCTGCCCGCTGCTCCCGTCGCTCCGAAAAAGCCGGTCACGGATACCCGCCATGGCATCAGCCGGACGGACGACTACGCCTGGCTGCGTGCCGACAACTGGCAGGCGATGTTCAAGGATCCGTCGATCCTCGATCCGGAAATCCGCAAGCACCTGGAAGCCGAGAACGCCTATATGAAGGCGGCGATGGCCGATACCGAGGCGCTGCAGAAGACGCTGTTTGCCGAGATGAAGGGCCGCATCAAGGAAGACGACAGTTCCGTGCCGATGAAGGACGGGCCGTTCGCCTATGGCACCTTCTTCGTCACCGGCGGCGAACAGCCGCGTTATTTCCGCATTCCCCGCGACGGTGGCGAGCGCACGGTGCTTCTCGACGGCGACAAGGAAGGCGCCGGCAAGGCCTATTTCCGGCTTGCCGGCATCGATCATACGAGCGACCACAGCCGCGGCCTCTGGGGCTATGACGACAAGGGCTCGGAATATTACACGCTGCGGGTGCGCGATCTTGCGACGGGCGAAGACCTCACGGACGTCATCGAAAACACCGGCGGCGGCGGCGCCTGGGCACCGGATGGCAAGAGCTTCTTCTACACCGTGCTCGACGACAACCATCGGCCTTCAAAAATCTTCCACCACATCATCGGCACGCCGCAGAGCGACGACCGGCTGGTCTACGAGGAGGAGGATCCGGGCTTTTTCATGGGAGTCGGCGGCTCGATGCTCGACGATTTCATCTACATCGACATCCACGACCATGAGACCAGCGAATATCTGCTGATCCCGACGAGCGACATCAATGCGAAGCCCCAAATGGTCTCAGTGCGCGAAACCGGGCTCGAATATTCGCTGACCGAAGGCGGCGATGTCTTTTACATCCTCACCAATGCTGACGGCGCCAAGGATTTCAAGATCATGCAGACGCCGGTTGACAAGCCTGGGCGGGAAAACTGGACCGACGTCGTGCCGCACACGCCGGGGCGGCTGATCATCAGCCACATGGCCTTTGCCCGCCATCTCGTCTGGCTGGAGCGGGAAAACGGCCTGCCGCAGATCAAAATCCGCGACCGCAGGAGCGGCGAGGAACACGCGATCGCCTTTGCCGAGGAAGCCTACTCGCTTGGTCTCTCCGGTGCCGGCGAATACGACACCGACGTCATCCGCTTCTCCTATTCGTCGATGACGACGCCGAGCCAGCTCTACGACTACAACATGGCGACGCGCGAGCGCAGGCTCTTGAAGACGCAGGAAGTGCCATCCGGCCACAATATCGACGACTACGTCACCCGCCGCGTCATGGCGCCGTCCTGGGATGGCGTCGAGGTTCCGGTAACCCTGCTCTACCGCAAGGATGTGGCCCTCGACGGCTCGGCCCCCTGCCTGCTCTACGGCTACGGCGCCTATGGCATCAGCATCCCGGCAGGCTTCAACACCAACTGCCTGTCGCTCGCCGACCGCGGCTTCGTCTATGCCATCGCCCATATCCGCGGCGGCAAGGACAAGGGCTTTCAGTGGTACGAAGACGGCAAGATGGAGAAGAAGACCAATACCTTCAAGGACTTCATCGCGGCGGCCGACTATCTGAATCAACAGAAGTTCACCTCCTACGCAAACATCGTCGCCGAGGGCGGATCGGCCGGGGGCATGCTGATGGGCGCGATCGCCAACATGGCGCCGGAGAAGTTCAAGGGCATCATCGCCGCCGTTCCCTTCGTCGATGTCTTGAACACCATGCTCGACGACACGCTGCCGCTCACCCCGCCGGAATGGCCGGAATGGGGCAACCCGATCGAGAGCAGGACGGCCTACGAGCGCATGGCAGCCTACAGCCCCTATGACAACGTTGCGGAAAAGCCCTACCCGGCCATCCTGGCGCTCGGTGGCCTCACCGACCCGCGCGTCACCTATTGGGAACCGGCCAAATGGGTGGCCAAGCTGCGCGAGAAGACCACCGGCTCCGAGCCGATCCTGATGAAGACCAACATGGACGCCGGCCACGGCGGCGCCTCGGGCCGCTTCCAGCGGCTGGAGGAGATCGCGTTTGAATATGCCTTTGCGATCAAGGTTGCGGGGAAGATGTAGGGGGCCGGCTGGCCGTCCGCGGACGGGAACTGCGTCCCACGCGCGGCAGGCCCATTAAGTCTCACTGCAGATCCGGGGGGACTCAGCACGCAAAATGGTGGTCGGCATCAGCGATGATGGCCGCTTCGCTGCACCGTCTTCGGTCGGATTATTTTCGACACACTTAATGAATTGAGCCGAGCGCTCCGGGGAGGGCTCGTGCTATAGTGTGGTTTTAGAACCATATGGGAAGCATGGGTCCGTGGGTGAGCCCCAGGTGGAACGCAGGCTGGCGGCTATTATGGCTGCCGACGTCATGGGCTTCAGCCGGCTGATGGGAGCCGATGAAGCCGGGACGGCGCGTGCGCTGCGCGTCCACCGGGAGGCTATGTCGCCGATCATCACGGAACACGGCGGTCGGATCGTAAAGACCATCGGCGACGGCGTGTTATTGGAGTTTCCGTCAGTCGTCGCCGCCGTCGCGTGCGCAGCCGCCATCCAGAGGTTGATGGCCGAGCGAAATGCCGTGGCACCCGCCGATCAGCGGATGCTCTTTCGTGTCGGCATCAATCTCGGCGACGTCCTGATCGAGGGCGACGACATCCTCGGCGACGGTGTCAATGTGGCGGCCCGGCTCGAGGAGATTTCCGAAGCCGGCGGAATCTGTATCTCTGAAGACGTGCACCGACAGATCGACGGCAAGGTCGATCTCAGCTTTGCCGATATGGGCTTGCAGCACCTCAAGAATATCGCGCGCCCGCTGCGAACCTACCGCGCGTACCTCGATCAGATCATGCCGTTGCGAGCGCCCGTGCTCGCGCTGCCGGACCGGCCATCGATCGCCGTACTGCCGTTTGGCAACATGAGCAGCGATCCGGCACAGGACTATTTCGGCGACGGCATTGTCGAAGAGATCATCATCGGCCTGTCGCGCATTCGTTGGCTCTTCGTCATCGCGCGCAATTCCAGCTTCACCTACAAGGGGCGTGCCGTCGACGTGAAGCACGTCGGGCGCGAATTGGGCGTGCGCTACGTGCTGGAGGGCAGCGTGCGCAGGGCGGCCAACCGGGTGCGTATCTCTGCCGAACTTGTCGAGGCCGCCACGGGCATGCACATTTGGGCGGATCGCTTTGAGGGGGGGATCGAAGACATTTTCGAGCTTCAGGACCATGTAACCGCAAACGTGGTCGGCGCCATCGGCCCCAAGCTCGAACAGGCCGAGATCGAGCGGGCCAAGCGCAAGCCCACCGAGAATCTCGACGCCTATGATTACTTCCTGCGCGGCATGGCAGCCCTGCATCGCTGGAGCCGCGAGGCCAACAACGAGGCTCTGCGGCTGTTTTACCGCGCCATCGAGCTCGACCCGGAATTTGCTGCGGCCTACGGCATGGCGGCCCGCTGCTATTCGCAGCGCAAGGCAAGTGGCTGGATGGTCGACCGCGCGCAAGAAACTGTCGAAACCGAGCGGCTGGCCCGCCGGGCCGCGGCTTTGGGCAAGGATGACGCGGTGGCGCTCTCCACCGCCGGCATCGCCTTTACCTATGTTCTCGGCGCACTCGACTATGGCGCTGATTTATTGGAGCGTGCTCTTGCACTCAATCCCAATTGGGCCTCAACATGGCTGTTCAGCGGCTGGGCCAGGATTTGGCTTGGCGAACCGGAGGTGGCACTCGATCATCTCGCTCGGGCCATTCGCCTGAACCCGCAGGACCCTCAGATATTCAATGCGCAAGCCGCAATGGCCGCCGCCCACTTCTTTGCTGGCCAGTATGGCGAGGCGTCGTCGTGGGCACGCGCGGCCATTCGCGAGCAGCCGGTGCACTTCATCGCAACCTGCGTCGCTGCAGCAAGCCATGCGCTGGCCGGACAGGCTGAGGAGGCAGCGGAGGCGATGACGCGATTGCGTCAGCTCGATCCCGACTTCCGCCTGTCGAACCTCGACGATTTCTTCCCGATCCGGCGACCGGACGATGCAGCGCGGTGGGCCGATGGCCTGCGAAACGCAGGCCTGCCACCGTGACCGCTCATGTCACGAGGCCGCTCGGGCCTGCTGCACCGGCTGGAACAGCAGTTTGACGAAGCTGCGGAACACGAGAATCTGACCCGGCAGGCTTTGTGGTTCCTTCAACGCCTTGGACAGCACGATGCCGCCTTCGATCACCGTCGAGACCATGTCGGCGAGCTGGTCCACGTCAAACTGCTCGCGCGGCGTGTAGACGGCGAAAATCTCATCGAACATGCCGCGGAAGCGGCGCCTCCAGGTCAAAGCCGCCTGGCGGTTGATCTCCTGAATTTCCCGATCGAAGAGCCGCTCGTAATAGCAGATGGTCGCAACCAGGCAGCCCGGATGGCCGTTCGGCAGGTCGGACAACAATTCCGACAAAAGCTTCAGCCCGAGCAGAAAGGATTGCAGCGGATCGTCCATCAGGTCGCGCGCACGGCTGAAGATCTCGTCGTAGATCCGCTCGTCGTTTTCGATGTAGCGGTTCAGCAGCGCCTTGGCGAGCTCGTTCTTGTCGCGGAAATGGTAGAAGAAACCGCTCTTGGTGATGCCGGTCTCGGCGATCAGTTCCTCGATCGACGTGCCGCCGAAGCCCTTCTGCAACACGGCCGCTTCCGCCACGTCGAGAATGCGGGTCCTCGTCTCCTCGCCCTTGCGCATCTCCCGCTCCTGTACCGTCGGTACGGTTTTGCTTGGACGACGAGGGAAACGATTTTTCGCCCAGTCGCCGCTCCGGTCCAAAACCATTTGATATTGCTGAATTTTTTATAATCTCTCGCCAGTATACCGCAAGTCCTCTATTTTCGCAGGAGATAAAACGGCAAGAATCCTCGCACCTGGCGACGCCTTTCGACGCTGCCGCGAACGACAAGGGAGGATGAAGACCGTGAGCAAATACCGACACGACCTGCCGCAGTTGAAGGGCGGCATGTATCTTACCGATGGCGGCATGGAGACCACGCTGATCTTTCACGAGGGCGCAGACCTGCCGCATTTCGCCTCCTTCGTGCTTTTGGCCGAGCCGGCGGGCCGCCGGCAGCTGAGGGACTATTACGTCCGCTATCTCGACATCGCCGGGAAAAACGGAACCGGCTTCGTGCTCGACACGGCAACCTGGCGGTCCAATCCGGACTGGGGCGCAAAGCTCGGCTATAGCGCGGAGGCGCTGAGGGCAGCCAACGAGGATGCGGTGGAACTGCTGAGCGAGCTTCGCGCCGATTATGAGCGGCCCGGCGCGCCGATCGTCATCAGCGGCGCCATCGGTCCGCGCGGCGACGGTTATAAAGCCGGCAACATGGATGCCGAGGAAGCCGAGGCCTATCACGCAACGCAGATCGAGACCTTCGCCGGCACCGACGCCGACATGGTGACCGCCTTCACGCTGACCAGCATTGACGAGGCGATCGGCATCGCGCGCGCTGCCAGGCGGATGAAGATGCCGTGCGTGATTTCCTTTACGGTGGAAACGGACGGCAATCTTGTCACCGGCCGGACGCTGAGGCAGGCGATCGAGGCGGTGGATGCGGCGACCGGCGCCTACCCGCTCTACTACATGATCAATTGCGCCCATCCGAGCCATTTCGACGATGTCGTCGCCGGCGACGGGGCGTGGCTGAAACGGATCGGCGGCATCCGCGCCAATGCCTCGAAGATGAGCCATCAGGAGCTCGACGAAAGCGAGACGCTGGATGCCGGCGATCCCGCCGACCTCGGCCGGCGCTACCGGCAACTCACGCGCCAGATGCCGCAACTCAGGGTCCTCGGCGGCTGCTGCGGCACCGACCATCGCCATGTGGCTGCCATCTGCGAAGCCTGCTTTGCAGACAATCGATTGAGCGCCTGACGCTGGATTTCCCCTCCGACACGGTCGACCGAAGGGCGTAATTGGCCAGGAGAGATATGCATCCCGTGACGGCGGCCGGCATTACCCCGACGTCACGAATACCATTTCAGGTTGATTTGCTTAATCATGACCAGAATCCTCATGATTGCAAGATCAGACAATCTTAACGAATTGCTTAATTCTTTACCCATTAGCGATGCGTAATGTTGGTCTTCATTGCCAGTCCAAATAGAGGGGGTAGCTATGCGGTGGCCATCGAAGACGTGCATCGATCATTTCCTCGACGACGAATCGGG
Source organism: Rhizobium giardinii bv. giardinii H152 (assembly GCF_000379605.1). Taxonomy (GTDB): domain Bacteria; phylum Pseudomonadota; class Alphaproteobacteria; order Rhizobiales; family Rhizobiaceae; genus Pararhizobium; species Pararhizobium giardinii. Next base: position 114,783 of record NZ_KB902735.1, on the reverse strand, counting down.
TAATTTCGCCACTCTTACCGCCATCGCATTCGTTCCGGTCATCGGAACCGCCGCGATGGTGATTGACCTTGGAGCCGCCTACGTCGAAGCAACGAAACTGCAGGCGGCGCTCGACAGTGCCGCCCTTTCGGCAGTCCGATCCTTCGGTGAAGGTTCCAGCGAAGAAGAAGCGACCAAGGAAGCAAGCGCGGTCTTTTTCGGCAATTTCGCCGTTCCGCAAAACTCCGAGCCGCTGCCCGAGGAAGACGATCTGTCGAGTTTCAGCCTGTCACTCGCTCATGGCGCTCTCGAGGACACGGCAACGGCGGCCTACGGGTTCAATTACAAACCCATGTTTCTGGAGCGGCTTCCCTTTGAGATCAGCAAGCGCGCCATTGCCGCCCGGGTGCCGGGAACAGAGGCGTGCATTCTTGCCCTTCACTCGACAAAATACCGGGCCTTCGAAGTCAGCGGCAGCGCCAATATCGATATGAGCGGCTGTACCATCACCGCCAACTCCATCGATGGGCAGGCGATCTATGTCGGCGGCTCGGGCAGCCTGAAGGCCGAATGTCTGTTTTCTGCGGGCGGCATATCGATCGACCCCGCTGCCGTGCAACTGGCCTGTCCGGCTCCACACGAGAAATCGTCTCGGGTCCCGGATCCGTTCAAGTACAAAAAACTCCCGGCCACGGGCGCGTGGGTCGACCTTTCCGGTTGCGGTCAAAACTTCGTCGACGGCGGCGGCGGCAACGGGGATTGCAATGGCACCGGCAAGACCCCGAAAACAAACAACGCCGATTACGTCGTGACCTTGAAGCCAGGGACCTATGGGAGTCTCGAGCTCAAGGGCGCAATCAAGCTGGAGCCCGGCAACTATTTCATCGATGGCGGCTCCCTGCAGTTGACCAGCCAATCGGTGGTGACCGGTTCCGGCGTCACGTTTTTCCTGCTCGACGATGCCAAGCTCGTTATTCACGGCGGTGCGACGTTCCACATCACGCCATCGCTCTCAGGAACCTGGGCCGGGTTTTCCATCGTCGCGGAGCATGGCAACACGGAACCGGCCGTGATCAACGGCAACAGCGCATCCTCGCTGACCGGGATCGTCTACATGCCGGACACGCAGGAGATCCAGTATTCCGGAAACGGCGCCACGGGCGGAGAGTGCATTCGCCTGATCGCGCAGGAGATCACCCTTACCGGAAACAGCTATTTCAAGATGAACTGCGATCCGGAGCTGGCAAACATGAAAATCAACAATCCCGGCGCCGTTCGCCTGGTGCAATGACCAAGGCGCGATAATGCCGGCCCCTCGGCAGCGAGGGGCTGGCGCCGACGCAAAACGCCGGCATGATCCCATCGACCAGCGGCGCGCAACAAGGCCTTGCAATGCAGGCCCGCACGCACGATATCCGGCTGACCTTCAGCTTGCGAATGCGCTATCATTCGCAAGCCGATGACGGACACGGCTTCCGATGGAGATCAGGCGGCATGGACCATACCCAACCGAAATCGGAAAGAACGACTGCGGTTGCACCGATTCCGTTCGACAACAGTTATGCGCGGCTGCCGGCGCATTTTCTCGCGCGCGTCCATCCGACGCCGGTGGCGGAACCGTGGCTGATCAAGTTCAACCGGCCGCTGGCTGAAGAGCTCGGCCTTAATGCCGATGCGCTGGAGCGCGATGGCGCCCAGGTCTTTTCCGGCAACAGCGTTCCCGAAGGCGCCGAGCCGCTCGGCATGGCCTATGCCGGGCACCAGTTCGGCCAGTTCGTGCCGCTGCTCGGCGACGGCCGGGCGATCCTGCTTGGCGAAGTGATCGACAGGAACGGCGTGCGCCGTGACATCCAGCTGAAAGGCGCCGGCAAGACCCCCTACTCCCGCCGCGGTGACGGACGCGCCGCACTCGGGCCGGTGCTGCGGGAATATATCGTCAGCGAGGCGATGCATGCGCTCGGCATTCCCGCAACCCGGGCATTGGCGGCCGTGGTCACCGGCGAGCCGGTCTACCGCGAACGCGTGCTGCCCGGTGCCGTCTTCACCCGCGTCGCAGCCAGCCATATCCGCGTCGGCACCTTCCAGTTTCTTGCCGCGCGTGGCGATACCGAAGGTGTCAAGACGCTGGCGGACTATGTGATCGACCGGCACTACCCGCAGATCAAGGGACAGGAGCGCCCCTATCTGGCGCTGCTTGAGACGGTCGCGGAGCGCCAGGCGGCGCTGATTGCGCGCTGGCTTGGCGTCGGCTTCATCCATGGCGTGATGAACACCGACAATTGCGCCATCTCCGGCGAGACGATCGACTTCGGCCCTTGCGCCTTTCTCGACGCCTATGATCCGGCCAAGGTGTTCTCCTCGATCGACCAGGGCGGGCGCTATGCCTATGCCAGCCAGCCGGCGATCGGCCAGTGGAACCTGGCGCGGCTGGCCGAAACGCTGCTGCCGCTCCTCGACCCGGAACCATCCGAGGCGGTCAATCTCGCCAACGACGTGATCGCCGGCTATGGTCCGCGCTTCCAGACCCATTGGCTCGCCGGCATGAAAGCCAAGATCGGCCTGATCGGCGAAGAAGACGGCGACCTCGATCTTGTCCAGGGCCTCCTGAGGCAGATGAAGGAAGGACAGGCGGATTTCACCCTGACCTTCCGGCGGCTTGCCGACGTGGCCGAGAGCGACACGGCAGAGCACGCCTTTGCTGCCACCTTCTCCGACCCGACGGCACTCGGCCCTTGGCTTGCCGAATGGCGCGCCCGGCTGTCGCGCGAGGCACAAGCGACGCCGCGCGAACGGGCGCAGGCGATGCGGCTGGTCAACCCGGCCTACATTCCGCGCAACCACCGCATCGAGCAGGCCATCCGCGCGGCCGAGGACGATGGCGACTTCTCGCTGTTCGAGGCGCTGCTTTCGGTGCTTGCGAAACCCTATGAGGAGCAGCCCGGCTTTTCGGCCTACGCCGCGCCGCCGGCCCCCGCCGAGGAAGTGTTCCGCACGTTCTGCGGCACGTGATGACGAGCAGTCGGCGCTTCGCCGGCGGCTCGCCTTCAGCGCCTATTCCCAGGCCGTGCCTCCGGTTGCCGCGCAGCCATAAGGCGGCAGCCGAGCGCTGAAATTCGCCTTCAACCGGGCGCAGCCCCATTTGCGCAGCGGCTCCGGCATGCGGCTGTTCAGCTCGATGCCCACCTCGTCCAGCGGATCGCTGGTGTTGGTGACATAGATCCACCAGCGCCCACCGATGACGGCGACGCCGGCAACAACCGCAACCAGGAGAACAAACAGCAATCTCTTCATATCAGCCTCGTTGTAAATCACGACGCGGATGATCTACTGCATTGCCTGGAAAAGCGGAATCGATTTGCGACGTTATGCAGGTTTTTGAAAGTGCTACAGCGTCCTTTGCCCGTTCGGCGCCGGGCTATTTCGGATCGCGGCCAAAATCCCTTCGCAATTCGCCCTTGGCATCCTCGAGAACCTTCCTTTGCTTGCGGGGCAGGTTCCTGCCGGCGCGGTTGATGTAGAAATTCAGCATCGACATGGCAGATCGAAACGGGTTCGATTTGCGCCGGTCGCTCGTCTCGGCCGAATGTTTCAGCGATCGCGCGATTTCCTCGGGGTCATGGGAGCGGAACACATCCTTTTCCAGGTCCATGGCATTGCTGGTCTCGGTCACGTGCCGCGACCATTTCTTGTGCTTCTTTTTCGGCATTGTCGGCTCCATCGATCGTTTCGAGGAAAAACCCGCAAGCGCGCTGCCTTGTTCCGTCGGTGCAGGCGGTGCGGAAACCCTGCCCTCATCCGGCCTGTCGGCCACCTTCTCTCCGTGAACGGGGAGAATGGAGAAGCGGCGGCCTCCCTCGTCCCCTCCCCGTTTGCGGGCGTAGCGAGGCGAGCGTCATCCCCGTCAACACTGCATCTGCATCTCCTAAGCGCCTATGGCCGCTGCCTTATTCCGCAGTCTTCGCGAAGGCTGCCATTGAAAGGCAGGGGCTTCGCGATATGTCCGGTGACGGCACGCGGCGATTGAACCTCGACACGACGCAACACGGCGCGGCATCCGGAACGGGAGACGATTCATGTTGATCACTTTGACGGCCCTCGTCTTCGCATTGATCGGGCTGGCGCTCGGCGCAGGCGGGCTCTGGCTCGCCGTGCTTGGCGGCAGCTGGTATTACGTGATTGCCGGCCTCGGCTTTCTGCTGACCGCCTTTCTCCTGTTCAGGCGGCGCAGCGCGGCGCTCATCGTCTATGCCCTGCTCATTCTCGGCACGCTTGGCTGGGCGATCTGGGAAGTCGGTTTCGACTGGTGGCAACTCGGCCCGCGCGGCGGCGTGATCATCCTCCTCGGCCTCTGGCTCCTCTTGCCGGCCATCCGTCGCCGCCTCGGGTTTGCAAGCCCGTCAGGAGAGGTCTATGCGGCCGGCGCCCTGCCGCTTGCCGCCGCCTTCATCGCCGCGATCGCCGTTGCCGGCTATTCGATGACGCAGGACCCGCTTGACCTTGCAGGCGAATTGCCTGTCGCCGCTGCTGCGGCCACGCCCGATCTCGGCGGCAATGTTCCGGAGGGGGACTGGCATCAATATGGCCGCACCTCCTATGGCCAGCGCTATTCGCCGCTTGGGCAGATCACGCCGGACAACGTCGGTACGCTGGAAGTCGCCTGGCAATACCAGACCGGCGACGTGAAGCTGCCCGACGATGTCGGCGAGACGACCTATCAGGTGACGCCGCTGAAGGTGCGAGACACGCTCTATCTCTGCACGCCGCACAACTGGGCGATCGCGCTCGATGCGGCGAGCGGAAAGGAGAAATGGAAATTCGATTCCAACTCCGGCATGAACCCGGACCGGCAGCACCAGACCTGCCGCGGCGTCAGCTATCATGCCGATCCAGCCGCAACCGCCGGCAGCCCCTGCGCCGAGCGCGTCTACCTGCCGACCTCGGATGCGCGCCTGATCGCGCTCGACGCCGCGAACGGCCTGGTCTGCAAGGACTTTGCCGACCAGGGCGTGCTGCATCTCGAAGAGGGAATGAAATACAATCCGGCCGGCTACTACTATTCCACCTCGCCGCCGGTGATCGTGGCCGGCAAGATCATCATCGGCGGTGCAGTCAACGACAACTATTCGACCGAGGAGCAGTCCGGGGTCATCCGCGCCTTCGACGTCGACAGCGGCGCGCTGGTCTGGAACTGGGATTCGGGCAATCCGGACGTGACAACGCCGCTGCCGCAAGGCCAGACCTACACCACCAATTCGCCCAACAGCTGGTCCGTCTTCAGCTATGACGAAAAGCTCGGTCTCGTCTACCTGCCGATGGGCAATCAGGTGCCAGACCAGCTCGGCATGGGCCGCTCGGAGCATGTCGAGAAATACGCCTCCTCCATCGTGGCGCTCGACATCAACACCGGCGCGGTGCGCTGGGTGCGCCAGACCGTGCATCACGACCTGTGGGACATGGACGTGCCGGCCCAGCCGGTGCTGATCGACATCACCGGCAAGGACGACCAGCCGGTGCCGGCACTCGTCGGACCGACCAAGCAGGGCGACCTCTACGTGCTCGACCGGCGGACCGGCGAGCCGATCATCCCGATCAAGGAAATCCCCGCCCCGACCGGCGCCATCCCGGAGGATTTCACAGCGCCGACGCAGCCGATCTCCGACCTTTCCTTCTCGCCGCCGCCGCTGACGGGCAAGGACATGTGGGGCGTGACGATGTTCGACCAGCTCGCCTGCCGGATCAACCTGCAGCGGCTGAAATATGCAGGGCGATACACGCCGCCGTCGCTCGAGGGCACGCTCGTCTATCCCGGCAATTTCGGCGTCTTCAACTGGGGCGCGGTGGCGGTCGATCCGGAGCGCCAGGTGATGTTCGGCATGCCGACCTATCTCGCCTTTACCTCAAGGCTCGTTCCGCGCGAACAGATCCCGCCAAAGGAGCAGTCGCAGAAGGGATCGGAACAGGGGCTGAACCGCAATGACGGTGCGCCCTATGGCGTCTTCATGGGTCCCTTCCTCGGGCCGCTGAAGATCCCGTGCCAGGCACCGCCCTGGGGCTATGTCGCCGGCGTCGACCTGAAGACAGGCGAGATCGCCTACAAGCACCGCAACGGCACCGTCCATGACATGACGCCGCTGCCCCTGCCCTTCAAGGTCGGCGTGCCGGGCATCGGCGGGCCGATGATCACCAAGGGTGGCCTGGCCTTCCTCGGTGCCGCCGTCGACAACTATCTGCGCGCCTATGACCTGACGACCGGCAGGGTGCTCTGGGAGGGACGCCTTCCGGCTGGCGGCCAGTCGACGCCGATGAGCTATGCCACCGCCGACGGCACGCAGTACATCCTGATGGTCGCCGGCGGCCACGGCTCGGTCGGCACGACGCCCGGCGACTATGTGATCGCCTACAGGCTGCCGAAGGAATAGCTGCCGCTTGAGTTCACGAGACGAGTGCGGGAAACCTCCCCTGCCCGTCACGCCATCCCGGCGATCAACTTGCCGACCTCGGCAAAGATCGGCTCGAGTTCCTTCACCGGCTTTGGCGCTTCGGCGATGTAGACGGAAGCCAGGATCGTCTGGCCCTTGGGCGGGCGCATGAAGCCGACATCGCCCGCTTCCCCATGGCCGCTTGTGCCGGTCTTCTCGCCGATCGTCCAGTTGGTGGGAAGCCCTGCCCTCAGCCGCCGGTCGCCCGTCCTGTTGGCGACGAGCCAGGCGGCGAACTGGTCGCGGGAGGACGGCGACAGCACGTCTTCGAGCAGCAGTTTTCCAAGGGTGCGCATCATCGCCGCCGGTGTCGTCGTATCGCGCGGATCGCCCGGCTTCGCCTCGTTGAGGGCGGGCTCGGTACGGTCGAGCCGCGTCGTCTCGTCGCCGATCGAGCGCAGCCAGGCCGTCAGCCCGTCCGGCCCGCCGAAACTCGCCAGAATAAGGTTGGCGGCGGCATTGTCGCTGTAGGTGACGGCGGCGTCGCAGAGTTCACCGACCGTCATGCCGTCGCCGACGTGCTTTTCGGCGACCGGCGAATGGGCGTGGAGATCCGCCTTCGAAACGACAATGCGCCGGCCGAGCGTCTCCTGCCCCTTGTCGACACGCGCCAGCACGAAAGCGGCGGCCAGTGCCTTGAAGGTCGAGCACATGGCGAAGCGCTCGTCCTGGCGATGGCCGAAGGAGACGTTGCTCTTGGTATCGAGGACGGAAACCCCAAGGCGGCCGCCGGTGCGCTTTTCCAGGCTAGCAAGCTGTCGATTGATGTCGTTCTCGGCGGAAAAGGCGGGACCGGCACCGAGGCCGGCGATGGGCAGAAGCAGGCTGGAGCCGATGATGAAGGAGCGGCGACGGAGCGTGAACGACATGCGATGGGTTCTCCCGTAATGAATCTGGAAGCGACGGCAAGCCATTGATAAGAATGACGAATATTAGACACTTCTCAACGGACCGGCGCTGTCGCTGATGATGATCGGTAGGCAGCGAATGTGGCTGCTCTTTGCTGGAAAGATGGCGTCCCGCAATCTTGTTTCGACCACAAAAATTAACGGTGGCACGATTTCCGGTTGACAAAATTCCCGAAAAGGCGAAATTGCCCGCCATGATCAGAACCGCAAACATCGCCCGCTGGTATTTTACGCTGCTCCCATAGGTGCGGCTGACTGATCTCGTTCAACAAGCCGCCATCAGGCGGCTTTTGTTTTTGGACGGCACCTGATGGCGGAAAGCCATTCAGGAGCCTCGACATGCTGCAGACCGCCATTCCGACACATCATGCCCATCCGGCCACCCGCGCGCCGATGGTGACCATCCGCGCCGCCAAGAGCCGCGACCTGGCCGAGCTTGCCGAAATGATCGCCGAGCTTGCCGCCCATCACGGCGATACGGCTGCCGTGACCCCGGAGCATCTGGAACGCGACCTGTTCGGCCGCATGCCGTGGATCACCGCGCTGGTTGCCGAAGCCGGCGGCGAACTGATCGGCTATACCATTCTCGTGCCGCTCTACCGCGCCCAGCAGGGAGCCCGCGGCATGGAACTGCACCAGCTCTACGTCCGCCCGGCCCATCGCGGCACCGGCATCGGCCGCCATCTCGTCGGAAAGGCCCGCGAACAGGCCCGCATGGCCGGCGCGACCTACCTCTCCGTCAGCGCCGCCACCGGCAATTTCCAGGCACACCGCTTCTACGAATCGGAAAACTTCACGCCGGGCCCGGTGACCGGAATGCGCTATCTGCAGGCGCTGGCGTGAGACGGCGCGCACTAGCAGGCATTCTCGGCGCAGCATATTTCAGGGTTCGCTCCTTCAGCGCCGTGCGTCCAGACGCACGGTATACGACAACACCGGGAATACCCCCTCTGTCACTTCGTGACATCTCCCCCTCAAGGGACCCTCAAGGGGGGGAGATTAGGAGCAAGAAGCCAGCCCTACGCCAATCTCCCCCCCTTGAGGGGGAAATGCCCGGCAGGGCAGAGGGGGCGACACGGCCACTGCCGTGTGCTCTGTTCAGGCGCACAAAGGACACGGTGGCTCAAGCCGCTTTCGACGCGGCTTTTGCCAGTACCTCCGCCGCCCACTGGTTGAGGCTTTTGCCGGAGAGTTCCGCAGCCTTGGCGGCCCGGGCATGCACTTCCGGGTCAACACGGAACATCATCTTGCCGGAATAGGTTCTTTGCGGATCTTTGCCGATCTTGGCACAGGTTTCGATATAATCGTCAACGGCCTCGTGGAACGAGACTTTAAGATCCGCGACCGTATCGGCGTGAAAACCTATGCCATCGGTTATGCCCGCGAGCTTGCCGAAGAAAATCTCATCTTCGGCGTCATATTCGATCCGGGCGGCATAGCCCTTGTAAGACATTATGTTCAAGGCTCTACTCCTATGCGAAGCAGGAATTCCCGCGCTGTGCGAACTTGATAGCGCTTGGCTTCCTTCGCCGGATGCGGCCGATGAAAACTTTCCACCTCGGCTGCGAAGGAAAATCTTACGCGCGAACCGTTGCCCTCGCGGCAAGCGTCTTCCTTTGTTTGCTGAATGCTATCACTTTAAGGAATGCTAGCAATAAATGCAAGCATTTTACTATTCCCTCGCCGGCACCGCCTTCAGATACGCCGCGATAGCCTCCCTATCGCCCGCCGGCAGTCTGGCGAGGTTCTTCTGCACCTCGACCATCGAGCCACCAACCGAATCGAAATCGGGCGTGAAGCCGGTCTCGAGATAGGTGACGATGTCGCTCTCGCTCCATGCGCCGATGCTCTTCGAGCCCGGGGTGATGTTGGGGATGCGGCCCTCGCCTTCCGGGTTTGGCGCACCCGCCAGCCACCGATCCGCCTCGAAGCCGCCGAGGGTGTTGCGCGGGGTGTGGCATTCGCCGCAATGGCCGGGACCTTCGACCAGATACTGGCCGCGGGCGAGCTTCGGATTGCCGGTGTCGACCGTCACGCGCGGCTTGTCGGTGAAGAACAGGAGCTTCCAGCCGCCGAGGACCAGGCGGATGTTGTAGGGAAACCGCAGATCATGCGGCGGCGCGACATTGGTGCTTTTCGGCAGCGTTTTCAGGAAGCCCCAGAGGTCATTGACGTCCTTGGACGTCAGCCGGGCATAGGAGCCGTAGGGAAAGGACGGGTAGAGATGTTCGCCGTTCCGGCCTGCGCCGCGCGTCATCGCGGTGCCGAATTCAGCGAGCGTCCAGCTGCCGATACCGGCCGATTCATCCGGCGAAATGTTGGGAACATGGAAGGTGCCGAACGGGCTCTTCAGCGGCAGCCCGCCTGATAGCACCAGCCTGGCGTCGCCTTCCGTTTTCGGTGCCGCGTGGCAACTGGTGCAGCCGCCGGCCCAGAAGACCCGCTCGCCATTGGCGAGATCCGGTTCGCCGAGCCCTTCCCAATGGGCGGCCGGCCACGGCTCGGGCTTGGTCAGGAACCAGGCGACGCCACCGGCCGTCGCGCCGAACAGCACCACCGCCGACACCAGCTTGCGAACCCGTGCGCCCATCAGCGCCATCCTCCTGCCCCTTGCGAAACACGACAGCGCCGCGCGTCAAACAGGACGCGCACCGGACGCCGTCGAAACTATTGCGCCGCGCCGGGCTTGGAGCCCGGCACGGCATCGAACCATTTTTAGCTGGAAACGACCCGCCGCCTCATTTCTTGAGGCGGTAGGTCTCGTGACAGCCGCCGCAATTCTTGCCGATCGCGCCGAGCGCTGCACCGACACCGGCCTGGTCGGCGGGAATCTGGGCGAGGGTCGCGTCGACATCGGCACCAAGCTTGGCTGCCTTGGCCTTGAAGTCGTCCATGTTCTCCCAGATCTTCGGGCTGGCTTCCGATTCCATTCCGGTTTCCGAACCGGGCGGGAACTGATCGGGGAAGGCCTTGACGTTTTTGCTGATCGTTTCCAGCGACGCCTTAACGACGGCGCTGTCATAGGGTTTTTCCCCCTTGGCGATGGCCACGAGCGCGCCCGTCGATTGGCCGACCCCCTTCATCAGCGCCTGGCGGACCACCTGCGGTTCGTCCGCAGCCGTAACGGCGCCGGCGACACCGGCGATGACGATTGCAAAAAGCACGGCTTTCAATTGCATGAAATTCTCCCTGTCCGACATAGCCGTGACGGATATTGACGCGGCCATTCCTCTCGATGCGCCGGCATGATTGCATTTTGCATTGACGAAGGAAGTAACATTTTTTTGAGATCGCGTTCAGGACCGGCTGCTGCAACAGACTGAATTAACAGGAGTTTATCACTCCAGTTTTGTGCTGCCGCCTTCACGCAACGGACGTCCAGCCCTGCCAGGCGGTCAATGCGGCAACGACAATCAGCACCACGCCGGCCGACTTGCCGACCAGCGCCGTCGCCCGCGGGCTGGCGATGAGCACGTCGCGGCTGCGCCCCGCGGCAAGCGCAAGGCTGCCATAGACCGCCAGTTGGGTGACCGAGATCATGATCGCCATGATCAGCGCCTGCGACCAAAGGGGGCCAAACTGCGGCTTCAGAAATTGCGGATAGACGGCCAGCATGAACAGGTAGGCCTTGGGATTGAGGATGCTGGTCAAGGCGCCACGGCGAAAGCTCGTCCAGAGCGACAGCCGGGCGCCGGGCTCGACCGAGGCGATGGCGATGCTGCTTCTCACAAGGGAAAAGCCGATCCAGGCGATATAGGCGGCCCCGAACAGCAGCAGCAGGTTGAAGAGTTGCGGCACCATGTGCAAAAGCAGGCCGACACCGAGCGCCGCATAGAGCGTATGGAAGACACCGCCCGCCATGATGCCCGCCGTCGCAGTCAGGCCGGACGCCCGCCCGCCCGTCAAGGCATTGGCCATGACGAAGACCATGTCCATGCCCGGCACGATGATGATGCCGAAGAGAAGGGTGAAGAAGAGCCAGAGATTTTCCGCGTAGGTCATGTCAGTTGTCCGTCTGTCAAGAGATGTGCTGCAGTGAGCGCAGCGTTGTTTTTCAAACACTTGGGAACGTGGTATAGCCTCACCCAACTGACAGGGTTCTGTCAGGAGCGTTTCGCGCAACGAGGAAAACCATGCGCAAGGCATCGCGACTGTTCGAGATCATCCAGATCCTGCGGCTGGCGACAAAACCGGTGACGGCCGCGCAGATCGCCGAAAGCCTCGAAGTGACCGTCCGTTCGATCTACCGCGACATTGCAGCGCTGCAGGCGATGCGGGTGCCGATCGAGGGCGGGCGCGGCATCGGCTACATTCTCCGGCCCGGCTTCGACCTGCCGCCGCTGATGTTTTCGATCGAGGAGACGGAGGCGATCGTGCTGGCCCTGGCGCTACTGGAGCGCACCGGCGACGAGGAACTGAAGGACGCCGCCAAGCGCGTCAGCCAGAAGATCGCCGGCGCCCTGCCCGCGCCGCTCAGGCAGGCCATGCGCTCCAACGCGCTGCATGCCTGGGGGACGATCGCGCCGCCGCCCTCAGGGCTCGATCTCGCGCTGGTGCGCCGGGCGATCCGCGACGAGCAGAAACTGCTCCTCGATTATCGCGACGAGTTCGGGAGGCCAAGCCAGCGCACGATCCGGCCGCTGGCGCTGATCTACTATTCGGCAACCGCCGTGGTCGTCGCCTGGTGCGAGCTGCGCACCGCCATCCGCAATTTCCGCGCCGACCGGGTGGAGCATTGCGCGGTAACGGACAGCCATTTTCGCGGCGAAGGCGACGGCCTCCGGGACTTGTGGATCAGGGGATGGCGGGTGAACAGCATGGCGGACGATGCGGTCCGCCGAACGCCGTCGCCGGAAGAAGCGGCGGGGACGGCTCGCACTATCCCGAACATGCCGCGGTCGGGATGACGGAGAGTCGACTGGTGTTGTTGTCTCGGATCAAGGCGCGGCACCAAAAATTGAAAAATTCGATCTTTTCGTAACAAATATAAAAGCTTGATACGTATCCCGGATACGCGTATATTGGCACCATGTCGGAGCTGTGGCCATGCCTGTGAAAGAGCGCATCAAGAGGTATCGCGAGACCGGAGGAGCATCCGATCTCGTCAGGGTCGAAGTTCTCGTTCCCAGAGCACGCCGAGATGACATCGTGAATGTTGCGGCAGAATTTCGCTCCGCGCACCGGGCCGAGAAGGCTCGTCTGGCGGAATTCATCAGGATTGCGACCGAGAGGTATGGGCTGAGAGTTTTCGACAACATCGACATCGAAACATTGCCCGATCTTCGGCAGAAGGCGCGCGTTGTCGCCAACGCTCTGATGGAGCGCGGGGATGCGCGAGCTTATGCAATGGGACGAAAAATGGTCTCCCAGCTCGGAGACGGACGCTGATGGCACTGACGCAGATCCAAAAGGAAATCATGGCCTCCATCGCCGGAAACAGGTCCGACAGCAGCTACATTGAGAGGCGCGCCTTGTCCTGGCTCATACCTGCCGCGCGGCGCTGTAAGAGCTGACGCGCAGCCCCCGTCAGTGCATCATCGCCAGCGCGGCGGTGAAGAAATCCTCGCCGCCGAAGTTTCCTGATTTCAGCGCCAGCAGCATGTCGCCTTGCGCATTGCCGACCGTGCGCAGCACGGGCACGCCGGGAGCGATTTCCGGGCCGATCAGGAAGGCCGGAATGGCGAGCCTGTCGACCGCGGCACCGGAGGTTTCGCCGCCGGCGACGACCAGGCGCCGCACGCCCCGTGCCACCAGTTCGGCGGCGATGATCGAGGTTGCGGTTTCGATCGCGTGGCCGGAGGCGTCGCGTCCGTATTGCGCTTGCAGCCGGGACACGGTTTCCGGCGCAGCACTCGCGGCGACGACAACGGGGCCGGCGGAAATGCGGTCTCCCGCCCAGGAAATCGCCGTGGCAATCTCGTCGGGACCGGCAAGCAGTTTTTCCGGGTCGAGCCGCAGAACCGGCATCGACTGTTCGGCGACCTCGAGCTGCCGCAGCGTCGCCCTGGAGCAACTGCCGGCAACGACCGCGGCAAGCCCGCCCACCGGGCGAATGGCGTCCGCCGTTGTCGTCACCGCGGACGATACCCGGCCGGATCGGACGAGGGCGCGGGCGAGGCCAAGCCCGAGACCCGACGCGCCGGTGGACACCGGCGTTTCCAGCGCGATCTCGCCGAGCGTCTCGAGGTCGCGTTCGAAGACCGCATCCGCTATCGCCGTCGTGACACCCGCCGCACGCAGGGCCTCGAGCCGGGCTCGGACCGCATCGGCTCCCGCCCCGATCGACGCCAGATCGACAAGCCCGACGGCGCCACGCGACTGTCTCGCCATCACGCGAACGAGATTGGCGTCGTGCATCGGGTTGAGGGGATGATCCTTGAGCGGGCTTTCGTTCAGCGGCTGCCCGCCGACGAAGAGATGGCCGAGATAGACGGTGCGTCCCGTTTCCGGAAAGGCTGGCGTCACCACCACCAAGCCGCCGCCCACGGCGTCGCTCAATGCCTCGGTGACCGGACCGATATTGCCAGCATCGGTGGAATCGAAGGTCGAGCAGATCTTGTACAGCACATGCGCCGCACCGCGCCCGCGCAGCCACAGTTCGGCCTTGGTCGCCGCAGCCACGGCGTCGGCGGCCGCGACAGAGCGGATCTTCAGGGAAACGACGACGGCGTCGACATCCGGCAGCGAGAGCGACGGATCGGGGATACCGACCGTCTGCACCGTGCGCAGGCCGTTCTTCGTCAGCGTGTTGGCGAGATCGGACGCGCCCGTGTAGTCGTCAGCGATTGATCCGAGCAATATAGCCATCGTCTAGCTCCGTGCAAAAGGTCTGAACCAGCCAAGGCCGTCCAGCGTGTGGCCGCGCGGGATGTATTCGCAGCCGATGAAACCGTCATAGCCGAGGCGGTCGATTTCCTCGAACAGATAGGGATAGTTGAGCTCCTCCCCATCCGGCTCGTTGCGTGACGGCACGCTGGCGATCTGGATATGGCCGGTGATCGGCATGAGGCGGCGCAAGGCCATCGTCACGTCACCATGGATGACCTGGCGGTGATAGATATCGAATTGCAATTTCAGGTTCGGCAGGCCGAGGTCTGCGATCAGTTTTTCGGCGATACCGAAATCATTGAGGAAATATCCCGGCATGTTTCGCCCGTTGATCGGCTCAAGCAGGAGGTCGATGCCCATTTCCGCAAGCCGCCCGGCAGCGTGGGCGACCGAGCGGCGGTAGGATGAGGCCGCATCCTCGTCATGGGGATCGGCAAGACCGGCCATGAGATGCAACCGCCTGACGCCCGTCGCTGCCGCATAGTCCAGCGCCCGCTCGACATCCGACTTCAATGCCTCGAACCGTCCGGGAAGCGTCGCGATACCGCGCTCGCCTCCCGCCCAGTCGCCCGGCGGCAGGTTGAACAAGGCCTGCTGCAGATTGTTGCGGGCAAGCCGTTCGGCGATCGCCTCCGGCGGGGCTTCATAGGGAAAGAGATATTCGACGGCGGCAAAGCCGGCATCGGCCGCGGCGTCGAAGCGGTCGAGGAACGGCCATTCGTTGAACATCATCGTCAGGTTGGCGGCGAAAACCGGCATGGTGGCGTTCCTTTACTGCTTCTCCGGCTCGTTGGCCGCACCGGGCAACTGGGCGCCCGAGAGCTGGGCGTAGAGGCGCGCGAGCGAGGAATCGTCGTCACGGCCCATGCCGGCACCCGAGGCGGCGAGATACATCTGCAGGGCAGCGGCCGCCAGCGGCACCGGATAGCGCTCCGAGCGGGCCATGTCCTGGACGATGCCAAGATCCTTGACGAAAATCTCGATGCTGCTCAACGGAGTATAGTCTCCGGCCAGCACATGCGGCACGCGGTTTTCAAACATCCATGAATTGCCGGCAGAGGCGGTGATCACCTCATAGACCTTGTCGAGGTCGAGGCCCTGCCTGGCGGCAAACGTGATCGCCTCGCAGGCAGCCGCGATGTGCACGCCGGCGAGAAGCTGGTTGATCATCTTGAAGGCAGCGCCGGTTCCGGCCGCGTCGCCGAGCTCGTAGACCTTGCCGGCCATGGCGTCGAGACCCGGGCGGGCCGTGTCGAACGCCTGTTTGGAGCCGGATGCCATGATCGTCAGCGCGCCGCTCGCAGCCTTGGCGGCACCACCCGAAATCGGTGCGTCTAGATAATGCAGGCCGAGAGCCTCCGCCCGTTGCGCCAGATCGCGCGCGACAGCCGGATCCATGGTCGCCGAGGAGATGAAGACGGCTCCGGGCTTCATCGTGGCCGCGACACCCTCGGGGCCGAACAGCACGGCCTCGGTCTGCGCGCCGTTGACGACGACGGAGACGACAATGTCGGCGTCCCTTGCCGCGGCGGCGGGCGTGGCTGCGCCGCGTCCACCGTCAGCGATGAAGCGATCCACCGCCGCGGGGGTAATGTCGTAGCCGACGACGTCGAGACCGGCGCGCTTCATCGACCGGGCCATTCCAAGGCCCATGGAACCAAGACCGATGACGGCCGCGACGACGACGGGGCCGGAGTTTTCAGCAAGCGGTGACATGGCGATGTTCTCCAGTCTTGTAAGGGAAGAGCTGCCCCTCCGGATGTGGCCATGCGGAGGGGTCGATGTCTAGCGATTGACGGTTTTTGCCGGCACCGTCAACACGGCCAGCGAACCGATGACCAGCGCTGCGGCCAGCAGATACATGCCGGCGCTGTTGGTGCCGGTAAAGTCCTTCAGATAGCCGACCAGGAACGGCCCGAGGAACCCGGCAAGATTTCCGACCGAATTGATCCAGGCGATCCCGGCCGCGGCGCCGGTACCGGCGAGAAAGGCGGTTGGAAGCGACCAGAACAGCGGCGCGCAACTGATGGCGCCCGCAGCGGCCAGCGATAGGCAGACGATCGAGACCGTCGTGCTCGTTGCCATGGTCGCCGCGACAAAGCCACCGGCGGCGATGAGCGCGGGGATGACGAGGTGCCACCGCCGTTCGCGCAGCCGGTCGGCGGAGCGTCCGAGCGCCAGCATCGCGACGAAGGTGCAGATGTAGGGGATCGCGGAAATCAGGCCGATGTTCAGGTTTCCGGTGACGCCCGAGGCCTTGACGATCGACGGCATCCAGAAATTCAGGCCGTATTGTCCAAGCACGAAGCAGAAATAGATCAGGCACATCAGCCAGACCCGGCGGTCGGTGAGGGTTCCGGCAATGCTGTGGGGGCTCGAGACCTTGGTCCGGTTTTCGGCTTCGATATTGGCCGTCAGAACGGCCTTTTCGTCTTCGTCCAGCCATTTCGCGGCGCGGATGTTATCATCGAGGTAGAAGAAGGTGGCGACGCCGAAAAGGATGGCCGGGATGGCTTCGATCAGGAACATCCACTGCCAGCCGGAAAGACCGTGCGTGCCGTGGAAACTATCCATCAGGAGACCCGAAAGCGGGTTGCCGAAAATGGCGGATATCGGGATTGCGGACATGAAGGTGGTGATGATCCGGGCCCGGCGATTGGCCGGATACCAAGCGGTCAGGTACAAAATGATGCCGGGGAAAAATCCGGCCTCGGCAACGCCCAGCAGGAAACGCAGGACATAGAAGACGGTTTCCGACGAGGTGAACATGAAGGCGGCGGAAATAATGCCCCAGGTGATCATGATGCGGGCGATCCACACACGCGCACCGACCTTGTTCATGATGACGTTGCTCGGCACTTCAAACAGAAAATAGCCGATGAAGAAAATGCCTGCGCCGATGCCGTAGGCCGCCTCGGAGAGGCCGAGCTCGCTCGACATCTGCAGCTTGGCGAAGCCGACATTGACGCGGTCGAGATAGGCAACCACGTAGCACAACATCAAAAAGGGCACGATTCTCCAGAATACCTTGCCATAGGCACGGTCTTCCACCGCCTGGGCGGGATGTACGCCAACGACTGGCGCCTGCGTCTGCAGCGTCATGATTCTCTCCTCCAATTGTTGCCGCGGTCTCCTGTCGGTTCCTCCCGCGGCACGCCAAGCCATGATTTGGCAGCGCTGCCATTTTCATTAATCCATTTTGGCAGCGCTGCCAACATGAAATTGGTAGCGCTGCCAAAAAAATCTTGCTTCTTGGCGGCAGTGGTGAAAAATGGTGGCGGCGCGGAGGGTCCTCGAGTGGACATGCCGCTACCCAGCCCGAGAGCCTGGATTGAAGTTGTGACGATGGAATTCAAACATCAGGCGACGGTAACGCTTGCCGAGGTCGCAGACGCAGCAGGCGTCGGCGAGAGCACGGTTTCGCGCGTGCTGCGCAACCACGGTTCGTTTTCCGGCAAGACGCGGGACCGGGTGATGGCCGCCGTCGAGCGGCTCGGCTATGTGCCGAACCGGATCGCGGGAACGCTGGCTTCCACCGCTTCGCGCCTTGTCGCCTCCCAATGCCGGCTTATAGACGCCGGCAGGGCAAGCTCATTGCATCGCCGCGTCGAGCTTCTTCTTCCAGTTGCCGCTATCTAGTTCCTTACGCATGAAAGCATCCACCGCGGCTTTCAAGGCAGGGTCCTTGCGAAGCAAATACGCATTTTCGAAGTGCGTAAACGGCTCTTTGACCGCCACCGGGCACAGTACGCCGGCGTTCAATTTGGATTGCAGATCCACCTCGACGCCGTCGGTCACCATCACATCGGCCTTGCCTGCGGCGATCTGGCCGAAGATCACCTTGTTGTCAGGGAAAACTTCGATCGGCGCTTTCTTGAAATGCTGATGCGCAAATTTGTCATTGGTGCCGCCCGGATTGACGATTACCCGTACCGTGGGTTGATCGATCGCCTCCAGCGTCGTGTATTTGTCCTTGTCCGCACATCGGGCGATGGGTCGCTTGCCGTCGCTGACGTTCGAAACGGAAAAGTCGCCAACCTCTGCCCGTGCAGGGTTCACTGTGATGCCGCCGAGCGCAACGTCGAACTTGCCGGCCTTGAAGTCGTCCAGCATCGTTTTCCAGGTGGTGGTCACGAACTCCGCCTTCACGCCGAGGCTCGCAGCCAGATCCTTGGCCATCGAGATATCCGCGCCAGTGAGGCTGCCATCGGCGCCCTTGTAGCTGAAAGGCTTGTAGTCGCCGGTCGTGCCGATCCTGATCACGCCGGCCTTCTGGATCTCTGCCAGAGCACCGTCCGCAGCCCAGGCCGCGCTCGCCGTAAGGGTCAAGGCCACCAAGGCAGCCGCCGCAAGATAGGATTTCACCATTGTCCCTCTCAATCGGTTTCTAGAGCGGCCCGCAAAGCGGTCCCCTGGCGGTCCTCCCGCGGCACGCCAGGCCATTTTTGGCGGCGCCGCCATTTTCTTTAACCCATTTTGGCAGCGCTGCCAACAGCGATGGTAGCGCTGCCAAAAATATCTTGCTTCTTGGCGCCAGTGGTGAAAAATGGTGGCGGCGCGGAGGGTCTTCGGGTGGCCATGCCGCTACCCGGCCCGAGAGCTTGGATTGAAGTTGTGACGATGGAATTCAAACATCAGGCGACGGTAACGCTTGCCGAGGTCGCAGACGCAGCAGGCGTCGGCGAGAGCACGGTTTCGCGCGTGCTGCGCAACCACGGTTCGTTTTCCGGCAAGACGCGGGACCGGGTGATTGCCGCCGTCGAGCGGCTCGGCTATGTGCCGAACCGGATCGCGGGAACGCTGGCTTCCACCACTTCGCGCCTTGTCGCCTTCGTCATTCCCTCGCTGTCCAACATCGTCTTTCCCGACGTGCTGCGCGGCGCCAGCGCCGTTCTGGAGGAAAACCGGTACCAGGCGGTTTTCTCCGTCACCGATTATGATCCGACAAAGGAGGAAGCGCTCGCCGCCGCGATGCTCGCCTGGCGGCCGGCGGCGGTGATGCTGGCGGGATACGAGCACACCGAGGGTACGGTGAAGATGCTGCGTGCGAGCGGTTGCCGGATCGTGGAAATGCTCGATGTCGACGGCGATGCGCTTGATCTGGCGGTCGGGTTCTCGAACGGCGCGGCCGGACGCGAAAGCGCCGCCTTCCTGCTCAAGCGGGGCTATCGCCGGATCGGCTATGTCGGCCACGACCTCAACCGCGACACCCGCGCCGGCAAGCGCTTTGCCGGCTTTTGCCAAACACTCGGAACGGGCGACGCCCCCCTCGCCGACCGCGAAATTCTCGCCGGGGCATCATCGGTGGAGAACGGCAGGCTGGGGCTGGAGCGGTTGCTTGCCCGCACCCCCGACCTCGATGCGGTTTATTTCTCCAACGACGACATGGCGCTGGGCGGTTATTTCCACTGTCTGGCGCGGGGGATCTCGATCCCCGGACAGCTTGCCATCTTCGGCTATAACGGGCTGGATATCGGTCGGGCGACGCCGCAGCCGCTGTCGACCATCCGCACGCCGCGCGTGGCGACCGGACAGGTAGCCGCACAGCTTGTCGTCACCAATGCGCCACCCCAGGTGGTCGACCTCGGCTTCGAACTGATCGAAGGGGCCACCGCCTGACATCGGAATTGCGTAAAACAAGAAGATAGAGAGGTTTGACGATTCTATCGGCACAGGACACGACCGCGAACAGGCCGTTCTTGCCCCTCACCCTAACCCTCTCCCCGCAAGCGGGGAGAGGGGACAGCCCGGCCCGGCTGCAAACGAATGGCTACGGTGCGGCAAGTTCCCTTCTCACCGCTTTGGCGGGGAGAAGGTGCCCGGCAGGGCGGATGAGTGGCCATGACGACAGCCGGCCACTGTCGTGTACTGTGAACTGAACCGCTCTGATACCGGAGGAACTGCAATGTCAGACGCCCGCCTGCGTGAGGAAATCTGCCGCTACGGCCGCTCGCTGTTCGAGCGCGGGCTGACGCCCGGTTCGTCGGGCAACATATCGCTGCGGCTGGAGGATGGCGGCTGGTTGGTCACGCCGACCAATGCCTCGCTCGGCTTCCTCGACCCGGCCCGCATCTCACGGCTGGATGCCGAAGGCCGGCTCCTCGCCGGTGACAAGCCGACCAAGGAAATTCCGCTTCACACCGCGCTTTACGACACACGCGGCAGCGCCCGCGCCATCGTCCATCTTCACTCCACCCACGCGGTGGCGCTGACCATGCTGCCGGAGATCGATCCGCGCGCCGCCCTGCCGCCGATGACGCCCTATTATCTCATGCGTGCCGGCGAAACCGCACTGGTGCCCTATTACCGTCCCGGCGATCCGGCGGTCGCCGACGCGATCCGCGGGCTGGCGGGAAAATATTCGTCGGTGCTTCTGGCCAATCACGGACCGGTCGTCGCCGGCGACAGCCTGGAGGCGGCGGTTTTCGCGACCGAGGAGCTGGAGGAGACGGCGAAGCTCTATCTGCTGCTGCGCAATCTCAACCCACGCTATCTCAGCCCGGCGCAGGTGAGCGACCTCACCAAGACCTTCGGCCTCGACCTGCCTTCGCATCACGACCACGACCACGACTGAACGCGCTGCTGCATAATTCCTTAAAGCGGAACCCATTTGGGGCAGGGCCATCGCCATGGAGGGAAGGCGGTTACGACAAGCTCCCTCTTCTCCCCCGCGGGGAGAAGAGCCGAGCGTATGCGAGGCGATGAGGGGGTTTCACGGTGATTTCGGCGCAAGCCGCCCCCTCATCCGGCCCGCAGCCTGTCCTCGGGCTTGCCGCAGGCAAGACCCGGGGGCGCCACCTTCTCCCCGCCGGGGAGAAGAGGGAGCAGCCGCAAAAGACGGGCATTCATTCCTTCACCGCCCCGGTCATCGACGACACGTAATAGTCGACGAAGAAGGAATAGAGGATCACCACCGGCAGCGAGCCGAACAGCGCGCCCGCCATCAGCGCGCCCCATTCGAACACGTCGCCGCGGACCAGTTCGGTCAGCACGCCCACGGGCACGGTCTTGTTTTCCGAAGACTGGATGAAGGTCAGCGCATAGATGAACTCGTTCCAGGACAGCGTGAATGCAAAGATGCCGGCCGAAATCAGCCCGGGGACGGCAAGCGGCAGGATGATCTTGGTCAGGATCTGCCAGCGCGTCGCGCCGTCCACCAGCGCGCTTTCCTCGAGCTCGAACGGGATCGACCGGAAATAGCCCATCAGCAGCCAGGTGCAGAAGGGAATGAGGAAGGTCGGATAGGTGAAGATCAGCGCCAGCCTGGAATCGTAGATACCGAACTTGAAGACGATGAAGGCCAGCGGAATGAACAGGATCGACGGCGGCACGAGATAGGCGAGAAAGATCATCAGGCCGACCGGCCGCGAGCCCGAGAACCGCACCCGCTCGATCGCGTAGGCCGCAAAGACGGATGCCGCCAGCGACAGGAATGTCGAGCAGGTCGCCACCAGCATCGTGTTCCACAGCCAGCCCGGATAGGAGGTCTCGAACAGCAAATACTTGATATGATCGAGCGTCGGGCCGACCACCCAGAAGGGGCTGTAGTTGGTGTAGTCGGTCAGCTGCGAATTCGGCTTCACCGCGGTGATCGCCATCCAGTAGAACGGAAACAGCAGCACGAAGACGAACACCGCCATCGGCAGATAGACCATCACGATCCTGCGCGGCAGGCGGTTGAGATAAGTCATGCCCTGTACATCGTCGGTGAGAACGGCGTCTTCGGATTTCACGGTCGTGGTCATCGTCATTCTCCCCCAATCAATCCTGGCCGCCCTGCTGCCATTTGCGGCGTTGCAGGCCGAAGAAGCTGAACATGATGGCAGCAAGCAGGAAGGGGATCATCGCAACCGCGATTGCGGCCCCCTCGCCCAACTGTCCGCCGGGAATGCCGCGCTGGAAGGACAGCGTCGCCATCAGATGCGTCGCATTCACCGGCCCGCCCTTGGTCAGCACATAGATGAGCTGGAAGTCGGTAAAGGTGAACAGCACCGAGAAGGTCATGACCACGGCGATGATCGGCGTCAGCATCGGCAGCGTCACATAGCGGAAGCGCTGCCAGCTCGTCGCACCGTCCAGCGATGCAGCCTCCTGCAGCGAGACCGGAATGGTCTGCAAGCCGGCGAGCAGCGAGATGGCGACGAAGGGAATGCCGCGCCAGACATTGGCGGCGATCACCGAGGCACGGGCATTTTCCGGGTCGCCCAGGAAATTGATCGGGCTGTCGATCACGCCGAGCTGCATCAGCGACCAGGAGAGGATCGAGAACTGCGCATCGTAGATCCACCAGAAGGCCAGTGCCGAGAGCACGGTGGGAACGACCCAGGGCAAGAGCACGATCGCCCGGAAGAAGGATTTGAACGGCAGGTTCTCATTCAACAGGAGCGCCAGCCAGAGCCCGAAGACGAACTTCAGCACCGACGCGACGATCGTGTAGAGAAGCGTGTTGAAGACCGAGAGCCAGAAGACCGAGTCCTCGGCCAGGAAGACATAGTTCTCGAGCCCGATGAACACCCCGTCACGGCCGATGCGCGTATCGGTAAAGCCGAGCCAGACGCCGAGACCAAGCGGATAGGTCAGGAAGCAGACAAGGAAAACCGCGGCCGGCAGCATGAACAGGAAACCGATCATGTTCCTGTTCTGCATGAGCGAAGCCATCGCCGAAGGCGGCTTCCTGGACGACACGCTGGACATCGGACATCTCCCGTAGAACGAATTGCCAAACGGTACCGGCGGGAGCATTTCCGCCGGTACCACGTCTCAAGCGGCCCATGCAGGCCGCCTTCAGGACCTAGACCCTATAGTAGCGGTTGGCCCGGCGCTCGGCCTCGACAACCGCATCTTCCGGTGTCATCTGCCCCGTGACCGCGGAGGCAAACATGTCGACCAGCACATAATCAGCCATCACGCCGGCGGACGCATAGCCGAGCGGGCCGGCATAGCCGTTGGGACGCAGCGTCTCGGAGGCGCGCGCATAGGGCGCGTGGATCGGATCGGACGTCCAGACCGGGTTGTTGGCGAAAGCCTTGAGCGGCTGGCAGCAATAGGCGCTGGAGCCCTCGATCCAGGCGTTCATCTGGTCGGCCTCCATCATGAACTTGATATAGGCCTTGGCCGCTTCCGGATATTTCGTGTGGTTGAACAGAAGCAGCGAGCTCGTCTGATGCAGTTCGACGCTCTGGCCGACCGGGCCGACCGGGAAGTTGGTGGTGCGGATATCGGCCGAGAGCTCCGCCATCGCCGGGTCTTTCTTCGACGCATAATAGAGCGAGACGCCGTTTGCCGTCAGCGACACCTGCCCCGCGAGGAAGGCGCGGTTGTTGTTGATGTCGAGCCAGCTCTCGGTGCCGGGAATGAAGGTCTCGTACAGCGCCTTGGCGTAGTTGATCGCCTTCAGCGTCTCGGGGCTGTTGATGACGACCTTGCCGCCCTCGTCGACCATCTTGCCGCCATGGCTCCAGAGCAGCCAGTGGGCATAGTTGTTGCCATCGCCGACGGCCTTGCCGTGCGGGAAGCCGGCCGGTGTTCCCTTGGCCTTCATGGCCTTGCAGAGCTCGAGGAACCCGTCGGTGTCCTTCGGGAACTCGCTGAACCCCGCCGCCTTCATGTGGCTGTCACGGTAGCAGACAGCGTTGCCGATGGCGGTCAGCGGCATGGCGATGAACTTGTCTTCGCGCGTCGCATAACCCTTCACGCCATCGTACCAGCCGCCATATTTTCCGCCGAGATAATTGGCGAGCTCGGTCAGATCGACGAGTTTGTCGGGATATTGGTGGGCGTCGTCAAACCAGCACATCACCATGTCCGGCCCGGAACCGACATTGGCGGCGACGGCTGCCTTCGGGCGAATGTCTTCCCAGCTTTCCTTGTCGATGCGGACCTCGACCCCTGTCGCTTCCGTGAATTTCGCGGTGTTGGCAAGCCATGCATCCTCGTCGCCCTTGACGAAGGGCGTCCAGCGCAACAGCCTCAGGCTCGCGCCTTCCTCCGGCTTGTAGGCCGGCTCCGCCCCTTGCGCGAAAGACGGGCGGATGCCGAAAGGCGAAAGCCCGGCGATGCCCGCCAGCGCGGCGGATGCGGTGAGAAAATCACGTCTCTTGAAAGTCATAATGCTCCTCCTGGTGACAACGGGACATCATCCTTTCCGGCACCCGCCGTCCCGTTTGGCGAATGCTGCAACGAGGTGTTCCGGTTGGCCGGAACCTCGACCCGAGACCGGATGCGCCGGGGCTCCTCTTGCCCGACGCAGCGGCAAACGGGGCGGTATCAGTCGATCAGCCGTATGCCGGTTTCGGCGTCGAACAGGTGGACATGATCGGCATCGATCGACAGGTGTATTGCCTCCCCGGGCCGGGCGGTCACGCGCTCGCGGAAAACGCAGGTGACGTCCGTCCCGCCGAAGCGCACGATCAACTGCGTCTCGTAGCCGGTGGGCTCGATGACGGCGACGGTGACTGGGAAGCCGTTCGGGTCGAGCGACATATATTCCGGCCGCAGACCGTAGATGAGGTCACGCCCCCTTGCCGCCGAGGGCGGCCGCGCGACCGGCAATGCCATGCCGTCGGCTGCGATGAAGCTGTTCGGATTTTGCGGATCCAGCCTGCCCTTGATCATGTTCATCGCCGGCGAGCCGATGAAACCGGCGACGAAAAGATTGGCGGGGCTGTCGTAGAGATCAAGCGGCGCGCCGATCTGCTCGACGATGCCGTCATGCATGACGACGATCTTGTCGGCCATGGTCATCGCCTCGATCTGGTCGTGCGTGACATAGACGGTGGTCGTCTTCAGCCGCTGGTGCAGTTCCTTGATCTCGGCGCGCATGGCCACGCGCAGTTTCGCATCGAGGTTGGACAGCGGCTCGTCGAACAGAAACACCTGCGGATCGCGCACGATCGCCCTGCCCATGGCGACGCGCTGGCGCTGGCCGCCGGAAAGCTGGCGCGGGTAGCGGTCGAGCAGTTTCGTAAGCCCCAGAATTCCGGCCGCGATGCCGACACGCTTGTCGATCTCGGCTTTTGAAGAGCCGTTCAGCATCAGCGAAAACGCCATATTGTCGGCGACGGTCATGTGCGGATAAAGCGCATAGTTCTGGAACACCATGGCGATATCCCGATCCTTGGGCGGCAGGGCGTTGACCACCTTGTCGCCAATGCGGATTTCGCCGGCCGAAATGTTTTCGAGACCCGCCAGCATTCGCAGAAGCGTCGACTTCCCGCAGCCGGAGGGACCGACAAGGATGACGAATTCGCCGTCCTCGATTTCGATGTTCACGCCCTTGATGACGGGAAAGGCTCCGAATGATTTTCTGACATCGACGAAATCAACGCCTGCCATGTGCTTTCCTCCCATATGAATTTCATCTGAAATCGGTGATTGTCCGGCGGCCTCTCCTCATGCCGTTCTCGGACGCCCTCCGGTTTCCTCGACTTAGCCCCGCCCGACCAGCGGCATCTTCGTCGCCATCACCGTCATCGTCAGCACGTTGGCCTCCAGCGGCAGGCTCGCCATGTAGATGACGGCCTCGGCGATATGCTTGACCGGGATCGTCGGCTCGCTGGCGGTCTCGCCATTTGCCTGCAGCACCCCGGAACTCATTTTCGACGTCATGTCGGTCGCGGCGTTGCCGATGTCGATCTGGCCGCAGGCAATGTCATATTGCCGCCCGTCGAGGGCGGTCGACTTGGTCAGCCCGGTGATCGCATGCTTCGTCGCGGTATAGGGAGCGGAATTCGGCCGCGGCGCCTGGGCCGAGATCGAGCCGTTGTTGATGATCCTGCCGCCGCGCGGCACCTGCGCCTTCATCAGCCGGAATGCCTGTTGCGTACACAGAAAGGCTCCCGTCAGGTTCGCGGCGAGAATGCCGCTCCACTGCTCGAAGGTCACCTCTTCCAGCGGCACGGGCGGGACGTTGGAGCCGGCATTGTTGACTAGGAGGTCGAGCCGGCCGAACTCGGTGCGGATCGCTTCGAAAAGGCGGGCGACCGCATTGGGATCGCCGATATCGGCCCTGACCGCACGCACGGTGCCGCCCGTTTGCAACGCCATGTCGCTGGCGGCTTTCTCGAGCACCTCGGCGCGCCGGCCGGTGATGACGACGGTATAACCCTCGGCGCTCAGGGCCTCGGCGATGCCGCGTCCGACACCGGTGCCGCCGCCTGTCACCAATGCGATCTTGCCGTCGCCGGACTTCGAACCACGCGCCATGTCAGATCTGTCCTCCAAGTTCGTCTTCGATATGGATCCTGATGATCTCGTCGAAGTTGGTTTCGGCCTTGAACCCCAGTTCGGACGCGCGCCGCGCATCGAAATCGGTCGGCCAGCCCGAGACGATGGAGCGGATCACCGGGTCCGGCTTGCGGCGGATCAACTTGACCGCCTTCTCACCGGCGACGCGTCGCAGAGCCTCGATCTCCTCGCCGACGAGGGCCGAAAGGCCAGGCATGGTCAGATTGCGGCGCGGTCCGATCAAGGACGTATCCATCCGTGCGGCATGAACGAAGAAGCCAACCGCCGAGCGCGGGCTGGCAAACCAGTGGCGCACGTCCTCGTCGACGGGCAACACCGCCTCCTGACCGGCGAGCGGCTCGCGCAGAATATTGGAAAAGAAGCCGGAGGCCGCCTTGTTGGGCTTGCCCGGGCGGACGCAGATCGTCGGCAGCCGGATGCCGACGCCATCGAAAATATCGCGCCTCGAATAATCGGCCAGCAGCAGTTCGCAGATCGCCTTCTGCGTTCCGTAGCTCGTCAGCGGCGTGGTGAAGAACGTGTCGCCGATCTTGTCCGGGAACGGCTGGCCGAAGACGGCGATCGACGAGGCGAAGATAAGGCGCGGAATGTAGGGCTCCCGCAGCCCCTCATGGCGGATCGCCTCGAAGAGCGCCCGCGTTCCGTCAAGGTTGACCTGGTAGCCCTTGTCGAAATCGGCCTCCGCCTCGCCGGAAACGATCGCCGCGAGATGGAAGATCACGCCGGGCCGCAAGGCGACGAGTTTCTCGGCGGCGCCGTCCTTGGAAAGATCAAGCGCAAGCGGCGTCGCTATGGCCGACAGCGACGGCGGCACCGGCGGCTCGATGACGTCCACCAGCGTCAGCTTGCCGATGTCGTAGCCCAGTGCACCTGCCTCAAGGGCGAACTTCTCCACCAGCTTGCGGCCGATCATTCCAGCCGCGCCAATCACCATGACATGCATTCTCGGCAATCTCCCTGTCAGCCGCCCGCCAGCGCCACGCGTACGCGCAAAGGACGCTGCCTTTTGAAATCACTGCACAGCCGGATCAGCCGGCCGTCCCGCTGTTGTTCTTTTCCCTCGATTGCTCCCTCAGGTCAGCAGTTCCTTCGTCGTGTCGTAGATCCGGGTGAGGTGCTGGCGAAATGCGGCAACCACCGCTTCCCGGTCACGCCGGGCAAGCGCCTCGACGATCTCGACGTGGTCGTCGTAACTCGCGTCTATGGCGCCCGGCCGTGACATGGCGCTGCGCCGGTAGTTCATCATGTAGGTGTAGAGATCGGTGACGAAATCGGAGAGCAGCGGATTGCCGCAGGCCCGGTAGATCGCCACATGGAATTCGCGGTCACAGATCAGGAAGCGCATGGCGTCGTCGCCACAGAGCTTCTGCGCGTCGAGCAGGCTCCTGAGCTTGCTCATCGTGTCGTCGCCAACCCTCTCGGCCGCATCGCCGACGACCTTCAGCTCGATATGCAGCCGGGCCGCGTGAACGTCCTCGAGATCGTAGCTGTCGATGGCGCTCGGCGAAGCGATGGTAACGGTGAGATGGCTGAGATCGACGTTGCAGACGCGCGTGCGGCTGCCCTGGGACACCTCGACGATGCCGCGCGCGGCAAGCGTCTGGATGGCGCCGCGCACCGTCTCCCTGCTGACATGAAGCACATTGGCGAGTTCGCGCTCGCCGGGCAGCACGTCGCCGGGGCGCAGCATGTTGGTGGCGATCAGCACCATCAGCTTCTCGACGATGACGTCGCGCGTCGTGCGTCGATCCAGGCTCTGCCCGACCTTCGGCATCTGGGTGAGTATTGGGCTGCCTTCCATCGGCGTCTCCAACTGACCCACTGGTTGGTCCAGCAGATCAGTTGCGATGGAACTGCCAAAAGCCTGCCGCGTCAAGCAACTTCGTCGCTGCACCGCATCAAAAGTTTGCACTTATTACGTGTATAGGCTGCCAAGCCGCAATGCAAGCCCTTGCTGCGCTCGGGTCGGAGCGGTTCTGAAAGGCGCCTCTCGTGCTCGGTCAATACCCGCGCTGAAATGCGTGGCTCGTCTCAAAGCCTTTGCAGCAAGGCGCGGCCGATCGCTTTCGGCGGTTCGCTGCGCAGGACAAGCGACGTCGTCACCGCTCCGTATCGGGCGATCGTGTCGACGATCGTCTCCAGTTCCCCCGGCGTCGGAACCAGCACCTTCAGGAGAAAGCAATCCTCGCCGGTGAGGCGCAGAACCTCCATGACGTGCGGCATTTCGGAAAACAGCTTGAGGCAGGCGCGGATATGCTCATGCGTCGTGCGCAGGCGAACGACCGCCATCATCCCGAGCCCGAGCGCCGCAGCGTCGATGCGCGCCGCGTAGCCGCAGATGATGCCCTTCTCCTCCAGCCGCTTGACCCGCTCCGATGTCGCGGGCTGGGAGAGCCCGACCCGGCGCCCCAGTTCCGAAATCGCGATGCGCCCGTTTTCCTGCATCACTTCGATGATGGCGATATCGGTCGGATCGAGCCCGGACCGGTCCGTTTCGGCAGTTCCCATGTTTCACCTTCAATCCATCGGCAATCGGCAGCGTTTTCCGATGAGTTCTCATTCAAAACCGGCCGCGTGTCCATCATCCTCGCAAAATCGCAGACATTTCACGGAGAGACCATGACGGACATCATCATCCTGCCGGGAATCGGCGGATCGGGCGAAAGCCATTGGCAAACGCATTGGGAAAAGACGCATCCGCGGATGCGGCGCTTCCGGCCATCGGACTGGGACCGTCCGGACCGCAACGACTGGATCGCTGCGCTGGAGCGCGAGGTCGAGCTGTCGCCGGCCCCGCCCTTGCTGGTGGCGCACAGTCTCGCCTGCCTGCTCGTCGCGCACTGGCAGCAGGCATCGGCTCTGCCCGTCGCCGGAGCGTTTCTGGTCGCGGTTCCCGATCCCCGCACGCAAGCCTTCCCGCAGGAGGCATGCGACTTCATCGATCCGCCCGCCGGTCCGTTGCGCATGCCGTCGTTGATCGTTGCCAGCAGCAACGATCCATTTGGTACCCCGCGCTATGCGAGAGAACGGGCCGAGGCGTGGGGGAGCGGCCTCGTCGATATCGGCGCGGCCGGCCACGTCAACGGTCAAAGCGGGCTCGGCGACTGGCCGCATGGCATGAACCTTCTGACGGCGTTCGCCACCGGGCTTGCGGCGCCGCGCCGCTGATGAAGCCTCGTCACAGTGTTTAAGGCGGCCTTGCTGCCTAAACACACAATCATTGTCGCTCATTGTCGCTGCCCCTCATCCGCCCTGCCGGGCACCTTCTCCCCGTTTTGACGGGGAGAAGGAACAAGCGGCATCCTCCGTCATCCCCTCTCCCCGCCTGCGGGGAGAGGGTCAGGGTGAGGTGCAAAGGAGCGTGGCGTAGAAGATGTGCAGCGCCGTACAAAAAAACCCGGCATCGCTGCCGGGTTTCGTGTCCGTTGTAACCGGAAAACTTATGCGGCGGCTTCGTAGAGCTCGAGCACGTAGTCCCAGTTGATCAGGCTGTCGACGAAGGCTTCGAGGTACTTCGGACGGGCGTTGCGGTAATCGATGTAGTAGGAATGTTCCCAGACATCGACGCCGAGGATCGGCGACGCGCCATGGACCAGCGGGTTTTCGCCGTTCGGGGTCTTGGAGATTTCAAGCTTGCCGTTCTTGACCGAGAGCCAGGCCCAGCCCGAGCCGAACTGGCCGGTGCCGGCTGCGATGAAATCGGCGCGGAACTTGTCGTAGCCGCCGAGATCGGACTTGATGGCCGCGTCGAGCTTGGCCGGAAGCGCGGTGCCGCCGCCGCCCTTCTTCATCCATTTCCAGAAATGCACGTGGTTGTAGTGCTGCCCGGCATTGTTGAACAGCGGCTGGTTGGTGCCGTAGGACTTCTTGACGATTTCTTCCAGCGACAGACCGGAGAGACCGGCTTCCTCGGCAAGCTTGTTGCCGTTGGTCACGTAAGCGAGGTGGTGCTTGTCGTGGTGATATTCGAGCGTTTCGCGCGACATGTACGGCGCAAGCGCGTCGTAGTCGTAAGGCAGGTTCGGCAATTCGAAAGCCATGATGGTATCTCCTCTTCGTGGCGGGGTCCATGAAAGCCGGGTTGGAATTCATGAAAGAAATCGGTGAGGCGGAACATAGGGACCACCGCTGAAACAGGCAACCGCCGCCATGCCAAATTTCGCTACAGGCATGGAAAATACTTCTCGCGCTTGATTGTTCCATGCCGCGCCATCGCACCGGAACGCAACCGACCGACCTCAGCAACTTCGACCTGCCGCGACCGATCCTGCCGCTTTCGCCGGCCGACCGGCAATGGGTGAAGGCGGCGCTCGTCACGGTGTCCTTCGGTCTGCCGCGAAGCTGGTCGGAAACCATGGCCGGCGCACGACCAATTTGCGCGGGTAGTGCCTTAATTTCGATTGC
Organism: Rhizobium giardinii bv. giardinii H152; assembly: GCF_000379605.1. Lineage (GTDB taxonomy): Bacteria > Pseudomonadota > Alphaproteobacteria > Rhizobiales > Rhizobiaceae > Pararhizobium > Pararhizobium giardinii. The sequence continues at coordinate 83,939 of NZ_KB902735.1, read as the reverse complement.
GCAAACGCCTGGGCCGTATAAGTTCTATGCGGCCCGGCTGGCAGCGCTTCGATGCGCGATATCCCGGCGCCAGGCGTTTTCAGGTCTGCATATTTCATTCAGCGTACGAAGATCGTTCAATCGCGCAAGAGGAATTTCCATGGCCAATCCCTTGTCCACTCTCGGCATCATCCATACCGTCATCAGCGTCGTGCCTGTTGTCGCCGGCCTCTATGGCTTTTCCAAATACGGGGCGATCCGCCCGAAAACCGATTCCGGGCGGATCTATGTCATCACGCTGGTGCTTTCGGCCCTCACCTCCTTCGGGCTGTCGAGCACAGGCGGCTTCAATGCCGGGCATGCGATCGGCATCCTTGCGATCCTCTCCGTCGTCTTCTCGCTGATCATCGCCAGGCTCGGCTGGTTCGGCCGCCTCAACCGCTATCTGCAGGCGCTGTCGATGTCGTTCACCTTCTTCCTGCTGCTGGTGCCGGCGATCAACGAGACACTGTCGCGCGTGCCGCCGGCAAACCCGATCGGCAGCGGACCGGAATCGGCGCCGGTTCAGACCGTTACGGCGATCTGGGCGGTGATCTTCCTGATCGGCATCTGTCTGCAGGCGTGGACGATTCATCGCCGGCCAGGCAACGCGGCGCTGCCAGCCTGATCGCCAGCCCGGGGTGCCGGGGGAGACGCGGCTCCAGCCTTGATTTCGCCGGTATTTTAAGGGTTTGTTAGGCCAAACCAGCCGGAGAAACTCCATGGCACTTGGCGCATCTCATCGCTTGCAGGACGGCATCGATTCCGTCGAAACCATGACGCGCTTTGCGCTGGCCGTTCTGGCGCTGGCGTCGGGTGTCTACACCTATCTCGGGGTTCGCTCCATTCTCGATGGTTCGGCGACTGCCGTCTTCTTCGCGGCGCTGATCTATTCCAGCGCCGTCTCCGTCGCCATCTACGCCTTCTGGACCTATATGGCGCGGTTCTACCCGCATGTCACCGGCGCCTCGGCGCGCACCGCAATGCTCGGCATCATGGCGCTCGGCTGCGTGATGATCATCGCCATGGCGAGCTGGCTGAACGCCGCCGCGCTTGCCGGCTCCGCGGCGCTCGAACAGCATCTCGCCGAAACGGTCGAGGACTACACCGCCGATCTCGACAGGGCGCACCAGAATGCCCTTGCCGCCCAGAGCCTGCTTCCCGACATCCAGCGCACCTCCGAGCGCTTCCAGCGCCTGTCGGACCAGGAGCGGGAAAGCGGCGCGCTGACCGGCACGACCGGCGCCGGCAGCGTCGTCCAGCTGCTCGGGCAGATGGCGGCGCAGCTGAAGGAGCTCGAAACCGGCATCACCGCCTCGCGCGAACGCGTCACCTCGCTGTTCGACGAAGGGCGCGCCCATCTTGCCACCATGCGCACGCTGGTTTCGGCACCCGGCGCGATCGATCCGCGCGCCGAGCAGTTCGCGGCCGAAGCCGTGGCATTGACCGGCACCATCACCTCGCTGGAGCAGACCTCGATCGCCGCCTCCGTCAAGCGGGCAGCGGAAGACCTGTCGCTCGGCTTCATCGCCCCGGTCGCCAGCGGCGCCGAGGCCGATCTCGCCAACCGGCAGGACCAGGTGATGGAAACCATCCGCACCTCGGTTGCCGCCCAGTCGAAAGTCCTGTCGGAAGCCGCCGACCAGATCCTGACGCGCGAGCCGGTCGGCGAACGCCGCTTCGTGCCGCTCTCGTCGGCCGCCGCCGTGCTGCGTTATGCCTCGGATTTCATTCCGAGCTGGGCCGGCGCTATCGCCATCGATCTCTTGCCCGCCGTCCTCGTCTTCATGCTGTCGATCGCCCACGGCGCGTTGCGGCGGCAGGAGCAGAAGCTGCCCTTTGCCGAGCGCATCACCGCGGCCGAGCTGCTGGAGGCGCTGCAGGTGCAGAGGGCCTTGCAGTCAAGCGGCGTCGATATCGATGCCGCGCTTGCCGAGGCCGAGGCGAAGGAGCAGTCCAACATCGCCAGCTTCGACCTCTCCGGCAAGGGCCCTCGCAAATGAAGGGACCCCGACCATGACCGCCCGCGCGCAGCTGGAAGGGTTTGGCCAGCGGCTGAAGACCTATCTGCTTTCCGCCGATGACGGCACGCTGATGCGCCATGCCTTCCAGGCGCTGCTCGCCACCACCGTGGTCTTCATCATCATCGACTGGAACGAGCTCAGCGCCGCCAACCGGGACCTCCCCGGCTTCGACCCGATGCAGCCGGAAGCCGCGCCCGTGCTGCCGCCGGCGCTGACCGATGGCGAGCCGCAGAATGCGCCATCCGACGTCACCGCCGACCCGCAGACGCTCAAGCAGCCGATCCGCTTCGAGCTTCAGCCGGGCGGCATCCTCGCAGCACAGGGTTCGATCGACCCGGGCGCTGCCGGTCGGTTCGCCGAGGAGATCGCGGCGCGCGGCGAATATGTGAAGACCGTGCTGCTCGATTCACCCGGCGGCGCCGTCGGCGATGCGCTCGCCATCTCGAAACTGATCCGCGAGAAGAAGCTCGGCACCAAGGTCGCCAGCGGCGCGCTCTGCGCCTCCTCCTGCCCGATCATCATGGCCGGCGGCGTGACGCGCGAGGCCGACAAGGGCGCCGTCGTCGGCGTCCACCAGATCTTCAACGGCTCGACGGAAAAGCTCTCTGCCGAACGCGCCATGTCCGACGCGCAAAAGATGACCGCCGACGTCAGCCGCCATCTGGAGCAAATGGGCGTCAAGTCCGGTGTCTGGCTGCACGCACTCGAGACGCCGCCGGACCGGCTCTACTATCTGACGCCGCAGGAGATGAAGCAGTTTGCGCTGACGACGGATGGCGCGGCGCCGGTGGCGGAGGCGAAGTAGCCGCGGCGCTTGCCGGCACTCGTTATTCGGCCGCCGCCGCGGCAGCGGAACCAGCCGAAACAGCCTCGTTCACCGCCAGTTCGGCCATCGCAAGAGCAGCCTCGCGGGTTCGGGCGGCGGCAACGAAGCGGCCGTTATGGCAGAAGCTCGCCCCCTTCACCCCGCAGGCTGCCTCCAGATCACCATTGGTCAACCCGGCCCAGGCGGCCGGCAGATCGGCCCGCACCTCAAAGCCTTCGTCGGCGCGGCGGATGGTGGTCAGGCACCAATCCCTGTCGCGCGGATGGACGACGAACAGCAGGTGATCGGCGCCCGCCTTGACGATGGCGGGACGGAACGGCATTCCCATCGGCAGTTCCAGGATACGCGCTTCGCCCGCATCGACGATGGCCTGGTTCACCAGCGCCTCGGCCCGCAGCTTGGCAGCACTTTGGGCGATCCTTGCCTCGACAAAACTGCGGGCTGCGGCCAATGCCGCGTGGAAAGCACGATCGTCGGCTTCAGGATCGGTCTCGTCGAAAACGGGCTTCAGGGTTTCCAGCAGCGCAGGCAAGGTGAGCCCCGCCAGCTTTCCGGCAACGGCGGGGCTGAGCGCCCCGTTGTCCACCAGATCGACCGGCAGCACGAAGCTCGTATCGAAAGAGCCATGGATCGTCTCGACATGCGCTTGCGGAACGCCGGAAGCGGCGAGATAGTCGCGGCCAAAGTGCTTCCAGATCAATCCGAACGAACTGTAGGGCTGGCCGTCGTCGCGCAGCGGCGCACCGCGCTGGTGATGATCGAAGATGCGGGCATCAGGATCATAGGCGCCGCCGACATCGTAGATGATGCGGTCCGGACCGGGTGCGAGCCATTCCGGCGCCCGGCTGCGGGTGATGCGCGCCTGCGGGAAAAGCCGGGTAAGGACGACGCTCGACAACAGTTCGTCGGCATGGAAGCCACCGGAATGGGTGACGAGGAATTCTGGGATCATGCCTGGATACGCCTTGTTGCTTGCGAGGTTCGCTTGAGATGCACCACATAGCCATCGCGGGAGGGCAGCTCAACCCGTCTTTTGCGTGGGCGGTGGATCCCGACTGGATTGAATTTGGCCGAATCTGCTACTTTGGAGCGCTGAAATCGAGGAGCAGACATGACCGAAAAGAATTACGTCGTTACCGCCGATATCATGAACCGCGACGAGGACGGCCTGAACCCGCAGGACGGCTCGCAGCTCTACAAACTGTACCAGACCCGCAAAACGTGGACCTTCCCCGCGACCGAGGCCATCGGCACCATTATGGAGCGGGTCGACAACCACATTGCCATGAACGAATACCTCCTCAGCGTCACTGTCACGGAGGATCGCGTGTCCCACTACAGGAAGCGCGCCACTGACTAAAGTCCTTCCGGATATTCGGGATATCTACCTGCGCTCGACTTCCCACTACGGCTTTTTCCACCGCGATTGGGTGCCAACCGTACGCGGGTGGGGCTCCCGCATCCGGCCAACCCTACCCAAGGCCATGCCCAAGAACCCCATGCACGCCTACCACCCCAAGGCGAAGCCGATTGAAGTCCTGTTGCGTCGCCTGTCGGATACCGATGACCGCCGCGTCCTGCTGATGGTATGGGCCATCCATGCCCTCCAGAGCAACCGCGTCGCCCAGGCGAAGGGGCTTATTCGCCATCCCGTCGAAGTGGAGACGACGGATATGGAATCGAAATACATGGCCTACAAATGGGAGATGGAGAGCATCATCACACTGACGCTCAACATGCGGAAGGACGTGGTGCCGGACTTCATGAAGAAGCCCATCAACACGACGGAGTTCAGCGATTTTGCCGATACAATCAATCTGCTGAAGGCAGTAGAGCAGCAAGACAGTAAGAAACTTACCGGCGACACCATCATGCGGGAGTTCCACCGCATCGCGCACCGGCAGTTTCCATGGCAGACCGGCTGGGAAAACGTGGCGAACATCTACCGCCATGCTTTCATCTATGGTCAGGGCCAGTGCGCAGATTACTTCGGGAAGACCCATGGCCTGACCGTTCAGGACTTCATGGCCTGCTGCTTCTGCCTCTATGTCCAAACCCAGCAGGCGGCATGGAATGTGCCCTTGGCCGGGAAACTGCCGGTCGAGCTTGCCGAAGGCGCAATGGAAAAGACGATGGGCATGGTGTCGGCGGAACTGTGGACCGCCCGCCGGGAATCCTTCGAGCTTTACAAGAAGCTGGCGGCGGGGAATGCCATTCCGGCCGCCTATCATCCCAGCTACTTGCGCGTGCGGCCGATTATCCGGGCGGCACCGCGCAACCATTACATCGCTCCCTTCCCCGAGTTCCTGCTGCTCCGTTCGACGGTCGGGCTCTATTTCGACCTTATCGCAGCTCCCACCGGGGTAATGAATGAGGCGCGAAGCCGCTTCGAGGGATACGCGCGGAACACCATCCGGGCTTATCTGCCCGAGTTCGACCCGCAGCCGGCGCAGCCTTACACCTACAAGAACAATCCCGCCGAGACGCCCGACGTACTGATGCTCCGTGACGGAGAAATCGTCGCGGTGTTCGAGTGCAAGGCCACCAAGCTGTCGTTTCAGGCGCAGTATGCCAATGACCCGGCAGCCGACGCCAAGAGCCAATACGATCAGATCGCCAATGCGGTTTTCCAGCTCTGGCGGTTCTTCTCCCATGTTCGACGCGGCATCATCCAGCATCAACTTGCGGAGGAAGTGGCGGCTGTGGTGCTGACCATGGAGCCATGGACGCAAACTTCGGCCGAGCTGCGGACAGCGATGATTGCTGAAGCGGAGAAGATCGCAGGACAGAAAGAGCCGGAGATGACGGCCGCCGACAAGCGTACCCCGCTGTTCGTGTCTATCCACGAGCTAGAGAACGTCATGAGCCGGTCCACCGGCGATGACCTGCTGGAGACGTTCCGAGCGGCGGCGCATGAGAACCAGTTCAACGGCTGGAGCATTCGCGAGGTAAGGACAGCGGCTGTTCCGGATGTGCGGCAGGTGAAGAAATACCCGTTCGAGCCGGGTGATTTGCTGCCGTGGTGGAAGGACACGTACGACAAGGGTGTTGCCAAGCGGGCGGCCAAGTCGGCGGCTGGCGAGAAAGACTAATAATTCTTCCCGCCCCTTGAAAACCGTTTTGGCCCCCACCAGCAGCCCCCTCCTGCCCTCCGAGAAAGAGCCATCCGCTTTCCGGCGGATGGCCGATCTGCCGCATCCTCACAAATCCTGCCGGCCCGTCGAATGTGCCCAGTCCATGTAAAGGTCCTTCGCCTTGGCCGCGATCGGGCCGGATTGCAGGTCGCGGTCGTCGAGGCGGGTGACGGGCAGGACCTTGGAATAGTTGCCGGTGGTGAAGATTTCGTCGGCGGTTTCGAAATCGGAGAGCGTCAGCGTGGTCTCGACCACGTCGAAGCCGGCGTCGCGCAGCAGTGTCATGACGCGCAATCGGGTGATGCCCGCGAGGAAGGTCTTGTTGGCGGCCGGCGTGAAGACGACGCCGTCCTTGACCATGAAGACGTTTGACGAGCCGGTCTCGGCGATATTGCCGAGCATGTCGCGCACCAACGCATTGTCGAAGCCGCGCGTGCGGGCCTCGGCCAGGATGCGGCCGTTGTTGGGGTAGAGGCAGCCGGCCTTGGCATCGGTCGGCATGCATTCGATCGTCGGCCGGCGGAAGGGGGAAACGGTGACCGACATGCCGCCGTTACCGCCGCCCATCGGCGCCTCGAACAGGCAGAGCGCAAAACGGGTCGATTCCGGATCGACCGTGACAACGCTGCTTGCCGAGCCATGCTCGCCCCAGTACATCGGTTTGATATAGACGGCGGTCTTGCCGTCGAATTTCTTGCAGCCTTCCCAGGCAAGATCCTCGATATCCTCCGCCGTCACCACGGGCTTGAGGCCGAGCGCCAGAGCCGAGCGGTTGACGCGCTGGCAATGCAGGTCGAGATCGGGCGCGATGCCATCGAACCAGCGGGCGCCGTCGAACACCGTCGAGCCGAGCCACATGGCATGCGAGGTCGGGCCGATCAGCGGCGGATTGCCCGAAAGCCACTCGCCATCGACATAGGTCCAGGTGGTGCTGCGCGGGGATGTGTCGACGGCCATGACGGTCTCCTGTTTTTTCGTCGTTCTGATATCCGCAATAGCCGGAAAATCGAGAAACAGGGTAAATAGGTACATCAAAAAAAGTCATACCGTCCAATCTGGATGCGTGCGCCAGACGCGGGTAGATAGGCTCAACTGTGACATGAAGGACCGCACCGATGAAAGCCATGTACTATGACGCCTTCGGCAAGACCCCCGATATCCGCATGCTGCCGGACCCGACACCGAGCAAGGACGGCGTCGTCATCAAGGTCGAGGCGACCGGGCTCTGCCGCAGCGACTGGCACGGCTGGATGGGCCACGATCCGGATATTTCGCTCCCGCACGTGCCGGGGCATGAACTGGCCGGCACCGTCGCCGCCAAGGGCAAGGGCGTTATGCGCTACAAGGTCGGCGACCGGGTGACCGTTCCCTTCGTCTCCGGCTGCGGCCGCTGCGGCGAGTGTCATTCCGGCAATGCCCAGGTCTGCCCGAACCAGTTCCAGCCGGGCTTCACCCATTGGGGCTCGTTCGCCGAATATGTCGCCATCGACTATGCCGACCAGAACCTCGTGCATTTGCCCGACAGCCTCGACTACGCCACCGCCGCCAGCCTCGGCTGCCGCTTTGCCACTTCGTTCCGCGCCATCGTCGACCAGGGCCGCGTGCGTGGCGGCGAATGGGTGGCGGTGCATGGCTGCGGCGGCGTCGGGCTGTCGGCGATCATGATCGCGTCGGCGCTCGGCGCCAATGTCATCGGCATCGACATTTCCGAGACGAAGCTTTCCTTCGCCCGCGAGCTCGGCGCCGTCGCCACCATCGACGGCAGCGTCACCGGCGATATCGCAGAAGCCGTGCGCGAGATCACCAAGGGCGGCGCCCATGTCTCGATCGATGCGCTCGGCTCGCCCGTCACCTGCTTCAACTCGATCAAGAATCTCCGCCGCCGCGGCCGTCATGTGCAGGTCGGCCTGATGCTCGGCGAACATGCGGCGCCGCAGATCCCGATGGCGCAGGTGATCGGCCACGAGCTCGAAATCTACGGCAGCCACGGCATGCAGGCCTGGCGCTATGAGGCGATGATGGCGATGCTCGAAACCGGCAAGCTCAACCCGCAAAAACTGATCGGCCGCCACATCAGCCTCGAAGAAGCGGTGCCGGCGCTGATGACGATGGACACGGCGCAGGATCTGGGGATCAGCGTGATCACGCAGTTTTAGCCCTTCAGGGCGAGGCCCGGCCGGTACGCGCAACATCGCGGCGATTATTCCGGCCGTTACAACTTCCATTTGGCGCGATGCGCCCTATTTCACCCGTGGTCGCAACAATGCGTCGTTGCTCATGGAGTGGGATAATGGCATCATCCATGCTGATCGGCATTCTGATCACGTTTCTCGTCATCGTGCTTGTTCTCTACCTTGTTGCGAGGCTGCCGATCGACGGCCGTGCCAAGCAGATCGTCCAGATCATCGTGATCATCATCGGCATTGTTTCGCTGCTGAAATATCTCGCGGTCTTTTGACGGCGACGGGGAGAGCAATCTCCCTTCCCTTTCCTTCAGCATTGCAAAGCGAGTTCAGACATTGACCGATAAAACCGACACCAAGACGCTTGCCAAAGTCACCGTGCGTCGCAGCCAGGACGAGACCTCCGCTGCCGCTCTTGCCATCATCAAGGCGGAACTTGTGGCGCGAAACAAGAAAACAGCAATGCTGAAGGCCCTGCGGCTCGGCCAGGAGCCGGTCGTGGAAAAGCCGGTGAAAAAGGCAGCCGCTAAAAAGAAATGATGGCGCGCAGGACGCTGCGGGCGAGGCCCCTCGCCCGCGCAGACGCCCGGTGGCTGAATCCCCCACGGGTCGAGGATGGCGCAGATGGGGCTTCCGCAGCGTTTGCCGGTCGAACCCAGCCGTTTGTCGACGCTGCTTTGACGCTTGCCGCCCCTTGCGGGCGCGTCAGGATCTGGCCAGCCGGCGGGCGAGAATACCGCGCCGTATGGTCAGGGCAAGCTTGCCGGCGATGATGCCGGCCACGGCCCCCACGGCCTTGACCAGGGCGTCGTCTAGCCTCGCATGCCGGGTCGGGGAAAGTTCCTGCAGCATTTCGATCGCGAATGACGAGAAGACGAGAAAGAGCGCCAGCGACATCCATCTCCTCGGATAGGCGACGGCGAAAACAGCACCCGCCAGGAAAAACGCGGCGGCGCGGTCCAATCCGACCGACGTCAGTGTGTGGGGGCGAAGTCCAATGGGCGAGACGGTCACGAATACAAGCGCGGCCAGCACGATCCATGCCAGCCATTTGAAAAACTTCTTTGTCATCATGCCGTCACAATAGCGGACAGCATTTATATTGCAACGCACAATGACTATTGCGGGGAATCCGCCTGGCGGCGCCCGGAGTCCACCACCCTTGCGCGATCACCGGCTTTTTTCACTTTCCCCTTCCCGGCAGCGCCGCTATTTTCATATAGGCAACGGAATCAAAGAGGCGACCATGGCACTTGCAGTTGAAAGGCGGACGGCTGAAAAGCAGGCGGACGCGCTTTATGCGCCCTTGCTCGACGGCAATCCTTCCCACCCGAACGGCTGGCCGATCCGGGTGATCGTCGCCTCGCAGACCGAGGCGCGGCACAATCGGGCGCTCTGGGCACCGAGCCACCTGATCTCGATCCGGGCGCCGGGAACCAAGCTTCTGTCGATGATCGAGCTGCCGGCGGAGCGGCATCTGGAACTTCTGTTCGGCGACGTCACCGATCCCGACGAGCCTGAAGCGGCGCGGGCCGACGCGATCGAACGGGCCTTCGGCTTTATCGACAGCCTGCCGGAGGATGCGCATCTGCTGGTCCACTGTCTGCGCGGCATCGGCCGCTCGACGGCGCTGACGCTCGGCATTCTCGCCCGCTACATGGAACCGGAAGAGGCGGCGGCAGCGCTGCATGGGCTGAGGCCGGAGGCCAAGCCCAACCGGCACGTGACCGGTCTCTGCGATACGGTGCTCGGGCTCAAGGGACGCCTGGCCAAGCAGGCGCTGCGGTTTCCGGCCAAGGTCTGGAAACCGGCAAAAAGTTGAGCCGCTTTCTCTTGAAGAATGATTGTGCAACGCACAAATTTTTGACATGATCCCGGCAAAGAACCGTATTCAAGCGGCGATCAGGCGGCCGATTCCTTTTCGCATTTGGAAAAAGGCCGGCGCGAAGGGAATGACGGGAGGTTTTTGATGTCTCATGCGGCCTATGTCTTCGATGCCTATGGCACCCTGTTCGACGTTCACGCGGCGGTGCGCAAACATGCGGGCGAGATGGGGCCGGAGGGCCAGGCCTTTTCCGACCTCTGGCGCGCCAAGCAGCTCGAATATTCCTGGATCCGGACGCTGATGGGGGCGCATGCCGATTTCTGGACGCTGACCGAACAGGCGCTGGACCATGCCTTTGCGCGGTTTCCGTCCGCCGACCCGAAGCTCAAGGCCTCGCTGCTCGACGCCTATTGGCATCTGGACTGCTATCCGGAAGTGCCGAGCGTGCTGAAAAGCCTGAAGAGCCGCGGCGCGCGCATCGCCATCCTGTCGAACGGCACGCCGCAGATGCTGCAATCGGCGGTGAAGAAGGCCGGCCTCGACCTGATCATCGACGACATCTTCTCCGTCGAGACGGTGCGCGCCTTCAAGACCGCGCCCGCAGTCTACGACATGGTGACGACCACCTACCGGCTCTACCCGAACGTCGTCTCGTTCCAGTCGTCCAACCGCTGGGACGTTGCCGGCGCCACCAAATTCGGCTTCCGCACCGTCTGGATCAATCGCGGCGACATGCCCGACGAATATGCCGATTTCGGTCCGTCGCTGATCCTGCCGTCGCTGGAAAGCCTGTAGCGCGCACGCGTTTTATTTTTGTTTCGCGCGTCCCGTTACCGCAAAACCGCCTCAGACTTTTGGGCAACATGTGCCGCTGCATAGTTCCTTGAACTGCAATCGATCCAAGGGAAAATTATTTAGCATATCAAATGGTTAAAGCGACCTTTGCGCGTCCGGGGACGCGGCAGTGCTGTGCGCCGATGGAGAAAGCCGATGGCCTGGTCCGCCGAACAATACATGAAATTCGAGGACGAGCGCACCTGGCCGGCGCGCGATCTGCTGGGCCACGTGCCAAATCTGCCCGAAGGCGCCCTGTACGACCTCGGCTGCGGCCCCGGCAATTCGACGGAACTCGTCCAAGACCGCTTCCCGGCCTATCTTCTGACGGGTGTCGACAGCGACGAGAACATGCTGGCGGCGGCGCGCAAGCGGATGGCGCATACCCGCTTCGAAAAAGGCGACCTGGCGCGCTGGGCACCGCGCGAACCGGCGGCGCTCTTTTTCGCCAACGCGGTGTTCCAATGGCTGCCGGACCACCTCGATGTCTTCGACCGGCTGATGGATGACCTTATCCCCGGCGGCACCCTTGCCGTACAGATGCCGGACAATCTCGACGAACCGACGCATGCCTTCATGCGCGAGCTGGCGGAAGATCCCCGCTTTAGCGAATTCTACGTCAACCGCGGCCGCCGCAACGCCCTTGCCGCCCCCTCCGTCTATCTCGACCGGCTGGCGCCGAAATCGATCAAGATCGATGTCTGGCATACGATCTATTATCATCGCCTGGCCAATGCCGAAGCGATCGTCGAATGGGTGCAGGGCACCGGCCTTCGCCCCTATCTCGACGCCCTGCCGCCGGCTGCGCGCGCGGCCTATCTCGCCGCCTATCTCCGGCGGATCCGGGAGGCCTACCCGCCGCTCGCCGACGGGCATGTGCTGTTGAAATTCCCGCGGCTGTTTCTGGTGGCGGTCAAGCTCTAGCATCGCGCTTTAACCAATAAGAACAATTGCCCCTCTGGCGCGGCGCGCCGGTTCAGGGCATCCTGTGAGGGCCGAGAATTGTGCTTATGGCAGGGGAGGACCGCTCATGCGCTGCTTTACTGTACTTGGACCCTCGCAAACCGGAAAATCGACAGTCGTGGAAAAGCTCGGCTCGCTGGAGGGCGCGCCGAGAAAATCCAATTCCCCCTACGGGTTGAACCTCACGGAATTCACATTCGGAAACGAACCGTGGTGCGCGCTCGATGCGCCCGGGGGCAACGAAGCGCTGGTGCATGCGCAACATGCGCTTCTTGCCAGCGATGCCTGTATCCTGTGTGTTTCGCCCGCCCCCGAGGAGGCCGTGCTGGCCGCCCCCTATCTGCGGGTGATCGAGGCTTCGGGAACGCCGTGCATCCTCTTCGTCAACCGCATGGACGAGCCGAGGGGGCGGCTCAGGGACGTGATCGCAGCCCTTCAGGACTATGCCGGCCACACGCTTCTGCTGCGTCAGATTCCGATCCGCGAGGGCGACAGGATCGTCGGCAGTTGCGACCTGATTTCGGAACGGGCGTGGCGCTACCGCGAAGGCCAGACGTCGGCGCTAATCGCGATCCCCGAAAGCGCCGCCGAACGCGAGCATGAGGCGCGCACCGAGCTTCTGGAACATCTGTCGGAATTCGACGACTGGCTTCTCGAGGAACTGATCGAAGACCGCGAGCCGCCCAGCGACGCGCTCTATGCCATCTCCTCGCGGATTCTGAAGGAAAACAAGATCATCCCGGTGCTGATCGGTGCCGCCAGCCATGGCAACGGCATGATGCGGCTGATGAAGGCGCTGCGCCATGAGGCGCCGCCTGTCGAGGCGCTGCGCGAGCGCCTTGCCCGCGCAGCCAATATCGACGCAGGCAAGCTGGCGGCCGCGAGCTTCCATGCCTATCATCGCCAGAATGTCGGCAAGACCGTGCTCGTTCGTGCGCTCGGCGAGGGCCTGAAGCAAGGCGCGTCGCTCGGCAGTGCCACGCTCGGGGCCGTGCAGGATCCCGCAAACGGCCGGTCGAACGCGCCGTTTGTCCCGGCGGCGGGAGACGTTTTCGCGACGGTCAAGTCCGACCACCTGCCGGTTCCCTCGCTGTTGAGCTCCGACGCGGCCGTGGCCCCGCCGGAGTGGACGGAAGCATCGACGCCGATGCTCGAGCGGATCCTCGTGCCGGGCAGCGAGCGGGATGAGAACAAGCTCTCCGAAACGCTGGCCAAGCTTTCCGAGACGGATCGAGGCCTGAAGGTCCGCCAAGAGGAAGGGACCGGCGCCCAGCTCGTCTGCACCCAGGGGCCGGTGCACCTGCGCGACCTGTGCCGGACCCTGTCCGACGTCTTTCACATCGCCGTCACTGACCGACCACCCAGCCCGATCTACCGCGAGACGATATCGAAGCCGTCGGAGGTCCACTACCGCCATCGCAAGCAGACCGGCGGTGCCGGGCAATTCGCGGATGTGAAACTGAGCATCCACCCCAACGAGCGCGGCCAGGGGTTCACCTTTGGCGAAACCGTCAAGGGCGGCGTCGTTCCGCGCAATTACATCCCCGCCGTCGAAGCGGGCGCGCGCGAGGCGATGGAGAAAGGTCCGCTCGGCTTTGAGGTCATCGACGTCGGCGTGACGCTAACCGACGGCCAGCACCACACCGTCGACAGCTCGGAATACGCGTTCCGGACCGCGGCGAAAATGGGAGTGCGGCAGGCGCTGGCCGAAGGATCCGCCGTGCTGATGCAGCCGGTCTTCCGCAGCGAAATCCACATTCCGTCGGTCTATTCGGGCAGCCTCGTGCAGATCGTCTCGGCGCTGAAGGGTCAGGTCCTCGGCTTCGACCGGGACGAAACCGCCAAGGGATGGGACATCTTCCGGGCCCTTGTTCCCGGCGGCGCGCTCGACGAACTGGCGCGAGCGCTGCGCTCGGCGACGCAAGGCATCGGCTATTTCTCCAAGACTTTCGATCATTTCGAGGAACTGTACGGCAAGGAAGCGGACGCCATCGTCAGGGCGCATGGGGCGCAACGCGCCGAACACTGAAGCGCCGAAACACGTCGAACGCATCCGCGTTTCCGCTTCGCGGTTACGACGGCGAGGCGATGGCCGGCCCGTGGATCGACCTGATCTCCTCTGCCACAAGCTGCTGCAGCCGCCAGAGATTGCGGTCGCGGATGCCGAAATCCTCGAGGTGAGAAACGGTGTTGTAGAGATATTCCGCGCAGGATCCGAAATGACCGCAGGCGCGCGCCAGGATGCCCGCGACCTCATCCAGCGGCCGGCGGGAGAGAATGCGCTCGCCCTTCGCCCCCACCCAGAACCCCAGCGCACGGCATGGGCCGCTCTCGGATTTTACCGGCAGCCATCGGACGGCGTCGATATTTTCGAAGGAACTGACTTCTCGCCGCAGCATGCGCTCGATCTGCCCGATGCGATCGCCGTCCGGCAGGCGATAGATCACACCGTCGCATCGCCCGCCGCGCTCCAGCGCCATCATCAAGCCCGGCTGCTCATGCGAGCCGCGCCAGCGATTGATATGCAGACAGAAGGACCGGTGCCAGCCGAACGCGGTCGCCCGCTGCCTGTCGATCGCCTCGAACTCCGGCTTCCAGATCAGCGAGCCATAGGCAAACACCCATAGCGGCTGCCCGAGGCTCTCCCGCTCGAGCCGTTCGGCAAGATCCCTGTAGCCTTCGTCGGTAATGGCGGTCCAGCGCCCGTCGGGACCTGGATCGACAATGTCGCGGTGACAGAGCGCCACGAGATCAGGCGTCAGGGACATTTTTCGCAGTCTGGGCATCGGGACCAGGGATCAGCACGGGAAGAAAAGGATGGGGAGGATCGTGCCGCATCAAATTGCCAGAGCCATCCTGCCAGTCAAGCCATAAGAGAGATGCAGGGTGATCCGCACAAATGGAATTTCACCCAAATTTGGAGAGCATGCCTTTAAGAGTTTTCGCGTATCTCTGAGCTGCGAACCATCTGATTTCTTGATCCGGGGAAGACGGGAAGAGAAATGGCGATGCCATGCGGCGGCGGTCAGCCGCAAGATTCAAACGAACGCTGAACGTCGGAGACATCCATGAAAAAGACCATTGCCGCGGCCGTCATCGCCGCTTTCCTGCCGGCCGCCGCTTCCCATGCCGCGACCCTGAATTTTCCGAGCGACGCGCCGATCGCATCGATCACGATCCCCGACGACTGGGGCCCGAAGGAGACTGAGAGCGGTATCGACGCCACGTCGGGCGACAGCGCCATCTATATCTCCATCGACATCGCCGACGGCGAAACGACCGACAAGGTAGTCGAAGACGCCGTTGCCTTCCTTGAAAAGAACGGCGTCAAGATCGACGCGTCGACGCAGAAGGAAAGCAGCGAGAAACTCAACGGCATGGACATGACCAATCTCGACTGGTCCGGCAGCGACAATGACGGCGACGTCAGCATCGGCCTTTCATTCCTGTCGCCAAAGGAGGGCAAGCTTCTGGTCATCACCTATTGGGGCACGAAGGGCATGCAGGAACAGCACGGCCCCGAACTCCAGGCCATCATCACATCCCTCAAGGCTGCCGAATAGGGGATTGAACCTGCGGGCGGTGTCCGCCTTTGCCGTCATACCCGCTCGGCCAAAAAGTCGATGAACGCCCGGATGCGGGCCGCGAGATGCTCGTGGCCCGCAAAGACCGCATAGAACTGTTCCGGCTCGATCGGATTGTAGTCCTTCAGCACCTCGACCAGAGCGCCGCTTTCGAGATCCCGCTCGACGTGGAACTTGCCGATGCGGGCAATGCCCAGCCCCTGCAGGCAGAGGTGCCGGGCAATCGAGCCGCTCGCCGCCTGCACATTGCCCGAAGCCGGGCTCAGATAGACGGAGGCAACGCCCGGATCGCGGAACGGCCATTCGCCGGGCGTCCTGCCGAAGGTGAAGGTGATGCAATTGTGCGCCGCCAGATCTGCGGGTGTTTTCGGCTCGCCGTGGCGCTCGATATACCCCGGCGTGGCGACCGTGATGCGATGGCTGTCGAGCAGCTTCCTCGCCTTCAGGGACGAATCGCGCATCGGGCCGACGCGGATCGCCACGTCGGTCCGCTCCTCGATCAGGTCGATGAGGCTGTCCGATAGCGACAGTTCGAGCCGGACCTCCGGATAGAGCGCCAGGAATTCACCGGCAAGCGGCAGGACGTAGCATTCGCCGAAGCCGACCGAGGCATTGACACGCAGCAGGCCGCGCGGCGTTGCCCGGCCACCCTCGGCGACAAGCCGCTCGGTCTCGGCGATGTCTGCGAGGATGCGTTGCGCCCGGGCGAGATAGATTTCCCCTTCCGGCGTCAGAAGCAGCGAGCGCGTCGTGCGCACCAGAAGGCGCGTGCCGAGGCGATCCTCGATGCGGGTGACGAGCTTGCTGACAGCGGACGGCGACAGCTTCAGCCGCCGCCCGGCTGCGGAAAAACTCTGCAATTCCGCCGCCGCGACAAACACCTCCATCTCCCCTGCCCAGTTGTCCATCCCACTCTCTCCTGTGAATTCGTTTCACAGGTATTTATCCATTCCTCTCGATTATCGCGCAAGTCCCTGTGATCCATAGTCCGCCCAACGAAACCCAGCGGCGGCCCGGAGGATCCTGTGAGCCGCCGCCAACCCAAGCCCGGCCTCCCACGGGCGACCAAAGGTGCTCCCATGCCTCTTGCCCTCTATGCACTGACGATCGCGGCCTATGCGATCGGAACCACCGAATTCGTCATTGTCGGCCTGTTGCCGACGGTTGCCACCGATCTCGCCATCACCTTGCCGCTCGCCGGGCTGATCGTGTCGATCTATGCGCTCGGCGTCACTTTCGGCGCGCCGATCCTCACCGCCCTGACCGGCCGGATCGAGCGCAAGCCGCTGCTTCTCGGCCTGATGATGCTGTTCATTGCCGGCAACACGTTGTCTGCACTCAGCCCCTCCTATGAAATGCTGCTCGTCGCCCGCATCCTCTCCGTTCTCCGTCGGCGCGACCATTGCCGCCGATCTCGTGCCGGCCAACCGCCGTGCCTCGGCCATCGCGCTGATGTTCATGGGGCTGACGGTCGCCATCGTCACCGGCGTTCCGCTCGGCACCGTCATTGGCCAGACCTTCGGCTGGCGCGCCACCTTCTGGGCCGTCGCAGGGCTTGGCGCGATCGCGCTGACCGCAATCGCCGCGCTTTTGCCGTCAACGCTGTCCAAGGCGGCCCCGGCCAGCATTCTCGATCAGGTCCGCGTGCTCGGCTCGGGCCGCCTGCTCCTCGTCTTCGGCATGACGGCGCTCGGCTATGGCGGCACCTTCGTCACGTTCACCTTCCTTGCGCCGATGCTTGAAGAGGTCACCGGCTTTGCCGCCTCCTCCGTCAGCCTGGTGCTCGTGCTCTATGGCCTTGCGATCGCTGCAGGAAACATCGTCGGCGGCCGCATCGCCGACCGCAATCCGGTGAAGGCGCTGACCATTCTGTTTGCCGCCCAGGCTGCCGTGCTGGCGCTGTTCACCCTCACCTCGGTCTCGGCGATCCCTGCCCTGATCACGCTTGCTGCCCTTGGCTTTCTGTCCTTTGCCAACGTGCCCGGCCTGCAGCTCTATGTCGTGCAGTTGGCCAAGCAGCACCGCCCCGGTGCCGTCGATGTCGCCTCGGCACTCAACATCGCCGCCTTCAATCTCGGCATTGCCGCCGGCGCCTGGATCGGCGGCCTGGTGGTCGCCTCGCCGCTCGGCCTGCAGGCGACGCCATGGGTGGGTGCAATTCTTGTTGCCGGCGCGCTGGTTCTCACCCTGATCAGCAGCATGCTGGATCGCAGGCCGGAGCCCGTTGCCCAGACCGCCTGACGGAAAAGCGGCCCCGCAGAGGCTGGCTTGACCCGATCCACGCCTGCCACATCTATAGGCCTGTTTCATTCAAAACGCCCGGCAGTGCAGGCCGGGCCGCCTCGAAAAGGAAAATTTCATGCAACCGATCGTCAACGCCAACGGCGCCGCCATTCCCGCCCTCGGCTTCGGCACCTTCCGCATGCCCGGCCCGGACGTGCTGCGCATCGTGCCGGAAGCCCTGAAGATTGGCTTTCGCCATGTCGATACCGCACAGATCTACGGCAACGAAGCGGAAGTCGGCACCGCCATCCAGCAGTCGGGCGTGCCGCGCGCCGATATCTTCCTCACCACCAAGGTCTGGGTCGACAATTACAGGCAAGGCGCTTTTTCGGCTTCCGTCGACGAAAGCCTGCAGAAGCTGAAAACCGACTATGTCGATCTCCTGCTGCTGCACTGGCCGGGAAGCCCGGTGCCGCTTGCCGAGCAGATCGAGCGCCTGAATGCCGTCCAGCAGACCGGCAAGGTCCGCCATATCGGCGTCAGCAACTTCAACACCCGCCAGATGGACGAGGCCGCACGGCTGAGCGCAGCACCCCTCGTCACCAACCAGGTGGAATATCACCCTTACCTCGACCAGTTGAAGGTGCTGGAAGATGCCGACCGTCTCGGCATGTCGATCACCGCCTACTACGCCATGGCCGACGGCCGCGTGCCGAGGGATCCGGTGCTCAACGACATCGGCAGCCATCATGGCAAGACCGCCGCGCAGGTGGTGCTGCGCTGGCTGATCCAGCAGCACGGCGTCGTCGCCCTGACGAAAACCGCAACGCAATCGCGGCTGGCCGAGAATTTCGGCATTTTCGATTTCGTGCTGTCGACCGACGAGATGAAGGCGATCCACCTGCTCGCCAAGCCGGATGGCCGCATCGTCAACCCGCAGGGCCTCGCCCCCGTCTGGGACGAGGCGGCCTGAGCGCCAGGCTCTTTGGGCCGCCGGAGCATGGTCCGACGGCCATTTTGCCGGACTCTAGCGGACCAGCTCGGCAACATCGGCAATCAAACCGTGCGTGTCGGCCAAGGCTGCCAGCGTCGCCCGATGCAGGTCAACCGCATGCACGACGCCCGACGGTAGCGGCAGGTCACGCGTGGCGCAGGCGTCGCCCGCGACCGTAATCGAATAATCGCGATCGCGAGCAGCACGGACGGTGGACGAGACGCAATTATGGGTCATGAACCCCGCCACGACGATTTTCGTGCCGGCCGGGCCGACGAGGGCTTCGAGATCGGTTGCGGCAAAGGCATTGGCATAGGTCTTTTCGACGACCGCCTCGCCTTCCACAGGCGCGACAGCCGGGATAAACGCGCCCCTGAACGCGCCCCGGTCGAAGAGATCGCCCGCCTCGCCCCGATGCGCGACATGAATGATCGGCGTCCCGGCCGCGCGTGCGGCCTGCAGAAGGATCGCCGCCCGCTCCAGCGCGACGTCCGCTCCAACCAGGGTCAGCGGTCCGGAAAGATATTCATTCTGGTAATCGATCAGGATCAGGGTCGCGTCCGAAAGGACGGGTGGGGTCAGGACCACACCTGCGAGCGAGAGGATCGTGGTGGCGGGCATCGTCGTATCGGTCATGAAAAAACTCCCTTGCGGATTGGAATGGCCAAGACTACCAATCTGCGCGGACACAGGGATACCCGAAATTTTCAAGGACAAAGCTGCATGAATGCAGGTTCAAACTGGGCCGATCTGGAACTTCTCGATCACATTTTGCGGCATCGCACCTTATCCGGTGCGGCAGCGGCTCTCGGCGTCGACCAGACGACAGTGTCACGACGGCTCGCCGCCCTTGAGCGCCGCATCGGCAGCGCGCTTTTCGATCGCATTGACGGCAAGCTCGTTGCCACCCCGCCGCTTTCCGGCATCATCGACCGGTTGCGGACGATCTCGCAGGAGGCCTCGCTGTCGATCGCCTCGCTGATGCGGGCGACTGCGGAACTGAAGGATCATGTCCGCGTTACCAGCGTCGGCTTCGTACTTTCAACCCTTCTCGCTCCGGCGCTCGATGTCTTTGCCAGGCAAAATCCCGGCATCAGCCTCGACTTTGTCGCCGACGATCAATCCCTGAGTTTCGAGCGGCGCGAAGCGGATATCGCGCTTCGCTTTGGCAGGACTGCAGAGCAGGACACAAAGATCCGCAGCCTCGGAACCCTGCGCTTCCATCTCTGCCGCCCGGCCGGCGTCAACGAGGAAACGGCCGGGAAGGTTGTGGTGCGCTATGGCGAGCGCCTGGCGCATGTTCCGGAAATGCAGGCGCTGGACCGGTTGCGGCCGCATGCTCGGACAGTGCTGACATCGACCCGCCTCGACGTGCTGATTGCCGCCTCGCTGGCTTTGGGTGCCGATCTGATGTTGCCGGAGAGCTTTGCACGAAAGGATGCGCGATTCGACGTGGTCGAGGAACCGAACGCCCTCGCGGAGCGCCCGCTATTCCTGCTGACGCATCCGGAGCGCGTCAAGGTGCCGGCGGTGGCGCTGACGGCCGAATGGATCGCCGAGACCGTCAAGGCCTGGCAGAACTGACCGGCGCCGGCCTGGCACCGGTGGTGTTCACGGCCGCCCCGCCTCGGCGAAGCGGCCGTGAACGGTTTCCGATATCAGACGAACTGGCTGAGGCCCGGCACCGAAGCGACGACTTCGTCGACGACGTCTGCGCAGGCCTTTTCCTTGGCATAGCCGATGGTTTCCTTGGCAAGGGCCGTAATCTCGCCGCCCGCCCATGTGGCGGGTGGAGGGTCGCAAATTGTCTGGCCCTCACATCGCAGAACCGTAAGAGGGATTTCTCACGCCGCCGGCGCGACGACCGCGACATTTATCGGCGAGCGGATCTTGAAGCCGATTGTCTCATAAAGCGCGATGGCGGCCGTGTTCGTCACATAGGCGTGGAGATAGGGCTGATCGCCCTTCGCGAAGATCTGTCCCGCGACGAACCGCGACAGCAAACGCGCAAGCCCTTTGCCGCGAACGTCGGGATGCGTGCAGACGCCGCTCAGTTCGGTGTATCCCGGCTGCTTCATCCGCTCTCCCGCCATGGCGACAAGCCGGCCATCGATCTTCACGCCCCAGAAATTGCCGAACGCCTGTGCCCGGATGGAAAACGGCCCCGGCTTCGTCAGGGTGGCGAGCGCCAGCATCTCCGCGGCATCGGCTTCGCCCAGCTGCTCGATGCGCGGGTCGGATACCAGGGGCAGGTGCTGTTCGGCCGTCATCTGGACGAGATCGGCGGTGGAGAGGATCTGAAGGCCGCGTGGCAGAACGATTTCGTTTGCCTCTGCCAGCAGAAGTATTTCGTCGCGGGCCGCAAGCCGGCCGAGCGCTTCGAGGCTCTCCGGCCGGTCGTCGCGAGCAGCGGCAAAGGCGCTGACGGATGGCTGATAGCGTCTTGCCAGGGGACTGCCTTCGGCAAGGGCCGCATGGCGGGTCGCCAGGGCACTCCAGATCGGCCGGTCGAGGATATGGCTCATCTCAACACCCGTTTGTTTCAAGGTTTCGGTTCACGCCGGTTGAGCGGCAGAGCGGCAAGCCCGTCTTCGATCGCTGCCAGTTGATCCAGCAGCGGACCATCGAGCTTGCCGCAGAGATCGGCGACAGCCGCTTCGATGCGCGGCCAGATCGCCTCTTTTGCTTCATCCACCAGCCGCTGGCCCTGCGCCGTAAGGCTGACGAGCTTGCGGCGCTGATCATCCGGCGCCGGTTCCGCGCGCAGCACTCCGAGATCGACGAGTTGCGCGATGCTGCGGGTGACGCCGGGCTGGCTCACACCCATCGCATCGGCCAAATCGCCGATCGCCAGCGGACCAAGCCGGTCGACCGCAGCGAGGAGCGGATACTGGCTTGCCGCGATTTCGACGCCCATCTCATCGATGATCTTCTGAGTGTCCGCCTGCAGGCGTTCGCCGATCCGCTTCATGCGGGTACCGAGGCTCAGGAAGCCGAAAGCACGGACGACATCTTCAGCCATATGGTCACTCCGATTTATATAACACGTTATATAACAAGGCATGTATATCGTCAAGAACGCTGTCCGACGAAGACATCGCCGTGTCGGCCATGGCAAAATCCTGTTGAGGACGAACTATCGGCGCGGCTGATTTTGAGGTGGACGAATCAGCCGGCCATTCCGATGCTGACCTCGCCAGCGCGATTCTGATCGAGTTGGCGTTTCCGGCCTTGCGAGCTTCCCGCTCTCCACCTTGACCAACTCGGGGAAAATTCAAGGGCAGCTTGCTGATCCGCTCAGGTGCGACGGGCACGGTGATGGATCTTCTCGGCCCGTCCACCGCCCGATCCGGGGCCGGGCTGGCGCTGCCTGTATTCACGGCCGCTTTCACCCTTGGGAAGCAGCCGTGAACGATCTCGAAACCGTCTTGATCAGACGAACTGGCTGAGGCCCGGCACCGAAGCGACGACTTCGTCGACGACGTCTGCGCCGGCCTTTTCCTTGGCATAGCCGATGGTTTCCTTGGCAAGGGCGGTGATCTCGCCCATGCCGAGGCCCTGCGACATCAGCTGCTGGCCGAGCGCCATGACACCGCCGCCGGCGCCGACTGCGCTCAGGAGACCGCCGAGCAGACCACCGCCATTGCCCGAGCCTTCGCCGTTGAACTTTGCGACCATTTCGGCAGCGCCGGGAATGGCCTCGATCATCTGGGCGACCGGGCCGTCGGCGGCTTCGCGCTGCAGAAAGCCGAGCATCATGCCGATGGCCTTTTCAGCCGTTGCCGGGTCGATACCGACATTGTCCGCAACGCGGGTGATCAGTTCGTTCATGGGTGATTCTCCTCGTATTTTTTGACGTTGACGTCAACGTAAATTATCTCGGCTTGAAACTCAAGCGCCGTTCGAACCGGCTGTCCACAGCGTGAACCCGACCATCGTTTCATGCCTCCGCGGCGAATACAATGCGGCCATAGGGCGCGCTCGGCCCCCGACCCGCTACAATCCTTCTGTTGCCGGTGGCAAGCACTGCTCCTATAACATCCCTTGGAAAACAATGTGATGAAACCCCGCGCCGTTCGGCGAGCCCGCGGCTTTCATCGTAAAACGGAGACAGGACCCCCATGCTCGAGGACGGGAAGCTCTACATCGGCACGAGCCGGAAGCCGGACGACACGATCAACAAGCCCGAATATCTCGATTTCAAGTTCGGCAACCGCCATGGCCTGATCACCGGGGCAACCGGCACCGGCAAGACGGTGACGCTGCAGATCCTGGCCGAAAGCTTCTCCAATGCCGGCGTGCCGGTGTTCTGCGCCGACGTGAAGGGCGACCTTTCCGGCATCGGCGCGATCGGCGAGGAGAAGGATTGGGTGAGGACAAGGGTCGAGCAGATCGGCTTTAGCGATTTCAGCTTCCAGGAATTCCCGGTGATCTTCTGGGATCTCTACGGCGAAAAAGGCCACCGCGTGCGCGCCACCGTCTCGGAGATGGGGCCGCTGCTTCTCTCCCGCCTGATGAATGCCAGCGACGCGCAGGAAGGCGTGATCAACATCGCCTTCAAGATCGCCGACGAAGGCGGCCTGCCGCTGCTCGACCTCAAGGATTTCCAGGCGCTGCTTACCTATATGGGCGAGAACGCCACCGAGCTTTCCAACAGATACGGCTTCATCTCGAAATCCTCGACCGGCTCGATCCAGCGCGAACTTCTGATCCTCGAGCAGCAGGGCGCCGAGCACTTCTTCGGCGAGCCGGCGCTCAAGGTTTCCGACATCATGCGCACGACCCGCGACGGCCGCGGCGCGATCTCGGTGCTGTCTGCCGACAAGCTGATGATGAACCCGCGCCTTTACGGCACCTTCCTGCTCTGGCTGATGTCGGAACTGTTCGAGGAACTGCCGGAGGTCGGCGATCCGGACAAGCCGAAGCTGGTGTTCTTTTTCGATGAAGCCCATCTGCTTTTCAATGACGCGCCAAAAGTGCTGCTCGAGCGCATCGAGCAGGTGGTGCGGCTGATCCGCTCCAAGGGCGTCGGCGTCTATTTCGTCACCCAGAACCCGCTCGACGTGCCGGACACGGTGCTGGCGCAGCTCGGCAACCGCGTCCAGCATGCGCTGCGCGCCTACACGCCGCGCGAGCAGAAGGCGGTAAAGACGGCGGCCGACACCTTCCGCCCCAACCCGGACTTCGACTGCGCAACGGTCATTACCAATCTCGGCACCGGCGAGGCGCTGGTCTCCACCCTCGAAGGCAAGGGCTCGCCGTCGATGGTCGAGCGCACGCTGATCCGCCCGCCCTCGAGCCGCGTCGGGCCGCTGACGGAGGCCGAGCGCGCCGACATCATGAAGATCAGCCCGGTGGCCGGGCTCTACGACGAGGATTTCGACCGGGAATCGGCCTACGAGCTTTTGGCCAAGCGCGCCGCCAAGGCGGCGGAACAGGCGCAAGCCGCGCGCGAGGCGGAAGAAGCGCCGCCAGCCTCCGGCGGCAGCCGCTGGACCCTGCCCGGCTTCGGCGACGACGAACCGGCTTCGACGCAGGCAAAGCCCCGCGCCCGCTCCGGCTACCAGCGTGAATCCGTCGCCGAAGCCGCAATGAAATCCGTCGCCCGCACCGTCGCCTCCTCGCTCGGCCGTGCGCTGGTGCGCGGCATCCTGGGCAGCCTGAAGCGGTAGCGAGCCGTCTGGTTCTGGAAACCAAAACGGCGGTTCCGGATGGAGCCGCCATTTTGATTCTGCCCAGTCATCACGAAGACGCTTCCCGACACGAAAAGCCCGGCGGATCGCTCCGCCGGGCTCTTTCTCTTGAAGCAGGCGAAGAGCCTCAGGCCAGCGTTGCCGGGATTTCAGTCGCGGTGCGCAGCGCGTGGCTGTAGGGGCAGACGATGTGGGCGGCGGCGACCAGCTTTTCGGCAACCTCGCGATCGACGCCCGGCAGGTTCACGGAAATCGACGGGCTGATGTAGAAGCCGGTGCCGTCGTCGCGCGGGCCGATGCCCACGGTTGCGGTCACGGTGGCGTCATCCGGGATCTTCACCTTTTCCTTGCCGGCGACGAACTTCAGTGCGCCGAGGAAGCAGGCGGAATAGCCGGCGGCGAAGAGCTGTTCAGGATTGGTGCCGGTGGCGCCATCGCCGCCAAGTTCCTTCGGAACGGTCAGCGTCACATCGAGGACACCGTTTTCGCTGACGGCGCGGCCGGCACGGCCACCGGTTGCGGATGCCTTGGTGGTGTAAAGAATGGGCATGGTCTGTCTCCTTGGTTCCAGGCGGTTGATTGCAGGGTAATTTGCTGTCATTTTCAATAGCGCATAATTTAATCGGACGCAATATAATTTTGCAAATTGCAAACCGACGCCAAAACTGCGAGGATACGCTGTATGACCGACGAAAATGACACGCGTAAGGACGATCTCAAGGATGGCGAGGCGCTGGCGCTTGGCCAGCAGCTCTGTTTTGCCGTCTATTCCGTGGCGCACGCGTTCAACCGCACCTACAAGCCGCTGCTCGACCGCTTCGGCCTCACCTACCCGCAATATCTCGTGCTTCTGGCGCTCTGGCAGCACGACAACATGACCGTCAAAGGCATTGGCGAGGAGCTGGGGCTGGATTCCGGCACGCTGTCGCCGCTGCTCAAGCGGCTGGAAACGGCCGGGTTCGTCAGCCGCACGCGCGACAAGGGCGACGAGCGGCAGGTGATCGTCGCGCTGACCGAAAAAGGCGTGGCGCTGAAGACTGAGGCCTTCGGGATCCTGATGGAAATCGGCAAGGCGACCGGATGCAGCATGAAGGAAGCCGCCGCCCTGCGCTCGGCGCTGCACGACCTCAACCGGCATCTCGACGAGCACAACGGCGCTTAGGGCCGCTCCATAAGTCTCAAGGAATTATGGAGCAAGGTCAAATGCTTGCCCTTCGCCGCGCGCAGCGAAGGGCGCAGAAACCGGGCGAAAAGTTTCAGATCACCAGGATCGGCGCGCCGGTGCGGACGCGGTCGTAGAGATCAATGACGTCCTGGTTGATCAGCCGCACGCAGCCCGATGAAACGGCCTTGCCGATCGATTGCCATTCCGGCGATCCGTGCAGGCGGTAAAGCGTGTCCTCGCCGTTCTGGAAGATATACATCGCCCGCGCGCCGAGCGGATTGTCGATGCCCGGGGGCATGCCGCCATTGGCGATCGAGTATTGCGCCAGTTGCGGCTGGCGGGCCACCATCTCGTTCGGCGGCTTCCAGCGCGGCCACTTCTGTTTCCACTGGATCACACCCCTGCCCGACCAGGCAAAACCCTCGCGGCCGATGCCGACGCCGTAGCGCATGGCGGAACCGTCGGACTGGATCAGATAGAGGAAGCGTTCGCCGGTATCGACGATGATCGTGCCCGGCCGCTCGCCGAACGTGTTGGGCACCTCCTGGCGATAGTAGCGCGCATCGATCTGCTCGTAGGGGACCGCCGGTATGTTGAAACCGTCATCGATTTTCGGGCCGTACATCTCGGCATAATAGGCCGATTGCGGCGGCAGGCCGCTAGGCTCCCCGCCATAGACCGGCCCCTCCAGTTCCGCTCCATAGCGCGGGTCGCTGAAACGGCCCTCCAGCGCCGGATTGCGGAAATAGGGCGCGGTTTCGGCACGAAACCGGTCGGTGTTCATCGAGGAGGTGCATCCGGCAAGGCCGGCCGAAGCCACGGCAAGCCCGGAGAGATTGAGAAATTGCCGGCGGGAGAGCGATTTGGACAGTGTCATTGAACTCTATATATGGCGTTGACGCGGATTGGCGAAGGCGCGGCCGAAGACGCCACGCAAAAATCATTGCTCCGGCAGTATCCACCGGTCCCCGCCACAAGTATGGCAATTGCGGCTGGATCGGGGCTTGCGCCGATCAAGGCTCTTCACAACTATGAGAGCGCCTGTCGACCCTGTCCAGAGCGCAACAGTGCGGCGGCGGGATCACGCCATGAGGGCAGCAAACGCGCAGGGCTTCACCGGCCGGCTGACGAAATAGCCCTGCACGTCGTCACAGCCGCTGGCCCGCAGGAAATCGACCTGCGCCTGGGTTT
This sequence comes from Rhizobium giardinii bv. giardinii H152, assembly GCF_000379605.1. GTDB lineage: Bacteria > Pseudomonadota > Alphaproteobacteria > Rhizobiales > Rhizobiaceae > Pararhizobium > Pararhizobium giardinii. The sequence continues at coordinate 57,282 of NZ_KB902735.1, read as the reverse complement.
CCACCCCTTCGGCAATCACCGCGATCTGCAGCTTTTGCGCAAGCGAGATAATCGCACCGGTAATCGCCATGTCGTCGGCGTCGCCCGGAATATGCTGAACGAAGGATCGGTCGATCTTCAGCCGCCGGACGGGAAAGCTCTTCAGTGCGCTGAGGCTCGAATAGCCGGTACCGAAATCGTCGATGGCGAGGTGGACGCCGAGCGCCTGAAGCTCGTGCATGGTGGCGATCGCCGCGCCGACATCCTGCATGATCAGGCTTTCGGTCAGCTCCAATTCGAGATACCGGGCCTCCAGCCCGCTTTCCTCAAGCGCTTCCGCCACCCGCGACACCCAGTTGCGTTCGCGGAACTGGCGGGCGGACACGTTGACGCTGACGACGATGGGCGGCAGGCCTGCGTCCTGCCAGGCCTTGTTCTGCCGGCAGGCCTCGTTCAGCACCCAGTCTCCGATCGGCACGATCAGTCCTGTTTCCTCAGCCAACGGGATGATGTCCGCCGGCGAGACAAGGCCCCGCTCGGGGTGCTGCCAGCGCAAGAGCGATTCGGCGGCGAAAATCCTGCCGGTCTTCAGGTTCATCTCCGGTTGATAGTGCAACACGAATTCGCCGCGCGCGACGGCATCACGCAGTTCCTCGTGCCGCCGCAGCTTTGCGCGCACCTTCGCCGCCATTTCGGCGTCAAACAGTTGCAGGTTGTTGCGGCCGACTTCCTTGGCCCTGTACATGGCCGAGTCGGCGTTGGCCAGCAGTTCGGTTGCCGTCTGGCCATGATCGGGATAACAGACGACGCCCATGCTGCAGCTGACCTGCAGGCTGCGCCCCGAAAGAACGAGCGGAGCGCCGATCGCTGCGCGAATGGTCTCGAGCCGGGAGGTTACGACGCCGCTATCCGGCGGCAGGCCGGTCAGCAGAATGATGAATTCATCGCCGCCGACACGCACGATCATGTCCGACTTGCGCACGCAGTCCAGCATGCGGCCGGCGGCGATACGCAGGAGTTCATCACCGGCGTGATGACCCATCGTATCATTGATCAGCTTGAAATTGTCCAGATCGAGAAAGGCGAGCGCCACCCACTGGCCGGTGATGCGCGCCTGTTGCAGGGCGGTGGCGACGCAGCTATCGAACAACACCCGGTTCGGCAATCCGGTCAGCGCGTCGTGATGCGCCATGAACTGGATGCGCTCTTCCGATTGCTGGCGCTCGATGGCGATGCCGGCCAGATGCGCCGCCATCGAAATCAGTTCGTTCTGTTCCGCCGACGGAAGGCCGACCTTATGGGAATAGAGCGCGAAGGTTCCAAGCACCTTGCCTTGATAGGACATGATCGGCATCGACCAGCAGGAGCGATAACCGAAGGGCCGCACTAGATCGGCAACATCCTCCCAGAGGGGATCGGACAGGATATCGGCGACGAAGACCGGTTCGCCGCGCCAGGCGGCCGTGCCGCAGGACCCGACCTTCGGGCCGATGGCGGTGCCGTGGACCGCCGCGCAATAGGCATCGTCGAGGCCGGGCGCTGCCCCCGTCAGAAGATGCCGGCCGTCCTCCGAAAGAAGCAGGATGGACCCGATGATGCCGGGCAGATGCGCCTCGATCAGCAGGATCAGCTCCTTGAAGAAATCAGCGAGCGGCGTGCTCTTGGCGATCATCTCCAGCAGCCGGGCCTGGCCGAGCAGCAGCCTTTCGGCCTTCTTGCGGTCGCTGATATTGCGCGAGACGCCGACGATGCCGATGGTTACGCCCTGCTTGTTGCGCAGCGGCACCTTGGAGGTCATCAGCCAGCGCTCGTAGCCCTTGTCGATGAACGCCCGCTCCTCCATTCCGAAGATCGGGCTGCCCGTCGCGATGACCTGCCGTTCCGCTTCAACCGTTTTGGCGACCATGTCGTGCGGATGCAGGTCGTAGTCGGTCTTGCCGACGAGTTCCTCCATTTCCGTGAAGCCATTGTCGATGACGGTTGCGCGGTTGGCGATCAGGAACCGGCCTTCGAGATCCTTGGCGTAGATGTAATCAGGAACGTGATTGACCATCGTCTCGAGCCAATAGTGACGGTCGTCTGTCTGGGAGGTAAACAAGCGTGAGACTTCCGCCGCCAGACGCTGGCCCGCGGCCATCAGGCGTTGCGTGTCGTCATTGCTGGCGACGTTGGCGCCGCTGTCCCTGCGAGAGTAATCCAAGTTCTTCGTCAAGCAAGCCTCCGCGGACAGGTTCACCGTCCAAGCCGTCTTCCTGATTTCTCGCCCCGATTACTACCAGCCAGAGGTTATCCTTTGCTAAAGAAGTATTTTCAAATGGAGGAATACTGCTGCTGTCTTGCTGAATTTCAATGCTTCGTCCAGTCTGCCCGCACAATTCGTAGTATTTCGGCACGGCCGACAATGGCATGTTTCATGCACTGCCGACGCAAAGGATTTGCAATGCTGAATCGACGCCTGCTTCTGTCTTCGATCGCCTCAACGCTTTGTTGCACGGCGGCAGGCCCTTGCCTGGCTGCAAAACTGAAACCGGCGCAGGATGGCCTGCGGGGTACGATCGATATTTCCGGCTACGGCGTCGGTCCCGATGCCGCCGCGGATCAAAGCGAGGCGTTCAACCGTCTCCTGCAGGAGGCGGCGGCCCGTGGCATGCCTGTCTTTCTCCCGGCCGGCGACTATGTGCTGTCCGGCATCACCCTGCCCGACGATCTCTGGCTGAGCGGCGTGCCCGGCCGGACGCGGCTGGTCCATGCCGGCAGCGGCGGGTTTCTGAGCGGCGAAGGGCTGGGGCGGCTGACGCTGTCTGATCTGGTTTTCGACGGTGGCGGCAAGGCTCTCGGAGATGAGACCCAAGGGCTGATCAACCTACGTGGCGTCGCCAATCTGGCGATCGAAAACTGCGCCATCATCGGCTCATCGAAACACGGCATCCATGCCGAGCATTGCGGCGGCCGGATCGACGGCAACGGCATCTCGCAGGCTGCCGGCAGCGGCATCTATGCGGTCGAAAGCGAAAAACTCTCGATCAACGCCAACACCGTTGTCGACTGCGGCAATGGCGGCATCCTCGTGCATCGCTGGAAGGCTGCGGAAGACGGTACGATGGTACACGGCAATCGGGTGTCCCGCATAGGTGCCCGGGATGGCGGAACGGGCGAGAACGGCAACGGTATCAATGTGTTCCGCGCGGCAAACGTGATCGTAACGGACAACCACATCTCCGATTGCGCCTTTTCCGCCATCCGCGCCAACAGCGCCACCGATGTCCAAATCATCGGCAACCAGTGCCTGCGTTCCGGCGAAACGGCCATCTATTCCGAATTCGGTTTCCAGGGCGCGATCGTCACCGGCAACCTGATCGACGGTGCCGCCAACGGCATCCTGATTGTCAATTTCAACGAGGGCGGCAGGCTGGCGGTCGTCAGCGACAACATCATCCGCAACCTGAATGTTGATGGCCCCTATGTTCACGACGGCGCCGGTTTCGGCCTCGGCATCGCCGTGGAGGCGGACACGACCGTGACCGGCAACGTCATCGAGAACGCGCCGAAATGGGGGCTGATGTTCGGCTGGGGGCCTTATCTGCGCGATGTCGTTGCGACCGGTAATTTCGTGCGAAATGCCGGCGGCGGCTGCGCCGTCACGGTGGTCGAAGGCTCGGGCACCGCGCTGATCGCCAACAATCTGTTTCATGATGTCAGGGAGGGAGGCGTCCTCGGCTATCGCTGGAACGAGAAGGTCACGGGCGATCTTCTCAGGAGCGGAAGCGAGGGCTTCGCGCATCTCACTCTTTCCGGCAACCGGCTCGGCTGAAAACATCAAAAGATTTCATGGCTGACATCAGCGCCGGCGGCTTCAAGCGCGGACGAGCCTGACGTACCCTGCCGTGAATTTCAGCCAAAGGGGAATAGCCATGCTGACGATCTATGGCGTCTACTGCTCGCGCGCCTCGCGCAACTACTGGATGGCGGAAGAGCTGGGCATTCCGTTCAAATCGGTGCCGGTCATCCAGGCGCGGCTGGTCGCCGATCCGCTGGCGCTCGACGCCCGGCTCAACACGAAATCTGCGTCGTTTCTCGCCGTCAACCCGATGGGCAAGATCCCGGCCATGGACGATGACGGTCTCGTGCTGACGGAATCGCTGGCCAACAATCTCTACCTCGCGCGCAAGCATGGCGGGCCGCTCGCGCCCGCCGATCTGCGCGAGGAAGGCGAGGTGCTGGCCTGGACGCTCTGGGCGGCGACGGAGGTCGAGCCCCATACGGTCAAGATCGTGCTGACCTACGATAATGCCCGGGAGGAAACGCCGGAGGGCAAGGCTATCATCGAAACGTCGGTCAAGGGGCTGGAGCGGCCGCTGGCGCGGCTGGAAGCGCATCTGCAAACGCAGGACTACGTCGTCGGCAGTCGCTTCACCGTCGCCGATCTCAATCTTACGGAAGTGCTGCGCTACGCCATGAGCGAGACCTATCTCTTTGACCGGCATCCAAGGATCAAGGCTTGGCTCGCCCGCTGCCACGCCCGGCCGGCCTTCAAGACGATGATGGCCGGACGGCGCAAGGAGGCGGAGGCCGCCTGACCCTCCGCGCTTTGCAGCAATGACGACCGGCCAGTCGTGCTCCACGTCAGGCCGTCAGTCCTGCACTGCCGAACACGGCTTCGGCCCACGCGTATAAATCTGATCGTCACCGCTCGCCTTTCGCACTGCCGCGGCGGGGACGCGAGGTACTTTTTCGACGTGCCGCGCAACCACTTGCCTTCGTCGCATCTGCCGTCTGCAGACGACCGCGAGAGGGCAAGCCCAGACCTCGGTCGATCGCTCGCCGGAAAGCGCCGTGCCCGCCCCATCATTGCCGCCACGGAGCCTGAAGTTCCGACCTGCGGGGTCCGATCATGACGGCCTGTCGCGAAAACACTATTGTCACTACAGCCATCGAATCACCCTATTTCTACCGAACGCTACATACTCCAACTTCTGCATCGAGACATGATGAGTTACGTACACCATTCAAACCTGAGCATGGCGAACGCAGAAGCGGACGAGTTGACGGAACGCTATGCACTGTGGAAAATGCCAGCCATCGTCGAGCCTCTTCGCCCGGATGATCGCATTTCAATCGATTGCAGGTGTCGCTCCGTTCGGACGAAGCCGCATGAGGCGGTACGCTACACCGCTTGGCAAAGCCATTGCCGATCCGGCATGAAACTGATCGCAAACACCCCGCCGGATCTGGTCGTCCTGTTTCTCCAATCTTCCGGTGCGCTGGAGTTGGATGATGGGCGGGAGCGGCATTTTCTGACCTCGGCTACCGGCTTCGTCGCCCCCATGCCGCGGATCGAGACTCTCGTCTTCCATGAGAACCGGAGCCATTTGGCCATTGCGTGGCAAAAATCGATGCTCGTCGGCGTGCTCAGCGAATTGATCGACGCACCCGTGACCGGCGATCTTGAAATAACTGGCAAGCTTGATCTGACAACGCCCCACGGCTCCCGGATTGCGATGCTTAGCCGTCTTATCTGGGACTATCTCGACACGAATGCCGGCGACAGTTTTTCGCCGGCCGCCCCCGATCTGTTGGTTCGGGCCTTGATGCTGCTTGTCCTGCAAAACGTGCCCCACAACTACCACGAGCGGTTGACGGGACCGGTCTCTCCGGCAATACCGCGAAAACTGAAGCGGGCTATCGAGTATATGCACGCCAACGCAGCGTCGCCAATGACGGTTTCGGAAATCGCGCGCGAGGCGGGAACGACGGTACGGTCGCTGCAGACGGCTTTTCAGCAGTTCAAGGACATGACGCCGTCAGACTATTTGCGCGCCATTCGCCTGGAGGGCGTCCGCAAAGCACTGCTGAGTGGGAGGGATGTGCTATCGATCGCCGACATAGCCAGGAATTGGGGCTTCCTTCACATGGGGCGCTTTGCGGCGATCTATCATCAGTCGTTCGGCGAGATGCCCTCCGAGACCATGCGACGGCAGGGGAGAAGCAACTAGCTGTCGAAGCGGACGCCGCTTGTCCGACAGGCGGCGCCGGGAGGCTCCTCAGGCAAAGCCGAGACGCAGCATGCTCTCGGCAATCTCCTCGCGCACCCATTGCTTGAAGGCGGAAACCGTCTTCGTTTCGCGGCGTGAGGGCGGCGTCACGAAATAATGCGCAAAACCCGTCTTCACCCGGACTGGGTATGGCACCGCCAAGCGCCCCTCGATGATCGAATAGCCGGCGAGCGTCTGCCAGGCGAGCATCACGCCCTGGCCGGCAATTGCGGCGTCGAGGCAGAGCGATGCGTCGTTGAACACGTGCCGCGCGACCATCTTCTCGCCCGAAAGGCCGACTTCGCACAGCCAGGTTTCCCAACTGAACATCGAGCGGCCGTCGATCACCGCCGGAACGCCCAGAACATCCCTCGGTTCCTTTAGTTTTTCTGCAATAGCCGGACAGCAGACCGGGAAGATCTCCTGCTCCAGCAGCAATTCGGCCTTGACGCCCGGCCAGTTGCCCGACCCGACCCGGATGCCGACATCGACGCCGGCGCTTTCCAGATTGACCAGAGCTGTCGTCGCATCGATGCGCAGGCGGATATCCGGATGTTTCTCGGTAAAATGATCCAGCCGGTGAACGAGCCAGCGTGCCGCGAACACCGGCGCAACCGAGATCGTCAGGATCGTCTCGTCGCGCCGGCGGGCCGAGGCCACCGCCTGATCGAGCATATCGAAGCCGCTGGTGAGGCGTGGCAGGAAGCTCTCGCCGTAAAGCGTCGGCACGAGGCCGCGCGGGCTGCGCTCGAAAAGGATGCGGCCGAGCTGCTTCTCCGTCTTGATGATCTGCTGGCTGACCGCGCCGATTGTGACGCCCAACTCCCCGGCAGCGGCCTGCAGCGAGCCGAGCCGCCCGGCAGCCTCGACGGCGCGCAATCCATTCAGGTGCACGGCACTCAGATCCTTCATATAGTTTTTCTATACTTGTGTCGCCGCAAACTCAATTGAAAATTGTCTTTTGGAGGAGGATTATGGCGTCATCGAAGAAGGATGGTGATGCGATGTTGAAGCTTTTCTCGATACTCGACCAGCTGCGCTCCCTACCGGCAGATGAAGAGGCGAAAGCTGCCTGGGTTTCCGACCCGCTGCGCCATCCCGACATTGCCCGCATGGACGCGCGGCAACTCGGCGACCTGCCTTTTCCCGGCCCTGCGATCCGCGCGGCGTCCCGCCAGTGCGTGGACGTCTGCCGCACCTGATCCTTGCGTTGTCGGCCTCGTCGTCCGAAACTGGCCTCGATCGTGAGGGACCCATGAGCGGCGGCCAAGAGGCGGATTTCGAGCGTGTAACGCGGCTGGCCCGGGCGGCCGGCCTTCCGGAAGTGACGCTCGGCACCAGCTACGGCACGCCGGCGCTCGAGGTCCGTGGCAAGAGTTTCGTGCGCATCAGGCAAGCGGGCATCCTCGTCGTCATGTGTGCGCTCGAGGAGAAGGAGATGCTGATGGAGGCGGAGCCCGATCTCTATTTCGAAACCGATCACTACAAGGTGTGGCCGGCCATGCTGGTCCGCCTCGCAGCGATCAACGACGCGGACCTGACGCAAAGACTTCTTGCCGCCTGGCGGCAAAAGGCGCCGAAGCGGCTTGCCGCCAGCTTCGGCCGCCTCGACGACGACGAGCGGCTTACCCCTCCAAAGCAGCGAGGACCTTCTTGACGGCCGGGCGCTCGGCCATGCGCCGGCGATGATCGAGGACCTTCGGGAAGCGTGCGGGATCGACGCCGTCGCCTTCCAGCCAGCCGGCAAGCGTGAACAGGTAGGGATCGGCGATCGAATAGGTTTCGCCCATTACCCAGGGACCGGCGAACATGTCGGTTTCGATCAGTTCGAAGCAGTCGCTCATGTTGCTCGCAACCTTCAGCGTCATCGCCTCGATCGCCGCCGGATCGTCGGCCCAGCGGCTGCCGCGGCGCTTGTGCGCATGGGCCACATGCACCGTCGAGCAGAGATAGGAATTGAACGACTGGATGCGGGCGAAGGCGAACGGATCGGACGGCACGCCGATCGGCGACCCTGGAAAGCTCTGGCCGATATAGGCGAGGATCGCCGGGGTTTCGGTCAGAACGCCGTCGTCCGTCACCAGCGCCGGCACCCGGCCTTTCGGATTGACGCGCAGGAACTCGGGCGAACGCTGCTCCTGCCGTGAGAAATCAACGCGTTGCACTTCATAGCGTGCGCCGGATTCCTCAAGCGCGATATGCGAGGCGAGCGAGCAGGTGGCCGGCGTGAAATAAAGCTTCAGCATCTCAATCTCCATCCTTTGCCGACGACAGGCCGGCTTTTCCCGGCGCAAGTGATAACAATCGCGCCGGTTGTTTGCCAGTCGGCTCGACGCCGATCACGCCATTGTGGTTACCGCACAGCCCGACCTCCGGACATCATTGTCCGCCCCCTCGATTACCGCGCGCGACCAATTCGATAGCCTGGGTTTCGCGGGGCAGCCTTCGACTGTGCTGACCGACCAGATCCGTTTCACCGAAGGCAGCTATAAGCCGAAAGCCTCGGTGACGCGGACATCGCCGACATGGATGCCGTTCCAGTTCCTCATCGAATGGTTGGCCTGGGCCATCAGGCTGGCATGCAGTTCGGGCTCGTCACGGAAGAACCGGGCGAGTGTCGCAGCCACCATCGCCTCGGCGGCACGGGTCGCGCCGTCCTCGCATTTGAGCGCAATCGCGATGCCCTGTTCGGGGATGGCAGCGCAGAACACGCCTTCGGCTCCGGTCTTGGCGAAGATGCGGCCGGGTGCCGCCTGCATCAGGCGGGTGCAGGCGCGCCTTGTGCCGGCGACGTAGAAGGGTTCGGCCATGCAGGCCTCGACCAGCCGTCTCGACGCCTTGGCGCGCACCGGCTCCAGCCCGTTGCCCGTGACCATCCTGGCAAAACCGTGCGCAAGACCCTTGAGCGGCACGGCATAAGTGGGGATCGAGCAGCCGTCGATGCCGCAATTGTCATGCGCGAGTGCCGCCCCTGTCAGGCCTTCCATCACACCGCGAATTTCACGCTGCAGCGGATGGTCATAGTTGACATAGCCGGCCGTCTCCTCGCCGCCATGGCAGCAGGCGCAGATGAAGCCGGCATGCTTGCCCGAGCAATTGTTGTGGAGTTGCGTCGGATATTTGAGCGACCGCGCCTGGGCAATGATCGTATCCTGATTGAACGACCAGTGCTCGCCGCATTCGAGCGCCGAGACATCACGGCCTGCTGCCGCCAGCATCGCGGCGGCCAGCGCCACATGCTCCGGTTCGCCGCTGTGCGACGCGCAGGCGAGCGCCAGTTCCTTGTTGCCGAACCCGTAGGCGTCGGCGGCACCCGTCTCCATCAGCGGCAACGCCTGCATCGCCTTGCAGGCCGAGCGCGGGAAGACGGCCGCATCGGTCTCGCCCAGCGAAAAGACGGTTTTACCGGAACCATCGACGACAACCACCATGCCACGATGACGGCTCTCCACCAGATTGCCACGGGTGACTTCGACAAGGACCGGGTTCGACATGCTCATGCCCTCAAAAATCCAATTTCTGCCTGTGTCTTTAGACCAAGATCGCACAACACAAAACCCGGACCCGCCCATGAAATTCCTGCGCAGGCTGCTTCTCGCCTTGCTGTTCATCTATCTGCTGCCGGCACTCTCTTCAGCCGGATGGTGGTACGTCAAGGAACGGCCGGGAAGCTGGCGGGAGGCGGACTGGTCGTCGGCCAAGATTTTGCCGAGCCCGACCGGCGACAAGGCGGCGGCGATCTATGTTTTCTCCGCCACCACCGGCGGCATGAAGGGCGCCATCGCCAGCCATTCCTGGATCGTCATCAAGGGAGAGGGCGACACAACCTATAACCGCTATGACAAGGTCGGCTGGGGTTCGCCCATCCGGCGCAATGGCTATCCGGCCGACGCCAGATGGTATTCCAACGCGCCGCACCTGGTTGTCAGCGTAAAGGGAGAGGAGGCGGCGCGGCTGATCCCGAAAATCGAGACGGCCATCCGGTCCTACCCTTATTCCAAGCCCGGTGCCTACCGCATCTGGCCCGGACCGAACTCCAATAGCTTCGTCGCCCACGTGCTGCGTTCCGTGCCGGAACTGGGCGCCGTATTGCCGCCCGATGCCGTCGGACGCGACTATCTGCCGGAAGGCAAGCTGTTTGCGATCGATGCCGACGGGCTCGACATGCATGCAACGCTTTACGGATTGCTGGGGATTTCTGCCGGCATGCGCAGCGGACTGGAGGTGCATGTGCTGGGCCTGGTCGCCGGCATCGACATCATGCGCCCGGCGGTCAAGATACCGGCGCTGGGACGGTTCGGGGTGTGAGGGCGAGAACCTACAATACCTTAACTGGCAAACAATTAACCGGCCCTCTCAAGCACTTTGGAGTTACCGCGTCGGCGACTATCGCCTGTTGTGCGAGATCATCGGCAATCGCCGAGAAATCTACCGCTGAAAACAAAAAGGGCCGCCCCAGGGCGGCCCTCCATGAGTTTTGGCCAGGTAACGGGCCCGGACCGCATCAAGGTGCGACCCGCAGGAAGGCTGGGTTCAGAACGAGGGCTGCCTCGTTTCCGCCACCACAATTCCCATGTCCGTTACGAGGTTCGAAAGCTCATTAGACACTGGATCACCTTCCTTTCTTTACGTTGAAGATGACTTCAAGGTAGTCAGATTCGTTGCGATTGCAAGGGCGGCGATCTTAGACTTTCGCTACAAGGTCATGACGATCTTGCCGATGTGGTTGCCGGCCTCCATCAGCCGGTGCGCCTCGACAACGTTCGAGAACGGCACCACGGCGTGCATGACCGGCGCGACGTCGCCCTCATCCAGCAGCGGCCAGACATTGTCGAGAAGATCGTCGCGGATCGCCTCCTTCTCGACCGCCGTGCGCGGCCGCATGGCCGAGCCCATGACATGCAGGCGCTTGCCGAGGATCGGCGCGATATTGGCTTTTTCCACCGAGGCACCGCCGAGGAAGGCGATGATCGACAGGCGGCCGTCCTTGGCGAGCGACCCGATGTTGCGATCGAAATAGGGCGCGCCGACCATATCGAGGATGACATCGACGCCGCGGCCGCCGGTTTCCTCAAGGACAACCGCCTTGAAATCCTCTTCGCGATAGTTGATTGCGCGCCGCGCGCCGAGCGAAACGCAGGCGTCGCACTTGTCCCTGGCGCCGGCGGTGACGAAAACCTCGGCGCCAAAGGCGCGAGCAAGCTGGATGGCCGTGGTGCCGATGCCGCTCGAGCCGCCATGGATGAGGATCTTCTCGCCCTCCACCAGATCGGCCATCTGGAAGACATTGGCCCAGACGGTGAAGAAGGTTTCCGGCAGGGCGGCGGCGCGGGCGGCGTCATAGCCCCTCGGCCAAGGCAAGGCCTGCGTCGCCGGCAGGGCGCAGAATTCGGCATAGCCGCCGCCATTGGCCAAACCGCAAACCTTGTCTCCGATCGTAAAACCCTCGGCGCCCTCGCCCAAGGCCACCACTTCACCGGCAACCTCGAGCCCGAGGATCGGGCTTGCACCTGGCGGCGGCGGATAGTGGCCCTGCCGCTGCAGCACGTCCGGGCGATTGACGCCGGAAGCCTCGACCCGAATCAGCATGTCGCCGGGCCTGATTTCAGGCAGCGGGCCGCGCGCCAGTACCATCTTTTCCGGGCCGCCCGGAGACGGAAGATCGACATAGGTCATTTCGGTCGGCAGGGTCACGGCCTTGTCCTCGCATTCTTCATGGCGATGTATCTAGCGCGGGAACGCAGAACGGCAAAGCCGTGTTTTGGCCGCCGGCATCGCCTGCGGCACAATGAGATAATGCGGCAAAACGATAGCGGCCCGTTTTCTTTTTCAGCCGTCGCGGGCGGCGATCAGGACCCCGTGCCACCGAACGTATCGAAGACCAGACCTGTTTCGCTTTCCTTTGCCCGGCTCTTGATTTCGGCGATGCGGGCGCTGACGGCCTGGGCATCGGAAAAGACAAAACCTTCCGGCAGGATCAGCACGGCGATCGAGCAGCGCATCAAGGGGAAGATCGTCGGTTCGCCACCGCGGCCATGGCCGGTCATGTAGCCTGCCTGCTGATGTTGCTGGGAATAGAGCTGGCGAACGTCGCTGCGGAACTCGGACAGAACCCGCGTCAGCACAGCACCCACCTCCTCCTGCGTTGAGCCACGGACGCCGATGAAGAAATCATCGCCGCCGACGTGGCCCAAAAACTTTTCCTCGCCGATGAAATGCCGACGCATCAGGGCGGCAAACAGCGAGATGGCGAGGTCGCCTTTCTGGAAGCCGTAGTGATCGTTGAAAGGCTTGAAGCTGTCGAAGTCGCAATAGCAGAAATAGCGGGCTTCATCGCCGTCGAGCACCGCGTCCTGCACGTGGTCGCGGATGGCGCGGTTCCCGGGCAGGCCGGTCAGAGGGTTCTGTTCCTGGGCATTTTTCAATTGCTTTTCGCTGATGATCTTCAGAAGCGACGCGGCCGACAGCACGCCGGCATAGCGCATGTTCTCCGTCAGGATGACGCAGTCGCTGCCGTCCATGCCGGCAAAGATCTTCAGCATCTCGTCGGCCGGCGTTTCCAGATCGGCTATCGGCGCCGGACTGACGAAATGCGAGATGTGGCGCTGGTACATATGGTTCTTCAAAAGGTCGCGGCCGAAGGGGTGATAGATCATCTCCTTGACGTGATACTCATGCAGGACGCCGCGCGGCTCGCCATTGGCGTTGAGCACCGGAAAGAAACTGCGCTGCGGCGAGCGCCGGAACAGTTCGAACACCGAGTCCAGATCGTCGTTCTCGCGCAGCGCCGGAACCTGCTCGATCTGTTTACGGATGAGGATGCTGTCGAGCGAGGTCGAGTGGCGGCGGGCGCCGGCGCTCTGTTCCAGATGCGGATAGGCGGGCTGCAGATCGGCGAAATGCACCGTCGGGCGGGCGACGAAATAGCCCTGGACGAGATCGCAGCCAAGATCGCGGCAGGTGGCGAATTCCGCCGCCGTCTCGACGCCCTCGGCAATGACGCGGGTGCCGAGCACATGGGCGGTATTGACCGTATGGCGCACGAGATGGCGCTTGCGCGGGCTGGCCTCGATGCCGCAGATGAAATGCCGGTCGATCTTCACATAGTCCACCGGCTGGTCGCAGAGCAGCTTCAACCCATTGAATCCGACGCCGAAATCGTCGATCGCCAGCTTGAATCCGGCAAGCCGCAGGCGTTTCATCAGCCCTGAAAAATCCGGCATCGTGCCGCTGTCGAAGCGCTCGGAAAGTTCAAAACAGATCGACGACGGCGGGATGTTGGCGCGCTTCAGGTGAATGCCGAGCCGCTCGACGAGATCGCCCTCCAGCCCGATCAGGCGGCTGTCGAAATTGACGAACAGGGTCCGTGAAGCGAAATCCGGCAGGCTGGCGAAACCGGCGAAGGCGCGGGTGTTGATCATGTGTTCCAGCGCCAGGAGTTGCCCCGCCGCCTCCGCCTTGTCGAGCAGTTCGAGCGGCGACTTGAAGCCCAGCCGTTCGAAGCCACGCATCAGGGTTTCGTAACCGAAAACGGCACCGGTGGCGATCTCGGCAATCGGCTGGAAGGCGTTCTCGATCGCGAGCTTCGCCAGGTTGACGATCTGATCGTCGCCGAAGCGGCGCAGGGAAAGCATTTCGGCGGCGGACATGCGCGGACTCCGGATCGGAAAACAAGATTGCGCAAAAGATCGCTTCCGGGCTTAAATTTTCCGTTTCCCCTGCGTGACAGTTTTGTGAAAGTTCAATGACCGCCGCAAGTTAGCCGCGAGGCACTATCCCTTCTTCAAGCGACAAAAAACCACCGTCAGCCCTTGGCGAGAACACCGAACGCGATCAAGGCAAGGCCCTGCATCACCAGGTCGATGGCGAGGAACAGGCCGAGGATCCACAGGCTGTTGACCGGCCAGCCGGCGGCGATGACGAGGCCCGCCAGCGCCGTGACCACGCCGCCGAGCGCAATCCATCCCCAGCCCTTGAGCGGCCGCAGATTGAAGGCGGACCAGATGCGGAACCCGCCGGCAACCATCAGCGCCACCGCCATCAGCAAGGTAAGAACCGCAGACGCCAGGAGCGGATTGAGAAAGGCGAAAACACCGGCGACGGTGTAACAGCCGCCGCTGAGGATCCAGTACATCACCCGCTCCCATCCCCTGACGCGGAAAGCCTGGGCGAGATGCAGCAGGCCGCCTGCCAGCATGACGATGCCGACGGTGTAGACGGAGGCGACGGTGGCAGCGAGCACATTGCCGAAGGCGATCCCGCCGCCCATGATCATCAGCACGCCGAGCGCCACGAACCATCCCCATTTTTCGCTGGCAGCCTGTTTTCCGGTGGGGTCGAATGCCTGAGCCATAAAGCAACCTCCAATTATCCATGGGCGATCATGCGAGCTTAACTAGAGCGGCATTCTACGACTAAATCAAAGGGAAAGATTTGGAATATTTTTATTGATTGACAGATCAATCAAAAATACACTGCCCACATAAAGAGGGGTCGAGAATGCCGAAAATCGGGATGGAACCGGTACGCCGCAAGGCTCTGGTGGACGCAGCGCTTCGCGTGATCGGCGATCAGGGCACGCTGGCGGTCACGATGTCGGATATTGCTCGCAACGCCGGCGTTTCGGCGGCGCTTGCGCACCATTATTTCGGCAGCAAGGAACAACTGCTCACCGAGACGATCCGCTCTCTTCTGAAGCAGTTGCGCGCCGATGCAGTGACGGCGCTCGCGGCAGCGAAAACCGCGCGCGAACGGCTCTCGGCCATCGTCCGCGTCAGCTTCCACGCCGACCAGTTCGCGCCGGAAACGATCGCCGCCTGGCTGGCCTTTTATTCCGAAGCCCAGTGTTCGGACGAGACCCGGCGTTTCCTCGTCATCTATGCCCGCCGGTTGCGGTCGAATCTGGTGGCCAACCTGAAGGCGCTGTGTGGCGCGGATGATGCGGTGCGCGTCGCCGAGGGCACCGCTGCGATGATCGACGGGCTCTATATTCGCCGGGCGCTCGGTTCCTCGCCGGTGACGGCGGAAGCCTCCATCGCCCTGACCGACGACTACATCACGCTCAACCTGAATGCACTTGCCAGGCAAGGATACGCTGCATGACTGCTCGCCGGCCGAACATCCTGATCATCATGGTCGACCAGCTGAACGGAAAGTTCTTTCCGGACGGCCCGGCGGAGTTCCTGCATGCGCCGCACATGAAGGCGCTCGCCAGACGCGCCGCGCGCTTTCGCAACAACTACACCTCCTCGCCGCTCTGCGCCCCTGCCCGCGCCTCCTTCATGGCCGGTCAATTGCCGAGCCGCACGCAGGTCTATGACAACGCGGCCGAATACGTCTCCTCGATCCCGACCTATGCGCATCACCTGCGCCGGGCCGGCTATTACACGGCACTGTCCGGCAAGATGCACTTCGTGGGCCCGGACCAGTTGCACGGCTTCGAGGAACGGCTGACGACGGACATCTATCCGGCCGATTTCGGATGGACGCCGGATTATCGCAAGCCGGGCGAGCGGATCGACTGGTGGTATCACAATCTCGGCTCCGTCACCGGCGCGGGCGTCGCCGAGATCACCAACCAGATGGAATATGACGACGAGGTGGCCTTCCTCGCCAACCGGAAGCTCTACCAGCTTTCGCGCGAGCAGGACGATGCGAACCGGCGTCCCTGGGCGGTGACCGTCTCCTTCACCCACCCGCACGACCCCTATGTGGCGCGCCGCAAATTCTGGGATCTCTACGAGGGCTGCGAGCATCTTGCGCCCGAGCTTGGCGCGATTTCCTTTGCCGAACAGGACCCGCATTCGCAGCGCCTGATGCTCGCCTGCGACTACCAGAGCTTCGCCCTGACGGAGGAAAACATCCGCCGTTCGCGCCAGGCCTATTTCGCCAATATCTCCTATCTCGACGAGAAGGTCGGCGAGCTGGTCGACACGCTGACCCGGACGCGGATGCTGGACGACACGCTGATCCTGTTCTGCTCGGACCATGGCGACATGCTCGGCGAGCGCGGCCTCTGGTTCAAGATGAGCTTCTTCGAAGGCTCTGCCCGCGTGCCGTTGATGATCGCCGGTCCCGGCGTTACACCCGGCCTGCATCTGGCGCCCGTCTCCAATCTCGATGTGACGCCGACGCTGTGCGATCTCGCCGGCATTTCGATGGACGAGATCATGCCCTGGACCGACGGCGAGAGCCTCGTGCCGGTCATCAACGGCGCCGAGCGCGTCACGCCGGTCTTGATGGAATATGCCGCCGAAGGCTCCTATGCGCCGCTCGTCTCGATCCGGGAGGGCAAGTGGAAATATGTCCATTGCGCGCTCGATCCGGACCAGCTTTTTGATCTCGATGCCGATCCGCTGGAACTCACCAATCTTGCCAGAGATCCCACCGATTCGGTGATCAAGGCGACGCTCGACGCCTTCCGGCAGATGCGAGAGGCGCGCTGGGACATGGATGCCTTCGACGCTGCAGTCCGGCAGAGCCAGGCACGGCGCTGGGTGGTCTACGAGGCCTTGCGCAACGGCGCCTATTATCCCTGGGACCACCAGCCGCTGCAGAAGGCGTCCGAGCGCTACATGCGCAACCACATGAATCTCGACAATCTCGAAGAATCCAAACGCTTTCCGCGAGGGGAATAAGATGAAAGCCCAACCGCCAGCCTCCCATTTCATCGACGGCGAGTATGTCGAGGATATCGACGGCACCGCCTTCGACAGCATCTATCCGGCGACCGGCGAAGTCATCGCCCGGCTGCATGCGGCGACCCCTGCCATCGTCGAAAAGGCGATTGCGGCGGCCAAGCGCGCCCAGCCTGCGTGGGCGGCAATCAGCCCGACGGCGCGCGGCCGCATCCTCAAGCGCGCGGCCGAAATCATGCGCGAGCGCAACCGCGAGCTCTCGGAACTCGAGACGCTCGACACCGGCAAGCCGATCCAGGAAACCATCGTCGCCGATCCGACATCCGGCGCGGACGCCTTCGAATTCTTCGGCGGCGTCGCGGCGGCGGCGCTGAACGGCGATTATATCCCGCTTGGCGGCGACTTCGCCTTCACCAAGCGCGTGCCGCTCGGCGTCTGCGTCGGCATCGGCGCCTGGAACTATCCGCAGCAGATCGCCTGCTGGAAAGGTGCGCCGGCACTCGTCGCCGGCAACGCCATGGTGTTCAAGCCCTCCGAAAACACGCCGCTCGGCGCGCTGAAGATCGCCGAGATCCTGATTGAAGCCGGCCTGCCCAAGGGCCTCTACAACGTCATCCAGGGCGACCGGACGACGGGGCCGCTGCTCGTCAACCACAAGCAAGTTGCCAAGGTGTCGCTGACCGGCTCGGTCGAGACCGGTCGCAAGGTGGCGGGTGTTGCGGCATCGAGCCTGAAGCACGTGACGATGGAGCTCGGCGGCAAGTCGCCGCTGATCGTCTTCGACGATGCCGATCTCGAAAGCGCTATCGGCGGAGCGATGCTAGGCAATTTCTACTCGACCGGCCAGGTCTGCTCGAACGGCACGCGCGTCTTCGTGCAGAAGGGTATCAGGGACAGGTTCCTGTCGCGCCTCAAGGAGCGCACCGAAAAGATCGTCATCGGCGACCCGATGGACGAGGCGACCCAGCTTGGCCCGATGGTGTCTCGCGCCCAGCTCGACAAGGTCTTTTCCTATATCGAAAAGGGCAAGGCCGAAGGAGCGACGCTTCTGACCGGCGGCGGCATTCCGAATAATGTGTCGGCAGAAGGCACCTACATCCAGCCGACCGTCTTTGCCGACGTTACCGACGAGATGACGATCTGCCGCGAAGAGATCTTCGGGCCGGTGATGTGCGTGCTCGACTTCGACAATGAGGAGGAGGTGATCGCCCGCGCGAACGGTACAGAGTTCGGGCTTTCGGCCGGCGTCTTCACATCGGACCTTACCCGCGCGCACCGCGTCGTCGACCAGCTGGAGGCCGGCACGCTGTGGATCAACACCTACAATCTCGCGCCGGTCGAAGTGCCCTTCGGCGGCTCGAAGCAGTCGGGTTTCGGGCGGGAGAATTCGCTTGCCGCGCTCAATCACTACACGGAGCTGAAGAGCGTCTATGTGGCGATGGGGAAGGTCGACGCGCCGTATTGAGGAGAAGCCCCTCCCCCTTGTGGGGAGGGGTTGGGGAGGGGATCTTTTCTTTAGAGAAAACGCCCCCGACCCTTCGGGCCACCCTCCCCTCAAGGGGGAGGGAAAGGACCCCTCATCCTGTCGGCCACCTTCTCCCCGGAAACGGGGAGACGGGACACGCGGCAACCTCGGTGGTCGCCCCGCCGCGCTCGCGGGGAGATGGCTAGGACGAGGGGCAAACTTTTCGAACTGGGAACACACCATGCAACAGGCAGACTTCATCATCATCGGTTCGGGCTCCGCCGGCTCCGCCCTCGCCTACCGCCTCTCGGAGGACGGCAAGAACACGGTCATGGTGCTGGAATATGGCGGCAGCGATTTCGGGCCGTTCATCCAGATGCCCGCGGCGCTTGCCTGGCCGATGAGCATGAAGCGTTACAACTGGGGTTATCTCTCCGAGCCCGAGCCGAACCTCAACAACCGCCGCATTACCGCACCCCGCGGCAAGGTGATCGGTGGCTCGTCGTCGATTAACGGGCTGGTCTATGTGCGCGGCCATGCCGAGGACTTCAACCGCTGGGAGGAGCTTGGCGCGCAGGGCTGGGCCTATGCCGACGTGCTGCCCTATTTCAAGCGGCAGGAGACCTCGCAGGGCGGCGAGCAAGGCTGGCGCGGCACGGACGGTCCGCTGCATGTCAAGCGCGGACCACTGAAGAACCCGCTGTTTCACGCCTTCGTCGAGGCCGGCAAGCAGGCCGGCTTCGAGTTGACCGACGACTATAACGGCTCCAAGCAGGAAGGCTTCGGCCATATGGAGCAGACCGTCTGGCAGGGGCGCCGCTGGTCGGCTGCCAATGCCTATCTGAAGCCGGCGATGAAGCGGCCGAACGTTGAACTCGTCCGCTGCTTCGCCCGCAAGCTGGTCATCGAGAACGGCCGCGCCGTCGGCGTCGAGATCGATCGCGGTGGCAAGATCGAGGTGGTGAGGGCCAACCGCGAAGTGATCGTCTCTGCCTCCTCCTTCAACTCGCCGAAACTGCTGA
This sequence comes from Rhizobium giardinii bv. giardinii H152, assembly GCF_000379605.1. Classification (GTDB taxonomy): domain Bacteria; phylum Pseudomonadota; class Alphaproteobacteria; order Rhizobiales; family Rhizobiaceae; genus Pararhizobium; species Pararhizobium giardinii. Next base: position 38,147 of record NZ_KB902735.1, on the reverse strand, counting down.
TGCTCTCCGGCATCGGTCCGGCCCAGCACCTTCAGGACATGGGCATCGAGGTGAAGGTCGACCGGCCGGGCGTCGGCGCCAACCTGCAGGACCACATGGAATTCTATTTCCAGCAGATCTCGACCAAGCCGGTCTCGCTCTATTCCTGGCTGCCGTGGTTCTGGCAGGGCGTTGCGGGCGCGCAATGGCTGTTCCTCAAGCAGGGTCTCGGCATCTCCAACCAGTTCGAGGCCTGCGCTTTCCTGCGCTCCGCACCCGGCGTCAAGCAGCCGGACATCCAGTATCACTTCCTGCCCGTTGCCATCAGCTATGACGGCAAGGCAGCGGCCAACACGCACGGCTTCCAGGCCCATGTCGGCTACAACCTGTCGAAATCGCGTGGCAACGTCACGCTGCGCTCCGCCGATCCGATGGCCGATCCGGTCATCCGCTTCAACTATATGAGCCATCCCGAGGACTGGGAGAAGTTCCGCCACTGCGTCCGCCTGACGCGCGAAATCTTCGGCCAGAAGGCTTTCGATCAATATCGCGGGCCGGAGATCCAGCCGGGCGAAGCGGTCCAGAGCGACGAGCAGATCGACGCGTTCCTGCGCGAGCATCTGGAAAGCGCCTATCATCCCTGCGGCACCTGCAGGATGGGCTCGCGCAACGATCCGATGGCCGTCGTCGACCCGGAAACCCGCGTCATCGGCGTCGATGGCCTGCGCGTTGCCGATAGCTCGATCTTCCCGCACGTGACCTACGGCAACCTCAACGCCCCCTCGATCATGACCGGCGAGAAGGCGGCCGACCACATTCTCGGCAAGGGCATGCTGGCACGCAGCAACCAGGAGCCCTGGGTCAACCCGCGCTGGGAGGTGAGCGACCGGTAACGGCTGCTCAGTGGTAGTCATCCTCACGCTGACGACGGACGGCGAGGATGGTCACGGCATCGCTGTCTTCTATTTCGAAGAGAGCGACGTACCCTGACGATCCGAACGGAATCAGCAGTTCGCGCAGAAATGCGTCGTCGCCGGCGGCCCGCCGGCAACTAAATGGAAATTGCGCGAGCGTAGCCATCGCCTTTTCGATCGCGTAGTAAGCTCGCGTTGCCGCTTCCTCGTCACGCTCCAGCATGTAGGCGTAAAGACGTTTCAAATCGTCTCGTGCCTTTGGAGCCAGCTTGACCGAACAGGTCATTTTGCGCTTTTTTCGGCAAGCTTGGCGTCAAGCATCCCTTTGAGTTCAGCCAAGACCTCTTCGGCGCCATAGTAAACGCCTGTGCGCTTTGCCTCTTCCCGCGCCTTCAGCCCCCGCGCAATGAACTCGGCCTGTGTCTTCCGATAGTGAATCTGCGACCGCAGCGAGTTTTCGACAAAGGCCGAGAGTGTCTCGCCCTCTTTCAGCACGCTTTCGGCGGCGGCGCGCAATTCAGGATCGACGCGCAGCGAGGGAATGGTAGCGGTCTTCATGAGGGAATGCTCCGTGCGTTGCAATTGCGATGCATGATAAGTCCACGACAGAAAGACATTCAACCGAAGACAGAATCAAAGGGCCGGACGACAAGCGCCCGGCCCTGAGCATTGTTCTATGCCCGACGATCAGACGAAGAAGAAGTCGTTGCGGTGCAGGTCGGCAAGCTCGACACCCTTCAGAACGATCGAGCCGTCGCCGTAGTCGATCGTCACGCCGAGCGAGTTTTCCGTCGCGTTCGCCGTCACATTGGCGAAGGACGAAAGAAGGCTCTTTTCAAGGACGAGAACGTCGGAAACCGTCTTGCCGGCGGCGAAATCGGTGATGACTGTGCGCCCGATCGTGGTTCCGAACAGGAAGGTGTCGGTGCCGGCGCCGCCGGTCAGCGTGTCATTGCCGAGGCTCGCCGTCAGGCGGTCATTGCCGGCGCCGCCGTTCAGTCCATCGTTACCCGCTTCGCCGTAGAGCTTGTCATTACCGGCCTCGCCATAGATCTTGTCGTTGCCGAGACCACCTTTGATGGTGTCGTTGCCCGTGCCGCCCTTGGCGATGTCGTTACCGTTCTGGCCCAAAAGGACGTCGGCTCCGCCGCCGCCGACGAGGGTATCGTTGCCGCTGCCGCCCTCAAGCCTGTCGGCGAAGTCATAACCGCGGAAAACGTCGCTGCCGGAGCTGCCCTTGAAAACCAGCGATTCCGTCTTGAGGTAGTCGAGCAGCAGGGTCGTCGTCGAGCCGGTCAGTTCGCCGCGAATGCCCTCCGCCAGGCTGCTGTCGTCGATATCGAGGCCGCTGATCGCGACCTCGACCGTCTGCGTGAAGGTGCGCGTCGTCGTGTCGAGCGTGACAGCGGAACCGAAGGTGACGGCGTCGAGGCTGCCCGTGACGGTATGCGTCGTCATGTTGTAGCTCCACGCCGTGTCGTCGGATCCGAACACGACGCCGTAGCCCGAGGAGTCGGTGGCGGCATATTCCTCACCGGAAATGCCGTTGGCGCCGCTGAACTGGCCGCGCCCGGACGCCACGAAGTCGTTGGCGAACTCGGTGAGATAGGTGAGAAGATTGATGCCTGTACCGTCGGCATTCACGTCGGTTGCTGTGATGGTGATCGTCATCGGAAGTACCCCAGAAATATGAACGACCGAGGCCTATTTTAAGATGACTTATTTTGTCAAGTTAATACGAGATAAACTGGATCGTTTTTATCATATTTTTGAATTTTGCTCCATTCCGCTCGGTATCGGTTACAAAAAACCGATCCAGCGACCGGCAAGCAGCGCCCCGAGCCAGAGAAAGAAGGACAGGAAAGCACAGAGCCGCACGAGACCACCTGCAGGCGCGCCGGTTGCGACGGCGCCCCACGCGCCGCTCATATGCAGGTAGCCGAGATTGACGATCGCGGCAGCGATCAGCGCAAGCTTGATGAGAAAGGCCGGATTGGTGAGATAATGGGCCGGGCGCACGGTAAAAAGCCAGAACCCGGACAGAACCGCAAGCGCAACGCCGGCTGCCGCGGCGCGCGACAGGAAAGGCCCAATCGCTGCGACCGGCGGCGCGCGCAACAGGCCCATGAGCCGCAGATCGAGCGGCAGGATGGCACCGACGATCAGCCCGATGCCAAGGATATGCGCGGCATTCACGAACAGATAGGCGATACTGAAGCGTCGCAACAATGCCGCGCCAGGCCATCCGGCAAGCCATTGCAGCAGGTCCGTCCCGCTCATCAATTCGTCCGGATCCGATCCGGATAGATGTCGTAAACCTTGCCCGACACGGTGATCCGCACAGCTTTCATTCTCTTTTCATTGGGATCGAGCGAGCGATTGCCGAGAACGACGATCGGGTCGCCTATCTTGGCCGCGCCCTCGACGAAACCCGACTGTTCGGTCAGCCGGGGATTACCGAGCTCGACCAGCCAGACGCCATCTTTTTCCGTGGCGACGTTCAGCGTCGGATGCGGCGGTGCCATCGAAATTTCGCGGATCGTGCCCGTAAGCTCGATCTGATCGGCCTCGGCCCAGGACCAGCCGTGATGGCCATAGGCGCTGGCGGCAAACAGCATGGCTACCAGGCTGCCGGCAACAGCACGGGTTGGAAATAATCCAGCCATCTCACGTCTCCTCCTTGTGACAGGCGATGCGGCAAAATTGGCGCCGACGATGAAAAGGGAAAGGGAGATCACCGATTTTTGAAGATGCCGCCATTGCGCTGGCCGGCACGCGCAGTCTTCGACGCATCATCTCCAGCCGACTGCGAGGCGAGAATAATCTATTAAATTACTAGGTTTTCTTAGAATTTTCCCCTTCGGAGAGATATTTGCTCTGATCCGCCGCGTTTAGAAATCCGTTTTTCTGTCTTTTGTCGCATCGGGCTGCGATATTCCGGGACAACAGTATCAGGATTTCCTCCCATGACATCCGCATCACTCGAAAATCGCGCCTCGGCGCTGAACAAGCAGCTCGAAAGCCTCGACCTTGCCGGCCGGCTGGCTCTGGTCGCCGGTCTTGAGGGCAAGGCGGTCTTCACCACCAGCCTCGGCATCGAGGATCAGGTGATCACCGCAGCGATCGGTTCGGACAAGCTCGGCATAGAGGTCTCGACGCTCGAGACCGGCCGCCTCTTCAACGAGACCGTCGCGCTGATCGATGAGACCGAAGAGACCTATGGCATCCTGATCAAGCGCTTTTACCCCGAGCAGGACGACATCGACGCCTTTGCCGCCAAGTACGGCATGAACGGTTTCTACGACAGCGTCGAAGCCAGGCATGCCTGTTGTGGCGCGCGCAAGGTGAAGCCTCTTGCGCGCGCACTCGAAGGGGCATCCTTCTGGATCACCGGCCTGCGTCGCGGCCAGTCGGGCAATCGCGCCGATACGCCGTTTGCCGAAGCCGACCTCGACCGTGGCCTGATCAAGATCAATCCGCTGGCCGACTGGGATATCGAGACGATCCGCGCCCATGTGGCCGCCAAAGAGATCCCGGTCAATCCGCTGCACGCCCGCGGCTATCCCTCGATCGGCTGCGAGCCCTGCACGCGTGCCATCAAGCCGGGCGAACCGGAACGGGCCGGCCGCTGGTGGTGGGAAAACGACGAGAAGCGCGAATGCGGCCTTCACGTGCCTGAAACCGCCGCCTCCGCCATCCCGCAATCGACACCTCTTGCAAGCAGTCTTGTGCGATAACCCGCGCGGCTTGCCTCACAGACACTCCCGGAGACTTGAAATGCCTCATACCCTTCCGGAAACGGAACTGCACAATCCACAAACGGCCAAGACGCCGCTCGATCCGCATCTGAAGGCGCTCGAGAACGAAGCGATCCACATCTTCCGCGAAGTGGCCGCCGAGTTCGAGAAGCCGGTGATGCTCTATTCGGTCGGCAAGGATTCGTCCGTGCTGCTGCATCTGGCGCGCAAGGCCTTCTATCCCGGGCGCGTGCCCTTCCCGCTCTTGCACGTCAACACCGGCTGGAAATTCGCCGAGATGATCTCCTTCCGCGACGAGATCGTGAAAAAATACGATCTCGACCTGGTGGAGCACATCAACCCGCGCGGCGCTGCAGAAAACGTCACCCCCTTCTCCCATGGTTCGGCGCTCTATACCGACATCATGAAGACCGAGGGGCTGCGCCAGGCGCTGGACGCCGGCGGCTATGACGCGGCCTTCGGCGGCGCCCGCCGCGACGAGGAAGCCTCGCGCGCCAAGGAACGCATCTATTCGTTCCGTACGCCGGACCACCGCTGGGACCCGCGCAACCAGCGCCCGGAACTCTGGAACGTCTATAACGGCATGATCCGCAAGGGCGAAAGCGTGCGCGCCTTCCCGTTGTCGAACTGGACCGAAGTCGATATCTGGCGCTACATCCAGGCCGAAGACATTCCGATCGTCCCGCTCTACTTCGCCAAGAAGCGCCCCATCGTCGAACGCGACGGCATGATGATCCTGGCCGAGGATCCGCGCCTTGAACTGCTGCCCGGCGAAACGAAGCGCGAGGAAGTCATCCGCTTCCGCACGCTCGGCTGCTTCCCGCTGACCGGCGCCATCCGCTCGCAGGCATTGACCCTCGACGATATCATCTCAGAACTCGAAACCGCGACCGTTTCCGAACGCCAGGGCCGCGCCATCGACCGGGACCAGTCCGGCTCGATGGAGAAGAAAAAACGCGAAGGATACTTCTGATGACCGTTTCCGCCGTAGCACAGTCCGCAGCCGCCGAGGCAAAGAGCGGAACCGTCACAGCCTTTCCGGCCGTTGAGCCCGCGAAGGCAGTGCGCGACACGCGCCCGCTGCGCCTCATCACCTGCGGCAGCGTCGACGACGGCAAGTCCACCCTGATCGGCCGCCTGCTCTGGGATACCAAGGCCGTCAAGGAAGACCAGGCCGCGACGCTGCGCCGTGACAGCGGCAAGCAGAACGATCTCGGCCTGCCCGATTTTGCACTGCTGCTTGACGGTCTTCAGGCCGAACGCGAACAGGGCATCACCATCGATGTCGCCTATCGCTATTTCGCCACCGACAAGCGCTCCTTCATCGTCGCCGACACGCCCGGCCATGAGCAATATACCCGCAACATGGCAACCGGCGCCTCGACGGCCGATCTCGCCGTGCTGCTGGTCGACGCCCGCGTCGGCCTGCTCGAGCAGACCCGCCGCCACGCGACGATCGCGACGCTGATGGGCATTAAGCAGTTCGTGCTTGCCGTCAACAAGATCGACCTGACGGGTTACGACCGCGCCCGCTTCGACCAGATCAGCCACGACTTCAAGGAACTGGCTCTCTCGCTCGGCGTGCGCCAGATCACCGCGATCCCGGTTTCGGCGCTGAAGGGCGAAAACGTCGTCTACGACGGCAAGGCCTCGATGCCCTGGTACGATGGCCCGACGCTGGTCGAGGTGCTGGAACTGGCGACGGTGCGCTCCGCCCAGACCGTCGGCTTCCGCCTGCCGGTGCAGCGCGTCTCCCGCCCGGGCGAAAGCTTCCGCGGCTATCAGGGCACGGTCGCCGGCGGCTCGGTAAAGCCCGGCGATTCGGTCGTCATCCTGCCGTCCGGCATGGTCGCCAACGTTACCAAGATCGTCACCTTCGACCTGGTGCGCAACGCTGCCGTCGCCGGCGACGCGATCACGCTCGTTCTCGACCGTCAAGTGGACGTGTCGCGCGGCGACATGATCGTTTCGCTGGAAAGCCAGCCGCAGACCGGCGTCGCCTTCGATGCACAGCTCGTTGCGCTGCAGCCGGATGGCATCCAGCCCGGCAAGCGCTACTGGCTGAAGAGCGGCTCGCGCCGCCAGCGCGTCACCGTGCAGCCGTCCAGCCTGCTCGACCTGAAAAGCGGCAAGTGGAACCACCACACCGATGCGCTTTCCATGAACGCGATCGGCAAGGTGCACCTCTCCTTCGACGAGCAGGCCGTATTCGACAGTTACGAGCAGAACCGCACCACCGGCGCCTTCATCCTGATCGACCCCGACACCAACAACACGGTGGCCGGCGGCATGATCACCGCCAAGCGGGCGTCGCTCTCCGGCATCCACACCGAAGAGGGCCGCGTCATCCTCTCGCTGCCGGCCGATCTCGCCGACCAGCTGATGGCAACCGAACTGTTCGCCAACCGCCGTGAGGAAGCCGAAATCCGTCGCGTTTCTGCCGGCAAAGCGAGCGAATTGTTCGACGACATCGACGGCTGAGCTGCCGCTTCCGATATGCCTCAGCAAAAGGGCCGGTCGTTCTGACTGGCCCTTTTGCATGCCCTGCGATTGCGGTGCGGTGCTCTGCGATCAATTGGCGATGCTGGTCTGCCGGGCTTCATCCCACAAACCGCGGCGCGGCGATCGCGAGCCCGCCGCCGAAAAGAGCAAGCCTTTTCAGTCAGCCTTGAAATCCGGTCGATGCGCCTCGACAATCGCCCTTAGCTTCTCGATATCGGCCGCCTTCAACGCATCCGGCTCCATGTCGCGCACCGGCTTGAACCAGGCCGCAGCCTCGCGCATCGGGGCGGCATAGGGCGGCGGGTATTCGCCAAGGCCAAGGGCCCATTCGCGCACGGTTTCACGCTCCATGCGGCCGGCCTTGTAGCGGTCGTGGATGCTTTTGGCGGAGGCGATCAGGTCGTCAATCTTTTTCAATGCATGTCCTCGAACGGTGATGCGCGAAGCCATAGCATGGCAGCCGAGGGAAATCTTGCCAGTCTAGCGGATGAGAAGCGCCGTGCCGTACATGCCCGCCGCAAAAACGGTGTGGGCGGCGAGGTTGAGGAGGCGCACCCGATTGGCGTTCGGCAGCTTCGAGGCGGCCCAGCCGAGACCGAGCCCCGGCTGCAACAGGAACCAGCCCGCCCCGACAGTGACAATGCCGACGGCCCAGGCGGGAAGGAATGTCGGCGCGTCGAGCCAGGCGGCGCCCGCCACGGCGACAAGCAGGACGCCATAGAGGATGCCGACGGCATAGTGGCCGATCCATCCCAGGGCCAGTTCATGCTCATAGGGCGTAGCCTTGCCGATATCGTCGTGGAAAACTTTTCCGGAGCGGAGATGCCAGAACCACCGCCCGACCGGCGCCCAGTTCGGCCATCGCTGACCGGGCAGGAAGGACAAGAGAATGGCCCAGAGATCCATGAGAACCGTGCCGCCGACGCCGACAGCCACGCTACGCCAAAGGATATCGAACATGGGCAACCCGGCTCCTGATAATGCGCCGGACAGGCGAGCCACCTGTCTGAAGGCGCTGCGTGAACCGGGCGGGAATTGATGGTGCGCATCTGCGGGCAGGCCTGAACTGCAGTTGCAAAGCCGTTGTAGTTCATCTCTGGTTTTTCGGTCAAGAAGGACGACGTCGGCAGGTGATGCCGGCACGGGTCACGGGATCGAGGGCTTGGCGCCCGGGCTTGGTTGCCACGGTGAAGATTTACCGTGCAAGGACGCCCCTCCATGGCGCGATGGCGCCGCTGACGACAGAATGCGGGATAAGGACGGCCACGTTCTTTCGTGGCGGCAGGAGAGACGTCAATCTGCCCACCCGGCCCTATTCTAAATTTAATAGCGGCCGCGTCCCGCCTTTGCAGGCGAGAGGCTTTTGACAGGTTTTCATCGCAATTGATACTGCTCGATTGTTCCAGCCGGGATCGCTGCACAATGATCCGACGTTCCGGCAGAACGCTGCCAACGCCTACTGAAGCCGCACGGGTATAAAATGAGGAAACGCCCACCCAGCAAGGACTTTTCGAAATCGTCCAACGATTTCAGTGGGTTCAAGCTGGTCGGAGTGAGAGGATTCGAACCTCCGACCCCGTCGTCCCGAACGACGTGCGCTACCAGGCTGCGCTACACTCCGTGACCAGCGGCGCCTCTATAGAACAGCATTTTCCTTTCGACAAGCAGCAAAATCGAAAAATCGCAAAGTCGGATAAAAACAATGCGGTAAGCCGGCCTTGGCTGTGAACAACTGCAGCCAACGGGCAACGCCGCCGCTTGGCCCCTCACCCTAACCCTCTCCCTGCTTGCAGGGAGAGGGGACGACCGAGGATGCCGCTCGGTCCTTCTCCCCGCCAAACGGGGAGAAGGTGTCCGGCAGGGCGGATGAGCGGCAATGGCGCTTATCGCCGTCTACCCATGGCGAAACGCCTGCTCGCTGGGGCGTTTCGGCAACGCTTGCGAATTTATGAGCGGGACTGCGTAGATAAGTCGTTCTGGCGATTTTCTTTCAACGGCTTTGGCGCTAGAGGCAGCGTCGAAAGCCTTGGCCGCCCGCGTGTTGCGCCGCCTTGGCCGCGCCACTTTCAGAACGAACGCCAAAGGGACTTGAGACATGAATTTCCGCTTGATGACCATCGCCGGCCTTGCGCTGGCGCTTGCCGGCTGCACGACCACCGGACCGGCTCGAAATGCCGTCGAATCGCGCTGGAACGGCCAGCCGGCCGGCACTTTCTTCGCCCAGTTCGGCCCGCCGCAATCTGACGTCGAGAGCGGCGACATGACGGTCTATTCCTGGAAGGGCGGCTACAAGAAGCGCACGGTCCCGGCGCAGTATGCCGAAGGCAAGGACGGCAAGAAGGGCAAGAAGATCGCCTCTGCCCGCACCGAGTTCCTCAGCTGTTCCGTCCAGCTGACGGTCTCCTCCGACTATGTCATCCGTTCGGTGCATGTGCTCGGCGACCGCAAGACCTCGACCGGCCCGAGCTGGTGCGACGAGTTCCTGGCCGGCGACAAGGCGAAGTAGCGCCAATGCGTCCAAGCCGCATGACATCGATGCGCCCGCCGGTCCCGCCGGCGGGTTAATTTTTGCCCGGCTTTTCCATCGCCCTCTATTGGCCTTGACCGGCCGGACGTCTGCCCCACCTCTCTCGGTAGAAACGCCCCGCATCCGAGGGAGGAAACTATGAGGAAGGTCGTTGCCGCAACATTCTTGAGCCTGGACGGCGTCATGCAGGCGCCCGGCGGGCCGGACGAGGATCCGACCGGCGGTTTCACGCATGGCGGCTGGACCGTCAACTACTGGGATGAGGTGACGCGCGAGGCGATCGCCGAGACATTCTCCGAGCCGTTCGACCTTCTGCTCGGCCGCAAGACCTACGAAATCTTCGCCGCTTACTGGCCCTATGTCGACAAAGACGACGCGATCGGCTCATTGTTCAACCCGGCGACCAAATATGTCGCCAGCCGATCGACGCAGCCGCTTGCCTGGCAGAATTCCGTAGCGATCGACGGCGATGTCACCGCCGCGGTGAAGCAACTCAAGCACGGCGACGGCCCGGTGCTTCTGTTGCAGGGATCGGGCGACCTCATCCAGACCCTGCTTGCCGCCGACCTGATCGACGAATTCCGCCTGCTGATCTTCCCGCTCCTGCTCGGCCGCGGCAAGCGGCTGTTCGGCAAGGGCGCCATGCCGGCGGCGCTGAAGCTGACGAAATCGAAGGTCTCGACAACCGGCGTCACGATCAACACCTATGTGCGCGAGGGCGAGATCACGACCGGCTCGTTTGCGGCGCAGGAACCCTCGGCGGCGGAAATCGAGCGGCGGGCGCGGATGGCGCGCGAGGGGTGAGGTTGGCGGGCCTTGCTCAAAGCAGGGTCGCCTCACCATGGGCCGTTCGGAGTATCTGCGGCCTTCCTGGTCCACCGATAGTATAGATTTAACTAATATAAGGCCCCGTTTACACTTGGGCGCAGACCTTTGGGGAAAGGATCATGCGCCAGCGCCAGTTCCATCGAAAGCAGCAGCACGGCTCCCTGCTTGCGTCCGTCGCAGCCGCGCCCGGGGTCGTGCTGGGCCTCATTGCGGTCAGTGCCGCCGGTATCATGAGCGCCGACGACCTGCTTTTGTCGCTCAGCGGCACAGCGCAAGCCTGCAACATCAAGGGCAATATCAGCATCGAGACCGGGGAACGGATTTTCCATGTTCCCGGACAGGAATATTACAGCGCGACGAAGATCAGCCCGCAATATGGCGAGCGGTGGTTTTGCTCGGAGGCCGAGGCCTGGGCGGCGGGATGGCGCAAGGCGCGGAATTGAAGATGGGTTGGCTGGGGCGCCTGGATTCGAACCAGGGATGGCGGTACCAAAAACCACTGCCTTACCGCTTGGCTACGCCCCAACGCTTGGCCCGAAGCAGCTAGCCCGGCCAAACCGAGAGCCGGTTTAGCAAAGGTAAAAGCGAGCGACAACGGCTAAGTTGGGGATAGGTGTGGTTTTTTTCGCGGGAATATGGAGGTTGTGGCGGGTTTACCCCCCTCTGTCGGCGACGCCGACATCTCCCCCACAAGGGGGGAGATTGGCCGGAAGCCATGTGCGCCCCTTACCGTTGTGCGTTGAAGCCGCGAGGGAAAGGAACGATCTCCCCCCTTGTGGGGGAGATGTCACGAAGTGACAGAGGGGGCGGCAAACGCAGAACGTGCCGATTGCCCTTTTCATTCCCTCCCCCACATCCTAAGCTCGCCTGCGCACCGGAGACCTTCATGAGCATTTTTCGCGCCCGACCGCCCGCCAAGCCGACGCTGCTACTCGATGACGATGTGGTGCGGATCACCCGATGGGATTTCGAGCCAGGGGCCGATACCGGGCATCATGTGCATGGCATGGGCTATGTCGTCGTGCCGATGACCGACTGCCGCTTCCTGCTCGAGGAGCCGGGCGGCGAGCGGCGTGTCGACATCGCCAAGGGCGCGGCCTATCGGCGCGAGCCGGGTGTCGAGCACAATGTCATCAACGCAGGCAAGGAATTCATGTCGTTCATCGAAATCGAATACAAGTGAAGAAACGACGCATGGAAGGCCCTGACTTCGACCTCGACTTCCAGCCGGCCCATGGCGAGGCGGTGACGGTGGCGGACGGCGTCCAGCGCATCACCGTCAACAATCCCGGCCCCTTCACCTTCCACGGTACCAACAGCTATATCGTCGGAAACAAATCCGTCGCGGTGATCGACCCCGGGCCGGAGGACGAGGCGCATTTTCAGGCGCTGATGGCGGCGCTGAAGGGGCGCGAGGTCACCCATATCGCCGTCAGCCATACACATCGCGACCACTCGCCGCTCGCCCGCCGCCTCAAGGCCGAGACCGGCGCGCTGATCGTCGCCGAAGGCCCCCACCGGGCGGCAAGGCTGCTGCACGAGGGCGAGGTGAACCCCTTTGCCGAAAGCTCCGATATCGATTTTGCGCCGGACATCCGGCTGATGGACGGTGACACCGTGGAGGGTGACGGCTGGTCGCTGACGGCGCTGCTGACACCCGGCCATACCGCCAACCACGCCGCCTTCGCGCTCGGCGGCACCACTCCGGGGGATACGGGTATCGTCTTTTCCGCCGATCACGTCATGGCCTGGGCGACTTCGATCGTGGCACCGCCGGACGGATCGATGACCGACTATATGGCATCGCTGGAAAAGCTGCTTGGCCGCGACGACCGGCTCTACCTGCCCGGCCATGGCGGCCCGGTGAAGGACCCCGCCGCCTTCCTGCGGGGCCTGAGGGCGCATCGGCGGATGCGCGAGCGCGCCGTCCTGGAGCGGGTGCGCGCCGGCGACAGCCTGATCCCCGACATGGTCAAGGTGATCTACGCGACCACCGATCCGCGGCTGCACGGTGCGGCGGCGCTTTCGGTCTTTGCCCATATCGAAGACCTCGTCGAACGCGGTCAGGTCGAGACGAACGGTCCGCCATCGCTCGCCGGCACCTATCGCCTGGCGCCGGGAGGCGCGACCTGATGCATTCCCGTCCGGCCTACAGCTACCGCAACGATCCGGCGGTGCCCGCCTTTACCGACGATCAGCCGATCATCGTCTTCGACGGCGAATGCATCTTCTGCTCCGGCTGGGTGAACTTCGTGCTCCGGCACGACAAGCAGGGCCGCTACCGCTTCCTCACGGCGCAATCGCCGCTCGGCGAGGCGCTCTACCGGCATTACGGGCTCGACAGCCGCAACTACGAGACCAACATGCTGATCGAAAACGGTCTTGCCTTCCTGAAATCGGAGGGATCGCTGCGCATGGCAGCAGGTCTGGGCTTCCCCTTCAGCCTCGTTTCCGTGCTGCGTCTCATCCCCCGGCCACTGCGCGACCCGCTCTACGAACTGGTGGCGCGCAACCGCTACCGCATCGGCGGGAGGCGCAATGCCTGTTTCGTGCCGGCACCGGAGCATCGAGGCCGGTTCATCGCATGAACGCAGAGCGCTTGCGCGTCCTCGTCCTCGGCGGCTACGGCACCTTCGGCGGCAGGCTGGCGCGGCTGCTTTGCGACGAGCCTCGGCTGACGCTGCTGATTGCCGGGCGGTCGCTCGGCAAGGCAACGGCCTTCGCGGCCGCGCTTCGGGCCCGGGCAGCGGTCGAGCCTGTCAGGATGGACCGCTCCGGCGACGTCGCAGCCGCGCTGGCCGTGCTGAAGCCCGATCTCGTCGTCGATGCCTCCGGGCCGTTTCAGGATGCCGGGCCTGAGCCCTACCGCCTGGTCGAGGCCTGCATCGCGCTGAAGATCTGCTACCTCGACCTCGCCGATGCAACAGCCTTCGTTGCGGGGATCTCGGGCCTCGACGCTTGCGCAAGACAAACCGGCGTCTTTGCGCTGTCCGGCTGCAGCAGCTTTCCCGCCCTCTCCTTTGCCGCGCTCGAGGCCTTGAGACCCGGATTTGCCAACATCGAAACGGTCGCCGCGGGCATTGCCCCTTCGCCCAAGGCGCGCATGGGGTTGAACGTCGTCAAGGCGGTTTGCAGCTATGCCGGCAAGAAGGTGCCGCTGATCCGCGACAGCAAGCCCACGATCGGCCGCGGCCTGATCGACGGCATCGAGAAAACCATCGCGCCGCCCGGCTGCGTGCCGCTCAGGCGTCGCCGCTTTGCGCTCGCCGACGCGCCGGACCTTGCCCTGCTGCCACAGGCCATCCCCGGTCTGCAATCGGAATTTACCGGCGCCGGCACCGAGCCGCAATTTCTCCAGCGGCTTCTCGGATGGTTCGCATGGCTGGTGCGACTCGGGATTGTCCGGTCGCTGTCGCCGCTCGCACCGCTGTTTCACCGGATATCGCAACTGTTCGCGTTCGGCGAACATCGCGGCGGCATGTTCGTCGCGGTCACAGGCAAGACCGCCGATGGCAGCGCGCTGGAGCGATCCTGGCACCTGACCGCGGAGGGCGACGACGGGCCGTTCATCCCGGCGATGGGGGCAGAGGCGATCATTCGCGGCTGGCTCGCCGGGACTAAGCCGGAGCCCGGCGCCCGCCCGGCCGCAGGCGCTGTGACGCTTGCCGATTTCGAGCCGCTGCTTGCGCGCTTCGCCATCCGCACCGGCATTCGCGAGACAAGCGCCGTGGAGCATCGGTCGCTTTACCGGCGCATGCTGTCCAGCGCCTGGGCGGACCTGCCGCCCGCCGTCGCCGCCATGCATGACGGCACGGAGACGAGAACCGTCGAGGGCCGCGCGAAGATGGAGCGCGGCACCGGCCTGCTTGCCCGGATCACGGCGGCGATCATCGGCTTTCCGGCGGAAAATACCGATGTTCCGGTCAGCGTCCAGTTCGCGTGTGACGGCGGGCGGGAGACCTGGACCCGCACCTTTGCGGGAAAATCCTTCCGCAGCATCCAGTCGGCGGGTACCGGCGGTGACGATCACCTGCTGGCCGAGGATTTCGGGCCGTTTCGCGTGCTGATCGCGCTGGTGCCGGAGAGTGGCCGCTTGCGGCTCGTGATCCGCCGCTGGCGCTTCCTCGGCCTGCCGCTGCCGCTGTTTCTGGCGCCGGGCGGCGATACGTTCGAGGAGGAACGTGACGGACTATTTCGTTTCCACGTCGAAATCAAAAGCCCGATCACCGGGCTGATCGTGCGTTATACCGGCTGGCTTGGCTGATCAATCGCCGGCAATGCCCAGCAGTTCAGCGTCGAGCGCATGCAGGAACTGGTTGGCAAACGCCGCGCCCAGGCCGAGATCGTGCGGGCCGTAGCGGGAAGCCACGCGCATGTCGACGAAGGTCGTCTCGGCCTCTTCGCGCAACCGGATCAGCACATCGAAACGGAAGCCGACGATCAGCGTGCGCCATTCGCCCTGCAGCAGGATATTGGAGGAGCGCGGCCCGGCGCTCATCTCGCCCGGCATCGTCTGCGGGCGCGACAGCGGGATCGGCACGTCCCCGGGTTCGCTGTCGGCCGGCGCTGTAGCGTCCGGCTTGACCGCCATGTCCTCCAGATCCGGTCTGGCGTTTTCGACGCCCTCTTCGGCAACGATGCTGATGCCGGTTTTTTCCGCGACGATCTTCACGCCCTGGAAGACGCGGTCGAGAGCGCCGTCATAGCGGCGGCCGGTCAGCCCGGGATAGGCCGCGATCTGGGCTTCCCGGTCTTCCGGCGTCACCACGGCGGGACGTTCGAGCCAGCCCTGCACGGCATCCGGCGGCTTGATCCAGAGCGGCGGCGTCACGGTATCGGTGCTGACATCGTAGATCGCGGGCTTGGAAAAATATTCGTTGAGCGCAAAGCCTGCAACACCGAGCGGCGCGGCTGCATACAGGATCGCCACGAAGGAGGCGACGCCGCCGACCGCCGCGACCTGCCAGAGCCGGACGAAGCCGACGGCGGCAAGCATGACGGCAACGGCCGCCAATGCCGCCGAAAACACCATGAGCGCGACGAAATGCGGCGTGATCAGCGGGCCGAAACGATGCGCCAGCAGCACGGCAGCGAAGAGACCGAAGGCAAAGCGGGCGATCCTGCGCGCCCAGCGGGCGGCATGAGACGTGGGGCGCTCATACTTGATCATCATCTGGCAGAATCAATCCTTGGGCCGGACGTGGCAGCTTCTTCTCCTGTTTAGAGCATGACGGCGAGAGGTGTGAAGCGGTTTTCGGCAAGATCATCACCGACCGGCGAATGAGACAGGCAAGTGCATGCAAGTATTGGCACCTCGGCTCGCGCCGCAAATTCGCCATTCTCGTTAATCATGTCTTGAGAACGGGGATCAGGCGTGTTTCCCGGTTCTCAACTCGCTGGACCGGTTTGCACAGACATCAAATTTTCCGAGCACCTGGGAAGCGGCCGCTTTCCGGGGCCTGAAAGGAGAGAGAGCATGCTGTCATCCGAAACCAAGCAGGAAGCAACCGCGACCCAGGCTGCCGTGCCGCCATCGGATGCGAGCCTGACCATGGAACTCTTGGAACTCGAGCTTTCGCTGGACGGCTTCGCTACCGGCGCCGAGGGTTTTGCGGCCCATGTCCGCGCTGCCGCCGCAGCAATCGATGGCGCCTTGCTGTTTGAACTGCCGGCGTCAGGGCTGATTGCCGATTGCGACAGGATCGCGGTCCTGCGCATTCCGCAGGACGGCAGCATGATGATGACCACCGTCTTTGCCTGCCTGGAAAGCGACGGAACGACGATCCGCATCGAAAAGCCGAACGAGGAAACGGCGGACCTGAAGAATTTTGCCGAAGCTTTTGTGGATGTGCTGCAACGCATCTGATAGTTGATCGGATCTCGCAGGACATCACAGGGACCGATCATGCTCATTCGAAATATCCTGTTGCTGGCGGCACTTGGCGCGATCCTTTCCGGCTGTGTGTCGATGACGCCGGAAGAGCGCCGCGCCGCCGACGAGAAAACCTGCCTGTCCTACGGCTTCCGCCGCAACACCGACGCCCTTGCAACCTGCCTGCAGCGCATCGAACTCGACCGCCGGGCGGAATCGCGGGCTTTCCGTTACGGCAACGATGCCATGCTGTGGGGTTGGGACAGACCGGTCATCGTTCACCGCTAATGGCGGAAGCTCCACTTGGGGCAAGAAATTTCCCGTTTTACGCGAATGGGCGCGCGCTTTTGCTTTGGCAAACGCGATTCGTGCCTATGATGGCTGCGAACATCGACCGGGAGATTTTCATGACAGCCGTGCTGAAGATATTGTGCGCCCTCTTCATCCTTTGTGCAGCACCCGCCCTTGCGGCGGAACGCTGGCAAGAACTGCCCGACCCGGCCCGACTGCCGCAAGCAGCAAAGGCGGGAAAGGCTCCCGTCAACGGCGTCGAACTGCACTACGCCGTGTATGGCTCCGGCCCGCCGGTGCTCCTGATCCATGGCGGTCTTGGATACAGCGAGATTTGGGGCGCGCAGGTGGCCGATCTTTCGAAAGATCATACGGTCATCATCGCCGACAGCCGCGGCCATGGCCGCTCGACCCGCAATGCCGAGCCCTACAGCTATGACCTGATGGCATCGGACTATCTTGCCCTGCTCGACTATCTGAAGATCGATAAGGTGGCGCTGGTCGGCTGGAGCGACGGCGGCATCATCGGCCTCGACATCGCCATTCATCATCCCGAGCGCCTGACGAAGCTCTTCGCGCAGGCCGCCAATTCCAGGGTGGACGGTGTCATTCCAACCGTGATGGAGGACAAGACCTTTGCCGCCTATGTCGAGAAGGCCGGCGAGGTCTATAGGAAGATCTCGCCCACACCGACGGAATACGATGCCTTCGTCACCCAGATCGGCAACATGTGGGCAAGCCAGCCGAACTGGAGCGACGACGACCTGAAGACGATCACCACGCCGACCGCGATCGTGCTGGGTGATCACGACGAGGCGATCAGCCGCGAGCATACGGACTATCTGACAAAGACCATTCCCGGCGCCAAACTGATGATCCTCGAAAACGCCAGCCATTTCGCCATGCTGCAGGACCCGGAAGGGTACAACAAGGCGGTGCGGGCGTTCATTGACAGGTAGCTAAATCGGCTGCCCGGCGGGCTCGGATCCCGCCGGGCAACCGGATCGGATATTTACCCCTTGCCGTTGATTGCCGCCTGCGCGGCTGCAAGCCGTGCGATCGGCACGCGGAAGGGCGAGCAGGAGACGTAGTCGAGGCCGGTTTCCTCGCAGAAGCGGATGGATTCCGGGTCGCCGCCGTGTTCGCCGCAGATGCCGAGCTTCAGGCCGTTCTTGGTGCGGCGGCCACGTTCGGCGGCGATCTGGATCAGTTCGCCAACGCCATCGAAGTCGAGCGAGACGAACGGGTCCTTCTCGATGATGCCCTTCTGGATATAGGTGTTGAGGAACTGCGCGGCGTCGTCGCGGGAGATGCCGAAGGTGGTCTGCGTCAGGTCGTTGGTGCCGAAGGAAAAGAAATCGGCGGATTCGGCGATCACATGGGCGCGCAATGCCGCGCGCGGCAACTCGATCATGGTGCCGACGAGATATTCGATGTCGATCCCTGACTCGCCGATCACCTCCTTGGCCACCGCATCGATGCACGCCTTGACGTAATCGAGTTCGGATTTCAGGCCGACCAGCGGCACCATGATTTCCGGCACGACCGCAGCGCCGGTCTCGCGGGCAGCTTGCACGGCCGCCTCGAAGATGGCGCGGGCCTGCATTTCGGCGATCTCGGGATAGGAGATCGCCAGCCGGCAGCCGCGATGGCCAAGCATCGGGTTGAACTCGTGCAGGGCATCGACGCGCTCGCGCAGGTCCGACGGCTTCAGGTCGAGCACGGCCGAGACATCGGCGATCTCCTCGTCGGTCTTCGGCAGGAACTCATGCAGCGGCGGATCGAGCAGGCGGATCGTCACCGGCAGCCCGTGCATGATCTCGAAGAGTTCCGTGAAGTCCGAGCGCTGCATCGGCAGCAGCTTGGCAAGCGATGCGCGCCGTCCGGCCTCGTCGCTGGCCAGGATCATTTCGCGCATGACGTTGATGCGGTCGCCCTCGAAGAACATGTGCTCGGTGCGGCAGAGACCGATCCCTTCGGCGCCGAAGGAGCGGGCGGCGCGGGCATCGGCCGGGGTCTCGGCATTGGTGCGCACGGTCATGCGGCGGCTGGCGTCGGCCCAGGCCATGATCTTGCCGAAGTCGCCGGAAAGCTCCGGCTGCAGCATCGGGATTTCACCTTTCAGCACCTGGCCCGAGGAACCGTCGATGGTGATGACGTCGCCCTTCTTCAAAGTGATGGCGGGAGCAAGGAGCAGTTCGTTGCGCGCATCGACGCGCAGATTGCCAGCGCCGGAGACGCAAGGGATTCCCATGCCGCGCGCCACGACGGCCGCATGGCTGGTCATGCCGCCGCGCGAGGTCAAGATGCCTTGGGCCGCATGCATGCCATGAATGTCCTCGGGGCTCGTCTCGACGCGCACCAGGATGACCTTGCGGCCTTCCTTCTGCGCCATCACGGCCTCTTCCGAGGTAAAGACGATCTCCCCCGTTGCGGCTCCCGGCGAGGCGGGCAGACCGGAACCGATGATGTCGCGCCGGGCATGCGGATCGATGGTCGGGTGCAGCAGCTGGTCGAGCGAAGCCGCATCGATGCGGGCGACCGCCTGCTCCTTGGTGATCGTCTTGGCTTCGGCCATGTCGACGGCAATCTTCAGCGCCGCCTTGGCGGTGCGCTTGCCGGAGCGGGTCTGCAACATCCAGAGCTTGCCGCGCTCGATGGTGAATTCCAGATCCTGCATGTCGCGGTAGTGCGCTTCCAGCTTGTTGCAGATCGCCTGGAACTCCTCGAAGGCTTCCGGCATCAGCTTTTCCAACGACGGCTTGTCGGAGCCGGAGGCGATGCGGGCAGCCTCGGTGATGTTCTGCGGCGTCCGGATGCCGGCGACGACATCCTCGCCCTGCGCATTGACGAGGAACTCGCCGTAAAGCTCGTTCTCGCCGGTCGAGGGGTTGCGGGTAAAGGCAACGCCGGTCGCCGACGTATTGCCGAGATTGCCGAAGACCATCGCCTGCACGTTGACGGCGGTGCCCCACCCGGCCGGAATATTGTGCAGATGACGATAGGTGATGGCCCGCGGGTTCATCCAGCTGGCAAAGACGGCGCCGATCGCGCCCCAGAGCTGCACTTCCGGATCCTGCGGAAAGGCCTCGCCGAGCTCCTCCTCGATCACCCGCTTGTAGAGCGAGATAACGTGCTGCCATTCGACGGCGGAAAGCTCGGTATCGTTTTCATGGCCAAGACGGCCCTTCTCGTCCTCGAGGATTTCCTCGAAAACCTCGTGATCGAGCCCCATCACCACATCGGCATACATCTGGATGAAGCGGCGATAGCTGTCCCAGGCGAACCGCGCGTCGCCCGCATCATGGCCGAGCGCCTCCACGGTGTGATCGTTGAGACCGAGATTGAGGACGGTATCCATCATGCCCGGCATCGAGGCGCGCGCGCCGGAGCGCACGGACAGGAGCAGCGGGTGTTGCGTATCGCCGAAGCGCCGGCCGGTAATCGCCTCCATCTTCTCGATGCCGGCTTTAACCTGGCTCCTCAATTCCTCGGAAATGATGCGGCCGTCGTCATAGTAGCGCGCGCAGGCATCGGTGATGATCGTCAGTCCCGGAGGCACCGGCAGGCCGAGATTGCACATCTCCGCCAGATTGGCACCCTTGCCACCCAGGTGATCGCGATCACCAGCACTTCCTTCGGCTTCTCCCCCGCCGAAGGTATAAACCCATTTCGTCATGCCCATTCTCCACCCATACGGCTCCCACCTGACGCTACATTATCCTCTTCACGTTTAAAATGCATCGGTGGCAGAATTTTGCTGCATTGCAGCAAATCTTGAGACAAAAGTGATGGGCGAAGAAAATAACGGATCAGGCCGCGGCTCGGCTGCGGCGCCACGTGCTTTTTCCGGATGCCTTTGCCTGATAGAGCGCCGTATCGGCGGCGCTCATCAATTCGTCGGGATCCAAGCCGTTTTCGGGCGCAACGGCGATGCCGATGCTGACGCTGATGCCGATCTGGCGATTTTCTATGCCGAAGGGCTTTTCAAGCGCCCGGATGCAGCGATTGGCAACCTCCGTTGCCTTTGCTGCCGAAGCCTGCTGGAGGATGGCGAATTCATCGCCACCGAGCCTTGCCACGAGATCGCCCGCGTCGAGCACCGATTTCAAGCGCTCGGCCACCTGCTTCAACAGGAGATCGCCGGCGGCATGGCCGAACGTGTCGTTGACCGGCTTGAAGCCGTCGAGGTCGAGGTAGTGAACCGCCAGTTCCTCGCCGCCACGCGCCGCCGTTTCCAGCGCCGCCTCCAGCCTATTGCGGAACTGCATCCGGTTCGGCAGGCCGGTCAGCGCGTCATGATGGGCAAGATGCGTGGCGTGCGCCTCCGCCCGGATGCGGTCGCTGACGTCGGCGATCGTCAGAAGCAGCCGTCGGGATGCGCCCTCATGCAGGACGCGGACATAGATGAGGACGTGATGCTCCGTGCCGCTCGCCGTCTGCTGGTGCCAGACGGTGCGCGCCTCGCAATCGGCCTCAACGCCGCGCATTATGGCGTCAAGCCGCTCGCTTTCGTCGGGAGCATGGAAATCCGTGATACGTTTCTGCAGTATTTCTTCGCCGGTGAAGCCGTAGAGCGCGATCGCGGCGGCGTTGACCGCGACGATATGGAGGGTTGCGGCCTCACAGACCATCATCGGCATCGGGTTGGCGTCGAACAGCAGCCGGAACGATTCCTCGCGGCGCTTCAGGTCGGTGATATCGATGCGCATGCCGATGGCGCCGCCATCCGGCGTGCGGCGATCGTCGTGGCGCAGCCAGCGCCCGTCGCGCAGCATCTGCTCGTGCTGGGAAACGGCAAGCGCGTGTTTTGCCAGGCGTTCCTCGATCCAGGTCCCGGGATCGGCCACGAGTTCCGGCATCTCGCCACTCTTGAGGCTGATCTCCAGGATATCGCGGAAGGAAATGCCGGGACGCAGATGGGCGGCAATCTCCGGATAGAGCGCCGCATATTTCTCGTTCCACAGGACAAACCGATCCTCGGTATCGAAGACGCAGGCCGCCTGCGGCAGCATATCGATGATGAAACCGAGGCGCCGGCGGGCGGCCTCCGCTTCGATCAAGGCCTCCTCGTTTTGCCGCTCGAGCTCGAGGCGCATCGATTCCAGCGCCTTTTCATCGATCAGGTCACGGATGACAACGCCCATCATCGCGTCTTCAGCCGCGCCAAACCGCACGAAAGAAAGTTCGACGGGTATCGCCCCGTCGCAGCGCAAAAGAATCGTTTCGCGGCGATACGACCTGGCGGACGCCGTCGACAGCAAGTGCCATTCCGGCACCAGCCGGGAGACCGGCGTCCTGACGAGCGCCGGACCGCCTCCAGCCATTTCACACGCGGCCTGGTTGGCAAACACGATGACACCGGCGGCATTCACGCACAGCGCGGCGAAGGGCACTGCCTCCAGCAACAACAAGGCATTAGCGCTGGTGAAATCCGTCAAGCTTCAAATCCTCGACAGTCGATAGCCGCCTATCCGAAAGGCGTATCCGGTACCCTAAGTCCCAGTTATGAAAAATCTTCTTATCAACTGAAGAAATGTTTAAGATAAACAGCCGCACGCATCTCGCCTTGATTGACAGGCGATCGATCGCTGCTTCGAACAATGCTTTTGTCACTATGCAAGAAACGATGAATTTTTCGCGGCCGCCAGGCGTTTCCTGATGGATGGGAGAGCGTTTCAAAATGCAGGAGATCGCAAAAAGGCTGTTGGTGGCACTGGCGATTGTGTTGTTCGCGGGTGTTTCGGCCTCTCATTCGGCAGACGGCCGGCGGCTTGCTCTTGTTATCGGCAGTTCGGCCTATGAGGCGGCCGGCAATCTGCCAAATGCCGTAAGCGACGCAAGGCAGTTCGGTGCATTCCTCTCCGGCCAGGGATTTGACACGGACATCGTCACCGACGCGGACCGCAGGGAGATGGCCGACGCCGTGTCGCGCTTTGCGCGCAAGATCGGCGCCGAAGACACCGCCCTTTTCTATTTCGCCGGTCACGGCATGCAGTTGCGCGGCGAAAACTATCTCGTCGGCACTGACGCACGGCTTGCGAACGAATTCGATGTCGCAGCCGAGACGCTGGCGCTCACGGATGTCATCGGGGCCATCGAAAAGAAGGCGAAGGTCGCCCTCTTCTTCCTTGACGCTTGCCGCAACAATCCTCTCGCCGACCGCCTCAATCAGGAGATCGAAGGCGCCACCAGAAGCATCGCGACACGAGGGCTGGCGCCCGTCGAAACCGAGAGCGCCGGCACCATGGTCGCGTTTGCGGCCGCACCCGGACAGGTCGCGTTGGACGGGCGCGGCAAGAACTCTCCCTTCACAACGGCATTGATCGGCCATCTCGCTGGCCCCGGCCTCGAAATCGGCACGGCGTTCAAGAGGGTGATCCGCGACGTTCGAAAGGCAACGGACGGCAAGCAGTCGCCGCAGATTTTGTCATCGCTCTCCCTGGAGTTCTATTTCAACACCGCGTTGCCGGAGGTGGAGCAAGCGCCGGTCGCCACGCCGACGATCGATCCCAAGACGATCGAAATCGAGGCGGACTTCCGCAAGGCATTGCGGATCAATACGCCGCGCATCTGGACGTTCTTTCTCGCAAAGCATCGCAGCGGGGACCAGGCGACCATCGCCCGGCAGATGCTGTCGCAGATGCAGCCCAAGGCCAGCACCTCCCTGTTCCCGACCCCGGAGCAAGGCGAGAACGAACTGTCGCTGAACAGGGTCCAGCGAAGCGAGATCCAGCTGGCACTTGCAGCGAAGGGCTTTGGCGCTGGAAACGCAGATGGCGTATTCGGCGCGCAAACACGCAGGGCAATCGCCGAGTATCAAAAATCCGCCGGCATCTCCGATACCGGCTATTTCAATGAAAGGACCGCAAGGGCGCTGGGGCTCAACCTGCTCAAGGTCGAGGACGGCCTCTATTCAGCAGCCGTGGCGCGGCAATACATGCCGAAGGATTTTGCCGGGCTGGAAACCGATGCGCGCGTCTGGAAGGCCATCGACTGCGACCCCTGGCAGGAAAAGGTCTACGGCTCCTTCGAAGGGCATATCTACCTCGTGATGTACGCGCAACACACGACCCGGAAGTCGGCGGCACTGGCGGCCAAGCGCTGCGGCGGATATCTGGCAACTGTGACATCCGAGGCGGAGAACAATTTCATTGCATCTCTTTTCAACAAGGATTCACGCCTGTTCGATTCCGGCTACGACGCGTCCACAAACACTTCTTACAAGATGGGTCCCTGGATCGGCTTGATCCAGGATCCCGCAGGCCGGGAGCCGCGCGGCGGTTGGCAATGGGAAAGCCGCGAGCCCATGAGCTACACCAGGTGGTACAAAGACATGCCGAACGAAAACAAGCCCGGCGACGACTATGCGATGTTCTACGCACATCGGCGCGGAAAAGCCGATCTTGGAGCTGTCTACGTCGATACCTGGGACGACATGGGCGAGACCAACAGCACCAATAGCTTCGTCATCGAATTCGAATAATCACACCGCCTCGCGCAGTTGCTCGGCCGTCTGCAGATCGACGGAGACGAGCTGGGAGACGCCCTGCTCGGCCATGGTGACCCCGAACAGGCGGTTCATGCGGGCCATGGTGATCGGGTTGTGGGTGATGATGACGAAGCGGGTCTCGGTCGAGGCGGCCATTTCGTCCATCAGGTTGCAGTAGCGCTCGACATTGTGGTCGTCGAGCGGCGCGTCGACCTCGTCAAGCACGCAGATCGGTGCCGGGTTGGTGAGGAACACGGCAAAGATCAGCGCCATCGCCGTCAGCGCCTGTTCGCCGCCGGACAACAGCGTCATGGTCTGCGGCTTCTTGCCGGGCGGCCGGGCAAGGATTTCGAGGCCGGCATCGAGCGGATCGTCGCTCTCGATCAGTTGCAGTTCGGCCGTGCCGCCACCGAACAGGTGGGTAAACAGCCTCTGGAACTGGGCATTGACCACATCGAAAGCGGCGAGAAGGCGTTCGCGGCCCTCGCGATTGAGATTCTGGATTGCCGAGCGCAGCTTGCGGATGGCGTCGATCACGTCCTCGCGCTCCCGCAGCATGGCATCGAGCTTGTCGGAGAGTTCCTTCTGCTCTTCCTCGGCGCGCAGGTTGACCGCGCCCAGGCGCTCGCGCTCGATCTTCAACCGTTCCAGGTCACGCTCGATCTGGCGCATGTCCGGCAGATCGCCGTCGACCGGAAGGCCGGTCAGGCGCATCACCTCATGCGGCGCGCAAGCCAGCGCTTCGCGAATGCGGGCTTCGACCTCGACGCGCTTTTCGCGGGCCGAAACGAGGCGCTCTTCGGCACGGCCGCGTTTTTCACGCGTTTCGGCAAGCTCCGACAGCGCCGTCGCCGCCACCCGGTCGGCATCGCGCTGGCGGGTTTCGGCGCCGGCGAGAAGGTCCGCCGCCTGCCGGCGCGCCTCTTCCGCCTTCGACAACTCGTTCATCAATGCCCGGCGCTTCTCGTCGAATTCATCCGGCGCTTCGAGGAGTTCCTCCGCCTCCTCGCGCGCTTCGCTTTCGCGCTCGCGCAGCGTTGCGATATGTTCCTCAGCACTTGCTGCCCGGGCATTCCAGGTCTGCCGCTCGGCGGCGATTGCCCGGATGCGGCGTTCCCGCGCCTCGTTTTCGCGGGCAAGGCCATCGTTGATCGCGCGCGCTTCGGCAACCCGCGCCCGATCGGTCGCAACGGTCGTCATCTGGCCGTTCAGCCGGCGCTCGAGCTCAGCGAGATCCGGCGCATCCTCCAGCGCCTCGCGGGCGCCTTCCATCTGCTCGCCGATTTCCTCGACCTGCAGGGCAAGCTGGCTAGTCGTTTCCGAGAGAACCGCGCGGCGGCGGATGAGATCGCCGGATGCCCGCTCGGCGGCCGCCAGCGCATCGCGCGCCTCGGCAAGCTTGCGCACGACCATGCGCTGCTCATCCCGGGACAACCGCAGCCGTTCGTCTTCGGCGCGGATGCGTGCGGCGGCGGCGGCAAGGTCCGTCTCGCGCAATTCCAGCTGATGGCGGGCATCGACAAGTTCGCCTTCGAGTTCGGCCAGCCGGTTCCTCTGCTCAAGCCGCAAGGCAGCCGCGCTCGGCGCATCGGCACCGGTCACATGGCCGTCCCATCGCCACACGGCACCCTGTCGCGTCACCAGACGCTGGCCGGCCTTGAGCGCCGGCAGCAGCGCCTCGGCCATCGCATCGCTGTCGACGATGCCGATCTGGCGCAGGCCGCGCTGGAGCGCCTGCGGTGCGCGTACGTGCTTGGTCAACGACACCGCGCCTTCCGGCAATGCCGGATCGTCCGGCCCCTCCCCCGCCATGCGCCAGTGAGCCGGCGCATTCGGGTCGAGCGGCGATTCCAGATCGTCGCCAAGCGCGGCGCCGAGGGCGGTCTCGAAACCGCGATCGACCTGCATGTCATCGACGACCGGAGGGGCGGAACCCTGTATCGCCGTGGCTTCCAGCATGCGGCGGATCGTGCGCGCTTCCGTCTCGATGCCGTTCAGCCGGGCGCGGGCCGCCTCGACCGGTGGGCGGGCCTCGACTTCGGCCAGACGGGCGGCGTTCAATGCGTCCTCTATCTCGGCAATGGCGTTTTCCGCCTGCTCCAGCGCCGCCTCGGCCGCCTCGACCTCCTCGCGCTTTTCCTGCGGATCGGGAAGTGTCGAAATCTGCCGGTCGAGGTCGTCGAGATCGCGGTTCTGGTCGGACAATTGCCGGGCAAGGCGGGCCTGCCGCTCGGAGAGATCGCGGATGGTCTTTTCGAGCTGGTTGCGCGCCGCCTGCGCCTCGGCCTTTTCGGCGGTCAGAAGCCCCAGTTGACGTTCGCTTTCGCCCAGTGCTTCGGTCGCCTCGGCGAGCCGCTCGCGCGCCTCTTCCGCCCGCTCGCCGGCTTCTGCCAGGAGGTCGGCAAGCTCGCTTTCCTCTTCGTCCAGCCGGGCGAGAATACCGGCATTGTCGGCCACGAGACGCTCCTCGCGGATGATGTCTTCGGCAAGCTGCGACAGGCGGCGCTGCAGCTCGTCGCGGCGGCGCAGGATGCGGCCGGCGTCTTCCTCGAGCTGCGACTTGGCGATCTGCAGCCGCTGCAGGGCGGCCGCCGCACGCGCCTCGCCTTCGCGCAGTTCCGGCAGCTTCAGGCTGGCGATGCCTTGTGCCTTGGCCGCCTCCATCTGCGCCTGTGCCTTTTCGGCAACCAGCGACGTCGCCTGGTTGAGATGGCTGTCGGCCTCGGCTTCGGCCTCTTTTGCCTGCACCCAGCGGATATGCAAGAGCATCGCCTCGTGACGGCGGATGTCGGCCGACAGCATCTTGAAACGATTGGCCTGGCGGGACTGGCGCTTCAGGCTTTCGATCTGGCTTTCGAGCTGGGAGGTGACGTCCTCCAGACGCTCCAGATTGGTTTCGGCGCCCCTCAGGCGCAGCTCGGCCTCGTGCCGGCGCGAATGCAGGCCCGAAATGCCGGCTGCTTCTTCGAGCAGTTGCCGGCGGGCTTGCGGTTTGGCGGCGATCAGTTCGCCGATCCGCCCTTGCCCGACCATCGACGGCGAGCGGGCGCCGGTCGAGGCGTCGGCGAACAGGAGCTGCACATCCTTGGCGCGCGCTTCCTTGCCATTGATACGATAGATCGAGCCGTTCTCGCGCTCGATCCGCCGCGTCACCTGGATCTCGTCGCTGTCGTTGAAGGCGGCGGGCGCCGTGCGGTCGGAATTGTCGAGATAGAGGCCGACTTCGGCGGTGTTGCGGGCCGGGCGCTTGCCGGAACCGGAAAAGATCACGTCGTCCATGCCCGACGCGCGCATGTTCTTGTAGGAGTTTTCCCCCATCACCCAGCGCAGCGCTTCGACGAGATTGGACTTGCCGCAGCCATTCGGCCCGACGACGCCGGTCAGCCCCCGCTCGATGACGAATTCGGAGGGCTCGACGAAGGACTTGAAACCGAGAAGACGAAGTTTTGTGAACTTCATGAAGCATGTCCCGAGTTCGAGGCGGAATACCCCCCTCTGTCACTCCGTGACATCTCCCCCACAAGGGGGGAGATCATTCTTTTCCCTCGCAGCCGCTCCGGTAAGTCGAGCACAATGCCTGCGGCTGATCTCCCCCCCTGTGGGGGAGATGTCACGGAGTGACAGAGGGGGGTATGGCACGGCACATCAGTCATGAAACGCCGCCTCCCCGATCACGCGAACAATATGCTGGCAGACATTGTCAATATCCCTAAGGACATCGTCGTTCCAGAAGCGGAGAAGAGTCCAGCCGTCCTGTTCAAGACGGGCCGTTCGCTGGTTGTCATAATCCAGCGCATTGTGACGCGCATGCTGCGCCCCATCAACCTCCACAATCACCCTGTGCTCCGGGCACGCGAAATCAACGATATAGCCTGCTACCGGCAATTGACGGCGGAAGCCAAGGCCCATGAGGCGGTGCGCGCGAAGTTCGTTCCAGAGCTTCAATTCCGCGTCCGTCATCGCCTTGCGCATACGCCTGGCATTCTGACGCGCAATTGCTGGAATATCAGCGTGAGGCATCGTCAAACCCCGCGATCGAGGATGAATGCCAATAAAAAACGGGCGCACTGAGGCGCCCGTCGGTCGTTTCGTGGAAACGCGAAGGTTCAGAGGTTCGTGTCGATAAGGGCCGACATGGTGTCAACCGACATGTCTCCGGAATATTGCTTGCCGTTGATGAAGAAGGTCGGGGTCGACTGAACGTTGAAGTCCTTGGCGCCCTTCTGCATTGTCGCGTTCACATCATCGAGAAGTTTCTGGTTCGTCAAGCAGGCCTCGAAGCTCTCCTGTGTAAAACCGGCGAGTTTCGACATCTGCAGCAGTGCATCGCGGCCATTCGGGGCCGCAGCCCAGGTTTCCTGCTGCTTGAACAGCATCGAGACCATCGGGAAATACTGGCCTTCCGGTGCGCAGCGCGCCAGCATGAAGGCCGCCGCTGCGCGCGGATCGAACGGGAATTCGCGCACGATGAAACGAACCTTGCCGCTATCGACATACTTGGTCTTGATCGCGTCGAAGGTTTCGTTGTGGAAGGCTGCGCAGTGCGGGCAGGTCATCGACATATATTCGACGATGGTGACCGGCGCATCCGCCTTGCCGATCGACATTTCCGGCAGCGGGCCCGGCTCCATCAGCTTGGCGACATCGACTTCGCCCTGGACCTCGGGCAGCTCGGCCTTGGCCGGTGCTGCGGCCTGCGCCGTCTGCGTCTGGTTGGCGTCAGCGGTCGCGGGCTTCATGGACGACATGGTCGAGGATGTCATCGTGCCGTCGGCGGGCTTAACTTCGGTCTTCGTCGCGGCCATCATCGAGCCGTCTGCCGGCTTGACCTCGGTCTTTGCCGCCGTTTCGGTCGTTTCCTTTGCCGGAGCGCTTGAAGCCGCGTCCTTCTTCTCGTCGCTGCAGGCGGCGAGCGTCACGGCAATGGCGGCCACGGCAACGGCGCTCAGGAGACGCTTGGAAGGGCTCATTTCAGAAAAGGACATTGGTTTCACCTGTATGAGGGGATGAACGAAAACGGTCGAAAATTCGATAACTTGCCTTGCCTGAGGCGACAAGGCCCTGCCGCTCACCAAAGTTCAAACAATTGTGACCGACTGATGATCCCCGCGTCATTTTTTGCGAGACGACAGCACGGCAGTGCCAAGCCGCGTCAAGGCCGCCTTCAGCGCATCGCTCTCGATGCCATCGACCATCTCCTCCAGATGCCGTGCCCGCTCACCGGTCAGGGGCTTGGGTTTGCGATTGCGCTTCGGCGGCGGCGCGACCGGCTTCTGCACGATCCGCATCTGGTTGATCGCCGGGAAACCGAAGAAGCCGTTGATCCGCTGGATCAGTTCGCCCTGCGCGTGGGTGAGGAACAGGGCGCGCGCGCCTTCGCAGGCAACCGTCAGCACACCGGGCTGATAACCGCCCTCGCCCGCCATTTCCGAGGCGCGCCGCGGCCAGGCGATCTTTTCCGGCCGGGTGCAATCGGCAAACTCCTCGCCGGCGATCTCGTCCCAGGAGCCGAGCAGCAGCGTATTGATGCCGGCGCGCTTGGCGAGTACCGGGTCGATCAGGCCGTTGGCGATCTCGCTGATCTGGACGACGCCCTTGCGGGTATAAGGTTGTTTCAACAGAACGGCTTTCGATTCTCGATTTCGCCTTGAAGGATGGCGAACACTTCTCCAAGTATAGGCGCGAAGCAGGTTCCGCAAAAGTGTCCCACGGTTTTGCGATCAGAACCTGCGAAAAACAAGGGAATCTAAACAGGTATTACGAATAGCTGTTTAGCCAATCTTCCGGCAAATGATGCAGCAGACATTCAAAGCGGCCGATGCGGCCAACCGGCTTCTTGCCTGGTACGACCGGCACCACCGCGACCTGCCCTGGCGGGTCTCGCCGCCGATGGCAAGGGATGGCGTGGTCGCCGATCCCTATCACGTCTGGCTGTCGGAAGTGATGCTGCAGCAGACCACCGTGCAGGCGGTCAAACCCTATTTCCACAGGTTCCTGTCCCTCTGGCCCAAGGTTACGGACCTTGCGGCGGCGGACACGGAAGAGGTGATGAAAGCCTGGGCGGGGCTTGGCTATTACGCCCGGGCGCGCAACCTGAAGAAATGCGCCGAGGCGGTCGCCGGCAATCACCAAGGCGTTTTTCCGGATACCGAGGAGGGCCTTAAGGCGCTGCCGGGGATCGGCGACTATACGGCGGCGGCCGTTGCGGCCATCGCCTTCAACCGCCAGAGCGCCGTGCTCGACGGCAATGTCGAGCGGGTGGTTTCGCGGCTGCATGCGATCGACACGCCGCTGCCGACTGCCAAGCCGCAAATGCGGGCGCTGGTGGCCAAGATGACACCGGCGGACAGGCCGGGCGATTTCGCGCAAGGCATGATGGACCTCGGCGCGACGATCTGCACGCCGAAACGGCCGGCCTGCGCGCTCTGCCCCTTCAACGATATCTGTACGGCGCTGAAGACCGCCGATCCGGAGACCTTTCCGCGCAAGGCGGCCAGGAAGGACAAGCCGCTGCGTGTCGGTGCTGCCTTCGTCGCCAGTTGTCCGGAAGGCGCGGTCTATCTGCGCAAACGCGTCGAAACCGGCCTGCTGGGCGGCATGACCGAGGTGCCGGGCACAGCCTGGACAGCGCGAATTGACGGCGAAACCTCGGTCGAGGCGCAGCCTTTTGCTGCCGGCTGGGAACCCTGCGGCACGATCACGCATGTTTTTACGCATTTTGAATTGCGCTTGTCGGTCTATCGCGCGAATGTCGCCAACCGGAACAAAAGCGGAAACGGCTGGTGGGAGCCGCTTGCCTCGCTGGAGGAGCAGGCGCTGCCGACCGTCATGAAAAAAGCAATCGCCCAGGCTATACCGCATGCCTTTCGCGGCAAGCGCGATCGAACCCGGGAACCGAGGAACACCTGATGAGCAGCGTCGAGATCCGCCACATCGTTTTCGATATCGGCAAGGTGCTGATCCATTACGATCCCGATATTCCGTTCAGCCGGATCATTCCGGACGAGGCGGAGCGCAAATGGTTCTTCGCCAATGTCTGCACCCATGACTGGAACATCGAGCAGGACCGCGGCCGCGACTGGCGCGAGGCGGAAGACCAGCTGATCGCCGAGCATCCTACGCATGAGGAAAGCATCCGCGCCTTCCGCAAGCACTGGCACGAGATGGTGCCGCATGCCTATGTCGAATGCGTCTCGATCATGGAATGCCTGATCGCCAAGGGCTACGACGTGACGCTCCTGACCAATTTCGCCTCCGACACCTTCAAGGAGGCGCAGAAGCTCTATCCGTTTTTGACCCTGCCGCGCGGAGTCACGGTTTCGGCGGAGGCGGGGCTGATCAAGCCGGACGTGGCGATCTACCAGACGCATGCCGAGGCCTTCGGCCTTGATCCTTCCGCAACGCTGTTCATCGACGACAACATGGTCAATGTCGAAGGCGCGCGGGCGGCGGGGTGGCATGCCGTGCTGTTCACCGACCCGCAGACGTTGAAGGCCGACCTTCTGGCCTACGGGGTCAATGTGTGAAAATGGATGCCAGGCCTGCCCTTGATCCCGTCGCGCTGATGAGGCGGTTTCACGCCGCCATCAGCATGCTCGATTTCGCCGCGATCGAGGCTTTCTTCACGGAGGAAGCGACCTATTCCTCCGGCAAGATCGGCGGCCTCAGGGGCCGCGCCGAGATCATGGCGGCGTTCCGGCGCTATTTCGGCGAATATCCCGACCAGATCGCGCAAGACAGCCTGATCGAACCGCTGTCAGCCGTTTCGGCCCGGTCGATCTGGCACCTGACCGCCACGAGCAGGCTGACTGGAAAACAACTTCGGCGAGAGGGCGAAGAGATCGTGACCTTCGACCATGACGGCAGGATCGTCAGCGTCGACGTGACCGACCGCTGACACCAAAAGCCCTTTTTCATATCACCAAATCGCCGTAATTGGTTCAGCTATCATTCACCTTATCAGTCGCATGATCTGCTTCAGAATTCAGAGTGTTAACAGGAAGGCATAGCATCATGGCAACGACGATATACGGCACAAGCGGCGATGATATCATCCAGCAGAACAGCAAGGTCGATGTTACCATCTACGGTCGTGGCGGCGACGACGATATCTACCTCAATCGCACCGACGACCTGGGCGGCTTCAACTATGTGGACGCAGGAACCGGCCACGACTACGTGCTGAACTACTTCGAAGGCGGCAACGACATCTTTCTCGGCGACGGCAACGACCTCTATGTCGCCGACATCCGTGCAGGCGATGCGAGCGACCACGACATTGTCGAAGGCGGCGCTGGCAACGACAAGTTCGTCGTCGATACCGAAGAGAGCGACTATTACGGAGATTCCGGCAACGACACCTTCAAGTCGGTCGGCTTCGACAACTATTTCAACGGCGGCAGCGGCACCGATACGATCAGCTACCAGTTGCAGGACGAATATAGCTCCCAGCGCGGCAAGGGCGTGACGATCGACCTCGGCGGACAGGAGGCGACGACCGGCAGTGGCCATGTCGAGGACCTGATCAGCATCGAGAACGCGATCGGCACGAATTATGGCGACGACGATATCGCCGGCAGTTCCGGCCGCAACGTGCTCAAGGGCCTTGGCGACGACGATCTCCTCGAAGGTCTCGGCGGAAACGACGATCTCTATGGCGGCTCCGGTGACGACGACCTCGAGGGCGATTCTGGCGACGATCTCCTCGTCGGCGGCACGGGCTTCGACTTCCTGACCGGCGGCACCGGCGAGGATACGTTCGACTTCAATTCGATCGCCGAATCGGTCGTCGGCACCAGGCGCGATATCATCACCGACTTCCACCGCTCCGAACTGGACATCGTCGATCTTTCGACCATCGACGCCAACGAATTGATCGGCGGCAACCAGAGTTTCACCTTTATCGGCGGCCTGAGGTTCCACGGCGATGCCGGCGAGTTGCGGTTCATTAGCGGCGCCATCTCCGGCGATACCGACGGCGACCGCGTTGCCGACTTCCAGATCAAGGTGAGCAACATCACCAAGATGTTTGCGGACGACTTTTTCGTCTAAGCCGGCGACTATCTTTCCACGTATCGAAGGGCTCCATCGCGGAGCCCTTTTTGTTTGGGCGAGAACCTCGCAAACAGAAACGCCCAGGAGCCTTGCGGATCCTGGGCGTGTAAGTCTTCCTCCGGGACTGAAGGTACGAAACCGGACGAAAACTATCTCTGGAACAGGGCAGCCTGAGCACCGTCCTGCCGGCCAATTTGCGGGTTTCCCCGCGCGTCTCGCGTGGTTGATCACGCGGTCGTCTTGGCTGCCCTCAAAGTATCCGCGGGATGGTTAAATTGTTCTAAAGGCCATGCAATCAGCGAGAGTTTTCGGCTACGGATTGTCCTGCCGGACGTCGATGTAGATGCAAACGCCGCGCCTCCTTGCGGATAGCGCGGCGTCAGGAATGCTTTCGGGTGGCCCTGCAATCTGTTCAGTTGAGCTTGGCCATATCGCTGCGGATGACGGCGCGCAGGTCGTCGATGGGCTTGAGCGACGTGCCGTCTTCATAGTGCCAGAAGGTCCAGCCGTTGCAGGCGTCGAGGCCTTGCACCTTGGCGCCGAGGCGATGGATCGAGCCCGCCTCGCCGCCGCTGGC
The DNA here is from genome assembly GCF_000379605.1 of Rhizobium giardinii bv. giardinii H152. GTDB lineage: Bacteria > Pseudomonadota > Alphaproteobacteria > Rhizobiales > Rhizobiaceae > Pararhizobium > Pararhizobium giardinii. The sequence continues at coordinate 4,353 of NZ_KB902735.1, read as the reverse complement.
CACGGTGCCGTCGGCACGGACGATGGCGCTATAACGGCGCTTCGCATCGGTCAGCACCGTGCCCGGCTTGATCATGCCGCTCTCGATTAGCGTGTTGAAGGCGACGCGCGGCTCGGCCTTCTTGCCGGTCATGACCGAGAGTGTGGCCTTGCCGAGCGGCTCGACAGCGGCGATGCGCTCGGCGGCGGCATCGATATAGCTCTGCTCGCGCTCGATGCCGACGAAGTGGCGGCCGAGACGCTTGGCGACGGCACCGGTCGTGCCGGACCCGAAGAACGGATCGAGCACCACGTCACCCGGCTTGGTCGAGGCCATCAGGATGCGGGCGAGCAGCGCTTCCGGCTTCTGGGTCGGGTGCACCTTCTTGCCGTCGTCGCCCTTCAGCCGCTCGCCGCCCGAGCAGATCGGAAACAGCCAGTCGGAACGCATCTGCACGTCGTCGTTCGACGCCTTCAGGGCATCGTAATTGAAGGTGTAGCCCTTGCCCTTGGCGCTGGGGCTTGCCCAGATCAGCGTCTCATGGGCGTTCTGGAACCGGCGGCCCTTGAAGTTCGGCATCGGGTTGGTCTTGCGCCAGATGATGTCGTTGAGGATCCAGAAGTTCAGGTCCTGCAACGTGGCGCCGACGCGGAAAATGTTGTGGTAGGAACCGATGACCCAGAGCGTGCCGGTCGGCTTCAACACGCGGCGGCAGGCGAGCAGCCAGGCGCGGGTGAAGGCGTCATAGGCCTCGAACGAAACGAACTGGTCCCACTCGTCATCGACCGCGTCGACCAGCGACTGGTCAGGCCGGGTGAGCGCCCCGCCGAGCTGGAGATTGTACGGCGGATCGGCAAAGACGACATCGACGGAATTATCGGGAAGCGCTTCGAGCGCCGCGACGCAATCGCCCTTGATGATGGAATCGAGCCAACTTGCAGGGCGGGCGCCGCGGGAGATTTCGGCCAACGAAACAACTGATGACATGGACAACTCGCTATCACGCTTACTCGGAACTGATTTCACCGCTTATGGTTACCGAACTTGGTTACCAAATACTGAAGGCGGACGCGGAATTCGCGAAATGGCACGGGGAGATGGAGAGAAGCGCTTACCGGGCAAGGGCCTTGAGGTGGTCCTTGGAACGACGACGCCATTCAACAGTCCCGTCGTACAACCGAGACGAGCTGTGCGTGCTTTGCCCTCCTTGATGGCATGGATGCCTCGCCTTCTACGGCGTATGTCTCGCACCCGCATGGAACACCCTGCTGTCTTCCGGCGCCTCGTCTCGCTCCGTCATTCCGTAGTCACGGATGACGCTCGCGATGCGCAGGCGGTAGTCGGCGAAGGTGCCATTGCGGCCCGCATACTGGGCTGCCCGATGCTCCGGGCCGTTGCGCCAGGTCACGATCGCCTCCTCGTCGCGCCAGAAGGACAGGGACAGGATCTTGCCCGGCATCTTCAGGCTCTCGAACCGCTCGATCGACAGGAAGCCGTCGATCTTTTCGAGACGCGCATGCAACTGCGCGGCAAGATCGAGATAGGCGCTGCGCCGGTCATCGGCCGGCTGGACCTCGAAGATCACGGCGATCACGACGAAATCCCCTTGGCATGCGGCAGCGAAACGTTTTTCAGGAAGATCCGGTCCTCCTTGAGGATGAACCGCTCTCTCCTCGCCAACTGATAGTTTTCAGCTCCCAGTGGATCGGCGGCAAGCCTGGCGCGATAGGCTTCGTAGGCGGCAAGGCTCTCGATATTGTAGACGCCGTAGGCGGTGGTGGCCGAGCCTTCGTGCGGGCCGAAATAGCCGATCAGGTCGGCGCCGCTGCGCGGGATCGCCTGGCCCCAGTTGCGGGCATAGGCGGCGAACTCCTCGCGCTTGAACGGATCGATTTCATAGCGGATGAAGCAGGTGATCATCGGGGTCTCCTCGGTTTCGATGATCCTCTTTTGCCAGCTTGAATGCGCTCGATGCTTCGGTTAGCATCGAAGTATGAAAGAAGGACCAGACATAGCCCAGATCGGAGCACTGATCGGCGACCCGGCGCGCGCCAACATGCTGACCGCACTGATGGGCGGCAAGGCGTTGACGGCGACCGAGCTTGCCGGAACGGCGGGGATCACGTTGCAGACCGCCAGTTCGCATCTGTCGAAACTGGAAGCCGGCGGTCTGATCAGCCAGCGCAAGCAGGGCCGCCACCGCTATTTCGCCCTCGCCGACGACGATGTCGGCCTTTTGCTCGAAAGCCTGATGGGGTTTGCCGCCCATCGCGGCTTCACCCGCCACCGCACCGGCCCCAAGGACCCGGCGCTGCGCAAGGCCCGCGTCTGCTACAATCATCTCGCCGGCGATTACGGCGTGCGCATGCTCGACAGCCTTGTCGCCGAAGAGGTGATTACCGGTGCGGGTGACGACCTGTCGCTGACAGACACCGGCGCGGAAAAAATGACGGCGCTCGGCATCGACCTTTCGGCGCTGACCAGATCGCGGCGCCCGGTCTGCCGCACCTGCCTCGACTGGAGCGAGCGCCGTTCGCATCTGGCGGGCTCGCTCGGCCAGGCGCTGCTGACGCTGTTTCTCGACAAGGGCTGGGCCAGGCGCGAGACCGACAGCCGGGCCGTGCGCTTCACCGGCACCGGCGAAAAGGAGTTCGCGAAACTCTTTCCCCTGCCCGCCTGATCAGCAAGCGGGCGAGACGACCAGCGCGCCCTCGAAGCCCGAAGCGGCGATGCCGGTACAGAGCGGCGACCATTCGCAACGCTGGCATCCCTCGCGGATGGAGCCCGCGTGGAAAGCCTCGCGCATCCTGGCGAGAAAATCATTGTCCGGGAGGATAGAAGCTCCCGGAGCGACGGGCACCTTGAGCAAAGCCTCGACCGCTCCGCTCGCCTTCATATCCCGCTCCGTGACGCTGTCGCACAGACAGTGATGGTCGATCTCGCCGAGCATCGGCGCGCAGACATCGTCCGGACCGTCCACCACGAGAATGTCCTCGCCCTCGGACAGGCGGGCGGCGATGCGGATGTAGTTTTCGGTGAAAGCAGCCGTATATCCCTTGCCGACGAAGGTCAGCATGCAGAGCAGATGGTGCGGGCGCAGGCGGACGGTCATGGCGGCCTTTATGCCGGAGGGAACGGGTGCCGAAGCGTGTTTTACCTAGCGCGCATATACGTTGGACGCAACAACTTCGGTTTCCGCCGTCTCGCGCGCCACACAGCGGCCGACCTTGCCCTTCCTGCATGGCAGCTTCCCGCCGCGCGTGGTTGAGCTTTTGAGGCGCTTCGTGTACATCGCCCCCTTCGTTCCAAGGATCTGGCTTTTCCTCCAAGGATTCCCCGACATGACCAGCATTGATCTCATCATCTTCGACTGCGACGGCGTTCTGGTCGATTCGGAAATTATCGCCAGCGAGGTCGAGGCCGAACTGCTGACCGAGGCCGGTTATCCGATCAGCACCGAGGAAATGGCCGAGCGTTTTGCCGGCATGACCTGGCACAACACGCTTCTTGCCATCGAGAAGGAAGCCGACATTCCGCTTTCGGCCCAGCTCATCACCAAGAACGAAGCCATCCTCGACAAGCGGCTGGCAAGTGACGTCAAGATCATCGACGGCGTCAAGCCGGTGCTGGCGCAGCTCACTCTGCCGCACTGCATCTGCTCCAACTCGACATCGAAACGTCTCGCGCTGATGCTCGGCAAGGTCGGCATCAAGGATCATTTCGGCACGCATATCTATTCGGCCCGCGACCTCGGCGAAGACAAGGTGAAGCCGAAGCCGGACATCTTCCTGCACGCCGCCAGGCAGTTCGGCATCGATCCGTCGCGCGTGCTGGTGATCGAGGATTCCGTCCACGGCATCCACGGCGCGATCGCCGCCGGCATGCGCGTCGTCGGCTTCACCGGCGCCTCGCACACCTATCCGTCCCATGCCGACAAGCTGACCGAAGCGGGCGCCGAGACCGTGATCTCGCGCATGAGCGCCCTGCCCGGCGTCATCGCCGCCTTGTCGGAATGGTCGGAATCGCTGACGGCGTAAGGGCGCATTCTCGAGTTGCCCCACCTCCGTCATCCTCGGGCTTGACCCACTGCTGTCCGGTTTAAATTTCTAGACACGGTGCATGACATTGATTCTACTCGTTTTCAGACGTTTCGCGGCGTTCTGGACACGAATTGGAGATCAATGTCATGCCCCATCAGAATAGCGTCTTTCATCAGGTTCAACAGCATATTCCGTGGCAGGTCTTCGACCGGCTCGTGGATGAGCACAAGGCTGATCACCGTGTGCGGCGGCTGCCCACGAAGAGCCAGTTTCAGGCCCTGTTGTTCGGCCAGTTGGCCGGCGCGGCGAGCCTGCGCGAGATCGAAGCCGGGCT
>NZ_KB902734.1 GCF_000379605.1 Rhizobium giardinii bv. giardinii H152 | reverse complement strand
AAGGACCGCAACTCGGTCCTGCATCCGTTCACGCAGCTGAAGGACTTTGCCAGCGGCAAGCTTGGCGAGCCGACGATTGTTGAAACGGGCAAGGGTATCCGGATCCAGGACGCCTACGGCAATCAGCTCATTGATGGCTTTGCTGGCCTTTACTGCGTCAATGTCGGCTATGGCCGAACCGAGGTGGCCGAGGCGATCTCGCGCCAAGCCTACCGTCTTGCCTATTACCACTCTTACGCCGCCCACACGACCGACGAACTGGCGATCCTGTCAGACCGTCTGGTGAAGATGGCGCCGGGTAAGATGAGCAAGGTGTTCTACGGCATGTCCGGCTCGGACGCCAACGAGACCCAGGCAAAGCTCGTTTGGTACTACAACAATCTGCGCGGCAAGCCCACGAAGAAGAAGATCATCTCACGCGAGCGCGGCTACCACGGCTGCAGCGTCGTCTCCGGTTCGATGACCGGCATGAGCTTCTATCATGATCACATGGACCTTCCCTTGCCGCAGATCACCCATACCGGCGTGCCGCATCACTACTGGGGCGCCAATCCTGGCGAGACCGAGCGGGAATTCTCCGCGCGCCGGGCTGTTGAGCTCGACCAGCTCATCGAACAGCTTGGCCCTGACAATGTCGGCGGCTTCATCGCTGAACCAGTGCTTGGCACAGGCGGTATTACGCCGCCGCCGGAAGGCTATTGGGAGGCCATCCAGCCGGTGCTCAAGAAGCATGATGTGCTGCTGATCGCCGATGAAGTCATTACCGGTTTTGGCCGCACCGGTTCCATGTTCGGATCGCAGCATTATGGTATCGAGCCGGACCTGATCACGGTTGCCAAGGGCCTGACGTCTGCCTACTTCCCGCTCTCGGCTGCGATCGTCGGCGAGAAGGTCTACCAGGTCCTGGAAGATGGAGCCGACAGGGTTGGCGCCTTCTCGCATGGCTATACCTATTCCGGCCATCCGATCGGCGCAGCCGCGGCCAACGCCGTACTCGATATTGTCGAGAAGGAAGATCTGCCGGGGAACGCTCGCGACGTTGGCGCCTATTTCCAGGCGCAGCTGAAGGAGAAGTTCGCTCAGCTGCCGATCGTCGGCGAGGTGCGGGGTGTTGGCCTTATGGGTGCGATCGAGTTCGTCGGTGACCGCGAAAACAAGACCCGTTTCGACTCGTCGCTGAAGATTGGTGCTCGCGTCTCGAAGGCAGCTCGCGACGGCGGCCTGATCGCCCGTGCCATGCCGCATGGCGACATCCTCGGCTTCGCACCGCCATTGGTCACCACCAAGGAAGAAATCGACGAGATCGTCTCGATTGCCGAGAAGGCCGTGCGCTCGGTCATGGACGAACTGGTGCGCGACGGCCAGAAGATCTGAATGTCAGCGACTTGTGCTTTCCGGGCCATCGCGGAACAGCCAGTCGCAATCAGATTGTCATTGTCGACCACATCAAAGGGCACAGGGCGGGGATAAGACCTCACCCTGCCCGAAGACCATACCCGCCGCTCATGCCGGCGCTTCATCAGNGAAAGGGAAGTTGGCCTATGACCGCTGCCAAACTTCATATCAAAGCGGGCCTGCCGCCTATATCTGTTTACAGTCCGTTTGACGGCTCTCTGATCGGATCGATCGACACAACGGAGGCATCCGACGTCGACGAACTCATCGCTCGTGCCCGTCGCGGGGCCGAACTCTCGCGCAACCTGCCGCGGCACAAGCGGGCAAGCATCCTCGAAGGTGCTGCACAACTTATCGAGCGCCGCCGCGATGCCTTTGCCGAGACGATCGTACGCGAAGCCGGAAAGACGATCGTTCAGGCACGCAAGGAAGTCAGTCGCTGCGTCAATACGCTAAAACTCTCTGCCGAGGA
>NZ_KB902733.1 GCF_000379605.1 Rhizobium giardinii bv. giardinii H152 | reverse complement strand
ACTGATGCCACTGCACCGGGCGCTTTTTCTCGAAACCAACCCTGCTGGGCCGAAATATGCCTTGCAGCGTCTCGGTCGCATACGTGGGGATCTGCGGCTACCACTCGTTACGATCAGTCCTGCCGTTCAAGAAGAGATCGATAGCGCCATGCGCCATGCGGGGATCCTGGTTTGATGGACAAGACAAAGCTTGCTGAGCGTATCGAGTCAGATCTTATCGGGCCGCTCGCTATTCCTCGACACGTCCTTTACGGCGTCCATACACGGCGCGCGGAACAGAATTTTGACGTATCGGGCCTGCGCCTGAGGGCTTTTCCCGAGCTCATCCAGTCGATGGAACTGATATCGGAGCTTCCCGGCGTGCGGGATACCCTCACGGCATTCGCTCTATCCTCGGTCATTCGGAAATAGGTGTCAGGACCCGAAACTGGACATCCGGATCCGCTGTTGACAGAATAATTGAACAGCCTTCGAAGGGGCGACGTTTTACCTGCTCGACCCGATGCCAATCTCCCTTGTCCCGGAAGCCCGTGGACGAGAATGCTGACTCTGTCGATGGTAGGACGCGGCCCGTATACACCTCTAGAGACGACTTACTCAGATCGAAGACTCAAGTTGGTGGCCGCAATCGCTATTGCGTCTGCCAGTTCGACTTCGCCCTTGGTCCGTAACCCCTCAGCCGCACCGCGCATGTCTGAAACACCGTCATCCTGACCGAGTTTTGCCTTTCCTTCGAACGAACGAATTTCGATCTCGATGCCGACTATCTGCTTCAAGAGTTCGTCTATATATTCTCTCGGGCCATCACTCATTTTCCAAGGCTGCGCGCTATTGGCCTCATGGGTCTTCGTAAGCTTCGCCACAACGGTCCGAACATATCGATCATCGTCTCGAATAATTGCTCGACCATGGGCATGCACCGTCCGGTAATTCCATGTTGGAACCTGTCGACCCGTTTCCTGTTTGCTTGGATACCAATTGGGGGAAACATACCCGCTGGGGCCACGAAAGATAACGAGGACTTCATCGTTCGTCGAAACATCCCTGAGCACAGGATTAGCGCGCGAAACGTGGCAATGGAGCCGGCCAAGACTTTCCTCAGCCACGTCAAGCAAGAAGGGGAGATGATTCGCATCTAGACCATTCTGACCATACGTGACGAGGGTACCTAAGGGGTTGTTTCGGATGAGCTCGTGATGGCTGACTGCGGAGTTGTCGGCGAAATGAGCAGGCACATACATGTCGCTCTCCCAATGAGACGGATATCTCAAAACCATGCCGGTGAATTGGCTCCCGGACATCAATCCGGTCCCAGGATGGCTCGTTAAACTTATCCAACGGAATAAGGAATCAATCCGGGATGTGAAAGAGCCAGTTGCAAACGATACGACTAGGCCACTTTCGACGACCACGCCAGCGCGCGCGCTCGAAGGACGCAGCCAGTGCCGGTGGAGATGAGAGCGGGTTCCTAACGCCTCGGCGACCTGAGTCCGACAAGAGCTCGGGAGAGCGATCGCGGTATCGCTCAGTTGGAAAGCGTTTGGCGCGGCGATTAAGGCAACCGCCAACGACACGATCACTCTGATGAAACAGCGTTGAGTGTGCTGATTCGCCCGTACGCCAGTTTGGCGATGACCACAAATGGGGGCAGCGCCCAAACAATAGTTGGCAATCTCTACAGGGGCAGCCCCTGGCTTCTCTCCCCCCAGGTGCTGGGTCGACCTGCTCTACCTCACCTCAGCTGGATCGTACCTGAGGAGCGAAAGGCAGTCGGCAACCTTGCGTTTGGCCGGCTCCAAGAGGGGCAAAATCGGCAGCGGCGGCTCCGCTTGGCAGAGCCCGAGCAAGTCAGCAAGCACATAGACCGACCGAAGGCTG
>NZ_KB902732.1 GCF_000379605.1 Rhizobium giardinii bv. giardinii H152 | reverse complement strand
CGGCTAAGGATCTTAACGGATGTTGATAGTTCGGAAACTGGCTGGTGCGGGTATAACGATTCTCGTGATATCCGCACTCGGGTTCTTTATTTTTCGGGCGATGCCCGGTGACCCTGCTCGGATGCTGATTGGTGGTGCCAAAGGCGTCACTCCAGAGCTACTTGCACAAGTGCGCGCGCGCTGGGGGTTGGACGCCCCTCTTTTTCCGGATCAGTTCATCAAGTATCTCTCGTCGATTTTAAGTGGTGATTTTGGATATAGCTTCAAATTCCGCGGAGAGTCTGTTCTTTCGGTGGTGGGTCCCCGTATCTTGCCCACACTCCTTCTTGTCGGCGTTGCGCAGACATTTGCGATCGCGGCCGGCTTGTGGCTTGGTGCCCGTGCTGGCTGGAAGCAGGGGTCTTTGCTTGATCGACTTGGCAGTTCGCTGGCACTCGCTGCGTACGGAATGCCGACGTTCTGGCTGGGGATGGTGCTGCTTATCGTCTTTTCTTCGTGGCTAGGATGGTTCCCAGTCACCGGCATTGCAAACGCGTCGGGCGGATCCAGGGCGCAATGGCTGGAGATCTTGCATCGAAGTGTCCTGCCTGTGGCCACGCTGGCGATTGCGCAAGCGGGTCAATATGTATTGCTGATGCGTGCGGTAGTCCTTGAGGTATCAACGGAGGACTTTGTCACGACCGCGCGGGCGAAAGGGATCGGCAGCAAAGCGATCTTGCAAAAACACGTGGTGCCGAACGCGCGACTGCCTGTGGTGACGTTAATATCCTTGAATGTCGGTTTCATAATGGCCGGTGCTATAACCGTGGAAACGGTTTTTTCATGGCCCGGACTTGGACTGCTGACGGTCGAAGCCATGCAAGCTCGAGACTACCCAGTGCTTCAAGCGCTGTTTTTGATCTTCGCTGTCTCCATGGTTATGGCGAACTTGGTTGCCGACATTCTCTACGCATGGCTAGATCCAAGGGTTTCAAAATGAACAGATTTATCAGGAAAATCCCCCTTAGCTTCGGTCAGCTACTTTCCAGTCTTTTCTTGTCTCTAATCGCGTTGATGGCCTTGTTCCCTAGTGTGCTCGTGGGAACAATGGACACGATTGTGACCGCAACCGGGTACCCACTGGCACCGCCGTCGACTGAGCATTGGTTTGGTACCGACGAGGTCGGCCGAGATGTGTGGAACCTCATCGTGCACTCTGCGCGGATAACAATGCTGGTAGGGCTTCTAGCAAGCCTTTTAAGTACGGTTTTAGGAACAACGGTCGGGGTGATTTCCGGCTATGCGCGGGGAAGTGTCGACAATCTATTGATGCGAACCGCGGATTTCTTTCTGGTCATGCCCGCGTTTATTCTCGCTATGGTCCTCGCGCCGATGGCAATTGATTTCGGAGGATCCAAAGGGGCAATTCTTGGGATCCGACCGACGTTGCTGGTCACAATTGTTGTTATTGGAATTACAAGTTGGGCAGGGACAGCGCGTATTGTCCGTAGCCAGACGCTCTCTTTGCGCAGTCGCCCTTTTGTAGACCGCGCAAGAGTGATCGGTGCATCTCATACACGCATAGTGTTGCGCCATATCTTGCCAAACCTCGTCTCTCTCATCGTTGCCAACACGATTCTCACGATCGTAGCGGCGATCTGGATCGAGACGGCACTTTCATTCATTGGGCTAGGGGACCCTTTCCAGCCCTCATGGGGAACGATGCTGTTCAGTGCCCAACAGGCAGGCGCTGCTGGAGCGGGGGCGTGGTGGTATGTCGTTACGCCGGGGCTGGCAATTGTTTTCGTGATTGTGTCCCTCTATTCGCTCAGCCATTCGGTAACCGACTTGTTTGGGTCTAGAAGAAAAAGGGTCGGCTGATGTTCGAAGCTATCACCACCGA
>NZ_KB902731.1 GCF_000379605.1 Rhizobium giardinii bv. giardinii H152 | reverse complement strand
CGGGCCGGTAATGACTGGGCTCAGACCGTGGATCCGCCTACGAAGGAGAAATTCGATGCCACTCGAATGAACATTTGACAAAAATCCTGATGTGAAAGGATCTGAAGTGGCGCGCCATTAAATCGCACCGTGGATCCCGACTTCGACAGAACCAGTCACATGGCCGAACTGCGTGTGGCGGCGAAAGTCGGATAAAGACAGCCCGAACCGCAAATTTCAGGCTGCAGGTCATCAGTTTCGTTTCAGTGCTGGATCGTCCAGTGCCGGATTATAGAAAAGCGAGAGCGTCAGGCTTCGCGCTATGCGATCAGCGGTTGTGATAAACCAGGCTCTGGCTTCCGCTGTCGGAACGACGTCGTCCAGCGTTGCGGCAAACAACTCCAGCCACTGCGGAAAAAGTTCTGGTGTCATGTTTGCAACGCCAAGGTGGGCCTGAATCGGCTTTCCGCCATAGGCACCGGTTCGAAATGCAACGGCGGACCAGAAACTCTTCATTTTCTCCATGTGCTCAGGCCAACGCCCCGCCAGCCTCGCATCAAATACTGGCCCAAGTTGAGGATGTGAAAGCACACGGGCATAAAACGCCTCGACCAACGCGCCGATTAAAAGTTCATCGATGCCGATCAATTTCATCTCAGCTTCTGCGCGTTCATGGATCGCTGCGCTATGGGCAGCGCGACCCTGTAGTTTGTCGTCCATTAATCACCCAGCATTTGGCGCATCAGCGCAGCTCAATATAGTGTTTGCCACTGTCAAGCCAAGCGTTCAGCGTCAAATGGATGTCTTGCAGGTTTTAGAGCCGGCTTCGGTTCTGAATTTTCGCTCACCGATTCACCAGATCGATTGACGGATACCTTCCGGACTACCAATCCTCCATGTAGCTTGAGCCAGCTTTCACCTGTGAACAAATTTCGTCGAGCCGAGAGCTGGAAGTCGACCGCCTTGAAGAGATCTGAACCGTCAACCGCGCTGTCGCAGCGTTCGGGATGTGGCATTGGGCCTGACACTGAAGTATCGCCCAGGTGAGGGTTATTTCCTGCATCGACCACCGAACCGATTTCGGCGAGACTCGGGCTTTCGCATTCGTTAAAGAACAGCTTCCCAAGTTAGGCCGGCTTCAACAACCGCAGCCTCCGCAAACTGAATGTCCTCCTGCTCTTGCGCTCCTGAAACCCCTATAGCACCCACAATCTTATCTCCGAAAAAGAGTGGTAGGCCGCCGCCCCAGACCAATAAGCGCGGCCGATTGCCGAGCCCCATCCTCAGAGACGGACTGCTGTCCATTCTGCCAAAGAAAGCGGCCGTTGTTTTGCGCGTCATAACAGCGGTATAGGCTTTGTCTAATGCAAAATCGGTCACTGCATGCGGTACGGCGTCCATCCGGCGCAACGCGGTTACAAATCCATTGCTGTCGACGACGGCGACACAGATTTTGCAGCCGCTCGCCGCGGAGGCTTTGATGGCACTTTCAACGAGTTTTAATGAATGTTGAGATGATATTTCCTGTTTCTCGATCAACATCGCGGGCACTTTCTTTAGCAGTGAGAAAAGTCACATATTCGGATAGACCGGCCCCTCGCCGCCCTGCGGCGGGACCCAGTTGATGTTCTGGTTGGGGTCCTTGATGTCGCAGGTCTTGCAGTGGACGCAGTTCTGGGCGTTGATGACGAAGGTCGGCTGGCCATCCTTCTCCACCCATTCGTAGACGCCGGCCGGGCAGTAGCGCGCCGACGGCCCGGCATAGACGTCGTATTCGGAGCGCTTTTGCAGGTCCATGTCCTTGACCTTCAGGTGCACNGGCTGGTCTTCCTCGTGATTGGTGTTCGACAGGAACACCGAGGAGAG
>NZ_KB902730.1 GCF_000379605.1 Rhizobium giardinii bv. giardinii H152 | reverse complement strand
TCCAGGAACCCCATATGCGTTACCAGAAAAAGATCATCTTCAGGCGTAATCCAGGAGTCCAGGGCATGAACGCCGTCAGCCGGTCCACGGAAGGAGAAGCCTTTCTTAGGCATGTGCATACCCGGTCGTTTCATCAGCTTACTCCGGCGGGGTCGGCGCATCAGGGAGGGTCCTTTGAGCTTCCTCAGTGCTGCCTTCCAAAAAATTGATTGGCTTTCGGCGCGTCCGGTTCACGGCGACGTCAAAAATATCGAATCGGTTGTAACCGGCAACGACGTCGTGGAACCGTTTCGGTTCAACACACTCGTCAAGATCGATATAGGCATAACCGATACCTTCATCGATCATTTCATCACCAATTGGAGCTCCAGTCGGCCCAAGGAAAAAGCTACTAGCCCGCGGACTGGCATCTATGATCGCTTCGATGGCAGGATCATCCAAAGCAATGGATTTGCGTGCACCTTCATCCAGGCGCCCGGCCACAACTATCCCGAAGCACTTCGCCTCGAAGCAATGCGCTGACGCACGGATGCGGTTGGCTGCTCGGTTGTCGTAGTTGTCGCTCTCTGTGGGAACGCGAGTTGGCCAGATCGGCGGATAGCTGCTTATGTGAACTTGCTCGCTCTGCGTCATAAGACTGTAGCGCGCTAGCGGATTTGTATTTTCCCCGCAAATCAGACCGCCGATGCGACCAATTCTCGTATTGGCGACCACCAAACCTGCGCCATCTCCCGGATCCCAAACGAGCTTTTCAAAGAAGGTTGCTACCAGCTTTCGATGGTGGATCAGTATCTCGCCGGTATCGGAAATCAAGACGTTGCTATTCCATAACCCTCCGACACTCGCCGGGTTGCGCTCGGAGAAACCGATTGAAACGAAGACTCGGTGATCCGACGCTGCTTTTCGCACACGCTCAATCTCAGGACCATCCACGTACACCGAACCATTCAAGAAGCGCTTGAAATGTTCGTGGGATTGAATCGGTGGGTAAAGTGCCGCCCAGACTGGGAAACCGGGAAGAAAGCTCTCCGAAAATACCACGAGCGATGCGCCGTTGCGGGCCGCCTCTGCGATCACCGAGGAAGCTTTGCTCGCGCTTGCCATTGGATCGAGGTAAACGGGGGCAATATGGGCAGCCGCCGCCTTGAAATTCACGTTTCCCATCGACATTCCTTTACAGATCAATGCTCGCCATTCGCCATCTCGACTAGTTCGGAAAGACAGGTTCAATATTGCCGTTTTGCCGTTAGACCGATTTCAATGCGTGCTCCCAAAGGCAGGCTGGCACAACCGATTGTCGTTCGCGCCGGGTAGGGCGATGAAAAACGTGTCGCATAAATTCGGTTCATCTGGCCAAAGTCGCCCATGTCGGTGAGATAGACGTTGACGGATACGACATCGTCTGACCCCAACCCGGCTGCCTCGAGAACCTGAAACAGATTATCGAAACACTGGCGTGTTTGATCGGCGACATTTCCGTCAACAAGTTTGCCAGTGCTGGGGTCAAGCGGCGTCTGGCCGGAGCAGAACAGCAAGTCGCCGGCCCATGTCGCGTGCGAATACGGTCCCACGGCCGCAGCGTTCGAAGCATTCACAGTTTCTCTCGACATGCTTACTCCCAAGGTAGGTTCAAGGAGCGGGACCTGCTGCTGATCAGCCTGTCCGCAGAAAAGTTTGCTTGACTGCTACACTACACGTCCAGCTGCACAGCGCGTCTGAAGCTAGCAGAACGAATTTGCGCGCCAACCCGAATAGGATGCACTACCCTGTGCAAAAATAGACGGGGGTAGTATGGCGACTGCAATTGATCATCTTGATTGGGACGATCTCAAGCTCTTCCTCATCGTTGTCAGGTGTAAGAGCGTAACCGGCGCCGCTCGAGAACTGAGAGTAAGCCACTCCACCGTTTCGCGCCGACT
>NZ_KB902729.1 GCF_000379605.1 Rhizobium giardinii bv. giardinii H152 | reverse complement strand
TGGCGATAGAGCTCGATCCGTCTTTAATCGATCCCTCCCCGCTTGCCGATCGGTTTGTTGAGCAGGACGCCTCAAGCTTCGAGGCGCTTAAGGACTCGATCCGCGACCGTGGGCAGGAAATCCCGGTTCTGGTGCGCCAGCACGCCACGCTCGAAGGGCGCTTTCAAAGCGCCTATGGGCATCGCCGCGTAAGGGCGGCAAGGGAACTTGGTATTCCGGTCAGAGCCTATGTACGGGCGTTGACGGATGAGGATCTCGTTGTTGCTCAAGGGCTGGAGAATTCAGCACGCGAAGATCTTAGCTTCATAGAGCGGTCGGTTTTTGCGGCACGCCTGGAAGATGCCGGGTTTCAGCGCACGTTGATTCAGACGGCCTTGTCGGTCGACCGGGCCGAGGTATCGAAACTCATCGCCGTGGCGCGGACGCTGCCGGCGGAGATCGTTGAAGCGATCGGACGCGCGCCAAAGGTTGGCCGCGGAAGGTGGCAGTTGCTCGCAGACACCCTGAAGGACGCTGATGCGCGACTACGTGCAACGGCGGCTACCGTATTGCCCGCATTCAAGGGCAAGGAGACCGACGAGCGGTTTATCGCGGTGTTGTCGGCAGCCAACAAGGCCGTTCCAGATGCCCAGAAAACATCACCCACGATGATTGCGGCATCATCCGGTGGCGAGATCGGCAAGATTTCCCTGACGGACACGCAATGGCGATTGTCGATCAAACGGGAAGACCACGAGGGTTTTGCGGAATACCTGACGAAAAAGCTTCCAGAGCTTTTCGAAGAATACGGCCGAGAAAATTCGGCCGATGAAGGCGGCGTCCGCGAGTAGGGCGCTTTCTAGATCAATACAGCAACGGAGATGTAACGGCAAAAGAAAAAAGGACCCCCGAAACAGCGTCTCAGAAGGCCCTTTCTCGATCTTTGGCGATTTCGAGATTCGCACTTCCAAGAATCACAGTCAAGAGTCTCTCGTGAGATTCGACGCCTTTTCGGTGATCCCCATTCCTTTGCCCAGCAAGAGGTAGAGTAGAAATGGAGAGATTGTCCGTGACGACGCCCTTTGGGCGGCGGCCGATGTCGCTTGCCCTGGTGAAAAGTCAAATCAGGTCATTGGAGACCAGAGCCGAGAAGTCGGTCGACAAGTGGAAAGTCCATAGGGATGTTTGTGACGCGAGGATGATTCTCGGGTTGCAGGACAGAGCTTTGGCTGTTCTGAACGCGTTGCTGTCCTTCTTTCCTCAGCCCGAGCTTTCGGGGGGAAAAGATCTCGTCGTCTTTCCGTCAAACGCCCAGTTGACGTCGCGGTCAAACGGTATCGCCGGGAGCACGCTGCGCCGCAGCCTCGCGGCACTGGTGGACGCTGGCCTGATAGCTCGAAAGGACAGTCCTAATGGGAAGCGTTACGCGAGAAAGGGTAGCCAGGGTGAGATCGAAGATGCCTTCGGCTTCAGCTTGGCCCCGCTGCTTGCTCGTTCGGAGGAACTGGCGGCGTTAGCCCAGCAGGCCGCAGCGGAGCGCCGGAGGTTCAAGGCAGCGAAGGAGCGCGTTTCTTTGTGCCGACGCGATATCCGAAAACTCATCAGTGCAGCGTTGGAGGAGGGTGCAGCCGGCGACTGGGAGCGTGTCGAAAGCATTTATATCGACGCTGTATCGCGCATTGGCCGGTCGCCGACAACAGAGGGACTGCTGTCAACAGCCGACGAACTAACACTTCTGCACGCTGAAATCGTCAACCTTCTGGACAATCAGCTTATTTCACAAAAAATGGATGGCAATGACGGTCTATTTGACCAGCACATACAGAGTTCAAATACTGAATCCAGCAATGAACTTGAACCTAGCTCTCGAACAGAGCAGGGGGAGAAACCGGAGCCAAGCAGGACA
>NZ_KB902728.1 GCF_000379605.1 Rhizobium giardinii bv. giardinii H152 | reverse complement strand
CAGCAGAACGGACAGAAATGTCGCGCGGCGGCCTGCCCATCAGCGCAATGTCAACGTCGTGGCGGCGCAGCGACTCGATTGTCTGCTCGCGGTTGCCGACGCTCAGGCTGACCTCGATGCCAGGATGCAGCTTCAGAAAGGCCGATATGATCCGCGGGGCAAAATATTTCGCGGTCGAAACCACGCCAAGTCTCAAAGATCCCAGCCGCACGCCGCGCAACGCATCGATCGTATCGGCCAGCGTTCGCAGGCTCTCTTCCACAGTATCCGCCGCAACAAGCACTGCCATGCCTGCGGCAGTCAGACGCATACCATCGCCCGTACGATCAAACAGTGACATCCCCACCGCGTCTTCAACCTGCTTCAGCTGCAACGTCACCGCAGGCCCCGTAAGTCCCAACTCTTTGGCTGCACTGACAATTTTACCCTTGCTATGGATAGCCAAGATGGCGCGAAGTTGGCGGATTGAGATATTTTGCATGCGCCAAGTTAGTTTTTTTTATCCAGGGTGTAAATAGAATAAATTTTACTTTCCTCTGCGGAGACGGAAACATCCTCGTGCCAACAAGGCGGGGACCATTCGGTTCCGGGAGGGGAAACATGAGTGTTGCAACGCTTGATGCGTGGTTGAATTCTTATTGCAGCAACGCCGATTCACAACGGCAAGCGGTCGCGCAAACCGTGCGCCAGCTTGTCTCGGCTGCGCTCAATGTCCGGAAGGCAATCGGCGAGGGTGCGCTCGGTATTGCCTTTGGCGGAACACGCGGCAACGCCAATAGCGACGGCGATATTCAGAAAGATCTGGATGTGCATGCCGACGAAATATTCCTCGCCGCGATGCGGGACGCACCCATTGCTTATTACGCGTCTGAAGAGTTGCATGATCCCGTCGAGCTTGATCGCAGCAAACCGCTGGCGCTGGCGATCGACCCGCTTGATGGTTCTTCAAACATCGACACCAATGTGTCCATTGGCACGATCTTCTCCATTTTACCGGCGCACGAGACTGTGGCGGAAACTTTCCTCCAGTCTGGCCGAACACAGATCGGCGCCGGGTTCTTTATCTTCGGCCCGCAGTTCGCTCTTGTCATCTCCCTCGGCAAGGGCACAAGCATCTTTGTATTCTCAGCGCGCATCGGCACTTTTCTTCAGGCGTATGAATCACTCAATATCACTGAAGATGCCAAGGAATTTGCGGTTAACACCTCCAACTATCGCCACTGGGACGAGGCAGTGCGGCTTTACATCGACGACTGCCTGCAAGGTACAGATGGACCGCGTGGCAAGGATTTCAACATGCGCTGGATTGCCTCGCTGGTAGCGGACACCTACCGCATATTGGTTCGCGGCGGCGTCTTCCTTTATCCACCCGACAGCCGCAAGGGTTACCGCAACGGACGGCTGCGTCTGGTCTATGAGGCTAATCCCATTGCTATGTTGATAGAGGGCGCTGGCGGCATGGCCACGAATTGTGTGATGCCGATTCTCGACCTTATCCCAACCGACATTCACCAGCGCACGGAGCTCGTTTTCGGCTCCGCCCGTGAAGTTGAAAAGATCACGCGCTACCACATCGAACCTTCGGCAATAGGCTCACGCCACCCCCTGTTTGGCAATCGCAGCCTGTTCCGGCCCTGAGGAGGATCAAGTGTCACACCGTCACCCCGTCATTGCAATTACCGGTTCGTCCGGCGCCGGGACCACTACTGTCAAAGATACGTTCAACAAGATCTTCACCCGCGAAAGTATCGTGGCCGCCTTCATTGAGGGTGACGCCTTTCACAAATATGACCGTAAAGGCATGAAGGACAAAGTCGCGGAGGAAGACGCCAAGGGCAATATGCACTTCTCTCATTTCAGTCCCGAGGCTAACGAACTTGAGATCCTCGAATCCGTGTTTGAGGAATA
>NZ_KB902727.1 GCF_000379605.1 Rhizobium giardinii bv. giardinii H152 | reverse complement strand
CGTCAATATCACCGGGTATGGCTCATCGGGTGATTATCAGTCGATGAAAGCATATGACCTTCTGGTCCAGGCGGAGAGCGGCCTGGCTCTTCTCACCGGAAATGACGCGGGTCCCGCCCGCGTTGGAGTGTCGGTGTGTGACATCGCCTGTGGTATGTACGCGCACCAGGCTATCCTTCAAGCCCTCTACGTTCGTGAGAAAACGGGGGAAGGTTGCGGCATCGAGGTCTCGTTGTTTCACAGTTTGGCAGACTGGATGAACGTCCCTCACCTTCAGTTTCAGTATGGAGGGCATCACCCATCGCGGAATGGTCTCGAACATCCCACGATTGCACCATACGGTGTTTTCGAATGTCAGGATGGGAAGTTGCTCCTTTCCATACAGAACGAGCGCGAGTGGCAGCGGCTCTGCGAGCAGGTTCTCGAACGACCAGACCTCCTCTCGCAAGAGCGCTTCAACGGCAATAATGCGCGCGTACAGCATCGCAGAGAGCTTGAAGGCGTCATCAACTCGATTTTCCGCGGATCGACAAGAGATGTAGTAGCCGGACGACTTTTGAAGGCGGAGATAGCGTTTGGAAGGCTTTCGTCTCTCGATGACTTGGGTCGGCATCCCCAGCTACGCACTATCGACGTGCAGACGGCTGCGGGAGAGGTGAGCCTGATTGCGCCACCCGTCTTAGCAGCGGACGACGAACGGCATTTTGGCGCAGTTCCATCACTCGGCGAGCACGATAAGATTGTGCGGCAAGAATTCGCCTCCCACGAGCGCACGGCAGCTCCGCAGATCGCTGTTAACGCTGGATGATGATGGATGACGCGGCTCGGTGCGAGGCAAAGATTTGGCAATTAAAGTGGCATCATGCCCCGTCAGAGAGCCCAACCGTATGATCCGTCCTTTGCAGGCAGTTATTAGCGGCACATACCCTCCTTCAGAGTTCCCACATCCCGTCCCACCACCCTTGCTGGATCCGTGGCGCGAGCAAGGTTTTTTGCCTGTGCGCTTACGGGAAGAAACTATTGAATTCCATCGGAATCGTCGAGGAAAACTGTTGTAACTCAAGCCTGGGAGGGGCTCGGTCATGGGTATCGAAGAATTTTGCGGTCGCTTCAAACTTAGTGTTAAAATCGGGATCATTGGCGCAGCTTTCATCTTAACAATAGCTGCGATCGGGGGCCTAAGTTTTTTTGCGACTGGCGTGCTGCAAAAACGCCTGGATTCATCCTCCGACGTTGTGAACGCCCTGACCGGCTTCAAGAATGTCTACGCTAGCATGACCCGGTTCCTCCAGGATGCATCTGAAGATAGCCGCGGTGAACTCTACCAGAAATTGGACGGACAGAAAGCAATCCTCCATACAGCTGAGAACCACCTGAGTGCTATCGATGGGAAAGCGGTCATCACAACGGCTGCATCTGAAACGGCAGAGATAGAGACAAAGGTCGAAGATCTTTGGGAGATTCATCAATCCGAGGCCTCTATACGCAAGCGACTTGAACGAGATCTGTCCTCGATTGGCAGCCTGCAACAGAAGATAGCTACTGAACAACTGGCATTGGAAGGAAGCGTTCGAGAGAGGGAGCAGTCTGCCAAGCAGTTGCTTGAGCATGCTGAATACCTCGACGGTACCTCCCGTTTTTTCCAGAAGCTGGCTGCCGACGTCAGGGCCGCTTCCCCTGAGAAGATCCCGGGCATCGCGAACGCTCGAGTTCGCTTCATAGCCAAGCAGCTAGAAGCTCACGCTCGTGACTTCTCGCCCGCTGTCGCAACCTCGTTGCGGGATCTGGCGGCGGCTTTGAACGGGCTTTCGTCCGCGACAATTACCCCGTCAGATGTCATTTCCGCAGATATCGTTTCTCGAAGTGTTCGATTGGAGAGCGCTATAAAAGGTGATGCGGTTGAAAACATGAGGGCGGCTACGCGGATTTTCGGTGACCTCAACCAGCGATCCGCGCTCACCGTGGCAGTGTTGGG
>NZ_KB902726.1 GCF_000379605.1 Rhizobium giardinii bv. giardinii H152 | reverse complement strand
ATTGACTGGACTGAACCGACAGCGAGCTTCAAGGTTGGAGATCCCACTATCTTGAAGCCGAACATGACATTTCACCTCATGCTGGGCAACTGGATCGACGAAGATCTTGGTTACGTCATAAGTGAAACACTTCGCGTTACGGAGTCAGGCGTNGAAACATTCAGCATCCTACCCCGAGAGATCTTCCAAATATAACTAATTTTCGGGCCACAAACGCGCAAGCATCCGCGATCGGTGCAAACAAGAGGTGTTGCCCTAGCCCTCGCGACCAGGGCACATCATTGCTGGGCTGAAGCAGTTCTTGACCTGCGAACGGTGTCAATCTTTGCCTCGCGCGCCACTTGGAGGCCGCGAAGTCCCAGTGCGGGTGATTTTTCAGCCTGCTGAAGAGGCTGAGCCCCTCGGCGAACGGACAGTTGCAGAAGAGGGTATGCTTGTCGGGTTCGATGCCGCGGTCGGTTTATATGTTGTTTGTTCGGGTAAAGCGTAAGCGATGTTCTCGCGCCACGCTCTCGTACCTGGGATCACTTGTTGCAGGTGACGTTGTCGTCGATAGCGTTGAACACGACATCCCCATAATATGTTGACTTCGCCCACAGGGCGAACGTCTCTTCGGATTTCGATTTCTTCGCCTTGTCGATCTGTGTAGCGCCTGAGCTAAATAACTCCTGGAGCGTTGTTTTGTGCTGGCATGCCCACCACAAATGATCTCTGACTCCTTTGAGATAGTCCACGACCGACCTTTTTCCGATCAAGGATTGGGGCGTGCCGCCTTCGACCGCATCGATATAGGCCTCCACCGTGATCCTATCGGAATCCTGGGCATTGGCCGATGAACAAGCGAAGATCAGTAGTAGAAGTGAGGCAAACATCGTCTGTTTCATTGTTTTTCTCTAGTTCGTGCGGTTCTCAAGCTAACGCTCTGATATCGAGTTTTGCGGCATAGGCCCAAGGCAACAGATCGTCGATCTGGCTGTTGGGATGACCATTGACGATCCTGGTCAGAATGTCGGTCAAATAGCCGAGCGGTTCCACGCCATTGAGCTTGGCGGTTTCGATAAGCGACGCGATGGTTGCCCAGTGTCCGGCTCCAGCGTCTGAGCCTGCGAAGAGCGCGTTCTTTCGATTGAGGGCGATGGGTCGGATGGATCGTTCAACAGTGTTGGAGTCGATCTCAATCCGGCCATCGTCGATGAAACGGGTCAGCCCATCCCAGCGCGAGAGGCTATAGCGGATCGCTTCTGCAAGCTTTGTCTTCTGACTGATGAGGCTGAGTTGCTCTCGAAGCCAGGGTGCAAGGCTGTCGGTGATCGGGCGGCTCTTTTCCTGACGGGTGGCGCTGCGCTGTTCGTGCGTCCGGTAGCGTATCTCATCTTCGATCTTGTAGAGTTCTGCAATGCGCAGCAAGGCCTCGCTGGCAATGGGTGCCGGACCGGCTGCTGCCAGTTCATAGAAGCGCCGGCGGACATGTGACCAGCAGAATGCTAGCGACACGGTGTTCCTGGCGGCCAGCGGGCGATAGCCGCTGTATCCGTCCACTTGGAGAACACCGACGAAGCCTTCGAGATGGGCCATCGGTCGCTCGGCTTTGCGATCCGGTGCATAGACATAGACGACACCGGGCGGATCGGCTCCCTGCCATGGCCTGTCGTCGCGGGCATAGGCCCAGAGCTGCCCGGTCTTGGTCTTGCCCCGTCCCGGATCGAGCACGGGTGCTGTCGTCTCGTCGGCAAAGAGCTTTGATGATGTTTTCAACACATCGAGCAGTCGCTGATGGACCGGCCGTAGATGCCAGGCGGCGCGACCGACCCAATCGGCAAGCGTCGAGCGGTCGAGATCGATCCCTTGCCGCTTGTAGATTTGCGCCTGTCGATAGAGGGGCAAGTGATCAGCGTATTTGGAGACCAGCACCTGGGCGACGGTTGCTTCCGTTGGAATGCCACCTTCGATCAGCC
>NZ_KB902725.1 GCF_000379605.1 Rhizobium giardinii bv. giardinii H152 | reverse complement strand
ATGAGAACTATCTGCTGGCGGTAGAAAAAAGCAGTGTGCTCGCATCCCGAGAGGAGATCTGCGTCGAAGACCTGCGTGACCAGAAAATCATCTCGTTCTCACGGCAAAACCTCTCCTACACGGAAAGATATTTCGCCGAGAAATTCGCCGAACATGACTTGACGCGGAACATCGCCTACACGTGCGATGATACTTTTTCACTGGTTTCGCTGGTCTCGGCTGGGCTTGGGATCGGCTTTGCGCCGGAATGGACGGGGGAGCTTCCGAACCGCAATGTGGCGCTTCGGAAAGTACGGGGTGTCGACTTCCGAATGGGGTTGGGTATTGCTTGGAACTCAGAGGATCCGACGACGTCACGAAATGACATCGTCGATATTGCGCGGTCGTTGGCTCGGCAGCGCTAAAGAGCCAAAACGATCTGGACGATCCTAAGGTGCAGAGTATGGTCTGTGACAACGGGCGATAATCATGGTATTTTACAACAGGCTCAATCTTTTAAATATGGTACCATGCCTGAAAAAGCTCGGCCGAGGTTTCCCTTGCCACATCCAGCCTCCGCTATCCTTGCACTTGTCGCGGCTTGCGTGATTTTGCTCGCTGTATGTAACAGCGAGTATTACCAATTCGCTCCACAAATGTAGTAGGCCTCCAACTCGCCGTTCGAAAAAGCGCCTACCCGGCGGCTTGGACGCCGAATTTTCCCGAGCCAGGATGGAACATCCATAGGGCCTTAATGAGGTGCTTAAACGTTGGCAAATCCGATCATCCTCAAATTCCGGATCGACTCCGCGAGCGATTATTTCAACCGGCATGTCGGCCGCGACAGCCCGCGGTCGCGACTTGTCCGACGTTCGTAAGAGTTTGCGCTTTTGCAGCTCCGGAACTACTAGACTAGATCGCAAGCGGTGAACCCAGGCCGCTATTTTTGACCGGCCGCCCACACTGCCGGCGACGGGTAACCTTTCGAACGATCGCTTGGGGCCGATAGGCCGCTCAAATGTGAAGACCATTGCAGCTACCTCAAGCGAGGCGGTCCATGTCCTCGATGCGCTGCTGGAAACCGACGCTGGCCTCGACTTTAGCCGGCATGTCGATGGTGGGGCGTTGGCGATCTCGTATCCGCTTTCTGTCATGCGGTCGACTTCGCCTTAGTGCCCCGCATCCCCGATCTCGACGGTGCAATCCCTGTTCGGTTTTCGGCTCCGCAAAACAGTATGGCATCATCCAGAATGTCATGGGTGCCGCCCGCATCGACGCTGATCTGATCCGCCCGCACTGGGATGACAGTCTACGCCCCATGACGGGCAGATCTCGGTGATCAGAGCCCCGTTAGCTTGCGTTGCGCATTCGCTGGGCCATGTGGGTGAGGCCCAATTTGGTGTCGTCGTGCTGGCTGATGCGGAATCTGCGGATCAGGTTCAGCAATTCGTCCGTGTCGGCGGCAAGCGCTTCGGCCGAGGCGGTGGTCTCTTCCGCCATCGCTGCATTGTGCTGGGTCGCGGCGTCGAGTTGGTTCAGCGACGACGAGATCGAGCGAAGCGTGGTGTCCTGTTCGGAGGCCGAATGGGCGATCTTGCCGACGATATCGCTGGCCGTCTTCACCTGGTTGGAAATCCGCTTCAGGGCTTCGCCCGCTTCGCTGACGAGCCGCACGCCGTTCTGCACCTGTCCGGAAGAGCGCGAGATCTGATCCTTGATCTCCTTGGCGGCAGCGGCGGAGCGCTGGGCGAGTTCGCGGACTTCCTGGGCGACGACCGCAAACCCCTTGCCGGATTCGCCGGCGCGGGCGGCTTCGACGCCTGCGTTCAGGGCAAGCAGGTTGGTCTGAAAGGCGATGTCGTCGATCACGCCGATGATCTTGGAGATCTCTTCCGACGAATGTTCGATATCGCCCATGGCATCGATAGCCTGGGCGACGATCTGGTCGGAGCGGTTGGCCTCGATGTTGACCAAGGTCACGCGCTGTGCTGCCTCGTGTGCACCTTCTGCCGTCTGACGAACGGCAACGGTGAGTTCGTCGAGAG
>NZ_KB902724.1 GCF_000379605.1 Rhizobium giardinii bv. giardinii H152 | reverse complement strand
GCCGTCGCGACCGTAGACCTTGCATCCAGGAAGGCGACCGTCGAAACGACGCTGGACCCGGCCCTTATCGGCCAGGCGATCGAGGACGCCGGATATCCGGTGTCGTACGCAAGACGTTGACATGGCACACGGCCGTCCCTGTTTCCCTGAGGCGGCCGTTATCCGGGCACTTTGTAGCCGCGCAGCCTGTTGTACGTCTCGATCTGGGGCTGTGTCAGAATGTCGAGCAGCATCAGGTGTGCCGACAGGTGGACGAAACGCAGTCTAGCGCGGCTTTCCTCGATCTTCGCCAAAAGCGTCAGCAGCTCGGTCGCCGTGACGTGCCGATGGCGAAACCTTTCTTCAAGGCCTTCCTCGAGCGAGACGTACCGCATCCCTTCTGCCGCCGCCTCGCGCCGCAGATCAGGATCAGCGATCTCCGTTGTTCTTGTTTGGCATAAGCGACATTATGAAACTCGATCAATAACCGAAGAAACATGGGGCGAGCCATGTTCCTTCGACGCATGGCATCCCAACCGGCGCGCAGACCCGCGACCTCCTTGCGATCAACGCTGCTTGCCAAAGCCAAATGTTTTCCGCAGGCTGCTGTCGACTGCGGATGCCGGCATGAACCTGCGCAGCCGGCTCAACAATGTGGCCTGTCGACCAGCCGGTTGCCGCATACGGTACGGCCCGTTGACTGCCGCAAGAATTTGCTCAGCAACGACGGAAGGTGACGGAGCCGATTTTATCTGCGCTTCGACAGTCTTGATGGTTGCCGAGGCCTGAGACGCGTAAACCCCTAAGGGCAG
This sequence comes from Rhizobium giardinii bv. giardinii H152, assembly GCF_000379605.1. Classification (GTDB taxonomy): domain Bacteria; phylum Pseudomonadota; class Alphaproteobacteria; order Rhizobiales; family Rhizobiaceae; genus Pararhizobium; species Pararhizobium giardinii. The sequence continues at coordinate 318,785 of NZ_KB902724.1, read as the reverse complement.
CTCGGTTTGCTTCGCATTCACATCGAGCTTGGTATGTGTGAAGGTTGGCTCGATCAACACGACGCGGACATTGTACTCACGAATTTCATGATCGAGGGATTCGGAAAGCCCTTCGAGCGCATGTTTGCTGCTCGCATAGATTCCCATGAATGGTGCGGGCAGGAAGCCGAGCACGGAACTTATGTTGATGATGAGGCCGCTTCGAGCAGCGCGCATTGAGGGTAAGACGGCCCGGATCATTCGCAAAGGGCCGAAAAGGTTGGTATCGAACACCAATTGAGCTTCCGACGTCGATGTATTCTCCACCGGGCCAACAAGCGAGATCCCGGCGTTGTTCACGAGAACATCGATTTTCCCCGCTTCAGAAAGAACCCATTCCACAAAGCTGTAGACGGATGTCTCATCGGTGACATCGACAGTTCCGAAGCGAACACCAGGAATGGCCGGAGCTCGATTGGCGTCGCGGGCTCCGCCAAACACCTCGAATCCGTGTTGGGCGAGAAGACGCGCCGTGGCCTGACCTATTCCGGACGACGCCCCTGTTATAACGACAACTTTTCGATCTGACATACGTGTTCCTTGACTTGATGGGTTGCTTGTCTGGCGCGGGTCACACGCAGTCGGCAATAAGATTACAGATGCAATCTAACCAGATAGATGTCACTCGGAATATAAAAAATCAAGGGCTTTTTCAGGTCCGGAGAAAATTCCCATGGACCTCGAGGCTCCGGTTCATCATTCGACATTTCGAACCTGATCAAGTCCACTGCAGACGGAGCGCCAGCGGGATGGCTGGACGCCTCCGATTTTCCGGCAACCCGCTTCCCAGACGCGGAGGGGTGCGCACCAGGTGCCCTACTCTGCGGCCATGGCCGTGGCAAAATGCCGCTCATCGACAATCGTCTCCCGCTGGCTCTCTTGCTTCGGAGGCTTGATCCGGAACCACACAGCGTACAGCGCCGGAAGGAAGAGCAGGATCATCACAGTGCCCGCAGCCGTGCCGCCAATCAGCGTATAGGCCATCGATCCCCAGAACACCGAACCCGTTAGGGGTATGAAGGCCAGGACTGCTGCGAGCGCTGTCAGGATGACAGGACGTGTCCTCTGCACGGTCGCTTCGATGACGGCGTGATAGTCATCGAGACCAGCCGCCTGGTTCTCCTTGATCTGCTCCGTCAGGATCAGCGTGTTGCGCATCAGGATACCTGCCAATCCGATCAAGCCGAGAATGGCGTTGAAGCCGAACGGTTGATTGAACAGGAGCAAGGTCGGAACCACACCGGCAAGGCCAAGCGGCGCGGTCAGCATCACCATCGTCATCGTCGACAGACTGCGGACCTGCAGGATGATGACGATCAACGTGGCCGCGATCATCAGCGGGAAGACCTGAACAAGGGCGACATTGGCCTTGAGAGACTCTTCGATATTGCCGCCCATCTCGATGCGGTATCCGACAGGAAGAGACGCGATCAGCGGCTGGAGGGCTTTCATCACCTGCTGCGAAACCTCCGGAGGCTGTGTCGCCTCGTTGATATCGGACCTGATGGTAATGACCGGTGTCCGGTCGCGCCGTTTCAGGATCGGTTCCTCGAACCGAATTTCGGAATGCCCGATCTGGTCGAGTGGAACCTGGCGGCCATTGCGGCTCATCAGCGAGAAGTCGGCAAGGCGTGATGGATCGAGGCGGTTCTCGCCGGCACTTCGGGCGACGACGGGGACATTGCGGATATTGTCGCGCACCTGCGTGACAGGGATGCCGCTTAGCAGCAACTGCATCTGCTGGGCTGCCTCCGAAGGCGAAAAACCGATCAGATTAAGCCGCTCCTGATCCGGGACAAAGCGCAGGACAGGCGTTCGGTTGCCCCAATCGCGATTGGCCTGGCGGACATCGGGCACGGTTTTCATAATTGCCAGAGCCTGCTCGGAAATCTTGTAGAGTTCCTCCTGATCCGGTCCCATGATCCGAAACTCGACCGGGAACGGCGTATATGGCCCGAACACAAGCTGCGTTACGCGTACGGAAGCCTCTGGCACAAGACCGTCAGAGATTGCGGCGCGAAGGCGATGCTTCAGTTCTTCTCGTGCATGGGCGTCAGGCGTCAGCACGACAACCTTGGCGAAAGCGGGATTCGGCAATTCCGGCGCCATTGCGAAGAAGAAGCGGGGCGCGCCCTGCCCTACATAGCTGGTGACGATTTTGGTTTCAGGCTGAGTTTGCAGCCAGTCTTCGACTTTCTCCACCGCGGCTGTCGTGGATTCGATGCTCGTACCCTCAGGCATGCGAACTTCGACCAGAACCTCGGGCCGGTCCGATGTCGGGAAGAACTGCTGTTTTACGCCTCCCATCCCGACAACCGAGACAGCCATCGTGATGCCAACCACGGCGCAGGTCATGAATTTATGGCGAACCGCAAATTCGATGAGCGAGCGCAGGCGGCGGTAGTTCGGCGTATCATAGATGGCGTGGTGTCCGCCCTCGACCGGTTTGATATCAGGCAACATCTTCACGCCCATATAAGGCGTAAAGATCACGGCGACAAACCAGGAGACGATCAGGGCAAATCCCACGACCCAGAAGATGTTGCCGGCATATTCACCTGCGGTCGACTTGGCGAAGCCCACGGGCATCAGTCCGATAATGGTGACGAGTGTGCCGGACAACATCGGCGCGGCCGTGTGGCTCCAGGCATAGGCGGCCGCCTTTATGCGGTCCATGCCCTCCTCCATTTTCACCACCATGACCTCGATGGCGATGATGGCGTCGTCCACCAGAAGCCCAAGCGCAAGGATGAGTGCGCCGAGCGTGATGCGGTCGAAGAACCGTCCGGTTTCCAGCATGATGAGGAAGACGACGGCCAGCGTCAGCGGCACGGCGAGCGCGACGACAATGCCGACGCGCCAGCCGAGGGCGACAAGGCTCACGAACAGCACGACGCCAAGCGCCATGGCGAACTTCAGCATGAATTCACCGACCGCCTCGTCGATATTGACCGCCTGATCGCTGACTTTGGTGAGCGACATACCCAGCGGCAATGTCTGCGCGATCGCGGCAGATCGTGCTTCAAGTGCCTTGCCGAGCTCAAGGCCATTCCAACCCGATTGCATAACCGCGCCCAGCATGATCGTCGGCTCGCCCTCATGGCGGATGATGTATGTCGCGGGATCTTCGTAGCCGCGCCGCACATCCGCCAGATCGGAAAGCTTCAGCGTCCGTCCGTCGGCCACGATCGGCGTGTCGGCAATGGCCTGCACACTGTTATAGGCTCCGTCGAAACGGATGAAGACCTGCGGTCCGCGCGTATCGATCGAGCCCGCGGGCGTCACCGTGTTCTGTCTTTGCAAGGCTGCGGCGATATCCTGCGCGGATATTCCAAGCGTTGCCAGCTTGGCGTAGGAGAATTCGACGAAGATCTGTTCGGGACGTTCCCCCAGGATGTTGATTTTCTTGACGCCCGGAACATGCAGGAGATCCTGACGGATGACCTCCGCCTGCCGAACGAGGTCCCGCATCGGCATTCCCTTCGCCTTCAAAGCGTAAAGGCCGAAGCTCACATCCGAGTATTCATCATTGACGAACGGACCCATGACGCCCGGAGGAAGATTTCGGGCTTCGTCGCCGAGCTTCTTGCGCGCCTGGTAGAACTCCTCTTCAACGGCGGACGCCGGCGTATTGTCCTTGAGTGTAACCGTGAGGAACGCGTAGCCAGGCCGCGTCGTCGTCTCGACCCGGTCGTACCAGGTGAGTTCCTGGATGCGCTTCTCGAGTGGCTCGGCGACAAGATCCTGCATTTCACGCGCGGTGGCGCCCGGCCAGACTGACGTGACCGTCATGGTCTTGATTGTGAAGGAGGGATCCTCGGCACGGCCCAACTTGACGAAGGCATAGACCCCGGCGGCCGCCAACAGAACGATGAAGAACAGTGTGACGGCGCGTTCGCGAACCGCGATGGCGGAAAGGTTGAAGTGCATTATTTTGTCACCTCTTGCTGCGAGGCAATCCTGACGGTCGCGCCATTTTCAAGCAGATGCGCACCCAGAGCGACAACCTGTTGACCGACCCCGACGCCGGTGACAAACGCCGTCTCGTCGCCGATCCGTTTGACTTCGACAGGCGTGAAATTCACGGTGGACGTGGCCCCGTTGATAGTCCACACCCCTGTGCGGCTGCCGTCGTCCAGGATGGCGCCGACTGGAACAGCGACCTCTGACTGCCTGTTCGCGTCCGATATTTTGATCGTCACCGTTGCGCCGAGCGGGGCAGAGGCAGCCGCGCCTTCGAGAACATAACGCGCCTCGTAGGTCCGCGTTTGCGGGTCGGCAGAATCGGAAATCTGTCGCAGCCTAGCCTTTCCGCTTAGACCATCACCTCCATAAACACTGGCTTGCGCTTCGGATCCAATGTCCGGCCGCAGGGTCTCCGGTAGCCAGACAACAGCTTCACGCGGCCCCGCCTGCGCCAGTTGGACCACCGTTTGTCCCGCGGTCACCACCTGTCCGGGGTCTCCGAGCGTGTCGACAACCGTTCCATCCGAATCGGCGAGAAGGACGGAATAGGTTGCGGCGTTTTCCGCCACCTTGGCGTCTGCTTCAGCCGCGGCAAGCTGTGCCGCGGCCGTGTCCAGTGCCGCCTTTGCCTGTTCGTAACGCTGTTGAGTGGCAGCCGATCCATTTTTCACCAGCGTCGCATATCGTTTCTCGTCTGCCTGTGCCTGGGTCAGGACAGCACGCGCTGCGGTCACGGTATTGCGCTTCGCCGTCAGCGCGAGTTGGAGGTCGGTTTCGTCGATCCGCATCAGGGCCTGGCCTTTTCTCACCTGCTGGCCCGCATCGACCATCCGCTCGACGATCTTGCCCGGAACCCGAAAGCCGAGATTGCTCTGTACCCTCGACGCGACCGTGCCGGTAAACGAGCGCTCCCCCGTTTCCGTCCTCGCCGCTTCTGCCACCCTTACCATTGGAGGAGCAGTCCTTGGGTCTGCGGCCACGGCTTCCGACTTTTGGGTTTCGAAAACCAGGAAAAAGGCGCCGGCCCCAGCCACTGCCACGAGACCCGCGAAAGTCAGAACATGTTTGCGTTTCATTTAAGTTCTCTTCTTGACCAGCGACCTGGATGATTTAGATTGCGATCTAACTCTATTTGCGTTATAGATGTCAAGTGAAATCTAACTGGAGATCGTCATGAGAGTGAGCCGGGCACAGGCTGAGGAGAACCGTGAAACGGTCATCAACGTCGCAAGCCGTCTGTTTCGAGAGCATGGCTTTGACGGAATTGGTCTGAAAGATCTGATGAAGGGAGCTGGCCTTACGCAAGGCGGCTTCTATAAGCAATTCGCGTCCAAGGACGATCTTGCAGCCCAGGCCTCCAGGCGCGCGCTGGAAAGTGCTACACGCAGATGGTCGACGGCGGCGGCGACAAATTCCGATCCACTTGAAGCCATCATGGAGTTCTATCTCTCACCCGGACACCTTGGAGAAAAGGCTGACGGTTGCCCTTTGGTGGCGCTCGGATCGGATGCCGCTCGGCAGAGCGAAGAGGTCAGGCGTCCATTTGAGGATGGGATTCGCGCTCACTTCGAGGTGCTGGACGAGCTGATGAACGATGCCAACAGATCCAATCCCAGCGGCAAGGCGATGGCGATACTGTCCCTGATGGTGGGCGCCGTCACTTTGTCGCGGATTATGCAGGATGAGAATTTGTCGCAAGACATCCTCGATGCTGCGGCTGGCGAAGTCAGGCGCATTGCGCGCGGTGGCGATGTCGCCTGAAGGCTATGGCAGCGTCCGATGCGCGGATAAGGGCCGAAGTTTAGCTACCGCCCCCGTTGGGTGAGAGCGTCCTTAAGGTCCCTGCGTAAACTGCATGTTTGGATCAACAGGCCTCGACTGCATCGTCGGCCGGGAGGCTGAAGGCATACTATTTTTACAGTGAAGACAGGTGGAAAACAGATGCGTCGTATCGTTGTCACAGGAATGGGAGCTGTCAGCCCCCTTGGAGCCAATGCCGGCATCTCATGGTCGCGTCTCCTTGCGGGTCGAAGCGGTGTTCGGCGACTGGCAGACGACGTCATTGGAGACCTCCCGTCGAAAATTGGGGGCGTGGTTCCCTCATCAGCAGAAGACCCCGAAGGCGGCTTCGATCCGGATACGGTCCTGGCGCCGAAGGATCAACGCAAGGTCGACCGGTTCATCATCTTCGCACTGGCGGCCGCTGAAGAGGCGCTCGCGCAGGCGAAGTGGAAGCCGGTTTCGAATGATCATCGATTGCGAACCGCGACGATCATCGCCTCGGGTATCGGCGGCTTTCCTGCAATCACGGAGGCGGTTCGCACCGTCGATCAACGCGGCGTCCGTCGTCTCTCGCCCTTCACCATACCGTCGTTTCTTGTCAATCTCGCAGCGGGACACGTCTCGATCCGCCACGGCTTCAAGGGCCCCCTCGGTGCTCCGGTAACCGCATGCGCTGCCGGCGTTCAGGCGATCGGCGATGCAGCCAGGTTGATCAGGGCAAACGAAGCAGACATTGCCGTGTGCGGCGGAACCGAAGCCTGCATGAATATCGTCAGCCTTGGCGGCTTTGCAGCGGCCCGATCACTTTCGACCGGGTTCAACGAAACGCCGGGCGAGGCATCGCGCCCATTCGATGCGAAGCGTGACGGCTTCGTCATGGGAGAAGGAGCCGGAATCCTGGTGATTGAATCCCTCAGCCATGCGCTTGCCCGCGGCGCCACGCCGCTTGCCGAACTCGTCGGATACGGCACGACAGCCGACGCCCATCACATCACCTCCGGTCCCGAAGACGGAAATGGGGCGCGCCGAGCCATGGAGATCGCCATCGCACAGGCTGGGATAGCACCGCGTGAGATCGGCCACCTGAACGCGCACGCCACCTCGACACCGGTCGGAGACCTCGGTGAAATCAGGGCCATCAAGAGCGTGTTCGGTGCCGACAATACCGTCGCCGTAAGCGGGACGAAATCAGCAACGGGCCATCTGCTCGGCGCGGCCGGAGGTCTGGAGGCGATCTTCACGATTTTGGCGCTCAGCAACCGGATCGCACCACCGACCTTGAACCTGAATGCTCCGGATCCAGAAGCCGACGGTATCGATTTTGTTACGAACGAAGCCCGACGCCTGGAAACCGAGTACGCCATATCGAACGGCTTCGGCTTTGGCGGCGTCAATGCCAGCGCCGTCTTCCGCCGCTGGCCAGAAGGGGGCACTGCCGGCTCATCTTAGCAATTGACGATGCCGGCAGCGAGCGGATCAAAGACATGCTGCCGTCAGCCCACTGAGTGCATGACAAGTGACCAGATTCTTGACGTTGGCAGCAATCCTGGACGGGTCGAGGGCGAGAACCTGGGGGAGATCGACTGCTCGTGGCGAGCCGGCCTCAGCTATTGCCGCAAGCAGCAAGCTCTGCTCCGCAGTCAGTCCTGTCGCGCGCAACGCCGTATCGACCCGGCGCGAAATCACGCGGGAGGTCCGCTGGAGGACAAAGCACAGGTCGTCATCGGCAAGCGACCCATCGATTATTTCGTCTTCGCTCGATCCTCGATCGGAAGATACGGGTCTTGACATCTTTACTCGGCCCCAAATGGCAGGCGTCGAAACCATCGATTTTTTAGATTGCGTATAACTTCTATATGTGATTTAGATTTCAAACGAAATCTATTGTCAAGGTGCATGAGCGCCACTCCCCTCACAGCGCTTCAACGCCCTTGAGGAGCAACTCATCTGCGAGAGCGGAGAGAGCAATCGTCAAGCCGGGCGCGGTCGGCGATGAAGACTGCCTTGACGTGTTGCACAATGAAGGACCAGCCATGAGAGACGTGTCCCCCTCGAAGGATGCACCCGCCTTCCCTCAGCGGGCACCGCTCGGGGTGCTGGATGGTCCGATCGCATCGACGCTACTCCGGTTGGCACTACCCACGGTCCTCGTCCTGGTGGTGCAGACGATTGTCGGGGTCGCAGAAACCTACTTCATCAGTTTTCTCGGCACGGAGGCGCTTGCAGGCGTTACCCTCGTCTTTCCGGTGCTCATGCTGATGCAGATGATGTCGAACGGCGGCATTGGCGGCGGCGTATCCTCGGCCGTCGCACGGGCCCTGGGAGCCAATCGCCACGCCGATGCCGACGCACTTGTCTGGCATTCGGTCGTCCTCGCCATTGCTTTTGGAGCTGTCTTTGCGGTCGCCGCCATCCTGTGCGGACCCGTCCTTTACAAGTCGATGGGCGGGACGGGAGCGGCACTCTCGGCAGCTCTCACTTATTCAGGGATCGTGTTCGCAGGCTCCATCCCCATCTGGATCACAGCCTTGCTGTCGGCAGCCCTTCGCGGCGCCGGCAACGTAAATGTACCCGCGCTGGTGATCATCCTGGGCGCCGTTCTACTGCTTGCGCTGTCCCCGCCTCTGATTTTCGGCTGGGGTCCGTTCCCACAGCTCGGCGTTGCCGGAGGCGGCGCTGCCGTCTTCGTCTATTACGTTCTTGCGGCGCTCGTGCTGGCATTTTACCTGCGGTCATCACGCAGCCCCCTGAAACTCAGAATTGTTCCGCTGCAGGGTCGCCTGTTCAGGGACATACTGGGCGTCGGTCTCCCCTCCGCGGTCGGTGCGGTTCAGGTCAATCTCACGGTCACCTTCGTCACCGCCGCCGTCGGCCACTTCGGCGCCGACGCCATCGCCGGCTTTGGCATCGCCTCGCGTCTCGATTACCTGCAAATTCCGATCATCTTCGGGCTCGGAACAGCCATCGTCACAATGGTCGGCATTAATATGGGGGCAAACCAGGTCGAGCGCGCGCGCCGGGTCGCGTGGATTGGCGCAGGCATTGCGTTTGGAATCACACAGATCATCGGCCTCCTCGCTGCTCTGTTCCCGAATATATGGATGGGCCTGTTTAGCGACGACCCGAATGTGCAGGAAATGGGCTCCCTTTACTTGCGAACCGCGGCACCGGCATACGGCGCCATTGGACTGGGCCTGGCACTCTATTTCGCGAGCCAGGGGGCAAAGCGCGTGCTTCTTCCCGTACTGGCCGGAACGGTGAGGATGATTGTCGCGGCCTTCCTGGGCTGGTCGGCGGTGATCTGGTTCGGAGCGAGCGTGAATGTCCTGTTCCAGATCGTCGCACTGGCGGCGGTTGCCTACGGCATTCTCACAGCCATAGCCGTTCTGCCGCGTCGCATGTTCTTCCAGGAACGAGAACCTGCTGTTCACGCCACTCGATGAATGGACGGAGGATTTTATCCGGCGACGGCGCACCGTGGTGGATTGTGCCGAGGCCGTTTTGGCCTGTCCCGCGGCCCCATCAATCAGGCTGACTCTCTTACGACAAGCTTGCCTTGGAAGTTGACGGTCTCCCTCGGTGCTCTTTCCAAGATCATGTCTATTGCCGCTTTGACCATCTGGTCGGTTGGCTGCTCATAGGTTGTCAGGCCGTATGCAGGTGACGCCGCCGGCGCCGCGTTGTCGAAGCCCACAATGGCGAGATCCTTGGGGACACGTAATCCGAACTCGCTTCGGGCAACATCCATCGCTCCGAACGCCAGGGCATCGTTTTCGCACATGAGGACATCGATCCGGTCTTCCGGCGCAACTTTGGACAGATAGTCCCGGGCGGCCTGTGCGCCGGCTTCTGCGCTGTAGCGCTCGGCAGACATCTCTACGAGTTCGACACCGAGCGCGGTTTGCCAGAACGCCTTGAAGGCCCTCCGCCTGCCAAGCGCCGTAGACAATGTGCGCGCCCCGGCCATAAATCCCGGCCTCCGGTATCCCTTTTCCAACAGGTGCTTGCCGATCTCGGCAATCGCCACGACCGCATCGCAGGAAATCGCGGGAACACCTTCGATCTGGCTGTCTCGAGCGAGAACGAACATTGGAGGTCCGCCGCGTCCCAGCTTATGATCTGTCAACATCTCGTCGCGAAACGCTGTACCAAAGAGCACGATCGCATCCACCTGCCGCTGGTCGGCATTCAAGATGGCATGCACGTGGCTGTAGTGCTGATTGATATTAATCAGCATGGTCACCAGCCCCTCCGCCTGCAGGGCAGCGGTTAGCTTTTCAAGAAACGGCAGCTTGTGCGGATTTGCAAAGTCGTCGACGAGCACCGCGACCTGATGGGTAGCACTGGTTGCAAGGCTCCTGGCCAGCAGGTTCGGCCGATAATTGAGTCGTTCCGCCGCCTCCAGCACTTTGGCTCTGCTTGCTTCCGTGATCGATGCACCCGGGGTAAAGGCGCGGATGACCGTCCACTTGGAAACGCCGGCCTCTGTCGCCACGTTCTGCGCCGTCGCTCGCTTCATAGTCGAACCTCTCCGTTTCGAAACGTTTATTCCATTTCTGCCGAACCGCGAAATGAATGGTTGATTTCTTCTAGCAAGAATTCTATAGCTATGCACGTTTGCTACCGGTAGCAAAATCTATGCACCCGGTAGCATATTGGAGACGCGCCGTCTGAGGCGTTTTTGTGGTTCTCGCGCTGGGAGGTGCGAGACACCCATTTGGGAGGAGTATTTATGAAATCGATTCTTCGTAAAGTCGTGCTGGGCGTTGCCTTGGTTGGAGCGCTTGGCGCTCTATCTGGCGTTGCCACCGCACAGGATATCAACATCATCGCCGTAACGCACGGCCAGGCCAACGACCCCTTCTGGTCCGTTGTCAAGAACGGGGTGAGCGCCGGGGCCAAGGATGCCGGCGTCAGCATCGATTATCGTGCACCGGAAACCTTCGACATGGTCGCCATGAGCCAGTTGATCGACGCAGCCGTCAACCAGAAGCCGGCCGGGCTGATCGTCTCGATCCCGGATTCGTCCGCATTGGGCCCGTCGATCGAAAAGGCCGTCGCCGCCGGCATTCCGGTCATTTCCATCAATTCCGGCTCCGATGTCTCGAAGTCGCTCGGAGCACTTCTCCATGTCGGCCAGGACGAATACAGCGCCGGCAAGGCAGCCGGGGAAAAGCTCAAGGAAATGGGCGGCAAGGTTGCCATCTGCGTTAACCAGGAAGTCGGTAACGTTTCCCTCGATCAGCGTTGCAAGGGCTTCTCCGATGGTTTTGCAGGTACCGTTACGGTTCTGCCCGTCTCCAACGATCCGGCCGACGTACAAGCCAAGGTTAAGGCGGCTCTGAGCTCCAATGCCGAAACCGACACAGTTATGGCGCTTGGCGCAAGCACGGCCGGTGAACCGTCGCTGGCAGCCGTTGCCGATGCCGGCATGACCGGCAAGATCAATGTTGCCACCTTCGACCTTTCGGCGGACTTCTTGAAGGCCGTCGCATCCGGAGAAGCCGCTTTCGCCATCGATCAGCAGCAGTTCCTTCAGGGCTATCTGCCGGTCGTCTTCCTCGCAAACCATGCGAAATATGGCCTGATCCCCGGCGGCAACGTGCCTTCCGGTCCGAACCTCATCACCAAGGAAAAGGCAGCCCAGGTCGTCGAACTGTCGGCAAAGGGCATCCGCTAATCCACAACTGCCGAAAGGCGTGACTGTCGAACACCGCTCTCGCATTCGAGGAGGGTGTTCGACAGACGGTGCGCGTCGCGAGGGATGCCCTCGGCGCTTCGGCGAATTGCATTCATTGGGAGGTAGGTATCAATGGCTCCGATCGAGCAAAAAATAGGAGATGCGTCGAACTCCGATGAGCGCATCAAACAGGTGGGCTTTCTCACACATATGATGCGTCGTCCCGAGCTCGGCGCGGTTGCTGGCCTCATCCTGGTGGTGGCGTTCTTCTTTCTGACCGCGGACCGTTCGATGTTTTCGCTTTCAGGTCTGATGACGATCCTGGCTCCAGCCTCACAGTTGGGAATTCTCGCCATCGCGGCAGCTCTGCTGATGATTGGTGGCGAATTCGATCTTTCTATCGGCTCGATGGTCGCCTTCGCGGGCCTGATCTTCGGTGCGGCCCTGACCAATTTCGGTCAACCGCTCTGGATTGCCATTCTCATCACGATGCTGCTTGCGGCCGCCATGGGGGCGGTGAACGGACAGATCGTGATCAGGACACGGCTGCCGTCCTTCATCGTCACGCTCGCCTTCCTCTTCATTCTGCGAGGTCTAACCCTTGTTGGCCTGAAATGGGCGACAGGTGGCTCAACGCAGCTTCGAGGTATAGGAGAGGTCGTCAGCGACGGTCCCTTGAAGGGTTTGTTCTCAGGCGTCGCCTTCCAGGATCTTTTCAGCTGGCTTGCGGCAAATGGCCTGATCGAGAAGTTCGACAACGGCGTTCCGAAAGTCACGGGCGTTCCGGTGTCCGTGGTCTGGTTCATCGCCATTGCCGGGCTTGCCACCTGGGTTCTTCTGAGGACCCGGATCGGAAACTGGGTTTTTGCCGCCGGCGGCGATCCCAATGCGGCAAGAAACTCCGGCGGTCCGGTCGACCGTGTGAAGACGGGGCTCTTCGCTCTGACGGCCTGCGCCGCGGCGCTTGTGGCCATCATCACGGTACTCGATGCCGGTTCGACAGACGCGCGTCGTGGCTTTCAGAAGGAATTCGAGGCGATCATCGCTGCCGTGATTGGCGGATGCCTACTGACCGGCGGTTATGGTTCGGCGATCGGCGCCTTCTTCGGCGCCATCATCTTCGGTCTCGTCTCGATCGGCCTGACCTACACGAAGTTCGACTCGGACTGGTTCCAGGTCTTCCTCGGCTCCATGCTGCTGCTGGCCGTTCTCTTCAACAATTTCATTCGCCGCAAAGTGACAGGGGAGCGCTGATCATGACTGATAGAAAATCAGAAACCGCTCCGCCGGTCATTGAAGTCAAGAATATCATCAAGCATTACGGCTCCGTCATTGCGCTTTCGGGTGTTTCGATGAAGGTATCGCAGGGCGAGGTGCTCTGCCTGCTTGGCGATAACGGGGCTGGAAAATCCACGCTGATCAAGACGCTGTCGGGTGTGGTCCGCCCCTCGGGCGGAGATTTCCTGGTCGAGGGAAAGCCGGTCGCGTTCAACAGCCCGCGCGATGCACTCGATGCCGGCATCGCGACCGTCTATCAGGACCTGGCGATGATCCCGCTGATGTCGATCACGCGAAACTTCTTCATGGGACGCGAACCCGTAAAGGGCATTCCGCCATTTCGTCGTGTCGATTTCAAATATTGCAGCGAGGTGACCCGCGAGGAGATGCACAAGATTGGCATCGATATCCGCGACCCGAACCAGGCGGTCGGCACGCTTTCCGGCGGCGAGCGGCAATGTGTGGCGATCGCGCGGGCGGTCTACTTCGGAGCAAAGGTCCTCATCCTCGACGAGCCGACATCCGCATTGGGGGTCGCCCAGACATCCATGGTGCTGAAGTACATCCACCAGGTCCAACAAAAGGGACTCGGCGTCATTTTCATCACCCACAATGTCCGTCACGCCTTTGCTGTCGGCAACCGCTTCACGGTTCTCAATCGTGGAAAGACGCTCGGCACATTCGACAAAAGCGAGATCTCTCTGGAGGAACTGCAGAACCTCATGGCCGGCGGCAAGGAACTGCAGGTGATTTCCCACGAGCTCGGCGGGACGATCTGAGCAGTACAAGCATTGGAAAACAGAAATGACCACGATCTTAAAAACCTCGCCTTTCACGCTCGCAGTCTGCGCGGAAATGGTATTTCGCGCCCTGCCCGTCCTCGATCGGCTAAAACGGATCACAGAACTCGGGTTCCAGGCGGAAATCTGGGACTGGACGAAACACGATATCAAGGCGATCGCAAAGTCCGGTGCCAGGTTCTCGTCTATGACCGGATACGTGACCGGCACCTTGGCCGATGAGGAGGGCGCGGATGAACTTCTGCGCACGGCGCGCCTGACGATCCCTGTCGCCAGGGAACTGAATTGCCCGCGCCTCAACCTGCACGGCACGGGACTCGACGGACAGGGCCTGCCGGTCGTGAAATCGGAGATCGTCACCGGCGCCATGTGGCTGAAAGCCGTCGATACGCTAAAACGCATCGCAGATCTTGGGGAAGAGGAAGGCGTTACCTTCGTCCTCGAAAACCTGAACGCGGCTGTTGACCATCCAAAGACACCGTTTGCCAAGGCCGCCGACACGATCGCATTGGTTGCGGCCGTCAACCGGCCGTCGCTGAAGCTCAACCTCGATCTCTACCACGCGCAGATCGGTGAAGGGAACCTGATCGAGCTATGCCGCACAGCCCTTCCGCATATCGGGGAGATCCAGGTCGCCGACGTTCCCGGCCGCAATGAGCCGGGCACAGGTGAAATCAACTATCCGGCCATCGCACTCGCACTGAACGAGATGGGCTACCGCGGGACGATCGGCATGGAAGCCTGGCCCTCGGGCGATGACGAACTGGCGCTTTCCCGCTTCCGCGACGCGTTTTCCCTTTGATCCGACAGCAGCATTTTCAGGAGCTTTCCATGCCAGCCCACCGTCCCGTCAATCTCGCTCTCATCGGTGCCGGCCGCATCGGTTCGTTCCATGCCGAAAGCGTCGCCCGGCGTCTGGTCGATGCCGATCTGGTCGCCGTCGCCGATCCGGCGCCGGGCGCTGCCGGAAGGCTGGCCGCATCGCTCGATGCGCCCAAGGCCTATACCAGCGTGTCGGAGCTTCTCGCCAATCCCGAGGTCGATGGCGTGATCATCGCCACACCGGCGCGCTTCCACACCAGCGTCGTCGTGGAGGCAGCAAGAGCTGGAAAAGCAGTCTTTTGTGAGAAGCCGATGGCGCTGACGCTTGAAGAAGCGGACGAGGCGATCGCTGCGACGAAATCCGCTGGGGTACCGCTCCAGGTTGGCTTTAATCGTCGCTGGGACCAGGCTTTCTACGAGGGCCGGGCGGCAATCGACGCTGGCAAAGTCGGTTCTGTCCAGCTTCTTCGCTCGTTGACGCGAGACCCGGGGCCCTACCGCGGCAATCCGGAAAAGACACCGCTTTGGACGATCTTCTACGAGACGCTGATCCACGACTTCGACACGCTGCTGTGGCTGAATCCCACCGCAAAACCGGTCGAGGTGACGGCTATTGCCGATGCGCTGGTGCGGCCGGATTTCGCGGGCAACGGCTTTCACGATACCGCTGTCGTCACCATCCGCTTCGACAACGGTTCGATCGCCGTGGCGGAGGCGAATTTCTGCGCCATGTACGGCTATGACATCCGTGGCGAGGTCTTCGGTTCCGGCGGTATGGTCATGATGGGCGATGTGCGCCGTTCCTCCATGACGCTCTACGACAAGAACGGGGTGTCGAACGACACCTGGCGACGTGACACGGATCACTTTGTCAATGGTTACACGGCCCAACTCGCCTCCTTCGTCGACGCCATAAGGACAGGCACCGTCACCGGCCCGACCGGTGAAGACGCCCGCAATGCGCTTGCAATCGCGCTGGCCTGTATCACGTCGGTTACCGAGCGCAGGGCGATTCCGCTATCAAGCCTCTAGGCCGGATCGCAACAAACACGGAGTGTGCCAAGAAATGCCGCAGCATATCCGCAATCTAGGGAGCCCGCCGACAAGTTTCGAAGAGCTGAAGCGGGCCATCGCCTGCCGCAACGTAACCTTCCCTCTTCGCGTCGAGAATGTCGCGAAGAGGGTCCTGGCCAAACCGGAACTCATAGCCTTTGGTAGCACGACCGCAATCGCGAGCGACTGCGGCGTCTCCGTCTCTACGGTCATGCGCTTCGTTGCGCATATCGGCTTCCACGACATCGCTGAGGCACGCACAATTTTCCGAAGCGAGCTATGTCGCCGCCAGAATTTTGGCAAGCCCAACCCCTAGGATCATTGGCTTAGGCTGGCTTGTCGAGCAAGAGATCGGAAATCCACTTGCGCCTGGCCGTATGGTCGACGATGACCGGCCAGATGTGGCTCGGATTGGCCGTGTCGAAGCGACCGCACCAGCGGCGAGCACGGCGGCAGCGCCGTCGTGAAGATGAAGCCGCAGGCAAACGAGCGGATGAGGAGCGCTCGATCCCGCATTATAGCCGCCCATGACCGTTACCGCGCGGGCCCTACAATGCCGACGGCATGAACCTCGCCCCGATAGGTCATCGCGCCGTATTTGTCGGCGAGATCGCAGATCTCCTTGATCGGCGAAATGTCGCCATCCATCGAGTAAGGGCGCGGGTTTGCTTATCTCCAAGTAACCTCTCTGAAAGCCACGCCAACGATCTTAAGTCGACTAGGTCGAACCGAGAATGCGGGTTCTGCCCTTCTGGCGACGAAATAGCTCACTAGATTGCGATTATCCGAACAGCGCTCTGGCCATCCATGCTCGTTTTCCTGGACTTCGAAGCCTCCTCACTCAGCAACCAGAGCTACCCCGTCGAGGTCGCTTGGGTATTCGAGGATGGGTGCTCGAGGTCTTTCCTGATCAGGCCTGCTCCTGATTGGACGGACTGGTCGTCGGAAGCCGAAGCCATTCACGGGATATCAAGGGAGCTACTTGAGAAGGAGGGCGTCGCGGTCTCCCTCATCGCCGATGAAATGGTCGAGACCCTCTCGAACCACGATCTCTATGCGAGCGCGCCGTCATGGGACGGGAAGTGGCTGAGCACCCTTTTGCGGGCGGCGGGGCGTCCTCGGCATGCGCTTCGACTTCAGAAATCAGACAAGGCATTCGTGGCAATCGCGCGGGCCGTTCTGGGGAGATCAATTTCCGAGGAAGAGATGCTGCCCCTCGTCAATGAAGTCATTGAACGAACTGAACCCGCCTCCCCGGCTCATCGTGCGCTCCCCGACGCGCTGCTCGAACTCGAACGATGGAAGCGCGTGCGTGAGGAGGCCCAAGCGCGCTCCGGTTATCAAGGCCAACCATTCCAGTGAGGACATCATGCCTGGAACGTTCCACCGTCTACATCGTTGCACGACGAGGCCGTAGCCATCGAAGAGGCTCGCAATCCAGCGAGCCGCTATGTATTCACCGCCGCCTCCTGACGTACTCATAACACCGCTCCTTGGGAGGTCAGCACGGCTGGGTTGGCTCACGATCCGTTGAAGCGCTCAAGCATCTTTGTCAGCTGAACATTCTGCAAATACAGCTTTCGCGCCAATTGGCACCTCAATTGTCTAATTTCCTCATCCAGGCGTGCCACCTCATCGAAGAACCTTTCAGGGGAGGACGAGGATTGTGCACGTTGTTCGCTATTTGCGACGGCGGTGCTCTCCGAAACTATATCGGCTCGGGTTCTCTTTGCGCTTCCTAGCCGCTTCGTCCGCGATGTTCGTGGAAGCTTTTTGCTTGTCCGGCTTTCCGGCGCCAACGCACGCGCATCACCGGCCGCTCGACTGACAGCCTGTGCCGGTGCCTGATCCTCTTCTCCATCGACTGGCACGGTGACGGCTTGAGGGCCATCGAGAGCGCCGTCGCTTTCAGTTGAAGTCGCCGCCGCCACGAAATCAGCAGTTAGGTTCTCAACGTCGTTAGGACTACTGGATGATTCCGGAATATTTGACAAAAGCGCCGACGTTTGTCGCGCATCGCTTTCGCCCGTCTCCGGATCGGCATGATCACGAGCCGTATTCTCTCGTGTTTCTGCCGGCCCTCTTCGAGACGTCAATTGGGCAAGGAATTTCCATGGAGATTTCATAGTGCTTCAACCTCGAGCAATTCGCACCACGACGTTGCCGCAGCTTAGATCCGGGCTCCCGACGTGAGCCCGGTGACTTTCTCTGCTACTGAACATGTAGTGGCTGACGTGGATCTCGCACCTGTCCCGCACCCGCCGGTCGATCAATCGAGGCCGAGCCGCTTACGCAGGTCGGCATTTTCCGTGCGGAGCTTATTTGCCAAGGCTTTACGGAGCCTTTTATTCTCTTCCTCAAGCTGAATAAGCTCAGCCATCTCATTTACAGCTGGAAAAGGCGCCTTTGCCGTTTGCTCGGTTTGCTTTGGCGTCCTCTTTCTTCCAACGTCCTTGATGGCGTCATTTTTCGCGCTCTTGTCGGTGACTTGCGCTTCTTTGGCCTTCACCTTCGCTTCCGCGGCTTGTTCGCCTCGTTTTCTGCGAGTTTTCGGAAACGTCGCGGTCGTGGCAAGTGATCCAGCTGCCTTTTCGGCAACTGCCTTCTGCCGCCGCGGTGCGCGCTGCTTTTTGGGCGCTGGCATTTTTGCCGTTGTATCCGTTTCAGCACCCTCGGTAATGAGCCCCGTATTGTTCTCGCCAGCCATCTGTTATCTCCCTCTATAGCCTAGTGTTGTTTTCGGCTGAGAAAAAGAGGGAGTCAACATCAGCGCTATAGATATCGGTCACTGCTTCCGGAGAGATGGCAGCCGCACAAACGCGTGATCATCAACATGAGGCGGATTCCTGAAGGGCGCGGTGTGGTGATGTGGCGCAACTTCGTGCTCGGAGGATGATCCTATTGGAGCCGCTCACGAGGCTTTTGACGAGACGGGCGAGCTCGCCGCTCCTTTTCCTAACCAGATCCCGGACGCCCGCGAGTTTTTTTGGCGTCGGCCAAAGGCTGACGAACGAGAGGCTATCCGGAATTCCCAGCCCGCCTTCGGCCGATCAACCAAGGAGAAATGACCTGCGCTATGATCGCAAAGCGTTAGCAGACAGCACGCCCGATCTGGCTTGCGCAGCCGGTTGTGATCGCGACTTTGCCAGACAGTGTACCACATTGGCAGGACTCACGGTGTGGCTTCCTTTTTGAAACCAACCGCTGTCTGGACGCAGTCGCGTTGAAATGTCGACGACCTCGCCGCGGCGGCTATGAAGCTTGCGGCAGCGCGCGCTTGGTGAATTTGCCGCCAAGATACGTGACGGCGCCGGGCCCTATTCAACACAGGCGGCGACTGACGCGGCGCACGGATATGGTTTCGTGATAGATATACATAAAAGGCAACTGCGACAGAACGGCGCCTCCCTGTTTCCGTTCGGCGGTCGCCATCTCAGGTAAAATCAAACCGCTCAAGCATCTTGGTGAGCTTTGCGTTCTCGGCGCAAAGCTGTTCAGCCAGAAGCTTCTTGAGCCGCCGGTTTTCAGCATCGAGAGCGGTCAGGTCGTCGAAGCAATGTGGATCCGGAGCTATCAGGGTTTGCAGGGTGCCCTCCTCGTTCATACCGATCGTAAAGTCCACGACCACGCGGACTGGAGAACGCTCAGCGTGCTTTCCAGAAGCGCCTCTTGATGCTCGTCGCCGCTGCGGCACGACTGGATGGCTTTCCTGGGCAAGCGCAACCGGCTCGGCACGCGGCAATACGGCACCACGCTGTTTCTCTGGCTCACTCGCCGCGCTGCGCGCGCCGTCGGCATTGCGTCCGTCTCCGCTATCAGAACGCAGATCAGGCGGCATGTCGCGAGCGTCGCCAAGCCTGCCCGCCGCTTCATTCGATTGGAACAGATGAGGCGCCTTATTTTCCACCTCGCGAGCTAAGGCCTTGAGGTCTGTGTCGCCCCAGATTGAGTTCGCCTGGACCTTTGACTGGCGTCGCCCCGACCTGTATTCAACAACGAAATTGCGTTGTGGCGTTTTCATACTTCCAACCTATAGCAACTGACAAAAAGCGCGCGCCGATCGGCGTCACTGCGTTTCTTGTGGACCCATATATCGCCTCGCGTCGGTCTTCAACCAGCCAGCATCAGGCGACGACTGGTCGTTCGCACAGACGACCACGTGTCAACGTGGTTATCATGAGCCATCCGCCGGAAATCTTCGCGCGCTCGATTGTGCCTCAACATGTAAAAGCAGCCCCAAAGTGTCGGGGCCGCGCCGGGCGAGCGGCCAACGGCAAGGAAGATTCCCCGCCGCGCGGCGCTTCTAATCCGTCAGCCCGAGCCGCTTGCGCAGTTCGGAATTTTCCACACGCAACTTGTCTGCCAGAAGCTTGCGAAGCCTTTGGTTCTCTTTTTCGAGCTGAACAAGATCTGCCAGTTCATCGCCGGCTGCAACGGGCCTGTCTTCCTTTGCATTAGCGGGCTTTTCGGTCCGTTTCCACTGATAGTAGGTTTGCTCCGATATGCCGGCGCCCTTGATGGCGTCCTTGAGCGTGCTTGTGCCTGCGGAGATCTGCGTCTCAATCAGTTTGAGCTTCTCAATTCTTTCTTGTTCACTATACCTCTTGGGCTTGGCGGTCGGCGCCTTTGCAGCGGATGCCTTTGATTCAGCGCTAACCGATACGACAGTGGTCTTGGGACTCCGTGGCGTCCGCTTCTCCTTTGCCGTTGGCGTTTTCACCTCGGCAACAACCGTATCAGGGGATTCCATGTTCTTTTCCTCAGCCATCAACCGCTCCCTCGCTAGCCAGCGCCTGTTTTCGGCCGAGCGAACTACGGAGTCAACAACCACCTATGCACCAAACCGAAAGCTCCGCCGAATTTTCCGAATACTGGCCGGCACGCTGAGTCTGCCAAGCGCGCCTGCTGGCGTCAGATCAGAAACTACGACAGATGGAACTACATGGGAAAAAGGGGCACTTGGAACAGTTTGGTCGGCGCTATGCTCACCAAGAACCACCTAGATGTGTGGCTTCTGCAATTACTTATACGTCGTTTTTAAAGTGATTTAAGAAATTTGAGAACTAGGCGTATCGCGGATTGGAGTCAGCTCTGGTGTGTCGCACAGAAGTTATGGAACATCCAGTACCACCAGCGAACATGCATTTCATCAATGGATCAATTCCGTGGAGCAACGTTAGCGCTTAGCATAGGCAAAGGTAGCCCCTTCCTGAACGACCACCGTCGGCAAGCATCAGCAAGCCCGACACCGCTGATCGCCTCGGCCATCCGCGCAAATCCGAGTGTGAAAACGGACAGGCCACCGAACGGGTCACCTTCGAAAGCATCGAGGCCCCAGGGCGACGACCAGGGCGTCGGCCCGCAGCGTTCCCGCAACCCTTCCAACTGCCGAAGCATTGCGCTGGAAAAGCCCAATCGGCTCATTCCTTCTGAGAGATCGGCTCAGGATCCGGCGATCCATCCTGGGGGAGGGTCGCCAGAACGGCGATGACTTCCGCATCACTCACCTGGGGAAATTCATTGAAAAAATGTCCGACGGCATAGAAGACAGGTGGCGTCTCGAGGCAGATGAGCGCATCGACATCGCTGTCCAGCTCTTCAAGGGTCTCTATCGGCGCAACCGGAACCGCCAGCACAAGCTCCTTCGGTTCCTGTCTTCGAATGGCCTTGATCGCTGCCCTGACGGTAGAACCGGTCGCGATACCGTCGTCAACGACGATGACCACGCGCGCCCCAAGCGGGATATTGCCGCGATCGCCGAGATAGCACCGCCGCCTGCGTTCGATCTCAGCCTGCTCCGACGCGCAGATCGCTGAAAATTCCTTCTCGCGGATTCCGGCGTGCCGGATCACGCTTTCGTTGCGAACGATTGTCGGTTCTGCTCCATCGACGATCGCCCCCATCGCCAGTTCTGGCTGGAAAGGTACGCCGATCTTCTGCACGAAGAGGAGATCCAGCGGGGCGTCAAGCGCGCTGGCAATTTCTGCCGCGACAATCACACCGCCACGTGGGAGCGCAACGATGACCGGGCTTTTCTCGCAGTAGTCGGCCAAGGCGGCCGCCAGCTTCCGACCTGCGTCCTTGCGGTTTGCGAACAACATCTCCCACCTGCCTGTTCGAGCACAAAAACACGCCGCACCCACGCGGGAACTGCATCGGTGCAGCTTACCTCATCCGTTGAGGAGGCGCCATTTCAGCGATGGATAAGCCCCGCTCGTCGGTACCGCGCACCATACGCTCTTGACGCGCCTTGCTTGATTTGCATTATTGCTCGGATGTCAGACCAATTTTGATTGACCTGGAATCGGATGATGAAGCACAAGGATGCAAGAGCGGCCCTTATGCCGCTGCCCCCGGTGGATCGGGCCCACCAGGTGACGGCTGCGCTTGCCGACTACATCCAGCGCTCCAATCTCGTTCCCGGCGACCGGCTTCCGGCCGAGCGGGAGCTGATGGCCGCGCTTGCCGTCGGCCGCTCGACGATTCGGGAAGCCATCCGCCATTTCCAGGCCCTTGGTGTTGTGGAGGCTCGCAAGGGCAGCGGCACTTACCTGCTGAAACCAATATCCGGCGCCACCATCCATATGCCGCTTTCGCTGGAGACCACCCACCTTCGCGACGCGCTGTTAAAGACACTAGAGGTCCGCCGTGGCATCGAAGCCGAGGCCGGCATGGTCGCCGCCCGCATGCGATCGTCACACGACCTCAAGAAAATCGAAGAAAAGCTGAATGAGATGGAGCGGGTGCATCTCTCCAAGGGCACGTCCGGCCCGGAAGACCTTGCCTTCCACCTCGCCATCTACGACGCCACCCACAATCCGCTGTTCAGGCAGCTGCTTGAACAAATGCGCGAGGCGTTCGAACGTTTCTGGGAGAAGCCCTTCGATCGGCCCGATTTCGCCCGCCGATCCTTTCCGTTTCATCGAACCCTCTTCAACGCTATTGCCGCTCAGGACCCGGAAGCGGCGCGCGGCGAAACACTGAAAATCCTCGCGATCGTCGAGGAAGACATCAAGGAAATGTCCAAATGAACAACGGCTTCGATCCGTTCGAGGATGCGTCACTCATCGTCGCCCATGACGAGAGCAACGCCTATGACGCTGTCGTGCCGCCGATCGTGCAGACCTCACTGTTCACCTTCACCGACTATGACGACATGATCGCCTCCTATCGCGGCGAGAAGATCCGGCCGATCTATACCCGCGGCCTCAATCCGACGGTGCGGATGTTCGAGGAGATGCTGGCCAAACTTGAAGGCGCACAAGACGCGATCGGCTTTGCCAGCGGCATGTCGGCCATCTCCTCCACGGTCCTTTCCTTCGTCGAGCCGGGCGACCGCATCGTCGCCGTCAGGCATCTCTATCCCGACGCCTTCCGCCTGTTCGGCACGCTATTGAAGCGCATGCGAATCGAAGTCACCTATGTCGATGGCCGCGACGAGGAGGAAGTGGCCAGGGCGCTGCCCGGCGCGAAACTTCTCTACCTGGAAAGCCCGACGAGCTGGATCATGGAAACCCATGACGTCGCGGCCCTTGCAGCCCTAGCCAGGCGCCACGGCGTCATCACCTCCATCGACAACAGCTGGGCAAGTC
This sequence comes from Rhizobium giardinii bv. giardinii H152, assembly GCF_000379605.1. GTDB lineage: Bacteria > Pseudomonadota > Alphaproteobacteria > Rhizobiales > Rhizobiaceae > Pararhizobium > Pararhizobium giardinii. The sequence continues at coordinate 295,773 of NZ_KB902724.1, read as the reverse complement.
CGATCTTCCAGCAGCCGATCTCGCTCGGCGTCGATCTCGTCATCCATTCGGCCTCCAAATATCTCGGCGGCCACAGCGACGTTGTCGCCGGCGTCGTCGCCGGATCGAAAGAGCTGATCGGCCGCGTCCGCTCCGAAGCCTATCCCTATCTCGGCGGCAAGCTTTCCCCCTTCGATGCCTGGCTCCTGATCCGCGGCATGCGGACGCTACCGATCCGTATGAAGGCGCATGAACAGTCTGCCCTGTCCATTGCAAGGCGGCTGCAGGCTCACGAGGCGGTCGAGGCCGTCTGCTATCCTGGCCTCGCAAACCAGCTGCCGAACGGCCTTTCCGGCACGTCCGGCTTGTTTTCGTTCATCTTCAGGGACGGCGTCGATATCCGCGCATTCTCGGATCACCTGAAGCTGTTCAAGCTGGGCGTGAGCTGGGGCGGCCACGAAAGCCTTATCGTGCCGGGCAATGTCGTTCTGGCGCAAAAAGCACAACCCAATTCCGCGGTCGCCTTCGGCATCAGTCCGCGGTCGGTACGGCTCCATGTCGGCCTGGAGGGAACGGAGGCCCTCTGGAGCGATCTCGAGGCGGCGATCACTGCCGCCTCATCAGGCTGACACGACGGCAAGTAACCACCCAAACAAAAAGGGGATATGAAAATGAGGAAACTGATTGCGGCGACTTTGTTCGCCTCCCTGATGGCAGGCACCGCCTTTGCCGACACGAAGTTGAAGCTGGTGGAAGTTATCACCAGCCCGGAACGCACCGAGACGCTGAAATCGATCGTCGCCAAGTTCGAAGCCGCCAACCCCGGCACAACGGTCGAGGTCATCTCACTGCCCTGGGGCGAGGCCTTCCAGAAGTTCGCCACCATGGTTTCGGCCGGTGAAATCCCGGACGTGATGGAAATGCCCGACACCTGGCTGTCGCTCTATGCCAACAACGGCATGCTCGAAAGCCTGGAGCCCTATCTCAAGGAATGGGAGCATACGCCCGGCCTGACGGATCGCGCGCTCGAACTCGGCCGCGACGTCAAGGACACGGCCTATATGCTGCCCTACGGCTTCTATCTGCGCGCCATGTTCTACAACAAGAAGATCCTGGCCGAAGCCGGCGTCGACGGCCCGCCGAAGACATTGGACGAGTTTGTCGCCGCAGCCGAGAAGATCAAGAAGCTGCCGGGCAAGTATGCCTATTGCATGCGTGGCGGTCCGGGCGGCCTGAACGGCTGGATCATGTTCGGCGCCACCATGGCCGGCGACAATACGTTCTTCAATGAGGACGGCACATCGAAGTTCAGCGAAGAAGGCTGGGTCAAGGGCTTCACCTGGCTGACCGATCTCTACAAGAACGGCTATGCGCCGAAGGACAGCGTCAACTGGGGCTTCAACGAGATCGTCGCCGGCTTCTACACGGGGACCTGCGCCATGCTCGACCAGGACCCGGATGCGCTCATCGCCATCAGCGAGCGCATGAACCCGGCCGACTATGGCGTTACCACCATGCCGAAGGGCCCATCCGGCAAGACCTTCCCGACCATCGGCTACGCCGGTTGGTCCATGATGTCGGCGAGTGCCAACAAGGATCTCGCCTGGAAGCTGATCGCAACGCTCGAGGGGCCGGAAGGCAACATCGAGTGGAACAAGCGCATCGGCGCCCTGCCTGCCCTGAAAGCCGCCGAGAAGGACCCCTTCTATGCGAGCGAGCAGTTCAAGGGCTGGTTCGAGGAACTGGCCGACAAGGACGCGGTTCCGACCGTCATGCCGACCTACCTGGAAGAGTTTGCCTTCTTCAAGGATTCGATGGCGATCAAGACCAGCCAGGAAGCCATGCTCGGCGATATCACGCCCGAAGAGATGGCCAAGCAATGGGCTGACTACATGACCAAGGCTCAACAGAAGTTCCTCGCGAGCAAATAGGCTTCGCCGCAGGTAGCAGTACGGTGCTGCTACCTGCGGTTCATTGACTGGAACACGGCCTGCCCCGGCACGCCACGAAACGGAAATAGTTGACGATGGATTCACTCGCAGCCCGCAGTCGTGGCTCACGCAGGGATCAGCGGCCGCTGAGACAGCGCCTCGCCGATGCTTCCGCGCCCTATCTTTATAGCGCACCCGCGCTGATCCTGATCGTCACCGTGATGCTGGTGCCGCTGGTGCTCGGCATTTCCTATGCCTTTCGCGATATCCAGTTGCTCAATCCCTTTTCCGGTGGCTTCATCGGCCTCGACCATTTCAAGGCGCTGTCACAGGACGAAAATTTCTACCGGGCGCTGCGCAACACACTCTGGTGGACAGGCTGGTCCGTCCTCCTGCAGTTTGTCTTCGGCCTCATCCTCGCGCTTCTGCTCGACAAGCCCTTCCACGGCCGCGCCATCGTGCAGGCGCTGGTCTTCCTGCCCTGGGCCGTTCCGAGTTTCCTTGCCGGCCTCAACTGGTCATGGCTGTTCAACCCCGTCGTCGGTCCCCTACCCCATTGGTTTTTCGCACTCGGCCTGATGAGCGAGCCTGCCAATATCCTTTCCGACCCGCAGCTTTCGATGTGGGGGCCGATCATCGCCAACGTCTGGTGGGGAATACCGTTCTTCGCAATCACCCTGCTTGCAGCTCTCCAGGCCATCCCGCGCGATCTTTACGAGGCGGCGAGCATCGACGGCGCCGGACCGGTGCAGCGCTTCATTTCGATCACGCTGCCGTTCCTTGCCCCGACCATCGCCATCACTGTTCTCTTGCGCACCGTCTGGATCTCCAACTTCGCCGACCTGATCATCGTCATGACCAATGGCGGCCCTGCCGACCGCAGCCAGATCGTCGCCAGCTACATCTTCACCCAGGCCTTCAGGCGGCTCGATTTCGGCTATGCCTCGGCCATCGCGCTGGTGCTGCTGGTACTCCTGATCACCTATTCGATGCTGATCGTCGTGCTTCGGCAATGGCTCGTGAGCAAGGATTGAGACCATGACCGGCAAGCGCATCCTTTCCACCCTCGCCCACCGCCTGGCCATTCTCGCCTATGTCGCCTTCGCACTCTTCCCGCTTTACTGGTTGCTGAAGGTCTCGGTGACGCCGAACAATCTGCTCTATTCCGAAGGCATCAGGATGTGGCCCTCGCAGACGAGTTTCGAACATTTCGAATTCGTGCTGCGCCACAGCGAATTTCCGACCTTCTTCAAGAACAGCCTGATCGTCTCCGGCTCCACAGCCGTCATCGTCACCGTGCTTGCGTCGCTTGCCGGCTATGCCATGTCGCGCTTCAATTTCCGTGGCAAATACTGGATCGTGACGCTGATGCTGCTCACCCAGATGTTCCCGCTGGTCATGCTGGTTGCGCCCATCTTCAAGATGCTCTCGCCGCTCGGCCTGACCAACAGCCTGACGGGCCTTGTCATCGTCTACACCGCCTTCAACGTACCGTTTGCCACCTTCCTGATGCAGTCCTTCTTCGACGGCATCCCGAAGGATCTGGAGGAAGCTGCGATGATCGACGGCGCCACGCAGTTCGTCGCCTTCCGCCAGATCATCCTGCCGCTGACGCTGCCCGGCATCGCCGCGACGCTGGGCTTCGTCTTTACGGCCGCCTGGAGCGAACTTCTGTTCTCACTGATGCTGATATCCGGCAACGATGCGGCGACCTTCCCGGTCGGGCTTCTCTCCTTCGTGTCGAAATTCTCGGTCGACTTCGGGCAGATGATGGCGGCGGGCGTCATGGCGCTCATACCGGCCTGCCTGTTCTTCCTGTTGATCCAACGTTATCTCGTGCAGGGCCTGACGGCCGGCGCCGTGAAAGGCTGATCCCATGGCATCCATCGACATCGCCCACGTCCAGAAATCCTACGGCATTCATCCGGTGCTGCATGGCGTCGATCTCGAGATCAAGGATGGCGAGTTTGTCGTCCTCGTTGGCCCCTCCGGCTGCGGAAAATCAACGCTCCTGCGGATGATCGCCGGGTTGGAAGCTGTCACCGAAGGCGAGATCCGCATTGCCGGAAAACGCGTGAACGATCTCGCTCCGAAAGATCGCGATATCGCCATGGTGTTTCAGTCCTACGCGCTCTATCCGCATATGAGCGTCGAAAAGAACATGAGCTACAGCCTGCGCCTGAGAAAAACCGCCAAGGACAAGATCGCCTCGGTCGTCGCCGGCGCGGCCAGCAAACTCGGCCTCGATCCACTGATGGAGCGTCGTCCCAAGGCGCTTTCCGGCGGCCAGCGCCAGCGCGTCGCCATGGGCCGCGCCATTGTCCGGCAACCAAAGGCCTTCCTGTTCGACGAGCCGCTCTCCAACCTCGACGCCCGCCTGCGCGAGCAGATGCGCGCCGAAATCAAGAAACTGCACCAGGATCTCGGCGCAACGTCAATCTACGTCACCCATGATCAGATCGAGGCAATGACGCTTGCCGATCGGATCGTCGCTATGCATGGCGGCATCATCCAGCAGGTCGGCAGCCCGCTCGAACTCTACGACAATCCCGCCAATCTGTTCGTTGCCGGCTTCATTGGCTCGCCAGGCATGAATTTCTTCGATGGCCGCTACATGGTAAGCGGCGAAAACGGGAACTTTGTCCTCACCGGTGGCGTCGTCCTGCCGCTCGGCAGCAACGCCAATCTCGCCGACGGCAGCCGCGCCACTCTCGGCATCCGGCCAGAACATGTGGTACTCGGCGCCGAAGGCCCGAATGCGCTGAAGGCAACCGTCGATCTTGTCGAACCCACCGGCTTCGGCATCATCGTCCACCTGAAGCTCGGCCCTGTCGCATTCAAGGCTTTCACGCTGGACCGCCGCTTCCTCGGCATGCACGGCGACGTCGCCGTCCGGCTTCCCGTGCCAAACCTGCATTTCTTCAACGAGGAAGGCCGAAAGGTGTAATGACAGGCCGCTAAGCGTCGGCTGCTTCGAGCGGCATGAGCGTGAACAGTTCCTGCGCCCGCTTGACGCCGCGCAGCGCGTAACGGCCGATCGAGACCACCTCGGCATTGCGCGGCGGCGGCGCCGCGGCGACGAACTGCGAGGACATGATGACGCTGCGATCGACGAAGCGGCACATCGAAGCGATGCGGCTGACTTCGTTGACGGCGGGGCCGATCACGGTGAAGTCCAACCGGTCGCTGGAGCCGATATTGCCGTAAAAGACGTCGCCGATGTGAAGCCCGAGATAAACCTCGGTGACCGGCCTTCCCTCTTGCCGCCGCTGCTCGTTCAAGCCTTTCAGCTTTTCCCGCAGAAGCTGCTCGGCAAACAGCGCGCGGGTACAGGCATCCTCGCGTTCCTCCGCCTTGAAGATTGCCAGCGTGCCATCGCCGATCAATTTGAGCACGTTGCCGCCCGCCTCATGGATCGAGGAAATGACCGCGTCGGCATAGTCGTTGAGGAAGGGAATGATCTCGTCCGGGGGCAGGTTGTCGGAAATGCGGGTGTAGTTCTGCAGGTCGGAGAACCACAGCACCGCCGAAATCCGCTCGGCCTTGCCGCGCGATATGCGGCCTTCAAGCACCTGCCTGGCGGCGTCTTCGCCGAGATAGACCTCTGCAATCGTGCGCGAGATGCGGGTCAGCGAGCCCGACTTGATCGCCAGCGCGAGCACCGGCACCAACTGCCGCAGTACCGAAAGGTCCTCATCGCGAAAGCCGCCCTCATCCATCGTCGTCCAGTGCGAGTAGAAACAGTCCATGTCGCCGATATGGCTGTCCTTGGCGAACCGGTGGATCATTGCGATATAGTCCTTGTGGCCGGCAGCCAGGAGCGTATCGAGCGTGAAGAAATCGAGAGGATCGCCAAAACCGAGGCGGCGGCGGACCTCGCTCTTGTTGTTTTCGCGCATGTAGTGGAACGCCGAGCGCTCCCAGTTTTCCGCCGAAACGCCCTCATTGGTCGGACCATATTCGAAAGCGGTATTCACCGGTTCCTGGCTGTCCCACTGGAAGGCTCGCCCTTCATAGACCGGGTGCAGCGTGTCGATCAGCGCGAGACCGCGGTCGAGCCGCATGCCGGCGGCCCGGGCGCGCTGACAGAAGCCATTGACGATATCCATCTCGTCGGTGCCCTTGATCCCCTGCGTCGTCAACCAGGCGGAAATCTCGGCGATATCGTGTGCGTTCATGTCGGTAATCCTGAAACTCACGCATTTTGCACCTCTAACGCACAGGCCCGCAATCCGAAACGGAATGAGGCAAGCACCGAGGTCGAAGGACATGCATGGGACGCGTCCAGAATCTGGACGATGCGGCTGGAGGCGCGGATGTGGGTAGTGGCAGCCCGAAAGGCAAGCCTCGATCCGGGATTATTTTCAGTTTCCGTCCTGCCGGGCGATGAACTCGCGGGAAAGCCAGTCGATGAAAACACGCACGCGCGGCGACAATTGGCGGCTGCGCGGATAGAGCAGCGAAACAGGCGTGCGGCTTGGCGGGTTGTTTGGCAGGATGGCAACGAGCGCGCCGTTTTTCAGGTCGTCCTCCAGTGCATAGCGCGGCGCCTGCATGATCCCGAGCCCCAGCCGCGCCGCCGCGGCCAGCGTATCGGCGCCGTTGACCGACACGGTGGCCGGAAGGGAGATGTGGCGGATCCCGTCGCCAACCGTGAATTCCAGCGGCAGCAGCCCGCCGATTGCCGTCGACCAGAAGCCGATCATCTGGTGGCCGGAAAGATCGTCCAGGCTCTGGGGCACGCCGAAGCGGGCGATGTATGCCGGCGACACGCAGGTCACCTCGTCCAAGAGCGCGACACGCCGTGCGATCATATCGCTATCCTGCAGGTCGCCAACGCGCAGCACGCAATCGATTCCCTCGCGGACAAGGTCGACCAGTCTGTCGCCCTCGCTCATATAGAGCTGAATATCCGGGTATTCGCGGAAGAACGCCGGCAAACCCGGCAGCAGGAAATGACGCGCAAGTCGGCCATGCACGTCGACGCGCAGCAGGCCCTTCGGTTTGGCGCCGGCAAAAGCCCCCTCCGCATCCTCAATATCGGAAAGAATCGTCAAGCACCGTCGGTAATAGGCTTCTCCGTCCAGTGTCGGGCTCACATGGCGGGTCGTCCGTTGCAGCAGGCGCACCCCGAGCCGCGCTTCCAACTGCTTGACGGCGTCGGTCACCGTGGAGCGCGGAAGCCCTGTGTCCTCGGCAGCCAGCGTGAAGCTGCGCCGGTCCACCACGCGGGTAAAGACCCGCATTGCCTCAAATCTGTCCATGATGATTGTTCGCCATTTCCGAATAGTGATGCCGGAGAATGGCTGATTATCCGCAGCAAGGAAAGGGTCATTCTATCCTCATCGAAACCGCGCTGCGGCGCAGAACACGTGAGGAGTATAATAATGTCCGATGGCAACACCAGGGCAGCGATCGTCACCGGGGCCTCCCGCGGCATCGGCGCCGCCATTGCCGAACGCCTCGCCAAGGACGGCTTCACCGTCGTCATTAATTACTCCGGCGATGCCGCTCCAGCCGACACATTGGCCAGAAAGATCGAAGACGACGGTGGTCGGGCGCTCACCGCGAAAGCCGACGTCAGCGATAGTGAGGCCGTTCGCCGCCTGTTCGACGCAGCGGCCGCCGCCTTCGGCGGAGTCGATGTCCTCGTCAACAACGCCGGCATCATGACACTCTCGCCGGTTGCCGAAAGCTCGGACGCTGTGTTCGACCGCCAGGTCGCGATCAATCTCAAAGGCACGTTCAATACGCTGCGGGAGGCCGCAAAGCGGCTACGCGACGGTGGCCGGATCGTCAATTTCTCGACCAGCGTCGTCGGTCTGAAGCTCGAAACCTATGGCGTCTACGCTGCTACGAAAGCCGCCGTCGAAACGCTGACCGCCATCCTGTCGAAGGAACTGCGCGGCCGATCGATCACCGTCAACGCGGTCGCCCCGGGCCCGACGGCCACCGACCTCTTCCTCAACGGCAAGTCGGAGGAGTTGATCGCCCGCATGGCGAAAATGAACCCGCTGGAACGCCTCGGGACACCGGAAGACATTGCCGCTGCGGTCGCCTTCCTCGTCGGCCCGGACGGCGCATGGATCAACGGCCAGGTCCTGCGTGCCAATGGCGGCATGATCTGAACCTCGCCACCGGTGTCGGCGGAACGGATTCTCCCGCAGCCGAACTGGCCTTGGGCGCAGGTTTGTGGCAAGCGGCTTTTCCGCTCATTTCAGGCAGCGCGGGGAGAATCCTCGGGCCCATCGCCGAATGCGCGGACGATTGAAGGCAATGAGCTCTCGGCGGCAACAAGCGCCGCAAGCAGGATGCGCGCCTGGCCGGGGCGCAGTGTCGACGAGTGAATCGCACCGGCCCTGGCAAGATCGTGCCCGCCGCCACCGCCGCCGTAGCTCGGTATCAACAGCCCGTCGGGAACCCGGCTCGAGACAACGACCGGGATCCCCTTCTGCGTGCAGCACCTGACGGCCTCGATGACGGCGGGGTTGGCGTTGCCGGAGCCGAGGGCGGCGAGCACAATGCCATTGGCTTGCGCAGTGAGGCTTGCATGGATGTGCGCGGCGTCACAACCGGGATAGACCGCAACAATATCGACCCGGACATCGGATACGGGCTTGGACAGGCGCGGGCTCGCAACGCACGCCGTCGGCCTTGCCGAGTGAAACGCATCCGGATCGTCGGCGCTGCGCTTGTATAGTCCCCACGCGGGCAGGAGCCTGCCTGCGAACGACACGAGAACGCCTCGTCCGGCGAGGCAACGGTCTGTAGCCGCTTCGATCGCCAGGGCAAGATTTGCAGGCCCGTCCGCCTGGGGATGATCCGCGGTAAATTGCGCGCCGGTGAAGATGATCGGCTTGCTGCTTGCGTGTTGCAAGTGCACGAGCAGCGCCGTCTCTTCCATGGCGTCGGTGCCATGCAGAACAACAATTCCGGCCACGCCCGGGTCGCTCATATGCAGTCCCACGGCATCGCTGATGAGTTGCATATCGGCAAACGTCAGACTTGCGGAGTCTTTCGCCATCAGGTCGATGGGTTGCAACCGGGCACCGACGTTGGGAACCAGGGCAAGCAAATCCTCTCCCGCAAGGCTCGGCGTGCTCGCGCCGCAGGCGTTGCGTCTGCTCGCAATAGTGCCGCCGGTGGCAATTACAGCCACCAGCGGATAGGCTTGCCTGGTGTTCAAGAGCGCCCGCCTTCGCTCAAGGCTTCCGTTCCGTCGGCACGTTCGATGGCGAGGCCATGGATGCGGGCGCGCAGCAAATACCATCCGAGGATCAGCGCCGGACCGATGATCGCAAGCGAGGCGATAGTCCAGGTACCGACCGGGTAGTCGAAGGCCATCAGCACCAAGACGCCGAAGAGGAATGCAAGCGTGAGGATGCCGGTATAGGGAGCGCCGAACATACGGAAATCGGGCCGCTTCAGTTCGCCCAGGCGGGAAAGATGCCACAGCTTGAGCTGGCAAAGCACGATGACACCCCACGCGCTGATGATACCCAGGGCAGAGAGATTGAGCGCGATCTCGAAGGCCGAGGCAGGCACGACCGCATTCATCGCTACGCCGAGAACAGTGACGACGGCGGTCACCGCAATGCCTCCGTAAGGGACGCCCGCCTTGTTCATCTTCGCCAGCGCTGCAGGAGCAGATCCGGACACGGCCATGGAATGGAGAATGCGTCCGGTGGAATAGAGGCCGGCATTGAGCGAGGAGAGCACGGCAGTCAGCACCACCAGGTTCATGATGACGTCGGCACCCTCGACACCGATGGAACCGAAGAATGTTACGAATGGGCTTTCGCCGGACTTGTACGCCGTATAGGGCAAGAGGAGCGAGAACAGCAGCACCGAGCCGACGTAGAAGACGACGAGGCGGGTAACGACCGTGCGGATCGCGCGGGGCATGACCGTGCGGGGGTCCGCCGTTTCACCGGCTGCGGTTCCGATCAATTCGATCGAGGCATAGGCAAACACGACGCCCTGGATAATGACGAACGCAGGCAGAACCCCGTTCGGGAACAGCCCCCCATTGTCGGCGATGATGCTAAATCCGGCGGACTGCCCGTCGATGGGAGCGCCGAACATGACAAAATAGATGCCGACACCGAGGAAGGTCACAAGGGACAGGACCTTGATCAAGCTGAACCAGAATTCCAGTTCTCCGAATACCTTGACCGATAAGAGGTTCATGGCCAGCACGATCATCAGCGCCGTCAAAGCGAACACCCATTGATCGACCCCTGCCAGCCAGGGAATATAATGCTTGAAGAAGTTCATGTAGAGGGCAACGGCGGTCACGTCGGCCACCGACGTCATCGCCCAGTTGAGCCAATACATCCATCCGGCGGCGAAGGCCATTTTCTCCCCGTAGAACTCGCGCGCATAGGAAACGAAGGAGCCTGAGCTGGGGCGATGCATGATCAGTTCGCCGAGCGCACGCAGCACCAGGAATGCGAAGAAGCCGCAGAGCGCATAGACAAATACGAGTGCGGGGCCGGCTTGTGCCAGGCGTCCGCCCGCGCCCAGGAAGAGCCCGGTACCAATCGCCCCGCCGATGGCGATCATCTGGATCTGCCTTGGCTTGAGCGCCTTATGGTATCCGAGGTCTTCCTCGACGAATACCTCGCGTTCAGCCCGTGTGGTTCTCGTTGGTTCCATTGACAGCACTCCTCCCTAGAATTCGCTGTTCATGCTCAAGTCTCGGCGTCGGGGTGCCGAAACGGCTGTTTGTCGGCGGCTATCACAGGGTTCCGAGACAACCATTTTCTGTAAAGCTGCATGACAGATTTGAGCACCTCATAGTCGCATAAGCAATCGGTCGTCAAGAGCGGAGACGCGTATTGACGGCAGGCCACACATTAACTAGTCCTGTCATTATCTGTCAGACAGCTAGACCGATATAATTTCAAACCATGGGAGAGGTATGTGGTCATGACGCGCAGGGAACATGATCTGCTGGGGACAAAGGAAATTCCGGCAGACGTCTATTGGGGGGTGCACACGGCGCGCGCGGTGGAAAACTTCCAGGTCACGGGCATGACGATCGGGCGAAATCCCTATCTTGTCCGTGGCCTGGCTTGCGTGAAAGAGGCTGCGGCACTCACAAACCACGAGCTTGGCCTTTTGGATCAAGCGCGGATGGAGGCTATCGTCGAGGCCTGCCGCGAAATCCGCGCCGGTGCCCTTCACGACCAGTTCGTCGTGGACGACATCCAGGGCGGGGCTGGAACGTCGACCAACATGAACGCGAACGAGGTCATCGCCAATCGGGCCCTTGAACTGCTCGGGCAGCGCAAAGGCGACTATGCCCACCTGCACCCGAACGACCATGTCAATCTCAGCCAGTCGACCAACGATGCCTACCCGACGGCGATCAATATCGCGCTGATCGAGGCGATCGACGACCTCGCGGCCTCGATGACCATTCTGAAGACCGCCTTTGACCGAAAGGCGCGTGAGTTTGCCGCGCTCATCAAGCTCGGGCGGACGCAACTGCAAGATGCTGTCCCGATGACGCTGGGCCAGGAATTCCGGACCTTCGTCGTGATGCTCGGTGAGGATCAGGCCCGTCTTCTCGAAGCAGCTTCGCTGCTGCACGAGATCAATCTCGGGGCCACCGCCATCGGCACCGGGCTGAATGCCCCGTTGGGATATGCGGCCCGTGTCTGCGACCACCTCGCACGCTTGACCGGACGGCCGCTGGTCACGGCGACCGATCTCATCGAAGCGACGCAGGATCCCGGGGCGTTCGTTCACCTGTCCGGTGTGCTCAAACGCGTTGCGGTGAAACTGTCGAAAACATGCAATGACCTTCGGCTGCTTTCATCCGGTCCGCGGGCGGGTATCGGCGAGATCACACTGCCGGCCGTGCAGGCCGGATCGAGCATCATGCCCGGCAAGATCAACCCGGTCATCCCGGAGATGGTCAACCAGGTCGCCTACGCGGTGATCGGTAACGACGTTACCATCACCATGGCCGCCGAAGCAGGCCAGCTGCAGCTCAATGCCTTCGAGCCCATCATCGCGCGCGCCCTCTCGCAAAGCATCAGCCAGTTGAGTGCAGCCTGCCGTATCCTGGCGGAGCGCTGCATCGACGGCATTCAGGCAAATCCCTTAATCATGGCCAAGCGCGTGGAAGAGTCCATCGGGCTTGCCACCGCCCTCAATCCGCTGATCGGCTACCACGCCGCGACTGAAGTGGCGCAGGAAGCGCTCGCCAGCGGCCGCACAGTACCCGAGGTCGTGCTTGAGCGCGGACATCTTTCTGTCGCACAGCTTGAGCAGGCGCTTAGCCCCGAGCACCTCGCCAATATGGGCGCGGTCATGAACGGTGAGCCTGATCCTCGCCAATCAACGTAGACACGACCTGTTCCACCTCACCCAGATGCGCTTGCATTGCCTCACGCGCTTCTTGTGCCGAGCCCGCCTCGATCGCCTCCACGATCCGGCGGTGCTCAAGGTTCGACGCCGAGCGCCGGCCTGCCATCAGGTTCACCATCTCCGACTGTCGAGACAGTGCTTCCCTGGCATCGGCGACAATTTTTGCGAAGAGGGCATTCCCCGAGGCTTCGGCGATCATGCCGTGAAATTGCGAATCGAGCAGCACCCACAGATGCGGCTCGTCCTGCTCCTCCATTTTGTTGCACAATTCCAGCAAAGTCTCGAGCTGACGATCCGTACGACGCCGTGCTGCCCACCCGGCAGCCGGAACCTCGATGAACGGTCGGGCCTCTATGAGATCGCGAGCGGAATAGCCACCATAGATGAGCTCGGGGCTCGGCGTCGCCGTGACAACAAAAGTGCCGCTGCCGGTACGGGTCTGCGTCAGCCCGAGCGTTTGAAGAGAGCGCAGCGCCTCGCGCACGATAGGACGACTGACGCCGTACCTTTCGGCCAGCTGTGCCTCGGATGGAAACCGCGTGCCAACCGCGAGCTGACCGGATGTGATTGCCGAGCGAATATCCTCGAACACCGCCTCAGCAGCGTTTTTCCGACTGATCGGCTTTGCGTCGGACAGCCAACCAGGCAACTCGCTCATGTTTCTACCCTTTATATCCATAGCGGATTTGCAACGCATTGCGGATAAATGTCGCTGCGTGGCTGTTCGGCATGCGACGACCTTGGCCCGGTGTCCTTCGCCTGATCCGATCCATATCACATTGTGACGAGAGAAACAGAAGGCGTAGCCTCAATGCATGCAGCAGGCTACCAGTCCGCCGAGCGCATCATTGCCGCTCAACGGTAGACATTTGGCGGGACAGCCTGCCGAACAGGGACCATCGGTCCCGGCAGCCGGGACGCGCGGAAACGTTCCGGCTGCAAAAACCTCGATGCAAGGTCAGCTTGCCTGGAGTAAACCGCAAGAACGCTCAAAGGCGAAACTCTCGCAGTGCCCGGAAGCGTGAGTTTCCGCCTCTCTCCGATACGAACCTCATGCTGTTTCCAGCTCCCTCCGGGCCGCGATCCTGCGGTCCTTCATCGCCTTGCCGGCCACATAAGTCTCAGCCACGCAGCGGTCATCGCCCATGGTCTGCAGGATGAAGAGCTCCTCGGCGAGCGAGGTTGCCGTGCGCATCCGGAGTTCCATCGCCGGCTTGGCACTGGAATCGAGGATGACGATATCGGCATCCGCCCCTGCGTGCAGCGAGCCGATCTTGTCCTGCAGGCCAAGCACCCGGGCATTGCCGAGCGTCATCTGGTAGAACGAATTAAGCGGCGACAGGCGCTGGCCGTTGAGGTGGAGCACCTTGTAGGCCTCGGCCATCGTCTCCAGCATCGAGAAACTGGTGCCCGCCCCCACGTCGGTCGCAACCGACCAGCGGGCGCCGAGCCGGTCGAAGCGGTCGCGGTCGAACAAGCCAGAGCCGAGGAAGAGATTGGAGGTCGGGCAGAACACCCCGACCGCGCCGGTCTCTGCCAGTACCGAAATCTCCCGATCGCTCAGATAGATGCAGTGCCCGAGCAGCGTCCTGTCGGTCAGGAGCCCGAAGCTTGCATAGATGTCGGTATAGTCCTTGGCGTCAGGAAAGAGCGAGGTGGCAAAGGCAACCTCGTCCCTGTTTTCCGACAGATGCGTCTGCACGTAGCAATGCGGATGCTCGGCAACGAGCGCCCGGCTCATTTCCATCTGCCCGGGCGTCGAGGTGATGGCAAAGCGCGGGCTGATCGCATAGTGCGCCCTGCCCCGGCCATGCCATTTGCCGATCAGCCGCTTGGTCTCGTCATATCCCTGTTGCGGCGTGTCCCTCAGCGCTTCGGGAGCATTGCGGTCCATCATCACCTTGCCGCCGATCATCAGCATGCCACGCTCTTCGGCCGCTGTGAAATAGGCGTCGACGCTTTGGGGATGGACCGAACAATAGGCGACCGCCGTGGTCGTACCGTTCGAAAGCAGTTCGTCCATGAACCGCCCAGCAATGAAAGCCGCATGCTCCGGCGCGGCGAATTTCTGCTCCTCGACGAAGATGTAGGTGTTCAACCATTCGAGCAGCTGTGCCCCATAGGATGCGATTGCCTGCGTCTGGGGAAAATGCAGATGCGTGTCGATCAGCCCGGGCAGCACGAGATGCGGCCGGTGGTCGGCGATCGTCACGTCGGCGCCAGCAGTCCTGCGGATATCGGCATAGTCTCCCACGCCAGCGATCTTGCCGTCGCGGACCAGGACCGCGCCATCCTCGACGGTCAGATAGGATCGGGTATCATCGATACCCTGCGGTTCCTCGACGAAGGTGAGCACGCGTCCGCGGATCAAAAGGTCCTTCATTGGGTGTTTTCTCCGTTTACAACCGCTTCGTACCAGGCGACCAGCAGCTTGCGCTCGTCGTCGGAAATGGCGGTGACATTGGCGGGCGGCATGGCGTGCGAACGACCCGCCTGCAGATAGATTTCGCGGGCATGGGCGGCGATCTCGGCGTCATTCTCCAGTATCACGCCTTTGGGCGGCACGATCATGCCTTCCCAACCCGGCTCCCTGGCATGGCACATCGAACAGCGCCCAAGGATCGTGTCGCGCACCTTCGGAAAGGCCTGCGCCGTGATGAACGGCTGTTGCGCCGCAGACATCTTTTCCGGTTCGCCGCTCAGGATTTTCGGAACGGTCGACAGCCACATGATGGCGATGAACAGCAGCGCGGTCGCCAGCCAGGTCCAGGTCGGGTTGCCGGCATTGGCGTGGCGCGTGTTGAAATAGTGCCGGATGGTGACGCCCATCAGGAAGACGAGCGAGGCAATGATCCAGTTGTAAGCGGTGCCGAAGGCCAGCGGATAGTGATTCGACAGCATCAGGAACAGGACCGGCAACGTCAGATAGTTGTTGTGCGTCGAGCGCTGCTTGGCGATCTTGCCGTATTTCGCATCCGGCGTCCGACCCGCGATCAGGTCGGCGACCACGATCTTCTGGTTCGGGATGATGATGAAAAAGACGTTCGCCGACATGATCGTCGCGGTAAACGCACCGAGATGCAGGAAGGCGGCGCGGCCGGTGAAGAGCTGCGTATAGCCCCACGCCATGCCGACCAGGATGAAATAGAGCAGCACCATCAGCCGCGTATTGTCGTTGCCGAAAGGCGACTTGCAGATCAGGTCGTAGATCAGCCAACCGAAGGCGATCGATGCAAGCGAGATGCCGATCGCAACCGGCTTGGAAACGTCGAGCACGTTCGGGTCGATGAGGTAGAGGTCGGCGCCGGCATAGTAGACCAGGCACAGCATGCCGAAGCCCGACAGCCAGGTGACGTAACTTTCCCATTTGAACCAGATCAGGTGCTCGGGCATGTTGGCCGGCGCCACCAGATATTTCTGGATGTGATAGAACCCGCCGCCATGGACCTGCCATTCCTCGCCATGGGCGCCGGCCGGAAGATCGGGGCGCTTGCGCAGGCCGAGGTCGAGCGCGACAAAATAGAAGGACGATCCGATCCAGGCGATCGCAGTGATGACGTGAAGCCAGCGGACTGCGAAGGTCAGCCAGTCCCAGGCAATGACATATTCGTACATGTGGGTTCTCCCCTCGTTCGGGAGAGTTTTGCCATCGCGCGACTTTCGCCGAAATGCCGGTTAATCCCCAACACTTTCAAAAAAATCTATAAGATCACCCCCGCTGTGGTTCGATTGGCAATATGATAGAAAAGCGTCATGTCTTATCTCGATAATGTGCGCGTCTTCGTCCGGGTCGTCGAACTCGGCACTCTTTCCTCCGCCGGCCGCGACCAGCGGGTGACCCCGGCTGTCGCCAGCAACCGCATCAAGGAGTTGGAACGGCATCTCGGCGTGCGTCTGTTCAACCGCACGACGCGCAAGCTCTCGCCGACCGAGCACGGACGCGTCTTCTACCAGGGCGCGGTCAAGATCATCGAAGCGGTAAACGAGGCGGAAAGCGCCATCGCCGATCTCTCGCACAACCCCAAGGGATCGCTACGGATCACCGCCCCGCTCGGTATCGGCCGGCGGCTGATCGCGTCGGGCATTCCGGAATTCCACGATAAATACCCGGATATCGAGGTGCGCCTGCGCCTCTCCGACCATAATGTCGACATCCTGAGCGAAGGCGTCGACGTCGCTTTCAAGCTCGGCGTGCTTGAGGATTCCAACCTTCGCATGCGCGGCATCTTGAACTGTCAGCGCGTCGTCTGCGCCGCCCCAGCCTATCTGGAAAAGCGCGGTACGCCGGCGACGCCGGACGCGCTGATCGATGACAACCACGACTGTCTGCTGCTGCGCTATCCGGGCTCCAAGGAATATTACTGGAACCTGCAGACACCGGAGGGCATCCGCAAATTCGAGATCGGCGGGCCCTATGATTCCGACGACGGCGACGTACTGACGCAATGGGCGCTCGAAGGCCGCGGCATCATCAACAAGCCGCTTTTCGAGGTGAAGAGCTACCTCAACGAAGGCACGCTGGTCGAAATCCTGAAAGACACTCCGCCGGCCAGCGTCCAGCTCGCCGCGATCTATCCGCACAAGCGCTTCCAGGATCCAAAAGTCCGGCTGATGATCGATTTCATGGCGGAACGCTGTCAGCGGCTGATCGGCAAGATGCTCGCTGAGCCTGCGTCTACCGGACGCGACTTCAACTCAGAGCGGGATTCTTTCGAAGGCCGCGAAGTCTAATTCTAAGGATTTGGCTCGTCCTGCTCAGGCATCTTTGCGCACGGCGGGTTTGACGGGCGCAAAATTGAGCGCCGCCGTCACGATTTCCGCTGCGGCCAGCGCCGCAATCACCGCGGGGCGCTTGTCCCTCACCGCGGTGCCGCCGATCGGGCAGATCAGTCGGCCGAAAAGCTCAGGGCGGCCGATTTCGCGGGTGAGCCAGTTCTTGAAGGTGGCCCGCTTGGTTTTCGAGCCGATCATGCCGACATAGGCCGTGTCGTCGCGACGGAGCGCCTCGGCCGCGATCAGGAAGTCAAGCGCATGGTCGTGCGTGAGGATGACGAAGGAGCTGCCTGCGGAAGCGTCGCGTACGACCGCTTCGGGCATGACGGTGAGGCAGGTTTCGATACCCTGGGCTTTGGATACCGACAGTTCCTGTTCGCGCGTATCGACCAAAACGGTACGCACCGGCACCAGCGAAAGCGCGCTGGCCAGCGCATCCCCGACATGGCCGGCTCCGAAGATATAGACATGCGGGCGCTCTGCCATTTCGCGGTCGCTCCGTGCAATGAGAAAGGCGGCGACATCGGCCGTGACCGGCGTGAACGACAGGTCGACGCGGCCGCCGCAGCATTGGCCAATTTCCGGGCCGAGCGGGATGTTCATGGCTTCGGCCGGCACGCCTTGGCGTAAAGCGCGGCGGGCGTGATCGATCGCCATATATTCAAGCTGACCACCGCCGACAGTGCCGAACAGGCCTTCAGCCGCCACCAGCATCCAGGCATCGGTATCACGCGGCGTCGAGCCGGCGGCACCCGTCACCGCGACGAGCACGCTATCCGGCTCGCGGCGCAGAAAGTCCCTGATGTCTTCGCGTCCGGCACCCATGCCAATTCACCCGTTCTTTGCGGCCCGCCGCAAGCGCTCGACGGCGAGCAGAACCCGTTCCGGCGTCGCCGGCGCATCGATGCGCGGTGGTATACGATACTCCGCAACGCTCGCCGCCGCCATGGAGATCGCTTCGAGCACCGAGATCGGCAGCATGAAGGGTGGCTCGCCAACCGCCTTGGAGTGACGGATCGTTTCCTCGCGGTTTACCGACCATTCTGCAAGCTTGACGTTGAAAATGCGCGGTCGATCGGAGGCGAGCGGGATCTTGTAGGTCGACGGCGCATGGGTGCGCAGCCGTCCCTTGGCGTCCCACCAGAGCTCTTCCGTTGTCAGCCAGCCCATGCCCTGCACGAAGGCGCCCTCCACCTGGCCAATGTCGAGCGCCGGGTTGAGCGACTTGCCGACATCGTGAAGAACATCTGTGCGGTCGACCTGATATTCGCCGGTCAGCGTGTCGACGCTGACCTCCGAGCAGGAGGCGCCGTAGGCATAGTAGAAGAACGGACGTCCCCGGCCCTCGGAGCGGTTCCAGTGAATCTTCGGTGTTTTGTAGAAACCGGCTGCCGAGAGTTGAATCCGCGCGCCGTAAGCCATCCTGATGAAATCGGAGAAGGGCATGCGATCTGCCCCGACGCGGATCGTGTTCGGCTCGAAGGCGACATCGTTCTCGCTGACACCCCAGCGTTCGGCCGCGAAGGTCACCAGCCGCGCCTTGATCTGCTGGGCAGCGTTGGCGGCGGCCATGCCGTTCAGGTCCGAGCCGGACGAGGCGGCGGTGGCCGAGGTGTTCGGCACCTTGCCCGTGGTCGTCGCCGTCACCTTGATACGATCGAGATCCACCTGGAATTCGTCTGCCACCACCTGCGCTACCTTGGTGTAGAGCCCCTGCCCCATCTCGGTGCCGCCGTGGTTCAGATGGATCGAGCCGTCCGAATAGACATGCACGAGCGCACCGGCCTGGTTGTACTCCGTCTTGGTGAAGGAGATGCCGAATTTGACAGGCGTCAGCGCGATGCCGCGCTTGATGATCCGGCTCTTGCGGTTAAAGGCGAGGACCTCCTCCCGGCGCGCGGCATAATTGGAAGAAGTCTCCAACTCCTCGATGATGCGGCCGATGATGTTGTCTTCGACCGTCTGGTGGTAGGGCGTGAGATTGCTTCCTTCCCCCCCGTAGAAATTCAGCTTGCGGATAGCGAGAGGGTCCTTGCCAAGGGCATAGGCGACCTCCTCGATCATGCGTTCGCCGCCGACCATGCCCTGCGGGCCACCAAAGCCGCGGAACGCGGTGTTGGAGACCGTATTGGTCTTCAACGGTCGCGACCTGAGGCGCACATGCGGATAGAAATAGCAATTATCCGCATGGAAGAGCGCGCGGTCGGTCACCGGCCCGGAAAGGTCGGCCGAAAAGCCGCAGCGGGCGGAAAAGACGGCGTCGACCGCCTCGATGCGGCCCGCGTCGTCGAAGCCGATCTTGTAGCCGACGTGAAAGTCATGACGCTTGCCGGTCGATGTCATGTCGTCGTCGCGGTCGGGGCGGATTTTCACGGCCCGACCGTATGTCTTTGCCGCAAGTGCGGCGACGGCGGCAAACAGGTTTGCCTGCGTTTCCTTGCCGCCGAAGGCGCCGCCCATGCGCCGCACGTTGACGGTCACCGCATTGGACGCGACGCCGAGCACCTGGCAGACCATGTGCTGGGTTTCGCTCGGATGCTGGGTTGAGGAATAGAGTGTGATCTCGTCGTCCTCGCCGGGAATGGCAAAGGAGATATGGCCTTCGAGATAGAAATGGTCCTGGCCGCCGATGCGCATCTCGCCTTCGACGATGTTCTTCGACTTTGCGAAGCCGACAGCGATATCGCCACGCTCCAGCCTCAAGGGATCGATGACCAGTGGGTAGTCAGCCGCCCCCGCTTCCATCACATCGGTCACGTGCGGCAGGTCTTTGTATTCGATCTTCACCTTTGCCGCTGCCCGCCGGGCTGCGTCGCGAGTCTCGGCGATAACGGCGAAGATCGGCTGGCCGTGGAATTCGACCTTTGTCGTCGCGAAGACCGGGTCGTCGTGCCTGTGCGCCGGGCTGATGTCGTTCTCGCCGGGAATATCCGCCGCCGTCAGGACGCCGATGACGCCCGGGGTGGATTTCACCGCCTCGAAATCGATCGACAGGATCTCGGCATGGGCGCGCTCAGACAGGCCGAGATAGGCGTGCAGCGTGCCTGCCGGTTCCGGAATGTCGTCGATATATTCGGCCGTTCCCGTCACATGCTTGTGGCCGGACTCGTGCCGTTGCTTTTCGTGCACGCCGCCGCGGATGCGATCGATGGGTTGCATCACGTTCATGGCTTCATCTCCTCACACGGCGCGCCTGGTCTTGCGATCGAGCCGCACAGGTTCAGCACCTTCCGTTTCCAGATAGAACCGGCGCAGCAGGTTCTTCGCGACCAGCAGGCGATAGTCGGCTGAGGCGCGCCAGTCCGTCAGCGGCGCATAATCGGAGCCTAGTGCATCCATGGCGGCTTCGATGGAGGCCTCGTTCCAGTCGGCGCCTTTCAGAACGGCTTCGGTCTTCTCCGCCCGCTTCGGCGTGCCGGCCATGCCGCCATAGGCGATGACCGCGTCCGCAACTTTGCCGTCGTCATCGAAAGTGACATGGAAGGCGCCGCAAACGGCGGAGATGTCCTCGTCCAGCCGCTTGGTGATCTTGTAGACCGCATAGCGCGCATTCTCGTCGAGGAATGGAATGCGAACAGCTTCGACGAATTCACCGGGCTGGCGGTCCTGCTTGCCATATTCGATAAAGAAACGCTCAAGCTGCGCGATCCGGCTCTGCCTGCCCTTGCGCAGGACGACCGTTGCACCAAGCGCGATCAGCGCTGGCGGCGTGTCGCCGATCGGCGAACCGTTGGCGATATTGCCGCCGATGGTGCCCATGTTGCGAACCTGCTGACCGCCAATCCGGTTCCAGAGTTCGGTGAGTTGCGGAAAATGCTCGGTGATAATCGGGAAGGAGTCCGTGTAGCTCACGCCGGCACCGAGGGTGACGCCGCTTTCGTCGACAGTGATCCGCCGAAACTCGTCGAGATGGCTGAGATGGATGACCGGGGAAATATCGCGCATCAACTTCGTCACCCACAGGCCTACATCGGTCGAACCGGCAACGATGCGGGCCCCCGGCTCGGCCTCGTAAATGTCCGCAAGGTCGCTAACGGAGGCAGGCAGGACGAAGCGTTCGACGCCTTCGCCGATGACGACGCGCTTGTCGTCCTTCAACGCCGCCAGCTTCTGGCCGATCGTCTCCCGTTCCAGCACCAGAGGATCGCGGCCGAGATCGCCGATGGTCGAGATTGCCTCCGCCGCGCGGATGATGGCAGCATAGCCGGTACAGCGGCACAAGTTGCCCTGAAGCGCCTTTTCGATCTCCTCGACCGAGGGCTTTGGATTTTCCATCCACAGGCCATAGAGCGACATTACGAAGCCCGGCGTGCAGAAGCCGCACTGGGAAGCATGCGTATCGACCATTGCCTGCTGCACGGGATGGAGCGGCCCGCCGGGCGCGGCGAGACAATCCACCGTCACGACGTGACAGCCATCAAGCGAGCCGACGAAGCGGATGCAGGCGTTGACGCTCTCATATTTCAGCCGGCCATCCAGGAGGCGCCCGACGAGCACGGTGCATGCACCGCAGTCGCCTTCGGCACAGCCTTCCTTGGTGCCGCGCAGACTACGGTCGAGCCTCAGAAAATCGAGCAACGTCTGCACCGGCGAGACGGTGGAGAGCTCGACAGGGCGGTGATTGAGCAGGAAACGGATCGAATTGCGGATCTGCACGGTCATGGTTCAGCTCCCGCGATAGGTGGAATAGCTGTAGGGCGAGAGAAGCAGCGGCACGTGGTAATGCGGGGCCGCCTCGGCAATACCGAAGCGGATCGGTATGATGTCGAGGAACGGGACCTCACCGACGTTGTTGCCGAGATAATCGCCGGCGTGGAAGCGCAGTTCGTAGACACCGGCCGTCATCTGCTCGCCGGAGAGAAGCGGCGCATCGCAGCGGCCATCGGCATTGGTCCGGCTCGAGCAGATCCATTCGGCGGCTTCCCCGGCAATCCGGAAGAGTTCGATCAGCAGGCCTTCGGCCGGTTTGCCGAGCGCCGTGTCGAGCACATGGGTGGTCAGCCGACCAGTGTGGGATTGCATACGTTTCACCCTCCGAAGACTGCATTCATTCGGCCACTATCCTTCACCCCACTTCGCTCCGGTAG
Organism: Rhizobium giardinii bv. giardinii H152; assembly: GCF_000379605.1. GTDB lineage: Bacteria > Pseudomonadota > Alphaproteobacteria > Rhizobiales > Rhizobiaceae > Pararhizobium > Pararhizobium giardinii. Next base: position 273,623 of record NZ_KB902724.1, on the reverse strand, counting down.
CGGGCTGATCCTTCGAGACTTTCAAAACTTTCGGGGGGAATGGCGCGCGCGTTTTCTGGCTAGAAATCGGCCAATCGTTGTTTTGGGAGAAGTGGCTTCATGAGATATCCGCGTGATCTGCAAGGCTATGGCGAATTCACACCGGGAGCCGTCTGGCCGGATGACGCCTGCATCGCCGTGCAATTCGTCGTCAACTACGAAGAGGGCGGCGAAAATTGCGTGCTGCATGGAGACAGCGCGTCGGAAGCCTTCCTGTCGGAAATCGTCGGTGTGCAGGCCTGGCCCGCGCAGCGCCATTGGAACATGGAATCGATCTACGAGTACGGCGCCCGCGCCGGCTTCTGGCGGCTGCACCGGCTGCTGACGGAGCGACAGGTTCCCGTGACCGTCTATGGCGTGGCGTCGGCGATGAAGCGTTCGCCGGCACAGGTTGATGCCATGCAGAAAGCCGGCTGGGAAATCGCCTCGCACGGGTTGAAATGGATCGAGCACAAGGGCATGGACCCGGACGAAGAGCGCAGGCAGATCGCGGAGGCAATCCGGCTCCACGAGATCGTCACCGGCGAGCGGCCGCGCGGGTGGTACACCGGCCGTTGCTCTGAAAATACCGTCGACCTCGTGACTGAGGAGGGTGGTTTTGCCTATGTCTCCGACAGTTATGCGGATGATCTACCCTATTGGCACGAGCATGCGGGCCGACACCAGCTCGTCATTCCCTACACGCTCGACGCCAACGATATGCGTTTTGCTACTGTGCAGGGCTTCAACAGCGGCGATCAGTTCTTCAGCTACCTGAAGGACACGTTCGACATGCTTTATGCCGAGGGCATGGCGGGAGCACCGAAGATGATGAGCATCGGCCTGCACTGCCGCCTTGCCGGCCGTCCGGGACGAGCCGCGGCGCTCGCCCGGTTCATCGACTACGTGAAGAGCCACGAGAAGGTCTGGATCGCCCGCCGCATCGACATTGCCGACCACTGGGCACGCGCGCATCCTTTTCAGCCCAAGAAGGACAGCCCATCGCGCCTGACGGCGGACGAATTCGTTGCCCGGTTCGGCGGCGTCTTCGAGCATTCTGACTGGATCGCCCGGCGCGCGTTCGCCGAAGAACTCGGGCCAGCGAACGATACTGCAACCGGCCTTCACGCCGCGCTGACGGCCGTCTTCCGGACGGCAAGCGAAGCAAAGCGGCTCGGCGTGCTCAACGCGCACCCCGATCTCGCCGGCAAGCTGGCGCAGGCTAAACGGCTGACGGAAAGTTCGACCAGCGAGCAGACTTCCGCCGGTCTTAATGCGCTGACGGATACCGAGCGCGCTCGGTTCACCGATCTCAACAGTCGCTACGTCAAGACCTTCGGCTTCCCCTTCATCATCGCGGTCAGGGGTCTCGCCAAGAACGACATTCTGGCTGCATTCGAACGACGCATCGGCAATGACCGGCAGACCGAATTCGATACCGCCTGCCGTCAGGTGGAGCGCATCGCGCTGCTTCGCCTTACCCACATGCTACCAGGCTGACACAAGCCGCGGCCCTGGCCGCGCCGGTCTGGACGGATTTCCAAGGAGGAGCAGATGAAAACGATCGAGATCAGGCCGCTGACCCGCGAGGCCTTTGCGCCCTTCGGCGAGGTCCTGGAAACCGAGGGAGCGCCGAACTTCCCGATCAATGCTGGCAAATGCGTGCGCTATCACGATCTCGCCAGGATCGAGACGACCGGCGAAAAGGCGCGACCGATGATCAGCCTGCTGCGCGGCGAGCCCTATCCGCTGCCGCTGGAACTCACGATGGTCGAGCGCCACCCGCTGGGTAGCCAAGCCTTCATTCCACTGAGCGAGCATCCGTTCCTCGTCGTCGTGGCCGAGGAAACGGGTGACGGTCCCGGCGAGCCGATCGCTTTCAGGACGGCGCCTGGACAGGGCGTCAACATCGGCCGCAATGTTTGGCACGGCATCCTGACCCCGCTTTGTGGCATCTCCGATTTCGCCGTGGTGGATCGCGGCGGTGACGGCGTCAATCTGGAAGAGCATTTTTACGCGCAGCCGTTTCTGATCCGCTGATAATAGCCCCTCCCGCAATTTTAGGCCGGTTCATCCAGACCCGGCCCCTAACCAAAATGCGGAATACTTTCTGTCGCAATCGTTCGCAAATCGCCGACTTTTACGACGGAATTTCCATTAAAACCTGAAGTGACGACCTTCGCGAGCTTGGAATTTTTGCGTAAGTGCCTCTGCTGCGCGCCACATCCGGACCTGTCAGTGATGCCTCCAAGGTCGCGTTTCGACCCTAAGCGGCAATTGATCCACGGCGTAACGCTCACTCATTGTGCTATAATAACACCAACTCGTTTGCTTCGATGGGGGCGTCCATGGGCGTGACCTTTCCAAATGAAAGTCCGGCGTATCGCGCCGCTCGCAACAAGCTATTGCAGCGCGAGGTAGGACTCCGGCGCGAAATGGAGGCAGTGGCCACGGCTATCAGAGCGCTGCCACCCGGTGGGGCCATTCCCGAGGACTATGAATTCGACCACATTGACGCAAAGGGCGCACCCGCAAAAGTGCGATTGTCCGAACTGTTCCGTCCCGGCACCGATACGTTGATCCTCTACCATTACATGTTCCCCAGGCACCGCAGCGACGAGCGGCCAGGACCGAGCAGCGGGCCGATGGCGCAAGCCTTGGTGGAGGCGGGACCGTGTCCATCCTGCACTGCCTTGCTCGACAACTGGGAGGGAGCCGTACCGCACGTAGAAGGGCTGGGAGCGAACATCGCGGCCGTCGCCAAGGCGCCGATCGAACAGGTCGCTGCCTTCGCAGCGCATCGCGGCTGGCGTCATTTGAAACTGCTTTCTGCCGCCAAAAATAGCTTCAAACGCGACTATCATGGCGAGGATGAGGAGGGGCAACAGGTGCCGATCCTTACCGTATTCCACAAGGGCCTCGACGGGGTGATTAGGCTGAGCTGGGCCTCCGAGCTGTTGTTCTCGCCGACGGAGCCGGGGCAGGATCCGCGACATGTCGGCACGGTCGAACCGATGTGGACCCTCTTGGACCTCACTCCCGGAGGGCGGCCGGACGCCTACGAGCAGCTCCAATACGAGTGAGGAAACGGAGGTGAACGTCGGGCCTTGACCGTGATTGCGTGACAACGCCGCCGCCGACATCTAAGCCGCGCACTGAACTATCGTCCGTCTCCCCACCCATCACGGTCCTTATGGATCGTGGCATGTGGGCGGCTTCTGGCCACAGCGGAAGACGCGGATTTGTCGCGACAACCGGGCCGCAATGGCTGCGGCCCGGCCCAGGTTTCCTGAAGTCTCGGCAGGCGCGGCGGAATGCGCCGCCTCGCCCATTCAGTCACTCCGCGAAAAAGGCGAAGCGGACGACGAAAAGTGTGGCGACGATCTGCGTTGCCGGGTGAATGACGCTCCACTTGCCGGTGAAGACTTTCAGCACGACGTAGCTGATGAAGCCGAAAGCCAGACCGTTGGCGATCGAATAGGTGAACGGCATGGCGAGCGCTGTGATCGCGGCCGGCGCGGCCTCCGTCAGATCGTCCCAATCGACTTCCGTTAGTTCGCGCATCATCAGGCCAGCGACGTAGAGCAGTGCCGGGGCCGTCGCATAGGTCGGTACCGAGCCGGCGAGCGGCGAGATGAAGAGCGAGGCGAGGAACAGGATGGCGATGACGAGCGCCGTCAGGCCGGTGCGCCCGCCGGCCTGGACGCCGGAGGCGCTTTCGACATAGGCGGTGGTGCTGCTCGTGCCAATCAGCGAACCGGCGACGATGGCGGTGCTGTCGGCCAGAAGTGCCCGGCCGAGACGGCTCCGTTTGCCTTCCTGGATGAGATTGGCGCGCTTGGCGACGCCGATCAACGTGCCGGTCGCATCGAAGACTTCGACGAGAACAAAGACGAGAATGACATGGATCAGGCCGCCATGCAGGGCACCGACGATGTCGAGCTGGAGGAAGGTCGGGGCGATGCTCGGCGGCATCGAGACGATGCCGCGGAATTCGCTGACACCAGTGATCCAGGACAGTACGGTCACCGCGAGAATGCCGATCAGGATGGCGCCGCGCACCTTTAGCGCATCAAGCACCGCGATGACGAAGAATCCGAAGATGGCAAGCAGCGGGCCAGTGGCCTTGAGATCGCCGAGCCCCACCAGCGTTGCCGGATTGTCGACGACGATGCCGGCGTTCTTCAGCGCGATGATGCCGAGGAAGAGGCCGATACCGGTGGCGATGGCGCTGCGCAGCGAATGCGGAATGCCTTCGATCAGCCAGCTGCGAACGCCGGTCACCGTCAGGAAGACGAAGATCAGGCCCGAGATGAAGACGGCCCCCAAAGCCTGCTGCCAGGTGAACCCGAGGGCGGCAACCACGGTGAAGGCGAAGAAGGCATTGAGCCCCATGCCAGGCGCCATGCCGATCGGCCAGTTGGCGACGAGCGCCATGACTGCCGAGCCGAGTGCTGCGGCGATGCAGGTGGCGACAAAGATCGCGTCCCGATCCATGCCGGTCGTCGACAGGATGTCGGGATTGACGAAGATGATGTACGACATTGTGAGAAATGTCGTGAGGCCGGCGACCAGTTCGGTGCGTACCGACGTATTGTGCTCACTCAGCTTGAAGAGCCGTTCCAACATATTTCCTCCCTTGGCCGGGCAATCCAGCCCGGCAAATGTCATTGGCGCGCCGCCTTCTCCTCCGGCGAGCGCCTCGCCTTACCGATCTTCAAATCGTCACGACTTGTCAGGGCCCCTGCCCGATCAGGTTCCCGCTTCCCGCCAAGGGATGCCGGATGCCTCATTTACGGTTTTTCAATTGTGCGGGTTCGTGATGCGGATCGCTAGACGTCCATTTCGACGGCGAAAGCGAAAGACTTTCAAAATTTTCAAGGACAGTATCGGGAGGAATGAGCCCTGTTTTGAAGGAAGAACACGTGCCGAATGACCAGGGCAACAGCGCGATCCGCTTGAAAGCGCAGTGTCTTCCTGCGTTTTGCCTGAAGCCTATCTTGTTAGCACGCTCAGCAAAGTCAAGCGCGGTGTCAGCTTCGTTCGATGTCGCGCCGAAGGACGATTGCGGTCGTCAGGTCTTCGACGTTGTCGAGTGTGGCCACTTCGTTTCGCAATTCGTTGAGCGCATTGATCGACCCGACTTCGACCTCGACGACGAGATCGAGCTGGCCGCTTACGGACGATACCTTCCGCACTGCGGAGAAGCCGGCCAGGCGATCGAGCACGCCGATCGACGGCGTGCGCTTCAGCGTCAGAAGCAGAAAGGCCTGGATCTGCCCTTGGTCCAGCTGGCCGATATCGGCCCGATAGCCGCGGATGATGCCCTTCTTTTCGAGCCGGCTGACCCGCTCCGTCGTGGTGCTTCTTGAGAGCCCGATCCGCCCGGCCAACGATTTCATCGGAATGCGGCCCTCCCGCGACAGGATGCTGAGGATGGCCCGGTCGATCTCGTCTGTGTCCTGCATGATTTCCGCTCATTGCTGCTGCCGACAAGATGACGGTTATTATAAACATTGTGCCGGCACAACCGGCATAATGCCGGATGCATATGGCAGCCCCTCGTGCAAACTCTGACCAACAGAAGAGGGATTTCCCATGAACGACATGCTGCAGACCACACCGGATTTTTCGATCGAGCAGGCAAAGCTTTTGCTGGCAGAGCACTACGGCCTCGAGGGCTCGCTGTCGCCGCTCGACAGCGAGCGCGACCAGAATTTCAAGGTCGCGGCCAGTGACGGCAAGATCTATATCCTGAAGATCGTCAATGCCGCCGAACCATTGGTTGAGAGCGAATTCCAGACGGAACTTCTCGGCCATCTCGATGTGCATGCGCCGGATCTTCCTGTACCGCATATCCGCAAGACCGTGTCAGGAGCCAGCCTCGCAGAGACCACGAGCGGGCATGGCGTTCGCCACCTGCTGCGGCTCGTCGGCTGGGTGGCGGGCGTTCCTCTTGCCCAAGCGTCCCGAAGTGATGCGGCGCTGGAATCGCTCGGGAGCCTGCTCGGCCGTTTCGATGCGGCGCTGAAAGGGTTCATGCATCCCGGCGCCCTGCGTGATCTCGACTGGAATCTCTGCAATGCTGGCCGTTCGGCCGAAAGGCTCCACCATATCGCCGATGTGGACGACCGCGCGCTGCTCGAACGGTTTCTGGCACGCTTCGAAACCAAGGTCGTGCCAATGCTGCCCAAGCTGCGCTCGGCGGTCATCCATAATGACGCCAATGACTGGAACGTGCTCGTCGCCCACGCCGATCACGACCGCATTGCCGGTGTGATCGATTTCGGCGATGCGCTCTATGCACCCGTGATTGCCGAGATCGCCATCGCCGCCGCCTATGCCGGTCTCGACCACGCCGATCCGATCGGCGCCGCCGCCACCATTGCGCGTGGTTTCCATGCGGAATATCCGCTGCTTGAGGAAGAAATCGCTCTGCTCTTCGACCTGATCGCGATGCGGCTGGTGACGTCGGTGACGATCTCGGCGTCGCGCCGCGCCCACACCGACGGAAATCCCTATCTCGCGATCAGCGAGAAGCCGGCATGGGCGCTGCTGCGCAAGCTCGACGCGATGAACCCGCGTTTTGCGACCGCGATCCTGCGTCATGCCTGCGGTTTCGAGGCCGCGCCCGGAGCACGCGCAGTCACGGCTTGGATCAAGGCACACCGCAAGACCCTGCAGCCGCTGCTCGACAGACCGGCGGCGACCTATCCGGCCGATCTCGTGCCCTATGGCAACTCCACGCATCCGATGACGGTGAAATCCGCCGGCCAGCGGCCACACGAGGCGCAGGCGATCTGGGAAGACCATTGCCGCAGATACGGTTTCGATCTCGGCATCGGTCCCTGGGGTGAGGCGCGCACGGTCTATGCTGGCGAGATGTTCGTCTCCAAGCTGATCGACAACAGGCGCCGCACCCGACATCTCGGTCTTGACCTCTTCATGCCGATCGGCACCAGGGTTTACACGCCAATGGCCGCCACGGTCGTCAGCGTCGAGATCGAAAACGAGCCGCTTGGATACGGCTGCCTGGTCGCGCTCCGCCACGAGCCGGCGGGCTGCCCGGCCTTCGTCACGCTGTGGGGGCACCTTGCCCACGAAGCCCTCGACCGGTTGAAATCCGGTGACCGCCTGGAAGCTGGAGCTTTGGTGGGAAAAATGGGCGCTCCAAACGAAAACGGCGGCTGGGCGCCGCATCTGCACCTGCAGATTTCCACCGACACCAGCCTTTCCGCAGCCGAAATTCTCGGCGTTGGCGAGGAGCGCTATCTCGATGTCTGGGCAGAACTTTTTCCCGACGCCAATGCGTTCGCCGGCATTGCGCCGGAGTTTTACGAACAAAAAGGCCGATCTCTCGAAGAAATCGTCAAGCGCCGCCGGGAATTGCTATTGCCGAACCTGTCGATCTCCTATGACAAGCCGATCAAGTTCGTGCGCGGCGAAGGCGTCTGGCTGATAGACGATCGCGGCCGGGCTTATCTCGACTGCTTCAACAATGTCTGCCACATCGGCCATGCACATCCGGCTGTGGTCGAGGCCATGGCAAAGCAGGCCGCGACGCTCAATACCAATACCCGCTATCTGCATGACAACATCGTTGCCTATGCCGAGCGGCTGACGGCGACGATGCCGGGCAAGTTGTCGGTTGCCGGCTTCGTCAATAGCGGTTCGGAGGCAAACAGCCTGGCGCTACGCCTGATGCGCGCCCATACCGGCCGCGAGAACGCGATCGTGCTCGACTGGGCCTACCACGGCACGACGCAGGAACTGATCGATATCAGTCCCTACAAGTTCCAGCGCAGGGGCGGCAAGGGTCAGAAGCCGCATGTCCATGTCGCGCCGGTTCCCGATAGCTATCATGCGCCGGCCGATTGGCCGGTCGAGGAACACGGCACGCGTTTCGCCGAGAGCGTTGGCGAGCTGATCGCGATGATGCGGGCAAAGGGAGAAGCGCCAGCCTTCTTCATGGCTGAATCCATTCCGAGCATCGCCGGCCAGGTGTTCCTGCCCGACGGATACCTACAGCAAGTCTACCGCATGGTGCGCGAGGCGGGCGGCGTCTGCATCGCCGACGAAGTGCAGGTCGGTTTTGGCCGGGTCGGCAGCCGTTGGTGGGCCTTCGAGACGCAAGGGGTCGTGCCCGACATCGTCACCATGGGCAAGCCAATCGGCGACGGACATCCGCTGGCAGCCGTCGTCACGACGCGCGACATCGCCGACAGTTTCAACAACGGCATGGAATATTTCAACACGTTCGGCGGCAACCCGGTGTCCTGCGCCGTCGGCCTTGCGGTTCTCGATGTCATCGAAGGCGACGACCTGCGCCGCAACGCGCTCGAGGTCGGCAACTACCTGATGGCCGGCTTCCGGGCGATGCAGGAACGCTTCGAAGCGATCGGCGACGTCCGCGGCATGGGGCTATTCCTCGGTATCGAACTGGTAGAGGATCGAAAGAACAAGGCGCCCGCCACGGACTTCGCCCGTGCCGTCTCCAACGGCGCGCGACAGCGTGGCGTGCTGATCGGCACGGAGGGGCCGCACGACAACGTGCTGAAGATGCGGCCGCCCATGATCTTCTCGCGGCGAGATGCCGACCATTTGCTTGCGGTGCTTGAGGAAACATTCGCGGCAGTCACCGCGAGGGGCTGAGCCAAATTCACAAGAAGTGGAAACGAAATCCCGGTCCGCGGTTTTGAGCCGCCGCGTGGCCTACGTCCCTGGTGCACGGACCCGCGCCTCGGCGCTTCGTGGGTGGCGGCTGGAAGGGAATGCGCGAAGACCCAGAAACGAAAAAGCCTGCCGCGGGAGGAGGTGCGGCAGGCTTTCAAAAAGAACCGAACGGCGACTGGGAGGAGGAGTGTCGCCATTCCGCAAGTGCCCTCTGGGAGGAGGAGTAAGGACACTTACAATCGAAGCTTTGCGGGAGGAGGTGCATCGCTTCGATGATTTGACTATACACGGTTTCCGCTCAAATAGTAGGCAGAATTTTGCAGAGCAGCCATGCGCTATGCGCGTAGCGGGGGGCTCCCCGACCCATAAATCGATTGAGTACCGCCGAAAACGAATAACACACTTCGGCGGTGTTCAATGCCGATTCAGTTCCTATTCGGCGGCCAGGGACGCCGGATAGATCGCATCCTCCTCCGGCTCCTCGTTCGTCTGCTCGGGTTCGGAGGCCTGTTTTTTCGGTTCCTTGCCGAAGAACAGGGCGTAGCCGGCAGGGAGGACGAGGATCGTCAGCACGGTAGCGACGAGGATGCCACCCATCATGGCGAAGGCGAGCGGGCCCCAGAAAACGCCGCGCGAGATCGGGATGAGAGCGAGCACAGCCGTCATTGCCGTCAGGACGATCGGCCGGAAGCGGCGCACGGCCGAACCGATGATCGCTTCCGACCGCTCCATGCCGGCGGCAATGTCCTGGTCGATCTGGTCGACGAGGATGATCGAGTTGCGCATGATGATGCCGAGCAGCGCGATGACGCCGAGGATGGCGACGAAACCGAAAGGCGCGCCGCTGATCAGGAGGGCTGCGGCCGCACCGATGATGCCGAGCGGACCGGTCGCCAGCACCAGCATTGCCTTGCCGAAATGCTGCAGCTGGATCATCAAGAGCACGACGATGACGGCAAGCATGATCGGCGCCTTGTCGGCGATCGACTGCTGGCTTTCGACAGAATCCTCGGCGCCCCCCTGGATCTCGACCGTATAGCCCGGTGCAAGCCCGTCGCGCAGCAGCTTCAGGTCGGCATACATTGCCATCGCCACGTCGTTCGGCTGCACCCCATCCGGCAGCGTGCCGCGCACGGTGATCGTCGGCAGGCGATTGCGGCGCCATTCGATGCCCTGCTCGAGAACCGGGACGACCTTGGCGACTTGCGACAGGGGCACGAAACCGCCGAAATCCGTCGGGATATAGACCGAATCCACCGCCGACAGCAGGTGACGGCTCGTCTCCGGTTCACGGGCGACGATGGAGACAGTCTCCTCACCATCGCGCACGTTATCGAGGGGAGCGCCTGCCGTCGCCGCCTGCAGCATCTGGCGAATGCGCTGCGAGGTTACGCCAAGGGCGCGGGCGCGATCCTGGTCGATCACCAGTTTCATCGCGGGCACGGGCTCCAGCCAATCGTCGTGGATCGCACCCAGCTCAGGGTTTTCGGCAAACTTCGCCTTGACCTGATCGGCGATCCGTCGGACTTCCGCGCGATCCGGACCCATCACCCGCATCTGGACCGGCCAGCCGGTCGGCGGCCCGAGGAACAGGCGATCGACCTTGCTGCGGATTGACGGGAATTCCTCGGCAAGGATGGTCCGCAGCTTGACGATCAGCCGCTCGCGGGCCGATTCGTCGTTGGCCATGACGAGAAGCTGGGCGAAGTTCGGATTGCGCAGCTGCTGGTCAAGCGGCAGGAAGAAGCGCGGAGCGCCCTCGCCGATATAGGTGGCGATGAACTTCTTGTCCGGATCGTCCATCATCTTCGCTTCTAGAGCCTTAGCCTGAGCCTCGACTTGCCTGATGCTGGTGCCTTCCGGCAGCCAGAGATCGACGAGGATTTCGGGGCGCGAAGACTGCGGGAAGAAGTTCTTCGGAATGAACTGGAAAGCCCAGAGGCTGGTCGCGAAGGTAGCCATCGTCAGCGTAAGCACGATGATGCGGTGGCGTACGGCCCAACCGACGGTGGCCCGCAGCCGGCGATAAAAGCGCGTATCGAAAACGTCGTGATGCTCGCCGGCGTGCTTTCGCTGCTTGAGGATCAAATAGCCAAGCCAGGGCGTGAAATAGACCGCCACGAACCACGAAACGACAAGCGCGATGCCAACGACATAAAACAGCGAGCGCACATATTCGCCCGCGGTGGAGGCGGCAAAACCGACGGGGATGAAACCGGCCGTGGTGATCAGCGTGCCGGTTAGCATCGGGAAAGCCGTCGATGTATAGGCGAAACTTGCCGCATCGACCTTGTGCAGCCCCTCCTCGAGCTTGCGCTCCATCATCTCGACGACGATCATCGCGTCGTCGACAAGCAGGCCAAGCGCAATGATCAGGGCGCCGAGCGAGATGCGCTGCAGGTCGATGCCGAGTTCGTACATGATGGCGAAGGTGGCAGCGAGCACCAGCGGAATGGCGATCGCGATCACCAGGCCAGAGCGCCAGCCGATCGACAGGAAAGAGACGACGAGCACGATCACCAGCGCCTCGCCGAGGGCATGCATAAATTCGCTGACCGCCTCCGTCACGACTTCCGGCTGATTGGAAATCTGCTCGACCTGGACGCCATAGGGCAGCGCAGACTCGAAACGCTTGTAGGCTTCCTCAACTGCGGCGCCGACATCGGTAACCTTGTAGCCTTTTGCCATGACGACGCCGAGCTGGACGCTGTCTTCGCCGTTGAACCGGTATTTGCGCTGATAGGGATCTTCGAGGCCGGAGGTCACGGTCGCGATATCGCCGAGACGCGTGATCTGGTTGCCGGCCCTCAGCCGAAGCTCACGAATGTCGGATGCCCGGGTGACGCCGCCATCGACGGCGATGCGGACGGAGCGGGTGCCGGTATCGACGGAGCCTGCCGGATCGACATTGTTCTGCCCCCTGATGGCGTTCTGCAGGTCCGTCAGCGTCAGCCCGCGTTGGGCGAGCACCTTGGAGGAAATGTCGATGTATATCTTTTCCGGCTGGTCGCCGATGATAACGGCCTTCTCGACGCCGGGCGTCGACAAAAGCATGTCGCGCGCCTGGATGGCGAATTTCTTCAGCTCGGGATAGCTGTAGCCGGAGCCACTCAGCGAATGAAGCGTAATGAAGGTATCGCCGAACTCGTCGTTGAAATAGGGCCCGAGCAGACCTTGCGGCAGTTCGTTCTCAATATCGCCGACCTTCTTGCGAACCTGGTAGAAGGCATCGGCAACCTGCTCGGCATTGGTATCACCCTCGATCTGCAGCGTGATGATGGCGCTGCCGGCGCGGGTGTAGGAGCGGACGAAATCGAGATGCGGCGTCTCCTGCAGTTTGCGCTCGATCTTGTTGACGACCTGGTCTTCCATTTCCTGGATCGAGGCGCCCGGCCAGATCGCCTGCACGACCATCACCCGGAAGGTGAAGTCCGGATCTTCCTTTTGCCCCATCCGCATCAGACCGAGAACGCCGGTGATGAGGATGAGGCCGAACAGAAAGCGCGCAATGCTCGGGTGCTCAATCGCCCAGCGGGAGAGGTTGAAGGGTTGTTTCTGATCGGTGGAGATGGCCATCGGCTTCGTTCCGTTCTCGTTCAACCGGGTTCAACGCGTCAGGGTGGCAGCGTCGGCTGCCGCCGATTGCTTGGCGGCCATACCTTCGAGCTTCACCTTGAGGCCTTCGGTCATGAACTGCGTACCGGCGGAAACGACGACGTCGCCGGGCGTCAGCCCTTCGGCCACGCGCACTCCATTACCGGTGAAATCGGTGACGGTGACCACGCGGGAGTGCACCGTTTCGGTTGTGCGATCGACCGTCCAGACGATCGGCTGATCATCCTTCTTGGTCAGAGCGGTCAAGGGAATAGAGATAAGCTGGCGTGCGCTGTCGGCGGAGGCTTCGATATTGGCGGTCATGCCAAGCAGAACCTTGGGATCGTTCGGCAGGCCGACACGGACGGCGAACGTACGCGACTGCGGGTCGGCGCTGCCTGCGACCTCCCGCACCCTGCCCTGCAGCGCCAGGGAAGTATCGGACCAGAAGCTGGCCTTCACCATTTTCCCCGGCTTGAATTGGGTGATGTCCACCTCCGGGATTGCGATCAGCACTTCCTTTTCACCATCGACCGCGACGGTGACGACTGGCGTTCCCGAACCGACGACCTGACCGACATCGGCATTGACTGCGGTGACGATGCCGTTCTGATCGGACTTCAAATCGGTGTAGTTGACCTGGTTCTTCGCCTGATCGAGCGCTGACCGGGCTGAATCGCGAGAGGCAACCGCCTGGTCGTAGCTGAGCGTCGCCTGCTCCAGTTGCGCCTTCGACGAGACGTTCTTGGCAAACAGCTGTTCGGCGCGGTTGCGTGCCAACTCTGTGGTCTCGACCTGCCGCTCGGCCGCATCGAGGCTTGCCTTGGCGCTTTGCACCGAAAGCGCGTAGTCGGCAGAGTCGATGCGGGCGAGCAATTCGCCGGCCTTGACCCTATCGCCTATATCGACGAAGCGCTCGCTGATCTTGCCGTCGATGCGGAAGCCGAGGTTCATTTCGACGCGGGCGCGCACCGCTCCGGAGTAGTTGAGCGTGCGCGCGTCACTCGCCTGCGCGATCTCGACCACTTTGACCGGGCGGACAATCGGCGTCGTCTCGGCCTTCTCCTGCGAGCAGGCGGTAAGCGCAAGGAGCGCAGCCGCAAGAAGGGTGGCAAGAAGGGTGGCTGGCAGCATGCGGGCACGGCTATGGCTATGGCTATGGCTAGTCGAGAACATTTCGTATTCCTAAAAACAAACAATTTGAAACGGCGCCGCTGGGCTTCCGTTCATCGCAACGCCTTAATGACAAATTCGACGAGTTCATCGGGCATTGCCCGGTTCTGCTTGGCGAGACATTGCGCCACCATTTGCGGATGGCACAGATTGAGCGTTGCCGCCCCGAAACAGCGGGACGCGACGGCAGCATCCTGCTCGGCAAATTCACCGGCTTGGATACCCTGCCGGATGATTTTCTCGACCAGTTCATGCATGCGGTCGATATGCTTGTCGATGACATGCCAGTCGCGCTCCATTGCGACGACGACCATTTCATGCACCTTTTCCTCATCAAGCATCGTCGCCAGAACAAGCTGATGCTGCGTATGGAGAAACTTGCGCAGGCGGTCGGCGGCGCTGATCGGCAGCAGCGAAATCTCAAGGGCCTGCTGGTAGCTGCCCGCGAGCATGCGTCCGCACACGGCCTGATGGATTTCTGTTTTGGAAGCAAAAAAACGGTAGATGTTGGCCGGCGACATGCCGAGATCACGCGCGACATCGGCGACGGTTGTCTTGGAATAGCCGTAGTGTCGGAAAAGCCGCTCCGCGGCATCAAGGATCCGGGAGATATTTTCCTGTCTCGTGGCTTCAACAGTCTCTGTCACATCATCCATCTAGATAAGCTTTCTACGACTGACGAATTTTGATTTTCGTCAGTCGTAAATCGCCAGCCCGATCAAGTCAATGGCAAAACAGTTTCAATTTCGAGGGGATCCGGCTATCGAGGTCAAGCGCGCGGTCGGGTGAGAACTCGTCGGCGCTTGAACGATGCTGTCACCGACCCAGACAGAAGGGCGGGATGGGCCAATTCTCGATATGCGAGAAATTATTCCGGCACGCCATGCGCCGGACCTTCTTCCTTGACCTCACGCGGCGTCGGTGTGGGGATGGCACCGTGATCCGGATCCCTTACATCCTGCCCCTTCGAACCGTCCGCACCCGTCGGAAGCTCCCGGTCACGGCTCTCGCGCAAGGCATCTCGCAGACGGCTCGCTTCATCAATGAGCGCCGTGAGTTCCTCCTCGGAGAAGTCGGAAAGGTCAAAGGTCTTGCTCATAGGAGTCTCCTGCATGGTTGGTTTCCTCCCGGCTAAACGCGCAACTCCGTGAAACGACCCAATGGCGGGAGAAAATTTTCGCGAAGCCGAACGGCCTGCTCCGTATTCCGCTACTATCAACCAGCCCTCAGAGTTTCGCCGCCAGCATCGTTTTCCCGCGGCTGTCGCGTACCGCTTTCAATCTCGCCCACGCGGGAAATTCGCATCGCGGGACACTGCCAAATGCGTTCGCCTGCAGGACGCGTCAGTTGACCATCGTTCTTGTTGCCGTGGTTCTTCGATTACAAACATTTAAGTATTTATAACGGCTTAGTGAACACCTGGCGTAACATGTCCTTTTTGCGTCGCGACCTTCTAGTTGTATCGACCGAGATTGGTGCCGTGGGGCACATTGCCGCGCAGCGATTACAAGTCCAAACTGGTCGACTGGTCGCAAGCCGCAACATGAGGAGGAGACGATGAGGAAACTTCAATCACAGGGCGTGCACCACATAACGATCGTCGGCGCGGACCGTCAAACGTCGATCGATTTCTGGGAAGGTATCCTCGGCATGCCCTTTGTCTTTGAGCAGCCCAATCTCGACAAAGCCACCGAGAGCCATCTCTATTTCGATCCAGGCGATGGCCGGCTGATCACGATCTTCACGGACGAGAGCCGCAAGCCCGATCCGAAACGCACCTCGACCGATATCGGCTGTGTCCACCATCTCGCCTTTGCCGTTTCTCAGGCCACTTTCCGGCAGGCGGTCGAGCGCCTTAACGAGCGCGGTATCAATCATTCGGGTCCGAAGGATCGCGGTTTCATGGATTCGATCTATTTCGAAGACCCGCTCGGCCTCTTGATCGAACTGGCGTCTTACCGTTTCGAACCGCCGTTCGGCTGCAGTCACGGCGACGTCATGCTCGAGGCCCACAGGATCAGAGTGGCTCGCGGCGACTACAACATCGCCGAAATCCACCTTGCCGATGCGATCGAGACCTTGACCGCGCGCAATCGCGGCAGTCTGTCTTCGGACCGCGGTCCGAAGAACGCATATCCCCGCAGCTGAAAGACCGAAGCGCGCTTCAACCACAAGCAGTCAATGGAGGAAACGATGAAGCTTTATATGCATCCCGTGTCGCAGACCAGCCGGCCGATCCGCCTGCTCATCGCTGAGAAGGGCCTGAATGTCGAAGAAGAAGTTGTCGACTTGATGACGGGCGCCCATCACCAGGAGCCATTCATTTCAGTCAATCCGAGCCGGCAGGTGCCGGTCTTCGAGGACGGTGACCTCAGGATGACCGAGTGCTCGGCAATCCTGAAATACCTCGCCGATAAATACGGCATGCCGGAGTACCCGAAGGATCTGAAAAAGCGTGCGCGCGTCAACGAGATCATGGACTGGTTCAATACCGGCTTCTATCGCGACTGGGCCTACAATATGGTCTATCCGCAAATCTTTCCGCATCACAAGAGGCCAAGCGAGGATGGCCAGAAGGTCGCTGTCGAATGGGGGCGCGACAGGGCCGGATTCTGGCTGCAGGTGCTTAACGACCACTATCTCGGCAATGGCAACGCATTCCTGACCGGCGATGATATCACCATCGCCGACTATCTCGGCGCTGGTTTTGTGGCATGCGGCGAACTCATCCGTTACGATCTCTCACGCTTTCCCAATGTCCAGGCTTGGCTGGAGCGAATGAAGGCACTCCCCCATTGGGACGAAGTCAGCAGCGTGATCACCGGATTTGGCAGTTCGATGAGAGATCAGGACTTCGTTGCCTGATCCATCGTTGGCTGGACGTTGCTGGTTGACGAATGGGCGGAACCCTGCGCAGTGCTACCCGCACTCCAAAGATGCCAGATTTCTGAACCGCCAGAGATCGCGTTTTCTGTTGCCTTTGAGGAGGGCGCAGCCAGCCAGGCATGCTTGCCGCATTCATCAAACCGATGCGATTCACGCTGTTAGACCCGCAATTTTTGCGAGATCCTCGCGGGCACCCGGTCCTGCAGCAAGCACGGGTGCGCCCTTGGTGAGACGCCCCCCGTCAGTGGGGAACGGGTGGTACCATCCGCCCGCTTCCTTGACGAGGCAATAGCCGGCAAGGCAATCCCAAGCATGCATGTAGGGCTCGTAGTAGCCAACCAACCGGCCCGCAGCGACATAGGCGAGCATCAACGCGCCGGATCCGTTGCGAATGAAGTTGCCGCCGGCTTCCAGCAGGTTCTCGACTGTTTTAGCGACGACCGCCGGGGCGACGTAGTTGTTGGCGCCGATGCCGGTTACTCCATTCCTGATCGTTCGGCTCTGATCGAGGCTGAGCGGCTTGCCGTTCAAGGTGGCGCCGTTTCCTTTGGCGGCGGCATAGAGCTCGTCGTGGCACGGCGAAAAGATGACCCCGACAACCGGTTCACCACCGCGCAGCACGGCGATCGACACACACCAGTTCGGCATGCCGTTGACGAAAGGACTGGTGCCGTCGATCGGATCAACCACCCAGGTATAGCCGGAATGCCCTTCGACAAGGCCATATTCCTCACCGAGGAAACCGTCCGCCGCATGAAGGTCCGCGACACGGGCGCGGATCAGGTTCTCCACTTCGCGATCTGCGATGGAGACCACGTCCTGCGGGTCACGCTTCGTCTCCACGACGAGCGTGTCGCGCGTGTTGAAATAGCCGAGCGCAACGGCGCCAGCTTCCTTGGCTATAGTGCGAGCCAGCGCGAAACGTGCGTCGATCCCGGATGTCTGCGGTGTCATGTAACTGGTCCTTCTACAATCCGGTTCAGCCGTTAATAATGGCGATGCCACGTCCCTTGAAGCCGACGGCAACCTCGGTTGCCGGGGTCAAGGGGCGCTCACCCGCCGGATCAACGACGAACAGTTTACCGTTGCTCGTTTCTACTTCGTATTCGACGTGCGCGCCATGGTAGGCCGAATGAAGAATTCGGCCGGGAAAGGCACCGGTCGGCGGTTCGAGCGTGATGGCGTTAGGGCGGACGGCAAGTTTAGTGGGGGCCGGTCTTGCATCGCGATTTGGAACGCGATGTTCAAAGGCGCCCATGCGGATTGCTGCATCCTGGCCTTCCACGGAGATGACCTCACACGGAACCACATTTGCCTCGCCCATGAAATCCGCGATGAAGGCTGATGCCGGCGCCTCATAGAGGTCACGCGGGCTGCCTTGTTGCGCGATGTCGCCGTCCTTCATGATGACGATGCGATCCGAAACAGTGAGCGCCCCCTGATCGTGGGTGACATAAACAGCCGTGAAACCGAGGCGCTGCTGCAGTTCGCGGATTTCGGTGCGAACCTGGCGGCGCAGGCGCGCATCCCGATTGGACAGCGGCTCGTCCAACAGCAGCACCTGCGGCTCCAGCACGAGAGTCCGCGCAACCGCCACGCGCTGCTGCTGACCGCCGGAAAGCTCGGCCGGAAGCCTGCCACCCATCCCCGAAACGGCCGACGAGCTTCAATCTCTCTTCCGCCCGCTCGCGCGCATCCTTCTTCCTCATCCCCGAAGATTCGAGCCCGTAGGCTACGTTGTCGAGCGAGTTCATATGCGGAAACAGCGCGTAGGACTGGAAACCATCGATACGTCGCGCTCGTTGGCCGGCAGCATGGTGACATCCTTGCCGCCGATCAGGATCCTGCCTGATGTCGGATGCTCGAGGCCGGCAAGCAACCAGCCGTCGACGCGGGCCCAGCCGTTCGGGACGCTGGCGGTGATTTCGCCGATAGAATTATTGCCTGTGACGGCATTTTGGCTTGGTGGCGAGATTTTCGATTCATTCGACAAGAAAGCAACCGGCTTAAGGCAGTCCTGCCGTCTTCTACCTTGAAGTGCCTGAGAGAAAGTGAGGAGCTATTGGGGGTCGTCACTCCAACCGGTGGGTTCGGAAGTACGACTTGCGATGGATAACATGGCTTATCAACTATGAGGATCGCCCATAGACCGCATACTCCCAGATCGGCATGGATGAACGACGCCAGATCGCCCGCCTACGAATGGCGCGCACGAAAGCGGGAGCGACCGAGCACCGGGCGATGACAATCATCAACTGCCGGGGGGCAGACAGCGCAGCTCGCCACGCTCCGGAAGCTATTCGAGAAATGGGCGGCAACGACCGGAACTTCCGCCGCGCCGGGGAATTTCTGACATGCCTATTTGCCAGGGAGGAGTCCTATGTCCCAAAAGCCCAGCTTCTTTTCCAGGTTTTCCGGGAGCGTTGCAGAATTGACCGGCAAGCCGGCGACGTTTGTGATTGCCGTCGCCGGCATCGTTGTCTGGGCCGCAACCGGGCCCTTTTTCGGCTTTTCAGAGACGTGGCAACTTGTTGTCAACACGGGAACGACGATCATCACCTTTCTGATGGTCTTCGTGCTCCAGAATTCGCAGAACCGCGACGGCAGGGCGGTCCAGGCAAAACTTGACGAATTGATCCTTACCAGCGACGCGGAAAACCGCTTCATGGGCATTGAACATCTCGATGAGAAGGAATTGAAGCGGTTGACGCTGCTGCTGAGAGAAGCGGCCGACAGCGAGCCGGATCACGCGCTTGCCGGGAAAGTCGATCACATCATCCGCGATCGGCGCACCAAGCTGAAAAAGAGGATACAACCAGCAGAAGAGCGACCGGCGGACGGCTGAGATTG
Organism: Rhizobium giardinii bv. giardinii H152; assembly: GCF_000379605.1. Lineage (GTDB taxonomy): Bacteria > Pseudomonadota > Alphaproteobacteria > Rhizobiales > Rhizobiaceae > Pararhizobium > Pararhizobium giardinii. The sequence goes on along the minus strand of NZ_KB902724.1, from coordinate 254,429 downwards.
TCCGCCCGGATTTTTGGCATGGTCGTCATTTCCAACCTCCCAAGTGAACTGCAGAGCATTATATACGTTTCTAGAGGAGGAGAAAAACCATGAGCCGAGCATTTACCCGAGAGGTCGACGACGCGCCTCCCCCGCCTATTCTGGAGCGAGCGATCAGCTCGGCCCGCAATCTCGTGACGCCGAACGGAGCGCGCCAGATCGAGCAGGCGATGGAAACGCTGGACCGACAGATCGAAGCATCTGGCGATAGCGAGGCACTGGCCGCCCTCAGGCGTGAACTGCGGTACTGGCATGCGCGTCACGCCAGGATGGAAATCGTCGAACCACCGGAAGCTCCCACCATCGTCACATTTGGAACCCATGTGACGATCAAACGCGGTGGCGAGCCCAAACACCTCCACATCGTTGGCGAGGATGAGGCCGATCCGGCGGTTGGAACGATCGCCTGGACCTCGCCTCTGGCGCGGGCGCTGGAAGGCGCACGCCCGGGTGATGTCGTCGAGTTCCAAGCGGGCGGACGGGAGGAAGAAATCCTCGTCCTGTCGGTAAAAGGTGCCTCGCAATAGGACCGAAGGGTGCGACATGCGCGTCGAGACCATTCTGTTCGGGGCAAGCGACTGGGTGCCGAACAACCCCGAATTACCGGTGGTGCTTTACCGTCAGGCAATTGCAGACGGTACCGATCTCGCCACGGCATTTGAAGAGCGTTTTGCTCAAAACGGTTGGGAGGATTGCTGGCGCAACGGCGTTTTTTCCTACCAGCATTACCACACCGGCGCCCATGAGGTGCTGGGCATCGCCCGTGGCGAGGCCCGGCTTTTGATCGGTGGAACCGGCGGCCGCCAAATCGACGTTTCGGCCAGCGACTGCATCGTCCTGCCGGCGGGAACGGGACATTGCCGGACCAGCGCCAGTCCGGATTTTCTGGTTGTCGGTGCTTACCCGCCGAACCAGACGGCGGATATCAGGACGGAGGCAGCCGGCACGATGGATTTGCAGACCATCCGCGCGGTACCCTTGCCGCGGGCTGACCCGATCGAAGGCAACCCAGGTATTCTGACCCGCGCATGGCACATAGACGGATGAACCGCCAGTGGCCGCCACGTACCTAGCATCGGGCTCTTCCGGTTAGATACAAAATTGCACGCTTTTGTTGATCTCCTCGGCGAAACGCGCCAAGACCGTGGCGCAGAACAATCGAGGACATGATTTGGAGACCACGCTCTATCTGCCGATCAAGCGCTTCCTTGAGGCCGCCGGCTACAGCGTCAAGGGCGAAATCGCCGGCTGTGACATCGTGGGGCTTAGCGTCGACGAACCGCCGGTCGTCGTCATTTGCGAATTGAAGCTCAGCTTCAATCTCGAGCTCATCCTGCAGGCTGTCGACAGGGCATCGGCCAGCGACGAAGTGTGGATTGCGGCCCGAGTTTCAGCCAGGGGAAAGGGCCGTGAAAGCGACCGCCGCTACCGCGACCTCTGCCGCCGGCTGGGCTTCGGCATGCTTGGCGTCGCCGATAATGGCACAGTCGATGTGATCGTCAGCCCGATTGCCCTGATGCCCCGCAAGAATTTTCGCAAGCGCTCGCGCCTCGTGGACGAGCACAAGCGCCGGAAGGGGGATCCTGCTGTCGGCGGGAGCACCAGAGCGCCGATCATGACCGCCTATCGCCAGCAAGCGCTCGCCTGCGCCGCTGCCCTGCGCGATGGGCCGCTGCGCCCGAGGGACCTGAAGACCGTTGTGCCGACGGCAGCGAACATCTTGCGGGGCAATGTCTATGGCTGGTTCGAGCGTCTCGACCGCGGCATTTACGGACTTACCGCAGCGGGTGGCGACGCGCTGCTGCGCTGGCCGATTTTGCCGGCTAAGGGGAATGTCGAGGCCGTGACAGAGCCGGTTGCCGTCGAAGGCTGTGGGCGCGACGTCGACATCATCCGAGACGCCGGCTGAGCCGATCGGGCGTGCATCGCGTTCAGGTCCCGCCATCCCAGTCGTCGATTGATCTCAACCGATCATTCCCGATCGAAGGCGGTGATGATGGGGCACGGGCCACCTGAGCTGGAACCACAGGCATGGGCGAGCCGGCGGAGTGAGTCGCGCGCCGCCTGCAGTTCGGTGATCTTGGCGTCGAGAGCCGCGATGCGCTCGGCGGCAAGCGTGCGGGCGCGCTGCCGATCTTCACCGGCATCCAGGTGCAGCAATTCACCTATCTGATCCAGCGTGAAACCGGCAGATTGGGCTGAGCGAATGAAACGAAGGCGGCGGATGTCTTCTTCCCCGTAACGCCGAACACCGCCGACGAGGCCCACACCACCTGTCCGTTCCGGTGTATCGAGCAGGCGCCGCCGCTGGTAGTAGCGTACCGTCTCGACGCCGACGCCGCCTTCGCGAGCGAGCGCCGCAATTGTCATGTTCTTCATCGCTTGACTCCGTACCATGGTACGGACCTTATACTCCCAGCAATCGATCAAACCAAACGAAATGAAAGATTGCACCATGCTTGACCGCGTACCCAAACAGGCCACGCTCTACCGGATGGTCATGGACAAACATATCTGCCCCTACGGGCTGAAGGCCAAGGATCTCCTGCAGCGCGAAGGCTATACAGTCGATGACCGGTGGCTGACCTCGCGCGAGGAGACCGACGCTTTCAAGGCCGAGCACGACGTCAAGACGACGCCGCAAGCCTTCATCAATGGCGCACGCGTCGGCGGCTATGACGATCTGCGCCGCCATTTTGGCAAGGCTGTCCATGACCCGAAGGCCGTTACCTATCGCCCCGTCATCGCCGTATTTGCTGCCACGGCGCTGATGGCGCTCGCCACAAGCTATGCCGCCTATGGCAACATCGTCACGGTGCGTGCGGCCGAGTGGTTCATCGCGTTCACCATGGCGGTGCTCGCCCTATTGAAGCTGCAGAACGTCGAGGGTTTCTCGACGATGTTCCTGAACTACGACCTGCTGGCCAGGCGCTGGGTCCGCTACAGCTATATCTATCCCTTTGCGGAACTCGGGGCGGGCATCCTGATGGTTACCGGCACGCTCAACTGGATCTCGATTCCGGTGGCGCTGTTCATCGGCACGATCGGAGCCATCTCGGTGTTCAAGGCGGTCTATGTCGACAGGCGGGAACTCAAATGCGCCTGTGTCGGGGGCGACAGCAACGTGCCGCTCGGCTTTGTCTCCCTGACGGAGAACCTGATGATGGTGGCCATGGCGATCTGGATGCTCGCGGCAATCCTGTCCGGCAATGGCGCCGAACACGTCATGCCGCCAGCGGGCGCTATTTGAACTAGGCCCGGCTGGAGACACGGCCCATTCTCGACAGCAGGATAACAGGCAGGATGCCGATGGCGACGATGGCGAGAGCGGCGATGGATGCCTCTTCATAGGTGCCCCTCGCCGCCTCGCCGTAGAGATGCGTCGCAAAGGTCTCGACGTTCAGCGGGCGCAGCAGCAGGGTTGCGGGAAGCTCCTTGACACAGTCCACGAAGACCAACAGTCCGGCGGCAGTAATCGCAGCCTTGGACAGCGGCAGATGGACATATCGGAAGGTGCCCACTTTCGACTGGCCCAAGGTGCGCGCGGCATGATCAAACGAGAGGGGGATACGTGAAAGGCCCGCCTCTATACCGCCAGCCGAAATCGCAAGAAATCGCACCGTATAGGCGTAGAGCAGCGCTGCACTCGATCCCATGGTCAGCAACCCGGTCGAGATGCCGAACCAGGCGATCGCCGTGTGGTCGACGAACCGATCGAACGTTCCAAGCACGATCAGGATGCCGATTGCCACGACCGTACCGGGGGCGGCATAGCCGAGCGTCGAGAGCCGGTGAAACCAGAATGTTAGGAGGCCGGGGCGCAAGCGCCCGGCATAGGCAACCAGCAGGCCGAAGACAACCGTCATGGCAGTCGCAGCGGCTGCCAGGCCGATGGTGTTGGCGGCCTCAAAGAGGAACCGCGACGAAAACCCGGCAAATTCCACCCTTTTCCAGGCCGCGACGACGAGATAGGCCGCCGGCGCGGCAAAACCGACAAGGATCGGCAGAAGCCCTGCGATGAACAGAAGCAGACCAGTCGCCGAAGAAACACGGCGGGGTTCGAAGGCCCGATTGCGCTGCGCGCTCGACGCGTAGCGCTGCTTTCCCCTGCCCCATCTTTCCCACGCCACCAGGGCCACGACCATCGCAAGCAATGCCAGGGCAATCTGTGCCGCCCCCGGCAGATCAGACCGGGTGACCCAGGTGGTGTAGATGGAGACGGTCAGTGTCCTGACGCCGAGAAACTCGGAGGCGCCGATATCGTTGAGCGTTTCCATCAGCGCTAGACTGACCCCGACGGCAACCGCGGGCCGCGCCAGAGGCAGGGCGACACGCCAGAAGATCGCGCGGCGGGAAACGCCGAGCGTTCTTGCAGCCTCGATCAGATTGGCGGACTGCGTCAGGAACATCGCCCGCACGGGGATGTAGACGTAAGGATAGAGGACAAAACCAAGAAGCACGATGCAGCCGGTCATCGAGCGCAGATCCGGCAGGCGAAACTCCCTCGGGCTGGAATAGCCGAGCAGCCACCGCACCGCCCCCTGCACCGGCCCTATTGGATGGAGGATGTCGAGATAGGCATAAGCGATAATATAGGTTGGCACTGCCAAAGGAAGAAGCAGCGCCCATTCGAGCACCCGGCGGCCCTGAAACGTATAGGCCGTGACAAGCCAGGCCGTCGTCGTTCCGATAATGGCAGCGATCAGACCGACTCCGGACAAAAGGATGATCGTATCCATCAGCGCGACGGGCAGGACAGTTGAGACAAGATGCGACCACAGTCCCGCCGATCCCTGTACCGCCTGCAGCAACAACGCCAGGAACGGCAGCATGACGAAACAGGCGACGGCGCCCGTGCAGACCAGCCATCTGGATCCGGTCGAGCGCCGGTGCCGGCTTCGTGCGGCGCTGGTCATCAAGGGCAATCCAATTCATCGGCGACAAGAAGGCGCCCGCACACACCGCCGGCGCCTTCCTGTTTTTAGTTGTCGAAGCCGACCTTGTCGACCAGTTCGCTTGCCTGCTTACGATGGCTGACGATTTCCGTCAAAGGCTTCGGATCGATCTTCAGTTCACCGAAAGATGCGATGATCGGGTCTGTCGCGGCACCCGGCTTCACCGGATACTCGAAATTTGCTTGCGCGTAGATCTTCTGGGCTTCGTCGGAGACGAGGTACTCCAAGAGCTTTACGGCTTCCGCCTTGTTCGGCGCATGTTTTGCGACCGCAGCGCCACTGACGTTGACCTGCGTTCCGCCATCCTTGAAGGTCGGCAGGATGACCTTGATGGCGTTGCCCCAGGCTGCCTGCTCCTCACCGCCCTTGCCCGAGCGCATTAGGCCGACATAATAGGAGTTGGCAATGGCGATATCGCAAATCCCTCCGGCAATGTCCTTGGCGCCGTCGCGGTCGCCGCCGGCTGCCTTGCGCGCCAGGTTGTCCTTGATGCCGGCGAGCCATTTCTCCGTCGCTTCGGCGCCGTAATGGGCGATGTAGTCGGCAAAGAGCGCGGTGTTGTACGGATGCTGGCCGGAGCGAATGCAAATCTTGCCCTTCCATTTCGGATCGGCCAGATCCTCGTAGTTGAGGGCTGCGAGATCGAGGTCCTTGGCCGCATAAACGACGCGGGCGCGCATGGAGAGGGCAAACCAGTTGCCCTTCGCATCGCGCAGTTGTTCCGGGATAGACTGCGTCAAAACAGCAGACTCGACCGGCTGGGTGACGCCCTTTTCGACGAGATCGACGAGATTGCCGGCATCGACGGTCATCAGGATATCGGCCGGCGAGCTTTCGCCTTCGGCTGCGACGCGCTCGACCAGTCCGTCCTTGAGAAAGACCGTGTTGACTTTGGTGCCAGTGGCCGCGGTAAAGGCATCGAGGAGCGGCTGGACCAGACCCGGCTCGCGCGTGGTGTAGATATTAAGCTCCGCCGCCGACACAGCGCTCGCGCCGAGCAGCAAGGTCGCCGAAAGCAGTGCAGATTTCGCGATGATCGACATGGTCATTTATCCTCCAGTGAATTGCGCCACGCTGTCGAGCATTAATGGAGACGCAAGGTCAAGTTTAGCAAGAGCGGTTTACCGTAAAGACCGCTTGAGCACTCAGGCTGCGGGAAATGCCAGGCAACTCTCCGGCGAGACGACCAGGCCGACAAGGTCCGTCCCGGCTTCCAGGCGCAACATTGTCTTCACCAGCAACGGCTGTTCCAAGCCGTCCACCTTGACGGCAAGCTGCTCGACGTCGCCGAGGAAAACCCGGCTCTGCACGTGCCCACGGAATTGTCCGCCTCCGCGCGACACCGAGATTCCCTGTGGGCGGATATAGAGCGTGGCGGGGCTGCCTTCGCCGAGTTCCAGCCTCTGGGCAAACCGGCCGATAGCCGTTTCGACATGCCCCTCACGGAAGACGCCCGGAACCTTGTTGAAGGCGCAGAAGAACTCGGCGGCATAAGGATTCACGGGTCGGTCATGCAGGTCGTAGCCCGACCCGGTCTGGACGATCCCGCCAGACCGCATCAGGACAATGCGGTCGCCTGCCGAAAGCGCTTCCTCGGGATCATGGGTGACCATGATCACCGTCGTTCCGAGGCGTCGCAGAAGCGAAAGCGTTTCATCACGAACCCGATCGCGCAGGCCGCGGTCCAGGTTGGAAAACGGCTCGTCCATCAGCAGGATATCCGGTTGGGGCGCGAGCGCGCGAGCGAGCGCGGCGCGCTGCTGTTCGCCGCCCGACAGCATATGCGGATATCTGGCTTTCAGATGCTCTATGCCGATATGGTCGAGAATTTCGTTGGCCCGGTACGCCGCAGCCTTTTTCGGTCGGCCCCTGAGGCCGAACAGGATGTTCTGCTCGACCGTCAGATGAGGGAACAGAGCGTAGTCCTGGAAAACAAACCCGATCTTGCGGTCCTCCGGCTCCACGAAAATCGAAGGACCCGAAACTTCGTCACCGTTCAGCAGGATGCGGCCGGCATCGATCGTATCGACACCGGCGATCATTCTCAGCAATGTCGATTTTCCGCAGCCGGAACGGCCAACGAGACAGATGATCTCGCCGGCGCCGATCGTCAGCGACACGCCGTCCAGAGCGACGGTCTTTCCAAACCTGCGGCTTACATTGCGAAGTTCGAGAGCCGGATCTTCTGCTGCCGGAATCAATTTCTTCTCCGTCTTTCGGTTCCATGCGCCAAAGTCATCGAAACTTCCGAGAACACCTATGCGCCCGCCGATAACTTGACAATAGCATTCATGCATTTCATAGGGGAGCAAATCCGACTTCCTTCAATCTTTCCATACCGATTGCTCACATGGCACCGCTCTTCACGTCCGCGCTGGCAAATTGGGGCGATGCGCCGGCACTGCTTTTCCCAGACCGCGAGCCGATCACCTATCGGGAGCTGGCCGACCGCGTCAGCCGCAAATCCGCAACATTTGGTGCGGGGAAGATGCTGGTTGCTGTGGAAGCGTCGCATTCCGAGCATGCCATCATCGGCTATCTCGGAGCGCTTCAGGCGGGCCACGCCGTCGTCATGGTCCCGCCGGCGGATCACGCGCAAAGCGCGATCATCGACGAGGCCTTTGCGCCCGACATCAACTTGCGCCAGAGACGCGGGCGCTGGGAGATGTCCCGCCGCGGCTGCGATGAGGCCGGCGTAGAGCCCCATTGCGATCTGGCGCTTCTGCTCATGACATCCGGCAGTACGGGTCGCGCCAAGGCGGTAAGACTGTCAAGCCATAACCTTGACGCGAATGCGGCGTCGATTGCGCAGTATCTCGGTTTGACACCATCAGACCGCAGCTGCATGGTGCTGCCCCTGCATTACTGCTACGGGCTCTCCGTGCTGCATTCGCATCTTGCCGTCGGCGCGAGCCTGTATTTCCCAAAGATCCCGATTTCGGACCCGCAGTTCTGCGAGCGGCTGGAACGTGCCGGATGCACAAATTTTTCGGGCGTGCCCTATTCCTACGAGCTTCTGGAAAGCATCGATTTTCGCAACAAGCGGCCCGCATCCCTGCGGTTCATGACGGTTGCCGGCGGTCGGCTTTCGCCCGATATCATACGACCCTACAATCGCCTGATGCGCGAAAACGGCGGTGCATTCTTCGCAATGTACGGCCAGACGGAAGCCACGGCCCGGCTGGCCTATGTGCCGCCGGATCAGCTTGAGGGCAACGAGGATCGGATCGGCGTCGCGATTCCCGGCGGTACGCTGACCCTGGAAGACGAGAAAGGGCAGCCGATTCTGTTGCCGGGGCGGCCCGGTGAACTCGTCTATCGCGGCCCGAATGTCATGATGGGATATGCAAGCTCGCGCCGGGAACTCACCCGCGGCCACGATCTCGATTGCCTGAAAACGGGCGATCTCGCCGAACTGGACGACCAGCAGCTCTTTCGCATCTGCGGGCGTCTGAAGCGTATTTCGAAGATCGCGGGTCTCAGGATCAGTCATGATGCGATGGAACAGGCGCTCGAGAAACATGGCATTCACGCGGCCGTCATCGGCGACGACAAGGTAATCCATGCCTATTGCGCCGGTCCTGCCGATGAGCTTGAGGCAAAGCGCATTCTGGCAACGGCAAGCGGGCTCACCCTGTTGCAGGTCGGCGCCACGGCGCGGGCGAAGCTGCCCCGCCTTTCATCCGGCAAGATCGACTATGTGCGGCTTACGGCACAATTTTCCGCGAGCACGGAGAACGACGACCGTAAAGAGACCGTCCAGGGCGTCTTTGCCCAGCTGTTTTACCCGGCCCGGGTTGGTCCGGGGGACAGTTTTCTGTCGCTGGGAGGAGATTCGCTGCGCTTTGTCCAGCTCTCGATCGCGTTGGAGCGCATCCTCGGTGAAGCGCCGGTGAATTGGGAAAAGCTTTCCATTTCGGACCTGGCCGACAGAGTCAAGCGGTCTGAAACAGCGCCCACGCTGGAGACCAGTCTTCTCATCCGGGCGCTCGCCATCCTCTTCGTCGTCGTGCAGCATGAGACGCTGTGGCCGATTCCGGGCGGTTCCGCCGCGATGGTCCTGCTTGTCGGCTTCGGACTTGCCCGCTTTCAATGGCGGGCCGTTGCGGAGTTCGATATCATTCGCCTTCTGCGCTCTGCACTTCCAATCGTGATCCCCTACTATCTTATCGTCGCAGGCTACGCGGTCGCCTGGGGTGAGGTGCCGTGGGCGTCGGTGGTGATGGCCGGAAATCTCGGCTTTGCCGATCCCGAGCGACACAGCATGCTTCCTTACCTCTATTGGTTCGTCGAAGCCTATTGCCAGATGCTCTTGCTGTTCGCCGGCTTTTTTGCTCTTCCGCCCGTTCGAAAAGTGGCAGCATGGTCACCGTTCTCGGCGGGACTGGTGCTGCTGGGCGTGGCGCTGCTTGCCCGCCTGATCATCCCCGACCTCTGGCAAATCGGAAACCGACAGATTTTCACATTGCCGTGGATGCTCTATCTCGCCGCGATCGGCCTTCTGGCGGCTTTCGCGGATACGACCTCCAAGCGGCTGTTTCTGATGGCGATTGGCGTGGTCGTCTTCAGCTTCGCGTTCTACGAAAGCGTCTGGATCGGCACCCGGGTCAAATATTTCCTGCAAATCCCTGTCTTGGCCCTCCTCTTGTTCTTGCCGCGGCTACCTGTTCCGCGAGCGCTGAAAGCGTTCGTCCTGCCGGTTTCTGCCGCGAGTTTTCACATCTACCTCCTCCACCGTTTCATGCCGGAACTGCTTCTCCTTCCGCTTTCCGGAAAAATCTCCGCTCCGGCATTTTCGATACTCGCCATTGTCGGGGGCGTGGCCTTGGGGGTCATTGCATGGTGGGCCCAGAAACAAGTCCTGTCGTACCTCTCCAAACACCGGGATCTCTCCTTCGGGCTCACCACCATCGTCCTTCGCCGGCACTGGCTCGCTGCAGTCGATTTAGCCAAACGGATCAGCGTGCCGAGCGCCGCGCCGTATGGCGGCCGTCAAGATAGATGAGCAGCGCAAAGCCCAGCATGCCGGCACAGGCACCGAGCTCCGATGTACCGGAATAGTCGCTGAAACGGGTTCCGAGCGCAAACAGTATCGCGCTCAGCCCGCCGCTCAGGAACAGGTTGACCGAAATCAGCGAACTGCCGAGACCGGGGCGATCGGCGATCAGGTCCTGAATATAGGTGATCGGGATGCTGATCAGTGCGGCAGCGGCGAAAGCGCTGAGCGGCGTCAGGGCATAGACGTGCCAGGGTGCTGAGGAAAAGCCGAGCAGCGTCAGGTACACGGCATAGAGCGCCGTGCCGGCGGCAAGCGCCGTTACTGGATGCAGGTGAAGCTGGATGCGCGCCCAGACGAAAATGAACACAACCTCGAGAAAGGCGATTATCCCGACGATGGCGCCGATATCCGTAACCTTGCCGCCCGCGGCGCCGGTGATGATCAGCGGCTGGACCGCCGCATTGACATGCAGTGTCGACGTGATCAGGGAAACTGCCATCAGCCGCGCGAACACCTTGGGCGAAAGGACCTCGGCAAAGGAGGCGATGAAGGAATGGCGGCGGTCGATCGGCGGCGGGGTGCCCTTGCCCGCCGGCAGTTTGAAATAAACCAAAGCCAGATTGGCGACGCAGCCGAGGCAGGCAAGCAGATAGGCGGGCATCATGCTGCCGCTGCCCGTCAGGACGAGCGCGACAAGTCCCGGAACCAGAACCCAGGCGACGGAAATCGCCGCACGAACACCGGAATTGATCGCCGCCGCATCCCGTCCGCCACCGGCGTTTGCAACCGCACGGACATTGGCAAACAGCAGCGAGTTCATGGCGTTGTAGACCGGCAAGATGATCAGCGTGCACACCACGAAGCTCGCTGCCATCGGTACGGCATAAATGAGACCGTAGCCGACAATGCCGAACGTCATGACGGTCATCAGCAGGATCCGATAGTTGCCGATCCTGTCGGCGAGCACGCCGACCCAGAGGCTTGCAACGACGTTGACGGCGGCGGCCGTGAAAATCAGGATCGAATAGAAGCCGTCGCTCAGACCCAGCTCCGCGATGCCGATGACGGACTGATATGGCGACGTCGCCGCGCCGGTGAAGCCGAACAGGAAAATGGCGATCATGCTCAACCGAACCACCGGGTGGCGGAACGCGATCGACAGCGTGGAGGTCATGATGAAGACACCGGGAGAGAGATCTATGGTCGCGCAGGAAATGGCGGGTTTCGCAGATGGAATTGCTCGAAGTGTTCAGCCTTTGGGACCCATAAGCCAGCGCGCTGAAATCCTGGCCTGTGGCGTGAATGCAAAATCCCGGTCGAAGGGAAAGACCGGCCTTGTCCTGCGGTTGCTCGCAAGATTGGCGATGTCCTGATTGACGACGCCATCGGTCAACGCCATCAGGTTCGGATTGGCAATCGGCGCGAGTTCCGGCGACAGGTAACCCGATTTAACGACCAGCAGCCGCACGGTGTTGGGATCCAGCCCAAGCCGGCGGAAGTCCGCAATATTGTGATAGGGGCGCCGGCGCGCAGCGAGCACGATCTCGATACCGCCGACACGCACGACGGCCTGGCGCTCTGCCGGGGTGCCAGGATCGTCAAGATGCAGGACGGTTGCCGTGACATCGGCGGGAACGCTGGCCGGATCGAGACTTCCGCCGATGCGAAGGGCGATTGGGCCTCCCTCACCGGCCGCAAAGCAGGCTTCGACGGCGGGCCGATCGGTGATGCCTGCAATGAGCGCTCCCTGCCAGTTGTGCGCAAGCAGCGCACGCAGCACGTCAGCCCGGTCGCCGACGCCGCCGCCCGTCGGATTGTCGCCGGAATCGGCAAGAATGACTGGCGCGGTATTCGCCGCCGCCCCAATCTGAAGCATTTCTTCCAACGGCCCCGTCTGCTGGCCGAAACCGAAGCTCTGCCGCGCATTCCAGTATCGGAGGGCTATTTCCTTGGCTGCCTTCAGCGCACCGGCTTTGTCCACGCCGGTGACGACTGCACACGCTGTTGCCCGCGGCTCGTCAGCCCAGACATAGCCGATCATCAGATTGGCATCGAGGATACCCGGCCTGGCATCGAAACCGGGAAGCTCGCAATAGATCGATTTCGCCGGCTCATCCTCCGTTGAGGTGCATTCGCCCGGCAGCAGGACGGGCACTTTTGCCCAGGCGACGCCTGGACGACGGCCGGTCCGCAGCGTCTCGACCAGCATCGACCAGGCGCGCACCATCGTCTCGCGCACATCGATGTGCGGCGCGGTGCGATAGGCGGCGAAGATGTCGATCTGGTCGATGATCCTCTCGCTGACATTGCCGTGCAGGTCATAGCTCGCAGCGACCGGGCAATCCGGACCGACGACCGCGCGTGCGGCAGAGATCCAGTCGCCCTCGGCATCGTCCATACCCTCGACATTGATCGCGCCGTGCATCGCGAGATAGAGACCGTCGATCGGCAAGACCGCTTGCAACCTTGCAAGAAACTCGGCCTTGAAAATTTCATAAGCGTCGCGCGACACCGGGCCGCCCGGCACGGCGCGCGCGTGTAGCAGGGGCACGTGCTTGATACCGTCCGCATGCAGGAAACTGAAATAGTCGGCGCCCAGCAGATCTGCATCGCGCAACACGCGAAAATCCTCGACGGTCATCAGGACCGGCGAATAGGTGCTGCATTCGGTATGGATGCCGCCGACGGCGATGCGCATGGCTTCCCTCACAACTAAGTTTAAAGTTTCGGGCAGAGATCGACGATGGCCGCGAAGCGCAGCCAGTTCTTCCCGCTCTTCGGCGTCCACGCCGCCTCCGCAATGGCCGGAAGGCGCGGAAAGACGAGGCGGTTGAAATAGTCGCGCGAGAGGAAGTGCTCCGACCAGATACAGGCTTGCACGCCCTTTAGCTGATGTTTCAGCTCCTCCGGAAATTCGCCCTCGGCCTCGTAGTCGTAGGTGTGGGCGGGCGGCACCGTGCCAGCCCAGCTGGCGCCCGGCTCCTGCCATGCCTCTGCCTGCACCATGTCGAGATAATAGGCCTGGCCGGGCGTCATGACGACTTCATAGCCTTCGCGGGCAAGTTCAATGCCGACTTCGGGGCTCTGCCAGGCCATAAGCAACGTCTCCGTCGCATTGACACCGCCGCCGTGGGCGACCTCGTTCCAACCGGCCAGCTTCTTGCCGCGCCTGGTCAGCATGTCCTTCACCTGTTTGAGAAAATAGGACTGCAGCCCGAACGTACCGGAAACGCCCTCGCGTTCTATCAACGACCTTGCCAGCGGCGAGGCGAGCCAGGCGCCGTCGGCGACCTCATCACCCCCGACATGGACGTAGGCGGACGGAAAAAGCTCGACCATTTCGTCGAGGACCTTTTCCAGGAATTCGTAGGTGAACGGCACGGCCGGATTGAGCGCATTGTTGGCGTAGCCCTGCACGGAGTGATAACTCTCCGGTGCTTCCTGGCCGTCGGACAGATCGCGCAATGCGACAAGGGTCGCAGCATTGTGACCGGGAATATCGATCTCGGGGACGATCTCGACATTTAGCGCTGAGGCGTGGGCAACCAGAGCGCGGACATTGGCCTGGCTGTAGAAGCCTCCCACGGGATCGGCACCGTTGCCGAGCTGCGGCAGAAGCGGCCCATCGGGGCTCCGCAGGACCCCGACCGTGGTGAGTTCCGGATAGGCCTTGATCTCCAGCCGCCACGCCTCGTCGTCGGTGAGGTGCCAGTGGAAGATGTTGAGCTTCAGCCAGGCAAGAATATCGATCAGCCGCGAGAGATCGCTGACGGGATAAAATTGCCGCGACACGTCGAGATGGCAGCCGCGCCAGCTATAGCGCGGCGCATCGGCGATGGTGCCGCCAATCGGGAAGCGGAATTTCGCCGGCTCCCGGCGCGCGCCGTTCAGAAGCTGTGCCAGCGTCGTCAATCCGTATTGGCGCCCAGCACCACCGCCAAAGGAGAGCCTGACTTCGTCTGCCGAGAACGCAATCTCGTAACCTTCCGGGACAAGTGCTGTGTCCTGTTTTAGACGCAGCGCCCTGCCCTGACCGTTCGGCGCAAGACTGAGGGGCGCATGATCCGACGGGAAAAGGCGGCGGAACAGGGCAAGGACAGTCTCGACGGCCTTGAGGTCGTCCAACGAACACCCCTGCGCCGGGTAGAGGCAGACAGGAAAGCCGTCGCCCGGCTCCGCGTCGATCTGGCGTGGCCATGGCTGCACGGCGAACGGCAGGTCGAGTTTGCCTTGCGGCAAAAGCACCGGCGGTGGCTCGCTCACCTGGCCCTCGAGCATGAGATCGGAGACGGCAACCGGGACATGGCGGCCGGGGGCGAGCGTCAGATAAGCGGATTTCGCACCATCTGTGCAATGCACGGCCTTGCGGTGCAGGCCGCCAACGGTGAACGTCCACATCGCACCCGGTGCCAAGACAAAACCGGTCGGCGGCGCAAACTCGTGATAGTTGGCGTCACGCCTGACAAAAGTCGCGTTTTCGCAGGCGTCCTGGTCGATGATCCGGGTCAGTGACGTGTAGACGATCGTGAAGTCCTCAATCGTGCTTTCTGAAAGATTGAAGAGGCGGAAGGTGAAGCGACCGTGCGGACCGCCGTGCGGTTGCCACGCGCTTTCGAGACGATAGGACGCCGTGTGCATGTCTGTTCCTCGTGTTCTAGTAGTGATCCGACTGGGAAAAGGTGCGGGCGAGTTCCGCCTGCCCCGCCGTCAGGCCGCAATCGACCGGCAGGCAGGCGCCGGTGATTGCTGCAGCAAGCGGGCTCGCCAGAAAGCCGACAGCATTGGCGACATCGTCCGGAGTGGCGATCCGCTGCAGCGGATACCAGCGCCTGGCATCTTCAAAGACATTCGGATTGGCGGCCGCGCGATCCTCCCACGCTTGCGTGCGCACCGTGCCGGGCGAGACGGCGTTGGCGCGAATGCCGAACTTGCCGTATTCCACCGCAATCAGCTTCGTCAGGTGCAATAGGCCGGCCTTGGCGGCGCTATAAGCGGGATGGCCGAAGACATTGGTACCGTTGACCGAGGCGATGTTGACGACCGAGCCTTTCGTCTCCTTCAACGCCGCTTCGACTGCGCGAAAACAGAGGAAGGCAGCCTCCAGATTGAGCACGCTGTCCATACGCCAGATTTCCGGCGTCGTGTCGTGCAGGCTGACCGCCCGCGCCGCGCCCGCATTGTTGACGAGGGTTCGCACCTGGCCAAGCTCGGCCGCGCGGCTTGCCATATCGGCAACATTTGCCGGATCGGTAATGTCGCAGGTAAAGGCAACGAATTTGCCCGGATCACGCAGACTAATTGCCGCCGTCTCGGCCGCAGCGCCGTCGAGATCGGGCATTAGAACGAAATCATGATCTTCGCCAAGACGGCGGGCGATGGCGCGGCCAATGTCGCCGCCGGCGCCGGTTACGATCGCGACGGATGCTGGCATGCCGGTTCCCTTCTGAACATGGATGTCAGTCCCCTAAAAGCTGGCGGTCATCGCCATCGCGGTGGGCGACGAGCTGTTGCTTGATACGCCGTAGCGTCACGGTCGCCTGCGGCTGCACGTGGTAGGCAACGAGGCTGGCAATGATATCGACGAGGGCGAGATAGGCGATCCGGGTCGAGGTCGGCCGGTAGATGTTGTTTCCCTCAGGCAGATCGACCGGCACGGTGATGTCGGCTGCGCGGGCGACCGGACTGCCGCTCTGGGTCAAGGCAATCGTCGCCACCTTTTGCTCGCGCGCCAGCGTAAAGGACCGCACGAGCTCGGCATTGCGCCCCGAAAACGACGAACCGATCAGAACGTCGGTGGGCTTTGCCGCCGCCGCCATCATCAACTGCATGCTGTGGTCGGCACTGGCCGTGACGCGCAACCCAAGTCGAAAAAGCCGGTTCTGCAATTCGCTGGCGATCATCGAGGAATTGCCGCCCGAGCCGAAGGCATAGATCATGTCCGCCGATGCAAGCCGCTCGGTTGCCTGTTCGATCGCCGCAAGGTCGAGATTGCGGTGCAGCAGGAAAAGGGCGTTCTGCGCCTTGGTGACGATATCCTGCGCCACGTCGGCGGGCTCCCGGCTTTTCGGCTCGGGCTTCAGATAACGCATGCCGACATAGGCGGTGCGCGCCAGTTGCACCTTGAAGTCGGAAAAGCTTTCGCAGCCAAGACGGCGGCAAAAGCGCGTGACGGTCGGCGGCGAGACGTCGGCCTTGCCGGCAAGCTCGATGATCGAGGCATTTACGGCAAATTCGAAATCGGTGAGCAGGATCTCGGCAATGCGGCCTTCGGCCTGCGAGAGCTTGGTCTTCTCTTCCTGAAGCGTGGAGAAAATATCCATTTAAAGTGCACCTTTCATGGGATCGTCGGCCGCCTTGCGGAGGCCGCCTGAAAACCGCGGCAATGCTGCGATCCGGCACACGATTCTCACCCTATGTCCACCCTCCGTCGGTACCGTGTTCAGACTTGCGCCGCCTTTTCTCTATAGGCGATGCAATCGATCTCAACCTTGCAATCGACCATCATCGACGCCTGCACACAGGCGCGCGCCGGCGGATGCTCGCCGAAATAGCTCTGATAGATCTTGTTGAAGGTCCAGAAATCGCGCGGATCGTCCAGCCAGACGCCGACGCGGACGACGTGCTCGGGTCCGTAACCCGCCTCGGCAAGAATCGCCATCAGATTGCCGATGGTCCTGTGGGTCTGCGGAATGATGCCGCCCTCAATGATCTCGCCGTTCTCCATCGCAACCTGTCCGGAAACGTGGAGCCAGCCGTTCGCCTCAACCGCGCGCGCAAATGGCAGCGGCTTGCCGCCAGCACCCGTCTGTTCGGCGCCGTAACGTTTCATGGACACCCCTTCTTCATGCAAATTATTTTCGTAATGCGTTGACAAATGACCACAGAAAGCGGAATTTGACTAGAGAAAAACGCCGTTTATGAAAAGAATTTCAATATCGGGAGCAAACGTGCGCGATCCTTTCCGCAATCCGTTTCCACCGTCCGACGCAGGCCGCCATGCGATATGGCAAATGTTGGTCGAACGCGACATCGATGCCTTTCTTTCCGCCGACTGGTCGAAGGTCGCCGGGGATTTCGTCGAAGAGGGCTTCATCGGCATCGATGGCAGACACAATGTAAGCCCCGATAAATGGCGGCTTGCCTTCCCTTCGCTGAATGCCTATTGCAACGAATGGCTGCGGCAGGCACAAGACTTCGCGCGGCAATCCTTTGGCGAAGACCCGCGCACTGCGATCTTCACGACCACGACGCTTGAGGACATCGAGATTGAAGGCGACATGGCACTTGCCCGCAAGAAATTCGACGGCAGCCTGAAGAAAACGGATGGCAGCGTCGACGTCCTAAAGTGGCAGACAGTCTATTATTGCCGCCTGCACCAGGGGCGATGGAAGATCTGCGGCTTCACCGGCTACTTGCCCAATCCGATGGGTGAGGCCTGAGAAGCGAGCAAGAGGCAACGGCATTGCGGATATTCACCGCCACCCTGGCGACCGAAACAAATACTTTCTCGCCGATCTGCGTCGATCGTCGCGCCTTTGAAGCCTCGCTTTACGCGCCGCCGGGCAAACATCCGGAAACACCGACGCTCTGCTCGGCTCCAATCACCGTCGGCCGCCGGCTGGCGGCGGAAAAAGGTTTCGACCTGATCGAGGGCACTGCCGCGTGGGCGGACCCGGCAGGCCTCGTCAATCGCCTGACCTATGAAGGCCTGCGCGACGAGATACTCGATCAACTGCGGGCGACACTTCCGGTCGACGCAGTGGTACTCGGACTTCACGGCGCCATGGTCGCCGACGGCTACGAGGACACTGAAGGCGACTTCCTCACGCGCGTGCGCGATATTGTCGGCCCAGATGTCCTCGTTTGCGCCGAGCTCGATCCGCACAGTCACTTGACCGCGAAGCGCCTGGCCGCCGCCGATTTCTTCGTCTACTTCAAGGAATTTCCCCATACCGATTTCGTTGACCGCGCCGAGGATCTGTGGCGTATCGCACTCGATACCCTTGCCGGCCGTGTCAAGCCGGCGATGTCGGTGTTCGACTGTCGCATGATCGACGTATATCCGACCTCGCGCGAGCCGATGCGCTCGTTCGTCGACAAAATCATGCGGATGGAAGCTGCAGACCCCGACATCCTGTCGATCTCCGTCGTGCATGGCTTCATGGCCGGCGACGTGCCGGAGATGGGAACGAAGATGGTCGTGCTCACCGACGGCAAGCCGGACAAAGGAGCGGTTCTCGCACGCGAACTCGGGCTTGAGCTCTTCGCCAAGCGCGGCACCTTCATCATGCCGCAGATCAACGAAAGGGAAGCCGTGTCGCGCGCGCTTGCCGCGGCGAACGGTCCGGTGGTGATCGCCGACACCTGGGATAATCCGGGCGGTGGCACAGCCGGCGATGCGACCGTGCTTTTAGCGGAATTGTTGACGCAGGGCGCAAAGGACACGGCAGTCGGCACGATCTGGGACCCGATGGCGGTGCAGATCTGCATGGCGGCCGGCGAAGGCGCCCGGATCCAGTTGCGCTTCGGCGCGAAATCGGCGCCGGGCACCGGCAATCCGATCGACGGCATCGTCAAGGTCATCCGGCTGGTGCGCAATGCCCAAATGCGTTTCGGGGAAAGCTTTGCACCCTTCGGCGATGCAGCGCATATCCAGCTCAACGGCATCGACATCATCCTGAATTCGACGCGGGCGCAGAGCTTCGATCCAAGTCTGTTTTCGGTGATGGGCATCGAGCCGACGTCGAGGAAGATACTGGTGATCAAATCGACCAACCATTTCTACGCCTCCTTCGCCCCGATCGCCTCGGAAATCCTTTACTGTTCGGCAGGCACCCCCTACCCGAACAACCCGGCCCGCACTGCCTATCGCCGGGCGCCGCGCGACATCTGGCCGATGGCGGACAATCCGCACGGAGATGCGCAAGGCGCGGCTTGAGAAAACGCGACCGCGTCCGCATCCAAGGCTATGCGATCGCTCGTCACAAGGCACCCTTAACCAACCGCCGAGCGCGAGATCCGCTCGCTTGCACGCCAACATATTCGGCGCGCCGCACGGCTCTTGGCCGATTTTCAACGGCCGCCCTCCGCGACTAGTTCGTTTGCAGCGCGTGCGAAGCGGGCGTACCTTTCCGCCAAGCCAGGCTGCAGGCGGTCGGTGATCAGCAGCGCGATTTGAAATGCCTTCGACAAGTCGCGCGTTTGGCCGATCAGTCCGGCAAGATATACAACTCTGGATCATAGTTCCCCTCCGCTTTCTCGACGTCTCTCACAAACGCACCCGGAGCAAGGCCGAGAGCGACAGGCCGGTCCATGTCAAAATACGTGGCCGAAAAGCTCCCGGCATTCTCCGGAAAGCCGGCTTGCATACTGAGGACTTGTCGGTTCGCGGTGACCGCTGCGCCGACACCACTCGCCAATCTCGTGATGTTCGTCGACCCCGAGCTTTTCATCGTTAGCGGCGAGGCTCGGCAGCCCTCAGACCGCGCCAGCGTTCAACAGCCCTATATCGACATCGCCGAGTTCCAGCCGGCGTTCAAGGGCAATGCCGTGGGCATCGAAGAGATGGCAATCGGCGGCATTGAGGCCGACCGGAACCGTCTCCTCCGTGCGGATCGCTGCGCTGCCTGGCAGCATGGCGCAAAAGTTCTCGCCTTCTCCGTTGACGGCCGCATAGGCGACGGTGTGGGCGCCGAGGTGTTCGATCACAGAAGGCGCAATTGTCATTGCTAGGTCCGCGGCGCCGAACTGGATGTGTTCCGGGCGGATGCCGAGCGTCAATGGCTGTCCGACGAGGCCGGCGCGTCCTTCGACGGGGATGGTCGCAGTCTGTCCCTGGAATTCGATCTCGACGCCTGTGGCGCCGACGGATTTGCAGATAACGGGAAGCATGTTCATCTTCGGATTGCCGATGAACCCTGCGACGAACATGTTGGCGGGCTTGTGGTAGAGTTCGAGCGGTGCGCCGGTCTGAGCGATCTCCCCGGCATTGAGGACGACGATCCGGTCCGCCATCGTCATCGCCTCGACCTGGTCGTGCGTGACGTAGATCATCGTCGCCTTCAGCTGCCGGTGGAGTTTCGCCAATTCGATGCGCATGTCTGCGCGCAGCGCCGCGTCGAGGTTCGACAAGGGCTCGTCGAACAGGAAGATCTTCGGCTCTCGCACGATCGCCCGGCCAATCGCCACGCGCTGACGCTGGCCGCCGGACAGCAGTCCCGGTTTCTGCTGGAGCCTTTGGTCGAGGTGAAGGATGCGGGCAGCGTTTTCCACCTTGGCCTTGAGCTTGTCCTCCTGCATCTTTTCGACACGCAACGGAAAGGCGATGTTCTCGAACACGGTCATATGCGGATAGAGAGCATAGGATTGAAAGACCATAGCGATCCCGCGCTTGACCGGCGGCAGGTCGTTGACACGTTTGCCGTCGATCAGGATGTCACCCGCGCTGGTCTCGTCGAGACCGGCAATCATTCTGAGCAGGGTCGACTTGCCGCAACCAGAAGGCCCCACGAAAACGACGAACTCGCCGTTTTTGACCTCGAGATCGATGCCTTTGAGCACCTCGAACGTGCCGTAGAATTTCTGAACCGTGTTGAGATTGAGCTGTCCCAAGAATCTGTCTCCGGCCGCCGACGGAAGCAGCCTTTTCATAGCAGAAGAATTGGACCGCGAACCGGTGGGTTCGCGGTCCGATGGCCTTACTTGTACTGCTCGAGGTCGGCAGCCGCCTTCTTGAGTGCGTCGGCGGGCTCTGCCTTGCCGGTTACCACCGACTGGACCATCTCGATCATCGTGTTCTGGAAGCCCTTGTAGTCGGTGAAGAGCGGTTCTGGACCCCCATAGGCGATGCCGTCGATGAATGGTTTCCAATAGGGCTCCTTGGCAACGAATTCATCGACCACTGCACCAGGGCGCAACGGGGTCAGGCCGGCGCCACCCTGCAGTTCGTATTCGTGCTGGATGTCGGTCGAGGTGATGTATTTGGCGAACTCGGCCGCCTTCTCCTCAACGCCGGTTCCCTTGAAGATCGCCAGGCTGTCGGTGATCAACAGCGTGCCTTCCCCCTTGGCGGAGGTGCCGAGCGGCAGCGCTGCAACACCCCAATTGATCTTTGTGTCCTTGAGTCGGGCGGCAGCACCCGAGCCGGCCTGGATCATTCCGACCTTGCCGTCGAGGAAGATGGCACGGATCTCGTTCTGTTCGTAGGCGGTAGCGCCTTCGACGGAATAGGGCGTGATGTCCTTGTAGGCCTGCAGCGCTGCCAGCACTTCGGGGCTGTCGATAACGATCTTGTCGCCGTCGATCACCTTGCCGTTGTTGGTGTAAACCCAGTGCATGAACTGATGCATGGTGTTGTCAAAGGTCTTGGCCGGCAGGCCGTAGCCGGCCGTTCCGGTCTTTTCCTTGATCTGCTTGGCGAAAGCGATCTCTTCAGCCCAGGTCTTCGGCGGCGTTTCGGGATCGAGGCCGGCAGCCTTGAACAGGTCCTTGTTCCAATAGAGAGCCTTGGTCGAGAAGGCGATCGGCACGCCCCACTGGTTGTCCTCGAACGTCACAGTGTCGACGATGTTCGGATAGTAGCTCTTCTTCTCGTCTTCCGTCATCGGAACCGGAATGATCAGATCGTTCTGCGCGAACTCCTTCAGCGTGCGCGAGCCGACATAGGCCATGCCGACCGGTGTGCCGGCAGCAGCAAGCGTCGTTGCCTTGTCCTGGCACTGCTCCCACCCGACGACTTCCGGTGCAATCTTCCAGCCGGCGTTCTTGCCTTCCCATTCCTTGATGTACTTTTCATGGATCGGGTCGATCTTGTCGCCGCAATAGATCCAGCTGATTTCCTGGTCAGCAGCCTGTGCGGTCATGCAGCCGAGCGCGGTCGAGCCGAGCAAGGCAAGGGCAAACACTCCGGTCGTGAAATGGCCGGTCTTGAAACGAATTGTCACGTTTTTAGCTCCCATTTTTCTCTGGTGGTTCGGCTTATTGTTTCACCGCGCCGGCGGTCAGCCCGCTGACGAGATAGCGTTGCAGGAAGAAGATCACGATCATGGCTGGCGCAATGCCGACGAAGCTCGCGGCCATGAGCTCGTTCCAGATGACCTCCTGCCGGCCGAAATAGGCAAACAGGCCCACCGGCAGCGGCGCGTATTCCGTCTTGGAATTGAAGGTCAGCGCGTAGATGAACTGCTGGGCGTAGGAGCCGATGAAGGTGGTGATTGCAACCACCGTGATGCCTGGCATGGCGATCGGCAGGATAACGCGGCGCAGCGTATAGAAATGGCTCGCGCCATCGACGAATGCAGCCTCGTCGAGTTCCCTTGGAATGCGCATCATGTAGGTGCGCAAAAGCCAGATGGCAGACGGGATCAGGAAAGCGACGCCCGGCACGATGATGGCGAAGTAGGTGTTCAAAACACCGAAGGAGCGCATGAGCCGGAACAGCGGGATCAGCAGCACCGCACCGGAAAACATATTGACCGCGAGGAAGGCGCCGAGCAGGTGGCCCGATCCCCTGAATTTGAAGCGGGCAAAGGCATAGGCCGCAGGGACAACCAGCATCAGAACGACGGCGGTCACGATGGTCGAGATAAAGAAGGAATTGAAAATATAGCGGGCGAAGCCTGGAACGCTGACCCACATCGTCCGGTAAGCCTCGAAGGACCCATTTTGCGGAATGAACCGATACGGAGATGAAAAGAGCTGGCTGAGCGGCTTTAGCGAAACCAGGAAACCCTCGACGAAGGGCGCCAGGATGAAAGTAAGAAAGGCCAGGATACCCGCATAGATGCCGATCAATTCGTACCATCGATAGCGGTTGACCATCAAAGGCTGGCTCATCGGTTCTCTCCCGAGGAAAGGCGGCTGGTAACGCGGAAATAGGCGAGACAGAAGATCGACAGAAAGATGCAGATCAGTACGGCGCGGGCGGCACCCTCGCCGTATTTGTTCGATCCGATTGCCGTGCGGTAGGTATCGATGATCATCGTCGTGGTCTCGCCGCTCGGACCTCCGCGGGTGAGGATCCAGATGATGTCGAAGGAATTAAAGGTTGCGATCAGCGACAGCATCGACATCGTGATCAGCGAGGGGATCAGCAGCGGCACGGTAATGCGCCGGAAACGATAGAAACGGCCGGCGCCATCGGTCCAGGCCGCCTCATACAAATCCTGCGGGATCGATTGCATCGCGGCCAGCATATAGAGCGTCACCAGCGGCACTCCGATCCAGACGTCGGTGATAATCGTTGCCCAGAAGGCCGTCGAGCCCTGCGCAAGAAAAGCGATTGGCCCGTCTGCAAAGCCAACCCGCTGCAGGACCCCGGAAATCATGCCGAACTGGCCATTATACATCCAGCCCCACATGAAGATGCCGATGGCCATCGGCACGATCCATGGCGGCATGGTCAGCACGCGAAACAGCGCCCGGCCGGGGACAGCCGCGTTCAGCATCGAGGCGCCGAAGACGCCGATGATCATTTTGATCGACACCGAGAAGAAGGTCCACACGAAGGTGCGGATGATGACCTCGGCGAAGGTGGCGTTGAAGATCTTTTCGTAATTGATCCAGCCGACCCATTTGGTGGTTTTCTTCAGCGAGGCATCGGTGAACGACAGGATGAAAGTGTCCACCAGCGGATAGGCGACGATCACCGCGACATAGAGAAGAGCCGGCAGCAGGAGGATCCAGGCGAAGATGACGGTGCTGCGCTGAACACTCATCCTGCCGCCTCCTCACGCCGCGCGGGCGTGGAGCGCTTCGTCGAAGCGATCCCAGATTGGCCGCAGATCGACGACGCTTCGCTTGCGCCGCGCCTCGTCCATCGATAAAGCCAGGATGCCGGCTTCGAGCGCATCGAGCGTCGAGACGGGCAGTGCGCGGCCGTCTCGGACATGGCCGATGATATCGGTCGCCATCTGCTCGTCGGCGCCGTAGTGCTGCGACAGTTCAGTCGCGGCATATTTGTTTTCGATGACCTTCTTGCCGGTCAGCATCTCGTGGACGTCGAAATAGCCGCGGATGAAATCGCCCTCGGCCATGCCGCGCGAGCCCATGATGCAGAAGCGGCGGAACTGGTCGGGGACGTTGAGATTGGTGTGGAAGTTCATGCCGACCCCGTTGGCATATTCGACGATCGCCACCTGGTAATCGATGATGTCGCCATCGCTGTCGAAAACCTTGTCGGAGCCCATCCAGCCGCTCGGCTTGCGATGGAAGAGTTCGAGGTCGTTGATGCCCTCACGGGCTGGGTCGTTGGCGGGGATAAAGCTCTTGCGACCCCCGAAGCTTGCGACCCGCTCGGGCCGCGCGCCGACGATGCCATTATAGAGATCGAGGTCGTGGCAACATTTTTCCAGCATGAAGCTGCCGGAATAGCGCTCGTAGCGGCGCCAGTCGCGCATAAAGAAGGCGCCATGGTATGGCTCAATGTGCTCGGCCGCTTCGATCGACACGACGTGACCGAGCGTTCCGGCAGCTTGGGCGGCGCGCAGGTCGCGATACATCGGCGCATAGCGCAGCACAAGACCGACCATTAGCCGTTCATGCCCGTACCTGGCCATCAGCCGGGCAAGTTCCAGGCTTTCCTCGACGGTCGTGACAATCGGTTTTTCGCTGAAGACCTTGAGGCCGGACTGCAGTCCGATGCGGATATGATCAAGGTGCATGTGGTTCGGCGAACCGATCATCAGAAGATCGAGCTTTTCGTTGGCGATCAGCTCTTCGGGGGTCTCATAGGCGGTGCCGGCGGAAATGCCTTTTTCCACAAGACCAGACAGGCCGGCCGGTTTCGGATCGACATAACCGGCGATCTCGAAGCTTTCATCCATAGCCTTGAAGACATAGCCCAGATAGCCCAGCCGGAATCCGAGCCCGATGATGCCGACTTTCATTCTTCTGGTATTCCCCGTTTGTATCGTAATTTATTTTCTCAGACTGAGGCAGATTTTCACCATCGTCAACTGAAATCCGCTAAAATTTTTATTTTATGAAATTCATTTTCATACGCGTTGATGCGGTATCAGATTGGTCCTATTCTGGACTGCATGCGACGTGTGGTTGAAGTACGATGAGGGGTGCGTGGGGACAGCAGGTTTCTTGCCGCCTTGGGAAACGCGTAAAGGCGGTGACGGCTGATAGCCGACCCGCCTGAACCATTGCTGTCGCCGCCTGTTTTCTGGGGAGAGGGATTATTTTCCCTGAAACTTCGGGTCCCGCTTCTCGATAAACGCCGTCATGCCTTCCTTCTGATCAGCGGTTGCAAAGAGCGAGTGAAACAGGCGCCGCTCGAAAAGGAGGCCCTCGCGCAACCCCCCTTCAAGGGCGCGATCAACGGCTTCGCGCGCGGCCATGGTTGCGGCCTTGCCGTAGCCGGCAATGGTGCGGGCAGCAGCCAGTGTTTCATCCATCAGCTTGTCTGCCGGAACGACACGCGCGACGAGGCCGCAGCGTTCGGCCTCCGTCGCGTCCATCATCCGTCCGGTGAGGATCATGTCCATCGCCTTCGATTTGCCGACGAGTTTCGTCAGCCGCTGGGAGCCGCCCATTCCGGGCATCACGCCAAGCTTGATTTCGGGTTGGCCGAACATGGCCGTGTCGGCGGCGAAGATGATGTCGCACATCATTGCCAGCTCGCAGCCGCCGCCGAGCGCGTAGCCCGACACGGCGGCGATCTTCGGCGTGCGGAAGGAAGCGAAGCGATCCCAGGCTGCGAAGAAGTCGTCACCGAACATGTCGGAGAAGGATTTGTCGGCCATTTCCTTGATGTCGGCGCCCGCGGCAAAAGCCTTGTCCGAGCCTTTCAGCACGAAACAGCCGACGCCCGGGTCGCGGTCAAATGGCGCGAGTTCGGCTGCCAGCGCGTGCATGATCTCCGAATTCAGCGCATTGCGGGCAGCGGGCCGGTTCAACGTAATGATCACGACCCGGTCCTGCTGTTCGATGATGATCGGTCTTTCCATTGTCTTGCTCCTGAATTTTCACGGCCGCAGGCTGGATCCCTCACGCGGCTCCGCCGCCTGATTTTTCGCGCAACAGGTTGATGATACCCGAAAAGTCCTTGTCGGCGTTTCCGAGTTCATTGAACAGTCGATAGAGTTCCGTGGCCTTGGCGCCGAGCGGCGTCGTCGCTCCGGTCGCTGCCGCCGCCTCCTGTGAGAGTTTCAGGTCCTTCAACATCAGCGCTCCGGCAAAACCGGGCTGGTAGTCGTTGTTGGCCGGCGAGGTGGGAACCGGACCGGGCACGGGGCAATAGGTGGTAAGCGACCAGCACTGGCCCGAGGAGACAGACGCCACGTCAAAAAGCGCCTGATGTGTGAGGCCGAGCTTCTCACCGAGCACGAAGGCCTCACCAACGGCGATCATGCTGATACCGAGGATCATGTTGTTGCAGATCTTTGCCGCCTGACCCGCCGTCGCGCCGCCGCAGTGGATGATGCGCTTGCCCATTGCCGCGAATATGGGTTGTCCCTTGGCGAAGACGTTTTCGTGACCACCGATCATGAAGGTCAGCGTGCCCGCCGCCGCCCCGCCGGTGCCCCCGGAAACCGGTGCGTCGAGAGAAGGACAATTTTCCGCCGCAGCCATGGCATGCGCCTTGCGGGCACTGTCGATGTCGACGGTCGAGCAGTCGATGAGCAGTGTGCCGGAGGGCACGGAGACCACCAGTTCCTCCCACACAGACAGCACGTGTTTACCGGCAGGCAGCATGGTGATGACCGTATCTACGGCATCTACTGTCTCGGCGAGGGACGCACACGGAATCACGCCGGTTTGCCGTGCCTGCTCCAGCAATGCCTGCGACAGGTCGAAGCCCCTGACCGTGTATCCGGCCTTGACCAGATTGGCCGCCATCGGGCCACCCATGTGGCCGAGACCGATAAAGCCGATGGATGTCATGCGCGGGGTCCTCCCTCATTCGTGTCCGAAAAAAGCGGATGGGCAGATGGTTGAAAGTAGGCAGCGACCTGCGTTTCGGTGACGTCACCAAGACGGCCGGGATGCCATTGCGGATTGCGGTCCTTGTCGATGACGGCCGCGCGCACGCCTTCGTAGAAGTCCTGGCTGCGCAGCACCGCCGCGGTCGCGGCGAACTCCCGTTCGAGACAGGATTCCAGGCGTGCTGTCTGCCGTCCGAGCCTCAGCAGGCGAAGCGTGACCTTGAGGCTGAGCGGTGATTTTGCCGCAAGGACGACAAGGGCTTTTTCGGCGAACGGGCTGCCATCCCGACGCAGGGCTTCGACTATCTCCTCCATCGTATCGAAGGCGAACAGGCGATCGATCGCCTGCCGATGCGGTTCGAGTGCGCCTGCAGGTGGCGCGGCCGAAAAATCCTGGATGCGCGCGGATATCACTTCACTCGCGGCTTCCGCTGGAAGACCCGCCAAAGCCTCCGCGAGGGCCGGCAGGCGTTCCGACGGAACAAAACGATCTGCGAGGCCGACCATAATGACATCGGCGGCGCCGAGCGGCTCGCCAGCAAGCGCAACATAAGTCCCAAGTTCGTGGCTCTGGCGGGTCAGGAACCAGGACGCACCGATATCGGGGAAAAAGCCGATGCCGGTTTCCGGCATTGCAAAACGGGTTCGCTCCGTCACGATACGGTGGCTGCCATAGACGGAGATGCCGACACCGCCACCCATGACGATTCCATCCATAAAGGCGATATAGGGTCTGGAATAGCGGCCGATCCGGGCATTGAGACGGTACTCTTCACGCCAGAAGGTTGCCGGCAATCCCGACCCGGCCTTTCCGGCCTCATAGATGGCGCGGATATCGCCGCCGGCGCAAAGGCCGCGCTCGCCCTCGCCTGTAACAAGAACAGCGGTAATGGCCGGATCGTACTCGAACCGGTCAAGCGCAGCTTCGATGTCGCGGACCATCTCAAGCGTCAGGCTGTTCAGCGCTTTTGGACGATTGAGCCGGATACGGCCAAGCGCGCCATCGCGATCGACCAGTGTTTGCGGCGCAGCGCCGAGAGAAACGGGTTCAGATGTGGAGGGCATGGCCAAGGGCTTTCAAAGCGGCTTCCTGGAAGCCTTCGCTGCGCGTCGGGTGCGCGTGGATCGTTGCGGCGACGTCTTCCAGGCGCGCGCCCATTTCGATTGCCAGCGCAAAGGTGCTCGACAGTTCGGAGACGCCGGCGCCGACGGCCTGAATTCCGAGGATGAGATTGGTGTCCGCGCGCGCCACCACCCGAACGAATCCATCCTCGGAAAGCGTGGTCATGGCCCGGCCGTTGGCGTTGAACGGAAACTGCCCGACGCGGATTTCAAAACCTTGCGCCCTCGCCTCGTCCGGCGAAAAGCCGGCGGTGACGATTTCCGGGTCGGTGAAGCAGACCGCCGGGATGCAGCGCTTGTCCCATGTTCGCTTCTTTCCCGCCACGATTTCGGCAACCATTTCGCCCTGCGCCATGGCGCGGTGGGCCAGCATCGGCTCGCCGGTGATATCGCCAATGGCATGGACGCCGCGCATCGACGTCCGGCAGCGCTCGTCAATGCGCAGGAATTTGCCAGCGCGGTCGAGGTCGAGTTCGTCCAACCCCCAGCCTTCGGTACGCGGCTTGCGCCCGACGGTCACGAGGATTTTGTCGGCAGCAAGCCGCTCCTCGCCCTCGGTGGTTTCGATAAGCAGCGTTTCACCGGAAAGCCCCCTGGCCTTCGCGCCGGTCACGACCCGCACACCCAGTTCGCCCAGCCGCTTGACAACGGGCTTTACCAGTTCGGCATCATATTGCGGCAGGAGTTGCGGCGTCGCTTCGACGACCGTCACCGCAGAGCCCATCTTGGCGAAGGCAATCCCAAGTTCCAACCCGATATAGCCGCCGCCCACGACGACGAGTTTCTGGGGCACGGCTTTCAACGACAGCGCCTCGGTCGAGGATATGACCGGCCCTCCGAAGGGCAGCGACGGCAGTTCCACCGGCTCGGAGCCAGTCGCGATCACCACCGTCTCGGCGCGGATGACCTGCGTTCCCGTTTCCGTCTCAACCTCGACCGTCTTACCGTCGCGGAAGGTTGCCCGTCCGTGGACGATCTTGACCTTGGCCTTGCGCAACAGGCCGAGCACACCGCTGTTCAGCCGGCCAACGATGCCATCTTTCCAGGCAACGGTTTTGGTCAGATCGAGCTTTGGACCCTCGACGCTGATGCCGAGTGGGCTTTTCGCGCCGGCCATATGACTGACTTTTTCGAATTCCTCGGCAGCGTGGATAAGCGCCTTGGACGGGATGCAGCCGATGTTGAGGCAAGTGCCGCCGGCTTTGACGGCTTCGACGATGACGGTATCGACCCCAAGCTGCCCGGCGCGAATGGCGCAGATATAGCCACCGGGACCGGCGCCGATGACCAGAAGTTTGCAGACGATCTCTTTCATGGCATCAGCTTTCAATGAAAATCAGCGCGGGGGTTTCGAGCAGCACCTTGAGCCGCTGGACGAAGGCCGCCGCGTCCCAGCCGTCCACGACCCGGTGATCGAAGCTCGACGACAGGTTCATCATCTTGCGCGGAATGAACTGGCTGCCGTCCCACATGGGACGCGTCATGATCTTGTTGACGCCGACAATGGCCACTTCAGGGTGATTGATGATCGGCGTCGTCGCGATGCCGCCCATGGCCCCGAGCGAGGTGATGGTGATCGTCGAGCCGGAAAGCTCTTCGCGCAGGGCGGATCCAGTTCTTGCCGCTTCCGCAAGGCGCACCAGTTCGGTGGCGCAATTCCAGATGTTGCGCGCTTCGGCATGACGCACGACCGGGACGGTGAGGCCCGCCGGCGTCTGGGTCGCAATGCCGATGTGGACGGCACCGTGGCGCGTGATGATGCCGGCATCGTCATCGAAAGTGGCGTTCACGCCTGGTTGCTCCGCGACCGCTTTCACAATCGCCCGCATCAGAAAGGGCAGAATCGTCAGCTTCGTCTGGTCCGGTTTGCGGCTGGCGTTCATGGTCGTCCGCAGATCTTCGAGATCAGTGACGTCGATCTCCTCCACATAGGTGATGTGGGGAATGCGCGAGGTGGCGAGCACCATCTTTTCGGAGATACGGCGGCGAAGGCCGGTGACCTTGATCTCCTCGACCGCCGTTTTCATGGCAAGACCCGCCGGCGTGACCGAGGGCTGAGCGCCACGCGCAAGAAACCGGTCGAGGTCGTCGTGAGTGATGCGTCCTGCTGGCCCGGTGCCCGGGACCTGACGCAGGTCGATGCCGCTCTCCTGCGCCCGAAGGCGAACGGCCGGCGAGGCAAGCGGCTTGTCTGCCGGCGACTGCACCACGGCACGGGCGACTGGTGCGGGCTGCACTGGTCTCTTCACCTCGACTGACGGCGGGCTTTCCACCTTCGCGGCGGGAGATTGCTCCTCGATGGTGTCCATGGTCACCGTTTCCGGCATCGGAGCAGCAGTGACCTCGCCCCCCTCACCTGCCACCTGGATGCGCAGCAGCGGCGCCTTGACGGCAACGGTATCGCCAATCTCTGCCCCCAGCCACAGAACCGTGCCTGTCACCGGCGAGGGTATCTCGACCGTCGCCTTGTCGGTCATGACGGCTGCCAGCACCATGTCCTCACGAACGGGATCGCCTGGTTTCACATGCCATTCGACGAGCTCGGCCTCGGCCACGCCTTCGCCGACATCCGGCATCTTGATGATGAATTCACCCATGGTCACGCCTCCATGACTTCGGCGAGCGCGCGTCCGACGCGGGCGGGTCCCGGAAAATAGTCCCATTCCTGCGCATGCGGATAAGGCGTGTCCCATCCGGTTACGCGCACCACCGGTGCCTCCAGATGGTAGAAACAATGCTCCTGCACCAGCGCCACTACCTCAGCGCCATAGCCGGACGTCAGGGTCGCCTCGTGTACCATGACGCAGCGGCCGGTCTTGGTGACGGACTGCACGACGGTGTCGAGATCGAGTGGCAACAGGCTGCGCAGATCGATCACCTCCGCATCGATGCCCATTTCGTCGGCTGCTGCCAGCGCAACGTGAACCATGGTGCCATAGGCAATGACGGTGACGGCGGATCCTGGCCGGCGGATTTCGGCCTTGCCGATCGGGATGCTGTAGTGGCCTTCGGGGACCTCACCAAGATCATGCTTCGACCAGGGCGTGACCGGCTTTTCATGATGGCCGTCGAAGGGGCCGTTGTAGAGCCGTTTCGGTTCGAGGAACATCACCGGGTCCGGGTCCTCGATCGCCGCGATCAGCAGCCCCTTGGCATCGTAGGGATTGGAGGGGACGACGACCTTCAGGCCGCAGACATGGGTAAACAGCGCCTCCGGACTCTGGCTGTGCGTCTGGCCACCGAAAATGCCGCCGCCGGTTGGCATGCGCAAGACGATCGGGCAGGTGAAATCGCCGTTGGAGCGGTAGCGGATGCGGGCAGCTTCCTGGGTGATCTGGTCGTAGGCCGGATACATGTAGTCGGCGAACTGGATCTCCACACAGGGTTTCAAGCCATAAGCAGCCATGCCGATCGCCGTCCCGACGATGCCGCTTTCGCTGATCGGCGTATCGAAACAGCGGGTCCTGCCGTATTTTGCCTGCAGGCCTTGTGTACAGCGGAAGACGCCGCCGAAATAGCCAACGTCCTCGCCGAAGACGACCACGTCGTCGTCGCGCTCCATCGAGACGTCCATGGCGCTGCGCACCGCCTCGATCATTGTCATTCTGGCCATGTCAGTATCCTGCCTTCTGCCGCTGGCGGCGAATATGTGCGGGCATCTCGGCATAGACCCCCTCGAAGATGTCGCGCACCGAGGGCTTACCGCCGGCATGTAACGTACCGTGCGCCTCCGCCTGCTTCTGTGCCTGGATCACTTCGTCAAGGATCTCGGCTTCCGCCTGTACGTGCCGTTCCTCAGACCAGACACCCCTGGCGATCAGATGCTTCTTGAGGCGCAGAACGGGATCGCCGAGCGGCCAGGCTTCGGATTCCGTCTTCGGGCGATAGGCGCTCGGATCGTCTGAGGTCGAATGCGCGCCGACGCGATAGGTGACGTATTCGATGAGCGTCGGCCCGAGATTGCGCCGGGCGCGCTCGGCCGCCCAGCTGGAAACGGCGTAGACGGCCAGATAATCGTTGCCATCGACGCGAAGAGCCGGGATGCCAAAACCCAGACCACGCGCGGCAAACGTGCCGGAGCCGCCTCGGGCAATGCCCTGGAAGGTCGAGATCGCCCACTGATTGTTGACGATGTTGAGGATGACCGGTGCCTTGTAGGTCGAGGCAAAGACGAGCGCGGAATGAAAATCCGATTCCGCCGTCGAACCGTCACCGATCCACGCCGCCGCGATCCTGGTATCGTTCTTGATGGCCGAGGCCATGGCCCAGCCAACCGCCTGGACATATTGGGTGGCGAGATTGCCGGAGATGGTGAAGAAGCCATGCTCCTTCGAGGAATACATGATCGGCAGCTGCCGGCCGCGCAGCGGATCGCTCTCGTTCGAGTAGATCTGGTTCATCATTTCGACCATCGGATAGTCATCGGCAATGAGTAGCCCTGCCTGGCGATAGGTCGGGAAGTTCATGTCGCCCTTGCGCAGCGCCTTGCGGAACGCGCAGCTGACCGCCTCCTCGCCGAGATGCTGCATGTAGAACGAGGTCTTGCCTTGCCGCTGCGCCATCAGCATGCGGGCATCGAAGGCACGCAGCTTCATCATGTTGCGCAGGCCCGTCAGCAGCTCCTCGTCCGACAGCAAGCCGGCCCAGGGACCGACCGCATTGCCGTCGCGGTTGAGGACGCGAATGATCGAATAGGCGAGATCGCGGATCTCTTCCGATGCGACATCGACCTCCGGCCGTGGCACAACGCCGGCCTTGGCGATCTTGACGTTGGAAAAATCCGGCTGATCGCCGGGCCGGACGGCCGGCTCCGGAACATGCAGACTTAATTGCGGGAACTCGGTCATGCCCTCGTTCTTCCTCCCTTTTCGCCCACGCTCTCCTGCTCTCTCCGGGAAAACGAGGGGCCCTCATTTCACAGAGTACGCGCAATCACGATGCGCTGCACGTCGCTTGTTCCCTCATAGATCTGGCAGATACGGACATCGCGGTAGATGCGCTCAACCGGATAATCGGACATATATCCATAGCCGCCATGGATCTGGATCGCATCCGAGCAGACCTTTTCCGCCATTTCCGAGGCAAAGAGTTTGGCCATCGAGGCTTCGGTCAGGCAGGGCTCCCCGCTTTCCTTCAATTGCGCGGCATGCAACACCATTTGCCGTGCAACCTCGATCCGCGTTGCCATGTCGGCGAGGCGGAAGGCGACCGCCTGATGTTCGATGATGGGCTTGCCGAAGGCGATGCGTTCGCGGGCGTAGTCGCGCGCCGCCTCGAAGGCCGCGCGCGCCATGCCGACCGATTGCGACGCAATGCCGATCCGGCCGCCTTCGAGATTGGCGAGCGCGATCCTGTAGCCGTCACCCTCTTGCCCAAGCCGCAAATCCGCAGGGATACGCATGTCGGTAAAAGCGATCTGACAGGTATCGGAGGAATGCAGGCCGAGCTTGTGCTCCACGCGCACGACCTCGTAGCCGGGCGTATCCGTCGGCACGATGAAGGCGGTAATGCCCTTCTTGCCGGCAGCGGCATCGGTGACGGCGAAAACGATGATTACCTGCCCGTTCTTGCCCGATGTGATGAACTGCTTGGCGCCGTCAAGCACGTAGTGATCGCCGTCGCGGCGAGCGCGGGTGCGCAGGTTTGAAGCATCCGAACCGGCCTGCGGTTCCGTCAGTGCAAAACCGCCGATCCATTCGCCGGACGCGAGCTTGGGCAGGAAGCGCTGCTTCTGTTCCTCCGTCCCGAATTTGAGGATAGGCACGCAGCCGACGGAACTGTGAACGCTCATGATCGTCGAGCAAGGGCCATCGCCGGCGGCTATCTCTTCGATAGCGACGGCGTAGGCGACGGTTCCCGTCTCCGAGCCCCCGTAGGCCTCAGGCACAAGCATGCCGAGGAAGCCGAGTTCGCCCATCTCCTTCAATTCGTCTTTCGGAAAGGAATGCGACACGTCGCGCTCGGCGGCGCCTGGCATCAGGCGTTCGCGGGCGAAGTCGCGAGCCATGTCGCGAATCTGGACTTGCTGTTCAGTCAGGATCATCTATCGGTCTCCTCCCAGCCCGATCACGGCCGCTCGACCGCGATGGCAGTAGCCTCGCCGCCGCCGATGCAAAGCGAGGCCATGCCGCGTTGCAGCCCGTAACGTTCGAGCGCGGCCAGCAGTGTGACGATGACGCGGGCGCCGGACGCGCCGATCGGATGTCCAAGCGCACAGGCACCGCCATGCACATTGACCTTATCATGCGGCAGGTCGAGGTCGCGCATCGCGGCCATCGCAACGACGGCAAAGGCTTCGTTGATCTCGAAAAGATCGACATCCTTCAAATCCCAGCCGGTCCGTTCGGAGAGCCTGTTCAGGGCACCGATCGGCGCGGTCGCGAAGAGATTGGGCGCCTGCGCGTGGGTCGCATGACCGGCAATGGTCGCAAGCGGCGTGAGCCCCCGGCGATCGGCTTCGGAGCGGTGCATCAGCACCAGGGCGGCCGCGCCGTCGGAAATCGAAGAGGAATTGGCGGCCGTCACCGTTCCGTTTTCACGGAAGGCAGGTTTAAGCGTCGGGATTTTCTCAAATCGCGCTTTTCCGGGCTGTTCGTCGCGGCTGACGACCTGCTCCGTTCTTGCGCTCTTCACCGTGACGGGCGTGATTTCGGCGTCGAAAAGTCCCTCCTCGACAGCCTTCTGCGCGCGCGTCAGCGACGTCACCGCAAAATCGTCCTGCGCGGGCCGGGTAAACTGATAGGCCTCAGCGCAGTCTTCCGCGAAAGTCCCCATCAGCCTTCCCTTGTCATAGGCATCCTCCAGCCCGTCGAGGAACATGTGATCAATGATGCGGCCATGACCGAGCCGGTAACCGCCACGTGCACGATCGAGCAGATAGGGCGCATTGCTCATGCTTTCCATGCCGCCGGCAACAGCAATGTTCGCGCTGCCGGCCGCGATTAGGTCATGCGCCAGCATCACCGCCTTCATGCCCGAGCCGCACATCTTGTTGACGGTGCTTGCGCCTGTCGCGAAGGGCAGGCCAGCGCCGATCGCTGCCTGTCGCGCCGGCGCCTGCCCCTGGCCGGCCGGCAGGACGCAGCCGAAAACCACTTCCTCCACCGCGTCGGCGGAAACGGCGCCGCGCTCGAGGGCGGCGCGAATGGCCGCAGCCCCGAGTTGCGGAGCGGTTGCATCCTTTAGTTCGCCCTGAAACGCGCCCATTGCGGTGCGGGCGGAACCGACGATGACGATTGGATCAAGCATTGCCATGTCAACCTCCCGGAGCTCGCCTTAACGCGGCCCCATTCGCAAGGCGCCGTCCAGGCGGATCACCTCGCCGTTCAGCATCGTATTCTCGCAGATATGGCGCACCAGCGCCGCAAATTCTGCAGGGCGGCCGAGCCGCGGCGGAAAGGGCACGCCCTTGCCCAGCGCATCCTGAACGTCCTGCGGCATGCCGGCCATCATCGGCGTTTCGAAAATGCCGGGTGCGATCGAAACGACGCGGATGCCGTGGCGCGCCAGTTCGCGCGCGATCGGCAGGGTCATGCCGACGACCCCGCCCTTCGACGCCGCGTATGCCGCCTGACCGATCTGTCCGTCGAAGGCCGCAATCGAAGCGGTGTTGACGACGATGCCCCGCTCGCCTTCGCGGTCCGGTTCCTCGTTCTGGATGACCGACGCCGCAAGACGGATCATGTTGAAGGTGCCGATTAGATTGATGCCGATGGCGCGGCTGAAATTTTCGAGGCGATGGGGACCGTCGCGACCCAGCACCTTTTCGCCGGGCGCGACGCCTGCACAGTTTACCAGACCATGCAGGTGGCCGAAGGCCTCAAGCGCTGCGTTGACCGCCGCCAGACCGTCCGCTTCGCTGGTGACGTCGGTGCGCACAAAACGCGCGCTCGTTGTACCCAGTTCGGCGCTGATCCGCTCGCCGGCATCAAGGTTGACATCGGCAATGACGACGCTGGCTTCAGCCTCGACCAGCATGCGGGCGACGGCCGCGCCCAAGCCCGACCCGCCACCTGTCACCACAAAGACCTTGCCAGGGATCAACATGATCGTCCGCTCCCTTTTCGAACGGGCACGGGTGCTGATTTTCGATCCATCTACAGCCCTCCCCTGCCGCGCTTGATCCTTGGCGCCCTTTTTGACTGCGCCATCTTGCGCGACTCTACGCCGACGCAGTATTGCAATCGATGACAGAACTGTCCTTCATTTTTCGGCCAGTTTTGCCATACGGGAGGAGAAGCGATGGCAGATGCGGACCGGCGGATGATCTCGCCCTCCTTCGTGGAGGAGGCGCTGGATTGCCTGCGGCGGCAGGGCAAGCCGACGGCGCCGCTGCTGGCGTCGCTCGGCCTGCCGCCAGTGATCGAAAGGCCGATTTCCGCTGAAGCCTATGGCGCCCTCTGGCTGGCGGTTGCAGCCGCGGTCGATGACGAATTCTTCGGCATGGGCGGGCGCCCGATGCGCCGCGGCAGCTTCACGCTGCTTTGCCATTGCGTGCTGCACGCAAAGACCCTGGAACAGGCGCTACGGCGTGCCTTGCGTTTTCTCGGCGTTGTGCTCGAAGATCCAAACGGCGAACTCGTTATCCGCGACGGCCTCGCCGAAATCGTGCTGACGGACAAGGGCGAGGCCCGCTCGGCCTTCGCCTACCGCACCTACTGGATCCTGCTGCATGGCATCACCTGCTGGCTGGTCGGGCGTCGCATCCCGATCCGCAGGGTGGACTTCCGTTGTGCCGAGCCGCAACAGGGCGCCGATTACCGCCTGTTTTTCGGGGCGCCTGTACAGTTTTCACAACCCGTCAGCCGCCTTGCCTTCGACCGCGCGGTGCTGAAGCTGCCGATCGTTCGAACCGAGCAGGCCTTGAAGCAATTTCTCCGCGGCGCGCCGGCCAATATTCTGGTGCGCTATCGGTATGACGCTGGCCTCGCCGCCAGTGTACGCAAGCGGCTGCGGCAAGCGACACCGTCGGCATGGTCCAGCTTCGGTGAACTTGCCGCGCAGATGAAAATGTCTCCATCGACGCTGCGCCACCGCCTGCAAAGTGAAGGGCAAAGTTATGCCAGCATCAAGGACGAAATCCGTCGTGACCTTGCGATCGAAATGCTGCTGCATGGCCACAGCAGTGTTGGAGACATTGCCGCCCAGGTCGGCTTCTCCGAGCCCAGCGCCTTCCACCGCGCCTTCCGCAAATGGACGTCGAAGAGCCCCGCAGCTTTCCGGCGCGAGGCGGGTTCGGTCGTTGCTTACCCGAAAGTCCGGAAATAGGTAGAAAGTACCACAATATTCCGTCGCACGATGTTACCTAAAAAGTCGACCGACTGTTGATTTGTTCCCAATTTGGGAATTTAATAATTCATGCAAATTATCGCGAAGTCCACATTGAAGCAGTTCCGGGAGGTTCATGGCCAAGCAGAAACACCTTTGAAAACGTGGCATGCGATTGTCAGCAAAGCGGACTGGACAGGTCCGGCAGACGTAAAGGCGATGTTCGGCGCCAATGTCGATTTTGTAAGCGATAGTCGCCTCATCTTCGACATTTCGGGCAATAAATATCGCCTGGTCGTGCACGTCGCCTATCCGTTCAGACGAGTGCTCATAAAGTTCATTGGCACTCACAGGGAATACGACGCCATCAACCCGGAGACAGTGTAATGGAAAACATTCGAGCCATCAGAACAGATGATGATCTTGCATGGGCTATTGCAGAGGTCGCGCGGTATTTTGACAGCCAGCCAGCACTTGGCACGGCGGAAGCCGATCGCTTCGATATTCTTTCCACCCTCATCGAGGCTTACGAAGACAAGCACTATGCAATCGAGGCCCCGGACCCCGTTGAACTGATCAAAGCCCACATGGAGATGTCCGGCCGCACCCAGGTTGATCTCTCTGCCCTTTTCGATTCCCGCTCACGCGCCTCAGAGGTCTTGAACAAGCGGCGTGCGCTCACTGTCGATATGATCCGCAAGCTGCACAAGGAGTGGGGCATCCCTGCAGACTGCCTTGTAGAACCATACCATTTGGTAGAGCCGGAACGGATCCACGCTTAGACAGAAAGATCCGAAGCAGGCTCTCGGATCTCTCTTCTCCAATCTTTATCAAACGATCAGATCATGCCCTGACCGAGGTTCGCCGAGCAATCGCCAACTCCGTCCTATCAGTATAGCGCTTATCATTGATGGCGGCGGCGAAGGCAGTTGGCCGAGTGGCGGGAAAGCCAGCTCCCGCCACCGATCCGTGAGAGTGTTCAAATTATGCTTCCAATATCATCGTGCGTTCCGTTCGCGTCCTTGGGGAGGCCCGGTCCGCTGTCGTCGGGGCAGGCAATTTTCCCCCGCTGACAAAAAAATCTCCTCAAATACCGATCACGCAGGCGCCACCGGTCAGTCCCGCGCCCGCCGCAGTCAACAGCAGTTTTTCGCCCGCGGCAAATGGCGTGACCTGATGGGCAAGCGAAAGGGAAAGCGGGATCGTAGCGGCCGAGGAGTTTCCGTAGTCCATGATCGTGCGAACGGTCTTTTCCGCTTCGATGCCAAGATGACTTGAGACGGCATCGAAGATGCGGGCGTTTGCCTGGTGCGGAATAAAACGGCTGACATCCGCGGCGGCGAGTTCTGCTTTTGCAAGTGCCCGTTCGCCACACAGGCTCATCATCCCGACCGCCTGCGTATACATTTCCCGGCCGTCACGCATCGTCATCAGGCATTCGCTCGCTGCGACGTCCGCTGCAAAGGGCCGGTTGCTTCCGCCAGCCGGAATCGAGATCAGGTCGTAGCGGCTGCCATCGGACGCAAGGTCGACGCCGAGTAGCCCCGTGTCGGCGGCCTCAGACGGCATCAGCACGACGGCGCCTGCGGCATCGGCAAACAGCACCGCGCTTGCCCGCTCGGCCGGGTTGATCCGGCGGCTCAATATATTGGCCGCAACGACCAGGACCGGACGGCCCTGCGCGCGGACAAAGCCGTCGGCGAGCGTCAGCGCATAGAGGAAGCCGGAACAAGCACCGGCGAGATCGATCGCACCGGAATTGGCAAGCCCGAGCTGATGGGCAAGAAGCGGCGCCGAAGGCGGCAAGAGATGATCTGGCGTTGAGGTAGCAAGAAGCGTGAGTGCGATATCGCCGGGGACTATGCCGGCATCTCGAATGGCGGCCGCGCCGGCGCGCGCCGCAAGACCCGACAGCGTATCGCCCGGCTCGGCCCAATGCCGCGCCCTGATGCCGGTCCGACGCTCGATCCAGCCCGCCTCCAGGCCGAGCCGTTCCTCGATCTCGGTGTTTTCGACACGCCGATGAGGAACGCAATGACCGAAACCTGCAAGCCGCGACGACCGCGCGCCCATCAAAGCCGCCCCGCCGCGAAATACGCGGCCGCTTCGTCGATGGCGTCATAGGCCCGGTCGAGTTCGGCGGCTGTGACACAATAAGGTGGCATCAGGTAGATCACGTTTCCCAGCGGCCGGATCAACAGATTTCGCTCGCGAAAGAAGGCCCTGAGCCGGGGACCGACATCCGACAGATAGCCGCCTGCCGGGACGCGCAGATCGAGAGCCGTGATCGTGCCCGCCTGCCGGATACTGGCGAAGCGCAGATCCTCCTGGAAACGGGCAAGCCGCTCCTGTTGCATGCCCACTAGAGAGCCGATGCGCTCGCGCACCGGCTCGTCCTTCCACACGGCAAGATTAGCGACCGCGGCCGCGCAGGCGATCGGATTGGCGGTATAGGAGCTTGAATGGAAGAACGTCCGGCGACGGTCCGCAGACAGATGCGCTTCGAATATCTCGGCGGTGCAGAGCGTCGCGGCAAGCGGCAGGCTGCCGCCGGTCAGGCCCTTGGACGTGCAAAGGATATCAGGCATCACACTGGCCTGCTCGCAGGCAAACAGGCTGCCCGCGCGCCCCCAGCCGGTCATCACCTCGTCGGCGATCATCAGCACATCGTGGCGTTCGGCGATCCGTTTCAGTTCGCTGATGATCGTCGCCGGATAGACGCGCATGCCGCCTGCCCCCAGAACAAGCGGCTCGATCAACAACGCCGCCACCTGGCCCGTCGCGCAGAAACGCTCGAAAGCATCGAACGTCGCCTGCTCCCGGCCGGTCACCGGAAACGGCAGCCGGTCGACGCCGAACAGCAGCGGCTCATAGGCCGCGTTGAAGACGCCGCGTTCGCCTGCCGACATCGTGCCGATCGTATCGCCGTGATAGCCGTCCTCCATGACGCAGATCCGGCTGCGCGGCGCACCGGAATTGTGGAAGAAGCCGAGCGCCATTTTCAGCGCTACTTCGACGGAGGTCGAGCCGCTGTCAGAATAGAACACATGCGTGAGCCCGGCCGGCGCGACCTCGACCAGGCCTCGCGCCAGTGTTTCGGCAGGCTCGTGGGTATATTCGGCGAAGATGATCTGATCGTAGGTCTCGCATGCCGCCTGGATCGCTCTCATGATCACGGGATGGCGGTGGCCATGGGTAATGACCCACCAGGAAGAAATCGCATCGAGGATGCGCGAACCGTCCTCATCGATCAGGCAGGCGCCGCCTGTTTGCACAATGCGCTTCATCGACGGTTCTAGCGCATGCTGGGTGAAGGGGTGCCAGACGGGTGAGTTCATGCCGTCCTCCCCTGAAAGGAAGAAAGAGGGAAATGATCGCGAAAGGTGTGTTGCAAGCGCGCCGGCGTCAGCGGGTCAAGGGGCGGCAGACGCCCGAGAACCCGCACTTGCCCCATCGCGCCAATGATCCGTTGCGTTTCCGCTTCCTCCTCGCCGATAAACGCCACGCCGAAAATGGGGATGGACCTGTTGCGCAGCGCTTCGAGCGACAGCAGCGTGTGATTGATCGTGCCGAGCCCCGTGCGCGCGCAGAGGATCGCGGGGATGCGCCAGCGCGCAAAGACATCGGCGAAGACGTGGTTTTCCGTCAACGGCACCAAAAGACCTCCGGCTCCTTCGATGACGAGCGGCGTGTCGGTCAGTGGCGGCGTCAGGGTCTCGGGCGCGATCTCGACGTTGTCGAGCCGCGCAGAAAGATGCGGCGACGCGGGGGTTCTGAGCCGATAGGCTTCCGGCAGAATGCGTTCCGGCGGCAGGCAGCCCAACCGGCTGACGGTCTGGCTGTCCGTTTCTTCCTTGAGCCCCGACTGCACCGGCTTCCAATAAGAGCCGCCAAGTGCTGCAGTCAACGCGGCGGAAAACACCGTCTTGCCGATGCCGGTATCCGTGCCGGTCACGACGAAGCGCGTCACGGCGTTTCCTCCGCCATGATGGCCGCCAGGCGCACGAACATGCGGCTGATGACCCTTTCATCGACGTTGAGCGTGATCGCGATCCTCAGCCGCGCCGTGCCTTCGGGAACGGTCGGCGGGCGAATGGCCCGGATGTCGAAGCCTTCGGCCCGCATACGCGCGGCGATCCGCACCGCCCGGCCGTTGTCGCCGATGATTACGGGCAGGATTTGCGAGCCGCTACCCTCCATCCCAAGCTTTTCGGCAAGTTCCCTGTTGGCAAAGTTGCGCAACGCGTCGAAATCCGCGCGCCGCTTTGGCTCATCCACGAGCATTCGCAGGGCTTCGCGCACGGCAGCTGCCATCAGCGGCGACGGCGCGGTCGAATAGATGAAGCCACGCGCCCGGTTGACCAGATAGTCGCACAGCGCCATGCTTGCACCGAGCAGCGCGCCGGAGACCCCGAGGGCCTTGCCGCAGGTGTGCAGCACGATCACGTTCCTGCGGTTCTCAAGGTCGGCGGCGAGACCACGGCCGCCGGGACCGAACACTCCGGTCGCATGCGCTTCGTCGATGACCAGGAAGCCGGCATGGCGTTCGGCAAGGGCCGCAAGTGCTGCGAGCGGCGCGCGATCGCCGTCCATCGAATAGAGGCTTTCGACTGCGATCCACGGATGGCCGGTGCCGCCGCCCTGCCGCCAGCCGACGATCGCCTCTTCGAACGCGGCGACGTTGTTGTGCGCTGCGGGCACCGCCTGTGCCCGGCTCGCCTGCATCCCCTCGTGCGCACTGGCATGCACGAGCGCGTCATGCACGATGAGATCGCCGCGCTGCGGCAAGGTTGAGAAGAGCGCGGCGTTGGCGGCAAAGCCGGTACTAAAATAAAGGGCGCGCTCGGCCCCGAAAAAGGCAGCAGCCTCTGCCTCCAGCGCTTCATGTTCCGGATGGTTACCGCGCAACAGCCGCGAGCCGCCCGCACCGACGGGTACACCACGCTGGAGCGCTGCCGTGATCGCCGTTGCCAGCCGTGTCGAACCGGCAAAGCCGAGGTAATCGTTCGAGCTGAAATCGACGCCGTCCCGCGCCATCAGGGTCCGAAGCCGCTCCCTGCGCTCCAGCCCCGCCAGCGTCGCTTCGTAGCGTGCGAGCCGCGTCGGCGTCATTCAGCCGGCTCCAGCTCCATGGGCTTTAGACCAAGGCGCCGGAACAGTGCCGTGTCGTGATCCTCGCCCGGGTTCTCGGTGGTGAGCAGTGTATCGCCGGCAAAAATCGAATTGGCGCCGGCGAAGAAACAGAGTGCCTGCATTTCGTCGCTCATTTGCGTGCGTCCGGCCGACAGTCGGACGTGCGTGGACGGCATGAGGATGCGGGCGAGCGCGATGGTCCTGACGAATTCTACGGGATCGACCGGCTCGGCATCGGCGAGACGCGAACCGGGTATGGGAATCAGCATGTTGATCGGCACGCTCTCGGGCGCAGGCTGGAGATTGGCGAGCGTGACCAGCATGGAGATGCGGTCGTCCGTCGTTTCGCCCATGCCAAGGATGCCACCGGCGCAGACCTTCATGCCCGCTTCGCGCACGTTCGACAGGGTCTCCAGCCTGTCGGCAAAGGTGCGCGTGGTGATGATTTCGGAGTAGAATTCTTCCGACGTATCGATATTGTGGTTGTAGTAGTCGAGGCCGGCCTTAGCCAGCTCGCCGGCCTGGGCGGGCGACAGCATGCCGAGTGTCATGCAGGTTTCCATTCCAAGCGCCTTGACGCCTCCGACCATCGCAACGAGCGTTTCCATGTCGCGGTCCTTCGGGCTGCGCCAGGCAGCGCCCATGCAGTAGCGAGTGGCCCCTTTAGCCTTTGCCTTGCGCGCTTCGGCGACGACCTTTTCGACCATCATGAGCTTGGAAGCCTTGAGACCGGTCGGCGAATGGGCCGACTGGCTGCAATAACCGCAATCCTCGGCACAGCCGCCCGTCTTGATCGACAAAAGCCGGCTCAACTGCACGGCATTGGGATCGAAATTGGCGCGATGAACGGTTTGGGCGCGATACAGCAAATCATTGAACGGCAAATTATAGATAATTTTAGCCTGCGCGAGCGACGTGCATTTCTCCAGGGCACTTTTAGGCGCTTCTGCGCGGTTCTCGGCTGTGTTTTCGTGCAACATTCTCGATCGGCTCCCTTCGATGCGACTGCTTGCAAATACCAGTATAGATAAGAGTTGATATTATCTATAATTTATCGCGACGCAATCGGACGCAAGCGCCCTTTCGTTGAGTAGCTATAAAACTGCAATCAAGAGAAGATTTGAGCTTCTGTGCCGGACACGGGTGGGTCTATGTCAGGCAAGAAGCTGACAGGCACCGGTCAGCCGGCGGTCAGCCGACGATCGCGAAGGCCTCGCGCGTCGTTCCTGAGGCGTTCCGGACTGGTTTTTGGCCGATCCATTGCACGTGGCGCTCAAGGACGGCAGCGGCATTTTCGATATTGCCCTGGCGCAGAAACGTCAGGATCGCACGATGGTCGTGATCGGTACGGACTTCCCATTCCGAACGCCAGCTCGCAAACAGAAAACGCGCGCTGGCGGCGTGCAGATCGTTGATCGAAGTCAGGAGGCGGGGCATGCTGCAAGGTGCCAGAATCAAGCTGTGAAAGCGCCGGTTGGCCTCCTCCCAGGACCGAACGTCGCGGGAGTTGTCGCCGGCGACCGTCGCTTCCTCTGCCTGATCGAGGATCGACGGCGT
This sequence comes from Rhizobium giardinii bv. giardinii H152, assembly GCF_000379605.1. Lineage (GTDB taxonomy): Bacteria > Pseudomonadota > Alphaproteobacteria > Rhizobiales > Rhizobiaceae > Pararhizobium > Pararhizobium giardinii. Next base: position 210,426 of record NZ_KB902724.1, on the reverse strand, counting down.
CAGGTGTGGCGCCGCGTGCCGAAGCGCCAGGACTTCCAGCGCCGCCCGCATCTGTGCTACCTCGCGGACTTCCTTGAGATCGAAAGACGCGACCCGCACGCCGCGGCGCGGCTCGCTGACCGCCAAGCCCTGCGCCTCCAGCCGGCGAAAGGCTTCGCGCACCGGCACATGGCTCGTTCCGAACTCCTCGGCGATATGATCCTGGCGCAATTTCGTGCCCGGATCGAGCTCCCCCGTCACGATCCTGTCGGCAAGGATGCGGCTGATACGGCTGGCGATGGTGTCTTCGTGCGTCGAGGTCATTTTTTATAGATAATTTGCCACAGCCGCGCTGTCGAGACAAAGACTGAAATCATTGAAAATCTTTACAGCTTGCCATGCAGGCGCAAAAGAGCAGCCGCCGCTTCACGCCCAGTCGCGCCAGTCGCGCCAACAAGGCCTTGACGGGCCGTCCTGAACCATGCCTTACTTGCTGCATTCACCAGGGGGGTCCCGACAAGGGGCTGAGATACTGCTGGCGTGACAGGCGGCCTTGCCGCCTTCATCAGCGCAGTGACCCGTTGAACCTGATCCAGTTCATACTGGCGTAGGGACGGTGCAAGCGCTGTTGCGGCTCGAATTCCATTTGTGGACTCGCGTCGGCGTCTTTTCATCATTCCGGCTTTGATGACTGGGTCTCCAACCTTAAAATTTGGAGCCTCAAACCATGAATATTGCCGCAAAAAACCTCACTCCGACCGTCACGACCGGGCCGCTGCCCGCATCGCGAAAGATCCATGTTGCCGGGGAGATGCATCCGGACATTCGCGTGCCAATGCGCCAGATCGCACTTCATCCGACATCCGGCGAGCCGCCCGTCACCGTCTATGACAGCTCCGGGCCCTACACCGATCCATCGCATGCCGTCTCGATCGACGCCGGCCTGCCGCGACTGCGCGCCGCCTGGGTGACTGCCCGCGGCGACGTCGAGGCGTATGAGGGCCGACATGTCAAACCGGAAGACAACGGCTATGCCACGGGCGAACGGCTAACGCCGGAATTTCCGATCCGCAACTCGCCGCTGAAGGCCAGGGACCGCAAGGCCGTCACCCAGCTTGCCTACGCGCGGGCCGGGATCATCACGCCGGAAATGGAATATATTGCCATCCGCGAAAACCTCGGCCGCAAGGCTGCAAAGGAAGCGCTCGTCCGCGACGGCGAAAGTTTCGGTGCCCATATTCCCGATCATGTCACGCCGGAATTCGTCCGGGCCGAGGTCGCGGCCGGCCGGGCGATCATTCCAGCCAACATCAATCACCCCGAAGCCGAGCCGATGATCATCGGCCGCAATTTCCTGGTGAAAATCAACGCCAACATCGGCAATTCGGCCGTCACCTCCTCGATGGCCGAGGAAGTCGAGAAGATGGTCTGGGCAACGCGCTGGGGCGCCGACACCGTCATGGATCTCTCGACCGGCCGCAACATTCACAACATCCGCGAATGGATCATCCGCAATTCGCCCGTCCCGATCGGCACGGTGCCGCTTTACCAGGCACTGGAAAAGGTCAACGGCATTGCCGAGGATCTCACCTGGGAGGTCTTCCGCGACACCCTCATCGAGCAGGCCGAGCAGGGCGTCGACTACTTCACCATCCATGCCGGCGTCCGGTTGCATTACATTCCGCTCACCGTCAACCGCGTCACCGGCATCGTCTCGCGCGGCGGCTCGATCATGGCCAAGTGGTGCCTGCATCACCACAAGGAGAGCTTCCTCTACGAGCATTTCGAGGCAATCTGCGACATCTGCCGCGCCTATGACGTCTCCTTCTCGCTCGGCGATGGCCTGCGCCCGGGCTCGATCGCCGATGCCAACGACGCCGCGCAATTCGCCGAACTCGAGACGCTCGGCGAACTGACGCAGATCGCCTGGGCGAAGGATTGCCAGGTGATGATCGAGGGCCCCGGCCATGTGCCGATGCACAAGATCAAGGAAAACATGGACAAGCAGCTGAAAGTCTGCGGCGAGGCGCCCTTCTATACGCTCGGGCCACTGACGACCGACATTGCGCCAGGCTACGACCACATCACCTCGGGCATCGGTGCTGCCATGATCGGCTGGTTCGGCACGGCGATGCTCTGCTACGTCACGCCGAAAGAGCATCTGGGATTGCCCGATCGCAATGACGTCAAGGTTGGCGTCATCACCTACAAGATCGCGGCGCACGCAGCCGATCTCGCCAAGGGGCACCCCGCAGCGCAGGTTCGCGACGATGCGCTGTCGCGCGCCCGCTTCGAGTTCCGCTGGGAGGATCAGTTCAATCTCTCGCTCGATCCGGAAACAGCCCGCTCCTTCCACGACGAAACCCTGCCGAAGGAGGCCCACAAGGTGGCGCATTTCTGCTCGATGTGCGGGCCAAAATTCTGCTCCATGCGGATATCGCATGACATTCGCGCCGAGGCCCAGAAAGAGGGCCTCGAAGCCATGGCCGCGAAGTTCCAGGCCGGCGGCGAACTCTATATGCCGCTTGGTGCGGATGGGACCGTCGCGCCTTCAGGAGAGTGATCATGCGCGTCCTGATCAAGGGGGCCGGCGTTGCCGGTCTCACGCTTGCCCATGAGCTGACGGCGAGAGGCGCCGCCGTCGAGGTGGCGGAGATCGCACGGTACGTCGGCGGCGGCGCCTCCTGGTTTGCCGGCGGCATGCTGGCGCCCTGGTGCGAAAGTGAAAGTGCACCCGACACCGTGCTGGCGCTCGGACGCGAGGCTGCCGACTGGTGGCACACAGTCCTGCCCGGCCACGTCATCTGCAAAGGCACACTGGTCGTCGCGCCGCAGCGCGATACCGGCGAGCTTGCCCGCTTCGCGGCCCGCACGTCCGGCTGCGACTGGCTGGATGCGGATGACATCGCCGCCCTGGAACCCGATCTCGCCGGGCGGTTCCGAAAGGCACTGCATTTCCGGCACGAGGCGCATCTCGATCCGCGTCGTGCAATAACGGCTCTCTACGGCAGGCTGCAGGCGAGCGGCGTACGCTTTCATCTCGGCGCCGGGCCAGATTTTCCGGAGGCCGGGTTCGATCATGTCGTGGATTGCACCGGGGCAAACGCAATCGGCCAGGCGGCGGAACTGCGCGGCGTGCGCGGCGAGATGCTGATGCTGGAAACGCCCGACGTGAGCCTGTCGCGCCCAGTCCGGCTGCTGCATCCGCGCATCCCGCTCTACGTCGTTCCGCGCGGCGATGGCCGTTTCATGATCGGCGCGACCATGATCGAGAGCGACGATGCGGGACCGGTGAGTGCCCGGTCGCTGATGGAGCTTCTAAACGCCGCCTATACGCTTCATCCGACCTTCGGAGAGGCGCGCGTGATCGAAACCGGCGCCGGCGTGCGCCCTGCCTACCCCGACAATCTGCCACGCCTCTCGGTCGATGGAAGCGCCATCCGCCTCAACGGCTTTTACCGCCACGGGTTTCTGCTCGCTCCCTCAATGGCGAAGGACGCCGCAACCTGCATCGTCGGTATGCAAGCTGACAACGGGCAACAGTCTTTGGTTCGCCCAAGCTTGCTTGCCCCTTCCGAACGCAACATCATTCCACTTCAGATCGGAGCTGGCCGATGAAACTGACAATCAACGGCGAAGACCACTACACGGATATCTCCGTCCTTTCGGACCTTCTCGCCTCGCTTGAATACGAGGGCGAGTGGCTGGCGACAGCCGTCAATGGCGAACTGGTCCATCGCGAGGATCGCTCGGATTTTACCCTTTGCGACCGCGACCGCATCGAAATCCTCTCTCCCATGCAGGGAGGTTGACGGTGCTTGAGCTTTATGGACACGTCGTTGCCTCTCGCCTGCTGCTCGGAACGGCGCGCTACCCCTCGCCGGCCATCCTCGCCGAGGCGGTGCGTGCATCAAAAACCGACATCGTCACTGTGTCGCTTCGCCGCGAGATGGCGGGCAGCCGCGCGGGCGGCGCCTTCTTCCAGCTGATCCGAACGCTTGGCGTCAGGGTTCTCCCCAACACCGCGGGATGCCACACTGTTGCAGAAGCGGTGCTGACGGCAAAGATGGCCCGCGAGGTATTTGCCACGGACTGGATCAAGCTGGAGGTGATCGGCAACCACGACACGCTGCAGCCCGACGTGTTCGCGTTGGTCGAGGCGGCCCGCATCCTGAGCGGCGAAGGGTTCAAGGTCTTTCCCTATACGACCGATGACCTCGTGGTGGCGGAACGCCTCATGGAAGCGGGATGCCAAGTGCTGATGCCCTGGTGCGCGCCGATCGGCTCGGCCATGGGGCCGGTCAACCTGCCGGCCTTGCGCAGCTTGCGGGCGCAATTTCCGGATATCCCGCTGATCGTCGATGCCGGCATCGGGCGGCCATCCCATGCCGCCATCGTCATGGAGATCGGTTACGATGCGGTGCTGCTGAACACCGCCGTTGCCGGTGCTGCCGATCCGGCGGCGATGGCTGCGGCGTTTACCGGCGCGATCGAAGCGGGTCGCATTGCTTTTCGAGCCGGCATGCTCGAACCGCGCGACATGGCGGTGCCCTCGACACCGGTCATCGGCAAGGCGGTGTTTTCATGAAGCTTGATCCCTTCTATCTGATCGTCGACAGTGCCGACTGGATCGAGCGCCTGGTGCCGCTCGGCGTGAAGCTCGTCCAGCTGCGCAAGAAGGATTGCACCGCGGCCGAATTGCGCCAAAACATCCGCCGCGCGAAAACGATCTGCGCGGCGCATGGCTGCCAGCTCATCATCAACGACTATTGGCGGATGGCGATCGACGAGGGTTGCGATTTCGTCCATCTCGGCCAGGAGGATCTGGCCACCGCCGATCTCGCCGCCATCCGCTGCGCGGGCGTGAAGCTCGGCCTCTCTACCCATGACGAGGCGGAGCTCGAGACGGCGCTGGAAGCAGCGCCGGACTACGTGGCGCTCGGGCCGGTCTGGCCGACGATCCTCAAGGCAATGACATGGGCGCCGCAGGGTCTCGACAGGCTGCGCGACTGGAAGGTGCGTATCGGCAACCTGCCACTTGTCGCCATCGGCGGGATCAACACCGCGCGTATCGGCAGCGTCTTTGCCCATGGCGCCGACAGTGCCGCCGTCGTCACCGACATCACCCTCAGTGCGGATCCGCAAGCGCGCACGCGAGAGTGGATTGAGCGGACGGCGCAATTTCGATGAAGACGTGGCCGCATGTGCTTGTGGTCGCCGGCTCGGATTCCTCGGGCGGCGCCGGCATCGTCCGTGACATCGAGACACTGGCCGCGTTTGGGGTGAAGGCCTCGGTGGCAGTGACCGCGGTGACCGTCCAGAGCCATCACGGCGTTCAGCATGTCGATGCCATTCCGCCAGAGCGCGTCCTCCAGCAGATGCGCGCTGCACTTACATCCAATCACGTCGATGCGATCAAGATCGGTATGCTGGCAACGGCCGCGACGATTACGGCCGTCGCTACGGTTCTGACGGACCATCCGGATATTCCGGTGGTGCTCGATCCGGTTCTTGCATCCTCATCGGGCGGCGTACTGCTTGCCCCGAACGCGAAAGCCTCGTTGCATCGGCTGTTTCTCCAATGCGCTCTGATTACACCGAACCTGCCGGAGCTTTCGCTTCTCACAGGTCCGATGAACAACGAACCGCGGGAGGCTGCAATCGCCCAGGCACGAGAGTTGGTTGCCGCCGGGGTGCAAGCGGTTCTTGTCAAGGGAGGCCATGGCGACGGCCTGGACTCGGTCGATATACTTGTTCAGGCAGGCAACGCCGTCCAGTGCTTCTCGGCTCCTCGCCTTGCCGTCTCGATGCGCGGGACCGGTTGCATGCTGGCGAGCGCAATTGCGGCGCGGCTGGCCAGCGGTGGCGATTTGAGGACTGCGGTCGGCGACGCCAAGGCCTTTGTTCAGGACAGGCTTGCCGATTCCGGGCATCGGCACAACCTGCGATGATCAAATACGTGTGACGTAATCAGGATCACGACCGGGCCGGCAAGTGTCCGCCGCCTGGACCGCCGCGGGGACATCCGCGAAAGGAAAGATGGGGCGGCGGGATACTCTCCTCAAAATACGGTTCGATCCAGGTAGGCACTTGATCCCATGTTGCTGCCCAGCCAAAGGTAAGATTATGATTTCAATATAGATACTTAGGAGGGTTTTTGCCAGTGTTAATCGCGCAAGAAACCGGAGCGACCCGTTTTGCTGATAGAGACTAATATTTAGCGTTTAAAAACAATTTGTTATATTGATATATTGGAGTTGTTTCTGCATATTTTTTCCGATCTTCGGTATTGACACCTATCCCGTTTTTTTAATCTCGCCTACATTTGCCAATCCGGGTTGAGACACTGTGTGCCTGATGCGATCGGCGCTGTGGCAATTGGAGTTGGAGATTGAGCATGCAAGACGGTCACGACACGAGCCAACTCGAGATGGTCGTATTGATGACGCCCGACATGGCGAATTTCAGCGGCAAGGTCCATGGCGGGGCGCTGCTCAATCTCTTGGACCGGGTCGCTTACTCCTGTGCGTCGCGATATTCGCAGGAATATGCCGTGACTTTGTCTGTCGATCAGGTCGTCTTTCGCCAGCCGATCCATGTCGGTGAACTCGTCACCTTTCGCGCTTCGATCAACTACGCCGGACGGACCTCCATGGAAGTCGGCATAAGGGTCGAGGCGGAGAATATCCGCACCGGTGAGCGACGGCACACCAATTCCTGCTACTTCACGATGGTTGCCGTGGATGCGGAAGGGCGCCCAACCACTGTGCCGATCTATAAGCCGGCCGATGAGATACGCGAACGCCGCCTGCGTGCGGCAGAGACGCGGCGCAGCCTGCGGCGCGAATTCGAGGAACGTTTTCGCGCTGCCGGCTCGACCCATGATGAGTAGGCGGTATTGCACTTCGCGCAAAGAACACCGCATGGCTGACGCGCAACCATGCGGTGGTCTGTGGTTTCGGCCAACGTCCGTTGGCGAGCGCTCAGTTTATGGCAGTGAGGGTTACAGAAGTGCCGCCGGCAGCGAGGTTCAGGCCAATCTGCCCCGTGACGCTGACCGTCTGGAGGTGAATCGAACCCGACGTGCCGCCGACCAGAATATTGGCGCCGACGCCGGCACCGACCGTCGCCTCAGCGCTCGCCCCCTGATAGAGGCCGCTCAGGGAGCCCTGATGATAGCCCGCCGTCGGCGCAAAGACTGCCCAGACCAGCTTGCTGCGGGTCGTGAAGCCGAGGTCGACGCCCATCTTTCGCACCGCACCGGTATAGTGGTCCGTGCGCTCTTCACCGACAGCGGAGTGGAATACGCAGTCGATGTCCTTGGCGGACCCCAGAACGTAGCCGGCGCCGCCGCCGACATCGCACTGGAGATAACCGATCTTTACGCCGCCGCGGACGTCCGATTCCTGGTACGTCGGGACCGGGTCGTTGGCCCGCAGATCGGCCGCTCTGGCGGCGGTACCGCCGGTTGCGCCCATTGACACGGCGAAAAGCATCATCGCGACAGATTTATTCATCGTTTTTTCCTTCTTAGCCCCACTCGATGCGGTAGCCGAGCAGTACTCGGCCGATGGCATAACGCATCGTGTCGGGAGAGTGTTCCCATCCGCAGTTTTGACGAAGCCGGCGTCGAGGTGTGAATGGGCTACACGTTAACAGACCATTCACATTTCAACTGCCAATAGGACTTTTCGAAGGCACGATACCGAAGCGCGACCCGACACCGGCCGCGCTGCCGGCACATCAATCACAAGGCCCGTTTCAGGGCATCGCCAAGCACGGAGACGATCTCGCCGATCTGCTCCTTCTCGATGATGAGGGGCGGCGAGAAGGCGATGATGTCGCCGGTAACCCTGATCAGCAGGCCCTTCTGGAAGCAATCGACGAAGACGTCATAGGCGCGCGCGCCGACTGCGCCGTCGCGGGATGCAAGCTCGATGCCGGCAATCAGGCCTATGGTGCGGATATCGACGATATGCGGCAGGCCCTTCAGGGAGTGCAGGGTGTCGTGCCATGCTGTTTCGAGTTCGGCAGCGCGCGTGAAAAGCCCCTCGTCCCGGTAGATCTCCAGCGTGGCAAGGCCCGCGGCGCATGCTGCCGGGTGACCGGAATAAGTGTAGCCATGGAAAAGCTCGATCTGACTTTCAGGCCCATGCATCAGCGCGTCATGCACGGCGCGGCTGGTAAAGACGGCCCCCATCGGGATCGCGCCGTTGGTCAATCCCTTCGCGGTTGTGACGATGTCCGGACGGACACCGAAATAGTCCGTCGCGAAGCCGGCGCCAAGGCGGCCGAAGCCGGTGATGACCTCGTCGAAGATCAGGAGAATGCCGTGACGGTCGCAGATTGCCCGCAGCCGGTCGAGATAGCCTTTCGGCGGCACGAGCACGCCGGTCGAGCCTGCCACGGGCTCGACGATGCAGGCCGCGATCGTTTCGGCGCCGTGAAGCGCAACCAGGCGCTCGAGATCGTCGGCAAGCTCCGCTCCGTGCTCGGGCTGGCCCTTCACATAGGCGTTGCGGGCAAGATCATGAGTGTGCCGCAGATGGTCGGAGCCGGCGAGTTGCGGGAAGACACGGCGATTGTTGACCAGGCCGCCGACCGAAATACCGCCGAAGCCGACGCCGTGATATCCGCGCTCGCGCCCGATCAGCCGGGTTCGCGTGCCCTGACCGATGGCACGCTGGTGGGCGATGGCAATCTTCAATGCCGTATCCACCGATTCCGAGCCGGAACCCGTGAAGAAAACCCGGTCGAGCCGATTGTCCGGCCCGCCCGGCGCAATTTCCGCCAACCGCTCGGCAAAATCGAACGCGATCGGGTGGCCCATCTGGAAAGACGGCGCATAGTCCAGTGTGGTCAACTGACGCTCGACCGCCGCTGCGATCTGGCGCCGCCCGTGGCCGGCGTTGACACACCATAGCCCCGCCGTGCCATCGAGAATCTTGCGGCCGTCGGTCGCAGTGTAGTGCATCCCCTCAGCCGACTCGAGTAGACGTGGTGCCGCCTTGAATTGCCGGTTGGCGGTAAATGGCATCCAGTAGCTGTCAAGAACCGGGGCATTTGGTTTGGTGTGCATCGGAAATCTCCCTTGCGATGGGCCATTGCCGCCATGATTTTCTCGATCGAACAAGTCCTTTTCTGTATTTTTTCAAGTCATTGAATTTATTCGATTGACGGATTTGCAGTTGCGACATTTCAAACAACCGAAACGGATTTCCGTAATCAGTCGAGATTGGCGACTGGCTTGGCGCCCCTGCGGATGACGCAATCTCCCTACGCGAACTCGCCAAATGTGCCGTGGTGAGCACCTCAACTGCATGTATCCCGCACGAATGTTTTACCCGCCCCGCCGCGCTGGGCGGCGGGGGCGTTTTGGCACTCAAGCCCGGGGCTACCTATTGCGACGTTTGAGGATCATCCGACGGATTGACGTACTTAAGACCCCACGGTCCATTGGTGGTGACTTGGACAACAGTCTCTTCGTCGAAGTAAACGAAATGCGCCATGTCGGGAGGCAGCGCGAAGAAGCTTCCCGCAGGTAGTGCCTTGGTCGCGCTGCGATCGGCGGCTTCACCCATTCCGAGCATTGCAGTGCCTGAGATGACCGTGACCACCTCATCTGCAGGATGCGTGTGCGGTGCGATTGCATACCCGGATGGTACTTTCAGCCGAAGGACAAACAAACCTTCCTTGGTGGGATTGCCGAACAAGACTGCCACTTCTGCGCCGGCTGGAAGCATTTTGGGGGCCGCGGCCCACTTGACGTCATCCGGCACGATCATTGTGTGCGCATCCTCTGCCGAGGCAAAGGAGGCAATTGCGCAGAATCCGATCCATCCGACGGCAAATATCGATGCGATTTTCATAATTAACCTCCCTTTTATCGCCGCGCCTACCAGCGTGGCTGAGCGCTGGGGCAGGCCCGCGAAATGCCCAGAATATGCCCGCAGACCACGTCTGAGCAAGCATCCCTTGACGATCGAAGCACGTATAGGTCATCCGCTTTCAGCGGCTTATGCAGCGCCGTGGCGGGCGGATGAAGCGACGGATCATTTGCGCATTGGAAATCGGGCGACACTCGAAATCCCCGCCGCCAATCATCGAATCCCATCCGGGCATGCTCTCGTAAGGCGGCGTCAAGGATCGTTGCCCGCGAATCTGGATAGTGACGAACGCTCATATTGCATACTATCTTAGCTTTCGCTAATATAATAAGGCCAATCAGAGCTACGTTCCTTGATCGGCTGGAGGTTTTGTCGATCCCCCGCATGAAGCCTCTACATGGCGCGACCATCACTCGTGGGAGACGCGACCGGAGACCCGAGCGGTGCTGTCTCGCAAACCGCTCGGGTCTTGCCCATTTTAGCCAACGCCTCTGCCAACCGCCCGCCGTGGCGCGCTTCTCGCCCATCGGCAATTCTACCAATAGACGTAGTTGCTATATTCTTTGCACCACAACGCCAGGTTCGGAGCTACAGCTTCGAACAGAATAAGCGCATCTTGGCGGCCGGCGCGCGCGGAAACGTTCCGACGACTCTGCCCTTTGCTCGCAAAGGTCAGACCGGCACGCCGGCGGGGGCAACATAATGCCCGCCCTGCGCACCGGCGTCTCCGTGTACTTCGGATGGACGAAGCTTCGAGGGAATTTCTACCCCGTCTGGTCAAGCCAGACCTCACAAGCGCCAACGTGACATCGCCGCCCGGTAAGCTCATGTTTAAGGGCTTAAGTTTGGCACAAGGGAGGCCATGATGACATCAAGAAAGTTAATGCAATCTGTCGCTCTCAGCATCGCGATGCTGTTTGCCGGCGCGAGCGTTGTCGCCTACGCGGGCGATTACTGCCCGCCTGAGACCACCGCCAAGGGAAACAATGGCTGGGGTCAGGAAAAGAACAAAGGTACCACCGACGGAACAAATGCGGGAAGCGACAACGGTGCTACGGCCGACACGAAAACGGCCAGCACTGAACGGTAGTTTCGGCGCAATCGCTCGGCGGCGGCTTTCCGTTGCCGCCGAGTTCAGCGGATGACGGGTTCACCGTGATAGCGGCGTTCGGACGGCTTCGACACGCCGAACCCGACCTCCATCATCAGGCGCGGGGACTGTTTTGCCAATGTCCCCATATGAAAACCAAAGGGGTCTTCGACAAAACCCGTGCCAGCCTTTCCGGTCAGCGTGAGTGCGCTGTCTTCACCATAGAAACCCAGCACCTCTTCCGCCGGATGGCCAACGAGCAGTGTCAATTGATGCTTCATACGCCGGCGGTTGTGGCTGCCGCGCACATAGACATGCGGGCCGGCATCGGCATCGACGTCGGAGAGGTAGAAAAAGAATTTCAACATCCGCCAATCGTCGAGATCGAAATGGAACTTGAACGAGGCGCGGCTAAGATCGGCTTCCGAGGCCGACTTCGTCGGGAAGCTCCACCATGTGCGCGTCGTGATCAATTTGGCTTCGCCACCGAGATAGTGCCTTGCCACGTCGAGAAGCAAGGGGTCCCGCTGCACCGCCAAAGCGGCGTCACAGTGCAGAACCCGCTCGAAATGATGACCGCTCAGTATCGTGCGGCCAAAGCGCCGCTCGGCGTCTGCGTGCTCACCGGCGAGAAACTCAAGCTTGCGATCGAAGTTGCCAAAGCACGGTGTTTCCTGGCCGAAGCGGGCGATTTCCGTTTGAATCGGCGCCGGCAGTGTAAGACCGGTAGCGATACCTGTTCGCCTGAGTTCGGCCGCAACAGCTTCGGCTCTCAGGTCACCGAACATCGAAGGCGCAGCACTTGCACTCGATCGCACGGGTCTGGCGGTCAGCCAATGCGCCTTGCGGAACGGCATCGTCCGCGCCAGCAGGAACATCGGTAACCAGGCCGGGTTCTCGCGCAGGTCCGTAAGATAGGTGGGGATGCGCGCAGCCATGCGACGGAAGGCCCCGCCGCTGCGGGCGATGGTTTCCAGATCGTTCGGTTTGGATGTGCTTGCGTCAAGCATCTGACGGAACCTTTTCTCAATCCGCGGTCTCGGCCCACAGTAACGCGGTATTGTCTATGTTGCAACGCAGCAAAAGTATAGTTGTGGACAGGCTTAACCCAGCAACCGCGGGGAAGGCTGCGTGCCTGGATAAATCCCAAGAGCCGTCGGTGAAACTTAGCCGCAAAAATGCCCTTCTTAACGATGCCGCTGCTTGCGGCTGAGATCGTGTTGGTGTCTGGAGACGCGGGCGGGCAGGCTCCGTCACCGTCCTTGCCTGCAGGAATACAAGGATGGCGCCTGCGATTTATCATTAGAGGGTAAGCGCCGTGCGCCATGGAAAAACCAAGCACCAGCAAAGAGGCGCGAGCCGACAAGGGGTACTCGCCAAGCGGAAGCGTCCGCCGAATGGATGATTCACCTGCTCTGATGGATGGCACGGCCCATCTGCGTTCTTGCATATTGCCGTCTTATTAGAATCTGCTAATTTAGATCCCCGATCCAAGTAGCGCCATTTGGATTGGCCGGAGGTTTTTACTTTTCCTCGAGGCTAAGCCTCCCAGGTCGCTGCCACCAGGTGGAAAAAGACGTCTCGAGGCCCGGGTTCTGCTCGCACCTAATTCGGGCCTCTTGGCGTAGCGTGTTGGCCGAGGAGGGCAACAATGTCCGCTTACCTCATCGCCGACGTCGACGTGTTTGATGCCGGAGCCTTCGAAGAGTACAAACGGGACGTGCCAGCGACCGAGCAACGGTATGGTGGTCGCTACCTCGGGCGTGGCGGCGCGGCCAAGGTACTCGAAGGCGATTGGGAGCCGCACCGCCTGGTCGTCGTCGAGTTTCCAGACATGGCAGCGTTGTTGGGGTGGTACAATTCGCCAGAGTACAGTCGGCTTAAGGCCATTCGCGAGCGATGCGCCAGGACGAGGATCATCGCGCTTGAAGGCATTGCTTGAGGGAGTAGCACGTATGACGTTCTACGCCTGGACAATCAAGTATCGCGGTCGTGAGGAAATCAAGCACGTTACAACACTTGCGGAACTGTTCGACGTCCTCCGTATCCTCAAACTCCCCGGTCTCGCGCCACCCGGCTTCGCTTTGCCGGATGGCGAAATCGCCAACCACGGACATTACACCCATAATGAAGGCGAAAGCGATGAATGGAGCCTCATCTGGACCAAGATCGACGAGACGCCTATAGCAGATTAACTCTTCGCAGATGGGCAGCTCCCAATGGGGCTGCCCACACTACAGGATGATTGTCGTGGCCGTTTCGCCGTTTAGCAGGCGCTTCAGATGGAAGCTGGCAAGCCGGTCCTCCGCATTGCGACCGACCAGCGCGGCGAAAGAAGCAATCGCACCAGGATCGCAAGCTTCCAGTTTTTCGAAGGCCTCAATGTAGGCCTGCGTCTCCGGGCTGGCACATTTGGTGGCGTTAAGCGGCTCGAATGCGCGGATCGGCTCGGACCGGCCTCTGAGGAGGAGGTCGCCTACGGGTCGACCGCAAAAACCCTGAGCTTTCGCGGCCACGCTGCCACTCACACAAATGCGGGTGCCTAACGTTTTGTTGGCTGCTTCGAGACGCGCAGCGACATTGATGGTGTCGCCGTAGGCGCTGTAGTCGAAAAATCGTCCTCCCCCGAAATTGCCGACCACAGCCGTGCCGGCATGCGCTCCTATCCGGGTATGGCCGAGAGGTATTCCCTTCCTCGTCCAGTGTTCGCGGAAAGACCCCGCGAACGCGTCGAGCGCAAGCGAACAGGCAACCGCACGACTAGCATGGTCCGGCTGATCGGACGGTGCCCCGAAAAGCACGTGGAGCGCGTCACCGATGATCTTTGCGACCGTACCCTCATGGTCAAATACAATGTCGGTCATGCCAACGATGTAATCGTTGAGAAGCGGCCCGAGAACCTGCGGCTCGATCGTCTCCACCAGCGTGGTGAAACCCGCCAGATCGGTAAAGAGAGAGGCAACCTCTCGGCGCGTGCCGCCAAGGTCGAGGACATTGGCACTGCTGGCCAAGCGTTCGGCGAGATTGGGCGAAAAATAACGGGAAAGTGACGCTCGTGCCTGCTCGGCCGCCGCCTGTCGGCGCTGCGCTTGGCGGAGTGTCTCCACGTGATGGATCGTCTTGACGATCGTCGCCTCCAGATCCAGAAAATCGATCGGCTTCGTCACAAAATCATAGGCACCCCGGTTCATCGCCGTGCGGATATTGGCCATATCGCTGTAGGCAGAGACGATAATCGTGGATAGATCCTGGTCTTTCTCCTGGAGCTTTGCCAGCAGCGACAAACCGTCCATGCGCGGCATGTTGATATCGCTCAGTACCATGTCCACGTCCTGGTTGGCCGCAAGTACGGTCAAAGCCTCGATCCCGTCGTGGGCAAAGCAAAAGCGCAACGTGCCGTCGCTAATCTGCTTGCGGAACTTTTGGACAAGGAGAAGTTCCAGGTCTGGCTCATCGTCGACAACGAGGATACTTGTGCTCATGCCGCGCGCCCAACTTGCACGTCGATTTCTTCTCGCAGCGCGACGAAGTCGATCGGTTTGGTCAGCAGCGCTTGGGCGCCGTTTTCCAAAGCTCTCTGTTTCGTATCCGGATCTCCATAGGCCGTGATCATGATCACCGGCACGTCAGGTCGTATGTTCCTCGCTTTCGGCAGCAGTTCGAGCCCGCTCATCACCGGCATGTTAACATCTGACAGGATCAGAATGAGTGTGACGTCGGCGGCATTGGCGATCCGCTCGAGTGCGGCTGCCGCCGACTGCGCGAACTCCATGACGAAACGGCCAGTCCGCAGGTCATGGCGGAATTGCAGGCGGAAGAGCAACTCGATATCGGGCTCGTCGTCGACCACCAGGATAAGAAGGCTCATGATCTACCCTCCGGCTTTGAGACTACAGCCGCCATCCGCGGCAAGCGGATGCGAAACTCGGTATAGTGACCGAGTTCTGTGTCCACCTCGATGGAACCGGCATGCTGCTTGACAATGATGTCGTGGCTGAGCGAAAGCCCGAGGCCCGTTCCTTCACCAGCAGGCTTGGTCGTGAAGAAAGGGTTGAACATCTTCTCCTTTACTTCTGGTGGGATGCCGGGGCCATTGTCGCGGATGATGATCTCAATGCTGTCGCCCAGATTCCTGGTCACCGCGGCCAACGTCGGTTCATATCTGCCCCCAGTCTCGGAAGCTGAGCGCTTACTCGTTGCATAGAAGCTGTTGGAAATAAGGTTGAGAAGCACCCGCGTGATCTCTTGCGGATAGAGGTCAACCTCCCCGGCCGCCGGATCGAGCGACTTCTCGAGCGTGACATTGAAACCTTGCGCCTCAGCGCGGGCACCATGATAGGCGAGATTGAGGCTTTCTTCGACCAGGGCGTTGATATCGGCCAGCCGACGTTCGCCTTCCCCCTGGCGCGAGTGCAGGAGCATGTTCTTGACGATGGAGTCGGCACGCTTGCCGTGCCGGACGATCTTTTCGAGATTGCCCCTGAGCATCGCGGCCAGCTCGTCGATCTCGGCGCGCGCCGGGCCCCCTGCCGCCGCGCCGTTGAGCGCTTGCTGCAACTCGTCGAGCAACTCGACGGACAGCGCCGAGAAGTTGTTGACGAAGTTCAAGGGATTCTTGATCTCGTGCGCGATCCCGGCTGTCAGTTGTCCGAGCGAAGCGAGCTTCTCCGTCTGGATCAACCTGTCCTGCGCGGTTCTCAAATTCTCGAGCGAGCGCGACAGCTCCTCGGTTCTCGCCCGCAACGCTTGAAAAAGACGCACGTTTTCTATAGCGATCACCGCCTGGTCGGCGAATGTCGACGCCAACTCGATTTGTTTTTCGGTGAAGGTGCGCACGGTCGAGCGGGTTAATGCGAGCACGCCGATCGGGCTGCCCTCGCGCAAGAGCGGCACTCCGAGTACAGTCCGAAAGCCCCCAAGTCTTTGCCCCTCAAGCAATGCGTACTCCGGATCATCAAGGACGTCGGCGACCTGGACCGGCCGAACCTCGAGCAGGGTTCGCCCGACTATGGTGCCGCGCCCCGGCTCCAGCGGAAGATCCCGAAGATACTGGCTGAATTGTTGCGAGAGCCCGTAGCTAGCGACAGGATAGTGCGCGTCGCCAATTGGCCTGGTCATCGTTGCCATGTCCGCCTCGCAGAGGCGGGCGGCTGAGGTTACGAGGGTATCCAGAACTTCTTGCAGATCGAATGCAGAGCGACTGATAACCTTCAGCACCTCGGCCGTCGCGGTCTGCTGCTCAAGTGCCTCCGTCAGCTCGGCAGTTCGCGCCGTTACTTCGTCAAACAACCGCACGTTCTCAATCGCTATGACCGCTTGGTCAGCAAAGGTCTCAACGAGCTCGATCTGTTTTTCGGTGAATGGCCTGACTTCGGTCCGGCGGATGACAAGGGCCCCGATTGCCTCTTCCTGCCGCAGCAGAGGTGCCGCCAGAGTAGTGCGATGCCCCATGCGGACGGCCATGCCGTAGCCGTCCGGGAACTCGTCGGGCGTGGCGGTCAGATCAGGCACATGGACGGGCTTTCTGTCCACCACGGCGCGCCCGGTAACCCAATTTCGTGACACTGGCCAGCTAGGGAAATCGATCGGGATCGGCCCATGATGCGCCCTCAGATAGAGGGTGTCTTGCTCTCTGAGAAGTATCACCGCGTCGTGAGCCTCGCAGAGTTGTTCGGCCGACTCGACGAGGGTGTCGAGTACGGCTTGGAGGTCGAAGGCCGACCGGCTGATGACTTTGAGAACATCCGCCGTTGCAGTCTGCTGCTGCAGCGATTCTTTCAGCTCGAGATTGCGCGTGTTGAGATCGGTAAACAGCGCGTTCGCCTCTTCGAAAAGGCGGGCGTTCTCGATGGCAATTACCGCTTGATCGGCGAAAGTTCGCAGGAGAGCTACCTGCCGTTCCGGAAAGTATCCGACTGCGCGTCGCGCAACAGCAATCGATCCGATCGGACGTCCTTCCCACACCAGCGGCACGCCGATGGCGCTGCGGTAGGACACGATTTTCGCAAGCGATTGCATCTGGTAGTCAGGGTCGGCAAAGACATCGGGAATCTGCTCGATCGCACCGCTGATGAAGGCACGCCCTGTGACATTGCCTCTGCTCGGCGGCTGCGGAAAATTGGCACGAACCGTTTCGATCCCTTCGTGCGAAATCCCGTGATAGGCAACTGGGTGTAGGAGCTCGCTGTCGAAACGAAATACGAAGCAAAATTCTGCCGCGCATAGCCGCGCTGCATTTTCCGCTATCGCGGTGAAGACTGGCTGCACGTCGCGAGGTGAGGTCGAGATCACGCGCAGGATTTCGCTCGTTGCTGCCTGCTGTTCGAGTGCCTCGCCGAGCTCCCGCTTCAGCAACGCCACCTGGCAACTGAGACTGACGCTCTCCTCCACCTCACCCTCCACCCCAGGCGCCGAATAAACCAGCACATCGCGCCCGGACAGTGCAGCTATCAGCCTCACGATGCGACCGCCGCTTGTAGGGATTTTGGAGCGACGAGCAGTCTGCACCCGCTGTAGCCGACGATTTGCTTTCCATAACGGCGGCAGTCGCCGCTCGCTCGTCCTCCCGGCCACACTTTAGCTTCTTCTTATGATAACCGGAAGACCACCTCGAGTTTTCGGCTATCCGCGGCGCCACGGTGTCCGCTTGTTCTCATTAATTCGAAGATGCAACCGCTGCGATGCAGCCTTTGTCTCCCGCTGCTCGCCGAACAGCCAGTGGGCAAGCGAGACCACGTTGACGTAGTTCGGGCCGTACTGCGCCTGGGTATGCCACTCTGCATTCCTGCTCGCCAGGAGTTAGGGTGCGACTTCCCGGATCGCTCGCGCAAAGACGGGCAAAGAGCGCTCCACCATGCCGTCGTTTGCAGTTAAACTGATGCGCAGACGTCCAGGCAATTGGGCGACGCTGCCGGGCAGCACCCAGACACCGTCAGTCGCGAGACGTGCCGCAAAGGCCAAGTCGTCCGGTATTGGGGAGCGTGGAATGAGATAGAAGGTACCTTCAGGCACCGGCAGGTCGTATCCCGCTGCCCTCAAGCCTTCGACCATGCGATCGCGGCGCCGCGCAAGGGCTGCAACATCTATGCTGAGCTTCTCGAGATCAGGCAGTGCCCGCTGCAGGGTACGGCCTGCGAAAGCCCAACCGTGCGAAACCTGCGCCATGTCGACAGCCTCGCGCAGCCTTATACGATCGGCCTCGGGCATGTCCGCCCCGAGTGCGAGCCAGCCCAGGCGCTCGCCTGGCGCGAGCAAGGTCTTGCCGAAGGAATAGGCGATCAGCGTGTGCGGGTAGCTCTCGGCCGGACTGATATGCGCATGGCCGTCAAACACCAGTCGCGCATAGGGCTCGTCGGCAAGGAGATAGATCACCTTGCCAAACTTTTCCGACGCGGCCGCCAGCTTGTCGGCGAGCGCGTCGAGTTGAGCGCGGGGAAAGATGCGACCGGTCGGGTTGTGCGGCGTGTTGACCACCACCACGCGTGTGCGCGGGGTGATCGCCGCCTCGATCCTTTCGAGATCGAGGTCATAGGTTCCCGGTGTCAGGTCGACGGCGACGGGTGTCCCTGCCGCACCGCGAATCTCGGCACCATAGGCGAACCAGCCGGGACGCGGATAGATGACCTGGTCTCCCACCTCGATCACGGCGAGCAGCGCAGCCGCTATCGCGCCGAACCCTCCGCGGTGATAGCAATGTCGTCTGGCTTGTAGTCCCGGTTTCGCGCCTGGCTGAGAGAACGGGCCACCGTTTCGCGCGCCAGCGCGTCGTACTTTTTATAACCGAACCAGTGAACATCACGTGGCTCAACGTGGCGGATCAATGCATCGACAAATCCCCGCAGCGGCATTTCCTGCGGATTGCCGAACATGAAATCGCAGGCATCCGGCCCCAGGCCGTCGCCTTCCAGGACGTTTCGCGCAAAATCCATGACCGTGCGCATTTCCTCAGTGACGGCGAGCATTCGGCTGGACACGGTGGCGATTGGCACGACGCACCCCCTTGCTGAGGGCGCGCACGTCCCCTCGACAAAACCGCCCCTTTGCGTGAAATTACCATTTTTGACGGCATGCGCGTAGCAGCAAGTTCTTTTGCATTTTCCGATGCGCAATCTGCAGAGGACCGCTGTCTCCGAGTAGCGCCGTCAACAAAAAGGCCTCCACGCGGGAGGCTGCCATCTACGAATTTTCCCTTTTCAGGTTCAAGACCATTCGTCCTTGCCGCCAGCATTGTCGGTACAGTGTCCGTGGCGGCGACATCACTGCTCCTCGTATCCGCGACAATCCAGTCGGGAGCAACTCCGCCCTGACGCGCCAGCGTCATGACCTTCTCCTGCATCTCGTCGAGAGTCGTCGACCCGGTTCATAGCGTACAGACGTACCTCCTCCCGCCGATACCAGCGCCTTACTTCTTCCAGCTCATTGCCCTGTACTCATGCTCTGCTCCGGGGGTTACGGACTCGAACGCCGAACCCGCCGTGCGAAATGAGAACACCCCGGGCAAAAGCGTATGTCGCGGCACCGACCTTCTAAACGTGAGCTGATCTGCGGGGCGCGCTGCGGTCACCGTCGGCGGGAGGAGAAGAGATATTCATACGGGCGACGACAATTCACTCAAAGGGGTGAAAGGCTGTCTTCAAGCAAGGCATGAGGCAGGAATTTTGTTTGGCAAAGCTCGATCAAGCGAACGGGTCGACAAGGATTTCCATGTTGCAGCGCTTGACGTTCGAAGTTGATCGTTGATTTGTCTTAAAGACTTACAGGCTTTTAATGCAAAAGTGATTTAGAATACCACTTTGCGGATCTGCAGACTTTGGCCGTCGCAAGATTCGCCGCTCGCTGGAGGCCCGAACCTTCGACACCCCTGGCGCCGTCGAGATGGCCGCCGACGCAGGACGATGCCTATTACGAGAACTGTGGGCTGCACCGTGGGACCGGTGGCATGCTGCGGTGGAGCCGTACGCCACGGACTTTCGAAAAATTTCCTGCGATCGTGCTCTCTAGTGGCCGTTCACGAGCGCCAGTATCAGTTGGTGAATATTACCGCCATCACTGAGGTCCATACGGTCGAAATCCCGGCTTTGCTGTCGCTGCGCCCGGGAGAGCGCGCCAAGGCGTGTGGTCATTTCGGTCTTGATCTTCTTGCAATCGGGATCGGCGGGAACGGTGAGTCCGACGGTTGCGGCTTCGATCTTTTTCACCATGTCTTTTATGTGATCGCCATGCACCAGCTCATGTTTGTGGACCCCGGCACTGAATGCTTCCCAATTCTTCTTCGTGTCGACCGCTAATGGCTCGGATGGCTTTGGCAAAGTATAGGTGATGATGAGCTTCGGTCGTGCCGAAACGAGCACGCAGGCGTCACCCTGAACTTCGTATTTCCTGGTCCAGGTCAACTTGAAATTGGTGTGTGCGATGGCGCGTCCCAAACCGCCGGCCTTCGGCCCTCTCTCGCCAATCGAGGCATAGAGCTCGGCACCGCTCCTGCCGGCGATGGCATAGGGCTGGACTTTTTCGACTGCCTGCCACTCCGCACGCGTGTCCATCGGCGGGAATGCGAGGCAGGCTGCGAGCAGGCAAAGTCGGACGTCTATCTTCACGCAAATCCCCGCAAAACCGGTGCTTCGTCGGTCTCATGACTAAAGGACACGAAGACCGCGTTCAATCGTCCATACGCCGATTGTTGATTGTCAGCCGGAGATCGGAGCCGGCTATCGCGTTTCAACCGTGAGATGGGCCAGCTGGTGCACCGCCGCCAGACGCGCACGCATGGTCTCGCCATTAACCGCGCCCGTGACGCTGACAATGGCTGCGTGCGCTCCGGGGCCTACGCGCCAGATATGCAGATCGGTAATCCGGGCGTCACCCTTGCCTTCGACATGCGCGCGCACTTCGGCTTCAAGATGTATGTCAGCCGTATCCAGTAAAACCGCCGCCGTTTGCCGGACCAGCGACCACGACCAGGTGGCGATGACGATGGCTCCGACGATACCCATCACCGGATCCAACCACACCCAGCCCAGATAGCGCCCGCTGAGCAACGCGGCAATTGCCAGGACCGAGGTCAAGGCGTCGGCGATGACATGCACAAACGCCGCGCGCATGTTGTTATCATGATGATGGGCGCCGTGGCTGTGGTCGTGGCCATGATGATGATCCTGACCGGTATGCTGATGGCTATGCTTGTGGCCACCGCTCAGCAGCAGTGCGCTGGCGATATTGACCAGCAAGCCGATAACCGCAACCAAGGTTGCCTCGGTGAAGGCAACCGGGCGCGGTTCCATGAGCCGAACCACGGATTCGACGGCAATGCCGAGCGCAATAATCCCCAGGATCAAAGCGGAAGCAAAGCCTGCCAGGTCACCCACCTTGCCCGTTCCGAAGCTGAACCGCCTGTCGCGAGCGTGCCGTCTGGCAAAGGCATAAGCCCATGCCGCGATTGCGAGAGCCCCCGCATGCGTCGACATATGAAAACCATCCGCCAGGAGCGCCATGGAATTGAACATCGAGCCTGCAATGATCTCGCCGACCATCATGACCGACGCGAGCACCACGACCCAAAGGGTTCGCCTGGCATTTGTGTCATGAGAATCGCCGAGATAGCTATGCTCATGGGTAAGAGGGCCGATGTCACCGAGTCCGGTCATAGCGTGGCATTCCCTATCTGGCGTAGCGACGGATCACAGCAGCGAGTTCGTCCGCTCCTTTCGCGCGCGCCGCCCCGTCGAGATCGGGATGGGCCACATGTTCACGCAAATGATCCTCGATAATTTCGTCCATCAATCCGTTGATCGCACCGCGGGCGGCGGCGACCTGCTGGAGAACAACCGCGCATCCGGTCTCCGTCTCAAGCGCCCGCTCGAGCGCCGCAACCTGTCCGGCGATGCGCCGGACCCTGGCGATGAGGTGACCCTTGTTGGTTTTCGTGTGAGACATACTATACTCCTATATAGTATATTTCGACCTTCAGCAAGGCGGCGGTCCATTGCGCCCGGTGGCGCGCCGCCTCCTAACCAGGAGCGTTCACGCGTCAACACAACTCTGGTGGCCATTCGGTGCGGTTGAAATGTTAACGCTGTTCTATCACCTTGCGAAAACTTCAAGCTGGCCGCAGAAGATCCGCAAGTCCAACTTCTACCGAGAACTCTGGTGAGGAAGCGGCAGCCCGGCTACAAGGCTGCGAGAAACTGCTCGACGGCTACCCCCCGTCGGGTCTTCGATGCTCAAGATGACAACAGATGACGGGGAAAAGCGGAGGCAACCGAGTGACAAGCAACATCTTGGAACCGGGCGACGGCCGAAGGTCGATCCCGGCGGGAATCTGGGTGCTCGGCTTCGTGTCGATGCTGATGGATATTTCCTCAGAGATGATCCATGCCCTGCTTCCGGTCTATATGATCTCAGTGCTCGGAACGTCGGCGCTTACCGTGGGCATTATCGAAGGCATCGCGGAAGCGACCGCTTCGATCACCAAGGTGTTTTCCGGAGCGCTCAGCGATTGGCTCGGCAAGCGCAAGCTCCTCGCCGTCCTCGGCTATGGCCTTGCCGCCGTCACCAAACCGATCTTTCCGCTCGCACCAACGGTGGGTTGGCTGGTTGCTGCGCGTTTTATCGACCGGGTAGGCAAGGGCATTCGCGGCGCGCCGCGCGATGCACTTGTGGCCGACATCGCTCCACCCCATCTGCGTGGCGCCAGTTTCGGCCTGCGCCAATCGCTCGACACGATCGGCGCCTTTCTCGGGCCGCTTCTCGCCATCGGCCTGATGTGGCTGACGGCGGATCACTTCCAGGCGGTGTTCTGGGTCGCTGTCATTCCGGCGTTTCTGGCCGTTGCGCTCTTGGCCGTCGCGGTGAAGGAGCCGAAGCGGCCTGAAGGATTGCGCCGCGTCAGCATGCCGTTGCATCGCGACGAACTTGTCCGCCTCGGGCCGACCTTTTGGTGGGTCGTCGTCGTCGCCACCGTGTTTACCCTTGCCCGTTTCAGCGAGGCGTTCCTGCTGCTGCGGGCTCAGTCCGACGGTCTGCAATTGATGCTCATTCCGGCAGTCCTTGTCGTGATGAACATTGCCTATGCCCTGTCGGCCTATCCCGCCGGAGCCTTGTCGGACCGCGTAAACCGGGTGGCGATGCTGGCAATCGGCCTTCTCCTGCTTATCGCGGCGGACGTGCTGCTCGCGTTCGTGCCCGGCATCCCCGGCCTGATCGCCGGCGTCGTGTTGTGGGGGCTGCACATGGGGTTCACGCAGGGACTGTTCGCAACTTTGATTGCCGACGCCGCGCCGGCCGAGCTTCGCGGGACCGGCTACGGCATATTCAACCTCGTTACCGGGCTGGCTCTGCTGCTTGCCAGCGTCATTGCCGGTGTGCTGTGGGATATGGTGGGGTCGCAGGGTACATTCCTGGTTGGCGCCGCTTTTGCTCTTTTTGCGCTGATCGGGCTGGCGCTTCTGGGCCGCCGGTTACGTGGCGTTCCCGCATAGTGTCTCAACTCAGGTCTTCAAATAGCTTATGACGGCGTCGGCGATCAGCGTCTTGTGCCGCTGCGCCGTTGCGGGCTCCGACAGATCGCGACGGAAGATCGTTCCGAAGGTGTAGCGGTTCGACACCCGGAAGAAGCAGAAGGCGCTGATCAGCATGTGGATGTCGATCGGGTCCGCGTTGCGGCGGAACACGCCCTGCGCAACGCCGCGATCAAGAATTGCCGCAATCGTCTCAATCACCGAAACGTTGAGTTCGCGGATGGCTTCGGAACGCAGCATATGCGCGGCGTGATGGATATTTTCAATACTGACAAGTCGCACGAAATCGGGATTGGTCTCATCATGATCGAACGTGGAGGATATCAGCGTTCTCAGAGCCTCCTCCGGCGCGAGGCTCGATAGTTTCAGGTCCTCTTCGAGCGTGCGGATTTTCCGGTACGAGCGCTCGAGAACAGCAAGATAGAGCCCCTCCTTGCTGTCGAAATAATAGTAGATCATCCGTTTGGACGTTCGGGTCTTCTCGGCAATCGCATCTACGCGTGCACCGGCGAGACCATGGGTGGCGAACTCCTCGGTGGCGACAATCAGGATATCTTCCTTCGTTCGCTGTGGATCGTTTTTGCGTCCGTTTTCTCGCGCCGCCATTCCTAGCTGTTTCTCCCCCGCCACAGTCCTGATTTTCAACGCGAAAGATAAAAACCCGACGCGTCGCACGAGGGCTCCATTCCCGCGTACTGCCCACAGTCTTATTGAGCTTGGCGATGTCTTTCAAGAGATCGCACTTGACATCCGAACTAGTTCGTACATTTTAAAGACAGACGGCGAAAGCTTGGAGGAGTGATCGTCGGATCCGCCTTGCTATAAGCCTGTCCTGACCGATGAGGACCTTGAAGACCGCGAGACGGTAACCGCTTGGGAGGAGCGAATGGTCCGGATAATCGAATTCTGTTTTCTGGCGGTGAAGGCCGCGATGGCGCTGCTGCTTGCCGGCATGGTCGTGCTGGTTTTCGGCAATGTCGTCCTGCGCTATGCCCTAAACACCGGCATCACCTATTCCGAAGAACTTTCGCGTATCTTCTTTGTCTGGCTGACCTTCCTTGGCGCCGTCGTCGCCATGCGGGAGCATGCCCATCTCGGCGTCGACTCCCTGCTTCGGCGGCTGCCTCCCCTTGGCGCGAAAGCCGCGGTCCTGGCTGGCCACGCGTTGATGCTGTGGGCAACGTGGCTGATGATCAGTGGAAGCTGGGCACAGGCAGTGATCAACCTGCATGTCGCAGCACCCGCCACCGGTATCTCGATGGGCGTCTTCTACGGTGCCGGGCTCGCTTTCGGCATTCCCGCGTTCCTGATTATCCTTTGGGACGCCTTTGCAGTCGCAACCGGCCGGATCGACGTAAAGACCGCCGAGTTGGTGCGCGACAGCGAAGACCAGCTCGCTCTCGACGACCATGCTGCTGCGGCGCTGGTCCAGCCCGTTGTGAAACACTGAGGAGCGCGCCATGACAGTCACGATTTTCCTCGGAGCCCTGCTTGGCCCCATGGCGCTCGGCGTGCCGATTGCGTTCGCACTGATCATCAGCGGCGTTGCCTTGATGATGTATCTCGGCCTGTTCGACGCACAGATCGTCGCGCAGAACGTCTTGAACGGCGCAGACAGCTTTCCGCTGATGGCAGTGCCGTTCTTCCTTCTGGCCGGTGAAGTCATGAACACGGGAGGTCTGTCGCGCCGCATCGTCGAACTCGCCATGGCCATGGTCGGCCATATCCGCGGCGGTCTCGGCTTCGTGGCGATCTTCGCGGCCTGTATTCTTTCGAGCCTGTCCGGCTCGGCGGTGGCGGACGCGGCCGCACTCGGCGCGCTGCTGTTCCCGATGATGCTGAAGTCCGGCCACGATCCGGCACGCACCGGCGGCCTGCTCGCTTCTGCGTCCGTTATCGGCCCGATCATCCCGCCCTCCATCGGCTTCATCCTGTATGGCGTGGTCGGCGGTGTTTCGATCACGAAGCTGTTCCTCGCGGGCATTTTTCCAGGGCTGATGATTGCCGCAGCACTCTGCGCCACCTGGATGATCGTGGCCCGCAAGGAGCAGTTCGCCTTGCCGGCGAAACAAAGCGGTGCGGTGCGGCTGAAGGCATTCCTCGACAGCATCTGGGCGCTGATGCTGCCGCTGATCATTATCATCGGGCTGAAGTTCGGAGTTTTCACGCCGACGGAAGCCGGCGTCGTCGCAGCAGTCTACTCTCTCTTCGTGTCGATGGTGATCTACCGCGAACTGCCGCCCGCCAAGCTGTTCCACGTCTTTGTGGCCGCAGCGAAGATTACCTCGGTCGTGATGTTTCTGGTCGCCTGCGCCGCCGTTTCGGCCTGGCTGATCACGGTCGCGGACGTCCCGGGCGATCTGGCAAAGCTCGTCGAACCGCTGATGGACAATCAGACGCTGCTGTTGCTTGCAATCATGGGCCTGGTCGTCCTCGTCGGCACCGCGATGGACATGACGCCGACCATTCTGATCATGACGCCCGTCTTGATGCCGATCATCAAGCAGGCGGGCATCGATCCGGTCTATTTCGGCGTCCTGTTCATCATCAACAACGCAATCGGCCTCATCACGCCACCGGTCGGCACTGTCCTCAACGTGATCTGCGGCGTTTCCAAACTGACCATGGAAGAGCTGATGAAGGGCGTGATGCCTTTCCTGATCGCCGAACTCGTCGTGCTGCTGCTGCTCGTTCTGTTCCCGCAACTGGTGACCGTCCCGGTCTCCTGGTTCGGACACTAATGCCTGCAAATTCAACTGGCCGATGGGAGAACCAGGCCAAATTCGGGAGGAAGACATGTTGAATAAACTGATGAAACTGGCCCTTGGCCTTGCCATACCCTTCTCATTGCTGACCGCCGGTCCGGCGCTTGCGGAAATCCGCGAGCACCAGCTCAAATTCGCAGCCGCCAACAACAAGGGCCACCCGCAGGTGACCGGTATGGAAAAATTTGCCGAACTGGTCTCGGCAAAGAGCGGCGGCAAGATCGAGGTCAAGCTCTTCCCCGGCGGTGTGCTGGGCGGCGACGTGCAGACCGTCTCGGCTCTGCAGGGCGGCGTGATCGAGATGACGGTGCTGAACGCTGGCATTCTCGCCGGCAATGTAAAAGAGTTCGGCGCTGTCGATCTTCCCTTCCTCTTCAACAATGGCGAGGAAGCCGACAAGGTGATGGACGGCGCTTTCGGCACCGGCCTGATGGAGCGTCTGCCCGACACCGGCCTGGTTGGCCTTGCCTATTGGGAGCTCGGTTTCCGCAATCTCACCAACAACCGCCATCCGGTCACCAAGCTTGAGGATATCAAGGGCCTAAAGATCCGCACGATCCAGTCGCCGATCCCGATCGAACTGTTCAACACCCTTGGCGCCAACGCAGTGCCGCTGCCCTATACGGAGCTCTACACCGCGCTCGAAACCGGCACGGTGGATGGCCAGGAAAACCCTGCTGCCAACATCCTCAATGCGAAGTTCTACGAAGTGCAGAAGTACATGACGGTCACCCGTCACCAGTACAACCCGCAGATCGTCCTGATCAGCAAGAAGTTCTGGGACGGTCTGAACGACGAGGAGAAGGCTGTCTTCCAGTCGGCCGCCACAGAGGCCCGCGACTACCAGCGCAAGGTCTCGCGCGAACTCGACGCGAAGGCAATCACGCAGATCAAGGCGACCGGGATGGAAGTCAGCGAACTCTCCGCTGAAGAGACACAAAAACTGCGTGATGCGGTCAAGCCGGTGGTCGACAAGTTCAGCGCTGAAATCGGTGCCGATACCGTCGCTGCCCTGTTCAAGGAACTTCAAACCCTGCGTGGGCAGTAAGCTTGTCGCCGGCCCGCCCAACCCGCGGGCCGGCATTTCCCGATCAATGGAACCAGTTGTGATGACCGAGACACTCCTCAAACCGTTGACGGCCGGATTGATCGGCGCCGGCATCCAGGCGTCGCTCACCCCTGCCATGCATATGCGCGAAGGCGCAGCACAGGGCATGTCCTATGAATATGAGCTGATCGATCTCAACCAGCGCGGCGCAACGCCCGCGGATCTGCCACAACTCTTGCGGGACGCGGAACTCAAGGGCCTTGCCGGCCTGAACATCACCCACCCTTGCAAGCAACTGGTCATCCCGTTTCTCGATGAGCTTTCAACCGAGGCCCGCGATCTTGGCGCAGTCAACACCGTCGTGCTGAAGGGCGGCCGCCGATGCGGCCACAACACCGACTGGTGGGGTTTCGCCGAAAGCTTTCGCCGCGGCCTGCCCGATGCGGACCTGTCGTGTGCCGTACAGCTAGGCGCCGGCGGAGCCGGTGTGGCGACCGCCTATGCAATCCTTTCGCTCGGCCTCAAATCGCTCCGGGTTTACGACCGGGAGATGGATCGCGCAGATGCACTTGCCACGAGCCTGTCGGTCCTGTTCCCGAATGCGGACATTCGGGCTGAGGCCGATCTGGCCCGGGCGATGAAAAAGGCGGCCGGACTGATCCACGCGACGCCGACAGGCATGGCTAAATATCCCGGCTTGCCCCTTCCGGCTGCCCTGCTCGAACCCCGCCACTGGGTTGCGGAGATCGTCTACTTCCCTTTGGAGACCGAGCTTCTGGCGGAGGCCAGGCGGCGCGGATGCAAAACGCTCGACGGCGGCGGAATGGCCGTTTTCCAGGCTGTCGGCGCCTTCCGGCTGTTTACCGGGCGCGAGCCGGATGCTGCCCGCATGCTCACCCATTTCAAGGCACTCACAGCCTGATCACCGAACGTCAAGGAGAACAGGATGAAGACCTCGATCGCCACCGTCTCGCTCAGCGGTGATCTCAAGGATAAGCTGGACGCCATCGCGAAGGCCGGCTTCGACGGTGTCGAGATCTTCGAGAATGATTTCCTGGTGTTCGACGAAAGCCCCCGGCAGGTGGGCCGGATGGTGCGCGATCATGGGCTGGAGATCACCCTGTTCCAGCCGTTCCGCGATTTCGAGGGCATGCCTGAGCCGCTGCGCAGCCGCACCTTCGATCGCGCCGAGCGCAAGTTCGACCTGATGCAGGAAATGGGCACCGACCTGGTGCTCGTCTGCTCGAATGTCTCGTCGGCCGCGATCGGTGGGCTCGACCGTGCGGCGGCGGACTTTCATGAGCTTGGCGACCGGGCCGCCAAACGCGGCCTTAAGGTCGGCTATGAGGCGCTGGCCTGGGGTCGCCACATCAACGACCATCGCGATGCCTGGGAGATCGTCCGCCGCGCCGATCACCCGAACGTCGGCCTGATCCTCGACAGCTTCCACACGCTGTCGCGCAAGATCGACGTCAACTCGATCCGCTCAATCCCGAAGGAAAAGATCTTCATCATCCAACTCGCGGACGCGCCGCTGATCGACATGGACCTCTTGTACTGGAGCCGGCATTTCCGCAACATGCCGGGCGAAGGCGACCTTCCTGTACTCGATTTCATGAATGCGGTGGCGGCCACCGGTTACGACGGCTATCTGTCGCTGGAAATCTTCAACGACCAGTTCCGCGGCGGCAATGCCAACGCCATCGCCGTCGACGGCCGCCGTTCGCTGGTCTATCTCGGCGACCAGGTGCGGCGGGCTGAACCGGAAAGCGCTCTTGCCGTACCGGAAATGCCGGCGCGAGTTGCCGTCGAGGGCGTGGCCTTCGTTGAATTCGCTATCGATGAGGCCGAAGCGCCCCAGCTGGAAGCGCTGATCGCGACACTCGGATTCCACAAGGCGGCGAAGCACAAGACCAAGAGCGTCACGGTCTTCCGTCAGGGCGGCATCAATCTTGTCGTCAACACGGAACGCCGCGGCTTTGCCGCCTCCTCTTATCTCGTGCATGGGACGTCCGCCTATGCCATGGGTCTGCTCGTCGGCGACGCGCAAGCGGCGCGAAGTCGCGCGGTGGCGCTTGGCGCCGAACCATTCGACCAGCCGCTGGACCCCGGCGAAATCGAAATGCCGGCGGTCCGGGGCGTCGGCGGCGGCATCGTCTACTTCCTTGACCGCAAAAGTGCGCTTGCCCGCATCTGGGATGTCGAGTTCGAGCCTGTTGCCGATACATCAACGGTCGCACCAGCCGGCCTGGAAGCGATCGATCACGTCGCCCAGACCATGCAATATGACGAACTGCTGACATGGCTGCTCTTCTACACATCCTTGCTGGAGGCCCACAAGACGCCGGTTGTCGACATCGTTGATCCCTCCGGTATCGTGCGCAGTCAGGTCGTGGAAAACGCCGCAGGATCGCTGCGCATCACCATGAACGGCGCCGAGAACCGCAACACGCTCGCCGGCCGCTTCATCGCCGAGACCTTCGGCTCCGGCATCCAGCATCTGGCTTTCAGGACAAACGATATCTTCGCAACGGCCGCGGCGCTTTCGGCAAACGGTTTTGTCTCGTTGGCGATCTCGCCGAACTACTACGACGATCTTGAAGCACGCTTCGGGCTCGAAGCGCGGATGAGCGAGCGGCTGCGGTCACACAACATTCTCTACGACCGGGACGAGCACGGCGAGTATTTCCAGCTCTATAGCCCGACCTTCGCGGAAGGCTTCTTCTTCGAGATTGTCGAGCGCAGAGGGTATCGCGGTTACGGCGCGGCAAACGCGATCTTCCGCATCGCGGCGCTGCGCAAACATCTGAGGCCCGCGGGAATGCCACGCGCCTGATGCATTTCCTGGGCTTGGTCCTGCTTGTGGCCCGTTGAGAAGACAAACTCGCCGGCCGGGCTTGCTTTTGCCTGAAGAGGGGAGAACCCGCCCTTTAACCAGTGAGCTTGTAGCCGTCCTCGCCGTCTACCTCGCCGAGCGTGGCGTAAGATTGGAGCCCGAAAGCTCGGGCCGGACCCGGTTCCGCACTCGGACTAAATCCCGTCCAATCAGCCCGCCGCACAGGCGGGTCGAATCGATGGAAAAGACAGCATTCACAACAATGTTGTAAATGCTGTATTTTGGATGTCGAGGCGCTATAGTCACGTTAGTACATACACCCTAGGAGACAAGCATGTCCCGCAACGTTGGTTCCTATTCTACAAGCGATCTTTCTCGAAAATCCGGCGATATCATCGCCGAGGCGTTGCGCCATCCGGTCACGATCACGCAACGCAACAAACCGCGTCTCGTGCTGCTCAACATTGATGACTACGAACGGCTTATGCGGCAGGCCGATGCTCGTACAGTTGGCACGCTCGGAACCATGCCGCGCGAACTGTTCGAGGAATTCGAGGCCGCTGTCGACGCCTATGCGGAGACCGACGAGGCCAGCCGATGAGGGGATATGATGACATCCAGACCGCGACGGTCATCCGCTATCCCTATCTTTGGGCGAGGGAGGCAGGCAAGGGCGAGACTGAGGGGCGTAAGGATCGCCCGGTTGCCGTTGGTGTGAGGCTGCCGCGACCTGACGGTGATCTGGTTCTGTTTTTCCCGATCACCACGAAACTGCCGGAGAAGACACGTTTCACCGCGGAAATACCAGCCATCGAGAAACGGCGGGCCGGCCTCGATGCAGATCTGCGGCTCTGGATCATCCTCGATGAATTCAACAGCGATATCATCGGCCGCTCCTTTTACCTTGAGCCGGAACCACCTACCGGTCGGTTCAGCAAGGCCTTCTTCCTTCCCCTTCTCCGCGAGTTCATCGCGCGCCGCAAGTCGATTAACGAAATCAGCCGTTCCAGATAATGCCCCCCGGGAAAGTCGGCCCCGCCGGAGCGGGGAGACCAAGCGGCGGTTGAGCGCGGTGGGCCGTCTCTTCGGGGGGCACCCACGATGCGCAACGACTTCGATCTTCATCGGCGAAGGAAAACGTCAGACGCCGCGCTTGTTGCCCCAGAGCAGCACGTGCAGTTGCGGTAGCACGCGCACCTCAAACCAGCGGTCTTCCGTCACCTTGTCAACCAGCCAGAGCATCCGGTCCATGATGCCATCGACATCGACCTTTGCATCGTCGTCATCGGGCGGCGGCGGGGTGTGGTTGCCGGGCTGAAGGTAGACGGGGAGATCGGGATGGCGCGCGGCGGCCGCGCGGGCGTAGAGGTAGTCTCGATCGTCGAAGACAACGACTTTCAGTGCAATCTGCGGCTTTTCCGCAGCCATTCGCAAACAGGCGTCGAACGCATCCCAATCCGTTTCCATGCCGCTTGAGGGCGGTTTCGGGCTCAGCACAAGAACGTCGAGATCGGCGAACCAATCCTTCGCAATGCTGCCTTGCGTCTCCAGCGCGAAGCGATAGCCCTCGCGGTGTCCGCGCTCGATGAGCGGACCGAGCGGCTGGATCGCCGGGTTGCCGCCTGACAGCGATACCGTCAGCGGCCTGTTGCTGGCAAGCCGGGTCACCTCCTGCCAAATCTCGTCGGCCGACATCGGGCGCCATTGATCGCGATAGTCACTGTCGACCGCATGCAGCGTGTCGCACCACGAGCAGCGGTAATCACAGCCGCCGGTCCGGACAAAGACTGTGGGCAGGCCGATCAGGACGCCCTCCCCCTGGATCGTCGGCCCGAAGATTTCGCTGACGCGGATGTGCGTCTCGCGGCCTGCGGTCATGACCTGTATTCCGCCCAGGTTTTAGGCGTTTCGCTGACGCGAACGGCCGAGGTTTCCGGCAGGCGCTGCTTGCACCAGTCAAAGAAATGTTTCGCCAGCCATTCCGACGTCACCCGGTCGTGGCCGAGAACGTCGTTCAGATGCCGATGGTCGAAACGCTCATCGATATAGTGCTTTAGCGGCGCGAGTTCGTGATAGTCCCTGACGAAACCGTTTTCATCGAGCTCATCAGCCGAAAGCTCCACCTCGACGATATAGTTGTGTCCATGCAGACGGGCGCATTGGTGATCGGCCGGCAGGTGGGTCAGCTGATGCGAGGCCGAAAAGTGAAATTCCTTGGTGATGCGGAACATCATTTCACCTCTTCGGCGCAGAAGCCGGCTGTGGCCGCCAGCCAGAAATCGGGATCTTCGTACTCAGTCGGATCGTCGACCCCCGCGAGATGGAAAGCCTCTCGTCGTTCGACGCAGGTTCCACAACGGCCGCAATGGCGCGTACCACCCTTGTAACATGACCAGGTGTCCGCAAACGGCGTGCCGTTCTTTGCACCATCCGTGACGATGTCCGCCTTTGAGATTGTGACGTAGGGTGCATAGAGCGTGACGCTGGCGTAACCGTCGAGCGCCTGGTTCTGCATCGCCTGAAACGCATCGATGAAGCCCGGCCGGCAGTCGGGATAGATGAAATGATCGCCGCCATGCACGGCAACAGCAACGGCATCGGCCTTCTGAGCGGCGGCAAGACCGAACGCGATGGCGAGCATGATCGCGTTTCGGTTCGGAACGACGGTGGCTTTCATCGTTTCCTCGGCATAATGCCCGTCCGGCACGTCGACATCGTCGGTCAGCGCCGAACCGGTGAGATGGTTGCCGATATTCCGGATGTCGATGATCTGATGCGCGACGCCCAACCGTTTGGCGCAGTTGGCGGCGAAATCCAGTTCCTTGCGATGCCGCTGTCCATAATCGAAGGACAGAAGGCCAATAAGCTGATGTTCCGCGGCGACTCTATGGGCAAGCGAAATGGAGTCTAATCCGCCGGAGCAGATGACGATGGTTTTCATAGTATGGGATCCCTTGTTTTGACCGGGTGGGCTGCGACCGGATTTCCGGTGACTTCTAGCGCAAACCCGCCCCGCTGTGAAGGGGCGCGCCTGTTGTAGGAAGACACGGAACTTGTCCCATGGACGTGGCCGCGGCGACAATTTTTCGGATATCGTGGGAGGCGTGGAGAGAGCTCGGAGCCGAGTTCGATCCCGACGCAGCACGGCCGTCGGACACCGGATTCATGGTGGCGATCTCTTCACGCCTGCCGCGTTGACAGCGAAGGCGATCGAACAGATCAGATCGCTGACGGAGCAAGCGCTTTTCCACCAGTATCAGAAATAAAAAACGTCCGATCCGGCCATAGGACTGACTGGCAAGTCACCTTTGAACGGCAGCGCTCGAGGAGCTACTCCGCGGCCGGGGCGGCGACAGAAAGTGCCAAATTTTTTACGGTTCGCCTCGGGGCTCAGCATCGATCAGGACACGTTCGGCGGCCCCGTCAAGATCATCGTACTGCCCCGTGCGCAGGGCCCATAGAAAGGCGCCGAGACCAAGAGCTCCCAGAAACAAGGCGATGGGAAGGAGGTAGACCAACGTTGCCATTACAGTGCGCTCTCCCTGGCTCTTGGAGTAGACCTGCCAAAGGCCGGCCATAAAACTGAAGGACCTCTCTTCCTGGCACGAAGCCGCAGCGCGTT
The DNA here is from genome assembly GCF_000379605.1 of Rhizobium giardinii bv. giardinii H152. Taxonomy (GTDB): domain Bacteria; phylum Pseudomonadota; class Alphaproteobacteria; order Rhizobiales; family Rhizobiaceae; genus Pararhizobium; species Pararhizobium giardinii. Next base: position 176,684 of record NZ_KB902724.1, on the reverse strand, counting down.
GCCAATGACGATAAGCGATGATCCGGACATGGCGATGGCCGCAATCAGCGGCGTGACAAAGCCGAGAATGGCGATCGGAACTGCGATCAGGTTGTAGAGGATGGCCAGCGCGAAATTCTGCCTTATCAACCGGTCAGCGTTGCGAGCGATCTCTACCGACAACGGCACCGCCATCAGGCTATCACGTAGAAAGACGAAATCGGCCGCGTTGCGACCGATGTCGGCTCCTGTCGCGGGCGCCATGGAGACATGTGCCGAAGAAAGTGCCGGCGCATCGTTCAAGCCGTCTCCAACCATCAGCACCCTCTTCCCGGTTGTACGGAGCTTGGCGAGACGATCGACTTTCCCGCTCGGCAGGACCGACGCATTGAACATGCTGATGGATAACAGCCGAGCGACCTGCGCGACCGCCGGCGCCTTGTCGCCAGAGAGAATCTCCAGCGACAGGCCAGTCCCGGCCAGTTCACGAACGGCAGCCTTTGCATCGTCGCGAAGGCTATCGACGAAATCGAACGAGGCGCGCAAGGCACCATTGATGCTAAATGCGGTTCCAGCTGGTAAATCCTCGCTCTCCCCCCCTTCCAGGGCCCAGGACATCCGGCCGAGCCTGCAGCGCCTGCCATCAAGGGTCGCCTCGATACCAAGGCCTGGATGCTCGACGACATTCTCATACGGCACCCGCTTGCGTGACCGCACGGAAAACGCCGTATCGATTGCGACGGAAGCTGGATGACGGGAAAAAGCGGCGAGGCTTGCGGCCATCGTCAGGTCGTGTTCCTCCAAAAATGTCACATCCCGCAGCCCCGGTCGCCCCATGGTGAGCGTCCCGGTTTTGTCAAAGACGACTGTATCGATTTCGGCCAGCCGCTCCATGGCTGAACCGTCCTTCACCAGGATGCCGTTTTCGAAAAGTCGGCGGGCGGCGACCACCTGAACGATCGGCACTGCAAGACCGAGTGCACATGGGCATGTTATGATCAGCACGGCAGTCGCGACCGTGATCGACAGGTGCCAGTCTCCGGTGGCGGCCATCCAGCCGAGAAAGCTGAGGAGTGCAGTTACATGCACGACAGGGGAATAGAGCGCCGAAACCCGGTCGGCGATGCGCCGGTAAGCACCTTTGCCCTGCTCGGCAGCCTCCATCAGCCGCACCATCTCGGCGAGAAATGAATTCTTGGCTGCGGCGGTGACCTCGATGGTCAGCGGACCTGTGAGGTTTTGTACCCCGGCCAGAACGGCGCAGCCGGGTTCGATGCCCTGCGAGCCGCTCTCTCCCGTCACCAGCGAGCAGTCGAGGTCTGAACGACCCTCAACGACGATCGCGTTTACGGGGATGCGCTCGCCGGCCGCAATGAACAGCCGCATGCCGGGCTCGATCTCTGCCAAGGCTGTGTAACTGCGCCGGCCGTCCGGCGCAATGACGATGGCCCCGCGGGGAGACAGGCGAACAAGCCCGCTGACGGCGGCTCGCGCACGATCGCGCATAAGATGATCGAGCGTCCGGCCAATCAGGAGAAAGAACAGCAGCGAAACCGAGGCGTCAAAATAGGCATGGTGCCCGTGGGTGATCGTCTCGTACAGGCTCATCGAATAGGCGAGCGTAACACCGAGCGAAATCGGCACATCCATGTTCATGCGCCCGTGCCGCAACGCATTCCACGCGGAGCGAAAATAGATCCTTCCGGCAAAGGCCATAACTGGAACCGCGATGAGGGCTGACAGCCAATGAAACAGGTCGCGCGTCGGGCCATCGGCTCCCGCCCAGACAGAGACCGACAGAAGCATGATATTGCCCGTCGCAAAGCCGGCGACAGCGACGGCGGTGATCAATTCAGAGAGAGTTCCGTCCTTCTCGGGCGTAAAGTCGTCGGCAAGGTGAACCGGATAGCCGAGGCGCGCCAGCGTTGGGACGATGCCCGGAACAGCACTGCCACGCCAGTTCACCGAGACCCTCTTTGTCGACAGATTGACGCGGACGCTTTCGATATTCGCTAGCTGGGACAGACTGTTTTCGATGGCCTGGATGCAGGCGGCGCAATGGACGGAGGGCACAGCCAAATCAATCTGGCTCAGCCCGTTGCCAAGCTGCCGGCGCGCCAGCAATATCTCGTCATCGGAAGGACCCGCGCTTTTTGCCCGTTCCATGTCAAGCATCATGTCGATGGCAGGCGCGCAGCAGCTCATTGGATCACTCCGCCGCTGATGGTAACGCGCCTGACCTCAGCATAGGGGCGTGACAGACCGATGTCGCTTTCGATGGTCACGATCCAGACACCGTCGCGCAGGCCGTGGCGTCCGGAAAAAGTCTTGCCGTCCGGCGACGCAAGGTCAATCGACCAGTCGGCCGCTTCATAAACGGGATGGCTGAAAGAAGCGCGGGCGGATGCCATCTTCATCGCCTTGCCTTGCGCATCCACCAGCGCGTAGGTGATCTCGTCCTGGCCGGCCGTCAGCGTACCCTTGTAACCAAGGGCCAGTTGCTCACGGCTTTCCTTGAGCCTGCGGTTGAAGTCCTGGCCGGCGACGTACGAGTTTTTGACCACGAGGCCGGACCATGAAGACCGCGCGAGGCTTGCCATGGCAACGTTGACGGCGATGATGATGGCGAAGAATGCAATCATGATGACCAGCATGTGCATTCCGGTGAACGTCCGCGGCACATCGTTTCTGATTTTCATTGCGCTGTCTCCGGTGCGTTGAAGGTTGCCGTGTAGTCCGCACGTTCGCCGCCAGCACTGTCTTCGATGATGAACTTAAATTCCTGAAGGGGGCTGGCCGCCTGCCCTGCGGCTTGTCGGACGAATACCTTGATCGTCTTCAACCGGTCGGGCTCAAGTTCGATATCGAATGCCCCTCCTTCCGGATTGCCACTCCCCAGCATCGACATGGACGCTGCAGGAAGAGACCCCGTCAAGGAGAGCCGTACGTTGCGCTGCCGCGGCACCATGTTGAGGAGTTTCAGTGTGTAACCGTTTCGGATGGAGCCGTCGGACAGCACGACGAACTGAGGATTTCGGTCGTGCAGAACGTTCAGTTCCAGCCGGTTACGGGTCAGCAGCGCATAGACCATGAATAGGCCTATAGCGCTCCAGACGCCCAGATAGATCAGGGTTCGCGGCCGGAAGAGCTTGCGCAGGCTGATGTGTGCCACCTTGCTGGAAAGCCGGCCGTCCGGATCGCGGACAAGAGCCGGATTGACCGGGCGGGTGCCTCCAGCGGTGGCAAGCGCCATATTGGCGTTATAATCGTTCAGGGTCGTGTAGGAGATCAGCCCGCGTTCCTTGCCCAGTTTGTCCATCACGCCGTCGCAGGCGTCGATGCACAAGGCGCAGGTGATGCATTCGAGCTGCTGCCCATCACGAATGTCGATGCCCATCGGGCACACGGCAACGCAGGCGTTGCAATCAACGCAGTCGCCGATGCTTTCGCCGGCCAACGCCATCCTTTTGGCATGGCGCGATCGCGGTTCGCCCCGCCAGTCATTATAAGTGACTGTCAGCGACGTTTCATCGAGCATGGCCGCCTGAATGCGCGGCCAAGGGCACATGTAGGTGCAGACCTGCTCCCGCATCAGCCCCCCGAACATATAGGTGGTCGCGGTCAGGATGGCGACGGTCATGTAGGCGGAGGCAGCCGCCTCGCCTGTGACGAAATCGGCGACGAGTTTCGGCGCGTCGGCGAAATAGAAGATCCAAGCGCCGCCCGTCGCGACGGCGATGCAAAGCCAGATGGTATGCTTGATCACCCGGGTCGCTACCTTGGTAAACGACCACGGTGCGGCATCGAGCTTGATCCGCGCGTTGCGATCCCCCTCGATCGCACGCTCCACAACGAGGAACAGATCAACCCAGACGGTTTGCGGACAGGTGTACCCACACCAGGCGCGTCCGACCGTCGAAGTGACGAGAAACAGCCCGATCCCAGCCATGACCAGGAGACCTGCCACGAAGAAAAACTCCTGCGGCCAGATCTCGATGAAGAAGAAGTAGAAGCGGCGGTTCGCCAGATCGATCAGTACAGCCTGATCCGGCGCGAACGGACCGCGGTCCCATCGCAGCCACGGCGTCAAATAGTAGATGCCGAGCGTGATCGCCATGACGATCCATTTGAATCGGCGAAAGTCACCCGAAGCCCGCTTTGGAAATATCTTGCGGCGCGGCGCATAGAGGGGCTGGCGAGTCCTGGCTGAATTGACGGCGTCCGCTTCCAGCCGAATGATTTCGCTTTGATCCTGCATCTGGGCACCAGTTTTCAAAAAGGTTTGCGTCATCGACACGCATGCATCAATTGACGTGCCCACCATGCGGAAACGATGTCCGACGCGCCTTGATCAAAATCAAAGCGCGTCGGACATGTTCGTCACTCGCTACCCCCGAGCGAGTGGACGAATACGGCAAGCTCTTTGACCGCCGTTTCGCCGAGGCGATCGCCCCAGGCCGGCATGACGCCCATCTTCGGAGACTTCACTTGGGCTGCAATCGCGGCCTCGCCGGAGCCATTCAGCCAGATGGCGTCGGTCAGATCGGGTGCTCCGAGCTCGCGATTGCCCTTGGCATCTGCGCCATGGCAAGCCGCGCAGTTGTCAGCGAAGATGACCGCACCGTGCGCAATATTGCTTTGCTCGGCAGCCGCGCCGGTGAGGCTGGCGACGTAGCTGCTGACTTCTTGGATCTGTTTCCGGTCAAGGACATCCGCGAAGGCGGGCATCACGGAATCGCGCGTTTGGCCGTCACCTGCAAATCGGACGCCATGGTTGATCGTCTGCTGGATCGCGTCCGCCTTTCCTCCCCATAGCCAGTCATCGTCGTTCAGGTTCGGATATCCAGACGAGCCTTGGGCACCCGATCCATGGCATTGGACGCAGTTCACCTTGAACGCCGCGCCTCCGGCCGAGACTGCGATCGAGCGCAGTGTCTCATCAGCGAGGATGTCATTGATCGTCTTGCCCTTGATCAACTCCACATAGCTGCCTCTGATGGCGTCCGCAGCGGCCATGTCCTGGACCACCTCTGCGCGGCTCGAATATCCGAAGAGACCTTTGGTCGAGGAGGTAAGAAGGGGCCATGCCGGATAGGCGATGGTATAGGCGAGTCCCCAGAAAATTGTCGCATAGAACGTCCATACCCACCACCGCGGCATTGGATTGTTCAGCTCGCGTATTCCATCCCACTCGTGGCCGGTAGTCGAAACGCCGGAAATCTTGTCGATATGTTTGTCGCTCATGTCAGTCATCCTTCAGGGGGATGCGGGCAGCTTCGTCGCTCAGCACCTTGCTGCCGGGACGGAAGGCGAAGATCGAGGCGCCGATGAAAAACAGCAGCATTGCGAGAAGCCCCCAGCTATCCGCAAATGTCCGCATGATGTGATAGTCCATTGCGGCCCCCCTTACCGGTCAGCACCGGTTTCAACGTAGGTTTTGAAATCGACGAGCGTGCCTAGCATCTGGAGATAGGCGATCAGGGCGTCCATCTCGGTAAGCTGCTGCGGGTCGCCGTCGAAATCGCCGACCTTGGCCTTCGGGTATCGGGCTTCGAGCCCGGACGTATCGGCGTTCGGATCGGCCTGTGCCCTCACGTCCGCGCCGGCATTGTCGATCATCTCCTGCGTGTAGGGCACGGCGACGGCTGCATTCGCCTTGAGATGCGAGGCCATATTCCCGACATCGAGCGGCGTCGTTTTCAGAAACGCGTAGCTCGGCATGATCGATTCCGGCACCACGGCACGCGGCTCGATCAGGTGCTGGGCATGCCACTCGTTGGAATACCGGTCGCCGACACGCGCAAGGTCCGGCCCGGTTCGTTTGGAACCCCACTGGAACGGATGATCGTACATGGATTCCGCCGCCAGGCTGTAATGTCCGTAGCGTTCCACTTCGTCGCGGAAGGGCCGGATCATCTGGCTATGGCAGACATAGCAACCCTCGCGGACGTAGATGTTGCGGCCGGCAAGCTCCAGCGGCGAATAGGGCCGAATGCCTTCGGCTTTCTCGATCGTGTTCTGCAGGTAGAACAGCGGAGCAATCTCGACGATACCGCCGATCGTCACGACCAGAAGAGAACCGACGAGAAGCAGGGTTGCGTTGCGTTCGATAATCGCGTGTTTGTCCAACAATGACATGGATGTCCCCTATTCTGCAGGCTGCATGGCGGGAATCGCGCCGCCGATGGGCTCTTCATCGCGTTGATAACCGAGGATCGTCATGGCGACGTTCCATGCCATGATCAGCGCTCCCGTCAGGTAAAGCCCGCCGCCGAGCGCGCGGATCAGATAGTAGGGATGCAGCGCTGCAACGCTTTCGACGAAGGAGTAGACGAGGAAGCCTTGCTCATCATGCTCGCGCCACATCAATCCCTGCTGGATGCCAGCTACCCACATCACCGCCGCATAGATCACGATGCCGAGCGTTGCGCACCAGAAATGCCAGCTTACCATCCGCATCGAATAAAGCCTTTCGCGGTTCCACAGCTTCGGCACCATGTAGTAAAGTGCCGCAAAGGCGATCAGGCCGTTCCAGCCGAGCGCGCCGGAATGGACGTGGCCGATGGTCCAGTCTGTGTAGTGAGACAGGGAGTTGACTGTTTTGATCGACATCATCGGCCCTTCGAAGGTCGACATGCCGTAGAAGGCGATGGCTGCGACCATCATACGGATGATCGGGTCGGTTCGCAGCTTGTCCCAGGCGCCCGATAGCGTCATCAGACCGTTGATCATTCCGCCCCAGGACGGCATCCACAACATGATCGAGAACACCATGCCGAGCGTCTGTGCCCAGTCCGGAAGCGCGGTAAAATGCAGATGGTGCGGCCCCGCCCAGATATAGAGGAAAATCAATGCCCAGAAATGGATGATGGACAGGCGATAGGAATAGACGGGGCGGTTGGCCTGCTTGGGCACGAAATAATACATCATACCGAGGAAGCCAGCCGTCAGGAAGAAGCCGACCGCGTTGTGACCATACCACCACTGCGTCAACGCATCCTGTACGCCCGAGAAGGCCGAGTAGCTCTTGGTGCCGAGTAGAGACACCGGCATCGACAGGTTGTTGACGACGTGCAGCATTGCGACAGTGACGATGAAGGAAAGGTAGAACCAGTTCGCCACATAGATGTGTGGCTCCTCACGCTTCAGAATGGTGCCGAGAAAGACCACCAGATAGGCAACCCAGACAATGGTAAGCCAAAGGTCGACATACCACTCCGGCTCCGCATATTCACGGGCCTCCGTTATCCCGAGCAGATAGCCGGTCGCTGCCATAACGATGAACAGTTGGTAGCCCCAGAAAACGAACCAGACGAGATCGCCGCCGAACAGGCGGGCCCTGGACGTCCGCTGCACCACATAGAAAGAGGTCGCCAGCAGTGCGTTGCCGCAGAAGGCGAAAATCACCCCCGAAGTGTGCAGCGGCCGCATCCGGCCGAAATTGAACCATGGTTCGATGTTGAGTTCTGGATAGGCGAGTTGCAACGCAACAACGACGCCGACCAGCAGACCAACGACGGCCCAAAACATGGTGGCGATGACGCCATAGCGAATCGGCTCATCCATGTAGGCGGACCGGTTGATGACAGGCGCCGGTTCGAAGGTCGTGCGGCGCAAAAGCACGACCACCGATATCAGCAATACGAAAAACAGAACCCACATGTGACTGGCAAAGGCCGCGTCATATGTAAATCCGGCAGCGAGCAGCACCAGGAATGTGGCGACGCCCAGCCCGATGATGGCGGAACCGTGCTTCATTGAATTTTCCCCAAAAGCATGTCTGGGGTCACATGTCTCGCATCGGAGAGGAAAATGCTTTGATCTATGTCAAGGTTGGTGCCGCGGATGTCGGCCAATGCTTCTCAGGCATCAAAGCGGGAGAGGCAAAATGTCGATGAGAGGCGGGCGATACAGTCCTGGATGGCGGCAATACCGCGCACCTTTCCAGCCGCTTGGAAACGATCGGGCAATGTTCGGGCCCCTCCAGGAGATGCTCTTGATGCACGAGCGCAAGCTCACTTTGTGCAGCACGCTGGAGGACATCGCCGATTCGCTGCCGGAACGGGTCGAAAGGCTTACTTGCTTGACGGTCGCCAGCGCGCTCCTGCCGCTCCTCCACCATGCTCACCATCTGGAAGAAACGATCATTTTCCCTGCATACGATGCCTTGCCTGACGCCACCAAGGCCGCTGGAACCACGCAGCGCTTGCGGATCGAGCATGTCGAGGATGAGTGCTTTGCAGATGAGCTGACCGAGATTCTGTTCAAGATCGGGCGCGAGGGTGAAGTTGCGAATGCCGAAATGTTCGGTTTCATGCTGCGCGGCTTTTTCGAAGGCACGCGCCGGCATATTGCTTTCGAGAGCGAACATATAGCGCCGATCGTTCGGGCGGCGTTTGCTAAAGCCCCGCACGAAATCTGAGGCGTTCGATATTTTCGACGGTTATGCGCCGATTGTTCTCGATCTCGATGACCTTGTCCGCTTTGAGCTTCGTCAACTGCCGGCTGACAGTTTCAATGGTCAGACCGAGGAAATCCGCTATCTCAGCGCGGGTCAGGGGCAAATCAAAGACGGCCGAACCTGAGCGCGGGTCGAACTCCGGATCGATATAGGTAGCGATCAACATCAGGAAGCTCGCGACTTTTTCGCCGGCGGTCTTGCGGCCGAGCGTCACCATCCAGTCGCGCGCCTCATCCAGTTCCCGCAACGTCTGCTCGAGCAAGCGGTGTTCGAGACCGGGCGACCTCTTCAGCATGCCCTCTATCGTGGCGCGCGGGAACGAGCAAAGCGAAACGTCGGTCGCGGCCTGGGCTGTCAGCGCGCTTTCCTCTCTGAAGGGACGGCCAAGAAAATCGGGGGCGAATTGCAGGCCGACAATCTGTTCACGTCCATCCGAAAGCGTTTTCGTCAGCTTGACGACGCCGGAAAGGATGTTGGAGAAACCATCCACCGCTTCCATGTCGCCGATCAATTCCGCACCGCTCGTCACACGATGCTTGGACGAGGTTTTGGCAAGAGCTACCAGTTGGTCCGGGTCAAGCGCACCGCAAACGCCCCGGTGCCTTGCCTCACAGGCCCGGCAGAGGACTGGAATGCCTGCGCTGTGTATATCAAGCCGTTCGATCATCAAATCACCATGTGAACCCTGATTGGGATTTGCGCGCAACGAAAGCGAAATACAATCGGCCAAAGTGTCGCTGCAGTTTGATCGAAACAGAGCCTGCTCCTCCGTTCACCGAAATCACGGAAAACAGGAGAGCGACGCGATGACAGTGTCCCCACCGGACATTGCACATGAAAATGTGCCCCGATACACCAGCTATCCGACCGCACCGTACTTTCATTCAGGCGTTGGGCTCAGTCAATTCGACTCATGGCTGAGGGGGATAAAACTTGGTCAAACCGTCAGCCCTGGTATTCACATACCATATTGTCATCAGTTAGGCTGGTTTTGCGGATGCACGACCAAGCACACACCCGGCGCTATGATGTTGTGGCGTCCTTCCTGAAATACCTGCGAATGGAAATCAAAGAGCGTCGGGCGCATCGTCAAAGGCAAGGCGAAGACAGCCAAAGGCGACCGATGGTCGCCTTTGGCAGTGGCGGATAGCAAATGCAGGTTTGAGCCGCAGCGAGCGGCCTCATCAGGTCACAGGACGAAATCGCCCTTCGACAGCGACACTGCATCATCAAGATGAACGGCGCAATCGGCATTCCTGTCACCATTGGTGTCACCGTAAACATAGGTGTCAGAGGCCTGCTTGGCGTCACGCAGCTCGCCGGCCTTGCCAGTGAAGGCAGCAGTACCGAGGTAGGTGAAAGCTTGATCGCCGGACGCTGCCGAATTGGCATCGATGTCCGCAACATCGATCCTGTCACCGCCGGTGCCCGAGAAGTCGAAGATCGAATCTGGGCCCGTCAGGGCAGATGTGCTCTCACCCGCCGTCTTGAAGACGAAGGTATCGGCGTCCGAGCCGCCCATCAGATCATCCGCGCCGAGCGCGAGTGACGAATGGGTGTGCGTATTGGCATGGAACTTGTCGGCAAAATTCGAACCGAACGTTTGCTTGATCCAATTGTGGACGGTGCCCTTGGCGTCGCCGTTGTTTGCAGCATTGGCAACGCTGTCCGTATCACCAGACGTGCCCTCAAGTGGACCATCAAGTCCCGTGTCGGCCTCGCTGTCGGTAGTGGGGCTTTCCACCGCGGTGCCGGTGGACGAAGTACCCGGCGGCGTGTCGGTTTGAGCCGTGTGGGTCGGTGCCGTAGGCGAGGTGATGTCCGTTGCGGTGGTATCTGCAGGCGCAGCATCCGTTGCCGTCGTGTCGGCGGTTGTCGTGTCCGTCGGCGTGGTGTCGGCAGGGGCCGCGTCCGTTGCCGTCGTGTCCGTTGTCGTAGTGCCGGCAGGCGCCGCGTCCGTTGTCGTCGTGTCGGCAGGAGCCGCGTCCGCTGTCGTCGTGTCAACGGGTGCGGGGTCCGTCGGCGTGGTGTCCGCCGGCAAGGTGTTCAGGTCGGTATTTCCGTACATTACCGGATTGTTGCCATAGAGCGAGAAATCCCCCCATTGACCATCGCCGACCTGGTTGTTGATGATTTGGATCGAGCCATCATCGACGGCGCCGCCACCAAAAGTGTCATCCAGATAGACGGTGTATCCACCGCCCGCCAGGCGATTGTTTTCAACCGTGATGTTCGACAAGCCACCAGCCCAGTTGTCGAGCATCACCGCCGAGGTCTGGCCGTGATCGACGACGACGGTGTTGTGGACGATGTCGATGTCGTGACCGCCATTGACCTCGATGCCGTCGTAATGGGCTTCGGCGGTGCCAAGGAAGTTNTGGATGTAGTTGTCGCGAATATCCGACGGACCGGCCACGGTGATGCCGTTTTCGACGCCGTAGATGTCGTTGCCAATAAACGTACCGTGACCGTAGATGCCGTTCTGGCTGAGGCCCTTGCCGTCGATTTCACTGTTCTGCAGCGTGAAGCCGCTCGCATCGTCCATGACCCGGATCGCCGTCCATGCGCCGCTGGACGTCAGCTTGATATTGCTCAGCGTGACGTTCTTGGCGTCGATGACGATGTCGCCGGTAATGTCCATGTTGCTGATGACGGCGTTGTCTTCAGTGATGTGAAGCGTGCCGTTATACTTGGTCAGCGTCGCGCCGGACGTAACGCCCGTGTTGGTTGCATCGGGAAAATCTGCCACTGTTGCTATAGCCTTTCTCCTCAGCCCTTAAACCCCGTTTCAAGATGGTCTTACTGCTAAGCCGACTACCTCTTTTTTGGTAAGCCGAACCTATAAAACGGAGACCTATTGCAACTTCCAACGTTGTGCAATGCAGTAGGAACAGGGCCATAAAAGCCAGAAATCGGCGCCCTACTATCGCCGCAATAAATTGAATTAGACCTTGCTACTATGAAATCTTTTGACAATTTTCGATGATTCAAAAAAAATAGAATTTTTGAAATATTTAAACAGTCATACAAAAGCGCAACTTAGAGTGTGACTACTCTGCTGAAATTATTTTGGAAAACAAATTCAAAACTGGCGTCTTCCACCCCACTCACGAAAGCCCCGAAACTTTTTTTTATTTTTTTTCTTCACAACCTAAGCGACTAGAATCGCGCAGCTCTCGCGGGCCGGACAATGATCATCCCGGGATGGGCGACCTGATGCGAAGCCTGCGGCAGCCAAACATGGGCATGCCTGCGACGTTCGACAGACCCTCTATTGAGGCGCCGGACTGGCGCGCCAACTGTAAGAATTAACGCTCATTCCACAAAAGCGCCCCATCAGCGGGATCCATAACCAGGTCGAGCCATTTTCCTGATGGAGCGGGTGGCCCAAATAGGGATCCAATGGCCAGTTTCGCCCCATCTTTTTCTGATACGCTTAGGATAAGCGTTCGGGCGACGCCGTACCTTAGACGCAAGACCATGCTGGAGACCTCGCTGATGCCACGACAAAAAAACGCCAAGATCACTGGAGGGGCCAAAGCCGCAGACGAGCAGCCGTTTCGCGATCAATTGCGAATGATGCAACGTGCATTCATCGCCTCCCCCGTGCGCAACGTGATTGCATGGCTCGCCATCGGGATAGGTGTCCTCATCGTGGCGACGGCGTTCGGTCAAATTCTTCTCAACAGGTGGTACAAGCCGTTCTACGACACTCTGGAGCGGCGCGATCTCTCGGCATTCCTGCTGCAACTGATCGTCTTTGCCGAGATCGCCGGTGGGCTCCTGATCCTCAACGTCTTGCAAACCTGGCTCAACCAGTGGATCAGGATCAAACTGAGAGAAGGCCTCACGCTTGATCTGATCAACGAGTGGATGAAGCCGGCGCGCGCGTTCCGTCTCGCCAATGCCGGCGCCATCGGCATCAATCCCGACCAGCGGATACACGAGGATGCCCGTCATCTTGCAGACCTGACCGCAGGCCTTTCCATTGGCCTGTTTCAGTCGGGCGTTCTCCTCGCCAGCTTCGTCGGTGTGCTCTGGTCGCTTTCGGCCGGCTTCATCTTTCATATCGCCGATTACGACATCAATATTCCAGGCTACATGGTCTGGGCTGCCTTTCTCTATGCCGGCACGGCGGCGACTTTGAGCTGGTTCGTCGGACGACCGCTGGTCAGGCTCAATGGCGAGCATTATGCCAGGGAAGCCGTCCTGCGCTTCTCCCTGATGCGCGTCAACGAACATATAGAGGCGGTCTCGCTTTCGGCAGGTGAATCAAATGAAAAGCGCCGGCTCCAGCGCGACCTTTCATCGGTTCTGGAAATCAGCCACAACCTCATGCTTGCGCTGACCCGCCTCACATGGGTTACATCCGGCTATGGCTGGGTTACCGTCATCGCGCCGATCGTCATCGCCGCTCCGGTCTATTTCGCTGGCGATCTCAGCTTCGGTGGCCTGATGATGGCAGTCGGCGCCTTCAACCAGGTGCATGTATCGCTGCGGTGGTTCGTCGACAATATCGACACCATCGCCGACTGGCGGGCGACCTTGCTTAGGGTCGCCGCTTTCCGTTCCGCGATATTGATGACCGACGAGCGTCATGAGAGCGACAAACGCATCGAATTTACCAAAGCAGACAACCGGTTGACGATCGACGACCTCGAAATCGCATTGCCGTCCGGATGCATCAAGCTGAAGGAGCCGCACGTGGAAATCCGTCCGGGCGATCGTGTTCTCGTCACCGGCGCCCCGGACGTGGAAAAGGCGCCGTTTTTCCGTTCCATCGCCGGCTTGTGGCCTTGGGGAGACGGACGTATCTCGCTTCCGGAAGGAGATGACATAGCCTTCGTGCCCCGGACGCCCTATTTCCCGCCAGGCACATTGGACGAGGTTCTCTCCTATCCGAGACATTCGGGCAGTTTCCCCAAGACAGAGCTGTCGGCGGTTCTCTCCAGGGTTGGTCTCGACAAGTTGAGCCACCGCCTTGACCAGGACATGCGCACGAAACTGAAACTCAACGAGACGGAACTGCGGCTTCTTGCCATTGCCCGGCTAGGCCTGCACAAACCGCGCTGGGTCATCATAGACGAGGCGCTCGACACGCTGGAAACCGGTGCATATCATACGGTCCTGACCTTCCTGGAACAGCAGCTTGGCAATGCGGCGGTCGTCAATATCGGCCGGACTGAACCGGGCAATCGCTACTTCACACGCGTGCTGCAGCTCCAAAGCGATCCGGCGGGCCGGTCGCTGCGGCTACTCCAGCCGAAGAGCCTGCGCGCACATGACCCTCAGATGGGGTGATGGAGCCCGAGCGAAAATTTGACTAAGCCGGCGGTGGTCAACAATCGGGCGCTGGGTGATGCATCGGATGCCAGCGGGTCACGTCTCAAAAGGAGATCGACGCCACCCTTCTCCGAACTTCAGGTCGCAATTCGACCGTGTTGAAGAAAGTCCTCAAAAATAAAATCCGTTCATGTTGCGATTGTGCATATCAAATTTTCTGATATGAATTATGCATATTTGCCTAATTTAGGTCGCCATGAGCAGAAACTTCCTCGTCATCGAGCCTGAAGAAGGACTAGCAGTTCTCAAGGGGCTCGCCTCGTCCGTCCGCGTCCAGATGCTCAAGCTACTGCATGAAAAAGGCCCGATGAATGTCAACGACATCGCCAGTATCCTGGCGTTACCGCAATCAACGGTCTCCACCAACGTCCAGGTGCTGGAAGATTGCGGATTGATCCGCACTGAAAACCAGAAGGCCAGGAAGGGCAGCCAGAAGATCTGCTACCCCGCCGCCGAGGAGGTGCTGGTCGTCTTCAAGAGCGAGTATCGCGAGATGCGCAAGGACACGATCGAGGTGTCCATGCCAATCGGCCTCTACACTGGTTTTGAGGTAACTGCGCCATGCGGCCTCTGTTCTCCCGAGGGCATTATCGGTCTCCTCGATGTGCCCAACGCCTTTCTAGACCCTGACAGGATGAAGGCCGGTTTACTGTGGTTTACCCGTGGCTTCGTCGAATATCAGTTTCCCAACAATGCCAAGCTTTCCAACTTGGAGATCCAGGAAATCGAGGTCGTCATGGAACTGAGTTCCGAGGTGCCCGGCACCAGCGCCGACTGGCCGTCCGACATCACCCTTTCAATCAACGGCAAGGATGTCGGCGTCTGGATGTCACCGGGTGATTTCGGCGACAAGCGCGGCGTCTTTACCCCTGCCTGGTGGAAACTCAAGGGCTCGCAATACGGCAAGCTGAAGAACTGGCGCATTGCGAAGGACGGCACCTATGTCGATGGCGTCAGGATATCTGATGTGACGATCGCAGAACTCGACCTCGCCAACCACCATTCCGTGCGGCTGCGCATCGGCGTTCACGAGAACGCGGCCCATCCTGGCGGCATCAATATTTTCGGCAAGGGTTTTGGCAACTATGATCAGGACATCGTGCTGCGGTTGAAGACAACCTGATATCCGATTTTTTGATATTGAAAATAAGTCAGTAAACACAGCGGCCTAGATGAACAGTGCAGGCTTTTTAGCCTAATTTATAATACTTTTTCGGCAGAACGGCTTGACCGCGTCGCGATTCCTGCCATTTAATATCAGCCAAGATGATTTAAATCATAAAAGTTGATATGAATGGGAGGTTTACAATGAAGGCTGCCGTTACGGCACACCCGAGCTATATCGTGTCGGAAATCGACCCGCGGCTCTATGGATCCTTTATCGAGCATCTGGGACGCGCAGTTTACACCGGCATCTACGAGCCCGGTCACCCGACGGCGGACGCCAACGGTATGCGCCAGGACGTCATCGACCTGGTCAAGGAACTCAACGTTCCGATCGTCCGCTATCCCGGCGGCAACTTCGTCTCGGCCTACAACTGGGAAGACGGCGTCGGCCCGAAGGAAGAGCGTCCGGTACGCCTCGATCTTGCTTGGCACACTTCGGAAAGCAACGAAGTCGGCCTGCACGAATTTGCCGACTGGTGCGCGTCGGCCAACACCGAGATGATGCTTGCCGTCAACCTCGGCTCGCGCGGCCTCGACGAAGCCCGCAACTTCCTTGAATACACCAATCATCCCGGCGGCAGCGAGTGGAGCGACAAGCGCATCGCCAACGGCCGCAAGGAACCCTACAACGTCAAGCTCTGGTGTCTCGGCAACGAGATGGACGGCCCCTGGCAGATCGGCCATAAGACCGCCGATGAATATGGGCGCCTCGCCCATGAGACCGCCAAAGCCATGCGCGCCTTCGACAAGTCGCTCGAGCTCGTCGTGTGCGGTTCGTCCAACGCCAAGATGCCGACCTATCCCGAATGGGAAGCGACTGTTCTCGACCATACCTACAACGAGGTCGATTATATCTCGCTGCACATGTATTTCGACAACGAAACCAACGACACGCCGAACTATCTCGCCATGAGCGAGAAGCTCGACGCTTATATCGTCTCGGTAGCAGGCGTCATAGACTACATCAAGGCCAAGAAGCGCTCCAACAAGCGTGTCTATATCTCGTTTGACGAATGGAACGTCTGGTACCATTCCAAGGAGCAGGACAAGAAGATCCTTGGAGGCAACGACGGCTGGCCCTTCGCTCCGCCGCTGCTTGAAGACATCTACAATTTCGAGGACGTGCTGCAGGTGGGCCTGATCCTCAACACCTTCATCCGTCGTGCCGATGTCGTGAAGATCGCCTGCCTCGCGCAGTTGGTCAATGTCATCGCCCCGATCATGACCGTTCCGAACGGCCCGGCATGGCGCCAGACAATCTTCTACCCCTATTTCTATGCCTCGATCTACGGCCGCGGCAATGCGCTGGACCTCAAGGTCGAAAGCCCGACCTACAACTCTACCGTTGCCGGCGACGTTGCCTATGTCGACGTCACCGGCGTGCATGACACGCAAACCAGCCACGTGACCTTCTTTGCCATCAACCGGCATCCGAATGACGCAATTGAAACGGTCATTGACCTGACCGGCTTCGGTGCGGCGGACATCATCGACCATCAGGTGATGACGCATGCGGATCTCAAAGCCGTCAATTCGTCCGAAAATCCCTTCAAAGTCGCTCCCAAAAAGGGTGCGGGCACCAAGATGACCGACGGCAAGCTTAGCCTGTCGCTGCCGGCCTATTCCTATCAGATGATCCGCCTGAAGCTCTGATTTCAGGCGAAACATCGAGACGGTGTAAGCGCTGAGGAGGAGCGTCGACGTGACCGCAAATATTGAAATCAGGAATGTGAGCAAGCAGTTCGGTGCCATGACGGTGCTGGATGACCTGTCGCTCTCCATCAAGGCGCGTGAATTCATCGTGTTCCTTGGGCCATCGGGTTGTGGGAAATCGACCCTTCTGCGCATGATTGCCGGACTTGAGACTGTTGATGGTGGCGAAATCGCCATCAACGGTGAGCGCATCGACCACCTGCCGCCCGGCAAGCGCGGCATCGCGATGGTGTTCCAGTCCTATGCGCTCTACCCGCACATGACGGTGCGCGACAACATGGCCTTTGGCCTCGACAATATCGGCGTCGCGCGCGATGTGATCGATGCGCGCATTGCCGAGGCGGCCCGTATTCTCGAAATGCCGCACCTGCTCGAGCGCAAGCCCGGACAGCTCTCCGGCGGCCAGCGCCAACGCGTCGCCATCGGTCGCGCCATCGTCAAGGAGCCGAAGGCCTTTCTGTTCGACGAGCCGCTCTCCAATCTCGATGCTGCACTGCGCACCCGCACGCGCATAGAACTCGCCCAGCTTCACCAGCGCCTGCAATCGACGATGATCTTCGTCACCCACGATCAGGTGGAGGCGATGACCCTCGCCGACCGTATCGTCGTCATGAACAATCGCAGGATCGAGCAGATCGGTTCGCCGATGGAAATCTATGAGCGTCCAGCGACCAAGTTTGTTGCAGGGTTCGTCGGCGCGCCAGCGATGAATTTCGTCGATGTGGCGATCGATAGGTCCGGCGACGTCATTACCGTGACGTTTGCCGACAGCACTGTGATCCCCACCGATATCGCTTCCAACCAGGTCGTCGACGGCGCCCACACATTTGGCGTCCGCGCGGAAGATGTGCGCATCGCGCCAACCGGCCAGGGCAATGTCGACGGCAAGGTCGATGTGCTTGAGCGTCTTGGCGAACGCACGCTCGTCTATACCCGCCTCAGCGATGGCCAGATCATCGTCGCCTCCGACGCCGGCAACAGCCGCGTTGCCGTTGGCGACACCGTCGGGCTCGCCTTCGATGGCCGGAAATCGCATCTCTTCAATGAAACCGGGCGCGCCTGGCATGCGAGGAGGGCCTGATATGGCTGACCAGCTGACGATCCGAGAGACCGCAGCGCCGGCCGTCGGCGTCAGGGTCCCAAGCGCCAATATCTACGCGCCGCAATGGCGAAACTTCGTTTTCGTCGCACCGTTTCTGTTCTTCTTCACGACGCTGCTCATCTTCCCGCTTTTCTGGGGCATGTGGCTGAGCGTCCACAAGGCCGACACCTTCTCGACCGGCAGGTTTGTCGGCCTCGACAACTATGTCAGGCTCTTTCATGACAAGGTCTTCCTGCAGTCGGTATGGAACACCTTCTACTTCGTGCTGTTGACGGTGCCGACGCTGGCGCTGATCGGCCTTTTTCTGGCGCTTTGCCTCAACCGCCGCACCCGCACCGCCGCCGTGCTGCGGACCCTGTTTTTTTCCTCCTCGGTATTGTCGGTTACCATCGTCACGCTGATCTGGCGGATCGTCTACATTCCGAATGTCGGCCTGCTGTCGACGATCTACGGATGGTTCGGCGCAACCGCACCGGCGTTCATCTCCGATCCAAGCCTGGCAATGATCGGCATTGCCATCGCCACGATCTGGTGGTGCATCGGCCTGCCGATGATGCTGTTTCTCTCGGCCCTGCAGCAGATCCCGCAGGATATCTACGAGGCTGCGGCGCTCGACAACGCCAACCGCTGGCAAACGCTGCGTTCGATAACCCTGCCCTCGATCAAACGCACGTTCATCCTGGTGATCATCATCCAGATCGTTCTGCAATTTCAACTGTTCGGCCAGGCCTGGCTGATGACGCGCGGTGGCCCGAACAATCTCACCAAGCCGATCGTGCTCTACATCTATGACACTGCGTTCCGTCGCTGGGACCTCGGCATGGGTGCCGCAGCCTCGGAAATGCTCTTCGTCCTCATCCTCATTGCGGCCATGGCCCAATACCTCGTGACGCGCAACAAGGGAGATCAGGCATGAGCGCTCCAGCCACTTCCATCAAGGGACGGGCATTCGGGGACCGCGTGCTGCTTGCCCTCGTCATCCTGCTGTCGATCATCATGATCGCGCCAGTGCTTTGGGTGATCGGCCTGTCGCTCAAGGAAAACGCCGAACTGATGGCCAATCCGAATTCGGTGTTCCATGCGCCGTATACGTTGAAGAACTACATCAATACCATCGGCACATCGTCGGTGTTCCGCTGGGTGCTCAACAGCATTGTCGTCTCAGGCGGGCTGACGCTCGCTACATTGATCCTGTCTTCGCTCGCCGGCTACGGTTTTGCGCGGCTGAACTTCCCTGGTCGCAACATCCTTTTCGTCATCGTGCTCTTCGGCCTGGCGGTTCCGGAGCAGGCCGTTCTGGTCGCCCGCCATCAGATCTTCAGCATGCTGAAGTTCCACAACACCTATCACGGCCTCATTCTCCCCGGCCTGTCGGCTTCGTTCGGCGTCTTCCTGATGACCCAGTATTTCAGGGCCATCCCGAAGGAGCTGGACGAAGCCGCCATGCTGGACAATGCCGGCCGCTTCAAGATTTTCTGGAAGGTGCTACTGCCGCTCACCGTGCCGGCCCAGGCAACCCTTGGCATCTTCACCTTCCTCGGCGCATGGAACGATTACTTCTGGCCGCTGATATCGGCGACCAAGAAGGACATGTTCACGCTGACGGTCGGCATGGCTTCAACACAGACAAATTTCGCCCAGTCGGAGGGCATCGGCTTCCTGATGGCGCAGGCTGTGTTCGCCGGCGCGCCGATCCTGATCATCTACCTCTTTTTCCAGAAATACATCGTCACAGCCGTCTCTGGCGCTGCGGTGCGATAGCGAAAGATGCCTGTCGGTCGAGAGGAGTGACCGCAGCAACGAAGAATGACGCCGATCCGGGGTGGACTGGCGGAAACTCAGTAGGAGGAACTGATATGAGAATGAAAACAATACTGCTTGCTGCAGTCTCTGCGAGCGTAATGATGCTCGCAAGCCCAGGTTTTGCAGCGACGGAACTGACCGTGCAGCGCTTTTTCGGTGCTTGTGACGCCGATTTCGGCACCAACACCGATGTCTCGAAGGCCGTTGGCGAATGCGGAATCATGACCTCTCTGATCAACAAGTTCAATGCCGACAATCCCGATGTGCATGTGTCCGTCACCACGGTGGAGTGGCCTGGTTATGATCAGTTGACCGCCCAGTTCGCGTCGGGCGACGCGCCTGATATCGTCACCATCCATGAATCGGTGCTGTCGGACTACCAATCCAAGGGACTGCTCCTGCCGCTCGACGACGTGCTGAAGTCGGTGGGCGTGACCCCGGATGCATTTACGGATGCCGCGCGCAATGGCGCTACCAAGGACGGCAAGATCTATGGCCTGCCGATCGACAGCTGGACCATGCTTTACCACATCAACATGGACCTGTTCAAACAGGCCGATCTCGTGAATGCCGACGGCACGCCGATCCTGCCCAAATCTGTCGATGAACTCCTGGCCCAGGCGGAACAGTTCAAGCAAAAAACCGGCAAGCCCTATTTCGTCCAGAACCTTGCCAACGAGACCGCGCTCTTTACGCGCAACCTCTATACCTATCTTTTCCAGCAGGGTTCGGACTTCTTCGCCGATCCGAAGCACGTGAAGCTCAATACGCCGGAAGCCAAGAAGGTCGTCGAGATGTACAAGACGATCTTCGCCAAGGATTACACCACCAAGGGTCTCGATTACGGGGGCGCGATCAATGCCTTCCTCGCGGGCGAGGGTGGTGTGCAGCTGAACGGCACCTGGGTCGTCGGTGATTACAACGCACAGTCCGAAACCAATGGCACAGCGCTCAATAAGGGCGGCTATGCCGTCTACCCCTATCCGCAGCTTTTCGATGGCGCGCATGCGCAATATGCCGACGGCCACACCTGGGCGGTTTCGGCCAAGGAAGATCGTACGGCTGAGCAGACCGCTGCTATCGGCAAGTTTCTGAAGTTCTTCACTGATAACGACTTCGATTGGTCGCGCACCGGCCACCTGCCTGCGGTCAAGTCGATAATTACCTCGGACCAGTTCAAGGCGCTGCCGCACCGCGACACGATTTCCGCCGTCGCAGAACTTGGTCGATCGCTGCCGCCAGAAGTGGAGCGCCAGTTCGCCATCCAGGAGATTATCGGCGAGGAACTGGCTGCTGCAACCTCCGGTCAAAAGGACACGGACGCAGCCCTTGCCGATGCCGAAACCCGTATCAACGAGCTGCTTGCCAATCTCTAGGCTCCCTGACGCGGCGGCACTTCGGAGCCGCCGCGCATTCGAGCGCCCGTGCCCGTTTGCACGGGCGCTCTCCTTCCCAGGAGTTTTCAATAAGCATTGCCATAAAGATTGGAGCAGAGCGTGGCCGCCGCTCAGGCGGGAGACCGGCGTCGACGCGCCGGAAAGCAACTGGCCGCATGGCGTCATTTAAAGTCGCGAAAAACGGGCTAACGCCCCTCCCCTCTGCTGACGGGACCCGTCGATTCCCGAAGGATCAATTCAACCGGCCAGAGTTCTTGAATCTCCGTCGCCGGCTTGCCTGAAAGCAGTTGCAGGACCAGTTCCGCCGACCGCTTGCCGGCGGCGCGCATCGATGACCGTGTCGTGGATAGCGACGGAGCCATGTTGTCGGCGTTGAGGTAGGGGAAGACGTCGTCATGGGCGATGACCGAAATATCCTTGCCGACGACGAGGCCAAGCGATCGGGCAGCGCTATAGACGCCGAGCGCCGTCATCATCGAGCCTGCAACGAGGGCTGTCGGACGTGGCGATTGTTCAAGGAAGGACCGCGCGAACCGAAAGCCAATCTCGTCGGTGAAACTCCCGTGAGCGACCAGACGCGGATCGAACTGCAGGCCTCGCTCGACAAGAGCGTCACGATACCCCTTATCGCGATGCAGGGAAAACGTGACACCGGGGCGGCCATTTATCATGGCGATCCGGGTGTGTCCGAGATCGAGCAGATACGCGGTGGCTCGCTTGACCGCGCCTTCGTTGTCGATGTCAAGCCACGCATAGGGGACATCGGTCTCCGACCGGCCGTGAACCAGAAACGGCATTCCGAGTTTGTGAAGCAATGCGATGCGCTCGTCATTGGGTCTCGGCGCATTGACGATAAAGGCGTCGACGCGCCTGCTTTCCACCAGTCGGCTAAAGAGTTGCATTTCCTCCTTTGCGTCGTGTTCGGCTATCGGGCTGACGAGTATATCGATATCCTCTCCGTCCAGGCGCTCGCCCATTCCGCTCAGGAATTCCGCGAAATTAACTTCGCGACCCCTCTCCATCAGTATGCCGATGGCACCCACGCGTCCTGTTACCAGGCGCACGGCGTTGATGTTCGGCCGGTACCCCAGGCGTATCGCCGCGTCGGCAACACGCTTGCGGGTGCTTTCACGAACTTCCGGATATCCGCTCAGGGCTCGACTTACCGTGGTCGGGGAGAGATCGAGATGCTTGGCAAATTCTTTGAGTTTCATATGGTCCGACGCTGTTTTGCATGCTGATTATTAGCTATAGCTCCACGACCGTACTGCCAGCAATCCATATCGCAGGGAAGATCGCGGCGTCCGGCCCAGTTTAAATTAAATCGTTTTCAAAATTGCATCTCAAAGCAAGCCTTCGCGTCGCACCCGAAACCAACACGGGGCGCAGTCATATCGAGGCTACTGCATTGATTATACATCTTTTCTCCTGAGAGCACATCAGCATTTAGCGCAGTCATGTGTTGTGGGCTTGACTCAATTTCCCGTTTCTGACAGTTTTTCCTCAACCAAAGCGCTTTCGATTTTGCTGATCTGTTCAGCGGGCGTTTGGAGGCCTGGGAGGAGCCGATGACAATGAAGCTACTTGCGACTGTTGCAATTCTGGGCGCGATCGTGGGCGGTGGCGCTTCTGCCGCCGAACTCTCGATCGCGGCAAACGCGACCGGCAAGGCCGCCGAATTCCTCCGCGCGCGCCTTGGCGAGTTCGAGGCGAAAACGGGCAACAAGGTCAATCTCGTGACGATGCCCGCCTCGAGCAGCGAACAGTTCGGGCAGTACCGGCTGTGGCTTGCGGCGGGAAATACGGATGTCGATGTCTACCAGACCGACGTCATCTGGGCGCCTCAGCTTGCAGATCAGTTTGTCGATCTGACGGAAGCGACCAAGGATGTGACGGCTGAGTTTTTCCCCTCAGTCATCCAATCGCAGACTGTCAACGGGAAGCTTGTTGCTTTGCCGATGTTCACCGACGCCCCCGCCATTTACTATCGCAAGGACCTTCTCGAAAAATACGGCAAGCAGCCGCCCAAGACATGGGACGAGCTGGAGGCCACCGCAAAAGAACTCCAGGAAAAGGAACGCGCCGCCGGACAGTCGGACTTCTGGGGCTTCGTATTCCAGGCCAATGCCTACGAGGGCCTGACCTGCAATGCGCTCGAATGGATCAAATCGTCGGGCGGCGGACAGATCGTTGAGCCGGACGGAACGATTTCCGTCAACAACGAAAAAGCGGCGGCGGCCATCGACCGTGCGAGGGGTTGGATCGGCACCATCGCGCCGGAAGGCGTGCTCGCCTACCAGGAAGAGGAAACGCGCGGCGTTTGGCAAACCGGCAAGGCCGCCTTCATGCGCAACTGGCCCTATGCCTATGCGCTCGGCAACGGCGATGACAGCGCGATCAAAGGCAAGTTCGACGTTATGCCGCTTCCCGTCGCGGCCGCGGGCGACCAGCCGTCGTCCTCTCTTGGCGGCTGGAACGCAGCCGTCTCGAAATATTCGGATGAGCAGGAAGCTGCGATCGAACTGGTGAAGTTCCTTGCATCGAGCGAGGTGCAGAAGAAACGCGCGGTTGAGCTTTCCAACCTACCTACTCTGCCGGCTCTCTATGACGATGCGGATATCGCCGCCAGCCAGCCGTTCATGGCAAGCTGGAAGCCGATCTTCCAAAATGCCGTGCCGCGTCCGTCGGCAGTGGCCAAGGTCAAGTACAATGAAGTCTCTTCGAAATTCTGGGGCGCGGTACACAACACGCTTTCCGGAAACGGTTCAGCCGCTGAGAATTTCGAACTGCTCGAAGTCGAATTGACGGAGCTCAAAGGCGACGCCTGGTAACCGCATTCAGCCGGATGGCCGCCGCCGGCTGCCATCCGCATGTTCGATGCTTCCGGTCCTCGCCGGATGACAACCAGTGAGCAATCGTCATGACCGAGCTTTCTCTAGAATCCGCTTCGACTGTCCCAGCGGCGCGCGGCGCGATCGGTTCCGATCTGCGGATGCAGCGCGTCCGTTCAGCCTGGATATTCCTGGCGCCCACACTGTTCATGCTTGCCGTTGTCGCGGGCTGGCCACTGACCAGGACCATCTACTTCAGTTTCACCAATGCGTCGCTGACCAACTTGTCCGGCGCGGAGTTTGTAGGTCTCAAGAACTATCTGTCCTGGGTAACGCTGAAAAGCGGGCGTACCATATTTAGCGGTCTCCTCGCCGATCCGGCCTGGTGGGGTGCCGTGTGGAATACGCTAAAATTCACACTGATCTCCGTCAGCGTCGAAACCGCGCTCGGGCTGATCGTGGCGCTGGTGCTGAATGCGCAATTCCCCGGCCGCGGTCTTGTGCGCGCTGCTATCCTTATCCCGTGGGCCATTCCCACGATCGTATCGGCCAAGATGTGGGCCTGGATGCTGAATGACCAGTTCGGCATTCTGAACGACATCCTCCTGGGGCTCGGCCTGATCAGCCAGAAGATTGCCTGGACGGCAAGTCCGGACACGGCGATGATCGCGGTGCTGGTCGTCGACGTCTGGAAGACCACACCGTTCATGGCGCTGCTCATCCTCGCCGGTCTGCAGATGGTCCCCGGCGATATCTACGAGGCCGCACGCATCGACGGTATTCATCCTGTGCGGGTCTTCTGGCGGTTGACGCTGCCGCTCATCCGTCCGGCTCTCATGGTTGCCATCATCTTTCGCATGCTGGACTCACTGCGCATCTTCGATCTCATCTACGTGCTGACGCCGAACAATGCACAGACGCGGACCATGTCGGTGCTTGCCCGAGAAAATCTCTTCGAATTCGACAAATTCGCCTATGGAGCGGCAGCCTCAACCATGCTGTTCCTGATCATCGCGACGATCACGGTTCTCTACATGTGGTTCGGCCGGGTTAATCTGGAAGGAGAGCGCTGATGGTTGCCACCCTCGCAAAACGTACGGCGTTCTACGTCCTCGTCGCCGCCATCATCGTCATTTCGGTGTTTCCGTTCTACTACGCGATCCTGACGAGCTTCAAATCCGGTACCGCCTTGTTTCGCGTGGACTACTGGCCAACCTCGCTTTCACTTGCAAACTACACCGGGGTCCTGTCCGGTGGCAGCTTCCTTCGAAATCTCGGCAATTCGTTGCTGGTCGCCGGACTGGTGGTGGCTGCATCTCTGCTGCTTGCTGTCACCGCATCGTATGCCTTGGCCCGGGTAAGCTTTCGCGGCCGCGGCCTGCTGCTTTTGACCATCCTTGCGGTTTCGATGTTTCCGCACATCGCGGTGCTCGCCGGGTTGTTCGAGCTTATCCGCTGGATCGGCATCTTCAACACACCGTTTGCGCTGATTTTTTCCTACATGATCTTCACCTTGCCGTTCACGGTCTGGGTGCTGACCACCTTTATGCGGGATCTGCCGATCGAAATCGAGGAAGCGGCCATAGTCGATGGCGCACGCCCTTGGGTGATCATCACGCGGGTCTTCATGCCGCTGATGTGGCCGGCGCTCGTTACCACCGGACTGCTCGCCTTCATCGCCGCCTGGAACGAGTTCCTGTTCGCCCTGACATTCACGTCATCCGACATCCAGCGCACGGTCCCCGTTGCCATCGCCATGCTTTCGGGCGGCAGTCAGTTCGAAATTCCCTGGGGCAGCATCATGGCGGCTTCCGTAATCGTCACAGTCCCCCTCGTGATCCTCGTGCTGCTCTTTCAGCGACGGATCATATCCGGTCTCACTGCCGGCGGCGTCAAAGGATAGGAGAATAAAATGGCAGAGATTCAACTGCGGGATATCCGCAAGTCCTTCGGCGCCTACGAGGTCATCAAGGGTGTCAGCATGGACATCCGGGCGGGGGAATTCATGGTGTTCGTTGGGCCTTCCGGCTGCGGCAAGTCCACCCTGCTTCGGCTCATCGCAGGGCTGGAGGAAATCACCTCGGGCACGCTTTCATTCGATGGGCGGGTCGTCAATCAGCTTACACCTCCCAAACGCGGCATTGCCATGGTGTTCCAGTCCTATGCGCTTTATCCGCACATGACGGTTTTCGAGAACATGGCCTTCGGCATGCAACTGGCCGGGCGGGACAAGGCACAATGGAAGGAGCGGGTGGAAGCTGCCGCCGCAATGCTGCAGCTCACGCCTTATCTGCAACGTCTGCCGCGGCAACTTTCAGGCGGGCAGCGCCAGCGCGTGGCGATCGGTCGGGCGATCGTGCGCGATCCGAAAGTCTTCCTCTTCGACGAGCCTCTGTCGAACCTCGATGCAGCATTGCGCGTCGCGACGCGCCTGGAGATCGCCAAGCTTCACCGCAGCATGCACAAGACGACGATGATCTACGTTACCCACGATCAGGTGGAGGCCATGACGCTTGCAGATCGCATCTGCGTGCTGCGGGACGGCCTGGTCGAGCAGATCGGCACGCCCTTGGAGCTCTACGAGAACCCGAATTCGCTTTTCGTCGCCGGCTTCATCGGCTCACCGAAAATGAACTTTCTCTCGGGTGATTTCTCGCGACCCTATGACGCCCACACGATCGGCATCCGCGCCGAGCATATCGCGATCACGCCGCATGAGGGGCACTGGGCCGGCACGGTCGTCCATTCCGAAATTCTCGGCTCCGACAGCTATGTCTATCTTGATGTTGGGTCGGCAGAACCACTGATCGTCCGGGAAAACGGCGTCTCGGGACATCAACCCGGCCAAAGACTGCAGATCACGCCGATGGAAGGTTGCGTGCATCGTTTCGACATGGCGGGCCGGGCAATAGCCCCGGCAAAAATACGTGGTGCCGCTTAGTGGGTTAACGAGCCCTCATCCCCGCAAGCAGTGCCCAATGGGTGTTGCGAGGTCCGGAGCCTAATTGCCCGCGCAACGACGACTACTGGCACGGTCGTCGTTGCGCCTTCAATTTCGGACGCCTTCGACATCGCCATACCGAAGCTTTCAGCGAAGATAGCTGTACCGCCCGCATGATTGCCAAGCGCTCAACTGTGGCAATTTCCCTTACGGCGGCATTCCCTCCAGTGACCTTTGACAGACACACTGTGGCACAGCGATGCCGGGATTGGAGGCCGTCCACCTCTGCAAGCCCCGGCAGGGACCATCACGAAGAGGAGGTCACTCGACGATCGTTCTTTGTGCCTCGATGCGTGACGTTCGCCAGGAGGACCAGACGAAGGCGACGACGAACATCGCGGTCATCAACAACACGATGGTCGGGGCCGGCGCGCTATCGATGAAGAAAGAAAGGTAGACGCCAAAAAAGGACGCCGCGATCGCAACCAGGACGGCGACGACGAGCATGGCGCCCATCGTGCGGGTGATGAGGAAGGCGATGGCGCCCGGCGCGATCAGCATGGCGATGGCGAGGATCAGGCCGACGGCCTTCAGCGCTCCGACGATCGTCAGCGACAGGAGGGCAAGCAACCCGTAATGCAGCCAGTTCACAGGCAGGCCGACTGCCTTGGCCTGCGCGGGATCGAAGGCATGCAGCAGGAAATCACGCCATTTGACGCCAAGGATGCCGGCGGCGACGAGCGCAATCATGCCGGTCTCGATGAGATCGGCCCAGCCAATACCGAGCATGTCCCCGAAGAGGATATGGTCGAGGTGCACGTCGCTCTGGATCTTGGTGTAGAGCACCAGTCCGAAGCCGAACATGCCGGAGAAGACCACGCCCATCACCGTATCCTGTTTGATGCGACTGTTTTCCTTGAGGTAGCCGGTCAGGAGCGCGCAGGACATGCCGGCTGCAAAGGCCCCGACCGCGAGCGGCAGTCCGACGATGTAGGAGATGACGATACCGGGAAAGACCGCGTGCGAGATCGCGTCCCCCATCAACGACCAACCCTTCAGGACGAGGAAGCATGAGAGCATCGCCGTCGGGATCGCCACGAGCACGGAAATCAGAAGCGCGTTGCGCATGAACTCGAATTCGAAGACTGCAAGAAGCGTGTCGAGCGAGATCATCGAGCGACCTCCAGCGCTTCGGCACTGCGCCTGCGAGCGGCAAGCAGGCCATGCTTCGGGGCAAAGAGGAAGGCTAGAAGGAAGATCAGCGTTTGCAGCACGATAATGATTCCGCCGGTGGCGCCGTCGAGGAAATAGCTGAAATACGCGCCGAAGAAGCTTGTCAGTGCACCGATCGCCACGCTGATCATGATCAGCTTGGGAAAGCGGTCGGTGAGCAGATAGGCGGTTGCACCGGGGGTTACCACCATGGCGATGACGAGGAACGCGCCGACAGTCTGGAGCGCCGCGACAGTGCAGGCCGAAAGCAGGGTGAAGAACAGCACCTTCAAAAAGGACGTCGGAATTCCGATCGAGCGCGCGTGGCTCTCGTCGAAGAAGGTGACCATGAGGTCCTTCCATTTGGCGGTGAGGATAGCAAGTGAGAGGATGCCTATGAGCGCGAGCTGCAGCGTGTCGGCAGGCGTAATGGCGAGAATATTGCCAAGCACGATCGTCTGGATATTCACCGAGGTCGGCGACAGCGACACCATGAACAGCCCGAGACCGAAGAAGGAGGTGAAAATCAGCCCGATGATGGTGTCTTCCTTCAGCCGGGTACGCTGGTTGAGAAAGAGCATGGCGCCCGCTGCGAGTCCGCCGGAGAAGAAGGCGCCGAGCGAAAAGGGCAAACCCAGCATGTAAGCGCCGGCAACGCCGGGAACGATGGCGTGCGAGAGCGCGTCGCCGATCAGTGACCAGCCCTTCAGCATCAGATAGGACGAAAGAAAGGCGCAGACCGCGCCAACCAGTGCACTCACCCACATGGCATTTACCATATAGCCGTAGGTGAAGGGTTCCCAAAGCGAAGCCATCATTTGCCGTCGGCCCCCGGGTCACTCTCGGGCTTCGCCGGTTGCGATACCATTTGATCCTTTGCTCCGTACATGACCAGCGGCCTTTCGTCGTCGGTGATGACGGAAAGCTGGCGCGGATCGGCGTCGTCGTGCAGGTTTTCGCCACCCAAGACGAAATGACGAAGGACGCCACCGAAGGCGAGCTCAAGGTTCTCGCGCGTGAAGGTGGTATCGGTAGGGCCGAAAGCAAGCACAGTATTCTTCAGAAGCACGGTGCGATCACAGAATTCCGGCACGCTGCCGAGGTTATGGGTGGAGACCAGCATGACCCTGCCTTCGTCGCGCAAACCGATCAAAAGGCGAATAATCGCGTCCTCGGTCTTCACATCGACACCGGTGAAGGGCTCATCAAGCAAGATGACGCGACCATCCTGCGCCAGAGCACGGGCGAGGAAGACGCGTTTCTTCTGGCCCCCTGAAAGCTCGCCGATCTGGCGTTTGCGAAAGTCGCTCATGCCGACGCGGGCAAGCGCGGCCTCGACGGCGTCGTGATCGGCCCTCTTTGGGATCCGCAGCATGTTCATGTGGCCGTAGCGGCCCATCATCACCACGTCCTCGACAAGGACCGGGAAGTTCCAGTCGACTTCTTCGGCCTGGGGTACATAGGCGACGAGGTTTTTCTTCAGTGCTTCCGGCACCGAAAGGCCGAGAACGGAGATCTCTCCACGCGCCAGCCGGGCAAACCCCATGATCGCCTTGAACAGGGTCGATTTACCGCTGCCATTGACGCCAACCAGTGCCGTGATGGTTCCGGTCGGGATTTCGAACGAGGCATCACGCAATGCGCGATGGCCGTTGCGATAGGTGACAGTGACACCTGAGGCACGGATGCCGCTACCCGCCTCACCCGACGCCGGCGTTTCGCTGGGCCGGGTTTTCATCTGAAGGTTCATTGCGACAGGCCTTTCGCGATGGTTTCGGACGTCACCCGCAACAGGTCGACGTAGGTCGGAACCGGACCGTCCGCTTCGCTAAGCGAATCAACATACAG
Organism: Rhizobium giardinii bv. giardinii H152; assembly: GCF_000379605.1. Lineage (GTDB taxonomy): Bacteria > Pseudomonadota > Alphaproteobacteria > Rhizobiales > Rhizobiaceae > Pararhizobium > Pararhizobium giardinii. Next base: position 146,887 of record NZ_KB902724.1, on the reverse strand, counting down.
CACGCCGCCATATTTTGCCCCCGTTTCGCGCGCGACCTGTTGGGCAGGGTCCGGGGAAATCGTGCTTTCAGAAAAGACGACGGGGATATTGTTGGCGCGAACCGCATCAATCACTTTGCGGACCTGTTGCGGCGTGCCTTGCTGGTCGGCGTTGATCGGCCAGAGATAAAGTTCCTTCAGGCCGAAGTCGCGCGTCAGGTAGCTGAAGGCCCCTTCGCTCGAGACCAGCCAGCGCTTTGCCTCGGGTATCTTGGCAATCTCAGCCCGGATGGGCTCGATCGTCGCTTGGATCTTCTTCTTGTAGGCTTCGGCGTTGGCCTTGTAGGTCTCGGCATTGGCCGGATCGTATTTCACAAAGGCGTCCCGAATATTGTCGACATAGATCAGCGCGGCCGAAGGCGACATCCAGGCATGCGGGTTTGGCTTGCCGCTATAGGGTCCTTCGGCGATCCCCATCGGCTCGACGCCCTCGGACACGACAGCACCAGGGATATCGTCAAAGTTCTGGAAGAACTTCTCGAACCAGAGTTCCAGGTTGAGGCCGTTCCAGAAGATCAGCTTGGCATCATGTGCTTTCAGGATATCGCGCGGCGTCGGCTGGTAATTGTGGATTTCCGCACCGGGCTTGGTGATCGACTCGACGATTGCAGCGTCACCCGCAACGTTCTTTGCCATGTCTGCAATCACCGTGAAGGTGGTGACGGCCTTGAATTTCTCCTGCGCCCAGACAGCGCCGGGAGCGAGCGCGAAAGCTGCCAGTGCTGTTGCCGCTGCCAGTATCGCGCGTCTCGTCGGATCGATCATTCCATACTCCCTGATGTTGTCTGTGACAAGAACTAGGCGGATGGCCTGCATAAGTCAATGCAAATGCGAACCATTTGCAACTAGCTATTTTCAAACCCGCTACCCTTGGCTAGTGTTGAGACCATGAAACAGAACAAGAATCGGGTCGAGGAACTTGAGGGTGTCCTGCGCGACGGCGGCGTACGCGTAACGCGTCAGCGGGCCGCAATTCTGAAGATTCTCGCCGTTGCCGAAGACCACCCGGATGCCAGCGAACTGCACCGTCGGGCAAAAGAAATCGATGCAACCGTCTCGCTTTCGACCGTCTACAGGACGCTGTCTGCGCTTGAACAGCAAGGCGTCGTGCAACGCCATGCATTCGAAAGCGCCACGGCTCGCTTCGAAACCGCCGACGCCCCACACCACGATCATCTGATCGATATCGATACCGGTGCTGTCATTGAATTCCGCTCCGACAAGATCGAACAGTTGCAGGCTGAGATCGCGGCAGAACTCGGCTACGACCTCGTGCGTCACCGGCTGGAACTCTATTGCCGCAAGCGCAAGCACTGACGAGTAACGCCCTTGATGCTCTGCAAAGACGCCGAACAATGCGGCTGCCAGCGCCGCGCCATTTTCCTATAGTGCCGGTAATGGGACGAGGAGATAGGCGACAGCCTCATACCCAAGTCGGAAAGCCGTGATGTGAGACAGTCAAACTTTTGCTCCTACAGATGAACGACTGCCGAGCAAATGTCATGGAACAACCTTTTCGCCAGCGATGAACGCTTCATAGGCCGGATCCAGCGTAAATCTTTGCCGTGTTAAAAATTGTCGTTCGAAAGAGTTGCTCAAGACAACTCGTGTCTGCGCGATCGCGAGGATCCGATCGCATCATCTCTTGAGGCCCCTCCCCCTGGAAAATATTTTTATTGTTAAGCGTGCCGTTCACGCGATATAATACTTTATCTAAACTTCAGGCTGGGAGGTCTGACATGGCAAACGCATTGATGGAAGGAAGGAAAGTGCAGGACTGGGTCAATCTGGTCTTGGCGGCATGCGTCTTCATCTCGCCTTGGGTCATTGGCTTTGCGGCCGAAGCCACGCCAAGCTGGAACGCATGGATCGTCGGGCTCCTGCTCGGCGGGCTGGCGGTCGCGGCCATTTCGGCATTCGCCGAATGGGAAGAATGGGTCAATCTGGTACTCGGTCTCTGGCTGGCCGCGTCCCCTTGGCTACTCGGTTTTGCGGCCAACATGAACGTGATGTGGACGAATGTGGTGCTTGGGTTGCTCGTTGCCGTCGTATCGCTCTGGGCAGTCTGGGATCATCATCATCCCCACGCTCACGCCTGAGCCCGAACCGGGACATGACTGCAAAGGCCCGCCGCACTCGCGCGGCGGGCGGTGGACTGCGAGTGAAGACATACATCCGAACATTGCTTCTTCCGCTTGCGTAGGCGGGCCTGTGTATTCCGCAAAAATCAATGGTTTAGCGCTAACAGCTTGCACCCAACATCATTAACTTCAGTAGCAGATCGCGCAAGATTATCAGGTCGCTGCTGCACAACACTCCCGACGACGAGGCAGACGAACTCAATGCCGTTCTTTCGTCGCCCCGGTTCTCTTCGGGCCTATCGGCTATTCCGCGGACTTACAACTGGAAGTCCCGCAGCTTCGACAAGACATTATTGGAATCTTCGCCTGCCTATTCAATAACTTACTTTAATCTACTCATGTATTTTCGGTGACCCGAAGCGTTATTGACCCATTCCCAACCCCCAATTTTTTACATGATTTCTGCATACACATAACCCACGCTGCAAAAGACGTGAGAATGACAACACATCCTGTTTTTCTCGTGCCTCAACTCGAAGGCCCTGACAGGCGTACAAGGACGTGTGGCCTGTGATCAAATCCTGAAACTCCCGATGAAAGGTTTGAGATCGGACCGGTGAAAAGAAATCAACGCGTTTACACCGAAGGCAACCTTTCATTAAGGGAATTCCATTAGCTGGCCGTGCCCTGGTATCTTGCGCTCAGCGCGCTAGTCGAATGTGAATGACATGCCCCGCCTCCCCGCCTCGCCTTCCGTATTTCGTCAGAAAATTTCGTCCTTTTGCGATCTGCGTCTCGCCTGCACGCTGTCGAGCCACGACCACGAAAATCTCCGAAGCTACATGCTTGGCTTCGTCACGCGCCGAGAAAAGCCGCCGCAGAACGCCGGCAAGCTCGACTGGAAGCAAATTGCGATGGCCTGCGATCTCAACGGCGAAAGCCTGCGCTTCGCAAAACAGGTCGCGCGGCATGGCTTCGATGCGATTGTCCGCTGGCTCGAGGAAACGGGAAACCGTCCCGTTGAGGGAGGGAGCATCCGCGAGACGTCCCAACACCGCTAAAAAGACGGGACACTAGCCGGCTTGGTAAGCTGCCTCTGACGCGCAACTGATCGTCCGCTTGCACCGCTATGGCACCTGGTATTCAGCGTTCATCCATTTCACATACGGTGCAATCTCGAATATGCATTGGAATGAGATGGGGTTAGGTTCACTGATCGGAGCAGGGAGCGCTGCGAGAACCATGAGCGAAACGCGACGTAAGCTGACGACCATCTTTTCTGCTGACGTGCAGGATTATTCGCGCTTGATGGGCGCGGACGAGGAAGGCACATTGGCGATGTTGAAGCGGTATCGCGACGCGATGTCGCGTCTGATCGGCTCTCACGGCGGACGGGTTATCAATACCTGGGGTGACGGGTTGATCGCCGAGTTTCCGAGCGTCGTCGAGGCAGTGCGAGCGGCCGTGGACGTTCAAAACGAGCTGGCCGGCATGAACGCTGCGCGACCGGCGGACGGGCGCATGTTGTTTCGGATCGGCATCAACCTTGGAGATGTGATTGTCGACGGAGATGATATCTATGGGGATGGAGTCAACGTCGCCGCGCGACTACAGGCGTCGGCCGCGGCCGGCGGGATTGTAATCTCGAATACCGTCTACGACCAGGTCCGCAACAAGGTGGCTGTCGGGTTCGAGTTCCTTGGGCCATTAGCGGTGAAAAATATCGAAGATGCTGTGCCGAGTTATGCCGTGCGCATCGGCGATGATACAGCTGCGGCATCGCCCACCGCTGCAGCAATAATACAGCATCCGGCGGCCGCCCAGACGAAACCCCGACAGCCACCCGGCGTGAGAGCACGCAGGATACCTGCTCTACTCGCCGTGGCCGCGGTGGCTGTGGTTGCCATCAACTTGCTGACCTGGGACGGCGTCTTCTGGGCTCCCTGGCCGCTTCTTGCCTTTGCCTTCCTGGCAGCGATGATCTGGGTCCGGGCCCAGAACCGCATCGACAAGCGCCTTGCCGGCTTTTCTGTTGTTGTGCTCGGCATTATCGCGATCAATGTCTTGTCGTGGCAGGGAACATTCTGGGCGGTCTGGCCCCTTCTCGCGATGGCTGTTGTCGGTAGTGTTCGATGGCTGACACGTCGTTGATACAATTGCCATGCAGACGCAGTTTTAGCGTCGCAGAACGGGCGATCGCGCCGCTATGCTGTCGAACTCCACACTCTCGGCGCCTCTGCTATCCAACTTGCGCCGAAGAACATGCAGGGCTGGAGACCGGCATCCATGGTGTTTCGATTTGATCCAGACGAGGAAAAAAGCAGTGCGGAAAATTGGCATCATCGGCTGCGGCAATGTCTCGAAGGCCACGCGCTCTCATCCCAATCCCGACGTCTACCACAAGGGGTGGCTCGTCAACCTTCTCGCACCGGTGAAATCCGTTGCCGGGCAAACGAAATCTCCATGTGTTTCCCGCACGATCGGCTCCGGCCCAAGGGAGGATCAGAGGATCGAGGTTGAGGTGGCGACACACGTCTCCGCGGTGCTGGAGTTCGCAAGCGGGGCGGCCAAACCGCTCACGACCAGCTTTGACATCGGGAAACATGATCACAATCACGTCGAGCTCTGTTGCACCATCGGCTCGATGATCTTGCCCGCCCCCAACAAGTTCGCAGACGAAGTGAAGACGGCCCATCGCAAGGAAGACCGGTCTGTCGCACAGCAGATCCATCCCTATGGCGACGTCAATTACCGCATTCTCGGCCTGGCCGACTTGGCGGAAGCCATTGTTTCGAACAGGCACATCGCGCCGATCAGGACGACAAGCTGCACGTCGTTGCGATCATGGAATCGATCCTGGATTCCGCGAGCGCTGACATGTAGCTGCGCGCGCCCTGAGCCCATGCGCACGAACCTGCCGTTGGCATTCTTGAATAGGAGTGCATCATGAACAAGAAGGCCCTGATCTTCTGGGGCGGCTGGCAAGGCCACACTCCAGAGCGAAGCGCGAATGTCGTCAGGGACATCCTGTCGGACAACGGTTTCGACGTTCAGATCGAACAAGGCACCTCGGCGCTCGCCAATCTCGCCATCGGCGACTTCAACCTCATCGTACCGGTTGTGACGATGTCGACGATCGAAAAGCCGGAGCTCGATAACCCGAAACGGCACAGGGTTCGCTGGCTTTCATGGCACCATGTGCGACAGTTTCCGAAATGAACCGGATTACCAGTTCATGACGGGCGGACAATGGGTCGCGCACCCTGGCAATATCATCGACTACCGGATCGACATCGCCAAGCCGCTGGATCCCATCGTCGAAGGTATCGGCAGCTTCCTCTACCGGTCCGAGCAATATTACATGCATGTCGATCCCGAAAACGAAGTGTTGGCAACGACGACCTTTACCGGCGAGCATCTCGACTTCATCAAAGGCGTCGTCATGCCGGTCGTCTGGAAGCGCCGGTATGGCGCGGGCCGGGTCTTTTACAGCGCGCTCGGACACACGGCCGGAGAATTCGAAGTGCCGCAGATGCGGAGGATTTTCGAACGTGGGGCTCTTTGGGCTGCACGCACGCCGCGCTGAACGCTTCTGGCGTCATCAACCGGTAGAGCTCGGCCTGCCCGCAGCCGAACAGACCTCAGGGCGTCAAAGTCGTCGGCACTGTCGCTGGCTTACCGAACTGTGGCGATCGGTGCGCATGATCCCCGCTCGACGATGGTGCAGCCAAGTTCTACGCGGCGTGCCGGCAGTTGCTCGCCGAGGGTCCGCAGGCAGTATTCCATTTCATCGAGCGCCATGCGGCCGATTTGTGCGAGTGGAGCATGAACCGTGGAAAGCGGTGGGTCCATCATCTGGCCGCGAAGAATATCGTCGAAACCAAGCACCGAGACATCCTGCGGAACCCGGTAACCCTTCTCTTTCAGGGCCTGGATTACACCAATGGCGATGTTGTCGGCAAGGCAGAACATGGCGGTGAGATCGCCAAGGCCGCCATTCTGCTCCAGCCAGCGCCGCATGCTGTGGGCCGCCTCCTCCGGTTCGAAACTGTCGATCATGATGATGGATCCGCGCGCGCCGATCGCCTCATGGTCGCGGATCGCCTCGCTGTAACCGTCCTGGCGCTGGCGGATGGTATATCGCCCCGGCCAGCCGACCAGCGCGATATTGCGGTGTCCGAGATCGAGCAGATGCTGCACCCCCAGGCGCGCACCATAGCGATTACCGATGCCGACGGATCCCACCCGCATCGTCGGGTCCTGTCCGGCCAAAAGCAATGCCGGTCGATCGAGCCGGGAAACGGCTTCGAGCAACTCCGGATTTTCGTCGAAATAGACGATAATTCCGTCCGACTGCATCTCCCGGATCCGGCTCAATACCGGTCCAGGACTAAGCCGCTTTCCCTCCGTCACCAACGGCTTGATCTGGACGCCGCGCGCCGCACATTCCTTTCTGAGGCTTTCCAGGATAGTCCACGAAACATAGTTCGTGTCGTTCTGCGGCAGCATGTCGGCCGAAGCCACGAGCATGACGGATTTCAGCGTCGGCTGCATGGCCCGGCGGATGCGCGAATCGAGATACCCGCTTTCGCGCGCAATTGTCATCACGCGCTCGCGCACGCCTTCGGAAATCTTCGCGGTGCCGTTCAGCACATGGCTGACCGTGCTGACGGAGACGCCGCTCTGTTCCGCTATCTTCTTGATGCTCACGAGGTCATTTCACTCCACTGCTGGCCACACCTTCGGTGATATATTTCTGCAGGAAGAGGAATACCACGGTTACCGGCAGCAAGGTAACGACCGTCATTGCCAGAATGTAGTGCCATTGCACGTTGAACTGGCCCTGCAGGGAGTTAAGCCCGATCTGCAGCGTGTAGTTGTCGGGGCTGGATAGAACGATCAGTGGCCAGAGGAAATCGTTCCAACGCCAGATCACCGAGAAGATGGCAAGAACCGCCAGCGCCGGGGCGCAGAGTGGCAGCACGATGCGCCAGTAAATGCGGAATTCGGAGGCTGCATCCACCCGAGCAGCCTCGATCAGATCGTCGGGGATGGTCAACATATATTGACGCAGCAGGAAGACGCCGGTCGGCGTCGAAACGGTCGACAGGATCACACCCCACAGATTGTCCGCGAGATTGAGCCCGACGATCACCATGAACGCGGGCACCATGATCACCGAAAGCGGGATCATCATGGTCGACAGAATGAGCGCGAACACGGCGTTGCGGCCGGCGAAGCGGTATTTCGACAACGCAAAGGCGGTCAGCGAATTCAAGAACAGCGTCAAAGCCGTGGCAACCACCGTGACGAACACCGTGTTCCAGAGGTAGCGGAGGAAATTGAACTGCTTCAGCGGCTCGGTATAGTTCGACCATTGCAGATGGAACTCCTTGAGCTGGCTGAGCTCCGAGACCGGAACGCGGAAGGTTTCCTGCGGCTTGGCCGGATCCAGCACGGTCGCGGCCAGACCGATGCGGCGGACCAGCGCCACCGTCTGCTCACTGCCGTCGGGCGCCTTTCGTATCCAGACCGACAAGGGCTTTGACTGGCCCTCGATGGTGATCGTCTGCGCTGCGCGCGGAACGAGCGCCGGCGGAAAGGAATTGATCTCGGCCTCCGTTTTCAGGGAGGAAATGACGGCCCACCCGACCGGAATGGCAACGACAAGCGTGCCGAGAATGGCCCAGCCCCAGGCGAGCCAATCGGTCAGATCCATCCGGCCCTTTTGCCGGGTGCGGGTGAGAAAGGCAATCATGTCAGACCTCCGCTTTCTTGGCGAGCCAGAGCTGCGACAGAGTGAGGACAAGCAGCCCGATGCCCATCAGGACGGAAGCAGCCGAGGCCAGGCCATAGAGGCGCAGTTCCGGCGAAAAGGCCGTCTGATAGATGAACTGGACGATGAAGGTGTTCGCCGTGCCGGGTCCGCCGCCGTTGGTCAGCACCCAGGCTTCATCGAAAACCTGTACGGAGCGGATGAGAAGCAACACCGTGACGACGAGGAGGTTGGGCATCAACAGCGGCAAGGTGAGGCGCCAGAATTGCCGCCACTGCGAAGTTCCATCGATCTGCGCAGCTTCATAGATATCACGTGGGATCGCCTGCAGACCGGCAAGGATGATCAGCATGTAGAAGCCCATGTGGAACCAGATGGAGACATAGACGACCCACGCACGTGACCAGCCGACTTCAAGCAGGAAGATGATCCGCGTATCGAGCCACTCGGTCAAAAAGCCGTTAAGCAGGCCCTCGCGCGCCAGGAACCATTGCCAGACCAGACCGACGACGACGGGGGACAGAAGCACAGGATAGAAGAAGACTGCACGGAAAAAACCACGTCCCCACGTCAACCGATTGAGCACAAGCGCCGTCATCAGGGCAAAGAACAACGTGCCGAGCGTATTGAGCAGGGTATACCACCAGGTATTGTGAACGGCGGTCCAGAAGAGGTTGTAGCGGCAGGTGGCCGGCTCCAGATAGTTGCCGCAATCGAGCAGCGCCTTGAAATTCTCAAGCCCGACATAGGGCCGATCCCAGATCAAGAGATCGGTCCCGCCGGTAAAGGCATAGGCGATGGCAAGGCCGACCGGCACGAAGACGAAGATCGTAAAGAGCACCATGTTCGGCAGGATGAAGACATACGGCATGCGCGCGACGCCGATGAGGCGCTGCAGCGCGGCCATCGGCGTCTCAACGACCCGCATCACCGCATCAAGACCTTCGCCAACACGTTCGCTGCGCGCAACGGCGCGAGGCGCTATACTGGCGGGCGCGCTCATGTCCGTGCCTCCTTCAGCGACCGGCCGCTCGCTGCCGAAAACAGGTGGGCGAAGGCAGGATCGAAGGTGAAGGCGAGGCTTGCCCCCATCTCCGCCTCGAAATGTCCCGGCACATGGACGATCGTCAGGTCTTCGCTCTGGCTGGTCCGCCCGTAGACGAAGGTTTCGTGCCCCATGCTCTCGACCTGTTCCACGGTCATCGTTCCGCCGCCTGCTCCCGGTTCGGCGGCTCCGAGCTTCAGATGCGACGGCCGCAAGCCGATGACGATGTCGCCCTCCGCCTCAATGCCGGCGATGGCGTGCGGCACGGTGAAGCGGCCGAGGTGAGCGCTCTCCACGCTGACGCCAGTGCCGTCGGCCGAGACGACCTTACCCGGATAGATGTTCATCCGCGGCGAGCCTATGAAGCCGGCGACAAACAGGTTGGCGGGCCGTTCGAACAGGTCGAGCGGGCGGCCGATCTGCTCGACCTTGCCCTTGTTGAGGACGACGATCTTCTGCGCCATGGTCATGGCCTCGACCTGGTCGTGGGTGACGTAGATCATCGTCGTCTTCAATTGCTTGTGCAGCTTGGTGATTTCCGAGCGGGTCTGGACCCTGAGCTTCGCGTCAAGATTGGAAAGCGGCTCGTCGAACAGGAAGACGCGCGGCTGGCGCACGATCGCCCGGCCGATCGCGACACGCTGACGCTGGCCGCCGGAAAGCGCCTTCGGCCGTCTGTCGAGATAGCCGTCGATCGCCAGCATGCGTGCGGCCGCCTCGACGCGGCGATTGATCTCCGCCCTGTCCATACGCAGGTTTTCGAGCCCGAAGGACAGGTTCTTGCGCACGCTCATATGCGGATAGAGGGCATAGGACTGGAACACCATGGCAATCTGGCGCTCCGCCGGCGAGAGGTCGTTCACGCGCTGATCATCGAAGCTCATCTGCCCGGCCGATATGGGCTCGAGCCCGGAGATCATTCGAAGCAGCGTTGACTTGCCACAACCCGACGGCCCGACAAGAGCGACGAATTCGCCGGAGTCCACGTCGATATCGATACCGTGGATGACTTCCAGCGTCCCGTAGGATTTGCGGAGATCCCTCATGGATATTGCGGTCATTTGCTCTTCCTCCCAAGTTCCCTGCCGGACGCGCCGCTTGCGGGCGAAGGCGCGTCCTCTGCGTCAGCGCGCGTGCCGTCTCGATTCCATCAGGAACAACCCGCCCAGCGCCTGGCCGTAAGGTGTCGGCAGATTTTTGATCCGACGATAGAAATCGAGGTCCTCGCCCATCGGCGTCCCGTCGGAAACATCCATCAAAAGGCCGGTCTCGTCGATTCGGGAGAGGATGGCGTTCAGCGATCGCTCTGCGGGCACCCTGAAGCTCTCGTCGATCAGACCCTCCCGAATACCTGCAAGAATACCGTAACCGATACCTGCCGTGGCGGAAGCCTCGACGGGACTGCTGGTGTCGTCGAGCAGCGTGTGGAACATGCCCTCGTCGTTCTGGAGGTCCTGAAGCGTCGCCACCTGCGTCCGGTAGACTTCCTTCAAATAGCGGGCGATGGCGCCTTCCGGCGGGGCGAGGCGGAAAAGTTCGGGGATAGCGATGGTGATCCAGGCATTGCCCCTGGCCCACAACGCGCGCGCATAGTTGTGCCGGCCGAGAAAGGTCCATCCGTGGAAAAAGAGACCGCTCGCCGGATCACCCAGAAACCGGATATGGCAGAGGAACTGGTAGTGGGCATCCTCGATCCAGTCGGGCCGCTCACAGAGCCGGCCCGCCGTCGTCATGAACAGCACCGCCATGAACAAAGTATCGTCCCAGAGCTGGCCCTCGTTGTCGCGCTCCTTGACGAGGTGCTGGTAGCCACCCTCCTCGGTGCGTGGCATCTCGTCAAAGATCCACTGCGCCCAGTCCCTGACGATCACCTTCCAGTCTTCCCGCTCGAACTTCTCCGCCAGCAGAGAAAACACCAGCATGGGGGACGTGGAGTTCACCTGACGGCGCGGCAGGCCGCGGGCGAGCTGGTTTTCGTACCAGCGGATCAGCCTGCCGAAAGCGGCCTGATCGTCGCGCTCCTCGGCGTCGCGAAAATAGCCGTAGAGCCCGACGCCGACCTCCCAGTCCCACTCGTCGAAGACAATTTCGCCTGTGTCGGCATTGGCAGCGTCGCCGATACCCTTCAACCGGCGAAAGCCACGGGAAATCTGCGAAATGGCTGATGTGATGTCCGCCGCCGGGATCATACGGAAAGCTCCTTCATGACAGTCCAGGGATGAAGCGAACCGCTATCGACGCCGACCTGCGGCACGATAGAAAGCGGTTCGAAAGGCATGGGTGCTCCGGCACGCCGCAATTCTCCCTCGAACGGGAGCATCAGCGTGCCGTCGGGATGATCGAGCGTCAGGCTCATCGCTACCGCGTCGAAGCGCGGCGCATGGGCAAGGCAGCTGTCCCGGAATGCCGAGAAGTCGCCGTGCACGTCCGCGCTGCCGGCCACCATCAGCCAGGCCGCCTTCTCCGCATGCATGCGCCATTCCATGCCGGCAAACAGCCCTTGCTGGAGAGCCACAAGCGCCGTGGATCCGTAGATGCCGACATAGCCGTCCGCGACGCGTGCAAAAATCCAGTTCGTCTCGACGACGACTTCGTCGCAAAGCTCAACCGGCACGAACACATGCGTAAAACGAATGGGGTGGGGATGGCGCGTCAGGTCAAAAAGCACCAACGCCACGTTGTCGTACTGGGCCACGCGCGGATTGATACCGTTGCCGGCCCAATAGGACGGGCGGCTGCCGCCCCAGACCTTGAGGTCGCCCGGGTGATTGACCCAGAAACGCGCCAGCATGTGGCCGGAAAGCTGGATATCGGCCATGTGTTGCTGGTGGCCGAGCTCTCCGGTCTTGTACTCCGCAACACTGGACAGTTGAGCATCCGCGCATTTCCAGAGTGAGAGCTTGGCGTTCATATTCAGCCCTTGGGTATAGCGGGCAGCCAGCCGCTTGCCCTTGGGCGGAAACGCAAAGCTGGTGGCAAGCAGCGGCGGCTCATAGTCCGACAGGGCGAGAAGAGCGGCCGCGCGATCATGGCCGGCGTACCAATTGCCGCCGAAAGCGATCGCCGCCACGGAGGCAAGCTCGGTTGCCGCCCCGGCAAACAGCTCCTTCTCGTAGATCCGGCCCTGCGACCCCGATGGTACGCTTTCCAGCGTATGCAGCGCCGTCATGACGAAGATCTGGTCCAACAGAGCACGCGTTCGGTCCTTCAGACGCGCATCATCGGTGTTTTCGAACAGCGTGAACAGGCCGAGGAAGTCGATCGGGTAATAGGCGGCAGAGTTCCATTCCGCCAGGCCATGCTCGTCGATTGCATCGAACCAGCGGTGCAGCCGCTTCTCAGCCTGCGTCCGATGCTCCAGGCCGGTTTTGCCGCTGTTCGGAAAGATCTCTTCCAGGAACAGGTCGCCAGCCAGATATTGGGCGATATGGAAGCAGAGGACATGGTTCTCGCTCCAATACCACATCACGTCGTTGCCGGGTTCATCCAGCCAATAGCGGAAATTGAGGATGACACCGCGCAGCCTCTCCCAAAGGTCGTCCGGCAGTTGCGTCCCCGCGTGCTTGCGGTAAATCCACAAGAGCGGCAGCAGCCAGAAATCGGCGCAATCATGGCGCTCGATGACCGACGGCAACGCGCTCTCGATCAGCCGCAAGGCCTGTTCGGGTTCTTTGCCGAGCGCCATCAGCACGAGGGCGCGCGACGGCTCGTTCTTGCCACCGGCGGACATGACATCCAGGGCCACCCGCTTGCGGTCGGCAATATGGCTCTGGTTGAGCGAGAGCGGCGGCGGCAGGATGGAGGTGCCGAGGCCGCGCTCGATCCGCACGCCGCCGACCCGAACGACAAAGGTCAACGAGATGCATCCGGCCCTGAGGCCAGCAATATCGAACAGCTCTGCCGCCGGACTATCCTTCGAGATCGTAAATCGAATCGGTTGCGCCGACTTGCCCGCTCCGTCCGGCAGCACATTCATCGTCACCGTTTCGGACGGATGCCAGTCGGGTCCAAGCTCGATCTCCACCGGGCGATCGGGCAGATAGTCGGCAATCACCTGTACCGTGCCCTTGTCATAGAACAGACGGTCGGTGCGCAGGCCGTTCAGCGTCGCCTCCACCTCGCGCATCGAGTGACTGTCGATCTCAGCCAGAATACCGGCGGCAACACCGTTACCTTCAAGCAGCGTCAGCTTGAAGAAACAACTCGTGTCGCGCTCGTGCAGATCTTCCAGGAATACGGTCAGAACGCTTTCGCCGTTCGGAAGATCGGCGGAAAACGCGGCGGAATGGCCGATGTTGCGATCATAGGGTTCGTGCGCCAGAACCTTCGTTTCATCGAGCCAGACATGCATCCCGCCGCAGGTTTCAGCAGCGAGGCGCACCGTCTGCGCCCTGTCCGCCGTGATGATGCAGCGCATCCAGCGGCGGATAAGAAGCGGGCGAAAGCAGAAGGTGGAAAAGTCGACGCGGGGGTCCTCGCCACCGAGATAGAGATTCGAAAAATCAACCTTCGGCGGCAGCCTGATGTCGCGCGTCAGCAGCCGCGCCCGCAGCGCCTCGCGACACGGCAGGTCGCCGGTTGCAACCCATCCATTGATGAAGCGGTAGTCGATTGCATCCGGCATCGGGCGGGCCGTTCCCGGAAAGTATTCAACCTCGGCCTCGCTGACATGCCAGCGGTTTATCGCTTGCCCCGGCAAGAGGGGCCAAAGCGTGGCGCCGGATCTGAGGCCACCCTGCTTCGCCCCACCAAAAGATAATGAAATGTTTTTCATTACTCCTCGAAATCTCCTCACCGCACATTTCATTTTTGTTGACTTATATGCAGAAATAGCCATTAAATCCGGCCTAGGCAATGAAAATTAGTTATCGTTTCTATGAAAATTATTTCATTGCGGTTGGAAAGTATCGATAACGGGAGGAACGCATGACCTTGAAAACCCTGAAAATTACCGCTCTCGCGCTCGCCCTTGGTACGGCCGCGCTGCCGGCATTCGCCGAGACGATCACCTTCGCCTTCACCGACGACGATCCGAATTATGTCGCCATGATGGAGAAGCTGGTCGATCAATTCGAGGCGGAGAACAAGGACATCACCGTCGATTTCGTCACCGCCGGCTATGCGCAGATGATGGAACAGCTGCCGCTTCAGTTGTCTGTCGGCAAGGGGCCGGACGTGGCCAAGATCACCGCCAATGATCTCCTTCGCTACACGGCCGACCTGCGGCCCTACATGAAGGATCCGGATGGTTTTGCGAAGCTTCACGGAAAGTCGCTGGATCTCATCCGCACGCCGGGCAGCGCACCTGACAAGATCGGCGGCTACGTTGCTTCGCAGACGCTCAACCAGCCCTTCGTCAATGTGACCCTGTTCGAGCAGGCCGGCGTGCCGCTGCCGAAAAAGGGCGCGACGCTCACGGAAATCGTCGATGCATCCGTAAAGGTCGCCAAGGCCACCGGCGTCGAGATTCCCTTCACGATGGACCGCTCCGGCCACCGCTTCGCCGGGCCGGCTTTTTCCTATGGCGCCCACTTCCTGAAGGACGGGCAGCTCATATTCCCCGATGAAGGCGCCAAGCGCTATATCGCCGATCTCTACAAATGGACCCAGTCCGGGGCGTTTCCCAAGGAAATGTGGGGAGCTGCCGGCGGAACGCGTTACAAGAACATGGGCGACGAGTTCGCCAGCGGGAACGTCGTGACCTATCTCGCCGGAAACTGGATGATCAACCCGTTCGTCACGAAGATCGGCGATTCCTTTGACTGGACGGCGATCGACCCGCCCTGCGGTGATGCCGGTTGCGTGCCGATGCCGGGTGCGACGTTCATCGTCGCCTTCCAGCACACAAAGGCGCCCGAAGCCGCGGCGAAGCTGATCGAGTTCCTCGGCTCGGAAAAAGTCCAGCGCGATATCGCCGAGCAGTTCCTGATCCTCACAGGCGCCCAGATCGACAATCCGCAATACAAGACCGACAGCGCCAACGCCAAATCCTCGATGGAAGCTTTCGCCCGCAATGTCGGCAATGTTCCGGAAGAAGCGCGCACCATCGAAAAGACACAGGGCGCCAGCGCGGTTTACGGTTCCATTGTTCAGCGCATGAGCCAGTTGATCGTCGGCGAACTGTCGCTTGAGGACACCTACGCTCAATTGGCCGCCGATGCCAAAGGGGCGAATGTCGAAATCGCCAAATTTGCCGCTGCTGCCAAATAGTGGGAGCGCCTGCGATCGGCGCCGTTGTCAGGCCGCGGCGCCGATTTCACGCAGCAGAGCGCCACGCACCCGGGCGGATGCGTGGCGCTCTGCCTGAATGACAACATCAAGAACAGACCCATGGACATTCGCGACACGATTCATCCCGAGCATGCCAAGGCGCTCGATACGGAAGGCCTGCGCGCCCATTTCCACATCTCGGGTCTTTTTGCCCCCGACGCCATGAACATGACCTATACGCACTACGACCGTGTGATCGTGTTTGGCGTCTGTCCGGTCTCAGGAACGGTGGAGGCGCCGAACGACGTTTCTGACGTGACCGGCACCGACTTCCTGCTTCAGCGCCGCGAAATGGGGATCATCAATATCGGGGGCCCGGGCAAGGTCGACGTGGACGGCGAGACCTACAGGCTCGCACGGCAGGAAGGTCTCTATATCGGCGCCGGCGCCCGCAACATCGTCTTTTCGAGTGACGATGCGGCGCATCCCGCCAAGTTCTACGGCAATTGTGCGCCCGCACACACGCACTATCCCAACAAGCACGTGACGATCGAGGAGGCCTCGCCGGTGACGCTCGGTGCGCGCGAAACCAACAACGAGCGCACGATCTACCGCTATCTCCACCCCAAGGTCATGCCCAGCTGCCAGCTCTTGATGGGCCTGACCAAGCTTGCGCCGGGCAGCAACTGGAACACGATGCCGCCCCATCTGCATGACCGGCGGATGGAGGTCTACGTCTATTTCGACATGGCGCCGGAAGCCGTGGTCTTCCACATGATGGGAAAGCCGCAGGAAACCCGTCACATCGTCGTGCGTAATGAGGAAGCGGTCATTTCGCCGCCCTGGTCGATCCATTCAGGCTGCGGAACCCTGGGCGATGTCCGGCGAAAACCAGGTTTTCGAGGACATGGACATGGTGCGGCCGCAGGACCTGACGTGATCAATGTTTGATCGGACAGGACAGGTGGCGCTCGTCACCGGGCCCCGTACGGGAATTGGCCAGGCCACGGCAATTGCACTTGCCCGGGGCTGGAGCGTGGGCGGTTCAAAGACTACACTGAACGAAGAATGGAATGCGGCGGCTTTAATTGTCTGACCTGTAAAATAAGGCCCGGCCGCTTGGAATGAGTTGCAGCAGGTAATCAAAATCACTGACGTTGGCCGTGAGCACCGTGAAACCCAACTTCATCGCCTGCAGAAAAAGCACACAATCCTGAAGCGCACGAAGACGGGCATCGCGCTGATAGCCTTGAAGACGGCAAAGCATACCCGAAAGGAGCGCCGCCCTCCCCAACACATCGCTATCGGGAGCAAAAGTCCGATGCGGCTGCATGGCATGGATCGTCATCCCGATCTGCCGTACCGCGACCTTCGTACCGGGATGCTGGGGATCCAGAACACCAACCGTATGCATCAACTCCTGAACGGCCACAGACGAATGGTTGCTCTGTCTGATATCCAGCAGGTCGGCGACGATGTCACGGGCACGCCCCTGCAAACCATCGATATAGACGCACGTGTCAAGCAGGAGTTCCTGGCCGGCCTCTGCAATGTCGCCCACGAAAGGAAGCTCTTCGTCATCTCGCTGCGCGAGGGTCTTTTGAGGGTCAAACCGTGCCTCGAAATCAAAGACCGGCACCTTAGAAGCCAAGCTTCAAGTCGGGATCGACAGTTCCCCGCGTTTTCCGGAAGGTTGCCCCGAAACTGTCATCGAGAGCTACATTTGCCAACGCGAATTCGATGAGATCCGTGTCCGTCTCAATACCCGTATGTTTCTTTGCCTGTTCGATGAGTTCGGGACTGATACGACCGCCGATGCGCTTGCTTTTCTCGCCCAGTAAACCTGAGTGCTCCGCAGCTTTCATCACCGCCTCGAAGCGTGCTCTGCTGACAGGGACGAACTGGCCAGTCCTTGCATTTCGATCGACTTTCGCCCTCGGGCCACTGGGCTCCTTTGCCGCAGCCTTTTTGCTAGCGCCCTGCTTTTTGACCACCGCCACACCTGTATGTCCAACAATATCACCATTTGTCCAACATAGCACGGCAAGGAGAATTTCAAGGAGAGCCTTCAGGAGCGCCACAACTACAAGACGGTGAATGAGAAAGCGAGGCGCCATTACCGGCCGCGAACTCATCCAAAAGCTCAGCCGAGTTTGAAACCATTCGCCGTGAGATAGACGGCGTAGAGCGAGCTCGTCGCCGTGATGAACAGGTGGTTGCGCCTGGCGCCACCGAAGGTCAGGTTCGAGACGATTTCGGGAATGCGGATCTTGCCGATCAACGTTCCGTCCGGATCGTAGCAGTGAACGCCGTCTTGGGCGCTGGCCCAGATGCGCCCTGTCCGATCGATCCGGAAGCCGTCGAAGAGGCCGCTGGTGCATGTCGCGAAAACCTCGCCACCCGACAGCGTCCCTTCCTCCGAGACCGAAAACCGGCGGATATGGCGCGGCCCGTTTTCCAGGTGGCTGGCGCCCGTGTCGGCGACGTAGAGCAGCCGCTCGTCCGGCGAGAAGGCAAGCCCGTTGGGCTTTTCGAAATCGCCGGCGACCTTCACAACGTCGCCGGACTGTGGATCGACGCGATAGACGTGGCAACCGCCGATCTCTTCCTCTCCGTATTCTCCTTCGTAGTCGTGCATGATCCCGTAGGAAGGATCGGTAAACCAGATCGAACCGTCGGATTTGACGACGACATCATTGGGCGAGTTGAAGCGCTTGCCTTGGAAGCGGTCGGCAATTACCTGCACCGTGCCGTCGAAGTCGGTGCGCGTCACCCGCCGCGTCAGGTGCTCGCAGGTTACCAGGCGGCCCTGGTTGTCCACGGTGTTGCCGTTGGAATTGTTCGAAGGCTGCCGGAAGACGGAAACGGAACCGCTGGTCTCGTCAAACCGCATCATGCGGTTGTTCGGAATGTCCGACCAGACGAGAAAGCGGCCAGGCGCGAACCAAGCCGGCCCCTCCAGCCAGCGCCCGCCTGTCCACAACCGTTCCACGCGGGCATGGCCGACGAAACACGCGGCAAAGCGCCGATCAAGAACTTCAAACCCCGTTCCGTCGATCTCCCCGAACATGTCTTCGCCCTTTCAATATTTCGCCGTCTGGCAATTGCCTCTGGCCCGTTGTTTCTTTTGGATGATAGCGATAACATGTATCTGCATAAACAGGTTTTTGACGCAATCGTCCATGCGGAAGCAGCAATGACGAAAATTCCCGACGGCAAGATGGCGGAACCGCCGACCATGAGCGATGTGGCGCGACGGGCTGGCGTTTCGGCAATGACCGTATCGCGGGCACTGAAAAAAGGCAGCCACGTTTCCAAGGCAACGCGCGAGCGAATCGCGCAGGCCATCAACGAGCTCGGCTATGTCCTCGACCAATCGGCCGGCAGCCTTTCGTCGCGACGCACCGGCTTTGTCGCTGCGATCATCCCCTCGATCAACAATTCGAACTTTTCCGACACGGCGCGCGGCATCACCGATGCGCTGGAAGGAACCGGCCTGCAACTACTCCTGGGTTATACCAACTATTCGGTCGACCGGGAGGAAGAGCTGATCGAAGCCATGCTGAAGCGGCGGCCCGAGGGCATCATTCTGACCGGCGGCTCCCATACCCCGAGGGGCCGGCGAATGCTGGAACAGGCGGGCATCCCTGTCATCGAGACCTGGGACAGGCCGGCTCAGCCGATCGACAAGGTCGTGGGCTTTTCCAATGGCGAAGCGATGGAGCTCCTGGTCAAAACGCTGGCAGGCAAGGGCTATCAGCGCTTCGGTTATATCGGCGGCACGACGGCGCGCGATACGCGCGGCAGCCAGCGCCGGGCGGGGTTCGTTCGCGCCCTGGAAAGGCTAGGCCTTCCCTCCGACCGGTTGATCTCCTTCGGCGTGCCGCCCATCTCCATGGAACAGGGCGCGCAGGCGGTCGTCAACATGCTGGAGCGCTGGCCGGATACGCAAGTGGCCCTTTGCGTTTCGGACCTTTCGGCCTTTGGCGCACTGATGGAGTGTCAGCGCCGGGGCCTGAAAGTCCCGGATGACATCGCCATTGCCGGTTTCGGCGACTATGAAATCGCCGCCTGCTGTCATCCCCGCATGACGACCGTCAACGTCGATTGCTACGGCATCGGTCGACAAGCGGCGCTGAAGCTGACACAGACGATTCAGGCGGTGTCGGCAGAGCCACCGGAACCGATCACCGTCACCGGCTTTCGCGTTGTCGAGCGCGAGAGCACGTAAGCAGGCGTCGGTAACAGACCGCTAGAACGCGATCTGCACCTTCATCGAGCGGCTGCGGTCGCCGGCCGTTTCGAATGCCGCAACCGCATCGTCGAGATCGAAGATACCGGTCAGAAGCGGTTTTACATCGACGCGGCGACGATTGATGAGATCGACGGCAAGCGCAAACTCCTCGTGGAACCGGAAGGTGCCGCGCATGTCGATTTCCTTGGCCACCACAAGGTTTTGCGGAATGGAAACGTCGCCGCCGAGCCCGAGTTGCATCAGGATCCCGCGCGGTTTCAGCACTTCGAGGCCGGAGCGGACGGCGCGCTCGTTGCCGGACGCCTCGAACATCACGTCGAAATAGCCCTTGTTGGCCGAATAGGCCGCCAGCTTGTCGCCGTCGGTCGCGACATTGATCGTGCGGTCAGCGCCGATATCCGCTGCTTTCGCAAGCACGGCGTCCATCACGTCGGTCGCGACGATCTGCGCGGCGCCATGGGCGCGGGCGGCAAGAATGCACAATGCACCGATCGGGCCGCAGCCGGTGACCAGCACGCGCTTGCCAAGCAGCGAGCCCGCCCGGTTGACGGCGTGCAGCGTTACGGCGAACGGCTCGGCAAAGGCAGCTTCGTTGATCGAGACGTCGTCGGCCACTTTGTGGCACTGCCAGCTCTCGGCAACCAGACGCTGGCGAAAGGCGCCTTGAATATGCGGCATCGGCATGGCGCTGCCGTAAAAGCGCATGTTGAGGCAATGGTTCTGCTGTCCCTTCAGGCAGTAATCGCACGCATTGCATGGCCGGCTCGGCGAAACGGCCACCCGCTCGCCGATGGTGAAACCCGTCACGCCACTGCCGAGAGCCTTGATCGTGCCTGCGACCTCGTGGCCGAGGATCATCGGCTCGCGCAGCCGGATCGCACCGAAGCCGCCGTGATTGTAATAGTGCAGGTCGGAACCGCAAATGCCGCCGGCCTCGATGGCAATCTCGACCTGGCCCGGACCAGCCGCCCCCGGATCGGTATCCTCGATGCGCAAGTCCTTGGCTGCGTGGATGACGATGGATCTCATGGCTATTCCTCCGCTTTTCACACGACCGGCGTCAGCAGCGGCTGACCGGAAAAATGCGCCGCCAGATTGTCGCGGACCAGCTTGCCCATGGCCTGGCGCGTTTCCACCGTGCCGCTGCCGTGATGCGGTTGCAAAACAGCATTCCTGAGGCCTGCAAAGCGCGGATCGATGGCGGGTTCATTCAGGAACACATCAAGGCCTGCACCGCGAATGCGACCCTGCTCGAGCGCGTCGAGCAAGGCGGCCTCGTCCACCGTGGTACCACGCGAAATGTTGACGAAAATGCCATCAGCGCCGAGTGCCTCGATGACCTCCCCAGTGACGATACCGCGTGTGCCCTCGCCGCCGGCAAGGGTGACGACCAGGAAATCCGACTGCCGGGCAAGCTCGACGAGGTCCCCGACGAACGCATAGGGAAGGTCCGGCTTCGGCGATCGCGCAAAATAGGAGACGGTGCAATCGAATGCGGCGGCGCGACGGGCAAAGGCGGCCCCGATCCTTCCCATGCCGACAACGCCGATGCGCTTTCCACAGACCCGGGTCGTCAGGTGCATGTTGCCCTTGGCCCAGCGTCCGTCGCGAACATGGGCATCGCCTTCGGCGAGCTGCCGCGCAACAGCAAGCATCAGGGCCATGCCCAGGTCGGCGACGTCCTCGGTCAGAACGTCGGGCGTATTGGTGACGCGGATACCGTTTTCGCGGGCAAAACGAAGATCGATCGCGTCCGTGCCGACGCCATAGCAGCTGACGATTTCAAGCTTCGGCAGTTTTTTCAGAAGCGCCGCCGAAGCGCCCAGTTCGCCACGGGTCGCCACGGCACGGATGCCATCGCCATGCCGGGCCAGGAACCCGTCTCGATCCTCGGCCTCCCAAAGCCGATGGATGGTGTAGCAGGATTCGAGATCTTCCATATCCCAGGACGGATAGGGTCCGATCATCAGCACCTCTGGTTTCGACATGGCTATCTCCTGAATTTTCCTGCTTGACTTGATATGTTATCGATAACATATGTGTCAATAGAAACCGGCCGCTGTAAATAGTCAGCGTCGTTGAAACAATACGGAATGCCGGGAGGCAGCTCATTCATGGGATTTCCACTGTTCGATCTGAGCGGACTTCGGGCGCTCGTCACCGGCTCCAGCCAGGGCATCGGCTACGCCCTTGCAGAAGGCCTGGCGGCCCATGGCGCCGCGGTGATCATCAACGGCCGCTCGGCTGAAAAGGTCGAAAGCGCGGTTGAAACGCTGCGCCAGGGCGGCCATACGGCCCATGCCGCCGTCTTCGACGTGACCGACAAGGCGTCCGTTGCAACAGGCGTTGGGGCCATCGAGGCAGATATCGGCCCGATCGACATTCTCGTCAACAACGCCGGCATGCAGTTCCGCACGCCGCTCGAAGATTTTCCGGCCGACAAGTGGGAGCTGCTGCTCTCCACCAATATATCCAGCGTCTTCTATGTCGGGCAGGCCGTCGCCAGACACATGATCGCACGCGGTCACGGCAAGATCATCAACATCGCCTCGGTGCAGAGCGAGATGGCGCGTCCGGGCATCGCGCCCTATACCGCGACCAAGGGCGCGGTGCGCAACCTGACGCGCGGCATGTGCGCCGACTGGGCGAAACACGGGCTGCAGATCAACGCCATCGCTCCCGGCTATTTCAAGACGCCGCTCAACCAGGCACTGGTCGATAGCGCGGAATTTTCCGGCTGGCTGGAAAAACGCACCCCGGCCGGCCGCTGGGGCAATGTCGAAGAACTGGTGGGATCGGCGGTTTTTCTTGCCGGCAAGGCCTCCTCTTTCGTGAACGGACACACGCTCTATGTCGATGGCGGCATCACCACCTGCCTTTAGGGGCCCGATCATCGTGATGGGCGTCAGCGGCTGCGGCAAGTCGTCGATCGGCGAGCGGCTGGCGGCTCATCTCGGCCTGCCCTACGTTGAAGGCGACAGCCTGCATCCGGCGGAAAACATCGCCAAGATGTCGGCCGGCATTCCGCTTGACGACGAAGACCGCTGGCCCTG
This sequence comes from Rhizobium giardinii bv. giardinii H152, assembly GCF_000379605.1. Classification (GTDB taxonomy): domain Bacteria; phylum Pseudomonadota; class Alphaproteobacteria; order Rhizobiales; family Rhizobiaceae; genus Pararhizobium; species Pararhizobium giardinii. The sequence goes on along the minus strand of NZ_KB902724.1, from coordinate 124,428 downwards.
GCTCGAGATCATCGGCAGTCGGCTCGAAGGCGCGCGGGAGACGGGTATCGTCATTTCCTGCTCGGCGCTGAAGCGGATTTATCGCGATCGGCTCCGGCGGGCAGCGGGCAGCGCCCTCGTGTTCGTCTACCTCAAGGGCTCGAGGGACATCCTTTTGGCGCGAATGACCGACCGTCCGGGGCATTTTTTCAAGGCCTCGCTGCTTGACAGCCAGTTGGCGACGCTGGAAAGCCCGGAAGGCGAGGATCGTGTCGTGACCGTCGATATCGCTCCCTTGCCGGACATCATTGCAACACAGGCGCTTGCGGGCCTTGCCGCCCTGAACGGAGTTGAACCATGACCGATACGCAAGCCTGCAGGGTCGCCGTCATCGGCGCCGGGATCATGGGATCGGCGATCGCAGCGCGGCTGATCGAGACCGGGCAGTCCGTTACCGTCTTTGATCTCGACAAAGAGAAAGTGAAGGCGCTGACGGACAAGGGAGCATCGGCGGCGGCCTCGGTGGCTGACGCCACCCGGCGAAGCGATTTCGTCATCCTCAGCCTCAACCATGCCAATATCGTGCGGGCCGTGGTGTTCGGTCCCGAAGGGATCAGCGCGGGTGCGGACGCAACCAAGATCTTGATCGACATGTCTTCGATCGACCCTGCCGACACGGCAGAAATGGCAGGAAGACTGGCAAGCGAGACCGGCATGAAATGGGTCGATTGCCCCCTGTCCGGCGGCGCACCCGGCGCTCTTGGTGGCCGGCTGACGATCATGGCAGGCGGCGAGGAAGCCGATTTCGAGCGCGCCCGGATGGTGATGCAGCATCTCGCCCGCAATTACACGCTGATGGGTGGCAGCGGCGCCGGCCAGACGACAAAACTCATCAACCAGCTGTTCTGCGCGGTGATCTTCCAGGCGGTGGCGGAAGCGACGAAACTAGCCGAGGCAGGCGGCGTCGATGCCGCTTCCATTCCGGCGGCTCTCGCCGGCGGCCGCGCCGACAGCAGCATCCTTCAGGAATTCATGGGCAAGTTCGCCGCCCGCGACTACACGCCCACCGGCCGGATCGACAATATGCTCAAGGACCTGGATTCCCTGCAGGCCTTTGCCTTGAAGACAAAGACACCTTTGCCGATGACCGGCCAGGTCGTCGAAATCCATCGCCTGCTCTGCGCTGCCGGCCTTGGAGCGCGCGATTCCGCCGAAATGATGCGCCTGCTCGACGGCGCCTTCGCCTGATAAAATCGGTGTAAGGCCACTTCGGTCCTTGACTATCCGGGCATGTTATCGATAACATATGTCTCAGTCGACGCTTTGGGAGGAGCAGGGATGGACAGCCGCAAACTCATCGAGTTTCAGGGGATCACCAAGATATTTGGTGGTACCCGCGCGCTCGAAAATGTCTCCATCAGCCTGATTCCGGGTGAAATTCTTGCTCTTCTCGGAGAAAATGGCGCCGGCAAGTCGACCCTTATCAAGACGCTGGCCGGTATCTACAAGCCAGACGGCGGCCAGATCCTGTTTCGCGGCGAGCCCTACAGCCATCGCCCGCCCAAGCCGAACGAGCGCCAGCCTGTGGCCTTCATCCATCAGGACCTCGGTCTCGTCGAATGGATGACGGTCGGCGAAAATGTCGGCCTCGCACAGGGCTTTTCCCTGCGCTCGCGACTGATCGACTGGCGCCGGACGGAAAAGCGGGCGCGCGAGGCGCTGAAGCTCGTCGGCTGCGATTTCGATCCGAGTACGCGGGTGCAGGACCTGACCCGTACCGAAAAATCGCTGGTCGCGATTGCCCGCGCCCTGGCTGTCGAGGCCGACGTGCTGGTGCTCGACGAGCCGACCGCCAGCCTGCCGGCCGACGAGGTGGAACGGCTCTTCGATGCCATTCGCCCGTTGAAGGAACGCGGTGTCGCGATGATCTATGTGTCGCATCGCCTGGACGAGATCTTCCGTATCGCCGATCGCGTCGCCGTCTTGCGCGACGGTCGCCTGGTCGGCCAGCGCCCGGTTGCGGAAACAAAGCCGGACGAGTTGATCGAGATGATCGTCGGTCGCCCGGCCAACCAGCTCTTCGTCAAGGCGCCCAGCAAGCCGGGCAAGACGGTGCTCGCTGCCCGCAATCTCGTTTGCACGGGAACCGGGCCGATTTCCTTCGACATCCGCCAGAATGAGCTGCTCGGGCTCGTCGGCCTGCGTGGCGCGGGCCAGGAACTGATCGGCAGGGCCTTGTTCGGCTGCGAAGCCTTCGGCGGCACCATACACCTGAACGGCGAGGAACCGGACCTGGCAAACCCGGTTGCGGCGATGAGATCCGGCATTGGGCTCATCGCGCGCGACCGCACGGAGGAATCGGTGGCAATGTCGCTGTCGCTTCGGGAAAACACTTTCCTCAATCCGGGCGCATCCGGCCGCGGTCTGTTCTCGTTCCTGTCCCCGGGGAACGAAGCCGAGCAGGCACGCAAGATCGGCGAGACGGTTGGCCTTCGCCCGAACGACCAGAGCCTACCGATCGAAGCGCTGTCAGGCGGCAACCAGCAAAAGGTCGTCGTCGGCCGCTGGCTGCGAACGGGCCGCAAGTTGCTCGTCGCGGAAGACCCGACAGCGGGTGTCGATATCGGCGCGAAGGCCGAGATCTACAAGCTGATCGCCCGGGCGCTCGAGGCCGGCCTTGCCGTCGTCGTGGTTTCGACCGACTTCGAGGAAATTGCCCATATCTGCCATCGCGCACTGGTGTTTTCACGCGGCCGCATCGTCGCGGAACTGCAGGGCGACGCCCTTACCACATCCGCCGTCATAGCCGCCGCGTCGGCATCGGAAGCCGCCTGAGAGCCACGGGAGCCAAGAACCATGCAATCGATCGAATCCACGGCCCTTGAGCCGACGCGCAGCGAACTGGCCGGACTGACCGCGAGCCAGAAGATTGCTCGCTATATCCCCGTCTATGGTCTGGTTATCCTGACAGTGCTGCTGATCGTCCTGTTTTCGATCCTCCTGCCGGCAACCTTCCCGACGCTTCTCAACCTGCGCTCCATCGTCTCCGACAAGGCGATCATTGCACTCCTGTCGCTGGCGGCGATGATCCCGATGGCATCCGGCCGCATCGACCTTACGGTTGGCTATGGTATCGTGCTCTGGCATATCCTGGCGATCAGCCTGCAGACCATGTTCGGAGTGCCCTGGCCGGTGGCTGTGGCCATCGTGCTTGCGCTCGGCGCCATCACGGGTTTCCTCAACGGTCTTCTGGTTGAGGTCGCGCGGATCGACAGTTTCATCGCGACGCTCGGAACCGGCACAATCCTTTATGCGCTGGCGCTCTGGCACACGGGTGGCCGGCAGGTGGTCGGGGTCCTGCCGGAAGGCTTCTACGCGCTCAATGGCACGATGGTCCTCGGCCTGCCGATCACCGGCTTTTATGTGCTGCTGCTCGCCGGCGCTCTCTGGATCATTCTCGAATATCTGCCAATCGGCCGCTACGTCTATGCCATCGGCGCGAACCCCAAGGCGGCGGCGTTGAACGGCATCCCGGTGCGCCGGTTCGTCATTGGCGCCTTCGTCTCGTCCGGAACGCTCGCCGCGCTCGCCGGTGTGCTGCTTGCCTCCAAGCTGCGCATCGGCCAGGCGAGCGTCGGGCTTGAATATCTGCTGCCGGCACTCGTCGGTGCCTTTCTCGGCTCCACCACGATCAAACCCGGCCGCGTCAATGTCTGGGGCACGATGACCGGGGTCATCATTCTGGCCGTCGGCATTTCGGGGATCCAGCAGACAGGCGGCTCGTTCTTCGTCGAGCCCCTCTTCAACGGCGTCACACTGCTCGTCGCCATCGGCATCGCCGGCTATGCCCAGCGCAAACGCGGTGCAGCCGGTAAAGCTGCGGCACCGGGCCCGTTGCCAACGAGAACATAAAACACCTGACGGAACACCATCTTCAAAGGGAGGAAGAACCATGAAACGCAGAACACTACTTCACGGCTCGATTACGGCACTCGCGCTGATGGCCGCGTGGCCCGCTCTGGCCGACGCGGTGGCTGATGCCAAGGCGATCGTCGACAAATACGCGACCCGCGTCACGGCCTGGGACGGCCCGAAGACAAGCCCGAAGGCGCAGGAGGGCAAGACGATCGTCGTTCTCGCCGGCGACCTGAAGAACGGCGGCATTCTCGGCGTCACCACCGGCGTCGAGGAAGCTGCCAAGGCGATCGGCTGGGAGGTCAAGGTGCTCGACGGCGCGGGCTCGATCGGCGGCCGCACGGCAGCCTTCGGCCAGGCGATGGCCCTGAAGCCAGCCGGCATCATCATCAACGGGTTCGATGCGGTCGAGCAGGGTCCGGCGCTGGAACAGGCCAAGGCCGCGGGCATTCCGCTGGTTGCCTGGCATGCGGGTCCGGTCATCGGTCCGGACGAAAAGACCGGTCTCTTCGCCAACGTCAGCACCGATGCCATGGAAGTCTCCAAGGCTGCGGCCGACTATGCCTATGTCGACGCGAATGGCAAGCCCGGCGTGATCATCTTCACCGACAGCACCTATGCCATCGCGATCGCCAAGGCCGACAAGATGAAGGCCGAAATCGAGGCGCTCGGCGGGAAGGTGCTCGAATATGTCGATACCCCGATTGCCGAAACCTCGCAGCGCATGCCGCAGCTGACGACCTCGCTGTTGCAGAAATACGGCGACCAGTGGACGCATTCACTCGCCATCAACGATCTCTATTTCGATTTCATGGGGCCGTCGCTTGCCGCAGCCGGCAAGGGCGGCACGGACGCCCCGATCAATGTGGCAGCCGGGGATGGTTCGGAATCGGCCTATCAGCGCATCCGCGCCGGCCAGTTCCAGAAGGTGACGGTCGCCGAACCGCTGAACCTGCAGGGCTGGCAGCTCGTCGACGAGCTGAACCGTGCCTTTGCAGGCGAGCAATGGTCAGGCTACCTCTCACCGCTCCATGTCGTCACCGCTGACAATGTCGAGTTCGACGGCGGGCCGAAGAACACCTTCGACCCGGACAATGGCTATCGCGACGAATACCGGAAACTCTGGGGCAAGATGTAACAGCCCTCCCAGCAACTGGGCACCGCGAATGGTGCCCATTTTTTTCTTCGACCGTCAGACATCCCGCCAACCGGAAGCAATCCCATGATCATTCGCTATGCCCTCTTCGAGGGGGAAATCCATCCAGGCAAGGAAGCCGAATTTCGCACTTACGTGAAAGAAAAGCTTGTCCCGCTCTGGACCCGGTTTCCGGGCGCCGAGGAAGTGCGCGTGCTGGACGGCGCCGACCGCGACGAGGGGGCACCAACCTTCGCCATGGCGCTCGCCATCCGCTATCCCGACATCGAGACGTGCAACAGGGCACTACAGTCGGATGTGCGCTTCGAAAGTCGCGCTGTCACCGGCGGATTGCTTGAGATGTTCAAGGGGCGCGTCCATCATCATGTTTTCACGGCGAACGAATATCCCACCTCGTAGGAGGACGCTTATCGCAAATCCTCCCGGCAGAGGTCGTCGGTCTATTCCTCGTCGCCTTCCTCAGGCATTGGCGTTGCGAGATCCGCGGACATCATTCTATCGCGGCCGAGCAGCCCCGCGTCCTCCAGCATCTCAATGTCGGGCAGATCACGCAGGGTGTCGAAGCCGAAGGCTGACAGGAATGCGGGCGTCGTCACGTAAGTGTAAGGGGCCCCGGGCTGGGGGCTGCGTGGACCCGAAGCGATCAGCTCGAGCGAACGCAGGCTGCCGATCAGGTCGCGGCTGATTTCTTTCCCGAAGATCTTCGAAAGTTCTGCGCGCGTCACCGGCTGGAAATAGCCGATCGCCATCAAAACGGCGGCCTCGTTGGTATTCAGATCGGCGGTTGCCCGCGTTGGCGCGCCGGATGCGCGGATTACGCCGGCATGAGCGGGTTTGGTACGATGCTGCCAGCCGCCGGCGACGGATACAAGCTCATACGGCCGGTCGCGCAGTTCCTCGCGCAGGTCATCGATCAGCAAATCGACACTGCAATTGCGGCCAACGACCCGCGCCAGCGTTTCGCGCGGCACCGGAATCGCCGAAGCGAAGATGACCGCCTCGACCCGCTGCATCCATTCGCGCCAGCGCAACTCCGGCGGCAGGTCGGCAAGCTCGGTGTCGAGGAGCACATTGTCTGAACCTCTGCGCGATCGTTCCGCCCTTCCGGCCCTGGCTGCATCTGCTTGCCTTGCCATGATTATAAACCGTAGATCCTGAACGTCGATCGCCCGGACAATTCGCGCACAGCATCGAATTCGATTAGGCGCTCAAACAGTCGACGGCTGGCCCAGCGCGACAGCCTTGCGGTCCGCAACGCACCGGAAACCGCATCCTCGTCGAGCAGGATACGGATTGCCTCGCCTGCACCCTTGGCCCGCAGCTTCGGCGCAACGGCCACCAGCCGATCCGCACGCCTGGCGAGCTCGGACGCCAGCCGGCATGCCTCGGCCGACGCCTGCGCCAGAGCAAGACACACCGCCCGCTCAAATCCCGGCTCTGCCGGGCGCACACGCCCCCTCCCCGCCTCGAGACGAAACGCGGGTGAAGCGCGGTGCGCCATCAAGAGCGGGATCGGGCGATCCCAGTTTAGTCTTTGCGCCAGCACCCAGTCGGCCAGCCACCAGGCGAGCGCCTCGGCATCGGGACGAACGGACAAAACCTCCGCCACGATCGCGGCGGCGGCAAAGGGAGCCATCCGCCCGGCTTGATTGAGGTCATCGGTCATGGCCGGGATGGCGGCAAGCTCGTCACTCCAGCGGATCGTGAAGAGATCGGTGAGTTCGCGCAGCACCTTCATGTCGATTGGCACCGACCGGGCCGCTAGCCGCTTATAGGCCGCAAAGATGGAGCCGGCAGGGCCCAGATCATCGCCGGCCCCACGCAAAACCCAGACGTCCCGCAAGGCCGCCTCATCCTCGGATCGGCCCGTAAGCCGCACCGCGGATACGGCACATTTCAGTGCCAGGCGCTGACGCCAGACCCCAGCCCAATCCGGTTGGAGCCGCACCAGATTGTCGAGCGTATTCAAGGCCGCTCCCGCCAGGAAGGCGGCTTCTGTGTCGCTGCTTACGGGAACGCGTGCAACTGCCCATGCGGGCACAACAGGCATTCGATCCAGCCGTACAATTTGCGAATCGGACTTCGACATTCCCGAAGGCTAGTTCAAGAGATCGCTTTAGGCCACGGAATTGTTCGAAAACCGCACAGCCTCCAGCGTGAGGCGACCAGCGGTAGTCGCTATATCCGCGTTGCCAGACTCATGCAGCCGCGGCGGTAAAGGGACGTCACCGCTTTTTCGGATTTCTCTCGGCGCCGTCCGTCAAGCCAGGATCAGCGCCATTGCAATCTTCGTCTCTGGCGCTGCCGCGGCTGCGCGACGACCGGTTGATTTCTCGTGTTCGCGCAGATCCCAGGTTCGCGTTCACGACATCCCCTAGCAGCCAACTGCCGCTGCCGAGAAGGAAGAGAAAGAGAACATAGGTTGCGTTCCAGAAGTGAACCGTCCAGCCGACGAGAAAATACCCCGTCATCACGATCAGGTAAGCCGTCCGATACCGCAGGCGTCGCTCGTCGGTTTCCTTTGTGAACGCGACGGACGCAACCATGGTCAGGAAGCCGCCCATCATAAAGATCCCCGCCGGAATGCCAAAAAGTATCGCGTGATACAGCCAATACATATCGATGCTTGGCGGCATCCACTCAGGCCGGTCCCATCGACCGTACCCCACACCGAAGATCGGATGGTTCAACGCGGATTGGGATCCAAATTCCCATATGAGGACTCGATAATAGGCGGAAGCCGGCTCAAAGGAAAAATAGGTCAGGAGAAACTCAAAGACGGTCTGGTTGGATGCCAGCTCTATGAACGCGTACATGGACAGCAAGATGACCCACAAATATTGCCAGCGCCTGGCATCCTTGGCGAGCAGCCAGTTCCAGAACAGGAGAGACACCTGGGCGACAATCGCCGTCAGTGGCCCCGAAGACAGGGACAGGCTGGCCGTGAGCAATACGGTCAGGGTGGCGAACCACCGCTTCGCCGCCGATATTTCTCCACCAAGCACCAGATGGACGAGCGCGAGGATTGCGCCGCAGGACACGCCGAAAAGGATCGGATGCTCGAAAACACCTTGGACGCGCCGCAATCCCCATCGGGGGTCCTTGATCGCTTCGGGATGCGTCGGGAAAAACCTTGAGAAGACGTCCAACGAGACATTGGCGTTTGTGATCGTTTCCACCAACGCGAAAGGCAGCATGATCGCGACGAGCACGAACAACAGCCGCGTCATGGCGTAAAACTGATCGGGCCCGCGGATGAAACATCGTCCTAAAAAATAGGCACCCGCAGTCTCCACGACGATTATGCCGCCTGACTGCAAAGCGACCTGTGCGTCGTGCACGACAAAGAGGCTTATCGGACACCAGATGCTGTAGAGAATGATCAGGATATCCGGCGCCCGGATTCTACCCGCCCTTCCGGCAAGCCACAGGAACATGCAAGGCAGGAACCCGGCAAGCAGTGCCACCCGGTAAGGAAGGAGCAGTAGGGGTCCTATCGTCCATAGCCAGGGAATGAACACGCCAATCAGAAACGCAACGACAAGCCAGGGAAGCGCTTTTCGCGTTGTCGCCGGCTCAGCCGTCACACGGGATCTCGCCTTTAGACGACGAGACACCAGAGGCCGAACAGTAGAGCGTGGTGACGTGACATGCGATCTAGCCGCAGCTTTCATGACCTCTCGCACTCCAACCTGCTTGAACATCGCATCGCGCCACGCTCCCCGAATGGCAAGGGTCACTTCAGCAGCCCGTGTCTGCGCCGTCCATATGGTCGAATTGCTCAGGCCTTAGCGCATTGGAGCGATTGTGGCAGCGTTAGGGGCAAGGACTAAGCCGAACGATGTATGGTTTACTGCCTGGAGGCAGGGCACCGCTACGCCTTTCTCCCGGGGTTTGCAGCGTCGGGACAGTTGCTATCCTTCGACCCTTCCAACAACTGCATTCGATGGATGGCCCTGCAGGATGAACACGGTCCCGGCACTTCTCGCCAAGGCGCGCAATTTCAGCGACAAGATACTGTGGGGACGACGCGTCGTTGGCATGGGAGCCGCTGCGAGAGGCGCAGTGCGGATAGGCTATCTATATCTTCGCCGACCCCGCAGAAGCGAGATAGAGTTGCGCTCCGGCCCAGTTCTCGAATTCGCCTTTCCGAGCCAGGTCCCGCGCGCGCTTCTGGCGTTTGGGGATTTCATCGATCCGGAATTCGCGTTTCTTCGCAAGGTTCATCGTCCGGATTGGATCGTCGCCGATGTCGGCGCAGCAATTGGCCAGTTCACCCTATTTGCCACCACGCTCCCCGCGGCCAAGGTCCACGCTTTCGAGCCGAGTTCCGCAAATGTGGCTGCCTTGTCGAGGAATATCGTCCGCAACAATGTCAGCGACAGGGTGGAGGTCCACAGGATCGCCTTCTCAAACGCCGAATCGGAAGCCTATTTCGAAACCACCCCAAGCACCTGGATGAGCGGCATTCGTGAAACCGGCACAGAGCGCGTCTCGGTTCGCACATTGAGCGCCGATTTTCAGGAGCGGGGATTGGAACATGTCTCCGTCCTCAAGATCAATGTCGCGGGATTCGAACCGCAGGTCATTGAGGGAGCCGCGGCTTTTCTGGCCGGAGGCGGAGCCGACATATTGATCCTCCTGCTTGGGTTGGGATCGCTGCCGTGGTACGCCAAGCTTGCCACATATGGTTACCGATTCTTCTATTATCATCCGAATGAGATTGTCCTCTATGAGGTCACTGCTTTCGATGCGGATTCGGTGCTGGAGCATCGCCCCTGGCCGGCTCGCAACATCATTGCCGTTCACCGATCGGCGATGGACAGGAGACCAGGCCTGACGATCCCGGTTCGCAAGATTTAGCTTGATGCTACGACACCTCGCTGGCCGCGTGGTGAGACTGCGTCAGGGAGCCGGCTCCCGTGTTAAAAAATGGAGATTCCCGCCCAGTTCGGAAACAACGAGACGCCGCTCGTCCCAGACGAGAACGGACACCGGTCGCGTCAGTCCGTCGAGAATAACTGTTCGACGGCCAGTTATTTTCTCCAGTTGGAGCAACCGGCCGCTGCCCTTGCGGAAGCCGTCCTTCTGATCGAAGGTCCCGTGTTCGAGGACAAGCATGTCGCCGTTAACTTCGACGGCGATGCTCACCGGTGCATTCAGGCCTTCGACGTCCAGCCTGGGCATTTGCACCCCACCCGCCTTGGGGATCGAAACGATCTTTCCCGTCCCGGCAACGAACGGAAAGCCACCGAACAACGCTATAAAGAGGCGGCCCTCGCGAAGCCCGATACCGGTCGGCACCGCGTCGACTACATAGCTCTCGCCCTCGGTGAATTCGGTCGGCGACAGGCGCCGCAGCGCCCCCGCCTCGACCATGCGGCGGAATGTGAGGATGGTGTCTTTCTGGCCATCCGCCTGCAGGCGTTCCACGCTGTTTCGCGCCGAGTCGATCACGTAGTAAGTTCCATCAGCGACTATGAAGTCGAACGGATTCCAGAAATCACTGCTGATGACACGAGCCTTGCCGGCCCGGTCGAGCGCGAGGAGGGCATGGTCGAGCGCGCCCTCGTCGGAACCGACCGGCGTCCATCCCTGGGCGACGATAAGGACATTGCCGGCGCGGGCGACACGATAGGGACCGGTCGGGTCGCCGATCACGTCCCGGCCAAAAGGGAAGTTCGGACCGAACGCGACAAGCCTGCCGTCTGCGCCCCGCCGGTAAAGGCGGCCACTGGCGAGATCTGTAACGAGCAGATCCCCGCCATCTCGCGACAACCCGGAAAAAGCGGCCCCCGGCGTGCTGAACGTCTCAAGCCTGTAGCCGGGGGCAACCGTCGGCTCGGCGCCGGCGTATGTTGCCAAGAATAGAAAACCGGCGGCAACCGTCAGGGCACAGAGCGAACGCATCGGAAGCCTCCATTGGCTGAGAAGCGGAATTCCGGGTCGTAGGCAAGGCGATAGGTTGTCGTAAGATGGTTTCGATCGCTGTTCCATGATCCGCCGCGTAGCACGCGGAATGCTGCGGCGCTCTCGGCCGCCTCCTCGCTTTCATAAGGCCCGTAAGGATCGCGGGTCCACTCCCAGACATTGCCGACAAGATTGAGGGCGCCGTCGTCGCTTGCGCCTCTTACGAAGGACTCCGCCGGCGCCGTCATCGGATAGCCGTCGCGCGCATCGCCGGAACAGCAGGGGTCGGCGCCGGAATTTGCGCGTGTCTCATCCGGCGGGCCGTCGCCCCATGGAAACGCGGCACCCGTTGTTCCTCGCGCCGCCCGCTCGTACTGCTGCTCCGACGGCAGGACCAATCCGTAGTGACGACAAAAGGCCTCCGCGTCTCCCCAACTCACCCCGACGACGGGCCGGTCGTCCAGTCCGAGGAGCGGGTGATTGGCGTAAAAGGCGGGACGGTGACCGGTCGCCTGAACGAAGCGCTCATATTGCCGGTTGGTGATCTCGGTGCGGTTGATTGCGAACGGCAGGCCCTTCAGAACGCGGCGCGGCCGCTCGTTTTCAAGACCCTCGTCGCGGCCGAAAACAAACATCCCTGCTGGAATTTCGATCAGTGGATTACCAACGATCGGGCTCGTTTCAGCGGCAGCGGCTTGAAATGCCACGGTCATCACCAGTACCGCTGCCCAGACATTAGAAATCAACACGATCTTGTGTCTCTCCGTTGTACAGAAATACGCGATCTGTCGCGACCTTGACACCGATCTGCTCGTCGATCTGACCGGTGAAATTCTTGTCGGCGCGCAAGGTCATCAGTTGACCACCCAACCGCAGGCTGACGAGCGTGTTCTCGCCGGTGAGTTCGACCGAGTAGATCGGCGCAACCAGATTGACGTCGTCATCCTCGACTGGAGCCGCATGGACGTCCTCTGGTCGCACACCAAGTACGGCGCGGGAAATGTTGGCCCGGGCGAAGCCGCCGACCCGAAAACCGGCGCTGTTGAAGATGCCCTCCTTGACCTCGCCGGGAATCAGGTTCATCGGCGGCGAGCCAATGAAACCGGCCACGAACAGCGTGCGCGGATCGTTGTAGATTTCCCGCGGCGTTCCGAGCTGCTCGATCACACCCTTGTTCATCACAGCCACGCGGTGGGCGAGCGTCATCGCCTCTATCTGATCGTGGGTGACATAGATCGTCGTGACCTGCAGTTCGTGCTGGAGATGCTTCAGTTCCGCCCGCATCTGGGTGCGAAGCTTCGCGTCGAGGTTGGACAGAGGCTCGTCCATCAGAAAGACACGCGGTGTGCGCACGATCGCGCGCGCGAGTGCGACCCGCTGGCGCTGGCCACCGGAAAGTTCCTTCGGCAGGCGGGACAGCATCGTGTCGAGTTCGACCCGCCGCGCGACCTCGGCTATTCGCCGCTTGCGTTCGGCAGGCTCCACTTTGCGGATCTTCAGCGGATAGCCGATATTGTCTTCGACGGTCAGGTGCGGATAAAGCGCGTAGGACTGGAAAACCATCGCGACGTCGCGATACTTGGGCAGGACGCCATTGATGCGATCCGCGTCGATGTAGATATCGCCCGAGGTGGCTTCCTCCAGGCCCGCGACCATGCGCATGGTCGTCGTCTTGCCGCAGCCTGAGGGGCCGAGCAGAACGAGGAACTCCTTATCTCTGATCTCGAGGGTGAAATTGTTCACCGCGACGAATTCACCGAACTTCTTGCAGACTTTTTTGAAGGTGACGGACGCCATAGGCCTCAACCCTTGACGGCGCCCAGGGACAATCCCCGGACGAGATGTTTCTGCACCATGAAGGCGAAGACGACGATCGGCACGCAAGCCATGAAACCGGCCGCGCTGATTTCGCCCCAATAGGTGTTGTACTGCGTCACCCGCCCGGCAATGCCGATCGGCAAAGTCTGCGATTGCTCCGTCAAGGTGATGATGAGGGACAGCAGGAACTCGTTCCACGAGATGATCAGGCAGAAGATGGCGGTAGCGGCAAGACCGGGCCTGGCGAGCGGCAGGGCTACGTGCAGGAACGCGCCCCAGCGCGTGTCGCCGTCGACCATCGCCGCCTCCTCCAGTTCAACCGGAAGGTCCTGGAAATAGCTCTTCATCATCCAGGTCGCAAACGGCAGGTTGAAAGCGGTGTAGGCGATGATCAGCGCCGACTTCGTGTTGAGCATGTCGAAATAGTTGAAGAACAGGTAGAGCGGAATGATGCTGACGATCGGCGGCATCATGCGCGTCGACAGGATCCAGAACGAAATCTGCCTGCGCCATTGCCAGGGATAGCTGAACCGCGCCAGCGCATAGCCGGCCATCGTGCCGAAGCAGACGGAAACGATGGTCGTTCCGACGGCGACGAGAAAGCTGTTCAGCGCATAGCGCAGGAACGGACGCTGGATGAAGGCTTCGTCATAGTGCTTCAACGTCGGGTTCTTCGGCACCCATTCCGGCGGCACGGCGAAAATATCGATATCGAACTTGAACGAATTCGCCGCGATCCAATAGATCGGGAAAAGCGTGACGACCAGCGCGACGACGATTGTCACATAGGCCGTCAGGCGAACCAGCATCTCCCTCAAGCGGCTGCGGACATGGATTTTTGGGACGATCTCCATGATCAGTCCGCCAGTCGCATGCGGTTCATGAACCAGGTGCTGAGGATGATCGTTACGAACAGTACGAACAGCGATATCGCCGCCGCGTAGCCGGGATCGGCGAAGCGGTAGGCGACCTGGTAGATGTAGAGGCTGAGGACCTTCGTCCGGTCGGCCGGACCTCCGCCCGTCAGGATAAAGACCAGATCGAAGAGGCGAAGCGCATCCATGACCCGCAGCAGCAAGGCAATGGCGATGACGGGCTTGAGGAAGGGCAGCGTCAGATCCCAGAACTGCCGCCAGGACGAGGCGCCGTCGAGTGCGGCGGCCTCATAGGGTTCGACCGGCAGGCTGGCCAGCCCCGCCAGCATCAGCAGGAAGATGAACGGCGTCCATTGCCAGACATCGGCGACGATGATCGAGAACATCGCCAGATCCACGTCACCCGCCCAGGCCTGCAGCGGAAGGCCGAGACGGTACATGATCTCGTTGAGAACGCCGAATTGCGGCTCGTAGATGAGCTTCCAGGTGATCGCCACCGCAATCGGCGGCAGCATCATCGGGATCATCAGCATCGTCTTCAGAAAGGTCAGCCGGCGGATATATTTGTCGAGCAGCAGCGCCAGGCCGAGGCCGAGAAGGAACTCGACCGTCACCGCCAGGACGGTAAACACCGTGGTGTTCAGCAACGCGACATGGAATTGCTGATCGGAGAGAAGCCGCACGAAGTTGCCTGGACCGACGAAGTCCCACGGCACATCGGGATTGGGGCTGATTTTGTGGACCGCCGCGTAGAACATGTAGATGCTGGGGAAAATCGTCAGCCCCAGCAGGATGATGACCGTTGGTGCCAGCATGAGGACACGCAAATGCCGCTCCGCCCACCGCTCCAGACCGCCGCCCGGTCGAAGCTGCGCGGTCGACATGCCGCTTGCGGACCCCACCATTCGTCTCTCCCCAAGCCCTTTTGATGCGCCTGAAAACCTCGCTTCGCGTGGCCATTGTCCGAAGCGGGAGGGCGAGAGCCGCGCGCGGCCTTCGGGCTATATCCCGCTTCAGCGTCTTGGTTCGGAGCGCCGCGCGTCGTGAACACGCAAAGGACGCTCTGTGTGATGCCAGGGCATCGCGTCCGCTTTCAAACCCGCTTGAAAGCGAAACGCTCTAGTAAATGTTCGTAATGCGCGAGACCGCGTCCTGCGCGTTTTTCAGGGCCTCTTCCGGCGTGACCGTGCCGGCAACGGCCTTGGAAAGTTCGATGCCGAACGCATTCTCGATCTCCGGCCACTTCGGGTGACGTGGACGCGGTGTCGAGGCCTGAATTGCCTCCATCAGCACCGGATAATGCCGGAACTTCTCCTGTTTGGTCAGTTCCGGATCGGTGAAGACCGAGGCTCGGACCGGTGGGTTGCCACGCTCGGCGGAAATCTTGATCTGCTCGGGCGAGGTTGCCCAGACCATAAAATCAAAGGCTTCCTGCTTGTTCTTGGACGCCGACATGATGCCCATTGTCCAGTGGCCGATTTCCGAGCTGCCCGGTTTTGTTCCAGCGGGTATGGGGCTGTAGGAGATCTTGCCGACCATCTTCGACTGGCTTGGATCCTCGAAGGTCGCAACCCAATTCGGCCAGTTGATTGACGAGGCTGCGGTACCTGCAGCGAGCGCGGTGCCAACCTCATTGGCATTGTAGCTCTCCACGCCCTTCGGAGAGATGTCGCGCAGCGCCATGAACGTCTTCATGGCGGCGGCGCCTTCGGGTGTGTCGATCGTTACCTTGGTGCGGTCGGCATTGAACATATCCGCGCCATAGGACCAGAAGATCGGCATGAAATCCGCAACCACCGGGTTTCCCTGGCCGCCGCGGAAAACGTAGCCGAAATAGCGGCCGCCGCCACCGTCGGTCAACGTCTTGCCGGCCTTCAGCACGTCATCCCAGGTCTTCGGCACGTCAACGCCGGCTTCCTTGAACTTGGCGGCGTCATAGAAGAACATCTGTGCGTTTCCCACATAAGGCAGGCACACATAGGGGCCTGCATTGTAGGGGTTGCGGCAGATTGCCAGCGATTTCGAAAGGAAATCGCTGTCTGGCCCCTCCATTCCGGCACTCTTGAAGAAGGGCGTCAGGTCCTCCAGGTGCCCGTTCTCGGCGAAAAATGGAATCCATGGGTCGTCCATCAGGATGATATCGAAGACACCGGATTTGGTGGACCCCGCATTGGCGCCCTGTTCGAAAACATTGGCATAAGGCGCCTGGACGGCCTCGACCTTCGTTCCCTTCAGCTTTGCGTAATCGGCGGCCGCGGCCCTCAGCCCGTCGCCCTCGCTGCCGGACGGCACGAGGATGGTGATGTCGGCCCATGCGGCTCCGTTGAGCGCGAGTACCGACGTCGCGACAGCCAAGGTGAAAAACAGTTTGCGAAGCATTGTGTACCTCCCGTTCCGAGCTGTTATCCAAACACCTTCTCGTAGGGGCTCACTCCTTCCGGCATGGCGGAAACGCTCACTCTACACCCATGCAGAACCACTCTGCGCCAAGGCGAAACATCGTCCGGCCCGTGGTCATAGTGCCGGCCTTGCTCCTAGCCTCAATCTTATCACAACAGCCGCCTTATTTAGAGAGGTTGTATTAGTATTTTATAAAATTTCCCCTTGGGTAGTAATCGAGGCGTTCTATAACGCTGACCTGATGACGTCGCGACGGAGCGTCGAGAGATGGCTCCAAGTGACGTGCTCCTCGAGACCCGCATCGTGTCGGACACGACGATCGACGCGCATCATCGGGGCGCGAGAAAAATGGTAAAGCAAGATGTTGCTCCGAGAGATTGGCTGAAGGCTGTCATTGAACGTGAAGACAAGCAGCAGTGACAGACGTGCCCGCATGCTTCGTGCCTGATTGGGGGTAATGATCGCGAACGCGCTGACCCGATGCTTTCTTTCACAACGCGACAAAACTTGACTGTAAGGCGATTGAATAATTCGGCAACGCAAACTAAGCCTTGGCATGCTTCGATCCATACTTTTGAGCAGGAACGATCGAGACATATGTTGTATCGCATGCCAGACAGGCGCAGGAATGTTGTTTATTCGGAGGGAAAATGGCGGATAAAGCGCGGGTATTCATCGGTTTCGACAGCAAGGAAGTCGTAGCCTATCACGTATTTTGTCAGAGTATTTTGGAAAAGAGTTCCATTCCGGTCGAGTTTCTTCCGCTATCCCTAAGCAATCTTGGCAGCGTTTTTACGCGTGAACGCAATCAGTTGCAGTCTACCGAATTTTCCTTTTCGCGATTCCTCGTTCCCTATCTCAGCAACTTTGAAGGCTGGAGCCTTTTTGCCGATTGCGACATGTTGATGCGCACCGACATCGCCAAGCTCTGGGATCTGCGGGACGATCGCTACGCGGCCATGTGCGTCAAGCATGACTACACGCCGAAGATCGAGACCAAGTTTCTGGGGCAGACCCAAACCAAGTACGAAAAGAAGAACTGGTCGAGCGTCATCTTGTTCAACAACGCGAAATGCCAAGCATTGACGCCCGACTACGTCAACACCGCAACCGGCTTACAGCTGCACCAGTTCAAGTGGCTCGAATCGGACGAGCTGATCGGCGCTCTTCCGCCGACATGGAACTGGCTGGTCAACGAGTATGACTACAATGAAGATGCCAATCTGGTGCATTTCACCGACGGTGGCCCCTATTTCGAAGAGTACCAGAACGACGATTTCGCCGAGGAATGGTTTGCGGCGCGTGATCGCGTTCTGTATGTCGCGCAGCGCTGAGCCTCGAGATCCGTAAGGCGTTGAAACCGGCTATATTGTGGGTTTCAACGTCTCGAAGCACTCAGGCGTCCAGGTCAGACTAGAGGCCGCTGATCGGATTACCATGATCGGTTCGCCGCTTTGGTAGCAATGCATCAAATTTGACACCGGTCCAGAGGGCAAACGGGATTCGGTTAGACGGATGTCGCCTTTGTGTTCGATACGATCAGGCAGAGGTATCTGGTCTCTTGTGTCGTCTGGCAAGCCAACTCGCCAAATCCTTATGATCAGCAATTCTACTAATAGACGCAGTTGCAGTTTTGCGGCACAACCGTTTCAGGGGAAGGCTACCCTTTAGGAAGAGTTGTCACCTCCCTCACCGGCTGGGGCGCGCGGAAACGTTCCGGCCGGACAATCTCGCGAGCCAGACAGGCTGCAATCGACGCACATTTCGCCCAGCGGGACTAGCACGAACAGACGCTGCGTCGCTCGACCGGTATTGTCATCGATGTCTGCCAGTCAAAGTCGCTTGGCTATCCGAAAAACAGGTCGCGTTGGAGTTTGGCGACTTTTTGGAAAGTTGCTCGACGGGAACTATTGCATCGCACCAACAAGAAAGAACCCGCCACCCAAAGGGTGACGGGTACAAGTGATCGAGAAACGCAGAACTGATAAAAATCCCTCGAACAGGTAGATCAAAAACGCTTTCGCTTTAAAAGCCGGGCCGGCTCCCCCGAAGGCCGCGGCTAATCTAAATTAGTCTTATCTTATGAGCAGTCGATAGCTAATCTTGGCGAGTTGACGTCCTGTCCGCGAGGTCCATGCGACGGATGCCGGGTCGAGCCTCGCGGTGCTCAAAGACGCCGAGACCAGCTCGTCAGGAACAAATTCCTTTTTTCGCGCGTTACTCGCGCGAGAGGGACTGGTGATGGTTGGGAGGAACCAATGCATCCGAACGAAATCCCCAAACCTACCGAAATCGAATGGCAACCGGTTATGGTCACGTTCCCGGACGGGCGCGTTCACAAGATTTGCGGTCCCCTTGAGGCCTTTGAAGTCCTCAGTTGCGAACCGGAGGACAAGCTCTACTTGAACGCAAAACTTTGCTGCCGGCTGGCCATGGAGCGCAAGATGTCTGCCGACAAGGCTCGCCTGGCGTTTATCGCCGCGACTCTGGAACGCATGCTTAAGGTTGTGTGACGCGCCGGCTTACTTCGTCGAACCCATTTCCCTGTCCCATAAGCAGACGAAGGTTAAGCCTTTCGGCTGAGTGCGTTTGAGTGGTTTGGCATGAATTAGGAGGCGTCGACAAACAGCGAAACAGTGACAAAATGGCCGGCGTTAATACTTCCCCAGTGGTTTCGCCAGGCGCAGGCAGCGGCAATGCACGGCCGCGGCGACTCCAGGCCTTTTGAAGACTTGCCGCATTGCAAGGAGAACGAGATGGCCAATCTCAGTGGAACGAAGAGCCAATTGACGCTGCAGGCAATCAGCCAGCACGTTGCAGACCTGACGGCGATTGAGTGGCTCTCGCTTATTGCGCCGATCAACGACACGATCATGGGCACGCAGAACAACGACGCTCTCAGCGCAGAGGCGGAAGGTGACGTTGTCCTCGGGCTCGATGGCGATGATGCCCTGAGCAGCGCATTTAATCGAACGGCGCTGATCGGCGGCCGCGGCAACGACAGCCTGACGACGAATGTCATCGTTCCCATGCAAGACACTGTGCAGGGGCTTGCCATCCAGATCGGTGGCAAAGGCAACGATAGTCTGGATGCGACGGTAACGCTTCAGGGCGGAGTCGTGACGGTTCAGGACAGGGAATTAAGCGCAGAGGTCTTACTTGATGGCGGCTGCGGGAACGACGTTATCAACGCCGTGGCCAATGTGGCCCTCCCGGTATTTGGAGACGTAACCGCGACAACCAACATTCGCGGCGGCTCCGGCAATGACACCATTGATGCCGTCGCGGATACGCGCGGTGCCCTGGACCGCAACTTCGCCAAGAATTCCGTCGAGGGCGGCCGCGGCGACGACCATATCACGGCTCGCGCCGAAACAGAGCTGAGCGGATCTTTAGCCACAGCCATCAATGTCCTCAGCGGCGGGGACGGTGACGATGTCCTCGATGCCACAGCGAGAGGGGTGTCCAATTCAACCGAATTGGTCTCGAATTCGCTCAGGGGCGGACAAGGCGATGATCTCCTGCGCGCCTTGAATGTGACGGATTCCAACTCGCGAGCCCCGGTCGGCGTCAATGAACTATGGGGCGGCACGGGCAATGACGTGCTGGAGGCAACCCATTCCACCGATGGCGAGAACACTGTGACGGATGTCACCAACACTTTGGACGGTGGCAACGGATGTGACCGCCTCGTAGCGGAATCCACCGCCCTTGGCGGCTTTGTGCAGGCCCTCAACCAGTTGACGGGAGGCAATGAACGCGATGTGCTGACGGCACGTATCGAGGCCGATGCCCATGGCGGACCTAGCTTTCTCGGGCTCAACTTGTACGATATTGCCAACGTCTTGAAGGGCGGAGCCGGCAACGATTTTCTGAAGGCCTTCCTGACGGTAACGGCCTTTCCTTTTACGGAAGACGATTCGCGAGCGGAAAACCATCTGGCCGGTGGTTCCGGCAATGACAAGCTTCTCGCGACCGTGGCCAGCGGCTCGGTCGGAACGAGTTTTCTGAACGGCGGCGCGGGGAATGATCAGCTCACGGTCGTCGGCGGAACGGAAAATATTCTCAATGGCGGAATCGGAGCGGATACGCTGATTGCCGGCACCGGCGACGACCACTTGATTGGAGGACAGGGTGCTGATCGGTACGTCTTTGCTCCGCAGACGGGGCACGACACTGTCGATTTCGAAAGTGGCCTGGACATCATCGACCTGACGGCCTTTGCCGCGGAAAACATTCACGGTTTTGATCAACTGAACATCGAGGTGAGCGGCGGAAACAGCATCGTCCACTTTAGTGCTGGAGACGATCTCACGGTCGTCGGCGTGGAAGATCTGCGCGCAAGCGATTTCTGGTTCGCCTGACCTTTAATGCAGGTCGCCCAAAGCCGTGGTTCTGGGACAACGACATGCATTGGAACAGCAGCCTAACCCGCATCGCATCAATCCGTTTCGACGCGATGCGGGTTAGCGCGTAGCCAGATGTGGTTTGTCCGCGTCGTGTTCGTAAAGCTGGTCCATGCTCAAGGAGGCAACGGCGGCAAAGGGCGCCTGGTTCGTCACGCGGCCGTCACCAAGGATGACGACTTCGTCGCAGAATGAAATCGTGCTGCGGTGGTGGCTGATCACGATCGTGGTCCGACGGCCGGCCCTCGACTTCAACGTGTCGACGATCGCCGCCTCCGACAGGCCATCCATGGCATTCGTCGCTTCATCAAGAATAAGGATCTCGGGATCCCGCACCAGGGCTCTTGCCAGTGCTATCCGCTGGCGCTGCCCGGCTGACAGGCTTGCACCTCTATAGCCGACGACAGTTTCATAACCATGGGGTAGCTTTTCGATAAATTCGTGCGCTTCCGCAAGCCTTGCGGCACGCTCCGCATCCACTATCGAGGAATTTTGGCCATAGGTGATATTGTCCAGAATGGTGCCGTCCACCAGCTCGAGATCCTGGCTGGCAAGGGCGATCTGGCTGCGCCATTGGGTGGGATCGATTCTGTCCAGCGGCGTTCCGTCAACCAGAATGTGACCCTGATCGGGCTCGACAAATCGACACAGAAGATTGACGATCGTCGTCTTTCCGGTGCCCGAGCGGCCGATGATTGCCGTCGAGCAACCACGACGGATTTCAAAGGTCGCAGCGTTAAGGACCATGGGCCGTTCGTCGGAACCTGGGTATTTGAACGTTACCCGATCAAACTTGATCTGCTGGCGCAAACCGCGGGCTGGCTCGTCGCCTGTCGGTGGTGGCGGTTTGTCGGAAGAGTCCAACAGCCATCGCACCTCCTCCAGGGAGCCGCTCCACCCCTGTAACTGGCTCCATGCCAACTGCAGGGCGCGCATGTGCGGTTGCAACCGATAAAGCAGGACGACGAAGGCTACAATGACGGGAAAAGTTACTCCCAAGAGCCATGCACTGACGACCGCTGCGAGAAAGAGCGCCGAGTGCAGCACTTCGGTCAGCGGCGGCAGCGCCCCTTGGCGGGTTTGGAGGACAAAGCCGGCCTTCCGAACTGCGTCCGACGCGGATTCAAAGACTGCCTGTTCGCGCTGCTCCTGTCCGAACACGCGGATGAGCCGCCCGGCATGCACGAGGTGAAGCATTCTTGCGGCAAGTTCGCTGTTGAGGGAAGTGACATTGCGGCTCGGGGCTTTAAGGCTGGCCGACAGAATGGCATGTGCCAGCTGGACGAGCACGAGGCCAAACGCAACGCACAGCGTCATCTGCCATGACAGGAGCAGGAGAAAGATAAACAGGATAACTGCGGCCGATGCGTTCACAGTTGCCGCGAGCACAGTTTGCATCGCATCCGACGCCCGCCAGGACTCATTGGAAATAATGTTCAGCAACCGGCCGGGGCTCTGTTGCAGAAAAAATGGATATCCAATCCTCAAGAGCTGGTCGGCAAGTGCGCTTCGTATGGCATGACTGGCTTTGCCGTAGATGAGATTTGTCAGAACGGTGTTCGCAAAGGCCAGAACGTTCTTCAGCGTGATCAATGCAAGGACGGCTACGGAGATCACCATCAGTCGCTGGCCATCGTCCAGGCCCGATCCCACCCGCTCGAAGATGGCAGGAAGTCCGCCCAAGCCACCGTCACCCTTTTGCCCGGCAATGATGCTCAGCATCGGAATAATGAGACCAATGCCGGTGCCTTCGAGTATGGCGCTGCCCAGGCCGAGCACGACGACAATTGCAAGCAGGTGCCACTGCCGACCCAGTGTGTGGCGCACGACCTGCAAACCCGGCAGGAGGAATGTCAACATGATCGATACCTCAGCGAATGAGCTGCCTGTTTGATTGCGTTATTTCGGGGCCGTGCGGCCGTCTGGTGATTGCAAGGCGCGCGAACTTGATGGCGCCAAGCAGATTCATGAACACGATTGGCCAATGCGATAGCGAAACCTCTGGATCGAACCGCGGGCCGCCCAGCAGTTCGTGGCACGCCGACCTCGTGGTCCAGAAAAAATGGCGAATCAGCCACGGAGCCTTGACGAGGTGCTTCAGGCACAGCGCTCCATTGCCGAGACTATAATCGCGGTGAAGCCTTTCGATTGCCTCGCGCGTATCTCGACCATGATGGTGAAGGACGGCCATGTCCGGGACATATTCAATCGGGATGCTAAGTTGAAAGGCGCGCACCAGATAGTCCGTGTCCTCGGCCGACTTCAGGGGGCTGCCGGCCCCCAGTCGCTCGTCGAAGCGACCGATTTGAAGCGCAACCTCACGATGCATCGTCATGTTGCACCCCAATATGAATCCGCCGGGGTGGATATCTGGGGTAAAGCGCGCCCGCGTCCGCGCCCGCTTGATCGTGAACGGCAGGTCACGAGGGCTGCCAAGCTCGACACGCCCACCGCGGATAACCCACCGTTCTCCGGCGGCGTAGTGCCGCTGCAGATCCTGCAGGTAACGAGGGTCGACTTCGCAATCATCATCGACGAAAATCAGGATTTGGCCGCGTGACCGTTCCATTCCGACATTGCGGGCCGCGGCCAGGCCCGGGCGCGACTCCATCACAAGCGTCATGGCGATACTCGATGTCGCGGCGATACGCGCCAGCCGTTGGGCGGTGTCATCCGTCGAGGCATTGTTGACCACCACAAGTTCGCTCGTCACAGCCGGCAGCGACTGACAGGCGGCTTCAATCGATCGGATGCAGGCCTCGAGGGCATCAGCCCGGTTGCGCGTACAGACGATGAAGCTTGCCAGCGGCCCACGATTTTCGCTCGCCATGGTCTGGCTCGCAATCGCGTCGCCATGCTCTCCTACGGTTCCGACAGATTGTGCAACCATGCTATGCAACACCATTGTTCAGCAACACCATCTTGGCGGGAACGGACTGCATGTACCGCGCCAGCGCGTCCAATCGCCTGGTAACTCCCATTGAAAGGTGACTGCACCATGGTGCGTACGCGCCGGCGCGCAGGCCGTATCGTTCGCGCCGCCGAATGGACTGCCATTTGCCGGTCCGTGTCAGAAAGTCGTGCGTCAGCCGCGGTTGCTCCTCATCGTTGATGAGCTGGTAGAGGAAATAGAAAAAGCACAACATGCCATCATCGTAGCTCGGGGACGTTGCAGCCGGCAGCGCTTCGATTTTTCCTTGGAGCGACAGGATGAAGTCGGCCGCGCGCCGAACAGTGTCCGGCGTCACGGCAACTCCGATATCGTCAAGGACGTGCGGATCATTCATGAGCGCGTTCCGCTCGAGGTTCTCGGTGACGATCCTCAAATGGGTCCGGCGCATTTGCCGTTTGTGCTTGTTCGTGACGCTGCCTTCATGAATGCGGTAGGCCACGAGGCTGTCATCGATCATGGCGGCGGGAAAGCGGGCGGTAATCCGTCGGAACAGATCGAAGTCTTCCGCGTGGACATAGCTTGCGTCGTACACCAGCATGTCCTCCGGTATGACGTTCCTGTTGTACATCACGGTCGAATGCATGAAGACGGTGAAGAACATCGACAATGTGCCCCACTGCCCGGACTGATAGATCGGATTGGGCGTACCGCGGACCATTCGCGTGCCGATCAGCCTGTCGATGCCAGTACCGCTGATGGCGAGATCAGGCTGTTCGGTGAACAGGGAGACCTGGCGGGAAAAGCGCGTTGGATAGGATATGTCATCGGCGTCCATCCGGGCGATGAGATTGCCCTTCGCCATGGCCAACCCTTCGTTCAAAGTCGCGATCAGACCGCGGTTCTCACGCGACACGATCGCGATACGATCGTCGGCGCTTTGGTAGCGGCGCAGGATCTCCAGAGAACCATCGGTCGAGCCATCATCGATTGCGATGACCTCGAGGCGGTCATGGTCCTGACGCAGGATGCTCTCCAGCGCCGCAGCGAGATAAGGTTCGCCGTTGTAGACGGGCAGCAGGACGGAGACCAATGGAACGGACATGCTTCAGCTCGCGTGTTATTGAAGATCGGAGGTCTGGAAAGCGTTGCCGCGATGGGCGGATTTGCTTGCGGGCATCACAGACCGGGAGTCCCTTCTGTCACCGCTCCACTCAACCGGATTGCCTGCATGCACGAATGATGCAGCTGGGTTGGGGTCTGCTGGAGCGACGTAGGGGAAGTGGCGTTTGAGTTGATTGAGACGCGTTTCGAAAAGCGACCACGAAAGCGAGGCAAGCATCAGTGTGGCTGCGCCTGCAACCACGAAACGTCCGGAGCCTTGCTCCGAGACATTGACAGGAATCCAAGCTTGCGCCTTGACCACCAGGGAGAGCACGATTGGGTGGAAGAGGTAGACGCCATAGCTTATGCGCCCAAGGGCGGTGAGCGGGGTGAATTCTGCCGCGCGGCCGAAATACCCCCCAATGCCCGCCGAACAACATCCCACCAGCATTGTAAGCGGC
The DNA here is from genome assembly GCF_000379605.1 of Rhizobium giardinii bv. giardinii H152. GTDB lineage: Bacteria > Pseudomonadota > Alphaproteobacteria > Rhizobiales > Rhizobiaceae > Pararhizobium > Pararhizobium giardinii. The sequence continues at coordinate 99,514 of NZ_KB902724.1, read as the reverse complement.
AGAAGAGGAAGAACCTCCGTGCCGATCCAGGCTGCCCAGTCAAGTGCGGGCATCATCGCCGGTCTCGGCCACGCCAAGATGACAACGGCAGCAACTGAGGGCATCCAGCTCAGCCTCATCCATCTCGGCCACGCCGCGCTTCTGGCTCGATAGGCAGCAAGAAGCGCGCCCGATGCGAGCGCGTCCATCGATGCTGTAGGGAGCAGGTCGCGCATGAGCGTCGGCGCGCCGGTCACGGGCCAACAGAGGCGATATGCCAACGAGCATGCGATGACGGCGATGCAAATCCGCTCAATCAGCTGGCGGGGAGCGAGCAGGATCACCAGTGGCCAGAGAACATAGAACTGTTCCTCGATACTCAGGCTCCACGTGTGACACAAAACCCACGGGCTCCACTCGTTTTGTATCGCATACCAGAAGTTCGACAGATAGAGCGCATGCCACGCAAGGTTACCTCTGGCACCCTCGAGATTGACAACCCAGATGAAGCCCAACATGGCGAAATAGGGAGGGAATATGCGCAGCGCTCGCCGTATATAAAATGATTTCAATGCGGTAGACGGCTCGTAGCGCTCAGCACTTCGCGCATCCAGAAGGAGCCGCGTTATCAGAAATCCGCTGAGCACGAAGAACAGGCGCACCCCGAGGTGGCCCCAGAAAGCCCCATCCTCGGCGAAAAAATGCGCATACAGCACCATCGTGACGGCAATGGCTCTCAGCCCGTCCAACTGCCGGTCGCGTGTATTCGACATAGACACCCCTCGGCGATAAGCCTTTGTCTGCCAATTCTCCTTGGCGGCGTCCGCTCCCATTCCGTTTTTTGCCGCCGACAATGCAAACCGTCACCGGCGTCCCTGTGGACACGACGTGTTAAGGCGGAGCCTGGAATGTAAGCGCAAATCCGGCCAAACTTTGACAGTGACAGCTTGATCAGCAGATTGCCTGTGGGCAATGCCGCACGATGCGGCGGACAGCCGGCACGCAAATGAACGCGGCCGTTGTTTAAGCGGTGGCGATCTACAGCTTGTGGGCGCAGTTCCAAGCTATCGAAGCGCCTGAAGTCTCAACGGCGGAACAATTTCGATGGCCGCGTGTTCCCGGACATAGGGTACCTAAAAAGGAGGAAGCCATGAAAGTTCGCGAAGCTATGACGCGTGATGTTCGCATTGCTAGCCCCGACCAAACGATCCAGGAAGCAGCGGCAATCATGGCTGAGATCGACGCCGGGGTTGTTCCCGTTCGTGAAAACGATCGGCTGGTGGGAATGATCACCGATCGTGATATTGCCGTGCGTGCTGTGGCAAAGGGAATGGGCCCGCAATCCAGGATTGCTGACATAATGTCCCACGAAGTAAAATACTGCTACGAAGACGACGACACCCACGATGTGCTGGAAAATCTTGGCGATCAGAAACTGCGGCGTCTTCCCGTGGTCAGTCGTGACAAACGCCTCGTAGGCATACTGTCGCTCGGTGATCTGGCAACTTCGGGCGCCAACGGCGCCACCGGAGAAGCTTTGGCCGGAATTTCCCAGCCCGGCGGCATTCACTCGCAGACCGCAAGCGTCGGAGGATAATGGTCGCCCAATGGTCCGGCGGCGCAAACGGATAGAAAGCTGGGCGCGGGCGATTCCCGCTCGCGCCCGAAACGTGACCTTAGCTGGAGCTTAGAATATACCGCCGATTGGTGACCAGCGCCGGGCGGGCATTCATAGAGTAGAGCGCAGTGAACTTCTTGATATCGGCGGGGTCCACCTCGATGGGGTTCATCGCCACCATCCAGTCGACAATTTCGCTGCACGGCGGTGTCGTCAGCGATCCCTCATAGGCCCAATAGCTGAGAGCCGACGGGAGCAAACCGCTCGGATCCACCACCCCGTGCAGGCTGGCTTCATCCCCGGCCTTTTGCGGGAAAGCGGCCGCCAGGCTTGCAAAGGTCTTATTGGCAACTCCGGGGACGAGGAAAACGCCAAATACACCAAGGGCGCCCGTTTCTGCGTGCTTGTGGACGAAATGCACTTCCATAGGGAAGGACTTTCCTTCGACCAGGTGTTCGCTTGGTGCGTGGAAATGGTACTGCACGAGATCGTAGGTCTTGTCACCGCGGCGCAGCGTGCCGCCGGGCGCCGCTTTCACTTGGATCGTATGCCCATTGTTGAGGATCGTGCCGCCGCCCTTCCAGTCTATTGTGATGTCTGGAATATCTGCCTTGATCGCGCCTCTGATGTCGAGCGGCGATTGCTGCGAACCGGCAGCGCAAGCGCTGTTGTCTTTGCTCAAGGAGCCCCAATGCTCAGGACCCGCTTCGCCTTCGTAGCTCCAATGGACCCCTTCTGCGGCGTATGCGGTTTTGACGCAGAGCGGACATGCGGCAAGCAAGGCTAGGCCCCTGAGGAAGTCACGCCTTTCCATATGTATTCCCTTTCGATTGAACGGCGAGCATGAAGCGCTCGCAGCGCCGGCATCTTTGGCATCGGCGTCCCCCTGTCAATTTGACCCCAATGCCCGAAGCGAGAAGATTGCGCGAATTGGATAGTCCCCGCTGAAATGCGCCCGATGGCGTCAAGTGAACATGGCACCCGGGTGCGCCGGCGCTTAAGATTCAAACGCGAAGCCTTGTTCCCGGGCATGTTGCGTCAATGACTACGCGGCGACGAGGCAACCGGTCGCGATTTGGACATTAAACAATGCGGCCTCGGGCGACGACGGGCCAGACGGCTGAAATCTCGCCGTGCTCCACGACATTCACCGCGTCGACCATATTGGTGACCACGCAGGCATGATTGGGCACGATGCGGAGCTTGTCGCCGACCATCAGATTGATCGGGCCCTCGCTGACGAGGCGGCCATGTTCTTCGGAGAGTTGGTCGATAGAAATGTCGTCGCGACCGAGTACGTGACCGTAACCCGAAAGGCCCAGAAGGTCGGAGGTTAGCGTCTTCGAGCCGGCATCGATGATGGCGCGGTTGGCGGCTGGCACCGAAACGACAGTCGCGAGCACGGTCAGCGCGCAATCCTCCCACCCGCAGACACCGCGCGAGACGAGCGAACGGTCGTTGTAGACATAGGTGCCCGGGCGATATTCGGTCGTGACCGGAGCCTCGGCGGCCTTCATCATCGACGGTGTTCCGCCCGAAGTGACAACGGGTACCCTTATGCCAGCCGCCTCGATGAAGGCTTTTGCGCGGGTCATGAAGGATTCGACTGCGGCTGCACCACCGGTTGGGGGATAGGTCATCAGGCCGCCGAAGGCGAGACCGGGGGCCTTGGTGATCCGCTGCGCGAGTGCCGCCGCCGCCTCCGGAGTTGGCACGCCACAACGGTCCGCACCAGTGTTGCATTCCACCAGGACAGCAAGCGGTGCCGGCTGGGAAGCGAACGCATAGGAGAGGCCGTCAATGACGGTTTCATTGTCAGCGACGACGCTGAGCGTCACCTTGCGGGCAAGCGATGCCAGATGCTCGAGCTTCTCGGCGCCGAGGATATTGTAGGTGATCAGCACGTCGCGAATTTCAGGGCTGCCGGCAACCATGGCTTCGGCTTCCGACACCTTCTGACAGGTGATGCCCACGGCCCCCGCCCTCAATTGCATCTCGGCCACGGCAGGCAATTTGTGCGTCTTGATATGCGGGCGAACCTTCAGCCCATGGGCGTCCGCATAGATCTGGAACCGCTCGATGTTGCGGCGGGCGGTGTCGAGATCGACCAGGACGGCCGGTGTGTTCACGGTCTGAAGCGTCGCTGCGGCCTTGGTCATGGGGACCCTCTCAAGAAAATTTCCGATGAAAATTCAGGCGGAAGAAACCGCCGCATGCCTGTTGCGCAGATTCCTACTCGCCCAAGTCTTGACAATTTATGCATCCTGACGCTGAATACGTCAATCCAGTAAAACAGACACATGTCCACAATACTGGACACTGGAAAATGACCGTTCATCAGGGGAACATCATGATCATTTCGCTCCGCGCCGGCGCGCTCTCGCTGGCAACCGCCTTTCTTCTTTCCGCAATGCCCGCCGCCGCGCAGCAGGCGGCCAGCAAACTCGATGAGGTTCTGGCCCGCGGCCATCTTGTCCTCGGCACCGGCAGCACAAACGCGCCGTGGCATTTCAAGAGCGCCGAAGACAAGCTCCAGGGTTTCGACGTCGACATGGGCCGCATCGTCGCCAAGGCACTGTTCGGCGATCCCGACAAGATCGAGTACGTCAACCAGTCGTCCGACGCCCGCATTCCGAACATCACCACCGACAAGGTGGACCTCACCTGCCAGTTCATGACAGTGACCGGCGAACGCGCCCAGCAGATCGCCTTCACCATTCCCTACTACCGGGAAGGTGTCGGCCTGATGCTCAAGGCTGACGGCAAGCATGCCGACTATGCGGCGCTGAAGGCTGCAGGGTCTTCCGTGACCATTTCTGTTCTGCAGAACGTCTATGCCGAGGACATGGTGCATGCGGCGCTGCCGGAGGCGACCGTTGACCAGTATGAATCCGTCGACCTGATCTATCAGGCGCTTGAATCCGGCCGCGCCGATGCGGCGGCCACCGACCAGTCGTCGCTTGCCTGGTACATGACCCAGAATTCGGGCCGCTACAAGGATGCCGGCTACGGCTGGAACCCGCAGACCTATGCCTGCGGCGTCAAGCGCGGCGACCAGGACTGGCTGAACTTCGTCAACACCGCGTTGCACGAGGCGATGACCGGCGTCGAGTTCGATTTCTATGCCAAGTCCTTCAAGACTTGGTTCGGCAAGGATCTGGCACCGCCGCAGATCGGCTTCCCGGTCGAGTACAAATAAGGCCGAACGGCAGCCGTTGGGACGAAGGGCATTGGCCCTTCGTCCTTCCCCCACCCTCTACGGCAGGATGCCGCCATGGGTTATACGCTCAATTTCGCCGCCGTCTGGCGCAGCTTCGACCAGCTTCTCGAAGGCCTGCTGCTGAGCCTTGGTCTGGCTTTCGTTTCCATCCTCATCGGCGCCGTCATCGGCTTGCTGGTCGCCTTCGCGCTCATTGCCAAAAGCGGCTGGATTCAGCGGCCGGCGGCAACCTACGTGACGATCATCCGCAACCTGCCGATTCTCGTACTGGTGCTCTTTGCCTATTTTGCCCTGCCACAGATGGGCGTGCGGCTGGGCAAGATCGAGAGTTTCGTCGCCGTGCTGTCGATCTATTCCGGCGCCTATCTGGCCGAGGTGTTCCGCGCGGGTCTCATCTCCATTCCCAAGGGACTGACGGAGGCCGGCCTCGCCATCGGGCTGACGCCGATGCAGATTCGCGTGTCGATCATCGTGCCGCTGATGCTGCGCAACGTCCTGCCTTCCTTGTCCTCGACGGTGATTTCGCTGTTCAAGGATACGTCGCTGGCAGCGGCCATCGCGGTGCCGGAACTCACGTTCGAGGCGCGCAAAATCAATGTCGAGACCTTCCGGGTCATCGAGACGTGGATCGTCGCTTCGGGTCTCTACGTCGCCACCTGTTCCGTGCTTGCGGCGCTGATGCGCATGGTCGAGCGCCGGCTTGCCGTTCCGAGGTGATGACCATGACGGAAATCTCCGCCTTCTTCGATCAACTCTGGATCGCTCGCTTCGTTATCCTCAAAGGGCTGGGCGTCACGGTATCGATCTCGCTTCTCTCGATCATTGCCGGGTCGCTGCTCGGTGTTCTCGTCGGCCTGTCTCTCGTCTACGGCAACCGGTTGCTCAGGCTCGTGGTCCGGGCCTATACCGACTTCATTCGCGGCACGCCGGTGCTCGTGCTGGTTCTCGCCAGCTACTATGTGCTCTCCACGATCGGTATCGAACTGGGGCCGTTCCAGGCCGGTGTCCTGGCGTTGGCGATCTTCTGCTCGTCGCATGTCGGTGAGATCGTCCGCGGCGGGTTGCAGGCCATTCCCAAGGGGCAGACCGAAGCTGCCAAGGCGATCGGGCTGACGTTCCGCCAGACATTCGCCTATGTTCTGTGGCCGCAGGCGCTGCGGCAATTCCTGCCCGCCTGGGTGAATACGGCTGCCGAGATGGTCAAGGCTTCGACCCTGCTCTCCGTCATCGGCGTCGCCGAACTACTCTTGCGCACGCAGGAAATCATCTCGCGCAATTTCCTGAGCCTGCAGTTCTATTTCTTCGCCGGGCTTCTCTACTTCACCATCAATTACGGCATCGAGCGGTTCGGCAAATATGTCGAGCGCAAGACCGCCGTTCCGTCCTGAGGGCTCCCACGACATGAGCAAGATACTTCTGGAAATACAGGGGCTGCGCAAGCAGTACGGCACCGTCGAGGTGCTGAAGGGCGTGGACTGCACCATGCAGGAAGGCGAAGTGATCTCAATCATCGGCTCCTCAGGTTCGGGCAAGACGACGATGCTGCGCTGCATCAACATGCTGGAAGAATTCCAGGGCGGACGCATCCTGCTCGAGGGCGAGGACATCGGCTATGAACAAAGCGGCACTGTCCGCAAGCGCAAGAGCGAGAAGGACATCGCCCGGCAGCGCGCACTGACAGGCATGGCCTTTCAGCAGTTCAACCTCTTCCCGCATATGACCGCAGCGGAAAACGTGATGCTCGGCCTCGTCAAGGTGAAGAAGCTGTCGCGCGACGAAGCACGGGCCATCGCCGAAAAATGGCTGGACCGCGTTGGCCTTGCCTCGCGCGCCGATCACTATCCGGGCCAGCTTTCCGGCGGCCAGCAGCAACGCGTTGCGATCGCCCGGGCGATCGCGATGAACCCGCGACTGATGCTGTTCGATGAGGTCACCTCGGCGCTGGACCCGGAACTGGTGGGCGAAGTGCTCCAGGTCATCAAGGGGTTGGCGGCGGACGGCATGAGCATGCTGCTCGTCACCCACGAGATGCGCTTTGCCTATGAAGTCTCCTCGCGGGTGATCTTCATGAATCAGGGCGTGATCTGCGAGGAAGGCGACCCGAAGGAGATGTTCCTGAGGCCGAAGACCGAGCGGCTCGTCGAATTCCTCAAGACATCCAGTTTCAACTGAACGGGATGAGAAAAGTGTAAGTGGTTTTCCGCTCACATCCCGTTCCATCTCAAACAAAGACAAAGAGAGAATCCTCATGACTATCAAGCGTTATGGCGCCGGTGAAACGGGTGCCGGTGGTCAACCCCTGCCCTTTGCCCGTGCGGTGGAAGCAAACGGTTGGCTGCATGTGTCTGGCCAGGTGCCGATGGAAAACGGCGAGATCGTGCGCGGCGGCATTGTAGCCGAGAGCCGCAGGGCAATCGAGAACCTGATCGCCATCCTGCATGAGGCGGGCTACGGCATCGAGGACGTTGTCCGCGTCGGCGTCTGGCTGGACGATCCGCGGGATTTCTGGAGCTTCAACGGCGTCTACGCCGAATATTTCGGCGCCAACCCTCCGGCCCGTGCCTGCGTGCAGTCGCGCATGATGGTCGATTGCAAAGTGGAAGTCGATTGCATCGCCTATCGGGCGGACAGGGCTTGAAATGCAGGGCGCGGCTTGCAAAGGTCGCGCCCGTGATCATTGAAGAGGACGGATCGAATGGCTGATGGCGCAGAAGACATCGTATCGCGGCGGACGCGGGGTCTTGATCGTGCCTTCGAGATTCTTGAATTCCTGCGCACGAAACGCCAGCCGATGCGGCCGAACGAGATTGCCGTCGAGATCGGCGCACCGCGCTCGTCCGTCTACGAACTGATCAACCTTCTCCTGCGCCACGGCATGCTGGACTATCAGGGCGGCGACGGTCGGGTGTTTCTGGGTCGCAAGCTCTATTTCCTCGGCACGGCCTATGCCGACCAGTTCGACCTGATGCGCGAATCCGAGGACATGCTCGCCCGGCTGGCGGAGGAAACCCGTGAGACGGCGCAGATGTGCCTGCTGGAAGGCAACAAATATACGGTTGCCATGATGCGCGAAGGTGTGCGCGCATTCCGCATTTCCTCCAATATCGGCGAACTGGTGCCAATCCCGTGGACCGCTTCCGGCCGCCTGTTGGTGGCACATCTCACCGACGCGGAGATTATCGATCTCATTCCCACCAGCGACTTCGTTCTGCCGAACGGCAAGCGGCTGGATCCGGCACAGTTCATCGCGGAAGTCCGGCAAGCGGCCCTCGACGGCTTTTTCACCTTCAACAGCGAGGTCGAGACCTTCACGCACTGCTTTGCGGTTCCGGTGTATCAGGCTGATGGCCAATGCGTCGCCACGCTCTGCCTCGTGACCCCGAAGGAAGACGGGCTGCGCAATCGCCAGAGCTATCTCGACAGCCTTCTTGCCGCCGCGCATGAATTGTCCGAGCAACTCGGTTATGCCGCAGGCCGCAAGCGCGCCGGGTAGCGGCTACTCAAGCGCCTCGGGTCAGCGCCAGCCGCCATTCGCATGGGTCAAGAAGAAGCGTGAGCGATCGGAAAAGCCCATCCGATAACTCGCGCTTTGCGCATCGTCCGGTCGAAGTTGGCTAAGGGCAAATCCTGTGCGAGAAGACAAATTCTCTCAAGCTTGAATTCCACCCGCGGACTTCGATAGGCACCAAAATACAGCCCACCTCTCACTCCAACGCCAGGAGAAACGCCTCCAGCTCCGCCGGATCAATACCCACCAGATGCGCTTCGCCCGGATAGGTGCCGGACTTGACGTCGGCGACATATTCGGAGAAGGCGGCGATGCGTTCCTGGTGCAGCCGATCATGTTCTGCGGCGAAGTTGCGGTAGATCTTGGCGTGGCGCGGAATATGGCCACGGTTGGCGCCGAGCACGTCGTCGGCAAAGAGATATTGCGCATCGCAACCACTGCCGGCGCCCATGGAAAGCATCAGCATCGCGGTGCGCTTGCTGATGGCGCTGGCCACGTCGCCTGGTACGACCTCGATTTCGGCGGCAAAGGCGCCTGCTTCTTCGAGCGCCTTGGTCTGGCGCCAGATCTCCAGCGCACCAAGCGCCGTCTTGCCGACCGCGCGGAAACCACCGGTCCACGTGGCCTTTGAGGGAATAAGGCCGAGATGGCCGCAGACCGGAATGCCCTCGTCGCGCATGCGGCGCACCGTCTGGAGACTGGCCGCGCAATAGACGGCATCGCCGCCGGCCTTCAGCGCCTGGAATGCCGCGCGGATATACTCTTCGGCGGTGACGAAATCACCATATTCGAGGCCGGGAAAGGCAAAGACCGAGGGGGCGGCCTCGCGGAAGGCTGGCCCCAGCAAGGCAGGCGGCACGGAAACCAGGTCGACCCCCGCCCGCTCTGCGGCGTCGGCCTCATCCAGCGTTTCGACGCGCAGCATGCTGAGTTGGCGTTTGCCCTTCATTGACAGAAGGTCGGCCACGGTCGGGCGCCGGTGTCTCATTGATCTCTCCCTGTCGCGGCTGGCGGTCAGGGCCGCCACCGACTGGTTCTGTGGTTATTTTAAAATGGAGGCGGTGGGAGACGGCCGCAGGAACCGGGCATCTCCCGGAGCTTCAGGCGGCAAGCAATGTCTTCAGCTTCGTCCCCGGCGCAGCGAGCGCCACCGGATCAGGACGGACACGCGCCGCGATCATCATTTCAGCAAGGCGGATGTCGCGGGCGACGGCATTGCCCGGGCCGATGCCGCTGGCTGCGATCAGGCGTCCATCGATGTCGAGATGGAAGAGAATGAAGGTGCCCTCTGCGACATGCCTCCAAACGGCCTGCGTCGCACCGTCGGCGATGCCGGCAATCTGCAGCGTGAGATCGTACTGATCGGACCAGAACCACGGCACGGCCGACACCGTCTCCTCTGCACCGAGCAAGTTGGCGGCGGCAAGCGTGCCCTGGTCCTGCGCATTGCGCCAGGCCTCCAGCCGCACGCGGCGGCCGCCATAATGCGGCAACGGAAAGGAGCAGCAATCGCCTGCGGCAAAGATATCCGGATCGGATGTTCTCAAATGCGCATCGACGGCGATGCCGTTGTCGATCACAAGACCTGCGTCGCGGGCAAGCTCGACATTCGGGACGGCGCCGATACCAACGACGATCATATCAGCTGCAATCGTGCGGCCATCCTCCGTCAGGATCCGCGCGTGGTCAGGACCTTCCGACAATTCCTGGATCGTCACGCCGCAAAGAATTTCCACGCCCTCCGCCTTGTGCCGCGCGGCGATCACCGCAGACAGCTCAGCGGGCACACCGCGGCTGAGAATGCGTGGCAGCCCCTCAACCAGCGTTACCTTGGCGCCGAGCTTGCGGGCGGTGGCGGCAAGCTCCAGGCCGATGAAGCCGCCGCCGATGATGGCCAGATGCGCGCCAGGCTGCAGGCCGGCGCGAATTGCAACGGCGTCGCTGTGGGTGCGCAGTGTCCTGATACGATGATTGGGGCCTGAAAGCCCCGGAAAGGGTCGGGGCCGGGCGCCGGTCGTCAACAGCAGGCGGTCATAGGCAAGGATTTGACCATCGGAAAGCCGCGCGGTCTTGCCGGCGGGGTCGATGCCCTCGACGCTGTGGCCGGTCAGAACCTCGATCCCGGCATCGGCATAGCGGGCTGCGTCCGAAACCAGTTTCGGTTCAAGGCCATTGAGCAGCGCCTCCTTCGATAGCGGCGGGCGCTCGTAAGGAAGATGCTCTTCGGCGCCGACCAGTGTGATCTGCCCGTCGAAATTCCTTTCCCTCAGGGCGAAGGCGGCGCGCGCGCCGCACTCCCCTGCCCCGATGATGACGATGTGCGACATGATGGGGTCCTTCTCACGCAACCGAGATGAAGACGCTGCCGCCTTCGATCTTGACCGGATAGGTCTTGAGGTTGACGCAAACGGGCGCACCCTTGGCTTCGCCGGTCTTGTAACTGAACCGGCCGTTGTGTTTCGGACATTCGATGATGTCGTCCATCACCAGCCCCTCAGCAAGATGGATTTTCTCATGCGTGCAGAGGCCATCGGTCGCAAAAAATTCGTCATCGGGGCTGCGATAGACTGCGAACGTCCTGCCCGCATGATCGAAGCGGATGACATCCTCTTCGTCGATCTCGTCCGTCGCGCAGACTTCCACCCAATTGCTCATGCTTTCCTCCAGTCGATTGTTCAGTGCACCGATCTATTCGGCGGCGATCGGTTCGGCGTGCAGCTCTTCCCGGTAGGGCTTGGCCGTCGGCGGCAGTTCGCGCTTGAGAAAATAGTCCTCGTTCCTGAGCTGGCGCAGGAAGGCAGGGATCATTTCGCGATAGCCTTCAATGATCGATTTGTTCGGTGCCGGAAGGTCGTGCTTGATCATCTCATGCAACTGCGGCAGCGCATGGCAGGGAACCATCGGGAACATGTGGTGTTCAACGTGGTAATTCATGTTCCAGTAAACGAACCGGCTGAAGGGATTCATGTAGACGCTGCGGCTGTTCAGCCGATGATCGATGACGTTGTCTGCGAGACCGCCATGCTGCAAAAGGCCAGTCATCACATGGTGCCAGGCGCCATAGAGGCGCGGCAGGCCGATCAGCATCAGCGGCAGGATCGAGCCCATGGTGATCGCAAGGGCGATCGTCACGATATAGATCGCCAGCCAGATACGGGCGATGCGGATGGCGCGCGGCTGCTCCTGCTCCGGGATGAAGGTCTTTTCCTCGGCGCTGATCACACCGGCGGCGTTGCGGACCATGTCGATCGTCGCATGGAAGACATCGAGAATGCCGAAGAAGTTGAGGACCAGGCGGAGGAGATCCGGCGGGCGCATGACGGCGATTTCCGGGTCACGGCCGACAATCACGGTGTCGGTATGATGGCGCGTATGGCTCCAACGCCAGGTCACCGGGTTGCGCATGATCATGAAGCAGGCGATCTCGTAGACGACATCGTTCATCCAGCGCGTCTTGAAGGCCGTGCCATGGCCGCATTCGTGCCAGCGCGAATCCGAGGCCGAGCCGTACATCACGCCATAGACAAAAAAGAACGGCACACACCACCAGGAACCCCAGAAATAGATGGCGAGAGCGCCGCACACGACCATGCTGCCCAGCCACAGGATCGTGTCGCGGATGGCCGGTCCGTCCTCACGCTTCATCAACGCCTTCATCTGCTTTCTCGGAATGTCAGTGTGGTACCACTCCGCAGCGGCAAGTCCGCTTTCGACGGCGGCCTGGGCATCGCGCCCCAGCAGGCTGTAGTCGCGTTTCGCGGCAACCCTGGTCATCTCTATCCTCCCTGCGCATTGATTCCGGATGCGCCTTGCACTGTGGTCATGAGGATAGGTTGACTTTCCCGGCAGCTCAATGCAGCCTTGATATATTCTATCAAAACACATCAAAGCTGGCTGGATGAAATGATAGCTTGCATCAGGAGGAACACATGAGCGGACGACCGACCATTGCCGATCTTGCCAAGGCTGCCGGCGTCAGCGTCGCCACCGTCGACCGCGTGCTGAACGGACGCCACCGCGTGCGCGAGGAAACGGCCCGCCGGGTATATGATGCGGCCAAATCGATAGGCTACCATGCGGTCGGCCTGCTGCGGCAGAGGGTGTTCGAGGATCTGCCGCAATACCGGCTGGGCTTCATCCTGCAGAAACCCAATCAGTTTTTCTACCAGTCCATGGCCAGGGAGATCGAGAACGCGGCGCTGTCCGCACCGAGCATCCGCGTCGTTCCGCAAATCGATTTTGCTGCAAGTTCGACGCCCACGGCCATCACGGAGAAGCTGCGGGCCATGGCTGCGCGCAATCAGGCGATCGCACTCGTGGGGCCCGACTACCCGGCTGTGACGACGGTGGTCGAGGAACTGAAAGAACGGGGGATCCCGGTCTTCTCCCTTCTTTCCGACTTCGCGACCGGCGTGCGTGAAGGTTATGTCGGTCTCAACAACCGGAAAGCCGGTCGCACTGCAGCCTGGATGATTGCCAAGGCGGCGACCAGACCGGGAAAGGTGGCGGCCTTCGTCGGCAGCCACCGCTTTCACGGTCATGAACTGCGGGAGATTGGCTTTCGGTCCTATTTTCGGGAGCATGCGCCCGAATTCGAGGTGCTCGATACGCTGGTCAACCTTGAGACGGCCGAGATCACCCATGAGGCGACACTGAACCTTTTGCAGCGCCATCCTGATCTGATCGGCTTTTATGTCTGCGGCGGCGGAATGGAGGGGGCCATTTCGGCCCTCGCCGAGGAGAAGCTGGCCCGCAAGCTGCTGGTGGTCGTCAATGAATTGACTCCGGAGTCGCGTGCGGCGCTCGCGGAGGATCTCGTCACCATGGCCATTGCGACCCCCGTCGCCCAACTCGCGCGCGAGCTGGTCGGCCTGATGGTCGGCGCCATCGACCGCGGCCTTGCCGCTGTTCCCGGCCAGACGTTTCTCCCCTTCGATATTTTCACGCCGGAGAACATCTGAGCCGTCCGGCGCCAGATGATAGAATTTCATCATCGCGCGTTCGAATTCTTTCACAGATGCAAGAGAATCGGCACGTTCCGCTTTGACTGCGCGGCGATAAGCTGCTGATGCTGCAATCCCGATCAAGGGTGCGCAGCCGCGAAACGCCATGCCGCGTTGCCGCCCTCCCCGTCGGATATCTTTGCAGGAGGAACATCGCCTATGACGACCATCCCATTCGCTCTCAACCACATGACCGCGCCGGCCCTGCCGGTGAAGGATTTTTTCGCGCTGGCCGCATCGCTCGGCATTTCTGCGGTGGAAATCCGCAACGATCTTAAGGGCAATGCCATCATCGACGGTACGCCCGCCGCAGCAGTCCGGGATCTTGCTGAAAGGCACGGGCTGACGATCATCTCGATCAACGCGCTGCAGCGGTTCAACGAATGGAACGGTGATCGCGCCCGTGAGGCGGAGGAGATTGTCACTTACGCGCGTGAGTGTGGCGCCAAGGCACTGGTTCTCGTCCCGGTCAACGATGGCAGCGGTCAAGGCGACGGTGAGCGGCAGGCTAATTTGCGCCAGGCGCTGACGGCGCTGAAGCCGATGCTCGATGAAGCGGGCATCGTCGGTCTCGTAGAACCGCTCGGCTTCGAAATCTGCTCGCTACGCTCGAAAACCGAGGCGGCGGAAGGTATCCGGGCCGTGGAAGGTGAAGGGACGTTCAAACTCGTGCATGACACATTCCACCATCATCTCGCCGGGGAAGAAATATTCCATCCGGAATTGACGGGCCTCGTTCACATATCTGGCGTCGCCGATCCGGCAGTCACTGTCAGCGACATGCGCGACCCGCACCGCGTGCTGGTGGGCGCCGGCGACCGGCTCGACAATGCCGGCCAGATGAAAAGGCTGCGGGAAAGCGGCTATGCCGGGCCTTTTTCCTTTGAGCCGTTCTCGCCGGATGTGCATCAGCTGAGCAACGTCGAGGCCGCCTTGCGCGACAGCATGGCGTTCCTCGCGTCAAGGGCGTGAACCCGCAAGCGCATCACTTGGTTTTTTGCGTGAATAAAGGCCATCGCGCACTTGACGGCTCATTAAAAAATGGAATACATATTCCGTATTGGCAAACAGTCGGTTTGTTTATTCTGTTTTAGGCCTGCCACGGGAGAGGCATGCGACAAGAAATGGCATCGCCGGGGAGCGGGGATGCCTCCGGCTTGTGGAGGGTGGTCGCCGGACACCGTTTTGTGGAGGAAATAGCATGAAGAGAATGATCATGGGCGCGGCACTGGCCGTGATGATGTCGACGGCAGCGCATGCCGCTGAGACTGTCGGCGTTTCTATGGCGCTGTTCGACGACAACTTCCTGACTGTTCTGCGCAACGGTATGCAGGATTATGCCAAGACGCTCGACGGCGTGACGCTGCAGGTCGAGGACGCTCAGAACGACGTTGCCAAGCAACAGAGCCAGATCCAGAACTTCATCGCCGCCGGCGTAAATGCCATCATCGTCAACCCGGTCGATACCGATGCAACCGCTGCGATGTCGAAGCTCGCCGCGGATGCGGGTATTCCGCTCGTTTACGTCAACCGCGAACCGAGCAACATCGACAGCCTTCCGGAAAAGCAGGCTTTCGTCGCTTCCAACGAGGTAGAGTCCGGCACGCTGGAAACCCAGGAAGTCTGCAAGCTGCTCGGCGGCAAGGGCAAGGCCGTCGTCATGATGGGCGAGCTTTCCAACCAGGCGGCCCGCATGCGCACCAAGGATGTCCATGACGTACTCGCGACCGATGCGTGCAAAGGTATCGAGATCGTCGAAGAGCAGACGGCCAACTGGTCGCGCACCCAGGGTGCCGACCTCGTAACCAACTGGCTTTCGGCCGGTCTGGAATTCGATGCCGTCATCGCCAACAACGACGAAATGGCCATCGGCGCCATCCAGGCTCTGAAGGCCGCCGGCCGCTCCATGGACAGCGTCGTCATTGGCGGCGTCGATGCGACGCAGGACGCCCTTGCGTCCATGGCTGAAGGCGACCTCGACGTCACCGTGTTCCAGAACGCTGCCGGTCAGGGCAAGGGTTCGCTCGATGCAGCGCTCAAGCTTGCGCGGGGCGAAACGGTCGACAAGAAGGTCTACATTCCCTTCGAACTGGTGACCCCGGCCAACCTCAAGGACTACCAGGCCAAGAACTAAGCCAATGATCCCGGAGCGCGGCGTCGACCGCGCTCCGGATTGCCCGGTTTTTATGACGGACGGCGCACGTTGCGTCCGATGAAACCATGCCAGAACCTTGGATGCTTGCGGGCGCGGGTTCTAGCCAACGAGGCGACAGGGAGGTCATAGTATGGTTAGTCCGACGACGATAGCGGCGGTACGCGCGAGTGGGGCGATCCCGAACGCGGAGTATCTGCTTGCGGTTGAAGGGGTGCGCAAGGAGTTTCCGGGCGTGGTCGCGCTCGACGACGTGTCGTTCCGGCTGAAGCGCGGCACGGTGCATGCACTGATGGGCGAGAACGGCGCAGGCAAGTCGACGCTGATGAAGATTCTCGCTGGCATCTACACCCCAGACAAGGGCGAGGTGAAGTTCAAGGGCGTCGACATCCAGCTGACATCGCCGCTCGATGCGCTGGAAAACGGTATCGCGATGATCCATCAGGAGCTCAACCTGATGCCGTTCATGACGGTGGCCGAGAACATCTGGATCCGGCGCGAGCCGAAGACCCGCCTCGGCTTTGTCGACCACCGCGAGATGAACCGGATGACGGCGGCGCTGTTTGCCCGGCTGAACATTGCGCTCGATCCGCAGGCGGAGGTGCGCGACCTGTCGATCGCCAACCGCCAGATGGTCGAGATCGCCAAGGCGGTGTCGTACGAGTCCGACGTGCTGATCATGGACGAGCCGACTTCGGCCTTGACCGAACGCGAGGTGGCGCATCTGTTCACCATCATCCGCGACCTGCGCCGCCAGGGCATCGGCATCGTCTATATCACCCACAAGATGAACGAGCTGTTCGAGATCGCCGACGAGTTCTCGGTGTTCCGCGACGGCAAGTATATCGGCACGCACGCCTCGAGCGACGTGACGCGCGACGACATCATCCGCATGATGGTCGGCCGCGAGATCACCCAGATGTTCCCGAAGGAGGAGGTGCCGATCGGTGATGTCGTGCTGTCGGTCAAGGACCTGACGCTCGCCGGCGTCTTCCACGACGTCTCGTTCGAGGTGCGGGCCGGCGAGATCCTCGGGCTGGCCGGCCTGGTCGGCTCCGGCCGCTCGAACGTCGCCGAGGCGCTGTTCGGCGTCACGCCGGCCAGCTCCGGCTCGATCGCCATCAACGGCCAGCCTGTCGCCATCACTTCGCCTACCGAGGCGATCCGTAACCGCATGGCGTTTCTAACCGAGGACCGCAAGGACACCGGCTGCCTGCTGATCCTCAACATCCTGGAGAACATGCAGATCGCCGTGCTGCAGGACAAGTTCGTCAGGCTGGGCTTTGTCGAGCAGAAGGCGCTGTCGGCGCAATGCGAGGAGATGGCCCGCAAGCTCAGGGTAAAGACGCCGAACCTTTCCGAGCGTATCGAGAACCTGTCCGGCGGCAACCAGCAGAAGGCGCTGATCGGCCGCTGGCTGTTGACCCGGCCGCGCATCCTGATCCTTGACGAGCCGACGCGCGGCATCGACGTCGGCGCCAAGGCGGAAATCCACCGGCTGGTAACGGAACTCGCCCGCGACGGCGTTGCCGTCATCATGATCTCGTCGGAGATGCCCGAGGTACTCGGCATGAGCGACCGCATCATGGTCATGCACGAAGGCCGGGTCACCGGCTTCCTCGACCGGGCCGAGGCCAGCCAGATCAAGGTGATGGAACTGGCCGCGCGCTGACGGCGGGGCAATCAAACCACAGGGAGGAAAGAGCAATGGAGACCAACGTCGCGGCAGGAGCCAACCCACCGCTTGCCAAATCCGCACGGCGCATCCCGCCGGAGTTCAACATTTTCCTGGTGCTGGTCGGCATTGCGCTGGTCTATGAGGTGCTCGGCTGGATCTTCGTCGGCCAGAGCTTCCTGATGAATTCGCAGCGGCTGACGATCATGATCCTGCAGGTGGCGGTGATCGGCATCATCGCCGTCGGCGTGACGCAGGTGATCATCACCGGCGGCATCGACCTGTCCTCCGGCTCGGTCGTCGGGGTGACGGCGATGATCGCCGCCAGCGTCGCCCAGGCCTCGACCTGGCCGCGGGCGCTGTATCCGTCGCTGACCGACCTGCCTGCGATCGTGCCGATCGGGCTTGGCCTCGGCATCGGCCTGTTGGCCGGTTTCATCAACGGCCAGCTGATCGCCCGCACCAGGATCCCGCCGTTCATCGCCACGCTCGGCATGATGGTCTCGGCCCGCGGCCTGTCGAAGTGGTACACCAAGGGCCAGCCGGTGTCGGGCCTGACCGACCAGTTCAACTTCATCGGTACCGGCATCTGGCCGGTGGTCATCTTCCTCGTCGTTGCGCTGATCTTCCATATCGCCCTGCGCTATACCCGCTACGGCAAGTTCACCTATGCGATCGGCGCCAATGTCCAGGCCGCCCGCGTCTCCGGCATCAATGTCGAGGCGCATCTGGTCAAGGTCTATGCGATCGCCGGCATGCTGGCGGGGCTCGCCGGCGTCGTGACGGCGGCCCGCGCCCAGACGGCGCAGGCGGGCATGGGCGTGATGTATGAACTCGACGCCATCGCCGCCACCGTCATCGGCGGTACCTCGCTCACCGGCGGCGTCGGCCGCATCACCGGCACCGTCATCGGCACCGTCATCCTCGGCGTCATGACCTCCGGCTTCACCTTCCTGCGCGTCGACGCCTACTACCAGGAAGTCGTCAAGGGCCTGATCATCATCGCCGCCGTCGTCGTCGACGTCTATCGTCAGAAAGGACGCAAGAAGGTGTAAGGGCAACTTTTCCTTGATCGCATCGCTTGCCTCTCCCCAGGCGACGCGATCAAGGCGGGGGGCAAGGCGGTGCGGCCTTTGCCCCAAATTACGCGGTGGCGGCATCTTGCTGCTGCCGCGTCTTTTTTGACCGGCGCCCAAATAACGTGGACGACATTGCCCGGTTGCAACGACGAGGCACGATGGGAAGGTTGATGTTCGCCATCAAGACGAACAGGCGGCGGACCAATCCGCCGTCCAGCTCCCTGAAAAGGCGGGGCAAAGTGCATTGGCGTCAGTCTTTTGACGTGACCGAGATCGTCTACATCGCCTGCGCCTCGCAAAAGCGCGTCATGTCCTCCCTTGAGCGGCAACCTTCCCACGCCGTCCTCGCCCTACGCAGCGATGGTTCGCCGAGCCTAATCAGCGGTCGGGTCAGGTGCCGGGCGGTTCTTCCTCCCGAGCCATCGAGGGCGGCTAGCATGATAGCCATGCCCAGTCTCCTGCCTTCGCTCGGCCACAAAAGCCGTGCCGGAAAGGCGGATGTTGAAACGCTTTCATTGGTGGGCGGCGTGATGTCGAATCGACAGCAACACCTATCGGCTGCTCTTAGGAAGCTCCTCGTCAAAGCGGGTTTTTTCGCGCGCGGGGTCGTCGTTGAGGATTTCCTCCTCGCTGTCTTCGGGCAAGGCGTCATCTGGGTCTATATTGGCCTCATCGCGGCTCGGAACCGGAGGCACGCGGCCCCGATCGACCGGCCGCTCGTAGGTATCGTTAAAAGGGGGTTCGCCGGACCGGTCTGGCAACGGAATCGGTTCGAGGTCCATCTCGGGAGGGTTCGGTTTCCACGTCGGCGCGTGCATGGGTTCATTGCTGGTTTTGTCCTTGGCTGCTTTCATGGTCGGTCTCCTTTCGTGTTGGAAAGTGAACCGGTAGCCATCGATAATGTTCCGTATGGGGAGGCTTTCTGATGCCGATCAGATCCGATCGCCGCGGAGCGGCGCTGCAGAGCAGTCTGTCAAAGATGCCATCTCCGATGGGGACGCGAAGTATCACGCGGCAAATGCTCGCATCCCTCGGCGCCGTCCCGCAGATAGATATGAGGATTTTCTGAATGGCGCGCCGTGAATTTTCCAAGTCGGTCTACGCCCAGATCGCGAAAGCGCGCCATGCAAGCCAATGACGAGATTGCCTGCGAAGCCTGGGGCCTGATCCTGGGCAAGACCCACGTCGACCACACGATCGCCCACGGGTCGACAAGAGCCGGAAGCTAACTGCCGACGGCGGCAAGCTGCTCGGTGCCGAGTGCTGCCATGCGCCGAAAGCCAAGGTCGACGTCGCGGTGATAGCCGAAGCCAAGCGCCGCGAGGCAAAGTTTCACGGTTTCTCGCGTCCGAAGCACCGTCAAATCACCCGGCTTTGCCAAATCCGAAAAGGCCGCCAAGCCATTGCCGAATAAGGGCTTGCCGGAACTGCCGAGACGGTCGCTTTACCAGAGGATTGAGCCGTGAATGACTTGTTTACTAACGCATCAGCGTCATCTGCCACGATCTCGGCGTGCGGTGCTTATCGCTATCGGCTCGAAAGGCAGTGGGACGCCAACAAGAGCAAAGTCGCCTTCATCATGCTCAATCCCTCGACGGCGGACGCAGAGCAAGACGACCCGACCATCCGCCGTTGCATGGCCTTCGCGAACGCATGGGGATTCGGTGGCCTAATTGTCGGCAACCTCTTCGCGTTAAGGTCGACTGACCCGAAGGTGCTTTACAGCCACGAGGATCCAATTGGGGCTGACAATGATAAGCACCTTAGCGCCATCGCGCGAAGTTCTACGAAGATCATATGTGCCTGGGGAACTCACGGTGCCTTTCGAGACCGTGGACGCGAGGTCGCCCACAAGCTCGAATTCTTTAACCTGTCGGTGCTCAAGTTAACAGCGGACGGACACCCCGGCCACCCACTTTATATCGCAGCTTCAACCGAGCCGCGTGTCTACTTCGCCCGCGCCCACTCCTCGGAAAGGAAGGGAGAATGAACCTCGACAACGCAATCAAGCTCGCCACCGAGGCCCACGCCGGCCAAGTCGACAAGGGCGGACAGCCCTACATCCTTCATCCGCTCCGCGTGATGCTAGCCATGGCGATCACGGACGAGCGAATCGTGGCTGTCTTGCACGACGTTGTCGAGGACACTGACGTCTCCTGCGATGATCTATATTGGGTGCATGGCTTCAAGCCGGATATCGTGACGGCTATCGCCGCCCTCACCCGTCGCAACGGCGAGGACTATTTCGACTTCATTCGCCGCGTAGCGGCGAACTCGATTGCCCAGGCGGTGAAGATTGCCGACCTTCGAGACAACCTCGATCCGAGCCGGCCCCTTCCGGATGATGCAAATTCCAGAGCCCGCGCGCAAAAATACCGCCGAGCTTTGAGTATGCTGATGAAGGTGAGGGAGTGACAGAGTGCCGTCTAGCATCAATCCCAAGCGGAAGCTGGCCGCCGAAAATGTCGGTCGATCGCGCCGCCGGTTATTGCGGCGAAGCATGTGGAGGATTTCCTCGAGCGCGTTGGGACTGTCTACTCTGCCCCGAGAGTAGTTAACACCAGGCGAAAGTTCTGGTATCGCGACGATCTGGATCGTTAGAGCATCCCGGGTCGCGCAGTCTGGTCCGTCAACGACGTTACGAGGATCGGATGATCAACGGAATAGTTGTATGACGTCTTCCGCATTTGCGTTGGCAATAGATAACGCCTGGAACGTCAGTTGCTGCTGCGCCTCCAACGCCTTCAATCGTGTGGAGGCTTCGTTCATATCCGCGTCGACAAGGCGACCGATGCCTTTCTCGATTGTGGAAAGCATCTTGGTGGTGAACTCGGTCTGCATCTCGATACGCTTCGAACTAGCGCCGAGGACCGAGGCTCCCTCGACTACGCGCTGGGAGGACACTTCCATGTAGCTGATATAGTGGTCGATCAAGTCAGGGTTCTGCTCAATATCAATATTGAGGAAGTTCACAACCGGAATCGGTTCGATACTGACGACAATATTGGATAACCCTATACTGGTGCTCGGACCCGCTTTCCTGTCTATTGCAGGGTCAGATTTGACAATAATGTAGTTCGGATCGGATGCGGACACCTCGATTATAGTATCCGTCCAGTCCGCGTCTAGGAGAGACTTCAGGAGAGTCACCATTTCGTCGGCTGTTTCTACCTTACCCGTGACTTTCCCGAGGAGGTCATTTATGTACGTGCGATTGGTGAAGCCGTCGTGCTAGACGACCAGGGCCGTTCCGATTTCGGGCTTCTGCAGCGCGCTCGGCCGCCGGCCAGCCACGCACGAATCCGACGAGATCATCCTCTATGCCGTCGACGTGCTCTATCTCGACGGCCGCGATATGCGCCGGCTTCCCCAGCGCAACGCCGACGACTGCTCGAACCGCTACTGGAGGGCCGCGTCGGCGCAGCGACGCAGCTTGAATCTTTATTCTGACCCTCACAGTCAAAAGCCCGGCTCCGGCCGGGCTTTTTGCGTCTAACTTGTTTCATTACATTTTATCCGAGGGGCCGGCGTCCATCTCTTGCGATGCCGAAAAACACTCCCAATATTTTAGCAGTCACTTGGTTTCGCTGGGGAGTGGAAACATGTTCGACTTTCTTGATTCAGAGGACATGGAAATATTGCGCCGAGCGATCAATGCTCGCTGCAAGGATCTGAACATTCGATCCGACAGCTCGGAAGCGGAGATGGTCGCCAGTCAGCTCATCGAACTGTTCCAGAACGGAGTGACGGACGAACAGGAACTCATCACGCGCCCGATCGCGATTGAGCTTATCCTTTGGGGGAAATAGCAGACCGGTCAGAGGGGATTGTCATGTGATGAGGGGGCCCGCCGCTGTTTAACAGCGGGCCAAAAGAGTTACGTGATGAAATTTCCGCACTCGATATATAGCGGCATATTCGGAACTGCGAATATGCTTAAAGGTTCCGGAATGCGGCTATCACTCTCCCACGGACAACGACATACGCTGTGACCTCGGTTGGGCAGATCAGCGCCTGAAAAATCTCGATAGCTGCTCAAAGAAGCCGGCGATGCTGACCCCAAGGGCCGTGGCGCCGAGACCGACGACCGCAAGGGCGCCTCATCCCCATCAGCTTCCATTTCCGCACGTCGTCGGTCACCGGCTTCATTTCGTTGACGTCCTCGCTCACTTGGACAACGGAGCCTTCGACCTTGCCTACGCGGTCGACCAGATCATCCATCCGGCGATGCACCGATGCTCGGCTGGCATCCGATTTGTCGTCGGATCTCCGGAAGTCCTCGCGAAGGTTCTTGACCTCGGCTAGCAGCGCCCCGAGCTTTTCATGCACGGCATACTCAGTCATTCCCAGCATCCCTTCCGCGTACCTGCCCTGTCATTGCCTATTACTCGCTCGGCGCCGGGACGGTCCGCCTGAAGCAGAGCGACCGTGCCGGCCGGCGAAAGATTATTCTTCTCAAACGGGCTGCAGCCGGAGACTGTCGCACTCGGGCACCCTGCCAAGATAGGCAATACACAGATCATAATCAGACAGACGCTGAAGTTTCGCATCGTCACCTTTCCTTTCCAGTTCTTCTTTTTGAGATTGCACAGCCTGGTCGACGATAAGCCGATTGCGCCCTTCGGTGCGGGCGGCAGGCAGCAGCCAGAGCGCGTTGATGACGATGACGGCGGCAACGGCCAGGGCGATCCCGACAACGCCGCCTAGGAAGGCAGAACCGCGCGAGATCATCCTTCCACCGCCCCGCGAATGTCCTTCACCGCGGCGATGATCTGGTGACGTAGCAGAAGCAGAAGCACGAGTGCGACGATCGACACGCCACCCACGGCAACTACCGTCTGCCAATCCTGCCCAAAGAGCCCGGTCAGCGCCGTCGTGAGCGAGCCGCCGATCCCGATCAGCCAGCCGGACTGATTGGTCTTGTTCTTCACCTGCGTGTCGACATCATCCGGCACGACTGGCTTCTGCTCGACGACCGTCTTCTCCTCGGTGACCGGAGCGGCTTTCACCTCCGGCTTTTCCGCCTCGCCGGGCACGAGCGCGACAAGCGCCTGGTGCAGCGCCGCGCGCGTCTTCGGCCCCACGTCGCCATCTACCTCGAGTCGATGGTCCGCCTGGAACTGCCGCACGCCGTCGGCCCGATAGCCGAGCAGGACAAGGGCAACACGGCCGTAGCGATTGATACGATCGGCAAGCCCGTTCTTGCCGCCGTTGATCTTCTTCGTCAGTGTCTCGATGTCGCCTTCGTTCGCCCATTTGTTGAGGTTGCGGCTCTCCCAATACCAGAGCGGCACCAGCCCCTCCCACGGATCGGTGTTGACGAGATCCGGCGAGGCAACGAAATCCAGCGGGTTATAGCTCCGCTGCCGGCACCAGTCGCGAAACTGCCGGTAGTTGCTCTAGCCGGTGAGCTGCATGGCGGTGCGGCCGCGATAGAGATTCCATCGCCATCCTTCTCAGGGGTGTTGCCGATATCGGTGCGGGTGTCATAGCCCTTCTGCGCCGGCGTCGGCCCCCAGATCTCTCGGTCGAAGCGGAAATCGCCGCCCTCATGCATCAGCTGCGGCAGGAACTGCGCCAGGATATGCGGCTTGTTCATGCCGAGATCGTCGGCATAGCGGTCGAGCGAGAGATGACGGAATTCAGATTGCTGTCGTTGACGCGCGAAAGCGCAGCCGCGCGCACCTGCGCGGCAGTGATGGCAAGCATGATGATGTCCTTTGGTTCGAGCTTTGCTGTGGTCAATCGGCTGGATTGCCCTCATGCCCACGCATGAAGGAGCGCCCACGCGGTGACGTGGTGGTGATGGTCATTTGTTCTTCGAGTCCTTGTGGTGCGATGGGTGAGAAGCTGGCGTTTTGTTGTTGAACGCTTGCGGCTCTTAATGGTAGGCGAGATGCGATAATCAGGGGGTGGGGTAATGAAAGCCGGTTTTTTCGTTGATACGTACAACCACTACACGTCTTTAAGTGAAAAGTACGATTCCATCGGCTGGAACACAGGCAACATCCTTTTTTTTGAGGCGATCAAGAAAACGATCGATTGCGACATCATCCAGTCGTTGGAAGACTGGAAGATGGAGGATTACGACGCATTCATCACGACAGAATTTATTTGGATTCAAGAGAGCACCAAGCCATCTGATCGGCTATTAAACCGCATCAAGATAGCCAAGAACCGTCCGATCATACCCATTAGCGTGGGCCTACAGTCTGACGGTTTTAACCCTGACTTCACGTTGCAGCCGGAAATGTTGTTTGCGCTTAAGGAGCTTGAATCTCGGTGTACGCTGGCGGTTCGAGGTGAATACACCGCGGAGACACTGAGGCGTCACGGCGTAACTAACATCGAGGTCATCGGATGCCCTTCGATGTATCAAATACCCCTTTATGCCGATAACTTGGATTTCCTAGCCAAAGAGCCATCCGCGGAATTTACGACAGCGAACTATCGTTCTTTCTACGGGGAACTGAAGCCCGCTGATCACCAGATGCTGCAATACATCGCAACACACTGCCACGGTTTTTCCGAGCAGACGCTTTTACCGCTTACCCCCGCGTCAATGCCTGATAGTCAGGTTAGGCAATGGTTTGATCGTCACACGCATTTGTTCTTTGACCTGGAATCATGGGTACGCCACAACAGCCGATACGACTTCAGTTTCGGCCTGCGCTTTCATGGCAATGTGGCGGCAATTTTGGCCGGCGTTCGATCTTTATTTATTACGTTTGACAGCCGCACAAGAGAAATGACCGATTATTTTTCCCTTCCGTCCATTGGAGCGGAGGAGTTTTCACTTGAATCCCCCCTGCTCGAGCATGCCCAACGGACTGATTATTCGTCATTCATCAACGTTTACAAAGATAGGCTGAATATTTTCACTGGTTTCCTCGAAAAAAATAGTCTCGGACTGACAAAAGAATACGGAGATCGTCTGTCCGAGTTCCGAGGATAACCACGCCGCATTCTTTTTACACGATACCGTAGGCCGCCTTGGCGTATTCCAGGATCATCGCATGATGGTCTTCGTTGCCGGCAGCAAAGATATCGTTCTGCATGGTTATAAGCTCGAACAGGTCCATATCGATACCGAGCGCTGCCAGGACGTCGGGTAGCCAGACGCGCCGATATTTACGTCGGCCGCGGTAAGGACGGGGGTGACGCCTGTGGTAATCGAAACAGGCTGTGTATTGATCCTGGTCTTCAATGCTCCGTAGAAGGCATCGACCACCGTCATGATGAGAATGGGCCGGCCGATATAGTTGGTGATATCAACTATTTTCCCGACTGCGCCACTCTCACCAGTCGAGAGATTGAGTGAGACCGATCCGCTACCTTCCTTCTTTACATAGAGCGCGTTCCATCCTGAATTTTGGCTCAATATCGGACAGGAGATGCTGCGCGGTTGTGCTCTGCGGAGTTAGGGAAGCGATGATGATGGAGGTCAGGCGTGCGTTGCCGATGCCTCGCTGACCGCTCCATTTGATCGCATCGCCGCGCGACTTCACGAACCGCATGGCGTTGCGACCATTGTAGGCATTTGCGACAAACAGCGGATTAGCCGCGTCGGCCGGCGGAGCTTTTGCGAATATCGGGCGACCGATCCCTCCATGTGACAAGGCGGTCGTCAGGGTCGCGCACGACCGTGGCCGGTAGACCGTTAAACCACGAGGTCAGGTTCGGCAAATCACGGATGCGATCGGCGAAAGTGCGAACGATCGGCATGCCAGGCTGAGTGAAGTTTGAATTGGGAATACGGACAGTGCGGGTCATGAAATTACCTCTTCGAAGCTGACGCAGTTGCGCAAAAGTCTGCCGGGATCTTGAAATGACGGTTCGGTGTCGCTGTCGCGCAGGTTGCCCCACGCACCCGATCGGGTGCCGGAACCCAGGTTGATGCCCGTGTAGGCGTAGCGAACCTTCTTGTTCGCACCGGTCGGCGTGTTGGACAGGGTCAACGTCACCTGGGCTGGTCCGGTGATAGCGACTGACGAGATCGTTGCTGAGGCACTGTCGTCCGCATATTCAAAGCCGTAGTTTTTGTCTTCCGGTAGGAGGTCGAATTCAAAGGCCAGCGCACCACGTGGCACGTTGAAATTGATGCGGCGCCATGCCTTGGCCTGGTACTCGCCCAGAACGGCATAATCCAGCGCTTGGAGATGTACCGAATCATCCATGCGGAAGATGTACTTAGGCGTCGACATGTAGAATCCAGTTGCCGACTTGCAGGCATCAAGCTGTGCCAGAGCCGGCGCCCCTGCTGCGCCCCCGGTGGATGGCGCACATCCCGCCGGAGAGATGCTCCAGCGATAAAATCCCGGATTTGGTACAGTGCCACCGGCAACAGGGTTGTGTGCGTTCCAGTCGCGGTGTTCGGGGATTTCAGCAGGCTGCCCAGCACGCGTTCCGGCTACAGCCGCAAGAGCTGCCCATGTTTCCATGCGTACTTCGCCGGCGGCCGCACCTTCAACGGCTGTTTCGATGGTAGTGCCGATCTGCCGGATGGCGGGCTTGTCCGGCTGCGATGGGGCTCCACTAGGTCCATCTGGGAAGGCGGCATCGAAAGCACTGCGGATATCGCCCATGCTGGTCTCCATGCAAATGCGCCGCGGCAAGCGGCCAGGACTAGGTCAATGATTTTCTTGAGCGTCAGATGATTGTGACAGTCACCGGGGCCGGAAGACGTTCCCGCGATGCCGGAGCCGTTGAACGGCACGGCGTAGTTGCCCCAGATGCCCTGTGGCGCCGTGGTCAGCGTCTGCTTGTATGCGATTGCATCATCAACAGACCCGACGAAGGCAGGGTCGCCACGCAATACAAACGAATCCCTCGCGCCAGCAGCGACAAGGGTGTCCATATAGGTGCCGTTCGCCGCGCGGTTCGGTGCGCCACCATTGGTCCCAAGTCGAGGGCGCACATTGCCCGCCGAGTAGGAAGTCACCGTGAAGGCACATCTGACGACATCGCCGGTAGCAAAGGCAAGCGTCTGGTGGAGGGTAGATACAGCGGCAAGAGCCCTGCTCGCCTTGCCGCCCGATATCGTCCAGCCTGATCCCTTCACCCAAACCGTGTCGCTAGCGAAATCGCCGTTGCTGAGTATGTTCGCTCTCGTGGAATCGCCGTCCGTGTACCCATAGGTAGCGGAGGCCACAACGCTAGTGTGGCAATCGGGGTATCTGTCGCGACATTCAGTGCAACGCAAGGCGCCGCTCTTTTTGGCTCGATCGGGATCACGGTCGCCTCTGTCGCATCGGCACTGGCCACAACAGCGCTGACGATAGATCGGATCGTAGCTCGGCGGAGCGCTGCGTAGATGTGGATGTTGATCTGCACCGCATTCAGAGCGTACGGTACTGAACATGGCAGCGGCCATGATAGGCCGAGCGCTCGATATGCGCACGCACGCCAAAAACCTCGGCTATGAGCCTTTCTGTGAGAATATCTTCCGGCGCGCCGGCGGCCACGACCTTGCCCCGGTGCAGGACGGCAAGACTGTCGCAGAACATCGCCGCCAGATTCAGATCGTGCAACGCGACGATGCTGGTCACCGGCAGCCGGGCCACCAGCCCTAGGATTTCCAGTTGATGCTGGATATCGAGATGGTTCGTCGGCTCGTCAAGCAGCAGTTCGCTCGGTGTCTGGGCGAGTGCGCGTGCGATGTGCACGCGCTGGCGCTCGCCGCCGGACAAAGTGTGCCAGAGTTGTCCGGCCCGGCCGGGCATACCGACATGGCAAAGAGCGGCATAGACCGCCGCGTCGTCAGCGACACCCCAGGGCGAGAGCGGGCCACGATGCGGCGTTCGCCCCAGCCGGACCACGTCAAGAACGGTGACCTGGGCGTCGGTCGTTGCCTGCTGCTCGACGAAGGCGACGCGCCGGGCGATGTCGAGACGGGACATTGCGGCTATATCTGTGTTTCCCAGCGAAACGACGCCGCTCTTGACGTTCCGCAGCCTGCAGATGAGACGCAGCAGGCTGGATTTTCCCGAACCGTTCGGTCCAAGCAGGCCGAGCGTGCTGCCGGGCGCCACCTCGATGCTGATGCCGTCGACGATCATTGCGCCGCCGGCCGACCAATGGACGTCATGGACGGAAATGCTCAAACCGGTCTCCTCGCCTTGTAAAGAATGATCGCGAAGGCCGGCGCGCCAAACAGCGCGGTGACGACCCCGATCGGCAGGATCTGCTGCGGAACGATGATGCGCGATACGATATCGGCGGTGACCATGAAGAGCGCGCCGATCAATGCCGATGCCGGCAGAAGACGGCCATGCGCAGGACCGACGACGAACCGTGCCGCATGCGGAATGACCAGTCCGACAAAGCCGATCGAGCCGACGATGCTCACCATGGCCGCTGTCATCAGCGCCGTTGCGCCCAGAAGGATCGTGCGGACGCGGTTGACCGCAATGCCCAGGGCCGCCGCCGCGTCGACCCCGAAGGTGAACGCGTCCAACGCACGGGCATGGAACATCGCGACGGCAAAACCGGCGAGAGCGACGGGTGCCGCGAGATAAACGTCCGGCCAGCGCACGCCGGCCAGGCTGCCGAGCAACCAGAACATGACGCCGCGCGCCTGCTCGGCGTTAGCCGATGTGGTGACGATGTAGGAGGTCAGCGCAGTGAAAAGCTGCGAGCCCGCGACACCGGCGAGGATGATCCGGTCCGCCCCTCCGCCGGCGCCGGCGGCCAGAGCCGAGACCAGAACGAAGGCAAGGACGGCGCCGAGGAAAGCACCGCCCGAGAGCGTCAGAACACCGTAGCCGAGCCCAAGGATCATCACCGCGACCGCGCCAGTGGAGGCGCCTGCGGAAATGCCGAGCACATAGGGTTCGGCCAGCGGATTGCGCAGCAGCGCCTGCAGGATCGCGCCCGACAGCGCAAGCGCCGCCCCGCAACTCGCGGCAAGCAGGGCGCGGCTCAGCCGATAGTCCCAGACGATGCCCTCATGGATGCGGCTGAGTTCGAATGACGCCCCGAAAATCCGATTGGCCACCGCCTTGGCGGTTGTTGCGAGCGGAATGGGAATCTCGCCGATCGAAACGGCGAGACTGATCATGAAGGCGAGCGCGGCGAGCGCCAGCGTGGCAAGCGCAAGACGCGACCACCACCGGCCCTCGGCCGCCACGGGTTGCCCGGCCGCCGCAAGCGTCACTGCGACAATCCGAACGCCTTGATGCCTTGCGCCAGCGTCTCGATGCCGTCGATCGTGCGGATCGTCGGGTTCATCGACTGCGCATCCATCTGGATGAAGCGCTTGTTCCTGACCGCGTCCAACTGGCTGGTGACCGGATCCTTCTCGAGGAAATCGATCTTCACCGCCGGATCGTCGGCTGCATAGCGGCGACGGTCCATGGTGGCAATGACGATGACGGAGGGATTGGCCGAAGCGATCGTTTCCCAGCCGACCAGCGGCCATTCCTCCTCGGTCGTCACGACATTCCGGGCGCCGAGCGTCTTCAGGATATAGGCCGGGGCGCCGTTCTTGCCGGCAATGAAGGCATCCCCCGCCACTTCCTTGCTGGAAAACCAGAACACGACCGGGATATCGCCGAGTTTCGCGCCGCCGATCGAAGCGACGGCGGCGGATTCCCGCTTCTTCAGGTCCGCGATCAGCGCATCGCCGCGATCCTTTATGTCGAAGATTTGCGAGAGTTCGCGGATTTCCTGACAGATCAGGTCCATCGTGAAGAGTTGCTTGCGCACGCCATCGCCGCCATCGGTATTGACCTTTGCGACGCAATCGGCAGGCGAGACATAGGTGTTGATGCCAAGGGTTTCAAACTGCTCGCGTTTTCCGACCGACCCTTGCGATCCGACATGCCATTCGAATTCGGCGGTGACGAGATCCGGCGCCTCGCCGACGACGGATTCGAAGCTCGGGTCGTTGTCGGCAAGACGCTTGATCCTCCGGTTTTCGGCCTCAAACTCTTTCAGCACCGGACCGACCCAGACGGCAGTCCCGGCAACCTTGTCGACCAGGCCAAGCGAGAACAGGATTTCGGTCATGCCCTGGCCAATCGAGACGATCTTCTGCGGCGGCTTGTCGAAGCGGACGGTGTGGCCGCAATTGGCGAGTTCCAGGGGATAGTGCGTCGATGCGGCCGCGGCCGGTGTGGAAAGGCATCCCAATGCGATGGCTGCTGCAGATATCGGCGCGAAGATACGGGAAAAGGCGACGAGGCGCCCGGCGAGGCGGTCGAAATCGATCATGACGGTTCCTTTCCGGGCAACCCCGCCCGGGTGAGTGGATCTTGCTTTCGACGGCAGGTCTCCTGGCTTGCGAACATGTGCTTTGCGTCTGCCTTCCCGCAAAACCCGAAGGGTCTCGCAGTGGCATGGCGCCTGCAAAGGCGCCACGAGGACGATTGGCAATCCGCTTACAGTTGCGGGGGCAGCCACGGTCTTGGTCCCTGTTGGGTCTTCCGCACCGTGTTCCCTATTAATCCCCTCGAAGTCATCCATCGGGGAACCGTCGGCAATGGTTTAGTCCGAACGTGGCAACAGCGTCAAGATGGCCGGCGTCGCTGTTCAACCGCGTTTGATCGGTTTGCTAAGGCATCAACTGACCGCCATTGACCTCGATGATCTGGCCGGTGATGTAGCCGGACAAAGCGGGCGACGCCAGGAACAGATAGGCGCCGACGCAATCATCCGGTGAGCCGACCCGGCCCATCGGCACGGTACGCCGTTGCGCGTCGAGCATCTCGGGGCTGGTGTAGCGTTCATGGAACGGCGTGTCGATGATGCCGGGCGCCACGCCGTTGACGCGGATGCCGTCGCCGGCGAATTCCTTGGCGTGGCCGCGGGTGATGGTCGAGACGAAGCCTTTGGCCGCCGCGTAGAGGATCGCGCCGTTGCCGCCGCCGTTGCGGGCGGCGATCGACGTTGTATTGACGATGAAGCCGCCCTGTTTGCGCAGCCATGGATGTGCGGCCCGCGTCGCGGCAAGCACCGAACGGGCGTTCAGATCCATCACGCGCTGGTAGTGCGCATCACTCATGTCGGCGGTCGGGACGCGACCGAGCATGCCCCCGGCATTGTTGATCAGCCCGTCGAGCCGTCCGAAATGACTGGCTGCCTCCTCGACCACCCGTTCCGCCGCCCCATCTGCGGAGAGGTCGCCCTGGACCACCACCGCCTTGCCGCCCGCCGCCTCGATGTCCGCCAGCAGTTTGGTTGCCGCCTGGCGGCTCTCATTGTAATGGATCGCGACTTTTGCGTGCTGGGCAGAAAACGCCCTCGCCAGCGCCGCGCCGATGCCGGTCGATGCACCGGTAATCAGGACTGCTTTTCCCTCGAGATCGGGGATCCGGATCCCCTGCCATATGCTCAGTTCGCCTGTCATGCGTCGTCCTCGGTTGCCGGTCCACGTCCTTCATTCCGGAAGCAAGATAACGCTCGGGTCGGAATTTTCCAGCTTCAGCGCATGGCCGCGCCGCAACACGCCCGCCAAAAGGCAACAGAGCGGCGACGGCACACAGCGCTATCCCCATCGCCATCGGAACGGCGGTGCCATCGAAGAAGATCGACGCAACCATCATCTACGAGGCCGTGCCGGCGATCTTCGCCATAGTCCTCGCGCGCCAGAACCGCCGTCGTCGGGATGACCAAGGCAGCCGTAGCCGACGAAGAAGAATGCAGCCGGAAGCGGTAGCGGGTTGAAGCCAAGGCTCATGACGATAGCCAGCGTTGCCATGGTGAGGGCAAATGCGGTGACCGCGACACGCATGCCACGCACGAGGCCCAAGCGCTTGCCGAACCCGCCGGTCGCCTGCGACACGCCAAAAAACGATACCGCAGCGTCAGGCGACCAGCGGATACCCTAATCGCTGCGCCTCTCGTTCCAGCTCCGCCAACGCTTCATAGTCCGCGTCGGACAGAAGGACAAAATCCTTCAGCGCCAACGCGTCCCGCACCGGCGCGAGCGATGGTTCGATGATCGCCTGCTGCAACACCTGCCTGAGCAATGACACCTCTTCGTCGGAGGCGCCGGCGCGGGTGACAAGCGGCAGTCCCGGCCCCTTGGCCGTTTCGGCGAGGATACGAACTCCCGCCAGGCTCTGCGGGTCAAAGCGCAGCACATTGCCGTAGGTGACGCAGTCGATTGCCGCCACATCCGCCTTGCCGGCGATGATCGCCGCGATGCTGTTGCGATGCCCGCCCGTCTCGACCACCGAGGAAAAGAACCGCCCATTCCGCGCCAGCGGCGCGACTGCCGCACGAAACAGGTTGACGCCGGAATTGCTGATGGGCTCGTTGATCGCGGCCCTTGCGCCGCGCAGGTCTTCCAGCGACCGGGCGCCGGAATTCTCTCGAACGACGATAAAGCTGCATTTGAACGGTCCGTTGCAACCCGGATGGGCATGGACAGGCGTCGCGACGAGCCGCACCTTACCGCGCAGCTGTTTGACATAAGGAAAGCCGCAGGTCTGGGCGAGCAGCAGCTCGGGATCCGTCCAGGCCTCCTTGTACCCCACAGACGCGTTGAGCGTGTCGGGAACATCATCCAGACCCGCCCGCCTCAAGGCGCCGCTCAGGAAATTCCACAAAGCCACCGTAGCTTCGGCGAGCGGTGGCGGGCTGGTATACATGGCAAGGCTGGCAAGACGCATTCGGGAACTCTCGCAGTGACGGGTGAACTTACCACAGTTGGGCTGGCGCAGTTCGCAGTCAGCCGCGATTCGGTGCGATCACGAATGGTTGGGATGCGTGATGCTGTCATGCGGCTTCACGAAGAACCGGCGGGCGATGTCCCAATAGCTGTTATAGACCAGCCCGCCATTGGTGGCGATAAGGTCGTCGCGGTTCAGGCGATAGACTCCCGGCAGGCGGTACCAGGAAAT
Source organism: Rhizobium giardinii bv. giardinii H152 (assembly GCF_000379605.1). Lineage (GTDB taxonomy): Bacteria > Pseudomonadota > Alphaproteobacteria > Rhizobiales > Rhizobiaceae > Pararhizobium > Pararhizobium giardinii. Next base: position 66,434 of record NZ_KB902724.1, on the reverse strand, counting down.
TCCGGGCTTCAGGTGATGCAGCACATGCAGGTTGTTGTAGAGGAACAGCAGACCGAACAGATGGCTGTTTTCGACGATCGCCGTCCGCTCCTCGTGCCGCTCGGCATATCGGTGTTCGGCGTAGCTCCGCAGCCGCGTCAGCGCCGCCGCGAGATAGACGAAACCGAAGAAATAGAGCCAGAGCGGCATGTTACAGACGGCGGTGACCCAAAGGACAACGAAGGCGGCGCCAATCAGGTGGACCGTCCAGATGCGCGCCCGGCCAGGCTCTCCCGCCCCCAACAGCCGGGCTTCCTGCACCAGAAAGCTCAACAGCATCACGGCCGGGCCGATGGTCAGCCGCCCAAACAGCGTCGTGTTCCAGCGCGCAAGCACCCTGCCCACCGGACCAAGCCGCTGCCAGGCCGCCCTGGTGAAATAGGAGGATTCGGGATCCTCGATCGGGTCCGTCAGATGCTCGTCGCGGTGATGTTCCAGATGGCTCTCGCGGTAGATCTCATAGGGCAGCCAGAGCGAGAGCGGGACCGAACCGATGGCGTTGTTGATCCGCTGGTTGCCCGTCGGATGGCCATGGATGACCTCATGCTGCAGCGATCCATGCCAGGCGACCAGCCAGCCGCCGGCAAGCGCAACGACAGGCAATGGCAGCGCGTCCCACCACCAGGTCACCGCCAGAAAACCCCCATAGATCACGGCCGTGAGAACGACGGTCGGCCATTCCAGGCGGCGGCCCGCGACCTTGATGATGTAAGACGGCTTGCTGGTCATGTGGTGCTGTTCCCCGGCGTCGAGGGAACCTACATCGAAGCGTCGCCGGTTAAACAATTATGCTTATCTATTTTATAGACTATTTTGGAAAAATTCGTTCCGGTTCGGTGCCTTCAGGCAAAGTTCTCGCAGGTCCACCTCTCCGGCATGCGAAGGGAGGGTGCCTACATCCACGAGGCCGGTGTCTTCGGCAGCCTGCTGTCGGGATCGACCACATCAAGGCGCGGCGCGCCATTTGTGTTCCACCGCCAAAGCGCCACGCAGGTTCCGCCCGGTGACATGAAGGAAGGGTAGACCACCCCGTCGAAATCCTGCTTGATCAGCCGTTCGCGCAGCCGATGGGTCTCGGGCACCTCGCCCTTGTCGAGATCCATCCGCCATTCGCACCGATGAATATCGGCTGGCGTGTCGAGCTTTGCGAGCGCCGCTTCATCGGTCAGGTCGGCCAGCGTGGCGTCTTTGAGTTCCAGCTGCGCGATCAGTGCCGGATGCTGGACAAAGCCCTGATTGTATTCCGCCCACGCCGTCGAGAGTTCGCAAGCCGCATAGATCGTCGGCGCGCCGATGGGGTTCCAGCGTCCGCCAAACCGGGCCGCGCCTTCGCCCGACAATGGCACGAAGGCGCGCCAGAGGGTCAGCTTACCCGCGTCTTTATCAGGCATAGACGCCGGAACGCACCGCCTCGAGATAGGCCAGCACCTTGTCCGACTTGCCCTCGCTCACCAGATCAAAGGCCGTCTTGCCCGCCCAACCAGGGATCGGCTGATGCTTGAACCAGATGGTCGCGCGGTTCTCGTCGCCGGCCATTTCGCTTGCCATGGCAAGGATGCGCACGACATGGCTCAAGGCGTGGTCCACCTTTCGCGCGCCGGATTTTGCCGTCAGCGTGTTGCGGGCAACGCCGATTAGCCGGGCGAGCTCGGACAGCGTGACGCCGAGCTGTTTCGCAACCCTATCCGCCGACAGGAACGGCGATTGCCCGTCCCCGAACCGGGTTGCTGTCGTATCCAAGCTCAAAGCCGTCATGGCACATTCCTAGCACATCTTGATAAACACAATATCAAAATATGCTCAAACTGTGCACATTTCAAGCGCAGTATATCTAGCCCGGCTTGCGCCAGCTCGGCTCCCGCTTCTCCAGAAAGGCCGAAATGCCTTCCTGCGCCTCCGCCGTCTCCCAGCTGTCGGCCAGACGTTCAATCGTCGCTTCGATGACCGCGTCGGTGATCCGCATCCCCAGCGATCGCGCCAGCGCCTTAGCGCGTCCAACGGCGCCGGGAGCCACCTGCAGATAAGGCTGGATCTCCGCCTCCATCGCCTTGTCGAGCACGGCCATTGGCACCACGCGCGTCACCAATCCGGCCGCGTGCGCCTCATGCGCGCCGATGATCTTGCCGGACATGAACAGCGGCCGCGCGTGGCCTTCGCCAATGCGGGCCACCACATAGGGGCTGATGGTCGCCGGGATCAGCCCGAGCCGCGTCTCGGTCAGCCCGAATTTCGCCGTGTCCGCGGCAATGGAAACGTCGGCAACGGCAAGCAGACCGATGCCGCCGCCAAAGACATTGCCGTGGACGCGGGCGATGACAGGCTTTTCCAGGTCGTTCAGTGCCTTGAACATCTGCGCCAGCCGCCGCGCCTCCGCCATCCGCGTCGCCCGGTCGGCCTCGACCTGCGCCTTCATCCAGCCGAGATCGCCACCGGCGCAGAAGCTTGTGCCCTCGCCGGTCACCTCGACGACACGCACGAACCGGTCGATCCCCAATTGCCCTGCCACATCCGTCAACTCGTCGATCATCGCGGCCGAGAGCGCATTGTGTTTCTCCGGGCGGCCAAGCGTCAGGCGCGCCACGCCCCGGTCATCGACAAACAGGTGAATCGTCTTGAACGTCATGTGAAACTCCTCAATGCGCGCGCGAATTCCGCAGCCGTAGCGAGCGCGCCTTCGCTGAGACCCGTCTCGAACCCGCGGCCTTTCAAATAGCGGTCGACCAGTAGCGTATCGACATTGCCCTTGGCGCCCGGTGCGTATGGGCAGCCGCCCAAGCCACCCACCGAAGCGTCGAACACGCGGATGCCGCGATCCAGCGCGACGCCGATATTGTCGAGCGCCCGTCCCGACGTATCGTGAAAATGTCCGGCGAGCCTTGCCGGCGGGATCGTCGTCATCACCGCCGTCAACATGCGGTCGACCGCATCCGGCGTTCCCCGGCCGATCGTATCGCCGAGACTGATCTCGTAACAGCCGAGCTCCATGAGCTGTGCCGCGACATCGGCAGTGCTCGCCGGGGCGATGGCGCCGTCATATGGGCATTCTACCACGCAACTGACATAGCCGCGCATCGCAATGCCGTGCTTCCGTGCCGCCTGCGCGACCGGCACAAACCGCTCGATGCTCTCCGCTATGGAGCAATTGATGTTGTGCCGCGAAAACCCCTCTGACGCCGAGGCAAAGATCGCTACCTCGTCTGCGCCTGCTGCCAGCGCCGCCTCAAACCCCTTCATGTTGGGTGTCAGAACCGTATAGCGCACCCCCGGCCGGCGTGCGATCCCGGCCATGACATCGGCTGCATCGGCCAGTTGCGGCACCCATTTCGGGCTGACGAAACTCGTCACCTCGATCCGCTCGAACCCGCAGGCCGACAACAGGTCGACGAGCCTGATCTTGTCTGCCGTATCGATCGGCACCTTCTCGTTCTGAAGCCCGTCGCGCGGCGCCATCTCGACGATCGAAACGCGGTTCGACGCGCCGCCTGTATCCGTTCGTGACATCACGCGGCCTCGGGCTTCAGCGACAACAGGACCGTGCCCTCGGCGGTCTGGTCGCCCTCGGCGACATTCAGGCTCTCGACGACGCCGTCGCGGCTTGCCGACAGCGTCAGTTCCATCTTCATCGCCTCCATGACGACCAACGCGTCACCTTTGGAAACAGCGTCTCCCGCCTGGACGCGCACCAGCTTGACCAGTCCCGGCATGGGCGCAACGACACGATCGGTTCCGGCAGCACTTTCGGCTTCGCCATCCAGCGGATCAGGCAGGTGGAAATCATGGGCCTGGCCGTCAAGCAGCAAAGTCAGACCGTGCGGGGTCTCCAGCAGCAGCAAGCGGAGCTGCCGGCCGTCGACCTCGGCATGACAGCCCCCGTCGAAGCGGCCGAAAATGCGCACCGGCAGGACGCGGCCGCCGATATGAACTGCAAACAGATCGAGCCCTCGCGCTGCCACGCGCAAGTCATGCCGCTCGCCGCCACGATCAAGCGTCACCGTGCGCGTCGCCTGCCCCCAGATCTGCCAGTGGCCAAGCGACAGCCAGGGATCGCCGGCGGGCCGTTTGCGCAGGATGCCAAGTGACAGGACCGCCGCCAGCGCCACCGCTGCCGCATCGGGCGCCTCAGTCACCGCCAGTGTCTCGACCTCTCGGTCGATCAGGCCGGTGTCAGGATGGCCGGCTGCAAAGTCCTGCTGCTGGCTCAGGCGGCGAAGGAATTCGAGATTGTTGGCAACGCCGCCGATATGGCTCTGTATCAAGCCCTCCGTCAGCCGGGCGAGCGCGGCGGCTCGGGTCGCGCCGTGCACGGTGAGTTTTGCAATCAGCGGATCGTAATAGGGACTGATGCGATCGCCCTGCCTGACGCCCGCGTCGATCCGCACTTCGTCATCCGGGAAGCTCAGATGCCACAGCGTGCCGGTCGACGGCAGGAATCCGCGCGCCGGATCCTCGGCATAGACGCGTGCCTCGAAGGCCCAGCCGTTAATCGCAAGCTCGGACTGCCGCTTCGGCAAGGGCTCTCCATTTGCCACCCTCAGCTGCCATTCGACAAGATCAAGCCCGGTGATCGCTTCCGTCACCGGATGTTCCACCTGCAGCCGCGTGTTCATTTCCATGAAAAAGAACCTGTCCGGCTGCAGCCCATCGGAGACGTCGACGATGAATTCGACCGTGCCGGCCCCCTGATAACCGATTGCCTGCGCCGCCCGAACGGCCGCCTCGCCCATGGCCATGCGCATCTCGGCCGTCATGCCCGGTGCCGGTGCCTCCTCGATCACCTTCTGGTGCCGTCGCTGCAAGGAGCAGTCGCGCTCGAACAGGTGCACAACATTGCCATCGCGGTCGCCGAAGACCTGGATTTCGATATGGCGGGGCCGTTGCAGAAATTTCTCGATCAGCACGGCGCCATCACCGAAGGCCGCTTCCGCCTCTCGCCGCGCAGCGTCGAGTGCCGCACCGAAATCTTCCGGCCGGTCGACCCGTCGCATGCCCTTGCCGCCACCGCCCGCCCGCGCCTTGATCAGAACGGGAAAACCGATGTCGGTGGCTTGTTCGCTCAGGAAGGCAGCGTCCTGATTGTCCCCATGATATCCTGGAACAACAGGTACGCCGGATTGCTCCATCACCACCTTGGCCGCATCCTTCAAACCCATGGCTCGGATGGCAGCTGGGGAAGGCCCGATGAAGGCCATCCCCGCCGCCTCGACCGCCTCGGCGAAATCCGCATTTTCCGAGAGGAATCCATAGCCTGGGTGGATCGCCTGGGCACCACACCGTTGCGCCACACTGATGATGCGTTCGATCGAAAGATAGCTCTCGGCGGCCACGGCGGTACCGATGCGGAAGGCCTCATCGGCCATTTCCACATGAAGCGCACCGGCGTCGGCATCGGAATAGACCGCTGCTGTGCGGATGCCGAGGCGTTTCGCCGTGCGGATGATGCGGCAGGCGATTTCACCTCGGTTGGCAATGAGGATCTTCGAAAACATGGTGTATCCCGGTTACTGCGCGGCCACGACTTCGACCTCGAGAAGCCAGGCCCCGTCAAAAATACCGGCGATCACCACCGTCATCGCCGGCGCCAGGCTACCGAGATACTCGCTGCGGATCTCGCGATTGGCCGAGGTATGATGCCGGTCCGCAAGATAGGTGGTCACCTTGACGATATCCGCCTTCGTCATCCCCGCGGCCTTCAGCTGCGCATCAACGTTGAGCCAGACCTGGCGGGCTTGCGCCTCGAAGCCAGCCGGGACGGTGTCGTCGGATGAGGCCGGTATCTGGCCGCTGACGAGCAGCAGCCGCTGGAAATCCTCGAGCCGGACGGCCTGCGAATAGCCGCCGCGGGGTTGAGGGGCATTCTTGGCATTGAAAGCTTCGCGTTTCATTGTCGTCTCCTCACATCCTGAACAGGCCAAAACGGGTATCGTCTATCGGTGCATTCAAGGTCGCCGAAAGGGAGAGCCCCAGCACGTCACGGCTCTTTCGCGGATCGATGATGCCATCGTCCCAAAGCCGTGCCGAAGCATAGAGAGGATGGCTTTGGGTCTCGAACAGGTTGAGCACCGGCTGCTTGAATTTCGCCTCGTCTTCTTCGCTCCAGGGGGTGCCTGCCCGCTTCAGCGCATCGCCGCGCACGGTCGCGAGCACGCCCGCCGCCTGCTCGCCGCCCATCACCGAAATCCGGCTATTGGGCCAGGTCCACAGGAAACGCGGCGAAAACGCCCGGCCGCCCATGCCGTAGTTGCCAGCACCAAAGGAGCCGCCGACCAGCATGGTGATCTTCGGCACCTTCGTCGTCGCCACCGCCGTCACCAGTTTGGCGCCGTGCTTGGCGATGCCTTCCGTCTCGTATTTCCGCCCGACCATGAAGCCGGTGATGTTCTGCAGGAAAACGAGCGGAATCTTGCGTTGGGAACACAATTCGACGAAATGCGTGCCCTTCAGCGCGGATTCCGAAAACAGCACGCCGTTATTGGCGATGATGCCGACGGGAATGCCGTGCACATGGGCAAAGCCGCAGACCAGCGTCGTGCCGTAGCGCGCCTTGAACTCGTCCAGCCGCGAGCCGTCGACCACGCGGGCGATCACCTCGCGAATATCATAGGGCGTGCGCAGATCGAACGGGACGATGCCGGCAATATCCTCCGGATCGTACACAGGTGGCTCCGGCGCCTGCCGCACCACGCTCGTGACGGAGGGACGGTTGAGGTTGGCCACGGTCCGGCGCGCCAGTGCAAGCGCATGCGCATCGTCGCGCGCCAGGTGGTCGGCAACCCCGGAAAGGCGGGTATGAACATCACCACCGCCGAGATCCTCGGAAGAGACGATCTCGCCGGTCGCCGCGCGCACCAGCGGCGGGCCGGCCAGAAAAATGGTGCCCTGCCCCTCGACGATGATCGCCTCGTCCGACATCGCCGGCACATAGGCGCCGCCCGCCGTACACGAGCCCATCACCACGGCGATCTGCGGAATGCCGGCGGCCGACATGTTGGCCTGATTGTAGAAAATGCGGCCGAAATGGTCGCGGTCCGGAAATACCTCGTCCTGGTTCGGCAGGTTGGCACCGCCGGAATCGACAAGATAGATGCAGGGCAGGTTGTTTTCGGCGGCGATCTCCTGTGCCCGCAGATGCTTTTTCACCGTCATCGGATAATAGGTGCCGCCTTTGACCGTCGCGTCATTGCAGACGATCATGCAGTCGCGGCCGGAAACGCGGCCAATGCCGGTGATCAGGCCGGCTGCCGGCGCATCGCCATTGTAGAGCCCGTGGGCGGCGGTCATGCCCGTTTCGAGGAACGGTGTTGCCGGATCGAGCAGCTGGGCCACGCGCTCGCGCGGCAGCATCTTGCCGCGGCTGACATGACGGTCGCGCGCCACTTCGCCGCCGCCGCCAGCTGCCAAAAGCGCCGCCTCTTCTACCACGCGCATCGCTTCGGCCATCGCCGCGCTGTTGGCGCGGAATGCCTCCGTAGACGTTGAAATCTGCGATTTCAGAACAGCCATTCATCCCCCGATCGACCCGACATCCGGTAGTCGTCCCCCCCTATATCCGAAGCAACGGCCCGGTCAGTGCCTCCGGTGCTATGCCGTCTCGCCGAACAGCTCCCTGCCGATCAGCATGCGTCGTATCTCCGAGGTTCCCGCGCCGATCTCATAGAGTTTCGCGTCCCTCAGCAACCGCCCCGCCGGATACTCATTCGTATAGCCATTACCGCCCAGCACCTGGATGGTTTCGAGCGCCAGCGCCGTCGCCCGCTCGGCCGCGTAGAGGATACAGCCGGCAGCGTCCTTCCGTGTCGTCTCGCCCCGGTCGCAGGCCGCCGCTACGGCATAGACATAGGCGCGCGCCGCGTTTAGCGTCACATACATATCGGCGATCTTGCCTTGCATCAGTTGGAATTCTCCGATCGGCTGACCGAACTGCTTTCTTTCATGCAGATAGGGGAGTGCCGCGTCGAGGCAAGCGGCCATGATCCCGAGCGGCCCCGCCGAAAGCACGACACGCTCATAGTCCAGCCCCGACATCAGGATCCGCACTCCACCGCCGACAGCGCCTAGCACGTTGTCCTCCGGCACTTCGCAATCCGCAAAAATCAGTTCGCAGGTGTTGGAGCCGCGCATCCCAAGCTTATCGAGCTTCTGGCCGGTCGAGAAACCGGCAAAGGTCTTTTCGATGAGAAACGCCGTGATGCCGCGCGCGCCGGCTTGAGGATCGGTCTTGGCATAAACCACGAGCACATCGGCATCCGGGCCGTTGGTGATCCACATCTTGTTGCCATTGAGCACATAGCGGTCGCCGCGCTTGTCGGCCCTGAGCTTCATGGAAACGACATCGGAGCCGGCACCCGGTTCGGACATCGCCAGCGCGCCGACATGCTCGCCGGAAATGAGCTTCGGCAGATAGCGAGCCTTTTGCGCATCCGAGCCGTTGCGGTTGATCTGATTGACGCAGAGATTGGAATGCGCGCCGTAGCTTAAACCGACCGACGCCGAGGCGCGGCTGATTTCCTCCATCGCTACGCAATGGGCAAGATAGCCAAGCCCGCTGCCGCCATAGGCCTCATCGGCGGTTATGCCAAGCAACCCGAGATCACCCATTTCCCGCCATAGCGGCGCCGGAAAGCTGTTGTCCCGATCGATATCGGCCGCCCGCGGCGCGATGCGCTCGCCGGCAAATCGGCGCACGGTCTCCCGCAGGGCCTCGATCTCTTCGCCCAGAGCAAAGCTCAAACCGCCTGAATACATCGGGTCTCCTCCCCCTATCACGTCACGCCGTCTTCACCGTCCTCACAGGAGAGACGGAGACGACATCCACCGCGGCCTCGCCGGGCGCACTTGGCGAACACCTGCATTCCTCCCGGGGCCGCAACTATCCAATTGGGCCGGCCAAGGGACTCCTCTTCCATTTCGCCGGTACCGATTTCGACACTATCACACCCGCCCGACAATTTCCGAACCAAGACAGGGGCTTGGACGCACGTTTTGCAAAAATTGTGGTGCGAAATCGGTTGTTTGACATGGCAACCCCACGGCGCAGTGTACATCACACTACGAATGCCCTGCTCGCTTTTGCTCCTCACCCTAACCTCTCCCCCCACGCGGGGAGAGGGAATGAACAGAGGATGCCGCTTGCCCCTTCCCAGAACGGGGAGAAGGGAGCCCCTCCTATCGAACAAGGAAGCCAGACGAGCGGCAAGAGTGCGTACCTTGCGCCGGCGGATGAGCGCGATGGCCCTTGCGCGAGACCGCCATAGGCCCCAAGACGAGACAACAGGATTCGACACTGGACAAATACATGACGGCAAAGCAGATCGCGATCATTGGCGGCGGGCCGACAGGGCTGGCGGCAGCGGAGGTGCTGTCACTGTCCGGGCATGCGGTCACGGTCTATGACGCCATGCCGACCTTCGGCCGCAAATTCCTGCTCGCCGGCAAGTCCGGCCTCAACATCACGCATTCCGAGGATTACGCGCGCTTCGCCAGCCGTTTCGGCGCCGCGTGCGAGCGACTGCGCCCCGCGCTTGATGCCTTTACTCCCGCAGACGTGCGGGCATGGGCGTCCGGGCTCGGCACGGAAACCTTCGTAGGGACGTCCGGGCGTGTTTTCCCGAAAGTGATGAAGGCATCGCCGCTTCTGCGTGCCTGGCTCGGGCGGCTGGAGGCGCAAGGCGTGACGCTCTTCACGCGCTATCGCTGGACGGGTTTTGAGGGCGATGGTCTCGTCTTCGAAACGCCGAATGGAAGAACAATTGTCCGCAGCGATGCCACATTACTTGCGCTGGGCGGCGCCAGCTGGCCGCGTCTGGGCTCTGATGGTGCCTGGACGACGCTGTTGCGCGACAAGGGCGTTGAAATAGCCGACCTTCAGCCCGCCAATTGCGGTTTCGACGTGGCCTGGAGCGACGTCTTCAAGGACCGCTTCGCGGGCGCGCCCCTGAAAGCGGTAACCACGACCTCCGACGCTGGCACCTTTCCCGGCGAATTCGTCATCTCCTCCCATGGCATCGAAGGCAGCCTTGTCTACGCGCATGCGGCTGCCTTGCGCGACAGGCTGAGCCAGGACGGCCGGGCGATGCTGGTCATCGATCTCGTACCGGGAAGAAGTATCGAACGCCTGGCGAAAGACCTCGCACGGCAGGAGGCAAAGGCCAGCCTTTCCAACCGCCTGCGCAAGGGCGCCGGGCTGGAAGGCGTCAAATCCGCCTTGCTGCGGGAAGTCGCGCCCGAAGCCACCGATCCGGAAAGACTTGCGCGGTCTATCAAGGCGCTGCCGATACCGCTGCTTGGGCCGCGCCCGATCTCCGAAGCGATTTCATCGGCCGGCGGTGTTCGTCTCGACGATCTCGACGAGCGATATATGCTCAAGGCGCTCCCCGGCGTCTTCGCTGCCGGAGAGATGCTGGATTGGGAGGCGCCCACCGGCGGCTATCTGCTGACGGCCTGCTTCGCCACGGGTCGCGCCGCCGCGCGCGGCATCCTCGCATGGCTGCATGCCCAGTGACGATCTTCAGCCGGAGGTTTTCCGTGCCGGTCTCTGGTCGATCAGTTCGAAGATGGTGGAGACGGGCACCACCTGGTTCGCCCGAAGCTTGACGGCCCCATCCATGCCGACGAGCAGCAGGGCAAAGTCGCCATCAGCGACATCGAGATCATAGCGGATGGCATGGGGGTTGAGATCATAGTGCGGACCGAACAGCACCTTCACGTCGCCGCGGCCGACCTCCAGCACGATCAGGTCGCGCTCGCGCAGTCCCGCGGTTTCAGCCAGCAGCCTGTCTGCCTGGCGCTTCGCTTCGTCGGGATGGTCGCCGGGAAAGATGACGAGAACCCGGTGGCGCCATTCAAAATCGACAAGGCTTTCCCCGCCATGCTGCGGATCGATCCCCGTGCCGAGCATAGCGGCGGTCAGAGATTTCAGCATTGCCTTGATCCTCGTATCATTGAATTTTCCATAAGGAGACAAACCGGCAAACCGCTTTTTGGTTCCTGATTTTCGACCCAGGGATGGCGTTATTGAACGAGGATAGCCCGAAAGTCGTTGACGTTCGTGCCGGTCGGGCCTGGCGTGAATAGACCACCGAGGGCAGCAAAGGCGGACCAGCTGTCATGGCGGTCAAGGAGGGCCGCCGCATCGATATCGACCTTGGCAAGCCGGGCGACGGACGCGCCATCCGCAAACGCCCCCGCATTGTCTTCGGATCCGTCGATCCCATCCGTATCTGCCGCAAGCGCCGATATCCCGGAGAGGCCATCGATGCCGAGCGCCAGCGACAGGAGAAACTCGCTGTTGCGTCCGCCCTTGCCCGCGCCCTTGCCCGCACCCTTGCCGCCGTCCTTGATCGTCACGGTCGTTTCGCCCCCGGAGAGGATGACGACGGGCTTGCGGAACGGCCGGTTGCGCATGGCAACCTCGCGCGCGATCGCAGCATGCACACGTCCCACCTCGCTCGCTTCCCCTTCCATGGCATCGGAAAGAATGACGGTTTCGACACCCGCCGCGCGGGCCATCGCTGCCGCCGCCTCCAGCGAAACCGCAGCCGACGCCACGAGCCGGACGGTATTTCTCGCAAAGCGCATATCGGACGGTCGCGGTGCGGCGGCGTCGCCGCCGCGAATGACATCCATGATCTTCTGCGGCAGGTCCAGCCGGTGGCGCTCGATATATTTCAGCGCGTCCTCGCGCGTACTGGTGCAGGCGATCGTCGGCCCGGAAGCGACCAGTGCTGGATCGTCGCCGGGAATGTCCGACACGACCAATGACACTACCCTTGCGGGATACGCCGCAGCCGCCAGCCGCCCGCCCTTGATCCCGGAAACCTGCTTGCGCACCGCATTCATCGCACTGATGGGGGCACCTGAGGCCAAAAGTGCCCGGTTGACGGCAATCTCGTCATCCAGCGTCAGCCCATCCGCCGGCAGTGGCAACAGCGCCGACCCGCCACCGCAGATCAGCGCGACAACGAGATCGTCTTCGCCAAGGGCACCTACCTCTTCCAGTAGCCTTCGCGATGCCTTCAACCCACTTTCATCCGGCAGCGGATGCGATGCCTCCAGCACGTCGATCCGCTCGCAGGGGGCGCCGTAGCCGTAGCGCGTCACGACCGCACCCGAGAGCGGACCGTCCCAGAGCCGTTCGAATGCCTGCGCCATCTGGGCGGCACCCTTGCCGGCACCGATCACGACAGTCCTGCCCTTCGGTTTTTCCGGCAGGTTCGCTGCCAGCACCTTGGCCGGATCAGCGGCCGCGACCGCCGCATGAAAGAGTGTTTCCAGAAAGGTCCTGGGGTTTTCGATCGCAGGCATGATTCATGTCCTCGTAGGTCAGAAAGACCGGACGGCAGTCCTCCTTGCCGCCCGGTCGGTTCGTCAGGCGACCGCGTGGTTTGCCATGCGTTCAAGAGCCTTGACGAGGCCCGAGTGATCGAGGCCGCTGTCGCCATTGGCGGCGCAGTTGTTGAACAGTTCCTGCGTCGCCGCCGTGTTCGGCAGCGAGATGCCGAGAGACTTTGCCCCCTGCAGTGCCAGGTTCAGATCCTTCTGGTGCAGCGAGATACGGAAGCCCGGGTCGAAGGTGCGCTTGATCATGCGGTCGCCGTGCACTTCCAGGATGCGCGAGGAGGCAAACCCGCCCATCAGCGCTTCGCGCACCCGGGCCGGGTCGGCGCCGGCCTTGGACGCGAAGACGAGTGCTTCGGACACGGCCTCGATGGTCAACGCGACAATGATCTGGTTGGCAACCTTGGTGACCTGTCCGTCGCCGCAATCGCCGACCAGCGTGATGTTCTTGCCCATGAGCTTGAACAGCGGCAGAGCCCGATCGAAGCTCTCCTGCGTGCCGCCTGCCATGATCGAGAGCGACGCCTGCCTGGCGCCAACCTCGCCGCCCGAAACCGGCGCGTCCATATATTCGGCCCCCGTTTCGCGGACCTTCTTGGCGAACTCCTTGGTCTCGATCGGCGAGATCGAGCTCATATCGACGACAAGCTTGCCCTTTGACAGGCCATAGGCGACACCGTTCTCACCGAACAGCACGTCGTTCACTTCCGGCGTGTCCGGCAGCATCAGGATGATGATGTCGACCTCTTCGGCCAGCGCCTTCGGGTTTTCCGCAAACAAGAGGCCGTTGTCGACCAGCTCCTGCTTCGGCGGGATGAAGAATTTCGAGGTGACGACGGTGTGGCCGGCATCCTGCAGATGGCGCGCCATCGGCGTGCCCATGATACCCAGTCCGATAAAGCCGATTGTGGCCATGATGCTTAGCTCCTGATCTTGATGATGTCTGCGCTGTGCGGCTGCCGGCTCGTCTGCGCGAACCAGCCGAGCCCTTCCATGGTCGTCGTGCGCGGCTTGTATTCGCAGCCGATGAAGCCGTCATATCCGGCGGCTTCGAGCGCCTCGAATACAAACGGATAGTTGATCTCGCCTGTGCCCGGCTCGTTGCGGCCCGGATTGTCGGCAAGCTGGATATGGGCGATGCGATCCTGGTATCTGCGGAACGTGCCGATCAGTTCGCCCTCGGTCCGCTGCTGGTGATAGAGATCGTACTGGATGAACAGGCTATCGCTGCCGACCTCCGCGATGATCGACCCTGCCTGTTCGACCGTGTTGAGGTAGAAGCCGGGAATGTCGAAGCGGTTGATCGGTTCGATCAAAAGCCGGATGCCGTGCCTGCCAAGTTCGGTTGCGGCCAGCCTGAGATTGGCGACGAAGGTTGCCCGCAGCACCTCGCGCGAAATTCCGGCCGGTTCGATGCCCGCGAGGCAGTTGACCATCGTGCAGCCGAGCGCCGTCGCATAGTCGATGGCCGACACCACGCCGCGGCGAAACTCGTCCACCCGGTCGGGCAGGATGGCGATGCCGCGCTCGCCGCCGGCCCAGTCGCCGGCCGGCAGGTTGTGCAGCACCTGGGTCAGGCCATTGGCATCGAGGGCAGCCTTCAGCGCATCGGCGTCGAAGTCGTAGGGAAAGAGGTATTCCACCGCATCGAAGCCGGCCTTGGCGGCGAGCGCGAAGCGATCGGGGAACGGCGCCTCGTTGAAAAGCATGGTCAGGTTTGCCGCGAATTTCGGCATGAACAATCCTCCGTTTCTTGTCATCGATCAGTCGAGCAGGGCAGCCATGATCGCCGTCGGCGCATCCTCGCCGCGTTCGGCCAGCTCCTCGAACTCGACGACCGCATTGATGTCCACGCCCATGGAAATGTTGGTGACGCGCTCAAGGATGAACTCGATGACGACCGGTACCTGATGTTCGTCCATCAATGCCTTTGCCTTCGCGAATGCCTCCTGGAACTCGTTCGGGCTCCTCACCCTTATCGCCTTGCAGCCGAGGCCCTCTGCGACGGCAACGTGATCGACGCCGTAGCCCTTTTCCGCGTCACCCGAGGCGTTGATGTTGTCGAAGGCGAGGCTCACCTCGAAATCCATGTCGAAGCCGCGCTGGGCCTGGCGGATGAGGCCGAGATAGGAATTGTTCACGACCACATGCAGGTAGGGCAGCCTGTGCTGGGCGCCGACCGCCAGTTCCTCGATCATGAACTGGAAATCATAGTCGCCCGACAGCGCCACGATCGACCGGCTCGGGTCCGCCGCGCGCACTCCGAGCGCTGCCGGCAGGGTCCAGCCGAGCGGCCCCGCCTGGCCGCAATTGATCCAGTTGCGCGGCTTGTAGACATGCAGGAACTGCGCGCCGGCGATCTGGCTGAGGCCGATGGTCGAGATGTAGCAGGTGTCGCGGCCGAACGCCTTGTTCATCTCCTCGTAGACGCGCTGCGGCTTCAAGGGGGTCTGGTCGAAATGCGTCTTGCGCAGCATGGTGCGCTTGCGCTCGCGGCATTCCTCCGCCCAGCCCGACCAATCCTTCAACTTGCCCGCCGTCCTCCATTCGGTCGCAACGTCGAGGAACAGCTTCAGGGCTGCGCCCGCATCCGAGACGATGCCGAAATCCGGTGCGAAGACGCGGCCGATCTGGGTCGGCTCAATATCGACATGGATGAATTTTCGCCCCTCCGTATAAGTCGGCACGTTGCCGGTGTGGCGGTTCGCCCAGCGGTTGCCGACGCCAAGCACGAAATCGGAGGCGAGCAGGGTGGCATTACCGTAGCGGTGCGAGGTCTGCAGTCCGCACATGCCGGCCATCAGCGGATGATCGTCCGGGATCGTTCCCCAGCCCATCAGCGTCGGGATGACGGGAATGCCGGTGATTTCGGCGAATTCAGTGAGAAGATCAGAGGCGTCCGCATTGATGATGCCACCGCCGGCAACGATCAGCGGCCGCTCGGCCGCATTCAGCATTGCGATCGCCTTTTCGGCCTGCGCCCGCGTCGCCGTTGGCTTGTAGGGCTGAAGCGAGGCATAGGTGTCGATGTCGAACTCGATCTCGGCGAGCTGCACGTCGACCGGCAGGTCGATCAGCACCGGCCCGGGGCGGCCAGAGCGCATCAGGTGGAACGCCTTCTGGAAGATGAAGGGTACCAGCGCCGGCTCCATGACGGTGACCGCCCATTTGGTCAGCGGCCCGGCGATCCTGGCGATGTCGACTGCCTGAAAGTCCTCCTTGTCGAGCCGGGCGCGCGGCGCCTGGCCGGTGATGCAGAGGATCGGTATCGAATCCGCCTGGGCCGAATAAAGGCCGGTGATCATGTCGGTGCCGGCCGGCCCCGAGGTGCCGATGCATACGCCGATATTGCCGTGTTTGGCGCGGGTAAAACCCTCCGCCATATGCGAGGCGCCCTCGACATGCCGCGCCAGGATATGGCGCACCGAGCCGCGCGCCTTCAGCGCCGAATAAAAGGGATTGATCGCCGCGCCCGGAACCCCGAAGGCGCAATCGACGCCTTCCCGCTCCAGAACCAGAACCGCCGCATCGACAGCGCGCATTTTCGCCATGACTAGATCCTCCATCGTCTGAGAGGAAGGGTAGTCCTTTTTCTTGAGCGAGCAATTGAATAATGGAAATCATTCCCATAGAATGGAAATAAACATTTTCAACGAAACCGACATGAATGACCCTCTTCTCTCCGCCGGGGAAGATCGGGAGCAAGCGGCCGGCCCCCCACGCCGGTCTCCCCTTGCGGGGGAGATGCCCGGCAGGGCAGAGGGGGTGGTGTACGAAACGGTCAAGGGGACGCACATGGCAGACGAAAAACCACCAAGACAGGATCATCTGCGCGCCAGACCCGGCCGCAAGGCAAATGAAAACGCCGCCCACTCCTCCGTCCAGGTGCTCGACCGCAGCCTGAAGCTGCTCGAGCTGGTGGCGGGCGGCGACGGTGCGGCGCTGACCGACCTTGCCGACCAATCCGGCATGGCCCCCTCCACCGTCCACCGGCTGCTCACCGCCCTTTCCGGTCACGGCATGGTCGCCCATGACGCCGAGACCGGCGCCTGGACGATCGGGCTGAAGGCGTTCGAGATCGGCAATGCATTCCTGCGCTTCCGCAAGCTCGGCACGATCAGCCGCCCCTTCCTCAAACAGTTGATGGAACGCTCCGGCGAAACCGCCAATATCGGAATCGAGGACGGCGGCGACGTCGTCTTCATCTCCCAGGTCGAGAGCCACGCCCCGATGCGCGCCTTCTTCCGTCCCGGCCGCCGCGGCCCGGTCCACGCGTCGGGCATCGGCAAGGCCATCCTCTCGACATGGAGCCAACCGGCTATCGAAAGCCTGTTTGCGTCCCGCCCGCTGCCTCGCTTCACCGAAAACACCCGCGACACGCTGCCCAGGCTCCTGACCGACCTTGCCGCCATCCGCACCCGCGGATTCTCCGTCGACGACGAGGAACACACCCTGGGAATGCGCTGCCTCGCCGCCCCGATCTTCAACGAATATGGCGAAGCGATCGCGGGAATTTCGGTATCAGGTCCGGCGGTAAGGCTGCAGGACGGGCGGCTTGAGGAGCTGGGGCCGGTGGTCAAGGCTGCGGCGGATGGGCTGACACGGGCGATAGGCGGGCAGAGGTAACGAGATCAAATAGATGTCGAACCCGACATAAATCAGCGAACACCACCAGACAAAAAAGCCCCAGGGGCTGGAGCACAGATGATCTTGCGGTAATGGGTTTGCTAGAAAAACAAAGAGCCCAGTCGGCAATGCCGAGAGGGCTCTACGTACCCGGAGCGTTCGAATTCTACAGGCGGCGCAACTAAAACAAAACGTTCAGGTCACGTCAACGCGGAGATTTGTCCCTCCCCAGATGATCTTAGGGCCGATGGGGGCCGCTATCGGCCCAAAGCATGTGTAATCGGGCGGTTCCAAAAGGGGCAAGCTCTCCCACTATGATCTCGATGTAACCGAGACAAGGAAGACGATGTTTTATGCTGCTTTGGACGTGTCGCTGCGCTCAGTGCCCACCGGTCGGCCACGACGTTCCGCCATTAGAGCCCGGCAACCCACCCATGCCAATCCTCCTCGCTGCCGTGGAACACGTTGAGGTCGATCCTGCCCTCCACGCCATGCGAAAGCCCCGAGCCGGAATATTGCCAGAACAGCCACTTGCGTCCCGGATAGACCTTTGACGGGTGGGCGGCGACGGAGCGGAGCCAGAAGGGGTGGTTCTTGAATTCGCCGTCGAGATTGTCGCGGTAGAAATCCGGTGCGGTGTAGATTACCGGGCGCTGGCCGTAGTGCCGCTCCAACTTGTCCATGAAGACCTGCATCTTTTCCAGCACTTTGGCCCGCGAGATGCGCCGCTTGCAGCTCGACTCGCCGTTATATTCGACGTCGATCACCGGCGGCAGCGCTTGCGGGTCGCGCGGTACGTTGCGGATGAACCAGTCGGCCTGCTCGCCGGCGGTGCGGCACCAATAGAAGAAGTGATAGGCGCCGCGCTTCAGCCCGGCCTCCTTGGCGCGCTTCCAGTTCTTCCTAAACATCGGGTCGAGATGGTCGCCGCCGTCGGTCGCCTTGATATAGGCGAAGTTTGCCCCTTGCGTGCGAAGCTTGTCCCAGTCGATCTCGCCCTGCCAGCGGGAAATGTCGACGCCGTGGACGGCAAGCTTGCGCGGCGAGCGGGAGCCAAAATTGATCGGATGGGCGTCGCGGAACTGGCGACTGTAGATCTGCGCCCGCCGGCCCGGCCGCGCCGCCGTCGCCGGATTGTCCGGCGTCATCAGCGCCACCGGCCGTTCCGTCGGAATGGCCATGCCCTCGGTCGCCACGGCCTCGAAGGCCTGCGGCTGCGGGACCTGCCCGGCCCAGGCCAGCTCCTCCTGCTGCGGCGCAGCCTGCGTTTCGGCGACGTCGGCCGATGGCACGGGGACGACCGGCTGCGTGACCGAGTTGGTCGTCTCCGGCGATGGTCGGGCCGCCGCGCCGCTGTCGGGCCGCGACCCGCAGCCCGACAGGGCAAACCCGACAAGAAGAAGTGCTAGAACAGCCGACAGACGCATAGGACCACACACGCAAAACAAAGCCCACGGCGCTGACGCGCCCCACTGCCGTCAATTGCTAACGGAAAATTACCAACAAAGATTGAATCCGATCTTTCGCATACGGAAATGAGCAAATAGCGCGCAGGCCCGACACATGAAACGTCCGAAAACGCGGACGCTCCGTGCGCCAGGAAAGCCGCCGCGCGCCTCTTCCCCTCTGGGAGAGGAGAAAAATCTACATCCACCTCCCAGCGCCCCAGTCAGGTAAAGGACAGGTAACACCAGGGAGGATGGTTCGGACGGTGTTTCGGCGGCCCATCTCCCCTTGACGCGGGAGCACAGCGCAGCGGGATGAGCGTCAGGGACGGCGGAATTCACCCCCACCCCGGGCTGTGCTCGGAACCGCCCCCTCGAGGGGAGAGTAAAAGCCGCAGCCAGCCACAGACCGCGGGAAAGTCTGAGCAGCCACGCCTTGGAAAACGACATTCGAGGACATCACTGGCGTTCGCGACCAGGTCATGAGAAAAAAGATCCGGCTGGAATCGCAGCCGCCAGGGAGGCTTCCATGCCTGCTGTATCAGACCTGAACTACGACGACTGGCTCGAGCACGCGTTCGGCCCCGCGATCCGGCCGCACGGCAACCAGTGGTTCTTCGACGACGACCCGCCCTGGTGGGATCCGCAGCCGTCCGTCGCCATCGATTATTTTACGCGGCTGTTTTCGTCGACCGGACCGTCGCTCGCCGGTTTTTCCGACGCGCAGATCGCGCAGGGCTTCACCTATCTCTTGAGCACGAGCGCGTCGGGCGACAACGGCTGGTTCTACAATACCTCCGTGCCGACGGCAGCGCGCCGGCGGTGCATCGAGGCGATCGCCGACGTCTTCGACGACCTGTTTGCCCCGCGCTGCGCCGCTGTCCTCTGTCACAGCGACGAACCGGGCGCGGCGGCGTTGAACACCGTGTGCTATATGTGGTGGGACGAGTTCCCCTGCCTGGCGCTTCCGGATGATCCGGCTTGCGACCTGCTGCACAGCACCGCGATCGATGTCATGCGCCGGACGCTGAAACTCGACTGGATCGCCTGTCAGGAGGCAGCCCTTCATGGCCTCGGCCATTGGGCGCGGTACCGATCCGGCGATATCGCCGCCGTGATCGATGCGTTCCTCGGCGACGGTCGCAGCAAGCGGGCCGCGCTCGCTTCCTATGCCCGATCCGCGAGGTGCGGCTGCGTGGCCTGAGGCGTGGCGCGCCCTTGCGGCTGCCGAGGAAGAACCGGCTTTCGCCGCCCGACCCAGACGGCGGCGGCAATACACGTAGGACGAGCAATCCCGGGAGAGGCATTGGGGCGTCGGGCGCTGCTGCGCAATCCGCAAAACGAAGGCCCGGATGTCGCCGAATCTTCGCAAAAAAGCCCCTTGCCGCTCGGCAAGGGGCAAGATACCGGGGCGGGCTTGCTCCACACGAGCTCGTCCATATACAACCTATCAGATTAACTTTCCCCTGCAACGAAAATTCTCGCATTGGGTGTACCTTGCCGATGGATGGACTACTGGTGGCATCGCACCGGGGCTTAAGGGAACGGTGCCGGAAAAGCCAGTGGCCGGACGCATTCGGCATCACCATGAGGTCAAATATATTCCCTCGGCCAGCCGGAGTGTCGTCCGCTGCGCGCATGCGCTATACTGCGTGACCGGGAGGATGCTGCCATGCTGGCAATTTTTGCGGGTGCCGCGCTGTTTATCTGCGGCTTGCTGTTGTTGTTCCGCGAAGCGATCGCTCGCCGGCGGCTGAGTGATCCGAACAAGGCCGCTCAGGGTGCCGCGAGCCCCACGCTGGAGCCGCCCAGACAAGGGCTCGGCTTCCTCGGGGTCAGCCGGAACTGGCCCGGTTTGGGTATGATGGCGGTGGGCGCCATTCTGCTGATTTCCGGAGCCTACGGATAGGTGCGCCCACGGCGTCATCGCGGCGCTGGCCTGCCCCCTTGTACCATGTCGGCCTGGCGCCGGCTGTCGCCAAGCACGTTTCATCGCACGGAAACGATATACCACAAGATGGCACATGCCATACTTGACCGCGCGCTATCATTGCCGCCTTACTGACCAATGTTTCGGCGGTCCGTGACGAGGAGCGACCCGCATGAAATCGGCCGGGAACCTGGGGGAGGACGTCTCTTGACGCTAAGGCATCAGATCATAGCACTGGCGATCATTCCGCTTGTGATTGCGATCCTGGCGATCACGGCCTTCATCACCTGGCAGTCGGCAAACCTCACAAAGGACAATATCGCGACGTTCGAACAGAACATGCTGAAGGCCAAGGAAACGGAAATCCTCAACCTCATTCACCTCGCCCTCTCGGCCATCCAGGCGACATACCGCGACGCCGATGCCGACGATCAGGCCGCAAAGGATAGGGTCGCAGCGATCCTGACGTCGCTCGACTACGGCAAGGATGGTTATTTCTTCGCCTACGACTATGACGGAAACAACATCGTCCATCCGCGCCAGATCTTCAGGCATGGGCGCAACTGGCTCGACCTGACCGATCCCGACGGCGACAAGGTCATCGCGGAGCTGATCGCAACGGCAAAGGCAGGGGGTGGCCTGCACCAGTATAAATGGCAGAAGCCGTCCAGCGGCCAGATGGCCGACAAGCTGTCCTTCGTCGTCAGCCTCGACAAATGGCGCTGGGTCGTGGGAACCGGCGTATATCTCGACGACGTCTTCGCGCAGACGGCGGCGGCGAATGCAAGCATGCGCGCCAGCATCAGAAGCACCTTCGTGATCGTGGCGCTGATTGCCGTTCCCGCGGTCATCGTCGTTTTCACGACCTGCATGCTGCTGACCTTTCACGAGCGACGCATGGCCGACGGCAAGTTGAAGGCGCTGACCCAGCGGGTGATCGACACGCAGGAGGAGGAACGCGCCCGTCTTGCCCGCGAACTGCACGACGGCATTTCGCAAAATCTCGTCGGCGTGCGCTATGCGATGGACCTGGCCGGCCGAAAGGTCAGGACCGATGTCAACGATGCCGCCCTGACCATAGACCGCGGCGTCGAGGCGCTGAACGGCGCGATCAAGGAGATCCGCCGGCTGTCGCACGATCTTCGCCCTCGCGTGCTCGACGATATGGGGCTGACGGCAGCGCTTCAGGCACTGTGTTTTAATTTTCAGGAACGAACGGGAATATCGACGCAGATCGAGGCTTCCGGTTTTATCGACCGGCTCAAGCCCGAAGCCAGCACGGCGCTTTATCGCGTTGCACAGGAGGCGTTCAACAATGTCGAGCGGCATTCCGGCGCGGACCGACTTGCGGTGAAACTCTGGAGCGAGGACGGACGGGCGCGCATGACGGTGTCCGACAACGGCGCGGGCTTCGCCGACGGCAAAGGGGCAAGTCCCGGCGGGCACGGTCTTGGCCTGCGCAACATGCAGGAAAGAATGGCGCATTTCCGCGGCCTGCTTCTGATCGACAGCAACGCCGCAGGCACGACACTGACGGCGATGATGCCGAAATCGGCCAATATGCAGCCGCACGACCAGGTCAAAGCCGCATGACAGCGCGTTCGAAAATCAAGGTCTTGCTGATCGACAATCATCTGCTGGTGCTCGACGGGCTCAAGGCGGTGCTCGAAACCTTCGATCATATCGAGGTTGCAGGAACGGCGGGCCTTGCGCAAACCGGCCTCGATATCGGTCGTGAAGTCCGCCCCCACGTCGTTCTGATGGACATCAACATGCCGAAGCTGAACGGCATCGACGCCATCGAGCTCTTCCGCAAGGAACTGCCCGACGCGAGAATCGTCATGCTCTCCATGCATGACAGTCGGGAATACATCTCCTCGTCGGTGATGCGTGGCGCCGCCGGCTATATTCTCAAGGACGTTTCCAGCGACGAGATCGTTTCTGCCATCGAGACGGTGGCTGGCGGTGGCACATACTTCTCGTCGGGCGTCGTCGATGTGCTCATGGAGCGCGAGAACGGCAGTGACACGCATTCCCTGACGCCGCGAGAACGCGACATCCTCGGCCTCATCGGTTCCGGCCGGAGCAACAAGGAGATGGCCGAGGCGCTCGGAATAACGCCAGCGACGGCCGAAACCCATCGCAAGAACCTCAAAAGGAAGCTCGGCATTGCAACGACCGCCGGCCTGATCCGCTATGCGCTCGATCACGGCATCGGCGTCAAAGCGGGATAAATCGCGTCTACCCACTTCTGGGTAGACGCGGGTATTTCACCCTTCCCGCCATCTTGCCGGACGAAAACCCTCGCCATAGGACTCCACCACGGCTGGCTAAGGCGAGCCGTTGGGAGGATTTCAAATGCATCACGTCTGCTTCCGCTCAGTCGGAAAACCCGTTGCGACGGCCCGAGCCAAGTTCGCCCCGGCGAGCGACTGACAAGCCCCACCTTCCACGCCGACAACTGCAACCTGGCGCCACCTTTGGCGCCCGAGAGGTATCCGACATGGAAAAATCACGGAAAAAGGCGGCGCTCTGGCTGCTCGTCATTCCCTATATCGGCCTGCTTTGGCCGCCCCTCTACAATATGCGCGAGCCGGCGCTGTTCGGCTTTCCCTTCTTCTATTGGTACCAGCTTCTCTGGGTACCGATCACCGCCACGCTGACCTTTATCGCCTATCGGAGCACGCGCCATGACGACTGATATCGACGGCACGGCGCTTGCCGTCTTCCTCTTCTTCTTTGCACTCGTAACCGTTCTCGGATTCGTCGCCTCCCGCTGGCGCAAGCCCGAGACGCTTGCCCATATCGACGAGTGGGGCCTTGGCGGTCGTAGCTTCGGCACATGGATCACCTGGTTTTTGGTCGGCGGCGACTTCTATACGGCCTATACGGTGATCGCCGTTCCGGCACTCGTCTACACGGTCGGCGCCTACGGCTTCTTCGCCCTGCCCTATACCATTGTCGTCTATCCCTTCGTCTTCATGGTCATGCCTATCCTGTGGAAACGGGCAAGGGATTTCGGCTATGTGACGGCCGGTGACGTCGTGCACGGCCAATATGGTTCGCGCGGCCTCGAACTCGCGGTGGCGGCAACCGGTGTCATCGCCACCATGCCCTATATCGCTCTCCAGCTCGTCGGCATGACGGCTGTGCTCAAGGCGCTTGGCCTGCACGGCGAACTGCCGCTGGCGATCGCCTTCATCGTGCTTGCGCTCTATACCTATTCGGCCGGTCTGCGCGCCCCGGCGCTGATCGCCTTCGTCAAGGACATCATGATCTATATCGTGGTGATCGCAGCCGTGGCGCTCATTCCCTCGAAGCTCGGCGGTTATGCCAACGTCTTTGCCTCGGCCGACGCGGCTTTCCAGGCCAAGGGAAAGGGTGATCTTCTGCTCGCCGGCAACCAGTATGTCGCCTATGCGACGCTCGCCTTCGGCTCGGCGCTCGCCGCCTTCATGTATCCGCATACGCTGACGGGTATCTTCGCCTCGAACAGCGGCAAGACGATCCGCAAGAATGCCGTCCTGCTGCCGGCCTACACGCTGCTGCTCGGCCTTCTCGCACTCCTCGGCTATATGGGCCATGCCGCCGGCCTGAAGCTCGAAAGCGCCAATGATGTCGTGCCGGCTCTTTTCAAGACGCTGTTCTCGGGCTGGTTCTCCGGCTTCGCCTTCGCGGCGATCGCGATCGGCGCCCTCGTGCCGGCTGCGGTAATGAGCATCGGCGCGGCGAACCTCTTCACCCGCAATTTCTGGAAGGCTTACGTCGATCCGAATGTCAGCGATGCGGGCGAAGCAAAGGTCGCCAAACTGACCTCGCTCGTCGTCAAGGTGGGCGCCCTGCTGGTCATCATCTTCCTGCCGACGCAGTTCGCCCTCGACCTGCAATTGCTTGGCGGTATCTGGATCCTGCAGACGCTTCCGGCCCTGGTTTTCGGTCTCTATACCAACTGGTTCCGTGCACCGAGCCTGCTCGCAGGCTGGTTCGTCGGCTTCATCGGCGGCACCTTCCTCGTTTGGGATGCCGGCTGGAAGCCGCTGCACCTGATCAGCCTCGGTGGAGAACCGTTCACCATCTACACCGGCCTGCTTGCCCTTGCGGCGAACATCGCCGTCGCGGTTGCGGTCAATGCCATCGTGCCCGCAAGGACACCGGCGCGGGCATAAATCCGAAATGACAGAGGACCGCTACGATGCGGTCCTCTGGACGAAGGCCATCAATTTTCAAATTTTTACGAGACCGAACCCTTGTGAAACCACCGGGCTCCATATTCCCGATTACCGAAATTCCGAAGCGATCGCGGGTCAGGATCGCAATCAAGCCAGCCACAGGATGAATTATTTTGGTCGTGACGCTCACCTGCCGCTACGCCACGCAGAGCGTTTCTGAAAAAGGTGCGGCACGGCGACGGCCGACGAGGGGTAGGCCGAAAGCTTCTCAATGAATTCCGGATGCGAGCCTATTTCGATTCCGGTGATCTCCGGGCCGACCTGGCGCGGCGGATCGGCACGCCGACGGAGAGCCAGAATCCCGACCGAGCTGCGGTTCTGCATTCCTGGGCCATCAGGGGCGGTCGCGGCAATTTCGGTTGGTCGTGTTGCGCAAAGCCGCCATGTTATATGAAGCCGCTGACTTGGTGGTCTTCACGCCGCGGGTTCGGCGATCGATCGCTTTGTTGCCGCAATGCGACCGGAACTGCCTAGCCCTCAGCGCATGGACATCAGCTTGCTCATCAGGCCCGCTTCGATCTCAATGACCGGCTTCGGCGTAGCATCGGGTGAGTAGCCCACGTCGCGCAATGTATCGTCGGTCAAGTCCGCAATTGCCCGGCGCTGGGCCGTTTCGCGCCGCCAGCTGTCCAATCTCGCAAGGATTGGCCCGAGATACTCGCTCAGCGTCTTGCCGAGGTTGCGGTTCCCGAACCCCGTATTGACCTGAAAATGTGCCATGCTGGTCTCCCACTTTTCAAATTTCGATGGGACAAGATTCGCAGGCCGGCGCTTGGCCACCATTCGTCCGGGCGTGAAAAAACTTTCGTTGCAGGCGGCAGCGGCGCTAAATCTGCGTTAAAACGACAGCCGCAAATGTTATCGTGACCGCGGGCAACGAAGGCTTTCCCATGCGTGTTCGGTTGTTCGACGGTTTCGATCTCGTATCCCCGCAAGGCCGGGCGGTCCGTTTTGCCACGCGAAAGGCCGCCTTGGTTTTCGCGGCGCTTGTGCTGGCCGGCAAGAAGGGGCGGACGCGTGAAGCCTTGGCTGAAGCCTTCTGGCCGGATCGCGGCGAAGCCCAGGCACGCAATAGTTTGCGTCAGGCATTGGTGGACATCAGGCGAGTGTTTCCATCCGGCGAGGGAGCTGCAATCCACATCGCCGGTGACAACGAGTGCCTCGTGCTGACTGCGAGTGACGACGATGTCGATGTCTGGCTGTTCGATCACAAAGCTTCGGCAAACGATGCTGCTGCTCTCGCCTTCGCTGCCGACCTTTATGTTGGCGATCTGCTCGGCGCGCAGCCTGCTTCGGAGGGGGTGGAATGGTTCGCACCCTACAGGATGGGCTACCGCCGCACTGCCCTTGAACTGGTCGAGCGTCTCAGCCTCGCCTCGCCGCGCGGTGGCTCGCCTGAAGAACTATCTTGCGAGCGTCTGGCGGAACGGCTTTTAAAAACCGATCCGTCTGCCGAGGAGGCGCATCGCGCCCTGATCCGAATTTACCTCGATCGCGGCAAGGCTAATGCGGCGCTGCGACAATATCTGCTGTGCCAGGAGGTCCTGCGTCGCGATTTGGGCGTGGAGCCGGAACAAGCCACACAGGCCTTGCTTTCCGGGCAGATCGACGGGACGCCGGACCAAAGCCCTGTTGTGGCGCAGTCGCCGGCTGGTCCCGCACAGGTCTCTATCTCGGTGCCCCGCAGGCGTCGTGACCAGCCCTCGATCGTTGTCATGCCCTTCGATAATCTGAGCGGTGGCGATGATGGTTACTTCGTCGACGGCGTCGTTGAGGAGATAACCGCTGCGTTGTCGCGTGTGCGCGATTTCTTCGTGATCGCCCGCCAGTCCGCCTTCGTCTTCAAGGGCCGGTTCATCGATGTGCGCGAGGTCGGCGAAGAACTTGGGGTTGCCTATGTCGTGGAAGGCACAGTGCGGCGTGGAGGCAGCCGTTTACGCATTTCCGTGCAGCTCGTGGACGCGCAGTCCCGCAACCAGCTCTGGTCGGACCGTTATGAGGGCGATACGTCGGAGCTGTTCGCCTTCCAGGACCGGATTGCGGCGCAGGTTGCCGGCGCGATCCATCCAGCGGTCCGCCTGGCGGAAATCGAGGCAGCCAGGAGCACGCCGCCGGCGGATCTCGGTGCCTACGATCTGGTCATGCGGGCCTTTCCCAAATTGTGGGGCCAAAATTCCGAATCCATGAACGAAGCCGTGGCGATCCTGCGACAGGCGATCGACCTCGACCCCAATTACGGTCGGGCGCATGCGTTGCTGGCATGGTGCCTTGCGTTGTCAGCACAGTATCTTTGGACGAATGACACCGCCGGCACCGTGGCCGTAGCGATGGACGAGGTAGGAAAGGCAACCGGCCTGATCGAGAACGATCCGACCGCGTTGACGGCTTGCGGTTCGGCCGCCAGCCTCGCGGGAGATATCGAGAAGGGCCTTACCTTCATCGAGGCCGCCTTGTCGCTGGACCCGAACAATGCCTGGGCCTGGAATCGCTTCGGTTGGGTAGGCATCTATCAGAACGAGCCGGAAAACGCCCGCGCTCGCTTCGAACGAGCCATGGCCTTAAGTCCGCTGGACCCTTTCGCGTTCAACATGAAGATGGGCGTGGGGGCAACGCTTTCGCTGGAGGGGCGCTGGAAGGAAGCGGCCGAAATCGCAACGGACGTCGTCACTCGGCATCCAAATGTCACCTGGGCCTACCGCATGCTGGCGTCCTGGGCGGCGATGGCCGACGATCTTGCGACGGCTCGCTGGGCGGCGCGCAGGTTCCTCGAATTGCAGCCCGATTTCACGATCGCGCGGCATGCCGCCCTGCCGGTTTCGCGTCGTCTGCCACACCTCCAGCACGTCATTGCAGGTCTGATCCGTGCCGGCATTCCCGAGAAATGAACCAGCGCGGACGCCGTGGTCATCCGAACCCAAGTGCCCAAAATGGGCGGCAGGACAGGCGGGCGACCATATCCGCGACTGGCCCCGAAGTGGCAGCCTTGGGTCATGACTGCTGGTCCCGTTGTGACCGGTGAACGTAGCAGAAGGGTCGACTCGAGCCGTTGCGCGAAGGGCAGGTTTTGAGAAGGGCCACGAATGTCGCGAAATGGCGCTTCTTTCTCGTTCCGATCGAGGGAAGCTACGGAAGAAAACCACCTCTCGCGACCTTGCCTTGTCGCGAAAACTCCCGATCAAAGCGACGGTTTTGCAACTGACTTTTGCACAGTCGCAGAACTCAACTTTTGCGACAACATTTCCTGCTTCCCGCTTTCCTTCTGATGTCGAGCCCAGACGCGCTTCACCTGCGCTTCGCTGCAGCCGGTCAGCTTCGCCGTCTTGCTGATACTGTTGCCGCCAGACCGCAATGGCGGGCCACATCAGAATGCCAGCCAGCCCCCATGCCAACCCGAGGTAAGCGAGGTACAGCGTATGGCTGCTGGGCGACCGGCCATCAGGCGAAGGGGGCGGCGGTATGCCCAGAACAAAATCAGCACCGCCGCCACGAAGAGGAGCTGGCCGGCCTCGACGCCAAGATTGAAGGTCAGCAGAGCTACCGGCACGTCCGACTGTGGCAACCCCGTCCCCTTGAGCGCGCCAGCAAATCCGAAGCCATGAAGAAGTCCAAAAGCAAATGCCACGAGACAGGGATAGGCTTGGGAAGGCGTCGTTCGCCGGGACGCTGCGTGATCAATTCCTTGGCAACGAAGGCAATGCTTAGCGCGATGACGGCCTCCACCGGTTTCCCCCTCGAGGGTTCCGGGCTAGCAGCCCGGAGCCCCGACGACAGGCGCTTTTCGACAAACTGTCCCATCGGCTCGTCGAACAAGCGCACGCCGCCCTGCATCATCTGGTCAACGCCGCGCAGCCCACCGTCAGAATGACTGGTAGGCTGAAACGACTGCAGCAATCCGCTCGGCATCCATCGCCTCAATCTGGGTCGTGGTTATGGCGTATATCTGGTTGCTCGACAGGCTCGAAATATCCTGGGTCGACAGTCCGAAAAGGGCAGACGTGCTGATCGACGCGATATCGCTGGTCGAGAAGGTCGCGAGGTCCTCGGTGGTCAGTGCCGCGATTTGCGCCGAGCTCAGTCCTCCGACCTGGGCCGCCGTCAATGCCTCCACCTGTTCAGTCGTCAAGGCGCCGATCTGCGCGGTGGTCAGCCCGACGATCGCCTTGGAGTTCAGGGCGGCAATCTGGCTGGTGGACAGTGCGGCAATCGTGTCCGTACCCAGCGCCGCAAGTTGTATGGCGTTCAGGGCGCCGATCTGCACGGTGGTCAGGCCGCCGATCTGGCTGGAACTCAGGGCCTTGATCTGATTGAAGGTCAGCGCCGGTATCTGGCTTGTCGTCAGGGCTGCCGCCTGCTCGGGGCTGAGGGCAGCGATATTGCTGGTGGACAATCCCGGTATGGCGGACGAGCTGATCGCTGCGATATCGGCGGTCGAGAAGCTCGCCATGTCCCCGCTCGACAGGGCCGCCAACTGCGCCGATCCCAATGAGGCGACCTGCGTGGGAGACAACGAGTCGATCTGGCCGGTTGTGAATGCGGAGATCTGTGCCGAGGTAAGCCCCCCGATTGCCTTCGTGCTCAGGGCGGCAATCTGGTCGGTGGAGAGTGCGGCGATGGTGGACGTCGACAGCCCCGAAAGGGCGGTCGGACTCAGGGCACCGATCTGCGCGGTGGTCAAGTTGCCGAGCTGGGCGGCCTCGACCTGGCCGGATGACAACGCCGCCACCTGGCTTGTGGTCAGGGCGGCGATCTGCTGTGAGCTGAGGGCCGCTATATTGCCGGTTGAAAGACCGGAAATGGCCGACGAACTGATCGCCGCAATGTCGGCAGTCGAAAGGGTAGCGACGTCCGCCGCCGTCAAAGCGCCAATTTGTGTGGAGTCGAGGCTTGCGACCTGAGGGGAGGTCAGAGCTTCGACCTGCGCGGTCGACAAGGCATCGATCTGCCTGGAGGTAAAACCCGTGAGCGCTTTGGTGCTGAGCGCGGCGATCTGGGCCGTGGAGAGCGCGCCGACGCCGCCGGTGGACAATGCCGTGACATGCGCCGAGCTCAGCGCCTCGATCTGCGCCGTCGTCAAGTTGCCAAGCTGGGTCGAACCCAGCGCCGCGACCTGGCTGGTCGACAGCGCTGCGACCTGGCCGGTCGTCAGGGCTGCGGTCTGCTCGGAGCTGAGGGCTGCGATGTTGCCGGTGGAAAGGCCGGATAGGGCAGACGAGCTGATCGCCGCGATCTCGGCGGTCGAGAAGGTAGCCAGGTCCGCCGCGCTCAAAGCGGCCATCTGCGTCGAGCTGAGGCCTGCCACCTGAGACGATGAGAGGGCTTGGACCTGCGTCGTGGAGAGCGCGCTGATCTGCGAGGAGGTCAGACCACCCACCGCCGTGGCGCTCAAGGCTGCAATCTGGGTGGTGGAGAGGGCGGCGACGCCGTCAGGCGATAGAGCCGCGACCTGCGCAGACGTCAAGGCGCCGATCTGCGCCGGGGTCAAGCCGGCGATCTGGCTGGAATCGAGCGCCGCGATCTGGGTGGAGGACAGCGCCGCCACCTGGCCGGTCGTCAGGGCCGCAGCCTGGTCGGGGCTGAGAGCCGCAATATTGCTGGCTGAAAGGCCAAGTATGGCAGCAGAGTTGATCGCCGCGATCTCGTCATTTGAAAAGGTTGCCAGATCCTCGGCGCTCAGAACGGCCACCTGCTCCTTGCCGAGCGCTCCGATCTGCGCAGAAGACAAGACGTCCAGCTGGTCGGTACTCAGGGCTTCGATTTGCGTGGTGGTCAAGCCTGCGACCGCCAGCGTGCTCAGGGCGGCGATCTGATCTGCGGAAAGCGCTGCTATGTTGGCGCTCGACAATCCCGATATAGCGTTCGAGTTCAATGCACCGATCTGCGACGTCGTCAGCGTGGCAAGCTGCCCCGACGTGAGCGAGGCGAGTTGGCTGGAAGACAGCACTGCCATCTGGCTTGTCGTCAAGGCCGCCGCCTGCTCAGCGCTGAGCGCGGCGATCGTTCCGGTCGACAGCCCTGACAGGGCCGACGAGCTGATCGCCGCGATGTCACCCGTCGAGAAGGTCGCGAGGTCCGCCGTGTCCAGAGCGGCAATTTGCGTCGAGTTCAGGCTTGCAACCTGACTCGGCGTCAATGCCTCGACCTGCTCGGTGGACAAGGCGCCGAGCTGGGTGGAGCTCAGGCCCGCCAGTGCCTTGGTGCTCAGGGCGGCAATCTGCGCCGTGTCCAGCGCGGCGATGCTGTCGTCGGACAAAGCCGCGACCTGCGCCGAACTGAGGGCGCCGACCTGTGCCGTGGTCAGCGCGGCGATCTGGTCATTCGTCAGCGCGGCGATCTGGCTGGAAGACAGTGCTGCCACCTGGCTTGCCGTCAGAGCCGCCGCCTGGTCGGCACTGAGGCTCGCGATGTTGCCGGTCGAAAGTGCGGACAGGGCCGTCGCGCTGATAGCCGCGATATCAGCCGTCGAGAAGGTCGCAATGTCCTCGGAAGAGAGTGCCGCTATCTGGCTCGAGCTCATGGCACCGACAAGCGCGGAGGTCAGAGCCGCAGCCTGGGCGGTGGAAAAGGCATTGATCTGCGATGCGGTCAAACCGGCGATCGCCTTGGTGCTCAGGGCGGCAATCTGGTCTGTGGCGAGAGCACCGATGCTGTCGTTGGGCAGGACCGCTATCTGCGCCGAACTGAGGGCTGCGATCTGCGACGTGGTCAGCGCCGCGATCTGCTCGGACGTCAGCGCGGCGACATGGGCTGTCTTCAGCGCCGCGATCTGGCTTGTCTTCAGGGCCGCAGCCTGCTCCGTGCTGAGAGCCGCGATATTATCGCTGGATAGCCCGGACAGGGCGGCCGGGGTAATCGCCGCCAACTCGGACGTCGAGAAGGTCGCCAGATCTGCTGCGCTGAAGGCGCCAATCTGCGTCGCGCTGAGGTGCGCAACCTGGGACGAACTCAAGGCCTCGACCTGCGCGGTGGACAAGGCATCGATCTGCGTCGAGGATAGCCCCGCAATCGCCTTGGTGCTCAGGGCGGCAATCTGGTCAGTGTCCAGCAAGGCGATGCTGTCGCTCGAGAGGGCCGTGACCTGCAGCGAACTCAGGGCGCTGATCTGCGACGGGGTCAGGGCTGCAATCTGCTGGGACGTCAACGCGGCGATCTGGCTTGTCTTCAACGCCGCTATCTGGCCCGTCTTCAGGGCTAACGTCTGCTCGGGGCTGAGCGCTGCGATAATCCCGGTGGAAAGTGCGGTTATGGCAGACGAGCCGATCGCCGCGATGTCGGCCGTGGAGAAGGTTGCCAGATCTGCCGCGCTCAAAGCAGAAATCTGCGTCGAGCTGAGGTTCGCAACCTGGGATGATGTCAGAGCCTCGACCTGGTCGATGGACAAGGCATCGACCTGCGCGGATGTCAGACCGGTGACCGCCCTCGTGCTCAAGGCGGCGACCTGGCCGGTGGAGAGAGCCGCAATGGTGTCGCTCGAGAGAACCTTGACTTGCGCCGCAGTCAAGGCGCTGAACTGCGAGGTGGTCAGCGCCGCGATCTGCTCGGACGTCAGGGCGACGATCTGGCTCGTCTTCAACACCGCAACCTGGCTCGTCTTCAGCGCCGCTGCCTGGGCGGTGCTGAGTGCAGCAACACTGTCGGTGGAAAGCCCTGTTATGGCAGACGAGCTGATCGCCGCGATATCGGCCGTCGAGAAGGCTGCAATGTCATCTGCGTCCAGTGCAGCGATCTGGGTCGAGCTCATGGCGGCGACGAGGGAAGTCGTAAGGGCCGCTGCCTGATCGGTCGACAAGGCATCGATCTGCGCAGAGGTCAGGCCCGAAATCGCCTTGGTGCTGAGAGCGGCAATCTGGTCCGTCGAGAGAGCGGCCATTCGGTCGGTGGACAGCGCCGTGACTTGCGCCGAACTCAGGGCGCTAATCTGCGCCGTTGTCAGAGCTGCGACCTGCACTGACGTCAGCGCCGCGACATGGTTTGTCTTCAACGCGGCGATTTGGCTCGTCTTCATGGCTGCCGCCTGGGCGGAGCCCAGTGCCGCGATGCTACCGGTGGACAGTCCGGTTATGGCCGCCGAGCTGATCGCCGCAATATCGGCGGTCGAAAAGGTCACCACGTCGTCCGCGCCCAAAGCGGCAAGTTGCGTCGCGCTAAGGGCCGCCACCTGCGACGACGTCAAGGCCTCCACCTGATCGGTCGACAAGGCAACGATCTGCGTGGAGGTCAGTCCTGCGACCGCCTTCGCGCTCAGTGCGGCAACCTGGCTTGTGGAGAGGGCGGCGATGTCCTCACTGGACAGAACCCGGATTTGCCCCGAACTCAAGGCGCCGATTTGCGAGGCGGTCAGCACCGCGAGATGCCCGGATGTCAGGGCTGCGACCTGGGTTGTCTTCAACGCCGCGACCTGACTCGTCTTCAGAGCAGCCGCCTGGGCGGTACTGAGCGCCGCAATATTGTCGGTGGAAAGCCCCGTTATCGCAGTCGAGGTGATCGCCGCAATGTCGGCCGTCGACAGCGTCACGATTTCATCGGTGGTCAAAGTCTGAAGCTGCGCCGAGCTCAGGGCGGCAACCTGCAAGGAGGTCAAGGCCTCGACCTGTGCCGAATCCAGCCCACCCACCTGCTTGGTGCTGAGGGCGGCGACCTGGGTCGTTATCAGGCTTTCGATCTTGTCCGTCGTCAGAACGGCCATTTGGTCCAGGCTCAGGCTGATGATAGCCGCCGCTGATATCGCGCGGATCTGCGTCGTCGAAAAGGCAGCAAGGTCCTCCGTTTCGAGGGCTGCGGCCTGGGTCGACGAAAGGGCCCTGATCTGCGTCGTAGACAGCGCAGCAATGTCTTCGGTGGTCCAGGCTGCAATTGCCGTCGTCGTGAGTGACCGGATCTGGCTGACGCTGAGGGAGGGAATGGTCGAAGTCATAAAATGAAACCCTTTGTATTATCCCGCCGCCTGGATTTTCCCGGCTGCCAGCTTCCGGGAAAATGTGAGCCAGATTTTCGACAACCG
The DNA here is from genome assembly GCF_000379605.1 of Rhizobium giardinii bv. giardinii H152. GTDB lineage: Bacteria > Pseudomonadota > Alphaproteobacteria > Rhizobiales > Rhizobiaceae > Pararhizobium > Pararhizobium giardinii. The sequence continues at coordinate 32,834 of NZ_KB902724.1, read as the reverse complement.
CCCGCGTCGACGTGCCGGCATATGCCGCCTGCCCCTGAGGCAGTGACGGATATCAAAATCAAGCGTTGCCGCTCACGGGAACAATTTATGAGCGAACAGGCTTGCCCGAACCTGAACCGGATGGAGCGGGAACCAATATGGATTGGTGATAATCACGTCGATTTCGCAAACGGCTGCTGAACTTGCAACACGGCGACCCAATTTTCTTGCTTCAATTTCGAAGCTGCCGATCAGGTGCTTTCATCCAGGTTGACTCAAGCGGCCGCCATTTCAACGAAGGCGAAGTGGCCTTAAAAGCGTGGCGGAAACTGCGCAACGAAGACGCGTGCCCATTCCGAATGACACCATTTTTTAAAGTGTGGACTTATTAAGAGCTTAAACCACGAATCGATTTGCGATTCGTTTTCGCGAAGCGGCTATCGCTGCGAAAATTGCATTTAAAATCAACGTACAAGCCGGCAACGCCCATACTCGGTGATCTTGAGCCCGAGCCGGAAGGCGGGCGTCATTGGCAGCATGTAGTAGCTGGGTCCGAGCGTTCACTGTCGCTTATGTTGGATCGTATTGCTCGCGCATCGCATCGGCTGAATGGCGAACGATGTCCGAAATTTGCAGGAACTGCTTGGCCAGGGGGCTTGTCTTGCGCCAAATCATGCCAATGGTTCGCGAGGGTTGGACACTGTGAAAGCGCGCGACAGACACAGACGCCGAGCGTGTCTCCACCCCAAGGGCCATTTCCGGGATCAAGGTGACCCCAATGCCGGCGCTGACCATTTGCACCAGCGTGGACAGAGAACTGCCGTCCAGCAACTCGCGCGGCAATGCCGAATGCATATTGCAGAACGACAAGGCCTGGTCGCGAAAACAATGCCCCTCTTCCAGCAGAAGAAGCCTCATTTCACGAAGCGCTTCGCGATTGGGAACTGGCTTGCCCTCGTCCTCGCCTGGCCGGACCAGCACGAAATTCTCGGAAAACAATGCAACCTCGGTCAACGAAGGCTCTGAGACCGGCAACGCAACAATTGCCGTATCGAGCCGGCCTTCCGCCAACTCCTGGACGAGCTTCGAGGTCAACGTCTCGCGCACATGAATCTCAAGGCCTTCATGCATGCGCGTGAGGTTGCCGATGATTGCAGGCAACAGATAAGGCGCGATCGTGGGGATGACGCCGATCCGCAACCGCCCGACCAGCCGGTGCCGCGAAGCGCGCGCCAAGTCGCCCAGTTCGTCGACAGCACGCAGGATGTCACGGACACGCAGGGCAAACGCTTCTCCGAAATTGGTCAGCCGGACTTGTCGCGGGCCTCTTTCGAAGAGGTCCGTGCCGAGCGTTTCCTCCAGCTCCTTGATCTGCATCGACAAGGCGGGCTGGGAGATCGCGCATGCATCTGCCGCGCGCCCGAAATGCCCCTGTCGGGCCAACGCCTCGAAATAGCGCAACTGCTTCAGTGTCAAATTTGTCATAACCGGACCTTATCGCCGCTATCAGAAAATCCAACTTAAATTAATGAACGGGCTTGGCTATAGTGCCGATAGCGAAGACGAATTGCAGCTGCCGCCAGGAACCGCCATGGAACGGCCACCAGCGGCGCGCAACTTGTTGACGTCCAGTCCAACCCGGCGCCGAACCCCCTTGAGCTCTTTGCTTGAGGACGACCACCGGATGGTCCGCTTCATGTGATCACAAGGGAGAAAAACACTATGGATTCAAAAGTCGAAACCGCGGGCAAGTGTCCGGTCGCGCACACGCACACGGCTCATGGCGGTAGGTCGAACCGGGACTGGTGGCCGAACCAGTTGAATCTGAGGATTCTCCACCAGAACTCCTCCCTGTCCGATCCCATGGGCACGGGGTTTGACTATGCCGAGGAGTTCAAGAAACTCGATCTGGAAGCCCTGAAGAAAGATCTCCACGCGCTGATGACCGATTCGCAGGATTGGTGGCCGGCCGACTTCGGTCACTATGGTCCGCTTTTCATCCGCATGGCGTGGCACAGCGCCGGCACCTACCGCACCGGCGACGGCCGTGGCGGTGCAGGAGCCGGTCAGCAGCGTTTCGCGCCTCTCAACAGCTGGCCTGACAACGTCAACCTCGACAAGGCGCGCCGGCTGCTGTGGCCGATCAAGCAGAAATACGGCAACAAGATATCCTGGGCCGACCTGATGATCCTCACCGGCAACGTTGCCCTGGAATCGATGGGCTTCAAGACGTTCGGCTTTGCCGGCGGCCGGCCGGATGTCTGGGAGCCCGAGGAAGACGTCTATTGGGGCGCCGAGGACACCTGGCTTGCCGACAAGCGTTACTCCGGCGAACGCGATCTCGAAACGCCCCTCGCCGCCGTGCAGATGGGCCTGATCTATGTCAATCCGGAAGGGCCGAACGGCAACCCCGATCCGCTTGCTGCGGCCAGGGACATTCGCGAGACCTTCGCGCGCATGGCGATGAATGACGAAGAAACCGTCGCTCTCATCGCGGGGGGGCATACGTTCGGCAAGACCCATGGCGCCGGCGACGCTTCGCATGTCGGCGTCGAGCCGGAAGGAGCCGGCATCGAGGAGCAGGGTTTCGGCTGGACGAGCAGCTTTGGGACCGGCAAGGGCGGCGACACGATCAGCAGCGGCCTGGAAGTCACCTGGACCACGACGCCGACGAAGTGGAGCAACAACTTCTTCTGGAACCTGTTCGGCTACGAATGGGAACTGACGAAAAGCCCGGCCGGTGCGCATCAGTGGAAACCGAAGCACGACGTCGGCGCCGGCACCGTGCCGGATGCGCACGACACGTCCAAGCGTCATGCGCCGGCCATGCTGACCACCGACCTTGCCTTGCGCTTCGACCCTGCCTACGAAAAGATCTCGCGGCGCTTCTTCGAGAACCCGGATCAGTTCGCTGATGCGTTCGCCCGTGCCTGGTTCAAGTTGACCCACCGCGACATGGGCCCGCGCGCGCGCTATCTCGGCCCTGAAGTTCCGACAGAGGAACTGATCTGGCAGGATCCGGTCCCCGCCGTTGACCACGTCCTGATCGACGCGCAGGACATTGCCGATCTCAAGGGCAAGATCCTCGCATCGGGGCTGCCGATCTCCCAGCTGGTTTCGGCGGCCTGGGCGTCTGCGTCCACCTTCCGCGGTTCCGACAAGCGCGGTGGCGCAAACGGCGCGCGCATCCGTCTCAGCCCGCAGAAGGACTGGGAAGTCAACCAGCCGGCCCAACTGGCGACTGTGCTTGAGACGCTTGAAGGCATCCAGAAGGCGTTCAATGACGCTCAGCCTGGCGGCAAGAAGGTGTCGCTCGCCGACCTCATCGTCCTCGGCGGCGCAGCAGCCATCGAGAAGGCGGCGGCAAACGGCGGCCGCCACATCGAGGTTCCGTTCGCGCCTGGCCGCACCGACGCGACGCAGGAGCAGACCGATGTGGACTCCTTTGCCGTTCTCGAACCGATCGCCGACGGGTTCCGCAACTATCAGAAGGACGCATATTCCATTTCGCCCGAGGAGTTGCTGATCGACAAGGCACAGCTCCTGACGCTGACCGCGCCGGAGATGACGGTTCTCGTGGGCGGCTTGCGCGTGCTGAACGCCAATGCCGGACAGTCCCAGCACGGCGTCTTCACCAAGCGCCCTGAAACGCTGACCAACGACTTCTTCACCAACCTGCTCGACATGGGCACGGTCTGGAAGGCTGCGCCGGATTCGAAATATGTGTTCGAGGGGCGCGACCGCAATACGGACGAAGTGAGGTGGACCGGCACCCGCGTCGATCTCGTTTTCGGTTCGAACTCGCAGCTTCGGGCGCTTGCCGAAGTCTACGGCCAGAGCGACACGCAAGACAAGTTCGTCCGCGACTTCGTGGCGGCCTGGACGAAAGTGATGAACGCGGATCGCTTCGACATCGCCTGATCCGCAATCAGACGGAAATGCGTTCGGGCGCGGCTGAGTTCCAGCTGCGTCCGATGCAATCCGTCAATCTCGGGGCGAACTGATCATCTAGGGTCTGCGGAGATATGCTTTTGCTGGCCGCGACGCAGCAAGCTGTTCATGACGACGCCCGCGATCGGTCACATGATCGACGAAGACCGCGCTGAGATCGACAAAGGTTTCGACCTTCGACTTGCAATGGCGCAACTCGGTTATCAATCGCCACAATGCCTCGTCAATTGCGCGGTGGGCATCGGCGAGAACCCCGCCTCTCTTTCCGCTATGGCGCAAGCAGCTGTAGTTGACTGCATTCTTGATGGCAACGTCGGCAAATCGGCGACAGGCGGGAGTGGTCTCCACAAGCAACAAGGCCGTCCGGATATTGACCGCAAAAGCCAGTTCAAACTCGACCGAGGCAAATTCGCCATCGACCGATGTCGGATGAACGCGCTCGAGGAAACGATACCACACTGGTTCGGTCTTCATTTCCATCATTTGCCTCCGGACATCGTTTCGCCCCGCCCGATGTCGAGCCGCGTGTGTGCGCATATTGGCCCATATTCAGGCCGCGCGCTTCAGCCTTTGGTCCTAAGCGCATCAAGACTTTGGTCCCAGACCGGAAATATCACCCGCGCAATCGACCGAACCGAGGAATAGGACAGGCGGAAAATATCGGCTTTCCTTTTTTCGAAACGGGGAGCATCCTTCAGCCCGTCAACGGGCAAAATTTGGGGCAAACGCAAACCTTGCACACGCAAAGGAGTGACCAGCGATGCTGCCGGATTCTGAACCCCATGCCTATTATTGGATCTCGTCGTATTTCTCGCCTGACCACGATTTTGTTGGCTATGAGGGCGAACGAATGATCGGCAGAGTGACGCTGGAGGGACGCTTGGAAACGGAAGGCGCCTGGAGGTGGTCAAATGTCGGGGGGCCAGAGTTTGACGTCGAACAGGGTTATGCGGCATCCAAGGAACTTGCCGTAACGGCAGTCGAGAATCGTGATCAAGAAATGATGGACGGCCGTTTCAGGTAACCGGCCGCCCGCCTGCTGCCCTGGACCGTCTCTCAAGCGCACTCCGCGCTTCTGGCCTATGCCACCGCTCTTGGCGACCGCGCAACCAGTCGTGCATAGTCGATGGCCGACAGCATGTTCGCATGGTTTGCCTTGCCTGTGCCGGCGATGTCGAAAGCCGTCCCGTGATCGACGGAGACACGGTCGATCGGCAGTCCCAGCGAAACGTTGACGGCGGTTTCGAAGGCGACGAGCTTGATGGGGATATGCCCCTGATCGTGATACTGCGCCACCACAAGGTCGAAGGCGCCGCCATAGGCACGAGCATAGACCGTGTCGGCTGAAATCGGGCCGACGACATCGATCCCTTTCGCCTGTGCGAGCTCAACGGCCGGCGTCAGAAATTTCATGTCCTCGTCGCCGAACAGGCCGTTTTCGCCGCAATGCGGATTGAGGCCTGCAACGGCAATGCGCGCCTTGCTGCCAAGCCGCAGGAAATGCTTGTGGCCGGCCTCGATGGTCGCCAGCACGCGTTCGACAGTCGCTCGCTCGATGGCCGTGCGCAACGACACATGCGTCGAGACGTGAATGGTGTTCAGCCGCTCGGAAGCAAGCAGCATGAAGGAGCTTTTCGAACCGGTGAGATGGGCGAGAAGACCGGTATGGCCGTCAAAATGGTGACCGGCGAGATTCATCGCCTCTTTGTTGATCGGCGCCGTCACGATGCAGTCGACATCCCCCGCCAGGGCAAGTTCGACGGCCCGCTTGATGTAGCGCACCGACGCATCGCCTGCCACGGGGCTGACCTTGCCGATCTCAGGCAGGCTGCCACCGATCGCGACTTCATCGACGGCGATAGTGCCGTTGCCCGGCGCAGCTGAGAATTTCAGGTCCGTCCCCGTTACCCTGTTCGCCCGCTCAAGCGCCTCTACATTGCCGACAATGACGAAATTCGCTCTTTCGGCTTCCGGCAGCGCCGCCAACGCCTTGACGATGACTTCGGGGCCGACGCCAGCCGGATCGCCGAGGGTAACGGCTACGCGTGATGTGCTCATGATCAATTTCCTCTGCGGCGGTCCGGCAAGTCAGCGCGGGCCTGTCGTCTCAATAGGCGGCCTGGTAGATCGCAAGAATGTCGTCCCGCCCAAGCTCGCGCGGATTGTTGTCGAGAAGGCGGCGAATGGCGTAGGCGTCGTCAGCCATGGTGGCGAGATCGTCAGCAGGCACGCCAAGCGCGGAAAGCCGCATCTCGATGCCAAGACCGGCACAGAAACCGAACGTAGCATCGAACACCGATGCCTGGTCTGCCGCTGCCTTCAGGTTCAACGCCTCGATCACTTTACTCGTCTTTTCGGCAACGGCCGGCGTATTGAAGGCCAGCACATGCGGAAAGATCAGCGCGTTGGCCGCACCATGGGCGACATGCCAGCGGGTCCCGAGCGGATAGGCAAGTGCATGCCCACCGGCGGTATTGACCGGGCCGAGACAGAAGCCGCCGTAAAGCGAGGCGAGCGAAAGCCCTGCCCGTGCCTCCGCATCCGAGCCGTCGGCGACGGCGCGGGCGAGATAGTGCCCGACCAGGCGAACGCCCTCGATCGCATAAAGATCGATCATCGGATGAGCCTTGCGGTTGGTAAAGGCCTCGACACAATGCGCCATGGCATCGACGCCTGTCGCCGCTGTCGTCGTTGCCGGCACCGTGAATGTCAGGCTGGGATCGATGACGGCAATGTCGGCCAACATATGGATGCTCTCGACCGCGAGTTTTGCCTGGGTTTGGGGATCGGTAACCAGAGCGCGGATGCCCGCTTCGCTGCCGGTGCCGGACGTCGTCGGCACCTGTGCGAGCCCAACCTGGCGCCGTTGCGCAACCTTTCCTGCGCCGACGACGTCGCGCAATGTCTGCGCAGAACCGGAGAGGACGGACGCGAGCTTGGCAAGGTCCATGGCGCTGCCGCCGCCGAACCCGACGATCAAATCGGCGCGCGCTTCGTTCGCCACGGACAGAAGCAAATCCAGATTGTCCGTATCGGGCTCGGGCTTGACCTGCGAGAAGACGGTGATGCGCCCTGGCAACTCGAGAATATCGACGCGCGAGGCATTGAAGGCATCCGAAACAACAAGAGCACGCGAAAAGCCCTGTGCGCCCGCCCATTTTCCAAGCTTTGCCGCGACCCCGACGCCGAATTCGATGATTTCGGGACGCACGATCGTGATGGGGGCGCTCAGGCTTGTCATGATGGATCCTCCCGTCTCTGCTTCTGCGTCCATCAGATGGTCAAGACAACATGTAAATTTGTTACACAAGATTGACTTTTCTGGCAATAGCGAACTTGCCGCTTCCCGGTCATTTCTCACTTGCAAGCAGGCCGCGGCCGCCATGCCTTTGACTCAGATCCCGCATAACATTTTGTTTTAATGCATTTATACTGACTGACGCAGCACGTCACGAACTCATCGAATTTAAATGAGTGCACAGGAAGCAAGATCTTATGGCTGCCGACGCCCATGTAAATTGTATGGCGGCCGAACGTTCAATTTGGCTCAAAAATCAAGCGTACTTACGCTCATTTCGCCCGAAAGACGCGCTGACTACGGCATTTTTTCCAGGTTGTAAATTTCCTGCCGGAGCGCCCTTGGGTCGTTCGGGAGCCCCGACAGCCTCAGACGGGCGCCAGGCGCACATATTTGATGGCGCGTCGATAATAGGTATAGGCGATATGCAAGGCTCCATCCGGGCCTTCGACCACAGAGGGATAGGAATATTCCCGATTGAGCGCATCCTTGGAATTATTCGTCAGGCAGTAGCCATCGCCGGTATCGAGATCGCGCCGGTTCCCGAAACTTTTGCCACCATCCTCGGAAAAGGCCAGGCTCATCGGCGCGCGTGGGACGCCCCAGACGGCCTTGCGTGCCGCAGCGACCGCGGCGATCTCGGATTTCTCGCCTTGGTTCGCCTCTTCCCCCTCGATCTCGTCATACAGCGAGTGGCGGCGGGCTTCCGACATCGAGGCATTGGAATGGTTGTAGACGATGGCAATGCGCCCGTCTGACAGGCCAACTGCCTGGATCGACGAATTGTTGTTCGGCAGATCGGTCGGCTCCGGTGCACTCCAGCTTATGCCGTCGTCTGCCGAGACGCTACGCAGGATCTGCTCGGCAAACCGGTTGCGATAAAATGCCACCATCTGTCCGCCGCCCTGTCTGACGATGTTCATATGCACCGCGCCGGTACTGCCAGGCACATCGACCATCTCCCAGCTTGCGCCGGCATCGCGCGACACGAGAACCGCGGCGGTATCGACATCCCCGGTCCAGCGCACGCCCGGCAGGCCAATGCAGCGAAAGGCCGGAAGAAGCCATGTGCCGTTGCGATTGACGATGATCGGCTGACGCACGAATGTGCCGGGAATATCGCAGAGAATATCGACCGGACCGAAGGTGCGTCCGCCGTCGGCAGAGATCCGCCGCTTGACGATGGCGCCATCCTGGTTTCCCGACGTCTGCGACGTGAAGACCAGCCAGACCTTGCCGTCGGGCGCGATGAACAGAAGCGGGTTCTGTTCCGATTTCTGCGGATCGTCCGACATCTTCTCCGGCTGCGACCAGCGGGCCGAGCCCGGCGTGAGCCGCGACATGTAAATCGAGATGTCGCCCATGCCCTCCATGGTGCCGCCGAACCAGACGCAGGCAAGCGTCCCGTCCGGCAGGAAAGCGAGATTGGCGGCGTGGTTTTGTACGCAGGGTGATGGGAGAAACGCCTGGAGGCGCTTCTCTTCCAGCGGGTGCACGGCAAGGACGCCGTCCATCAGCGCCGGGATTTCATCAGGCCGCAGGCCGGAGGTGGTGAGCATAGTCGTCGCTCCTCAGGGCAGTTGCGCGAATTTGGTTGCCAGATCGGCGTGCTCGGCGGCGCTCAGCGCCATCAAGGGCGGACGAGGGCGTGCCCAGCTGGCAATGCCGGTCTTCAGTCCGACCATCGCCTTGATCGTCGGGATCTGCACGTAGGAATTCGAGAGGGAACGATATGCGTTGATGCGGACCTGTGCCGCCTCGACGTCCGCAGCGCGGGCCTGATCGTTGGCGTGGTCATAAACGATCCGCAAGGAATCGGCGACCAGGTTGGACGTCGCGGTAATACAGCCCGCACCGCCGGCCTTGATCAGCGGCAGGAGCAGCGGATCGGCGCCGGCAAGGACCGAGAAGCCTGGAAACGCCGTCACCAACGCTTGCATATTGGCGAAATCACCAGCGGAATCCTTGATCCCGACAACGGTATGGGGGAAGGCCTTGATGAGGCGCCCGATCAGCGGCAGCGTCAAGGGAACGCCGGAAACCTGAGGAATGTGATAGAGCACAACACGGAGCCGGTCGTCGGCAATCGTCTCGATGATCTGCGCATAGGCCGCAAAAAGACCATCGTCGGAAACACCCTTGTAGTAGAACGGCGGCAGCATGACGACCCGGGAAACGCCGACACTCAACGCATGCCGGGTCAGTTCGATCGTCTCGGGTATCGCGGCAACACCGGTGCCCGGCATCAGCTGATCCCCGGAAAGGCCGGACTTCAGCGCTGCTTCAAGGATCTGACGGCGCTCTGCTGATGAGAAGGAGTTGGCCTCGCCCGTCGTGCCCAGCAACGCCACGCCATGGCATCCCTCCTTCAGCAAACGCTGGCAGTGGCCAGTGAAAAGACCGAGATCCGGCGTATTGTCGGCATTGAGCGGCGTGGTGGCAGCGCTGTAGACGCCGCGTATCTGTTGATGTGTCATCCCTGCGAACTCCTCCTGCCCGGCCCTACGCTTTTCGATCTCACGTAAAGGCACCCGCTTTTTCCGCAATCATAACAACTTGTCAAGAAAAATTCCGGTGCGAAATTTCTAGAGAAAAATTATCCTATTGATTTATAACGCCTTTATCAGAAAAGCAATTTTCGATGGATATATCTCAGAGAATTAATATTGACATATTTACAATATCGATCCAGTGTCTGATCCTATCATGGCGCGGTACCCGTCAGGAACCAGACGGATGGAGGGCGCGATGACTGCATCTATGGGAGGATCAGATGTCTAATCGAAACAATGAATCCGGCTCGGCGCAGCCGCAGTTGACGCGCCGCAACGCCTTGAAACTTGGCCTAGGGACGAGCGTGGCCTTTAGCCTCTTCGGCCTGAGCGCCCACATCGTCGTGGCGCAGGAAGGCCAGGTGCTCAAGGTCGCAAACCCAGCCTTCAACCAGGATTGGTCGCCGCTGCGCGGCGGCGGCGTTCCCTATCGCTGGAATTCCGCCTGGTGGGCGTCGCCGATGTATTTCGACAGCAAGGGGGAATTGCATCCTTACGTCTTTACAAGCTGGGAGCCGGATGCCGACAACAAGACCTGGACCTTCAAGATCGACCCTAAAGCCGTCTTTTCCGACGGCAGCAAGATCACGGCCGAAGACGTGAAGGGTTCGTGGAATGTATCGGCCATGCCGAACACCAAGAACCAGCGTGCCGACCAGGTCCTGAGCAAGGTGGCAGGCTACGCCGATGTCAGCGCCGGCAAGGCCAAGGAAATTTCCGGCATCGCGACGCCGGACGAAGGCACGGTCGTCGTCACGCTGTCGGAAGCCGACCCGATCTTCTTCATGCGCCTCGGCAACCATATCGCCCCCATCACCAAGGCATCGCAATCACGCGGCGCAGATGGCGAGGAAGTGGCTGACTGGTACATGCCCGACAACGGCGCGGTCTATTCCGGCCCGTTCAAATTGACGAGCATCGACCTTGATGCCGGCAAGCTTGTGTTCGAACCCAACGAGAACTTCTTCGGGCCGAAGCCGAAGCTTGCCCGCATCGAGATCGACTCCATTGAAGACAACGTCACCGCGACGTCGCTTTTGAAGTCCGGCGAATACAATGCCCACACCGAGCTTGTTACGTCGACCATCGTGCAGGATCTGGGCGCCAGTTTTGCAGAGGGGCCGCTGATCCCGACCAGCCAGCATTTCTGGTTCAATGGGTCCCGTGCACCGATGGACGATCCGAAAGTGCGCCAGGCGCTGATTATGGCCGTCGATCGCGAAGGCCTGATGAAGGCATCTTTCCCGGACGGCCCGCACAAGAAGACGGACCAGATTCTGAACTCTGTTCCCGGCGCCGATAATTCCGGCTTCGAACCCTACCCTTTCGATCCGGAAGGCGCCAAGAAACTGCTGGCGGAATCGAGCTATGGCGGTCCTGAGCGCCTGCCGAAGCTGCTTTTTGTGGGCGTTTCAGGCCCAGCCATCGAGGCCGCAGCGCAGTTCATCGCCGAGCAGTGGCGCCAGAACCTTGGCATCACGGCAGTCGACATGAAGCCGCAACAGGATGCCTATGCCGGTCCGGACCAGAACGCCGTGCAGATCTTCCGCGACGATGTCGGCACCCGCGTTCCGGATGCCGTTTCCTATCTGGCGGGCTCCATCGCCTCGACCTCATCGAATGCGCAGAACAAGCTCGGCGGCTACAAGAACGACAAGGTCGACAGCCTGCTGGCGGAAGCAGCCACCAAAGCGGTGGACGATCCGCAGCGCATCGCGCTGGCGCAGGAAGCCCAGAAGGCCTTCCGCGAGGACTGGACCTTCATTCCCTGGTACGCCCAGGCCATGTCGCGCTGGGCCACCGACAAGGTGACCGGTATGGAAAAGAACCTCGACTGGCAGGTCGTTGCACCGTGGGACATCTCGGTCGCCTGACGCGACGCGGATACCAATACTCCTGTGCGGAGGCGCGCGCCGCTTCCGCACAGATTGCGATTGCCGGAGTATGATTGCGGGAGCCCGAGCCGCAGCGCAGGGCTCGAGGCATCATCCTTCGAAAACTGGGTGGGAGACTGCCATGCTGCGTTATATCACGACCCGTTTCGTCGTCTGGATTCCATCCGTCCTGCTTGTCATGCTCGGCGTTTATGCCCTGGCCTATTATGGCGCCGGCGATCCGATCAAGCTGATCTTCCTGCGCGCGCCGGGCGACGTCGCCTATAATCCCGAGCGCATCGAGGCGATCCGCGAAAGCGCCGGCCTCAACCGGCCGTTCCTCGCCCAGTTCGGCAGTTATATCTGGAACCTGTTGCATGGGAATTTTGGCAATTCACTGAGTTCCGGCCGCTCCGTCTGGGCAATGATCTCGGCCGCCGCCCCCGTTTCCTTCAAGCTGGCGCTCTGTTCCATCCTCCTCACCGCTTTGGTCGCCATTCCCCTGGGGCTGATCGCAGCGCTTAAACAGAACACCCGCACCGACTACATCATCCTCGGATCCGCGCTGTTTCTCTGGGCGATCCCCGCTTACGTCGCTGGCCCCATGCTGATGGTGCTCCTGATCATGGTGCTGCCCGGCTCGGCCGTTCCCTATGGCTGGGGCGGCGTCTTTGATGTGCGCATCCTGTTGCCGCTGCTCGTCCTTTCCTTCCAGCCAATCGCCTTGATCGTTCGCCAGACCCGTGCTGCCGTGATCGAGGTGCTGTCTGAGGATTTCGTCCGCACCGCCCGGGCCAAGGGCGTACCGGAAACCATGGTGGCGCTACGCCACATCCTGCGACCGGTGCTGACGCCTGTTGTGACCCAGCTCGGCCTGATCATGATCACCATCGTCAACGGCGCGATTTTCGTCGAACTGGTCTTCGGCCTGCCCGGTCTTGGCCGCCTGACCGTAAAGGCGCTGACCAATACCGACTACCCGGTCATTCTCGCCGTCACGTTGATCGGCTCGTTCCTGGTGATGATCTCCAATCTTCTGGTCGACGTGCTCTATCCGCTGCTCGACCCGCGCGCCAACGACACCAGAAGGAGCCGCTGACCGTGTCCACCGTTCCTGTGACCACTCCTGTCGAAACCGATATCGAGCCGCCCGTCAGCCTGTGGCGCGACGCGTGGTACCGGCTGCGTCGCAACAGGCTTGCCGTCTTTGGCCTGATCGTCGTCATCATCCTTGCATTCACGGCGGCATTCGGCCCCTATCTGACCCCTCACGACTTCCTCAGCCAGGATCTCGGAGCACGCAATCTGGCGCCGTCGATGTCGCATCTGTTCGGCACCGACGATCTCGGCCGCGATGTCTTCAGCCGCGTCGTCTATGGCACGCGAACTGCTTTCCTTGTGGCCGTTGTCGTCACATTCATCGCCGTTCTCATCGGCGTTACCCTGGGGGCAATGGCCGGGTTCTTCGGCGGCTTGCTCGACAGGATCGTCATGTGGCTGACCGACATGACGATGTCGATTCCCAACCTGCTGCTCGTCGTCGTCATCAATGCCTCGCTGAAATCGCCGATCGCCAGCTGGATGGAGAGCCGCTACCTTGCGACCCTCAACCCCATCTACCGCGAGACCGTCTGGGTCGATTTCCTGCTCGTCTTCGGCTCGATGGCGCTGATCTCCTGGCCGCCCTATGCCCGCCTCGTGCGCGCGCAAGTGCTGTCGATCCGCTCGCGACCCTATATCACAGCGGCACAGGCGCTCGGCCTGACCAACCGCCTCATTCTCATGCGCTACGTCGTGCCCAACGCGCTCGGACCGCTGATCGTTGCCGTCAGCGCCGGCCTCGGTACCGCCATGGTGCTTGAAAGCGCCTTCTCCTTCCTCGGTGTCGGGGTGAACCCGCCCACTCCGAGCTGGGGCAACATGATCTCCGACGGGCTGCGGGTCTGGCAGCACTATCCGCATCTGCTGGCAGCGCCTGCCGCCATTCTCGGCCTTGCCTCCGTCGCCTTCTCGTTTCTCGGCGACGGTCTCAACGATGCCCTCAATCCCCGCGGAGCGAAGTGATGATGATGGCCAACGACTTCCGACCTGAACCCGCGACAAACACCGGCGAGCGGCTGCTCGACGTGAAGGGCCTGACGATCGAGATCGACACCCGGCGTGGCCCGGCAACCGTCGTCGACGGCATCGACCTACATGTCGACAAGGGCGAAACGCTCGGCATCGTCGGCGAATCCGGTTGCGGCAAGAGCCTGACGATGTTGAGCCTGATGCGGCTTCTGCCGAACAAGATCAAGGTCACGAAGGGCGAGGCCAATTTCGCCGGACGCGACCTTCAAAAGCTGTCGAATGCCGAACTGCGCAAGGTGCGCGGCGGCGAGGTCGGGTTCATCTTCCAGGACCCGATGACCTCGCTCAACCCGGTGATGCGCATTGGCCAGCAGCTGGCCGAGCCGCTGATCTATCACCGTGGCATGACGAAGGCCCAGGCGCGCAAGCGGGCGGGTGAACTCCTGCGTCTTGTCGGCATTCCGGGACCGGACGAGCGCCTGGACGCCTACCCGCACGAGCTCTCCGGCGGCATGCGCCAGCGCGTGATGATCGCCATCGGACTTGCCTGCAATCCGCAGCTTCTGATCGCGGATGAACCGACGACCGCGCTTGACGTGACGATCCAGGCGCAGATCGTCGATCTGGTGAAGGAACTGCGCGACAAGCTCGGCATGTCCGTCGTGTGGATTACCCACGACCTGGCGCTGATCGCCGGGCTCGTCGACCGCATCAACGTGCTTTATGCCGGCACCGTCGTCGAGGATGCTCCGGTCGACGCGCTGTTTGCCAATCCGAGCCATCCCTATACCCAGGGGCTTCTCGCCTCGATCCCAAAACTCACCGACGAGCGCTCGGCCCGCCTCAGCTCGATCGGCGGCACGCCACCGGAACCGGGACGGCGCCCAAAGGGCTGTCCCTTCGCGCCGCGCTGCCCGCTTGTCGAGCAGATCTGCCGCGACCGTGTTCCATCGCTTGAAGGCATCGGCCAGGCCGGGGCGCACCGTGTCGCCTGCTTTGTCGCGCAACGAAAACTGGAGGCTGCGTGATGGGCGCACAACCGCTGATGCGCATCGAAAATCTGGTCAAGCATTTCCACATCCGGCTCGGCGCCTTCGGCGAAAGGTCAGCGACCGTGCATGCACTGGACGACGTCAGCTTCGACATTCTTGAGGGCGAGACATTGAGCCTCGTTGGCGAATCCGGCTGCGGCAAGTCGACCACCGGCTTTACGCTTCTCAACCTGCACCGGGCGACCGAGGGCAAGGTCATTTATCAAGGCAGGAACATCGTCGAGCTCGACGAGAAGGCGATGCGCCCCTATCGGCGTCAATTGCAGATCGTCTTCCAGGACCCCTATTCGACGCTCAATCCACGTATGACGATCGGCGAGGCGGTGGGCGAGCCGATCCTGTTTCACAAACTCGCGACCAAGGCGGAACTGCCGGAGAGGATATCCACGCTGCTCGCCGATGTCGGCCTGCCGCCCCGCTTCGCATCGCGCTATCCGCACGAACTTTCGGGCGGCCAGCGCCAGCGCGTGGCGATTGCCCGCGCCCTTGCCTGCCAGCCGAAATTCATCGTCTGCGACGAGGCGATCTCGGCGCTCGACGTCTCGGTCCAGGCGCAGATCATCAATCTCCTGCTCGACCTGCAGCAGAAATACGGCCTGACCTATCTCTTCATCGCCCATGACCTCGCGGTCGTGCGCCATATCAGCGACCGGGTCGGCGTCATGTATCTCGGCCGTCTGGCCGAACTGGCGACCCGCGAGGAGCTGTTCGAGCACCCGTTGCATCCCTATACCAAGGCGCTTCTCTCCGCGGTCCCGGAAGCCGACCCGGTGCATGAGCGAAGCCGCAAGCGGCAGATCCTGCAGGGTGACGTGCCAAGCCCGCTGTCCCCTCCGTCCGGCTGCCGGTTCCACACGCGTTGTCCCATCGCCATGGATATCTGCAGCAAGGTCGTGCCGGAATGGCGCGAAGCCCGGCCGGGACACATGGTCGCCTGTCACGCTGTCACTGAGGGCCTGCCCGGATGACGCTGAAGGTCGCCATCATCGCCGACGACCTGACGGGCGCGCTCGATACCGGCACGCCTTTCGTCGCGGCCGGGCTGAAGGCGGCGGTGGCAATCGAGGTGGGTGCCCTTCCCGCGGCGCTGGCCCACACTCCGGATGTCGTTGTGGTCAACACCGCGTCGCGGGCGCTATCCGCCGACGAAGCGGTGGAAAGGATCACCGCGACGGCAAGGACACTCGGATCGGCGCAACCCCACATCCTGTTCAAGAAGATCGATTCCAGGCTCAAGGGCAACGTTGCCGCTGAAAGCGTGGCGCTCGCCAAGGTTTCAGGTCGCGACCGGATTATCGTGGCGCCTGCTATTCCCGATCAGCAGCGCTTCACGATCAACGGCGCGGTCACGGGGCGCGGTGTCGACGCCCCCCTGCCGGTTCGGCCGTTGTTTCCCGAAATATGCTTCCCCATCGATATCTGTGATGCCGTCAGCGACGCGGAGCTCGATCATCTGGTCGCCAGCACCGATTGGTCGGGCGCGATTGCCGTCGGCGCGCGGGGCCTCGGCAGCGCCTTTGCCCGGATGTTCGCAAAACCCACTGCGACACCACCCACATTTTCCCCATCGGAGAAAACCCTCTTCGCTTTCGGGTCGCGGGATCCGATCACGACCGCCCAAATCGAAAATCTCGCGGAAAGCTGCCGGAGCGTAAGCGTCGTGGATGCGCCTGCCGGCGATCTGACATCGCGGGCTGTTAACCGACTTCCGGCGGTGGTGCGATGCTCAGGCCAGCAGACGGCGCGGCCCGAACGCGTCGTTTGCCTTTTCGCCGAAGGGGTCTGCGAAACGATTGTGCAGACGCGGCCGGACATGATCATGATGGGTGGTGGCGATACGGCGTTGGCGATCCTCAAAGAACTGGGGGCCACGGTGCTGATGCCGAACGGCGAAATCGAGGCGGGCATTCCCTGGTTCGAGATCAAAGACAGGCATGACCGCACAATCCGGTGTGCCGTAAAATCGGGGGGCTTTGGCAATATCAATTCTTTGCTAAAACTCGTTCCCGAGAATCTGCTAAGGCAAGAGACGTCCGACGGGACGAGGAGCGAAAAACAGGCGTGGTGAAGAAAATGGCGCAAGATGCCCCCTCAATTAGAGAGCCCGGCCAGGCCGCCAAACCAGAACGCGGAAAGTCGGTGAGGCTGGTCGATCGCGTTTTCGACCAGCTTCGCGCGCGTATTCGTTCGGGCAACTATCCGCCGGACTCCCGCCTGCCGGGGGAACATGAACTGGCCTCGATCATGGGTGTTTCGCGTCCGATCGTGCGCGACGCGCTGGGGCGCCTGCGCGAGGAAGGCATGGTCTATTCGCGCCAGGGAGCCGGAACCTTCGTCAGCGCCCAGGCGTCGCCTGCCACGCATCTTGCGTATTCACCCGTCAAGACGATCGCCGACATCCAGCGCTGCTACGAATTCCGCCTGACGATCGAACCGGCAGCCGCCTTCTTTGCCGCCCAGCGGCGCGACGAAGCTGCCCTCCAGAAGATTGCCGCGGCCCTTGCCGATCTGCGCGAGGCGACGAGCCATCAGCTTCACCGCACCGACGCGGACTTCGTTTTCCACCGGTGCGTTACCGAGGCAGCCAACAATCACTATTATACGGCGTCGATCGAGGCCCTCAAACCGCACATCGCCGTTGGTATGCACCTGCATGGCCTGTCGCTGATGGGTCCGCGGCTTGGACTGGAAAAAGTGTTCGAGGAGCACAACGCCATCTATCAGGCGATCGCCGATGGCCGCGCGGAGGATGCGGAACGGGCGATGCGGCTTCATCTCGAAGGTTCCCGCAACCGCCTCTTCGAGGACCGGGTTCTCGATCTTTCCTTCTGATTGCGCCAAACAATGAGCCTGCGCTCCGCACTGTTGTAACGCCCCCGAACGTTGAGACGACAAATCGGCGCGTTACACTCCACCGCCATGGGACCGATGCCATGCCATTCGGCTGAACCGAGTTCGGGCTGTACAGAGGAAGCAAAGCGCATTCTGTTTTGGCTCTCGCAGAGCCGCGGCTCGGATGTTATGCCACACGCTAAACCAAATCAGGAGAGAACGCGTGGAAACGACAGAGATCGGCAGCCGCAGTGATTTTGCACTTTGGGCTATTCAGCGTGCACAGGAAATCGTGACGACGGAAGGTGCGTCCTTTGCCATTGCCGCACGTGATATGAATGATGAAGCGCTTGCGGCAACTGCCGCAACGCTTGGCAAGGCAATCTGCGATGCGATGCTCGAGGTCTTTGACGGCCTGATCGAATGAGTTTGCGTGCCTGCTGACCACACTTTTACCGCACGTACTGACGAAGGTACCCTTGGGAATTGGACAAGGAGTGGCATGGAAATCGTGACCGCCGCGCCTATGTTCAGGTCAATGAAGGTACAGTGTGAGGTAAGGCATGTCAGCAGAGACGAGGCGAAGGGCCGCGGAAAACGCGTTTCAACGAGCGCGAGAGGCAGGGCACGCCGTTGAACAGGACGAGCGTTTCCACGCTTGGATTGAGGAGTGGATCGCCGGGCATATCGAGATGCCGGAAGTTGCCAGGCGTTATCGTACCCTTCTCGCTGAACGATTTGCCGTGCGTCACGTTCGAACCGGCACTCCCGCCGTTGAAAATGTCCTGGATGCCAGCGCGCCGGACGCAGAACACGCCTTTGACCTCGAGACCGAAATAAATCAACTTATGTTTGACGATGAACAGGCTCCGAATGATCGATTGCCTGTTTGACAGTTCACCAGAAGCCGATCAGCAAAGGCGGAAAATGCCGCCAGCTCTCCGGCCACTTTTTGGTTGTCACGCTCGTGGCGGGACTGCAATGCGACACGCTGTTCGAAAGCCTGTGAGTTGTTTCCTCGGTCGGACGCTGGAGCAGAAAATAATCAGCTATGGGGGCCCCTGCGTTTTGGACTTCGCGTGTATCACGTCGCAGATTGCTCATGGACAGGACAACGTGCCAGGGATTATCGGACGATTCTCGCCAAGACGCCCCATCGACCGCCGTGGAATTCACCTCGTCCTTGACAGAAAAATCGAAGTGCTCGTACGAAGCGGTGGTTATTCAGGAGAAGCTCAGTGAAGTCGATTTTTAGGGCGTTAACCGCACGGGTGGCAGGCGGAAAATCGAACGCGCTTGCCGAGTATGTGCGTCGTCATCATAAGGTCCCCCTGTCTTGGGCCGGCTCCACTTCCAACATGGACTATCTCAACATCGGCGATGCTCTCAGCGCTGTGATGGTGGCACTTCTGTCTGGCCGCGATATCGAGCGCGTGCCCTCAAAATCGAATTCACTGCGCATGGCATGCGTCGGGACGATCGGTCATGGATTTGCCGGCGGAGACGTATGGTTCTGGGGAACGGGCGCGTCGATGTGGAAAAATCCCTCCGCACCGCGCAGCGACTGGCAAAGCTTTAGCGGGGCCGGGGAGAAAGGTTTTACGGTGACCGCAACACGCGGTCCGGTATCGGAGCATCTGCTGACGGGAAAGCCGGAAGGGACGGTCGGAGTTTATGGCGATCCGGTGTGGCTGCTGCCGCGATTCTATGCGCCGGTGCCGATCAAGAAGTGGAAGTTGGGCGTTATCGTCCATCTGTCAGAATTGGCAGATCGCGATCCCGAGACCCACGTCAGGTCCGAGCTCCAGCGCTATTCCATCCCGGAGAACCTGAAGGATCATATCCGTCTGATTAACACCGTGACGCCGATCAGCATGACGTCGATCAAAGACAAGATCGATGAGATATTGTCCTGCGATCGGATCGTATCCACAAGCCTTCACGGCATGGTCTTTGCCGAAAGCTACGGTATTCCATGCCTGCATTTTCCGTCGCACGGCCCGACGCAGGGCCTTCAAGTGCGGAATCTCGACGTCCACTGCGATCTCGATCTACGCATCATTGACCTTTATCGAGGGTTGGGGATGACTGAGCTGCCGGTTTACGCTCAGGACCGCGACACTTTGACCGATTGGGATAACCTGATGGCTGCGATCGATAGTGTCTGGGTTCAAAAGACCTTCGATGCGCAGGCTCTTCTCGATGCCTTTCCGCTCGATCTAGCTCCGTTAACATCACCTGCCGGCGGGACGATTTGGGATCACCCGACCCTGCAAAATCTTATTCTTCGGCATGATGTCAATGAGTTGAAGCGTGTGGACAAACTGCGCGCGTAGAATATGAAATCCAACTCTCAAAGAGGCTTTTGAGCGCGCGGCAACGGCTGCTTCAGCGCGATTTGCTGCTTTCAATCAACGTCAACACGAGCGCGGAAAGCAGTGTCAGGGGTGTCGTGGCGGCCGTCTGGGGTTTGGAGCTTTGCGTTGGAGTAAGGCCGACTTTCCCAACCGGTTTGTCGCTCGCGTTAACGCCGCTATTGCCCAGCGTCCACCAGCCCTCGCGCAGAATCTTTTCGATGACGAAAGTCGCGACGTCAAGCGATCTGGATGGGGAGCCTGGCGGCAAAATATCGGCGGATGTCGGATTACGATCGCTCATCACCGAGTAATAGACACGCCTGATATCGTTATCGATGTCGTCGTTCCCCTCAGGCGCGGTCTTTATTTTCTGGCGAAGCTTGCGTAGATCGTTGACCGTGACGGCGGTATTGCCGGCTATGCCTGCCAGCTCATCCGCAAAGAGATCCGGATTGGTTCCTTCACCCGTAAACAGCTCGGAGAGCGCGGACCCGGGTGATGCTTGCCGGTTTCGGATCACCTTGGCGGCCCCGCGGATGCCATCCCGAAACGCCTCTTTTCGGATCTCGTCCTGTTGCGCGGCAAGAGCTGACGCCGCAGAACAAACTTCGAGAAGAAGCGCTGCCGTATTTTGATCGCCGATATTCTGCGCTGTATCCCTCGCCCTTGCGAGAAGGTCGTTGAGTGAAAGCTTCTGATCGGTCATCGGTGGTCTGATTTCTTCATCACGAGAGTGCGCCGTGCCATTCCCCAAAGATGTCATTTGAACTTGGCATAGAGATCCTGAAGGCGCTCAGCGTACTTCTCTGGAGAAAACATCCTGGCGCGCTCTTGACCCACCGTCTGATAGTGCTCCATCAAACCGTCGTCATTTGCTATGTCTTTGATCGCTTGTGTGATCGAGTTAACATTGTACGGATCAACGATCAATGCACTGTCGCCGGCAACCTCGGGGTTTGCGCCCTCGCTTCCCGTGATCACCGCGGTGCCCAGTTGCATCGCCTCGAGAATCGGCAAGCCGAACCCTTCGTAGAGTGAAGGAAACACAACCGCCCTCGCACATCGGATCAAAGACGTCAGCAGATTGAGAGGCAGATATTCCAGTCGAATAACCGAAGAGGTCTTCGAGGCGTGGCTGATCGTCGGATCCGTGAACGGTTGCTGGCGCGTCGATCTTCCCAAATCCTGAGGAACGCCAAGAAGACGGAGCTCATTGGCGTTCTTCCAGACCAGCTGACCGACGATTACCAGCGGAAACCGGCTTTGGCTGGCGAGATAGGCTTCGATTATTCGGCCCACATTTTTCTTCGGCTCGATCGCACCGAAGAAGAGAAAATACTGCTTATGTTCGAGGCCGAATATCGACGACACCTCTTCGCGCACCTCGTCTTCTTTTCGGTTGAGAATACGGCTCGGTAGGTTGACGGCTTGATAGGTGTTCGTGACGCGGCTTTCGTCAACGCCTAGAAGCTCGACGATATCCCGCTTGGAAGCCTCCGAAACCGTAACGATGTGATCGGCTTTCTCACCGATGCGCCGAACCATCTTCAAAAACTCCTTCTTGTTGTCGAGCGTCGCGTAGGGCAGGCGCAGCGGAACGAGATCATGGATGGTATAAAGGTTGGATGCATTCTTGAGTGTGACCGGCAGTGGATAGGTCCAGTGGGCGATGTCGGCACTGCCGGGATATTCGACGTTTAGAAATTGGCCGTAGGTCCGAAAATGCCAGCGGGAGATCGCGTACAGATTACGTGAATTGAAAATCCGGTCATGCGCAGGAAGGCCGCCGGGTGTGTTCCGGGCGATGACCTTGCCAGTGATCGGGACACGGCGGGCAGTGACCCCAAATGGGGATGTGATCAGACGCTTGACGATTTCCTGCGTCTTCATCGGTTTGACAGAAGGGTCAAAGAAGCTCACTTCCGCAAGGAGATCATTTTTTCCGACTGATGATCGAATTCCATACATCAAGTCCACCTGATGCCCCAGAGCCGACAACTGCTCACTCAGGTTTCGGGCGTAGGTAGCAATTCCGGTGCCCTTCTCCAAAGCGAGATTATAGCCATCGACCATGACGCGAGCTTTAGACATGAAATGTAGATCCCACTTGCGGTTTGCTGTATCGGCCCGGATTGTGCGGAGGCGAGTCCGAGGAGGTTGTTCGTTCCCAGTCTCACATGACGAAACTGTCATTGCTGGCTGAAAACATGCGATCCGCTATCTAGGCGATTGCCATTCTGGAAGCAACCTTAATGCTGTCGCTGGAGTTTGTTCGGAAAGTCGTTGCGACGACGGGCGTTTGGCTCTCTGGCTTAAATACGGGAAACAGTGAGGTTGTGACGGGACGGGCGTGTCACAGCCTTCAGGGTGAAACGCGGGTGCATGCAGACGGCGCCCGGAAGGTGCGATTGGAGAACTTTTTAAGAAGGACCCACCATTGTACACTCTGGCCCAGCCTAAAACTACCGGATCCAATCCCTCCGCCCTCACTAACCACGTGGATTCAGCTCATTGTTCTCTTCGGTTTCCCCAACAAGCTCAAGCTCACCATTCCCATCGCGCAGACGTTCAGCGCCGAACCAGGCTTCGGCCTCTTCTATTGAATTCATTTCCAAGATCTTGAAATTATCGACTATGAAGATGTCCCTGCAGTATTTTCTGATCAAATTAGGGGATGACGTCAGAACCAGAAACCCAGCAGACTGCATTCTTTCCAGGACAAGCTCCTCACATCGCACCCTGAATGAGCCGCGGCCACCGATGAGGCTTTCGTCGACGATGTACGTCTCAAATGGAATAGCGTAGCAGGAAGTGAACATCAGTTTCGTACGTTCATCCCGATTCAAATCCTTGAACGGTTTGTCGATTGCCTTTCCAATCTCCGTGAAATCTACGACAAAGCGGATGATGGGGACAGGATCAAAGCCGAACACACGGCAAAGAAATGCAAGATTTTCGCGGCCTGTCAAAGCGCCGTTGAAAACTCCACCAGCTGCAACCGGGAATGAAACCAGTGATGATCGCCGAACGCGGCCCAAATCGGGCCGCAGCTTACCTGTCGTCAAGTTGGCAATCGTCGTCTTTCCGCTGCCGGGAGGCGCGAGGATGCCAGTGAGCCGGTCCGGGATAAATTCCGCGTCCGCGCCCTCAAGGACCTTGGTTCTCGCGTTCTTCTTGCGTAGCGTCTTGTGAACGTTGGTGAAACTGATTGTCAAGGTTGGTCTTTCATCTGATTGTGCGCAAATCACTCGCCCGCGAAACGATCTCGGCCAGCCAGCCCACGCCATCCAAAGGGTTTAAAAACGTCGTTCCGGCCGGTGCGATTTCACGAAACACCGGAATGTCGGAAGCAACGCATGGAACGCCGAGGGCAGCAGCCTCCAATATGGGAATCCCGAGGCCCTCGGCAAACGACGGGAACAGAAGCGCCGTTGCGTTTTGCAGCATTGTCTGAACTTCAAAATCGGAAGCACCCGCGAACTCGAATACCGTGTCCCTTATGGCCGGGCAACGTTCCAGCATGTCGACTACATTTTCATTTTCCCAGCCCCGCTTTCCGATGATGCAGAGGCGGGGCGGATTTTTACGCTGAGACAGTTCTCGCCAGATCTGGAGCAACAGAAGATGGTTTTTTCGAGGTTCGATCGTTCCAAGGATGACAAAGTAGGGACTGCTGTTTTGCAAGAATGCGTTGACTGGCGGCGCCAAGGGCGTGGCTGGGGTGTCTATGAAATCCAGCGTCGGCACGATAACGTCGGTTCCTGCCAGTTGCCACGCATTTTCTGCCGCATATTTCTTGACGCGCCGATCAGTGTCGTTCGAATTGCTGACGGCAATCACTGGCGCATTCGTCAGCTCTTTCAAAAAGCCTGAAAACTGCTGCTTCGTCTCCGGCCGTTGATATTCAGGATACTCTAGGGGGATCAGATCGTGGATATAGATCAGACGCTGCATTTTCCCAAGCGGATCAAGGCGGGTCATTCCGCCCCTCACCTTTCCTACACCCGAATGCGAAGCCACGACATAGGTCGTTTGCGCCGACACGATTGGGTCGCCCTTGGGTAGAAAATGGCTGTGCACGTGGGGCTCATATTTCAGCCGGAGCCTAGTTAACCGGTCCTCGGTTTCTAACGGAGAGAGACCATCGTTCCACATATGCTGGAGGCGTTGAAGAACAGAATTGCCCAGCGCCTGCGGCAGAATGCAAACGCCATGACGGCCGGCATGCACGAAATGACATTCAGAGCCAAATCGTTTCGACAATTCAAGTCCTATCGCCAGATCGATTCGGTCCACGCCGGTGCCAAATGGCTGCTCGTAACTGCGCACAAGACGTGAAATATCAAAAAGCACGCGAGGTGTCTCGATTGAGAGGGACCTCATTGAAAGACGATACATCTATACCCACAAGTCCAATAACCGCCGTTGCGCAACAATTCAAAGCGGACTGCGTCCTCACCCAATCGCTCGTCTTTTGCTCCCACAAGCGCCACTTTCGCATATTAAATCGATATGGTATACGCCGCCGCAACTGAAACGGCGGTGCTTTCTGTGGGAATATCAACTTCCCGGTTCCATCCGAAAAAGCCGAAAATGGTGAAAATTGTCGCAAGAACTCCTTGAAATCGTTCGTTCCCAAAGGTCGATCCCCCTTTCATGGGTTACGACCAGCAGTGATCACAATTATCTCAATCTGGGCGACGCTTTGTCCCCTGTCATCGTATCAATGATGTCCGGCTTGCCGGTGGAGCATACCGCGTCCAAGTCCGAAATGGTGAGACTGGCAGCGGTCGGGACGATCGGTCATATGTTTGCGGGCGGAAACGTATCGTTTTGGGGAACTGGAACATCGCCGAACGCCAACCCGAATCAAACTGATCAACCAAAAGTCCCCTATGTACGGCCGGCGAATACCAAGATCCATACGTACGCTACCCGCGGCCCGTTCAGCCGGCGGATCCTGGCGCCGGATGCTACCGGGGCGGCAGTCTATGGCGATCCCTTATGGCTTCTTCCGCGCTTCCACGAAGCGCCAAAAAAGAAGACCCATGAACTGGGTGTCATTCTTCATTTGTCGGAACTGGCGGACCGTGAGCACGACGCACATCCCAGAACTGATTCGAAGCGCCACGATATTGCGCCGGAGGATCGCCAGGCGATCAAGTTAATCAATACGGTAACGCCTGTTTCGATCCAAGGCCTGCGGCAGCGTCTGGACGAGATTCTGGCTTGCAAACGTATCGTTTCCACAAGCCTGCATGGAATGGTGTTCGCAGAATCCTACGGTATTCCCTGTCTCTACTTCTCGCCGAGGGCGAAAACATCAGGGCTCGGGCGCATCGATCTGATGAGCGAAGAAGGGCTCGACTTGCGATTTGTCGATCTCTATCGCGGTCTTGGGCAGGACCATCTCGATGTCTGGTACCAGCCGCGCACCGAAGAAACGAATTGGGATGCTCTCATCCGCACCATCGACGACGTCTGGGAACCGAAATATCTCTCTGAAGATCCGCTCATTGAATCGTTCCCGCTCCCTTTGTCCATGATGGAAAAAGGCGTGACCGGCAGTGCATTCGATCATCCATTAATTCGTTCCGTCCCGACCAGACGAGAAGCTGGACTGGTCATGCGCGCCAAGAACGGCCTGGTTTCGCGCATTTTGCGATGGGTACGATAAGAGGATGGTGGTTTCGGTGGGTCTGGGAGCTGCACGGCGGCTGTTTCGTCGCAAGGCCGCGTCGCCTGCGGCGGGCGTTATTTCGAAGGACAACGAAGCGAAAAGCGGGCGTATTCGCCTCTCCTGGGTCTGGACCACGGGGCAGCACCCTGATGCGAACCTGGGAGATGCCCTGAGCGCGGTCATGGTCTCGGCAATTTCCGGTTTGAAGATAGAGCCAGCTGCTTTTAATCACGACAACGAGAGAATGACGGCGGTCGGAACCATCGGTCATGCTCAGTACGGAGCAAAGGTTCACGTGTGGGGCACCGGCTTCGATTTGAAGCGGGGGCCCACGGGCGCCATCGGCGATTACCGGGTTCCGGACAATACCGAACTGGTTGTTCATGCGGTGCGAGGGAAACAAACGGCGGCTGGCCTGAGAAAGCTCGGCGTGGACGTTCCCGACATCTATGGCGATCCGGTCTGGTTTCTGCCACGTGTGTTTCCGTTTGCAGACATCAGGAAGGAGTTCGAACTGGGCGTGATCGTCCACATTTCCGAACTGGATGAAGCAACTGCACGCGCATCCGTGCGCAAGAATCTCGAACGCTACAGGATTCCTCCTGAACTCGCCCAAAACATTAAGATAATCAACACCTATGCCGCCCCGGATATCGCTGGAATGCAGGACAAAATACGGGAAATCGTCTCCTGCCGGCGTATTCTCTCCACCAGTCTTCACGGTTTGGTCATTGCTGAGACCTACAACATCCCCTGCGCTTGGTTTTCAACCAACCATGGCGCGTCCGGGTTTTTGCCCATCGATGGATCGCGATCAATCGATCATCGCATGATCGATTTTTATGGCGGCGCCGATCGGGATTCGGTCTTGAGTTATCTTCACCCGCTTCATCAGGAAACGGATTGGGAAAAGGCAATGGAATTTATCGATAGCCACTGGCAGCCACTGGACTACACGGGTGAGGCGCTGTTCAACGCGTTTCCACTGCCGCGGGCGGTTCGATTCGAGGACAAGGTCTGGCGATGCTCTGAAGAGGTGTTGCACGGAAACCGCTATTGATGACGCCAATGCGCCGCCTTTAACTCAAAACTGTTGTTTTCTTGAGTTGCGGCTTTGATGTCATTGTCTACTCGTTGGTGTTGATATATCCAATGCGGCACCGGAATTTGATTAGGAAATGGGCTTGCGGGCAAGCCCGGTGTACAGGGTTCAAATGCAGTTTTTGGATAAATTCACCAAACTTTCGGTAGCTGCGGTTTGTGTTGCCCTGTCCTCGTGCACGATGCCCAGTTCCGGTCCGAGCGCAAACAAGATCCAGGCCGAGGCCAAGGAGCAATATGCGCCCTACACGCTCATCAATGTGACTTCCGATGTCGTTTCCATTCTTTCCGAGGGCTTTGACAAGCAACTCGCGGCCTCCCTTGGAAACACGAAAAAGCGCAGTTCCGCGCTGATCGGCGTGGGAGATACGGTCATTATTTCCATCTGGGAAGCGTCGCCTGACGGCCTGTTCTCGAGTTCGGGGCGGGGCGGCGGAACCCAGATTCCTGAGCAGCCGGTTTCCGAAGCCGGGACGATCTCCGTTCCTTACGCAGGCATCATCAAGGCTGCAAACCGGACGCCGGAGCAGGTCAAGGAATCGATTGAGAAAGCGCTCGTGCGCATGGCGGTTCAGCCGCAGGTTCTTGTGAGCGTCGTCAAGAACGTGTCCAACACCGTCACGGTGACGGGCGAGGTGGCAAATAGCGGACGTATTCCTTTGTCTCCGCGCGGAGAAAAACTGCTTGATGTCATCGCCATGGCTGGCGGGCCTCGCATCGAATCACATCAGCTCTCTGCTCAGATCACGCGCGGCCGCCGGACGGAGACCATTCCGATGGAACGCCTGATCTCCGACCCGAGCGAAAACATCTATGTTCAGCCGGATGACGTCGTCGCACTGATCCGCCAGCCCAGGAGCTTTACGGTTTTCGGCGCGTCAACGGCCAATGCATCGATACAGTTCGACGAGTCCCAACTTTATCTGAACCAGGCCCTGGCCAAAGTCGGCGGCCTGAACGACGAGCGGGCGAATGCGAAGGGAATCTTCATCTACCGGACAGAGTCCACAGAACTGCTCCGGCAGCTGATGCCGCAAAAGAACTTCTCCGCGTATGGGCCGACCACCAACGTCATTTACCAGGTCGATCTTACGGATCCGAGCGGTTTCTTCCTTTTGAAGAGCTTCAACCTGCGCAATCGTGACCTTATCTACATCGCAAACTCGTCTCTTGCCGAGGTTCGCAAGTTCGCAACACTCGTCAGCTCGACCGCTGCGCCAGTCGCGCAAGCTGCATCTGTTACGAACACGCTCAGCGATTTGAGAAATTAGCGCTTGAGGGACGGACCGGTCTCAAAGCCGCCAACTTGTTAAGCTTAAAGCTGCATCGGTCGAGGCATCTGGCGCCGGTGGGTCGCAGCGCTTTTCCCAATGGTGGAACTGTGTTATGAGGCTCCCTTGCCGCTATGATTGCGCCCAGTTCAGGAGACGACATTGAAGGATACGAACCGGTCGGCGAAGCTCGAAAGGTCACAGGCGCGCTCCGATGAGACAGGAGCATTGGTGTTGCGCCTCGACGAAGTCCGGCCGGTCCGCCAGCAGCCGGCTGCAACCCCAGTCGCCATTCCCAAGCCGTTTCCTCGCAAAACTACCGTCACATACAAATCTGTGCGTGTTACGGGCATGGTCGCCAAGGCAAAAAGCAGCCTATCCGGTACATCCATTTCCTTTTTCCTCATGGTCGTCCTACCGACAATTATTGGCGCTCTTTATTTCGCTTTCGTGGCGTCTCCGCAGTATATGTCAGAGTTCCGCTTTTCCGTTCGGCCGACGGATGGCGCCATTATGTCGTCTTCTTCCGTTGCCGCAGATGCGGCCTTGGCGATGTCGAACAGCTACATCGTGGCCGACTATGCGCTCAGCCGTGATGCTGTCGAATCGTTGGAGAAGAGCGTTGGATTGCGCGAAATCTATTCGATGGACAGCACTGACCGGTTCTCACGTCTTTCCGACAACGTCTCTCTAGAGCGTTTGGTGGATTACTGGCGCAAAAGGGTTTCGACAAGCTACGACATCATGACCGGGATCAATACCATTGAGGTGACGGCTTTCTCTCCCCAGGACGCACTCAAGATCTCCACGGCCCTGCAGGCACTTTGCGAAAAGCTCGTCAACGACATTTCCGAAAAGGCGCGTCAGACCCAGATGGCCTTCGCCAAAAATGAACTGGAGCGTGCCGAAGCGCGCCTCAAGGAGGTTCGCCAGCGCGAGACCGAACTGCGATCCGGTCAGAAGAGTATCGATGTTCGCAAGGAAGCCGAAGGGAAGATGCTTCTGAACAACAAGCTGCGAGGCGATTTGGCAGCGCTGGAAGCGCAGTATTCGGCGCTTTCGAGCGATATGGATCCGACGTCTCCGCGACTTACAGTCCTCAAGAATCAGATCACCGCAGCAAAAGAACAGATTGAAATTTTGCAGTCGCAAATCACCGATGTCGATGCATCGAAGCCCGGCGCATTGGATGACGCCCAACGTGTCACGAAATACGATCAGCTGCAGACGGATGTTGTGATCGCGACAAAACTGTATGAATCGTCTCTAACAAACTATGAAAATGCCCGTATGCGGGCCAGCAGTAATCAGACATATCTCGCGACCTATGTTCAGCCGGGTCTGCCCCAGATTGCGTCTTACCCACGCACGTTTATCGATACGCTCCTGGTATTCCTGTCGGCGTTTGGCGCCTGGGTGGTATTGACGCTCGTGTACTACAGCATCCGTGACCATGCTTGATTGCCGCTGGCAGCTGGGGCTCATACGTCGATGAATACACTTGCGCTCGGTCTATCCAGACAAATGAGGATCGTCAGTGCGCTGACGATCCGGGAAGTCAGACTGCGTAACAGCAAGCATGCCTTCATGCAGCTGTTCGATTTGCTAGAAGCGCTTGTCTTCATCCTTGGTCACTGGGTTATCTTTACGTTCCTGCACCGCAACTTGATGATCGGAGACAGTCTGCTGTTGTTCATTACAACGGGCATCCTTCCAGTTCTCTTTTTCCGGACGATCAGCATAAAAGCTGCCTCCGCGCTCGAGGCATCCAAATCGGTGACAAGCATCCCATTCGTGGAGGCGATCGACTATTCCATTGCGCGCAGTGTCGTGGAGTTCCTATCCTTCACCCTCGCCTTTCTCGGCTTTTTCGCAATGATTAGCGCCTTTGATCTGTCGCGCTACGCAATACCATACAATCCTGTTGCGATAGTTCAGTTCCTCGCAATGATCACGATGTTTTCCTTTGGAATAGGCCTGATCAATTCCTTTCTGATCTTTTTGTTTCCCTTGTGGAAATTTTGTTGGGCGATTTTTTCACGCATTCAGATATTTTTCAGCGCGGTCTTTTTCATTCCTGAGTACATGCCGCCGCAGATCAAGGACCTCTTGGCCTACAACCCGATCATGCATTTCGTCGCCCTTTTCCGCACGGCCTTCTATCCAACATATCCAACCCATTTGATGTCCATGAACTACATGCTTGGCTGGACCTTTGCCGTCATGATGATTGGACTGGCGTTGGAGCGGGCATTGCGAAACCACAGGGCGCACCATTAGAGCGGGATGCATTTAGGCGGAGTCGGAAAGGGGATTGAACGAAGCCGCTTGCGCGGCATTTGGAGCGCGGATTTGCATAATACGCTTCTGATTTGAAGGATTGGGCTGTTTCAGCCCAACCTTTGAACAGGAGATGACGATGACAGAGATGAGCCCGCTACGCCGGCGCATGATCGATGACATGACGATCCGCAATCTTTCGCCAGCGACGCAACGATCGTATTTGCATGCGGTGACGAAGTTTTCTCGCTATTTCGGCCGTTCGCCAGACCGCCTTGGACTGGAAGACGTGCGTGCCTTTCAGGTGCATCTGGTATCATCGGGCCTATCGTGGCCGGCCTTGAACCAGACGGTCTGCGCTCTGCGGTTCTTCTTTGGCGTCACGCTCGGTCATGCCGAGATACCGGAACGCATTGCCTATGCCCGGACCCCCGCCAAGCTGCCGACGATCCTCAACGGCGACGAGATCGTGCGGTTTCTGGAAGCGGTTCCGAGCCTGAGGACCCGCACCGCGCTGACGACGGCCTATGCAGCGGGGCTGCGTGCCTCGGAAGCTGTCCATCTCAAGGTCCGCGACATTGATGGCGAACGCGGCATCATCCGCGTCGAGCATGGCAAGGGCGGCAAGGATCGCAACGTCATGCTGTCAGCGCAGTTGCTCGCGATCCTGCGGGTCTATTGGCGGCTGGCGAGACCCGAGGTCTGGCTGTTTCCGGGTCGGGACAAGACCAAGCCCATCGATGTTCAGGTTCTGTATTCTGCCTGCCGCTCGGCGTGCACTGCTGCCGGCATCGATAAGAGAGTGACGGTGCATACGCTGCGCCATAGCTTTGCTACCCATCTTCTGGAAAGCGGAACCGACATCCGCATCATCCAGGTATTGCTTGGCCATAATAATCTGTCCACCACGGCACGCTACACGAAGGTGTCAAACACCTTGATCCGCAGCACGACCAGCCCAATAGACCGGCTGGCGCTGGAGGTGGTGCCGCCGGGTTGATTGCCTCGACATGGCGGCGGGGCCAGAGGTGGCGGACATCTTTCGCCGCCACGCAGAACGATATCGTCAAACACACGGCGCTCATCTCGGGCGTGTCGAACGCCGGGTCATAAGCGCGATCGAGATGTGCCGGACCGCTCGCCTCGGCGGGCATGTCCAGCAATGCCAGGACTGCGAGGCGATCCGTATCGCCTATAATTCCTGCCGCAACCGGCATTGTCCAAAGTGCCAGGGACAGGCGAGCCGTGACTGGCTTGCTGCACGGCAGGCCGACCTTCTGCCTGTCGGCTATTTCCACGTCGTATTCACCGTGCCGCAGCAGATCGCCGAGATCGCCTTCCAGAACAAGGAACAGGTCTATACGATCCTGTTTCACGCCGTCGCCGAGACACTGCGCAAGCTTGCTGCCGATCCCAGGCATCTGGGCGCAGAGATCGGCTTCATTGCGGTGCTGCACTCCTGGGGCCAGAACCTCCATTATCACCCGCATATCCATTGCATCGTGCCGGGTGGAGGTCTGTCGCTCGACCAGTCCCGTTGGGTTGCCTGCCGGCAGAGCTTCTTCCTGTCCGTGAGGGTTCTGTCACGCCTGTTCCGGCGTTTGTTTCTCGAAGAACTGAAGCAGGCCTATGATCTGGGCCAACTTCGGTTCTTCGGCGATATCGCCAACCTGGCCGATCCGGTCGCCTTCAATCGAACCCTTAAAGCAGCGCGTCGCATCGACTGGGTGGTCTATGCCAAGCCGCCATTTGCCGGACCCCGACAGGTGCTGGCCTATCTTGGCCGCTACACCCATCGCATTGCCATCTCCAATTCCCGCCTCGTCAGCATCGATGGAGATCGCGTCTCATTCCGATGGAAGGACTATCGAACGGGCGGCAGGCAAAAGGTGATGATACTCGATGCCCACGAGTTCATCCGCCGTTTCCTGCTTCACACCGTTCCGGACGGCTTTCACCGCATTCGTCATTACGGACTGCTGGCCAACGGCCATCGGCAATTGAAGCTGGACCAGTGCCGAAGCCTGCTCAACGTCCCACCGCCGGAACAGCCGGCCAAAGAACCGGACGCAAAGCCACCACCTTTGGCGCACTGCTGCCCCTGTTGTGGTGGAGCCATGACGATCATCGGCGCGTGGATCCCGACCCAGCCGGTCTGCCGGCCGTCATGGAACAACAGCTCATGATCAGATCAGGCGGCATCGTTGCAACGATCAGCGTCGCCATGCCGAGGGCGCGAGGCAAGTGTTTTGGCAAATCGTGCCTGAGCGACGGAGAGCGGAACACCACCAAGGGTTCCATCGACGCAAACCAGCCGACGGGAGCGTCGAAGACACTGCAATGATCGCCAACAATCTCCTACCAAACCTGTCCACGCGTTCCGGCAAGGCTCGATCTTCCCAAACGCCATCCGCCGCTTCGGCTAAATCCCCATAGCGCCAAACAACCCGCGCCTTCGCTCAATCCGGCTTCAATGAGGTCCGATCAGCGAATGCCGCACGCATAGCGCACGGACCTCACAGAACCCTCCAGATTCC
>NZ_KB902723.1 GCF_000379605.1 Rhizobium giardinii bv. giardinii H152 | reverse complement strand
TTGGTTCCGGTGAGTGGGTCACCTACGTGGTCACGGCGAACGAACTGGGCGGTCGCATGGCTGCCGACTATATGGCGAAAAACCTAAAGCCTGGTGCAAAGGTTATCGTGTTCGATCACGGTCCGGCGGTCCAGTGCATTATCGACCGAAATCGAGGCTTTGAAGAGCGAGCCAAGGAGCTCGGTCTAGACGTTCAACCCAGGAAGGTGATGAAGCTTTCTCTGGAAGATGGTCGCCGCACCATGGAAGATACTCTGACCGAAATGCCGGATATCGCGGGTGTTTTCTTCCAGAACCATGCTCCCACCATCGGCGCAGAAGCCACGCTCGAAGCCGCAAACCGGCTCGACGTAAAGCTGGTGAACTTCGACACCGACCCGACTGCTTATCGTCTTGTCAAGGAAGGCAAAATCCTTGGAACGATTGTGCAGAATCCATTCGAAATGGGTTACGTCGGCATGAATTCGATGTTGACACAACTCACTGGTGGGAAGCCAGACCATCTTGTCGAGCTCCCGCCACGTCTGATGACCAAGGACAACGTTGCGGAGTTTACACAAGAGCCTCAGGTGCTCGACGCCAAGGTGCAGTGACGCCGCAGTATTTGAAGATCCAGCGGGCGGATCGCCCGCTGGAAAGTCGTTGATGGAGGAGGAGTCACATGTCAATCGAGCCGCTGCTGAAGTGTTCCGATGTTCGAAAAACCTTTGGTAGCCTGCAGGCCCTGAAGGAGGTTCATCTCGAACTGAAGAAGGGAGAGGTGCATGGACTGGTCGGTGAGAACGGTGCGGGGAAAAGCACTTTGCTTCGAATTCTTGCTGGAGTCCATCAACCGGACGGTGGGACTGGCATCGTCTACGACGGTCATGGCTATGCCCCGCACAATGCGATCGATGCGTTGCGAAGCGGCATCGTCACCATTCACCAGGACATTAATCTCATCGGCACAATGACTGTTGCCGAAAACATCCTGCTGAACAATGAGCCGACAAGTTCGACGGGTTTGCTCAGCGCAAAACGGATGCACCAGCTCGCTTCGGACCTATTGAGACAATATCACTTAGACATTGATCCGTCTAAGCCCGTCAACGAACTACCGAACGACATCAAGAAGATGCTCCAGATCGTCAAGGCGATGACGTGGAACCCAAAGGTTCTGCTGATGGATGAGCCAACGTCCTCGCTGACGAATGTCGAGGTCGAAGTCGTTCTCAAGCTCATCCGCGATCTCGCCAAGCGCGGCGTGTCAGTGGTTTTCGTCTCCCACTACCTATCCGAAGTTTTCGCCGTGTGTGACAACATAACCGTCATGCGCGATGGCCGCACGGTCGACACTTTTCCGACAGCTGATACTTCGATCACTGAGATCGTCCGCAATATGCTCGGGCGCGAGTTGGTGGAAGAGCAGGCGCGGAGCAAGCGGAACTCTGGCAGCGGCGACATTCTTCTGTCCGTGAGTAACTTGACTGTCCCTGGGGTACTGAACGACATCTCCTTCGATCTGCGCAAGGGCGAAATCCTGGGGTTCACCGGGCTCACAGGTTCCGGACTCAGCGAACTGGCCCGTGCCATCTATGGGGTGAGCGGTTTGCGGCGTAGCAACGGTTCGTTCGTACTGGAAGGTAAAGAGACTAAC
Source organism: Rhizobium giardinii bv. giardinii H152 (assembly GCF_000379605.1). Classification (GTDB taxonomy): domain Bacteria; phylum Pseudomonadota; class Alphaproteobacteria; order Rhizobiales; family Rhizobiaceae; genus Pararhizobium; species Pararhizobium giardinii. Next base: position 569 of record NZ_KB902723.1, on the reverse strand, counting down.
CTCGCCAATCCTTCCCAGTCGCTCAAGCAGGGGCTCGCTCTATTGACGAATGATCGTCTGCGCGAGGGCGTTCTTCCAGATTTCTCGATCACGGAGAATGTGTGCTTACCCATAATAGACCGCTTTAGAAAACCGAGCGGCCTTCTGAATTTGAAGGCGTTGGACGAAGCCGGCCGTGAAGCAATTACGCGACTCCGCGTGAAAGCGACTGGTCCTAACGCGCCAATCAAATCGCTCAGCGGCGGCAATCAGCAGAAGGTGTTGATCGCGAAATGGCTCAAGACGAACCCGCGGGTTTTCCTTCTCGACGACCCGACTGTTGGCATTGACGTCGGATCGAAGGACGAAATCCGCAAACTGATCGAGCAGATAGCGTCGGAAGGTGTCGGGGTCATCATTTTCACGACAGAGATCCCCGACATCGAAAAGCTTTGCGATCGTGCCTTCGTCATGTTCCGTGGGGCGATCGTCGGCGAATTCCAAGGGGATCGACTCGAAAAGAACAGAATTCTTGAAACTTCGGTGAGTGGGAGGATGGCAGCATGACCATGCCAATAGCAGAACATACG
>NZ_KB902722.1 GCF_000379605.1 Rhizobium giardinii bv. giardinii H152 | reverse complement strand
GTTAATCGCCGCGACACAATGAGGTCGCCAACTGCGACAAGCGTGAAGCCGTCGGCGATATTGGTTTGGAGAGAGCCCGCCACGTCGTAGCTGTTCAGTTCTGGCCCTTGTTCGTCTCTATCTGCATTTTGGTCCGCGTTCATACATTCTCCAGAGCCTGCACACTAGGGGTGCCATAGATACATTCGGGTGAGATTTGAGGGCGTCAGGGGACTTCCCTTTAGATGGTCACTGACTAAGGAGCGGTGCCTCGCTTACAATGTCAGAATTCTCACGAATGGTCGGAGCCCGTACATGACATGCGACAACTCGACCATCCGGCATCGGATTCAATGTCGGAACGTCCTGTCTGCATCGGTCGACTGCTAATGGACACCGAGTGTGAAACGCACATCCCGTCGGCGGATTCACGGGGCTTGGAACTTCCCCTTCCAGCCGCGCTTCTAGACCGCGGTGAGTTGGGTCGGGCACCGGAGCGGCCGCGATCAATGCTTCGGTGTAGGGATGCACAGGATTTGCAAATAAATCTTCGCACCTCGCGAGTTCCACGATGCGCCCCAGATACATAACCGCCACCTTGTGACCGATATGCTCGACGACGCCAAGGTCATGAGAGATAAAGACGAAGGCGATGCCCAGTTCTTGCTGGAGATCCATAAGCAGGTTCAGGATCTGCGCTTGGACGGAGACATCGAGAGCCGAAACCGCCTCGTCTGCTATGATGATCGCAGGCTTAAGGGACAATGCCCGTGCTATGCCGAGGCGCTGGCGTTGCCCTCCCGATAGCTCGGAGGGAAGCCGGTGCATCATCTCCGGAGCAAGACCCACCTGTTGCAGGAGCTTTGCCGCGAGCGCCTCCCGCTGCTTTCGGCTCAGGCGCTCGAAGTTCTCAGCTGGTTCAGTGATGATCTGGCCAGCCGAGAGCCGAGGGTTTAGCGATGAATAGGGATCCTGGAACACCATCTGCATTCGACGGCGTTGATTTCGGAGCTCGTGTTTCTTCAGGCTTGCAATATCAACACCTTCAAGGAGCACGCGGCCTTCGGTTGGGTCGATAAGGCGCATCAGGAGCCGTGCGATCGTCGACTTGCCGCAGCCCGATTCACCGACGATGCAGAGGGTCTCACCTGCCTCGACGGAAAATGACACCTCCTGGACGGCCCTGATTACGGGAGCGTCTCTCTTCGAAAACCCACCACCCAGCGGATAGTGCTTAGTCAAGTTCTCGACCGTAAGCAGTGGACCATTCATACGCGCTGTACCTTCTCTACATGCCAGCAGGCGGCGGCGTGACCCGGTCCGTGTTCCTCCAGGACTGGCGTTTTCTCCCTGCAAATGTCGGTCGCGTGCGGACAGCGCGGGGCAAAGCTGCACCCGATGATAGGGGCGCGTAGGCTCGGTACGATCCCTGGAATTTCCGGCAGGCGACTTTCCTTTCCGCGGCGCCTGTCGGGAACAGAGCGCATGAGTGCCTTGGTGTAAGGATGCATAGGCCGCGCAAAGAGATCGATGACAGTCGCCTGCTCAACAATTTGCCCGGCGTACATCACGATTACGCGCTGACATGTCTCGGCGACAACGCCAAGATCGTGAGTAATGAACATCACCGAGGTGCCTGTTCGTTCTTTGAGATCGACGATCAATCTGAGGATTTGCGCCTGAATTGTCACATCCAGAGCCGTCGTAGGCTCATCGGCAATCAACAACTCCGGTGAACAGGCGAGCGCCATGGCGATCATTGCACGTTGACGCATGCCGCCCGACATTTCGTGCGGATAGTTCTTGAGCCGACGTTCGGGGTCCGCGATACGGACCAGACGCAGCATCTCCTCTGCCTTTTTCATTGCGACGGAACGCGAAGCCCGAGTGTGGATTTCAACGGCTTCAGCGATCTGTCGCCCAACAGTGTGAACCGGGCTCAGGCTGGTCATCGGGTCCTGGAATATCATGGCAATCTTGTTGCCACGAATTTTTCGCATTTCGCGATCTGAAAGCTTGAGCAAGTCTTGTCCGTGGAACCGAACCTCTCCGCCAACTGTCCGAGCAGTGAGCTTTGGCAGTAGGCGAAGTATGGACAGAGAGGTGACGCTTTTTCCGCATCCCGATTCGCCAACGACCCCGAGCGTTTCGCCTTTTCGGACCTGAAAGCTCACCCCTCCTACGGCGCGGGTGATGCTGTCTTCGCCAAAGA
>NZ_KB902721.1 GCF_000379605.1 Rhizobium giardinii bv. giardinii H152 | reverse complement strand
CCCGCCGCTATCACCTCTGGGCCAATCCCATCCGCAGGGATCGCTGCAATCTTGTATTCACGCATGTCTATGCTCCACTTTGAGATTTAACGATTTTGGACTGAGGCGACCTTGGCCCCGTTTTCCGATGCGGTGCGCGACAGCACGAGCGTCACGATCGCGGATACGACCAGCAATGCGGCGACGAAGTAGAGGCCACCCGCAAAACTGCCGGTGACGTCCTTGATCCAGCCGATCATCGAGGGACCAACGAAGCCACCCAGGTTGCCAATCGAATTGATGGTGGCAATACCCGCTGCGGCCGCCGGCCCGGAGAGGAAGAGCGTGGGCATGCTCCAAAGCGGTGGTTTCGACGCGCTGATGCCGATATTGACCAGGGTCAGCGCAGCAAGGACGGCGAAGACAGTGGTTGCACCAGTCGCGAAGGCAAGCCCCGCCGAGGCGAGCAGGCAGGCGGCCACCACATGCCAGGTTCTTTCGCCCGACTTGTCGGAATGGCGTGCCCATAGAACCATGCCGACGACAGCGAATATCGCTGGGATTGAATTCAGCATGCCGACCTGGAAGGACGACAGACCGAACTCCTTGATGATCTGCGGCGCCCAGATTCCCAACGTGTAAAGGCCGGCGGACGTGCCGAAGTAGACGAGCGCAAGGGCAAGAACGCGCCGATCCGCCAGGCCGGACCACACACTGTGGCTCGCCTTCGACTTTCCAGCGTTCTCTTTAACCATTGTTTCCACCAGCCAGTTCCGCTCTTCGGTCGTCAGCCAGTTAGCTTTCTCCGGGCGGTCGGTCAGGTAGAACAGCACGACCACGCCGAGCACGATCGCAGGAACTGCCTCGATCAGGAACATCCACTGCCAACCGGTGAGACCCAGAAATCCGTGCATCTCCAGCAGTGCACCGGAAATCGGCGACCCAATGGCTGTCGCAATCGGTGCTGCTGCCATGAACATCGCCGTTACCGCTGCTCTGCGACGGGCGGGAAACCAAAAGCTGAGATAGAGGATGATGCCTGGGAAAAACCCGGCTTCCGCGATACCGAGAAGGAAACGCAGCGTATAAAAACTTGTCGTTCCCTGAATGAAAGCCATGGCACCGGAGACCAGTCCCCAGGTGATCATGACGCGGGCGATCCAGATGCGAGCGCCAACCTTGTTCAGGATGAGGTTCGAAGGCACTTCGAACAGGAAATAGCCGATGAAGAAAATGCCTGCGCCGATGCCGAATACGGTCGGCGAAAACCCGAGATCCTCGTTCATCGTCAATGCCGCAAAGCCGATGTTTACCCGGTCGATGAAGGCGATGAGATAAAGTGCCATAATGAACGGCACGATGCGCAGAGTGATTTTGCGCAGGACGCGCGTCTCCAGGTCGCCATTCATAGCGAACTCCTCCCAATGATCAATTCGACGCACCTCCTGCGTCATCAACAGACGCTAATCCTCGCTTCCCTTCAACGCTATGTTGCTCTAATTATATAATCAAATGATACAATCGGTGCTCCATGGAATTGGAACAATTGAAGTGCTTTGTAGCAGTTGCCGAAGAACTGCATTTCGGCAGAGCAGCTCAAAAAATGGGATTGCTCCCAGCATCCTTGGGAAGGCATGTCAGATTGCTCGAAGAATCCCTGGGCACCCGCCTCATGTCCCGTACGACGCGGAGTGTCTCGTTAACGGAAGACGGAGCCGCCCTGCTCGAAGAGGTGAGGCCCCTTCTCCATCGCCTGCAAGCACTCGCGGAAGAGTTTCGATCGAGGAAAACCCAGCAGGCGACCGTGCTCCGCATAGGCGCGATAGACAGCGCTGCCGCAGGTCTTATACCGCCGTTACTGCATGATTTTCGAGTGCGATGCCCTGGGATCATCACTCAACTTGTCGAAGACAAGTCGATACGTCTCATACCGAAACTGATTGCCGGGCGTCTGGATATCGTCTTCATTCGACCCGGAGACGGACTGAACCGGAATCTGGCTTTTCGCACCCTGACTCACGAAACACCCGTTATTGCACTGCCCGTCATGCATCCGCTCGCGACCCGCGAGCGGATCTCAGTCGATGAACTGCGAGACGAGCCCCTCATCGTGCCCGAGCGTCGCTCTCGCCCGCACAGCTATGACCTGACGATGAAACTCTTCGAGGACGCGGGGCTACACCCGCGCATAGCCCAGATTGCTGACGAGAAACAAACGATCATCAACCTCGTTGCGGCA
>NZ_KB902720.1 GCF_000379605.1 Rhizobium giardinii bv. giardinii H152 | reverse complement strand
GACGATGCCATTGCCCGGCTGCACGACGGAAAGATTGCCGAAGCTCTGCTGCGCCCATTTAACGAAACGATAGCGCTCGTCATTCTCAATGAATTCCGCCCGCAGGTTCCCGGCGAGCGAAGACGCATCCCCGTATTTCTGCGTCTGGACGGAATGATCGATCACCAGATCGACCGGGACCGATGGCCTGACCTCCGACGGTGCCTTACCCTGTGATGCAGCAGCCTGTCGAAGTGCTGCCAGATCGACCAGCAGCGGCAAACCGGATGCATCCTGCAGCAGAACGCGCGAAACAGGGAACAGAATGTCCGCGTTGCCGTCCAAATTCATCAGGAAGTTGGAAGCACAATTCGGCGGCACCAGCCCCAGTTCCGCACCAACCAGCATGGATTCCAAAATGATGACTGCCGAGAACGGGAGGGATGACGAATCTTTCCCGTGGCTCCGGACAAACGCATCGACGCACGCCCAGCGAAGGCTTTTGCCGGACGCGTCGATGGCGGTCCTCAGATAGGCAGGTGTGACGGGATGGGTACTCAAGACAGCCTCGCTCGTGAGATGCAGCACGCCAGAGCGCGTGCTGCATCTCACTGATCGCCTTATTTCTTTACCAGGGTGCATTCGGATTCAGCCAGCGGACGCGCTGCCTTGTCTCCGCTGACGGTACTCACGAGATTGTAGTAATCCCACGGCTCTTTCGATTCCGCCGGAGTTTTTACCTGGAACAGATACATGCCACGGATGACACGGCCATCTTCGCGGATCTTGCCGTTTTTAGTCATGAAGTCGTTGATCGGTGTGTCACGCATGGTTTTAAGTACGACATCCGACTTGTCCGTCTGACCGGCTTTTACGGCCTTCAGGTAATGAAAGACCGCGCTGTAAACACCCGCCTGATAAAAGGTTGGCATGGCGTTGTGCTTGCTGAAAAAGCGCTTCGCGAACGCCTTGGTATCGTCGTTCATTGCCCAGTAGAACGGCGCTGTGAGCATCACGCCCTGCGCCGTATCGAGCCCGAGTGCGTTGACCTCCGTATCGGCCAGAAGCAGTGCAGCCATTTTCTGGCCGGCCTGCGTCAGACCGAATTCGCCAGCCTGTTTCAGGGCGTTCTGCGTATCCGTGCCTGCCGTGGCAAGCGCTACGACGTCGGCACCGGAGGACTGTGCCTGAAGCAGGAACGAGGAATAATCCGAGCTGTTCGCAGGCATCTTGACGCTGCCGACGACCTGGCCGCCATTGGCGGTAACGACACTTGCCGTGTCGCGTTCCAGCGCGTGACCGAAGGCGTAATCCGATGTCAGGAAAAACCACTTCTTGGCACCGCTTGCCGCGACCGCCTCGGCAGTCACATGAGCCAAAGCGTAGGTGTCATAGGTCCAGTGAATGCCATTGGGCGTGCAGGCCTTGCCGGTCAGATCGGACGTTGCTGGGGACGAAAACAGCGCGACCTTGTTCTTGTCCTTTGTTATCTGCTGGACGGCAAGGGCTACGGCCGAATTGGGGATGTCGACGATGACATCCACCTTGTCCACGTCATACCACTGGCGCGCCGTTGCTGCGCCGATGTCTGCCTTGTTCTGATGATCCGCAGAGATAACCTGAACCTTGGTACCATCGATGGCACCGAAGTCTTCCACTGCCATCTGCGCTGCAAGGATCGAGCCGTTGCCAGTGGAATCCGTCAGCTGACCCGAAAGGTCGGTCAGCACACCGATTTTCACCACATCATCGCTATAATCCGAAGCGGCGAGATTTGAGGTCATCGCGACTGTCGCCACGCTTGCCATAAGCGCCGCCATCATAAGGTTCTTCATTGCCTTTTCCTCCTCCTTTAAACTTATTTTGCAGCCGAAGCCGTGTGCAGCCCGGCAATCCTCCCGAACACCGCTCCTCGCAGAACCGAGGTGGAACCGGTGTAAACCTGATGATAGATGCCCATCGTTTCACCCGCCGCATAAAGGCCGGGAATGAGTTTCCCGTCCTGATCGACGACCTGCGCATCGGGCGTGACCTTCACGCCACCAAAAGTGAAGCAGTTGGACGAGATGATCGGAAAAGCTCTGAAAGGGCCCTTCTCTATCCGGCGCGACCAGTTGGACTTTGGTGGCACGAGATCGTGTGTCGCCCGGCCGTCGATTGCGAAAGGCGTGAACTCGCCCTCTTCGGATGGGCAGGCGGCGTTGAACGCATCGACGGTTGCCTTCGTTTCCTGCGGCAGGCCGATCTTTGCGAAGAGCTCTTCGAGCGTGTTCGCCTCAAATGGTGCGATATCCGAACGGATGGAAGTTTTCC
>NZ_KB902719.1 GCF_000379605.1 Rhizobium giardinii bv. giardinii H152 | reverse complement strand
CGCCTCATTCGTATCCGTCGCACTGCGAGCGAGCTCGTCGGCAGAGGCATGCCTGGCGCGCAGGTGAGAAGTGCCACCTGACGGACTTGGAGGCTGCAACATCGGCTGGCTTTCCTGCGTTTGCGCAGCAACTTCGGCAGCCGGGCGATCGACCTCATGCAGCTTCAAGGCTTCGACCTCTACGCCATCGGCCGCCCACATCGTTGCTCGTGCAAGACCGGCATCGACTCCGTCTTTGCGGGCAGACCCAGAATTTATCGGATCAGACTGCACGTTTCCACCTTCGCCGGGTGTGCCATGTGCTTCGTTTGAGTTGAACAGATGCGACGTCTTATCTTCTACTTCCTGGGCCAAAGCCTTGAGGTCTGTGTCGCCCCAGATTGAGTTCGTCGGTGCCCTCAGCCGTCGTCGCCCCGACTTGAATTCAACAACGAACGTCTGCTGTGGCTTTTTCATATATTCTCGATCCTAAGTAACGGTCAAAACTCAATGCCGATCGGCGCTACTGCATTCATGCCGACCAATATAGCTATTCGCCGCGCGCCTCAACTGGGCGGCACGCGACACGGCAACTCGACCTTTGCGCTGAGCCTCCTAGCTCGCGCGCAACCTGATGAACAACTTCAAGATCGCCGCTCGTTGCAACGGCTCGCGTAGGATCAGGATCCGTTGAACCGTTCAAGCATTTTTGTAAGCTGAGCATTCTGCAAATGCAGTTTCTGCGTCAGCTGGCTCCTCAATTGCATGATCTCCTCGTCCAGGCTTTGAACCTCATCGAAAAATCGAAAGGACGACGATTGCGCACTTTGATCGCCGATTGCGACGGCCGTGCTGTCCGAAACCATATCGGTTCTGGTTCTCTTCGCACGCTTCGTCCGCGGTGCTCGTGGCGACTTTTTGCCTTGCTGGTTTTCAGGCTCCAAGACATGTGCGTCAGCACCGGATCCACTGACCTCGTGAAGTGCCGGCGTATGGACCTCGACACCATCGACTGGCGAGAGTGCTTGGGGGAGATCGAGATCGCCGTCGGTTTCATTTAACGTCGTCGTTGGCACGATATCGACGCTCGGGTGCTCCTCGAGATCACCAGATACTGCAGTTGAATTTGACGAAAGCGCAGACGTTTGTCGCGCGCCGCTTTCGCGCGCCTCAGCATCAATCGCAAGCGAACTCTCTGGAGTTTCTGCTGACCGCCTTCGCAACGTTAGCTGAGCAAGGAATTTCCATGGTGATTTCATAGTGCTTCAACCTCGAGCAATCCGCACCACGACGTTGCCGCAGCTTGACATCCGGGCTCGCGAGGTGAGCCCGGCGAATGTCTCTGCTACCGAGACAGTATTGGCTGAGGTCGATCTCGCAACCGCCCTCGCCGTTGCGCGTCTATCAGCCAAGCCCGAGCCGCTTGCGCAGATCGGCATTTTCCGCGCGAAGCTTATCTGCCAAGGTTTTACGGAGCCTTTTATTCTCTTCTTCAAGCTGAATAAGATCCGCGATGTCATCCATTGCCGGAACAGTCGCCTTAGCCGTTTTGTCGGCTTGCTTTGGCGTCCTCTTGCTGCCGGTGCCCTTGATGGCATTCTTCCTAGTGCTCTTGCCAGTGACTTGGGTTTCGCCCGTCGCCAGCGTTGCTTGCGCGGCTTGCTCGCCACGCTTTCGTGGGGCCCTCGGCAACTTTTCAGACTTGGCAACAGATGCAGCTACGGTTTCTTCGGCAGCTGCTTTCTGGCGCCGTGGTGCGCGCTGTTTTTTTACAGCCGGCACTTTTGCCGTTGCATCCGTCGGTGCAACTTCGGTAATAGACGCCACACTGTTCTCATCAGCCATCAGTTATCTCCCTCTACAGCCAAGATTTCTTTTCGGCTGAGTGAAAGAAGGAGTCAATATGAGCACAACAGATAGCTCACGGCTGACACGCAGCGCCATTGACCGTGTATAAAGATCAGCGGGAAGCGGAATACAGCACTCGACGGGTCATGCAGCGACCTCATGTGAATTCATTGCGAACCGCGACCTGCGGACTTCGAGAGGCTATCCGGTATGCCCGATCTCCGCGAGGAGTTTCTGGCGGAAGACTTCGGCGGGCGTTTTGTAGCCCAAGTTCCGATCCTCGCCTGCAGGTGCGAAAAGGCTTGACATTGATGCTTTGTAAGCGGCGTTCGGGACGTGGCGTCATCTCCCTCACGAGAATCCTGAGCTACGAAGTTCAGCTCGTAGCGCAGAATTGCGACGCAACCTTCCGGCCCGCAATGTACCCGAAGGTGAGTGCTGGACCCAGATTTATTCCTCCTGAAGGGTAGTAGCCGCCCATGACGCTAGACATGT
>NZ_KB902718.1 GCF_000379605.1 Rhizobium giardinii bv. giardinii H152 | reverse complement strand
ATGAAACAGTTAAATGCTCCAAGACTATCAGGCAACCAGGATCGTCCCATATCGATAGCGATAGCCAGGCTGCCCGCCTTCAGCTTCCACGCATCGAGGAACGGCTCCATACCTGCGACACTCGGAACGGTCGAGACAACGATGTCGCATTGGAGGACATCATCTGGACTGGTGGTGGTTCGACCGCTGGCGCCGTTTGCGTCGGCGTGCGCAGCGAGCGATACCGCGGACTCGATGCGGCGATCGAAGCATACGATGTCAGTCAAGCCCGGAAGCAAATCTCGCAGTGCCGTCAGATGCCCGTATGCCTGTGCCCCACATCCTACGAAGCCTAGCGAAGTGCTAGCTGGTGATGCAAGGTACTCAGACGCTAGGGCAGACATGGCAGCGGTCCTCATGACTGTGAGGCGGTTGCCATCCACGACTGCGAGCGGCAATCCGGTTTCACCGTCGCCGAGGATGATCAGGCCATTAACATTCGGCAGTCCTCGCTGAGAGTTCGTTCCTACGACACTCACCCACTTTACAGCCGCGAAAGGAGGTTCGTTGCAAACCGCAGCCATCGTCTGAAAATATCGATCTGGTGCGGCTCTCACTGTCTGCTTGGAAGGGATCCGCAGTTCACTTGAACTATAGGCTTCAAATGCCTTTCGAAGCACCGCCCGCAGATCAGATGGCGAGATGTTCAATTGATCTATGTCTGATGCATTCAGGTATAAGATGTCGTCTGTCATTTAGTCCCCCTGGCCGCTCGGCGTTGATCCAAGTTCCGCTGCTCTACCAAGTTCCAATGATCGGTGAAAAGCTGCCTTGGCAGTGCGCATTATGAGTGCGGAGAGTGCGCTTTCTGCCGTAAGGACCGACATAGCCGCCGCAGTGGTGCCGTTGGGGCTTGTAACTTGCCGTCGAAGCTCCGCTGGGTCGTCGTTAGATGCAAAAGCTAGAGCCGCAGCACCGTGGACGGTCTCTTTGGCAAGTTTGCTTGCTATCTCCGCCGGCAGACCTAGTTCACGAGCCGCGTCACTCAAGCACTCGATGAGGTAGAAAATGTATGCCGGCCCCGACCCGCTTATTGCTGTGGCCGCGTCTATAAGGTCTTCTCGTGTGACCTGATGAACCGCACCGCCGGCTTTGAAGAGAGATACGACGTTCTCAAGCTCGCCGTCTTCTACAGCACTATCGGCAAAAATAATCGTTGACCCTTTTCCGATAGCGGTCGGGGTGTTCGGCATCGCACGCACGATACGCGGAGATCCAAGCAATAGTTTCAACTTCCCAGAGGGAACGCCCGCCGCGATGCTCACGAAAACGGCGCCATCTGAAAAGCGCTGATAGGGAGGTAGCTCATTTTCGAAAACTTGAGGCTTAACTGCGAAGACGACGAGTCCTGCTTTCGCCGGTAGCGTCTCCCAGGTCTCATGGGTATTCACGCCCAGCGCTACGGCTCTCTCCCGCAGAACTGTGACTGGCTCGACGACGTGGACAGCGACGGCATCGACAGTAGACGTATCGACCCATCCCCGAAGCAGTGCATAGCCCATGTTGCCGCAACCGACGAGTATAAAGGGTTCATCTAGTTTGATTGATGTGCGGTTCATATTACCATTCCCCTGTCCCGCCCCCGCTCTTGCGCCCCGGACGCAAAAATCAAGGCCTCGATTCTCAAGCTTGCATTCCGCGCAGTGGGGCTGCAGGTCTAATGCCCCAGCCTAAGCGCGAGCTTGCTCTTTTGCTGCCAGCCGATCCCAGCAATCGTTTAGATCTTTGGGAAGCAAATGTTTCATGATCCTCTGACTTGGCGTGCGCTCAAATTCCTTCACCACTGCGATGTAGCGAGGGTTCTGGTAGGAGGCGAGGCGATCGGAAAGCCAGTGAGATAGATGCTCAGGCTCGATAACTTTTCCGTTCTTCGCTTTCACGAACAATTTGATGTCCTGCTCACCCACATCGGCAGCTACTCCGATCATGGCGCAGTCTTCAACAGCCGGATGATTACCCGCGACATGCTCCACTTCCCAAGCAGAAACATTCTCTCCCTTACACCGGACGCTGTCTGTCATCCGGCCGTGGAACCACAAGTTTCCGTCTCCGTCTAACGTGCCTGCGTCTCCAGTGCGAAGGGCGCCGTTTACGAGCGCTTTTCCCGTTGCTTCCTGGTTGCGGAGATAACCCTTGAAAAGAGCGCCCTCGAGCGAGGATCTGACCACGATCTCTCCTCGATTGCCGCTGGCAACAGGGTTGCCCAGCTCATCCTCGATCGAAACAGAAAACCAGGGCATCGACTTTCCGACGGAGCCAACGACACCTTTCGTGTTGCTGGTTGTAATACTCGAGGCTTCGGTCATTCCATAGCATTCCCGGATCTCGACACCGAAGCGATCACGAAATTCCGGCCAGACGTCTTTGGGGCACCCACCACCCCACGCGACCCGAACAGAATGTTGACGATCAAGCGGACTCTCCGGCTGTTTCAGCAAAATCTGAAGAATGCCACCCAGATAA
>NZ_KB902717.1 GCF_000379605.1 Rhizobium giardinii bv. giardinii H152 | reverse complement strand
ATGTCATGAATCGCCTTGATCATCACTTCCGAAGCCAGGCTCAGGATGCCGTACGCAGCTTCTTCGATGGATCGACCAATACGTGTCGCAACCGTTTCCACTGCTTTGCGGGCGGCTTCCTTGTCAAGCGTCATCCGACCACCAAGGAAGTAATCCGGGTTGAAATAGCCGAGTACGCAGGCTGCATCGGATACGGTCGGCTTCTGGCCACCACGTCCGTAGCAAGCCGGTCCCGGTACCGACCCAGCAGAATGAGGGCCGACGCGCAGGAGACCACCGTCATCGATCCAGGCGATGGAACCGCCGCCAGCGCCGACGGAGCGGATGTCGACGGAGGAAATGCCAAGGAGATGACCAGTCCATTCTCCACCCAACCAGGTATCACGGGAATAGACGAGCTGGTTCTCTCGGACGAGACCGACGTCGAAAGTCGTTCCGCCGGTGTCGCATACAATAATGTCGCCGCCGCAGTTCTCGATGGTGCTGAACGCACGCGATGCCACCGGTGCCATCGAGGGACCGGACTTCGCGAGCTGTATCGGTTTGCTGATGACGTCGGAAATCTGGTTGCAGCCACCAATTGAGGTCGAAACGAGCACATCCCCTTCGTAACCAGCTTCGCGCAGGTCACTGTTGAGGCGTCGGAGATGCTGCTGCATCAGGGGCTTCAGCGAGGCATCGATAGAAGTGGCCGAAGCACGACGATACTCACGGACAATTGGGATCAACTGGTGCGATAACGTATATGGTACACTTGGGAGGTGTTGCTCAATCAGTTCGCCGATGCGGCTTTCGTGTGCGGAGTTCGCTACGGACCAGATCAGACTCACAGCAACGGCCTCGTAACCTTCCGCCTTGAGCTGCTGTAGCACGGATACGACCTGAGCTTCATTGAGAGGACGGCTGACGGTACCTTCGGAACTCATCCGCTCGTCGATCTCAAAGGTCCGGCGGCGAGGAATGTACGGCTCCGGAAAATCCACGCTGAAGTCGTGGGGATTGCGCTTTCCGCCTTCCTTGAAGACCAGAACATCCGGAAAGCCATCCGTTGTCAGGAACGCGGTCTTTGCACCCTGACGGGTAACAATCGCGTTCGTGGCACGCGTGGTGCCGTAGATGAACAGCGACGTTTCCGAAAGCAGATCGGGCAGAGTTTTGCCGAGCTGCTCTGCTGCATTGGCAATGGAGTTGCTGACGCCTTCGAACGCTCGATCCGGGGTGGTCAGCGATTTACCGATGGTCAGATTGCCTTCCGGGTCTGATACGACCACGTCAGTAAAGGTACCTCCGGTATCGACCGAAATACGATATGTCATTGGGATTCTCCGTCAAATTCACGTGCGGCAGCGCCGCCAACAAAATGGCCCTTACGAAATATCGCCCTACAGCGATTGTCGCGTGCGATAGGTCAGAACTGATTAGTGTGCGGCAGTTGCCGTTTGACTGGCATTCGCTATTGATTTCTCCGGATGACGCTTACTACCGGTGAGGACGAAAAGTTCGCGTCCACCAGCGATACCACTGGGTCTGAAGATCAAGATCAACGCCATGATGATGCCGAGGCCGATCTCCTGGCTGCCGGGCGGCAGGGCAATTGAAGAGCTGCCAAGCGTAAAACCCCGTTCAAGAAAACGGAGAATTTCGACGATCACCGTCACAAAGACTACGCCGGATACCGCCCCGGTCAGGCTGCCTACTCCCCCGACGACGAGCATCGCCAAGGCGATAAATGTCAGGTTGAGGTAGAAGGCATCGATAGCCAGAATTCCAAGGAACTGGGCGTAAAGGCCGCCAGATACACCGGCTACAGCAGCGCTGAGTACGAAAGCAATTAGGCGAACCCGGACCACACGAACACCGGAAGCTTTGGCAGCAACCTCGTCGTCCCGGCAGGCTCGCAGCATGATGCCATAACGCGAGGTCTGAAACAGGTTGGCGACCAGAATTGCGAAAATTGCGCCACCCGTTGATCCCCAAGGGCCTACGACCGTCGGAATGCCGATGATCGAGCTGACACCGGCGGTGACGCTATCCCAATTGGCAAAGACGCTATTCACGATGATGAGGAAAGCGAAGGTCGCAATCGATGCCGCGATTCCGTTTAACCTCATGATGGCCAAGCCGAACAGGAGTGCAACGACAGCAGGGAGAAGAGCCGAACCGGTCATCGCCATCCAGAATGGATACTGGTTTTCCTGCAGGAACGTGGGAAGCCCCGACAGCATAATCTGTTTGAACATCGGTTCTGCAGTCGCCCAGCCGACCGCGTAAGCGCCTATGCAGGAGAACGCGACGTGACCGAACGACGTGATCCCTGAGTTGCCGATGAAGATGTAAAGGCCAACCACGAGCGTCATCCTGATCAGCATTTCTGTGACCGAGGTCGCAATGGCGTCATCGCCAACGAGCGTGGTGATAAGCGCGATTGCTGCGACGACCAACGACAGCACGATTGCTGACGAATGTTGGCCGATATACGAAATATTTGTTTGTCCCTTCATGGCTTAAACTCGCTCAATCATGTTTTTGGCTGGGA
>NZ_KB902716.1 GCF_000379605.1 Rhizobium giardinii bv. giardinii H152 | reverse complement strand
GACAACATGGTCTCTGCGCTGGTATTACTCCTTCTTCCAGGACCCGACGTGGACTGGCGCTCTGTGGAACAGCTTCAAATTCGGGCTTATCGTGAGCGTCGCATCAGCGATAGCCGGTACAATGGCAGCTTTGGGCCTGAGCCGCTGCTCACCCGCTTTCCGTTCAAGCATGACGATGGTTATCCTCACACCGATCACATTTCCGATCATTGTGGTGGGCGTCGCTGTCTATCTCGGATTGGCAAGAATCGGTTTGGTCGGAACCAGCACTGGCATCATCTTGGGCCATATCATCGGTGCGATTGGTTACGTCGTAGTGATTGTCCTCGCGACTCTTTCGGGGTTCGACAGAAGACTTGAACAGGCTGCAATGAGCATGCGTGCCGGGCCGACGCGAACCTTTATGTGTGTGACATTTCCTCTAATCCGCTCTGGTATTATCGGCGGATCGCTGTTTGCCTTTCTAGCTTCATTCGATGAGGTCATCATTACATCGTTTGTCAGCGGCTATGCGATCCCGACGTTGCCCCTGAAGATGCTCGAAAATTTGAAGCAACAGGTCGATCCAACGATTGCCGCAGTGGGCTCCTTGCTCACCTTGCTGCCTATTGTTTGGCTGATGGCTCTATATTTCACCCTATGGCGAGGACGGAGCTCCCTGCAAAACGCTGCCGCGAACCCGGCTTAAGGTTCATTTGCTGTCCAGTCCTGGTTCAAAATCCAGGGCTGGCATTCTCCATCGCCCGCCGGTCTATGATCATGACGCTACTAGGCAAACGCTCATTGTCGATCGTGCCGAAGTCGGCCTGGAGTCTAGCTGGGTATCGAGGTGAGCAACTCCGAAACTCAGACAACGATATGGAGCGACGTCCCCAAGTTGGTGGTCAATCAGCCCATTCAGATTTTTCGACGCGGTATAGATGCGGAGTAGGTATTCATCGAAGAGAGATAGCTGTCGACCCGCTTGAGCTCCTTTAGCGCTCCCTTTCGATCGTGGCTTGCAAGAAGCCCGCACAGCACCTCCGAAATTGCCAAGGCCGGTGTCAGTGTGTGGAAGAAGGTGTGGCTCTCGGTTGGAAAAAGGACTGCATGCTCGGCAATCGTAACCAATGGCGAAACCTCGCTGTCCGTGATCGCGAGCACGCTCATACCTTTCTCAACGGCGGCTTCCGCGACTTCGAGCGTATAGCGCGAGTATGGGTTTATTGAAACAGCAAGGAGAACATCATCAGCGGTGGCGCGAATAAGCGCGTCGCCGCCCGTCCCGGCAGGACCGTCCAAATGGACGGTCTTTTCGCCTAACAGCGTCATCACGTAATGAAAGTGCCAGGCGACCGAATGGCAGGAACGCAGGCCAAGAACATAAACTCTTCGGGCTGTGGCCAAACGCACTGCCAGATCGTTCAGTCTTGAAAGCGTTTCCGGCTCACATAGTCGGGCAATTTGCCCTGAAATGCTCTGGAGCATCCGGTGCGCAAGGCCCTCATCGTTCGCTCCAGCTTCGTCTCTTTGCATCGCGCGCGCTGCAAAACCGTCTGCATTAACGCGGATGACGTCAGCATGTTGAACACGGAAGTCTTCATAACCCGGAAAGCCAAGAAATTTCGCAAGGCGCGTCATGGTCGAGGGCTGCACACCCGCATTGCGCGCCAGCTCGCGCATCGAGACGAGCGCGACCTCTTGTGGATGCTCGAGGATATGGCGAGCTGCTTGTTGCAACTGCTCGGACATGTCGTCGAACCGTTCGATGA
The DNA here is from genome assembly GCF_000379605.1 of Rhizobium giardinii bv. giardinii H152. GTDB lineage: Bacteria > Pseudomonadota > Alphaproteobacteria > Rhizobiales > Rhizobiaceae > Pararhizobium > Pararhizobium giardinii. The sequence continues at coordinate 795 of NZ_KB902716.1, read as the reverse complement.
TGTGCGAGTGGAGGGGACCCTTTTGCAACATTTGCCTCACAATGAATATGATGAACCAAGCGGACCATGTCTCCAACGGGTTTGGAAGTCAAATAGGATATGGAGAGCTGGCGTCGGCTCCTCTACATGTCGGATCAAAACAAATGCATCATAAAAGTCATTCTTAAAACAGTTGTTGCATTGCTTCGTGAAAACTGGCAATCAATGGACATCCAGAAGCGCCGGTACGCCGGCTGTGATCAGCCCGAGTTTGCTATGACAAAAATCCTCCATCGAATCATTGGTACAACTTTGCCCAGCGCCGTCGCCGGGGAGGGCGTCCACATTACCGACAGCGAAGGGCGCACATACATCGACGGTTCCGGGGGAGCAGCTGTCAGCTGCCTTGGACATAATCACCCCGAAGTTATCGATGCCATGAAGGTGCAAATGGGGCGCATTGCCTACGCTCACACGTCATTCTTTACCACCGATGTGGCTGAGGAACTCGCTGAGCAGCTTATCGCCCTGACGCCAAGTGGCCTCGACTATGTCTACTTCGTCTCTGGCGGATCCGAAGCTGTCGAGGCTGCGCTGAAGATGGCCCGACAGTATTTCGTCGAAATAGGTCAGCCTCAGCGGCGTCATATCATTGCGCGCCGGCAAAGTTATCATGGAAATACGATCGGCGCGCTGGCCACGGGTGGGAACGAATGGCGTCGCTCTCAGTTCAAGCCCATCTTGCCGGAAACCCACCACGTTTCCCCATGCTATGCCTACCGGGATATGTGGCCAGATGAAACCACCGAGGCCTAT
>NZ_KB902715.1 GCF_000379605.1 Rhizobium giardinii bv. giardinii H152 | reverse complement strand
TAAAAGCACATCTGCTTGCGGCTCCAACTTACTTTCATGCCAAGCCATATGCCTGCGCAATGACAGCCATTAGGCAAACGAGGTTGCCGTTCGGGGGCCGAATTGTGTCTAATTTGCCCTGAGGAACCGATCTAGCTGTCAGGGACACCGGCGTCTAACTCGCTCAAGTAAGCGTAGGGGCGCCGGCGTCTTGTAAATTGCGACGGTGCTCTTGGATCGACTGCCAACATGAAAGGCATCTCGATCAGATTGAACAAGCGCAGCGGGATGCCGGCCGGAGGGCCACTGCGGATCGTTGCCAGCAGGCAGTTTCGACTGCGTGGGTCTCGAGGAGGAGCCAATGAATACCGTATCCAATGATATATATGACGTCGCGATCGTCGGCTCAGGGCCGAGCGGTGCGATCGCCGCGCGGCGTCTTGCCGAGGCAGGATTTTCCGTAGTCTGTCTCGAGCAGGGTGAATATCCGGACTACACGTCGATTAAGTTTGAGGAGCCTACGTTCGAGTTGACCCGCGACCAGGTCTTCAGCTGGAATCCGAACAAGCGCATGAACAGCGCCGACTACCCGATTAACGATTCCGAGTCGGATGTCTCCCCCTTCATGTGGAATGGCGTCGGTGGTAGCTCGGTTATCTATGCTGCCGCGTGGCACCGGTTTCAGCCCAGCAACTTCCGGGTCAAGACGCTCGACGGCGTCGCGGAAGACTGGCCGCTCACATACGACGACCTTGCGCCGTACTATACCCGGGCTGAAATTCAGATGTCTGTTTCCGGCGTTGGAGGCGATCCCTCGTACCCGCCTTTCGATCCGCCGCTTCCGCCAATGCCGATGGGTGTGCTGGACAAGAAGATGTTTGCCGCCCACGAGCGGCTGGGCTGGCATATTTGGCCGGGCACCAACGCAATTTCGACGGTCAAGCAAAATGGCATGAACCCCTGCGTGCGCAGAGGCGCTTGCATGGCCCCGGCATGTTTCGACGGTGCAAAGGGATCTGTTGACCGCACCCATTGGCCAATCAACATCAAGCTTGGTGTGAAGCTCGTGCAGCGAGCTCGCGTCGCACGAGTCGAAACCGATGACTCAGGCATTGCGACGGGCGTTACCTACATCGATCGCTCAACCGGGAAAACCCATTTCCAGCCGGCACGCATCGTCATCCTTAGTGCAAACGGCATCGGCACACCGCGCATCCTGCTGAATTCCCACACCGCGCGCTTCCCGAACGGACTTGCGAACAGCTCGGATATGGTTGGTCGAAACCTCATGATGCATCCGCACGGGATGGTCATGGGCCTTTTCGACGATCACTTCGACAGCTGGCAAGGTCCGACGGGACAGCGTGCCTACTCACAGCAGTTTACTGAGACGCAGCCCGATGTGGGATTTGTGCGCGGTGCCAAATGGCAGCTCATGGGGACGGGGGGACCGCTCGGCACCATTGGCGTTTGGCCTTGGGGCAAACGCGCCGGGTGGGGAGAGGAATTTCACAAAGCTGTCTACAAACGTTTCGGTCGCTCTGGAATGTGGTCGATCATCGGCGAAGATCTCCCAAATCCGGAGAACCGCGTACTTATCGACCCGGAACTCAAGGATGCCGATGGCATTCCGGCTCCCAAGGTTGTTTATCGCTGCGACGAAAACTCGCGCAAGCTCGTCAAGTGGCATGAGGAGCACGCGGCGATTTCGTTCAAAGAAGCTGGTGCCTACGAGACTATTGCCGCCCCTGACTCGCGCGAGACGGGCTGGCACATTCTTGGCGCGGCGCGGATGGGCAATAATCCCGAAACGTCTGTCGTCAACGCGTTCAATCAGGCCCACGACGTTCCGAACCTGTACGTCATCGATGGTAGCGTTATGCCAACTTCCGGGCCTGTAAATCCGACAGGGACTGTCGCCGCACTGGCACTTCGTGCTGCAGAGGCCATAGCAATGACACGGCGTGACCAAGTTGTATCGTCCAAGGTCGCCTAAGGGGAGTGAAATCATGTCTGTGACTTACGAAGATATTCAGCCTCAACTGTCTTGGCTCTGCGACGCCATGATCCCCGGAGATTCCGAACTTGGAATGCCATCGGCCAGTGCTGCCGGCGTTCAGGAAAGACTGTTACCGCGGGCGCTCAAAGCGCGAGCAGATCTTGCGCCGAAATTTGTCGAGCTCGTTGCGGCCTTACCGGCGCAACTGCCAAGCGACCCGCTCGCCGTCATCAATGCTCTTCCGGTCGACGACCTGGATGTTATCGGACTTTTCATCGCCGGGTCTTATTTCTCCGACGTCGCGGTGCAAAAGGGGCTAGGCTTCACTGGCTATCTCGCACTTCCGATGGATCCCGACTACGACGAAATCATGGCTACGGTTGAGCCCATCATTGAGCGGGGTCCTTGCTACGTGGAGGTCACCGCTTAGTCAGCTCGAGAATGAGGACGGCGGACGGCGCAACGGGCCGCACGCCGTCTCAACAGCCAGGAGGAGGGTGTAGGAAGTCCCATGAAAATATTGGTTACTGTCAAACGGGTCGTCGACTACAACGTGAAGATCCGGGTCAAGCCGGATGGCTCCGGTGTCGAGCTTGCCAATGTGAAGATGTCGATGAACCCGTT
>NZ_KB902714.1 GCF_000379605.1 Rhizobium giardinii bv. giardinii H152 | reverse complement strand
CCCCGGATGGTTTCCTCAATCTCCCAGAGCTTCGCCATACGCTCGACCGTCTCTGTGGCAACCTTTGAGGTTTTTGCGACATGCAACTCATAGAACTTTCTCCGACTGTGCGACCAGCAGCCAGCCAGGGTGACCCCGTCATTGCCACCATCCTTGCGGACAAGCTTATTGTAAGCACCGTATCCGTCGACTTGCAAAATCCCCTGATAGCCGCTCAGGTGCCGTGCAACGCACTCGGTCGCGCGACTGTCCTCGAAGCGATAGGCCACCATCGGCGGGCCACTGCCTCCGAAGGGGCGGTCATCCCTTGCATATGCCCATAGCCACGCCGTCTTTGCTGATCCGGAACCAGGCGCAAGTGTCGGCAAGGTCGTTTCATCGGCAAAAATCCGTTCGGCCTTCTTGATCTCGTTGAGGATGTAGTCCGCGAGGATGTTGAGCTCGAACCCCAGCTTGCCCATCCATTGGGCCATCAGCTTGCGGTCAAGTTCGACCTTGTCACGGGCGTAGATGGCTTCCTGGCGATAAAGTGGCAGGCCGTCGGCATATTTGGAGACGGCGATCTGGGCCAGAAGCGCTTCTGTTGGAATGCCGCCTTCGATGATGTGTGCCGGAGCCGCAGCCTGGATGACGCCGTCTTCGTTCTTAAAGGCATATTTCGGCCGGCGGGTGACGATGACCCGGAACTTCGCTGCGACGACGTCCAGCCGTTCGGAGACGTCTTCTCCGATTAGGATCTTCTGCTTACCCGCGTGTTCCGGCAACTCTTCCGGCTCGATCACGACCTCGACGCGCTCAAGATGCGGCGCGAAGCCCTTGCGTGGCCGCGGCGCACGTTTGGCATCCGCATTCCCGCGGCCCTTTGTGATCTGAGCTCTGATTGCCGCAATGCCAGTCTCGATTTCTTCGAAGACAAAGGCATGCTGCTCGTCGTCGACCGTGGATGCTGCAAGCTTTTCCGAACGCCGTCCAAAGCGAGCTCGATCGAATGCTTTCAAGATTTGCGTCAGCCGCTCAATGCGCTCATCGGCGTCAGCGTTCCGGGCCTGGAGGTCATCGACCTGCTTCTCCAAAGCCTCGACGCGGGCTGCCTTTGCGGCCATGGCAAGAACCATGGCTTTCAGTGCCTCTACATCATCCGGAAGCTCAAGATCGGGTGGCGTCATGGGTCTGATCAGAGCATATTTTGCTGCAATCCGCCCGTGGTTTCAGCCACCTGATTCACTTCGCCGCAGCGGTTTACCCAACAATTTCGGGAGGTTTGACTGGCGTGAAGCGAACCCGCTTCCAGTCCATTCCATCGACCAAAGCCAGAAGCTGCGCATGGTTGAGTTGGACCCGGCTATGGCCGATACGTGGCCAACAGAACTGCGCTTTCTCCAACCGCTTGGCATAGAGGCAAACCCCGGAACCATCCCACCAAACGATCTTGATCCGGTCCGCGCGCTTTGCCCGGAAGACATAGAGCGCCCCGTTGAACGGGTCACTGCCGGCATCGCGCACCAGCGACAGCAAACTGTCCGGTCCCTTGCGGAAGTCGATGGGATGGCTCGCAAGAAAGACCTTCACGCCCGACGGGATCATGCCGATCGCACCGCCCGGATCACTCGCCGCAGCTGTGCTTCATCGATATCAGCGCCAGCTCGGACAACGATATCGCCGATGACAAGCTCGATCACTGCTCTCGCGCCAACTGGCCCAGCTTCTATCTGAACAGCCGGATCCTGCGAAAGCGATCGTTGTCCGGCACGAGCATCGCGGCGCCAGCCAAACAGTTGGGACGGATGTATGCCGATGCGATGCGCAATCGCTGACACGCTTGCACCGGGCTCCATCGCCTCAGCCACAGCCCGCTCCTTGAATTCATCGGACCAGCGCCGCCGAAATTGCCGCGGCGCGCCCTCAAGCCGTTCCGGAACGGCCTCGATCATATGGAAGTTTCTAGTTCCAGAGCTAGGCGCAGACATAGAAGCTCACAGTTTGTGAATCGTCTGTCCGCAATACAGGGGCCAACGCTACCAACGCCAGATGGGCTTGCCGCTTACATTGAATTCAGCTCTCAGTCCGGCGAACCGTAAGCCCACGGTGGGGGCCGTCTTGCGAGGTTGATGCGAACATCGGAAGTCCTAGTGCAAACACTAGGAGTAGTCCTATGACCAAGCATCCGATTGAAGTGATCACGTCTGTCGAGCGCCGTCGGCGCTGGTCCCGCGAAGACAAGGAGCGGCTAGTTGCGGCCTGCCTTGAGCCCGGTGCGGTGCTTTCCGAGATCGCGCGATCTGCCGGCATCCACGTGAGCCAGCTCTTTCGGTGGCGCAAGGAGCTTTGCCAGATAGAGGAGCCGTCAGAGCAGGCGGCGAACATGCTGGTGCCGGTGATCGTCTCGCAGGCCGCGTCGGCAGCCCAGCCCTTGGCTACGGAAGCGCCAGCCCCATCGCAGTCCCGCCGGAAGCGTAGCGATGTGACGATTGAGCTGGGCCGCGGTCGCCGTGTACGCGTGGACAGCGACATAGACACGGAGGCGCTTGGCCGCATTCTCGATTGTGTGCTGGGTCGGCGATGATCCCGGTTCCTGCTGGTGTGAAGGTCTGGTTGGCGACCGGCCATACGGACATGCGCAAAGGCTTTCGCGGTCTGTCGCTGATGGTGCAAGAGACGCTGAAGCGCGATCCTGTCAACGGCGGAGCAAAAGCAGG
>NZ_KB902713.1 GCF_000379605.1 Rhizobium giardinii bv. giardinii H152 | reverse complement strand
CGCCGACCCGCGCGCGCCCAAAATCATTGCGTTCGAATCGGTCTACTCGATGGATGGCGACATTTCGCCGATCAAGGAGATTTGCGATCTCGCCGACAAATACGGCGCGATGACCTATCTCGACGAGGTTCATGCCGTCGGCATGTACGGCCCGCGCGGCGGCGGCATTGCCGAGCGCGAAGGGCTGATGCATCGCCTGACGGTGATCGAAGGCACGCTGGGCAAGGCCTTCGGCGTCATGGGCGGCTATATCGCAGCATCGAGTGCGCTGTGCGACTTCATCCGTTCGTTTGCCTCCGGCTTCATCTTCACGACGGCCCTGCCGCCGGCGCTNGCNGCCGGCGCTGTCGCCTCGATCCGGCACCTCAAGGAAAGCCAGATCGAACGCTTCGCCCATCAGGAACGGGTTCGCCGNCTGCGCAANCTNCTCGACAAGAACGGCATTCCGCACATGNCCAATTCGAGCCACATCGTGCCGGTGATCGTTGGCGATGCGGCCAAGTGCAAGTGGATTTCCGATCTCTTGCTCGACAATTGCGGCATCTATGTCCAGCCGATCAACTATCCGACGGTGCCGAAGAAGACCGAGCGCCTGCGTATCACGCCGACGCCGCTGCATTCGGACGCCGACATCGACCACTTGGTCGGCGCGCTGCACCAGCTCTGGTCGCGCTGCGCGCTGGCGAGGGCTGTTGCGTGATCATCTGTCGCAACCGCGTTCCACCGAAAGCCCGCACGAGGAAAATCCATGCCATGCGAAGAGCATCCGCAGGTACTCCGCATTGCAATCGGCATTGCCGTTCATACCCGCACTCACTTGCTGTTTATGGCGCGGTCCGGTTCCGACAAGCGCGTTGCATGGGACGACAGCGGTCGCGCGGATGGTCGGAAAACGCAAGTACTATACAGAACAACGCGCACGTGCTGTCCCGATCAGGGAAAGCCACGCACTTCTTTAAGGTTCCAATAGCCAGCGTACCCCCAATCTTGGGAAGTGGGCGGAAACCGGCTCGGTTCACGCAAGATGTATCCGGCAAGCAAGGGCGCCGGCGAGGAGGTAACCGATAAGATGCTGAGACTCTCGACCCCGCTGACCAAGCCGCTCTCTTCCCTTGAAAGCTACATCAAATCTATCGGGCGAAACTATACCCAAGCCGTCATGGTCATGAGTTTACTCATCGGCGCTACATATCTGACGGTTATGGTCGCCCTTGATCGCCATGCGCTCCAGCAGGACATCAGTTCCCTGACCAGCAGCCAGTTTATCCGTTTCCAGCAGCTCGCCAACCAGACGCGGGCGCTGATGCGAGCCGCGGCCGATTCCAACCTGCCGGAATACATTGTCGCGCCGATGGTCGACGACATCCGCGAAGCCGTCGCTGACATCCGAACGATGAGCGGACAGCTGGATGAACTGCACCGCCGCATCGGCCAGAATCTCCTGGAGAAGCTCAACCCCCGCGACGGGACTTCCGAACTGTTGCGCGTCGACCTCAACAGACGACTCGCAGACTTCCTCCGGCGTGCCGGGAGGGTGGCTGGCGCCACCAACAAGGAGCGTCGGCAACGCTACACCTTCTGGGGACCGATTGACTTTGCCGTATCGTCGGAGGGCACCCTGATCCGCCAGTTCAGCGACCTCATCAACCGCACCCACGATCGCAGCGACATCAGCATCGACAACGCGAAGATGATCAGCACATCTCTTCTTGCGCTGATCGCTGCCACTCTTGGACTGGCGAGCGCTTTTCTGTTCAGTCCTCTGCTGAAGAAATTGCGGAACGAGCATCGCCGGACGATGGACTTCGAATTTCAGCTGAAGCAACTTGCCCACAACGACTCGCTTACAGGAATCCACAATCGATCGGCCTTCAGCGAGGCACTCGGCAATCTGTTCAATGAGTCCAGACGAAGCGGCGCCGGTTTTTCCGTGCTGCTCGTGGACCTCGACCGTTTCAAGAGCATCAATGACGGCTTCGGACATCCAGCCGGCGACGCGGTGTTGCGTCACGTTGCAGCCGCGCTCGAGAGGGTCTTCCGTTCCGATGACTTTGTCGCGCGGCTGGGCGGCGACGAATTTGCAGTGCTGTTGCCCGGGATCGTTGATGAAACCACACTTGCAAACATTGCCAATCGCGCCGTGGCGACGATCGCCACGGATTTTCTCTTCGAGGCCCGCACCTTGCGCGTCTCGGCCAGCATCGGGGGCGCTGTCGTTCCCAATCACGCAACGGACGAGCCGGGGCTGATGCGGGTCGCGGACCTTGCGCTCTACACGGCCAAGAGTGGGCGCAACACAGCCGTCATATTCGACGAAGCGGCGCTGGCGCGGCGACTGGAGGAGAACCAGTTATCCCTCGCACTCATCGTTGCGGTCGATCGCAACGAATTTGTCGTGCACTACCAGCCGAAGGTCAATCTGCTGACGGGAGAGCCCCTGGGTTTTGAGGCGCTCGTGCGCTGGCGCCATCCCAATCTTGGCCTGTTGGCCCCGGGCCGTTTCCTGCCGCTGATGGAAGGGCCGCATCTCATCCGCGGCATGACCCGGTCGGTGGCATCTATCGTCGGACGTGATCTGCGGGCCTGGAAAGACGCCGGGCTTGTCCCCGGACCGATTGCGATCAACCTGCCCGAGGCGCTTCTGGTCGGCGAGGACGGCTACGAGATGCTCGCCCAGGTCATCCGGGAAAACGGCCTCGACTGGCATGATTTCGCGGTAGAAGTGACGGAAGATGTCTTCCTCAACCGCAATGCCGATCATATCCTTGAGACGGTAACGCGCTTTCGCGAGCATGGCCTTTCCGTCTCCCTCGACGACTTTGGAACCGGGTTTGCTTCGCTGGTGCACCTGCGTGACTTTCCCTTTGACGAACTGAAGATCGATCGCAGCTTCGTCGCCGACATAGGGACTGACACGCGCTCGGAGCAGATCGTTCGCGCGATGATCGATCTCTCGCGCAATCTTGGCAAGCGATGCGTTGCCGAGGGCATCGAGACCGATATGCAGCGGCGCTTCCTGGTGAACGCCGGCTGTGAGATCGGCCAGGGCTATTTCTTCGCCAAACCGCAACCCGCCGAGGTGGCGAGCGAGCGTCTGCCGAAGGGGCTCGTGGCCGCTGAGCCCTCGATGAGTGCTGCGGCCCGTCACATCCGCCGAACCGCCGGCTAGACGGCTGGGCGGCACTCGATTTTTCTCATTCGAAAGGAAGACACCGATGAACAAGAGGGCAAGGCGGTTTTGTTTCGCCGCGACCGTTGTGCTTGCGAATTTGTCCCAGGGACAGCCAGCGACTGCCGAAGAGGATATGACAGTCGATGTCGTACACTACTGGGTATCAAAAAGTGAATCGGCGGCGCTCGACATCTTTCGAAAGGCGTGGGCTGCGGCCGGTCGTCAATGGGCCGATATGCCGGGCAGGAACAAGGTGGAGGTGCAAAGGATCGTCAGCGAGCGCATTGCAAATGGATACGCACCGGCGGTCATGCAATGGAATGCTAATGAGGGCTCGCGCGAGCTACCGGAAATGGGGATTGTACTGGACATTGAGCAGGTGGCCAGGGATGACAATTGGCGCGACGTATTGCCTGCCACCGTGCTCGACCGTATCACCTACGACGGCAAGGTCTATTTCGCGCCGACCAACATCCACGCTGAGAACTGGCTCTGGACAAGCGAGGCCATCTTCCGTGACTTGGGCTTGGCGACGCCGCAGACCTGGGACGAGATCTTCGCCGCTGCCGACAAGATCAAGGCGAGCGGCCGCCTGCCTGTCGCCATTGGCGGTGGCCCCTGGGAGATATCGCTGATTTTCAACAACATCATGTATCAGAAGCTCGGATCCGAAGGATATGCCCGCATCATCAGCGGCGACCAGGTCATGGTCACCGATCCGCGCATGATTGAAGCGCTCGAGATGCTGCGCCGCGTCTCCCGTTATGTCGAGCCAAGCGCGGCGCGCGCGCAAAAGACGTGGGCGGATGCCACCGCGGCCGTGGGGCAGGGCGACGCCGGCATGCAGTTCATGGGCGACTGGGCAAAGGGTGAGCTGGCGGCTCGCGGTTACACCGTTGACAAGGACTTTGGTTGCAGCCTAGTGCCCGGCACTGCCATTGCCTACTTCATGGTCATCGATGCCTTTGCCTTTCCGCTGACAAATCGCGAGGAGGCCGCTGAGGCACAGCAGGCCTTCGCCCGCATGGTGCTCGACCGCGACAATCAGGTGGCCTTCAGCCGTATCAAGGGCTCGCTCCCGGCGCGTACCGATGTTGATCCAAGCGGGCTCGATCGCTGTGGCCAGCTCGGTTTGAAAATGATCACTGAGAGGAAAGGCGAGGTGAGTGCCCAGTCCATGGCCATGCCGGCGCAGATGTCGGAAGGCTGGATCGGCGTCCTTGCGGACTTCTTCAACGACCAGACCATTACGCCTCAGACGGCACAGCATCGCCTACATGAAATCCTCGCGCGGCGTTGAAAGGCCGGAGTCCGGATAGCGCACGCGTTATACAAACTCCGCAGCAAAATCAGGGGAGAGATAACCGGGCTGCCCGCGGCGCATTGAGGTTCGACGTCGGTCGCGGCAATCTCTTGCGGTAAATGCTGCGGCCATGAAGGCCGCATGCCTGAAAGTGATACCCGCCCATCGATCATGTTACCGCGATGGGCGGTTTCAGCTTTCGTCCGTCGTTCATGACAGCGGCGCGAGGCCCTTTACCCAGGCTGTAGGCCTGGCGGGGGCGATTCGCACTGATCGCCCAAGTTCTCTACTCTGCCATGCTGCGTTTCTTGGCTTCGCTCCAGCGCATCTTGGCCGTCTCTGACGGCGTTTCTCCAAAGGCTTCATAGCAGGACGCCGCAAAGCGACCCATATGTGAAAACCCCCAGTTCCGTGCGATATCGGCAATAGGCAGGGGATTGGCATCGTCCGCCAGGGCTTTTCGAGCGCCTTCGAGTCTAATCATCCGCAAGTAATTCAACGGCGTGGTGGCTTTGAACTGCTGAAAAGAAACTTGCAACGCGCGCACGCTGGTGCCGGCTTCGCGCGCGATATCCGCGACGGTTATCGAGCGCGACACGTTGGCATACATATACTCGATCGCTCTTTTCAATCGTCTGGGGACAGCAGGAGAAACTGGTCGTGTCAGCCGCGGCATGTAGTTGTTCGGGACCACCTCCAGAAGCACGGTCATCATTGTCTGAAACAGACGCTCGATGGCGACCGGCGAGAGCTGGTCGGCAGCATCGACATCAAGGCAATTCCAGACAAGGGTTCCAAGCGCTGCCAGCCGTGAGCCTTTCACGGTTGTGAGATCAACCGTCCCGGCAAATTCGATGCTGTCCGTGACAGGTCCGTCCAGAAGCTCGCTCAGTTGCTGTATCATCGCCGATTTTTCGAACGCCATGCCGATATGGCTCCGGTCTTCATGCAGTACCAGCTTTTCGAAGCGCGACATGTCACCAAAAAAACCGGTCGTCGCCGTAGATACGACGCGGTGCCGGCCGAGGTCCATCTCCATGGCGCCCGAGGATGGGAGGTAGAGGACGTAGGCGTCTGGCGCACCGGCGAGCGCCACCTTCATGCCGGAATGGCATCTCCCGTTCCACACGCTGTAGCGGCCGGCGGTATAATGCCGGTCTTCAGCAGAAATTCGTTGGCGCTGTTTAAGGGGCTCCACCTGGGCGGGGAACAATGTCTTTGCATAGTGCTCCGACATCTCGTCAGCATCGGCTTTCACGATACGGAAGGTAGAACGAGTAACGTACCTCATCAGGGATCCAAAAAAAGAACGAGCCCTTGAGAACTCGAACGACATTTACGTAAGCGGAATACATGGACGCAGGCCGCGAACCTTCAATTATTATATAATAAAGCTGGGAATAATATGGGCCTGCACGCGTTATCGGCTGCAGCAGCAGCCCATTTGCGCAGGCTATATCCAATATAAGCAAAAACCACGACCGCTCTTGACCGAAGCGCGCAACGCCGAAATCAATAACCAATGACATCAACCAGGCGAACGAAAGTCGATCCCGCAAGACTGTCCGCGATTTAGTGAAAACTTTACCGGAATCGCTGTCCCGCTAATCCGAAATCCGCAATCAGATCGCCGGTGGCCAGCCGCCACCGGCGCAGTGGCCCCTGAACATTAAAGGGGCACAGATATACGGTAGACGGATCAGATCGAGAACGGCAGTGGTCGGAAGCCGGAATCGTCGAGCGTTGGTTTTTCCTCCCAAAAATGACGCCCGCGAAACTGCGCCTTGCCCAAGCGGCGATGGGAAAGCCGGAAACGAAAGTGGCAGACCTTTGCGCTGAACTCGGCGTCACCAGGCAGACGCTATATCGATTTGTTGGCCCAAAAGGCGAATTGCGAGCCGATGGCGAAAAGCTGCTCGTCCGTCACAAGCGTGGAATTTGAGTACTGTGGGGTAGTGAGCCTTGCACCTTCTCGGCCGCTGTCGGGACTTCGTGCAATGGCTCTGCTCTGCAGACAGGGCATGCGGCCCTGGCCTCGTATCAGCTAAGTGTTCGGTTGCGGAATTGCCAGCCCATCCACCAGAGTGGCAATGGCTGCCTCCAGCGGCGCCGATCCGACCTTTTCTGGCACCAGAAGTCCATCGATCGCGAGCAGGGTGATGCCGTGAATGAGCGCCCATGCTGCGGTCGCCTGTCCCCTGACTGGCCGCTTACGAATGGTGCCAGCAGCCTGACCGCGTCCGAGCATGTCCAGCACCACCTCGAATACCGCGAGCGCCCTTTGATCGAGATGCATTCCTACGGCCCGTCCCTCCTCCGCGCTGAACATCAGGCGATATAAGGCCGGGTTGTCGGTTCCGAACGCGACATATGCCAGAGATATCGGAGTGATCTCCTCGAGCAGAGATCGGGGGGCTTCGGGTTTCGCATCCAGTAGCGCCTCGCGTAGTCGATCGAATCCAATCATGGCGAGTTCTACTAGAAGGGCAGTCCGGTCCGGAAAGTGCTTGTAGGGCGCCGCGTGGCTGACGCCTGCCCGACGGGCGACTTCCCGCAGTGTGAACTGCCAATCCTTCTCTGTCCGAAGCATGTCCAGAGCAGTTTCAATGATCGCACGGCGGAGATCACCGTGATGATAGGGGCGGTGGGGTGTAGCCTGCATGGTACCTCGAAGTTTCTCATAGAAACATTGTTGACACTGGTAACTTCATCGCCTATGTAGAGACATAAGTTTCTTCTGTCTACATCGGAGTGCACCATGAACGCCATAGCAAAAATCACTGACGCCGATCATAGGGACAGCCTTCTCGCTCGCCAACGCGCCGCGTTCCTGCGCGATGGAGCCCCAACACTCGCTTATCGTCGCGCCGATCTCGCTAAACTGAAGCAGGCGCTGATCGGTCACCGCGCGGCTCTTGAGGCGGCCGTCGCTTGTGACTTTGGGCATCGTGCCCGGCAGGAGACAGCGATCATGGAGGTCTTTGGTGTGGTTGCTGGCATCGATTATCTTAGTAAGAACCTGCGCCGTTTCATGCGGCCTGAGCGCCGTCATGTCTCGCTCCTGATGCAATTCGGCCGGGCCTGGATCGAGTATCAGCCCGTTGGCGTTGTCGGCGTCATCGCGCCTTGGAACTACCCCGTCCAGCTGTCACTGATGCCGCTGGTTACTGCGATCGCTGCGGGAAACCGCGTCATGCTTAAGCCCTCCAAGCTCACACCGGCGACCAATGACGTGCTCGCCTCGATGCTTGCCGAACTCTTCACTGAAGAACAGGTTGCCCTTGTCAACGGTGACGGTTCCGCATTCTCAGCACTGCCATTCGATCATCTTGTCTTCACCGGTAGCACCGCCGTGGGACGCGCGGTTATGAAAGCAGCGAGCGAAAACCTCGTTCCCGTTACGCTCGAACTTGGCGGCAAGTCTCCGACCATCATTGCCAAAGGCAGCGTGCATGACCGCACCGTGTCTGACATCGTCTGGGGGAAGCTCCTCAGCGGCGGGCAGACCTGCATCGCTCCCGATTATGCCTTGGTGCATGAATCTGAAATCAACGCGTTCGTTGACAGCTATGACAGGCTGGTAAAGGCCGCCTACCCAGACGGCCCAACCAGCGAGGACTATACGTCGATCGTCAACGACCGTCAGTATGGAACCCTGATAGACCTGATCGAGGATGCACGTGCACACGGAGCGCAGATCATCGAGGTCGGGCACCGGCCAGGTGATGCCGCCCGCCGTCCGCACACCCTTGCGCCGACCATCGTGCTTGGCGTCACCGATGAAATGAAGATCGCACATGAGGAGATTTTCGGTCCGATCCTGCCGATTTTTCCCTATCGAGACATCGATGAAGCGATCGCCTATGTGAACGCCCGGCCCCGGCCACTCGCGCTTTACTATTTCGGCGGTGACGATGCGGACCGACGCAAGGTGCTCGACCGCACGACATCGGGCAACGTCACGGTCAACGGTACCATCATGCATGTCGCGCAGGACGACTTGCCTTTCGGCGGCGTCGGCGCCAGCGGAATAGGGGCCTATCACGGCGTTGAGGGCTTCAGGCGACTGAGCCATGCCAAAGGCATCTATGAGCAGGGACGGTGGAACACCGTCAAACTGTTCCACCCCCCATACGGAAAGCTGACCGAGCGCATCCTGAACGTCATGCTCCGGTGAAGATTCAACTTTGCAGGGGCGAACAAGCACGACCTCGTGTCAGCTCCTCCGAAATATCCATGCAATTGAAAGGAAAACCAATGCAAAATGTTGTTAACGCGGAAACGCAAACGTCCCTCGTAGGAAAACCGAATGGTGCCGCAGCGAAGCGGGCCCTGATCACCGGTGCGTCCAGCGGCATGGGTCTCGAATATGCCGAACTCTTGGCAGCGCAGAAGGTAAATCTTGTGCTCGCCGCCCGGCGTAGGGAGCCGATGGAGAAGCTCGCCACAGAGCTTCGACAGAAATATGGTGTCGAGATCGTGGTCGAACCGATCGATCTTGCAGTCCCTGGTGCTGCCGCTCGCTTGAAAAGCAGTCTGGACGACAAGTCGCTGCAGATCGATATTCTGGTGAACAATGCCGGGTACGGGTTGCATGGGGACTTTTTGGACACCCCGCTGGAGCGCACGACCGATATGATGCAGCTCAACATCACGGCGGTGACGGAACTGAGCTTTATCTTCGGGCAGGATATGGCAACCCGTGGGGCCGGACAGATACTTCTCATTGCGAGCATTCTGTCATTCCAGCCTGTTCCCGGGTTTGCCGCTTATGCTGCTACGAAGTCTTACGTCCTTTCCTTTGGTGAAGCGCTGCACGACGAGCTGCGCCCTCGCGGCGTAACTGTCACCTGCCTTTGCCCGGGCCACACCGAAACAGGATTCGATGCAGCGGCCAGCGCGCCTGTGTCACCGTTGCTGCGTTTTCTGACGATGAAGCCTCGTCCGACCGCCGAAACCGGTCTGCGGGCGCTTGCGAAAGGAAAAGCATCCGTCCTCCCAGGGTTCATGAACAACATCATTGTATTTTCAAATCGCCTGACACCGCGTTCAATGCAGCGAGCCGTCATGAAAAACGTTACGGGAGCTTAGCCCTGCAATCGGCCGGCAACAGACGGAATCGAGCCTCGCACTCCGATCCCGACAGACACAGTGAGGAATGAATGGACAAGAAAGATGACCGCCCTATCCTTGTGACAGGCGCCGCGGGCGCCGTTGGGGCAATCGGCCGCAATGTAACGACCAACCTCCTGGCCAGAGGATTTTACGTCCGCGCCCTGGTGCGGCGGGAGGATGACCGCTCGGCAGCGTTGCGCGATCTCGGCGCTGAAGTCGTCGTCGCCGACCTGACGGACCTCCCCTCCATGCATCGCGCCATGGAAGGTGTTTCACGAATCTATTTCGGCATGTCCGTGTCGCCATCCTATCTCGAAGCAACCGTCAACACCGCGGCTATTGCTCGCCATCATGGGGTTGAGGTATTTGTGAACATGTCGCAGATGACGGTCTCGCAAATGAGCATCACCGAAACGACCGATAGCCCGCAGCAAAAGCAGCACTGGCTGGCCGAGCAGGCGCTCGAATGGTCGGGCCTGCCGGTGGTCACTGTACGGCCAACGGTCTTCATGGAAGGGTTTTTCCTGTTCTTCGCCGCCGCCGGGGTTCGGGAGAATGACGAGCTGATCCTGCCGCTTGGCAACAGCATCACCTCACCAATCTCCTCCATCGACATAGCCGACGCCGTCTCAACGATACTGGCCGAACCGACCCCGTACATCGGTCGCATCTACAATCTGACAGGTCAGGTCACCGCTGATCTGAACCACTACGCGAAAAACTTCTCCGACGCGCTTGGGCGGACCATCCGGTATCGGGACGTGCCGATCGCGGCCTGGGCCGACAAATTGCGCGAACGGGGAGTGCCGGCCCATGTCATCAGCCATCTGGCCACGATGGCCAAACTTCATCAGCAGGGTCGATACAATCGACTGACCGATGATTTCGCGGAGCTCGTTGGGAGGGAGCCGACGAGTATGCACCAGTTCGTCAAGCTTCACGCAAAGGAGTTCTCCCAATAAGATGTTGCTGCCTGACATGGGAGGAGCCCCACGCATGATATACGAACGGCGGCCTCTTATTCTTGCATAGGGGGGCGTTCGTGGATGCCACGCGCGACGCTGGGTTACCGCCGCAGCAACTGCAGTTTGACGATGCATGTCCCGCACGTCCCTGACCAACATGCACTGTCGATGAAAACCAGGCCTCATCCGTGACGGAGCTCAGTCCTGCAAATCCGCCGGCGACAGACGCCTCTGTCGCCGGCCTGTTGATGTTGGTAACTTGTGGGCCTTTTCAGGAAGGTCGACCTTCGCACGGTAACGGCAAACGCCGCCCATATCACCGTACCGTATATCTGTGCCCCTTTAATGTTCAGGGGCCGCAGTGCTCAATTGATGTGACGCGCCTCGCAGGCTCGGATGGGCCTAACCGCTACCGAGCGGCTTTCCGCTTACTGTCGCATTCGGCCAGAATTGCCGGCTTCATTCGCAAATTTTTATAAGGTGAAGGCTGTGATGAACACACGGCCATTTGAGGCATAAGCCTTGAACCTTATGCGCGTGAACCTACAGGGAGGTGGCCAATCAACATCATAGACCAGCGCATCCTTTCCGCGAGAACCGCCTCCGACCGAACGAGCACTGCACCGAGCTCGGCAAGAACGATCTGAAAAGTCCGGTGCCGGACATTTTCAATTGTGCCGTTTAGCTCTTATATAGGCGTAAAACCGCACCGCCTGTCGAGCGCGTTTTATGTCCGGTAACCTTGCCTTACCGGACATAAAGTGATAAGCACTCGATCGATGGAAAATCCCCCGGCAAACACGCCCAAAATCGACGATTCTGGCCATGGCGATCTCGCCGCCGGCGTCGAAATCGGCAGCCAAATGGGTGACCCGGTCCCCGCCCCGCAGGCGACGCTCGCCCTGCAGCCGACACCGCGTGTCCCGGCGCGGCTGGAGGCGCTGGTCGAGACCGCGACGGCCTACGCCAACGCCGCCAGTTCCGACAACACCCGCGACGCCTACGCCAAGGACTGGCGGCATTTCACCGCCTGGTGCCGCCGCGAAGGGTTTGAGCCGCTGCCGCCCTCCAGCCAGGTGATCGGCCTCTACATCGGCGCCTGTGCCTCGGGCAGCGTCGTTGATACTGCTGCCGGGAAGCCGAAGCGTAATGCCCCTGCCCTCTCGGTCGCGACGATCGAGCGGCGTCTCTCCGGCCTCGCCTGGAATTTTACCCAGCGCGGCGTGCCGATGGATCGCTCCGATCGGCACATTGCCACGGTACTCGCCGGCATTCGCCGCAAGCACGCCAAGCCGCCGCGGCAGAAGGAAGCTGTGCTTGGCGAAGATGTCAAGGCGATGGTCAACACCCTCGGCCATGATCTCAGGGGCCTGCGCGACCGGGCCATCCTGCTCCTGGGCTTCGCCGGCGGCCTGCGGCGTTCCGAGATCGTCGGTCTCGATATCGTTCGCGACGACAAGAGCGACGGCCATGGCTGGATCGAGATTTTTCCCGACCAAGGCGTGCTGGTGACGCTGCGCGGCAAGACCGGATGGCGCCAGGTCGAGGTCGGCCGCGGCGCCTCCAGCGACACCTGCCCCGTGGCTGCCCTGGAGAGCTGGATACGCTTCGGCCGGATTGCGCGCGGACCCCTCTTCCGCCGCATCTTCAAGGACAACAAGACGGTCGACGTCGAGCGGCTTTCCGACAAGCATGTCGCCCGCCTGGTCAAGCAGACCGCATTCGCCGCCGGCGTCCGGTCCGATCTTCCGGAGGGTGAACGGGCGTTGCTGTTCTCAGGCCACTCGCTGCGCGCCGGGCTTGCCTCCTCGGCCGACATCGAGGAACGCTATGTTCAGAAACAGCTGGGCCACGCCTCGGCCGAGATGACGCGTAAATATCAGCGGCGACGCGACCGCTTCCGCACCAATCTGACAAAGGCATCAGGGCTTTAAGAGGCCCCTCGCCTCGCCCGGCGTGAAATCGTTAGGTGAAAACCACGTGCGTGCTTTTTAGCTTAGCGCTTCAATTGAAATCGAGAAGTAAAAGCCACAGCCAGCGTCGAAAGCCGGTCGCATCAGGGCACGCATGCTGATTTTCGCGAGATCGTAAGCCATTGAAATCATGGTAAATGATTTCTTACAGGAACTCTATCTCAAAGTTTGGGTTCCTCACATGGTACGGTTGATAGTTGGCGCTCTAACCATCGATAGGTACCTAGTATCGATAATGATGGATTTCGAGTCGCAGATCAGCCAAAACAGCAGCCAAGGCCGCCGTTTGGCCACGCTGAAAACCGATCCAGGAGGCGTTTTGGGCGCGGTCGAACGGGCTGACGTCCCCTGTCCGCCGCCGGAGTGGAGTTTGTTCTTGCGTTGTCCGTTGGATGGTCGCTAAACCATGTTGCCATGTCTGTGCGCCTTTTGTGGCCGACATGCGAGCTCGGCCTAATCGAATTTCGAGAACCGAAAGCAATTCAATGACCCGACATCTTTCTCTTGCGCGCGATCGGATTTCCGTACTTCTGCTGGAAGGCATTAGCCAGAGCGCCGTGGACTACTTTTCCTCATCCGGCTACGTCAATGTGACTCATCTGCCGAAGGCTCTGGATGATAAGGATCTCAAAAGTCTCATAGCCGACGCGCAAATTGTCGGAATTCGCTCGCGCACGCATCTGACAGAGGAAATTTTCAGCTCCGCCAAAAAGCTTATTGCCGTCGGCTGTTTTTCTGTGGGGACAAATCAGGTCGACCTGGATGCGGCCCGCCGACGCGGCATCCCCGTATTCAACGCTCCTTATTCGAACACCCGCTCGGTCGCCGAGCTTGTGATCGGTGAGATCATCATGCTGACCCGCCGGATTTTCCCGCGTTCGGCTTCGGCTCATGAGGGCGGGTGGGAAAAATCCGCCGTCGGCAGTCGTGAGGTGCGTGGGAAAACGCTCGGCATCGTCGGCTACGGCAACATCGGTTCGCAGCTCAGCGTTCTTGCCGAAAGCATGGGTATGAACGTGCGCTATTTCGATCCCTCAGACAGGCTTCGCCACGGCAACTCAGAATCGATGGCGACGCTCGGCGAGCTTCTCGAAATCTCAGATTTCGTGACGATGCATGTTCCCGAAACCAGTTCGACGCAAAACATGATAACGGAGACCGAACTGCGCAGAATGAAAAAGGACGCCCTTTTTATCAATAATTCGCGCGGAACCGTGGTGGATCTTGAAGCGCTTGCGAAGGTTTTAAAAGACGGACATCTCGCAGGCGCGGCTGTGGACGTGTTCCCGAAAGAGCCGGCATCAAATAAAGAGCGTTTTGAAACGCCGCTGCAGGGTTTGGACAATGTAATTCTGACGCCGCATATTGGCGGGTCTACAGAAGAAGCCCAGGAGCGCATCGGAGGGGAAGTCTCCAGGAAGCTTGTGGAGTATTCCGACGTCGGCTCGACGCTGGGCGCCGTCAATTTTCCGCAGGTTCAACTGCCGCCACGTCCAAACGGCACGCGTTTCATCCATGTTCATGAGAACCGCCCTGGCATGCTCAACAGTCTGAATACGATTTTTTCGTCCCGTGCACTTAATATCGTCGGTGAGTTCCTGCAGACGCACGGCGAAACGGGTTATGTGGTCATTGAAGCCGAGGGCGTTGGCCAGACAGCGGGTGACATACTGGATGAGCTACGCCAGATCCCTGGAACGATACGAGCTCGATTGCTTTACTGACGCCGGTGGAAAACTGGCATTCTCTAGATTTTTCTCACACAGTTTATCGCCATCATCGACCGAAGCAGATTGAGATTCCACGCAGTGAGGGTAAGTCTCGTCAAATAGGAAAAGCCAAATCACAGCGCCCAATACCGTCATGCCGAAGCCCGAAGCCCTGCCCTCCCCCGCCGATCCGGTGCTGCGCCGTGCCGACGAACTTGATGCGCTCGACGCCATCCTGCCCTTCGACCGCCGCGACCGGCTGGCGGCGCTGCTGACCGATGACGATGTCGCCACGCTCAAACATCTGGCGCAGCAGGGCATGGGCGACAACACCCTGCGCGCGCTCGCCTCCGACCTGGGTTATCTCGAGGCCTGGTGCCAGCTTGCCACCGGCGCTCCCCTGCCCTGGCCGGCCCCTGAGGCGCTACTGCTCAAATTCGTCGCCCAGCATCTCTGGGATCCGGTCAAGCGCGCCGAGGATCCAAACCATGGCATGCCGGCCGAGGTTGAGGCCGGCTTGCGCTCCCAGGAGCTGCTACGAGCCGACGGTCCGCATGCGCCGGACACGGTACGCCGCCGCCTGACCTCCTGGTCGATCCTGACGCGCTGGCGCGGACTGAAAGGCTCCTTCTCGGATCCATCGCTCAAGAGTGCGCTGCGGCTTGCCGTGCGCGCAACAGCCCGGCCGCGACAGCGCAAGAGCAAAAGGGCGGTCACTGGCGATGTTCTGGCAAAATTGCTGGCCGCCTGTGCCGGCGACAGGCTGGTCGATCTGCGTGATCGGGCGCTGCTTTTGACGGCCTTTGCCTCCGGCGGTCGGCGCCGCTCAGAGGTGGCTAATCTCCGCACCACGGATCTGATCGACGAAGAACCGGTGCGCACCGACCCGACCGATGCGAACTCCCCTCCTCTGCCCTGCCTGACGATCCATCTTGGCCGTACCAAGACGACGACAGCCGATGACGACGAACACGTCGTGTTGATCGGCCGGCCGGTGACCGCCTTGAAGCTATGGCTGGCGGCGGCCGGCATCGACAGCGGATCGGTGTTTCGAAAGATCGACCAGTGGGGCAATGTCGATCGCCGCGGGTTGACGCCGCAATCGGTCAATCTGATCCTGAAAGTGCGGGTCAAGCAGGCCGGTCTCGATCCGGCGGCGTTTTCGGCCCATGGCTTGCGCTCAGGCTATCTGACCGAGGCCGCCAATCGCGGTATTCCGCTACCGGAAGCCATGCAGCAGTCGCTGCACAAGTCGGTGACGCAAGCGGCAAGCTACTACAACAATGCCGAACGCAGGAACGGGCGCGCGGCAAGGCTGGTCGTCTGAGTGGGCTAGCAGGCGCTCCAGAGGGCTCATAAAGCTAAATCCCTCGAACAGTTCCTCCTCCGCCCCCTTCTCTCGAAATCAGGGGGCAGTTCGGGCGAACGCCACCTCACAAATTTATCGGCAAAGGGGCAGCGGGCAAATTCGCAAGACATCCCGCCCCCGTGCGTCCCAACAATCCAGATCTATCGCTTTTTCTGAAAGAGAACCCAGACCGCGAAAGCTTTGCGGTCAGAGCGAGGTGCTGCCAGCAGATCCCTGATCGCCTGCTCGCAATTGTCGATCAGCACAAGCACATCGGGACGTGCGAAACGCGCCTCTGGATCATAGTCGGCGCGGTGACGCTCTTCCTGCATGGTGACGAATGTGTCAGCGAATGAGAGGACGCCGTTCGGAAATGGCTTCGTCGCCGCCGCCTTACAGGAATTCTTAGCGATGCCGTGTTCGAGCGCGCGATAGACCTGAACCCACGCGGGATCGCTTCGAGTGTCTCCAGTACCAACCAGGAGATCAGCACATTCGCGGGCAAGGCTATGAAAAAGTGCGTAATAGGCCGTGCTCACCCCTCTTTTCAGGTCGGACTGGCGCGGCCGTTTCGGACTGGCTTTCGCAAGTCGGCGGGCGGTAGAAATCAGATCGATCGACACGGGCTAGCTTGCGATTTTCTGCTGTTCGTTGAAATGGTGTCTGATCTGCGGGAAACGGCTCTCGCCAAGTGAGATCAGAGCCTTGCGGACTTCCGTCGGAAGTCCGAATGTGATTTTCGAACTGATCGGCCGATCGACGAAATTGTAATTTACGTCGACAAGCAGGATTGGATCGCCGTCGACGTCGCGATCCGCACGAATGTCCGCCCCCGAAAAACCGGCCGGCCCCAAGCGGTCGCGCAGTACCTTCTCCACGGCGCGTTTTACGTTGTTCGGAATGTCCTGATCCTGAGTCATGCCACCACTATAGCGGACGAAATCAGATTGCGCCACTCGCTGATCGCCCGTGCGACGGTGACGTTGCGTTGCGCGGCAGGATGAGTGATTTCCGCGCCTTTGTTTAGCGTACTTCCAACGCTATGCCCTCTAGATAGTAAACATCTATTGGCAAACGGCTGCCAGAAGCGTCCCTGTCAACTGCGATCCTTTGTTTCAGAGGATCCCCACGGTATATAAAACTAAAGTGCGCATTGGTTGGGAAGATGTCGATCGTTGCAGTAAAGGTTTTGTCGACTGTCAACGCCCCTTATGGGACGACCCTTTCGGCTGAGCAACTAGCGTCCAAAATATCGGACCCTGCCAGCGCGCTCTCTTTCGATCCCGCGGTCTTCTCCTTCTTTTCGGAGGTAGACGAGAAGCTTCAGATCTCTTTCCTGGACGAGATGCACGTTGATCCGACGATCGCCTCGGAGTTGGCACGGAAGTTCTCGACTCTTGCCGGCTATCCCCTTCCCTTGGCCCGGGCGGCACCCCTGTCCTGCCTGGAGTGCGGCTTGGAGCAAAGAAGGCCGGGCAACCCGGCCCTCCAAAACGCGGCACTCTCGCAGCAGGCTTAAGCCTGAAGATTGTCCGCGGACATTTTCCCCGACTTGCGATCCTTCACGAGTTCATAGGTGATCTTCTGACCATCATTCAAACCACGCATGCCATCCCGCTCCACGGCGGAAATATGAACGAAGACATCCGCGTTGCCGTCGTCAGGCTGGATGAAACCAAACCCCTTCGTTGCGTTGAACCATTTTACGGTACCGGTCGCCATATCGGCTTTCTCCCATTGTTCTCATCAGACGAAGGCTCTTCAGCCCGTCACGGAGCGAACATAGGTGGTGCGATGGGAAAACGCAAAGGAGCGAACTGGACGTTCTCGACCTTTCCTATTGTCTGCCGAGAGCCCACTCCCGTGAGCAAATCAAAAGGCGACAAGGGTCTTTTGGGTGCCCTCGCCGACGCAGAAGTATAAAGCGACGTAAGCCAAGATCGCTTCGCATGGTGAACGAAAGGTAAAGAAACGAGAGCGTACCCTGCCAACTGGCAAAATTCGGTGTGACAGCTTTCGATCATCGCGGTCAGTCGCAGCCGCAGTCAAGCGCTGGGCCGAAACTCTTGACGCCCGACAGCGTGTTGCTTTGGCCCACCGGGACGCGGCAAACTATTCGGACACCATCGAGATCTGCTCAGCCCGTTTTTCGCTCGCCGTCGCCATTGGCTCGAATCAATGCCATTAGCATCGGCCCGAGCGAAAATTCGCCCTTTTCGGCCCGTCGCGTCAGATCCCGCAAATATCCGCCGGCCGAATTGATGTGCCCTCCTCGCTCCAGGATGCAAGCCATCGCTGCGGCCGCCATTTCGGGCCCCATGACGTCGCAGGCATCCTGATACGCCGACGGGCTGACCCCGAGCATTGATCGGACCGTGACGGCCACGGCCATCAAGTCGCGCCAACTGGTGATCGTCCCCCCTGGCGCATACGACGCGAGATCCGGGCAAGCCCTCAGCACCAGTCCCAGTGGGAACGCCTTGATCGGCTCGCTCATCGGCCTGGTAGCCTGGCTCGATTTTGCCCCCTGCTCTTTTTCAGAGCGAGGTTCAGATTCATGGATGGATTCGGTATTTGAATTCTGTATGTGCTGACGGCATTCGTCATCATTGGCGCCGGGATTCTTCGAGAATAACTGAGTTTCCAGCGTGTTGAGCAGCTCTTCGCGAAGCATCGACAATTCGTCCAGGACGTCGTCCAGCGCCGCGGGGGTTCGAGCCTTCACGATCCGGGAAACGATCCCTACATAATGGGCCTCAAATTTTCCCCAGTCACCCGATGCACCTTCTTCCATGGCAGCTGTGAGTATCTTGCGGATATCGCGCCGGCAAAGAGTGAGCTTCTCTTTCACGATCTTCAACTGCATGCGTTCGGCGGCAACTTGCTGCGCGAGACGGGCCAGCTCCTCGGAGCGTGCGAGCAGCGGCGCCAGGCTAAATCCGAACGCCTCCTCAACCGTGCCTGCTCGATCCTTGCGGGCATATCTCTTGCCATTCGGGCTGTCCTTGCGATGGATCATGCCGGCAGTGATGAGATGTGCCAGATTTTCGCGAAGTGTCGTTCCGGCAATGCCATTTGCCCGCGTCGCCAGTTGCGCGTTCGAGGGAAAGACCACCAACGCCGTTCCCTCGACCAGGAAGGTCTCCGGGTAGAACGACAACAGTGCATTCAGGACCGACAGGGCGCGATCCCGCAGGCCCAGCAATGACCGCGCATCACAAACGTCTCGATAGATCTTCCACTTGTCGACCGATTTGCCCGGCTTGATCTTGGTCGATTCCATCTGACCTTTGATCAAGGCAAGACTCACCGATCGCCGCCCAAAGGGCGTCGTCACACTTCCCGTCTGCATTTTTCTTCACCTTCTAGAAGGCAAAAGAAATCTGCTCACTCAAACGGTGCCTAAGACTCTTGACTGTGATTCCGGGAAATGCGATTCTCATGTTGCGACACGATGAGGAAGGCTTCCAGGACGGCAACGTTTGGGGGCCTTTTTCTTTTGCGGTTCAGTCTCCTGTTCGCTGCGTTTCAGTTCGTTGGAACTCTTGATAGAGATCTTCCAACTGGTCGGATAAGAAAGCGCCAAACCGTGAGGCGTCCTTCGATTTCAGTGAGAGCGTGAAAGCTTTGCCTGCGTCTTTTGTCGACACGGCGACTGCCTTTTCTGCAAATGCCCAGGATCTCTCGACAGGCTTTGTCACGCGCGGCTTTGGTTTGCGAGCCTTTTTCAGTTGCGCCAGCAGCGCATTGAAGCGTGCCTCAACCCCCAGGTCCTTGAATTGATCACTGGCGACGAACTCGATCGCCCATTCGGCGCGCGCTGGATCAAGAATAAGCTTTTTAACTTCTTCCCAGCGGTCGCGGCCGACGCCCTTGGCAGATCCGATCGCATCCAAGATCGTTTCCGGGATATTTTCAGCGACGGAAAGCATCCGGGACAAAAGCGTGTCATCGACGGTCAAAGCCGTCTTGATGGTCTCTTTGGTCATTCCGCTGCTGCTCAGTTTCTTGGCAAACAGCGCCTTCTCGATAAAGGTCAGATTGGCGCGGGCAGTGTTTTCCTGCCCCTGGGCTATGACGTGGGCGATGTCCTCGAGAGGCTTTATGACGGCGCGAACCTTGATGCCCAGTTCCTTCGCCGCGCGGGCCCGCCGATGGCCGTACACGATCATGTACCGGTCAGGCTCATCTGGATGTGGGCGCACCAAAATCGGTATTGACTGGCCCGCGTTACGTATTGCTTCGACCAGCGCGCTGAAGTCCTCCTCGTCGTCGCTGATCCTGTCGACGAAGGACGATGCATCAAGCAGCTCCGGATCGAGCATGACGATCGTTTCTCCTTCGAGAACGCGCATCGAGTTTTCAGCCATCTCGTCGAGAGATTGCATCATGGAGCGTGAGGCGCCACGTCGCGCATAATCGGCGCGCGCCTCCGACGAGTTACCCGCGCTTGGTTTTTGCGTCGGCAAAGCGCTGAGATTCGTGAGCAAATGCTTCCTAGCCATGGTCAGCCCTCGAATTCTGCTCCATCATGTTGAAATTGATGACGAAAATTACGTTTTGCACGGCTGTCAAAAAATCGGTCACTTTCGCCCCCATGCCTTGTGCACGAGCGAGGCGATTTCCTTGTTGACGCCGTTCAGGCATTCCATCGCGCGGTCATAGGTCGAGCGCGTGAACTGGCTGCGTTCGACTTCGTAAAGCGTCTGCTTGGTAATGCCCGCATCGGAAATGGCCGTGGACTTCACCATCTGATTTTGCAGCATACGTTTGTTGAACATGGCCTGCATAAACCCGACCATCTGTGCCTGTGGCCCGTCGGTCGGTTCGTAGCGCGTCACAAGATAGCGAAACCATTTCAGCCGAACCGTCGCGCCCGCGCTTTTGATCGACTGAAGAATTCCGCCGAGCATCAGCAGGAACTGGCTCATGGACATGATATCGAGCATCTGCGGATGAACGGTGATTAGCACCGAGGTGGAAGCGGTCAACGCCGTCAAGGTGAGATAGCCCAGCTGTGGCGGGCAGTCGATCACCACGACGTCGTAACGATCATCAACTTCCTTGAGCGCTTTCGAGATACGCGTGAAGAACATCCGTCCTTCTGGAGAACTCTTGTTTGAGGCGGCGAGGGGGGTCTCGTACTCATACTCCTGGAGTTCGAGATTGGCCGGGATGATATCGAGGCCCGGAAAGTTCGTGGACCGGATGACCTCCGTGATCGACTTGCGCTGATCGTCGTAGCGCAGCGCCTCGAAGAGGGAAGGGTTCTTGTCAAGCTCTGGCTGTATGCCGTGCAGCGCGGTGAGCGAGGCTTGGGGGTCAAGATCGATGGCAAGAACGCGATGGCCCGTCAAAGCCAGGTACTGCGCCAGATGCGCGGTGGTCGTTGTCTTCCCGCTTCCGCCCTTGAAGTTCACCACGGAAATGACCTGCAGCGCTTCGCCCGGTCGACGATGAGGAACATACCGCTTGAAATCGGACCTGCCGTGCTTGTCCAGGAACTGGCGCAGTTCGAGCATCTGGGCAGCGGTGTAGGATCTGCGGCCCGACCCTGTCACGTCGGGCACGGGGCCTTTGCCTTCGAGGTGCAGCTTCTTTATGTGATTTTGTGATACACCGATGTAATCGGCAACCTCCGCGGAGGAGAAGAGGCGCAGGCCCTTCTCCGCATTTGGCGGATACTGCTCGAGCCGGAGCATGTTGAGCTTGTCGGAAATAAGCTCGCCCTGCTCGAGGATCTCCTCGTCGAAGTCCATGTCTTCGATGATGTTCACGTTCGCAACCACGTTCACTTTCGCCGCCACCTTAAGAATAACGCTTTTCCGGGAACCTTCGCCTCTAAAGCGTGATTACTATGGGCGATTCTCGGGATGCGGCAAGATGTTTTTGGTTAACGGATGGTTAACGTCGGGCGCCGTCTAGAGCACGATTCGCGATTGTCTTTTACGATTCATTTATTAGAATCATCAGCTTACGACATTGTTGCCGGGCGAGATTTTACCAGCTTTACTGGTATTTTTACCAGTGGAGGACGCGGCAAGCGCGATGTCGCCCGTCCCGTTCGACCAGCCCCAGACCGCCATTCGCGCCCACCCCGGTAGAATCACCCCTGGTAGTTTTACCAGTAGAACCCGCCGGCAATGTCCCGCACATCTGCCTCCGCCGAAAATCAAAGCGGAGTGAAAGGATGAGGATCGTTGCGGTACAGAAAGCGCCTTCACATGTCGAACGAGGACTGCTGGATGCCATGCATCGGTTGCGCTCGCGGGTCTTCGGTGGGCGTCTGCGATGGCAGGTCACCAATGCCGATGGACGCGAATACGACCAGTTCGATCGGCTGAATCCAACTTATATTCTTGCGCTGACGAACCATGATGAGGTCATCGGTTGCGCAAGGCTTTTGCCCGCCACTGGCCCGACCATGCTGCAGCGGGTTTTCCAGCCGCTTCTTGGCGAAGGGCGCCTCGACGCCCACGATGGCATGATCGAAAGCTCCCGCTTCTGCGTTGACACCTCGATCGACGAGGGCAGGGGGGCAAGTGCGCTCCATAAAGCCACGCTGACGATGTTTGCCGGCATTATCGAATGGTGCGTGATCCACGGTTTCACAGAGATCGTCACTGCCACGGACGTGCGTGTCGAACGCATTCTGCGACGCGCCGGCTGGCCCATGCGCCGACTTGGCCAACCCCTGACGATCAACGAGACCAGGAGCGTCGCGGGCCTTTTGCCGGCAGACAGAGTGAGCTTCGAGCGCGTTCGGCCAGAAGGCTACCGGTCCGATTTCAACCTCTCCCGCCACGCCGCATAGGAGTATCTGATGAACCAGTTACGCTCGCTTCCACGCCTCATTCGCAAACTCGAGGACGCGCTTGGAGACCAGCTCTGCCTTGCGCTGGAGGATCCGACCGTTGTCGAGATCATGCTCAACCCGGACGGTCGGCTGTACATCGAACGGCTTGGACAGGGGATCGCGCCTGCGGGCGAGATGAGCCGTGGTGCCGCCGAAATCGTGATCGGAAGCGTGGCGCACGTTCTCAACTCCGAGGTCGATGAGGATCGACCGATCGTCTCCGGTGAGATTCCGATCGGCGGGCACCGGTTCGAGGGGCTTCTTCCTCCGATCGTTTCCGCCCCGACCTTCACCATCCGGCGCCGGGCGTCTCGGCTGATACCGCTCGATGACTACGTCACGAGCAAGATAATGTCGTCTCACCAGGCCGCGGTCATACGCAATGCCGTCAAGTCGCGGCTCAACATCGTCATATCGGGCGGAACCGGCTCGGGAAAAACCACGCTTGCTAACGCCGTGATCGGCGAGATTGTTGAAACGGCCCCGGAGGACCGGCTCGTTGTCCTCGAGGACACCGCCGAGATCCGGTGCGCGGCAGACAACGCAGTGGCGCTGCGCACGAGCGACACCATCGATATGGCAAGACTGCTGAAGAGCACGATGCGCCTGAGACCTGATCGCATCATTGTCGGTGAGGTGCGTGATGGCGCCGCCTTGACCCTTCTGAAATCGTGGAACACCGGCCATCCCGGCGGAGTGACGACCATCCATTCCAACTCGGCAGGCTCAGCTTTGCAGCGCCTGGAGCAACTGACGGCCGAGGTCAGCCAGCAGCCCATGCAAGCAGTCATCGGCGAAGCCGTCGATCTCATTGTCTCGATCGAGCGGACGGCGAAGGGCCGGCGCGTGACGGACGTCCTGCACGTCGAGAAGTTCGCTGCTGGTCGATACGAGATCCAATCGTTTGCATCGGAGGGAGACCGAGATGCGGCATGATCGCGACGGAAAATTCATCTTCGCCGCCATTGTGTCGATGTCGGCATGGACCGGGCCAGCCTTCGCCAGTTCAGGCGGAGGACTTCCCTGGGAGGGGCCGCTCCAGCAAATCCAGGAATCGATCACCGGGCCGGTGGCGGGTTACATCGCGTTGGCGGCCGTCGCGATTGCCGGTGGCATGCTCATCTTCGGCGGTGAACTCAACGATTTTGCGCGGCGTCTCATGTACGTCGTCCTGGTCGCCGGAATCTTGCTCGGCGCCACCCAGATCGTCGGATTGTTTGGGGCGACCGGGGCGACCATCGGATCCGCAATCGAACCCCCGCCAACTTTTTTCCCGAAGAGGGGAGGGGAGGCGACAATTGGCTGATCCCGTCTCCAAACTGCGACGCAATCGCATTCACCGGGCGCTGTCGCGGCCCAACCTTTTGATGGGCGCCGATCGCGAACTGGTACTGATCACGGGGCTTGCGGCTATCATCCTGATTTTCGTGGTGCTCACCGTCTATTCCGCGCTTTTCGGGATCGCCGTGTGGATTGTTGTCGTCGCGATGTTGCGGATGATGGCCAAGGCCGATCCCATGATGCGACGCGTCTACATCCGCCACATCGCCTACAAGTCCAGCTATCGGGCAACTTCCACCCCGTGGCGCAGATTCTGAGGAGGCCTGGATGGTAGCCCTTCGTGTCTTCAGGCAAACCGGTCCATCGTTTGCAGATCTTGTTCCCTATGCGGGTCTCATCGACAACGGCATCATCCTTCTCAAGGATGGATCGTTGATGGCTGGCTGGTACTTTGCCGGTCCCGACTCCGAAAGCTCGACGGACGTGGAGCGAAACGAGGTCTCTCGACAGATCAATGCCGTCCTCTCACGCCTGGGTTCGGGCTGGATGATCCAGGTCGAGGCGATCCGCATGTCGACCGTCGACTATGCGTCCGGAGGGCAATCGCATTTCCCGGACCCGGTGACGCGAGCCATTGATCTTGAGCGACGCGTTCATTTCGAGCGCGAGCAGGGTCACTTCGAAAGCCGGCATGCGATCATTCTGACGTATCGCCCGATGGAGCAACGCCGGTCCAGCCTCAGCAAATACATTTACTCCGATGAGAAGAGCCGAACGCAGTCGTATGCGGATACGGTGCTCTTCATCTTCCGAAACGCGATCCGCGAGGTCGAACAATATCTCGCCAACACCGTCGCCATCCGCCGGATGGCGACCCGCGAAACCGAAGAGCGCGGTGGCACGAGGGTCGCGCGCTATGACGAACTGATGCAGTTCATCCGCTTCTGCATTACAGGTGACAATCATCCGGTCCGGTTACCGGATATTCCCATGTATCTGGACTGGGTCGCGACTGCCGAGCTGCAGCATGGCGTGACCCCGATGGTCGAGAATAAGTTTCTCGCCGTTGTCGCCATCGATGGGCTGCCTGCCGAAAGCTGGCCCGGCATCCTCAACAACCTCGATCAGGTGCCAATGGCCTATCGCTGGTCATCCCGTTTCATCTTCCTTGATGCCGAAGAGGCGAGGGTCCGGCTCGAGCGGACGCGGAAGAAATGGCAGCAGAAGGTGCGGCCATTCTTCGATCAGCTTTTCCAGACGCAGAGCCGCTCCGTAGATCAGGACGCCATGACAATGGTCGCCGAAGCAGAGGATGCGATCGCACAGGCATCTTCGCAGTTGGTGACCTATGGCTACTACACGCCGGTCGTGGTGCTTTTCGACGAGGACAGCGAACGGCTGAAGGAGAAGGCCGAAGGGATCCGCCGCTTGATCCAGGCGGAAGGGTTTGGTGCCCGCATCGAAACTCTCAACGCCACCGACGCCTATCTTGGAAGCCTGCCGGGCAACTGGTACTGTAATATCCGCGAACCGCTGATCAACACCAACAATCTTTCCGATCTGGTACCACTGAACTCGGTCTGGTCGGGAAGCCCCACCGCGCCGTGCCCCTTTTATCCGCCGGCATCGCCGCCGCTGATGCAGGTCGCCTCCGGATCGACTCCTTTCCGTTTGAACCTGCATGTCGACGACGTTGGTCACACGCTGGTGTTCGGGCCCACCGGTTCTGGCAAGTCGACGTTGCTGGCGCTGATCGCCGCACAGTTCAGGCGATATCCGGATGCGCAGGTCTTTGCCTTCGACAAAGGCCAATCGATGCTGCCTCTGACGCTTGCCACCGGCGATCACTATGACGTCGGCGGCGAGGAAGGGGAGGGGGCTCGGCTTTCCTTCTGCCCGCTGGCCGATCTGGCGACAGATGGAGATCGCGCCTGGGCGTCGCAATGGATTGAAACGCTTGTGGCCCTGCAGGGCGTTGGCATCAAACCGGACCACCGCAATGCGATTTCCCGGCAGATCGGTCTCATGGCAAGCGCTCCTGGGCGGTCCATGTCCGATTTCGTCAGCGGCGTCCAGTTTCGGGAAATCAAGGATGCGCTCCACCCCTACACCCTCGACGGGCCGATGGGACAACTGCTCGACGCCGAGACGGACGGGCTGGCGCTCGGGGCGTTCCAGACATTCGAGATCGAGCAATTGATGAACATGGGTGAGCGCAATCTCGTGCCGGTGCTCACCTATCTCTTCAGAAGGATTGAAAAGCGGCTCACCGGGGCGCCGAGCCTGATCATCCTCGACGAGGCCTGGCTGATGCTTGGCCATCCCACATTCCGGGACAAGATTTGCGAATGGCTGAAGGTGCTGCGCAAGGCCAATTGCGCAGTGCTTTTGGCCACACAATCGATATCCGACGCCGAGCGTTCCGGCATCATCGACGTGCTGAAGGAAAGCTGCCCGACGAAAATCTGCCTTCCGAATGGAGCGGCCAGAGAACCAGGCACGCGCGAATTCTACGAGCGGATCGGTTTCAACGAACGCCAGATAGAGATCGTGGCGACCGCGATTCCGAAGCGGGAATATTACGTCGCCTCGCCCGAAGGCAGGCGCCTGTTCGACATGGCGCTCGGTCCACTGACACTCTCCTTCGTTGGCGCGACCGGCAAGGACGATCTGAAGCGCATCCGCTCCCTCCAATCCGAACACGGTCCTGAATGGCCGATCCATTGGCTCCAGACGAGAGGAATTCATGATGCCGAAGCGCTCCTCGAAGGAAAGTAAGGTGCTCCCGGCGGTCCTGATCGCAGCGGCGACCATGCTGCCTCCCATCGCAATGGCTGGAGGCGTCACCGGCGAAGCAACCGAGTTCACCCAACTCGCCAACAATGCCGAGCTGATCAAGCTGTTGGAAAGCTCCGGCGCGCAGGTGGAAAACCAGGTCAAGCAGATCGGCCAACTTGCCGAGCAGATCCAGAACCAGTTGAACATCTACGAAAACATGCTGCAGAACACCGCGCAGTTGCCGAGCCACATCTGGGGTCAGGTCGAGGGAGACCTCAAGAAGCTGCAAAGTGTCGTGTCGCAAGGGGAGGGGATTGCCTTCTCCATGGGCAACGTCGATGACGTCTTGAAGCAGCGCTTTCACAGTTATGCGGATATCAAGTCGAACTTGCCGACCGGCGAGACTTTTTCCTCCAGCTATCAGAGCTGGTCCGACACCAATCGCGATACGATTGCCGCAACCTTGAAGGCCGCCAACCTGACGGCCGATCAGTTTTCGAGCGAGGAAACGACCATGACCGCGCTGCGGTCAATGTCGGAGACGGCCAACGGTCAGATGAAGGCGCTCCAGATCGGCCACCAGATTGCCGCGCAGCAAGTAGCGCAGACGCAAAAGCTTCGCGGGCTCGTCTCCCAGCAGATGACAATGATGGGGACCTGGTACCAGTCCGAGCAGACGGACAAGGATCTCGCCCAGGCACGTCGTGAGAAGTTTTTCGCAGCTGACGTCAAAGCCATTCCCGAAGGCCAGAAGATGGAGCCGCGCTGGTGAGGCGGTTCACAATCGTTTTCATTGTCGCTGGAGCAGTCGGCCTCACATTTGCGGCGACCTACTGGTTGGTGGCGCAACACCGCGACTCGACCACTGAAACCACAACAGAAGACCGCCGCCGCACGCGGGAAGAGTTTTTCAAGGCGCCCGAAGAAAAGGCCTTGGTCGGGCAGGAGATGCGTCCGAGATGGTAATCAGCCTGCGTCTATTACGCTCTTCAATTCTGTTGACACTGTTGGTGTCCTTCTCGTCGCCCCTGCTTGCACAGGAGGGGCAGGTCCTGACAGAGCTGGAAAATCAGGTTGTTTCTGCCGCGCGTGGTTGGGAAACGACCGTGATGGACGCCGCACGGTCGCTGTTCTGGATCCTCGCGGGGATCGAGATCGGCATTGCGGCGGTTTGGCTCGCAATTCAGGCAGCCGCGCTGGACAGCTGGTTCGCAGAGCTGGTTCGCCGGATCATGTTCATCGGCCTTTTTGCGTTCATCCTCGATCGAGGGCCTGCCTTTGCAAAGGCGGTTGTGGACAGCCTTTTCCAGATTGGGGCTGGCGGTGGGACGGCGTCGCCCGCGGCGGTCTTTGACGCCGGCATCCGCGTTGCAGCGCAGATGTCGAAGCAAGCGCAGTTCGGCTTGTTCGAGGACAACGCAATGGCTATCGCAGCCGTCTTCGCGATGGTGGTGGTTGTCATTGCCTTCTCCCTCGTCGCCGCGATTTTCGTTGCCGTGATGGTTGAGGTGTATGTCGGGCTTCTGGCCGGGATGATCATGCTTGGGCTTGGTGGCTCGTCCTTCACGAAGGATTTTGCCGTTCGATATCTCATCTACGCCTTCTCGGTCGGCATGAAACTGATGGCGTTGGTGATGATCGCGAGAATCGGCTCCGAAGTCCTCTTCGGACTAGCGACCGCGCCAACCGCCGAAGAGGAGCAGTTCATCACGTCGCTTGCGATCGCCGGTATCTCAGTGGTCGTGTTCATTGTCGCCATGTACGTCCCAAATATCATGCAGGGCGTTGTCCAGGGTGCTTCCGTCAGCGGCGGCATGGAAGCCATCCGTCATGGTGGGCAGGCGGCATCCTTTGCGGCCGGCGTGGGCTTTCTCGCGGCTGGTGGTGCGGCGGCTGGGACAGCAGCTGCCAGTGCCGCGCGGGCCGCCGGCTCTTCCGCTGCAGGGGCTGCCTTGAAGGGCATGGCAGCGGGCATCGGTGCGACCGGCAGGGCGGCTGGATCGGCTGCCAAAGACAAGGCGATCGGTTCTCCCGGTGCATATGCCGGATCGATCATGGGGCTGGCGAACGCCAAGCTCGACCAGGCCTCCGGAGCGGCCAATGCAAAGGCAGCACCGCCGCTCCGTGACGACAAGAAATGATATTGAGGGATCTGACGAATGCCAACGCGACAACCGCCTAACAACCCCTACCTTGCCGCACGACAGGAGTGGAACGAGCGATATGGCTCCTATGTGCAAGCGGCGGCAGCTTGGCGGATCGTTGGCATTACGGGCCTGAGCATGGCCGTCATCGGCTTTTCCTACGCGCTCTACCAGAGTTCCCAGGTCAAGCTCGTCCCGTACATCGTCGAGGTCGACAAGCTCGGCACGTCCGTCAGTAGCGGTTTTCCTGAGCAGATCGAGTACGCCGATGCACGGGTCGTGCGTGCTACGCTCGGCAGTTTCGTGTCGAGTTTTCGATCTGTTAGCCCGGATGCCGTCGTCCAGAAGCAATTTATCGATCGGACTTATGCACTCTTGCGTACATCGGATCCCTCCACCGAAAAGGTGAACGCCTGGTTCCGCGCAAACTCACCCTTCGAAAAGGCCAAAAACGCAACGGTCGCGATCGAGGTCAACAATATCGTCGCGCTTTCCAATCAGTCCTACCAGATTGACTGGACGGAGTTCGAACGCGACCGCAAGGGCAAGGAAACCGGACTTCGGCGTTTCCGGGGGATCGCGACTGTCACACTGACTGCACCGCAGGATGAGGGTGTCATTCGCCTCAATCCAATCGGTCTTTACCTCCGCGACTTCGAATGGACTGCGCAGCTTTAACAAGCCTTGGAGTAAGACATGAAAGACAAAATCAAGAGGGCTTCGGGGCGCTGCCTTGGCCTCTGTGCGGTGCTCTTCACGGTTTGCTGCAGTACGCCGGTGTCGGCGCAAGACATGACGTCGAATGAAGCCAAGGGCACCAACATTTCCAGCAAGTGGCGTGGCAGCACCGGTCTCGTGACCAAAGGCGCGGACGGAAAGGTGATCTTCCTCTTTGGTGAGATCCAGC
Source organism: Rhizobium giardinii bv. giardinii H152 (assembly GCF_000379605.1). GTDB lineage: Bacteria > Pseudomonadota > Alphaproteobacteria > Rhizobiales > Rhizobiaceae > Pararhizobium > Pararhizobium giardinii. The sequence continues at coordinate 313,697 of NZ_KB902713.1, read as the reverse complement.
CCTCCGTTGTCTGCTCGCCGCTGCAGGTTTGCGACATCGAGCTGCAAGGCGGCGAGATCGTGCGCGATGTCCTGGTCGGCGACACGGTAAGATGGAAAGTGGAGCCGGCGACCTCGGGTGCTGCCGCTGGCCAGGCGATCCATCTTATCGTCAAGCCGTCCGAGCCTGACCTCGTGACCTCCATGGTCGTGACAACTTCGCGGCGAACCTACCATATCCAGCTCAAATCCCATCCGAGCCAATACATGGCCCGGGTCGGGTTTGAGTATCCGGACGATGTCTCGACAAAACTCGCCGACATCAACGCCCGGCTCGAAGCCGGCACGGCAGCGGGCGCGGACGTTCCGGCCGAGGGATTGAACTTCTCCTATTCGGTCCGTGGTCGCGCATCGTGGAGACCGACCCGGGTCTATTCCGACGGGCAGAAAACCTACATCCAGTTTCCGCGATCCATTTCCGGGCAGGACGCGCCCGTACTCTTCGTTGTATCGGGCGGCCAAAACCGCATCGTCAACTACCGCATGAAGAACGACATGATGGTCGTCGACTACAACGTCGATCGAGCCGTTCTCGTTTCGGGCGTCGGCTGGCGAAGAGAGAAGATCACCATTCGCAGGGGAGGGTGACGATGCGACGCCTGTTGATGATCGGACTTCTCGCTGTGTCCGGATGCCAGAGTGATACCGATCCGATGACCACAAGTGCTCCCCCGCCCGAGCTTTCCCCGGCTGCGTCGAACGCCATTGCCGGCGACATGGCAAGCCGATTTGCGGAACAGGTCGGGAATGAACAGGGGACACTCGTTCTGAAACAGAATGCGTCACCCTTCGGGCAGGCACTTGTCGCGGCCCTCAAGGGTTGGGGATATGCCATCGCCATCGATCAGGAGACCGATGACAGGAGGAGGCCATCTATCCAGCTTGTCTATACGGTCGACGACTTCGAGGGACAGACGCTCGCACGCCTTTCGAGCGGGACGGTCGAGCTCGCACGGGCTTACAGCACGACGGCGGACGGCGCCTCGCCCGCCAGTCCACTTACCGTCATGCGGCGCCAATAGGGGAGGGCAACAGCATGGTGCAATCCCTGCAGCTGGGAGGCACGTCCTCGAAGGACGAGCAACACGGAGGTATCCGACGGATAAATCGCTTGCCCGTCGTCGTCGTCATCAGTCTCGCGCTCCTGTTTTTCGCAGTGATCATCTACGGGCTTTCCTCGCGCGGTCTGTATTTCCACGGGGAGCCGGGTGTCGATGCCGCCTCGAACACGCCCGCTTCCACCTTCGCAGACCAGCTGAAGCGGGGCGTCGCGGATGGCATCATCGGAGAACCAAGCCAAACTCAGGTGTTTCAGCCCACGCCGGTCATCCAGGAGCGGGTTGACCCGCCTGAGCGACGCCTGACGCTCGATCAACCGGAAGAGCCGGTTGTCGATGACGAGCTTGAGCCCGAGAAGGAATGGCTTGCACGGCTGGAACGCGAACAGAAAGAGCAATATCTGCGCGAACAACAACGCCAACGGATGGCGCGATTGCAGGCGAAAAGTGCTGCACTCGATTCACCTCTCACCGTGGACGTTCGCAATGTGGATGCGGACGTCTCACGTGCCGACCCGTCCGCAAGCAAAACCGGGCAGGAGGCATCCCCAAGTAACGCTGCCGATCTCTACGCCGCCGCCCTGCGATCGGGCTTGGGCGGACAGAATGTCGATCCGAACGGACAGACCAGAAAAGCCGATTTCTTCAATCAGGACGTCAACGACCTGGGCTATTTGCCAAACCCCGTCGTCTCCCCGATCTCACGATTCGAACTGAAGCGTGGATCGATTATCCCTGCAACCCTGATCACCGGCATCAACTCCGACCTTCCCGGCCGGATCATCGCGCAGGTCAGCCAGCACGTGTTTGATAGCGCCACCGGCCACAAACTGCTGATCCCGCAAGGAACGAAGCTGTTTGGACGCTACGACGCCGACGTTTCCTTCGGGCAATCACGTGTCCTTGTGGTTTGGACCGACATCATTTTCCCGAATGGCTCCACTTTGCAGATCGGCGGCATGGCCGGGATTGACGCGCAAGGCTACGGTGGGTTCAAGGACAAGGTCGACCGGCACTATCTCAGAACGTTCGGCTCTGCGGCGCTGCTCGCGATCATTGGCACCGGGATCGACATGTCGGTTCCCGAAAGCTCCACGCTTGCGACCCAAGATACCGCTTCCGACGCCGCGCGTCGCAATTTTGCCGAGACGTTTGGGCGCATTGTCGAGAGAACGATCGATAGGAACTTGAATGTACAGCCCACCCTGGAAATCCGGCCGGGGTATAAATTCAATGTCCTCGTCGACCAGGATATCGTGTTCCCATCCGCATACCGTCAAGGCTCACTGCCTGGAGATCTGGCTTTCAAGCCATGGTAACCCGATCTCAAAATTGGATATAGTTTGACGACTTTTAAGAGAGTGTTGCGATGCTTCAACTACCATGAAACCGAGCGGCCTGCCCGCATGATGGCAGCGCGCGTGGGCGGCAAGCCCGAAGACGTGATCCGCGCGGCGCTCGAACCCGCGATCATTTTGCGGTCCCGGCGCGGCCCGGAATTGTCGATGATTTTTGGCGGTTCATCACTGAGCAACATCGAACTCTCGTCTCGTTCGATGTTGCTCAGGCGCGTACGGCAGCAGAGACTTATGGCCGATGTGGTAAAGGTTGCACTCAAAGGCCACGCTGACCTGGCCACTGTGCCGCATACGCGCTCGCCAAAAACTATTCGACGCATCTTCTCTTCACGGCCACAACTTCACAAGGATATCGAGCCATGGCACTGATTGGATGCGCATTTGCACGCGCAAACCGTCCCGGAAAAATCGATTAGATCAGGCTCAGTTTAGTCGCGAGCGCCGTCGCTTGTGGAAGAGTATAGACTTGGAGCTTCGCTTTCGCATTGTTGATGTGGAACGCGACGGTATTGTATGCGAGACCTTCCACGTCTGCGATATCCGCCATTTTCATGCCCTCAGCTATCATTTTTAGAAATGTAGCCTCTCTTGAGCTCAAGTTGGCAAGTTTCTGTGATGCCTCCGGTGCCCGGGCGAACCTCCCGTGAAGCAGCGCCACCGCTGAAACCGCGGCTGCGATATCCAACTCCGCGGTACTGGTTCGATCCGCGTCACGCGAAGAAGCAAGCGTCAAGAGTGCGAACTGTCCGATGCCAGTTCGCATCGGAATTGAAAGGCCGGAGCGAATACCGAAACTTGCCGCCTCATCGCAAAAGCGTTTCACATCATCCGTTGCGCGTCGTCTCTCCCGTTCGATTGACCACTCGAATGGACGCTTGATTCGCTTGGCACTCGTTATAACGGGATCGACGATAGTATAGGATCCCGCCAGGTAAATTGCCTTCCATTCCTCCGGATAGTCCGACACCGCATTCACCTTGTGAGCATGTAGATTGACGAATGCGAAGTAGTCGTAGTCGTAGCTCGCTCTCAAGCGGCTCAATGCGCGCTTCAATGCCTTGTCACTCGATGTCCCACCGACTGCATCGATGAGTTCACGGAAAAAACGATTACGCTTCATGGAATCAATCTCCATCCGAACGATGGCCATGCCGCACAGGGTAAGAGTTACTAAAGGCAGCACCGGCATTTGACTGCGTTGGCACTCCGGGTGCGCAGTTATTTTGGAACAGTCCAGGCCCGGTTTAGCAATCCAAACTCACCGGGGTTCCGCAACCCGTTCTAGCTGCTGATGGCAGTTTGTACAACCTTAAGGCTTCCCCGAAACAAAACTTAACAATTGGCGATGGCTGTCCGGCTCCTGCGCGGAGCGCAAGTTGTCCTGCGGCCTCCTCCAACTCGAAGTTTGAGACACGATCAGAAAATGTAAGGTCACCACGACTCTCGTGCCGGGGCGACTGCACGGGCAGCAGCTGAATTGCGCTTTTGAGCTTCGGAGAACGGGGGCAAAATCCTGAGCAGTTTCTCGCCGGTTTGGTCGACCCACGTCTGTCGTGCCATGCCGCCATGCGTCTGGCTTTTGCAATTCAACGGGAAAGTTCGGTGCAGCGCACCGCCATTCGCTACTCCATCACGAATGCTGTGGCCACGGCGAAAAACGTCGACCCGAGCAGGATCACGGCGCCGATTGCAACGCTCTGCATCAAGTTCATGCGCCTTGTATGCTTCCCATCCCAATCGTATGCCATCTTCACGTCTCCGCAATGGATCCAGGTGTATCGCCGAGAGGCGTATCAAATGGCCCCGCGCTGTCGATCGGTGGTGCCGAAGTTAAGTTGAGGCATCGGGCCTTCACCCGTGTGCATCGTGATGATCTGTGCATTAACGGTCAGGCCGAGCTTATGGACGCGCCGAATTGCGTCGTTCGTGATGCGCATGGCTTCTGCAAGATGGTGTTCTGCTTCAGCACGTTCTGCGATGAGAGATGCTTCAACCATTTTGGCTTTATGCATTAGTTTGTGGTGAGTTTCCACCCGCGACGTCAAACCAGCTTTGCCTCTTCCTGTCGATATAAGGACATAGCGGGCCTTGCGGCAGTGTACGACCCCGGCTATGCCCCCTGCTGTCAGTCTTGCGAATTCAAGCCCACAATGATTACGTCAGGTGGTCGCGTTCGACGTCGGCGGTGAATATATAACCGCCAAGCCTGATAGTTTTGATGAACTGCGGGCGACGCGGGTTTCTCTCGATCTTGCATCGCAAGCGGCGGATGTGAACGTCGATGCTCCGCTCCCCCGGTTTGCCGACGCCCACATGGGCGAGATCCAGAAGCTCCGCCCTCGTCATGACCCGGCCCGGATTGCGACAAAAGGCAAGCAGGATGTCAAATTCGGCGGCCGTGAGGGATGTCGCCCTGCCTGCAGGATCATAGACGAGGCGAAGCCGCGGATTGATCCGCCAGTCCCCAAACCGTAACCCCGCCGTAGCGGGACCGCTCGCGTCGCTGGTCTTTGCCCGGCGCATAAGCGTGCGAATCCGCGCAACCAGTTCGCTGATATGGAAAGGTCGCGACAGGCAGTCGTCCGCTCCCGCATCAAGTCCTGCAATCCTTTCCCTCCTGGTTGCGCTGTTGATGAGTAGGATGAGCGGAATGGTGCTCTGGTCGCGGATGGCGTCGCAGACAAGAAGGCCGTCCGCTGCCACAAGGGTGCAGGTGACGACAAGATCGAATGGACGGCGTGCCAGCAAGGCGCTTCCGTCGGACCATTGTGCAGTCCGCGTGATTGCAAACCCTGCCGCTGACAGGCCACTTGCAACGCTGCCAAGTCCCGCGTCATCTCCGAGTAAAAGAATGCTGGGGACCGGTTGTGAACTAGCCTTTTCAGATGCCGGCATGTCGCGCCCTCGCTTCCCACAGGGGCCAAAGCCCAGTCTCTACGACAATTCGCTTGAAACAGGGCATGTTTCCGTGGGCTGAGAAACACGGCAACTGGTAAAAGTATCAGTGCCCTTATTGTCCCAAAGCGACCGAGCCCCAGGCATTCGACCAGCCACGCGAGACCAAATCTGTCGCCGCGCAACAAATCTTAATATGCAACAATAAAGTGCTGTTTGAATTTTGCGCAACTGCGTGAGAGGCTAATGAAAGCCGTTCCAGTCAGGTCCGGCCGCCTCAGTTGCAGCCGAGGCGCCATACCGAGGGGACGTGAGACGCGTGATCATCGTCATCACATCGAGCGACCCGCAATGTTCGTTGTTTCTGCGGCATATTCTTGCGCAGCAAGGGTTTGAGGCCATGTTGGCATCGGATTGCGAAGAGGCTCTGTCGCTGACGAGAGGCGGTCTCGTGGATGCATTGGTCGTGGACTGGAAAGCAGCCTATGCGATTGCGCTTTGTGGGACACTCAAGGCGGCACCGCAGACACGGGGCGTCACCCTGATTGCCCTGATTGATCCCGCGGCGGCGACAGAGTATCCGCGCTACATCAATGCTGGGGTCGACATAGCATTCGTCAGACCGGTGGATCCAGTGCGAATTCTGGACGTCCTCAGAACAGAACCCGCATCTTTAGTGAAGGAGAACTCGGTCCTCACGCGGCATAGCAGGCTCAGACACGCTGATATCGTCCTTGAGGCCCTAGAATGTCGGGTCTTCCGCAACGGCCGGGAGGTTCAGCTGCGACTGATCGAATTCAACCTTCTTCGATGCCTCATCGAGCGGCAGGGGCAGGTCATGAGCCGCGGTGAGCTGATAGCCGGCGCCTGGCCCAAGGGGGTCTTTGTCGATGCCCGCACGGTCAATGTCCACATCGGGCGCCTGCGAAAGTCCCTGAATTTTGTTCCGGGCGAGGATCCGATCCGAACGGTCCGCGGCGTTGGCTACGCGCTGAATATGACTGAAATGGACATCGAGGGCGGATGTCCCTCCAGGATAAGCCAAGGATAAGCCGGATGAGCATAGGTTTTCGCGATACCGTCGTCATCAATGGCAGCGTGATCACGGGCGACGGGAGGACTTTTCTCGAAAAGGCTATCGTGCGCCTGCGCGACGACAGGATCGTCGAGGTTCGCGAAGGCACCGAGATGGCAACCGAGGGCGCGTTCATAATAGATGCCACCGGGTGTACGGTCATGCCGGGCATTATCAACGCCCATGCGCACGGCTGCATCCATGGCCCCACCATGCCAAGCGGCTCGATGCCGTTTGCTGAGCACCATGTCGCATATTTCCGCAACCGGCACCTTTTGTCAGGAACGACGACGCTGCTCAACGTCTGCGGCCTGGCGGCGCCAGATGAAATCTGCCCTCCTGAGACAGAGCACCATCCGCTCGACATTCATGTATCGACCGCACATACGCCGAGCAACATCGCCGCGGCGATGGAGATCGACGGTAAGGGATTGTCGGAGCGACATCGCGCCTTGACGATCGAGCAAATGATTGCCGACGGCGCCAAGGCGCTTGGCGAGGCGGGTGGTGGCCAGACGCTCGGCGGTGGAGCACAGGACTATCGCTTCATTCCTGCCGCCATTTTGACTGCGACAGGGGTCGCCGTTCACCCGAAGGTCGCACGTTCCTTGAAAGAAGCAGTGCTGGGTCGTTCGCTGAAAGGCGATGGGGCGGCCGACCAGCCTGTCCTTGAACAACTGATGGAGAGCTGCGGGCTGAAAGCCCATCTCGGCGTGGCAGAGATGCGCGAGCTGATCGTAAAGACCGTCATTCCGCCGGTCGCGCTGTCGCTTCAGGGGTTTTGGGAAATCGCCGCCCAAGCCACGCGTTTCGCTCTGCCGGCGATATTTCACACGGCGTTGCCGACGATCGAAACCTTGCTGAAGATCGCGGCAAGTAACCCGGCATGCGTGATGGTCGCAGGACACGCCAACCACCCTTCCTTCTTGCCGGAGGAAGCGGTGCGCTTCGGGCTCGAGCTTCGCAACCGGGGTGCTGCAATCGACGTTTCGACGCTTGACTGCGTCCATACACGCTGGCGCAACGATCCGGATAATCTGGACGCACTTATCGAGGCGGGGCTGGCCGATACGATATCGACGGACTTTGCGGGCGGCGATTGGGACAGCATTCTGTCGGCGGTCCAACGCATGGTGACGAAGCGACAATTATCGGCGCCAGCGGCGGTCGCTCTTGCCACCGGCAACGTCGCCCGGATTTTCCCCCAGCTTGCCGGCGACCGTGGGGTCCTCGAAACGGGCAGGCGAGCGGATCTCACGATCTCGGAAAGCCATAACCTAAGCCGTGTCCGTCATGTCATTATCAAGGGGGAGGTTGCGGTATGGAACGGAGGCCTCATCGACGGTAGTGGGCCTGTCGCCCGCACATCACCGGCGGAAATAACTGCGCTTTGATGCGAACCGGTCGCGTTGACACTATCCGAGGATTTCAAAACCAAGATTCATGCGGGGCGCCTCGACAAACGAAATGCCACACTTGCTTCCAACTGCAAGCAACAGTCTTCGGCCCGATCCAGGAGATGGGCATCGCAGAAGCGCTTTCGGCGAAGGCGGTCACGCAAGAGCACAGCCTCACCATAGGCGGCACACAGATCGCCTATGCGGCCATCCGTTTTCAGTGACTCTTTCAAGGTCGTGCGCAGATAGGGCAGTCTCATCATGAGCGCTGCGGCACCATACTTCTCAATATTGATACCCGAAGGTCATGTCACGACACTCTCCAATCCGGGATAACACAGTCGGGCTGGCTGTCGATCCACGGCGGCTACAATAAAATGAGAGCTTGATAACTCAGCCTGGCGCCGACAGCGAACGGAAACCACACGCGTTTTTGAGATCCCTATTCGGTCCGAGATCCTCCGGTTCGAGTGCGGCCAATGAAGAGCCAGCTTGTCGCCAATCCAGGCAACACCTCAACAGAGCCTCAGCCAAAAGGCGTACTGCGTTGCAGTAATTCAGCAACCGTACAATATTCGTTCCACGATGGTTCACGGGCTTTTTAGCAGGTCCTTGTTGACCTTCGGTTCGATTTTCCAACTTCGCGGTCGTTCTGGGCAAGGATTGGCATGGCGATGTTATGATGGGGCATTTTGGACCGCGAATTCTACTGAGTCGCTCTCGCTCTGGGGCGGCCCCCGGCCGCATTTGATCTAGCGGGCCTACTCGTCGTCGGGAAAAGCGATGTTTTGGCCGCCGTGGAAAACACGCAGAATGAACACCGTGTCGTTTTCCACGGTAAACGCTATACTCGCTTTGCCACGATAACCGACAACGCGAAGCCCCGGACGGAGGTCGGGACGCATAGCGCCCCGCTTAGGGAAGGTTTCAAAGCTAAGGCAGTAATCTATAATCTTACCGACGTAGCGGCGGGCCGTTTCCCGCCCCGCTTCGTCCATCAGATACACCAGCAAATTTTCGAGGTCGTCACTCGCCTGCGGCGCAAAGATAACGCGGTGGTTCATGCGCTGCGTTACTTTTTGCCGGGGGAGGCCATTCGGGCATCGAGCCTCCGGTTTACTTCCTCAAGGGAGAGAGCCCGCTCGGGGTGCGCCTTCATCTCGTCATACGTCGGCACGACTTCCTCGCGCAGCCATTTCTCAACGGCGGCGTCACGGGCGGCCAAGGTGCGCAGGCCGTCACGGATAACTTCGCTCTCGGTCGCATATTCGCCGGAGATGACTTTGGCTTTGACCATCTGCGCCATTTCAAGGGGCAGTGTGATGGTCAGGGGTTGGGTTGTGCGCATGGCCGGTGTCCTTCGTTATCTCCTTATAGCACAGCGTATGATTAAATCACACGCTTTTCCTGAGAGGGAGAAAAGGGTCCACCCTCTCCCGTGAAACTTCGACGGCGAGGCTACACTACGAATTGCGCCTCGGTGACGTCTGGGCGGAGCCAAGTGCGTGAAGGAGCCGCGCACCATCATCAGACAACAGCCCCTGCACCGCCCCAATCAGCATCCCTTGCTGCGCTGGACTGATGATACCGCGCGTCACACTGAGGAACTTTTGTTCGAGTGCACCGAAGGTCAGCGGGCGTGCCGGATCGCCGACCGGTCCCGTCAGAGGAGACTGGAAACGGCCTCTGGGGGTGTCCACCGTAACCCGTGCCAATGTCTGATCGGGAAACTGCTGGTCTATCTCCGAATCCGTCGTCATCCGCACCCTTTGGGCGAAACGCGAAAGGTCTGCGCGACCAAGCAGGCTCACATCAACAGGAGCCAGCGCCGCCGCTCCGTCGATGGCCGCTACAGCGAGGCAATATGGCAGGCTGTACTGGATATCGACAGGATTTTCGGGGTTGGTCTTGTTGCCGAGCCTGAGCGCCCAGCCGAATGTGTCGACCGTGATGCCGATGACCTCCTCGGCCAGGAGGGCGTGCTCGGTCATGATGGCCAACAGAGCGTCGAGAGGCGCATGAATGTAGCGGCAGCAGGCATACAATTTGAAGTACGTCCCGCTAATTTCCCAGCGGTCGCCCAATTGGTCGAGGATCCTTTCGCGATCATAAAAGCCAGGATGGTCGAGGAGGTCGGTAGGTCCCGTGTGGCCGTTCATGGCCAGATGAAGGGCGGTGAGGCCAGTCGCAGCACTCCAGGCAATCCCCTCCTTCACATCGTTTCCAGTCAGCCTGGAATAGCCCGAACTTCCATTGGCCTGCTGATTGGGCGCGAGCACACCGGCGATCGCAAGACCCTGCGCAACATGATCCGGCCTTGCCCCAAAAAGGGACCCCGCCGCGGCGACAGCGGCAAAGGCTGCCCAACGGCCGGATTGGCGTGTCGGGATGCCTTGCGGATTTTGCGCTGCGGCGATCCGTACGCCGATGTCATAACCGGCGATGATTGCCGACACGAGTGCCCGGCCGGTCACTCTCGTTTGCGTGGCAAGAGTTAGGACCGTCGGGATCACGCAGGCGCCGGGATGGCCGCGTGCCGCACGGTGCCCGTCATCAAGATCAAGTGCGCAAGCTGCCGCCGCATTGCATAGGAGGGCGGCAACAGGAGCTGCTGTCTTTGCCGACATCCATACGGGGGCGATGCCCTCGCCGAAGATGACCGCCGCAGACTGTCGCGCCGCGGCCGGACCTTTTGCCCCGGCGCCGGCAATGGCAGCACCCAGAAGATCAAGGATGCAGCGCAGTGCCATTTCATCGATGAAGGCCGGTCGCGCCGCCTGTGGGACGCTGCAGATGTGGTCCGCCAATATGCCTGTCAGATACATGATGCTGTTCGACCTCACATTTCTCGTATCCGGGGTTTGATGCGGGCAGATTTCAATCGGCAGCCGCAATCGTGTCGCGCGCCTTCTGGTATTTCTCGTAGGTTGCCTGGGCAACATAGAGGTCGAGCATGGGCAGACCGACGCAGGTGATGCAGACCGGTCCGTCGGGCTTCGAATACCAGTCCTGCGTCGTGGAAAGTTCGTGAACCCCAAGGAGCGGTCCCGCGGTCTCCAAGGACAAGCCGTTGCGCCAAAAATGCAGGGCCAGGCTTTGCGACCGTCGGTGAGACACCATGGCTAGGCTGTCACAGACAAGCGTGCCGGTGCGGAGCGCCCGCTGGAGATATGATTGCGGAACCTCGTCACCGCCCAGATGCAATGTCACGGCATTTGCAGCAAGTTCCCGGTCTTCAAAGACGGGTTGCCGTGCGTTCGATGCCGTAACGACGAATTCACAGCCGCAAAGCGGGTTGTTGTCCGTCACCGGGATCAGCGGGATGATTGTTTGCGGCTGCATATGCGCGACCATGGAAGCTGCCCCTTCATACGTCCGGCTGCGCACGAGGATCTCCCGGATTCTATCCGAGCCGACATGATCCAGGCACAAGATCACGTCTCTCGCGATCGGCCCTGCACCGAAGATGAAGACCGAAACCACGCCACGCTCCGGAAAGCAGCGCTCAAACACGGTCGATGCATAGGTTCCGGTGCGTCTCGCCGATATTGCCGTGCCGTCGAGGACCGCGATTGGACGCATTGTCATCTTTTCCAGAAGAACAATCGTCGATGTCGAGCGGGGCAGGCCGAGCCTGCGGTTGAACGCATTGGCGCCGATGATCTTGACCGCGCCGAACTGCGTATTGACGCTGTAGAGGGACGACAGCTTCCATGCGAGGCGCTGATCGGTAAAGTCGGACTTGAAGGCGCTGAACTCCGGCCTTTCCCAGAAGTCCTTCTCGGGCAGGGACAGGACGGCTTTGCCGCCGTACGCTTTCGCCGCCCGGATATCGCTCCACGCTGTAGTGATCGTTTCGTGGAGTTCTGCCATCGTCAGGTTCGCCTGCGTCGATTGCAACTCGTCGAGCCCGAGAAACAGGATGGGTTCGCTAAACCCTGCGTGCTGATTCATGGTTGATCCTCCTTGATCGAATCGCCGCAACCCTTGCGAGCGCCGGCCAAATCTTATGCTGTGCCGGCTTACGAGTGGGGTGACGTTTTCGCAAAGCTTCGGTTTCGCCGGTAAACCCACGGACACAGATCGGAGACATTTCGGCTAAACGACTAGCACGGAAGTCGGCTCGTACATTCGCTCAGCGTTACGGGACCTAATCGACGTATGTCGCATCGGAGATGGCGACCAGAAGCCCAATTAAGTTGCGGCGGACTTTCGGATCCGAAATCCGCTGGAATGCGCGGTTCACGACTATCCCTTCCGGTGTAGACACATAGGCAAGGACGGCTCGGTCGATTGCGTGCGCTGGGTCATCGACACCAAAGTCCGACGCCGCCAATGGCTCGAAGAAGGAAGCGACAGGGACGTCAAGCTTTTTCGCGATCTGGCGCAGTCGGCCGGCTCCGACCCGCGAGCGACCGGTCTCGTATTTTTGCACCTGCTGGGCGCTGACACCGATGAAAAGCGCGAGCTCACGCTGATCCATTCCGGCGCTTCGCCGGTGATGGCGAATTCGCCGACCCACCGCAGTGTCTAAGACATTTGATTTTCGTGCGGACAGTGCCCTGCCTCCGCTAGCGCGGTCGAGTATAGTTCAATCCATCCGCCGTACGGCCCTGTTGAGCCCAGTATTCTGGTCCGGGCGCATGACAGCAGAACGACGAGGATTACATACTATAGTTGATAAACTAAATTTTTGCGGGCTGTCATCAGTTGGCGCATGGACATGCGCAAGTTGGTCGGTCGGAATTTTGCGCGCCTGCGTCGGGAAAAGGGTGTGACGCAGGAGGACCTCGCGGTGCGCTCCGGCTTCAGCCAGCAGTATTTGAGCGGCCTTGAACACGGCAAACGCAACCCGACCATTGTAACGCTTTACTTGCTCGCGCAGGCACTCGACGTCGACCACGTGGACCTCGTCCGTTCGGATTCGCAGGACTCTTAAACATCCGGGTGTTGGTATCCGAGCTTAAATCCCGAATGCACGCTCGCCCAATCATCTGGCGACGCGCACGTCAGCGCGGCCAAGATCGCGACGATGATCCTGCATGGGAATCCACTGCCGAACCTCCATCAAACGCGCAGCATCCAGTGACGCGGTCAGGACCGTAACGTCGCCGCCAGCACGCGCGACAACATCGCCCCAGGGATCGCAGACCATGGAGTGACCGTACGTTCGTCGTTCTTCCCCGTCGGGCGCTGGATAGGTGCCGCACTGGCCGCAGGCCGCAAAATAGACCTGGAATTCGATTGCCCGGGCCCTGCACAAGACCTCCCAGTGATCCTTCCCCGTCTGCTCGGTGAAGGCTGCTGGAAGAATGAAGAGGTCGACACCTTCGGCTGAAAGGCGATTGAACAGTCCCGAAAATCGAAGGTCGTAGCAGATGGCGCAGGCGATGCGGAAACCCTTGAGCTCATAGATGAGCAACTGATCGCCGGTCGCGACGGTTGCCGACTCAGCGTAGACCTTGCCGTCAGGGGCGGTGATGTCGAACAGGTGGATCTTGCGGTAGACACCCACCTCCCGGCCGTCGGAATCGAAGACGACCGTCGTGTTGTAGATCCGTTTCAAGCCGGGGTTTCGCTCAAGCAGGCTGCCGGCATGCACCCAGACGCGATGCCGGGCCGCGAACGCCTGGACCATCGCATAGGCTTCCCCGCCGGGGACATCATCGGCAGCACGGCGCTTTTCGTTAGGTGTGCCCCCGGTCCAGTCGAAGTGCTCGGGCAACACGATGAGGTCGGGATGCTCGCGCGCCACCGCCTGTTCCATCAGCGCTTCGGCGGTCTTCACGTTACGGTCCCGATCGGGCTGCGAATTCATCTGGATGAGCGCTATTTTCACGGGACGGCCTCCTGTTGAAAGTCGAAGATGGAGCGGCCTGCGGCGAGATGAGACCGCAATGCCGCCGAGCGGCGTTGGCGTTCGATCGCGAGCATGGCAAGGTCGGCCATCCGGATGGCATCGGCGACGAACACGCCCTCATTGTCTGCAAGAACCACGTATCCGGGCATTACGGCCGTCGCGCCGCAGGCGATCGGCACGTTCACCGAACCGCCGATCGAGAAGCTGCGGTTGGTGGTTTTCGACGAGCGTCCACGGCACCAGACCGGCAGGCCGATTGCGACCAGTTCCTCGACATCGGTGCAGGGCCCGTCGATGACAATCGCTGCTGCCCCTTTTGCCTTTGCGGCTGTGGCTACCCCACCACCGACGCATGCGATGTCGTCCCGGTCGACGCGCGAAATTACCAGCACGTCGCCCGGCAAGAGCAGGTCGATCGCCTTGTAGATGACAATGCCGTCGCGGCCGGGCGCCGCGACGGTGAGGGCCGAACCAACGGCACGTGCCGGAAAGACAGGCCGGATATCGTCGCTGACGAATCCGAGATGCTCGATATGTCCGATCGTCGCCGTTTCCACATCCCACAACATCTCCTGCAGGGCGATAGAAGACGATTGCGGGCGATCGTGAACGCGATAGACGGGCGTCATTGTGTCTCTCTTTCCGAAATCATGACGGGAGTTCAAACCGGGCGTTCGCCGGCCGTCGTCGTGCGATGCATGATGCGGATCAGCGACGGGTCAAACCCATCGCGCCGGTGCATGGTGCAGCGATTGTCCCACATCATGATGTCGCCTTCGTCCCATTGCTGGACGAAGACTTCTTGTCCCTTCGTGGTGTGCTGCCACAGTTCCAGGAGCAGGTCCTCGCTCTCATCCAGCGGCAGGCCGACGATCCACGCGCCCTCAGTCGTGCCGCCGAGATAAAGCGCCTTGCGGCCTGTCTCGCCATGGGTTCGTACCAGCGGATGAACAATACCGCTCCACTCCCGAAAATCCTTGGCTTCTGGCGCACTCTTGCCAAGCCGCAGTTTGCCGGTCTTGTCATAGACGTTCTGGAAGAAGATCTGCCGTCCGTCCGTCATCTTTTTCAACGAATCCGGTAAGCTCTCAAAGGCGCTGTAGGTCGACAGGAAATAGGTGTCGCCCCCAGAAGGCGGCACGGTAACGGCGCGAAGGATGGCACCTGCCGGCGGCCGCTCGTAAAACCATGTGTCGGTGTGCCAGGTCGCCTCGCTGTTGCCCATCGCCCCACTCGGCTTTCCGTCCTTCATGGCGTTGCTGATCACCAGGATTTCGGGATGGGTAGGATGCCCGCCTTCCTGCTTCTGTTTGGGGTGAATGACGAACTCCCCGAAATGGCGGGAGAATTCCACCTGCTGTGCATCGGTGATGCCGGCCTGCCGAAAGCGTAGCACGCCATATTGCAGCCAGAAGCGCCGCAGTTCCTCGATGTCATAAGCGTCGTAGGCGTTGAAATCGAATCCCTCGATATCGGCGCAAACGTTGCTATCGTTTTGGATCGCACGCAGTCGTTCTTTCGTCAGCATTTTTGTCTCCTTGTGTCGCCTTCCTCTAAGGCTGCGACAATCCTAGGGGCGGGCGTCTTGGGGGTTCCAATACCGATCGCCGGGAATTGATAAGGGCGGACGATGAATACGCATCAGTCGGCAAGGAGTTGCACGTCGTGCGGATCGACCCCGAGGGTGACCGTGCTTCCAGGCTCAGGCGGGAAAGATGACCGGCCTGAACGGATGAGCACGGTGAGTCTAAGCCCGTCGGCAATTTCCACCAGCAGTTCGATATGGGCGCCCAAATTGACGATCCGCCGCACCACCCCATCAAATTGGTTTTGTCCAACGATGTCCGCTTGCGTTTCTTCCAGAAGCACAATGCATTCGGGGCGAATGCAGCAGGATCGAATGGTCTGCGCACCACCGACGCACGCCGATCGAAGCACGATCGGACTTCCTTCGAGGGTGAGATGCAGGAATGGAGCCTCCCGCGCGCTCTTGCTGACGGACAGGACGTTGGACCGTCCAATGAAATCGGCGACGAAGCGAGTCGCCGGACTCCTGTAGATCGAATCCGGCTTGCCCTGCTGGGCAATCGCCCCCTGCCACATAACAACGATCCGGTCGGACATGGCCATCGCTTCCTCCTGGTCATGGGTGACGTAGACGAACGTCATGCCCAGTTGTTCGTGGATCTCCTTGAGCTCGATCCTCATGGCCTCGCGCAGTTTCAGGTCGAGGTTCGAGAGCGGCTCGTCGAGTAACAACACCGTTGGGCGGGGAGCAATGGCGCGCGCCAACGCCACCCGCTGCTGCTGACCACCGGACAGGGCTTTTGGATAGCGCCCACCGAGTCCGTCGAGACGAACGCTACGCAGCGCCGCCTGGACGGCTGGCTCGATTTCGGCTTTTGGTGTACTTCGCATGCGAAGCCCAAAACCGACATTGTCGGCCACCGTCATGTGCGGGAACAGCGCATAGTTTTGAAAGACAAGCCCAAGGTTGCGCCGCTCCGGCGGAACGCGTGTCTGGCTTCTTCCGCGAATACGGATATCGCCCAAACTCGGCGTGTTGAAGCCGGCAATCATGTTGAGTGTCGTCGTCTTGCCGCAGCCGGAGGGTCCGAGAATGCTGACAAATTCACCGCGTGGAATTTCAAGGTTCAGGTCCTGGATCACCGGCAGCCCCGCAAAGGACTTGCTAACCGAGACGAGTTCAATGTCAAAACTGTTCATTTGCTTCCACCATGGAGTTGAGTTGAGAAGCCACCTATTTTTTCAAACAGGAAGATCACCGTAAGGATGAAGATCATCGATGCGACGTTGACGGCTGCCATTACCGGATCGAGGCTGTATTCGAGGTAGTTGATCACCGCGATCGGCAGCGTCGTGTCGCCGGGGCGAACGAGAAAGACCGACAACGGAATGTTGTTGAACGAGATGATAAAGGCGAACGTGACGCCCGACAGCACGCCAGGCTTGATCATAGGCAAAACGATGTGCTGCAGCCGTTGACGTTTCGTGGCGCCAAGACTTTGGGCAGCGCGATCGAGATTTCCGTCGAAATTGGTAAGGGATGTCGCCGCCATGCGGGTTACGAAGGGCAAGGCAAGCACGACGTGAGCGGCAATCAGGGCCGGCGTGCCGAGTATGCCTTGCAGACCAATGATCGACAGGAACAGCACGATCGCCACGCCCTTGACGATCTGCGGCACCGATAGTGGCGATAGAAGACCTGCCATGATGAGCGCGCTGCCCGGAATCTTCTCATAGACGATCGCGTAAGCAGCAAGGATACCGAGCACGCCACTGATCGCGGCGACGACGGTTGCGATCCTGAAGCTCAGCAGAAATGGCTGCAGCCATCGATCGGAGAGCAGCGCACCGAACCACTCAAGCGTCCAGTCCCACGGCAGGAAGGTGACAGTCGATGACGGGCTTAAAGAGGCCGCGACCACCACGGCCAGCGGCAGGGTGATGAACGCCAGAACGACGCCTATCGCCAGCCAAAACAGACACGACAGCACCCCGTTCACGAGAATACTCCTTCGCTGTTGGTTCTTCGGTTGCTGCGGCGCGTTTCGTAGCGGATCCCGAGGAACGAGACGGTAAGCATCATGAGGAGAAGGGCGATTGCCATGACGGCGGCAAAGCGCCAGTCGATGTAGAATAGGACCTGCTCGTAGATCATGGTGGCCAGTACCTTGAAACGGGCACCGCCAAGAAGCGCCGGCGTGGCATATGCGCTGGCAGCCATCGTGAACGAGATCAAAAGCGAACTGACAATGCCCGGCACTGAAAGCGGCAGGACGATATGGCGAAGCACGGAGAGCCGGGATGCGCCCAGCATCTGCGCTGCCCGCTCAAGATTGGGATCGATGCCCTGGATACTCGTCGTCAGGGAAAGGATCCCGAAGGGCAAAATGACGTGCGTCAGACCAACCACGACGGCAAAAAGGTTCTTCGAAAGGGGAAGGGGAGAGGCGATGATCCCGAGGTTCAACAGCGCATCGTTGATGAAACCTCTATCCTCGAGAATGATGAGCCAACCGTAGGTGCGCAAAACAACGCCGGCCAGTTCAGGCGCCAGCGCCAGAGCAAAGACCACTGCCCGCCAGCGTGACCGGGAGCGTGCCAAATAGTAGGCAACGGGATAGCCGAAAACCGTCACGCAGACCGCGACGAGAATTGACATCACCGTGGTCCGATAGAGACCGGCAAGCGACAAGCCGTCCGAAAAGAACCGCTGATAATGGGCAAGCGTAGGCGCAAGGGTCTCACCGTCCGTGAAACTCATCCCGATCGTCGTACCCATGGGCAGGGCAAAGAACACGGTCAGTACGAGACAGGAAGGGGCGAGTACCAAATAGCCGGACGTTTTAGCGGGCGCAGGCGGCATCGCTGCCGGCGCGGTAAGTGCAATGGTAGACATGAAAACCCTCCTCTCAATTGGCCTGCGATACGACGTCGCGTTCCCAGCGCTCTCCCCATTCGCTGAGCTTCTCGGCGACGTGCGAGAGGTTCGGCAATTTCAGGCTCTTGAGATCCGCCTCCGTAGTGATCTGGCGCTTGCGGACATTGTCGGGGATGTCGATATCGGTCCGGGCGCTCCCGACCTTGTAGCTCGTCACCCAAGCTTCCTGGCTGGACTTCTCCAGAAAGAAGTCTATGAAGGCCATCGCGGCCTGCTTATTCCTCGCCCCCACCGGCACGTTGAGGGTCGCGATCAGGGGGATCGTGCCTTCCTTCGGGCGGACATAGTCGACCGGAACACCGAGATCGACGAGAAGCTGAGCACGTCCATTCCAGAACGGCATCGCCCACACGGTGCCGTCCTTGATGTAGCTTTCAAGGATTGCTGAGGACTGTTCAAAGCCGATGGACTGCCGGGCAAGCTCGGCCATGGCGTCAAAACCCGGATCGATGTGATCGATCATATCGCCACCGCGGGCGACCGACATGATTTCCATCAGGAAGACCGCCATGATGTTCTGGAATGTGGGTAGGATGATCTTGCCCTTGAGCTCGGGCGCTAGTAGCGACGACCAGGAGGTCGGAGGAGAGGGCAGCTTGTCGGTGCGATAAAGCAGCGACATATACTGCACCTCATGAACCGCGCCGCAGGGGCCAGCCACGGCCGCAAGGCTGGGGCCAAGTTTTCCAAGGTTTGAAATTACCGCTGCATCCAGCTTCTCCAGCAGCCCATCCTTGCAGCCTTGAAGTGACTGCGAGGCCGTCATTACAACGACGTCGAAGCCGGGCTGGCCCTGCGTGGCCTTAATTTTTGCATAGTCCTGAGAAGCCGATCCGACGGCGTCGTAAACAACGTCGATACCGGTCTTTTCCTCGAACGGCTCGATAATCCGCTCCTCGATGATCGCTTCGTATGGCCCGCCATAGCTGTTGACGACGAGGCTTTCGGCAACGGCCAGTCCAGGCGCTCCAACGAACGCCATCGTCAGGAAGAGAGGAAGGTATCGCGTTGCATTCACGGCAGGGTCTCCCGGTTGATTGTTCCCGGGGCGAATGGTGATGGGTGAGAGGAGACGCGTCTAATATGGATTGGCAGCAATTGTTATGGGTGTCCTATCAATGCACCCACTGAGAAGTCATTGCGACTTCTTAAGCAGGGCGGCAGCCTCCACTCCAAGAGCCGTCGAAAGCCGATCAAGTACTTCGATGCTCGGGCTATATATCGAACACTCAAGGGAGCTTATGTAGGTACGGCCAAGGTCGGCGCGGTGAGCAAACTCGACCCGCCAATCCAAAGCCGCGGGCACCCATGTGCTCATTGATCACGGAAGAGTGCGCGAGTTACTAAAACCGCTTTGCCTACGAGCCGGACGTGCAGTTAGCGTGCTCATCAGTTCGAGAACTGTGTGCGTTCCATCAACTTGCCCAATTCTACGGAATGCGCAGCGCCTACGACGAGATCATGGGAAACGGCATCAAACGCAGCACGAACCACCGCGCGTCGTCGGTGATCTCCTGCAGTCGGAGATCGCTAAGAAGCAGGCACGCTCGATCCGCTACCAGCTCAGCATCGCCAAGCGGCCGTTGGCAAAAGACATTGACGACTTCGACTTCGCCGACACGCCCGTCAATGAATCCCTGGTGCGCGAACTGGCCACCAACACTTTCGTCGCCGATCAGCGCAACGTCGTTCTCGTCGGTGGCACGGAGACAGGCAAGAGCCATCTGGCCATCGCGATTGCCCATGCTCTTATCCGCAACGGCACGCGCGGCCGCTTCTTCGATGTCGTCGATCTGGTCAATCGGCCGGAAACGGAAACGCGCAATGGCAAGCAGGTGCGGATTGCCGATTACCTCACGCGCCTCGACTTCATCATCCTCGATGAGCTCGGCTATCTGCCGTTCGCGCAGGCCCGGGGGTCAGCTCCTGTTCCATTTGATCAGCAGGCTCCACGAGCGCACCTCGATCATCGTCACGACGAACCTTGCCTTCGGCGAATGGCCGTCGGTGTTCGGCGATGCGAAGATGACAACGGCTCTCCTCGACCGTTTAACCCACCACTGCGAGATCGTGGAAACCGGAAACGAATCCTGGCGCTTCAAAAACTGCTCTCAAAGCTCACATGAGGATTTCGCCGTCAAGATCAATCATTGTTTCATAGCGTGCTCCTTTCGATACGTATCGGATCCATGGTCTAAGCCACTCTGCATGACGCGGCTCGTTTCCGTCGCCGGTTCAAACTCACATACGGTCGCCGTTTTGTCCGGCAGCACCACTATCCCGCTTGCGTAGCGGCAAGGCTCAGGAGAACGGGACCAATCTAAAGCGCGGCATTTGAAGCCCGACTTTGGAGGCGGTTCGCTCACCTGGATCCGCCAGGATTGATCAGTCCTGGAAGATTTGTGTGTTAGGTCATTGTATGGTCGTCGTCAGGCGGTCTTCATAACAGCCCCTTCGATGACCACACCCGCAGTGACAAACTTCCACAGCGCTATAAGGAGCTTGCGCGCAAGTGCCACAATCGCAGCTTTCTTTAAACGTCCACCATTCGACTGGACCCGATCCACAAACCAACGACTGAGCGCTGATGCTGGCTGATTGCGTAGCCATAGCCAGGACAATTGAATCATCGTGGTGCGCAACCGGGGATTCCCTGCTTTTGAGACCCCTTGTTCGTGGTCAATCGTCCCGCTCATCCATGGGGTCGGTGTCAAACCTGCATAGGCGGCAATCTGCTCGCCGATTATCAAAATGTCGGCACAGCGCTTCGGTCCAAAGGACGGCGGCAAACTCAGCGCCGACACCCTTTAAGGTAAGCAACATTGTCGGCGCCGGTGCCTCGGACGCTAGCGGCTTCCACCGTGGCGATTTGCAAGCAGCAACTGGCTTGAGGAGCTTTGCACCGGAGATGGCCGTGGCTTGCCGAAGCATCTCAAGACTCAAATAAATCGAGAACTCGACCGTCTTGATGCACTGGTCGAACATGTCGCCTTGATGATGCCTTCGCGGTCGGCTGGCAACGAATCGTCGAAATTTTGGATATCCCTTCGGCGTCCCTCATCTGCCAAGTCAGCATCCTGGTAACGGGTGAAGCGCCTGATGCACTGGGCAGCACATTAGCAAAGTTCGGATTCACCGACACTGTCGCGTCTTCGATCGGAGCCGGTGCGGCTAAGGGAACGGGCAGACGTCGAAGGAGGATTTCTTCAACAGCGATCTGAAGGACCTCGGCTATCTGCCGAACCGTGTCGTGCTGCAGCAAACGCTCTTTGAACTGAAACGCGGCTCGGTCATCCCGGCGACGTTGATCACAGGCATCAATTCCGACCTTCCAGGCCGCATTACCGCGCAGGTCAGCCAGAATGTCTATGACAGCGCGACCGGGCATCGGCTGCTGATCCCGCAAGGGGCGAAACTGTTCGGCCGCTATGACAGCAAGGTGTCGTTCGGGCAAAGCCGCGTTCTGGTCGTCTGGACCGACCTGATCTTCCCGAACGGATCAACGCTTCAGATGGGCGGCATGGCTGGGACCGATGCCCAAGGCTATGGCGGCTTCAATGATAAGGTGAACAACCACTATTGGCGGACCTTCGGTTCCGCGGCACTTATTGCGCTGATCGGGACGGGCATCGACGCGTCGATGCCGCAAAGCTCGACGCTCGCGACGCAGGAGACCGCGTCGGATGCGGCAAGGCGGAATTTCGCGGAGAGCTTCGGCCGCGTCGCCGAACAGACGATCAGCCGCAATCTCAATGTCCAGCCGACGCTAGAGATCAGGCCCGGCTACAAGTTCAACGTGCTCGTCGATCAGGATATTGTGTTTCCAAATTCCTATCAGAATTGATTGGCCGTCGAAGAGGAAGCGTAGTCCGGCCGGCCGCAGGGCGTGCGACATCACTGCCGGCCAAGCCGCGAGCGCTCTATTCGCTTGGGTGGCCGATTGGCAATGTCGAAGATGGCGGCGTTGTCCTGGATTTCCCGTAAACCCTATTGGATCCACGACGAAGATTGCAGTTATGCGTCCAACTGCGGACCTCGATTCGGCAATCAGGGTCGGCTGGACGAAGACCAGGTTTTTGCCCTTGAGCGGCACGACTTGTTTCGGTGTCTTCAGCTTATTGAGGGTCCTGCAAAGATATTCGACATCAGTCGTGTTGAAGCCGGTTCCAACGGAGCCGACATAGGCCCAGTCATGTCCTCTCCGTGCGGCAAGCAGGAGGCTGCCGATGCCGCCGCGTGCCGCAGCTGACTGTTCATAGCCGACGTCCATGAAGCTCTCACTCTAAATGCATTTGATTTTCAGCTAATCGCCGGCGGGCCTGAAGAGACTGACCGCTTGCCCGGTACATCGAGTCAGAGCCGGAACCAGCTTGTCAGGCGAAACGCGGGAATAGAACGCCGCAATCCTGCGTCAATTGACCCGAAAATGCCGGTCGCCGCGCAAAGGTTCGCTGTACCCATATCGTTCAGGTGCATGCGGCAGACTTGAGCACAATATCTGATCGGCTACGCAGAACGTTTGAGATTGGTCGTCAAGGCCTTTGATTTCGCCTCCCAAGCGACTGGCTGCCGTGGAACAAGCTTCGACGGCAGCCTCTTTCCCGCGTGTGGCTGTAGCATTTTAGAGGCTGCCTATGCAAAGGTACTTCATTTCAAGATAGTCCTCGAGACCGTGCCGAGATCCCTCGCGTCCAATGCCGGACTGCTTGACGCCTCCGAAGGGTGCGGCCTCCGATGACATGCGGCCGGTGTTGATGCCGACCATGCCGTATTCCAGCGCCTCGGCCACCCGCCAGACGCGTTTGAGGTTCGAGGCGTAGAAATAGGCGGCGAGGCCATAGATGGTGTCGTTGGCTTCCCGGATCACCTGCTCCGGGTCTTCGAAACGGATGATCGGCGCCAAGGGGCCGAATGTCTCTTCCTGCGCGATACGCATCGAACCGACAACATTGGTGATGACGGTCGGCTCGAAAAATGTTCCCGTGGCACCGATCCGACGACCGCCGCAGCGAACCATTGCTCCCTTTTTGACCGCATCATCGACGTGCACCTCAATCTTCGCCAGAGCGTGAGTGTCGATCAGCGGACCAATGGCGGAGTCCGGTTTGAATCCGTCGCCAACCTGCAGCCGCCTGACGCGTTCGGCGAACCTCTCGGAGAACAGGTGATAGACGCCGGCCTGCACGTAAATGCGATTGGCGGATACACAGGTCTGGCCGCCATTGCGGAACTTGGCTTGAATCGCACCCTCGACGGCATCATCGATGTCGGCGTCGCCGAACACAATGAACGGCGCGTTGCCACCGAGCTCAAAGCTGATCCGCTTGATCTGCTCGGAGCATTGGCGCATCAGCAGCCGGCCGACCTCCGTCGAGCCGGTGAAACTGATCTTGCGAACCTTTGGGTTTGAGCAAAGCGCCTTGCCGACGGCATCGCCATCCGACGCATAGATCAGATTGAGCACGCCGTCGGGGAAACCCGCCACCCGGGCAAGAGCGAACATGGCGCCTGCGACAAGCGGGGTTTGTTCCGCGGGCTTGAGGACAACAGTGCAGCCGGCGGCCAGCGCCGGCGCAATCTTGCGCGCGACCATCGAAGCTGGGAAATTCCAGGGCGTGATCGCGCCGACGACGCCGACAGGCTGCTTGATCACCAGCAGTCGTCTGTCAGTGGATGGCGCCGGGATCGTCTCGCCGTAGATGCGGTTCGCCTCTTCCGCGTACCATTTGACGTACGCCGCAGCATGGGAAATCTCCGACTTCGCCTCGGCAAGCGGCTTGCCCATCTCGCAGGTCAGAATAGCGGCAAGATCATCGATGTGATCGACAATCAGCTGGTGCCATCGCCACAGGATGTCGGAGCGCTCGCGCGCGGTCAGACCCGCCCAATGCTGTCTTGCTGTGTCGGCCCGATCGATCGCGAGCGCGACCTCCGCGGCCTGTATGTCCGGCAGTTCCGCCAGCAATTCGCCGGTGGAGGGATTGTGGACCGGGAAACGGGTGGTGGTTTCGACGGCGCCAACGGCTGCTGCAAGGTCGCCGAACGTCTTGGTATTCTTGATATGCTTTTTGAGCGCCTGCGTAAGGGTCACGGCGTCCTCCTCCTCAACTGGGCTGCCGCCCGTTTCTTCCGCCGTCAAACGACAGAACCGGAGCGGCCCTTCGACCGCTCCGGCTATATGCCGCGTATGGTGCGGGGAAGATTAGCCGACAGCAATGATGGCTTCGATCTCCACCTTGGCGCCTTTCGGCAGAGCTTTCACCTCATAGCAGGCACGCGCCGGGAACGGCTCGGAGAAGAATTCGGCATAGACGCGGTTGACCTCCGCGAAATCGCCAAGGTCGGTCAACAACACCGTGGTCTTGACCGTCTTTGAGAGATCGGTGCCCGCTGCCTTGGCAATGGCGGTCATGTTCTTCAGGCATTGCTCGGCCTGCTTGACCGCATTGTCAGAATTGAACTCGCCGGTGGCAGGGTCGATCGGCAACTGTCCGGACACGAATAGCAGATAGCCGGTCTTGATGGCCTGGGCGTAGGGGCCGACAGCCCCTGGGGCATCGGCGGTGGAAATAGCAGTGATCATATCAGTCTCCGGATAAGAGTTTGTGGGATTGGTGTCAGGCGTAGCGGGCGACCGCGAGGTCGGTGGCGTCGATCTCCGGCTTGCGACCGCTGACGAGATCAGAGATCACCCGGGCCGAACCGGAGCTCATCGTCCAGCCGAGCGTGCCGTGACCGGTGTTGAGATAGAGGCCGGCGACCTTCGTCGGGCCGATGACCGGCGTACCATCGGGCGTCATGGGGCGAAGGCCCGACCAGAAGCTCGCCTTCGACACGTCGCCGCCCGGGAAGAGATCGGTGACGGAGTGCTGGAGCGTCAGGCGGCGGGGCTCGCCGAGATCGTTGGTATAGCCGGAGATTTCCGCCATGCCCCCGACGCGGATGCGGTCGCCGAGCCTGGTGATGGCGATCTTGAAGGTCTCGTCCATCACGGTCGATTCCGGTGCGCGCGAGGCATCGGTGATCGGGATCGTCAGCGAATAGCCCTTGACTGGATAGACAGGCAGGCGGATGCCGTGCGGCCGGACGAGCAGCGGAGAGAAGCTGCCGAGCGCCACCACGACGGCGTCGGCCTGAAGCGTTCCGTGCGCGGTGATGACGCCCTTGACCCGGCCGCCTTCCACGTCAAGACCGCGGATGATGCTGCCGTAGTTGAAGCGCACGCTGAGCTCTTCGGCCTTTTTCGCGAGATCGTTGCTGAACTTGAAGCAGTCGCCGGTTTCGTCCTTCGGCGTCAGCAGGCCGCCGACGATCTTTTCGCGCACATGCTTCAGGGCCGGCTCGACGCCGATGCAGCCATCGCGGTCGAGCACTTCATAGGGAATGCCATCGGCGGCAAGCGCCTTGACGTCCTTGCCCGAGGCGTCGAGTTGGGCCTGCGTCCGGAACAGTTGCAGCGTGCCCTGCATGCGCTCGTCGTACGCAATGCCGGCTTCTGCGCGAAGTGCGGCAAGCGAAACGCGGCTATAGTCGGCGAGCCGCAACATGCGGCTCTTGTTGATCGCATAGCGCTTCGACGTGCAATTCGAAAGCATCTTGATCATCCAGCCAATCATGGCGGCATCGATTTTCGGGCGCAGGATCAGCGGCGCGTGCTCCATGAACAGCCACTTCATCGCCTTCATTGGAATGCCGGGTGCGGCCCAGGGCGAGCAATAGCCGAACGAGACTTCGCCGGCATTGGCAAAGCTCGTTTCCAGTGCCGGGCCTGGCTGACGGTCGATGACCGTCACGTCATGTCCGCTCCTGGCAAGCTGGTAGGCCGAGGTGACGCCGACGATACCGGCGCCGAGAACAACAACTTTCATAATTTCCCCACAGGATAGAGCCGACGAGGCTCTTAGCGATAGTGCCGAAAATAGCGGTGGCCGAGGCTGGTCAGGATCTCGTACGAAATTGTGCCCGCGTCGCGCGCGATGTCTTCGAGCGATTGATGCGGACCGATGACCTCGACGAGGCTCCCGAGACTTAAGGCACCCTCGGGCAGGGCGGACACGTCGACCGTGATGCTGTCCATGGAGACGCGTCCGACGATCGGCAATCGAATGCCATCGTAGTAGACGGCGCCGCGTCCGCTCAAGGACCGCGGGAGGCCATCGGCGTAGCCGGCGGCAATCGTCGCAAGTCGTGCCTCGCCGTCGGTGACATGAACGCCGCTATAGCCGACCTTTGTGCCCGCCGGCACGGTGCGGGTCTGCACAACGGCGACCTCGAGGCTGACGACCGGCTCCATGGGGTTGGGCGCTCCCGCGGTCGGTGCGCCGCCATAAAGTGCGATCCCGGGCCGGGCGAGGACGCCGTGATAAGCGTTGCCCAGGAACACGCCGCCGGAATTCGCAATGGAAATGTCGAAGCCGGCGAATTCGTCGGCGATGCGGCGAATTTCCGCCAGCTGTTCGGCATTTTGTGTCGCATCGAGTTCGTCGGCCGAGGCGAGATGGCTCATGATGAACAGGACTTCGACGGTGCCATTTTCCTCGAGTGCCTTTGCCAGCGTCGGCCTTTCCTCTGGCGGAAAACCGAGGCGTGACATACCGGTGTCGAATTGCAAGACGGCTGGAAGGGTGCGCTTGAGCGAGCGTGCAGCCACACACCAGCGGCGATACTGCTCCAGAGAATTAAGAACGGGTATGATGCCCAACTCGGCGCTCGCCATCTCGGCCCCCGGCTGCAAACCGTTCAGCACAAAGAGCTGCGCATCTGGCGCGAGCGCCAGCCTGAGCTCTTGCGCTTCAACGAACTGGGCGACGAAGAAATGCCGGCAACCTCTTGCATACAGCGCCCGCGACACGCGCTCCGCGCCGAGCCCATAGGCATCCGCTTTGACAACCGCGGCGGCTCGGCCTGGCATGACCATCGCGGCGAGCTTCTCGTAGTTGCGACTGAGCGAAGCGATATCGATCGTCAGATATCCTGTCGCGCCCAAGCCAGCGACGCCGGCGCTTGTATGTTTTGCCGATAGAAGGTTGTTCATCTTCCGCTCCCTAGACTGAGCGAAAGATATGAAATAATCACCGAAAGAGCCTGCGAATTTGCGCTCGAAGCGAGCGAAGATCAGTATAGAATCGCACGATGTGCGGTGTTTTGAAAGATTCTGCCATGACCGCCCTTGATAATATCGACCGGAACATTTTGAGGCTGCTGCGCGTCGATGCGCGCATGAGTAACGCCAAGCTCGCGACCGAGGTTGGCCTGTCACCATCCGCCTGCTTGAGGCGTATCAAGATCATGGAAAACGCCGGGGTGATCCGCGGCTATACCGCGCTCGTCGACACGGCAAGTTCGGACGCAACGATCGCCGTCATCATCAACATCACGCTCGAACGGCAAACGGAAGACTATCTCGACAAGTTTGAGGCGGCGGTGCGCAAGCATCCGGAAATCCGCGAATGCTATCTGATGACCGGTGGATCGGACTATATGCTGCGCGTCGATGTCGAAAGTGCGGGGGCTTTCGAGCGCATACACAAGGAAGTGCTGTCGACGCTGCCCGGTGTGTTGCGGATACACTCCAGCTTCTCGATCCGGGATGTCTTGGCGGCCCGCCAGAAGACGAGGCGAAATTCGGCGACAAGCTGACCGTGGAGCGGGCAAGCGTGCCGCCTTTTTTTAGACTGATTACAACCCAAAATAACAGCGGAGATCTAAAGTGCGTTGTCCCGCCGGGCCACCGAGAACGCTTTGAGGTTAGCTGGCCTGCTGCTTTCGACCGTTCCGCGGGAGCTTATTCTGCTCTGCCCGAATGGTTCTTTCAGGAGTGCAATAGCTGCAAACTATACCGAAGCCAACTCTGCTGTTGGGATGAGTATCTTATCCGAGGCCCCGAATGTCGGCGTATGGACGCCCGCCTCGTTTCCTGGCTCCTGACTGCCGATCCAAAAATAGATCGATGGCACGCAACTGGAGTAAAACCCGAAGTCATCGCTACCGGAGTTCGCTGACCTTTCAGCAAATTTAGACTGACCCAACGTTTGAACGACAAGCCGCCGGAAACTCTCTACCATAGCGATATCGTTGACGACGGGAGGCTCGCCCGCCTGAACGGTGAACTTCGCACTGCCCCGATGCATGGCAGCTACGGCCTCCGCCACCCCACGCACTCGCCGCACCAGCAGCTCCCGACGCTCTGGGCTACTGGTCCGGATTGTTCCTTCCATGACGACCGAAGGGCAGATAATATTAGTCGCCTCCCCGCCATGAATGGTGCCGATAGTTACAATCGCGCCATCGACAACTGGCATCTCGCGCGACACGACCTTCTGAACCTCGTTGATGAAGGCTCCGGCCATCGCAATCGCATCCACCCCTAAATCCGGCGTCGCACCATGCGCCATGGTTCCAATAAGCTCGACTGCAAACTGGTCAGCTGATTTGGTGACGGCGCCAGCACGTGCGCCGAACGACCCTGCGGGGATACCAGTGTGGACATGAAATCCGATCGCGGCGTCGAACCCGTCGAGCAGATTATGTTCGGCTACCGTTCGGCCATCGAGTGGTTCTGCTTCTTCGGCCGGCTGAAAAAACACGCGCACTCGGCCGGAAAATCTCTCTCGCATGCGGTGAAAGGCAAGTGCAACTCCCAAGGCGATCGAACCATGCAGGTCATGGCCGCAGGCGTGCATTACAATGGGAACCTGTGATCTAATATGGCAGATCTTCCCGCTGCTCCTGAATCGGCAAAGCATCGATGTCTCCGCGAAGGGCGATCGAGCGCTTCGGGCCTGGTGCCGACCCCTCGATATCAATATAGAGGCCGGTTTTGTGGAACGTCTTCGCCCCCCTCACGCCGAAGTTCTCAAGCGTTTCGCCGATCCTCTTCTGGGTCGACCACTCGCTATTCGACAATTCCGGCTCGCGATGCATCGCATGACGCATCTGGACCACTGCTTCACGCTCAGCTTCGTTGAGTAGGTAGTTGGTAAGGTTGTGCATTCTCATTCTGCGGTCACGTCGGGTTGCGAAGTCTTGGCTAGCTAGCGTTTCATTTGGTCGCTCATCGTGTCTGGGCAATCCTTAGCTCAGTAGTCAGCCGTGATAGCGCGGCGTTGGGTAGTCGTGCGCGCAGATGGCAGCGCGCGCTCGAAGTCAGCGAAAAACTCGCCAACGCGTCCTTCGTGGGAGACATTGAACATTAGTTGGACCGAGGGAGGCTCGCGCAGCAGGTTCAAGATCCAGCCGGTCTCGCCCATCTTATCCGACAGAACGCTCATGTCGGCTCCGGCTGGTGTGAATGCTATCAGCGATAGCTCCGGGGTACCGATCAGTTCGCAACCCTCAAGCGCGCCAACCTGTTGAATCGCCTCGTCGCGTAGGGCCATGATCCGACGATGCAGATCGACATATCCATCGAAACCGAGATATCGCATAATCGCCCAGGCAGCCGCGACCGGACCTCCTGACCGAGTGCCTGAAAAGGTGTCGGTGGCGTAGAGCCCGCGAGGCCAATCCTCGAAGGTAAAGGTGGAAAAACGCTTCAGGTCGGCATGAGCGAACAGGACGACCGAGGCGCCCTTCAGCGCGAAGCCGTATTTGTGTAGATCCGCCGAGATCGAGGTCACGCCGGCTACTGACAGGTCAAAATCCGGCACGGAACGCCCTAAGGCGCGTACAAACGGCGCCTGGAAACCGCCGACGCAGGCATCGACATGCATGCACAGGCCGCGCTCAAGAGCCAGTCCCGCAAGTTGGGTGATCGGATCGAACAGACCATAGGGGTAGCAGGGGGCCGAGCCCACAATGAGCACAGTGTCGGGAGTGATCGCCTCAGCCATGGCCGTGACGTCTGCCCGAAAATCCTCGCCGACTGGCACCCGTACCGGCGTGATCCCGAGGATCTGTGCATGGCGGTTGAATGCCGGGTGGGCCGTGTTTGGCATAACCATCTGCGGTGCAGTGATGCCATGGCGGGCATGGGCAAGGTCGCGGGCGGCCTTCATTGCCAGGAAGATACTCTCGGTGCCGCCGGAAGTGACGGTGCCCGCTGCATCAGTACCGCCGCCAAGCAGATTGAGTGCGGAAGTGACCAAGTCATCCTGCAGCCGCATGGCGCTTGGAAAGGCTCGCCGGGCCACGGGTTGGTGGATGCATAGCGCTCGAAGGCACTAAGGCCGACTTTGAGCACGTCATCACCGCCATAGTGATTCATGCCTTGCAGCCGACCGTCCTGCCAGGAGACATCTCCTTCCTGTGCCGAGGCGAGTGCGGCTTTGGATGGTCTCCATGTCTTCGCCGCGCACCTTGAGAGCGCCCCGTTTCCATGCGTGGTCCCGAATTGTCATAACACTTCTCCCGATCCTGATCTGAACAGCCTTCTTGAAAACGGCATCTAGGCGACTTTCTCACACGACTGAACGCTGCATTGCGCAGTCCGTAACGTGATGTCTAGCCAACCAAGCTCGTTCACAATGAAACGTCGCCGTCGCCCGCTACGACGGTTGTTGTCTCCGCTTCCAGTATCGCCGGGCCCTCAATGCGGGTGCCAGGTTCCAGATGGGTGATCTGATGCACCGGTACGGTTCGCCAGCCATCAAAGTAAGCCGGGCGCTCCCGCTTCAACACCTGCGATGACAAGCTTCTCTTCGTCGCGCGGTCCTGTAGAGGCTCGGTTACACAGCCAACGGCGGCAACGCGAGCATTAACGAAAACAACCTCCTGATCGGGCGACGAATAGGTATAAAGCTCCTCGTGGCGCTGGTGGAATCTCTCCTCAACGCGCGTGGCAATGCCTGGATCGTCCCAGCGCAAGCCGTCGAGCGAGACATCCATCTCGAAGACCTGCTCGCCGTACCGCATCTCCGCCGACCTTTCAATTCGGATCTCACCTGCGAACCAGCGCCGGAGACGCTCTTCCGCCTGAGCTTCCAGTGTCGCGTACACAGAACGAAGCCCCTCATCCGTCAAGGTCGCTCCATGACTCACGTGCGTTCGGCTCACTTCATAGCGGAGATCACTCCTAAGCATTCCCCATGCGGACAGAACAGAAGCGACCGTGGGAACGATTACTCGGGGAATTTCAAGCTCGCGAGCAACCACGTAGACGATCCCGCTCACCACCCGTCGGTCGTCGACCCGCGCGACACCATGCGAAAGCGGGAAATGCGGCGATATCCGCGCCATCTGGCGCTCGCTCAGCAAAAACAAATCACCCATCACGGCCTCCTTCTCGGAAGCCGTGAATCACATCTCAAGTCAAATTAATAGTAAGCGGTGACGTGAGGCCGTTACTTCTTGAAGTTCCAGGGCATCAGAGCGTCGAGATCGCTTGATGGCCAACCTGCGGCGATACGCTCAAGCGTTTGCGTCAGCCAGGCCAGCGGATCAACTTCGTTCATCTTGGCGGACTGGATGAGCGTAGAGAGTGTGGCCCAAGTCCTTCCGCCCCCTACATTTCCGGCAAATAGGCTGTTCTTCCGAACAATTGCCTGGGGTCTGATTGCACGCTCAACAATGTTGGAGTCTATTTCGATGCGCCCGTCATGGAGGAACTGTTCGAAGGCTTCCCGTCGATGAAGGGCATAGCGAATGGCTTCGGCGAGCTTTGATTTTCCAGAGATGCGGGGCAGCGTGTCCTGCCAGAGTTTGTAGAGATCGGCAACGACTGCAGCGGAGGCCTCCTGGCGGGCGGCTGCGCGAACATCGGGGCTTTGTCCGCGCACCTTTTCCTCAATCGACCAAAGTGCGCCCATCTTTTCGATTGTCGCCGTTGCCACCTTGGAACTGTCGTTCGCGTGCAGTTCGTAAAACCGACGGCGACCATGCGCCCAGCATCCTGCCAATAGAGCGCCATCGTTTCCGCGGTCGGGGCGGGCAACACGGTTATAGGCAGTGTATCCGTCGATTTGCAGGATACCGCGATAGCCTTCGAGATGCCGCGCGACACAATCGCCGGATCGACTGTCTTCAAAACGATAGGCCACCATCGGCGGACCACTGCCGCCGAACGGTCGATCGTCCCGCGCGTACGCCCATAAATACGCTGTCTTTGCCGACCCCGATCCGGGAACAAGTGTCGGTAATGTCGTCTCGTCGGCGAATATTCGTTCACCTCGTTTGATCTGGCTGAAGGTGTAGTCCGCGAGGATCTCGAGTTCGAACCCGAGCTTACCCATCCACCGCGCCATGATACCGCGCTCGACCTCGACATGGTCGCGCAGGAAGATCGCCTCCTGTCGATAGAGCGGCAACCCGTCGCCATATTTGGAGACCGCGATATAGGCGAGCAGCGCTTCCGTCGGAATGCCGCTTTCGACGATATGCGCCGGGGCTGAGGCCTGGATGACGCCGTCTTCGTTCTTGAAGGCATACTTCGGGCGATGGGTGACGATCACCCGGAACTTCGGCGGAATGACATCAAGCCGCTCGGAGGTATCTTCCCCGATCAGGACCTTCTGTTTGCCAGCGTGTTCGGGCAGTTCGTCCGGCTCGATGACTACATGGACCCGCTCCAGGTGCGGCGGGAAGCCCTTGCGCGGGCGCGGCGCACGCTTTGCAGCGCCTGGATTGCGGCCCTTGGAAACCAGCGCCTCAATCGCGGCAATGCCAATGTCGATTTCTTCGAAGACAAACGCGCCCTGTTCGTCCAGGTCTGCCTCGATGGACTTGCCCTGCTTTTCCGAACGGCGGCCATACCTGTATCGATTGAAAGCTTTGAGGATCAGCTTCAACTTGGCGATCTGTTCGTCCGCGTCCGTATTGCGGGCCTTCAGATCAGCGACTTCGTCTTCCAGAACATCGGCGCGCGCAGCCTTTGCTGCCATCGCCATGACCATGGCTTTCAGCGCATCAACGTCATCAGGAAGCTCGAGATCGGCTGGTTTCATGCCCTTATGTAGAGCATGTTTCGGCGAGATTTACCCTCAGTTTCAGCCGCCTGATTCACTCTGCCGCAGGGCTTTTACCCAACAAATTCCGGTCGTTTCACCGTAGCCGAGCGGACCCGTTTCCAGTCCATGCCGTCAACGAGTGCAAGCAGTTGCGCGTGATTGAGCTGCACGCGGGCCGGTCCGATCTTCGGCCAGACGAACTGATTTTTTTCGAGCCGCTTCGAATATAGGCAGACGCCTGAGCCATCCCACCAGGCGATCTTTATTCTGTCTGCTCTTTTGGCGCGGAAAACGTAGAGCGAGCCATTGAAGGGATCACTTCCAGCATCACGCACCAGCGCCAAAAGACTGTCTGGACCTTTGCGGAAGTCAACGGGATGACTGGCCAAGAACACCTTCGTACCAGCCGGTATCATGCAGAGCGTACCGCGCGGATCAGCCTGACGAGATGTGGCTCGTCGATCGCGACATTCACCCGGATCACAGCGTCGCCGATCATGATGTCCGCGGTGGAGCTTTCGCCCCGAGCCGTATCAACAACAGCCTCCGCTTTCAGTCGGGCATTGCGCCGCCACGTGAACAATTGCGATGGGTCGATCCCTATGCGCCTCGCTATCGCAGAAACGCTCGCACCTGGCTCCATGCTTTCGGCTACCGCCTGAGCCTTCAACTCATTTGACCAACGTCGAACCTCTCGCGGCGCGCCCTCCAGGCGACCCGCAACGGCTTCGATCATATGGAACGTTCTATGTTCGGACATAGGTTCAGACATAGCAATTCATACCAAGCTCATTCCCTGAGCTCACACGAATAAGCCCGATCCACCGCTATCGCCAGACGGGGTCAATGCACCGCTTACAATTAATAGGTCCTGAGCCTAGTTAAAGTCAGTAGAAGGCGACCACCGCAAAGGTCAAATGCAGATTCAAGATCCGTTCCATCTGCATTCCAGATGGCTAGAGTGAGTTTAGCCCGAATTACAATATTAAGGGTACTTTGCCAGCCGCGTATTTACGTTCAGACATTTACCATTTTCACCGCGGATCGGTTAAGCACCGAGGTATGTTTGAGCTCGTGGCACCACTGTACAGTCTTTGGCTGCGCTGAGGTCGGCGGCGGCACACCGGGCCGGATTGCATTTGGTGGCGAGACCGGCGTTCGCAACGGACCCATTTCCCTTGGATAAACGAATGGCGAGGCAATCATCCCAACCCTGGAGCAACGCCTCCAGTTTCATTGCTTCCACGCTGTCGTCAGACAAGGCCAAACCGTCCGCAAGTGGGCTCAATGCCAATGGAACAGGGGGCATGATCTTTCGGTCGGCGCAGCTCAGCCCTGCTTATACCTTCGAAAAAAAGCGAAGGTTCAGTGATGCACGAACCAGATCAAGATTCGATCGGTAAAACAAAACTCGCTTTCACGCGATCCATGACAACCATTGTTTTGAAACCCTTGATATCGTGGTTCTCGTAAAAAAAACGACGGGTGAATTGCTCATACTCTTCCATATCCTTCGCAGTGACGATCAGAAGAAAGTCCGCATCTCCCGTGACATAATATCCGATCATGACCTCGCTTGTATTGCGTATGGCCGCTTTGAATCGGTCGACGATATCAGCTCTTTCGCGCTCAAGCGAAACGAGCACGATCATCGTGACCTGTCTACCGACAGCCTTTGGTGACACAATCGAAACGTCCGCCTCAATAACGCCCTCCGACCGAAGCCGCCTTAAGCGACGCTGACATGCTGTTGGGGAAAGGTTGACCAAGCCCGCTAGCTCTTCGGATGTGAGACGGTTGTTACTCTGAACTGCTCGTAGAAGCGCGAGATCTGCACGATCAAGGTCAGCCATTCGAAATCCTGCGTGTTGAGAGACAAATATGCAGGATTCCTGCATATTCAGAATTTAAAAAGCCGTCAAACGACTCCCGGCAAGTTCTAGTCTGAATCTACAGAATTTCGGTGGCGCAGCTGCGCCTGGACTGCGAGCCAAAAGGAATCGACCGTGACCATCAACATCAAAGACATCGCTGAGAAAGATCGCAACTCGGTCCTGCATCCTTTCACGCAGCTGAAGGACTTTGCGACTGGCAAGCTCGGTGAGCCGACGATCGTCGAGACGGGCAGGGGCATCCGCATCCAGGATGCGCATGGCAATCAGCTGATCGACGGTTTTGCCGGTCTCTACTGCGTCAATGTCGGCTATGGTCGCACCGAGGTTGCCGAGGCGATCTCGCGCCAGGCCTATCGCCTGGCCTATTACCACTCTTATGCTGCCCACACGACCGACGAGCTTGCCATCCTCTCCGATCGCCTGGTGAAGATGGCGCCGGGCAAGATGAGCAAGGTATTCTACGGCATGTCCGGCTCGGACGCCAACGAGACCCAGGCCAAGCTCGTCTGGTACTACAACAACCTACGTGGTAAGCCGACGAAGAAGAAGATCATCTCGCGTGAACGCGGCTATCACGGCTGCAGTGTAGTCTCCGGTTCGATGACCGGGATGAGCTTCTATCACGACCATATGGACCTGCCGCTGCCGCAGATCGATCATGCCGGTGTTCCGCACCACTACTGGGGCGCCAATCCCGGCGAAACCGAGCGTGAGTTCTCGGCCCGTCGTGCAGCCGAGCTCGACGAAATGATCGAGACGCTCGGGCCGGACAATGTCGGCGCCTTCATCGCCGAACCGGTGCTTGGTACCGGTGGCATCACGCCGCCGCCGGAAGGCTACTGGGAAGCGATCCAGGCGGTGCTCAAGAAACACGACGTGCTGTTGATCGCCGACGAAGTCATCACCGGCTTCGGCCGCACCGGCTCGATGTTCGGCTCGCATCACTATGGCATCGAACCCGACCTGATCACCGTCGCCAAGGGTCTGACCTCGGCATACTTCCCGCTTTCGGCCTCGATCGTTGGTGAGAAGGTCTACAAGGTCATGGAAGAGGGGGCAGACAGGGTCGGCGCCTTCTCGCACGGCTATACCTATTCCGGTCACCCGATTGGTGCGGCGGCTGCCAACGCCGTCCTCGACATCGTCGAGAAGGAAGACCTGCCCGGAAACGCCCGTGAAGTCGGCGCCTACTTCCAGGCCCAGTTGAAGGACAAGTTCGCGCAACTGCCGATCGTCGGCGAAGTGCGCGGCGTCGGCCTGATGGGCGCCATCGAGTTCGTCGGCGACCGGGAGAACAAGAAGCGCTTCGATCCATCGCTGAAGGTCGGCGCCCGCGTGTCCAAGGCTGCCCGCGACCGGGGCCTGATTGCCCGCGCCATGCCGCATGGCGACATCCTGGGCTTTGCCCCGCCGCTCGTCACCACCAAGGCTGAGATCGACGAGATCGTCTCGATCGCCGAAAAGGCCGTGCGCTCCGTCATGGACGACCTGGTTCGCGACGGCCAGAAGATCTGACCGACAAGCGGTCGGTCGCTCCGACCGCAACCAATGCAGTCATGGAATCGAGAACAGGGCAGGGACCTCTCCTTGCCCTGACCGACCAACTCAGCCGCCGCGGAGGTGGCACATTATCACGCAAGAGGAAGCCGGCCTATGACCGCTGCCAAACTTCATATCACCACCAGCTTGGCGCCGATCACTGTTTACAGCCCCTACGATGGGTCTGTCCTCGGAACGATTGACGCCACGGATGCGAGCGAGATTAGCGAACTTCTGGCCCGCGCCCGTCGCGGGGCCGAACTCTCCAGCAAGCTGCCGCGTCACAAGCGTGCGAGCATTCTGGAAGGCGCCGCGCAGATCATCGAGAGCCGCCGTGAGGCGTTTGCCGAAACCATCGTCCGCGAAGCCGGCAAGACAATCGTCCAGGCGCGCAAGGAAGTGCTTCGCTGCGTCAACACGCTGAAGCTGTCTGCCGAAGAGGCAAAACGCAATGCCGGCGAGATCGTGCCGTTCGATGCCTATGTCGGATCGGAACAGCGCCAGGGCTGGTTCACACGCGAGCCGCTCGGCATCATCACTGCCATTACGCCCTACAACGACCCGCTGAACCTGGTGGCGCACAAGCTTGGTCCGGCGATCGCCGGTGGCAACGCGGTGCTGCTGAAGCCGTCGAACCTGACGCCATTTTCCTCGATCAACCTTGTCGATGCCCTGGTCGAAGCCGGCTTGCCGCGCGAGATCATCACCCTAGTTCACGGCGATAGGGAAATTGTCACAGCCCTGGTCTCGGCACGCGACGTCCGCATGGTCTCTTTTACCGGTGGATTTGCCACGGGCGAGGCCATCAGCCGCAAGGCGGGCCTGAAGAAGCTCGCTATGGAGCTCGGCGGCAATGCGCCTGTTGTCGTCATGAACGACTGCGACATCGACAAGGCGGTCGAAGGCTGCGTGTCGGGCGCCTTCTGGGCCGCCGGCCAGAACTGCATCGGCGCCCAACGTGTCCTCGTGCAGGCTGACATTTATGAGCGGTTCCGCGATGCCTTCGTCGCCGCGACGAAGAAGCTCAAGGCCGGCGATCCTCTGCGAGAGGACACGGACGTGGGTCCGATGATCTCGAAGGATGTGGCCGAACGCACGGAGGCATCAGTTAACGAGGCCATCGCTGCGGGCGCCAAACTGCTCTGCGGTCACAAACGTGACGGCTCGCTCTATCAGCCGACGGTGCTGGAGGGCACACCGGTGACCTGCCGCCTGTGGCACGAGGAGGTGTTTGCGCCTGTCGTCATGCTCGCACCGTTCGCGACGCTCGATGAAGCAATCGAGCTCGCCAATGAGCCCGAATACAGCCTGCACGCCGGCATCTTCACCGGCAACCTCAATGTCGCACTGGACGCGGCAAACCGCATCGAGGCCGGCGGGGTGATGATCAACGATAGCTCCGACTACCGCTTCGACGCCATGCCGTTCGGTGGCTCCAAATACGGCTCCATGGGCCGCGAAGGCGTGCACTTCGCCTATGAGGAAATGACACAGCCGAAGGTCGTTTGCATCAATCGCGGGTGATGCGCGTGGCAGCATGTGCCCCTATTCCTTTGCCCCAAAGGCAGGGAGACCGTCGAAGACGATCTCGCGCCAGTCCGTGTTTTCCCCTTGCCTGGCAGGGATGAGTCAGCTGAGAGCTCGTAAGAAGTCAGTGCAAGGGGGTCTCATATGCGCAGATTGCGTAACACCTTGAGCACCCAAAAACTGACGAGAAAAAGTACATCATAACGCTCGTTGCTGACGCGCATGAGGCGGACCGTTATCTCAAAGTTCATCGCAGCCTTTGCCGGCGATGTTAGAGTTGAAGTCCGCGTGCTCGCCATGTTGCACTTGGTTGGAGGCTAATCCCAGAACGGTATATTCGCGACGGCAGCTGCAAGCTGTCGCATAGTCAACGACGTCAGACGCAGGCTCGGTTTGGTTCGGATCAACCTGTTCGATGTTCAATGCGTGAGAGTTGTCTCTCCCGGCGCATGACATCGCTTGCGCAACGGCCCCGATCGCGTTTTGCTTTTCGAATAAAGGCCGATAGATGCGCAGTTGATCAAACGACGGACGGTAGGAGGGGCGCTAGATTCCCGCCGTCAACGTCTAATTCCGGTTGTGTCTCGGCTCGCAGCTGTGGCGATGTATTCGGCAAATTGAAATCGTGCACATACGATGTACAGATCCGATCCTCGATGTTTCACCACAACGCATGGACTTGGATTTAAGGACCAGCATACACTGCGGGCCCTCTTGTCATCCAAGGGCCTGCAACGTCGCGGGCGCTGGCGGAACAGGACTAAGACGAAAGTAACAAGCGCTATCCGCTCCACTCGGGGGAGCCCGACACAGTTCGATTCTACAAGCAGATCTATGCGAAGATCGATCAAGGGGCTGCACCCACATATATTGCTCGACGGGATAGATCGACGCGCAGCTGTCGCCCGCGAATTGCGCGCGCTGCTGAACTATCACGGATCATGAAGCTCATCCCGGTCGGGCTCGCGGGCGTTTCGCCGCTGTGTTGCCGCACACCGAATTCCGATGTCAGCAACTCGTTGGGGACCAAGTTCGCCTCTAAATCCGCCCTGGACAAGAGGCAGATGAGCCAAGAAAACCCCAGACGATATCAAAGCGAAGGAGTGTGGGGGCTTCCTTCACAGCCCGTCTTGGTCAGCGAGACGCCGAGGCGCGATGCCTTGTAGATGAGCGCTCCAAGGACTGAATGTAGGACAGTTTGCGCGGGTTTGTACCGACAACGACATATCCCGACAAAGCACCGGCCAACATCTAAATCGGCCAGTGCTCAATTCTGCCAGCTACGCTTGCCTACGACCGAGGGCGCGCGACAGTAGGGCGATCAGTCAGCGAGCACCGTAGCGCGCAACCCAACGATGGAGCCGACCGGTTGCCGTCTGAAACCGTCTGATCGGTTGGTTTGTGCGCGAACTAGATTTCAAAAATCTCACGCGGGAGTGCGGAGAAGGTCTCGACTCCGCCTTCGGTAACGCGAAATGTTTCGCTGATCACGTAGCCGAAGTCTTCGTCAATCCAATTCCCTAGCATCAGGTGGAACGTCATGTTCGGCTGAAGCACCGTATGGTCATCCTCCCTCAGGCTGGCCGTAGGTTCGGTCCAGTCGATCCCGATCGCATAGCCGCATCGCGATTCTTTCTCCAGTCCATGCTTCTTTAGCGTGGTGTTGAAAGCGACGGCGACATCGCCACAGGTGGCGCCCGGTTTGACGGCAGAAAGTGCGGCCTCCATGCCAGCAACCTCGGCGTCGTGGACCCGGCGAAGGCGATCTGACGGCTTACCGATCGAGTAGGTCCGCATCAGGGCCGAGACATAACCGTGACGTACACCGCCCATCTCAAGGTTAATTTGCGATCCCTGGCGGAAAACATCTTCGGTCCAGATAATGTGCGCAGTGCCCGAACGCGGCGAGGCACAAATGAAAACTCGCCTCAAATCTGTGCCGACTTTGCCATTGACGCCGCGAACCAGCGTCGCGATGATTTCTGCAGCAGCATCCGCCTCTCTTACGCCCGGACGCATTACTTCTTTCCCTGTCAGCATTCCTGCGTCCGTAATCGCGGCGGCTTCTCGCATCATCTCGATTTCGAGATCTGACTTGACCAGTCGGATCCAGGGCACTTCGTTGCTGAAGTCTGCTAATTTTGTCCCCGGAGCCCCGGCCTGGAACCTGTCGATCAACTTCGCCGAGAGTAAGTTGTTTTCAAGCGCTAATCTCCCACCACCGAGGCCGTCGTCTCGCAGGAAATTAATTAGAGCGTCGAAGCCGTCCTTGTCAGGGTCAGCGATCAGAGCTTCGGGGTAGCCAATTACCCGGTCCCTTTCCATAAACGTCTGATGCACCGCCGCCGGCGCATCCATACGACGCGTCAAGAATGTTGGCTCTTCATCTTTCAAGGAGATGACGAGGCCTTGTGGAATGTACGCCGACTTGGCTGTGTAACCACATAGATAAGTGATGTCTGCAGGGGAGGTGATCAATAACGAAGTGACCTCGCGTTGTTCCATTTTAGCCTTAACAAGGGCCAGCCTTCGCAGATACTCGGCCCGTGGAAACGCTTGCGGTCCTTTTGGCATAGTCATGAGGTAACTTCCTTTCTTATTGCAGTTGAACGCACAAGCTCTCACTGCGTCATTGTGAACTGATTTCGGAAACCCAGCCCGACCTTTTTCTGCGCAACTCAGGCTATGGATGCCATTGTCATCCGGCAAAGATCGGTGATGTCGTAAACGGGCAGGTTCGCGGTTCGCCGGATCGCGGACGCGACCGTCGGAAATCCCGCGCATTCGAACAGAATAACTGCTATCTCGGGATGCGCGCCCCGGAGCCGTGCGATGCAGTCGGCAACATCTGACTCGATCGCTTTAATGTCCATTGGTGGCGCTGGACGCTTTAGCTCGTCATGCCAATACTTACCGCCTTCAATGCCTCCAATCACGACCCTCGCCCGCTCGGCTGGGTCAGCAACCCCAAGCAAGTCTTCGCTCAGATGCTTCGAGTCATAGGTCAAGACAGCGATTTTGCCCGGCGCCGGCACTTGCCGTAGCAGTGCTGGCAACAGGATCAGGCTTGACATAACAACAGGCACTTTGACAGCGGCCGCCACCGCCGATTGATGTCGGATTGAGAAGCCGCAAGTTGAGCTTATCGCGGCAGCACCTCGTTCGACCAAGCGGTTGGCGGCCGCTATATAGGCTGGCTCGAGTGCCGGATCACCAGAAACGACATTTTCAACCCAAGCTCCCGCTACGATCTCCTGGATCGCTGGGAATTCAAACGAAGACGGATTGAGTATCGAGCCGGGCGCGGGCGTCGGCGGCTTGCCCCCCGGCGGTACCCCTCGTTCGAGGGTTAGAATTCCGAGAGACCGTGTCGTTCGTGAAGTCATGAAGTACTTTCCCCTAAAGTTGTCTCGTGTACGCATTTCGGCAGGCCTCTCGCGCAGATACCACTTTCAGCCATCTCCGCGGCACGAGAGATGTCGCGCGCCGCGGTGCTGATCATGGCTTTGATACCTCCAGGCTTTGTCAGGTCTCGTGTTCGGACAAAGGACGGCACCCGGTCGAAGGTGAAGCGCAAACACAGCTCAGCCGTGGCCGACAGGTCGCAAGCGCTCAACCACATTCGACTCGTGACGATAGCGCCTTCCCAAGATCCGCTCGATCGCTGCTCCTCGCCTTCTGTGATCACAAACGTGTTCTTATGAGATACAATATTCTTCGTTTCGAAGCATGTCAACGGCAATGCCTGCCCGAACAATTGACTGGCCGATCTCGAAACAGGTCACAGCATTCACGCGATGAAGACGAGCCGCCGGCGGCGTGGACTGGCTTTCTCGCTGTCCTGTGCGCTTCCCATCTTTGGCGCCGATGCGCCTTTTGCCGCCAAGAACCCCTGTAAATTGGCGGCAGGGAGCTCCTGTTCACATATAACCGCTACCGCCGCCACCACTTATAGCCCTGTCGCTAGGTGACCAGGGATTTGCCCTCAAGCATGCTGCGCAAGCGTTGTCCCAGCCGAGAAAAGATATATATTTTCGTTGAAATTGTAATATCGTTATTATAGCTTTGGCATACCAATGGAGACGGAGCTAATGACGAAAAAGATGACTTTCCCGCAAAAAGGCCTGGAAGAAGCGGCAATTTGGCAGGCGATGGAGTGCGCGAGGCAGGGCGACGTGGACTGGAGAGCGGGCCGTTTGCCGGGCTTTTACGTTCATTTCGCCAATGATGATGTTGATCGCATCGGTAAAATCGCTCTGGAAAAATTCCACGCGACAAACGCGTTGGGACTCAGCGCATTTCCATCGATCAAGAAATTCGAGTCGGAAGTTGCCGAATGGGCCCTCTCCCTTTTTCACGGGGTTGGCGGTGCGGCGAGCATCACGTCGGGGGGAACCGAGAGTATTTTCATCGCTATGAAGACTGCGCGGGAGTGGGCAAAAGTTGCTCGCCCCGAGGTCACCAAGCCGAAAATGCTCATTTCCCACAGTGCGCACCCGGCCTTCGACAAGGCAGCAAAGTATCTGGGCCTGGAAGTCGTGAGAATTATGCCGCGTGACGACTTCAAAACGGACATCGCCGCGCTGAAGGCAGCTCTAGATGAACAAACGATCATAATGGCAGGATCGGCGCCGCAGTTTACCATGGGAGTTTTCGATCAGATTGAGGAACTTGCTGCCCTCGCATCGGAGCGAAATATCTGGTTTCACACTGACGCTTGTGTCGGCGGCTTTTTGTCTCCATTCGCCGAGCAGAATGGACACCAGATCCCGCTTTGGGACTTCCGAGTAAAGGGCGTAAAGTCGATTTCTGCAGATTTGCACAAATATGGCTTTGCTCCCAAGGGGGCTTCGATTGTCGCCTTTTCAGATGCCGAGTATCAGCAGTACCAGGTGTTTGACTTCAACAACTGGTCGCGTGGAAGGTACGTGACATCCACATTCGCCGGCACCCGTTCTGGCGCCAACATTGCTGCTTCCTGGGCCGTGATGCGGTTCTTGGGTAATGAAGGCTATTGCAAAATCGCAGAACAAATCTGGACGATACGTGAAACGCTTATGCGCGAGATCCCGACAATCGAGGACTTGTTTGTTTACGGTGATCCCGAACTTACGGTGATGAGTTACGGTTCAAAGTCGCTGGACGCGGCCGATATTGCGGCAGGTCTCGTTGCCAAGGGCTGGCATACTGTTGCACCGTCTCTCAATCCACCCGCGATCAATTTGGGTATTCTCAGTCTCGCTTTTGGGGAAGTGGTGGAGGCCTATTTAACGGACCTTCGGGACGTTATTGCTCAGCTCAACGCTGGCGAAAAATCCTTTGATCGTTCCCTCATTGGAACCTACGGGACCAAATGAGGATTGAACGTTAAGTAACCCGGACCCGCGGCAGCTACTCCCCGAGTGAAATACAACGCTAGCCGCGTGTCTGATTCAACAATGCCGCAGCCGTGATGATACTGGAAATGTAGGTCAGCGCCTGGTCGATATCCAGCCGTATCTCTTCGGCAACGGCTGCGGCATCTCTTTTCTCGACCCCGCTCGCGATCCTTTCCCGCCAGTCGCCGCGCCCGGCTGATATCGAGGCAATATAGTGGGGGTACAGCAAATTCAGATATGGTCCCGTCTTCAGCCAAAGGGAATTGATGATCCGGATAAGGTCGGGCATGCTGCACGCAGCATAGAGCTCAAACTGAAATTTATAGACCAGCGCAATGTCGGTACGCCGATCGCCAGCAGCGCGAGCCGTTTTCAGTTTTTCCGACGTCTTGCGTAACGCGTCTGCAATCTCTGGCGTGCCCTTAAGTGCAGCGCGCTCTGCGGCAAAGCACTCAATGTGCAGACGGATATCCTTAAGTTCGGCAATTTGCTCGGGCATCAAAAGGGGGACAACCGCGGACCTGTTCACTTCACCTTGTAGGACCCCCTCGGATATCAAGCGATAGAGGGCCTCACGAACAGGTGTCGGGCTCATAGACAGGTTCTTGGCAAGGTCTCTAATAGTGATTTTCTCGCCCGGAGAGAAATGGCCACCGCGGATCAGCGCTCCTAATCGGTCATAAACCTGGTCTCTCAAAACGGCGGTTGTCGGCGTGATCAAATTCCCACCTCTGGCTTCCTTATTTTGATCAATCATTTAAATCGACGACGCATCTGTAACAAGACGCTGCAGACTCAAAATCATCCTATTCACCTTAGCTAGCCACTGGCACCGTCTTTGGAGGGCGCCAACGGGCTTAGAGCAGATTTGCCTATTTTCTCGTTGACCATGTCGAGGTGCGCGCACTCGGAGTAAAAAGGCCTTCAGAGGCAGTCCTGGATCGTGTACGTGAGGCAGTGATGAATAGAAGTTCTCCCCTTGAGCTCTTTTGCTTCTCGAAGGTCCATCGATAGGCAGGATTTGCATCGCTCCGATGTCCCCACTGCGATGCCCCGTATTTTCGTTGACCGGGCGAAGCAATACG
Source organism: Rhizobium giardinii bv. giardinii H152 (assembly GCF_000379605.1). Classification (GTDB taxonomy): domain Bacteria; phylum Pseudomonadota; class Alphaproteobacteria; order Rhizobiales; family Rhizobiaceae; genus Pararhizobium; species Pararhizobium giardinii. The sequence goes on along the minus strand of NZ_KB902713.1, from coordinate 269,245 downwards.
GTCCCGGTCAACGACTGGATTTAAAAAAAGCGGCCTCTCTTCCTTCCCGGTTTGCCTCGCGTTGTGTGTTAGTTCCTCGTCAGCGCGTTGAGTATCCGCGCCCAGGATCGCTGACCCTTATGAAAGGATGTCAGATTATACTTCTCGTTGGGCGAATGGATGCGATCGTTAGGGAGCGCGAAGCCCACCAAGAGTGAGTCCAGCCCCAGATATGCCTGAAACTCGCCGACAACAGGTATCGAACCACCCACTACCCTCATGATCGGCGCTTTTGTCCATTCGTCGGCCAGTGCTGACTTGGCGGCAGCCAGATATGGGGCGTCGTATGGAAGCTGATGCGCCGGCGAGCAGTCGTGCGATTGAAATTCCACCCTACAGTCTGCCGGGAGGCGCTCCTCGACAAATTTGCGGAACGAGGCCCTAACGTTGGCTGGGTCCTGCTTGTGTACGAGACGAAACGAAACCTTGGCAGACGCTTCAGCCGGAATGACTGTCTTGAAACCCTTACCCGTGTAGCCACCGGAAAACCCGTTGAATTCGGCCGTGGGACGCGCCCAAACCAGCTCGAGTATCGAGCGCCCCTTTTCACCCGAAGGAACCGACAGGCCGATTGGTCCGAGGAAACTTTCGGCCGTCTCCCCGAGGGCCTCCCACGAGGCCAAGACTTGGCTCGGGGTCTCCTCGACGCCGTCATAGAAGCCGTGAATTGTCACGCGGCCATCGTTGTCGTGGATATCCCCAAGGATCTTCGCAAGCACTCGGATAGGGTTCGCCGCCGCGCCGCCGTAGATGCCTGAGTGAAGGTCGCGGCTGGCGGCATGGATCGTCATCTCTTCTTCCACCAGTCCACGCATGCCAACGCAGATGGCAGGAGTCATCGCGTCGCGTTGGCTCGTGTCGCAGACTAGCGCGAAGTCGGCTTTTAATTCGTCCGCATTGGCCGCCAGAAACGCGCGCATCGAGGGAGAGCCAGACTCCTCCTCACCCTCAAAAAGGATTGTAACCTTACAGGGCAATACCCCACCCACCGCCTTGTAAGCACGACACGCTTCCACGAACGTCATCAGTTGACCTTTGTCATCCGAAGCGCCACGTCCGGTAATGACCTGGTAGCCATCCTCGCTCTCGCGCACGGCGGGGTCAAACGGGTCGTGGGTCCACAACTCGAGGGGATCAACCGGCTGAACATCATAGTGGCCGTAGAAGAGGACATGCGGAGCACCGGGGGGTCCGTCATGGTGAGCGACGACCATTGGGTGACCTGGAGTATCGCGTATGCTGGCTTCGAAGCCGATCGAGGCTAGATCATCCACAAGCCACTCCGCAGCCCTTTGGCAATCCGCTTTGTAGGCCGGATCAGTGGAGATCGACTTTATGCGCAAAAGGCTGAAAAGGCGCGACACCGCAGCGTCGCATTCGGTATCGATGTGGTGCAAGACGGCAGGTAGCGCAGTCATTAAGGTCTCCTACGTGTTTACTGTTAGCTCAGAAAAGCTGGTGGGTTCCGAGCGCTCCGCCTGCAGAGTCCATCCTTGTGGCCCGCGGGCATCTGTTTTGGACTGGGGTCCCGGCGGTCATTTTTACGAGATGCAACGCTGTCTCGCGCAACTGAGTTTTCGGTCATTCTCCCAACACGATCGCATCGAGGCCGCACTTGCGGACCCGCTCGACGAAATGCAAGTCTGCGCCATCTGGCATCACAAACTTACGAGAAGCCTATACCATTCTACTTCAATTTCAATACCGCACAGCGCGAGACGGGAAGTTTGGCTTCGTCTGCAAATTTAACCTGCACGATAAGACTGGGGCGGCATCGTCATGCCCATGATACTAGCGGCGAATAGAAGCCTCTCGGCTTCTCCAACGGCCGCATAGAGAGGCCGGCTGCGTGTCTATGACAGGTATAGACCATCAACGCCGCGCCACCGATTGCCATCGCCGGCTAGGCGGCGCGAAGCCGGATAAACCGTCCTTAGAGGGGCTTTTGGGCTCTTTCTGGCCTGTTTGGAGCGGTTTAAGCAGGAGCCTCGCCATCGGGCCCGACTGACTGCCTCGCTGCACACCCGCTGCCAGCGAGCCACGCCGAGGCCTGTCTTGACCACACCGTCTTGGCCAGCCGAATGCGGAAGCCGCCTGTGCCGAACCGATGTCGTCTTGGCGGCCGCGCCTCACGTTAAGATGGAAGGAAAGATCCCTTCGTGAATCGAGGCAAGCCCAAACAGGACTTGCTCTGCGTGATATCGCATCCTTCGTCGACTGTTATTGGCCCTCGCGCCGCCGTTGACAGGTCTCAAATCATGCAATAGTATATCTCAGATCGTCACCTTTGAGATCACAAAAAGGCGGAAGCCTTTGGTGAAACAGAATGATCGAAAACGCGTCGCAGCGAGAGTGAATATCGGCGGGCGCTTTCGACCTTCGGACGACGGGATGCTCCGTTGACTGCAAGGCGATCGCTTCAGACTGCGGCTTAGAGCCTCACGTCTGGTTTGAACTGGGTAGATGAACACGGTCGCATCACCGGCCGAGGGGAACACAAAAGGAACATCACATGAGCAAATCTTTAATTTCAGCTGCAGCTGCGGCGTTGATTGCGGTTGTGTCGACAGCTTTGCCAGCGAACGCTGGCGCCGTTCTCGATCAAGTCCAGGCGGCAAAGACGCTCACAGTAGCGACTTCTAGCGGTTGGCCTAACAGTTCGTTCCTGAATGACAAACAGGAACTCGATGGTTTTGAGATCGAGGTTGCCAAGGGAGTGGCGAAACACCTTGGGGTCTCCGTCAAGTTCGTAACGCCGGGCTGGGACGTCATAGTTGCAGGCAAATGGGCAGGCCGTTGGGATATGGCGATGGGCCAGATGGTTCCGACCAAGGCACGCGCGGAAAAGTTCGATTTTCCTGCCATTTACTTTTACACGAGGAACGTTGCTGTCATTCACAAAGACAGTAAAGCAACCAAACTTTCCGACCTGGATGGAAAGGTGATCGGCCTCGTAACAGGTGATGATGCGGCAATCGCATATGCCCGTCATAACCTGACGTTGGATTGGGCGGACGAAAAGCCGGTAGAATACAGGTTTACACCGGGCGAAATGCGAAACTATGAGAATACCTCGTTGCAGGTGGATGACCTGCGGCTAGGTGATGGAGTTCGCCTCGATGCAGTGATCACTGACGAAGTGAGTGCGCACGGTGTGATCAAAGCTGGTTACCCCTTGAAAGTCCTCGGTGATGCATTGTTCCCAACGCCGGGAGCCATTGCAATTTCAAAGGGAGACAAAGAGTTCTCTGACAAGATATCTGCCGCCATCAAAAGCATGAGGGATGATGGTACGCTCTCTAAGCTCTCAATTAAGTGGTATGGTGTCGATAGCACCGTTGAATAGGTTGGAAACCTCTGTTTGAGCAACCTTATCGAAGGACGCCGTAATGCTTTATCAGGATACAATTGACTCCGAGGTCTTGGTTCACAAGCCGTGGTTTGTGGCCTCTACCTTCGCTGTCGTGCTCGCTCTGTTTCTGATGTATAACCTGACTGGCACAACCATGGGCGAGCTTATGCGCCCCGTCATCGGCGATCCGTCGCAAAGCGGCCTCTACGGCCGCTTTGCGATCGCTTTTGTTATTGCGGTTGCGTTCAGTCTTAATCTCGTGCTCATCGGGTTCGCGCCGATAAAAGCCCAAATCATCTTGGTTTGGCTTGAGTTGCTCCTGCTCATTCTAGCATTCTTCAAGTCGTTTGAGCTCAGTCTGCCTTTCATCCGGGAAAACCTTCCCTTTCTGATAACGCAGGGTGTGTTTACGACGTTGTATGTGTCGGCAATTTCGCTGCTTTTTGCATCGCTCATCGCAATCATTGCCGCTGTTGCGAAGCTTTCGAGTAACGGCTTCGCTTACGGGATCGCAAGTTTCTACACGTCGTTCTTCCGCGGTCTCCCACTGCTGATGCAGATTTACCTCATCTACCTCGGTTTGCCTCAGTTCGGTATCGTTCTGAACGCGGTGCCTTCAGGAATATTGGCCCTTTCAGTCTGTATCGGCGCCTATATGACGGAAATCTTCCGCTCTGGAATTCAGAGCATCGACCGCGGGCAATGGGAAGCATCCAGGTCCATGGGCTTCGGCTTCGGTCTGACAATGCGAAGGATTATACTTCCGCAGGCGCTTCCCGTTATCGTTCCACCGATGGGGAACACCTTCATCTCGATGCTGAAAGATAGCTCGCTCGTGTCCGTCCTTGGCGTATGGGAACTGACGTTCCTGGCTCGCACGATTGGCCAGCCCACCTTTCACAATATGGAGATGCTTGTAGCGGCTTCGTTGATTTATTGGGTTTTATCCTGTTGTCTCGAACTGATTCAATCAAAGATCGAACGCCATTACAGCAGGAGCAAGCTGCGATGATCGCCAGCAACTCACAACTGCTGAATGGCCTCGGTGGAGGCAACCTTTCGCCGGAGAATGGGAATATGCTGCACGTGGCGCCTCTATCATCTCAGGAGCCTTCCAATCAAAAGCAGGTGCCAATGACCGCAGATAAAATCATTGAAGCGACGAACGTCTCGAAATGGTACGGTTCCTTCCGCGCATTGACCGATGTCAACCTCACTGTGCGCAAAGGCGAACGCATTGTTATTTGCGGACCCTCAGGATCCGGGAAGTCAACGCTCATCCGCTGCTTCAACAGACTAGAAGCCCATCAGGAAGGCGAGATCACCGTCAATGGGATCCGATTGCACAGTAAGATGCGCAACGTGACCGACGTCCGCAAGAATGTTGGGATGGTGTTTCAGCACTTCAACCTTTTCCCCCATATGACTGTGCTGATGAATTGCATGGCGGGTCCCATGTGGATGAAGGGCCTATCCGAATCTGAGGCTAAGAAAACGGCTTTGAAGTTCCTTGAGCGCGTGCGCATTCCAGAACAGGCGAACAAATATCCGGTTCAATTGTCCGGGGGACAGCAGCAGCGCGTGGCCATTGCCCGCTCGCTGTGCATGGAGCCGGCCGTTATGCTCTTCGATGAACCCACGTCGGCACTCGATCCGGAAATGGTGTCGGAAGTCTTAGAAACGATGACGAGTCTGGCGCGCGACGGTATGACCATGGTCTGTGTCACACATGAGATGGGATTTGCGCGTGCCGTCGCGGACCGCGTTATCTTCATGGATCGGGGCCAGATCGTCGAACAGGGCGCTCCGAATGAGTTCTTCACCAACCCGCAACACGACAGAACAAAGCTCTTCTTAAGCCAGATCCTGAAACATTGAACGAATCCATGCGGAGAGCAGATGTGGGGCACACGCTGACGGGCGGCGGCAAGCATGACAAAACGGCATTCCGACCTGTAATGCCTGCCGCGGTCAGTGTATCGTTCGCTTGCCGAGCAGATCGCGGAGGCAATCTACGATGCAGAGTTCTCGTCTGGTACGCAATTGCCCCGCACCGTAAGCTGGCGAGTGATTTCAAGCTGTCCGAGCAGACGGTGGGTAACCGCTACCCTGATCCCAACTTCGGATAGTCGCTTGATCATTGATGCTCAGCCTCGAAAGAGGGCTTGGACACATTCGATTTCGGAGCCTACGCTTAAATCCGAGGATGGGCTTTAGATAACAGCGAAATTTATATTGGTGTTGCGGGTAATCTGCGCGCCAATGTGTCGAATGCCATGCTCAGAGACATACAGATTGCCGTGATCGAAGACGTTGCCAAAGCATCTCGCCGCTTTCCATATGGGTGACACGACGCCCGAAACCGATCTTGCGATTGAGCGAACAGACGCGCGACGGACCCGGAGCCAATCGGTGGCGCGCCTTTCGCGGCCTGGAGGTGACGTTGTGATGAGGCATAATATCGAGCAGCGGCTGCGGCCGCATCGTGGCGCAGGCCGCGAACGCTTCGCGGTTATTGGGGCCGAGGGAAACTGCGGGCAGAATAACGCTCCTGACCTGCAACTGTTATCAAGCCCTGCCCATCCAGGTTCACTCGTCTGTTTTCGATTCTGGTCTTGCCGCTGCCCGCCGAAGCGCAACCTGCGGCCCTTTGCTGGATGGCTCAAGCGGCCAGGCAAATGGCGTAACCCAAACGATCCCCGCCTTCCCTCAGCGTCGAATGACGCCCGTTAAAATCGCCTGAGAATGCGTCGCCCGAAAGAGACTGAATGACATGCCTTCACATGAAGAGACAGCATCCGTAGGGCTATTGGCGCCGCTCAAGAATTCGACGTTCCGTTCCATCTTCTTCGCATCACAGTTGTCGAGCCTGGGCTGGTTGATGCAGACAGTGTCGCTCAGTTGGCTCATGGCGACTGTTTCCACCTCCGATGTGATGGTTGCCCTGGTCCAGGCCTCGTCGACCCTGCCTGCCTTCTTTCTTGCAATCATTGTTGGGGCGATTGCCGACAACTACAGCCGGCGCATGGTCATGATCGTTGGTCGAAGCTTGATGATGGCGGCCTCGGCAATGCTGACGATCCTGATGGCCTTCGGCATCACCGATCCATGGTTGATCCTCGCGTTCAGTTTCCTCGACGGCTGCGGTATCGCGCTGAGCGATCCTGCCTGGCGCGCCTCGCTTGGCGACATGCTGGAGCGTCGCCATTTGCCGTCGGCCGTGACACTTCTCAATGTCGGATTTAACACGGTCCGCAGTGTCGGTCCGGCGCTTGGCGGCATTATCGTTGCAGTGTTCGGACCGCTCGTCACGTTCGCGCTCACGACCCTCGGCTTCGTCGCGCCCCTCACCGCTCTGTGGCGAAACAAGTGGACCGTGAAAGCGTCGCCCCTTCCTCGGGAAGCGCTGAGGACGGCGATCTACGATGGTTTGCGATTCACCGCGATATCCTCCGAGATCAAGGCGACAATTGTTCGGGGGACGTTGTTCGGGTTGACGGGCACCTCAATGCTAGCGCTATTGCCCCTGGTTGCAAGGGACCTTCTGAAGGGAGGCCCAATCGACTACGGCATTCTCATGGGCGGCTTCGGCGCTGGTGCGCTGATCGCAGGGCTAGCGAACCCGTCGCTTCGACGCGCTGTTACGCAGGAAGTGCTGATCGTGCTGGCCTGCGTCGCGTGCGCGGTATGCGCGATTTCACTTGCCCTGGCGTCTTCTCTCATCGTCGCAACCCTGTCCCTCGCCTTCGGTGGCGCAGGCTGGGTGACCGGATGGTCGGGCTTCGGCGTCAATGTACAGTTGGCAAGCCCCCGCTGGGTGGTTGGTCGGACCATTTCCATCTACAGTGCCTTTACCTATGGCGGCATCGCCGGCGGCAGCTGGCTCTGGGGAATTATCGCCGAAACCCATTCCCTTTCCCTATCGCTAGGATGTTCTGCGGCGGCCTCGTTGATTGTCGCCGCCCTAGGGCTCAAGCTGCCGATCAGCGACCGCCTTGAGTCAGAACTCGAAGCCTCCGGCGCTTTCGATGCGCCTGTGCCGGCACTTGATCTGAAGCCGAGAAGTGGCCCGATCCTGGTCACAACGGAATACTCAATTGCGGACGAGAGTGCCGACCTGTTTCTCGAGGTCATGCGGAAACGTCGTGATGTGCAAAGCCGCGTAGGCGCACGTCAATGGACCCTCAGTCGCGATATTCAGAACGCGTCGCGTTGGATCGAGACGTTTCGGACGCCGACCTGGGCGGATTACCATCGCCTTCATCACCGCCTGACGGTGGCGGATAAAGAACTGGAACATCAACTTTCTAAATTGAGCGCTTCAAACCCTCCCAAAACAAACATTTCGGTTGAGCGCTCTACCAGCCCCTCCCCGAAATCTTATCCGACGGTGCCTTATGTTTCGCAGAAGTGAGGAATTTAGGCCAGCGCATTGGCTACCGTTCTACGCCCGCCAAAAGCAGAACATCACGGCTGCCAGAACGGAGTACTGTCACATCGGGCGGGGCTGACGGCCGGGCCGCAGCGGTGAGCGCAATCGACATACTGCTGCACCATGCCAAACCCGCCATTACATTGGAGAATGACGTATGCAACATTGGCTGCACAAGCTCACCGATCTCGCTGCAATCCCCGGCGACGAACACACGGTAAAGCAAGCACTGGAGACGGTCGCCGAGGCAACCGGCTTCGGCGGCTACGCCTACCTCAACATCCAGCCGAGCCACTCGAGCGCGGTCTCAAATTATCATCCCGAGTGGCAAGCCGAATACTTCCGGCGCAGGTTCAATGAACTCGACCCTGTCATCAAACGCGCGCAAACACTGAAGCGAGCGTTCGTCTGGAACGGTGAATGGGACAGACCGCGCCTTACTCGGGACGAGCGGTCATTCTTCTCGCTCGCAGCAGACTTCGGCGTACGATCAGGCATCACCATCCCTGTCCAGATCGCCCATGGATCGCTTGCCGTATTCACACTTGCCTCGTCGAAGCAGGCCATTGACCTTGATCGTGAAATTGATCCCGTCGCTGCAGCTGCTGCTATCGCGCAGTTGCATACGCGGATTCAATTCTCCGATCCGACCCCGAGTGCCGAAGAACCGCTCCGGCTCGATCCCAAGGGGGCGACCTATCTAAGCTGGATCGCCGACGGCAAGACGATGGAGGAGGTCGCAGATCTTGAAGGCGTCAAATACAACAGCGTGCGGGTTAAAATCGAGCACGCACGGAAGCACTTTAACGTCCACACGATTGCGCACCTGACTGCAACTGCGATCCGCAAGAAGCTGATCTGACGGTCAGTTTACCGTCACTTGCGGGATATAGCCGAGGATGGTGAGAAGGGTGTTTAACGCGGCCATTTGCGCGTGCATTTCGATACTGGCCTCGATGTATTTGAGATGCTGGGCGCCGCCGGTCGCTCTACCGTCCTGGTAGTCTTACGGGAGCGCCTGGTAGAGCTCATCAGCCTTGTCGACCAATAGCCTGTGCTGCCGGATGGCGTCGACGGTGAGCGTCTCCAGATCAGCCGTGGGCAACCCTTGCGTCCACCCGAACACCGGTCGAAGTTCGAGCTTTTCTATCAACGCCGCATCTTTCGAATCCATCTTGTTTCCAGCCTCGGGATTTGTCTGCGGTGCGCCCCCGCAAACGTCAATCCCTGATCCCAAGCCGGGGGTTGGAAACTGTCGTGGACAGTCCTGCGACCTTTAGCACCGAGTACCTGGACATACGTCACAGGCCCCCGGCCAAATGGTCAGAGGATCTGGCGCCGTATCGGCCGGCACCAACCGCCACGAGAGGTTTCCACACCCCGGGGCAGCGCGTACTGCCCTACCCGCCCTTATAGACGGCGGGATCGATTTTCGCCAGTGCAAACAGGCGGATAAATGCCATCGATCCAATGCAGATCTGCACTTCCTCCACGCTATTTCGCGCCGATACCGGAAAGATCGACACGGGTGCCGGCCTTGTTCGGATCTGCGTCGGGTGGACGATCTGGAACCGGTTCGCTTCGATCGTCCGCGACAGGAACTTCTGCCTTTTCGGCAATGCTCTTCTCAGTCTTAGATTCCCCGGATCTATCCGTCCCGGCGTCGGCCTCGCCAGCATCAGGTGTCCGGAATACCGCCTCCCCCTCGAAATATCCCGACTGCCAGGCGAGGATCGCATCCTCGAACACCTGGTCTTCGGCCTGTTTGCCGGTCGGATTGCCGTACCATTTGAGGACGATGCGATAGACTTTGGCGAAGAGGGCGGTGCCCATGCGCAGATTAGCACAGGCATCGACAAGATCGGGCTTCAGGGCGCCGGCCTCGAGCACGCCAAGCCCGGCCGGATACTGGGTGATGCCGACGCGCACGACGTTGCGGCCGATATTCTGACGGATCAGATCCATTGCCGCTTCCGGCGTGGCAGGCTTCGGGACGAGAACGACACGCTTCCCCGCGTGTACGGTCACCGTCAACGGATCGTCGGATCCCGCCGCGGCGATGAACTTCTCGACGATCGCCGGCTTCAGGCCGGGATCAGCGCATTCCTTGATGAGAGCAGCATCGACCATGTTTTCCTCCACGGGCTTTAGCGGTTGAATGCGCTGACAAGCGGCAGGCCGAACAGCTTTGCCCAGGCGATGGAGCTCGCCTGTTGAATCGCGACGATCGAGGTGCCCGATGTCCACCAGCCATTGCCGGTTGCGACGATGATGTCTGGGGAATGCAGCATGGACTGCAGTGCCGGCCAGACGACGAGTTGCTCGTAGCAGATCAGCGGCACGATCCTGTTGCCGCCGGCTACGACCACAGGGTTGGTGAAGAAGTGGGCCCTGGCGCCGCCAGCGTCGCCGGTCCAGGCCCGCCACGGCTGCCACATGGAGCCTGGAACCGGCATCCGCTCGCGATAGAGAATTTCGGATTGATTGGCTGAGATTGCCACCAGCACGTTGTCGTATCCACTGCCGTCGAGCACCGCTGCACCGGCAATGACGGTGAGGTTGCCGCCGCGCAGAGCCTCCCTCCAGAGACGCTCGACGGTCGGCGTCCAGAAGCCCAGCACGCTTTCAGGAAGGACGATAACGTAGGTGTTGTCGCCAGCATTTGCCACCACTGTGGCGATCAGGACTCGCTGGCGATCCAAAGATGTATCGCGCCCAAGGCTTTGACCCAGATCCAGATCGACGCCCTTCCATCCCTCTGGTAAGGTCGGCGCTGTCCAGGATGCGGCGGACCAGACCCAAAAGCTTATCAAGATCAAAACTGCTGCCGGCCAATATCGCGAAGTCATCATCGCGAGGCCGGCAGCGGTCGCAGCCAAGCCCCACCATCCCCATCCTGGAAACAAAACGCCCGCCGCAGTAATCGCCTGCGCCCAGCCGGTGATGCCGAACGGCGGCAGCACCATCACAATCGTCGCCGCGAGATACCGCGTCGCTCGTCCTGCTTCAAATTGGCCCTTTCCCGGACGCCCCGTCCAAAGCGCCGCATGCACGATGACGAATGATGCCGAGGCTGGCAGCCACAGCAGTAAACCGGGCCAGAGATCGGCGGCATAGAAGTTCGCCACACCTTGCGGCAGACCGCGTGAGGCGGTGAGGAAATACCCTGCCGAAACCATGGCCGCGACTAGGCGCGACCGAGACAACGCCCAGAGCGCCGGAAAGAGCATTGCGACCGGTAAAGCGAGCACGAAGCCGCTCCAGCCAACTGCACCGATGATGATCGCCAGCGCAATGAGAAGTGCGGCGCGTGAGCCATCACGGATCGACGATGAGGATCGGCCGGGCGAGGCCGAGCACTCCGGTTTCGGAGATCGGTCCAAAATATCGGGAGTCATAGGAGCTCACAAAAGGGGAGTGCAGATAGAGGTATCCCGTCGGCACGATGCCGCCGGCAAAGGGCGTGAGCGGTCGCCCGGCGCCGTCGATCCGGCGAACGTGCGAGGACGGAAGCGTCCTGCCGTCGATCGCCACGTTCTCGCCGATCTCGACATATTGACCAGGCAACGCTGCGACGGATTTGATCAACGGCGCGACACCACCGGGGCAGAGGCCGTGGGCGAGATAGAGGCGATGACGGGCCTCCTCGAACAAAGGCGTCACCGGCGGGCAAACGAAGACCAAATCGCCAATTGTGATTGCCCGGTCCACCGCCTCGATCCGCCAGAGCCCGAGCGGCTCGCTTGGCGTCAGGTTCAGCCGGAAGCCGCCGATAAAGGCAGCCGCCGCGAGGAGCCCGATGCCAAGCGCCGATGCGCCAAGACCCATGATTGCCCGCACCCGGTTCATTGTTTCAGCGCCGGCGTCTGGCGTTGGGCGAGACGCAGTTCCTCGACCTGTTTGAGCGTTGTCGTGGTGCGCTCATGGGCGGCCAGTTGCTGCGCCGTGCGCATCACCGGCCAAGCCTCCTTGAGGCTGTCTTTCTCCTCTGGCTTAAGCCCGGCGGCGAGTTTTTCGAAGAGCTGTCCTTCGGGCTTCTGCGCCGAACTCGAAAGCAGCACGCGTTCCCCGAAGCGTTCGGCCACGGCCTTGTTGAAGCCATCGATTTCGAGCTTGGCTTCGCGGTTGCTGATCGCATAGCCAAGGGCCGCGGGAAGATCGTTGCGGTCGATCGCATCACGGACCCGCTCCAGAACGGTTCGCGCCTCTGGCGACAGGGCCGGGATGTCGATCGAGACACGCAGGCGCAGGTTCTTTTCCTCGCCCTCGATCCGCTCCCGGGCGGTCTCGCGCATGGCCAGATATTGCTCGATGTCGCGCTTCAGCGCCGGCAGATTGACCTCGGCAACGCGCCGGGCCTCTCGATCCGCCCTGCCGGCGAGAAGGCCAGTCTTGCCGTTCAGCGCGCCGATCGACGCCGGCTCGTCAACGAGTTTCTGCAGCGTCTGTTTCGACGCTTCCCGCCCCGTAAGAAGTGCATCGAAGGTCATCGCCCGGAATGCCGTCTCAGGATCGGCAAACACATAGCGGAAGCGGGTCGAGACGTCTTCCCATTGGCGTTTCAGCGCCGGGTCGTCGCCGAGCTTCTGATCGATCGTATCGCCTGTCGAAAAGGCAAACTGTTTGACCCCTGCCACCATCGGTGGAAGCTCCTTCTTCTGTTTCGAAATTGGGGATGGAAGAAGACCAAGCCGCCCGCCAACGGCACGCAGCTGCCTGGCCAGAGCGGCGACCTTCTCTTTCTGTCGCAGCGTCCAGTCGAGCCGGTCGCGCACAAGGGTACGCGCGACCTGGACGATGTGCAGGCCGCGGTTTTCCGCAAAGGACAAAGCCTGGCGGTAGAGCGCACCATGCCGGTAATCGAGCGTCGTTTCCTTGGCATTGCAGCGCGACAGCACCTTCTCCAGTCCGCCATTGAAGGCGAAGGAACGAGCGCCGTAATAGACCTGAAGGTCCTCGCGATGACGGGTCAGGGCGACGTAGGTCAGGTGGCGATCGAGCGACAATGACGCCAGCACCTTCACCCGGTCCACGGTGGCGCCCTGGCTCTTGTGGATGGTCGTGGCATAGCCGTGATCGAGGTTATTGTAGGCGCGCTGTTCGACAGCCACCTGGCGCCAATGCTCCCCTTCGCCGACCGCAACAACGACACGGTTCGGCGCCGCCTCGACGACACGGCCGAGCATGCCGTTCTTGACGCCAAGAGCCGTGTCGTTCTTCAAAAAGACGATCTGATCGCCGGCAGCGAACGGACGCATGCCGTCGGCGGTTCGGAAGTGTTGCCCCTCGCTGACAAGGCCGCGCTCCACCAGCTTTTCTCGCGCCATGTCGTTGAGCAAGCGCACGTCACGGCGCAGATGCGCGAGCATCAGCGTGGTCTTCCCTGGATCGTAATCACGGTTCCAGTCGCCGATCAGCTGTTCGACCGCTTCAGCCTTCAGCGTCGAGCCATGCAGCCGGTCGTGCGATTGATAGCTGGCAAGGGCAGTGCCGATATTGCCGCGCGCCAGATCAAGCGAGGCAGCCCGCATCCAGTCGTCACGCTGGCGGTAGATCGTCTCGAGTTCGGCGTAACCGATACGATGGGCAATCGCCCGGAAGGCGGCACCCGCCTCGATCGGCTGGAGCTGATCGGGATCACCGACCAGGACGATCTTCGCGCCTGCCCTGACGGCGGCTTCGACGAAGCCCGCCATCTGCTTGGAGGCGACCATGCCGGCCTCGTCCATGACGAAGATGGTCCTGGCATCAAGGCCGTGCCGGCCGCGTTGCCAACGCAGTTCCCAGGAGGAGAGCGTCCGGCTTTGAATGCCGGCTTCCTTCTCCAGTCCCTCGGCCGCCTTGCCCGCGAGCGCGCCACCGACGACGCGGTAGCCGGCACCTTCCCAGGCTTCGCGCGCCGCCTTCATCATCGTCGTCTTGCCGGCGCCGGCGCGGCCGACGATCGCTGCGATCCGGGCCGGACCCGCAACATGCTCGATTGCGGTTTTCTGTTCATCAGAGAGACGCGCATGGCGGGCGAATGTCGCCTCCAGCACTTGCCTGCGAACGCTGTGCGAGGATTGTCGCGACAGCCAGATGGCGCGATTGGCCATCTGCGCTTCCAGCTCGATCATCGCCCGCGTCGTATAGCGCGCCGGCACCCGCTGGCCGGTGGCAAAATCAATCGTGTCGCGCCGCAGCCGCAGCACCTCGGAATGCTGGAGGACACGCGCCATCAGCTGCTGGAAGAGACCGGGATCGTCGACGTAGCGGTGCAGGACCTTGGCGATGTCCTGGTTGTCGAAGACGCTCTTTTCCCGGGTGATCAGGTCGAGCACGACCGCCGGGTTTCGAAGGATGCGGCGGGTGTTTTCGGTGCGGCGCGCCTCGTTCAGCTCGAGCCGTTCGAGCTCCGGCTGGACGCCTTGGCTCTCCGCCTTGCGCTCGATCGCCTTGGCGCCAACGCCGAGGTGGATGGTCGGTTCAAGCTCGATGCCCTGCTTTTCGTAAGAGCGACCATCGACCCGGAGGGAAATCCCGTTCATGGCAAGGTGATGGTTCTGGCGCTCGAACCAGCCATCGCGGAGCGCGTTGAACTCGGCAGCACCGCCAGCCCAGAGTTCGTAGACGATTTTGCCAGTCTTGGTCTTCAGCGGATGGCCGTCATCGCCAATGACTGCGACCTTCTTGGCGCCGAAACCGTCCTCGGTCAGCGGCCGCAATGTGGTCATCAGGTGGATGTGCGGATTGCCGGGATTGTCATGGTAGACCCAGTCGGCGACCATACCCTTCGACAACACATGCTTGTCGACGAAATCCCGCACCAGCGCGATGTTCTGCTCGGCGGTCAGTTCAAGCGGCAGAGCGATGGTCAGGTCCTTGGCGAGCTGCGCATCGGTGCGTTTCTCGAAGGCCTCGACACGGTTCCAGAACGTTTCCGATGCACCTGAAATCGAGCGATCGGCAATCAACGTCCGCGCCCAGTTCGGTGCATCGGCCGGGATCGCAAACTCCTCATGAAGCAGGCCCTGCTTTCGGGTGTAGTCGATCGCGCGCGCCTCGCGCTCGTAGTCCATCCGGGCGCAATGCCGATAAGCTGCCGACAGCACGGCGCTGCGGCCTTCGCCGCGGCTGACGATGCTGACCGAGAAATGGGCGATGGCCACGGCGCGAGAAACTCCAGGGTTAAAACCTCGTTCCCGGTAGGAAGCGGCCCCGCCAGGGTGGCAAAACGAGACGTCGCGACAGCGACGTATAATTGCGCCCTTGGATCCGCTCTTATCGAGCGGCGGGATCATGCCCCAAAGCGTCGGCCCTGCCGACATGCAGATCTGCACCTTGGCCTGACGGCCCTTTCAGGGGAGTCTGGTGCTGCTGACGCACCACCAGAGACCCGAGGAGTTGCAAACGGAATGAAGAAGCCATCATCGAAGATCAGGGAAGAAATCGCCCGACTGCAGGAACAGTTGAAAGCCGCCGAGACACGCGAGGCCGAACGGATCGGTCGCGTCGCACTGAGGGCGGGCCTGGGCGAGATCGAGAGCGACGAGGCCGAGCTGCAGGCGGCGTTCGAGCAGGTTGCTCAGCGGTTTCGCGGAGGCAAAGGGGTTGCGACCGGAAAGAGAAGTGTTGGGGACGGCAGTTCCGGTGGCGCGTCGGGCACGAAGGACGAGAATGGCGCGGCTCAGAGCAGCGCTGGCGAGGCTTGAGCGGATGGCAAAGGTCATGACGTCAGATGCGCGAAAGAAAGACGCGCGGGAAAAAATCGAGCTCGGCGGCCTGATCGTCAAGGCGGGCCTGCGTTACGAGAAGCGGGCGCTGCTGCTCGGCCTGCTGATCGATGCAACGGCGCGCATTCGCGGCGACGAGAAAGAGCGCGGGCGCCTGCTTGCGATTGGCGCGGAGGCGCTCGGCCATGACCCTGAATAAGCTGTTGCTCGCTATCCTGCCCGCGGCGATCATGATTGCAGCAACCATCCTTGTTCCCGGCATCGAGCAGTGGCTCGCCGGCTTCGGCAAGACGGCGCAGGCGAAGCTGATGCTCGGTCGCATCGGTTTGGCGCTTCCCTATGCGATCGCCACCGGCGCGGGCGTGATGTTCCTGTTTGCGGCGAACGGTACGGTGAACATCAAGGCTGCAGGCTGGAGCGTCGTGACGGGAAGCGTGGCCGTCGTGCTGATCGCCGTCGTGCGCGAAACCATGCGGCTCGTCGGTCTCGCGGCAAATGTGCCACCGGGACAGTCCGTCCTCGCCTATGTAGATCCGCCGACGGCGACAGGCGCCGCAACTGCGGTGCTCTCCGGCATCTTCGCAATGCGCGTTGCGGTCAGTGGCAATGCGGCATTTGCGAGAGCCGAGCCGCGGCGGGTTCGGGGCAAACGCGCGGTCCATGGCAACGCCGATTGGATGACCATGACGGAAGCGGCAAAGCTGTTTCCGGATGACGGCGGCATCGTTGTGGGCGAGCGTTATCGCGTCGATCGTGACAGCGTCGGAGCGACGGCGTTTCGCGCTGACTCGTCCGAGAGCTGGGGTGCTGGCGGTAAGTCACCGTTGCTCTGCTTCGACGGCTCGTTCGGCTCGTCGCATGGCATCGTCTTTGCCGGCTCGGGCGGTTTCAAGACGACATCTGTCACCGCGCCGACGTCGCTCAAATGGGGCGGCAGCCTGGTCGTGCTCGATCCGTCGAGCGAGGTCGCACCGATGGTGATCGACCACCGCCGCAAGGCAGGTCGCAAGGTGATCGTGCTTGACCCCGAGACGCCGACGATCGGCTTTAACGCGCTCGACTGGATCGGCCGCTTCGGAGCCACGAAAGAAGAGGATATCGTTGCGGTCGCCACATGGATCATAACCGACAATGCACGGGCGGCATCGGCGCGCGACGACTTCTTCCGGGCCTCTGCCATGCAGCTTTTGACCGCCCTGATCGCCGACGTTTGTCTGTCCGGCAATACCGAGCAGAAGGACCAGACGTTGCGCCGCGTTCGGGCCAATTTATCCGAGCCCGAGCCGAAGCTGCGCGAGCGGCTAACGCGCATCTACGAAGGCTCGGAATCGGATTTCGTCAAGGAGAACGTGGCGGTGTTCGTCAATATGACGCCGGAGACGTTTTCCGGGGTCTACGCCAATGCTGTGAAGGAGACGCACTGGCTTTCCTATCCGAACTATGCGGCGCTGGTTTCCGGCAACAGCTTCTCCACCGATGAGCTTGCGAAAGGCGAGACGGACATCTTCATTGCGCTCGATCTGAAGGTGCTGGAAGCGCACCCCGGCCTTGCCCGCGTCGTCATCGGCTCGTTTCTCAATGCGCTCTACAATCGCAATGGAGCGGTGAGCGGTAGGACACTCTTCCTTCTCGATGAGGTGGCACGCCTTGGCTATCTCCGCATCCTCGAAACCGCCCGTGACGCCGGCCGCAAATACGGCATCAGCCTGACACTGATCTTCCAGTCGATCGGCCAGATGCGTGAAGCCTATGGCGGCCGCGACGCCAACTCGAAATGGTTCGAGTCAGCGTCCTGGATTTCCTTTGCAGCAATCAACGATCCCGAGACGGCCGACTATCTGTCGCGGCGCTGCGGCGAGACGACGATCGAGGTCGATCAGACGAGCCGCACCAGCCAGTCATCCGGTTCGTCGCGGTCACGCTCGAAGCAACTGAGCCGCCGGCCGCTGATCCTGCCCTATGAGGTCATGCGCATGCGCGGCGATGAGCAGATCGTGTTCACTGCAGGCAACCCGCCGCTCCGGTGTGGGCGCGCGATATGGTTTCGGCGTGAGGACATGAAGGCTTGTGTGAAGCCAAATGCGTTCTTCCGCGACGCCCCGGACGAGCGGTAGGATCTGTTAGGCCGCGTCCGCGGGCCCCTCGTCCAGCAGCCCGTCGAAGACGTCGAGCAGCGCGTTGGTGATCGCCTGCCCGAGAGCATTGCCGGCAGCACGGACATCATCTTCCGTGCCCTCACGCGCGGCCTGGGCAAGCTCAAAGCCCTGCTCGCCGACGATCTGTTTGGCGACTTCGATTGCCCAGAGACCGAAGTCGCCGCGGCTTCCGATTTGAATGGTATCGTCCATGGTGAACCTTCGAATATTTTCCATGCGCCCATATCACTCGGCTGCGACAAATGACAGTACATGAGCCATAGCGCAACGCCCAATACCTCCTTCCGCCGGTCCTCAAGAACACTCGGAAGAGCAAACGGCAAGATGAGTATCGTTCGCCAGCTTGAAACCTATCCGATCGGCCGGGGCGCAGCGCAGCGAGCAAGGCCGACCGATAGCAATGAAGAGTATTGGAGAAATCAGCGTGAGCGTCCGCCCGAGGGCGGGATTTCGGGAATTCTCATCGTGCAAGGAGCGGAAAAACGCGCAGCCGCAGGAGCCTCAACTGAGTTCCCCACCGGGGAGGCGGGACCGACTGCGCCCCGCTCCTAAACACCACCTGAGGTCGGCTTGTTCGTAAAGACAGATGAAACCGGCGTCGACGTAGATTGATGCAAACAGCAGAGGACGGGCAGGTGGCGAAATCGAATGTGGTGTCGTTGAGACCGCGGCGCAAATCCGCCAGCGGGAACGATCGATATCGGCCGCAGCGAAAATTCCGAACGGGACAGAACGGGCTGCGCAAGTTGCTGATGGCGGTCATCTCAGCAATCATCATTGGAGCGGCCGGATGGTTTGCCTTCGGCGGCGCCGGCGATCTCTCCGGCCTGCTGGCTCTAGCCAAGGTACCGACTACGGATACGTCGTCAGCCGCGTTTTAGTTGTGCGGCGAGAGCGTGCGAACGAACTGCGTCGTCGACGGCGACACGTTCTGGTTCGAGGGAGAAAAAATCCGCATTGCGGATATCGACACGCCGGAGCTCAGCCCTCCGCGCTGCGAGGCGGAACGGATCAAGGGCGAGAGGGCGAAGACACGCCTGCTGGCGCTGTTGAACGCGGGCAAGTTCTCGCTATCGTCAGGCTTGCGGGACGAGGACAAGTATGGCCGCAAACTCCGGACCGTCACGCGGGAAGGGCGCTCGCTCGGCGACCGCCTTATCGATGAAGGTCTTGCCAGGCGCTGGGACGGCGCAAGACATGGATGGTGCGAGTAAGGAGGTGCGAGAGGATCGTCACTCGGATGGGCGGAGACCATTTTCGGGCGCCGCAGGCGTCTCGCCCAAGACCGTCGGCTTTGCACCTATGATCGACCGAGGCCCGACATCTTCTGTTGATAGTCACGTTAGCGCGTTGGTGACCCGCGATAGTAAAAGCGCTCGACCAGCGCAGCACCCACAACCGGCAGCAGCGCCAAGACCGCAAGCTGGAACATCCCATCAAGGCCGAAGAGAATGGACACAGCGACCGCGACGATGGAGCCCAACAGTGCGCCGATGACATAGGAAAGATAGCCTTTCATGTGACATCCTCATGCTGTTCCCAAGATCAATGATCTTCTCGGAGGTGAGTGAAATCTGCGCGAAGAGAAAAATCTGCGCCAGCGCACGCCTGAAAAAGTCTAAGCTCCCTGAAATAGACCCCCTCATTTGATGTTCGAGATTCGTCGGCAGTCGAAGACCTCATCAGGCCAAGCCCAGCGTCGAAGGGAAACCCCGCGCAATTCGTTTAAGTTCCTTATGATGGTTGCCAGCCGCACGGACCGGCATCAGCAAGTTCGCGGAAGCCCATCGTCTCCGTTCGCATGTCATCAGCAATATGAATCGATACTTGCCGACCGATTCATAAGTCTCGTTGGACGCGATTCCCGGCATAGGCGATTCTGCTCTCATGATCGCGCAACCCTACCATCTCTGTGTCGAACGCTCTGACGCCACCAGAAACATGGCGCGCTACTACGCCATGTCGATCGAGCCGAACCTGTTCGGGGATGTCTGCCTGCTCCGGAAGTGGGGCCGGATCGGCACGAAGGGTCAGACGATGGTCCACCTTTTCGGGCGGGAGGAGGAAGCGGTCGAACTTTTTCTCGATCTGCTGCGACGGAAACGAAGACGCGGTTATCGCCCGCGATCTGTCGGGCCGGAATGAAATGCCTGCCTAAGCGGGCCGTTTGTTCCAGTCGGTCTCGAAGGACACCTCGATTTCGACGAAGAACGGGATCTTGACGCCGAGCTTCAGGCCGAGCTTGCCCTTACGGAAGAAGTGGCTGATCACCTTGCCGAGGGCGCGGAGCCGGCGGCCGGTCGCGGCGAGGAACTGAGCGAGCTGTTGCATAGTGTATCTCCTTGTCGATTGCGTCATTGCGGGGATCGACGGCAGACCGGAAAAGGAGGGTTGCACCTGGAAGGCCGAAACGGATGTGGAGGACCTGGCGGCGGCTGAATTTTAAAGCGCGAGGAGCCGTAGAATGCGGCGGGGAAAATTCCGGCGGCGCCCGGTTGCGGCCGGTCGGACGGGCTGCAATATCCCCGATGAGAGATGACAGCTCGTCGATACAAGGAGAGTTGGTCGCGCTCGCTGCGATCAAAAGCCCAGAATGCTATCGAGACCGCAGTCGCGGCCCCGGGGAATCGAGATCGTACAAAGGCCCCTCAGGAGCCTGCGCACCTCGCGTCGACGATACGGGCCGCATGAATGGCGATGCCTGTTTCCTGGCGGATATCCCTGATGATCGCTGCCAGCGAGCCGAACTCGGTCGCGGTCAGAGCGACCAGTTCCGGATAGTCGATCTCGACTCCGTCGCAATCTGCCGACATTGCATTGTTCCAATCGCCATTGTTGATCCGGTACTCACATGTGTCGGAATCGATCTCGAGCTCATCGAGCAGATTGATGGTGAAGCGTTCGAACATCTCGTTCTCACCTTCGAGCCGATACGCGGCATATTCATCGTCGCCGCCAAGAACGCTCCGCTCCAATGCCATGATGGTGCGGAGGCGAACGTGAGCCGCATCGAGCCCTTCGATCAGTCGGTCATGGAGGGCTTGCGAGAACTCGGCATCGCAGCCGAAGCGGTTTGCAAGCACGACGAGCCGGAAACCGGCAAGCTTGGTGTGGAGCATGAGGTTCTGATCGGTGGTCATAATGTGATCTCCTTCGTTGATGACTGAGATCGCCCACTCCTTGGCAAAGAGGGGTCAAGGACCGCGGGACGCGGCTCGCAAGCGGGGGAACCGATTTTTCCAGAGCGCAGCGGCGGAAAAATTGGGGGAGACCGTGCCGTCCTTGACGCCGGATTTGCTGGAGTAAGATAGGGACGTCACAGACGCGGGCCAGAAGGGGTCGCGACCCTGCCCGGCGTGAGCCGGTGGGAGTGTCGAGGGGGTGAAATCCCTGGCAGCCGGGAAGCCGGTCGATCCGGCGCACCGGCTCGCAGTCCAACGGAAAGAGCCGCTTCAAAAGGGCGGCTCGGCGTCGATCGCACCGTCCTGTTCGGCAAGCGTCACGGCCAGATCAGCCTTGGCAAGTTCAAGCTCGGCCTCGATCTGGCGGCGCTCGGCGGCATCGCAGGCGTCCTTCAATTCCATCCGCAGTTCTTCGATGTGCTGTTCGATCGTCATCGTCTCATCTCCTTGAGTTCGTGAAAGACGAGACCGCGGGGCGGGAGGAGATGACGGGGTCAAGGAGCGCGGCAGCGACCGGCGGAGCCGGCGAGTGGGGGAGCCGATTTTGTTGGAGCTGAGGGAACCGGTGCGGAGGCAAAATTGGGGGCGACCGCTCGTCCTCGAGGCCGGCATTTCTTCCCGGCACGATAGCATCCACTGAGCAGACATATTCCGGTTCGGTATCGCACCGAAAAAGCCGGCGGCAGGCTCGATGCCTGCCGCCGGCTTGTCTTTGTGGCCGGTTGGCCCCGCCTCGGCGGCGGGGCCGTCCGGGCCTCAGTCCCGGTTGGGGCGGGACCAGATCAGCTGGTAGCCGTCCTCGCCCTCGACCTCGGTGAGCGTCGCGTAGATCGGAGCAGGGAAGCTCGGGTCGTCGAGCTTGACCGAGAGGTAGTCGCGATCCTGCTCGGAGCGCTTCTGCCAGGCCGCACCCAGCTCGACATTGCCCGCGTAGATGCGGAAGTGCGGGCCCTTGTCGGAGGGATTTTCGATGCGGGCGATGCGGGCCTTGACGTTGAGGGCGAGCGTGCGGATCGAGCCGTTGAAGCCGATTTCGGTGGAGGTGAAGGTGCCGATGGTTGCCATTGTCGTATTCCTTTTGCTGTTTCGGGCCGCGCCCATCGCGGCCTCGATGGCTGTCGCAAGGACCGGGGACGATCGGACCGCACCCCCAGGGGCCGAAATGAAATGGAGGGCGGCCGGGAGCAACTTTGTTGCCGCGCGAGGAATGGCGGCGCCGCCGCCAGGGGAAGAAAGTTTCGGATAGCCGTTGCGGGAGGACGATTGAGGCGAAGCCGCTCTCCGGTCAGACATGCCTCATCGAGCCCGCAAATGGAGCGCCGATAACAACCGGCAAAGGGACGTGGCAATTGCGGCCGCGCACAGTTGGGCCATAGCTCCGATCTCGGCGTATCGGCGGACCAATCACTCCGGCTTTAGTTCAGGCCATACCAGGTCCCGCGACCCGCTCCATGAAGGGTCAGATGCCCCTGCTCGGTCAACGCCCGAAGATGATCCTTGACGGTGTTGCGGCTTGCGCCTGTGGCTTTGGCCGCGTCCATCACGGTAACGCGGCCGCGCTCACGCGCCAGTTCGAGGATCGAGACCGACAACTCCGGCAGGTCACCCAGCAGGATGCGTTCACGCTCGATCTTGCGCTCGAGCCGCTGCTTCTGGCGCTGCAGGCTCCGGAGGAAAAACTCGACCCACGGATTCCAGTCCTGTTGATCTGTCCGGATCGTGCCCTGCGTTCGACGAAGCGCGAGGTAATAGGCTTCCTTGTTCTGCTCGACAACGCTTTCGAGAGAGCTGTATGGTACGTAGGTATAGCCCGCCCGAAGGAGCAGCAAAGTGGTCAAGGCTCGCGACAGGCGGCCATTGCCGTCCTGGAAAGGATGGATTTCCAGAAAGACCACCACGAAGACAGCGACGATGAGCAGAGGGTGAAACGTCCCATCCTTTTCGTGGGCCTGTTGCCAGGACACCAGTTCCGACATCCGGCCCGGCGTATCAAAGGGGGATGCCGTCGCGAAGACGACGCCCAGGCTTCGCCCACCTTCGTCGAAGGCTTCGACGTTGTTGGCAAGGGTTTTCCAGTTTCCCCTGTGTCGCTCATCCTTGGTCGAGTGCGCGAGTAGATCGCGATGGAGTTGGCAGATGTGATTTTCGTCAAGCGGGATCGCGTCGAAGGCGGAGAAGATCGTTTCCATTACCTCGGCATAGCCTGCGACCTCCTGTTCGTCTCGGCTGGTGAACGAGCCGATACGGAGGTTTGAGAGCAGCCTTTCGACGTCGCGGTCGCTTAGTTTTGCGCCTTCGATACGTTCGACGAACCGATGCTTTCGATCGTCGCAACCCGGCGCAAGCTGGAGAGCCGGTCTGGCGCGATACGACCGAGCGCTCGCCAGGCACCTTTGAATTCGTCGATCTCGGCGATCAACGACAGGATCTCAGGCGTAATACGCAATTTCGCGAGATCAAGGGCTGTCATCCATTATCCCATCCGTTTCCATCCGAATGGGATACGACACACCGGACTCCATTTTTCCATCCGTTTTCATCCAATAAGGAA
Organism: Rhizobium giardinii bv. giardinii H152; assembly: GCF_000379605.1. Classification (GTDB taxonomy): domain Bacteria; phylum Pseudomonadota; class Alphaproteobacteria; order Rhizobiales; family Rhizobiaceae; genus Pararhizobium; species Pararhizobium giardinii. The sequence goes on along the minus strand of NZ_KB902713.1, from coordinate 245,821 downwards.
GAACGGCGGAAAAAAGTCAGAGCGCGGGAGGGGCCCCGCCCGATGGGCGGAGCCTGGAGGGGACCTCAGTCGCGGTTAGGGCGCGACCAGATCAGTTGCAGGCCGTCTTCGCCTTCGACTTCGGCCAGCGTGGCGTAGATCGGAGCGGGGAAGCTCGGGTCGTCGAGCTTGACCGAGAGGTAGTCGCGGCCCTGTTCGGAGGTCTTCTGCCAGGCGGCGCCGAGCTCGACGTTGCCGGCGTAGATGCGGAAGTGCGGGCCCTTGTCGGAGGGGTTTTCGACGCGAGCGATGCGGGCCTTGACGTTGAGGGCGAGGGTGCGGATCGAGCCGGAGAAGCCGTTTTCGGTGGAGGTAAAGGTGCCGATGGTAGCCATTGTCCAAGTTCCTTTTGCTGTTTCGGGCCGCACCATTGCGGCCTCGATGGCTGTCGCAAGGACCGGGGACGATCGGACCGCATCCCCAGGGGCCGAAATGAAATGGAGGACGGCCGGGAGCAACTTTGTTGCCGCGCGAGGAATGGCGGCGCCGCCAGGGGAAGAAAGTTTCGCATGGCCGTTGCGGGAGGACGATCGAGGCGAAGCCGCTCTCCGGTCAGACATGCCTCATCGAGCCCGCGAATGGAGCGCCGCTGACCCTGGCAAAGGGACGTGGCAATGGTCCCCCTCGAAGGTCAACGGCAATGGTCGAAAGCGGTGCGGCGGCAATCCATATCGGCAAACGTCCAGGGACGCTGGCCGACTGCATCAGTGCTATGCAGAAATGGAGGCCGGAAATCCGTAGCTATTATCGGAAAGCTCAGAGCTCACGGCCATATCGAGAGAATTGTCTGCGCGGCGAAAGACCTCGTAGGTGATCCTGTCGACTATTTCGTTGTTTTCTCCGAAGACCAGCACGCGTGGCTTAAGCTTGATGATGTCATCGATTTCGCAAAAGACGCTGGACGCGATGATAATCTCATCGCCTTGCTGGCACGTGCGGGCAGCCGCACCGTTGAGAATGCAGCACTTGGAGCCGGGATCACCGTAGAGAACATAAGTGCTGATCCTTGCTCCGGACATCTTGTTCCAGATCTCTACATACTCCAGCGGTTTCAGGCCGACCTCCCGGCAGAAGTCCGCATCGATCGTGATCGAACCGTGGTAGTTCAGCTTTGCGTCGGTCACTCGAATACCATGCAGCTTCGCGCCCACGTATTTTTCCACGGCCTGCCCCTCCCCAGTAGGTATATTTGCAATCCCACCTATATTTGTGCGATGCAGCATTCCGCAACAACCCATGTGGCGAACTTTTCTCCTTACAAACAACCTGAACGTAGAAATTCCCCTTGTCGCCAAAGGCGTTGGACGTCATGCCGTCGAAACCGTCGGTATGAAATGTTGGAATGACAGCCTGCTGCGTTCGGTGGCGCGCGCGATATCGTTCAGGCGCGATTCGTCGCCCATCAGGATTATGCGTCAGCAGACAAAGCCGTTTATCGTCGAAAGGAAGCCGTCCCGCCAAACCCAAGTCCGATGCCAAGAAGGCATCGATCTGGGGGAAGTTGGACCTCACACTGAACCAGCATGCGCAAACCGAACGAGAGCCAACAAAAAGACGGCCGTCGGGGTTGACGACCGTCCCTGATCCAAAGCTGCCCTATGCCGCCACCTTGCTGCTACCCTCCTCGGACCGCTGCAGGCCGTGAAGATAACTGACAGCGCGCTGCGCATGCGCCGCCGCGTGGAAGATTGCCCGCTTGTCATTTGAGAGAACGGTGAGCCAGGACTGAAGATACGAGGCGTGATCCGGTCGCGGCTCCAGCTCAGGAGCAATGCCGAGGTCAGCGCACAGGAAGCAACTGCCAAGTTCGGCAATCAGTTCCTCGCGGGCGCGCTCGCTCTTATCTTTCGAATATCGGCTGAGATCGCGGGCGACTCGTCGCGGATTTGCCGTCCAGTGGGTTGCCTCGTGACTCAGCGTCCCCACATAGGAAGCCGCATCCCGGAAGGTCTCGAAGGGCGGCATCTGGATGTGGTCGGTCGCCGGGGAGTAATATGCCTGCGACCCGCCATGCAGGATGACCGCGCCCGTGTTGCGGAAGAAGCGATCGGCATTCTCGATCCGCTCAACCGGATCGAGGACCGGTGTCGAACGATGGTAGTAATGGTCCGGCAGTCCGTCGATCTGGTCAACGTTGAAAACGGAATATGCCTTCAGGAAGGGAATTTCCCGGTCGACATCGTTGCCGTCGCGGTCGGTCTCCGCCTTGGTGAAGCGGCTTGCGAACACGACGGTCGAGCCGGTTTCACCTTTGCGAACCGCGGCGCCGAGCTCCAGCGCCTGCTTGAAGGTCATCCACATCGGAGAGGTAAACCCTCTCGCCATCCCCTCGGACCATAGGAGGAGAACGTTCATGCCCGAATAGGGCTGACCATTGTGCCTTAGCGGCCGGGTAATCCGACCTTCGGTGTTCGCGGCATTCCAAGGCTTCATCCAGGGACGAACCCCTTTCTCCAGATCGGCGACGATCCGGTCGGTAATCCTCACATAGATGTCGGCACGCTCGCCTTCGGTTTTCCTGCTCATGTCTTTAACCTCCGTTTCCGGGGCCGCGCCAATCGCGGCCCGTCGCGGAGGTCCCAGGGCAGGAGCGCAATGGCCTGGAGCGCACCGGAATGGCCGGAACAGCGTGAAGGACGGCGAAGCCGTTGCGGCGACAGGCCGGCTCCTGCAGCACCGGCGACAGGGACGGGCCGCAATCGGCCGTCTCTTCAACTCCTTTCCCCGCCTTTCCCGAGGCTCGGGCATGGACATGCAAAAAAGCCGGCTCCTGAGTGGAGCCGGCCGATGCAAGCCGGAATAAAAATGGAGGGCGGGGCCGATGCCCGCTTTATGGCTTCAGCCGAGCGCCGCCATTTGCGCATCGGCCGCTTTGCGGTCAAGTGAAGCGCCCGGATTGTCGACCGGGCGATCGAACGGCTTCCAGGTCTCACCGACCACGTGTTCGTAGGCCGCGACGGCGCCCTCGGCTGCCATCCGAAGCGCATGGGCCTGAACGCCCATGTCGGCTGCGAACTCGCGCTTGCGCTGAGCGGCGCTGCCATATCCGACCGGGCCGTCGAGATCCTCGTCCCGGGCATCGTTCGACGCCTTGGCCGTGGCATCGCGTGCCTCAGATACTGCGCGGGAGTAGAATTGACCGGCACCATGCGCTGATCCGACGAAGGCACCGACGATGCGCTGGAGATGGATCTGCATCGCTTTCTCGCCGAGACCTTCAGCGAGGCTTGCCGAACTCGCAATGACCATCCGCTCATGCTCGTCGCGGATGCCGTCGCTGTCGACCACTGCGGTCCCGAAGCTCTCGGCGATCTTGAGGGCTTGCGCGCTATCGGGGCAGGTGAGGCGGACCATTTCAAGGGTGGCGCCCTTGCGGAGTTGCACGACGCGAGAGGAAAAGCGGTTGGAGGTCGCGGGCTTGGTCATGTCAATTTCCTTTTCTCGGTTTCGTCCGAAGCGGCTTCGGCCCGTGCCGGTCTGCCCTTCGGTGCGGTCAAAAGGAACCGGCGAGAGACGGGCGCTTTCACAGGTCCTGGACGGCTGAGCAAGCAGAGCTGGCTTGCGGCCAAGCGGGGACACCCTGCGCAGGACGCGGGTTCGCTTTGCGAAGTGAGGCTGTCCTGGCCGCTCCGCGGCGCGACAGCGGCCTTGAAACGACCGACCGCCGGTTCAGACCGCAACGAACACGAAGGGCAGGCCGGCACGTGGTTGAAACTTGCACCCCGAAACCGAAACCGATGGCCGTCCTCGCAAAGACTCTTGCCGAACGCGCGGGATGGGCACTCCGCCATTACGCCGTCGGCTACCGCCTCTCATGCGGCTTGTCGCCAAGCACCGCCGCCGGTGATGGCCGGCGGCGGGGTGTCGATCGGATCAGAAGGGGAGGGTGGCTATTCGGCCGCAATCCCGTAGGCGGCGTCGTCCTCGTCGGCAGCGTGGTCACGGGCCTGCGGATCGGCGACGTCGAGATCGCCCGCATCGCCGGTAACCCTGACGCCTGCAAGCTCGTCTTCAAGGCCATCCGTCGCTTCTTCGGAGGTGTCGGTCTCGTCCTCTTCGACGATCTCACCTTGCTTGAGCAGTCCGGTAAGTTCCGTTGGATCGGGAGCGAACAGGGCTGCCGGATGGACAAAGTGCCCTTCCTTGAAGTGCTCGACGAGGGCGGCGCGGGTCTCGCGGACCTTTGGGCGCGGCAGAACCGCCGTATCCTTGCACGACGCCTCAAGCGCCTGCCGCGACAGGCAAAGCAGGAAGTCCTCCGTGCCCATGTTCGGGAGATATCCATCCGCACCGATGGCCTCGCCGGCGATGCGCGAGACGATCCCGCTGTTCGACATGCCGCGGCGGCAAGAGAGCACATCGACCAGCATCGAGCGGGCGGCAACCCGCAATGTGTCCATGTCGAAGGACAGCTTGCCATCGCCGCCAAGCAGTCGAGCCGCATGGCGCGCAAACCGCTTCGGACCGAAGACGGTGTCGTTTACCCCGGAGTCGACCCGGACGTTCAGACCGGCAAAGGCAAGCACGAGGAGCGCCGTCAACGTATCGTCCTCTATCGGTGCGCGGACGAGCGCCTCATGCAGCGCGTCGGTCCTGAGGTCTCCGATCATGTCGTGACCCTTTTGCGTGACATCCGGTCGCTGCTTCGGCGCGTCGGTCACATCGTCGCCAGCGGTGGCACCAGGCCCAACGAGCGCTCCCTTGTCCCCGGTCTTCTTTTCCTCCGGCATCCGGTAGTGCACGGTCTGAACCTTGCCGTTCCGATCCAGATACATGGCGGTGTGGTCGCCCTTGCTTGGCTTGCCGTAGACGCGACTTGCCTTCTGCGGGAGCTTCGCCTCGCCCCATTGCGTAACCTCGGCGATCACGCCCTTCTTCGGCAGATTGTTCGTCATCCATTCCTGCTGGGCGCCGAGATAGGCTTCGACGTTGGCGGTATAGCGGCTGTCCTCATTGGCGGGGGCAAACAGATCCTCGATCCATTCGATGCCGTAGGCTTCCCTGAGATCGTCGCCGAAGCTCGCATCCTTTGCATACATGCGGGTTTTGCTGAGCGCGTTGGCGATCTGGAACCACGTGGCAGGCTGGCCCTTCTTCGGCTTTTGCGCCTTCCAGACTTCCCTCTGCTCATCGAGGTGCGCCGCCGCGATCGTTCGAAGCTGCTGCTCATTCGGCATGTCGCCGAGCGCCATCTGGTCGAGCATTGCGGGCAAGACGTTGGCGAGCAGGCGCAACTTGCGGATCTGCCGGACGGGCAGGGCAAGCGCGACGGCAATTGCTTCCTCGGTCCAATCGAGTGCGATCAGGCGTTCGATCCCACGCCACTGGTCGACGGGGTTGAGCGGCTCCCTGGCGATGTTCTCGACCATCGACCGCATGGCGCCATTGTCGTTGGCGGCTTCGACGACGAGAACCTCGATCTCTTCGAGGCCTGCGGCGATCGCCATGCGGGTGCGCCGATGGCCAGCTTCGACGACGTAGCTGTTCCCGCCACCGACCTCCGGAAAGATGACAGGCGGCTGGATGATGCCGACGGCTTTGATCGTGGCGAGCAACAGGGCATCGGCTTGGGGAGTGGATTTGGACTGGCGGGTGTTGTCCGGGTTGTCCTTCAACGAGCGCGGATCGACCTTCATAATGTGCATGGGATTTCCTTCTCCGGGATGCGGGACGCGGCTCTCTTGCCGGTCCTTCCTGTCTTCATTTCTTTCGAAGACACCTCCCGGACCGCAGGGCGGGCTGGCCGGCGCAACTGCGGCCGAGCGTCCCTGCTGCGAAGGGCAAGCGGGGCTGGACAGCCGTGCGCAGGTCGAGGGGCCGGGATGCGGAGGCGGCGGTTGAGCGCAAGCGACGACGGTCGGACCGGTCTGCGACCGGTTTCTTTTTCCCTCTTCCTTCTATTTGTCCTCCCTCCTGCGGGACGCTGCCGCTCACACTTTTGATAGTTCACAGCAACCGGAAAGGCGCCGTAGCTGTCGCAGCTCAGGGAGGTTCCGATGCACGATGCGAAAGCGATATTTGCCTATCAGGTCGTTCCGGGAACAGACGAGATCCTGGCGTTCACGGAGATGTCGTGGCTCGCCCGTCAGGAGGCCTCCCAGCATATCGCGGGGCTCAAGGCCATGGACGCGAGTGTCGAAGCCGGGATTGCGATCTACAAAGTCGGATTGAAGGATCCGAGCCTCTCCGACGTCGTGACTGTCCTGAACCACCGGAGGATGCGAGAGCGGCTGACCCAAACGATCGAGCGTGTCGAGCTGATGTCCTGAGCGCGGTGAGGCCGCCGGCGACGCGAACGTGATGGTCGTCGCATCGACAAACGAAAAATCAGGACAAAAAAGAGGGCCACGAGAAAACTCGGGCCCTATAGGTATGAAGGTAATTTAAACCTCCAGAGGGGAACAGCTGCTGCGGCGGCACTGGGAGGAAATCCGCCATGTGCATCAGCTGTGGGCACTATGCTCAAATTTCGATCGGAAGGAAAGCAAATATGGTGCAATGCAGATCAATGGTGGGAATAAGCTTCCGGTGCTACCGCGTTGACATGTACGCCGATTGAGCGTACGCCTTGGAAGGGGATTATGCGCTGAAAGGAGGCGTCTATGCGTGCTTTCCACGATGCTACTGCGACAGTCGATGAGCCCAATGATGCTCGGATGAATTTCCGTACGAAGGCGCACATCAAGAAGACCATTCAAAGGGCAGCGGCATTGGCCGGCGTTGATGACACGTCGTTCGCGATGACTGCAGCTTACCAGTCGGCAATGGAGACGATTGCCGCACATGAACGCACGCGCCTTGTGGCGGTCGATCATGAAGCGTTTTTTGGGGCTCTTGATAATCCGCCGGTACCGAACGCTCGATTGAAGGATGCATTCAAGCGGCACCGCGAAACGGTCGTTTCGAAGTAATGTCGCAGGCAGCAGTTCCGAAACTCATGATAGAGCCGCTCGATCCAGCCAAGCATGATCGGGCGGCTTTTTCATGCGGCGTTGAACAGGTAGACAACTTTTTCAGGAAGACTGCAAACAAGCTCTCAAAGGCCGACAATCTCCGCGTTTTCGTTATGACTGACGAAGACGGGCGTGTCATCGGTTTCTATGCGCTGAACACCCATTCGATCGACTATTCGGAACTTCCCGAAAAGTTCGCGCGCAATAGGCCAGGACACGGCTCCATACCGGCGATTTACATTTCGATGATCGGACGGGACGAAAATTTCATGGGAGGCGGAGACGGCGGCGACCTTCTTGTCGATTGCCTGACCCGGATAGCGCGTGTTGCCGAAAATGTCGGCGTGGCGGTCGTAGTCCTTGATGTCCTTGACTGCGGCAATCCTGAACGCACGCCGAAACGGCGCGCGCTCTATCTCGAGTACGGGTTCTTACCATTCCTCTCGAACGACATGCGCCTTTTCCTACCAATCGCAACCATACGCACGTTGATTGCGAACGAGTGAGCGACCTCTGACGTCGGGAGAGTTTCAAGCCTTCGAGCTCGGCTCGCTCGTTAACCCGCTTGGCTGCTGCTCAACGCAATCCTGTGGCGGATTTTCAATCGAAGTCAAAAAAGTCCCACTTACGATCGCGCCGGATAAGCGTGAGTGAGCGGTCCGGCTCTATCCTGTAAGTCTCAATGGCCATCATGCCGTATTCGTCGATGATCTGGTTAGTGAACGTGCTGCCAATTGGCGCTTTCGTCAATTTCGTGCGCGGTTGATGGCCACCATAGGTGATACTTCCGGGTATAGGTCGAACTGGCCCCGCGTCGTATGCTCCTACACAAGCCGTTAGTGTGAGTAGGATGGCGCAGCCTGAAATTAACTTTTTCATATTACTCGCCCTCCGGTTCATCCGTTTTTGGCGGCCTTTCTGCAACATCCTCGAAAAGACCCCCGTGCCAAGGAAAGCGATTTCTCGAGGAGTGACCGGTGCTGATTACAAGCGAGCGTAAGGGCCGCGATCACAACCTAAACCAAATTCTGGGATGAATGTTCCGGGAGCCGTTCAACATCGCAAAGCTCATTATCGCTAATTCACAGGCCGGCCTTTCCGGGCGACGCCGGCCAGCCGTCCAGCTCCTTCAGCAATATCCGCATTTTGCCACGGCCGCGTATTATGTCGTGCGGTCTTTCATCGATCTCGGCGGCGTGCTCGGGCGCCGGTCAAGGCCACGGATAAGCGACGGCTGCCACGAAAAACCCCGCCGGGTGAGGCGGGGCAAATAGCATCCCGCAATTGGCAACGCGGGTGCGGGGAAACAGCTGCCCAGAGGGGGAGCCGTCAATCAAGTAAAACGTATCGGGCTTGGAGAGGGAAGGCCGGATTCCGCGATTCTGGTAAGCTGGCAAAAAGGAACCCTATGAGCGAGCATGGTCGAACTCGACCGGCAACCGCTCGCCGTCAAGGCGCAAACTGCCCAACGGGCATTCGAGGAGAAGAGCGGCGCCAAGTATACTGCGGCGCGGAAGTTCGTGCGTGCGGCAAAGGCAGCAGACGCAGATGTAAAGGGATAACGGCCCATGTCGTCAATTCCATCAATTGGCTAAATAGACGGAGTCGTGAATGTGCCGCATCCTTGTACCGTCTAGTGTGTGCCGGTCCGGGGGAGCCGATGTCGGTGGTTGATTTTTTCGCTGGTGTCACTTGGTTGGAGCTGAGCAAAGTCATATTCAGCAGCGCGTTCTTGCTCGGGTTTGGAGCCGTCTTGTGGAAGGCCATCGATTGGCTTCGAGAACGTTGGAAAGAAGCACGCGAGCGTCGAGAGAGTATAAAGCGCCTAGAGATAGAGGCGCACAACCGGTCATATTCGACGCTGGCAGATGACTACAGTCACTTTCTTGAGCTACTGCTTGATTACCCCCACCTTGGGGTCGCGCCGTTAACACCGGAAAGAACCGATTTGAGCGCCGATGATCAGATTAGGCGCAACATCTTTTACGACATGGTCGGATCAATGTGTGAGCAGGCCTGGTTGGATCGAGAATTAACCGCAGACATTGCGAACAATCAGTGGCCAGGATGGGAGCGCTTCCTTATCTCGTTTATCCGTAAGCCATCATTCAGATCATATTGGAAGAACTCGTTGGCAGCTGGCGAGTATGGTTCGTTTGACCTTCGTTTTGAGGAATACGTGGGCAGGCTTATAGCGACTGCAGAATTGCAGCAAGTCAAGCAAACGGAAGACTGATGGCGTAAGCCCGCGAACCCCTATCATCTTACAGTCGGTCAAGCTCCGGCGGGCGGCGTAGCGGGCCGGATTCGGCCCCCGCGGGTTCATTCGTCCCGCAACGCGTCCGCTTTTGCATCCAGCACGATCTTCAGCGTCCGGATCATGTCGGCCGCCTCCAGCATGGCATGTGAGACCAACACATCGGGCGCCGACGCACACGACGCAGCAACCGTCTGAATGTCGATCACCTTGTCCGGCGCCGTGCGGCTCGGCCGAATGCCGACCCGATCACGCCCTTCGCGGATCGTCGCCACGGCCCGCTCCAGCAACCGCCGCTTCTCGAAAGGCGACAGCATGCCAACCTCGTTCGCGGCTCGGAACAGTTCTGCGATGAGGTCGGTTGTCGCGGTCATCGGCACATGATTTGCCGAGCGTATCGGGAAGTCAATCGGGGCAGGCGACGATAGCGGCAATTGAGCGGCGCCGCCGTGGCTCCGCATGCCGTTCGTTCTATCCTGGTCTTAGTGCAGGAACGGAGCGGTAACCTATGTCGCAAAAAGGAAAGGCGCGCAGTGAGGGGCGCCTTCATAATCATGCGTCTTGCTGGTCAACCAGTCTGCAGCACTTCGCAAAGCTTAACCAACCCATGGTTCCGCATCTCACGGGGGCACCGCCACCTCAGCGCTTCTTGGCCGTTTCCGACGGAGTATTCCCGTAGGCCTCAAAGTATGCCGCCGCGAACCGTCCCATATGCGTGAAACCGGCATTCCGGGCGACGTCCGAGATCGATGGAAAGCTGGCCTTTCCAACCAAGGCCTTGCGGGCCGCTTCGAGGCGGATCGTTCGCAGATAGCCCAAAGGCGAGGTGCCGATAGATTGGCATGCATATATTCGATCGCTCTCGTTACACGCCGAGGCACAGCTGGCGAAACCGGCCGCGCCAGTCGCGGGAGGTAGTTATTGGGAACCGCATCGCGCAGTCGAACGCTGCGGGCGCCTGCGCTATCGGCGCACTCGTCTGGCTATCGGCACCTTGTCCACATGCCGATCGATCAATTCGACCATGGCCCGGGACAGAGGCAGGTTTTTTTTGCGATGCCACAGTTGATGGAAGGACGGTCTCTCGGGCAGTGTTAAGGACGGGCTTTTCCGGAATCCGCGCCTTGCCTGCCAAATGGGATAGTTCCTCTCCATTGAGTTCGTCTAACTGCTTCGTCCGGCTGACGTTCACGGCCGCTCGTTCATCGGTATGTAGGCAATGGTGGCGACAAAGTCGTATGCGGGTGCCAGGGCGGTTCGGCGGTCGGGATAGATGACCGACCAATTTTTCAGATGCATGTCGGCATTACCGATCAGCATGTTGAAGGTGAGCAGTCGGATGAACTCGGCGGCCCCCGCATCGCCTGCTTCGGTGCCCAAAAAGGCGGCGATATTGCGACAGTTTGCACGTTTGTACTTGTCTTCCGGTTAAACGTCGAAAACCTGCGCGAAGTCTTCGATGTGGATCGAGGCGCCATCGGAGAGACGATCGAAGCGTTTCAGGCTTGCCTACGAAACGAGCCCTTGGGCAGCTTGGATGCTGCGCTCAATGCTCTGAGCTCGTCGTGCAACCGCTGTCCGGTGGCGTAAAGCGATGATTGTATCACGCCCAAGAAGCCGTGAGACTACCGAAGCCTATCACGGGTTCCCTGAGACAACTCCTTCAGGATGAGGGCGCAAGACGTCGCACCAGCATCCAGGACGCCAAGCGATCTTTCCCCGAGCCGGCTGGCTCGACCGATCCGCGCAATCAGGTTCACCGTCGAATCGCGGCCGGCCTCAGCTGCCGCGACGAGGAGTTCCAATCCTTCTCTGAAGGATCTGCCTTGCGATATCGCTTCGTCAAAAGCCTCGACGGCTGGCACCAACGTGTCAAGCAACGTCTTGTCGCCGGTTTTGGCCGAACCGATTTCCTGAATACCCGTCAGGCCAGCATGCAGCATTCGGCTGAACGTCTTGTTGTCGATCTGGTCCACATGAGCGATCTGCTGGGCAAACTCGGTGAACATCACGCCGTAAAGCGGCCCCATAGATCCGCCGATCTCGGTCATCAGTACTGTTCCGAGCGTCTCAAGCGCTTCCGCAAGCGATAACTCCTTGCCGCGGATCCGATCGGCCGCCAGGCCGAAGCCCTTCGCCATATTGATTCCGTGGTCGCCGTCGCCGATCTTGCCGTCGATTTCGCTGAGGTAACCACGGTTATCGATGATCGCGCTCGCCATCGAGAGAACGATGTCGCCGGCTGCCGCGTTTCTCAATGTTTTCATTTTGCCCTCCTCACAGTGCTGTAGCGCAGCGGACCTCGACGTCCAGCAGCGCCTTGAGTTCGTCATCGAGCGCCATGACCGTCAAAGTCGCTCCAACCATCTCAAGAGACGTGAAGTAGTTACCAACATACGCTTTATGGATCCTGAGGCCGCGGCGGGAAATCTCCTCCTCGATTGTATCGAAGAGAATGTAAAGTTCGTTCAGTGGCGTCGCCCCAAGGCCAGATATCAGCACTGCGACTTCTGCCCCGGAGCCGAGATCATGGTCATCCAGCACAATCTGGCACATATCGCTGGCGACCTCGGATGCGCTCTTGAGCGCCTCCACTCGCAGGCCTGGCTCGCCGTGATGCCCAATACCAACTTCAATCGTACCAGGCTCGATCTGGAAGTTCGGATGCCCGACCGCCGGAAGAGTGCACGGTCCCAAGCCGACACCGACCGAGCGGCAATTGTCGATGGCCTTCTGCGCCGCGTCACGAACCTCGTACAGGCTGGCGCCCGTCGATGCTTTCGCTCCGCCGACCTTCCACATGAAGATCTCTCCGGCAACGCCTCGGCGCTTCGCCTGCTCCTCTGCGGGGGCGGAGCATACGTCGTCGTTTGCAACGACCGTGGCAACCTCGATGCCGTCCTTTGCGGCGAGCTTCATCGCCATCTTCACGTTCATGTTGTCTCCGGCATAATTTCCGTAGAGGACAACGACCCCTTTTCCACCATTGGCTTCGCGTATGGCATCATGAAAGCTCTTGGCCGTTGGCGACGAAAATAGCTCGCCGACGGCGACTGCATCGAGCATGTTGCGGCCCGTATAGCCAATGAAAGCAGGCTCGTGTCCGGAGCCACCTCCAGTCACGACACCCACTTTTCCTTGCTTGGGCCTCTTGATCGCCGTCACCACGCGTGGATTTCCGGCAAGACGCACAATATCTCGATGTGCCTTCACAAAGCCCTTGACGGTATCTTCCACGACCTCGTCGCGGTTGTTTACAAAGCGTTGCACTGCGTCCTCCTCCAGACACGGTCATTGATTGTCGTTGAGCGCTCGCCGGACGACCTTGAGCGACCGAGCGAGCGAGTCCTCGATCGTTGACAGCGGCACGGGATCTTGGCGGCGAATGGGCTGCGCCTGCCGATTTCTATGCAGTCTCAAGGGAAGTTCGATACTGACGGGGAAGCCGTCGACCTTTGCGATCACCGCCAGGAGGCGCTCGCAGCCGACCTTGCCGTCCCCGATATCGCAAAAATACCAGCCTTCATCGGTTTCACGGACATCCTTGATATGGGCGTGCGCCGATCCCTGCAGCGCCAGGATCCCGTCACCTGCAAGATCGTCCATGTCCGGTCTATGTGACGCCGTGTTTGCAGCGTCGTAATTTAGCTTCAGAAAGGGCGATCCGAATTCCTCAACAAGGCAAATGCCGTCCCGCGCGGTGTTGATCAAGCTATCGCTTCCGTCTCCCGGGTTTTCCAGGCCGACGACGATATCGAAGGCTTCTGCTCGTCTCAGTATGATCTCGACGTTGCGACGGAATGCTGCCTCCCTTTGTCGAGCTGCGGCGTTGGTCGCGATAAGCTTGGCCCCAATAGCCGCGGCGAATGCCATGCGGCCCGTGAAGACTTCAACCGAATCTTCGAAACCAAGGTCGATGTGCGACGACATTGCGTGGCATGAGAGCCCCGAACCCTTAAGCGCGCTGCGCCACCTGGTCATCTCTGAAGGTGTGAACGCGGTCTCGTCGAAGGGTTCTGTATACCCTACGATAAAGGCCGGCTCGAAATGCGTGAACCCGAGGGTTGCCGCACTCTTCAGTGCAGCCTCTCTGCTATGCCCATCGTACGGCGCTCCGGACACGGAGATTACCCGTTCAGCCATGATCCTCCCCTTCGCGAAGAACGGCGCAAGGGCCGCTCCGCTGTTCAAAATGTTGAATACGCTCCGTCGCGACAAGCGAATTCCATCCGCCAATTCATGAGCTCAACTCAACATCGTAGTAGTTTGCGTTAAATTTCCTCATGGAATATAGAGGAAGGGCGGTCCTCCAACGTACTCGGTGAGGTGGCGAGGCACGCAGAAAAGGGGAGGAGGAGTGATGAGCGCGTTGGAGTTTCCTTCATTGCGATCGCTGCAGGTATTGGAAGCTGTTGCACGCCTTGGATCTTTTGGAAAAGCAGCTGAGGAGCTGAGCATCAGCCCTTCGGCCGTGAGCCATCAAATGGCTGCCCTGGATTCCGAGCTTGGCATTGCGTTATTCCATCGCTCGGGTCGTTCGATCATGCTCACCGACGCCGGTAGGGCCTATGCAGAAGAAATCAGCGCCTCGTTTCGAAGAATCGAGAGCGCCACACGCAATTTCACGAAGAAGGGCAAAAGTGACATCCTGAATATCCATTCGGTCGTCAGTCTCGCTTCGCAGTGGCTCATGCCTCGCCTGGCGCGGTTCAGCGCCCGCTATCCGGAGATCGATCTTCGACTGCACGCTTCTGGTGACCCGGCCGAACTGAGGACCGGCAACGTCGATATAGACATCCGCTATGGAACCCAGCCCGTAGAGGTTGGCATCGCCGTCGAGCCCTTCCCGCCTGAGCCGATCATGGTCCTCTGCGCCCCGTCTTTGGTCGAGGGCGCAAACGGAATTCGCTCACCGCAGGATCTCACCAGGGTTCCGCTCATTCACTCTGAAGTGAACCTCTATCGGTGGCAGGAGTGGGCCGACGACCACGGCGTTACGCTCAACATGGACAGAGGACTACGTTTCGATAGATCTTTCATGTCCATCAACGCGGCCGCAGATGGACTCGGCGTTTGCCTGGAAAGCCTCATACTCGTCCGGCAAGATCTGAAAAGCGGGAGGCTCGTTGCGCCTTTTGGCCTGGAAGGCCCCTGCATCAATTGCCATAGTCTCGTGTACTTAAGGTCCAGGGCGAGAACGCCAAAGATCGCTCTGTTCAGACGATGGATCGAAGAGACCCTGGCTGCCGACGCGGCTTCTGCGAGTGATATCGACCTCGGCGGGACGGGAGTTATGCACACTCAAGGTCGATGATGCGCGACTGGTGGATCAGACGCGCATCACCGACTTCAGGCAGTGGTTTAGCCAAAGAATTTCCGGAGTTCGTTCGCTATGAATTCGGGAGCTTCTTCCGCAACCCAGTGACCGGAGCCCGGGATCACTCCACCTCGAACGTCACTTGCCACCCGCTGCATTGATTCCATCGTCTCCATGCCGCGGCCAAAACCACTGTCTCCGCCCAGGGCGAGGACCGGCATTTTGAGCTTGCCATCCCTCTCGAGGAATAACTCGTTGTCTTTGACGTCAGTCGGGAAGCCGCGATAATAGGCGAGAAGTGTGCGCAGGCCACCCGGTTTCAGGTAGGTACGGAAGTACTCATTCTTGTCTTCCTGAGACAGCACGTTTGCCCGGCTGCCATAATTGTCAAACAACCATTCCAGATAGATATGCTCGCGACCGCCGAACATCGCTTCCGGCAAATCCGGCGTCCTGAAGAAGGGGTGGTGCCAACGCCGGCCGCCTTGCGACATGTCCGCTCCATCGCCAGGAATGGTAACGTCCAGGATCGCGAGCTTGCTAACTGCCTCCCGGTGCTGCGCGGCCAGGGCAAACGCCACCGGGCCGCCCCAGTCGTGTCCCACAAGATTGAAGCGATCGATCTTCAGATGTTCAGAAAGAAGCTCCCACACGTCTTCGGCAATCGTCTTCTTGTCGTACCCATCGGCGGGCCGGGAAGTGTCGCCGAGGCCCCGCAGGTCCGGCGCGATGATCGCGTACTTGTCGGCGAGGAAGGGGATCACGTGCCGCCATTCGTGCGAACTCTGCGGCACCCCGTGAAGGAGAACCAGCGGCTCGCCGGATCCTGCGGTCAGGTAGTGCATGGTGATGCCGGACAGTCGCGCGTAATTGCTTTTGATCTCGGCACTCATTTCTTTACCTCCTTCTGGCCCGCCGTCATTCCCCGATACGCACGAATGACCTGACTGTCATCTGCCGAGCCTGACCCCTGCCCAGACGCGGCAAGGAAGAACTGATGCGCAACGGAGGCGAGCGGCAGGGCGGCCCTGGCAGAGGAGCCAGCGGCAAGCACGATACCGAGATCTTTCACAAAGATGTCTACCGCGCTTGTTACCTCAGGGTCCTCCAGAAGCATACGCTGGCCACGATCGTTGAGCATCCAGCTGGCAGCCGCCGAGCCGGACACGATCTCGAGGACCGTTGAGGTGTCGAGGCCAGCCCTTTCGGCGAGCGACAGCGCCTCAGCCGCTGCCGCCAAGTGTACGCCGCACAGCAACTGGTTGACCGCTTTGGCAACCGATGCCTGGCCAGGCCGCTCCCCGAGATAATAGATCTTGGAGCCGAGCACGTCGAAAAGATCGCGGCTCATTTCATAGGTTTGCCTGTCGCCAGCCACCATGATGGAAAGCGACGCGTCGCGCGCTCCGGCGACGCCGCCGGAAACAGGCGCATCCAGAAACCGGTGACCGCGAGCAGTCACGGCCTCGGCGAGCTGTTCAACCTCGCCGGGAGGGCATGTTGACATCAGGACGACGACGCTGGCCCTGGTTGAATTTGCCAGGGCGCCCCGTTCGAAGAGGGCTTGGTGCGCCTGGTCGATGTTGACCACCATCAACATCAAGACGTCGGTCTGGCTGGCGGCTTCCGTAGCGTCTGGATAGGCAGTCCCGCCACTGTCAGCGAAGCTTCTTAGAGCATTCTCCGAGATGTCAAACCCTTTGACCCTGAAGCCGCTTTTCAGGAGATGCGACGCCATGGGCAATCCCATAGAGCCGAGACCGATAAAACCGATTGTCGGTTTTCCCGGTCCTCGTGCCGGGCTCGGCTTTGTTTCTAAAGCTTTATGCACTTCCGGGTCTCCTTCGAGATACTGGCACGTCTTAGGTCGGCACATTCCATAGGCGGGTGCCGTACTCGCATACGAAGCGGTTAACATGGCCGCTTCCTCCGCATCAAAAGAGTTTGCGCGATGAACATGTGACCTGGATTCATGTTGCCTGACGGCTCCGCCAAGAAACCTTTGGCATCCTCGCGCATCGCGCCGAACGTCCCTGAGCTCAGTTCACCAATGCCCCGTGGCAATTCATTTGCGGACGTTTGGCGCAAGCGCCTATTTTACGTCCAGCCGCACACTGGGAGGCTCCCAGCTTTCAAGGGACATCATTTCAAAGGTCAGGTGACCTGCGAGTGCTGACGGACGCTTACGAGGAGAGCGCCTGCACAGCAAATTCCCAAAAACATCGACATAGATCAACACGGTTAGAGGAGGAACCAATGATCACAATGAATCGACGGACGCTTATTATGAGTTCCGTGGCGATGACCGCCACGCTTGCGGCGCCGCGCATCATGCGCGCGAGCTCGCCGGAGTTTTCGTTCAAATTTGCCAACATCATGCCCGTTGACCATCCGCTCAACACCCGCATGACCGAGGCCTCCAACAAGATTAGCGAGCAAACAGACGGCCGGGTCAGCATTCAGGTGTTTCCCGCGAGCCAGCTCGGCACCGATGCGGACATGCTTAGCCAGCTTCGATCGGGTGGCCTGGACCTTCTTGCGCAGACAGGCCTCATCGCAGCCACACTCGTCCCGCCGGCGGCCATCACCGGCGTAGGATTTGCCTATCCCGACTACGCGCAGGTCTGGAAGTCGGTGGATGGCGAGCTCGGCCGGAGCATCCGGACGGCTTTTGAGAAGGTCAACCTGCTCGCCTTCGAGAAGATGTGGGACAACGGCTTCCGGCAGACGACCTCAATCGGGAAACCGATCAAGTCGCCCGAGGATCTCAAGGGTTTCAAGATCCGCGTCCCTCCTGCGCCGCTCTGGACATCGCTTTTCAAGTCTCTCGGCGCCGCGCCGACGTCGATTCCATGGGGCGAAACATATTCCGCGCTTCAGACCCACGTGGCCGACGGTCTCGAAAACCCGCTCGCTGGCATTTACTTTGCCAAGATGTACGAGGTTCAAAAGTATCTCTCCCGGACCAACCATATGTGGGACGGCTTCTGGATCCTCGCCAATCGGGACAACTTCGAGATGCTTCCTGAGGACTTGCGTGACATTGTCGTCACCGAGATCAATCGCTCCGCCCTCGTGCAACGCGCCGATGTCGAAAAGCTGAATTCCGAACTCCAGGCAGAGCTGACGAGCAAGGGTCTTGAATTCATCGACGTCGATGTTTCCAAGTTTCGCGCGACGCTGCAAGCTTCGTCGTTCTACTCCGATTGGAAGGGGCGTTTTGGCGAGGAAGCATGGGCGTTGCTGGAGTCTAGCTCGGGCAAATTGATCTGAGGCGTTGACATGGCTACTTCTGAAAATGTCAGCCCCCCCATGGTCGGCACGTGGCCAGTCCTGGCGAAAGCTGAAATGGGCCTCGTGCGCCTGATTGAAATGATCGCGGCTGCACTTGTTGTCGTCGAGGTACTCGTGCTGTCTGCAGGCGTCTTCGCCCGCTATGCATGGGGCGAGCCCCTCATCTGGTCGGACGAGCTCGCCTCGATGTTGTTCCTCTGGCTTTCGATCGTGGGCGCGGTCCTCGCTTTTCACCGCGGACAGCATATGAGGATGGGCGTTATCGCGGACGCGATGCCGCCCGTCGTAAGGGCAAGACTGGAGGTGGCTGCACTCGTCTTTTGCCTTTCGGTCTGCGTGCTTCTTCTGCCCAAGGCCACGACCTACGCTCTTCATGAAGTTCCGGTCGTCACTCCCGCGATGGAAGTTTCGGTCGCATGGCGGTCGTTTGGTCTTCCGATCGGACTTGGGCTGATGCTTATCCTTGGCGTGACCAATGCCCTCCAGCGCATCAGGCTGAGCGATTTCCTGATCGGGGTCCTTGTAGCCGCATGCTTGATAGGGTTGGCGATTGCGGCGAAACCGTTGATCATGGCGATGGGCAACTGGAACCTTGTGCTGTTCTTCGTTGTCTTCATTGGACTGGGTGTGCTGAGCGGCGTTCCGATCGCTTTCGTGTTCGCTCTCGCTGCTATCAGCTATGTGGCTCTGGGTACCAGCCGTCCGATAAGCGTAATCGCGGGTCGGCTTGATGAGGGAATGTCGCATCTTCTCCTGCTGGCGGTCCCGCTGTTCGTGCTGCTGGGTATGCTGATGGAGGTCACGGGCATGGCAAAAGCGATGCTGAACTTCCTGGCGTCCTTGCTCGGACATGTCAGAGGCGGCCTGTGTTACGTCCTCGTAGCGGCAATGTACCTGGTATCTGGGATATCGGGTTCGAAGACCGCCGACATGGCTGCTGTCGCCCCGGCACTGTTCCCGGAGATGAAGGCGAGAGGATCAAAGCCCGGCGATCTCGTGGCCCTGCTTGCGGCCACGGGTGCGCAGACGGAGACGATCCCGCCGAGCCTGGTATTGATCACCATCGGCTCCGTTACGAGCGTATCGATCTCTGCGCTGTTCATAGGCGGACTTTTGCCAGCACTCGTATGCGGATTAATGCTTTGCGTTGTCGTCTGGTGGCGATATCGCAACGAGGACATGTCGGGTTTTAGCAAGCCGCCAGCCAGGGAAATCTTCCGCACATTCCTCATTGCACTTCCGGCCTTGGCACTGCCTTTTATCATCCGCACAGCGGTTGTCGAAGGCGTTGCTACCGCCACGGAAGTTTCAACAATCGGCATTGCCTACTCGTTGCTGGCAGGTGTCCTCATTTACCGCCGGTTCGACTGGAAGCGGGTCGGCCCGATGCTGGTGGAAACGGCGGTTTTGTCCGGGGCCATCCTTTTCATCATCGCGGCGGCAACGGCTGTGGCTTGGTGCCTGACCCAGTCGGGTTTCTCGCGTGGTCTGGTTCAGACGATGGCGGGTCTTCCCGGAGGAGCGCCGATCTTTATGTTCGTGTCGATCGTCGCGTTCATCGTGCTCGGTAGCGTCCTGGAAGGCATTCCCGCGGTCGTTCTGTTCGCGCCGCTCGTTTTCCCGATCGCCAAGGGATTGGGAATCCACGACGTGCACTATTCGATCGTGGTTATTCTCGCCATGGGAGTGGGCCTGTTTCTCCCGCCGTTCGGCGTCGGTTATTATGCCGCCTGTGCAATTGGCCGTGTGAACCCGGTGGAAGGCATAAAGCCGCTGTGGGGGTACATGATCGCCTTGCTTCTCGGGCTTGCGATCGTCGCGGCGGTGCCCTGGCTCTCGACCGGCTTCCTGTGAGGTGTGACCGTAGGCGGCCGCAGATATGTCGGCCACTTCGTTGCGCCACCATCTCGCGGATTTAAGGACGAATGCTGGGCTGGCAAGTGCTTCCGAAGCATGGTGCCGGCTCCGCAACATGTCCATGCGCAAAGAAAAGTGCGTCCATTGGACGAACGTGACGTTCTCGCGGTTTTCCGTGGCATCTTCTTCAAGGTGCCGTGCGCGTCTTCGCGGGCAGAGGTAACACCCTCCGAACGCTTTCTGAACGCCCGTTGGCGACCTGACGCCGAGGCACTCACATGACGATGAGGCAGGCAAGGAAATCCGCGATAATCTTGCCGACATTCGGATGCGAACCGCGTCCCGCGGTCAGGCACCAAGTGTTCTTCCGAACTCGCCGAAAGCCAATGGGATCAGATGGCCGAAGCAACGCGGCAATCCGGACCGGATTGATTCGATTGATGAATTGCATGTCCGATCGAGATCATTTTCTTGAGCGATGCTCATAGAAACGGACGTGCAATTCAATTGTCCTAGACCTGCTACTTGATACCTTTTCCGATGCAGGCAAAGCCGAAATCCGCCGCAAGACAAGCGCGGCGCATATGCGTTCGCACTGCAAACGCACTTTTGCAACTCGGGAGGAGTGAAATGGGAAATGAACGTTTCGAGATCGACCGCCGCAACTTACTATTGGCAGGAGGAGCTGCATTGAGTGGAGCCGTTTTAGGTGCGAACAGTATAGCGGCTCCCGCTGAGGCAAGCCCCGTTTCCGGGGCACAAGCTCCAGACTTTTATCGATTTGCCATTGGGGACGCCCAGGTAACCGTCGTTTCAGACGGCCCACTTCCGCTCGGCGACCCGACACAAAGCTTTCTCGGCGTTCCTGCCGACGAGATAAGATCCATGCTCACCCACAGCTTCTTGCCCACGGATGAGGTCGTTCTAGCCCAGAACGCACCTGTCGTGAACATCGCTGGCAAGCTTGTTTTATTCGACACGGGGATGGGATCGCTCAAGCAATTTGGCTCGACGACTGGCCGTCTCAAGTCTTGCTTGGCCGCCGCGAATATTGCGCTGGAAGATATTGACGCTGTCGTCTGTTCGCATGCTCATTGGGACCACGTCGGCGGAATCTGGGGCGACGACGGGAAACCAACGTTTCCAAACGCCCAGGTGTACATCAGCCAAACCGACTACGATTTCTGGACCGACGAGAAAAAACTTGGAGGCGATCTCAACGGTCTTGTTAAAGCCGCGATCCACAACCTCAAACCCGTGCGGGACCGCATGGTTTTTTTCCAGGACGAACAGGAGTTTCTTCCGGGTATTCATGCCATTAGCGCTCCCGGACACACACTCGGCCATAGCTGCTTTATGATTGAGTCAGCAGGAAAGACAATGTGCTATGGCGGCGACCTCACTCATCATCCTGTGCTTCTGTTCGAAAAACCTTTGATGGAATTTGCGTTCGATACCGATCCCAAACTGTCGGCTCAATCGCGTGTGCGCATTCTGAAAATGCTGGCCTTCAATAGAATACCTTTCATGTCCTACCACTTCCCATGGCCGGGCTACGGGCACGTCGGCATAGCGGGAGAGGGCTTCGCGTATTTTCCTGAGCCACTGCATCTTAGCCTGTTGGACTGAGTGGTAGAGAAGGGCGCGAGGGCAATGCCTTCGCGTCAATCCTATCCGGAGGGCAGTCGAACGAAATCATCACATGGCGAAAGTTACGCAACAAGCAGTGTGCGCCTTCATCGCGTTGCTAGGCATCAAGTCACGCGGGAACGCCACCTGAAATCAAGAGCGATCGGCGGACCGCACCGAAAGGCCATTCCTGATCGGAAACATATCCTCGCCGTAGTGGTGAAGCCTTGTGTGATGCCGTCGGCATAACCAGCGCACCTTTAAAGGGTCGTCGTATTGATCATGATGGGCGTCGACCATTTCAATCCCGCAGACCTCACATGTTTGCTTTTCCAGCTCGCCTGCCTTTACGGCTCGCTGTACAGCAAGATGAGCATCATATTTCGCTGGATTAGCACGGCGCCAATTTGCTTGGCGGGTGTCGGTTTTCAGCATCGCCGCATCCTGTGCCTGTAATTTTGCGCTCTCGACCGATAAATACCTGGAAAGGGTTGCAGGCTCAAGTTTCCGCACAGAGCGACGGCGTCTGTCCGTGGCTCCGCGTCCGAAAACAAGATTTCGCATTGCCAGGAATGATCAGGGTTGGGCCATCGAGATCCAACTTTGCTGCCCCCCGTAGTCTTCGCACCGGTGGATACGATATCGCTCGGGTCGATCGGTGCTCCCGATCTTAGCGCGCTGGATGACTAAGCTTGAAATTTCTGCTCGATACATATGTCCTGAAGGAGATCGGTCGAGCCGAACTGCACGAGAATGTGGCAGCTCGGCTCGATACGATTGACGATTCCGATCTCGCGACAGCGTGAGCTCAGTTCGAGAGACTGCGAAAGGCATCAAAAAAAGCGCAGGACCGACGCTGTCGCGAACGTGTCCGCCAACGCTTCCGACACCATCTTCGCCGCCTATGAAGGTCGATATCGTTCCTGTCGATGACAATATCGCCCGTCTTGAGCCATTCTTTCACTCACTCACCGAGCTTCACCGCCACTGCGCTCTTTTTCGGACTCAACCACCACCAAACGTAGTCTTTGATTCTCTGCACGATTAGAGCGACAAGACCGCGCCCTTTTGCGTGACATTTCCACTCAAACGGATGTCGGTGGCCGAGAACCCAGCCATAACTGCAAATTCCCCCGTCTCTATCCGCCAGCACCGCTCGGTCGTGTCGAAGAAGGCAAATGTTCGGGCGTCAAGAATGAAACTGAGCCTTCGTTTCTCACCGGGTTCCAGGGCGATTTTCGAGAAGGCTTTCAGTTCTTTGACCGGTCTGGGTACAGATGCTTCAACATCGCCGACATAGATTTGCACCACTGCCGAACCTGGCCGCTCGCTGACGTTGGTCAATCCCAGTGTCACTGTCACCGCGCCGGCAGCATCCGGCAGCCCGACAGTCAGGTCTGACATCGCAAAGCTTGAATAACCGAGACCATGACCGAAGGGGAACAGCGGCTTAATGCCCTGGTGATCGTAGTGCCGATATCCAACGAACACACCTTCGTCATATCGCACATGGCCATCCTTGCCTGGATAGACCGCGTCATCCTCGGTATGTGTGGGATTGTCAGCCCAGTGCACGGGGAAGGTCTGTGCCAGTCGGCCCGAGGGCTCGGCCTTGCCGAGGAGCACATCGGCGATCGCGTTGCCAGCCTCCTGGCCGGGATACCAGCATTGCAGTACTGCACGAGCACCGGAAAGCCAGGGCATTTCCACCGGTCCACCGGTTTGTAGGACGACAATCGTGTTCGGATTGGCCGCAATTACCGCCTCAACAAGCTGGTCCTGCAGACCAGGAAGTGCAATGCCGCGGAGATCGGAGCCCTCGGTATCCCAGTCGCCCGTTCTGCCCACGAAGACTACCGCATGATCAGCCTTCGCGGCGACGGCTGCTGCCTCGGCAATCTCCGCTTCGGCCGAAAACCTGCCTATTCCTACCCGAATTGCGGCGATATAGAGGTTGACGTGATCGTGCCGGGCGTACTCGGCGACGACCTCGTATGTACGGCCGGCTTCGAGCGTGATTTCACCCACGACCTCCTCGCAGCCTTCTTCAAAGAATGTGGTACCACGTGTCCAGGAAGCCCAGGCGTCCACCACAAGCCTGCCGTCCACATAGACCCGGCCAAGCCCGGCCGAGGTCAGGCCGACGCGATAGACGCCGGCTTCTGAGGCTGTGAAGACGGTGCGCATTCGGGCGGAAAAGCGATGCGGATCGACTAGGCCCCCGGCCACGGGGGGCAACCATACACCGAGGCTCGACGGTTCCTCGACAACCTTCACCGGCTCGCCAGCAAGCTCCCTTTCTTGGAAAAATTCGAAGGTTGTCGGGTTTTCTATCAGTGGCTGAAACCGATAATTGCTGCAACCCTGAGCGTAGAACACGTTCTCCTCACCCAGGGCGTCCGCCAGCCCCTGCCACGGACTGACGACATAGTGGGGGTTCAACTGCGCCGAGCCGCCTCCCATAACCTGCGCGATCTTGGCATTGGGTCCAATGATGGCGACAGTACCTTGCTGAGCCAATGGCAGGATGCCATCATTCTGTAGCAGAACTGCGCTTTCCGCTCCCGCGCGCCTGATGAGTGCCCTATGTTCCGGCCGATTAATGGCGTACTCCTTAAACTCGCGATGATCGTTGATTGCGCCGGTGCGTTCCATCAGGGTCAGGATATTGTGCACACAGGCGCGGATGGTCTCGACACTTACCTCGCCCGCTTCGACTGCGGCCAGAAGCTTGGAGCCGCGGTCGCGGGTCGGGCCCGGCATCTCCAGATCCAGCCCCGCATTCACGGTGGGTGCGGTCGAACGCGAGCCGAACCAGTCCGACATCACCACGCCGTCAAAACCCCAGTCGCCGCGCAGAACCTCGTTCAACAGCCAGTGGCTTTCCGCCGTGTAAGTACCGTTTAGTTTGTTATACGAAGACATCACGGCCCAGACCTTTGCCCGCTTCACCGCCGCCTCAAAGGGTATTAGGTAGACTTCGCGCAGAGTGCGTTCATCGATATCTGAAGAGATGGTTGTACGTTCGATCTCGGACTCGTTGCCGACGAAATGTTTTATCGTGGCACCGATTTTCTTGGACTGCAGACCTTCGATATAGCCTACGGCAAGATTCGCCGTCAGTATCGGATCCTCAGAGAAGCACTCAAAGTTGCGGCCGTTTGTGACGCTGCGCTGGATGTTAACGGTCGGCGCCAACGAGACATGGGCACTTTTTGAAAGAACCTCGTCAGCTAGCGCACTGCCGATTTCCCTGGCTAGGTCCGGGTTCCAACTCGCTCCGATGGCAATGCCTACCGGGAAAGCCGCTGCGGTCACACCCCCGACAAAAGACCCCGCCCCGCGGGCGCCGTTGGGGCCGTCGGTCAAGCGCAATCTCCCTATCCCTAGGCGGTCGATGGGCGGTAAAGACCAGAACGTATCGCCGGAAAGTAGCGAGACCTGCTCGGCCAAGGTCATATTATCGAGCAATGCTCTCGTATCAGTCATCTTCTCTGCTTCCTCAATCTCAATACTTACCTTTCCCAGATCGGCATCTCGATATGCATATTGGGAAAGCTGGTGATGTCGGCGTCATCCGCGGAGCCGCCCATCCATGAAAAGGAAGGCCCGTTTGTTCACCAAGGGCGCCGTCCCGACGACGACCACGACATGTTCGCAGCCTTCACATGGCCACCGCTTTCCACTGAAAACAAGGACATCGCGGTTTGATCGATGTCAGCGGTGAAAGTTGTGCCGCTGCGGCAGCGCCGGTTCTGGAGTTATTCCTCCGCAAGTTCGTGAGACAATTTGACAAACCTTAACATGCTTTATCAGACAATCTGTTGACAGACAATCCTCAGTCGCGCAGCCTCGTGTCGTCATTGATGATTCGATGCTTCCATCGGAGGCGGATCCCGATTGATGAAGTTTCTTCACCGCCTATGGACAAGGATCGACCACAATGGACAGGCTGTTGTCCCGTTTCCGGCTACAGACAAAAGTAATCATTTTCGTACTGCCTTTCATAATCAGCATTTGCGCGGTGGGGTTTTTGGGGCACTACGCCGCGGGTCTCCTACAAAGCCGCCTGGAAACCTCAAGCCAGGTGATGCAGGTGCTCTCGGGTTTCCGTGACGTCTCCGCCTCGATGAGAGAGTTTCTCGACGAGGCGTCGGAAGAAAGGCGCGATCGCGTGAAGGCTGACCTGCTCGCCCAGCAATCGCATCTGCAGGCTTTAGTGACGAATGCCGGAGCTACGGGGGAAAGCGAAGGCCTCCGGTCGGCAAACGCGATCATGCGGGACGTGGTGGACAATTTTGACTCTCTCTGGAGCGTCCATGAAAGCGAAGAGCAACTGGTAAGCTCGATCGCCAATCATTCTGAATCGCTGGTTTGGTCGCAAAATGAAATGCTCAGGCTAGCTGACGAGTTGAGGAAGTCCGGAGAGCAGTCCGAGGGCGCCGCCAAATCGATGTTGCGCGATGCCGACAGGGTGACAGGCTATGCAACCTTCTTCCTTGATCTTGCCGCGGGCTACCAATCCGCCGGAACGACCGAGCTGAAACTCAAATATTTGGGCGGCAAAGTGGGCGAGTTGCGTCGGAGCGCCCGAAATCTGCGGGCTTCCTTGCCATCGGACGCCACAAAACTGTCGAGCTCGGTCGATGGCGCGGTGAAAAGCGTAACACAACTTCTGTCGCAGGGCGCCGCATCGGACAACGCCGTCGGCCTCGACACCGCAATGTCCGCGTTCAAGGAAATCTCCGTCGCGATTAACGCGGTAGCGAACCAGCAAACAAAGAAAGCAATCGTCGAGTTCGCAGGTCTCGACCAACGTTTGGCGAAGATCAGCAGCGCCTTGGACGGCAGCCGAAGACTTTCGGACTCCAGCTATCTCATCAGGATAAACCTTGCGCGCTTCATAGCCGACCCTACCGAACAAAACCGCGCGCAGCTCGTCCAGAACTTTGACAGAACGAAGAAGGAGATATTGGACATCTGGAGTGCCGCTTCCGACCTCGACCTTTTTAAGGCAGTCCAGAATACGGTGCCGCCGGCGGTAGAGGGTATGACGCAGGACAGTGCGAAGCTCGTCGAGATCTCGGAAGTGAGGCGTGCGCAATATAGGCAGACGACAGACCAGTTGAACACCATATGGGGCCACCTCACGACGTTTGCCGACGCCCAGCGCGCAAGAGCCATTGAAGAGACGGCTTACGCGAATGGCATTGGCCTCATCACGACATTTGCTGGCGTCCTCGTCGCACTTCTCGCTGGCTTCGGGATGATTGCGACTTTCAAGAAACCCGTCGTCCGATTGACCGACGACATGCGGCGTTTGGCGGAAGGGGACCTTGACATCGAGATCGGCGGTTCTGAGCGCGCTGATGAACTCGGAGAAATGGCCCGGGCGCTCTGTGTCTTCAGGGAGAATGCCGCGAGGAAAATCGAGATCGAGAACGACGCGGATCGTCAACGGTCGGCTTCCGAAGCTGAACGGCGGCACAACGAGGCGGAGAAAGCCGAGATCGACAAACAGATCGGCGACGCCGTCGACAGTCTTGCCGCTGGGCTGGAGAGGTTATCCAACGGTGATGTTTCGAGCACGATCGATCAACCGTTCTCCGGGCGGCTGGAACAGTTGCGAAAGGACTTCAACAATTCGTTGCTGCGTTTGCAGGCGACGATGTCGGAACTTCGCGGCAACATCGTGCTCATTCGGCAAAATGCAGACAACCTCAGCAGTGGCGCCGATGATCTCTCCCGCCGCAGCGAGCGTCAAGCCGCGTCGTTGGAGGAGACCGCGGCTGCGGTTCATCAACTCACCGCGACCGTGCGTTCGTCGACAGAGCAGGCGCAAGCCGCAGCCCTGCTTGTAAAGGAAACCAAGCAGGCCGCGGATGCGTCTGCTTCAGTGGTCACGAACGCGGTCGACGCTATGGGCCGTATAGAAGCGGCTTCCGGGCGCATTTCGCAAATCATCGGCGTTATCGACGAGATCGCCTTCCAGACCAATCTCCTGGCACTCAATGCCGGTGTCGAGGCCGCGAGAGCTGGAGAAGCGGGGCAGGGCTTCGCGGTCGTGGCCCAGGAAGTCAGGGAACTTGCCCAGCGGTCGGCTCTAGCCGCTCAGGAAATCAAGGAACTTATAGCAAGATCAACCGAGGAAGTCGCCTCGGGTTCGCGATTGGTGAACGAGGCGGGCAGGGTGTTGACTGCGATATCGTCGAATGTTGCCGGAATTTCCGAAAGGGTTGAGCTTATCGCTGCGGCGAGCAGGGACCAGGCGGCTTCGCTTATCGAAGTGAACCAGGCCGTTGGCGAGATCGATGACAGCACCCAGCGAAACGCTGCTATCGCCGAGCAAGCCCACGCCGCCACTCAGGGACTCACAAAGGAAACCCAGAGGCTGATGCAGCAGATCGAACAGTTCAACATCGGCAGGCCAAGGGGTCACATGCTCTCGGTCGTTTCCTGACTTTCGTAGACAATCACCAATATTGTGTTGACAGATTTTCATACAATCTGTCAAATAGTGCAGCCAATCTGGGAGGATAAGCGGCGTGCTCAATGACCAAGCGCATCAGACTAAGTTGCCCTATTTCTATCCGTTCAAGTTCGGAAGCGGCGAAATAACGGTACTTTCGGACGGACCGTTGGAATTGGGCGACCCGCGGGAGAATTTCCTCGGGGTCGACGCGGCCACGGTGACGGAAATGCTGGACAGGAACTTCCTGTCCAGCTCGTCGGTAACCCTCGAGCAGAACATCCCCCTAGTCAAAATCAACGGAAAGACTATCCTGTTTGACACCGGGATGGGGACGTCGAAGATTTTCGGGCCGACGACCGGTCGCCTGCTGAAGAGCATGCAGGAGGCAGGGATCGACCCATTGGAAGTCGATGCCGTGGTGTTGTCCCACGCACACATCGACCACACCGGCGGACTTTGCGATCAGGACGGCAAGCTTAATTTTCCCAACGCGGAGATCTTCATAAGCGAAAGCGACTTCGATGACTGGACCGACGGAGGCAAGCTTGATGACGGGTTCAAGGCCCAGGTGGAAAATGCCCGGAGGAACCTTCTCCCACACCGTGATCGGATAACGCATTTCGTGGACGGTCAGGAGTTTCTGCCGGGCGTGCAGGCAGTGCACGCTCCAGGCCACACCTTGGGCCACTTCTGCTTCCTCATGCAGTCGGGCAACGATCGGCTCTGCTTCCTCGGCGATCTGACCCATCATCATATCCTGCTGATGGAACGCCCGTGGATGGAGTTCAAGTACGACACCGATCCCAAGCTCTCGGCGCGGTCGCGCACACGGGTGCTGGATATGCTCGCGACAGACCGCATACCCGTGATGTCCTATCACTTTGCGTGGCCCGGGCTCGGCAACGTCGCCCGGGAGCGGGAAGGCTTCCGCTACGTACCCGCCGCCATGCAGATGCTCTCGAGATAGGAATACGCGACAATGCAGATGAAATCAGTCATTCTCCGAGAGTCAGGGCTTCCGAAGCCCTATGCAAGTTCGCGACCTCTCAGTGTCGAGACCGTCGATCTGGCGCCTCCGGGCAATCTTGAGGTCCTGGTCAAGATCAAGGCCGCTGGTGTGTGCCATTCCGACCTGTCCGCGATAAATGGCGACCGCCCCCGCCCATTGCCTGTCGCGTTGGGGCATGAAGCGTCCGGCATTGTCGAAGAAATCGGACCCGGTGTGGATACAGTGAAGGTTGGCGATCACGTCGTGATGTCGTTCCTGCCCATCTGCGGACACTGCGATTACTGCGCGGGAGGACGCGCAAGCCTCTGTGAACCGGGCTATCGCGCAAACGCCGCCGGGACATTGTTGAACGGTAGCAAGCATATCCGTCTTCGGGGCTACGATATCAACCATCACAGCGGCGTATCGGCGTTTTCGGAATACGCGGTCGTGTCGGCGCACTCGGTCGTCAAGATCACCAAAGACGTGGACGTCACCATGGCGGCCTTGTTCGGATGCGCCGTCATGACAGGCGTCGGTGCCGTCGTAAATACATGTGGCGTGAAGCCGGGACAGTCGGTCGCCGTCATCGGCCTGGGAGGCGTGGGCTTGTCGGCCGTCCTCGGAGCGGTGGCCAGCGGGGCAAGCGAGATCGTCGCCATCGATTTGATGCCGGAGAAGCTTGAGTTGGCTAAGGCGTTGGGCGCGACGCGTACCTTCCTGGCAACCACGCCGGATGTCATCGGCGAGGTCAAGGAAGCGACCCGCGGGGGAGTGGACTACGCCATCGAGATGGCAGGGTCGAGCAAAGCGTTCGAAACCGCGTATGGCATTACGCGGCGCGGCGGCACGACGGCCACAGCGGGTCTGGCGAACGTGAACACCAAATTCGAGATCTCGCCGCTTCCTCTTGTCGGGGAAGAACGCGTCATCAAAGGCAGCTACATGGGGTCCTGCGTACCTTCGCGCGATGTTCCCCGCTATATCGATCTGTTCCTCAAGGGTCGGTTGCCCGTGGAGAGACTGCTGTCCAGCACTGGCCCGCTTGAGGAAATCAACGAGGCCTTCGACCGGTTAGACCGTGGCGAGGTGATCCGGCATCTGCTGGTTCCTTGAGCCTGCGGAAGGAGCGAGAATTTGACCGACTGGAAAGTCCTGGCGATACATTACGGCACTGCGGTTCGGCCCGCTGGCGAACTCGGCCTGGAAGCAGGAGATCCCCACGACGCCCCGGGCAGGATCGAGTATTTCGTTTGGTTGATCCGCCATGGTGAACGTCTGATCCTGGTTGACACCGGGTTTAGCCCGCAGGAGGCGGAAAGGCGCGGGAGGACCATGTTGATCCATCCGGTCGAGGCGCTTCGCCAGCTCGGGATTTCCGCATCGTCCATTACCGACGTCGTCATCACGCATCTTCACTATGATCACGCGGGAAACCTTGCGGACTTCCCCGAAGCCCTGTTCCACCTGCAGGATCGGGAGATGGCCTACGGTACAGGACGATGCATGTGCCATGATCGTCTTCGGCGTCCCTTTGCAGTGGACGCCGTCGTCGATGCGGTCCGCCTGACGTTTTCCGGCAGGGTGTGCTTCCACGACGGGAACGGCGAGATTATGGAGGGGCTCACTATCCATCTCGTCGGTGGTCATTCTAGGGGCCTTCAGGTCGTGAGGCTGGACGATGGCAATGACGTCGTCGTTATCGCATCGGACGCCCTCCATTTTCAACGCTATCTGGAGCATGACGACGTCTTTCCGCTTTTCGCCGATTACGCCGACGTACTGGAGGGATACCGAACTCTCCGTGAGCTTTCAGGACCGTCCGGAATACTCGTTCCAGGCCACGATCCCGCAGTCCTGACGAGTTTTCCATCGCTGTCACCGGATCTCGCTTTTGCAAAGGTTCTACGGTAATGGGGACGCATGGAATGTCCGGTAAGAGGCCAGGCTAGGGTGTTCTTCGCTTTCGTCAGACAATCGGGTTGTCTCATCGGGATAACCCACCATATAGTACCATGACTTGCGCGGCCGGTTCCGGCCTTGGTAAAACGGACTTTTGGATCCCATGGGTGATATGGATTTACAGATTGCACGGCAGAGTGCCACTTTGCGCACTCAGGTAGAAGATAAACTGCGGCAGGCGATATCCAGCGGCCGTTTCAAGCCGGGTCAGCGCCTCGTTGAGCGAGAACTCTGCGAGTCGATCGGTGTCGGACGAACATCAATCCGCGAGGCGCTTCGACAACTCGAGGCCGAGGGCCTCATTACCAGCTATCCGCACCGCGGCCCCGTCGTCAGCACTATCACTTACGAAGAAGCCGCTCAGCTTTACAGCGTCAGGGCTTTGCTCGAGAGCTATGCCGGAAAGGAATTCGCTGAAAACGGAACCGCCCAGGATATCCATACACTCAATGAGGCGGTTGCTGAGTTTGCGGCAGCCGCGGCAAACGGCGGCGGTAGCAGGCTCATCAAGGCGAAAACCGCGTTTTACGACTGCCTGATGCAAGGGAGCGGAAACGTCTTCGTCAAGCAAATGCTGACATCGCTCCACAATCGGGTGACGCTCCTGCGCATGACGTCGATGACGCAGCCGGGGCGCTTGAACCACAGTGTGGAAGAGATAAGGGAGATCGCTGCGGCCATTACCGACCGAAACGGACCGAAAGCCGCCGCAGCCTGCAAGTACCACATCGATATGGCGGCTAAGGTCGCGTTGGACTACCTGCGTAAAACCTCTGAAAACGACGGCGATTGAAGAAGCGGCACTAGCCGGTATTGACAGATTGTCTGATAATCTGCTTATTCGAAGTCTTAGCGCTGCCGACGCGTGCGGCCTGGCGCTCGTTCGAACAGGGAGGTTGCTTTGGGCATTTTCAATGAATTGCGGTCCCGCATGGCGGAGGCTCTTGGGGATCAGGAATTGCCCCGGCTCACTCCAGACCTGACGATAAACATCGCCTTCTACGTCGGCGATCAGGTGATCGCCCTCGATTTCGCTGAAGGCGGCGCGGAGATCTCGGGGGAAATCAGTGCCCCTCAGGTGACAGTGAGGGCCACCGCGGACGCCTGGGAGCAGGTTCTGATGACGCCGCCGCCGGCGACCTTTCACTCCTTCACGGCGTTGCAGCTTGCAAACCCTCTCTTCGAGATCGCCGGCTCACCGCTCGACCTCGCGAAAGCACGCCCGGCTCTGGAACGGGTGTTCGAGCTCGTCGTCACGTCCCCCGAGATGAAAGCGGAGCGTGCGCAACGCGACCTGCGTCAAATTCGGGGGCAGTATGCCGTCGTCGATATCGATGACGTCCCCCATGAAATATATTACGAAGAAGCAGGTGAGGGGGTGCCGGTCCTGTTTCTTCACACCGCCGGAGCAGATAGCCGCCAATTCATGCCTCAGCTGGCGGACACCGAGCTTGCGAAAAGCTACAGGCTGATCGCGGTTGACCTACCATTCCACGGTCGGTCCATGCCGCCGCTGACGTGGGACGGAGCACCCTACAAGCTCACGGCATCGCTCTACCTGAAATGGTGCACGGCCATGCTCGAACAGGTGGTTCGCGAAAAGGCGATTGTCGCGGGTGGGTCCATGGGCGCGGCAATGTCGCTGGTTCTCGCGGCGGAACGGCCGGAGCATATCCTCGGGATCGTGGCGATCGAGCCACCTTTCCGCTCCAAGGGACGACGGAACCCATACCAGCACAACGTAAACGTACACGGCTCACTTCATAACTCGGCATATGTCAGAGGGATCATGAGCCCACTGAGCCCCGCAGGGGAGCGCAGGAGGTCAAGCTGGATCTATTCGCAGGGAGCACCCGGAGTTTACCCAGGCGATCTTTCCTTCTACAGCGACGAGTTCGACGGAGCAGCGACAGCTCCCCGTATTGACCCGTCACGCACCCCGGTGGCGCTGCTCTCGGGCGACTATGACTACTCAGCCACGCCGGCCGACGGTGCCAAGCTCGCCGAACTTATCCCGGGATGCCTCCACCTCGTCATGGGCGGTCTAGGTCACTTTCCAATGTGCGAACACCCGAACTTCTTCCGGAGCTATCTTGTCAAAGGGCTCGATTTCGTACGGCAAGCCGCCCGCTAAGCGGTTGGATTGACTCTGGTCGCCCGGTGCAGCCGCCGGGCGATCGCATGCGAAAGCGGGCGGGCGCATACCGAGGCTTTGCAATTGGCGTCCCGGCGATGACACGGCCGGCATCGCAGGCGGCATCCCTCACGCGCTCCCGAAGTTCCGGTGTGGAATTGGGAAAATTCCCGCGATATCTGGGGGGAACGATCAGGCGCGGCGATGCGTCTATAAAGCGCCGTAGCGACGTCTCATCGCAGGGTCTTGATCACGCAGCTTTGCGCGTGATCTCTATCTTTTCCCACCGCGGGTCTCTGTGTTTCCGGCACGTAGTGTCACAGTAAAAATGCCTCCCGTGGTCAAGAAGGGAGGCACCCGCCAGCACCTATGTGCTTCAGCGCACCAAGTGGTTCCCGATCGACGATCCTCCGTCGACTGTGAGAATGCTTCCGGTCGCAAACCGCGAGCGGTCCGAAGCGAGAAAAAGCATCGCCTCGGCGATCTCTTCCGGGTTGCCCATCCGGTTCAGGGCTGCACGGGCGTTGAAGTCTTCCCGCAGGGCTTGTGGGTCTGCCGCTTCCGCGAAAATCTTGGTGAAATAGGGCGAGTCGATCGTCCCGGGGGCGACAGCGTTGACGCGGATCCCGTCTTTTGCGTGGTCCAGTGCCATGGCTCTCGTGAGTGCCGAGATCGCGCCTTTCGACGCCACGTAGGCCGTGCGGTTAGCGATGGCTGACACGGCGGTGTATGAGGTCGTGTTAATAATCGATCCGTTGCCCTGTTCCGCCATAATCGGAACCACGTATTTCGAGCAGAGGAAGATCCCCTTCACGTTCACCGCCATGATCCGGTCCCAGTCGGATTCGGCGATGTTCGTGACGTTTCCCGTCATTCCGAACCCCGCGTTGTTGACAAGAACGTCAATACGGCCCCATTTTTCCTTAACTGACCTGACCAACGCCTCGACTTCGGCGGACGAAGACACATCGGCTTTTAACGCGATCGCATCTGTCCCGATTTCTCGGGCGACGTCTCGTGCTGCATCGATGTTGACGTCGACGACGCCAACCTTAGCGCCCTGGCGCGCAAACAGTTCAGCTGTTGCGCGCCCGATCCCGCTGCCAGCCCCGGTCACCACACAGACTTTCGATTCCAGATCCATAATCGTCTCCTCTTTCACTGCCCCGAGAAAACATTTTCGCAGACAATCTGTCAATGACCAATAAAACGTGTTGACAGATTGTCTGCAAATCTGCTTATCTTGGGTCACGAATGACTTGGGGAGGTAACCATGGCTGGTGCTGAAATAGCAGCGCAAGCGGCGTTCAAGACCGCTTTACGCCGGTTCACATCGACAATTTGCCTGATCACGACGGAATGGGAAGGTGCCCGTTACGGCATGGCTGCAACCGCCGTCCAGTCGGTGACGGCTGACCCGCCGACCCTCCTGGTTTGCATCAACCAATCTGCTTCGATCAGCGGCCCGCTCAAGCTGGCGGGGAAATTCGCAGTCAACATGCTGCATCTCAACCATGCGCCTTTGGTTCCGCTGTTCAGTGGAAAACTGAAGGGAGAGGAGAGGTTCGCTCACGGTGAGTGGATCACGGCTGGCGGAGTTCCCGTCCTCGGCGACGCCCAGGCCGCATTCGTTTGCAGCCTCAACTCCGCAGTCTCCGTTGGCACCCATGACGTCGTTCTCGGGGAAGTCATCGAGGCCCGGTTTATCGAGAATATTGCTCCGCTCCTCTACGAGGACGGGAAATTGGTTAGATCAGCAGCGCTGATCGATGCTGCCGCCTGAAACGTTTGGCCGAGCATTCGGCCTATGACATCCACCAAATGCCTTTCGGCCGATAATGAGGAGTTTGATCCGTGACTATTGCCACCGATATGAAATCGCAAGTGAATGGGCGTCCCGTCAGTGAACGGTTCGAAAAGGGTCTGCAGACCCGTCGGGAGGTTCTCGGCGGTGCATATGTGGACGCTTCGGTAAACAAGGCGACCGAGTTCAACTGGCCGATGCAGGAGCTTGTCACCGAGTATTGCTGGAACGAGATCTGGAACAGGCCCGGCCTCGACCGCCGTTCGCGCAGCCTTCTCAATCTTGGCATGATTTCCGCCCTTAACCGCCCCCACGAGTTGAAGCTGCACGTTCGCGGCGCGATCAATAACGGCCTCAGCAAGGACGAGCTTCGCGAAGTTTTCCTTCAGGTCGCGATCTATTGCGGCGTGCCCGCGGCGATCGACAGCTTCCGCGTCGCGCAGGAAGTCTTCGAGGACATGGGTATCTAATCGGTGCCCGGCTTTCGGGCCGGGACCAGACTAACTCTGTGGAGGAGACTTCAATATGACGACCAGCGATGATTTCCGCGCCGCCGGAAACCCGATGTTTAACGGCAACAAGCTGAAGCTTGGCGTATTCGGAACGAATTGTTCCAGCGCTTGCGCCATCACCACCGCGGAATCAACGTTCGAACCGACCTTCGAACACAATGTCGAAATTGCCAAAAAGCTCGAAGCGGCCGGCTGGGAATGCATGGTGCCGATCGCCCGGTGGCGCGGTTTCGGCGGGCCGACGAACTTCAACGGCGTGAACATGGACACGTTCACGTGGGCCGCGGCCCTGGCTGCCGTGACCACGAAGCTGCAGTTTTTCTCGACGACGCATATCCCGACCCTGAACCCGATCGTCGCGACGAAGATGGCGACGACGATCGACAATATTTCGAAGGGCCGATACGGCCTGAACCTGGTGACGGGTTGGTTTACCCCGGAAATGGAGATGTTCGGCGTTCCGATGATGGAACACGACACCCGCTACGAATATGCCACGGAATGGATGGAAATCGTCGAATCTCTGTGGAAGAAGAACGGCGTCACCTTTGACGGCCAGTTCCTCAAGGTGAAAGACGCGTTCAGCGAGCCGAAGCCCTACAACAAGGAGACGGGTCGCCCGGTCCTCATCTGCGCCGGTTCGTCGGGCAAGGGCCTGCACTTCACAGCCAAGTTCTGCGACTTCAACTTCGGCTTCATGCAGGACATGGAATCGGGCGCAGCGTGGGTGAAGAAGGTGAAGGAGCTGGCTCGCGAGGAATACAAGCGCGAACTCGGAACCTTCACCGCGTGCCCGGTCGTCGTTCGCGAGACCGAAAAGGAAGCCCGGGATTATTACGACTACTACGTGAACCAGAAGGGCGATTGGGAAGCCTGCGAAAACATCTGCGAGGTTCTTCAGGTTCAGTCACAGAACCACTCGGCAGAGATGTACCAGAAGTTCAAGGAGCGCTTTATCGCTGGCTGGGGCGGCTACCCGATCGTCGGAACGCCGGAACAGGTCGCCGACAAGCTCGTCGCATTGAGCAACACGGGCGTCGACGGCGCGCTTCTCACAATGGTCGACTACAACGAAGAGCTGCCGTTCTTCAACGACCGCGTCATGCCTCTGCTGAAACAGGCTGGCCTCAGGAACTGACCGTTCCGCGGGCGGCGCAAGCCGCCCGCCACCAATCCGAAATCGAAACACGTTTCACCAATTCCGTGGCTCGACGCCAACGGCGTCAACTGCTGTAGCGGATGCACAGAGGGGAGGAGACCCTACACATGCTAAAGAAGGTTTACACCGCATTGAGCGTGATCACCGGGCTAGGCCTGATGACCACCGCCGCATTCGCGGACGGCTTAGACTCGCTACCACCGGACCAGAAGCAGCTTTACGAGCTCGTGGACCCGGCAATTCCCCTCGGTGGTACGCCGCTCAAGGATTTTGTGGCGAAGCGGCCGCCGCCGTGGAAAATCGGCTACGCATCCACTTATGCAGGCAACACGTGGCGTGCCCAGATCCTCACTGAATTGAACGAGGTTCTGCTTCCGAAATACAAGGAGGCTGGACTGGTATCTGAGCTTGTCGTCACGCAGTCCGACCTGAAGGACGCGACGCAAATCCAGCAGATGCGCCAGATGGTCGACGACGGCGTCGATGCTATCATCATCTGCTGCTCGAACGTGACGGCCATTAACCAGACCATCGAATACGCGCACTCCAAGGGCGTTCCGGTGTTCTCGTTCTCGGGTTACGTGACATCGCCCTACGCGATCAATGCGACCGAAAACAACACCCAGGGCGGTTACACGGCCGCGAAATGGCTGGCGGAGGAAATCGGCGGCAAGGGCAACGTCCTGACGGTTTCGGGCATCCCGGGCTTCGCATCATCCGACAGCTTCAATGTCGGTGCCAAGAAGGCGTTCGACGAGTACAAAGACATCACCGTCGTGGGCGATGTCGCTGGCAAGTGGACCGATCAGGTCGCCCAGGTCGAAGTCCAGAAGTTCCTCGCGACCAACCCTACTGAAATCGCAGGTATCCTCGTCCAGTCGGCCTCGGAAAACGGTGTCGTGAACGCGGTCCAGCAGTCCGGGCGCGACATGATGCCAATCGTCCTCGGCGGCGAGGCGTCGGCGGCGTGCTATTGGCGCAACAATCCCGACTTCATCAGCCAGAGCTTCCATTTCTGGCCGCCGCGGGCTGACGCCCGCCTAGTGTGGGACGTGATGATGAGGACGCTCCAAGGCCAGGGGCCGAAGATCCAGTCGATCCTGCGACCGGCTCTTCCCTACACGATCGACGATGTGAAGGAAGCAATTCCGGAAGATTGCGATCCGAACTCCACGGCGTGGATCGAGCCCAAGGGCGATGCATGGTGGCCCGCGGACCTAGCAGCACAGTACTTCGAGCGCCCGGAAGATCCGCTGGCCTGGCGGCCGAAGAAGTAATCGACGACCTCCCAAGTTGTCACGCGACCTCCGCGCCGGCTTCATCCGTCGGCGCGGAGGACCTACGATAAGGAACCAGAAGTTGGAATTCCACAAGATACAGCGTTTGCCCCCTTACGTCTTCGACCAGGTGAACCGTCTCAAGTCCAGCGCGCGCGCGGCCGGAGTCGACATCATCGATCTTGGAATGGGCAATCCCGATCTTCCCACGCCAAGCTGGGTTGTGGACAAGCTATGCGAAGCGGTGCAGCATCCGCGCACGCACCGCTATTCGGCTTCCAAGGGCATTATCGGGCTTCGCCGCGCCAAGGCTGCGTATTACGCCCGCCGGTTTAATGTGAAACTTGATCCGGATACCCAGGTTGTTGCGACGCTCGGGTCCAAGGAGGGGTTTGCGAACATGGCACAGGCCATAACCGCCCCTGGGGATGTCATTCTCTGTCCGAACCCTTCCTATCCGATTCATACGTTCGGATTTCTCATGGCAGGGGGCGTGATAAGGTCGGTACCGGTCGAGCCGGATGAGACCTTCTTCCAAGCTCTCGAAATGGCGGTGCGGCATTCGGTACCGAAACCTCTGGCGCTCATCATAAGCTACCCGTCGAACCCCACCGCTCGCGTCGCGACGCTCGACTTCTATAAGGACGTCATCGCCTTCGCGAAGAAGCACGATCTCATCGTTCTGTCGGATATCGCCTACGCTGAAATCTACTTCGACGGTCCGCCGCCGCCGTCTGTTCTCGAAGTCCCCGGCGCGATCGACGTGGCCGTCGAATTCTCCTCGATGTCGAAGACATTCTCGATGCCCGGTTGGCGCGTTGGGTTTGCGGTGGGTAACGAACGGCTCATCCGAGCGTTGACGCGCGTGAAATCGTACCTGGACTACGGAGCATTTACGCCGATACAGGTCGCCGCCGCTCATGCCCTAAACTCGGACGGGGAGGACGCCGCGCGGGCAAGAGACATCTACAGGACGCGCAGAGATACACTGGTGAAGACCTTTGCCGATGCCGGCTTCGACGTTCCAGCTCCTGCGGCGACGATGTTCGCATGGGCGAAGATACCCCCGCATTTCCGACACCTTGGCTCGCTGGAGTTTTCGAAACTCGTGCTCGAGAAGGCACAGGTCGCGATTTCGCCGGGTATCGGTTTCGGTGAGATGGGTGACGAATACGTACGACTGGCTTTCGTGGAGAATGAAGACAGGATCCGGCAGGCTGCACGGAACTTGAAGCGGTGGCTTTCTGCGAGCGCGCGACAGCCACAACTCGATAAAGCGATGAAAGGATTTTGAAGATGCCGATCCTCGGATCTTGCCAATGTAAAGCGGTCCAGTACGAAGTGTCGGAACTGGATGGCCCGATGTGGAACTGCTTCTGCCAGACGTGCAGAAAGTCCCATGCGGCCGATCATAACACTGCCGCCAAGGTGAAGAGTGAGAACTTCAAGCTGATTTCCGGCGAGGACGTCCTTCACAGCTTTGAGTCGACCCCTGGGAAACTGAGGTGGTTCTGCTCACGGTGTGGTTCGCACGTGTATGCCGAACGGCCTGCCAACCCGGAGATGAAGGTGCTGCGGGCAGGCACTTTTGACACTGATCCTGGTTCGGCTCCTATGTCAAACGTCTGGCTGTCCCATGCCAGGCCGTGGCTTGCTCACGACCCCGCAAAGGAAAACTTCGAAGAGTTCCCGTGATCTCCACGGTTGCGCGCGCCAGGGGCCGATCGACCATGAGTTCGATCTGCCCGCTCCCCCAGCGGGGAAGGGCTGGATGATCGAATGGCACTTGCCGCGTTCGGCGCGCGGAGGTTGGGACGTTCCGTATGCCCCCAATCGAAACGGTTGCCTTCATCAGATTACCGGACACCCTCAATAGTGTTTTGGTCCTGTCTTGATCGCGATGGCTGCCAGATCGCTTCCGATCCGATCGAGAACCTCTGACCGACGTCAGGTGCGTGAAAACATGCTTTTGTAACTTTGAGGTCGTCGAGCGACCAACCGGTTTCATCGAAATCAACCCGACATCCCGATATCGGCGTGGCGACACTATTGACAGATTAGCAGACAATCTGTCATTCTATAGTTCACCGAGCGAGTTCTCGGAGCGTTCAAAGACGGCAGTCACAATTCAGCAAGAGGCCCGGACATCGGATGTCCTGGCACGATTTGCTGCTGCCTAGAGGGAGGATCGGCATGACGAATGACGTCGCCGTAAGCATGACGGCCGTTGCCAAATCGTTTGGCGAAACGAAGGCATTGAAGAAATGCGATTTTGTCGCCAGGGCAGGGGAGGTGCACGCGATCGTTGGCGAGAATGGCAGCGGCAAGAGCACCATGGCGAAGATCATGTCCGGCGTTATCGCTGCCGATGCAGGATCTGTCCTGATCCTTGGCAAGTCCATCACCTCGCCAGTCGATGCCAAAGGGGTTGGCCTCGCTACGATCTTCCAGGAAGTCCTGGTCGCCGATGAAGCGAGTGTCCTCGACAACCTTTTCGTAGGAAGCGAGGACCTGTTCTCGCTTCGGAAATCCTCCAGGGAACGTGAAAGCGTTGCGCAAAGCCTCCTCGACCGCCTGGTGGGAAAGCCTGTCGATCTCCGGCAGAACGTCGGTGATCTTCCGCTCAGCATCAAGCAATGGATCGTTATCGCCCGGGCCGTTCTGAGGAAACCCAAGGTCTTGATCCTGGACGAGTCCTCGGCTGCACTCGATCTCGACGCGACCGTCCGCCTCCACGAAGAGATCGATCGGCTCCGGTCCGAGGGGTGCGCTGTAATCATCGTCACGCACCGCATCGCCGAGCTCGTCCGGATCGCCGATCGGGCGACAATACTGAGAGACGGTTTCACTGTCGGTGTCCTTGAGAAATCCGAGATCACCGAGGCCAATCTCCTGCGCATGATGACCCCTCAAGACCGCCAGATTTCCGCCGCTGCTTCAACGTCTGCAGCGGGCCTGCCGGGTGATCGCAAGGAGGCTCTTTCCGTCCATGGCGCGCGCCCCCAGGAGGCATCGCAACCGTTCGACTTCGTCCTTCCGCAGGGATCTATCGTGGGCGTTGCGGGACTGGACGGCCAGGGCCAGGACGCCTTCGTGCGACTGGTCGCAAGGATTATCTCGCCGTTCGGAGGGGAGGTCCGGATCCTGAATACGGAAAGCACCGGTCTCGTCAAAGTCAGCACGCTCGACGACGCCACGAACAAGGGCATTGTGTACGTATCCGGAGACCGGAAGCGGGAAGGAATTTTCCCGCAGCAGAGCATTTTCGAAAACCTCGCCATCGGTATCTACCAGAAGAACCTCGGGCCGTTCGGTGTCATCAGGCGGAAAAAGCTGAAGCAGACGTTCGCCCGGGAGGTCGAGCGGCTCCGCGTCAAGATCGGCCATCCGGACAACCGGATTACGTCCCTTTCCGGTGGTAACCAGCAGAAGGTCCTGATCGGTCGTGCCTTCGCCAATGACCCCAAAGTGATCGTTCTTAACGACCCTGCTCGGGGCGTGGACCTCAACACCAAACGCGACCTGTATCGCGAGCTTCGGCTGTTTGCCGAAGGTGGCGGCTCGGTAATCTACCTTTCGAGCGAGATCGAGGAGTTTCTTGGTTTCGCCGACCGCGTCGATGTCTTTCACAAAGGGAGCATCCATCGCTCCCTCGACGGCCCGGACATCAACGAAGAAACCATTCTCGCTGCAATGTTCGGCCGCTCGGTTGCCGACACCATGGAATTCTCCAAAGAGAGAAAGGCACACTGATGTCGCAACGTTTTGGATTTCCCGCGCTCGACAGGTCGCTGGCCGTACCGCTCGTTCTTTTCGCAGTGTTGCTCGTCGCCGCGGCCGTGCTCTCGCCGCGGCTGTTTACCGCAACCGGAATGGGCGGAGCAATCATCGTCGCAGCACCTTTGATCCTCACGACGCTGGCCCTGACACCGATCGTGATGGCAGGCCGCGGTTCGGTCGACCTTTCCGTTGGCCCGTTGATGGGTTTCGTGAACGTCACCCTGATCGGCTGGCTCTCGGCAAGTGGTTACACGTCGCCACTCGCGGTGATTTGCTGGGTGGTGGCGGTCGGCGCACTGTACCAGTTGCTGCAGGCACTCATCATCATCTACGTCCGGGTCGCCCCCATCATCGTTACGCTTTCCAGCTTCCTCGTCCTCTCAGGCTTGAACCTCATGGTCATGTCAAGGCCGGGCGGCGTTGCGCCGGACTGGATGATGACGTGGGGAGCAGGAACCACGATCTTATCTCCGGTGCTGATCATCGTCCTCGCGGCTTTGGCTCTTTGGGCCTTTATGCGCAGGACCACCTTTTACTCCCACCTCCGCATGACAGGCGCTGACGAACGGATGGCCTACACGAGCGGAGTGAAAGTCAATACCGTACGCATCTGCGCTCATCTCCTCGGCGGCGTCTTCGTCGGCCTTGCCGCGCTCAGCTATACGGCATTGATCTCTTCGGGCGATCCTACCCAGGGAAGCAGCTACACGCTACAGGCGGTTACCGCTCTGGTGCTCGGTGGCGCAAACCTGGCTGGCGGGAGAGGGGGAGCTTTGGGGTCGACGCTTGGTGCTCTGAACATGTTCCTCATCTCGTACCTGCTTTCGGCCTTCAGCTTCGGAAGCGTGACGGGGTTCGTGACACAAATGGCTTTCGGGCTGATCCTCGTGGCATCGCTCCTCGTCAACGTGTTCATGACGGCCCGGCGCACGGCTTTCTAGGGAGGACTGGTAATGACTTCACTTGCAACGGAACAGACGATGAGCCAAATCACAGGACGGTCGGTAAAGCTGCAGCGCAGCATCGTAATCGGCTTCGCTCTGCTTGCCGCACTTCTCGTGCTGGGTACGATCCTCGTTCCGGGGTTCATCTCGCCCCGTAACGCGCGTTCGATATTGCTGCTTGCCGCTTTCCTGGGGCTTGCATCGTTGGGACAGACGCTATGTGCCATGGTCGGCGCGCTTGATCTCTCCATTCCGTATGTCATCGGGGGAGCGAACATTCTCTTTCCAAGCCTGTTGGTTACAGGGATGCCTGCCTGGCTGGCCGTGATAGTGGTCGTTCTCCTGGGAGCAGCAATCGGGCTCGCGAACGGCTTTTTGAGCTTCAGGCTGCAGGGCCAGGCCCTCATCATGTCGCTGGGTGTCGGCTTCGCATTTGTCGGTGCGGTACAACTCTACACCTCCATCGGTTCCGACTACGGTGGCACGGTTTTCGCCCCCGTACCGGACTGGCTCCGGAATTTCGCCGCGTTCAACGGGAAGACCTTCGGGCTGCCCCTGCCGCCCGTGGTGCTGGTTTGGCTCCTCGTCACGCTCGTCACCATCTGGGCTCTGTATAACACATGGTTCGGCCGCTCCATCTACGCAGTCGGGGGCAGCAGGACTGCAGCGGCACGGCTTGGAATTTCCGAAACCAAGGTTTGGACCAGCATTCACGGTATCAGTGGGGCGATGTCGGCACTGACGGGCGTATTGCTGCTCGGGTTTTCCGGCGGCGGCTTCGTTGGCGTCGGGGACCCATATCTCTTTACCACCGTTGCGGCCGTTGTAATCGGCGGCACCTCGTTGCTTGGAGGCGCAGGCGGATACGGGGCAACCGTTCTCGGGGTACTCGTATTGACGGTATTGACGTCCCTGCTGGTTGGGCTAGGCCTGAGCTTCGCCGCGCAACAGGCGATCGTCGGTCTGCTGATCGTACCGATGGTGGCCGTCTACGCTCGTACCGCTCACATCCGCAACCAGATCTGATCGAAAGGCCGGCAAAATGAAGATTGTCGCGATAACCGGCAATGTCACGCGCCCCTCGAAGACGCGGGCGCTCGGGGAATACGCACTCTCGAGCGTCCCGCCCGGGCACGCCCGGTACCTGTTTGACCTGGTCGATGTTCTCCCGGTTTTAGGAACCACCCTGTGGCGTTCGGAGGCTCCTGCTGGACTTGCGACCGTCCTTGACGCAATCCAGTCTTCGGACGTCCTCGTCGTGGGGACACCGGTCTTCAAGTCCTCGATGACCGGTCTTCTCAAGCATCTTTTCGACCTCTTCGAAATGACAGCTCTGCAGGGGAAACCCGTATTGATATTCGCAACGGGTAAGGCCGAGGCCCATGGCGAGCACGTCGAGGCTCACCTGCGATCATTGATGGGCTTCTTCAAAGCCGAGGTTCGCGGTGACTTCATCTATGCGATGGACGGCGACTTTCCAGATTCGGCACCGTCTGCGGAACTCCGGGCGCGGGTCGACCGCGAACTCGCACGCACTCTGGGCCATGTTTAGTTCAAGGAGAAGACCATGAAGTTTGCTTCCATCGAGAGCGCGGTTAAAGCAATCGCCGCCGGAGAGATGATCATCGTCGTGGACGACGAAAACCGGGAAAACGAAGGCGACATCCTGGTTGCCGCGGACAAGGTGACGAACGATCATGTTGCCTTCATGATGCGTTATGCGCGCGGCCTGATCTGCGTTCCGATGACCGGGGACCGGCTAGACGAACTGGATATCCCCCTCATGGTGGAGCGTAACTCGGATTCCATGCAGACAGCGTTCACTGTCTCGGTGGACCTGATACAAGGCGTATCGACCGGGATTTCCGCAGAAGACCGCGCCAAGACCATCAGGGCGCTCGCCGACGCATCGACGATGCCGGAGGACCTGTCACGGCCAGGCCACATACTCCCTCTGCGGGCAAACCCATCTGGTGTTCTCGGACGCCCCGGCCATACGGAAGCCGCGGTGGATTTCGCTCGGCTGGCCGGGCTCGAGCCAGCGGGTGTCATCTGCGAAATCGCCAACGACGACGGCACTATGGCGCGTCTTCCGCAGCTCAGCGAATTCGCCGAGCGGCATGGCCTCCTCATGGTGACCATCGAAGCCCTGATCGAATATTGC
This sequence comes from Rhizobium giardinii bv. giardinii H152, assembly GCF_000379605.1. Lineage (GTDB taxonomy): Bacteria > Pseudomonadota > Alphaproteobacteria > Rhizobiales > Rhizobiaceae > Pararhizobium > Pararhizobium giardinii. The sequence continues at coordinate 201,279 of NZ_KB902713.1, read as the reverse complement.
CGCGAGATCGACGAAAGCGGCCTTCGTGTCGATCACCCAGCCGCGGCGACGGCGATGTCCAATGTTTCGTATCTGACGAGCAGACGTTCCACGTGCCCGCAGAGGGAGAGCGGAACTCCTGCGTTGGTGGCCTCCGATACACCAGAAGAAAAGCGCGTTTCGAAGGTGCCGACGGGGGGAACGGACCTTGGGTTCGCTGTCCGATGATTGGGCATGACAAACCGTGATCCACTTTATCGCCGCCACCGCTTTCCTACTGAAATTATTGCCCACGCGGTGTGGCTTTTTTTCCGTTTCGCTTTTGCGCCTGCGGATGGTCAAGGACATCTGGCCGGTCCTGGGATAATTGTCTCGCAGACGATCCGCCTGTGGGCCGAGAAATTTGGTCGTACTTCGCCAACGACAAGCTTCGATCCTACGATGCTGTAAAACGAGAGTTCATGCCGGGTGTAGCGCTTCGGCTCCATCCATGACGCGATTGCCAACCTGTTCCACATCCCACCCCATGACCTCACCGCCCCTCGATGGCGATAGGCGGACCTCATGCTCGGATACCGTTTCGTGAAGGAAGTGATGAATGGAGAGTTTGAGAGTGTCCCCCTCTAAGATTGACCATTTCTCGCTCAAAGGCACCTGCAGCGAGGAACTCGCGGAAGCGCTTTCCAGGCTTTCCCCGCAATCACCAGCGCATGTAGAGGGCGCTAAGACGATCGCCTACGATATACATGCGATCGCCAATGGCCCGATTGCAGTTATTGCCGCGCACTACGAGGGCGACCTCACGGTACAGCACCGGGGACCGGCGGAGGCAAACATAGTCATGCTTCCACTACATGGGCGATCGGTCGTTACCGTGGACGGCAGACAAATCCCGTCAGAGGGAAGGCGTGGCGTTTTCGTGAACAGCATGTCGGCGAGTACAACCCAGTTCATTGGGCCCAGGAAACATTTGGGTCTTAGGATCGCCCACGATGAACTGACGCGCCGCTTAGGACGTCGGCTCAATACGCCAATAAGAGGCAGCCTCGATTTCTCGCCAGAAATCGACCTGTCGGTCGGGTTCGGCTCTCTTTTGGTGCAACTGGTACCAATGCTGTATGCTGGATTACGAGACGGAATCCTTCAGCAATCACCGATAGCACTTAACCACCTCACCGAAACGACGATGGAGCTTTTGATCGAAGCTGCGCAGCATCGCTACTCACTCGAGTTATGCCGCGTTGCTGAACCACCCTTACCCAAGGCCGTTAAGCGGGCGGTCGACTATATGCGCGCCAATATTGCTCGGCCGCTATCTCTTGAGGAAATCGCAACGGCCTGTGGCGTAAGCCGACGCACTCTTCAGAACGGTTTTCGCAACTTTCGAAATACGACCCCTCTGGCATTTCTGCAGCACCTACGGTTGGAATCAGTGCATCAGGAACTGATGACAGGCGAGCCTGGCCTCTCGGTCACGCAGGTCGCTCTGAAATGGGGCTTCGTAAATAGAGGCAGGTTTTCTGCGGACTATCGCAAGCGCTATGGAGTACTTCCCTCGGAAACATTGCGTATATCATAGGCGGATTGCCGATCAGCCGGCGCGCTCGACCCCCTTCAAGGCTTGATAGCAATAGAACTCTCCAGCAACTGGCTCGGCCCAAGATCTGTCTTGCAGATGATCCCCTGAACGCAACGATGTTCCGATCTGCGCAACGCAGTTCCAAACCAGTACACGGGTTAATCATATGGTAAGTGTGCCGCGCTCATCTCACACATAGCGGTCGACATCAGAATTTTCTGGACCGCGTCGCTAATGGAAGCCGGTGTAATTTAAAGTCTATGAGGAACATATGTCGAGACTGCCGCTATCTATACTTCTAATGATTTTGGCAATTATCCCGTTGACGGCGTTCCTAATCATCGGAGTATCAACATCACTGGGATATTACCACGAATACTCTACGTTCCGAAGCGCACAAACAACGCAGCAACTTGGGCGGGAAGGCGGACTCCTCGCCCAAGCTATAGCGGCCGAAGCGTTTGCAGGCGCCGACGTCCGTCGGGCAAAGCGAGCCGCATCGGACAGCGCTTTTACAGCGGTCTTTTCCGCTTACGACTCTTGGAAAAATGCATTTGACGATCCGGCCATAGAGCGGGCAGTACAGATCATTCGTGAAAGGCGGGAGAATATCGACAGCTTCCGCCGGCGCGTCGATGACGGAACGGCTGGCGAGGCGGAGGGAGCCGTTGCCTTGCGCCCAGCTGCCGTTGCGGGTTTGGAGCTCGTCCGTCGCACTGGGGCGACTGTCAATGATTTGGATTTGGCACGTCAAATTACCGGTTTTCACGCGCTGATGCAGATCACGGAAGCTAGTTTGCTGGAGATCAGGCCCGGCCGAGCCTACATCAAAAATTCAGTAATGTCCGTCGATCTATTCTCGTCCCTCTTACAGTCAAAAAATTTAAAGCAGCTTTATGTGCCTACGATGCACGAATTTCTCCCTGCCGATCTCGTCAAATCTTATGACGACTTCGAGGCCAGCGCCGCAGGCAAGTTCATCGCGGGCGTTCGCGATCAGATGTATGCGAACCAGCCGGCCGTTTCGTTCCCCACCGAGACGTTGGATCGATGGAATGAAATGACCCAACAGCGGGCTGCTTTGTTGACCGGACTCATTATGCGCACCGGCGACAAGTTGGACGGGATGGCATTTCAGCGGTACGCCGATCTTCGCAATGCCTTTATCGGCTACTCCGGCGCCACGCTTCTGATCATGTCTACGGTACTCATTCTGTGCATTTCGGTCGTTCGGAGAATTTCAAGCTCCATTCGGTCACTGACAAGCCGGATGAAGGCACTCGCAGAAGGCGATACATCGGCGCCGGTGCCCTTGACGATCCGACGCGACGAGATCGGGGACATGGCGCGTTGCCTTGAGTTTTTCCGCGGCGTGGCCATACAAAAAAATCACCTGGAGACATCCGCGGAAGCTGAGCGCATTCGTTCTGACAAAGAGAAGCTGGATATTCAGACAAGGGCTGAAAAAGAAGCAGAAGAGCGCCTCGTCCGAGCGACGACGGCATTGGCAACCGGGTTGAAGCGGATGGCGGACGGAGACTTGATTTATGAGATTGAGGAGCCGTTAGCGCCACAATTTGAAAGTTTGCGCAGGGATTTCAACGCTTCCATTCGTCAGCTCCGGGGCGCGCTTGTTACCGTCGGCCATTCAGTCGAAACGGTCGCGAATGGCAGCTCTGGCGTCTCGGCCGCATCTGAAAATCTCTCAAGACGCACCGAGCAGCAGGCGGCTTCGCTCGAGGAAACTGCAGCCGCGTTGGAGGAAATAACCGCCAACGTTGTATCGACGACAAAGAGGACGGCTGAGGCGCGCGGAACCGTCCGACAGATGCGAGATCATGCGGAAATGTCCGGTCGCGTTGTACGCAATGCTATCGGAGCCATGAACCGCATTGAAAACTCCTCTAAACAGATTGCGCAGATCATCAGCGTCATCGATGCGATCGCCTTCCAAACGAACCTCCTGGCGCTGAACGCCGGCGTCGAAGCAGCGCGTGCTGGCGACGCGGGAAAAGGCTTTGCGGTTGTTGCCCAGGAGGTCAGGGAGCTTGCACAGCGCTCAGCGACAGCGGCGAAAGAAATCAAGGATCTCATCGGCAATTCAGCTCTGGCCGTCGACGAGGGCGTAAGGCTCGTGAGCGAAACCGGATCGGGCCTGAGAACGATTGAAGAGCTTGTGCAGGATGTAAATCTTCATATGGACGCAATCGCAACGGCCTCCCAGGAACAATCGTCGGGCCTGCGCGAGATCAACGGCGCGGTCAATCATATGGACCATGCCACTCAAGAAAATGCGAACATGGTCGCGGAGATGAATTCTGCAGGATCACACCTCGCCCAAGAGAGCCAAAGCCTAGCCGCGCTGTTGAGACATTTTCACTTCGAAGAAAAGAGCGCGGATTTCAAGCCACAGACGGTGACGGGCGAACTTGGAAAGAGGTCCCCAGCCGGTCAGACAAGGGTTGACGGCGGAAACTATCCGATGCGCCGCGGTAACCTGGCACTCGCGCCTTCGAACGATGATTGGCAAGCGTTCTAAATCGTATGGGCGGCGTCGCCGACCACAGTAAAATGCGCATCTTTGATGATTGTGAACGAGAGCGATATCCCGGTGGGGTCGCGGCATGGTACTCCGCCAAATGACTTGTGCGGTCCTAACAAAACTCTGGCTTGACGCATGATTGTTCAGCCACGTGGTAAAGAGGACAGGCACATGAAACAGTTACGTCAAACGGAACGAACATCCCGCCTCGGACAGCCTGTAGAAACGCAGATGGCGATTGATGCTCAAATCAAACAGGGGCGTCACGCCTTTCGCAATGCGGTCAATGCCAGTCCTCCGCTTGCCACGGGCACGGTACCGCCATTTTCGGAGGCCTCCATTGTCCGTTCATCGCATGGTCACGACGCGGATGTCGCGAGTCTGGCGCAACCCTTTGAGAAGTCTATTGGGGCGGCCCCCCGGCATTCTGAGACAACCGTCGACATGCCATTCGACGCCGAAGAGATGTCCAGTGCCGTCGTACTCGACGCGATCCCGTTACCCGTCTTCTTCAAGAACAGAGAGGGGGTACACCTTGGTTGCAACAGGGCGTTCGAAAGCTTCTCCGGTCGCTCAAGGGCAGAGATTATCGGAAAAACCGTTTTCGATTTGGTACCCGCACCCATAGCCGAGACGTATGCCGCGTTGGACGAGGCGCTTTTTGCAAATGGCGGTGTTCAGCAATATGAAGCAAAGACCACCGCCGAAGATGGTGGCGTAGTTGATCTTTTACTCAGCAAAACAGCGATCACTGATATCGCCGGTAACAGGATCGGCTTGGTTGGCGCAATGTTGGACATCACAGAGCGAAAACGTGCGGAGCATGATCTCAAAGAGGCTCTTGAATTCGCAGAGGGAATTATCGCCGCCATTCCTGACGTTCTGTTCGAGGTAGATGCCGACGGTCGCTACCTGCAGGTCTGGGCAAGGAATCAGGAGCTCCTGGCGCAGCGAAAAGAAGTACTGCTCGGCAAGCTTGTCCGCGATGTGCTCCCTCCAGATCAGGGCGACATCGCCATGCTGGCACTTGAAGAAGCCGACGAAACCGGCGCCTCCTACGGTCGGTGTGTCCGTATCGCCCTACCAAACGGCGAATCCCGTTGGTTTGAACTCTCGGTGGCAAAGCGACCAAGCAGCAATCACTCAACCGTCACTTTTCTTGTGTTATCTCGCGATATTACCGAACGAAAGCACGCCGAGGGAACGACTATTGAAGCTCGGGCTCGCCTCCTAAGTGTCTTGCAGACCATTCCGGACATGGTATGGCTGAAAGACGTAACAGGCAAATATCTGTTGTGCAATCATGCCTTCGAAGGATTGGTCGGCAAGGCAGAAGCGGAAATCGTTGGGAAAACGGACTATGATCTGTTTACTGCCGAGCTCGCACAGTTTTTTCGGGACAAGGATGAGGAGGCCATGCAAGCCGGCCGTATTCTCATCAATGAGGAACGGTTCACCGCTCACGAGGACGGCCGATCAGTGCTTTTGGAAACTCGTAAGGTTCCGGTATTCACGGGGGGAAAGCTGACCGGGATTCTCGGCGTCGCCCGCGATATCACCGAACTGGACACGTCCCGTAAGAAAATCCGTCAGATGGCATTCTACGATTCTCTGACCGGCCTGCCTAACCGGACACTTTTCAATGAACGGTTACGCGAGATGATCGGGGACGCGGCTTCGGCGGGCCAGCGAGCCGGGGTGATGCTCGTCGACATGGACCATTTCAAAGCAGTCAATGACACTATGGGACATCCCGTCGGTGACGAGTTGCTGCGGCAGGTGGCGACCCGCTTGAAAGAAGGCGTCCGTACCAGCGACACAGTGGCGAGACTCGGTGGCGATGAGTTTGCTGTCTTGCTTCCGAATGTTAAGGACAATGACGATTTGGCTCAAATTGCCAGCAGAATGCTCGCCGCATTCGGAGAACGTTTCATGCTTTCCGACAGGGAGTTCTTCGTATCCTGCAGCATCGGGATATCGGTATTTCCAAATGACGGCGAGGCACCCGACGATTTGGTGAAATATGCGGATTCTGCAATGTATCTGGCGAAGCGTTCGGGACGTAGCAACTTCCGCTTCTACTCAAGGGATCTCACGATTGGGGCTGAAAAGCGTCTGGCGCTAGAATCAGACCTACGCCTAGCTATGAGACATGGGCACCTTGAACTCCATTATCAGCCAAAGGTCCTTTTGGACAACGGAAAGGTGATCGGTTCAGAAGCCCTGCTTCGATGGCATCATCCGAAGAAGGGAATGATCCCTCCGGGAGAATTCATAGGTGTCGCCGAGGAAACCGGATTGATCATCGATCTGGGACGCTGGGTGCTGCATGAGGCGTGTCTGATGGCTGCCGCCATGAATGCAGATGGACTGCCCCCGCACAAGATCGCGATAAATTTGTCTCCTAAGCAGTTTCAATGCCCGCATTTGTCGCAAACGATCGCGGACGTATTGCAGGAAACCGGTTGTCGTGCGGAGTGGATCGAGGTCGAAATAACTGAGAGTCTCCTGCTCCACAACTGCGAGGGCGTTTCGACGACACTCTCTCAATTGCATGCGAGCGGAATTTCCATAGCGATCGATGATTTCGGCACCGGCTACTCATCTCTGAGCTATTTGGCTAACTTTCCCATTGATACCCTCAAGATTGACCGGTCATTCATCAATCGATCGGATAAGCGAAGTCGGGAACTGGTGAAGGCAATTCTCTCGATTGCGCGCTGCCTAGGGCAAAATGTGGTCGCTGAGGGCGTGGAGACGGTCGAACAAGAAAAATTCTTGGCTGAAAGCGGCTGCGCTGTGGCACAAGGGTTCTACTATAGTAAGCCCGTCCCGAAGTCCGAACTTCTCGTCGCAAACGCACGCCCCTGAGGGGATCGTAACGGCAACGGACCTTGAGATACGCCGTGCCATGATTGGGCATAACGGACCGTGATCCACTTTATCTCCGCCACCGCTTTCCTACTGAAATTATTGCCCATGCGGTGTGGCTTTGGTTCCGTTTCCCTTTTTGACACTGCGGATGGTCGAGGACATGCTGGGCCGCTCGTGGGATCATTGTCTCGCACCAGACGATCTGGCCTGTGGGCAGGGAAATTTGGTCGTATCTTCGCAAACCACATTCGCCGCCGCAGTTCCGGTCGGCTCGGCACAAGTGACATCTGGACAAGACCGGTGTTTCGATCCGTGGCAAAAGCATTGGCTCGGGCGAGCCGTAGATCAGTGTTGCCGTGGCACTGCTGGTTGTGCGCGTGAAGCATGCGCTCGAGGCCGAAGCATAAACGTCACGAAATTTGATGTTCCGATGTGAGGGACGAGGCGGACCGTTATTTTCACGCCATGGGGCGCAAAAACTCGCCATTTAACAAATGATTCGAGAGACTTAGCCAAAATCAGGTAAGTTCTATTATGGAACTTGTGCCGTGACTTGTCGAAATTTCTTTCGAGCAATTCGAATACTTGTCCTCCGAAGCAACAATGGTGCGCCAGCGCAGCCGTAAAACTCTGCCATTCCCCGCGAGCGCCTCTGCGACGTATACCGAGGTCGCGGATGATTTCCGCAACGGCATCGTAGCCACGGGAATCGGATGCAAAGCCGAGTGCCCGATTGGCCTCGAGTGTGTCAAACGATGAATCTGCAAACTGTAGGCCGCGATCTTGTTTCCTAAGCCGATGCCACGTCCCTCTTGGCCGCGCATATAGATCACGCAACCCGCACCCGATAGCTGGACCGCTCGAAGGGGCATTTCGAGTTGCAGGGAGCGGAAGGCCTCACCCATCAGACTTTCAGAGTGCACGCGTCGAGAAGTCCTCCTGTTCGCGCAACTCGCCAAGTGTCAATGCTACGTGTTCTGTTCCAGTCAATCCGCCGCGGTAGGCGATCGCATTGAATGCGCCAAATGGCGTTGGCATACGCGATTGCGCGTAACGCTTGACCTTGAGATCGTGGCTACTGCAGTACTCAATCAAAGCGTCGATCGTTATTATGTGCAGGCCATGGGCGTTCGCGAACTTCTCGAGATCTGTCAGTCGCGACATGGTCCCATCGTCATTGGCGATCTCGCAGATGACACCAACCAGGCCCGCCAAGCTTGCAATATCCACGGCGCCTTCAGTGTGCCCAGGACGACCTAAGACGCCGAGACGATTTGCGCGCCCCGGAAGACCGGCGGCCGCAGGCTCTGGCCGACGATGGTAATTGCCGCTAAATCGGTTCGCGACGTTCACTTAGCAATCATCCAAAACGCCTCATTTCACCTGAAACGTAGCCGGTGGCGGACGAGCTCTGCCACAGAGCGATGAACTCCGTCTTGGGTAAGGCCTTGCTGTAAAGAAAGCCTTGGGCCGAACCGCATCCGTTCGCCGCTAGAAATGCTTCCTGCTCGGCGGTCTCAACACCTTCTGCCACCACATTCTGTCCGAGACACTGCGCAATGGAGAGGATTGCCTTGACCAACTCTTCGTTCCTTTTGTCTGCGCTATTTATGAATGACCGATCAATCTTCAGGGTATCGATTGGGAAGCGGGCGAGATAGTTGAGCGCCGAATAGCCGGTGCCAAAATCATCGATAGCAATTGAAAATCCCATCTGACGCAGCTTGAGAAGCGTCTGCAGTGTATTGTCTTTCCGATCCAAAAGCAGGCTCTCCGTGATTTCGATTTCGATCCATTCCGCACGGCAGCCGGTTTCATCGAGAATCTCCGCGATCGAGTTTGCCAACCGTGCACATTGGAATTGCTTAACCGAAAGGTTGACTGCCACCTTGTGCGGTTGCTGGCTATCGGCGTTCAGCTCCTTCGCTGTCTCGCAAGCTTCACGCAGCACCCATCGCCCGAGTTCAACGATTAGCCCCGTATCCTCCGCGACCGGAATAAAGCGGGCGGGCGGAATCATGCCCATTTGGGGATGATTCCATCTCAACAACGCTTCCGAACCAACCATTGCGCCGCTGGCCAGAAGCACCTTGGGCTGGTAGTGCAGCTCCAATTCTTCGCGCTCGATAGCGCGGCGCAATTCAGATTCCAAGTGCATGCGCTCCTCCACGTCTACGGTCAGGTCCTTCGAATAGAAGCGAAAACTGTTTCTTCCCGAGCGTTTGGCAAAATACATCGCCGAGTCGGCGTATTTCACGAGGTCATTGACATTTGTGCTGTCGTCGGGCGAGACCGCGATGCCTACGCTGCATGAAACGTAGACTTCCTTGCCATCCAGTAGGAAACAATCTTTGAACCTCTCGAGGATCGCGCAGGCAACCCGATCGAGGTCGTCGGCTTTCCGGATTTCTGGCAGCAGGATGGCGAATTCGTCGCCGCCGAACCGGGCAACGGTGTCTCGGTCGCGAACCGATGCTTTAAGCCGAGCAGCAACCTGGCAGAGTAATTGATCACCGACCGGGTGACCCATCGTATCGTTGACAACTTTGAAATGGTCGATGTCTATCAGCATTATCCCGGCACGCTTACCTTGCGATGACACGGCACTGACCACCTGTCGCAATCGGTCGTTAAACATCAATCGGTTCGGCAAACAAGTCACCGCATCGTAGAAGGCCATCTGTTTGATTTTTTCCCGCGAGGCGTTCAGTTCCGTGACATCGCGAGATACACCCAGGACTCCGGTAACTTCTCCACCTGCGCCGAGGACCGCAACTTTACGTGTTTCGAGAAGGATGGATTGACCGTTCTCCGACGAAACCACCCATTCCTCGTCCATCAGAATGCCACCGGCCTCGATTGTAGCCTTATCAGACTTTCGGAAAATCCGAGCTCTTTTAGCCCCGAACAACTCGAGGTCGGTTTTTCCAACGACCTCCGCCTCCGTCTTCCCAGTCAGCCGCTCGAAGGCATGATTGCACAATAGGTGGACACCATCCACGTCCTTTACCCAAACCATATCAGGAATTGTTTGAAGCACGCTCAGCAATTGCGTCCGCACGTAGTTGATGGCGTCTTCCGCCTGTTTTCGTTCGGTGACATCGCGCGAGAATGCCAGGAGCGTCGTGGCGGCGTCAGGATCGGCGCTCGGTCGTCTGGCCACAGACAGCTCGAACCACCGTGTCTCGCCGTTCGGCAATGAGACGCAAATGCATCGGCCGTAGGCAACTCCCTCATTGCTTGCAGTTCGAAGCGCCTCCATTGCGATGGCCGCTTGATCAGGCGCGAGAACCTGGTTGACCGTCCTGCCGAGGAGCATCTCCCGTTGCTGGGCTAGGAGTTCCGGATTTCTGGTCCAAACTTGAAGATAACGCCCCTCCTCGTCCACCTCGAAGAGAACATCTGGAATGGCAGTGACGATCCCTTCGGCGAGTTCAAGGGCGTTTTTGAGCTCCTGCTCTGCCAGCTTGTGCTCGGTAATGTCGACTATAACACCAATCAAACCGGCGGGCTCGTCGTCCTCAACTCTGAAAACGGCCTTGTTACAGACAACATCTAGCACGACACCGCTTGCAATGGCGATCTTACGCTCGGAGACTTGGGATCCACCCCTTTCGAGAAGGGCATTATCCTCGCTAGAATAAAGTTCCGCTAGTTGTGTCGAACCGAGATCAAGATCCGTTTTCCCAATGATTTCATCGCGCGAGTAACCAAGGAGGTCTTCGAACGCTTTGTTGCAGCCCACGTAACGACACTGGCAATCTTTGTAGAAAATCGGGAGGGGCAACACGCCGAGCAACGCTTCAAGAACCGCTCTTCGGTCGGTTGAGGTATCGTGATGCAGCGCTCCGTCTCGCTGGCGATCGCGCCTTTCCACAAAAAAGGAAGGCTGCCCAAGCGGTTCTAGTGGCGACTTCATCGTGAAGCTCCTTACCAAGGACCAAAATAGGATGCATCATCCATCCCATCAGGAGTTCTTCCGGGGAACGCTGCCCAAGTCATTTGAGCCGCAAATTGTTGCAGTTGTGGTCGGACGGCTGCCTTCCGGAGCGGCAACTTTCGCCGCGTAGTGCGGATTGGTTGGCGCAGTGAGAACGTTGTCCTACTTCGTGAGGGGGTGTGGCAGGGGTGGATCAGTAATAGCGCAGGAGAATATGCCCAGCGTCCGGGGCGAGAGTGCCCCGGCAAGGAACATCGTTGCTCCATTGGAACCGCAACGTTTCTAGAATTCCTCCTGACGCGACAAGCGGCGTTCCCCGCACGTCGCCGACCTCGCCCGAGGCTGGGCGGGGTGCGTTTCACCGACTATACAGCAATGCAAGATCAATTGGTTGGTCTCCAAGAAAGTGGATCTGCTGGATTGTCGAAATATTTAGCGGCAGCGTCAGCAGTCCACCAAGCTGCATCCTTCGGTTCGAGCCAGTCTTCACTATTAGGATCGCAATTGGCTGGCAGATCCGCCTTTACATCATCGATCGTGTAAGGAATCGCCGGTCGCAGAATGGACTGTATCTTCGGACCTTGACCCTGCAGAGTGCGCATCATTACGTCCCATACGAAACGAGCCTCGGAGCGCGGCGGCCAGAAGTGGAAGCTCCTGCTTACAAATTCAGGATTCTTACGCCAGTAGCATGATGCCGAAGCTTCTCCCCCAAGCACGACCGGCACTATCTCGCGCCCGGACTGGCGGACGGCGTCGATCACACCAGACTCGGCTCCCGACTGAACAATAATACCATCAATTCGGCCAGGGTTAGCGGCAAGGAATTTCTGCACTTCAGATTGTGCGACGCTGTCTGTCCATTTCCCGTCAACCTGTCCGACGACGTTGATCTCGGGATAGTACTCCAAGGCCTTTGTGGCGCCGACCTGGAAGCTGTCTGAGGAGGCGAAGCCAGTGATTCCGGACACAAGCAGCACATTGCCGCTGCCTTCGATTTCTTCAGCCAACCACTTTGACGCCTCAAAACCGCCTTGCATGTTATTCTCTGTCGCATTGATTGCGAACGGCGACGTCACGTAACCGGAGTATGAGATAACAGGCACGCCTTTCGAATAGGCGTACTCTATTGTCGGGTTGAGCGCTGTAAGGTTGGAGCAGCATATGATTATGGCGTCGACACCATCATCTACCATCTGCCGCATTTGGCTGATCTGGGCGCTATCATCGAGATTGGACTGCGTAACGACGAGCTCGGATACCAGCCCAGCCTTCTTGAAAGTCGGCAGAAGCTCATTTGTAAATTCATCAAGGACGTTCGCACGCCATGTGTTATCAGCGTAGCTAGAGGCGTAACCAATTTTCCACGGTGGCGCTCGCTTTGCTTTGAAATTCCGAAATACAGACTCTCCCGTGGGCAACCGCGGGTCCAATAACTCGTAGGTCTTTCGCTCTTCCCGCGGCAGTTCACTGAGCCCGCCAGCCTTTGCCGTCAGCGGGATAGCCAGGGTTGCGGCGAGAAAAAATCCAATTATCAACTCACGTACGCACACGGATAGACACCTTTCAAAGTCTGAGCACTGGATGATAGTTTCGTTGTCTTAAGGTCGGCCCGGGCCGTGCTGAATCCTGCGCGACGGAGAGCGACAAAGAGCTACCAGGAGAGAGACCGGCGCATCGAAGCGAAATCGTGCGCTGGGGTATGTGACCTTCATTCGATCGAATGGCGGCATGGCCCGCCATCGGAATGCTTCGAACCTAACCACGGCTGCCTTATGCAGCGAGACCTATCCGATGAGCCGGCCCGTCATCTGATAACTTGAACCCAGCAAGCCGTTCGCTGAGTTCAACAGTCTGATCAGAAAGCGTCTTCGTTGCAGCGTTTGTCTGCTCAGCCATGGCTGCATTCTGTTGCGTCCCCTGATCAAGAACATTGACGTTGTTATTGATCTCGGCCAGCGAAGTCGCTTGTTCGCGGCTGGAACTCACGATCTGGTCGATGCGATCAGAAATCTGCACGATGGATGCCGCTATGCTGTGCAGAGCCTCCCCGGTCTTGCCGACGTAATCCGAACCGACGGCCACCTCTGAGGAAGATTCTGAAATCAACTGCCGGATCTCGAGCGCTGCGGCTGACGACCTTTGGGCAAGCTCGCGTACTTCTTGTGCAACGACCGCGAAGCCTTTTCCAGCATCGCCGGCACGAGCTGCTTCAACGCCGGCATTCAACGCAAGCAAGTTCGTCTGGAATGCAATCGTGTCGATCAATCCTATGATCTGACCGATCTTGTAAGATGCATCCTGAATTCGCCCCATGGCGCTAATAGCATCAGTTACAATGATGGCCGCGCCCTCTGCATGTTCCTTGACTGCAGAAACGAACGCTTGTGTCTCACAGGCATTCTCCGAGGAGTTCCTCACCGTCGCAGTCACCTGCTCGACGGCTGCGGCGGTTTCTTCGAGGGAAGCAGCTTGTCGTTCAGTCCGGCGTGACAAATCATCGGAGGCTTTGAAAAGTTCGTTGGTTCCCCATTTGATTTGTTGGGTATTTTCGTCGATATGGGACACGGTATCCCTGAGGACGGACAGTGAGTGGTTGAAGTCGCGCCGCAGTTGCTCGAGATTGGGGTGGAACTGGCGGTCGATCGTTTGCGAGATGTCTCCCCGCGCCAATCGAGACAGTGCCTCCCCGAGTGTTTGTACAGCGCTGGACACTTCTTTCTCAAGCTGGGCACGTTCAAACTCACGATCCGTCCGCTCCTGATCAGCCGTTTTCCGGTCGTTTTGCGCACGTGCTTCAACTTCGAGCTTGGAGACCGCATTTCCGCGAAAAACTTCAAGCGCCCGAGCCATATCGCCAATTTCGTCTTTCCGCTGGCAGCCAACGATGTCTGATCGAAGATCACCGGTTGCTAGCGCCTGCATGCGCCTTGCGATCCGTTCGATTGGCGAGCGCAATGTCGCCATCAGGCCGGCTCCAGCCAAGAGGGCGACCAAGACACCCGAGACGGTAGCAGCTGCGGACAACAGTCGGGCGAAATCGCTTTCCCGGTGAGCGTCATGTTCCTGAGTCGACGCGAACGACACGAGATTTTTCCATATCGACTGGACGGTTTTATCCGCCTCTGCGTACTGCGCCTGCCGCCCTTCCGCAATCTTGACCAACTTCTCGGTATTCTGTTCGATGGCATCCCCCTGTGAGTAGAGGGTCTCTTCCATTTTGGGGAAGTCTGGCAATGAACCGGCTACGCCTCCAACCGCTACGGTGTCACGCGTCAGTTTCGTAAGTTGCTCAACGAGTCGCTGCTGGTTTTCCGTGCTGGCCGCCCGCAACAGGTTGTTTATCTCAATCTCAATCGAATCGGCATCCTGGCCTACCGATGCCACTGCCGCAACGAGCGTCTCCGATTCCGCCAATGGCTTATCCAAGCCCCGAACTGCATGGGTTCCCTCGATCATATGCTGTATGGCGTCATTTCGCAGTCGCGGGGCAAACGCACTAAGGTCGATCCCAATGCTGTGAAGGAAAGCGCTATCCAGCCCGGAATTAGCGACGAGCCTGGAGATTGCCTGTTCCAAGTTTGCGACTGCTTGTCCATCATCGCCCGTAGCAACGACGCGCTTGACAGTTTTCATCGCCTTTTTAATCATGAGCGCCTGTTGCTGTGCCTCGGGGGTTTGCATCGCGCTGGCCGGAAGGTTCACTAGATTTTCCGACAACCGCTGCATAATTGCCGCCGTGTCGATTGAGCGGGTAGCCTCTCTGAGCATCGTTTTGCCAGAGTTTTCCTGGTTGCGGACCTGCGCACGGACTTTAACCGCGGCCAGCTTCAGGTCGGCCGCGACCTGCTTGATCTCGGTCAAGCTCGCGGCAACGTCACGACGAATGGACAGCTCATCGTTGTGCAGGGACCACATGCGGTCCATGCTGTCAGAAATAGCAGACATCGCGGACTCACTGCTTTCAAGAGCACGAGTGTCACTACCAACGTCAGCGGCGGCTTTCTGAAGCGACAGCATCGTGGCGCCCTGCCCGCTTAGACTTGCCAGGGCCTGATCACGGTTCTCCGTCGAACTCTGCGCCAAAAACCGGTTCATGCTCTCAGAGACGTCCCGAAATCCGCTCAAAGTCTCGAGAACTTCGCTCGATAGGCGTAGGCGAGATTGCAGCAATCCGGTCGCCTGCAGGCTCACGACGCCGACGGCTGCCAGTATCATGACCAGCGGCACCAGTACTAATAGGACTTTCGCTCTGATGCTGAAAGCGGATAGCAAGCGATCGACGAACATAAAACCTCCAGATGACTAAAGCGGGCACTGCCACCCGTTCTTGGAGTTTTAGTTATTTGACCTAAACGAAGAGGAAGAATGTTCGAATGCCGAGACGCTAAACGCTTTACATCTTGTTAGGATTTCCACGTCGAATTGACGCACAAACTATCAACCTTAACGCCAAGTTAATATAGTCGCGGATTATCCTCGGAAAGGACTATCGTCAGGTTTCAGGTCGATGTCCAAGACGTTCCCCGTGAGCTTTCCAGACAGTTCCGGACTTGCAAGGAATTGGACAGCTTGAACAAGCGTCCTGAGCGTCTCGCTTTGAACGCAAGATGTAGAACGCGCATTTCTGGTATGAACAGCGTTTATTCGAAGCCCCGTGTCGATATACTTCTTCGCCATTGCACTCGTCGTGGTTCGTAAGGCCGCTTGGAGCACAGCCTCGCGGTCGGCCTCTAGCAGCGTCTTCTCGTCAAACCACGCAATATTGACAACAGCGAGTTCCTCTCCCTGGAGCCGGGAGCCGAAAGCACTTGTCACCCTTATTAGATTGGAGACGGCATCAAGCCCAAGATCCGTAGCGGAAAGCGGATCGGCGCATTCACGTCGACGGAAGGCTATGTTCACCAGAATATCGACCCGGCTCCAGCGTAGGTAGACCTGATCGACCATTGAATTGACATACACGTCCCTATTCAAATTGACCTTAACCGGAAACAAATTCGTCCCCGAGACTGCGGTTAATGAACTGAAGTCTGAAGGGTCGAGATCGCCTACGGCGACACGGTAGCCAGTTTCGAGAAAAGACTGCGCGAGACAGAAACCGACCGGGTTTGACGCGCCCACCAACACGCATACTTTGCCAGCATAAGAGCCGGCGGCGGTCTGTCCTCCTTCCATAAACCGATCCGTCGGCGTCGCCGGGCGTGCGTTGTGTGTCTGCGATACCGGTTTCACGCGGAAAACGGCCCATGTGGGAAATCGTGAGTTCTAGCACCTCGATCATATTTCAACAGGCAATCCACACACCTATCTCCAAATCACGTTGTCTCCCGCCTCTCCTACTCAGGCAGCCACGAAGAGGTGAAAAGATGATCGACGGATAATCCATCGGCTTTTTCGACGTCCGGCGTCACCTCATCTTTGGCGCGCGTCGGCTTGGTCTGGCCGCGCCACAGTTGAACCTTCAATAGAAGCGCCCATGGATGTCTTTGGGGAACGGCATCTATCGGGAAAATCGTACGCTTTTACACGCGGCTCGCTGGTCCGTATGCCATTCGGTTGGCCTATCGCGCCCAACCAAATGAATTCAACGCGCGCTTATTGAGAGTCTGACAATTTTCCTCCGGTGGAACACGCGCCATCGCGGCAGGGTATTGAGTCGGACTAAACTGATTATCAGACAATCTGTCAATCTGTTATTGTTTACTGGGCAAATTCTTTTGCAAAGCCCTACCTTCGCCGCCATGTCGATGTGGTGCTTGCATGCCGCACGAGGCCAACAAAGACAAAGGGCCGGCCACAAATTTCCGCGACCTGATTGCCGACGGATTTCTGTTTATTGCACGCGGTTTAGCAAAAAATGAGATGCGCTCTACTATTGAGCCTTGACACGCGGTTAGGGCTCTTCCGAGCTGGCTGACACCTTACGGCTGGTTTCTGATCGGCGCAATTCGACCCGCAGTTTGACAGCCACCCGGCCGCGGCTACGCGGGGGCGCGGGATTACGATGCGGATTTCGGATTAACGGAACAGCGATTCCGGTAAATCCCGGACAGTCGTTTCACTAAATCCCGGACAGTCTCTCGGGAGCGACTTTCGTTCGCCTGGTTGATGTCATGGGTTATCGGTTTCGGCGCCGCCTTCGAGGAACTCATCGCGGATATCGGCGGGGAATTCCTTGCCGGTCATGCGTTCGAGGGCTGTTGCGATGGTCTGGTTGCGCCGTTCGCGGCGGCGCCGTTCCATCAGGCCGAAGGGAATATGCGTCAGGTTCTTCACCCATTCGAAGTAGCTGACGACCACACCGCCGGCATTGACGTAGAGATCGGGAAGGATGGTGACGCCACGAGTGCGCGCAGCACCTTGTCGGCCTCGAAGGTAACCGGCTCCGTTGGCGGCTTCGACCACCAGGTTTGCCTTGATGCGGTCTGCATTACCGGTATGGATGGCATTTTTCCACGGCCGCCGGAATGAGAACGCCGCACGGCTGCTCAATGCCCGTCATATCGCCGGGGAACGAGGCCGCGCCTTCGAAGCCGAAGATGCTTCCGGTTCTGATCTGATGCTGCTTCAGCGCCTTAATCCGATAAAGGACCATCAACGCACCGGCGGGACCGCCGGCAGGATCATTGACGGGTCTCGATTGCTTCACTTTGCAGACAGTCAATGTGCTTATCTAGGCGAGCAGATCGACGCTGTTAAATTAGGCGGCGCCGCGGGTCGGTCTGTACGAGAACGCGCGGCGATTGTCGGCATTGAGCTCAACGAGATCATTGCCCACCCTTCTCAAATATCATGTTGACCAGCGCACCTCCTGCCCATGCTGCTAAACCTCGTCCTTCAGCGTCTCCTTCTGGGTAATAAGGCGGGCAGAGTGGTGTCCGGAGGTAAATGCCCAGAGCCAGCTCAGCGCGACCGCCATGCGGCTCCGTGTTCCGATCAAAAAGTAGATGTGGGCAAGGCCCCAGATCCACCAGGCGATGGAGCCCTTCAGCCGCAGCCTTCCGAAATCGATCACCGCGGAGCTTGGTCCAATGGTCGCAAGGTTACCAAGATGTCTGTACTTGAAGGCAGGCGGCGCTGCGCGCTGCTTAAGGCGGGCCTTGATCACTTGAGCGACGTATTTTCCCTGCTGCTTTGCGGCAGGCGCGATACCAGGAACCAGCATTCCCTCGCCGGTCTTAACGGAGGCGGTATCGCCGATAACGAAGATGTCCGGGTGTTCGAAGACCGTGAGGTCGGGCTGCACGACCGCCCGCCCTGCTCGATCTATCTCCGCCCCGACCCAAACGGCGGCCCTGGATGCCTGCACGCCCGCCGCCCATATGACCGTGCGGCTCGGGACGAACTCGTCGCCAATCGATATACCTTCCTCGTTGCAGTCGGTTACGGGCCGTCCCGTGCGAACCTCGACGCCCATCGACGCAAGGGACCGCTCGGCGTATTGCGATAACGCCTCGTGGAAAACAGGCAGAATACGCGCCCCTGCCTCTACAAGAAGAATGCGCGCCGAAGTCGTATCGATATTTCTGAATTCCTCGACAAGCGTCCTTTGAGCCAGTTCGGCGATGATCCCGGCCATTTCGACGCCTGTCGGCCCGGCGCCGATTATCGAGAAGGTCAGCAGCGCCGCCCGCGCTTGGGGATCGGTTTCCAGCTCCGCCTTTTCGAATGCCAGGAGAAGACGACGGCGGATGGTGGTGGCGTCTTCCAGCGCCTTCAGTCCGGGCGCGAAAGGCTCCCATTCATCCCGGCCGAAATACGCGTGACGGGCACCCGTTGCGAGAACAAGGGTATCGTAGGGAATGGCATGACCGCCCTTGAGCGAGACAAGCCGCTTCTCGACATCGACGTCCACGACCTCGCCAAGAAGCGTCGTGACATCTTTCCTTCCACGGAATACTGCGCGAATGGGCCAGGCAATCTCAGACGTCGCCAGGACCGTCGTCGCGACCTGATAGAGCAGCGGCTGGAACAGGTGATGATTGCGTCTGTCGACGATCGTGATCGAGAGGTTTGGACATTTGAGATCCTTGGCCAATTGGAGGCCGGCGAAACCGCCTCCCACGATGACAACTCGATGCTCCATTTCGCCCTCCCGCGAGCTTTTGGAAAAAACCCGCCTCGGGCGGGTCCTTCGGTGTTGCACGATCGCAAGCTCAGTCGCTGATGCGACTGCTCACAATGATGGAAGGGGGGCTTACCAGCAACGGAAGCAACGGTTCGAGAACACGCTTGACGTTCGCAGATTCTCCGTGACGCGCGGCTGCCTCCTCGTTTGCCCAACCATCGAGAATGAAGAACGTATTCGGCTCGTCGGAGCGCTGGTAGAGATTGTAGTAAAGGCAGCCCTCTTCCTCGCGGGCAGGGCCGACAAACTCCTGGAGCAGTGTGTTGACACGGTCCCGGTTACGCGTCGATGTTTTAAACTCAACAATGAGATGCTGTTCGTCGGACTTGCTCGATGCCATGTGGGAAGCTCCTAATTGAAGACGATGACGGGCTTGATCACGCGGCCAGCTTCGGCATCGGCGATGGCCTCGTTGATTTTCTCGAACGGATACTTTGTGATCAGGTTCTGGAACGGGAACAGGCCCGCCTGGTTCAGCTCGACCAGTTGGGGAATGAAGAGCTGAGGGATCTGATCTCCGAGGATGGCACCCTGAATTTTCCGGTTGAAGACCATGAGGTCCAGCGGAATTGGAATGTCCTTGCCGAGCGCGTCGAGCCCGAGGAGGACGACATGGCCCCCTGCCCGCGTGCATTTGATCGTGTTCAGGATGACGGGAATGATACCCACGGCGTCGATCGCAAAATCGGCACCGCCGCCCGTCAAGGCGTGGATCTGCTCCACGACGTCTGGGTCCCGGCCGTTGATGGCGTGGGTCGCGCCCAACGTCTTGGCCATGGCCAGACGCTGCTCGTTCAGGTCGATGATGATGATCTTGCTGCACCGCCGGACCTTGGCGGCCATCACCGCAGCCATGCCGACTGCTCCCGCGCCGAACACGGCAATGGTTTGTCCGATCTCCGGCTTCATGGCGTTGATAACGGTACCTGCTCCCGTTGCCATGCCGCAACCGAGCGGGGCCGCATTCGTCAGGTCGAAATCCTTGGGAAGCTGCGCGGCGTTGTTTTCCGTCGCCAGGATGTGGGTCGCGAAGGATGACTGGCCGACAAAGTTGCTGCCGATGCCGACCTCATCACAGAGCAAGGCCTTTTTGCCGTTCGGACGAAGCCCCGTCAGATTGTACTGGGTGTAGTTCTGGCAGTTCATCGGGTGAGAGCGCCGGCAGTCACCGCAGAAGCCACATGAACTCTGGCTGAGCGCAACGTGGTCGCCGACCCTTAACCCTTGGACGTCCGCCCCGATGGCCTCGACGATGCCAACACCTTCATGTCCCGGTATGACCGGGGCGGGAGGCCCAAAGATCCCATCCCGGAGCAACAGGTCGGTATGGCAGATGCCCGTAGCGACCGTCCGCACGAGAATTTCATTGCCTTCTGGATCCGCCAGCTCAAGTTCACGAAACTCAAGTGGAGCTTTCGGTTTTACGGCGACGGCCGCTGTTATCTTCACCATGCTTTTCTCCTGCATTTTCCCGCGTTGACGCCGGGAATGATCTATCTGGCAGATCCTGTGCGGCCTAGACGCGACCGACGCGTGCTCCGTAAATGATTGCAGCAAGAGCGATGATCCCGCCCTGGACGATAAGCTTGCCGGGCTCCTGGATGCCGAACACTGTCAACATCGCGAAGAGGAAACTGAAGGCGACGACCGCCACGAAAGGCCCCGCGACGCCACCGCGGTCGACGCCGAACGTCACCCCACCGAGAATCGTGGCGGCGAGTGCGTTCATGAACGTGTCGAAGCCGGGCTTGATCGTGCCAACGGCCAGCGCCGACACTTGAACCAGGGCGGCAATGCCCGTCAGCGTGCCCGCAAACGTATGGGAGACAAAAATCGTGCGGGCCAGGGGTATGCCTGTTATCTCCGCCGCCCTCGGATTGTCGCCGACAGCGCGGAAGTATCGCCCGAGGATCAGGAAGCGGAACGCCAGTGCGACGACAACGGAAATCCCGATCCAGACGATCACGGAGTAAGACAGGCCGTAGATGTTCCCGCTCGTCAGGACGCGAAGCCAGCTTGGTGTCGAACCCGGTGCACGGCCCGAACTCATGAATTGGACGATCCCTATGAGGATCGCCGATACGCTCAGCGTCGCGATGACCGCGGAGGCGCGGACATAGGCCACGAGGGCGCCGTTGATCAGACCGACGCCAAGGCCGATGACGATCGGCATCAGGGCCGTGACGAAGGGCGAGTAACTGTTGAGGAGCCCGGAGCTGGCGAGATAGATCGAAAAAGCAAACACGCCACTGACCGAGAGATCAATCGAACGCACCCGCATGACAAGAGATTGCGCCAGCACCGCGATACCGAGCGGCGCTGACTGTTTCAGGATCACGAACCAATAGTTCGGATTGATCAGCGTCGCACTTACCGCGGGGGCCACAGCGATCAGGATTGCGAGCACGTAATATGCTGGGGGCAAGCCGAGCACCCAGGAAAACACGCGTCTTGCGGTGAGAGTGCGGGATGGCGTCTCAATTTTCGCATCTGTTGTGGTCATCGAGAGGTCCATCTCTTTCAAAGTCCGATCGTTTTGCGACGCTGCGAGACGACGAGTGCCAGCAGCAGAAGGCCCTTCACGACCGACTGGAGGAATGCCGAGACGTTGGCGAGGTTCATCACGTTGTTCACGATGCCGAGGATAGCCGCGCCGGCGACAGTGCCGAGGATGCTGCCGATACCGCCAGCCAGGTGAACACCCCCGAGCGCTGCTGCGGTAACGGATTCAATTCCGAAGGTGGCACCCCCCTTGGGATCGCCCGAGGCAAGGCGGCCCGCGAGGAACATCCCGGCAGCGCAAGCAAATAGCGCCGACAGGATGTAGGCTTTGATGACTGTGCGCTCGACCGGGACGCCATTCATGCGGGCATTGAAGTCGTTGCCACCCGAGGCGAACAGGTAGAGGCCAAACGGTCTGCGATAAAGCAACCAGGCGGCAACGAAAGCAGCGGCGATCAGCCAGAGCAGCGAGTTTGGCACGGGCCCGACCGAACCCGCGACTGACGCCGAAAGCCATTCGGGCACCTTCCCGCCGGGGATAGGAAGTATGATAAGCGCCAATCCCTGGCCGATACCCATTGTTGCCAGGGTCATGATGATCGGATGGACGTTGAGCCTTGCTACGCCGTATCCATTCGCCAGTCCGAATGCGATCGCAACCGCAATGCAAAGCATGACACGGACAACCTCGGGCATGTCGAGTGTCATGATCGTGGTCGTCACGCTGATGATCGAACCAACGGAAACGTCCAGGCCGCCCGTCAGGATCACAAAGGTCTGGCCGAGCGCAGAAATGACAAGAACAGTAGATTGGGCCAGCAGGTTCGACAGATTCTCCGGCGCCAGGAATTCTGGAAGCAGGATGACCGAGGCGACCACCAGCACGAGTAGCGTCCCGATCGACAGCCGGATCGCACCCGCCCTATAAGGTGTCTTCAGGAACTTTGCGACGGTATTCATGTATCCTCCTCAATGAACAGCGGCGCGCGGATCGTGCGCGGAGTTCGAACCGAGTGCGGTTCCCAGGATGGTTTCCTCTGTGGCATCAAGCGCGGGCATCTGCCCGACGATCTTCTTGTCGTGAACGACCAGGATGTTGTCACAAAGCCCGATCAGCTCGGCGTGCTCGCGTGAGGAGACGATCACGGCACCGCCACGATCGGCAAAATCGCGAAGCAGCTTGTAGATTTCCGCTTTCGCGCCGACATCGACGCCACGTGTCGGCTCCTCGATGACAAGGATATCGACCCCCGATAACAGCCAACGGCCAAGAAGGACCTTTTGCTGGTTTCCGCCCGAAAGTTTGCCGACGGGCGATGCTGGGTCGGCGGCCGCAACGCGGAGCGACTTTATGACATCGTGAACCCTGGAGATGGAACGCCATGCAACGCTCGCCATGTTCCGGTTCAACTGCTTGCCAAGGGCGATGTTGTCGTAGATCGGAAGCCGAAGAAACAGGCCTTCCTGCTTGCGGTCTTCAGGAATGAAACCAATGCCGGCTGAGATCGCACTCGAAAAGCCTGAGGATACGTTCACACTGATCATGCTATCGTCGCGGCGACGCCGGACGCTCACGGCTGCGGCGGTTTCGACCCCGACGACCGCACGCATGATTTCGCGCTGCCCCTGGCCTTCAAGCCCGGCCAGTCCGATTATCTCGCCCGTGCATACGGAAAAACCGACTGGCGGGCCATGGTCATCGAGACGAAGCCCTGCCACGTCGAGCATTGGCGATCCAATGGCCTGCGCCCTCGGCGGAAAGAAATTCTGAAGCTCGCGTCCAACCATGGTTGCCACAAGCGTTTGGAGATTGAAGTCTTCTGTCCTGGCTGTCTTTGCCCAAGCCCCGTCCTTCATGACGGTGATGGTATCGCACAGTTCGAACACCTCGTTCATCCGATGCGAGATGTAGACGACAGCCTTGCCTTGTGCCTTGAGATCGCGGATGACCTTGAAGAGATGAGCGACGTCCGTCGAGTTTAGTGCCGCGGTCGGTTCATCGAAAATGAAGACATCGGCATTGGATGTCAGACCTTTGGCGATTTCCACTGCCTGCTGCTGGGCAACCGTCAGCGTTTCCACAATCGCCGTCGGGTCCAGTTGAGGGAAAACGTCGGCAAGCAGCTTGCGGGATCGCTCGACGACCTCGACCTTGTCTATCGACCCGTCGGCACGCCGCGGTTCGTGCCCAAGAAACATGTTTTCGGCGACCGTGAGATTGGGGATCAGGGTGAACTCCTGAAACACCGTCGACACCCCGGCGAGACGCGCTTCCTTGGGGGACCGGAAGATCACCTCTTCTCCTCGCAGACGGACGCGTCCAGCGGTCTGTTGATAGACGCCGGCCAGAATTCGCATCAGCGTGGATTTTCCGGCCCCGTTCTCGCCCATCAATGCGTGGACAGAGCCGCGTTCAAGCGAAAATTGAACATTCGACAGGACTTTGGTCGCGCCAAAGGACTTGTTGATGCCGACCATCTCGACAAGCATACTCATGAACACTTCCATCTGCGAGGGTGGAGAGGGCGCGCTTTGTCCGCGCCCTCCATGCGTCAGGCCTTGAAGTACTCGAGGAGCTTCTCATTCGGCATTTCTGTCGGGGCCCAGTAAGCGTCCGTGAGATCGGAGCGGTAAAACTGTGCAAGATTGTCGTCGACGATCGGCTTGGGCCGGTTGGTCCAATTGCGCTGGATCGGCTTGCCCTCGAGAAGCGCGAAGGACGCACGCAGGGCTGCCGTCGAAAGAGCCGGAGGGCAAATGGGCCCAATCGAAGAGAGCTTTTCGTCATTCCAACGACGCATCCAACCGTTCAGGGCCTCTCCCGTGATCGGTGGAATGGTGGAAGCCCCGGCTTCCTGCAGCGCGTCCAGGACCCCGAGCGACATATTTGCGCCGTCAGTCCAGACCCCGGCGACATCGGGATCAGAGAGATAGAGGCTTTCCGCTATCTTCTTTGAGTCCTCGTAGGACCAGCTGCCGTGCTGGGTTGAGGTGATTTGGAGACCGGACTTGCTGAAGACTTCCATCGCCCCGGCGTAACGATCAGCATCGATCGGATGTCCGGCGACGCCGCGCAACACCCACACCTTGCCCTGGTTGCCGAGCTTATCGACCAGAAACTGCGCCATCACCCGGCCGAAGTAGAAGTCGTCGCCCTGAACCTGCACCGTGAATTCGTCGGTATCGACGCGACCGAGATAGACGACCGTCGGAATGCCGGCGGCCTTTGCCTTCCTGATGCCTTCCACGGCCGAGCCTGTCGTAAGCGGCGCAATGATGATTGCATCTACTTTTTGTGCGATCAGATCTTCGATGTCGGCGACCTGTTTTGAGGCGTTGAGGTCGGCGCTACGGAATTGATAGTCGGCGACACGGGCCTTGTTCCTGCTGATCTCGTATTCGGCCTCGAATGCGGTTTGATAGGTGTGCGTTGAACCGGCCAGGCCATAATGGCTGTGACCGATCTTCCAGGGACCTGCCTTGGCAAACTTACCAGCTTCGACGACGGGGTTTTCCCCTTCGGACGGCCAGGTGTCGGGTAGCAGGGCGATCGCATCCTCTGCCCGCAGGATGCCCGGTATTCCGAACGCGCCAGCTGCAATCAAGGCACTGCCCGTCTGTAGGAATGTACGTCTTTTCATCGAAATTCTCCTCCTCTTGCCACCCAACGCGGCCATTTTGTCTGCGACCTGGAGCGCCGTTATCCTCCAGCCGTCGCCGAATTCTCCCCTAAACGGCAGGTCGCATCATTATGAATAAGCAGACAATCTGTCAATAAATTATCTTGAATCGAGGTTTTCGACGCTTTTTCTGTGTTTATCACATTGATTTAACAGTTCTTTTTGTCTCTTCCTGGTTCGATACAGCAATAAGACAACGCGGCCACCGTTTCCTCAGTAATGAACGCCTCGTTAGGCAACAGGCGGGATCGCGCCTCGCCGCCAAGGTTCATGGAAGTGAGGTTTCGAGCGATTCCCGCCGTACCGCCCGAAAAACGGGGCTGGTGAGGCATGAAAAAGAATGGCGTATCCTCAGTTAGAGCTTTCGCTGAGCGCGTAAAAATCAGCAATCTGCCAAGCGTGTTGCATCTTTTGACAGGCGACCATTCTATCCAAGAGGTTGACGAGCCAAGAGCGCAGAGAAGAGATTGATATCATGACGCTTGCTCTGTAATTTTACGTCTCGACGCAGTCAATCGGACCAAAGTAAGTTCTTGTGTTTGTTTGTAAAGTACTTGCCTACACTTGTTGTCGTCCGTCACAGGCAGAGTTCCGGCAACGAACGGAACGGGCTGGGAAGACAAGCCCGTTGCCGCCGTGGTCTGGAGGGAACTCGTTAGCCGGCACGATGCTATGGCCTGCGTTTCGATAAAGCGCTCAGCTCAAACCTGAGCCGCGCCGTGGAGACATGCCGGATAATTTTGTCGGAAGCCAACGACACGCGGGCACGCCGGTGCGGAGCGACGCTCTCAACGAGCGTGACTACGGTGAACTAACCGGATTGACCAAGGGAGAAAGGTGGGGCCATGACTTTACGAGTCAAAACCTTATTTTCGTCAGTCAATCTGTTAAATTTAATGAGGTTCCAATCGCAGGTGCCTCGCGAATCCTTCAATTCAGTGAACTTCACGCGGTTCCTATGATTGGCAAAGCGTTGTGCGCTATCCAGGCAACAAATTGATTGACTGATTGTCTGAACATATCCTAGGCTTTCCTGGATTTGCGTCCAAGGCGCATTGGAGGAGCAATTTAATGAAACAAGCATATGCCGCGATTTCGCGGGAGAAATCGAAACCTCTGGTCTTAGAATGCATAGGCATCGAGGAGCCACGGGCAGACGAAATCCTCGTGCGCATCGTCGCATCTGGAGTATGCCACACCGACATGGTGGTTCGAGATCAAGGGTACGACGTGCCGCAGCCCGTCGTTCTCGGCCACGAAGGTGCGGGCATCGTCGAAGCGGTGGGCAGTGGCGTCAAGGGTCTTGTCCCCGGTGACCATGTGGCCTTGAGCTACGCCTATTGCGGTAAGTGCGAGAAATGTTCGAGTGGTACGCCATACTATTGCGAGGATTTCTTTGGCAGGAATTTTCGCGGCTCACGCCCAGACGGCACCTGCCCGATCCATGATGCGCATGGCACCCAAATTAGCGGCTGTTTTTTCGAGCAGTCCTCTTTTGCAACCTACGCTATCGCTTCCGAGCGGAACGCCGTGAAGATTTCGCGGGATGTTCCACTCGAGCTGATTGGCCCACTGGGTTGCGGTCTTCAAACAGGTGCGGGCGCAGTGCTGAACTGCCTGAAACCGCAGAAGGGGTCATCAATCGCTATCTTTGGCGCGGGAGCAGTCGGCATGGCAGCGGCCATGGCCGCCAAGATCGCTGGGTGCACTAAGATCATCGTCATCGACCTCAACGACGAACGGCTTGAACTCGCCATCGAACTCGGCGCGACCCACACCGTAAACGCGCGCAAGTTGGATAGCGTCAAGGCCATCAGAGAGATCGTCCCCGCCGGCGTGGACTTCAGCCTCGAATGCACAAGTTCTCCGCGGGTGTTCCGACAGGCCGTCGATTGCCTTGGCACGCCGGGAACGTGCGGCCTGGTAGGGTCTTCGGCCCTCGGAACCGAAGGCGTTATCGACATCGGCAGCTTCCTGTTCGGGCGCACGCTGGTCGGTGTCGTGGAGGGCCAGAGCGTTCCGTCGGAGTTCGTGCCGCAATTGATCGAATACTGGCAACAGGGCCGCTTCCCATTCGACAAGCTCGTGCAGTTCTATGAACTGGACGATATCAACCAGGCGATGGCCGACTCCGAAAGCGGGAAGGTCATCAAGCCCATCCTCCGCATGAAGCATTGATGCTTCAATCTTCTATGAACGACTGACAGGGACCGGGCAGTCTGCGGACACGAGGATGCCTTTGCACTTGGAGGAGTGATGGCAAACGCGCGAGAAGAAATCGAGACGTTCGACTTCGTCGTCATTGGAGGCGGAACGTCGGGATGCGTCATCACGAATCGTCTGAGCCAAGCTGGCTTCAAGGTTTGTCTGCTAGAGGCAGGCCCTAAGGACATCAATCCGATGATCCATATCCCCGCCGGTTACATCAAGAACATCTCCAGCAAGAAGCTGACCTGGAACTTCATGTCCGAGCCGAATCCGGGCACCAACAATCGCAGTTTCTCTCTCCCGCAAGGGCGCGTGCTTGGAGGATCGAGCTCCATCAACGGCCTCAACTATGTGAGAGGCCAAGCGATCGACTACGACAACTGGTCGGCTGAAGGAAACCCAGGGTGGAGCTACAACGAGATCCTCCCATATTTCAAGCGATCGGAAAGGCGTATAGGCGACGCCGACGATCGCTATCGCGGTCGTGAGGGCGAACTACCGATCACCGATCTCGACTGGCACCATCCAGTGAGCGATGCGCTGATCGACGCCGCCGTCGAGTTGGGAATTCCCCGAAATCCAGATTACAACGGAGCAGAGCAGGACGGCGTGGGGTTCTTCCAAAGAACGATCTACAAGGGGTTCCGTCACAGTTCGGCAAGGGCCTTCCTCAGCAAGGCAATCAAACGCAACAATGTCGATGTCCGCACAAACTGCCACGCGACATCGGTTCTCTTCGAAGGCAATAAGGCTGTCGGGATCACGTATGTGCTGGGGGGGCCGGGCGGCTCACGACGGGAGGTCCGCGCTTCGCGGGAGATCATTCTAACCGCAGGCGCGCTGAACACTCCAAAGCTTCTCCAGCTTTCAGGCATCGGACCGGCTAACGTCCTCAGCCGCGCCGGGATCGAGATTTTTCATGATTTGGCGGGCGTAGGAAACAATCTCCGCGACCACTACGCGGTCCGCATGGTTGCCAAGGTCAAAGGCTCGAAGACAATCAACGACGTCGCTCAAGGACCCGCCCTGCTCGGCCAGATCGCTCGGTGGGCGCTCGGTAGACCAAGCATCCTCGCCGTCAGCCCCTCGCTCGTCCACATCTTCTGGAAATCCGATCCTGCACTCCCGCGCCCCGACCTTGAGTTCGCCTGCGCTCCGGCGAGCTTCCGCGAAGGCGTCGTCGGGCTTCTGGACAAACATCCCGGGCTAACCCTTGGAATATGGCAGGAGCGCCCAGAAAGCTTGGGCTCTTGTCACGTCAAGTCTTCAGACGTATTCGAATCTCCCGCGATCCAGCCCAACTATCTCACGCACAAGACCGACCAGAACGCGCTGATCGGAGGAATGCGGCTGGCCCGGCGACTGTTCCGCTCCCAGGCGCTCGATCGCTACATCGAAGCGGAGACATCCCCGACACCCAATTTCGAAAGCGATGACGAGTTGCTGGATTTCGCGCGTCAGAAGGGGACGACTGTCTATCACATGATCGGGACCGCACGAATGGGTCCCCGCTCCTCTCCAGGAACAGTCGTCGATGCTGAGCTTCGTGTCCACGGGGTGGCGGGCCTCCGGGTCTGCGATGCCTCGATCATGCCCTCAATGCCATCGGCCAATACGAATGCTTCCACTCTGATGATCGCGGAGAAGGCGGCCGATCTCATTCTGGGCAGAAAGTTAGCCGCGATAGTGACCCGCGCGGAGCACGCGGCATGAGGACTGCGGGGACACCGAGAAATACCATCTCGATGCGGGTTGTCGAGGTTCTGGACGAGACTACAGCCTCTTATTCACTCTCGGCGCAGCCGTGCTTCGAGAATCTTCATGGCGCGGCCAACCGCATGGCGGGCCTGCTTGTCCTGCTGGCCGTCACGAAGTCCCGGCACGTACTCGACATCGGCGTCCATCAGGCTGCAACCACGCTGTTGAGGACCGGGATCGAGGAATTCCGGGGCCTCTCTCCCACGCCTCGATCACGGCATTTCCACCGCCATCTTGGCAAGGCAGGAGGTTTTCTCGCCATCGCGATGAAGGACATCGACGCGACGTTATCAGGAGCAGTAGGTGCCCGCGACCCACTCCCTCCGCTGCGGACCGCCTGGGAGGAACTCAGAAGCGCCTCCAAATGCCTGCCGGGATTCGAAGTCGTCGATTTTGAGCATTCTTGCTGCGCGCTTCATCAAACTGCAAATTGAATTGGGATCGGGAGGATACTTTGTCAGACTACTCTATCTGGATGCTCGAATTCGCCTGGGTGCCTGACGCGCCGACCAGCTCGCTTGTTTATGGCCGCCATAACTTGGGTACGGAAAAACTTCCCTACTGCTACACGCTTCTCAGGGGCCACGGGAAGACGATCCTCCTGGACTGCGGCGTCAACTACACGTCCCATGGGAAGGAGTTTATGGACCGCTTCAACGTCCAGAACTGGTTTCCGCCCGAGGACATCCTCAACGAAGTCGGATGCTCCCCCGAGCTAGTCACAGACGTCATCCTGACGCACGCGCATTTCGACCACATGGGTGGTATGGAGCTTTTTCCCAACGCTACGTTCCATATCCAGCAAGATGAACTCGCCGCTTGGGTGTCTATCATGCTGCTGGATCGCCGCTTCCGGTGGCTGCTGACCGCGACAGACACCGGAGATATGCTCTACGCCGTCCAGTTGGCCCGCGAGGGGCGTATGCGTGGAATCGACGGCAACGTCGACAACCTTTTCCCGGGGATTGATGTGAGGGTCGCCCGCGATACCCACACCGCTGCTTCGCAGTATGTCATCATCCGCAATGACGGCAAGATATCGAGCGACGACGTCTACACCTACGCGGGCGATCTTTTGTACCGCCACGACAACATGCATGGCGGCAATCGGGAGGATCCCCTCTACCTTCCGGTCGGCCTTGCTTTCGGTAGCCAGACGAATCTGCTTTTCGCGACACACGAAATCCTGAAAACCGTCAACTTTGAAATCGAGAGAG
Source organism: Rhizobium giardinii bv. giardinii H152 (assembly GCF_000379605.1). Taxonomy (GTDB): domain Bacteria; phylum Pseudomonadota; class Alphaproteobacteria; order Rhizobiales; family Rhizobiaceae; genus Pararhizobium; species Pararhizobium giardinii. The sequence goes on along the minus strand of NZ_KB902713.1, from coordinate 170,869 downwards.
TTCTGACACCGCATGAGCCTGAGATGACGAAGATGTATCCGAGCAGGACGACGAAGAACGGACATTATCTAATCGAAGTTGCGCTCGCAGAGGGTCAACAGTCTTACGTATAAAGCACGCCCTCCCAAGGCGACGCGGGGTGGGGCCGCCAATGACAAGGCGGTCTCACCCGATAAAATTGCACATCGCAGAAATCGAATTTTTGAGAGCGCTTTGTTGTCATGTCCTACGGCTTCTCGGGAGTCTGTCATCGGGTTGCCAGCGCATTCTGAAAAGCGGATGCGGGGTCTGATCGTGATGCCCACGTCCGGATAGGGGCCGCGCGTCAGGATCGGTTAGTTGGCCGTTTGCGGGTGCAGTCGATAGGGCGTTCGCGTCAAAGCTTTCTGGTCGCTCACATGAGGCAGTGCCACAAGCTTGAAACGCGCAGTTCGGGATCAGCTCGCCGATACAGATCGGGGCTACGTCATTATAATCGCTTTTTCGCCCGAAAACTCGGCGCGAATTGCTGAGCCGTGCTCGTCTATCGCAGGGACACGGCCAAACCGAGGGCTCTCCCCGTTCACCGTCGCCCCCGGAGCAAAGAGGCGCACTGGACCCGTCGGCGTGTCAGCGTCGACGAAACGGTTTTGGGGATGGTGAGCAATGTCTTCCATGGAACTCACTCGACCATTTGCGATCCCTGCCAGGTCAAGCTTCGAGATGAGTTCTTCGCGGTTGTAGCGTGAAATTGCATCATTGATGATCGCGTCCAGGTCCCCGCGGTTCGCGACACGCGAAGAATTGTTCATAAACCGCACATCTTTAGCAACGCCCACATCGTTCAAAACATGCTCGCAGAAATTGAGCCACTCACGCTCGTTTTGAATAGAGAACAGGACGTGTCGCTTGTCACCACCCGCATACGCACCATAAGGGGCAATCGTCGGATGGCTCAACCCCGCACGGTCGGGGGAGACGCCTCCGTAATTGTATTGCATATAGGGGACGTTCATCCAGTCAGCGAGCGAGTGGAACAGGCTAACGCTGATATGCCTGCCCTCTCCGGATTTCTGCCGAGCGTAAAGTGCCTGCAGAACCGCTTGATGCGCCGTCATGCCGCACGCTATGTCACAGACAGAGACCCCGACCCGTGCGGAGCCGTGAGTGTTACCGGTGATCGCGGAGAGACCGCTCTCCGCCTGAACCAACAGGTCATAGGCCTTTCGGTTGCGGTACGGCCCCTCATCACCGTAACCCGAGATCGAAACGGTGATAAGGGAAGGACGGCGTGCGCGCATCCGGCCCGCTCCAAAACCGAGTCTGTCGATTGCGCCTGGCGCCAGATTCTGAATGAAGACGTCCGCCTCGTCGATGATTTTCTGCATAACCATCTTGTCGCCAGGTTCCCTGAGGTCGAGGGCGATCGATTCCTTCCCACGATTAAGCCATACAAAGTATGCGCTTTCTCCATGGACGAGATGGTCATAGTGCCTTGCGAAGTCGCCTTCGCGACGCTCGACCTTGATGACGCGTGCGCCGGCCTCTGCCAATTTCCCAGAAAGGTAGGGGGCTGCCACCGCCTGCTCCAACGAGACTACCAAAATACCCTCAAGATCACAGGACATGCGCGCTCCTCCGGCTCCACTTGCCTGAACATGCCTAAGACCGACATCAAGTGGAAATAACCAGATTGTTGAGAGCCTATAGTTATATTCTATGCCAATCCGGGAGCGCGGCAGGATATTGTAAAACAAGACGCCACTGTTCGGGCCACGGGCATCTTAATACCTAGCTGTAATGGCAACGGAAGGCGCGCAGTCGCACGGAGTGGGAGAATTCCGAAGTGCACATCATTCGTGAGGCCGATCTGATCGACAGTATTGCGGACGCGCTACAATTTATTTCCTACTATCATCCCGGCGATTTCGTCACGGCACTGACAGCAGCGTACGAGGGCGAGTCGAGCGCAGCAGCACGCAACGCCATCCGGCAGATACTGGTAAACTCCCGGATGGCGGCGATCGGCCATCGACCGATGTGCCAAGACACCGGCAGCGCTAACATTTTTATCGATGTGGGCGTCGAGGCGCGAACCGACTGGAAGCGCTCGTTGCAGGAGATGGCTGACGAAGCTACTCGGCGCGCGTACCGTTTAAATGCCAATCCTCTTCGAGCATCGATAGTTTCCGATCCGCTCGGTATGCGCAAAAACACAGGGGATAATACCCCTGCCATGCTCCAAACCCAACTGGTAGCGGGAGACGAGGTTTCGGTAACTGTCTCGGCGAAGGGTGGCGGCTCGGAGAACAAAGCGAGGTTCACGGTGCTGAACCCTTCGGATTCGGTGGCCGATTGGGTCGTCGAAACTGTGAAGAAGCTGGGGGCTGGCTGGTGTCCTCCGGGAATTCTCGGCATCGGAGTGGGAGGGACTGTGGACAAGGCGATGGTGATGGCCAAACGGGTCCTCAACGATCCGATCGACATATTCGAATTGAAAGCCCGCGGTGCGGCCACCGCTGAGGAAGCGTTGCGGCTCGAACTCTTTGACAAAATTAACGCGCTGGGTATCGGCGCGCAAGGCTTAGGCGGATTGGTCACCGTTCTCGACGTCAAGGTCGAAACCTTTCCGACACATGCCGCGTCCCTGCCGGTCGCGCTGATACCGAATTGTGCGGCCACTCGTCATGTGCATTTCGTCCTCGACGGATCCGGCCCGGCGCGCCTGGTCCCACCACCATTGTCGCTTTGGCCGAAATTCAACGACCTCGACAGACCGATGGGGCGGCCAATCGATCTCGACAATCTTGACGCAGAGGTCTTGACTGAGGTTCGACCGGGCGAGGTTCTGTTGCTGTCGGGGACGCTTTTCACCGGTCGCGACGCCGCGCACAAACGCATGGTTCAGGCAATCTCCAACGGGCAACCTCTACCCGTCGATCTCGCTGGCCGCGCGATCTACTATGTCGGTCCTGTCGATGCTGTAGACGGCGAGGTGATAGGTCCGGCCGGTCCTACGACATCAACGCGCATGGACATGTTCACACCCCCTTTGCTTGCCGCTAGCGGATTGAAGATCATGATCGGGAAAGCCGAGCGCGGACAGGTAGCCATAGATGCGATACGCGAACATGGTGCCCTTTATCTCGTCGCGGTTGGCGGAGCCGCCTATCTCGTTGCAAAGGCCATCAAGGCCGCTAAAGTCATCGCCTACGAAGATCTGGGGATGGAAGCCATTTATCAGATTGAAGTGCGCGATATGCCGGTTATCGTCGGCGTGGATTCACGCGGCAACTCGATCCATGAAATCGGCCCGAGGCAGTGGGCGCGTTAATTGCTTAGGTTTATTTTACGACCGGCACGGGGAGTCGCAGGCATATTGTTTTGCTTGCCTGCCCTGCACCATCGGGCGCAAAGCTTTATAGCCGACTGACGACAAGTTTAGCCGTGATTATCGACGATGGTTTTGATTGTCGAGAATTCGTGCAGCGCTGCAAACCCCTTCTCTCGACCATGGCCGGATTTTCGATATCCTCCGAAGGGCAGCTCCACCCCTCCGCCAGCGCCGTATCCATTGATGAAGACTTGCCCGCATTTGAGTTTCTTTGCGACCCGTTTCTGACGTCCACCATCGGCGGTCCAAATCGACGCGACCAGACCGTATTCCGTGCAGTTGGCGATTTCGATGGCGGAGGCCTCGTCGTCAAAAGGAATCATGCACAAGACAGGTCCGAAGACCTCTTCTTGAGCGATCCTGGAATATGGGTCGCAAGGTCCAAAGAGCGCGGGCGCAACGTAGTAACCGTCGGTCGGTACGCCCGGGCGTATTCCGCCACGCGCCAGCAACGGGGCATCCGCTTCCGCGATATAGCTTTCCACCCGCTTTTTCTGCCTAACGGAAATGAGTGGGCCAAGAATTGAATCTTCGCCTGAATCGGACGCCTGGATCGCTTCGAAGCGAGCTTTGAGTTCGACTGCGACTTGATCATACACGCCCCTCTGCACCAGCACTCGCGCACCGGCTGAACAGGTTTGGCCGCCATTTTGAATGATGGCATTGACGAGCACGGGCAGTGCCGCATCAAGGTTAGCATCGTCGAACACGATCTGCGGCGATTTACCGCCAAGCTCTAATGTGCACCCAATAAAATTGCGGGCCGCCATAGTCTGGATCTGAACGCCCACCTCAGGCGAGCCTGTGAAAGCAATGAAGTCGATATTCCTGCTCGAGGACAGTGCGGCTCCGGCGACCAGACCGCGTCCCGTGACGATGTTGACCGCTCCGGCCGGAAAGCCGACTTCGACCGCCATCTCGCCGATACGCAGTGCCGTAAGGCAAGCATCCTCGGCAGGCTTTAGAACCGTTGCATTGCCCATTGCGAGCGACGGGGCCACGGAGCGCCCGAACATTTGGGCGGGATAGTTCCAAGGAATAATATGCCCTGTTACGCCATGCGGCTCGCGATGGACCTCTACATTGTAGCCATTCAGGAAGGGGATCACCTCACCATGTACCTTGTCGGCAGCGGAACCATAAAACTCGAAATATCGGGCGGTGACGATCATATCGGCCAGAGCCTGCTTGATCGGTTTGCCGTTGTCGCGGGATTCGAGACGCGCAAGGGACTCGCTCTCAGAAAGGATCCGGCGCGATAATTCCAGCAACAACCGCCCGCGCTCGGTGGCAGTAGCTTTTGACCATTCACCTCCGTCGAACGCTGCACGGGCCGCCATGATCGCACGCTCTACATCCTCAGCGCTGCTGTCTGCGATCGTCGTAAAAATCGCTCCGTCGATCGGCGAAACGACATCGATCTCCCGCCCACCGGAGGCGGGAAGCCACTTGTTTCCGATAAGGTTCATTGCCTTGGGAAGGATCAGGTCGGTGTTTGCCATAGTAAATTCCTTGCTACGGATTCAAACTAAGTTCTGCTGTCCTGCGTCGCAAATACATCATGCTGAGGCCGGCTATAGTTTCCTCCTATACCTTTCATACCCATTCTTTCGTGGCGGTTACCAAACTGCTACGTGCTGGACCACATTCGTTGGCTTTGGCGGCAAGGGCTGGTCCGGACAAACGGGCACACAGTGACGTGCCGAATCTTTCAAAGAAGAGAGGCACGGCTGCTGCGGCAGAGGAATGGTTAAACAGAGTTTATCAGCACCGCGAGATACCCATGCCCAATACATCAAGACTACGTCTGATCCGCTGGCCGATCGCATCGCCTCTAGGCGCGCTTTTTCCGGTGACTGAGCCAGATGCCGACGTCAGAGAAGGCAAGCAGAGGGACCGTAGCAACTCTTGCATAAGTCTCCGCACTCTTGAGGCTGCATTTGATGCTTTCTCCATCACGCATGGTCAGACACTCTCCTTCCACCATCATTATCGCGAGGGGGACCGGCTGCTGAACGCTGTTCTTTCGATCGCGAGCCGGCGCCGCATCAAGGGGCTGACAATTGCGGCGAGTTCCATTTTTGATACTCACGCGCCGTTGGCCGCATTAATCGAGGACGGCACCGTCGCGAACGTCATCACGGATTATATTCGGGGGCCAGCCGCGGAGGTGATCCGCGCGGGCAGGCTCCAGGGCATTGCCCTGCTTCAATCGCACGGGGGTAGAGCGCGAGCGATCTCGTCTCATCAGCTCAAAATTGACGTCGCATTCGTTGGCGCCTCGGTCGCAACCCGTGACGGAAACGCGACCGGCAGGATCGGGGCCGCTGCCTGTGGCCCACTCGGATATGCAGCAGTCGATGCCGCTTACGCGCGCGCCACGATCGTGGTCGCTCATGAACTGAGAAACGCCCCGTTGGTGCTCATCGACATCCCCGCTCATTTCGTTGATGCTGTTTTGCAATACGACAACCCCGGTGTAGTGAGCGGGATTTCGTCGGGCACGACAATACCATCCTTGTCACCAACTGCTCGAAAGATTGCGAGTCTAACGGCTGATCTCATAGAAGCCTCTGGGATGCTTAAGCAGGGCATTTCACTCCAAAGCGGTGCGGGGGGATGTTCGCTAGCCGCAGTGCCGATTATTGGAGAACGAATGTCACAGTCCGGTGTTTGTGGATCTTTCATGTCAGGGGGGATTACCGGCGCCCATGTCGCGATGCTCAAGAGTGGACTTTTTGAGGAGATCAGGGACGTTCAATGTTTTGATAGCGCCGCAGTAGCGTCGTCGGCTTCGCACGCAAGACATCGAATGATGAGCGCTGCCGAGTATGCAAGCCCAATCCATCCCTCACCGGTCGTCAACGGGCTTACCGTTATGCTGCTAGGCGCAGCGGAGGTCGACTGCGCCTTCAACGTTAACGTCGTCAACGGTGCGAACGGGCGCATTCTTGGTGGACCGGGCGGACATCCGGATACCGCCCAGGGTGCCAAGTTGAGCATCGTCACCACAGAGCTCACGGGAGGCGGCTTCGCAAAGATCGTACCCTCCGCGAGGACTGTCTGCACGCAGGGCGAACACATTGATGCAGTCGTGACTGAAGTCGGGATTGCTGTGAATCCCGCGCGACAAGATCTCGTTGAGGACCTGCGCCGGTCCGGTCTGCCTCTGTTCGATATCGAAGCTTTGCAAAAAATGGCTGAAGATCTCGCCACTTCCAAACCCGTACCGATGGCGGAGGCCCCGACACTTTTCCTTGAGCATAGAGACGGCCGGATACTGGACTGGGCCTGATAAACACACGGGAAAAATTGCGGCCCGCACGCCCATATAACCAATCCGAACAAACTTCCGTTTGTTAATGCTTCGCGGGTGCGGCGGCGCCGGCTTGCCTTATTTCCTGGTCGTTGCCACGTTTGCGAGATATTCCGCGATGTCGGCTGCCCCGTTGGGGAGCGCGAAGGGCATTTTGCTGGTATGACCTGGCCCGAGCTGCACGCTCAGGAACTCGTTGGGGTTGACGACAAACGCGGTAAGGGATTCCTTCGACCAAACTTGACCGCTCTTGTGGAGGGCTTGAAGTCCATCACTGTATTCATAATTCGGTGCGCTTCCGGCAAGGCGACCGATCACCTCGAAGAGGTTCGGACCGGCTCGCCCGCCCTTGCGGATCGTCGCGCCATCATCGCCTTGGAGCCTATGGCACGCGAGACAGTTTCTGAACAACTTTTCCCCCTTTGCAGTATCTCCGGCGAATGCCGGGCCAGACCCCAATAATATCGCCAGGCCGATCCATCGCGACCATGCAGACTTCGTCACCAAAGTGTATCTCCTTGTGGAAGGAAAGCCGCATGAGACCCCGCGTCCCTGCGGCTTCTCTCGGGTCTATGCCGACTTGACCATCATGTCTCCGCACTTCCACCCGATCATCATCGACGGGCAATTTGTGTTGGATGTCGTGATGGACGGCATGATTGAGGCGTCGGCGACGCGCAGGCCCTCAATACCGTAGACGCGCAATTCAGGATCGACCACGGCGCCATCGCCGACGCCCATGCGGCATGTCGAAGTTGGATGGAAGAAAGTATTCACCGACTTGGCGAGATATTGCCGCATCTCCGCATCGTTCAGCTTGCCACTCACTGGCACGAGAGCCTCGCGCTTGCGGACATCCTTGTAAGCGTCGCTATTGCCGATTTCACGGGCGAGCTCCGTCGACCACTTGTACGCTCTCCAGTCTTGCTCTTCCTTGAGGTAGTTGGCTTCAATTATTGGTGCATCCATGGCGTCTGCCGATCGGAGCTTAAGCCAGCCTCGTGAATGAGGACGGTTCACGCCGGACAGAACGCAATAGCCATCCGTGTAATCGAGCTTGTGTCCGGTCGAGGCGAAGGGAACCGAGACATAGAGGACTGTCGTATCTGGTGCCGCCAAACGGCTGTCGGAGCGCTCCCACATGTAGCTTCGGAATGATTATAGTTCGACACCGGCAACGGTCCTTTGGTTTCCCAGTTCGGTCCTGCGCCGAGAATATGGTCCTGGAGACCAACGCCGACCTGGAGGTCGGCAACCGTCTCGATCCCGAGCGACTTTAGATCAGCGGCGATGCCAATCCCCGAAAGCATGAGCAGTTTTGGCGTGTCAATTGCTCCTGCGGACACCACGACCTCACGCGACACGTTGACCGTCACGGGCGTCTCATCATGCAAGTAGGTCACGCCCGTGCACTTGGTGCCAGTGAAATTAATCTTGATGACAGGCGCCTCCACCAGGATTGTAACGTTCTTTTGCTCGCGAATTGGATAAAGAAACGAAACGGCGGATGACTGGCGGCGTTGATCCTTGATATTGAAATCGACCCATGCCTGGCCAGACATGCGGTCTGAATTGATGCTCTTCGTTTCCACGTATCCAAGATCTGCGCAAGCATTCATGAACGCCTGAGCGCCCGGATGCTTCCTGCCATCCGCAGGCTGAGAGACAAATAAGGGGCCGCTTTCCCCGCGATTTTCACCGCCAGGCTCGTAAGTCTCCAACGCCATGAAATGGGGCAGCACATCTTTGAACGACCAGCCGGTGTTGCCCTCGTAGGCCCAACTATCATAGTCGGAGGAATGGCCACGGGCAAAAATCATGGCATTCAGACAGGACGTTCCGCCAAGGACATTCCCGCGCGGCCAGAGATGCGTACGATTGTCCGCATACTTCTGGTGGGTGGTTTCAAACCACTTCGTTGCGTCCGTGCCCAGCGCCGCAGCCCACAATCGACTATCGTGGACCTCCTCGAGATCGTCGGCTCGTCCAGCTTCGAGGACTAATACACTTGCGCCGCCCTTTGCAAGCTGATGCGCACAGGCAGCACCTGCAGATCCCGAACCGATAACAATATAATCGTATGTTCCCTCAGGTTTCGCGGCCGTCCTCGTTGATTGAGCGATCGCATTACCCGACCACGACGTTGCGAGTGCACCGGCGAGCCCGGCCGTGACACCCAACGCCACGGCTTTTTTCATGAAGTCGCGACGGCTCAATGTACCGCGATTGTAGTCGACAACGGCCCGCTCTAACTGGCCGTCCCGTGTGGATTTGAAGTACGACATCATTTACCTCCCGAAGATGTCCTGTGTTCATGTTCCGAACAGCAATATCCTGCCCACCCAGAGGCGCGGGCGCCCTTGGAGAGTGTTAGATCCGTTGTGTCTTGTGTTTTGCTTGGTCAGCTGCGCTCGCAGCCTTACGTTCGACACTTCGCCTGCGTCTGAGCCGTTATGATGCCTGGTCTCTAAATTGTTCTGCCACCATCAACCTCCAAGATGACGCCGGTTATGAACGAGGCTTCGTCGGATGCCAGATATAGTGCAGCATTTGCCATGTCCTCCGGCTCACAAAGACGGCCGAGCGGAATTGAGGCAAGGAACTTAGATCGGTTCTCGGGCGTGTCCGGCAAGCCCATAAACGTCTCCAGCAGAGCCGTTGCGCCCATGACTGGGGCCAATCCGCAAACCCTGATTCCATCGGGCGCTAGCTCGACAGCCAGCGTCTTCGTCATGGCGTTCACAGCTCCTTTTGAGCTGTTGTACCAACTCAGCCCCGGACGAGGGCGGATACCGGCGGTGCTCCCCACGTTGATCATCACACCGCCGCCGATTGTTCGCCAATGCGGAACAACCGCCTTTGTCGCATGGAATATGGAATCGACATTAATTTCGTAGACCCGCTTGAATGCTGCGAACTCCACCTCCATCAGAGGCTGGTTCTTGTGACTCCAACCTGCATTGTTCACCACAATGTCGACTTTTCCGAAACGGTCGATCACTGCTGCAACCGCTTCGGCAACTTCATCGCCGTTCGATACGTCACATCTCACGGCCATCGCCGAATCGCCGATATCCGCCGCAACGACCTGAGCTGCCGGACTGTTGAGATCAACGATCGCGACGTTCGCCCCTTCGGTTGCAAAACGGCGAGCGATAGCTCTGCCGAATCCCGATGCCGCGCCGGTCACCAATGCTGTCTTATTTTTTAAACGCATGTTCTCTATCCGGGTTCGTTGCGAGCCATTGCCGGCAACCGCATCAAATTATCTTCTCAAGCGTGACTCCGCCTTCCGAGTGCAGAGCAAAAGCCTTTGGCGAAGCGGCTGCCTGTATCGAGCCCGAGCTCGTGACGTTCGGCCTACCGCCAGCCGATGTCGCAATTACTAGAGGATACGATCGCTCGAGCCTTGTGCTCAAAGCCAAGATATGTGCCCGAGGCTACCTCCCCCTCGACCCACAAGCCTCCGCCTAGGACCGAAAACTAGACCAAGAATGGGATACCCGACAATTAGAGTATGATAATATCCGATATAGGCAGAGGCTATTACCCTTCGAGCAAAGCACCGGTGTCCAGCGTTCCGCGCCAAATATTTCGTTCGACCAGTTCGCGTACTACGTCGATTGTGGCTTTCTCGACGACTGCCGATGCCTTTGTCCGCATCCGTTTCGGGTTTCTGACAAGATAAACCGGTCGCGATATAACCGGATCCACCAGTGGGGCGCCGATCAATTCTCCACGCGTCTCGCTATCGTTGGCTGCGGCAGGTGCGAGGATAGTGCACGCGCTGCCCCGGGAAACGAGCGACTTGATCTGGGAAAGAGAGTCCATCTCCACGACGATATTGAGCGTGACACCAGCCTGCTTGCAGTGCTGATCGATCAGCATGCGCAAGCCATGCGATTTCGAGGGTAGGACCAGTTCGATGTTTTGGATGCTGGAGAGGGTCACCGGTTGAGCCAGGCTGCTATCGAAAGGCCACAGATCCGGCGCGGCATAAAAATAGAGGTTCTCATGAAGCAGAGTCTTCACCTCAGCATTAACCAGCCCGCTCGTCTCGTAAAGAAGCGCTAGATCAATTGTTTCCTCCTCCAGCCACTCCTTGATGAACCCGCTCATAGCGTCCACCGCACGAAGCCTGATGTCTGGATATTCGAGCCTGATCGTTTCTGCCAAAGGAACGGACAGCACCATCGAGGCGGACGAAGGAAACCCGAAAATGACGGGGCCGGACGGGTTTCGTCCGGCCTCGCGGACCTCGTTCGTGGCCACCTCGACAGCATGGAGGATCTGACCGGCATGCAGGAGCAGGATTTCCCCCGCTTCGTTCAACGTCACCCCCCGCGGAGAACGCACGAAGAGTTCGGTCCCCAGACGGTGCTCCAGATTCTTCATCTGAACCGACAGTGACGGCTGAGCCATGCCGAGCGCTTCGGCAGCTGCCGCGATGGATCGCTTTTCCGCAATCGCGATCAGATATTTTAGTTGACGAACGTCCACAACTGCCTCCCAAGTCCGCTATTGATTTCTCTTAAGTCAATAACGCCGCGTCGGCCAGTAATCGTGTGTGTCGCCAAGCCACCTGAATAGCCTGTGACCAGACTGTCGCTTTACCAAGACGAGAGGAAGCCAACTGGGTCGCCTCCCGTCAAAGCCCTCTTTGCCTGCGCGGCTGGAGGAGAATTCACTTCCTGAACATGTATGTCTTGGCGTTGGTAAACTCTTCGAGACCTTCCCGTCCGTTTTCGACTCCCATTCCAGACTGCTTGTGGCCGCCGAAGGGGATGTCGATGCCGTGAATGTGGATTTCGTTGACCCAGACCGTACCCGCCTCGATGCGATGGGCCACGCGGATCGCTTCATCACGATCAGGTCCCCACACCGATGCCGCCAGACCAAACTCGGTATTGTTAGCGTCCTGAATGACTTCGTCGAGATCGCTCCATGAAATGATCGGAAGGATCGGACCAAAGGGTTCTTCACGAACGATGCGGCTGTCGCGCGGGGGGTTGTCGACGATGGTGATGGGAACGAAATTGCCGGGGAGGCTTTCATCAACCGTTCCGCCGAGGGGGACCTTGTAACCCTTGGACTTTACGTCTGCGAACAGGTTCAGAAGCTTATTGTACTGCATTCTGTTTTGAATCGGCCCTAGATCAGTCCTAGGATCCATGCCGTTTCCGACGACTTTCGCAGAGGCGTATTCCACGAAGTCACTCAGAAAGCCCTTGTAGAGAGACTCATGGACGTAGAGACGCTTGATCGCGATGCACCATTGGCCAGAGTTGCCGAAGGCCGCATCGAACAAGGTCGGTATCAGCGTCTTGTAGTCCGTGCCTGGCATGACGATCGCAGGATCGTTTCCGCCGAGCTCTAGCGTGACGCGCTTCAAGTTCGAAAGCGCGGCGGCCGCCATGACTTTCTTGCCCGTGGCCGTCGAGCCTGTGAACGATATTTTCGACACGGAGGGATGATCCGTCAGCCAGACGCCTTGTTCGTTGCCGCCCGATACGACGTTGACGACGCCCTTCGGGAAGATTTTCTGCGCGATTTCACCGCAACGGAGAGTACCCAACGGGGTGAAGGGAGAAGGTTTGATAACAATGGTGTTGCCGGTGATCAGACACGGCGCCAGCTTCCAGAGGCCGAGCAAGATCGGGAAGTTCCACGGCGTGATCGCACCGACGACGCCGAGCGGCGAACGCACGATTTTGACGACATGATCTGGAGTATCCTCAATGATCTCTTCGTGGAGTGCGCGCTTGGCAACCTCACGCACCCAGAAGATCGCATAGTCCACCTCGGTTGTGGCCATGGAATGCCGCGGCTTGCCTTGCTCTGTCGTCAGCAGCGTGATGATGCTTTCCTTGTTGGCTTCCAGTGCATCCGCATAGGCCGTTATGTAATTCCGACGTTCCTCCCAGCTTAAGGCGGCCCAGCCGGGCTGGGCCTGCTTTGCCGCCGCGATAGCATCGTCCACCTGATCGCGCGACGCTTCGGGCGCATTCGCGACGATGGCGCCGGTTGCCGGATTGTGAACCTCGAATGTGTTCTGCGCGTCAACAAGTTGACCGCCAATGGTCATCAGGTAAGGACCATCGAAGTCGATCTTCAACTGGTTTGTGTATGTGTGAGTATTCATGCCTCTTCTCCCCTTTTTCACAATACTTCAATTCGTGGATCATTGTCAGATCTCGTAGCGAACGCGCGGCGCGCGCGCATGCAGCGCAACTATCGCCGGATCAGCAGACCAGACATGCTTTGTTGCGAGCGGTAGCTGAGCCCCATCCCTATCAGAAACGAGGAAAGCTTTAGAAGCCGATGGTCGATGCGCCATATCCCTCAGAACCGCCCTGAAGCGAGCTCCCAATGATCGCCAGGTCAGCCACCGCAGTGACGAGACTAGCATGTGACACACCGACAAAATCTCCACCAGCGACAGCAAGCGGAAGCATGCCGATCACGAAGGCAGACAGACCTTGGTATGGGTTAAACCCAGACCCGGAATTCTGATTGGAAAGTCTTTCTAGTGGATCTCGGCGCCCCAGACAGCTGGAGCGCCGCATAACAAGAGGCGTTTATTTAGCGGAAGCGGCGAGTGGGTCGGCCGGGCGAAGAAAATAACCGTCGGCGCGCTCGCTCGGGAACCATGTTGCTATGCCGGGCTGGATATAGTCCGTAGAGTCTACGGAGCAGTCTTCGGGCAGGCTCTTCACATAATCTTCCGCTGACACGCGGTAGACTGGCCGAAGGATTGACTGAATGATCGGTCCCTGCCCTTGAAGCGTACGGATAACCGCGTTAAACCCCAACTCCATCTCGTCACCCGGAGGCCATATCTGGAAGGCATGGCTGATCCAGCCGGGATGCTGCTTCAGGTAGCAGGCTGCCCCAGCGGAACCAGCCAACGAAATAGGCATGACGTCGCGTCCAGACTGCAGAACAGCCTTCAAGATACCCGTCTCTTGGGAACCTTGCGCGATGATGCCATCGATCTCGCCTGGATGGGTGGCGAGAAACTTCTGTACTTCGGTCTGCGCGACCTGATCAGTCCAGTTGCCGAAAACCTGACCGGCCAACTTTGCGTCGGGAAATTCGCTTAACGCACGTTTTGCACCGGTGTCGAAGCTCTCGGACGAGGCCGCGCCGGCGATGCCGGATACGAGCAAGAAACTGCCCTTGCTGCCAACCTCCTCGATCAGTGCTTTCGCGATTTCATAACCGCCTTGAGCGTAATTCGCAGAGGCGCTCAGAGCCTTGTCGGATGTCAGATAACCGGAATACGAAAAAACGACGGCGCCGTTCTTGTAGGCATACTCGACAGCGCCATTCAGAGCTACCGGATTTGAACAGCAAACAATGATTGCGTTGGCACCTTGATCGACCAGCTGGCGTATCTGCTGGATTTGGACAGCGTCCTTGAGGTCAGACTGCATTACCATCACTTCGCTGACCAAACCGGCCTTCTTGTACTCCGGCAGCAGCTTCGCCATAAGACGTTTCATGCCTTCGGCGCGCCAGGTATTGCCAGAGTAAGAGCTGGCGTATCCGATCTTCCACGGAGGGCCGTTCTTGGGCTTGTAGTCCCTGTAGGCGGACCCGCCGATCGGCTGCTCCGGATCTACTCCGACATAGGCTTCCTGAAGATCTGCCGGAAGTTGGCTGACTGCCGAGGATTTATCCTCGGACAGAGCAGGCGTCGCAAAGCTGGCAGTCGTCAGTGTAGCAACGAAAATAAGGCCTTTCATCAAGTCTAACACGGTTGTCCTCCCTCTACCGTAATATCCGGTGTCGAGAATGCCTCGACCGCGTCAGCTAGGGGAGCCACGTCGATCATATCGTAGCTATACGATCTAGCTATATCCTATTGATGCCGATGCACGTTACAGTGCTGACTATGTCAAATAAGCATTCGGAAATGCCTCTCGATTTGGTTGAGCGGACACGACAGCTCGCAAGCGAACAGAGGATCAAACAAATACGATCGGTCAATTTCCCGAGCAAAGTTCTACGACAAGAGAGATGTACGCGATCCAGTGACGACATCGATGCTAGTTCATTCACTATCTACATTCGCGGACGGTACCTGGCAATTTGACCTCCAGAGCTTCGCCCCACTATTCGACATCGACGATTTTACAATAAACGCAGTCGGGACGGCGACAGCATGCGGCTGTGAAACCGCTCCGCTGACGCCCCAGTAACGATGGAAGCGCGCGCAAAATGGTGAACCTTTCTACAATTCGGGCGCCACTATTCGTCCCGGCCGATCGCCCTGAGCGGTTTGGAAAAGCTGCCTCGACAGGGGCCGACGCCGTGATTCTTGACCTTGAAGATGCGGTTGCCGTCGAGAGGAAGGAATTTGCGCGCGCATCCTTGACTGCTGAATTCACTGGTCTACCGATTATCGTCCGGATCAACGCCCTTGGAACGCCGTGGCATGCATCCGATGTAGCGGCGGTCGCCGCACTTGCGCCAGCGGCGGTCATGCTGCCTAAATCAGGCGACCCCTCGACAGTTCAGTCCGTGGGAGATGCGGTTGGGGTTCCTCTCATCGCGCTGATAGAAACCGCGCAAGGACTGGCCTCCGCAAGAATGCTTGCAGCCACACCCTGCGTGCGGCGCCTCGCTTTCGGATCGGTGGATTTCTGTGTCGATATCGGGATGGTCCATCTACGTGAAAACCTACTTCCGGTCCGCCTGGAACTGGTACTCGCATCGCGCTTGGCTTCTATCGCCGCCCCCATCGACGGCGTCACATTGCAACTGGACGACGACGCTTTCAGCCGTGATGATGCGGAGCATGCACGGTCTCTCGGCATGTCTGGCAAGCTGTGTATCCATCCCAAACAAGTCTCGGTCGTCAAGAATGCCTTTCTGCCGTCCGAGCAGGAAGTTGCCTGGGCACGCCGTGTTCTTACGTCAGCAGACGGCGCTACATCGATCGACGGTAGCATGGTAGATGAGCCGGTGCGTAGCCGCGCTCGGAGTGTCCTAGCGCTCGTGCCAACGATGACGCCGACTGATAAATCGTGGACAAAGTAATGGGAATAGTCGTCCGCTCACCGATAATGTGTTGGGTCCCGGCGCGCGTTGGGCCAACGCAAGCCTTAAGCAGACTGACCCACGACAAAGGCGAGTCCAGCGCCCGCCTCTCTCCGCACGTTCCGGCGTTCCATTGCCGTTCTGCCCTCGACATTCGCCTGGGCATCGTGATCGGCCGGGTCCTGCTCGCGGTCGACCGCCTCGTTTTGAAGGCTGCCGGCGCGGTCTTGGCCAAGAGTTTCCTCGCCTTCTGCAGAATGTGTCATCGGGCCTCCGCGACCAGCTCAAACATTGCGGGTGGCGAGCCTTAAGACCCGCCACCAACCGTTGGACTACGACTGTATACCGCCCATGCAGACGTATTTCATCGAAAGGAAGTCATCCATGCCGTATTTTGAGCCCTCGCGGCCGAACCCCGACTGCTTGACGCCGCCGAACGGTGCGACCTCCGTCGAGATCAGGCCGGTGTTGACGCCGACCATCCCGTACTCTAGGGCCTCTGTAACCTTCCAGACGTTTCGAAGGTCGTTGGCGTAGAAGTAGGCAGCGAGACCGAACTCGGTGTCGTTGGCCAGTTCAATGACCTCGTCCGTCGTCTCGAACCTGAAGACCGGGGCGAGCGGCGCAAAGGTCTCCTCTCGTGCGACCTTCATTTCCTTTGTGGCTTCCGAGAGAAGCGTCGGCTGGACGAAGGTGCCACCACGCTCGTCCCTTGCGCCGCCGACAACGACCTTCGCACCCTTACCGACCGCGTCGTCGATGTGGCTATAGAGCTTCGCCACTGCATCCTCGTTGATCAGCGGACCGATGGTTGCTCCATCCTCGAACCCGTCAAGAACCTTGAGGGCGGAAACCCGCGCCGCCAGTTTTTCTATGAAGCGGTCGTAGACCCCACTTTGAACGTAGAGACGGTTGGCGCAAACGCAGGTCTGGCCGGCATTGCGGAACTTGGATAGCATCGCTCCTTCCACGGCCTCGTCGAGGTCTGCATCGTCGAAGACGATGAAGGGAGCGTTGCCGCCAAGTTCGAGGCTGAGCTTCATGATCTTTTGTGCGCCCTGCGCCATCAGGATGCGGCCGACCTCGGTAGACCCTGTGAAGGTCAGCTTCTTGACGACGGGGTTTGAGCAGACTTCTTCACCGAACATCCGGGCGTTGTCTGTCGGCAGGACGCTGAACAGGCCGCCGGGTATTCCGGCGCGCTCAGCGAGGATTGCAAGAGCAAGGGCCGACAACGGAGTTTCGGCGGCCGGCTTGAAGATGATGGCGCAGCCGGATGCCAGCGCCGGGGCGATCTTGCGGCAGACCATGGCTGAAGGAAAGTTCCAGGGCGCGATGGCCGCCACCACGCCGACGGGCTGTTTGATGACAATCAGACGCTTGTCGGCCTGATGCCCCGGAATGGTGTCGCCGTAAACGCGCTTGGCTTCTTCCCCAAACCATTCGATGTAGGAAGCGCCATAGGCGATCTCGCCGCGTGCCTCGGCCAGAGGTTTGCCCATCTCGGACGTCAGGATGATCGCGAGGTCCTCGGTGTTGGCCGTGACGAGGTCGAAGAACTTCCGCATGACGCCGGCACGTTCCTTGCCCGATCGTGCGGCCCACTTTTTCTGGGCGAGTTTGGCGACGTCGATGGCTTCGCGGACGTCCTGGAGTCCTGCGCTCGGGAGGCTCGCGATCACGTCCCCGGTCGAGGGATTGTGGACGTGGATCGTCTTGCCGCTCGCTCCCTCTTTTCGCCAGTCGCCTCCTACCAGCATTTCCTCGCGTACCAGGGAGGGGTCCTTTAGGCGATCAAGTAGAGCGGTGGAGATAGCCATTGGTATTCCTTTCGATGCAACGTTCAAATCTGATTACGGATGTGCGGTGAGCGGGCGTAGATCGCGACCATGGGGACGATCAGCAGCCCTACGACGGCCTGTTGCGCCGGGAAACTCAGTCCCAGCCCGACGAGAAGCGAGGTCAGGACAGTAAGGACGAGGACGCCGAGGACCGTCGCTCCATAACCGCCGGCACCGCCTAGAAGAGATGTTCCGCCGATAACGACCGCCGCCACGGTGGTGAACAGGTAGGGGTCACCGACACCGACGAAACCGCCGCCGGAAAAACCGAGGAGCAGCATTCCGGTGAGTGCCGACATCGCCCCGCTGACGCTGTGGATCACTGTCCAGACCTTGAATTCCGAGATTCCGAGGCGGGCGGCGGCTGTGCGGCTCCCGCCAACAGCATAGAGGCTGCGGCCGAACCAGGTGTTGTGCATGATCCAGCCCAGAGCGACGGCAATGACAGCCCATATGACGATAACCGGTGGAAACGGGAGACCGAAGAATTTGCCGTTGAACGCCGAAAGGTTGCGAAGCCAGCCGGGGACGGGCGCAAAGACGGTACCGCCGAACTGCGACCCGAGCGAGGTGTAGATCTGGACCGCGCCGACGGCCGCGAAACCAAGGCCGAGCGACATGATCAGCGCCTGACCCTGCAGCCGGAAGCTGAGGGCGCCGTTGCAAGCCCCGACCAAAGTGCCAAGGACGAGCACGACGATCATGGCGACGGGCGCCGGAAGACCCGCCACCATGAGGCTTGGAAGCAGGATATTGGCGCCACCGATGATGTATGGGATGGAAAGATCCAGCGCTCCAACGAGCGCGCAGAGCGTCTGCCCGACAGAAGCCAGCCCAAGGAAAGCGGCGAGCAGGAGGATCGATCGGGCGTTCTGCGGCGACACGAAGCCCGGCACGAGCAGGGCTCCAAGAATGAGCAGACCCGCAAGGAGACAAAAGCCGATCGAAATACTCTTGTGCTTGCGCAGAGCGCTGGAACCTCCAGCCGCGCCGATTTCTGTGTTCAAGACAGTGGAGATCATTTCCTTACTCCCTCACGCGACAGTGCGGCGGCTGATGACGAAAACGTTCACGAGAAGCGATCCAACGAGGATCAGGCCAAAGGCCATTTGCGTGACGAAGCCGGAAACCGTACCGAAGTTGAAAGTGGACAGAAGATACGAGATGAGGAACATGTTGATCGCGCCGAGCGTCGAGCCGAGCGCACCGCCGCGCCCCCCGGAGAGACTGGCGCCGCCAAGGACCAGCGCCGTGACCGCTTGCAGCGTGTAGGTGCTGCCCTGGGTCGGGTCGCCGGACGAGATCAGCGCGGTGTAGCTCAATGCGGCCAGCCCGGCAAAAACGCCGCCGACCATATGGGCGATGATGCGCACGACGTCGACCTGCACACCGCTGGTATAGGCCATCCGCTCGTCGGCCCCTGTCATCCGCAGGTTGCGGTAAAACATCGTGCCCCTCAGGACGCCCCAGATTGCGAAAGCGCCAAGCAGAAGCAACAGGACAGGCGAAAACACGCTCGTTCCCGCGCCCCAGCTTAGCATCCAGTCTGGCGCGACACCGCCGGGACGCGACATGACCATAAGGTTGACGCCCGACAGAACGAGGAAACCGGAGAGCGTGACGATGATGGGCGCGACGCGCACGTAGATGATCACGAGCGCTTGCACCAACTGGAACGCCGCTCCCAATCCCACCGCCCAGGCAATGATGGCCACAGGGTGCGTGATGCCGTTGCCGACCAGCCACGTAATGAGCGTGACGTTGACGAAGCCCATCAGCGGTCCGACGGAAAGGTCCACGGCTCCGCGGCCCGCCATGACGATCGGTGTTATCGCGAGCGCGGTCAGGATCAGCGGCGTTGCAACCAGAATGGCTCCGGCCAGACCATTGTTCGTGAACAGACCTTGGCCCCGGAAGGCGACGGCGCAAAGGAGGACAAGGAAAAGCCCGGCCGGAACGTACAGCGAGCGGTCCTGTGTGACTTGACGGAAAGCGGTTGCAGACATCATGCGGTCCTTTCCAGATCGAAATCAACGGAAGCGTCCCGGGCTTTCCCGAACATAGCGGCGAGAATTGGTGCCTCGGCGATTTCCTCGCCGGTCAGGGATCGAAACAACGTTCCCCCGAAGAACACGTCGACGCGATCGGCAAACCCGATGAACTCCTCGATCTCACTCGACAGGTAGATGACACTGCCGCCTTTTTCAGCAAACAGGCGGAGTTCGCGGTAGAGGTCGCGCTTGGTGCCGAGATCGACGCCGCGGGCGGGGTCATTCAGGAGGATGACTTGGGGATCGTTTGCGAAGGCGCGCCCGATGAGCACCTTCTGTTGGTTGCCACCCGACAGTGAGGTGATCCTGTTCGACGGGCTGCCGATCTTGATGCGCAGACGATCCACTTCGCGCTTGAACATCGGTTTCAGCGTGGGCTTGCGGATCACACCCAGGGGGCCGAGCTTCTTCCTGTAGACACCGATGGCGAGGTTTTCGAAGATGCTTTGTTGCGGGAAAATACCCTCGCGCTTGCGGTCCCCGGAGACGTAGGAAACACCGAGGTTCGCAGCATCGTCGAGCGATCGCAGCGGGACCATCTTGTCCGTATCCACCGAGCGGACCTTCACCTCGCCACCGAACGGCTGGATGATGCCGGCCAAGGCGCGGATAAAAGCGTCCTGCCCCTGCCCATCAAGCCCGGCTACGCCGACGATGCTCCCCTTGGGAAGGTCGAAATCGAACAGGCGCGCCGACCGGTGCGCGGCGAGACCAGTCGCGGTCAGTATGAGAGGGGCCTCGAGCGCCTTCTTTCGGGAGGCGTATTCTGTCGCATCGCTGGCGCGCCGATCTGCCGGCGTCATCATGGACAGCAGGTTTTCCTCGGTAATCTCGTCTTTTCCGAGCGTACCGACAGTTATCCCATCACGCAGGATCGTCGCACGGTCGGCGATACGCACGAGTTCGGCGATCCGGTGGGTGACGATGAGGATCGTCGCGCCCTCGGCACGAAGGCGGTCGATTTCCGCATGGAGCCGGAGGGTCGAGTCGAGGTCGAGCGCGGCCGAAGATTCGTCGAGGATCAGCACCTGCGGCTTGCGAAGGATAGCCCGAGCGATGACGATCCACTGTTTGATGCTGAGCGGGAGGCTGCCTGCCAGCTGATCGAGGTCTACGGATTTTCCGACGAGCCGCGCCAGGATTTCAGCCGCTTCGGTCCGCCGATCGCCGGTCGACTGCGAACGAAAGACACCGTCCCGACCGACATAGAGGTTCTCGAACACGCTGGCCTCGTCGGCAACCAGGACTTCCTGGAAGATGGTGGTCAGGCCGACCCGCTTGGCGTCGACGGGCGAGGCAACCTTTTCACCCAGGATCGTGACCTTGCCTGCGTCCGGGTGCAAAACGCCCGACATGATCTTGGCCATCGTGCTCTTGCCGCTGCCGTTCTCGCCGACGATGGCGTGCACCTCTCCGGCGCGGGCCTCGAAGTCGCACTTCTTGAGTGCCCTCGTCTCCCCGAACGCCTTGGCGACATCTATCATTCTGACTGTTATCTCGCTGCCCATCGCAGACCTCCCACCCGCAACGTCCGCCAAGGCGGCTTTTACGATCATCCAAGGTCCCGCCCGGCGGTTAAGCCACCGGGCGGATCCGGCTTACTGGGCTACCGGCTTCCAGGGATCGGCAGGACGCTCGAAGTACTGGTCGGCAATCGCACTTGGGAACCATCCGTCCGCCTTCGGTTCGACGAAATCAGTCGAGTTCAAATCGCAATCCTCGGGGATCGCCGCGCGAACGTCATCGATTGTGAACGGCAGGACTGGGCGCAGGAAGGACTGTACCTTTGGCCCCTGCCCTTGGAGCGTACGAAGCATGATCTCCCACATCTGCTGCATCTCGCGGCGCGGCGGCCAGATATGGAAGCCGGCATCGATCCATTCTGGATTCTGGCGCCAGTAACATGCCGCCGAAGCCTCGCCACCCAGCGTAATCGGCACCATGTCACGGCCCGACTGGAGCATGGCGTTCAACACGCCGTTCTCCTGCGCGCCCTGTGTCAAAATACCGTCGATCTGCGTGGGGTTCGTCGCCAGGAATTTCTGCACCTCGACCTGTGCGACCTGGTCGGTCCACTTGCCAGCCACTTCGCCGACGATATTGATATCGGGATATTTTGCCAGCGCTTCTTTGGCGGCCTTGTCGAAGCTGTCGGATGAGGCGAAGCCAGGGATGCCCGACACCAGAAGCACGTTGCCTTTCTTGCCGATCTTTTCTGCAAGCCAGGTCGCCATCTCGCCGCCGCCCTGCGCGTGGTTGGCAGCGCCGTTGATCGCGTAAGGCGACGTCACGTATCCCGAAAACGAGAAGACAGGAACGCCTGCCTTATAGGCGTACTCGATCGTCTGGTTGAGAGCGGTGACGTTCGAGCAGCAGATGATGATGGCATCAACACCGTCATCAACCATCTGGCGCATTTGCTGAATCTGGACGGCGTCCTTGAGGTCGGACTGAGTGACCACGACTTCGGATACGAGCCCCGCTTCTTTGGAGCGCGGCAACAGGTCATTCATGACGGCATCGAGGGCCGCTGCGCGCCACGTGTTGCCGGCATAGCTACTGGCGTAGCCGATCTTCCACGGCGGCCCTTTCTTTGGCTTGAAGTCCTTATAGGCGCTCGCTCCGAGCGGAACCTGCGGGTCGACGACCTCGTAGATTTTCTTCTCGTTGGCGGGGAGCTGGTCGACGCCGTCAGCCCAGGCCGTGGTCGTCAGGGCGCTGACCGCAATCAGCGCCCCCATGGTTCCGGTTAAACTCCGTCTCATTGGATGCTCCTCCCAAGAGATTGTTTTCAGGCGACCTTCGCCCTGGTTGCGGATGCCTGCTGGATTTCCTCGAGGATCGGCAGCAGGTATTTTCTGAACTCGGTGTAGTCTTCAGTGACCGGGAAATGTCCGAGCTTCTCCATCGTCCAGAACTTGCTGCCCTTGACGAGATCGGCGGCGATCTTGGTGTCGGCCGGGGAGGTATTCGGATCGTATTCACCCGTCAGGAAGTACAGCATGCACCTCGACGTATCGATCTTGCTCGCTTCTTCGGGCGAGACGTTGTGGTCGTAGTAGTAATAATAGAGGTCACCTGCGAAGACGCCCGGACCGCCGCAGCTATATTCCCACTGGATTTCGCGGACATTGGCTTCTGGTGAATACGGCGAGATGTTGAGCATCATGGCCGCGCCGATGGAGGTACGATTGACGTTCGGGTTGTCGAATTCCTTCCTGATGCCTGCCATGCCGACATCGACATATTCGGCAGCCGAGCGCAGTGCCCCTTCGACAGAGATGGTCGCGCGGAAGTTGTCCGGGTAATTGGACGCCAGATCGATGGCGAGATGTCCGCCCATCGAGCTACCCATGTAAACGGGGCGGTCCAGACCAAGGGCCTTCGAGAGTTCCAGCTGGAAATCCATCATGAACTTCTTGGTCATGTTGTATTCCTTCTCCCACCAGCGAACGCCGTGCGGGGGAAGAGACTTCCCGTGATAGGGCAGGTCGAACGCGATGACGCGGAAGTTCTTGGTCACCTCTTCGTCGCAGAGCGTGTGGCGGTACTGGCGGCCGTCCGAGCCCGCCGTGTGACCGACAAGCAAGGGAATGCCCTCTCCGGCTTCCTCATAATAGACGCGATATTCGATGCCTTCGATCGTCAGGTAGACGTAACGGCCCGTGATCGGATCATGCCTGGTCATGCTGCTACTCCTTCCGGACGGGCTTCGCGCATCAGGTTCGTCATGCGATTGAGCGCAGGGAGATACGCGAAGGTTTCGTGATTGTTGCTGAGGTACAGACCGTGTTTGATATTCGACGACTGCAGGCATTGGTAAAATGGCTGCGGCTTCTTCTGGAGAAGCGCCTCCCACTGTTCACCCGTGCCCCGGATGACGATCTTGCACTCCTCGTCGTCGTAGGCGGCTTCTTCGACCTTCACCATCTTGCCGTCTTCAAAGTGAAGTGCGACGCTTCGGGTCGGAAAATCGCATTTGATAATGCCGTTGAGATAACGGGTTTCGCGCTTGAACTCGAAGTCCTCCAGCGCCAGTTTTTTGAACTTCTCGAGATCGATGGCCAAGTTCGGCTCCTCCCTAGTTAAAACGGCGCGGCCGATCCACGCCTTTCAAAATTTTCCGCCACGCCCAGCGGCGGCGGCTTCAGATGCCCATTTCGTTAAAGACCTCCTGGGCGTTTCTGAAGCTGTCAATGCCCGCCGGTACGCCGGCGTAGACCGCGACCTGCAGGAAAATCTCCTGAATTTCCTCCTTGGTGAGGCCGTTGTTGATCGCGCCGCGCACGTGGCCTTTGAGCTCATGCGGACGATTGAGAACAGAGATCATGCCAAGGTTCAGAATGGACCGCGCGCGCCTGTCGAGGCCTGGTCGGTTCCAGATCTCGTTCCAGCAATACTCAGTGACGAGCTGCTGCATAGGCCAGGTGAAGTCGGTCGCCTTACCGAGTGCTGCGTCGACATAGGCATCGCCCATGACTTCACGACGCGTCGCTAGCCCTTGAGCGAACTGTTTCGAAGGAATAGGCCGCTCCTTGCCGTGTGTTTTCACTTTCGCTTCTTTCGTTGCGGTCATTCGACAACGCTCCTAGCTTACTGTTTACGGCGAAATCGACTGATTATCAGACAATCTGTCTATTTCACCTGAACTCGCGAGTTTCCGAGGCTAATTGTGATCTTCGACGTATCGGATGATGCGGGTGTGGTCCTCGGAAGAGCCCAGCGCCTTCTGTGCAGCATCCCAGGCGTCTGCCGTGCTGGCGAGAGCATCGAGGCGAAGACCAAGCGTCTTGGCAAGATCGGCGGCGATGCGGATATCCTTGGCCATCAGGCCAATGGCAAATCCCGACCCGAACGTCTCAGAGAGGATGAACTGCTTCATCTTCACTTCGGTGGCATTGTTCTTTCCAGACGACGAGTTGAGAATATCGACGATCGTCGCCGGCTCCAGGCCGAAGGCACGTCCCAGAAGGACACCCTCGATCGCCGCCAGCACACCTGCACCGGATACGAAGTTGTTAATCGCTTTCATCGCATGACCCGAGCCAACTGGCCCCGTCCGGAACACCTGTTGTCCCACTGCCTTCAGCAGCGGCTCGGCCTCCTCGATATCAGCATCCTCCCCACCGGCCATGAT
Organism: Rhizobium giardinii bv. giardinii H152; assembly: GCF_000379605.1. GTDB lineage: Bacteria > Pseudomonadota > Alphaproteobacteria > Rhizobiales > Rhizobiaceae > Pararhizobium > Pararhizobium giardinii. The sequence continues at coordinate 146,106 of NZ_KB902713.1, read as the reverse complement.
TGTCAAGGTGCCAGAGACGGCGCGCTTGACGCCTCCGGAGACCGGGGCGTCAACCAGCCGAAGGCCACGCGAAGCAAGTTCGAGACCGAGTTCCCTTGTGTCATTTGGAGCAGACGAACTCATGTCGATGACGACGGCATTCTGCTTGAGGCCGCCACAGGCGTTTTCGCCCAGCAGCGCCTCGCGCACGATCTTGCCGTTCGGAAGCATGGTGATCACGAAACTGGCCCCGACCATGGCGTCAGAAATCGTTTCGGCGGCTCGCCCGCCCGCATCATCGAGCTTTATCCTGGCCTCTTTCGAGAGGTCGAAACCGACGACGTCGAAGCCTGCCGAAATGAGATGTTGAGCCATAGGTTGGCCCATCGCGCCCAGCCCTATAAAGGCCACGCGCGTTGCGTTGAGTGTCGATGACATTTTTTCCTCCGGACGTGTGCGAGCAATGAAACCCGCCTTCCTTCAGAGAGGATTAAAAAGATTATCAGACAATCTGTCAATCGAAATTTTAAGATTCTGGCGCTGCGTTCTTCCGCAGGTATTCAAGTGCGACCTTCGCAGCCTGGTCGATATGGAATTTGCAGGCCGCCGCCGCCAACGGCCCGTTGCGATTCTGGATTGCGTTCGCAATATCCTTGATTTCGGCAATGCTGTGCGCAAGCCGTCCCGGTTGCGTCATGGTTGTCATTCGAAGGAGATTGATCCGATTGTGCAGAGCTGTCAGCATTTGCCTTACGAACACGTTTTTGCTGCCGTCCATCAAACAGTTGTAAAACGCGTTTTTCGCATCTATGAGCCGCGCACCGACGCCACTTTCGGCGGCAGCTTCGAATTCGACCACCGCAGCTTGAAGTGTCGTTATGTCGGCGGCGGTGCCATGCTCGGCGAACTGCTGGCCCGCGAATCCTTCAAGAAGAGCCCGAACAGTATAGAGTTGCTGCGCTTCCTCGTAGGTGATCGTACTGACGACCGGTCCCTTATGGGGATAGCTTGTGATGATGCCTTCAGCTTCGAGCTGTCGCATTGCCTCGCGAACCGAGGTCCTGCCGACGCCCAGCATTTCGCAAAGTTCGCGCTCTACCAGTCGCTGGCCGGGCTTAAATCGCCCACTGGCTATCGCCTGACGTAGAGTCTCCTCAACTTTTACGCGCAAAGTCGCACTCTGTCTGGATATCTGTAGGTCCGTCTGCATCGCCCGCCAACACCTGTAATCGGCTCACGCCGCGCTAAATCATTCTCTACATATGGAGGCATTCGCTCTTAATATCAATCCAGATTGTCTGAGAGCTGCCAGTCTCAGTTGATCCTTTCGCGATAGCTTTGCCTGCTCGTGTGTATAGTCAATTAGAAGAGACAGAAGCGGGTGCAGAGCGAAGCCGTGGCGACACCGCATTCGCATCGGCTCATAGTGTCAGACAGCCGTAGACTTGCGGACTCTTAGATCTAAGGTCGCGGATGGCGCGGCCCGGAGCGGGATCCGACACGCTCCTAAAGCTGTGGCATTGAGGCCGTCAGCGCATACACTGGTGATGAAGGACTGAAGACGGCGCATATCGCGCTCGGTGGCCGCTCGCCTCGCAATCACAAAAACTACGAAAAAAATTGCGAGGCATGGCTAAGATCGAAAGTTGGGCATCACGCATATTGCTGTCTCGGCGTCTGAACGCCGGGCGATCTTGCTGCCCGTCAGAGGTTCGATCAGCCTCGCGCCCGCATTTCAGCCGAGGCAGCGTCTTCAAGCCATACATTTTCCAGCCATTGCTTGAACGCGTTGACCTTTTCCGACCTGAGCCGCGAGCGGACATATGTGAGCGTGTGGCAACGGAGGTTGGGGCCCGTCATTCCGAATGGAAGGACGAGGTTACCTCTTTCCACATCCCGTTGAAGAAGCCGGTAGCTCTCGAGGCACACGCCGCGTCCTTCGACAGCGGTTGCGATCGCCATGAATGCGTCGCGAAATCGAGAGCCGCGATTGACGTCAATCGCCAAGCCGTGGTCCTTCGCCCATTGCTGCCAGCTGTAAAGCGTCTGCTCCGACTTGATGAGGGTATGGCCCACCAGGTCGGATGGCTTGCGTATGGGCCGCTCGCCATTAGCGACCTCGGGAGAGCAGGCTACGACGATTGTCTCAAGGGGGAACTCCTCCGCCGCAATAGAGCCCAGTCGAGGAACGCTACCGTAGCAGATATCGACATCGACCGAGCCATCGGACAATTTTGCAGGGTCCGATGTCGAAAGAAGCCTGATTTCGAACGAGGGATACAACTCCTCGAACCGAGGCAATCTTGGCATAAGCCATAGCGAAGCCAGGCTTGAAGCGCAGCCAACGCTCAGGACGTCGACGCTGTTGCGCCGGCAAACCTCATCGGTCGCCTGCTCAATCATCGAAAGCGCTTCTGAAAGATCACGGTGGTATCGCTCGCCAATCTCGGTGAGAGACACGTTTCTTCCAATGCGGTGAAAGAGCTTTTCCCCAAGGTCTTCTTCCATCAGTCTGATCTGGTGGCTGATCGCCGACGGCGTAAGCTGTAACTGGGCAGCCGCCTCCAGAAATGACGCCTTTCTGCCGGCTGCGACAAACGACTGTATTGCACGAATGGATGGAAGTGACGTCATAACGTCCTCGATCCATAGCAATCTGATCTAAGAGCGCAACGGGTCATAGCAATGCCATCTTCCGCGCGGAACGGTGGCCAAACTCGGATCGAATACTCTCACCTGCAGCAATCCGCTTGATGTCTCCGAGAACTTGCGAGAAGTCTCCGAGGCTTGAGGTGCCAAAGCCCATATAGACCTGCTTGAACAGTTGGTAGAGGGTCTCATAACGTCCGCGCGTGCTCGGATCGGGCTCAAACTTTCTGTAGCCCACGCACATAGCTGCCTGAGCGCTCTCGATCGATCCATGATCTTTGGACGCAAGAGCGGCGAATATTCCCGAACCGAGACCCGTCGGGATACCGTCAGGGACCAATATCGGCTTGCCTATGACATTGGCATAGATTTGATTGAGGATGTCGTTCCTTTGCGGGATACCTCCCCCATTGATGACGCGGTTGACCGGAACGCCGTGTTGCTCCATCCGCTCCAGGATAACCCGTGTGTGGAAAGCCGTTCCTTCAATCGCGGCGTACAGTTCGTCCTGTGCGGTATGGCCGAGATGCCAGCCAAGCGTCATTCCACCAAGATCAGAGCGGACGAGAACCGTCCGGTCCCCATTGTCCCAGGGGAGACGCATCAGACCGGTCTTTCCGCCTTCGATGCTTTCGAGGCCTTCAGCGAGTTTGGACACCGTTGTGCCCGCACGTCGTGCAATTGCATCGAACAGGTCGCCGGTCGCAGACAGGCCCGCCTCAACTCCTACAAGGTCTGGATGGGCACTCCCTGGGACGACGCCGCAAACACCAGGGATGAGTCTCACACGTTCACTCACTGCAATGATACAGGTCGACGTACCGATGACATTGACGACGTCCCCCAGACGGCAGCCAGCGCCAATTGCATCCCAATGGGCATCAAACGCACCCGTGGGAACTGGGATCCCGGGGGTTAGGCCGAGTCGTTCGCCCCAGTATGTGCTGAGCCCACCTGCGATCGAAGCAGAAGTCTGATATGTTCCGCCAATCTTCTCGCGCACGCCGTCGAAAAGCGGATCGACGCGGGACAAGAAAGCCTGCGAGGGCAAGCCACCCCATTTCGGGTTCCACATCCACTTGTGTCCCATCGCGCAGACGCTGCGCACCATGCGAGCCGTGTCGGTCACCCCAGTGAGGACCGCGGCAGCCATGTCGCAATGTTCCACGGCGGTCCCGAAGCGTTCGCGCTGGACGGGGTTGTGGCGCATCCAGTGGAGAAGCTTGGCAAAGCCCCATTCGTGGGAATAGGTCCCCCCGCACCATTCAATCGCCTCGATATGCATGTCGTGCGCCATGGCCGTTATTTCCTCGGCTTCCGCTTTGGCGCGGTGGTCACACCAGAGGTAGTAGTCCCCCAAAGGCTGCATATTTTTGTCGACAGGCAACACCGAGGACCCCGTCGTGTCGACCGCAATCGCACGGATCTCCTTGGAATCTACGCCACATTCGTCGGTCACTCGATGCATCGCCAGCACAAGCGCTTCCATATGATCGACGTGGGCCTGGGTTGCCAGGTCGGGATCGGAACGACGCCGCTCGAGAGGATATTCCGCGACGCAGGTTCCCAGAGAACCCTTCTCAGAATCAGCCAGCGTTACCCGCACGCTCAAGGTTCCAAAATCAACACCTGCTACAATCGACATGATAAACCCTACTTGGAACCGTCTGGCTGGCCGTAGGTCGCCGACTGGCCATGCTTGCGTTGATAGTGGCGGTCCAGCAACGCGCCGGAAATTTCTGGATCGTCCTGGTTCAGCTGCCGGGAGTGGAAGGCAATCTTGGCGACAGCCTCGAGCATCTCCGCGTTATGAACGGCGTCGCCTGCGTCCTTGCCCCAGCAGAAGGGACCGTGATCGTTAACCAGGGCTGCGGGGACGGAGAGCGGGTCATTGTTTCCGAGTGCCTCGACGATGACCTTGCCCGTGTTGCAAACGTAACCGTCTTTGATTTCGTCGTCGCGCAGCTTGCGAGTGACGGGGATCGTTCCGTTGAAATAGTCCGCATGGGTCGTTCCCATGGCAGGAATTCCCCGGCCGGATTGGGCCCACACCGTCGCGAAGAACGAGTGCGTGTGGACCACGGCACCGATAGACTTGAAGCTCTTGTAGAGTTCCAGGTGCGTATCGAGATCAGACGATGGCCGCAGCGTGCCCTCTAGGATATTGCCGTCGAGGTCGGTTACAACGATGTCCGCGACCTGCATTGCACTGTAGGAAACGCCACTCGGCTTGATGGCGACAACACCCTTCTCGCGGTCGATAGCGCTGACGTTTCCGAACGTCGAGATGACAAGGCCGCTGTCGTAGAGTGCGGCATTTGCATCAAGAACGGACTTGCGGAGCTCGGAATATTTCATCATCGTCTCCTCAGGCCTTTTGGCGGCGACTGAAACGATCGGCTGCCACGGCGATCAGGATGATCGTGCCGATCACGACCTGGTGCCAGAAGGTGTTCACGTTGAGCAGGTTGAGCGCGTTGCGGACGACCGCCATCAAAACGGCACCCACGGCGGTTCCAAAAAGAGTGGCGCGTCCGCCAGACAAACCCGTTCCGCCGATAACGACGGCGGCGATGACATCTAGCTCGTACCCCTGGCCGGCTTCAGGCATGGCGGCTTCAAGGCGCGAGGTGAGCAGAACGCCCGCGAAGGCCGACAAAACCCCGACCAGTACGTAAACGGCGATCTTGACCTTGTCCGTGGGGATGCCGACCAGCCGGGCAGCGTCCGGATTGCTGCCGATCGAGAGAACGAAACGGCCGAAACGCGTGTAATACAGAACGTAGAAGGCGATCGCGAAGACGATAGCGGTCAGAATGACCGGAACGGGAACACCGCCGACATAGCTCTGGCCGATCATTCGGAAGGCGGGGTCGGAGGCGCCCACGATCGGAATACCCTGAGTGTAGACCAACACGATACCGCGGCTGATGACCATGATGGCCATTGTGGCGATAAAGTCGGTGATCCCGACCTTGGTGATCAGGATGCCGTTCACCAGTCCGATCACCGCACCGACCGCAATCCCCCCTGCGCATGCCAGGGGAACGGGATAGCCAAGCACAATCAGGTTTGCGGTCACAAGGCCGCTAAGCGCGAGTGTCGAACCGACGGAGAGGTCGATGCCCCGCATCCCGATCACAAAGGTTGCTCCAAACGCGATCACGGCGATGGGGACAGCCTGACGAAGAACGTCAGTCAAGTTGCCGAAGGTGAAAAACCGCGGAGCGGCAAAGCCGAGCGCCACCAGAAGAACGACGAAGGCCAGGTAAACGCCGGCATTGCCGCCGCCGCGAGCGAGCGTAAGGGGCGAGCGCAGGCGTGTAGCTGCAATATCAGCCATGGGTACCTCCCTGAAGATGATGGCCTTGCGGCGGCCTTACCGAATGAAGAGCGAGTGTTTCTTCCTTGGAGGTCGCCGCATCGACGACCGCCGAGATCCGTCCTTCGAACATGACCGCGACCCGGTGACACAGTCCAAGCAGTTCCGCGTTGTCGGCGGACACCACGATGACAGCACAGCCGTCTTTCGCAGCAGCCTGGATGAGGGTGTAGACCTCGGCTTTGGCACGCACGTCGACGCCACGCGTTGGCTCCTCAAGCATTAGCACCTTTGGCTGGGTGAGCAGCCAGCGAGCAAGCATGACTTTTTGCTGGTTACCGCCGCTCAGCGATGTGATGTCGGCAGCGGCGCCATCGCATTTCACGCCGAGCTTCGAGATGTAGCCGGAGGCAATCTCGCGCTCCTTTTTCGGCATCAACGTGATTTTGCCGAGCGTTCGAAGGTTGGCGATCGAGAGGTTCCAGCCGACATTATGTTGTGGGAAAATCCCCTCGGTTTTACGTTCGGCGGGCAAGAAGGCGACGTGTTGACGAATAGCGTCAGTCGGGTCCGAAATTGCCGCTTGCTTTCCGTCGATCAGAATCGAGCCGGTATCATGAGGGATCTGCCCGAAGATCGCCCGCAGAAGCGCGCTCTTGCCTGATCCTTCCAGGCCAGTGACGCCGAGGATTTCACCCTTGGCTACGGAGAAGGTGATGTCGTCGAAGACACCCCTTTTCGTCAAACCGCGAACGTCCAACGAGGGTTCGGACCTTGCCGGGACGCGGGGAGGAAACTGTTTTGCGAGAGAACCGCCGATCATCGCACCGACGACCTTGTCTACGTCGAGGTCCGATACGGGCAGGTCCGCGACCGTGCCGCCATCGCGCAGGACCATCACGCGGCTGACGATGCCGAGGAGTTCCTGGATTCGGTGAGACACATATATGAGAGCTTTGCCTGCCTGCTGAAGCTTCTTGATGATGGCGAACAGCTGTTTGCGTTCGACCTCCTCGAGCGCTTCGGTCGGCTCGTCCATGATGATGATATCGGCATTGCTGCTGATGGCTTTGGCGATCTCGATCATCTGCCGATGCGAGAGGCTGAGCTCTCGAACTGGCCTGTCGAGAGGCACGTCCACACCTAACTCGCCCTTCAGGATACGCGAGGCGGCTGCCCGCATGGCTGAATGGTCAAGCGGCGATGCACTTAAGCGCCCGCGGCGCAGCTCCCTGCCAGCGAATATGTTTTCGGCGGCGTCAAAGTCCGGAAACAGGCTCAGTTCCTGGTAGATGATCGCGATGCCTGCCCTGGACCCGTCTTTGGGAGTGTTCAGATCGACCACCTTACCTCTGACAGCAATGGTGCCTTCGTCGCGCGCATATGCACCGGAGAGGATTTTCATCAGCGTCGACTTGCCTGCGCCGTTCTCGCCGACCAGGCCGAGAACCTCGCCGGGATTGAGTACGAGGTCGATGCCATCAAGCGCCTTCGTGTTGCCGAAGCGTTTGGCGATGCCTTTCATCTCGAGCAGCGGAGCGTTTGTCATTCAGGTCGCCCTTTTTGAGTGGACGGCCCCGCGCAAGGCAGGGCCGCGTATTGTCACGTCTACTTCTCCTGAACGTAGACGTAGTCGTTCTGATCGAAGGTCTTGATGTTCTTCGCATCGTAGGTTTTGGGCGCCACGAAGATCTTCTTCGGCAGGGCGTTGCCCTTCATCGCGAACTCATCCACCGCTCGAATGATGTTGCGACCTTCTTCCTTGGCCCCGGTGTCGACCGTTGCTGCAAAGTCGCCGGTGAGGATCGCGTCGTTGGCTTCCTTCATATTTTCGTAGCCGACGATCGCCACCTTGCCGTTCAGCCCCTTAGCCTTGAGGGCCTGCAGACCGCCAAGGGCCATCTCGTCGTAGAGCGCGACGAGGACTTCGATGTCGGGGTTGGCGGTGAACATGTTTTCGGTCACCGACAGGCCCTGGGCACGAACCCAGCCAGCCGGCTGCTGAGCGACGATTTTGAAGTTGGGATGCTTCGAGATGATCTCGTTGAAGCCCTTCATGCGCTGGCTCGTATGCGGACCGGGCAGGCCCTCCAGTATCCCGAGCTTGACTTCCTTGTCGCCATAGGTGTCAACCAGCCACTGAGCCTGCGCACGACCGCCGTCACTCTGGTCGTAGCCAATATCGCTGACATAATATGGATTATCGGCGACGGGTGAGTTGAAGAGGAAGATCGGAATGCCCGCCTCGGTCGCGCGCCGGATCGAGGGGAGCAATGCGCCTTCGTTGTATAGGGCAACCGCGATCGCATCGACACCGTCGTTGATCCAGGCTTCCATCGTCCTGATCTGGTCGTCCGTGGCAGACTGGCTGCTCGGAGCCTGCACGAGAAGCTGGATAGCGCCGTCGCCACCGCGCTTGTCGATCTCTTCTTTCACGCCGGCTAGAACACGCTGATAGTAGGTGTCCATCGCCGTCGGCAGGAAGCCGACCTTGAGCGGGCGGTTATCCTTTTTAACAGGTTTCACTTCTTGGCCTGTAGGCTTGATGTCCTTGTCCATCAAGATGCCAGGAAACACCTTCGAATAGTCCGCCTGCTCTGCAAGCGCTGGGCTGAAGGAAAGCGAAGCGGTGAGCCCGAGAGCAGCACCGAAGATTAACGTCCGTCTGAAAATTGTCACATGATCCTCCCTGGTGGTGACAAGACAAAGCTTTCCCATCCGCGGAACGCGTCCGCGGCGAAACTTGGCAAACTGAGATTCAAATCTTCGGCTTACAGTCCCGGTGCGATCGTAAAGACCACCCGGATCGGGTTTGAGCCGTAGTTTAAGCACTGGTAGCTGATGCCGCCCGGCAGGAAGAAAGACTCCCCGTCACGGATGTGAAAGGTTTCGTCCGTATCCGCCAAATAGAAGGTCGCGGGGCCTTGCAGGACGTAGAAGACTGCGTCCCCTTCATGGCTGTCGGGTTCGCTCGCGCGCGGTCCAACGCCGCCCACAGGGATAGTCAGTTCTCCGACATGCATGTAATCGCTGCTGACGCAGAACTGGACAAGAACGGGATGATCACGGCCGGAGACGATGTTCAGACGATCGCTTTTGGCGACTTTTACAAGGTCGCCCCTCTTGCGCGCCTGTGCGCCGTCTACCGGATAGGTTCCGAGTTTCTCGAGGCTCATCACGCTCTCCCTTCGTGCTTATAGAGGCGCGTCGGCCCGTCATAACCAGTCGGAGGTCCATTCTCGTCCCAGATACGGGGTGCGATGCAAAACAGGATAACTGCAGCCTTGTCGCTGAAGTTATAGCCCCGATGCGGGGCGCCCTTGGGGATGAGCACCGCGTCACCGGGTCCGAGTTCCTCGGTCTGCCCGGTTTCGGGGTTTAGGAGATGCACGACACCTTCGAGGACATAGTACACCTCGTCACCCGCGTGAATATCGGCCGGGTCGAAGTTGCTTCCCGGTGCGAGCTGATAGATGCCAGTCGTCTGCTGGTCAGTGCTGGCGAGCAGGTAGTTGAGGTCGCTGGAATACGGCTTCGTCCCCGTATAGATGAACATCTTGTAGCTATCGCGCGTCAGATGGACAGGCTTCTTCTCACTGGGCGGATGTGGGAAATTGCCGAAGTAGCTTGGCAGTTTTGGCATTTCAGTACCTTAGGTCCGGAGTTCGCGGAGCAGCGACTTGAGAAGCCGCCAGGTCGAATCGACTGTCATGTGGTTGAGGCGCTCGCGCGTGGTGTGGACGTCGAACGCTTCCGGTCCGATTGACAGCATGTCAATGTCAGGAACCTTCTTTCGGAAAAGTCCGAGCTCGAGACTGGAGTGAGAGACTTCCACATGTGGCTGCTCGCCGAACTCGCGCTCGTAAGCGGCCTTGGCGGCGTTGAGCATTCGCGAATGAGGATTGTATGGCCATTCCGGGCAATCCGCGAATGTCTCCACGCTCGCGCCGTTGCCGATGAGTTCTGACAGCTGCCTAATTTTGTCGACGATGTTGTAGCGACGGGAGCTGACGGCGCTTGGAACCGTATTGACGATTTCGATGGCGTTTTCATCGCTTGAAAGCAACGCCACGGTGTTGGAGCTCTCGACGAGGCCCTCGACCTGAAGGCTCTTGCTCTGGACGCCGTTGGGAAGCAGGTTCATGGCATCGACCAGGGCCCGGGCGGACTGGGCCGAGAAGACTTCAGTAATCTGTCTCCCCGACTCGCTGACTGTGACCTTGAGGTTGGGATCGCTTGCATTGTACTCAAGCGCAATCGAAGCCGCTTCCGCTTCAATTCTCTGTCTGAGATCGGCGATCCCCGGGGCATCGATCGAAATGATCGCCTCCGCCTCACCCGGGATAACGTAACGGTTCACGCCACCCTTGACTTCGGCTACGCTGGCACCAGCGTCCCGGATGGCAATCCGGAGCAGCCGTCCGAGCTGGACGATCGCGTTAGCGCGTTCAAGATGGATGTCGAATTCGGAATGACCGCTGCTCAATCCAGAGATCCGCAGCGAAAGGGCGGTCTGCCCCGAAACGCGCGGTTCCCACTGAAGCGGAATCTTGAAGCGCACTGAAATATCGCCGGCGCAGCCTGCGAAAAGCGACTTGGGATCGTGCCAATTCATGTCGAGAAGGCGCTTACCGCTAAGCTTTGTGCCGTCGAAGTGTTGCGCGCCGCCCTTGCCGACTTCTTCTTGAACCGTCAAGACGACTTCGAGCGGCGGATGCGGGATATCGTCGGATGCCAGCAACGACATTGCGAAGGCCACACCAACGGTGTTGTCCGCCCCAAGGGTCGTCCCCGTACCATGGATGAAATCGCCGATAACCTGAAGTTTGATGCCTTCGTTCTTAAAGTCGTGGTCAACTCCCTCATCGCTCTCGCAGACGATGTCGGTATGCCCGTGAAGAATGACGGTCGGAGAGTTTTCGTAGCCGGGTGTGCCCGGCTTCTTAATGAGGAGATTGTAGATCGCGTCCTGGTAAACCTCGAAGCCGCGCGCCCGGGCAAAATCGGCGATGTGATCGCTAACCTGCTTCTCGTTGTAAGAACCACGCGGGATCGCGCTTAGCTCTTCGAAAAAACCGAAGAAGATCGCCGGCTCGAGACCAGCAAGAATAGAATTGTCGCGTTTATCTACAGTTTTTCCAGCGGGGAAACTCATTCGGCCCTCCTCCTAATACGGCATCTGAGCAATACTTCTTCCCTCGCCGAACATAGTCCGGCGACCTCGTAAACCGTATTGCGTCTCATCTTACGCGCTAAGGCGATCCAGGTTCAGATGCCCTCCACGCAATGAACCATCTCCGCTTTCAGCTCCTAATTCAAACGCAATATTTCATAAAATAGATGAGCTTTTTTCATCTGAATTCGTTATGTTTGAAAGCAGGCGGAGGCAAGAATGGACCTCGGCGAGTCTCCACTACCCTGTAGGCGCCTGCTGTAAATTTAGAGCGGGTCTCGCACCGCCGGTACAACAACTCAAGAATCAGCGTCTGGCTTACCCAACTTGTTCCCGTCATAGCGATCGAGAGCTTCGAGGCGTTCTGAGACTGGGTGCAAGCAGCCACTTTCTGTCGGAACTCGAACTTCCGCCCGCTGATATTTACCCGTCGAGCCGTCACTTCAATCGTCCGAAAGCGGCGCCTTAAGGTGGTCGAGAAACGTCCGGAGCGCGGACGGCACCTGTCGGTGCGAAACGTAGTATGCATGAAAACCCGGCCCAGTAGACGACCAGTCCGGCAACACCACTTCCAGCATACCAGCAGCGAGTTTATCCTCGACGCGTGCCCGCAGGCAGTAAAAGAGACCGCCTCCCTCCTCCGCCATGCGGATGGATAGTTCTGAATCTCCGAGCGTGAGCAGTCCGGGAACGTCAAGCGCAACCATGCGATCGCCATCGCCAAGTTCCCATTTGCAGACGTGGTCCGTACCGGTTCGGATCCGGATGCACTCGTGCGTCAAGAGATCCTCCGGCCGTTCGGGCCGCCCTCGTTCGTTGAGATAGGTTGGAGAACCGACCACGATCCATTCAAGTTCGGATGTCAGACGCGACGCGATCATCCCCTCGGGAACTGTTCCCCCATAACGGATGCCCGCGTCAAAACCTTCGGCGACCATATCGATAAAGCGATCCTCGACGCTGACTTCCACCTCGACATCTGGGTAGTTGCTGCGAAAACTGTGCAGTCGAGGAGCGATCAACAGCTCGGCGGCGTCACGCAGCGTGGTCACTCTCACCCTGCCCGTAGGCCCGCTCCTGAAACTGTCCAGGAGATCCATCGCAGCTTGGATGCCGAGGAAACGGGGCTCCAGTTCGGCAAGCAGTACTTCGCCGGCGGCGGTGAGACTGATGCTCCTGCTTGTCCGATGAAACAGACGGACGCCCAGCCGGGTCTCCAAACCCCTGATCGAATGGCTGAGAGCGGAGCCCGAAACGCCGCGAAGCGCGGCGGCCTTTCGGAACCCCCCCGCCCTCGCGATCGCGACGAAAGTTTCAAGGTCGGCCAGATCGGCCCGCGTCGATACCATGAGTGATGGATACTCGCACTTGTACTGAAAAAGATCGTCCTTGCCGACGCCGACCTTGCTTCAGGCGGCCGGCACCTTCAATCCTTATTCAACTGGCCCTGTCTTTCGTAAGTGATGGCCAAGGAAGCAGTCAAAAATTTGACCTTAGTTGATCCGTGTTGGATCCTGGGAAGGACGGCGGAGATGGCCCGGTCGCTGAAAAACGAGAACCTCCGGGATTAGATGGTCAGCAATGAAGATCTTCGTGTCCACGGCCACGAGTCACGGCACCGGTTGGTTCCGCGCGGGCGGTCTGACAGTCCCGGAGGTTCTAGTTCTGAGCTCTGAAAACGCCGGCTACCAGTCCTGCCGGGTTGGATGGACGACAATGTCGTTGATCGTGATCTCCGCAGGCTGATCTAGGGCGTAGACCACGGCCTCCGCCACCGACGACGGCGGAATACCCTGCTTGTTGAGCTCTCCGGCGATCTTTCTGCCCGTCTCGTCATGAACCTTGTCGGCCCAGCCGGTATCGATCACGCCAGGGCTGATCATAGACACCTGGATCCCGCTTCCCACGCCCAACTCCTTCCTGAGGCTTTCGGTAATACCGCGTATGAAGAACTTCGTGGCTCCGTAAACGCCTGCCGCCTCGCCGACATGAACGCCGGCAATAGAGCTCATATTCAGGATGCGGCCGGACCGCCGCTCCAACATCGACGGCAGCACGGCGGCGATCGCATGCAGATAGCCACGCAGGTTGGTATCGATCATCTTGTTCCAATCGCCGACCGCGGCATCCTTCCAATAGGAAAAGAGCATGAGGCCGGCATTGTTGACCAATATATCGACCGGGCCGTATGTCGTTGTGGCGAACGCGACGAGCGTTTTGGTGCTTTCAAAATCCGTCGCATCGGCAACCTGGTAGCTGGCAACACCTCCTGAGCCGGCTATTTCTTCGACAATCTGACTGAGGCGTTCCTCATTGCGGCCAGCAAGGACGACGCGCGCACCTTTTTCCGCCAATCCTCTGGCGGTCGCTGCTCCAATGCCCGAGGAAGCTCCTGTGACGATGGCGACCTTGTCTTTCAGATGTGACATGACGTGCTCCTTCACTGCGGTTGGGTCAATTCGGCTTGCCGGGCGGCTTTGACAGGCTCGGGGGTTGTCCGGTTTTCCAACACCTGTCGCTTGGTTTCCTGGTCTCCGCCGACGACATGGTCGATGTCGTTCATGAGAGCCTCGAACCCCTGCTGGGCGACGAGCGTCTTGTCGTTTTTCTGTTGGCCACCGAGCTTCGTACCGCCCATTCCAGCGTTCGCGTGGAAGTCGCTGTTGGTGGCGCCCGGAAGGAGTGCCGTCACCGTGACCCCGGTCGACCGCAACTCCTCGCGCAGAGATTCTGCGAACATGTAACCAAATGCCTTCGACGGGCCGTAAACGGTTTCGTATGGCGTGGGTAGGGTCGCCGAAACCGAGGAGGTGATGAGAATCCTGCCGCGCCCGTTCTTGACCATATGTTGGACGACGCGTTTGGCCATATGGACGGTCCCGGTCACATTGATCGCAAGCAGGCGAAGCTCATCCTCGAGATCGTTATCGACGAAGGCGCCGCCAATACCGATACCGACGTTCAGAGCCGCGGCTTCCAGGGGGCGCCCCAGCCCCTGCGTGAAGGTCCAGAACCCCTCGACGCCATCGTATGTCGAGGCATCCGCTTTGAACGGATATGCTTCGGCATTAAGGCTGCGTAGCGCATCGGCGGCCTCGTTTACCTTGTCGCTTGAGCCTGAAATGGCGACGTCGAATCCATTCTTGGCGAATTGTTTGGCAAGCTCGAAGCCTATTCCAGATGAGCCGCCCGTGATCATTGCGAGTGGTTTATTCCCTTTCATGATTTCACTCCTTTGGTTTTGTCAGCACCACGATCGCCTCGAGGCGCTGGTGACCAAATGCCCGTGGAGCCGATTGGTTACATGAGCAAAATCGATCGGGGCGGTGAGTGAAAATCATCCACCGATCTGGCAGGGACCAGGAGTGCGTTACCTTTTTGGTCGCGTCCGCGGTCGAACTGGCCAGGCATTCCCTACGTCGCGAAGGCCCTTGAGTGAACACGGCTCATCGGCACGTGCGATCCCGCTCACTTCAAGTAGCCGTCGCGATACCCTATTCTTATGGGCGATCGAACGGTCGTTCGCAGCCAGCGGATATGGTCCGCCGACCCAAGCGCCCGAGTAGCGTTGATGGACTTCTCTGCGCTGGTGCCATCGGCCGGCACGCTTCTCGGAGAAAAATTCCACCGCGACGGTCCAATGACGGGAAAGACAAAGATGAGCGAGAGAATGAACAGCATCGTTGCTCCTGGCCGCGTTGCGGTCATCACGGGAGCAGCCAAGGGCATCGGCTTAGCCATCGCGAGGGCTCTCGCGGCCCGCGGAATGAAGCTCGCATTGTTCGATCTCGACACCGACGCACTTGAGGATATTAGCTCGACACTCGATACGGACACTCTGGTTGTGAGCGGCGACGTCTCGGATCTATCGGCACTGACGAGGTTGCAGGACGAAACGGTCTCGCGGTTTGGCGACGTGGCCATCCTTGTAAACAACGCGGGCATTACGCAAGGAGCGGGCCCCTGGGATGATCCTGCAAAGTGGCGACGCCAGATCGATGTAAACTTCGGAGGTGTTCTAGCCGCGCAACACGCCTTCGTGCCCTACATGATCAAGGCAGCCCGACCATCGGCGGTCGTCAACCTCAGCTCCAAGGAAGGAATTACAACTCCTCCAGGCAATGCCGCCTATTCGGTGGCAAAGGCAGCTGTCAAGGTGCTGACCGAACAGCTGTCGCACGAGCTTTTGAAGGAGACGAGAGGTCGTGTATCGGCTCATCTCCTCGTCCCTGGCTACACGTGGACACCCATGAACATCGCACTCAAGCCGCAGGGCGCTGCCAAGCCCGACGAGGCATGGACCGCAGAACAGCTTGTGGAATACTTCCTGGCCCGTCTGCTCGACGAAGATTTTTACATCATTTGTCCTGATAACGCGGTTACGTCTGCGATAGATGCCAGACGGATCCGCTGGGCGGCCGATGACATGATCCTGAACCGACCGGCGCTTTCACGTTGGCACCCCGACTGGATGGATAAATTCGCAGCCTGGTTGAAGGCAGGCCACTGACGGTGGAATGTTTGTAGAGGAGAGTAATCCGATGCCCATACCCTATGTAATCTGTCACATGATGTCGCCGCTGGATGGCCGATTGATCGTCAATGATTGGGCCGAGGCAACCGGCCATTCGGTCGATGAGCTCGTGAAGATCTATGACGGCCTGCATGAGAAGATCGGCGCCGACGCCTGGCTTTCGGGAAGAGCGACGGGAGAAGAGTTCGCGGACGCCGTCGACCGCCCCTATCAAGCAACCGGCACAGCCGCGCGACCGATCCATAATCGCCAACCCGGACGCCGGCGAGTTCGCTGTCATCGTGGATAAGGACGGTCGGCTACGCTGGGACAAGAGCGACATTGAGGAGCTCACCTTGTCGTCCTGACAGGATCTGACGTGGATGATGCTTACCTGGCGGGCCTCACCCAGGCTGGCGTTTCCTATATCGTCTCGGAGAAAGATGGCGTCGATCTGAAAAACGCGCTCGACCTTCTTGGAACCGAGTTCGGTGTGAAGCGCTTGATGCTGGAAGGCGGGGCGCAAACCAATGGCCATTTCTTGAAGGCGGGTCTTGTTGACGAGGTCAGCCTGGTCATCTTCCCTGCGATCGGAGGCAAGTCGAATACCCCGGCCATATTCGAGGGCGACGAGGATGGGCTTGCCGGCAGGGCGAGGCTCACGTTTATCAGCGCCGAAGCCGCTGGCCTCGGCTCCGTGCATCTGAGATATCGCGTTGGACGTCCATAAGAGACGTCCATAGGAGAAGATTGTGGAAGGGCTCCCTCCATCGGTGGGCCCAGCTTGAGATTCGGGACAGGTGCCGCCTTACGCGGCATCGTAGGTAGGATTTGCGCCTGCGATTTAAGAAGACCCGATACATGAGAGATCTAAACGGGAAGCTTTGGATAGCACGATCGATCTCTTGGCCTGTTCCAGTCAGAGGGCTCTCGCCTGAAAAGCGACGTGTTCATCCCAACCGTTCCTATCCGAACGGATGTTGCCATATTCACTTGCTCGCCTGCGATGCCACTCGAAGTGGCACATTGGCTCCTTCCAAAGCCGTGCGGACGTCGACTGACGGTTCCTGGTCGGTGATGATAACTTCGAACTCGTCAATGGTGGCCAGGACATGAAGAGCGGTATGATTGAAGCGCTTATGGTTTAAGAGCAGGCAGCGACGCGCGGCGCTCGCGATCATCGCTCGCTTCGAGCGGACAACGTCATCATCCATATGGTAGACGCGCAATCCAGAAACTGCTGGCGTTGAGATGAAGGCGATGTCGGCGCTGAGACGCGACAGTGCCTGTTCGGCGACGACGCCGAAAAACCCATTGAACTTCACCGAATAGCGTCCACCAACCGCAATCAGGTTGATCCCTGATTCCGTCTTGAGCCGATCGATGATCGCCGCATTATTGGTGATCACCGTCAGCGGCCTCTTCTGTGGCAGCAATTCCCCGAGCACCGACGCCATAGATCCGTCGTTGACCATCACCGTCATGCCGGGCTCGACGAGTTCAAGGGCGGCCTCGGCCATCCGGCGCTTGGCCTCGCCCTCCTGCTGCTGGCGAAACCGAAAATCGCTTTCGAAATGGCTTCCTGCCTCGATCGTTGCCCCGCCACGGACCTTGCGAAGCATCCCTGCCTGCTCAAGATCATCCAGATCCCGGTGGATGGTCATCTTGGATACAGCGAACCGATCGGATAGCTCGTCCAGATCCACGACCCTCTGCGCGACCAACAGGTCCATAATGGCCTGCCTCCGATCATCTCTCTTCATATTCTAATCCTCCGGCCCGCACTGCAACCGACCTTCTAACATCAAGGTCCGCACCGTACAAAACCACATAGCGACCTTATTTCGCGTTATTTTGTGCTTTTGTTCGACAAGGCCGATCGCGCCTGGTGGCATCATGGGAGACGTGAAGACGCGTGATTCCACTGCACCTCTCGCCGGGAAGGTTTGGAAGTTCCTTGCATGGCCAAAAGCGCTCGAACTTTTCTAACGAAACAGGATGTTCGGCATTCAAGCGCAAATGTCATCGCCATGGAGATGGTCCCGCGCGTCAGCCGCGCAAAGTAGATGGACGCCTTGTCCTCCATGGCAAATATCGCGGGCCACCGGGCCGTCATCAAAGTGAGCGCGAATATAGGGCTTCCTCACCGGGCAGATCACCGCGGCGGGCAAGCTACTTGGAAAAGGCCGGGGTCACTGACACCCGGCCCTTTCTCTGCGTACCCTTGGGAGGACGATTGTAAACGACTGCAGCTTGGCGTTCGCGCTGCTCCAAATCCATCAAACTCTTGATACGTCTCCGTCGGCCAAACAAATTTCGACGAGCATGAGCTGGCGATCTGTCACGCGCGACGGATAGATTTTTGAGAGCTGCTCCTCGTGCATGGGAACGATTCGTCGTTCGTCCATACCGACGATTTTGAGCATCTCCTCGGCGGACTCGATCAAACGTGTCTGGCTGCCATTGGCCAGGCCCGGCGCCACGAAGCAGGGATCGCTGGCGTCCTCACCCGTGAGGTTGCTGTAGGTGTAGATGACGTCGCCGGACAGGACAAACTTGCCGTCTCCACCGCCGGTCTCCACCACCACATATTGCGATCCTGCGGTGTGGGTGTCGAATGCCGGATAGATATGAATGCCCGGCACCAGGTTTTCCCGCTCTCCCTCCACCAGTTCCAGGCGGCCTTCGATATTCGCCTGGGTCAGATAGAGGATGTCCGCGGGATTCAGTCCGGCCTGCAATGAACGGAAGCGGCGACCTTTTGCCAGAATCCACATCCAGGATTCCAATTCTTTCTTCTGAACGAAAATTTTCGCATTTGGAAAGAATTTCAGGCCGCCAATGTGATCGAAGTGCGCGTGCGTGAGGATGACATGCGTGACGTCCTGGGGCCTGATCCCGCATTCCCCGAGAACAAGATCTGGAGGCGTCCAGCCTGTGACACCGATTGAATTGGCGATCTGGCCTCCGAAATCGGCAGCGTCGTGACCGGCATCGACGAGAACGACTGCATCTCCTGTCTTGATGAGAATGTATGCGAACGGCAGGTTCATCGTGCCCTGATTATGGGCGCCGTAAAAAACCCCGCTGACCGGGTGCACCGGGCTTCGCGAGTATTCAAGCACCCAGATCGAGTGTGCTCCCATGGCCTTCTTCCCCATGTCCAAGTAGAGACCCTCCACAGCATGCTGTCGTGTCGAAGGTCGTCGTGTCTAAGATGGCGGCCGAACGTCTGAGTTCGATCGCCGCATTTGAAAGCAGCCCCAGCAGGGGTGCATCTGAAACCAAGACACCGCGCTGCAGGTGCTCCTCCGCCTCGACAAGCAGGCAATCTGCCCGTCCAAGATGGGAGAGTGCGTGGCCCTGCCCCGCGAGAACGGGTGAGCCCGCGAGCGAGTGACGGACGGATCGCTTTATCTCTGAGGCGCGATCGGCGAGTTCGCCCATCAAGAGGCGCATGCTCTTCTCCTTCAATGCCATATGCATGAAGGAATAGATCGCGAGGAGCTCGCCATATGTCCTGACGAGCGCCTCGAGGCATGCGCGTGCATCCGGCGATGGAACCGAACCAACGAGCGCTTCACAGCGGAAGCCGCGCAAAACGGTGCCTCCGCTCGCCATCATCGTGCAGCCGTCGGCAGCGGAGCATTCGACGGAAGAAGGTTCGCTTCAGTCAAAGCGTCCCAAAATGCAGCGGGTATTGTCTCGTTGATCGCCTTGACGTTCTGATCGACTTCGAATGCGCTTTTTGCCCCCATGACCAGCGTGGCCACTGCCGGATGCGCATAGACGAATTGCATCGCCGCTGCAGGCAAGCTCACCGCATATCCTAAACAAATGCTCTCGATGGTCTTGACCTTTTCGACGACGGCCGCAGGAACCTTGCCGTAATCGTAAGTGGCCGCAGGACCGCTTATGCCGGTCGCCAGGATCCCGGAATTGAAGATCCCGCCGGCGATCACGGAGACGTTCCGCTGGAGCAACTCGTCGAACGCGGCCTCAAGCGGGGCATGGTTCAAAAGGGTGTAGCGGCCCGCGATCAACGAGCAGTCGATCGGAAATTCACGGGCGACACCCACGACGGAGTCGGTCTCGTTGACACCCAGACCAATGGCCGAGACGGCTCCGCTGGAGCGAAGTTCGTCCAGTGCCTTGTAACCTGAGGCCCGCAGCTGATTCCAATAGAACTCGCTTTGGTCGCCGTGCCATGCCCGACCAACGTCATGCACGAGAAGAACGTCAATATAGTCTAGGCCGAGGCGCTGTTGGCTATCTTCGAATGCGCGCATCACGCCGTCATAGGTGTAGTCGTAGGTGTCGAGAAACGGAAGCGGGTCGATCCACTCGATGCCGTAGACGGTCTCAAGCTTCTTCGTCCTGCTGGCGGGCTTCAATACGCGACCGACCTTTGTGCTCACGACCACGTTTTCGCGCAGCTTGTTCGCCCTGAGGGCATGGCCAAGATAATGCTCCGACTTGCCAAAGCCGTACATCGGCGCGCAATCGAAGTAGCGGATTCCGGCCGCGTACCCGGCGAGGATCGTCGCTTCGAATTCGTCATAGGAGACATCCGCGTTGAAGCCAGAGAGCGGCACAGTGCCAAGCCCCAGCGAAGTCACCTGCACTTTGCTTTTTCCGAGCGGTCTAGTTTCGAGTTCGGTCATGTGGTCATCCTTAGATGTCGATGGGAGGCGTCGCGAGGATCTGACCTCAGCCATGCCGTCATTGTTCGGGTAAGGCCCGGTCCACTTGCATGCAACGTTGAGGCGTTTGCCCCTAGCGCCACCAAAACTCTTGATGAACCCCCGCTGGGCGCGGTGCCGCGGCCCTTCGCAGACGATCATTGATCGCCCATCCAAGGCCAGTCAGCGGGATTGGAGCGAACGCAATTACATCATTTGGCCCAGCCGAAGCGTCGGCCTCACTCATGACGGTGTAGAGGTTGCGGGCAGCTTCATGAAGGTCACCAGAAGAAGACAGCGTGAACTGACAGCCCTCGCAGTCCGGTCCGAAACCGACCCAGACCATGTTGCCGGAAGGACGATCGACATTCATCCGAACTGCAGCTTCCGGAGCATAATGGCTCTTTAGCTGGCCTGGAGCCGAGACTTTCTGGGGAGCGCTGTCCTCCTCAATCGGACCGAGCAATGCTTCGAGCGCCTCCCGTGTAACCGACCCGTGGCGTAGAATGGTCGGAGAACCGACCAAAGATAGAATGGTCGATTCAAGGCCATGATCGCATGTGTCTTCTTCCACGATCCCCGAAATTCGTCCGTCCAGCTGGCGGGCGACCTCCGCAAAGCGCGTCGACGTGACCTTCCCGGAGCGATTGGCCGAAGGCGCTGCCACCGGAAATCCGACGGCTCGGATCAGCCGCTGGGCGACGCTTGACGACGGAAATCGGATTGCGACATTTTTCATGCCCGCGGTAACTGCGGTTGCGAGCCCCGCGTCTTCCCGCTTTGGCAGGAGCAATGTCAGAGGTCCCGGCCAAAAGCTGGCAGCAGCCAACTCTGCCTCCGGATTGAAATGTGCCATCCTGCGCGCCATTTCCAAGTCCGAAACGTGGATAATCAGCGGGTTATGCCGCGGGCGTCCCTTGGCTTCATAGATGCGCTCTATCCCGGCGGGGCTGCTGGCGTCCGCGCCGAGCCCGTACACCGTCTCCGTCGGAAAAGCGACAACCTCGCCATTTCGCATTAGCCAGGCGGCAGCTTCAATCCCGCTGTCGCTGACGTCAAACCGACGGGTGGCGGTCATCTTTTTTCCTCGCGCTGGTTCCGGAACGGAGCAGAGATCGATACGGCCAAAGCCATTGGTTCAGGAGGCCTGGCCCGCGTGCCTGCTGACAGTCTCAACGTCGTCCCCGCCGAGCCAAACTCAGTTCAAGCCGACGACGCTGTGCGGCACGTATGGCTCCTCGAGTTCGCGGACCTCGTCGTCGCTTAGCTTGACGGCCAACGAAGCGACGGCATCCTTCAGATGCTGAAGCTTCGTGGCGCCGATTATAGGAGCCGTCACGCCCGCCTTTGTGTTGAGCCACGCCATCGCAACGAGGGATCGTGAGACGTTCTTGTCGTCTGCAATCTTTGCGACGACGTCTACGACGCGGCGATCCGCCTCGTCCGCGTGACCGTAGAATCGAGCTGTGACATTGTCGGTCTCGGACCTCAAACTGCTTTCCTCCCAAGGCCGGCTGAGGCGCCCGCGAGCCAGCGGGCTGAACGCCATGATCCCCACACCTTCCGCTTTGCAGAGCGGCAACATCTCCCGCTCTTCCTCGCGATAAAGGAGGTTCATCTGAGCTTGCATCGAAACAAAACGCGACCATCCGGCAGCGTCCGACTTGTAGAGCGCGCGCGCGAATTGCCATGCGTAACAATTGCTCCCGCCGATGTAGCGAACCTTGCCGCTTCGAACAAGATCGGTCAGCGCTTCCAGCGTCTCTTCGATCGGCGTCGAATTGTCCCAGAAATGAATTTGGTAGAGGTCGATGTAGTCGGTCCCCAGCCGCTTGAGGCTGGCCTCAGCCTCCGCGATGATTGCCTTGCGGGAAAGTCCGACCGCGTTCGCTCCATTACGCATCTTGCCATAGACCTTGGTGGCAATGACGACCTCATCACGCTGCCCCATCTCCCTGAGCAGCTTGCCGACGATTTCCTCGCTGGTGCCGTCTGAGTAGGCATTGGCCGTGTCGAAGCAGTTTATGCCCTGTTCGAGTGCCTCTTTGATAAAGGGCCTGCTGTCGTCTTCGGACAAGGTCCAAGCATGGTTGCCGCGATCGGCGACGCCGAAACTCATGCAACCAAGAACCAGTTGCGAGATTTTCAGACCTGACCGGCCAAGCTGACGATAATCCATCTGTCATCTTCCTTCTGATACGGTTTTAGAGCCGAACTTGGCGAGCGACTGCGCCAGCTCTGGATGAGATTTGGCATATTCATGGAGATCGATTCCGGCGACCGCGGCATCCCAGGCCGCACGGACCGCTCTCACACCCGCCGACGGCCCGCCGGGATGGCTGACGACGCCACCGCCACAAAGGTAAAGGTGGTCGAGCGTCTGCCCCGTCCTCCGATAGGTCTCAGGTGCCTGTCCACCCCACTGACCAGAACAAACGACCGGTAGCGGACGGTCGGCGTCACTGAAGATCGGTTTCTGGAGGTCATGGAACGACTGGACGAAAGAATGGTCCGGTTCCCAGTATTTGGCGGCGATGCCGTTGATCTGGAATTGGTCGACGCCGAGAAGTCGCCAAAGCTGTTGGTAGACCGAGAAATCGAACCCAAGACCTGGATGCCGGGTGAGAAGATCCCAGCCGTTGCGATGGGCGTGCAAGACCAGGGACGACCGCCGACGCAGAAACAGAAAAGCGCCCATGCCGATCGCATTGATGTTGATGACGGCGGCGTTACCGCCCTCGCGCACGACCAGGTCATGCTTGCGAACCATCTCGTCGGGATCGACGTCGGAAATGCCGAAGGCATACATCACCTTCTTGCCGGTGCGCTGCTCGTGATCCCGGATGATCGGCATGATCGCTTTCACCCGCGCGTCCAACGAGGAGTACGGTGGCGACATCAGCTTCTCATCGTCCTTTATAAAGTCGACGCCGGACGCGACGAGTTCCGCAACCACATGCGCCGTGTCGTCCGGGGTGAGGCCCAGCGCGGGCTTGATAATCGTGCCGATGATCGGCCGGTCGTAAACGCCGGTCAGGCGCCGGGAGCCGTCTATACCGAACTGCGGACCGGGATAGACGCCCTCAAACGCTGCGGGCAGCTGCAGACCGACGACCCTCAGCCCGGTAAACTCCTTAATCGACCACACTCCGCCCAATGCAACCGTGGTGACTGCCGAAAGGTCACTTCCGACGGCCTCCAGGGGATAGGCAATCGTTGTCTCCGCCCGGTTAAAGACTTCGCCCGCTGCGGGGAGCGAGGGAGCCTCGAAAGAGTCCAGTTTTTCGAAAGCGACCACGCGCGCTGCCGCTCGTGCCTTCAGTTGCGGCGTCTCCCCGGGGAGGTCAACAAATGTGCCAGTCGACTGGTCGCTCGCGATCTTGACCGCCAAGGCCTCAGCGCTCCCTGCGGTCTCGATCCGATAGGTGACCAGAATGTCCGAAGGCCTCCGCTGAGCCAGATCCATCGCTATCACGCCTCCGGGACTGGCGCGGCTTCAGGGATGAGGCCGGACGACTTCAAGTCGGCCCAGAACGCGGCCGGAACCGGCGTCGAGATCGCGGCGACGTTCGCGGCCACGTGTTCCGGCGTCAGCGCTCCCTGCACCACCGCAGTCACCGCCGGATGTGCGTAGACAAACTGTGTCGCTGCAGTCGGCAGCGAGACACCGTGGCGCTGGCAGACGGCTTCGAGCGCCTCGACCTTACGGACGATCGGTTCAGGCGCAGGCTGGCAATCGTAGGTGCGGGTCGTCGTCATCGACTTGCTGCCCTCGGCGAGGATGCCGGAGTTGTAGATGCCGGCTGCGATGATACCGATGCCGCGACGCTGCATTTCTGGATAGAAATGGTCGAGAGCGCCATGGTTGAGCAGGGTGTAGCGCCCGGCGACCATGGAGCAATCGAGATCGAATTCCTCCGCGACCTGAAGTACCGACGCCGTCTCGTTGACGCCGAGGCCGATGGCTTTAACCGAGCCCGTCCGTCGCAGTTCGTCACACGCCTTGTAACCGCTCGCTCTCAGCGCCGACAAGTGGGTGTCGTAAGCCTCGCGATGCCATTCGCCGCTGACATCATGGAGATAAAGGATGTCGATGTGGTCCATGCCAAGGCGCTGTTGGCTATCCTCGAAGGCGCGCATGATGCCATCGTACGAGTAATCGTAGTCGTCGACGAACGGCAGCGCCTTCACCCAGTCGATGCCGTAAAGGCTCTCGGCACGCTTAGCGCGGCTTTCCGGTTTCAGAATCCGGCCCGCCTTGGTGCTGACCACGACCTTGCCGACGAGGTCGTTGTTGCGAAGGACGTGGCCAAGGGAATGCTCTGATTTTCCGAGACCATAAAGGGGCGCGGTGTCGAAATAACGAACGCCCAAGTCGTATGCCTTGAGGACGACCGCCTCGAAAGTCTGGAAGCTCACATCGACATTGCACCCGCCGAGCGGCGAGGTACCCAGCCCCAGGGAGGTCAGTGTCACATCGGTCTTTCCAACTTTTCTTTTCAACATGATGATCGATCCTATTTCCTTGGTGCAGAGCGGACGGCCGCATTGGGCCGTCCGCCATCGTCCGATTACATGTACTTCTCGACATTGCCGGAATCGAGCACGAGCCACGGCACGACGTAGTCCTTCTCGGTGCCGCCCTTCCATTCCATCAGCGAGCCCCAGATTTCGGACTGCGGCTTGTAGCTCTCGCCCTTGATCGCCCGCAGTGCGAGGTCGACCGCGCCCTGGCCTTCGGCGCGGGCGTACTTGTAGAGGCTGACCGCCATCTCGCCCTTCTTCACGGCGCGCTTTGCGTCCGGGATGCCGTCGATCGCGAGAACGGGAACGGTCTTGAGATCGATGCCGGCGCTCTTCATCGCTTCGATCGCGCCAAGCGCCATCTCGTCGTTTTCCGCAAGGACGCCGTTGATCTGGCCAGGATGCGCGAGCAACCAATTCTCCATGAGCGCCTGACCTTCGGCGCGGCTCCAATTGCCTGTCTTGTCTTCGATGAGCTTAAGATTGGTGAACTTGGCGAGACCAGCATCGATGCCTGCGCGGCGCTCGATCTGGGCCGACTGGCCGATCGGACCTTCCATGAGGACGACGTTGCCGCCGTTCGGAAGGCGCTTGGCGAGTTCCTCAGCGATGATCCGGCCACCTTCGGTGTCGTTAACGATGATGGACGCGGTGTATTTCGTCGACTTCGTCTTGAGCGCCGACACGATCAGCGGGATTTTCGCTTCCGCTGCCTTTTCGATCGGCGGTGCCGAGGCCTCAAGGTCGAACGGTGACATGATGATCGCGTTGAACTCTTGGGTGATAGCGGTGTCGATCTGGTTCGCCTGTGTTAGCGGATCATATTTGCCGTCGAAAACGGTGATCTCGACCTCGCCCGACTTGACGGCGGGATGGTTCTGGATTTCCGTCGACCAAGCCTTCATGTATTCGCCGGACTCGCCGAACGACAACGCTGCGATGCGGATCTTGTCCTCCGCGAACGCCAGTTTGGGTCCTGTCAGTGTCACCGCGGCGAGTGCCAATCCCGCGCCTGCCCTGAGCAGGCTCCTCCTAAACATCTGCATTTATTGCTCTCCTCTGGTTTGAAAGTGCCTGCACACGCCCGCATGGCCGGGCATTGTCGCCGACCACGTCGGCGGCAATTCTGAAATTTCCTATTTGCGGAACTGGTCGGCGATGACCGCGACCACGATGATGGTGCCCTTGAGCACCTGCTGGTAGTAGGAAGACACCCCCATCAGGTCCATGCCGTTATTGATGGTGCCAATGATCAGGGCTCCGATGAGAGTACCGAGCAGCGATCCTCGGCCGCCCGCAAGGCTCGTCCCGCCGATCACGACGGCAGCGATCGCGTCAAGCTCATAACCGATGCCAGCTTGCGGCAGCGCGGCGGTGGTGCGAGCCGTCAGGACAAGTCCCGCAAGACCAGCCAACAGACCCGAGATCACATAGGTCGCGCCGACGATCACTTTGGTGGAAATGCCGCTCGTGCGCGCCGCCTTCTCATTGCCCCCGACGGCGTAGACGTAGCGTCCGAAGGTTGTGTAGTTCAGAACGACCCAGCCGATGATGAATACGAGAAACAGAATGATAATCGGAACGGGGATGTACACGACCTGGCCGGAGCCGATCCACTTGTAGGCGTCGGAGAGATTGGGGATCGGACTTCCCTGGGAGAAGATCAAGGTTAGACCGCGCGCCACGCTCAGCATCCCAAGCGTCACCACGAACGGCGGAACTTTGATCGCGGCCACGAGGACGCCGTTCACGAGGCCGAGGCCCGCGCCAACAGCCAGTCCGGCCAAGATGCCGATGAGGACAAAGTGCTCGTTGGTTTCAGTCACCAGGCTGGCGGCGATCATCCCGGAAATAGCCATGACCGAGCCAACGGACAGGTCAATGCCCTTGGTCAAGATCACGAAGGTGACACCGATCGCCAGAATGCCGTTGATCGACGACTGCCGGACCAGATTGAGCCAGTTCGGCCAGCTCATGAAATAAGGGCTGGCAACTGAAAAAAACGCGACGATCAGCAGGAACACCAAGACGATGCTGAATTGCCTTATCATCTCGCCGGCACGGAAGCTTCCCGATCTTTCCAAAGCGATTGTACTCATTTTGCAAATCCTCCCACTGGCGGATTGGGGCTGTCGATCAGCTCGCCAAATCCATGAGCGTCTGTTGTGATGCCTCGGCACCGTCGATTACATTGACGAGCTGCCCCTGTTTGAAGATCGCAATCCTGTCACTGAGCTGCATGATCTCCGGTGCCTCCGATGAAACCACCAGGACCCCGTTACCCTTTGCCGCGAAGTCCCGCAGGAACGCGTAGATCTCCTGCTTGGAACCTTCGTCGATGCCGCGCGTCGGTTCGTCGCAAATGAGCAGCTTCGGATTTGTCAGAAGACAACGGGCCAGCACGACTTTTTGCTGGTTGCCGCCTGACAGAGTTTCGACGGCAACATCCGGCGACGCCGACTTGATCCTCTGTGAGACGATCATGTCTTGGACTGCGCTGCGCTCTTTGTCTCCGCGGATGAAACCGCTGATGGCCATCAGGGCGAGCGAGGAAAGCGTGATGTTATGGGCAATCGAAGCCGACAGCACGAGACCGCTGTCCTTGCGATCCTCGGTCACCATCGCCATGCCACGCTGGATTGCGTCCTTTGGACTGCCTGGCTTGACCTTGCCGCCATCGAAGACGATTTCGCCTCCAGTCGGAGAATGCAGCCCGAATATAGTTTCCAGAAATTCGGTTCGTCCGGATCCAAGCAATCCATAGATGCCGACCACTTCGCCCGACGCCACGTCCAACGAAATGTCCCGGAAATGGGACCCTCGCGCCAAGTTCGAGACAGAAAGCAGGATCGGCGCGTCTTCGAGAGGTTTTCCCCTCTCGACCAACTTGACTTCACGCCCTACGATCTGTGTCACAAGATGGCGGCGATCGATATCCTTGATGTTTCCGGTCTCGATGAAACGGCCGTCGCGGAACACGGTATACTCATCCGCGATCTCAAAGATTTCCGTGAGTTTGTGAGACACGTAGACGATTGCGGAACCGCGTGCGGTGATCTTGCGGAGCGCGTTGAACAAGACATGGACTTCGTGTTCGCCGATAGCCGATGTCGGCTCGTCCATGATGACGATATGCGCCCTATAGCTGAGAGCCTTCGCAATTTCGACGAGCTGAATCTGGGCGAGGCTTAATTCGCCCATCTTCCTGGTAGCGTCGACTTCGAAACCGAGCTCATCGAGGAATGCCTGGGCGTCGCGGCGCATCTGGCTGAAATCGATGAGCACGCCAAGCCGTTTCGGCTCGCGCCCAAGGTATAAGTTTTCGGCGACGGTCATCTCGGGGACCGGGGAAAGCTCTTGAGTGATGATCGCGATGCCGTGACGCAAAGCGTCAGCGGCGCTTTTAAAGTCGACCTGCTCGCCATCGATCTCAACTATCCCGCCATCACGGCGGAGCAATCCCATCGCGATGTTGAGGAATGTCGACTTGCCGGCGCCATTACCGCCGCACAAAGCATGGACTGTCCCAGCCTTTAGTGTCAGTCGGCCATCAACGAGCGCTGGTACGCCGTTGAACGACTTTTCCACGCCCTCGGCCCGCAGAAGCACGCGTGCCGACGACGACTGCGCGGTTGTCTGAACTTTTATTTTCTCAGTTGCGTTCACCATGATATGACGTCATACCTCATAAAATCCAAATCTATGCCGCTTCTATGCGGGTCGCATGCCGTATTGGTTCTACGCGCCGTCGAGTTCGAGGATGGCGCGTGCCTCTTGGGGTGTAGCGGGCTCGCGCCCGACTTTTTGGGCGATCTCGACAGCGCGCGATATGACATCCGCGTTCGTGGGCATACCGAGCTCACGATAAGGGTAGTCGCCTATTCCAATAGCCATGTGGCCGCCCAGACGGCAGATCGCAGGAGCGATGTTCAAGAGATTGCCCCCAAGGCAATTGACCGTCCATTCGATCGGCCTGTCGTCTGGCAGAAATGCAAGATGTGCCATAAGACCAGCCTCGGTCGGCGGGTGCCCGGTGATGTACCGCCCTCCTGTCAGGTGGAGGAGAAAGTAGGCAGGACCCTTCACGAGACCCGCGTCCATCAGTGCAATGGCGCGACGCGTGAATCCAACCGACCATGAGACCAACTTCGGCTTCACGCCTCTTCCGCTCAGTGTGCGCGCGTAATGCGCAAGGCTTTCCGTCGTGTTCAGATACAACCGCTCGGGATTTTCGAACGTGCGCGTCTCGGCATCCCAAAGCTCGAGATTGGCCGAACCGGTATCGATCGGAGCAATGTCTGGCTTCGTAGCCGGGTCCAATGCCAGGGTTGCGACCGTGTCGATGCGCTTCTTGGCGTCGGCATCATTCGAGATAAAGCCGAGAGTGGGCAGGATCAGCAAATCGGTCGCCCGCCTGACTTCGCGGATGATTTCGGCGTTTGCTTCTACGGTGTTCGTCGCTCCGCCGTCGGGTGTCCTGGCATGATAATGCAGGATCGCCGCTCCCGCCTTGCGGGCTGCAACGGCGGCTTCGACGATCTCGTCGGCGGTGTAAGGGATATTTGGGTTGGAAGTCCGCGGCGCGTATTCGTTAACCCTGGCTTCGAGGATGATTTTCTTTTGCATCTTCCGCTCCTTATGCCGCCACCGAACCCGCAGTGCCCGCCTTGGCCCGGAGGAAGAAATCATCGCCACCGATCTGCCCGCCCTTCAGCATAACCTCGAGGCCATCGACGTCGGCGTCGCCCGGTGCGGCAAGACGGCAGACGTGACAATTCTGTACCTCGTCAAAAACGGCAATCTCGAGCGCTTCGGCGCCAATTGTCCGCACCGCATAGCTCGAACTGTCGCCGCCTGAAAAGACGATCCGCGGCAAGGAAACCGCGCGGCGCACGGCACGTGCGACGTCGCAGTAGATGGCTCCCAAGCGTTCCGCGGGAACATCGCCGCCGGCCACGCGGCCGGTCTCCCCGCGAGCCGTGTAGATGATTGTGGGGCGGCCACGATCAAGGCCTTCGATCGCCTTAAGAGCAGCCTCCCGGGCAATCGCCGTAGCTTGTTCGTCGGACGCGATCCTGGAGACATCCAAGTGGACAAGCTTCCACCCGGAAGCTTCGGCCACAGCGATCTGGCGCCCGGTTTGCAGAGCACAGCTGCCTGATAACACCAGGAGATTTTCGACTCCGACGATCTCCGTCTTTACAGGCTCGGCCGACGATAGCAGCCCCGAGCGGGCCCAAAGAGCTCCGAGTTGTTGCGCCAGGCCTTGAGCCGCAAGCGCGAACATGGGACGTGTGGGATATCGCGCCCAGAGCAGATCGGCGACAGCCGCAAGATCCGCGTTTTCGAGCCCATCGAAAATGACCCCTGCCCCCTCTTGGAAGGCCTTGAACACGCGCTCGTCCATTGCCGAGCGGTTCCGGATCGCGGGAAGCGTGACGTTGACGAATTCCTTATCTGTCTGCCCAGCCAGATGCATGCGCAGATCCGCCTCTTGCATCGGCGTCCTGGGGTGGCGCGACATGCTCGGGTGCCGGTCCAGCCGCTCTATCCTGTCCGCAAAGCGCGCGAAATGGTTTCCGAAACAGGTGTAGCGCCCGAAGTCCGGGGTAGCGGCGAGGACTGGAACGTCCCTCTTGCCGAAGTGAGCCGCAGCGCGCGCCAGGACAGCACCATAGCTTCCAACGGTGGGCGATGAGTCGAACGTCGAGCAGATCTTGTATTGGATGAGCGGACTGTCGAGGGTGCGCATGATCGAAAACGCGCTGTCAAGCTCCTCGTCGAGTTCGACGCCGGACAACGCCCGTGCGGTGCCGGCGAAGCCAAGCACATCATAAGACCGAGAGTCCGTCACCGCCGTCTGTGCTGAGGGGCGCGCCAGATACAGCTTGCCCTTCACGCCACTGCGATGGAACTGCGCCAGGTTTTCGGAAGAACCCGTGAAGTCGTCGCCGTAAAACACGGCCTTGAGCTTGCCACCTGATGTCATTGGATCCTCCCAATATCCCGGCCGATGATATCTTCCTCCATACATCAGCCGGGCCTCACTCTTGACAATACTCATAGAAGCAGCTCATAACCCTGTCAAGGTCATACCTTATACCTTATACCTCATATCGAGAAAATTGGAGGACGACGAGATGAGACTTTCTGGACGCACTGCCGTGGTGACAGGCGCTGGCCGGGGGATCGGACTGGCGATCGCTGAAGCCTATGTTCGCGAAGGCGCGAACATCGTTATCGTCGACCGCGATCTGGAAGTGGCGAACGAAGCCGCCGAGCGGCTTGGGGAGCGGGCTTTGGCGGTCCGCGCCGATATTTCCGTCAACGAAGACGTTGAGACGATCGTTAAGGAAACGATTGGCCGGTTCGGCACGGTCGACATACTCGTTAACAACGCGGGTGTGGGCGCAACCACTCTGTTTCTCGAAAGCTCAAGAGAGGAATTCGAACGCGTCGTCCGGATCAATCTGACCGGAACATTCCTCGTGGCGCAAGCCTTTGCTCGGATCATGGCCGCCAAAGGCTATGGGCGAATCATCAATATCGCTTCGCTGTCCGGTCAAAAGGGCGGTGTCGGGCGTTCGGCCTATGGTGCCTCGAAGGCCGGCGTCGAACTTCTCACGAAGGTGATGGCCGTGGAACTCGCCGAATCGGGAATCAACGTGAATAACATCGCACCGGGTCCGATATTGACCGAGGTCTCAAAAGTCATGCACACGGTCGAAACGCGTGACGCCTATCATCGGCTCGTTCCGCAACGCCGTTATGGCGAACCATCGGAAATCGCTGACGCCGCGGTGTTCCTGGCGAGCGACGATGCAGCCTATATCACGGGGCACACCCTGAACGTCGACGGCGGCTTCCTGGCCGCTGGCCTCATGTTCCCATTCGATCCGAAAGCCTCGAAGCGGCTGGGACAAATCAGCGAATAACCTGGAGAAGTGGCCAGTTCGACGTTCGGCATTTGTCGCAAGCGGCAAAACGCGGTATGACCTCGTACCTTCTCAATTTCTGATTGGAGCGTGACCAGGAATGCTGTCTGTTGAGCCAAAGAAAATCCCAAGCCGGCTGGACATAGCGCTCGACTACATTACGGGCGAAATTGCCAAAGGCAACCTTGGGCCTGGTGACAAACTTCCCAATGAAAAGGAGCTGGCCCAGCTTCTCGGCATCAGTCGCACTCCAATCAGAGAGGCGATCAAGACGCTCGCGGTGTCAGGTCTTGTCGAGACGCGGCATGGCTTTGGAAATTACATCCGTAAGGACGAAGGCCTTCCGGCGATGCCGCTCGCGATGTTTCAGCTCTATCTTCAGAGCTCGACGCCTGAGATGCTGATGGAGCTGCGATACGTTTTCGACCGCAACTGTTCAGAACTCGCGTCCCTGCGGCGTACGGACGAAGACCTCGCCGCAATGAGAGAGTGCATCGACCGACTAAAAAGGCTGTCGGAGGATGCGAACTCCGCGATCGAAGATCTCCTCAAGGCCGACCTCGATTTCCACCGAGCAATATACAAAGCTGCCGGAAACCCGTTGATCGTCGTGATCGCCGACTTCGTGCTGACGATGGTCGCGCCTTGGGTGCAAAAATCGCTGGAGGTCAGTGGCAAATGGCGCGCAGTCGATCTCCACGAACACATGTTTGAGATGATCCGGGACAGAAAGACCGGTGACCTCAGCCGCGAGAGCGTCGAGGAAAACATGGAACACTTCCGCACATCGCTGTTGAAATGACCGCCAGAACATAAGGTCAAAGCACGGCGCATCCCGCATTTCGCGCAGGTCGCACTGCGATCGTCGCAGGCGCTGCATCTGAAGGCGGCCGCGAAGCCCTGGATATCGCAAGCCGCCCTGTCTGATCGCTGGGTTCGGGAAATCACCCGAGAACGATAATGCCCCAGGCTTATTGCGCCTGGCGCATCGACCGCGAACAGATGCTTGCACATCTTCCCAACTAGCGAGCGTGGTATTTCGTATCGACCTCATCGATCGCCGCAACATTGCTCGCCGAGCGACCGTTCTCGTCGAATTTCTGGGCGAGGAAGGAGTCGACAATAGACTTCGCGAGCTCCGGCCCGATGACGCGGGCGCCCATGGTGATGATCTGGGCGTTGTTCGACAACGCCGCCCGCTCCGCGGAGTAGGTGTCGTGCGCAAGGGCTGCCCTTATGCCCGGTACCTTGTTGGCCGAAATGCAGACGCCGATCCCGGTGCCGCACACGAGGATGGCCTTGTCATAGGTGCCGTCAAGCACTCCGTTGGCGATCCTGTCGGAGAGGTTCGCATAGAAAGCGTCGAGACCGGTGTCGGTTCGGGATACTTCGAACACCTCGAAACGCTCCTTGAGATAATCGGCGAGGACCTTAGCGAGGCCTTCGCCCGCGCTGTCGCCTGCTACTGCAACTTTCATTTTCATCACTCCTCAGATTTTGGCCGCGCACTTTTCGAGGATGTCGAGGTAGCCCTCGATCTTCCAGGCCGAGCGGCCAATGAACAGCCCATCGACATGAGGGCAGGATATGAGCTCTTCGCAGTTGTCCGCGTTGACCGAACCGCCGTAGAGGCAGGGAATGCGCCGGCCGAGCACGGCTTCCGCGAACGCGATGATCTCGGCCTGGCGGGCGTCGGCGTAGTCCGCTGTCGCGGGGATCCCATTGACGCCAATGGCCCAAACAGGCTCGTAGGCAAGCAGTATCGGTTTTTCCTTCTGGTGGGTGGAAAGGCTTCCCAATGCGCCGCGAACCTGGCGCTCGAGGACGTCGCGGGCTCGCCCGGCCTCGCGTTCGGGAAGTGTCTCCCCTATGCAGAGGAGCGGGATCAAGCCGTGGCGAACCGCCGCCTCGACTTTCAGCCCTACCGTCACGTCTGTCTCGCCGAAATGTTCACGCCTCTCGGAGTGACCAAGTTCGACGATGTCGAGGTTGCAGTCCTTAAGCATCACGGGGGAAATCTCGCCCGTCCAGGCGCCCTCGTCGTCCCAGTGCATGTTCTGCGCGCCGACCTTCACCGACGTGTCCGCCAACGTGGTCTTCACTTCTCGGACAACAGTGAAAGGAGGGATGACAAAGCGCTGGATGCGCGGATGGGACGTGATGTCTGCGGCCCTGAGACCGTGCGCAAATTGCGCGGCATCGGCAAGCGTCTTGTTCATCTTCCAGCTGGTGCCAATCCAGAGGGTTTTCTTTTCGGTCATGTCCCGCTTCACCACGTTTGCGTTCGAATGGATGTTGGCCGACCTAGAGCGAGCCGGCTTGATACCGCTTCGCCATTTCCGCGAGCGGCACGACGTTAATAGAGCTTGCGCGCCCTGCCGTTCCGAAAGCTTCGAATCTCTCGCGGCACAGCTTTGAAAGCGCCGTCATTGCTGGCTTCAAATATTTGCGAGGGTCGAATTCTGTCGGATCTTCGGACAGCACTCGGCGGACCTGGCCGGTCATTGCCATGCGGCAATCCGTGTCGATGTTGACCTTTCGCACGCCATGCCGAATGCCGCGCAGGATTTCCTCGAGCGGCACGCCCCAGGTCGGCTTCATCCGCCCGCCGAAGCGATTGAAGATCTCTTGCAACTCCTCCGGCACGCTTGACGAACCGTGCATGACGAGATGGGTATTCGGAAGTTTCCGGTGGATCGCCTCGATAACATCCATTGCCAGCACGTCACCGTCCGGCCGGCGTGAGAACTTGTAGGCGCCATGGCTGGTGCCCATTGCGACGGCAAGCGCATCCACCTTGGTCTCTTCGACAAACTTCGCGGCTTCCTCCGGATCGGTCAGAAGCTGATGCGGATCGAGCTTGCCTTCGACACCATGACCGTCTTCTGCCTCGCCCGTGCCGGTCTCAAGCGAGCCCAGGACGCCGAGCTCTCCTTCTACCGAGACCCCTGCCCAATGGGCCGTGTCGCTGACGCTTCTCGTGACCTTGACGTTGTAGTCCCAGTCGGCCGCGGTTTTCCCGTCAGCAAGGATCGATCCGTCCATCATGACGGAAGTAAAGCCGTGCTGGATCGCAGTGACGCAGGTGCTCGGTTCGTTTCCGTGGTCAAGATGGACGCAAACGGGGATATTGGGATAGATCTCCGTCACCGCATCCATCATGTGCTTGAGCATGATGTCGTTGACGTAGGCTCGGGCCCCGCGGCTCGCCTGCAGGATGACAGGCGCATCCGTTGCAGCGGCCGCTTCCATGATGGCAAGCGCCTGTTCCATGTTGTTGATGTTGAACGCCGGGACGCCGTAGCCGTGTTCGGCGGCATCATCCAGCAGCTGGCGGAGAGTAATCCTGGCCATGAAGTGTCACTCGCTGGTTGGATTGGAATCGAGATAGCTTGCGATCAGGTCGACCTCCGTCGCCGAACCGAAAACGAGCGGCGTGCGGCAATGGTGAGAGGTTGGGATCTTGTCCAGAATTGCGGTCGTGCCGTCGGTGGCCCGCCCACCGGCCTGCTCCATCAGGAACGCGATCGGGTTTGCTTCATACACCAGGCGAAGGCGCCCATTTTCGTAGCCCGGTCGCTTGTCAGCAGCGTAGAAGAAGACGCCACCTCTGAGCAGGATCCGGTGGAGCTCTCCGACTGCCGATCCGAGCCAGCGCATGTTGAAATCGCGACCGCGCGTTCCCTCCTTGCCAGCCAGACAATCCTGAAGATACAGGCTCATAGCAGGGTGAAGATGACGGTGGTTGGAAGCGTTATATGCAAGCTCGGACGTGTCGCGAGGTATCTGTACCTGCCTTTTGACGATCAGGAACTCGCCGGTTTGGGGATGCATCGTCGCCAGCAGCACACCCTCTCCGACCGAGAAACCCAGATCGACCGTGTTGCCGAATGAGACATAACCGGCGGCGGCTTGTCGCTTCCCGGGGGCCAAAAACGGGTCTTCAGTTTCGCTGAATGGAATGATCGAGAAGATCGTGCCGACGGGCGTGCCCAGCCCGACATTGCCTGAACCGTCGATCGGATCGATTGCGGCCGCAAAGCGCTGGCCATTGAGCATAACTGGCGCGTCGGCCTCCTCGGACAAGACCCGCGCGGCCCCTGCGCTTGCGAGTATTTCGATGAACAACTCGTGCGACGCGATGTCGATTGCCTTTTGCGCATCACCGCCGGTATTTGATCCGACAAGGCGGGCCGGATCGCCCTCC
This sequence comes from Rhizobium giardinii bv. giardinii H152, assembly GCF_000379605.1. Taxonomy (GTDB): domain Bacteria; phylum Pseudomonadota; class Alphaproteobacteria; order Rhizobiales; family Rhizobiaceae; genus Pararhizobium; species Pararhizobium giardinii. The sequence goes on along the minus strand of NZ_KB902713.1, from coordinate 110,122 downwards.
AGGGAACCCGCCGCGATGCGTGCGGATAAAAGACCGGCGGCATCCAACACACCGTTTATTAGAGCCGCCACCCCCTGACGGGACACATCCTCACCAGCCCAGGCCGAGAGGTACTCATCGACAGAACCATACTGGACGCGCGCATCGTCATTTCCGAGTGTCGCCGGCGCGCTCATTGCTTGCCCCTTATCCTTGCTAGGGCGCGCGTGACGATTGCGTCACGCGTGATCCCGAATTGCTCGTATAGCGTCTCGGCCGGCGCAGACGCTCCGAAGCCGGACATCCCGATCACGTCGTCTTCGCTGTCGACATACCTGGTCCAGCCGAACTTCGAGAGCGCTTCCACGGCAATGCGCGGTGCCTTCCCGAGGACCGAGCTGCGGTAGTCTTTGGGCTGTTGTTCGAAAAGATCCCAGCTCGGCATCGAAACGACCGCGGCCGGAAAGTTTTCAGCCTCAAGCTCTTCAGCCGCCTGGATCGCAAGCGCGACCTCCGTTCCGGTGGCGATGATTGTGATGGCACGTTCGCTGCTGGCTTCCCGCAGCACATAGGCTCCCCGTGCGCAGCGATTGATGCCGTCACGCTGGGTGCGCAGTTGTGGGACATTCTGCCGCGAGAGCGCCAGAACCGACGGCGTGTTCTTGCTGGTTATGGCAAGATCCCAGCATTCCAGCGTCTCGATGGTGTCCGCGGGCCGGAATACATGCAAGTTCGGCATTGCCCTGAGGCTGGCGAGATGCTCGACGGGCTGGTGGGTCGGACCGTCTTCGCCAAGACCGATCGAATCATGCGTCATCACGAAGATAGAGCGGACGCCCATCAGAGCCGCCACACGAATGGCGTTGCGGCAATAATCGGAGAAGACGAGGAACGTGCCGCCATACGGTATGACGCCGCCGTGAGCCGCCATACCGTTCATCGCGGCGGCCATGGCGAACTCCCTCACGCCATAGCTGACATACCGCCCGCTTGCAGCGGCGGTGAAATCGCTGTCGACGGCCGGAACCCGGGTCAGGTTAGAGTGGGTGAGGTCAGCGGACCCGCCGATCATTTCGGGAAGCAGCTCCGTCAGCGCTTCCAGTGCGATCTGGCTCGCCTTACGCGTTGCCACTGATTGCGGCTTGTCGAGCAGCTTTGCCTTGGCGGCGTTCACCGCTTCGGCGTATCGCGCCGGCAATGAGCCGGCGGTGCGGCGTTGAAACTCACTTCTGACATCTGCGCCCGCTGCTTCGAGCCGCGCTTGCCAGTCCTTGCGCGCCTTGGCGCCCTTCGCGCCGACTTCGCGCCAAGTTTTGAGGATCGGAGCAGGAATCTCGAAAGCGTCCGCCGTCCAGCCATAGGCTGCCTTTGTCGCGGCGGCTTCGCTGGCGCCGAGCGGTGCACCATGTACGGAGCTTGTTCCCGCCCTTGACGGAGAGCCGTATCCGATGATGGTTTTCAGAGCGATGAGGGATGGCCTGGATGCTTCCGCCTTCGCCTGCGAGATCGCCGCGTCGATCGCGTCCGGATCATGACCGTCAACGCGCTGTGTGTGCCATCCGTATGCGTCGAACCTCGCGAGCACATCTTCCGAAAACGCGATTGCGGTCGAGCCGTCGATGGTAATGGAGTTATCGTCGTAAAGGACGATCAACTTGCCGAGCTGAAGGTGGCCGGCCAGCGAAGCAGCTTCCTGACCAACGCCTTCCATGAGACATCCATCTCCACAGAAGACGTAGGTCCGGTGATCGACAAGTGCTGCGCCAAATTCCGTTGATAGGCGCCGCTCCGCGATCGCCATTCCGACAGCCGACGCGATCCCCTGTCCGAGCGGCCCGGTGGTCGCCTCGACACCAGCGGTGTGGCCGTATTCGGGATGACCTGGCGTTTTGGAGCCCCATTGGCGGAAGTTGCGAACCTCCTCAATCGTCATGTCTTCGTACCCGGTGAGGTGGAGAAGGCTGTAGAGCAGCATCGAGCCATGGCCGTTCGACAGGACGAAACGATCGCGGTCCGGCCAGCCAGGTTCGATTGGATCGAACTTGAGGTGCCGGCCGAACAGCACCGCCGCCGCATCAGCCATACCCATGGGCATTCCGGGGTGCCCGGACTTTGCGGCTTCAACCGCGTCGATTGACAGGACTCGGATAGCGCTCGCGAGATCGCGGATCGAAACTGCTGCTGTCAATTCTTCCTCCCTCAGAAACCGCGACTAATGTGGCGCACTATTTCAAATATCACAACAATTAAATCACAAAATCACGCCTGCTTTGTGATAAATTCGACAAAATCACACTTTGTTGCCGAAAATTCGTGTGCTGACATCATACCTCATACCTTATACCTTTGTATCTGCGCAATAGCTTTTGTTGGCTGACACGTTGATCGAGAGCCGGAGTCACGGGGCGATCTTCTTCCATCCCTTTGGTGGCGAACGGACGAGATGATCACGTAACAGATTGAAACCATCCCAAATCCGGGATGCCCGAGCCGGTTCGCTATGCTTCTGGTCATTTCTTCAGTTGACACCTTTTATAAATGCGTTAACGTATACGTTATTGCATTCGAGGAGCTCAATAGGCCTTAATGGGAGGAACCAAGATGCCTTTGACCACGCGCAAGTCCCTACAGATGATCGCCCTTGCCACTGCCCTCGGCGGTAGCGCAGCCTATGCGCCCAGCGCTTTCGCGGTCGATATCGATAAACAGATCAAGGATATTGAAAGTCACCCGGCAAGCGGGCCCAATGGCGAGAAAGCGACCCTCGCGAGCGACCTGAAGCTATCTGCCGAAGAGATCGAAAAGATCAAGGCGAAGCATGCCAAAGCGGCGATTGTGATGCACTACACGGCGTCTGACTGGGCCAAGGCCCAGATGGCCGGGCAAAAGAAGGCGCTGGAAGAGCTCGGTGTCGAAATCGTTGCGACGACTGATGCTGGATATCGCGCGGAGCAGCAAGTTTCAGACATCGAAAGCGTCATGGCGCTCAAACCTGATGTCATGATCACCGTTCCCGCCGAACAGTCAGCCACGGCGGCAGCATACAAGAAAGCTGCTGCCGCTGGCATCAAGATCATCTTCCTTGACCAGACCGGCGCCGGGATGAAGGCTGGCAAAGACTATGTGAGCCTCGTCTCTTCCGACAACCGTGGCATGGGAAAGGTCGCCGCACTGCTCATGGCCAAGGCGCTCGACGGCAAGGGCGAAATCGGTCTCATCCCGCATGCGTCCGACCTTTTTGCCACCAAAGAACGCGTTGTCGGCTTCAAGGAAGCGATCAAGGATTATCCCGATATCAAGGTCGTGCAGGAGACCGGAGTCGGAGGCCCCGATTTCTCAAGCGAATCCGAGCGCGTCGCCTCCGCAATGCTGACGGCGCACCCGAACCTCAATGGCATCTGGGCGGTGTGGGACGTTCCAACGGAAGGCGTTCTGTCAGCGGCGCGCGCAGCGGGCGCGTCCAAGAACCTCGTCATCACCACTTGCGACCTTGGCGTCAACATCTCGATCGACATGGCAAAGAAGGGTTACGTCAAGGGAACGGGCTCTCAGCGTCCCTACGGCGCCGGCTATGCCGAGGGCATCCTTGCGGGATACGCCCTTCTCGGAAAGGACGCGCCTCCCTACGTCGTGCTCCCGGCCCTTGCCGTGACCCGCGATAACCTGATCGAGGCGTGGCCGCAGTCTAACGGCGACCAGGCACCGACGATTCTCACCGACGCAATGAACTAACGGTGCGCGGGAGCGGCTCCGGCCGCTCCCCGTCCCAAAGCGGCGGACAACGACCATGAACACTCAAGCAGTCACCGAAACCCTCGCCGCCGTCAGGATGAGCGACGTGAGGAAATCGTTTGGCGGCGTGCACGCATTGCGCGGCGTCAACCTGGCGATCCAAACCGGAACAATCCATGCGCTGGTCGGCGAAAATGGTGCCGGCAAGTCCACCCTGTTGAAGATCCTGCAGGGTGTGGTCACACCCACGGAGGGATCCATCGAGGTTTTTGGCGAGCACATGTCGTCAAACTCTCCGGAGAATTCCCGCAGGCTCGGCATCGAGATGATCTTCCAGGACCTCAGCCTGATCCCCACCCTCTCGGTCGCCCAGAACATCTTCCTGAACCGGGAGCCCCGCCGCCTGTCGATCTTCGTAGACGAGCGCAGGGAAATCGCACAGGCAGCCGAGATCATCGGCCAGCTCAACCTCAGGGTTGATCCGAGGACACCTGTTTTTGAACTCAGCCCCGGCCAGGCCCAGCTGACCGAAATCGCCAAGGCCATCCACCAGGACGCCAGGATCCTTATCCTTGACGAACCGACCTCGTCGCTGAGCGCACAGGAAGCCGACACTCTGTTCGGCATGTTGAAGAAGCTCACTGCGGCGGGAACAGCCGTGATCTACGTTTCGCACCGCATGACCGAGATCATGACCATCGCCGACGAGATCACGATACTGCGCGACGGTCAGAACGTGACCTCCGGGAAAACATCCGAATTCACACTCGACTCGATCGTGCAGCACATGGTCGGCAAGCGTGTCACCGGCTTCCAATACCAGGCGCGCCCCATTGATCGCAACGGCAAACCCGCGCTGAGCGTACGTGGCCTTTCGGGCCCCTCGGGAAAACCCAACGATGTCAGCTTCGACGTCCACAAGGGCGAGATTGTGGGAATAGCAGGTCTCATGGGCGCGGGCCGGAGCGAGCTTGCCCGCCTCCTTTTCGGCGTCGATAAGAAAACTGGGGGAACCGTAGAACTCGGCGGCACTGCCGTTGAGTTCAAGTCGCCTTCGGATGCCATCAAGGCCGGCATCGTGCTAGTTCCGGAGAGCCGCCACGAGGAAGGTCTGGTTGTCGAGCACAGCGTCGGCGACAATCTTGGACTGCCGCAGATCGGTCAGCTCGTCCGCGGTCCCTTCATCGACCGTCGACGCGAGGGAACGCTGACCTCCGATCTCATCAAGCAACTGAGGATCAAGACGCCGTCCGCTGACAACAAGGTCAGGAACCTTTCAGGCGGCAACCAGCAGAAGATCGTTATCGCCAAATGGCTGGCGGTTGATCCCTCGGTTGTCATTCTCGACGAACCGACAGCAGGCGTCGACATCGGTTCAAAGGCCGAGATCGTAGAACTCATTCGGACCGTCGCCTCCTCCGGGAAGTCCGTCATCGTCATCTCGTCGGAACCTGCCGAGCTTCTGGCAACGAGCGACCGCATCCTTGTCATGAACAACGGACGACTCGTGCGCGAAATCGAGCGCGACGAAATCGAGAGCTGGGCCACGACTGCCGGCGACGAAACCCAATCTCCGCTGATCCGCACCGAACTCGGTCTGCAGGTCGCAATTCAGAAGGCAACTCAAAATGTCCACTGAAGCCAAGACATTGAACACAGAGGCGGATGCAACCCACATGCGGCCGTGGCACAGCAACTGGCGCGACTACGTCGTCTACATCGGCTTCGTCGTCATCTTCATCGTCTTCGCCGTCCTGCTGCAGGATCGCGGATTCCTATCTTCGAACAACTTGCTCAACATCCTGCGGCAGACTGCGATCGTCGCCATCGTTTCCATGGCAATGTCGTTCGTTCTCTCGGCGGGCGAGATCGACCTCTCCGTCGGAGCCATTGCGGGACTGTCGTCGGTGGTCGCTGGCCTGGTGCTGAGCCAGTATGGTCTATTCCCCGGCATTCTCGCGGGCTTAGCCCTCGGGCTGCTGGTAGGCGCCATAAACGGCGGTCTAACTGCCTATCTCAACATCCCGTCGTTCTTGGTGACGCTCGGCATGATGGGGATCGCGCGAGGGGTCGGAATGTGGGTGAGTGGCACCTCGCCTGTTCCGATCATCAACGACACGTTCATTTTCATCTTTGGTTCCGGCAACATCGGCCCTGTTCCCGTCCTCGTTGTCTGGGTCGCCATTCTGGGTATCGTCGCCCATATCGCGCTCCGCAAGACACCGTTCGGCCGCAAGGTAATGTCGGCAGGCGGAAACTCGATCGCGGCTCGCTACAGCGGCGTCGATGTCCGGAAAATCAAGTTCCAGGTGCTGCTACTGACGGGGATGGCCGCTGCAATCGCGGGCATGCTCTATGCTGGACGCCTGCAGTCTGGACGCTTCCAGCTTGGCGAAGGCGACGAGCTGTCTGTCATCGCAGCCGTGGTTCTCGGCGGCACCAGCCTATTCGGCGGACGCGGCACCGTGATCGGTTCCATCGTCGGTGCCCTGCTCATCGGTGTCATCAACAACGGTCTTATCCTTGGCGGCCTCGACTACAGCCAGCAGCTCATCGCGCGCGGAATGCTCATCATCCTGGCCGTCGCGGTCGGCCGAAGCCGCTAACGAGGAAGGTCTACGGAGGTATTACGATATGAGAGTTTTAGTAACAGGCGGCAGCGGCAAACTGGGTAGAGCCACGATCAAGCATCTGGTTGAGAGCGGCCACGACGTCATCAACGCGGATACGATCGCTCCGCCAGAAAACCTCTGCCCCTTCGTCAAGGTCGATTTCGAGGACATGCGCGCCACGATCGAGGCGATCAGTGGCTTTGATTGGGACCACAATCGCAACACTGAAGCCGTCGTGCATCTGGCCGCTGTGCCGATGCCGGGACGCGTTGCACCTGCTGACGTTTTCCGGGTCAACACCATCTCGACCTTCAATGTTTTCGAGTCATGCCGATTGCTCGGCATCAAAAACATCGTGTGGGCGTCGAGCGAGACCCTGCTCGGCATTCCTTACGAGATCAAGCCTGACTATCTGCCGGCGGACGAGAATTACCAGTCGCGCCCGGAAACGTCCTATTCCCTCTCGAAGCATCTCGGCGAGGAGATGGCAAAGCAGTATTGCCGATGGGACAGCCAGCTCAAGATCGTTTGCCTACGCTTCTCCAACGTTATGGATGAGAGCGAGTATGCCGACTTCCCGGCCTTCGAGCAGAACCCTGGCAGCAGACGCTTCAACCTTTGGACCTATATCGACGCCCGCGACGGGGCACAGGCGATCCGACGCTCGCTCGAGTGGAGCGGCAAAGGTGCCGAGGTCTTCATCATCGCAAACGACGATGGGGTCATGACCACCTCCAACGAGGAACTCGTCAGGACGTGGTATCCGGGGGTCTCGTTCAAGAAGCAGATCGGGAAGAACGAAACCTTGCTGTCCATCGACAAAGCAAAGAGCGTTCTCGGATACCAGCCTGAACATAGCTGGCGAAAATATGTAGGCTCCTGAGAAATCAGCCTGCTTGAAGGGAAAGAAAATGCCGACCAGGAAACAGACAGCGCCGGTCTCCGAGATCAAAGAGGACGCCTTCGCGAAAACAATGACCGCGACAGCGCACCTTCGGTTGCGGCAGCTCATCCTGGATAACAAGTGGGCGCCCGGTTACCAGGCGACCGAACAGGAAGTCGCCTCCCAGTTGGGAATGAGCCGGACGCCCGTGAGGGAGGCGCTCATGCGCCTCCAGCAGGACGGACTTGTTTCGGTGATCCCCAGGCATGGAATGCGGGTCCTGCCGATTTCTATTTCTGACATGAAGGAAATTTACGAAATCCTGACGTCGCTGGAGAGTACGGCAGCAGAGCTGGCCGCCAGCCGCCATCTTTCCGAGGATCAACTCCGGGGTCTCGAAAAGGCTACGGCCGATATGGACCATGCGCTTTCGCAAGATGACTTGGAGCGCTGGGCGCAGGCGGACGCGAGATTTCATGAGCAACTGCTCGAACTTGGCGGCAACCAGATGCTCAAGTCGGTGGTCCTCAATTTCATCGACCGCGCACATCGCGTCAGGATGGTGACGCTGAAGATGCGTCCTAAGCCCGTCAACTCAACCCGCGAACATGCAGAACTCGTGCAGGCGATCCGCGAAGGCGATCGCGAAAAGGCACGAAACATTCACAAGGCGCACCGGGAGCGGGCAGGCAAGGAACTGCTCGACCTCCTCGAGCGCCTCGGCCTCAACCACCTCTAGGACAGGTTTCATATATCATGTTGAACAACACCCTCAAGATCGCAGTCCTTCCCGGCGACGGGATCGGCAGGGAAGTCATGCCTGCCTGCCTGGAATTGATCGACGCCGCCGTCGGCCAGGCGGGCGCGCCACCGCTCGTGTTCGAGACGCATCAGGCCGGGGCGCAGCACTACGCGGAAACCGGCGAGGCCCTGCCCGCCGCCGCGCTCGAGGCCTGCCGGACATCCGACGCAATCCTCTTCGGCGCGATGGGCTGGCCCGACATCCGCTTCCCGGACGGAACGGAAATCATTCCGCAGCTCGACCTTCGCATGGAGTTCGGCCTGTTTGCGGGTGTCCGTCCGATCCGGTGGTTTCCCGGTCTCCCGAAAGTGCTGTCCGATCCTCGCGCCGAAGGAATCGACTTCGTGCTGGTCCGCGAGCAGACAGAAGGCCTGTTTTATGCGCGCGGGCGCGGCGAGGTGCTGAACGACCAAGAGGCCTACGACACGATGCAGATCACGCGGGCCGGCACCGAGCGCGTTACCGAATTCGCTTTCCAGCTCGCCGCCCAGCGCAAGCGTCGCGGCAAGCCCGGCACGGTGACCTGCGTCGACAAGGCGAATGTCTTCAGTTCGATGGCTTTCTTCCGCAAGGTCTTCGATGAGATCGCCGCCAAGCACACCGAGTTGCAGAGGGACTATGCCTATGTCGACGCGCTGGCGCTCAACATGGTGAAGAGGCCCTGGACGCTCGACGTGCTGGTGACCGAGAACATGTTCGGCGACATCCTTTCCGACCTTGCGGCCGGTCTGATCGGCGGCATGGGGATGGCCCCTTCGGCGGACATCGGCGATACCCACGGCCTCTTCCAGCCGGCACACGGGACCGCTCCCGATATCGCGGGCAAGGGCGTCGCCAATCCGGGCGCAATGTTCCTGTCGGGAGCGATGATGCTGGACTGGCTGGCGGTGAAGCACGGCGATCAGCGGCTTGCTGACGCCGCCGGGTTGATCGAAGCGGCGGTCGAGCACACCTTGTCGACCAAGATCGCGGTTCCAATGGAGTATGGCGGAAGCGCCAATTGTGCGGAGATGACGCGCAGCGTGATCGGCGCTCTGGGTGCCGTCCGCAAGGAGGTCGCATGAGTTCGGCATCCACAGGCTTTGTCGTGGTCGTAGAGTTCGTCGTTCGAAGCCAGTTCGCCGATGATTTCCATGCGGCGACGATCGAGAATGCGGCGACGTCGCTGCGCGACGAACCGAACTGCGAAGTGTTCGATGTCTGCCGCGATCCTGAGCGGCCGGAGCGCACCTACCTCTATGAAGTCTACGGTTCAAGAGCCGATTTCGACTTCCACCTGAAGACGCCGCACTTCATGAGCTTTGATGCGATGGTTCGAGACTGGGTGGCCGACAAGCGAGTGGAAACGTTCGAGCGCGTTTCGTCCCACCAGAAGGAGGGCGCTAGATGACCAGCAGCGTCAAGGCGATTGTCTTCGACACGTTCGGCACGGTCGTCGACTGGCGGGGTTCAATCATCCGCGATCTCACCGACTGGGGCGCGGCGGAGGACCTGCAGATCGACTGGGCCGGCCTCGTCGACCGCTGGCGAGACCGTTACAATCCCCAGAAGGCGCGCGTGCGCAGCGGCGAGTTGCCGTGGACGAACCTCGACGAACTCCACTTCGATGCCTTGAAGGCAGTGTTCGCAGAGATGGAACTGGCCGAACTCGACCACGACCGGATGATGCACGTCAACAGGGTCTGGCATCGCCTGGACGGCTGGCCCGACGCATCGCGCGGGCTGCACCGGCTGAAGTCGAAATTTATCATCGGCCCGCTGTCCAACGCCAATGTCGCGATTCTCGTCAACATGGCAAAGCATGCCGACTTGCCCTGGGACAACGTGTTCTCCTGCGAGCTTTTCCAGCATTACAAGCCCGATCCGGAGACCTACCTCGGGGTCTGCAAACTCCTTTATCTGGAGCCCGGGGCCGTCATGATGTGCGCTGCCCACAATTACGACCTTGCCGCCGCGCGCAGCCTTGGCCTTAAAACCGCATTCATCGCACGACCCACCGAATACGGCGAGGGTCAGACCACCGACCTGACAGCCGAGCAGCGCTGGGACTACGTCGCCGACGATCTCGAAGACCTCGCCCGACAACTCGGATGCTAGAAGAGAGAAAGACAATGCAGACATATAAGATGTTCATCGACGGCAAGTGGGAAGACGCTTCCAACGGAGACACGTTCGAGACGAAGAACCCTTTCAACGGGCAGACCTGGGCCGCTATTCCGAAGGGCGGCAAGCAAGACGCGGAACGAGCCGTCGAGGCTGCGCACCGCGCCTTCACGAGAGGTGCGTGGCCGAAGCTCACCGCGAGCGCCCGCGGACATCTTCTTCGGCGTCTTGGCGACCTGATCGCCGAGAATGCGGAGCATCTCGCGACGATCGAGGTTACGGACAACGGCAAGCTCATCAACGAGATGCTGTTTCAGCTCAAGTACATCCCGCAGTGGTACTACTACTTCGGCGGGCTGGCGGACAAGATCGAAGGAGCGGTCATCCCGATCGACAAGGCGGACACCTTCAACTTCACTCGAAACGAGCCGCTCGGCGTCTGCGTCGGGATCACGCCGTGGAACTCCCCTCTCCTGCTGCTCGCCTACAAGCTGGCGCCGGCTCTCGCCGCAGGTAACACCTTCGTGGCAAAGCCCTCGGAGTTCACGTCTGCTTCGACCCTTGAGTTCGCAAAGCTCGTCGAACAGGCTGGCTTTCCCGCGGGCGTCTTCAACGTCGTCACAGGGTTCGGCGCGGATGTCGGCGAGACGCTAACGACCCATAAGCACGTCGCCAAGATCGCTTTCACGGGAAGCGAAGGCACCGGGCGCAAGATCGGCGAGCTTGCAGCACGCAACTTCAAGAAGGTTACGCTTGAACTCGGCGGCAAGAGCCCGCACATCGTCTTCGACGATGCGGAGATCGACAATGCCGTGAATGGGGTGATCTCCGGCATTTTCGCTGCCACCGGACAGACATGCATCGCGGGCTCAAGACTGCTCGTGCAGCGCAAGATCCACGACCAATTCCTCGAGAAGATCGTCAACCTCGCAAAAACAGCGAGAATGGGCGATCCGTTGTTGACGTCGACGCAGGTTGGCCCGGTGACGACGCCGCCGCAACTCGAGAAAATCCTGGGCTACATCGACATTGCAAGAGGCGAAGGCGCCGAATGCGTTCTCGGCGGGGGGCGGCCGGACAATGCCGAGCTGTCCAAGGGCTGGTTCGTTGAACCCACGATCTTCTCCGGTGTCCGAAACGACATGCGCATCGCGCAGGAGGAGGTTTTTGGCCCGGTTCTGGCGGTCATCCCCTTCGACAGCGATGAGGAAGCCGTGCATATTGCCAATGACACCAATTACGGGCTGGCGGCGGGCTTCTGGACGCAGGACATGCGTCGTATCCTGAAAGTTTCGGCCGCCATCCAGGCGGGTACGGTCTGGGTCAACACCTACCGCGTCATCAGCTATATGTCGCCCCTTGGAGGCTACAAGCACTCCGGCATCGGTCGAGAGAATGGCATCGCCTCGATCCAGAACTACATGCAGACGAAGAGCGTGATGATCTCGACCGCTGAAGATGTCGCCAACCCCTTCATCATGAGGTGATCCATGGTGGCCGCCGGAAAGTTGCTGGTCGGCTGCGTGGCCGACGATTTCACGGGAGCGACCGACGTCGCGAACATCTTCGCGCGCGCCGGCCTCAAAACGACGGTGCTGATCGGCGTTCCTGAAGACGACCGGGACATTGACGCCGACGTAATCGTTGTCGCCCTCAAGACTCGAACGACACCTCCGCAAATGGCGGTCGAGGAGTCCCTGGTCGCGCTGCGATGGCTGCGTGGCCGTGGCGCGCAAAAGTACTACTTCAAGTATTGCTCGACGTTCGATTCCACGGCGAAGGGCAACATCGGCCCGGTCGCCGACGCGATGCTTGCGGAGCTTGGCCAATCCATAACGATCGCCTGCCCCGCGTTTCCGGCCAACGGCCGGACGGTTTACAAGGGCAACCTGTTCGTCGGCGACGTGCCGCTGGACGAGTCCGGCATGCGCAATCATCCGCTGACGCCGATGATAGACGCGAACCTGCTACGGGTGCTCGGGCCGCAGTCGCGGGCCGAAATCACCGGATGCTATTACGAGACGGTGAAGCACGGGGCTTCCGCCATCGCGGAATGGGCCGCCCCCATTCACGGCGACGGCACGCGTATTGTCGTCGTCGACGCCCTGGCTGACGAGGACCTTGTCGAGATTGCCCAGGCGTTCAAGCATCTCGTGCTATTCACCGGGGCGTCGGGCCTTGCATATGGTCTGGCGCGCGTTCTTCTTGCCGGCGGGAACAGTCGCGACGCTGCCGTTACGACTGACTTGGACGAAGGCTACAGGGCCGTCGTCTCCGGTAGCTGCTCGGTCGCTACCAACGGACAGGTAGAGACGATGCTCGCCGACCACGAGGGATTTCGCGTCGACGTCTCGAAGCTGGCGGAGGGAGGCGACGTCGTCGGCGAGGCCCTCGAGTGGGCGTCTTCTCGGCTGGGCCGCAAGCCTGTTCTCATCTATGCGACGGCTCTGCCTGACGAGGTGAAGGAAAACCAACGCAAGCTGGGCGTCGCGCAGTCTGGCGAGATGGTCGAGGCCGCCCTCTCCTCAATCGCGCGAAGGCTCGTCGAGAAGGGTGTGAGCGAACTCATCGTCGCCGGCGGCGAGACGTCGGGAGCGGTGGTGAAGTCGCTCGGCGTCGACCAGCTCTCGATTGGCAACGAAATCGCCCCCGGAGTTCCGTGGGTACACGCAAAGAGCCAGGGGCGACCTCTGTCGCTCGCGTTGAAGTCGGGCAACTTCGGCGAACGGGACTTCTTCATGGACGCTTGGGACCGGCTACGATGATGGGCTCCATATCCGAAGAGACGAAGGTACGCGACGAGATGGTCGAGGTCGGCCGCTCGCTCTTCGACCGCGGGCTGACCGCAGGATCGACCGGCAACATCAGCGTCCGGCTGTCGGGCGGTCGCATTCTGATGACGCCGACCAACGCCTCGCTGGGCGCCCTCGATCCAGCGCGGCTCCCCTGCTTTTCGGCGGAAGGTGTGCATGTCGGAGGTGACAAGCCCACCAAGGAGGCGTTCCTCCACAAGTGCATGTATTGCGGCAAGGACGATCGCCGAGCCGTCGTCCACCTGCATTCAACCTATTCGGTTGCCGTCAGCTTGCTGAAGCAGGTCAACGAGCGCGACGTTCTGCCGCCCCTGACCGCCTACTATGTCATGCGTATCGGCTTTCTGCCGCTCGTGCCGTATTTTCCTCCCGGCGACGAAGCGCTGGCGGCGGCGGTGGGAGCCGCCGCCGCGAACCATCATGCGGTGTTGATGGCAAACCATGGACCGGTCGTCGCGGGCAAGTCCCTAAAGGACGCCCAGTACGCGACTGAGGAGTTGGAGGAAACGGCGAAGCTCTTTTTGCTCTTGCAGAACCACGAGGTCCGGCCGCTCACCGCCGAGCAGAGGACCACCTTGCTCAATCTTTCCAAGTGACTGAGAGGCTTTTCGCGGACCAGATAGAAATGAAGCGTGCTCAGAGGGGAGAATTGGCGCGACGAAGCCTTTTGTAAGAAGCCTGAGCGTACTGCGACCTTTTGAAGTGAGGACTTCCGGATCAAAGAATCCTTTACACCCGCGGGGGCTTTCAAGTTGATTGCATCCGCTTCATATAGGATCGCCAATTCATGTGCTTTTGGAAATGGGGAAGATGAACGTGACTTCTAAGGGCGCAGAAGAAGAAGCTTCCCCAACGACATCCGTCCCAGCACCGCGTGTCTCCAGTCCAGCTGCATGCAAACCAGAGACGCAGATTTTAACTCCGAGCTTTACGCTCGACCGTCCATTTATTTCGACGGTCCCGCGATCGTTGAGCAGGTTAAGATCGAGCGCGCGGTCGAAGGCTTTTCGATCATCGCAATCAGCTATTATCTGCTGAGCTTGCTGAAATTTATATATGAGACAGCAGACCACGCTGGGTTCCATAACGACCCGGTGATTATGCTCGTTGCTGTTCCGATAGTTGTGGGAGCTGTTGCGATCACTATCCTCCGCGTTAAGCATGCTTTGAAAGACAGAGAGCTAGGCTCGTTGCCCAGTCGCGGTGAGTATTCGTGGGATTACGGCAGGCACCGACAATGTCGCGTGAAAACTACCGCAGTTGATGTTCGACCGCCACATCACACCCGCCCTATGGAATTGGCCGTCACGCGGGCGGGCGGCTCACGTGACGGTATAAATCCTATTTTGCTAACGCCGAGCGGTTAACACAAATGCTGTGGGTGGACGAATCTCACGCTACCGTCGCTATCTTCTTCGTCACGATCGTTTGTGCGTTGGTGAATTCCAAGAGCCCTTGGATCGCATTCTCCACACCAATACCGGACTGCTTGTGCCCTGAGAAAGTAGCGTGCGGTGAAAAGGCATGGATCTCGTTGATCCAAATGGTTCCACATTCTAACCGCTCGGCAATCTTGCGAGCAGCGGAGGGGTCGGCCGACCAAACTGACCCTCCGAGCCCGTAGATTGTGTCGTTGGCACGCACAACCACATCGTCCAGATCCGAGAACTTGAGCAATGGCAATACGGGGCCAAATGCCTCCTCTACGACCACCCGCGCATCATCGGGGGGATTGTCGACTATTGCAACGGGCACGAAATAACCCTTGCCTTCCGGTACATCGCCGCCGAGCAGAAACTTGAGTCCCTTATCGCGAGCATCGGCAAGAAGATCTTTCACTTTCTCGAACTGCATTTTATTTTGAATCGGGCCGAGATCGACGCCCTGCTCTGATCCGTCTCCAAGCTTCACCGTCTTGGCATACTCAACCAGTTCGTGACTCAACGCGTCATAAATGTCGGCGTGAACAAATAGTCTCTTCGCCGCAACGCAAAGCTGTGCGCTATTTTGAAAAGCCGCCCAGAATATTTCCTTGGCAACCACCTTAGGATCGACATCCGGCAAAACAATCGCTGCATCGTTGCCGCCCAGTTCCAAGGTGATGCGTTTCAACGTTCCGGCTGCGCTTTCCATGATGCGCTTGCCGGTTTGGGTGGAGCCTGTGAAGGAGATTTTGCCGATGTCGGGATGATTGGTCATTAATTGCCCGAGTTCATTTCCGCCGGATACGACGTTGAGAACTCCTGGAGGCAAGACATCACGCATCATCTCACCGATCTTGAGCGTGGCGAGTGGTGTGTATGGTGATGGTTTTACGATGATGGTGTTACCGGCAAGAAGTGCGGGTAGTACCTTCCAGATGGCCAAAAGAATGGGGTAGTTCCACGGTGTGATCGCTCCAACCACCCCGATTGGAACGTGCCGCGTTTCGACGGTGCGTTCCGCCGAATCCTCGGCGATGTGAACAGGCAATTCTTGCTTAGCAATCTCGCGGCACCAGATAATTGCGCCAGTTAATTCCCATTCGGCTCCCGAACGAGGCTTGCCTTGTTCGCGAGTTAGAAGGCGCATAAGCTCCTCCTTGTGCTGTTCTAGCCTCTCGCCAATCGCCGCCACAAGTGCCTGGCGTTCGGCTGGTGGCCTGTTGCTCCATCCGGGAAATGCCGCGCGGGCCGCTACGACTGCCGCGTCGAGTTCTTCGCGGCCTGCAGAGGGTACCTGGGCGATGATCTCCTCGGTCGCCGGGTTGAGCACAGCTGCGGTCTTGTTGGCGGAAACGGCCACGCCGCCGATCGTCATTGTATAATCACTGTCAAAATTCATAGGCTTCGCTCCTATTCAATGAAGTAGGAATCAGGCGGACTTCCGCGGGCGCAGAACAGGCTTCAGTACTTTGCCGCTCTCCGAGGCAGCACAAGCTTCGTTGATTTCGTCGAGGTCATAGAACTCGATAAGCTTGTCGAACGGGAATCGTCCCTGCTTCCACAACTCGATGAGCTGAGGAATGAAGGTGTCAGGTACACTTTCTCCTTCAATCACCCCGCGAATGGTGCGCCCAAAAAGAATGCTGTTCATGTCAAACGTCACTTCCGTGCCCAGAGCAGCGGCTCCGACCAGGGCGCAAACTCCCGTTAGTCGTAAGCAATCTACGGCCTGTCGGAAAACTGCTGGGATAGAAGTGCACTCGAGTGAGTATTGGACACCGAGTCCGCCAGTCAATTCTTGGATGGCTTTTACGACATCGCCGGTCCGGCCGTTGATCACATGGGTTGCTCCCAGCTCCTTCGCCAATTGGAGCCGCCCATCATTTATATCGACGGCTACGATCGTCGTGCAGCCAACAACTTTGGCAGCCATAACGGCGGCGAGACCAACGGAGCCGGCCCCAAATATTGCGATGCTTGTCCCGGCAACAGGGCGAAGCGCATTCATAACCGTGCCGGCGCCCGTTGAGATGCCACACCCCAAAGGGCCCATGATTTCCAACGGAACACCCTTATCGATCTTGACGACGTTGCGCTCCGTAGCAAGTGCATGCGTGCCGAACGAAGACTGGCGGAAGAAACAACCGCTGACGCGCTCTCCGTTGCAGCAGTGGTAAGGCGTCGAACCGTCACTCCGGCCGCCGCCAAAATTATAACCGAAGAATTCGAGGCAGTAGCCCGCCTCACCTTTTTGGCAGTTCTCACACTTGCCACATGAACCAAATGCTAGCACCACGTGATCGCCGGGCACCACTTTAGTTACGGCGGACCCGACCTTGAGCACAACGCCCGCACCTTCGTGTCCAAGGACAGCAGGCAACGGTGTCGGGTAATATTGGTCTCGAACAACTATGTCGGTGTGACATACGCCAACTCCGACGACTTCGATCACAACCTCATCGGGTCGCGGATCTTCGAGCTCCAGTTTTGTAATTTCGAACGGCTGCGATTTGCCTCTTACGACGGCCGATGTGCATTCGAACATGTCGCCTCTCTCCCAGTTGCAAACATAATGTCATTCACACGCACGACCCCCTCGCCGTGATGAGAATATGACGCTTTTCGCCCACAAGACGGGCAACCTGCCCATCGCCACCTCAGGCGAAACGCGCAGAACTCTCCTCCCCTTTTGGATTTCGCCTGACTGTCAGGCTCGTCGAGCGCCAAGAGAAGCTAGACCACAAAGTTCAATAGTGCAAGCTATCTTGGAAAATTTGCTCGTTGGGCAATCGGAACTTTTGAAAGGCGGCCACAAATGTCAATGGCGCCGAGGTGACGATCAAAAGTGAGTCAAGTAGCACCACTATGCGGTGAGTGGGGATGGTGAATTTGTCTTTGGGAATATTTTTGGCACTCGCTGAGGTCTTTCCACGTACCAACTGCAGCCAAATCAAGTTCATTAGCGCAATTGATTACACTAGAGAACTAGATGCAGCATCGTTTCCGGTGTGCTTCTTCTCCGCCAACCCTCCCCTCGCCGAATCGGCCGAACCAACAGGGGAAACCGGACCTCCTCCTACGAGACGCGCAGAGCCGGCGCGTAGAAGCACCCGCCCAGGAACACAGTGGTGGATGAAGGCTTCGTCAGACTCTGAGACGGCGCAAGCCATGGAGGGTATTATCGAGAGCCGAGGGGTTCGTGACCCCTAAAGCGGTGACCTTATTCGGGCTCCGTGAGCGCGCTGTGAACAGAGCGCTGCGCCGAAGTCGGCTCGCTCAAGCCTGTTACGACCGGTCGCATAGCACGTCGGCGCGTCCTTCTTCAGGTAACATCTCGCTGGGGCGACCGTATTTCATGTCTGGAATTTTGCAGACATTCTCGCCGCCACGACGTCTGCGACGATCGACAATGCCAGAGAAGACGCACTCTTGGCTTTCCCGAAAATTCCGATCGGAGCTTTGATCCGGTCGATATCGGCCTCGCTATAGCCGTCGTCCGCCAGAGCCTTGATCCGCCTACCGTGTGTGCGCAAACTTCCCAAAGCTCCGATATAAAAGGCCCGGCTGTCGAGCACGAGCCGCAAGTGCGGTATCTCCCGGTCAAGGTCGTGATAGAGCAATGCGACCGCGGTAAATGGATCGATCAACGACTTTAAAGAACTGGCCGTCATCTGGCCGTCGACGAGATGAATGTCGATGCGGGCGGCGCGCGCGACGTCTGCCGTTGCCGTCGCTTCGATCGAACGGCCAAAAACGAGCAGTCTGGTAGTCGGTTGGTAGGCGATGACGAAATCTTCACGATCCCACTGCGACACACCACGGAACCGACGGTCGACGGATAGTCGCTCCGAGGCGGGACCATATCTGAGAGCTGTTCCCCGTCTTAGCTCTAGTTCACCGATCACCTCCTCCAATTCTTTGACGCTCCGCAGCCGGTGGATAGCGAGATTGATCCCTCCTCCGCAGGGAAGAACGATATCAAAAAACCGCGACCCTTCGCCGAGCCGCAGGAAGCGATCATGCCCGTTTTGCAAGGCCTCCAATGCTTCTGCTGCAACGGCGTTCTCTGTACAACCGCCAGAAACGAAGCCGCAATAGAGTCCATCCGCCCTGACGACCATTTGCGAGCCGAGCGGGCGTGCCGAGCCGCCGTGAATCTCGACCAAGGTCACCAGGGCGGTCGCTATCCCCGCCTCGACCGAGGCGTGAGCATAACGCAAAATTTCAAGAGGCTCGTCTGTCGAGAGGCCTATCGCGGGGACGACAGGGTCCGTCATCGGGTCCCGCGCCGCCATGGCTTCCTCCAGCGATAGGTCACATTTCCCTCCGAGACGCTCACCCGCCTATGGTCGAAGCAATGGCCGCAGCGACCGCCTCGACGTCCTGCCTTGCGTCGATCCGGCGCAGAAGTCCGCGTTGCTCGTAAAATGGCGACAACTGCGCCGTTGCGCGGATAAACTCCTCTACCCTTCGCTTTAAGACCTCCGGATTGTCATCTGAGCGGCTGCTTCCTCCAGCCTCCAGTGACTGCTCCGACCGCGACTTGATGCGAGCTTCAAGCAGTTCGAGAGGAATGTCGAAGAGCATCACGTGGTCCAGGGGCAGATTTTTCTCGGCAAGATGTGCCTCTAGTGCGCTCGCCTGTGCGACCGTCCGCGGAAAACCATCGAGGATGTAGCCAGCCCTGCCGACAGCATTTTCAAGGCCTTCTTCCACGAGACCTATGACGACCTCGTCCGGCACCAGTCTGCCCGAATCGACGGCGGCTTTCGCCTGAACGCCGAGTGCGCTTTGTGCCTTGATCGCGTTGCGAAGCAGATCACCGGTCGAGATGTGCAGCAAGCCTCGCTCACGTATAAGCCGTTCCGCCTGGGTCCCTTTCCCAGCGCCGGGCGGGCCAATGAAAACAAGTCTCGTCATTCTTCAGACCCCCATGCACAGATATTTGATCTCGAGATAGTCAGCCATTCCGTACTTGGACCCCTCGCGACCGTTTCCGCTTTCCTTCACGCCACCGAACGGCGCGACCTCGGTCGAGATCATTCCTTCGTTGATGCCGACGATGCCGGCCTCAAGCGCCTCTGCGACCCGCCAGATCCTGGAAATGTCACAGCCGTAGAAATAAGCGGCAAGCCCGAATTGAGTTTTGTTGGCACGCTGAATTGCCTCGCTTTCAGTTTCAAAACGGAAAATCGGCGCGACCGGCCCGAAAATCTCCTCGCCGAAGATCTGGGATTCCGGCGAGACGTCGGCGATCACCGTCGGCTGGTAAAAGCTGTGGCCTAGCGCATGCCGGCCGCCGCCCACAACCACTCTGCCGCCCTGGCTGATGGCATCCGACACAAGCTCCTCGACCTTTGCGACCGCCTTCTCGTCGATCAGCGGGCCGATCTGCACATCGGACGCAAATCCATTCCCCACCCTCAATTGGGATACCGCGTCCGATAGCTGAGCCGCGAACGTGTCGTATATGCCGCTCTGGACGAGAAAACGGTTGGCGCAGACACAAGTCTGGCCGGCGTTGCGGTATTTCGAGGCGATTGCGCCTTTAACGGCGGCCCCCACGTCCGCGTCGTCGAAGACGATGAAGGGCGCGTTTCCGCCAAGCTCCATCGAGGTCCGCTTCACGGTTGCCGCGCACTGGACCATCAGGACCTTGCCAATTTCCGTCGAACCGGTGAAGCTGAGCTTGCGAACGGCAGGGTTGGACGTCAGTTCGGCGCCGATTTCACCGGCCGACCCCGTCACGCAGGAAAGCACGCCCTTCGGCACGCCTGCACGTTCCGCCAGAACACAAAGAGCAAGCGCAGAAAGTGGCGTCTGGCTAGCCGGCTTGATGATCATGGTGCAGCCTGCCGCCAGAGCTGGCCCGACTTTCCGAGTGATCATCGCTGCCGGGAAATTCCATGGCGTGATCGCCGCGCAAACCCCGATCGGCTGTTTGATGACGACAATGCGCCTGTCGGACGTCGGAGCCGGAATCGTGTCGCCATAGACACGCTTGGCCTCTTCGCCAAACCATTCGATGTAGGATGCCGCATAGGCGATCTCGCCCCGGGCCTCAGGAAGTGGCTTGCCCTGCTCGGCCGTCATGATGGCGGCAAGGTCGTCCTGGTTCTCGATCAGAAGCTCGAACCATTTCCGCAGAACGGCAGCGCGTTGCTTTCCGGAAAGCGCCTTCCATCCGGACTGCGCTTGTTCGGCACTCTCTATGGCGCGCTGCGTTTCACCGGCCCCCATTCGGGGAACGCTTGCAACAACGGAACCGTCAGCAGGATTGGTGACGTCGATAACTCGACCGTTGTCGGCGTCGCGCCATTCCCCGCCGATGAAGCACTGGCTGCGCAGCAGCGAGGGATCTTTGAGAGTGGGAACTGCCATCGGGTTATCCTTATTGAACGCAATCACGCTTCGACCAGAAGCGGCTCAAGCAGTTCCCTGGCTTTCCCGCCGAACGGAACCGGTCGGCGCGACAGGCGGTGGACGTTGACATGGATGAAGAAACCTTCGGCCGCGGCGACGTCTTCGTCGTTACGGAACAGGCCGATCTCGTAGCGAACCGACGAACTGCCTAGCCTCGCCACTCGAATGCCTGCCGTCACCTGATCGGGAAAGGTCATCTCGGCATGGTAGCGGCAGCCCGTCTCCACGACGAGAAACACCTCGGCGCCGCCCTTGATGTCGAGCACGCCGTTTTCGATGAGAAAGGCATTCACCGCCGTATCGAACAGGCTGTAATGCACCACATTGTTCATGTGCCCGTAGGTGTCGTTGTCCGACCAGCGCAGGCCGGTCGTGCGGAACACCTTGTAATCAGAGCGTCGTGAGGGAGTTTCGCGCTTCGCCATTACCAGGCCGCCCTGTATATCGAGAGCGCATCCCTCTCGCTCACCTCGCGGGGGTTGTTGACGAGGAGGCGCGTCTGCTTCATCGCGTCGCGCGCCATGACCGCAAGATGCTCCTCGCCGATGCCGACGTCGCGAAGCCGTGACTGAAGCCCGAACTTTTCCGACAGTCCGGCGAGCCTCTCGATGAAGGCGGCGCAGCGTCCCTCATCCTCCCGTTCTGACACAAGATCCGGAAATGCATCGGCGGCGATTTCCGCGTAAACCGATGCGGCATCGGGTGCGTTGAACCGCAGAACATGCGGAAGAACCAATGCGTTGGATAGGCCGTGGGGGATATGGAAGGTCCCACCGATCGGATATGCCAGCGCATGCACGGCGGCGACTGGCGAATTCGCAAAGGCCTGCCCGGCAAGCATCGACCCAAGCAGCATCGCACCGCGCGCGGCGCGGTCTTGACCGTCGAACACAGCCTTCTCGATATTCGCGCCCAGCAGCTGAAGCGCCTGGCGCGCCAGCATCTTCGAAAGCGGATTGTTGTTGGCGCTTTTCGAGGCATAGGACTCGATCGCGTGCACCATGGCGTCGATGCCGGTAGCCGCCGTGATATGGGCGGGAAGGCCGATCGTCAGATCAGCATCGAGAATCGCGATATCGGGCAGGATGATCGGCGACGATACGCCGCGCTTCTCGTCTCCGCCGACGGTGATGATCGAAACCGACGTGACCTCGGATCCGGTCCCGGCAGTGGTCGGCACAAGCACCAGAGGCAGGCGAGGCCCCTTCGCGTTGCCGACACCCCAGGCCTCGTCGATATCCTCGCCCGATCCGCAGAGAAGAGCCACGACCTTGGCAACGTCAAGCGAAGACCCGCCGCCGAAACCGATAATGCCGGTAACACCCGCTGGCCTCGCCATGTCCGATGCCGCCATCACGGTCGCGAGAGACGGATCGGCTTCGACACTGTCGAACACCGTCACCTCGATACCCGAGGCTGCAAGCGAGGCCAGAGCCGGATCGCAAAGCCCGAGCCTGCGCAGACCGGCGTCGGTCACGAACAGAACGCGCTCACCCAGCTTCTTCCTGGCGATGTCGCCGATCCCGGCGGCTGCACCCGGCCGGAAAACGATCTGCGGCGTTGTGGTGAATATGAAAGGGTTCATGCAAATCTCCTCTGTCACTTCCCTCACGCGACGGGCAGGCTGTCGCGCAGCTTCACGCGCAGGATCTTGCCGGATCCCGTCCGAGGTATTTCGTTTACGATGTAGATGCGATCGGGGACCTTGTAGGCAGACAGGCGCTCCTTGCAGTGGGTAAGGAGGGCTGCCTGATCGAAAGCCTTGGCATCCTTGAGAACGACACAGGCTACCGGAACCTCGCCGAGCATCGTATGGGGCATGCCGATGACGGCGCAGTCTATGACGGCGTGATCGAGCAGGATCGTCTCCTCGACCTCGGCTGGCGCGATGTTCTGCCCGCCGCGAATGATCAACTCCTTCAGGCGGCCGGTGATCGTCAGGAAACCGTTCGCATCGGCCTTGGCGAGATCGCCTGTGCGATACCAGCCGTCGACGACGGCTTTCTGGGTCTCCTGTGGTTTGTTGTGATAACCCTGCATGAGGTTCGGCCCCTTGCAGATCAGCTCGCCCTCGCTGCCGACCGGAACGTCGAGGCCGGTTTTAGGATCGACCAGCCGGACTGTGACCCCGGGAAGCGGAAGGCCGCAGGAACCTGACACGCGCCAGCGGCCGGGCCAGTTCATGGTCACCATCGTGGAAGTCTCGGTAATGCCGTAGCCGTCGAGCAGGGCGACGCCGAAGAATTCCTCGAAGTCATTGTTTAGAGTGCCGGGAAGGATAGCACCCGCCGACACACAAAGCCTAACCGACGACAGCAGTTTCTCGCCGCTTGTTTGGCATGCGGAGAGGAAATAGTGGAAGACGGTCGGCACGCCGGGCATGAATGTGAAGCGTCCCGACCGTAGCAGTTCGGTCGCCTGCGTGGTCGAGAATTTCTCCATGATGTATTCGCTGGCGCCAAGCGCGATGATGGAGAGGACCGCGATGTTGAGCGCATAGGAATGATAGAGCGGAAGCGTATTGAGGACGACGTCGTTCTCGTTCATCCCCGCGATCGGCGCCCAGCAGGCGGCCGTCACCCACAGCATGGATCGTGTCGAAAGAAGCACGCCCTTGGGCCGGCCGGTCGTTCCCGACGTGTAGACGATATAGGCCGGCCGATCGACATCCCGGTCGTCCTCGAAACCGGACGACTGCCGCCGCTCCATCGCTGAAAATCCGAAGGCCGGGTCCGCATCAATCACGAGGACAGGCCTGTCGAGCCGCGACAAGACCGCGTCCGCCATCGTCCGTTTGTCCGGCAACGCAAGGAGCACCGCGCACCCGGCGTCGGTGATACGGTATGCAAGCTCGGCTTCGGTGGATTCGATACTTGCCGGGACGCAGATGCCGCCTGCGCGCACGACGGCGAGGCAGGCGACTACCCAGTTGACGGAATTCGGCAGGAATATCGCGACGGCCTGCCCCTTCCGAAGGCCACCAGCGACGAGGTGGGAGGCCAGGGCTTCAGTCTCCGCATCGAGCTGCGGATAGGAGACCGAACGCATCCTGTCCTCGAACGCCATTTTTTCAGGATAAAGGCGCGCATTCCGCCGAAGGATTTCGCCGACGGGCGCGATCAAATCGTAACGTATCATCTTGGCTCCTCCCAATCCTCCCGTTAGACCATGCAAAAGCCGCCGTTGACACTGATGACCTGGCCCGTCACCCAGGACGATGGCTCGGAAGCGAGGAAGGTGACCATTGGGGCGATATCCTCGGGCCTGCCGATACGGCGCAACGGATAAGCCTTGACGATCTTCTCGCGGTTCTTCTCGAGGAATTCCGGGTCCGAATGGGAGGTCTCGATCAGGCCGAGCGAGACCGTGTTGACGGTGACGTTGTTGCGGCCGAATTCCCGGGCCAGCGACTTGCCGAGCGCAATCGTACCGCCGCGCGCGGCGGCGGCAAGTGCAAGGTTGGCTTCGCCGATGCGGGAGCTGTCGCCGACGAGATTGATGATGCGGCCGGAGTTCTGCGCGATCATCAGCGGCGCCACCTCATGGCAACAATTGATCGCGCCGTAGAGACACACGTCGATCTGCTGCTTCCAGTCTTGCGGGGTCGAGTCCACGAACCGCTGGTACTTCACGTAACCGGCATTGTTGACGAGAATGTCGACCGTGCCAAAGTCCGCCGTGACGGCGGCGATCATCGCCTTGACCTGGGCATTGTCGCTGATGTCGGCCTGGTAGGCTTTTGCCTTTCCGCCGCACGCCTCGATGGATGTGACAACGGCCTCAGCTTCATCCCTGGAACGGCTGTAGTTCACCGCGACGACGGCGCCTTCGGCAGCGAGAGCGCGTGCGATATCGCCTCCGACATCCCGGCCACCGCCCGTGACCAACGCCACCTTGCCCTTGAGATTGGTCTCCATTGCATTGTCTCCTTGATACTTGAATTGCTGCCTTCGCAGCGAATTGGTGAATGAGGCCAAAACCGTTATCGGCCCAGAAACCGCGGCGAGCGCTTCTCGCCGAACGCCTTGCGTCCTTCGGCGTAGTCGTGACTTGAACTCGCCTTGTCGATCAGTCTTTCCGCCTCGACACGGTCGAGATCCCCCCGAGTACAGCCGTTGAGGATGAACTTGGCACCCCTAATCGTCAGGGGAGCGTTGGCGGCCATGGCATTGGCGCGTTCCAGAGCAGCCGCGTGCGCATCCGCTGCAAGCTCGTCGATGAAACCGGTGGCAAGCGCGTCGCGCGCAGTGAATCGACTTGCCGAGTATAGAATTCGTTTTGCCTCGCTGACGCCGACGAGCGAAAACAGTTTGCGGGTCGCGGAGACGCCATAGACGATCGACAGGCGGGCGGCGGGAATGCCGAAGGTGGCACTCTCTTCCGCAATCCGAAAATCGCAGGACATGGCAAGATGCGCAGCACCACCCAGGCAATAACCGCGCACAACCGCAACCGTGGGCTTGGAGACCTCGTAGATGGCGTCACCCGCCGCATCAACGGCGACCTCGTAGCGTGTACTTTCCTCCACTCCCCCCCGGACCGTCTCGAACTCGCTGATATCAGCGCCGGCAGAAAAATCGCTTCCCGCACCCATCAGCAGAATAGCGCGAATATCCGTATCACCGTCGAACTGACGAAATAGCTCCGCGAGCTCGCACCACATCGAAAAGGTCACAGCGTTGCGCTGCATGGGTCGATTCAGTGTGACGATGGCTATACCGTCGGATTTCTCCACTAGAATATCACTCATTTCTGCTCTTCTCTTCCCTGCTGACCCCGGACTAGCGGGCCCATGCCATCGCGGTGGGCGTGCCCGGCGCAAGAAAGCCGGGCACTCCATTTCGTTCAGTTCTTGACCAGAGGGCATTGGCTCTCGGAAAGCGGGCGGAACGCCTTGTCGCCGGGAATGGTCGTGACAAGCTTCAACAGGTCCCATTCGCTCTTGGATTCGGCCGGCGTCTTTACCTGGTAAACGTACATGTCATGCACCATCCGGCCGTCCTCGCGGATCTTGCCGCCCTTTGCGAAGAAATCGTTGATCGGCGTCTCCTTCATACTAGCCATAACCTTCTTGGTGTCCGTCGTGCCGGCGGCCTTGACGGCCTGCAGGTAGTGCATGGTCGAGGAGTAGTCCCCTGCGTCGCCCATATGCGGCGGACGACCGACGCGCGCCTCGAACTTCTTGGCGAAAGCCCGGGTCTCGTCGTCGCGATCCCAGTAGAAGGCATTTGTCAGGATCATGCCCTGCGCCGTTTCGAGCCCGAGCGAGTGGACGTCCGTATCCCAGACAAGCAGGCCGGCAACTGTCTTGCCTGACGAGGCAAGCCCGAATTCAGCGGCGGATTTGACCGCATTAACGAAGGTTGTACCGGAACCGGCCATGGCTACGACATCGGCGGGCGATGCCTGCGCCTGCAGCATGAAGGCACTGTGGTCGGCAGTCTCGATCGGATAGCGGACGGCGCCGGAAACGGTTCCGCCGTTTGCCTTGACGATCTGGCTTGCATCCGCCTCGAGCGCGTGGCCGAAGGCGTAGTCGGCAGTTAGGAAGTACCAGTTCTTCTTGCCTTCCCGGATCAGTTCGTTGGCGGTGCCGTTGGCGAGCGCATAGGTATCATATGAGTAGTGAATGCTGTTCGGCGTGCAGCCGTCGTTCGTCAGGCGTGACGAACCGGAACCGTTGACGATGGCGATCTTATCCTCATCCTTGGCAACCTGCGTGACAGCCAGAGCTATGCCCGAATTGATCAGGTTGTTGATCATCGTCACGCCCTGCGAGCCATACCATTCGCGGGCCGTGGCCACGGCCACCTCCGGCTTATTCTGATGGTCGGCGACGACGACCTCCAGCGGACGGTCGAGGACCTTGCCGCCGAAATCCTCGACCGCCATCTTGACGGCGGCAATCGCGCCCTCGCCGGCCTCGTGCGAGAACTGGCCGCTAACGTCGGTCAGGACGCCGATCCGGATCGGCCCTGAATCTTGGGCCTGGACCTGAACGCACATGGCGCCGATAGCCCCGGCGCAAGACAGCAAAATTCGTAGACGCTTCAACATTCCATCCTCCCAGATCCGGCGCTGCAGCTCCTCCGCGAGCGCTTTGAACAAACTTGCGCTATCATACTTATTATCAACGAGACGCCGACATATGATCCGCCACCGTAGGGTGCCGTGGTAAGATAGACAGAATTTTCGCCGTTATGCAAGCTTGCATTATTAGACTTTGTGTGTTTTTCTGAAACTGCCTTTTGCGAGGAGAGGCGCGTGGCAGTCATCGTCTGACGCCACTGGAGGAAATTGAGCAGATAGGGAGGATCCGTGCCGGAGAACGCACCTATAATCGAGGCGCGCAATTTGACGCGCTCGTTCGGCGGCTTCGTCGCCGTGAACAACGTCGATATCCGGATCAGGCGGGGACAGATCCACGCGCTGATCGGCCCTAACGGAGCCGGCAAGAGCACGCTGTTCAACCTGCTGACCAAGTTCCTTTCCCCGAGCTCGGGGCAAATCTTCTTCAAGGGCCGCGATATTACTGACATGGCGCCTGCCGACATCGCGCGGCTTGGCCTCGTCCGCTCGTTCCAGATCTCGTCTGTGTTTCCGCACCTGAGCGCGCGCGAAAATGTGCGGGTGGCGCTTCAGGCCCGCGAGCGTGAGACGTTCTCGTTCTGGAGGTCCAACCGGTGTCTGAAGCGCTTCGACGAGGAGGCGCTGGCGCTTCTCGAAAGCGTCGGTCTTGCCGAAAAGGCGCGGACGAAGGCCAGCGAACTGTCCTACGGACGCAAGCGCGCCCTTGAATTGGCAACTACGCTGGCGCTGGAACCGGAAGTTCTGCTGCTCGACGAACCGATGGCCGGCATGGGAACGGAAGACATTGGCAGAACGGCATCGCTGATCCGACACGTCGGCAAGGGCCGTACCGTACTGATGGTTGAACACAATCTCGGCGTCGTTGCGGACCTATCCGACATGATCACGGTGCTCCGCCGTGGCGAGGTGATTGCGGAGGGAACCTATTCAGAGGTTTCGACCAATACCGAAGTTCGCAAAGCCTACATCGGAGGCACCCATGGCTGAACCTACACTCTTGAACGTCAGCAATCTCGAAGCCTGGTACGGCGAGAGTCATGTTCTGCACGGCGTTAACTTCAATGTCAGAAGAGGCGAGGTCGTCACCCTGATCGGCCGCAATGGCGCCGGCAAGACAACTACACTGCGAAGCCTGATCGGCGTCGTCGGCAAACGTACCGGCGCGAGCACCTATCAGGGCACCGACCTCCTGAAGGTCCCGGCCCACAAGGTCGCTCGCCTTGGCATCGGCTACGTCCCGGAGGAGCGCGGAATCTTCTCGAAGTTGAACGTCATCGAAAACCTCATGTTTCCGCCCGCCTGGCAATCGGGAGGAATGAGCGTGGACGAGATCTACACCCTCTTTCCGAACTTGAAGGGGCGCGACAGCACGCCCGGAACGCGTCTTTCAGGCGGCGAGCAGCAGATGCTGGCGATCGGCCGGATTTTGCGCACCGGAGCCGATTTCATCCTCCTCGACGAGCCGACGGAAGGTATTGCCCCCGTGATCATCGAGGAGATCGGCGCCGCGTTGCGCATTCTCAAGGACCGCGGCATGACGATCATTCTGGTTGAACAGAATCTGCGCTTCGCAGCGTCGGTTGCCGATCGCCACTTCGTGCTCGATCAGGGCAAGGTCGTCGACGAAATCTCCAATAGCGCGCTTGACGCCAACATGGACCGGCTGAACCGGTATCTGGGGGTGTGACGGTGAAGCGCATCATAAAACAGGTAAAATCCGATGACTGATTTTCTCGGGGTGCCGCTGCCCGTCCTTCTCGGCCAATTACTGCTTGGCTTGATCAACGGCTCG
The DNA here is from genome assembly GCF_000379605.1 of Rhizobium giardinii bv. giardinii H152. Taxonomy (GTDB): domain Bacteria; phylum Pseudomonadota; class Alphaproteobacteria; order Rhizobiales; family Rhizobiaceae; genus Pararhizobium; species Pararhizobium giardinii. Next base: position 81,469 of record NZ_KB902713.1, on the reverse strand, counting down.
TTCTACGCGCTGCTGAGCCTCGGTCTTGCGATCATCTTCGGCATGCTCAACGTGATCAACTTTGCACACGGTGCGTTCTATATGCTTGGTGGCTTCGTTGCCTGGTATCTTCTTTCCCGCCTGGGGCTTGGATATTGGGGAACTCTGATTGCCGCTCCCATCGTGGTCGGCATTTTCGGTGTCGTCGTCGAACGGCTGTTGCTGAAGCGGCTCTATCGGATGGATCACCTCTACAGCCTTCTCCTCACCTTCGGCATCGCGCTGATGCTGGAAGGGCTGTTCCGCCATGTTTTCGGCGCGGCAGGCAAGCCCTATCCCGTTCCTACGGCGTTGACCGGCGGCATCAATCTCGGCTTCATGTTTCTCCCGATGTACCGCGCGTGGGTCATCGTGGTTTCGCTTGCCATCTGCATCCTGACTTGGCTTGCCATCGAGCGCACGAAGCTCGGCGCCTACCTGCGGGCCGCCACCGAGAACCCCGCCCTGGTCCAAGCTTTCGGGATCAACGTGCCCCTGATGCTCACCCTGACCTACGCCTTCTGCGTCGGCCTTGCCGGCTTTGCGGGGGCCCTTGCAGCGCCGCTTTACCAGGTAAGCCCCGGCATGGGCTCCAGCATCATCATCGTTGTCTTCGCCGTGGTCGTTATAGGCGGCATGGGATCGATCGGTGGCGCCATCCTGACGGCCCTCGGCCTCGGCATCATCGAGGGCCTCACCAAGACCTTCTATCCCGCAGCATCCTCGATCGCGGTCTTCGTAGTCATGGTGCTGGTCATTCTCATCCGGCCGGTAGGCCTGTTTAGTCGCGAGGCGTGAATATGAACGGTCTCACTCTGTCCAGTCCCGCTGCCGCACGCGGATTTGCTAGACCAGCATGTTTTCTCGTCTTGGTCGCGGTCGTTGCGATCCTGCTTATCGCCCCGCTGGTGACGTATCCGCTATTCCTAATCAAGATTCTGTGCTTCGTGCTTTTCGCAGCGGCATTCAATCTGGCGCTCGGCTACGCAGGCTTACTCTCCTTTGGCCACGCGGCATTTTTCGGTGGCGGCGCCTATATCGCGGCTCACGCCGCAAAAATCTGGCACTTGCCCTTCGAACTGGCCGTGCTTTCCGGAACCGCATTTGCGGCCGTGCTTGGCCTCGTGTTCGGCGCGCTATCCATCCGGCGGCACGGGATCTATTTTGCAATGATCACGCTAGCCCTTGCACAACTCGTCTATTTCATGGCCGTGCAGATGCCGTTTACCGGCGGAGAGGACGGCATTCAGGCTGTGCCGCGTGGCTACCTGCTCGGCATGTTGGATTTGCGAAACATCACGGCCATGTACTACACCGTGCTCGGCGGTACGCTCATCGGCCTCGTGATCATCTGGCGGGCGGTCAATTCGCCCTTCGGCCACACCCTTTCAGCAATCCGTGAAAACGAGACCCGCGTGACCTCGCTTGGCCTCAAGCCAGACCGTTACAAGCTCATCGTCTTTACCTTGTCTGCTGCGCTGTCGGGCTTCGCTGGGTCGATGAAGGCGATCGCTTTCCAGCTTGCCTCTTTGGTTGATGTCACCTGGCATATGTCCGGCGAAGTCATTCTGATGACGCTGCTTGGGGGCATGGGAACGCTGATCGGTCCGATCGTGGGTTCGACCCTGGTCGTTGGCCTGGAGCACTTCTTGTCGACCAGCGGCCTGCCTATCACCTTCATCATCGGCCTGGTTTTCGTGATCTGCGTGATGATGTTCCGGCGTGGCGTTTTTGGCGAACTCAAGCTCTTCGTCGATCGTCGGAGCAAGTGATACATTAAGTCTTCTTGTACAAGTAAAAGGCCAGAACTATCGTTCCGGCCTTGTTATGCCAGACTTCCGGTTCTTGTTATCGAGCTTGGGCGCCAAAGAGGTAGCCAATCGCCGCAGCCATTATCAACTGCACGGCGCTTGCCAGATCCGGAGACATTCGACCGCGGTCATCACCTGCCGGTAGAAGGCTGGGAAGCAGGCCGCCATAGACCGCCCACAACGCAGCCAACACGGACACGAACACCACCAACGCTAGGACTGGCATCGAAGGACCCGCGCGCGCGACTGCAACCGCGGGCGACGGCCCGGGACTAAAGGCTGCCTCTATCCGCGCGCGATCTGTGCCAATAGACCTTCCGTCCTTCTGGGAGACAGCTTCGGATTTCGGCGGGGTCAACCTGCCTGGGTCAACAGCCGCGTTCTGCCGCGCCTGGATCTCCTCCGCGAACCGCTTGAAGAATTGGCCCGCCATCTTTTTCGCAGTAACATCAATCAGCCTGCCACCAAGCTGCGACAGCTTGCCACCGATCTGCGCATCGACGGTATAGACAAGTACGGTGCCGCTGTCAGACGGTTCCAGTTTCACGGTCGCGACGCCCTTCGCAAAACCTGCGACGCCGCCCTGCCCCTCACCAGTAATTCTGTACCCGTTAGGCGGATCAAGTTCGGAGAGCGTTACCGCTCCTTGGAAGCGCGCTTTTACCGGACCGACCTTCATAACCGCAACGGCGGTCATTTCAGTATCTGAAGACTTTGTCAGTTCCTGACACCCAGGTATGCAAACTCTGAGCACGTCAGCGTCGTTGAGTGCGGCCCATACGTCTTCCCTCGTCGCCGGAATTAACTGCTGTCCTGACATTTCCATGCGTACATCTCCTCACCTGATAATTGGATGTAGCCGCCTTTGACGGCGAAATCACATAGCTTGACATTCCTATCTTAAGTCTAATAATGCAAGTGAAAATTCGAGCTTCGCGTTGAACCGCCATGCGGGAGGAACAAAACGTGTCGAGGAAGTTAGTTTCGCAGGTGAGGTCGCAGACGACATGAAGCCCGCACAGTTTGACTACATCGCGCCCACCACGATCGATGAGGTTGCCGCAGCGCTTGCGGCAGCTGAGGGAGAGGGCAAGATCATCGCCGGGGGCCAGAGCCTCATGCCGATGATCAATTTTCGGCTGGTAAAACCGACCATCCTCATCGACATCAACCGGGTGGCGGGCCTTGATCGGATCGAACTACACGGAGATCGGGTGAGGATCGGCGCGACAGTACGCCACCACATGACCGCGGCAGACGCGATCATCCGCCAACACTTGCCAATCGTGCATGAGGCGATGCATCACGTCGCTCATATGACCGTACGCAACCGCGGCACGTTCTGCGGCAGCGTCGCGCATGCGGATCCAGCGACCGAGATGCCGATGATGACACGGTTTCTCGGTGGGACGGTCATCGCCTACTCTCAGCGCGGTAGACGCGAAATACCTGCAGCCGAATTTTTTGTCGGATCGCTGGTCAACTCGCTGGAACCGGACGAGTTTGTAATTCGCGTCGAGCTCGACGCGATGAGACCGGATGCCGGATGGGGATTTGAGGAGTTTGCAAAACGCCACGGGGACTTCGCACTCGCTTGCTTTGCGACGACGCTGCATTGTGTAGATGGCATGGCGTCTGACGTTCGCGTTGGCATGATGGGCGTTGGTGAAACCCCGCTGCGGCTTGAAGAGATCGAGGGCATCATCGAGGGGACGGATGTTTCCGAGCCGGTTCTCGATATGGTGGCGGATCGCCTGGCTGGAATCCTCATGCCTAACACGGATATCCATGCCTCTGCAGATTACCGCAGGCATCTCTCGGGCGTTCTCGCCAAACGGGCCCTTCGCGCCGCCTGGAGCCGCGCGAAGACGAAAGGCTTCAAGCATAATGAGTGAGAAGACGATCACCGTCAGCGTCAACGGAGCGTATATGACGCGCACGATCGAAGCACGAACGCTGCTGAGCGACTTCCTGCGCCAGGATCTTTGCCTGACCGGAACCCATATCGGGTGCGAACATGGCGTTTGCGGTGCCTGCACCGTCATTCTCGACGGAAGGAGCGCACGCTCCTGTCTGACGCTTGCAGTGCAGGCAGACGGGAGCGAAATCGAAACCATCGAAGGCCAGGGAAGCGTCGATAAACTCGGACGAATCCAAGAAGCGTTCCGCGAGCATCATGGTCTGCAATGCGGCTTCTGCACGCCAGGTTTCATTATGGCGATCACCGACCTTCTTCGCCACCACCCGCTGGAAACAGATGAGGAGATCAGGGAAGCGCTCTCAGGAAACATCTGTCGCTGTACCGGCTATGAAAACATCGTCAATGCCGTCCGCGAATTGGCCAAGGAGAGAGGACCTCTAGAATGAAGATGCATTTTCTTGAAGGCGGCCGGCTACGCATGCGCCGGTCCATCTACATCCCCGGGGCGCCGAAGGAAGAAGCGATCGAGTTACCGGTTCACGCCACCCTGATGCGCCATCCCCGAGGCAACGTGCTGTTCGATAGCGGATGCAATCCGGAGGCCGCCATCGATCCAGACGCGCGATGGGGTGGATTGAGCAAGGTCATGACCCCGATCTTTTCACCTGAGCAGACGGTCGTTCATCAGTTGAAGACCCTTGCTATCGATCCCGAGGACATAGATGTTGTGATCTGTTCACATCTCCATCCCGATCATTGCGGCTGCAACACATACTTTCGGCGCGCGACGATCCTCTGCCACGAGGCGGAGACGCAGGCCGCAACGGCAAATGGTGCAGAAAATCTTGGCTATCTCCGAGGAGAATGGGACCAGCCGCAGGGTTTCCAGACCTTCAATGCGGAGTATGACGTCTTTGGCGACGGGCGCATCGTGTTACTGCCCATGCCGGGCCATACCCCCGGAATGACCGTCGCCCGTGTCGATTTTGAAAAAGATGGTTCCTTCATACTCGCTTCGGATGCTGCGCCGCTCCAGGACAACATCGACACTGGTATCGCTCCAAAGAATACCTGGAACATTGAGCTGGCTGCAGAGGCACTCGCTCGCCTGAAAGCTCTTCAGGAGCGGGGAGCTACCATCATTTCCGGCCACGACGACACGCAGTGGCAAGGGTTGCGAAAGGGTGTGGAGTTCTACGAATGATCCATCAGGACCACTCCGTCGAGCTGCGGCCCAAACTTGTCGGCAAGCGGGTCAAGCGCACCGAAGATCCACGTCTGCTGACGGGTGTTGGTCAGTATGTCGATGACATGGCGCCGGCCGGGATGTTGCATATCGCATTGCGGCGCTCCGACCAGCCACATGCCCGAATCCTGAACATCGATGTCGGCGATGCGTTCTCGGTGCCCGGCGTCGTCGCGATCTATGACGCGAGCGATCTGGAAGGAGAGATCAAACCGGCCATTCCGGCCTCGCGCATGCCCGGTTACTACGCCACCCCCATATGGCCGCTCGCACGCGGAAAGGTTCGATTTGTAGGCGAGCCGGTCGTCGCCATTGTGGCCGAAAGCCGGTACGCGGCGGAAGACGCGCTTGAACATATCAGTATCAAGTACGAGCCACTGCCCTTCGCTATCAGACAGGTCGATGCGGCCAAGGACGATGCACCCCTCCTGCATGAGGAGGCCGGCACTAACACCATCATCCGCCGCGAGTTCAAGCGTGGCGACGTCGACGCGGCGTTCGAGGATGCAGCCGTCACCGTGAAAGGCAGGTTCCGGATGACGCGCAAGACCGCCGCTGCCATGGAGAACCGGTCCTATCTCGCCGAATGGGACAGCCGGAAACAATCGCTCACGCTTTACACATCCTCCAATATTCCAGGCGTGATCCGCGATGTGCTTTCGGGGTGCCTCGACCTCCCAGGAACACGCATGCGCGTCGTCGCCCCCGATGTGGGAGGCAGCTTCGGCGGCAAGGGGTCGCTCTATGGCGAAGAAATTCTTGTCTGCGCGCTGGCTCGAAAGCTGAAGCGGCCAATCAAGTACATCAGCGATCGGCTGGAAGATCTTTCCGCGACCAGTCAGGCCTTCGACGAACTGATCGAGGCCGAGCTGGCGGTAACCAAGGACGGCATGCTGATCGGTCTGCGTGCAGACGTGATCGGCGATGTCGGAGCCTACTCGATCTACCCGTGGACCGCTGCACTGGAGACGGTGCAGGTCGTCAGCTTCCTGCCCGGGCCTTATCGGATGGAGCATTACCGAGGCCGGATCCAGGGTGTCCTCACACCAAAACCACCAACGGGTCCTTATCGTGGTGTTGGCCGCCCGTCCTCGACCTTCGCGATGGAAAGGCTTATCGAGATGGCGGCGCGCAAGCTCGGCATGGATCCGGTCGAGTTCCGCCGCAAGAACCTCGTTCGGGCCGAAGAATTTCCTTATCGCACTGCTTCCGGTATTATCTGGGACAAGTCAGCCTTCCAGGAATGCCTCCAAGGAGCCTGCGATCATGTGGATTACCCCGCTCTCCTGCGCGAAACAGACAAAGCCAGGAAAGAGGGTCGATGGATCGGAATCGGTCTGGCGAGCTATGCCGAGTTGACCGGCATCGGCTCGCGTATCTCAGTGGCGCCCGGGATGCCGATCAACACAGGAACGGAAACCTCGAAGATCGAAATCGACGCCACCGGCGCGATTACCGCGGCATTCGGCATCTCCTCGCACGGACAGGGGCTTGAGACGACACTGGCGCAAGTCATTGTTGACGAGCTCGGCTGCAAGCTCGAGGATATTGAGATCAAGCATGGAGATAGTTCTCTGGTTCCTATGTCCAGTGGAACCTATGCCAGCCGTTCGGCGGTCCTGGGCGGCGGCGCCGCCACGCTTGCAGCTCGCAATGTGAAAGCCAAGGTCTTGCGCGCTGCCGCCTACCTGATGGAGCAGAGTGTCGAGGACCTCGACATACATGATGGCATCGTTACAAGCAGAAACTCAAACCTGACCATGACAATTAAGGAAATCGCTACTGCGGTCTATACGCAGATGGGGCGTATTCCAAGAGACCAGCGTGAGGATCTTACGGCTTCTGAAACCTACGATCCCTATCTCGGAACCGCCTGCTCCTCGACGCATCTTGCGATGGTCGAGGTCGATCCGGAAACCTACAGCGTGAAAATCCTGCGTTATGTCGTGGCCGAGGATTGCGGCAAGATCATCAATCCGATGATCGTGGACGGACAGGTCCAAGGCGCCGTGGCCCAAGGTATCGGTGCTGCCCTACTTGAGGAAATCGTCCACGACGACCAGGGGCAGGCAGTTGCCGCGAGCTTTGCGGACTATCTGGTCCCTGTTGCCAGTAGCGTTCCCGATATCGGTATCGTCCATATCGAAGCAGATCTGCCGAACAACATCGGCGGCTTTCGCGGCATGGGCGAAGGCGGCACGATCGGCGCGCCGGCGGCGATCGCAAACGCCGTCTCGGACGCGCTTTCTCACCTCGGCGTGTCGGTGGAAACGCTGCCAGTTACGCCGGAGCGCATTTTCCAGATGCTGCGCTCGAAGATACGTCCTCTCGACGCATCACCTCAACCCTGAGCGTCGTTTGATTTCAGAAATGCCTTATCGGACGCCAAATCCTTCAAAGATCAAACGGGTACCTTAGGATGTAGTCGGTGTCCTTGGAGGAGATGGGCTTCTTGCACTCGGAGCAGACCACGATGGCGGAAAAATCCTGCCCGCAGGCCTTATGCCGAAGCCGCATCGGTGGCTTGCCGTCTGCGAGCCACCTGTCTCCCCAGGCCATCATGACGAGCATGGGCTTGTACAGATCGAGGCCCATTTCGGTGAAGCGATACTCGAAGCGCTCGCCTCCGTTATAAGGAACCTTGCGCAATACGCCCGCCTGTACGAGCCGGGCGAGGCGGTCGGCGAGAATGTTAGTCGCAATGCCGAGGTTCTCGCGCATTTCCTCGAACCGTCGAACTCCGAACCAGCCTTCTCGTAGAATGAGGAAGCTCCAACGGTCGCCGATGATCCCAAGCGTCCGCGCGACTGAGCAGGGCCGCACCCTTTCCAAAAGCGTCGAATCCGAGCTTCTGCGAGACGTCGGCCGCGCTTCGACCGGAGCATACCCCGCGCCTGGCCCGTCGCGTGGCGCAACCTCTTTTGCCGTGAAGGGTTCGAGACATTCGCAGCAGACCGTGATGGGATGGCATTCACACCCACAACTTTTATGAATCAGCTTCAGTGGGGGCTCGTTGCCCCCCGTCAGCCACTTGTCGCCGAATTCCATGAGCGACAGCATCGTCGGAAAGAGATCTTTTCCTCGGACGGTTAGGAAATATTGTTGCCCCGGCTCGTTCGGCCGTTTTCCAGTGCTCAGGATGTCATTCGCCACAAGGCTGGACAGTCGAGACGAAAGCGTCTGCCGCGGAATGCCCAAGCGCTGCTGAAATTTGTCGAACCGGCGCACGCCAAAATAGGCTTCTCGAAGTATCAAGAAGTTCCAGGTCTCGAATACAATCTCCATCGTTCGACGAACTGATGATTGTCGCTGCATTAGCAAGGGCTTTTCATTACCGGATGAGGAGGCAATATTCATGGGCATCTTTATGATCTTGTTCATCGGATAGCGACTGGCGACGAGCGCGAATGGGTTGGGTTCACACCACATATATAGGGTATCAGGTCTAATAATGAAAGCTTTCCGCGTCATAAGAAGCGGTTGAATCGGAAACGGACCATTCCTAGTCTCAAGTGATAGAGTAGTGGGCGAGGTAAATGCGCCGTGAGCCTAGGAGGCAATATGGAGAAGATTGCGGACCCTTCAGAGGTGGCTGTTGTGCTGCTCGCCGCAGGACAGGCACGTCGCTTTGGGACCGCCATAGATAGCAAGCTCCTGGCATTGTTCGATGGTATTCCACTTGTCAGGCGAAGTGCCATGCGCGCCTGTGAAAGCATGGCTCGTTCCGTTACTGTTGTCGTCGGTTTTCGAGCTCCGGAGATGATTTCCGCTCTCTCTGGCCTTCCAATCAACATTGCGCACAACCCCGATTTCGCCAGCGGGATGTCGAGTTCTTTGATAACCGGGATGATGACGCCCCAAGTTCGATCAGCGCAAGGAACACTGGTCATGCTGGCCGACATGCCGTCGGTTTCAACGGCTGATTTAAACGCGCTTATTGAGGCTTTCGTTGCTCATGGTGGTCGATCGATTATCGGAGCGACCTGCGGGAACATTCACGGGAATCCCGTTATCTTTCCCAGGTCCCTCATGGGCGAGGTCGCGAGGCTTAAGGGCGATCTGGGTGCAAGAAGTATTATCCGAGCTTCCAATGTGCCCGTCGTCGATTTCGATATCGGCACTTCAGCATTGCACGATGTCGATACAGTGGAAGCATTGATCGCAGCTGGCGGTATCATATCCTGATCCTCAGAGAAAGCGTCGCCGCGCCTCAGCGGCTCGTGCCCAGCCCACTTGGCCTGAGAGAGCGAGATAAGGAGAGACCAACAGCTTGCGAGCGCGAGCGGCTGTTTAAGCGACCGCTATTTCCTGGGAGGCGCGCATATTGGATTGAGTCAAACCGAGGGGCTCAGATGCCGTCGGGCAGATCCGCCGCACTTGGCCGAAATATTCCTGGTATCGACGGCCTGCTAATAATGCCGTGCCTTTGAAAGGCCACTTTCCCTCGCCTAGGGACAAGTGGCGGCTGAACTTTCATCCGGCGTAAGCGACAAGCTGGCGCCGTTCAGCCGGCGTAGCTCCACGGCGTGAGCACGTCGATTTCGGGCCCAGCCAGCCGTGGGTGCGATGCGCTCGAGGCTCCGAGTGAGCTCGGCAAAATCGATCTCATTTTTTGCCATCCGCAGCAACGTGGCGATGATTGCCCCGGTCCTTTCACCTCCGTCCAGCCGCCAAAGAGCGAGTTCTTCGCATCATGCTGATCATTGCATAACAGGAAGAACCAGTCTTTTCGCAGCCGACATTGATTGCGGCGATCGGGTTTCGCGGAAGCGTCGATGGTAGTGTTCGCATGCATCCTGCGCCTGTGCCGGCTCGATGTCGCCACAATTCCGTCCCTAGTCTTTCAAAAGCGGGGAACCTGACGGTGCTTAAGCCCAGGACGTGCGCCGACGATCGGTCGCCGATTTCAAGAATCGGATTGCGGCGCCGCGATGAATAGGATGCGGCTTTGCCCCCGTCGTCAAACGGGACGCCTCGCCGACTCTAAGATCCCCTGACATTTGTGCACACCAGCCAGTGGAACCGCTCGATTTGTTCGGGGGCCATACATTGAGCGGTCGAGGTGACCGATCGATGCCTCGACTGGAGGCCGTGCCCATTCCTGTTCAAGACTTCACCTCAGCCGACAGAAAAAGCGCTTGCCAACATGGGTATGACCTCATACCTTATACCTACGCGTTAGAGGAGCTAGGCGCGAGTTCATTGGAACGCACTTTAGAGGACGGAAGCTGGTCAGCTTCCCGCAGGAAGTAGTGCCTGAACGGCAGTGGGAGGATCGATTTTGACGGATAGACGAATGCGCTGCACACGGACGCAAACGAGCAGGCGTGGCCGAATGGGGAGGCCACTGTGACTGTTCACGGAACCATGGAAGATGACGTTGCAAGGACGTCAAACCTGGCTGCAATGGCACACAGGACTGAGCACGGCTTGGTAAAGTGCCTGGAGATACCAGTAGCACTTCTAGTGCTTTGCGAAATTCTTCTGCTGTTCTCGGCCGTCGTTGCGCGGTACGTATTCCACGTGCCATTGGTTTGGTCGGATGAACTGGCCTCGATCTTGTTCCTCTGGCTTGCCATGTTGGGTTCGGCTGTCGCCTTTCAGCGGCAGGAGCACATGCGCATGACGGCGCTCGTTACTGCATTGAAGGGCGATACGCGCCGCTTCGTGGAATTGGTTTCGGTTGCGGCGGCACTTGCCTTCCTCGTACTGATCCTGCCCGCATCTCTGGAATATGCCATCGAAGAGTCCTATGTTTGGACGCCCGCGATGGATATTCAGAACTCTTGGCGCGCCTCGGCGCTGCCGACGAGCTTCGCCTTGATGCTTGTTTTCGCGGTGTTGCGGCTTCTGCAGAGTTCGAATCTCCGGCTCGCACTCGGCGCGGTTGCAGCCGTAGCATTGGTCTTCTGTTTGTTTTGGGCGCTGAAGCCGGTGCTCGTTGGTCTTGGAAACCTCAATCTTCTCATTTTCTTCGTCGGCGGCGTTGCCGCCTGTGTCTTCGGCGGCGTGCCGATCGCCTTTTCATTTGCGATCGCCACATTCGGCTACCTCATTCTGACGACCAGAACGCCGCCTCTGATCATTGTCGGCAGGATCGATGAGGGTGTCAGCCACCTGATCCTTCTCGCGATCCCCCTGTTTGTGTTTCTCGGGCAACTCATTCAGATGACGGGTATGGCGCGGGCGATGGTTGCTTTCCTAGCCAGCCTACTTGGCCATGTGCGCGGCGGGCTTCACTACGTGCTGGTGGCCGCGATGTACCTCGTGTCAGGGATCTCAGGATCGAAGGCTGCCGACATGGCCGCTATCGCGCCGGTCTTGTTTCCGGAGATGAAGGCGCGCGGCGCAGACGAGGGCGATCTTGTCGCGCTTCTCTCGGCAACGGGTGCTCAGACAGAAACAATCCCGCCTAGCATCGTCTTGATTACGGTGGGATCCGCAACCGGGGTGTCGATCGCAGCACTGTTCACCGGTGGCCTTCTCCCGGGCCTCATTCTGGCGATAACGCTCTGCTTCTTGGTCCGCTGGCGCTGCCGCAATGATGACTCGAGCCAAGTCAAGAGAGCAAGCGGACGGCAGATCAGCAAGCTGCTTCTCGCCGCACTCCCTGCCCTTGCGCTTCCGTTCGTTATCCGCTCAGCCGTCATCGAAGGTGTCGCTACAGCGACAGAAGTTTCGACTATTGGCATTGCTTACTCCGTTGCCGCGGGTCTGGTGTTCTACCGTCAGTTCGACTGGCGCCGGCTCAAGCCGATGCTTGTCGAGACGGCGAGCCTATCCGGTTCGATCCTTTTGATTATTGGTGCGGCCACGGCGATGGCATGGGGCTTGACGCAATCAGGCTTCTCGACAGCTCTGGCTCAAAACCTTTCAACACTTCCGGGCGGTGCGGTCACATTCATGATCGTCTCGATCGTCATATTTATCATCCTTGGCAGTGTGCTCGAAGGGATACCTGCGATCGTCCTGTTCGCGCCCTTGCTCTTTCCGGTTGCCCAACAGTTGGGTATCCATCAGGTGCACTACGCCATGGTCGTCGTGTTGGCGATGGGTATCGGCCTCTTCGCGCCGCCCTTCGGTGTTGGCTACTACGCTGCCTGCGCAATCACCCGGGTCAGCCCCGATGCGGGGATGAAACCGATCGTCGGTTACATCGTCGCCATGGCCATTGGTCTTGCCGTTGTTGCTGCGGTTCCGTGGCTCTCGATTGGCTTCCTGTAGTCCGGCATCAACCAGTCAAAATTTACAGAGTTATTTGGAGGAGAACGCAATGGTAAATCTGACAAGACGCGCATTTACAATGACGACAACGCTGGGTCTCAGCGCCACCGCGCTCGGCTTTTCGATGAAGCGAGCTGCCGCAGCCGAATATTCCCTGAAGTTCGCGTTTAACCTAGCCGAAACCCATCCGATCACCACGCGCGCAAGGGAGGCGGCAACGCGCATCCAGCAGGAGACGAACGGGCGGGTGGAGCTGCAAGTCTACCCGAACAACCAGCTTGGCAGCGACACGGACATGCTATCGCAAGTGAGAGCAGGCGGCATCGATCTGTTCCTGAACTCTGGTATCAATGTACTGTCCACGATGGTACCGGCGGCCTCGATCTACGGTCTCGGCTTCATTTTCCCGGACTATGATACGGTTTGGAAGACGATGGATGGTGAACTCGGTGTCGCTCTGCATAAGCTCATCGAAAAGGTGAATCTCCTCCCGATGGAAAAGATGTGGGACAACGGGTTCCGGCACATCACCACCAGCACGCACCCAGTCAACTCGCCCGTAGATCTCGCCGGTATGAAAATCCGCGTTCCAGTCGGAGCGCTGTGGACCTCCATGTTCCAGACGTTTGGGGCAGCTCCGGCGTCCATTAATTTCAACGAACTCTATTCTGCACTTCAGACGAAGGTCGTCGATGGACAGGAAAATTCGCTGGCCAACATCAAGACCGCAAATATTGTCGAGGTCCAAAAATACTGCGCATTAACCCGGCACATGTGGGACGCATTTTTCTGCGTTGCCAACAAGCGCAACTGGGCAAGCCTGCCGGCGGATGTGCAGGAGGTCGTGAGCCGCAACATCAACCAAGCCGCGCTCGATGAGCGCCAAGATATGGCCAAGTTGTCGGAGGCCCTCAAAGACGTCCTAGCCAAACAGGGCCTTGTATTCAATCAGCCCGACACTGAGGCGTTCAGGCAGAAACTTCGCGACGGCGGCTTCTACACCAGCTGGCGCGAAAAATATGGCGAGGAATTGTGGGCAATTCTCGAGAAGACGGTAGGGAAACTCACGTAGGCCCCTAGAAGGTATATGTTCTCCCAGAGGCCGGCTGTCCGGCCGACTTCCGGGCCTCGTGAAGAACATCACGAGACCCGGCTTTTTTCGTGACTTTGTGGCAATCACGTGCCGCGGGTGGCGCCGGCGGATCATGCTCGTCGCCTTTAACAGAATCGAACCGGCGACACCCTTTTCAAAACTGAGATTGTCACCTGCAATAGGCTTGCAATCGATCCCGACTGAAAGGGCAGGCAGAGCGACATTTTCACCGTTCAAACCGCTTCAGCATATTTCTTAACTGCGCGTTTTGCAGCTTTAGCTTTCTGGCTAGATGACCCCTAAGCACCCTGATCTCTTCATCGAGGTTCATCTCGTCTGCAGTGTGGTTAACCTGGGAAACGTTCTCAATCGCTACCGCTTCTTTGTTGCGACTTCTTTGCTTGCGTGGTGCGACCTCGACAGCTCGCTTGGTGTTCGTAGCACCATGTGCAGCGGTGACGTCGATACCAGGATCGCCGAATAACGCTGGATCGGCGGCCCCCACGACTTTGGGGGCTTCGCGTTCGACCTTATCGCGGCCACCTTTTTCGCCTTCTTCGGGAAGTACAGGCTCCGCGGAAATTGCAGCGGTTTGATCGTGACGAGGTAGCTCCTCGCTTGCCGGTCGGCCAGCGCTATTCACGCTCTCTTCGGCAGGCGGTTTAGTTTGACCGGCAATAGCCGAGGGGTCCGGCGTAACCTCGTTGGTCGAGCCGTTTTCACTCTTTTGTTCGCGTCCCGGTGAGATCAGTCGGGCAAGAAATTTCCATGGAGATGCCATCTATCCGACCTCGCGTTTTACCCCGCAAGCAGGCTGCGAGTTCCAATTCCGGCAACAGCATTCACCGTGGCCAAAATGTATGTCTCGATAAGCATAGCGGCCGGCGATTGACCGGCTGCTTATATCAATCGAGCTTGAGCCGTTTGCGCAGATCAGCATTTTCAGCGCGAAGTTTTTCAGCCAGAAGCTTGCGCAGTCGTTGATTTTCCTCTTCCAACTGCAAGAGATCTGCCATCTCATCGATCGCCGCGATCGGCGCAGCTGAAGCTGTCTGCACAGACTTTGGAGCACGGCGCACAGGTGCCCGTTTGGCGCTCGGCGCAGCTTCGATCACCTTTGCCTTGCCCCCTCTCCCCTTCCCACCACCAGCGCCGGTCAGAGCAGTTGCTGGCTCTGCCGTAGCGTCAGCTGACGTCGTCTCAGGAGCCGCTTTCTTGGCGCGGGGTTTGCTTTGCTTCTTCGGCGCAACGGGCGTCTCGACAACGGTCGGTACATCGGCATTGGTTATCGTATTGCTGTCGTGGGCCATGCTCGTCTCCTCTGTATCTGATGTAGTTGTCGACGTGCCGAGAGGCGGTGTCAACAACGGCTCGGCCTGATCTGGTGCCGGCAAAAACATCTCGCTGTCGGATTTGCCACTCTGAGAGCTACCTGACAGATAAGGCGTTGCCGCTTCCTCGAGATCGCGAGCGACGGACTTTAGATCCATGTTGCCCCAGATCGAGTTCGACTTGGGATAGAGTTTTCGCCTGCCGGTTTTGTACTCGACGGCAAAACTGCGTTGCACTTTTTTCAATATAAGAGGCCTTGGAGAATCCACGGGATGGTTTAGCGATACGTCGCTTCATCACGAATAGCCATTGCCGGACTGCCAGTCTATAGCCACTGTCCTATCCGATCCTCCGCAGAATTCCGGGAGCAGGATTTGTGGCCAACCGAATGCGGTTGAGGCCGCGTGTGGTTTTGCATTTAAACGTAAGATTCTGCCGCCAACAAAATCATATAGTTACGGCCACCCATAATTTGAGACTTGGCATTTAATGTGAGATTCGTCCCCAGGCCTTGCCACTTAACTTGAGATTTCGTTTTCGCAGAGACGCTTTTCCTCTATGGCTTTTGCAAAAATGTATATCTTCCAATGAGTTGCCCATACTGCACCGGCTGTTGTGACTGTCTACCGTCTGCGAGACTCACATTAAATGCCAAATGCGGCCGGAACCGCCGAATTCTCATGTTGAAGTGCCAAACGACATCAGCGCGGTTTTTTAAGGATCAGGCCCTTGCTAGGCGCGCCCAACGTTTCAGGTCGCGCGTCCAATAACTGCGTCGGAGGGCGATTGCGCGAAAAGATGCCGCCATTCTCTTCGACCACGGTGGTGAGGTAGGGCTTGATCTCGACATAATTATTCGCCGCAAGTTCGACGAAAGAGTCGAAGCCGATATAGGACCACGGCGAGCCAATGGAGAAAAAATAGTCAACGATTCTGGTCAATACTTGTCGTTCCTGTGAATCCGGCCTGTGGATCTGGGTTTTTCGCGCAAGCGGCAGTTCACGCCGTGCGCTTTTCTCGCAGCGAACCGTTGGACCAGCCGAGCCTTCGGGCAATGAACGTGGAAAAGTCGTGGAGGATCTGGCGGTATTCCTCATCCTCGAATTCATAAGGAAGCTCGAGCCGCAACTCGCTGACTTGCGAGATGATCGGATCGGCAAGCAGGCGTTCGAGGATTTGCTCCGACGTGCCAACAAGGTCCGCTGGATAGAGTGTGCGGCGTTCGCCCTGGGGCGTCAATGTTCGCTCATGGCGCCCGGCCGCATAGTCGAGATAGCGCTTGCGTGTAATGCTGTCGGCGCTATCGAGAGGGACGATGACGCGGCCGAGCGCAACGCGCTTGTCCGATCCACCAGCCTCCCGGTATGCCTTGAGTTGGCGCGACTGGGCGACATAAAAATCATCCGTGTCCTCACCACTCGTAACATTGCCGATCAGAAGGTTGAACCCGTTTTGCCCTGACCAACGGGCGGACCGTAACGAACCGCCACCGTACCAGATGCGGTCCATCAGCCCTTTGGCATGCGGCTGCAGTCGTGGGCGCTGCGGACCGAAGGGTGTCTTTATGAACGTCGTTTCATCCCCGATCGGCTTGCTCTTCAGGTTGTCGACGAAGCGCAGGACCCTGTCGTGGGAAAAGTCGAAGCTTTCCCAGTCACCGTCGAAGACCAGCGGCGCGATCAGGTCGGCGTGCAGCGGCCGGCCGGCACTCAAGCCGACATTGAGCCGCCCGCGCGACAGCACATCGACCGTCGAGAGGTCTTCCGCCAGACGGTAGGGGCTTTCGTAACCGATCGGAATGACCGCCGTGCCGAGCTCGATGCTGCTGGTCCTCTGGGTCGCGGCGGCCAGGAAGGCGGTGGCTGACGAAATGCCGGGCTCGAGATGCCGCTGGCGGGCCCACGCGCTTTGGAAACCGAGCCCCTCGCCATACTCCAGGAGCTGCAAGGTTTTTTCCAGACCGGACAGCGGATCATGAGCCGGGTAGTTTCCGGGGGTAAGAAAGCCGATATGATGGATGGAAACGCTGCTCATCGTACATGTACCTCAGGATCGCGGCAGGCCAGGCGGATTGGTCTCCGACTGCGGCAGAGCCTCCTCCGACAGGTGCCAGTGGTCGAGGATCCTGCCGTAGACCCCGCTCGTGATCAGGCCGTTGGTGGCGATGGTGAGCGCATCCGCCAGACCGCTGTCCTTCTTCGTGGCGATCGCCACGTCCGAGCGATCCGGCCAACCGGCGCTCAGCGTTCCGACGCGCTTGATGTTGTGATCGCGGGCGGCGATGAAGACGAGCTGTGCATGCGGTTGGACGATGACATCGGCCCGACCGGAAGAGACAGCTAACAGGCTTGCCGCTTCGTCGTCGTAATATTGCAGTTCCAGTGGCTTCAGCCCCGCTGCTACATCCTCGTCGCTCCAGCGCAAAAGGATGCGCTCCTGGTTGGTGCCGGCACCGACGATGAACCGCAGGCCTGCGGCATCCTTCGGCTCCTTGATCGCAGTGATCGGGCTGCCGGACTTGACGAAGAAGCCATGCAATCCCTGGCGATAGGTCGAGAAGTCAAATTTCTCCTTGCGCTGCTCGGTGACGCCGACATTGGAGATGACGGCATCATATTTGCGCGAGGTCAAGCCGAGCGGCCAGTCGATCCAGGCGACCGGAAGCAGTTCAAGCTCAAGCCCGAGGCTATCGGCAATGGCCGACGCGTAATCCGGATCGGCGCCAACCACGGTCTTTGCATCCGTCGCATAGGTTGCAAGCGGCGGTCCGCCCGGGCTGACGGCCACGGTAAATTTGCCCGGCGTCACGAACTTGAAGTCCGGCGAGATCGCGGCAATCGCCGCATCATTCTTTTCGGCCCTCAGTCGCGCCGGTTGCTCAGGGCTGAGGCCGAAAGCAGTGTCGTCGGCGCGCGCAGCGGTCGAGAACAAGGCGAGGGTAGAAACGAGTGCCGCCATCAGGAACGGACGGAAAACCGGTTGGTCGGTCATGGTCGTGATCTCCAGGGAAAAACAAAGGCAGGCAACCCAACGAACCATGTCGGGTTGCCCAACTCGATATCAGGAACCGCTCTTCGGCAGGCCGGCCGGGTTGGTCTGCGACTGGTCGATGCCTTCAGCGTCGAGGCTCCAGCGCTTCAGCACTTCGCCATACTTGCCGCTCTTGATCAGGTCGTTGATCGCGACGGTGACGGTATCGGCAAGGCCTGCGCCCTTTCGGGTGGTGACGGCGATCTCGGCAGTCAGCGGCCAGCCGCCGCTGACGATCCCGACGAGCTTGGTGTCGTGTTTGATCGATGCACCATAGGCCCGTGTCGCATTCGGATTGAACTCGACATCGGCACGGCCCGACTGCAAGGCGAGGTCGCTTGCGGCGCGGTCGTCATAATATTGCACCTCGATCGGCGCGAGGCCGGCCGCGACGTTCTCGCGATCCCATTCCAGAATGATTTTTTCTTGGTTGGTGCCAGCGCCGGTAATGACCTTCAGCCCTGCGACATCCTTGGGCTCCTTGATCTCGGTGATCTTGCTGTCGGCCTTGACGTAGAAGCCCAGCACGTCCTTGCGATAGGTGGAGAAATCGAACTTCTCCTTGCGCTCCTCGGTCACCGTCACGTTGCTGATGACGGCGTCATACTTGCCGGAGGCAACACCCAGCGGCCAGTCGGCCCAGGCGACGGAGACGATTTCCAGCTCGAGGCCGAGCGAATCCGCCAGCAGCGAAGCCAGATCGGGATCGGCGCCGACGATGGTCTTTGCATCGTTTGCGAAGGTGGCGATCGGCGGATCCCAGGCATTGATGGCCACGGTGAACTTGCCAGGTGTCACGAACTTGAAGTCAGGCGAAAGAGCCTTGATCGCCGCTTCGCTCTTTTCGGCCCGGACCCGGTTCGAGGTGTCCGGGCTGAGATCGAACGTATCGGCCGCCTGCGCCGCAACGACCCCAAGTGCCGCGATGGTCACGGCACCTGCCATCAGAAGTTTAGCCGCATGAAGAATAGTCATGTTTCCCGTCTCCTTTTCATCTTTAGGTTGTATCCGTTTATAGTCCCATCTCGTCCGCCCACGCGGCCGGGAATCTGCTAGAGAACCTTGGCGAGGAATTCGCGCGTGCGCGGATGCTCTGGCCGGCTGAAAATCCGTGCCGGCGGGCCGACCTCAAGGATGTGGCCGCCTTCCATGAACACGACCGTATCGGCCACTTCGCGGGCAAATCCGATCTCGTGTGTGACGATGACGAGGGTCGTGCCGGTCCGAGCCAGTTCCTTGATCACGTCGAGCACTTCGCCAACGAGTTCCGGATCGAGTGCTGACGTCGGCTCGTCGAAAAGGAGGACCTTCGGCCTCAGGGCCAGTGCCCGAGCGATGGCGACGCGCTGCTGCTGGCCGCCGGACAATTGGCGCGGATAGGCATCAATCTTGTCCGTCAAACCGACGCGGGCGAGGAGTTCCCGGGCCAGTTCGACGGCGGCGCCGCGGTCTGTCCCCCGGACCTGCATCGGCGCCTCGATGAGATTTTCCAGCACGGTCAGATGCGGGAAGAGATTGAAGTTCTGGAAGACCATGCCGATATCGGCGCGGCGCTTCAGAATGTCTTTTTCCTTCAGCTCATAAAGCGTCTCGCCGCTCTGGCGGTAGCCGACCAGATGACCGTCCACGGCAATGAAGCCACTATCGACACGTTCCAGATGGTTGATCGATCGCAGCAGCGTCGATTTGCCGGAGCCTGAGGGGCCGAGGATCGCGGTGACGCTGCCGGCCGGCAGGTATAGATCGACAGCATCGAGCACCTTCAGGAAGCCGAAGCTTTTGGAAATGCCCTGGACACGCACGGGAGCCCCTGCCCTCAGCAGCGGCGCATCGCTGAAGCCGGCTTTCCGCACGGCCTGCGCCGGCGTGCTCGCGATCTGCGCCTGCAGCGGCCGACGAAAGCGGAACAAGAAGGACTGGAACGGCAGCGGCACCGGATTGCGCACGGCGCCTTTCGAGAAATACCGCTCGATATAGTGCTGCGCGATCGACAGTACCGTCATGATGACGAGATACCAAGCCGTCGCGACCATCAGCAGCGGGATAACTTCGAGATTGCGGCGATAGATGACCTGCACCGTATAGAACAGTTCCGGCAAGGCGAGCACATAGACCATGGACGTGCTTTTCGCGAGGCCGATGATTTCGTTGAAGCCGGTCGGCAGGATCGTGCGCATCGCCTGCGGCAGGACGATGCGGAACACTTGGCGACGGCGCGGAAGGCCTAGCGCCGCAGCGGCTTCAAGTTGACCCTGATCGACGGAGAGGATGCCGCCACGAACGATTTCCGAGAAGAACGCCGACTGGTTGAGCGTAAGGCCGAGGAAGGCGGCGGCAAACGGCGTCAGCAATTGCACCGTTGGATAATCGACGAGCACCGTGCCGGTGAAGGGGACCGCGATCCGGATCGTCTCGTAGAGATAGCCGAGATTGTTAAGAACCAGCAGCAGGACTATCAGCGGGATCGACCGCAGCAACCAGACATAGCCCCAAGAGAGACCGGACAGCAGCGGTGATTTCGATACTCGCGCCAGCGCCAGCGCCGTTCCGAGAACCGATCCCGAGATCGTCGCAAGAGCGGTAAGCAAGAGCGTCCGACCGAGGCCCGCCAGTACCGGTTCGGCGAAGAACCAGTCGGCAAAGACGCTCCATCCCCAACGCGGATTGGTGAATGTCGAATAGAGCACCGCGACGACGACAATGGCTGCGAAAACCGTCCCGACCAGGCGGCCGGGATGGCGCGCCGGCTCGATCCGGTGACGCGAATAGTCCTGGCTGTGCTCCGCTGTCCTGCGGCCGGGCTCGATGCCGGCGAAATCCGTGGTGATTGCCATGACGTTCCCCTTTATGGTTTTGCCGAATGGTCAGCGGTGCGCGGCGGCGTGCTGCAGCGCATGGTCTGGCTGGACGAGCGCCGCCGCCCCTGTCACCGCGAAATGGCCGATCTGCTTTTCGAACGGCAACGTCTTGTAGATTTCCGGATCGGCCTCGACGTCGAATAGCGCGGTGTAGCCATATTTGAGATAGAGCCCGACGGCTTCCGGCTGGCGAAACCCCGTTGTCAGGTAGACCCGCGAATAGCCTTGGCGGGCAGCCTGGAGCTCGAGCTCGACCAGGACCTTGACGGCCAGTCCCTGCCGGCGCAGGTCGGACCGTGTCCAGATGCGTTTAAATTCGGCGGTACGGTCATCATAGTGCTTGAAGGCGCCGCCGCCGATCGTTTCGCCATTGCGCTGGAGCAGCAGGAAATTGCCGTGCGGCGGCGCGAAGGCTTCGACCGGATAGCGGTTCATCTCTTCCGACGCGCCCGCCGCGCTGAAATAGGACTTATAGCGCTTGTCGTATTCGTAGGTCAGTTCGTCGATGAGCGGCTTTGCGCGCGGATCGAGGGGCGTGGTGTAGAGAAACGTGTCGCTCATGTCGCCGGTCCTGTTGATGTCTCAGTTGAGGAAGGTTTCCGCCAGCCGGACCCAATAACGGGCGGCAGGTGCGATGATCGCGTCGTTGAAATCGTAGTGGGCGCTGTGCAGCGGCGCGGTCTCGCCATTGCCGACGAACAGGTAGCTGCCGGGTTTGGCCTGCAGCATGAAGGCGAAATCCTCACTCGCGGTGCGCGGCTTGAACCCCTCCTCCACCCGTGCCGGGCCGAACGTATCGAGCGCCACGTCGCGGGCGAAATCCGTCTCGCCGCGATGGTTGATCAGCGCCGGGAAACCCAGCCGGTAATCCACCTCCGCCACCGCGCCGAAACTTTCGGCCTGCGCCCGAGCCACGGCGGGGATACGCTCCTGCAGTTGCTGGCGAACGCTCTCGGTGAAGGCGCGCATGGTGAGCTTCAGTTCGACGCTTTCCGGGATGACATTCGAGGCCGAGCCGGCATGGATCGATCCAACCGTCGCCACCGCCATCTCCTGCGGGTCGACATTGCGCGAAACGACGCTCTGCAATGCTGTGATGAAGGAGGCCGATGCCAGCACCGGATCGACCGCGCGGTGCGGTTCCGCCCCATGGCCACCCTTGCCGACGATACGGATCTTTGCCTGGTCGACCGAGGCCATCGCGGGACCGGCGACGAAACCGAACTGCCCGGTAAGCACGCCTGGCCAGTTGTGCAGCCCGAAGATCGCATCGACCGGGAAACGCTCGAACAGGCCTTCGGAGATCATCTTGCGGGCGCCGGCGCCGATCTCCTCGGCCGGCTGGAAGATCAGGTGCAGCGTACCGTCGAACGCACTGCTTTCGGCCAGATAGCGCGCGGCGGCGAGCAGGATCGTGGTATGCCCGTCATGACCGCAGGCATGCATGACGCCGGGATTGTTGCTGGCATAGGCAAGCTCCGTCGCCTCCTCGATCGGCAGCGCGTCCATGTCGGCGCGGATGCCGATGCGGCGGTCGCCGGTACCTCGCTTCAGTGTCGCGACGACGCCGGTTCCGGCAATGCCGGTTGCGACCTCATACCCCCAGGATGAGAGAAGCGAGGCGATCAGCTTGCTGGTCCGGCGCTCCTGAAAGGCGAGCTCCGGATACTGATGCAGGTCGTGACGCAACGCCACGAATTCGTCGAGAATGGCCGCAATGCCTTGCTCGACCGGGTCGTTCAGGCGTGGAGTCTGGGCGATGATGTTCATGGCCTTCTCCCGGCGCCTCAGGCGCCGACCGCCTTTCCGCGTTCGATCTCGGCGGGCGGAGCGGCATAATGGCTTTCGCGATAGGGCAAGCCGAGATGATCGCGCAGGGTCTCGCCTTCAAGCACGGGGTTGAAATAACCGAGCTTCTCCAGGATCGGCAGGACGTGGGTTGCAAAGTCGTCCAGCCCTTCGGCGATCACCTGGAAGCCCAGGATGAAGCCGTCGGCCGCGCCCTCCTCCACCCAACGGATCAATTCATCGGCAATATGGTCCGCCGTGCCGATGAACGCGGTGCGGGGCGTCGCAACGTCAAGCGCGATCTCGCGCAGCGTGAGGTTCTGTTCACGCGCCGTCTTCTTGATCCGGTCGGTGGTGGCGCGGAAGCTGTTCTTGCCGATATCGCCGATATCAGGGAACGGCTCGTCCAACGGATAGACACCGAAATCGTGGTGATCGAAGAAGCGGCCGAGATAAAGCAGCGCCTCCTCGATGGTGACGAGATTGCGGATCGCCTGATATTTCTGCTCGGCCTCTTCCTCCGTTCTGCCGACAATCGGGGCGATACCGGGAAAGAGGCCGACATCGGCAGCGCGGCGTCCTTGCGCGATCGCGCTCTGCTTCACCTGCTTGTAGAAGGTTTTTCCGTCCTCGATCGAGCCACCATTGGTAAAGACCGCATCCGCATGTTTACCTGCCAGCTTCACCCCGGAATCGGAGGCTCCAGCCTGAAAGACGACGGGTTGCCCTTGCTTCGAGCGGCCGATGTTCAACGGCCCCTCGACGCGGAAGAAGCGGCCTTTGTGGTCAAGCTTTCGCAGCTTCGACGTGTCGGCATAGACGCCGGTTTCGCGATTGCGCACAAAGGCGTCGTCATCCCAGGAGTCCCAGAGGCGCTTGATGACGTCTAGATACTCGTCGGCGATCTCATAGCGCAGTTCGTGTTCGGGGTGCTCGCGGCTATAGTTGCGCCCGGACCCTTCTAGCGGGGTCGTCACCGCGTTCCATCCCGCCCTGCCGCGGGAGATCAGGTCGATCGTGGCGAACTGGCGCGCAACCGTGAAGGGGTCGCTGTAAGAGGTGGAGACCGTGCCAACGAGACCGATCTTCGAGGTTGAAGCCGCGAGCGCCGAGAGGATGGAGATTGGCTCGAAGCGGTTGAGGAAATGCGGGATCGACTGAGCGTTGATGTAGAGGCCGTCTGCCACGAAAGCAAAGGCGATGCCTGCCGCTTCAGCGCGACGCGCGGTGTTGACGAAGAACTCGAAGTTGACGCTCGCATCGGCGGGGCCGCTCGGATGCTTCCAGGCGTTCATATGACCACCGGGCCCCTGCAGCATGATGCCGAACGGAATATGTTTCTGAACCATCGGGAAAATCCTTTTGCGAGAGATCAGGCGGCGAGCGAAAGCCGTTCCTTGGCGAGGCGCTCGACGGAGGCCAGCCGTTCGGCAGCCCCGAGCGGCGGCGTTTCGATGATGAATTCGGCGATGCCGTATTGGCTGTGCAGGTCGTCGAGCTGCCGGCGCACTTCCGCAGCCGTGCCATGCAGCACGCTCGGCGCCTTGGTGTCGAGCCGGTCGATCTCGGCCCCGGCCTGTCGGGCATATTCGGCCGCCTGTTCCTCGGTGCCGACATTGACACTGCGGCCGTCCTTCAGGAAAACCTTGACGATCCGCAGGTCACCGACCGCCTTGCGCGCCACGGCCGTATCTTCCGCCGCATAGGCCGTCAGCGCCAGGATCGGCGTCTTGCCGCCGCTCGCCCGTTCATAGGCCTCGAAGGTACGGCGCAAGTTTTCCGGATCACCGTTCAGCTGGCCGGCAAACACCAGACGCCAGCCCTTGGATGCAGCCAGTTCGGCGCTTTCGACGCTGGCGCCAAGCAGGAAACGATCTGGCGCTGTCGGCGGGAACGGAGTCGCAAGCGGGCCGTTACTGCTGGGATCAGCAGCGAGATAGCCATTGATCTCGGAGAGCTGGCTGGCGAAATCCGGCTTCCGTGCGGGATCGATGCCAACCTGAAGCGCTTTGGTCGAGAGCGGAAAGCCGCCCGGCGCCTTACCGACGCCGAGATCGACGCGGTCCGGCGCGAGCGAGGCCAGAAGGTTGAATGTTTCGGCCACCTTGTAGGCGCTGTAATGCTGCAGCATGACGCCGCCCGAGCCGATGCGGATGCGCGCCGTCCGGGCAAGAAGATGGGCGATCAGTACTTCCGGCGCAGAGCTTGCCAGCGTCGGCATGCTGTGATGTTCAGCGACCCAGAAGCGGTGATAGCCCAGCTCCTCCGACATCTGCGCAAGCTTCACCGTCGTGCGCAACGCATCCGTGGCGGTGGACCCTTCGTCGAGGGGGCTCTTGTCAAGGAGACTGAGGAGGTAGACCATATGCCACTGATCCATTCGCTAAGTTGCAAAACTTAGTCTATAAAATCAGTAGAGAAAATGAATTATAAGAAACCATTTTCTTTTTGCGGCTGGTTTGGAAGAAAAAATGAAACCTCCAATTTTGGTGTAAAATCGAACCATCTCTTATTGCCACATTGCTAAAATCCAAATGGCATTAAGTCTGGCCGCCAGCCCCATCGTCCTTCTTATTGCATTCACTGTTGGCGGACCGTTGAATTTGCAAGCGGTATCGTCGCCTTGAAGGAATCAGAACCGACGACCCTGTTGTTTCAAACCTCCGCTTCAAACTCTCTAATAGCGTACATCGGCTCAACCCTACGGAATGACCAAAATGGGGCCCGGGTCCGCCGGCTTTTCACGCAGAAACGCGAAAGCTGACCTCGATCATCGGACCTCGAAGCTCGGAGCTGGCTCCGATGTTACTAGGCGTACTCAGGGCGCCCACCCAGTCACTGCGGATAGCTGTAGAAATGTTCTCGCTAGCGCAGGATTTGCATGGTTAGCAGCGGGGCCCACAGGATCGAGCCGATGGAATAATTCGCCCAGCTCCGCGCAACGGGTCATTCTTTCCGGCGTGCGCATACGCGGGAAATGCCGCTGCCCCTATTACCAGTTAGAGCAGCGGCACCGCGTCCTGCGGCTCCCTGTGTTCCACGTTCAGGAGCCACGGTTGAAGCCTATCGAGGCCGACTGGTCATGGCTTCCATGAAATTGATGCGACTTACATAAATTTGATGCAAAAATGCCCAAGGGCGATGACCGCTGAATCACCGATGGGGATTACCGAACCCGGACGTCTTGACTATCCCTCGCATGAGAACATAATGAGAACAACGCGGCGCCGTAACCGCCAATCTGAAATTCGTTCCCATATCGTCCGCTGGCCATGCACGGTGGAGAGGAGAAGCCATGCGCCCGCTTAAAGCAGCATTACCCGACGAACCCGCTAAACCGTCGGCGGAGGCGGAGTTCAACGACGTTCTCCGCTATCACGGCGGCGACGCCGACGCGGCCGTGCGCACCTTGTTGGAGGATTGCCGGCATCTGCGTGAGCAGCTGGCATTGACACGGATGGGCATGAGCATCGGATTTACCCGCGGCTGGACACCGAGCTTTGACCGGGACTGACCGTCATGCGGCACGACAGAAGCATTGAGCTGGCGCCGAGCCTCGGGCCACAATTCGACTACGCGACGTTGAGCGCGCTTCCGGAATGGTTCGTCATTGTCGCTGAGTGCGGCGTATGCGGCCACGAGGAAGAGCTGGACCGGCGCGCGATCGGCCGTCTCCGCGGCGCCACGCGCGCGATGGTCGACAGCGTCGGCAACATCGAACCGGAAATCGAGGTATGGCCCGATGGCATGGCGCCGGTCGTGCGCAATACGCCGACTGGGCGCGAGCCGGCGATGGTGCGCTGGGGGGCTGCCGAGCTCTGGCCAGGCGCTGTTCGAGGCGGCGACCAACCGGGCCAACAAGCTGCGCGCCAAGGGCAATGATGTCGACTTCCAGCAGTTGTTGAAGATGGAACCGGACGGCGGCACCACAAATATCCGCAACACAGCGAGCATGCATTGGAAACGCTGGCTGGGCGTCGACAACCGCTGTGTCGTGTTTCGCAGGATGCAGCACATGATCTTGCCGGAACGGGTTTTAGAGGCGGGCGAGAACTGGATTTTGTCGCGCGTGGCGATCGACCCGATTTCCTTGCGCACATGCTTGACGAGATCCTCGCGCAGCGCGTCGTCGCCCTTGCTACCGCCCTCAGCGAGACGAGAGTTTCGGTAATTTCAATTGTTACGAGGCGCGCTTAAACATCGGCGAGACCACAGGGTCAATCCGCGCAACGGCTATCCGAAAGGCGTAATTTTCCAACTCAAACCCTTAACCGCTGGAAACTGTTAATCTTTTTTCAGCGCTCGTCGTACAAGTTAGAGAACAGAGGTCGGCGCAATCAGCACGCAGCAGTGCTTCTGCGGAAACCTGCCCCACCAGCGTGCCGAAATCAACGGTTTCCGCGCCGCTGTCCCGCGAAATGATTTCGCGCCGCTCACACCATGATTACGTCCAGTAGAGGCCTCGCGTCATTCAACCTCCCCGAATGACGCGAGCAGTTTTCGGCGCATTAGCGAGATCATTGTTCACCACTGGATGTCGGCGAACACAAGGTCCTCTTTAACGCCGGGACTGGAAGAAGACTCACTGCGGCAATGAATCGGCAGCAGACGGCTGCCGATTCAAATACTCGATTCCGCGACGACCCACGTTCGCCGCGCTAAAAATTGAAGGAATTTGAAATGAAACGCCCAAGCGTAAAATCCTCCTTGATCGGCATCGTTGCCGGCCTGTTTCTGATTGCAGCCAGCCTGTCGTGGGTCGCCATCTCCTCGATGGGTGAGATCGATCGCAACAACGACGCAGTCGTCGACAACTGGCTGCCGAGCGTCGAACGGTCGAAGGAAATGGATACCGCCCTTTCCGATAAGCGGGTTGCCTTCAATCGCCATGTTCTCGCAAGCAATGCTGAGGAGGAAGCGCGGGCAACCAAGGCGATCGAGGATGAAACGGCGCGCTTTGCCAAGGCGTTCGACGACTATTCCGCCCTTGTCACTGAAGACAATGAGAACGCCGAACTGAAGAAGATACGGGACACGAGCGAGGCGTTGGACGTCGCTGGTGCCAGGATGGTGGCGGTCTCGACTGAGGGAAAGGATGAAGAAGCCAAACTCATCATTTCTAAGGAAATGGCGCCTCTTTTTGCCGACATAGCGCAGTCAATCCATATCATCACGGGCATCAACAAGGACGGCGCAGCGAAGGCTGGCGCAGACAATCAGGCGCTCCTCGAGCATTCCCTGAACCTTATCTACATCCTCTGTGCGATCGCACTTCTCGCAGGCGCCGCCGCGACTTTCTACGCCATTACCGGCATTGCCAATCCAATCACCCGGATCACAGGCGCGATGGGCAAGCTGGCTGAAGGCGATACGGCTTCGGCGATCCCCCTGCTCGGCCGTCATGACGAGATCGGCGCGATGGCTGCTGCCGTTGAGGTCTTCCGGGAAGCCGCAATCAACAATGGCCGCCTCGAAGGCGAGGCTCGGACCACGCGCGAACATCAGGAAGCGGAACGGGCGGCAGTCCAGAAGCGCACCGAAATGGAAGCCGAACAACTGCGCTTTGCCTCCGACAACTTGGGGGCCGGCCTGAAGCGCCTTGCCGCCGGCGATCTCGCCTTCCAGTTGATGGACGCTTTCGCACCTGATTTCGAGCCCCTGCGCAACGACTTCAACCAGTCCGTCCGCCAGCTCGGCACAGCGTTGTCAGCGATCGCCGAGAGCATTGCGACCATGGACAACGGCACCCGTGAGATCGCCTCCGGCGCCCAGGATCTTGCCAAGCGTACCGAGCAGCAGGCCGCCGCTCTTGAGGAGACCGCCGCGGCCCTCGACCAGATCACCGCCAATGTCGGCTCGTCGACGAAGCTGACGGAAGAGGCCCGCACGGTTGCGACGCATGCCAACCAGAGTGCGGCGAAATCGGCCGAAGTCGTCTCGCATGCCGAAGAAGCGATGCGTCGGATCGAGGAGAGCTCGCAGCAGATTTCCAACATCATCGGGGTGATCGACGAGATTGCCTTCCAGACCAATCTCCTGGCGCTGAATGCCGGCGTCGAGGCGGCGCGGGCCGGCGATGCCGGCAAGGGCTTTGCCGTCGTCGCCCAGGAGGTGCGCGAACTGGCGCAGCGGTCCGCGCAGGCTGCAAAGGAGATCAAGGGGCTGATCCGCAACTCGTCGACCGAAGTGGAAAGCGGTGTCAAGCTGGTGCGCGACACCGGCGATGCGCTGAACGTCATCAGTGGCTTCATCGGCCAGGTCAACAGTCACATGAACGCGATCGCCGTGTCGGCAAAGGAGCAGTCGACGGGACTGGCTGAGATCAACACAGCGGTCAATTCGATGGATCAGAGCACCCAGCAGAACGCGGCGATGGTGGAAGAATCGACCGCCGCGGCATCGAGCCTGGCCGAGGAAGCCGCCAAGCTACGCAATCTCGTCGCCGGCTTCAAACTCGACGGCATGGTTACCCAGCCGCGCGCGGCCGACCGGACAAACCGGCCGGTGGCTTCGCCGGCCCGCGCGCTCGGGAGCAAGCTCGCCAGCGCCTTCAGCGGCAGAACTGCCACTGCAGCTGCGGTAAAGGAATGGGAGGACTTTTGAGAATGTCTTCGCTTGCTCAATCGTCGGCGGAGTCCGGCAACGGCACCTTCGAGATCATCGCCTTTCGAATCTCCGATCAGGATTTCTGCGTCAGAACCACCACCATCCGCGAGATTCGCGGATGGTCCCCCTCGATCCCAGTGCCGCACTCGCCGCCGGATATCGTCGGCGTGATGAACCTGCGGGGATCGGTGATCCCGATCATCGATCTGGCCCACAAGCTCGGCATGAAAAGCACGAAGCCCACGGAGCGCAGCGCGATCGTCGTGGCCGAGGTGCATGAGATGGTGCTTGGACTGGTCGTAGACGGCGTATCGGATATTCTGACGATCGGTACCAGTCAGGTGCAGCCCGTGCCGGAAATAACCACCTCTTTCGACCGCAGCGTCGCGGAAGGCATCATCACGCACGACAGCGGCATGATCTCCTTCCTCAGCCTTTCACGCTTGTTCCAGCCAAGCGAGCTCGAAACCGTCGCTGCCTGACGAGTTTCTCGGAAATTTTCAAATCGAAGGAGTTTCGATGAGCAATATTATCGCGTTCCCGATCAACCACCTTGGCGCTGTTTCGACGCTGGGCGAAATCGACACGCTTGCACTAGAAAGAATGGAGGCTGTCCGCGACCAGATTCAGGGCATTTCCAATTTTCTGATCGCCATCCAGGATGAACTGGCGAAGATCGCCGCGCCCTCTGTTGGTCTCTCGCAGACGGCGAACACCAGCCTCCCAGTTGAACGTGGCTGGGCGTAGCTCCCATCGCTTCATAGGGCGTTTAACGGAGGAAGGGATGCCGCCCTCCGTTAGGCGCCACGACGGCCGCATTTTGAATAGGTTCCGCATGCTGCATCTCATATGTCACCACCGCGCGCGGTTGGAAGCAATAGCGCTGGCGATCGTCGGCGTTGTCTTGGCGCATCTCGCGCTGGTCTACGAACTGCATGAGAAACTCGACCACCTCGCGCATGAGAATGGTTGGTTCGTCGTCGATCAACTTTTTATCGGGATCATCATCGCCGGAATTCTCGGCCTTGTGTTTGGTGTTTTGCGCATCAGGGACTTGCGCCGCGAAATATCGAGGCGGCGCCAAGCAGAGCACCAGACGCTGTGGGCGGCCCGTCACGATGCACTGACCGGCTTGCAGAATCGGAAAGGGCTCGAAGAAATCGCGACCGCCGACTATTCGAAGGAATGCCGATTCGCTGTTTTTTCCATCGACCTTGTCGGCTTTAAACGTACCAATGATCTCGTTGGCCATGCCGGCGGCGACGAATTGCTGGTGAACATCGCCCGGCGGCTCGAGCAAATTTTCGCGCCGGAAGACGTCTACCGCCTCGGCGGCGACGAGTTTCTTGCACTCTGCAGAAATGCCGACGTCGTCGATCTCGATCAGCTTGGGCAGCGGGTGATCGAAAGCATATCGGTGCCGATGCGGATCAGCGGGATCACCACGGAAGTCGGCGCGAATGTAGGTTATGCGCGATTTCCGCAGGACGGCGAAACGATACGGGAAGTCATTCGTTGCTCGGATATTGCCATGTATGCCGCGAAGAAAAGCGGTCGCAACAATGTGATGGCCTTCGCCCGATCCATGGGTGACGGGCTTTCGAAGCGTGTTGAATTGGAAAACGCCCTGCTGCACGCCGTGCGAAATGATCTCATCGTGCCCTATTACCAACCGCTCGTTGATCTGCAGAGTGGTAAGATTCTCGGATTCGAGGCGCTGGCGCGCTGGAACCAGCCAAGCGGTGAAAGCGTACCGCCCTGCGAGTTCATCGAAATCGCCGAGGAGGCCGGCCTGATCACCGAGCTTTCGGAAAAGGTGCTGCGGCGCGCCTGTCGCGATGCGATTTCGTGGCCTGCGGATATCCGTTTGGCCTTCAATCTCTCGCCAACGCAACTGGCCGACAAGCTTCTCGGTCTACGCCTGATGACGATCCTCGATGAAGTGGGACTCCCAACGCATAGGCTCGAACTCGAAATCACCGAGAGCGCTCTTATACAGAATAGCTCGGCGGCCGAAGCCGTGCTGAGCGATCTCAGCGAGGCCGGGATCAGGATAGCCCTTGATGATTTTGGGACCGGCTACTCCAGCTTTGCGCATCTGCTGCGGTTCAAGTTCGACAAGATCAAGATCGACCGCAGTTTCGTTCACCAGATGAACTCGGATGAGAAGCACCGCAGAATTGTTCAGTCGATCCTCGGCCTCAGCCGAAATCTCGGTATTCCCGCAACAGCCGAAGGCATCGAAAGCGATGGCCAATGCCACGACCTTAGGAACATGGGTTGCGACTTCGGCCAGGGTTTTCTTTTTTCAAAGGCGATCCCAGCTCGGGAAGTACAGTCGCTGCTTCCTCAACCTGGATCGGGTTCCGCCCCGCTTATGACCCACGCCTGGGATAACCATGGTCCCCATGGCTTCGCGTGTAGGACAATTGCAACCGCGCTGCCAGGCAATATGTAATGTGTAGCCAGCAGTCCGTCCCGGGAAGGACGAGCCGGTATTGCCGCGGCGATCACAGCCAGACCGCTCCTCCCCGTTGACGTGCCTGCCGTCGAGCCGCCCTCCGCACCTTGTCGGCAACGGTGCAGCTTGGCTCCGCTCTCAGACTTTGGTCCCGGCTGGCAGGGCAAAGGTCGGAGGACAGATGACCTAGGTCGCAGTGGCGGAACGGCAGACCCAAGGTGGCGTTGTGCCATTAACGTAGGAGATGCAACGTCGAACTGTTTTCCTTGGGTGTCTATTTTTTGCACCCTCACGGGGAGCCAAGGGAAGCGGTGTGGTCGGTAAAAAATTGCAATTCGGAGAATGACGGTGCCCCCAGCTTGCTTTCGATTGAGTGTGTTTCGGAACGGTTGTCTGATAAAGAAACCGACCGTTCTAAGCGATCTGGCGCTCAGAGAAGCTCTCCTGGTGGCGACAAATTTTGATGAAGCGCGGGTGAATTTTATCTTCAGGAAGGTTGAGCAATGGGGTCGTTGCGAACTCGGCCGCATGAGAGGACAGCCCCTTTACGTGATAGAAAAAGTTCTACAATCCTAAAAACGGGGCACGACCCCGAGGCTTCGCACATGTCACGAATTTAGGCTTTTTTCCATCACCATGAAATCCTCGCCCTTCACAGGACGCTTTCTTTTTTAGGATAGCCAACCCAGCCAACGCAGCATTCTTAGGTCCTGAGCATTCGAAACATTCCGCCGAAGCGGCGAAACTCGACCTCGTCATTCTCGAACTAGGGCGTCCAGCGCACAGTAGGCGACCGCGGTCGCTGCATCACTGCCATAAAGCGCGTCTGCCTGCTCGATGATGGCTTCATCGGTCGGTGACGTTCGTTGTGGGTTGGAAGCCTTGTGTGGCTGCGGTCTGTTGGACCGTTGGACCGGAATGGATTGTGCGTCATCATCGTCTCCCGTGACTTTGCCGACACCTGCCACGATTACCGCGACAGCGCTGTTGCAGGCTGTCTCTGCCGCCTGACCAGCGAGCGGGCAATGTCGATGATATCGTCACGCGCAGCCGTCGGATCTTCGGTGTTCCAGGCGACGCCCATGCCGATCCGAAAGTCCACTCCCCTCACCTTGCGCAGCTCGAAATTGCGGTTGGGGAAATCCTTCGTCCATTGCGGCGCAAAGCCGATGCCAAGACCCGCCGACACCAGCGAGATCAGCGCGAACGTGTCGTCGCAGCTATAGGCGATGTTACGGGTAAGCTCATGCTCGGCAAACATCTCGGCGAAATAGCGCTCGGTATAGGACAGGTTCTGGCGCGAGAACGAGATGATCTTCTGATCGCGCAAATCCTCGATGCCGATCTCATCGAGATCGGCCAGCCGGCTGTCCTTGCCGACGGCGAGCAGATACTCGTCGCTGGCCATCGAGAAGAAGCGTAAGGACCCGATGTTCTCCACCGGCCGGATGAAGCCGAGGTTGATCTGACCGCTTTCGAGATTGCGGATGATGTCGTCGGTCGAGCCGCTCTGGACCTGCAGCTGGATGTCGGGATACTTGCGGGCGATCTTCGACAGGAATGCCGGCAGCACGCCGATGGTGGCCGGGTAGATGGTGCCGATCCTGATCTTCCGTGCCGTCCTGCCGGCCACCGAGCGCGTCACCTCGGCACTGACGTCGATATCGCTGAGGATGCGCACACATCGGTCATAAAACGTCTCGCCTGCCACCGTCAGTTCTACCCGCCGCGTCGTTCGGACAAACAGCTGCACGCCGAGCTCGCGCTCGAGCGCCTGAATCTGCGTCGACAGCGCCGGCTGGGCAATATGCACCCGGGCCGCTGCCCGACCGAAATGGAGCTCTTCGGCAACGGCAACGAAATAGGTGAGTTGGCGCAGTTCCAAAATGCTACTTCCGGATTGGGGGGATGAAGGAATTGGTCGCAACACTAGAACTGCCGGACGCAAAACGCCCCGCACCCAGCCTGTCAGATTTGCTCGCAGCATGAATACGGTGTATCTATAACAGTGCAGGTTACATGTCAATACCCTGTATCGAAATAAATACGAGGTAACTTTGAATTCGATTCAGGCTAGAGCCGCGCGGGCGATGTTGAAGCTAGGTGTGCGAGAAGTGGCGCAGCTAGCAAAGGTGACCGCGAATACAGTTAGCAGGGTCGAGCAGGACGATGTTGGGCCGCGTGGTCCTCAACCTGTGACCGTTGAAGCCATAAAGCGGGTCTACGAGGAACGCGGTATTATTTTCCTAAGTGAAGGCCCTTCACCAAACGGCGGTGTCGGCGTGCGCCTCGCGGAGTAAAATCCAGAGCTCGCTAATACGAACCGACCCCCGCTTGTTTCCAAACCAGTTGAACCGCGGAGTTACGACATCTCCTCTGCGGCGGAAGCTGCAATCTGCCCGCCTTGATGGGGGAACCCCGATCCTACGCGCCGCCAACGAAAAAATTTGAAATAGAGCGGTCCTGGCTAATAGCGTCGATTGCGCATGCCCCACCAGCGGGTTTCTTCTTGCTAGCGTACCGGAATCGCAAAATCCGGCCTTCCCTCCTCAAGGAACTCTCGTATTAATGCGCGCGGCGGCTCTGTGCAGCCGCTTCCCCGCATCCGCATTGCCAACTGTGAGATGCATATTTGCCCCGCCCTAACCCGGCGGGGTTTTCTTAAGGCTGATGGAGAAGATTTACGCAAAACCCGCCGAGCAAGACCGCTGTCGCGCCGGTGGACACCGAAGTCACTGACATCGCGGAGTTGTCCCGTCAATATCGTAATGGGCCTCTGATATGCGAGGATTCTGAGGGGCGATAGGTAAACCCCTCAGAAGGGGAAAACGTGCCAGAAATCGGAGGCGATTAGCGGACAACGCAAACCGAGCCAGCAGCTCTCCACCCTCGGCACGTCAGCCATTTCTTGTACAAAACCTGTATCGCGGGTACCAATCGTCAAAGCAATTCATCCTACAATTGGGTCCCCATGGCGGTATTCTTCACAACACCCATCAGCGACACCTCGGCGTTCAAAATGATTGCGGAGCGATTGTCACGCGGCCAGGGCTTTGACGGATACTTCAATATCTATGGCGACGACGACGAGCTGACCATCACTTGGACTCGGGGTACGACAGCCGATGACTTCAAAGAGCAGGTAACCGATGCCTTACGCTCGACATGGCAAAGAGCCCGTTTCTGGTTGGTCTATCAGCGCAACGACCGTCGCAACGATCTCGACATAAACGAAATCCGGAGCGCCGCGATCCGGCTGAGCCGGAGCTATCTTGAAACAGCTATCGTGACGCTCAGCCTGCTGGGCCATGCAGACAACGCAGATGATCTCGAGCTGATCTTTGTCTGCTTTCGGGAAGAGTCTGAGCGTCGCAATTTTCGCGTCCGCTATGAAGGCAAGTTCGTCCGCGAGTCATAGTTCCTAGCGATGAGCGGGTCGATTCCCCCTTGACGCGAAGGATGCCGCGAAATTAACCCCAGCGGCCCTGGGCAATAGAATGAAACCACCGAAAGCACAGCTGGCGGGAGTTCCAGGGGAGACATTATGCGATCTTCCGAGTACAGAGAAAGAACACCTAGCGGGCTAGTGGGTCCTTATCGACCCGGTACAAACTGCGATGCCGCAGCATAGCCGTCAATTAGTCCAAACGAATTCAACCCGCCCCTTGACCCCATTGCATACTGGTTGGATGCTCCTAACAGGTTGGGGTCTATTAAATGTTCAGATTGCTTGTGGTGGCCATGGTATCAGCGGCACTAGCTACGGCCGCATATGCCGATCTCCTTCAGACTGGCGGCACCCGGTGGGTGGTGCTCGCAAGTACACGAGATCTCGACAATGCTATTGGGATTGCGAGCCTTTACAAGCATCGCTTCGATGATGTTCGCGTGGCGGAGTCCTCAAACGGTTGGCTCGCAGTCATCGCGGGACCCGTGTCGATCGCTAGAGGAGCGAAGGCGGCGCGCGCGGAATTGTGGAGTGCTGGCGGGTTTCCCGATGACCTGTTTCTTAGCAACGGGCGAAGCTTCACCCGTACTGTCTGGAACTCGCCGAAAGATCCAGCCATTCCGACCTGGTCCTACAAAGGCGGCCAGCCATTGATCTTTACAGCCGGGGGTATGGACATTGAAGTGTCTCACCTTGCGGAGGGCAATATCCGGTATCCCACTATCACACTTCGCAAGGCGGGACTGGTGCTCGTAAGGGAAGTCCTGAAGGGTTCGGAGTCTTTCGCGGAAAACATGAACGCTGAAGTGCGGATCGCTTGGTTCGATCGGACGGCAGCCGAACCGCAGATCATCTTTTCATCCTATTGGAATGGAGCACATTGCTGCACCGTATCAAAAATACTTACGAATCGTGGCAACGGCTGGGCCAGTATCGAAGGCGCTACTCTCGACGGCGGCGGATATCAACTGCAGGATATCGACGGTGATGGCAGCGTCGAATTGCTTAGCGCCGACAATGCCTTTCTTTACGCATTCGCTCCCTACGTCTTCTCGTCGGCTCCACTTGTAATATCGAAACTTGACGGAGACCGCTTGATTGACATGCGTTGGAATTTTGACTTCCGGCGCTACTATCGTCGCGAACTCTTCGGATGGGAGTACCGGGCAAAATTGGAGCCAGAACTGTGGCGAAGGAACGGCTTCCTGAGCGCCTGGCTGGCATTGAAATCAATTTTGGGCGAATCAGACCAAGCCTGGACCGTGGTCTTGGAAAATTACGATCGTTCAAGCGACTGGCCCTCGACCATATGTGACGCTTCTCTTAGGGATGGTGCATGCCCAGAGGAAGCCACGCGGCAGGTGAGTTTCCCGGAGGCACTGCGTGATCATCTAACGCGGAATGGATACCTAGGTCCGCAAGTCGCGAAAACCGAGGAAACGTCAAAATCCCCTGAGCAGACATCGCCAGCCCGCGATAACACGTCAACGCCAGTGCCACCCGAGAAGAGCACCTTCAGCGCCGGCACGGGCTTCTTCGTCTCAAGTCAAGGCCACCTTGTCACCAATCACCACGTGATCAAGGGCTGCAGTGCGATCGAAGTACGCCGTCCCGGCCTCCTAGCGCTTCCTGCAAACATAGTGGCAGTCGACCCTACGAACGATCTCGCTCTGCTGCGTGTGGCGTCGGATAAGGGAGGATATGCGCCCGTACGGGTGGAAACCCGGCTGGGCGAGTCAGTGGCCGTTTTTGGCTATCCACTTTCCCAAGTCTTGGCCAGCGGAGGCAACTTCACCCTCGGCAATGTTACGGCGCTGGCCGGTCTTGGGAACGATACGCGCTTCATCCAGATATCTGCTCCCGTTCAACAGGGTAACAGTGGCGGCCCGCTACTTGACAGCTATGGCAATGTCATCGGCGTAGTGACTTCGAAGCTCGACGCAGTGGCCGCACTTGCCGTAACCGGCGACATTCCCCAGAACGTCAATTTCGCCCTGCGCGGAGCAAGTCTTTATGCTTTCCTGCTTTCGTACGGAATCTCGCCTGTGGTACGGTCCAGTGCCAAAAACTAGACCCCCCGGACCTAGCGGAACGCGCGTCGTCATTTAGCGTGGCAGTCACCTGCGAATGACGTGGCATTCGTCACCGCGAGCTTTTGCTTCGAGCCCGTTAAATCGCGGAAGTATTTTCGGATGAACCATCGCCCCTCGGAGGCGCCCAGCTCACGGGAATGCAGATTTACGGAGCCGAGCTCAACTCCTCGGACTCAACCTCGGCATTCTTGCCCATGCGAGTTTCAGGGGCGCCGCTCTCCGTCACTCGAAGTTTTCCGGATCAAACGCGACCTGCGCCGACTTTACTATTGCCGATCTAACCGGGGCAGATCTAAATCAGGGGATGTTCCAAGGTGCATCGTTCGACAATGCACGATTGCAAGGTGTGATGTTTTACACAGGTGCTTTCCATGACGCTACCTTCAGGAATGCCGATCTTCGCGGCGCCTTTACTTGCGCGATCGACCAAGCCGTCGTTTTCCTCGGCACAAAGGAGAAGTTCATCGCTGAGCTGGGAGACGACATCAATGTTGAGGGTGCGCAGTTTGGGCGAGACACGCAGTATGGTTTTGCGGATCCAGAACGGCGATGTGATTTTTAACGGTTATTGCCGGATTTGAGAATCTTCGAAATGATCTTTAAGACCAATGAGCAGCGGGCCCGCCAATAGTCAAACTAGGCTATTATTTGGCCACCTTACAAAGCCCGATTAAAGACTGTCTGGCTAAATATTTGAATTTGCATCGAGAGCAAATTTTCTCCATCTGGCACGTCGCTTGCTTCCATTGTGGCAAGCCCGAGCAGACCCGCCGGTGACGCCCAATGTCGCGCGTCAGAAGCAAAGTTGCTGAACAGGATCGAAGCGCTGATCGCTGATGAGCGCGCGTTGTTCGTGGCATTTCCAACATCAACGATTAATGGCGCAGTGCGACGCGCCGGGAGAAACAATGCCCGTTGTTCGCCAGAAGATATCTGCAAAGGAACAGGCCCGCGCCCTGTGGGTCTCCACGGGCGCTTTCACCATTTGTTTTGCCGTGTGGACGATTTTTTCAATCATCGGCGTGCGCATCAAAGAGGAGCTTGGCCTCAGCGAAGTGCAATTCGGCCTGCTGATCGGCATGTCAATCCTCACCGGCTCGCTGATCCGCATCGTCCTCAACATCTGGACCAACCGCTATGGCGGCCGGCTCGTCTACACCGTCACCATGCTGGCGGCGGCACTCGCCACCTTCCTGCTCGCTCATGCGACCACCTATCCTCAGATGCTGCTCGCCGGCCTCGGCGTCGGCTTAGCCGGTGGCTCCTTTGCTGTCGGTGTCGCCTATGTGTCGCCCTTCTTCCCCCCGGAAAAGCAGGGCACCGCGCTTGGCGTGTTCGGCGCCGGTAATGTCGGGGCGGCGTTGACCAAGTCCTTGCGCCGCTGCTTCTGGTTCCCTTCGGCTGGCAGGTCGTCGCTCAAGTCTGGGCTGGCGTGCTCTTGCTGACCGCGGTTGTCTTCTGGGTCACGACCGAAGACGACCCACAGTTCAGCGTTCGCCGCAATTGCGGCGGGTCGCGTAAGAGCTTCCTCAGCGAATTCGAACCGCTCAAGAACATTCAGGTCTGGCGTTTCGCTCTCTACTACTTCTTCGCTTTCGGCGGCTTCGTGGCGCTCGCCCTTAGGCTGCCGCGTTACCTCGTCGGGGTCTACGATTTCCGCATCGAGACAGCGGGCATGATCGCGGCGGCCTATTCGATCCCCGGCAGCATCTTCCGCGCCTACGGCGGCGTGCTTTCCGATAGGATTGGCACGCGTAAGATCATGTATGCCATGTTCACTGTCGCGGCAGTCGCAACGCTCATTCTTTCCGTGCCCGGCGGTGTGGCTGGCATGCCGATCGTCGTCACCCCGGTCGCCTTCGTCGGCGTGATCTTCGTGCTCGGCTTCTGCATGAGCCTGGGCAAAGCGGCCGTCTACAAGCACATTCCCGCCTACTACCCCGCTCATGTCGGCGCCGTCGGCGGCGTGGTGGGCATGATGGGGGGCCTCGGCGGCTTCATCCTGCCGATCGCATTCGGCTTCCTCAAAGACGTGACTGGTCTCTGGTCAAGCTGTTTCATGCTCTTCGCGATCGTCGCGGTTTCGTTGATCTGGATGAACACCTCGATCCGGCAAAATTCGAGCCACCAAACCACTCTATAAAAAGAGAAGAAAAGGCGTCTGTCGAGTTAATCGCGGAGCGCTCTCGAGTTCGATCAACGCTTCACCCCGACCATTTGGCGAGGTAAGGCGCACTCTGCTTTCATCCACGGCCTGAGCCTGCATGATGCGCCGTCCGCCATGCGAGGTCGCTCCGGATGAATCACGAATGGAACCGCCAAACGGTGCTAGTCGCGGTATCTATCGTTCCAGGTCTTCAACACTTTCGAATGTTCTTTCTTCCAATTCTTCCAAAACACACTCCGTACGTCGCACGATGCGGATCGCTGATGAATGTGCCTCTTCCATTTTCTCTACGCGCGTCGTCCCAGCTCGATGCTCTAGCGCCACCCTCTGTCGCCGTTCGTCAATTCCCGCCACCTCGGCACGAGCAAGAGCTGCTTCCTGGTGAGACGCGTGCAGTTGTTCCCCACTGATCAACATGCCCGGCTGCAACAGCCGTGTCGGTGATACCGCATCCGCACGGTCGGCCGCTGCTCCATGCTCGCGCTCGGCCATTTCGAGCTCCGCCGCTATCGCATCCTGCCGACGTCGCAGTGCGGCGAGTTGGCGAGACATGCCATCGACACGCATATTTCTGATCTGCAGGAGTTTTTTGAACGCAGTTACATTGTCCATCAGTTCGCTGTCGTTATCGTTTCCATCGTTCCACCCCTGATGATTTGTACCGTTTCCTCCGTCGAACGGCTCAACACTGTCTCCACCGCCGACACGAATGGGGCCGGACCCCGCACAATCACAATGTCGCTGGTTGCATCGTGGTGGATGGCGTCGCCGGGAAGGAATGGGAAAAGCGTATCGATGGCACTTTGCGCCGCGCTCCAGTTACGCTTCTTCTGCTCCAGCACCACGGTCGTTACTTCGCTCCTGGGTGCTACGATGACACGGCTACCGTCAAACGCGACGAAGAGGTTGCCGACACGGCCAAGGGCCGCGAATGCGGCCACGCCCCGCTCGTTCACCGACCAATTCTCCAATCTCCCGTCAAGCTTTCCGACAATGGTAACCGGAATTCCCGACATGAACGACAAGGTATCAACCACGTCCGCGACGGGTTGGGAGACGACATTGAGGCGCACCTCCTGCCCGTTGGCCGCTGCCTCGGCGCGGATTGGCGCGAGCAAGGTAAAAAAAGCAATCGACAGCGTTCGCAGCTTCATCCGAAGTCTCCATTCGTTTTCCGGCCGTCTTGTAACATCGCTTTTGGTGAATTCACAGGTCGTCTACTCCAGGATGTTCATGTATAGTTAATAGACAAACCGATAGAATGTCGTTAAAATTGCGTTAAACTATAGTGAACGATAAATATAATGTGATATCCAAAAAGCGAATTTTGTGTCCAAAATACGTATTAACTATAAATTAATAATACTATCTTGATTATTACTTTGGTTTGGATAAGGTCCCCTGCGTCATAACCACAAAGGAGACAAACGCAATGGCTACTTCTACGCTTGATGCTGGCATCAGCTCCGCAATCGCGAGCTTTAAGTCCGCGCAGAATGAAGCAACGGCACAGAGCTTGCAGGTTGCAACCGAGATCACCAAGATCAACGGTGTCGCCAACGCCATCAAGAAGATCGGCCCGGCTTAATATCTCTGGCGAAGCCGCCAAAGGCGGCTTCGCCTTTTCCGCCCATCGCTACAAACCCTCCACTCCGTTCCGGACGATTGCCTGAAAACGGCGCGCGTAACGGCGGGAAAACGGGTCTAACCGGAAGCAGCCGCTCAAGATCATGCGCAAGGGTCCACTTCAACCATCCATCGTTTCCGCCCCCACTACCGGGGGGCAGTTGGTACCCGATGGCCCAAAGCTGCGCATCACCCGCGGCGGACGGGCGTCTGTTCATACGCTGAGCGAGGGCACTTACACGATTGGCGGTGGTCCAGCCTGCGATCTCGTCATTCTGAACCTGGAACCGGAGCCTGCGCTTCTTCTCACGGTCACGGAAAATGCCGGACAACCAGCCGTCATGGCCGAGGCTCTGCGGGACGACGTACAGGCAG
This sequence comes from Rhizobium giardinii bv. giardinii H152, assembly GCF_000379605.1. Taxonomy (GTDB): domain Bacteria; phylum Pseudomonadota; class Alphaproteobacteria; order Rhizobiales; family Rhizobiaceae; genus Pararhizobium; species Pararhizobium giardinii. Next base: position 40,372 of record NZ_KB902713.1, on the reverse strand, counting down.
CCGGCCGGCCCCTGCGCCCTGGGGAGCCGACAGCCCTTGTTGCCGGAGGGGTCATTCGCTTTGCCGATGTCGAATGCGTCATTGAAGGCCTTGCCTCTCCCGTCGTTCGAGCATTTCGACCCAGCCGGAAGGTCGCCGCGGCGGGGCTATTGGCGCTTGCAGCAGCCATTCTGCTCCTTGGCATGCGTCCAGATAGCGATCGGTCCGGATCGACGGAAATGGGCAAAATCAGCGTACCCGCACCGCAACCCACGACCGACTTTATCGTCACCGAACTGAAGGAGGCGATACGACTGGCGCATCTTCAGATTGGCGTCGTCTCCGTCGAGAATGGGGCCGCGATCCATATCGGCGAAGGTTCCCTGCCGCTTGATCTTGCCAGCCGGACACGGTTGGAAGGTATTCTCAGCGCCGTTGGGCGCCGCAGCCCGGTGCCCGTCGTTGACGTGACGACGCTCTCATCCGGCCTTTCGGGTTTCGTCGCCGCAGCAAGCTATGCGCCTCTCAAATTCGTCGTCGGCAATGACGGCCGGCGCTACCGCGAAGGCGACACGGTGTCGGGTGACTGGCACATCAAGGAGATACAACCTGGCAAGATGGTGGTCGCCCGCGGCGACGAAACCGACACCATAAGCTTCAATCCGGAGCCCGGGATGAATTTGCGGCTGGCGCGCACCGCAGATGACGGCGGAGCGTAAGCCATGAACAGGTCATTGCCCTCGCTTGCAGCCCTTACCGGCAGGACAGACATCCTGTTTGCGGGATTTTTCGTCGTCATCGTCGCCATGATGGTGCTGCCGATGCCGACGGTGCTGATCGATGCGATGATCGCCTTCAATCTCGCATTCGCCTTCATCGTTTTGGTGACGACGATCTATCTGCGCAACGTGCTCGACATATCGACCTTTCCGGCCGTCATCCTGATTGGCACGATGTTCCGGCTCGCGCTGACGATCTCGACGACACGGCTCGTTCTGGCGGAGGGCGATGCCGGCGAGATCATTTCGGCATTCGGTTCCTTCGTCGTCTCCGGCAATGTCGTCGTCGGCCTCATCATGTTCCTGATCGTGGCCCTGGTCCAGTTCATCGTCGTGACCAAGGGGGCCGAAAGAATTGCCGAAGTGGGCGCACGCTTCACGCTTGATGCCATGCCCGGCAAGCAGCTTGCCATCGACAGCGACCTGCGCAGCGGCCATATCACTGCGGAAGCCGCCCAGAAACGGCGTTCGCAATTGGAGCGGGAAAGCCAGTTTTTCGGCGCGATGGATGGCGCAATGCGCTTCGTCAAAGGCGATGCCATCGCCGGTCTGGTGATTGTCGCGGTCAATCTGCTCGGCGGACTGGCGATCGGCATTTTCCAGCATGGATTGAGCTTTTCCGAATCTGCTCACCTCTATTCCCTGCTTTCCATCGGTGACGGCCTGGTCTCCCAGATCCCGTCGATGCTGATGGCCGTGGCCGCCGGTACGATTGTCACCCGCGTAAGCGCCGACGAAAGCAGCAGCCTCGGCGTGGAAATTGGCCGCCAGCTGGTCAAGGAGCCGCGGGCGCTCGGAATCGCCGCCGCCATTACGCTGGTGGCTGGGTTCATTCCGGGGTTCCCGGCCACTGTACTGTGGCCGATCGGTATTGCGCTTGCCGGTCTGGCGTTTGTCCTTGTTCGCAAAAGCAAAGCCCAATTCGCCGCATCGGGCGCCGACAGCAGCACGGAGCGCCGCCCCGATGCCGTAACGGCCGCGCGGCTCGATCGCACCAAATATGGCGATCCCATCGTCGCCACGCTCTCGGCTGCAACGGCAGCAGGGCTGGAAGCGGACAATCTCGGCGGTCATCTCGATACACGTATCCGGATCGCCGCCCGTGCAGTAGGGGTCGCCATCACGGTGCCGACATTCAACGTCGATCCCCGCATGGGAGATGACCTGATCCATATCCAGGTCGAAAACGTGCCGGCCGGTCTCATCCATTGCACGCCCGGCCGATCGGCGGACCTGATTGCGCAAGACATCATCCGGATCGTCCGCCGCCACGTCGGTTCAATCTTCAGCGTCGACGATGCAACGCAATGGCTTGCGAGCCTCGAGCCGAGACTCGGCAAACTTGCCGTCGATGTCCGGACCCAGATTTCGCCGATGCTGCTGGTCGCCGTCATCCGCCGCCTGCTTGATTCCGGCGTGACCCTATCGCAGCCGCGCGGTCTGCTGGAGACCATGCTTAAGGCCGAGCCGCACGAGCAGGATCCTGACAAGCTCGCCGAGAAGGCGCGATGGGCCCTGTCGCGGCAGATTGCCTTCGGCCTGCTCGACCAGCGCGGGCTGCTTCCGGTGCTTTCGCTTTCATCGGAATGGGAACGCTTCATCCGGTCCTACAGCGACACCTCGGACAATACGGAAAAGGTAGAGATCAGCGAAAAGCTGCGCCAGCTGGCCGAAGAGACGAGGGATGCCCTGGTGGATGCCAATGAACGCGGCTTCGACCCCGTGGTCGTCATGCCGGGTGAGCTGCGCCTTCTGACACAGGCATTGATGATCCGGCACAATTGCCGCGTCCCGGTTATCGCAATCGAAGAAATCGACCGCGACATCTCATCCGATGTCGTGGGCATGGTCGGAATGCAGCGGGAGGACGCTGCGTGACGAAACCACACAACGAGGCGCAAAGCTGAAAACAGGCGCCGCACACATTTAGGGGAACAGAAATATGGTGGAATCCGTCAGCACATCGTCCTATCCGGGCTTCCTGCAACAGGATATGTCGAAGACCTCGGAACTGCAGGACGAAGCGACGAAGCGCCTTATCGAGGAATACAAGAACGCCGATCGCACGTTCGAAAGTGTCGATGTTGCAAAGAACCCATCGAAATATACGGTTGAGCAGAAGCTGATCATGTTCCTCGACCTTCTACAGTCGAAGGCGAATTATGGCGGATATACCGAGGCGGTTGGCAAGCACTACGAATGGTTGGGCGCCGGCGCCGACAGGACAGCACAAGTGTTCCTGCGCACCCACGATGAGATCAAGGCCGACTTCGAGCGGGCAATTTCGTCGCTTGAGGCCGACACGGATATGCAGGCCCTTCTGAACAAGCGCATTTTCCAGGAAATCAAGGAAATGTTCGCCGAGGGCAAGAATCCCGAGCTCTACGCCGCCTTCAAGGAGAATTTCGAAACGAATGTCGTCAGCGGCAAAATGCTGACGGACAGTCTGGCGGCTGGAGAGCCGGTCAAGGACATTCTCGACGACTATTCCGCAGCACTCTATTTCTATTCCCAGGTCCTGTCCGACGCCGACTTCAAGAGCAAGGCGGTGGAGGCCAACGCGAACTATTCGGAATTCCTCCAAACGAACCTCCTGGGCACCACCTCGCCGATAGAGGCGATCGATGATCTCCTGGGCAGGACCACCACCGATAGAAGCGCACTCGACAAGTTCCCAGGCTTGGGCAGCGTGGTGCCGGTCATTGCCGACAGCGAACTCGGCACCACGGTCTTTGGCGACGGTCTCTACGACAAGAATCTGATGCAGGCGCTGTCAGGCCAGATGGAACTCTTCGAGCCCACAGTGAAGCTGCTCGCCAACCAGATGTACGGCGACGACAAGGTTGCTGCCGATGCCTTTGCTGCCAAGGTCATGGAGCTTCTGCCTAGCCTATGGGACAAGGTCGCCAGTGGCGAGATATCCGAGCGCGATTTCGCGGGGCATTTCGAGCGGCTGCTGCAGGGGGTTGAAATTCCGGCCGGCGTCAATGCAGGCGACTTCAAGACCAGCATCAAGGAAGCGGTCATCGCGCTCATTCAGGGCGGTGCGCTCGTCTCGCAGGCGCCGCCGACAGACGTCGCGCAACCCCTCGTGGTCCGGGATGCCAATGGCAATTTCGTCCGCCAGTCCGGCCTCAACACCTATAGCAAGGATGAGATCGAGGCCATGATCGCCGCCGCGACCGGGCTCGCCGGCCGGTCGCTTGCCAACGGACATTCCACCGCGGGCGAAAGCCGGTACGATTCCAATCCGGCCCACACGGCGGAGATCGACTGGAAACTCTTCGGCGCGGAAAACCACGGCTGGGATGGCGCGGTAAGCGACACCTTCGCCTTCAACGACGTCAAGACCGCGGCGGCGACGATCACCGACCTCGTCAAGGATCGCGCACCGGATCTGACCGTGACCGACCCGACACCGGTCAGGGGCAGCTATGGTTTCGACAGCGTCCTGCCGACCATGGCCGATAGCGGGCTCGCCACCACCGTCTTCGGCGACAATCTCTACGATGGCGGGCTGATGCAGTGGCTGTCGGGCAAGACCGAACTGTTCAGGCCCACGGTGGAAATGCTTGCCAACCAGGCGTTCGGAGACAACAAGGCTGCGGCCGATGCGTTCATCGCCAAGGTGATGGACATCCTGCCCGTGCTCTGGGACAAGATGGCCAAGGGTGAAATGTCCGCGCGCGATTTCGAGGGACATTTCGATCGGCTACTTCAGGGGCTCAAGACGCCCGACGGCGTGAGCGCCAAGGATTTCGAGGCTGCGATCAAGGATGCAGTCACTGCGCTGATCCAGGGCGGCGCGATGGTTGCGCAGACTCAACCGTCGGATGTCAACCAGCCTCTCGTCGTGCGCGACGCAAACGGCAAGTTCGTTCGCCAGTCCGGCCTCAACACCTACAGCGACAGTGAGATCTCGGCAATGATCGCGGCTGCCACGGGGCTTGCCGGCCGCTCGATCACCGATGCGCGTGTGCGCTATCCGGAGGGACGCGCCGGAACCGACGAGAGCTATATCGCAACCGTCGACAAGAAGATGTTCGCGACGGAAGGCAAGGGCTGGGATCAGGCCATGCTCGATGCGTTCTCGTTCGAGGACATCAAGACGGCCTCTACCACGCTCTCCGATTTTGTCGCTAACAATGCGGGGGATTATGAGGTAGCTCGCCCAAAGGTCGTCACCGGCCTGGATTCGATCTCCCGCGCGGAAAACCTGGCCGCCATGCTCGATCCGACGATTTCGGCCATGGCGCAGGAATTGTTCAAGAACAATTTGCCGGCGCAGCAGCAATTCCGGCTGAACATCATGTCCGTTGTCACGTCGGTCTGGGGCATGTTCAAGCCCGGCGGGGATTTCTCGACGCTCGGGAAACTGTTGCGCGAAAAGCTGGCCGTTGAGATCACGCCTCCACCGGGCGTTTCCAAGACCAAATACTATGACGCGCTGCTCGATGGCGCCAACGCGCTCGTCAATGGCGCCGTGGTCGCCTACCGCTCGACGACGGGGCGCAACGCCACGCCGGATGCGCTAGCCGCGACTGTCTTCTACGCGACCTCTTTCGTTGGAAAGGTTCTGAGCGGAACCGGCAATTTCCTTTCCTCCGTCGAAGACATCGGCAAGATGTTCAATAACGGCGCCTGGAGCGCAAAGGCCTCCACCATGTTTGCCGCCGATACGCTCAAACTGGCGGCGAGTGCGATCAGTGGTGCGATCGGGCTCGGCTGGATCGGGCTCGACATATTCTGGACCATCGATGCCAAAAGAAATGGCGCTGATGCGCTCGAGGTCTCGATGCTGTCCGTGGCGACGGTCGCTGACGCTGTCGTCGGCGTCGGCTCGGTGATCTCCGCCGCATCCAAGGCGCTTCAATACGGCCTGCCGGAGCTCGCCGGAGCGCTTTCCTTCACTAGGACGTTCAGCACGGTTACGGGCATAGCCGGCCTGATCTCAAATGCGGTCTGGCTGGGCATAACCATGTATGCCGACATCAAGGAATCGAGGGAATTCGACAAGCTGACGAACCGGATGAGCGACGAGACGGAGCGTCTTCTGGACGATCCGATCCTGTTCAACGGTCCGCGTCCTCCGCCGAACCCGCCGGAATGGTCTCCATGGTGAGCCATCCGAGTTTCCAAAGTGTTGCAGCCAGTGGCTTGATTGGAGCGTAGCGAGATGTATGGCATAGACGCACACAAACCTATCTATTTCGACAGGAACATCAATTCCGGATTCGAATCCGGTTGCCATGGTGGCGCTTGGAACAACAAACAAACGTCTCCGGACAGCGTGCGTTCCGAAGCGCTGGACTTTCTCAAGGGCACGACCCGCAAGACGTCGCCCTTCGACGGAAGCACCGCGTCGACACCACTGGTGGAATACTTTACCTCGCTTGCAGACAGAAGCGCGAGCAGCCAGACTATCGACCCCGAAATCGCGTCGGCGCTGAAGAAGCTGATTAACTGGCTCTTCGGCGACAAGAAGGACAGCGCCGGGCCAAGCAGCAATTTCGAGCCGGTGACGTTGACGTCCCATCCGGACAAAACAGTGCCGGAAACCGAAAAGACCGTGAACGACAGCGGCACAGGGCTTCCTCTCCAGTCAGAAACGGTCAAGATCAAGCCGGGGGTAGACGACACAACCGGCGAAACTGTCACGTCCACGACCGAAACCACTGATGTATCCGAGCAAAGTAATGTCATTGTCGTCGACACCCCCATCGTCATCGACGGCGGCGTGTTCGACGGCAAGGGAGCGACCTATACGGCCTCGTCCAAACTGGGCGACGGCGGTCAGTCGGAAACCCAGAGCCCGATCTTCATCCTGAAGAACGGCGCGACGCTGAAGAACGTCAACCTCGGCGAAAACGGGGCCGATGGCGTTCATGTCTATGGCGGGGCGACACTCGAAAACGTCAACTGGCTGAATGTCGGCGAAGACGCCCTGACGGTGAAGAGCGAGGGCGACGTTACGATCCTCGGCGGCTCGGCCAAGGGTGCCTCTGACAAGGTCTTCCAGATCAACGCCGACACCAACTTCGTGCTGAAGGACTTCAAGGCCGACGGATTTACGACCCTTGTTCGCACCAACGGCGGAAAGCAGATCGACGCCGATGTCACCATAGACGGCGGCTCCTTCTCCAACGGCACGAATGTCTTCAGGACCGACAGCTCGCTCGCCAGTGTCACCTTCCTGTCGGATATTTCGCTCAATAACGTCAAGAACTGGGTTCGCGAGGGAGACAGGCAATCGGGCGTGTGAATAGCCCGAGCCAAACTTCGCAGGACGATGATCGCTGAGCCGACAATGACAGGCCTTATTTTCCCGGCGGTTCCTTGCGTGGCGGGGTGTTGCGCATTTCCGCGCCAACCCGGCGGCGCGCCGATTTCAAGTGCGGATCGCCTTGCGTATCCTTGTGCTCCCGCCGGGCTTCCGTCTTTGTCATGCGATGCTCGCGCTGAAACAATGCGCGCGAAAGACGAAGATCGAAGAACGCCGCGACCAGCATGATGGCGGCGGCGATCACGGCGATGGTGCCGATGAGGTGATCGGCAACGGACAGCGAGCATGCTTCACCGCAGAGCGGCGCCCAGAAAATCCCGTTCAGGAAATAGAGAATGGCGCCGCTGCCAGCGATGGAAAGAAGAGCGACCTTGACGATGCCCTTGATAAACTCCGCAAGGCTGCTCAGGGAAAAGAGTTTCTTGATCCCCTCTGCCGGATTGAGACGGCTGAAGTCGAAGCTCATGTGTTTCATCGACATCGGGAAACCCTGAGCATCGATGATGGTTGTCGCGATGATGACTGCAAGGCCGATCAACATCGGCATCCAGACGATGCCGAACAGCATTTCCCCCATTTCCTTCAAGGCCGTCCAATGAAGGCCCTGCCCGGGTGGTCTGTCTCCACTCAGCCCGGCCGCCAAAAAACCGGCATCGAATATCCGAGAAAAATCCCGCAGGACATCTGCGAAGACCCAGGCAAGATAGGCGGTGATCGCCAGCACCGACATGGCCACGGGAATTTCCTTGGAGCGGGCAACCTGCCCTTCCCGCCGCAACCGGTCGAGCTTGACCCGGCTTGGCGGCAGGCTTTTCTCTTCGGTGTCGTCATTTTTCGACATGGGCGACCTCGAAGAGAGATTTCACTTCGGCAAAGCCTCGCATCCAGATTTCGTTGAAATAGCTGCCGGCGAACATGGCGTAGAACACGAGCACGGCTGCCACCGCCAGGTTCTTGAACGTTGCCACGCTGTCGTTCAGCGGAAACTGCTTGGCCGAGCGGCCGACAAAGCCGAGCGACAACTCGATCGCGCCCATGACGATGACGAAAGGTGCTGCCAGCAAGGCGCCTATGCGGAAAAGCTGGGTGAAAAGATCCAGCACGATGCCAAGCGCATCGCTGCCAAAGGCGGGCTTCAACGTGAACAACGGCCATATCTCGAAGGACTTGTAGAAGATCGCAACGAGGTCGGTAACGCCTCCAGTTGCCACAAAGATGGCAAGCGCTATCGACATCAGCAGTGAACCGAGCGGCGTCGTTTCAAGCGCATTGACCTGATCGAAGAGATTGGCGGCATTGGCGCCGCGGTAAACGTCCGTCATGTCGCCCGCCGATTGCGCCGCCCAAAAGGGAATACCGAGCCCCAGGCCGATCATCCCGCCGAAAGCGAACTCCTTGACGAACAGGGCACCGAGTTCGAGGTAGGTCGTCTGGCCGCCCACGAGCACCGTATGAGCAAAGGCGACAGCCGGCGCGGACAGGCCGATGGCAAGACCGATGCGCAAGAGGCCGGTGATGCTGAACAGCGAGAACAGCGGAAAGATCGAAAGGATGCCGAGCGCCCTTGCCGCCCCGAGTGCGGCTGCTGCCGGGATCGCGGTGTGCAGGGTGACGACGGGGACCTGGGAAAGGCTCGCCTCCATCGGGACCTACCGCACCATGGTCGGAAAGTCGTTGAAGATGTGGATCGAGTGGTCCAGCAAGGGGGTTGCCAGGGCGCGGCCAAAAACAAGCAGCACGAAGGACAGGGTGACTATCTTGACGATTTGCGCGATCGTCTGTTCCTGGATCTGCGTTGCCGCCTGGAAAATGGCAATCACCAGCCCAAGAAGCGCCGCAAGGCCGAGCATGGGGCCGGCGAGAGCGAAGGTGGCGAGGATCGATGCGCCGATTTCCGCCGAGATCTGGTCCTGCCCCATCACTCAACTCGCATAGGAAAGCACAAGCCCTTCGAGCAGACGGCGCCAGCCATCGACAGCAACGAAGAGAAGAAGCTTGAAAGGTGTGGAAACGACCGTCGGCGACATCATCTGCATGCCGAGCGCCACGAGAATGGCCGATACCGCAAAATCGATCATCAGAAAGGGCAGATAGAGCAGAAAGCCGATCTCGAAGGCGCGGGTCAGTTCCGACACGAGAAAGCTCGGCGTCAGGATGGTGATGTCTTCGGGATTGGCCGGCAGCGTCGCTGTGTTGCCCCAGATGCGTTGCGAGGAGTCGACGAAGAATTCCCGAACTTCCTCATCGGAAAATTTCATCATGAAGGTTTTCAGCGGCCCAGCCACCTCCGCTATGCCGGCCGCCAGACCATTGACGGTATCGAAGCTTGCCGCCTTGCCAAGAAGGATTTGCCAACACTGCTGCAGGATCGGGTTCATGACAAAGGCCGACAGCACGATCGCGACGGCGAAAACAAGCAGATTCGGTGGTGTCTGCTGGATCCCGATGGCGTTGCGGACGATCAGCAGCACGACGGCGATCTTGGTGAACGAGGTCGCCACGACGGCAATGACGGGCAAGACCGAGATGGCAGCCATTGCCGCCAGGCCCTGGGTGAGAGGAAAGGCGCTTTCCATCAGTCGTGCAACGCCGTGACGCGAACGGCCGCCAGACCATCGAGCGTGACGATCTCGCCCCGGCCGATGATCCGCCCTTGGGCGACGATCTCCACGGCGTCCGGCTTCGACCGATCGAGGGTGAAGACATGGCCTTCGCCGATACCTTCCAGCTCCGACAGCGGAAGTTCGATCCGGCCGACATCGAAGACGATCTTGACCGGAATGTCGCCGATCGACGAAACCCGCGGGGGTCCCTGCAATTCCAGGTCGACAGTCTCGTTGCTCATGAAATGCCTCATTGGTCCCTTTGGCCGCATCAATAACGGTCCGCAAAGCGTTGCGCCCTCTTTCGACAGCGTGCAGGTGGCCAGAAAATGTTCGCCTGTGACGGCCATTGCGCTCTCTGCTGCGGCCGGATCGATCAGTATCCCGTCGCCAGGCGAAAGCTGTTCAAGTTCGCGCGCGGAAAGAACCGCATAGCCGCGCCGGATGGCGACGGAGGCCGTCAGCGAGGTGAGACGGCGGCGAGGCAGTCGATCGGCCCATCGCGTCAAACCCGCCAGTAACGCGCCGGAAAAATAGCCGCATACCGGCAGGGAAAGTCCTTGCCATACCAGTTCGAAGCCGAAATTGCCCGGCAAGCCCTGGCCGGGCGCAGTGCCGATTTCCGTCAAGGCAATCTGGCGGCCGGCCTGTGTCTCGACCGCGTCCAAGACATCAGCGAACAGATATTCCAGCACAGCGGCGCGCGCGGGTGGAGAAAGATGGTCCCATTGCGTGAGCGGCTCCAGCCGGTCAACGAGCAATTTGAGCGTGGTTGCCGGCGCCAGGAGTTCGACCGGCTCTCCCGCAACGGTCAGAGACACGCGCGCGGTATCGCCCATCCTTTCCGTCGCGATATCGGGCGCCAGCGGCCGGATCGCCAGCATGCTGTCGCCGAAAGGGATCTGCCAGGGTTCGCGCGCCGGCGGAACCGTATTCCCGGCAGGGTGACCGACTGCCGCAACGTGATCGAAGGCCGGTCTCATCGGGCAAGCTCCTGCAGCGCCGCAACGGTTTCTTCGAAGGATGAAGCTCCGGAGCGTCCGCTGAAAAGAAATCTCTCGATCTGCATCCGCTTGCGCACGGCTTCGTCGATCGCCGCGTCGCGGCCTTCCTGGTATTCGCCAACCCGGATGAGGAGTTCGACCTCCTTGTACAAGGACAGCATCGAACGCAGCCGATCGGATGCTCGCCGGTGCGTTTCCGTCACCACCGCGTTCATCGTCCGGCTTCTGCTGGCCAATATGTCGATCGCCGGAAATTGCCCTGCCTGGGCGATCCTGTCGGAAAGAACGATATGGCCGTCGAGAAGCGCGCGGGTTTCCTCGGCGATAGGGTCGTTCCGTTCCTCACCCTCGACAAGAACCGTATAGAAGGCTGTCATCGTGCCTTGCGCACTGTTGCCGGCTCGCTCGAAAATCTGGGGCAAGGCAGCAAACACCGAGGGTGGGAAACCGCGCCGCACCGGTGGCTCACCCGCCGCCAAACCGATCTCCCGCAGCGCCCGTGCCATACGCGTAACGCTGTCGATGACGAGGACGACGCGCTTGCCCCGATCGCGGAAATGCTCGGCGATTGCGGTTGCCGTCAGGACTGCCTTGAACCGTTCGAGTGCCGGGCGATCGGATGTTGCCGTAACCAGGACGGCGTTCGATCTCCGTCCGGCGGGCATGACAAGCTCTACGAATTCACTCACCTCGCGCCCACGCTCGCCGACGAGGGCACAGACGACGACGTCCGTCTCTGCATGTTTGACGATATCGGAAACAAGTGTCGACTTGCCCGCACCCGGTGGCCCGAAAATCCCGACACGCTGGCCTTCACCACAGGTCAGAAGTCCGTCTATCGCCGGAATGCCGACAGGGAAACGACGGGCGATCGGGCGCCGCGAGAGAGGAGCGGAGGGGAGCCCGTAGAGCGGTTGGCTGGAATCGGCTTCCCGGCTCGGCATTGGCTCAGCCTTGCGGATGATGTTGCCATGCGCGTCAATCACTGTCCCGATGAGGAAGTCTCCCACCGTGATTGCCGGCTCCCGCCCTGTCGGAATGACCTCCGTTCGTACCGATATACCGCGCGTCGTTCCATGCAGCGACAACAGCGCCGTATCCCCTTCGATGCCGACGACATCGGCAAAACCGACCCGGTCCACGCCCGGCTCGCGAAGTTCGCAGAGTTCGCCGATGCGTACGGCCGGAACGTTTGCACGTACCAGCAGACCGGAAACGCTGGTGACCCGGCCGCTCGTCTGCCGCGTGCGGGTTTGGTCGATTGCCCTTTCGAGTCTCGCCAACGCTTCAGCCACGGATTGTCGCCTCCACAAGGGCGGCAATCTGTTCCCGGAGGCCGATATGGGTGCGGCTCAATGGCGTCTCCATCACCATCTCCTGTGCGGACAGCAAGGGGTCCACGACGATATCGAAGGAGTGATGATTCAATCCTTCAACCGCATGGCGCACCAGAGGTTCGTCTTCCGGCGGCACATGAAGAGTGATTGTCTGTGTCGCCGCCGTATCGGCGACTGCCCGAGCGATGATCCGGCGGACACGTTCATCCGCGCCCATCGACCCGACAATGAGCGCAACGGCCTTCAGCACGACTGGTCCGATCCAGTTTTCAAGATCGCGCAACTCTGTTTCAGCCTTTCGGGTTGCCTCGGAAAGCTGCTCCGACGCTTTGCGCAAACCTTCCGCAAACCCGTCCTGATAGCCTTCCCGCATCGTCTTATGCCGCTCGTCTTCGGCCCTCGCGTGAAGTTCCGCCGCCGCCTTGCGGGTCGCAGCGACAATATCCGCCGTTTCGCTGATCTGCCCGAATTCGGCAGCCGGTATGATCCGCCGGGGGCGGAGGGATGCTGATGTCATAGCTCCGCTCCCTCGCTTGCTTCCACCAGAACGGTTGCGACGGCCGCTCCGATGGTGATCGCGGCGGAACGGTTCAACGATATCGAGCCGTCCTCCTGCTTGTCTTGCCAATCGCGAAGCCAAACCGGTGCCAGGCCACCTTCGGCTGCCCATAGACTGAGGATCGCCCAACCGTCCGCCTCGACGAGCTGCTGGACCGTCTTGTCCTCGAAACCGAGCAAGGCCGACGCCGGCGGAGAAAGATGGATGTGGCTGAGGGCGAACGTCAGAACGTTCCGGCCGAAAATCATGGCAAGCGCCGTTATACCTTCCTTGCTGAGCGCAGGACCGGCGGCCGAAATGTGATAGGTCAGACCGGTTGAAAGGGCGGCCTCACGCTGCATCTGCGGCGCAAGCGTCATCAAATGGCCGACTTCAACCGGCAAACGCGCGGGATCGCCCCCGGTGCCGGCACGCATATGGAAAAGACGCGACTGCAAGCGTGGCGTCGCGTCCATCCGGCGCAGAAGGTTCGTGTCAATCTCCGTCAGCCATCCCGTGCCATTTCCCGCTCCGGCAAGCGCGGCCCGGCGGATGGCCGCATCCGTGAGCGCGTCCTTGTCACTGTGCCGGATTGCCCGCGGCATCAGCTTTCCTTCCGCCGGGGAAGAAGAAGAATGAGACCGGCGGCGAGCGCCAACAAAATCGAACCTGCGATCGAAAGGTTGCGATCATTGAGCAACGACGGCGCGCCGCTCGCTTCAAGCGAAAGTGTTGTCTGCGCAGGCGCCGTGTCGCTTTCTCCCCCGGCTTTGGCGGGAGCACCTACCTCCGACCAGGGGCTGACGACCACCGATACGTCTTCGTAGGCAAGACCCCGAACGCTGTTGAAGAGCAAGGACCGGCTCTTCATCTCGATGTCGACCAGATTGGCATCCGGACGGTGTTGCAGCAGAGCCGAGGCGCGGGCCTTTTCCTTGATGAGACCTCGCCCGTTGTCTTCCGGAAGCACGACATGCACGCGGGCCGACGCTACCCCATTCAATGCCGAGAGTGTCTCCGCAAGTTGCTGCTCGACTGCGAAAGTCATTCTGGCCTTCTGCTCAAGCGGAGTGACAAGCAAGCCATCGCCGGGAAACAGTTCGGCTATCGTATTGCGTGGAAGACGCGGCAACCCAGCATCGGCAAGCAGCTCGATCGCCCGGGCATGGTCCTTTTCGTCAACGGCAATGCTAAAGGCCTCGCCCTTTTCGCCGGTGACCACGGCGCGGATGCCGGCGCGCTCCAATAGCACTTGCGCATCGCGCGCATCACGCTGATCAAGACCGGTCAGTACATCCTCGCTACAGGCGGACAGGAAGCCGACGCAAAGGAGAACAGCGAGCATCTCCGCCGCACGGCGCGGGGACGACGACGATAGCGAAAACAGGGAGCTCTGCATGATCAATTTACTCATTGGCCCTGCGTCAACCGTTTGGACGACGACATCACCGATTGCGTAAGAGACGACACAAGTGTCGTGCCGGTGGCGAACTGCTGCGATTTTTCCAGCCTGTCGATCGCGTCGCTCAGGTTTTCAGTCTTGTCTGAGAAATCCGTGGGCTGATCCGGCTTCTGAACGAACCGGACCAGCGCGGTCTCCGGGGCAGCGCCGCCGGGCCGCAGGACGGATGTGATCCGATCGAGGAAGCTCGGCGCTTTCGCTTCCGGCTGCGGATGGAAGACCGGCGCGTGCTCGGTACCTGGGGCGATCTTGCGCAATTGCACCTGAGGCAAGGCCGCCTGCTCGATTTGCACGGCATCGCCGATAGTTCCGATCCGAACAGAAACAAGTTCGCTGGTTTGCAACGGCGTTCCGGACCCGACGGCGTCTGTCGGCGGAAGAAAGGTCCGGCTGGGAAGCCCATCACCACTCATCGGCAACTCCTTGTTTATTCGATACTGTCCAACTGCGTCGGTGAAGGTGCGCCTTGATTACTCCTGATCGCCCTCGTCGATGGCTTCCTTGGCAAAATTGAAGAGCGTGTTGTTGAGCATCAGCGTGTTGGACACCATGCTCGGCAAAAATGCCTCGACAGCCGCCGTCAGCACCTCTTCCTCGCTGTTGGGATCAACCTTCTTCGTTGTCTCCGTGGTATCCGGCGATGGTGTCGTTGAGGTATCCGTGCCGGTAGCCGGCGATGTGATCGGATTTGAGGTTACAGCTTCAACCGCCATGCGGGTTCTCCATCGGGACGATATTTTCGATGCGGATACAGGTAATATTGCTGGTGATTTATGTTGTCAATTCGTTAATCATACTAAATAATTAACGAACGCTATGACACATCGACCAAGATTGGAACATCTCTCAATTACGTTTGTGTCAAATTTGGAAAAGTGTTTTATTAATTACATAATAGCACTGGCCAGTGATCCCAAAAGCGAAAAATTTATCCGTAAAGCGACGCAATATTTTCTTTGGAATCCTGTTAAATAACCTCATATTCGCGCGAATCTATTGCTTAGAACGCTTTGTTCAGCCGAATTTCCTCCCGATTCCAGGCTTTTCCGCCCTTCCAACCGCCAAAGATGAACCGTTTTTCGGTTTGAGGTACGTGCCCATGGGGCCGTACCTTTTACGCTGCGTTTACCCGGGCACACATAAGCAAATGCGTATCAATGAATTCTATCACCGCTGGCCGGGCTCATCCGGTGTGCAAGTCGAAAACTGCTGATCGTCCTTTTCGCGAAAGCGGGTCGCATCCGGCATATGAGGCAGGGCATGAAATCACGATTGAAACCGGCGGCGCCGGAAGAAAGTTTCCGGTTTTTCGGAACAGATCCAGATGAGTTGTCTCGGGCGCTTTCGACGGCCGCATCACCGATAAAGGTTGAATCTGCGGCAAACCAGGCCATGTCGTTTGACTGCGAATTCGTCTCCGCCGGTCCGGTTTCTTTTGGCTTTTGCACCTACGAAGGTGATTTTCGCTGCAAGCTTGAGGCAGACAGCGGCAAGTTCGTGCTCTTCTTTCCCTTGCGAGGCAATGCGAGTTTTAAGCGCGGCAACGAAACCTTCGAGTCGAAGCCCGGCCGTGGCTTCATTTCCAATGGGCCGGCCCTCGGCACCGTCCGCTTCGCCGGACCGCGCCAACATCTGGTGATGATCGTGGAAGAGAAC
This sequence comes from Rhizobium giardinii bv. giardinii H152, assembly GCF_000379605.1. Classification (GTDB taxonomy): domain Bacteria; phylum Pseudomonadota; class Alphaproteobacteria; order Rhizobiales; family Rhizobiaceae; genus Pararhizobium; species Pararhizobium giardinii. The sequence goes on along the minus strand of NZ_KB902713.1, from coordinate 24,731 downwards.
GAAATGATCAACCGGCTGCATAGAATGCTGGAGATGCCTGTGCGCGGACCGCTCGACTTCCATCCCGACATCGATCTAACCTCGGGACCAGGGCTGATATTGAAGGATCTTGCCGAAGCGACCTTTAGCGGGTTGGCGCAAGACGCTGCCCTACGCCAATCGCCTTTGGCACTGTCGAACCTCACCGGCGCCATGACCGACCTCATCCTGGAAACCGTGCCGCACCACTTTTCCGGCGAGCTCGCTCGTGCGGCGCCGTCGCCGGCACCACGCCACGTCAAGCGCGCCATTGATTTCATGCACGCAAACATCTCTCGCCCCATCAGTCTCGGTGACATCGCGGACGCGTGCCAGGTCAGTGTGCGGTCGCTTCAGAAGGGTTTCAAAGATTTCAAGATGACGACACCGATGACCTATCTCCAGCATCTCCGGCTGGAAGCGGCTCACAAGGAGCTTCAGCAAGCTTCGCCGGCTTTGTCCGTCGCGGCGATCGCCCTAAAATGGGGATTCGGCCATATGGGACGGTTCGCAGTCGACTATAAACTTCGCTTCGGCCAGTCTCCTTCGCAAACCTTACGGCGATGACGCGTCCGGCACTGTAACTTATCGGGTTCTGTCGCAAAGGAGGCCGACCGCGGTACGACCAACGTGCGCAAGCTCAATTTTCCGCACTGGAAGCGATGGTTCGGTGTCGAAAATAGTACCTCGTCCCGGTCACCAGCTTCGCGGAACCGGATCCGGCCAGCCAGGAAGAGGGTGGCAATGTGCCCAATGCATGGTTTGCCCGCGACAAGGAAAAGTCGCTGATGTTTTTCGCTGGCATCCATGTACCGCAATGGCTGAGTGTCCGAAAGGTCAAGGACGGCCTGACCAGCGACGATCTCTATGGGTTTTTGACCACGGATCCCAACAGCCTGGTGAAGCCGATCCATGAGAAGGCCATGCCGGTCCTGCTGCTGACGAAGGAAGAGACCGACACTTGGATGCGGGCGCCTTGGGAGGAGGCCAAGGAGCTGGCCCGCCCGTTACCGGACGACGCGCTAATTATTTCGTCGCGCGAAGTCTATGGCTCCTCGATCGTCTCGAAATCCGGAGAGCCGGTGGCACAGGGCAGTCTGCTTTAACACCTGACCTCAGAGCTTGATTGTATCGGAAAACGAAAAAGCCTGCCGCGGGAGGAGGTGCGGCAGGCTTTTCGAAAGAATTGAACAACGGCTGGGAGGAGGAGTGCCGCTGTTCCGTCAGGCGCCCCTTGGGAGGAGGAATGGGTCGCCTGAAACACGAAGCTTTGCGGGAGGAGGTGCATCGCTTCGATGATCTGAAAATACCAGAGGCTGCTACGACCGCCAGCGCTCAGATTGCAATACAGCCATGCGCTTGTTGCAATGCAACATAATCCTCTGCTTATTTTTCGGCCACTATTTTCGAGACGCAGCTTTCTCGGATGCTGGCTCGAAACCGAGAACGAATTCGATCACCTTGGCGGAGGACATTTCGCACGGTTTCAGTATCGACCCCGGTTCAGCCAATCGATAGAGGTTGAAACTGACGATATCTGTTGCGCTAAGCTCCTCGCCATAGAGCCAGATCCGTTTGCTATCCTCCGACCGCTTGACGGTCACGCCCCATGGCCGGCCACCAAAATATCCGTCGACATAGCCGTCCGGCAATTTCGCAAGCGCGTCTTCGAAGGTCGCCAGAAGAGGTGGCGGTGTTTTGGAGCCGGCGGTCATGGTGCCAGGCATTCGTCGCAAATCCCGCAGCCATCGTCATCCATGCTCGATGCCGGACGTAACCTTCGACAACACGGACAGGTCATTGCATCCGACGCACACATCTCTTCGCGGTCCGGCGGAAGAATCTCAATGTGGAATTCCGACAGGGTATCGGCCGCGCTTCGATCCATGACGACGCTCCAGTTCGGGGTTACACAAGAGATAGTAAGCCTCGAAGGCTGCACAAGCTGTCAGATCGCCGTCAGGACGATCCAATTCGAATACAATGACAACCCAGCGGCCTTCTTGACGATGGTCGCCCAACCTTGTTCATTCGTGCAATGTTCAAAGCCGCAAACGCTGTGCAGATCAGAGTTTCCATCGACGAGATCGAGCCGGAGGTCTGGCGTCGGTTGGTCCTGCCCGTCCATTGGAACCTGGAGCATTTGCATCTCGGAATTCAGGCCGCATTCAACTGGTGGAACTATCATCTATATGAATTCCGCATCGGTGGGCTGCGGTATGGGGATGTCGAGACGCTGACGGAGGATGCGACCGACGACGATCCTCGAGTATTCGATCAGAGAGAAGTTCGCTTGCTGGACTTCGAGCAAGGTGCCGTCTTCATCTACCACTATGATTTCGGGGATGGCTGGCGGCACACCCTCGCGGTTGAGGAGTTCTTGACGCTCGCTTCTCCGCCCAAACAAGGAAGCTGCATCGCCGGCGAAAGGGCGCGACCGCCCGAGGATGTTGGTGGCGTCCGGTTATGAGCGGTTCCTGGAGATCATCGCCGATCGGGAAGATCCAGAATATGCTGAAACCATTCGTTGGTGCGGTGGCTACTTTGATCAGGAATGGTTCGACCTTTCGATCGCGGACAAAGATCTCTCCAATGCTCTACGCTCGAACGTCAAACGGCGTCTGTATCAACCGAAACCGAAAGCCGTCCCGAAGAAATGAGTTGGGCGAGGATTCCAGGTGGAACGTCTTGAGATCCCATCAGGGGTGAGTAGCGGCCTGCACCGTGGCAGAGTGAGGTCGCTAGAAAACTCTCTGGAGGCCAATCATGCCGATAACAGCAGATCAAACTCAAGCGCAGACCGCTACCCCCATCGATCTTGGCGCAATTTTCGTCTCGTTGGAATTGAGCAAATCGACATGGCTCGTGACAGCTTTATCGCCAGGAAGCGAAAAGATGTCTCGCCATACTGTCACTGGTGGCGACACCGCCGGCTTATTCTCGTGTTTTGCCGCACTTCGCCAGAAAGCACAGCGACGCAAAGAGAGGCTTTACCCACTGGTGGTGATCCAAGAGGCTGGACTCGACGGCTTCTGGTTAGGCCGAGTGCTCAGCAAGGAAGCCTGGATCGAGAGCCATATTGTCGAGGCCGCATCCATTGCCATGCCGCGCCGGCATCGCCGGGCGAAGACCGATCGCATCGATGGCGAAACCTTGATCCGCGCTCTGATGGCATGGAAACGTGGCGAGCCGCGTGCCTGTTCGATGGTCAAGCTTCTCACGCCCGAGGAGGAGGACAACCGACGGATCGGGCGGGAGCGGAAAACCCTGATTGCGGAACGCGTCTTCCACGTCAACCGCATAAAGGGACTGCTCTTCACGCAGGGAATACGAGATTACGAGCCTGTAAATCGAGATCGTCGCCAGCGTCTGGACGAGCTTCGAACTGGAGATGGCCGTCCACTCTCAAAGCATTTGAAAGCGGAAGTCTCCAGAGAGCTTGATCGCCTCGAATTATTGCTCACGCATATCAAGGCCGTCGAAGCAGAGCGAGATGCTTTGATCGTCCACGAGACGCCGGAGGCGCCGAAAGAAGCGGCCGCGCTTTTGAGCATCAGAGGAATTGGTCCGGAGTTCGCAACGATACTCTACACGGAAGGCCTATTCCGACACTTCGACAATCGGCGGCAAGTTGCCTCTTACGCGGGCCTCGCCCCCTCCCCTTGGCAAAGCGGCAACGTCAATCGCGAACAAGGTGTCTCGAAGGCGGGAAACCCGCGACTACGAGCGACAATGGTCGAACTCGCCTGGCTATGGTTGCGGCATCAACCGAAATCGGCGTTAACTTTATGGTTCAAGGAACGCATTGCACGCAATGCAGGCCGCCTTAAAACGCCGATGATAGTAGCGCTGGCCCGTAAGTTGCTGGTTGCACTCTGGAAGTACGTGAACTCCGGCGTCGTAATTGAAGGGGCAATCATGAAAACCGCCTGAAACACAAACTGCTGCGAAACACAGTTTCTAATCCTCAGGGCCTGATCAGTCCTGACGGATCCAGGTGAACGGACCGGGGATCCTTTTGGCTTTAAACGCCGACCTTGAGTTTGGCCCCGTTCTCCTGAGCCCGTGCCCGTCGAACGCGGGATAATGGTGCAGCCGCCACGAGCGGCGACCGGATGTGAGGTTGTATAGGCCCGAGGACGGGCCGGTAATGACTGGGCTCAGACCGTGGATCCGCCTACGAAGGAGAAATTCGATGCCACTCGAATGAACATTTGACAAAAATCCTGATGTGAGGGATCCGAACCGACAACCCTATAGGGGCCCCTTATTTCAAACGCACCTCCAGCTAACATCGCCCGGCGATAGAGGAATGACCTGTCGTCGGTCGAGCCGCTCTGGACCTGCAGCTGGATGTCGGGATACTTGCGGGCGATCTTCGACAGGAATGCCGGCAGCACGCCGATGGTGGCCGGGTAGATGGTGCCGATCCTGATCTTCCGCGCCGTCTTGCCGGCAGCCGAGCGGGTCACCTCGGCACTGACGTCGATATCGCTCATGCGCCAGTGCCAGCAGTTCGGCGGTGATCTTGCAAGCCTGCCGCTCGGGCAGTTGCTCGATGAGAGTGTCGAAAGTCCTTCGATATTCCGGCCGGGGAAAGAGTTTGTCTCGATAAACGAGCCCTAAAAGTGCCATCGGCTTTTTGCGCAGGGAATGAATGACGTGGTGATAGTTGACGACCTGATCGTGCTTGCCATTCGCATGGGCACGGCCTCGGGGCAAAGTCAGCAGATGCGTGCCTCCGATGAAGACGTCGAGACGATCATCGAACAGACGTACCCGTAGCCGATGGCCGATCAAACGGGAAGGTACGGTGTAGAAGACCTTGCGCAAGACGAAGCCGCCGGTGCTCGATACGGCAACGATAATTTCTTCGAAGTCGCTGGTGCGATGATCGGGGAGAGCCTGTAGATGCCGGCGCTCGGCGTCGATACGCTTGCCATGCGCGGCATTACGGCGGCTGACGATCTCATCGATGAAGGCGCGGTAAGAAACGAGATCGCCAAAATCCCTGGTTCCGCGCATCAGCAGAGCATCGCGGATCGCATTCTTGGGATGGCCGTGGGAACTTTCGATCGAGCCGTTCTCGTGCGCGACGCCCTTGTTGTTGCGCGTCGGCGTCATGCGATAATGGGCGCACAGTTCCTCGTAGCGATGTGTCAGATCGACCTTGGCATCGGCATCAAGGTTGCGGAAGGCGGCCGACAAGCTGTCGCTGCGGTGATAGAGCGGCGAACCACTGAGCAACCACAGCGCGTTCTGCAGGCCCTCGGCCAGAGCGACGAAGCTTTCGCCGCCAAGGATGACATGGGCGTGCTCGAAGCCCGACCAGACCAGCCGGAAGTGATAAAGCAGATGGTCGAGCGGTTGGCCGGCAATCGTCACGCCGAGACTGCCCATGTCGGTAAAATCCGACAGTCCCAACCGACCGGGTTCGTGCGTCTGACGAAAGATCACCTCCTGCTCCTGACCGTGAACAGCCCGCCATGATCGGATACGGCGCTCAAGCGTGCGGCGAATACCTTCGGACAGCTCCGGATGACGCCGCAGCATCTCGTTGTAAACGGCGACCGCACGGATGCCAGGAGCGGCCTTGAGGAGCGGAACAACCTCGGTGTCAAAGATATGCTCAAGAGGATCGGGGCGACGCCGGTCGCGCGGCGGCCTGTTCTGCGATGGAAGACGCACTTCCTTCTCGATGCGGTAAGCTGTCGCCCGGCTGATCGACGCCTTGGCGGCGGAGACCTCGATGGAATTGTTTTGTCGGTACTTCATAAAAAGCCTCGTCTGATGATCGGTTACATGGCGACCCGGCACAAAGGTGATTCTCCATTCTCAGAAAATCACCCACGCTAACGGGCTAACCGCGATCATCAGACGCCGAAAAATTGCGCCGCGGCGGGGGTGTAACTCCGGTCGGGCTACGCCCTCCCTTCGTCACACCCCCGCCGCCGAGTCTCATCCTGATTGACGCTGAGTCTCACCTTGATTGATGAGGTGGAACAGCCCGCTACGACAGCATCCAGGTGCTAAAACGTGGTCGTTGATCTCAACGCCACAAAGTAGGAGCCGTTCCGTGAAGCAGATTACCACCATCGGGTTAGATTTGGCCAAGCAGTTCTTTCAGGTTCATGCCGCCGACGCTGAGGGTACCCCTATCCTAAACCGCAAACTGCGCCGGGCCGAAGTGCTCAGGTTTTTCGAAAAGCAGCCAGCATGCCTGGTTGGGATCGAAGCCTGCGGCAGCGCGCATCATTGGGCGCGCGAAATTGGCGCGCTCGGTCACGAGGTGCGATTGATCCCACCAGCCTACGTCAAACCGTTCGTGAAGCGGGGGAAGACAGACGATGCTGAAGCGATTAGCGAGGCGGTGACACGCAAGACGATGCGTTTCGTTCCAGTGAAATCGGCTGAGCAGCAGGCGGCGGGGATGGTGTTGAAGACACGCGCCCTTCTCGTTCGTCAGCAAACTCAGGCGATCAACGCTCTGCGTGCGCACCTGTCGGATCTGGGAATAATCGCCGGCATCGGTACGACGAAGATTGTAGGCCTGATGGCAATCGTCCGTGATGAGACCGACAAACGTTTGCCCAAAGCAGCCCGCTTCGCTTTGACGACAATTGCCGACCAAATCGAGGCGCTGGCGCTGCAGATCAACAAACTGGAGCGAGAGCTTGTTGCCGAAGCGAAGCGTGATCAAGACATGCGACGGCTGACCACAATTCCCGGCGTCGGCGCGATCACGGCAGCTTCCATCAAAGCGCTCATTCCAGATCCCAGTGGATTTAAATCCGGTCGACATCTCGCCGCCTGGCTGGGATTGACGCCGAAACCACATTCGAGCGGCGGCAAGGAACGTCTGGTCGGGATATCAAAGATGGGCAATCCGGAGCTTCGCTCGCTGTTGGTGCTTGGGGCGACCGCGGTTCTGCGTTACGTGCGGGGCCATGCCAATGCGCCAAAATGGTTGGGCGACCTGCTGGGGCGACGCCCCTTCAAGGTTGCGGCCGTGGCTCTCGCCAATAAGATGGCGAGAATCATCTGGGCGCTGCTGACCAAGGGTGGTGTATATCGAGGGCTGGAGCGGGCAAAGGACGTTGCGAGCGCCTGAGCCCAATTGCGACAAGAACACACTAATCGGCGCGATAGCCGGCAGAGGCAAGGTGCATGAAAAGACGATGATTCCCCGGGGACGAAATCCCAAGGCGAGTGAGGTCGCGGCGACATGCGCTCAAAGCGCGTTTGATTGATTAACCCCTCGCCTTGCGGACTTCATCAAGGCCAGCGGTCATGCGCCGCACACAAAGGCCGGACATATGACCGCTACCAACCCCACGGCGAATATCGTCAGAAAATGCTCCTTGACACGCGGGCCGTTCCACATATGGCGCCCGGCATGCGGGAGGCGACAAATGCCGTGACGCCGCAGGCCGGATCTGGCCACCTTGCCGTCTTGCCCCAATCCAGCGAGGCAGAAGCAACCACCGCGTGTGCCCTGCTCCATCGCCACAAGCAGCCACGCGGGCCCATCTTGAATTGCGTCGTCATAGCGGTCAGGCTGGGTTTAAAGGAGCGCGATCGGTTGGCCATTGGACGGCACAGCATGCAGCGCCCGCGTTTGGCCGACACCGTGGAAAACATGCGCCCCAGAGACCATGTTCGTTGACCCCTCTTGTTTGCGCCGGCGGCTCGCCTTGATTTTGGACAATTTGTATTAATAACGAAGGGTGCTGACATTTGGATGGCATACATCCACGGATTGGATAGATGACGATATGCGTTTCAAAGGCCTGGACTTAAATCTCTTAGTTGCGCTAGACGCCTTGATGACCGAGCGCAACCTCACTGCGGCGGCCCGCCGTATCAACTTAAGCCAGCCGGCCATGAGCGCGGCCGTCGCCCGGTTGCGCACCTATTTCCGCGATGATCTCTTTACGATGAACGGCCGAGAACTCGTTCTATCTCCGCGTGCGGAAGGACTCGCCTCGGCGGTCCGAGAAGCTCTGCTGCAGATCCAACTATCTATCATTACATGGGAGCCTTTCAACCCGGCTCAATCGGACCGGTGCTTTAGGATCATCCTTTCCGACTACGTTACACTCGTATTCTTCGAGAAGATCATAGAGCGCGCAGCGCGGGAAGCTCCTGCTGTGAGCTTCGAGTTTCGGCCTCCTGCTGACGACAATGAGGACCTCCTCCGGCGCGGTGACGTTGATCTACTGATTCTGCCGGAAATATTCATGTCGGATGCCTTCCCCAGATCGAGACTGTTCGACGATGTCCACGTGTGTGTGGGCTGTGGCTCGAACAAGCAGCTGTCAGAGCCGCTAACATTCGACAGATACATGTCGATGGGACACGTCGTCGTCGGGTTCGGCGATACCCTGAGGCTAGGCATCGAGGAACGATATCTGCTCGGGCACAGTTGCAAGAGACGGATCGACGTCGTCGTACACGGCTACAGTTTGATTCCGCCTATGCTTTCGGAAACCGAGCGGATAGGAACCATCCCCCTGCGGCTGGCGCAGCATTTCGCAAAAACAATACCGTTGCAGATCGTTGAGCTTCCGCTGCCACAACACCTGCCGTTCACCGAGGCCGTTCAATGGCCTGCGCTTCACAATAGTGATCCGGCGAGCCTCTGGATCCGTGAGCTGTTGGTAGAGGAGGCGTCGCGCATGGTTTCGCCACACCTGCCAGACCCAAACGATTATTCTCCCGCTCGGGTCTGATTTGTAAACTTCATTGAGCGCCGCGGCTTGAAAAGGCGGCAGGCGCTTCGTCGACATTACCGTCCGGCTTGTCCATGCCGATTCTTCTACCGTTTAGCCGGTAAGCCGAGATCAATCGACCGCGTTGAACGCACGTCCGGAAACAAACGAGTAGCAGTCGCCCAATCATCAGGGGATCTCCGGACGCGGACTCCACATGAGATGGTACCGATCAGCCGCCTGGGGCGTTTTCGGCACCCAGTCAGTCGCAAAAGATTGAAGGCTGAACCTATTGCCAATGAGCGAATGGCATCGGGGAGCGGTTTATACAGCCTGCACAAGTATTTCCGCCTGGTGGGCGGAGAGATGCCATTCCCGCGAACATTCACCGCCCCGCCCCGGCGTTACGCGGCGAAGCCATGCGTGACGCCTCGTCCAACAAGATCTCCCGCATCCACAGGCTCGCCGGATCACTATTGTGGAGTGCAGGCCACTGGACGGCCTCAGTGAAAGCAGGAAGTGGCAGAGGAAGCTCAACGATCTGTAGCGGAACTGTTTTTGCGAAATGCTGCGCGAGCCGCAACGGCATGGTCCCTATACGGTCAGTACCCGACACCATTGAAGGAATCATGCTGAAGCCCTGCACGACGACTTCAACACGTCTAGTGAAACCGTGCTCGAGCAAATACCATTCATCGATGGAAGGCCTCTGCGCATTTCCGAATTTGGGCGCAACATGGCCAATTGACATGTATCTCTTGAATGTTAGCGGCTCTGATAGCTGCTGGTTTGTACCGCAGCCTATGCAGACGAGTGTCTCGTCGAACAATCTCGCGCGAGCATGCGCGTTCGACATAAACAACTCCGGGAGAATGAGAAAATCAGCGTCGCCGCTTCGCAGAAGCTCCTCGAAATCGTCGGCAAGCGGGAGAAACTCGAAGCTGACCGCAGGAGCTTCCTGCGCCACTCGCTTCACGACCTTATCAAAAAAAGTAAGCGAGATAAAATCGGAAAGGATGATCCTAAAGCACCGATCAGATCGGAGAGCATTGAATGGCTCCCAGGAAATGATGGAGAGCTGGATGTGGAGGAGTGTCTCGCGGACTGCTGAGGCGAGCCCTTCCGCACGCGGCGTTGGGACGAGTACTCGGCGATTCATTGTAAACAACTCATCGCCGAAGTAGGCGCGCAACCGGGCGACGGCCGCGCTCATTGCCGGCTGACTTAAGTTGATGCTGCGGGCCGCCGCAGTGAGGTTACGCTTGGTCATCAGCGCGTCGAGCGCGACGAGGAGATTTAAGTCAAGGCCCTTGAAACGCATATTTTCCTTCATCCATGGCGTGGATGCATGAAGTACATCAGTTGATCGGAGTCAAGCATCGATAGCCCATTGGATGTCGTTCAGCGGACAGCAATTCTCCAGGGGGCATACATCAGAACGTTCCATTCTTGCAGACGCTAGTTCAGGCCAATATTCCCCCATGGTCGGTGACGCTTGTCGTCGTTCTGCAGTCCGGCGCTCGACGTGCGACTGGCCGTGAGGTGGCATAGTCAATCGAATGGGGCCGGAGCTATGACTTACGGCGACTGACCTTTGAATGCCGGTCAGGCTGTTGGCGCCCGAATGGGTCAACGTGCGGGTCCTTATCAATGGCACCGGAGATCGCCGACGTGCGCACCGCGCATGCAAGCTTCTGGCGACACACCTTTGAGAAGTCACCCTAGGGTCCAGGATCGCTGATCATGATGCTAGCGACATCGGGGGCGGCGTGTCGTGAAAACGGTCAGGGGTCGTCGTTCCCCCCGAGCCCTCAGCCCCGGCATCAGGGCTCAAATCTCCCGGCTCATCGGACGCAAACGACGTCACCTCCTCTGCGAACCGTTTGTGGATCGACAGTTAACCTTCCAGCCGCACCCGATCCTCGGGCCGCAGCAACAACTTCTTGTCCGTGTCCATGGTTCAAATCGAATGGTCGCCAGCTCTGTTAAATCCAAACTTAGGTGAGGACTGAGACGAGAACAGATAGCCAGATCAAGACGACTTCCAAAGCCAAAGCTCGCCGGGCGGCTGCTACCTTCTCCTCCCCGTCATCTGCAACGGGGGTTGTAACAATCCAGGGCACCGAGCCAAGCGCAGCGAATCCGACAAGCGCCAAAACCACAATGACTAGGTCGGCGCTACGCCAGCCGCCGGGCTCATACAAACCCCAGTAACCTAGAAATGCCATTCCCACTGCAAACATGGTGGCGGAGGCAGAGCAAAGTCCCGCAACAGCACCTGATGGCGCACGCATGTAACTTCCTTTCGTTGCGTCAATCCGAAGGCGATATTGACAATGGCGCAAATTGCCGTGGCCCATATGCGGGCGCGAAGGCCCCAGCTCTTCAGACTGCTCTCGTTGCTGGCACTGGTTCTCGTGAGGATCACCGTCGCCGCTTCATAAAGCAGTCAGCGCAGATGGTTGTCGCCTCTTCGTGAGATATGGCCGTCATAATCGACCTCGCCTGACTGATAACGCCGCGTTGTCAGCCCGAGCCAGGCGCCAACCGAGCGCGACGTTCGAAAATTGTCTGGATCTTCAATCGCGGCAACATAGGAAACGGCTGTGACGGCGCCGATCCCCGGGATCGTCATCAAAAGTTTCGTCGCCTGGCTCTCCCGCGCTGCTGCAACAAGCTGGCGATCAAGATCGGCCCCGCGCCTGCGTATGTCGCGCCACGCCTCAAGCAGAGGCAATATGATCCGTGCCAGGCCGTCATTCCCATCCAAGAGGTTCCTCACATTGCCATCGAATATCCGACCTGTTCCTTTGGGGACGATAAGACCGAAGGTCTTCATCAGGCCGCGGATCTGATTGCTGAGCTGGGTTGAGATGCTCAAAAGCTGGTTGCGAGCCGCCACCAGCGTGCGCGTCAACATGCTGTCGAACGCCTTTACCCGGACCGCCTTGTAGAAGCCGGCTTCGGCCAGCTGGGCCAAGCCATCCGCATCATTGGCGTCGGTCTTGTTGAGCGTCTCGTTCAAGACCTTTTGCGCGTGTCGCGCTTCAATGCAGATCGCCGGCACCCCCTCGGCCGTCAGCGCATGATAGAACCACGTCGACAGTGGCCCCGTCTCAAATACAACGCGCTTGGCGTGCGGGGCATGCTTGCGGACCAGCTGCGCCAAAAGCTTTGGGTCCGAAGGGCACTTGCCCCGCCATATCCGCTTACCCTCCTGTCGGATCGAGATCGCGGTATCTTTCAATGAAATGTCGAGTCCGATATATTGGTTCATGGTTGCCTCCAATGATGTTTGGGCCCGGTGCCAATCGTGAGCCCGTATTTCCATCTTATCGGGGGCAACCACCTCGCCAGCCGTCATTTTATTACCTGGCCTGGGACGATCGCGCCGCGATTACCCCATGTTTTGGATGCAACTCCGGAAGAGATCATCGCGCCGGCGGCACCCCATCTTTGGGGCGATACTGAAACCAAAGCGGTGTTGCTGTTGGCTACCATAGTGAAGTTGCGGACTTTCGATGAGGAGGTTTTACAGGATGTTTTCAGCTTACTAAGCCGCATCGAAGAGATCTGCAGCGATGGCGGCAATGCTGCGGCGAAAAGAGCGTCTACACGCCCCACTGCAGTCGATGGCGAACAGGACCCAGATTGACAGCGTCAAGAAATAAGGCAGCCTTAGGTCCTTTATGCAGTTTTTGTCAGGAAATCATGAAACGCTCGCGTCGTTGCGGGCGCCGAGGCGAGCCTTGCGCACGCAGCGTAGGGACAGGTTCTCCAGCATTCACTTCGACTGCTCATCGCCGACATAGGCGCTTAAGTGGGGGAAGCCACGTATGCGACCGACCGGCCCCAAAATCACGCTCCGCCCGCAGTGGCATTTCGCGCGGTCATCTGCGCGTCGAGCGCATGAGGAAGTTCAGGTCTATCCACAGCATGGATACATGCCATCCAAACAATCAATTTTACCAATCTCCCGTGATGATGCATTAGGAAAAATGTCGATAATCCGACAAGTTTGGTGGTTACCAGACAAGTAAGTCGACACAAATTACGAGTGGCTCAGGAAGGTCGGAAGTATTGAGCGAGTTTATCACTTCAGGCGCGAGCACTGTCGAAACGTGCGATCATCTCACTTGGCCAATATCGCGAACCCCAGTGTCGCTGTCTGGCATGCAGCGAACTGACAGCTGCTTCGGTCCCATAATGCGGTCTTCCGAAAAGCAGCAAGAAAAAAGAAGAAGGAGGGCTTTGCATGCGCTCTGAGGTGCGGTGGAAGCTGTGCTGGGAAAACGAGCTGGAACTCGCCGACCATGTCGAACTTGCCGAGTTCTTTCGCAAAACCTACGGGCCGACTGGAGTCTTCAATGCAAAGCCGTTCAGCGGGAGCCAAAGCTGGGCCGGAGCAAGGCCTGAGCTTCGGGCAATCGGCTATGACTCAAGTGGCGTGGCGGCTCATATGGGATTGCTGCGCCGTTTCATCAAGGTTGACGGAGTAGACCTGCTGGTGGCTGAACTAGGCTTATATGGGGTGCGTCCGAATCTTGAGGGGCTCGGAATCTCCCATTCAATCCACGCCTTGTCTCCGACACTGCAGGAGCTTCAAGTTCCATTCGCTTTCGGTACCGTTCGGCCAGAGCTGCGGAAACATGTTGAAAGGTTCGGCAGACACGGGCCGGTGACTGTTCTGTCGGGAATTAGCGTAAGGTCGACACTTCCACATGCGCGTGTCGATCTGCCGCCCACACGCGTCGAGGATCCACTGGTCATCGTTCTGCCGGTTGGACGTTCAATGTCCGATTGGCCCACCGGTGCGATAATAGATCGGAACGGGCCGGAGCTATGACACAACTCGATTGCTTGTCCGAAGTGCCCAGCGAGTGCGCTGATGGCTCCGGCCAGCGCAGCGTTTATTTAACGTTTGACGACGGTCCTCATCCAATTTTTACACCTGAAGTTCTTGACGTGTTGGCCCAACACCAGGTGCCGGCGACTTTCTTCGTCATTGGCGAGTACGCGGCAGATCAGCCAAAACTGATCCAACGAATGATCGCGGAAGGGCACGAGGTCGCTAACCACACGATGACGCATCCGGACCTGTCCATATGCGAACCAAGCGAAGTACAAAGTCAAATACTCGAGGCGGACAGAGCGATCAAAAGCGCGTCCCGACAAGCCTCGGTGCGGTACATCCGCGCACCGTATGGGATCTGGACCGAAGAAGTCCTCATTACGGTGGCGAGCGCTGGACTGACCGCCGTCCACTGGTCGGTAGATCCGCGCGACTGGTCTAACCCCGGGGTGGACGCCATCGTCAGTGCCGTGCTCGACTCCATCCGGCCGGGCGCAATTGTTCTCTTGCACGACGGGTGCCCTCCCAGCGAGTTGCAACCGGACAATGACGCCAGTCTGCGCTACCAGACCGTCGCGGCGCTATCTCGCATTATTCCAGCTTTGCATGACCGCGGATTTGTCATCAGCGCGCTTCCTCGAGATTATTGAAGGCGATATTCCATGAATCTGCTTGATACAACGAGCGCGGTCGCCATCTCGCTCTATGCGCTGCTCTCGACTGCTTATAAAAGCATGCAGGTCGTTTACGCTGTGCCGGCAAACAACTCATCAGCGTCGGAGGGCTTGGTCAGCTCCGGCCAGCTGCCGAGTGTCGATGTCATCGTCCCCTGTTTCAACGAAGACCCGCACACGCTTTCGGAGTGTCTGGCTTCCATTACAAACCAGGAATACGCCGGGGACGTCAAAATCTATGTGATTGATGACGGTTCCAGAAATCGGGAAGCCGTAAAATCTGTACATGTCAGCTTCGCGCGCAATCCCAGGGTCAATATCATTCTGCTTCCCCAGAACGTTGGTAAGCGCAAGGCTCAGATTGCCGCGATACGCCGCTCCTCCGGAGATTTGGTGCTGAACGTCGACTCAGACACGATACTTGCCCCCGACGTCATCGCAAAGCTTGTGCCGAAGATGCAAGATCCAATGGTCGGCGCGGCCATGGGGCAATTGACGGCCAGCAATCGGAGCGACACCTGGTTGACCCGGTTGATCGATATGGAGTACTGGCTGGCATGCAACGAGGAACGTGCGGCACAGGCTCACTTCGGGGCCGTTATGTGCTGCTGCGGCCCATGTGCCATGTATCGCAGGTCCGCGCTGCTTTCGCTGCTCGATCAGTACGAGTCGCAATTTTTTCGGGGCAAGCCAAGCGACTTCGGCGAGGATCGCCATCTCACCATCCTTATGCTGAAGGCAGGATTTCGGACCGAGTACGTTCCAGGCGCTATCGCAGCTACTGTCGTTCCGGACAAACTAGGACCGTATCTGCGCCAACAACTTCGCTGGGCACGCAGCACCTTCCGGGACACGTTGCTTGGGCTGCGCCTACTGCCCAGCCTGGATCGCTATCTCACACTGGACGTAGTCGGACAGAATCTTGGCCCGCTACTTCTTGCGCTGTCGGTGCTGACAGGGCTCGCAGAGCTGGCACTGACAGCCACCGTGCCTTGGTGGACAGTCCTGATGATCGTGTCCATGACGTTTATACGCTGTACCGTGGTGGCTTTTCGCGCTCGTCAGCTTCGGTTTCTGGGTTTTTCGCTGCACACATTCATCAATATTTTTCTCCTATTGCCCCTGAAAGCCTACGCGCTGTGCACATTGAGCAACAGCGATTGGCTGTCTCGCAGCTTTACTCCCGACGCATCAAACAAGGGTGGAAAGCAGGTCCCCACCCAACCGATGGCTGAATCAAACATTGCCGAGTACTCGACCCGGTCGGCTCCGCTTCGCAGGTTCAATCTCGCGCGCGATTCCACAAGGCCCATGACATCTGACGTCGTTTGCAGCGACGAGTGACAGTTAATCTAGCCAGGTGGACGAGTTTGACCCAGAACACAAACCATGAATTATTGAGTCGGGAACTGGCCGCAGACGATCCGTGGCGACTCGCCGGCAATCCGTTCGAGCGGGAACGTCACACGCAAATGCTTCGATTGTCTCTTGGTCGAGGCTCTATCACAAATGCACTCGAAGTAGGGTGCGCTGCGGGCGTATTCACAGAACGACTAGCTCCCTCCTGCCAACGGCTCACAGTAATCGATGTGGTGCCGCGAGCAATAGAGCTGGCTCGTCGACGGATGAAGGAGCCGCCGCACATCCGCTGGATTGTCTCCGATATTCAACAGTTCTCGACTGAGGAGCCGTTTGATCTGATCGTGGTGGCCGAGGTGCTCTACTATGTCGGAGACATAGCCGAAATGCGCGCGGCCGTCGGCAACATAGTACAGCTGCTTGCGCCAGGCGGCCACCTGGTCTTCGGCTCCGCACGCGATGCTAATTGCCGGCGCTGGGGTCACGTTGCCGGTGCCGAGACGGTCATCGCTATGCTGAGCGAAACCTTGGTCGAGGTAGAGCGTCATGAGTGCCGGGGTGAATCGATCAACGAAGACTGTCTGCTCTCGCTTTTCCGGAATCCAGTTTCCGATACCCCATGAACCGAATTGTCGACTAGACATGGAGACGTTATGCGCATCTGTGGTATCAAGCTGACCCATGACGGGGCTGTCGCCCTTATCGAAGATGGGCGTCTCGTCTTCTGCGTGGAGCAGGAAAAGCGGAACAACAATCCGCGATATCAAACAATCGACAATCTCGACGCTGTTGTCACCGCTTTGGCCGAACACGGTCTGAATGCGTGCGATGTTGATCAGTTTGTTATCGACGGCTGGGACGGTGAGGACGAGTCGCAGTTCCAGGTCCTCAGCGGCGTGGTTCCCCTAACACTCAAGGGGGCGCCTTATGTCGAGCGCCATGCCGAGGGCCTTCTCGATTGCCTCGACGGCTCCGGCTTGGTGCTTGATGCCCGGATCTTTTCGTACAAAAGCTATCCCCATGTGACGGGCCATGTGGCCTCCGCATACTGCACCAGCCCCTTTGCGAAGGCTGGACAACCCGCGTTCTGCTTGGTGTGGGATGGCTGCATCTTTCCGCGCCTCTATTATGTGGATGGCGGGGGCGCCCGCTTCCTCGAATGCCTGTTCCCAGTGATCGGCCAAGCCTACGCTGCCGCCGGCCATTATTTCGGACCTTATAAGCGGGCGAGCCGCGCTGGCTGGGATCTAGGTATTGCCGGCAAGCTGATGGCTTACATAGCCCTGGGGTCGGTTGATGAAGGCATCGTCGACGTGTTCCAGGGGCTCTACGATGAGCATTTTGCCGGCAACACCGAGGCTGCCCATCGTTACCGCGCGGATATCAACAGTGCAGAGGCGACGCTTGCGGCTGTGCACGATTTTTTCGATGCCAGCGTCTTCCGATTGGCGGCAAAGGCGCCTGAAGATGTGCTTGCATCGTTTCATCTCTTTCTCGAGCGTCTCCTCGTCCGCGAGATGACAACCGTCTTGAAGCGTTATGCGTATCCGGGACAGCAAAATTTGTGTATAGTGGGCGGTTGCGGCCTCAATATCAAATGGAACAGCGCACTGCGGGGGGCGGGCCTATTCGATTCCGTCTGGGTGCCGCCTTTCCCGAATGACAGCGGTTCGGCAATCGGTGCCGCTTGCAGCGCAATGGTGGCGCAGCAAGGCTTCGTCCCTCTGGAATGGTCGGTCTACAGTGGCCCGGTGCTGCAAAGTGGCCATGTGCCGACCGGATGGGAGGCCACGCCGTGCAGTATGCGAGAACTCGCCAGTATTCTCGCCGGCAACAGGCCCGTGGTTTTCCTTTCCGGGCGCGCCGAGCTTGGACCACGAGCGTTGGGAGGCAGAAGCATTCTCGCATCCGCGACTTCGCCCGAAATGAAGGATTTTTTGAACGAAGTCAAACTTCGCGAACACTTCCGCCCCGTGGCGCCGATATGCCTGGAAGACCGAGCGCCGGAAATATTCAGCCCCGGAACGCCCGATCCATACATGCTGTTCGATCATCAGACGCGAATGGAATGGCAGGACAAAGTCCCCGCTGTTGTACATCTCGACGGATCTGCCCGGCTGCAGACGATATCCAGAAGCTCTCAACACAAAGTCGTCGAGCTGCTCATCGAATATGAAAAGCTCACTGGAATTCCGCTGCTTTGCAATACGAGCGCCAACTACCATGGATGTGGCTTTTTCCCGGATGCCGCTGCAGCCTGCGAGTGGGAACGCGTCGGACACGTATGGTGCGACGGCCAGCTGTTCACGAGAACTCAGATAACTGAGCAATCGCCAGACGCCGCAACGACTACGGTTAGATGATCATATGTCCACGGTAGCAATCGATCTCGCCGGGGTAAGCAAGACATATGAGGGCAAGGTAGTTGTCGACGGGCTGTCGTTCCGCGTTGCGGCTGGTGAATGCTTCGGCCTGCTGGGGCCGAACGGGGCGGGCAAAAGCACGATCGCACGTATGGTCCTCGGCATGACATCGCCTGATGCAGGGGAGATTACGGTGCTCGGCGTGCCGGTGCCTGCTCGAGCTCGCTTGGCTCGCGCACGCATCGGCGTGGTCCCGCAGTTCGACAACCTCGATCTTGAGTTCACTGTGCGCGAAAATCTACTGGTGTTCGGGCGCTACTTCGGCATGAGCACGCGCGAGGTCGAAGCGATTATACCGTCGCTACTCGAGTTCGCCCGCCTCGAGAGTAAGGCGCATGCGCGGGTCTCGGAACTGTCCGGCGGCATGAAGCGGCGCCTGACGCTGGCGCGTGCGCTGATCAACGATCCGCAGCTGCTTGTCATGGACGAGCCGACCACCGGTCTTGATCCGCACGCGCGCCACCTGATTTGGGAGCGCCTGCGCTCGCTTTTGGCGCGCGGCAAGACGATTATCTTGACGACCCACTTCATGGAAGAGGCCGAGCGGTTGTGCGATCGGCTGTGCGTGCTCGAAAAAGGCCGCAAGATAGCCGAAGGCCATCCTCATGCGCTGATCGAGGAGCAGATCGGGTGCCAAGTCATCGAGATCTATGGCGGCAATCCGCATGAACTGCATTCGCTCATCAGTCCGTATGCGCAGCGCATCGAGGTGAGCGGCGAAACTCTCTTTTGTTATGCACCCGATCCGGAACAGGTGCGCCTGCAACTGCGCGGGCATGCGGGATTGCGCCTTCTGCAGCGTCCGCCAAATCTGGAGGATGTTTTTTTGCGGCTGACCGGGCGCGAAATGGAGAAATGAACGATGCGTGAACTGTGTGCTGCGGCCCTGCCCGCCAACGCCTGGAATTGGATTGCGGTCTGGCGCCGCAACTATCTGGCGTGGAAAAAGGTTGCGCTCGCGTCCATTCTCGGTAATCTTGCCGATCCTATGATCTACCTGTTTGGTCTCGGCTTTGGCCTCGGGGTGGTTGTAGGTCGTATTGACGGCACCTCGTATGTGGCATTTTTGGCGGGCGGCATGGTCGCGACAAGCGCAATGACCGCCGCGACATTCGAGACGATTTACGCGGCTTTTGCTCGTATGCACGCTCAGCGCACATGGGAAGCAATCCTCTACACGCAGCTTACGCTTGGCGATATCGTTCTCGGCGAATTGGCGTGGGCAGCCACAAAGGCCTTTCTCGCCGGCACGGGAATTACAGTTGTTGCCACACTGCTGGGCTATGCGGCGTGGCCGTCCGTCCTCTACGCGCTGCCAGTCATCGCGCTTACTGGATTAGCCTTCGCTAGCCTGGCAATGGTCATCACTGCGCTTGCTCCCAGCTACGACTATTTCGTTTTTTACCAAACGCTCGTCCTCACGCCCATGTTGTTCCTGTGCGGCGCCGTATTTCCGGTTGCCCAATTGCCCAACGTTTTTCAGCAGGCAGCACATTTCCTGCCGCTGGCACATGCAATCGACCTCATTCGTCCGGCGTTGCTTAGCCGTCCGGCCGGTAACATGGGCCTCCATATCGGTGCGCTCTGCATCTACGCGGTACTGCCCTTCTTCCTGTCGGCAGCTCTGTTTCGCCGGCGTCTGATGCCTTGACGTCGCCCATACAAGAAGGAGACGCGCGATGCAGTCTCGGGAACCAGGCCTCAGCGGCCTCAACATAAGCATACGGGGCCTGGGCACCCAAAGAGCACACCACGGAAGCCGGGCTCTCGCAATTGGGCGCAGCCCTGGAGGCGAGCATGAATTTTGTTGATGCCGCCGAGATGTGCGCTGTGCCATCCCGCGTCGATACACATCGACTCGAGGAGCTTTATATCGGGAGCTGGTTTCCGGAGGATGGCATCGGTCTGATGGACAGCTTGTTCGTGAGAAGCCCCGCGTTTCGGCGGGGGCAGGCGCCACCGTCGTGCAGCAACTGCAGCACAGCATCGCAAGCGTGCAGGGAAGTCCTGCATGGAAGCGATCGATCTAGCCGCGCATGGAACGCGTCGCCATGAACCGGGTGCTGGCCTCCTCATGCAAAATGACGCCGCCCCTTGATCCGTGACCTTTATTTGAAAATTGCCGGAAGAAAGCCGCGCGTTATGAACTCGCGCCGCTCTGCGCGGCCAGAGAATTCTAGTGCTGGCCCCGCACACACCTTCGCGAACAATGTTGAGGACACAAGCAATGACCCATTCCGCACTGTCACCTGAACCATTTGTGATCCTTGGGATGCCAAGGACTGGAACGCACTATCTCGAAGCTTTGCTAAATGAGCATCCGAACGTGTTGAGCAACGGCGAGTTACTTAACACGTATGATACAAATTGGCCCGATAAGGATCGTCTGTTACGGAGCGATCGTGAGCTCCTCGAACTCGCCTATTTGCGCTTCCCGAGGCGTAGCGACAAGAAGGTGACGCATGTCGGGTGCAAGATCAACGAGCCTCAGTTTATAGAACGCCCGGGCTTTTTTGACGAGCTCGCCCACTGGCCAGGGCTCAAGGTCATTTTCTTGTACCGGCGGAATACATTGGAGTCCCTGCGGTCGCTGGAGCAGGCAAGGCAAAGCCGCCAATGGCTAAAGTTCACTTCGGATGACGATGCGGCACCGCCGCCACGGGTAAAATTGCCTATCGCCTCCTGCGAGGCCTACTTCAATGCCGCCGACGATTTCCACGTTCGGGTCGAGCAATCATTCGCTTCGGCCAGCTTAGTCGAGATCGAATATGAGAGGCTCCTTAGTGAACCGGCCGCATGCTTGGAAACAATTTGGGATTTTCTGGGCGCTCCATCGCTTCAGCATTCTAGCCGCGCGATCCTTCAGCGCCAGGAATGGCGGCCGCTGGACGAAACGGTAGAGAATTTCGACGCGTTGCGACGTCACTTTGCAGACGGACCTTATGCGAGATTCTTTGAGATTGATGACGAATTCGTCTCAAAGGGATAAACATCATATGTCTCATGGCAACCTCCAACGTCTTGAAGCGGAAGCAATTCATGTGCTTCGAGAAGTCGTTGCAACGTTTTCCGACCCGGTTATGCTTTATTCCATCGGCAAGGACTCGTCGGTCTTGCTGCATCTGGCGACGAAGGCGTTCTACCCGGCCAAACCACCTTTCCCCTTCCTGCACGTTGACACCAAATGGAAGTTCCGGGAAATGATCGAGTTTCGTGACCGGATAGCGCGCGAAGTAGGGTTCGACCTTCTGGTGCACGTCAATCAGGACGGGATCGATCAGGGAATCGGGCCTTTCACCCACGGGTCCAACGTCCACACCCATCTCATGAAGACAATTGCGCTCAGGCAGGCGCTGGAAAAATACGGTTTTGACGCAGCGCTCGCCGGAGCGAGGCGCGATGAGGAGAAGTCGCGGGCCAAGGAGCGCATCTTCTCGATGCGCAACGCACAGCATGGCTGGGATCCGAAGTATCAGCGGCCCGAGATGTGGAAGACCTATAACGCTCGCGTCGGGCCGGGCGAAACGATGCGGGTCTTCCCGCTTTCTAATTGGACCGAGTTCGACATTTGGCAATATATCCGGCGCGAGAACATTCCGATCGTACCGCTCTATTTCGCGGCACGCCGGCCGGTGGTGCGGCGCGGTGGCGTGCTTATCATGGTCGATGACGACCGAATGCCAGTTCAGCCTGGAGAAGAGATTACGGAGCGCCTGGTCCGTTTCCGCACGCTCGGCTGCTATCCGCTGACGGGCGCGATTGAATCCAACGCAGCCACGGTTCCGGACATCTTGCGGAAAATGCTGACGGTGCGCACGTCGGAACGGCAGAGTCGCCTGATCGATCTGGACGAAGCCGGGGCGATGGAGAAAAGAAAGCGGGAGGGGTACTTCTGATGTCGTATCTTCAAACGGTGCCGCCGCATGACATCGAGGCGCATCTTACCGAGCACGACAAAAAGTCGGTCCTGAGGTTCATCACGTGTGGTTCGGTCGACGACGGCAAGTCAACGCTGATCGGACGCTTGCTTTACGACGCAAAGCTGATCTTCGAGGATCAGTTGGCAAATCTCGGGCGCATCGGTGGGAGGGAGATCGACCTGGCCCTGCTTCTCGATGGGCTCGAGGCGGAGCGTGAACAGCGCATCACTATAGACGTCGCATACCGTTACTTCGCCACGTCGAAACGAAAGTTCGTTGTTGCCGACACTCCCGGCCATGAGGAGTATACGCGCAACATGGTGACCGGCGCTTCAACAGCCGACCTGGCTGTGATCTTGATAGACAGCCGCCAAGGGATCCTCCAGCAGACGCGGCGTCACTCCTATATTGCTTCGATGCTCGGCATCCGCCATGTCGTGCTGGCGGTCAACAAGCTCGACCTCGTCGACTTCCGACAATCGGTCTTCGACGAAATCGCCGTGGACTACATGCTCTTTGCAAAGACACTGGGCTTTGCCAGCATCCAACCCATCCCGATCTCGGCGCGGTTCGGCGACAACGTCATTTCTGCATCAAAGGACACACCCTGGTATACTGGGCCAGCACTTCTCGAATACCTCGAAACGGTGCAACTCGACCCACTCGTTGAGGAAAGGCCGTTCCGCTTTCCGGTTCAACTGGCGGTGCGGCCCAATGCGGATTTTCGCGGGTATGCCGGGCAGGTTGCTTCCGGCAGAATCTCTGTTGGGGATCCGGTCGTTGTTGCAAAGTCCGGGCAGCGTTCGTCAGTCAAGGCGATCGTCACGTTCGACGGGAGTTTGGCCGTCGCCGCTGAGGGCGAGGCCGTGACACTTGTCCTTACGGACGAGGTCGATGCTTCGCGCGGCAACATGCTGGCAGCACCAGCATCGAGACCGTTTGTGGCGGACCAGTTGCAGGCACATGTCATCTGGTTCGGCGCTAACCCCATGCTTCCCGGGCGAAGCTACATTCTGCGGACGGAAACGGACAGTGTTAGCGCAACGGTCACGGCGCTGAAGCACCAGGTCAATATTAACAGCTTCGCCCGAGAGGCCGCGAAATCCCTGCAGATGAATGAAGTCGGTGTCTGCAACATCTCGACCCAGGCGCCGATCGCCTTCGACGCCTACAAGGACAACAGGTCGACCGGTAATTTCATCCTGGTCGACCGGGCGACTAACGCAACGGTCGGCGCCGGCATGATCGACTTCCCGCTCCGGCGCGCCGACAATGTGCATTGGCAGGCAACCGACGTGAACAAAGGCGCGCGCGCGGCGACCAAGGGCCAGCGGCCCGGGGTCCTGTGGTTCACGGGCCTATCCGGATCGGGAAAATCAACGATTGCCAACGCGCTCGACCGTCTGCTGCACGCTCGCGGCAAACACACCTATGTGCTCGACGGGGACAATGTGCGCCACGGACTGAACCGGGACCTTGGCTTCACCGAAGCCGATCGCGTTGAGAATATCCGCCGGGTGGCAGAGGTTGCCAAGCTCATGGCTGACGCGGGCCTGATCGTTCTCGTTTCGTTGATTTCGCCGTTCCGCGACGAGAGGCGCATGGCGCGCGAATTGATGGAGGAGGACGAGTTCATCGAGATCTTCGTCGACACGCCGCTCGACGAGTGCGCGCGGCGTGATCCGAAAGGCCTCTACGAGAAGGCGTTTGCGGGCAAGATTGCGAACTTCACCGGCGTTTCGTCGCCTTATGAGAGGCCCGAGAGCCCTGAACTGCATCTTGAAACGGTTGGCCACGAGCCCGCGGCGCTGGCGCTTAAGATCGAACAGTTCCTGGACAGGCGAAGGGAGGGCAATGAGCTTTAACGTGAAGGCTTGAGGCGGCCATGGCGGTCCCGGGCTATCTAACGACGGGATGTTCATTGTCGCCCCCACCCGGGCGGCTCGAACGTCCGAAGCCCATATGGGCTTCAGCAGGAGACAGCCGATCGCGTCCTCATGGGTCGGCTAACTGAAACGGAGAAAAGCCCTTGCAGTTCGCCTCGCACATGACGAACATTTCTCACTCCAGCAGGCTTGCAAGGCACTGCATCACGTCACTCTTCGCTCTCTACACAGGTTCTCGAACTGATGAGCAACGTTCCATCAGCTTGCCCTCCTGAGGCTGTCATAGCGTGCGCAGTCGGCGACCGGTTCATGGGTCAGCCGCAGCGCATCCGGGGTTTGCAGGGTTGCGGCCGGAGCCGGATCACGGCTGCGGGCCAGAATGTTGATAATCACCGAGGCCGAGCAGACGCCGTGATCCAAAGCCTCCTGGCAGGCAGCATCGACAGCCGCCAGACCGTCGGTGGGAACACAGCCGAGGATGGTGACCATTTGCCGATCACCATCATGGACGCTCTTCAGCCGNCGGCGCACCTTCTCCATNGCNGCNGGNANNACCCANTCNCGGAACGGCGCACCNTTGCGCAAAGCNCCAGGTTTNCGAGCCAGAACAGGGACATAATGCCANGGATCNTAGANCGTCTCGCCACGGCCAAAGCAACGAGNATGCTCACCGACATTCACGCCATCCTGCCGGATCACGATCTTCTCGGCATAGGCATGAACCTCAACAGGGCGGCCGACAGCCGTTGAGAGGACAGAGTATTTGTTGTTGTCGAAGCGGACNGTGCAGGTCTTCGACACCGAGGCCGGGACACAGTGGAAACCATCGAACGGGCCGACGTAATGCACGAGGCTGCCGCGCTCCTCCTCGAACATCTGCCAGATCAT
>NZ_KB902712.1 GCF_000379605.1 Rhizobium giardinii bv. giardinii H152 | reverse complement strand
ACCGATTCTTGCGCCCGGCGGCACATTGATAGCTTGTCTTGGAGTGTCGGTTCCGGTGGCCCGCGTTAGCTTTGACGACCTCCAGAATTTTCGTGAACCCTTGGTCCGAGCAGCAAAACTTTTATCGGCGACCATATTGGAGACAAACGACGATTCCACAGCCGAATTCAGCGCATAAATCGCATCGCGGGCTCTTCAGAGTTTGCGTTATCGCAAACCGGCAAGGAACACAGCACTAGGGCCTAGAGCAGCCAGTGCATAGAAGACCCAGTCCGCCGGTCAAGTCATCAGGCCGATAGGACCAACGATGAGATGAGCGAGTCCGGCCGAAGGCCTAATCGAGCGCGTACAACGACCTGTTGTTTTTATAAAGTATCATTCTCGCCCCCTCAATTGCTTCATCAACGTCTAGACTTCCTCCAACGACATACTCCGTCAATGCCTTGGCGAGGTATCGCTTGCCCCAACGCCCAGCGAGCCAATATAATTCCGGAACGTGAAACGCGTCGCTTGCATAGAGGATCTTGGACAGCGGAACGACCTCCATCACCTGCATATATCGCTGAAACAGATTCTGGTGCACGAAGGGCGTCATGATCGACAGTTCAAAATAGCAATTCGGATAAAGGTGACTGAGCCAGGCGGCCTTTCCCACCGAAGGGTAGCCCGCATGGAGGGGGATAATTTTCGGCATGCGCATAACGCCGTCTCGATCAAACCGGCATACTTCTTCAAGGTAGAACGGATCTTGATTGCGAAGGATGACGGACGGTGCCTCGCCGTCACCCGTGTGGATTTGCATAGGCATGTCGCGCCTGAGGCATTCCTCAAGAGCAAGGGTAAAATTGTACCGCCTAAGATCCTTGGACAAGTTGTATTCCGACTGGCGGTCCATCGTCGGGATGTTGTGATATGACGCTCGAAGTGCCTGCCAGGAGGCTCGGGCTATTTCCCTGTCATAAAGCGGTTCTATCAGTCCGATGTAGGGGAGAAGATAGGATTTCATTCCATAGGACTTCTTTCCATAGTTCCCTGTGCCATCAAGCAAGTCCAGAAGGCGGGCGGTGTACCGTTGCTCGTATTCCTCGAACGTGATTTCCAGCGGAAAGAGCTCTTTCTGGATCATCTCTATTCGCGCCAGTCTGTTCATCCGACAAGGTAGGATACCCTCTTCATACCGGTCGATCTCCGCGCGCGAAGCGCCTTCGCAATAGCCCGTATCAACCATGACATTTTCATATCTGACGTCTTGAAGCAGGCTGCTTACGTAACTCCAGTAGTTCTTTGAGCGATCATTCCTAGCTTCCATGACGGTTTCGAGATTTGGATCGCAACCGAGAAACTGCGCCATCTCTTTCACAAGGAATTTGACGAAGATACTCTGCGATATGTCACCAATGATCCCGTCGATCTTTTGCTGAATCCCGTATTTCGCATTAAGCTCGTATCGGATCCTTTCGTCAGCGCCGAGCCATTGATCATAGACACCTGCAGGGAAATAGACGGGCACTGTGTCCATCGCTGCCAAAGACATACGCTCAAGGAAGCGCGTTGGTGTCATTGTCGGCTCGCGGTCAGTTACCAAATGACAATGCGCATCATCGATCGGGAGCTCGTCGATGGCCTCGAAGATTTTCAGGAACTCTGGGTGCTGTTTTGAAAGGAAAGGTCCCAAATGATCGAAATCTGAAGCTGTTCTCATAGCCATTTTATGCTCCATTTCCTGCGGGGTACCGTCAAACCTGCGGGTGCGGCTTCAGATATCCATCATCACCCTCATCGGCTGAGAGCTCGGCCAAGATTCTGATCCAGGACCGAATCCCCTTTTGGAAGCTCGAGAGATCATACTTTTCATTCGGGCTGTGGTGGCGATTGTCGGATCGCGCAAAGCCAATTGGCAAGGAATTGATGGACAGCTTGCTTTGCATGACGCTTACGATCGGGATGGAGCCGCCAGACCCGATTAGCACCGAGTCGCAGCCCCATTCATCTTTCAATGCGGCACGGGCGCGCCGCAGGTACTTGCTGTCACAGGGGATGACCGAAGCTTTGCTTCCGCCAAGTTCGGTGAACGTAACAGCGCAGTCTGATGGCATTCTGGTGCGGATGTGCTCGTGAAACTTGGCCCGGATCAGGTTGGGGTCCTGGCCATCTACCAAGCGAAAGGATATTTTCGCGGTCGCCTTGGAGGGGATGATCGTTTTCAAACCGTCGCCATAGTATCCGCCCGCAATGCCGTTGATTTCGCATGACGGGCGTGTCCAAACCTGCTCCAGGACGGAATACGTTTGATCGCCGGCAGACTGTGACAGCCCGACGTTTTTCAGGAACGTCTCGGTGTCGAAATGGAGCTTATCTAACTCCGACTTGAGCTCTCGGCCGAGTTCCTTGACGTCGTCATAAAACCCCTCGATCGCCACTTCCCCACTCGGGCCTCGCAAGGCGGCAATCACCTCGGCCAGAACCTGAATAGGATTGCGAGCAGCATTTCCGTAGGCACCCGAATGCAAATCGCGATTGGCGCAGGTGATTTCGATTTCTTCTTCGAGCAAGCCCCGGAACATGATCGTGACCGCCGGAACCGCGTCGTTCCAAAGATAAGTGTCGCACAGCAGCATGATGTCTGCGCGCAGTTCTTCCCCCGCTTGATCCAGAAATGCATCCATGCTGGG
>NZ_KB902711.1 GCF_000379605.1 Rhizobium giardinii bv. giardinii H152 | reverse complement strand
ACACCGGACAGAGCGGCCAGCGCAGCACCGAGGATAAATGTGCGCAGCACGACCTGCGGGACGTCTATGCCGACGACTTCGCAGCAATCGACGTTCTGAGACACTGCCCGCATGGACTTGCCCATGCGGCTGTAGGTGACCATCAGTTCGAGACCGACGAAGACCAACAGACAGACGACTAGAATGATGATCCGCTGCTGCGCCAGGCTGAAGCCGAGAATGGAAACAGGCTCGATGTAGCCGCCGGAGAAGAACTTGTAGCCGCCGCCAAAGACGAGGATCACGGTGTTTTGCAGGACAAGCGCGATCCCGAGCGTGGCGAGCACCCCGGATTCCGCCGGGGCGCCGACCATGCGCTGCATGACCAGACTGCCAACCACATAAGCCACGATGATGGTGGACAGCACGCCCACCACGATCGAGGCCTCATAGGACAGGCCGAGATAATCGATGGAAAACCAAGCTCCAAACGTCCCGAGCATGTAGTATTCACCATGCGCGAAGTTGATGGCCCGCAGCACGCCGAATATCATCGTCATGCCGACTGCGACGATCGCATAGACGGAACCCGTCACGATACCGTTGACGATCTGCTCAAGGATGGTGGAGAACATGGCCGTATCCCTCGTGCATTCTTATTGAGCAGGATACTGGATGTCCGCCGTATAGGCACCCTTGACGCTGGGCTTGCCATTCTCGATCTGCAGAAGGATCATCGGCAGGCGTGCCTGATTGTGGTCGTCGAAGGTGACCTCGCCGACGGGGCTCTTGTACTTGATCTTCGACAGCGCATCCCGAACCTTTTCACGCTCAGGGCTGCCGGCTTCTTGGATGGCTTTGGCGAGCAGGTTCACCGTGTCCCAGTGGACATAGGCGTGGTTGTTCGGCGCTTCACTATATTCGGTCGTAAACTTCTCGACGAATGCCTTGCTTTCCGGGGAATCAAATGCCGGGAGCCAGGCTGCGGCCTCGACGGCACCTTCGAGGGCTGTCGGGGCTGATTTGATGGTCTTTTCCGTGTTGAACTCGCCATTGCCGATGAGCGTCACCTTGCCTGCCAATCCGATCTCGATCATCTGTCGTGCGACGATCGGTGTCGTGTCGGCGAGGCCATACATGATGATGGCCTGAGCACCATTGTCCCGGATCTTCGCAAGAACGCTGCGGAAGTCGACTTCGCCTTCCTTGTAATAATCCTCGCTGAGGATCTCGCCCTTGAATTCCGGTAGGTACTTCTTGGTGAACTCGATTGCCGAGCGACCATAGTCGCTGTCCACCGAAAGCACGGCAAACTTGTTAAAACCGCGTTGTTCGGCGGCGTACTTCGCTACAACGAAAGCGCGGTTCTCGTCCGTCGGATAATTGCGGAAGGTCCATTTGTAGCCGCCAACGCCGGCACCGTAAGTGATTTTGGGGTTGGACGATGCGGCGTTGAGGAGGAGAACGCCGGCGTCTTCTGCCACGGGCTGCATGGCCAGCGTCACGGAGCTGGAGACGTCGCCGATGATATAGTCGACCTCGTCCTCGTCGATCAGGCGGCGGGTGGCCGAAACGCCCTCGACCGGGGTGCCTTGGCTGTCGGCGTTGAAAAGCTCGATCTTGCGTCCGTCGACGCCTCCGGCCGCATTAATGTCTTTCACGGCAAGTTCTGCACCGCGCATGGAGAACGCGCCATAGCGGGCGTTCGGACCACTCATCGGTGCAACGATGCCGAGTTTGATGGTTCCGTCCGCCGCTTGCGCCATACCGGACAATCCCGGAACGATAGTGACAAGTGAAAGGATAGTGGTGGAAATGCAAAATGTTCGGCGGCTTGAAGTATGTTTCATGAGTTCCCACTCCGTGTTTTTTGACGCAGTCGCCGGCCCAATGCCGTCGCGTGCTTCTTGCCGCTTGTGCGGTTCTTTCAAGATCAGTCTTCGCTGACCTCGTCACAGTAGGTTCATAAAAGCGGTGGTGGCCAACACAACTCCATTCTGCCGCCATAGCGTTTATTTATGGCGAGTAATCGGCCGTTCAAAAGCGGCCGTGCCGCGCGGTCGCAACAAACAACACCGAGTCCTCCCTAGTTTTCACTTCTGCACGTCGTTGGTCACAAGCTACCGCACGCGGCAAAAGTAGGGAATTCCTTAGCGGCCCCATACTACTGACGCGGAGTTCAACTCAGATCGCCCGCTCAAAGCTTGCGTAGATTTCAGCCATTCGGTGATCAGATTGCCAAGGGTTGTAGCGGGTGGGATCCGGAAATTCGCAGCAACAGTGCCGAAGGGCAACATTGCTCGACAGCACCGGACATCGTCGTCGCTATAAGCGGGAGCTTTGAGTCGAGCCGTTCCTCAGGGCCCTGACAGTCAAGATTCCGCAGCCACGACAAACCTGATATACTCAGGCCGGCCACCTGAGGGAGGCAAAGCATGAGCGACCAAACAGTGCGCATATTGCTGGTCGAGGATAATCCGCTCCACGCAAAGTTGATCCAGAGGCTGCTCGACACCGAAATGCAGTTGCGCTGCGAGGTGGTGGCGGTGGACCGCCTGGCCGACGGGCTTAGACACGCTGTTCAGAATCCGATCGGCTGCCTCTTGCGCGAGTTGACGGCAATGTTCCTTGCCGAATACCCGAAACTGATGGCCGCGATCGACGCGGCGCACGCCAGCGGCAATACCGCGGAGTTGCGGCGTGCAGCCCATACCTTGAAGGGCTCGGCGCAGGTGATCGGCGCGGGCGGCGTAGGGACTGCGGCACAACGGCTTG
>NZ_KB902710.1 GCF_000379605.1 Rhizobium giardinii bv. giardinii H152 | reverse complement strand
GGCACTTGCCACCTTTGCAGCCATAACAACGGTGTTTGGTTATCCGGCAATCACGAGAGCTGAAGCGCTTGATTACGCGAAAGAAAATGGCGTGACCATCGCAGTTGCCAACGAGCCGCCGTACATGCAGATGAACCCGGATGGTACACCGGGAGGCTGGGGTCCAGAAATGGATGCTGCCGTTCTTAAAGAGGCTGGCGTCACTCAGTTCTCGGGACAACTCATGGAATACGGCGCAATGATACCTGCACTGCAGTCCAATCGCGCAGATTTAGCATCGAGCGGAGCTCTCTATATAAAGCCCGAGCGTTGCCAAGCCGTCCTCTTCTCCGACCCCGTCTCTTGCAGCGGTGAAAGTTTGATTGTCGCGGCAACGTTGCTCGAAAAGGTCAAAACATATGATGACGTCGCGAAACAAGGCCTGAAAATAGGCGTATGCGGCGGTTGCACGGAGCAGAAGTTGGCCCTTGAAGCCGGCGTAAAGGAAGATGACATAGTTGTATTTCCGGACGGCGCCAGCGGCATAAAACTTCTCGAGGATGGGCGGATTGACGTATTTGCCAATGATTCCGGGACGACGGCAAATCTATTCAAAAGGCTTGACGCTGCAAACTGGCACTATGTTCGCATCGAGAACATCAGGTCCTGCGGTGGGGCAGCATTCAACAAGAATAGCGCCGAGTTGCGCGACGCGTACAATCACGGCCTCCGCAAGATCAGAGCTAATGGCACTTACATGGAGATCATGAAGAAGTACGGCTTGCAAGAGGACGCTCGCGATATAGAAAAGGCCAGCACACAGCAACTATGTGAAAAGTAAGCTCCCACAATAGCAGCTCGAAGATAATATTTGTCGCTGACTCTCTGCATCGATTCCAGCCAAACCGTGGTTGGTGCACTGCGGTTTGACGTAATACTTCAGGAGACTACGAATGACTCGCGCGATGGTGCAGTTCGATAATGTATGCAAGCGCTATGGCGCGTACGAAGTTTTGAGCAATCTAAGTTTTAAGGTTGCCTCGGGTGAGAAGTTGGCGTTGATCGGTGCGTCCGGCTCTGGCAAGACCACTATCCTTCGAATCCTCATGACTCTTGAGAAGATCGAGGAGGGCAGTGTTCTTGTAAACGGAGGACCACTCTGGAGCCCCGAAACCTTGAGCCTTCGGCGCAGCCAACGCGAGGCTCATCTTCACAAGATGCGGCAAAATATCGGTATGGTATTTCAGCAGTTTAATCTTTTTCCACATATGACGGTTTTGCGCAACGTAACGATCGCTCCCATTCTCAACCAGGGACTTGCAGAGCCAGAAGCAATCGCCTTGGCTATGGACCTGCTTAAGATGGTCGGCATGGATCATAAGGCAAAGGCACTACCGGCTGAATTGTCCGGTGGGCAGAAGCAGCGTGTCGCTATCGCGCGTGCCCTTGCTCTAAAACCAAAAATTATGCTGTTCGACGAGGTGACGTCGGCCCTCGACCCCGAACTTGTCGAGGAAGTTCTCAATGTTATGCGCAGGCTGGCAGTGGAGACTGACATGACAATGCTTCTCGTCACTCATGAGATGAGCTTCGCTCGGGATTTTGCTGATCGCGTGCTTTTCTTGGATAGCGGGCGCATCGTGGAAGAGGGACCGCCTCAAGTGATATTCAGCGATCCGCAGCAGGATCGAACCAAGCAATTCCTTCGTAAGATTGTCGCTGCGGGGCTTAGTATTTGAATGTCTGGTTCGATCGAGTTTCTTCCGGCGATCTTGTCGGGAGTGGTTCTAACAATTCAGCTCACTGTGTGTGGAACCTTGCTCGCCTTAGTCACAGCTTTCGCTTTGGGCTTCGCGCGACTCACCAACTTTAGCTGGCTACGTCTCGCAGCCAGACTTTTTATGGAGTTCTTCCGGGGCACCTCCATGGTCGTACAGCTCTTTTGGGCCTATTTTGTACTGCCCCTTTTCGGTCTGTCGTTGACACCATTCGAAGCAGGAGTGCTTGTCCTTGGCCTCAACTCAGGCGCTTATATGTCCGAAATCGTCCGAGGTGGTATGCTTGCCCTACCGCTCGAGCAGTTTGAAGCATGTATCGCGTTGAACTTTGGCCGTTGGCACAGGCTAAGATACATACTTTTGCCCCAAGCTTTGCCGCTGATGGTGCCTCCCTTCTCAAACAGTGCGATTGAGATCTTGAAGTCGACCTCGGTGGTGTCTCTGATCTCTCTTTCGGAGATAACTTTCCGGGCCCAAACCGTGCGAGCTCAAACAGGCGATTCACTTGTACCCTTTATAACAATCCTGATCGTTTACCTGGGTCTGGCGGTAATGATGTCACGGATTATGCGGTTGGTCGAACGTCGCCTCCGCCCCACATCAAGCGTTAGGACCTAACATGGAATGGGATTGGGAATTTGCTCGGGAAATTCTGCCAAAGCTCATCGACGGCGTTAAAATAACCGTCTACGCAAGCATATTGGCTTCAATAGTTGCACTATTGCTTGGTCTTGCTTTGGCAGTCGCAATGCGTTCGGCACATCCGATGGTGGCTTCCGCGGTCCGGGCTTGCATCGAGTTCATTCGAGGAACCCCGCTGCTTGTGCAGCTATACTTCACATTCTACGTGCTACCTGACGTGGGAATCTATCTCAGCCCGCTCATGGCTGGCGTACTTACTCTCGGCATTCACTATTCGAGTTATACGTCAGAAGTCTATCGCGCCGGCATCGATAACGTCGACCGAGGTTTATGGGAAGCTTCAACGGCCTTAAACCTGACACGTACGCAGACGTGGCGGTATGTTATCATTCCTCAGGCCGTGCCCCCTATGGTGCCAGTGCTTGGTAACTACATTGTTGCGATGTTCAAGGAAACCCCATTGCTTTCGATGATCACGGTCATCGAATTAATGGGACAAGCGCGAATTATTGCGAATATCAACTATCGGTACTTCGAGCCAATGACGCTGGTTGGA
>NZ_KB902709.1 GCF_000379605.1 Rhizobium giardinii bv. giardinii H152 | reverse complement strand
CCGCCAGTTCGGTGGCTTTCAGTCGCTCAGCGTTCGCAAGTAGCTGTCTTACCTTTGTTGGATCAGTCATTTCGCTTGGGTTTACTGCCATTCTTGATCTCCTCGGGTATTCGCTTGCATCACGTGCGCTGATGACTGAAAAACAAGCTAAACTGGATTTGCGCGGTGGTCGATGCTTCATCAGATGTCAATGTTCAATTGCGCGAAACCTTAGGAGGTAGGGACCTATCCGCACCGATCCGAAACTGCCCAGAGGCGGCGGGCAGCAGATTGCCAAGCGATGGTGGACAAGATGAGGATACTGCGAGAAATCGATTTCGAGGCGCTTTGGTGGCCGACAGCTGGAGAACTGGCTGGTCGGCGCACTCTAGCAGGCAACCAAGCCTACGACGATCTGACCTGGCTCTCGTGGAAAGATGTTGCCCGACTTCTCGATCTCGAAAAAAGTTTCATTGAGCGGATTGATAGCTCGGCAACCCCGTCGGAGGAAATGACGGCGATCGAGGACGAATTGTACGAGGATCCCGAGGGACTGTTGAGGTTGGACTTGGGCGTGGCGGCATGCGTCGCATCCTTGTCTGCAATGGGGTGCATTCCCTCCTCTAGTTGCAACGGCGGCGCTTTTGGTGGCTACCATCTGGAAGCTTATCCCCTCGTCATCTTTTTGGCAGACCGGGCGAGCGCTAGAAGAGTTTTGAAGATCGCGGAACGTGCAGGGTTGGGACTGAGGCAAGACGACGGCTATCTTGTTTTGTACAGCGACGATGCGAGGAAATTTTTGTCGTTTTCTGCGATAGCCTTAGACAATGCAGACATATAGCATTAATCGATTGTGGGCTATGTAACCTATGCGTGAGACGACACGAAAGGGTAGGTATCGTGACTTCTGGGAGTGAAGAAGAGGAGGGCCGTCAGGATCTCGACGGTTCCGCCGTTTCGCCGCCTTCTTCGGCTTACAGAACCGTCAACTTCCAAGCGGATTCAGCATTGCTGCGGGAACTTGGAGAGCGGCTTGTGGGCCAACCCCACATAGCCTTGGCGGAGCTGATCAAGAATGCCTACGACGCGGACGCTACATATTGCGAAGTGACGCTCGAAGAAGAGTCGATAGTCGTCACAGACAACGGCCATGGAATGGACGAGTCCGAATTCCTTCAGTATTGGATGACGATTGGCACACGTAACAAGCAGTTGCGCGGGATCAGTCGTGAACTTCGTCGCCATGTAACGGGTTCAAAAGGTGTGGGCAGGCTTTCCGCACAATTCCTAGCTCACAAGCTTGAGCTGATAACATCGTCTAAAAAAGATCCCTCGACCCAGCTCCGCGCGCTGGTCGATTGGGATGCAGCGATAGACGCTGGCGAGCTGACGCAAGCAACCGCTCTTTTCATTGTGGAACCCCGCGACAACGTTTTCGCCCAAGGGAGTGCTTGGGGGACTCGTGTCGTAATGAAAGCCTTGAAACAGGATTGGGATCGGGATCAGATTAAAGACCTCGGTCGACAATTGTGGATGATTCAGTCACCCCTACCTCAGTACGGGCTCTTGGCAAACAATGCGACCGACGCCAACGCCTTCAGCGTGAGTATGTCGTCGTGGCGTGGTGATCTCGCGGATGCCTTCGATCAGCAGATGGCGGCGGCTCTCGAGAATTACGATGCCGTCATCACAGGAGAAATGACCAGAGACGGCGACACCACGCAAGCCCACGTCACAGTGAAATTTCGGCACGGCGACACCTTCTCCGAGTCGTTTCAGGTGGCGGGTCTCGTAGACTCTGCGCATTGGAGTATCCGTGTCTTCAAATTGCAAGGCCG
Organism: Rhizobium giardinii bv. giardinii H152; assembly: GCF_000379605.1. Lineage (GTDB taxonomy): Bacteria > Pseudomonadota > Alphaproteobacteria > Rhizobiales > Rhizobiaceae > Pararhizobium > Pararhizobium giardinii. The sequence continues at coordinate 1,199 of NZ_KB902709.1, read as the reverse complement.
CCAGTTCGAAGGCGTCAAGGTTGCCGATGCTCGGGAATATTTCGAACGATTCGGCGGCGTCCAGGTGTATGACGCCGGATTTCGGTTGCCCTACTACGGAGTTCAGCAGGACTGGCTAGGCATCGAATACGATCATTCTCACCGGCGGAACAAGTCGGTGCTACTTCCTGAACGCCTGCACGTGAAACGCGCACTCAACGACCTTCCAACCCAGGGCAGGCTCTTCGGTGTCGTGTCGATCGACACCGGGAAGGAGGCCCGAAACGCGCGCGACGCGGAGAAGGAGAGTGGGGAGTTTCTGAAAATTCAGGTGACGCGCGATCGGCTTGTCGCCAACCGTGCCTACGAGGCATTGCAGAATGCCGTACGATGGTCTCTCGACTATTATGCCACCCGAGAGCGGCTCCGCGAGGAAAACGCATTAAACTTGAAACGACCGGAGGAGGCCAGCACCGACAAAGTCGGTCGCATAAGAGAGCTGGCCGTGCAGATCAGAAGTGACTATCGCGACGACGACAACGTCATCGCCTTGGAACGCGAGGTCGCCGATCTATCGAAGAACATAGAGGAAGAGCATCGGGCCGACGAATCCGCGCGAGCTTTGCTTGGACCCTTGGCATCGGCTGGAATGGCGGCATTGGCGCTGGAGCACGAGAGCCGCAAGGAAATGCGGCTCGGCCGGAATATCATTCGCAGGCTTCGATCCCTCTCTAGAGATTTGAACGACGACAGAATCGCCGGAATCGCAGACGAGGTATCTGCTTGGATCGAGAGGTTGGAAAACACCCGAAAGGTCTTTGCTCCGATGTTGGACGCAGACGACCGCGATCAGATCGAAGGCCTGTCGCTGCGTAATGTCTTGAATCAGGTGGTCGAGAACGCTCGACCATTGATTGGGGGTGTCTCGGTGGAGTTCGAAGTGCCGCGCGACATCATTCTCCCGGCGGCGACATTCGCCGAATGGAACTCATTATTTCAGAATGTACTGATAAACGCGGCCAATGCGACGCTCGACGTGGAGCCGCGACGAGTAATTTGCACCGCGGGTCGAACCGGGCGGTCCGCGTGGGCACAGGTCAGCGATAATGGCGCGGGGATAGACTGGCAGAGGTCGTCCGCTCTGTTCGAACCGTTCGCCCGCGAGATCAACATTTCCGAGGAGCGAAGGGGCCTTGGACTGGGTGGCATGGGTCTCGGCC
>NZ_KB902708.1 GCF_000379605.1 Rhizobium giardinii bv. giardinii H152 | reverse complement strand
CCTTGCCGTAGCAGCCATCGACGGACCGGCCGAGCTCGCTCCCGTTGACGAGAGACTGCTCAACCGCTCCGACCTTGCGCGTTTTGCCGAAAAGGTGCGCATGAGCGCCGATCCGGAGCTAGACCGGCTCTTTCCCGATCAGACATTGGCACGGGTCACGATCGAAACAACCAGAGGAGACCGTTTCCGGTCGCCGGTTGCGGGACCCGTCGGAGACCCGGCGCACCCGTTGTCCTTCGGTGCGCTCGAAGAAAAATTTCGCCGGGTGACGCGTGGTACAATCAGCCCTGGACAGCAAGACACGTTGATTCATGCCGTGCTGCGGCTCCTATCCGATGACGGTGCGCAGCTTCTTTATGGACTCGGCTCCGCTACGCTCGTGGCCGAGACATGATCCCTGACCATCAAAATTCCTGCAGGCCACAGCATGGGCCGCGCGGAGCGCGGCTATGTAAGCAGAGAACGAGCGCGGGTGATCCAGGACTTGTTCATAATTGCATGGGGATTATATTGCTGGAGGGAGTGACTGAGGCGCGAACCTCAGCCACCCATTTGCTTACGTTAGGAATTGGACCCGCACGCTTGCTCGCCAGCTCGTGCGGGTTTTCCATATCGTGAGCGTGATACAAAAATACTGCTTCCTCCCCGTCATCGAAAAACGAGTTCTCTCATCGAGAAGCAATTATTTTTGAAACACAAGATCGAGAAATAATTACATCAAATGTGCCGACGTGCACATCGAGAAGTCGTTGAAATCCCAGCCATCGAAAACGACTACGATATTTCTTGCGTTAGCGATAGTCGGTCATCAACGAGCGCGGCGTTCGATACCGCAATCTTGCCCTTGATCATGACGTGACGGACACGGCTGAGATTGTGGCCTTCGCAGATTGTCAGATCCGCACGTCTGCCCTTTGTGATGAAGCCGCGGTCTCCGGCAAGCTGCGGCAAAGTGTGGGCGACATTGCCGGTGGCAAGAGCGACGGCTGCTGGCGCCGATAACTGTCGCTTCGCCACCATGCGTTGCACTGCCGACAGAATGCTGTCCCAATCACCGCCGGCAAAATCCGTCGATATCGTATCGACCAAGCCCGCCTCGATAAGTGCGTCCAGATTATCCGGTTCGTTGCGCCAGCGCGTATGGACACAGTCAAGGGTCGATACGTCAATTGCTGCACCCCGCTTGCGAAGCTCCGATGCGAAGTGCACTGCTTCCTCTGCCGAAAACGAAGGATGGTTGGTGTGTCCCGCGACCATCCGGCAGGACGGATGGGTTGCTGCAATCTCCAACAAGGTTTCGATCGTCGGCAAGGCCGTATGGAAAATGGCGGGCAGACCGAAGCGCACGGATTGGGCCGCAATCTCCTGAAAGCCCTGAAGAGACAGAGCAACCGGTGGAAGCACGGTCTTTGCGATCAGTTCGCGCATCGCTTTCGCGTCTAGATGCGCTTTCAAGCCGCAGCTCTCCATCAGGTGCTCAAGATAAAGCTGATCGGCGGCTCCATCGCCATTGAGCGACCGACCGAGCACTGCTTCTTTCAAGGAACGGGCAATTTTCGGGTGAACGGAGACTCCGGTCGCAGCCAGAATGGCGGCGGGAATGAAGCGGTAGTCCTGCGCTCCACCGCCCAGCGTCTGGCCCCCACCTGCCTCGCCCAGCGCCTTGGCGCCGTCGGCAATCATTGTCTCGATCGTCAAGGCGTGGTGTCGGTTCGACAATCCCTTTCCGTCAATCTCCATCGCTGCGGCAATGTTGCTCGGTGTGTGCGCGCTCGACACATGAATATCGAGTGGGTGACGCTCGCCACCAGGAAGATGGATTTCGTCTACCGTCGCCAAGCCACAGACATTGAGCAGCGTCGTCGTTCCGGACAAAAGATGTTTGTTACGAAAATACGCGACGTCGTCCTCGGCAACAGGCGCTGAGCCGCTTGGCATCGCAGGACCGTGGATACAGCCGTGTGCATGCCCATTGATGATGCCCGGCAGGATCGTGCATCCGGCGGCATCAATTACAAATACGTCCTCGATTGTCGCCTCGGTACCCTCCCGCACCTCTATGATCCTGTCGTCGCGCAATCGCACGATACCCCTTTCGAAAAACGTCCTGCCATCACCCGTGATCACGCTGCCATTGATAATGACGGTATCCTGAAAACTGGTGCTCATCACGCTTCTCCTTGGGCGATCCGGACGGTTTCCCGGCCGTGGCTTCCATCCCACTCGTGTTCAGTGCGTAGCCAACGCCTCGTACGGTTCGGATCGGGTCCTCGCCCGGGACGAAATTCAGCGTCCTTCGCAGGTGACCGATATGAACATTGACCGTGCGGAGATCGACAAAGACGCCCTTCGGCCACGCACCGGCTATCAGCTCGCCGCGGCTCATGACCTGCCCCGGCCGCTCCATGAGGCATCGAAGAAGGTTGAATTCGATCAATGGCAAATGGACCTGCCTGCCGCTGCGGAAGACCCGGCATGCAAGGGGCTCAAGAACAATACCCGCTTGCCCGAGGCTGTCATGATGCGCGAGGTCCGCAGTCCCGCTCGCCGGCAATGGCGGCTGTGCTCTGAGGATATCCAGAAATCGCACCGGATCCACCGGTCTGACGAAGGCGATATCGACACCGGCATTGACGAAGCGCGGATACTCGGTGGCCGCTGTGGGCTCGATCAGCGCAATCAGCCTTACGTCCCGTGTCAGGGGCGTGGCCTTGAGCATTCCACAAAGTGCAAGAGAACAGGCCGGATCCCAGTCCACCAGCAAAGCATCGGCGAGACCTTCTTTCGTTAGCGACAGGGCCTCGTCGCAATCCGCCGCGAGAACCGTATCGAAACCATCCCGCACAAGAATATGCCGCAGGAATAACGAACATTGCGGGTCGCTCGATGTGATGATGATCACGCGTCTCACATTTACACGGCATGGCACGCCGGCTGCGGCGTGAGGCTGCCGCGCCTCTGACCAGAATTGTAGCCATTAGTCTGTCATTTCGTTGCATAAAACTCAAACCACACTTTAATGTTGTAGGTTAAGTTTTATTGCGCCGCGACGGCTCATGTCTTGAATGGATCACTCGGATGTTTTTGACCCGGTCCTCTCGGGACGAAAAACCGGCACTCGTATTTTTACCAGTTGCTGCGTTCTCAACGCGAGGGAAGCATGCCCTGTTTCTAGTGATCGCCGTGCAGGCTGGGCCTTTGCCCCTGTCAGAAGCGAGGGCGCAACATGCCGGACTCTGAAAAAACCAGTTCAGAAAAATCAGCCCCCAGCATTCTTTTGCTTGGAGATGATGAGGCGTATGGCGCCATTTCGGCGGCAGGGTTTGCGACGACGTGGACCGCATGGCCGGAGGGCAGCGTGTTGCTCGCGCACCAACCGTTCGATCTGGTGATAGCCTGTACGGCGCATGCAGCAGACAGCCTTTCTATCTGCCACGCCATTCGCCGTCAAAGCACGATTCCTCTAATTGTTCTGATCAGCGGTGCAACCAGACAGGATAGAATTGCCGCACTCGATGCTGGAGCGGA
>NZ_KB902707.1 GCF_000379605.1 Rhizobium giardinii bv. giardinii H152 | reverse complement strand
GCAATCCGGACTGTCGCACCGCCAATCTCAAGCTCGATGGCCGCGCTCGTCGAAGCCCTTTTTGTTAAACGCCGCACTTTCGCCGCTGCAGGTTCTTTGAGAACATCGACAATCGCGGGGACGAACATGGGAGTAGCCTCAGCCGCATTGTGCTCGTGTTTCCGCAAAAGCCGCCGCCAGGTGAACAATTGCTGCGGCGAAAGATCATGCCGTCGCGCCACTGCGCAAACCGTCACATCGGTCGAATAGCTTTCCGCGACAATCTGCGCCTTCTCTTCATCGCTCCAGTCGCGACGACGCCCGGTTCCCGTGAAGACCTCGAACCGCCGCACCGGCTCTTCGTCCCTCGTTTTAAGCGTAAGCTCTGAAATCGTCATAAGTCCAAGCCCTCGTTGGGTTTGAAACATCAACGATTAGCCTGTGATCCGGAAGGTGGAGCCGAGACGACGCTTACGGTAAAGCCGAGCTCCGGAAGCGATGACTTCGGGTTCTACTCGGGTTGCGTGCCTTAACTTTACGTCAAGTGGGCAAAGGGTGAGGGGTTTGGCCTCACCCTGCTCGAAAACCATACCCGCCGCTCATGCCGGCGCGCCTGCCGCCCATATGTGATTACAGTCCGTTTGACGGCTATCTGGTCGGATCGATCGACACAACCGAGGCATCCGACGTCGACAAACTTGTCGCTCGTGCCCGTCGCGGAGCCGAACTCTCGCGCAACCTGCCGCGGCACAGGCGGGCAAGCGTTCTCAAAGGTGCTGCACAAATTATCGAGCGCCGCCGCGATGCCATTTCGCGAGACCATCGTACGCGAAGCCGGAAAGACGATCGTTCAGGCACGCAAGGAAGTCAGTCGCTGCGTCAATACGCTAAAACTCTCTGCCGATGTAGCAAAGCGCGATGCAGGGGAGATCATCCCTTTCGACGCGTTTGCTGGATCAGAGCAGCGTCAGGGTTAGTTCACGCGTAAACCGCTCGGTATCATCACCGCTATCACGCCATATAACGATCCGCTGAACCTGGTCGCACACAAGCTTGGTTTGGCGATCACAGGCGGCAACGCCGTGCTACTGAAGCCGTCGAATTTGACGCCATTCTCCGCCATCAATCTCGTCGATGCCCTTTTGGAAGCCGGACTCCCTGACGATGTCATCACCATTGCNCACGGTGACAGGGAACTGGTTACTGCCTTGCTTATTGGGTCATATTCAATCGCTGTGCCGCGCCAGAAAAACTTCCGAGCGTGGCAACCGACGTAAAAGTCCTCAAAAGTCCTATGTCCATTGTGTTACCCACTTATTCAGCTCGCGCATATATTCATAATAGAAATCGAATTATCTTCAACTGTCTACATGATAATCTGGAGGCGTCGCGAGTAACGGTACGAAAATGATTATAGAACTGAATACGCCACTGGCAGGTCACAACGCGCTCATCCCTGGTTCGACAACAGGCTTGTGCCAGGACATCGATCGGGCATTTGCGAGATGTGGCGCCCGCGGCCTTAAGACCCGTTCAATAAGGCGAAACAAGAAACGGTCGAAGGCGGCGCAAAACTGCATACGAACCGCAAATCTGCATGATCGCGTCGTGAAGTGGCTACTATTCGCCGATTTGCGTTGATTGGATTTGGTATTCTGCGCATCGCCGGTGGGCGAAAGCAGGAGGCAATCTATCGCCGATTTTTGTGAAACTTCGACGTCATATAACTGAGTATAAAAGTGCAGTTTTACAAAAACCAACTCGCTACGTGACGGTATGGGAGAAATTGTAATATGGCTGAAATCAGCAACGGTTTTGCGAGCGCTGCCAACAAATCGAGGTCGGACAAGTCAAACGCTAGTGAAAAGCTAGCTCATTTGCCACTCTTCCTAAAGCATCAGCAGCCCGAGTTCGAAAAGATATTCGAAGCGGTAGATGCGATGCCACTAGACGACACGCATTGTCATCTCGTAACTGACAGAGATGCTATCACCACCCCGAAGAGATTCCTCGAGCGCATATCGTTGGCTGGCTATGCTTTTCCAGCTTACTTCCCTGATGGCGTTTATGAGCAGTGGCTGAATAGTGACGAAGGCGCCAAGCAAGCATTGAACAGGAAGTACGACATCCAGTCGAAGGTGGATGCCATGACGTATGACTTGTCTCAGAGTATATTTATTAAATTTCTCACTAAAGAGATGGCGCAGTTCTTTAATTGCGAGCCAAGGCTTGAGGCGGTGATAGAAGCTAGAAACGCTAGGGGCCGCGAGAACTATTGGGGTTATGTTAACGACCTTTTCAGAGACGTTAATCTCGAAAATATCATTCACGACACAGGTTATATGGAAGGAGTCGGCAAAGCCGAGATCGATGCATTCGAAAAAGGTATAGAGCCGTGCAGAGCACACCGCATCGCGCGGATCGAGGCCATTCAGGAAGAGCTGTTCGGCCTGGACATAACTTTCGAAGAGTTCGAAGCGCGCTATACCACTCGGTTGCTTGACATCATGGACGGCGACGGAAACTTTGGCAAAAAGTCCGTTGGAATGAAATCATATTTGCTCCCGGACATCGGCCTCATACGTCCACTTTACGATCGTACACTGGCGGCAAACTCTTGGGAAGACCTGAGGAGGTCCCACTCGGTACGAGCTAAAATGGACCGCGAGGCTTCGGCAAATGTCACGAAAGATCTCTGCAGGTACACATTCACCTTGACGTTAGAGGAATGCCTCAAGCGTGACCTGCCTATGCAGATTCATACAGGCGATGGTGAGGCGCCCTACGTAATCCTTCGCAACCAGGACCCCTTTTTCCTCGAAGAGGTCGTTCGGTTCGACAAGGATAACATGATGCGGATGCCAAAGATTATTCCGCTTCACGCAGGGTATCCTTCGGTAGGTAAAGCCGCTTGGCTAAGCCACCTATACCCAAACTGCTATTTTGAGTTGTCCATCATGACGCCTTTTGTGCATCAAAGTCTCTATGAGCGGTACAAGCAAGTGCTGGAGGCAGTGCCAATCTCCAAAGTGCTTTACGCGAGTGATAACTACCACCTCCCAGAGTTATTCTGGATTTCAGGTCGCTGGGGAAAACGATATTTGTCACAGGCACTTGCCGATTACGTCATCGGGGGCAGCCTCACCTTCGACGAGGCCACTGAAGCCGCCAGCATGATTCTCCATAAGAATAACAGAGCGCTTTATAAGCTCGATCCGTGAGGGCCCAGGCAAGGCTTTCATGAGTAACTGCTTGCCTGGGCGCAGAATCCGGGATCGACGAACAACCAACAAAAAAGGTGGAACAGCAAATGTCACAGCAAGACGACCATTTTAACAAAATTAAAGTAGAAATCTCGCGTCGCCAAATAATGAAGGCTGCTCTTGCGGGGGGAACCGCACTTCTCGCGCCTTCATTTGCTTGGGCTCAGACCGCATCTGGCCTACTTCGCGTTGGCATCCGCCAAGAGCCGGATTCCTTTAATCAGCATACCATGCAGTTCGTTGTGAGCTTTGAGATTTTGTCACTCGTTTACGAAATGTTGGTTGGTCGAGGTATCGATGGCAATTTGACAAACTCAGCCTTGGCGGAGAGCTGGACGCAATCAGATGAT
>NZ_KB902706.1 GCF_000379605.1 Rhizobium giardinii bv. giardinii H152 | reverse complement strand
AAGTCCCGGGTCTTACGCTTCAGAACGCATGGGCTGATGAGCGCGCGGCCTGAATGTTTGTTTCGATCATTGACGGCCAAAAGGAACTGAGATGGCAAGTCTAGTCAAGGACCAGAACGCGACGTGCTGGCTCATCCGTCCAGCGCATCCCCTGCAGAGCCTCAATTGATCCCAAGGAGGTCATGATGACACAACCGTTCACGTTTGAGAGTGCTATACCTCGTATCGTATTTGGCATTGGATCCATCTCAAAAGTCTCCGAGGAATTGGGCCGCCTTGGACGTGGCAGGGCGCTTGTCTTGTCGACTCCTCATCAGGAAAATGATGCGCAAGCGCTGGCGAGCGCGCTGGGCGAACTTGCAGTGGGGGTGTTCAACCGCGCAGTCATGCACACGCCGGTCGATGTCACGACCGAGGCACTTTCCATGTTCAATGGATCCGGAGCGGATTGTATCGTGTCGCTCGGTGGAGGATCGACGATTGGATTGGGGAAGGCCATCGCCCTGAGAAACAACGCGCCCCAGCTTGTGGTCGCCACGACCTATGCCGGTTCCGAGGTGACGCCAATTCTCGGGGAGACGGAAAACGGGATCAAGACTACGATCCGCACGTCATCGGTTCTTCCAAAGACGGTCATTTATGATCCCGAACTGACCTTCGGCCTGCCCGTTCCGATGAGCGTCACAAGTGGCCTCAATGCCATGGCTCACGCCGTGGAGGGGCTTTATGCCCAAGACCGCAATCCCATCGCGTCGCTTATGGCTATGGAGGGGCTTGCCGCCTTGCGCAAAGCGCTTCCCGCCATAGTCAACTTGCCCCGGGACCCGCTGGCGCGGACAGATGCGCTTTACGGGTCCTGGCTCTGCGGTGTTGTTCTTGGAGCGGTAGGCATGTCGTTGCACCACAAGCTTTGTCACACACTCGGGGGAACCTTCGATCTGCCGCATGCGGAAACGCACGCGATTCTGCTGCCGCACACGGTCTCCTATATAGAACAGGCTGTTCCGGAACTGCTCGCGCCCGTCGCGCGGCTGTTCGGCGCGCCTCGCGCTGGTACGGGTCTGCATGATTTTGCGCTTAGCATTGGCGCACCGATGAGGCTTCGCGATCTGGGTGTGACGGGTGACGATCTTGATCGGGCGACGGCGCTTGCCGTCAGCCATCCCTACTGGAGCCCACGTCCCCTGGAGGCCGGTGGAATAAGGGCTTTGCTCCAGAATGCATGGCAAGGCGTCAGGCCCCACCTGAGATAGGCAACGGTACCCTATGGGCCGCTAGCAGGGCCTGCTTCTAGAACCTCGACCCGATACTTTCATTCAGCACCAAAAGGAGCGGCAATGGCTGGTTACTTCTCGGAAGACGCCTCGGCGGATGCGGTTAACGAACGGATGGGACCCGATATCGATCCTCGTTTGAAGAATGTCATGAGCTGTCTGGTGAAGCATCTCCACGCATTCGTCAAAGAGGCTCGGCTAACGCAGGAAGAGTGGGAGATTGCAATCAATTTTCTGACCGCGACCGGGAAAATTTGCTCAGAGCAGCGGCAAGAATTTATCCTTCTTTCCGACACGTTGGGCGTATCCATGCTCGTCGACGCCATGAATAATCGCAGGCAACCAGGTGCAACGGAGAACACTGTACTCGGGCCTTTCCACGTGCACGGAGCGCCGCACCGCGAGATGGGGGATTGCATTACTCTCGACAGCAAGGGTGAAAGCTGCCTATTCGAGGGCTTGGTAACCGATCTTGACGGCAATCCCATCGCAGGCGCCTGTATCGACGTATGGTCGGACAATGCCGATGGCTTTTATGATGTGCAGCAGCCTCAAATCCAACCTCAATGGAATAACCGCGGTGTTTTCGTAACCGGCCCCGACGGTCACTATTGCTTCATTGGTATCAAACCGGTTTCGTATCCCATTCCTGACGATGGACCGGTCGGCAAAATGCTTGAGCGGCTTGGCAGGCATCCTTATCGCCCTGCCCATATGCACTATATCGTCACCGCCACGGGCTACCAAAAACTTGTCACACACACATTCGTCGGTGACGACGATTACCTCGCTTCCGACGCCGTCTTCGGCGTTAAGGCAACGTTGATGGCGCCGTATCAGCGGGTTTTGGACGGAAGAACGCAATGGCGTTCCCCGTTCGATTTCGTGCTCAATCCAGCGTGAGTATCACCATGCCAAATATCAAGATTTATACGGATAAGGGGCTTCCTAAACACACGCAACTCTGTGTTCGCGAGAGCCTAGCGCCACTGAGAGAAATCATCTGCCGTGTGTTGAAGGTCGAAAATTCAGCCTGCCAATTTGCCATCGTACCGGCCTATGTCATGGCTGGCCAAGCCGTGGTGAATGTTGAAATAGCCATCCTGCCCAAACCAGAACGCACGCATCCCATGCTTGCCGCCCTAGCTGAGGAAGTCCAACTTTTGATGGCGCGAATGTCATTGAAGGCCGAGTTGCCGTGCGGCTATCGATCCTCGACCCGGCGACGTACATTTCTTTGAAATAAATGCTTGTCCGGCGGGACTGCAAGCCCCGCTTGGCTTCATTGTTATGCCCGTGGCGCGATGGGAGCTTTTTTCCCGCGTCCCCAGAGAATGAACAGGCATATGGGGAGCAGGACGGCATTCAGCGGCAGAGCCGACAGTTCGCCGCGTGAGGTATGAAAAATGATCGCAGAGATTTGCAGCACCACGCATCCTAGGGCGGCAAGAACCGTCAACCGAGGTAGGATGCGCGTGAGGGCAGGCAGGAGAATACCGATGCCGCCTGAAAAATCGACGAGACCCATCAGCCGAAGGAACCAGGGCGGCACCTCCCGGGCCAGACCCACATTGATGCCAACTGATCGATCGGCATGAAAAGCTTCATGTAACCAAAGACTGTAAAGGCGAAAAAGACAAATGCTTGAGCGATCCAAAGCCCGACCTGCATTGATTTTGCGGCCGGTGTTGTCGAGGACGAAGTCGCGTTGGGTGACATCTGGTATCTCCGGAAAAGTCGTGAACAAACACCAGTGGGACGCGCATCCGGGAGCCGTTCAGAGACCCGTGGAAGCCGCATCGATATGTGGCATTGTGTTGATCTTATGAAGCCAAGACCCCCAAATAAAGCTGTATAATTCTGCTTATATCATTCAGGAAAACTGATATAGATGTCTTGCTTGGAATTCATCTAGCGCGCCTGCAGAAACGCTCAATCATCTGGAAACGCCATGGATGCGCTAACCCTCGACCAGTTTCTGGTATTCATCACCACAGTCGAGGAGGGCAGTTTTGCTGCGGCGGCAAGGCGTATGAACAGAGCGCAATCAGCGATCACCTACACCATTCAGAAGCTGGAGGAGCAAAGCGGGCTGCCGCTCTTCGACCGCTCGGCCTATCGTCCGACACTTACCGAGGCCGGAAAGGCGCTGCTGCCGCGGGCGCGACGCATACTTGACGACGTTGCAGACTGGAGGCATCAGGCACAGGGGATTACAAAGGGGCTGGAGGCAGAACTGACGCTCGCTGTCGTCAGCTATGCGCCGCCCGATCTCCTAAGCCGGGTCCTGAGCGCGTTCAATACGGAGTTTCCCTTTGTCGAAATTCGTTTGCTCACCGAAACCTTCGATGCCGCGGCAAAGGCATTGCGGGATGGAATGGTCGATCTCGCACTGCTTGCCGAGCGTCAGCCAGAGGCGTTTGAGCGACGCGTGTGCGGCCGGATCGATCTGGTACCCGTGGCAGCTGCCACGCACGCGCTCGCCAGGAGCGAAGGGCCATTCAGCGCCGCGCGGCTGCGGGACCACACACAATTGGTCATCAGTCCAGCTCCCCATCTGGACAGTGGGCGGGACTACGGTGTGCTTGCCGCCAATCGG
>NZ_KB902705.1 GCF_000379605.1 Rhizobium giardinii bv. giardinii H152 | reverse complement strand
GCTCTTTCAGTATTCTGGGGAGACGACGAACGACGCGTTGAAACGCAACAGCCAGCCGGGTGGTTTTCACGTCGCGTTCCAGGTGGACGACGCCGTTTCCACAGCCGAGCGTCTGAGGGAAAAGGGTGTCGAGGTTCTGGATGGCCCGACTTATGTCGATACTGGTGCAATGAAAGGGCTGACTTGGCTCTATCTGCGGGCGCCGTGGGGCCAGTTTCTGGAAATTGTCAGCGTGACCGGGCCGCTTGGTTACGAGGCCGAGGGTGGTCCTAAACTCTGGTCACCGGTCACGAACGCGTAAGCGCATTTCACCTCAATGATGAGGTGTGAAATCCGCCCCTGGGTTCCCCAGGGGCGGCATCAAGTAGCTGTGCCCAAAAGCTTGGGGGCGGTCAGATCGTTTCATTCGAATATGGAGGAGCATTTCGATGGGAATATGGAATAAATCCACTATCGCTTTAGGCGTTGCAGCGCTGATGAGCAGCAGTGTTTGGGCGCAGGACAAGCCCTTTGCCGGCGTCGAGCTGAAAATGCTCGGCATCGGCGATACGTCGGTTACAAGAGTCGCGCCGCTCGTGGGCGAATTTGAAGCGCTGACCGGCATCAAGGTGCAGATCGATCAGCTTCCCTATCCCGGCCTGATCGACAAGATCATCGTCGAATCGAGCTCTGACAGCCCGACCTATCAGTTGCTTTGGATAGATAGCCCCTGGGTAGGGCTGCTCGGTGAAGCAGGCGCTCTTGAGGACTTGACGTCTCGCGCGAAGCGAGATGCAGCTGAAATCGGCCTGGACGATATCGTGCCCATCCAGTTGCAGGAAAATACCTGGCAGGGCAAGCTGCTTGCCTTTCCGGCCTCCGGCATGACCTGGCTTCAGCAATACCGCGCCGATCTGCTCGAAAATCCTGATGAACAGGCAAACTTCAAGAAGAAGTACGGCTACGATCTCGCCCCTGCCAAGACTTGGATCCAATATCGCGATATCGCCGAATTTTTCACCCGCAAAAAAGGCGATCTGGCCGGCGGCAAGCCGTTGGAGAACGATCTTTACGGCGTAAGCCAGTCCTATAGCCGCGTCCAGGGCGCAATCACCCACGATTACTTCCCGTTCATGCGCTCGTTCGGTGGCGATTACTGGGATCCGAAGACCGGCCTTTGCGCCATGACAGGCGAACCGCACATCAAGGCGGCGGAATATATGCAGTCGCTCATCCCGTTCAATCCGCCAGATTATCTCGGCCTGATGTGGGACATCCAGTCAGGCTTCATGGAGCGTGGCGAAGCGGCTGAGGCTGCCTATTGGAGCGTTCGATCAGTGCGCCTGACCAATCCGGAAGAGGCGGTGCTGGCCAAAATCGGCAAGGCCGGTTTCGCGGCCAATCCCGAATCCGACGCCGGCCCGCAGCCGACCTATACCGGTACGCTCGGTTTTGCCGTCAATGCCAAATCGCAGGACAAGGAAAAGGACGCGGCCTGGGAGTTCATCAAATGGGCGACCAGCGAGAAGTTGATGCGCCGCTTTGCCGATGAGGGCAAGGGGGTGAGCCAGTTCCGCAAGTCCATTCTGGGCGACGCTAAGCTGCAGGAGAAATATCCTTACTACAAGGTCCTGCTCGACAGCCAGGTCAACGCGCGCCGCCGTATTTTCCATCCTTTCTATCAGGCCGTAGAAGAGAATTTCGGCGTGGAGCTGAGCAAATACATGGCCGGCGAAACGGCAACGGCGAAGGAAGCGCTGACGACAGCCTGCAACGCCGTCAACACGCAGCTCCAGATGTTTTCGGTCGAACAGCGACTGCGCTGGATCAACGATGCTCCAGCTGAAGTCCTGAAAAAGTAAGGTTGCGATCCGCCCGGTCTTTGCGGCCGGGCGGGCGCCTCCCGTTGGAAAGATCCGTCATGAAACACACTGTGAGCCGCGACCGGCGCATTGCACTCGTCTTCCTTTTGCCTGCGGTCGTCATACTTTTCGTAACGACCATCTACCCGATGCTTTACGCGCTCTGGCTGAGTTTCCGCAGCTATGATCTTTCCAAACCGTTCATCCCAAGGGTCTTCGTGGGTGTGGCGAATTACGTGGAAGTCCTCAGTTCACCAGCCTTTCTGCATGCGCTGTTGACCACGTTCAAGCTGATGGCCATGACACTTTCCGTCCAGGTCGTGCTCGGCGTCGGCATTGCGCTGCTCGTTACGCAGAAACTGCCGGGCATGGCGGTGGTGCGTACCTTACTGCTTATCCCCATGATGATCTCGCCTGTTATCGTCGGCCTGGTCTGGCTGTTTCTCTATTTTCCAGAATTGGGATATCTCAACTATTTCCTCAGTCTGGTGGGTATCGGCCCCGTCGCCTGGATCACCAGCACCGGCTGGGCGCTAACAGCCATTGCCATCGCCGATATCTGGCAGTGGACACCGTTCTTTATGATGGGAACGGCTGCCGCGTTGCAGAGCCTGTCGCCAGAACCCTATGAGGCCGCGCGGATTGACGGCAACAGCCGCTTCGATGTCTTTCGCTACATCACGCTGCCGCAGCTCAAGCCAGTGATCATAAGCCTGCTATTCCTGCGCGCGATCGACGCCTTTAAGATCTACGACATCATTTTCGTTCTGACGAAGGGAGGTCCGGCCGACGCCACGGAAGTCATCTCGCTCTACATCTACCGGCAGAGCTTTACCTTTTGGCGCATGGGCGTCGGTGCGGCGGCTTCGTTTGTCTCGCTCATCATTATCACCGTGTTCATCACCTTCTTCTTCAGATCCTTGCAGCGCAGCCAGGCTGCTCTGGCCAGATGAACGGAGCAAAGCCATGACCTCCAATGCACGCGAAAAAATCCTCTTCTATATTTTGATCACCGTCGTTTTGATTTTGTTCATGACCCCGATTTACCTGATCGTGGTGTCGTCGTTGAAACCGTCAGCGCTGATGTTCTCCCGGCCGCCGACCTTCATCTTCACGCCGACACTGCAGCACTACTACGACCTCTTCACCATGCGGCCGTTCCATCTGCAGATTCTCAACAGCCTGATCGTGGCGTTGGGATCGACGGCGTTCAGCCTCGTCGTCGGCTCGCTGGCCGCCTATGCCATCTCGCGCATCAAAAGCAGGTGGATCAACGACGTCTCGTTCTGGATTCTGTCGATGCGGATGTTTCCACCCATCGCCGTCGTTGTTCCCTATTACATCATCTTCAAGTCGATCGGCCTTCTCGACACGCCGCTGGCCCTCATTATCGTCTACTCGACATTCAACATTCCGCTGACGGTTTGGTTGATGAAGGGATTTTTCGACGAAGTGCCGGAAGCGCTCGAAGAGGCGGCACAAGTGGATGGCCACGGCGTCATTGCAACCTTCTGGTACGTGACGCTGCCATTGACCGCCCCTGGCCTCGCAGTCGCTGCGGTCTTCTGCTTCATCTTTTCGTGGAACGAGTTTCTCTTCGCGCTGATGCTGACCGGCTCGAAGGCGCAGACGGTAACCATCGCCGTCATGTCCTTCTGGTCGAGCGATGCCGTGCAGTGGGGCCGCATCATGGCCGGTTCTTTCGTGGTTCTCATCCCCGGTGTGATTTTCGTCCTGACGTGCCAGCGCTGGCTGGTCAAGGGACTGACCATGGGCTCGGTCAAGGGCTGAAGCCCGTCTGCCCATCAACGCGACACTTTTTAAGGAGTATATCCATGTCATCCGTGACGCTACGCAATGTCGTCAAACGCTACGGCCAATTGGAGGTCGTGCACGGCATCAACCTGGAGATTGAAGAGGGCGCCTTTGTCGTTCTGCTCGGTCCCTCTGGATGTGGCAAGACGACGACGCTCAGGATGGTCGCCGGGCTGGAGAGCATTTCCGACGGCCAGCTTGAAATTGCCTCGCAGGTCGTCAACGAAGTCGCACCCAAGGACCGCCAGATTGCCATGGTGTTTCAGAATTACGCGCTCTATCCGCACATGACCGTGCGGCAGAACATGGAATTCGCACTGAAACCGCAAAGGCTGGAAGGTGTAGAAGTTGAGCGCCGTATCACCGAAGCGTCGCGCATTCTCGGGCTTGAGCCGCTCCTCGC
>NZ_KB902704.1:0-2500 GCF_000379605.1 Rhizobium giardinii bv. giardinii H152 | reverse complement strand
CCAGTGGCAATGAGGAATAAAGTGGAACGGAATGGAAAGTCCGGCCGTAGCGGGTGATAGCCCCGTACATGTAGAACACTCATTGTCCTTGAGTAAGGCGGGACACGTGAAATCCTGTTTGAAATTGGGGGGACCACCCTCCAAGCCTAAGTACTCGTGCATGACCGATAGCGAACAAGTACCGTGAGGGAAAGGTGAAAAGCACCCCGACAAGGGGAGTGAAATAGAACCTGAAACCGGTTGCCTACAAACAGTCGGAGCCCGCAAGGGTGACGGCGTACCTTTTGTATAATGGGTCAACGACTTAGTGTGACGAGCAAGCTTAAGCCGATAGGTGAAGGCGCAGCGAAAGCGAGTCTGAACAGGGCGTTCAGTTCGTCGCATTAGACCCGAAACCGAGTGATCTAGCCATGAGCAGGTTGAAGGTTGGGTAACACCAACTGGAGGACCGAACCCGCATCTGTTGCAATAGATTGGGATGACTTGTGGCTAGGGGTGAAAGGCCAATCAAACTCGGAAATAGCTGGTTCTCCGCGAAAACTATTTAGGTAGTGCGTCGACCGAATACCCTCGGGGGTAGAGCACTGGATGGGCTATGGGGACTCACCGTCTTACTGATCCTAACCAAACTCCGAATACCGAGGAGTACTAGTCGGCAGACACACGGCGGGTGCTAACGTCCGTCGTGAAGAGGGCAACAACCCTGACCTCCAGCTAAGGTCCCCAAGTCATGGCTAAGTGGGAAAGGATGTGAGGATCCCAAAACAACCAGGATGTTGGCTTAGAAGCAGCCATCATTTAAAGAAAGCGTAACAGCTCACTGGTCTAAATAAGGGTCTTTGCGCCGAAAATGTAACGGGGCTAAAGCCATGCACCGAAGCTGAGGATACGTGACTTGTCACGTGTGGTAGCGGAGCGTTCCGTAAGCCTGTGAAGGGAGACCCGTGAGGGCTCCTGGAGGTATCGGAAGTGCGAATGTTGACATGAGTAACGATAAAGGGAGTGAGAGACTCCCTCGCCGAAAGACCAAGGGTTCCTGCTTAAAGTTAATCTGAGCAGGGTTAGCCGGCCCCTAAGATGAGGCAGAAATGCGTAGTCGATGGGAACCACGTTAATATTCGTGGGCCTGGTGGTAGTGACGGATTGCACAAGTTGTTCTTTCTTATTGGATTGGAAGGGCAGCGGAGCGGTTCCAGGAAATAGCTCCACCGTATAGACCGTACCCGAAACCGACACAGGTGGTCAGGTAGAGTATACCAAGGCGCTTGAGAGAACTATGCTGAAGGAACTCGGCAAATTGCACGCGTAACTTCGGAAGAAGCGTGACCCCACCGCACGCAAGTGTGTTGGGGTGGCACAGACCAGGGGGTAGCGACTGTTTATCAAAAACACAGGGCTCTGCGAAGTTGCAAAACGACGTATAGGGTCTGACGCCTGCCCGGTGCTGGAAGGTTAAGAGGAGAGGTGCAAGCTTTGAATCGAAGCCCCAGTAAACGGCGGCCGTAACTATAACGGTCCTAAGGTAGCGAAATTCCTTGTCGGGTAAGTTCCGACCTGCACGAATGGCGTAACGACTTCCCCGCTGTCTCCAGCATAGACTCAGTGAAATTGAATTCCCCGTGAAGATGCGGGGTTCCTGCGGTCAGACGGAAAGACCCCGTGCACCTTTACTATAGCTTTACACTGGCATTCGTGTCGGCATGTGTAGGATAGGTGGTAGGCTTTGAAGCGGGGACGCCAGTTCTCGTGGAGCCATCCTTGAAATACCACCCTTATCGTCATGGATGTCTAACCGCGGTCCGTTATCCGGATCCGGGACAGTGTATGGTGGGTAGTTTGACTGGGGCGGTCGCCTCCGAAAGAGTAACGGAGGCGCGCGATGGTGGGCTCAGACCGGTCGGAAATCGGTCGTCGAGTGCAATGGCATAAGCCCGCCTGACTGCGAGACTGACAAGTCGAGCAGAGACGAAAGTCGGTCATAGTGATCCGGTGGTCCCGTGTGGAAGGGCCATCGCTCAACGGATAAAAGGTACGCCGGGGATAACAGGCTGATGACCCCCAAGAGTCCATATCGACGGGGTTGTTTGGCACCTCGATGTCGGCTCATCGCATCCTGGGGCTGGAGCAGGTCCCAAGGGTTTGGCTGTTCGCCAATTAAAGCGGTACGTGAGCTGGGTTCAGAACGTCGTGAGACAGTTCGGTCCCTATCTGCCGTGGGTGTAGGAATATTGACAGGATCTGTCCCTAGTACGAGAGGACCGGGATGGACATATCTCTGGTGGACCTGTTGTGGCGCCAGCCGCATAGCAGGGTAGCTATATATGGAATGGATAACCGCTGAAGGCATCTAAGCGGGAAACCAACCTGAAAACGAGTATTCCCTTGAGAACCGTGGAAGACTACCACGTTGATAGGCCGGGTGTGGAAGCGCAGCAATGTGTGAAGCTTACCGGTACTAATCGTTCGATTGGCTTGATTGTTCTCATTGCTACTGCTCATC
>NZ_KB902703.1 GCF_000379605.1 Rhizobium giardinii bv. giardinii H152 | reverse complement strand
ACCAGCATTTTTGCCAATGTGATTCGATACATACCCATGTCCCGAGGACTACCATCAGCCCGGAAGTTGTCAATTGCGAGCTTCATCTAGCCGATGATTCGCGTCGTTTATGTGGCGCTGCACAAGGAACCATGCCACCGATGGATCATGAAGAAACCTTGTAGAGCTTCCAACGATGGCAGGGTCAACAGGGTCCTAAGAGGGAGTGTGGAATTTATGGGAGATATGCGGGTTATATTCAGTGAGTAGCTTAACGGCCTATATCGGGCTTTTCCTGGTCGCCTTCGGCGCGGCGACGATTTTGCCATTTCAGTCCGAACCGGTGCTCATCGGCTTGCTCCTTTCCGGCAAATTCTCCGTGCTGGGACTGCTTATCGTTGCAAGTGTCGGGAACGTTCTGGGAGCAGTGTGCAACTGGTTTCTCGGCCGGTTCATTGATCTATTTCAGGACAGGGCCCTCCGCTGGAAAGGGCCAGTGGCTGGTACCGGCGGTACGGCCGATGGTCGTTGCTGTTGTCCTGGATGTTCGCCGGTTCGCCGGAACGTTTCGAAGGCTTCGGAACTAGAATGCGCCAGCCGTCTTCGGGCTGACGACTTCATCATTTCTTTCTGCAAGTGCAGGCGTCGTAGCCGCCGGCAAACAGCCGGCCGACCCTCATGCCAATCATGACCGGAATGTCGCGGACATGCGAAACGCGCAGAGCCCGGGCAACCGCAATCGCCGCCTCGGCACAGACTGCCGCGTCTTCTGCGGCATTGTGATGCTTGAAGGTCAGGCCGAGATGGCCGGCCAGGATATTGAGCTTGTGCGATCCGAGATGCGGCCAGACCTTTTGCGCCATCTTCACCGAGCAGAGATAGGAGAGTTCCGGGTAGCCCCGCCGATAGAGATCGAGACAGGAGCGCCATACGCTGAAATCGAAGGCGGCATTGTGGGCGATCATGGTCGCGCCGCGAAAATCGTCGGCGAACTCGTCCATCACCTCTGGAAACTCGCTGGCATCCTCCACATCCTCCGGCCGAATGCCATGAATAGCGATGTTGAAGGATGAAAAGCGCATGTCCTTCGGGCGGATCAGTCGCTCTTCGACCCGTATGACCCGGCCATCCTCGATCCAGGCCAGACCCACGGAACAGGCGCTGCCACGCTGCTCATTGGCGGTTTCGAAATCGATGGCAATGGTCTTCAAGGAGATTTCCCGGCGTGTCCTGCCCATCTTCTAGCGTTGAACGAATGATTCGCAAAGATAAGCTCCGGAGCGGATAATCGCAGTAATGATCGAAATGCACAGGCGCTGCGGTGTGATGGTTCGCTCGTTAGACATGTCATCCTCCTGAGGGCAGCAGAACATCCGGTCTTCGGGCTAGGCCCGCTGCGGAACCTTCGCGACGTCTCACAGCGCGGTAAGCCAGATCTCGATTTCGTCACCCTCGGTTAGCCAAAACTGATGGATCGGCTCACTCCGCGATCGTGTTGGCGACGCCCGCTTAGTCCGCACGGCCATCATTCGTACTGGTCGGAGCGGCGACCGCTCTTCACCCTTCCACGACGGACTGGAGACGGGAAGATCGACCCAACGTTCGAACCGCGTGAAGGATGCTAAGAACGCCATCGATGCCCGCCCTGTGTTGTGCAGGGTCTTCGCTCACTGCCGGCGCTTAGCGTCCATTTTTCCCGCAATTTTCGATAATTCAAAATGGCTAATATATAGAGCGCGTTCATCGTGATACTCTGTTCGCTTTCAGGAGCTTCTGTATCACGGAGAATAAGATGTTTCGATTGAGCGCTCGGTTCGCATTATTGGCCGCCTCTGCATTGGGGCTACAGTCGAGCATGGCAGCTGCCGACGATACGCAGACTTCGCGCGGTGAATATCTCGTCACGATCGGCGGCTGCAACGACTGCCACACACCGGGATATTTCCTCGGAAAACCGGACACCTCGCGATTTCTGGGTGGATCGGATGTCGGTTTCGAGATCCCGGGGCAGGGTGTTTTCGTCGGCCGCAACATTACCCCTGACAAAGAGACCGGTATCGGCAGCTGGACCAGGGAACAGATTGTGACTGCGCTTCAGACCGGGCAGCGGCCGGATGGCCGCGTCCTGGCGCCAATCATGCCGTGGCATGCATTCGCGCAGCTCACTGAAGAAGACGTAACATCAATTGCAATTTTCCTTCAAAGCCTGAAACCGGTGAGCAACCAGGTCCCTGGACCTTTCAAGCCCGGGGAGAAGGTTTCAACCTTTATGTTCCGGATCTTGCCGCCGGGTGAAACCGCAGCTAGCGTGCCAAACTAGAAGGTTAGGCCTGCAGCGAGGACGTGATTAAAGCTGGCAGCCTACCGGGACTGGGAGAATTTGCATCTGGCTGTTCGACGACGAGAACGAGGCATGGATCCAGTTCAAGTCGGCAGGCCAATGCCAGCGCTTATCTCCATCCACGGCTCGATCGCCAACCTCTAAGTTCGAGCGAATTGTGAACATTTTGCGGCCGGAGGACCTTCCGGGAGTTCGCACGTGTCTGTCCGGCCCTGTATTCTTCACCAGGGCAGGTATGCCAGTTCCGGAGCGTCGGAATCGCATCTCCTCGGCCACGATGCTTGCGAACCAGGGCCACGACAGCGAGAAAAGCAATTTGGCGTTCAATGGTGGAGGTTGGTTGATGTGCCGCGCTAATCTCAGGGCAAATCATTCTCAAACCCCTCAGCGCTCCGATCAACTTTGAGTGCAGTCAATAGCCACTCATTCGGCTCGGTCGGATCGAAAAAAATCGATGCTGTTCCCCTTGGAGACGTGCTTTTTTGCGTGACAGGCGCGGAATGCAACAATATACAGTCAATATTCAACATCGATGAGTTTTCATGAAGACCTGGATTCCCGACCTCTCCCGCAGCAACGGTCCCCGCTATATGGCGATCGCCGACGTCATAGAGATGGATCTAAAAAGCGGAAAGCTGCTGGTGGGCGACAGATTGCCGCCGCAGAGAGAACTTGCGAAACGGCTGGCGATCGATTTCACTACCGTTGCGCGCGGTTATGTCGAGGCCCAGAAGCGCGGCCTTGTCGCGACCCATGTCGGACGCGGAACCTTCGTCACCGGCGGGACGGAAAAAGAGCCGCGCGGCTTCGTGTCCAGTGCCGCCGTGGATTCCCGACGCGCATCCGTCGTGGATTTTTCCATGAACATGCCGCCGGAGCCGGAGGATCCCGATCTTCTGGCGCGCATGCAGGAAGGGCTTTCGGCTGTCGCCACCAATATGATCCCGCTTCTGCGATATCAGGGGTTCGGCGGCGCCGGGATGGACAAGGAAGCGGCGGCCTCCTGGCTCAGCCGTCGCGGCCTATTTCCCTCCCAGGAGCGCATCTTCGTGACGCCAGGAGCCCATCCCGCACTTCTGGCCATTTTCGGGCTTCTGGCAAGGCCCGGCGAAATGGTGCTCTCGGAGAACATCACCTACCCCGGAATGCGGTCAATTGCGGCCCAGCTCCGCCTCAATCTGGCCGGTCTGCCGATGGACGAGGAAGGGATTATTCCCGCCGCTTTTGCCGATGTCTGCAAGGCAGCCAAGCCAAAGGCGCTGTATCTCAATCCCACGCTGCAGAACCCGATGACCCTCACCATACCGCAGAAGCGGCGGGAGGAAATCTGCGCCGTGGCACGCAAATATCATGTACCGATTGTCGAGGATGATGCTTACGGGTTTATACCGCTCCACAGTCCGGCGCCGCTGGCCGCAATGGCGCCGGATCTCACCTGGCACATTGGCGGATTGGCGAAGTGCATTGGCGCGGGCCTGCGGCTTGCCTATGTCGTCGTGCCCGACACCAGGGCGGCGTGGCCCTTCGTAAGCGCCATGCGCGCCGCGAACGTCATGGCCTCGCCAATTTCGGCTGCTCTTGCGACGCGCTGGATCGAGGACGGGACGGCTGACAGCATTCTCCGTTTCATCCGGACCGAGGCGGCCGGGCGCCAAGCCCTTGTCGCCGAAGTGCTGCCGCCGGGAAGCTACAGGAGCGATCCGATCAGTTTCAACATATGGCTTCCCCTGACGAACGGATGGACACGCTCGACTTTCGGCACCCAGATGCGCGCATCCGGCATCGGTGTTGTCGCAAGTGACGCTTTTACCGTCGACGGTCCGGCCGAGGAAGCGGTGCGCGTGTGTCTCGGAGGTCCGATCCGCCGCGAAACCCTCAAGGGCGCGCTGGAGTTCATGGGCCATTCGCTAGAGGGTTCGCCGGAAATGGCAGGCACTTTCTTCTAACGTCAAGCCGCGAGCTCCGATTTCGAGGCGCTACGAAGGGCGTCAGCAGTCGGTGGAATGCAGCGGTGCGACTGGTTGCTGCTCCACTGTGGCGCTTGTGGCTGCGGGTCTGACATAGTCACGGTCGATCTTTCCCTCCTCTGCCTTGTAGAAATACTGGCTGTTCACAAGCCAGCCCTTCAAGGGCCGTAGGGGCAGGAGGCATGCCAGCATCAGGAGCGGGAAAGACGTAAACAGATGCACCCAGAGCGGTGGTTCATAGGTGACCTCGATCCAGCACGCTACAGCAATCGCAGGGACGCAGGTAAAGCAGATCACGAAGAAGGCAGGGCTGTCAATCGGCGTCCAAAATTCACCCCTTATCGGCATCCAATTTTGACCCCCCTGGTGGTGTAGATCAGCGCTTGGCCTGCCCGGCGCTGGCCGGGGTTGCAGAGGGTAGGCCAAGTGCGGGTGATGATCGTCTTCGGCTTTAGCTTTGAGAGCGGTTCTTGAAGCGCCAGGACTCGTTTCCGGTTTCGACAATCTCGCAATGATGGGTCAGACGGTCCAGAAGTGCTGTCGTCATTTTGGCGTCCCCGAACACTGATGGCCATTCGCCGAACGCCAGGTTCGTGGTGACGATGATCGACGTGCGCTCGTAGAGCCTGCTGATCAGATGGAACAGGAGTTGGCCGCCGGCCTGGGCAAATGGCAGATAGCCGAGTTCATCCAGTATGATGAAGTCGAGACGGTTGAGGTAGTCGGCCGTCCGCCCCTGCTTGCCGTTGCGCGTTTCCGTTTCCAACCGATTGACCAGATCGACGACGTTGAAGAAGCGCCCGCGTGTTCCGTTGCGGATCAGTGCACGGGCAATCGCGATGGCGAGATGGCTCTTTCCGGTTCCCGTGCCGCCGACGAGGACGACGTTACGCTGATCGGCGACGAAGGTGCCGGTAGCCAGCTCCCGCACCAGGGATTCATTGACCGGCGTATCGGTGAAGTCGAAATCGTCGATGTCCTTGGCGAGGGGCAGCTTGGCGATGCTGAGTTGGTAGCGAATGGAGCGGGCCTGCTTCTCGGCGATCTCCGACTGCAAGAGATCACCGACGATGCGCGGCGGTTCGTGCTGCCGTTTGATGCCGTTGCCCATGACCTCGTCGTAAGCGCTGCGCATTCCATAGAGCTTCAGCGTGCTCATCAGTTCGAGAACCTGTGTGCGTTCCATCAGCTTGCCCTCCTGAGGCTGTCATAGCGTGCGCAGTCGGCGACCGGTTCATGGGTCAGCCGCAGCGCATCCGGGGTTTGCAGGGTTGCGGCCGGAGCCGGATCACGGCTGCGGGCCAGAATGTTGATAATCACCGAGGCCGAGCAGACGCCGTGATCCAAAGCCTCCTGGCAGGCAGCATCGACAGCCGCCAGACCGTCGGTGGGAACACAGCCGAGGATGGTGACCATTTGCCGATCACCATCATGGACGCTCTTCAGCCGNCGGCGCACCTTCTCCATNGCNGCNGGNANNACCCANTCNCGGAACGGCGCACCNTTGCGCAAAGCNCCAGGTTTNCGAGCCAGAACAGGGACATAATGCCAGGGATCATAGACCGTCTCGCCACGGCCAAAGCAACGAGAATGCTCACCGACATTCACGCCATCCTGCCGGATCACGATCTTCTCGGCATAGGCATGAACCTCAACAGGGCGGCCGACAGCCGTTGAGAGGACAGAGTATTTGTTGTTGTCGAAGCGGACNGTGCAGGTCTTCGACACCGAGGCCGGGACACAGTGGAAACCATCGAACGGGCCGACGTAATGCACGAGGCTGCCGCGCTCCTCCTCGAACATCTGCCAGATCAT
>NZ_KB902702.1 GCF_000379605.1 Rhizobium giardinii bv. giardinii H152 | reverse complement strand
AGCGCCGGCGGCAGGGCCGTCGTGAAGATGAAGCCGGAGGCAAACGAACGGATGAAGTCGCACAGCGCACTCGATGCTGCGATATAGCCGCCCATGACGCCGAAGGCCTTGCCCAGCGTGCCTTCGATCACCGTCAGGCGATGCATCAGNCCTTCGCGCTCGGCAATNCCGCCGCCGCGCGGGCCGTACATGCCGACGGCATGAACCTCGTCGAGATAGGTCATCGCGCCGTATTTGTCGGCGAGATCGCAAATCTCCTTGATCGGCGAAATGTCGCCATCCATCGAGTAGACCGATTCGAACGCAATGATTTTGGGCGCGCGCGGGTCGGCGGCCGCCAGTTTGGCTTCGAGGTCGGCAACCGAATTGTGCTTGAAGATCACCCGCTCGCATTTGGAGTGGCGGATGCCCTCGATCATGGAGGCATGATTCCCGGCGTCCGAAAAGACGATCACACCGGGGATCTTCGAACAGAGCGTTCCGAGTGCCGCCCAGTTGGAGACGTAACCGGAGGTGAACAGAAGCGCCGATTCCTTGCCATGCAGATCGGCAAGCTCGCGCTCGAGCAGAACGTGATAGTGGTTGGTGCCAGAAATATTCCGGGTGCCTCCCGCACCCGCGCCACACTGGTCGATGGCGAGTTTCATCGCCTCGGTGACCTTGGGATGCTGGCCCATGCCGAGATAGTCGTTGGAACACCAGACGGTGACGTCCTGTTTTTCCCCATCGGCGTTGTAGCGGATCGCCTTCGGGAATTGCCCGCGCTGGCGCTCCAGATCGGCGAACACGCGGTAGCGGCCTTCCTGATGCAGGCCGTCCAGTTCGCCTTTGAAGAAACTTTCGAAATCCATCATCGTCTCCAGAACCTTGCCGTCTTTTTGATCCAAAGACAGCCTGCGTCAATCCCGAAGCTTGGGATCGCCGCCGCCTGCGGCAAAAGGCCCCTAATTTTGAACAGTTCCAAACTATCCGTCATGGATTTCATTCCACTTAACCTTGATCTGAGTCAAGCCCGCGTGGAAAAGGACGAGCCACTCGTTCCTTATATTCTGTTTCAGCGAAATCGACCCTGATCATCCGGAGCAATGGCCTCTTTCCCGTGATGACAGAGGCGCCCGAAATTTCTCCGGCGCTGTGACGCCGGGAACAGCACCTTCAGCTTCCGTTCAGGTTGAATAGCATTTCTTGTAACAAGAGGATTTTGCAGGATATCTGTAGACTTTCGCAGACATGCAATTATCTTCGAAGTTGCAAGTTCGACCGGAGGGGGACCTTTACCGTCCAACTTCCATTCCCGGGGAACGGACGGCGGAGAGGTCAGCTTTCGCGTCCAGATTGGAGAACCAAATGAAAAAAGCCATTGCGCTTGTGTTGATTGCCTTGTCGGTCGCAAGCTGTACGCAGACTGAAAAGGGTGCCGGCATCGGTGCTGTTTCGGGTGCCATCATCGGCGGAGCCGTCACCGGCGACGTCCGTGGCGCCGCTGTCGGCGCGGCAATCGGCGGCGTTACGGGCGCGGTCATCGGCCATGTCAGCGAACAGCCGGGTCAGTGCTACTATCGCGACCGCTACGGCCGCCGCTACATCGACGATTGCCCGTGATATCACTCACAGGTTGCAGCCGGCAGGGGCAAAGACGTGGCGAGCGCCCTCTACCCCGGCGACGCGAAATACTGCCAGCCCCGGAGAAATCCGGGGCTTTTTGTTTCCCGCACGTCACACTTGTCGCGGTTTTTCTCACATTCCGGCGTTTTGCCTTCATCACCGGACCAATGCTGTGTAGGGTCATCGTTAATGAAGGGAAAACCTTGTCATGCAATTGTGCCCCTGCCATGAGGGCAGGCGGATGTTGAAAGTAGCCTGGAAAGCGGAATGCGGAAACGAAAGCGTCTGCCGACTGTAAGTGTTGCGTACCGGAACGCTGGCACTGCTTTTGCCGTCGCGGCGCTGGCCGTCTGCGGACCTTTGTCGGTTACCGACGCCCATGCTTTGAAGATCTTCGGCATGCGTTTCTTCGAAAGTGACGAGGAAAAGGTCGAGGTCATCGATCCCGTCAACTACAACCTTACCTTGACGGAAGGCTCGGGCGACGAGGATCTGAAGGAAGCGCTGGAAAACAGTTCGCGCCTGTTCCAGGACGAGGACAAGCCCGTTTCCGGCGATCTCGGACTCGTCATCAAGGCGCGCGACGATCGTGATCGCCTTCTCGCCGCCCTTTATGAGCACGCCCGCTATGGCGGCACGGTCGACGTCAGGGTTAACGGCCAGGATATCGACACGCTGCCGCCCGACCCGGTGTTTCCGGACGGCGCTCCGGTTCCCGTCGAAATCACGGTGACCCCCGGCCCGGTTTTCACGCTTGGCAGCGTCGTGCTCAAGGGAGACGCCCTCGGGCGCAGGCCGGAGGAATACCTCAAACCGGGCGCGCGGGCGGACTCCACCCTCATCATCAAGGCCGGCGAAAAGGTTGTCGAGGACTTGAAGGAAGAAGGCCGACCGCTCGCCCGGCTGACCGAACGCAGCGCCATCGCCGATCACAAGACGAACACGGTGGACGTGGTCATCGCGGCGGAAGGCGGCCCGGTCGCACCGGTCGGCGCCGTCACCGTGACCGGCACCAAGACCGTCGATCCCGCCTTCGTAGCCAGCTACTCGCGCCTCAACGGCGGCAAGCCCTATTCGCCGGAAAACCTGCGCAAGGCCTCCGAACGGCTGCGCCAGCTCGGCGTGTTTTCGAGCATCACCATCAAGGAAGCAAACGAGCTGGCGCCGGATGGCACCATCCCGATGACCATCGAGGTCTCCGAAGGCAAACACCGCTATTTCGGCGCAGGTGCGCAATATTCGACCACGGACGGTTTCGGCATCCAGGGCTATTGGGGTCACCGCAATCTCTTCGGCCGGGCCGAATCGTTGCGCGTCGAAGGTTCCGTCAACCGCATCGGTGAGACGACCGATGTCGGCAGCCTCGACTACTCGGCCGGCCTGCTTTTCGCCAAGCCCGGCGCCTTCGGCCCCGCTTCCACCTTCAATGCCAGCCTGAAGGCACAGCTTCTCGACCCCGATGCCTATAGCGCGACAATCTTCACCGGAGCTGCCGGCGCGACCTTCGAGCTGTCCGATACCGACACGATTTCCGGCGGCGCCGAGCTGAGCTGGGCCGATATAGACGACGCCTTCGGTTCCAACGAATATCTGACGGCGGCGATCCCGATCGAATATGTCCGCGACACCCGCGACGACAAGCTGAACCCGACAGCAGGCTACCGCGCCTCCATCAACGCCAAGCCGAGCTACGAGATCAACGGCCAGGCCTTCTTCAGTTCGTTCGAAGGCTCGGCCTCCACCTATCTCGGGCTTGGCGAGGAAAACCGCTTCGTGCTGGCCGGCAAGCTCGGCGCCGGCATCCTGGCCGGGGGCGACGGCCTGGCTTCCATTCCGGCCAACCGGCGCTTCTATCTCGGCGGCGGCGGCACGGTGCGCGGCTATTCCTACCAGGAGATCAGCCCGCGCAACGCAGATGACGAAATTCTCGGCGGACGCTCCTATGTCAATGCGTCGGTGGAGGCTCGTATCAACATCACCGAAAAGATCGGCATTGTTCCTTTCGTCGATGCGGGGACAGTATCGGCCAAAACCGCGCCGGATTTTTCTGATATTCGTGCCGGTGCCGGTATCGGCCTGCGGTATGCAACGCCATTCGGGCCGATCCGGCTGGATTTCGCGGTGCCGCTGAACGCCTATCCGGACGGCACCAAATACGGGATCTATGCCGGGATCGGGCAATCCTTCTGATTGCCGAAGGACAGGCCGGAGAGAAGTAATTTCACCGCGACACAACTTGGACTATGGATAAACCATGAATCGTTTCCTCCGTTTCCTGAAAGCCGCGTCGCGCTGGTTCCTCTATTGCCTCGGCCTCGTGCTTGTTGCCGCCGTGCTGTTCCTCGTCTTTGCCGGCTTTACCGCGCCGGGCGCGCGCATGGTCGCCGCAATGATCGAGAAATACGCCTCGACGCCGGACCAGATCGTCCGCATCAACGATCCGAGCGCTTTGCTCACGGGCGATTTCACCGCTTCGAGCATCACGCTGTTCGACAGCAAGGGCGTCTATGCGGAAATCCGCGAAGTCGCCATCGACTGGTCGCCGACCGCGCTTTTTGCCAAACGCTTCGAAGCGGCGAAGCTTTCCGCCGGCTCGGTGCGCCTAGAGCGGCTGCCGATTCCCTCGCAGGAAACCCGCGAGGTCCGCGAAACATTCGCCTTGCCTCTCGATGTCAAGATCGATGCCTTCGACCTTGAGGAAGTGGTCATCGGCAAGGAGATCGCCGGTGTCGACCAGTTCCTGAGCGCTCAAGGCAAGCTGAACGCCACAAATGCCAGCATTGCCACCGCCCTTGCCGTCGCGCAGCGCGACCGGCCTGATGCCAAGGCGATCGCCGATATCGTCTTCAATCCGGCCGGCAACGAGTTGCGACTGGAAACGACGATCGAGGAGCCTAAGGGCGGCTTGCTCGCCAAGGCCATGCGCCTGCCCGGCGAACCGGCGATCAGCGTCAACGTTACCGGCCAGGGGCCGCTTTCCAACTGGAGCGGCACGGCAACCGCAGCACTCGACGGCAAAGAAGTGCTGAAGCTCGGCGGCCAGCACACGCTGGCGGCCGACGGGTTCCGTACCGTGTCGCTCAAGGGCGGCGGCACGTTCAGCGATCTTCTGCCGGCCGCCTTCCGCCCGCTGTTCGAAGGCACCACCGACATCGACCTTTCCACGGCGATCGACGGCAAGA
Source organism: Rhizobium giardinii bv. giardinii H152 (assembly GCF_000379605.1). Taxonomy (GTDB): domain Bacteria; phylum Pseudomonadota; class Alphaproteobacteria; order Rhizobiales; family Rhizobiaceae; genus Pararhizobium; species Pararhizobium giardinii. The sequence continues at coordinate 357,851 of NZ_KB902702.1, read as the reverse complement.
CCATCCGCATCCAGACAGGCAATGTCTCCACCGGCGCGCTGACGCTGTCGGCATCCGGCACCTACAGCACAACGGGCGAGAACGACCTCAAGGCGAGCCTCACCGGCAAGAACGGTCCGATCGATTTCCGCCTGCCGCTGGAAAAAGGTGAGGCCCAGCTTGCGATCGACACGGCCAGCGTCTCGCTGATCGGCGATGCGCAGACTGCCGTGCTCGACATTGGCGCTGCGATCGGAAAGGCGACTTTGCCTGCGGGCGAGATCGAGGCGATCAAGCTGCACGCCTATAGCGACGCCTTCAACCTCTCGACGCGCACGGGCCCGCTCAAAACCACCATAGAAACGGGTGCGACCCGCTTTGCCAGCGCCGATATCGACCGTGTGATCAAGGGACCGGTCAAGATCGACGGCACGCTGTCGCTGACGCCCGAGACGGTATCGTTCGATCCGGTCACCATCGAAAGCGCCAGCATCGGCGGCACGCTGACTGGCTCCTACACGATCGCCGAAAACACCGTCGCGACGGGCTTCAAGCTCTTCGCCCTGCCGGCCGTCCTGCCACCGGCGCTGGCGGCGAAATTCGACACGACGATCGCCATCGCCGGCAATCTCGCAACAGGCACCAACGGCAACGTCAATGTGAGCGACCTCACCATCAAGTCCGGGACCGTCGACGTCGCCGGGTCGGCGGCGCTCGAAACCGGCAATATGACGGCCGCAATCACCGGCACCGTGCCGGAAATCGGCAAGTTGCTCGCCGATGCCAAGGGCTCTGCCGCCTTCAGCGCCGACGTGACCGGGCCGCTCGATGCGCTGGCCGTCAAGGCCAAGGTCACGTCGAGCGGAACGACGCTTGCCGGCCGCATCCTGAACGACCTTGCCGTCAATGCCGATGCGGTCATCGGCCGCGACGGGCCGACGGGAACCGTCACCGCCAGCGGCACCGTCAACGGACAGGCGATCAGCGCCAAGGCTGAGATCGCAACGGCAAAGGGCACCACCGGCATTCCGTCGATCGAAGCCGTGATCGGCTCGAACACCGTGAAAGGTTCGTTCGACCTGACAAAGGAATTCGAGCCGAACGGCTCGCTCACCTTCAATTTCCCCGATGTCGGGCTGCTAGCCGCCATGGCCGGGCAGACCGCGTCCGGCGACCTCGCCGGCTCGGCCAGCATCACGACGCAAAACGGCGTCACCTCCGTTGCCGTGAAAGCCAGCGGTTCCGGCATCACGCGCGGCGATCTGGTGATCGCCAAGCCGGCTGCCGACATCACCATTGCCGATCTCAAGGCGCTGGCGATCAAGGGAGCTGTGACGGTCGCGGAAGTGAAGCAGGGCGCCAACCTGCTCACCGGCCTGAGGCTCGGCTTCGAGCAGCAGGGCAAAACGACGAATTTCGCTCTCGACGGAACCTATGACGCCGCTCCGCTCAGCGCCCGCGGCGATCTGCAGAGTGCGGCCGGCCGCACGACGATCGAGTTGCAATCCTTCGCGGCGGCACCAAGGAAAATCCCGCTGGATCTCGCCAACCCGACGACCATCGTGATCGAGAACGGTGCGGTCAACCTGCAGCGACTGGCGATCAATGCCTATGGTGGCACCGTCACCCTCACCGGCAGTGCCGGCGAAAAGCTCGCTTTGACGGCGGACCTTGCCGGTATCGACACCCGCCTGCCGCTCGAGGGCGGCGAGGCGCATATCGTCCTTGATACTGCCACGGCATCGATCAACGGCGACATGCAGGCTGCCGTCCTCGATGTGGCGGGCAGCTTCGCACAAGTGGCGCTGCCGCAAGGACGCTTCGACGCCATCAAGTTTGCGGCACACAGCGATCGCTTCAACCTCACCCGCCGCGCCGGCCCGGTTGCGGCGACGATCGAGGCCGGCGCGACGCAACTGACCAATGCCGATCTCGACCGGTTGGTCAAAGGCCCGATCAGGGTGGCAACGACGCTCGACGTAACGCCCGAAGCCATCGGTTTCAGCCCGATCACGATCGGCAGCACCAATCTCGACGGCGCGCTTGCGGGCTCCTTCAGGCTCGCCGACAACAGCCTGAACACGACGTTCAAGCTCTCGGCCCGCCCCGCGGCTCTGCCGGCCTCCGTCTCCGCCAAATTCGATGCGCCGGTGGATGTCGCCGGCACGCTCGCGACCGGCCCCGACGGCGCCGTCGACATCACCAACCTCAACGTAACCTCCAGCACGCTCCAGGCCGCCGGTTCCGTCGCGCTCAAGTCGCAGACCCTGACGGCCACGCTGACCGGCACGGTGCTTGATCTCGGCAAGGTTTTGGCCGATGCGGAAGGCCAGGCCAACTTCACGGTTGATGCCACCGGCCCACTCGACAATCTCGGCGTCAAGGCCGACATCACCTCCCGCGGCGCGACGCTTGCCGGTCGCACCCTGAGCGACCTGCAGCTGACGGCGGATGCAACCGCCAATCCGAAGAACCCGCAGGCGAAGATCACCGCCACCGGCGCGCTCGGCGGCCAGGCGATCAACGTCAAGGCCGATCTCGTTTCCAAGGACGGCCGCACCAGTGTGCCGGTGCTGCAGGTGCAGATCGGCGAGAACACGCTGAAGGGCGTTGTCGAGTTCACATCCGACTTCCTGCCGCAGGGGACGATCGACTTCACCTTCCCCGATGTCGGGCTGTTGGCCGCCATGGCCGGCGAAAAGGCCTCCGGCGACTTGGCCGGATCGGCATCGATCAAAAGCGATGGCGGCGTAACCTCGATCGCCCTTAAGGCCAGCGGCTCCGGCATCAAGCGCGGCGATCTCGTCATTACCAAACCGGTCGCCGATATCACCATCGCCGACCTGAAGGCGCTGGCAATCAAGGGCAATCTTTCGGTCGAGACGTTTTCGCAAGGCGCCAACCGCGTCAGTGGTCTGAAGCTCGATTTCGTCCAGCAGGAAAACCAGACCAATGTCGCGCTCGACGGCAACTATGACGGCGCACCGCTCAAGCTGCGTGCCGACATCCGGACGGCGGGCGGCAAGACGACTGTCGATCTCGCCTCGTTCACCGCCACCCCGAGAAAGATCCCGGTCAAGCTCTCGGCACCGACGACGATCTCGATCGAGAACGGCACCGTCAGCCTGCAGAAACTGACGATCGCGGCGTCCGGCGGCACGATCGCGGTGACCGGATCAGCGGGCGAAAAACTCGATCTCGCCATCAATCTGAGCGCCCTTCCCGCCAGGCTTGCCAATACCTTCGCGCCGTCGCTCGGCGCCGACGGCACGATCAGTGGCACGGTGGGGGTCAAGGGCACATCGGCGGCACCGGCTGCCACCTACGATCTGCGCTGGGCCAATGCGGTGGTTGCGCAGGCCAAGTCCGCCGGCGTCAGCGCGCTCGACGTCACCGCCAAGGGCCAGTTCGCCAACAGCACCGTGACGCTGGACGCGACGATCAGCGGCGCAGGCGGCCTCTCCTTCAGGGGCGGCGGCAAGGTGGGCCTCACCGGCAACCGGCCGATCGACATGAAATTCTCCGGCAACCTGCCCTTCGGTCTCGCCGCCGGTTTGCTGGCGCAGCAAGGCTTCACGCTGACGGGGGCCGCCAATGTCGATCTCGCCATTAGGGGTACTGCGACGGCGCCGCAGATCACCGGAACGATCTCGACTTCCGGTGCCCGCCTTGTCGATGTCCGCCGCAACCTCGCGATTACCGACCTGACGGCCAATATTGCCCTCGACGGCAAGCAGGCGACCATTTCCAAATTATCCGGTCGGCTCGCCAGCGGCGGTTCGCTCGATGTCACCGGCACAGTCGGCATCGCGCCGGGCTCCGGCTTTCCTGCCGATCTCGCCATCCGTCTCGACAATGCGACCTATGTCGACGGCAGCCTGTTCACCGCCAATCTCGACGGCGCCATGACGTTGAAGGGCTCACTCATTGCAACGCCGGTGCTGGGCGGAAAGGTCACCATCCGGAAGGCGGCGATCACAATCCCCGAAAAGCTCCCGGCCTCGCTGTCGGAGATCAACATCAAGCACAGGAATGCTCCGGCCAAGGTCCGCCAGATGCAGGCGGATGTCAAAAGCGACACCGCTAGCAGCGGCGGAGCCAAGAGCGGCGGCGTGGCCTTCGACCTCGCAGTCAGCGCGCCCGGAAAACTCTTCGTCCGCGGCCGCGGCATCGACGCCGAACTCGGCGGCGACCTGACGATCCGCGGCACAGCCGCCCGGCCGGCAGTGTCGGGCGGTTTCCAGATGCGGCGCGGCCGCCTCGAAATTCTCGGCAAGCGGCTCGATTTCTCCGACGGCACGATCAGCTTCGGCGGCAACCTGATCCCGACGCTCGACCTCGATGCAACGTCGACTGCGGGCTCGACGACGATAACCGTCAATGTCGCCGGTCTTGCCAATAATCCGACCATCACCTTCTCGTCGTCGCCCGCTCTGCCGCAAGATGAAATCCTGGCGCAGCTGATCTTCAACCGTTCACTCTCCAACCTGTCGGCCCTGCAGATCGCGCAGCTCGCGAGTGCCGTGAGCCAGCTGGCTGGCGGCGGTTCCAACTCGCTGCTCGACGGATTGCGCAATAAGCTCGGCGTCGACGACCTCGACGTCTCGACCGACGCCAGCGGCGGCGCCCAGGTGACGGCCGGCAAATATCTCAACGACCGCACCTATCTGGAGCTCCAATCCGGTTCCGAGGCCGGCGGCGGCAAGGCGATCATCAATCTCGACGTCGGCCGCGGCGTCAAGCTGCGAGGCGAAGCCGGCAGCACCGGCACGGGCGGCGGTATTTTCTATGAGAAGGAATATTGAGCGGAATTTCGGGCTGGTGGGCGTTCGAAAGGGGCCGTTGTGCGTTTAAACCAAGTGACAATGACGATGCCGGACTTGGATGCGGGCTGGCTGTTTTATTGTACCCTGGGCCTCAAGCCCGTCGTTGATGCGCGTCCGCGGTATGCCCGCTTTATATGTCCGGACGGTGACAGCACCTTTTCCTTACATCAGGGCGAGATCGGCTGCGGCGGGACGACAGTGTATTTTGAGTGCAGCGATCTGGACGAAACCGTCGGCATTCTTGGTAACGCCGGTATCCATTTCGTGAGTGGCCCCGAGGACAAGAGCTGGCTCTGGCGCGAGGCCGAGCTGTATGATCCCGGCGGCAACCGCATCATACTGTACTTTGCCGGATCAAACCGCCTTGATCCTCCCTGGCGTATGGATTCGTCGCGGTAGTGGAAAAAGCTTGCCGCAACCTGGCTCGAACCTCACGAGGGTTCAGGAATGAGCCAGCCGTTTCCGGTCACTCTCCCCCACGGAGGCTAGACCCCCGTCGCCATCTTGCTCGTCTTCAGCAGGATATTCGTCTCCGTCAGGTTGATGCCGTCGATCAGCCGGATGCGCCGCAGCGTTTCGTCGAAGGTGGCGAGATCCTTGTCCTCCAGCTCGGCAATGAAATCCCAGCGGCCATTGGTGGAATGAAGCGCCCGGACCTGCGGCAGGCCGCGCAATTGCGCAGCAACCTTGTCGGCCATCTTCCCGTGAATCTCGATCATGACGATGGCCCTGACCCCGCTGCCGGAAAGTTCCGCACCGGTGCGAATGGTGAAGGCGGCGATGGTGCCCGACGACACCAGGCGGTCGATGCGGGCGGAAACGGTGGCACGCGATGCGCCGGTTGCCGCGGCCAGCGACGAGACCGGCGTGCGGGCATTGTGGCGAAGCGCGCTGATCAGCGTATGATCCAGATCGTCAAGGCTTATCATTATGCTCATCCAGATTTATCAAAGTGCCGATAATACCCTTCTATCTGTCAGTTTTCCATCTTTTTGCTAACATCTGAAACGGCAATAATCTGCCCACAAACCGGGCAAACCGGCATCACGCAAACCTGCGGGGAAACCATGGCTGAATCCAAGAAAAACATCGCGCTGATCGGCGCCCCACTCGAGGAAGGCTCCGGCCGCCGTGGTTGCGCCATGGGCCCGGCAGCGTTGCGCATCGCCGGCATCGACACGATCCTCGCCGGACTCGGCCACAGCGTTACCGACGAAGGCGACCTGAGGCCGCTGCCGGCCCGTGACCTTGCCAATCATCCCGGTGCCAACAACCTGCAGACCGTCGCCGCCATCACCCGCGCACTGGATGAATCGGTGCACGACGCGGCCCGCGCCGGCAAGCTTCCGCTGATCCTCGGGGGCGACCATGCCCTGTCGATGGGCTCGGTTTCCGGCATGGCGCGCCATGCCAGGGAACAGGGCCGCCCGCTCTTCGTGCTGTGGCTCGATGCCCATGCCGACTTCAATTCGCCGGCAACCTCGCCGTCCGGCAACATGCATGGCATGCCGGTCGCCTTCTTCTGCGGCGAGGCCGAATTTGCCCCGATCCTCGACAGGGATCGCCCGCTGGTCGACCCAAGACACGTCTTCCAGGTCGGCATCCGTTCGGTCGATGACCGCGAGCGCGAGGAAATCGCCGAGCACGGCGTCAATGTCTACGACATGCGCGCCATCGACGAGACCGGCATGGCCCATATCATGCACGAGATCATCGCGACGATTAAGGCCGCGAACGGCATGCTGCATGTCAGCCTCGACGTCGATTTCCTCGATCCCGAGCTGGCGCCCGGCGTCGGCACCACAGTGCCCGGCGGCGCGACCTTCCGCGAAGCGCACCTGATCATGGAAATGCTCTGCGACAGCGGCCTCGTCTCGTCGCTCGATCTCGTCGAGCTCAACCCCTTCCTCGATGATCGGGGAAAAAGCGCTCGCATCCTCGTCGAACTGACCGCAAGCCTGTTCGGCCGCCGCATTCTTGACCGCCCGACCCGTAGCGCCTGAGCCCACGAACCCGAGCCACTGGAGGATCCATGACCACGACGAATGCACTGATCGAAACCGAATACCGGCTCGGCGCGCATAACTACAAGCCGCTCGACGTCATCCTGTCGCGCGGCGAAGGCGTCTATGTGTGGGACCTCGACGGCAACCGTTACCTCGACTGCCTGTCGGCCTATTCCGCCGTCAACCAGGGCCATTGCCATCCGAAGATCCTGGCGGCCATGGTCGAGCAGGCGCAGAAGCTGACGCTGACCTCGCGCGCCTTCCGCAACGATCAGTTGGCGCATCTCTACGAGGAGCTCGCAGCGTTGACCGGCAGTCACAAGATCCTGCCGATGAACTCCGGCGCCGAAGCGGTCGAGACCGCCGTCAAGGCGGTGCGCAAATGGGGTTATGAAGTCAAGGGCGTTCCCGATGACAAGGCCGAGATTATCGTCTGCTCCAACAACTTTCACGGCCGCACCATGGGCATCGTCGGCTTCTCCACCGATCCGGATGCGCGCACCGGTTTCGGCCCCTTCGCGCCTGGCTTCGTCACCGTGCCCTTCGGCGACATCGACGCCTTCCGCGCAGCCATCAACGAAAACACCGTCGCCTTCCTGATCGAACCGATCCAGGGCGAAGCCGGCGTCATCATCCCGCCACGCGGCTATTTCCCCGAGGTGCGCGCGCTCTGCTCGAAGCACGGCGTGACGCTGATCCTCGACGAGATCCAGACCGGCCTTGGCCGCACCGGCAGGCTGCTTGCCGAGGAACACGAGGGCATCGAGGCCGACGTGACCCTGATCGGCAAGGCGCTCTCCGGTGGCTTCTATCCCGTCTCGGCGGTGCTTTCCAATTCGGAAGTGCTCGGCGTTCTGAAGCCGGGCCAGCACGGCTCCACCTTCGGCGGCAACCCGCTTGCCTGTGCCATCGCCCGCGCCGCGTTGAAGGCGCTGACCGAGGAAGGCATGATCGACAATTCCGCCCGCATGGGCGACCGCTTCCAGACCGGGTTGAAGGACATCCGCTCCAACATCATCAAGGAAGTGCGTGGCCGCGGCCTGATGCTTGCCGTTGAACTGGTGCCTGAAGCCGGCGGCGCTCGCAAATATTGCGAAGCGCTCAAGCAGCGCGGCATTCTCGCCAAGGACACCCATGGCGACACCATCCGCATCGCGCCGCCGCTGGTCATCACGCGGGACCAGGTCGACTGGGCGGTCGAGCAGTTCGCCGGCGTTCTCGCCTCGGCTTGATTGGCCAGCGCACCGGCCGCAACCGGCCGGTGCGCATTCCTGGCACGCGCAAAAGCATCTCTTAACGATTTGTGATATAAGGTTCTTCGCAGGCGCGAACGGCTCTTTGCCGTGCATGACGCATCGCCCCTGACCGGATGTAGCCGGCACTCCAGACAATTTATCCGAGGCGGCAAGCGCAGGCACGATCATGATGCCAGCAGCATTCTGCCGAGGTCTGTTATGGGCCGGGCGTCACAGCGCCGGCCGAAGCCGCAACGGGAAGGAACCGCAGATGACGAATGCACTGAAAATGACAGGTTTCGACGGCGAAACACTGGAGATCATCGCCTTCCGTCTTCACGATCAGGAATTCTGCGTGAAGACCACGACGATCCGCGAAATCCGCGGCTGGGCGCCCTCCACGCCGATCCCGCATTCACCGGCCGACGTGCTGGGCGTCATGAACCTGCGCGGCACGGTCATCCCGATCATCGACCTCGCCCATAAGCTTGGCATGAAGTCGACGGTTGCCAACGAGCGCAGCGCCATCGTCGTCGCCGAAGTGCACAACATGGTCATCGGCCTCGTCGTCGACCGCGTCTCCGACATCCTGACGGTCCAGGGCAACCAGGTGCAGCCGGTTCCGGAAATCACCACCTCCTTCGACAAGAGCTATGCCGAAGGCATCATCGCCAACGAGACCGGCATGATCTGCTTCCTCAATCTCGCCCGCATGTTCAAGGAACGCGAGATGGACGACATGGCCGCCTGACCGGTGACCAAATCGTATCGACGAGAGCGGCCAGCGGCCGCTCTTTTCGTTTCGGGCGCGCTTCTGACATCATCCCACCCGCGCGTCGCGCGCGACGTCGTCCCTTGAGGGACGGCAAACTGAGCCACAGACACAGACGCCGGGACCTCAGTTGGTCGCTTGCCCGCTGGCGACGGGATAGTGCGCGTCCTCCCAAGCCGGGAAGCCACCGGCGAAATGGTAGACATTCGTGTATCCCCACCCGAGCGCCTTGGCGGACGAGTAGGCCGAATCTCCGCAATACTTGCCGTGGCAGGAGAAGATTATCTCCTCGTCCTTGCGCGCCACCTTCGCCAACGCCTCTCTGGAAAGGACGGTGACGACAGGGATGTTGATGGCACCGGCGGCGTGGGAACGGGCAAAGCTCAGGGCGCTGCGGACATCGATCAATTTGACGCCGCGATCGAGCAGCCGCTTGGCTGTGGGAGCATCGATCTTGGTGGTGCCCCGGACGTTGTATTCGCCGTTCGTCTTGCTGATAAATCCGGCGTAGGCGTCATAGGGAATATCGATACCGGCACCTGGCTGGACGCCCGCCTTGCGCAGGCCCTCCTGCAACCGGTCACGGTAGGTCCTGTCATAGTCGAACACATCGCCGTACCACCACCATCCCATCTCCTGCACCGTCAGCGGAAAATAACCGGCGGAAACGTTGAGCGCGTCGAATTTGTCGATATTGGCCTTCACGCCATCGGCGCGTCCGAGATGGCCGAGACACGCGACGATCGTCGCGTAATCCTCGGCGATATCCGACTGCCGGCTAACGACGACCTGAAGGCTCTTCAGCGCTTCCTCGTATTTCTGCTGGTGGAACAGCGCCAAAGCGAGAATGCGCAGATAGCTTGGCGGATATTGCGGATCGAGCCGCATGGCCAGGCGTGCTTCCTCTTCGGCCTCGGGCGCGCGTCCGGTGGCGTTGAGAATGCGCGCCTTGCTGACATGATTTTCCGGATCGTTCGGGGCGAGCTGCATCGCGCGGTTGATCTCGGCAAAGGCCTCGTCGTAATGGCCTTGCTTCGCCATCACTTCCGCGGAAATGGCATAGGCGAGCGCGTTGGGTTTGCGCATGGCGAGCCCGAGGTTCGTTTTCATGCGCTCCATCGCCTTCTCGAAGCCGAGATTGGCCGATTCCCAGTTTGAGGATGCTATCCGCCAATCCGCCATGGCGAGCGCCGCGTAGGCGCGGCTGTAGTCCGGATCGAGCGCGATCGCCCTTTCCAGAAGCGGTGTCGCCATCAGCGTGTCCGCTTCATTGCCGCGGTGCAGGTGATCCAACGCCTTCAAAACCAGGTCATAGGCTTCCGGGCTACGGGTTTCCACCTGCACGGTGGCTGCCATTTCCGCAGACGTGAGCTCAACGGTAAGCGCCGAGACGATCTCGCCGATGACCTTGTCCTGCAACGCGAAGATATCGCCCATGGTGCCGTCATAGCGCTCCGCCCAGAGATGATGATCGCCGCGCGCATCGATGAGCTGGGCGTTGATGCGAACCTGATCGCCCTGCCGCCGCACGCTGCCCTCCAGCACGTATCGAACACCAAGGTCTTCCGCGACCTGTCGCAGCGTCACCGGCTTGCCCTTGTAGGCGAAGGTGGAGTTGCGCGACGTGACGAAACGCCGGAAAGTTTGGAAAGATCCGTGATGAGATCCTCCGTCATGCCATCGGCGAAATAGATCTGTTCTGGATCGGAACTCAGATTGTCGAACGGCATCACCGCTATCGACGGCTTGTCCGGTAATGCGAGGACCTGGTGATCCGCAGCTGCCGTTCCGGCGCTCGTCACCCATGGACGAAGCCAAGCGGCCGAGGCAACCGCGAGAAGCAACAATAGCGCGGCGGCGACCCACGCGCGCCTGCCACGGGAAGCGTGGCGCCGGCGTCGTGCCGAACCATCGAACTGCACACGATAAGTACGCACCGGCCTCGATATGTTTTTCACACGCTGTTCGCCGATGAATTCGAGCGGCAGGCCCAGCTTTCCCTGCAACTGATCATAGGCCGTGCCGGAGACGAACAATCCGCCCGGCTCGCACAGTTGTTCGAGGCGGGAAGCGACATTGATGCCGTCGCCCAGCAGGTCGTCACCCTCGACCACGACATCGCCGAGATTGATCCCCATGCGAAACAGGATTCGCCGGGCCGGCGGAACATCCGCCTGATACTCGATAACGCCCTTTTGCACCGCAACGCCACAGGCGACCGCATCGACGACCGAGCTGAATTCGACGATGATACCGTCGCCCATCAGCTTGACGACACGTCCGTGGTATTCGCTCAACAGCGGATCAATCACATTGCGTCGCAAGGCCTTGATCGCGACAAGCGTATTCTCCTCGTCCGCCTCGACGAGGCGCGAATAACCGACGATATCGGCGGCGAGAATAGCAACGAGACGCCGCTCCGCATGATCTGTCGCCATGGCACAGCCTCCTCGAACACGGCATGCTGAAAGCCTGTTCCTGGATCCTTGGCCGATTGGGATTTTTCACCGCGTATTAGCGACCTCTATATTACTCCCCTTTGGCCGGCGCGACGAGCAGAAATGACACGAATCGTCCGGAAAAGGTTGCGATCGCGGCCGCGGCGGACAACGCTGCGTCCCGCCTGGCTTCGAAGAGCGCCCGGCAGACCGGGCTTGCGGAACAAAGCCCCGTCCAAACGGTTATCATCCGACAAGGCTCAAGGAGGGATTTCCATGCAAGTGATCGGCACACAGGTTCATCAGCAGCCCGGCATCATGATCGTCGAATTCGTCGGCGAGGGCGGCGATGTCATCTCCGTTCAGATGCATAAGGACGAAGGCGGCGCCCTCAACCGGCAGAACGCGGTCGACAAAGCCAGGGCGATGATGCTGCAGGTGGCAACGTTCGAGCAGGCCGATATCGAGGATGCCGACAGCGCGCAGCCGGCGACCGCCTCGGAAGGAATATCGCCCGCCGTCCAATCCTTGAGAAGCGCGAGGGCGGCCCATGACACCGCTACCCTTGAGGAAGAGCTCGACGAGGGGTTGGAAGACACCTTCCCGGCAAGCGACCCGGTGTCGGCGACCGTGAGCAGCATTCCGAGCGGAAGAACGAGCCAGAGGTGAGCCAAAGCCCGACACCGCGGCAGCGGGCCACTTCACATTTTTCGGCGCCCTCTACGGCCCCGACGTCGCAATCAGCCGGCGATCGAATCCGCCCAGAATGCGCTTCACCAGCGCGGGATAGTCCTCGTCGAAATGGTGCCCCCCATCAATCGGCAGAACCTCCACGCCGGTGCCGGCCAGCGTCGGGCAGAGATCGTCTTCATCGTCCGTCCCGTAGATGCATTGAACAAGCGCAGGATTAATTTTCGCGATGTCGTCCGCCGGATCTCCAGAGCCGTCCGATCCGGTCGCGCCAAGCCAGCCGAGGACGGAAATCTTGTAGTCGACCTGGTGCGACACCGCCATTAGCGAGATCTGGGCCACCCGCTCGCGGTCCGCCTTCGGCAGCAGATTGTATGTCCTCGGCAGGATATCCGCCCCGAAGGAATAGCCGACCAGCAGGACATGTTTAACGTTCCAGCGCTTGGCGTAGAACGCGATGATGCGATGGAGGTCGTCCGCGGTTTCCTGCGGCTGGCGTTCGGACCAGAAATATCGCAGCGAATCGATCCCGACCACCGGAACCCCCTGCTGCTGCAGCACGTCGCCGACCTCCTTGTCGATATCGCGCCAGCCGCCATCGCCGGAATAGACGATCGCCATCGTGTCGCGGCTCGGCTTGGCATCGAGCACCGTCAGCGGCAGGCCGAGCGGGTTGTCGTCATCTGCGGCGGCCGAAATCAGAGAAGAAAGCGTATCCGACAGAGCCGCCCAGCTGTCGTCGTCCGTTTCGGTGACCTGAATGTCGCTGTGGCTGGCGGTCAGACTGGCGACATGCGCCCGGCCGTCCGCCGGCGCCGCACCGGTGAACAGCACGGTGACAGGATCGGGCAGCGGCCCGTCGGTCAGGCCGTAGATCATCCGGTCGCCAATAGTCTGCTTGGTCGCTGGGGTGCACAGATGCTTGGTCAACGCAATGCCGGCCTCTGGGTCGACGGCCAGCGTCTGCCCGATCGTCGCGGCCGGCGTCTGCGCAGCGATCGCCAGGGCAAGCGCGCCGCCCGCGCCGACGCCAGCAACGATCGGCAGCCGATAATTGTCGTTCCTGGCCGCCCGCTGGACCTCCTGGCTCAGCGCCTCGATGTCGGACACCATATAGACGCAGTCGCCATCGTCCTTTGAAAGCGATGCCAGATAGGCCGGCAGATCGATGCCGATCACCAGCGCTCCCTCTCCCGTCAGCGTCTTTGCCAGCGCATCTTCCTTTGCCGACCAGCCGGTCTTGTCGGAGATCAAAAAGACCGCCGCGGAAAGGGGCCCGTCCGGCATCTGAATATGCGGGGCGGGAATCATGCCCGTATCGAAGCCTGATGCATCCTGCGCTCGCGCGCCGGCCGAAGATAGAAACAGGCAGGCGCCCAGCGCCGTAAGGATCACGGTTTTCCCGATCATTTTTTCACAATCCCCTTTACGCCGCCGCCGATCAGAAATGTCGCATCCATCAGGGCAAGGACAGGACTGATGCCGCCGCCTGCCGCCATGTAGCGGGGCTGCCAGTGCGGATGAAACTTCGACTTGAAGGCCTTCAGCCCCTTGAAATTGTAGAAGCGCTCGCCGTGCTCGAAGACAGTTCGCCCGACCTTGTCCCAAACGGGCGATGACCGCCGCGCCGAAAGGCCAGCCAGGGGCGCCATGCCGAGATTGAACGTCTTGAATCCCTTGTCACGCAGGAATTCCATCAGCGACACGAACAGGAAATCCATCGCCCCCCGGGGGGCATCCGGCGAAAACCGCATCAGGTCCACCGATCCTTCCTCGAGCGTGTCGGTGACGAGGACGTTGGCGAAGGCGACGATTCGTCCATTCACCCTCAGAACTCCAACCGGCTGGCCGGCAATATAGTCCGCATCGAAAGCGCCCAGCGAGAAGCCTTTTTCCTTGGCCCGATGATGCGCAAGCCAACTGTCGGACACCGCGGAGAGCTCGTCCATGATGGCAGGCACCCCGTCGGGATCTACCATCTCGAACTCCAGCCCGTCTCTTTGCCCGCGGCTCACCGCCTGGCGCAGACCGGCCCATTTGCCGCCCTTGAGCTCAAATGTCCTCAGATCCATCACCGCCAGTTCGCCAAGCCGGAACGCGCGCAGGCCGGCATCGGCATAGTAGGAAAGGCCGGCGGGCGAAACCTGGTAGAAGACCGGCCGGCAGCCGCAGGATCTTGCCGCCTCGACGAATTGCCAGATCAGTTCCGGCCAGGCGTCCTGCGGGCCGATGGGATCGAAAAGCGCGATCCAGGAGCGGGCCTGCCGCCCGTACATGATGAAGGCCCGCCCGTCCGGCGAAAACATCAGGCTCTTGTCCCTCATCCGCACAAGGTTGGCGTCTGAGATGTCCTGCTTAGCGGCTATGGCGACCGCCATTTCAAGCGCATCCTTCGACGAGATATCCGCAGGGGCCCTTGCTGGACGCAAAAGGCTCCACAACGCCACGGCGCCGCAGAAGATCGTCAAGCCGAGGACGGCGCGAAGGCCACGCGGCGCTTCGCCCGAAAGCTCGAACTGCCACCACAGATCGTGACTGTATTCGACGTCGCGATAGACGAACAGAAGCATGGTGACGGCGAAGAGGCAGAGCGCCAGCATGGCTGATAGCCAGGATGCGGTGAGCGGCTCGCCGGTGAAGGTTGCCGGCCGGTCGAAGATGCGGCGGGTGGCAAGCAGACTGAGGACGAAGAAGGCGAGAAGGCCGGCCTCGACCAGCGCCACCGCCTTGATGAGCGAAAAGAGCAGGGCAACCGAGGCGATCACCAGCGCCGCCCACCATGCGCCGTCGAGCCGCCGCGCGAGACCGCGCGCAACAATCACCAGCACCAGCCCGAGCAGGCTTGCGAGGAAATGCGCGCCCTCCAGGAGGGGAAGCGGAACGTAGCTCGACAGCAGGGCCAGGTTTTCGTCCGGCGTCGGCGTGACGCTGGAAAAGACCAACATGGCGGCCAGCACCAGCGCCAGGGTGGCAAGGAGTATGGGCGTCAGCCGTCCGGCAATCCGGCCCAGGCTGGAGGCGACCGGACGCCGGGACAGGCTGCGCACCTCCGTGCCGATGACGAAGATGACCGCCAGAAGGAGCGGCAGCACATGATAGATCAGCCGGTAGAGCATCAAGGCGCCGAGCACGGCGTCGATATCCGCCGTCTGCCCCAGAGCCGCGAGGATGACGGTCTCGAAGACGCCGAGGCCCGCAGGAACATGGCTGAGCACGCCGAGCCCGACGGCAACCGCGTAGACGGCAAGGAAAGCCGGCCAACCCATGATCCCGTCCGGCAGCAGCACGTAGAGCACCGTCGCGGAGGCGGCTATGTCGAGCACGGAGACAAGAAGCTGCCGCGACGCGGTGCGGGAGTCGGGAAATCGAAGCGCAATACGGCCGAGCTGCAGGACGCGGCCATCCCGGCCGGCGACCATCAGGCCGCCAAGCCCGGCCAGAACCGCCGCGGCAATGAGCCTCAGCCAGAACGGATCAAGCCCGACCAGCGGCGCAATTTCCGGCGCGATGGCCAGAAGGCTGAACGAGGCAATGCTGGCAAGACCCAGTCCGAAGGCAAGCGTGACGAAGGCGATCACGCCGGCGATTTCTTCAGGCTTCAGACCGAGACGCGAATAGGCGCGATAGCGAATGGCACCGCCGCTCAGAGGCCCGAAACCGGCGGTGTTTCCAACGGCATAGGCGGCAAACGCCGTCAAGGCCACATCCACATAGGGCAGCTTGCGCTTCACATAAAGGAGCGCGCCGACATCATAGAGTGTCAGAGCAGCGAAGCTCAGCGCGGTGAAGAGGATGGCGGAGACGATCGATAGCCAGGACGTTGCCCGCAGCGCCGCCACGACATCGTCATAGCGGACTTCGCTCGTCAGCCGGACGATTGCAAAGCCGATGATGATGAGGATGATGGCAGTAGCACCGCCTTTGGTAAGCCATCTGTTGCGGCGCAGACGTTGAAACAGGGAGACGGCGGTCTCTTCGCGCGCGTCGGTTCGATCGGATATATCTATCATGCAAACACCCTGTCGCCGGGAACCATAGCACTGGCGAGGGTATACATCCGCTTCGCACCGCAAAAAAGTGAACTTCCTGTAATCTGGTCGGGAGCGGAATCATGGGCGGCGGGCACAGCAATGGCACCTGAGTTTGCGTCATCCTGCCGTTTCGAGGGCGCAGGTGTCGGCGATCATTGACCCGCCTCCGCTTGCGGTCTATCTCGCTTGTATGGCCGAACGGCGGGATCCATCGGGCGAAAGACAATTGAACGCGGTTCGCGAAAGGCTGCGATCGCTTTATCTCGGGACGAGCCGCAAGGCGGTCCGTTTCCAGATCACCATGGCGATCATCGACGTCGCCATCATCGCGTTCTTTCTGGCCGGTCCCTATTTCGGCGGCGGGCGGATCTATCTGATCGTCGACTATGCAATCGCCGTGGTCATCGCCTTCGAACTCGGCGCGCGCGCATTGATCGCCTCGAACCTCAGGCGCTGGCTGACACGACCGATGACCTGGGTCGATACCGCGATCCTCGCGACGCTGCTCTTTCCGGCGACATTCTCGAACTTCGCCTTCCTGCGTGCCTTCCGCGTCTGGTCCCTCGGACAAAGCAAGGTTTTCGCGCTTTTGATCAAGCGGGCCGGCTATGGCGAGTGGGAAGAAGTCATCCGCGCCTGCATCAACTTCCTCACGTTCCTCTTCCTCGTTACAGGCTTCGTCTACACGGTATTTTTCTACCATCAGGCTGGGGTGGAAGGATTCGTGGACGCGCTCTATTTCACCGTCGCGACGATCACGACGACGGGGTTCGGCGACATCACCTTGCCCGGCACGCTCGGCAAGCTCACGTCGATCGTGACGATGATCTTCGGCATCTCATTCTTCGTGCGCCTCGCCCAGGCGATCGTGCGACCGCACAAGGTCGTCTTCCCCTGCCCGCAATGCGGTCTGCAGCGCCATGACGCTGATGCCGTGCACTGCAAGGCCTGTGGGCATGTGCTGAATATTCCCGACGAGGGGAGTTGAGATTACCTCGCGCTCAGCGCCCCAAGGACCTGTCGACCCCATGCCCGTCATGAGCCAACCCCGAACTGACTGTCCGTAGCTACCGATCGGCAGGCAGCAAAGACATCGAGGTCCGGATTGTAGACCTTGGTCTCGACATTCATCATTCCCAGCACCGTATGAAACAGGTTGTCGTGCGAGGTGGCAGCGCTGGCATATTTGGCGAGACAGGATCTGTCGAGTTTCGTCAGCTGGGCATAGCCATCCGAAAACCATGCGATGAAAGGCACATGCGTCTGTTCGGCCGGCGCGAACATGTAGGGAGCGCCGTGCAGGAACAATCCGTTTTCCCCCAGGGACTCGCCGTGGTCCGACATGTAAATCATCGCTCCATCGACGCGGTCCTGATGCTTCTTCAGAAGATCGATGACTGCGGCGAGGTTATGGTCGGTGTAGAGGACCGTATTGTCGTAGGCGTTGACGATCTCCTCGCGGCTGCACTCTGACAGTTGCGGCGTGCGGCAATCCGGCACGAACCGTCGGAATTCCTCCGGATAGCGCATGAAGTAGGCCGGGCCGTGGCTGCCGAGCTGATGCAGAACGATGACCGTATTCCTGGTGATACCCGCGAGCTTGCTGTCGAGCTTGCCCAGAAAGATATCGTCCAGACATTCGCCTTGCTTGCAATAGGGGCTGTTCTTCTGCTTCGTGACGCTGGCAAAGCTGATCAGGTCGGCAACGCCCTTGCTGCCGGTATTGTTGTCCCACCAGTAGCCATCGAGCCCGGCGCGACGCAACACATCCATCAATGTATCGGTCGAGCGCGCCTTCCTGTCCGAATAGTTCTTCTTGCCATAGACCGAAAACATGCACGGCAGCGACACCGCCGTCGCCGTCCCGCAGCTCGTCGTTTGCGTGAAATTCGTCACGCCCCGGGCCTCCAGTTCAGGATTGGTGTCGCGTTGGTAGCCGTTGAGGGAAAAATTCATGGCGCGCGCCGTCTCGCCGGCAACGATAATGGTGACGACGGGTTTTTGCGCCTTGGCAATCACCGGGCCGATTTGGGCGTCAGTCCCCAGTGGAGCGCGGGCCAGCCCGATCTCGCGATAGGCGCTGACCACAAGGGCGATGGCCGACGTAATCGGCGCAAATGGCGTCAGTTTCGCCATCATGTCCCGGTGTTCGCGAATGTTGGAGGAGAGACCCGAGTAGTTGGCAAAGGCAAGGCCGGCACAAAGAGACAAACAGACGACGACGGCGGCAAGATTGACGAAGGCCTTGCTGAGCAAGGGTCGATGTTTGACCCGCGTCGCCAAGACCAGCGCCGACGGCAGAACACCGTAGAGAATAACATGCATGATGAAGGTCGCCGTGATGAGATGGCTCGCTTCTTCAGGTGTTGTGACCACGGCATTCCGGATCATCTCCTTGTCGATCACCACGCCGAAAAAATCCGTATAGTAGGAGGCGATGGCACCTGCGATGATGAGGAAGACCAGGAACGGCTTGATCAGATACTTCGCCGAAAAGACGATCATGCCGGCGAACACCAGCAACATGATCGCAGCGGCGAACATGTAGAATGCGCCGTGCAGCCCACCGAAAACATGGAAGGCGTCGTTCCAGAAGGTGAGGTTGAGGGCGACCAGGATGTAAACGGCCACAAACAGGCTCAACGGTATGCTCCCCAAGGTGGGGCGCCTGGGAAAGAGACGGTTCAAGCTTTACTCCAGCAACAAAGGGAAGGACAACGATCCGTTCCTTCTGTGCTGTGCGGCTGACATTAAGCTGAACGTCAGCAAAGTCCTTGCTCGGTGTCCTCCCCCCGCCCCTTCGCACTTACGGGCGCGAAGATGACCGCCTGAAGCTCCCTATACCCTCGTCGCCCGCAGCCGCTCCTCGTCGAGCACCACGCCCAGCCCGGGCGTTTCGCCCAGTTCCAGCCAGCCACCCTTGTGCGTCAGCGGCGAGACCATCGGGTAGTCGCGGCGCTCCTCGCTCCATTCGGGATTGTCGTAGGGATATTCGAGGAACGGCGCGTCGCCCACGCCGGCGGTGAGGTGGGCGTTGGCGAGCACCCCGATGCCGTTGGTCCAGGAATGCGGCGTGAACATCACGCCGGCCTCGCGGGCCTGGTAAGCGATACGGCGGCAGCCGGTGATGCCACCGGTGAGCGCCACATCCGGCTGGATGACATCGAGGGCGCGGGCCTCGATGATGTCACGGAACTCATAGAGCTCGCGGGTCATCTCGCCGCCGGCGATGCGCACGCTGGTGGCGTCGGAGAGGCGGCGCATGCCTTCGTGGTCGGCGCGAAACAGCGGTTCTTCCATCCAGTAGACTGTGAGCCTTTCCAGCTCTTTCGCGACGGCCAGCGCATCCTTGAAGGTCCAAGCCAGCGTCGTGTCCCACGGCATGCGCCAGCCCTGGTTGCAATCGACCATCAGTTCCAGCCGGTCGCCAACGCGGGCGCGGATGGCTTCGAGCGCCTTGACATCGGCCTTCCAACTGCCGCGGCCGCCGGACGATGAGGAAAAGCGCACCTTCATCGCCGGGAAACCTTCCTCGATATAGCGCTCGGCCTGATCGGCCATGGCCGAGGGCTCGCGCAGGACGCCGGAGGAGGCATAGAGCCGGACCTTGTCGGCCCGGCCGCCGAGCATGCGCCAGACCGGTTCCTGCGTGATCTTGCCGGAGAGGTCCCAGAGCGCCAGGTCCATCGGCCAGCAGCGGCCGTAGTGGAAAGAAATATGCGACAGCACCTCGTAGTGCCGCTCCAGATGACGCGGATCCTGACCGATGAACAGGTCCTCGTGGCCCTCGAAGCCCTTCATCAGGTCGCCGGAGCCGATCCCCTCGCGGCCCTCGTTATCACGGACGCGGACGATCGTCACGTCGAATTGTTTCCGCGGACGGCCGTCCCAGCTCGCCTTGAAGGCCGGGTCGAGCGGCAGCCGGTGATGGGTGATCTCGATGGAATTGATCTTGCTCATGCGGCTCTCCTCGCCTCAGCCGAAATGCTGCCAGATGGTCTTGTAGTCGCAATATTTGTCGATCGCATGCACCGAGCGGTCGCGGCCGAAACCGGACTGCTTGAAGCCGCCGAAGGGCGTGGCGAAATTCGACATGTCGTAAGTATTGATCCAGACGGTGCCGGCATGGATCGCCTCGGAGAAGCGGTGGGCGCGGTTCATGTCCGTGGTGAAGACGGCTCCCGCCAGACCGTAGATCGTGTCGTTGGCGATCCTCAAGGCTTCGTCCTCGGTGTCGAAGGGGATTGCCGCGAGAACGGGTCCAAAAATTTCCTGACGGGCGAGGCGCATGTCGTTGGTCATATCGACGAAGACGCCGGGGGAGACATAATAGCCGCCGGTTTCCGACAGCGTCCGCTCGCCGCCGAAGGCACGCCGCGCACCTTCCTTCTCGCCGACCGCGATCATCGAGAGCACCTTGTTCATGTGCTCTTCCTCGATCAGCGCGCCGATCTGCGCCGACGGCTCGAAGGGATGGGCGAGCGTGATGTCGCTCCTGGTGACGGCTTCGATTTTGGCGATCAGCGCCTCCTGCACCGAGCGCTCGACAATCAGCCTTGTCGAGGCATGGCAGGTCTCTCCGGAATTGTAGAAACAGCCCCAGGCGACGGCGGTCGCCGCCGCATCGAGATCGGCGTCGGCAAAGACGACGAGCGGCGACTTGCCGCCAAGCTCGAGCGCCACGCGCTTGACGTTGGATTGCGCGGCATAACCCATGATCAGCTTTCCGACCTCGGTCGAGCCGGTAAAGGCGATCATGTCGACATCCATGTGCAGCGCAAGCGGCTTGCCGGTTTCCTCGCCGTAACCGGTGGCGACGTTCAGCACACCCGCCGGAAGACCCGCCTCGAAGCCGAGCTGGGCGAGCCGGATGGCCGACAGCGAAGACTGTTCGGCCGGCTTGAGCACGACGGAATTGCCGGCGGCGATCGCCGGGCCGAGCTTCCAGGCATCGATGATCATCGGGTAGTTCCACGGCGTGATGGCGCCGATGACGCCGATCGGCACCTTGCGGACGATGGCGCGCTCGCCCGGCGGGGTCGGTGCGACCTCGTCGTAGAGCTTGTCGATCATCTCGCCGTAGAACTGGATGCCATCGGCGCAGAGGCGAACGTCGACATTGAGCGAGGCCATGACCGGCTTGCCGACCTCCAGCGTTTCGAGCAGCGCCAGTTCGTCGCCATGGTCGCGGATCGCCTGGGCCCAGTTCAGCATGATCCTCTTCTTTTCAATCGGATCCTTCTTCCGCCAGATTCCGCTTTCGAAGGATGCGCGGGCCGCCGCCACTGCGCGGTCGATATCGGCGGCATTGCCCCGTGCAAGCCTGGCGCCGGGCTTGCCATCCATGGGACGCCTGCGGGTGAAGGTCTCACCGGACGAGGACGGCGACAGTTCGCCATCGATGAAATGGCGGCCTTCCGGCTTCAAGGCCGATAGCATGTCTTCCCAATAGTCGCGAGTGTAATCCTTGGTCATGGTCAGGCGGCCTTCGGAAGGGACATGATGATGGCTGCGAAACGGGCGATGTCCTCGTCGCTGATTTCGCGGATGGTCGAGCGGCGCATCGGCTGGTTTTCCGCCGCCTTCATCTCGGCGGCGAGCACAGCCGCATCCAGCGCCTCGAACGCATTCGGCAGGGCGCGGACAATGCCGCAGCGGTCCATCAGGCCGGAGACGAAGGCCGGAAGATCCGCCGCCTTGGCAAGACCGCAGGCTTTGGCAGCCGCATTGAGATCGGCGGTATCGGCCTCGACCAGCCAGGCAAGCGTCGCCTCGAAGCCGAGAGCGGTGGCAAGTCCATGGTGGACAGGAGCCAGGCCCGCCAGCGCGTGGCTGATCGTGTGGGCGATTGCGGTGCCACAATTGTCGATGGCAATCCCTGCATAGCACGAGCCGAGCAACACCTTGCCGCGCGCGTCCAGATTGTCCGGTTCGTTGACCGCTGTTTCCAGCGCGCCGGTGATAAGGCGCAGGGCTTCATGCGCATAGATTTTCCCACCGGCATGGGCGTTACGGTTGGTGGCTGCCTCGAAAGCATGGATGAACGCGTCCATGCCGCACCAGGCCGTGAGATTGGCGGGCAGCGTCGCGGTCAGCACGGGATCAAGCAGCACCAGATCAGCCTTGGTCTCGGCCCCCCAGATCCAAAGCTTCTTGCCCGCTGGCCCGGCGAAGATGCTGGTCGCAGACGTTTCCGATCCGGTGCCTGCCGTCGTCGGCACCATGATCTTCTTCAGAGGGTTCTTCGGCAGCGGATTGGCGGCGAGCGCATAATGCATCGCATCCTCGCCCGAGACAGCACAGCAGGCGGCGATCTTGGCGATGTCCAGCGCCGAGCCGCCGCCGATGCCGATCACGACATCCGCGCCCGCGACGGCCTCGGTCGCACGCCGCACATGGACGATCTTCGGTTCGCCGGCGAAATCGCAGAAGACACACGCCGCGATGCCTTCGGCCTGCAACTGGCTTGCGATGCGACCGGCAAGCCCCGATTGGGCAAGGAAGCCGTCGATGACGATGGCGGCGGTTTTCGCACCAAAGGACGAGGCGGCGGTGCCGATCGTTTCGTGAATATTCTCGCCGAAACGGATTTCGGGAACGAAGGAAGTGGAAAAAGCCACGGTGGTGATCCTGCAATGCATGTTTGATGCTGCTTCCAGCCTGCATCACAATCTGATATTTTCAAACACACGCATTTTTCGGCCATTTTGATAATCTGAAATCATGGAGACGGGAATGCTGGACCATATTCCGCTGGAAGCGTTCCGGGTGTTCGACGCTGCCTGCCGGCAGATGAATTTTTCGAAGGCGGGGCGCGAACTCAACATCACCCAGGCCGCCGTCAGTCGCCGCATCAAGGGACTGGAGGATCATCTCGGTGCGCAACTGTTCACCCGGCGCGGCAAGAACTTGGACCTGACGCCGCAGGGCGCGCGCCTGATCCAGCGCGTTCGCGCCGCGCTGGACTATCTGGAAGAGAGCCTCGACCCCTTCCGTTCCGTTAAAGGCGGGACGATCGCCATAGCGGCGAGCGGTTCGGTGTCGCATCTCTGGCTCGGCGGCCGCCTGCGCGATTTCGGCAAGGAGAACCCGTCGATCTCTCTCAGCCTGCTGACCTCGGACACGTCGTCGGATCTCGCCGCCGAAACCAATGATCTCGTCATCCTTTATTCGACCGGCGAACACCCGCGCTGGGACCTGACTTTACTGATGCCGGAGCGGCTGATGCCCGTTGCGTCCCCGGATTATCTCGGCAGCCGCGGCCTTAATGCCGCAACCCTCACCGTCTTGCAGATCGCGTCGCTGGATCTCATCGACTACGAACGCTTCAACGCGCACTGGATTTCCTTCCGGCAGTGGTTCAGCCGCATTTCTCCGCCGCTTCGGATGAAGCTGCAGAACCCGCGGTTTTCCTTCTCCACCTATATCATGGCGATCGATGCCGCGCTCCGGGGAGACGGTATTGCACTTGGCAGCCTCGGTTTGATCGAAGAGCAGCTTGCCGATGGCAGGCTCGTGACGGTCGGCTCGGAGTGTCTTTCCACCGGCTACGGCTATTATCTCGGCCTTCCGAAAGACAAGACGGTCACGCCGGAGGCGCGGCGGCTGCATGTATTCCTGACGGGCTCGCAGGGTTGACCGGCACCCGAGCGGCAAAGCGACCTCTGCACATCCGGCAAGACACCGGGCGCTCATTTGTCCGATGCAACCGAATCATGCGATGGTCTTGCCTCTGCAGCCGGGAACCACGTTGAGCCTCTCGCCTCCATCCTCCGAACTTGCGGCCCCACCAATGCCATGGTCAAATCTGCTGCTTTCATTTTACACCTTGATATGTCTGTTTTTTCTCGACAATACGTATCGCGAGGGTGATGCCGCCGGCGGCGCCTGGGATGCGATGCGTGTTCTCGGATTGTTTTTGTGCCTGCTCTGGCCATTGCTCCTCGTTCACGTGATCATCTCGGCCTGCAGAAACCGGCAGACGGGCTGACGAACGTCCACAATCTTGCCCGCCACGCACGCCAGGATGATCTGGCACGGATCGAAGGCACCGGCGATCGGGCAGCGTGACGCCTGGGCAGGTGGAAACCGCGGAGTTCGGGTTTCGGCATGAAGGAGGAGCAGAAAAGCAGATCTGGAAAGATGTTCTTTTTCGTTGCTGTCGGCCTGATCTTTGCCGGCATCCTTGCGACCGTGCTGCTGGCCAACGGCCAGCGCAACCTCCGGCACCTGCTCGCCTATCTCGGCCATTCCGATCTTCTGGCAACGGACAAGCCGGCGCCGAGACAGGTGAAGATTACCCGCAGCAAGAGCGTCCGCCTGCCGCCGGCGCGCATGGTTCTGCCGGTCTACGCCTTCAGCGACTTCAAGGCGCCGCAACAGCAGTTCATCCGCCTGATCCAGAGCGACCCGCGCAGCCTGTGCGAACGCCTGAAGGCCGGCGGCTTCGGCGATCTCGACTGGACGATCAGCAGCGGCAACAAGGACAATTGGGAATGCTCGTCGTCCGTCGATCTTCGGCCAAGAGGCGACGGTACGGCACAGTCCTCGATCTTCATCTTCATCAAAGGCGACGGCGAAAACCGCGTCACATCCTTCCGCGTCAAGCTGAACATCGAAGACGCCGCAGATACCGGTGAGGTTGCCGACCTCGCCGGCAAGGCGGCGACCATCTTCCTGAACCAGGTGCGCTGGGAGAACCCCGGCGAGATCATCCGCAAGATCCACGCCCTCGAAGCCTTCGACATCCGCAACTTCGGCAGCCGGATCCAGTTCAAGCGCGAGTTCGGCGAAACGCCGCGCTACAATTTTCTTGCCAACCAGATCAGAACGCGCGGCCAAAGCACGCCGGGCGATATTTTCTTCGACCGGACCAAATGGTTTCCGCTGAGCGGCAGCGACGGGCTGCCGATGATCGATGGCATGGTGGCGGGCGAAAGTGCTGAAGGGCTGACGTTGACGGCCCCGGAAAAGACGGCGCCGTAAGCGGAGTTTACCTGTTTTGAAATTACAACTGGCGCCGTGTCGACGGCGGGGAGCAACGGCAGCGCATTAAAATATGCCGCATCGCAGCAAGACGTTGAACCGACACCGCAATGACCCCAAAAATGAACCATTTTGGTGCGTTGCGAATTAACCACAAACAACAACATCGCGCATTCGGAGACTTGTCAAAGACAATCATATTTAATAAACAATTAAAAACACAAAATACCTTTTGCAAAAATATTCTTCAGGGACGGCAACACTCCACAGGCGTCCAGGAGAAGAACCTTGCCGCAAGGCAGGAAGCCTTATTGCTTTGAAAAACGACCGGCGTTTTGCCGGAAAACACAATTTTCAGTGACGGCCGCTTCGCGGTGGTCAGCGCTGCCTGCCAATAATGACAGGAGTTATTTAAAGCCATGACAGAAAAAATGATGTTGCAACAATCAGCTGCTATCGGCGTGGACGATAGCCTGTTGAGCCGGAATACTTCCGGGTTGCTTGCAGTTCAAACGAGGGAACGGCGCCCGGACGATAACAATTTTTACATTAATCCGGCCAGTGCGCCGAACATGCCTGTCCAGCTTGCAATCAAGCGAATGATCGATATCGGCGGCGCATTCTTCGGTATTCTTGTTCTTTCACCGGTTTTTCTTCTGATTGCCGTGCTCATCAAGCTGGAAAGCAAGGGGCCGGTTTTCTTCAAGCAGTTGCGAACGGGTCTCAACGAAGTGCCGTTCGAAATCCTGAAATTCCGCTCGATGTATACCGATCTCTGCGACGTCAGCGGCGTGCGGCAGACAATCGATAACGATCCACGCATCACCCCGCTCGGGCGCTTTCTGCGCAGGACCAATCTCGATGAATTGCCGCAATTGTGGAACGTACTGATCGGCGACATGTCGCTGGTCGGACCACGTCCGCACGTGCCCGACATGCTGGCTGCCGGCCGCAACTATGACGAACTGGTGCAGGGCTACGAATACCGACACCTGATGCGGCCAGGCGTCACGGGTCTTGCACAGGCCCGCGGACTGCGCGGCCCGACCGCACATAGCTGGGTGGCGATCCGCCGGATCGTTTGCGACGTCGAATATGTCCGGCAGTTCTCGCTGCTCCTGGACATGAAGATCATCGTGCGCACGGTGATCAACGAGTTGAAGGGCGGCACCGGCTTCTGAGACCCGCAACGCCTCTTCATCTTGACGGTCTGCAAAGCCGCCGGCGCCAGCTGGCGGCTTTTTGTTGTTGCCCTTACTGCATAATGCCGGAAACGATGTAAGGCGGAAATTATACCGCAATTTCACAGTGCTACAGCGTCCTTTGCGCGTCACGTTTGACGCGCGGCGCTGCAGAGCCACCGCACCATCCGCTGCGGGACGAGATGGATATTCCCTCTTCCACATTGTCAGTTTGATACCAGTGTCCTTGATGACCTTGGCAGGACCTGCACATTCCGTTGCCCTCATGGAAAGCCCGAGAGCGCTCGGCGATCACGCCTCCGGGAGAATAGCCCTCCCCTTGAACGCAAACCGCCCGGGCAGAGCCCGGGCGGCGATGTCTTAAAGAAAAGCCAGAGCGCTTAGTTCGACTGCCAGCTCTTGACCAGTTCGTCGTAGTTGACGGTTTGCGGCTTTTCTTTTTCGTTCTCGATCTTCAGCTGCGGTGCAAGGTTGCCGGCCTTGACGGCTTCCGCGTTCCAGTATTCGAGGTCGTGCTCCTCGGCGAGCTTCGGACCCATTTCACCCTGGATGCCGGCGCGTTCGAGGCGCTGCAGAACCTTTTCCTGTTCGGCGCACAGCGAATCCATGGCTTCCTGGGCGGTCTTTGCGCCGGAGGAAGCATCGCCGATTGCCTGCCACCACAGCTGGGCCAGCTTCGGATAGTCCGGGATGTTCGTGCCGGTCGGCGACCACTGAACGCGGGCCGGCGAGCGGTAGAACTCGATCAGACCACCGAGCTTCGGTGCACGTTCCGTGAAGCTCGGATGCTTGACCGTCGATTCGCGGATCAGCGTCAGGCCGACATGGCTCTTCTTGACGTCAACGGTCTTCGAAGTGACGAACTGCGCGTAGAGCCATGCGGCCTTGGCGCGATCATCCGGCGTGGACTTCAGAAGCGTCCAGGAACCGACGTCCTGATAGCCGAGCTTCATGCCGTCCTTCCAGTAGACGCCATGCGGGCTCGGAGCGAAGCGCCACTTCGGCGTACCGTCGGCGTTCACGACCGGCAGGCCTTCCTTCACGAAGTCGGCGGTGAACGCCGTATACGTGAACATCTGCTGGGCGATCTCGCCTTGCGAGGGAACCGGACCGGATTCCGAGAAGGTCATGCCCTGAGCCGAAGCCGGTGCATAGGCCTTCATCCAATCGAGATACTTCTGGATCGAGTACACCGCGGCAGGGCCGTTGGTGTCGCCGCCACGGGCAACGCAGGAGCCGACCGGCTGGGACTTCTCGTTGACCTTGATGCCCCATTCGTCTACCGGAAGGCCGTTCGGCAGGCCCTTGTCGCCGTTGCCGGCCATCGACAGCCAGGCGTCGGTGAAGCGCCAGCCGAGCGACGGGTCCTTCTTGCCGTAGTCCATGTGGCCATAGACCTTCTTGCCGTCGATTTCGCGACCGGTGAAGAACTCGGCGATGTCTTCATACGCCGACCAGTTGACCGGAACGCCGAGGTCGTAGCCGTACTTCGCCTTGAAGTCGGCTTTGTTCTTCTCGTCGTTGAACCAATCGTAGCGGAACCAGTAGAGGTTCGCGAACTGCTGGTCAGGCAGTTGGTACAGATCGCCGTCCGGAGCGGTCGTAAACTTCGTGCCGATGAAGTCGGCAAGGTCGAGACCCGGATTGGTTACATCCTTGCCTTCATTGGCCATCCACTTCGTCAGGCTGCGGGCCTGCTGGTAGCGCCAATGCGTGCCGATAAGATCGCTATCGTTGACATAGGCGTCATAGACGTTTTCGCCCGACTGCATCTGCGTCTGCAGCTTCTCGACGACGTCGCCTTCGCCGATCAGGTCGTGCGTGATCTTGATACCGGTGATCGCGGTAAAGGCCGGAGCCAGTACCTTGGATTCGTATTCATGCGTGGTGATGGTCTCAGACACCACCTTGATATCCATGCCGGCAAAAGGCTTTGCGGCATCGACGAACCACTGCATTTCCGCTTCTTGGGCTGTGCGGTCGAGCGACGACAAGTCGCCGATCTCCTTATCCAGGAACGTCTTGGCCTCGTCCATGCCCGCGAATGCGGAGCCGGTGAAGGCCAGCAGCATTGCCGCTGTCGATGTTAGAAGGTGCCGTCGCATTGTAGTCCTCCCTTAAAGGTTTGCGATTGCAGTTTCGGACTGCCTCCCCGGCAAATCCGTTTCAGTAATCTTGCCTCAGACCAGCTTGAAGACGCCGATGGCGTACACGATGGAAAGAGCAAGAGCCCACCACACGTTGGGACCGACAAGCCCCAGCCATGCGAGATGAATGAAGGCGCTGCCGAGCAGCGAAACGAAGAGACGGTCGCCACGCGTCGTTTCGAAGCGCAGGATGCCGACGCGCGGATTACCGCCCGGCCGCGCGTACTCCCAGACCGCCATCAGCGAAAGAAGCGCAAAGATGGTGAGGAAGAACATCGCGCCGGGGAAAGACCAGGCCATCCAGCCGCCGGGTATCAGCGGCGCGAACCAGTCACGCGCGCCGTCCTTGATCGGCAGCGCCATGACCAGCAGCCCGGTCAGGGCGGCATAGACGGCGAGGACGGCGGTCAGCGCCAGGGGCCACCGGCTTTTGCGTTGAGATAATGTGGCCATTAGACCCTCCCCAGGGCAAAGCCCTTGGCGATATAGTTTCTGACGAAATAGATGACGATCGCGCCCGGGATGATGGTGAGCACGCCGGCCGCGGCCAACACCCCCCAGTCCATGCCGGATGCCGAAACCGTGCGCGTCATGATGGCGGCGATCGGTTTGGCGTCGGTCGTCGTCAGCGTCCGGGCGATCAAGAGTTCGACCCACGAGAACATGAAGTTGAAGAAGGCGGCGACACCGATTCCACTGGCGATCAGCGGGATATAGATGCGTAGGAAGAAGCGCGGGAAGGAATAGCCGTCGATATAGGCGGTCTCGTCGATCTCCTTCGGGACGCCGGACATGAAGCCTTCCAGGATCCACACTGCCAGCGGCACGTTGAACAGGCAGTGCGCGAGCGCCACGGCAATATGCGTGTCGATCAGGCCGAAGGCGGAATAGAGCTGGAAGAAGGGCAGCGCGAAAACGGCCGGCGGCGCCATGCGGTTGGTGAGCAGCCAGAAGAAGAGGTGCTTGTCGCCGAGGAAGCGGTAGCGCGAAAAGGCGTAGGCTGCCGGCAGCGCCACCGAAACCGAGATGACCGTGTTCATCACCACATAGATGATCGAGTTGATGTAACCCTTGTACCAGGACGGATCGGTGAAGATCACGGCATAGTTCCGGAGCGTCGGCGCATGCGGATAGAGCGAAAAGGTGCCGGTGATCTCGGTGTTCGTCTTGAAGCTCATGTTGACGAGCCAGTAGATCGGCAGGAGCAGGAACAGGATGTAAAGGGTCGGCACGATCCAGGAAAGGTTGCGACCAGAGAGTTGAGTGGCTGTATTCATTTGTTTTTCCTCCCTCCGGCCGTCACTTCTGCGCATCGCTGGTGGTCATCACGGTGTAGAAGATCCATGAGAGCAACAGGATGATCAGGAAATAGATGATCGAAAGTGCTGCTGCCGGACCGAGGTCGAACTGGCCGATGGCCGTTTTGACGAGATCGATCGACAGGAATGTGGTGGCGTTTCCGGGACCGCCGCCGGTAACGACGAAGGGCTCGGTATAGATCATGAAACTGTCCATGAAGCGGAGCAGGAAGGCGATCAAAAGCACGCGCTTCATCTTCGGCAGCTGGATATAGCGGAACACCGACCAGCGCGACGCGCCGTCGATCTTGGCGGCTTGGTAATAGGCATCGGGGATCGAGACCAGACCGGCATAGCAGAGCAGAACGACAAGGCTCGTCCAGTGCCAGATGTCCATGACGATCAGCGTCACCCAGGCGTCGAAGACATTGTTGACGTAGTTGTAGTTGATGCCGAGCGCTGCCAGCGTATAGCCGAGCAGACCGATGTCGACGCGGCCGAAGACCTGCCAGATGGTGCCAACCACATTCCACGGAATGAGCAGCGGCAGCGACATCAGGACGAGGCAGACGGGAACGCCGAGCCCCTTCTTTGGCATGTTGAGAGCGATCAGAATACCGAGCGGAATCTCGATCGCCAGGATGATCGCCGAGAAGATCAGGTTGCGCGTCAGCGCGTCCCAGAAGCGGTCTGAATGCAGGACGTCGGTGAACCAGTCGGTTCCCGCCCAGAAGAATTCATTGTTGCCGAAGGTGTCCTGAACCGAATAGTTGACCACCGTCATCAGCGGGATGACCGCCGAGAAGGCGACCAAAACCAGTACCGGCAGGACCATGAACCAGGCCTTGTTGTTCCAGGTCTTTTCCATGATCAGGCCGCCCCCCCGATCGGCAGAGAATCTGTGACGCGCCAGGAATTGGCGTAGATATTGATGGCAGACGGATCGAAGGTGACGCGTGGATCGGTCGGGATCTCACCGTCCTCGTGAACGACGATGGCGATCGGCCGGCTTGCGAAGGAAGCACGGACGATCTTCTGGCGGCCGATATCCTCGACCTTGGAAATCGTCACCGGCATGCCCTCGCGGCCGAGCCGGACAAATTCCGGCCGGATGCCGAGTTCCGTCTTGGCGCCAGCGGCGATCTTCGGTGCAAAGGACAATGCGACCTTCTGGCCGTCGAGATCGACGGATGAGCCGTCGATCTTCGCCGGCAGCACGTTCATGCCCGGGGAGCCGATGAAATAGCCGACGAAGGTGTGCTTCGGCTTCTCGAAAAGCTCGGCCGGCGTGCCGATCTGGACGATCTCGCCGTCATACATGACGACCACCTTGTCGGCGAAGGTCAGTGCTTCGGTCTGGTCGTGAGTGACATAGACCATGGTGAAGCCAAACTGCTTGTGCAGCCGCTTCAACTGCGAGCGCAGCACCCATTTCATATGCGGATCAATGACGGTCAGCGGTTCGTCGAACAGGATGGCGCTGACATCGGAGCGCACCAGGCCGCGGCCAAGAGAGATCTTCTGCTTCTGGTCGGCGGTCAGCCCCTGCGCCTTCTTCTTCGCCCGGTCTGCAAGACCGATCATTTCGAGGATTTCATTGACGCGTCGGTCGACCTCGCCTTCCGGAACATGGCGATTGCGCAGCGGGAAGGCCAGATTGTCGTAGACCGTCATGGTGTCGTAGATGACCGGGAACTGGAACACCTGCGCGATGTTGCGGTCCTGCGTCGACAGGTAGGTGACATCCCGGCCATCGAACAGGATCTTGCCTTCGGATGGCTGCAGCAGCCCGGAAATGATGTTAAGCAGCGTGGTCTTGCCGCAGCCGGACGGGCCGAGCAGCGCATAGGCGCCACCGTCGTTCCATTCGTGATGAACTTCCTTCAGCGAATAGTCCGAAGGCGATTTCGGGCTAGGGCCGTAGGCGTGGCGGATATGATCGAGATTGATGCGTGCCATGGTGTCCTCCTCACGCCGCCCGAAAGGCGGAACCGCCGGCATGACCGCCGATCGCGCGCCCGTCTGTCCCGAAGGCCATCAGATGGCGCGTATCGACGAAAAGCTCGATCGCGGTGTC
The DNA here is from genome assembly GCF_000379605.1 of Rhizobium giardinii bv. giardinii H152. GTDB lineage: Bacteria > Pseudomonadota > Alphaproteobacteria > Rhizobiales > Rhizobiaceae > Pararhizobium > Pararhizobium giardinii. The sequence goes on along the minus strand of NZ_KB902702.1, from coordinate 326,165 downwards.
GGGCTCGATGTCGTGAATGCCGTGTTCGAGCATGACCCAGCGCGAACCGGCGCAATCGACGTGGATGAAACTTTCCGAGCCGGCGATTTCCGAAATGATGATCCGCGCCTTCAGCACCGCTGCGGTGTCATGCGGGCGGGCGAGTGAGAGGTGGTGTGGATGGAAGGCAACTGTGCAGGGGCCGTCGGCGATCCCCGACAGATGTGCCGGCACCGGCAGAACAGTGATGCCATCGCGATCGAAAGTATTGCCGGATTTCTGCAGATCAATGGTGTTGAGCGGCGGATCGGCAAAAGTCTTTGCGGTGACGATGTCCGCCGGCTTGCGATAGACCGAAATGGTCGATCCGAACTGGCTGACGCGACCCTCGTTGAGCGTCGCCGTGTTGCCGCCGAGAAGCAGCGCTTCCTGTGGTTCTGTCGTCGCATAGACGAAGATCGAACCGGACGCGGCAAACAGCTTCGGCAGTTCCTCGCGCAGTTCTTCGCGCAGCTTGTAGTCGAGGTTGGCGAGCGGCTCGTCGAGCAGCACGAGGCTGGCGTTCTTGACGATGGCGCGGGCAAGGGCCGTGCGCTGCTGCTGGCCGCCGGACAGGTTGAGCGGCGTGCGCTCCAGATAGGGCGTCAGCTTCATCAGCTCGGCCGCCTTGCGAACCTCGCGATCGATCGTTGCAGCATCCTTGCCGGAAATGCGCATCGGTGAGGCGATATTCTCATAGACCGTCATCGCCGGATAATTGATGAACTGCTGGTAGACCATGGCGACCGAGCGATCCTGCACGCGCACGCCGGTCACGTCTTTTCCGTCAAAGGTGATGGTGCCGGTCGTCGGCTTGTCGAGGCCGGCCATCAACCGCATCAGCGACGTCTTTCCGGAGAGCGTCGGGCCCAACAGCACATTGAGCGAGCCCCGCTCCAGTACAAGATCGGTCGGGTGGATATGCGTATCCGCTCCGACGACCTTGGTTATGTTTTTCAGTTCAAGCATTCTCAGGCTTCCTCCCAGCCGTCGGCAGCGCCATCCCGGCGCTTCCTCAGGCAACTTTGCGGATAGTCTCCCGCATGTATTCCTCCAACCCGGCGGCTTCCGCCTGGGTCAATTTCAATCCAAGCTTGGTGCGGCGCCACAATACGTCCTCGGCGCGGCGCGCCCACTCCTGGCCAATCAGCCACTGCACCTCGACCTCATAGAGATCGGCGCCGAAATGCCGCCCAAGGCCCTCGGCCCTGTCGATCTCGCCGAGCAGGCTTACGGCCAGCGTGCCATACAGCCGAACCAGCCGGCGCGCATGGCGCTCGGCCAGAAAGGGATAGCGGTTCTTCAGCTTTGCGACTTCGGCCTCGTAACCGTTCGCCGGGAAATTGCCACCCGGCAGTACGCTGTTCGCCGTCCACGGAGCACCCTTGGCGCCGATCGCATCGGCGATTTTTTCCAGCGCATGTTCGCTGAGCCGGCGATAGGTCGTCAGCTTGCCGCCGAAGACGTTGAGAAGCGGCGCGTCGCCATTGTTGGCGTCGATCTTCAGCACATAGTCCCGCGTGGCCTCCTGCGCCTTCGAGGCGCCGTCATCGTAGAGCGGGCGCACGCCGGAATAGGTCCAGACGACATCGGCAGGCTTGACCGGTTCGGAGAAGTACTCGCTCGCCGCATTGCAGAGATAGCTGACCTCGCCGTCGGTGATCTGGATGTTCTTCGGGTCGCCGGTGAAATCGCTGTCGGTCGTGCCGATCAGGGTGAAATCGGTCTCGTAGGGGATTGCGAAGATGATGCGGTTGTCCGGATTCTGGAAGAAATAGGCGCGCAGATCGTCGAACTTCTTCTTCACGACGATATGGCTGCCCTGAACGAGGCGGACATTGTGGACCTTGTTCTTGCCAACGGCATTGGACAAAACGACATCGACCCAGGGGCCGGCGGCGTTGATCAGCATGCGCGCCTTGAAGGTGTTGACGGCACCGGTCGCACCATCCTCGACATCGACCGACCAGAGGCCGCCCTCGCGCCGGGCAGAAACCACGCGGCTGCGGGTCATGATGCGGGCGCCCTTTTGCGCGGCGTCGCGGGCGTTCAGGACCACGAGACGGGCATCATCGACCCAGCCATCGGAATATTCGAATGCCTTGGTGAACAGCGCCTTCAGCGGCTTGGCGGCCGGATCACGGCGCATGTCCAGCGTGCGGGTGGCGGGAAGCAGCTTGCGGCCGCCGATATGGTCGTACAGGAAGAGGCCGAGCCGGATGAGCCAGGCCGGCCGGATACCGCCTTTGTGGAACGGCAGGACAAAGCGCATCGGCCAGATGATGTGCGGGGCCATCGCCCAGAGCACTTCGCGCTCCATCAGCGATTCACGCACCAGCCTGAACTCATAATGTTCAAGATAGCGCAGTCCGCCGTGAATGAGCTTGGTGGCGCGCGAGGATGTGCCGGAAGCGAAATCGTCCATTTCAGCCAGCGCCACCGAATAACCGCGGCCGACGGCATCCCTTGCGATGCCGCACCCGTTGATGCCGCCACCGATGACGAAGATGTCGAACACGTCCTGCGCAGGCACTGCTTTCCCTCCCATATTTCGCATTGCACAATATTGAGCACATGCGAAAGTGAAATCAATTAAAACGAAATTCTTACGAATGTCAAACGAATGTTTAAAGAAAGCCTGCACGCGGAAAACGCGGAAACTAGCGCGCGGTCTCGATCAGCCGGACGTCCTGCTCCTGGCAGATGGTCCGCACGTTTTCGACCGGACAGATGTCGGTGATGAAGGTGTGAACCTGGGTTATGTGGCCGATCCGCACCGGAGCGGTGCGCTCGAACTTGGTCGAATCGGAAACGAGGATGACATGGCGGGCATTGGCGATGATCGCCTGCGCCACTTTCACTTCGCGATAATCGAAATCGAGAAGCGCGCCGTCGTGATCGATCGCCGACGCGCCGATGACGGCGTAGTCCACCTTGAATTGCCGGATGAAATCGACGGCCGCCTCGCCGACAATACCGCCATCGGCACCGCGCACCACGCCCCCGGCAATGACCACCTCGATCGACGGGAAAACCCGCAAGCGATTGGCAACATTGATATTATTGGTGATAACCATCAACTCGGTGTGGTCAAGAAGCGCTTCGCCGACGGCCTCGGTTGTCGTACCGATATTGATGAACAGCGAGGAATTGTTGGGGATCATCGCCGCAGCCGCCTGGCCGATCGCCTGCTTCTCGAGCGCTGCAATCGACCGGCGGGCTTCGTATTTCACATTCTCGTTGCCGCGCGGGAAGATCGCTCCGCCATGAATGCGCGTCAGCACGCGCCCGTCGCAAAGATCGTTCAGGTCCTTGCGGATGGTCTGCGGGGTCACCGAAAAACGCGCGGCGAGCTCATCGACGAGAACCCGGCCCTCCGTTTTGGCAAGATCGAGGATTTCCGACTGCCGGCCCGTCAGATACATGAATATTCCTCCCCTTCTCGTTTTCGTTTTCTTTCATAATATGCAAAAACGAAAGCGACGCAATTTCATAAACGTGATGAGCGCTCGAAAATGAACCTGCATGCGCTTGTGCGTTGCAATTCGGGCCGGGATGCGACAGCCTGTCGTCGCTGAGGAGGAAGTTCGGAATGTTTCACCCATCGCTGTTCAAGGGCATGAATGTCGTCGTCACGGGCGCCGGGCGCGGGATCGGCCTGGAGGTGGCGCGGCAGTTTCTCGATTGCGGTGCGACCGTCTATCTGCACGGAGGACGCGTGGCGCGCGAGCCGCTGCCCGACTTTCTCGAGGCAGCCCTGACCGACGGCCGGGCGTTTCTGTCCTATGCCGATTTCTCCACCGCCGGCGGCGTCGAGCTGCTTGCAGCAAGCATCGCCTCGCGATTCCAGGCGATCGACGTGCTGGTCAACAATGCCGGCACCATGGTCGGCCGGTTTTCAGCCGACGAGCTGACGGACGAACACTATGAGACGGTGGTGCAGCTGAACCAGACCTCCGTCGTCCAGACCACCCGCGCCCTGCTGCCGCTTCTCAGGCGCGGCACGCACCCGGCCATCGTCAACACCGTTTCGATCTCGGCGCTGACCGGCGGCAGCGCCGGCTCATCGATCTATTCGGCGACCAAGGCCTTCGTCTCGACCTATTCCAAGGCGCTTGCCCGCGAGCTGGCGCCGGCCGGCATCCGGGTCAATTGCGTTTCGCCGGGCACGATCACCACCGACTTCCACGAGCGCTATTCCTCGCCCGAGAAACTGGAAGCGACGCGCAAGACCATCCCGCTGCAGCGGCTCGGCACGGCGGAAGATTGCGCGCCCGCCTATCTCTTCCTCGCATCGAGCGCGCTCTCCGGCTATATCACGGGCCAGGTTCTCGAAGTGAACGGCGGGCAGTTGATCTGCTGAGAGCAGACGAGACGGCAGTCGGGAGGGATCGGCGTGATCGACAAGCTGGAATTCTTCATTGCCCTTGCCCAGGAAAGGCATTTCGGCCGTGCCGCCGAACAATGCGGCATCACCCAGCCGACGCTCTCGGCCGCGATCAAGCAGTTGGAAGATCAGCTCGGCGTCATGCTGGTCAATCGCGGCTCGCGCTACCAGAGCCTGACACCGGAAGGCCAGCGCGTGCTGGAATGGGCCCGCCGGATCGTCGGCGATTCGCGCACCATGCACGAGGAGATGCGCGCAGCGCGACGCGGCCTCGTCGGCCACATCAGGCTGGCGGCGGTGCCGACGACGCTTGCCATGGTGCCGCGCATCACCGCTCCCTTCCAGGAAAAACATCCGGAAGTGACCTTCTCGATTCTTTCGACGACATCGCTCAAGATCCTCGGATTGCTGGAAAATCTCGAGATCGACGCCGGCCTGACCTATCTCGAGAACGAGCCGCTGGGACGCGTCACCAGCGTGCCGCTGCAGGTGGAGCGCTATCATCTCGTCACCGCCGCCGGAACCGAACTGGCCGATCGCGAAAGCGTGACCTGGAAGGAAGTCGGCGGTATTCGGCTTTGTCTATTGACCGCCGATATGCAGAACCGGCGCATCATCAACCAGCATTTCGCCGAAGCCGGCGTCACCGTCGCGCCGACGCTCGAATCGAACTCGATGATCGTGCTCTTTTCGCATGTGCGCACCGGCCACTGGTCCAGCATCATGCCCTACAACGTCGGGAAATCATTCGGGTTTCACGATGAAATCCGCCTGATCCCGATCGTCGAGCCGGATGCGCAGCACACCGTCGGCCTGGTGGCGACGCACCGCGAGCCGTTCACCCCGCTCGTCTCCGCGCTTTTGCATGAAGCCCGCATTTTGGCCGAGGCGCAAACCTTTCGATAGAAAATATCTATCACCCAACGAAACAGGCGTATTGACCCCTTCCGTCGCTGCTGCAAAGCTCATTTCCTGCGCGAAGCGTGATTGCGGCTTTGCCCTGACCGGCCGGATGTTCTTGGAGGAGCGCCGATCAACGTGGTCTCGGCAGATTGGTCTGTATCGCCAAGCGAAACTCGTTTCAGTTCGGGAGGTCTGAACGTTGAACCTGCATCTATCAAGCCGCGATATCGGCATCAGAACGCTGGATATCGTCAGCGAGAGGAAGTCGCTCGAAGGGCCGCTTCTGCCGATCCTGCACGAAATCCAGGCCGAGTTCGGCTATGTGCCGCAGGAGGCCCTGCCGATCATTGCGCGCGAGCTCAACCTCTCGCGCGCCGAAGTCCACGGCGTCGTCACCTTCTATCACGACTATCGCGACCACCCGGCAGGCCGGCATGTCTTGAAACTCTGTCGCGCCGAAGCCTGCCAGTCGATGGGCGGCGACCAGCTTGCCGAACGGGTCAAGACCCTGCTTGGCATCGATTTCCACCAGACGACGCTGGATGGAGCGGTAACGCTCGAACCCGTCTACTGTCTCGGGCTCTGTTCCGCCGCACCCGCCGCGATGCTCGACGGCGAGGTGCATGGTCGGCTCGATGCGGATGCGGTAGATGGCCTCGTTGCGGAGGTCCGCGCATGACCGTCAGGATCTTCGTTCCCAGGGATGCGGCGGCGCTGGCGCTTGGCGCCGAGCGGGTTGCCAAGGTGCTCGCAAGCGAAATCGAAGCACGCGGCCTCGACGCGACCATCGTGCGCAACGGATCGCGCGGCCTGCACTGGTTGGAGCCGATGGTAGAGGTCGAAACGCCCGAAGGCCGGATCGCCTACGGCCCGGTCAAGTCATCCGATGTCGCCGGCCTGCTCGATGCCGGGCTGATCGAAGGTGGCAATCATGCGCTCTGTCTCGGGAAGACCGAGGAACTGCCGTTCCTGAAACGCCAGACGCGGCTGACCTTTGCCCGCTGCGGCATCATCGATCCGCTGTCGCTTGCCGACTACCGGGCGCATGACGGGCTGAAGGGCTTGGAACGGGCCGTAACCCTTGCGCCGGCCGATATCGTCGCCCATGTGACCGAGAGCGGCCTGCGTGGACGCGGCGGTGCGGGCTTCCCGACCGGCATCAAGTGGAAGACGGTGCTCGAGACGCCGGGCGTGCGCAAATACATCGTCTGCAATGCCGACGAGGGCGACTCAGGTACCTTTGCCGACCGCATGATCATGGAAGGCGACCCCTTCGTGCTGATCGAGGGCATGGCGATCGCCGGCATCGCGACCGGTGCGACCAAGGGCTTCGTCTATATCCGCTCGGAATATCCGCACGCCATCGCGACGATGACTGAGGCCGTCGAGATCGCCCACAAGGCGGGGGTACTCGGGACTTCGGTGCTCGGCTCGGCGCACGCCTTCGATATCGAGATCCGCGCCGGTGCCGGCGCCTATGTCTGCGGCGAGGAAACGGCGCTCCTGAATTCGCTCGAAGGCAAGCGCGGCATCGTGCGCGCCAAGCCGCCGCTGCCCGCCCACAAGGGCCTGTTCGACTGTCCGACCGTCATCAACAACGTCATCTCGCTCGCCTCGGTGCCGATCATCATGGACAAGGGGCCGATCTACTACAAGGACTTCGGCATGGGCCGCTCGCGCGGCACGATCCCGATCCAGATCGCCGGCAATGTCCGGCATCGCGGGCTTTATGAGGTAGCCTTCGGCCTGACGCTGGGTGAGATCGTCGACGACATCGGCGACGGCACGGCCTCGGGACGGCCAGTGAAGGCGGTCCAGGTCGGCGGCCCCCTCGGCGCCTATTTCCCGCGCGCACTGTTCGACACGCCGTTCGACTACGAGGCTTTCGCGGCAAAAGACGGGCTGATCGGCCACGCCGGCATCGTCGTTTTCGACGATACGGCCGACATGCTGAAGCAGGCGCGTTTCGCCATGGAATTCTGTGCGGTGGAAAGCTGCGGCAAGTGCACGCCCTGCCGCATCGGCTCGACGCGCGGCGTCGAGGTGGCCGACAAGATCGCCAAGGGAATCGAACCGGAAAAGAACCGCGAACTGCTGGCCGACCTCTGCAACACGATGAAATTCGGCTCGCTTTGCGCGCTCGGCGGTTTTACGCCCTACCCCGTCATGAGCGCGATGAACCATTTTCCAGACGATTTTTCGCCGGCTCCGATTGTGGAGGCGGCGGAATGATGTTCAGAGCTTGTGGCTTCACCCCCCTCTGCCCTGTCGGGCATCTCCCCCACAAGGGGGGAGATCGCATGCGACTCCGCCCCGTTGCCAGGAACAATATCGCCTTACTCGGAATGCCCGAGGGAAAAGAACAATCTCCCCCCTGTGGGGGAGATGTCACGAAGTGACAGAGGGGGGTAAAGCCTCCCCGCGCGCAAAATTTTCCGTCCTTTCCGCACAGGAGGCCGCCCATGCCCCTCATTTCTGAAATCGACTTCGGCACCCCCGCTTCCCGCTCGGAAAAGATGGTGACGCTGACCATCGACGGCAACGAGATCACCGTGCCCGAGGGCACCTCGATCATGCGGGCCTCGATGGAGGCCGGCATCGAGGTGCCGAAACTCTGCGCCAGCGACATGATGGACTCCTTCGGCTCCTGCCGGCTCTGTCTCGTGGAAATCGAAGGCCGAGCCGGCATGCCCGCCTCGTGCACGACGCCGGTGGCGCCCGGGATAAAGGTCTCCACCCAAACCCCCCGATTGAAGGATGTCCGCCGCGGCGTCATGGAACTCTACATTTCCGACCATCCGCTCGACTGCCTGACCTGTGCCGCCAATGGCGATTGCGAGTTGCAGGACATGGCCGGAGCGGTCGGCCTGCGCGACGTGCGTTACGGCTACGACGGCGAAAACCATGTCAAGGCGCGCAATGACGGCGCGATCAACATCAAATGGTCGCCAAAGGACGAATCCAACCCCTATTTCACCTTCGATCCGGCTAAATGCATCGTCTGTTCGCGCTGCGTGCGGGCCTGCGAAGAGGTCCAGGGCACGTTTGCGCTGACGATCGAGGGACGCGGTTTCGACAGCCGGGTTTCGGCCGGCATGCATGAAAATTTCCTCGAATCGGAATGCGTCTCCTGCGGCGCCTGCGTGCAGGCCTGTCCGACGGCGACGCTGACGGAAAAATCGGTGATCGAGATCGGCCAGCCGGAGCATTCGGTCGTCACCACCTGCGCCTATTGCGGCGTCGGCTGCTCGTTCAAGGCGGAGATGCGCGGCGAGGAACTGGTGCGCATGGTGCCGTGGAAGGACGGCCAGGCCAATCGCGGCCATTCCTGCGTCAAAGGCCGCTTCGCCTATGGCTATTCGACCCACAAGGAGCGCATCCTCAACCCGATGATCCGCGAGAAGATCACCGATCCCTGGCGCGAAGTCAGTTGGGAAGAGGCCCTTGCCCATACCGCCGCCGAATTCCGCCGCATCCAGTATCAGCACGGCCGCGATTCGGTTGGCGGGATCACCTCGTCGCGCTGCACCAACGAGGAAACCTATCTCGTCCAGAAGCTGGTGCGCGCCGGCTTGGGCAACAACAATGTCGATACCTGTGCCCGCGTCTGCCACTCGCCGACCGGCTACGGTCTCGGCGCAACCTTCGGCACCTCTGCCGGCACGCAGAACTTCGATTCGGTCGAACACACCGACGTCGTCATCATCATCGGCGCCAATCCGACTGACGGCCATCCCGTCTTTGCCTCGCGGCTGAAGAAGCGGCTGCGCCAGGGTGCCAAGCTGATCGTCATCGACCCGCGCCGTATCGACATGGTGTCCTCGCCGCATGTCAAGGCGTCGCATCACCTGCCGCTGCGCCCCGGTACCAATGTCGCCGTCATCACCTCGCTGGCGCATGTCATCGTCACCGAGGGCCTCTACGACGAGAAATTCATCCGCGAGCGCTGCGACTGGTCGGAATTCGAAGACTGGGCGGCCTTCGTCGCCGAACCGCATCACAGCCCGGAAGAAGTCGAAAAACTTTCCGGTGTGCCGGCCGAGGAAATCCGCGGCGCCGCCCGGCTGTTTGCCACCGGCGGCAATGGCTCGATCTATTACGGCCTCGGCGTCACCGAACACAGCCAGGGCTCGACGACGGTCATGGCGATCGCCAACCTCGCCATGGCGACCGGCAATATCGGCCGCCCCGGCGTCGGCGTGAACCCGCTGCGCGGCCAGAACAATGTCCAGGGTTCCTGCGACATGGGCTCCTTCCCGCACGAACTGCCGGGCTACCGCCACGTGTCCGACGATGCGACCCGCGACATCTTCGAAAAGCTCTGGGGCGTGACGATCTCCAATGAGCCGGGCCTGCGCATCCCCAACATGCTGGACGCCGCCGTCGACGGCTCGTTCAAGGGCATCTACATCCAGGGCGAGGATATCCTGCAGTCCGACCCTGACACCAAGCACGTCTCGGCTGGTCTCGCCGCCATGGAATGCGTCGTCGTGCAGGACCTGTTCCTCAACGAGACGGCCAACTACGCGCATGTCTTCCTGCCCGGTTCAACCTTCCTCGAGAAGGACGGCACCTTCACCAATGCCGAGCGCCGCATCAACCGCGTGCGCAAGGTGATGACGCCGCGCAACGGCTATGCCGACTGGGAAGTGACCCAGAAGCTGGCGCAGGCGATGGGCTTGAACTGGAACTACAGCCATCCGTCGCAGATCATGGACGAAATCGCCGCGACGACGCCGAGCTTTGCCATGGTCTCCTACGACTATCTGGAAAAGATGGGTTCGGTGCAGTGGCCCTGCAACGAGAAGGCACCGCTCGGCTCGCCGATCATGCACGTCAACGGCTTCGTGCGCGGCAAGGGCAAGTTCATCCGCACTGAATATGTGGCCACCGACGAGAAGACCGGCCCGCGCTTTCCGCTGCTGCTCACCACCGGCCGCATCCTGTCCCAGTACAATGTCGGCGCCCAGACGCGGCGCACGGACAATGTCGTCTGGCACGAGGAGGACCGGCTGGAAATCCACCCGAACGATGCCGAGATGCGCGGCGTGCGCGACGGCGACTGGGTGAAGCTGATGAGCCGCTCCGGCGATACGACGCTCCGGGCCCTGATCACCGAGCGCGTCGCCCCCGGCGTCGTCTACACCACCTTCCACCATCCGACGACGCAGGCGAACGTTATCACCACGGACTTCTCCGACTGGGCAACCAACTGTCCCGAATATAAGGTGACCGCCGTGCAGGTCTCGCCGTCGAACGGCCCGTCGCAATGGCAGGTCGACTACGACGAACAGGCTCGCCAGTCGCGCCGGATCGCCGGCAAGATGGAGGCGGCGGAGTAATTTTCCGATGTTCGAGTTTGCCGTGCTCACCCCCCTCTGCCCTGTCGGGCATCTCCCCCTCAAGGGGGGAGATTGGCTGGGCACGCCCACAGCGTCGCACCCCTCGGTATTGCACCTGGAACTTTCTACGAGCGCGAATTTAAATGGAGCTCGCGGAAACATCCGCATATTCCAATCTCCCCCCTCGAGGGGGAGATGTCACGCAGTGACAGAGGGGGGTGCCGTGCACTCCGTTGCCGCATGACCCCATTCAAACTCACCCAGAAGGTCTCCGAAACCGCCCGCCGCAACGGCAAGCTCGCCGCCGGCACCCGCGTCGTGCCTGAGGAAACCCCGATCGCCTTCTCCTATGGCGGCTCGACCCATGCGGTGATGATGGCGACGCCCGGCGATTTCGAGGATTTTGCCGTCGGCTTCAGCCTGACGGAGGGGATCATTGCCGATCCCGCAGAGATCGAGTCGATCGAAGCGGTGGCAGACGAGAAGGGCATCGATCTGCAGATCGTCCTGAAAGACGAGCAGAACGACGCACTCATCGCCCGCCGCCGCCATATGGCCGGGCCGGTCGGCTGCGGGCTCTGCGGAATCGAATCGATCGAGCAGGCGGTGCGCAAGACACCGTCGGTGACGGGTTCGCCGCTACGCCTCACGGAAGTGCAGATCGTCGAGGCGGTGGCGCTCTTGAACGGCCAGCAGCCGCTGCATTTCGAGACGCGGGCCGTGCACGGCGCCGGCTTCTATGTCCCCGGCAAGGGACTGATCGCCGTGCGCGAGGACGTCGGCCGGCACAATGCGCTCGACAAGCTGGTGGGGGCTGCGGCGCAGGCCGGTCATCCCGGCGCAAGCGGCGCCGTCGTCGTCACCAGCCGGGTTTCCGTCGAGATGGTGCAGAAGACCGCCATCATCGGCAGCCCCTTCATCATCGCGATTTCCGCCCCGACGGCGCTTGCCATCCGCACGGCAGACGAAGCCGGGATGACGCTGATCGCGCTGGTGCGCGGCGCCGATTTCGAGATTTTCACCCATTCAGACCGTATCCAGTCCGGAGCCATCGCCGATGTCGCTTGATCACACCAATGCCAAACTCGTGCGGATGGCGAACCAGATCGCTACCTTCTTCAAGTCGCAGCCGGAGGCCGAGCGCGTCCATGGCGTTGCCACGCATATCAACAAGTTCTGGGAACCGCGCATGCGCAAGGCGTTCTTCGAACTTGTCGAACGCGGCGATGCGGGCTTCGACCCGATCGTGATTGCAGCCGCCGATATCATCAAACGCCCCGGCAGCCCTTCTCCGGCTGCGGAGACGCCGGAGCATGTCGATCTCGCCATGCAGCAGGCCGGCTTCAGCGATTGATTCGCGTCGACAGGATGATTGACGACAGGGTCTTCTCGACACCGTCGATCTCGCCGATCCGGTCGATAACCAGGTCGAGTTCACTGATCGAGGATGCGGCAATGATGGCGATCAAATCGAAGCTGCCGCTGACCGAATGCAATGTCCGCACGTCCTCGATGGCATGAAGCTCCTGCGTCACCCGCGAAAGCGCCTTTGGCGCCAACGTGATCAGCACATGCGCCTTGACGAGCCCCTTCTCGAAATCCTCCGATAGCCGCACGCCATAGCCGGCGATCACCCCATCCCGCTCCAGCCGCTCGATCTTCGCCTGCACCGTGGTGCGCGAGAGGCCAAGCTTGCGGGCAAGCAGCGCCGTGGCCATGCGGGCGTTTTCGCTGAGCAGCGACAGAAGCTGCCTGTCCTTGTCGGCCAACGTCATTATGAACATCCTTAACGGCGATATGCCGATTATTGTACGGCATTTCTATCATATCAGCGCTTCATATCAACAGTCGAAACTCCGACAATCGCAGCAGACAGATTCACGTTTGGGGGACCCGCCATGAAAAACATCGTCGTCATCGGAGCCGGCAAGATCGGCTCGACCATCGCCCGGCTTCTTGCCCATTCCGGCGATTACCACGTCATGCTCGCCGACCGCAGCGCCGAGCAGCTTTCCCAGATCGAAAGGCACGACGCGATCACCACCGCCGAGATCGACATTGACGACGGCAACGCGCTGGTCGGCCTGCTTGCCGGCAAGTTCGCGGTTCTCAGCGCTGCTCCGTTCCATCTGACGATCGCGATCGCCGAAGCCGCCTCCAAGGCCGGCGTCCACTATCTCGACCTCACCGAAGACGTCGAATCGACTCGCCGGGTGAAGGCCATCGCCGAAACTGCAAGCACCGCCTTCATCCCGCAATGCGGCCTGGCGCCAGGTTTCATCTCGATCGTCGCCAATGATCTTGCCCATCATTTCGACACGCTCGACAGCGTGCGCATGCGCGTCGGCGCCCTGCCGCAGTACCCCTCCAATGCGCTCAACTACAACCTGACCTGGAGCACGGACGGCGTCATCAACGAGTATATCGAGCCCTGCGAGGCGATCGTCGAAGGCCAGCTGATCGAAGTTCCGGCGCTCGAGGAACGCGAGGAGTTTTCGCTCGACGGCGTCACCTACGAGGCATTCAACACCTCCGGCGGCCTCGGTACGTTGTGCGAGAGCCTCAAGGGCAAGGTGCGCACGCTCAATTACCGCACCATCCGCTATCCCGGCCATGCCGCGATCATGAAGGCTCTGCTCAACGATCTCGGCCTGCGCCACCGCCGCGACGTGCTGAAGGATATCTTCGAGAACGCCCTGCCCTCGACCATGCAGGACGTCGTCATCATCTTCGTCACCGTCGCCGGCCGCAAGGATGGCCGCCTCGTGCAGGAAACCTACGCCAACAAGGTCTACAGCGCCGTCGTCGCCGGCCGCATGATGAGCGCCATCCAGATCACGACGGCCTGCAGCATCTGCGCCGTGCTGGACATGCTGGCCAAGGGCGAACTGCCATCGAAGGGCTTCATCCGCCAGGAGGAAATCGGCCTCGACGCCTTCCTCAAGAGCCGTTTCGGCCATTACTACGAACAGAAGGCCTATGCGGACAAAATGGCAGGCTGACCGGCGGGGCGGCATTAACAAGACCATGGACCGCAGCGCCCGGGATCGTCAAAATCCCGGGCGCTTTCGTATTCATCGTTCAGGACATTTGCAGGAGCTTGCGTGGCGTCGAGGCCCCATGTGCCCCGAAACTCTAGGTCCGGCCGAATTCGTCGGCCAGCCGGACAGTATCATCGTCCTTGAGATAGGAACCGGTCTGCACCTCGATCAGTTCCAGAGGGATCTTGCCGGGATTGGTCAGCCGGTGCACGACGCCCTGCGGGATATAGACCGACTCGTTTTCGTGCAGCAGGCGGGTCTCGTTACCGATGGTGATTTCCGCCGTGCCGCGCACGACGATCCAGTGCTCCGAGCGATGGTGATGCTTCTGCAGCGAGATCTTGCGGCCGGGTGTGACATGGAGCCGCTTCACCTCGAAGCGTTCGCCGCTCAGCACCGAGGAGACGTCACCCCAGGGGCGATAGGACGTCGGGTGGGTTTCCGTCAACGGCCGCGTCTTGGCCGACATGGCGAGCTTCTTGACGATCTTGCCGACGTCCTGGCTGTCCTTGAGGTGCCCGACATAGACGGCGTCCTCGCTGGCGATAACGGCGACATCCTCCAGCCCGTGCACGGCGAGATGAATATCCCGCGACAGGACGAGAGAGTTGCGGGTGTTGCTCACCGAAGCGTTTTCACCAACGACATTACCCTGTTCGTCCTTTTCGCCGATGGCCCACACCGAGTCCCAGCTGCCAAGGTCGGACCAGCTGAAGGATGATGGAACGACTGCCGCATCGGCCGTATTTTCAAACACCGCATAGTCCACCGAAATGTCCGGTGCCTGCGAGAAGGCCGCCTCATCAAGCCGGTCGAAGTCGAGATCGTGCTTCTTATCCTGGATCGCCCGCAGCGCCGCATCATGAACGGCCGGCGCATAGCGCAGGATTTCCGCGAGGAACCGGCCGACGGGCAGCATGAACATGCCGGAGTTCCAGAGATAGCGGCCGCTCGCCAGCAGTTCCTCGGCGCGTTCACGGTTCGGCTTCTCGACGAAGCGGGCAACGGTTTTTGCGCCCGTGTCGAGATCAGCACCCGTTTCGATGTAACCGTAACCGGTCGCCGGTTCGGTCGGCCGGATGCCGAACGTCACAAGCTTGCCGGCCCGGGCGGTCTCCCGCGCGATGCGGATGCAATCGAAATAGTGGTCGCCGGCGTCGATCTCGTGATCCGACGCGAGCACCTGCATGATCGCGTCATCGCCATATTCACGCTGGACGGCAAAGGCGGCCGCGGCAAGTGCCGGCGCCGTATTGCGGGCGATCGGCTCCAGCAGGATGCTCGACAGAGGCGCTTCGAGCGCGCGCGCCTGCTCGGCAACCATGAAGCGGAATTCGGCATTGGTGACGACGACAGCCGGCGTGTACCACTGCGGATCGGACACCCGCTGCAAGGTCTTCTGGAACAGCGAATGGTCGCCGAGAAACTGGAGAAACTGTTTCGGCGCCGCCGATCGCGACAGCGGCCACAACCGCGTTCCTTTGCCACCGGCCATGATGACCGGCACGATCTTCGAAGGCATGCGTATCCTCTTGTCCCTTGTCGGGCGGCCCGCCCGAAATACAAAAAGTCTGCGAAGGACGCAGCCTACCGGAAAACGATCGTTAGTGAAACCATCTCGCAAATGCGGGAATTTAGAAACAAAGCCTTAGCGCGGTAGTGGCCGTCCGGAAAATGGATATGTCGCGTCAAAATCGAAATGGTGGTTATTAAAAAACCCCGCCGGAGCGGGGTTGGAAAGTCATTCATTAGCCTTTCAGAAGGCGACTAGAATGCCGTTCAACTGGGTGAGCTCGGTCAGGAACGTCTCGGCCCTCGTACGCTGTTCGTCGCCATGCGCAATGCCCTCGAGTTCGTTCTTGGCGGCCTCGATCCGTTTCTCGATCAACGTGCGATCGACCTCCTCGACAGGAACGGCCGATTCGGCAAGCAGTGTGCAGCCCGTCGGCAGGATGTCGGCGAAACCGCCGAATACGACGTAACGGCTGACCTTGCCGTCGGCTGCCTTCACGGTCACGACTCCGGGCTTGACCGTCGTCATCGTCGGGGCGTGATTGGCCATGACGGTCATCTCGCCTTCCGTTGCCGGAATGACGACTTCGCTGACGCGCTCGGACAGCAGCAGGCGTTCCGGAGAGACGAGTTCGAAATTGAAATCAGCCATGATCATTCGCTTCTTTTGGAGCTACCGGCCAAAATCCGCCAGTAGAGAATTCCGTTCGGTACAGCCGGACTTATCCAACCGCAGCGATTGAAGATCGGGGCGAGCCTTGGTCCGCCCCGATCGAAACGCATCAAGCGGCTTCGGCAGCCAGCTTCTTGGCCTTTTCGATTGCTTCCTCGATGGAGCCGACCATGTAGAAGGCGGCCTCCGGGAGATGGTCGTAGTCGCCGTTGACGAGGCCCTTGAAGCCCTTGATCGTGTCTTCGAGCGCAACCAGCTTGCCCGGCGAACCGGTGAAGACTTCGGCGACGAAGAACGGCTGCGACAGGAAGCGCTCGATCTTGCGGGCGCGGGCAACGGCCAGCTTGTCTTCTTCCGACAGTTCGTCCATGCCCAGGATGGCGATGATGTCCTGGAGCGACTTGTAGCGCTGCAGGGTCGTCTGCACCTTGCGCGAGACTTCGTAGTGCTCTTCGCCGACAACCATCGGGTCGAGCATGCGCGAAGTCGAGTCGAGCGGGTCAACAGCCGGGTAGATACCCTTTTCGGCGATCGAGCGCGACAGAACGGTCGTCGCATCGAGGTGGGCGAACGAGGTCGCAGGCGCCGGGTCGGTCAAGTCGTCGGCCGGAACGTAGATGGCCTGAACCGAGGTGATGGAGCCCTTGGTCGTCGTGGTGATGCGTTCCTGCATCTGGCCCATGTCGGTGGCGAGCGTCGGCTGATAACCCACGGCCGAAGGAATACGGCCGAGAAGAGCCGACACTTCGGAACCTGCCTGGGTGAAGCGGAAGATGTTGTCAACGAAGAACAGAACGTCCTGACCTTCGTCGCGGAACTGTTCGGCGATCGTGAGGCCCGTCAGAGCGACGCGAGCGCGCGCGCCCGGCGGTTCGTTCATCTGGCCGTAAACGAGGGCAGCCTTCGAGCCTTCGCCGCCGCCATGCTTGTTGACGCCGGATTCGATCATTTCGTGGTAGAGGTCGTTGCCTTCGCGGGTACGTTCACCCACGCCTGCGAACACCGAGTAACCACCGTGCGCCTTGGCGACGTTGTTGATCAGTTCCATGATGAGAACGGTCTTGCCGACGCCGGCGCCGCCGAACAGGCCGATCTTGCCGCCCTTGGCGTAGGGAGCCAGAAGATCGACGACCTTGATGCCGGTGACGAGGATCTGCGCTTCGGTCGACTGCTCGACGTAGCTTGGTGCTTCCTGGTGAATGGCGCGTTTGCCGGAGGTGACCAGCGGACCCGCTTCGTCGACCGGCTCGCCGATGACGTTCATGATGCGGCCGAGCGTTTCCAGACCGACCGGAACGGTGATCGGGGAACCCGTGTCGGTGACCGGCTGACCGCGGACCAGACCTTCGGTCGAGTCCATGGCGATCGTGCGGACGGCGTTTTCGCCGAGGTGCTGGGCAACTTCGAGAACAAGGCGGCTGCCGTTGTTGTCGGTTTCCAGCGCGTTCAGGATCGCCGGCAGCTGGCCTTCTTCGAAGGTTACGTCGACGACGGCGCCGATGACCTGCGTGACGCGACCGACTGCACCCGCCGATGCGATGACTGCGGATGCCTTTACAGCCGCAGGCTTGCGGGCTGCTGCGGGCTTCTTCGCCGCTGCTGTATCTGTGGGGGTAGCTGCCTTAGCCATAATCCTTACCCTCTTGTCCTAGACCTTAGAGCGCTTCCGCGCCCGAAATGATTTCAATGAGTTCCTTGGTGATCTGAGCCTGGCGCTGACGGTTGTAGGAAAGCGTCAGCTTGTTGATCATTTCACCGGCATTGCGCGTGGCGTTGTCCATCGCGCTCATCTTGGCACCCATTTCGCCGGCAACATTTTCGAGCAGAGCCCGGAAAACCTGCACCGAAATGTTGCGCGGGATGAGATCGCTGAGGATCTCGCCCGCGTCGGGCTCGTATTCGTAGATTGCGCCGGTATCGGCGACCGCTTCCGCCGGAGCCGCCGCCGGGATCAGCTGCAACGTCGTCGGAACCTGGCTGATGACCGACTTGAACTCCGAATAGAACAGCGTGCAGACATCGAACTCGTCCTTTTCGAACAGGCCGATGATCTTCTTGCCGATCTGGTCGGCGTTCTCGAAGCTGATCTTCTTGACTTCGCGCAGGTCGACACGGTCGATGATCAGCGACGAGAATTCGCGACGCAGGATATCGAAGCCCTTCTTGCCGACGCAGATGATCTTCACCGTCTTGCCTTCGGCAAGCAGCTTGCGCACGTGGTCACGAGCGAAGCGGGCGATCTGCGAGTTGAAGCCGCCGCAAAGACCGCGTTCCGCCGTGCAGACCACCAAGAGGTGCGTCTCGTCGCGGCCGTTGCCGGTCATCAGGCGCGGCGCGCTGTCGTCCGAACCGACAGCCTGAGCGATGTTCGAGAGAACCGCGCTCATCCGCTGCGAGTAAGGCCGGGCGGCCTCGGCCGCCTCCTGGGCACGCCGAAGCTTCGCCGCGGCGACCATTTTCATCGCCTTGGTGATCTTCTGCGTCGCCTTGACGGAGGCGATCCTGTTTTTCAGATCCTTAAGTGAAGGCATCCGTTATTCCGTCCTTAATGGAACCCGATCAGGCGAAGGATTTTGCGAAGGCGTCGAGAGCAGCCTTGAGCTTGCCCCTGGTGTCGTCGCTGATGGCCTTTTCCGTGCGGATCGTATCGAGAATGCCCTTGCCTTCGGAGCGCATGTACGAAAGCAGACCCTGTTCGAAGGCGCCGACCTTGTTGACGGCGATCTTGTCGA
Source organism: Rhizobium giardinii bv. giardinii H152 (assembly GCF_000379605.1). Taxonomy (GTDB): domain Bacteria; phylum Pseudomonadota; class Alphaproteobacteria; order Rhizobiales; family Rhizobiaceae; genus Pararhizobium; species Pararhizobium giardinii. The sequence continues at coordinate 307,557 of NZ_KB902702.1, read as the reverse complement.
GGTAGCCGTTCACACCCGCGAAGATAACAGCGACCTGCTCTTCGGTCTTGAGCGGCGAGAACTGCGGCTGCTTCAGGAGTTCGGTCAGGCGCGCGCCACGGTTCAAGAGGCGCTGCGTTGCAGCGTCGAGGTCCGAACCGAACTGGGCGAACGCGGCCATTTCGCGATACTGGGCGAGTTCGCCCTTGATCGAGCCGGCAACCTGCTTCATCGCCTTGACCTGGGCGGCCGAGCCGACGCGGGAAACCGACAGACCAACGTTAACGGCCGGGCGGATACCCTGGTAGAACAGGTCGGTTTCAAGGAAGATCTGGCCGTCGGTGATCGAAATCACGTTGGTCGGAATGAACGCCGAAACGTCGTTGCCCTGGGTTTCGATGACCGGCAGAGCCGTCAGCGAACCAGCACCCTTTTCGTCCGACAGCTTTGCAGCGCGCTCGAGAAGGCGGGAGTGCAGGTAGAAGACGTCGCCCGGATAGGCTTCGCGGCCCGGCGGGCGGCGCAGAAGCAGCGACATCTGACGATAGGCGACGGCCTGCTTGGAAAGGTCGTCGTAACCGATCAGCGCGTGCATGCCGTTGTCGCGGAAGTATTCGCCCATAGCAGCGCCAGCGAACGGTGCGAGATACTGCATCGGAGCAGGATCGGAGGCCGTCGCAGCAATAATGATCGAGTACTTCAGGGCGCCACGCTCTTCAAGCACCTTGACGAACTGGGCAACCGTCGAACGCTTCTGGCCGATGGCGACGTAGACGCAGTACAGCTTTTCCGCTTCCGGGCCGTTGTCGTGAATGGCCTTCTGGTTCAGGATCGTGTCCAGAATGATGGCGGTCTTGCCGGTCTGGCGGTCGCCGATGACGAGCTCGCGCTGGCCGCGGCCAACCGGGATCAGGGCGTCGATAGCCTTGAGGCCGGTCGACATCGGCTCATGTACCGACTTGCGCGGGATGATACCCGGAGCCTTGACGTCAACGCGCGAGCGCTGCTTGGCATTGATCGGGCCCTTGCCGTCGATCGGGTTGCCGAGCGCGTCGACGACGCGGCCGAGCAGTTCCGGACCAACCGGCACGTCAACGATGGCGCCAGTCCGCTTGACGGTGTCGCCTTCCTTGATTTCGCGGTCGGCGCCGAAAATAACGACACCGACGTTGTCGGCTTCGAGGTTCAGCGCCATGCCACGAATTCCGCCTGGGAATTCAACCATCTCGCCGGCCTGGACATTGTCCAGACCGTAGACGCGGGCAATACCGTCACCGACGGAAAGCACCTGACCGACTTCGGAGACGACTGCCTCCTGGCCGAAGTTTTTGATTTGATCTTTCAGAATTGCGGAAATTTCCGCGGCGCGGATATCCATCAGCCGACCTCTTTCAGTGCAAGCTTAAGGCTCGAGAGCTTTGTGCGAAGGGAAGTGTCAATCTGGCGGGACCCGACCTTGACGATCAAACCACCGAGAATAGACGGATCGACGGTGACGTTGACCGCCACGTCTTTGCCGGTGACGCCCTTGAGCGCCGCCTTCAATTCAGTTTGCTGCGCTGCCGTGAGCGCATGGGCCGAAGTCACCTCAGCGGAAACCTCGCCCCGATGACGGGCGGCGATTTCGCGATACGACTTGACGATGCCGGGAACCGCGAACAGGCGGCGATTGCGTGCAACGACTTTCAGGAAGTTGCCTACCAGACCCGTGATGCCGGCCTTCGCGACGATCGCGGAAATGGCCTTGAACTGGTCGTCGGCGGAAAAGACCGGGCTGACAATGAGGCGCTTCAGATCGGCACTGTCATCGATCATGCGCTGGAATGCGTCCAGATCAGACCCGACGCTCTCCACCGCTCCCGCTTCAAGCGCGAGATCGAAAAGCGAAGACGCGTACCTTTCTGCAACACCGGAAATAAGCTGGGATGTGTCTGCCACGGGCACAAACTTCTCTTATTTTAATCCAAGGGCGATGTCTGCGGAGAAACCGTAAACCCAACACCTTGAATTTGTTGCTATATTTTTAAGGATGCGCAAGCCGGGCGGCCTGCTTCCCCCACAAGTCGCGGTTCGTCTAGCATAGGATATCTGGACTCGCAACACGCGAACGGTACGAATGCGTGATAAGTCTGCATCGTTTTGGCCGAATTTCGCCAAAAATGGGGTATGAGCTGGCGAAGTCGTTGTGCGCCCGCCGCAAAACCTCGTCAGACGAGGCCGAAGACGTAGGCCAAGGGCAAGGCCGCGAGCACGATTTGAACGCTCAGGAACAACCAGTTCATGACGGTGTTGCCGCCGTCCGACAGCATCGACAGGATGCGGCCGAAAGCGGCGAGAGCGAAGGCGGCACCGAGCGCCAGATACACCATCGGCTGGGCGAGAAGCAGGGCGGCGATGCCGAGGCCAAGATGAAAGCCACCCATGGTCGAGCGCGCCTCGGCGTAGCCACCGCGCCGACCCTCGCGCAAATCGATGCCGACGACCCGATAGGCGAGACCGGGCGCAAAGAGAAAGACAACCCCGATCAACGCCGTGACCACGGCCGCGCAGAACGCCAGAAATTCTCCTGTTTCCGCCGGAATGTAGAACTCCATGGTGCGCCCCTCGCCACTCGCTCAGCCGAATCGCTTATCGCACAGACGGATTCTTCCGAAAAGGCGATCATGGTTGCGGCATGCGCCCCACATCACACATCTATTGGAACGCAGGTATCATCCCTTTTTCGCCTCAGATCTGCGAAGCAGGGGTAATTCCTACGGAAGGGAGACCGGCCGATACTGTCGCCTCACAGAAAACTCTGCGGGTCGATATCGAGCTGCACGCTGACGGAGCCGCGCACTTTCGGACCGCTCGCCATCATCGTCTTCACGAAGGCCTGCATGTCGCTGTTGCGGCGGCCGTGCACCAGGAGCCGGAAGCGGTGACGGCCGCGGATCAGCGCGAGTGGCGCCTCGGCCGGCCCGAGGATGCTGATGCCGCTGACGCGGGGTGCGGCCTGCCGCAAGCCGCGCGCGTGCGCTTCCGCATCGGCGCGGGTATCGGCCGAGACGATGACGGAGGCCAGGCGCCCGAATGGCGGCAACAGCGCCTTTTCGCGCTCGTTGATCTCCCGCTCGTAAAACGCTTCCGAATCGCCCGAGACAATCGCCTGCATCACCGGATGCTGCGGCTGGTAGGTCTGCAGCAGGCCGAGGCTCTTCAGGCCGGTGCGCCCCGCCCGACCCGTCACCTGGCTGAGCAGCTGGAACGTTCGCTCGGCCGCCCGCGGATCGCCATTGGCAAGGCCGATATCGGCATCGACGATGCCGACGAAGGTCATCATCGGGAAATTATGGCCCTTGGCGACGAGCTGCGTGCCGACGACGATATCCGCTTCGCCGCGGGCAATGGCCTCCAGTTCCAGACGCAGCCGCTTGACGCCCATCAGATCGGAGGAAAGCACGATGGTGCGGGCATCGGGGAAATGCCGGTCGACCTCTTCGGCGATGCGCTCGACGCCGGGACCGCAGGCAACCAGATGATCGAAGGTGCCGCATTCCGGGCAGCTCTCCGGCGTCCTTTGCGCATAGCCGCAATGATGGCACTGGATCTGCCCACGGAACCGGTGCTCGACCAGCCAGCTCGAGCAATCGGGACACTGGAAGCGATGGCCACAGACGCGGCAGAGCGTCAGCGGCGCATAGCCGCGGCGATTGAGGAACAGCAGCGCCTGCTCGCCGCGCCCGACGGCCTTGCCGATCTGGTTGAGCAGCACCGGCGACAGGAAGCCGCCGCGCTCCGGCGGATGCCGGCGCATGTCGACGACGCCGAGGTCCGGGAGTGCGGCGTCGCCGAAGCGAGTCGGCAGGTGGATCGGCCTGTAGCGGCCGAGATCGCCGTTCACCCGGCTCTCGACCGAAGGCGTCGCCGAAACGAGAACGATCGGGAAATTGCCGATGCGGGCGCGCACCACCGCCATGTCGCGCGCATTGTAGAAGACGCGGTCTTCCTGCTTGTAGGCCGGGTCATGCTCTTCGTCGACGATGATGAGGCCGAGATTTTCGAACGGCAGGAACAGCGCGGAGCGCGCGCCGGCGACGACACGGACACGACCCTCCGTCACCTGCCGCCAGACCTTTTCGCGTGTGCGCGGCGCAAGATCCGAATGCCACTCGGCAGGCTTGGAGCCGAAGCGGTCCTGGAAACGCTCCAGAAAACTCGCCGTAAGCGCGATTTCCGGCAACAGGATCAGCACCTGCTTGCCCGCCCTCAGCGTCGCCGCGATCGCTTCGAAATAGACCTCGGTCTTGCCGGAGCCGGTGATGCCGTCGATCAGCGAGACGGAAAAACCGCCTGCCGCGACACTCTCCAACAAGTCCTGCGCCGCCTGTTTCTGCGGTCCCTCGAGACGATGCTCGACATAGTCCGGGTCCGGCACAGCCACGACCGGCGGCGGCGCCATGAAGACCGTCTCGAACACGCCCTGCGCCACGAGCCCGTCGATCACGCTCGACGAGGTTCCCGCCGCATGGGCAAGGCCCGAGCGCGTCCAGGCAAAGCCGTTATCGGCGGCGGCTATCACCCGCTCGCGCGCTGTCGTCATCCGTTCGGGCCGCGTGTCGGTGAGCCGCAGCCCCTCGATCATCGGCTCCGGATCGAAGGCAGCCGGCGCGCGCAGCGCCATGCGGGCGACGAGACCGGGTGGCGAGACGGTATAGGTTGCGACCCAGTCGATGAAAGCGCGCATGTCCTTCCCGAGCGGCGGGCAGTCGAACACCTGGGTAACGGCCTTGAGCTTCTTCGGGTCGACGCCGCCATCATCCGTGCCGTCCCAGACGACGCCCATGACCTGGCGCGGTCCGAGCGGCACCTGCACGATCGAACCGGGTTCGACGGCCATTCCTTCCGGCACCGTATAGGAGTATGCTTTCGGAGCGGGCATCGGCACCAGCACGGGCACGACCCGGCGGGCGAACAGGCCGTCAAACAAATCGGTCGAATCTTCGGTCATCAGCCGTGACCTTGCCTGCGGATTGCGTTAAAGAAAACCCCCGAAACATCAAGCAGCCCGCGCATCCCAAGGGAGAATACCCATGAAGTTTTTTGTCGATACAGCCGATGTGAACGAAATCCGGGAGTTGAATGACCTCGGGCTCGTCGATGGCGTGACGACCAATCCGTCGCTGATCCTGAAGTCCGGCCGCAACATCCTGGAAGTCACCAAGGAAATCTGCGGCATCGTCGAAGGCCCGGTTTCGGCTGAAGTCGCGGCGACCGATTACGAATCGATGATGAAGGAAGCGGCTGTCATATCGAAGATCGCCGACAACATCTGCATCAAGCTGCCGCTGACGCTCGATGGCCTGAAGGCCTGCAAGAACCTGACCTCCGACGGCCACCAGACCAACGTGACGCTGTGCTTCTCGGCCAACCAGGCGCTGCTCGCCGCCAAGGCCGGCGCCACCTTCGTATCGCCCTTCGTCGGCCGTCTCGACGACATCGCCTTCGACGGCATGGACCTGATCCGCGAAATCCGCCAGATCTTCGACAATTACGGCTACGAGACCGAAATCCTCGCCGCCTCGATCCGCACGGTCAACCACGTCAAGGAAGCAGCCCTGATCGGCGCCGACGTGATCACCGCACCGCCGGCAACGCTGAAGGCGCTGGTCAAGCACCCGCTGACCGACAAGGGCCTCGAAGCCTTCCTCGCCGACTGGGCCAAGACCGGCCAGAAGATCGCCTGATTGGTTCAGAGCGTTGAATGAGCTGGAAGCCTCGCGAGACGATCGCGGGGCTTTTTTTGTGTGGGGCAGCGCCGTCCAGCGCGCTTCAAGCCCACCTTACTACCTGATACCTAAATCGGAATCTATCTAAGGAATTATGCAGCAGTTTCAGAGTGCTACATCGTCCTTTGCGATGGGCTCCCGCGACGGAACAGCTGTGAACGCCGCATCGCCATCCCGCGCCAGATCAAACACCGTGTGCTGCTCCAGAGCGCGCGTCACCTCGGCCGGATCGCCGTCCAGCGCATCAGGCCCGATGAGGTTGCCGATGGTGAAATCGAAGACGTTGCCCTTCTTGTTCAGAAGTTCGTGGAACACCGTCATGTCGCGCAGTTCGGTCGACCACTTGGCCAGCCAGTAGAACAGGCCGGAATTGCGCGCCGTCATGTGGACCGGCAGGATCGGCAGATTGTATTTGCGGGCAAAGCCGACGGCGGAGGTTTTCCACGGACGTTCGTTGAGCCGCCCGTCCGCCCAATAGGCGATGCGGCCGGACGGAAAGAGCACGGTCGCCTTGCCTTCCGCGATCGCCCGGTTGGTGACTTGCAGCGTTTCGCGCGCCTTCAGCTTCGTCTTGTAGTCGTCGCGCCATTCGACCGGAATGACCATCTCGACAAGGCGCGGATTGACCCGGATGGCATCGCGATTGGCGAAGAACATCATGTCGGGCCGGCGCTGCTTCAGAAGGTCGAAGACGGCGACGCCGTCGGCAATGCCGGTCGGATGGTTGCTGACCAGCAGGAAGCCGCCGGTTTGGGGAATGCGCTCGACATTGCGCACACGGATATCGAGCGCGAGGACATCACTCAGATACTGGAAGGCATGAAAGCCCGGCAGGTTGGCGACATTGTCGGCAAACTCGATGGCCTTGCGATAATTCAGGACCGTATAGAGAAACGGCCGCATCACCGGCCAGAGCGGATGCCTGACGATACGCTCACCACGCTCGGCAATCAGCCTGTCGACGATATGCCCCGGCTGGCCCTGGGAAACCAGCGCGATCGTCTCTGCAAAATACGTGAAACCGCTTGCCGAATCGCGTCTTGCCATCGTCTTCCCGCCTCGTCTGCGCTCAGCTATCGCAGGTGAATATGATCCGGACGTGACAGTTTCCAAGGGTCATTAGGAAAAACATAACGGCATCCGGGGCAAACTCGCCACGACCGAATGGCGGGGAAAACGAGCATGAACGAACTGCTGATTATCGGCCATCCGGAACTGATGGCGGAGCGCCAGCGCTGGCTGGCGGCGCTCAGCCGGGAGCGGCGGCTGTCGGACAAGACCGTCGTCGCCTACGAGCGCGACACGCGGCAGTTCCTGCACTTCCTCACCGGCCACCTGAGCGGCCCGGTCCGCTTGAGCGATATCCACGCGCTGCGTCCGGGCGACCTGCGCGGTTTCCTTGCGGCCCGCAGAAAAGACGGAGCGGGTGCACGAACGCTCGGCCGCGGGCTTGCCGGGCTGCGCTCCTTCCTTAGGCATCTGGAGAAAAAGGGCCTCGCCAACGCCGCCGGTGCAGCGGCCGTCCGCTCGCCGAAACAGCCGAAATCCCTGCCCAAGCCGCTGACGGACAAGGACGCATTGACCGTCGTCACTCATGAGGCGCAGCTTGCCGAAGAACCCTGGATTGCCACCCGCAACGCCGCGGTGCTCACGTTGCTTTACGGCTGCGGCTTGCGCATCTCCGAAGCGCTCGACCTGACGCCATCCGATTTTGCCGGCACGCCGACGGCGCTGCGCATCCATGGCAAGGGGGGCAAGACCCGCGTGGTCCCGCTGATCGCGGCGGCGGTCGATGCCGTGCGGGCCTATGAGAAACTCTGCCCCTATCACCTTGTTGACGACGGCCCGCTGTTTCGCGGCGCCAAGGGCGGCAAGCTGCAGGCGGCGATCATCCAGCGCGAAATGCAGCGGTTGCGCGGCGCGCTCGGCCTGCCGGACACCGCAACGCCGCATGCGCTGCGCCACTCCTTCGCCACGCATCTTCTGGCCGGCGGCGGCGACTTGCGGACCATCCAGGAACTGCTCGGCCATGCCAGCCTCTCGACCACCCAGGTCTATACCGGCGTCGATTCCGCCCGGCTCCTGGAAATCTACGACCGGGCGCATCCGCGCGCCTGAATTTCGCCCTCGTCGAAGCGTTAACCAGCTTTGTTAAACGCGCGTGAGGCTTGCGCGGATAGGCTGGCGCGATGACCCGCCACACACAGGATCGATAATGTTTCAGCATCTTGCAAAGCCGGCCCGCGCCGTGGCGAGGGAACTGGGCGACACGGTTCTCACGCTGATCGCAACGCTGCATGTGCTGTTTGCTCTCAGCCTGATTGTCACGCTTCTCTCCCTCTCGCCGGCCCGTGCGGCGCAGGATGCCTGCGGCGGCAGGAACCTGATCGCCGAGATGCGTGCCTCCGATCCCGCGCGGTTTGCCGCTCTTGAAAGGCAAGCCGCGGCCGTGCCGAACGGCAAGGGCCTGTTCTGGAAGATCGAGAAGCCGGGTATCGCGTCGTCCTATCTGCTGGGCACCATGCATGTCACCGATCCGCGCGTGCTTGCCATGCCCAAGGGTGCCAGCGAGGCCTATGAAACCGCAAAGACCGTGATCGTCGAATCCGACGAGATCGTCGACGAGCGCAAGGCAGCGGCAGCGCTCCTGATGCAGCCGGAACTGACGATGTTTACCGACGGCAAGTCGATCAAGGACTTTCTGAAGGCCGAGGAACAGGAAAAGCTGACGGCAGGATTGAAGGAGCGCGGCATTCCGCTGACCTTGGTGGCGAAGATGAAGCCCTGGATGATCGCCAGCTTCGTCGCCCTTCCCGCCTGCGAGATGAGCCGCAAGGCGGCCGGCGCCTCGTTCCTCGACAAGAAACTGGCGGAGGATGCGCTGAAACAGGGCAAGAGCCTGAAAGGTCTGGAAACGCTGGTGGAGCAGCTGAAGGCCATGGACGCGCTGCCGGTGCAATTTCATCTCGATGCGCTGATCGAGACCCTTGATCTCGGCGACACCGTCGCCGACGTGATGGAGACGACGACGGAACTCTATCTGACCGGCGATACCGGCATGGTCATGCCGCTGATGAAGGCCGTTTCGGAGGAGAAGTCACCTGGCGACAGCACCGATTACGCCGATTTCGAGCAGCGCATCGTCATCGACCGCAACAAGACCATGGCCGCCCGCGCCAGGCCGATCCTCGACGGCGGCAACGTCTTCATGGCGGTCGGTGCGCTGCACCTGCCGGGGGATGAGGGCGTGATCGAACTGTTGCGCAAGGACGGTTTCAGCATCACTGCGGTCAACTGAAGCCAGCCTTACCGGGCGGCGGCTGTTGCGTACCCCTGCAATCCGATACCCCGGCAGATCCGGCAGCGGAAATGCCGGGGCATCGAAACAGCAAGCCGAACTTATTGCAGACCGCCGTCCCCGCTGCGATCTGCGGCGGTAAAGTCCGTCATGACCCGATCCATGAATTCGCTCTGGCCAACGACGCCGTCGCGGTTGGCATCGCTGAGGGAGAACTGCTGGGGGGTTAACACCTTCGCCACTTCCGCGGACTGCAAGCTGCCATCCTTGTTCTTGTCCAGGCTGGTGAACGCGGTCGCCATGAAGGCCTGATACTCCGAGCGTTCGACGGTTCCGTTGGAATTGCTGTCAAGCTGGTCCTTTTGCCCCTGATACATGGACACAGGCTGATCCTGCGCGGCGACAAACGTTGGCTGGCACAGCAGCAATATCGCGATCATGGCTCTCATTTTCATGGCCGAACCCGCCCCCTTACATGCATGTCAGGCGATTGCCGAGCAGGCCTCCGAGCCCGATGCCACCGCCGATGGCGGCGATCTGGCCGGTTCCGGAGCCTATGGTGCCTCCAATCAGGCCGCCGACGATCGCGCCGCCGACCGTTCCCGCAACGCAGCCGAATTCGGCGTTGCGATCGATGACAGCCTGGGATGTCGGTGCAGACTGGCAGGCGGACAGCGCCAAGCACCCTGCGAGGGTGACGGTTACAGTACGTTTGCTCATTTCTTCCTCCACAATTTCCACCACGATCGCGACTGGATCGGTGGATGTGCTGGCCTGCTGCCCGGATAAAATAAGCTTTCGCCTCCTCGGCGGGAAAGGCGCCTGTGTCAGGTCAATAAATGGCTCGCCAGAAGGTATTCAACATCAGGGCGGCAAGAGCGTGACGAATTCACACACCGTACGGTATTGGGCCTCGCTTGAGACCCGGTCCCGATACTACAACTGGGCATGCATGATGACAACTCTCCGCGTCTGCCGACAGTCCCAACGGCGTCGTGGATTGCCGCTCGAGCTTGCGCGCGTGGAACCGAGCGCGCTCGATCGTGGGGGACCCTCACGCAAAATCGTTGCAAATTCGTCCATCGTCGTCAAAGCAAGGCACCACACACTTGCACCCGCGCCGTCTCTCTGCCTTTTTGCGAAGATAACCTGCGGCGGCCTGATTCGCGCCCGCTCCGCTTCGCATTCTTGTTGCAGCTTCCGGAACGCGCTTCCATACGTGCCGGGGCAGCGACCACGTTCCAAGGAGATGACGAGATGTCAGAGATCAAGAAACCCGTGATTTCGGAGATGAGACCGAAGATCACGGTCATCGGCGTCGGCGGCGGCGGCGGCAACGCCATCAACAACATGATCGCCGAAGGCCTGCAGGGCGCCGACTTCGTTGCCGCCAACACGGATGCGCAGGCGCTCACCATGTCGAAGGCGCCGCGGCTGATCCAGCTTGGGGCGCAGGTGACCGAAGGTCTCGGTGCCGGATCGCTGCCGGAAGTCGGCCGCGCCGCGGCGGAGGAATCGATCGACGAGATCATGGATCACCTTGGCGGCACTCATATGTGCTTCGTCACCGCCGGCATGGGAGGTGGCACCGGAACGGGTGCTGCGCCGGTGATCGCCGCCGCTGCCCGCAAGGCCGGCATCCTCACCGTCGGCGTCGTCACCAAGCCGTTCAGCTTCGAAGGCAAGCGGCGCATGCAGGCAGCCGAGGAAGGCATCGAACGGCTTCGCGAAGCGGCCGACACCGTGATCGTCATCCCCAACCAGAACCTCTTCCGGATCGCCGATGCAAAGACCACCTTTGCCGATGCTTTCGTCATCGCCGACCGGGTTCTCTATTCGGGCGTCGGCTGCATCACCGACCTGATCGTCAAGGAAGGCCTGATCAACCTCGACTTCGCCGACGTCAAATCGGTGATGAAGGGCATGGGCCGGGCAATGATGGGAACCGGCGAAGCGATCGGCGACGGTCGCGCCTCCAAGGCCGCCGAGGCGGCGATCGCCAATCCGCTGTTGAGCGAAGTCTCGATGAAGGGCGCCAGGGGCGTGCTGATCTCGATTTCCGGCGGCTCCGACATGACGCTGTTCGAGGTGGATGAGGCAGCGACCCGCATCCGCGAGGAGGTCTACGAGGACGCCGACATCGTCGTGGGCGCAATCTTCGACAAGGGACTGGACGGCGTCTTCCGCGTTTCGGTCGTCGCCACGGGCCTCGACCAGCACGCCCCTGGCAGCGAGGTTACGGCCGGCGCAACACAGCCGGCGCAAGCGCGGACACTGCAGTAGGCCAAAGAGGCTACCGAGCGGGCGGCACGTTTCCCGCCCGGTAGCCATGTGATCGCGCTGCTCACCAAGTTCCGGCTCCGGGGCGGTTCATTTCAGCGCCTCCACGAAGCCGATAACCTCGCCAACCGTACGGTCATTCCAGATATCATTGTGACCCGAGCCGTCGTCGATCAGCATTTGCTTGGGTTCGGGTGCGATGCGGTACAAGGCCTCGCCCGAAGATAGGGGGATGCTGTCGTCACGCCGACCATGGATGAACAGCTTTGGTTGGCTCACCTTCGCTATTTTGAAATCCGAGCGGAAGGGATCCTTGATGAGAAGCGCGACCGGAAAGAACGGATAGTGCGACTGCGCGACCGACAGAACCGACAGGTATGCGGACACGAGAACCACGCCGATGGCCGGCCTCTGCGCGGCCGTGTTCACGGCGATGCCGGTGCCCAGCGAGCGGCCGAGCACAACGATCTCGCTTTTGGAGCTTGCTGAAAGCCAGTCGAACGCCGCGATGCCGTCGGCTAGCAGCGCCTCCTCGCTCGGTGAGCCGGTCGATCCCGGATAGCCGCGATAGGAAATCGCCAGCAATCCAATACCTCGCGCGGCCAGCGCCTGTGCGAGAAAGCCGTAGCTGCCGACACGATCACCGTTCCCGAAAAAGAGCAGAACGCACGGCTTGCCGGATGTGCCATGGCTATAGAGTCCGTGAAGCATTTCTCCGTCGGGCGTCTTGATGGAGACGTTCTCGCCCCACTCTGCGTGCTCTGAGGCAGGTGCCGCGCCTGTGCCGGGAAAGAGGAGGGCACGTTGCGAAAGATACACCAAGCCAACCAGCGACACATAGGCAAAGGCCACCGTCAGAGGCAGGATCAGCAGGAGTTTTGTGGCGCTCATGCAGCATATTCATCGGAAGATTCGTCAGTGTCCAGAACTCTTCCGCATCGAACTCGCCCCGCTTCTGGGCATAGCAGAAGCCTCGAGCGCATGCCGTCAGCTTGCGGTCGGACGGGCAGCCGGTCCAACATCGTGCGGACGATCAACCGGTGGAAGGGCGTGATCACGGCGATTGCCCGGAAGGATTTCTCGGTAGAGCAGGGTCGTCATGCTGACGATCTGCACGGCATCTCCGACGTCACGTATAGCCGCGACAATGCGGAAATCCAGCCGCGGCGAGCGCTGGACGGGGGGCAAAGGGGCCGATTGTCACGGCCCCTTGCAGTTCCTTACATATGGATCGGCTTTGCGAAGGTCGCCAGTGCCGCTTCCTTGACCGCTTCCGACATCGTCGGGTGGGCGTGGCAGGTGCGGCCGAGATCTTCCGACGAGCCGCCGAATTCCATCAGCACGGCGATCTCGTGGATCATCTCGCCGGCGCCGAAGCCGACGATATGGCCGCCGAGAACGCGGTCGGTGGCCTGGTCGGCGAGGATCTTGACGAAGCCGTCGGTGGCCAGCATGGCGCGAGCGCGGCCGTTGGCAGTGAACGGGAACTTGCCGACCTTGTAGGCGATGCCTGCCGCCTTCAGTTCTTCCTCGGTCTTGCCGACGGAGGCGACTTCCGGCTGGGTGTAGACGACGCTCGGGATGACGTCATAGTTCACGTGACCCGCCTGGCCGGCGATGATCTCGGCAACGGCGACACCCTCGTCTTCCGCCTTGTGGGCGAGCATCGCACCGCGCACGACGTCGCCGATCGCATAGATGCCGGGAATGCTGGTCTGGAAATGGTTGTTGATCTCGACGCGGCCGCGCGTGTCCATGACGACGCCGGCCTTGGCGAGGCCGAGACCCTCGGTGAACGGCTTGCGACCCGTTGCGATCAGGACGACCTCGGCGTCGATCGTCGCAGCATCGCCGCCCTTGACCGGCTCGAAGGTCACCCTGGCGCCGGAACCCTGCTTTTCAACGCCGGTCACCTTGGCGCTGAGCTTGATATCGATGCCCTGCTTGGCGAGCATCCGCTGGAACTGCTTGGCAACGTCGCCGTCCATGCCGCCGAGGATGGTGTCGAGATATTCGACCACAGTTACCTTGGCGCCGAGGCGCGACCAGACCGAGCCGAGTTCGAGGCCGATGACGCCGCCGCCGACGACCACCATGGTGGCCGGAACCTTTTCCAGCGCGATACCGCCGGTCGACGAGATGATGACCTTCTCGTCGATCTCGACCTCAACGCCCGGAATGCCGGCAACATCGGAGCCGGTGGCGATGACGATGTTCTTCGTCTCGATCACCTGCTCCTCGCCCGCGTCGTTGGTCACCGAAACCTTACCTTCACCAAGCACCTTGCCGGTGCCCTGGAAGGCATCGATCTTGTTCTTCTTGAATAGGAAAGCGACGCCGTCGACGTTCGCCTTCACCGTCGCATCCTTGTGGGCGAGCATCTTCTCAAGGTTCAGCTTCGGAGCCTGTACCTCGACGCCGAGAGCGTCGATGCCATGGGCGGTCTGGTGGAAGACCTCCGAGGCATGCAGCAGCGCCTTGGATGGAATGCAGCCGACATTGAGGCAGGTACCGCCATAGGTGGAGCGCTTTTCGATAACGCCGACCTTCAGGCCGAGTTGGGCTGCCTTGATGGCGCAGACATAGCCGCCAGGTCCGGTGCCGATAACGATGAGATCATATGCCATGAATGGTCCTTCCTGAGAGCGGCTATCGTCCGCCGCTGACGTTGAGAATGGCGCCCGTTACATAGGACGACGAAGGGGAAAGCAGGTAGAGAACGGCGTCGGCGACCTCTTGCGCGGTGCCCGGCCGTTTCAGGGGAACGCTTGGTGAGAGTTCGCGAGCGCGATCCGGAAGACCGCCCGAGGCGTGTAGCTCCGTATCGATGATGCCGGGACGGACCGCATTGACGCGGATGCCGTCCGAGGCAACCTCGCGCGACAGGCCGATGGTGAAACTATCGATCGCGCCCTTGGAGGCGGCATAATCGACATATTGTCCGGCCGATCCGAGCACTGCGGCCATCGAGGAAATGTTGACGATCACGCCGCCCTTGCCGCCGTGACGCACCGACATGCGCCGCACGGCAGCGGCCGCGCAAAGGATCGAGCCGGAGACGTTGACGCGCAGCATGCGGTCGAGCCGCTCCGGCGTGATCTCGTCGATCCGGGCCGGCATGCCGACGATGCCGGCATTGTTGACCAGGCCGTCGAGACGGCCGAAGGCCTTGTCCACCGCGTCGAAGATCGCACTGACGCCGGCTTCGCTGCCGACATCGCCTTCGACCGCGACGGCAGTTCCGCCGGCTTGCGCGATCGCGGCGACGACGGCATCCGCCGCGGGGCGGTTAGAGGCATAGTTGACCGCGACGGCCCAGCCGTGCTCGGCCGCCGAGAGGCAGACAGCCGCACCGATACCGCGGCTGCCGCCGGTTACCAAAAGGACGGGTTGATCGCTGATCTTCATTGGACGCATCCCTTCAAAGACAGAACATCCCAGGGCGCGACGGTCGCCTTGCCCCAGATGGACGAGTTGCGCACGGCGGGACCGAAATCAGGCAAAAGCAGCTGGGCTGCCGCTTCCGATCCCTCCTCGGGCAGGGGACCGACCTTGCCGTCGCCACCGATGGCATAGATCACGCCCTCCCAGACGGTGCAGGCGGCGATCTCCTCCCCGGTGGAATCGCCCTGCGGGCAGTTGTTCATGATCATGCCGTTCGGCCGGACGGGTTCGCCCGACTGCATGACGATACCGTCGAGAACCAGATCGGTCTTTGCCACCTTGACCTTGAAGTGATTGCTGGTCGCGGCGCTTGCCGAGCCCACCGGTTCGAAACGCAGTTCATAGGCGCCGTCCGCATCGCCATAGACCGCCTGCTCCTGCAGGCACTCCGCCGCAGCCGCTGGCGTCACGGCCAGCAGGATACAGAGGATCGATGCGGGAGCGGCGGGGCGCATGCTCAGGAAGCCTTTTCCGTGGCGAGCTTCAGGCCAAGCGCGATGAAGACGAGGCCGCTGACGCGATCGATCCACTGGCTCGCGCGCGAGAAGGCGGCGCGCATCTTCGGCGTCGTCATGAACAGGCTGACGCCGACGAACCAGAGGATCAGGCTGCCTGCCATGACCAGGCCATAGCCGAACTTCACCGCGATCGGCGTATGGGCGCTGACCACCGTCGAGAAGATCGACAGGAAGAAAAAGACGGCTTTCGGGTTGAGCGCATTGGCAGCAAAACCGAGGCCGAAGGCCTTCAACACGGTCTGGCGCTTTTTCGTCGGGTCTGCGCCTTCGTGCTCGACCGTCATGTCCGTCTTGCCGGCCCTGAGTGCCTTGACACCGATATAGAGTAGGTAGGCGACGCCGCACCATTTGACGATGTTGAACAGGTAGATCGACTGCGAGATGACCAGCCCGAGACCGAGGATCGTGTAGGTCACATGAAACATCAGCGCCGTGCCGACGCCGAAGGAGGTGACGATCGCCGCGCGGCGGCCGTGAACCAGCGATTGGCGCATGACCATGGCAAGATCGGCGCCGGGCGAGACGATGGCGAAGGAGAAGATCGCCATCAGCGACACGAGTTCGAGGAGATAGGGATGCACGGCACGTCTCCGGTTATCGCTGTCGGGGTTCCGCTTTCCTGTTTAGAAAACGAGCGCCGATACCATGATGAGAAGCCCGGCGAGCGAGCCAAGCCAGAAGAGCGAGCGGACATAGGAAACGCCCGCCAGATAAAGCGGAATATAGGCAATCCTGAAGGCAAACCAAAGCCAGGCGCCGGTCAGGCCCCAGCCGGTCGGGTCGCCGGCGATGGCAAGGGCAAGCGCCAGTCCGACGAACGCCGGATAGGTCTCCTGGAAATTGCCGGATGCCCGCTCAGCGCGTCCGGCCAGCTTGCCGGACGGCTTCCTTTCGTCATCCCGCGGACCGGCATTCCAGGCCGATCCGAGTTCGAATGTAGACATCATGCCCTGCAGGCTGACATGAAAGACGAGCAGCACGACGCTCCAGGCGAGAAGCGAAATAAATGGCGATGCCGCCAGTGCTGCCGCGTCCATTGGGGCGCTCCTTAGAGATCCAGAACCAGACGTTCCGGATCTTCCAGGCTTTCCTTGACGCGCACCAGGAAGGTCACGGCCTCCTTGCCGTCGACCATCCGGTGATCGTAGGAGAGCGCCAGATACATCATCGGACGGATGACGATCTGGCCGCCGACGACGACCGGGCGCTCCTGGATCTTGTGCATGCCGAGAATGCCGGACTGCGGCGCGTTGAGGATCGGCGAGGACATCAGCGAGCCGTAGACGCCGCCATTGGTGATCGTGAAGGTGCCGCCCTGCATGTCTGCCATGGAAAGCGAGCCGTCACGCGCAGCCTTGGCAAGACGGCCGAGATCCTTTTCGATTTCGGCGATCGACATCTGGTCGGCATCGCGGATGACCGGAACGACCAGGCCCTTGTCGGTGCCGACGGCCATGCCGATGTGGCAGAAGTTCTTGTAGATGATGTCGGTGCCGTCGATCTCGGCGTTGACGGCCGGGATTTCCTTCAGCGCATGCGTCACCGCCTTGGTGAAGAAGCCCATGAAGCCGAGCTTGACGCCGTGCTTCTTTTCAAAAAGATCCTTGTAGCGGTTGCGCAGGTCCATGACGGCCGACATGTCCACCTCGTTGTAGGTGGTAAGCATGGCCGCCGTGTTCTGGGCGTCCTTCAGGCGCTTGGCGATGGTTTGGCGCAGGCGGGTCATCTTGACGCGCTCTTCGCGCGGGGCGTCCTCGGTCGAGGACGGACCACGGGTCACGATCTTGACCGGCTCGGTAGCCGCCGGCGTCGAAATTCCCTTGGCGACGGCAGCGATGACATCGCCCTTCAGCACCTGGCCGCGCTTGCCGGAGCCATCGACCTGATCGGCCGACAGGTTGTTTTCGGCAAGCATCTTGGCGGCGGCCGGAGCCGCCGGCATGGCAGACGCGGCCTGCGGGGCAGCAGCGGCAACCGGAGCAGCGGCGGCGGCAGCCGGAGCGGCGACCTTCTTTTCAGCCGCGGGCGCGGCAACAGCGGCGCCGGCGGCGCCGTTGGCGATCTGGCCGAGCAGGGCGCCGAGGCCAACGGTTTCACCGGCATTGGCGACGATTTCGGAAAGCGTGCCTGCGGCTGGCGCCGGAACCTCGATGGTCACCTTGTCGGTTTCGAGCTCGAGCAGCGGTTCATCGGCTTTGACGGTGTCGCCCACCTTCTTGAACCATGTGCCGACGGTCGCTTCGCTGACGGACTCTCCGAGGGTAGGAACGCGGATTTCTGTGGCCATTTTCAGATCCTGACTTTGATCGTTATCGGTTATGCGGCAGGTGCGGCGACGTGCCGGAGAATGAGTTTGGGTATCGCGGCAATTTCGAACCGGAAGCCGAGGCTGGCGGCGATGACGGGGTCGCCGTCGGCGAGAGCCTGGGCGGCATTCCCGTCGGGAACCTCCACCAGCGCCATGCCCCAGGCACCGTCCTTGGCGAAGACGGGACCGAGCGCAATGGCGCGTCCCGCATCGGCCTGGGCTCGCCAATAGGCTGAGTGACGCTCCATCGCAGCCATTTCCTCAGACGTTGCATCCTGAGGAAACGTGCTGCGGGGTGGCACTAATTTCAGATGAAAATAGGCCATGGAGCGCTGCCTCTCAACCGCCGAGCGCGTCTTCTAGGAAGGCGGCGAGCTGGGCGAGGTGCTTGGACATCAGGCCCGTCGCCGGAGAGGCGGCGGCCGGACGACCGGTGTAGCGGACGCGCTGGTACTTCGCATCGATATGGGCAAGCACCCATTCCAGATACGGGTCGATGAACGACCAGGCGCCCATGTTCTTCGGCTCTTCCTGGCACCAGACCATTTCCGCATTGCGGAAGCGCGAGAGCTCATTGATGAGCGCCTTGGCCGGGAACGGATAGAGCTGCTCGACGCGCAGCAGATAGACATCGTCGATGCCGCGCTTCTCGCGCTCTTCCAGCAGGTCATAATAGACCTTGCCGGTGCAGAGAACGACGCGACGGATCTTGGCGTCCTTCTGCAGCTTGATCGGGCCGTCCTTGATGACTTCGGCATCGTCCCAGAGCAGGCGATGGAACGAGCTTTCGCCGGCCATTTCCGACAGCGAAGAGACGGCGCGCTTATGGCGCAGCAGCGACTTCGGCGTCATCATGATTAGCGGCTTGCGGAAGTCGCGCTTCACCTGACGGCGCAGGATGTGGAAGTAGTTCGCCGGTGTCGTGACGTTGGCGACCTGCATGTTGTCTTCGGCGCACATCTGCAGCCAGCGCTCGAGGCGAGCCGAAGAGTGTTCCGGACCCTGGCCTTCATAGCCATGCGGCAGCAGGCAGACGAGACCGGACATGCGCAGCCACTTGCGTTCGCCCGACGAGATGAACTGGTCGAAGACGACCTGTGCGCCGTTGGCGAAGTCACCGAACTGGGCTTCCCACAGCGTCAGCGCATTCGGCCGGGCGAGCGAATAGCCGTATTCGAAACCGAGGACCGCCTCTTCCGAGAGCATCGAGTTGATGACCTCGTAGCGCGCCTGGGTCGGCGACAGATTGGCAAGCGGGATATAGCGTTCCTCGGTCTCCTGGTCGTAGAGGACCGAATGGCGCTGCGAGAAGGTGCCGCGCTCGCAATCCTGGCCCGACAGGCGGATCTTCGTGCCTTCGATGGCAAGCGTGCCGAACGCAAGCGCTTCCGCCATCGCCCAGTCGATGCCTTCGCCGGTCTGGATCATGTTGGCGCGGCTGTCCATGAAGCGCTGGATCGTCTTGTGGACGTTGAAGCCTGCCGGGACCTCCGACAGCTTGCGGCCGACATCCTTCAGCGTCTTCATCGGCACCGAGGTCTTGCCGCGGCGCTGTTCGTCCTGGTTGTCGGCAGCGCGCAGACCCGACCAGACACCGTCCAGCCAGTCGGCCTTGTTCGGCTTGTAGGCCTGTCCCGCCTCGAATTCCTGCTCCAGATGGGCGCGCCAGTCGGCCCGCATCTTCTCAAGCTCGCCTTCGGTGATCAGGCCCTCGGCGATCAGGCGTTCGCCATAGAGCTGGACGACCGTCTTGTGGGCGCGGATGACCTTGTACATCTTCGGCTGCGTGAACGACGGCTCGTCGCCTTCGTTATGGCCGAAGCGGCGATAGCAGAACATGTCGATGACGACTGGCTTGTGGAACTTCATCCGGAATTCGGTGGCGATCTTGGCCGCGTACGTTACCGCTTCCGGATCGTCGCCGTTGACATGGAAGATCGGCGCCTCGATCATCTTGGCCACATCCGACGGATAGGGCGACGAGCGCGAGAAGGCCGGATTGGTGGTGAAGCCGATCTGGTTGTTGATGATGAAGTGCACGGTGCCGGCGACGCGATGGCCGCGCAGGCCGGACAGCCCGAGGATTTCAGCCGTCACGCCCTGGCCGGCGAAGGCGGCATCGCCGTGCAGCAACAGCGGCATGACCTGGGCACGCTCCGACAGGGGAATGATGTCGCCCTCGAAGACCTTCGCCATCTGGTCCTGCTTGGCACGGGCCTTGCCCATGACGACCGGGTTGACGATTTCAAGATGCGACGGGTTCGCCGTCAGCGAGAGGTGGACCTTGTTGCCGTCGAACTCGCGGTCGGAAGAAGCACCCAGATGGTACTTCACGTCGCCCGAACCTTCGACATCGTCAGGTGCTGCAGAACCGCCCTTGAACTCGTGGAACACGGCGCGGTGCGGCTTGCCCATGACGTTGGTGAGCACGTTCAGACGGCCGCGATGGGCCATGCCGAGGATGATTTCCTTGAGGCCGACCTGGCCGCCGCGCTTGATGATCTGCTCCAGCGCCGGGATCAGCGATTCGCCGCCGTCGAGGCCGAAACGCTTGGTGCCCTTGTACCTGACGTCGATGAACTGCTCGAAGCCTTCCGCCTCGATCAGCTTCTGCAGGATCGCCTTCTTGCCTTCCGCGGTGAACTCGACGCCCTTGTCGGGGCCTTCGATGCGCTCCTGGACCCAGCCTTTGATTTCCGGATCGGAGATATGCATGAACTCGACGCCGAGCGTCGAACAATAGGTCCGCTCGAGGATTTCGAGCATCTCGCGGATGGTCGCGTATTCGAGGCCAAGCACGTTGTCGAGGAAGATGCGGCGATCATAGTCGCTCTCTTCGAAGCCGTAGGACTTCGGCGACAGCTCGTTATAGTCCTCGACGGGGGCTGCAATGCCGAGCGGATCGAGCTTGGCGTGCAGATGGCCGCGCATGCGATAGGCGCGGATCATCATGATGGCGCGAACGCTGTCACGGGTCTGCTGGTGGACATCGGCGGCACTCGGCGCAACGCCGGTGACGACAGCCTGTTCCTCGGCCTTGGCCTTTACCTTCTTTTCGATGACCTTCTCGACCGTGCCCCAGTCGCCATCGAGCGCCGAGACCAGTTCGCCATTGGCGACGATCGGCCAGTTCGGCTTTTTCCAGGAGGCGCCCTTGGCCGCCTTGATCACGTCGTCAGGCTGGTCCTGCAGCGCCTTGAAGAACGACTGCCACTCGCCGGAGACCGACGACGGGTCGCTTTCGTAGCGCGCATAAAGCTGCTCGATATAGCTGGCATTCGCTCCGTCGAGGAACGAGGTCAGCAGAAATTGCTCGTTGGCTTCTTGCCTTGCCATGGTGCTTCGCGGACCTGTCCGTCCGCCTCCTGACTTGTTAACTCTTGCCGGCTTTCGGTCCCGGTCGACCTTTCTGGCATCGGCGCCTCAGCGCCGTTGCCTTCTTCCGTCGAGGGGCAGCCGGGCCGGCACCAACCGCCTGCCCGATCACATCGCGCTGTCTCAGCCCTTGAGGACTTCGACCAGCGTCTTGCCGAGGCGCGCCGGCGACGGCGACACGCGGATGCCCGCCTGCTCCATCGCTGCGATCTTGGATTCCGCATCGCCCTTGCCGCCGGAAACCACGGCGCCGGCGTGACCCATCGTGCGGCCCTTCGGTGCCGTGCGGCCCGCGATGAAGCCGGCCATCGGCTTCTTGCGGCCCTTCTTGGCTTCATCGATCAGGAACTGCGCTGCGTCTTCCTCGGCCGAGCCGCCGATTTCGCCGATCATGATGATGGACTTGGTTTCGTCGTCGGCGAGGAACATCTCCAGCACGTCGATGAACTCTGTACCCTTGACCGGATCGCCACCGATGCCGACGGCCGTGGTCTGGCCGAGACCTTCGTTGGAGGTCTGGAACACGGCTTCATAGGTGAGCGTGCCCGAACGGGAAACGATACCGACCGAACCCTTGCGGAAGATCGAGCCCGGCATGATGCCGATCTTGCATTCTTCCGGCGTCAGGATGCCCGGGCAGTTCGGGCCGAGCAGACGGGACTTGGAGCGGTCGAGGCGAGCCTTGACGCGCACCATGTCCATGACCGGAATACCTTCGGTGATGCAGGTGATAAACGGAATCTCGGCTTCGATCGCCTCGATGATCGCGTCCGCGGCGCCCGCCGGCGGAACGTAGATGACGGTCGCGTCGGCGCCGGTCTTTTCCTTGCCTTCGGCAACGGTCGCGAAGATCGGCAGGCTTTCGCCCTTCGATCCGGTCCAGGTTTCGCCACCCTTCTTCGGATGGATGCCGCCGACCATCTGCGTGCCGTAGTAAGCAAGCGCCTGTTCGGTGTGGAATGTACCGGTCTTGCCGGTCAAGCCCTGTACAAGGACCTTGGTGTCTTTATTGACGAGAATGGACATTATTTCCGGTCCTTCAAATTAGCCGTTGATCGCCGCGACGATCTTCTTCGCCGCGTCGTCCAAGTCGTCAGCCGCGGTAATCGCGAGACCGGACTCGTTCAGGATCTTCTTGCCGAGTTCGACGTTGGTGCCTTCGAGGCGCACGACGAGCGGAACCTTGAGGCCGACTTCCTGAACCGCGGCGACAACGCCTTCAGCGATGACGTCGCACTTCATGATGCCGCCGAAGATGTTGACGAGGATGCCCTCGACCTTGGGATCTGCCGTGATGATCTTGAAGGCAGCCGCGACCTTCTCCTTGCCTGCGCCGCCGCCGACGTCGCAGAAGTTGGCGGGCTCCTTGCCATAAAGCTTGATGATGTCCATCGTCGCCATGGCAAGGCCGGCACCGTTGACCATGCAGCCGATGTTGCCGTCGAGAGCCACATAAGCGAGGTCCCATTTGGAAGCCTCGATTTCCTTGGCATCTTCCTCGGTTTCGTCGCGTAGCGCGCGCACGTCGTCGTGGCGGAACAGCGCATTGCCGTCGAACGACATCTTGGCGTCGAGAACGCGCAGATGGTCATTCTTCATGACGATCAGCGGGTTGACCTCGAGCAGCGCCATGTCCTTCTCGTTGAAGGCTTTGTAGAGCAGCGGGAAGAGCGACTTGGCGTCTTCGGCAGCAGTGCCCGAAAGCTCGAGCGCCTTGGAGATGGCGGCAACGTCGGCAGCCGTCACGCCGGCTTCCGGATCGATCGCGATGGTGTGGATCTTCTCAGGCGTGTCGTGGGCGACGGCCTCGATGTCCATGCCGCCCTCGGTCGAAACGACGAAGGCGACGCGGCCGACGGAGCGGTCGACGAGCAGCGAGCAATAGAGTTCGCGAGCAATGTCGGCGCCGTCCTCGATGTAGAGGCGGTTGACCTGCTTGCCGGCTTCGCCGGTCTGCGCGGTCACCAGCGTGTTGCCGAACATCTCCTTGGCATGAGCCTTGGCTTCTTCGATCGAGAAGGCCAGGCGAACACCGCCCTTGGCATCCGGGCCGAGTTCCTTGAACTTGCCCTTGCCGCGGCCACCCGCATGGATCTGGCTCTTGACGACATAGAGCGGGCCGGGAAGCGACTTCGCAGCGGCTTCGGCTTCGTCGGCGGAGAAGATGGCGACACCTTCCGCGACCGGTGCGCCAAAGCTCTTCAGCAGGGCCTTGGCCTGATATTCATGAATGTTCATGGGGATATTTCCTGTTTAAGCCGGCGGGCGAATTACTTCAGGCTGGGCGCAATGGTGATGCAGGCTTCGCAAAGACCGGCAACGGCGGCGACCGACTTTTCGAAGGCGTCCTGCTCGGCCTTGTTGAACTCGACTTCGATGATGCGCTCGACGCCGCCGGCACCGATGATGGTCGGAACGCCGACATACATGTCCTTGACGCCGTACTGGCCGGTGAGGTGGGCGGCGCAGGGCAGAACGCGCTTCTTGTCCTTGAGGAAGGACTCGGCCATTTCGATCGCCGAGGCGGCCGGGGCGTAGTAGGCCGAGCCGGTCTTGAGCAGGCCGACGATTTCGGCGCCGCCGTCACGGGTGCGCTGGATGATTTCTTCCAGCCGCTCCTTGGTGACCCAGCCCATCTTGACGAGATCGGTCAGCGGAATGCCGCCGACGGTCGAGTAGCGGGCGAGCGGCACCATCGTATCGCCATGGCCGCCGAGAACGAAGGCGGTGACGTCCTGGACGGAAACATTGAATTCCTGGCTCAGGAACAGGCGGAAGCGCGAGCTATCGAGCACGCCGGCCATGCCGACGACCATGTTCTTCGGCAGGCCGGAGAACTTCTGCAGCGCCCAGACCATCGCGTCGAGCGGGTTGGTGATGCAGATGACGAAGGCGTTCGGGGCATATTTCTTGATGCCGGCGCCGACCTGTTCCATGACCTTGAGGTTGATGCCGAGCAGGTCGTCGCGGCTCATGCCCGGCTTGCGGGCAACGCCGGCGGTGACGATGCAGACGTCGGCACCTTCGATGGCCGAATAATCGCTGGCGCCGGTCAGATTGGCGTTGAAGCCTTCGACGGGCGAGGACTGGGCGATATCAAGGCCCTTGCCCTGCGGGATGCCGTCAGCGATGTCGAACAGGACGATATCGCCGAGTTCTTTCAGGCCGGCGAGATGCGCCAGCGTGCCACCAATCATTCCAGAACCAATAAGTGCGATCTTGTTGCGCGCCATGAAAGTGCTTCCTTTGCGATCCAAATCTGACAAGGCCTGACGTGGCGCCTGAGACGCGAGCTGGGCAAACCTTTCGGCGCAAGGAATTAACCTTCAAAATCTGAAATATCAACCCATACTTTTGAGTGGAACAATTTCAATCGGTTAGATCATAAAATTCTTACGTAAACGTAAGAATTTTCGTCGCGATATTGTCACGAAGTCACTGTTTCCGCACGATGATTTCGCGCATATTCCTCGCTCTGCATCTCGATCAGGCGCGAGACCGTTCGGTCGAATTCGAAGCCTTCCGTGCCTTTTTTTGCCGTCAGCAGATCGATCGGCGCGGAAGCCGCCGTGGCAAAAATGCGGGCGCCGTGGTCGTAGATCGTATCGACCAGCATGATGAAGCGCTTGGTCTCATTGCGGCGCTCAGGCCCAAGATGGGGGATGTGATCGATGAAGATCGTCCGGTAGTGGGAGAGGATGGCGAGATAATCGGCTGCGCCCAGCGGCCGCTCGCAGAGGTCCGAAAAGGAAAACCGGGCGCACCCGTTGGCCGCCGCCGGAACCTTGATGGTCCGGCCCTTGCGCGCAACCTCGGCAGCCGCGACCGACAGCCCGGCGGTGGCATGGATCCAGGCCCGGTCGAGCGCGGCGTCGGCCTGCGGCCCCAGCGGCGCCAGCCAGACCGGCAGGCCCTCCATCTTCGCCAGGCGATAATCCGTCCCGGCATCCAGCGGCACGATCTCGGTATGGGTCTTCAACAGATCGATGAACGGCAGGAACAACCCGCGATTCAGGCCGTCCATGTAGAGATTGCCCGGCTCGACATTGGACGTGGCGACAAGAACGCAGCCCTTGGCGAAAAGCTCGCTGAACAGCCGCGACAGGATCATCGCATCGGCGATATCGGTGACGGAGAACTCGTCGAAGCAGAGCAGCCGCGCCTCGGCGAAAATCTCCGACGCCACCGGCGGCATCGGATCGGCCTGGCGCGTCTCTCCATTCTTCAGCTTCTGCCGGTGCTTGAAGATCCGCTCGTGCACATCGGCCATGAATTCGTGAAAATGCGCCCGGCGCTTGCGCTGGATCGGCACCGTTTCGAAGAACAGGTCCATCAGCATCGTCTTGCCGCGGCCGACGCCGCCGTAGAGATAAAGCCCCTTGAGCGGCGGATGCTCATGCTTGCGCGAGGCAAACAGCCAGCCGAGCGCATTCGACTTGCGCTGCGCCCGGTTGCCGGCAAGCTCCGTCAGCAGATGATCGAAGCGCCGGGCGATACCGAGCTGGGCCGGATCGCGCCGCACCGCGCTTTCGGCTATCATGGCCTCGAGTTTTCGCGAAATACTGTCTTCGGGATTGGGCACGGGCGTAACCGATTGAAGCATTTCCAGGAAAGGTTCGAACATCCGGAAATGCGTGGAACGAAGAGGTAGAGCGTTTTCGCAACTCAGAAGACGGAAACGCGTACAGACAAAAAAGCCCGGCGTCTTGCCGGGCTTGTTGATTAGCGGCTAAGGCTGACCGGCTGGCCGCTATTGGTCGAGCCGTCGAACCGCGCATCGGCAGTCTTGAACAGACGGGCCAGCGGATTGCCGTTGCGGTCCTTGAGCACGACCTGCTTGCCGGCCACTTCCCAGGAGCCCATCTGCGTCAGTTCGCCGGCGCAACCACGCGTGCCGCCGCGCGAGCCACTGCCGAGATTGGTGAGCGTCAGGAACATGTCGCAGGAACTGCCGCCATTGGCGACGCGCCAGTTGCCGACCATCGATTCCTTGGTCACATCGAGCGCATTAGTGGCCGCCGCGACGTCAGCCCCAGCCGGCTGCACGCCGCCGACCGCCGCAGTGCCGCTGACCGGTGCTGCGGGGAACTGCGAGGTGTCGGTGGTCGCCGGAGCGTCGAGCTGGCCGGAAGACACGGTCGGCACGGGCTGTGCCTGCAACGGGGCTGGTGACGTGCTGTTGCCGCCGAAATCGCTCATGGACGTTCTCTGACATCCAGAAAGCGCCAGCACCACGGCCAGTCCCGCCACCGCATGTATTGTCCGCATATTCCTGCTCCCGATCATCTCTGGCACCGCGTTATCGACTGACATATAGGCGGAATTACCTTAAAACCATCCTTCAATTCAAGAGAACGGCAATTCGTTGACGCCTGTGGCATGATTGAAACGGTCGGTCCGGCTGCGTCGTGAGGTTGTCGGATGCTCTCAAGGCACTATTGCCGCTTGAATTTTCTCGGGCGTGCCCCGAGCATCAGTCACAGAAATCCGGCCAGTCCAAGTCGTTGGGCTGAAAGGCCTCGGGCCCGACAGACGTCGGGTCGCTGGATCCCGGCTGAAGGCCGGGATGACGAAAGAAGGGAAAGTCCCTGCGCGCGACAATCAGACGCGCCGCTCGACCATCATCTTCTTGATTTCGCCGATCGCCTTGGCCGGGTTCAGGCCCTTGGGACAGGTCTGGGCGCAGTTCATGATGGTGTGGCAGCGATAGAGGCGGAAGGGGTCTTCGAGATTGTCGAGGCGCTCGCCCTTGGCCTCGTCTCTGGAGTCGATCAGCCAGCGATAGGCCTGCAAGAGCACGGCCGGGCCGAGATAGCGGTCGCCGTTCCACCAGTAGCTCGGACAGGAAGTCGAGCAGCAGGCACAGAGGATGCATTCGTAGAGGCCGTCGAGCTTCTGGCGGTCCTCGTGGCTCTGCTTCCATTCCTTGGCCGGCGTCGCCGAAACCGTCTTCAGCCAGGGCTCGATCGAGCGGTGCTGGGCGTAGAAGTTGGTGAGATCCGGCACCAGGTCCTTGACGACAGGCAGATGCGGCAGCGGGTAGACCTTTACCGTTCCCTTCACCTCGTCCATGCCCTTGGTGCAGGCGAGCGTATTGGTACCGTCGATGTTCATTGCGCAGGAGCCACAGATGCCTTCGCGGCAGGAGCGGCGCAGCGTCAGCGTCGGGTCGATCTTGTTCTTGATGTAGAGCAGCGCGTCGAGCACCATCGGGCCGCAATCGTCGACATCGATGTAGAAGGTGTCGATCGATGGGTTCTTGCCGTCGTCCGGGCTCCAGCGATAGATGCGCAGCTCGCGGGTGTTCTTGGCACCGGCCGGCTTCGGCCAGACCTTGCCTTCGCTGATCTGCGAGTTCTTGGGGAGAGCGAGTTCAACCATGCGACCTGTCCGTTCTTTCCTTGCGCCGATCCTTGCGGATAACCAGCTTCAGCCCTGACCATGTCTGGTCGACTGCGGCCACCTTGACATCCACCAGATCGAGATCGAGGGCCGCGTTGCGCACGACATCCTCGGTCACGTCCGTCCTAACCTTCGAAGCCTTCTTCGGCCAGGAAACCCAGATCATGCCGTCCGGCCTGATCCGGTTCTGCAGCCCCGAAAGCTCGTTTTCGATCTCCGCCCTCATGATCGTGAAGGCATGGATCGCATCATAAATCCCGTCCGTCGCCCGCATCGCTTCCCAAGAGGGGAACCGGTCGCAGGCGGCGAAATCGACCGAGGCCGCAAGCCCTGCCAGACTGTCCGGCAACGCGACGAAGGCGGCTGCCATTCCGGGCTTGAAACCCAGCTTCTTCGGAAGCGGCGTGCCGGAATATCCCGCGTCCGCCGCCGCCATGATCAGTATACGCGCGCCTTCGGCTCGATCTTGTGCGGATCGATGCCTTCGGCCAGCAATTCGGTGTGGACCGGGCGGTAGTCGAGCTTGACCTCGCCCGCATCATTCACCCAGGAAAGCGTATGCTTGCGCCAGTTGACGTCGTCGCGCCCGGCAAAGGCGCCGCTGGTGTAATCTTCGCGGGCATGCGAGCCGCGGCTTTCCTTGCGGGCTTCGGCGCCATAGACCGTGGTGATGGCGTTGGCCATCAGGTTTTCCAGTTCCAGCGTCTCGACCAGATCGGAGTTCCAGATCATCGAGCGGTCGGTGACCTTGATATCCGGCAGTTCCTTCCAGATCGCGCTCATGCGCCTGCAGCCCGATTCCAGCGATTCCTGCGTGCGGAACACGGCTGCGTCTTCCTGCATGGTGCGCTGCATCTTTTCGCGCAGCACGGCGGTCGGGGTGCCGCCGCTCGCATGGCGCAGCCGGTCGAAGCGCGTCATGATCTTTTCGGAAGCCTTCTCGTTGATGGCCGGGATCGAAGAGGCGCGATCGATCACTTCGCCGGCCCGGATGGCGGCGGCCCGGCCGAAGACCACGAGGTCGATCAGCGAGTTGGAACCCAGGCGGTTGGCGCCGTGCACCGAGGCGCAGCCGGCTTCGCCGACGGCCATCAGGCCGGGGATGATCCGCTCCGGATTGGCGCTGTCGGCGTTCAGCACTTCGCCCCAGTAGTTGGTCGGAATGCCGCCCATATTGTAGTGGACGGTCGGCAGGACCGGGATCGGCTCGCGGGTCACGTCGACGCCGGCAAAGATTTTGGCGCTCTCGGAAATGCCCGGCAGCCGCTCGTGCAGCACGGCCGGATCGAGATGGTCGAGATGCAGGAAGATATGGTCCTTGTTCTTGCCGACGCCGCGGCCCTCGCGGATTTCCAGCGTCATGCAGCGCGAGACGACGTCGCGCGAGGCAAGGTCCTTGGCCGACGGCGCGTAACGCTCCATGAAGCGTTCGCCCTCGGAGTTGACGAGATAACCGCCTTCGCCGCGCGCGCCCTCGGTGATGAGACAGCCGGCGCCGTAGATGCCGGTCGGGTGGAACTGCACGAATTCCATGTCCTGCAGCGGCAGGCCGGCACGCGCGATCATGCCGCCGCCGTCGCCGGTGCAGGTATGGGCCGAGGTCGCCGAGAAATAGGCGCGGCCATAGCCGCCGGTCGCCAGCACCACCATCTTGGCGGCGAAGCGATGGATCGTGCCGTCGTCGAGGTTCCAGGCAACGACGCCGGTGCAGCGGCTGCCGTCATCCGACATGATCAGGTCGAGCGCGAAATATTCGATGAAGAATTCGGCGTTGTGCTTGAGCGACTGGCCGTAGAGCGTGTGCAGGATGGCGTGGCCGGTGCGGTCGGCAGCGGCACAGGTGCGCTGTACCGGCGGGCCCTCGCCGTAGTTCTGCATATGGCCGCCGAACGGACGCTGGTAGATCTTGCCTTCGGCATTGCGCGAGAAGGGCACGCCGTAATGCTCGAGCTCATAGACCGCCTTCGGCGCTTCCATGGCGAGATACTGCATGGCATCGACGTCGCCCAGCCAGTCGGAACCCTTGACGGTGTCGTAGAGGTGCCACTGCCAGCTGTCCGGCGTCATGTTCTGCAGCGAAGCCGCAATGCCGCCCTGCGCTGCGACCGTGTGGGAGCGCGTCGGGAAGACCTTGGTGATGCAGGCCGTCTTGAAGCCCTGCTCGGCCATGCCGAGCGTGGCGCGCAAGCCGGCGCCGCCAGCGCCGACGACGATCACGTCATAGGCGTGGTCGACATATTCATAGGCTCTGCCGTTGATAAGCGGCGACATATTCGGTGCCATTTTTTGAATTACCCTGCAAAAGCGATCTTCAGGACGGCGAAAAGACAGAGCCCGCCAACTGCGATCGCAAAGAACGTATTGAGCATGAGAAGCACGATCTTGGTGCCCTCGCCGTGGACATAATCCTCGATGATGACCTGCATGCCGATCCTCATGTGGGTGAGGCCGGAGACGAGCACCAGCCCGATGATGACCGCGACGAAGGGGTTCGACAGGGCCGCGACGACATCCGCATGCGGCGCGCCGGCATATTTGATGAGGAAGAGGACGAAGAAGATGATCAGCGGCACGTTGGCGACCGCCGTCAGCCGCTGGCGCCAGAAATGATCGGTGCCTTCCTTGGCCGAACCGAGACCGCGAACCTTGCCGAGAGGCGTGCGCATATCCATGGAAATTCTCCTCTCAGCGAACCGCGTAGCCGACGATCCAGATCAGCAGCGTGACTGCAACCGAACCGACCAGGTTGGCAATGGCGAGCTTGGTCGCGAAATGCTTCTCGTAACCGTAGCCGAGATCCCAGATGAAGTGGCGAATGCCGCCGAACAGGTGATGCACCAGCGCCCAGGTATAGCCGAACAGGACAAGCTGGCCGATGATAGTGCCGAAGGCCCACATGACCCAGTCGTAATAGGCCGGGCTGGTGGCGGCAGCGATCAGCCACCAGGCGACGAGAATGGTACCGAAATAGAGCGCGCCGCCAGTAATGCGGTGCACGATCGACATGGCCATGGTCGGAATTAGCTTGTAAATTTGCAAATGCGGCGAGAGCGGCCGGCTTTTGGTGACATTCGTCATCGGAACCCCACGGAACAACCGGACGAACCGCCCAAAAACTGGACTATCTTACTCCGGTATTGCACATGATTGTGCACAATTCAGTCAGCCGACGTTTAATCACCATATTGATTAACGACAAGTGTGTTTGCAGTGCAAAATCATTTTAATCGATTAGACGAAAATAAGGCAGGCTGGCCGAATCGGCAGGGCTGCCGCGTTAACGATAGACCGTGAAAAATCAACGCATTCCCGTGACTTTTGCCGCCCATTGCCGCACATTGCCGTTAAGGATTTGTTAAGCGTTGCGCGGAGGGCTGCACGAAATGCGTCCAATCACCCTGTCGAATGCGACGAAAGTCTTGATCGCGGTCTTGGCTCTGGTCATCTGGTTCACCGATTTTGCCGCAGCGCGCGACCGCTATGACGGAGAGCGGCATTTCGTCCGCCGCCATCACGAACGCCGCGGCGACCGGGACGTGCTGTCCGGCGTCAATGTCGATAGCCGCCTCCTCCGCCGCCATCACGGACGCCGTGGCGACCGGGCAGTGCTGTCCGGCGTCAATGTCGATAGCCGCCTCCTCGGCCGCCATCACGGGCGCCGTGGCGACCGGGCAGTGCTGTCCGGCGTCAATGTCGATAGCCGCTTGCTGCGCCGCCATCGCAACGTGCGTCTTGCCGGCATCAACGCCGACCGCCGCTATTTCGAGCACCGCTACGGTTTCTATCGCCGCCCCGGCCAACGGAGCGTCGTGCGCGAATACCCCGACCAGCGCGTAAACTATTGGCAACCGGCCTACGGTGGCGACGATTTCCCCTCGCAGGCCCTTGGCGGCACATATTTCGGCGGATTGTCGGCATGGAGCGATCCCGGCAACGGCACGTATTTCAACTCCGAAGGCGGCGGCTACGGCTATTTCAACGGCGCTACCGACAGTGATTATCGCGCGCCCCGCGCCAAGATCATCCGCGTGACGCCGTCGACGGCCGGCCGCGCGTGCTCCTGGGAAGCCGGCGTCTGCGTCATCCGCCGCTGACGCCCCGGTCCGCTCCAAGCGCCTTATGCAGTAAATCGCCAGACCGTGGTCTTCTTGACCTCGCTGTCCTCCAGTGCGCGGGTCACCGGCACTTGGTAGGTCGACAGCATCTGCATGCGGTCGCGCGGGCAATAGGCACGGCCGGGATCGCCGACGAGCACGCTAGCCCCGTTCTGCGCAAGCGCGGTGAACCATGGAACCAGCCGGTCGGCAAAAGCCTTGTCGTAGAAGACATCGCCGGCAAGATAGACGTCGGCACTGCGCGCATCGCCGATGATGTCGGCTGCGGCGAAGGCGACCGTGACGCCATTGAGTGCTGAATTCAGCCGGATCGCGGTCTGCGTCCAGGGATCGATGTCGACGGCCAGAACCGACGCCGCACCGGCTTTCATCGCCGCAATCGCCACAAGTCCCGATCCCGAGGCGAAATCGATGACCCGTTTGCCCTTGACCAGCTCCGGATGATCGAGAATATGCCGCGCCAGCCCCTGCCCGCCCGCCCAGGCAAAGGCCCAGAAGGGCGGCGGCAGGCCGATTTCTTCCAGTTCCTCCTCCGTCTTCAGCCAGAGGTCATGCGCTTCGCTGGCCAGATGGAGCCGAATCTCCGGCACGTGCGGCAGCGACATGACATCGGTATTGGCGCGGATAAAGGCTTCGGGATCGGTTTTCACAAAGGGTACGGTTTCCGGTTGGTCGTCGAGGCTTGGTCTCTCATCCGCCCTTCCAGGTAAGCGGGGCGAAGGGACCAGCGGCAAACTCGAGGCAGTCCCGTCCCCGCCTGCGGGGAGGGGGTCAGTGTAAGGGGCCATCATACAGACGCAGGCGATCAATTTGCCACGCACCAATCAGCGCGGCGGATTGTCAAGGCCGCCGAGACGGCAGATCTCGAAATATTCCTCGTCCGTCACCGGCTGCACCGAAAGCCGCATCGAGGTGACGAGCGCCATCTTCTCGAATTTCGGGTTTGCCTTGATCTCCTTCAACGAGACGGGCTTCGGCACGTCGCAGACCGCGCGGATATCGACGCAGTCCCAGCGCGCGTCGCCCGCGGCAGTCGAATCCGGATGCGACAGGGCGCAGACTTCCGTAATGCCGACGATCTCCAGCCCCTCATTGGAGTGATAGAAGAACCCCTTGTCGCCGAGCTGCATCGCCCGCATGTTGTTGCGCGCCAGGTAGTTGCGCACACCGGTCCATTCGGTGCCCTTGTCGCCGGCATCCTTCTGCATTGCCCAAGACCACTTGAACGGCTCGGATTTGTAAAGCCAGTATGCCACGCTCAAGCCTCCGGCTTGTTGAAGACCCAGTTCCAGGGCCTGATGTCGACCTGGGCAAACAGGCCGGCCTTGGCATAGGGGTCTGCGGCGGCGATCGCGCGGGCTTCCTCGATCGTTTCCGCCCTGATCACGACCAGGCTGCCATTCGGCTTGCCGGCATCGTCGAGGAACGGTCCGGCGAAGGCCAGCCCGCCCTTGGCATTGAGCTCGTCGATAAAGGCGATGTGTTCCGGGCGCGTATCCATCCGCAGTTGCAGGGCATTCGGCTTGTCCGTGCACAAAACGGCAAACAGCATGGCGTTCTCCTTGATTGACTGTTCTTGGGAGTGATTATTCCTGCGTGATCGGGCGGGACATCAGCTGCTCCAGCGCCGTCTTC
Source organism: Rhizobium giardinii bv. giardinii H152 (assembly GCF_000379605.1). Taxonomy (GTDB): domain Bacteria; phylum Pseudomonadota; class Alphaproteobacteria; order Rhizobiales; family Rhizobiaceae; genus Pararhizobium; species Pararhizobium giardinii. Next base: position 274,435 of record NZ_KB902702.1, on the reverse strand, counting down.
ACATCCGTCTTTCCGTCGATGATGGCCGCCACCGCTTCGGTGAGCGGCATATCGACACCCAGCTGCCGTGCAACATCGGCCGCAACCGAGGCGGCGAAGGCGCCCTCGACCAGTTCCCGCGTCTGCCCCTTGGCGCTGCCGCTCGCGCCGAGCGCAATGCCGTAGCGAAGATTGCGCGACTGATGGCTGGTCGCCGTCAGCACGAGGTCGCCGAGGCCCGAGAGCCCGCGCACCGTATCGGCCTCGCCGCCGCGCGCCGCGACGAAACGCGACATTTCGGCGAGACCGCGCGAGATCAGCGCCGCCCGGGCGGAATCGCCGAGCCCCGCGCCTTCGACGATGCCGCAGGCGATCGCCAGCACGTTCTTCAGGGCACCGCCAAGCTGCACGCCGATCCGGTCGGCCGACGGATAGAGGCGGAATGTTGCGCCCGACAACGCTTCGGCAAGAAGAGACGCGCGTTCGATGCCATTGGCCGCAATCACCATCGCCGTCGGCAGGCCCTTGGCGATGTCGGCGGCAAAGCCGGGGCCGGAGAGCACGGCGACGTTCTGCAGATGCAGCTCTTCCTCGACGACATCGGTCAGCAGGCGGCCGCTCACACGCTCGATGCCCTTGGCGCAGATGACCACATCCGCACCCTTGCCGATGAAGCCGTGCAACGAACGCGCCGCCTCGCGCTGCGCCTGGGACGGCATGGCAAAGAGCACGATACCCGCCCCTTCCAACACCGTCGGATCGTCGGAGACTGTCAATCTTTCAGGCAGGTCGATACCCGGCAGTGCGCTGTCGTTGCGGCCGGTTTGCTTGAAATCCTCGACGATGCTCTCGCGGCGGGTAAGCAGCGTCACCGCTGCCTTGCCCGATGCGGCGGCAACGGCGGCGAGCGCCGTGCCGAAGGCGCCGGAACCGACGACGACGATGCGGTTGTCTTGTGCGCTTGCTGCTGTCATCAGGCCTTCGCTCCCCGTTTGCCAAAACCGATCAGGGCCTTCGCATCGGCATCGAGCGGCCAGCGCGAACGTGGCGCCACATCGAGTTCATCGGCCGGCAGCCCCGCTGCCAAACGCTCTGCCCCGGCCCAGGCAATCATCGCCGCATTGTCGGTGCACAGCTGCAGCGGCGGCGCGACAAAGCGGAAACCGTTCTTGTCGCACAGGTCCTGCAGCGTTGCCCGCAGCGTCTGGTTGGCGGCGACACCGCCGGCCACGACCAGCGCCGGATGATCGACGGTGCCGGCAAACTCGCCCTTGAAGCGGGCGAGCCCCCGGCCGATACGATCCTTCAGCGTCCGCGAAATCGCCTTCTGGAAGGAGGCGCAGATATCGGCGATGTCCTGCTCGGTCACCGGCTCGATCGACTGTGCCGCTTGGCGCACGGCCGTTTTCAGGCCGGAGAAGGAGAAATCGAGGCGCGCCTCGCCGACCAGAGGGCGCGGGAAAGAGAAGCGATCCGGATTGCCGCTTTTTGCCGCACGCTCGACGGCCGGTCCGCCCGGATAAGGCAATCCCAGCAGCTTGGCTGTCTTGTCGAAGGCTTCGCCCAGCGCATCGTCGATGGTCGTGCCCCAGCGCTCGTAGACGCCGACATCCCTCACCAGAATGAGCTGCGTGTGGCCGCCGGACACCAAGAGCATCAGATAGGGAAAGGACAGCCCATCCGTCAGCCGCGCCGTCAGCGCATGGCCTTCGAGATGATTAACCGCATAGAGCGGCTTGCCCGACGCCCGCGCGATCGCCTTGCCCGTCATCAGTCCGACGAGCAGGCCGCCGATCAGGCCCGGCCCGCTGGTGGCAGCGATCGCGTCGATATCGGCAAGCGTCACGCCGGCGCGCAACAGCGCTTCCTCGACCAGCGTATCCAGCGCCTCGACATGGGCGCGCGCGGCGATTTCCGGCACGACGCCGCCATAGACGCTGTGCTCTTCCAATTGGCTCAGCACCACGTCACTGGCGATCTCGCCGTGGCCGTCCTCATCGCGCAGCACCACCGAAGCTGCCGTTTCATCGCAGCTTGTTTCGATACCGAGGATGCGTAAGCGCGGAGACATGGGCCATTTTACTCGAATATTGCGGTCGCGGGGAAAGGCGGATACACGGAACTCCGGTAACAACGGATCGCAGTGGATGCAAACAAAACCTTTCCGGATCGGCACGCGGGGCAGCCCCTTGGCGCTGGCACAGGCGCATGAAACGCGGGATCGCCTGATGGCCGCGCACGGCCTGCCGCCCGAAATGTTCGAGATCGTCGTGCTGTCGACCATGGGCGACCGCATCACCGACCGCTCGCTTGCAGCGATCGGCGGCAAGGGGCTTTTCACCCAGGAGCTCGAGGACATGCTTCTCTCCGGCGGCCTCGATTTCGCCGTGCACTCCTCCAAGGACATGCCGACGAAACTGCCCGGCGGGCTGTTCCTCTCCGCCTATCTGCCGCGCGAGGATGCCCGCGACGCTTTCATCGGCCGCACCGCCGCCAAACTGCTGGACTTGCCTGAGGGCGCCACCATCGGCTCGTCGTCGCTCCGGCGCCAGGCGCTGATCAAACGGCTGCGGCCGGATATCAACGTCATCACCTATCGCGGCCTGGTCGATACGCGCTTGAGGAAACTGGCGGAGGGCCAGGTCGATGCGACGCTGCTCGCCTTCGCCGGGCTGAAGCGGCTCGGCAAGGACGATGTGCCGACGGAAATCCTCGATCCGGAAATCTTCCCGCCGGCACCGGCCCAGGGCGCGATCTGCATCGAAAGCCGCATTGGTGACGACCGTGTCAACGGCCTGCTGGAAGCGATCAACGACGTCAGGACACATCAGGCCGTCACCTGCGAACGGGCCTTTTTGTCGACGCTGGACGGCTCCTGCCGCACGCCGATTGCCGGTTATGCCGTCTCGGATGGCGAGGCGATCCGCTTCTCCGGCATGGTACTGACACCGGACGGCAGCCAGCATTTCCGGGTTGCGACCGAGGGCAAGGCCGTAAACGCCGGGCAACTGGGCGCCAAGGCCGGCGAGGATATCCGCCTTGAGGCCGGGCCGGACTTCTTCTTGAGCTGGACCTGAGCCATGCGCGTCCTTGTCACCCGGCCGCAACCCTCAGCGGCGGCAACGGCGGCAAGGCTCGAAGCGCTGGGCCATGAAGCCATCGTCCTGCCGATGATGGAAGCGGTCCACCAGCCGCAGGCGGCGCTGGATGCGTTGTCCCTTCCCCATGCGGCGATTGCCATTACCAGCGCGGAAGCCGTTCGTGCGCTGTCTGCCATCAAAGATCAATTAGCGCAGCACCTGCAGACGCCGGTCTACTGCGTCGGCACGGCAACGACCGACGCGGCAAGGGCATTGGGTTTCCGATCGGTTATCGCCGGCCCCGGGACAGGCTTGGGGCTTGCGCAGCGCATTGCCGACACCGCCAAGAGCCTTGACCACGGCCTTGCCTATCTGGCCGGCCTGCCTCGATCGCCTGGCTTCGAAACGGCGCTGCGGCAGGCGGGAATCCGCTGCCGCGTCGCGGAAGTCTATCGGATGTCTCCCATCGCCCATGCGCCGGAAACCATTGAAAACCTGCTTTCATCGCGCAAACCGCGGGCCGTTCTCTTTTACTCCCACGAAACCGCCCGGCATTTCTTCGCTCTGGATGCCATGGCGACAAAAACCGCGTTTCGCGACATGCGGCTGCTCTGCCTGAGCGACCATGTGGCGGATGCCGTGCCACGAGGGATCGGCCAAATCGCCATTGCGGCTGAACCCAATGAAACAAGTCTTTTCGCGCTGCTCTGACCGGCCACCGTCATGCACGTGGCTTTTGTCTATCAGCAGCCGGGCAAGGAATTGTCGCTGGGGGGCTTTCCCTCTTCCCGCTCCATGTCTAGGTTTAACGCAGTGCCTTAAGTTCATGCGATAACGGGAAGAGATCATCATGGGACCGGAAAATCCTCCGCGCCGCTCGAAGTCCGATCAGGAGCCGGTGACGATCGACCTGGAAGCCAATGCGGCGCCAGAGGACGATACGAAAACCGTCGATGCCGCCTCCGAAGGCGAAGCGGTCGTTGGCGACGCGGCGGACATCCGGGCGGATGAAGCGGACGAAACCGTCCGCGCCGACATTCCCGAGCCGACGGACATCCAGGAACCAGCCACCGGTATTTCCAAAGACACTCGCAGTTCCGAAGACGCCGACAGTTCCGCCTCGGATGAAGAAGATGCGCGCGCGCAAGCGGCTGCAGCCGTCTTTGCCGAGGAACCGACCTCGGCGGCAGCGGAACAGCCGGCCGGGCCAATCCATGCCGAACCGCGCCGCACCTCGAATTCGGGCGCCCTTGCCGCCGGCATTCTCGGCGGCCTGATCACGCTTCTCGGCGCCGGCGGCCTGCAATATGCCGGCTTCCTGCCGGCGCTCGGACCCGGTAGGGGCGAGACGGCCGTCGAACAGAGCCTTGCCAGCGATGTCGAAGCGATCAAGGCGCAGCTCGCTGCAGCCCCTTCAGCCTCGGCAAGCGTCGATCTCGGCCCGCTGGAAGCCCGCATCGCCGAACTGGAGAAGAAGACCGCCGAGACCGGTAACGGCGCAGCGACCGACATGTCCGGCCTTGATGCCCAGATTGCCAACCTGACCACCGAGATTGCAACGCTGAAATCGGCCCTTGCCGATACCCAGCAATCGACGGAAACGGCGAAATCCGAGCTTTCGACCCGCATCGAGGCGGCGGAGAAGAAGATCGACGAACCGGCCAGCGACGTGCAGCTGGCCCGCGCCGTGGCCGTTACCGCGCTGAAAACGGCGATCGACCGCGGAGGGCCGTTTCTCGCCGAACTCGACGCCCTGAAGAGCATCGCCGCCACCGATCCGGCCGTCACCGGCCTTGCCGGCGACGCCGCACTCGGCGTTTCGCCGCGCGCCGATCTGGTGCGCGACTTTCCGGCAACCGCCGATGCGATGCTGGAAGCCACCCGGCACAGCGACCCCGACCAGGGCATTTTCTCCCGCCTGATGGACAGCGCCTCGTCCGCCATCCGCATCCGCCCCGTCGGCAGCGTCGAGGGAGACGGACCTGAAGCGGTCGTCGCCCGCATCGAGGACAAGCTGACCAATGGCGACCTGAAGGGCGCGAGCCTCGAATGGCAGGCACTGCCTGAACCGGCGAAAACCGCCGGAGCCGATTTCAAAACCCGGCTCGACCAGCGCATCCGTGTCGAAGGTTTGATCGACGCGGCCGTTGCCGGCGCCATGACGGCCAACCAGGGCTAAGGAAGAGTTCATGATCCGTATTCTGTTCTACGTTCTCATCGTCCTTGCCCTCGGCGCCGGCTTTGCCTGGCTGGCCGACCGTCCCGGCGAATTGTCGCTGATCTGGCAGGGAAGCCGCGTCGAGATGAGCCTGATGGTGGCAGCGACGCTGCTCGCTTCGCTGATCGCCGCCGTCCTCATCGTCATCTGGGTGATCCGCGTCGTCTGGCTGTCGCCGCACTCGATCTCCCGCTATTTCCGCGCCCGCAAGCGTGACCGCGGCTACCAGGCGCTGTCGACCGGCCTGATCGCAGCCGGCGCTGGCGACAGCGCCCTTGCCCGCAAGATGACGGCGCGCACGCGCGGCCTTTTGAGTTCCGACCAGGAGCCGCTGATCCACCTGCTGGAAGCGCAGACGGCGCTGATCGAGGGCAAATATGACGACGCCCGCAAGAAGTTCGAACTGATGGCCGACGACCCTGAGACGCGCGAACTCGGCCTGCGCGGCCTCTATCTCGAAGCCAAGCGGCTGGGCGCCAACGAGGCCGCACGGCAATTTGCCGAGCGCGCCGCCGACAAGGCGCCGCATCTGCCCTGGGCGACGCTGGCAGCGCTCGACTATCGCAGCCAGACCGGCCAGTGGGACGAAGCCATCCGCCTTCTCGACCAGAGCCGCGCCAGCCACGTCATCGACCGCAAGGAGGCCGACCGCAAGAAGGCCGTGCTTCTGACGGCCCGCGCCACCGAAAAGCTGGAGGCCGATCCGAAAGGCGCCCGCGACGACGCGCTGGCCGCCCTGAAGCTCGCCGACGACCTGGTGCCGGCCGGCCTCATCGCCGCCAAGGCGCTGTTTCGCGAAGACAACCTGCGCAAGGCGGCCTCCATCCTGGAAAAGCTCTGGAAGCAGGAACCGCATCCGGAAATCGCCAGGCTCTACGTCCGCGCCCGCAGCGGCGATTCGGCCCTCGACCGCCTGAAGCGGGCAAGCAAGCTCGAGGCGCTCAGGCCGAACAATGCGGTGGCCTTGGCCGCGGTTGCCGAAAGCGCGCTGGAAGCCCGCGAACTGTCCCTGGCTCGCGCCAAGGCGGAGGCCGCGGCCCGTATCCAGCCGAACGAGGGCATCTTCCTGCTGCTTGCCGATATCGAGGAGGCCGATACCGGCGATGACGGCCGCATCCGCCACTGGATGAACCAGGCGCTGAAGAGCCCGCGCGACCCCGCCTGGACCGCCGATGGCGTCACCTCGCCTGAGTGGCTGCCGGTCTCGCCCGTCAGCGGCCGTCTCGACGCCTTCGAATGGAAACAGCCGGTCGGCCAGATTGCCGGCCCGGTCGAAGAGGGCACGCTGGAAGCAGCCGACGCGGCGATCCGCAGCCTGCCGCCGGTTGCCGTCACCCACCAGCGCGCCGAGCCGGAGCCTCAGCAGGCCGAGACGCCTGCAAAGCCGAAGCACGTCATCGAAACCCCGGAGAAAACCGAGGAGGTGGTCGAGACCACCGCCGTGCCGGGACCGAGCGAATCGGTGATCGTGCCGGAGCCCGTGAAGGTTGAAAAGAAACCCGCGCCGGCCAGGACCGAAGAGCCTGTCGTCGAGCCGTTCTTCGGCCGCCCGCCGGATGATCCGGGCGTGCGCGACGACAGCGACAAACCGCTGGCAAAAGCGAGCTTCCGCCTGTTTTGAGAACCTCCGACCTTTGACGGACCCGCATGTTTGACAGATTCAAAACGTTCCTCGACAGCCTGACTGGACACGGGCATGCCTCCTCGATCGAGCCCGGCGATCCGCGCATCGCCATCATGGCGCTCTGCATTCAGGTGATGGAGGCCGACGGCGAGACCGACGAGAAGGAGCGCCGCAAGGTGCGCTCGATGATCAAGGATCACTACAAGCTGGACGATGCGGCACTCGACGCCCTGATTGCCGCCGGCGAGACGGCCGAGAGCGAGGCTATCGACTATTTCCGTTTCACATCCGACATCAAACGGCATTTTTCCGAGGAACAGCGGATCGACCTAATCGGCATGTTGTGGGAGATTGTCTATGCAGATGGCGAACGCAGCGAAATGGAAGACCACGTGATCTGGCGCATCGCCGATCTTCTTGGCGTTTCCGGCAGGGACAGGATCATCAAGCGGCAGGAGGTGGCCGCCAAATTCAGGATCGCGGAGGAGGAGACCGCGCAACAGGAAAAGTGAGATGCTTTTCGACGACCGCACGTTCTACACGCGCACGACCGGCAAGCCGGTCCTGATCATCCTGCATCAGGAACGCTCCAGTCCCGGACGGGTCGGACATTTGCTGCTGGAGAAAGGCTTCAGCCTCGACATCCGGCGCCCGGTGCTGGGCGAGGCGCTGCCTGCAACGCTCGAAGATCATGCCGGCGCCGTTGTCTTCGGCGGGCCGATGAGCGCCAACGACGACGAGGAGTTCATCCGCCGCGAGATCGACTGGCTCTCCGTACCGCTGTCGGAAAACAAGCCGTTCCTCGGCATCTGCCTCGGCGCCCAGATGCTGGTCCGGCATTTGGGTGGCGTCGTCGCGCCGCATCATGAGGGGCTGACCGAAATCGGCTGGTATCCGCTGGAAGCGACCGAGAGGGGCCGCGCGCTGATGGAATGGCCGTCGATGGTCTACCAGTTCCACCGCGAAGGGTTCGACCTGCCGGTCGGCGCCGAACTGCTCGCGTCGGGCAGCACCTATCCCAACCAGGCCTTCCGCTATGGCGAGAATGCCTGGGGCATCCAGTTTCACGGCGAGCTGACACGGGTGATGATGCATCGATGGGTCGTGCACGGCGCACACCGCTTTGAACTGCCCGGCGCGCAGGTCGGCCGCGCGCATCTGGAAGGCCGGATGGACCATGACGGCCCTCTGCGCGACTGGATGGACCGGTTCCTCACCCACATCTTCCAGCGCCAGGGCGAGACCATGGCGGCCTGATCGATCAGGCCTTCTGCTTGGGTGCTTCGAGCGAATCGATCTTGCGCAACTGCGGGAAGCCGAGCGCCCAGATGACGGCGACGGCAAGCGTGCCGATGCCGCCGAGCACCACGGCGGGAACCGCACCGATGACATGCGCCATGGTCCCCGCCCGGAACTCGCCAAGCTCGTTCGAGGCACCGACGAACATCATGTTGACGGCATTCACGCGGCCACGCACGGCATCCGGCGTCCACAGCGCAATCAGCGTCTCGCGCACATAGACCGAGATCATGTCCGCCCCGCCCATCAGCATCAGCGCCGCGATCGACAGCCAGGCGACCTCCGACAGACCGAAGACAACCGTGCCGATGCCGAACAGCGCGACGCCTGCAAACATCAGCACGCCGGCATTGTGGCGGATCGGATAGGCTGCAAGCGTGATCGCGACGAGGATCGCGCCGATGCCGGGCGCCGCCCTGAGCAGGCCGAGGCCGAAGGGGCCGAGCACCAGGATCTCGCTGGCAAAGACCGGCATCAGCGCCACGGCGCCACCGAGCAGAACGGCAAAGAGATCGAGGGAGATCGCACCCAGCACGACCTTTTCCCTGCGGATGAACTGGAACCCGGCAAGAACCGAGGTCCAGTCGCGCGGCCCGCTGAGGCTGTGCTGCGCCGGCTTTTCGATCATGAAGACGAGGATGGCCGCCAGAACGAGGAAGGCAAGCGCGACCGAATAGGCGACCATGGCGCTGAGGCCGTAAAGCAGACCGCCGGCGACCGGACCGAGGATCGCCGCCGTCTGCCAGGAGGACGAGTTCCAGGCGATCGCATTGGACAGGTCATGGGCAGGAACGAGATTGGGCGCCAGCGACTGCACCGCCGGCGCCATGAAGGCGCGCTCGATGCCGAAGACGATCAGGATGGCAAAGACGGGCCAGGGCGAGAACGCGTCGGCGATCGTCAGCCCCAGAAGAGCAGCCGCGCAGAGGGCGCTGATGATCATGCAGATCGAAACGATCGCCCGGCGGCTATGACGGTCAGCCACCGAACCCGTAACCAGGATAAGAAGGAACGACGGCAGGAACTGGAAGAGACCGATCAGGCCGAGATAGAGCGTGTTCTGCGTCTGCGCGTACATCTGCCAGCCGACCGAGACGCTGACGATCTGGATGGCGAATGAGGCAAGAAAGCGGGCGAAGAAGAATCGGGCGTAGGAGACATGCCGGAATGCGGCGAACCGGTCAGCACCGTTGATGGCGGACATGCGGCAATCTTTCCGAAGAACGGCCGGAGAATAGCCTGCCGTATTAAACATGTTTAGCCCCGCACGAAGCACGGACTTGCCGGTTTAGTCGTCAATGTCTACATGTCTGTCAACAACGAATTGGAGACCGGCATGCTTGCTGTCATTGCGACCCTGAATTTCATTATCAACATTGCGTGGTTCCTGGTCATCGCCTCGGCCATCTTTTCCTGGCTCTACGCATTCAACGTCATCAACGTGAACAACAACGCCATCAACATGATCGGCCGCTCGCTCTACCAGCTGACCGAGCCGCTCTACCGCCCGATCCGCCGCGTCCTGCCGGACATGGGCGGTGTCGACCTGTCGCCGCTGGTGGTTTTGGTCATCCTCTATTTCATCTGGTATTTCCTGAACACGACCGTTGCCGCTGCCCTGCTCAGCTGAACCGGCCTTTCTCGCAGACAACAAAAAACCTCCGGATCGTCGCGATCCGGAGGTTTTTCTTTGCGGTACGCGCGCTTGTTCGGCCCGTCGCTTACTTCGCCGTCTTGGCGCGCTCGATGGCTTCGCTGATCAGCTGCTTGGCGACCGTCGCATCCTTCCAGCCGAAGATCTTCACCCACTTGCCGGGCTCCAGATCCTTGTAGTGCTCGAAGAAATGCTCGATCTGCTGCAGGGTGATCTCCGGCAGGTCGGTATAGTCCTTCACCTTGTCGTAGCGCTTGGTGAGGTGATAGTTCGGCACGGCAATGACCTTTTCGTCCTTGCCGGAATTGTCTTCCATCATCATTACGCCGATCGGGCGAACGTTGATGACGCAGCCCGGCACCAGCGGGCGGGTCGAGGCGATCAGCACGTCGATCGGGTCGCCGTCATCCGACAGCGTATGCGGAACGAAGCCGTAATTGCCCGGATAGGTCATCGGCGTATAGAGGAAACGGTCGACTACCAGCGTGCCGGCTTCCTTGTCCATCTCGTACTTGATCGGATGGCCGCCAACCGGAACCTCGACGATCACGTTGACATCTTCAGGCGGATTCTTGCCGATCGAAATTGCATCAATACGCATGTTTTCTCCCAGGGGGTCTGAGTTTGGCTGGGCGAGTCCGATAAAGGGAAACATGCCGCGGCGCAACATTACTTTCGTCATGAGCGGAAAAATGCGACCTTTAAGCGAATAATCGCGGCTGCCGGAACGTAACCGGGTATGAGGAGCGCTGATGATATCCCACGCACGCACAATTCCGCTGATCCTTCTCATGGCGCTGACGCCCGCCGCCGCCCGGGCCAATGACAGCAGCTATACCGATTTGGACACCGATCATTGCAAGACGCTTTCGCCGGAAGACGTCGAAGGCGGCAGCATCTCGCTGCAATGCAAGGGCCTGGTGGACTACGCGGTCTACTTCAAGGAAGGCGACCTGCGGCAGAGCATCCTCTACGGTCGCGCCAGCCAGGCCTATATCGACGGTGTCTTCGAAAGCTTCGAGCCGTTCAATCACACCGGGCGAAAGATCGAATGGCGGCTCGGCCCCGACGGCAAGCCGAGGGCGACCATTCTCCGATGGTTCCCGGAAAATATCGATCCAGCCACCGGCGAGCCGTCGCCGGAGGTCAAAGGCCAGGTTCTCGTCGTGTCGAAAGTGGCAGGGCAAGACGGGATGGGCTGCGTCGTCGGTTACGTCGATGCGCTTGCCAATCCGGAGCCCAACACGCTTGCCCGGCAAATCGCCGACACGAAGGCCGACGGTTTCGTCTGTGGTACGGACAAGGCCGAGTTTCACGGCAATCGCGGGCCGACCGCAGCCGAACCCACGCATGTTTTTCCGGAGCAGCGCGGTTCAGTCCCAGATATAGCCGATTTTCTTGAGACATTTGCCGCCGAAGTCTTCCATCCCCTCGCAGACGTCGTGGCCGCCGGCCATGCGGAAGAAACGGTCGGCATGATGGCTGTCTTCCAGGCACCAGACAACGAGGCCCTTGCAGCCGAGGGATTTCAGCAGGCTCTTGGCCTCGCCGAACAGAATGCGGCCGAGGCCGATGCCCTGATATTCCGGGCGCAGGTAGATTTCGTAGACCTCGCCTTCCTGCGGCAGGGAGCGGGCGCGGTTGAGGCCGAGCGTCGCATAACCGGCGATAACGCCGGCCACCTCGATGACGAGCAAGGTCGAGGGACCCCGCGTCGCCTTGCGCCACCACGTATGATCGCGCCGGTCCACCATCTGGTTCAGCGGCTTGTGCGGAATGAGCCCGCCATAGGCCTGGAGCCAGGAAACGCGGTGCACGTCAGAGATGGCCGTGGCATCTCTTGGTTCACCGGGCCGCACCTCGATGGATAGTGTTTTCATATCGCGACTCTAGACCTGTGCCGAGCAAACAGGAATCCCATCCAAGCCCTGTCTTTAACTAACTCACAGGCAACTTATGGGGACAACCATCAAAAGTTAACGCTTTTTTAACTTTTCCGGCAAGCGGCAAAAAGTGCAGTACACAACAACGCACAACAAATAAGGCGCGTCGCCGCCCGCGCGCGAAACGGGTGGAGCCACGGTCATCGTCTTCGAATTTTTTGGAAACTCACGCGCATAAAAACGCCCGCCGCCGCAAAATACGGCAACGCAGCATGGAACTTTCCCGCTCCCCGCGCGTTTCGATACGTTCAGTCCCGACCTGCGCATGTCGTTGCGGAGCGGGTCGACCACCACCGCGGCCCTTTCTTCCGGCCTCGGCTTCTAGGCAGGGAAGTAGGGCGTTTCGAATGCTGGTCAAGCTCAGGCAGCGGAAATCCCGACACACGATCGACTTATCGTTCAGCGGCACACCCTTGTGCCCCTCATGGAGCAGCCGATGAAAAACCTCTCAGCAGACAGGCGCATGATCAAGATCGCAATGGCGGCTCCGTATCTCGAACGGGACGAAGAGCAGGCTTTGGCGCTGGCGTGGAAGGACCACAACGATCAGGAGGCCCGCAACAAGATCGCCATGGCCCATATGCGTCTGGTGATCTCGATGGCGGCGAAATTCCGCAATTTCGGCCTGCCGATGAGCGATCTGGTGCAGGAAGGCCATATCGGCCTCTTGGAAGCCGCGGCCCGCTTCGAACCCAGCCGCGAGGTGCGGTTCTCGACCTATGCCAGCTGGTGGATCCGCGCCTCGATGCAGGACTACGTGCTGCGCAACTGGTCGATCGTGCGCGGCGGCACCTCTTCGGCGCAGAAGGCCCTGTTCTTCAACCTGCGCCGGCTGCGCGCCAAGCTTGCCCAGGGCGACCGGCAGCTGACGGCCCGCGCCGTGCATGAGGAAATCGCCCTGGCGCTCGGCGTCAGCCTCGCCGACGTACAGACGATGGATGCCCGCCTCTCCAGCAATGACGCCTCGCTGCAGGCGCCGATCTCGTCGGGCGATGCCGACAGCGGCGAGCGGCTCGATCTTCTCGCCAGCGATGCGCCGCTGCCGGACGAGCAAGTCTCGGAGATCATCGATCAGGAACGGCGGCGTATCTGGCTCAGCCATGCACTTTGCCAGCTGAACGAGCGGGAAATGAAAATCATCCGCGCCCGCCGGCTGTCCGAAGACAGCGCCACGCTGGAAGAGCTCGGCGCCGACCTCGGCATCTCGAAGGAACGCGTCCGCCAGATCGAGACCCGGGCGCTTGAAAAGCTCCGGATCGCGCTCGTCGCCGAAGCCCCGGTGCTGGCGACGCATTGAGCGGTACCCGGCGCGCCAGGCGCCGGCCACCGAAGTGCGACATGGTCGAAAGCGCGGGAAAAGCCTGCCGAACTGTTATGACCGTGGGGGTGCGGTGCTGCCCCGGATAACCAGCGTCACGTCGAGGGTTTCCTGCGCGTCGGGCAACGCGTCGTCGAGGATGGCGCTTACCGCCCTGCACGCAATCTCGTCAAATGGTTGTGCAATGGTCGTCAGCCCCGGCTCAGCCGTTGCGGCTTCGGGGACGCCATCAAAGCCGATCACGGAGACATCGCCCGGCACATCGATGCCACGCTCAGTGAGCCATTGCATGGCAAAGAGAGCAATGCGGTCGGACATCGCCAGGATGGCCGTCGGGGGCCGCGGTGTTGCAAACAGGGCATTCAGCGCCGTATCGACGCTCGATCGATCGCTGCGGGTGCCGTGCACCGGCACGCTTTCGCGCTCGATGCCGAACTCCGCCAAGGTCTGCCAATAGCCGAGCAAGCGGTCGCGCGACGTCGATTTCAAGGATCGAGCCTCTTGCCCGGGGGTTGTCGCCCCGACATGATCGTCAAAATGGTCTATTGCCAGAACGGCAAACCGACGATGCCCGAGATCCGCCAGATGTCGCGCTGCCATGGCTGCGCCAGCAAGGTTATCGATGCCGATCACCGGGATCGAGGTGTCCGCGCCGCCGAGCGCCAGGGCGATGAACGGCAACTGTCGCCGCCTTGTCAGTTCGACGAGCCTTTCGCCGCCTTCCACGCACAACAGGATGAAACCATCGACAAGCGCGCTGTTGATGTTCCAGGCCAGTTTCTGCTGGTTCTGCGCCGACACCAGCGCGATGCCGGTGCCGGTGGCGTCGCACACGGCCGCGATCTTCGTCATCAGCACCCGCGCCCACGGATCCTCAAAGAAATACGCCAGCGGCTCGACCGAAGCGACGCCGATGGCGTTGACGCGCCCGGCCCTCAGCAAGCGCCCTTTGATGTCCGGGCCGTTATAGCCGAGCGTCCTGGCGACCCCGAGCACCCGCTCGCGGACTTCTTCGCGTACCACCTCTGGCCGGCTGAAAACGTTCGACGCCGTCCCCTGCGATACACCGGCCGCCTTGGCGACGTCAGCCAGTCTTACATGCCCCTTTGTCAAGGTACCTCCCGCAGCTGCGCAAACCAGCCTTACCCTATCAGAAGGTTGTATCGATTCAAATCCCTTGACATTCCCCTATAAGCGCGTAAAGTTTGAATCGGTTCAAATTTTCCACATCCGATTATTGAATCGATTCAATATGGAGAGTACCATGATCCCGATAGCTTGCCTGTTCAAGGACCTCTACAATGATCGCTGGGGCAATCCACGTTATCCCAATTCCGGGGACACACCTGACTGCGCAGGGCCTTTGCCGCGGCTTCGCCTTCGCCGGCCAAGCGCCTGGTCCCTCACTCTCCCGATCGATCAGCGCCTCAGATAACCGGCAATCGTTCCCAGGCCAGCGGATCCAAACGAGGTAAGAACCGGGCCGTTTCCCCGCTGGCCTATTCCGAGATGATCTTGATCCTGTCGCCCGGCTTGACCGTCGACGTCACCTGCATCGCGTTTATCAGGCGGAAGAGATCAAGCTTGCGGTCGGTGCCCATCATCCGGGCCGAGAGCGTCGCCAGCGTATCGCCGGGCCGGGCCGTGACGACACGGATGCGCAGCGGTTTCAGGGCGGCGGCTTCCTGCGGCGTCATGCGGCGGAAGGAGGCCCGCAGGACCTCGGCGGTCGGCTCGAGGCTCGGCGCGCCCTTCGGTACCGCGGTCAGGAAGCGGTAGATCTGCGTATCGATGCGGATCACCGTGACGTCGAAGTCCCAGCGCTCGGCTGAGGCGCGCGCGGTCGCGGCCTCGAGCCCGTTGATCGTGATCGGCCGGATAGTGTCGGGCTGCAGGCCCGTGACCCAGCCGCTGGCGATATAGTCGGTCAGGCTGCGGCGCTGCGTATCGGCGACGCCATCGAAGCGAATGGCGACCTCGCCCGGTCCGGTCGCCAGCACCGCTTCTGCCTTGTTGTCGATCTGGAACCCGGCCGGCACATCGAATCGAATGCCGAGCTTGCCGTGCAGGAACGTCTGGCCGCGGACATAGCCCTCCTGCGGGCTGTCGCCGTAGAGCAGCCCGTCGATGCCGGCGAGATAATAGTCGCGGCCGCGATCGCCGACCGTTCCCTCCGCGCCGAAAGCCCGCGCATGGCGACGCGCAAGGTCGACGCGCTGCGGCGCGCTCGGGTGGCTCGACAGGAAGTCGAGGCTCTGGTCGCTGTCGGGATCGACCGAGGAAAACCGGCTATAGGCCGCCATCGCATCGAGGAAACGGGCGGCGGCATAGGGATCGTAGCCGGCCTCGCCGAGCATCCGCACGCCGATGACGTCGGCCTGCAGTTCCTGGTTTCGCGAGAACGCCGCAAGCCTGAGCTTGCCGCGCGCAAGCGCCTGCTTGCCGGCGAGATCGCTGGAGAGCACTTCGGAGACGACGCGGCTGGCGATCACCTCCGCCTCCTCGCGCTGCTGCCGCTCGATGCCGTGATTGGCCGTCACATGCGCCATCTCGTGCGACAGCACGGCGGCCACTTCCGACGCGTCATCGGCAAGCGCCAACAGGCCGCGGGTGACATAGAGATAGCCGCCGGGCAGCGCAAACGCGTTGATCGCCGGCGAATTCAGGATGGTGATGCGGTAGGACTGGTTCGGATTTTCCGAGACCGCCGTTAGCGCGCCGGTGATCCGGGCAACGAGACGCTCGGTCTTCTCGTCCTTGTATTCGCCGCCATAGCTCGCGACGATGCGAGGATGCTCGCGGGCGCCGACCTGGGCGCGCGGGTCGTTCTTCTGCACCTCCTCGACGATCTGCGGCGTCGAGGACGGCGCGACCTTCGGCTCATAGGTCTGCTCGATCACCGACTGGCAGCCGGCGAGCAGCAGCATGCCGGCGAGCGCGCTTGCCGCACGCAGGGATACGCCGGAGCTTTTCTCCGAAGACTGCGGATCCGTGCCTGTCGTTCTGTTCATGCCTCAGCTCGTTTCCAGTCTTTCGGGCCAGCCGCGCGAATATCCCTGCGGTCGGCCGCCAGGGAAATTCGATATTCTTTACAGCCGCGTACATAGGTCAGGCGGCCATGACAGCAATAGGACTGCTGTAGCCTATCCACGCCACGCGTGCCTAGCATATGCCCATAGAAATAGTTGCCCCGTGATATCCCTGCAACGGACACGCGAGCATGGCGCCGCGGGGATTTCGCGCTTGGCCGTCGCATAGGCCAACGTTCAAATTGTGGCAATCATCGCAGGCGATGTTCATTTTCCGAGAAAACGCGCGACGACCGGACTGTCGGTGTGATCGAGAAATTGCGCCTTGGATTCGTGCAGCAGGACACGTCCCTCGTCGAGGAAGATGACGCTGTCTGCCAGCGCCCGCACGTCGTCCGGATGGTGCGTGACGACCAGCATCGTATTGCCTTCCTGCGCGTGCAGATCGAGGAGCAGGCTGGTCATGCCGGAGCGCAAGCCCGGGTCGAGCGCCGCGAAGGGCTCGTCGAGAAGAAGGACAGGTTTGCGCCGGACCAAGGCGCGCGCGAGCGCCACCCGCTGGCGCTCGCCGCCGGAGAGCGTCGGCGGCAGCCGCTTGCCGAAGCCTTCGAGCCCGACGCGCATCAGCGCCGAGGCAACCTTTCCGCGCTCCTTCACGCCCAGTCTCAGGGCCGGATCGATGCCGAGCGCGATATTGGTGGCGACGTCGAGATGCGAAAACAGGTTGTGTTCCTGGAAGATCACCGAGACCGGCCGGTCGGCCGGATCGCGGCTGGCGACATTTTCGCCGAGAATCTCGATCACACCCGCATCCGGGGTCTCGAAACCGGCGACGATATTAAGGAGGGTCGATTTGCCGGAGCCCGAGGCGCCGGTAATCGCAACGATCTCGCCTTGCCGGATCGCGCAATCGAAGTGCAGTTCCGTCTTGTCGAACTTCACGCGCACGCCGCCGAGGCGAATGGCTGTCTGCGTGTCACGCTGCGGCATTTTTGCTCCCCTGGTCATACTTCGCCGCAGATGGCGTGCCGGCGATGGTCAGCGCGAGGCAGACCAGGCCGAGAAACAGCGCAAGCCCCGCCGCATCGGTGGAGCGGTAGCTGCCCATCCGGCTATAGAGCAGCCAGGGCAGCGTGACCATATCCTGCGACCCGAACAGCGCCACGGCGCCGAGATCGCCGAGCGACAGGGCGCAGGCAAAGGACAGCGCCATCAGCACCGGCCTGCGCAGCACCGGCCAGTCGACAAACCGCAGCCGGTGCCAGCCGCCGAGACCGAGGCTCGCGGCAAGCCTGCCGGTGCGGGCCGAATGGCTTGCCATGGCCGGCTCCAGCACGCGGTAGACGAAGGGCAGCGCCATCAGCATGTTGATCAGGATGACCAGCAGCGGCGCAAAGGCGGCGACATCGCCGAGCGGCCGCAGCAGCAGGAACCACCCCGCCCCCAGCACGACGGGCGGCACCAGCAGCACCAGCGACGCACTCATGGAAATAAGGCCGGCAAATCCGCGATTGAGCTTCGGTGGGCGTCTCGGCGCGAGCGCGACCTGCCGCGAACGGATCATCAGCGCCGTCGCCGCGACGCAGAGCGTGCCTGACACAAACGCAATGACAAGGCTGGTGACAAAGGCCCGCTGCGCCATCGGATCACCCATGAGCTTCCAGAGATCGGACTGCAGACCGGAGGCGATGACGGAGCCGAGCGGCAGTGCAAGGAACAGCACGGCCAATACGATGGCCAGGCCGTCGCCCGCCTTGCCGGAGAGATTGCGGCCGTCGAAGCGCCTGACCTCGCGGCCGCTGCCATGGCCTTCCTCCACGCTTGGCGTCAACAGGCGCATCGCCACCAGCAACACCCCCGTCAGGGCAATCTGTAGCAGCGACAGGGCGATCGCACGCGGCGGATCGAAATCGAAGCGCAGCGCCTGATAGATCGCCACCTCGATGGTACTCGCCGCCGGCCCGCCGCCGAGCGTCAGCACCAGGGTGAAGCTGGTGATGCAGAGCATGAAGATCAGGCCGGCAATGCCCGGCAGCAGTCCGCGAATGGCAGGCCACTCGATGAAGCGGAAGATCGAAAGCGGCCGCATGCCGAGATTGGCGCCGACCAGCCAGTATTCGCCGGGAATCCGTTCCAGCCCGCCGAGCATCAGCCGCGCGGCCAGTGGCAGGTTGAAGAACACATGCGCCAGCAGGATGCCGGACAGGCCGTAGATGCTGATCGGCTGATCCAGCCCCAGCCAGGCAAGCGCCGTGTTGAGCAGTCCCTGCCGTCCCCAGATACCGATCAGCCCCAGGGCGGCGACCAGCGCCGGCAGGCCAAGCGGCAGCGCCAGCAACCGGATGATCCAGACACGCGCGGGAAAGGACGGTTGCCGCGCCAGCGCGCGGGCAACGGGAATGGCGAGCATGATCGACAGGAATGTCGACAGCGCGGCCTGCAGCAGCGTGAACCGCGTGACGCGCCAGACATAGGCGTCGAACAAGCCGGCTTGCCCCGCCGCACCCGGCTCATCGAAGGCAAGCAGGGCATAGGCGGCGAGGCAGACGAACAGAACGATGCCGCCGAGGCAGAGCGCGCCGGCGGCAACCGTGAAACGTCTCTCAATGCGCTCGATCATAGGAGCCTTATCGGTTTTCGATGCGTTATCCGGCCCCTCACCCTCGCTCTCTCTCCGCTCGCGGGGAGAGGGGCACTTGCACAGACGAAACGATCATCACCTGCTGTCTCAGTTCTTGCTCATGGCGGCGAGCCACTCGTCGATCCAGGCCTTGCGGTTGGCGGCAACCTCGTCCGAGGACATGAGGAAGGTCTTTTCCGGATTGACCAGCTTGCCGAAAGCATCCGGCAGCGGCTCCTTGGTGGCGGCCACCGGCATCATCCAGTTGGTCGTCGGGATGATCGACTGGAATTCCGGTCCGGTAGCGAAGGAAAGGAAATCCCTGGCAAGCGCCGGGTCCTTGGCATTCTTCGTCATGCCGGCCACTTCGATCTGGATGTAGTGACCTTCCGAAAAGGCCGCCGCCTGATAGCGTTCGGTGTTTTCCGCCACCATGTGGTAGGCGGGCGAGGTGGTGTAGGACAGCACCATCGGCGCCTCGCCCTTGGTGAACAGGCCGTAAGCCTCGGACCAGCCGGGCGTAACCGTCAGAACGCGATCCTTGAGCTTCGCCCAGGCGCTACCTGCCTGATCGCCATAGACCGACTTGACCCACAGCAAGAGACCAAGGCCCGGCGTCGAGGTGCGCGGATCCTCGATGACGATCTTCTGGGCGGGATCGCCCTCGACCAACTCCTTCAGGCTCTTCGGCGGCTCCTTCATCGTCTCGGTGTCGTAGATCACTGCGAAGTGGCCGTAGTCGTAGGGAACGAAGGTATCGTCGGTGAAGCCGCCGGGCACCTTGACGGCGGAGAGATCGAGGCCATGCGGCGCGAAGAAACCGGTCGCCTTGGCTTCGGAGACGAGATTGGTGTCGAGGCCGAGCACGATATCGGCCTTGGAGGCCGCACCTTCGAGCTTCAGCCGGGTCAAAAGCTCGACGCCGTCGGCGACGCTGACATACTCGACCTTGCAGTCGCAGGTCTTCTCGAAGGCTTCGGCAACCTTGGCGGCCGGGCCCCATTCGCTGGTGAAGCTTTCATAGGTGTAGACGGTCAGCGTCCTGTCGGCGGCCGCAACGGAAGACGCCGTGGTGATTGCGGCAATTGCCGCCAGAAAGGGAATGAATGCCTTGCGCATCGGCGCCTCCTTTAAATCCAAGTGTTGGGAATAGGGCGCTGAAATGTGCCGTCTAATCCCTCCGCCGGTGCAAACCGGATCAGGTTCCGCGGGTTGGCTTGTCAAAGCCTCTCAGCCGAACGTTCAAGAGAGCGAACGGCACCCCGTTAGAGCAGCAGAAGATTTAGACGCCGGTGAAATTCTTGGCAAGGGGCCACGAGCGACCTCCGGACAATCGCTCCGACACGCCAAGAGGCTTCACCCTCTGGACCTCGTGAAATCTCCCCTCGATGATACTGGTGGCCGGAGGCGACCACTTGCGCGGTCAAGCCCCTCCCCCTTGTGGGGAGGGGTTGGGGAGGGGACTTTCTTTTCAGCGAAAAAGAACCCCTCACCTCCGCTTCGCTCCGACCCTCTCACAAAGGTCATGATCAGACTTCTCAACCCACCACCTTCTGCGGCAACTTCACCGCCTTGAGGCTGATCGCCGAGACAAGCGCGATCAGCGAGATACCGACGGCCGTCAAAAACAGCGGCTGGAAGGCGGCCGTGTAGCTTTCGGCGACCAGCCGGCGGGTTGCCTCCGGCAGTGCCGAAAGCATCAGCGGCGTCAGCTTTTCGATGTCCTCGACGCCCGGGATCGAGACTGCGCCGCGTGCCAGACCGGCGGCGATGATGGCGCCGTAGATGGAGATGGCGATCGAGGCGCCACCCATGCGCGACAGGGTCACGGCACCGGTGGCAGCGCCGACATCGCCGCGCGACGCCATGTTCTGCACGCCGATGACCGGCACCTGCTGGCCGAAACCTATGCCGATGCCGTGCAGCGCCATGATGGCGCCGATGATGAAGAGCGGCGTCCCGGGGTGGACCTGCGTGAACATCAGCAAGGCCAGGGCCGTCAGGCTGGCGCTGACGATCGCAAACGGCTTGTAGCGGCCGGAGAGCGCTATCAGCCGCCCCGCCGTCAGCGAGCCGACGACGATGCCGCCCGTCAAGAGGACGAAGAGAAGCCCGGCCGCCGACGGCGTCAGGCCCGTCGTCGTCTGCAGGAACAGCGCGAAATAATTGACCATGCCGATGCCGACGGCGCCGCTCATCAGCGAAATCACCAGCATCAGGCTGAAGGTCGGGTTGCGGAACAGCGTCAGCGGCACGATCGGCTCCGGCGCGCGCCGCTCGACCAGCACCCAGGCGACGACGCAAAGCGTGCCGATCACGACGACCGCAAGGCTACCTGGCGAAAACAGCGAGCCGAACAGTTCCGCGCCGTCGCCCAGGAGCACGACGCTGGTCGCAGCGCCGGCGATGAGAAGCGCCCCGGCATAATCGATCGTCGGCAGCCGCGTCGGTCGGCGATAGGGCAGGAAGAAGAACAGGCCGGCAATCACGAGCAGCCCGATCGGGATATTGACGAGGAAGATCGACCGCCAGCCGAACAGGTCGCTCATCGTGCCGCCGAGCACCGGGCCGATGGCGCCGGACGCCATCAGCACCAGGCTCGAATAGCTCTGGTAGCGGGCGCGCTGGCGCGGCTCGAACAGGTCGGCGGTGATCGAGAAGATCGACACCATGATGCCGCCGCCACCGAGCCCCTGCAGCACACGCGCCGCGATCAGCGTGTTCATCGACACGGCGAGACCGCAGGCGACAGATCCCAGCGTGAAGATCGCCACCGCCGCAAGCATCACATATTTGCGGCCGAACAGGTCGCCGAGCTTGCCGTAGAGCGGCATCACCGCGCAGGTGGCGAGCAGATAGGCCGAGCCGATCCAGCCGAACCGCTCCATCTCGCCGAATTCGGCGACGATGGTCGGCAGCGCCGTCGCGACGATCTGGTTGTCCAGCGTCGCCATGAACAGCGCCGTCATCAGGAAGAGGAAAAGCGTCAGGCGAAGCGCGTGGCTCGAAACGAGCCGCGCCGGTGCGGCGTGCATGTCCATGGGAAGGCTCCGGTTGC
The DNA here is from genome assembly GCF_000379605.1 of Rhizobium giardinii bv. giardinii H152. Classification (GTDB taxonomy): domain Bacteria; phylum Pseudomonadota; class Alphaproteobacteria; order Rhizobiales; family Rhizobiaceae; genus Pararhizobium; species Pararhizobium giardinii. The sequence goes on along the minus strand of NZ_KB902702.1, from coordinate 252,613 downwards.
GGTAGGCATTTTATGTGCTATTAGCATATAATTGTCAACAGCACATTTATGCGAACCGCATATTCCGGCTTTATGGCGGTGTCGCGCTTTGCTATGGTCCGTTCATGGAACACGACACACCGGAAAAAAAGACAGGCGGCGAAGATGGCGAGGCGCACCGCGCCTTGATCGGCCGTTCGATGGGGCGCTGGCGGCTTCTGGTCGGGCGGCGGGTGCTCGCCCGCCTGGCAATAGACAATGTCGCGCCGGGGCTGGAAATCTCCCACCTCGACGTGCTCGATGCGGTCCGCCGCGCCGAGCCGGAGGGCGAGGTGACGGTCGGCACGATCGCCGATTTCATGCGCATCGACCCCTCGCGCGCCAGCCGCATCGTCTCCGACATGGTGGCGCGCGGCGCCCTGCGGCGGGAAGCCTCGCAGGCCGATGCCCGGCGCATCATCGTCGTCATGACCGACCTCGGCAAGAAGCTGATGCGCGAGGTGCAGGCGGTCAAACGCGGCGTGATCGAAACCATCCTCGCCGACTGGCCGGCGGACGATGTCGCCGCCTTTGCCGTCCTGTTCGACAAGTTTGTCGCCGGCATGGAACGCATCCATCAAAACCGCGAAAACGCCGGACATGGCGACAAGCCGGCAACCGGCGCTTGAAAGCACCTCATAGGCCACCCGCTTGCGTCAATCTCCCTCTTCTCCCCGTCGGGGAGAAGTGCCGAGCGCATGCGAGGCGATGAGGGGGTCTCCGCGGCGATTTCGGCGCCAACCGCACCCCCTCATCCGGCGCTTCGCGCCACTTTCTCCCCGCCGGGGAGAAGAGGGAGGAACAAAACCCCGCCCGCCTCTTCCCCTTCGGCCCCTGTTTAAGCTATGGCCTTGCGCCATGAGCAAACAGGCTTTCGTGATATTGATGGGCGGCGAGCTTACGCCGACGGATCGTCTGGCGGGACATCTGAGAGGCGCGCGCGTCATCGCCGCCGATGGCGGCATGCGGCATGCCAAGGCGCTCGGGCTTTCGCCGGAGCTCTGGGTCGGCGATTTCGATTCCACGACGCAGGCCCAGATCGACGAATGGCCGGACATTGCGCGTCAGCCCTATCCCGCCGCCAAGAACGAGACGGACGGCGAGATCGCCACGGCGGAAGCCGTGGCGCGTGGGGCAAGGCGTTTGGTCTTTGCCGGCGCGCTCGGCGGCGAGCGCAGCGACCATGCCTTCATGCATCTTCTCTACGCCGTCAAGCTGGCCGAGGACGGCCTCGACGTGCTTCTGACCTCCGGCGAGGAAGAGGCCTATCCGCTGCTGCCCGGCACGTGCGACATCGACCTGCCGAAGGGCAGCCTGTTTTCGGTTCTCGGCCTTGAAACGCTGGCCGGCCTCTCGATTACGGGCGCCCGCTATCCGCTTACGGATTTCCATCTGCCGTTCGGTTCTTCGCGCACGATTTCCAATGTCGCCGAAGGCACCGTCCGCTTCACCCTTTCCTCCGGCCGGGCCATCGTCCTTGCCCGACCTTATGACCTTTCGGGAGCCTGACCGTGGCGCCGCCTATTCTGAAACTCGACGATATCTTCCTTTCCTTCGGCGGCACGCCGCTGCTTGCCGGCGCCAACCTGCAGGTCGAGCCCGGCGACCGCATCTGCCTCGTCGGCCGCAACGGCTCGGGCAAGTCGACGCTTTTGAAGATCGCCGCCGGCCTTGTCGAGCCGCAGACCGGCGAGGTCTTCCGCCATCCGGCCGCAACCGTCCGCTATCTCGAACAGGCCCCGGATTTTGCCGGCTACGCCACCGTGCAGGCCTATGCCGAGGCGGGCCTTGGGCCGGGCGACGACCCTTATCGCGTCACCTACCTGCTCTCGCATCTCGGCCTGACCGGCGAGGAAAACCCAAACGACCTGTCCGGCGGCGAAGCCCGCCGCGCCGCCCTTGCCCGCGTCATGGCGCCGGAGCCGGACATCCTCCTGCTCGACGAGCCGACCAACCATCTCGACCTGCCGACCATCGAATGGCTGGAAGGCGAACTGCAGAAGACCAGAAGCGCGCTCGTCCTCATCTCGCACGACCGGCGCTTCCTCGAAAAGGTCTCGACCGCCACCGTCTGGCTCGATCGTGGCCAGTCGCGCCGCCTCAATCAGGGCTTTGCCTTTTTCGAGGCCTGGCGTGATCAGGTGCTGGAGGCGGAAGAACTGGAGCAGCACAAGCTCGGCAAGGAGATCGAGCGCGAGGAGCACTGGCTGCGCTACGGCGTCACCGCAAGGCGCAAGCGCAACATGCGCCGCCTCGGGGCGCTGCAGGACCTGCGCTCGAAATATCGCGGCCACAAGGGGCCGCAGGGCACCGTACAGGCCACCGTTACCGACGCGCAGGAATCGGGCAAGCTGGTGATCGAGGCCGAAAAGATCACCAAGGCCTATGGCGAGCGGGTGATCGTCGCGCCGTTCGCGATCCGCGTCCATCGCGGCGATTGCATCGGCCTCGTCGGCCCGAACGGCGCCGGCAAGACGACACTGCTCAAGATGCTGACCGGCCAGATCGAACCCGACAGCGGCACAGTCAGGCTCGGCACCAATCTGGAGATCGCCACGCTCGACCAGAAGCGCGAGGATCTGAACCCGGAGGAAACGCTCGCCCATTACCTCACCGACGGCCGCGGCGAAAACCTGCTGGTCAACGGCGAGCAGCGCCATGTCACCGGCTACATGAAGGAATTCCTGTTCCAGCCGGAGCAGGCGCGCACGCCGATCAAGAACCTGTCGGGCGGCGAACGCGCCCGCCTCATCCTCGCGCGCATCCTGTCGCGCCCGACCAACCTCCTGATCCTCGACGAACCGACCAACGACCTCGACATCGAGACGCTCGACCTTCTGCAGGAAATCGTCGCCGGCTTTTCCGGCACCGTCATCCTCGTGTCCCATGACCGCGACTTTCTCGACCGCACCGTCACCTCGACCATCGCGCCCGCCAACCCGGACGCGCCCGACGGCCGCTGGATCGAATATGCCGGCGGCTATTCCGACATGATGGCGCAGCGCAAGGGCGCGCAGGAGGAAAAGAAGCGCGCCGACAAGGCCGAGAAAGCCAGGTCCGCCGACAATGGCAGTTCCGCCGCCGCCCCGAAGGCGGCCAGGGGCAAGCTCTCCTTCAAGCAGAAATTCGCGCTGGAAAACCTGCCGAAGGAGATGGAAAAGGCGCAGGCCGAGATCGACCGGCGCGAAAGGGAAATGGCCGACCCCACCCTGTTTTCCAAGAACCCCACCCGCTTCTCCACCCTCGCCACCGAACTCGAGAAACTGCGGGCATCCATCACGCAGATGGAAGAGGAATGGCTTGAACTGGAGATGCTGCGGGAAGAACTGGAGGGGTAGTAGGCCCGAGCAATTTGATCCGGCGACCCAATAATCGCTCTTCCGCTTGTCGGTGAAGCTGCGCCTGCGGGCCTTTGACGTGGTAGAATGCCCGGCTTTCGCTTGTCGACGATCGAAAGGGTGGGCAGAGACATGGAGAGGCGGCTCACCGCGATAGTTGATTCCGATGTGGTCGGCTACAGCCGGCTCATGGGAGAGGACGAGGGCGGCACGCTGGCCCGGCTGAAGGCCTGCCGCCGGGAGGTGGTCGATCCCGCTATCGAAGAGTTCCACGGCCGGATCATCAAGCTGATGGGCGATGGTGCGCTGGTTGAGTTCGCGAGCATTGTCGACGCCGTCCAGTGTGCCGCGGCGATCCAGCGGAAAATGGCCGGCCGCGATCAGGGCGTATCCGAGACACGGCGAATTCAGTTTCGCATCGGCGTCAATCTCGGCGACATCATTGTCGAGGGCGATGACATCTATGGCGACGGCGTCAACATCGCCGCCCGACTGCAGGGGCTGGCCCAGCCCGGCGGCATCTGCATATCCGGCACAGCCTTCGATCACGCGGTCCACAAGGCCGATGTCGGCTTCTCGGCTCTTGGTGAGCAGCACCTGAAAAATATCGCCGACCCGGTTCGCGTCTACCGCGTTCTGCTCGACCCCTCGCAGGCGGGAAAAGTCGTTACCGCTGGACGCCGACCGGGTCGACGGGCCATGATCCTGGCAACGGTCGCAGCGCTGCTGATCACGGCCGTCGCAATTGTGTTTACATGGCAAGGGGCGTTTGCGCCGCAACGGCTGTCCGTCGCGGTGTTGCCGTTCATCAATTTGAGCGGCGACCCGGACCAGGACTATTTCACCGATGGCATTACCGACAACCTGATCACCGATCTCGCCAAGCTCTCGGACCTTGACGTCATCGCCCGCAATTCGGTGTTCGCCTACAAAGGTAAGGCCCGCGTTCTGCCCGAAATCGGCCGCGATCTCGGCGTCCGCTTCGTTATCGAGGGCAGCGCGCAGCGGACCGGCGAAAAAATCCGCGTCAATGCGCAACTGATCGATGCCGCAAGCGGCGACCATCTCTGGGCGAACCGATTTGACCGCGCCGCGGGAAGCGTCTTCACCTTGCAGGACGAAATGAGCCGGCAGATCGCCGAAGCGCTCGGCCTGCAACTCACTCAGTCCGAGACCGAGCAGCTTGCCCGTCCGCCGACCGCAAATCTCGAAGCATATGACTACTACCTGAGGGCCGAGCAGGCGGCGCGCACCGGTCGCCGGTCCCGGATGCTCGAGGCTCTGGCGCTCTTTGACAAGGCGGAGGCGCTCGACCCGGGTTTTGCAGACGCCTTCGCAGCCGACGCCCGGGCCACCGCTTATGTCTGGCGCAGCGCCTACGACGACGTCCTCCAAAGCGCGCTGGCGCGAAAAAGAGCCTACGACAAGGCGAGCCGCGCCCTGGCGCTCGATCCCGACCTGTCGTCGCCCTACGCCGTTCTTGCCGTCATGCAGGTCGTCGACCGCCGCTACGAGCAGGCGATCGCCACGGCGCAGCAGGCCGTGTCGCTTGGCTCCGCCGATGCCGAAGCGCAAATGGCGGTTGCCTACGTTCAATTGTTTGCCGGCAACCATGCCGAAGCTGCAGTCGCCGTCGAGACCGCGCTGCGATACGATCCGAACCTCTCCGCCGTTGATCGGCTCACGGCAGGTCTGGTCTTTTACCTGCTGCGCGACAACACGAAGGCCTTCGACAATTTTGAACGCGCTCGCGATGGTTCGCCGGGCAACGGCGATTTCGCAACGCCGCTCGCTCTGGCCTATGTCGGGGCCGGTCGCATTGATGATGCCCGCGCGGTCGTCGCCGATGGTCTACGCCTATTTCCCCGAAGCGATTGCCTGGCGGGCTGGCGGCTCAGCTTTGGCCATTTCCGCAACGAGCGGGATCTCGCCTCCATCCTCGATGCCCTGCGCGAGGCCGGCCTGCCGGAATGGCCGTTCGGCTTCAAGGGCGACGAGCGTGACCGGCTGAACGGTGACGAGATCGCAAGCATCGTCGTTGGCAAACTCCTGCGGGGAAAGACCGAGCCCTCGGGAAGCCCGGCGCTCATGCAGATCGAACCCGACGGCAAGGCGGCATTCCGCTCGATGACGCAGATGATGACCGAGCGCGTCTTCGTCAAAAGGGACATGCTCTGCGAGCAAAGTGAAAATGCCTTCGGTCAGGCCGATTGCGGTCCGGTCTACAGGCGAACAGAGCCGCCCGGCGAAACCGGCTATACCTACGCCAACTCCAGCAAGGTCTTCCACTTCTCACCGACGGAATAGACGCGATCCCGTCGTGGTTAGTGATACTGGTCCAGTTCGAGATTGGCGGCGACCTTCGGCCAGTTTTCCTCGGCCTTCGGCACTTCCTCAGCCGCGTGGGCGGCGAACCACTCCGCCGCGTCCTTGGCGTAGATCAGGTAGAGCTTGCCATCGATGATCTTGAAGGCTTCCGGATCGATATTGATCGTGACCGACCCGAGCGCGACCTCGCCCGCGCAGTAACCGCCATATTGAGGCGCATATTTGGTTGGTTCGGTGATGAACATTTCGCGGTGTTTCTCATTGGCGAAATGCCACGGCGTCCCCAGCCATTCGTAGGAGAATTTCTCGGAGCCCTTCGTCGCTCTGCCTTCGGTGAAATAGGCTACCGTGTCGTATCCCATGATCGCCACGCCGCCGAAGTAGCCGGTGTTCACCGAGTCGTCGGCGAAAGCCGATGATCCGCCGGCGGCCGCTGCGCCAACCACGGCGAACAACGCCACTGAACCGCGAATGCCGCGCGTGAAGCGCCTTTTGCTTATCGCATCCATTTGTGTCTCCTGTTCAATCGCGAATTTCCATGCACTTCGCGTAATCTTGCTCACCGAGAAAGCTGGCCGGAGGGCAGGTCGCGCCATGCCGCTTGAAAAGCCGGACGATGTCCGTGTTGCCCTTCCAGAATGCCCGCGTGATCGGCGTGTAGCCGTGCACCTCCGCCTTGCCGACATCGGCGCCCTCGGTGATCAGAAACGTCGCCAGGGCGACGTGATTTTCCTCGCCCGCGACCATCAGAGGCGTCACACCGGCTTTGTTGGCCGCATCGTCGAGCGTCGCGCCGTGGTCGAGCAAGAGCTTGCTGATCGGCACACTGCCGGAAAAGGCCGCGGCGTGAAGCGGCGTGAAGCCGCCCGAATTGCGCGCCATGGCATTGGCGCCTTTGCCGATCAGCAATTCGGCGATCGCGGGCTGGTCGGCGAGAGCGGCGTTGATGAGAGGCGTTGCCTGGTCGGGTGCCCGAGCGTCGACAGCCGCGCCCGCTGCAAGTGCCTGCTCGACGGCGCCGGCATCCCCGGCTGCAACGGCATCAAACAAGCGATCCCCCGCGGCCACCATCGTCGCCGCGAACATCAACGCTACCAATGCCAGCAACCCGCGCATGACAGTGACCTTCGACATCGCCGAACATAGCACACGCCCCGGATTTTGGGTAGGCAGCGCGTTCCAAACAGTCCGAGATTTAACGGTTCCAGTTCGAACTGGGACGGCAAAGTGCCCCAAGGCCCGCCTGTTCCGTGGCTGCACGATAACCGCTCCGTGCCTCGAGGCGAAGCTGCAGTCCTACCACTGCCACGCGCCGGCCTCCGCGGTGGCGTCGTCAGCGACCGGCCCAAATGAAAAGGCGGCGTATATTCGCATGTACTAATGGAACCTTTTGGCATCGGCTCCGCTTCTATACGCGGAAGGAGCGAATTTATGGGCCGTCCCCAGAATGCAGCAATACATCGACGAGTGCCTCAGCTGCAAAGCCGTCTGTCCCTCGACCCGATGCACAGCGGACTGCAAGCGCGTGACGGGCTTGCCGCAGATGCACGGAGGGCTGTCGCCAGCGTTGGACGCATGGGGTTTGATGTAAGGACGGCTGTCAGAGGCCTGCGATGGCTGGCGATCACGATGGTCTGCTGCAGCTGTGCTGCCTGCACGACCACGCAAGCGCCGGACAGCAAGGGATATATTTCCGAAAAGGCATACGGCGTGAAGGCGGGCCCGCGGGTCGCCTACGGCAAGAAAATTCACAAGGGCGGCGGCCGCTATGTGATCGGCAAGCCCTATGTGGTGAGAGGCAAGCGCTATCATCCGAAGGAAGAGCCGAACTACGACAAGAGGGGCGTCGCTTCCTGGTACGGCTCGGCGTTTCGCGGGCGCCTGACCGCAAACGGCGAAATTTACGACCCGGATCACCTTTCTGCCGCGCATCCGACCCTTCCGCTGCCCAGCTATGTGCGCGTGACCAATATTGAAAACGGTTCGTCGCTCGTCGTGCGCGTCAACGATCGCGGTCCCTTTCACCACGGTCGCATCATCGACCTTTCCAGCAAGGCAGCCGACATGCTGGACCTGAAGCACCGTGGCACGGGCCCCGTTCGGGTGCAGTATGTGGACCACGCCCGCCTGGGCGAAGACGATATGCCCTATCTCATGGCCTCCTACGTCAAGCAGAGTGGCCGCTTCCCGGTCGTCGATCCGCCTCAGCTCGCAACCGGCCTGATGGTGGCCTATCAGTCGCTGGGCGACCATTTGGGGAGCGCCGGTCAGTCTCTGTGGTCAGCGCAGACGAACCTTGCCGGCAAGACGCCAAACGCCTCCTACCGGACAGCGACCCGCGCCGCCGCAGCGTTCCAGACATTCGAGCAATTCGTGATGTTGCCTGGGATCAGCCACACAACCTTTGAGCGGCAGCCCGAATACGCCCTGGCCAAAGGCCTGGGCGGCGATACAGATGTCGATTATTGCCTGGAGGAGAATAGTGATGACGGTGTGCGCGGCATGTGCGAGGTTCAAGTTCTCCCTCTGCCGGGACGCAACAAGCGTCTGACCGGCGTGATCTCCATAAGCCGGCGGCGCCGAAGCGGCTGGCGCGGGACACCATCATCCCTGCCTGACGCCCACAAAGCGCCGGAAGCGGGCATCCCCTCAAGATGGCGATTGCTCCAAACTTGCCTCGGAAGGAACTGACGGAACTGGCGGCTAGGTTGCAGGCCGATAGGCCGCTGTGGCCATGCGCCACCATTGATTTTAGCCGTTCGCGGCGCTATATCCGCATTCGTGGTGATTTGGCCGGCCGGCTTGCAGCCACGTTAAACAAGTTGCTAAAGGGCCGTGCATGCGCAAGCAAAGCGGGCCGGTAGCGATCTTGTCGTTGCCGGTTTTTTTGTTCCGCTTATCCTGACCCGAGTGTTGCCCATGCCCATCAAGATTCCCGATACGCTGCCCGCTTTTGAAACCCTCGTGAAAGAGGGCGTCAGGGTGATGACCGAAACCGCGGCGATCCGCCAGGACATCCGCCCGCTGCAGATCGGGCTCCTGAACCTCATGCCGAACAAGATCAAGACCGAGGTGCAGATGGCGCGCCTCGTCGGCGCCACGCCGCTGCAGGTCGAGCTTTCGCTGATCCGGCTCGGCGGCCACAAGGCGAAGAACACACCGGAAGACCATCTGCTCGCCTTCTACGACACTTGGGACGAGGTCAAGCATCGCAGGTTCGACGGCCTGATCATCACCGGCGCGCCGGTCGAGACGCTGGACTACGAGGACGTCACCTACTGGGGCGAGATGCGAGAGATCTTCGACTGGACGCACACCCATGTCCATTCGACGCTCAACATCTGCTGGGGCGCCATGGCGGCGATCTACCATTTCCACGGCGTGCCGAAACACACGCTGAAGGAAAAGGCTTTCGGCGTCTACCGTCACCACAATCTCAACCCGTCGTCGGTCTATCTGAACGGCTTCTCCGACGATTTCCAGATCCCGGTATCGCGCTGGACCGAAGTGCGCCGCGCCGATATCGAGAAGGTGCCGGGACTGGAAATCCTGATGGAATCCGACGAGATGGGCGTCTGCTTCGTGCATGAGAAGGCCGGCAACCGCCTCTACGTCTTCAACCATGTCGAATATGATTCGACCTCGCTGTCGGAGGAATATTTCCGCGACGTGAATGCCGGCGTGCCGATCAAGATGCCGCACAACCATTTCCCCCACAACGACCCGGAACTGCCGCCACAGAACCGCTGGCGCAGCCACGCGCATCTGTTGTTCGGCAACTGGATCAACGATATCTACCAGACGACGCCCTATGATCTCGCCGATATCGGGAAGGGCAGGACATGACGGCCGATCTGGTCATTCGGCCGCTCGAGCGCGCCGACGAAGCCGACTGGCGCCGTCTGTGGAAGGCCTATCTGGCCTTCTACGAAACCACCCTGCCGGAGGAGATCTATGCGCTGACCTTCTCACGCCTCTTGAGCGGCGACGCGCATGAGTTTGCCGGTCTGCTGGCGGTGCTCGACGGCCGGCCGGTCGGGCTCACGCATTTCCTCTTCCACCGCTCCTGCTGGTTTGAAAATCCGGTCTGCTATCTGCAGGACCTCTATGCCGATCCGGACGTGCGCGGACAGGGGATCGGCCGCGCGCTGATCGAGGCGGTCTATGTAAGGGCGCAGGCGGCAGGGACGCCGAAGGTCTACTGGATGACGCAGGAATTCAACGCCACGGCCCGCCAGCTCTACGACCGGATCGCAGCGAAGTCGCCTTTCATCGTCTACCAGAAGATGCTGTGAACAGGATCGGCCGCGGCGGCGATCCGTCGTGAATTGTATGACTTTTCGGTTGCCGCGCTGCACGAAATGACGCAGTTTGCCGCCGGAATAAGTGGAGGATAAAGCCGTGCAGACAGAAACTGAAATCTTCGGCCATCTGCCGTCTGGCGAACCGGTTCACCGCCTGACCATCCGCGGCGGCGGGCTGACCGCAAATATCCTCACCTGGGGCTCGGTCATCCAGGACCTGCGCCTCGACGGCCACGCCGCACCGCTGGTTCTCGGCTTCGAGAATTTTCAGGACTATCTCGATCACTCCCCCTATTTCGGCGCGACGCCGGGCCGCAACGCCAACCGCATCGGCGGTGGCCGCTTTTCGATTGACCGCACGGCCTATCAGCTCGAATTGAACGAAAAGGGCGTGACCCACCTGCACGGCGGCAGCGACGGCATTGCCAAGCGGCTGTGGAGGATCCTCGCCCGCGCCGAACACCGCGTCGTGCTTGAGATCACCGATCCCGACGGCCGGGCCGGCTATCCCGGCAATTGCACAGTCACCTGCACGTACACCGTCACCGACGGCGGCGTGCTCAATGTCGTCTACGAGAGCACGACCGACCGCGCGACCATCTGCAATGTCTGCCAGCATAGCTATTTCAATCTCGACGGCGCCGCCGACGCACTGGGCCACGACGCGATGATTGCTGCCAATCACTACCTGCCGACGGACGCGCTGCAGGTGCCGACCGGCGAAATCCGCGCCGTCGAGGGCACGGCCTTCGACCTGCGCTCCATGACGCCGCTGCGCCGCCAAATGGAAGGCGAGAAAATCGCCTACGACCACAATTTCTGCCTCGCCGACGCCCGCGGCCCCAAGCAATCCGTCGCGCTGGTGCGCAGCATCAATTCGGGCGTTTCGCTGGAAGTCCGCACCACCGAACCCGGCGTGCAGTTCTACACCGGCTTCAAGATGAACGTCCCAGTCCCCGGCCTCGAAGGCCGCCGCTACGGTCCCTTCGCCGGCTTTTGCCTGGAAACGCAGATCTGGCCCGACGCGGTCAACCATGCCGGTTTCCCTGAGGCCGTGCTGCGGCCGGGGGAAACGCTCAGGCAGGAAACCGACTACGTCTTTACCCGGAACTGACATCCTGCTGAGATAGGCAATCGCCTGAGCCGCGGAGGGATTGACCGATGACGACACCGACCCACGACAGAATAGCACTGGTGACCGGCGGCGGCACCGGCATCGGCCGCGCCATTGCCGAGGCGCTCGTCGAAAGCGGCTTCACCGTCGTCATCTCCGGCCGCCGCTCCGACGTTCTGCAGGCGACCGCACGCGAAATGGCCGCCCATACCACCGGCACGGTCCGGGCCTTCGCCGCCGATGTCGGCGATCCGCAATCGGTGGCCACCCTCTTCCAGACCATCCGCCACGATTTCGGCCGCCTCGATCTGCTCGTCAACAATGCCGGCATGAGCCTGCCGGCCGTGCCGATGGAAGACATCACCTTCGAGCAGTGGAATGCCATCGTCGCCGCCAACCTGACCGGCGCCTTCCTCTGCACCCAGCAGGCGATGAAGCTGATGAAGGCGCAGACGCCGCAGGGCGGCCGTATCATCAACAACGGCTCGATCTCCGCCTCGACGCCTCGCCCCTTCTCGGCGCCCTATACCGCGACGAAACACGCCGTCTCCGGCCTGACCAAATCGACAGCACTCGACGGCCGCCCCTTCGACATCGCCTGCGGCCAGATCGACATCGGCAACGCCTCGACCGACATGACGGCGAAAATGGGTGGCGGCGTGCTGCAGGCGAATGGCGAGACCGCCAGCGAGCCGACCATCCCCGCCAAGCTTGTCGCCGACGCCGTCGTCTACATGGCCGGCCTGCCGCTCGACGCCAACGTCCTGTCGATGACGGTGATGGCGACAAAGATGCCCTATGTGGGGCGCGGCTGAGCGCTGCTGCACATCCTGAAGGCCCGCTCTGGGCATAATCGGGCTGCCGGCTAAAGAAATTCCGGAACAGCCGGCGTTCTCCTGCGTTCACTGCCAGGAAGGAGAACCGACATGGCAAAGAACAGGATCCCGAAGAAGGTCGCCGGTTACAAGGTGCCAAAGACTATCCGCAAGTCATCCGTCATCCGGACGCTGCTCGCCAGCAATATCGGCCGCAACGTGCTCGCGAACGCACTGACCGCCGGAGCCGGCGCCGCTGCCGCCATCCTCGTCGAGGAACGCGAGGAGATTGCCGCCACGACCAAGAAGGGCGCACGCAAGGGAGCTAGGGTCCTCGGCCTTGCCGGAGACGCCATCCGCAGCGCGGCCGAGGCCGCAACGGAGGTGGTCCGGGATGCGGCGGATGCAGCCTTGCCAAAAAAGATGCGCAAGCAGGCGAAAGCGCGGAGGCGCGCAAACAAGGGCCCTCGACAGGGCGCCGCCGTCCACTGAGGCCGACGTCGCACCGGGAATTCCCAGGCAAGGAGCGACGGCTGGAACGCTTCCTTCAAAAGCGCTTCGGCCCCTCCATCAGCGATCGCGCCGCAGCGGCGGCCGTCGCCCACGTCCTCCTGCGCCTCGCGCGCAAACACCCCTGGATTGCCGCAGATCTGCTGCTTGCCGGGATGGGGCGCGGCGGAAAAGTCGGCCTGCGCGAGATCGCCCGGCATCTGCGCGGCAAGGTGAAAAATCACCGGGCGGAAGAGCGGAAAACGCAGCGGCTGCAAGCACCGGTACGTGGCTGAGCCGATCGGCTACGGTCCTGGCCGCGGATCTTCCCTTACCTGTCGAAGGCGCTTTCCACGAGCATCCGGTTGCGGATGCCGATCAAGGCATCCATGTTTGTCAGCTCGAAAGGGCGGGGCGCCTGCCCTTATGCGCGCTATTCCTCGAAGCGGCTCGTAGCGTCACGATCGCGGTCGTATCGTCTCGCAAGCGGAAACGGCGGCAACCACGATTCGCGACGGATGATCCAGCTTTCGTAGGTTGGCATCAGCTGGTCGGGAGTATCCAGGGATCCGAGGTTCACTTCGATCTCGTCTGCGGTGCGGGCGAAAACGGACGAGCCGCATCGGGGACAGAAGAACCGCCCGGCGTAGTCGCGCGTTTCGCCGTCGATCGTCACCGCATCCTGCGGGAATATCGCGGAAGCGTGAAAAAGGGCCCCGTGATGCTTGCGGCAATCGAGACAGTGACATAGGCCGACCCGGTATGGGCTACCCGAGGCCACGATGCGGACGTTTCCGCACAGACAACCGCCCGTATATCGGTCCATGCGCGTCTCCTCCAAAATCAAGCGGCGGAAAATATCTACAACGAACGGGATTGTCGGCGCAATTGCTCGCTGCAGAGCGGATCGCTTCGCCTGACGAATTCGCAGCCGTGTGGGGAACCCTGACTTGCGAAGCCGTGAGCGCCTCGTGTCACCCACGCCGAAAAACACAAAAGCCCCGGCGAACCGAGGCTTGCGACGTCTTGGAAGAATGGAGCGGGTGAGGCGATTCGAACGCCCGACCCCAACCTTGGCAAGGTTGTGCTCTACCCCTGAGCTACACCCGCTCATTGTCGACGGCCTGGGGTAGTCGGTGGCCGAAGGTCGCTGCGTTGCGGCGACGGGCGCTATATGGCCCAGCCGTTTTCCAAATGCAACAGGGAAATGACGGCTTGCCGAAGAAATTTTTGCAGGAACGTCGCAACTCCCTGAAAACAGGGCGTTTTGCGGCCTTCGCAATTGCATAGATTGCGCTTGTCTGCCCTTCGCCGTAAATCAGGACCGCCATTTTCAAGACGAAGGAACCCGCCATGAGTGAAGTGCAGCCGAAGACGCAGGACGAATTGTTCCAGTTTCTGGACAGCCTCGGCATCGAGCACACGACCAAGCGGCACGCGCCGGTCTTTACCGTCGCCGAATCGGTCGCGCTGCGCGACGAGATCCCCGGCGGACATACAAAAAACCTGTTTGTGAAGGACAAGAAGGACAATTATTTCCTGCTCACCGTCGAAGAGAACGCAACCGTCGACCTGAAGACCGTGCATACGATCATTGGCGGTGCCAGCAAGGTTTCCTTCGGCAGACCGGAGAAGCTGATGGAATATCTCGGCGTCGTTCCCGGCGCGGTCACCGCTTTCGGGGTGATCAACGACACGCAAAAACAAGTGAAGATCATTGTCGACGAGGCTCTGATGAAGGAGGCGACCGTCAACTGCCACCCGCTTGCCAATGATGCGACGACATCGATCGCCTCCAAGGATCTCCTGCGCTTTATCGAGGCGACGGGACACGAACCGCTTGTCTTGAAAGTGGCGTCCTGACATACGATCTTTGACGGGAAACCGAGCAGTGACGGGCAGACGGACGAAAACGCCCGCGAGGAGACATGGATGAGCGGCAGCGATAACCCCTATGCAGGATCCTATGGCAACCAGATGACGGCGACGGCCAGCTATGGCGGCGCGGCGGCCAAGGCTCCCGCAACGGCGGCGGCTGGCGACCTCATCAAGGATACGACGACCGCCAGCTTTTCCCGCGACGTGCTGGAGGCCTCGCGCCAACAGCCGGTTCTCGTCGACTTCTGGGCCCCCTGGTGCGGGCCCTGCAAACAGCTGACGCCGATGATCGAGAAGGTCGTCACCGAGGCACAAGGCCGCGTCAAGCTCGTCAAGATGAACATCGACGATCATCCGTCGATCGCCGGCCAGCTCGGCATCCAGTCGATCCCCGCCGTCATCGCCTTTTCCGGGGGCCGCCCGGTCGATGGCTTCATGGGCGCAGTGCCGGAAAGCCAGATCCGCCAGTTCATCGACAAGATCGCCGGTCCCGTGGTCGATGACCGGGCAGCCGAGATCGAGGCGGCGCTGACCGAGGCAAAGACGCTGCTCGATCAGGGCGATCTTCAGAATGCCGCCGGCCTTTTCGGCGCGGTGCTGCAGGCGGATCCGGAAAATGCCGCGGCGCTGGCCGGCCTTGCCAACTGCATGATCGAGGCGGGCGAGCTGCAACAGGCACGCGACGTCCTGTCCAATCTGTCCGATACACTGGCCAAGGACGCCAACATCGTCGCCGTCCTGAAAAAACTCGGCCAGATCGAGGAAGCCCGCAAGCTCGGCGACCCCGATGCGCTGGAACAGATCCTTGCCGCCAATCCCGACGATCACGGCGCGCGCATCAAGCTTGCCAAGATCCGCAATGTCGAGGGCGACCGCGCGGCAGCCGCCGATCACCTCCTGCAGGTGATGAAGCGGGACCGGACCTTTGAGGACGATGGCGCGCGGCGCGAACTTCTGCAGTTCTTCGACATCTGGGGCCCGATGGATCCGGCAACGCTCTCCGCACGGCGGAAGCTGTCGTCGATCCTGTTCTCGTGACAGCTTTGTGACGCGCTCCCTTGAGATTTCAGGTGGGCGCACCATTTCTTGTCCTTAAGCGGCGGCGAGGCCGCACTCGCCAAGAAAGCGCCTGACAGCGACGGGGTATGGTCAGAAATGCAAGTTGGAAATGCACGTTATCTCAGGCCCCAGGACCTGCCGGAGACGCTGCCGGTATTTCCGCTGACGGGCGTGCTTCTGCTTCCCGGCTCGCAATTGCCGCTGAACATTTTCGAGCCGCGCTACCTTGCCATGTTCGACGATGCGCTGGCGGGAAACCGCCTGATCGGCATGATCCAGCCCTTCTTCGGCGAATCGCGCGAAGAAGCGGGCCAGGCGCATGTGCAGGCGCTTTGCCAGGTTGGTTGCATCGGCCGGATCACCTCGTTTGCCGAGATGGAAGACGGCCGCTACCTGACGTCGCTCACCGGCATCTGCCGCTTCCGCCTGTTCGATGAGCTGCATCCGACGAAGGGCTACCGCAATTTCCGGATCGCGCCTTTCGCCACCGATCTCAACGGACCGGATGACGAGGCGCAGGTCGACCGGAAAGCCCTGCTTGCCGCCTTCAAGGCCTATCTCGACGCCAACAAGCTGGAGGCGGACTGGGAAAGCGTCGAGCGGGCCAGCAATGCCACCCTGGTGAATTCCATGGCAATGATGTCGCCCTACGGCCCGGCCGAGAAACAGGCGCTGCTGGAAGCCCCCGACCTCAAGACCCGCGCCGAAACACTGATCGCCATCACCGAGATCGTGCTTGCCCGCAGCTTCGGCGACATCGAGACCATCCTGCAGTAGGCGCAAATGATGGAAGACAGGACCAGCCGCGTGGACCCGAAACTGCTCGAACTTCTCGTCTGCCCGCTGACCAAGGGCCGACTCAGCTATAACGCCGCCGACAACGAACTGATTTCGGAAAAGGCAAAGCTCGCCTATCCGATCCGCGACGGCATTCCCATCATGCTGATCTCCGAGGCACGCAAGATCGAGGATTGATCGCTGCAATCACCGTTCCGTCATTTCCATGCATTGATAGCCGTCATCCAGTCGTGACGGGAGGAGGACGAAGCGGCACTCCGGGCCAAGTCCCCTCTCCCCGCCTGCTGGGAGAGAGGCACTCTTCCTACGTTAGATCGGCTGACCACCCAGCAGCTTCGGCTCACCCTGCCCGCCAAGCCCCGATGCCTGCCGGATGAAGAAAGCCTTCAGCGACGGCATGCGATCGACGAGCCCCAGGCCGAAATCGCGCAGCGCCCGGATCGGCGTGGCGTCGTTGGAAAACAGCCGGTTCAGCACGTCCGTCGTCACGCCCATCCGGAACGTGTCGAAACGCCGCCAGCTCTGGTAGCGCTCGAGCACCGCAAGCCAGCCGATATCGAGACCCAGCCGATCGGCGTCGACGATGGTCTCCGCCAGCGCCGCCACATCCTTGAAGCCGAGATTGAGGCCCTGGCCGGAGATCGGATGGATGCCATGGGCGGCATCGCCGGCAAGGGCGAAACGCGGGGCGATGAAATCGCGCGCCAGCGTCAGGCCGAGCGGGAAGGCCTGGCGCGCGCCGACGACCTTGAGCGCGCCGAGCTTGTGGCCGAAACGCCGCTCCAGCTCTTCCTCGAAGACGAGGTCGTCGCTGGCGATCAGTCGCTCCGCATCCCGCGTCAGCTCCGTCCAGACCAGCGAGGACCGGTTGTTCTTCAACGGCAGCGTTGCGAAAGGTCCGGCCGGCAGGAAATGCTCCTCCGCCGTGCCGTCATGCGGGCGCTCGTGCTCGACGGTAGTGACGATGCCGGACTGGCCATAGTCGAAATCCACCGTCTTGATGCCTGCCGCATCGCGCAGTTTCGAGCGTACGCCGTCGCAGGCGACCAGCAGCCGCGCCTCGATCACGTCGCCGCTCGCCAGGGTGACGGCGACGCTATGATCGCCGCTCTTGAAATCCTTCGCGACCGCTGACGCACGGATATCGACACCGAGCGCGGCGGCAGCCTTGCGCAGGGCGCCGACCAGCGCCACGTTCGGCACCATATGGGCAAAGGGCCGGCCGTCGACGCCGCCCTCTTCAAACGTCAGGAACACCGGACGGACCGGATCGGCGGTTTTCGAATCGGTGATCACCATGCGCTTGATCGGCTCGGCTTCCGGTTCGATCTCGCTCCAGATGCCGAGCACGTCGAGCATCTGGGCGGCGGCGGCGATGATCGCCGAGGCGCGCTCGTCCTTCTTCCAGGCATGTTCGGGGGCGCCGTCGATCAGGGTTACGGCCAGGTGCGGCGCCGCCTTCTTGACGGATACGGCCAGCGACAGGCCGACATAACCGCCGCCCGCAATCACCACATCGATCATCTCAGTTCTCCCGTCGCTCTTGAGCATTGCTTCTCGCCTATATAGATCATTGGCACGCGCCTTCCTACCACCGGCGCCATTCTGCCCTTGGAGATTGCCGAAATGTCGCGCCCCAATGACACCCCTGGCCCGATGGATGTTCTTCTACGGACGCTGGACCTGGAGAAACTCGAGGAGAATCTCTTTCGCGGCCGCTCGCCCCAGGTCGGCTGGCAGCGCGTCTTCGGCGGGCAGGTCATCGGCCAGGCACTGGTGGCGGCACAGCGCACCGTCAGCGAAGGCCGCTACGTGCATTCGCTGCATGCCTATTTCATGCGGCCGGGCGATCCCACCGTTCCGATCATCTACGATGTCGACCGCATCCGTGACGGATCGAGCTTCGCCACCCGCCGCGTCGTCGCCATCCAGCACGGCAAGGCGATCTTTGCCCTGTCGGCCTCCTTCCAGTTCGACGAAGACGGTTTCGACCACCAGATCGCCATGCCGGACGTGGCGCCGCCGGAAAGCCTGATGGGCGAGCAGGACATCAAGGAGAAGTTCCTGGTGAATGCGCCCGAGGCCATCCGCCGCTACTGGGAACGCCCGCGGCCGATCGAAGTCCGGCCGGTGTCGCTCAAGCACTATTTCTCGCGCGACACGCTGGAGCCGGTGCAGGACGTCTGGGTGAAGACCGTCGGAACCGTTCCGGACGAACGCCATATCCAGGCGGCCGTGCTTGCCTATATCTCCGACATGACGCTGCTCGACACGGCGCTCTACGCCCACGGCACCTCGGTCTTCGACCGCGACCTGCAGGTGGCGAGCCTCGATCACGCCATGTGGTTCCACCGGCCCTGCCGCATGGACGACTGGCTGCTTTACACCCAGGACAGCCCGAGCGCGTTCGGCGCGCGCGGCATGACCCGCGGCAGCCTTTTTGATCGCTCCGGTGTCCTGATTGCCTCGGTTGCCCAGGAAGGCTTGATCCGGAAAAAGGCATCTGAATAAAAAAGCGTCATTTTTTATTTTTTGCCCATTTTTTCATCGTTTAAATTGACGTTTTTTTAACATTTTGCCGGCGCCCTCCGGCAAAATGTGGCGTTTCCATGTCTTTTCATAGGGTTAAGACCCCATTTCGAATCTGGCACGCGCCTTGAATAGCAATGCACGGTCGTTGGGGAATTTGTGCTCGGCGGCAAGGAGAGACGGCCCCGAGCCGAAGATGAACAAGGATGGGAAACCAGATGAAAATTGTGATGGCCATTATCAAGCCGTTCAAGCTCGATGAGGTTCGCGAAGCCCTCACCGCTGTCGGCATTCAGGGCCTGACCGTGACCGAGGTCAAGGGTTACGGGCGCCAGAAGGGACACACGGAAATCTACCGTGGCACCGAATATGCCGTCAGCTTCCTGCCGAAGCTGAAAATCGAAATCGCCGTCGCTTCCGAGATCGTCGACAAGGCCGTCGAGGCGATCGCATCCTCGGCCAAGACCGGCCAGATCGGCGATGGCAAGATCTTCGTCTACTCGATTGACCATGCGGTGCGCATTCGTACCGGCGAAACCGATTCAGAAGCGCTGTAAGTCACGGCCGTTCAGGGAGCTATATTTCAGATGTCCTCATTCAAACTTTCCACCTCTCTTGGACGCGTGAGCGCTGCAGTTGCAGCCTTCCTCGCCCCAGCCATTGCCTTCGCGCAGGAAACGGCGCCGGCCGCCGCTGAAGCCGTGGCCGCAGCGCCGGTCCCGGACAAGGGCGATACCACCTGGATGCTCGTGTCCTCGGCGCTCGTGCTCCTGATGACGGTTCCTGGCCTCGCCCTCTTCTATGGCGGCCTCGTGCGCACGAAGAACATGCTGTCCGTGCTCATGCAGGTGCTGATGATCGCCTCCGTCGCGATGGTCGTCTGGGTGGTCTATGGATATTCCATGGCCTTCACGGCCGGCGGCAGCCTGAACTCCTTCGTCGGCGGCTTCTCCAAGCTGTTCCTTGCCGGCGTCGACACGACGACCGTCGTTGAAACCTTCTCGAAGGGTGTCGTCATTCCGGAACTGGCATTCGTCATCTTCCAGATGACCTTCGCCGCCATCACCCCCGGCCTCATCGTCGGCGCCTTCGCCGAACGCGTGAAGTTCTCCGCGGTGATCCTGTTCACGATCCTGTGGCTGACCTTCATCTACTTCCCGATCGCCCACATGGTCTGGTTCTGGGGCGGCCCGAGCCTCTATGCCGATCCGTCCGGCCTGATCTTCGGCTTCGGCGCCATCGACTTCGCCGGCGGCACCGTCGTTCACATCAATGCCGGCATCGCGGGCCTCGTTGGCTGCCTGATGATCGGCAAGCGTACCGGCTTCGGCAAGGACATGATGGCTCCGCACTCCATGACGCTTACCATGGTCGGCGCTTCCCTTCTGTGGGTCGGCTGGTTCGGCTTCAACGCCGGCTCCAACCTTGAAGCCAATGGCTATGCCGCGCTCGCCATGATCAACACCTTCGTCGCCGCCGCTGCCGCCGTCATCTCCTGGTCGGTCGTCGAAACCTTCACCCGCGGCAAGGCCTCGATCCTCGGCGCCGTATCGGGTGCGGTTGCCGGCCTCGTCGTCATCACGCCTGCCGCCGGCTTCGTCGGCCCGATGGGCGCCATCGTCATGGGTCTCGTCGTCTCGCCGATCTGCTACTTCTTCGTCTCCACCGTGAAGAACAAGTTCGGTTACGACGATACGGCTGACGTCTTCGGCGTTCACTGCATCGGCGGTATCCTCGGCGCGCTGCTGACCGGCGTATTCGTCAACCCGGCGCTGGGTGGCGCAGGCATCGTCGACTATTCGACCGCCGACTTCGCCGCCGGCTATGCCGGAACGGCAGCGCAGGTCTGGTCGCAGTTCAAGGGTGTCATCGTCACGCTCTTGTGGTCGGGCATCGGCTCGGCGATCCTCTACAAGATCGTCGACGTGATCGTCGGCCTGCGCGTCACGGTCGAAGCCGAGCGCGAAGGTCTCGACCTGTCGTCGCACGGCGAAGCTGCATACCACTCCTGAGAAATTACGGAGCCGGCAAAACCGGCTCCGTTCACAGTCCCGTCGCGGCTTCGTGTTTCACGAAACCGCATCTTTGCCCGGATCTCGCATCCGGGCTTTTTTTGTGGCCGGTTTGCCCCGGCCGTGGAAAACCGGCGCGGCAGGCGCGTTTCGCGTAAACGAAGCGTCAAGGTTAATAGGGCTTTAACCCTCCTCTGCTTACGGTGGAAACATGTGCGCATTGCGCTTTGCAGACGAACGGGCAGCAGGTCACCATGAGCAGAAGCAATCAGGCGGTATTCGACAACCGGTCCAACCGGTTTGTGCTTTCCACATTTGTCTTGAGGCAGGTGGCCGCGCTGGCAGGCTTCTCATTGTTCGTCGCGCTCGGCTTCGCCGTCGCCGCTTTGTCGACCTGGAACGTCTCCGATCCGAGCTTCTCCTATGCGACCGCGGATGCCCCGACCAATATTCTCGGCTACACGGGCGCGGCCTTCGCCGATATCTTCATGCAGTTCTTCGGCATTGCCAGCGTCGTGGCGCTGCTTCCCGTCGTTGCCTGGGCCCTGGTGCTGATCTTCAGCAAGCCCTTCGACCACATTCTCAAGCGCGCCGCCGCATGGTTCGGCGGCTCGGTGCTCGCCTCCGCAGCACTCGGCTGCATCCCGGCGCCGGTCACCTGGCCGCTGCCGAGCGGCCTCGGCGGTGTTTTCGGTGACATGATCCTGCGGTTCCCGGCGCTTTTCACCGGCACCTTTCCGTCCGGCACGTTCGGCACGGTGCTCGGCATCCTGCTTGCCCTGCCAGCCACCTATTTCCTGGTCTACAGCGCCGGCCTGATCGGCGTATCCGATCCGGAGGAGGATATTGCGGTGCCGGCTCCGACGCCGAGCAAGGCGCGCACCGTCCGCGACGAACTGGAGGACGACGAATCCGAAGGCATCGTCATGGTGATTGCCGGGGCGCTCACCCATATGCGCTTCACCGCCCAGGCGCGTTTGCGCCGGCTGTTCGGCCTCAGCGGCCGCCGCAAGCCGGCCTCGCGCCATTACGACGAACCCTATGATTTCAACACCGACGAGTTCGGCACGCTGAACGAGCCGGTGCGGCCGAAGCCCATGTCGCGCACCGAGCGGGTCGAGCCTTCGCTCGACCGCAGCGAGCGCCGCGTCGTTACAGCACCGCCGATGTCGATCGACGATGACGAGGAAGACGATTTCCTTGACGCCGGACGCCGGCCGGCCGGCATCATGCCCGAGGATGACGAGGACGACGATGTCGCCGCCGACTGGGCACCGGTGCCAGCACCGCGCAAGCAGCCGCCGGCCCAGGCGAGCGGACGCGTCATCCCGGCCGCGCCGCGCCCGAAGACGGGCCAGCGCATCGAGCGTGAGGCACAGGCCTCCTTCGTCTCCGACGAGGAGAATTTCGTCCTGCCTCCACTGCATTTCCTCGCCGAGCCGAAGAATGTCGCGCGCGACGCGACGCTGTCGGCCGACGCGCTGGAACAGAACGCCCGCATGCTGGAAGGCGTGCTGGAGGATTTTGGCGTCAAGGGCGAGATCATCCATGTCCGCCCGGGCCCGGTCGTCACGCTCTATGAGCTGGAGCCCGCGCCCGGCATCAAGTCGTCGCGCGTCATCGGCCTTGCCGACGACATTGCCCGCTCGATGTCAGCGATCGCCGCCCGCGTCGCCGTCGTGCCCGGCCGTAACGCCATCGGCATCGAACTGCCCAACCAGCGCCGCGAAACCGTTTACCTGCGCGAACTGCTGGGCAGCCGCGATTTCGAACAGAGCAAGGCACGGCTCGCCATGGCGCTCGGCAAGAATATCGGCGGCGAGCCCGTCATTGCCGATATCGCCAAGATGCCGCATCTGCTCGTTGCCGGTACCACCGGCTCCGGCAAGTCGGTCGCCATCAACACCTTCATCCTCTCGCTGCTCTATCGCCTGACGCCCGAGCAGTGCCGCCTGATCATGATCGACCCGAAGATGCTTGAACTGTCGGTCTATGACGGCATTCCGCATCTGCTCTCGCCGGTCGTCACCGATCCGAAGAAGGCCGTCGTCGCGCTGAAGTGGACCGTGCGCGAGATGGAGGAGCGCTACAAGAAGATGTCGAAGATCGGCGTGCGCAACATCGACGGCTTCAACAGCCGCGTCGAGCAGGCGCTGGCCAAGGGCGAGCAGATCAGCCGCACCGTCCAGACCGGCTTCGACCGTCAGACCGGTGAAGCCGTCTACGAGACGGAAGAATTCGACCTGGCCCCCATGCCCTATATCGTCGTCATCATCGACGAGATGGCCGACCTGATGATGGTTGCCGGCAAGGACATCGAAGGTGCCGTCCAGCGGCTCGCCCAGATGGCCCGCGCCGCCGGCATCCATGTCATCATGGCAACGCAGCGTCCGTCCGTGGACGTCATCACCGGCACGATCAAGGCCAACTTCCCGACCCGCATCTCCTTCCAGGTGACCTCGAAGATCGACAGCCGCACCATCCTTGGCGAACAGGGTGCCGAGCAGCTGCTCGGCATGGGCGACATGCTCTACATGGCCGGCGGCGGCCGCATCCAGCGCGTCCACGGTCCCTTCGTGTCGGACACCGAGGTCGAGGACGTCGTCGCCTACCTGAAGACGCAAGGCGCCCCGCAATATCTCGACGCCATTACCGAGGATGACGACGAGGACGGCGAAAGCGGCGGTCCGGCCGGTACCTCCAATCTCGCCGAATCCGACGACCCTTACGACCAGGCCGTCGCCATCGTGCTGCGCGACGGCAAGGCTTCGACCTCCTACGTCCAGCGCCGCCTCGGCATCGGCTACAACCGCGCCGCCTCGCTGATCGAGCGCATGGAGCAGGAGGGCATCATCGGCCCGGCCAATCACGCCGGCAAGCGCGAGATTCTGGTGCCCACCGAAAGCGAAATCACCGGCCGCTGACGCCACGCATGCCCTCGTCGCGCTGGCCTCGATGAAGGGCCCGCGTGACCTCACGGCGAATTGAAGACGGGCGCAGGCAAGGCCTTGAAGGCGCCGCACTTGCGCTCCACATGAGACTGAAATGAAGGAGATTGCCATGACAGACACCGCAACCGGCCGCCGCGGACAGAAGCACGCGTTTTCGCTGCCGCGCCGATGGCTCGTCGGTGGTCTCGCAACCCTTGCCGCCGTTGCCTTCATCGGCCTTCCCGCCGAGGCCGCCCGGGCGCAGGCGGGCATCGCCCAGAAGATCGCCGATCATTTCGCCTCGGTGAAGACGATGAGCGGCGAGTTCGTGCAGTTCGGCCCGCGCGGCGAGCAGACGGGCGGCAAGTTCTATATCAGTCGTCCCGGCAAGATCCGCTTCAACTACGAGGCCCCCTCGCCGATGCGCGTCATCGCCGACGGCAAGTCGGTCGTCATCGGCAACCAGAAAATGAAGACCTGGGATATCTATCCCCTGTCGAAGACGCCGCTGAAGCTGCTCCTGTCCGATAATATCGACCTGACCGGCAAGATGGTGCGCGACGTCAAGGAAGAGGCCGACCTGATCACCATCGTGCTCGGCGACAGAAGCGTCTTCGGCGATGCGACGATCACCCTGATGTTCGACCCGAAGACCTATGACCTGCGCCAATGGACGATCACCGATGCGCAGAAGAAGGACACGTCCGTGATGATCTTCAACGTCAAGAACGGCGTGCCGATGGACGACAAGGTCTTCCAGATCCCTTACGACGACGTGCGCAACAAGTCTAAGTGATCCCGTCCGCAAAGGGACGCTGTAGCAACATCACGCCGATGACGCCTCTGCGTCGATGCGCCGCGTCATCAGGATCTCGTCGATCTCCCGTCCTTCGTGGATCGTGCCGCCGGCGATGCGGCCGACCTCGACAAAACCTTCCCGCCGGTAAAACCGGATGGCAGCCGGGTTTTCGGCGCTGACGGCAAGCTCCAATTGCCGGATACCGGCGTTCCGGGCATGGCAGACAATCGCTTCGAGAAGCGCTTTCGCGTGACCGCCGCCGCGCCGGTCGCGACGCACATAAACCATGACGATGGTTGCCCGGTGGGCCATCTTGCTGGCGCCCTGCCGGATGAGCCCCATGATGGCAACCGGCTCTTCCTTGTGAAAATCGACGAAGACGGCAGCGCTGGTCAGGCGGCGGCGCCACTCGTCATCCGGCAGTTTTTCCCAGTCCGCGGCGCTGCTGGCAAAGACGGCAGGCTCGGCGCGCAAGGCCTCGAGCCGGATGCGGCGAAAGATGTCGAAGTCCTCGGGGTCGAGATGGCGGATCATGCAGGACCTTTCGGGGAAAAGCCGCGCAGCAATGATCGCGGCAAATGAAACCTGAACGGCAGTAGATATCACCAGACGCAACTGTCAATATCGGCTGCAAATCCAATGGCCAAGTGCGAAAAAAGCCCTTATGACCGCGGTGCACGACAGCATCGGAAATACCCGCTTCGTCACTTCGTTACATCTCCCCTCAAGGCGGGAGGTTGGGAGCAAGAGGCCAGCCCCAAGCGAATCTTCCCCCTTGAGGGGAGATTGCGGCAGGGCAGAGGGGGTGAGACGGCCACTGTCGCCTATTGTGAAATATGACGTCCGCTTCAACGAAAGCACATCCTAGGAAAGACTCCCGCATGGCATTGTCGATCGCGACCTGGAACATCAACTCGGTGCGCCTGCGCATGCCGCTGGTCGAACATCTGCTGACGACATGGTCGCCGGACATTCTCTGCCTGCAGGAAACCAAATGCCCGAACGATCTGTTTCCGTTTTCGCCGCTGAAGGCGCTCGGCTACGAGCACATCGCCATACACGGCCAGAAGGGCTACCATGGCGTCGCCACCATTTCCCGCCTGCCGCTGCACGAACTGACCGACCGGCGTGACTATTGCGGCGTCGGCGATGCCCGCCATCTCTCCGTGGTGTTCGAGAAATCGGCCAGGACGATTCGCCTGCACAATTTCTATGTTCCCGCCGGCGGTGACGAGCCGGACCGCGCGATCAACCAGAAATTCGGCCACAAGCTCGATTTCATCGACGAGATGAAACTCTTGCATGCCGAAAGCGAGGCGGGCATCTC
Organism: Rhizobium giardinii bv. giardinii H152; assembly: GCF_000379605.1. GTDB lineage: Bacteria > Pseudomonadota > Alphaproteobacteria > Rhizobiales > Rhizobiaceae > Pararhizobium > Pararhizobium giardinii. Next base: position 226,875 of record NZ_KB902702.1, on the reverse strand, counting down.
GTCGATCCTCGTCGGCGATCTCAACATCGCGCCGCTCGAGCACGACGTCTGGTCGCACAAGCAGCTTTTGAAGATCGTCAGCCACACCCCGGTCGAAACCGAGGGCCTCACCGCCGTCATGACCGGCGGTGCCTGGGTCGATCTGATGCGCCAGCACACGCCGGCGCCGGAAAAGCTCTACACCTGGTGGAGCTACCGCGCCAAGGACTGGGAAGCCGCCGATCGCGGCCGCCGCCTTGACCACGTCTGGTCCTCCGCCGATCTCGCGCCGCACCTGACCCGCGTCGATATCCTGAAGGAAGCCCGCGGCTGGGACCGCCCCTCCGACCACGTGCCGGTGATTGCCCACTTCGATTTGTGAGAGCTGTCACCCGAATTTCGGCGCCAGCTTCTGCACGTTGCGGATCATCGTCTGCAGATTGTCCTTGATCCGCGCTTCGACGACGACGGCCACTTCCGGATATTCCTCCAGCATGCGGCGAAACAGCGGCCGGTTGATGCGGATCACCTCGCTGTCTTCCTCCGCCGTCGCGGTGAACTTGCGCTCGACGAAGGAGATCATCGCCAGCTCCGAAAGAAGCGTTCCGCGGCCGACCGTGTCGACGACCTCGACGCTGCCATCTACCTGGCTGCGGGTGAGACTGAACGAGCCGCTGGCAATGGCGAACGCGCAATCGGCCGGTGCGCCCTCGCGAAACAGCTGCTGGCCCCGGCTCAGCCGGCGGCGCTCGGCCCCGAAGGCGATCAGCCGCAGCTTGTCGTCGTCGATATCCGCAAATAGCGGCACGAGGGACAGAAGGGCGATGTCGTCATTCAGCGACAAGGGAATACCTCGCAGGAAGCATAAGGCCGGGTGTCGTCACGCCCCCATGTCTTCAGGGAACGATCTTGTACCCGCCATTCTCTGTCACCAAAATCTCCGCATTGGAAGGGTCGCGCTCGATTTTCTGGCGCAGCCGGTAGACATGGGTCTCGAGCGTGTGGGTCGTCACGCCGGAATTGTAGCCCCAGACCTCTTCGAGCAGCACGTCGCGCGTCACCACCTTCTGGTCGGCGCGATAGAGATAGCGGATGATCGCCGCTTCCTTTTCGGTGAGCCGGATCTTCTGGCCGTTTTCCAGCGTCAGCAGCTTCTGCCCCGGTTTGAACGTATAGGGACCGACGGTGAAGGTCGCATCCTCGCTCTGCTCGTGCTGGCGCAGCTGCGCCCTGATGCGGGCAAGCAGCACGGCGAAGCGGAAAGGCTTGGTCACATAGTCGTTGGCGCCCGCCTCCAGCCCGAGGATCGTGTCGGAATCGGTGTCGTGGCCGGTGAGCATGATGATCGGTGCCTTGAAGCCGCCCTTGCGCAGGAGCTTGACCGCCTCGCGCCCGTCCATGTCCGGCAGGCCGACATCCATCACCAGAAGGGCGATCTGCTGGTTGCGGGCCGTATGGATGCCCTTGGCCGCCGTCGGCTCCTGAAGAATGGTGAATTCCTCATAGAGGGACAGCTGCTCGGTCAGCGTTTCGCGCAGGTCGTTGTCATCGTCGACGAGAAGAATGGTGCGGGCCGACATGCTGAGATCCCTCCTTGCTTCCGGATTGAAACTAACTCAAACGCTACCTTAAACAAGCCTGGAAGCTTCACCCGTTTGTTACATGTTGTGTAGTGCTATGGTGTGGTTTCCACTCACGGACAACGCAAAAAACTGTGTGTAAAATGCGACGAAAACCCCGCAAGGCCGCAAATCCCGTCCGCACCATCGTCGTCAGGAGAAAACCGGGAAATCACAGCCGCGCGCTTCTCACCTTCGCGGGCCGTACCGAGGAGGCCGCGATCGGCCGCGGCGGCATCAGCTCGCGCAAGCGCGAGGGCGACGGCGCCACCCCGATTGCCGCCATGCGCCTGATCGGCGGCTATGTCCGCCACGACCGCATCACCCCGCCGCCGACGGCCCTGCCGCTCCGCTTCACGCCGCAAAACCTGCTCTGGTGCGACGAACCGCGCGATGCCAACTACAACCGCCCGGTCACCGCCCCGTTCGCGCAAAGCCACGAAAAGATGCGCCGCGCCGACGGCCTCTACGACGTCTGCCTGGTGATGGACTGGAATTTGCGCCGCCGCAAACGCCATGGCGGCTCGGCCATCTTCTTCCATCTCGCCAAGCCCGGCTATATGCCGACCGAGGGCTGCGTCGCCGTCAGCCGGCCCGCGATGACGCGGCTGTTGCGGTTGATGCGGCGGGGGACCGTGGTGAGGGTGGTGGGATGACGGCCAGGGATGGGAACGTATCGGGTAACACAGCCCTCTATATCGCCGTGGAAAAATTCGATCCGTCAAAAGGATTGCAATGGCGCGACTACATCGTCTGGTCGGGCCTGACACAACTTGATGAGGTCGTTTCGCTTGACGGGATGCTTTGCCCCGTCATTCTCAAGGAAACCAAGGCCAGCTATTGGGATCACATCGTCAACGAAGACGGCATGCTCAACTTCTTCACCGATCTCGATTTCCTGAAGCAGCAACTCGGCGCGCCCGCGAACCTCAACATCCTCGCGGTTCTGCGCAATCCAACGGAAGAGGCGGTCCGGGAAGGTCTGGGCGATCGCTTTCGATTTGTCGGCTATGACCTCCTGGACCAGGACCAGGGCGTCAGCGCGCTTACCAACTGCGGCGGCTTTCCGGATGTCTTTGCCAATGCCGAGCTGTCAACAAAGGGTTTGCTGCAAAGCTACAGCAGGGCAAGAGAGGTTCAGCGCGACCTGAAGGAGCGGTACCCGGAAGAGTGCCACGCGGATTGCAACATCTGGGCCATTTTTCGGCTGGACGCGGCATGACATCCATCCTCCTTGTCCGCCTCAGCCCACGGATCGCGGCGTCACGAACCACTTGAGATAACCGCTGCCCGCTGCAACCTCGTCCCAGCCGTCGACATCGAAGTCGATGACGGCAAGGCCAGCCGTCGGGAACTTCGCCTTCATGCGGCCCATGGCATCCGCATCGCCATCCGCAACCAGCAGCGACGCGGCATTCTCCATGCCCGGATTGTGGCCGACGATCAGCAGGGTGCGGATAGCGGGCTCGACGGTGCGGATCACCTCGAGGATGCGCTCGGCCGCAACCTCGTAGATATCAGGCGTCTCGCGCTCGGCGACCTTTTTCGACAGGGCCTCGCGAACGAGTTTCCACGTCTCCTGCGCGCGGCGCGCGGGCGAGACGAGGGCGAGATCGGGAATCAGTTTTTCACGCGCCATATGGGCGCCGATGACGGGTGCGGCCTTGCGTCCGCGCTCCGCCAAAGGCCGCTCACGGTCGGCCACACCGTCCGGCCAGGCGGATTTGGCGTGGCGCAAAAGGATGAGGCGGTGTTTCGGCTTCGGCGATTTCTTGGTCATCTGGTAACCTCCCCCTTCTCCCCCGCGGGGAGAAGTGCCGAGCGTATGCGAGGCGATGAGGGGGCTTTCTCGGCGATTTCGGTGCCGCCCCCTCATTCGGCCCTGCGGGCCACCTTATCCCCGCCGGGGAGAAGAGGGAGAACCGCAAGCCCTCCCCCGTCAAGGGGAGGGGAGAAGTCTTACTTCCACTCGCGGATATCGACGAAGTGGCCGGAGACGGCGGCAGCCGCTGCCATGGCTGGCGACACCAGATGGGTGCGGCCCTTGAAGCCCTGGCGGCCTTCGAAGTTGCGGTTGGAGGTCGAGGCGCAGCGCTCGCCCGGCTTCAGGCGGTCGTCGTTCATGGCAAGGCACATCGAGCAGCCCGGCTCGCGCCAGTCGAAACCGGCCGCCTTGAAGATCTTGTCGAGACCTTCGGCTTCCGCCTGTTCCTTGACGAGGCCCGAGCCCGGCACGATCATCGCCGACACGGTCGGGGCGACGGTGCGGCCTTCCACCACCTTGGCGACTTCGCGCAGGTCCTCGATGCGGCCGTTGGTGCAGGAGCCGATGAAGACGCGGTCGATGGCGATGTCGGTGATCTTCGTGCCCGGCTTCAGGCCCATATAGTCGAGCGCGCGCCACTTGGACGTGCGCTTGTTCTCGTCCTGGATCTCGTCCGGGTTCGGAACGATGCCCTGGACGGAGACGACGTCTTCCGGCGAGGAGCCCCAGGAAACGATCGGCGGCAGGGCGGCGGCATCGAGCACGACGACCCGGTCGAAATGGGCGCCCTCGTCGGTGTGCAGCGTCTTCCAGTAGGCGATCGCCTGTTCAAGTTCTTCGCCCTTCGGTGCCCGCGGCTTGCCCTTGATGTATTCGAAGGTCTTCTCGTCCGGCGCGATCAGGCCGGCGCGGGCGCCGCCCTCGATGGTCATGTTGCAGATGGTCATGCGGCCTTCCATCGACAGCGCGCGGATCGCTTCGCCGGCGAACTCGATGACGTGGCCGGTGCCGCCGGCGGTGCCGATCTCGCCGATGATGGCAAGGATGATGTCCTTGGCGGTGACATGCTCCGGCAGTACGCCGTCGACACGCACCAGCATGTTCTTGGCCTTCTTCTGGATCAGCGTCTGGGTGGCGAGCACATGCTCGACCTCGGACGTGCCGATGCCGTGCGCCAGCGCCCCGAAGGCGCCATGCGTCGAGGTATGGCTGTCGCCGCAGACGATGGTCATGCCCGGCAGGGTGAAGCCCTGTTCCGGACCGACGATGTGGACGATGCCCTGGCGCTTGTCGCTGGCCGAATAGTATTCGACGCCGAAATCGGCGGCGTTCTGGGCCAGCGCCTCGACCTGGATGCGGCTTTCCTCGTTCTTGATGCCGAGATGGCGATCCGGCGAGGTCGGTACGTTGTGGTCGACGACGGCGAGCGTCTTTTGCGGCGCCCGCACCTTGCGGTTCGTCATGCGCAGCCCCTCGAACGCCTGCGGGCTCGTCACTTCATGGACGAGATGGCGGTCGATGTAGAGAAGACAGGTTCCGTCGTCCTGCTGATCGACCAGATGGTCGTCCCAGATTTTATCGTAGAGAGTACGCGGTGCGCTCATGGCTTTTCATCCAACATGAAGAAGAAGGTCTGGAAAATATCCGGCAAAAAGGGCGCCGGCAGCCGCATCAGGGATCAGCCCCAAGTCAGGAAAGTCGGCTGTTGAGCGCGCCTGAAACGCACGCAAAAAAACGTGCCGGCAGACGCTTGTGATCCTGCAGCACGACGATTTTCTGCGCAAAACATCCGAATTTGGATTCCATATGCGGTCACATAGCAATTTTTAAGCGGTTCATCAATTGCCATCGTGTCAGCATTGGTTCGATGAACTTAACGCCCGACGTTTATGTCTCTGTGGGCGTGCGCCGTGGCCAGTATATATGACTGAAAAGCGTCCACGCCCAATTGATCGAAAGCATTAAGATCAAAACAGTCAGAATCCAGGCAGTCACACCGCTCAGCGCAAACGCATTGGCCAGAACGTAAACCGGAAGGAGGAGCACTGCGGAAACAATCTTAACGGAAAGCGCGAAAAACAGGAGCCATTTTGCTGCAAACTTTAAAGCGATCATATTGATCCCTCAACCGAACCTAGGCTCAACCTATAGATGAATTTGGAGCGCACATCAACGATTGCTATCGGGCTGTCCGCCGCAGCCTCTTCTCCAACTGCCGCAACCCCAGCGACAGCCCGATCGTCAGGATCAGGTAGATATAGGCGACGATCGAATAGGTCTCGAAAAACCGAAACGAACCCGATGCGTAGATCTTGCCCATCTGGGTGATGTCGGCGACGCCGAGCACGGAGACCAGGGAACTATCCTTCACCATCGCGACGAAATCGTTGCCGAGCGGCGGCAGGATGACGCGGATCGCCTGCGGGAAGACCACCAGGCGGAACCGGTGGTAGCGCGACAGCCCCAGCGCCTTGGCCGCCTCGATCTGCCCCTTGTCGACCGACTGGATGCCGGCGCGAAACACCTCGGCGATGAAGGCGGAATAGCCGATAGTCAGCGCCATGATCGCCCGCCACATCAAGGACACATCGCGCACCAGAAGCGGCTTGGCATAGCCGGCCTCGACCAGCGGGCTGAGAACCGTGTTGACAAGTGTCACCAGTGCCGGCGCACCGACAAAGGCGATGTAGAAGAGCAGCACGAGGATCGGGATGCCGCGGATGACCTCGGTATAGAACCGGGCGATCTGGCGCAGGGCAGCGCGCTCCGACAGCGCCATCAGCGCGATGCCGAGCCCGAGCAGCGTGGCGAAGAAAAACCCCAGCAGCGTCACCAGGATGGTGATGCCGATGCCGGCCGAAACAATGCTGAAGACCTGGGTGTAGATATCATTGGAAACGATCACCACGGCGAGCGCTGCGGCGATAATGGCAAGGGCGACCAGCCACCAGGGATAGTCGCCCTTCTGAGACATGTCTTGCGGCTGCGCAGGCGTCATCGGGGAGCGATCATTCGCCCATCTTGTAATCGACGAACCATTTCTGGTTCAGCTTGTCGAGCGTGCCGTCGGCCTTCAGCGCGGCGATCGCGGCATTGACGGGCGCAACCAGGTCCGAGCCCTTCTTGAAGATGAAGCCGAAATCCTCCGTGCCGAGCGGTCCGCCGATCACTTTCAGCGCGCCGTTGGAGGAATCGACGTACCCCTTGGCTGCGACGCTGTCGGTCAGCACCGTATCGACATCGCCGGCTTTCAGCGCCTGCACCGTCGCCCCAAACGTCTCGAACAGCTTTATCCGCGGGTTCTGTTCGTTGCCGTCGAGGATTTCATAAACGGCGGTGTAAAAAGGCGAGGTGCCCGGCTGGGCGCCGACGAACCCGTCGGCAAGCGCGGCGAAGGACTTGGCGTCGGTGAAGCGGCTTTCGTCGCCGCGCACCAGCATGAACTGCTGCGACCGCATATAGGGATCGGAGAAGTCAACCTGCGTTTTGCGCTCGTCCTTGATGGTGATGCCGGTCATGCCGATGTCGTACTGGCCGTCGGAGACCGCCTGGATCATCGCGTCCCAGCTTGTGTTCTGGATTTCCAGCTTGAAATTCAGCCGCTTGGCGATCTCTTCCATCGCGTCGTATTCCCAGCCGATCGCCTTGCCCGACTTCGGCTCGACGAACTGCAGCGGCGGATAGGCATTCTCGGTCACGACGACCACCGTCCGGCCACCAAGATCCGGCAGATCGGCCGCGGAAACGCTCAAAGGTGCAAGGACGAGGGCGGTCAGCCCGGCAAGAACGGTACGGCGGGAAAGCATGAAAGGCTCCTGAATTGTGGCGGGCAAGACTGTCACGAAACCTCCGGCCAAAGCAAGCAGGGATCGCCCCTTGTGGCGGTGTTTCGACGGCGGGCGCTGGCACTATCGCCGATGAATCGGTGACGTGCTGGGAACCTGGTTCTCTTTTGCGCACCATGGGTGGAAAAACTGCCGTCTTTTCCTGCCGCCTCACAGGCTCTAGCGTCTGTCGAATGGCGGCAGGGATAGGCTTGCCGCTCACATCAGGCCGTGTGCCGGACCACAAGGAAAGACAATGAAAGCCGCTATAGCATCCGCCGTTCTCGCCCTGTCGCTGGGCGCAGCACTTTCGGCTCCTGAAGCGCTGGCCCAGGAAGCCGTGCTGGCGGCCGCGGACGCCGAAGCGCTCTTCACCAGTCCCGACCCGAAGCTGAATGCCAACAAGCAGGTGGTCTACGGCATCATCCGCGACCTCCTGGAAGCCAACCACTGGGACAAGGCCGGCGACTATCTGACCGAGCGCTACATCCAGCACAATCCCAATGCCGCTTCCGGCCGCGCCGGCGTGGTCGCCTATTTTACCGAGGTCCTGAAACTTAAGCCCGCGCCGATCCCCGAGAAGATCAAGACCCCCGTCGCCTTCGTCACCGCCGAGGGCGATCTCGTCACCGTCGGCTATGTTCGCGAAATCAAGAACGAGAAGGACCCGGCCAAGTCCTACACGACCACCTGGTTCGACACGTGGCGGATCAAGGACGGCAAGGCCGACGAGCATTGGGATCCCGCCACCCGGCCGGAGTGATCCGATGCATCTTGCGTGAGGCGCGCATCGGTCCTGACGCGGAGCGATTCAGGCGGCCTTCGTGGCCCCGACCGAAAACGACAGCGGCATTCTTGGATAGGTAGGCCCCAATCCGAACTGGTCCTCGCCCGTCTCGATCATGCCGGGATAGTGCCGCCAGGTCAGGATCTCGTGTTCGTTCAGGAAATCCAGCCGCAGCCCGGATTTCAGCAGCGCGTTGACGACATCGCCCACGGGATGGAACCATTCATACATGCGCTTGTGCGTCAGCGGCCGCGTGTCGCCGGTATAGGTATGGGTTTCCTCGAACAGGAGCGGCGCATCGTGCGGCGTGCGCCAGCTGTGAGCCGGCCGGAGCCTGCCTTCCAAGGCCTCATGCTGGAACATCTGCGGATGCCCATCGAGCAGGTAGAGCTTTCCACCGGGCCTTCCCCCATTCCCCGATGAAGGCCGCGCGCAAAGAAAAAGGCGGCCCGAAGACCGCCTTGTCCAACAATCGCTATGGATTGGAACTTATTCCGCTGCGGTTTCCGCAGCAGCAGCGGCTTCGGCCGCGGCCTTTGCTTCAGCGGCTTCGGCTGCTGCCTTTTCGGCGGCCAGAGCCTGTGCTGCTGCAACCTTTTCAGCTTCCAGACGTGCCTTTTCGTCGGCAACGGCCTGGCGCTCGGCGTCGTTCAGCTTGCGGGCGCGAACGCCGGTGTCTTCAACGATACGGGCCGACTTGCCGCGGCGATCGCGCAGGTAGTAGAGCTTGGCGCGGCGAACCTTACCGCGGCGAACGATCTCGACGCTCTCGACGAGCGGAGAGTAAACCGGGAATACGCGCTCGACGCCTTCGCCGTAGGAGATCTTGCGCACCGTGAAGCTTTCGTTGATGCCGCCGCCGGAGCGGGCGATGCAGACGCCTTCATAGGCCTGGATACGGGTACGCGAACCTTCCGTCACGCGGACGTTGACGCGAACGGTGTCGCCGGCGGAAAATTCAGGCAGGGTGCGCTTGGCTTCGATCTTGGCGGCCTGTTCGGCTTCCAGCTGCTGGATGATGTTCATTTGTCTAACCTTCTCGAGTTCTTCTGAAACAGCCAGAGCGCTCAACCATGCCTCTTGGATCGACCCTTTAAGAGGGCGCCGCCAGGATTTGTTTCTCGGCAAGAGAAACAGGAGCGAATTCACCATTCTTTGTTTTGCAGGCGACGGGAGATTCCCGAACCGGTCGGGCGAATACACCAAAGCCCGGCGTTTGTCATCCCCGAATGACAAAAATTCTCCGGCCCGCAAGCGCACGGATGTCAATTTCGGCGTCTTGCCGCCGGTTGAGCCGCAGGCTATGTCGTTTTCTATCGCCGGAGGAGCGTCATGTCCATCATCACCGCCTGCTTGCTGTTTGTCGCCGGCTTCCTGTCCGGAGCCGTCAATGCCGTGGCCGGCGGCGGCACGTTCCTGACCTTCGGCGCCATGACGCTTGCCGGCCTGCCGCCCATCGTCGCCAACGCCACCTCCTCGATCGTGCAGTTCCCGGGCTATGTGACCTCCGCACTCGCCTATCGCCGCGAAATCCGCAAGGATTTTCGCGAAGCCGCTATTCTCAGCATCATCTCGCTGATCGGCGGGCTGGCCGGAGCGCTGATCCTCCTGTCGCTGTCCAACCCGTCGTTCCGGGCGATGGTGCCCTGGCTGCTGATCGCCGCAACCGCGATCTTCGCGCTCGGCCCGCTTTTGCGCCCGAACCCGAAGGAAGGTGGCACGCCCGTCGGGATGGCCGGTTTGATCGGGCAATTCGTCACCGCCATCTATGGCGGATTCTTCGGCGCCGGCATGGGCATCATGATGCTTGCCGTGCTCGGCCTGTCGACCGGCGGCGACTACCACCGCGTCAATGCGCTTAAGAACTTCCTCGCCATGGTGATCGCCGCCGTCGCCATCGTTGTCTTTGCCGGCGGCAATGTCATCGGCTGGCTGCATGCCGCCTTCATGATCCCCGGCGGCGCGCTCGGCGGCTACGCCGGCGTCTGGCTCGCCCGCCGCGTGCCGCAGGTCTTCATCCGCGCGATCGTCATTGCCGTCGGGCTGCTGCTGGCGGTTTACTACTTTGTGACGGGGTGAGGCAAAAGATCCGGCCGCCGTTCGGCCGTCAGCTTGCGCGCCTCGGCCTCGCGCCATTTCTCGATCTCACCGTGATGGCCCGACGTCAGCACCGCCGGGATTTCCATGCCTTCGAACACCTGCGGCCGGGTATAGTGCGGATGCTCCAGGAGCCCACCCTCGAAACTCTCGTGGACGCCGGAGAGATCATTGCCCATGACGCCCGGCAGGATGCGCACGACGGCGTCGAGCAGCGTGAGCGCCGCCGGCTCGCCGCCCGAGAGGATGTAATCGCCGATCGACACCTCTTCGAGATGGCGACTGTCGATCACCCGCTGGTCGACACCCTCGAACCGCCCGCAGACGATGATCGCGCCGGGACCTGCCGCAAGTTCGCGCACGCGCTTCTGTGTCAACGGCCGCCCGCGCGGGCTCATCAGGAGCCGGGGGCGATCGTCGCCGGCGCAGGCATGGTCGATGGCCTTGGCGAGGATATCGGCGCGGAGCACCATGCCGGCGCCGCCGCCGGCCGGCGTGTCATCGACGGTGCGATGCTTGTCCTCGGCAAAATCGCGGATCTGCACGGTATCGAGCGACCACTGGCCGCGCTCCAGCGCCTTGCCCGACAGCGAATGGCCAAGATGGCCCGGAAACATGTCCGGATAAAGCGTCAGAACGGTCGCGCGAAAGCTCATCGTCCGGCCGTCACTTTTTCTTCTTCGGCTTGAACGGTGCGCTCGGGTCGTCCCGGTTGTCGTCGATCAGCCCGGCCGCCAAAGGATCGACCAGCATGGTGCCGGCTTCGAGATCGATTTCCAGTACCGACCATTCGGAGAACGGGATCAGCACCGGCCTCTTGCCGGGGCCTTTCAGCTCCAGCAGATCGCCGGCGCCGAAATCGAAGACGCCGGTGACGGTGCCGTAGCTCTTGCCTTCGCCGTCGAGCGCTTCCAGTCCCTCGAGGTCGGCATAGAAGAATTCATCGTCGTCGAGATCGTCGTCCGGCAGGTTGTCGCGCTCGACGTAGAGATCGAGCCCGTTCAGCGCCTCGGCGGCATTGCGGTCGTTGATGCCACGCAGGCGCACGATCACGACGTTCTTCGCCTCGCGCACCTCGAGCACCTCGAAGGAGCGGCCGTCCTCGGCATGGAGATGGCCGTAGTCGCCGATCGCCGTCGGTTCGGTGGCAAAGGATTTGACGCGCACCTCGCCGCGCAGGCCCTGCGCCGCGCCGATCGTTCCCATCAGGACAGGATTTTTCAGTTTGCTCATCGCCGTGCCGGTCTCCAGTGTGCCCTTCGAATAAACGAAAACGGGCGGCATGAAAACGCCGCCCGCCTTCAAAAAATATGCTGTTGCGCGGCTTATTCGGCAGCAGCTGCAGCGGCGTCTTCAGCCTTCTGCTTGGCTTCGGCGGCGCGCTCCTGGGCCTTCTTGCCCGGGACTGCCTTTTCCGGGTTGTTGCGGACTTCGCGCTTGGCGATGCCGGCTTCGTTGAGGAAACGCAGCACGCGGTCGGTCGGCAGCGCGCCGTTCGACAGCCAATGCTGGATGCGCTCATTGTTCAGCTCAACGCGCTTGGCGTCGTCCTTCTTCAGCATCGGGTTCCACGAACCGACCTTTTCGAGGAAGCGGCCATCGCGCGGCGAACGCACGTCGGCAACGACGATCTGGTAGAACGGGCGCTTCTTGGAACCACCGCGGGCGAGACGAATTTTCAGTGCCATGTCATGTACTCCTTGAGATATCCAACCGCCTCTGGCGGCCTTGTTTGTGTATTTGTCAAAGCTGATTTCCTTGGGATTGATCTGGCCCGAAAACCGGTACCCGCTTTTCGGGATCAATCCTTGAGATCGGCAGCGATTGCTTCATGATGCCGGATCACCTCGTGGATGATGAAGTTTAAAAACTTCTCCGCGAAATCCGGGTCCAGATGTGCGTCGGCGGCAAGCTGCCGCAGACGGGCGATCTGGTATTCCTCGCGCGCCGGGTCCGCCGGCGGCAAATTGTACTTGGCCTTCAGCACGCCCACCGCCTTGGTGCAGCGAAACCGTTCGGCCAGCATGTGGACGAGTGCCGCGTCGATATTGTCGATCGACTGGCGGTAGCTCGACAGTTCTGTTTTGACGGCAGGATCAACCATGCTCCCCGATCCTCACTTCTTCTTCGGCAGGCCGGGAAGCCCCGGGAAGCCGCCGCCGAGACCGGGCAGCTTGATGCCATTGCCCCCTAGACCTGGTAGACCACCCGGCAAACCACCGCCGCCGGGCAGGCCCTTGCCGAGACCGGCAGCTTCGGCCTGCTTCTGCAGGGCTTCGAGCTGCTTGGGGTCCATCTTGGAAAGGTCCGGCATGCCGCCCATTCCGCCGCCCATGCCGCCGAGGCCCATCTTGCCGGCAAGGCCGCCCATCATCTGCTTCATCATGCCGCCGCCCTTCTTGCCGCCCATCATTTTCATCATGTCGGCCATCTGGCGGTGCATTTTCAAAAGCTTGTTGATGTCGGCCGCATCCGTGCCGGAGCCCGCCGCGATGCGCTTCTTGCGCGAATGCTTGAGGATATCGGGATTGGCGCGCTCGGCCTTGGTCATCGAGGAGATGATGGCGAGCTGGCGGGAAAACAGCTTGTCGTCGAGACCGGCGGCGGCCATCTTGTCCTTCATGCCGGACATGCCGGGCATCAGCCCCATGATGCCGCCCATGCCGCCCATCTTCTGCATCTGACGCAACTGGTCGGCAAGATCGTTGAGGTCGAACTTGCCGGTCTTCATCTTGGCGGCCATCGCCGCCGCCTTCTCGGCATCGATGTTTTCGGCGGCCTTCTCGACGAGCGAGACGATATCGCCCATGCCGAGGATGCGGTCGGCGACGCGGCGCGGATGGAACTCTTCGAGCTCCGACATCTTTTCGCCGACACCGATCAGCTTGATCGGCTTGCCGGTGACGGCGCGCATCGAAAGGGCTGCACCGCCACGGCCGTCGCCGTCCATGCGGGTGAGCACGAGGCCGGTGATGCCGACGCGCTCGTCGAAATTGCGCGCCAGGTTGACCGCATCCTGACCGGTCAGCGCATCGGCGACGAGCAGGATTTCATGCGGGTTCGAGCGGCGCTTGATCTCCGCCATCTCGATCATCAGCGGCTCGTCGATATGGGTGCGGCCGGCGGTGTCGAGGATGACGATGTCATGACCGCCAAGCTTGGCGGCCTGCACGGCGCGCGCAGCGATATCGGTCGGCGACTGGCCGGCGATAACAGGCAGCGTATCGACGCCGGTCTGGGCGCCGAGCTGGCGCAGCTGTTCCTGCGCTGCCGGACGGCGCGTGTCGAGCGACGCCATCAGGACCTTCTTCCTGTCCCGCGTCGTCATGCGAAGGGCGATCTTGCCCGTCGTCGTCGTCTTGCCCGAGCCCTGCAGACCGACCATCATGATGACGACCGGCGCCGGTGCATTGAGATCGATCGGCACGCCTTCGGAGCCGAGCATGGCGATCAGCTCGTCATGGACGATCTTGACCACCATCTGGCCGGGCTTGATCGATTTCAGGATTTCCGCGCCGACGGCCTTTTCCCGCACCTTGTCGGTAAAGGACCGCACGACCTCGAGCGCGACGTCGGCTTCCAGGAGCGCACGGCGAACCTCGCGCAGGGCCGCCGACACATCGGCTTCCGACAGCGCGCCACGGCCGGTCAATCCATTCAGGATTGACCCAAGGCGGTCCTGGAGACTTTCAAACATCGCTTCATCCTTGTCGCTTCGGGTTTATGGTTTTGCGCCTATGCCCGGCTTTCTCGGCTTCGCCTCGAAAGGGACATGCGCGGATGCCCGAAACGTTGTGCTTTTCCTTGACGAAAACAAGACGCAAAGCCAAAAGGCACCCGAGGGCGCAACGCGCTGTCGGGTGTTGACCTCCGGGATCTGTTTATACCGCAATGGGTCCCGGTCGGCGGCTACAAGTCTCAGTTCTTGTCGCAGATTGCGGGCGGTAAACACGAAAGTGGCGGCAAAGTCAAGGATAGAGGCCAAAAATGCCGGAACGAGCGGCATCCGCCCTTACAAAGACGCTAGCGGCCTACCAGATCATCCTTCTCATCCTGTCGATCGGTCCCGCATGACACAGACATCACCATCAAAGAAAACGCGCAATCGCTATTACACCGGCCCCATATCAGATCATTTCGACGGTACGTTCTTCTTCAACCCCGAAGGCGAGGCGCCGCTCGGCTTTCGCGAACTGATGCGCTGGCAGTTCGGCGGCGGCAGGAGCCCCTGGCCGAAACAGGCACCAAGTCCGTTCCCGCCGGCAAAGCCCGACGAGCGCGTCGATGGCCTGCGTGTCACCATGGTCGGCCACGCCACGCTGCTGATCCAGGTCGCCGGCCTCAACATCCTCACCGATCCCGTCTGGTCGCCGCGCACCAGCCCGTTTTCGTTCGCCGGCCCGAAGCGCGTCGTCGAGCCCGGCATCCGCTTCGACGACCTGCCGCCGATCGATATCGTGCTCGTCACCCACAATCACTACGACCATCTCGACCTCGCAACACTGAAACGGCTGCACAAGGCGCACGAACCGCACATCGTCACGCCGCTCGGCAACGACATGATCATCCGCCGCGCCATTCCCGCGGCGAAGATGTCCGCGGTCGACTGGGGCGACCGGCTCTCCCTCCGGGACGGTGTCAGCATCGACTGCGAACCCTGCCACCACTGGTCGGCGCGCGGCACGCGTGACCGCCGCATGGCGCTCTGGGCCGCCTTCGTCGTTTCGACGCCCGCCGGAAAAATCTACCACATCGGCGACACCGGCTTTCACGGCGGCATCAACTACCGCGCTGCCTGCAGGAAGCACGGCTCCTTCCGCCTCGCCAACCTGCCGATCGGCGCCTATGAGCCGCGCTGGTTCATGAAGGCGCAGCACCAGAACCCGGCAGAAGCGGTGAAGGGCATGCGGCTCTGCCAGGCGGCCTATGTCGCCGGCCATCACTTCGCGACGATCCAGCTGACGAATGAGGGGATCGAGGAGCCGGTGGCGGCGCTGGAGAAGGCATTGAGCGAGCAAGGCGTTGCGCCGGAGCGTTTTCGGGCGCTGCGGGCGGGCGAGGTGTTCGATGTGCCTGAGGTCTAGCGGCAACCCGCCTCTTCTCCCAGCGGGGGAGAAGGTGGCGCGCAGCGCCGGATGAGGGGGCGAAGCCACCTGCATTGAACTTGCCGAACCACCCCTCATCGCCTCGCATGCGCTCGGCACTTCTCCCCGCTGGGGAGAAGAGGGAGCAAGCCGCCAGCCCTCAATCCTGCGGAAACTCCCGATACTGCGGCAAACCGTCGGTGATCTCGTACCACGGCGCCTTCGATCCCACGAAAATGTGCCCCGACGGGCGGATCGTCGGTGCATCCACCAGCGTGCCCATGGCAACGTGGACATAGGCGCCCTCGCGCACCACCGAATAGACGAGCGATCCGCAGGTGCTGCAGTGCACGTCATGGGCAGCGTCACCATCGCCGTAGATAAGCGCTGCGCCATCGCCCTTGACGACCCGCAGCCGCTCCCGCCTGATCCCGGCGAATGGCTTGAAGGCCGATCCCGTGGTGCGGCTACAGTTGGAGCAATGGCAGTTCATCGAATATTCGAAGGCATCGTCGACCGCATATTCGACGGCACCGCACATGCATTTTCCGGTCAGGACGGAAGATGTTTCAGGCATTTGTTGTCTCCGGTCTGGTCACAGACGGCAGTCAGGATGACCGGCGACCAGCAAGATGGCAATGCCTCGACCGACCGCCTCCCCGCAGTTTCCCCGCTGATCCCCGCCCCGAAAACCTGTGCGATGATCGTGGCGTTCCGTCATCGGCTACCCCGCGAGGCGTCGCGGCGAGGCGGGACCGGTGCCGGGTTAAGGAAGGACGTGAGCCTTTGCCCGGTGGACNGGCAGAAAATGGTTTCCCTCTCGTCTGAAACAGGACGGGGCGTGCCTGTGAGGCACACATCAGGACCGGCGACTGGCGTGTCGAAAGACAAGCCTTTCGTGGCGCCGTCGATGCTGGAGCAATCCGGCATCGGTCGAGCGCCACCCTGTACCGAAAAAAGGTGCCGCCATCCCCGCAGAGAAACCGGAGTTGTCCGTCGACCAACACTGAACGGGGCGCTGGAAGGCGTCATATAAAATTACTTCGTTGCGGCACTTTCCAGCGCCCCGGCCAAGTGAGACTGAAGCAAAACCACGGCGGACTTTTCCGGGCGTGGATAAAGGCGTTTGAACGAGATGCGATGGAAAGCAAACGCCGCGACACGCTCCCTCTTCTCCCCCCCCCCGCGGACCCACAAGGGGAGAACGTGGCGCAAAGCGCCGGATGAGGGGGCCACAAACTCCGAGCCAGCCGCCCCACTTCGCCTCAAGTAAGCGCGATTCGCACCACTGGTAATTTCCCTGCATTTCCGCCATATACACCGCGAGAAACGATGGAACGCACCTCATGAGCACAACGGTCGAATTCGCAAGGATGAACGGGCTTGGCAACAAGATCCTGGTCGTCGACATGCGCGGCCGCAAGGACAGGGTGACGCCGCAGGCGGCGATCGCGCTCAATGCCGATCCCGAGACCCAGTTCGACCAGATCATGGCAATCCACGATCCGAAGGCGCAGGGAACCGACGCCTTCATCGACATCCTGAATTCCGACGGCTCGAAGGCACAGGCCTGCGGCAACGGCACGCGCTGCGTCGTCCAGGCGCTGGCCAGCGAAACCGGCAGACGCGTTTTCACCTTCCAGACCGTCGCCGGCATCCTGAATGCCGAAGAGCATGCCGACGGAACGATCTCGGTCGATATGGGCACGCCGGTTTTCGAGTGGAACCGCATCCCCCTGTCGGAGGAATTTTACGACACGAGCCGCATCGAGCTGCAGATCGGCCCGATCGACGACCCGATCCTGCATTCGCCCTCCGTCATGTCGATGGGCAATCCGCACGCGATCTTCTGGGTGGATCGCGACGTCATGTCGTTCGATCTCGAACGCTTCGGCCCACTGCTCGAAAACCACCCGATGTTTCCCGAGCGCGCCAACATCACGCTGGCTCAGGTCACCTCACCTTCGTCGCTGACGACCCGCACCTGGGAACGCGGCGCCGGCCTGACGCTTGCCTGCGGCTCCGCCGCCTGTGCCGCCGCTGTTTCCGCCGCCCGCACCGGCCGCACCGGTCGCAACGTGGCGATCACGGTCGCCAGCGCCACCCCGCCCGGCATCCTGTCGATCGAATGGCGCGAGCGCGACGACCATGTCATCATGACGGGACCTGCCGAATGGGAATGGTCCGGGACGGTCGATCCCACGACCGGACTGTGGTCGCGCGAAGAAGTCGCGGCCACGGAAAGCCGGGCGCTTTGAGCGGCGTCGACGTCATAACCTTCGGCTGTCGCCTCAACACCTATGAATCGGAAGTGATGCGGGGAGAGGCCGAGAAGGCGGGGCTGAACAATGCCATCCTCGTCAATACCTGCGCCGTCACCGGCGAGGCCGTGCGTCAGGCCCGCCAGGCGATCCGGCGCGCCCGCCGCGAAAACCCTGGTGCCCGCATCATCGTCACCGGCTGTGCCGCCCAAGTCGAAAAGCACGCCTTTGCCGAGATGCCCGAGGTCGATGCCGTGCTGGGCAACGAGGAGAAGCTGAAAAGCGCCTCCTACCGGTCGCTACCCGATTTCGGTGTTTCGGCAGAAGAAAAGCTGCGCGTCAACGACATTATGAGCGTGCGCGAGACAGCGCCCCAGATGGTGAAGCTCATCGAAGGCCACGTGCGCGCCTTCATCCAGGTGCAGAACGGCTGCGACCACCGCTGCACCTTCTGCATCATCCCCTATGGCCGCGGCAATTCCCGCTCCGTGCCGATGGGCGCCGTCGTCGACCAGGCGCGCAAGCTCGCCGAAAGCGGCTACCGCGAAATCGTGCTGACTGGCGTCGATGCCACGAGCTACGGCGCCGACCTGCCCGGCACGCCGACGCTCGGCCTGCTGGCAAAGACCGTTCTCAAACAGGTGCCCGAAATCCGCCGCCTGCGCCTTTCCTCGATCGACAGCATCGAGGCCGACAGCCATCTCATGGACCTGATCGCCGATGAGCCGCGCTTCATGCCGCATCTGCATCTGTCGCTGCAGCATGGCGACGACATGATCCTGAAGCGGATGAAACGCCGCCACAGCCGCACTGATGCCCTGCGTTTCATCGACGACGTCCGCCGGCTGCGGCCGGCAACGAGCTTCGGCGCCGACATGATCGCCGGTTTCCCGACCGAGACAGAAGAGATGTTTACGAATGCCGTGAGCCTCGCCGAAGAGGCCGGCATCGCCCATCTGCACGTCTTTCCCTACAGCCCGCGAGAAGGAACGCCCGCCGCCCGGATGCCGCAGCTCGACCGCGCTCTGGTCAAGGAGCGTGCCGCCCGGCTGCGCACCACTGGACTTCAGCTCCATCAGGCCCATCTTGACAGCATGATCGGAACGCAGCAAAGCCTGCTCGTCGAGAACAACGGCCTGGCGCATACCGAAAATTTCACGCTTGCCGCTGTCCCCGGCCTGACGCCGCGCGATATGGTTGAGGTGACGATCACCGGCCACAACGGCAAGCACCTCACGCATGTCACCCAAGCCCGCTCAGCGGCCTAGAGGTGAGATGTGAGAACGACAAAGACCTGAAGCGCGTCGCGCTTTGGACATGCAACTGACGGCCCCGACCCGGCCCGAGTTTACGGATACCCAATGGCGCTCAGCTTTCTCAAAAAGGTCTTCACTTTCGGCAAGGACAAGCCGATCGAAGCCGAGCCCGCCGCCGAGCCTCCGGTAGACGAAGTCTTGGATCTCGCCGAATCGGCCTTCACGCCTGAAGAAACCCGGGCGATCGAAGCCGAGCTCGAGCCGGGCTTACGCGAGGACCACCTGCCGCTCGCCACCGATCCGGTGCTGGCGCAAGAAATGGACGCCGGCGACGGCCCCGCTGCCGATAGCGCCGCTGCGCCGGAGCTCGCGGCAGAGACCGCGGAAGAACAGGAACACGCCCTTCTGCCCCCGACCGAACAGATCGGCGATCTCGGACTGATCCCGCTGTCGCTGCTGGAGGCCGAGGCAGAAGATTCTGCGGTTGAGGAAAGCGTGACACCCCCCTCTGTCCCGGAGCCTGTCCTCGGGCTTGCCGAAGGCAAGAGCCGGGGGGGACATCTCCCCCACAAGGGGGGAGATCAGGCGGAGCAAGCGTCGACCTCCGCGAGCACAGAGGTCCTGACAACGGAGGAGCATGCCGCGAGTCCAATCTCCCCCCTTGTGGGGGAGATGTCGGCGGAGCCGACAGAGGGGGGTAGGCCCGCCGCAACGCTGGACGCCGATCAGCTGAGCGAAAGCGCGCCGCAAGCGATCTCCCCCCTTGAGGGGGAGATGCCCGGCAGGGCAGAGGGGGGTGACTCTTCTGCCAGCACGACAGATGCCGCAGAACCGCAAGCAGCTCCCATCCTCCCCAAGGGTTTTGCCACGGGCCGCGCTGCCGTCGAAGCCCAGCCCGAAGCACCGAAACAGAAACTCACCTGGTTCCAGCGCCTGCGCCAGGGCCTTGCCCGCACCTCGTCGCAGCTGACCGGCCAGATCGCGGCCCTGTTCACCAAGCGCAAGCTCGACGACGAGACACTGCAGGACCTCGAAGACCTGCTGATCCAGGCCGATCTCGGCGTCGAAACGGCGCTGCGCGTCACCGACACGCTGGCTTCCGAGCGCTACGGCAAGGACGTGACCGGCGAGGACGTCACCCGCATCATGGCGGCCGAGATCACCAAGGTTCTCGCCCCTGTCGCCAAGCCGTTGCAGCTCGATCTCTCCCACAAACCGCATGTCATCCTCGTCGTCGGCGTCAACGGCACCGGCAAGACGACGACGATCGGCAAGCTCGCGGCCAAGCTTTCAGGCGCGGGCCTCAAGGTCATGCTGGCGGCCGGCGACACTTTTCGCGCGGCAGCGATCGAGCAATTGAAGATCTGGGCCGAGCGCACCAAGTCCGACATCGTCTCCTCGAAACTCGGGGCGGATGCTGCGGGCCTTGCCTATGAGGCTTTCGAGCAAGCGAAACTGAAGAAGAGCGATGTGCTGATCATCGACACCGCCGGCCGCCTGCAGAACCGCACGGAACTGATGGCAGAGCTCGAAAAGATCGTCCGCGTGCTCGGCAAGCTCGATCCCGACGCGCCGCACACCGTGCTGCAGACGCTCGACGCCACCACCGGCCAGAACGCCCTGAACCAGGTCGAGATCTTCCGCAATGTCGCCGGGGTCAACGGCCTGATCATGACCAAGCTCGACGGCACGGCGCGCGGCGGCATCCTCGTGGCCATCTCCGCCAAGCACAAGCTGCCGGTCTATTTCATCGGCGTCGGCGAGGGCGTCGATGATCTCGAGCCCTTCGAGGCCGGCGACTTTGCCCACGCCATTGCCGGCATTGGCCATTGATGCCACAGATATGCCGTGGAAAGCGCCCATGGCGAGGCGAAACGAACAGGTTTGACCGACGCATGAAATTCGAAAGCGATACCACACCCACTGCCGAAGACCGGCACCACCCGATGCTGAAGCTCGCGCTCGAACTGGGGCCCTTGCTCGTGTTCTTCTTCGCCAATCTGCGCGGCGAATGGCTGGCGGCGAATTTTCCGGTTCTGGCGACGCTCGGCGGGCCACTGTTCATCGCCAGCGGTCTCTTCATGGCCGCAACGGTGGTTTCGCTCGTCGTCTCGAAGGTGGTGCTCGGCCACCTGCCGTTGATGCCCTTCGTCTCCGGCATCGTCGTCATCGTCTTCGGCGGCCTCGGCATCTACCTGCAGGACGAGCTGTTCTTCAAGATGAAGCCTACCATCATCAACACGCTGTTCGGCGTGGTGCTGCTCGGCGGCCTTGCCTTCGGCAAATCGCTGCTCGGCTATGTCTTCAACGCCGCCTTCCAGCTTGACGCCGAAGGCTGGCGCAAGCTGACCCTGCGCTGGGGCGTGTTCTTCCTGTTCCTCGCGATCCTCAACGAGATCGTCTGGCGCGGCGCCAATGCCTATTACCTGCCCGATGCCAAGGCCGCCGACAATTTCTGGGTCGCCTTCAAGGTCTGGGGCACCATGCCGATCACGCTTGCCTTCACCATGTTCCAGATGCCGCTGATCATGAAGCATTCGCTCAATCCGCCGGAAGAGGCCGGCAAGTGAGCGCCATCGACGCCCGCAACCCCGCGCAGCGGCAGGCCGTCTGGCTTGCCGCCTGCGCCGCCATCGTCGTGCTGCAGGCCGTCATCATGTACTGGATGGGCCGCATCCCGATCTGCGAATGCGGCTATGTCAAGCTGTTTGAACCAATTGCCAACGGCCCCGGCAATTCGCAGCATCTGGCGGACTGGTACACCCCCTCGCACATCATCCACGGCTTCCTGTTCTACGGCCTTGCCCATCTCCTGCTGCGCCGCAGGCCGATCGCCGCCGGGCTGCTTCTGGCGCTGGTGATCGAGGTCGGCTGGGAACTGCTGGAAAACTCGCCCATCATCATCGACCGCTACCGCGCCGCGACGATCTCGCTCGATTATTACGGCGACAGCATCCTGAATTCGGTGATGGACACCATCTTCATGGCGCTCGGCTTTCTGTTTGCCTGGCGCGCGCCGGTCGCGGCCACCGTCGCCATCGCCATCGTCTTCGAGATTTTCACCGGCTGGCTGATCCGCGACAACCTTACCTTGAACGTGCTGATGCTGGTTTATCCACTGGAGGCCGTGAAGGCCTGGCAGTCGTCTCTTTGAGATGAGTCGGTGCCGGTCTCAGGAGCCTGCCATCGCCTTTTCGATCGCCGGAAAAAGCCCTTCCTTCAGGCTTTTCTCATCGAACGGTCCGACGCGCTTGTAGACGATCGTGCCGGAGGCGTCGACGAGGTAGGATTCCGGGATGCCGTAGACGCCCCAGTCGATTGCCGCCTTGCCGCGCGGATCGATGCCGATGGCCGAGAAGGGGTTGCCGAGTTCGCCGAGGAACCTGAGCGCGTTGTCCGTCTGGTCCTTGTAGTTGATCCCGACCACCGTCAGGCGCGGGTCCTTCGCCAGGTCGAGGATGATCGGATTTTCCTCGCGGCACGGCAGGCACCAGGACGCCCAGACATTCACCAGCGTCAGCTTGCCTTTCACCGCCGCATCGTTCAGCGCCGGCATGGGGGCGCCCTTGAAGGTCGCGCCTTCGAGCGGCGGCAGGTCGAGCGACGGCGCCTTGGTGCCGATCAGCGCCGAGGGGATTTCGCTGATGTCGCGGCCGGAACCGAGCTGGCTCCAGAAAATTGCCGCCAGCCCCGCAAAAATCACCAGCGGGAGAAGCGCAAGGACGATGCGCGTCTTGCCTGGCCGGCCACCCTGCAGCTCGGTTGCTTCGTCGCTCATGGCGCCTCTCCACCTTGGGCCGAACGGCGGCGGATGCCGGCCTTCTCCAGCGCCTGCAATTCGCGGCGGCGCGCGCGTCCGTCAGTCCAGACCCAGAGGATCAGCGCCACCACCGTAAGGGCGGCGGTGCCATAGCTTGCGGCGACATAGGCGGTATGGGTCATCATGGTCAGGCCTCCCGGCCAGCGGCGCGCGCCGCCTGACGGCGCATCGAGGTCACCCGGCGGCGCCAGATCTCGTTGCGCATCGCGGCGATATGTAGCGCGAAGAACAGAAGCGTGAAGGCAACCGCCATCACCAGCAGCGGCCACAGGAATTCCGGATCGATCGCCGAGCCGCCGAGCCTGAGGACGCTCGCCGGCTGATGCAATGTGTTCCACCATTCGACCGAGAACTTGATGATCGGGATATTGACGAAGCCGACGAGGATCAGGATGGCCGATACCTTCGCCGCCTTGCCCGGATCGTCCATCGCCCGGTTGAGCGCGATCAGCCCGAGATACATCAGGAACAGCACGAAGACCGAGGTCAGCCGCGCGTCCCAGACCCACCAGGCGCCCCACATCGGCTTGCCCCACAGCGAACCGGTAACGAGGGCGAGAAAGGTAAAGCCGGCCCCGATGGGCGCTGCGGCGCGGGCGGAAACATCTGCGAGCGGATGCCGCCAGACCAAGGTCCCCAGCGCCGAGACCGCCATCACCGTGTAGCACATCATCGACAGCCAGGCGGCAGGCACATGCACATACATGATGCGCACCGTCTCGCCCTGCTGGTAATCGCCCTCGGTGGTGAAGGAAAGATAGAGGCCAATCGCAAACAGCACGACGGTCAACCCGATAAGCCACGGCAGCACGCGCGCCGCCAGCCCCAAAAACCGTGTGGGATTGGCGAGATCGCTGAATTTGCGGATGGTCAGGCTGTTTTCGCTCATGATGGTTCTTTAACGCCGAAGGACCTTCTCTTCAATGAATACCATGCGATCACATTTGCGTCAGTCCGACGCGGCCCTCAGCGCCAGTGCCGCCGAAAGCGGCCCGATCACTGCAAAGAAAAGCGTGATCGCGATCAAAATCAGGAAGGGCGGCAGGAAGGGCGTCGGATCCTCGACCGCCGCATAGGCTGCGCTGACCCCGAAGATCAGGACGGGAATGGTAAGCGGCAGCACCAGGATCGACACCAGCAGGCCGCCGCGCGGCAGCGTCACGGCGACGGCAGCACCCGCCGCGCCGATGAGCGTAATCGCTGGCGTGCCGGCAAGCAGCGTCAGCATGGTCGCACCGATCGCAACCTCGTTCATGTTCATGAACAGCCCCAGCAGCGGCGCGGCGATCACCAGCGGCAAGCCGGTCGCCGTCCAGTGCGCCAGGCACTTCATCAGCACCGTCAGCACCAGCGGTGTCTGCTGCATCAGCATCAGGTCGAGCGAGCCATCCTCACGCTCGGCCTGGAACAGACGGTCGAGCCCGAGCAGGGAGGCAAGCAGCGCGCCGATCCACAGGATCGCCGGCCCGATCCGCGACAGGAGATTGAGATCGGGACCCACGGCAAACGGCACCACGGCGACGACGGTCATGAAGAACAACACACCGATCAACGCCCCGCCGCCGGCGCGCATGGCAAGTTTGAGGTCGCGGAGGAAGAGGGAGGTCATGAAGCGATCTCCGCAATGTTTTGCGAAAGCCCCCTCATCCGACCCTTCGGGCCACCTTCTCCCCATGGGGGAGAAGAGGGAGTTTGCCGCCGCTCCTTCGAACTCAGTGTTTCGTTGACACGAGACGTGGGGATTTCTTCGTGGGCTTGCCGCAGCCACCCTCTTCTCCCCGTCGGGGAGAAGGTGGCCCGAAGGGTCGGATGAGGGGGGACGGCACGGCAGAGCGCCAGCCGATCTGCCCCCGTGAGGGGGAGATGCCCGACAGGGCGGAGGGGGGTGATTGCGGCAAACTCGATATTCAAACCAACTCCCCCACACCCGCAAACCCCGTCATCCGCAACTCCCTGGCCTCAACCCCCAATGGCTGATGCGTCGCGGCGACGACGATGCCGCCCGCGCAAAGATGCCGGGTCACCAACGTCGCAAATAGCCGGTCGGCGCTTGCATCGAGCGCCGCTGTCGGCTCGTCGAGCAGCCAGACGGGACGATAGGCGACGAGCAACTTGGCCATCGCCATGCGCCGCTGCTGACCGGCCGAGAGATAGCCGAATGGCAGATGCGCAATGCCGCCGAGCCCCAGCGCCTCGGCGGCTTCCTCGATGCCTGTCCCGACCCCGCCTTCCGAATCACCCATGAAGGATTTCCAGAAGGAAAGATTCTCTTCGACGGTCAGTTCCCGCTTCATCGCGTTGCGATGGCCGAGGTAGTGGCAGAGCTCGCGCGGATGGCCGATGTCACCCACCATTCCGTCAAGCAGCATGCTGCCGGATTCCGCTGCCAGAAGTCCCGCCAGAACGCGCAGCAGTGTCGACTTTCCGGACCCGTTCGCACCGGTCACGATCAGGGCCTCCCCGACTGTCAGAACAAAGGAAATATCCTTGAAAATCAGGTCCTCGCCGCGCTTCGCACTGAGGCCTTCGACGACGAGGCTGATCGGCATTCACATTCCTTTTACGACGTTCGTCGCAACGCAAAAAAATTGTCTCAAATTGGTCGCGCATGGTCTGGCACGTTCCGGAGAAATTATCTATAACCGCCCCAACACGCCAGCGGTCGGCGTGAATTTCATCCTAGCGCCGAACATGGAATGATTTCCACGTACGGACAGCGGAAATGGCCGTACCCGCATCCCATATCGCGCATAAAATGCGCTCGGGCGTTCGTACGTCACTTTGGCGATCAAACGGAACGGGGTATCCAGTGTCCAAATCCCTTGACAGTTTCAATTGTCGGTCGACGCTTTCGGTCAACGGCATAGACTATGTCTATTACAGCCTGCCGAAAGCCGAAGCGAACGGCCTCGCCGGCGTCTCCAAGCTCCCCTATTCGATGAAGGTTCTGCTCGAGAACCTGCTGCGCTTCGAAGACGGCCGCTCGGTCACGAAGGAAAACATCCTTGCCGTCGCCGAATGGCTGACCAACAAGGGTCTCGTCGAAAACGAAATCGCCTATCGCCCGGCGCGCGTGCTGATGCAGGACTTCACCGGCGTTCCGGCCGTGGTCGATCTCGCAGCCATGCGCGACGCGATGGTGTCGCTCGGCGGTGATCCGGAAAAAATCAACCCGCTCGTTCCCGTCGACCTTGTCATCGACCATTCCGTGATCGTCGACGAATTCGGCACGCCGACCGCCTTCGCCAAGAATGTCGAGCTCGAATACGCGCGCAACGGCGAGCGCTACCGCTTCCTGAAGTGGGGCCAGCAGGC
The DNA here is from genome assembly GCF_000379605.1 of Rhizobium giardinii bv. giardinii H152. GTDB lineage: Bacteria > Pseudomonadota > Alphaproteobacteria > Rhizobiales > Rhizobiaceae > Pararhizobium > Pararhizobium giardinii. The sequence goes on along the minus strand of NZ_KB902702.1, from coordinate 201,068 downwards.
TTTCAAGAATTTCCGCGTCGTTCCTCCCGGCACCGGCATCTGTCACCAGGTCAACCTTGAATATCTCGGCCAGACCGTCTGGACGAAGGAAGAAGACGGCGAGATCACCGCCTATCCGGATACCTGCGTCGGCACCGACAGCCACACGACCATGATCAATGGTCTCGGCGTTCTCGGCTGGGGCGTTGGCGGCATCGAGGCTGAAGCGGCCATGCTCGGCCAGCCGGTCTCCATGCTGCTGCCCGAGGTCATCGGCTTCAAGCTGACCGGCAAGCTCAAGGAAGGCGTCACCGCCACCGACCTCGTGCTGATGGTCGTGCAGATGCTGCGCAAGAAGGGCGTGGTTTCGAAGTTCGTCGAATTCTTCGGTTCCGGCCTCGACAACATGACGCTCGCCGACCGCGCGACGATCGGCAACATGGGCCCGGAATACGGCGCGACCTGCGGCTTCTTCCCGGTCGATTCGGAAACCATCAACTATCTCACCATGTCCGGCCGCGAAGAGCAGCGTATCGCGCTGGTCGAAGCCTATTCGAAGGCGCAAGGCATGTGGCGCGAAGGCGACGGCTCCGACCTCGTCTTCACCGACACGCTCGAACTCGACCTCGGTCAGGTGGTTCCGGCCATGGCCGGCCCGAAGCGGCCGGAAGGCCGCATCCCGCTCGAAAACATCGCATCCGGTTTCGCCGGCTCGCTTGAGAACGACTACAAGAAGCCGGGCCAGCTCGCCCTGCGTTACGCAGTCGAAGGCACGGACTACGATATCGGCCACGGCGACGTGGCGATTGCCGCCATCACCTCCTGCACCAACACGTCGAACCCGTCGGTGCTGATCGCGGCCGGCCTCCTGGCCCGCAACGCCGTTGCCAAGGGCCTGAAGACGGCACCTTGGGTGAAGACTTCGCTCGCACCCGGATCCCAGGTCGTCGGCGAATATCTCGCCAAGTCCGGCCTGCAGGATTCGCTTGATGCGCTCGGCTTCAACCTCGTCGGCTTCGGCTGCACGACCTGCATCGGCAACTCCGGCCCGTTGCCGGCACCGATCTCGAAGACCATCAACGAGAAGGGCCTGATCATGTCCGGCGTCCTCTCGGGCAACCGCAACTTCGAAGGCCGCATCTCGCCGGACGTCCAGGCGAACTACCTCGCCTCGCCGCCGCTGGTGGTCGCCTATGCGCTGGCCGGTACGGTCCAGAAGGACCTGACGACCGAGCCGCTCGGAACAGGGAGCGATGGCAACCCGGTGTTCCTCAAGGACATCTGGCCGACCTCGCAGGAAATCCAGGAATTCATCCTGAAATACGTCACCCGCGCACTCTACGCATCGAAATATGCCGACGTGTTCAAGGGCGACGCCAACTGGCAGGCGGTTCAGGTTCCGGCCGGCCAGACCTATGCCTGGGACGACAACTCGACCTACGTGCAGAACCCGCCCTACTTCGTCGGCATGGGCAAGACCGGTTCGGGCATTTCCGATATCAAGGGCGCGCGCGTGCTTGGCCTGTTCGGCGACAAGATCACCACCGACCACATCTCGCCGGCCGGCTCGATCAAGGCGGCGTCTCCGGCTGGTGCGTATCTCATCGGCCATGGCGTCGGCGTTGCCGACTTCAACCAGTACGGCACGCGCCGCGGCAACCATGAAGTGATGATGCGCGGCACCTTTGCCAACATCCGCATCCGCAACCACATGATGGGACCGAACGGCAAGGAAGGCGGCTATACGATCCACTATCCTTCGAAGGAAGAGATGTCGATCTATGACGCGGCCATGAAGTACAAGGAAGAGGGCGTTCCGCTGGTCATCTTCGCCGGTGTCGAATATGGCAACGGCTCGTCGCGCGACTGGGCGGCCAAGGGCACCAACCTGCTCGGCGTCAAGGCCGTGATCGCCCAGTCCTTCGAGCGTATCCACCGCTCCAACCTCGTCGGCATGGGCATCGTGCCCTTCGTCTTCGAGGAAGGCACGACATGGGAATCGCTCGGCCTGAAGGGTGACGAGATCGTCGATATCGATGGGTTGACCAATGTCCAGCCGCGCGAAAAGCGGGTCGCCAGGATCAGCTACAGCGACGGTTCGGTGAAGGAAGTCCCTCTCATCTGCCGTATCGATACGCTCGATGAAGTCACCTACATGAACAATGGCGGCATCCTGCAGACCGTTCTGCGCGACCTCGCCGCTTAAATCCATCCGGGTGAAAACAAGGGCCGGGGCTGCAAAGCCCCGGCCTTTTTGCGTCTCGTGCGCGCAGCGCCTTCGATGTCGTTCGCCTCACTCCAACGTGACTTTCTGTTGAAAGGCGAGCGGCGTATGAAAGGCTTCAATTGCTTCGCAGCTCCCCGCATCCTTTGAAATGGAACGACGCCCGATGCCTGGATCCCCTAACCTTCGCCGCATCATGCTCGCCTGTGGCCTCGGCCTGATGGCGCTGCCGGTCATAGCCGGCGAGCCGGCAGGTGTCGTCGAACTGTTCACCAGCCAGGGCTGTTCTTCCTGCCCCCCGGCGGATGCGGCGTTGAAGAAACTGATCGATGACGGCAAGGTCGTGGCGCTTTCCTATCACGTCGACTATTGGAACTATCTCGGCTGGGCCGATACGCTCGCCACCAAGGACAACACCGCCCGGCAATACGCCTATGCCCGGATGCTCGGCCGCAGCGGCGTCTACACGCCCCAGGCCATCCTCAACGGACGCGACCATATCAACGGGGCCGATCTCGACGGCATCAACCGGCGACTGACGGAAATGCGTGAAAAGGGCAAGGGTCTGACCGTCCCGGTTAATGCCACCGTGCGCAAGGACGAGGTCGACATCAATGTCGGTGCCGGCGACGGCAAGGCCAATGTCGTCGTCGTCTATTTCAACCGCGAGCAACTGGTTGACGTGAAGAAGGGTGAGAACAGCGGCAGGACGATTTCCTACTGGCATTCCGTGCGCGATGTCCAGACGATCGGCATGTGGGACGGCAACCCCGCCAATTTCGTGCTGCCGGCCTCCGTTCTCAGTGAAGGCGACAATGACGGCTGCGCCGTGCTGCTGCAAAAGATGAAGGACAATGAAACGCCCGGCGCAATCCTCGGCGCGACGACCGTCATGGCGGACGGCACCGCGAACTAATCTATGACGGGTCAAGTTAACTGGTTCGGCCCGGCAGCATCGAGGGGCTGGGGCTGAGGGTTCGAAGATACCGGACCGAACCGACCAGGCTTCTTGGCAACGGGCGTTGCCAGAAAACGTGGCGTTTGGAGTGGCCGCGCCCGATGGGCGCTGATGGCCAACCACTCCAACACTGCTCCCGCTCGAAAAACGCATCCCTCGAGCAGACAGCAGACCGGACAATCGGGAGGACTCCCCATGTCGGCGAGCGCGAGTGTCGTTTCGAAATGGGGCGCGGTTTTGACTGAAATGCGGCATACAGAAGAAAGTCTCTGGCAAACCGGTGCGGCTTGCGGCTTGCATTTCAGCGAAGGTCAGGCAAACTGTAACCGTCCTGTCACAATAAAGGCCGGGGTAAAGATGACCGATCAGCCGGATTTGCCGCAAGGCGAGACCCGTTCCGAAAGGCAGCCAACCTCCAATGTGGTTGTCCACCTGCACGAATACCGCAGCAGCAGCCAGGATCCGCCACCCATCACCTTCCACCGCAGGGAACTCGACCTGATCCTCAGAGTCTATGGCCGCATGGTCGGCGAAGGCGAGTGGCGCGACTATGCGATGGATCACCTGCGCGACCGGGCGGTGTTCTCGGTGTTCAAGCGTTCAGGCGAGTTGCCGCTCTTCAGGATCGAGAAAAACCCGAAGCTTGCGGCCAAGCAGGGTGCCTACAGCGTCGTCAATACACACGGCATGATCCTGAAGCGCGGCCACGACCTGCAGCAGGTCTTGAAAGTCTTCGACAAGATGCTGAAGCTGATCGAAACCTGAGTCAGCCGCGATAGAGCGTATCCGGATAGACGCCGGGCTCGGGATCGGTCGTCACGCCATCGCCGAGCGGCAATTGCATGATGATCGTATCGAGCCAGCGGCCGTGCTTGAAGCCGGTCCCCTTCATCAATCCGCCATGCTCGAAGCCGGCCGCGCGATGGACCGCCACCGAAGCCGGATGCGCGCCGCCGATGACGGCGACCATCTGGCGGAAGCCGAGTTCCGTGCAGCGCCGGATGAGTTCGGCAAGCAGAGCCTTGCCCGCGCCCTGCCCCCGCGCCTGCGGCGCCAGATAGATCGAATCCTCGACCAGGAAACGATAGGCCGGCCGTGTCCGGAACGCAGATGCATAGGCATAGCCGAGCAGGACGCCATCCGGAGCGACTGCGGCGATATAGGGGTAACCGTTGCTGATGATCGCCGAGAACCGCGACGCCATTTCCGCTTCGGCCGGAGGCGTCATCTCATAGGAGGCAACACCGTTCAGCACGGATTCCCGGTAAATATCGGTGATGGCCGGAATGTCGGAAGGGGTGGCGTCGCGCAGGGTGAAAGACATCGGCAGGCCTGATTGGATAAAACAACTCGTCCTTCATACCGGGATAGAGCAATCAGGCAAGCGCCAAACGTCACGGATCAGGCAACAAAAAAGGCGGCCAAGGCCGCCTTTTTCGATTGTCTCGGGGTTCCGGTTATTCGCGGTTTCCAAGGAAACGCAGCATGAACAGGAACAGGTTGATGAAGTCGAGGTAGAGCGTCAGGGCGCCCATGATGGCCTTGCGGCCGGCGACTTCGGCACCGTCTGCTTCGAAGTACATTTCCTTGATCTTCTGGGTATCCCAGGCGGTCAGGCCGGCGAAGATCAGAACGCCGATGACGGAGATCGCAAAATCAAGCGCGGACGAGCCGAGGAAGATGTTGACGATCGAGGCGATGATCAGGCCGAACAGACCCATGATCAGGAACGAGCCCATACCGGAAAGGTCGCGCTTGGTGGTATAGCCGTAGAGCGACAGACCGCCGAACGAAGCCGCCGTGACGAAGAACGTCTGGACGATGCTCTGGCCGGTATAGATCAGGAAGATCGACGACAGCGAAAGACCCATCAGGCCCGCATAGACCCAGAAGGTGGTCTGCGCGGCGGACACGCTCATGGAGTTGATCCGGAAGCTCATGTAGAACACCAGAGCCAACGGCGCGAGCATGACGACCCACTTCAGCGGGCTCACATAGATCGCCTGACCGAAGGCGGTCAGCTGTCCGTCCGCAAATGCGAATTGGAACGCAGCGAAGGCGGCGATACCGGTGATCGCCAGACCAAGGGCCATCAGGTTGTACACCTTGAGCATATAGGTGCGCAGACCTTCATCGATTACGGCCCCCGCCTGCGCACCAGTCTGCGCCGTCCGGGTTTGGTAGTTTCTAAGATCAGCCATTGTTTCCTCTTATAAGCCCCGGTTAAGTTTACGGTGTCAGGCCACGAGGGCGCATCATCTGAATGATGCCAGCCACTCGGCCCAGGCGCCGCTGCGGGGCTCCAGCATGCCTTGGTAGAATATGATGTCGAAATATGACTTGCACAAGACCGGCAGGGCCGCGAATCGATCGAAAAGCCGCTGCGAACGCCCTTTTGCGCCATAGCATTAACGGTTAACTGGCCGATCAGAGTGCCCGCAGCACCGGTGCAGCCTTCTGACCGAGCACCCGCCAGGTGCCGGCAAGGCCGAAACCGACCGTGACGACCAGCGCGACGGCCATCGTCGCCAGGGCGACATCCGGCAGGAAGGACGACGGCAAGGTCATGATCCGGCTCACCACGTACCAGGCCGCCACGCCGCCGGCGAACAGAGCGAAGATGGCCGTCGACAGGCCGAGCATCGCGTATTCGTAGCAGAAGGCACGGATCAGGGTCGAACGTGTCGCCCCGAGAGTCTTCAGGACGACGGCATCGTGGGTGCGGGCCCGGTTGCCGGCGGCAAGAGCGCCGGCCAGCACCAGAACAGAGGCCACCAGCGCAACGGCGGCTGCGGCGCGGATGGCCGTCGCAAGCTGCCCCAGCAATTGGTTGATGATATCGAGCGCATCCTTGACGCGGACGCTGGTGATCGTCGGATAGGCATTCGTCACCGCCTTCAGCGCTGCCGCCTCGTCGGCCGCCGTGGCGTTGGGATCGATCACCGTGGCGAGCCAGGCATGCGGAGCGCCGGCAAAGGTGTTCGGCGAGAAGACCATGACGAAATTGATCGACAGGGATTCCCACTCCACCGTGCGGAAATTGGCGATCCGGGCCGTGATGTTGCGGCCAAGCACGTTGACGGTGACGGTGTCGCCGAGCTTCAGGCCCAGTTCGCCGGCTTCCTCCGCCGAAAACGAGACGAGCGGCTCGCCGGAATAGTCCGGCGCCCACCAGCTGCCCTGCGTCAGGGACGAATTTTCCGGTCGGTTCTCGGCATAGGTGATGCCCCGGTCGCCGCGCAGCACCCATTGCCCGCCCGGCGGCACGGTCATCTTGCTGACATCCTGCCCGTTGAACGCAAGGATGCGGCCACGCAGCATCGGCACTTCGACGATCTTGCCCTCAGGCAGGCTTTTCTGCAGCAGCGAGCGGAACCCCTCCACCTCGGCGCCCTGAATATCGACGAAGAAGAAGTTCGGCGCCCGCTCCGGCAGGCTGCCGGTGAGCTCGCGGCGCAGATTGCCGTCGATCAGCGCCAGCGTGACGAGAAGCGCAAGCCCGAGACCGAGCGACAGGACCACCGACGGCGTCAGCGCGCCGGGACGATGGATATTGCCGATGGCGAGCCGAAAGGCCGGCGAGCTGACGCGCGGCGCCCGGCGGGCAAGCATGGCGACGAGAACGGCGACGCCGCGCAGCACGATGAAGGCGAAGGCGATGGCGCCGAGGAAGGTGAGCGAAATCCGCCGGTCATAGGCCGTCAGGATGGCAAGGCCGGCAAGCGCTGCAAGGCAGAGAGCGGCGGCAAGCAGATAGGGCCAGGACGGCAGGCGCGACCGTTCGAAGCTCTGCTCGCGGAAGAGCGCGGTCGCCGGTACTTCGCGGGCGTGGCCGAGCGGCAGGATGGCAAAGGCGAGCGCCGTCAGAAGGCCGAACAGGGCGGCAAGGCCAAGCGCTTGCGGGTAGAGCTGGAACGCGGTCGACACCGGCAACATGTTCGCCAGGAATTGCGCGGCGACGAAGGGGATAAGCGCGCCGAGCACAAGGCCGACGACGATGCCGATCAAGGCGATCATCAGGATCTGGATGAGATAGATGGCGGTGACCATCGCGGCGGGCGCGCCGACGCATTTGAACGTTGCGATGACGCCGCGCTTGGAATCGAGGTAGGAGCGCACCGCATTGGCAACGCCGACGCCGCCGACGATCAGCGCCGTCAGGCCGACGAGGGTCAGGAACTGCGAGAAGCGGGTGATGTTGGCCGTCAGCGCCGGCGCCGCGTTCTGGCTGGTGCGAATCGACCAGCCGGCCTGCGGAAATTTCTCCTCGGCCTGTCGGCGCAAGGCCGGAACGCTGGAGGGATCGTCGACCTTCACCTTGTAGGCATGTTCGACGAGGCTTCCCGTCTGCACCAGGCCGGAGGCAGCAAGCGCATCTGCTGACAAGAGCAGGCGCGGCGCAAAGCCGAACCCGTCCGACAAGGCGTCCGGCTCGCGCACGATCAGGCCGGAAATGCGGATGCGCGCCGTGCCGAGCAGAATTTCGTCGCCGGTCTTGATGCCGAGCCGCTCCAGAAGCAACGGGGCTGCCAGCGCATCATGGACATCGCCATGGCTGGCCAGAAGCTCGCCGAGTGGTGCCACCGGCTCGCTTTCGAGCTTGCCGTAGAGTGGATAGGCGCCATCGACCGCCTTCAGCTCGACCAGCGCCTGGTTGGAGCCATCGGGCAGCCTTGCCATGGAGCGCAGGCCGGCGGATACCGCGACCGTGCCCATGTCGTCGACGAAGGCCTTTTCCTCTGGCGTCGCGACGCGGTTGTTGAGTTCGAAGCGGATATCGCCGGCGAGCAGCTCGCGGCCCTGGCTGGCGATCGAGCTGGTGATCGACTGCGACAGCGAATTGACGCCGGCAATCGCCGCCGTGCCGAGCGCAACGCAGGCGAGAAAAATGTAGAAACCCTTCAGGCCGCCGCGCATTTCCCGCAGCGCCAGGCGAAAGGCGAGCCCGGGACGAAAACCGTTGGCAACACGGCCCGTCACGCGGAAACCGCCTTCGACAGCGATGCGGCAAGAGCCGGGTCATGGCCCGAGCCGGAAACGATCTCACCGGAGCGGACCCGCACCTGGCGCGAGCAGCGGGCTGCAAGCGAGGCATCATGGGTCACGAGGACCAGTGTCATGTCGCGCTCGGCCTGCTTGGAGAAGATGAGATCGGCCACCTGGCGGCCGGTTTCGGCATCGAGATTGCCGGTAGGCTCGTCGGCGATCAGCAGTTTCGGCGCCGGCGCCAGGGCGCGCGCGATCGCCACGCGCTGCTGCTCACCGCCGGAAAGCTGGCCGGGATAGTGCGACAGCCGCTCGCCGAGGCCGACGGAGGCGAGCTCCTGGCGGGCAATGTCGAAGGCGTTGCGGACATTGGCAAGCTCGAGCGGCACCGCGACGTTTTCGAGCGCCGTCATGTTCGGGATGAGATGGAAGGACTGGAAGACGATGCCGATATTGCGGCCGCGGAATTCCGCCACCCGGTCTTCGCTCAAGCCGTGCAGCGGCGTGCCGTCGATGATGATTTCACCGCTGTCGAGACGCTCCAGACCGGCAAGAACCATCAGCAGCGTCGACTTGCCTGAGCCCGAGGGACCGACGATGCCGACGGACTCACCGGCCCCGATGGTCAGGCCCATTCCCTTCAGCACATGAACGGACGCAGCGGCCTGGCCGAGTGTCAGATCCGCATTTTTCAGTTCGATCATGGTTTTTGCCAAAGGAACCTGTCCTATATGTAGGATATGGAGATTGCCGAGCGGCTGATGTTTTACCGATTTAAGGGCGCATTCATGCGAATAAAAGGTTTCATGGCTTTTTTGTTGGCGATCACGGCAATTGTGATCACCGCGATCCCGGCCCGTTCCGCCACGCTCAATCTCGTCGGCTTCGGCGACAGCCTGATGGCCGGCTACCAATTGCCGCCGGAAGACGCCTTTCCCGCCCGTCTGGAAAAGGCCCTGCGCGCAAAGGGCCATGACGTGACGATCGCCAATGCCGGCGTTTCCGGCGACACGACCTCGGGCGGGCTGGCGCGGATCGACTGGTCGGTGCCGGATGGCACCAAGGGCGTGATCCTCGAACTCGGCGCCAACGACGCGCTGCGCGGCATCGCCCCCGAAGAAAGCCGCAAGAACCTGATAGCCATGATCGAGAAGCTTAAATCGCGCGGCATCCCGGTTCTCCTGGTCGGCATGCTGGCGCCGCCGAACATGGGCGACGACTATGCGGGCCGGTTCAATCCGATCTATCCGGAGCTTGCCAAGGCCTATGGCACGGAACTCTATCCGTTTTTTCTTGACGGCGTCGTGGAGAATGCGAAGCTGAAGATCGAGGATGGCATGCATCCGAACGGCGACGGCATCGGCGTCATGGTCGAGCGCTTCCTGCCGGTCGCCGAACGCTTCGTACAATCGCTTTCAACGGGAGGCTGAGGAAACCAAAAAAATAATCTCTTGTTCAACGACTGATAATTGCGTTGGATAAATATTGCAGGTGCGAAATTATAGTTGCGTGCAGATGTCAAGCGTGATTCGCTGACGATATCTGCCAGAGATTCGGGGAGCTCGTCATGCCGAGACTTTTCACCGCCCTCGAGATTCCGCGTAATGCCGCAATGAGCCTTTCATTGTTACGTGGTGGTCTTCCCGGTGCCCGTTGGATCGATGTGGAGAATTACCACATCACACTCCGCTTCATCGGTGACGTCGACAACCGGACCGCAGACGAGATCGTCGACCGGCTCGACCGCATCGAACGCCCGGAATTCCAGCTGCAGCTCACCGGCACCGGCGCCTTCGGTTCGAAGAAGCCGCATTCCGTCTGGGCCGGGGTCAGCAACCCGCCGGAACTCTATGCCCTCCAGGCCGAAATCGAGCGCATCTGCCAGCGGCTGGGCCTGCCGGCCGACCCGCGCAAGTTCACGCCGCATGTGACGCTCGCGCGGCTGCGCTCGTCGCGGGTCGAGGATGTCGTCGGTTACCTGTCAGGACGCGGCGGCTTCTACACCAACCCCTTCACCGTCTCGCGCTTCGTGCTCCTGTCGTCGCGCGATTCGATCGGCGGCGGCCCCTACATCACCGAGGAGGTCTTCCCGCTCTACGAGCCGATCTCTTCCAGCCTGCCGATCAGCGAAGAGCAGCCTTCGAAGAGCATGCTGTAGACGGTCTGGAAGCCTTCCGGGCCTCCATAATAGGGGTCGGGCACGTCGCGCTCGACGCCCAGCGTATAGCTGAGGAAAAGATGCAGCTTGTGCTGCGTGGCCGGCGGTGCGAGCGCGCGCAGCGTCGCCAGATTGTTCCGGTCCATCGCAAAGATCAGATCGAAGGCCGCAAAATCGCCGGCATCGATCTTGCGGCCGCGCTGGCCGGCAATATCAATGCCGTGGCGCCGGGCGACGGCAATCGAGCGAGGATCCGGCAGGTCACCGATATGCCAGCCGCCGGTTCCGGCGGAATCGACATCGACGGGGTAACCCAGCGACAGATGCCGCAAAATGCCTTCGGCCAGCGGCGAACGGCAGATATTGCCGAGACAGACAAAGAGAATTCTGACAGGTTTCATGCTATCCAACGGGCAGGAGAAAAATTGAACCTATCCAAGGCTGTCGCGTTGTGAAACCACAATGTTGCCGTCACAAAAAGAGGGATTGTCATGAAACAGGAAAAGCTCAGCCCTGAGACCGTTACCGAGAACCTGCACAAGATGGACGGCTGGGTGCTTGCTGAAGATGGCCTTTCGATCTGGAAGACCTTCCGCTTCAAGAGCTTTGTCGAAGCCTTCGGCTTCATGAGCGAATGCGCGCTGGCGGCGGAGAAGTTCGGCCATCACCCCGAATGGTTCAATGTCTACAACAAGGTGGACGTGACGCTGACCACCCATGATTCCGGCGGGCTGACCGAGCTGGACTTCAAGCTCGCCGCCAGAATGGACCGCGCGGCAGCCGGGCGCATGCCCGACCATATGAAGGAAGCCCATTTGAAATAGGCGCCGCGCTCACCCATATGCTTTTTCATGAAGGACGAGACGAAGAAGATGGATGACGTCAAGATCGGCGAGATTCTGCTGCCTGGCGAGGAGAGCGAGCAGGAGGCAAAGGCCCGCAAGGTCGAGCGCCGCTTCTGGCCGACGCTCAAACGCGCGATGCGGCAGGTGCCGTTCAGCCGCGACCTTGTTGCCGCCTATTATTGCGCCATGGACCCGGCGACGCCGATGCGCACCCGCGGCATCCTTCTCGGCGCGCTTGCCTATTTCGTCCTGCCGTTCGATTTCATCCCGGACGTTCTGGCCATGGTCGGCTTTTCCGATGACATCGCCGTGCTGACCGCCGCCTTTGCCGCGATCAGCGGCCAGATCAAGGAACAGCACTACGTCAGGGCGGACGAGGCCTTGCAGGATAAACTGCCCGACTGAGCCGCTCTGGCGCTTGACGAAATGCCGGCCTGCTTACCCGCCCTGCCCCACGTTTTCTCGCTATCCCCCGCCAGACACGAGGCTTTTTTCGAAGGTCAAACTCTTGCCTGATTCTTTGTGACATAAACGCGCGTCGAGCACGCTTTGGCTGATGGGCAAGCGCTCAGCAAGCCAAGCGCGCACGGCAGACGGAATTCGGCACGTTCTCGCCGGGAACCGTTCCCTGGATTTTCGCAAAACCGTGAAGCAATCAGGCTGGCATCGTTCGGGCGCGCCCTGGCTAGCCTGAAGATCTTGCGAAGCCTGACCTGAAGCAGGATTTGCGTCGCAATGTGTTCCGTATTAAAGCGGGTGCGCAGTGAATTCAGAGAATGTTGACGGTTTGGTAACCTGAATTAAGTCAAAATAAATCAAATCATGACCATGCGTTGCCCGGCTGATGCTGATCGGGCACCGGCGCCCAAGAAACCGGCAGGACAAGATGTTTGTAAGAAAGCTCATCACCGCACTCGCACTCGTGACGGCATTCGCCGGCGTGGCCTCGGCCCAGTCGCCGACCCGTATCCAGCAGTTCAATGCCTGGGGTGCCTATTCCTATACCTCCGGTTCCAGCAAGGTCTGCTACGTTCTTTCGGTACCGAAGGAAAAGAGCCCGGCCAATGTCGACCATGGCGATATCTTCTTCCTCGTGTCGCAGCGCCCGGGCCAGAACATCTCCTACGAGCCACAGGCCATGATGGGCTATCCGCTGCAGGAGAATTCGAAGGTGACAGTCACCATCGACGCCAAGGATTTCGTGATGTTCACCAAGGGCAATTCCGCCTGGGTCGAGAACGCCGCTGAAGAGCCGGCGCTCGTCGCCGCGATGAAATCCGGCAAGGCGATGTCGGTTGCCGCAAAGTCGCGCAAGGGCACGCCGACGGCCTACTCCTATTCCCTGTCGGGCATTTCGGCCGCGCTGAAGCAGATCGAAGGCTGCAAGTAGGCCGTTCTATCTGATCGTTGTTGCAGAAGGCCGGTTCGTCCGGCCTTCTGCCGTTAAGGCATCTGTCTGTTTGCAGGTCTGCCCTGCTGCGCCGGAGGGTGACGGCGGGCGAAATCCGTGCTAAAGGCCCGCTCCATGATGGCTGCGCGGATCCTTGGCGATCCCCAGGCGCGGCAACCGAACTCTGATCTCAGCATTTTACGCGACCGGCTCCAGGCGAAAACGCTGGAACGGGCATTGCGTAACCAGGACACGGGAACTGGCGAGAATGGCCGCGACTGAAGCACTCAATCTGGACCGCCCCTCGAAAGCGCCGGTCCGCCCGGCCATGGCGGCCGAAATGCCGTCGCTGATCGGTCTTTCGCGCGAGGACATGGGCACGGCCCTGGTCGAGATCGGCCTTCCGCAGAAGCAGGTGAAGATGCGGGTGAGCCAGCTCTGGCACTGGCTCTATGTGCGCGGCGTCTCCGACTTCGACCACATGACCAATGTGTCGAAGGACATGCGCGAGATGCTGAAGAAGCATTTCACCATCGCCCGGCCGGAAATCGTCGAGGAGCAGATCTCGACCGACGGCACCCGCAAGTGGCTGTTGCGCTTCCCGCCGCGCGGCGCCGGTCGGCCCGTCGAGATCGAGACCGTCTACATTCCCGAGGAAGGTCGCGGCACGCTGTGCATTTCCAGCCAGGTCGGCTGCACGCTCACCTGTTCCTTCTGCCACACCGGCACGCAGAAGCTGGTGCGCAATCTGACGGCCGAGGAAATCCTGGCGCAGCTTCTGCTGGCCCGCGACCGGCTGGGCGATTTCCCGGACCGCGATACGCCGGCCGGCGCCATCGTGCCCGCCGAGGGCCGCAAGGTCTCCAACGTCGTCATGATGGGCATGGGCGAGCCGCTCTACAATTTCGAAAACGTCAAGACGGCGCTTTTGATTGCCACCGACGGTGACGGGCTCTCGCTGTCGAAGAGGCGCGTGACGCTCTCGACCTCCGGCATCGTGCCGGAAATCCACCGTACCGGCGCCGAGCTCGGCGTCATGCTGGCGATCTCGCTGCATGCCGTGCGCGACGACCTGCGCGACATGCTGGTGCCGATCAACAAGAAATATCCCCTGAAGGACCTGCTCGATGCCTGCCGCGCCTATCCCGGCCTGTCGAACGCGCGCCGCATCACCTTCGAATATGTGATGCTCGAGGGCGTCAACGATTCGCTTGAAGACGCCAAGGAACTGGTGCGGCTCCTGAGGGGCATACCCGCCAAGATCAACCTCATCCCCTTCAATCCCTGGCCCGGCACGAACTACCAGTGTTCCTCCTGGGAGCACATCGAGAAATTTGCCGACTTCATCAACGCGGCCGGCTACGCCTCACCGATCCGCACGCCCCGCGGCCGCGACATTCTCGCCGCCTGCGGCCAGCTGAAATCCGAGTCCGAGCGCATGCGCAAGGTCGACCGCATGGCCTTCGAGGCCATGATGATCGCCAATCACGGCGAGGATTGATCAGCAAATTTGATGAATGCCGGTCTCCAAGTCGATTGATTTAGCCTGTCGCGCTTCCTAAGAAGGCCGAAAAAATCAGTCTCGGAGGACACCCATGCGCTCAATCCTGCTTGCTCTCGCAGCAACCGTCGCCCTCGCCCTGCCCGCGCGGGCAGACGAAGTGACCGTCGCCGTCACCGCCATCGTCGAACACCCGGCGCTCGATGCCGTGCGTGACGGCGTCAAGGAAGCACTGGCCGCAGCCGGCTACAAGGAAGGCGAAAACCTCAAGTTCCTCTATGAGTCCGCCCAGGGCAATCCGGCGACGGCAGCCCAGATCGCTCGCCAGTTCGCCGGCGAAGGACCGGATGTCATCGTTCCGATCTCGACGCCCTCGGCGCAGGCTGTGGTCTCCTCGACGCGCGACATTCCGGTCGTCTTCACCGCCGTGTCCGATCCGCTCGGCGCGCAGCTCGTGAACGACATGGACAAGCCGGGCGGCAACGTCACCGGTCTCTCCGATTTGTCGCCGGTTGCCGAGCATGTCGCGCTCATCAAGGAAATCCTGCCGAACGCGAAATCGATCGGTTATCTCTACAATTCCGGCGAGGCGAACTCGGTTTCGCTGCTCGCCGTTCTGAAGACGCAAGCCGAGAAGGCCGGCCTGACCGTCGTCGAATCCGCCGCGACGAAGTCCGCTGAAGTCCAGGGCGCCGCTCGCGCCCTCGTCGGTCGCGCCGACGTCATCTATATCCCGACCGACAACACGATCATCTCGGCGCTCGAAGGTGCTGTCGCCGTCGCCGAGGAAGCCAAGCTGCCGCTCTTCACGGCCGATACGGACTCCGTTTCGCGCGGCGCGGTCGCTGCTCTCGGCTTCAACTACCATGATGTCGGCAAGCAGACTGGCGACGTCGTCGTGCGTGTCCTCAAGGGTGAAAACCCGGGGGATATCGCCGTCAAGGTCGCAGCCGGCACCGATCTCGTCATCAACAAGGCTGCCGCCTCGAAGATGGGCGTGACCTTCCCCGAAAGCGTGCTCGGCCGCGCCACGCGCGTCATCGAATAGGCGCGCATCGCATCACGCCTTGCACAATCCGATTGATTTCGAACCGCCCTCCTTCCATACGGGGGCGGTTCATCTGTAAAAGCACGCGCCCTTCCATTTGCCGATGCGGGCGGAAGCGCGCGAAGACGTCAAGAGAAGAGGACCGACAGCGGTGAGCCAAATTGCCTTCTGGGGAGCGGTGGAACTGGGGCTCGTCTACGCCTTCGTCGCCATCGGCGTGTTCCTTGCCTTCCGCGTACTCGACTTTCCGGACCTGACCGTGGACGGCTCATTTCCACTCGGCGCCGCCGTTACCGCCGTGCTGATCATCGCCGGCGTCAATCCCTGGCTTGCCGCCGGCGTCGCCATGGTCGCCGGTGCCGCCGCCGGGATCGTCACGGCCATCCTCAATGTGCGCTTCCGCATCCTCAATCTGCTGGCTTCGATCCTGACGATGATTGCGCTGTTCTCGGTCAATCTGCGCGTCATGGGCAAGCCGAACGTCGCGCTGATCAATGCCGACACGATGCTTTCGCCCTTCTACGGCCTCGGCCTGCGCGATTTCTATGTCCGGCCGCTGTTCGTCGGCCTGCTCGTCGTGGTCGCGGCGCTCGCCGTGTGGCGCTTCCTCGAAAGCGACGCCGGGCTTGCCATGCGGGCAACCGGCGCCAATGCGCGCATGGCCCGGGCGCAGGGCGTCGACACCAGCCGCCAGATCTATCTCGGCATGGCGATGTCGAACGCTCTGGTCGCACTCGGCGGCGCGCTGTTTGCCCAGACGAACGGCTTTGCCGATGTCACATCCGGCGTCGGCACCATCGTCGTCGGGCTCGCGGCCGTCATCATCGGTGAGACCCTGCTCGGCAGCCGCGGCATCCTGATCGCGCTTGCCGGCTGCGTGCTCGGCTCGATCCTCTATCGCATCGCCATCCAGCTCGCGCTTTCGACCGACATGCTGGGGCTGCAGGCCTCCGACCTCAACCTGGTCACCGCAGCACTCGTCACCGTCGCCCTCGTCCTTCCCCGCCTGCGCCGCGGAGGTGCCGCATGATCAAGCTCGACAACATCCAGGTCGTCTTCGGCAAGGGTACCCCGCTCGAGAAGCGGGCGCTGAACGGCATCAGCGTCACCATCGAGGAAGGCACCTTCGTCACCGTCATCGGCTCGAACGGCGCCGGCAAATCGACCGTGCTCGGCGTTCTGGCCGGCGACGTGCTGCCGACCGGCGGACAGGTGACGATCGGCAACGCGGACGTGACCCGCAAGGGAACCGCCGCCCGCGCCGGGCTCGTTGCCCGCGTCTTCCAGGACCCGCTGGCGGGAAGCTGCGGCGCGCTGTCGATCGAGGAAAACCTGGCGCTTGCCGCCAAACGCGGCGAAAGCCGCGGGCTGACGCCGGCGCTCGGGGCCAAACGCCGCGCGTATTTCCGCGAACGCATCGCCGAACTCAACCTCGGCCTCGAAAACCGCATGGGCGACCGCATGGACCTGCTCTCGGGCGGCCAGCGCCAGGCCGTCTCGCTGGTGATGGCGACCCTCGCCGGCTCCGAAGTGCTGCTGCTCGACGAACACACGGCAGCGCTCGATCCCGGCATGGCCGAGTTCATCATGAACCTTACCCAGAAGATCGTTTCCGAGCGCAAGTTGACGGCGCTGATGGTCACCCACTCGATGCGCCAGGCGCTCGATTTCGGTCACCGCACGATCATGCTGCACGCCGGCGAAGTCGTGCTCGACGTCTCCGGCGACAGCCGCAAGACGCTGCAGGTCGAGGATCTCATCGCCATGTTCCGCCGCATCCGCGGCCAGACGCTGGATGACGACGCGCTGCTGATCGGCTGACGCCGGTCAGCGCGTCTGGGTGAACAGGATCTTTACCGCGAAGATCGAGAACACGCCGGCAAACGCATAGTCGATGCCGCGCATGACGCTCTTCTTGCGCTGCAGCCAGCCGGACAGCCAGTCGGCCGTCAGGATGACCAGCATATTGACCGGCATCGCGGCCACAATGAAGAAGAAGCCGAGGAACAGGAGCTTCTGCGTCACGGCCGGATCGTTGGCAGTGACGAATTGCGGCAGGAAGGTCATGAAGAAGATGATGACCTTCGGGTTGAGCAGGTTGACCCATAGCCCGGTCGAGATATTGTCCAGGGCGGACGCGCCGGTATCCTCCACCTTCTTCACCGACAGGCTCGACCCGTAACGGATCGCCTGCACTGCCAGCCAGAACAGATAGGCAGCGCCGCCGGTCTTCAGCACCATGAAGGCCGTCGGCGAGGCGGTGATCAGCGCCGAGATGCCGAAGGCAACGAGCAGCGTATGCACGACGCAGCCAAGGCTCGTGCCGATTACCACGAAGAAGGCGGCGGCCTTGCCCTGCGACAGCGCCCGGCTGATCGACAGCGTCATGTCGGGACCCGGCGTCGCCGCCAGAAGCAAAGTCGCCGCGGTGAAGGCAAGAAGCGTCGGCAGGCTGGGCAGAAAATCCATGGCGTAAGATCCTCGAATGACAACGGGCGCGATCCCTGGAGCATGTAGCGAAAACACAACGATGCTACCAGTTCTTTCGCGGGAAAACGCGCTCTGTTTCGCATAGTGAAACTCTTTGTATTTTCAGGTATCCTTATAGATGGAGACAGGAAAAGGAGAAGGGCTGAAACAGGAGAGAAGCGGATGAGAAAACTCGCGATCGTGATTATTTCGCTGATCACAGCTTTCATGAGCGTAGCGCCGGCACAGGCTTTTCCACGCGTCAACACAGCCAACGCCGTTAAAAATCCGGATGTCATCGACGTCCGTTATCGGCGTTATTACGGCGGGCACCGCCACCACGGGCACCACGGCCACGGGCACCATTATGGCGGCGCGATCATCGGCGGTTTCGCGACCGGCATGATCCTTGGCGGCCTGCTCGCCAGCCCGTATTACGGGTCGGGTTACTATGGCCCCGGGACTTACTACGGCCCGGGCGCTTATTACGGTCCCAGAGCCTACTATGGCCCGCGGGCTTTTTATGGCTACGGAGGCTATTATGGCCGTAGAGCCTACTATGGTCCGCGAGGCTACTATTATGGTCCCAGAGCTTATTATGGCCGCAGAGGCTATTATCGCGACTGGTAGGAAGGTGTGATGAGATAGAGTGACCTGATCAGCGCCCGCCACCATCCCTGGCGGCGGGTTTGCTGTTTTGGCGTCGGCCGACACTCGGACCCTGTTCACCCCCTGGGCAGGCAAAGGCGCGCTCTCAGCAATTCCCTTGGCCGAAAGGCTTGCACACCCCGGCAATCTCGCTAAAAGTGCCGCAGAATTTTTGTGGCACGATCCCGTGCCTTTCCGACAAGACGGGCAGATTAACATGGCAAAGCAAGTGAAAAAGGTCGTTCTCGCCTATTCCGGCGGTCTCGACACATCGATCATCCTGAAATGGCTGCAGACCGAACTGGGCGCCGAAGTCGTCACCTTCACCGCCGATCTCGGCCAGGGCGAAGAGCTGGAGCCGGCCCGCAAGAAGGCAGAGATGCTCGGCATTAAGGAAATCTACATCAAGGACGTCCGCGAGGAGTTCGTGAAGGATTTCGTCTTCCCGATGTTCCGCGCCAATGCCGTCTATGAAGGCGTCTACCTGCTCGGCACCTCGATTGCCCGGCCGCTGATCTCCAAGCACCTGATCGAGATCGCCCGCGAAACCGGTGCCGACGCGATCGCTCATGGTGCCACCGGCAAGGGCAACGACCAGGTCCGTTTCGAACTGTCGGCTTACGCGCTCAATCCCGACATCAAGATCATCGCGCCCTGGCGCGACTGGTCGTTCAAGAGTCGCACCGACCTGCTCGAATTCGCCGAAAAGCACCAGATTCCGGTTGCCAAGGACAAGAAGGGGGAAGCGCCCTTCTCCGTCGACGCCAACCTCCTGCACTCCTCCTCCGAGGGCAAGGTGCTCGAAGACCCGGCCCAGGAAGCCCCCGAATACGTGCATATGCGCACGATCTCGCCGGAAGCCGCTCCGGACAAGGCGACTGTCATCAAGATCGGTTTCGAAAAGGGTGATGCCGTCTCGATCAACGGCGTCCGCCTCTCGCCGGCGTCCTTGCTGGCCAAGCTCAACGAGTATGGCCGCGACAATGGTATCGGGCGTCTCGACCTGGTCGAAAACCGCTTCGTCGGCATGAAGTCGCGCGGCGTCTACGAGACCCCCGGCGGCACCATCCTGCTCACCGCCCATCGCGCCATCGAATCGATCACCCTGGATCGGGGTGCAGCCCATCTCAAGGACGAGCTGATGCCGCGCTATGCCGAGCTGATCTATTACGGCTTCTGGTTCTCGCCGGAGCGCGAGATGCTGCAGGCACTGATCGACAAGAGCCAGGAACATGTCGAGGGCGAGGTCACACTCAAGCTCTACAAGGGCAACGTCATGGTCACCGGCCGCGAGAGCGACAAGTCGCTCTATTCCGACAAGCTCGTCACCTTCGAAGACGATCAGGGCGCCTACGACCAGAAGGACGCCGCCGGCTTCATCAAGCTCAACGCGCTTCGCCTGCGCACGCTGGCTGCCCGCAACCGCGACAAGTAAGGGCGGAAAACGCCTTTCGAATTGAAGGCCCGCTTCCGGCTGAACTCGCCCCTAAAAGTTGGACACAGCTTTCTGGGTCGGTTCACCAAGCGGGTTTTTGTTGTTGCCACCGGCCGCTTCCGCCCTGGCGCACGCGTTTCGACAGGCAACGACGGGCAATCCCCTCAAGTCACGACCGGCCGCTGAAAGCGAATGTCTAGGAACAATCCGGTACTTATGTCTCCGGGTCGGACAAACGGTGAATGGCGGAGAGGGTGGGATTTGAACCCACGATACCCTTGCAGGTATGCCGCATTTCGAGTGCGGTGCATTCGACCACTCTGCCACCTCTCCGGATGTTTTGGTCGGCGCTTGTCAGCGCGAGGCGGTTCATAGCGGCAGTTTGGTGCAATGACAAGGGGGTAGGGGCAAGGAATATTTGACGAATTCGTCACGCTTGCCTTGACAGTTTTCCCGGCTTCCATTAATCCGCGCAACTGAAGTGGTGTGGCATGTCCTCACCGCGCCGGGTGTCCATTACGCCCGTTCACCGGCAAGGTCCTGTGGCCTTGTCATGTCCGACTGGCAAAAAGACGGCCCCACTTTCTTAAGGTGGAGAGCCGGAACGAACATGAAAGGATAAAAAATGTTCGCAGTCATCAAGACCGGCGGTAAGCAGTACCGCGTGGCCGCCAACGATGTCGTCACGATCGAAAAGCTCGACGGCGTAGCAGGCGACAAGATTGAATTCACCGAGATCCTGATGGTCGGCGTCGGCGCAGACGCAACCATCGGCGCTCCGTTTGTCGAAGGTGCCGTTGTCAGCGCCGAGGTCGTGGAACAGGGTCGCGCCAAGAAGGTCATCGCCTTCAAGAAGCGCCGCCGCCAGAACTCGAAGCGCACCCGCGGTCATCGCCAGCATCAGACGACTGTCCGCATCCTGGACATCGCTGCTGCCGGCAAGGCGAAGAAGGCTTCCAAGAAGTCTGAAGTCGCCGCCGAAGCTGCAAACTGAGACAACGGATCTAAGGTTTAAAGGAGAACACCAATGGCACACAAAAAAGCTGGCGGTTCGTCGCGCAACGGTCGTGATTCCGAATCCAAGCGCCTTGGCGTGAAGAAGTTCGGCGGCGAAGTCGTCGTAGCGGGCAACATTATCGTGCGTCAGCGCGGTACGCAGTGGCATCCGGGCGCCAATGTCGGCCTCGGCAAGGATCACACGATTTTTGCGCTTACGGCGGGCAACGTGGACTTCCGTACGAAGGCCAATGGCCGCGTGTACGTGTCTGTAATGCCGAAAGCCGAAGCAGCGGAATAAGCCGGTAGCGCTCTAAAACAGCCGGCGTCTCATCGACCCGGCTGACCGCACCTGGTTCAGGCCAAGATCAAAAGGGGAGATGGGGCAAGACCCAACTCCCCTTTTTCACGTCTTGGAGGACTGACCATGCAGAGCGAATTGTTGAGGGAGAGCCAATCGCGGTCTCCCCGGGAAGATTCCCTGGAATCTTCTCAGGAGAGGCCGAGGCCTCAGCGGTCAAGGACCGATTGCCCGATATTGTTATCGCCCCGGCTCGTTTTGCGCGCGCCGCATGAAGACGATATCGACGCCCTTGCCCATCTTGCCAACAACGCCAATATCGCCACCATGGTTTCGCGCATGCCGCACCCGTACACGGTGGCCGATGCCGCGGATTTCGTACGCCGTACGAAGACGGGCGCGATTGGCAAGTGCGTCTATGCGATTACCAAAGCGGACAATGGCGCATTCCTGGGCTGCTGCGGTATCGAGCCGCATCCCGACGGCAAGACGGCAGAGCTCGGCTACTGGCTGGGCGAGCCCTACTGGAACAAGGGTTATGCCACCGAAGCAGCGCAGGCACTGACCGACATGGCCTTCCGCACCCGCGACATAGACCAGATCGATGCGCGCTGCCGGGTCATGAACGTCGCCTCGCGGCGGGTCATCCAGAAATGCGGTTTCCAGTTCCAGGGATCAGGCATGGTCGGCAGCCTGGCGCTCGGCGGCATGATGTCTGTCGAATGGTACCGGCTCGACCGCAAGACCTGGATGTCGCTCAGAAGCTGGGGAGGTCTGCGATGACCGCTCATCTTCGCGAACGGCCGAAGATTGCGGCCCGTCCCGATCCCGGCCCCTGCCCGGTCATCGAGACCGCGCGGCTGACCCTGCGTTCGCACCGGCTCTCCGACGCGGACGCGGTGGCGCAATCGCTTGGCGACTACCAGATCTCGCGTATGCTGGCGCGCGTGCCGGTGCCGTATCATCGGCAGGATGCACTCGACTGGCTGGTGCGCCAGACGGCAGGCCTCAACGGCGATTGGACGCTGGCGATCACCACCGGCGACGATGTCCATATCGGCTGCGTCGGCATCGAGCTTATGCATGGCCAATGGCATCTGGGCTACTGGCTGAACCGCTACTACTGGAGCCGCGGCTATGCGAGCGAAGCAGTTCATGCGGCGGTCGGGCGGTTCTTCCAGCGCATGCCCGACACCGTGCTTCATTCCGGCGTGTTTGCCGACAATGCGGCCTCGCTGAAGCTGCAGAAGAAGCTCGGTTTCGAGATCACCGGCTGCAGCCAGATCTACGCGCTCGCCCGCAACAGCCTGGTGAGCCATATCGAAACCCGCATCACGGCAGGCGACCTGCGCAAGCCGTGACACGAGATGAAGCCCGCGGCAGCGATGCCGCGGGCTTTTTGCCGTCATGCGAGTTCGAAACCGACGGGCAGGTGATCGGAGCCGAACGCGTCGAAATCGATCCAGGCATCCTTCAACCGCGGCACGAGCCCGCTGCTCAGGAAACAATAGTCGAGATGCATGCGCTTGCTATGATTGGCGGGATCGATCCAGCTATAGCTGTCCGGCGTCAGCCGGCCGAGATGCGCCAGTGCATCGACCGGGTTTTCAAGACGCAGCGAGCGTCCGTAAAAGGCGTCGCGCGTGCCGGCCATCGCGCAGTATTCGGGGCTCTCCGGCACCATGTTGAAATCGCCCATCAGCACGAAATCGTCGGGATGCGGCAATTCGTCGAAACCGAAATCGGCGCCGCCGGTCATGGCGCCGCCTTCGATGCCATAGGAAATTGCCCTGGCCTTCAGGTAGGAAATCTGGGCGATGCGTTCGGCGGGATAGACATGGTCGAGATGCACCGAATAGACGCGCAGCGGACCGCTTGGCGTATCGATCAGAGCTTCGGTTGCACCCCGCTGCGGGTTGATCGGCGAGATCGTGCGGGTGCGCGGCAGGGGAAGCAGGCGCGTCGACAGGATCGGGAAGCGCGACAGGATCATGTTGCCGAACTGGAAGCGCCGGTCGACGGCGCGGCCGTTCTCGATCGCCGATCCGGCATCGATCTCGCAGGCCGGCCAGAAGGCGCAGAAGTATTGCGGCTTGAGGTCGCGGAAAATCGCGACGAGATCGGCATTGCCGTTGCGATGAAAATTCCGCGTCACTTCCTGCAGCGCGATGATGTCGGCCCCCTCGAGGCTTCTGGCAATGCGCTCAGGATCAAAAC
Organism: Rhizobium giardinii bv. giardinii H152; assembly: GCF_000379605.1. GTDB lineage: Bacteria > Pseudomonadota > Alphaproteobacteria > Rhizobiales > Rhizobiaceae > Pararhizobium > Pararhizobium giardinii. Next base: position 177,913 of record NZ_KB902702.1, on the reverse strand, counting down.
GGCCGTCGAGACCGACGCCGTACTGGATGTTGTAGCTCAAAAACTTCACGATATTCTTTGACCTCCGGGGTAAGCGCCTATATCGATGGCGGCAAATACGGCAGGCAAATACACCCAACAGATGGCAGTGCGATGAAATTTCTCGACGAAGCAAAAGTCTATATCCGCTCCGGCGATGGCGGGGCTGGCGCTGTGTCGTTCCGGCGCGAGAAATTCATCGAGTTCGGCGGCCCGGACGGCGGTGACGGCGGCCGCGGCGGCGATGTCTGGGTCGAGGCCGTCAACGGCCTCAACACGCTGATCGATTTTCGCTTCCAGCAGCATTTCAAGGGCGGCACCGGCGTTCACGGCATGGGCCGCAACCGCACGGGCGCCGGCGGCGCCGATGTGACGCTGAAGGTGCCGGTCGGCACGCAGATCTTCGAGGAAGACGGCGAGACGCTGATCGTCGACATGATCACCGAGGGCCAGCGCTTCCGGCTCGCGGCCGGCGGCAATGGCGGCTTCGGCAATGCGCATTTCAAGTCCGCGACAAACCAGGCGCCGAGCTGGGCCAATCCGGGCCTGGAGGGCGAGGAAAAGACCATCTGGCTACGGCTGAAGCTGATCGCCGATGCCGGCCTCGTCGGCCTGCCCAATGCGGGAAAATCGACGTTTCTGGCAACGACGACACGCGCCCGGCCGAAGATCGCCAACTATCCGTTCACGACGCTGCATCCGAACCTCGGCGTCGCAACAATCGACGGCCGCGAATTCATCCTAGCCGATATTCCCGGCTTGATCGAGGGCGCCCATGACGGTGTCGGCCTCGGCGACCGCTTCCTCGGCCATGTCGAACGCACCCGCGTCCTCCTCCATCTCGTCTCGGCGCAGGAAGAGAATGTCGCCAAGGCCTACAAGACGGTGAAGCATGAGCTCGAAGCCTATGGCGGCGAGCTCACCGACAAGCCGGAAATCGTCGCCTTGTCGCAGATCGACGTGCTCGATCCAGACGAGCTGAAGAAAAAACAGAAGGCGCTGGCCAAGGCGAGCGGCCAGACGCCGCTGCTTCTGTCGGCCGTCGTCGGCACCGGCATGACCGATACGCTGCGGGCGCTGCGCGACGTCATCGTCCGCGCTCAGACCTACGGGGACGAAAACTGATATGGCCACCACCCGCAAACCGCTGGAAAAACACCGCCGGATTGTGATCAAGATCGGCTCGGCTCTGCTCGTCGATCGCAAGAGCGGCCTGAAGAAACAATGGCTGAACGCCATGTGCGCCGACATCGCCGTGCTGAGGGCCAAGGGCGTCGACGTTCTCGTCGTCTCCTCGGGTGCCATCGCGCTCGGCCGCTCGGTGCTCGATCTCGCCCCCGGCGTGCTGAAGCTCGAGGAAAGCCAGGCGGCCGCGGCCGTCGGCCAGATCGCGCTCGCGCGCGCCTGGTCGGAAAGCCTGTCGACCGGCGAGATCGTCGCCGGCCAGATCCTTTTGACGCTCGGCGACACCGAGGAGCGCCGCCGCTATCTCAATGCCCGTGCGACGATCAACCAGCTTCTCAAGATGGGCGCCGTGCCGATCATCAACGAGAACGACACGGTCGCCACCACCGAAATCCGCTATGGCGACAACGACCGGCTTGCAGCCCGCGTCGCGACGATGACCGGTGCTGACCTGCTCGTCCTTCTTTCCGACATCGACGGCCTCTATACGGCGCCGCCGCACCTCGATCCGAACGCCCGCTTCCTCGAAACCATCGCGGAAATCACCCCGGAGATCGAGGCGATGGCGGGCGGTGCGGCATCCGAGCTGTCGCGCGGCGGCATGCGCACCAAGATCGATGCCGGCAAGATTGCCACGGGCGCCGGTTGCGCCATGATCATTGCCTCCGGCAAGGCCGATCATCCGCTTTCGGCCATCGGCACTGGTGCCCGCTCCTCCTGGTTCGCGCCGTCGCGATCACCGGTCACGGCGCGGAAAACCTGGATTGCCGGTCAATTGTTGCCGGCCGGCAGCCTGATCATCGACGCAGGCGCCGAGACCGCCCTGCGCTCCGGCAAGAGCCTGCTTCCGGCCGGCGTCCGCCAGGTCACCGGTTCCTTCAGCCGTGGCGATACGATCGCCATCATCGGTGCCGAAGGCCGTGAGATCGCCCGCGGGCTGGCCGGCTACGACGCCGACGAAGCGCGGCAGATCGCCGGCAAGAAATCGGCTGAAATTGCCGTTATTCTGGGATACGCAGGCCGCGCGGCGATGGTGCATCGCGACGACATGGTGATGACGGCACCGGCAAAACGGGACATGGATGCGGCAAGGAGCGACGCGCATGCTTGACGACGTGCGGAAAAAGGAAATTCAGGAGCTGATGGCGGTGATCGGCAAGCAGGCCCTTGCCGCCAGCCGGCCGCTCGCCACCGCTTCCGCCGAACGCAAGCACGCCGCCCTTGTCAGCATGGCGAGCAACATCGTCGCCCGCAAGGACGACATCCTTGCCGCCAACGCGCTCGACCTGGAGCATGCCCGCGAAACCGGCGTCGCCGCTTCGTTCCTCGACCGCCTGACGCTGTCGGAAGGCCGCGTTCTCGACATGGCCAACGCGATCCGCGCGATTGCCGAGCTCCCGGACCCGGTCGGCGACGTTATCGCCGAATGGGACCGCCCGAACGGACTGCATATCGAGCGCGTCCGCACGCCGCTCGGCGTGATCGGCGTCATTTATGAAAGCCGCCCCAATGTGACGGCGGATGCCGGCGCGCTCTGCCTCAAGGCCGGCAATGCCGTCATCCTGCGCGGCGGGTCTGACAGCCTGCATTCATCGCAGGCTATTCATGCCTGCCTCGTGCAGGGTTTGAAGGATGCCGGCCTTCCAGAGCATGCGATCCAGATGGTGCCGGTGGCCGATCGCTCCGCCGTCGGCGCCATGTTGACCGGTCTTGGCGGCACGATCGACGTCATCGTTCCGCGCGGCGGCAAGAGCCTCGTGGCCCGCGTCCAGAACGAGGCGCGCGTGCCTGTCTTTGCCCATCTCGAGGGCCTGTGCCATGTCTATGTCGATGCTTCGGCCGACCTGGAAATGGCAATCAAGATCGTCGTCAACGCCAAGATGCGCCGCACCGGCGTCTGCGGCTCGGCCGAAACGCTGCTGATCGACCGCAAGGCGAAAGACACGTTCGTCACGCCCCTCATTGCCGCGCTGTGCGATGCCGGCTGCGAAGTCCGCGCCAGCGAAGACATCCGCGCCATCGTTCCGGACCTGATTGCGGCGACGGAAGAGGACTGGGCGACCGAATATCTCGATTCAATCATCTCGGTGAAGCTGGTGGATGGCATCGATGGCGCCGTCGATCATATCGCCAACTGGTCTTCGTCCCATACGGAGGCGGTGATCGCCGAGGATCCGGCGGTCGTCGAGCGCTTCTTCTCGGAAGTCGATTCGGCCATCCTCCTGCACAATGCCTCGACACAGTTTGCCGATGGCGGCGAGTTCGGCATGGGCGGCGAGATTGGCATCGCCACCGGCAAGATGCATGCGCGCGGCCCGGTCGGCGTCGAGCAGCTCACCTCGTTCAAGTACAGGGTGCGCGGCACCGGACAGGTGCGGCCTTAAGTGCATCCTGTGCAGCCTGACAGGGTCGATCCGTTCTACCTGAAAATGCCGCATGTGGAGAGCGGCATGACGGTCGGCCTGTTCGGCGGCTCGTTCAATCCGCCGCATGACGGCCATGTGCTGGTCGCCGATATCGCGCTGCGCCGTCTTGGGCTCGATCAGCTCTGGTGGATGGTAACCCCGGGCAACCCGTTGAAGAACCGCAACCATCTCGCTCCGCTCGCCGAGCGCATCAGCCTCAGTCAGGCGATCACCCATGACCCCCGCATCAAGGTGACCGCGTTCGAGCAGTCGCTGGGGCAGAGCTACACGGCCCGCACGCTGGAAAAGATCCGCGATCGCAACCGCGACATCCGCTTCGTCTGGGTCATGGGCGCCGATAACCTGAAAAACTTCCATCTCTGGCAGGACTGGCAAAAAATCGCCCGCACCTATCCCATCGCCGTGATCGACCGGCCGGGCGACACGCTGTCCTATCTCTCCTCAAAGATGGCGAAGACTTTTGACTATGCGCGCGTCGACGAAGCCCATGCCGCAAGTCTCGCCTGGCGCAAGGCGCCGGCCTGGACCTTCATTCACGGACCACGCTCTCCGCTCAGCTCGACGGCGCTCAGGGCGCAATCGTGAACAATGATTAACCGTCATTTACTTCTCACGTCTTGAAACGTTAAGGCATTGGTGCCTACATTTACCATAGCGGTTCGACCGACATTCGAATCGTGGTGCCTGTTCTGTTCAACTGGAAAGGAAAGACCCTGACAACAGTACACGCGAAGGGAAATGTCACACGCATTTTCCCGCAAAGCCCGGATCGCAGCGACGAAGCCGCTGCCCGTGCTCTTCACCTGGTCCTCAACAGTCTCGAGGACTCGAAAGCAGAAGATATCGTCACCATCAACATTGCCGGAAAATCGGCGCTGGGAGACTACATGGTCGTCGTCTCCGGGCGCTCGAGCAGGCATGTCATGGCGATTGCCGATCACCTGATGACCGACCTGAAGGACGAAGGCCATGGCAATGCCCGCGTCGAAGGCCTGGAAACCGGTGACTGGGTGCTGATCGACAGCGGTGACATCATCATCCACGTCTTCCGTCCGGAAATCCGCGAGTTCTACAACATCGAAAAGATGTGGGCCGCGCCGGATATGGAAGACGGCAGGCTGCACTAGGATCCTGTGATGGTCGCACAGGTGAAACCATCTGGTTGCGGCCGGTAGCAGAACGGAATCGCGCGCCGGCGTTTGCCGGAGAAAATCGACTGCGTGTCAGGCGGCCATCGCGGAAATGCCTGCATGACTGTCGGCGCGCCGATAAATAGAGGAAATGACATGCGGGTTGGTCTCTTTGCCGTCGGGCGCCTCAAGGCCGGCCCGGAGAAAGATCTTGCGGCCCGCTATCTCGACCGCTTTTCCAAGGCGGGACCGGCGATCGGCCTCGAACTGTCCCGCGTCACCGAAGTCCCCGAGAGCCGCGCCTCCAGCGCCGAGACGCGCAAGCGCGAAGAAGCGGTCCTGCTTGAAAAATCCCTCCCCGATGCCAGCCTTCTCATCCTGCTTGACGAGCGCGGCAAGGCGCTGGATTCGGAAGGTTTCGCCTCGCTCATCGGTTCGTTCCGCGACAGCGGCAAACGCGACATGGTGCTGGCGATCGGCGGTGCCGACGGCCTCGACCCGTCGCTGCACGGCAAGGCAGATGCCGTCATCTGCCTCGGCAAGATGACCTGGCCGCACCAGTTGGTGCGCATCCTGATCGCCGAACAGCTCTACCGCGCCGTTACCATTCTCTCCGGCCATCCCTATCACAGGGTCTAGGCGCAGCCGCCCGCCATGCGGATGCCGCAATTGCCGGGGATGGCTGTTGGCGGCGACGGCCAAATCAGCGTAGGGTTTTGCCCGACAGGTGGCTGACAACGAATGGCAGAATGACGACAGGGTTGAAGAGGCGGGGAAACAGGGGGCAGCCGGCCCATGCCGGCTGGCGCGGCTTGTGCACGGGCCTGTTGACCATCGGTCTCCTGCTTGCCGCCGACGCGGCCGCGCAGACCGCCGAGACGACGGATCGGGTCTCCCAGGCCAACGCCGGACAGGCGCCCGCGCAGGCCGATCCCATCGCCGATCTCGCACTCAGGCGCGACAGTACCCGCAGCGAACTGGAAGCCCTGTCGAAAACCATCACTCTTTCGAAGGACCGGGCAGCCGCGCTGCAGGCCGGCATCGCCGAGCTTGAAAAGACCAGCGAGTCACTGAGAGCGGCGATCGTCGACTCGGCGAACAAGCGCAAGGCGCTGGAACAGCAGATCGTCGACGGCGAAGAGAAGCTGACCGCGCTGCGGACGAAGCAAGATGCCGTTCACGCATCGTTGCGCGCCCGGCGCAGCGTGCTGGCCGAGGTGCTGGCGGCGCTGCAGCGGATGGGGCGCAATCCGCCGCCCGCCCTGCTCGTGACGCCAGAAGATGCGCTGGCCTCCGTTCGCAGCGCCATCCTGCTCGGTGCCGTTGTTCCCGGTATCCGCCATGAGACGGAAGACCTGGTCGCCGACCTGCAGGCCCTTGCGGGTCTCAGCAAGGAAATCACCGCGCAGAAAAAGGCGCTCGGCGACGACATGGCATCCCGGCTCGAGGAAGAGCGGCGCATGAACATGCTGATCGCCGAAAAGCAGAAACTGAAGCAGCGCAGCGCCACCGAGCTGGCCGCCGAGCGCCACAAGGCCGAGCAGCTGGCTTCACAGGCGACCAGCCTCGAAGGCCTGATCGGCTCGATCGAGAGCGAGATCGCCTCGGTGCGCGACGCCGCGGCCGCGGCCCGGGCCGAAGAGGAAAACCGCAGGCGGATGTCGGAGGAACAGCGGGCTCAAGCCCGCGAGCTGGCCAACAGCGTTACGCCCGACAAAAACCGCATTGCGCCTGCATATGCATTTTCGGACCTGCAGAAGAAGCTCGCATTGCCGGTTGCCGGCTCGATCCTGCGCCGGTTCGGCGACGCGGACGGTACCGGGCATTCGCTTCAGGGCATGATGCTCGAAACCAATGCGGGAGCCTTGGTGACGGCGCCTTCCGATGGATGGATCGTCTTTGCCGGAACGTTTCGCAGTTACGGCCAGATGATCATCCTCAATCCCGGCGACGGTTACCACATCGTCCTGTCCGGGCTTGAAGGCGTAACAGTGCAGCAGGGGCAGTTCGTCGTCGCCGGCGAGCCGCTCGGCACCATGGGTAACAAAAGAGTGGCAAGCGCTACCGCATTGGCGCTGGAAACCGAGCGTCCAACGCTTTACATTGAATTCAGGAAAGACGGAAAACCGGTTGATTCCCGACCGTGGTGGACCGCAGCAGACACCGGAAAGGCACGCAATGATTCGTAGAACGTCACTTGTTCTGGTCGGGGCACTCATGGGTGCAGCGGCCACGGGCGTTGTATATTCCTCCATCGTCCCGGCGGTCGCGGCCAACGCGTCCACCTATCGCGAGCTATCGATCTTCGGCGATGTCTTCGAACGGGTCCGTGCGCAATATGTGACGCCGCCGCAAGACGACAAGCTGATCGAGAATGCCATCAACGGCATGCTCTCCTCGCTCGATCCGCATTCCAGCTACATGAATTCCACCGACGCCGAGGACATGCGCACCCAGACCAAGGGTGAATTCGGCGGTCTCGGCATCGAAGTCACCATGGAAGACGATCTCGTCAAGGTGACCAGCCCGATCGACGACACGCCGGCCGCCAAGGCAGGCGTTCTTGCCGGCGACTTCATTTCGAAGATCGACGGGCAGGACGTGCGCGGCCTCAAGCTCGAGGAAGCCGTCGACAAGATGCGTGGCGCCGTCGGCAAGCCGATCAAGCTGACCATCCTGCGCAAGGGTGCTGAAAAGCCGATCGAACTGACGATCATCCGCGACATCATCGCGGTGCGCGCCGTCAAGTTCCGCGTCGAGGGTGATGTCGGTTACCTGCGGGTGATTTCCTTCACCGAAAAAACCTATGACGACCTGAAGAACGGCATCGAGAAGATCAAGGCCCAGGTCCCGGCCGACAAGCTGAAGGGCTTTGTGCTCGACCTGCGCCTCAACCCGGGCGGCCTGCTCGACCAGGCGATCAATGTCTCCGACGCCTTCCTGGAACGTGGCGAAGTGGTCTCCACCCGCGGCCGCAATCCGGACGAAACCCGCCGCTTCAATGCCACGGCGGGCGACCTGACGGATGGCAAGCCGGTGATCGTGCTCGTCAACGGCGGCTCGGCTTCGGCCTCGGAAATCGTCGCCGGCGCCCTGCAGGACCTGAAGCGCGCCACCGTTCTCGGTACGCGCTCCTTCGGCAAGGGCTCGGTTCAGACGATCATTCCGCTCGGTGAGGCCGGCGCGCTTCGCCTGACGACTGCGCTTTACTATACCCCCTCCGGCAAGTCGATCCAGGGAACCGGCATCTCGCCCGATATCAAGGTCGAGCAGCCGTTGCCGCCGGAACTGCTTGGCAAGGTCGAGACGACCAGTGAATCCAGCCTGCGTGGCCACATCAAGGGGCAGAACGAGAGCGAGGAAGGATCGGGTTCGGTTGCCTACGTGCCGCCGGAGGCCAAGGACGACCTGCAGCTGAACTATGCGCTCGACCTCTTGCGCGGCAAGAAGTCGGATCCGGCCTTCCCGGCCAATCCGGAAAAGGCAGAACTGAAGCCGTAAGCCTCTCGTCCGTGGTTTAGCGGACGCCGATAAACATCGCCGCCTGGCTCCGGCCGGGCGGCGGTTTCGATTCTTGAACCAGCGGCCTGCCAAGCTTTCCGCCCCTTGCAACCCAGATCGACAGAGGCCCTCTTGGGAACAGACCTCAACGCTCCTCTTGGTCAGAACCGCAAGGCGCGCCCTTCCGAACCGCAAAAATCCGCCCTTTCTCTCGGCCGCATTCTTCTGGGCGTTAGCGTGGCAGTGCTGATTGGCGTCTCCGCATGGACCGTGTTGCGGCCGACCGGCCTGATCGAACCGACGCCTGCAGCGGAAACGGTGACCGATGCCGCGAATTCGGCTGAAAAGCCGGAAAACGGCGCAACCCCGACCGGCAGCAAACTGACGAAACCACAGACGAGCGGGGCGCTGTCCGGTGCGCATGTCAAGGAAACGCTGACCAACGACGGCTCGGTTGTCACGACGTTCTCGCCCAAGCAGCGCGACGGCGACGGCCCTGCCTTCATCGAAGTGGGAGGAACCAAGGGGCAGGATCCGCGCATGGCCGCCTTCCCGAACGATGCCCTGCTGGAGGATGCGCCGGAAGGCCGCCTGCCGATCACCGGTCCGGATGGCCTCAGACCGATGGACCAATATGCGCGGCCGTGGTCGGGCGCGCGCGGCACGCGCATCGCGCTGGTCGTCGGGGGCCTCGGACTGAGCCAGACGGGCACGCAAAACGCTTTGCGCCAGCTTCCACCCGAAATCACCATGGCCTTTGCGGCCAGCGGCAACAGCCTGGAGCGCTGGATGCAGGAAGCCCGGCGCAACGGCCACGAAATCCTGCTGCAGGTACCGTTCGAGCCCTTCGATTACCCGGACAACAATCCTGGCCCCCATACGCTGCGCGTCGGCCTGGATGCCAGGAAGAATCTGTCCGAACTGCGCTCGTCACTTGCCAGGATCACCAATTATACCGGCATCATGAATTTCCTCGGCGGCCGTTTCCTCTCGGATGCCGATGCGCTCGAGCCGGTGATGCGCGATATCGGCCGGCGCGGCCTGCTCTTTCTCGACGATGGCACCTCGGCCCAATCGCTGACAGGCACGCTCGCAGAAACGATCGGTGTACCGCATGGTTTTGCCGACATGGTCATCGATACCGAGCTCGACCGGACCGCCATCCTCAAGAAGCTTGACGAACTCGAGCGCATCGCCCGCCGCAATGGCAGCGCCATCGGCGTCGCCTCGGCCTTCGACGAGAGCGTCGAGGCAATTTCCCAATGGGCCGACGAGGCGGGCACCCGCGGCATCGAATTCGTCGGCGTCTCGGCGCTCGTCAAAGATCCGCAACAACAATAGCCTAAGCCTGCGAGACGGGCGAAATCCGCACGGGCCTCAGCGGCGCGCGAAAACATGATCAGCAAGGAACACTCGGATGAGCAAGGACAAGTCGAAACCGGTCAAGGCGGAAGATCTTCCCTATCGCCCCTGCGTCGGCATCATGGTGCTGAACAGCAACGGTCTGGTCTGGGTCGGACGGCGCATTCCGGTCGGCAACTCCGAATATGACGGCTCCGCCCAGCTCTGGCAGATGCCGCAGGGTGGCATCGACAAACATGAGGACCCGCTGAAGGCGGCTTACCGCGAGCTTTATGAGGAAACCGGCATGCGCTCGGTCTCGCTGCTTGCCGAAGCGCCGGACTGGATCAACTACGATCTGCCCGACCACCTGATCGGCATCGGCCTCAAGGGCAAATACCGCGGCCAGACCCAGCGCTGGTTCGCCTTCCGCTTCGAGGGTGACGAGTCCGAAATCGCCATCAACCCGCCGCCGGGCGATCACGATCCGGAATTCGACGAATGGGCGTGGAAACCGATGCACGAGCTGCCCGCGCTGATCGTCGCGTTCAAGCGCAAGGTCTATGAGGACGTCGTGGCGGCTTTCCGGCATCTGGCTGGATAGGCGGCAGATGCCGGCAGCGATGTTGGCGCCGGTGATGACATCGCCGTGGAGATTTCGCGTCGACGCGCGGCGCCGGAGCGATTGCCTTTGGTGAGCATCGGGGTGACACTCTTTGATGTGGCGCCGCGCCGGCCGCCATGCCTGCCATCAATGGAGACAACCATGAAGCTCCGGTCTCTTGTCACTGCGGTCGCGATAGCATTTTCGATTGTGACGATTTCTGCATGCCAGAGCGGGCCGAGCTACGATAGCCGCCCCGCCGACCACGGGTCTGGCGGAGGCAACTCAGGCTATTAGTTCTGGCAACGGCCACCATGGATCAGCCGCGGGCTGGCCGCGTCCCCCACGGCCGAAATGGCCGATCGCTCACTGCATCGTATAGACGTCGATGGTGAAATACTTGTCGTTGATCGCCTTGTAGGTTCCGTCGGCGCGAATATCGGCCAGTGCCTTGTTCAGCTTTTCGCGCAGATCATTGTCATCCTGGCGCACGGCGATGCCGACGCCTTCGCCGACGAACTTCGGATCGGTGATCGGTGTGCCGATCAGTTCGCAGCATTTGCCGTCGTCGTTCTTGCTCACCCAGTCGAGCATAGGCAACATGTCGCCCACCTGGATGTCGAGGCGGCCATTGACCATGTCCAGATTGGCTTCGTCCTGCGTCGGGTAGAGCTTGATCTCGGCGTCGGGATAGGTTGCGGCGATAAAATCGGCCTGCGTCGTGCCGGATTGCGCGCCGATCACCTTGTCCTTCAGCGCCTCATTGGTGAACGTTGTGATGCCGGCGCCCTTCGGTGCCACATGGGTCATGGCGGCGAGGTAATAGGGGTCGGTGAAGGCTACCTGCTTCTTGCGCTCCTCGGTGATGAACATCGAGGCGATGATCAGGTCGTATTTCCTGGCGATCAGGCCGGGAATGATGCCATCCCAATCCTGCGCCACCACCTCGCACTCGACCTGCATCTTGGCGCAGAGCGCGAGACCGATATCGACGTCGAAGCCGCCGATCTTGCCGGCGGAATCGACGAAATTGAATGGCGGATAGGCGCCCTCCGTGCCGATCTTCAACTTTTCGGCCGCCGTCGCCGACGTTGCGGAAAAAGCCGCGGCACAGGCGAGCACCAGCGCAATGATTTTCTGTCTCATCTCTTCAGTTCCCCTTTTGCGCACCGTTCCTCGATGCTTCACCGAACTGTAGGGCTGGCGACTGCATAAACGAAATAGATAGAGACAATAGCTGGTATAAATCAGCATGATGGTATTGCGTGTTACGCGAGGAAGACGCGTTAGAATGTCGGCGGCGTGTTGATCCACAACAGCACCGTCTCGCCGTCGTGCCGGTTCGACCAGGCGTGATGCCGCCGGCTGTCGAAATACAGTGAATCGCCGGCGTTCAGGTCATGGAACTGATCGGAATCGAGCACGAACTCCACCCGTCCCGATAGCACATAGACAAACTCCTCGCCTTCATGCTTGTAGGCGCCTTCGCTGGAAGCTCCGGGTTCGAGCACGAAACGATGGCAATCCATCTGGTTGCGACCTTCGGCGAGAAGCTGAACCGTCACGCCCGGCGTTGTGCGCGGCCAGGTTCGCCATTCGCCGGCGCGGACCAGCGCCCGGACCTCAGGCTCGTCCTCGCCGGAAAGGCTGGAGACCGTCGTTCCGAAATATTCGGCAAGATTGTGCAGCACGGCGACGGACACACCCTGTGAGGTGCGCTCCAGCGTCGAGAGCACCGAGGCCGCAATGCCGATATCGCCGGCCACCTGCTCGAGCGTTTTGCCCGCCGCGTGACGCAGGCTCCTGAGCTTGCGTCCCACCTGCGATGCCGGATTGGCATCTGCGGCGGCGCTGGCGTCATCGGTCTCGCCGGCTTCCGCCTCGAGCGCTTCGCGAATGGCTGCCGGATTGAGGCCACGCTCGGCGCGGAACCAGGAGACGCGCTTCAGCTGGGCGACGTCGCTCTCGCTATATTGCCGGTGTCCGGTGGCGGAGCGCTCCGGCACCACCAGCCCCTGCGTCTCCCAGAGCCGCAAAGTCGAGGCCGAGACGCCGGCAAGCCGGGCCGCCTCCGCCACCTTGTATCGAACGGGGATGGCGTCGCTCATGGGCCACCACTGGGAATTCTCATGCCGTCAATGTTCCAGATCGCGAAACAGATCTTCGCCGCTGTCCAGATGGCGAGAGCCGCGCTCGCCGGCCTGCACCGGATCGCCATTCGGCACCTTAAGTTCGAACGGCAGGCGCTTTTCCTCGGCAATGCGCAGCATCAGGAGACGAATTGCGTCGGAAACCGAAAGGCCCATGGCGTCCAGCGCCGCAATCGCCTTCTGCTTCGTTGCGGAATCGATGCGGGCACGGATAATGGCATCAGCAGTCATCGGCATCATTCTCCTATTGCTACGCGTTACACTGATGCGGCGCGAACCCCGAAAACAGGCCACTCGGCCATCATTGCGAAAATTCTAAGTGTTCGAACTATCAGAAAAATATCCGTCCAATGCTCCAAGCATCAATGTAGCCACACATGCCGCCGGGTGACAAGAAAAAGCATCACAAACGGTGTATTTGTGATCACCATATTTAATTTGCAAACTTACAGAAAAAATGTAGGATTTGCAAATTATTCCTCTCACCTCAGGATGACGACCGTGACCAGTTTGACCGATCGCAAGAATGCAGCCATTTCCCGCGGCGTAGGCATGACCACGCAGATTTACGCGGACCGGGCGGAAAATTCCGAAATCTGGGACAAGGAAGGCAATCGCTATATCGATTTTGCCGCCGGCATCGCCGTGGTCAACACCGGCCACCGTCATCCCCGCATCGTCGAGGCCGTCAAGGCGCAGATCGACCGCTTCACCCATACCTGCCATCAGGTCGTACCCTACGAGAGCTACGTTCACCTCGCCGAGCGCCTGAACACGCTGACCCCCGGCAATTTCGCCAAGAAGACGATTTTCGTCACCACCGGTGCGGAAGCCGTCGAAAATGCCGTCAAGATCGCCCGCGCCGCGACAGGCCGCCAGGCCATCATCGCCTTTGGCGGCGGCTTCCATGGCCGCACCTTCATGGGCATGGCGCTGACCGGCAAGGTCGTGCCCTACAAGGTCGGCTTCGGCGCAATGCCCGGCGATGTCTTCCACGCCCCCTTCCCGATCGAGCTGCACGGCGTCAGCGTCGAGCAGTCGATTGCCGCCCTGAAGAAGCTGTTCGCCGCCGATGTCGATCCGGGCCGCGTCGCCGCCATCATCCTCGAGCCTGTCCAGGGCGAAGGCGGGTTCTATCCAGCGCCCGCAGCCTTCATGCGCGCCCTCCGCGAGATCTGCGACCAGCACGGCATTCTCCTGATCGCCGACGAAGTGCAGACCGGCTTTGCCCGCACCGGCAAGCTGTTTGCCATGGAGCACCATGACGTGGCGCCCGACCTGATGACCATGGCAAAGAGCCTTGCCGGCGGCTTTCCGCTTGCTGCGGTCACCGGCCGCGCGGAAATCATGGATGCGCCCGCACCGGGCGGGCTCGGCGGCACCTATGGCGGCAATCCGATCGGCATTGCGGCCGCGCACGCCGTTCTCGATGTGATCGAGGACGAAAAGCTCTGCGAGCGCGCCGAGCAGCTCGGCAGCCGCCTCAAGCAGCGCCTCGCCGCCATCCGCGAACAAGCCCCGGAAATCGTCGACATCCGCGGCCCGGGCTTCATGAACGCCGTCGAGTTCAACGACGTGAAGACCAACCTCCCGAGCGCGGATTTCGCCAACCGGGTGCGCCTGATCGCCCTGGAAAAGGGACTGATCCTCTTGACCTGCGGCGTCCACGGCAATGTCATCCGTTTCCTCGCGCCCATCACCATCCAGGACGATGTCTTCGCCGAGGCGCTCGACATCCTCGAAGCGTCGATCATGGCAGCGCGAGCCTGACCCGGACATTAGTGAAAATCCCATCGGGCAGCCGTTCTGCCGCTGCCCGGTGGACCAAGCCGCGTTTATCGGCTATCGGCATCGTCCCGCGACGACATATGCCGCCCCGCGCCCTTGATGGGTGGACCGCCAGAAAGAACCACCGATGATCTTTACCGAGACGCTGATCGCCCATGTGAAGGAGCCGCATCTGCTCGGGCTGGTCGGCGCGGCCGGAGCGGCCACGACAAAGACCTTCGACGTGCATAATCCGTCCAACGGCGCGCTGCTCGCGACCTTGCCCGATATGGGCGTGGCGGAAACACGAACCGCGATCGATGCGGCCTATGCGGCACAGTTTCCCTGGGCGGAACGCCCGGCCGGCGACCGTAGCGCGATTCTTCGCCGCTGGCATGATCTCGTCATTGCCCATCTCGATGATCTCTCCGCAATCCTGACCGCGGAAATGGGCAAGCCGCTGCCCGAATCCCGTTCCGAACTGCAGCACGCGGCCGCCTATATCGAATGGTATGCTGAAGAAGCCAAGCGCATCTACGGCGAGACTATTCCCGCCCCCTCGACCGACCGCCGCATGCTGGTGATCAAGCAGCCAGTCGGGGTCGTCGGCACGATCACGCCCTGGAACTTTCCGGCCTCGATGGTCGCGCGCAAGATATCGCCGGCGCTTGCCGTCGGCTGCACGGTCATTCTCAAGCCCGCCGAACAGACGCCGCTCATTGCGCTTGCCATGCACGCGCTGGCGATCCGCGCCGGTTTTCCGAAGGGCGTCTTCAACCTCATCCTCGCTTCGCAAGGCGACGCGATCGGCCGCGAACTCTGCGCCAATCCCAGGGTGCGCAAGATCAGCTTCACCGGCTCGACAGAGGTCGGCCGCATCCTGATGCGGCAATGCTCCGACCAGATCAAGAAAATCAGCCTCGAGCTCGGCGGCAGCGCGCCCTTCATCGTCTTCGACGACGCGGATATCGATGCCGCCGTCGACGGCGCCATCCAGGCGAAATATCGCAATGCCGGCCAGACCTGCACCTCGGCGAACCGGATCTACGTGCAGAGCGGCGTTCATGACGAATTTGCCCGCAAGCTGGCGGCGCAGGTCGGCAAGCTTTCGGTTGGCGACGGCTTTTCGTCCGGCGTCGCGATCGGCCCGCTGATCGACGACCGGGCGATCGAGAAGGTCGAGGCGCATGTGAACGATGCGACCGCGAAGGGTGCATTGCTTCTGTGCGGCGGAAAGCGCGTCTCCGGCGCCTTCTTCGAGCCGACCGTGCTTTCCAATGTCGACAAGAGCATGCTGGTCGCCTGCGACGAAACCTTCGGGCCTGTGGCGCCGATCATCCGCTTCGAGACGATGGAAGACGTCATCCTGCAGGCCAACGACACGATCTACGGTCTTGCCGCCTATTTCTACGCAACCGAACTGAAAAAGGTCTGGCGTGTGGCCGAAGCGCTGGAATACGGCATGATCGGCATCAATACCGGTCGCATGTCTTCCGAAGCCGCCCCTTTCGGCGGCCTCAAGCAATCCGGCATCGGCCGCGAAGGCTCCCGCCATGGCGCGGAGGATTATCTGGAGATGAAGTATCTCTGCATGGGGAATATTTGAGGCGGCCGCACATTTGGGGTGGTCACAATCAAGTGTCCTCGTCGGTCCAGGGGCGTCGCCTCGGAATATATTCCACATCCGGTTGGCTGCCGCCAAGCTCCGCCAACCTCGTTGAGGCTTCATGCTGTATGAGTGATTTCAACGCGTGCCAGATGACCGCCGATTTCTTCGCAAATCCTGTGTAGGCCTGCGCCATGGCAAATATTTCATCGTCCAGAACGACTGTAATCCGCATAAGCCAATCCCCAAAAAGAGACGCAGTCTACCACCGAACAATCCCTAGTTGAATGCGTCCGGCCGCATCCCGATCTCTGCCAGGACCTCCTGCGTATGCTCGCCCAGCCGTGGAGCGCCGTGATCCAGCGCGAGGTCTGCCGCTGAAAACGTGATGGGCGTACGCACGCCCGGCGCCGTTCCCGAGGCGGCTCCGGTGTGCGGGGTGTCGATCCGCATCCCGCGATGGATGATCTGCGGATCGGAAAAGACATCCGACACGGTATTGATCGGCCCGCCGGGAACACCGGCCGCTTCGAGCTTCGCAAGCAGGTCATCGCGGCTGAACGTTGCCGTCCGCGCCGCGAGCTCCGGCGTCAACGTGTCGCGGTGCTTTACGCGGGTCGCATTGGTCAGGTACCGCTGATCGGTCGCCAGTTCATCCACCCCCAGCAGCTGGCAGAACTTGACGAATTGCCGGTCGTTGCCGACGGCGACGATCAGGTGACCGTCGGAGACCGGGAAGACCTGATAGGGCGCGATGTTCGGATGCGCATTGCCGAGGCGGCGGGGCGATTTTCCGGAGACGAGGAAATTCAGTGCCTGGTTGGCCAGCACGCCGGTCATGCTGTCGAACAGCGCCATGTCGATCTGCTGGCCAACACCGGTCCGCTCGCGCATGTGAAGCGCCGCCTGGACGGCAATGACGCCGTAGAGCCCGGTGAAGATATCGGCAAAGGCGACACCGATCTTCTGCGGCTCCCCTTGCGGATCACCGGTCAGGTCCATGATGCCGCTCATCCCCTGGATGATGAAGTCGTAGCCGGCGCGGTGCGCATAGGGCCCGTCCTGGCCGAAGCCGGTGACCGAACAGTAGATCAGCCGCGGGTTGATCTTCTTCAGGCTTTCATAGTCGAGACCGTATTTCGAAAGGCCGCCGACCTTGAAATTCTCCAGAAGCACATCCGATTGCGCTGCCAGGCGGCGCACCGCCTCCTGCCCCTCCTCGGTGGTGAAGTCGAGGACGACCGACCGCTTGCCGCGGTTGCAGGCGTGGAAATAGGCGGCATCCAGATGGTCGCCGCCATCGCCCTCGACGAAGGGCGGCCCCCAGGTACGGGTATCATCGCCGGCCGGGCTTTCCACCTTGATGACGTCGGCGCCGAGATCGGCGAGGGTCTGGCCGATCCACGGCCCGGCGAGGATGCGGGCGAGTTCGAGAACCTTCAGTCCCTTGAGCGGCGTTTCCATCACGGCACTCAGAAGAAGGCCTGCAGCCCGGTCTGGGCGCGGCCGAGGATCAGGGCATGCACGTCGTGGGTGCCTTCATAGGTATTGACCGTTTCCAGGTTCACCATGTGGCGCATCACCTGATACTCCTCGGAAATGCCGTTACCGCCATGCATGTCGCGGGCCGCGCGGGCGATATCCAGCGCCTTGCCGCAATTGTTGCGCTTGACGATCGAGATCATCTCCGGCGCCATGCGGCCGGCATCCATCAACTGGCCAACCCGCAGCGACGCCTGAAGTCCAAGGGCGATTTCCGTCTGCATGTCGGCAAGCTTCTTCTGGAAAAGCTGCGTCTGCGCCAGCGGCCGGCCGAACTGCTTGCGGTCGAGGCCATATTGCCGCGCCGCATGCCAGCAGAATTCCGCCGAGCCGAGCACGCCCCAGGAAATGCCGTAGCGGGCGCGATTGAGGCAGCCGAACGGCCCTTTCAGCCCCTCGACCTCCGGCAGCAGCGCGTCCTCGCCGACCTCGACATTGTCGAGCACGATTTCGCCGGTGATCGAGGCGCGCAGCGACAGCTTGCCGCCAATCTTCGGCGCACTCAGTCCCTTCGTGCCCTTTTCCAGCACGAAGCCGCGAATGGCATTGCCATGCGCCTCGGATTTCGCCCAGACGACGAAGACGTCGGCGATCGGTGCGTTGGAGATCCACATCTTCGAGCCAATGAGCCGGTAACCGCCCTCGGTCTTCACCGCCCGCGTCTTCATGCCGCCCGGATCGGAACCGGCATCCGGCTCGGTCAGGCCGAAGCAACCGATCCATTCGCCGCTGATCAGCTTCGGCAGATACTTTTGGCGCTGTGCCTCGGAGCCATAGGCGTGGATCGGATAGATCACCAGAGAGGACTGCACGCTCATCATCGAGCGATAACCGGAATCGACCCGTTCGACTTCGCGGGCAACCAGGCCGTAGGCGACATAGGAGGCACCGACGCCGCCATAGGTATCCGGCACGGTGACGCCGAGCAGGCCGAGTTCGCCCATCTCGCGGAAGATCGAAGGATCGGTCGCTTCATTGCGATAGGCCTCGATCACGCGCGGCTGCAGCTTTTCCTGGGCGTAGGCGCGCGCCGTATCGCGGATCATCCGCTCGTCTTCGGAAAGCTGCTCCTCCAGCAGAAAGGGATCATCCCATTGGAATTCCTGTCTAGCCATGCCGTCCTCCCTTCGCTTTCCTTCTTGAAACGGTTATGGCAAGCCAGACGGAACGATACAAACGAAAATGCCGCACTGCCTCATGCGCTGCCGGAATGCCGCCGGCCTTGCCGTCCCGGATTACGGGGCTATCGTCGATGAACCACCGTGCTGGACAAGCCATGCCTGACAATCGCCTGGAACGCTTCGCTCATAACCTCGACTGGAATCTCTTGCGCACCTTCGTCGTGCTGGTCGAGGAGGGCAGCATCACGGCAGCGGCCAACCGGCTGCTCCTGCAACAGCCTGCCGTCAGCATGGCGCTGAAACGACTGGAACAGACCGTCGGCCAGAAGCTGATCGACCGTCGCCCCGGGCGTTTCGACCTCACCGAAGCCGGCGAAAGACTGCATCGCCAATGTCGCGATATCTTCGCCGCCGTTGTCCGGCTGCCCAACACCCTCGAAACCGCAGGCGAGGACGTGACGGGCCATGTCAGCATCCATTCGGTCAGCCATGCGCACAACCCCGCCTGGGACCGGCATCTCGAAGGTTTCTTTCGGCTGCATCCGAAGGTGACGATCAGCATTACGATCGAGACCACCGTCAGCGTCATCAGATCGGTGGAGCGCAGCATCGCGACCATGGGCCTCTGCGACGGCAATATCCCCGACGGTCTCGCCAAGGCTCTCCACATCCGCGAGCAATATGCCCTCTATTGCGGACGCGGCCACAGGCTGTTCGGCGTCAAGGGCGCGACGCTCGACTGCCTGCGCGGCGATCCCTATGTCGCCTTCACCGCCGATATTCTCGGCGGACAGCATATGAACGCGGTGACGGCCGTGCGCGCCATCGGCTCCTTCGGCCAGCAGGTTCGTGCCGTCTCCAGCAATGTCGAGGAGGTCGTGCGCTTGATCGTCGCCAATATCGGCATCGGCATGCTGCCGAACCACTTGGCAGCGGCGGGACTGGCGGCCGGCGAACTCTGGCAGTTGCCGCCCTACGATCGGCTGCCGACGACGGATGTTTTCCGCATTTCGAATCCCAATGCCATCCTCAACCCGGCCGAGGCGGCCTTTCTCAAATATGTCGAGGACGTCGAGCCGCTGGATCACAGCGCATAGCATCAATGAATTTTATAGCCACCTTTGCCACTATAAATTTGAACGGCGGTGACCACACCCATAAGGTCTTCGCACCACGAGGCGCGAAATAACAGCCGGCAGAGAACGCTTCCGGATAGCTGCGCCGATCAAGGGGCGGAGCACATCCAATGCAGACTTTCGACGTGGCGATCATCGGCGGCGGCATTGCCGGCTTGTCGCTCGCCTATTTCCTCAGCCCGCACCGTTCGGTCGTTGTTCTGGAGCGCGAAACGGCGCTCGGCTATCACAGCACCGGCCGCTCTGCCGCCGAATTGGTGCTGCGCTACAACGCGGATGAGGTCTGTGCGCTGGCAACGATCGCCAAGGACTTCTTCGACAATCCGCCGGATGGCTTCTCCGACATCCCGCTCCTGACGCAGCGCGGTGGCGTCATGGTCGCCAACGCGCAAAAGGCCGCGCGGCTGGCAGAGGTTTTTCGCGCCGGCCTTGCCTTCACGCCGGAACTCGAACCGCTTGAAGAGGAGGAATTGCTGCAGCGGGCGCCGATCCTGAAACCCGGTTATGCGGCCGCCGCCTTCTACGATCCGAACTTCTGGGACATCGAGGTCGAAAGCCTGCTGCAAGGCTATGTCAAAGGCGCGCGGCGCTGCGGTGCGGAAATCCGCGAGCGCCACGATGTCGTTTCCGCGCGCCATGACGGGAGCGCCTGGGTGATCGAGACCTCGTCGGGCACCGTGCGGGCAAGGATCGCCGTTGACGCGGCGGGCGGCTGGGCCGATCCGATGGCGGAGATCTTCGGCGTGAAGGCGCTCGGTATCGTCCCGCACCGCCGCACGGCCATTACCGTCGACCTGCCCGAAGGGATCGACACATCGTGCCTGCCGGCCATCAACGAGATCGACGAGGATTTCTACATGAAGCCCGATGCCGGCCGGCTTTTGGCTTCGCCGGCCGACGCAACCCCGTGTGAACCGAGCGACGTGCAACCGGAGGAGATCGACATCGCCTGGGCCGCGCATTACGTCGAGGAAGCGACCATCATCCCGGTCCGCCGCGTCGCCAAGAGCTGGGCCGGCATGCGCAGCTTTTCACCCGACAGGCTGCCGGTTGTCGGCCCTGCTGCCGATCGCCCGGATTTCTTCTGGCTGGCCGGCCAGGGCGGCTACGGCATCCTGACCTCACCGGCCCTTGGCGCCTTGGCGGCAAGCCTCCTCACCGGCGGCGCGCAACCGGAAGGCTTCGAGGTGCAGGCACTCGACCCGCAACAATTCAGCCCGGCGAGATTCCGGAGCTGATCTGACGGTCTTCCACGCCCTACCCGCCCTTTCACCGGACCGGGAAATTCACAAACCCTGGAACGATTGCCGGACGCGCCCGTTGTAAGCACGAACCCTCCCTTATGATTTCAGAAGGAGCCGGCGAAATGCCTTTCATCGACAAATCGAAAATCCTCATCCTCGCGACGCATGGCTATGAGCGTTCGGAACTGCGCGTGCCGTTGGACGAGCTGAAAAAGCGTGGCGCGCAGGTGAAGGTCGCATCCGTCAAGAAGGAACCGATCAAGAGCTGGGACAACAAGAACTGGGGCGACACCGTCGATGTCGATCTGCTGGCCAAGGACGTGAACATTGATGATTTCGATGCGCTTGTCCTGCCCGGTGGTCAGATCAATCCGGACATCTTGCGCCTTGAGGAGGACGCCATGCGCGTCGTCCGCGAATTCGTGAGATCCGGCAAGGTGGTGGCGGCCATCTGCCATGCGCCGTGGCTGCTGATCGAGGCGGATGCCGTGCGCGGCCGCAACGCAACTTCCTATGCTTCCATCAAGACAGACATGAAAAATGCGGGGGCCCACTGGTCGGATGAGCCCGTCGTCACCGACAAGGGCATCATCACCTCCCGCAACCCGGGCGATCTTCAGCCCTTCGTCAACAAGATCATCGAGGAAATCGAAGAAGGCCGCCACGAAACGCGCGCCGCCTGAGCATATCCGACGAGGACAATCGCCCCTGTTCAGAAAGAAAACCGGCCGTAACGGCCATTGCTGTAGACGAGCGAGTGACCGTCGCCGGCAACGATCGAGACGACACGGCCGAGAATGATGGCGTGGCTGTGCCGCTCGATCACCTCGTCGACCTCGCAGTCGATGCCGGCCAGCGCGCCGCGCAGCACGGAGGCGCCGCTGGCAAGCGTGAACCATTCGGCCCCGTCATACCGCTCGGCGCCTTTCAGTCCACCCTTGCCGGCGAAGCGGTCGGCAACCGCCTGCTGCTCGGCAGAGAGGATGTTGACGCAGAAATGGCCGTAGCGGCTGATCACCGGCCAGCTGGAAGAGCCGCGGTTGATATTGACGATCATCGTCGGCGGATCGACCGAAAGGGCAGTCGCCGACGTTACGGTCGCGCCCGTGCGCTCGTCACCGACCCCGGCGGTGATGACGGATACGCCGCCCGACATCCGCCGCATGGCTGCTTTCAGCGCGTCCTGATCAGCCACATGCTCGAAGGGCTGTTCCCGTTTGTTGACTACCGGGTCGATCGAATTTCGCAAGGCAAGGTTCATGCGCGTCCACTCTTTTGCCGTTTCCTGCAGGGTATTTACGCACGGAAAGCCCGGTTTTCTCAAGCAAAGAACGCCCGCGCATGCCCTCGACGCCGGATCGATTTTTCACTCTTCATAAAATTTATAGATTTTATTATTTTCCGGCAGGCGCGGGATTTTGCGAGAGTGATGTGCTGCCGAAATGCAGCCTTCGGCAATAAGGCACGATTTTCATAGACTATTGACAGCCTCCTCAATTGTGGCAGGATTGTGTTAACAGCCGTTAACAAATCCAAGGGAACAGCGGAGAACGAATGTTTTATCACGGTGGAATGACACTCGGTTACCTGACGCCGCCGGCCAAGCCGGAAAAGACTGTTCGCGTCGAAATATCGGCGCGCAAGGACCGGGAGGAAGCCATCGACATCGAGCAGCAACGCGATCAGGAACTGAGCCGCGCGTTTCTCACGCCCTGGCACCTTTTCTACTGACCTTCCCGTTCATTTCCCGGCCTCATTCCGGCTGCGCTGCCGATGAGGCCGACCCATTCCGGGCGTTGGTGGCAACGCTGGAATACATGCCGGTGGTGCGGAACTCCGTCGGGCTCGCGCCGAAGTAGCGCCTGAACACCTTGGCGAAGTAGTTCGGATCCTCGAAGCCGGACATGATCGCCACTTCCTTCACCGACAGGTCCGCGGCCTTCGTCAGAAGCTTGGTCGCCCGCTGCAGCCGCTTGCGCAGCACGAATTCGGCCGGCGGCATGCCCTCGCTGGCGGCAAAGACCCGGGAGAAGTGCGCCCGACTGAGGCCGGAAACGTCCGCCAGCTTCTCGACCGGAAGCGGATGCTCGAGATTGGCCATGATGTGATCGATGACGTGCTGCATCGTGCGGTATTCCTGGCTGAACACCGGATGTGCGCCGAAGACGTCGTCATAAAGCGCCATCGCCGCCTCGTAGGCGATGGCCGAGGCACTGCCCGGGGCGTCGGCACCGCCCGAGATGAGCCGCAGGCTGCAATCTGCCAGGTGCTCGATCGTCTCCGGCTTCAGCGTGAGGATCGGCCCGGTTATCGACAGGATGGCCTTGTGGATGCGCAGCGCCTCCTCGCCATTCATCGATATCCAGAAGAATTCCCAGCGACCGTTCTGTTCGAGCCAGTAGCGGTGGTTGTGCGGCACGAGCACGAGCAATGTCTCACCCTCGCGAACCCGGTAGTTGCGGCTCTCGTAGCGAAGATTGCCTGCGCCCGCGATCGTGTGCTGCAGCACGGTGAACGGAGTCTGGCCACGTTTTCGGCCGTCCCAGTCATAGCTCGGATCGGTGCGGATCTCGTATCCCGTGCTGGTCGGCATGGTGTGCAGGCTATGACGGCCGCGGGGCAGCGAAACCGTCCGCATGACCGGGCCATTCTCGATCAACTGTTTCAGCACAGAATTACCCATGAAAGCACAATACCTCTCTGGCGACGTCGGATATTATACGCATAATGCACCTCAACAAAGCAAGATGACCGGGTTGGAGCGGCATCGGCAGGGAGAACTGGGAGGATAAGAGCGCCAGAGCGCCTCATTTCCCCGTGCATTGATTTTACCCTGTCCGTTTTTCCCGGCCGAATGACCAGCGACGAGGACAGCATGAGCAGCTTCAAGATTGCCATTATTGGCGCCGGCAGTGTCGGCTTCACCAAGAAACTCTTCACCGACATTCTCTGCGTGCCGGAATTCCGCGATGTCGAGGTCGCGCTCACGGACGTCAGCGAGCACAATCTGGGCATGATCAAGTCGATCCTCGACAAGATCGTTGAGGCCAACAAACTGCCCACCAGGGTGACCGCCTCGACCGACCGTCGCGAGGCAATCGCCGGTGCGCGCTATATCATCTCCTGCGTGCGCGTCGGTGGCCTCGCCGCTTACGCGGACGATATCCGCATCCCGTTGAAATACGGCGTCGACCAGTGCGTCGGTGATACGATCTGCGCCGGCGGCATTCTCTATGGCCAGCGCAACATCCCGGTGATCCTCGATTTCTGCAAGGATATCCGCGAACTCGCCGAACCCGGCGCGAAGTTCCTCAACTACGCAAACCCGATGGCGATGAACACCTGGGCGGCGCTTGAATATGGCAAGGTCGATACGATCGGTCTTTGCCATGGCGTCCAGCACGGTGGCGAACAGATCGCCGAGATTCTCGGCGCCAAGGATGGCGAACTCGACTACATCTGCTCGGGCATCAACCACCAGACCTGGTTCGTCGATGTGCGTCTCAAGGGCCGCAGAATAGGCAAGGACGAACTCGTCGCCGCTTTCGAGGCGCATCCGGTCTTCTCGCAGCAGGAAAAGCTCAGAATCGACGTTCTGAAGCGTTTCGGCGTCTATTCCACCGAAAGCAACGGCCACCTGTCGGAATACCTGCCCTGGTACCGCAAACGGCCGGAGGAAATTACCCGCTGG
The DNA here is from genome assembly GCF_000379605.1 of Rhizobium giardinii bv. giardinii H152. Classification (GTDB taxonomy): domain Bacteria; phylum Pseudomonadota; class Alphaproteobacteria; order Rhizobiales; family Rhizobiaceae; genus Pararhizobium; species Pararhizobium giardinii. The sequence continues at coordinate 153,451 of NZ_KB902702.1, read as the reverse complement.
ATCGACATGTCCGACTGGATCCACGGCGAAACCGGCGGCTACCTCCGCTATTCGACCGAGACCCGGAACTGGTTCGAAACCGAATTTCCGCAGTTCCTCAAAGATGCCGAAAAGCCGATCGATCCGGCCCGCCGCTCCAATGAGCATGCCAGCCACATCCTTGAAGCGCTGGAAACCGGGCGCGTCTATCGCGGCCACTTCAACGTCAGGAACAACGGCGTCATCACCAACCTGCCATCGGACGCGGTCATCGAATCTCCCGGCTTCGTCGATCGCTTCGGCATCAACATGGTCGCCGGCATTACGCTTCCGGAAGCCTGCGCCGCCACCTGCATTTCATCCATCAATGTCCAGCGCATGTCTGTCCATGCCGCCATCACCGGCGATATCGATCTTCTGAAACTGGCCGTGCTTCACGATCCGCTGGTCGGCGCGATCTGCACCCCGGAGGAGGTCTGGCAGATGGTCGACGAAATGGTCGTCGCCCAGGCGCAGTGGCTGCCGCAATATGCCCATGCCGTCCCGGCCGCCAAGGAGCGCCTGAGCAAGGCAACCGTCAAGACCCGCGAATGGAACGGTGTCGCCCGCCGCGAAGTCCGTTCGGTCGATGAGCTGCGCGCCGAAAAGGAAGCAACCAGGCTGAAAGCGGCAAGCTGAACGGCTTCAGCGAAATATGCGAGGCCCGTTTTCCTGAGGAGGAGACAGGTCTGGGAGTGGGCAATCCGTTGCCCGCTCTCTTCCGGCAGGCGGCATGACGCCGTCCCGTCGGGTGCTGGTAGGAGGAGAGCCGCCCATACCGGGCAGGCCGAAGCATGAGGGAGAAACAACGACAATGAAACGCTTTCGCCATCTGAAGACGACCACCGCCCTTCTCTTGGGCGTGTCGGCATTCGCCGTAACGGCCTGGGCTTCCGAGCCGACCGTGGTGCCCGAGCAGCCACCATTCCCGGCGCAGGGCAAGATCACCTATGTGCCGCGCGATTCGATCGTCGAGTTCAAGGCGCTGCCGGAATATCGCGAGCCCGACTGGGTGACCGAGAAATTCGTCAAGACCGGCAAGCTGCCGCCGGTGGCCGAGCGGCTGCCGAAGGAGCCGATGGTATTCAAGACCGGCAACATGCCCGACGGGATCGGCGTCTATGGCGACACGATGCGCCACGTGATCGGCGGCCGCCCGGAAGGCTGGAACTATTCGGCCGGCCAGACTCAAGGCTGGGGCGGCATCGATATCGGCATGTCCGAATGCCTGACCCGAACTGCTCCGCTTTATCAGGTCGAGGCGAGCGACGTCGAGCCGCTGCCCAACCTGGCCAAGAGCTGGGATTGGTCGGAAGACGGCCACAAGCTAACCATGCACCTGATCGAAGGCGCGAAATGGTCCGATGGCGTCCCCTTCTCCTCCGAAGACCTGATGTTCTACTGGGAGGACAATGTCGTCGATCCCAATGTATCGCCGCTCAATGGAGCAACCCCCGAAACATTCGGCGAAGGCACGACGCTGAAAGCCATTGACGCCAACACCGTCGAATGGACGTTCAAGGAAGCCTTCCCGCGCCAGTATCTCTATGCCATGGCCTACGGCACGTTCTGCCCCGGTCCGGCCCATATTCTGAAGACCAAGCATCCCAAGTACAACAAGGAGGTGACGTACGACGAGTACAAGAACGGCTTTCCGGCGGAGTACATGAACATTCCCGTCATGGGCGCCTGGGTCCCGGTCTCCTATCGGCCGGACGACATCATCGTGCTGCGCCGCAATCCCTATTACTGGAAGGTCGACGAGCAAGGCCACCAGCTGCCCTATCTCAACGAGATGCACTACAAGCTGTCGACCTGGGCAGACCGCGACGTGCAGGCGATTGCCGGTTCCGGTGACTTCTCCAACCTCGAGCAGCCGGAAAACTTCGTTGAATCGCTCAAGCGCGCCGCGTCCGACGCGGCACCGGCACGCCTTGCCTTCGGCGCCCGCCTGATCGGCTACAATCTGCGCATGAATCTCTCCGCCAACGGTTGGGGCGAGCCCGACTCGCGCGGCAAGGCCGTACGGGAGTTGAACCGCAACGAGGACTTCCGCAAGGCGGTCACCATGGCACTCGACCGCAAGAAGATCGGGGAAGCACTGGTCAAGGGTCCGTTCACTGCGATCTATCCCGGTGGCCTGTCGTCAGGCACGAGTTTCTACGACCGCCAGTCGACCGTTTACTATCCCTTCGATCTCGAAGGCGCAAAGGCGCTTCTCGAAAAGGCCGGCCTGAAGGACACGGACGGCAACGGTTTCGTGAACTTCCCAGCCGGAACGGAAGGCGGTCAGGATGTTCAGATCGTACTCTTGAGCAATGGCGACTACGGCACCGACCGCAACCTTGCGGAGGGCGTGATCGGCCAGATGGAGCATCTCGGCTTGAAAGTGACGCTCAATGCGCTCGACGGCACCAAGAAGGACAATGCCCACTATGCCGGCCAGTTCGACTGGACGATCCGGCGCAACGATCCGGAGCTGACATCGGTGGTGCAGAACACCACCCAGCTCGCTCCGACGGGGCCTCGCACCAGCTGGCATCATCGTGCCGGCACGGACGGCACGGTCGACCTGCTGCCCTATGAGAAGGAACTCGTGGACATCGTCAACAAGTTCATCGCCTCGAACGACAACACCGAGCGTACCGAACTGATGAAACAGTACCAAAAGGTCGCAACTGAGAATGTCGATTCGGTCGGCCTCACGGAATATCCGGGCGCGCTGATCATCAACAAGCGCTTCTCGAACATTCCGGTCGGCGCCCCGATCTTCATGTTCAACTGGGCCGAGGATACGATCGTCCGCGAACGGGTCTTCGTCGCCGCCGACAAGCAGGGAGACTACGAACTGTTCTCGCAGCAGCTTCCGGGCAAGCCGGGCGAAAACGGCCCGATCAACTGATCTGTCCCGAAACACGCTCCGGCCGCCGATCGCGGCCGGAGCAGACCCCCGAACACACAAGAGAACCCAACAGCCATGTTCCGATTTCTGCTTGTGCGCATCGCATCCGCCATTCCCGTGCTCTTCGTGCTGAGCGTCGTGACCTTCGCGATCATCCAGGCGCCGCCGGGCGACTACAGCGACTACATCCGCTCGCAAATGATCAACCAGGGCGGCGCCTCCTTCGAGGAAGCCGATGCCCAGGCACAGGCCTACAGGATCGCCAACGGCCTCGATAAGCCGCTGCCCGTGCAATACGTCAACTGGGTCACGGGCATCGTCACGCGCGGCGATTTCGGCCATAGCCTGTTCTACAACAAGCCGGTGGCCGAGGTTGTCGGCGAACGCCTGCCCCGCACGCTGGCGCTGGCCCTTGTCTGCCATATCCTCGCCTCGGTGATCGGCATCACCTTCGGTATTCTCGCCGCCACCCGGCAATATTCCTGGGTCGATAGCCTGCTATCCGGCATTTCGTTCCTCGGCATGACGGTGCCGCGCTTCCTGATGGCGCTGATCATCGTCTACATCATGGTGTTCCATTTCAACGTCACCGAGATCAACAGTTTCCACTCGGCCCGCTACGGCGGCGCGCCCTGGTCCTGGGACAAGTTCGTCGATCTCCTGAAGCACGTCTGGCCGGTGATCGCCATCGCCACCTTCGGCGGCCTCGCCTACAATATGCGGGTGATGCGCGGCAATCTGCTCGATACGCTGAACGCCCAGTATGTCGAAACCGCGCGGGCCAAGGGCCTCTCCGAACGCGCCGTCATCCTGCGCCACGCCGTCCCGAACGCGCTGCATCCGCTGGTGATGTACCAGGGCGTCGTGCTGCCTTACATGCTGACCGGCGAGATCGAGACGGCGATCATCTTTGCCCTGCCAACCGTCGGCCCTGCCATCGTCGGCTCGATGTGGGTGGGCGACGTCTATGTCACCGCCACCTTCATGCTGGTCCTGTCGGCAACACTCATCGTCGGCAACATCATCGCCGACATGCTTTTGGCCATGCTCGATCCTCGGGTTCGCCTTGGAGGTGCGCACGCATGAAAGCCGACGTTGAAAACACCATCATCGTGCCCGTGGCGGCACCGCATCACGGCAACGAAACGTATCGCGCCCTCGTCTGGCGCCGCCTGAAGCGGTCCTGGACCGGCATGATCGGGCTGATCCTCGTTTGCCTCCTGATGATCATGACGATCTTCGCCGAGTTCTTTTCACCCGTCGATCCGAAGCTGACAGGCGTTGGCTTTGCGCCGCCGCAGACGATCAGCATCACCGATCAGGAGGGCAATCTCGTCTGGCCGCGCACCTACCAGGTCGGCGAGGGCACCGAGCTTGACCCGATCACCTTCCAGCCGATCATCGGTCCAGACTACGCCAACCCGAAAGACCTCGGCTTTTTCGTCAAGGGTTTCAGCTACCGGCTGCTCGGCCTGATCCCCACCGACCGGCACTTCTTCGGCGCCGTCGATGGCACGCCGGTCAATTTCCTCGGCACCGACAAGTTCGGCCGCGATGTGCTGTCACGCATCTTCTACGGCTCGCGCGTCTCTCTGATGATCGCGTTGACGGTGGTCTTCATCGTCACTGTCGTCGGCACCACCATCGGCATGGTGTCGGGCTATTTCGGCGGCCGCTTCGATAACTGGATGCAGCGCTTCGTCGAACTCGTGCTCGCCTTCCCGCAATTGCCGCTCTACCTGGCGCTGACCTCGTTGATCCCGGTAACGGCGCCGACAAACGTCTTCCTCGCCTTCGTCATCGTCGTGATGTCGGCACTCGGCTGGGCGCAGATGTCGCGCGAAGTGCGCGGCAAGACCCTGGCCCTGGCTCGGATCGACTATGTCCGCGCGGCGATGGCGATCGGCGCCACAGATCGGCGCATCATCTTCCAGCATATCTTCCCCAACGTCATGAGCCATGTGATCGTCTCGGTAACGTTGGCGATCCCGAGCGTCGTGCTGCTTGAATCCTTCCTCGGCTTCCTCGGCTTTGCGGTAAAGCCGCCGCTGATCTCCTGGGGGCTGATGCTGCAGGACACCTCGACCTATTCCGTCATCGGATCCTATCCCTGGATCCTTTCCCCCGTGGCCTTCGTGCTCGTCACCGTCTTTGCGTTCAATGCGCTTGGCGATGGCCTGCGCGACGCCGTCGACCCATACTGAGGAGACGACCCATGGCACTCGTGGACATCAGCACTTTGGCGCCCGAACAACGGCACGATCACGCCGCTGCCGTCGGCACCCCCATCATCGACGCCCGCCATGTGGGCGTGAAATTCAAGGTCGAGCATGGCATGGTCGATGCCGTCAAGGACGTCTCCTTCCAGCTCTACCGCGGTGAGACGATCGCCGTCGTCGGGGAATCCGGCTCGGGAAAATCGGTGACGGCGCGCACCATCATGGGCCTGCTGACCAAGCGCGCCACCGTGTCGGATCGCTCCAGTATCGCCTATGACGGCAGGAACGTCCTGAAATTTTCCGATCGCCAGCGGCGGGCACTGCGCGGCGACCGCATCTCGATGATCTTCCAGGAGCCGATGAGCTCGCTAAATCCGGTCTATACCATCGGCGCCCAGATCATCGAGGCGATCCGGGTGCACCAGAAGATGAGCCGCAGCCAGGCCAGGGAGCGGACGCTGGAGCTGCTGCGCCAGGTGCAAATTCCCGATCCGGAATCCCGCCTCAACCAGTATCCGCACCAACTCTCGGGTGGCCAGCGCCAGCGCATCATGATCGCCATGGCGCTCGCCAACAGCCCGGATGTCCTGATCGCCGACGAGCCGACGACTGCGCTCGACGTTACCGTGCAGGCGCAGATCCTCAACCTCATCCGCGACCTGCAGAAGACGCTCGGCATGGCGGTGATCCTGATCACCCACGACCTGACCGTGGTGCGCCAGTTCTCGGACTATGTCTATGTCATGCAGAACGGCGAGGTGAAGGAACACAACACCACAACGGCGCTGTTCCAGAACCCGCAGCATCCCTATACCCGCCACCTGCTCAATTCCGAACCGAGGGGCAATGCCAACCCGCTGCCGGTCGATTCCGCCGCCATCCTCGAAGGGCGAAACGTCCGCGTTTCCTTCATGCTGAAGGCCGGCGGCTTCTTCAGGCCGCAGCTGAAGGAGCTCGTTGCGGTGGACAGCCTCAGCATCAAGCTTCACCGCCACGAGACGCTTGGCCTCGTCGGCGAATCCGGCTCGGGAAAGACGACGTTCGGCCAGGCGCTGGTCAAGCTTCTGAAGGCGGAAGGCGGCGAGATCCTGTTCGACGGCCAGCCGATCCAGGACAAGACCCGCGACGAGATGCGGCCGCTGCGCTCGCGCATGCAGATCGTTTTCCAGGACCCGTTCTCGTCGCTCAATCCGCGCATGTCGGTCGGCCAGATCATCGAGGAAGGCCTGATCGTCAACAGGCTCGGCGCAACCCGCAGCGAGCGGCTGGAGCGGGTGAAGGAAGCGCTGAACAATGCCGGCCTGCCGAACAACATCCTGTCGCGCTTCCCGCATGAATTCTCCGGCGGCCAGCGCCAGCGCATCGCGATCGCCCGCGCGATCGCACTCGAACCGGAATTCATCCTGCTCGACGAGCCGACCTCGGCGCTCGATCTTTCGGTGCAGGCGCAGATCATCGAACTGCTGCGCAAGCTGCAGGACGATAAGGGGCTGAGCTACCTTTTCATCTCCCACGATCTGAAGGTCGTGCGCGCACTCTGCCACCGAGTGGTGGTGATGCAGCACGGCAAGATCGTTGAAGAGGGGCCGGTTGAAGACGTTCTATCCCATCCCAAGACCGCCTACACCGAACGGCTCGTCAGAGCCGCCTTCGAAGTGGCAGCATAATCGCTAGACAAGAGGCTTATTCCATGGCGAGACAACCCAAAATCACCTTCATCGGCGCCGGCTCGACCGTCTTCATGAAGAACATCATCGGCGACGTTCTGCAGCGTCCGGCGCTTTCCGGCGCGAAGATCGCGCTGATGGACATCAACGCGCAGCGGCTTGAAGAAAGCGAGATCGTCGTCAGGAAACTGATCTCGACGCTCGGTGCAAAGGCAACCATCGAGTTGCATTCCAACCAGCGCAAAGCTCTCGACGGTGCCGATTTCGTCGTCGTCGCCTTCCAGATCGGCGGCTATGAGCCCTGTACCGTTACCGATTTCGAAGTGCCGAAGAAATACGGCCTGCGCCAGACGATCGCCGACACGCTCGGCGTCGGCGGCATCATGCGCGGCCTGCGCACCGTGCCGCATCTCTGGAAGATCTGCGAAGACATGATGCAGGTCTGCCCCGAGGCGATCCTTTTGCAATACGTCAACCCGATGGCGATCAACACCTGGGCGATCGCCGAGAAATACCCGAGGATCAAACAGGTGGGCCTCTGCCACTCGGTGCAGGGCACGGCGATGGAACTGGCCCACGACCTAGACATTCCCTATGAGGAAATCCGTTACCGCTCGGCCGGCATCAACCACATGGCCTTCTACCTGAAGTTCGAGCATCGCCAGCCGGATGGTTCCTACCGCGACCTCTATCCGGATCTCGTGCGCGGCTACCGCGAAGGCCGGGCGCCGAAGCCGACCTGGAACCCGCGCTGCCCCAACAAGGTGCGCTACGAGATGCTAACCCGGCTCGGCTATTTCGTCACTGAAAGCTCGGAGCACTTCGCCGAATACACACCTTATTTCATCAAGGAAGGCCGCGAGGACCTGATCGAAAAATTCGGCATTCCGCTCGATGAATATCCCAAGCGCTGCATCGAGCAGGTCGAGAGATGGAAGGGCGAGGCGGCCGCCTACCGCACGGCCGAGAAGATCGAGGTCGCGCAATCGAAGGAATACGCTTCCTCGATCATGAACTCGGTCTGGACCGGCGAGCCCTCGGTGATCTACGGCAACCTGCGCAACAATGGCTGCATCACGTCGCTGCCGGACAATTGCGCTGCCGAAGTCCCCTGCCTCGTCGATGAAAACGGCATCCAGCCGACCTTCATCGGCGACCTACCGCCGCAGTTGACGGCGCTGATCCGTACCAACATCAACGTGCAGGAACTGACGGTCGCCGCCCTGATGACCGAGAACCGCGAACACCTCTACCATGCCGCAATGATGGACCCGCATACGGCCGCCGAACTCGATCTCGACCAGATCTGGTCGCTGACCGATGATCTTTTGGCCGCACACGGCCAGTGGATCCCGGAATGGGCCCGGGTCGCCAAGAAGGTCCAGGCCGCGTAACTCTTCTCCCGGTTGCGCGACGAGGAAACCCCGGAACAACAATTCCGGGGTTTTCCTTTCATGCCGAGTGTGATCGAAAGGAACGACGCACCGCCGAGACCCGCAGGAGACAGAGATGCCCGCCAGTTCCGCCGTCGAAACGCTTGCCCGCCAATTGTCCGACGCTGACCGCCAGGGAATCCGGCTTTCTTCCGCCTCGCTGATCGAACCCGGCACCCTGGCGGAAGCCTTTGCAGTACAGCGCGAGACACTGGCATTGAACGGCTGGTTGACCGGCGGCTACAAGGTCGCTATCCGCCCGGACGGAAGCTCCGTGTCGGCGCCGATGGCGCACATCACCCATGCGAGTGAATCAGGCACAGCCGGATTCGAGCGACCGGCCGTCGACGCGCTGGAGGTCGAAATCTGCTTCGTGCTCGGCAAGGACCTGCCGCCGCCGGGCAGTGAGCCCTTTACCCGCGACACACTTCTCGGCTTCGCGAGCGGCATCTATTCCGGTGTCGAATTCCTCGGCCACCGCCTCGAAGACGGCAGCCGCGCACCGGCGCTGCTGTTTCTCGCCGACCGCCTTGGCAATGCCGGCTACATACTTGGGGAAGAATTGCCCGCCGAGGTGCTCGAACCGGGCCAGGACTCTCCGCTGGTCATCACGATCAACGGTGACACCGTCTTCCCCGGTCCCGGAAAACATCCCAACGGCGATCCCGTGGCTCCCTTCCTCGCCTTTGCCAATGCATTGACCGAGCCCGTCGCCAAAGGCCGGATCATTACCACCGGCAGCCTCTGCGGCGCGATCCCGATACCGGAGCGGGCGGCAATCGCGATCAGCGGCTTTACGACGCTGACGGTGACGGCGGCCTCGACGCGCGAGATTTGACCGGGTCACCAGCCCGACCTGAAGGTGGGGCAAATGCCCGCCTTGTGCGGCCAGAAGCGGACGCTCCGGCGCAATGGCGCCTCAACCACGCAGAGCAGTTTCGATCGCCCGAACGTCGATCTTCCTCATCGTCATCATCGCATCAAAAGCGCGCTTCGCTTGATCACCGCCGACCGCAAGCGCCTCGGTCAGTACGCGCGGTGTGATCTGCCAGGACACACCCCATTTGTCTTTGCACCAGCCGCAGTCACTTTCCTGGCCGCCGTTGCCGACAATGGCGTCCCAGTAGCGGTCGGTCTCCTCCTGATCGTCAGTTGCGATCTGAAATGAAAAGGCTTCGTTGTGTTTGAACGCGGAACCGCCGTTCAAGCCGATACAAGGAATGCCGGCGACGGTGAATTCAACAACCAGGACATCTCCCTGCTTGCCGCTTGGATAGTCTCCAGGCGCACGAATGACAGCACCCACTGCGCTGTCGGGGAAGGTTTCGGCGTAGAACCGGGCGGCAGCTTCAGCGTCCTTGTCATACCATAGGCAGATGGTGTTCTTTGCCATTGCGTGGGTCCTTTCGCTCTTCGTTTCCCGTCTCTCGCTGAAACTAAGAGACAAACCGAATTTCTCCAGCCCCTGTAAGCCATTTTACACCGGCCACAACCCTCCAAATGGTCGACGACCAAAGGGCGTGATCTAAAGGCCTGCCCGCCGTGCCATAGCGGCCTCAATCGCCGACAGCCCGTCATAGATCAGCACGGCCAGCGCCCCGACGATCAGCCCGCCCTGCAGCACGAAGGCGATATTGTTGGATTGCAGCCCGGCGATGATGACTTCGCCGAGCGTCTTGGCCGCGACCGTCGAGCCGATCGTCGCGGTGGCCAGGCTGATCACCACCGACAGGCGAATGCCTGCAAGGATCACCGGCATCGCCAGCGGTACTTCCACCTTGAAGAGGCGCTGGCGATCCGTCATGCCGGCGCCGCGCGCCGCCTCCATCACCGAGGGCGGCAGGGTCGTCAGACCCGTCAGCGTATTCTCGAAGATTGGCAGAAGGCCGTACAGAAACAGCGCCACCAGCGTCGGCTTTTCGCCGAAACCGAGGGCCGGCACCGCCAGCGCCAGCACCGCCACCGGCGGAAATGTCTGGCCGACATTCACCAGGCTGCGCGACAACGGCAGGAATTCCGCCCCGAAGGGCCGCGTGACCAGAATGGCAAGCGTCACGGCGATGACGATGGCGGCGATCGTGGCGATTGCCACTGTGCGCAGGTGCAGAAGCGTCAGGGTCAGCAGGCTGCCCTGATTGTAGATCGCCGGCGCATTGTCCTGCACCAGCGGCTTCAAGAGCGGTTCGAACCAGCCGGGCGAGACAAGGAACGCAAGCAGGAATGCCAGCAGAGCGGCACGCAGGAGAGAGGGGAGCCAGGCCCTCATTGCGGCCTTGCTGCGCGCCGGGCGAGCCCTTCCAAGGTCACTTTGCCGAGGAGCGTGCCGTCAGCCGCCGCCACCGGCAGCGCATCGCGGCCGGTCCACAGCAGTTCGGAAAGCACGTCGCGCTGGCTGGTTGCCGCGTCAACGGGCTGTCCATCGGCAGTGCCAGGCTCCACCGCCTGCCCCGCCGTCTCGATCGACAAAAGCCGGAACGGCCGCTCGCTGGCGCCGATCAGCGTCTGGACGAACTCCGTCGCCGGATTCGTCACCAGCTCGGCGGGCGTGCCGTATTGGACGAGTTCCCCCTTGTCCATGACGGCGATCTTGTCGGCGAGATGAAACGCCTCGTCCATATCGTGCGTCACCAGCACGATCGTCGTCTTCAGGAGTTTCTGGATGTCGAGAAGATCGGCCTGCGCCTTCGCCCTGATGATCGGGTCGAGCGCGCCGAACGGCTCGTCCATCAGGAGAACCTTCGGCTCCGCCGCCAGCGCCCGCGCCACGCCGACCCGCTGCTGCTGCCCGCCGGACAACTCATGCGGAAACCGCGCGGCGAAGATGGCCGGGTCGAGCTGGAACAACGCCAGCAGTTCCGCCACCTTGGCATCGATGCGCGCCTTGTCCCAGCCGAGCAGCACCGGCACGGTGGCGATATTCTGCGCAACGGTGCGGTGCGGAAAAAGCCCGTGCCCCTGGATGGCATAGCCGATGCGGCGGCGCAGCTCGTAGCCCGGCATCGAGCGGTTGTCGTCACCGTCGAGCCGAATGGCGCCGGCGCTCGGCTCCACCAACCGATTGATCATGCGCAACAGCGTCGTCTTGCCGGAACCGGAGGTTCCGACGATGACCGTCACCGTGCGCGGCGCAATCGTCATCGTCACATTGTCGACGACCGCGGTGCCGTCGTAGCGCTTGGTGATGCCGTCGATCTCGATCATGCGGTCCTGCCTCGGTTTTGCGACGGAGTGTTCATTTCGATGAGGGCGTCGAGCACGATGGCTGCAGCAAAGGCGAGCACCACCGTCGGCACCGCGCCGAGAAGCACCAGATCCATCGCCGTCTGGCCGATCCCCTGGAAGACGAAAACGCCGAAGCCGCCGCCGCCAATCAGGGCCGCAATCGTCGCAAGGCCGATATTCTGCACCAGCACGATGCGGATGCCGGTGAGAATGACCGGCATGGCGAGCGGCAGCTCGATGCCGAAAAGCCGCTGCCGGTCCGTCATGCCGATGCCGCGTGCCGCCTCATTGGCCTCGCGCGGCACGCCGGCAAGCCCGACCACGGTATTGGCGACCACCGGCAGCAGTGAATAGAGAAACAGCGCCACGAAGGCCGGAGCCGCACCGATGCCGCGAATGCCGATAGCAGCGGCCCCCGGCACATTCACTGCAATCCAGCCGAGCGGCGCGATCAGAATGCCGAACAGCGCGATCGACGGGATCGTCTGGATGAGGTTCAGCGTGTTGAGCACACCGGCGCGCAAGGGCTCGACGCGATGGCAGAGAATGCCGAGCGGCAGGCCGACGACGACCGAGGCAAACAGCGAGCCGAGCGCAAGCGCCACATGCCTGCCCGCCTCCAGCCAGAACACGTCGGCGCGGCCGGCATATTCCTTGAGGATCGACAGTCCGTCCCAGAGCCCCGATACCAGGATCGCGGTGGCGCCAGCGAGGGTCGCGATCAGCAACAGGACCCGTACGCCCGGCCTCGGCCTCAGCCGCGTGATCGAATCGGCAGCGAGCAGGGCATAGGCAAACAGCAGGACCCAGAAACCCGAAGCCGGCGACACCCGGGCATAGGTGTTTTCCGGCGGGGTCAGATACGTCGCCGTCAAGCCGATGAAAAGCGCAATCGCGCCAAGCGAAACCGCCGCGGCAGCGAGCCTGAGCAGCGCCGGCGTTTTCAGAAGGATGATTGCGGCGGCGACAACCATAAGGCCGAGCAGCACAACGCCGGCGCTCACAGGCAGCGCCGCAAGGATCGATTTTGCCTCTCCCGGCACGATGCGATTGGCGCGAAAGGTCGCAAATGGCGCGACGAGCGTGCCATAGGCAACCAGAAGCGCGATCACCACGCCCAACTTATCCAATCGAAGGCTCAAACCGGCATCCCTGCAGAGTGGATAAAAGGCCGGTTCCGCTCACGAAACCGGCCTCGAATTCGAGGCGGCTTATTTCAGAAAGCCGTTCTTCTTCAGAAAGTCCTCCGCCACCGCCTTGGCTGGTTCGCCACCCACCTGGACGCGGCCGTTCAGATCCTGCAGCGTCGTCAGGTCCAGCTTCTCGAAGACCGGCTTCAGCAGCGTTTCGATCTCGGGATGCTCCTTCAGCACCGCCTCGCGGATGATCGGCGTCGGCTGATAGACCGGCTGGACGGATTTGTCGTCCTCCAGAACCACCAGCCCGGACGGCGCGATGCCGCCATCCGTGCCGTAGACCATGGCCGCATTGGCCCCGTTGGTCTGGTTGGCGGCCGCCGAGATCGTCGCTGCCGTGTCGCCGCCCGATAGCGTGATCAGCTGGTCAGACTTCAGCGTGAAGCCATAGGTGGTCTGGAACGCCGGAAGCGCCGCCGCCGAATTGACGAATTCCGAGGAAGCCGCCAGCACGACCTTGCCGCCGCCGGAAACATACTTGCCGAAGTCGCTGAAGGTCTTGATGCCGTTGGCATCGGCAAGATCCTTGCGAACGGCGACCGCCCAGGTGTTGTTGGCCGGCGACGGCGTCAGCCAGACGATCTTGTTGGCGTCGTAATCGAGCTTCTTGGCCTCTTCGTAACCCTTGGCCGCATCCTTCCAGAGCGGGTCGTCGGCCTTTTCGAAGAAGAAGGCGGCGTTACCGGTATATTCCGGATAGATGTCGATCTCGCCCGCGATGATTGCCTTGCGCACGACGGGCGTCGCCCCGAGCTGCACCCGATCGGTCGTCTGGATGTTGTTGGCATTCAGGACGGCCAGAATGATGTTGCCGAGCACGCCACCTTCGGTATCGATCTTGGAAGCGACGACGACCTGAGCATTTGCCGCCGCGGCGGAAACGAGCACCGCAAACGCGGCGGCGATAAGTTTTGTGTTGAGACCCACGATACTTCTCCCTTGAAACTGCTTCACAATTTCTCCCATGGCGACCGACCTTCGTCGGGGCATAAACTGCCAATATGTGGCGGGGTTCGGAGAAAAATAGAGCGTTTTGGTAGAAAATCGCGCGCCTTTCTTCACACTCTCCATCAAGAGGCGCGCGAGACGGTGCGCAACGAGCGGCGATGCACCACCCTTGGGCTTTTGACGGATAAGGAACGGCAGAACGGCGGAAGTCCGAGCCGTGAACGGGTCGCTATCGATTAGCGCGTCACATCGATAACGACGCGGCCGCGGATCTTTCCGGCGACGATGTCCTCTGCCAATTGCGGCAGGTTCGATAGCGGCTCGACCGTCGTCAGCGCCGCCAGAAGCGTGCGCTCGAGGCTTTCTGCGAGGATCGCCCAGGCCTTGTCGCGTTCCGCATGCGGCGCCGTCACCGAATTGATGCCGAGCAATGCCACGCCGCGCAGGATATGCGGCATCACGGTGGCAGGCAGGTCGGCGCCACCGGCGAGGCCGCAGGCCGCGACCGCACCGCTCTGGACGGTCTGCGCCAGCACATTGGCGAGCGTCGTCGAACCGACGGAATCGATGGCGCCGGCCCAGCGCTCCTTCTGCAGTGCGCCACCTTTCGCGGCCAGTTCGGCCCGGTCGACGAAGGCGGTTGCACCGAGCGTCGCAAGATAGTCGTGGGTTTCCGGGCGTCCCGTCGATGCCGTCACCCTGTAACCGCGTCTGGCAAGCAGCGTGACGGCGACGGAGCCGACGCCGCCTGCGGCGCCGGTCACGAGAACCTCGCGATCACCCGTCTTGATCTTTCCCCAGCGTTCGAGTGCGTCAATGGCCAGGGCGGCGGTATAGCCGGCAGTGCCGATCGCCATGCTTTGCTCGAGACTGAAGGCATCCGGCAGGCGGGTCAGCCATTCCGGCTTCAGCCGTTGAAAGCGGGTATAGCCGCCCCATTCGGTTTCGGACATGCCCCAGCCGTTGACGACCACCTTGTCGCCAGGCTTCCAGTCCGGACTGCGGGATGAGACGACGATGCCTGCGAGATCGACGCCGGCAACCATCGGCAGACGGCGGGCGATGCGGCCCTTGCCGGAAATGGCGAGGCCATCCTTGTAATTGAGCGTCGAAAACAGCACCTCGACCAGCACATCATGATCCGGCAGGTCCGACAAGGTCAGGTCCTTGAAGCCGCTGACCGGCTTGCCGTCACGTTCCTCGATCACAAGCGCCCTGAAATGATCCGCCATGGTTTTCTCCCGTCTGTTTTCGCGCAACCATCGCACGGGAAAACGCGAAAAGCCATTTGGACCAAAGGCAAAGGGACAAGGGCCATGGCCGTACACGACAAGGCCGGCAGTGGTCGGGTCTGGCGGTTCCGGGCCAGAAAAGCTGCGGCACCCTGTTGACACCTACCCAAGCAAGTCATTGAATCAAAAGGTTATTACCAATGATTTGTGAAAGATAGTTCTGATTTTTACTTTTGGCGTAATGTATAAAGCAAAGATAAATTCAAATTTATCTGCCATGCTTGCCGCGCACGGCAGATTTGCCTGCCGCGCTCTGGAGAAATACCTGTCAACGTGCTATCAGGCGCTCGCAACAATCCTATGGAGCTTATCATGTTCCCGCAGCGCAAGCTGTCGAACCCGTCTGATCGCAGTCTTGTCCAGATGATCTGGAGCGCGATTCTTCTCGTTCAGACCCGTGAAACGTCCTCGCTGATGACGGGTCGCCAACGCTAGGACGAGCCAGCGGCCGGAAATGTCACGGAGGCCTTCAGCCCCTTGCCATCCGGCCCTTCGCCCAGCGTGAGATGTCCGCCGAACAGACCGGCGATTTCTTCGACGATCGGAAGTCCCAACCCCATTCCCGGTGCTTCGCCGCGTCCGCCGCGCGCGAAACGCTGGCGCACGACCTGCCGCTTCTCCGGCGGGATACCCGGGCCATTGTCTTCGACGTCGAGGCGGACGGTGTCGTCTTCGGTTCCGACACGAACGGTCACTTCCGCGCCCTTGCCGGCATAGGCGATGGCGTTTTCGATCAGGTTGCGCAGAAGTTCGCCGATCAGGAGAGGCTCGGCGCGGATCAGCACCCTGCCCTCGCCTTCAAAACCGAGATCGACGCCTGCGTCGCCAGCGCCGGGCACGCGATCGCCGGTGATCTCCTGCGCCAATGCCATCAGGTCGATGTTCTCCACGGGCTGCGGCTCGGTCGAGCCGGCGGCGTCGATCTTCGCCATCAGCAGCAGTTGCGCGAGGATGCGTTCGGCATGCGCCACGGCCTCGTCGCTCTTGCGCGCTGCGGCCTGCGCCTCCTTAAGCGTCGCAGCGCGGGTGGAAAGGGCAAGCTGGGTGCGGATGATTGCGAGCGGCGTGCGCAACTGGTGGCTGGCATTGCCGGAGAAATGCCGGAGCGCATCGAGCGCCGATTGCAGCCGCACCATGAAGGAATTGACCGTCTCGACCAGCCCCTCGACTTCGCTCGGCACCGATTGCTCGATCGGGTGCAGATCGTCTGGATTGCGCTCGGCAATGGCGTCTCCCAGACGATAGAGCGGCCGTAGCGAAAAGGTCACCGCGATCCAGACGATTGCCGCCGCGCCAAGGATCATCATCAGCAGGCGCAATGCCGAGCGCAACAGAATGGCCTGCGTCAATTGCCGCCGCGCAATGGTCGTCTCGGCAACGGTGACGACGAAGGGCACGGAGTTGATGCCGGTCGAGGCAGAGCGTTCCAGCGCCGCGACGCGGATCGGCTCGCCGCGGAACTGCGCGTCGGCATAGACCGCGGACTGCCCCTTCATGTCGGTGATCGAGGGCAGGTTCTGGTAGCCGGTGATGAACCGGCCGGGCGGCCCGTCGACGCGGTAGAACACACGATCCTGTGCCGCCGAGGTCAGCATTTCCAGCGCGACATAGGGAATGTCCACTTCGAGCGAACCGTCTTCGGCGACCACGACCCGCTCGGCAATCGCCAGCGCCGAGCCGGCAAGCACGCGATCGGAGACGACGTTCGCCGTCTTCACAGCCTCGCGATAGGTATCGATCAGGGCGAGGCATCCGATGACCACCGTCGAGATCAGCAACCAGGCAAGCAGCCTGCGACGCAGCGAATAGGCGGCCCTCGCCATCAGCCGTCCGCCATCTTGTCGAGATAGTAGCCGATGCCGCGCGCCGTGCGGACCGTCAGACCGTGCGGCGCGAGCCGCTTGCGCAGCCGGCTGACATATTGCTCGATCGCATTGGCGCTCAGGTCGTCGTCGAAGGCGGTCAGCGACTGAATGATCGCTTCCTTGGCGACGACCTTTCCGGCCCGCATGAACAGGATTTCAAGCAGGCCAAGCTCACGGGCCGGAATATCGACGGTGATGCCGCCGGCGGAAAAGGTGCGGGAGTTGAGGTCGAACGAGATCTTGCCGTAGCTGACGAGTGAGGAGCGAAGCCCCGCCTGCCGGCGCAACAGCACGCGGACGCGAGCCTCGAACTCGCTGACGTCGAAGGGCTTGATCATGTAGTCATCGGCGCCGAGATCGAGGCCGCGGATCTTCTCCTCCTGTGTGCCTCGCGCCGTGAGGATCAGCACCGCCGCCTTGTTCTGCCGCGCGCGCATCGAGCGCAGCACGTCGAGGCCGTCCATTTCCGGCAGGGTCAGGTCGAGGATGACGAGATCGAAATTTTCGGTCGCGGCCACGGCATCGGCCGACGCGCCGTCGCCGACGACATCGACCGCATAGCCGCTGCCGCGCAGGATGGCGACAAGCCCTTCCGCAAGCGCCGTATTGTCTTCGACCAGTAATATCCGCAAATCCGCTGTCTCCCTTCAGCTACTCTAGCGGTCGCCATCCGGCTTGTGAACGGGCCGGGGCTGCGGCAATATCGTTTTATGCGTTTCCTTCTGTGTCTCAGTTTTCTCTGCGGATTTTTCCTGCCTGCCGCCGCCGAGCCGGTCGTGTTTCCGGCGCTCTCGGGCAATCCGGACGCCCCGACCGTCATCGTCTATTCCTCGCTCGACGAGCCGCTGGCGCGGCCGATGATCGTCGGTTTCCAGAAGGCCAATCCGGATGTGGCCGTGCGCTACGAGGATATGCTGACCGGCGAGATCTACGACCGGATCGTCAAGGAGACCGACACAGGCGAAAAGACCGCTGACTTCGCCTTCTCCTCGGCGATGGACCTGCAGGTCAAGCTCAGTAATGACGGCTATGCCCAGCGCAGCGACCTGCCGATGAGCGCCCGCTGGCCGGGCTGGGCCAATTGGCGCAACACGGCTTACGCGCTGACGTTCGAGCCGGCGGTCTTCGTCTATCACAAGCCGAGTTTCACAAAGGAGAAGCCGCCCTCGACGCGGGCCGAGTTCGTCGATTATCTCAAGCGTCATGGCAGCGCCGTTTATGGAAAGATCGGCACCTATGATATCGAGCGGTCCGGCGTGGGCTTCCTGTTCATGGCGCGCGACCAGGAGCAGTTCGGCGACATCTGGTCGGTGATCCAGACGATGGGTGCTGCCGGCGTCAAGCTCTATTCCACCAGTTCGGCCATTCTCGAGCGGGTCTCCGACGGCCGCTTCGTTCTCGGCTACAATATTCTCGGCTCCTATGCCGCCGATTGGGCCTCGCGTCACCCGGATGTCGGCATCGTCCTGCCGCGCGATTATACCGTCGTCATGTCGCGCATCGGGCTGGTGCCGCAGGCGGCCGCCTCGCCCGACCTCGGCCGGCGCTATCTGGAATTCTTCATGTCGAAGGAAGGCCAGACGATCATGGCGCGCGAGTTGCAGATCCCCGCCGTCAGCCCGGACGTTGCCGGCGCCAACACGGCCAATACGATGCGGGAAATGCTCGGCGGGCAGTTGCGGCCGGTTCCGGTCAGTCCCGGGCTGATGGTTTACCTCGATCAGGTCAAGCGGGCGCGGCTGATCGCCCGCTGGAACGAAGTTTTGCGGCTCCAGTAGACGAAGCAGCAAAATTAGCGGAGATTAATCCGGCAGGGTTCCGTTCGATGTCAGGTAGATGACAGCTTCTTGTGGTGCCTTGCAGTTCTTCATCGTCCGTGGAGGCGGATGATCGAGGCGAATGGGAGGAGTTTCACCAGACCCGGCGTCGTTCTGCTCAGGAAGCGAATGCGCCCGATTCAGAGTGAGCCAACCCCCGTCCGCAAAGATGAACACTGCGCGCCAGATAACGAGCGCGCCTGACGGAGGACTAATCTTGAAACAGTTTTTTCTGGCATCCATTCTCGCCGGTGCTCTTGCCCTGCCGGCTTTTGCTGCTGACTACACCATCATCGCCCCGGCGAACCCCGGCGGCGGCTGGGACCAGACCGCGCGCTCGATCCAGACCGTGATGCAGCAGGAAGGCATCTCCGGCAACGTCCAGGTGCAGAATGTGCCCGGCGCCGGCGGTACCATCGGCCTTGCACAGTTCGCCAGCCAGTCGAAGGGCAATCCGAACGCCCTGATCGTCGGCGGCTACGTCATGGTCGGCGCAATCCTGACCAACAACTCGCCGGTGACGTTGAATGATGTCACCCCGATCGCCCGCCTGACCGGCGAATACGAAGCCATCGTCGTGCCGGCTGATTCGCCGCTGAAGACCTTCGGCGATCTCGTCGAGGCGCTGAAGAAGGATCCGGGCGCAGTCTCCTGGGGTGGCGGCTCGGCCGGCGGCACCGACCATATCGCTGTCGGCCTGATCGCCAAGGCTGCCGGCGTCGATCCGACCAAGATCAACTACATCGCCTTCTCCGGCGGTGGTGAAGCGCTGGCCGCCATTCTCGGTAGCCAGGTAACGGCCGGCATTTCCGGCTACGGCGAATTCGAAAGCCAAGTGAAGTCCGGCACGCTGCGCCTTCTCGCCGTTTCGAGCGCCGAACGCATTGCCGGCGTCGATGCGCCGACCATCAAGGAAAGCGGCCTCGACGTGGTGGTTCAGAACTGGCGCATGGTTGCCGCCGCTCCCGGCCTGACCGACGAGCAGAAGGCTGCCGTTTCGACCGACATCGAGAAACTCGTCAAGTCCGCCAGCTGGCAGGAAACCCTGAAGACCAAGGGCTGGCAGGATACCTATCTGGCCGGTGATGCCTTCAAGGAGCAGCTCGCCAAGGACATTTCGGCAACCGAAACCGTCCTCAAGGACATTGGTCTGGTAAAATGAGCAAGGGTCACACCCCTTCGACGGAGACACGCCGCCCTGACAGGGCGGCGCTTGTCATCGCCGTCTTCCTCGCGGCCCTCGGCGGCCTGATCTTCTGGGATGCGTCACGGCTGGCGAGCGCTACCGGCTATTCCGGTATCGGCCCGGCCACCACGCCCTTCGTGATCGCCGGCTGCCTGCTGATACTGGCGGTCTGGACCGTTTTTGAAGCCCTGCGCGGCGATTTCCCGACGCGCGATCGCCAGGAAGTCGCTCCGGTCGTCTGGATCATCGGCGGCTTGGCCTTGCAGATGCTGCTTCTGAAAACGGCGGGGTTCTCGATCGCCACGGGTGTGCTCTTTGCCGCAACGGCGGCAGCCTTCGGCAAGCGCAAGCTGTGGATGACGATTCCGCTCGGTATCCTCATCTGTCTTGGCGTCTGGCTGATCTTTGCGGGGCTGTTGCAATTGTCGCTGCCCGCCGGTCCGCTCGAACACCTGTTTTGGTAAGGCCCTGACATGAACACATTCGATTTCCTGCTGCAGGGCCTGCTTGTCGCCGCCCAGCCCATGAATCTCCTCTACGCGCTGATCGGCGTGACGCTCGGCACCGCCGTCGGGGTTCTGCCCGGCATCGGCCCGGCGCTCACCGTGGCGCTGCTCCTGCCGGTGACCTACAAGCTCGATCCGGGCGGCTCGCTGATCATGTTCGCCGGCATCTATTATGGCGGCATGTATGGCGGCTCGACCACTTCGATCCTTCTGAACACCCCGGGTGAAAGCTCGTCGATCGTCACCGCACTCGAGGGCAACAAGATGGCCCGGGCCGGGCGCGGCGGACCGGCATTGGCGACAGCCGCGATCGGTTCCTTCGTCGCCGGCCTGATCGCGACCATGGCGCTTGCCTTGATCGCGCCTTTTGTCGTCAAGCTGGCGCTGGTTTTCGGCCCGCGCGAATATTTCGCGCTGATGGTGCTTGCCTTCGTCACGGTTTCCTCGGCCTTCGGCGATTCGACGCTGCGCGGGCTGACGTCGCTGTTCATCGGCTTTGCGCTCGCCATCGTCGGCATCGACCAGCTGACCGGCCAGACGCGCATGAGCTTCGGCATTCCCGATCTGCTCGACGGAATCGAGGTGACGACACTGGCGGTCGCGATGTTCGCCATCGGCGAATCGCTCTATATCGCGGCACAAGGCGACCTCGGCCCGGACAAGGTCGAAGCGGTCAAGGGATCCGTCTGGATGAACAGGCAGGATTGGGCGCGTTCGTGGAAGCCGTGGCTGCGCGGCACGGCGATCGGTTTCCCGATCGGCGCGATGCCGGCGGGCGGCGCTGAAATCGGCACGTTCCTCTCCTATGCCACCGAAAAGCGGCTGACCAAGCATCCGGAAGAATTCGGCAACGGCGCCATCGAGGGTGTCGCCGGTCCGGAAGCGGCCAACAATGCCTCGGCTGCCGGCACGCTGGTGCCGCTCCTGACGCTCGGCCTGCCGACGACCGCAACGGCGGCGATCATGCTGGCCGGCTTCCAGCAGTACGGCCTGCAGCCCGGTCCGCTGTTGTTCGCGACCAACCCGCAGCTCGTCTGGGGCCTGATCGCCAGCCTGCTGATCGCCAACTTCATGCTGCTTGTGCTGAACCTGCCGCTGGTCGGTCTCTGGGTGAAGCTCCTGACGATCCCGAAACCCTGGCTCTATGCCGGCATTCTCCTGTTTGCGACGCTCGGCACCATCGGCGCCAACCCGTCGGTGTTCGAACTCGGCATGCTGCTCGCCTTCGGTGTCCTCGGCTATGTCATGCGCATCTTCGGCTATCCGATCGCCCCTGTCGTCGTCGGCCTGATCCTCGGCCCGCTGGCCGAACAGCAGCTTCGCCGGGCACTGTCGATCAGCCAGGGCGATGTCACGGTGCTGTTCACCTCGCCGATCGCCG
Source organism: Rhizobium giardinii bv. giardinii H152 (assembly GCF_000379605.1). GTDB lineage: Bacteria > Pseudomonadota > Alphaproteobacteria > Rhizobiales > Rhizobiaceae > Pararhizobium > Pararhizobium giardinii. The sequence goes on along the minus strand of NZ_KB902702.1, from coordinate 131,799 downwards.
CCGTACTGCTGGTGATTGCGGCCGCCGCCCTGATCATCCCCTTGATCCTGCGGGCGCGGGGTCGTGGAGAAGTGCTCGCCCAGCTGGCAGCAAGCGAAGACTGACGTTCCTCCCAAGACCGTCACAGGGAAAGGCCCGGTTAGCTGATGTTAACCGGGCCTTTCCTATTTGCATGGCTGGGATGAATTCCTGTGCATTGTAAAGCGATGCCCAAAGGATCATCTTCCACTCATCGAACGAAACACGATCAACCAACTGGAAAGTGAGTAAAAGAGATGTCCGCCCTTCGTAAACCTGCCCGAGGCTTCTTCGGTAATGCCATCGCCATCTTTGGCGCGGCCACGGCCGCAGCCGCGGCTGTTGAAGGCCACCGCCGTCCGCTGGACCGCGACCTCTACACTCTCGGTATCGATCCGAAGAACTTCAACTCCGTGAAGAACCGCTAACACCAAAGCTGAAATATTGCGCGCTGGCCGTTCTGCTGGAATCCGAATGAAAAAGCCCGCCAATCCTTGGGATTGGCGGGCTTTTCGTTGCCGCGATAGTGTCAGGCGTTGACGTGTTCAGAGCGCTCCCGCCTGTTGTGGCGGATCGAAGACCACAGCGAGATGCCGATCAGGGCCGCCCCGCCGAGACCGGTGATGACCTCCGGAATATGCACCAGCGTCTGGCAATACATGATCACCGACAGGATCAGGATCGCGTAGAAGGCGCCGTGCTCCAGGTAACGATATTCGGCGAGCGTCCCCTTCTCGACCAGCATGATCGTCATCGAACGCACATACATGGCGCCGATCCCAAGACCGATGGCGATGACGAAGAGGTTCTGCGTCAGCGCGAAGGCGCCGATCACGCCGTCGAAGGAGAAGCTGGCATCCAGCACTTCAAGATAGATGAAAGCGCCGAGACCGCCTCTTGCTGCAGCACTCATCGTCTGCTGCGAGGCGTCAAGCAGCCCGCCAACCACCTCGACCGCGAGGAAGGTCAGGAGGCCGTAGATGGAGCAATAGACGAAGGTGGTGGCTTCCTCGCCGTGCAGGAAGGAGGAGAACACCAGGATCAACACGAGCACGAAGGCGATTTCGACGCCCTTGATCGTCGCGAAGCGTGACATGCCGCGTTCGAGTGACGCGATCCAGTGGATGTCCTTCTCGTGGTCGAAGAAGAACTTCAGGCCGACCATCATCAGGAAGGTTCCGCCGAACGCGGCAATCGGCAGATGCGCCTCGTGCATGATGCGGGCGTATTCCTCGGGACGCGAGGCGGCCAGTACCAGGGCATCGATCGGCCCGATATTGGCGGCGATCACCACGATCAGCAGCGGGAAGACGATGCGCATGCCGAAGACGGCGATCACGATGCCCCAGGTGAGGAACCGGTGTTGCCAGACCGGCGTCATTTCCTTCAGTTTGTTGGCGTTGACGATGGCGTTGTCGAAGGAAAGCGAGATTTCCAGCACGGCAAGCACCGTACAGACGAAGAAGACGGTGGCCATGCCGCCCAGCGTACCGGTCGTGGTCCAGCCGAGCCAGGCGCCGAGCGCAAGACCGGCTGCCGTCGTGATGAAGGCCCAGGTGAAATAACCGAGAGCCGAAGTTTGCGAGGCGGGCTTCATGGCCGCACCTCCGATCCGTCAAAACTCAGAGCAACGGGTGCATAGATGGAGAAATCCCGCATGCCATGATCGGCATGCGAAGAACGCATGAGATGGATTGTCATGTGCTTATAGTCCGCCGGCTTATTTGCGGGTGATACCGACATCACGAGAGCGCCGTAGATTCTCGCCAGAGGGGCCCGGTATCAGGTTTAGCTCCGCAGGCGTGTTAGAATGCCCTGCACTGCGGAGATGGTTCTTACTTAGCGACGATCTCGCCAAGGTCAAGCACGCCGGCCATAAGCGTGTCGCCTTTTACCGTAAGTTTGATGCGCGTTCGCTGCGTGCGGGCATCGCGACCGACGATTTCGATCGGCGCCTCCGGCCCGCAAAGCAGATTGACCTCCCGCAGGACGAGCGCGTGGGCGATGCCGAACAGCCTGGCAAAGGTGCGGCTGTCGTCGGCGATCCCCTGGGAAATTGCCGCGATGATGCCCGCGCCCAGCCGCGAAAGCGTGGCGTCCCGTCTTCTGACCGCCTCGACCAGGGCAACGAAATCGGCTTCGGGCGGGCTATCTGGCATCAGGCCGCATCTGCCTGCCTGGCTTTGGTGCGGAAGGATACCAGCACCGATTTTGAGGTCGGCGTATCGCTCTCATCCCCGGCGCTCGACAAGGGCACGAGCACGTTGAGCTCCGGGTAATAACCGGCGACGCAGCCGCGCGGGATATCATAGGGCACGAAGCGGAAATCGCTGGCGACACGGGAAAGACCGTCTTCATGGCGCCCGATCACGTCGACGCGGTCACCGGCCTCGCCGCCCAGATCGGCAAGGTCGGCGGGATTGATGAAGACGACGTTGCGCTCGCCGTAGACGCCGCGATAGCGGTCGTCCATGCCGTAGATCGTTGTGTTGTACTGATCGTGCGAGCGGAAGGTCTGCATCACGAAAACGCCATCCCTGCCGCGGGCGATCTGATGTTCGACGGCATCAGGGAGCGGGCCGCTCCAGAATGTGGCGCGACCCTCCGGTGTTTCCCATTCGCGATTGGCGGCGGCATTGCGCAGATGGAAGCCGCGCGGCTTGCGGACGCGCTGGTTGTAGTTTTCAAAGCCGGGAATGACATTGGCGATGTGATCGCGGATCAGGTCGTAGTCATCGGCGAGCGCTGCCCAATCGACCTTTGCCGAGCCGACGGTCGCGGCTGCGATCCCGGCGATGATCGCCACCTCGGAGCGCAGTTCCGGCGAGGCCGGCCTGTTGATGCCGCCGGAGCCGTGCACCATGCTCATCGAATCCTCGACCGTGACGATCTGGCTGATGCCCTTCGAGTTGCGGTCGATTTCCGTGCGGCCGAGGCAGGGCAGGATGAAACTCACCTCGCCCGGCATCAGGTGCGAGTGGTTGAGCTTGGTGGCGATGTTGACCGTCAGCTTCTGCCTGGCCAGCGCCTTTTCGATGAGCGGGCTGTCCGGCGTTGCACGCGCGAAATTGCCGCCGAGGCCGATGAAGGCCCGTGCCGCGCCGTCCAGCATGGCGCCGATGGCTGCAAGCACATTGTGGCCCTCATGTCGGGGTGCCTTGAAATCGAATTCCTGTTCCAATGCATCGAGGAAGGCGGCCGGGGGCTTCTCGTTGATGCCGACGGTACGGTCGCCCTGGACGTTGGAATGGCCGCGCACGGGGCAGAGGCCGGCGCCCGGCTTGCCGATATTGCCGCGCAGCATCATGAAGCTGGCGATCTCGCGGATGGTGATCACCGAATGCCGGTGCTGGGTGACGCCCATCGCCCAGGTGCAGATCACCCGTTCGGCGCCGAGATAAACCGCCGCCGCCCGCTCGATTTCATCGCGCGTCAGGCCGGACTGGTCCTCGATCTCGGCCCATCCGGTCGCCTCGACGGCGGCACGATAGGCATCGAAATCCGCGGTGTGCCGGCTGATGAAATCGAGGTCGAGAACGGAGGGCCGGCCTGCAGCCCGTGCTGCGTCGTCTGCGGCGAAGACCGCCTTGGCCATGCCGCGCACCGCGGCCATGTCGCCGCCGAGGCGCGGCTGGAAATAGTCGCTGGCGATTTCGCTCGAGCCGCCACGCAGCATTTCCAGCTTGTCCTGCGGGTCGGCGAAACGCTCGAGGCCGCGCTCGCGCAGCGGATTGAAGACGACGATTTTTGCACCGCGTCGAGCGGCGCGGCGAAGATCGCCGAGCATGCGCGGATGGTTGGTGCCGGGATTCTGGCCGATGACGAAGATGGCGTCGGCCTTCTCGAAATCTTCGAGCAGCACCGTGCCCTTGCCGACGCCGACCGCCTGCTTCATGGCGATGCCGCTTGCCTCATGGCACATGTTGGAGCAATCGGGAAAATTGTTGGTGCCGTAGAGCCGGACGAAGAGCTGATAGAGGAATGCTGCTTCGTTGGAGGCGCGGCCGGAGGTGTAGAACTCGGCCCGGTCCGGCGTGTCGAAACTGTTGAGGATCGCGCCGATCTCGGCAAAGGCGGCATCCCAGCCGACACGGACATAGCTGTCCGTGACGCGGTCGTAGCGCATCGGATGGGTGAGGCGGCCCTGCTGCTCCAGCGCATAGTCGCTCCACGTCTTCAGCTCGGAGACGGTGTGCGTGGCAAAGAAGTCCGGTAGCGTGCGCTTGTCGGTCGCCTCCCAGGCGACGGCTTTCACGCCGTTCTCGCAGAATTCGAACGAGGAGCCGTGCTCCGGATCACCCCAGGCGCAGCCGGGGCAGTCGAATCCATCCGGCTGGTTGGCCTTCAGCAGGGTGCGCGCGCCCGAAAGCGGCGAGCCGCTTTCCAGAAGGCGCTTGCCGCAGCTTTTCAGCGCCCCCCAGCCGCCTGCGGCGCGGGAACGTTTGCCGATGAAAACAGTCTTGCCCATGAACGAAGCGATCCCTGCGCGCGGTCAATAGAAGAAACATGATCAAAAAACCGGATTACACAGGCTTGTGATCGAATTTTTGTTTTCTTTCAATGGCCCATTTTGCATGTGCTAATAGGATATTTCTATTGTGCTGCAGTGCAAAATTCGGAGGGATGGGGACCGAGCGTGGCTCCTATTCCGATTGTTCATCGAACCATCGATTTTCGTGGATGGATTGAAGTGCCGGAATATGCGAGGGCAAGCCGTCTTTCCCGGAGCCGAAGCCATGACGGTCGCAACAGCCCCCTTTGCTCACACTTCGAATGCCGCACGAACCGGCGTTCTCTTCATGCTGCTCGGCATGCTGATGTTCTCGCTGAACGACACGATGGGGAAATGGCTGGTGTCGACCTATTCCGTCAGCCAGTTGATGACGATCCGCAGCCTCGCGGCTCTGGTGGTGCTCATTCCCTTCTTCGTCAAGCGCGGGTGGCGCAGCCTGCTGATCGTCGATCGCCCGTGGCTGCAGGGACTGCGGTCGCTGCTGTTTGCGTTCGATGCATCGGCCTTCTACTTTGCCGTCGCCTACATGCCGCTTGCCGACGCGATGACCTATTGGCTGGCGGCGCCGATCTATGTCGCGGCTGCCTCGCCGCTGCTTCTGGGCGAGAAGGTCGGCTGGCGGCGGTGGACGGCGATCATCATCGGCTTCCTCGGCGTCCTCATTGCGCTCGAGCCGTCGGCCGAGAGCTTTTCCCTGCCGGCGCTGATCGCGCTTGCCGGCAGCACAGCCTATGCCTTCGCGCTGCTTCTCGGGCGAACCCTGCGGGCAACGCCGGATACGACGCTGATCTTCTGGCAGTTGAGCGGCGCGCTGATCTTTTCTCTGGCGGGTGTCGGCGTCAATCCGGCCGGCTGGGCGCCGATGGACCTGCAGGCCCTGGCCTGCCTCAGCCTTCTCGGCATCGTCGCCATGCTCGCCCATCTCCTCGTTACCCGCTCGCTGAAACTCGCCGATGCGGCCACCGTCGTGCCGTTGCAATATACGCTGCTTTTCTGGGCGGTGATTTTCGGCTGGATCTTCTTCGGCGATACGCCGCGCTGGACCGTGATCCTCGGCTCCGCTCTGATCGTTGCATCCGGCCTGTTCATCTTCTTCCGCGAACAGCAGCTGAAGCGACGCAAACCGCTGCAGCCGGACCCGGCCATGGAAGCCGGGCACGGAGAGGTCACGCGGTAAAGGCCGCGCTCATCAGGGTCTGCGTATAGCTCTCGCGCGGCGCCTCGAAGATCGCGTCGGTATCGCCTTCCTCGACGATCCTGCCGTTCTTCATCACCACCACATAGTCCGACATCGCCTTGATCACCGACAGGTCGTGGCTGATGAAGATGTAGGAGAGGCCATTGGCCTTCTGCAGAGCACGCAGAAGGTCAATGACCTGTCCCTGCACGGAGCGGTCGAGCGCCGAAGTCGGTTCGTCGAGAATGACGACCTTCGGCTTGAGAATGATGGCGCGGGCAATGGCGATGCGCTGCCGCTGGCCGCCGGAGAATTCATGCGGATAGCGGTTGCGGGCCGCCGGATCGAGGCCGACCTCCTTGAGTGCCTCGATCGCCCGCTTGTCACGCTCGGCGCGGCTTAGCTGCGGTTCGTGGACGTACAGCCCCTCGGTGACGATCTCGCCGACGGTCTGTCGCGGCGAGAGCGATCCATAGGGATCCTGAAACACCAGTTGCAGCTGCCGGCGCAGCGGACGCATGGCGGAGCGGCTGAAATCGGAGATGTTCGTCGCGCCGAAGCGGTAACGCCCGCTGCTTGGGATCAGCCGCAGAAGCGCGCGGCCGAGCGTCGATTTGCCGGAGCCGGATTCGCCGACGATACCGATTGTCTGGCCCTCCCGCAACCGGATGCTGACGCCATCGACGGCGCGAAACACGCCGGCTGAACTGCCGAACAGGCCGCCGCCGGTGGCATAGTCGACGGCCACATTCGCGCCTTCGAGAACGATCGGCGCGGTGTTCGCCGGCGGCTCCTTGCGGCCGCGCGGTTCGGCGGCGAGCAGCAGCTTGGTATAATCCGCCTGCGGTCGCTCGAAGATGTTGGTGGTGGCTCCCGTCTCGACCACCTCGCCGCGGCGCATGACGGCAACGCGGCTGGCGAAATGGCGGACGATGCCGAGGTCGTGGGTAATCAGCACGACGGCCATGCCGAACTTGGCCTGCAGCGAATTCAGCAGGTCGAGGATCTGTGCCTGAATGGTGACGTCGAGCGCCGTCGTCGGCTCGTCGGCGATCAGGATGTCCGGATCGTTGGCGAGCGCCATGGCGATCATCACGCGCTGCCGCTGGCCGCCGGAAAGCTCGTGCGGATAGCTGTCGATCCGCCGTTTCGGTTCGGGAATGCCGACCAGCTCGAGCAGTTCCAGCACGCGGGTGCGCGCCTGTTTGAAGGTGCCGCCGCGATGATGGACGATCGGTTCGGCGATCTGCCGGCCGATCGTATAGAGAGGGTCGAGCGAGGTCATCGGCTCCTGAAAGATCATGGTGATCTTTTCGCCGCGCACATGGTTCAGCGCCTTCAGCGGCAGGCCGACGAGCTCCTGGCCGCGGTATTTTGCCGATCCCGTGACCGTGCCGTTTCCGGCAAGCAGCCCCATGATGCCCATCATCGTCTGGCTCTTGCCGGAGCCGGATTCGCCCACCACGGCCAGCGTTTCGCCGGCCTTGACGTCGAGATCGATGCCCTTGACCGCCTCCACCGTTCCATCCGGCGTCGAGAACGAGACCTTGAGATTGCGGACGGCGAGAATTGTTTCCCGTGAATCAGTCATGTCAGCGGTCCTTCGGATCGAGCGCATCGCGCAGGCCGTCGCCGGCGAAATTCAGCGAGAAGAGGGTGAGAACGAAGAAGATCGCCGGGAAGATCAACAGCCACGGGGCCGACTGGATGTTGTTGGCGCCTTCCGCAATCAGCGCGCCCCAGCTCGTCAACGGCGCCTGGACGCCCAGGCCGAGGAAGGAGAGGAAGCTTTCGAGCAGGATGACCTTCGGCACGACGACGGTGACGAAGACGACGACCGGGCCGATGGTGTTGGGGATGATGTGTCGGCGGATGATCTGCCAGTCGGTCAGCCCCAGCGCCTGCGCCGCGCCGATGAACTCTCGTCGTTTCAGCGCCAGCGTCTGGCCGCGCACGATGCGGGCCATGTCTAGCCATTCCACCGCGCCGATGACGAGGAAGATCAGGATGAACGAGCGTCCGAAAAAGACGACGAGGACGACGACGAGGAAAACGAAGGGCAGCGAATAGAGGATCTCGACAAAACGCATCATGACGTTGTCGACGCGCCCGCCGATATAGCCGGATGTCGCACCGTAAAGGACGCCGATCGAGAGCGAGACGAGGCTCGCGAGCAGGCCGACGGCAATCGAGATCTGGCCGCCGAGCATGACGCGCGCCATCAGATCGCGGCCGTTGGAATCGGTGCCGAACAGGAAATATTCCCGCGAGACGCTGCCGGTGAGCTTCAACGTCTTGCCATCGTTTTCGGTTGCCACGACCTGCGTGCTGTCGAATTCGTTGGCCCGGTCGAAATAGCGCGTGGCGCGCGGATCGATCGGCTTGTCCGATGTCACCGTCGCCGTGAAGGTCTGGCCTTCGACGGCAAACTCCTTCAGCTCGACACGGGCCCGTCCGGCAACGCCTTCGATCACGTCCTGCAGGCTCGATGCATCCGGCCGCGGTTCGAAGCTCGGTGGGATCGACACGTAGGATGGAAACACCTGGTCGTAGCTGTGGCTGATGAAATGGGGGCCGAGGAAGGAAAACATTGCGATCAGCACCAGCATGACGCAGCCGGCCATGGCGGCGCGGTTGCGGCGGAAGCGGAGTGCTGCGAGCTGGAACAGGCTTCGGCTGGCGGTTTCGGGCGGCAGAGCCGGCGTGGTGACGATATCAGTCATGGCGAACCCTCGGATCGAGAAGGCCGTAGAGAATATCGACCACAAGATTGAAGACGATGACGAAGATGGCGATCAGCACGACGGTTCCCATCACCAGCGTGTAGTCGCGATTGATCGCTCCGAGCACAAAATAGCGACCGACACCCGGAATGGTGAAGATCGTTTCGACGACGGCCGAGCCGGTGAGCAGGGCGGCGGCGGCGGGCGCGAGATAGGAAACGACCGGCAGCATGGCGGCGCGCATCGCGTGCGTGACGACGACGACGCGCGGCGGCAGGCCGTAGGCGCGGGCCGTGCGGATATGGTCGGTGTGCAGCGCCTCGATCATCGAGCCGCGCGTCAGCCTGGCAAAGACCGCCAATTGCGGCAGCGCGAGTGCTACCATCGGCAGGATCAGGAAGCGCAGCGAACCGTCACCCCAGCTTCCGGCCGGCAGCCAGGCAAGCACGACGGCAAAGACCAGCGTCAGCACCGGACCGACCACGAAATTGGGAACTGTGACGCCGACGGTCGAGACCGACATGATGAGGAAATCGAGGACACTGTTCTGCCGGAGCGCGGCAAGGGTGCCGGCAAGTACGCCGCCGATCAGTGCCAGCAGCAGGGCGTAGGAACCGAGTTGGATCGAATAGGGCAGGCCCTTGCCGATCAGTTCCGCCACGGTGTTGTCCTTGTAGATGTAGCTCGGCCCGAAATCGCCGGTGACGGCGTTGCTGATGTAGGTGAGGTACTGGTTCCAGAGTGGCTGATCGAGATGATAGGTCGCCATCAGGTTCGCCATGGTCTGGGGCGGCAGCGGACGTTCGAGATTGAAGGGGCCGCCGGGGGCGAACCGCATCAGGAAGAAGGAAATCGTGACGACGATGAACAGGGTCGGCACGGCGCTCGCGAGGCGGCGCAGGACAAAGGAGATCATGGTTTTGCTCTCTGACCGTGACGCGCGGCGGCGCCAAGCCGCCGCGCGTCAAAAATCCGTTATTCGGAAACGCTCAGGAAGCGGCTGAGATGCGCGTTGACGGCGTTATCCTGCCAACCCTTCACCTTGTCGGACACCAGCCAGAGGTCGGCCTGGGTCAGGAACGGCGCGATCGGCTGTTCCTTCATCAGAAGCGCCTCGGCTTCATGCAGGATCTTCGAGCGGGCCGTCGGATCGACCTCCTCGTAGGACTTCTTCATCAGGGCGTCGAACTCGGCATTCTCGAAGTGGCCGTAGTTGAAGGTCTTGTTCGAGGAGAGGCTGAGCGCCAGGAAGTTTTCGGCGTCGGCATAGTCGGCTACCCAGCCGGCGCGGGCAACGTTGAACTTGCCGCCTTCCTGAAGGTAGGCGTAGTGCGAGGAGACGTCGAGATTGACCAGCGACACCTTGGCGCCGAACGTGTTCTTCCACATGTCGGCGACGGCGGTGGCAACACGCTCATGATTCGGGTTGGTGTTGTAACGGATCTCGATGTTGAGCGGCTTGCCGCCTTCGCCGTAGCCGGCTTCCTTCATCAGCTTGACCGCTTCATCCTCGCGATCGAGCTGCGACATCTCGGAGAAGTCGGCCTTTGCCGGATCGCCGTAGCTCGCCATGCCCGGAGGCACCATGGAGTAGGACGGCAGCTGCGAGCCCGAGTAGATTTCCTTGGCGAGGAAGTCGCGATCGACCGACATCGACAGCGCCCGGCGCACGCGCACGTCGCTATAGGGTTCCTGGCGGGTGTCGAAGGCGTAGTAGTAGGTCGCGAGCGTCGGGGAAACATGGACCTGCTCGCCATAGGACTTGCGCAGCCGGTCCAGCTGGTCGGCCGAGAAGTTGTAGGCAAGGTCCATTTCCTTGGCCTCGAAGCGGCGAACGGAGGCGGCCTGGTCGTCGATCGGGTAGAAGATCACCTTGTCGATCTTGACGTTCGCAGCGTCCCAGTATTCCGGGTTCTTTTCGGCGGTCAGGCTGTCGTTCGGCGTATGGGCGACAAGCTTGTAGGCGCCGTTCGAGACCATGACGCCCGGCTTGACGAAATCGGCACCGTTCTTTTCGACGCTTGCCTTGGAGACGGGCAGCGCGGTCTGATGCGCCAGCAGTTCCAGGAAGAACGGAGTCGGGCGCTCAAGGGTGATTTCAAGCGTCTTGTCGTCGACGGCCTTGACGCCGAGCTGATCGACGGGAACTTCACCCTTGTTGACCTTTTCGGCGTTCTTGATCGGGAAAAGGATGTTGGCGTAGCCGGCAGCTGTCTTCGGATCCTCGATGCGCTGAAGCGAAAAGACGAAGTCGGTGGCGGTGACCGGAGAGCCGTCCGACCATTTGGCGTCGGCGCGCAGCTTGAAGGTGTAGACCAGGCCGTCGTCGGAGAGGTCCCAGGTTTCGGCCGCACCCGGAACGACCTTGCCGGCCGCGTCATAGATGGTCAGGCCTTCATAGAGATCCTTGAGGATGAACTCTTCGATATTGATCGAGGTGTGGGCCTGATCGAGCGTCTGCGGTTCGCCAGCATTGCCGCGATGCAAGACGGTTTCGGCGAGTACGGGGCTTGCGCCGATGAGAAACGATCCGAGCAGGATCGCTGTGCTGAGCTTGATGTTCGCCAATGTCATTTTGTTTTCCTTCCCCTCTTTTCAGGTTTTGAAGCGGCGAGAGAATGCCAATTTTTTCGCAAAGGCAAGGCCATCGGCCGTCGTTCAAACGCCACGATGAAGCTGACGGATATGTATCTATAGCGCCGCGGTTGCATTTCAATTGCGGCATTTAGCGTTGGATTTGCGCCTGTCGAAATCGCCGCACCGACCACCAGAATCGGCCGCCGCGAAATTATCGGGATCATTTTCGGCAGTTTACGTAATATGCATTCGTCCGGTGACCGCCTCTCGAAACGAAAGTGTCGATCACCGTTATCGGCAGGTCGCCTTCCCTCTGAGGTTGCAGGCGCGGAGGTCCGGCCAGGCCTTGCCCGAACACAACCTCAGATTGATTCTTCGGGGAGGACAAAAAAATGCGGAAAGTTTGGCCAGAGAGCCGTATCTGCAACGTTTCCGTCGCAAGAGTGATGGAATTTTCCGTTTCGGCAGTGGTTGCCAAACCATGATCATCAATTATGGTGCAGGAAAATCCTGCCCCACAGTTGCCAGGAGGCCTGGTCGCGATACCAGTCGGCGTTTGTGGCGGGCGCTTTTGCTCAAGTGGAGAATAAAGTCGACGCCCCTGGATCGGCGGCGACAGGACAACGGGAGACTTTTGAATGGCATTGATCACCTTGCGGCAGTTGCTGGACCACGCCGCTGAAAACAACTACGCCCTGCCCGCCTTCAATGTGAACAATCTGGAATATATTCAGGCGGTGATGCGCGCCGCCGATGCCACGGATTCGCCCGTCATCCTGCAGGCCAGCCGCGGCGCCCGCGCCTATGCAGGCGATGCTTTCCTGCGCCACCTGATCCTTGGTGCTGTGGAGGAATATCCGCATATTCCGGTTTGCCTGCATCTCGACCACGGCGACCAGCCCTCGACCTGCATTTCGGCAATCACCAACGGCTTCACCTCCGTGATGATGGACGGTTCGCTGCTGGCCGACGGCAAGACGATCGCCAGCTATGATTACAATGTCGGCGTCACGGCGGAAGTGGTGAAGATCGCCCATGCGGCCGGCGTCTCGGTCGAAGGCGAGCTTGGCTGTCTCGGCAATCTCGAGACCGGTGCCGGGGAAAAGGAAGACGGCCATGGCTTTGAAGGCAAACTGTCGCGCGAGGAACTACTGACCGATCCGGAGCAGGCATTCGATTTCGTCGAGAAGACCGGCGTCGACGCGCTGGCCGTCGCGATCGGCACCAGCCACGGCGCCTACAAGTTCACCCGCGCGCCGGACGGCGACATCCTGTCGATCGAGACGATCGCCAAGATCAACAAGCGGCTGCCGAACACCCACATGGTCATGCATGGCTCGTCGACGGTGCCGCAGGACCTGCAGGACCTGTTCAACGAATTCGGCGGCAAGATGAAGCAGACCTGGGGCGTGCCGGTGGCCGAGATCCAGAAGGCTATTCCGCTCGGCGTCCGCAAGGTCAATATCGACACCGATCTTCGCCTTGCCTTTACCGGCGAGATCCGCAAGCATCACCTGCAGCACCCCGATAATTTCGATCCGCGCAATTATCTGAAACCCGCGACCGCCCGCATGGTCGAGGTCTGCAAGGAGCGCTTCATCGCCTTCAACGCCGCCGGTCAGGCGTCGAAAATTCGCGTCAAGCGCCTGCCGGACATGGCAAAGGCCTATTCCAAGGCGGCCTGAGAGCACAATTTGGCGGGAGAAATCCCGCCACAATCTCCTTCGGCGGGCCGCGTCGGGGCGAGGGCGTCCCGATCGCCAGCAAGATTTGGCTACCCGCCGACCCCTCGAACCGGCAAAAGCGCTTTACAACGCTGTCCGCCTTTGATTTGTCAGGCGGCACGAGCGTTCCAAGGGAAGAGGTAACATGAAACTTTTGCGCTATGGGCCCCTGGGGTCGGAAAAGCCGGGCGTTCTCGACAAGGATGGCCAGATCAGGGATCTGAGCGGCGTCATCGCCGATGTCGGCGGCGACGCCATCAGCGATATGGCCTGGGCCAAGGGGCTCGATATCGATAGCCTGCCGATCGTCGGTGGCAGCCCGCGCCTCGGCGCCTGCGTTGCCGGAACCGGCAAGTTCATCTGCATCGGACTGAACTATGCCGATCACGCCGCAGAGACCGGCGCCACGGTGCCGCCGGAACCGGTGATCTTCATGAAAGCGACATCGGCCATCGTCGGTCCGAACGACGACGTCATCATCCCACGCGGCTCGGAAGCCACCGACTGGGAGGTCGAGCTCGGAGTGGTAATCGGCAAAAAAGCCAAGTACGTCTCCGAGGCGGATGCGCTGGAGCATGTGGCCGGCTACTGCGTCATCAATGACGTCTCCGAGCGCGATTTCCAGACCAAGCGCTCCGGACAGTGGACCAAGGGCAAGTCCTGCGACACGTTCGGCCCGACCGGCCCGTGGCTGGTGACGCGCGACGAGGTTGCCGATCCGCAGAAGCTGAAGATGTGGCTGACCGTCAACGGCGTTACCAAGCAGGACGGCTCCACGAAGACCATGGTCTATGGGGTCGCCAATGTCGTCAGCTATCTCAGTCAGTTCATGACGCTGCATCCCGGCGATATCATCTCGACCGGTACGCCCCCCGGCGTCGGCATGGGCTTCAAGCCACCGCAATACCTCAAGGCCGGCGACGTCGTCGAGCTCGGCATCGAGGGCCTGGGTACGCAGAAGCAGACCTTCATCGCCGACGTCTGAGAGCGCGATCACATGTGAACAGGGCGCGTGCTACGGCATTGCGCCCTTTTTCGTGGCCTCACGTTTCGATCTTCAGCTTGACGCGGTCGGCGGCGAAGCGGGTGCGGGCAAACTGCACCGGCACGCCGTCCGGATCGGCATTGATGGCGGTCGCCTCGATGACGATGGCGCCGGGTGAAAGGCGAAGCAGGGCCAGCTCGTCGGCATCGGCGTGGCGGGCGACAAGCTCCGTCGAGACGCGCACGTAGTCCGGCAGGCCTTCGGCGGCAAAGGCCTTGGTGATCGAGCCCAGCCTTTCGACTTGCTCTGCCATGTGCGGAAAGCGATCTGCAGGAAAGAAATTGGTGGAACAGGATACCGGCCGGCCGTCGGCGCTGCGAATCAGGTCCAGCATGATGCAGTTCGTTCCGGGAGCGATCCCCAACCCGGCGGCAACCTCGACGGCAGCCGGAAGGGCGGCTTGGGCAAGCAGTTTCGCTTCCGTCTCGCGTGCCTGGTCGCCAAGCCCCTCCGCGAAGCGCGTGCGCCTCGAAATCGGAAAGCTCAGCCGTTCCTTCCGCTGTATCAGCGTGCCTCTCCCCTGGATCGCCTGCACCAAGCCTTCCTCGGCAAGGGCGGCAAGGGCGCTGCGCACCGTGTGGCGGTTGACGCCGAACTGGCTTGCCAGGACGATTTCCGGCGGTATCATGCCGGTCTGGTCGTAATCGCCATTGCTGATCGATAGCCGGATCAGATCGGCAATCTGCCGCCAGAGGGCAACGCCGGTTTGCCGTTCGACCACCTTTTTCGCATTCATGTCACAAGCCCGTCATGCAGCAGTTCTAGAAAAGCAATCATCAGATGTATAGTTGTCTATAATAATAGTCATTTCGGATGGAAGCAATGGACCCGATCAAACAAGATGGCAGCGCGGCGGTGAATGGGCGCAAGCGGGCGATGGAATTGCTGGCCAAAGCGTCGACCGAGGAGCTCCAGGCTGGTTGGCAGGCGATCAAGGCCAAACCGAAGGTGCATGCGGTGCGCGGTCCGGAAAGCGGTCTCGTGATGGTGCGCGGTCGAATCGGCGGTGGGGGTGATGCCTTCAATCTCGGCGAGGCGACGGTCAGCCGCGCCACGGTGCGGCTGGGCTCTGGCGAGATCGGTCATGGCCAGCTGCTTGGCAATGATCGCGAAAGAGCGCGTCTGGCGGCGGTGTTCGATGCGCTTCGCCAGCGGCCCGACCACCGGCAGGCGGTCGATGCACTGGTCGACGCGGTGGAAAGCCGCGTCGCGGCCGAGGATCGCAAGCGTGCCGAACAGACCGCGGCAACGCGGGTTGATTTTTTCACCATGGTGCGGGGAGACGACTGATGGGCATTCAAACCGAGATCCACGCCAGCGCCTATGCCGGTGCCTTTACCGATCCCGTGTTCCAGTCGCAGGCCGTGTTCCGGGCGCTGATGGATACCATGGCGCGTCCGGGCACGATCACGCCGCTCGGCGCTGCGGCGGCGCCGCCGGCGCCGCTCGGTCCAGGAGCCGGAGCGATTGCGTTGACGCTGTGCGACGACGGAACCCCCGTCTGGCTGAGCCCCGCCCTTGCCAAATCATCGGTGCCGGCCTGGCTGTCCTTCCATACCGGGGCCGCGCGGACAGACGTCAAGCCGGAGGCCCGATTCGTCTTCGTGGAGGCCGGCGGCATTGTTCCGGGCTTCGATCAGTTCGCGCTCGGAACGCAGGAATATCCGGATCGTTCGGCAACGCTGGTGCTTGAAATCGCAGCGCTCGAAGGCGGCGCCCAGTTGACTGCCACCGGCCCCGGCATCAATGGCGAGGCCGTCGTTTCTCCGATGGGCCTGCCGGACATTTTCCTCACGCTCTGGGCGGAAAATCGGGCGCTGTTCCCAAGGGGCGTCGATCTGATCCTGGTCGCCGGCACGGACGTTCTCTGCCTGCCGCGCACCACCAAGCTTCGCCATCGGGAGGTTTGAGCATGTATGTTGCCGTCAAGGGTGGCGAAACCGCCATCGCCAATGCGCACCGGCTTCTCGCCGACCGCCGCCGGGGAGACCGGTCGCTGCCCGCGATCTCCATCGACCAGATCGTCGCCCAGCTCGGCCTCGCCGTCGATCGCGTCATGGCGGAAGCCTCACTTTACGACCGCGAACTGGCAGCGCTTGCTGTGCGGCAGGCGCGCGGCGACATGATCGAAGCAATCTTCATCCTTCGCGCCTATCGCACGACGCTGCCACGGTTCGGCCTGTCGGTGCCGATCGATACGGGCAGGATGAAGATCGAGCGCCGCGTCTCGGCGACCTACAAGGATCTGCCCGGCGGCCAGCTTCTCGGGGCGACCTTCGACTATACCCACCGCCTGCTCGACCCATCGCTGCTTGCGGACGAGCCGGTCGCCGATCCCGTCCGCAAGCAGGCTGACGAGAGCGCGATGATGCGCGTTTCCGATATTCTCGCCGATGAAGGGCTGATCGAAGCCGACGGGAGGTTGCCGGAGGACCATGTCCCGGGCGACCTGACGCGTGAGCCGCTGGAGTTTCCCTTGGACCGCGACCTGCGCCTTCAGGCCTTGGCGCGCGGCGACGAGGGGTTTCTGCTGGCGCTCGCCTATTCGACGCAGCGCGGCTATGCCCGCACCCATCCCTTCGTTGGCGAAGTCCGCATCGGTGACGTCGAGGTCGAACTCGACATGCCGGAACTCGGCTTTGCGGTGTCGCTGGGCCGCATCCAGGTCACGGAATGCCAGATGGTCAACCAGTTCAAGGGCTCGGCCAACAACCCGCCGCAGTTCACCCGCGGCTATGGTCTCGTCTTCGGCCAGAGCGAACGCAAGGCGATGGCGATGTCGCTGGTCGATCGGGCGCTTCGGGCAGAAGAGTTCGGCGAGGATATCGTCGCACCGGCGCAGGACGAGGAATTCGTCATTTCGCACTCCGACAACGTCCAGGCGACCGGTTTCGTCGAGCACCTGAAGCTGCCGCACTACGTCGATTTCCAGGCCGAACTCGATCTCGTTCGCCGCATGCGCGCCGAATATGACGCAAAGTCCGACGGCAATGATGTCCGGGAGGCGGCGGAATGATCGAGGATCTCTCCCACATTACTTTCATCGTCAGCGATCTCGACCGGATGACGGAGATTCTCGAAACGGTTTTCGGCGCCAAGCAGGTTTACGACAGCGGCGAAAAGCACGTCTCGCGAGCACCGGAAAAATTCTTCACCGTCGGCGATCTCTGGATCGCGATCATACAAGGCAAGGGCCTGAGCGAACGCACGTATGATCACGTCGCCTTCAAGATAAGGGATGAGGATATCGATATTTATCTCGAGCGCATCCGCTCGCTCAATCTCGAGGTGATGCCGCCGCGCCCGCGCGTCGAAGGCGAGGGGCGGTCGATCTACTTCCACGACGCCGACAACCATCTCTTCGAACTGCACAGCGGCACGCTTGCAGAGCGGCTCGAGACGTATTCCCGTTTGGAAAAGGCAGCCGAATGATATTCCCGTTGTCGCACGGTGGATCAGTCGCCCCCACCGTCTCCGCCGCCGCAGTCTCCGCCGGTATCCCCGTCGCTCGACGCATAGACGCCGCCGTCGCCCCCCGATCCCGCCGCCTGGCTTTTCCTCTTTCTCGCGGCGCGGTCCCCCAGGATGACGATCACCAGCACAACAAGACCCGCCAGAACGAGCGGCAGTACGTTGAAGGCGCTGGGTTCGGCTTCCATCCCGGATCTTTCTCCCGTGGTCCTCTGCACCTCAAGGTAATCGACAATGCCTGACCTTGCCACATACAACTTCGCCTATCTCGACGAGCAGACGAAGCGGATGATCCGCCGGGCGATTCTCAAGGCGATCGCCATACCCGGCTATCAGGTTCCCTTCGCATCGCGCGAAATGCCCATGCCCTACGGCTGGGGCACCGGCGGTGTCCAGGTGACGGCGGCGATCCTCGGGCCGGATGACGTGCTGAAGGTCATCGACCAGGGCGCAGACGACACGACCAATGCCGTCTCGATCCGCGCCTTCTTCCAGAAGGTCGCCAATGTCGCGGTGACGACGAAGACCAGCGAGGCGACGATCATCCAGACCCGCCACCGCATTCCGGAGGAACGGCTGAAGACCGGCCAGACGCTGGTCTATCAAGTGCCGATTCCGGAACCGCTACGGTTCCTCGAACCGCGCGAGACCGAGACCCGCAAGATGCATGCGCTGGAGGAATACGGCCTCATGCATGTCAAGCTCTACGAGGACATCGCCCGTAACGGCCATATCGCCACGACCTATGCCTATCCGGTCAAGGTCGAAGGTCGTTATGTGATGGATCCCTCGCCGACGCCGAAGTTCGACAATCCGAAAATGCACATGTCGGAGGCGCTTCAGCTGTTCGGCGCCGGCCGCGAAAAGCGCATCTACGCCGTGCCGCCCCATACCGAGGTCGTCAGCCTCGATTTCGAGGACCATCCGTTCGAGATCCAGCATTTCGACAAGCCCTGCGCGCTCTGCGGCGCCGAGCACGTTTATCTCGACGAGGTCGTGCTCGATGACCACGGCGGTCGCATGTTCGTCTGCTCCGACACCGACCATTGCGAGGATCGGCGGGCGCATGGTCATGCCGGTGAGATGCTGGCGCGACAGGAGGCGGCGGAATGAGCGGGGCGGCTGAGCGTTTAACGAGGAGTTACCCCCCTCTGTCACTTCGTGACATCTGCCCCTCAAGTACCGGGCTATTGCATATGAAGCGAAGGCGCTTGCGACAAGCTCCCTCTTCTCCCCGTCGGGGAGAAGTGCCGAGCGTATGCGAGGCGATGAGGGGGCCTTCTCTGCGATTTCGGCGCCAGCCGTCCCCCTCATCCGGCGCTTCGCGCCACCTTCTCCCCGCTGGGGAGAAGAGGGAGAAAGCCCGGCAAATCCAGGCGGCAGGCTGGGCTGCACGATGGGTCCAGCCGATCTCCCCCCTTGTGGGGGAGATGTCCGGCAGGACAGAGGGGGGTAAACCTCCGCGCGCTCAAAAGGAGGCACGTCAATGACGACCGTCCCGCTTCTCAAAGTCAGCGACATCTCGAAATTCTACGGCGGGCGTATCGGCTGTCGCAATGTCTCCTTCGAGCTCTGGCCGGGCGAGGTGCTGGCCATCGTCGGCGAATCCGGCTCCGGCAAGACGACGCTGCTCTCCTGTCTTTCCACGCGGCTGATGCCGACCTCCGGCGTCGTCGAATATCACATGCGTGACGGCCAATACCGCGATCTTGCCCGCATGGGCGAGGCCGAGCGCCGTTTCCTGATGCGCACCGACTGGGGTTTTGTTCATCAGAACCCGGCCGACGGCCTGCGCATGACGGTTTCGGCCGGCGCCAATGTCGGCGAGCGGCTGATGGCGGTCGGCGACCGGCACTACGGGCAAATCCGGGCCACCGCCACCGACTGGCTGCGCCGTGTCGAGATCGAGGAAGACCGCATCGACGATCAGCCGCGCGCCTTTTCCGGCGGCATGCGCCAGCGGCTGCAGATCGCCCGCAATCTCGTCACCTCCCCGCGTCTCGTCTTCATGGATGAGCCGACCGGCGGCCTCGACGTTTCAGTGCAGGCGCGCCTGCTCGACCTGGTGCGCGGCCTCGTCCATGACCTCGGCCTGTCGGCGATCATCGTCACCCATGACCTCGCCGTCGCCCGCCTTCTCTCGCATCGAATGATGGTGATGAAAGACGGTGTGGTGATCGAGCAGGGCTTGACCGACCGGGTGCTCGACGATCCGCGCGAGCCCTACACCCAGCTTCTCGTTTCCTCCATTCTGCAGGTCTGAGCACGGGTCCGGAAAGTCGGAACCGTTTTCGGACGAATCCATGCTCCAACAGGAAGAATAGTCATGCCGACACCGCTTGTTGTTTCCGAAGTCGCCAAGAGCTTCACCATGCATCTGCGCGACGGCATCACCTTGCCGGTGGTCGCCGGCGTTTTCTTTTCCGTCAAAAAGGGTGAATGCGTCGTGCTCGGCGGTCCGTCCGGCGTCGGCAAGAGTTCGATCCTGAAGATGCTCTACGGCAACTACGCCGTCGATGCCGGACAGATCCTGATCGAGCACCGCGGCCATCTGGTCGATCTCGCCAGCGCGGCGCCGCGCTCGGTGCTCGAGGTCCGCCGCGACACGCTCGGCTATGTCAGCCAGTTCCTGCGCGTCGTTCCCCGCGTGTCGGCTCTCGACGTCGTTGCCGAACCGCTTCTGGCGCGCGGCGTTTCCCATCAGGAGGCAAGCGAAAAAGCGTCCGATCTGCTGGCAAAGCTCAACCTGCCGCGTGAACTCTGGCAATTGCCGCCGGCGACCTTCTCCGGTGGCGAGCAGCAGCGCGTCAATATTGCCCGCGGTTTCATCACCGACCATCCGGTCCTTCTGCTCGACGAGCCGACGGCGTCGCTCGACGCGAAAAACCGCCGCGTCGTGGTCGAAATGATCGCCGGCAAGAAGGCCGAAGGGGTAGCACTTCTCGGCATCTTCCATGACAAGGAGGTGCGCGACGCCGTTGCAGACCGCATCCTCGACGTCTCCGCCTTCTCGCCGCGAAAAGCTGCCGCATGAGCAAGAAACTGACAGAACAGCCGACGATCCACCCAACAGCGGTCGTCAGCGAATCGACGCTTGGCCGATATACCGAGGTGGGCGAACGCTGCCGCATCGACGAGGTCGAATTCGGTGATTATTCCTATATCGAACGGGATGGGTCGATCTGGTGCGCAACGATCGGCAAATTCGCCAATTTGGCGGCCTCCGTGCGCATCAATGCCACCAACCATCCTACATGGCGGGCGACGCTGCATCACTTCACCTATCGTGCCACCAGCTATTGGCCGGACGCGGACGTAGATCAGGATTTCTTTGCCTGGCGCCGTGAAAACCGCGTTGTCATCGGCCATGATGTCTGGATCGGCCATGGCGCGACGGTGCTGCCGGGCGTCAAGGTCGGCAATGGAGCGGTGATCGGTGCGGGCGCCGTCGTCTCGAAGGATGTCGCGCCCTACACGATCGTCGGCGGCGTTCCGGCGAGACTGATCCGCGAGCGCTTCGGCAAGGAGATCGCCGGGCGCTTCGAAAAGCTCGCCTGGTGGAACTGGGATCACGCCAGGCTGCGCGATGCGCTGAACGATTTCAGGATGCTGGACGCCGATGCATTTCTAGCGCGTCACAATGGATGACTTTTTACTCTGCAACCCCTGCCTGCGCAGGAGTCGTGGACTGTAACAAAACCTACATCGATCTGACATTCCCCCTTCATCAAGCACCGATATGGCAAGTGTCGTACCGATGACCGGTGCTGCCAAAGAGGACGAGTGCCCATGTTCCAGCTGAAGAACGTAACACGACGGTTCGGCAAGAAGATCGCCGTCAACGCGGTTACCTTCGACATTCCGCAGGGCCAGATGGTCGGCATCATCGGCCGTTCCGGCGCGGGCAAGTCGACGCTGCTGCGGATGATCAACCGGCTCAACGACGTGTCGTCGGGCTCCATCCATTTCGGCGATCTCGAGGTCTCCTCGCTGCGCGGTGCGGCGCTGCGCACCTGGCAGCGCGATTGCGCGATGATCTTCCAGCAGTTCAATCTGGTGCCGCGTCTCGATGTGCTGACCAATGTGCTGCTTGGCCGCCTCAATCACCGTTCGACGGTGCTCAGCATTCTCAACATGTTCACCCGTGAAGAACGCATCATGGCAATCGGCGCGCTGGAGCGGCTCGGCATCGAGCAGACGGCGCTGCAACCGGCAGGCACGCTTTCCGGCGGCCAGCAGCAGCGCGTCGCCATCGCCCGCGCCTTGATGCAGCAACCGAAGATGCTGCTTGCCGACGAGCCGATCGCCTCGCTCGATCCGCTCAATGCAAAGATCGTCATGGATGCGCTGCGCGACATCAACGAGCGCGACGGCATCACCGTCGTCACCAATCTGCACACGCTGGATACGGCGCGCAATTACTGCGAACGGATCATCGGCATGGCGCATGGCCGCGTCGTTTTCGATGGTCAGCCAAGGGACCTGACGGCAGCGGCCGTCGCTGAAATCTACGGAGGCGGTGCGGAAATCGAGGAATCGATGACCTCGACCAGCATCAGCATTCCTGCAGCGCAGGACAATCAGAAATCAGCCGGCGTCAAGCCGCTGGCACTGGCCGGGTTATAGGGCGTGGTGCCGAAAAGTGCGCAGCAGTTTTCGGATGACATCACACTTGGACACATAGTTCCCCGTCAGGATCGAAAGCCCACGTCACGGGCGCATCCTTGCAACCGAATGTGAACCGGCGCCGCCGGGATAACAGGAGAAGACTCTATGTTGAAGAAAGCCCTCTTGAGCGCCGTTGCGCTCTTTGCCCTGGTCGGCCACGTTCAGGCTGAAGACCTCAAGGAATTCCGCGTCGGTATCATCGGCGGCGAAAACGAAGCCGACCGCCTGCGCAACTTCCAGTGCCTCGGCGACCACCTGAAGACCGCGCTCAACGTCGAGAAGGTGTCGTTCTTCCCGGCTGCCGACTATGACGGCGTCATCCAGGGTCTGCTGGGCGGCACGCTCGATTTTGCCGAACTCGGTGCTTCCGGCTATGCCAAGATCTACCTCGCCAAGGCTGACGCCGTCGAGCCGATCCTGACGACCGAACAGACCGACGGTTCGACCGGCTATTACTCGATCATGGTCGCTCGCAATGACAAGGGCTTCACCAAGATCGAGGACCTCAAGGGCAAGAAGCTCGGCTTTGCCGATCCGGACTCCACCTCCGGCTACCTGATCCCGAACGTCACCCTGCCGGAAACGATCGGCATGCCGGTCAAGGAATTCTTCGCCGAGACCGGCTTCGGCGGCGGCCATGAAAACCTGGTTCTGGAAGTGCTGAAGGGCACCTTCGACGCAGGCACGACCTTCGGTTCGGGCATCGGCGACTTCAAGGAAGGCTACACCTCCGGCAACCTGCGCAAGATGGTCGACAAGGGTATCCTCGACATGAACGACCTGGTCGAACTGTGGCGCTCGCCGCTGATCCCGAACGGCCCGACCGTTGTCCGTTCGTCGCTCAGCGCCGACGTCAAGGCCAAGTTCAAGCAGTTCATGCTCGACCTGCCGAAGACCGATGCGGCCTGCTTCGCGGCTGTCGAAGGCGGCGAGTACAAGGGCTTCGTCGAAGTCAACGCCGACTTCTACAAGCCGATCATCGAAGCCCGCAAGTCGACCATCGGCGGCTGATATCGCCTGAATTCAAAACGCTGGCCGGTCCTGCCGGCTAGCGTTCCTCGTCTGGACAGGCTTCAGGGGCATGATGTCCGCTGAAGCCGCCTCGTTTGCCGGAGACTCCATGGCCACGTCAGCGCCTTCCCCGACCTTGAGCGATAACGGCGCTGTGGTCGAACGCCACTGGCAGGAGCTTAATCTCCGTCGCCGGACCTACACTTTCATAGGTCTCGCACTGCTTGCCATGGCTCTCTCGGGGTCTCTCTGGTTTGCCAACGAGACCAATGCCGGCAAGTTCTTCGACCGTTTGCTCTATTTCTTCGATTTCGTCGGCGATCTCGTCCCGCGCGATGGCGCCGAAATCGCCCGCGCCATGTTCGATCTTGCCTCGCCCTATGACGACGGCAGCCTCAAGTACAACTATCCCGAAGGCCGGATGTATCTGACGGACGCGATCTACGTGCCGGAATATTTCTACAGGATGCTCGAAACGCTGAATATCGCGATCTTCTCCACCATTTTCGGCATGTTCTTCGGTTTCATCCTCTGCTTCCTTGCGGCCCGCAACCTGATGCCGAACCCTTGGGTGCGTGGCTTCGTCCGCCGCCTCATGGAGATATTGCGGGCCTTTCCGGAAGTGGTCATCGCCGGCTTCTTCCTCGCCATCCTGTCGCTCGGGCCGATCCCGGCGATGATCGCCGTATCGATCCATACGGTCGGCGCGCTCGGTAAGCTGTTCTTCGAAGTTGTCGAAAATGCCGACATGCGACCGGACGAAGGGCTCAGGGCCACCGGCGGCAACTGGATCGAACGCGTCTGGTTCGGCATGGTGCCGCAGGTCCTGCCCAATTTCATGAGCTACGCGCTGCTCAGGCTCGAGATCAACGTGCGCGCCTCGACCATCATCGGCGCCGTCGGAGGCGGCGGTATCGGCGAGCCGCTGCGGCTGTCGATCGGCCAGGGGCATGAGGCAAAGACGCTCGCCATCATCATCCTGTTGTTCTCGACGATCATCGCCGTCGATCAGTTTTCCGCATGGCTGCGCCGCCGCCTCGTCGGCGACCAGGCCTTCCAGCTTGCGCAATAGGAGCGGACCATGACCGTCAACACGATGATGAACGCCGCCGAGATGGAAGCGATCGCCGCCCGGCATCCGCATCTGATCTATGGTTCGTCGCGCAAGCGCATCCGCTCTGCCCTGATCTTTGCCGGCATCGCGCTCTACATGATCTATAGCTGGTGGTTCTTCTCGATCGGCCAGGTCCTGACGAACGCCAATTGGGGCATCGCCGGCACGTACCTGGCCGACTGGGTCTCTTACGAAGTTCGCCCGGATATCAAGATCGCCGCTGACGGGGCCATGCAGGTTGTCTATCCACGCTTCTCGCCCCTCGGTCCCGATGCCAAGCCGGAATGGGTGAAGATCGAGACGAGGATGGTGGAGCGCGCCTTCGATGCACCAGCCGCGACGCAGCAGGCTCTCCCGACAAAGAGCTCCACCTTCAGCTTCATGGCGCCGAAATCGGCAGTCGGTAGCAGCGCACGGGCCGAAGTCAAACCCGAAATACGCAGCGAAGAGGTCGTCAGCCGCGCAACGATCAGTTTCAACAGCGCGACCAGCGTCGATGTCGTCGATCGCACGGTGACCGCCACGCATAACGGCGAGACGCTGCTGATCGATCTCGATCCCGGCCGCGGCGTGCAGCCGAAGGGCGAACTGCCGGATTGGGCGACACAGAAGCGGCCGGGCGAAAAGATCACGCTCGCCTTCGGCATGACCGGCTGGGCGGATGTCGATGTGGAAAAGGTCAGCATCCACAACCGCTTCCCCGGCTGGGCAAATTTCATCTTCGATACCAACTCGCCGTTCTTCAACAAATCCTTCGGCGAAGTGGCAGGCCTGATCTTCGCTGGAGAGCGTCTCGATCCGGCCCGCTCCAACCTGTCTCTCGCCTGGAACAACATTCTCTACAATGCCGAATGGCAGCATCTCGACGTCTGGACCAAGCTGTTGCAGACCATTGTCATGGCCTTCGTCGGCACCCTGTTTGCCTCGATCGTCGCCTTTCCGCTCTGCTTCCTGGCGGCGCGCAACATCACCCGCAACGGCGTGCTCAACCAGGTCACCAAGCGCTTCTTCGACTTCCTGCGCTCCGTCGACATGCTGATCTGGGCGCTGTTCTTCACCCGCGCGTTCGGCCCCGGGCCGCTTGCCGGCATGTCGGCGATCTTCTTCACCGATACCGGCACGCTCGGAAAGCTCTATTCGGAAGCACTGGAGAATATCGACGACAAGCAGCGCGAGGGTGTGAAGTCGGTCGGTGCCGCGCCGCTTGCCGTGCAGCGGTTTGGCGTGCTGCCGCAGGTTCTGCCGGTCTTTGCCAGCCAGGCGCTCTATTTCTGGGAATCCAATACGCGATCGGCAACGATCATCGGCGCGGTCGGCGCCGGCGGTATCGGCCTCAAACTCTGGGAAGCGATGCGGACGAATTCCGACTGGGAAAACGTCTGCTACATGGTTATCCTGATTCTCGTCGTCGTCTTCATTTTCGACAGCGTCTCCAATCTTCTGCGCTCGCGTCTGATGGGCCAGAAAACACATTGAAAACGTGCCGGTTCATCGCCGGCCATCACGATAATGTCACGAAAAGCGGATAGCGACGGCGTCTCATCGGCCCGTCCGATCGACGCTCCCGTGACGCCCTCGATAGGGAATGGACCGTGCGCTACGCATTCTATTTGACGCCGGACGAAGACCACCCGCTGACGATCACGGCGGCGAATTGGCTGGGCAGCAATCCGTTCACCGGCGAAACCAGGGCTCTCCAGGCTGCCGGGGAGTTCGGTGCAGCCGAACTGAAGGCCCTGACCGCCGATCCGCGCCGCTACGGATTTCACGGCACGCTGAAGGCGCCGTTTCCCCTTGCCGCGGCGAAAACCGAAGCACAGCTGCTTGCCGCCTTCGATGGTTTTGCCGCCGAATGTGCGCCTTTCGAGATACCTGAAATGACGCTGGGGCAGCTCGGACCTTTTTTTGCGCTGGTACCGGCGGTGGACTGTCCGGAACTGCAGGCGCTTGCCGACGAGACGGTGCGGCGCTTCGAACCTTTCCGGGCGCCTCTCTCGGCCGCGGATTTCTCGCGGCGCAAGCCGGATTCGCTGACCGACCTGCATCGGGCCAATCTGCTCTCCTGGGGTTACCCCTATGTGTTCGAGAGCTTCCAGTTCCACATGACGTTGACCGGCCCGGTGCCGGCGGAAC
The DNA here is from genome assembly GCF_000379605.1 of Rhizobium giardinii bv. giardinii H152. Classification (GTDB taxonomy): domain Bacteria; phylum Pseudomonadota; class Alphaproteobacteria; order Rhizobiales; family Rhizobiaceae; genus Pararhizobium; species Pararhizobium giardinii. Next base: position 105,625 of record NZ_KB902702.1, on the reverse strand, counting down.
GGCAGGCCGCAATGAAGGCCCTGCTGGAGCAGACCTTCGCGCCCTTCATCGGCGAGCCGCTCTCTGTCACGTCGCTGGCACTGTTTACCGAACACGCGCGCGGCGCGCCCTTCACCGTCCACACGCTCTTGCCGCTTAGCGGCACATCCCAACGAAAGATGGCATGACATGACCGCTGAAACCGTTCTTTCCAATGCCCGCATCGTCCTTGAGGACCAGATCGTCACCGGCTCGGTGCTGATCCGCGAGGGCAAGATCGCCGACGTCTCGGAAGGCGCCGCCCGCACTGGTGAGGATTTCGAAGGCGATTACCTGATACCGGGCCTGGTCGAGCTGCACACCGATCATCTGGAAGCGCATTACTCGCCGCGCCCCGGCGTTCGCTGGCTGAAGATGGCGGCCATCCAGGCGCATGACGCGCAGGTCGTCACGTCGGGCATCACCACGGTCTTCGACTGCCTGCGCATGGGCTCCGACGAGGACGGCGGCTTCGAGCGGGGCGAGATGCGCGAGATGGCAGACGCGCTGGCGCAGGCCGCCAGGGAAAATCGCCTGCGCGCAGACCACCGCATCCACCTGCGCTGCGAAGTCTCGACCGATAACGTGCTTGCGCATTTCCAGGAATTCGAGAATGACCCGCAGGTCGGCCTCGTCTCGCTGATGGATCATGCGCCGGGCCAGCGCCAGTTCCAGACGATGGATCAGTACACGCTCTACTACAAGAACAAGCGCGGCATGACGGACGAGGCCTTCGCCGCGTTCTGTGCCCGCCAGCAGGCTCTTTCGGCCAAATACGCTGGACCGCATCGCACCGAGATCGCCAAGGCCTGCGCCGAGCGCGGCATCACGATTGCCAGCCATGACGACGCGACCCTTGCCCATGTCGAGGAATCCGTCGGTTTCGGTATTCGGCTGGCGGAATTTCCGACCAGCTTCGAAGCCGCGAAGGCCTCGCATGCCGCGGGCCTGAGCGTGCTGATGGGTGCGCCGAACGTCGTGCGGGGCAAGTCGCACTCCGGCAATATCGCCGCGCGTGACCTTGCCGAACGCGGCGTTCTGGACGTGTTGTCGTCGGACTACGTGCCGTTCAGCCTGATCCATGCGCCCTTCGTGCTGTCGGACGAGGTGGAAAGCGTCAGTCTGCCGCAGGCGCTCGCCATGGTGACGGCGACACCGGCCCGCACGGTTGGTCTTGACGATCGCGGCCGCATCGCCACCGGCCTGCGCGCCGATATCGTTCGGGTGCAGCGTCATGAGGGCATTCCGGTCGTCCGTTCCGTCTGGCGCGAAGGTCGGCGGGTCGCCTGATGGACGGCCAGCTCAAGAATCGATCCGGGGCGATCATCGTCGTCGTCGGACCAAGCGGCGCCGGCAAGGACAGCGTCATCGGCTATGTCGCCCAGCACTTCTCCGGCCGCGCCGATATCGATTTCGTCCGCCGTGTGATCACCCGTCCCTCCGATGCCGGCGGCGAGGATCACGAGAGTGTTGCCACTGACGAATTCGACGCTCGGCTGGAGACGGGTGATTTCGCCGTTGCCTGGCAGGCGCATGGGTTGAAATACGGCATTCCCCGCGAGGCGCTTGAGCGCGTGCACGCCGGGCGTATCCTGATCGCTAATGGCAGCCGTGGGGCGCTTGCCCAGTTCCGGCAGGTTTTCCCCAAGGTGGTGGTCGTCAACATCACGGCATCGCCGCAGGTTCTCGCCAAGCGACTTGTCGCACGCGGGCGCGAAAGCGAGGCGGACATTCTGAGACGCCTGCAGCGGCAGGCACCGGATATTCCCGACGCCGCCGACGCCACGACGATCGACAACAGCGGGCCGCTCGATATAGCCGGCTCGCGCTTGGTTGCCCTCGTTGCCGAGTTGCAGGGAACGGTGCAGGCGCTCTGCAGCGCCGCGCGTCAGACATGACGCGCGTTAAAGGGCGTTGTCGAGGAAATACCACTGGTCGAGATGGGCGCGGACGACGGGCTCGATGACCGAATTGAGCAGCAGGACGTCGTCAATCAGGCGCTCGCCGGGTTTGTTTTCTGGCGGCAGCGTGATCGGGGGGAGCGCGAAGGCTTCGAAATGCGCCCCTTCCTTGCGCAGGATATAGCCCGGGCAGATTGTCGCCTGCGTCAGCCGGGCAAGCCGCACGACGACCGCGAGATTGCCTTCGAGATGCGGAGGACGGTCGAAGAAGGGGCCGCGGATCTTGCCGGCAAAACCCTCGTCGCAGAACACCGAAATCGCACCGCCTTCCTTCAATATCTTCAATGCCGGCCGTATCCCCTCCTTGCCCGGCGGCATAAGGCCGTATCCCAGCTTGCGCCGGACCCGCTCGGCGATCCAGGCCCGCGCCCTTCCGGCGGGCGGCGTATAGTTGGCGGATGGGCTCAGTCCGAGTTCAACGAGCTTCGGGGCATATATCTCCCAGTTTCCGAGATGCATGCCGACCATGATCACCGGCCCCTTCGCATGGGCCTCGGTGAAATAGTTGAGATTGTGCCAGACGACGCGTCGCGCCAGACGCCCGACGATCGATAACTCCGTCATGATGCGTCCCTGGTTTTGCCAGTTTCGCTTCAGAATACGGTCGCGTTCTTCTTCGGTCGCATCCGGCAGAAGCCGCTCCAGATTCTTCTGCGCCTTCTTGACTGCGGATTTATGCCAGCGAGGCATGACAAAAGCGCCAAGCCGCGCGCCTGCCGCCGAACAGACCCGCGCCGGCATGGCTTTCAGTCCGAAATGGACGGCAAGGTCGAGGAGGTTCTGGATATTTTCGGTCACATGGTAGCGAAATGCGGCGCGGCGGCGGTCGGCGCTCGCAAACAGATCCGCGAGCGGCGGCGCGGCCGGGGCGCTGTAGACCCAGGCGGACCGTTTCGCCGGAACGCTCTTCGCCTTCTTGTTCGCCTCGGCCATGGGCTCTACACCCTTTCTCGCCGGTGCAGCGTCACCGGCAGGCCGCCGCGCGGCCGCAGCGTCAGGCGGCACTGCGGCTCGACCTTGGCATCATCGGCAACGCGCACCCTGAAGCGCTGCGCAAGGATCGCCAGGCACAGGATCGCCTCCGTGAGGCCGAATTGCAGCCCGGGGCAGACGCGCGGGCCGCTGGCAAAGGGGATGTAGCTGTAGGGGATCGGTCTCTGCCCGTTCAGGAAGCGCTCCGGCTTGAACAGATGCGCGTCCTTGAAGAAGGCCTCGGTGCGATGCAGCAGCCACGGCACGATCAGGATCAGCGACGCCGGCTTGACGTCGATATCGCCGATCCGGTCGGCTTCGTTCGTCTGCCGCGCAAGGATCGGCACCGGCGGATAGAGCCTGAGCGTTTCCTCGATCACCGCCCGGCACCATTCGAGCTGCGGGATGTCGTCAAGTGTCGGTACGCGGTCGCCGCAGACGCGGGCGATCTCCTCATGCAGGGATTTTTCCACCCATCCGGCCCGCGACAGCAGGTACCAGGCCCAGGTCAGCGTCGCCGCCGTCGTCTCGTGGCCGGCCATGAAGATCGTCGCCGCCTCGTTGCGCAGCGCCACCACGTCGAGCTTCAGCTCCGGATTGCGGTTTTGCCGGCGCACCAGGAGCTCGATCATCGAATTGTTGTCGCCGCGGCCGGCCAGATGGTCCTCCACCACCTTGTCGATGATCTGGTGGATACGTGAAACGGAGCGGCGCAGCTTCGGCGTGCGCAGCACCGGCAGGCCATCATCGAAGCCGAGGAAATAGCCGATGTTGACGGAATCGATCAGCGATTGATAGCTCTCGAACCCCTCGCTGACGGCGCTGGCCGCGTCTTCGCCGAGGTCGTTGCCGAAAACCGAACGCGAAATGATCTCGGCCGTGAGACCGGCCATCTCGAACAGCGCGTTGACGGGTGCACCCTCCGGCAACGATTCCCAGCGCTGGACGAGCTCGCTTGTCGTGTTTTCCATGATCTTGCCGAACGCCGGCACACGGTTCTTGTGAACGATATCGTTGACCAGCGGGCGGCGCTGCTTCCAGGTTTCACCGTCGGAGATGAACAGGCCGTCGCCGAGCAGGAATTCCAGTGCGCGGCGCATCTGCGGGGTCTTGCGCTCGAAATTCTCGTGCCGTTTGGCGACGACGTAGCGGATCGCGTCCGGCGAATTGACGACGACGATCTGGCGTCCGAAGACTTTCATCTGGGTGACGCGGTCGGTATAGTCGCCCTTGCGCCAGATCGACAGGAAGTCGTGGCGGGCCTTGAGGATCAGGTTCAGTGGCCGTCCGGGCTTGCCCGTATAATAGGCGGAATGCGCGGGCTCGAACGACGTCTTCCTGAGTTTTTCAATGACATCCGTCGTTTGCCGTAAACGGGAGAACATGCTCCGGTTGCCCCTCTCTGTGTCCGCTCACGGCCCATCGCGCGCTTCGTTGCGGCTTACCGGATAGCAGCAATTCTCCGTAGCGCAAAATCCTTTCGAAGCTCCCCGGCGCGGCGCGAAAGCCATTCACGGCCGCGGGTGCTGTCGCGGCCGTGAAGGAGAATTCAGCGCAAGGCTGCGCAAGCCTTGGCAATCCGCTCCATGGCTTCGCGCAGTTCCGCTTCCGACGTGGCATAGGAGATGCGGAAGAAGGGCGAGAGGCCGAAGGCGGAACCTGGCACGACCGCGACATGCGCATCTTCGAGCAGATAGGCGCAGAAGTCGGTGTCCGTCTCGATCCGCCTGCCGCTGGGCGTCGTCTTGCCGAGCACGCCGCTGCAGCCCGAGAAGGTATAGAACGCCCCTTCCGGCACGCGGCATTCGAGGCCGTCAATGGCGTTGAGCGCGGCGACGACCAGATCGCGGCGGCGCTTGAAGCTTTCGGTGCGCTCCTTGAGGAAATCCTGCGGTCCGTTAAGGGCCTCGACAGCGGCGGCCTGGCTGATCGAGGACGGACAGGAGGTCGACTGGCTCTGGACGACGGCCATTGCCTTGATCAGCGCGCGCGGACCGCCGGCATAGCCGATGCGCCAGCCGGTCATGGCATAGGCCTTGGAAACGCCGTTGACCGTCAGGGTGCGGTTCTTCAGGCGCGGTTCCAGGGCGGCCGGGGTCACGAAACGGAATCCATCGTAGACGATGTGTTCGTACATGTCGTCGACCAGCAGCCAGACATGCGGATATTTCAAGAGCACGTCGAGCAGCGGCCGGTAGTCCTCGGCGCTGTAGGCGGCGCCCGAGGGGTTGGATGGCGAGTTCAACATCACCCAGCGCGTCTTCGGCGTGATCGCCGCTTCGAGCTGTTCGGCCCGCAGCCGGAAGCCGGCTTCGGCATCGCAGGCAATCAGCACCGGCTTGCCCTCGGCGATCTCGATGATATCCGAATAGGAGGTCCAGTAAGGTGTCGGGATGATCACCTCGTCGCCCGGGTCGAGCGTCGCCATCATCGCGTTGAAAAGGACCTGCTTGGCGCCGGTCGCGACGGTGATTTCGTCCTGTTCGTAGGAGAGATCGTTTTCGCGTGCGAATTTCTTGCGGATCGCGGCCTTCAGCTCCGGGGTTCCGTCGAGCGCCGTATATTTGGTTTCGCCCCTGAGCATGGCCGCGGTTGCCGCGCGCTTGACGTGGTCCGGCGTGTCGAAATCGGGTTCGCCGGCGCCGAGAATGATCACCGGCTTGCCGTCACGCTTCATGGCTTGTGCGCGTGCGCCGATCTTCAGGATTTCCGAGACACCGATCGTGGAAATCCGCGAGGCGGGCGAAAAGCCCGCCTCCTCAACCTTGGTGTTGATGGTCATGGTGCGATCCTGTTCGATGGCGCCAATTATTCGATATCGAACGAGACGCCCTGTGCCAGCGGCAGGGCCTTCGAATAGTTGATCGTGTTGGTGGCGCGGCGCATGTAGGCCTTCCACGAGTCCGAGCCGGATTCGCGACCGCCGCCCGTTTCCTTCTCGCCGCCGAACGCGCCGCCGATCTCGGCGCCCGAGGTGCCGATATTGACGTTGGCGATGCCGCAGTCCGAACCGTCTGGCGACAGGAACCGCTCGGCTTCCTGCAGGTCGAGCGTGAAGATCGACGACGAGAGGCCGGCTGCGACGGCGTTGTGCTCGGCAACGGCGGCGTCGAAATCGCTGTACTTCATGACGTACAGGATCGGCGCAAAGGTCTCTTCGAGAACCGGGCCCGCCTGCTTGGGCATTTCGACGAGAGCGGGCTTGACGTAGTAGCTGTTGGCATGGCCGAGAGCGACGCGATCGCCACCCGTGACCGAGCCGCCATGGGCCTTGGCTTCGGCAAGCGCCCTCTGCATGTTGTCGAAGGCCGGCTTGTCGACCAGCGGACCGACGAGGGCGGTCGATTCCAGCGGATTGCCGACCGACACGCTCTGGTAAGCCTTCTTCAGGCGCGGAACGAGCTTGTCGTAGACGCTTTCGTGAACGAACAGGCGGCGCAATGTCGTGCAGCGCTGGCCGGCCGTGCCCATGGCGCCGAAGGCGATGGCGCGCAGGGCCATGTCGAGATCGGCCGAGGGGCAGACGATGCCGCCATTGTTGCCGCCGAGTTCGAGGATGGCGCGGGCAAAGCGCTTGGCCAGGCGCGGGCCGACGTCGCGGCCCATGCGGGTGGAGCCCGTCGCCGAAACCAGCGGCACCTTCGGATGATCGACCAGCACCTCGCCGATGGCGCGATCGCCGATCAGCACCTGGGCCAGGCCTTCCGGCGCATCGCCGAAGCGGGCAAGGGCGCGCTCAAAGATAGCCTGCGATGCAAGTGCCGTGAGCGGCGTCTTTTCAGAAGGCTTCCAGACGACGGCATTGCCGCATACCAGCGCCAGCGCCGCATTCCACGACCAGACGGCGACCGGGAAATTGAAGGCGGAGATGACACCGATGACGCCGAGCGGGTGCCAGGTTTCCATCATGCGGTGGCCGGGGCGTTCGGTGGCGATCGTCAGGCCGTAGAGCTGGCGCGAGAGGCCGACCGCGAAATCGCAAATGTCGATCATTTCCTGCACTTCGCCGAGGCCTTCCGACGGTATCTTGCCGGCTTCGATCGATACCAGGCGGCCGAGGTCGGCCTTGTGGGCGCGCAGCTCTTCGCCGAGCAGGCGGATCAGTTCGCCGCGCTTCGGGGCCGGAACGAGACGCCAGGCGCGGAAAGCTGCGTCGGCCTTCTCGATCTTGGCTGCGGCTTCGGCGGCCGAGACCGTCTTCAGGCTGGCGATCTGTTCGCCGGTGACCGGCGAGAAGGAGGCCATATCGCCGCCGGTGTAGAGCTCCTTGGCGACGCCGAGCTTTTCGAGAAGTGCGGCCGTTTCCTGAACGACATTCACCGTCTTCGTTGCAATGTTCATGATGAGCAAACTCCCGTTTCTTGTCTCGAAGGACTATCCGAAGCTGACCGTGCCGAGGTCTCCCGGCGAGGTGATGACTTTGAGGCCGTGGGCCATGTCCTTGATCTTCTGGTGTGTATAGAGGTCGTAATAGGCCTGGTTTTTCCGGCCGATGGCATGTTCGGCGCTGAAGCTGCCGTTGAAATCCTGAACGGCGATGGCAAATACCCAGTCGCGCAGCCGCCGCTCGAAGTCCTTGTCCGATGCTGCTGCGCTGTCCCTGGGCACGACGAGATTGAAATGTACGCCGCCGTCGCCGATATGGCCGAAATCGCAGATCGTCACCTCCGCAAAGGTTTGCGGCATCTCGTCCTTCATTCGGTCGCAGAAGGCCATGATATCACCTCTGCGGAAGGAAAGATCGAAGGCGATCAATTTTCCGGCGTGCTTGACACCCTCGGACAGGGCATGGCGCAGCGCCCACATTTCATGCGCCGGACCGACAAAGGCATCGGCGAGCGGCGGGTCTTCACTTTCCCAGATGTCCGCCAGCACCGTTTCCAGAACCGCATCGAGCGGCTGTTCGCCCGCGCGTGGATCCCAGGTCCGGGAGAGTTCGGCGAGAATGACATAATCGGGCACGTTGCCACCCTGGAAGGGGTTCTTCAGCGACGGCACGTGATCGAGCGCCGCCGCGACGGCGTTCTTCGACATGCCTTCGAACGCGGAGAGATAGGCGCCGAGGCGGTCTTCCATGGCGCGCAGCAGCGGCATGACATGGGCGCCGCTTGCCGGCACCAGATAGGCGGTCGCCATCTGCTTCGGCAACGGTTCGAGATTCAGCACGCATTCCGTGATGATGCCGAAGGAACCGACGGTGCCGATGAACAGCTGTTTCCAGTCGATGCCGGTGTTGTTCTTGCGCAGTTCGGAGGTGTGGTCGAGGATAGTGCCCTCGCCGTCGGCCAGCACCACCTTGATGCCGAGCGTGTTGCGGCGCACATCGCCATATTTCAGGAAGCGCGAGCCGCCGGTATTGGTCGCGAGCATGCCGCCAAGGCGCGGATCGGCGCCGAGGTCGATCGGAAAGAACAGGCCGTGCCTTTCGAGCTTCTGGTTGACGTCCGAAAGCCGGAAACCGGCGCCAACGCGCAGCGACCGATTGTCGAGATCGAGATCGAAACGCTGGGTCATGCGGTCGAGGCTGAGCACGGCTTGAGTGCCGCTCGCATCCGGCGTCGAGCCGGAAACGAGGCCGGTATTGCCGGACTGCGGAATGAGCGGAATGCCGTGTGTGACGCAATAGCCGACCGCCGCCGAGACCTCTTCGGTCGTCTCCGGCCGCAGGACGAGTGCGGCCCGGCCCTCGTCATAGCGCGCGCCGGTCTGGTAGGCCGCCATGTCCCGCGGCTCGGTGACAACACCCTTGTCGCCGAGAATACCGGTCAGTGCGGCGATGTGCGCTTGGTCAATCATCGTTTCAGGTTTACTCCGCTGCCTCGGCGCAGGAAAGCATCTGAACGCAATCGGCGATGGATGCCTGCTCGATGCCGGCATAGTGTTCGAATTCGTTCAGCACCTTGGCGCCCAGATCGAGCTCGAAACGCTGCTGGTTCGGGCTTGCCACGAATTCCTGCGCGGCATCGTCGCCGAGGTTGGACTGGAAGATGCCGGCGGCGCTGACCGGCAGGAAATCCTCGTAGACAATGGGATCGAACTGGACGAGGCCGCCTTCGATCAGGCTGTCGAGGCTTTTGGCGGCATCGACCTTCGTCTTGCGGCCCTTGGCGGTGAGCGAATAGGCGAAATAGCCGAGGCCTTCGGCACGGATGCCTGCCCATGTGTCGGGGAATGGGACGAAGGCTTCGGCGAGCGCCTTTTCATAGGCCGCCGCATTCGAGCCGTCTGCAGCCGGGCGAACGATGTTGCGCGAAGCGTTCAGCAGCTCGTCGTAGAGCGCGCGGCCCTTCGGCGTCAGTGCGATGCCGCGCTGCTCGATTTCGCCGAAACGGGCGGTGTGCGAGCCCGCATGCCAGCTGCCGTCGGCGGCCTGGAAGGAGACCAGCTCTTCGAGCGCCTTGAACGAGGTCTGGCGTAGCAGGATGGCGCATTTGCGGGTCGGCGGGCCTTCGACGATCGCCTTCGGCGCAATGGCGTGATCCGGCATGCGCGCCTGGACAGCGTCGATATCGAGCGTGCGAGGCGTCAGGTGGTTGATGTGCGGGCCCTTGAAGGAAACGACGTCGGCAATCAGTCGGTGGGCGTCATGCAGTCGCTGGTACATCTCCGGGCTGACTTTGGCCTTGTCGTGCCAGCGGAAGGTCTCGAGCGCTTCGGCAACAAAACGCTCGGCATCGGCCTTGTCGAGGCCGCCTTCTCTCTCGGCCTTTTCCGTCAGGGCGACGGCACCGGACGTGAAGATCTGCCGCTTCGACAGAATCTGCTCGGCCTCGGTGCGCAGAGTCTCGTCGGCGATCAGGTCGAGCCTGAGCAGCGAGGTAAAGACGCGGAAAGGGTTCTTCTTCAGGCTGGCGTCGCCGACCGGGCGGAACGCCGTCGAATGAACCGGGACGCCGGCGGTAGAGAGATCATAGTACCCGACGGGGTGCATGCCCATGACGGCAAAGACGCGGCGCATCATCGAGAGTTCCGCAGGCGTGCCAAGCCGGATCGCGCCATGCCGCTCTTCGGAAATGCGCTCCAGCGAATCGGTATCCTCGAGCCTGGCCTGCAGATCGGGGTCGGCCGCGAGCGTTTCGGCGTTCACCTGCCCGACCAGTTCCATCAGCGTGCCGTAGGCAGGCACTTCGGTCCGGTACATGGCGGACATGGCGGCCGAAAAGGCCGCACGGATCTCGTCGCTGGATACGAAACTATTCTCTTTCACGGCAGCACGCCTCGCAGTATTGAATGGATGGGGTCGATCATTCTCATTTCGTATCATATCCGGGTCGAATGAGCATTGATTGCGACTGTTATGACTATGATCATGCGAGGCGGGAATGAAGTTGAGCAGAAGACTGGTTCCAGACATCACCACGCTGCAGGCGTTCGAATGCGCTGCGCGCCACGGCAGTTTCACCCAGGCCGCGGCTGAGCTGAACCTGACGCAGAGCGCCGTCAGCCGCCAGATCAAGGATCTCGAAGGCCAGATCGGCGTGCTTTTGTTCGAACGCGTCCGCCAGCGGGTGATCCTCTCTGACGCGGGCCAGAAGTTCCTGCCCGAGGTTCGCAGGCTGCTGACTCAATCGGAGGAGCTGATGGTGCGGGCGATGGCCTCGGCGCGCTCGGAATCGACCCTCTCGGTCGCCTCGCTGCCGACGTTCGGCAGCCGCTGGCTGACGCCGCGCCTGCCGGATTTCCTGAAGCGGCATCCCGGCACGGTGATCAATATTGCCTCGCGCTCCCAACCCTTCGATTTCGAGGAGCAGAACTTCGATCTCGCCATTCACTATGGCCAGCCGGTCTGGGCGCATGCGACCTGCAGCTATCTCTGCAGCGAGATCATCGTGCCCGTGGCAAATCCTGCGCTTTGTGAACAGCATCCGATGAAGGAGCCGAGCGAACTGGAAGACAAGCCGCTGCTGCATCTCGCCACTCGCCCGAAGATGTGGGCGCAATGGTTCGAGCACAACGGCGGCGAGATGAAGTCCGCTTATCGCGGCAACCGCTTCGACCAGTTTTCGATGGTCATCGAAGCGGCTGCGGCCGGTCTCGGTTTTGCGCTTCTGCCGCGCTATCTGATCGAACAGGAACTGGCGAGCGGCCATTTACGTGTGGTGTTCGACCGGCCGATGCAAACCGAAAACAGCTATTATCTCGTCGTCCCGGAAGGCAAGCTTGAAAATCCGATCAGCCAGGCTTTCCGTGGCTGGATCACTGCGCAGGTCGGGTAAGATCCAGGCACTGCCGCATTGCAAAAATGAAATGCGGAACCTTTCCGCGCGGTGCGCGTTTCGGGCTGAATGAACAGTGTCCAAGAGACAGCCCCAGGGGATTTCACTTCATTTGGTGCGAAAGGGGACCACGTCACTGGTCGTTCTTTAGCGCGGTATGATAGAATTCGCCCCGCGGGAGCGTCCAACTCCTTGCAACACATTGGCACTACGGCTAAAAAATGCCCATTTCTTGCATCACGCAGCCCTGACAGCGAAGCGACTGCCGCCTTCACGACCCTCAAGGCCCTTCCGGGCTGTGTCAAAGCCCATGGTTTCCCGCGTGCGCGAGACCTTACGGTTGATGACATAACTCAGACGAGTCTCTAGGTCGTGGCGGCGCAGAGCCAAACGACAGGGCAGCCGCCCATCCGGCATGACGACCACAGCCGGACCCTTCAACACCGCCTGGATCCAGAACCCGTACCGATGAACCTTCAAAATACGCATTCCACGCCTCCGCGCGAAGCTGAAATCAAGCCGATCGATTACAACGATTCGATCCGGTCGACCTATTTCACTATCGATGAGCTTCATGAATGCGGCGCGGCGCTCGCCCGCGATGGCGTGGCAAGCCTTCCGGGTTTCTTCCCGTTCGAGTTTCGCCCGCGCCATCGCGAGAATGAACACGAGATTTTCCGCGTCTACAAGGTGACGGCCGCCGACGTCGAAGCCGGCGCCTCGATTACCCCCGCGGCGGAATGGCTGCTCGACAACCATTATCTGGTCGAAGAGTCGATTCAGGAAGTGCGGCGCGATTTTCCGCGCAGGTTCTACCGCCAGCTGCCGACCTTGGACGTGGCCGGCACGACGATCCCGCGCACCATGGCGCTTGCCTGGCTCTATGTTGCCCACACCCACAGCACGGTGTCGCGCGAGAGCCTCACGGCGATGGTTGCCGGTTTCCAGAATCACGAGACCTTCAAGATCGGTGAACTCTGGGCGCTGCCGTCCATTCTCCGCTTCGTGCTGATCGAGAACCTGCGCCGTATCGCCATCCGCGTCGATCGTTCGCGGGGGATGCGCAAGAAGGCGAACGACGTCGCCGACCAGATCGTCCGGCTGGGCGATCCGGAGAAGTTCAAGTCGGTGCTTTTGGAAGCCCAGCCGCTGACCGAAGACAATACGTTCGTGACGCAGCTTCTCTATCGCCTGCGTGACGGATCGCAGACGTCCGGCTACGTGATCACCTGGCTCGAAGAGCAGCTGGAAAAGCGCAACAGCAATGTCGAGGAAGCGCTGGTCGCCGAGCAGAACCGTCTGTCGTCCGGCAATGCGACGATGAGCAACATCGTCCGCAGCCTGCGCGAAATCGACGACAACGACTGGGCCGTCTGGTTCGAAAGCGTCAGCAAGCTCGACGATGCCCTGCGCGCCCGCTCGGATTACTCGTCGCTCGATTTCGGCTCGCGCAACAAGTATCGCAACACCATCGAAAAACTGGCTCGCCGCTCCGGCTACACCGAGCTGGAAGTCACCCAGATCGCGCTGGACATGGTCAAGGAGCAGGCCGCGTCTGCGGAGGAAATCCCGCATGAGCCGAATGTCGGCGGGTTCCTGGTCGGCAAGCAGCGCCGGCTTCTGGAGCAGAGGATCGGCTATCGTCCGACTATCCTGCAAAGCATCATCCGCGTGAGCCGCAAGCTCGATTGGCTCGCGATTGCCGGTCCCAACATCATCCTGACGATCCTGGCGATGATCGCCGTCTATGTCTTCGTCAGCCCGATGGATATTCCGACCGGGGCAAAGCTGATCATGCTGCTCCTGTTCGCGCTTCCGGCTTCCGAAGGTGCTGCCGGTCTCTTCAATACGCTGGTCACGCTGTGCGTGACGCCCTCGCGTCTCGTCGGCTACGAGTTTCTCAACGGGATTCCGGAGGATGCGCGCACCCTCGTGGTCGTCCCCTGTCTGATCTCAAAGCGCGATCATGTCGACGAGCTCGTGCGCAACATCGAGGTCCACTACCTCGCCAATCCGAAGGGCGAGATCTATTTCGCGCTGCTGAGCGACTGGGCCGACAGCAAGGTCGAGGAAACGGCCACCGATCTCGACGTGCTCGACTATGCCAAGCGCGAGATCGACATATTGAGCGCGCGCTATGCCCATGACGGCCGCACCCGCTTCTACCTCCTGCATCGCCGCCGTCTCTACAATGAGGCTGAAGGCGCCTGGATGGGCTGGGAGCGCAAGCGCGGCAAGCTGCACGAGCTGAACCTGCTTCTGCGTGGCGACAGCGACACAAGCTTCCTGCCCGGCGCCAATACCGTGCCGGAAAACGTGCAGTATGTCATGACGCTTGATTCCGACACGCGCCTGATGCGCGATGCGGTGACCAAGCTCGTCGGCAAGCTCTATCATCCGATCAACCGTCCGGTCGTCGATCCGGTGACGCAGAAGGTGACCGCCGGTTACGGCATCCTGCAGCCGCGCGTCACCGCGTCGCTGACCACCGGCAACGAAGCCTCGGCGTTCCAGCGCATCTTTTCGGTTAATCGCGGCATCGACCCTTATGTCTTCACCGTTTCCGACGTCTATCAGGACATCGCCGGCGAGGGCACGTTCACCGGCAAGGGCCTCTACCATATCGACGCCTTCGAGGCAGCGCTGAAGGGCAGGATCGAGGAAAACGCGGTTCTCAGCCATGACCTCCTGGAGGGCTCGCTTGCCAAATGCGCGCTGGTGAGCGATGTCGAACTGGTCGAGGATTTCCCGATCCGCTACGAAGTCGAGATGTCGCGCCAGCATCGCTGGGCGCGCGGCGACTGGCAGCTCCTGCCTTACATGTTCGATTTTTCCAACGGCGTCAGCATGCTCGGCCGATGGAAGATGTACGACAATCTGCGCCGCTCGCTGATCCCCTGCGCCTGGCTCGTCGCCTCGGTCATGGGCTGGTACTACATGCAGCCCACCCAGGCTCTGGTCTGGCAGTTCGTGCTGATCTTCAGCTTGTTTGTCGCGCCGACCCTCTCGCTCATCTCCGGCGTCATGCCGCGCCGCAACGATATTGTCGCCCGCGCTCATCTGCATGCGGTTCTGTCTGAAATCCAGGCGGCCAATGCCCAGGTCGCGCTGCGCATCGTTTTCATTGCCCACGCCGCCGCCATGATGGCCGACGCCATCGTGCGCTCGCTTTACCGCACCTTCGTCAGCGGCAAGCTGATGCTCGAATGGCGCACGGCAGCGCAGGTGCAGGGTTCAGCCAGCGGTACGATCTGGGACTATTACCGGTCGATGTGGACCGCCCCGGCCCTCTCGGTGGTCTCGGTGCTGCTTGCGGCCGTCTCCGATACCGGCCTTCCGTTCATTGGACTGCCGTTCGCCTTGCTCTGGGCGCTGTCTCCGGCCATTGCCTGGTTCGTCAGCCAGTCGGCCGAGACGGAAGACCAGCTGGTGGTGCCGGAAAACGTCGTCGAGGAACTGCGCAAGATCGCGCGCCGGACCTGGCTCTATTTCGAGACGTTCGTCACGGCAGAGCAGAACTTCCTGCCGCCGGACAATTTCCAGGAACTCCCGCATCCGGTTGTGGCCGAACGGAGTTCGCCGACGAATATCGGCGTCTATCTTCTATCCGTCATGTCGGCCCGCGATTTCGGCTGGATCGGTTTCGAGGAGACCGTCCGGCGCCTGGAAGAAACGGTCGGCACGATCGACCGGATGCCGAAATATCGTGGTCATCTGTTCAACTGGTATACGACGAACCCGCTTGAGACGATGGAGCCGAAATACATTTCGGCTGTCGACAGCGGCAATCTCGCCGGACATCTGATCGCCGTCTCCTCGATGTGCCGCGAATGGGCCGAAGCGCCGTCAGCGCATGTTCAGGGCAATCTCGACGGCATCGGCGATGTGGCATCGATCCTGTCGGAGGTGCTGGCCGAACTGCCGGATGACCGCAAGACCGTGCGGCCGCTGCGACGTCTGATGGACGAGAGGATCGCCGGGTTCCACAGTGCGTTGCAAGTGGTCAAGCGCGAGCAGGAATTTGCCTCCATCCGGGTGATCAACCTTGCGGTGCTGGCGCGTGACATCCAGAAGCTGACTGCCAACCTCGATCATGAAGTCCGCAGCGCGCAGAGTGGCGAAGTCAGGAAATGGGCTGGTATTCTCGTCAATACCTGCGAATCCCACATCGCCGACGGCGTCTTCGATCTCGATGCCATCGAGGTGCTGCGCCAGCGGCTGATCGTCGTGCGCGACAGGGCGCGGGATATCGCCTTCTCCATGGATTTCGGCTTCCTGTTCCGTCCGGAGCGGCGGTTGCTGTCGATCGGGTATCGGGTGAATACGAACGAGTTGGACGAAGCCTGCTACGACCTGCTCGCCTCGGAAGCACGACTGACCAGCCTGTTTGCCATTGCCAAGGGCGATTTGCCCACCGAGCACTGGTACAAGCTCGGCCGTCCGATCGTGCCGATCGGCGCGCGCGGTGCGCTCGTCTCCTGGTCGGGCTCGATGTTCGAATATCTCATGCCGCCTCTGGTCATGCAGGAGCCCCAGGGCGGCATCCTCAACCAGACCAACAATCTGATCGTCAGGGAACAGATGAATCACGGCCGTCGTCTCGGCACGCCGTGGGGCATTTCGGAAGCGGCATTCAATGCCCGCGACCACGAACTGACCTATCAGTACACCAATTTCGGGGTTCCGACGCTCGGCCTCAAGCGCGGCCTCGGCCAGAACGCCGTCATCGCGCCCTACGCCTCGATCCTTGCCAGCATGTACGATCCGAAGGCGGCGCTCGCCAATCTGGAGCGGCTGCGCGAGGTCGGTGCGCTTGGCGCCTACGGTTTCCATGACGCCGTCGATTTCACCCCCACCCGCGTACCGGAAGGCAAGACCTGCGCCGTGGTGCGCAACTATTATGCCCACCACCATGGCATGTCGATCGCCGCCGTCGCCAACGTCGTCTTCAACGGCCGCCTGCGCGAGTGGTTCCACGCCGATCCGGTCATCGAAGCGGCCGAACTGCTGCTGCAGGAAAAGGCGCCACGCGATATTCCGATCATCAACACCAAGAAGGAACCGGAATCGCTCGGCAAGGGCCAGGAGGATCTTCTTCGCCCCGAAATCCGCACCGTCAACAACCCGCTGATCAAGGATCGCGAGACCGTCTTCCTGTCGAATGGCCACTATTCGGTCATGCTGACGGCGACCGGCAGCGGCTATTCCCGCTGGAACGGCCAGACAGTCGCCCGCTGGAATGCCGATCCGAGCGAGGACCGCACCGGCACGTTCATCTTCCTGCGCGACACGGCGACCGGCAACTGGTGGTCGGCAACGGCCGAACCGCGCCGGGTGGAAGGCGAAAAGGCCATGATCCGCTTCGGCGACGACAAGGCGGAATTCATCAAGACCGTCGGTGACCTCACCAGCGAAGTCGAATGCATCGTCGCCACCGAGCACGACGCCGAAGGTCGCCGGGTGATCCTTCTCAACCGAGGCATGGAAGATCGCTTCATCGAGGTGACGTCCTATGCCGAGCCGGTGCTGACGACCGACGACACGGACAATGCCCATCCGCTGTTTGCCAAGATGTTCCTGCGCACCGAAATCGATCCGAAGGGCGACGTCATCCGCGTCACGCGCAACAAGCGCAGCCCCGGCGACCCGGACATGCAGGTGGCTCACCTGGTTGTCGACAATGCCGGCAGCAGCCGCCATACGGAAGCCGAGACGGACAGGCGCCGGTTCATCGGTACGGGCCGGACGCTCGCCGAGGCGCAGGCCTTCGACGCCGACGCCAAGCTGTCCGGCACGGACGGCTATACACTCGATCCGATCGTTTCGCTGCGCCGTATCGTGCGCGTTCCGGCCGGAAAAAAGGTCAGCGTGATCTTCTGGACCATCGCGGCGCCCGGGCGCGAGCAGATCGACAAGGCGGTCGATCGCTATCGCCATCCGGACAGCTTCAATCACGAGATGATCCACGCCTGGACCCGTTCCCAGGTGCAGATGCGCCATGTCGGCGTGACCTCGCAGGAGGCGGCAAGCTTCCAGACGCTCGGCCGTTACCTTACCTATCCCGACATGCAGTTGCGTGCCGACATCGCCACGGTTCAGGCCGGTCTTGCACCGCAATCGTCGCTGTGGCCGCTGTCGATTTCGGGCGACTTCCCGATCTTTTCCGTCCGCATCAACGATGACATCGACCTCAGCATTGCGCGTGAGGCCCTGAAGGCGCAGGAATATCTGCGCTCGCGCGGCGTCACAGCCGATCTCGTCATCATCAACGAGCGCGCCTCCTCCTACGCGCAGGACATGCAGCACACGCTCGATGCCATGTGCGAAAACCTGCGCCTGCGCCTGTCGGACAGCGCGCGCCAGCATATCTTCGCGGTCCGCCGCGATATCATGGAACCGCAAACGTGGTCAGCGCTTCTGGCCGCATCGCGTGCCGTCTTCCATGCCCGCAACGGCAAGATTTCCGATCAGATCTCCCGCGCGGAAAATCTGTTTGCCAAGCCGGTCAGCAAGAAGAGCAAGATCGTCCTGCCTCTGCTCGCAGCACCCGCTGCGGACCGGGATGCGGCCCCAGCCGAGATCAATGGCGCCGGGCTCGATTTCTGGAACGGCTATGGCGGCTTTTCCAGGGACGGCCGTGAATATGTGACGCGCCTGCGCGGCGGCGAAGCAACGCCGCAGCCGTGGATCAATGTCATTTCCAACGAAAGCTTCGGCTTCCACGTGGCGGCGGAAGGCGCTGCGTTCACCTGGGGCCGCAATTCCCGCGACTACCAGCTGACTCCTTGGACCAACGATCCGGTGATCAACCGGCCGGGTGAAGCGATCTTCGTGAGAGACATGGACAGCGGTGCCGTGCTCTCCCCCTACGCCGCCCTGTCGCGGCGCAAGTCCGTACTCTTCGAAACCCGGCATGGTCTGGGCTATTCGGTGTTCAAAAGCGTCCAGGACGGATTGGAGATCGAGGTCAGCCACGCCGTTCACCGCAAGGCGCCGGTGAAATACTGGCGGATGCGGTTGAAGAACCACACCGGCGAAGCGCGCAGCCTCAAGATCTACGGCTATGCGGAATGGCTGCTCGGCAACAATCGCGGCAAGACGGCACCGTTCATCCTGTCGCATCGCGACGAGGCCAGTGGGGCGGTGCTCGCGACCAACCCCTACAGCATCGACTATTCCGGCCGCACGGCTTTCCTGGCGGCGAGCGAAATGCCGGTGGGCTTCACGGCGAGCCGCCGCGACTTCATCGGCCTCGCCGGCAGCATCTACGCGCCAAAGGCGGTGCTTGACGGTACCTCCCTGTCGGGCGTGATCGACGCGGATGGCGATCCCTGCGCTGCACTCGTTCTCGATCTTTCGCTGGAGCCGGGCGCAAGCCGGGAGCTGACCTTCTACATGGGCGACGCCGATAATGCCGATCAGGCGCTCGAGCATCTTGAAACGGCGCGCAGCACGCCGTTCGAAACCGTCCTTGAGGCGTCCAACAGCTTCTGGCGGGATTTTACCGGCATCCTCCAGGTCGATACGCCCGACAAGGCGTTCAACAACATGGTCAATGCCTGGCTGCCCTATCAGAGCCTCGGCTGCCGAATCCTTGCGCGTTCGGCCTTCTACCAGGCCAGCGGTGCCTTCGGCTTCCGCGACCAGCTGCAGGATACGCTTGCCTTCATCGTTCACCGTCCGGAACTTGCGCGGGCCCAGATCCTGAACGCTGCGGCGCGGCAGTTCCCGGAAGGCGACGTCCTGCATTGGTGGCTGCCGGGCAACGGCTCGGGCGTCCGCACGATGATCTCCGACGACGTCGTCTGGCTCGGCCATGCCGTGCAGTATTATTGCAATGTAACGGGCACCAAGGACATTCTCGACGAGCAGATTGCCTTCATCGAGGGGCCTCCGCTGGAAACCGGCCAGCACGACAATTTCTTCCAGCCGCTGGTGTCCGGGCGGCGTGCAACGCTCTATGAACACTGCGCGCTGGCACTCGATCTGGCGATTGCCCGCACGGGAGAAAACGGATTGCCGTTGATCCTCGGCGGCGACTGGAATGACGGCATGAACCGCGTCGGTATCGAAGGCCGCGGCACCAGTGTGTGGCTTGGCT
The DNA here is from genome assembly GCF_000379605.1 of Rhizobium giardinii bv. giardinii H152. Classification (GTDB taxonomy): domain Bacteria; phylum Pseudomonadota; class Alphaproteobacteria; order Rhizobiales; family Rhizobiaceae; genus Pararhizobium; species Pararhizobium giardinii. Next base: position 86,357 of record NZ_KB902702.1, on the reverse strand, counting down.
GGTTCCTTGCGGCCACCCTGCGCTCCTTCACCGAGATCGCGCGCCAACGCGGCGATGCCAAGCGGGTTGCCGCCTGGGAAACCCATCTGGCCAGTCTCAAGCAGGCGCTGGAGACCGCCGGTTGGGATGGTGGATACTATCGCCGGGGCTACTACGACGACGGTGCGCCGCTCGGCTCTGCCAACAGCAGGGAATGCCGCATCGATTCGATCGCTCAATCCTGGAGCGTCCTGTCCGGGGAAGGTGACCGCGCGCGTTCAGCCCAGGCGATGGACGCCGTGCTGGCCGAGCTTGCGGATGCCGATCACCAGATCATCCGCCTGTTCACGCCGCCGCTTTCCGAGACGGCGCAGGATCCGGGCTACATCAAGGGCTATCCGCCCGGTGTCCGCGAGAATGGCGGGCAATACACCCATGCGGCAACCTGGGTCGTGCTGGCGCTTGCAGCGCAAAACCGCACGGAAGACGCATGGCGCGCTTTCGAGATGCTCAATCCGGTCAACCATTCCAAGGATCGCGAAGGCGCCGATCACTATCGCGTCGAACCCTATGTGGTCGCTGCCGATATTTATGGCGACGGCGCTCTGACCGGACGCGGCGGCTGGACCTGGTACACCGGTTCGGCGGCCTGGCTCTACAGAGCAGCAGTCGAAGGCATTCTCGGCATTCGCAGACAGGGCGGGACGCTGACGGTTCGCCCGGTCCTGCCGGACGCCTGGGATGGTTTCTCGGCGACGCTGACCATCGACGGCAAGGCGCAGGTCATTTCCGTGACGAAAGATGCGCAAAGCGGCGAGCCGATCGTCAGCATCAATAAAACTGTCACAAAAAACGCGCATGAAAGCGTTTTAGTCTAGCTGCCGGCGCTACGTCGGACGTGCAGCCGGCTTTGCATCGCAAGTTGCAAGGCCGGCTTCGTTCTGACTGCCGGCACTCGTATTGCGTCAAGGGGGCAGGGGGCACTGAACTCGGACGAGAACATTCTGAATGCTTCAAAAACTGCAATTCGAACCGTCTGCCGATGACGGACAGACCGGGACGAAGCGATCCATCCCTGCTAAGCGTGATACCCGCCTCGACGTGTTTCGCGCGCTTTGCCTCATCACCATCTTCGTCAATCATGTGCCGGGGCAATATCTCGAATATCTGACGCCGAAGAACTTCGGCTTCTCCGATTCGGCGGAAGCCTTCGTGCTGATTTCGGGGCTTTCTGCGGGGCTCGCCTATGGGCGGAAATTCAATGTCGGCAACCGCCTCGCGCTCAGCCTGAAGATCTGGCGCCGGGCGTTCACGCTCTACGTCGCGCATATCATGACCAGCATCATCACGCTGGCGATCTTCGCCGGCGGAGCGCTTTATTTCGGGCGGCAGGACCTGATCAGCGAGATCAATATTCGCCCGCTGGTCGACCACACGGAACAGGGCTTCGTTGCGATGGTCCTGCTGGGTCACCAGTTGGGCTACAACAACATCCTGTCGATGTATGCAGTCGTCTTCCTGCTTTTGCCGGGCATGCTCTGGCTCTACGGCCGCAGCCCCCTGCTTCTGTTCGTCGCGTCCGCCGCACTCTGGCTCGCCGCCGGCGTTTTCACGATCGTGCCGATCAATTTCCTCGATGAAGGCTATTGGTTTCTCAATCCCTGGTCCTGGCAGTTCCTGTTCGTCATCGGCATGATCTGCATGATGCGCGCGCGCGCCGGCAAGCGCCTGCCGCGTCACCCGGTGCTGGTGGCCCTGTCCGCCGGCTATGTGACGCTGTCGTTCTTCTGGGTCGTGTTTTCCTGGTGGAACATCGACTTCTCCTACGGCCTGCCAGCTGTTCTGACTGGTTTCGACAAGACCTTCCTGTCGCTGACGCGCCTGCTGCATGTTCTGGCGCTTGCCTATCTGCTGGCAGTCTTTCCCGTTTTCAGCCGGATGGCGCGGCTGCGCCTCGATCATCCGCTGGTGATGATCGGGCGCCATTCGTTGCCGGTGTTCATCCTCGGCACGATCCTTGCCATGGCGGGGCAGGTGCTTCTGTTCGTCACGGGGCGTGACCCGCTCTGGGGCTCGCTGTTCGTCATCGTCGGCATAGGGCTCCATTTCGCCTATGCGCGTTATCTCGATTGGCTTGGCGGGTTGTCGCGGCCCGAGGCCGTCAGGGCTTGAGGGCAGGATCCGCGGTCATTTGCGAACCTCTGGGGTACCTGCTGGCTGCCGGCGCACCGCTTCGACAGCCTTCCGAACACCGCCTCGGCTTTTGTCGGCTGGCTGGCTGAAAGCCCCACTTCATCCAACGGGTGATATATCGACGGGGCAACCCCGCATAAAAAAATCCCCCATGGCAGCGCCATGAGGGGAAATGTGGAAACGCATGCTGCCCGTCGGTCAGGCCGCAGCGTGGCTCTTGCGGACGTCCTCGTCCGTAAGGATGCCGCTTGCGCGCAACAGCGATGCAAAGCGGCCGTTGCTGTGGCTGAGTTCGTTGAAGCCACCCATCTCGACGATGCGGCCGTGATCCATGAAGATCACCAGGTCGGCCTCGCGCACCGTCGACAGGCGGTGGGCGATGATGAAGGTCGTGCGGTCCTTGCGCAGGTTGTCGATCGCCGTCTTGACGCGGTTTTCCGTTTCGACGTCGAGCGCGCTGGTCGCCTCGTCGAGAACGAGGATCGGCGCATTCTTCAGGATTGCGCGGGCGATGGCGATGCGCTGGCGCTCGCCTCCGGAGAGCCGGTTGCCGCGTTCGCCCACCTTGGTGTCGTAGCCACCCTGACGACCTTCGATGAAGTCGGCCGCCGCTGCTGCCTGAGCTGCTTCCGCGACTTCGACCAGCGATGCGTCTTCACGGCCAAGGCGGATGTTCTCGCAGATCGACCGGTTGAGCAGGCCTGCGTCCTGGAACACGGTGGCGATCGAGCGGCGCAGTGACTTGCGGGTCACCGTCGAGATGTCGACGCCGTCGATCAGGACCTTGCCGCTGGCCGGTTCGTGCACGCGCTGCAAGAGGTTGACCAGCGTCGTCTTGCCGGCGCCGGTCGGGCCGACGATGGCGATCGTCTGGCCGGCCTTGGCGGTGAAGGAGACGTTGCGCAGGCCTTCGTTCGAGTTGGCAAAGTTGAACGACACATCGCGGAATTCGACTTCGCCGCGGACATGGTTCAGCTCGCCGGCGTCGGCGGGCTCTTCCCGGTCGCGGACCGAATCCTCGAGGTTGAAGAAGTCCTCGAGCTTGGCGCGGGCTTCGAAAATCTGCGTCACGAAGGCCTTCATCTGGTCGAGACGGCCGATCAGAAGGCCGGCAAAACCGATAAAGGCAATGACGTCGCCAATACCCAGTTCGCCCTTCTGGACGAGGAAGGTACCGATGACGAGGATGGCCATCATGGAGATCGTCGAGGCCATGCGGTTCAGTGCGCTGGCCAGCGCCCACCAGTCGAGGACCGGCAGCTGGGCCGAGATCAGCTTCTGGGTGAAGTTCTTCAGCTCGCGGGTCTCTGCCTCAATGCGGTTGTAGCTGTGTACGACCGAGACGTTGCTGATCGAGTCGGAGACATGCGAAAACACGGTATGATAGTGGTCCTCGACAGAGGCCTGGCCTTCCTTGGTGCGCGTCATCACGATCTTGCCGATCACGACGTAGAGAACGCCGAGCACGACGAGGACCAGCGACAGCCGGATGTCCATGGCAAAGGCTGTCGGTACGAGCAGCGTTAGCGCCACGGCGGTCGCCAGGTGCTGGCGCATGAATTCGAGCCAGAGGCCGAACAGCGTCTCGCAGGCGCGCAGCAGCGTGTGCAGGGCGTTGGAGGTGCCGCGCTGGCTATGCCAGGAAAGCGGCATCGCGATGATGCGGCCGAAGGCTTCCGTGATCAGGGTCGAGCGGCGCGTATGCGCCAGCCGGTCGGCTTCGCGGGCGACCAGCACGAAAGCGATCGTGTTGAAGACGCCGAGACCGGCCCACATCAGGAGCATCGGTGTCACGGCCTGTTTGGATGAGATCGCGTCGATGATGCGGCCGAACAAAATGGGCTCTGCAATCGTAATGACCGCCAGCACGATGTTGGCGATAACAATGGCCGAGACGCGAAGTTTGTGGACGGCAAGATACTGAAGCGCTCTTGCATAGACCTGGAACAATGACACTGTCTTATCCCTCTTGGGCAGTTGGTTGCGGTGCAATGAAAAGCAACAGGACATTTGCATCGCGGTATAAGTTACTGAGAACGAAGGATATCCTCCGAAAATGAACGTCGTGAATCATCATCCTTGATAACCCCGCTTAGTTCTTCCCGGTAAATCTCCAGTTCTTCCTTTGTTTTCCACGGCAAAACAAAACATCGTCTTGATCAACTTTCAGGTCGAACGAACAAGCCCATCTGTGATAGATACCGGGGGAGACAAATTGCACGTGTCGTCCGGTAAAATTATTCATAGTTTGCTATTTTTCGCGCCTTGCAGGTGAACGGCGATGCGGTGTTAGGTGGCTCCATGGCTGACGGAGGGATTATTGCGATTGCAACATGAATGGGTGCTGAACAGGACATTCATGTTGCGCTGCGGTGGACGCTGCCGAAAGACTGGAATGAATTTTTTCAAGGGGCATTTATGAATATTACGTTGCTGGTGCAGTTTCTGGCGCTCATAGACGAAATGACGAGCAGGGACGAAATCGTTCAGGAGTTCGAGCGAGTCCTGGACCGCTACGGCTTTGACTATTACGGAATCGTCCGCCAGCCGAAGCCGAATGAAAATCCCATGAGCCTGCTGCTTGCCGGGCGCTGGCCGGACGGCTGGCCGCAGATCTACATCAAGAAAAAATACGTCATCATCGACCCGACGATACGCTTTCTCGGCCATGCGCAGCGCGGTTTCCGCTGGCGCGAAACGCTGGTTGCCTTCCGCTCCGATCCGCACCGCAAGCGCATGGAACGCATGATGGTCGAGGCGCGCGGTTATGGCCTTCACGACGGGTACATCTTTCCCGTCCATGGGCGTCGCGGACTGCTCGGCAATTTGTCGCTCGGCGGCCGCGTCGTCGATCTCAGCCCGGTGGAGATGAGCCTGTTCGACGGCATTGCCAAGAAGATCTTCTGGCGACTTCTGGAATTGACCGATCCGGCGGTCCTCGCCGAAATGGTCTCCAGCGTCGACGTGCAGATGACCCGCCGCGAGATGGAAGCGTTGAACTACCTGGCCGACGGCATGACCTCGAACGAGATCAGCCGGATCCTCGACATCTCCAACCATACCGTCGACTGGTACATGAACGGCATCCAGGAAAAACTGCGCGCGAAAAACCGCCACCACGCGGTTGCCCTGTCCTTCCGGCTGGGATTGATTTCCTGACGAAATTGAACGCCCTCATGTCGACTCTGAAATTGAACTTCCTGTCATGAACCGCTAATAGTCCTTTTCGCGGTGCAGCATGACCGCGTTCAAGTCTTGAGGAGTCCGACTTGCCCATTTCAAAGATCCTTGTCGCCAATCGTTCTGAAATTGCCATCCGCGTGTTTCGCGCTGCAAACGAGCTGGGAATAAAAACGGTTGCGGTATGGGCGGAGGAGGACAAGCTCGCGCTGCACCGGTTCAAGGCGGACGAAAGCTACCAGATCGGCCGCGGCTCGCACCTCGCACGCGATCTCGGTCCGATCGAGAGCTATCTGTCGATCGATGAAATCATCCGCGTCGCCAAGCTGTCGGGCGCCGATGCCATCCATCCGGGCTACGGCCTTCTGTCGGAAAGCCCGGAATTCGTCGACGCCTGCAAGGCGGCCGGCATCATCTTCATCGGGCCAACCGGTGACACGATGCGGCGCCTCGGCAACAAGGTCGCCGCCCGCAATCTCGCGATCGAGATCGGCGTGCCGGTCGTGCCGGCGACCGAACCATTGCCGGACGATCCTGCCGAGATCCAGCGCCTCGCCGGAGAAATCGGCTATCCGGTCATGCTGAAGGCTTCCTGGGGCGGCGGCGGGCGCGGCATGCGCGCGATCCGCGACCCCAAGGATCTGATCCGCGAGGTGACGGAAGCCAAGCGCGAGGCAATGGCCGCTTTCGGCAAGGACGAGGTCTATCTGGAGAAACTGGTCGAGCGTGCCCGCCACGTCGAAAGCCAGGTGCTCGGCGATACCCATGGCAACGTGGTGCATCTGTTCGAGCGGGATTGCTCGGTCCAGCGCCGTAACCAGAAAGTCGTCGAGCGCGCTCCGGCTCCCTATCTCACGGAAGCGCAGCGCCAGGAACTGGCCGGCTATTCGACCCGGATCGCCCAGGCGACGAACTACATCGGCGCCGGTACCGTCGAGTACCTGATGGATATGGATACCGGCAAATTCTACTTCATCGAGGTCAATCCGCGCATCCAGGTCGAGCATACCGTCACCGAAGTCGTGACCGGCATCGACATCGTCAAGGCGCAGATCCACATCCTCGACGGCTTTGCCATCGGCACGCCGGAATCGGGCGTGCCGAAACAGGAGGACATCCGTCTCAACGGCCATGCGCTGCAGTGCCGCATCACCACCGAAGATCCGGAACAGAACTTCATCCCGGACTATGGCCGCATCACCGGCTACCGCTCGGCGTCCGGCTTCGGTATTCGCCTCGACGGCGGCACGGCCTATCCGGGGGCTGTCATCACGCGCTTTTATGATCCGCTGCTGGTCAAGGTCACCGCGTGGGCGCCGAACCCCGCCGAGGCGATCGCCCGCATGGACCGCGCCCTGCGCGAATTCCGTATTCGCGGGGTGGCGACGAACCTCACCTTCCTGGAAGCGATCATCAGCCACCCGAAATTCAAGGACAATTCCTACACCACCCGCTTCATCGACACGACGCCCGAGTTGTTCCAGCAGGTCAAGCGCCAGGACCGCGCCACCAAGCTCTTGACCTACCTCGCCGACGTGACGGTCAACGGGCACCCGGAAGCAAAGGGCCGGCCGAAGCCGAGCGCGGATGCGGCAAAGCCGATCGTTCCCCACAGCAATGCGGCGATCGTCGACGGCACGAAGCAGAAGCTCGATGCGCTCGGTCCGAAGAAGTTCGCCGAGTGGGTGCGGGCGGAAAAGCGCGTGCTTTTGACCGACACGACCATGCGCGACGGCCATCAGTCGCTGCTCGCCACCCGCGTGCGCACCTATGACATCGCCCGGGTCGCCGGTACCTATGCCCGTGCCCTGCCCAACCTGTTCTCGCTCGAATGCTGGGGCGGCGCCACCTTCGACGTGTCGATGCGCTTCCTGACCGAGGATCCCTGGGAGCGTCTCGCTAAGGTGCGCGAGGATGCACCGAACCTCTTGCTGCAGATGCTTTTGCGCGGCGCCAACGGCGTCGGCTACAAGAACTATCCCGACAATGTCGTCAAATACTTCGTCCGCCAGGCGGCGAAGGGCGGCATCGACGTGTTCCGGGTGTTCGACTGCCTCAACTGGGTCGACAACATGCGCGTCTCGATGGACGCGGTCGCCGAGGAGAACAAGATCTGCGAGGCGGCGATCTGCTATACCGGCGACATCCTCAATTCCGCCCGGCCGAAATACGACCTGAAATACTACTCCGCGCTCGCCACCGAGCTGGAAAAGGCCGGCGCGCACATGATCGCGCTGAAGGACATGGCCGGCCTGCTGAAACCGGCGGCGGCGACGGTGCTGTTCAAGGCGCTGCGCGAGGCAACCGACCTGCCGATCCATTTCCACACGCACGATACCTCGGGCATTTCCGCCGCGACCGTCCTTGCCGCTGTGGATGCCGGTGTCGACGTCGTCGATGCGGCGATGGATGCCTTCTCCGGCAATACCTCGCAGCCCTGTCTCGGCTCGATCGTCGAGGCGCTGCGCGGTTCCGAGCGCGATCCGGGCCTTGATCCCGAGTGGATCCGCCGCATCTCCTTCTACTGGGAAGCGGTGCGTAACCAGTATGCCGCCTTCGAAAGCGACCTCAAGGGGCCGGCGTCGGAAGTCTATCTGCATGAAATGCCGGGCGGCCAGTTCACCAACCTCAAGGAACAGGCCCGCTCGCTCGGGCTGGAGACCCGCTGGCACCAGGTGGCGCAGGCCTATGCCGATGCCAACCAGATGTTCGGCGACATCGTCAAGGTGACGCCGTCCTCCAAGGTGGTGGGCGACATGGCGCTGATGATGGTCTCTCAGGACCTGACGGTCGCCGATGTCGAGAACCCGGCCAAGGACGTCTCCTTCCCGGATTCGGTCGTGTCGATGCTGAAGGGCGATCTCGGCCAGCCGCCGGGCGGATGGCCGAAGGCGCTGCAGGCAAAGGCACTGAAGGGCGAGAAGGCCTATACCGCCCGTCCCGGTTCGCTGCTTGCGGATGCCGATCTCGACAAGGAGCGCAAGGACATCGAGACCAAGCTGGAGCGCAAGGTCAGCGACTTCGAATTCGCCTCCTATCTGATGTATCCGAAGGTTTTCACCGACTATGCGCAGGCCGCCGAAACCTACGGTCCGGTCTCGGTGCTGCCGACGCCCGCCTACTTCTACGGGCTATCGGCCGGCGAGGAACTGCTGCCGGAACTCGAAAAGGGCGTGTCGCTGGTCATCCTGCACCAGGCCAAGAGCGAGCCGGACGAGCAGGCCATGGTCAAGGTGTTCTTCGAGCTCAACGGCCAGCCGCGCCTGATCAAGGTGCCGGACCGCAACCGCTCGGCCTCGAGCGCCGCGCGCCGCAAGGCCGATCTTGGCAACGCCACCCATCTCGGCGCGCCGATGCCGGGCGTCATCTCGACGGTCTCCGTTTCGCCCGGCCAGACCGTCAAGTCCGGCGACGTGCTCTTGTCGATCGAGGCGATGAAGATGGAAACCGCGCTGCACGCCGAAAAGGACGGCACCATCGCCGAAGTGCTGGTGCGCACCGGCGACCAGATCGACGCCAAGGATCTTTTGATCGTCTACGGGGCTTGAGCATTCCGATACCAAAGAAACGGCCGGGCTTTGCCCGGCCGTTTGCGTTTCAAATCTCGTAGTCGTTGCCCATGTTCAGCGAGGAAATGAACTTCTTCGTTCGTTCCCGCTGCGGCGTCTGGAAGATGTTCCTAGGCGGGCCGCTTTCGACGATCAGGCCGCCGTCGAGGAACAGCACCTGGTCGGCGACTTTCGAGGCAAGCCGCAGGTCGTGGGTCGCCATGATCATCGTCGTGCCTTCGGCCGCGAGCCGGTTCAAGACCTCTACGACTTCCTCGGCCAGTTCCGGGTCGAGCGCCGAGGTCGGCTCGTCGCAGAGAAGCACGCGCGGCGAAGGGGCCAGCGCGCGGGCGATCGCCACGCGCTGCTGCTGGCCGCCCGAGAGCGTTGCTGGCCAGGCGTCAGCCTTGTGGGCCATGCCGACCTTTTCCAGCAGTTCGTTCGCGCGGGCCCTTGCCCTGTCCTTCGGCCATTTCAGGACGGTCACCAGCCCTTCCATGACGTTCTCGATCGCTGTCTGGTGCGGGAAAAGCTGGAAGTTCTGGAAGACCATGCCGGTCTGGCGGCGCAGGCGCTGAATGGCGTCCCAGCCGGTCTTCCTGTTTGGGGCGAACTCGATGCGCTCCTCGCCCAGCCGGATCGCGCCGGAGGTCGGGATTTCCAGGAGGTTGACGCAGCGCAGCAGCGTGCTCTTGCCGCCGCCGGAGGGGCCGACCAGCGCTGTTACGGTGCCTTCGGCGATGGTGACGCTGATGTCCTTCAAGACGACATTGTCGCCGAAGCGCTTTTCGATATGGGTGAGCTCGATCATGTGCGCGCCTCCAGGAAGCCGCCATAGCGGGCAAAGCGGTTTTCCAGCCGCACCTGCAGGGCAGAGAGAACGGAACTGAGCGCCAGGTAGATCAGCGCCGCCTCGATATAGAGGATCAGCGGTTCATAGGTCGTGGCAACGATGCGCTGGGCCGTCTGGAACAGTTCCGGCACGGTAATGGCGGCGGCGAGCGAGGTGTCCTTGACCAGCGAAATGAAGGTGTTGGACAGCGGCGGCACGGCAACGCGGGTCGCCTGCGGCAGGATGGTGCGGCGCATCGCCTGGCCCCAGCTCATGCCGATCGAATAGGCCGCCTCCCACTGGCCGCGCGGCACCGAGGAGATGACGGCGCGGATGATTTCGGACGTATAGGCACCGATGTTGAGCGTAAAGCCGATCAGCGCCGCGGGAAAGGCGTCGAGCAGGATGCCGAGGCTCGGCAGGCCGTAGAAGATGACGAAAAGCTGGACGAGCAGCGGCGTGCCGCGAATGACCCAGACATAGAACCGCGCCACGGCGACCAGCGGTTTGGCCCCGAAGAGACGGGTAATCGCCGTCAGAAGCCCGAGCGCCAGGCCAAGACCGAACGACAGCAGCGTCAGCGGGATGGTGAAGATCAGTCCGGCCCGCAAAAGCGGCAGGAGCGAATCGAGCATGAGTTGGAGCCAGGAGGGCACGGACAGGGCCTTTCAAACGACATGATCCGCCCCGGAGCTTCCGGAACGGATCACGCCTTATAGTTCACAGAACGAAGCGGCGAAACCGGTAACGGCCCCTCATCCGCCCCTCACCCTAGCCGTCTCCCCGCGAACGGGGAGAAGGGACAAGCGGCAGCCTCCGTCGTCCCTTCTCCCCGTTCGCGGGGCGTTCACAGGGCTTGGGGAAACTGATCCACCTCAGTCGCGTTACTTCGAAACGTCGGCGCCGAAATACTTTTTCGAAATCGCGTCATAGGTGCCGTCGGCCTTGATGTCGGCCAGCGCCTTGTTGATCGCGTCGAGAAGCTCCGGCTCGCCCTTGCGGATGATGATGCCGGAATAGTCGGCATTCGCCTGCTCGGCGGCGATCTTCACCGGAGCATCCGGCTTGTGCTTCTTGAAATCGAGGAAGGACAGGCTGTCGTTGATCGTCGCATCGGCACGGCCGGTCAGGACGAGCTGGATCGACTGATCGAAGCCATCGGTGCCGACGAGTTCGGCGCCGGAGGCCCCTGCCAGCTTGCCGAAGTTGCTGGTCAGCGACTGCGCGGCCTTCTTGCCCTTAAGGTCGGGGAAATCCTTGATCTCCTCATTCTCTGCCTTGACGATCAGAACGGCCTTGGAGGCGATGTAAGGCTCTGAGAAATCGTACTTCTTCTTGCGCTCCTCGGTGATGCCCACCTGGTTGATCACGGCGTCGTAGCGGTTGGCGTCGAGACCGGCGATCAGCCCGTCCCACTTGCCTTCGAGGAACTCGGCCTTGACGCCCAGCTTGCTGGCGATCGCTTCGCCGATCTCGACGTCGAAGCCGACGAGCTTGCCGCTTTCGTCGTGATAGGTGAAGGGTGCGTAGGTGCCTTCGGTGCCGATCTTCAGCGCCCCGGCCGACTTGACGGCCTCAAGGTTTTCGCCGGCAAAGGCCGGAGCGATCGAAACCAGCTGCGCGATGGCGGCGGCGGCGAGAAGTGTGTGAACCCATTTCATTGTCTTTTTCCATCTTTCTGTCCGGCCCGTCGCCGGTGTGAGAGGACAATCGCATATGGTCCCGCCGCCCACAGCGCACAAAACTTCAATTGTGCGACGCAACAGCGAAAGGTTTTTCTCAATTTCCGGGCGTTTCCACGCAAAATTGGCGCCGATCGCTCAAATTCAAGGCGGCTTGCCGGTTTTCGCGGCAAATTTTTCCAGAAGCGATCACAAATCGGTTGAAGTGCCAGGAAAACCTGTGTATGCCTGTTTGTGCCGATTTATCCGTAATCATGCACGATGTGGCCGAACCATGCAGGCAGAACTGCTTCTTCAACAACGTCAACGGCTGATCCAGGACCGCCTGCGGGCGTCCGGGCGGGTGCTGGCTGTCGATCTCGCGCAGGAATTCAACGTCTCCGAAGATACGATTCGCCGTGATCTGCGCGAGCTTGCCGCCGCAGGGCTTTGCGAGCGGGTCTATGGCGGCGCGCTGCCGGTTTCGCCCGGCAGCACGACCCTTGCCCAGCGTGTCGGCGAGGCGCCGGAGCGCAAGGCGGCACTTGCCGCTGCCACTCTTGCCTTCATCAAGCCGGGAACGACCGTCTTCTTCGACGCAGGCTCCACAAATCTGGCGATTGCCGAGGCGCTTCCGGACGATCTGGAGCTGACGGCGGTGACGAACACGCCGCTGATTGCCGCCGCACTGATGGACAAGCCAGGGGTTGATCTGATCGTCATCGGCGGCAAGATCGACCGGCGTGTCGGCGCTGCGGTCGGCGCCAGGGCGCAGCGCGACATCGAGACGCTGCGACCCGATCTCTGCATTCTCGGCGCCTGTGGCGCCGATATCGACGCCGGGCTGACCGTCTTCGAATACGAGGATGCCGAATTCAAGCGGCTTGTCGCGCTCGGCAGCGCATCGGTGCTGGCGGCAATCACCAACGACAAATTCGCGACCTCGGCGCCGCACAGGGTCATCGCGGCAGCTCAATGCTCGGCGCTCATTGTCGAGCACGATGCGCCGGCAGATGCCGTCGGTCGCTACGAAGCGGCCGGCATTGTCATCGCCCACGCCCGAAAGACCAAGGCATGAGGATAGCTCACGTCGCCCTCTGGACAGCCGACCTCGACGGCCTCTGCCGTTTCTGGGCCGACACGTTCGGCGCGGTCGTGGGTGATCTCTACGAGAGCGCCCGCCGCCCCGGCTTTTGCTCGCGCTTCCTGACGCTGAAGGGCGGCCCCTCGATCGAGGTGATGCAGGGTCCCTGGATCACGCGAGAGGTGCTTCAGGAACGGCAGGGCTACGCCCATCTTGCGCTGTCGCTCGGAAGCCGGAAGGCCGTGGATGCAATGGCCGCGCAGGCGGCGGCTTCAGGAATTCTCATCTCTCCCGCCCGCATGACGGGCGATGGCTTCTACGAGGCGGTCCTGAAGGACCCCGATGGCAACCTCATCGAAATCACGGTTTGAATCCGGCAGTGGATTGCACAGGAAAAAGATCATGGCTCAGCAAAGCACAATCCAGCAGCAGGCCGCCGTCCGCTCGGGCTATATGCCGAAAACCCGCCTGGCGGTGTCGCTGCTATTCCTGATGAACGGCTTCGTCACCGGTAGCTGGGCGCCGAAGATCCCGGAGTTCAAGGAGAAGCTCGGCATCGGCGAAAGCGTGCTCGGCCTGTTGATCCTCGTGTTCGGCATCGGTTCGCTGGTGCTGATGCCGATCGCCGGCGGCTTCATTGCCCGGCTCGGCTCGCAGAAGGTCGTGAAGGTTACCGCCATCATCCTGTCGCCGCTTCTCCTGCTCCTGACGCTTTTGCCGAATGTCTGGACGGCGGCGATCGGCATGTTCCTGCTCGGCGGCTTCGTCGGCGCCATGGATGTGGCGATGAATGCCAATGCGGTCGAGGTGGAGAAGTCGATGCGCCGGGCGATCATGTCGTCCTGCCATGCCTATTGGAGCCTTGGCGGTCTCATCGGTTCGGCAAGCGGCGGTGTCATCATGGCGCAATTTGGCGTGTTGCCGCACGCGATCCTCGTCACGCTGTTCTGTCTTGTGGTGCTTGGCCTTGCCTGGCCGATGATTCTCCACGACCGGCCGCATCCCGATGTCGCCAGGCAGAAACTGCGTCTGCCGAAGACGCCGCTTCCCTGGCTGATCGGTCTGGTGGCGCTGTTTTCGATGGTGCCGGAGGGAAGCGTTCTGGATTGGGGCGCGCTCTACCTGCGCAACGAACTCGGCGCCTCGGTCGCCCTGTCCGGCTTCGGCTTTGCCGCCTTTTCCGCGACCATGGCGATCATGCGCTTTGCCGGCGATCACGTGCGCGACCGCTTCGGCGGCGTGAAGACCCTGCGCGTCTGCACGCTGACGGCACTGGTCGGCCTCGTCCTTGCCGGTCTTGCGCCCAACGCGCCGCTGGCCATCATCGGCTTTGCGCTGGCCGGCGTCGGCATTTCCAACATGGTGCCGATCGCCTTTTCCGCTGCCGGCAACATGCCGGGACTGGCCCCGGGCATCGGGCTGTCGGTCGCTACCTTCATGGGTTACTCCGGCATGCTGTTTGCGCCGTCACTGATCGGCTTCATCGCCGAGCACACCGGTTTTTCGATCATCTTCACCTGCATTCCGGCCTTGTTCATCGTGGTGCTTCTCCTGTCGCATCATGCGGTTCACGCCGATCCGAAGGGGCACGACTGAGGTCAACATGCGGCCTTGCGGTCATCAATTCGCCGTCAATCCATGATGTTGCCGTTGACAAGGCGGCCTTCCTCATCCACCTCAGGGGAAATCGCCGCAACAGCACGTGCAAGGGGCTTTCATGTCTTCCGCCTTCGATTTTGATCCGCAGCCGCGCCGCGCCTCCGTTGCCGTCGATGTCGGTGGCGTGATCGTCGGGGGATCTGCACCCGTCGTCGTGCAGTCGATGACCAATACCGACACGGCAGACGTCGACGCCACCGTTGCGCAGGTCGCGGCACTGCATCGTGCCGGCTCCGAACTGGTGCGCATCACCGTCGATCGCGACGAAAGCGCTGCCGCCGTGCCGAAGATCCGCGAGCGGCTCGAGCGCCTCGGCCTCGACGTGCCGCTGATCGGCGATTTCCATTATATCGGCCACAAGCTGCTCGCCGACCATCCGGCCTGCGCCGAGGCGCTGGCAAAATACCGCATCAATCCCGGCAATGTCGGCTTCAAAGACAAAAAGGACAAGCAGTTCGCCGCCATCATCGAGCGCGCCATCGACTTCAACAAGCCGGTGCGCATCGGCGTCAACTGGGGCTCGCTCGACCAGGAACTGTTGACGCGGATGATGGACGACAACCAGGCCCGGGGATTTCCGCTGACGGCCAGCCAAGTCACGCGCGAGACCATCGTACAGTCGGCGCTGATCTCGGCGGAACTGGCCGAGGAAATCGGCCTGCCGCGCAACCGCATCATCCTCTCGGCCAAGGTCTCGAACGTACAGGACCTGATCGCCGTCTATGCGATGCTGGCCGCCCGTTCCGACCACGCGCTGCACCTCGGCCTGACCGAAGCCGGCATGGGCTCAAAGGGCATCGTCGCCTCTGCCGCCTCGCTCGGCATCCTGATGCAGCAGGGCATCGGCGACACGATCCGCATTTCGCTCACCCCCGAGCCCGGCGGCGACCGCAGCCGCGAGGTGCAGGTGGCGCAGGAACTGTTGCAGGTCATGGGCTTCCGGCAGTTCATCCCGGTCGTTGCCGCCTGTCCCGGCTGCGGCCGCACGACCTCGACGGTGTTCCAGGAGCTTGCCCGCAAGATCGAGGACGATATCCGCCGCAACATGCCAGTCTGGCGTGAAAAATATCCGGGCGTCGAAGGCCTGAAGGTTGCGGTCATGGGCTGCATCGTCAACGGCCCGGGCGAAAGCAAGCATGCCGATATCGGCATCTCGCTGCCCGGCACCGGCGAGCTTCCGGCCGCCCCGGTCTATATCGACGGCAAGAAGGCGATGACGATCCGCGGCACCAATATCGCCGGCGATTTCGAGGCGCTGGTTTCCGACTACATCGAGAAGCGCTTCGGCCGGGGCCAGGCGGCCGCCGAATAGGCTACAGTTTGGCCGTCAGCAACCTCAATCCGGCAAAGGCGAAGAAACCGGCCATCGCGCCTTCGATCCCGCGCCGCGCCTTGCGGTAGACCCGGTTCACCGCGCCGAGTGAAAACAGAAGCGCAAAGCCGGTGAACACCGCGACGCCGAGCACCATGCAGCCGGCGATGAATGCTGCGGTGACACCGACCGGTGCGTCCTTCGGCATCCCCAGCGAGACAAGCATGATCCAGTTGAAAATGGCCTTCGGGTTCGTCAGGTGGATACCCAATCCCTTGAGGTAGAGCCGGTGCAGGGAGGGCGCAACCTCATTCTCCGCGATGTCTTTCGGTGGCTCTTTTCGAAGTGCCGCCCTCAGCGCGTTCAACGCCAGCCAGAGCAGATAGAGACCGCCGGCTATCTTCAGGATGACCAGCGCCTGGCCGTAGGAGCGGATCAGCGCGGAAAGCCCCGCGGCCGTCAGCATCGCCCAGATGTAGGAACCGGTCAGCACGCCCAGCGCCAGCGCCACGCCGGAGCTTCTCCCGCGACTGATCGACGTGCCGATGATGGCAAGCACGGCCGGGCCTGGCGAGGCGGTGGCGATCAGATAAGCGCCCCAGGCGACCATGAGTTGCGGCAGATAAGGCAAGAGGTAGGACATAGGTGATTTTCCGATGGTTTTTTCGGCGCCACTATGCCCGTTATTCCTTTCGGTGAAACAGGCATTTTGTCGTGGCGACAATATTTTCTGCCGTTGCCCCTCCGAAGACCAGCGACAGGCCCGCCTTGCGGCCTGGCTCAGCTCGCGATGACGGCGAGGATAGCGGGCCGCGCGAGGCGTTGGCGATCATAGGCGGGACGTCGGACATCGGGACCGCACCTTGTTGCAAAGGTTGAAGCGACCCGTACCGCGCGAACGAAAGCCGTCAGAGAATGTCTTCCAGTGCCGCAATGAGCGCATCGCACTGCTCCGGCGTGCCGATCGAGATGCGCAGGAAATCGGAAATACGCGGCTCGGCGAAGCGGCGCACGAGCACCGCCCGCTCGCGCAGGCCCTTTGCCAGTGCCTCGCCGCTGTGGTCCGGGTGACGGGCAAACACGAAGTTGGCCTGCGAAGGCAGCACCTCGAAGCCCCGCTGGCGCAGTGCACCGGAAACGCGGTCTCGCGAGGCGATGACGGCATGGCGCGTCTCGTCGAACCACGCGGTGTCTTCGATGGCGGCGGTGGCGCCCGCCTGCGCGATGCGGTCCAGCGGATAGGAGTTGAAACTGTCCTTGACGCGCTCCAGCGCATCGATCAGTGGCCGCTGGCCAATGGCATAGCCGACCCGCAGACCCGCCAGCGAGCGCGACTTGGACAGGGTGTGGATGACCAGCAGATTGTCGTATTTCCGGGTGAGGGGGATCACGCTCTCGCCGCCGAAGTCGATATAGGCTTCATCGATCACCACCGGCTGCTCGGGATGCGCTGCAAGAAGGGTCTCGATCGCCGACAGCGGCAGGCCGATGCCGGTGGGCGCATTCGGGTTGGGCAGGATGATCGCGCCGCAGGGACGGTCATAGTCACCGATGTCGATGCCGAAATCGTCGTTCAGCGGCACGTCGACGGCCTCGATGCCGAACAGGCGGCAATAGGTCGGGTAGAAACTGTAGGTGACGTCGGGATAGAGCAGCGGCTTCTCGTGCTTGAGAAGCGCCACGAAGGCATGTGCCAGGACCTCGTCGGAACCGTTGCCCACAAAAACCTCGTCCGGCGAGACGCCGTAGGTCCTGGCGATCGCTTCGCGCAGTGCAAGCGCGCTCGGGTCCGGATAGAGCCTCAGCGTATCGGCCACGGCCGCCTGCATGGCGGCGATTGCCTTCGGCGACGGACCATAGGGGTTCTCGTTGGTGTTGAGCTTGACGAGGTTGGCGATGCGCGGCTGCTCGCCTGCCGTATAGGGCTTCAGCGTGCCGACGATCGGCGACCAGAACCTGCTCATCGGTCAGCTCCTGCGATTGGCGACGAAACGGGCGGCCTCGTTGAGAACGTCCGCCCGCTCACCGAACGGCTCAAGCAGCGTGGCAGCTTCCTGCACCAGCCGGGCGAGCTGGGCCTCGGTCCAGTCCTTCCCGTGCAGGGCAACGAGCGTGCCCTTGCCGCGGGCAGCGTCCTTGCCGGTCGCCTTTCCCATCGTCTCGGCGTCGGCCGTCAGGTCGAGAAGGTCGTCGGCCAGCTGGAAGGCGAGGCCGATCTTTTCGCCGTATTGCCGCATCAGCCGCCGATCGGCATCGGAGCTGCCGGCTATGATGGCGCCGGCCTCGCAGGCAAAGCGGATCAGCGCGCCGGTCTTCATCGCCTGCAGCGTGGTGATGCCTGTCTCGTCGAGCGCTAAGCCTTCCGCCGCGAGGTCGAGGGCCTGGCCTCCGGCCATGCCGCCGATGCCGGAGGCACGCGCCAGTGCCAGGACCAGCTCGGTCTTCTGCCGGTCCTGAAGCCCTGTTTCGGGTGCGGCGATGATATCGAAGGCGAGCGTCAGCAGGCTGTCGCCGGCCAGGATCGCGTTTGCCTCGCCATGGGCGATATGCACGGTCGGCTGGCCGCGGCGCAGATCATCATCGTCCATGGCCGGGAGATCGTCATGGACCAGCGAATAGCTGTGGACGCATTCCAATGCCGCGCCGATGCGCAGTGCCGCCTGCGCATCGCCGCCGAGAAGGGCCGCGCTCTCCATCACCAGGAACGGACGCAGGCGCTTGCCGCCGTTCAGCACGCCATGGCGCATGGCCGCCAGCAACGGTTCCGGCCGGGCGATTTCATCCGGTTGTGCCGTGTCGGTGAGAATACCGGCCAGACAGGCCTCGACCTCTGCAGCATTGTTCTTCAGGCGGATTTTGAAGGATGCGGAGTTTTCGCTCATGCGGCGCTCTTTGGCATGACAGTTAGGCCGCTGGCAACGGGATTTTACCATATCGGCAGGCGACGGCCCTGCTGTCGGTACAGGGCAGAGAAAACCGTTCAAATTTGGCCGTTCTTGCTCTATGAGAATTTTATGGATTATCAGGCGGGCGCTTCAGGGGTGGACATCGTACCGGAGACTCGGGAAGAGGAGGAAGACGTGTCTTCCAGCCGTTCGCGAGGGTGGCGCGATATCTTGCGCCGGCACTGGCGCCGTATGCTTTTGATCGCGGCCGCCATCGTCCTCCTGCCTTATGTCTTGATCATCCTCTATATCCCCAGCTTCATTCACCCGATTTCGACGCTGATGCTGCGCGATCTCTTGTTTCTGCGCGGTTATGACCGCCAATGGGTCTCCTTCGACGAGATTTCTCCCAATCTCGTGCGGTCGGTGATGATGTCGGAGGACGGGCAGTTCTGTCTCCATGATGGTGTCGACTGGGTGCAGATGCGCGGTGTCGTCACGGATGCGCTGGAAGGCGAGTCCACCCGCGGCGCCTCGACGATCCCGATGCAGACCGCAAAGAACCTGTTTCTCTGGAACGGCCGCTCCTTTATCCGCAAGGGGATGGAACTTCCCCTGGCGCTCGTCGCGGATTTCGTCTGGAGCAAGCAGCGGATGATGGAGCTTTATCTCAACGTCGCGGAATGGGGTCCCGGAATTTATGGCGCCGAAGCTGCGGCTCGCCACCACTTCGGTGTTTCTGCCGCCAAGCTCACGCGCCGCCAGGCCGCGATGCTGGCTGTCGCATTGCCCAATCCGTTCGAGCGCAATGCAGGCAAGCCCGGCCGCGGCCTGCGGCGGCTCGCCTCCGTGATCGAGCGCCGTGCCGGCCGGTCCGGCGAATATATCAAATGCCTTTATGAATGAGATCAGGCCTTTTCATTGGCGCTGAACGTGGCTTTCCCTTTATAGCGTGAGCCTCATTCACGAGGATTGGAGAACACCGGTGACCAAGCTCACGCTCTATGTCGGCAACAAGAACTATTCCTCCTGGTCGCTTCGGCCCTGGCTGGCGCTGGAAGCCTGCGGCGTGCCTTTCGAGGATGTCGTCATCCCCTTCGATTTTGAGGCCGGCAATCCGAAGTTCAGGGATATTTCGCCGACAGGGCGGGTTCCGGTTCTGCATCATGGCGATATCCGCGTCTGGGAATCGCTGGCGATCATCGAATATGTCGCCGAGCTTTTCCCGCAGGCCGGCCTCTGGCCGGAAGATCCGGCCGAAAGGGCGGTCGCCCGCAGCTATTCCATGGAGATGCTCTCCGGTTTCCGGGCGCTACGCGGCGCCTGCCCGATGAACATGCGCCGCGAAAAGCGGGCGATCAACCTGCCGAACGATGTCCTGGGCGATGTCGAGCGGATCGAGACGATCTGGCGCGAGGCCGTGGCCCGCTCCGGCGGCCCGTTCCTGTTTGGCCGCTTCACCGCCGCCGACGCCATGTTTGCTCCCGTCGTCAACCGGTTCGAGGTCTATGACCTTACCCGCAATCCCGGCTCGCTCGCCTATATGGATGCGGTGAAGACGCACCCTGCCTTTGCCAAGTGGCAGGAGGCGGCGCTGCAGGAAACCTGGATCGTGCCGGAGGACGAAGCGTGATTCGTCCCGCCGCCGGTTATCATGAAAAAATACCTGTGGGGACTGGTCAAACGCCTGCGAGGCATGTATAAGCCCGGCAAATTCCGAGATTGACATCTGTTTGTCCCGGCCAACGGTCTGGCCGCTCAACAGAGTTTTGCCCGATAAGTGGAGTATGAAATGGCTGTACCGAAAAGAAAAACAAGCCCGTCCAAGCGCGGTATGCGCCGTTCCGCTGACGCGCTGAAGGCTCCGACCTATGTCGAAGACAAGAACTCCGGCGAACTGCGCCGTCCGCACCACATCGACCTGAAGACCGGCATGTATCGCGGTCGCCAGGTTCTGACCCCGAAGGCTTCCGCTTAATCAGCGTTGCCGTCAGGCTGAAGTTTTGAAGGGCTGGCTTTCGCTGGCCCTTTTCTGTTGTCTGCTTGCCAGCTGGCTGATTGCGGCGTTCCTTCCAGACGGTCATTTTCTTGACCATGACCGTGCTGTAGGCAAATATCGATCGACGTCCGGCCGCGCGGCCGGTGCCATAAATTGGGAGCCATTGCCGATGATCGCCGCCATTCCGTTGCTGATCCTGCCGTTCATTCTCTACAATCTCGGAATGGTCGGACTGCTGGGAAGCGGCGGTGTCGCGGTCTTCGAAAGCACCGTCCTGTCGATGACGATGCTCTCGGGCGCCGTCTGGACGATGAGCGTCGGCGATCTCGTGATCGTCATCGCGCTCGTGCTGTTTTTCGTCGAAATCCTCAAGGCGACCCGTGTCAGTTCCAAGGCCTTGATGGATCACCTGCTGTCGATGATGCTGTTCATCGTCTTCCTGGTGGAATTCCTGCTGGTCGCCAATGCGGCGACGCACACCTTCTTCATCCTGATGACGATCAGCTTCATCGATGTGATTGCCGGCTTCTCGGTGTCGATGCGCAGCGCCGGCCGGGATGTCTCGATCGGACTGTAAGGATCAAGGCCAGTGCCGCGCCTTCGGCAGGCGCGGCAAAGGCTGGATCAGCCGAGGTTTTCCAGCTTCGTCTGCAGCGCGCGAAGCTGTTCCTTCAACTCGTCGATGTCCTTGGCTTCGGCCTTGCGCGGCTCCCTGGCCTGCGGTGTCGCTGCCATGAAGGGCGAGAACATCTGCATCGCCTGATGGAACAGCTCGGTATTGCGCCGGACCTGTTCCTCCACCAGTTGCAAGGGAACCGCGAGGTTCTTGCCGAGCGGCGTGTCGCCGAAGGCCTTGTTGATCTGCTCGCGCATCTGCACCTGCTGGTCGGTAAAGGCCTGCATCGAATGTTCCAGATAGCTCGGCACCACCATCTGCATCTGGTCGCCGTAGAAGGAGATCAGCTGGCGCAGGAAGGAAATCGGCAACAGCGTGTTGCCGGTCTTGGATTCCTGCTCGAAAATGATCTGCGTCAACACCTGATGCGTGATGTCCTCGCCTGATTTCGCGTCAAGGACGGTGAATTCCTCCCCCTTCTTGACCATGACCGCGAGATCGTCGAGCGTGACGTATGTACTGGTTCCGGTATTGTAGAGCCTCCGGTTGGCGTATTTTTTGATAACGATCTGGCCGTCGTGTTTTGCCATCAGGGTCTCCTCCCCATGCTCCCGTCTTTATTGAGTTTTTCAGAGTATCCGTAAAAAACCTGTTCTGACAATCTCTTTGTGCAATGCGACGACGCAGGTGCAAAATTTCTTTTCGCGTCTGGATTGTGGATCGGAAAAGGCAGTCGCTGCATTATGGCGTTTGACTTGGGCGTTGACCTTTGCCAGTCTTCGACAGTT
The DNA here is from genome assembly GCF_000379605.1 of Rhizobium giardinii bv. giardinii H152. Classification (GTDB taxonomy): domain Bacteria; phylum Pseudomonadota; class Alphaproteobacteria; order Rhizobiales; family Rhizobiaceae; genus Pararhizobium; species Pararhizobium giardinii. The sequence continues at coordinate 64,621 of NZ_KB902702.1, read as the reverse complement.
GCGAAAAAAATGAACGAGGAAATATCTGATGAGCACTCCCTCTATCGTCATCGCCAGCGCCGGCCGCACCGCCGTCGGGTCTTTCAACGGGGCATTTGCCAATACGCCCGCCCACGAACTCGGCGCGGCGGTCATCAAGGGTGTGCTCGAGCGCGCCGGCGTCGATGCCGGCGAAGTGGACGAGGTGATCCTCGGTCAGGTTCTGTCGGCCGGCGAAGGCCAGAACCCGGCCCGCCAGGCTGCGATCAAGGCCGGCCTTCCGCAGGAAGCCACCGCCTGGGGCATGAACCAGCTCTGCGGTTCCGGCCTGCGTGCGGTTGCACTCGGCATGCAGCAGATTGCCACCGGTGACGCCAAGATCATCGTGGCCGGCGGCATGGAGTCCATGTCGCTGGCGCCGCATTGCGCGCATCTGCGCGGCGGCGTCAAGATGGGCGACTTCAAGATGGTCGATACCATGATCAAGGACGGCCTGACTGATGCCTTCTACGGCTATCACATGGGCACCACCGCCGAGAACATCGCCAAGAAATGGCAGCTTTCGCGCGACGAGCAGGACCATTTCGCGCTTGCCTCGCAGAACAAGGCCGAAGCCGCCCAGAAGGACGGTCGCTTTGCCGATGAAATCATTCCGTTCGTCGTCAAGGGTCGCAAGGGCGATGTCACCGTCGATCAGGACGAATATATCCGCCACGGCGCCACGCTGGACTCGATGGCAAAGCTGCGCCCGGCCTTCGACAAGGAAGGCACCGTCACCGCTGGCAACGCCTCCGGGCTCAACGACGGTGCGGCCGCAACGTTGCTGATGACCGAGGAGGAAGCCGGCCGCCGCGGCATCCAGCCGCTGGCCCGGATCGTCTCCTGGGCAACCGCCGGCGTTGATCCGCAGATCATGGGCACCGGTCCCATCCCCGCTTCGCGAAAGGCGCTGGAGAGGGCAGGCTGGTCGGTTGGCGATGTCGAGCTTGTCGAGGCCAACGAGGCCTTTGCGGCGCAGGCCTGCGCGGTCAACAAGGATCTCGGCTGGGATACGTCGATCGTCAACGTCAATGGCGGCGCCATCGCCATCGGCCATCCGATCGGCGCGTCCGGCGCCCGCATTCTCAATACGCTGCTGTTCGAAATGAAGCGCCGCGGCGTATCCAGGGGGCTTGCAACACTCTGCATCGGCGGCGGCATGGGCGTTGCCATGTGTGTCGAACGGCTGTGACAATCATCCGCTAGTCAAACCGCTCCGGCCCCGTGGCCGGGGCAAATTCACGAGCAAGAGCCGGAACAATCGTGCCCGCATCTGCGAGCACAGGCATCTGGCCAGAAACCTAAAAGGGAGAGACGGATGAGCAGAGTAGCATTGGTCACTGGCGGTTCGCGCGGCATCGGCGCGGCCATATCCATTGCCTTGAAGGACGCAGGATACAGGGTTGCCGCAAACTATGCCGGCAATGACGAAAAGGCTCAGGCCTTTACCGCCGAAACCGGCATCCCGACCTATAAATGGGACGTTTCCGACTATGCGGCTTGCGCTGCCGGCATCGCCAAGGTCGAGGCCGATCTCGGCCCGATCGAGGTTCTCGTCAACAATGCCGGCATCACCCGCGACGCCATGTTCCACAAGATGACGCCGGAGAACTGGAAGGACGTCATCGATACCAACCTCAGCGGCCTGTTCAACATGACGCACCCGGTCTGGACCGGCATGCGCGACCGGAATTTCGGGCGCGTGATCAACATTTCCTCGATCAACGGCCAGAAGGGCCAGATGGGCCAGGCCAATTATTCGGCAGCGAAGGCCGGCGATCTCGGCTTCACCAAGGCGCTTGCGCAGGAGGGCGCTGCCAAGGGCATCACCGTCAACGCCATCTGCCCCGGCTACATCGGCACCGAAATGGTCCGCGCCATCCCCGAAAAGGTTCTGGCGGAACGCATCATTCCGCAGATTCCCGTCGGCCGTCTCGGCGAACCGGAAGAGATTGCCCGTATCGCCGTGTTCCTGGCCTCCGACGACGCAGGCTTCATCACCGGTTCGACGATCTCTGCCAATGGCGGCCAGTTCTTCGTCTGACCGCGGATTGCCCTCGTGCTTTGCGAACGGCGCCCTTGTGGCGCCGTTTTGCATTGTCGGGCGATCCGCTCCCGCTTGCACGTCTCAGATGGGATATTCGGATTCGGCGAAAAAATTAAAGCGGCGGCCGGAATCTGGCAAAAGACTCAATTTTTCCTATGGTTAAATATTCGTTGCACCCACAATATCTTGTAGGGAACAAATCGGGAAATTCGCGGTGCCGGCGATTCGTCGCCGATTCGTTCAGCCTTTGACCGCGGCCTCGCCAGTCGCTGCGCCGACGGCGAGCCGATTAACCAAAGTGGTAAAATTTTTCTGAATTTTCAGCAGTTTGGATTCTGAATCTCACAGCCTGCGCGGCCCGATGAGGCTAACTGCCACGGGTCGTTCTTCCAAGGATCAAGCGATTCAGCATGTGGTGCGAATCCGACTTAGTAAATCAATATCTAGCAGTGAACAAACAATGAATCCAGGCGAGTCAGCGATTCGTCTCCGATTCGTTCCGTGGCTGTTCCGATTCCGGTAAATGCGGGTGGAAATGCAGGCCGCGAGTCCCATTTGCAGTATTTCATGCTCCGGCACCCTTGCGTTTGTGTCGTTGCGTGGGCATGTGTGCTGCGCCGGTTGAAACGGCTTTCCGCCGTGAATGGCCTTCGCAGAGTGAAAGTGCGCAGGATCGATAAAGTGCGTGACCAACCCATGATCTTGAGCGGCCGCGGTGTGATCGCGGTCCTCGGCCCCACCAATACCGGCAAGACGCATTATGCGATCGAGCGCATGGTCGCGCATGAATCCGGCGTGATCGGATTGCCGCTCCGGTTGCTTGCCCGCGAGGTCTATACGCGGCTGGTCGAAAAGGTCGGCGCCCACAACGTCGCGCTGATCACCGGCGAGGAGAAGATCGCGCCGCATATGGCGCGCTTCTCGGTCTGCACCGTCGAGGCCATGCCGCGCGAGACCAAGGCGGCATTCGTCGCCATCGACGAGGTGCAGCTCGCCGGCGACCTCGAACGCGGCCACATCTTCACCGACCGGTTGATGCATCTGCGCGGCAGAAGCGAAACCCTGCTTCTCGGCGCAGCGACCATGCGACCGATCCTCGAGCAATTGCTGCCGGGCATCACCGTCGTCGAGCGGCCGCGGCTGTCGCAGCTTCTCTATGCCGGCTCGAAGAAGATCACCCGCTTGCCGCAGCGCACGGCGATCGTCGCCTTCTCGGCGGAAGAGGTCTATGCGATCGCCGAACTGATCCGCCGCCAGAGGGGTGGGGCAGCCGTCGTGCTCGGCGCCCTGTCGCCGCGCACGCGCAACGCGCAGGTTGCACTCTACCAGGCGGGCGATGTCGAATATCTGGTCGCGACCGATGCGATCGGCATGGGGTTGAACCTCGATGTCGATCACGTCGCCTTCGCCCAGGATCGAAAATATGATGGCTATCAGTTCCGCAATCTCAACCCCGGGGAACTGGCGCAGGTCGCCGGCCGCGCGGGGCGGCATATGCGCGATGGTACCTTCGGCGTCACGTCGCGGGTAGAGCCGTTCGACAACGAGCTTGTCCACCGCATCGAATCGCACCAGTTCGACCCGGTGCGGGTGCTGCAATGGCGCTCGAAGGCGGTCAGCTTCGCCTCGCTTGCGGCTTTGAAGAAAAGCCTCGATGCCGCACCCACGGTAAACGGCCTGACGCGGGCTCTGCCGGCCGTCGACCAGCAGGCGCTGGACTATCTTTCGCGTTTTCCCGAAATCACCAGTGTCGCAACGACACCGGAGCGTGTAGAAAAACTCTGGGAGGCCTGTGCGCTTCCCGACTATCGTCGTATAACCCCGGCGCAACACGCCGATCTGATCTCGACGATCTATGCCGATCTCGTCCGGCGTGGCACAGTGAACGAAGATTTCATGGCCGAACAGGTTCGCCGCGCGGACCAGACGGATGGTGAAATCGACACATTGTCCGCGAGAATTGCACAAATCAGGACATGGACCTATGTGTCTAACCGTCCAGGGTGGCTTGCCGATCCGACACACTGGCAAGAAAAGACGCGGGAAATCGAAGATCGATTGTCTGACGCGTTACATGAAAGGTTGACGAAACGCTTTGTTGATCGCAGGACATCTGTGCTCATGAAGCGCCTGAGAGAGAATGCGATGCTGGAAGCTGAAATCAGTGTAAATGGCGATGTCTTCGTTGAAGGGCATCATGTGGGACAATTGGCCGGGTTCCGTTTCACGCTGGCGGCAGTGACCGACGGGCTCGACGCGCGTGCGGTGCAGGGCGCCGCCCAGAAGGCGCTGGCGCTGGAATTTGAAGCGCGCGCCGCGCGCCTGCATGCGGCGGGCAATGCCGATCTGGCGTTGGCTTCCGATGGCCTCGTGCGCTGGGTCGGCGAACCCGTTGCGCGGCTTGCCGCAAGCGACCATGTGATGCGCCCGCGCGTCATCCTGCTTGCCGACGAGCAGCTGCAGGGCAATGCGCGTGATCACGTGCTTGCCCGCATCGAGCGCTTCGTCAACCACCACATCTCGACGGTCCTGAAGCCGCTCGACGACCTGTCGCGTGCCGAGGATCTCGAGGGCCTTGCCAAGGGCCTGGCGTTCCAGCTCGTGGAAAATCTCGGCGTGATGTTCCGCCGCGACGTCGCCGACGAGGTCAAGTCGCTGGATCAGGAGGCACGCGCCTCGATCCGCCGCCACGGCATTCGCTTCGGTGCCTATCATATCTTCATGCCGGCGCTGCTGAAGCCCGCTCCGGCCGAGCTCATCACGCTGCTCTGGGCCTTGAAGAATGACGGCCTGGACAAGCCCGGCTATGGCGAGCTCATCCCGGTTCTGGCGGCTGGCCGTACCTCGGTCGTCACCGATCCGTCTTTCGAGCGCACCTTCTACAAGCTGGCCGGCTTCCGGTTCCTCGGCAAGCGCGCCGTCCGCATCGATATTCTCGAGCGGCTCGCCGACCTCATCCGGCCGCTGTTGCAGTGGAAGCCGGGCACGACGCCGCGTCCGGACGGGGCCTATGACGGCCGCCGCTTCACCGCGACGACGGCCATGCTGTCCATTCTCGGCGCGACCCCCGACGACATGGAAGAGATTCTCAAGGGGCTCGGTTATCGCGCCGACAGCGTAAAGGCCGAGGAGGCTGCGGCATTCCTGGCTGCGCAGGCGGGTGGTGCGTCCGCGCCGGCGGACGGGGCCGCGGTCGAAGCGCCGGCCGAGACGGCCGACCATGACGACGCGGATGCGCCAAGCGAAGAGGCTTCCGAGCCGGTGCCGGAACAGGCAGCGGCCGCTGCGGCCGCTCCGGAGGCGGAAGCTGTCGTCGCCGAACTGGCGGGCGAGCCCGCAGAGCCGGTCGAAGCCAAGCCGGTTCTTCTGTGGCGCCCCGGCGGCCGCAACGACAACCAGCGCTCCGGCGGTCGCCCGCACGGCAACCACCGCGGCGCCGGCAATCGGGCGCATCAGGGTGAAGCCCGCCGCGATGGTGGCGAGCCGCGCCGCGAGGGCGATGGCCGCCGTGAAGCCCGCGGCGATGACAATCGCAAGGGCGGCGGTCGTCCGGACCGCAACCGCGGTCGTGACGGCGGCAAGCCGCAGAATGGTCAGCGCCATGAGAAAGGCGATCGCCAGGATCGTCCCGATCGCAACGACCGCGGCGTAAAGCCGCAGGCCGCCAAGTTCGAGGCACGTCCGCCGCGCAAGGAAAAGCCGATCGATCCGGATTCACCTTTCGCCAAGCTCGCTGCCCTGAAGGAGCAGATGAAGAAATAAGGCCATGAGCGAAAAGCAGCCCCAGTCCCTGTCGGTTCTCCGCCAGCGTCTCGACAAATGGCTGTTTTTCACGCGCCTGCAAAAATCCCGCTCGATCGCCCAGAAGGCGATCGAGGCCGGGCACGTCCGGGTCAACGACGCCCGTGTCACCCAGCCTTCCTTTGCACTGAAAGCCGGCGATGTCGTCGTTCTTTCGCTCGATCGGCGGGATATGACGGTGCGTGTCCTGCAGCCCGGCAATCGGCGCGGTCCCTACGAGGAAGCGCGGCTTCTCTACGAGGATCTGACCCCGCCCCCCGTGCCGGGCGAAAAGCTGAACGCGTTCGAGCAGGCGACACGCGAGCGCGGCAGCGGCCGGCCGACCAAGAAGGAGCGCCGCGATGTGGACCGGCTGCGGCCGGGCTGGCAAGAGGATTAGAAAACTGTCCCTCCACGCGGTGCTTTGGCGTATGGATTATCCTTGCAAAGCCCAGGCAAAGCCTTTACCTGACGGGACAAATGCGCAGTTCTGTTGCGCCGTGATAGGCGTTGGCGGGCTGATATCCTGGATGGATGCGGACAAGCGGGCTTCGCTCTCGATTGCTGTCTGCCATCGAATGTGAGAAATCGCTGGAGTACCTCATGACGTATGTCGTGACCGACAATTGCATACGCTGCAAATATACCGATTGCGTGGAAGTGTGCCCGGTGGACTGCTTCTATGAAGGCGAGAATTTCCTGGTCATTCATCCCGACGAATGCATCGACTGCGGCGTCTGCGAACCGGAATGTCCGGCCGGGGCCATCAAGCCCGATACCGAGCCGGGCCTCGATATGTGGCTGAAAGTAAATGCTGATTTCGCCACGCAATGGCCAAACATCACCGTCAAGAAAGACGAGATGCCGGAAGCCAAGGAAATGGATGGCGTGGAAGGCAAGTACGAGAAATATTTTTCGCCGGAGCCCGGCAAGGGCGACTGATCTTTCAGGCGCTTTCCGCGACGGTTCACAGCGCGTTTTTCCGGTCGCGAAAAGTGGCGAAAATTTGGCAATTGTGGCTTAACCGTGTCCCTGCCGGACAGGTTGGTCTGATCCGTCGTTGTGAAGCAAATTATTGATTTCGACAGTTTTTTATGATAGGGTCGAAAAACTGATCCACATCACGGCACGCGTGTGCCTGAAAACCATCACGAAAGCAAAAGAGTCCTCCGGCGCGGCTGACCCCAAATACGCAACGTCTGTTGCTTGTGTGTGATCGCCACGCAGAGGATCGATTTGATGACCGTTGGCTCGGATCAGCATGGAGTCACCCGACGGTGCCCCCGTCCATCCCGGGCCTGACTGACCCGGCCCCGGCTTGCAGCCGGGAGCGTAACAGGGAGTTTTTGAAACGAATGACGACCCAGCAGAAAAAATCTTCAGCACGCCATGGATTCAAGACCGGTGAATCGATCGTTTATCCGGCTCATGGCGTTGGACAGATCGTCGCAATCGAAGAGCAGGTGGTTGCGGGCATGTCGCTCGAACTGTTTGTGATCGATTTCGAAAAGGACAAGATGCGTCTCAAGGTGCCGGTTGCCAAGGCCGTCAGCATCGGCATGCGCAAGCTGTCCGAAACCGATTTCGTCGAGCGTGCATTGAAGGTTGTCCAGGGCAGGGCGCGCGTCAAGCGGACCATGTGGTCCCGCCGTGCGCAGGAATATGATGCCAAGATCAATTCCGGCGACCTGATCTCGATCGCCGAGGTCGTACGCGATCTCTACCGGGCTGAGAACCAGCCGGAGCAGTCCTATTCCGAACGTCAGCTCTACGAAGCTGCGCTTGACCGCATGGCGCGCGAGATCGCAGCCGTGAACAAGATGTCGGAAACGGAAGCCGTCCGCCTTGTCGAAGCCAACCTCAGCAAGGGTCCCAAGCGCGGCAAGCTCCTCGAAGAAGAAGATGCGCAGGAAGAAGCAGCGTAAAACCCGCTTCCCTCGGTGCCTGCATTCCAAAAGCCCTGTCAGTGATGACGGGGCTTTTTTCATATGTGCCGCGCTTTGTGGGCGATAGCATACCCGTCTGTCACGGATCGTTGTATTCTGCCCCTGAGGCGCATCGCGCCGCTGCGCACTTTTGGGCGACATGCGGCGATGCGGCTTGCCGCAGCGGCGGAATGTCCAATGAGCTATACTTTCGCAATCGGTGACATCCATGGTTGCCTCGAGCCTCTGCGCAAGCTGCTCGCCAGGATCGAGGCTCGCTGGGCTTCCGGAACGACCGTGTTCGTCGGGGACTATATTGACCGCGGTCCCGACAGCCGGGGCGTGATCGCCTTGCTCAAGGCGGGCCCGGCGCGGCCGGATTGGCAATGGGTCATGCTCAAGGGCAATCATGAGGACATGATGGTGGGCGCCTATGCGGGCCGCTATGATCGGGATTGGTGGCTCGACAATGGCGGGCTGGAGACCGAGCTGTCCTACGGCGGCAGGGTGCCAATGGAGGATCTCGTATGGGCCGACCGGCTGCCGCTCATGCATCTGGACGCACACCGCCTCTTCGTCCATGCGGGCGTCAATCCCGATGTCGCGCTCGACCAGCAATCGCCGCAGGACCTGCTCTGGCTGCGGCCGGAATCCTCGGCCTACTACTGGGGCAAGCACCTCTGCCATGGGCATACGCCGTCAAGGGCCAATCCCCGGACTATCGGCAACCGAACGAATATAGACAGTGGCTGCGTCTTCGGGGGCAAGCTGACCTGTGCCGTGTTCGACGATGATGTCGAGGGCGGCCCGGTCGAATTCATCAAGGCGGGCTGGTGAGCACCGCAGCACCCTTTTGAACACGGGGCGACTCCGTGTGGCATCGTGCTATGCTGCGTGTCGAGGCGTTCTGCCGCGATCTGCCGGCGCGGCGGGGCGAAACCATGGCCGGCACTGGGAGGAGAACATGACAGGTACCGTTTCTCTACATCCGCTGATCGACAATGGCGTGCCGCAGGGCTCGCCAGGCTTTAACGGCGGCATTCTCGTCTGCGAATGCACCGACAGGCCCGTGAAGGTCAGGGTTGATGGCGACGTCGCGCATAACCACGCCTGCGGCTGCACGAAATGCTGGAAACCGGCAGGTGCGACCTTCTCGATCGTTGCCGTCGTTCCGCATGACAAGATCACCGTGCTTGAAAACGGCGACAAGCTCGAGGTGGTCGACAAATCGGCGCTGATCCAGCGCCACGCCTGCAAGGGCTGCGGCGTGCACATGTACGGCCCGGTGGAACGCGACCATGCTTTCAAGGGGCTGGACTTTGTTCACCCCGAACGCTTCGACACAGATGGCTGGGCACCGCCCGGATTCGCGGCCTTCGTCTCGTCGATCATCGAAGCCGGCACCGATCCGGCCGATATGAACGCTATCCGCCAGCGCCTCAGCGACCTCGGCCTGCCTCCCTACGACTGCCTTAATCCAGCGTTGATGGACGTAATCGCCACCTGGAGTGCCAGGAAGAGCGGCGTCCTGAAATCCTGATCCGAAAAAATGAAAAGGGCGCTGCGATGGGGGATCGCGGCGCCCTTTTCCATTCAGCGTGAAGCGTCCGCTTATGCGGCGCCGCGCGACTTTTCGAAACGCTTGCGGTCGTTCGAGTCGAGATAGATCTTGCGCAGGCGGATGTTCTTCGGCGTCACTTCGACCAGTTCGTCATCCTGGATCCAGGAGAGGGCGCGGTCGAGGGTCATGCGGATCGGCGGCGTCAGCTTGACGGCTTCGTCCTTGCCTGAGGCGCGCATGTTGGTGAGCTTCTTGCCCTTCAGCACGTTCACTTCCAGATCGTTGTCGCGGGTGTGGATGCCGATGATCATGCCGGCATAAACCTTCTCGCCGGCGTCGATGATCATCGGGCCGCGATCTTCCAGGTTGAACATGGCGTAAGCAACGGACTCGCCGGCGTCATTGGAGAGCAGGACGCCCTGCACACGGCCGCCAATGTCGCCCTTGTACGGCTGGTAGTCGTGGAACAGGCGGTTCATGATCGCCGTGCCGCGCGTGTCGGTCAGAAGTTCCGACTGGTAGCCGATCAGGCCGCGGGTCGGCGCGAAGAACTTCAGGCGAACGCGATTGCCGCCGGACGGGCGCAGTTCCGACATCTCTGCCTTGCGCTCGGACATCTTCTGGACGACGATGCCGGAATGTTCCTCATCGACGTCGATCACCACTTCTTCGATAGGTTCCAGCATCTGGCCCGTTGCTTCGTCCTTGTGCATGACGACGCGCGGGCGCGATACGGCAAGCTCGAAGCCTTCGCGGCGCATGGTTTCGATCAGAACGGCAAGCTGCAATTCGCCGCGGCCGGAGACGTAGAACGAATCCTTGCCTTCGGCTTCTTCAATCTTCAGCGCGACGTTGCCTTCGGCTTCCTTGAACAGGCGGTCGCGGATGACACGCGAGGTAACCTTGTCGCCTTCGGTGCCGGCGAGCGGCGAGTCATTGACGATGAACGACATGGTAACGGTCGGCGGGTCGATCGGCTGGGCATGCAGCGCCTCGGTGACCGAGGGATCGCAGAAAGTGTCGGCAACCGTGCCCTTGGACAGGCCGGCGATCGCGACGATGTCGCCCGCATGGGCTTCTTCGATCGGCGTACGCTCGATGCCGCGGAAGGCGAGGATCTTGGAGATGCGGCCGTTTTCGATCAGCTTGCCGTCCTGGCCAAGAACCTTCACGGCTTGGTTCGGCTTGATCGAACCGGAATGGATGCGGCCGGTGATGATGCGGCCGAGGAAGGGGTTGGCTTCAAGGATTGTGCCGATCATCCGGAACGCGCCGTCTTCTTCGCCGACGCTCGGCTCCGGAACGTGCTTGAGAACGAGGTCGAGAAGCGGCGCGAGACCCTCTTCCTTCGGGCCTTCCGGATTGACGTTCATCCAGCCGTTGCGGCCCGAACCGTAGAGGATCGGGAAGTCGAGCTGTTCGTCGGTCGCATCGAGATTGGCGAAGAGGTCGAAGACTTCGTTGATGACTTCCTCGTGGCGGCCGTCGGGACGGTCGATCTTGTTGATCGCGACGATCGGGCGAAGGCCGACCTTCAGCGCCTTGGAAACGACGAACTTCGTCTGCGGCATCGGGCCTTCCGACGAGTCTACGAGAACAATCGCGCCGTCGACCATCGACAGGATACGCTCGACTTCACCGCCGAAGTCGGCGTGGCCGGGGGTGTCGACGATGTTGATGCGGACGCCCTTCCATTCGATGGAGGTGGCCTTCGCCAGAATGGTGATCCCGCGCTCTTTTTCGAGGTCGTTCGAGTCCATCATGCGCTCGGTCGTGCGCTGGTTGTCGCGGAAGGAGCCCGACTGCTTGAGGAGTTCGTCGACAAGCGTGGTTTTGCCATGGTCAACGTGTGCGATAATCGCGATGTTGCGCATCTTCATCTGTGAATACTCGGAGGTTTCGGGGCGTATCTGGGAACTGCCCACATCTTCAATTGGGCGGCTCATACAGGTTTTTTTGCATTCGCGAAAGGGGGCGGCGGCAAAGTCTTGACGGACGGCAAATCTCCCATGCGGGTTACACGCTGCCTCCGGCGGGATCGAGCGTCACTTGCCACAACTCCTGATCTTCCCGGTCCATCAGGCGAACGGTCATCTGCTCCGTCTGGCCGTTGATGTCGACGAGGCCGAAGAATTGCAAGCCGGCCGACGGCGGCAGGTTCTGGTCGATGCCGGTCCCGGACGCCTTGATAAAGCGCACTTGCGGGCCAAAGGTCATGTCCAGCTCCTTCGGCCCGTAGGTGCCGGAATGCAGCGGGCCGGAGACGAACTCCCAGAACGGCAGGAAATCCTTGAAGGCGCCGCGGGCCGGATCATAGTGATGGGCTGCGGTATAGTGCACGTCGGCCGTCAGCCAGACGATGTTCTCTATCGCATTGTCGCGGATGAAGGTGAGGATATCGGCGAATTCCCGTTCACGCCCCTTCGGCTTGCCATTGTCGCCATTGGCGATCGCGTCGGAGCCGCGCTTTTCGCCATGGTCGTCCCAGACGACGAGACCGATCGGCATGTCGCAGGCGATCACCTTCCACGTGGCCCTGGAGGCGGCCAGTTCCCGTTTCAGCCAATCGGCCTGCCGCCAGCCGAAAAGATCCGCATTCGCATCGCCCTGGTTGGCGCCGCGATAGGAGCGCAGGTCGACGAAGAAGACGTCGAGCAGCCGGCCATAGGCTATCTTGCGGAAGATGCGGCCCGGCTGCGCGGCAAGGGTGCGGATCGGCGTCATCTCCTGAAAGGCCCGCATGGCGCGCGCCGCATAGACGGAGATGTCCTTTTCCCTGTAACGGGCATCGTCGCGAAGGTCGGTCGAGGCCGACCAGTTGTTCAGCACTTCGTGGTCGTCCCATTGATAGAACGTCGGACACACCGCGTTCATCGCCCGTACGTGCTCGTCGAGCAGATTGTATTTCCACTGGCCGCGATATTCGTCGAGCGAGCGGGCGACGTCGGTCTTCTCTGCCGTGACGATGCGGTTCTTCCAGACCGTTCCATCGCGCAACGGGATTTCGTCGGGGATCGGATTGTCCGCATAGACCGTGTCGCCGGAATGGATGAAGAAATCCGGCTCGTGCAGTCGCATGGTCGAATAGGTCTTCATGCCGACATCGTCGATGCCCCAGCCCTGTCCGGCCGTATCGCCGGACCAGGCGAAGCGGACGGAGCGGCGATCGAGCGGCGCGGTGCGGAAACGGCCGACGATCGGCTCGGAAACGCTGTTGGCGTCGTAGAGGTCGGTTGCGGTGAAGCGGTAGAAGATATCCTGATCGGGCAAAAGGTTGTCGAGCAGGCACTTTGCCGCGAAATCGCTGTTCGGCAGGGCGTCGATCGACGGCAGTCGCAAGGGCGCCGAAAAGCTCTCGGTCGTCGAATATTCGACGGCGATGCGCGACGGGCGGTCGACCCGTGCCCAGATCATGCCGGACTTGGTGTCGACGTCGCCCGACTGGACCCCGTGGGTGAAGACCGGGCGGCTCGATGTGCCTCGGGCGTAATAGGGCATTGCAAGGCTGGCGACGGCAAATCCGCCAACCGCTCCCATGGAGGAAAGGAAACGGCGACGGGTCGTCTCGATCGGTGTCATGCGGAGCTCTTCAGCTGGACGTCGGGGCGAGGAGCGAATCTCCTGATGCCAGCCTAGCGGTTCCGTCATGTCAGTCTCTTGAACGCCGAATGACGGTTTTCCGAAACTTCGGCGACAGTTTTGTTACACGCTCCCGAAGAAGTCGTTCGCACCCGGTGGACGGTGAGACCGGAAAATCCAGCCTCACCGCCTCTGGGTGTCAGGCCGCGCGGGCTGGATCGAGCGTGATCTTCCAGAGCTCCTGGTCGTCGCGGTTCATCAGCCGTACGGTAAGCTGCTCGGTTGCACCGTCGATGTCGACAAGGCCGAAGAACTGCAGGCCGGCCGATGGCGGGAGGTTCTGTCCCTGCTCCTTGGTCGGCGCGCTGACGAACTTGACTTCCGGGCCGAAGGTCATGTCCATGTCGTTCGGGCCGTAGCTGCCTGCATGCAGCGGGCCGGAGACGAATTCCCAGAACGGTGCGAAATCCTGGAATTGCGCCTTGTCCGGGTTGTAATAATGGGCGGCCGTATAGTGCACGTCGGCGGTCAGCCAGACCGTGTTGGTGATCCCGGCATTCTTGATGTAGCGCAGCAGATCGGCGATCTCGAGTTCGCGGCCGCTGGCCTTGCCGTTGTCGCCGTTGGCGACGGCTTCCGCCCCCTTCAACTCCTTGAAGTTGTCCCAGACCATCACACCGAGCGGCATGTCGCAGGCCAGCACCTTCCAGGTGGCGCGCGAGTTGGCGAGTTCGCGCTTGAGCCACGCGACTTGCTCCGCGCCGATGATCCGCGACCTGTCGTCGATCACGGTTTCCTTGCTCTCGCCGTTCGGGCCGCGATAGGACCGCAGGTCGATGAAGAAGACATCGAGCATCGGTCCATAGGCGATTTTGCGGTAGACGCGACCCGGCTCGGCCGGCGTGTAGCGGATCGGCGTCATCTCGTGGAAGGCGCGGGCCGCGCGGGCCGACAGCAGGAAGACCGACTTTTCCGTATAGCGGTCGTCGTTCATCAGGTTCTTGGAGGACGACCAGTTGTTGACGACTTCGTGGTCGTCCCACTGGAAGAAGGTCGGACAGACGGCCGACAGAGCACGGACGTGTTCGTCCATCATGTTGTATTTCCACTGGCCGCGATATTCGGCGAGCGTTTCTGCAACCTTGCGCTTCTCGTCGATAACGACCTTGTTGATCCACTTGGCGCCGTCAGAAAGGTCGACACTGTCCTTGAGCGGGCCGTCGGCATAGATCGTGTCGCCGGAATGGATGAAGAAGTCGGGTTGATGCCTGGCCATCGTGCCGTAGGTATACATGCCCTTCTCATCGATACCGAAGCCTTGGCCCGCCGTGTCGCCGGACCAGGCAAAGCGGACGCTGCGACGCGAGGACGGTCCGGTGCGGAAACGACCGACGATCGGCTCGGAGACCACATTGATGTCCTGCAGGTCGGCTGCGACGAAGCGGTAGAACATGTCCTGGTCCGACGGCAGGTTTTCGATCAGCCGCTTCATGGTGAAATCGCTTTCCGGCAGGGCGTCCATCGGAGCCAGCCTGACGGCGCCCTTGAAGCTCTCGACCGTCGAGATTTCCATCTGGATGCGGGACGGACGGTCGACGCGCGTCCAGATCATGCCGGAAGACGCGTCGACATCCCCGGACTGAACGCCGTGGGTGAATTGCGGCGCATTGGCTGCGCGGGCGTAGGAAGGCATCGCAAGGCCGGAAGCGGCGACGAGGCCGGTTGCGCCGACGCCCTGCAGCAGGGTCCGGCGGGTGACGGATTTCAGTGTGTTCGGCATGAATCTCTCCTGTTCCAGGCCCGGGCACTTTCTACCCGGGCGCAGAAATAAGCAGGGATTCATGTCAGCGCGCTGAAGGAGCCGTGACAGATCGATTTCCGTTTTATGACGGGGTTGTCTGCACCTGCCTTTCAGGCAGCCAGCCCCTTCTTCCGCAACATCGCCTCCGGACTCGGCAGCTTGCCGCGGAAGGCCCTGTAGGCATCTTCCGGGTCGATCGCCCCACCGACGGAATAGATGTTGTCCTTCAGCTTCCCGGCCATCTCGGCATCGAAGGCATCACCCGTTTCCTCGAAGGCGGCGAAGGCGTCGGCATCGAGCACTTCCGACCACATGTAGGAATAGTAGCCGGCCGAGTAGCCGTCGCCGGAAAAGACATGCTGGAAGTGCGGCGTCGCATGGCGCAGGACGATCGAGGCCGGCATGCCGATCTTTTCCAGCACCTCGGCCTGCACCGCCATCGGGTCCTCGACGGCGGCGCGGGTGTGGAATGCCATGTCCACCAGCGCCGACGATGTGAATTCAACGGTGTTGAAACCGGCATTGAAGGTGCGTGCCGAGAGAACCTTGTCGAGCAAATCCTGCGGCATCGGCTCGCCGGTTGCCTCGTGCACGGCATATGTCTTGAGGATCGCCGGAACCGTCAGCCAATGTTCATAGAGCTGCGAGGGAAGCTCGACGAAGTCGCGCGAAACGCTGGTGCCGGACACGGAGGGATAGGTGACGTTGGATAGCATGCCGTGCAGCGCATGACCGAATTCGTGAAACAGCGTGCGGGCATCGTCGAGCGACAGCAGCGCTGGCTTGCCGTCGGCCGGCTTGGCGAAATTGCAGACATTGTAGATGATCGGCAGTTCGCCCTTGGCACCGTTCTTCAAAGTTAGCCGGTGCTGCGACTGGAAGGAACTCATCCAGGCACCGGAGCGCTTCGAGGCGCGGGCGAAATAGTCGCCGAGGAACAACGCGACGAGCTTGCCGTCCGTGTCGCGGATATCGAAGACGCGGACATCCGGGTGATATCCCTTGACGCCCTTCTTCTCCGTTGCCGTGATGCCGAACAGCCGCCGCGCGACGTCGAAGCAGGCGTCGATGATCTTTTCGAGCTGGAGATAGGGCTTGAGTTCGCTTTCGGAGAAATTGAATTTCTGCGCCCGCAGCTTTTCGGCATAATGGCGCCAGTCCCACGGCATGACCGGATGGTTGCGGCCTTCAGCGGCGATCAGTTCGGCAAGATCGGCCTCTTCCTCCCGGGCCCGAACCACTGCCTTTTCCCAGACCTGGGTCAGCAGCCCGTTCACGGCTTCCGGCGTCTTGGCCATCGTGTTGTCGAGCTTCAGCGCGGCATAGTTTTGGTAGCCGAGCAGCGTTGCCTTCTCCGCGCGCAAGGCCAGCGTTTCGCGGATGATGGCGCGGTTGTCGGTCTCGCCGCCATTGGCGCCTCGGGCGACCCAGGCCTTGAAGGCCTGTTCGCGCAGATCGCGCCTTTCCGAGAAGGTCAGAAACGGCTCGATGATCGAGCGCGATAGCGTAACGGCATATTTGCCCTCCGCGCCGCGGTCGCGCGCGGCCGCCGCCATGGAGTCCTTGAGAAACTGCGGCACTAGCGCGAGGTCCTCATTGTCGAGCAGAAGCGCCCAGCTTTTTTCGTCGGCAAGCACGTTCTGGCCGAATTTCGCGCCGAGGCTCGCGAGCGTCTCGTTGATTGCTGCCAACCGCTCCTGCTCCGCCTTCGGCAGTTTCGCGCCGGACTTGACGAAACCCTTCCAGTGCCGCTCGAGAACGCGCGTCGCTTCCAGATCGAGCCCGAGCGTCTCACGCCCTTCCCACAGCGCGTCGATGCGGGCAAAAAGCGCTGCGTTCATGCCGATCTTCGAATAATGCCGTGACATTTTCGGCGCAATATCACGCTCCAGCGCCTGGATCGCATCGTTGGTGTGGGCGCCGGCGCGGTTCCAGAACAGCGCCGAAACGCGCGACAACCGGTCGCCCGCGATCTCCAGCGCAATGATGGTGTTTGCGAATGTCGGCGCCTCGGAGTTGGCGGCAATGGCGTCGATTTCCGCCTCATGTTCGGCCAGCGCCGCGTCGAACGCCGGCGCAAAATCACCGTCGCTGACCGCTTCGAAGCGTGGCAGGCCATCCGGGCCATTCCAGTCGGTGACGGCAGGGTTCAGCGCGGGGCTCGAAGTCATGGGGCAGTCCTTTCAAATTCTAATTTTCCCGCCGAGGCAGGCGGGTGCTGCGCATCTTGTCGGCAGCGATTGTGGAGATATCAAGATTGTCAGGCGGGCGTGTGGAGGCTCCGGATCACGGCTTCCTCAGCCCGAGAAGGCCGGGTGCCGCATGCCAGACGGCCTGGACCGCAAAGCCGATGAACAGCAGGCCCGAAAGGCGGACGATCGCCAGTTCATGTTTGCGATAGAAGCGCCGCACGACGGATGCACCGATGATGCCGATCAGGATGACGTCGGCAACGAGAAACCCGAGGAACGATACCGCGAGCAGCGCGGGCAGGGCATGAAAATCGAGCGCATTGGCGGAGCCTGCAAGCAGCGCCGTGAAAGTCGCCAAAGCCACCGGGTAACCCTTGGGATTGGTCAGGCCGAAGATGAGGCCGCGGCGGTAAGGCCGCTCGACGCTGACCAAGGGCCGGTTTTCGCCGCGCGGCTTTGCCCGCAGCGCCGTCCAGCCGATCCAGGCGAGATAGACGCCGCAGAGCAGGCCGAGAATGTCGAAGATCGTGCTGCCGATGGTCCTGGCGCCGACGATCGCGACAAGTGCCAGCGCCGACCACAGAAGATCGCCCGCCAGATGGCCGCCCATAAAGAGCGCGCCCGCCTTGCGGCCCTGACCGGCGCCGATGCCGAGGAGGGCGAGAAAGGCCGGGCCGGGAATGAGCACGTAGGACAGCGCCGCCAGAAAGGCGCCGAAAAGCAGGGCCTGCGTCATGGAATCTCCTTGCGCGTGAAGAGCCATTCGACCTTGCGTTGCTGATTCCGTCAAGATGCGGGCAGGGGGTGCGCTTTCGATCGGCACGTCAGCTGCAATGATCGTGCATTCATTCTCGCCTACGAGGATTCAACGAGTTCACCGCGCGGTTACCCAATGTGGACATGGCCAAGGCGTAGCACTACCACGGGCGGCAAAGACCAGAAACCGGCTGTCGAAGCCGAACCTCAGGCACTGAAAAACCCGCTTCGGAAAGCCGAAGCGGGTCGCTTTGCGAGACGGAGCCTTACTCGGCTTCGTTGGCCGGCGCGGCGTTGAGCTGGCCGTATTTCTCGGCACCGATCTTGTTGAAGAGATCGATCTGGGTTTCGAGGAAGTCGATATGGCTTTCTTCGTCGGCCAGCAGTTCTTCGAACAGCTTCATCGAAACATAGTCGCCAGCCGCATGACAGATATCGCGGGACTGCTTGTAGGCCGTGCGGGCGTCATACTCGCCGGCAAGATCGGCTTCCAGCACTTCCTTGACGTTCTGGCCGATGCGCAGCGGCGCGACCGTCTGCAGGTTCGGATGGCCCTCGAGGAAGATGATGCGGGCGATCAGCTTGTCCGCATGGTGCATTTCCTCGATCGATTCGGCCCGCTCCTTCTTGGCGAGAAGCGTATAGCCCCAGTCCTCGAGAAGGCGATAATGAACCCAGTACTGGTTGACCGCACCGAGTTCGAGGAAAAGGGCTTCGTTAAGCCGCTCGATGACTTTTATGTCGCCTTTCAAGATCCGCTCTCCTGTTTTCTTCATGGAATTGTTTGAGGCGGGTCATGAAATCAAATATCCGGTCATCCGTCGAGGGGCGGCTGGCGTGATATTGCTCGGTTGTGCGAACAATGATGTCGACCACATTGGGGAAGCAGCCGCAGCAACGGCCGCGCTTTTGCATCGCGTGGTAAACCTTCGCAGGCACGATCAGTTGCCAACAGTCCTCGTCGAGGAGCTCGATGATCGTGTCCTCGATGTCCTTGTCGGTGATGAAATTGCAGCTACAAACCAGCATCCTGCCTGCCCGTGATACGCAACGCCCTGAATTTCTTCATAAAGCAAAAGCGGATATTTACTGTCAACAAAAATGTCCGGGCCGCCTTTTGGCAGCCAAATCTTAGAGTCATTCTAAACTTGATTAAAAATATCGAATTTTCATTGACTTAATCTTGCCGGAGCGACGCAGAGCCGCCTCTTCCGATCCTCTTCAAAATTTCTTGAGCGGCAAGAATGCCGTACAAATTTTATTACAGACGCCTTTTGAGCCGTCCGACGCGCGCCACGATGGTGAAATGGGCGCGGTTATGCAGGCCGCTTCCAGCCGCTGCCCGCCTTGGGCGGCATCAATGAAAATTCCTCCCCTTCGGCATGACGCTGGCGGTCTCGGCGACCTCGGTGCGAGCCGCTTTTCCGCCCTTCCCGAAATGCGCCGCTACAGTCACCCGTTTCTTCTGTCGATGGTCGGCGGTCGGCCGCAGGGCTTCGTCCGACCGGTCCGACACGCCAAAACGACGGGCCTCGCGTTGCAGCAGGCCAAGCATCGGCGTCAGGTCCTCGATCTGATCGACCACAACGTGGATCACCCCGCTTTCGCTCTGGAGCCTGCCCGTGATCTTCACCAGCCGGGCGCCCATGACGACGGAGCGGAACCGGTCGAATGTCTTGTTCCAGACGATGGCGTTGGCAACACCCGTCTCGTCTTCCAGTGTCATGAAGATCACCCCCTTGGCGGAGCCGGGTCGCTGGCGCACCAGCACGAGCCCGGCAATG
The DNA here is from genome assembly GCF_000379605.1 of Rhizobium giardinii bv. giardinii H152. GTDB lineage: Bacteria > Pseudomonadota > Alphaproteobacteria > Rhizobiales > Rhizobiaceae > Pararhizobium > Pararhizobium giardinii. Next base: position 45,178 of record NZ_KB902702.1, on the reverse strand, counting down.
GTGACGCGCCGCCCATTGGGCACCGCCAGCAGATCCCTGTTCCTGATAATGTTGTTTTTTTCGAAGTCGCTTCGCAGGAATGAAACGGGATGTGCCTTCAGGGACAGGGAGAGATAGCGGTAATCCTCGATCACCTGCTCGCCCGGCAGCATTTCCGGCAGAGAGGTCTCCGGCTCGACCTGAAGATCGGCGTGATCCGCGCGGTCGAACAGCGGCAGTTTCTCCGCGGCATTCTTCGAATCGAGCGCCCGCACGGCCCAGAGCGCCTCGCGTCGCGACAGCCCGATCGACCGGAAGGCATCGGCATCCGCCAGCCGCTCGATGTCGGATTTCTGCAACCCCGACCGCAGCCACAGATCGCGCACGGAGGCATAACCCTGGCCGCGCTGTTCGACGAGCGTGACCATGTCGGCCTCGGAAAGACCCTTGACCTGCCGGAAGCCGAGACGCACCGCCCTCTTCGTCCTGATGATATCCCGCATGGACACATGGCGTCGGTCGATCGCCTCCCTGTCGAAGTCGGCATCCTCGAGAAGGCAATCCCATTTGGAATGATTGATATCGACGGGGCGCATCTCGACGCCATGCTCGCGCGCATCGCGCACCAGCTGCGCCGGCGCATAAAATCCCATCGGCTGCGAATTCAAAAGCGCCGCACAGAAGACATCGGGATAATAGACCTTGACCCAGCAGGAGGCGTAGACAAGCAGGGCAAAGGAAGCCGCGTGGCTTTCCGGAAAGCCGTATTCGCCAAAGCCTTCGATCTGGCTGAAGCAGCGTTCGGCAAAGTCGCGCGGGTAACCGTTCCCGACCATGCCGTCGATCATGTCCTTCTTGAAGGAATTGACCTGTCCCGACCGCTTGAATGTCGCCATCGAGCGCCGCAGCCTGTCGGCTTTTGCGGGAGGAAAGCCTGCCGCGGTAATGGCGATCTGCATTGCCTGCTCCTGAAAGAGCGGAACGCCCAGCGTTCTTTCCAGAACCGCCTTGAGCTCCGGCTTCTGATAGTCGATGGGCCTGTTGTTGCGCTGATCCTCCCGGCGCTTGAGATAGGGATGGACCATGTTTCCCTGGATGGGACCCGGCCGGACGATCGCCACCTCCACGACAAGATCGTAGAATCTTTCCGGCCTCAGCCGCGGCAGCATGCTCATTTGCGCGCGGCTTTCGATCTGGAAGACGCCGACCGTGTCCGCCCGGCAGATCATTGCATAGATCGCCTCGTCCGCCATGTCGCCGAAGCCGCCAAGCGTGATCTGACGACCGTAATGCGTGTCCAGGAGGCCGAACGCCTTTTTCAGGCAGGTGAGCATTCCAAGAGCGAGAATGTCGATCTTCAGGATGCCGATCGTATCCAGATCATCCTTGTCCCATTCGACCATGTAGCGATTGGGCATGGCCGTCGGCATGATCGGCATGACCTCGTCCAGCCGGTCGCGCGTGATGACGAAACCGCCGACATGCTGGGTCAGGTGCCGCGGAAAACCCATCAGTTCGGTCGCATATTTGAGGACATCCCTCGTCGTCGGATCGGAAAGATCGAGCCCGGCCGCTCTCGCCTCCCGTTCCGTCAGATCCGCCGCCGACCAGCCCCAGACCGTGCTGGCAAGGGCCGATTGCACATCTTCCGACAGGCCGAAGGCCTTGGCCACTTCGCGGCCGGCCGATCGGGCACGGTAGCTCGTCACCGCCGCCGTCAGGCCGGCATGTTCGATGCCGTATTTCTCATAGATGTGCTGGATCACCTCTTCGCGGCGTTCATGCTCGAAATCGACATCGATATCCGGCGGCTCGTTGCGCTCCGTCGAAATGAACCGCTCGAACAGAAGCGTCGTCAAGGTGGGATCGACTTCCGTGATGCCGAGGCAGAAACAGATGACGGAATTGGCGGCGGACCCGCGCCCCTGGCAGAGGATTTTCAGCGTATAGCGGGCGTGATGGACGATGTTGCGCACCGTCAGGAAATAATGCTCGTATTTCATCTTCGCGATGAGATCGAGTTCGTAGATGATTTGCTTCGACACCTTGTCAGGAATGCCTTTTCGGTATCGGTCGCGCGCCCCTTCCCAGGTCAGGCGCGCCAGCGTCTGCGATGGCGTCTCGCCTTCGACGCCTTCGTCCGGATAATTGTGGCTGAGCTCGTCCAGCGAGAAGGACAGGCGCCTGAAGAACGTTTCAGTATTGGCGACCGCCATTGGATAATCGCAAAACAGGCGCGTCATCTCGCGTCCATCCTTGAGATAGCGTTCCGCATTGGGGGCCAGCCGGAAGCCGGCTTCCGATATCGTCACATGCTCGCGGATGGCGGTGACGATATCGGACAGGGGACGGCGGGCGGGGTGGTGGTAGAGCGGCTGGTTGCTCGCCATCAGCGGAATGCGGTTGCGGGCGGCCAGTACGGAAAAATTTGCGAACACCTCGGCATCCCGGCCACCATAGGACGGGGAAAGCAGCAGATGGAGTTTGTCGCGAAAGCGTTTCCTCAGGCGCGCAAGGCAGTCTTCCAGCTTTTCCTGCTCGCCGGAATCACCAAGCAAAGCGGGATTGGCAACGAGGGCGAGCATCATCTCGTCTCCCCATTCGGCAAGGTCCGCCTCGGTGAGGATGCACGAACCCTTCTGGGTTCTGAGATTTCCGGCGCTCAGCAGGCGGCAGAGATGAGCCCAGCCCTTCCTGTTTTGCGGGAAGGCAAGGATATCCGGCGTGCCATCGGAAAAGACCAGCCTTGCGCCCGGCTGGAAGGGAACCGGCTTCACGGGTTTCTCTTCCGCCTGCCCCTTTTCGCGGCGCTCCCGGTTTTCCGCGACAGTCCTTTCATAGTTTTCCTCCAGCGCCCGGATCTGCGCATGAGCCCGGACAACGCCGGCGACCGAATTCCGGTCGGCGATCCCGAGACCCGCGAGTTTCAGCAACGCGGCCTGGATTACCATTTCCTCCGGCTTGGACGCCCCTTCGAGAAAGGAGAAATTCGTCCGGGCGCCGATCTCGAAAAAACGCGGGACGGGGTTCATGCGAAAATCCCATGCATGAACCAGCGCGGCGGTGGCAGCTGGCCGTAAAGGCCTTCGCGATAGATCCAGAAACGATGGCCGGTGTCGTCCTCGATGCGGAAATAATCCCGTGCGCCAGCGTCAGGGCCATCGATCCACCATTCCATGGCAAGCCGCTCCGGTCCCTCGCTGCGCGAGACGCGGTGCAGCATGCGCCGCCAGCGGAAGCTTTCCGGCGGGCCCTCCGGCACTTCCGCCAAGGAAACCTCCACCGCTTCCGGCCTCGGGAACAGCCTGAGCGGCCGCTCGCCGCGGGACCAGGAGACACCGCTGTTCTCCGGCCCCTTGCCGGAAGACAGCGTGCGGATGGCAGGAGCAGCGATCACCGCCCGTTCCGGCACATGGCTTTCACACAGGTGAAAACTCTGCAGACAATCTTCGCCGAGGCGGGCCGAGACGCGGTCGACGAAGCCTGCGAGGGAAACATTCTTTTGCCGGTCGCCAGCGAAATCCTCCTGCGCGGCATCGAAGGCTTCATGGCGCGTGACGTTCAGCCGCAGGATCTCGAAACCATAACCGGCATCGAGATCGTCATGAACCGCCTGAAGACGTTCGGAAAAGAGCGCGGCGATGCGCCTGGGATCGCGCAGCGGCTGCGAGGCGCCGGCCGCGACCCGAAAGACCCGGCCATCGACCCGGAACAGCACGAGCTCGAAAGCCCGTCCACCCGCGCCACGCTCCTCCAGGCTGGTTTTCAGCGACAGGGCGATCTGCCCGGTCAGATGCAGGATGTCTTCTTCCGCCTGAACGGGCTCGGCCAAGCGGCGTTCGGCGGAAAGGCTGGCAACGGGCCGGCGCGGCGAGACCGGCTCCTCGTCAAGGCCAAGCGCCTGATCGAGCCGCAACAGCAGATGCGCTCCGAAGCGGCGCGCCAGCGGCGCACGCGGCGCATGGATAAGATCGCCGACCTGTTTCAAGCCGAGCTTCTGCAACGCGGCGACGGTCTCCTCCTCCAGTCGCAGCGCGGCAACCGGCAGGGGTGAAAGTACAAGCTCCATCTCTTCGTCGGCAATGACGTCGCCATTGCCGAAGCGGGCGATCCCCCAGGAAAGACCGGGCGCGGACGAGATGGCGCCGCGCGCATCGATCCCCATCTGGAAGAGCCGCGACAGGACATCCTGGAGCAGCGCCTTCTCGCCGCCGAAAAGATGGGTGCAGCCGGTGATATCGAGAAACAGCCCGTCACGGCCATCAAGGGCCACCAGGGGCGTATAGCGGTCGCACCAGTCGGCGATACCGTCGAGCAGGCGGCGATCGGCCGCCGGATCCTCCTCGACGACATCAAGCTTCGGACAGATGGCCCGCGCTTCCGCCACAGCCTGATTTTTCCTAAGGCCGATCGCTTCGGCGGCCTCGTCGAGGGCCGTCAGCCGCATGGCATTGTTGAGCCGGCCGGAGCAGACGAGGGGTTGGGCCTCAGGACGCCTGGTCGAACGCCATGACGGACCCCATTTCCTGCGGGCGATCCGGTCGGTTGAGAGATGCGGAAAGGCGAGAGCCAGGATGCGCTGTGCGCTTGAGCGGAGGCCGAGCATATTCCGGCTCGCGGGCGGGGAAAAACTGACGGTCATGGGGATTCCACTCCAGAATGAGGGAGAGAGGCGCCGGATTTCGGCTCTTCTCCAGGGTGAGACGGAAAACCGGATGGCCGATGCTGCCGTCAAGCATCGACCGGTCCGGCAAAAGCCGGATGGCCGCAGGCGCGGGTTCCACGAGAAACCGGAAGGCAGTACTGCTTGCCTCCTCTTCTCCGGATTGCCGCAACAGGAGGAGCGGTCGCCCAGCCGCCCTTGCCCTGAGACTGAGCCTCCGGCTTTCGGTCAGGCCGAAATGCGCGGGATTGCCCTTGACCTCCAACAGGGTGACGGCGAAGGCGCCGCTTTCGACCGCCGTTTCGGCAAGCCAGAGGGCCTCGTCCAGCTTGCGCGGTGCCGCATGAAGGAAACGCTGCGGATCGAGGCCGAAATCCTTGAGCCCCAACGCATAAGGCACGCCCGTCTCCATCGACGTGACCCTGTCGGCGATCCAGAGGATCGGCGTGGCATCGGCCGTCGCCTGTTTTTGCATGAGGGCGGAAAGCGCCAGGGCAAAACCGGCCGAGGCCGTCGCATCGCGCAGACAAGACGAGCGGATTTCCGACAATCCGTCGAGCGGCACGCCACCCTCCAACGCCTCATCCAGCATCGTCACGCCCAGCGGCAGGCGAGGCTTTTCCCTGTCCCTGCCGCCCCGTTCGGCCAAGGCCTCCTGTCTCGCCGCCGCCATGGCGGGGACCGGTTTGCCTTCCAGCCTTGCTATCTCTTCACGGAGCGCAAAAAGCTGCTCACGCGCCATGGGCGCCTGCACCATGACGTTACTCCAATCCAGATTGTTCCTGTTATGTTCTTATTGATTCCAGAGCTTCGGAGAAGAGTCAACGGTATTTTATAAGAATTTATTCCTTGACAGGACGCATCAAAATTCAACCCTCGAAAAACGCTGATGAAATGGCTATATCAAGGGGCAGCAAGGAGTGCCCATGGCCCGCATAGACCAAACCGATGATTGGCGTGAACGTCATGCGCCGACAATCAGCACATTCGAATCCCTGGCACTGGAGGCCTACAGCCATCTGCCGGAGGAATTCCGGGCGCTTGCCACCAACCTCACCATCGAGATCGACGACTTTCCGACCGAGGACGTCTTCGAGGACATGGCGCTGGAGACGCCCTTCGACCTCCTGGGCCTGTTCGAAGGACGCGGCATCGGCGAGCGCTTCAGCATGGAGACCGGCCAGGTGCCGAACCGGATCATCCTCTACCGCCGGCCGATCCTCGATTACTGGGCGGAAAACGAGGAGACGCTGGGCGACATCGTCACCCATGTGCTGATCCACGAGATCGGCCATCATTTCGGCCTGTCCGACGACGACATGGAGCGGATCGAGGCAAGCGTCGAGCATGTGGGCGGTTAAACCGCCCGAAGGACCCATGAAAAGCGCCGCGTATCACATGATGCGCGGCGCTTTTCATTTCACTGCTCGGAGAGTTTCATGTCGGGGTGATAGTCCTTGCCCTCGACCTCCTTGACGATCGCCTGTCCGGTCATCGGCTGGCCCGTCTGGCTGTTGAAGGAAAGCGCCGGCGAGCCATGCAGCGACCAGCCCTTGTTGAGGGCGTCGGTGACGCGGTGGCAGAATGCGGCATCGTCCGTGCCGGTAAGAAAGCGGTAGAGTTTCATGCTTCACGTCCTTTTACGCTGAATGGCCTCTGCCTTTGCGGCGAGGCGCAGGGCCTGCTCGAGATGCAGGCGTTCGACCATCAGGCCATTGAGATTGATGACGCCCTTGTCGCGGTTTTCCGGGAGCGCGAAGGCATCAATGATGGCTCTGGCCTCGGTGACGGCGGCGGCATCGACCCCGAAATGGTCGTTTGCGGGGCCGATCTGGGCCGGGTGGATCAGCATCTTGCCGTCGAAACCCATGTCGCGGCCCTCGGCGCATTCCGCAGCGAACCCGGCCGTATCGCTGATATTGTTGAAGACGGCGTCGATGACATCGAGACCGCAGCTGCGGCCGGCGAGCAGGATCTGCATCAGCCACGGCACGAGATAGGTGCGGCCCGGCAAGGCGGCCACACCGGTTTCCTTGCGCAGATCGTTGAGGCCCGGCACCAGGCAATCGAGCCTGCCGCCGCGCGTGCGGCCGGTCTCGGCGATGGCAGCGGCATTGAGCACCCCGTGCGGGGTCTCGATCATCGCCCAGAGGCGCACGGCATCCGGCGCGTCGTTTTCCGACAGCACGTCCGCGACCGCCAGGATATCCTGCGGGCTTTCCACCTTGGGCAGCAGGATGGCATCGGGCGCAAGCGGAAGCACCGCAGCCAGATCCTTTTCGCCGAAGGGGGTTTTCAGGCCGTTGATGCGGACGATCACTTCGATATCGCTGCGCCGTTTGCGGGCAAGATGATCGGCAAGCGTCCGGCGGGCGGCGGCCTTGTTGTCGACGGAAACGGCATCCTCGAGATCGTAGATCACCGCGTCGCAGGCAAGCGTGGAGACCTTGGTTAGCGCGCGGCCATTGTCGGCAGGCACGCAGAGCACCGAGCGGCGCAGGCGGGCGGGATGGCGGGCGGCAACTGAATTCATGCGGCTTTTGTGCCCGTCTTTCGCCGTTTTCGCAAGGCAGACCTGTCAGCAGGCAGGGCAATACCAAAGAAGGTCTTGCAAGGCGGGGCCGGCGGGCCCACATTTCAGCTAACGAAAGGTGACGATCATGCAAAGCATTCGCTCTCTCCTCCTCACGGCCGCCGGCATCGCGTTCACGCTGATGGCGCTGGTGTTCACGGCTTCGCTCGGCCTGGCGCTCGCCGGCATCGCGACCGTGCTTCTTATCGGCAGCGCCATTTCCGCGCGGCTTTCGCCGAAGCCGGTGCGCGCAACCGCCAACCGCGCACCTCGCCAGCCGCAGCGCGAACCGCGCATCTGGAACGACGGACGCGGCACGATCATCGATCTCTGAGGACTGGACGCCGGCTTCCGCCGCCCCTGCGTCAGATTTTCCTTCATTTCGGCGTAAAATTGCTCTAAACGCTGGGCGGAAATTTTTCCGTCCCGTTGAAATCGAAGGCCATTGCCATGGACAAGTTCGTCAAGCTCACCGGCGTTGCCGCGCCCCTTCCCGTCGTCAATATCGACACGGACATGATCATTCCGAAGGATTACCTGAAGACGATCAAGCGCACCGGCCTTGGCACCGGACTGTTCGCCGAAGCCCGCTACAACGAGGACGGCTCGGTCAATCCGGATTTCGTGCTCAACAAGCCCGCCTACCAGAACGCCAAGATCCTGGTTGCCGGCGACAATTTCGGCTGCGGCTCGTCGCGCGAACATGCGCCCTGGGCCCTGCTCGACTTCGGTATCCGCTGCGTCATCTCGACCTCGTTCGCCGACATCTTCTACAACAACTGTTTCAAGAACGGCATCCTGCCGGTCGTGGTCTCTCCGGAAGACCTGGAAAAGCTGATGGATGACGCCAGCCGCGGCTCCAACGCCATCCTGACGGTCGACCTGGAAGCCCAGGAAATCACCGGTCCGGACGGCGGCAAGATCACCTTTGAGCTCGACGAATTCAAGCGTCACTGCATGCTGAACGGCCTCGACGATATCGGCCTGACGCTGGAGAAGGCCTCCGCCATCGATACATTCGAGAAGGCCAATGCCGCTTCGCATCCCTGGGCCTGAGACCCGGTGCGGAGCCCGCGCAAGCTGATCTCTTCCGGCTCGCCGTTCGAAAGGACGGCGGGCTATTCGCGTGCGCTCGTGCAGGGTGACTGGTGCTTCGTTTCCGGTACGACCGGCTACGACTATGCCACCATGACCATGCCGGAGACGGTGGAAGAGCAGACCCGCAACTGCCTGAAGACGATCGAAGGCGCGCTGGCGGAAGCCGGGTTTTCGCTGAAGGACGTGGTGCGCAATCACTACTACGTCACCGATGCGGCCTTGGCCGATGTGGTATTTCCTATTCTGGGCGAAACTTTCTCCGAGATCCGCCCGGCAGCGACGATGGTGGTCTGCGACCTGATCCGCCCGGAAATGCTGATCGAGATCGAAGTCACTGCCTTTCGGGGGTGACGGATCTCAGCCCCGCCTTTACCATTTCCGAATGATAGTGGCGAAACAGCCAGTACCTGAATTCAATCATCTCGCGCTCCTCCTGCGTTTTCGCCCTAGCGAGGCTCGCCGCCAATCGGTCGGGCGTCGAAAGTTCGACGGTATTGGCCAGAAAATTCATCATTTCGTCGACATCCGCATTTTTCATCTGACGGAAGCACTGAACCTCTCCGTTTGCGGCCAGCCTTGCAAGGCATTGACCGTCTCGGCGGCATCGGCGCACTCGGCAAAAGGCATGATTGAGCCAGGCTGTCGCAGCTACGCGAAAAAACACCTTGAGATCCGGACTGAGGGGCGGCGGACTATGGGACATGGCTGCGCTTTCTTTGCTTGGGGAACAACATGGCGGCCGGCAACGTCCCCGCGTGTTTCCACCGTGGTTTCGACAAGAGTTCATCCGGACGGGGCACTGGAAGCCGTCGCTAACGAATAAGTATATGTGACGCCTTCCAGCGCCCCGTTTGGCGTTCTCTCGGGAGCTTTCCCCCCCTACAGACCCCGACTTCGGACCCTCTGCCTCGCGACGACTTCGTGGCGCAGTCTCCGGTGCCGGCATTCAGCATCGCAGCTCCGGTACGTCACGCGTCCTGNCCCGACANGTGTGCCCCACAGGCACGCCCGCCCCAGAAGGACGGAGGGGATCCATTTTCCGGCGTCCTACTGCCAATAACATTTTGCTTTTACTGTTAAAATAAATTCCGCCTAATTTTGCCTAGCGTGTTGCCTAGCCTGGAAATTTGTCATCTGGCATTCTTTGCAGCATGCCCGCGCCCTCGAAAAGAAAACCCACCGCCGATCCACACCGATCATTGCGCGGCGTGACCGTCGAAAACCCGTTCTACAGCCGCGCCCATGCTGGCGACCCCACCAATCCCAAGCACATCAACGCCGTGGTCAACATCCGCGAAAGCGCCATCACCATGCTGGCGTCGAGAAACAAGATAGATGCCGCACAGGTTGCCGCCGCGACCAAGTTCAGGGCGTTATGGGAAGCCATGGGTGGCAAAGGTGCGTCGGCCATCGATTATGGCCGCGAGCATGTAGATGGTGGCAAGCGCTCCGATCCGATCACGGAACGGCAAATGAATGCGGCAGACGAGCTACGCCGCACTCGCCGCGTCCTCGGTGATAACGGTTACTGGCTGATATGCCGGATATGCGGCGAAGGCTTCTCTCTCCACGAAGTCGTCCAGCCCGGTGCCAGCAAACGCGCCAAGCTCGCCGCGGCAAATGACCTTCGTGCCTGCCTCGATAAGCTCGCAGAAATGTGGGGCATAGCTACTACGCGGCGGTAATGGCAACGCTTGCCGCCTGGACGCCCCGTCAGCGCGATTTCCGCCTTGGCAAGGTTAAAGATAAGCGCGGCGCGGATAGGACCGTCTGCGCCCCCATGGTGGCGTTTCCGGTCACTTTTTATTTCCCCCCTTTTCGAAGGGTTGGCAAGCTTTGGTTGCCGTGGCATTGTTTCGCACAGGTCGCAGATGCAGACCGAGTTCCGTCGTCGACCTGATCCCAGACGACGGGGCGTCGAGAGCGAGGGCACACCTCTCTCCGATTGTCGCGGCAAGGCATCGCAAAGCTGACTGGTAGGACGGCCCGACGAGCGTGATCAGGGGACGGCCACCTGCCTCTTCAAACTCAACACTTGAGGAGGTTTTGGTATGTCCGAGGACACCACCCCTACAGAACTGACTGAGCATCTTGGCAAATTCCTTCGCCACTGCGTTGTTGATGAAGGATTTGCCTGCCCGCTCTATGTCACCGCAGCGGCCAGCAACGGGAGCGCCTATATCGTGGCCTATTGGCCGGGAGAAGGCGGTCTCAAGCCGGAAGTTGTCGCCTCACGTATAGAGGATAACGGCTTCAAGCTGCCGATAGCCCTCGTGGTCGTCGGCGCGAATGCGGAAGCCGCTTACATGCGGATCGAACAGGGCGAGCCCACGATAACGATGCTTAACTGACAGAGGCGGCGGCCTCGCGCCGCCGCCCTTCAACTTTCCCCCAATGAACAGGAGATAATGACATGAATACGGTCATTGAACGCCTTCGGGCATCAAGGATGAAGGTCGAGGAAGAGCAACGCCCCGAATGGGTCAAGGACGGGCGTGAATGGGCGATGGAAACCGCCGAGTACGACGAGCTGGAAAGGGTGGCCGAACTAGCGGGCCAACTCGATAGAGAGCCGCGGCTCTATCCAGACGCTGAAACACTTCTTAAGGCGCTTTACGAAGCGATATACCAAGACCCTGATGGGTATTCGATGCCCGAATTGGCGGAGTTATTAACCGGTGACGCAACACGCTGGCCGTCCCGCGATCAACTTTGCTGGGTTATCGAAGGAGCCCAGCAGGTGTGGAACGAAGTCTCTGACAAAATCTAATCGGCGGTCGATTATATGCCCGCATGACAGACCTGGGGCGCCTTCGGGCGCCCTTTCTCTCCCACACTCTGCACGCGCCAGGTTGAGGAAGAACGACATGACGAAAAACGCTTAGAATATCGATCAGCACGGTTGCGGGGCATATGGCGACCAGCCGAACCGCGCCTGCAACGCAAACTTGATCGCCCGTAATGCCACGTCATCACCACCACCGGCAAGTTGATAAAGATGCAGGACGAGCGCGGCTTCGAGCTTCGCCGAGCCTATGTCCAGCTCATGCCTAAAGTGCCTCCGCAACGTCTTTTCGTCGATTTCGAGGACGCGACAGATTTCCCGTTGCGGAACGCCCTGAGCGGCAAGCACCTGGACAAGACGCCGGTGCATTGCAGTGGGGTGATGAGCGGGTCGTCCGCCGGTGCTTTTTGGCGTTTCCATGATGGACGGGAAAAACCTCCAGCCAGTTTTCTTGACGCCAGAAAAAAATCCCGGCGTTATACCCGCGCGGGCCCCGGTGGCGGCGTCAATCTCATCATCGACCCTCCCCCCACACAGGTCCACATATGCATTGACCAAGTACTATTTGTTAGGCCGCCTCGGCGGTCATCTCCTCCGGTCGACGGTCCGACCATGAGGCAAGAGCCGCCGACGCTCTCCAGAACAGAAGGGCCAGCGATCCGCCGATAAGGCCGTCGCTCGCATAATGCCAGCCGAGCTGGATCGATCCGATGAAAATGGACGCGGCAAACATCACCCCGAACCAGCGCCGCACGCCGCCAAACTGCCATGCGACGCAGGCGATGATCACCGCCACGGCCACATGCATACTCGGCATCGCCGATATGCCGGAGATAGCGCCCTCCTCGACCGAATAGGATGTCCAGAGCATGTTCTGCGCAAACAGCGCCCATACCATGCCCGTCTCGCCGTCAATGCCTTTCAGCATGTCCATCAGCGGGACGAAGGTCTGATCGCCATTGAGCAGTTGAACGAAGCATGGCCCGGCCGAGGAAAAATAGAGCGCCATGATATTGCCGCCGATGAACCACGTCAGCAGCGCCGTCAGCATGTAGCGGAGACGCAGCGTGTGATTGCTGATCCACGGCGCCCAAATCATCGAAATGATGAAGATGGGTAGCCAGAGATTGTAGACGAAGTTCAAAACGGTGATGCCGTAAGTGTTGCCGAAAATGCCGCTCGTGATGACGTAGGGATCGACGCCGCCGAAGATTGCCCGGTCGAGGCGGATCAAGGTTTCATCCCACCCAAACGGATTGATTGCCGGGATCGACGATTTCACACTGCCGAAGATAACGATCAGGGCCAGAAAGATCGCCGTCGAATGCGTGGCGTGCGCCAGCCGGTCATCTCGCAACAAGAGGTCGGCCATCCTGCCCCTAAGTGCTGACGTCGGGTGCTCATGCCCCTGCAAAAACAGGCGCACGAGAATCCAAAGCATGTAAAAGACCGCGATATTGAACAAGGCGGTAAACGACCATGAAAGATAGGTTGTCGCCGTCCTGAAATGCGGCTCGGCACCCGTATACCAGACGAGGCCGGACATTAGCGCGGTATGTGAGACAAGAATGAAATATGCAAAACGATAATCAAATGCCGTTCGCCCGAAGGCCGAAAAGAAAGTTCTCATTGTTTCAATCGCGAATTGTTTCCCCCGACCCACAATTCAACCTAATTTTAGCATTTAGTCAACTAGGGTCGTCAGGCTCCGAAGTCGATGAACGGCAACACCTGCGCCGTCGCATCGGCGGCGAAGTCGACAGGCCCCTGGGGCGGGCTCACTCTTGGCTTAGACCATCCCGTCCGGCACTTTGCTTCATCCAGTGCAACCAGCCGACCTCGCGCCATTCCTCGATAAGGAGCTTGTCTTCCTCGATCACCATCGGCAGTGAGACCGACCAGAGAAAGGTCACATCCTCATCACGTGTATGGCCATAAAAGAATACCGAGCGACCGTCATCACCAAGGACGGGATCGACCGCCTCAATATCAGCGGGCGTCATCATGGCTGCACCCTTGTGGGCGCGGCGACACGAACGGTGGGCCGGGACTTGTCACCTCGTGCCTGAGCCTCCTCCAGCGAGGCGATGCGCGCCTCAAGCGGCGCCATCTGCTGACGGAGGTAATGCTTGACGATACTGACGATCTCCGCACCGAATTCCTTGCCGTTAAAAGCCATGTGACCCTCCTAATTATCCCGAAGCCAACGAGCCCCACGTGATGTCCGTCATGATGGCCAGCGCATCGGCGGTCCCGGTAGCGGCGCCGAAAAGGCTGGACAGCCGGATCGCGACAGCGTTCGTCTGCCAAAGTGACGTCAGGGCCGTTGCCGTCGGCGTTCCGGCGTCACCGACCGGCGCGTCGTTCATCTCCAGTGCAGCATGACGCGCAACATCGATACCGAGGGATTGGATATCGGCAACGACTTGGTCACCGTCGATCAAGACCAGCATTCCGGCGGGGAGGCCGGGCGAGATGGCGAGCGTGAGGCCAACAAATTCACTAAGGCCCTCCGGCGAGGCATCGCCGCGACCATCCATGAGCAAACAAATGCTGTTCCCGACATCGGTGGCGGCGATCCAGGCGAGCCTTCCTTCCCCCGTGTTTACCGCGTCCAGCAGAATTTTCAGGTCTGTTGGGTGGTCTCCGGTGCTGGAAAATGACGGCGTGGCAGAGGTCAGCAGCGTGTCAAAGAAGCCGACGTCGAGCGCCTTGGCGACGGCACGACGTAATTGGCGGCTTACAAACGCCTGGCTGGCCGCCGACGAATTCTCGATGACCTCCCGGCTCAGCACGACAATCGCATCCGCCCGTTGCGGCAGGAGGGCGTCGCCATTCAAGCTCATTCGTGAGACCGGGCGCGCCTTGCCCTCCGCGTTGACCGCGCCGATTGCGCCTTCGGAAATCGCGCCGACACGAGAACGCAACGGCGCTTTAGTGATGACGCCCAAGTCCAGCAGCGCCGCGAAGGCTGATCGACCGCCGAGTTGCTGCATGAAAATCGACGAAGCTGCGGCCAGATCAGCAAGCTGGCCCGCCCACGCCGGATCGGAAATTGATCCAGCACCCACCGCTGAGCGAAGAATTCGGGCTGCGGACGCGGGCATCGGCAACCGGTCGGCGACCTCCAATAGGGTCTCGCCCGATTTCGACGCGACCACCAAGGCTCTCACGAGGGCCAAGACTGTTCCTGCATACTCATTCTGCATGTCGAACTCCCTGATCTGCCTCGTAAAGGTGCAGGAGCAAACGCTCACGGAAAAGAGGCTCAAACGTCCGAAACACTTACCTATCGTCCCCGGTGTGACGGCGAAGGCGCGGGATCGACACGAAAAGGCGACCGCCGCGCTTATAGCCGATTGAAAAGTCATGGACCCACCGGCGGATGGTCGGTTTGGAAAAGCCGGAGCGATGGCTGGCGGTCGAGGCGTCGACGACGTTTTCCGTGGCGAAGTCATCATCCGGCTCCGGCTCCGCGCTTTGCACCAGGGCTCCATCAGCCATCAGCCGGAGCTGCTGTTCGATGTGATCAAGCCGCTCTGCCGTGCGCCGTTGCTCGGCGAGCAGTTGGCCGATCTTGGCGGCGTCATTGTCATCATCATCATCATCATCATCAGTCATGGATTGAATTCCCGATCATGGGGAGCCGGACCCCGGCATTTAAGTCAGGGTCCGGCCCTTTTCCTACTTTGTCCCCCATCTGTCCCAATGGCCGTTAACCGGCGTCAGAAGCGCGAAGATAACAGCTTCGCCTTGGCTAACTATGAAGTCCTCGACTTCGCCTAGCGGCAGGTCCGCGCGACATCCCCGCGGGTTCCGTCGGCTCGGGTCATGCAGGGCGATGCTGACGTGCCAACGGCTGTCAAAACGGAAGACTGCCGTTCAGGTCGTCCTCCTGCAGGTTGCTGTTTGGCTTCTGGTCCGGTTTCGCCTCTTCCGTCTTGGACAACGCCGGAACATCAACCCGGATGCCGTCGACCATGCGGCCCTGAAAGTTGACACGAGCAACGTAGAGTTCGAGCGGCTGCCCGGACCAGCTTTCGGTGTTCTTGCCGTAGACTTCGGCGATCACCATCGCGTTTGTCTTGTTCAAAACCAGACCTTTGCGCGCACCCTTGAAGTAGATCACCGGCTTGTCCCGGTCGTCACCGACATCCTCGACGGCTATACGGTCGATGGTGAGCGTGTGACGGCGGCCCTTCAGGTCCTCGCTGCGCACATAGTTGCTGGGGTACAGATTATCGACATTCATAACTTCTCTCCATTTTACACTGGGTGGGGGGTTAAATTAGCCGCTACACCGCTACACCATTGTTTTTATTGAAGATTAGCCGCTACACCAGATGAGCCGTGCAGCGGCTAAATCTGAATGAAATCAATGGCGTAGCGGTGTAGCGCTTGGTTTAGGGGGGTACCCTGAGATACCGCCGCCAGACATCTGCAAACTGTCGCCACTGATAGCCCTTCCGTATGTCTCGACCTGTGCGACTGCCGGGGCTGAAATCATGATCGGCGGAGCGGATGCCGAACGGTTTAAGCAGCCGCGCAAGCTTCCTGTCGGTCAGCGGATGCTGGGCGTCGTCCCAGCCGTGCTCTTCGATCTTCATTAGAAGGTTCACGAGCACCCCGGTCTTTACCCAGTCGTCCGGCTTGGCCTCGGTTGCCCCGTAGATGGCGTGGCAGTCGCCGAGCAGCATGACGCCAAGGTCGTCATCATCGCCGTCTTTGTCAGCATGGGTGGAAAGCAGGACAGCCGCCTGCCGGGCCCTGTCCGGCCAGGCGCCGCCTATCACCTCGGCGATGCGCAACGCCAGGCGCCAATTGTCCTGTTGCCGGTCGTTGAGCGTGGCCGGAATGATAGCGGCGGCATGCATGACGACGTTCATGCTGTCGTCGGCGAACCGTTGCAGCTTTGACCGGACCTCATGCAGACGGTCGCGGTGCTCGTAGTCGAAACGTTGTGTCTCTTCCCCCGGCAATCGCCGCTCAAGTGGGATGGTGATGCACCTGTCGCGCAAGGCGTCGCTGCCGAACCGGCCGATCCCGGCTAAGGCCATTGACGCGAATACGCGGTAGCCCACCGGCACCATCGCGGCGCCCTCGCCGGACATCCTCCAGACCCTGCCGGACCTCTCGTGACCGGAATTAATGATCGACAACAACGCGGATCGGTCCTGCGCACTGGGGGCCAGTTGCTGGTCAACCTCGTCAAGCAGGAACACTGGCTGCACCAGCTCAGCCAGCCGGTAGAGGACAGCCGGTGACAGGTTCTCACCGTTGACGGGACGCGGTACAAGCTCGCCGATCACCCTGAGCAATGTTGTCTTGCCGCAGCGCATGCGCGGGGAGGTTATCGCCAGCCGCGGCGCATGTGTGGCAACCGGGACGAAGTAGGTCCCGATAATCCAGAAGGCGACCCCGACCAGCCTTGCCTCATCGAGCACGACATGTGTACGGATCGCGGCGCAAAGCTCCTGCGCCAAGGTGTCGCCGTTTACCGGCAGCGGCCACGGGGCGACGGCCTCGAAGTCACTGCTCAAATCCGTCTGCGCCGTCTTTGTCGTCTTAGCCGCTGGTTGTGCCTTCTCCTGCGCGTCGTGCCACGCATCGTCTATTGTCTTGGCGCTTTCCTCGGCTGGCAGGCCGCAATGCACGGCGGCAATCGTTAGCCAGTCACGCCAGTGATGTTCCTGGACCTTGCCGGCAATGACGGCCAGACCGTACTTGAAGGCCAGCTCATTCAGCAGCGTCCGCCGTCCGCCCTCCGCCGTCACGGCCAGCCGGTCGCAGTCGCCGCGCAGCTCGCGTTCCCGCTTCGATAGCGGCGCCCACCGGGAGGCGATTTCATCCGGCAATTCAGAACAGGTCGAAAGATCGGCCCCATTGACAAACCGGTATGGCGATCCCGGCGTTGGCAGCGCACACCAGCCGCCATCGGCGAGGAGGTCGATACTTGGAAGGGGCGAGTTCAGGCCGCATAGCCGTTTGAGTGTCCGGCCATTGGCCTTGAAATGTGCATGCATGCCGCCGCTCATGGTTTCGACTATCGCGGCGCCTGAGAGGGCCCAGCCGTAATGGTGCACGGTGAGTTCGCCATCCCGGCCGCCGTGCTTGTCGATGTCGAGCACGCACCGGCCGGGAAGCGGTG
Organism: Rhizobium giardinii bv. giardinii H152; assembly: GCF_000379605.1. GTDB lineage: Bacteria > Pseudomonadota > Alphaproteobacteria > Rhizobiales > Rhizobiaceae > Pararhizobium > Pararhizobium giardinii. The sequence continues at coordinate 27,933 of NZ_KB902702.1, read as the reverse complement.
AGCCTATCCAGGCGTCGGGGTATGTCGACCACCATTTCTGGATCTGCTGTTGGTCGGTTGTCGCAGCCTTATGCCCACCTCGAATAAGCGGCTTTTTCTGGCCGTTGCCGTCGACACGCCACGGGAAAATCGGGATGCCCTCGGCGGCGTAGGCAAGCGCTGTTTCAAGAGCCGCGTTCATGACCCCATCATCTCCCGAAGCCGGTTGTGGATCTTGGTCGTGCGCAGCTTGTCCTGGTTCTTGATCGGCACACTTTCCGGCCAACTTTCCATTGAAAATAGATGCCGCTTGTCTTCCTTCGGCAGGCGCACGGACACAGGCTGTCGCAGCCAGTACGTCGCCAGTTGCTGCACGGTCTGTGGCATTGCCTGTTGCTCCGACTGAACCGCAACATCTTGCGGCCGGGGAGCAGGTGAGTTCGAAATATTGTGGTCGTGGTCCATGACAGGTTTCCTTGCATGGGCCGACACGAGGTTGACGCGGGTGACGTCGGAGGGCATATTCGGGCGATCTAACCTGCCCTGAAAAACCCGAGAAGCCGCCGCGTCCCCTCCGTGAGCGGCTTTTCAGGTTTCTGTGATTTGTTCAGGGGGCCGCCTATCAACAAGCACGTCGGCAGGCGGCTTGCGCGGGCGGCCTCTGCCGCGTTTCACCGGCTCGGGTTCAGGCACATCATAGGCGCGCGCGGTCTCCCGTTTCTCGGCAACGTACGCCACAAGCTCATCTTCAAAGCAGAGGACATTGCCGCCAACCTTGAAGAACAGCTTCTGGAAGGCCGGGTCTCGGTCGAGAAGGGTATAAACCGAACTATCGGATTTATAACCGATGTAGACTTTCGTCAGCTTGATCGGGACAACCGTTCGCATGGAAGCGCCTCCAGGGGAGCGGCAGACCTTGAGGGTGGAAGTCAAGTTGCCGCTATTAGTGCAAATCAGCCCGGATTGAAGCGCATAAATCCCATATTGAGTTAGGGGGAATTAACCGTTTTTTGGCCGCTAAATCCCCCACCTAGTCGAGTGGCAGTTCCGCACGCCGTAATTCAATGATCAATTCGCCAGCCGCTTCCACTGTCAGCTCCCCGCGCCTGTGGCGTAGTTTACGTCCCCGTTGATTGGCAAAGGCGATCAGCGGGTTAATGGCAGCAACCAAGAACCGCGCCGCCGGACCGCCTTTTGCTGACTTGCTGGCACCAGCAGGTTTGTCAGTCCATACCCTCCAATAAATGATTGCGGCGTCAGCAAACCGCCTGAACCCCGGATGACGCTCGCTACTAAATGGATCCTCCGCGTGGTAGCTCGCCAAGTCGTCGACAGCCAACTCTTCATTGTCGATCACTTCGTCCAGATGACCGAAGATTTTATCGTGGCCCGTGAACAAGATCGCGTAATTGGGCTGAATCGTGTTTGGCTGCGCCAGCAATGATCGGAGTTTCCGCGCAACGCGGGCAGCCTCGCGCGCACGAGCAATCTCCTCCTTCGGCGGTCGGTAGGCAGTTTCCTCTGCGAGGCACTCACGCGCGACCGGCTCCAACGCACGGGCAATAAAGCCCTCCTTGTCGGCCCGGAATTCCTCGTGGTGCGGAAAGCTGGCTAGCCTCCCCCAATCGTCCAGCTTGTCGACCCAGTCCGGGTCAGGCACCGCCTCAGCCAGAGCCTTCCGCTCGGCATCTGTATAATGAAACGCCGCCGCCTTGCGGCCATCGCTCACTGCACGGCCCTCAGCGCCGTGACCTTGTCGTTCGCGGCGCTGCGCGTCAGATAGCCGCCCCACGCGGCAAAGACCTTCTCGCGCTTGGAAAAATCCTGCGCTCCACGGCGGTAGGCGCGGCGGACGGCCGTCCCTACCAGATGATCGAGGCATTCCTCGACCAACCAGTCCGGGAAAGCGGTCCTGTCGGCGGCCCAATCGGAAAAGGACGAGCGGAAGCCATGCGGGACATACTTGCCGTCGGTCAGAACGACAAGGTCCTTGCGCATGCGCTCCTTGCCCATGCCGGGGAACAACTTCTTGCCGGCGACATCAGAAAGCTCGGCTCTTATGCGTTTCAGCACGGCCAGCGCGGCGTCCGACAGCGGCACGACATGGGCTTTTCGCACCATTCCCTTGCGCTTTTTGCAGCGCGCCGCCGGGATCGTCCAAAGCCGATTTTCGAAGTCGAACTCGGCCCATTCGGCGCGGTGCACTTGAGAGTAGCGCGTGGCGGTCAGCGCCAGCAATTCGAGCCCGCGATAGGAAAAGCCCGGCATGGCCGAGAGCCGCGTCACGAAAGCAGGCATGTCGGCATAGGGCACCGCTGGGTGATGCTTCGTGTCGCCCTCCTGCGGGCGCAGGATGTTTTCCAGATGGCCGTCCCATGCCGCAGGGTTCTGGCTGTCGGCGGGGCGGAGCCCATGCGCCTTGGCAAAATCCAGCACGCGGGCAATGCGCGCGCGGAGCTTGTCCGCCGTATCGATCTTCCTGCCCCATAGCGGCTTCAGCACGCCGAGGATATCGGCGGTATCGATGTCGCGCACCGCCTTATCGCCAAGCGATCCCGCATGATGGGTCAGGTGATAGCGCCAGCTATCTGCGGTTTTCGCGGTGGCCCATGTATCCCGAAGGGATTCGATGCATTGCCCGGCGATCTTGGAAAAGGTCGCCTTTTCGGCCCGCTTTTCCTTCAGCGGATCAGTTCCCTTGGCGATCTTGTCGTGGGTCGCCTTGGCAAGCTCTCGGGCGGTTTTGAGCGAAACGGTGGCGGCGGAACCGAGGCCGATTTCGCGTTGCCGCCCGTCCCTCTTCCACATGAACACCCAGCTTTTGGATACTCTGCCGTCGCGCTCGCTGACGCGGAGATAAAGGTTGTCGCCGTCCGCGTGACGGCCCGGTTTCCTGATCGTCTCAACTTGCCTTGCGGTGAGGGTCATTTTTTGATTCCTAACCTGTTGCCTAGCGCTAAACACCGGCTTGAAACATATCAATCTGGATTGTTTTCGGCAATATTGGAACGCTATTTCGCAAAAACTCAAGGAAATGCAAAGGTTTGCGCTATCGTTCTGGATTTTTCTGGATTGCTTTGGATTTATCTGAAAACGCGGGAAGCGCTATTTTCCGGGGGCTCTCCTTCCGGTCCGCCTGACGTTCGTGGGCCTCCTTGCCGAAGGCACGAGGCTTCCCGTGGAGCGCCAGCCCTGCCTCGCCGCCAACGTCTTGCGGTGTATCCGTGACAGGACGCCATGATCATGGCACGGGTTTTTGAGGCGGGGATCAGCGGGGAAATTTTGAACAGCCAAAGCGTGCTTCACGCTGGCGACATAATGGCGCTCGTTCGACGCTATCAGAAATACCGGGTTTAAAAGTCTGTCGATCCGATTAAAGTGTCTGACGTCCAGAGCGTCGGGCGCCGATGCGTCATGACGTCGTAATACTTTGAACGTACTCCATTATTTCATTCGATACCGATCCCGGCAGAGGCGATGCCCGCAACGACGTGATTTTTGTTTGCCGGCGTGAACCACAGGCATCCGGGACGGTCGGCATTTCGGCAACCCCGTTTCACTCCCGGGCCGCAAGGCGCGGCCTTCCCCGCAGCAGAAGGAATCACAAAGATGTCTACGATCATTACCAAGGACGGAACCGAAATCTTCTACAAGGACTGGGGCGCGCGCGATGCGCAGCCGATCGTGTTTCATCACGGCTGGCCGCTGAGCGCCGACGACTGGGATAACCAGATGCTGTTTTTCCTTGGCAGGGGCTTTCGGGTGATCGCGCACGACCGCCGCGGCCACGGGCGCTCGACGCAGACATCGTCGGGCCACGAAATGGATACCTACGCGGCCGACGTCGCGGCGCTTGCCGAAGCGCTCGACCTCAAAAATGCCTTCCATGTCGGCCATTCCACCGGCGGCGGCGAGGTCGTGCACTATGTGGCGCGGGCGAAACCGGGACGGGTCGGAAAAGCCGTCATCGTCGGCGCCGTGCCGCCGGTGATGGTGAAATCGGACAAGAATCCGGGCGGTCTGCCGATCGATGTCTTCGACGGCCTGCGTAGCGCCCTGGTGGCAAATCGCGCCCAATTCTTCATCGACGTGCCGACCGGCCCGTTCTACGGCTTCAACCGGCCGGGCGCCGAGGTTTCCCAGGGGCTGATCGACAACTGGTGGCGTCAAGGCATGATGGGCGGCGCAAACGCCCACTACGAATGCATCAAGGCTTTCTCCGAAACCGACTTCACCGAGGATCTGAAGAAGATCGACGTTCCGGTGCTGGTGATGCACGGAACCGACGACCAGATCGTGCCCTATGCCGATTCCGCGCCGCTTGCCGTCAAGCTCTTGAGCAACGGCACCCTCAAGACCTATGAGGGACTTCCGCACGGCATGCTCTCGACACATCCAGACGTGGTCAATCCGGATATGCTGGCGTTTTTCAAGGAGTAGTTTGGGCCGAAGCGAGCGTCGCCCGACCAGAGCGGTTGCCGGCTTGCCCCTCACCCTAAGCAGACTTTCGTTGGCAGGCCAACGTTTCGTCTGCTTAGGTGTTTGTTTTAACGCAGGTTCTGGCCGGAAAACCGTTGGACACTTTTCCGGAACCTGCTTAGCCCTCTCCCCGCAGGCGGGGAGAGGGGACGACGGAGTTTGCCGCTTGTCCCTTCTCCCCGTCAAAACGTGGAGAAGGTGCCCAACAGGGCGGATGAGGGGCAGTCTGACACACCAAAACACCAAAAACCCGGCTGCAGGGACAGCCGGGTTTTCGGGGAGGAAGCCAGAAGCTTTCAGCTTATTCGCAGACGCGGATCTTCTTGATGATGACGTTGCCGTAATAGTCGTAGGTCTTGACCTTCTTGATGAAGCAATAGGGCTGGCAATCATCGCTGTAGTAGCCGGCCTGCGACGGGGCGGCGAAGGAAACAGCAGTGATGGCAGCGACAGCGGCGGTCAAAACGAACTTGCGCATGCGGGTCTCTCCTTGAGATCTTGTTTGGATGAGCCTCCCTCATCCAGTGACCCGACTATTCCACGCCCCAGGCGCCCGCGCTGTTTCGAATGGAACAGGGGGCGCTCAACTTCCAGATTTTCCAGCAAAGAGACGACCTGTCCGGCGTTGTCCGCAGGACTGCGGCAACAGAGCTGGTGAATTTGCGCATTCCATCGGCTGTCGGGTGTTCTCGGCCAAGCGAGAATCCCACGCTTCAACCTGCATGCCTGTTCCGGCCGGAACTGCGCGCACAATTCTTTCCTGAACCGCATTTTCCTTGAACGGAAGTTGCGTTAAGAACGCGCCAACATCTGACAAGCCCACCCTTCGACTTAAAAGGAATGCCCCATGACAGCGCGCAATCTTTTCCTTCTGCCCGGCGACGGCATCGGCCCGGAAGCCATGGCGGAAGTCCGCAAAATCATCGCCCATATGAACGCCGAAATGGCGGGCGGCTTCACGACGGACGAAGGTCTGGTCGGCGGCAGCGCCTACGACGCCCATGGCGCGGCGATTTCGGACGCGGACATGGTAAAGGCGATGGCGGCGGATGCCGTTCTGTTCGGCGCCGTCGGCGGCCCGAAATGGGATGACGTTCCCTATGAAGTGCGCCCCGAAGCCGGCCTTTTGCGCCTCCGCAAGGATATGGAACTGTTTGCCAACCTGCGCCCGGCGATCTGCTACCCGGCGCTCGCCAATGCATCCTCGCTGAAGGCCGAGTTGGTCGAGGGCCTCGACATCCTGATCGTGCGCGAGCTGACCGGCGGGGTCTATTTCGGTGAGCCGAAGGAGATCATCGATCTCGGCAACGGCCAGAAGCGCGGCATCGACACGCAGGTCTATGACACCTACGAGATCGAGCGCATCGCCGGCGTCGCCTTCGAACTGGCGCGCACGCGGCAGAACCGCGTCTGCTCGATGGAGAAGCGCAACGTCATGAAGTCGGGCGTGCTCTGGAACCAGGTGGTGACGGCGACGCACAAGGCGAAATATTCCGACGTGCAGCTGGAGCACATGCTGGCCGACGCCGGCGGCATGCAACTCGTGCGTGCGCCGAAGCAGTTCGACGTGATCGTCACCGACAACCTGTTCGGCGACATGCTGTCGGACGTTGCCGCCATGCTGACCGGCTCGCTCGGCATGCTGCCGTCGGCCTCGCTCGGCGCCCCGGATGCCAAGACCGGCAAGCGCAAGGCGCTCTACGAGCCGGTGCACGGCTCGGCGCCGGACATTGCCGGAAAGGGCATCGCCAACCCGATCGCCATGATCGCCTCCTTTGCCATGTGCCTGCGCTACTCCTTCAACCTGGTGAAGGAAGCCGACAACCTGGAGAAGGCCATCGCCAACGTGCTCGACAAGGGCATCCGCACCGGCGACATCATGGCCGAGGGCGCTCGCAAGGTCGGTACCGCCGAGATGGGCGACGCGATCCTCGCCGAATTCAAGACGCTTTCGGCGTAAGTCGCGCGTTCTTTCCCTCCCCCTTGTGGGGAGGGTGGCCCGCAGGGCCGCGAGGGGTTTCTCTTAGAGCTAATGCCCCTCCCCAACCCCTCCCCATAAGGGGGAGGGGCTTAACCGCGCGCCAGAGGCAGCCATGTCCCGTCATGGCATTTTTCGAACGCACCATTGAAATCGCTGTTTTTATCGACACATGGAAGAGAACCAACCGAACGGGCCTTTCATGAACCGACCGCTTTCCTCCACCGGCTGGCTTTTGCTGGCAACGATCGTCCTGGTCACCGCACTGCTGCCCTTCGACGGGCTTGTCTCCCAAAGCGCGCAGGCGCTGCCGCCCGCGATCGTCGCCTTCAACGAGCGGATCACCGATTTCGGTACGTTCGCCTGGATGATCTACGGTTCCGGCTCGATCACGATCGTCGCCTATATCCTGCACCGGGTTTCGCGCAGCGCCGGCTTCTCCTCGAAGACCAAGACGGCGTGGCGACTGGCGTTGTATTTCCTCGTGACCATCGGCAGCGCCAGCGCGCTGGTTCACCTGCTCAAACTCGTCATCGGCCGGGCGCGGCCGGAGCTTTACCTCGACCATGGCGCCCATAGCCTGATGCCGTTTGCCAATGAATGGCTGTTCGAAAGCTTTCCCTCCGGCCATTCGGCGGCCGTCGGCTCGTTCTTCGGCGCCTTCGCCATGCTGGCGCCGCGCCTGCGCATTTTCTTTGCGCTCGGCGCACTGACGATCGGCGTCACCCGCGTTGTTGTCGGGGCCCATTATCCGAGCGACGTGGCGGCCGGGCTGCTGCTGGGTCTCTGGGTCGCGCTGATGACCGCCTTCGTCTTTGCGCAGCGGAACTGGCTGTTCCGCCTGGATGAGCAGGGCTGGCCGCGGCCGAAGGTGTAATGGTCTTTTCCACATGGCGGCATGAAAAAACCCGGCACAGGAGAGTGCCGGGCTCAGTTGGCGGGGGGAAAGCGTGGATCAGTTCATCGCGTGGATGTCGCGATCCTTCGTCTCGGGCAGGAAGAGCATGCCGATCACCAGGGTGATGCCGGCAAACACGATCGGGTACCAGAGGCCGTAGTAGATATCGCCCTGCGCAGCGCTCATCGCAAAGGCCGTTGCCGGAAGCAGACCGCCGAACCAGCCGTTGCCGATATGGTAGGGCAGGGACATGCCGGTATAGCGGATACGGGTCGGGAACAGTTCGACCAGAAGCGCTGCGATCGGGCCGTAGACCATCGTCACATAGATGACCAGGACGGTCAGAACCGCGATGATGACAATCCAGTTGACGCGTGCCGGATCGGCGACCATGGCGAAGGTACCGCCCTTGGCGACCGTGTAGACCGGCATTTCGGTGACGCCAGCGGCTTCTTCCGCCGTCAGGAGCTTGGCCGCGACCATCTGCTCGCCGGTCATCATTGCCTTCTCGCCGCCGCGAACGGCTGCGGCATCGAGCGCCAGCTCCGGATTGGCGGCAACGAAGCCGTCAAGCTTGCTTTCCGGAACCTTGGCAGCGGCACGAACCAGCGGATAGCCGCTCGTCTGCAACGCCATGTTGATCTGCTTTTCGAAGGCAGCGCCTGTGGCCTTGGCCTTGTCGCCAGCGGCGATTGCATCGTAGCCGACGATGGTTGCGTCGCCGATCTTGACCGTCGCAGCCGAACCGGCAGGGCCGGGAACGACGTCATAGGGTACGGAATTGCGCGTCAGGAACGAGGTCGCGATATCGCAGGATGTCGTGAACTTCGCCGTACCGGTCGGGTTGAACTGGAACTTGCAGTCGCCCGGAGCGGCGGTAACCGTCGCGCGGATGCTCTGCTGCGCTTCGGCCAACGCCGGATTGCCGGCCCAGGTCAGCGCCTGGAACAGCGGGAAGTAGGTCAGCATAGCGAGCAGCAGGCCGGCCATGATGATCGGCTTGCGGCCGATCTTGTCGGACAGCCAGCCGAAGAAGACGAAGAAGCCGGTGCCGATGAGCAGCGATACGGCAACCATGATGTTTGCCGACTGACCGTCCACCTTCAGGATGTTCTGCAGGAAGAACAGCGCGTAGAACTGCCCGGAATACCACACGACAGCTTGGCCGACGACGGCACCGAACAGGGCGAGAAGCGCGATCTTGGCGTTTCGCCACTGGCCGAAGGCTTCCGTCAGCGGCGCCTTGGAGCCCTTGCCTTCTTCCTTCATCTTCTTGAATGCCGGCGATTCGTTCATCTTCAGTCGAATCCAGACCGAGACGCCGAGCAGGATGCAGGAGAGCAGGAACGGAATGCGCCATCCCCAGGCTGCGAAGGCTTCCTTGCCGAGAAGCATCTGCACGGTGACGATGACCACCAGCGACAGGAACAGGCCGAGCGTCGCCGTCGTCTGGATCCACGAGGTGAAGTAGCCGCGTTTGCCCTGCGGCGCATGTTCGGCGACATAGGTCGCGGCACCGCCATATTCGCCGCCGAGCGCCAGGCCCTGCAGCATGCGTAGCGCGATCAGAAGGATCGGAGCGGCGATGCCGATCGAGGCGGCACCGGGCAGGATGCCGACGAGGAAGGTCGACAGGCCCATGATGACGATGGTGACGAGGAAGGTGTACTTGCGGCCGACGAGATCGCCGAGGCGGCCGAATACCAGCGCGCCGAACGGACGCACCAGGAAGCCCGCAGCAAAGGCGAGCAGCGCAAAGATGTTGCGGGTGGTTTCAGGATACTGCGAAAAGAAGGTGGCGCCGATATAGACGGCCAGCGAACCGTAGAGATAGAAATCGTACCACTCGAAGATCGTGCCGAGCGAAGAGGCGAAAATCACCTTCTTCTGCTCGCCTGTCATGGGGGCGGCCTTTGCTCTGCCCACTGCTGCGACGTCTGCCATTGCGTTTGTCCTCCACTCAAAAACGGCTGCGTATCCCCTGAAGCCTCCGAATCCTCCCTGATTCCGAGGCGGAACACGCCATGGCGACAAAATGGCAGAAAACCCCTGCAGGCGGCAGAGATGCTTTGGGATTATGACTTTAGTCGAATGAGACGGCATGACGCGGGCAGGCGCGCATCGCGGAACTTTCAGCTTTCTGTTGACTCCGCGGCAAAACCCAGTATGAGCAACAGCGGAAAAGGGACCGCCATGCACCGTTTTGGTACTTCCATCGCTGCGCTGATCGCCCCGGCATTCTTTGCCGGGCGGGTTCGTTCCTTCTCGATTTCTTCCAAAACTACGGCCAAAACGACGACGAAAACCGTCTGACGTCTCTGGCCCACCGCTCTCTCCCCGGTTAGGCCGGGGACCCGAAGCCCGCGCCTTGGCCGGCGGGTTTCTCCCCCCAAGCCCGCGGAGAGACGAGAAAGAGAGCAAAGACAATGGGTTTCAAGATTGCCGTAGCAGGCGCGACCGGAAATGTCGGCCGCGAAATGCTGAACATCCTTTCAGAACACGGCTTCCCGGTCGATGAAGTCGTGGCGCTTGCTTCGGCCCGCAGCCAAGGCACCGAAGTCTCCTTCGGCGACAAGACGCTGAAGGTGAAGAACCTCGAAAACTACGATTTTTCCGACACCGACATTTGCCTGATGTCGGCCGGCGGCGCCGTGTCGCTGAAGTGGTCGCCGAAGATCGGTGCGCAGGGCTGCGTCGTCATCGACAACTCTTCGGCCTGGCGCTACGACCAGGACGTGCCGCTGATCGTTCCGGAAGTAAACCCGGATGCCATTACCCAGTTTTCCAAGCGCAACATCATCGCCAATCCGAATTGCTCGACTGCCCAGCTCGTCGTGGCGCTGAAGCCGCTGCATGACTTCGCCAAGATCAAGCGCGTCGTCGTCTCGACCTACCAGTCGGTTTCCGGCGCCGGCAAGGAAGGCATGGACGAACTGTTCAACCAGACGCGCGCCGTCTTCGTCGCCGATCCGATCGAGAGCAAGAAGTTCACCAAGCGCATCGCCTTCAACGTCATCCCGCACATCGACGTGTTCATGGAAGACGGCTACACCAAGGAAGAATGGAAGGTTCTCGCCGAGACCAAGAAGATGCTCGACCCGAAGATCAAGGTGACCTGCACGGCCGTGCGCGTTCCGGTCTTCATCGGCCATTCGGAATCGGTCAACATCGAATTCGAAAACGAGATCAGCGCCGACCAGGCCCGCGACATCCTGCGCGAGGCGCCGGGTTGCCTCGTCATCGACAAGCACGAGAACGGCGGCTACATCACGCCTTACGAATCGGCCGGCGAGGACGCGACCTACATCTCGCGCATTCGCGAGGACGCGACCGTCGAGAATGGCCTCAACATCTGGGTGGTTTCCGACAACCTGCGCAAGGGTGCGGCCCTCAACGCCATCCAGATCGCCGAGCTTCTCGTCAATCGCGGCCTGATCACGGCAAAGAAGCAGGCTGCCTGATCAGGAAATATAAGGTTTTAACCAATAAAAGCCCCGCATGATCCGTTAGACGGGATGCGGGGCTTCTTTCGTAACGACAGTCTGCCGCGATATTGTGCTCATTTGTGGGAGGATTCACGTGAAACAGGGCCTCTCCATACTGCGCCAGAATCGTGACAGGCCCCGCAAAGACTGGCATTTTGCGGATATCAAATTTGGATTCGGGCGCTCACGGGGTTTTTACATGCACAAGGCAAAGCGCGTACTGGCAGGTTTCACGGCAATCATGGTGGCGGCAGTCCTGCCCGCCACGGCATCGGCGGCGCAATGCGGCAACAATGCAGGCGGTTTCGAGGCCTGGGTGGAGGACTTCAAGGGCGAGGCTGCAAGCCAGGGCATCAGCCCGTCCGTGCTCGACAAGGCATTCGCCAATGTCAACTACAGCAAGGCGACGATCCGCGCCGACCGCGGCCAGAAGAGCTTCAAGCTGTCGCTCGACCAGTTCATGCAGAAGCGTGGCGGCCAGGCGATCATTTCACGCGGCAGGAAGATGAAGGCGCAGAACGCTGCCCTGTTCGATTCGATCGAGAGCCGCTACGGCGTGCCGGCCGGCCCGATCATCGCCATCTGGGGCATGGAAACCGGCTTCGGCGGCTTCCTGGGCAAGGAGCACACGCTCTCGGCCGTCTCGACTCTCGCCTATGACTGCCGCCGCTCCGACTATTTCACCGACCAGCTCTATGCGGCTCTCAACCTCGTGCAGCGCGGCGATTTGAGCCCGGATGCGCGCGGCGCCGCCCATGGTGAAATCGGCCAGACGCAGTTCCTGCCGGCCAACGTGCTGAAGTTCGGCGTCGACGGCGATGGCAACGGCCATATCGACATGGTTCGCTCCAAGGCCGACGCGCTCGCCTCGACCGCCAACTTCCTGCGCGGCCACGGCTGGCGCGCCGGCGGCGGCTATCAGCCGGGCGAGGCGAATTTCGGTGCGATTCAAGGATGGAATGCCGCCAGCGTCTACCAGCAGGCGATCGCCATCATCGGCGCAGAAATCGACGGCGGCTCATACTAACCGGCCGAACAAACAAAAACCCGCCGAAAAAAATCGACGGGTTTTTCTTGGCCTGATATGAGGCTCGCTTCCTGAGAAGCGGGCTCTTTTTACATCCCCGGCCGGACGAAATCGCCGGTCTTGGGATCCATCACCCACAGTTCGCCGGTGGAAATGTCGAACCACGCACCGTGCAGATTGAGCTTGCCGCGCTTTTCCAGGATATCGACGCAAGGGAAGGTGCGCAGGTTGGCGATGGAGTTGCGGATCGAGACGCGCTCCAATGCCCGCTGGCGCTCGGCGGCGGTCATGATGTTGTTGCTCTGGATCTGCTCGGCGGCGGGCTTCAGCAGGTGCATCCAGCGGCCGATGAAATCGCCGGGCGACAGCGGCTCGGCATCGAGATCAAGCGCCGCCTTGATGCCGCCGCAGCGACCGTGACCCATCACCACGATATCGCTCACTTTCAGCACCTGAACGGCAAACTCGAGCGCAGCCGAGGTCGAATGATAATGACCGTCCGGCTCGTAGGGGGGCATCATGTTGGCGACATTGCGGACAACGAAAAGCTCTCCGGGGCCGCTGTCGAAGATCGTCTCGGGCGCGGCCCGGCTGTCACAACAGGCAATCACGAGGGTCTTCGGCTGCTGCCCGGTCTCGGCAAGCGCCTTGTAGCGCTGCTGCTGCTCGCTGAACCGCCCGCTCATGAAGTTGTTGTAGCCGTTCAGCAAATGGTCCGGAAAACGCTGCATGGTGCTCGATCACTCCGACTATTTAAGACAATCAGGATGTACATTGCACGCTTGCCGCCTGAGGGACACGGCTTTGTGCGCCGCGCACATGCAAATTTCCGGCAGCCTGCGCCGCCGGTGACATCCATGAAATCTCCGTTTCATCTCTTGCAAGGTTCGACCGGTTTATTCGGTCAGGGGAGGGGGTGGCAAGCGGTACATGGAGTTGCCCGCCATATATCCGCACAAACCACTGCGCCGCTTCACGACCGCCTTTTCTGGCTCGGATGCATCAATCGCCGCATCTGGACCATCGCCATCGGCGTTACGAGGCTGGAGGCATCGCGCTCGAGCGTCAGTTCATCGGCACCACGCTTGCCGGTCCGGGCGATGATCTCAAAGACGCTGGCCGTTGCCAGCTGTAACGCCCGCTCCTCCTTCAGCCCTTCCAGAAGCCGGGCGACAAACAGCGCCGCCAGGAGATCCCCGGTGCCGTTGGGTGGATTGTCGATCAGGCGATGCTCGGCAAGCAGCGCATGATTGCCGGAAAGATAGAGATTGCCCGTGCTGCCATGCATCATCGGGATTGCCGAGCTGACCAGCATCCGCGGCGGCCCGAGTGACAGGGCGGCCTCGAGAATGGCGGCGTTGGTCTCAAGCGGCACGCCGCAGAGCCAGGACAGCTCGAACCGGTTGGGCGTGGCAAGCGAAGCCAGCGGCAAAAGCCGGTCGCGCATGGCGATCGCCGTCGCCTCGGGCACGTAGAGGCCGCCTGCATCGCCCATGACCGGATCGCAGGCGTAGAAAAGGTCCGGATTTTTCTCTCTCAGCGCCCCGACCAGCCGCGCGACGCCTTCCGCCTGATAGGCGGCACCGAGATAGCCGGAGAGCACGGCGCGCACCTCGCCCGTCCACGGCGCGCGGATGAGGTCATCGATCAGGCTGTTGAAATCGCCCTCGCTCACCGTTATTCGCGTCGAAGGCCCATGGCCGGGATGCCAGGGCAGGATCACCGTCGGCACGGCCCAGACCGGATAGCCCAGCGTCTCGAGCGCAAAGACGGCGGCGCGATTGCCGACGGAGCCGCGAATCACATGGCTTGAAATGACGATGACGGCGCCGGATGCAGGCTCGGACATTCATGATTTTCCGTTGTTTCGACCACCTCAGATCGCCCGACAGTCACGTCACTGTCAACTGTAACCGGCAAAAGACCAAGCGAGGCTTTTGGGCATCCGTTCATCCGCAGGATCGAATGCGTCGATACAACCGATTTAATTTCAAGATCGGCGCATTCTCGCTGGAAATTTCATGATTTCATTCCGAATTCGCTCGAAAAACGCAGAAAATAGCCACAAAAACAGTCGCCAACGGCCATTCTTCTGTTAGGTTCGGCGAAAATGGCGATTGCGGGGAGAAACGACCATGGGCGCAAAATACAATCCGAAACGAGACCGGCACTTCGAAGTTGTATCCGAGGCCGGCAAGGCGCTCGGGCTGACCATGCTGTCGCCGGAGATTCTTTTCCGGCGGGCAAGCCATGACGACCTCGATCAATATACGCCGGAAATGCTGGCGCTTACGGCGGCGCATGCTCTCAAGGAAGTGCGCCGGAGCGAGAACCACCGTCCGATCATCAGCGTCGAATCCGTCGACGGCATCACGCCCAACGGGACAGAGGTATCGATCCTGTCCGTCACCGATCGCAACATGCCGTTCCTTTATGATTCGATCATGGGCGAGGTCACCGCCACCCACCGCGACATTCACCTTGCCATCCATCCCATCCTGGTGCTCGAAGCTGGAAAGCCGGCTAAGATTTTCGACCCGGAAGAAAAGAGCGAGCCGGCCTCACGCGTCAGCCATATCGAGATTCACCTTTCCAAGCTCAGCAATGCCGAAGCGGAAAACCTGAAGGAGCGGGTCGGCAACGTCCTCTCCCAGGTGCATCAGGCGGTCGGCGACTGGACGCAGATGACGGCCCTGCTCGACCAGGCGATGAGCGAACTCGAGAACCACGCCCCATCCCGCAAGAAAAACGACCGCGAAGAGGCGCTGGCCTTCCTGCGCTGGCTGCGTGACAACAACTTCACCTTCCTGGGGATGCGCGAATACACCTATTCCGGCAAGGGCGACAACGCCGTGGTCGAGCGCGGCAAGGGCCGGGGCCTGGGCATCCTTTCCAATCCGGATGTTCGCGTGCTGCGCCAGGGCAAGGACGCGGTGCTGACGACGCCGGAAATCCTCGCCTTCCTCAACGGCCCGGATTTCCTGATCGTCACCAAGGCGAATGTGAAATCGGTGGTCCACCGCCGCGCATATATGGACTATATCGGTGTCAAGCGTTTCGACGAGGCGGGCAACGTCACCGGCGAATTGCGTATCGTCGGCCTCTTCACCTCCAGCGCCTATACGCGGCCGGCAGCGGACATTCCATTGTTGCGCTTCAAGGTGGAGAAAATCGTCGATCATTTCGGCTACGATCCGCAGAGCCATTCCGGCAAGATGCTGGCCAATACCCTGGAATCCTACCCGCGCGACGACCTGTTCCAGATCGATGTGGGTCTTCTCGCCAGCTTCTGCGAACAGATCAACGAACTGGGCGACCGGCCGCGAATCCGGGTTCTGCCGCGCATCGACCACTTCGATCGTTTCGTTTCCGTGATCGTCTACGTGCCGCGCGAGCAATATGATTCCGATGTCCGCGAAAAGATCGGCAACTACCTGAAAACCATCTATGACGGCCGCGTTTCCGCCTACTATCCGGCCTTTCCGGAAGGCGGCCTGGCGCGGGTGCACTTCATTATCGGCCGCTATGCCGGCAAGACGCCGCGCGTGCCGCAGGCGAAACTGGAAGAGGCCGTGCGGGACATCGTCACGCGCTGGATCGATCGCTTCGACCTCCTGGCTCGCCACAAGGGCGTCGAGATCAACGTCAACGAAGCCTATCAGGTGGCGTTCACGCCGACCGAGGCCTATGCCGACCTCGACGATATCGCGGCCTGCCTGCCCACCGACCCCATCCGCATCGCCTTCTATCAGAAACGCGGCAAGGCGCCGGGAGCTCTCGAGCTGAAGATTTTCCACGCCGGCGAGCCGGTGTCGCTCTCCCATCGTGTTCCACTGCTTGAAAATCTCGGATTCCGGGTGATCAGCGAACAGACGCATGATATCGCCGTCACCGACACAGCAAGCGGACAGCGCCTCGTCGTTCTGCACGATATGGAACTGGTCCATCGCGACGGGCTCGTGCTCAATCTCGACAGGTCGGGGCCGATGCTGGAGGAAGCCTATCTCGCCGCCTGGAACGGCCTGATCGAGGATGACAGCTTCAACCGGCTGATCCTGCTTGCCGGCCTGACGGCCCGCGAAGTGACCGTTCTGCGCGCCTATGCGCGCTATCTGCGCCAGACCGGCATCACCTATTCCCAAGGCTACATTGCCGAGACGCTGAACAAATATCCGGCGATCGCTGCCGACATCTTCAAGCTCTTCGTCACCCGCATGGACCCCGCGCTCGACGACAAGCCGCGGACGAAGCGCATGGCTCAGCTGCTCGCAGCGATCGAGCAGGCGCTGAACGCGGTGCCGAGCCTCGACGAGGACCAGATCCTGCGCCGTTACGTCAACGTCGTGCAGGCAACGCTGCGCACCAACTATTTCCAGCGCGACTCCAACGGCAATCCCGGGCCGATGCTGGCCTTCAAGCTCGACCCCAAGATGCTCGACGGCCTGCCCGAACCGCGCCCGTTCCGCGAAATCTTCGTCTACGGCACCGAGGTCGAAGGCGTCCACCTGCGTTTCGGCAAGGTTGCGCGCGGCGGCCTGCGCTGGTCGGACCGGTCGCAGGACTATCGCACCGAGGTGCTCGGCCTCGTCAAGGCACAGCAGGTCAAGAACGCCGTCATCGTGCCGGTCGGCGCCAAGGGCGGCTTCTATCCGAAGCAGCTGCCGGTGGGCGGCACGCGCGACGAGATCTTCAAGGCCGGCACCGAGGCTTACAAGACCTATATCCGCACGCTTTTGTCGATCACCGACAACATCGTCGGCCAGGACGTGATGCCGCCGGCCGATACGCTGCGGCACGACGGTGACGATCCGTATTTCGTTGTTGCCGCCGACAAGGGCACCGCGACCTTCTCCGACACGGCCAACGGGCTTGCCCAGGAAGCCGGCTTCTGGCTGGACGACGCCTTCGCCTCCGGCGGTTCTGCCGGCTATGACCACAAGAAGATGGGCATCACCGCGCGCGGCGCCTGGGAAACCGTCAAGCGGCATTTCCGCGAAATGAACATCGACATCCAGACGACGCCCTTCACCGTCGCCGGCGTCGGCGACATGTCCGGCGACGTCTTCGGCAACGGCATGCTTTTGTCGGAAAAGATCAAGCTGATCGCCGCCTTCGACCACCGCGACATCTTCATCGATCCGGACCCGGATACCGATCGCTCCTTTGCCGAGCGCAAGCGCATGTTCAACCTGCCGCGCTCGAGCTGGCAGGACTACGACCGCGCGACGCTTTCGGCGGGCGGCATGATCATTCCGCGCACCGAGAAATCCGTCACGCTGACACCGCAGGCAATGGCGGCGATCGGCATCGACAAGCAACAGGCAACACCGTTCGAGATCATGACGGCGATCCTGAAGAGCCCGGTCGATCTGCTCTGGTTCGGCGGCATCGGCACCTATGTGCGCGGGCCGAACGAAACGGATGCGGAGGTTGGCGACCGCGCCAACGATCCGATCCGCATCACCGCCGACGAGGTCGGCGCCAAAGTGATCGGCGAGGGGGCCAATCTCGGCGTCACCCAGCGCGGCCGCATCGCCTTCGGCCTCAAGGGCGGCCGCTGCAACTCCGACGCCATCGACAACTCGGCCGGCGTCAACTCCTCCGACTTCGAGGTCAACATCAAGATCGCGCTGGCTTCGGCCATGCGCGACGGGCGCCTGACGCGCGCCAAGCGCAACACGCTGCTCGCCTCGATGACCGATGAAGTCGCAGCGCTCGTCCTGCGCAACAACTACGAACAGTCGCTGTCGATTTCGCTGACCGAGATGCAAGGCGCCGGCAACCGGACGGCCCTTGCCCGGCTGATGACACGGCTGGAGGCCGATGGACATCTGAACCGCAAGGTGGAGGTGCTGCCCAACGACCAGGCGCTGAGCGAGCGCTACCAGAGCGGCAAGGCGCTGACGCGCACCGAGATCGGCGTGCTGTTGTCCTATGCCAAGATCGTGCTGTTCGACGAGATCGTCGCCAGCGATCTGCCGGATGATCCCTACCTGCGGACAACGCTGCGGGATTATTTCCCGGCCAAGATGCACAAGGCGCATGCCAGCGACATCAACGAACACCGGCTGCGTCGCGAAATCATCGCGACGGTGCTGGCAAACGACGTCATCAATCGTGGTGGACCTCCCTTCGTCAGCGCGCTGATCGACCAGACGGGCTTCATGCCGGCTGACGTGGTGAAGGCCGCGGCGCTGACACGCGACGGCTACGACCTGAAGCGCATCTATGGCGAGATCGATGCCCTCGACAATGTGATCAGCGGCGTTGCGCAGAACGAGCTCTACCAGGAGGTAGCGCGGATCTTTGCCATCGTCACAGAACGGACGCTCAGGACCAAGGCGATGCAGGCGCCGCTCGGCGAGGCAATCGAGCGGCTGCGGGAAGCGTTGCAGAAGCTGAAATCCGCCCTGCAAAGCTCAATACCCGAGGACGCAACGGCGGAAGTTCGGCAAAGGGCCGCCTATTTCATCGAGCGCGGCGTGCCGCCGGCGCTCGCCGAGGAGATCGCCGCTCTCGGCGTGATGACCTTCGTGCCGGAAATCATCCAGATCGCCGCCGATACCGGCGTGACGCTGGCGCGCACGGCGCAGAGCTATTTTGGCGTGACGCAGAACCTGCGGATCGCCCGGCTCCTGGCGGCCGCCGAGCGCGTTTCGGCAACCGAGCAATACGAGGCCATGGCCCTTTCGCGCAGCATCCACGACATCGCCACCGCGCGCAAGGAAATCACCATCGCGGCGCTCACCGACAAGAAGGACGAGCGCAATCCGGTCGGTGCCTGGCGGGACAGCGACCGTACCAGGATTTCCCGCATTACCGACCAACTGACCCAACTGACGGAGAAGGGCGAAACGACGCTCGCCAAGATCACCGTCGCCGCCGGTCTCTTGAGTGATCTTGCGCAGGACCGGGCGAGGTGACACTGTCCGCGCCGACAGGCGGAGCAGACAGTGGAGAATCAAGTGAGCAGCATCACCGCAGAGGCCGGCGACGAGCCAAGAGTATCGCGCGCCGGCCTTTTCGGCTGGATGCTGTTCGACTGGGCGGCGCAACCGTTCTTCACGGTGGTCATCACCTTCATCTTCGGTCCCTATTTCGTTTCCCGGCTCGCGGACGATCCGGTGCATGGCCAGGCGATGTGGGGCTATACGATCACCATATCCGGCTTCATCATCGCGATATTGTCGCCGGTGCTGGGCTCGATCGCTGACGCGACCGGCACACGCAAACCCTGGATCGCCTTCTTCGCGGTGATCAAGATCGCGTCGCTGGCGGCACTCTGGTTCGCCGTGCCCGGATCACCGCTGCTCTATCCATTTATCTGCATCATCCTCGCCTCGATCGCGGCGGAATTCTCGATCGTCTTCAACGATTCGATGATGCCGCGGCTGGTGAGTGAAAGCCAGATCGGCCGGATTTCCAACATCGCCTGGGGACTGGGCTATCTCGGCGGCATGATCGTGCTGATCGCCGTGGTCACGCTTCTGGCCGGAAGCCCTGAATCCGGCAAAACAATTCTTGGAATGGATCCGCTGTTCGGGCTCGATCCGGCGACCGGGGCCGATGCGCGCGTGACCGGACCGATCTCGGCCGTCTGGTATCTGCTCTTCATCCTGCCGACGTTCCTGTTCACGCCCGACGCGCAGCGGGTGTCGGTGCCAGCGGCAGTTGCCGTGCGCAGCGGCCTTGCCGAGCTTGGGCGCACGATCGGCGAATTGCGGGAACGATCGGGTATCCTGCGATTTCTGGTGGCGCGAATGATCTTCCAGGATGGCGTCAACGGGCTCCTGGCACTCGGCGGCACATTTGCAGCCGGCATGTTTGCCTGGCAGACGGTCGAACTTGGCGTGTATGGCATCATTCTCAATGTCGTGGCGATCGGCGGATGCCTCTATGCCAGCCGCCTTGACGCCAGGCTCGGGTCGAAAATGATCGTCACCGCCAGCCTGATCTGCCTGACGATTGCAACGCTCGGCATCGTCTCTACCGGCCCCGGTTTCACGCTATTCGGGCTTCTGCAATTGCCGACCGCCGACACTGGCGGCCTTTTCGGCACGGCCGCGGAAAAGGCCTATATCGTCTTCGGCCTGCTGGTCGGCATCGCCTTCGGCCCGGTGCAGGCCTCGTCGCGCTCCTATCTGGCCCGCAGCGTCAGCGCCGATGAGGCGGGACGCTATTTCGGCCTCTATGCCCTCTCCGGCCGAGCGACCTCGTTTCTCGCACCCGCCTCGGTCGCGACCATCACGCTGGCGACGGGATCGGCCCGCATCGGCATGATGGCACTGGTGGCGTTTCTGGCGGTGGGGCTGTTGATCCTGCTGCGCACTCCTTATCCGGCGAACAGGGCGGCGGGGTAAGCGGCTGTCGAGCAACGATAGGCGAGGCTTTTAGTCTCCTGCGTCATTCTCAAGCTTGAGCGGATGATCCATTTCCGGGGGTCTATGGATGGTCGGGTCAAGCCCGACCATGACGGAGAGGAAAAGTTGGCGCGCGACACATAACTCCTCGCCAGCAGTCCCATAAGTCAACCTCAAGGCTCCAGCGACAGGCGCTTTCAGTGCCGGAAGTGGCGCATGCCGGTGAAGACCATGGCGACGCCGGCTTCGTCGGCGGCGGCGATGACTTCCGGATCGCGCATCGAGCCGCCCGGCTGGATGACGGCGGTGGCGCCGGCGGCGATCATCGAGAGCAGGCCGTCGGCAAAGGGCAGGAAGGCCTCCGAGGCCACTGCCGAGCCGCGCGTCAGGGGCGCCGGCAGGCCGAGCGCCCTGGCCGCTTCCTCGGCCTTGAGGCCGGCGATGCGGGCCGAATCGACGCGACTCATCTGGCCGGCGCCGATGCCGACCGTCTGGCCGTCCTTGGCATAGACCACGGCATTGGACTTCACGTGCTTCGCCACCTTGAAGGCGAACTTCATGTCTTCCAGTTCCTGCGCAGTCGGCGCGCGCCTGGTGACGACCTTCAGCTCGAGGTCTTCCACCATGCCGTTGTCGCGGGTCTGCACGAGCAAGCCCCCGGCGACGGTTTTCGCCGAAAGGCCCGGCGCGCGCGGATCGGGCAGGGCGCCGGTGACGAGCAGCCGCAGGTTCGGCTTGGCGGCGATGACGACCTTGGCAGCGTCGCTGACCGAGGGAGCAATGATGACTTCGGTAAACAGCTTGACGATTTCTTCCGCCGTGACGCCGTCGAGCTCCTGGTTGAGCGCTATGATGCCGCCGAAGGCCGAAGTAGAATCGCAGGCGAGCGCCCGCTCATAGGCTTCCAGCAGGGTCGCACCCGTCGCAACGCCGCAGGGGTTGGCGTGCTTGATGATGGCGCAGGCCGGTGCCTTTTCCGGCAGGAATTCGGCGACAAGTTCGAAGGCCGCGTCGGTGTCGTTGATATTGTTGTAGGAAAGCTGCTTGCCCTGCAAAAGGGTCGCCGTCGCGACGCCCGGGCGGTTTTCGCCCGTCAGGTAAAATCCGGCTTTCTGATGCGGATTCTCGCCGTAGCGCATCTCTTCCTTCAAGACGCCGCCAATGGTGCGGTGGAGCGGCATCGGCGTGTCGAGGACTTCGGCGAACCAGCCGGAAATGGCGGTGTCGTAGGCTGCAGTGCGGGCATAGGCCTTGGCGGCCATCTGCCGGCGGAAACCGAAGGAGGTGGCGGCGCCGTTGCCCAGTTCGGCGAGCAGCGCCCCGTAATCAGCGGCGTCGGTGATGACGGTGACATAGGCATGGTTCTTGGCCGAGGCGCGGATCATCGCCGGGCCGCCGATGTCGATATTTTCGACCGTTGTCGGATAATCGCCGCCCTTGGCGCGGACTTCCTCGAACGGATAGAGATTGATGACCGCAAGATCGATGCCGGTGATGCCATGCGTCGTCATGGCCTGCACATGGTCCTCGTCGTCGCGGATCGCCAGAAGGCCGCCATGGACGCCCGGATGCAGGGTTTTGACGCGGCCATCCATGACCTCCGGAAAACCGGTGAGGTCGGAGACATCCGTGACCGGCAAGCCCGCTTCCGCCAGCGTCTTGTGCGTACCGCCGGTCGAGACCAGATGGATGCCCTTGCTGTGCAGCGAACGGGCAAGCTCGACGATGCCGGTCTTGTCGGAGACGGAGAGCAAAGCGGTGCGGATCGTCACCTGATCGGGGGCGGGAATTTTCTTGGAGGCGACAGCCATCATCAAGCTCCTTGTGCGGTGCCGGATATCGGAAGGTCTTCCGGCAAATGTTTGCCTGCCGTTAGCACAGCTTTCCCCATGAAGGAACCGTTTGATTCGCCTGGGTGCCGCTTGTCGGCTTGTCACGCTTCGCGCGACAGAATCCACTGGATTTCAGGCACGGAGGCGACGGCGAAGGTTATGGTGATCTGCGACGTCCTGCGCATGCCGGAAGGGTCGGCGAAGAAAATGTCTTCTTCGATCGCCACCTCGCTGTCGCGGCAGGTGAACAGCCAGGTTTCGCCATCGGGGGCCGCAAGATAAACCTCGTGCGGGCTGTGCTGGCGCAGGTTGATCGCCGGATGGATATGAAAACGGGCAACGGCAATCGCTGAATTGGTATCCCCCGGATCCGTGCCGTCCGGCTGGAACAGCCGGTCGCGGCCGCGCACCGCACTTCCCTGGCCGTTCACGCTGATGTCGCGCTCATGTATCAAGCCGCAAGACTGGGCATAGCCATCATGGTTGGCGATGACCGCATCCGGCTGACCTTCCTCCTCCTGCCGGCGCAGGGCTACCCTGGAGACGCCGCCGGTGACGATGGGGCCGAGGAAATGCGAATCCGACAGTCGCGAGGACGAGCGGTCGTTGATGGTGACGGTCGAATGCGCTGCCGTCAGTCGCGCCAACTGGCGGAATCGTTCGCCGGCAAACTTTGGCGAGCCCGAGTTGATGATGAAGCGATGCTTGCCCGAGGACATTTCGAACGACAGGCAGCCGGCATGGGCGGTGCGCGACAATTCCGGCGAAAGCGGCAAACCGGTATCGATGATGACCACGACATTGTTCGCGGTCAGGCGCTGGTAGTTGATATGCGGAAGGGCCTTGAACGGCGCGCCGGCCGTCTCGTCATACCGCAGGACAGCCATCAGCTCGTTGGCGAGCGTCGAGGTGGCGCCATTGAACAAGGCGAGCTCCCCACCCTGATGGCGGAAGAACCGCAGCGCCGGATACATCCGGTCGATGCAGGGAATGAGCTTGGCGGGCACATCATGGCCGAGATTGACATAGGTCTGGCGCAGCGGCAGCAGGTCGAGCAGCAGCTCGAGCCCGGTGCGCGGGTTGCGCGAGCTGTGGCCGCCATCCGGCAGAATCTGTCGATCAAGCTCAAGATCGAGATTGCGGGCCGCCTTGCGGATCGCCGATTCCGACGCGGGCATGGCGACGGAGGCCATCGCAAGGGCGATGCGCACCCGCAGCCGCGCCTCGCCGTCGCAGGTGGTGTCTGCGACGTGGCGCAGATACCGCACCTGAAAGGCAAGACTTTTCAGGAACCGGCGATAGAAGCCATGCTCGGCATTGCGCAGGATGATCGGTGAATGCGACAGCCAGGCGATCAGGCGCTGGGCAATGATTTCCGGCTCCCAGGCGATACCATCGATAAAGCGGCCCTGCGTGGCGATCCAGTCATTGACGACATGGCGCAACCGGACAAAAGCCTCCTCTTCCTTCACCGCGCGCATGTGGCGAACCCAGCCGAAGGAATGCAGCCGGACGGCAAATTCGCGGGAGGGCAGGTCGATTTCGAAGGGCGATTCGCCCTCGGTATCGAGCACCCGGCCCGCCAGGGGAAAACGGCCCTGCAGGATTTCTTCGGCGACGAAGGGATCGACGGCCCGCAGATCGGTTGGCGCGACGATCAGGCGATCGGGAGTGCTACCCGTGAAGCGAAACGCCGTGTTGCGGCCCAGGGCAAGGCGGCGCGAGAAGCGGCGCCAGCCCTCACGCAGATACAGATAGGGAAGCCTTTGCCGGTCCGAAATGCGCATCGCTGAGCCCGTGTGCCTCCCCCTCCCGGACCGGGCTTCAAACCGCATCAACGAATCGGAATGATTGCTGTCCGCACCAGATACGACCAGAACGATGATCGTGCCTAAAAGTCATTAAACTTTTATGCATCGTGCCGGTATTGTTAGGCAACCGTGCCGAACCCGTCAATTGACCGGCGCAATCTGCCTGTTGACGAAGTCTGTGGGCACAATGTTGCGCATCATGCCTTGCGGCGCAAAACGACGGCATAAAAGCCATCCAGTCCACCGGAAAAGCCGTCCTGCGGCGTGATCATCGCCGGCGTCGTGCGAAATTCGCCGAGCGGTGTGATCGCATCTTCCAGGCCGGGCCAATCGGCCGGATCAATTGCGACCCGCTCGCAATGTCCGTCGCCAAGCACGCGTTCGGTCACCTCTTCGCCCTCGCGCTTGTCGAGCGAGCAGTTGGAGAAGACGACGAGACCGCCCGGCTTGACCAGCGTCAGCGCGTGGCGCAGCAGCTTTTCCTGCAACAGCGCCAGTTTCTCGATATCTTCGGGACCCTTGGTCCACAAAACGTCCGGATGGCGGCGGATCGTCCCGGTCGAGGAGCAGGGCGCGTCGAGCAGCGCCGCGTCGAACAGTTCCTCCGCGCGGAAATCCGCCATGTTGGTTTCCTGCGTCGTCGCCTGGAGCCCGAGCCGGGCAAGATTGCCCTGAAGGCGCTTCAGGCGGCTCGCCGACTGGTCGAGGGCGGTGACGGTCGCCCCGGCCAGAACCAGTTGCGCGGTTTTTCCACCCGGCGCCGCGCAAAGATCGACCACCCGTTTGCCGCCTAGCGCGCCGAAGAGCTTCGCGGGAAGGGCTGCGGCGGCATCCTGCACCCACCATTCGCCATCATCAAAGCCCGCAAGGGCCGGCACCGCGCCGGAAAACCCGGCCAGACGCACCGAACCGGTCGGCAGGACACGCCCGTTCAGACGCTGCGCCCATCCTTGGGCATCCGACTTGACGGTTACGTCGATGGCCGCAGGGGTGAGCAGCGCATCGGCGATACGGGCGGCTTCCGGGGCCCCGTAATAGCCGACCAGCCTTTTATGGAACCATGCCGGAATTGCCGGGATCGTTTCGCCGACCGTTGCGAGCAACTGCTTTTTTTCGCGGGAAAGGCGGCGCAAAACCGCGTTAACCAAACTGGCGAAACGCTTGTTGCGCGGGTCGGTCTGTGCCTGTTCGACGGCCAGATCGACGGCGGAATGATCCGGGATATCGAGATAGAGGATTTGCGCGGCCGCGACGACCAGAACATGATCCAGCGCCCGCGCGCCCTCCGGCAACGGCGTCTGCAGCAGCGAGCCGATCATCGCCTCGATGCGGGGCAGCTGGCGCAAGGCCGAATTCAGGATCGCCCGCACCAACGCCCGATCTGCCTCGTTGAGCTCGCGGTAGACCGGGTTGCCGTTGGTGGCATCAAGCATGCCATCCAGAGAGGTCTTGCGATCGACAACGGCCGCAAGCATCTTTGCCGCCGCCTGCCGGGCCTTGAGACCGGGCTTGTCGCTGCGCGCAAAGGCGGGATTTTCCGGGCCTTTCTGATCAGGGGTCGGCTTGCGGCTATTTCGTTTCGGAAGCGAAGCGGTTTTATTTTCGTCGGACGTCAAGACCAGGGACCTTTCGGTGGTTCGGAACCACCGCGACCCCAGCCCGTCGGCGGCACGGAGCGCGATTTGCGCACCGGATTATCAGCCCTGACCGGCGGCGTCGAGACCGCCGACATTTCACCGGCCATCCTTTGCAACGCAGCGATTCGGTTTTCCGTCGCCGGATGAGTGGAAAACAGGTTGTCCATGCGCTCGCCGGACAAAGGATTGATAATGAACATATGGGCTGTTGCCGGATTGCGCTCGGCCTCCTCGTTCGGCACCTGATGGGCGAAATTGGAAATTTTTGCGAGCGCGGAAGCGAGCGACAGCGGCTGGCCGCAGATCTCGGCGCCGCGCCGGTCGGCGGAATATTCGCGCGTCCGGCTGATCGCCATCTGGACGATCATTGCCGCAAGTGGCGCGACGATCATCGCGACCAGAACGCCGATGAAACCGAGCGGGTTGTTGTTTTCGCGGTTGCCGCCGAAGAAGAAGGCAAAATTGCCGAGCATCGAAATGGCACCGGCCAGTGTCGCCGTCAGCGTCATGGTCAGCGTATCGCGGTTTTGGATGTGCGCGAGTTCATGCGCCATGACGCCGGCCACCTCGTCGTAGGTCAGCGCATGGAGCAGTCCCGTGGACGCGGCAACGGCGGCGTTTTCCGGGTTGCGGCCGGTGGCGAAGGCATTCGGCTGCGGATTGTCGATGACATAGACCTTCGGCATCGGCAGCCCGGCGTATTTCGCCAGGTCACGCACGATGCCGTAATATTCCGGTGCCGAGCGCTCATCGACCTCCTGCGCCCGGTACATGCTCAGCACCATGCGGTCCGAGTTCCAATAAGAGAAGAAATTCATGACGGCAGCGACCAGCAGCGCAATCATCATGCCGCTCTTGCCGCCGATCAGGAAGCCGACCGCCATGAACAACGCGGTCATGAATGCCAGAAGCATCGCGGTGCGTATAAGGTTCATCGATCCATCTCCTAAGGTCGGCAACGTTTCACGTGAATCATTTGTTCCGTTTGCACGCGAGGTTCCTATATGATGGTGACATCGACCGCATTCTTCAACATTTTCGCGGAAATTTGGACCTGGCATGCAAAACGACAACGACAATTCACCAGCAGAACCCCGCAAGCCGCTCACGCCCGCGGCTCAACGCGCCCTGGCCGAGGCGGAAGAACGCCGCAAGCAGCAGCAGTCGCTCGACCTGCCTGAGGAACTGGGCGGTCGCGGCGGGGCGGAGCCGGCCCGTTTCGGCGATTGGGAAATCAACGGCCGGGCGATCGACTTCTGAGGAAATAATTCCTGTTGCCAAGCCATTATGATCGGGATATTTTCCTATCATGATGTTTCGCAACCGCTCCGGCCTTCTCGCTACTGTCATCCTGCCCTTCCTGGGCTTTTACGCCCATGCCTTCGAATCCGGCAAACGAATCGAAATCGCCGGTCCGGTCAGTGCAGAGATCATTCGCGTCATCGACGGGGATACGATCCTGGTCGCGGCCAGGCCCTGGCCGCAGCAGACGATGGAAGTCTATGTGCGGTTGCGCGGCATCGACGCGCCGGAGCTGAAATCGTCCTGTGCGGCGGTCCGCGACGCCGGCAGGCAGGCACGCGCAGCCTTGAGCGACCTCACCCGGGATCAACACGACATCCAGCTGATGCGCATCTCCGGCGACAAATATTTCGGACGGGTGGTTGCCGATATCAGTTTTTCCGACGGGCGGAATCCGGCTCAGGAGATGCTTACGGCCGGCTATGTTGCGCCTTATGACGGTGGCCGCAAGACGGAGAACTGTTCTTCCTTCTGAAGGCCGGTCGAGCCATCCCCGGTCACAGGGGCCCCGGCACAGAAGCCGGGGCACAGGGTTGGCTCGAATCAGGCCTTCCTGTTCTGCCGGTTGGCGATCAGGTCGTCGACGACGGTCGGATCGGCCAGCGTCGAGGTATCGCCGAGCGCGCCGTAATCGTCCTCGGCGATCTTGCGCAGGATGCGGCGCATGATCTTGCCGGAGCGGGTTTTCGGCAGGCCGGGGGCGAACTGGATCTTGTCCGGCGAGGCGATCGCGCCGATTTCCTTGCGAACATGGGAGATCAACTCCTTGCGCAGCTCTTCCGAGCCCTGCTGGCCGACCATCAACGTCACGTAGCTGTAGATACCCTGGCCCTTGATATCGTGCGGATAGCCGACGACGGCGGCTTCCGACACCGCATCATGGCTGACCAGGGCCGATTCGACCTCGGCTGTGCCCATGCGGTGGCCGGAGACGTTGAGCACGTCATCGACGCGACCGGTGATCCAGTAATAGCCGTCCTCGTCACGGCGGCAGCCGTCGCCGGTGAAATACTTGCCCTTGTAGGTGGAGAAGTACGTCTGGATGAAGCGCTCGTGGTCACCATAGACGGTGCGCATCTGGCCCGGCCAGCTGTCGGTGATGCAGAGATTGCCGTCGGCCGCACCGTCGATCACCTTGCCTTCGC
>NZ_KB902701.1 GCF_000379605.1 Rhizobium giardinii bv. giardinii H152 | reverse complement strand
CTGGAGAGTTCGCATCGCGGCTGGGGCAAGTCGGTGATCATCGGGGTTGCCGGCGCCGGCCAGGAGATCTCCACCCGCCCCTTCCAGCTGGTCACCGGCCGCAACTGGATGGGCACCGCCTTCGGCGGCGCCCGCGGCCGCACCGATGTGCCGAAGATCGTCGAGTGGTACATGGACGGCAAGATCCAGATCGACCCGATGATCACCCACACCATGCCGCTCGAGGACATCAACAAGGGCTTCGACCTGATGCATGCGGGCGAAAGCATCCGCAGCGTCGTAGTGTATTGACGAAGCAGGTCTCGCTTCTCGAGAAAGCTTATGGCGGCACTTCTTGGAAGACCATCTGCGTTGGCATGCCGAGCGGCTTTTTCGCTACAGGATCAAAGGCGACATCGCTCACAACCATGCATGCGGCTGCACCAAGTGCTGGAAGCCCGCTGGCGCGAATTTCTCGATCGTTGCCGTCGCTCCGTCGAGAACATCGAAGTCCTGGAGAACGGCTCGAAGCTCGTGGTCGTCGATAACGCCGCGCTGATCCAGCGCCATGCATGCAGGGAATGCGGGGTCCACATGTACGGTCCCGTGGAACGCGATCACGCGTTCAACGGACTGTCGTTCATCCATCCGGAACGCTTCGAGGAGTCGGGTTGGGCAGAGCCCGGATTCGCCGCCTTCGTATCTTCGATCATCGAAAGCGGCTACAACCCCGCGAAGATGGACGGTGTCCGGGCCCGACTGCGGGAACTTCAGCTGGAGCCGTATGACTGCCTCGCTCCTGGGTTGATGGACTACCTCGCGACCTGGACGGCGAAGAAAGCTGGCGTCATCGCGGCTTGATTGAAACGGGGCGGCCCTCAAGGTCGTCCCTACACCGGCTGCTGAATTGCCTGTGTGAGCCACCCTGAAACAAGATCGATGACCGGTGCTCTCTTCGCATGGGCGGGAACCAGGATCATATGTCGACCTTCTGCGTCGAACTCGACGTTCCCCGCCTTGACGAGAGTGCCGTCTTCGATGCAGGATCTTATCAGGGTGTCCCAGCCCAGTGCTACGCCCTGTCCGGCTTTCGCCGCGGAAATCGTCTCGGTATAGTGACTGAACCGGAGGGCGGGCTCTGTGACTTCCGATCGGCGTCCTGTCATCGCAAACCAATCCGGCCAGCGTACCCAGCTTCGGCTGGAGACGTCAGTCTCGATCAGGTCGAATGTTCCCGAAGGAAACGAAGACAGGCTGTGCGTCGCTTTGTACTCAGGCGAGCAAACCGGAAAAATTCGGTCGCCTGTCGAGGCTATCGCCGTAGTGCCCGACGGAGTCGACGAGCCGTAGTGGAACACCACGTCGACTTCCCCCGTGTCCATCGTGAACTTGCTGTCCTGCGAGATGACACGGATTTGCACGCCGGGATGCTTGCTTCGGAATTCCGCCAGTTTGGGCAGCAGCCAAAGTGAGGAGAACGCTATGGTCGCGCCTATGGTCACGACGTCGCTTCTGTTTTCGCGAAGAGCTTCCACCGCGTCAGCGATGTCCGAAAAACTATCCGCGAGTGTCGCGCCAAAGATCAGGCATGCAGGGGTTGGCACGATCGTGCGATGACCCCGATTGAATAGGGGCCTGCCAAAATCATTCTCGAGCAACGCGATGAGCCTGCTCACCGCAGCCTGCGTGACGCCAAGCTCCTTCGCCGCCACAGTCACACTTCGGTGCCGTATGGTCGCTTCGAGGGCTACTAATGCTGTCAAAGACGGCAGCTTCTTCCGGAAATTCATCTAAGCCTCACAAAATCCTCTGATACATAACATATTATTATTCGATGCACAATTATTTGTGCCGTTGAAAACAAATGGCTTTTCGCACATTTTGGGGCTCGAAAATCTATAAGAGGATATCATGCTAAACAAGTTGCCCTCCTCCATCACCAATCTTCTCGACGCGAGGCTCGATGGACACGCTCTCCCGCAAGGGCTCTACACTCGCGAGGATGTTTTTCAGGCGGACCTTGATGTCTTCTTCACTCACCATTGGATATACGTAGGGTTGGAATGTGACGTGCCGGAGCCGGGCGACGCCACAGTGCTCGACATCGGAAAAACCAGCCTGATCCTGCTCCGCGACGATGATGGCGAGATCAGAATTGTCCACAACGTCTGTCGCCATCGCGGCTCTCGCCTCGTAGATGACGGCCCGACGGTCATTTCGAAGCTCGTGTGCCCCTACCATCAATGGACGTATGAGCTGTCGGGCGAACTTGCTTATGCCCCTCACATGGGGACCGACTTTGATAAATCGTGCAAGAATCTCAAGTCTGTGAACTTCAGAAATATCGGCGGACTGATATATGTCTGCCTCTCCGATAATCCGCCGAAAGACATCGACAATCTGGAAAGGGTCATGATCGAGCGCCTCGCGCCATATGGACTGCAGGACACAAAGATCGCCTACCAGACCGATGTCATCGAGGAAGGCAATTGGAAGCTCACGATCGAAAACAATCGCGAGTGCTACCACTGCGCCGCCAATCATCCGGAACTCTGCGTCTCGTTTGTAGAAGTCGATTTCGGGTACGACCCTGCGACGCTGAGCGAGGAAGATCGGCAGACTGCGGAAGAGCATAGCCGTCTATATGCCGAGCGCATCAAGGCATGGGAGGGTGACGGCTTTCCGTCGGCTCCAGCAGAGCAACTAGCCGGGCATGAGACGAACTTCCGTACCCAGCGCCTCATCATCTCCGGCGCTGGAGAATCGCAGACGCCGGACGCCACGGCGGCGGTCGACAAGCTTTTGGGCACTATGACCAGGAAGGACCTTGGCGACACCCATCTCTGGGGGCATAACAGCTGGAACCACTTCATGGGGGACCACGCGGTCACGTCGATGGTAATCCCGCTTTCGCCAAGCCGCACGCTTGTGCGTACCAAGTGGCTGGTCCACAAAGACGCTGTAGAGGGCGTCGACTACGATCTCGAAAAACTGACGAATGTCTGGGTCGCCACCACCGACCAGGACGCAGAGCTGGTAAGCCGTAACCACCGAGGCGTTGAGGACCCTGCTTACCAGCCCGGACCGTATTCGCAGTTCACCGAAAAGCAACTCGACAGTTTCGCGACGTGGTACGTCGAGCGGCTGCGCGCCCATGGCTACTGAAACCGTGTCGGCCGAGCGCGAGTGGGACCCAGAGAACGATACCGACCTCGTCTGTGTCGACGTCCATCAGGAAACCCACGATGTGAAAACCTTCACCTTCGCCTCCAGCGAAGGCAAATATTTCAGGTTCTTGGCAGGACAGTATTTCGCTTTCGATACGTCCATCGATGGCGAAGAGGAGACGCGCTGCTACAGCATTTCGTCGTCTCCCCTTCGACGAAATGCAGTGTCCGTCACGGTCAAGAGGGTTTCAGGCGGCAAGGTTTCAAACTGGCTCCATGACAACATGTCGGCTGGAAGGACCGTTAAAGCGATCGGCCCCTTGGGACAGTTCGTTCGGCCACGGGAGCCGCAGAGAAAGTTTCTGTTCCTCAGCGGCGGCTCCGGTATCACGCCCGTGATGTCGATGACGCGCGAGATGGCAGACATGTGCGTGCCAGTCGACGTTGTGTTTTTCCACGCGGGCAGGACTCCGCTTGACCTGGTGTTTCGATCAGAGCTGACGAACGTCGCGAGTCGTTTGAAAGGGCTCAGGCTATTTTTTCTGCCTGAGTTCCTGTCGGGTGAGGCTTCTTGGTGTGGTTTCGCCGGACGCATTTCCAGGGAACTCTTTCAACTCACGGTGCCTGATCTCGCGGAACGGGTGGTGATGTGCTGTGGTCCGGCTCCGTTCATGGCCGCGGCAAGAAGGCTCGTCACTGAGCTCGGCGTCCCGGAATCGAACTATATCGAAGAGAGCTTCGACTCTGCCGTTATCGAGGACGCTCCCGCCGTGCTGGTCGAGGAAGCCTCTTCCCAGGTTTTCAAGGTCGACTTCGCCAAACAGAATAAGAGCATCGAGGTCTCGCCCGAACAGACGGTCCTGTCGATCGCCAAGAAGGCGGGCGTCCGGCTGCCGTCGTCTTGTTCGAACGGACTGTGCGGTACCTGCAAGTCGAGGCTTGTGAGCGGATCGGTCGACATGAAGCACAACGGCGGAATACGCCAGCGGGAGATAGATGCCGGGATGTTTCTACCGTGCTGCTCCAAGCCGCTGAGCGACCTCGTCATCGACAGGTGACGGTTCCCGCCTCGGCATCGAGGGTCACTCGGACACCACCCTACGTAGCGCACCTTTTGATCGATCGTCGGGCATGGTTGTGGTGCCTTACTCAAATTTCAGCGGCTTCTCCCGCACTCTCGAATGGATAGCTGAAGACCCGCTCAGCGGTCGGGTCCACAGCGCTACGCCTGATAAACCTGAGAAGGTTTATGCGGACATCATGACACGTCAGATTCATGACCCATTCATCGTCTTGGATTGGGTCGCATAGTCTCACTTCACCGCCTTGAAGGGATGCGAACCTGCGGCCCCGGCCAATTAAAGTTAAAGTATTGAAATGATTAGACCATGTCGTCACTCTTCTGCCGTTGCCGGCGTCCTTTGTGAAATCGCTGTGGGTAGATTCGCATTCGCTTGACCGACAACGCTCTGCCTGGCATACAAAGCGTGGCCCTACACGCGGGCCGGTGTGCCCGCCACGCAAAGCTATGTCAGCGTTTCATTTCTCTGAAGTGTCACTCCGTGCCAATCGGCATGGTCTGGCCATTAGCGGGCACATGGTCGGATCATTTCGGGACATGGATATGACCGAAGCAAATAAACTTAGCAGCCTCAAGCTTCTTGCTAAACGATACGCGCGGGCCAACAGGATCACACTGCACCAAGCTCTTGACTTGGTTGCGGGGAATTCGCCAGCTGGACCAAAGTCGTCTCTGCTAACAAAAGGGATTGGATCCCCACTATCGAACAGATGGCGAGCGTCGAAGCGCTCGTTGCGGCAGATCTTCCAGCAGATTTTCAGGCTGGGCATCCCGAAGCAATGGCCCACCGCTTGGCGTACCTTGATAACGCCGAACATGGCATGATCGGCAATCAATCATACCGCCTTCAAGTGGCTTTACACGACGTCATCATGGCGGGAGATGGGTGGAGCATCACATTGCCAGAAAACCCTGGTGCGGGGCCGATCGTCCAGACAGTCACCGAAAATGATGAGAAATGCCCGGTGTTTGAGCCGGCTTTTCTCCAGAAAGCACTTAACCTAGTGAGAGATCGGGCTGCTCGGGTTCGTGGCGAAATCTCCACGGATTGGCCCCGACGGTCCACAAAACCTGACCACGACGGGGTTGTACGCCACCCGTTGTGGGGCCGCGAGTCGGACGCGTGGTTCTGCTTATTGTAGCGGAAAGATCACCGGAATTCAGCTCGCTCAAAACCTTTGGCATTGCCCTGGGTGTGGCGCATCACCTCTCGACATCTTCGACACGGCCTTCTGGTGTGAAGACGAGGGGAAATCTCTCCAGCCTGTGAAAACTGATGGCGCCGTTGACGGTGACAAGCCCGATTTCCGGGGTGTCGATGACCGACCCAAACTTGAGTTGAATGGTGAGAAGATCACTCTCCTCATCCGAAGCGCATTGCTAGATGATGCAACGAACATTAGCGAGAAGCTGGGCGCGCTTCAGGCTGAAATCACTGTCGATGACGAAAATGACGTCTGGATCTCGCTTGAGGAGGATTTGTGGCCGCACGACAAGGAGCCGGTTCAGGCTTTGATTGTAGCGGCGCGGCTGGGTCTGGAGGTCGAACTCGAAACGATGTGGTCCACCATACCTTTCCACTGGCCGGGGCTGGGTGAGCTAACCTCGAGCACGAGTGAATACACGCAGATGATGCTGGATGCGTACGCCCAGTACGATTCCTCACCAAAATAGCAAAACGTAGTCCGTTTGCGACCAATCCTTCTTCTCGGAAGCCTATGCTTATCGGTGGGTTGGTTGGCCACAATCGCTATACACCTGTGATCGAAGCTTAGGCCGACTTGGGCGATCGTGACCATCGCGCGGCGATCATTGCCACGGAGCCAATACATGACCGAGTACCGTGCAAAACCGACATGAACTGCGGCGCCCGTGCGCCTCGGTTCATCTAAGTCGCCCGACCGGTCAAAGGGGCGGCCGCGTGCCCTGTGCATAAGACTCCAGGCAACCCCCATGCCGATCCGAAAGTCGACGTCCCTCACCTTGCAAAGCTCGAAATTCCGGGAAATTCATTGGAAAGCGCAAGTTCCGCAGGAGATATTATCTGATCCCGCGAACACAGAACGAGAACATCTGGCACGACATAGGTACTCTGCGCGCCACGGGCGACCAATGATGACTAGCGGTCAGCGACTGGGAATCGATAACGGATCCGAATCAACAACCCTGTCGTTAGAAGCCTGTTTGTCTAAATAGCGCACCAAGCGGACATAGGCTTGGCTTGGATGAATGACCGGTTTGGTGCCGGTGCGGTCTGTCCACTTTCAAGATCCAAACCTCGGTAGCGGCAATTCATCAACGGATCGGAGGGTTGCAACTCGCGACCCTGAGGCCCTTAGTAAGTAGACTAGGCACTCCGGTGATTGAGAGAGTGCCAAAATGCTTCCAGTAGGGCGGCAACTCCGCTTTCAAAGTCTGAGAGCATTGCCTCATTCGAGGATTGGTGCCCTATGCTTCGATTCTGGACAGCTACAGCAAGGGCGGCTCCATGCGTGTAGTCGACAAGTATATGCGTCCAACGCAACGAATGCTCGGATGAGGAATCGCGTGCGCTCAAAAGGCTGGTCAGCTCATCAGTTATCCTCTTGGCGTGATCAGGAAAAATGGCTGGCCGGGCAAAGATTGCCAGGGTCAAGGCAGGGTAGAGGACTACCTTTG
>NZ_KB902700.1 GCF_000379605.1 Rhizobium giardinii bv. giardinii H152 | reverse complement strand
GGATTGAACGAAGCCGCTTGCGCGGCATTTGGAGCGCGGATTTGCATAATACGCTTCTGATTTGAAGGATTGGGCTGTTTCAGCCCAACCTTTGAACAGGAGATGACGATGACAGAGATGAGCCCGCTACGCCGGCGCATGATCGATGACATGACGATCCGCAATCTTTCGCCAGCGACGCAACGATCGTATTTGCATGCGGTGACGAAGTTTTCTCGCTATTTCGGCCGTTCGCCAGACCGCCTTGGACTGGAAGACGTGCGTGCCTTTCAGGTGCATCTGGTATCATCGGGCCTATCGTGGCCGGCCTTGAACCAGACGGTCTGCGCTCTGCGGTTCTTCTTTGGCGTCACGCTCGGTCATGCCGAGATACCGGAACGCATTGCCTATGCCCGGACCCCCGCCAAGCTGCCGACGATCCTCAACGGCGACGAGATCGTGCGGTTTCTGGAAGCGGTTCCGAGCCTGAGGACCCGCACCGCGCTGACGACGGCCTATGCAGCGGGGCTGCGTGCCTCGGAAGCTGTCCATCTCAAGGTCCGCGACATTGATGGCGAACGCGGCATCATCCGCGTCGAGCATGGCAAGGGCGGCAAGGATCGCAACGTCATGCTGTCAGCGCAGTTGCTCGCGATCCTGCGGGTCTATTGGCGGCTGGCGAGACCCGAGGTCTGGCTGTTTCCGGGTCGGGACAAGACCAAGCCCATCGATGTTCAGGTTCTGTATTCTGCCTGCCGCTCGGCGTGCACTGCTGCCGGCATCGATAAGAGAGTGACGGTGCATACGCTGCGCCATAGCTTTGCTACCCATCTTCTGGAAAGCGGAACCGACATCCGCATCATCCAGGTATTGCTTGGCCATAATAATCTGTCCACCACGGCACGCTACACGAAGGTGTCAAACACCTTGATCCGCAGCACGACCAGCCCAATAGACCGGCTGGCGCTGGAGGTGGTGCCGCCGGGTTGATTGCCTCGACATGGCGGCGGGGCCAGAGGTGGCGGACATCTTTCGCCGCCACGCAGAACGATATCGTCAAACACACGGCGCTCATCTCGGGCGTGTCGAACGCCGGGTCATAAGCGCGATCGAGATGTGCCGGACCGCTCGCCTCGGCGGGCATGTCCAGCAATGCCAGGACTGCGAGGCGATCCGTATCGCCTATAATTCCTGCCGCAACCGGCATTGTCCAAAGTGCCAGGGACAGGCGAGCCGTGACTGGCTTGCTGCACGGCAGGCCGACCTTCTGCCTGTCGGCTATTTCCACGTCGTATTCACCGTGCCGCAGCAGATCGCCGAGATCGCCTTCCAGAACAAGGAACAGGTCTATACGATCCTGTTTCACGCCGTCGCCGAGACACTGCGCAAGCTTGCTGCCGATCCCAGGCATCTGGGCGCAGAGATCGGCTTCATTGCGGTGCTGCACTCCTGGGGCCAGAACCTCCATTATCACCCGCATATCCATTGCATCGTGCCGGGTGGAGGTCTGTCGCTCGACCAGTCCCGTTGGGTTGCCTGCCGGCAGAGCTTCTTCCTGTCCGTGAGGGTTCTGTCACGCCTGTTCCGGCGTTTGTTTCTCGAAGAACTGAAGCAGGCCTATGATCTGGGCCAACTTCGGTTCTTCGGCGATATCGCCAACCTGGCCGATCCGGTCGCCTTCAATCGAACCCTTAAAGCAGCGCGTCGCATCGACTGGGTGGTCTATGCCAAGCCGCCATTTGCCGGACCCCGACAGGTGCTGGCCTATCTTGGCCGCTACACCCATCGCATTGCCATCTCCAATTCCCGCCTCGTCAGCATCGATGGAGATCGCGTCTCATTCCGATGGAAGGACTATCGAACGGGCGGCAGGCAAAAGGTGATGATACTCGATGCCCACGAGTTCATCCGCCGTTTCCTGCTTCACACCGTTCCGGACGGCTTTCACCGCATTCGTCATTACGGACTGCTGGCCAACGGCCATCGGCAATTGAAGCTGGACCAGTGCCGAAGCCTGCTCAACGTCCCACCGCCGGAACAGCCGGCCAAAGAACCGGACGCAAAGCCACCACCTTTGGCGCACTGCTGCCCCTGTTGTGGTGGAGCCATGACGATCATCGGCGCGTGGATCCCGACCCAGCCGGTCTGCCGGCCGTCATGGAACAACAGCTCATGATCAGATCAGGCGGCATCGTTGCAACGATCAGCGTCGCCATGCCGAGGGCGCGAGGCAAGTGTTTTGGCAAATCGTGCCTGAGCGACGGAGAGCGGAACACCACCAAGGGTTCCATCGACGCAAACCAGCCGACGGGAGCGTCGAAGACACTGCAATGATCGCCAACAATCTCCTACCAAACCTGTCCACGCGTTCCGGCAAGGCTCGATCTTCCCAAACGCCATCCGCCGCTTCGGCTAAATCCCCATAGCGCCAAACAACCCGCGCCTTCGCTCAATCCGGCTTCAATGAGGTCCGATCAGCGAATGCCGCACGCATAGCGCACGGACCTCACAGAACCCTCCAGATTCCGTTTTTGGCGCAAATCAGATTCACATTTAGGCCGGTAAAGGAGGCCGGGCTGGATGGCGAAACCGTTTTCTGATGATCTTCGCGAGCGTGTGGTTGGCGCGGTGACGCGCGAGGGACTGTCGTGGCGGGCGGCTGCCGAACGCTTCGGCATCGGCATCAGCACCGCCATTGACTGGGTGCGGCGCTTTCGCGACACGGGTAGGCTCGGCCCCGGCCAGATGGGCGGACACGGCATAAACAGCTAAAATGAACAACGTCGATCAGGCAACCATGACGTTGAGCAGCGTTTTGATCGGATCGCTTGCGATCATATGTCCGGCCTCTGTTTTGTGCGGTCGCACATGACCGCGGGCCAAGATGGTTTCCGCAACGCGAGTTCCTAACATGACTGCGACCTACAACGGCCAGTGGGTCATCCGGAGTATCTTGCGTCGTGGATCGATCGATCACACCACCTGCTCATTCTCTTGCAAGTTCCGACATCAACAAGCACGGTCGCATTTTCGTATGCTCCCCGTGTTCGGCTGATCTTCTAAGCCGCGCACGCCATACTAGGCGGCACAGCATTGGTTCGGTACGCTTCGCCGGTCACCACCATCTTCCAGGCGATGCGCGCGATTTTGTTCGCCAACGCCACGGCGACGAGCTTCGGCGGCTTGCGCTTGAGGAGATCGAGGAGCCAGGGCGAGGAATTCCTGCCCCGTCCGTCGCGGACTCGTCGCAGGAGAGCGGTGGCGCCGACCACCAGCGTACTTCTCAAGGCTTCGTCGCCGGCGCGTGTAATCACGCCGAGCCGGACCTTGCCGGCTGTGGAGTGATCTTTCGGGGTCAGGCCGATCCAGGCGGCAAAGTGTCGGCTTGATCGGAAGCCCTCCGGCGTTGGCGTCTTCATCATCAGAAGCGATGCGACGTCTCATCGGCCGCGATGCGCTCGAGTAGCGGCTCGATCTTGCATATCCCCTTGGCGGCAGTCAGCCCGAACTCGGCCGCATAACCGCGGATCGAATTGGCGAGTTGCGTGCGATTACGGATCAGTCGGTCGCGCATACCGGCCAGCATCAGCGCCGTCTGGCGGTCGGCTGTCTTCACCGGCACGAAGCGCATCGTCGGCCGGCTCATCGCCTCGCACAGCGCTTCGGCATCAGCCGCGTCGTTCTTGCCTCGCTTGACGTATGGCTTGACGAACTGCGGCGGAATCAGCTTCACCTCGTGGCCGAACGACTGCAGTAGTCTGGCCCAATGGTGCGATCCGCCGCACGCCTCGATCGCAATCACCGTCGGCGGCGACGCTGCCGGAGCTGGCGCGGGAGCTGTTCGCGCTCCACGGCGCGGAATATGCGCAGTTGCAAGCGCGGCTGGAAGAGGTTGACGCCAAGTTGATGGCCTGGCATCGGGCCGATGAATGCAGCCGCCGTCTGGCGCAAATCCCCGGCGTCGGTCCGATCGGCGTGGAGATCGATGAGGACAAGATCGACGATGCCGTTTTGGCGCTGTTATGGCTGACGCTGCATAACGAGCGTTGTGCCTGGAAGGGCTTCGACTGGGCAACGACGGATCGGCTTCACAAGAAGGGCCTGATCGGCGACCCAATCAACAAGTCGAAGTCATTGATCCTGACCGATGAAGGCTTGGAGCGTTCGGAAGCATTGTTCCGGGAGCTGTTTACGCGGCCGCCGCAATAGCCGTCCCTTTGTGTGACTTCCATTGCCAAGGCAGCAGTTCGTGCAGGCGGGAGACGGGAAGATCGGCGATGCGGGCGAACACATCGGCGAGCCACGCCTTTGGGTCGACGTCGTTGAGACGGCAGGTCGTGATAACGGAGAGCATGATGGCGGCACGATCGGCCCCACGCTGGGAACCGGCGAAGGTCCAGTTTCGACGCCCGAGTGCAATTCCTCTCAGAGCGCGCTCGGCCGTATTGTTCGTGAGACAAATCCGGCCATCGTCGAGGAAACGCGCAAAACCATCCCATCGCTTCAGCATGTAATCGATCGGCTCGATGACCTCGGAGGATCTGCTGAGCGTGGCGCGCTCCCGTTTCAGCCACTCGTGCATGTCATCGAACAGAGGCTTGCTCTTTTCCTGCCGCGCGGCCAACCGTTCTTCGGCGCTCAATCCATTGATCTGGCGCTCGATCTCAAACAGCGCATCGTACCGTTGGACGGCCTCCAGGGCGATCGGCGAGATCGGCTTGCCCTTGCGTTTGCGGTCACGGGCACGTTTCTGAATGTCGGCGAGCTCAAAGAATTTGCGCCGAGCGTGCGCATGACAAAATGCGAAGGTGATCGGTACCGCTTTCTTTTCGGCGACACTGAGCGGCTCGAAGCCATTGTAACAATCACTCTGCAGAATGCCGCCATACCCGGCCAGGTGCTTCTGCGGGTGCTCGCCACGGCGGTCGCTCGACGCATAGTATATGGCCGCCGGCGCTGCCGCTCCGCCGTAGGGCCGGTCATCGCACACGTACGTCCATATTCGCCCGGTCGTGCATTTGTCTTTGGCCTGGATGGGAATGGTGGTGTCGTCGCCAAAAAGGCGCTCGGCCGCGAAGACATGCGCCTCGATCAGATCAAAGATCGGCAGGAGCGCGGCTGTTCCATACCCGACCTGGTCGGCCAGCGTCGAGGTCGAAAGCTCGATGCCCTCGCATTTGAACCGGGTGCTCTGGCGGTTGAGAGGGCTATGCATTCCAAACTTATCGAACAGGATCGTCGCCAGCAGATGAGGACCGATGAAGCCACGCGGCGTGGCATGGAACGGCGCCGGCGGCTGGCTGATCGCCTCGCAGTCACGGCAGGTAAATTTCTCCCGCACCGTCTCGATCACCTTGAACCGGCGCGGAACCTCCTCGAGCGTCTCGGTGACGTCCTCGCCCAGTTTCGACAGGCGCGACCCGCCGCAGCATGCACAAGCGGTGGGAGGATCGATGACCACACGTTCTCGCTCGATATCCTCCGGCCACGGCTTTCGGACCGGCCGTTTGCGCGTGAACGAACGCACGCTCGAGGTCCTGGCAGCAGCCGCCTGCGCTGCGGCTTCATCCTCCGTCGCCGCCATCACCAGTTCTTCGAGCTGCAATTCCATCTGGTCGATCAGGCGCGCCGTGCGCTCGGATCGCCGGCCGCGCAGTTCGCGCTTCAGCTTTTCGATCGCCAGCTCCAGACGGGCAATCAAGGCCTCGCTGTCCGACAGCATGGCCTGCGCATTGGCGGCTTGCGCCACCGCAATGTCCCGCTCGGCGACGACGGTATCGCGCTCGGCGACAACGACATCACGTTCAGCCTGTAAAATCTCACGCTCGGAAAGCAGCGCCAGATAGGCGCTCGCAAGGTCCGCAGGAAGATCCACAGGCTTCGAGGTCATGAAGCCATTCGATCAGATTCACTCAATATTTTCAATGCAATAAATGCTATCCGACCCGTGTCGGACGCCAGGTTTCCTGCGGATTGCGCCAGTCGATCCCGGACAACAAATAAGACAGTTGCGCCGGTGAGATCGCTACCGCGCCGCCCTCCATATTCGGCCAGATAAACCGGCCCTTCTCCAGCCGCCGGGTAAAAAGGCAGGCGCCCAGACCATCATGCCAGATGATCTTCAAAATATCCGATCTGCGCCCCCGGAAGACGAAGAGATGCCCTGAGAATGGATCATGCTGCAGAACCTCTTGCACCCGAAGCGCCAGGGAGGGAAAGCCACAGCGCATGTCCGTATAGCCCGTCGAAAGCCAGACCTTGACCCCTGTTCCCATCGGAAACGGATTCATCGCAGCGCCTCCAGTCCACGCAAGACCCGAAGCAGCGCTTCAACGTCGACATCGCGGTCCACGATCACACGGCGACCATTGGCGCTGACAACCTCCATAAGTCCACCTTGGGCCATTGAAGGCTTGGTCGCCGTCGCAGCGACCGGCATGCCTGGCTCCGGGACCAACAGTGCAGGAACAAACCCTTCACTCCCCCGGCCATTGCCGAGCCGTCCCTCGCGAGCGGCCTTACGCCAGTCGTTCAACTGAAAGCGCGTGATGCCATGTCGGCGCGCCGTTGCCGTGACCTGCCGCGGGGCGGAATAACTCTCCGCTACGATCGCAAGTTTGGTCTCGTCGCTGAAACGGCGACGTCGACCGCTATCGACAATCTCCATACGGCTGACTTGCGGCCGCTTCTCTATCGTTAAATCCACGGTTCTCACACTGTCTATATTGACGTCCATATAGACAAAACATCCAACTCCCCTCACTTCTCAGCAAGGCGGCCCTCCTCGGATGCGTACGGTGAAGAAGATTGTCCGGGAACTCC
Organism: Rhizobium giardinii bv. giardinii H152; assembly: GCF_000379605.1. Lineage (GTDB taxonomy): Bacteria > Pseudomonadota > Alphaproteobacteria > Rhizobiales > Rhizobiaceae > Pararhizobium > Pararhizobium giardinii. Next base: position 682 of record NZ_KB902700.1, on the reverse strand, counting down.
ACGTGTCGCGCAACACGGTTCGCAAGATTCTGCGTTCCGACGAGACCGATTTTGCCTATGAACGCGAGCGACAGCCGCTGCCAAGGATCGGAGCCTGGAAGGCCGAGATCGAGCGGTTTCTGGTTGCCAATGAGGGCAAGCCGTCGCGTGAACGGCTAACGCTGATCCGGATTTACGAGGAGGTTCGGGCACTCGGCTACGATGGCAGTTATGACGCGATCCGGCGATATGCCAAGACCTGGGCGAAGAACCGGGGAGCCGTGACAGCGGAAGCCTATGTGCCCCTCTATTACGCGCCAGGCGAAGCCTACCAGTTCGACTGGAGCCACGAGATCATTCTGGTCAACGGGGTGACNACGACCGTGAAGGTCGCGCACGTCCGGCTCTGCCACAGCCGGATGATGTTCGCCCGAGCCTATATGCGNGAGAGCCAGGAGATGGTGTTCGATGCCCATGACAAGGCCTTCGCCTTCTTCCGTGGCACCTGCACGCGCGGCATCTACGATAACATGAAGACTGCGGTCGAGGCGGTGTTCGTCGGCAAGGAGCGACAATACAATCGCCGCTTCCTGCAGATGTGCAGCCACTATCTGGTCCATCCCGTTGCCTGCACGCCCGCATCCGGATGGGAGAAGGGACAGGTCGAGAACCAGGTTGGCCTCGTGCGCGAACGCTTCTTCAC
>NZ_KB902699.1 GCF_000379605.1 Rhizobium giardinii bv. giardinii H152 | reverse complement strand
AACGAATTGAGCCACCGCGTCAAAAACACGCTTGCCGTCGTCCAATCGCTCGCCCGGCAAACGCTGCGTACCACACGCTCGAGCGAGGATTTCGTCACGCGCTTCGAGGGGCGGCTCGCTGCCCTTGCGAACGCGCACAAATTGCTGGTCGAATCGGATTGGAGCGGCGCCGAGCTTGGTGCCTTGACGCGTGCCCAACTTGAAGCCTATGTGGGCAACGATCGGCATCGGCTGAAGGTCGAGGGCGCGCGGGTAACTTTGCCGCCGGATATCGCCACGCCCTTCGGACTGATGCTTCACGAGCTGGCTACCAATGCCGCGAAATACGGGGCTTTCTCAACGGTAAGCGGTCAGGTCGAGCTGAGCTGGGAGGTCGGGAACAATGGCCGGCAGGTGACCGTTGTATGGCAGGAGCGTGGTGGTCCGCCCGTCGGGCGGCCCGAGGCGCAAGGCTTCGGCGGTGTCCTGATCGAAAAAAGCCTGCCCTCGGCGAAGGTCCGTCGCGAGTTCCACCCGGATGGCGTCGTTTGCACGATCGTCATCGAGCTTCCCAAGGGTATGCAAAATGGCGTGGAGCAAGGACGACAATCATCCCCTTTTGGGAACTAGAATTTTAAATACCTGTCATGGATCTAACGGGAGCGATGTCCCATTCATACGGTATATCGCCTGCTCCAGGGCTGCAAGCAGGAGGCGCTGGTCGGTGGGCTTGCCGACATTCGGCGCGCCTGCGAGGATCTCTCCGCCGACGTGCTCCGGTTTGTCGTAGGCGCTTGCGACGACGAACGGAATATCTTCCGCCCGCAGTGCCTCGGCCACCAGTGACACTGTCCCATCCCTGAGGGTTACGTCGAGAATTGCCACGGCCGGCAATTCCTCGTCCATCAGTGCAAGCGCCTCCTCCACGCTCGCCGCCGGCCCGAGCACCCACCAACCATGTCGCTCAAGCAGCAGCTTGAGATCCATCGCGATCAGGAACTCGTCTTCCACGACAAGCACGGTCTTGCGCATGCGATCCTCAATGGCATGAGAATGTCATGAGACCGATGCCAACGGGGCGACGATCTCAACCATCAAACCAGCCGGGGCATAGTTTAGTTCCACCCGCCCGCCCAATTCGCGCTTCGCAGCAAATTCGATGAGCTGTGTGCCGAACCCCGATGAGGCCGGCGCTGCCACTGGCGGACCGCCGCTCTCCTGCCAAACCAGCCGTAGGCGCGGAGCGCTCGCTTCCTCGATCTCCCAGCGGAGGCGGACCTGTCCCGTTGCGACCGAAAGGGCGCCGTATTTAATGGCATTGGTCGCCAGTTCATGCAGGATGAGGCTCAATGACATAATTTGCCCTGACGCGAGCGGGACGGTCGGCCCCGGCTCGACGATGACCCCGGCGGGACTTCCGGAATAGGGTGCTACCGTTCGCTCGACCACCTGCTGCAGGTCAGCCGCACCGTTGTGCGAGAACGCCACATCGTGGGCCTGTACCAGCGCATTGAACCGGCCGAGGAACGCGTCGCGGTACTCCTCACCGGAGCGGCCCGCGGCCGTGGTCTGGCGCGCCATCGCTTGGACCAGAGCGAGCAGGTTCCTCATACGATGCCTGAGTTCGCCCAAGAGCACATCTTTCTCTGCCTCGTGCTCGCGGCGCTTGGTGGCATCGACGATCGAGAGCAGCAAACTGCGGCTGATATTGTCGGGATGGAACAGCCGGTGGGCGCTGACGAGCATCGTCCTTCGGCCAAGGCCCGGAAAGTCATGCTCCACCTCGTAGTCCACCACCGCCTTGCTCTTCGGGATCACGTCTTCAAGTAGAAGGCGCAGCTCAGGGATATCCCACTGGCGATCACCCAGTTCGTAGAGGTGCTGGCCGATAGTCTCGTCGCGGTCAACCTTGAAGGTTGAAAAAAAGGACCGGCTGGCTGTTTGCACGCACAGATTCTGATCTAGCACAAGCAGCGGCTCGGGGACGGTGTCGATGATGCCCTGCGCCTGAACGTGGCCGTTTCGCATCAAACGGTAGAGGTCTTCGAGGTTCATCATTCCTCCCGTACGCTCAACTGTCCCGGATAATAATACACGCGGTTCATGCCCACGCAAAAGCACCGCAGCTCGTAGGCCAGCATATAGCGCAACAATTTGGATGAGCAAGCCTAGAGATTTTGTCGATCGAGCCGGTCGTCGCCCCTAAATTATCGGGTAGTTTTCCAGGGCCCGACAATCCACGACAACCGTCGCAAATTGATTCTTTCGAGCTGAACGATATCGCTGCGGAACGATTCCAGTCTGAGCTAATTTTTTGCGGATAGTGCGTCCAATCCAGGCACCGAGTGATCTCCCTGACACCCTGCGCGAGAGCGGCATGATGAAGCCAGCCGACAAGCCGAGGAGGACAGTGGCACATGCCAATGGGAGCCCCCGATGTCCATAATCACCCAACCCCAAGTAAAAAACAGGCTGCTGAAGGCGCTTCCGCCCACGGCGTTGATGGTGCTCAGCCGGAAAATGGAGAAGGTCAACTTGCCCGTCGGAACGGTCCTGGTGGAAGCCAATCAATGGACGCCGCACGTCTGCTTCATCGAAAGCGGCCTCGGCTCGGTTGTGGCGGAGTCTGGCGACGGCGAAACGGTGGAAGTCGGCCATGTCGGCCGCGAGGGCCTGACTGGCCACCACCTGCTGCTGATGGCGGAGACCAGCCTGCACCGGACGTTCATGCAGACGGCTGGCGACTGCATCAAGGTGCCTGTCCATTCTCTGCGCGCGGTGTCCGAGAAGGATCCGCGACATGCTGATATGCCATCGCATACCAGCAGCAGCGGGAGGTCGCCAGGCTCCTTTCATACTTCGGTGTTTCCGCCTCGGATAGACTGACCACTGCGGTTGACGCGTCGGCGGACACTGAAACGGCTTTGCGTCTTTAGATCCCTCGCGAAAGGGACGTGAAACCGCGGGCGATGCCCTCGGCCCAGCGATAAACGTCAGGCCGAAATGCAAGGTCACTGTAAACGACTTCTTTCTCGCCGGGTTGCGCTGTAACGCGTCGACGAAACGATCCAGCATTACGGAAATTATCATGGCCAGCGGTAGCTTGACCGCGCAGATAGGCGTACCCCTCGAAGCTCAGCCGCCGATTCGATAACGGCACGGGGAGGAACTAACACGGCGGTCCAGAGGTAGGCGCGCCGGTTCGCCGACGCCTTACTCCGCATGGAGTTCACGCGTTAAGCGCTGCCATCCGTTCACCGAGAAGCCAAAGCCCCTTGTTCGGGAACAACGGCCGGCAGATGACCGTTATGTGGAAGGAGCGTGGTGGTCCGCCCGTGGGGCGGCCCGAGGCGCAAGGCTTCGGCGGGGTCGTGCACGATCGTCATGGAGCTTCTGAAGGGTATACAAAATGATGTGGAGCAAGGACGACAATCATCCCCTCTTGGGGACTAGAATTTTAATCGCCGAGGATGAAATTTTAATCGCGCTTGACATGGAGGCGGCGTTTCTTGATGCGGGGGCCGATGTTGTTGGTCCGTGCGCAACAGTGTCTGCCGCCATGGATGCCGCTGGCCACGAAGAACTGTCCCTTGCCGTTCTGGATATTCGTCTCGGTCCGGAGACCACCGAGAGAGTCGGTGACCTGCTCAGGGAACGAGGCCTCCCGTTCCTGTTCTACTCCGGACAGGCCATGCCCGATGAGATGAAAAGGAAGTATAATGCTGAGGTTATCGTCTCGAAACCCGCGACGCACCAGGATTTGATACGTGCGGCCGCAAGCGCCCTCAACTGCTCGCTTGGCAAAGATAAGTTCGACGCGGGCAAAAGAGGTTAACTTGGATGTCGTAGCCGGATGGTTGACCGATTCGTCAGCCGCCGGGCTGAATGAAATGCAGGTGAAGATGGTCTTCACAGCCCTGATCGGCGTCAGCGAAACCGGACCGACAAGATTTTTGTCGCGGTCGAGCACCGCCAAGCGCCCGAACCTAAATTTGCGACCGCCGTTGCGCCCTCAGGACCGCGGCGCGACTACTTGGCGTGAGCAACGAGCAGAAATCCTTCGCGCTATACCTCTGCGGTCACCGCATTTTCCGAAACCGGCACATGGTTTAATCCAACGACCAGCGAGAGGAGTTGACGGAGATAGGAGTTGAGTCCTCGACGCGCAGTTTCTGCAGTACCGCCTGCGCGACCGCGCATTGGAAGGCCATCTGGGGCCGCAAATCAGGCCGTTCGAGAGCCTGGATGCCGCTCTGGGCTCCAAGGCTCGATCCGGTTAGCCCTTGCAGTCGGCGCAATAGCGACTCGACGAGCACCAAAGAACGTCCGTAACGGCGCTTTATGCTGCTGGCGATGTGGTGTCGACCCAGATCGGTTGGGCTGTTGGGCAAGCCGGGGTTGCTGCCACGGCCCTTAGAAATGACCTTTGCAAACGAGCCCTTCTACTGCGTTGATCAGCGGTGGGCCACGAACGGTTCTTGGACAATACGCTACCGGATTCGCCAGCGATCCGCAGTCTGAGAGAAGCTCTATAAGTCATGACTTGGATCATGCGTCACTGCGGGGTGCTCGAAGAAGCTGCGGCCGAGCTGGCCTTGAACCGGAAGCTTTTCTGTTCTTGCAGTGGCACGCGCTTGCCCGATGAACTGGTGCGCACCGCAGGCGATGTTTACGTGCGCTTTCACGGCATCAAACAATGGTATCGCCGCGATTACCGAGATGGTTCTGAATAAAAATGCTAAGTTGTTACCCGACAGTGAGGATGTTGGATCGCTTCTACTCGGATCCGTGATGGAAGCTCGACCATCTTGGTATCGAGACCCTACCACGACACAATCCGCGGTCACAAGACGTTTGACTTTGGTCATCGCGCCTTCACCGCAGCGGAGCAGTCCGTTTTCAATCCACAAGCCCGCGGATCGTCGCCTAGTGAAGACGGCGCAGTAGATGGTCGAGCTCCCTTTCCTTCCGCACGCCGAATCGCACGAGATCCACAAGGTCTCTCGCGGCTGTCTTGGCCTTTGGGCTTGTCAAGTCGAGGCCCTTCTTGGCACACCAGCGGCCCAAAACGCTTTCGAGCAAGGCCAGATCTTCCAAAGTGACTACTTTTGTTTCAAACGCAAAGTGATGTGACATGCTGATCCTCCGGCGATATGTCAACACAACCGAACAGCCTGAACCCGCCCGGCGCGTTCGTGTATCTGAGAAGCCAAACCGGCAATCGGGAGAAATGTTCCCACCAAAGTGGTGGTTGCCGCACGACCACGGGAGATACCCGCAACGTCGCCGCCGAACGTGAACTCGACTTCATGGAAATCGACGTGATCTCAGACGTGGGGTGCGTAAGGGCGAAATCAGCGTCCTCAGCCGGCGCACCTGGAACAGCTCGCCGATCGCGCCCGCGGCTATGTCGAGGCCGCCAGTTCCACCAATACCGCCGCGCCTACGCTTCCGACTGGAAGCATTTCGCCGCCTGGTGCCGGCGCCAGAACGTGTCCCCGGATCCGAAGGTCGTCGGCCTCTACATCACCGCCTACGCCTCAGGAGCCGCCGAACGGGGCATGAAGGCCAATTCCGTGTCCACCATCGAGGCCGCCTCGCCGCCATCGGCTGGAACTGTGCTCAGCGTGGCATGCCGCTGGACCGCAAGGACCGCGCCATCGCCACGGTGATGGCCGGCATTCGCAACAAGCACGCCACCCCGCCCCGGCAGAAGGAAGCCATCCTGCCCGAAGACCTGATCGCCATGCTAGAGACCCTCGATCGCGGGACGCTACGCGGTCTTCTCGACCGCGCCATGCTGCTGCTCGGCTTTGCTGGTGGGCTTCGGCGCTCCGAAATCGTCGGGCTCGATATCGGCCGCGATCAAACGGACGATGCTTCGGTTTGGTTCGAGGTGCTCAACAAGGGCATGCTGGTGACCCTGCGCGGCAAAACAGGCTGGCGCGAAGTCGAGATCGGCCGCGGCTCTTCCGACGCTACCTGTCCGGTCACGGCCGTCGAAACCTGGACCAAGTTTGCCAAAATCGCCAAAGGTCCCCTTTTTCGCCGCGTCACCGGCCAGGGAAAGAATGTCGGGCCGGATCGCCTTAACGACCAGGAGGTGGCGCGTCTCGTTAAGAAAACCGCGCTGGCCGCCGGCATACGCGGCGATCTTCCCGAGATCGAACGGGTACTGAAGTTATCGGGTCACTCGTTGCGCGCCGGTCTTGCCTCATCGGCGGAGGTCGATGCTCGGCCATGCCAGCGCCGAAATGACCCGCAAATACCAGCGCCGTCGCGATCGGTTCCACGTCAACCTCATCAAGGCGAGCGGGCTCTGAGATGGCCCCTCCCCTGCCCCGCCTTAGAACATCCCAGCCTCTTGGACTGGCGCCTCAAAACTCGCGGGAAGCCGATCATTTCAACGGAAAACTGATCGAACCTAGATCGACGCTTACCAGTTCCCCGCAGCGGCTGAGTGATCAGCCGCGATCGGTGTCCGCCCTCTTGGTATTGACGTATTGTAATTTATAAGTTACAATTTTTCATGAGCAAGCTCAAGCAGTCCGCTACCTTTCGCAAATGGCACACCAAGCTCAAAGACGCCAAGGCCAAGGCGATGATCGCGATCCGACTTCAGCGCTTGGTTGCCGGACATGCGGGCGACATGTCTCCGGTTGGCGAGGGATAAGCGAACTGCGGATCCACTATGGCCCCGGCTACCGGGTCTACTTTCAGCAACGGGGCGATGTGCTTATCCTGCTGTTGTGTGCGGGCGATAAGAGTACTCAAGATAGGGATATTCGGGCGGCCAAGCAAATCGCCGCTCAATGGAGTGATGACAATGACTGAGAAGTTCTTTGATTTTGACCCGGGCGAAATGCTCGAATCAGATGTGGCGATAGAGACATTTCTAGCGGAGGCGATGAGGACAGGTGACGCCAAGTTCATCGCCACGGCCATTGGAACCGTTGCCCGTGCGAAAGGCATGAGCAAGATTTCCCGTGATACAGGGTTGGCTCGCGAGCATCTCTATAAGGCGCTGAGCGAGAACGGCAATCCGACGCTGGAAACGACCCTTGCTGTCCTGAAGGCGATGGGCTTCCACTTGGCTCCCGTGCACGAAGCGGCGGCCTGATAGCGGTCGCAGCGGTGTGCGACTTTGGGATGCTGACCGGCTTCCCGTAGCAGCGATCGTCGCCAGGCCCAGCCACGGCTCCCGCCTTCGATGTCCGAATTTTCATGCTCATGGCTTCAATCGAGATCCGCCGCAGCCGTGAAACCATCGCTTACGGCAGTCGCCGGTTCGGTTACTCGAACATGAGTGCGGTGGCAGCGGCGAAAAACAAGGATCCAAGCAAGATTACTGCGCCTATGGTCATGCTCTGTATCAAGTTCATGCGTCTCGTGCGCTTCCCGTCCCAGTCGTAAGTCATCGCCGCGCCTCATGAAGGGGTCACTTTGCCGGAAACATCAGGTTGGCCCGGAATAAACAACACAAAATTGCGGCGGTCAAGCGAAGCGCCGTTCAGGTAGTTTCCATTGTTGGATGTTCCTCACCACGACTTAGGTTTCAGCATTAGCAAGCTTTTCCTGAGTTGCTGCCATGAGCTAAGTCATGAAAAGCAGAAAGATCACGATTAGTGGTCTAGCCGGCAAACCTCTCCATATTGAAGCCAGAAGGCACGGGCGCCAGGTCCAGGCGATCTGTCTTTACCAGCATCGCACCCTCGTGGCGGGAGGTGGCGAATATGATCGCGAAGCCGACGGCCATCGCAAATCCGCATGTAAGAGAGAATGTCTTCCACGGCATCAAAAGGACTCCCCGCTAACTGACGCTGAACATGCAATTCGAGAAAAGTTCCTAACCTCGGCTGCCAGTTTCCAACCAACCGTTGGCCGGCCAATCTTCCAACAGTTGAAGTCTGCTTCAATTCTTGGTTTCAGAATATTCCCAAATTTCACGGGTTTGGCCGTCTCGAGCTACAGTGATCTCGCAATCCTCTGGCGAGCTGGCACATCGTCAATTTTTCCGGTGCGGACTCGACAGTGGTCGCCACTACTACCCTGCCCGCCGCGCTGATGTGCCATTGGCCCGCGTCAGCGCCATGAGCATCGGACCGATCGAAAATTCGCCCCGTTCGGCGCGGCGGGTCAAATCTCGCAAATATCCACCGGCGGAGTTGATGTGCCCTCCCCTTTCGAGAATGCACGCAACAATCGTCGCCGCGTTCTCGGGACCAAGGATCCCGCAAGCTTCCTCGTAGGCGCTTGGACTGACACCGAGCATTGACCGACCACCACCGCGGCGGTCATCAGATCGCGCCAGGAGGAAACCGAGCCGCCTGGACCATAGTCGCCGATTTGCGGGCAAGCCTGCAGCACCATTCCTAATGGAAAGCTGTTGGGCGGCTCGCGATGCTGCTGCCGCTCTTGCTCCGCCATCGGAGTCCATGAGGATGAAATCATAATCATCCGCCACCTGTTCTAAAGCCTGCGACACGCGGAGGAGAAAGCTTGTACCGCCCGCGCGTCTCATTTCAAGGGCAACCGCGGTTTCGAACTCAGTCAATTCCAGGCCTGCGCAGATGCAATGTGCGTTTTGTGAATGATACTGGCCGTCTCAACCGGAGCCTCGAAGCGGATTGCCGAGTAGAGCGTGTCTCCTGCCCTATAGTCGAAATCTGGCAGGTTACCATGCAGCGCTGTCAAGGATGCCTGCGGGTCTAGGTCGACTGCGAGTACATGATAGCCGCGTAGCGCCTAGTAGTGTCCGAGATGGATCGTTGTGGAGGTTTTGCTCGAACCGCCTTTGAAATTGGTAACGGCTATAATTTGGCACCGCTCGCCGTCCACGCGGCGCGGATTCATCCATTTCTTGCGTCCGTTTGCCGCCAGTGCGATCCGAAGCTCCAGCACTTGCTCGAGCGTATACATGCGCCGGCCATTCAGCATTTCGGGGACTGGCCCCTGCTCTTTCTGAGCAACCTGACGAATGTACAGGCGCCGTCAGTCATCAGCTTCGCCTGCTCCAGGAGCAGCTAGGGGTCACTTTGTTCGAGAAAAAAGGTCGTCGATTGGCCTTCACACCGAAGGGGCAACATTTTCAGAAATGTATGGCTCGTGCTCTCTTGGGTATTGGAGATGGTGTGAGGGATATCAGGGCAGACAAACTCGAAGAGACCAAAGAAACGACCTTGCGGGTGTCTCTGCCGCCCACCCTGTCTGCAACTTGGCTTAGCCCGCGCGTTTTCCAGTTCCTCGCTGACCACCGGCATATTCGATTGCGCGTCGATGCGAAGAGCTATTTCGAGGAAGTCGATTGGAAAGGCCCATTTACTCCCACATGGCAAAATCCCAATGACGATGCGGAGTTGATCAAGGAGTGGTCCGTGTCGGCCGCAGCTACGCTCGGATCCTCCGTGCGTGCCAGGGGAATATTGCTAGAAATTCGCGCCAGGCTTCCTGCGGCGGTGAGAAAGTCGCTCCACATCGAAGCGGGTGTTCTGACATTGGCGATGGCTGAAACGGCTAAGGGTGCCGTCGATTATTTCCGACGCGCTTGAAGGCATCGAAAGCCTGCCTGTCATCCCCCGTGAAATCCAGGATATCCTGACGATCTCGACCACTGAGAGGCATCGGTGGCTCAACGACGGTCGCTTGCCCAGCGCCGGAACCCGTACGGTAAAGCTTCGAGGGCGCGCGAGGAAGATTACCTTCCACGTCTTCGATCCACGTGTCGTCGAGGACATCCTGGACAGGGACTTGGTGACAGTCTGGCGCGAGGAAGATGCCGAAGGTGCTGCCGAGAACAGGCGTCGGGCAGCGGTGAAAGCGAAGCTCACGCGTTCACTACGCAGCAGCAAGAAACCTTCAACAGAAGGAAGCTCCGATGATGCCTGGCGTCCGAAGTTAAGCGGCTGGGAAGAGTTTCGGCGCGACGGGCTACTGCGCTAAGGTCTCTGCCTCCGGATAGCTCCGAAAATAGCTCCTGCCCCATTTGCTTCTTCTCGCCCTCTGCTTCCGCACGCAATCCCTCGACCCCTTAATGATACCGCGACAACACCGAAGTGCCGCAGGCTAAAATGAAACAAACACGGACACGGTGCTGGCGGCAAGGTCGCAGCGAGAGGAAAACCGGGTCAAGGGCGGAATTCAACACTCTGCCGCCACCGCAGCCCGCGCGGCGTTGGGGATCGCCCAACGGCAATGGAGAGTTGTAGAAACTGTTTTCACACGATAGGTTTGATCAGGGCAAACAACTGCCACACGCAAAGGATCGGGTATGGCCACTGGGATAGTTAAATTTTTCAATGGAGACAAGGGATTTGGCTTTATCACCCCGGAGAATGGGGGAACGGACGTTTTCGTGCATGTGTCTGCCCTGCAAGCGGGTAGTTCCCTGAGCGAGGGTCAAAGAGTGAGCTATGAGATAGGGCAAGACCGTAAGACTGGAAAATCCAGGGCCGAAAACGTCCGAGTGCTTTGATTGAGTCGTAGCGCCCGCTTACCCGTCACGTGGTTTGCTGGACTTGAGGGTTTTTAATTGGCGTTACCAAGCCGCGACGGGTCGAGTACAAAGATGCGAGCGAGCTCGCAAGTTCCGTTCGATGCATTATGCGATCTTCGAAGCACAGATTAGGAACGCAGATCGCTTCGCTTCCGAAGGACTCATGTCGGTAGGTCGGTGACGCCTTTCCGGCGGAGATCGTACGCCTGCGTTTCCTCCTTCGCTTGATATTTATTATGGCCGCTTCACGAGGTACATCAAAGTCTGTTTTCCTGGCGGAACAAATAGTCAGGCTGCCAGTTAATTCTTCTGTCTAGCGGCTCTCGCTCGGCGCGGCGCCTTTTCTCCCCCGCTAAGGTGCCAAACATGAAAGCCAGCGATTGGCGGATCGCTGGCTTTTCATCCGCTTCTGGCAACCCCTAAATGTCCTATATCACCGATCGCAAGCGTTGGAAGCAGCGCCGGCAATTGCTGGTGAACGAATTGAGCCACCGCGTCAAAAACACGCTTGCCGTCGTCCAATCGCTCGCCCGGCAAACGCTGCGTACC
>NZ_KB902698.1 GCF_000379605.1 Rhizobium giardinii bv. giardinii H152 | reverse complement strand
AGCAGCGCCGGCAATTGCTGGTGAACGAATTGAGCCACCGCGTCAAAAACACGCTTGCCGTCGTCCAATCGCTCGCCCGGCAAACGCTGCGTACCACACGCTCGAGCGAGGATTTCGTTACGCGCTTCGACGGGCGGCTCGCTGCCCTTGCGAACGCGCACAAATTGCTGGTCGAATCGGATTGGAGCGGCGCCGAGCTTGGTGCCTTGACGCTTGCCCAACTTGAGGCCTATGTGGGCAACGATCGGCATCGGCTGAAGGTCGAGGGCGCGCGGGTAACTTTGCCGCCGGATATCGCCACGCCCTTCGGACGGATGCTTCACGAGCTGGCTACCAATGCCGCGAATACGGGGCTTTCTCAACGGTAAGCGGTCAGGTCGAGCTGAGTTGGGAGGTTGGGAACAACGGCCGGCAGGTGACCGTTGTATGGCAGGAGCGTGGTGGTCCGCCCGTCGGGCCGCCAGAGGCGCAAGGCTTCGGCGCGGTCCTGATCGAAAAAAGCCTGCCCTCGGCGAAGGTCCATCGCGACTTCCAGCCGGATGGCGTCGTTTGCACGGTAGCCATCGAGCTTCCGGAGGCTACGCAGAATGATGTCGAACATTGATGGCAACCAATCTTTGTCGGGAACTAGAATTTTAATTGCTGAGGATGAGATCTTTACCGAGAGAGTCGGTGACCTGCTGAGGGAACGAGGCATCCCGTTCCTGTTCTACTCCGGACATGCCATGCCCGATGAGATGAAAAGGAAGTGTAACGCTGTCGTTATCGTCTGAAACCCGCGACGCACCAGGAGTTGATCCGTGCGGCCGCAAGCGCTTTCAACTGCTCGCTTAGCAAGCAAAGATAAGACCGTGGTTGCTTCACGCCGAGCGGAGTTTAGGGTTCGACCGCTTGCCGGTTCAATTAGGGCTACCGCAGTGTCATCAGCTGGGCTGCGTGTTCGTGATTTTAGCCGAGCGCATCACTGTGTCCGGAGGCCGCCCGCTGCCGCGGGCGCTTCTCGCCGTCGAGAGAAGCCAACATTGCAATCTGTTCGCCCTTGCGCTGTCCTGGAAGCGTCCCTTCAACCGCCCGCGACGCTGCTAACATATCCTGCGCGCTTGCTCCCAATGTCGGGCATGCTGCCCCTCGGGGCGACCTTCGTTTACCCAGATGCGTAGGCGCGTCGGCTGATAAGTTCTTCCCTGTCGTCCATGTTCGTATACCCTCCTGCGCTGATGGCAGTAAACCACGCCTGTCGGCACTTGTTCCAACGAAATGCCAGCTTGGAAAACTTTCTCAAGAATGGACGATGAGATGCGGACGAGGTTTCTTGCTATTCGCCCGGCGATCCGCGAGACTGCTGATACTCAATATAGATGGCACGCGTACCGCAGAGCGCCCACGCGTCAGTTTCCCGTGATCCCGAGACTCTCGTGCGAACACGAGGGCGGCATGCAACCTATCGCATAGCTTCCCTCAACTTCCCTGGCATCATGCCGGCTTTAAGATCCAGCCGGCCCACAATCGCCGGCGCACGCAGCCGCGTGGAACCAATTTCAGCTCGCAGAGTTGAACAGCGCAGTCCCGACATAGGAGAGTTACATGGCTGAGAAGACACTCGACGATCTGTTTCTCGATACTCTGAAGGACATTTACTTCGCAGAGAAACAAATTCTCAAAGCGTTGCCGAAAATGGCCCGCGCGGCCCAGTCTGAAGATGGCAAGGCGGCCTTCCTGAAACACCGCGATGAAACCGACGGGCAGATTGAACGCTTGCAGCAGGTATTCGAGCTCATCGGCAAGGCTGCGCGCGGCAAGACCTGCGAAGCGATTCAGGGCATTATCGCGGAAGGCGAAGAAATCATGGAGGAATTCAAGGGAACTGTCGCCCTTGATGCAGGCCTCATCTCCTCCGCCCAGACAGTCGAACACTACGAAATCGCCCGCTACGGCACTCTGAAATCTTGGGCGGCACAGCTCGGCCATACGGACGCTGTGGCTTTGCTCGATGCCAACCTTCAGGAAGAAATTGCCACCGATCAAAAGCTCACTGAATTGGGCGAGATGTCCGCCAACCCCAAAGGCGCCAAGAAAGTTGCCTGAGCCGTCGACAAAGCTTTGTGGGCCGCCATTTGGCGGCCCAGTGTTTGAGGCGGAACAGTTCTGGCTGAATTCGACAGAAGCCGCTCACCGGACAAAACCTGCAGAGTGGCGCAGAGATGCTCGCTCCATCATTGGCCAACGTAATGCAGCCGTCGCTAAAGTTTCGTCGCGTTCGTCACGACGGAGAAATTCCTGCGTGACGGAGCCAATGTTGTCTTCCAGCCATTTCGCCATGGCGATCTCTTCGTCGAGGATCGGCTGGCAGACGGATACTGTTTCTCTATCGCCGACGTAGTCGGCAGCAGCGACGAGAATACGGTAGCTGGCGATTTCCATGTGCTCGAACGTATAACCTGCCAGCGAGCCTTTCACCACCTCATCGCTCGCGAAGAGGCCGCCAAGCCCCTGGGCCATGGCGGTAAGTTTGCCCGCCACGTCCTTCCTGGTCGAACTGCCCTCGCCGAGCCTATCAAGGCATCCTTGCAAAAGAATCGCCTGTTGTTTGGTTTCTTCGATGTGTCTGCCGATGCGCTCTTTGAGCGCGGTGTACGTTTCAATCCGCTCGTACTGAGCGTTAAGCATAGTCTCCGCTTGCTGTTCCATCGCATGGGCGTCGCGAAGCCAGACGATCAGGTTGTCACGGGCGCTGGTCGACATTGCTGTTACTCCTTTGGTTGGAAGCGGCGAAAACGAAACGTCGTAAGAAATGTTCCATGTATCCCCAGGGGCCGCTGCCGCTGGAAGAAGCGCGCAATGTTTATGAACGTTCACAGCCGCGAACTTATTGGCCGGATCCGACGCCGAGGAAGCGTCGCGATTTCTGCGTGATAAGCCGAAGAGAACCGAAAAGAATGCTGCCATGGACCTGCCCAGTCCGCCACGCGCCGTCAGGAGCGCGGAAACAGGCATCCAAAGAGTTGCTTGCCGCAGCTGGCTCTTCTCCCTATCCAATTGTGCGGTATCGGACAAATCAGCCCGGTTCGATATTCTCGGGAACTTGTTCACTTTTTCGCAGCTAGAATAGGTCGCACGCACGCGGCACAATCGAACGGTACTCGGCCCGCAGCTCTCAAGGAGTGGCGGGGTTTTTTGACGGGGGGCGGCCGCTTCGGATGCAGTCATCGGCAGTTTCGAGTCGGGGGCTTCATGGCTTGAATTTCTGGCTGAAACTCGGCTGTTGACCTGTCCCATCCCCTTCATCAATCGCTGTGAAGGACGGCATGCTTGTCTCGCTTCGTGAGGCAAGCAATATCGAAGCACTTGAGAAGCGATACGAGTTCCGGCTCGTCGACGAGCAGCGCAGCTTCGCTGGGTCGCAGCCAGTTGCGGAGACGCTGCCCTCTTTCCTTCCACCGATACAAGATGGTTTTAGCTCGCAGCGGGTAAACTGTCACTCGGATCGGCAGGAAGCAGTTGAGGTCCCGCTTCCAGTAAAAATAATTGCCAACCGAGTCCCGTTGGATTTTTCCCTCAACCCCCGCTTCCTGCTCTGTTTCGATCGCCGCCGCCTTCTGCGGGCTCTTGCCCCTCATCCGCCATCCCTTTGGGAGCGTAAAGCGGCGGGTTTCGCGCGTCGTGATCAAAAGGATCTCTACCGAACCGTCCTCAAGCATGCGGTACGGCCTGTGCGACTGGGCGCGGCTGTCAACGGTCCTTGTCGGAACTGAACAGACGCCGCAGAGCGACCGGTCAATTGGACTACTAACGCCCAAAGAGACGCCGTTTTGCAGACTTTCACATGGTTATCTCCGACGGCAGTTTTTCTTGGAACCATCTTCAATGATCACAGTTGGAGAGGGCGTCGTCGCGAACGACGAACATTCAAACAGGAGATCGTAAAATGCCTAACCAGCAATCGGGAGGCCGCGACCAGAATCAAGGCAACCGTGGTCAGCAAGGCGGCCGCGACCAGAAGTCCGGGGATACGTCAAAGCGCGGCTTTGCATCCATGGATGACGACAAGCAGCGCGAAATTGCCTCGAAGGGCGGTGAAGCCTCCGGCGGCAACTTCAAGAATGACCCGGAGCGGGCAGCCGAAGCCGGCAAAAAGGGCGGAGAGTCCTCGGGCGGCGGTGGTCGCGGCGGCCGGTCTTAACCGCATCCACACCTGAAACCTGGGAGGTCGTTTGGCCTCCCAACGATGTCAGCGCGCGATTGCGCCAACCGGTTGATAACGCTCTGACAGGAGAGATGCCATGAGCAAACGCGATATTCCTTGGAGCCATCCGCTGAAAGTCACTCTTCGCGCTGGGATGGATCGAACATTTGCAAGCGTCTATGACGCGCTTGATTATCTGGAAAACGAATGGCCGAAAAAACGCGGTGACCGCTATGATCGGGCGGTTCTGGCGTGCAGGCAGGGGTTGAACGGTCAGGCACCGGCAGAATTAGCCCGCGAGGCATTTATCGCCGCCTGTCTCGAGACCGGCCTGCCGGCGGTGACAGCGGCACCGCCGCCTTATCGTCGATCAGGTTACCTGTCTTGGGCGCGCGTCTAATTTCGAGGGCGGTGCTACCGATCATCGCAGGGTGCCGCAATGGGAAAGCGTTCGCAAGATCAAGGAAGGCCTCATCAGAACCGACCTGTTCGCATTCTTGACGACAACACCGAATGCGATCGTCGAGCCGATCCATCAGAAGGCCATGCCGGTCTTGCTGACCGAGGGTGGCGAGATCGACACCTGGCCTACCGCGCCGTGGGACGTGGCAAAGGTTCTGCAGCGGGCCTTGCCCGAAGACCGGATGGTTCTGCTGCCGTCAGGAGGATGACATGTCTGACGAGCGGACCAACCCACCGCCAGCGGTGCCTGTGAAGTGGGGTACCTTCGGCAAAGAGCGCGGCCACGGGATCACCGAATGGCGCTGCGCCGAGCACCGGGCCCCTGACTACTGGGATGGCCGTCCAACCCGCGAAACGGAGCGATCAAAGGAACAAGTTAGGCCCTCCTCACGTTTCAGAGCGACAGGAGGGCACCGCGACGGCGTCGCCAGAACTGGGGCCCAAACCGCATCACGTCAGGTTCATGTTAGGATGACCCATGCCTAGCCTCAGGTACAGCGCAAGGAAAAATGACAATGACGAGTATTGGTCCGTGATCGACATCTTCACCGGACAGCCAACCTTTTATAAGGACATTCAGCTCGACTGCCTGGACTTCGACCAGCTCGACGACATGGTCGATTGCCTCAACTACATGAACGCCCAACGCATGGGCACCCTTAAGCAGCCCTGAGGCAAGGCCACATCTTGATTGAGCCGAGCTCCAACCGGATCCGCAGATAAATTCGCGGCCACGAACGCAATAGAAGATGGCCTTCGCATCGCCTAGGCACCTGACTTGTTATCTCGTAGATCGCAGTGTTGCCCACCAGACCTTTAAAGGACGGGTGGCGTAGCTTACCTCCTCTGTCCAGGCGCGCTGCTCGATCTCGGCGGCGAGTATCGCGCGTGAAAACAGCGTTCTTTCGGCTGAGCTTGACGGCCGGCGTCTCAGCCGGAATCTGCGCGAGAAGCTCGCGCAACTTCAACGACGATTGTTGCGTGAAACCTGTTCCGATCCGCCGACGTAGACGAGACCAAGGCGGAGGGGCTGCAGACTTTTGGCACGCCCCCCGGGCGGAACAAATGTTCGCGTATTGCGTTGCTCTCGCGGAGGAGGTTCCGACATGGATACCTTGATCGTCAAAGTAGCAATTCGAATGGCGACCGGCTTCTTGATCGGCTTCGTTACGTTGCTCACGATGGTTTACATGAACCCCAGCGCGCTTGGCCACGCCAACGGTTTCGAGCTCGTAGCGCTGTGCCTTCAGACGTATGCTTTCGGCGCGACCTCCGCGGTCGGCTACCTTTGCACCAGCATGGGGATGGGCGCTCTGTGACCGGGCCTAATGTACTACTCCTACTCATTGCTGCCTTCTTCGTCAGAGCGCTGCTGTTGGCGCGGCCAGCAGCAGCCGTCCGATCGCGCCCGGCACGTTGACGGCTCGAAGCCGAGGAACACGAAATTGTCGCGGCGGATACATTTGATCTTTAGCCATTCCGGTCGCTTTCCCGAGCGATAAGGCCGTTCGCGGTCCTTGGCGACAATGCCCTCCAGGCCGAGGTCGCAAGCGACGCGGAAGGACCGTCTAGCCATCTGCCTCGATCGCCTCTGAAAGGCCGGTTCCAGCAGCCGCCGGCGCTCGCGCTGCGTCAGTCGCCGCAGATCGCGCCCATCCAGATAGAGCAGATCGAAGGCGTAAAGGATGATTTCGCTCGGCTAATGTGACGCCGGCCGGCGACCGAGCGCCCGCTGCAGCAAGCCGAAATCCGAGCGGCCCTGCGCGTCGAGCACCACCGCGTCGCCGTCAAAGATAGCCGTTGATCTGACGGCAGGCGGCGTGCCTGCTTGACGATCGAGAAAAAGCGATCAGTCCAATCGTGGCCTCCACGGGTCAGGACGCGAACGCGGTCTGGCTTGATGTAGACCGCGACGCGGTAACCCGTCCCATTTCACCTCGAATGACCATTGAGGGCCGACCGGCGGCCTTTTCACCAGAGTCGCAAGACAGGGATCGATACGCGCCGGCATTGGGTCACGTTACCGAGGCTGGTTCGGATTGCGCGACTTTCATTTGCGAGTCGGCAGGCGCGCGCCCGCATCCTGCTGAACTCCGATCGAAGCTGGCTTCGGAGGTTTGGTCATTCCTCATTGCGCCAGAGAATACTTTAAAAAGCCATATGGATTCGAGGGGCACAGGGAACAATTCAGCGGTCTCTAATTTTCTATGGCGACCGGGAGGAAACCCATGAACGTGGATGCACCGAAATTGCCAGCCAGCCACCCCGACCGCGACGCTCACTGCCAGGAAAGCCTTTCCCGGATCCAATAATACTCCCTATTTCCGTTGTCCATACGATTGGTATTCACTCTACCCGCAAAGAACATGTAATAAATAATTAGTCGACCCTAATTGCAAGTATAGCGCGCATGTTGGCAGCAACATTTATCAATAGGAAAACTCCAGTCAGAACAACGCCCCACCATAGAATGAAGTGAATTATATTGCTCTGCGGCCGTATTGACCTATATCCGTCAATTCCGTCTGGCGTAAATACTAGGACGCCGGATAACGCAATAAGAATCATCACAATAATAACTATCAAACCGGGCAGTAGTAAGTTTGGTCTCGGCGGATTAAGAGTCAGACCAGTCTCGTTAGGGAGATCGCGGACAAACCGCTCTGGATCCACATCCGCCGACGTCACTGGGATGGCAATGTCTAAAAGAGTGATGATCGGCAGAAGGGCTTGGCTAAACAGTAAAACGGCTCCGTGGGGGATGTCACAAGTATCGGGAAATCCTGCTAGTCGACGTTTTACGGCGGCAATGGTTGTCTCGATCCACGAGTTGAATGCTGGCCAGCAAATATCGGGAACCACGAAGTAGAGGATAACCGTGGCCGTAAGCGTGCCGAGCATTATGTACAGACCCCAGCCGGGCCGGACGTAGGTCCGAATTCGCATTTCAATTGGGCTGACCCCAATCGATGACTTTGTGCGAGTAGCCCTTGCAACGGAACGATTCAGATCGACCAAAAAGCCAAACAGAACGAGTGCCCAACCAACCTGCCATCTAATCCCATTTACCGGTACAATGACGGCGGCGGTCAAAACAGTTGACCAATCGTAAACCGCGACCAAACCCCGCGTGTAGGCTGACACCTGTTGGATCGGCTTGTGCATCGGCACCCCACATGCCTTCAATCAATTTTCGCGGAAAGGAATTAGGAAAAAAGCGAGCTGTCGTTAGCGTCATGGAAAATGCACATGGCAATGGACCACCACATGATTGCATCGTGCGAAATTACATATCATTGATGGATTTCTAATACAAGCAGACATTGCATTTGCGTTTGGATTGAAGCGGTTAGCTTGGATTGCCTGAAGCGTTCGAGGGGCGGTCAATTTCGTTCCAGAGGTAGTCGCCAGCCAGCGCGATATAGGCCCATGGGAGCGGAGCGATTTGGGACCGTAGATTTGGCAACTCGGCGATCTCGAAGGGGTCAAATAGCGACTTTGCGTCACCGAAGCGGACCAGCTGTTAGCCGTCACGTCTCCGGAAGCAGCCGCGCTGTTCCTGGATGACGGGCATTTCACGGAATCGAACGAGCAAAATACGCAGCAGTCTCCCGGTTTGGGACGCAGCAGCGTCTTGCAGTTGGTACACTCGTAGAAGAATTGGCAGGCGTTCGTGGGCACTGTCTCCAGGCGGGCGAAGCCGCAAGGCGGGCAGGTCAACACGGACTCGAGAATGGAGGAAGTCACGGCAAAGGAGCAATCATCGCCGGGCTTCCCCATGATGTGGCGTCCCCGGTTCCCGAAGTGGTCGGGTGAAAATTGCCGCTTCGAACTGTCAATGGATGAGCCGCAAGCCGGTAGCGGCCGTCGCTCGTCCCGAGTTTGTCAGCGGAACCAGATTCCAGTTCGTTCCGTCCATGCTCATTCGGTTGAAAACAACGCCAGTTCGGCTGTTATTCATCGCGAAAGTGGAATTGAAGTGCACGTTGCGGCTGGGCAGGTAAATGATACCGTCAAGCCTTGCCTTCTGGTTGCCGTTGAAAAGCCAATCAGACGGCGCAAGGCCCGGAGCCTCGAACATTAGAATATCCTTGTAGGCGCCGGAAGTGGGGGCCGACAGATCTATGTCGACATTGCCGTTGAAGAATATCTTCGACGAATCTGCCAGATAGATCGTCACGTCCTTGCCGGTTAATGTTGTTCCTGAATTGAAGAACCAGCCGCCGTTCTTGATCACGTACAGCCCTGACCGCAGCTCTATCGTCGGAGACCCGTTTGCGTCGGTCCATCCACAATAGACGCCGGGTGACAGCTTATGTGTTTTCTGATTGTCGGGCAGATGTCCGCCGAGTTGTGAATCGCACCCTAGAGCGTTAACCGACGGCAGCGAGCCAGCGAAAGGATCGGGGGCAACATCGCAATTCTTTTCAACTGCCTGGTTTAACTGGTTGTTGTAGCTGATCGTACCGCTCTTGATGCAGATCCGCTTGACGTTCAAGCCTCTTCCGCCATCCGTGAATGTGGCTGCCGAATAGGCCGGAGAATGCACATGGATCTCGCAATCCGTCTTCTGAATTCCCGCGCCGGAGTTTACGTAGAGCGCGTCGCGCCCACGATCGAGCAGAAGAATACAGGGACTACCGTTTGTTGATGCTTCACCCACAGCTGCTGATGCGACCGAGACGTCAAGCTTTTTGAAAGCCATGACGGTTAAAAGGGTTGTCTTCACCGAAGCCGAGGCGACGCCGGTAAGTGTTCCGTTTTCATCAAGCGTGAATTGAGCGCGCGGATTATACGCGGCCAAGGGGGCTGCTAAATTCGTAAACAGCTTTTGCGCATGAGCAATCTTATTACCGCCCGCTTCGTGCGCAGCCGCCAGCACGACCGCGTCGAGCTGCCCCTGTAAATCGCTTTTGACGCTCAGTGCATGCCCGAAATCGACAGCGCCGCCTGCCGTGGCCAAGAGAACAGCACTCACAAGAGCGGTCATGACTGCGAAATTGCCTTGCGTATCATATGCGATACGCTTCAACGCCCAAATGAATGTCGCCGGCATCGAAGCACGAGACATGTATCGACGGAGAGAAACCCGAGCGATCCATCTGCTAGTGTCGAGCATCTTGTTCTCCGCGTGCGTTGTTATACACGCGGAGCCGATCGCCCCTGGAAGCTTAAAGGTCTATTTATGAGGGGCTGACATTTCGACATAGACAGCACTTGAATGCGCAAATTGGCTCGCCACCACGGGAAGCGGATACTGTCGCGACTGATGCAAAGGTTGGGGGCATCATTTCTATCCTGGTGAATTAAGATTTGATTAACCAGATAACGCCAAAATGCGGCCTGTCCATAGGGATCGGAGCGGAGATATGCCTGGTTGCGCGGTTGTTGGGTCGCTCGATCAATATGCAGATTTGTCGTCGGTGCCGGCTCATCGGCAACTACGCGACAACAATCTCGTCGAACACCTCAGGAAGGCTGTCTCCTTTACGCATGTCGCGGTTGGTGGCCTTGATCTCGACGGATACAATTTCGGCTATGGCTATTCGATCGACACGGATATGCCTCCAAGCTTCATCGATAGCTATTTCGCCGAAAAGATGTGCCTGTCAGATCCTGTGGTTGCGGCCGGGAAGAGCAGGTCGACACCATTCACCGAGGAGGAAGCTTACGACCTGTCATCGCCGCCGCAGCGGCTATTGTATTTGGCGCGAGCGCATGGCATCCGGAATCGTGTCCTTGTCCCTCTTTCGAGGAATTACGTCATCTATGGAGCCGTTTGCTTCACCAATGGCCGACCGTTTACGCAAGGCGAATTCGATTTTTTGACGACATTGGCCCAGCCCCTTCATAGGGCGGTCGCCAAGCCGCTGATGGATCGCTTCGCAGCCCAGACCATCAGATTAACGGCTGGCGAACTCTCATGTCTGCGGTACGCCAGCCAGGGAATGACCAGCGAGGAAATCGCGGAGGTGGTGCCGTACACCACCGACACCATCAGCAGCTATCTGAAGGCTGCAACCAAAAAGCTCGGCACTTCGAATCGCGCCCAGGCCGTTGCGGAGGCGATCCGCCGCCGGCTGATCGACTAAAATCACCTCGGGTCTTCACCAAATCGCCGGTAATATGCAACACAACGTCGATTGCTCGGGGTCAGCAATCTCGGGGCGCGCGGGTGCGCGCGAAATATCCGATTCGCGCAAAATAGTCGTACTTTATCAATAGGATTAACACTTTCGAAACTACGTGATCCCAATTTTTGGGTCATCCGATGAGGTGCGGTCTGCATCTCTTACCGCCATGACGACGGGTTCGGAGCGGCGCAATTTTGCGCGTCCCACCATTTCCAAAGTCCCGTTCTCAGAGAGTATAATGTCGAATTCTTCCCATGCGCATACCGGCCATCACGCTCACCACGGTTCAGCCGCCGGCCCGAGCGGCGCCTCATCGAAAAGCCAGAACATCGAGCGCCGCCTGGAGTTCATGCAGCTCGACGCGCAGGGCCGTGCCAGCATCCGCTCGCTGAAGGCTCTGGTCGAGCGCGAACTGCCGCATGGTCTTGACAAATTCTATACCCAGCTTCGCAAGAGCCCGGAGGTCAAGCGGTTCTTTTCGTCCGACGACCATATCGCTCGCGCCAAAGGCGCGCAGCAGGGCCATTGGGTCAATATCTCGGACGGCAACTTCAACGATGACTATGTCAGCAAGGTCCGCACCATTGGTTCGGTCCATGCGCGCATCGGCCTCGAGCCGCAATGGTACATCGGCGGCTACGCGATCATTCTCGATCATCTGATCAACAGCGCCGTCGAGGAAATCTTTCCCAAGGGCGGGATGTTCTCAAAGAAGACGATGAAGCCGGCGGAGTTTGGCAAGGCGCTGGCCAGCCTGGTCAAGGCCGCGATGCTCGACATGGATCTGGCCATTTCCGTCTATATCGACGAGGCCGAGATTGCCAAGCAGAAGGCGCAGGCAGAAGCGATCGCGGCCGAGCAGAAGCTGGTCTGCGACTGCTTCGGCAAGGCCATGGCAGCCATCGTCGACAAGGACGTCAGCTATCGCATCGATGACCACCTGCCGGAGGCCTACCATCGCCTGCGCGACGATTTCAACAACGCGCTGGAACAACTGTCCGCCACCATTCAGCAGATCGATGCCGGCGCCTCGCAGATCCATGCCGGCGCCGAGGAAATCCGTGTCGCGGCCGACGATCTGTCCAAACGCACTGAACAACAGGCCGCATCGATCGAAGAGACCGCGGCAGCGCTCGAACAGATCACGACGACCGTCAAGGATTCCAGCCGGCGGGCGGAAGAGGCCGGCCAGCTGGTCGCCAAGGCCAAGGTGGGCGCGGAGAAATCCGGGCAGATCGTCCAGCAGGCGGTGGCGGCGATGAGCGCAATCGACACCTCGTCGCGCGAAATCTCCAACATCATCGGCGTGATCGACGAGATCGCCTTCCAAACGAACCTGTTGGCGCTGAACGCCGGCGTTGAGGCGGCGCGCGCCGGAGATGCCGGCAAGGGTTTTGCCGTCGTCGCCCAGGAGGTTCGCGAACTTGCCCAGCGCTCGGCCAAGGCGGCAAAGGAAATCAAGGAACTGATCAACAACTCCGGAGAGCAGGTCAAAAGCGGCGTTGCTCTTGTCGGAGAAACCGGCCAGGCGCTGACGATCATCGTCGACGAGGTGAAGGAGATCGACCGGCACATCAATGCCATCGTCGATGCCGCCCGCGAACAGTCGATTGCGCTGCAGGAGATCAACACGTCCGTCAACACCATGGACCAGGGCACGCAGCAGAATGCTGCCATGGTGGAGGAATCCACCGCCGCCAGCCATGCGCTCGTTCAGGAAGTCAGCCGGATCGCGCAGATGCTCAGCGAATTCAATATCGGCAAGACATCGGCGCCCCGCGCGCCGCAACGGCAGGTGCGCGGTCCATCCAGGCCGCAAGGCTCCCCGGCGCGCGAACTGCGGGGCAAGCTCGCCAAGGCTTATCCGACGCACGGCAATGCCGCTGTGGCTGAGAGCTGGGAGGAATTTTGATGCCCGGTCCCGTTCAGCTGCACGGCGTAACCGGCAGCGAAAGCTTCGAAATCATCGCCTTCCGGATCCGTGATCAGGAATTCTGCGTCCGAACAACGACCATCCGCGAGATCCGCGGATGGGCTCCCTCGACCGCGGTGCCCCATTCACCGCCGGATGTCATCGGTGTCATGAACCTCAGAGGATCGGTGATCCCGATCATTGATCTGGCCCACAAACTTGGCATGAAAGGCACGGAAGCCACCGAGCGGAGTGCGATCGTCGTTGCGGAAGTGCACGATACGGTCGTTGGTCTGGTCGTCGATGGCGTCTCGGATATTCTGACGATCCGCGCCGATCAGGTTCAGCCCATTCCTGAAATCACCACGTCCTTCGACAGGAGCGTTGCCGAAGGCATTATCACGCACGAAAGCGGGATGATCTGTTTCCTCAATCTTTCCCGCATGTTCGCCGAACTGGTTCCCGCAGATGAAGCCGCGTAATCGAGTGCCCGAGACACAAGGCGCGACTAAAGGGCTGAGCACAGGCATCATTCTTCCCTTTCCCGTCGTCAACAACCCCAACACCGTCGCTGCACGCGGCCATTTCGAATCCGACGCCGAGGCAGAAAATGCCGTTCAGGATGAACTGCGGATGACGCAGGCCCGCGACGCGCTTCGCCTAATCGTTGAGGAACTTGAAGCACTTCAGATGGAGGTGGCAGGCGTCATCGCATCGAGATAACCCAATGAATTGAGGAGCCAGTCGCACGCGCTGGCTCCCCGTTGGGTCGAAAACACGCCGGAAATATGCCGGTGGCGTCACGGCATTCTGGAGACGATCATGGATTTCGAAAGTTTCTTCAAAGGTGAACTCAACGGCCTGCATCAGGAAGGCCGCTACCGCGTGTTCGCCGATCTGGAGCGCCAGCGCGGGCAATTCCCCAAGGCAATCCGCTACAACGCCGATGGCGAAAAACAGGACGTCACCGTCTGGTGTTCCAACGACTATCTCGGCGTGGGCCAGCATCCCAAGGTCATCGAGGCGATGAAACTCGCCATCGACCAGTGTGGCGCGGGTGCGGGAGGCACCCGGAACATCTCGGGCACCAACCACCATCACGTCGTTCTCGAGCGCGAGCTTGCCGATCTGCACGGCAAGGAATCAGCGCTGCTGTTCACCTCCGGCTACGTCTCCAACTGGGCGGCGCTCGGAACGCTCTGTTCGAAGATCCCCGGCGTGATCGTCTTTTCGGACGCCGGCAACCATGCATCGATGATCGAGGGCATCCGCCACTCCAAATGCGAGCGGGTGATCTTCAAGCACAATTCGGTTGCCGACCTCGAAGCCAAACTGGCGGCCGCCGACCCGCGCGCGCCCAAAATCATTGCGTTCGAATCGGTCTACTCGATGGATGGCGACATTTCGCCGATCAAGGAGATTTGCGATCTCGCCGACAAATACGGCGCGATGACCTATCTCGACGAGGTTCATGCCGTCGGCATGTACGGCCCGCGCGGCGGCGGNATTGCCGAGCGCGAAGGNCTGATGCATCGCCTGACGGTGATCGAAGGCACGCTGGGCAAGGCCTTCGGCGTCATGGGCGGCTATATCGCAGCATCGAGTGCGCTGTGCGACTTCATCCGTTCGTTTGCCTCCGGCTTCATCTTCACGACGGCCCTGCCGCCGGCGCT
>NZ_KB902697.1 GCF_000379605.1 Rhizobium giardinii bv. giardinii H152 | reverse complement strand
ACCAGCATTTTTGCCAATGTGATTCGATACATACCCATGTCCCGAGGACTACCATCAGCCCGGAAGTTGTCAATTGCGAGCTTCATCTAGCCGATGATTCGCGTCGTTTATGTGGCGCTGCACAAGGAACCATGCCACCGATGGATCATGAAGAAACCTTGTAGAGCTTCCAACGATGGCAAGGTCAACAGGGTCCTAAGAGGGAGTGTGGAATTTATGGGAGATATGCGGGTTATATTCAGTGAGTAGCTTAACGGCCTATATCGGGCTTTTCCTGGTCGCCTTCGGCGCGGCGACGATTTTGCCATTTCAGTCCGAACCGGTGCTCATCGGCTTGCTCGTTTCGGGTAAATTCTCCGTGCCGGGACTGCTCATCGTTGCAAGTGTCGGGAACATTCTGGGAGCAGTGTGTAACTGGGTTCTCGGCCGGTTCATTGATCTATTTCAGGACAGGGCTTGGTTTCCGGTGAAGAAGTCCTCGCTAGAAAGAGCCAGTGGTTGGTATCGGCGGTATGGCCGATGGTCGCTGCTGTTGTCCTGGATGCCCCTGTTCGGGGATGCGCTGACGGTGATAGCCGGAGTGTTGCGTGAGCCCCTGTGGTCCTTCGCAATTCTCGTGACAGTGGCAAAGACGGGCCGCTATCTCGTACTCGCGGCAGCAACCCTGAACACAACGGCAGCCCTCGGATTCTGAGCTTCCACGACCAGCGGGGAGGGAACATTCTTCTGTAAGGCGCGTTTGAGGGCGAAAGGAATTGCGCCTCCATGCCTCTTATGAAAACAGTTTACCGCTTGGTCCGAATTGTGGCCCTGTGCGTCATGGTGGTGAACCTCCACGGCGCGGCGGCGGCTGGCCAATTCAGCGCCAATTACAACTGCCCGTCGATCACCGAGCCGGGCCATGCCTATCCAATATCCGTTCATCATGCCGGTTGCTGCACCAATTTGCACTGCTGCCCGATTCTGGCAGAGCCGCCGTGCGCGGATGCGCACGTTGTCGGTCCTTCAGCTGCGACGCCTATCCTGAACGAACTCCTACCGTTCCTGCTCGTGCGTGCGTTCCACCCTCCACCCAAGCCCTAGTTCTCCTGAATCCGGAAAACACGCAATCTCACATAAACAGGAGAGTAAAATGAAAACCGTTCTCAAGAGCGCGGTCGCGGTCCTAGCCGTACCGGCGAGCCTTCTATCTACATCGATCAACGCTTCCGCTCAAACGGTGATGCCAGATGCCTGCAAATCGGAGATGTCTGCCAGCGGCGATATGAAGATGCCGGAAATGCCGATGGGCCAGATGGCCGAGCACCAGAAGGCGATGATGGAGGGCATGCAGCAGATGCGTCCTGCCATGATGCAGGGGATGATGGCCAAAGACCCTGACGTCTCCTTCGTCTGCGGAATGATCGCCCATCACATGGGCGCGATCAGCATGTCGGAGGTCGAGCTGAAATATGGTGACGACCAACAGGCAAAGGCGATGGCGGAGAAGATCATCGACGCGCAGAAAAAAGAAATCGAGGAGATGACCAGCTGGGTCAACGAACACGCCAAGTAACCGCTCAATTCCCGCGAAAGGACGAACATCATGCATCATCATCAACCACCGGAGATGAAAACCTGCATCGACAACTGCCTGGCGTGCTATCGGGAATGCCTGTCGACTGCGACGAACCACTGCCTGGAGATGGGTGGCAAGCACACCGAGCCGCTTCATTTCAGGCTTATGATGGCATGCGCAGAGATTTGCCGAACCTCGGCTCATTTCATGCTCATCGGTTCCGAACCCCATAGGCACGTCTGCCGTGAGCGCGCCGAAATCTGCACCCAGTGTACTGAATTGTGAGCGAGTTGGCGACATGCAAAGCTGCGTTGAAGTCTGCCGCAAGTGTGCTGACAGCTGCCTGAAAATGGCCGCCTAGAGCACAGCAGGGAGGGGTCCGGTGACCGGCACCCTCCCTGGTCTTCCTGCGTCCTATTATGGCTCTCTTCTCATTCGAACAAGGCCTTCAGTAGATGTCGTGTGAAACGTACGGATCACGTCCTTTGCCATCCGGTTGATGCACCAACGTGCATAGATCGGCCCGAACATCGCGCCGACGATCCTTCCTGCCGCCGAACTCGGATAATCGTAGTCGATGAACACAAGCAGTCGAGACGACTTGCCAGAGGGAGAAATCTCGAAGCCCATTCGATACGCTCCGATGACAAGAAGTTTCGGCCGTCCCCGTGTCTGCCATACCTTCCGATGCGGAGGTTGCCGCTCTATCACGACTTCTTCCACCGACAGGGTGCCGCCGAGGATTCTTCCCTCCATCCTGATGACCGAACCGACGGCGCGGCCTTGCGCCTCGTCGAACACGTAAGACATCCGCCCTCCGAGCATCATCATCGACGGTTTCTGCATGTGTGACCCAAGACGAGCCTGGTCGTCCAGGTAATCGAAGAGCGCTTCGGCGGACGCGGCAACGCTGACTACAGTTTGTGCCGAATGGGTGTAGGTCACCTTGGATCGTCCTCTCCCGCACCATGTTCGTGTTGATCATGGCGGTGACCACCGTGGCCGTGAAAAAGGTGCATCAAAGGACACGCCAACAGCAGCAGGTAGGTAGCCAGACCGAGAGCGTGCGCCCAGTGTTCCCGCAGCACGAAGAAGGCCACGATCACACCGAGGGATGCCACGAGCAATGTCCATTTGCGTTCCCACTTCATATCCGCACACCTCTCAATCTGAGTGCATTCCCGATCACGCTGACGGAGGACAGCGCCATGGCCGCTGCGGCGATGATCGGGGACAGGAGAAGCCCGAAAGCCGGATACAGGATGCCTGCCGCAACCGGCACCCCCGCCGCATTGTAGATGAAGGCGAAGAACAGGTTCTGCCGGATGTTCTTCATCGTGGCATGACTCAACTGCCGTGCCCGGACGATGCCCTGAAGGTCGCCCCTGAGCAGAGTTACCCCGGCGCTTTCAATGGCCACGTCCGTTCCCGTTCCCATCGCAATGCCGACATCGGCGGCGGCAAGGGCAGGGGCGTCGTTAACCCCGTCCCCGGCCATTGCGACGATCCGGCCTTCCTTGCGCAGGCGTGCGACGATCTCGCTTTTGTGCTGCGGCAGGATTTCCGCCTCGACTTCCGTGATCCCCAGCTTCCGTGCGACAGCATTGGCGGTCGTCTGGTTGTCTCCCGTGAGCATGACGACCCGGACACTCTCCTTCAACAGCGCTTGGACAGCGGCAGGTGTCGTTGCCTTGATAGGATCAGAGATGGCGAAAAGACCGGCGACGCGACCGTCGATGGCGGTAAAGATCACGGTCGCCCCCTCACCACGAAGGGCTTCCGCCTTGTCGGTGAGGGACGAAACGTCCACGTTCTCCTCAGCCATTATGCGGTGGCTTCCGATAATAACCTTGCGGCCCTCGACTGTCCCGGTAACCCCCTTGCCGACGGGGCTGTCGAAGTCTTCCGCAGTGCCGAGTGCCACACCGCGTTGGTTGGCGGCATCGACGATTGCGGCCGCGAGCGGATGCTCGCTCGCCCGCTCCAGGGTCGCGGCAACCCGCAACAGTTCGGGTTCGGTCAGCCCTTCCGTCGTCGCAATCGATGTGACCTTGGGCTTGCCTTCAGTGAGAGTCCCCGTCTTGTCGACCACCAGCGTGTCGATCTTCTCGAAGCGCTCCAGCGCTTCGGCATTCTTGATCAACACGCCAAGCTGTGCGCCCCGTCCTACGCCAACCATGATCGACATCGGAGTGGCAAGGCCAAGGGCGCACGGGCAGGCGATGATGAGCACCGCGACTGCGGCAACAAGCCCATGGGCGAAACGTGGCTCCGGTCCAAACGCCATCCATGTAGCGAATGCGATGACAGCGATTATGATGACGACGGGGACAAACCAGCCCGAGACTTCGTCCGCCAGTCGCTGGATAGGGGCCCGTGAGCGTTGGGCGTCCGCGACCATGCGCACGATCTGCGACAGCATGGTATCGCGTCCCACTTTTCCGGCTTCCATGACGAAACCGCCCGTCTGGTTCATCGTGCCGCCTATGAGGGTGGCACCGACCTCCTTGGTGATGGGCATCGACTCTCCGGTGATCATCGATTCATCAATCGAGCTGCGACCTTCGACGAGCCTGCCATCGACCGGCACCTTCTCGCCAGGGCGAACCCGCAGCCGGTCACCAACCGCAACGGCCTCGAGCGCGATGTCTTCGTCGGTTTCATCGCTGCGGATGCGGCGGGCCGTCTTCGGAGCAAGGTCCAACAATGCGCGGATTGCACCTCCGGTCTGTTCGCGGGCTTGCAATTCCAGGACCTGTCCGAGCAGAACAAGCACCGTGATAACTGCTGCCGCCTCGAAATAGACCGCAACCGATCCTCCGCCGGACTGGAATGTGGCCGGGAAAAGGCCCGGTGCCACTGTTGCCACGACGCTGTAGACCCAAGCAACGCCCGTGCCCATCGCTATCAAGGTGAACATGTTGAGGTGCCGCGTGACGATTGACCGGCACGCCCGTTCGAAGAACGGAGCGCCTGCCCACAAGACCACAGGCGTTGCGAAGACAAGCTGCAGCCAGTTCGATGTTTGCGCACCGAGCAACATATGGAGGTTGGTGAGGTGGCCCCCCATCTCCAGGGCAAGTAGCGGCACCGTCAGAACCAGTCCGATCCAGAACCTGCGCCTCATGTCGAGCAGCTCGGGGCTCGGCCCGGTTTCTACTGTGACCACTTCCGGTTCCAGCGTCATCCCGCAGATCGGGCAGTTTCCAGGCCCTATTTGCCTTACCTGCGGGTGCATGGGGCAAGTGTAAATCACGCCTTCGGTTTGTGTAGTCATCGAACTTGCGGCACCATTCCCCGCCGCGGGACCCTCAGTTGCATGGTGGTGATGATGATCTTTGTGTTCATCCATTTGAATAAAACTCCTTGATGGTACGTCTCTATCGGGAAGCATAAGTTGCACTGGCTGGTCCAAGACATCGTGAGGAGCGGGACGCAGCTTAGACTCTGCGGGGCGACGCTCGACTTTGACTGCAAATGCTTAGCTTCCGTCTCGATAGGCGACGAATGACATCATCCCGGACGCCATGTGGTAGAGGTGATGGCAGTGGAGGGGCCAACGGCCGGGATTGTTCGCATCGAAGGCAGTGACAACACTTCCCATCGGCGGAACCAGAACGGTGTCCCGCACTGCGCCCTGAATCGTGTTGCCGTTGATACCGATTACCTGGAAATGATGACCGTGCAGATGCATCGGATGCGCCATCATTGACATGTTCTGCATGGCAACCTCGACCCTGTCGCCTTGCCTCACACTGAGACCATCGCCTCCGTTGATTTGCCAGGTGTAGCCCGCCATGTCGCCAGTCAGGGTGAGAGCGAAACGATGATCTGCGGGACGCGTTGGAAGGGGCTCGACGGGCCTCAGCTGCTTTTCGAGTCCCAGTCCGAGAACAGGTCCATTCGCCGATCCACGCGAAGCAATCTTGGCAATAACAGCCCTGGGCGAGGCGAGGATGATCCCGGTCCGCTCAAGTGATCCTTCGCGTAACGCGAGGATGGGATGGACTCCCCCAGCTTTGGGAAGTTCCAGTCGTATATCCAGGCGCTGGCCCATTGAAATCGGAAACTGATTTCCCGAAATCGGGTGGACAAGCTGTCCGTCGACCGCAACAAGACGCCCTGCAAGGCCCCCGGTGTCGATGGTGAACGCCGTCGCCGTCGCGCCGTTGATGATGCGTAGACGGACCAGACCGCCTTTCTCTGTCGGAACCACCTGTGGGTCTTCGAGCGTGCGATCATTGGCGAGATACGCGTCGTACTCGATGTCATTCAGGTCCATGGCTGCCATTCCTGGCATCGCCATACCGGACATATGTCCTCCGTGCATCCCGGCTGCCATGCCCTGCGTCATGGCACCATGGTTCATGGCCCGGCCGCCCTTGGAGCGGGAGCCTTTGAGCCTGGCGAGCAATTCCTCGGCGGGTGTGAACGAAAAGTCGTGCAGGAAAATGACGACTTCTTGCTCATCACGCCTCACGTCGTCGGCAGTTCTGACAATTAAGGGGGCGGCCAGCAAGTTTTGCTCCTGCAGCGTGTGAGCATGCATCCAGTGGGTCCCCCCGGCACCAACCGGAAACGTATAGCGACGGGCTTCGGCCGGACTTAAAAGTGCAGACGGATTGTCCGGCACGCCATCCATTGCCCAGGGAGGCGTCAGACCGTGCCAATGGATGAGCGTGGGGTCGCCGATATTATTGGAAAGGGTGACGTCAAATTGACTATTCGCTTCTAACGTGATGCCCGCTGTGCCGTCAGGTTGAACGAGCCCGAAAACGCTAGCGGCCTTCCCATTCACTTCGATTACCCGCTTCGCAATGGAAAGCGAACGGGCTCCGATGTTCGACAACGGTTGTAGTTTATTGGTTGTCACTTGCGGCCAGGCGCTCGTGGGAAACAATGCGGAAGCCGAACCAGCGACCGCTACACCCGTCACCAGTCTTCCTAAGAATTTACGACGATTCATCTCTTTGCCTCTTTTTCTCGTATCGGCCTTGCCGACGAAATGGTCGCCGCGTGGAGATCACAGGCAACCGACGATCATCCGCCGTAGGGCGGGAGTGATCAAATGAGGGATCGAGGAGGCGTGAGAGGGGGGCGACAGGTGAAGCCAATGAAGGACGGCTGCGGATCAAGGTATCGCTGAGCGGCGGAATCCAGGTGAAAAACAACAGGGTTCCAAACCGGAAGAATCACGTTGCACAGGCTGCATACGCTTTTGCAGCAAGCCTTCTGCTCGACAGGGTGGTGATCACCTTGTCCCGCTACGTCGCCCTTGGATGTTTCGATATGTTGAACTTGAGATAAGTCGTTATTGCAAGTGGGAGCAGCCTCGGCCATCGGCGCGACGAGGAACATAATTGCGACCAAAACGGCCAGCAATTCTCTCGCGCATCGTCGAATGGTTTGGCTTACAGCGAACATGTTTTCGCTCGGACCCTATTATCGTTACCAAGCACGATACCGTGCCGTTGCAAGAGTTGCGTTGACCTTGATCAAACGCGAGGACGTTTCCAACCCCGGAGGTTGAGGCTCCATGATGCTGGGATGGTCACAACTGGGAGGAACAGCCTCCGGGAAAATGGAGTGTAGCATGGGGCTGAATGCGAGTGTGACGAAACTATCCGTACTTGTGCTTCCAATAGCCGTTTTCGCCACGGTAATCTCCGTAGCAGCCGCCCAAACCGCCGCGCCTGGCAACGTTGTCCAAAGACAGGACGGCATGAAGGCGATGGCAAACGCCGCCAAAACCATCAACGCCATGTTCAGGGACTCGTCGCCATATGATGCAAAGACGTTCAAGGCAGCGGCCGAAACCGTCCGGGCTCATTCGGGAGCTGCTCTATCTGCGCTTTTCGAGGGCCCTGTCACAACGCCTGGCTCGAAAGCCGCCGCAAGCATCGAAACCGAGCGCCAACAGTTCGGCAAGCTGGCAAACGATCTTGGCATCTACGCGTCCGCGCTGTCTGTCGCGGCTGACCGAAATCCCCATGCTCTCGGTCCCGAAACGCGGATGCAGGGGAGCGAGACCATGATCGGCGGACCCTTGGCAAAGAAGATTGATGCTGCTCGGAGAGAGAACGCGGTCCCGAAGAAGGAGGAAGGTCCTCTCCACGCAGAACCAGAGTACAGTTGCTGCCGCAAAGCTGGTCGCAAGATAAATGACAAAGCCGAAACCGCCCTGAAGGTTCTCTTCTCCGAAGATAAGCCTGCCGACATGGAAGACCGACTTGTGAGTGAGATACAGGCTGTACGACAGGGTTGCGACAATCACCGCACCCGGAACCGGCAACCGCTTCAGAACGTGCTCCAAGTCGAGCATAGCGCCAAGAATAAGAGCGATACCGATTGAAATCAGCGGGAATCCGGCGACTGCACCAAGCTGTGCCTGGAAGACGAGAAAGAGGTTTGTTCCTGCAAGTGGTCCTCGAATCGAGAACAGCACGAGAGCGGCCACGACGAGGGCAGCCCCTACCGGCAGGGAAACACGCGAAGGCGCGTAACGCTTGCAGAGTTCCGGCTTGTAAAATCTCGCCGCAGCGAGGATCGCGCCGAACATCAAGCCATCCAGGCGGGTGTATGTCGGATAATATACGTCCCTGAGATAGACGGCGAAAGCATCTCTTAGCTTGTCGGCGTCAACAAGAACGCCGACCTGGCTTTCCCAAATCGTGTATCGAAGGATCATTCCCGCAATCACCATCGCCGCAGCGATTAGGAGCGTCCAGCCCATGCTAATGCGTCGATGCAAGAGCAATACCAGTAGCGGCAA
This sequence comes from Rhizobium giardinii bv. giardinii H152, assembly GCF_000379605.1. Taxonomy (GTDB): domain Bacteria; phylum Pseudomonadota; class Alphaproteobacteria; order Rhizobiales; family Rhizobiaceae; genus Pararhizobium; species Pararhizobium giardinii. Next base: position 6,500 of record NZ_KB902697.1, on the reverse strand, counting down.
AACCAGATAGAAATGCTCCTCGACACAAAGCGACCATGCCTGGGTAAACGCTCGGCCCACGCGCGGATCGAAGTCGAAATTCACAGTGAAGGTCGCGAAGCTCCAGACCGGTTGCATCGTCGGAGCGTCTCGAAGAACGGGGAAAATTGCGTAGAGGCCGAGGACAACGAAAAACGCCGGAAAAATACGAAAGGCACGGCGGAGATAGAAGGACTTCAGCCCCACGCCTCCGGTTCGTGAGACTTCCTTGAAGAGTTGCGTTCCGATCAGAAACCCGCTCAAAACAAAGAAAATATCGACCCCTAGCCATGCATAGGTACGAACGCCGACCAGCAGGGACGGTGTCGCCTCGACTGGGAGGTGCACCAGCATGACAAGCAGGATCGCCAATGATCGGAGAACATCGGGGCCAACCGCCCTTGATTGTACCGTCTCTGTCGTTTGAGACGAGAGACTTCGTGCTGATGGGAAATACGCAGAATCTGAATTGACAATAGTGTTCATTGTGACGATCCGTGGCTGTCTCTGAAAGGATTGGGACACGCCAAGGGACGTGTTGGTACAACCTAAGCTTTCTTTTTTCAGATCGAAACAGGCGGATTCATATCGATAAAATTAACCTAAATTTTTCGTAAATTTTGAAATGTCGCAAAAATCCTGCGCGAAGTTGCTAAATTGCCAGATAGGCAGTTGCGACCTCTTCCCTGAAATCCCTCTGGCGTGTCTATACCGGGTCACCTTTCTGGTTGTGCAGTTTGCGCCACCCGTATCGGGTCATCCCACCCGGCTTGTAGACCGACAGCGTCGTCGTCACGAGCAATACGACGAGGCCACCAGCGGCATGGACAACGAGCGAGCGCCTGAGACCGAGGAGATCGGCACTGGACAATGTCGTCTCAACCGCTACCGCCGCGACGTGGGCTATTCCCTCCATCTGGAGCAGCAAAACAATCACGGTCAGGAGGGTTAGGAGGAGTTTCGCCAGGACCCAATAGTGTCGGAACAAGCCCCATGTCGTGCCCAGAGACTGTGCGACGCCGATGAGCAAGGAGGCGGAAACCAAAGGAACAATGACAAAACGGGCGATCACCTCCATTGCGACATAGGCGCTCCGCGTCACCTGAGCATCCTGACTCGTGAGCCCTGCCACCGCGAGAGCGAGGAAGCCCGCGACCGCGCCGAGCGAGCCGACCGAGGAGACGATGTGCGCGACGAGAACGATCTTCCGGAGACCGGGTCTCATATTCATGGGCGATCACCTTTGTGGCGTTGTCTGGCTGCGTGTCGGCAGGCGACAGGTGGCGGCCAGGACCGTGAGGGCCGCCAATACCGGTGGCCATCAAAATGACGGCCAGCAAGACTATCACGCCGAGGAATATCCCAGAGATTTTCACCCATCGAGGCATGCCGGGGTAGGGGGTCGGATCAACCATCTTCGTGAGCCTCGCAGTTCGACAGTTGCCAACAGTGTACCTCGGAAGCACCGCTAGTGGTGTATGAGTGGGTGCTAAAATTGAACTACCAACTGCGACCATTCGGTGTAGAATTGTTGGATCAAGACGCGGATTGCTTCGGTTGGGGACATTTGATACCATCAAACAGTCAATAGCGTCCGTGATCAGCTTTACTGTCATGTCGATAGGGCCTGGTCGTACCGAGCCACGCCCACCAGACCAGTAGTGACTGGACCTATCCTCCGGCCTGCTGCAACGGCAACGACGTGGGCGGGGACTGCGACGCCATCCCCAGCCGGGTTGTCAGCAAAGGCCGCCGAGGGTTTTCGGTTATCCTTCAGCCTGGCGACCATCATCTCGCCACCAGAAGCCACAAGTTTTTCATTCCCTACGGGGACGAGATTCCGTCCGGAGACGGCAACTATCACATCTGCCTTCATCCGACCGAAGACAACCTGAACTGTTTTTTCGCGCCTCCAGAAAATGTCTGGCAGAATCCACCGCTTAGGCGGGCTTCTGTGCGCCAGATCGAAGAGCCGATCATTTCAGCGTGGCAACGCCGAATCGCGCCTTGATCGGGCACTCCGGCCGATCTTCTCCTTGCCAGTGGCTAGCGAGATATTGCGCTCCAGTTCGGCGACATGGTCCAGAGCCACAGCCCTGACGTCCGAGTTGGCTCTGGAACGGGAAGGCCGCGCCAAGGCGGACTTACGAGGCTCACTAGACAACGTTGGCGAGGCCGAACTTGGACGGCACGCCAGGCCCGATATCCTCTAGCGTGTCGGCGAAACCTTCGATGATCGGGCAGTCCGGCCGGTCGTCGCCGTGGCAGTGACTGACCAGATGCTTGAGCGTCTTTGTCATCGCGGCAATCGCCGCAGCCTTGCGCTCGAGTTCCGCGATGTGCTCAAGCGCGATCGCCTTGACGTCTGAACTTGCTCGAGAACGGTCCCGCCACAGCGCCAGCAACGCCTTCATTTGCTCGACCGAAAATCCGAGGTCACGGGCTCGGCGGATGAATTGCAGGGTATGGACGTCGTTGTCGCCATATGTGCGGTAACTCGACTCGGTACGGTGCGCAGGGGTGATCAATTTGATCTGCTCGTAGTAGCGGATCATCTTCGTCGAAACGCCTGACGCCTTGGATGCCTCACCGATGTTCATTGTGGTTCCTTCCGTCAATTTGGCTTGAAACGCCGTAGACGCAGCGCGTTGGCCAACACGAAGACGCTCGACAGGCCCATCGCGCCAGCGGCGAGGATCGGCGACAGCAGCGTGCCGTTCACCGGATAGAGGACTCCCGCAGCCACCGGAACGAGGCTGACGTTGTAGGCGAAGGCCCAGAACAGGTTCTGCCGGATGTTGCGGATTGTCGCCTTGCTGATGGCAATCGCCCGCGGCACTCCGTTAAGATCGCCCGACATCAGGACGACGTCGGCGCTCTCGATAGCGATGTCGGTTCCGGTTCCGACCGCGAGCCCGATGTCTGCTTCCGACAGGGCGGGCGCGTCGTTGATGCCATCACCAATGAAGGCCACCTTGCGCCCGCCGCTCCGCAGCGTGCGGACCGCTTCGATTTTGCCGTCAGGCAGGACTTCAGCGACGACCTCGTCGATGCCGAGTTGGCGGGCGATCGCCTGCGCAGTGCGCCGGTTGTCGCCCGTGATCATCGCGACCTTCAGGCCGAGCGCATGCAGAGCCTTGATTGCTTGTGGCGTCGTTTCCTTGATGGGATCGGACACGGCGATGATGGCGGCCAGTCTTCCGTCGATGGCGGCATAGAGCGGAGACTTGCCCTCATCGCCCAGGGCGGCAGCCTGGTGCGAGAACGATGAGATATCGATTCCGTTCTTAGTCATCGACCTGTCCGCGCCGACGAGTACCGTCCGACCGTCAATTCGACCGCTGACGCCATAGCCGGGGGCAGCCACGAAATCCAAGACTTCGAAGAGGGCTTGACCGTCGCCCCTAGCAGCTGCGACGAGGGCTTCGGCAATCGGATGTTCGGAGTGCGTCTCCAGGCTGGCCACAAGTCGCAGCGTTTCGGCGCGGTCGAAGCCAGCGCTGACAACGAAGTCTGTCAATTCCGGCTTGCCCTTGGTCAGCGTGCCGGTCTTGTCCAGTGCCACGACGTCGACATCGCGCAGGGTCTGGAGAGCTTCGCCCTTTTGGAAGAGGATGCCGAGTTCGGCCGCGCGGCCCGTGCCGACCATGATGGATGTCGGGGTCGCCAGGCCCATGGCGCAGGGGCAGGCGATGATCAGCACCGCCACGGCATTGACGAGAGCGAAGGTCAGCGCAGGCGAGGGGCCGAAGAGAAGCCATGCCACGAATGTCAGGGTGGCCGCCGCGATGACCGCCGGGACAAACCATCCCGTCACGCGGTCAACCAGCGCCTGGATCGGCAGCTTCGAGCCCTGCGCCGCCTCAACCATCTTGATGATCTGGGCGAGGAGCGTGTCCGAACCGATTTTCGTCGCCGCGAAGGTGAATGACCCGGTCTTGTTGATCGTGCCGCCGACCACCTCGTCGCCAGCGGATTTCTTAACCGGAAGGGGCTCGCCCGTGATCATGGACTCGTCCACGTAGGACGCGCCGCCGGTGACGCGGCCGTCGACCGGGACTTTCTCGCCGGGGCGGATGCGCACGATGTCGCCGAGGACAACGTCTTCGATTTCTATCTCGGCGAAGTCTTCGCCCCGCTTCACGTACGCAGTCTTCGCCTGAAGGCCGATGAGGTGCTTGATCGCCTGGCTGGTCTTGCCTTTGGCGCTCGCCTCGAGGTAGCGGCCGAGCAGGATCAGTGTGACGATAACGGCTGCCGCCTCGTAGTAGACGTTCGCGGTACCGGAAGGCAGCACACCCGGCAGGAATGTCGCGACGACCGAATAGCTCCAGGCGGCCGAGGTGCCGAGCACCACAAGGGAATTCATGTCGGGGGTCCAACGAAGCAGGTTGGGAACGCCCTTCGTGAAGAATCGGAGGCCAGGTCCGAACAGGATAATGGTGGTGAGCACAAACTGGATGACAAGATTGTTGCCCATGCCAATGTTCACCATGATCCAGTCATGGATGGCCGGAATGAAATGCGACCCCATCTCGAGGACGAACAGGGGAAGCGTTAGCGCGGCCGACAGGGCCAGCGACACTTTCAGGCGGTTGGCCTCGCGGTCTCGACGATCCTCGTTGTCGTCCGTGGAGCGGTCTGCCGTGATCCTGCGCACCTCATAGCCCGCGGTGCGCACGGCATCCTCCAGGGCAAGTGCGGAAGTCCCGGAGACAATACGGACGGTCGCCCTCTCGGTCGCGAGGTTGACCGAGGCGTCCTTTACACCCGGAACGGTTTTCAGAGCCTTCTCGACGCGGGAGACGCACGAGGCACAGGTCATGCCTTCGACGCCAAGTTCTCGCGTCTCGAGTTTCGGTTCATAGCCCGCCTTCGCGATGGCCTGAAGGACGGCTTCGGTCGGAACTGGCTCGCTATAGGTGACGGTGGCGCGCTCGGTCGCGAGATTGACGGTAGCCGAGGCTACGCCCGGCACTGCGGCGATGGCTTTCTCGACCCGCAGGACGCAGGACGCGCAGCTCATGCCCTCGATCCCGAAATCTGTCGGAATGGGCAGGGCTTTCGATGTTTCGATCTTCGGTATGGCAGTCATCGGGGTGATCCCTTTGCTAACTGCCCATATAGTTAGTCCTTCCAATGATGGGAAGGTCAAGGGGTGTCCTGAGGAAACGTCCGGCCGACTTTGGTGTCGACCTCGACGCGCCGCTGAGCGACCTCCCGATACAAGGCTTCGGAGGATATCCCGATGTCGTCGGCCAGTTGCTTCCACGCGCCCTTGGGTGGGAGCACGCCCTCGTTCCAGGCCAGCCACGCATCGAGCCTTGCTTTCACCGTCCTCAGAGACACGATCTCGGCCCGCTTTCGTGTCGCCTGTAGTTCGCGGGCGAGATGCACCGCCCAGAGGGTCGTGAAGGCTATGTCAGTCGCGAGCAGCCTTTTGATTTCCGCGACTGGAACGATCGACACGGTTACGGACGAAACCGACACAGCGTCACAGTGGTACGTGTCGGAATAGACCGACGCCTCGGCGAGGATGTGACCCGCCGTGCATCTCTGGAGCACCGTCGCGGCTCCATCGGCCTGGTGACGCACAAGATGTACCGTTCCCGACATCACCACGTAGAGACTGTGTATGGGGTCGCCTTGATGGAAAACCGATCCCCCCTGATCGAAGGATTTGGTGGATGCGGAAATGGAATTGAGACGGGCGACGAGATCGGACATGATCGTGATCATGTCATGGCTCCCATGGAACGCTCAAGCTGCACCTTCAACAGTCCGGAGATTGTCCCATGAAACTGCCTTTGTTGTTCGCCCTGACCTTGCTGGTGCCTGCGACCGCTGTCGCTGAGGAGGTCCATCACGGCCATGCCTCGCCCTATCGGGGTGAGGAGGCGCGGCCCATCAAGAGCCTGTCGGAGGCGGACGTCGCCGAACTACGCCGCGGCGGCGGGTGGGGGCTTGCCAAGACCGCCGAACTCAACGGTATGCCGGGGCCATCGCACGTCCTGAAAATGGGGAAGGAGCTGTCATTGGCTACCGGACAGGAAGAGCGGGTACGCAAGGTTTTCGATGATATGCGGCACGAGGCGGCGGCAGAAGGGATGCGGTACGTCTCGCTTGAGGAAGGCCTTGAAGAAAGGTTTCGCCATCGGCACGTCACGGCGACCGAGCTGCTGACGCTTTTGGCGACGATCGAGGAAAGCCGCGCGAGACTGCGTTTCGTCCACCTGTCGGCACACCTGATGCTGCTCGACATTCTGACACAGCCCCAGATCGAGACGTACAACAGGCTGCGCGGCTACAAAGTGCCCGGATAACGGCCGCCCCAGGGAAACAGCGACGGCCGGTGTGCCATGTCAACGTCTTGCGTACGACACCGGATATCCGGCGTCCTCGATCGCCTGGCCGATAAGGGCCGGGTCCAGCGTCGTTTCGACGGTCGCCTTCCTGGATGCAAGGTCTACGGTCGCGACGGC
>NZ_KB902696.1 GCF_000379605.1 Rhizobium giardinii bv. giardinii H152 | reverse complement strand
GAAAAAGCGGGATTTGCGTCATCCGCTTTTCATTGAAGCCGCAGCCTATCTCCGCACTGTGGGCAAATCCAAGCTCGATTGGCTCGACAGCACAAGCCGGGCCTATGTGCCACTCGCCAATCCCGATGCCGACGCTCGTGCAAATCGAACGCAATAAAGCATCCTTCGGATGCGCCATCCGTCACCGGGTTCACGCTGGCAGAAATCACCTCGGATCTTTCGTGGGTGCCGGATATGGTTGGCCTGGAACAACCCTCAGCGACGGCGGAAGCCTATGTGCAGGCCTATCTGGCCGAACCTGATGTATGGTGGTGGTCCACGATTTTGCTTCATGATCCGAGAGAAATTGTGTTGAAACGGGTACTCGCTCGCTGCGGTGCTGCGTGTAGAAACAAGTGCCATCGAAGTCGTGAGCGATATGTCCGAGGCGCAAGGTAAGCCGGTACTATGTGTGGTCTATGAAGGCGACGGATCCGACTTCTCTCAGATAATATCAATCTACCTGGAAGATGGGCTGGCACGGCCGAGTCTCCTGGAGGGAGGCTCAAAGATCGCTAAACTCGTCGAGACTGCTATGCTGTTGCCTAACGACAAAAGTGCAAATCCCTATTCGTTCGTGCTCGCATCAAGCTCCGGTTCGTTGGTCAATGTCCTGGTGGATTCGGATCAGCTTGACGAACACGACCGCTGCGTGATTGTGGCATATGACGGAGCTTCTGGTTACGTTGAAAGAGGCGCGTAAGAGTACCTGCTGCGTGGCAACGATATCGATGGTTTCAAGACCTAGAGCCTGATCGTGCCGATCCTGTGTCAGCGTCGCCCTCTATGACGATCAGGTTATCCATGCGACAGAAATGGGTCTCTACGTCTATGATGGCGGTCCGGTCCGGCGGATAGCAGGACTGGTCCCTGACACAAAGATGGAAATATCCTGCAGGTGGCGGATGGCTTGCTACGGTCGATTGGCTATGAGGATATCGTGCATTTGATGGTACATTTTAGTGGTATCAAGTGGAAGCGCCTTCCGTTTCCAGGCAATCGAAGAGCCGATGAAGGCGCCTGGCGAAACTGAGGCGAACGTCAGAATGCTATATGCCCTAAAGTCCTTCAATGGACCAAGGCGCGTTTCATGGGGCCGCGTCTCGAGATATCTGCCTATCGCTTTTCACGCCGGGCCCATGATCGGCAAAGCGGCCAAGCCGGCGTAGGCTATCAAGCTGCCGTTCGTGCAATGAGCCGGGATCTGATCGTCCGGTCCGATATAACGGACCTCCAGATAGACATGTAGCCGCGCTTGCAAGCGCTCCAGCAGTCTTTTGCAGGCGGACGCATTGATATCATCCTCACCGGTCAGTTTACCAACCAGACGCATGAACCAGCTGTCATAGGCCTGTACATACAGATACCATCGTGGAGGGTTTGCTGTGCTTGACGGCGTGTCGCGGCAAAGCCAGATGGCGCGCGCGTGCTGAAAGAGCGGTTGAAGTTTGCTCTGCAGCAATGTGAGCTCTGACGCATCCATCTCATGAGGAAAAAGACCTGCGAAATCCAGTTGTCTTTTATCTTCGCTTGCCCACAATTGGTCAGCGATCTGCCGGTGTTGCTCGGCCGCCGCCTTTTCCCCGGCCCGCAAGTAGAGTTCGCAAAGCTGGCGATGAGCCTGATATTCGGAAGAGGACGGGTTTTGGCCAATATGATGCCATAGGGATATCGCTTCGTGGATATTGCCCCTTTGCGCGAGATCACCGGCTTTTAACTGCAAAAGCAACAAGTCTCCGGAATAATGTTGCAATCCTTTTGCAATTGCCTCTGCGCGAAGGGTGCCTGCCTGATCGAATTTCTCTGCCAGTTGCGCCAGTTGCAACCAGTCTTGCTCGTCAAAAACCTGCTGCTTTCGACGCTGCAAGAGCAGTGAGAATTCGCTGTGTTGATGTGCATGCCAATCTTTTGCATCCCTCCAGCTTTGCGCCGCGTTTTCGCGCCAATCTGCATCAAGCTGTCCAGCGATGCCAAGAGCTTCCTCCCCCAGCCAATCTTCGGCCGCTGACGCTTCTTCAAGGTGCCACGGCAGATGATCGGGAAGCGGACCTGCCGGGTCAAATCCTGTAGCCGCGATGCGCTCAAAAAATACAGGATGCGTGCTGTGGGTATCCGGTTCCTGGCAGAGACCTTCGTGCAACCAGACGGCTGCTTGCGCGACATCACGCGGCCGGCTGCTCGCTGGCTCCGTCAAAAGCTGCGCAAATGGCTGTGTCTGAGCGATGTCAACATTGCCCGCTTGCGCAAATATGCTCGGCCAGAACTGGCTGGACACGGCCTTTTGCCGCAATGCCAGGGCAACTTCCGCCTGCGAATGCGCGGGTAAGATAAGTCGACTCCTTTTGAAACCCTCCGTCCCAGATCATCCGACAAGCATGCATCGGCGTAAATTCGTCGGGCTCATAGAGCGGCTCAAGCTGTACCGTCCGGTCAATCAACTGCGTGGCAATGGCCGGATCGGCCTTGATATCCCACATCCCGAACTGCCAGGCAAATGCTGCCACAGTGAGCATTGTCGGTTCATCAAAACGGCGAACGGCGGTTTGCAACACGCTTGCATAGGCGCCCTCATGATCGTCAAAATGCTTGATCAACATCAAGTTGGTGAAGTCCCGAAACGGGCCATCAACAGCCGGATAGGTTCCCGGCGCCTTGCAATAGCGGACGGATTCGACATGGCGCTGATGCGCCAGTTCCCCATCGGCGAGCGAGAAATTCGTAAAATTGGCATACTTGCCGAGAGAAATGAAACGCAGGTGATCAGAGAGATCCCGGGCAAGCCAAATTTCAAAAATATTCCGTCTGGCAGCGATCTCGCGGACATCGCCTGGCTGCGGATAATCGGTCAATGAGTCGTGAACGGCAGACCATCGGATGGAATTGCGTTCCTGCTCATTCAGCGAAGAACACAAAGGGCCAGTGGCGAACTTTTCGACTTCGCCGTCACCACCTCCCCATTTGGGGCTCAAGTACTGCGCGTAATCAGCTAAAATTTCCGACCATCGTGGTCTTAGCGAAAGGCAGTAGCGCAGCCAGTAAAAGCCAGGATTTTCGGCTTCATCCTCTTTCAAGGGTGGAAGTGAGGCAGGGAGCGTCGCCGTTACGATGCCGGGGGGCATTAATCCATGTCTGGCAAGCTGAGCACATGCCGCATCGTAGAGGTCCGGCTCAAATTCTTCGCGTCGCATGGTCTTTTCAACAGGCGAGCCGCGAAACAGTGCGTCCACAAAGTCTGGCTGGCCAAGGTACTGGCAAATTTGCATCATGGTTTCGGCCGCGAGCGCCGGCCGCTCCGAGAGAGCCATTGCCTTCAACAGATGTTCGGCGGCTGTTACGCAAGCCATATGGGCGGCAACCCATTGGTCATCACCAACGTCAGATGCCCAAGCTGCCGTTCGGATGTCGCAGGCCCGGCGAAAATAATAGTGACCGATGATTTGCTTCGCATGGTAGGAGCCCGGATATGCATCGCTCCAATCATTCAGCAATTCAAGCCTGAGAGCAGCATCGATGCTGGCATAGTCGAACAGGCCAGAGCCGGTCGCTAGGAAGGTGTAGCGGTCTTCGGACGAGTCAGCAGACTGCCACCAATTGGCTTCAAGCGTCGCCATTGTGCGCTCTACCTCATCGAAACGCCGCTCAAGCATCGCCTTTCGCAGTTCTTCTCGCTGGCGAAACCAAGCCCATTCCGGGTCGTCCAGTGGCAAGAGAGGCGAGCTTGTAACAATTTGCATGGGCGGTTCCTCAAAAGGTATATCGGGCGACGATTGTCACGGGGTGATCTGCACGGCAGGATTGACCTGCCGTGCAGCAATATTCAATCCGCTAGAATTCGCATGCCAGCAGAGTCTTGCCGTCAGGAGCGGAGCTGGGCGGGACGAGATGCATCGCTCCGATGAAAACCATTCGTCGGCCGACTGCGCAATGGGGTCCGGCGTGCAGGCTTCTCTCGCGCTCATTTCCGGGCCTCCTCGGCGCTGCGGCGTGGTGGCAGACCGGCAATCCGCTTTTGGGTGTCGGCGCAGCGATCATCATCTTGAACTGGCCCTATACGATGCTCGTCATCATGCCGGTCAACCGGCGCCTGGAGGCAACGCGACCGGAAGAGGCGGGCGACGAAACCCGTGACCTTCTTGTCCGCTGGGGCAAGCTTCATGCGGGCCGAAGCGCCCTCGGCGCAATCGCGGCGGCCAGGCCTTTCGCGGTCTTTGAACCGTCCTGCCGAGGGCTACCCGCGCAATAACTGCGAAGATTCCCCTCAGCAGCCAATCAAAGTGCTTTGCGCGTCTGAAAAGACGCGCGGCGCTTTGGTACGGCGCAATCAATTTTGTACGTTCTCTCAAGCAATTCGATTTCCATGTGCATTTGAACCAGCCAACGAGCCCGAAATTGAGGTGGACGCGAGCGACAATCCCGGTTCCGCAAGCTATGTCGAGGACGCGGTCGCCGTTGGATAAAGTCACTTCAGCCAGCATGATTTCGGCATATGGCCGAAAGAGAGGAGCCACTAGACACCTCGTACATCTCCGGAAAGCTCGCCTGCTTCATCGCATAGCTGGGCAGATTCATCGGCGCCGTCCCTGTGATTGTTAGCTTCCAATCCTGCGCCAAATACCGGTTCTGGGCAAAGTCGAGTGAATGGAACGGCCGGACCCCATCGGTTCTTGAGACTCAGACAAAACCCGGCTTTCCAAGTGTGCCGCCGCTCGCGCAGAGATGCGATGAAACACTTCACGTTAATCATGCTCCTCGTCCAAGTTAATTCAACACGGAACCGGGAAATTGCGCGACGTTTCTCGTCAGGCAAGAATTACCCATGATTTCAGTCGTCAATTGCATCACCACGAAACACAATATCTGGCTCGTGCTCGTCGCCGCTCTGGTCTGCGTATCGGGTGGGCAGTCGTTCGCCTCTTCTGGCGTGGGCGCACTGTCACTGGCGCGGAAGCGATCGGCTGGCAGTTTCTTGCCGCAACTGCGCAGGCGCGTCAATCTGGTCGACCCATTTCAGCATAGCGTCGCCGGCACGGTGGAGACCGGGACCGACTGCGAAATTGCATTCTGTATCGAGCCTTTTGGCGGCACGCAGTTGGGCCGGGTGCCGATATACTTAGTACTGGGCGACCGTTGAAACCTGCCACGGAATGTCAGTATGCAGCGGCCGCCCCGATTACCGCGTCCATTCCTCGGGGACTTGAGCTTTCATTGGCGCTTTGCCTTGTCGGCTTTCCCAGAGGCAGAATTGGTAATCGTCGTCCCCGTCCGAGGCTTTTAGTTCATGAGCCTGCGAAACAGTCGCGCAAACAGGCGAAACTCGGCCTCTTCACCCTCGAACCAGGCGTCCAGCCCGCAGTAGGCGACCGCGGTCGCTGCACCGCTGCCATAAAGCGCGTGGGCCTGGTCGATGATGGCGTCATCGCCGGGATCGCCTTTGGCGGCAGGTTGCGGGCTCGTGGCTTGCGGCCTCTTGGATCGGACTGGATTGCGCGACATCCTCGCCTCCCTGTGTCTGAAAATTAATGATCGCCGGCGCTGCCAGCTGTTGCCGCTGCGTCGCTGGCTCGAAACGCTCATAGCGACAGCGCTGTTGCAGACTGTCTGGGTGGCCTGACCAGCGAGCGGGCAATATCGATGATGTCGTCCCGCGCGGCCGTCGGATCTTCCGTGTTCCAGGCAACCCCCATGCCGATCCTAAAGTCGACGCCCCTTACCTTGCGAAGTTCGAAGTTGCGGTTGGGGAAATCCTTCGTCCATTGCGGCGCAAAGCCGATGCCAAGCCCGGCCGATACCAGCGAGATCAGCGCAAAGGTGTCGTCGCAGCTATAGGCGATGTTGCGGGCCAGATCGTGCTCGGCGAACATCTCGGTGAAGTAGCGTTCGGTATAGGACAGGTTCTGGCGCGAGAACGAGATGATCTTCTGATCGCGCAAATCGTCGATGCCGATCTCGTCAAGACCGGCAAGCTGGCTGTCCTTGGCGACGGCGAGCAAATATTCGTCGTTGGCCATCGAGAAGAAGCGCAAGGAGCCGATATTTTCCACCGGCCGGATAAAGCCCAGGTTGATCTGGCCGCTTTCCAAATTGCGGATGATGTCGCCGGTCGAGCCGCTCTGGATCTGCAGCTGGATGTCAGGATACTTGCGGGCGATCTTCGACAAAAACGCCGGCAGCACGCCAATGGTGGCCGGATAGATCGTGCCGATCCTGATCTTCCGTGCCGTCTTGCCGGCAACTGAGCGTGTCACCTCGGCACTGACATCGATGTCGCTGAGGATGCGTACACACCGATCATAGAACGTTTCGCCCGCCACGGTCAGCTCGACCCGCCGCGTGGAGCGGACGAACAGCTGCACGCCGAGCTCGCGCTCCAGCGCCCGGATCTGCGTCGACAAGGCCGGCTGGGCAATATGCACCCGGGCCGCAGCCCTGCCGAAATGCAGCTCTTCGGCGACGGCAACGAAATAGGTGAGTTGGCGGATTTCCATAGCTGGGTCTCCGTCGTCTTGATACCAGGTGGGTATCCAGAATTTGATAATCAGTGGGAAAGCGTGTCCGTTTTGCCTATAAATTTGCGCCCGCGGATCCCCAAGAGATATAATGTCGACTCTCGGGTACAGTACACAATCGTATGATCGCGTTGACGCGCGTTCAATTCAGACGACAGTTGGAGTGGACATATTGAATTCTAGAAAATCGTCATCGGTCGCCCGCCTTGTCTATATATTCCTTCCTCTGCTAAAATTGATGACGCACGGTGCGTCATTTGTCCAGTTAACACACCGTGCGTCATTTTTGCAAGCGGAAATTTTGGGGCAGTCGCGATGACGCGGAAGGACCCCCATTTTAGACTGCGGATTCCTGAAGATCTAAAGCTTCAGATCGAGACCATGGCCCGAGAGAATTCGCGCTCGATAACGGCCGAAATTGTAGACCGTCTGCAACGATCATTCGCTGTTTTAGCGGAAACAGAGGGCGGCCTGGCCGGCGAAATCGAAGATATCCGCGACCGTCTCGGTAGAATTCGGGACGCTGTCATCGCAGGTCGCAGCGAAGGAGAAGGCAAGTAATAGCAAGGCTGTTCGCTACACTTTTCCGCCGCCCTTTCGCGAGGTTCACGAGTGCGAAGAGACGACCGCAGCAGCGAGGCGCTTGAGGTCTACGGTGCCAAGCGGTTTTCCTGCCGGATCGGTTATGGTGAGGTCACTGTCGCTTCCGTGAGCGAGAAGTTTCATGGCATCATCAATCGAGCTTCCGGAGAACACCGTTGCGCCATTCACATCGTGGTTGCCCGCCACCGGTGTCATGACCGCGTCCACGTGGATCACCCGGCCGCGATTCACCTCCTTGACAAAGTTGGCGATGTATTCGTCGGCAGGTCGAAGCACGATGTCCTGGCTCGTGCCCTGTTGAATGACCTCGCCGTCGCGAAGGATGGCGATCTGATCCCCAAGACGAAGCGCCTCGTCCAGATCATGTGTGATGAAGACGATCGTCTTCTTGATCTCCTTCTGAAGGTCAAGGAGCACGCTCTGCATGTCCATTCTGATCAAAGGATCAAGTGCCGAATAGGCTTCATCCATCAGCAGAACCGGAGCATCGTTTGAAAGCGCTCGAGCGAGACCGACGCGCTGCTGCATGCCGCCAGATAACTGGTTGGGATATTTCTTTTCAAAGCCTTTTTAGCCCGACCCGCTCGAGCCACTGCATCGCGACGTCAGTGCTTTTCGTTCGGTCAATCTTCTGAACGTCGAGACCATACACGGTATTCTCCAGCACATTGCGATGTGGTAGCAGCGCGAACTTCTGGAATACCATTGCTGTCTGGTGGCGGCGGAAGTCCCTGAGCTCGGGTTCGTTCATCTTGACGACGTCGACACCGTTTACGAGCACCTCTCCGGCGGTGGGATCGATAAGTCGATTGATGTGCCGGATCAGTGTGGACTTGCCTGATCCCGAAAGCCCCATGATCACCTGAATATAGCCGGCCGGCATCTCGATGTTGATGTCTTTCAGTCCAAGGACCAGACCAAACTTTTCATTGAGCTCCGTTTTCGAAAGCCCGTTGCGCACCGCTTCGATGTGCGAAGCGGCATTCGGCCCGAAAATCTTGTAAAGGTTCCGTATCTTGATACCGTCAAAGCGCTGATCAACCATGGACGATCTCCCGGTGCTTCTGCAGCCGCTGCCCGTAGGACTGACTGACGCGGTCGAAAATGATGGCGATGCCGACGATCGCAAGACCGTTGAAAATGCCGAGCGTGAAGTATTGGTTCGCGATTGCCTTCAGAACAGGCTGGCCGAGCCCTTGCACACCGATCATCGATGCGATCACGACCATTGCAAGCGCCATCATGATGCACTGGTTTATTCCAGCCATGATCGTCGGTAGGGCAAGCGGCAGTTGCACCCAGACGAGCTTCTGCCAGCTCGACGAGCCGAACGCGTCCGCGGCCTCCAACACATCCTTGTCGACCAAACGAATACCGAGGTTCGTGAGGCGGATCATCGGCGGAATGGCGTAAATCACGACGGCGATGAGACCTGGAACCTTACCGATGCCAAGAAGCATGACGACGGGGATAAGATAGACGAAGCTCGGCATCGTCTGCATCACGTCAAGCACAGGATTCACGACGCGCTGCAGGCGGTCCGAACGGGACAACATGATGCCAATGGGGATACCAATGGCGATCGACAAGATCGTGCAGACGAAGATCATCGAGATCGTTCGCATGGTATCGTCCCACATGTCGAAATAACCGATGGCGAGGAGGCTGAAAAGACAGCCTGCCACGATTTTCCAATTTCGACTTGCACCCCAGGCGATGGTCAAGACGACCAACGTGATTATCGGCCAAGGCGTCTTCGTCATGAGACGCTCTGAGTATATGAGAAACGTCTGCAGCGGGTAAAAGAACCCCTCGATCGCATCGCCATAGGCACGCGTGAATGCCCGGAAAGACTCATCAATGAGCTTCTTCAAGTTCCTAAGCGCGTCGTCGTCCATATGCGGGAATTTAAAAAACCAATCCATTCGTTCCCCATTTTCGTTTGAGGCCGCACTAGTCTTTTATTGTTTTAGCGGCGAAAGGCGGTGCGCATGCGCACCGCCCAAGCTTTTAAGTTAGAGGGCAGCCGAGATCTTTTCGGCCGCTTCTGGAGACACCCACTTGCTCCAGATGTCTTTGTTTTCTTCCAGGAAGTGCTTCGCGCCATCTTCGCCGCTTGCCTGGTTGTCGGTCATCCAGGCCATCAGCTTGTTGACAGTCTCATTGGTCCACGAGCGCTTTGCGAGGTAGTCCATGACTTCCGGCCCGGCCTTTTCAGAAAAAGGCTTTGCAACGAGGGTAACGATCGTGTCGACTGGCCATGCATTCGGTTTAGGGTCGGGGCAGCTCTCCACCGTGTTGCAGCGTTTCCATTCCGCAGCGTCTGCAGGAACGCCTGCCTCCAGCTTCACCATTGGGTATTTGCCAAGCAAAGCGGTTGGTGCCCAGTAGTAACCTACCCATGGTTCCTTATTTTCGTAAGCCTTGGCGATAGATCCATCAAGGCCGGCTGCCGAGCCAGTGTCCACCAGCTTGAAGCCGGCTTTTTCGGCTTCGAAAGCTTTGAAGAGCTGCGAAGTGACCACGGTACCGCCCCATCCCTGCGGGCCGTTGAAGATAGCTCCCTTTGATGGGTCTTCGGGATCCGGGAAGAGCTCTGGATGCTTCAGCAGGTCAGGGATCGTCTTTATCTCTGGATGAGCGTCCGAAAGGTATTTCGGTATCCACCAGCCCTGGTTGCCACCGTCGGGCAACGGGGAGCCTACCTGGACTATCTTGCCCTCTTCTGTTCCTTTCTTCACGACGTCTGGAAGGAGATCGATCCATGCTTCAGGAGCGATGTCTGGCTGACCCTTTTCGGCCATCGAGGTGATGGTAGGGACGGTGTCGCCGACAGTGATTTCGGCCTGGCAACCATAGCCTTCGTTCAGGATAATCTTGTCGAGGTTTGAAAGGACCTCAGCACTCTGCCAATTCATGCTGGCGATGGTGAGGCTGCCGCATTCGGCGCTGGCGACGGAAGCTCCTCCGAACAGGCCGAACATCAGGCAGGTCGATGCAAGTAGTGTTTTCATTCTCGTTCCCTCTGTTTGCGGCTAATAACAGGAAGGGCGGGACGCCGCGTGACCCGCCTCGGGCGGTGGTCAGGAGGATTGTCCCATACTCACCGATTTCCTAAACGCTGCGGCCAGGCCGTCGCGAACGGCACTTTCGAATCCCGCCGCGCGCATGGTTTCGAGCGCGGCCGCGGTCGTCCCGCGATAGTTCATGAAAGTCTCAACGATGACGTGAGGACACTCCGAGCGCAGTTCCACAAGTCGACCCGTCCCGACCAGTACCGCATTTACGCATCTGCGGGCGAGGTCCGGGCAGATGCCGTGTCTGACGGCGTCTTCCATCATCGCAGCGGCCAAGAGCGCCGGAAACGCCGGCCCCGAGCCCGTCAGACCCGTCAGATAATCGATGTCGCTCTCGCCCGCGACTTCATCCTCGACACCGCAAGCCTGGAAAATCTGGCGCATGAGCGAACGATCGGCCACGGTCGCGCCCGCCGATGCAATCCATGGTGTATAGGATTGCCTAACTTCAGCAGCCGCATTCGGAAGAGCACGGATGACCCGATCCGTTTTATGATGTCGGGCAAGCTGTTCCAGACATATACCCGCCATGACGGAGATGACCAGCTTGCCGCTACAGTCGACGGCAAGAGACGGCCAATCGACTGGTCGGACGCAAAATATGATGACGTCAGAGCGATCGCAAAGCTGCTGATTGTCCGCGGTCCAATATGCCCCTAGATCACGCGGGGGTTTTTGTCCTCGATATGACATCGAAAGATCCTGCGACTGAAGCAGTCCGGAATCGAGAAGCGAACTGGCCAGAGCTCCCCCCAGCCAACCGCCGCCTCCAATCACGCCAATCGTCAACGAACCGCGCATGGCTAGGCTCCTGGTTCGGGAACGTGCCCGTGCCTGGAGTAAAATCGATCGAGTTCCCTCTGCTGCGGCACCTCGCCCGTGTAGATGGCGATATAGTGTGGGATACGCTTCATGCGCATCGCAATGTCTTCTCGCGACTGCATTGAAATGTAGCCGATTTGAACCAGGTAGGTGGTTCGGGCGCGAACATCGGCGGCAATTTCTTCGTAGCCAAAGCGCACGAACATGCGCTTGAGGGCTTCAAGACGAAGTCTATCAGCTTGCTGAACCTCTTTCTGGATTTCTTCGGACTGGATCGCCCAACTGCGAAGGGCGAACTCGAACTGCGCGTCAAACAACTCGCGGTCCAGCCAGCAGTCGAAAACGTTCAGCATCGCCTCAACCAACGTCTCTGCGTAAGCCTCGGACCTCTTAATAAGATTTCCGGTATTTTTTTCTCGCCATCGCACAAGTAGCGCGTTCAGCAATTCCTCGCGGTCCTTGAAGAACCAATAAAAGCTGGTCCGAGAAAGGCCAAGTTTTTTGGCGAGGGGTTGGATCTTCACGGCATCGACGCCGGATTCCAGCAACGAATAGTAGGCCGCCTCCAGCCATACCTCTGGTGAACCTCGCCAACCGCTATCACTCAAATTCTGCTCCATGCTCATCTCCTAACAAAATGTGGAGGGGTTCGCAAGAAACATGTACATGAATGTCAACTAACACGACTTATGTGTTTTCATTATTGACACATATGTACATTTTCCCATAGCATCCCGCATGACAGTCCTATTCCGGAGACGCAATGATGTCGAACGATCCTCTCCTTCAGCCCTACCAGCTGAAGCACCTGACCCTGCGCAACCGCATCATCGTGACGTCGCACGAGCCGGCCTATCCCGAGGATGGCATGCCAAAGGAGCGCTACCGTGCTTACACGGTTGAGCGGGCGAAGGGCGGCGTGGCGATGACGATGACGGCCGGCTCGGCAGCCGTGTCCAAGGATAGCCCACCGGTCTTCAACAACCTGCTCGCCTATAAGGACGAGATCGTCCCGTGGGTCCGGGAAATGACCGATGCCGTGCACGAGCAGGGCGCAGCGATCATGATCCAGCTTACCCATCTCGGCCGCCGTACGCGCTGGGACAAGGGGGACTGGCTGCCGGTACTGGCGCCCTCGCATCACCGCGAAGCATCGCATCGCGCCTTTCCAAAGAAAATGGAAGACTGGGATATCGAACGAATCATCAAGGATTTCGCCGACGCCGCCGAGCGCATGAAGGCAGGCGGAATGGATGGGGTTGAGCTGGAGGCTTATGGCCACCTTATCGACCAGTTCACCTCGCCGCTCACAAACGAACTCGACGCGCCCTATGGCGGCGATCTTGAAAACCGCATGCGCTTTTGTCTCGACGTGTTCAGCGCGATGCGAAAGCGGGTCGGCGATGACTTCATTCTCGGCGTTCGCTACACGGCCGACGAATGTCTTCCCGGCGGCACGGGAAAGCCCGAAGGCATCGAGATCTCGAAGCGACTGCGCGACAGCGGCCTGATTGACTACCTGAACGTCATCCGCGGTCATATCGATACGGACCCCGGCCTTACGGATGTCATTCCGATTCAGGGCATGGCCAACTCGCCGCATCTCGATTTCGCCGGCGAAATCCGCGCCGCGACCAATTTCCCGACATTCCACGCGGCGAAGATCCCCGACGTCGCAACAGCCCGTCACGCGATTGCAGCCGGCAAGGTCGACATGGTCGGTATGACGCGCGCCCACATGACCGACCCGCATATCGTGCGCAAGATCATGGAAAAGCGCGAGGACGACATCCGTCCCTGCGTCGGCGCCAACTACTGTCTTGACCGCATCTATCAGGGCGGCATGGCCTTCTGCATCCACAACGCCGCGACCGGCCGTGAGCAGACCATGCCGCATACCATTCCGAAAGCCGATGTCCGGAAAAAGGTGGTGATCGTCGGCGCAGGCCCGGCCGGCCTCGAGGCGGCCCGGGTGGCGGCAGAGAGGGGGCATGAGGTCGTGGTTTTCGAGGCCGCAAACGACCCCGGCGGCCAGATCCGCCTGACGGCGCAGAGCGAGCGCCGGCGGGAAATGATCAGCATCATCGACTGGCGCATGGGGCAGTGCGAGAAGCTCGGTGTGACCTTCCATTTTAACAGCTGGGCGGAGGCCGACACAATCGCCGCCCAAAATCCCGACGCCGTCATCATTGCGACGGGCGGCCTGCCGCACACGGAGGTCCTGTCCAGAGGCAATGAACTCGTCGTCTCCTCCTGGGACATCATCTCGGCCGACGTGAAGCCGGGCACGAACGTGCTCATCTTCGACGATGCCGGCGACCATGCCGGCCTGCAGGCCGCCGAATTCATCGCCAAGGCCGGCGGTAAGGTCGAGATCATGACGCCGGACCGCTCCTTCGCGCCGGAAGTCATGGGGATGAACCTCGTTCCCTACATGCGCTCGCTGCAGAAGCTCGACGTCACCTTCACGGTCACCTACCGGCTGCAGGCGGCGGAGAAGAGCGGCAGCCAGATCATCGCCCATGTCGGCAGCGATTACGGCGGCGTGGCGAAGCAGCGCACCGTCGACCAGATCGTCGTCAATCACGGCACCATTCCGCTGGACGATCTCTATTTCGAGTTGAAGCCCGGCTCGAAGAACCTCGGCGAGGTGTCCTATGACGAGCTGCTTTCCGCTGCGCCGCAGACCGTCGAGCGCAATCCGGCCGGCGCCTATCAATTGTTCCGGATCGGTGATGCGGTCGCGGCGCGCAACACGCATGCGGCCATTTATGATGCGCTGCGCCTTGTCAAGGATATCTGACATGGCTCGTAGCGACGCTTTGCAAGGTTTTCTCGATATGGCGTTCGTGGCGTTCGACCAATTCGCACAGGATGTGCGGGCACGCCGGTCCATCATGGAGATATTCGCCCATCTGGAAACCCCGCATCGGGCGCGGCTGAGCGCCGCAAAGCGACTGCCGGTATGCAACCGCTATCTCGAGGACGTTCTGTCGGCCAAGACCGGAAACTCGTCGCTCGACGGGCTCATCGGTCGGTTCGAGAGGGTTGAGCCATTGCTGGAATGGAAGACGCGAGCGATTTACGACAATTCCGCAAGCGATGGCTTTCTGATCGGTCATGCGAACGCCATGATCGTCGGCCCGGGCGGCTTGGAGAACCGGCAGGACGTGTGGGTCGGCGCAACCCTGCTGGCGCCGAACGTACGCTATCCGGACCATGATCATGCGCCGGAGGAAACCTATCTCGTCCTGTCAGACGGCGAATTCATGCGCGGCGGTTCCGACTGGTTTACGCCAGGCATCGGTGGGTCTTTCTACAATCCTCCGGCCATCCGACACGCCATGCGCTCAGGAGAAAAGCCACTTTTTGCTTTCTGGGCACTACTGGCCGACCAGCAAAAGCAATGATCGAAAACCACCGGCACGGAGCCGGTGTTCAAGGAGACTTCATGAAAATCCTGGTCCCTGTAAAGCGGGTCGTCGACTACAACGTGAAGATCCGGGTGAAGCCGGATGGATCGGGTGTCGAGCTTGCCAATGTGAAGATGTCGATGAACCCGTTCGACGAGATTTCGGTCGAGGAGCTTTGCGACTGAAGGAGGCCGGCAAGGCGTCGGAAGTGGTGGTCGTCTCCGTCGGTCCGGCCAAGGCTGAAGAGACGCTGCGCACGGCGCTCGCCATGGGCGCCGACCGGGCGATCCTGGTCGAGACGGATGATCAGGTCGAGCCGCTCGCCGTCGCCAAGATCATCAAGGGCGTCGCCGAGGCCGAACAGCCGGGGTTGATCATCGTCGGCAAGCAGGCGATCGACGACGACAGCAACCAGACCGGCCAGATGCTGTCGGCCCTGCTCGGCTGGGCGCAAGGCACGTTCGCCTCCA
>NZ_KB902695.1 GCF_000379605.1 Rhizobium giardinii bv. giardinii H152 | reverse complement strand
CCGACGACGAAGACGACCTGCACCGGCGTTGAAATGTTCCGCAAGCTGCTCGACCAGGGCCAGGCCGGCGACAACATCGGTGCGCTCCTGCGCGGCGTCACCCGTGACGGCGTCGAGCGTGGCCAGATCCTGTGCAAGCCGGGTTCGGTCAAGCCGCACAAGAAGTTCATGGCTGAAGCCTACATCCTGACGAAGGAAGAGGGCGGCCGTCATACGCCGTTCTTCACCAACTACCGTCCGCAGTTCTACTTCCGCACGACGGACGTGACCGGCATCGTGTCGCTGCCGGAAGGCACGGAAATGGTCATGCCGGGCGACAACGTCACCGTTGCCGTCGAGCTGATCGTGCCGATCGCGATGGAAGAAAAGCTGCGCTTCGCCATCCGCGAAGGCGGCCGCACCGTCGGCGCCGGCATCGTCGCATCCATCGTCGAGTAATAAACTCGGTTGGAAGCGGCGCGCCATAGGCGCCGCTTCCTCGATCATTTGTTGGTCGAAGCATGCGAATAAAATCGTATGCCTCTCGAATTAACGGAAGCGCGAAAAATCGTGCTTCCGTAGGCGTTCGGTCATTGTGTCGGACGCCGATTCCGTATATGTGGCGGGTCGAATTGCAGAATCGGACAGAGAGCGATTTGCTCTTTGTGCTCTTTGAAGCATCAGCACCCGGAAACGAATAACGAACTGCCTCACCTGGGGCGTTTGCTTAACAACAAGGATAACTCGAATGAACGGCCAGAATATCCGTATCCGCCTCAAGGCGTTTGATCACCGGATTCTTGATGCCTCCACGCGGGAAATCGTTTCGACGGCCAAGCGCACAGGCGCTTCGGTTCGTGGTCCGGTGCCGCTTCCGACGCGGATTGAAAAATTTACGGTCAACCGCTCGCCCCACGTGGACAAGAAGAGCCGTGAACAGTTCGAGATGCGCACCCACAAGCGTCTCCTCGATATCGTCGATCCTACCCCGCAGACCGTTGACGCGCTGATGAAGCTCGATCTGGCTGCCGGCGTGGACGTAGAAATCAAGCTTTAAAAACAAGGAAGGTACGTGGACTTCGGTCCAACGGCTTCCAAAAACGGGCGACCCTTTGATCGGATGATCCCATTTGGATCGGATGAAAAAGGGAGACCTTAAACCAGAGATGTGAGGGAGTTTTCTCCATCACTAACTCTCAAGAGGAATGAACCAATGCGTTCAGGTGTGATTGCACAGAAAGTGGGAATGACCCGCGTCTACAACGACGCCGGGGAGCATATCCCGGTAACAGTATTGCGGATGGAGAACTGCCAGGTAGTTGCCCATCGCACGGAAGACAAGAATGGCTACACCGCAGTTCAGCTGGGTGCCGGCCAGTCCAAGGTCAAGAATACCAACAAGGCGCTGCGCGGCCAGTTTGCTGCCGCAAGCGTCGAGCCGAAGGCCAAGGTCGTCGAATTTCGCGTCTCGTCGGACAATCTGATCGACGTCGGCGCCGAACTGACCGCAAGCCACTTCGTCGCGGGCCAGCTCGTCGACGTTACCGGTACATCTGCCGGTAAGGGTTTCGCGGGTGCGATGAAGCGTCATAACTTCGGCGGTCTGCGTGCAACGCACGGCGTGTCCGTATCACACCGCTCGCATGGTTCGACGGGTTCCAACCAGGATCCGGGCCGCGTCTGGAAGGGCAAGCGCATGGCTGGTCACATGGGCCAGACGCGCATCACCACCCAGAACCTGGAAGTGGTCTCCACCGATGAAGACCGCGGTCTGATCCTCGTCAAGGGCGCCGTACCCGGCTCCAAGGGCGCATGGATCGTCGTTCGCGACGCCATCAAGTCCGGCACCCCGGCTGACGCTCCGCGTCCTGCCGCCGTGCGCGCAGCCAAGTAAGGGGGCCAGATCATGGATCTCAAAGTCACCACCCTCGAGGGAAAAGAAGCCGGCCAGGTCTCCCTGTCCGACGCGATCTTCGGTCTCGAGCCTCGCGAAGATATCATTGCCCGCGTCGTTCGCTGGCAGCTCGCCAAGAAGCAGCAGGGCACGCACAAGGCCAAGGGTCGCGCAGAAGTTTCGCGCACCGGCGCCAAGATGTTCAAGCAGAAGGGTACGGGCCGCGCTCGTCACCATTCGGCGCGCGCTCCGCAGTTCCGCGGCGGCGGTAAGGCTCATGGCCCGGTTGTTCGCAGCCACGCTCATGACCTGCCGAAGAAGGTTCGCGCTCTCGGCCTGCGCCACGCGCTGTCGGCCAAGCTTCGCGCTGAAGAGCTGATCATCGTCGACAACCTGGTTGCCGCCGAAGCCAAGACGAAGACGCTGACCGGCGCATTCGCGACGCTCGGCCTGACCAATGCACTGTTCATCGGTGGCGTCGAGCTCGACAGCAACTTCAAGCTCGCAGCCCAGAACATCCCGAACGTGGACGTTCTGCCGGTCCAGGGCATCAATGTTTACGATATTCTGCGCCGCGGCAAGCTCGTCTTGTCCAAGGCTGCAGTTGAAGCTCTTGAGGAGCGGTTCAAATGACTGACCTTCGCCACTATGATGTGATCGTTTCTCCTTCGATCACCGAAAAGTCGACGCTGGTTTCTGAACAGAACCAGATCATCTTCAACGTCGCCAAGGGTGCGTCGAAGCCGGAAATCAAGGCTGCCGTCGAAGCACTGTTCGGCGTCAAGGTCACGGCTGTGAACACGCTGCTCCGCAAGGGCAAGCTGAAGCGTTTCCGCGGCTTCGCCGGCCGGCAGAAGGACGTCAAGAAGGCGATCGTCACACTTGCTGACGGTCAGACCATCGACGTCTCCACCGGACTCTGAGGAATAGAACAATGGCATTGAAAAGTTTCAATCCGACGACCCCGAGCCAGCGTCAGCTGGTCATCGTCGACCGGTCCGGCCTCTGGAAGGGCAAGCCCGTCAAGGCGCTGACCGAAGGCCTGTCCTCCAAGGGCGGTCGTAACAACACCGGTCGCATCACGGTGCGCTTCCAGGGCGGCGGTCACAAGCGGACCTACCGTCTGATCGACTTCAAGCGTCGCAAGTTCGACGTCGAGGGCACGGTCGAGCGCATCGAATACGACCCGAACCGCACCGCCTTCATCGCGCTCATCAACTATGCCGATGGCGAGCAGGCCTACATCCTTGCTCCGCAGCGTCTTGCTGCCGGCGACAAGGTGATCGCTTCGGAAAAGCAGGTTGACGTGAAGCCGGGCAACACCATGCCGCTTCAGTATATGCCGGTTGGTTCGATCGTTCACAACGTCGAGATGAAGCCGGGCAAGGGCGGCCAGATCGCCCGTTCGGCTGGCGCCTACGTCCAGCTCGTCGGTCGCGACCAGGGTATGGCGATCCTTCGCCTCAACTCCGGTGAACAGCGCCTGGTGCATGGCTCCTGCCTTGCAACGGTCGGCGCTGTGTCGAACCCCGATCACGGCAACATCAACGACGGCAAGGCCGGCCGTTCGGTGTGGCGCGGCAAGCGCCCGCACGTTCGCGGCGTCGTCATGAACCCTGTTGACCATCCGCACGGCGGTGGTGAAGGCCGTACCTCGGGTGGCCGTCATCCGGTCTCCCCGTGGGGCAAGCCCACCAAGGGCAAGCGCACGCGTTCGAACAAGTCCACCGACAAGTTCATCATGCGCTCGCGTCATCAGCGTAAGAAGTAAGAGAGGAAGTCTCCAATGGCTCGTTCAGTATGGAAAGGTCCGTTTGTTGACGGCTATCTTCTCAAGAAGGCTGAGAAGGTTCGTGAAGGCGGTCGTAACGAAGTGATCAAGATGTGGAGCCGTCGCTCCACCATCTTGCCGCAGTTCGTCGGTCTGACCTTCGGCGTCTACAATGGCAGCAAGCATGTGCCGGTTTCCGTGTCGGAAGACATGGTCGGTCACAAGTTCGGTGAATTCTCTCCGACCCGGACCTATTACGGTCACGGTGCGGACAAGAAGGCAAAGAGGAAGTAATTATGGGCAAGGCAAAAGCCGAACGCCGGCTGAAGGATAATGAGGCGCAGGCAATTGCGCGCACGATCCGCGTCAGCCCCCAGAAGCTCAACCTGGTTGCCGCGATGATCCGCGGCAAGAAGGTCGACCGGGCTCTGGCCGAACTGGAATTCTCGCGCAAGCGTATCTCGGACACGGTCAAGAAGACCCTCGAGTCCGCGATTGCAAACGCAGAGAACAACCACGATCTCGACGTCGATAGCTTGATCGTCGCCGAAGCCTACGTCGGCAAGTCCATCGTCATGAAGCGTTTCCACGCTCGTGGCCGTGGCCGTGCATCGCGTATCGAAAAGCCTTTCGCGCATCTGACGATCGTTGTTCGCGAAGTCGAAGCCAAAGGGGAGGCCGCATAATGGGTCAGAAGATCAATCCAGTCGGCTTCCGCCTCGGCATCAACCGCACCTGGGACAGCCGCTGGTTCGCAGACAACGCCGAATACGGTCAGCTTCTTCATGAAGACCTGAAGATTCGCGCTTACCTGATGGAAGAACTGAAGCAGGCCGGTATCGCCAAGGTGGTCATCGAGCGTCCGCACAAGAAGTGCCGCGTCACGATCCACTCGGCTCGTCCGGGCCTGATCATCGGCAAGAAGGGCGCAGACATCGAAAAGCTCCGCAAGAAGCTTTCCGAGATGACCAACTCCGAAACGCACCTCAACATCGTTGAAGTTCGCAAGCCGGAAGTTGACTCGACCCTCGTTGCCCAGTCGATCGCCCAGCAGCTGGAACGCCGCGTTGCTTTCCGCCGTGCGATGAAGCGCGCTGTTCAGTCGGCCATGCGTCTTGGCGCCGAAGGCATCAAGATCACCTGCGCCGGCCGCCTCGGCGGTGCAGAAATCGCCCGTACCGAATGGTACCGCGAAGGCCGCGTGCCGTTGCACACGCTTCGCGCCGACATCGACTACGGTGTAGCCGAAGCCTCGACCGCTTTTGGTATCTGCGGCATCAAGGTCTGGATCTTCAAGGGCGAAATCCTCGAGCACGATCCGATGGCTTCCGAGCGTCGCGCGTCCGAGAGTGATGCACAGGGCCCGAGCAGCAGCAACCGCCGTCGCGAAAACGCGTAACAGTCGTTCCTGGCAGCTAATATCGGAGAAGTAAAAAAATGTTGCAGCCAAAGCGTACTAAGTACCGCAAGCAGTTCAAGGGACGCATCAAGGGCGTTGCCAAGGGCGGTTCCGACCTTGCTTTCGGTGAATTCGGCCTGAAGTCTCAGGAGCCGAACCGCGTTAACGCACGCGAGATCGAAGCGGCCCGCCGCGCGATCACCCGTCACATGAAGCGTGCCGGTCGTGTGTGGATCCGCGTATTCCCAGACGTTCCGGTTACGGCCAAGCCGACCGAAGTCCGTATGGGTAAAGGTAAGGGTTCGGTCGAATACTGGGCTTGCAAGGTCAAGCCCGGCCGAATGATGTTCGAAATCGACGGCGTCAGCGAAGAACTCGCCCGCGAGGCGCTTCGCCTTGGTGCTGCGAAACTCTCTGTCAAGACGCGCTTCGTACAGCGCATTGCAGAGTAAGGAGTAAAGCCCATGAAAGCCGAGACCGTTCGCGCCCTGAGCGCAGATCAGCTCAACGAAGAGCTTGCCAAGCTGAAGAAAGAGCAGTTCAACCTGCGCTTCCAGAAGGCCACCGGCCAGCTCGAAAAATCGTCGCGCATCAATGAAGTCCGCAAGGATATTGCGCGCGTGAAAACCATTGCCCGCCAGAAGGCGGCAGAAGCCAAGGCTTAAGGACCGAAGAATATGCCAAAACGCATTCTGCAGGGCACAGTCGTCAGCGACAAGAACGACAAGACCGTAGTGGTCCGCGTCGAGCGTCGCTTTGCACACCCGATCTTCCAGAAGACCGTTCGCCGGTCGAAGAAGTACAAGGCGCACGACGAGAACAACCAGTACAAGGTCGGCGACGTCGTTTCCATCGAGGAATGCGCGCCGATTTCCAAGGACAAGACCTGGACGGTCGTTTCCGTTCAGGCCTAATTCCGATAGATTTGCGCCTGGCTCTTGCGCCGGGCGTAAAAATCTGTATGAAGCAGCGTCAGAACGCTCCGGTGTCGAGCGTTCTTTTGCTTTGAGCGCACGGAAGGTCCCGTCTGGGAAACCACCCTGGCAACGATCCATCCCGCGCGACTGTACGATTCCCTCATTCGGAATCGATTTGAAGACGAAACGTGCAGCTATTCAAAGTGCTGTAGCGTCATTGCGTGCCCGTTCGGCGCGCGGCGCTGCGGAACAAAGTTTTCATAAGCCGGAGAAGGGGGCAGTTGCCCAACCGGTCCGGTAACAACAAGAAGGCGACCTGACATGATTCAGATGCAAACAAACCTCGACGTGGCGGATAATTCCGGCGCACGTCGTGTCATGTGCATCAAGGTGCTGGGCGGCTCCAAGCGCAAGTACGCTTCGGTCGGCGACATTATCGTCGTTTCGATCAAGGAAGCGATCCCGCGCGGCCGCGTCAAGAAGGGTGATGTGATGAAGGCGGTTGTCGTTCGCACCGCCAAGGACATCCGTCGTCCGGACGGCAGCGTCATCCGGTTCGATAACAACGCAGCTGTTCTTATCGACAACAAGAAAGAGCCGATCGGCACCCGTATCTTCGGACCGGTTCCGCGCGAACTCCGCGCCAAGAACCACATGAAGATCATCTCGCTGGCTCCAGAAGTACTGTAAGGAGCGATTGAGATGCAAAAGATTCGCAAGGGCGACAAGGTCGTCGTATTGACCGGCAAGGACAAGGGCCGCTCCGGAGAAGTTCTCCAGGTGCTGCCTAAGGAAGACCGGGCTGTTGTGCGTGGCGTTAACATGGTGAAGCGTCACCAGCGCCAGACCCAGAGCCAGGAAGCCGGCATCATCAACAAGGAAGCTTCGATCCACCTGTCCAACATTGCTGTTGCCGACAAGGATGGCAAGCCGACCCGCGTCGGCTTCAAGGTTGTCGAAGGCAAGAAGGTCCGTGTGGCCAAGCGTTCGGGAGAAGTGATCGATGGCTGACACCAAGAAGTACGAACCCCGTCTGAAGACGGAATATGTTGAGCGCATCAGCAAGGCGATGCAGGAGAAGTTCTCCTACGCAAACGTCATGCAGATCCCGCGTCTCGACAAGATCGTCATCAACATGGGTGTTGGCGAGTCGACGGGCGACAGCAAGAAGCCGACCGTTGCTGCTGCCGACCTCGCAGCGATCGCCGGCCAGAAGCCGGTCATCACCCGTGCCCGCAACTCCATCGCCGGCTTCAAGCTGCGCGAAGGCATGCCGATCGGCGCCAAGGTTACCCTTCGCGGCGCTCGCATGTACGAATTCCTGGACCGCCTGGTGAACATCGCGCTTCCGCGTGTTCGCGACTTCCGCGGCCTGAATCCGAAGTCCTTCGATGGCCGTGGCAACTTCGCCATGGGTATCAAGGAACACATTGTGTTCCCTGAGATCAACTACGACAAGGTTGATCAGATGTGGGGCATGGACATCATCGTTTGCACGACGGCAACGAACGACGACGAAGCGCGCGCTCTGCTCACAGAGTTCAACTTCCCGTTTCGCCAGTAAGCCGTAACGACAAGCAGAAGGATTAAGTTGAATGGCGAAGACGAGCGCAATTGAAAAGAACAATCGCCGCCGTAAGTCGGTTGCCCAGGATGCCTCCAAGCGGGCAGCCCTGAAGGCAATCATCATGAACCAGTCTCTTCCGATCGAAGATCGCTTCAAGGCGACCCTGAAGTTGGCGAGCCTCCCGCGCGACGGATCCAAGACCCGCGTTCGCAACCGTTGCGAAGTCACCGGTCGTCCGCGCGCATATTATCGCAAACTCAAGATGTCGCGTATTGCGCTTCGTGAACTTGGCAATTTCGGCAAGGTGCCGGGCATTGTTAAGTCGAGCTGGTAAGGAGACGGGCACATGGCAATGACAGATCCGCTGGGCGATATGCTCACCCGTATCCGCAACGGTGCTGCACGCCGCAAGTCGAGTGTTTCCACTCCGGCTTCCAAGCTGCGCGCACGCGTTCTGGATGTCCTTCAGGCTGAAGGCTACATCCGCGGATACTCAGAAGTCGAATTTGGTAACGGCAAGTCCGAGATCAACATCGAACTGAAATACTACGAAGGTGCGTCGGTGATCCGTGAGATCGGCCGCGTATCGAAGCCGGGCCGCCGAGTTTATGTCTCGGTCAAGTCCATTCCGCAGGTCGCGAACGGTCTCGGCATCACCATCCTTTCGACTCCGAAGGGTGTGATGGCCGATCATCAGGCACGCGAACAGAACGTTGGTGGCGAGGTTCTCTGCTCCGTATTCTAATACGGCAGCAGTGATCTCCATAACGGACAGACAGGTTTGAAATATGTCTCGTATCGGTAAAAAGCCCGTTCCGGTTCCTGCAGGTGTCACGGCCACGGTTAGTGGCCAGACGGTGACTGCAAAGGGCCCGAAAGGTGAACTCTTCTTCGTTGCTAACGACGAAGTCGTCGTGAAGCTGGAAGACAACAACGCGGTGTCGGTGACCCCGGTTGACCAGTCCAAGGATGCTCGTTCGAAGTGGGGCATGTCCCGCACGATGATCGAAAACATCTTCAAGGGCGTCAAGGACGGCTACGAGCGCAAGCTCGAAATCAACGGCGTCGGCTATCGCGCGTCCATGCAGGGCAAGAACCTGCAGCTCGCGCTCGGCTTCAGCCATGACGTGGTCTACCAGACTCCGGAAGGCATTTCGATTGCTGTGCCGAAGCCGACGGAAATCGTCGTCACCGGCATCAACAAGCAGCAGGTCGGCCAGGTTGCCGCGGAAATCCGCGAATACCGTGGCCCCGAGCCCTACAAGGGCAAGGGCGTCAAGTATGCCGGCGAGCGGATTGTCCGCAAAGAAGGCAAGAAGAAGTAAGGATCACGCGAAATGGCTACAAGGAAAGATACACTTGTGCGCCGCGCCAGCCGCGTGCGCCGTCAAATCAAGGCAGTCGCCAATGGCCGCCTGCGCCTGTCGGTTCATCGCTCGTCGAAGAACATCTACGCACAGGTTATCGATGACGTTGCAGGCAAGACCGTTGCGTCTGCCTCCACGCTCGACACCGATCTGCGTTCGTCTTTGAAGACGGGCGCTGACACGGCAGCCGCGGCTGCCGTCGGCAAGCTCCTCGCGGAGCGCGCTTCGAAGGCCGGCATCAAGGACGTCGTCTTTGATCGTGGCGCCTTCATCTATCACGGCCGCGTCAAGGCGCTCGCCGAGGCAGCCCGCGAAGGCGGCCTGAACTTCTGATGCAATTTTCCAGGCGTTACCGTCTGGACTTGAAGAGATTGCACGGATAATACCCGGTCGCTTCGGTTCACAGAAACCGAAGCGACTTTTGTCAATCTGCCGATTGCACCCGGAAAAGAAAAAGGAAAAGGACAATGGCACAAGAAAAAAGAGGTTCTCGCGAAGATCGCCAGAACCGCGAGGAGCGCGACAGCGAATTCGTTGACAAGCTCGTAGCAATCAACCGCGTCGCCAAGGTGGTGAAGGGCGGCCGTCGTTTCGGCTTTGCTGCTCTCGTCGTCGTCGGCGACCAGAAGGGCCGCGTTGGCTTCGGCCATGGCAAGGCACGTGAAGTGCCGGAAGCCATCCGCAAGGCAACCGAAGCCGCCAAGCGCGAACTGATCTTCGTTCCGCTGCGCTCGGGCCGCACGCTTCATCACGACGTTCACGGCCGTCACGGCGCCGGCAAGGTTCTGCTGCGCTCCGCCAAGCCGGGTACCGGTATCATTGCCGGTGGTCCGATGCGCGCCGTTTTCGAAACGCTCGGCATGCATGACGTCGTTGCGAAGTCGACCGGTTCGTCGAACCCGTACAACATGATTCGCGCGACGTTCGATGCCCTGAAGAACCAGGCGCATCCGAAGGACGTCGCGGCACAGCGCGGCCTGAAATACGCCACGCTCCAGGCCCGTCGTGCGTCCGCCGGCGTCGCTTCCGAAGAATAAGGGAGTCTGAACAATGGCCAAGAAAGAAGTTGCAAAGAAGACGGTTACGGTCGTTCAGACCGGTAGCCCCATTCGCCGGCCTGCCGTACAGCGCGCGACGCTGGTCGGTCTCGGTCTCAACAAGATGCATCGGGTCAGCACGCTGGAAGATACGCCTTCCGTGCGTGGCATGATCCGGGCCGTCCAGCACCTCGTTCGCGTCGTCGACGAGAAGTGAGGGGGATACCATCATGAAACTGAATGAAATCAAGGACAACGAAGGCTCGACCAAGAACCGCAAGCGCCTCGGCCGCGGTATCGGCTCGGGCTCCGGCAAGACTGCCGGCCGCGGTGTCAAGGGTCAGAAGGCTCGTTCGGGCGTTGCCATCAACGGCTTCGAAGGCGGCCAGATGCCAATCTACCGCCGTCTGCCGAAGCGTGGCTTCAACAACATCTTCCGTTCGGACTTTGTTGTCGTATCGCTCGGCCGTATCCAGACCGCAATCGACGCCAAGAAGCTCGACGCTTCGAAGACCGTCGATGCTGCTGCCCTCAAGGCTGCCGGCGTCATCCGCCGCGCCAAGGACGGCATCCGCGTCCTGGCCGACGGTGAACTGAAGGCGAAGCTTTCGCTCGAAGTTGCCGGTGCTTCTAAGCCTGCGATCGAAAAGGTCGAAAAGGCCGGCGGCTCGATCAAGCTGCTTTCGGGCGCTGCTGAATAATTTGCTGTTTGATCGCCCGGTGTGCTTCACACCGGGCGATTTTGCTCCCATATGTGAGCCTCACGCCGGAGACGGACACCAATGTCGCGCCGGTTTCTGGAAGAAAAGCCACGGTGAGGCCAAGATTGCTTGACAATCCGCGTTTCAACCGGTTTAGGCTCCCTCCGTCGCTTTGCCCTGCAGGGCAGGGTGGCACCAACTTCTCGCATTGTCTTTCTCAAAGGCACCAGCGCCTCTTAGAAAGATTATGCCAACGGATTGACCATCGCCGCAGTTGGCTGGGCTCCCGCCGCCGGAGATGGTTACGC
The DNA here is from genome assembly GCF_000379605.1 of Rhizobium giardinii bv. giardinii H152. Taxonomy (GTDB): domain Bacteria; phylum Pseudomonadota; class Alphaproteobacteria; order Rhizobiales; family Rhizobiaceae; genus Pararhizobium; species Pararhizobium giardinii. The sequence continues at coordinate 15,673 of NZ_KB902695.1, read as the reverse complement.
GGAGAAATGCATGGCCTCGGCAGCGGAACAACTTGCCTCTAATCTCAATTTTTCGACGTTCGCCAAGGCGGAAGATCTGAAAAAGCGCCTCTGGTTCACCCTCGGCGCCCTTCTGGTTTATCGTCTCGGCACCTATATCCCGCTTCCCGGCCTCAATCCGGAAGCCTTTGCGCAAGCCTTCCAGGGCCAGAGCGGCGGCATCCTTGGCCTTTTCAACATGTTTTCCGGCGGCGCCGTCGAGCGTATGGCGATCTTCGCCCTCGGCATCATGCCCTATATTTCCGCCTCTATCATCGTTCAGCTTATGACCTCCGTGGTTCCTTCGCTCGAGCAGTTGAAGAAGGAAGGCGAGCAGGGCCGCAAGGTCATCAACCAGTACACCCGCTACGGTACCGTGCTGCTCGGCACGCTGCAGGCCTATGGCATCGCAGTCGGCCTTGAGAGCGGCAACGGCCTCGTCGTCGATCCGGGTTGGTTCTTCAAGGTCTCCACGGTCATCTCGCTGCTCGGCGGCACGATGTTCCTGATGTGGCTCGGCGAGCAGATCACCTCGCGCGGCATCGGCAACGGCATCTCGCTGATCATCTTCGCGGGCATCGTCGCCCATCTGCCGACGGCTCTTGCCGGAACGCTCGAACTCGGCCGCACGGGTGCGCTGTCGACGCCGCTCATTCTCGCCATCATCGTCATGGTCGTGGCTGTCATCGCGCTGATTGTCTTTGTCGAGCGTGCGCAGCGCCGGCTTTTGATCCAGTATCCGAAGCGCCAGGTCGGCAACAAGATGTTCCAGGGCGATACGTCGCACCTGCCGCTGAAGCTCAATACCTCCGGCGTCATCCCGGCGATCTTTGCCTCGTCGCTGCTGCTGCTGCCCGCGACGCTTGCAGGTTTCGCCAACACCGCCTCGCTGCCGTCCTGGGCAACAACGGTCGTTGCCGCGCTTGGCCACGGCCAGCCGCTCTACATGGTGCTGTATGGCGGCATGATCGCGTTCTTCGCCTTCTTCTACACGGCGATCGTCTTCAATCCGAAGGATACGGCCGATAATCTGAAGAAGCACGGCGGCTTCATTCTCGGCATCCGTCCGGGTGAGCGCACCGCCGAATACATCGACTACGTCCTGACGCGCATTACCGTGCTTGGCGCCATCTACCTGATGTTCGTCTGCATTCTGCCCGAAGTCATGATCGCGCAGACCGGTGTGCCGTTCTACCTTGGTGGTACGTCGCTTTTGATTGTTGTCAGCGTGACCCTTGATACTGTAGCACAGGTACAGGGTCACCTGATTGCTCAGCAGTATGAGGGGCTGATCAAGAAATCAAAGCTGCGTGGAGGAAAGAGGGGCCGATGAGACTGATATTTTTGGGACCGCCAGGTGCAGGCAAGGGAACTCAGGCCAAGCTTCTGACCGAGAAGTACGGTATTCCCCAGCTTTCCACAGGCGACATGCTGCGTGCCGCCGTCGCCGAGCAGAGCGATGTTGGCAAGCGCGCCAAGGCTGTCATGGATGCCGGCCAGCTTGTTTCGGACGAAATCGTCAACGAGATCGTTTCGAATCGCATCGACGCCCCGGATTGTGCGAAGGGCTTCATCCTCGACGGTTATCCGCGAACCGTTCCGCAGGCGGTCGCGCTCGGCAAGATGCTCGAAGGCAAGGGGCTCGGCCTCGATGCAGTGATCGAGCTCAAGGTCGATGAAGGCGCGCTTGTGCGGCGCATGGAGAATCGGGTAGCGGAAACTCTCGCCGCTGGCGGCAAGGTTCGCTCCGACGACAACCCGGAAGCGTTCAAGAAGCGCCTCGTCGAATATCGCGAAAAGACGGCGCCGCTGTCGGAGCACTATGCGGCAACGGGCGAGCTCAAGACGGTTGACGGGATGGCATCGGTTGAAACGGTGACATCGGAAATCAACAGGATACTGGCAACGGCTTCGGCCGATGCCTAAAAAGGCCCTTTCTTGAAAAAGGACGGGCAGGGAGTTGACTTTTTCAGCCGATTCCTTCAAAGACCGCGCTAACTCGCTACATGCAAGGGATCGGCGCGGATTTCAAAACAACGAAGTCCGGGCGCGATTCTTTTGACGTGTTCCGAACACCACTTTAACAGTCGGCCCTTTTTAAGGCTGCATAACGAAGCACCTATTGCCGGATGGCAACTGGAAGCAAGGAGAACAGGCGTGGCTCGTATCGCTGGCGTCAACATCCCGACGGCAAAGCGCGTGGTAATCGCGCTCCGTTACATTCACGGGATCGGTCCGAAATTCGCACAGGAAATCGTCGAGAAGGTCGGTATTCCGGCTGAACGTCGCGTGCATCAGCTGACGGATGCTGAAGTTCTTCAGATCCGCGAAGCCATCGACCGTGACTATCAGGTCGAAGGCGATCTGCGTCGCGAGACCTCGATGAACATCAAGCGCCTGATGGACCTCGGCTGCTACCGCGGCCTGCGTCATCGTCGCTCGCTGCCGGTTCGCGGTCAGCGTACGCACACCAATGCCCGCACCCGCAAGGGCCCGGCAAAGGCGATCGCAGGTAAGAAGAAGTAATTTCCCTGAAAAGGGAAGTGCAGAGGCTGGCGCCCGGCGCCGGCCTCTTTTGTGGTTTCGGAAGGGCGCTTTGATGCGGCCTCCGGTGGAGCTGCTGGAATTACGGCAGTGACGATATCGCCGCGCGGTTCGGGCTCTCCGTTCGCGCATATTGAAATTCAGGGCAGGGGTGTTCCTCTGTCCGGTGGAGCCGCTGGTGTTACGGCGGTGCAGAGATCAACGAAAGGTATACCATGGCCAAGGAAGCCACACGCGTTCGCCGTCGCGAGCGTAAAAACATTTCCACGGGCGTTGCGCACGTCAACTCGTCGTTCAACAACACGATGATCACCATCACCGACGCGCAGGGCAATGCGATCGCCTGGTCGTCGGCTGGTTCGAAGGGCTTCAAGGGCTCGCGCAAGTCGACCCCGTTCGCAGCTCAGATGGCTGCTGAAGATGCGGCCAAGAAGGCCCAGGAACACGGCATGAAGACGCTGGAAGTCGAAGTTTGCGGTCCGGGTTCCGGCCGTGAATCGGCTCTGCGCGCTCTGCAGGCTGCCGGCTTCATGATCACCTCGATCCGTGACGTGACCCCGATCCCGCACAACGGCTGCCGCCCGCGCAAGAAGCGCCGCGTCTGATCAGTGACATTCATCAAGCCGGTGGAGGCCATGCTTCCTCCGGCGCTTCAAGGCTCGGTTGCCACGATTGGATGGTGGCAACGAACGGAAGGCAAGACATATGATTCAGAAAAACTGGCAGGAACTGATCAAGCCGAACAAGGTGGAGTTCTCCTCCTCCGGCCGCACCAAGGTTAGCCTTGTTGCCGAGCCGCTGGAGCGTGGCTTCGGCCTGACGCTCGGCAACGCGCTTCGCCGCGTTCTTCTGTCGTCGCTTCGCGGCGCTGCGGTAACCGCAGTGCAGATCGACGGCGTGCTGCACGAGTTTTCCTCCATCCCGGGCGTTCGGGAAGACGTGACGGACATCGTGCTCAACATCAAGGAAATCGCCATCAAGATGGACGGCGATGATTCCAAGCGCATGGTCGTGCGCAAGCAGGGTCCGGGCGTTGTAACCGCCGGTGACATCCAGACGGTTGGCGATATCGAAATCCTCAACCCGAACCATGTGATCTGCACCCTCGACGAGGGCGCCGAGATCCGCATGGAGTTCACCGTCAATAACGGCAAGGGCTACGTGCCGGCCGATCGCAACCGTTCGGAAGATGCGCCGATCGGCCTCATCCCGGTCGACAGCCTGTATTCGCCGGTCAAGAAAGTGTCCTACAAGGTGGAAAACACCCGCGAAGGTCAGGTTCTCGACTACGACAAGCTGTCCATGCAGATCGAAACCGATGGTTCCGTCACCGGTGAAGATGCAGTCGCTTTCGCGGCCCGCATCCTTCAGGACCAGCTCGGCGTCTTCGTCAACTTCGACGAACCGCAGAAGGAAGCCGAAGAAGAAGCCGTCACCGAACTGGCGTTCAACCCGGCGCTCCTCAAGAAGGTCGACGAACTGGAACTTTCCGTCCGTTCGGCCAACTGCCTGAAGAACGACAACATCGTTTATATCGGCGATCTCATTCAGAAGACCGAGGCCGAAATGCTTCGCACTCCGAACTTTGGTCGCAAGTCCCTGAACGAAATCAAGGAAGTTCTCGCTTCCATGGGCCTGCACCTCGGCATGGAAGTGCCGGCATGGCCGCCCGAGAACATCGAAGATCTCGCCAAGCGTTACGAAGACCAGTATTGAGCAAACAAAAGGCAGGTTAACCCTCTGCCTTTCCCCGTCAAACAGCAGGTTTTTAAACCTGTATGTGCCAGGAAACGGCAGGCCCATAAAGTGAAGGGCACCTGCATTTAAGGAGAATAGCAATGCGCCACCAGAAAGCCGGCCGCAAGCTGAACAGAACCGCCAGCCACCGCAAGGCAATGTTCGCCAACATGGCTGCATCGCTCATTGAACATGAGCAGATCGTCACTACCCTGCCGAAGGCAAAGGAAATCCGCCCGATCGTCGAGAAGCTCGTCACGCTCGGCAAGCGCGGTGACCTGCACGCCCGTCGTCAGGCCATCTCGCAGATCCGCGACGTTGCTGTCGTCGGCAAGCTGTTCGATGCCATCGCATCGCGCTACGCCACCCGTAACGGCGGCTACCTGCGCATCATGAAGGCCGGCTTCCGCCACGGCGACAACGCGGCTCTCGCCGTCATCGAATTCGTTGACCGTGACACCTCGGCCAAGGGCGCCAAGGACATCGCTCGCGTTGCCGCCGAAGCAGAAGCTGCCGACGCCGCATAAGCTTTCCGTTTGATCGGAAGACGAAACAGCCGGGCCGAAAGCCCGGCTGTTTTGCGTTAGAACTGCCTGAAGACTGCGTGGTTTTCTCGATTTCCTTAAAATTCGAATTTGAGCCCCGGTTCCTCATTCATCGTGGTGGGGGTTCGATAGAGCTTGCCGCTCGGTCCCTCCCGTACCGCCATGTCCCGGGCTCGGCCGAGGAAGGAAGCGGCGGACTGCGTTCTTCCCAGTCCTCATTTCTTGGATAGGCCGTAACGACCAAAAGCGCGACGGCAATATTGAATCGCGTTTTGGCTGCTAGAAACCGCATTCCCCAAGCGGTTGCTACAGCAGGTCCTTCGATGTCGGCGTGGAGGACCATTTCGGTCTCTTCTTGTAGAGTGACCCGTCCGGACCTTCCCGTTCGGCAAGTTCGCGCGCCCGATGCAGGAAGATGCGCAATCCCGGAGCCGGATAGCCGACATCGGCGCCCGAACCGTGCCACAGGCGTTCGAGATCGCGGTCGCCGATTTCGTGGTTCTCGATGCGTTTCACGAAGGCGGTGAAATCGCCGAGCCTGTCCCGTGGAATGCCTTGCAGTCCGAACCGGAGCAAATCCTCCAAGGTTTCGAAAAATTCCGCGTCCTGAAACATCCGTTGGGCGAAGTCGACGAAGGCCTGCGGCGGCTTGGCGGATTTGAGGGTCATGGGCTCCTCGTTTCTCGGGTAAGCTGTTATCACGACAAAACCCTTCGGGTCCGACGGGTCGTGTTCGATGTAGACACCGACTTCATAGGCATATCGAACGATCGGTTCGCTGTAGGAGTCGGGTCGAAAAGCCTCCCGGCCGATCCTTCGGCCGACGCGCAACTTCAGGAAGGCATTTTTGAGGGTGCCGTTCGCAACCTTTGCGACAGTGTCTTCGTGAACGCGCAACGTCTCATTAACATAAGCATTCGCGTCTTCAAGGGAAAAGAAGGACCCGTTGCGGTACACGCCCAATTTGACCGGCTGCCACCATTTGGCCGGCGGCCCCATCCCTGCCATCAACTCGGAATCTGTCTTCCCCACATGTTTCCGAATCGTGTGTGCACCACGCTTTCCCTCTTCGCGGCGCAGGTCGACATCATCAGGGCGTTCGGCTACAGGGATAATGGGCCATCCGTCCATCGCCCGCCATCTGGATTTCCCGCCGGAGTGCGCGGCTGGTCAGGGTTGAAATTTGCCTTGCGTAACAATGCCTGCATGGTCGCGGCGGTAGCCGCAATTGCGCGAGTTTGTAGATTTGTCTTGTCTGCGTGTCGTCCATGGTCTCGCTTCTCGCCTGCCTCCTCGCCATCATAGTCGCGAGTGAGGAGGCGGGGACGAAGGGACGCGATTTTCTGTCGCCGGTCGTCTTTGCTTTTTATCGCTGACATCCTATCTGTCTTTCCCAACAATCGATTTCGGCAGGATGCCCCGCATGATCCGTTCGCCCCGTATACTTGTCCTGTCCACCATGGCCGGGCTGGCGCTCTTTGCCAGCGTCGTTCACTTCGGCTTCCCTGGAACGGACGCTTCCGACCGGGTGGAGAATATAACGACCGGCGCCGTCGTCGCGCAGGGGGCCACGCAGAAGGCGCTGCCGCAAAGCCGCACGGAAATGCAACTGTCCTTCGCGCCGCTGGTCAAGCAGACGGCGAACGCAGTGGTCAACGTCTATGCCGAAAAGACCGTCGAGCGCCGCTCACCCTTTGGCGATGATCCGTTCTTCGAGCAGTTCTTCGGCCAGCAGATGCCGAATCGCTCGGAAAAGCAGTCGTCGCTCGGCTCCGGCGTCATCGTCGGGAAGAATGGCCTCGTGGTCACCAACAATCACGTGATCGCCGACGCCGACGACATCAAGATCGCGCTTGCCGACGGGCGGGAATTCGAGAGCACGATCATGCTGAAGGACGATCGGCTGGATCTGGCCGTCCTGAAGATCAAGTCGGACGGCCCCTTCGAAACCGTCCCCCTTGGTGATTCCGATGCGGTCGAAGTCGGCGATCTCGTTCTGGCGATCGGTAATCCCTTTGGCGTCGGCCAGACTGTTACCAGCGGCATCGTCTCGGCGCTCGCCCGTAACCAGGTCGTCTCGGGTGATTTCGGTTTCTTCATTCAGACGGACGCGGCGATCAATCCCGGCAATTCCGGCGGCGGCCTGATCAACATGAACGGCCAGCTCATCGGCATCAACACCGCGATCTTCTCGCGCGGCGGCGGCTCCAACGGCGTTGGCTTTGCCATCCCGGCCAATCTCGTCAAGGTCTTCCTGGCATCGGCCGAGGGGGGCAACGGCAGCTTCACGCGCCCGTTCATTGGCGCAAGCTTCGAGCCGGTGACGTCGGAAGTCGCCGATGCGCTCGGGCTCGACCGGGCGAGGGGCGCGCTGGTCAGTTCGGTGATCGAAGGCGGGCCGGCGGAAAAGGCGGGCATCAAGCCGGGGCAGGTGATCGTGGCCGTCAACGGCATTCCCGTCGAGCATCCGGATGCATTGGGCTACCGGCTGACCACCGTCGGCATCGGCCATGATGCCAGGATCACCGTGATGGACAGCGGGAAGAGCCGCGATATCGATTTGACGCTTGCGCAGGCTCCGGAAACGTCGCCTCGCGACGAGCGGCTGATCGAGGGGCATAATCCCTTCGCCGGCGCCGTCGTCGGCAATCTTTCGCCGCGCCTTGCCGATGAACTGCGCATGCCGGCATCGTCTGAGGGCGTCGTGATCACTCAGATCAATCGCGGCTCGCCGGCAGCCCGGGTGGGTTTTCTGCCAAAGGACATCATCCTCGCCGTCAATGGCACTCCGATCGACAAGTCAGCCACGCTCGAAGCCATCACCAAGGACGATCCGTCGCTGTGGCGCGTCGAGATCGAACGCGATGGCCAGCGTATCCGCCAGTTCTTCCGATGAGCGACCTTTTCTCCCCGATCGAACCCGCCGGCATGAGCGAAAAACGACCGCTGGCCGATCGGCTGCGGCCGCAAACCTTGGCCGAGGTTACAGGCCAGCAGCATCTGACGGGCGAGGACGGTGTTCTTGCGCGCATGATCGCGTCCGGATCGCTCGGCTCGATGATCTTCTGGGGGCCGCCGGGAACGGGCAAGACGACGGTTGCCCGGCTGCTGTCGGGCGAAGCTGGACTTGCGTTTGAACAGATATCGGCGATTTTCTCCGGCGTTGGGGATTTGAAGCGTGTGTTCGAATCGGCCCGCGCCCGCCGCATGTCCGGTCGTCAGACACTGCTCTTCGTCGATGAGATCCATCGCTTCAACCGTGCCCAGCAGGACAGTTTCCTGCCGGTCATGGAAGACGGCACGGTCATTCTGGTCGGCGCCACGACGGAAAACCCGTCCTTCGAGCTCAATGCCGCTCTTCTGTCGCGCGCCCGTGTGCTGACGTTCAAACCGCATGACGAGGCGAGCCTTGCCGAATTGCTGGCGCGCGCCGAACAGGTGGAGGGAAAGCCTCTGCCGCTCGATGCCGATGCACGCGCCAGCCTGGTGCGCATGGCAGATGGCGATGGCCGGGCGGTGTTGACGCTCGCCGAGGAGGTCTGGCGGGCGGCACGCAAGGATGAAGTGTTCGATGCCAACGCCGTGCAGGAGATCGTCCAGCGGCGCGCGCCGGTTTACGACAAGGGGCAGGACGGCCACTACAATCTGATCTCCGCCCTGCATAAATCGGTGCGTGGCTCGGATCCTGATGCGGCACTCTATTATCTCTGCCGGATGTTCGATGCCGGCGAGGACCCGCTCTATCTCGGACGGCGGCTGGTGCGCATGGCGGTCGAGGACATCGGCCTTGCCGATCCGCAGGCGCTGGTGATCTGCAATGCCGCCAAGGATGCCTATGACTATCTCGGCTCGCCGGAGGGCGAACTGGCGCTGGCGCAGGCCTGCGTCTATCTCGCGACCGCGCCGAAGTCGAACGCCGTCTATACCGCTTACAAGTCCGCGATGCGCGCCGCCAAGGAGAACGGCTCGCTGCTGCCGCCGAAGCACATCCTCAATGCCCCGACCAAATTGATGAAGGGCGAGGGCTACGGCGACGGCTATCGCTACGACCACGACGAACCGGATGCGTTTTCGGGCCAGGACTATTTCCCTGAGAAGATGGGCCGCAAGATTTTCTACGATCCGCCGGAGCGCGGCTTCGAGCGCGATATCCGCAAACGCCTCGAGTGGTGGGCAAAGCTCAGGAAAGAGCGTGGCCACTAAGCAGGGTCCGGAAAAGTGTCCAACGGTTTTCCGGCCAGAACCTGCGTTAAAGCAAACACCTAAGCAGACGAAACGTTGGCCTGCCAACGAAAGTCTGCTTAGGGCACACCAGCCATGCATGCCGGGCTCTTGCCAGCGTCAGGTCCGGATGGCATAGATTGCCCATGCAGACGGCTGCACGGGATCAAGCCATCGTTTGATAACCGAACATCCGCGAGGACGGCCTCGCTCCGTTGAGCGGAGTTAAATCGTGGCCTGGATCATTCTTTTACTCGCAGGACTTCTCGAAATCGGCTGGGCGATCGGCCTCAAATACACCGACGGCTTTACCAAGCTGGTGCCGACGGTTTTGACCGCGACCTCCATGGTGGCAAGCGTCGTTCTGCTTGGTATTGCGGTTCGGACATTGCCGCTCGGCACTGCTTATGCCGTGTGGACCGGCGTCGGCATGGTGGGAACGGTCATTCTCGGCATCGTGCTTTTCGCAGAGCCGGCTACCGCCATCCGCCTTGGCTGCATCTCGTTGATCATCGCCGGCATCGCCGGGCTGAAGCTGACGGCCTGAAGTGCAGGCGACGCGCTGCGTCAAAACGGACGCAGCCCGGTCTTTCAAGCCATTCCGAGGGTTCTGATTGTTCAGCGCAACGCGTCGAGCGTCGCCGTGGCCGCCTGCATGTCCCGCCAGCGGTTCTCGCGACGCTGGAAGGCTTCGTCATCCGTGCCCCAATGCTCGATCTGCCAGTCCTCGTCGAGATGGGCGAGTGCCCATGCTTCTTCAGCGGAAAGCCGTTTCTCGGCGAAAGCCAGGGCGAGCAGGGCGGACCCGGTGAGGGTGGTGATGGTGTGCAGGCAGGAAAGGCCGAGCGGCGTCGCATAGGCGCGCACTGCGTCGGCATAGGCGTTGATCGCCGCGGTTGGCTGCGTCTGATGCACCACGCCCTCGGCGAGGATGAAGCGCGCGCCGAGCTTTTCGGCGGCCCAGGACATCACCGGATCCCATCCTTCGGCTTGCCGGGCAACCAGTCCTTCCGGCTCGCTGGCGCGGTAGCAGAGGAGATCGGTCCCGGCAAAATTCAGAATGTCGTCGAAGACGGCACGAATATCCTTCGCGACACCGTCGATTGCGGTATTGGCAAGCCGGGTGACGGGCATTGTCGCCGGGTCGATCACTTCCTTCTGCGCATCCCATTCGGCCGCCAGCAGTTCAGCGGCGCGGGCCGTCGGCGCAGTCAACGGCTGCTTTGCCGGTGTGCGGACGGTGCGGCCGTCAAGCAGAATGGCGTAGCCGCCGTCTTCGACAGGGCCGATGCTGACGGTCGTGTAGAATCGCTTGGGCAGTGGCTTCAGCATCTGTATCTGCGCGCGGCGCACGGGATCCGGATCGCTGAGCGCCCCTGTCAGATCGTTGCGAATATCAGCCATGATAGGTCTCCATCCAGTCCAGAATATCCCTGGGAACATGGGCGATGTGGTCCGCCCCGGCCTTGATGAGTTCGGAAACCGAGGCATAGCCCCAGGAAACGCCGATCGCGGCAGCACCGGCGCTTTTGGCCATCTGCATGTCATAGATCGCGTCGCCGACGACAATCGTGTCCTTCGGGTCGATGCCGACCTGCGAGCAGCACTCCGTCACCATCGCCGGATGCGGCTTCGACGGGCAGTCATCCGCGGTTCTGGAAACGAAGAATGTCTTTTCATAACCGTGACTTGCACAGATCTGATCAAGTCCGCGGCGTGACTTTCCCGTTACGGCACCCAGGATAACCGCATCGCGTGCCGAAAGCGTGGCGATGAGCGCCTTGATGCCCGGGAAAAGCGGCTCGCGAAAGTCCATCTCGGCCCTGACGCCGCCATAGATCTTCTTGTAGTGCGCGGTCATGGCAAGCGCGCGATCGTCCACATGCGGCTGGTGCATCAGCCGTGCGATGGCGATATCGAGCGTCAGGCCGATGATGCCCTTGGTGGCGTCGAGGGAGACGCGGGCCAGGCCAAAGTCCTCGAAGGTGCGCGCCATGACCTCGTGAATGAGGCCCGCGCTGTCGACCAGCGTGCCGTCGCAATCGAAGAGAACCAGCTTCATCAGTCTTCGTCTTCCTCTGCGCTGGCCATGTCGAAGCCGATGAGGTTCCAGCTCTGGACCATGTGCTGCGGCATCGGAGCGCTGATCCTCAGTCGCCCGCCGTCCGGATGCGGGATATCGATGTGCCGCGCGTGCAGATGCAGGCGGTTCTGAACACCCCCGGGGAAAGCCCAGCTCGGTTCAGCCTCGAAATACTTGGGGTCGCCGATGATCGGATGGCCGATGTGGGCGGCGTGGACACGCAGCTGGTGGGTGCGGCCGGTATAGGGCTCCATCTCGAGCCAGGCGAAGTTCTGGCCTGCCTGTTCGACGATGCGGTAGTAGGAAATGGCGTGGTCGGCGCCGTCCTCGCCGTGCTTGGCAATACGCATCCGATCGCCGTCCGGCGTCTGTTCCTTGACGAGCCAGGTGGAGATCTTGTCTTCGCGCTTGCGCGGCACGCCCTTCACCAGCGCCCAATAGGTCTTCTTGGTATCGCGCTCGCGGAAGGCTGCCGTCAGCTTCTGTGCGGCGCCGCGCGTGCGGGCGATCACCAGTACGCCGGACGTATCGCGGTCGAGCCGATGCACCAGGCGCGGTTTCTCGCCCTTGGGACTGGTCCAGGCTTCGAGCATCTCGTCGATATGGCGGTTGACGCCGGAGCCACCCTGGACGGCGATGCCCGGCGGCTTGTTGAGAACGATCACCTTGGCGTCTTCATGCAGCAGCATGCGCGACAGGAGTTCGTGATCGGAGGCATGGCGCAGGTCGCGGCCGGCGATCGGGCCGGTCTTGGTCTTGGCATCGACATCCATCGGCGGGACGCGGATGACCTGGCCCGGCTGGATGCGCGTATCAGACTTGACGCGGCCGCCATCGACGCGGACTTGGCCGGAGCGCAGAAGCTTCTGCAGGGGACCGAAACCAAGGCCGGGATAATGAACCTTGAACCAGCGGTCGAGCCGCATGCCAGCTTCGTCGGATTCCACTTGTCTGTGTTCAATGCCCGCCATGATCGTGTTCTTACCTGCATCCAATTGCGATCGCGCCTGCCTCGACAAGGGTGCCGACCGGAAATCCGTGCGCAAACTGATATGACAGAGCAAGCCGGTCCCTTGTGGACGCGCGGCGCTCTGAGACGGACGCTTTAGACCATTGCGCGCATAAGGGCCAGCCCGGCAAACACGGCGATTGCCGAAAGAAGCACGCTCGCACCCACATAAATCGCCGCTGTGACCGGTTCACCGCCTTCCATGAGCGTGATCGCATCAAGCGAAAAGGCGGAGAAGGTCGTATAGCCGCCGAGAATGCCGGTGATCAGGAAAACCCGCATCTCGGCGGATGCGCCGAATTTTCGCGCAATCGCTTCCGACAGCACGCCGATCAGAAAGGACCCGGTCACATTGACGGCCAGCGTTCCCCAAGGGAAGGACGGTCCAAAACCGCGCAAGGTCCAGAGCCCGACAAGGTAGCGGAGCACGGAACCGAGGGCGCCACCGGCGGCAACGAGAAAGAGATGTGTCATGAAAAACGCCATAGCCGAAACGCGGCGGACAGGGAAGGCGTAGTCTCGCCGGATGCGCCCATAGCAGGAGCGGAAGTCGATTTCCGACCGGCCGGTCCCGCTTTGAGACGGCCGCGCAAAACCATTCCTTAACACGCAAGACCTAATATAACGGCTTCCGATGCAGAGCTTTTCAACGAGAACCGAATGAGGAAACTGAAGTTCAGCTTCACGCACTACGACCTCAAGCAGCAGCGAGCCGGGGTGACGATAGAGATCACGCTTACGGCCGTGGCCAATGTCCGGCTGATGACGGACAGCAATTTCGCCCTCTACAAGCAGGCGATGAAGCATCAGTTCGTCGGCGGCGTGGCGCGCAAGTCGCCCATCCGGCTGACCATCCCGCAATCCGGCCACTGGCACGTCGTCGTCGACATGGAAGGCCATCACGGCCAGAGCGAATCGAGCATACGGATCGTCGAGACCGCGACTGCGCCCCGTTTCCAATCCGCATCCTGAAGAACAACCGCGCTGTGGTGCGCGACGCGGTTCTGACGTCTCCGACCGAAGTTCAGGCCAGCCGCTTGGCGTGCCATTTCAGGTGATCGTCCATGAAGGACGAAATGAAGTAGTAGGAATGGTCGTAGCGTTCATGCATCCGGAGCGTCAGGTCGATGCCGGTGCCCTTGATGGCGTCCTCGATCAGCCAGGGACGCAGGCCGTTTTCGAGGAAATTGTCGGCCTTGCCCTGATCGATCAGGAATTCCGGAAACCGCGCGCCGTCCTTCACCAGCGCGCAGGCGTCATATTGCCGCCAGGCAGCCTTGTCGGCGCCGAGGTATTTTTCAAAGGCGCCGACTGACCAGTCAGCCGTTGAGGGCTCGACGATCGGTGCGAAGGCCGAGCAGCTCCTGAAGCGTTCGGGGTTCTTCAGCGCGATGGTCATGGCGCCATGGCCGCCCATCGAATGCCCGAAGATGCCCTGGCGGTTCATGTCGACGCGAAAATGCTGGCCGACGAAGGCGGGCAGCTCCTGCGTGATGTAGGTGTACATCTGGTAGTTCTCGGCCCAGGGCGTCTCTGTTGCATCGAGATAGAATCCTGCTCCCTTGCCCATCTGCCAGTTGGTCAGTTCGTCGGGAACATCGTTGCCGCGCGGGCTGGTATCGGGGCAGACGATGATCAGGCCAAGCTCGGCGGCCATGCGGCGATATTCGCCCTTTTCCATCACATTCGCATGGGTGCAGGTCAGGCCGGAGAGATACCAGAGAACCGGGCAGGAGGCTGAGATCGCCTGCGGCGGAACATAGACCGCGAAGGTCATTTCGGTCTTGCAGGCCTGCGAGTCGTGCGAAAACACGCCCTGCATGCCACCGAAGGCGGTGTTCTGGGAAAGGACTTTCAAGCTGTGCTCCTTTGAAGCTGAATAGTGCGTCATGCCAGCGACACGGCCGCATTGACCGCAGCCGCCACCAGCACCGTATTGAAGAAAAAGGATACGACCGCGTGCAGGAGATTGATCTTTCGCATGGCGGTCGAGGTGACGGCAATATCCGAGGTTTGTGCCGTCATGCCGATGACGAAAGCGAAGTAAAGGAAATCATAGCCCCCCGGCTCCGTCGTGCCCGGGAACTCAAGGCTGTGGCCGTCGCCCTCGTTGTCCCCCATTTCCGGGCTCCAATAGCGGTGCGCGTAGTGCATCGCCGCCATCGTATGGATGGTCAACCAGCCGAGCACGACCGATGCAAAGGCGATTATGAGTTCGATCGCTGTCTCGTCGGCATTGAGCGCCTGGAACAGGGAGCCGGTGGAAACGCCGACGGCGATGAGCGTGACCGCAAAAATGACGATCGCGGGTTCGTCGGTGCCGGCAGCGTTGCGCTTCAGATAGCCGCCCGTCAATTTCGGCAGACGATAGGCGATGAAAGCCAGATATGCGGAAAAGAACACGACCGCCGACAGCCCAACCGCGAGTTGGGGTGCCACAAACAGGCAAAGAACAGCGGTGAGGACGGCGCAAATGCCACCGGTATAGAAGGGGGCATGGCGGCGATGGGCGATCTTTCTGTCTGCCTTCCTCATGAACGCTCCCGGCGCTTTCTACATCACTAGCGCTGTTTGACGCGGCGGCAAAGCCGATCGAGCGTTTCGAGAAAAGCGGAACGATCTCGCGGCGAGAAGGCGGCGTTGTAGCCCTTGCTTTCGCCGGTTTCGCGCAGGTGAGCGCCGAGATCGCGCATCGCGGTCGCCATGCCGATATTGGCCTTGTCGAAGATGCGTCCCGTCGGCCCGGTCACCTGCGCGCCGGCGGCGACACAGCGGCCGGCCAGGGGAACGTCAGCCGTGACGACGATATCGCCTTCGCCGGCTCGCTCCGCGATCCAGTCGTCGGCCGCATCGAAGCCGGCCGAGACGATGACATTACGCACCATCGGGTCGCGGGACGGCCGCAGACCGGAATTGGCGACCAGCACGACCGGCAGGCCGTGGCGCTCGGCGACCTTGAGAATTTCCGGCTTGACCGGGCAGGCGTCGGCATCGACATAGATGGTGCTGACGTGGGGTGCTTCTTCCGACATAGCCACTGTACTTCGCTGTCACGGCCGTGCGACCGAATGGCCCATCGGCTTCATCAGATTGCTGACCGGTATCATGGCCGGCGGAGGAGCGGGCCGCATTCGGATGTTGCCGTTTTCTAGGTTCCGCGCCCCTGAGCGGGACGCGGTATCATGGCTCGTGAATTTCAAAATCGATGCCGAGTTTGGCGTAATCCTAGTAGATCACCACGCTGCGGATGCTTTCGCCGGCATGCATCAGGTCGAAACCCTTGTTGATGTCCTCGAGCGGCATCGTGTGGGTGATCATCGGGTCGATCTGGATCTTGCCGTCCATGTACCACTCGACGATCTTCGGCACGTCGGTGCGGCCGCGGGCGCCGCCGAAGGCGGTGCCCATCCAGTTGCGGCCGGTGACCAGCTGGAAGGGGCGGGTGGAGATCTCCTGGCCGGCGCCGGCAACCCCGATGATCACCGACTTGCCCCAGCCGCGATGCGAACTCTCCAG
>NZ_KB902694.1 GCF_000379605.1 Rhizobium giardinii bv. giardinii H152 | reverse complement strand
CCCACGTTTCTCTTTCTCTCTATTCAATTGTCAAAAAACCGACGGTCAAAACCGTCCAAAACCTTTACCCCGAGAGCCCGAAGCGTCACCGCCTGAAACCCCAAATCCGCCCGCCATTTCTCAAAGAAACTTCAGAGCGAGTTCGTCGGTCGCCAGCAGCGCCGCCGCCCTCGTTGGTGAGCGGTTTATAGTCCCACCCCTCAAACGAAGTCAACAGCTCAATTTCAAAAAAATCAATTTTCTCGTAAGCAACTGATATTGCTGTGATATTTCAGCAAGCGCCGTAACAGACCATAGAATCGAGATAATCAGTCAGGTTCCGGCGGCCGAAATCCCCTCCTCCCGGCGAAAATGGAAGAAAGGCATTTATACGCCCCCGAAAGCGCCTTCCCGGATGCCGGCGCCGGGCACCCGATCGATCGCTGTCGCCGGACCGGCCAAGACCTGGTTGCCGCCGTCACGGCCTCCTCGACAATCCGGCGCCGAACGATAAACTCCAGCCAATTCGATACGGATAAAAAGGGCCACCATGGTGGCAGCCAAGCCATTCTCGACCTGATCTAAAAGGGACGGCGACATGCAGGACAGGCTTTACATCGACGGCGAATGGGTCAGGCCTGAAAAGGGCGGGACATTGGATGTCGTCGATCCGGCGACCGAAGCGGTGATCCACAAGGCTCCGGCCGGCACCAGCGGCGACATCGACAAGGCCGTGAAAGCTGCGCGCTACGCCTTCGATTCCGGGCCCTGGCCGCACTTCACGGGAACCGAGCGGGCCGCCTATCTGCGCGCCATGGCAGACAAGATCGCCGAGAAGCGGGAGTTTCTCGCCAGGCTCGAGGTCGCCGACAACGGCAAACCCCTGCCCGAGGCGCTGTGGGACATCGACGATGTCGTCAACTGTTTCAATTATTACGCCGGCCTTGCCGAGGAACTCGATCGCAATCCGGAAGAAACGATCCCGCTCAGCGAACCGCGTTTCTCCTCGCGGGTGGTACGCGAGCCATTGGGCGTCGTCGGCGCCATCACCCCGTGGAACTATCCGCTGCTGATGGCCGCCTGGAAGGTGGCCCCGGCCCTTGCCGCCGGCTGCACCATGGTGCTGAAACCCTCGGAACTGACGCCGCTCACCGCACTTGAACTGGGCGTCATTGCCGAGGAGGTCGAGCTTCCGGCCGGTGTGCTCAACATCGTCACCGGTACCGGGCCGCAGGCCGGCGAGCCGCTGACCGAGCATCCGCTGGTCGACAAGCTCGCCTTCACCGGCTCGGTCTCCACCGGCCGCAAGGTGATGATGGCCGGCGCACAGGACATCAAGAACGTCAGCCTGGAGCTCGGCGGCAAATCTCCTTTCGTCATCTTCGCCGACAGCGACATCGACAAGGCCGTCGAATGGATCATGTTCGGGATCTTCTGGAACCAGGGCCAGGTCTGTTCGGCAACCTCGCGCGTACTGGTCCAGGCAAGCATCTATGACGCCGTGGTTTCGCGGCTATGCGACGAAGCGGCGAAGATCAGGATCGGCAACGGCATGGACGAGGGCACCCTGCTCGGCCCGATCGTTTCCAGGGGGCAATACGACAAGATCGTTTCAGCAATCGAGCGCGCCCGCATCGACGGTGCGACGATTGCCTTTGGCGGCAGGCGCCCCGCCGGTCTCGACCGCGGCTACTTCATCGAACCGACAGTGCTCACCGACATCAGCGAGGACAGCTACGTCTGGAAGGAGGAGATCTTCGGCCCCGTCGTCTGCGTCAAGCCGTTCAAGGACGAGGACGATGCGATCCGCATGGCCAATGACAGCCGCTTCGGGCTTGCCGCCGCCGTCATGTCGAAGGACGTGATGCGCGCCGAGCGCGTGGCCGAGGCGCTGCGCGCCGGCATCGTCTGGGTCAACTGCTCGCAGCCGACCTTCGCCGAAGCGCCCTGGGGCGGCTACAAGCAATCCGGCATCGGCCGCGAACTCGGCCGCTGGGGACTTGCGAACTATCTGGAGACGAAGCAGATCACCCGGTTCAACAGCGACGAGCCGTGGGGGTGGTATATCAAGGGGTGAGGTGATTTCGAGAAGGCGGGCGGTGACTTTCACGCACGGGTGCCCCCTTGCCGGCGTCGGCGATGACGCGATCGGAAACACGATCTGTCACGTCAGACGTTTGAACGTCCATTTGACGACATATTCGCCGCTGCGCTTCCTTTTGGTTTTGGTCCGCACCCGGACCGGTCCTCCGAGCGCAATCTCAGCGTCCTCGAAGGCACGGCGCGCCTCGGCGATGGCCTGGTGATAGGCGCTGTTGTCACGTTTCGGGCCGTGAGCAAGCGCCTTCAGAAGGGCGATGGTTTCCTGCTTGTCTTCGGCCATGGATTGGTCGTACTCCTTTGCGGCCGCGCATCAATCCATGTGGCTATGCCGAACACATAGTGGTCCCATACACGAACCAAGGCGCCCTTCTCAATCCAAACCTCCGGCTTCAAATCTGCGGCAGCATGGGACGAAAGCCATCACGTCAGCAAGAGCACGCGGCGTATGATCAAAGCCGAATTGCCGTTTCCTCTTTCGCCGTGCGAATTATCATCATGGTGAAGAAGCGGGCGACATTGGTCTGATCGCGGAATAACCTCTCGCAGAGAGAGTCGAATTCTTCCATATCGCGCAGGCGCAGCATTAAGACGACATCGGTTTCGCCGGTAACGGCATAGGCATGTGAAACCGCCTCTTCGGTGATCGCGATGTCCAGAAAGCGGCGCATATGCTGTTCGCCGTGCAATTTCAGTTCCACCGCAACCAGCGCCTTGATCACACGCCCGGCCTTTGCCGGGTTCAGGATCGCGACAATCCGGTCGATCACGCCTGATTTTTGCAGCCGCTGTGTGCGGCGCAGGCAGCTGGAGGGAGACAGGCCCACCTCGTCTGCCAGATCGACATTCGTGCGCGATGCATCGCGCTGCATAAGGTTCAAGAGCTTCCGGTCGATCCGATCCATTTTTCCCAGCATACCCATCAACCGCGCCGTTGCAATAAAATTGCACCATTCTGCAATTTTTTGACCACAAATGCGAACCGGCTCGGGCTAGCAGATCGAGGTAACCGGAAAGGAGCCTCCGATGCTGTTGTTGATGTCCGCCTTGCGCAAAGCCAGGGAAACCCTCGAAATCTACTGGGTGCTCGTCAAGGTCACGATTCCCATCGCGATCTTGACGGAGCTGTTGTCGAGAATGGGAGCGATCGAGATGGTGGCCCCTGTTTTTGCGCCGGTCATGCATCTCGTTGGGCTTCCCCCGGAGCTGGGTCTGGCTTGGCTGACGGCAATGCTCGTCGGGATATGGGGCGCCGTCCCGCTTATTTTCACGCTCGTTCCTGCATCGTCGCTCAGCGAGGCGAATATCACGGTTTTCTCGGCGCTCATCCTGTTCGCGCACGGCCTGCCTGTCGAGCAGAAGATCATTCAGAAGGCGGGCCCGGGCATGATCGCCACGACGGTGCTGCGCATCGCAGGCGGTTTGTTCTACGCTTTTCTACTGCACCATGTTCTGACGGCCACAGGCTGGTTGTCGGCTCCGGCGAGCCCGGCCTGGATTCCCATAAGCTCCACACCCGATTGGGCCGAATATCTCCGTGGTCTTGGAGAGACCATGATCTGGATGTTTGTCATCCTCGTCGTCCTGTCCTGGGGCCTTGAAATTCTCAAGGTGACGGGAGTGCTGGAATTGCTGATGAAGGCTCTTTCGCCTGTCTTGCGCCTCGCCGGTATTGGGACCGAAGCGGGGCATCTCACCGCTGTCGGATTGTTCCTGGGGATTTCCTACGGCGCCGGTCTTCTGATCCGCGAGGCGCAATCGGGGGCAATATCACCACGTCAGATCTTTCTTTCCTGTGTGTTCATGGGCTTCGCGCACAGCGTGATTGAGGACACTCTCGTCGTGATCTCGCTTGGCGCCAATGTTCACGGCGTTCTTGCCGGGAGGCTCGCCTTCGCCGTAGCGGCAACTGCCGCGATTGCCGCTCTGCTTCGCCACCTGTCAGACAAAACATTCTTTGCGCAGATATTTCGGCTGAGCCCTATAAATGCGGCGGGACGATGAGCTATGAACGAAACACTGCTTTTGGCTCGGCGAACTACAGTTCGCCGCTCCGCCCGGAAAGTTTGCACGCGCGACAATGACCGGTGCGTCAGCGTTCACCTGACCCCAACAAGTAACGCCCGATAGACCCTATTCCGCTGCTTCTGCCCGCGGCGCCGGGACATAATTGAGGATCGGTCCCAGCCAGCGTTCGACGTCCTCGATCGGCATGTCCTTGCGCGCGGCGTAGTCCTCGACCTGGTCGCGCTCGACCTTGGCAACGCCGAAATAATAGGCTTCGCGGTGACCGATATAGAGGCCGGAGACCGAGGAGCCCGGCCACATGGCAAAGCTTTCCGTCAGCGTGACGCCGATTTCCTCCTCCGCATTCAGCAGACGAAACAGAGTTGCCTTCTCCGTGTGATCGGGCTGCGCCGGATAGCCAGGAGCAGGACGGATGCCGGCGTAGGGCTCAGCGATCAGCTCGGTTGGCGAGAACATCTCGTCCGGCGCATAGCCCCAAAGTTCCTTTCGCACATATTCGTGCATGCGCTCGGCAAATGCCTCGGCGAACCGGTCCGCGAGTGCTTTCACCATGATCGAGGAATAATCGTCGTTGGCGCGCTCGAAGCGCTCGGCGATCGCCACTTCCTCGATGCCGGCGGTCACGACGAAGCCGCCGAGATAGTCGCGGTTGCCGCTCTCCACCGGTGCGACGAAGTCGGACAGCGCCACGTTCGGGCGGCCGTCGCGCTTGCTCATCTGCTGGCGCAGCGTAAAGAACCTGGCAAGGTCCGCCGTCCGCGTCTCGTCGGCAAACAGTCGGATATCGTCTCCCACCGTGCCGGCCGGCCAGAAGCCGACCACGGCTTTCGGCGCGAACCATTTTTCGGCGATGACCTTGGCCAGCATGGCCTGGGCATCGGCAAAGAGCTGGCGGGCAGCCTCGCCCTGGCGTTCGTCGTCGAGAATTTTCGGGTAGACGCCCTTCAACTCCCAGGTCTGGAAGAACGGCGTCCAGTCGATATAGCGCGCGAGTTCCGCCAGATCCCAATCCTGAAACACACGGGTGCCGAGGAAGGACGGCGTCTTCGGCTGATAGGCATCCCAATCGACCTTCTGCGCGTTGGCGCGGGCCCTTGCCAGCGGCAGCCGCTGCTTTTCCAGCTCGTTGCGGGCATGCGCGTCGGCGACCTTCCTGTATTCCGCGCGGACGGTTTCGACATAGCCATCCTTCGCTTCCGGCGACAGCAGACTGGAGACGACGCCGACGGCGCGGCTGGCATCGGTGACGTAGACCGCCTGCCCCTGCCGGTAGCGCGGGTGGATCTTGACCGCCGTGTGCACGCGGCTTGTCGTGGCGCCGCCGATCAGCAGCGGAATATCAAAGCCTTCGCGCTCCATTTCGGCGGCCACATGCGCCATCTCGTCAAGCGACGGCGTAATCAAGCCGGAAAGGCCGATGATATCGACATTTCTCTCGCGCGCGACCTCGAGGATTTTCGCGGAATGCACCATCACGCCGAGATCGATGATCTCGTAATTGTTGCAGGCAAGAACGACGCCGACAATGTTCTTGCCGATGTCGTGCACATCGCCCTTCACCGTCGCCATCAGCACCTTGCCGGCGCTCTGGCGCTCGCCCTCGCCGCCACCCGCCAGCCGCTCGGCTTCCATATGGGGCAGGAGAACC
This sequence comes from Rhizobium giardinii bv. giardinii H152, assembly GCF_000379605.1. GTDB lineage: Bacteria > Pseudomonadota > Alphaproteobacteria > Rhizobiales > Rhizobiaceae > Pararhizobium > Pararhizobium giardinii. Next base: position 27,213 of record NZ_KB902694.1, on the reverse strand, counting down.
GCGACCGCCTGCTTCATCACGCGCGCCGACTTCACCACCTGCGGCAGGAACATCTTGCCGGAACCGAAGAGGTCGCCGACGACATTCATGCCGGCCATCAACGGGCCTTCGATGACATGCAGCGGCCGGGCGGCATTTTCCCGCGCTTCCTCCGTGTCGGCGTCGATGAATTCGGTGATGCCGTTGACCAGCGCATGCTCCAGCCGCTTTTCGACGGACCATTCACGCCATTTGAGGTCCCGCTCCTTGGCCTCCCTGCCGGCCGTTCCCTTGAAGCGTTCGGCCAGTTCCAAGAGCCGCTCGGTCGAATCGGCGCGGCGGTTGAGCACGACATCCTCGCAGGCTTCCTTCAGCTCCGGCTCGATCTGGTCGTAGACCGCAAGCTGTCCGGCGTTGACGATGCCCATGTCCATGCCCGCCTGGATGGCGTGATAGAGGAACACGGCGTGCATTGCCTCGCGCACCGGCTCGTTGCCGCGAAAGGAGAAGGAGAGATTCGAGACGCCGCCGGAAATATGCACATGCGGCAGGGTCTCGATGATCTCCCGGGTCGCCTCGATGAAATCGACGCCATAATTGTTGTGTTCGTCGATACCGGTCGCCACCGCAAAGATGTTCGGATCGAAGATGATGTCTTCCGGCGCAAAACCGGCCTGTTCCGTTAACAGCCTGTAGGCGCGGGTGCAGATCTCGACCTTGCGGGCCTTCGTATCGGCCTGCCCCTTTTCGTCGAAGGCCATGACGACGACCGCGGCGCCATAGGCGCGGCAGAGTTTTGCATGATGCAAAAAGGCTTCCTCGCCTTCCTTCATCGAGATCGAGTTGACCAGCGGCTTGCCCTGCACGCATTTCAGCCCGGCCTCGATGATCTCCCATTTCGAACTGTCGATCATCACAGGCACGCGGGCGATATCCGGCTCGGCGGCAATCAGGTTAAGGAATTCGACCATCGCCTGCTTCGAATCGATCAGGCCCTCGTCCATGTTGACGTCGATGATCTGGGCGCCGTTCGCCACCTGATCGCGGGCGACATCAAGAGCGCCCGCATAGTCCCCGGCGGTGATCAGCTTGCGGAACTTGGCCGAGCCCGTGACGTTGGTGCGCTCGCCGACATTGACGAAGGCAATGTCCTTGCTCAGCGTGAACGGCTCCAGCCCGGACAGCTTCATCAGCCGCGGCACCTCGGGAATCTGGCGCGGCGGATGTTTCGAAACAGCCTCGGCGATGGCGCGGATATGAGCCGGCGTCGAGCCGCAGCAGCCGCCGACGATGTTGACGAGGCCTTCGCGGGCGAAACCCTCGATCTGCGCCGCCATCTCCTCAGGGCTTTCGTCGTAGCGGCCGAATTCGTTCGGCAGACCTGCATTAGGATAGGCGCAGACGAAGGTATCGGCGACGTCGGAGATTTCCGTCAGGTGCTCGCGCATGGCATTGGCGCCGAGCGCACAGTTCAGCCCGATGGTGAAGGGGTCGGCATGGCGCACCGAATGCCAGAAGGCCGCCGGCGTCTGGCCGGACAGCGTACGGCCGGACAGGTCGGTGATCGTGCCGGAAATCATCACCGGCAGGCGGACGCCTTTTTCGATGAAGACCTCTTCGGTCGCGAAGATCGCCGCCTTGGCGTTCAGGGTGTCGAAGATCGTCTCGATCAGGATGATGTCGACGCCGCCATCGATCAGGCCGCGCAGCTGCTCGCCATAGGCGATGCGCAGGTCGTCGAAGGTTACGGCGCGGAAGCCCGGATTGTTGACGTCGGGCGAGATCGAGGCAGTGCGGTTGGTCGGTCCGAGCGCGCCGGCGACGAAGCGGCGCTTGCCGTCGACCTGCTGCGCCCTGAGCCCTGCACGACGCGCCAGCCGGGCCCCGTCGCGGTTCAGTTCATAGACCATCGCCGCCATGCCATAATCGGCCTGGGCGATCGAGGTGGAGGAGAAGGTGTTGGTCTCGATGATATCGGCGCCGGCAATGGCGTAGTTGTAATGGATTTCCTCGATCGCGCCGGGCTGGGTCAGCGTCAGGAGGTCGTTGTTGCCCTGGAGATGACAATCGCAGCCGGCGAAGCGGTCGCCGCGGAAATGCTCTTCGCCGAGGCCAAGCTGCTGGATCTCCGTGCCCATCGCGCCATCCATGATCAGGATGCGTTCGCGCGCCGCCGCTTTCAATGCAGCCATGACTTCCGAACCATCGGGACGGGGTGAAACGGCGCCGAAAAGGGCTTCGATGGCGGACATGGGAAATCTCCCGTTCTGAAAACGACAAAAAAATCGAAAATCACAAATCACATAAAGATATCTTTATGTCAATATATGCGCTTGAAAATACCGAAACTTGCGCAAAAAAGAAACGGGCCCGTTTCAGGCGAAACGGGCCGGTCGGCGAGACATCAATCGAATGGCGCGTCAGAGCCGCTTCAGGCAATCGTCCAGTTCGTAGATGGCGCAGAGGATGTGATAGAAGCTGCTCGCCGGCGCCGGCTCGTCGACAAAGCTGCCGTCAGCCTTTTGCTTGTCGCGCCACAAACCCGACACCGGCGTGTCGAGAAACTTCATGAGCGCCGATGCAGCGCGCGCGGAGGAGCGGAGATAGCGCTCGCGTTCCTCGCCCTGCGTCAGCGCCGCAAAGCGAATCGCGGCCTTCAGCCATTCCGTCTGCGGCCACAGCCGGGCAACCGCATCGGCCACCGAGAAATCGTCGAGAAGCGTCATCACGGCCACGTCGCGCGGCTGCGCGATGCCATATTGCTCGCCGATTTCGAACAGGCGGCGCGCCTTGACGAGCGCATCGGCATTGCCGCGCCGCTCGCCCCAGCGCAAAAGCAGCCAGGCCCATTCGAACTGGTGGCCCGGTTCGACGATGCGGCCCTTGTCGCCCGGCATCGGCGACCAGTCCTGATCGAAGAATTCGCGTAGCGCGCCGGTTTCCCTGTCGATGAAATGCCCCATGCACAGCGCTGCAATCTCATCGGCAAGATTGGTCCAGGCGACCGCGTCGAACCCTTCGACGTCCTCGCTTGCCAGGCATGCCTCGAACAGGTGCATATGCGGATTGGAGCAGAGCGGCAGGCGCGGCGGATTGTCCTCCTCGAAGCCGGCCGATGGATGCTTGCAATGGGCCTCGAGCTTTTCACGCAGCGTATTGCTGCGTTCGATCATCTCCGCCTTCCGCTCCGGAAAGACCTGGGCGAGATAGGCAAAGGACAACAGGGCGAAGGCCTGATTGTAGAGATCGAACGACGCGTCGATCAGGTTGCCGTCCGCGTCGGCGAGCGCCCCGTAAAAGCCGCTCGGCTGCAGATAGACCCGATCGAAATAGGCAATGCCGCTCCTGGCCACGCTTTGCCAGTCTCCCGGCCAGCCGCGACGGCCCGCTTCCGCAAAGCAATAGACCTGGCGCGGTTGGACGCGCGACCGGCGGTTCGCCCGCGTCGGCTCGCCCGTCATGTCGATCGTCTCGACGAAACCGCCACTCGACACGTCAAAGCCCTTGCCACGCCACATCGGCAGCGCCGCATTGGCGAGCCAATCGTTCAGTTTCGCAGAAAAGCCGGCAATATCCATCGTCAGTATCCGTCCTCTCCTACGCGTCGAGTTTCAGCGCGCCGATATCCTTGCCGAGGATGGCCGCAAGCGCCTCGACCACCATGTTGTGATCCTCGCGCTGCGGCAGGCCGGACACCGTGACCGCGCCGATGCAGGCCGTGCCTTTCACGACGATCGGGAAGCTGCCGCCATGCGGCGCAAACTCGGTGTCCGGCAGGCCGAACTTGGCCTGCAGCGTGCTGTCCTGCCTGGCGAGCGTCAGGCCGATCGCATAGCTGCTTTTGAAAAAACGGAAGACGCAGTTGCGCTTGCGGCGCACCCAGCTCGGATTGTCGGGCGTCGATCCTTCCAGCGCCGCATAGAAGACCGGCATCGAAAACAGCGTCACGTCGATCACGACGCCGAGCTTCCGTTCCACCGCCATATCCCGCAGCAGCGAGCCGAGTTTCCAGCCGGTTTCCAGGCCAAAGCTGTCGAACTGCAGTTCCTGTTCCTGCAGCGCGATGCGTTCGAGATCCTTGTCGACGTTCATAGCGCCGTCTCCTTTGCTTTCAGTCTTTCCAGAGCCAGGCGGCACCGCGCACACCGGAGCTGTCGCCGTGCACCGCCTTGCGGATCGGCGTTTCGAAACTGTCGCCGAAAATATATTTGACAATCAAATCCGGCAGTTCGTCGTAGATCTCGTCGACATTGGATATGCCGCCGCCAAGCACGAAGACATCGGGATCGACGATATTGGTGAGCAGCGCCAGGCTGCGGGCGAGCCGGTCGACGAAGCGCTCGTAGACTGCGGTGGCGGCCGGATCGCCGTTGCGCTTGTCGGCGATGATGTCGCGTCCGCGCCGGTCGATGCCCGTCGTCATCCGGTAATCGAGTTCGACGCCGGTGCCGCAGGCATACATGTCGAGGCAGCCATGTTTGCCGCACCAACATTTATGGCCGGGATATTCGTCCTTTGTCATCCAGGGCAGCGGATAGTGGCCGATTTCGGCGGCGATCCCCTGATAGCCGGCATGCACATGCTTGCCGATCGCAAGCCCCCCGCCGTGGCCGGTGCCGACGATGACGCCGAAAACCGTATGCGCATCCTTGCCGGCGCCATCCACGGCTTCGGACACCGCAAGACAATTGGCATCATTGGCAAGCCGCACGTCGCGGCCGAGCGCTGCCTGGAGATCGCGCCCGAGCGGCTGGCCGTTCAAGAGCACGGCATTGGAATTGCGCACGATGCCGGTGCGCGGATTGGGACTGCCGGGAATGCCGATGCCGATCGTCCCCTGTTCGCCGGCCATCTGCTCGGCCGTGGCGACAAGTTCCTGCACCGCGCGGATGCAGGCATCATAGCCGCTGGTCGGCGTGGCGATGCGGTGACGGGCACGCGTCGTGCCATCGCGATCAAGCGCGATGACTTCCATTTTCGTGCCGCCCCAATCAATTCCAATGAACATGTCGGATCAAACTCTTGTGCGTCTCGTTGCAATGCGGCGCGTCATCGGCCGGGTCTCCTCCCGTTCCGCCGCCTTTGCTTAGCACCGGAAAAGCGTTTCGCGCCAGTCCGTCCGGCTGCGAAGCTCGCGAGAAAGTCCAGTTCCGGCCAAGCAGATGCAAATCCGCATCGGAAAACACTTGGCTTCGCGGCCGAGCTTTTGTAAGGGTTCTTTCCGGCTGGTCCCATAGCTCAGCAGGATAGAGCGCAGGATTCCTAATCCTGAGGCCGATGGTTCGAATCCATCTGGGATCACCAATTTCTTGAGAGTATGAGAGCGGCAGAATTTCGGCGCCGCCAACACTTGTTCCCTTTGAGCATCCAGTCCAACACATCGGCCCAAAGAAAAAGGCCGGGTGAAAACCCGACCTCTCCGACCCGCCTCGACAGCACTGCCAGTACATCCGTGGTCAGCCGCTGGAAACGAATTCCATGAGCGCAATATGGTGCACGAATGTAACCGTTTCAAGACATTGCCAGAAATAACCGCAAACAGGACCGCGCCTCAGGCCGCATCCAGCGCCATCGTCAGGTCGGCGATCAGGTCGTCCGGGTGTTCGATGCCGATCGACAGGCGGATGGTCGACTCCAGCACGCCGATCCGCTCGCGCACGTCCACCGGCACGCCGGAATGGGTCATCGTCGCGGGGTGACTGGCGAGCGATTCGGTACCACCGAGGCTGACGGCCAGCTTGAAGATCTGCAGCGCGTTGAGAAAGCGGAACGAGGCCGGCTGACCGCCGCGGATGTCGAAGGAGAAGGTCGAGCCGGCGCCGGTGCATTGCGCGGCAAAGGTCTTGCCGACCGGCGAGCCGGCGTCGTGATAGGGCAGATAATGGATCGTCTCGACCTTCGGATGATCGCGCAGGAAATCGGCAATCAGACGCGCGTTGCTGTTGGCCTTTTCCATGCGGATCGACAGGGTTTCCAGCGACCGGCCGAGCATCCAGCAGGAATGCGGATCCAGCTGCGTGCCGATGGCGCCGCGCAACGCCTTGATCTGCTTCATGATCGCCTTGGTGCCCAGCGCCGCTCCGGCGATCAGGTCGGAGTGGCCGCCGACATATTTGGTCAGCGAATAGAGCGAAAGATCCGCACCGTGCTCGATCGGCCGCTGGAAGACTGGTCCGAGCAGCGTGTTGTCGCAGGCGACGATCGGCGTGTGCCCCTGGGATTCGCCGATCCTGTCGGCGATCCGCCGGACCATCGCGACATCGACGAGGCTGTTGGTCGGGTTGGCCGGCGTTTCGATCAGGATCACCGAGACACGGCCCTTGGCCATGGCCGCATCCGCTGCCTGCTGCACCGACACCTCGATGACGCCATCAGCAAATCCGACGGCGGCGACCCCCATGTTGAGGAAGGTCTTCGCCAGGAGCGTCTCGGTACCGCCGTAGAGCGGCTGCGAATGCAGGATCGCATCACCCGGCCTGACGAAGGCAAGAAGCGTCGTGGCGATCGCCGACATGCCGGAGGAAAACAGCGCGCAGCTTTCGGTGCGCTCATAGACCGCCAGGCGGTCCTCGACGATTTCGCTGTTGGGGTGATTGAAGCGGGAATAGACGAGGCCCGCGCCTGTGCCCGCCGGCGGTTCGCGGCGACCGGAGACGAAGTCGAAGAAGTCACGGCCCTCCTCCGCCGATTTGAAAACGAAGGTCGAGGTCAGGAAGACCGGCGGCTTAACCGCCCCCTCGGACAATTCCGGATCGTAGCCATAGTTCAGCATCTGCGTTTCCGGATGCAGTTTATGATTGCCGATATGGGTTTTGGAAGGGTGTGGAGCGGTCATGACGGTCTCCGGCGTTTTGATGCGATCGACGCAGTCTACATCAAGTTCGATCGCTACTTCTTGCCAATCCGACCACGTTTGAGACTAAAAGTTGCGTGCCGGCGATCAAATCTGGACAAAATCCGGAATTTCCGGCGGCGCCAAATGTCTGGAAGCCCGCAAAGAATACCGAGGCCCGCCCGGCAAACACTCTGGGCCCGAGGCGGCCGAGTTGGCTGCGGCCCTCGCCTGATTATTTGCGGTCGATCTGCCGCAAACGGCCCTGCCTGCTCCCCCGCATCAGGTCACGTCATCAGTGCACGTCGGTTTGTGCATCGTGCAGGATATTCATCTGCTTGCGCTCGCGCGCCATGTCGCTGACGGCGGCCCGCAGCCGCGGGTGCCGGGTCATGAAGATGTTGAAGTCGCGCCGGTCGAGCTTCAGGAACTGGCAGAAATCCACCGCGATCACGTCGGCGGTGCGCACGCCGCCGCTGAGCAGGGCCATCTCGCCGAAAAAGGCGCCCGCTTCCAGGAGAATCGCCTTGTCCGGCAAGCGCACCTCGACCGCGCCGGCCGCAATGAAATACATGGCGTCGCCGCGCTCGCCGACCCTGATGACCTTGTCGCCCGGCGAGGCCGACGCCGGCCGGAACAGGAGAAGAAGCTCCTCCAGGGCATGTTCATTGACCTCGGAAAACATCGGGAAGGTGTTCACCAGTTGCTGCTTCTTCAACTGCTGCTGGCTTTCCTTCTCCTCCGCCTTTTCGCGGATGACGTCGAGATCCCGCGTCAGCGCGGCAAATTTGGGCTGACCGTACTGGCTTGCGAACGCAGGCATGGCGCTGCCGATTGCCGCTTTCAGTTTCGCCGCGACACCGAACATCAGAGGGTTCAGCGTGATCGAAAGAATGGCGCCCGCAAGGATCAGGTCGTGGCCTTCCTGTGACAGGAGCCCGAGCGAGACGCCGAGCCCGGCGACGATGAAGGAGAACTCGCCGATCTGCGCCAGGCTTGCGGCCACCGTCAGCGCCATCGACAGGGGATAGCGCAACAGCAGCACGAAACCGGCGGCGATCAGCGACTTGCCGCAGGTGATCAGCGCCAGGATGGCGATCACGGCAAGCGGCTGGTGGATCAGCACCATCGGGTTGAACAGCATGCCGACCGAAACGAAGAACAGCACCGAGAAGGCATTCTGCAACGGCAGCGAATCGGCCGCGGCCCGATGGCTGAGGTGGGATTCACTCATGATGACGCCGGCGAAGAACGCCCCGAGCGCGAAGGACACCCCGAAGATCGTCGCCGAGCCGAAGGCGATGCCGAGCGCTATGGCCAGAACGGTGAGCGTGAACAATTCCCGCGAGCCAGTGCGCGCGACCAGCGTCAGCAGCCACGGCACGAGCCGCGGTCCGAGCACGACGGCCAGCACCGCAAAGGCGCCGAGCTTGACCAGCGTGAGGAGGATGGTGAGCGCGATCGACGAACCGCCCGCGTCTGCAGCATGCGCCGCTGCCCCATCGCCCAGCACCTCCGCGACGATGGGCAGGAGGACGAGCGTCAGGACCATCGCCAGGTCCTCGACGATAAGCCAGCCGATCGCCACGCGGCCGTTGGGCGAATTGACGAGGTTTCGCTCCTCCAGGGCCTTGAGCAGCACCACAGTGCTGGCAACGGAAACACAGAGGCCGAAGACCAGCCCGGCCCCGAGGCTCCAGCCCCACAGGGTGCAGAGACCCATGCCGAGCAACGTCGCAAGGATGATCTGGCCAATGGCGCCGGGAATGGCGATACCGCGAACAGCGATGAGGTCCGATGCGGAGAAATGCAGCCCGACGCCGAACATCAGCAGGATGACACCGATTTCAGCCAGCTGCGCCGCAAGGTTGCTGTCGGCGTTCAAACCCGGCGTAAACGGCCCCATCAAAACGCCGGCAACCAGATAGCCGACGAGCGGCGGCAAGCGAAGCCTGTCCGCAAGATAGCCAAAACCGGCGGCAAGCACGAAGCTGATCGCCACCGTCGCTACCAAAGCCATATCCTGATGCACGCCCTGCTCCCGCCTGCCTACGGCTGTTGCGCCGATACGATGTCTCGACATCGTATGCTGTCCCTGACGCTTTTATAAAGTGGCACCTCAGGAAAATGACGGGTTTATCGCCAACAACCGGCCAACGATCCCGTCCTTCTGCGCGCAAAGCATCTTCATCCGTCAACCTGAACGGGAATTGCCCGTGCGGCTTCACGATGAAATCGGCATGTACCAGACGTTGACGGAGCCATGCGATGTCTTTTGGACCGCCCGAATCGCCCGGGCGACGCACCGCTATCGCACAGAAAGCCGCCGGTCGGGCCGATCGAATTGTCCACGACGTCGATAGGCGGCCGGACCTCGCGCCACGGTCGTCGATACAGTCGGCCAGCACCTGGCCGATCCGGGTGCCGTCTGCGTCTTCCTTGATGTCGCTCGCCTCGCCGCATCGTGATACTATGCGAACGGCGAGTCTCCGACCGGCGTAAATGGACGTGCAGCAAAACGATCCGGTCACGTTCTGAGCATGCTGCCCAAATTTTAGGCTGCGGATGCAGAGCACCTATTTTAGGCATTGCCAAGATTGCTGCACTGCGTCATCTATGCGCCATGGCTTATTTTGACCTCACCATTCTCGTCATCGATGAGAACGCGATCCGCGCCTCCATCATCGAGGAAGGATTGCGCGAGGCCGGCCACACGAAAGTAACCGTGGTCCATGAAGTCAATGGCATCGCTCGAATCATCGAGACGCTGCAGCCGGACGTGATCGTCATCGATCTTGAAAACCCCAATCGCGACATGATGGAGCACCTGTTCCAGCTCACCCGCACGGTCGGCCGGCCGATTGCCATGTTCGTCGATCGCTCCGACACGGCCTCGATCGAGGCGGCGGTGGAAGCCGGCGTCTCCGCTTACATCGTCGACGGCCTGAAGAAGGAGCGCGTCAAGCCCATTCTCGACATGGCCGTCAGCCGCTTCAATGCCTTCAGCCGGCTGCAGCGGGAACTCGCCGACGCCAAGTCGGCGCTGGAGGAACGCAAGATCATCGAGCGGGCCAAGGGCATCCTGATGAAGATGCGCGGCCTTTCCGAAGAGCAGGCCTTTGCGCTGCTGCGCCAGACGGCCATGAACGAAAAGAAGAAGATATCGGATATCGCCCAGAGCGTGGTTACAGCGGCAGGATTGCTGATGTGATGAGCGCGCGCCAGTCCGACATCTTCCGGGAGACATTGGAGTGAACATGATCACCAACCTCACGGAATTGAGCGGCGACGGCCGCCTTGCCGCACCGGCAGGCCTTGCCGGCGAAGGTTCGCGCACCCTGCGCGCCGGTTTCATTCCGCTGGTCGACGCCTCGGTGCTGATCGCCGCTTGCGAGTTCGGCTTTGCACAGAAGGAAGGCCTCACCCTCAACCTGGTCAAGGACGTTTCCTGGGCGAACGTCCGCGATCGGCTCGCCTTTCGGCAGTTCGACATTGCCCATATGCTCTCGCCCATGCCCGTCGCCTCGATGCTCGGTCTCGGCTCCAACCCGTCGCCGACGATCACGCCCTTCTCGTTGGGGCGCGGCGGCAATGCGATCACGCTGTCGACACGGCTTTTTGCCCGGATGCGCGAGACGGCGGCCTTGCCTGAAACGGCGGGCGCCCTGGAGAACGCGCACGCGCTTGCGAAGGTTATTGGAGAGTTGAAGGCGCGCGGCGAACCCTTGCCGACATTGGGCGTCACCTACCCCTTCTCCTCGCACAATTACGAATTCCGCTACTGGCTGGCGGCAGGCGGCATCGATCCGGACCGCGACGTCAAGCTCGTCGTCGTGCCACCGCCGATGACGTCGGACGCTCTCGCCGCCGGCGCCATCGACGGCTTCTGCGTCGGCGCGCCCTGGAACATGGTCGCCTCGGAGCGCGGCGTCGGCCGTATCGTCGCCGCCAAGCAGGACATCTGGCCGTCCGCGCCGGAAAAGGTGATCGGCATGCGGCCCGAATGGGCTGAGACGCATCCGGAAACGGTCTCTCGACTGATCGTCGCGCTGGATGCGGCGGCCCGCTGGTGCGACCGTCCGGACAATCACGACGCCCTGGCGGAAGCGCTCGCCGATGCACGGTATCTCGCTGCACCGGTCGACATCATCCGCCGCGTGCTGGCCGGCGAATTCAATCTCGATGACCGGGGCAACCGGCGCATCATCGACAGCTATTTCGCCTTCCATGCCGGGTTCGCCAACTATCCGCGTCCGAGCCAGGCCCTGTGGATCTACAGCCAGATGATCCGCTGGGGCCAGACCGATCTTTCCTCCGCCGGCATGACGGCGGCAGCGGCGGCCTATAGGCCCGATATTTACCGCCTGGCGCTTGGGGCGAACGTCGCACCACTGCTGGATGACGATATTCGCGTCGAAGGAGCCTTGGACGGAGACCGCTTCCTGGACGGGCAGATTTTCGACCCGCTCCGGATGGATGACTATATTGCCGGGTTCGCGGTCAAAAGCTCGGCGCTCGGCGGCCACGCCGGCGACGAAATCTAGCGCCGCAGCTTTTGCATTGCACAAAATTCGCACCTGAACTTGCTGCCGCAAAAGCAACAGATGAAATTTTTAGCACAATACAGCATCGATCAAAAATTACTCATTCGGCAAATCGGCGCAAAAATCCATACAATTTCAAGGCCATAATTTTTCCGCTCCAAACTGGCACGGGCTTTGCATGACATGAATCGCTCCGGTCAATGGCGACCGCAGTAAGACGAACGCCCGATAGGCGTTCGCAAAAGACATCGACGTCGCAAGGGTTTTGCAGTCCGGGATTCCTCCTTCCCGAAGACGCAAATCTCCGAGCGGCGTTTTTTTATTGCCCAAATCCGACCGGCCACAGCAGAGGGAACTGTTCATGAAGACGACTTTCAGCAACGGCATCAGCCGCCGCAGCCTACTCAAAACGACCGCCACCGCTGCGCTGTTCGGCGCCATCAAGACGGCCTTCCCGTCGGGCGCCTTTGCCGCCGGCGCAGGCCCGGAAGTGACCGGCGTCAAGCTTGGCTACATCGCGCTGACCGATTCGGCGGCGCTGATCATCGCCAAGGAAAAAGGCTTTTTCGAAAAGCACGGGCTTCCGGACGTCGAGGTTGCCAAGCAGGCTTCCTGGGGCGCGACACGCGACAACCTCGTCCTCGGCGGTGCAGCCAACGGCATCGATGGTGCCCATATCCTCTCGCCGATGCCGTATCTCATGCACACCGGCAAGGTGACGCAGAACAACGTTCCCGTACCGATGGCGATCCTCGCCCGCCTGAACTGTGACAGCCAGGCGATCTCCGTTGCCAAGGAATATGCCGATACCGGCGTCCAGCTCGACGCCTCGAAGCTGAAGGCCGCTTTTGAGAAAAAGAAGGCTGACGGCGGCGAAGTGAAGGTGGCGATGACCTTCCCCGGCGGCACCCATGATCTCTGGATCCGCTACTGGCTGGCCGCAGGCGGCATCGACCCGGACAAGGACGTCTCGACCATCGTCGTGCCGCCGCCGCAGATGGTGGCGAACATGAAGGTCGGCAACATGGACTGTTTCTGTGTCGGCGAACCGTGGAACGAACAGCTCGTCAATCAGGGCATCGGCTTTACCGCAGCATCGACCGGCGAACTTTGGAAGGGACATCCGGAAAAGGCGCTAGGCATGCGCGCCGATTGGGTCGAGAAGAACCCCAACGCCGCCAAGGCGCTGATGATGGCCGTGATGGAAGCCCAGATGTGGTGCGAAAGCATGGACAACAAGGACGAGATGGCCGCGATCGTCGGCAAGCGGCAATGGTTCAACGTGCCGGTGAAAGACATCATCGGCCGGCTGAAGGGCGACATCAACTACGGCAACGGCCGCGTTGCGCACGGCACCGACCTCTACATGAAATTCTGGGCGAACGGTGCTTCCTACCCGTTCAAGAGCCACGACACCTGGTTCATGGCCGAGAACATCCGCTGGGGCAAGCTGGCGCCTGACACGAACATCAAGGCACTGGTCGATCAGGTGAACCGCGAGGACATCTGGCGTGCAGCCGCAGCCGACCTCGGTGTCGCGGCAGCCGACATTCCGGCCTCGACCTCGCGCGGCAAGGAAACCTTCTTCGACGGCAAGGTCTTCGATCCGGAAAACCCCTCTGCCTATCTCGATAGCCTGTCGATCAAGGCCGCGTCCTGATCAAAACAGCCTCGGCGCGGGACCCCCTGCGCCGATTTCCTCTTAGCTTTCAGGAGTTCTTCCATGCCCGCACTGGCCCGCACGGAAAAAATCGCAACGGCTCAACTGCCGAAGACTAGCGCAAGCGTCCTGCCCTTCTCCGGCCGGCCCGCCACGAAAACGAAGCCGAAGCAGATCGCGGTCGCGCTCGCACGCAATGTCCTGCCGCCGCTCGTCGTGCTCATCGTCATCCTGACGATCTGGCAGATCCTCTGTTCAGGCGCCGGCGCGACGCTGCCGCCGCCGTCGCAGGTCTGGGAAGAAAGCTACGACCTGATCGCCTATCCGTTCTTCGACTACGGCTCGCAGGATATCGGCCTTGGCTGGCGGGTGCTGATCTCGCTGCAGCGCGTTGCCTACGGTTTCGGCCTTGCCGCGATCACAGGCGTGCTCATCGGCGCAGTCATCGGCCAATCCGTCTGGGCCATGCGCGGGCTTGATCCGATCTTCCAGATTCTCCGCACCGTTCCGCCGCTCGCCTGGCTGCCGCTGTCGCTCGCTGCCTTCCAGGATTCCAATCCATCCGCGATCTTCGTGATCTTCATCACCTCGATCTGGCCGGTGATCATCAACACCGCCGTCGGCGTGCGCAACATCCCCCAGGACTACCGCAACGTCGCCAAGGTGCTGTGCCTCAACCAGTTCGAATTCTTCTTCAAAATCATGCTGCCGTCGGCAGCCCCTTACATCTTCACCGGCCTTCGCATCGGCGTCGGCCTGTCCTGGCTCGCCATCGTCGCGGCTGAAATGCTGACCGGGGGCGTCGGGATCGGCTTCTTCATCTGGGATGCGTGGAACTCGTCGCGCCTGCCCGACATCATCGTCGCGCTCGCCTATATCGGCGTCGTCGGCTTCATCCTCGACAAGCTGGTTTCAGCCGTCGGCTCCATCGTCACTCGCGGCGCATCCGCCAACTGAGGATACAGTCATGAGCGCCTATCTCAAACTCGACCATATCGACAAGCACTTCGACCGGGGTGGTCAACGCGCCGAGGTGTTGAAGGGTATCAACCTGACGATCGACAAGGGCGAATTCGTCTCGATCATCGGCCATTCGGGCTGCGGCAAGTCGACCCTGCTCAACCTGATCGCCGGCCTGACGCCGGTTTCGTCCGGAGCCGTGCTGCTCGAAAACCGGGAGGTCAATGCACCCGGACCGGAACGCGCCGTCGTCTTCCAGAACCACAGCCTGCTTCCCTGGCTGACGGTCTATGAGAACGTCAACCTCGCCGTCTCCAAGGTTTTCGGCAGGACGAAAAGCAAGACGGAACGGCATGACTGGGTCATGGCCAATCTCGACCTCGTGCAGATGGGCCATGCCAAGGACAAGCGGCCGTCAGAGATTTCCGGCGGCATGAAGCAGCGCGTCGGCATCGCCCGGGCGCTCGCCATGGAGCCGAAGATCCTGCTGCTCGATGAGCCCTTCGGCGCGCTCGACGCCCTGACGCGGGCACATCTGCAGGATGCGGTGATGGAAATTCACTCCCGTCTCGGCAACACCATGGTGATGATCACCCACGACGTCGATGAAGCAGTGCTCTTGTCGGACCGGATCGTCATGATGACCAATGGCCCGGCGGCCTGCATCGGCGAAGTCCTCGACGTGCCGATTGCCCGGCCGCGCAACCGCATCGAGCTCGCTTCCGACCGGACATACCTCAAGTGCCGCGAGGCCGTGCTGAAGTTCCTCTACGAACGCCACCGTTTCGTCGAAGCCGCGGAGTAACCCGACATGACCCAGAACCTTGTCATCATCGGCAACGGCATGGCCCCCGGGCGCATGCTGGAGCATCTGCTGGAACAGGCGCCGGGCCTCTATGAGGTCACCATCTTTAACGCCGAACCGCGCGTCAACTACGACCGCATCATGCTCTCGCCGGTCCTGTCCGGCGAAAAGAGCTATGAGGAAATCGTCATCCATGGCGATGGCTGGTACATCGAGCACGGCATCACGCTCTACAAGGGCCACAAGATCGTCTCGATCGACCGTGCCAGGAAGACCGTCACCTCCGATCACGGCGTGACGGAGAGCTATGACAAGCTCGTCATCGCCACCGGCTCCGTTCCCTTCATCATCCCCGTGCCCGGCAAGGATCTGCCCGGCGTCATCACCTATCGCGACCTCGACGACGTGCAGGCGATGCTGCTTGCCGCCCAGTCGCGCGAAAAGGCCGTCGTCATCGGCGGCGGCCTGCTTGGGCTAGAAGCCGCTGCAGGCCTTGCCTTGCGCGGCATGGATGTCACCGTGCTGCACGTGATGCCAACGCTGATGGAACGTCAGCTCGATCCGGCTGCCGGCTACCTCTTGCAGAAAGCCGTAGAGGAACGTGGCATCAAGGTCATCTGCAAGGCCAACACCAAGGCAATCATCGGCGATGGCAAGGTCGAGGGCATCGAGCTTGACAACGGCACGATCATCCCCGCGACGCTGGTGGTGATGGCAGTCGGCATCCGGCCGAATGCCGGTCTCGCCAAGGAAGCGGGGCTTGCTGTCAATCGCGGCATCGTCGTCGATGCCGGCATGCAGACCTCCGATGGCGATATCCTGGCGCTCGGCGAATGCGCCGAGGTCGGCGGCATGGTCTACGGCCTCGTCGCACCGCTCTACGAAATGGCCCGCATCGCCGCTTCGCATCTCGCCGGCGACCGCTCGCCCGCCTTCGTGCATTCGGACACGCCGACCAAGCTCAAGGTCACCGGCATCAATCTCTTTTCCCTCGGTGATTTCGCTGAGGGCGACGACCGCGAGGAGATCGTGCTGCGCGACGCGACGGCGGGTGTCTACAAGCGTTTGGTGCTGAAGGACAACCGCATCATCGGGACCGTGCTCTACGGCGAAACCGCCGATGGCGCCTGGTTCAACGACCTGAAGAAGAAAGCCACCGATATATCGGAAATGCGTGAAACGCTCATTTTCGGCCAGGCCTACCAGGGAGGGTCCCCGCTGGACCCTATGGCGGCCGTTGCAGCCTTGCCGGATGATGCGGAAATCTGCGGCTGCAACGGCGTCTGCAAGGGCAAGATCACCGGTACGATCACCTCGAAGGGACTGACCTCGCTCGACGACGTGCGGGCCCACACCAAGGCATCCGCCTCCTGCGGCTCCTGCACCGGGTTGGTCGAACAGCTGATGTCGATCACGCTCGGCGACGCCTACAATCCGGCCGCCGTTCAGCCGATGTGCGCCTGCACCGAGCTCGGACATGACGACGTGCGCCGCCTGATCAAGGCCAAGGGGCTGAAGACCATTCCGGCCGTCATGCAGGAACTGGAATGGAAGACCTCCTGCGGCTGCGCCAAATGTCGCCCGGCCCTCAACTACTACCTCGTCTGCGACTGGCCGGACGAATATGCCGACGATTACCAGTCGCGCTTCATCAACGAGCGCGTCCACGCCAATATCCAGAAGGACGGAACCTATTCGGTGGTGCCGCGCATGTGGGGCGGCGTGACCAATTCGAAGGAACTGCGCGCCATCGCCGACGTGGTTGACAAGTTCGAGGTGCCGCTCGTCAAGGTCACCGGCGGCCAGCGCATCGACCTGCTCGGCATCGAGAAGGAAGACCTGCCCGCCGTCTGGGCCGATCTCGGCAAGGCGGGCTTCGTCTCCGGCCAGGCCTATGCGAAGGGCCTGCGCACAGTCAAAACCTGCGTCGGTTCCGACTGGTGCCGCTTCGGCACGCAGGATTCGACCGGGCTCGGCATCCGCATCGAGAAGTTCATGTGGGGATCGTGGACGCCGGCCAAGCTCAAGATGGCCGTCTCCGGCTGTCCGCGAAACTGCGCCGAGGCAACCTGCAAGGATATCGGGGTCATCTGCGTCGATTCGGGCTTCGAGATCCATTTTGCCGGGGCTGCCGGCCTCGACATCAAGGGCACGGAAGTGCTCGGCCTCGTCAAGACCGAGGACGAGGCGCTGCAGCATATCGTGGCGCTGACGCAGATGTACCGCGAGCAGGGCCGCTATCTGGAGCGCATCTACAAATGGGCCAAGCGCATCGGTCTCGATGAGATCCGCCGCCAGATCATGGGCGATGCGCAGAAGCGCCAAGCCTATTACGACCGCTTCGTCTTTTCCCAGAAATTCGCCCAGGTCGACCCCTGGTCGGAGCGCGTCTCCGGCAAGGACAAGCATGAGTTCCGGCCGATGGCAACGGTTGGATACTCGGAAGCGGCGGAGTGACGGACATGGAAACGAACTGGATCGCAATCGGCGACATCAACGACATCCCGCTGCGGGGCGCCCGCTGCGTGAAGACGCCGCAGGGCAAGATCGCCGTGTTCCGCACGGCCGAAAACGAGGTCTTCGCCATCGAGGACCACTGCCCGCATAAAGGCGGGCCGCTCAGCCAGGGCATCGTTCACGGCAAGGCGGTCACCTGCCCGCTGCACAACTGGGTGATCTCGCTGGAAAGCGGCAAGGCGCTCGGTGCCGATGAGGGCGAGGTCAAGACCATCGCTGTTCGCAACGAGGACGGTGCGCTCTCGATCGCGCTCGAAAGCCTGATGATGGCGGCGGAATAGGCGCATGGAGCAAGAAACACCCCCCTCTGTCGCTTTGCGACATCTCCCCCTCAAGGGGGGAGATCGGATGGCATATGCCGCTGCCTCGTACAGCAATTTTAGCGTCTGTAAGATGCGCTTTGCCGTTGGAGGACACGAACGGCGCGGCAGGCTACCGATCTCCCGCCTTGAGGGGAAGATGTCAGCAAGGCTGACGGAGGGGGGTGAAAGCCACGGGCGCCGGCATGGCGGGGGGAATACCAGTGTCCACTGAAACCAAAACCACCTGCCCTTATTGCGGCGTGGGTTGCGGCGTCATCGCCAGGATCGATGACGCCGGCACAGTCAGCGTCAGGGGTGACCCGGACCATCCCGCCAATTTCGGACGCCTTTGTTCCAAGGGCTCGGCACTCGCCGAAACCATCGATCTCGACGGACGCATTCTTCATCCTCAGATCGACGGGCGCCGCGCGGACTGGGACGAGGCGCTTGACCTCGTCGCGACACGTTTCTCCGAAACCATCGCCGAGCACGGCCCGGATTCGGTCGCCTTCTACGTGTCCGGCCAGTTGCTGACCGAGGATTACTACGTCGCCAACAAGCTGATGAAGGGTTTTATCGGATCGGCCAATATCGACACCAATTCGCGCCTTTGCATGTCCTCCTCCGTCGCCGGCCATCGGCGTGCCTTTGGTGCCGATACCGTTCCCGGTACTTATGAGGACATCGAGCTTGCCGATCTGGTCATCCTGACCGGCTCCAACCTCGCCTGGTGCCACCCGGTCATCTACCAGCGCCTCGCCGCCGCCAAGGCCGCGCGGCCCGGCATGAAAGTCGTCGTCATCGATCCGCGCCGCACGATGACGGCCGACATCGCCGACCTGCATCTGGCGATCAGGCCGGATGGCGACGTAGCCCTGTTCATGGGCCTGCTGGCCCACCTTGCCGGCACAGCCGCGATCGACCAGAACTATATCGGCACGCATACCACTGGTTTTGCAGAGGCTTTCGCCGCGGCCTCGGCCCTCGACATCGCCGAACTGATGGAATTGACCGGCCTGCCCTCCATGCAGTTGCGCCAGTTCTTCCGCCTGTTCGAGGAAACGGAAAAGGTCGTCACCTGCTACAGTCAGGGCGTCAATCAATCCGCCTCCGGCACGGACAAGGTCAACGCCATCATCAACTGTCATCTCGCGACCGGCCGCATCGGCCGGCCCGGCATGGGCCCCTTCTCCCTCACCGGTCAGCCGAACGCCATGGGCGGACGCGAGGTCGGCGGTCTTGCCAATATGCTCGCAGCCCATATGGCGATCGAGAATGCCGAGGATTGCGACCGCGTCCAGCGCTTCTGGCAATCGCCGGCCATCGCCCGCTGGCCCGGCTTCAAGGCCGTCGACATGTTCCGCGCCGTCGCCGACGGCCGGGTAAAGGCGCTCTGGATCATGGCCACCAACCCGGTGGTCTCGATGCCGGATGCCGATGCCGTTGCAGCCGCCATCGCCGCCTGTCCCTTCGTCGTCGTCTCCGACGTCCTGCAGGATACCGACACCACGAAGCTGGCGCACGTCCTTCTGCCCTCGCTCGGCTGGGCCGAGAAGGATGGCACCGTCACCAATTCGGAGCGCCGCATTTCCCGCCAGCGCGCCTATCTTCCCGCCCCGGGCGAAGCCAGGGCCGACTGGTGGCAGCTGGCCGAGGTCGGCCGCCGCATGGGATTTGAGGACGCGTTCTCGTTCCCCAGCGCCGCCACCGTCTTTGCCGAGCACGCGACCCTGTCGGCCTTCGAAAACGATGGCGGTCGTGATTTCGATATCGGCGCCTACGCGCGGATCGACGGTGCGGCCTATGACGGGCTTGCCCCATTCCAATGGCCGCAGCCAGCCGCCTCGCAGGTGCAAACCACCCGCTTCTTCGCCGACGGCGGCTTTTACCATGCCGACCGCAAGGCGCGTTTCGTCGCCGTCAACGCTCCTGCCACGGATCGCACCAGCGCTGACTTCCCGTTGACGCTGAACACCGGCCGCATCCGCGACCAGTGGCACACGATGACACGGACGGGAAAGAGCGCCCGCCTGTCCGCCCATATCGCCGAGCCCTTCGCGGAAATCCATCCGCGCGACGCGATGGAAATCGGTGTCGCCAGCGCGGGCCTCGTCGAGATCGAGAGTCCCTACGGCAAGGCCGTGGTGCGCGCCCTGGTTACCGAGCGACAGGCTCGCGGCAGCCTGTTCGTGCCGATGCACTGGAACGATCAGTTTGCCGCAAAGGCACGTATCGACGCCGTGGTGGCCCCGATCACCGATCCCTTCTCCGGTCAGCCGGCCTCGAAGAACGTCGCCATTGCGGCGCGGCGACTGAAGGTCGCAAACTATGGTTTTGCAGTTTCCGCCACCAAACCGCAGGGTCTCGACACCACCTACTGGGCCCTGGCAAGGGCCGATGGCGGCTGGCGGCTGGAACTGGCGTTAGATGCTGCGCCCGAGAGCTGGTCGGAGTGGTGCCGGACGCATCTCGGCATTCCAGACCATATCGAGCCGCTCGGCTATGCCGACGCCCAGACCGGCGACCTGCGGCTCGCCTTCTTCGAAGGTGACCGCTTGCTGGCCGCCCTCTTCCTCGCCCGCCAGCCGGTTGCCGTTGCGCGCAACTGGGCGGTCGAGCAACTGACCGTCCGGCATGCCGACATGGCCAAGCGGTTTGCGGTTGCTGCCGGGCGACCCGGCGCCGGCCGCATGGACCCCGGCGCGACCGTCTGTTCCTGCTTCAGCGTCGGCGTCAACCAGATCGTCGCCGCCGTCAGGGGTGGCTGTCACAGTGTCGAGGCTGTCGGCAAGGAATTGAACGCCGGAACCAATTGCGGCTCGTGCCGCGCCGAGATCAGGGGGATCATCGATGGATGCCTTGCAGCTGCTGCCGAGTGACCGGAACGCCCGCCCTGCCCGCATGGCACCGCTCGCCAAGTTGCCGGTCTTCTGGGCGCTCGAAGGAAAACGCGCCATCGTTGCCGGCGGATCGGATGCGGCAGCCTGGAAGGCGGAATTGCTGGCGGCCTGCGGTGCGGAAGTCCACGTCTATGCGGAAGAGCTGAGCGAAACGTTCGCAACCCTGATGCAGGACGACGGCCGGTTCGAGCATCACAAGGAACAATGGTCGCCTTCATCCTTCGAAGCTGCGGCCATCGCCATTGCCGATTGCGAAGACGATGGCGCCGCTGCCGCGTTTTTCGACGCGGCCTGCAGGACCGGCGTGCCGGTCAACGTCATCGACGAACCAAAATACTGCCAGTTCCAGTTCGGTTCGATCGTCAACCGCTCACCCGTCGTCGTCGCCATTTCCAGCGATGGTGCCGCCCCGATCCTCGCCCAGGCGATCCGCCGACGCATCGAGACGCTGCTGCCGCCGGCCCTGAAATCCTGGGCGGCGCTGGCGTATTCGATCCGGGACAAAGTCAACGCACGCGTCGGCCCCGGCGCACCGCGACGCGCCTTCTGGGAGAATTTTGTCGATCGCGCCTTCGGCACGGCACCCGAGGCCGAAACCGAAGCCGGCCTCCTTGCCGACGCCGGGCGGATTGCCACGAAGAACACATCCTGCAGCGGACGCGTGACGCTGGTGGGTGCCGGCCCAGGCGATGCGGAGCTTTTGACGCTCAAGGCGGTGCGCGCGCTGCAGGCGGCCGATGTCATCCTGTTCGACGATCTCGTGTCCGACGAGGTGCTGGAACTTGCCCGCCGTGAAGCAAAGCGCATGCTGGTCGGCAAGCGTGGCGGCCGGACGAGCTGCAAGCAGGAAGACATCAACGCGATAATGATCCAGCTCGCCAAGGCCGGAAAGCGCGTGGTGCGGCTGAAATCCGGAGACCCGATGATCTTCGGTCGCGCCGGCGAGGAAATCGCCTGTCTCGAACGGCAGGGCATTCCCGTCGACGTCGTGCCCGGCATCACCTCCGCCAGCGCCATGGCCGCCCGTCTCGGCGTATCGCTGACGCATCGCGATCACGCACAGGCCGTGCGCTTCGTCACCGGTCACTCGCGCCTCGGCAACCTGCCCGAACATCTCGACTGGCAGAATCTGGCCGAACCGCGCACCACGACGATCTTCTACATGGGCGGCCGAACCGCCGGTCAGATTCGTGCCAGGCTTCTGGCCGCCGGCATGGACGGCGCGACCCCGGCCGTGGTGATGAGCGCGGTCACCCGCAGCAATGAAAAACGCTGGATCGGCACGGTCGGCGATCTGGCGGACGCGGTAGTGCGTATAGGCGACGACAATCCGATCCTGATCGGCGTCGGCCAGGCCTTTTCGCAGGCACAGTCCAAAGTTGAGAGCCCGGTCGGAAAGCCGACCTCGGAAAACGGCCCTCACCGATCCCGGGCGGTGTGATGCCATCCGAACTTCTCGCCGCCCTGTTCCTGAGCCTTGCCATGGGCTTCAGCATCAGCCGGTTCCGCCAGATTTTCCTGGCGACGACGGACCACGCCATCCTTCTATCGCCCGCCACCGCGCTTGCCAGTGCCATCAGCCTGTCCTCGGCCGTCATGGCATTCAGCGGCAATGGCATTGGCATTGGCGCTACGATCACTACGCTCGGAGTGGCATTGGCTGTCGTGATTAACCAGTCCGCGCTCGGCACATCGGCGCGTCTCGCCTTGGCCGCGGCATGCCTGTTTGCTCATGCGGGTTTGGGCGCCTCACCTTAAATCTGGACGAAGTAGTCACCAAAACGGATTATTTCTCGTGACCGCCCTTCCGGAACAACCTCGCACTCCATACGTTTGCACAGCACCTAAACAGGAAACAATGCAATGCAAATGACCATGCGAGCCGTCGTCTTCGTGATCGTGGGTTCGATCCTGAGCATCCTCTTGATCAAATATGTCAGGAACGATCTGAACACTTCGGTTCCGATGATGGATCCTGCCGCCGCAACCGAGCCGACCTGATATTGCACAATTTGCCACAAAAGCCGCAGCCGCTATCCACTTTGCGAATCTCTCCAGTCAGAAAACCGCCATATTCGGCCGCCACCCATGCCGGGCGCGAGGCATGCAAGCTTCAGGGGACGCGCTTGTGTCGCCGTGGATGACGCTTCGCCGAGCAGACGCATTTTCTGATGCGATGGGGGACAGGGGGCATGAGGAAATGGCGCAACGAGCCGATGCTGCCGCATCACGTTGAACTCTGTCAGCGGGTCTTCGACGCGGCCAAGGTCGCCCGCAACATAACGCCCGACAGCGATGCGAACGATCCGGTGGCAGCGCTGGTGCTGACCCTTTACCGGCATGGCGTGTGGGAGGAGGACGAATTGCTCCGCCGCGTTCTCGGTGCTCTCGACGAAAATTCCTGATTGAAAGCCTGACTGTACCGCCTCGGGTAAAATCATATCTTGCTTTTGCGCGGCAAACGGGACGAAAACTTACAGGCTTGACCGCCGCCTAATATTGATAAAAACTATAGACTATAAGCATTGGCGACGGTGAGATGTCATGAACCAATGGATCGTCAATCCGATGACCCTGTCAGCACCCGGCGAATCGACAGCCTCGAAAGCGAACCGACCGGTGATCGCCATCATTGGCGGCGGCGTCTCCGGCGCGGCCACGGCGTTCCATCTCGCGCAGGCGGACCGCGGCCCGGCGCCGGAGATCATCGTCTTCGAACCGCGCGACGGCCTCGGCAGGGGGCTCGCCTATGACACGGCCGAACCCGCCCACCGCATCAACGTCCCCGCCGCCCGCATGAGCCTTCTCACCGACGAGCCGGATCATTTCCTGCGTTGGATCGATTCCCATTCGGCAACCGCGGGTGATGCCGATGCCCTGCGGCCGGACGGCAATCTCTTTCCCCGGCGAAACGTGTTCGGCAACTATATCAATGCCATGCTGCAGCCTTTCATCGCCGATGGCGCCGTCCGGCATCGTCGCGCAGCCGTTGCGCATCTGCTGCGCGACGGACAGCGCTGGTGCCTCGTCGATGAGGGCGGCGGCGAGACCCTGGCCGATATCGTCGTCATCGCCACCAGCCATCCACCACCGGTGGCACCGGGCGGGCTTCAGACGCTGCTGAAGGACCATCCGCGCTTCGTGCCGGACCCGACGAAAGCAGGCGCGCTCGACGCGATCCGCTCGTCCGACCGGGTGCTGGTCATCGGCAACGGCCTGACCTCTGCCGATGTGATCGCATCGCTGGCACTCAAGGGGCACACCGGCGCGATCACGGCGATCTCCCGCCGCGGCCTGCGGTCCCGGGGACATGCGCCCTTTCCGCAAGATCCCACCGGTGATTTCCTGACCGATCCAGCCTTCACGGCCCCTGCCCTGCTGATGAACGTCCGCAACGCCATTCGTGAGGCAACGGCAGCCGGTCTCACCTGGCACGGCGTCATCGACCAGGTGCGGGCGCAGGGCCAATCGATCTGGCAGATCCTGCCGATCGCGGAACGGCGGCGCATCGTCCGGCACCTGCGGCCCTATTGGGATGTCCACCGCTTCCGTGTGGCGCCACAGGTGGAAGCGGCACTGGACGAGGCGATCGCTAAGGGCCGCCTTGAAATCCTTGCCGGGTCGATCGCAGGCACCGGTGTCGAGAATGAGACTGTCCGTTGTGCGCTGCGCCTCCGCCGCCACCGGGAGACTGTGGAGCGAACCTATGATGCCGTCGTCGTGACCACCGGTCCCGGACATGGCGGCATCCTCGCCAGCCAGCCCTTTCTCGCGGAATTGGCCGGGAGCGGCTATCTCGAACTCGACCCGACCGGCCTTGGGCTTGCCTGTACCCGCAATTCCGAAGCCATCGGCCCCGCCGTCGGCGTGACGCCGTCGCTGCTGATTGCCGGTCCGCTGGCACGCGGCACCTTCGGCGAACTCATGGGCTTGCCGCAGGTGACGGAACATGCGGCCTTCGTCGCTTCCGTCGTTGCAGAGCGCCTGCAGGCGACGGTGCTTGAACCGGCAGAAAACCCACTTTAAGCGGCCAGCGGCTCGTCGCGCCGCATCCGGGTGCCGGTTACCGCCCTCTGAACCGGCAAAGCTGCCGCGCGCGGCTGGTCTAGGACCGAAGCCAATTCAAGAAAAGTGCGAGACGGTTTTCCGTCCGGAATGCTCGAAAACAATGATGGAGCGTCTTTGAAGCGGGGAAAAACGAAACCGCGCTATGAGTGGCGCGGGGCAAGCTGCAAGGCGGTGCTTGAATCGGGTTTCGCAAGCACCAGTTTGGTGCCCTCCGTCCTCCACGAAAGCCCGCTCTTCAGCGCATCGAGGAACTTCCTTTCCTGATCCATCACCGCCGGAACGCACGTTCTGCGCGTGGTGCCGGCAGGGCCGAAGATGATCTCGTCGGTCTTCAGGTTGAATGTGCCGGTGTAGTGATTGCAGCCGGCAAAACCGGAATAGGTGCCGTCATCGTTGATTTCGAGCGTCGTCTGCAAGTCGTCGATCACGCCGCCGCCGCCGATATCCTCGGCAAGCCATGTCCCGACGAGTTCGGCCGGCACGGATTTGGCAACGACGGTCGATACCGAGGCGGTATCGAGCAGCACACAGGAGCAGGAGAGGAACAGCGCAAGTTTCAACATGTGGGATCTCGCCCTTCCGAATTGACACCGTTTGCCGCGAATCGCGCCAACCGCGACCATATCGCTTCGTCCGGTTTTCAGACTACCCTTGTTGACGGCCGCGTTCACCTGTAGAGCCTAGCATGAAACAAGAAAAACAACGGGACTTGGCCATGACCTCCGGCGCACCTCAAAAACGCCGCTTGACCATACTGGGCTCCACAGGCTCGATCGGCACCAATACGCTCGACGTCATTGACCAGCTCGGCGGCCGTGACGCGTTCGAGATTGCCGCCGTGACCGGCAATGGCAACATCGACCTGCTCGCAGAGCAGGCCAAGGCAACAGGTGCGGAACTCGCCGTGACTGCCAGCGAGCGGCACTACGAAAGCCTGAAATCGGCCCTGGCGGGCACCGGTATCGAAGTCGCCGCCGGCCGCAGCGGCCTGATCGAAGCCGCTGAGCGCAACGCCGATTGGGTGATGGCCGCCATCGTCGGGACCGCCGGCCTTGCGCCGACGCTCGCGGCCGCCAAGCGCGGTGCCGATATCGCGCTCGCCAATAAGGAATGTCTGGTCTCCGCC
This sequence comes from Rhizobium giardinii bv. giardinii H152, assembly GCF_000379605.1. Classification (GTDB taxonomy): domain Bacteria; phylum Pseudomonadota; class Alphaproteobacteria; order Rhizobiales; family Rhizobiaceae; genus Pararhizobium; species Pararhizobium giardinii. The sequence continues at coordinate 1,520 of NZ_KB902694.1, read as the reverse complement.
GGCGATCTCTTCGTGCGCGCGGTTGCCGAAGGCGGTGGACGGCTGATCCCGGTCGACAGCGAACATAGCGCGATCTTCCAGTCGCTGGAGGACGATCAGCGCCACGCCGTCGAACGGATCGTGCTCACCGCATCCGGCGGTCCCTTCCGCACCTGGTCGCGCGAGCAGATGGCAGGCGTGACGGCGGAGATCGCCCGCGCCCACCCGAACTGGTCGATGGGCCTGAAGATCTCGATCGGCAGCGCCTCGATGTTCAACAAGGCTCTGGAGATGATCGAGGCGAAGCATCTCTTCAATGTGGCGCCAAGCCAGATCGAAGTCGTCGTCCACCCGCAATCGATCATCCATTCGATGGTCGGCTACACCGACGGCTCCGTGATCGCCCAGCTGGGCTGTCCCGACATGCGCACCGCAATCGGCTATGCGCTCACCTATCCGATGCGGACGAAACTCAATGTCGATCGGCTGGACTTCGCCAAACTCGCAAGGCTGGATTTCGAGGCGCCGGACGAAGTCCGCTTTCCGGCGCTGCGTCTTGCCCGCACGGCAATGGAGCGCGGCGGCCTGCAGGGCGCAGTCATGAATGCGGCCGAAGAGGTCGCCTTCGAGGCCTTCGTCTCGGGCCGTATCGGTTTCCTCGACATGGCGGACATCGCCGAGGCGGTCATGGACCGCATGACGGCAGTGGCCCCGGCCGTCTCCATGGATGACGTTTTCGCCGCCGACAGCGAAGCCCGCGCCCGTGCCGCCGAAGCGATCGCCGAAAAGGAAAAGGCCGCCGGAGCGGCGGCCTGATTCAATTCAATAGGTTAGTCATAACTTACGCAACAGCCCTCGCCAGCGCGCAGCGCGACCAGAGCTGGTGCAGCGCGCCGACCAAGTGGTCGATGTCGGCGTCCGAATGCAGCGGCGTCGGCGTGATACGCAGGCGCTCGGTCTTCTTCGGCACCGTCGGATAGTTGATCGGCTGGACATAGATGCCGCAATTGTCGAGCAAGAGATCGGAAATCCACTTGCACTTGGCCGCATCGCCAACGATCACCGGCACGATGTGGCTCGAATTGGNCATGTGCGGAATGCCGTTCTTGTCGAGNAGNTTGCGCAGNCGGCGAACCCGTTCCTGATGGGCGAAGCGTTCGATCTGGCTTTCCTTGAGGTGCCGGATCGAGGCGACAGCGCCGGCNGCNAGCGCCGGCGGCAGGGCCGTCGTGAAGATGAAGCCGGAGGCAAACGAACGGATGAAGTCGCACAGCGCACTCGATGCTGCGATATAGCCGCCCATGACGCCGAAGGCCTTGCCCAGCGTGCCTTCGATCACCGTCAGGCGATGCATCAGGCCTTCGCGCTCGGCAATACCGCCGCCGCGCGGGCCGTACATGCCGACGGCATGAACCTCGTCGAGATAGGTCATCGCGCCGTATTTGTCGGCGAGATCGCAAATCTCCTTGATCGGCGAAATGTCGCCATCCATCGAGTAGACCGATTCGAACGCAATGATTTTGGGCGCGCGCGGGTCGGCG
>NZ_KB902693.1 GCF_000379605.1 Rhizobium giardinii bv. giardinii H152 | reverse complement strand
GCAGCCGCCTGCGCTGCGGCTTCATCCTCCGTCGCCGCCATCACCAGTTCTTCGAGCTGCAATTCCATCTGGTCGATCAGGCGCGCCGTGCGCTCGGATCGCCGGCCGCGCAGTTCGCGCTTCAGCTTTTCGATCGCCAGCTCCAGACTGGCAATCAAGGCCTCACTGTCCGACAGCATGGCCTGTGCATTGGCGGCTTGCGCCACCGCAATGTCCCGCTCGGCGACGACGGTATCGCGCTCGGCAACAACGACATCACGTTCAGCCTGTAACATCTCACGCTCGGAAAGCAGCGCCAGATAGGCGCTCGCAAGGTCCGCAGGAAGATCGGCAGGCTTCGAAGTCATGAAGCCATTCGATCAGATTCTCCCTGTAATTTCAATGGAATAATGCTATCCGACCCGTGTCGGACGCCAGGTTTCCTGCGGATTGCGCCAGTCGATCCCGGACAACAAATAAGACAGCTGCGCCGGTGAGATCGCAACCGCACCGCCCTCCACATTCGGCCAGATGAACCGGCCTCGCTCCAGCCGCCGGGTAAAAAGGCAGGCACCCAAACCGTCATGCCAGATGATCTTCAAAATATCCGATCTGCGGCCCCTGAAGACGAAGAGATGCCCTGACAGCGGATCATGCTTCAGAACCTCCTGCACCCGAAGCGCCAGAGAGGGAAAGCCACAGCGCATGTCCGTATACCCCGTCGAAAGCCAGACCTTGACCCCTGTTCCCATCGGAAACGGATTCACCGCAGCGCCTCCAGTCCGCGCATGATCCGAAGCAGCGCCTCAACGTCGACATCGCGGTCCACGATCACACGGCGACCATTGGCGCTGACAACCTCCATCCGGCCGGCGTCCGGCAATGACCCTGCTGCCGGCTCTATCTCTGGAACAAGCAGCGCCGGGACAAAGCCGCCGACAGGCGACGCAACATCCAGCTGCCACGCTCGTGCGAGCCGGCGCCATTCATATAACTGCGAACGCGATATTCCATGTCGCCGCGCCGTCGTCGCACACAAGCCAGGTTCCGAATAACTCTCAGCGACAATCTGCAGCTTCATCTCTTTGCTGAAGCGTCGCCGCCGGCCGCTATCGACAATCTCAAGTCGTTCCATTCCGCACTGTCCGTATTGACGTCAATAAGGACAGTCAGTGCCAGATCCGACAGTTCCTACAAGGCGGCCCACCTCGGATGCGTACGGTGGAACAAGCGTGCGCGAGATTGCGGCAATGCTCGGGATCGCCCGAAGCACGGTGCAAGACAACCTGGATCGGGCTAAAGCTGCCGGACTGAACTGGCCATTGCCAGGAGAACTGACAGACGATGCTCTGGAGCATCGGCTTTTCACCCGCGCCGGCGTCAAGCCGGGCAAGCGACTACGCCAGGAGCCGAACTGGGCCGAACTTTCCATCGAGCTGAAGAAGCCCGGCGTGACGCTGCTGATCCTGTGGGAGGAATATCGCAGCGTCCATCAGGATGGGTATGGTTATAGCCGCTTCTGCGAGCTGTTTCGCGGCTTCGAGAAGCGCCTGTCGCCGACGATGCGCCAGGAACATGTCGCTGGTGACAAGGTCTTCGTGGACTATTCCGGCAAGAAGGTGCCGATCGTCGATCGCAAGACCGGTGAGATCCGCGAGGCGGAACTGTTCCTCGGCGTGCTCGGCGCGTCGAGCTACACATACGCGGAAGCCACCTGGACGCAGACCCTACCGGACTGGATCGGCTCGCATGTGCGCATGTTCAGCTTCTTCGACGGTGTGCCCCGGCTGATCGTGCCGGACAATCTGAAGTCCGGCGTCAGCCGCGCCAGCTTCTACGATCCCGAGATCAACCGCAGCTACGGGGTCATGGCTGCTCACTATGGCGTCGGTGTCCTGCCAGCCCGGCCGCGACGCCCGAAGGACAAGGCCAAGGTCGAGAATGGCATGCGGTTCGCCCAGAGCTGCATTCTCGGCCGTCTTCGCAAGCAGACCTTCTTCTCGCTCGCCGAGGCCAACGCCGCGATCGCCGAGATGCTGGAGCGCATCAACAATCATGTCATGCGCCGGTTGGGCGTCAGTCGTCGGCACCTGTTTGAGACGGTCGAACAGGCAGCACTCGCAAGTTTGCCCACCGAGCATTACGAGTTCGCCGAATGGCGCTTGGCGCGGGTGTCGACAGATTACCACGTGGAATTCCAGAGCTTCTTCTATTCGGTCCCGCACGCTCTCATCCGCCAGCAGGTCGATATCCGGGCGACCGCTCGGATGATTGAGATCTTCCATCGCGGCAAACGCGTCGCGGTGCATCAGCGCCGCTATGGTGGCCCGCGTTACGGAACAGACCCCGCGCATATGCCCAGTTCACATCGCCGCTATGCCGAATGGACGCCGGAGCGCTTCCGGCGATGGGGCGCGTCCATCGGGCAGCAGACCGAAGGGCTGATCATCGCCATTCTCGCCAGCCGACCGCATCCGGAACAAGGCTTCAGAACATGCCTGGGGATCCTGCGGCTTTACCGCGATATCGGCCACGACCAGGCCGAGGCCGTTTCAGCACGCGCTGTCGAGATCGGCGGTTTGAACTGCAAGACCATCACCTCGCTCATCGCCACCTACAAAGGCAAAAAACCGTCCACCGAACCGGCCGCCGTCATCGAACACGCCAACCTGCGTGGTCCCGGCTACTTTCATTGAGGAGACACCCAATCATGCTGATCAATCCCACCATCGACATGCTGCGCGAACTCGGCCTTTCCGGCATGGCAAGCGCCTATCAGGAGCTCGACACGCAACCGGAAGCCAGGCACCTCGAGCATGGTGAATGGCTCGCTCTTCTTCTTGAGCGAGAGACCACCTCACGCCGTCACAAGCGCTTCGAGGCCAGGGCTCGGGCGGCAAAGCTCCGCCATGACGCCCAGATCGAGAATATTGATTTCCGCGCCACCCGCGGCCTTGATCGCAATCTCTTCCTGAAGCTTGCCGGATGCGACTGGATCCGGCAGCGTCACAGCCTGCTCATGATCGGGCCAGCCGGCGTGGGCAAGAGCTGGCTTGCCTGCGCTCTCGGACACAAGGCCTGCCGCGAAGACTTCTCCGTCGCCTATCATCGCCTCCCCAGGCTCTTCGCCACCCTTGCTTTGGCGCGTGGCGACGGCCGATATCCAAAGGTCCTCAAGGCGCTGGCCAGAACCGACCTGCTCATCCTTGATGACTGGGGGCCGGAGAAACTCAGCGACGAGCAACGGCGCGACCTCCTGGAGATCGTTGAAGACCGCTATGAGAAACGGTCCACGATTGTAACCAGCCAGGTCCCCGTCGAACATTGGCACGACATGATCGGCAATCCCACGATCGCCGACGCCATCCTCGACCGGCTTGTCCACAATGCCTACCGCATCGAACTTTCCGGCGAGAGCATGCGAAAGCAACGTTCCGTGACCGCTGCTGAAACAACTCAGGCTTGACCGCCAAGCCGCTTCACGTCAAAAAACCTGACGACCCAGAGGCACCCCAACTGTCCGACTTCAAATCGGAATCGTGTCCGGCATGAAATTGGAACGAATGTCCGGCTTCACATTGGAATAGCCGTCCGGCATCATCGGAATGCGCAAAGTATCCATGCCAATTCGAATAATATGTTCCACGGACGGTCTCCTTTGCTTGAGATCTTCAACGACCTCATTCTGGCACATCGATGCCGTGCTGGGGGCCGTCCACACCAACATGACTGACACCGCTCCATATCTGACTGCAAACCCGGCACTCGCAAGAACCGCATTGGGTGTCTCCAGCAACGTTGCGCCTTTAGCCGGAGTTGTCACAGACTGTAACACTGTAACGATGTGCCTCTGCAAAACGGGTTTTTCACCTGCTACGACGCGGCCAATGCGCCGGGGGCTGGCGGATGGTTTGGTACGCAGATTGTCTGGCCCAACGGGGTTCATGCTATCCAGACATGTGAGACGGCGTTCCCATCAGGAACCCCAGTACGATACCGGCGTTATCGCAATGGCCCCGGAAATTTCACCGGTTGGTCGCTGGCATGAAATTATGCGCCGGGCACTCTAGGGCTAGCTAACACTGGAACAACGAAAGGCGATCACTATAGTCTTTCGTGAGCCGGAGGTTGTTCTTCTGAAGAAAGTTAGTGTAGGTATTCAGTCGTTCTTTGTAGACGTTCAGGAACGGCGCGTAATCAGTCCGCTGAGCGTGTTCGATTAAAGGTTCATCAATAGAAAAACTCTCAGCGCTAATGGATGGTAGCGCAAAGTAATCGGTCATTTCTTTGGTGCGGCTGTCGATGGTAAGAAACAAAGACTGCACGCCAGCCAAAATCGCCGCTACATTGCCGTGAAAACGCAGCCCGAAACTGAAGTCATATCGACTATCGTGACGCACCCATGATTCTAGGTCAAAGAACAGATGCGTATGACGGTCGAACCACTGCCTGACTTTCTCGTCAGGCATTAATGTCGGGGTCAATGCTAGAAGCGTCTGTTCGGAAAAACCATGGCAGTGTGTTGCGATGTAATGCAGCCTCTGGTGATCAGTGGGGTTCAGTTCCCCATAGAAAGAACGATAGTTCGCTGTCACAAAATCCACAGACGGGGTTTTATTAAGGAAATCTAAGCTGTCGGAGTAGAAAGGGATTTGATACATCGACGGGCAGCCAATGACCTCGATGTTGTTCACGCCGTGACGCCGCAGCGTTTCGGCAGTGTATTCGCCTCGAACCGCCAACGTGCAGTTAGATTCTATCTCCTTAAGGGTAAACAGCATCTGGGGATGCAGTGTGAAGTTCGGGTCAAATTCGTGAGCCTGGAGGCCAACGCTTATTGGTATGATCGGGCGATCCTTGGCAACCTTGATGCGATTTAATAGGCGCCCAGATGGCTCGGTGCTCTCTTGGATCCAAATCAAATCGGTCGTGATAAATGCGTCATAATCTTCCATTTTCCAGTCGTCCCAGGAATGGATGATATCGCATTCGATCGTTTTCTTGATCGCCTCAAGAAAAAGGATGTTGCCTGTGTTCCACGAGACCGTACCATACTTGTCATCCAAAGACGTGAACTGATCGAATGTATCAGTGAAAAAACCGACTTTCATTGCCTCTCCCCGCCTTGTCTCAATTTCTCCGACCACCAAGAGCCTACAAAACGCCGGCAGGCGATCCACATATCCCCGACGCGCCGGCGGCTTCCCTGGAACATTTCCGTCGAAAAGACGATCAGCCGCGGATCGTCGGCAACCTCGGCAGTCTTGCTCGATTGCGCATATTCCGAAAGGCCGGCCAGCAGCCTGTGATAATGCAATGTGCATTGCCCGATGTCATCTCAGAGTTCCTTTATCTTTTCCGGACAGCAGAAGGATGGCAACGTGCTGCTCTAAGCCCGCATCACACGCAAGGCTTCGTCGCACATGGGCTCCCAGTATTCGAGCTTGGCATCAGTTACCGGGAAATAGGGGGCAAGCGCCTGAATATAGCCGCGATACGTATTGTCGTTCAGCTTCTCGACCGTTCCGATGCGTTGCGCATTCTCATCTGTGACATAGAGGAGGCGGTTCTGAGGATTGAAGGTGGCGAGACAAGCACCGATTTCCGTGGCCATCGCCACATCGTTCGTGCCGTTCATCTTGAACACATAGAATTTCTCCGCGCCCCTGAGCCCGTCGAAGAACTTGTTGTACATGTAGGTTTTCTTCTCGAGTTCGGCCGCATAGATCCTGTCGAACTCATCGCCTTGCGCGTTAAATTGCCGCTCGCCATTCTCCTCGCGGCTGTACAGCACTGTGTGGTACAGGATTCCCGAACTTGCATCGCACAGCATGTCGTCGAATGTCGGAGATAGGTTTTCGCGCTGGTAAAACGCCGCTTGCGGCGCTTCCAGAAAGGTCAGGAGATCCTGATAGGCCATGATCCGGCACCATTTTAACAGAGCGCCTTCATCGACGCCCTTTTTCTGCTGCATGAAGCCGAATTCGCAATTGTCGCCGATGGCCTCAAAGGCATGCGCCCAGTTTTCCATATCGAAACTCCCTTTTCCGACATCTCAAGATTTTCCTGTTGACAATCCTTAGTGCGGATTCTTCGGCGTCTGTCTAACATATGCGTGGAAAGGTGCCTCAAAAGCCGCGCCGGTTCTGGTCGACTGTCAGAGGCTTTCCATCGCCTGATTGCCGTAATGCGCAACAAGCGACCGCCTTGGTGATGATGACGCCGATCTTGCCATCGTAACGTCTGGTTTGGACCGTCGCCTTCATCGAAAGCGACTGTCCGACATTCACACTCTGGTTTTTGTTCCAGATGATGAAGTCACCGTCCCGCTCGGTGAAATTGAACTGGGCCAAAATTTCAATCAAAGTCCTTCAACCGCCTTGTTGGGCTTCAATCGCTTTTCAAAATGCCAGTGCCCCCGGCGCGGGCAGCCAGCCAATGTTTCCAGAACCCGAGTTCGTGCTTGATGCCTTTGCTCCATGAAGCCATGGACTTCGCCGATGGGGAATCATCGACAATAACGTTTTCTGCGGTCATAAAGCCTGCCCTTTCCTGACACCGTCTTCGTAGGTCACTTTCGGTGAAGAACACAACTGTGCCTACAATCGAGCCGTCCTGACATTACATTGCAATTCCGGCTATGCAGCAGACACGCCTGTGTCTGCACGGTTGCGTTCGTTCTCGCGGTCTGTCGGCGAGATATCAGCATGCGACGCTAAAGCCCTCTCCGACAGGACATCGCCTCGCGCATGATAAATCACCGCGTCCAGGATAAAGAGGCGCGTTGGCGAAAGCAGGCGGATTACAGCGTCGTCCGTCGATAGGGACGTCATGTCGACGTTAGCGTCGAAGTAACCGTCTCCCATGGCAACCAGGGGCATGGATCGGGCGCCGATCAACGCAACAATGTCCTTCGGATTGTTGGAGACGCAGATTTCAAGCCGAGCCGTGGCCGATCGAGCCGGAGCATTCGGCCGATCGATGTGGCAAACCGCCAGATCCGACAGAGCTTCGAGCCAGCCGACGCAGGCAGCGGGATTGTCGTGCTGCAAGTAAAGCGTAATATCGCCTTTGCCGTTTTCGCCATGGAAGTTCATGCGCTGCGCCCCCACACCATCGGTGTCGGGCATCGGCTGTTCGCTAGCAAGCAGATAGGCATCAAAGCCGACATTCGGCAGCCCGCACCGCTCGTAGGCCTCATATACGTCATATCGAACAACTTCCTTCAGCGAAACGACACGGAAATAGGTGTCCCCGATCGTTGCCCCGACAATCTGCACAGGCAGCATGTCGGGCCCGGCAATCCAGCCGGATAGCCGATAGGCATCGATGTCGTCGTCTTCAGGTACGTCGCAGTGTTCTGCTATGTACGGCATCCGCGGGCGAACCGCCCTGTTGAGAACAGATGCTGACACGATCTTTGCCAATTCGCGGCGCGCTGCGGTTTTGGTCATTCCGAGTGCGACTGCATCGTCGATGCGCCCCAGATTGAATGCAAGCTCCACCAGCAGTATCAATGCGTCATCCGAGTTGGGTTCGAATCCCATGATCTTGCGATGGATGTCGCGAAACTCCATCTTCTCAAAGCCCCACCATGTCCGGTCCAGAATCTGCTGGCCGACTTCGTCCCGGCGAGCCAGTTGCAGGAGATCGGCACTCAGCACCGGTTTCATGTGGCGGACGGCGTCGAAAATCCGGAAATTGTTGAGCCTTGGCAAGCCGCTTGCCAGCATTCCGGTGCCGGACGCGAAATATCGGAACAAGGCGACCGGAACGATGCCCATGCGCGCGCCATGAACATGGGCTCTCAGGAAGAACTCCCAGTCCTCCCATCCCACGCCGTAATGCTCCGAGAAGCCGCCGACCCGGTCAAATGTCTCTTTAAGGATCAGCGCATTGGCGTCACCGAACCGATTGCGGAAGAACGAGAAATCGCCACCGATGCCGATCGGGAAATATTCTATTTTCCCCAGTTCCGGATGGTCGTGATCAAAGAATATGAACGACTGGGCGGTAAGGATTTCGAAACCGCCGGTCAAGGCCGCTTTGACGAAGGTCTCGACTTCCTGAGGCTCGGCAATGTTGTCGTCATCATGGAACATAAGATATGTCCCGCGCGCGTGGCTAGCGCCCAGATTGCGTGCGGCGCCCAGATAACGATTGGCGGAGCGGATCACTCGGAACCGCTCGCCGCCGTATTTTGTCTCCAGTTCGTCCAGCCTTGCCTGCGTCGTGCTTCGCGGGCTGCCGTCATCCACGAGAATGATTTCTATGTTTTCGTAAGTCTGCGCAAACAGATGCTCCACAGCCCGCGTTACCAGGTCGGGCCGCTCGTAGTGCGTGACGATGATAGAGACGAGGGGCTTGTCGTCGGCCGCGACGCGCGCTGGGATTGTGGCCTGGAGATCCGCATGCAGCTTCTCCCACCGGTCTGCAATTTGAACGGGGTCCAGAGCCGCGCTTACGGCCGGCTGACCGTGCTCTGCGATCTTTAGAATCTTTTCCGCCAGTGCGGACGCGACAGGCTTGACCAGCGCATCGTCGCGGCTCTCGTTTCGAATAAGCTCGTGTGTCCCGCCGACGTCGGACGCGAGAAAGGGAAGCCCCAACGTCAAGGCTTCGCCGACAGTGCAGGGGCTGTTCTCGATCAGCGATGGCATGACGCAGAGTGCGTCGGGACGCTGCAGCATCAGGCGGTGTGCCCGATCCTGCGTGTAATCCCCAAGGAACGTCAGGCGACCTGGGAAGTCTCGCAGGTGACGGAGGATGTAGGATACGGAATTTTCCCGATCAATCATGTCGAACCGGCCCAGGAAGGTGATATCGAGATCCACTTTGCCCGACAGCCTTTTGACGGCTTCCACGAAGATTTCGATCCCCTTGCGCGGCTCATGTCGCCCAAAGAAAATCAGCTCTTTGAGTTGACCCGGCGCAATCGGGCGCGTGGTCAGTTCGACCGGCGTTTCGGTCTTTTCCAGCCATCGCGGCAGCAACCAATTGATCAGGCCGTTTGCCGGCAGCTTGACCCCATTTTCCGCATACCAATCCAGCATGTACTGGCTGGGGCTTGCGACGAAATCCGACTGCTCGATCTGTCGCCGTTCCATGCCTTCGATTTCGAGTATGGAAATATCGGGAAGGAACATATTGTGCCGTCGTACCCATTCCGTACTGCCGTGGGTTTGCGTGACCACGATAGTATTGGGTAGCAGGCCCTGGTGCCTGGCCATGGTCGTATAGAGGCCGAGGCCCAGATATTCGTGGAAATGAACGCAATCGTAATGGTTGTTCAACAGAAACTGAGAAATCTCGAACGACTTCAAGATGTGATCCCGATGAAGTCCGGGCTTGATGTCGTCATTCTTGATCTCGATCAGAGACCGTACGATGATACCTTGATCTTTCAAGCTTGCAGACATCTGCTTGAAAGACTGTGAAACAGAGGCATCGTTTGTTATGACAACGTCGACTTTGTGGCCGCGGGATGCAAGGCTCTTTGCAAGGCCGGCAAAACAGACGCCGATGCCACCGCCCCAGGTCAATCCTTGAAATTCTTCCGTAATAAGACAAAAGTGCATTTCTCGTGAAGCCCTTGTTAACAATTGCTGCGTCGCACGTGTTTTTCGCAACTGCCAGCCAAAGTCAAGGCGAGACAATGTTTTCTCTAAAGGATGCGTAGAACCAAACATATTTTTTAAAATTAATTAAAAATACGCTTATTCGCCCGATCTCAATCCGCCGCTAGGCGCATCAAAATTCATCTAAATGTCCATTCCCTTTCTGGGTTCATTTGCCACTACGCGGATTACCGGCGTTAAAAGCATTGATAATTGACGGTTTATGGCTCCAAGTCAGATGTTGGGGATCTGCCAAATCCTGAATTGTATGAATATGCAGCCCTCGCTTGAAACCCAGAAACTCGGGAAAAGTGGCATTTAAATCCGATAGTAACGATTTATTTACATCAATTTCTTGAATAGAAGTGTTTGTAAACAAATGAAAATCAATTTCAATGACAAGAAAATGGCAAATTGCTCGAACAGTTTCGTATAGATATTCTAGTCGAGAGGAGGCCGATAATGGAAAGCCATAGCAATCATAATGCGAATTTCTGTATTAGGATGCATCCAAGTTAGGACTTTAAGTGATTTTTCTAAACGTCCAAAAATTAAATTTTGGAATTTATCAAATTGGAATCGATGGTAAATTGCTCGTCCCATGACGTTGTATTATTTAAATTTTGGCCTCTTAACTCGATATAATCATGCCTTTTGATTATTGATAAAAAATAGAAAAAAGTATCCGGCATTGTCGCTGGGCTTAAATTGATTACCTTTGCCCCGCTGTTTGCAAATACTATATTTGTCATACCCGCACCCATCACGCCGACAATAATCTCAGCGTTTTTGAAAGCTTTAACTTGAGAAATAAAATTCATTTCCCCCGGATGCATAACAAAGAAACCGTTCCTTACCAGATCGCGCTCTATGACGTCTTGATTTGCGAGGTTTCTGCCCGCGCCACGGCGCGATACGAACAGTCGCCTCATATCGATCCCTTCAATATTCGCAGTCATATGGTCGATTTCCCGAACCATGAGAGGCGACATATAGGAACCATGCTCAGTAGCTCCCGATACCAAGATCAATTCTTTGAAAAAGGTCACTTTGTTCGCTTCTAGTTCGAAGCGAGGCGTAGTGCCAATTTTGTCGGCAAGCGTCAATGAATCGTGAATCACAGATTGCATTGGACCTTTTATGGCGGGAATGGCTAAGCCTGACACATGACATTGTGAACGTGCCAAAGCTAGCTTTGGAAGAACTTCAACGAGCCAGTGACCGTAATTATTGTCACCACGCTTTCGCATAAGGACGCACGATGTATCGATCAGGACTACAGGCGAGAAACTCTTGACTAAACCCAGTGCATTTTCTTGTTCGGAAATGGAATGCTGAGTGACGGTCTGGGCAATTATGCGATGGTCACTTGTGAAAACTAGGCCTTCAGCAGTGACAAATACATCGAAAACTTTGTCGATTGATATCAGCCTAGGCGCAAAGTGATCAGCATCCCAAGCTCCTCGCATGGCATCACGAATATCCTGCGGAATAAAGTCTATGTTAACAACGTGTGGATGAGGGGCCAAAAACTGCGGGGACTCGACAACGGCTACATTCACATGATGTATATGCCTAATATCAACGATTTCTACCATTTCAACCCAAAGCGCCTTGAGCTTGAGAAAATGTGAATTACCAACAAGCAGCCGTGTCGCAACCAATCTCAGTTAGCATTTCCACACGACGTTGATGATCTCCTGCACGTCCATAGCGCGCGTATTTCCCAACCGCAAGAGTTGTTGAATTTCATGTCTCGACCAAGCTCATGGCAAGAGTTCGTCACCTTCACCGGCCGCCTTGAGAGAAATTGCCAAGACCTAACAAAATCGAATATGGGTCATACCTCTTGCAAAAAAGTGTGGCCGTCAAAACAGATTTTTCTTATAAGGCTCGGCGTTTAAGAGGTAAGAGTGACAAATTTCTTCGCAAAAATAAACCTGAGCCGCTTGAAACAGGCTCCCGCCACAGTGACGCAGTTTGTTTCGGCCGGGAACCGGTTGAATGCAGAAAAACAATGGCATGGCGCCATCCATCAATATGAGCAGGCGCTGTTGCTCGACCCTGATCTCCCTGAGATCTGGGTGCAGCTTGGCCATTGCCACAAAGAATTGCGCGATGTCCAAAACGCGGAAATTTCCTATCGCCGCGCGGCCGACCTTGGAAGCGCCGACGCCTGGTTTCACCTCGGACATCTTCTGAATAAGCCGGACCAGCTTTTCGACAGGTTCGACGCCTTCCTGAAATCCTTCACACTCGCCCCCGACGGCCCGGCGAAAGCCGACCTAGAGTCCATTACCGGCACCACCCAGGATTTCGGCGAAACCTTGGCAGGCGTCCGGGCCGAACTCGATCTCGATTTTTATATTAAAACCTACCCGGACGTACGGCTGGCCGGCATCGATCCGCTCGCGCATTACATGCTCTATGGCTGGAAGGAAAACCGGTTTCCGTCCGCATTGTTCGATGCGGAATTCTATGTCCGGAAATATCGAAAAGATTTGCGCCGCGGGGTTTTGCCGGTCGTTCATTTTGCCGAGCATGGCCGGGCGCTCAATTATCGTAGCAATCCTGTGGGAACGACGAAGTGGTTCGAGCCGGTCGCACCGTCCCTCGACGCGTGGGACACCGTTCCGGCAGCCGTGTTGAACGACGCGACGCGCGCGGTCGTTGTCCTGCCGGTTTACAAGGGGTATGACGAAACGCTGGCCTCGGTCTATTTCGCCCTCAAATCGAGGCATGGCGAAAACTACAGCCTTCTGGTCGTCAACGATCATGGCCCCGACGCGGCGCTTAATGCGCAATTGCGCCTGCTGGCCGAGCGTCAGCTGTTCGACTATCACGAAAGCGATGTGAATCGCGGCTTCGTCCAGACGGTCAACCTTGCGATTTCGCAGCTGACGCGAGATCTGGATGTCATCCTTCTCAATTCGGATGCCTATGTTTTTCCGGGTTGGTTTGGGCGACTGTTGGCCCACGCGGACAGCGATCCAAAGGTCGCGACCATCACGCCGCTGTCGAGCAACGCCACCATCTGCAGCTATCCGGTGAACGATCGAGACAATCATCTGTCCCTGGAAATTTCGCCCGAAAATCTGGATGCCATGGCGGCCAAGATAAACCGAGGCCTGTCTGTAGAAACGCCAACGGGCGTCGGCTTCTGTTTTTACATGCGCCGTGCGGTGATCGATACGGTTGGGGCGTTGGACGCCGTCGCCTTCAAAGTCGGCTATGGCGAAGAGAACGATTTCTGCATGCGGGCCCTCAATGCCGGATATAAGAATCTCATCGCCTGCGACGTCTTTGCGTTTCATGTCGGCGCCGTCTCGTTTTCCGCAAGCAAGGACGCGAATTTCAACGCCGGACAGAAGGCCCTGAACGCAAAGCATCCGAACTATTCGCAGCTTGTCGGCAGCCATGTCTGGGCGGACCCGGCGCGCTACGGCCGTCGCCGCCTGGATCTCGCCCGGCTTGCGGCCAATGCGGCGGGTTGCGAGGTCATCGTCACCCATGCCTGGAGCGGCGGCATCGAGACCTATATTTCGGAAATTGCGGATGATCTCGACAGCCGATCCATTCCGTATTTCGTCCTCAGGGTCCATGACGGCCACTCGGTTTCGGTCGAAACGAGCCTGGTCACCGGGATTTACGCACCGAACCTGTCCGGCATCGATCTGCGCACCGAACAGGATTTCGTCGAGCTGCTGTTGAAGGAGTGCAAGCCCAGCCGCATCCACGTCAACAGCTTTGCCGGGCTGGACTGGTTCAACCACAAGCGGATGCTGGAGATCATCCAGAGATCGGGGGCCAAATTTTCCTATGTGATCCACGATTACTCGGCGATTTCGCATGCCTATCAGCTCATCCGCCCTGACGGCATGTATGTCGGTGTGCCGGATATCGAGACGCGCCGGACCTGGTCACGCATGCGCAATCATGGCGCGGCCGATGTCTGTGATCCCTATGAACGCAAACAGGCCTATACCACCTTCCTTGAGGCTGCCGGATCCGTTCTTTCCCCAAGCAATGCGGCCCGCGATATATTTGAAAGCGAGTTTCCCACGATCGACGTGACCGTGGTTCCGCATAAGGAACTTCCCATCGACATGCCCGCCGCCACAAGGCGCACGGCAGATGGCCGCTTGAAGATCGCAACAATCGGGGCAATCGGGCCGCACAAGGGAAGCGACGTCATCCTAGGTCTCGCAAAAGACGCCGTCGAACGGGCGCTTCCGATCGATTACAGCATTATCGGCTACAGCAACATCGATGATGCGATGCGCAAATGCGGTGTCCAAATCACCGGCCAATATGCCTCGGATGAGGAGGCCGCGCGTCATCTCGGCGACATCCATCCGGACTTCATCCTTATTCCTAGCATCTGGCCGGAAACCTACTGCTATACGCTTTCCTTCGCCTTGAAACTGGGAATTCCGGTGATCGTTTTCAATTTGGGGGCGCAAGCAGAACGCGTCGTGGATATCCCATGGGCTTACCGGATTGATACGACATACATCCTCGATCCCAAGGGTCTCGCCAATGAAATCCTAAAGATCGACCCGGACGAGGCGTGGCGGCTTCGCAACCTGTCTGGCAACTTCGCATCCGCTGGATAGCATATAGAAAAGCCTCCGACCGAGCAGCCAGCGGCTCTTGGCGGAGGTGTACTTCCCATCCAGGAAATCGACCGGAACGCTTTAACGCGGTCAATTTTATGGGTCCAGACCAATTCTAACTTGTCCGCTCTGGGCCAACACGTGAGTCAACAGGTATTTCCCGTAGGCACTCTTTCCAAGTCGCTGGCCAAGCCTCTCTAACTGATCGCTTGAAATGAAACCCTGGTGATATGCGATCTCCTCGGGGCACGCGATCTTAAAACCCTGCCGGCGCTCAAGGGTTGCTACGAATTCAGCCGCATCCAGAAGGCTGTCGGGCGTGCCCGTGTCGAGCCAAGCGTAGCCGCGCCCCATGAGTTCGACGTTCAATGCACCGCGCTCAAGGTAAGCGCGGTTGACGTCTGTAATCTCCAGTTCACCTCTCGCGGACGGCCTAAGGTTGGCCGCGATGTTCACGACGTCCGCATCGTAAAAGTAGAGCCCTGTAACGGCCCAGTTGGATTTTGGTGCAGCCGGCTTCTCTTCGATCGATACCGCCTTCATTTTATCGTCGAATTCAACAACACCGTAGCGCTCCGGGTCGCTAACATGGTAGGCGAAAACAGTCGCGCCTTGACTGCGTCCGGCAGCGCGCGTGAAAAGTTCCGTGATCCCATGGCCATAGAAAATATTGTCCCCGAGGATCAAGCACGACGACGAGGAGCCAATGAAATCCGCGCCGATGGTATAGGCTTGTGCAAGACCGTCTGGCGACGGCTGCTCCGCATAACTGAGCTGAATTCCCCAATCCGCACCGTCGCCGAGCAGGCGTTTGAAATGAGGCAAGTCGTGTGGTGTAGATATGATCAGGATGTCTTTGATGCCCGCTAGCATAAGCGTGGAAAGCGGGTAATAAATCATAGGCTTGTCGTAGACTGGCACGAGTTGCTTCGAGGTGACCAGCGTCATTGGATGAAGCCGCGTACCGCTACCACCGGCTAATATAATGCCTTTCATGCTACTCTCCGCATTCTTTCTTGACGTTTTGCCGATTCAAAACATACTTGACTACGCATTCGGCCGCGGTGCGCCAGTCCTGCATGTGAACACCGTGCGTGATCGCTAACTTGTGACAATCAAGCACGGAATTCGCCGGGCGCTTTGCCGGTGTCGGATAATCTGCAGATGAGATGCGATGCACTTTCGCACACGGCCCGCCAGCTCGCTCGGAAACATCGAAAATTGTCTCGGCGAAGTCTGCCCAACTCGCCTTGCCGCTGTTCGTCAGGTGAAAGATGCCCCTCATAGCATCATTGTCGGAATGAAAAAGGTTGCTCGCGACTTTGAGGATCGCGTCGGCAATGTCGAGCGCGGATGTTGGTGTTCCGTATTGATCTGCTACCACATTGATCGTGTCACGGTCGCCTGCCAAGCGTAACATCGTTTTCAAAAAGTTCTTGCCGAAGGGGCTGTGAACCCAAGCAGTCCGAAGGATCGTATGATTTTCAGTAGCAAAAGCAACCGCGCGCTCGCCGGCAAGTTTCGAGCGCCCATAAGCTCCAAGCGGCGCGACGTGATCCTTCTCCGTATAGGCGTCGCTCTTCTGGCCGTCGAACACGTAATCTGTCGAGAGATGAATGATGGGTATATCAAGCCTGCTGGCAGTATAGGCAAGCACTCCCGCCGCCTCTCCATTGATGATTGTTGCGAGAGTCTCCTCACTCTCTGCCTGGTCCACCGCTGTAAACGCGGCTGCGGAGACGATGAGATCCGGTTCCAGGGCTGAGACAGCAGACTCGATCGTTTCCGGATGCCCCAGGTCAAGCTTGGGTCGCCCGATCGCTACAATTTCGATATCCGGATACGCCTGCGCACGCTCAATGATGGCGCGCACGACTTGGCCTTCTCGCCCCGTTACAAGAATTCTTTTTCCCATTATAACGCCTGCTGCGTACTGGAGGGTAGGCCCAGTCTGCGACCATCGTATCCGTCGCGAAGTGGTTTCCACCAGGGGGCGTTGTCAAGATACCACCTTACGGTCTTCTCAATACCTGTATCGAACGTTTCCTGGGCCTTCCATCCCAACTCTGTCTCGAGGCGGGTGGCGTCGATCGCATAGCGGGCGTCGTGCCCCGGCCGATCGGCGACGAATTGGATGAGCCGTGCATGGGGCGCGTTGTCGGGCCGAAAGGCGTCCATCAATTCGCAAATTCGGTGGACCACATCGATGTTGGAGCGTTCGTTGCGACCGCCGACATTATATGTTTCCCCTATAGCTCCCCTTTCGGCGATAATGTCGAGAGCGCGGGCATGATCTTCGACATATAGCCAATCGCGAATGTTATGTCCGGTGCCATAGATGGGCAAGGGCTTGCCATGAAGCGCATTCAGAATGATCAGCGGTATGAGCTTTTCGGGGAAGTGATACGGACCATAGTTATTTGAGCAGTTGGACACCACTACCGGCAGACCGTATGTTCGCGCCCAGGCCTTTGCCAAGTGGTCAGATGCAGCCTTAGAGGCGGAGTAAGGCGAGCTTGGATCGTACGGCGTAGCTTCCGTGAACAGCCCCTCCTGTCCAAGCGAGCCGTAGACTTCGTCGGTGGAAACGTGAAGGAAACGGAAAGCCGCTCTAGCGTCCGCTGCAAGTGTGTTCCAATAGTCGCGGGCGCATTCCAGCATAGTGAAGCTCCCTACCACGTTCGTCTGTACAAAGTCGGCGGCACCGGTGATCGATCGATCGACGTGGCTTTCCGCCGCGAGATGCATTACCCGGTCGGGCCTGAATGTCTCAAAGGCCCGAGAAATGGCCCCGCGATCGCAGATATCAGCTTTGAGGAACTTGTGAGAAGGATGATTATCGAGAGCGGCCAGCGACGATAACGTGCCGGCATAGGTCAGCTTATCGACCGTCAGCACCTCATAGCCCTTGACAAGCACCAGATGCCGCACCACGGCAGAACCGATGAAGCCGGCACCGCCGGTAACAACTACACGCATTTTTCGCACGAACTCCTGCCTTTTATCGTTGCAACTCAGCTTGTCCGGTTCCGTAAGAAAAGCTCTCTTTAAGTTCCGCCAGCAGCGGCTGCGCTTTATCCTTCGCGGAAAGGATGGTGCCCCCGGCCACGTCAGGCCACTCGATACCGATGGCTGGATCGTCCCAGCGCAAACCGCGATCATGATCAGGACTGTAATAATCAGTCACTTTGTAGCTAACTTCGGTTGATGGTTGCAATGTGCAGAATCCGTGAGCAAAGCCGGCGGGGATCCAGAGCTGGTGACCGTTCTGTGCGCTGAGCTCGGCCGCGACATAGAGGCCGTAGGTCGGTGAGCCGACGCGGATATCGACTGCCACGTCGAAAATCGCGCCCGCGATGCACCGGACGAGTTTCCCTTGAGCTCGGGGTGCAATCTGAAAGTGAAGCCCCCGCACTGTCCCCGTGTAGGCAGAAAGAGACTGGTTTTCCTGCTTGAATTCGATAGTGCCGGCATGCTGCTCGAACAAAGACTGCCGGAACGTTTCCATGAAGTAACCGCGATCATCGCCGATCTTCTTCGGCTTAATCAACACTACGTCTGCAATCGAAAGCGGCTTGAATTCCAATTTTGAACTCCAAAAAATGTTGCCTGCGCGTTCTTATATGCGGTGGTTTGGGTAATCAACAAAAGATTGACATGTTAAGCTCCACGTCACAACTTTGGGGAGTAATCCTCACGCTCGCGAGTGAGGTTGATATTGTAGTAGGGGTCGTTTTTTATTATTTCCGGCCAGCGGTTTAAGACAATCTGCGCTTCCGCGCGATAGCGTTTCTGCTTTTCCGGGGTGGTGTCCAGACCCCGCGTGATGCTTTCCAGATGAAACAATTCGGCATAAGGTGTAAAGAGATTTCGATATCCGGCTGCGGTCAGCTTGATGCAAAAGTCGACGTCGTTGAAAGCGACCGCCAAGTGGTCCTCGTCTAGGCCTCCTACGTCAAGATATTTCCGTTTATCCACAACGAGGCAGGCTGCGGTCACTGCGGAAACGCCGTGTGGGGTGACGAGGCGGTGCATCTCCCCGGGATCGTCACGATCGCGAAATTTATGCGGATGCCCGGCCACGAGGCCGATGCCGCAGGCAATACCGGCATGCTGCACATGTCCCGATTTGTAGAGGAGCTTAGCGCCCACGGCCCCAATCTCCGGTCTAATAGCCTGCAGAACCATTTCCTTAAGCCAAGTCTTATGAATGGCCAGTACATCGTTATTGATCAGGCCGACGATATCGCCGCGCGCCGCGCGGATAGCTACGTTGTTAAGCTTGGAGAAGTTGAACGGACCAGGAACGGACAAGACAGCAACATTGCTGAGCCCCTTGAGTTCTTCGAAATAGCGGTGCGTCGCGGTTTCAACACTCTCATTGTCAACGACGATGATGTCGAAGCTTGGGTAGGACGTCATGGCCAGGACAGATTGGATGCACTTGCGCAACAAGGTGGCGTGGTCGCGCGTCGGTATTACCAACGTCACATGCGGCCATTCGGAGGGTTCGGGCCACATCAACCTGTTCAGACCGAACGCGCCCTCTGCCAGTGCAACTTCGCTGCCGGCTTGGCGCAGAACGTCGCCTATGATCTCGCGCCTTTGCTGACGCAGGCTCTGCGCCTGTCCGGCAGCGGATGGACCGCGGTGCGAAAGCGGGCGATGAGACAGAATGCTGGCTACGTGCTGGATGCGCTGTGCATCGAGTTGAAAAGCTGATCGCGCGATGAGCTCGAACCAGTCGGGACTTGATGTGCTACAGGAATCTAGGCTCGCCCTTAATCGGTCATGCCTGATAGCGACAAAACTGCCGATGTAGTCGCTCGAGGCCTGAAAATCGGGATCCCAATTTGGTTTAAAGAGCGGCAGGCAACGCATTTCGCCGGATATGTGGTCTTCGTCACCGTATATTAGCTCAGCCCCGGGGTTGGTTACGATTCTCTCGGCGAACATAAACAACGCTGATGGCGCTAGCCTAAGGCCCGCCACGACGGTTACAAAGAAGCCATCATTGGCTTCTTGGACGGCCGACAACAGATCTCCTGTCACGAGAATCCGATCGTCCCGAATACAAAGATCTTTCAACGCCAGCATTTTTCGGGGGGGAACCGGGCGACGGGAGATCAAATGCGCTTTCCAAGACGCGTAGAACTGCGTTGAAAGAGAAGCTAGGGTGTCACTGACATCGCTCATCTGATCAGGATCGCAAGCGATCAATAGCGTTAACATTGGCGGTTTCGGCCAGCGGGCCACCAGGCGTTGACGAACAGCAATTTGGTCGGAAGTAAAGGTATCGAAACGCTCGATCCAGCGCCGATAGGTATCAACCCCGGGATAGCGCAGCACTTGGCTCAACGTCGCCTCGATCGACTCCCGGTTTTTGAGCCGATGCCAGTTTTTAAGGGCGCCGCGCACGGCCGCTGGGTCAATCCGCCAAGCGGCACGCAGAGCGCGCGCGAGTCCGATTTGTCTCATCTTAAAAAAGGTCACCTTGAAGGCGCCACTAAACTGCACAGGATCGAGTCTCAGCCGGAAAACAGGACCTTTTAGTAGGCAAACAGCATGAAACCGGCCATTGCGGGGGGCTAATCTCCAAAAGGAAAACTGCTGCCACTGAAGCTGGTGTTCGACATAGAAAATCGGTTCCACGACGGGTGCATCGGAGTCGATGCCCAATTCAATTTCGACCCAACCGGACTCCGGACCTTTCCTGTCGAAAAGAATGTCAAATTGTGGGTTTTCGGTGGTTGCGACGAAAACATTGTCTTCGATCACCAGATTCGCTTTAGGAACAATTCGCGCATCAAGCAATTTACCGAAGGCCATCCTTCGAAGATCGGGATGTCCGGATTTTTCAACATGTGCCGCCTCTTCAAGCTGCTCGTTGAGCCTCGCAGTTTCAGCCTCAGCTTCGGCTTGGCGCTCCTTCAGCCGCTGCAACGCATCGCGATGTGGCCCGTCGTTACTCTTCAGCCGAAAACTTGCAGCTATGGGGCAGTTATCGGGATGAAGCGCAACCTGAAGCCCTCTGATTTCCTGGAGAACGTTCGTGGCCTGCGGCAGCTCAGCCAGCGCCTCAAATTCTGAAAGGGCTTCACTCAGTTTTCCCTGCTGTTTCAAAAGGTGGGCCAGATGCAGCCGTGCGTCAGCGTCCGTTCCGTCAACCTTCGTCGCGGTGCGATAGGCATATTCCGCATCGGTCAGCGCGCCCCCTTCCTTCAGCATGTGGGCAAGCTGCACCCAGCGTGGGCCAGACATCATCTCTGTTTCGACGCAGGTCGCATAAACCGCCGCGGCCGCGAGCCAACGGCCTTCTGCACGTAGCTTGTCGATATCATGGGCGATACTCACACGCCTTACCCTATCATTTGAATGGTCCGCTGCCTGCGCAAGTCGAAATGAGGTGCACGCCGAAACCCGCAAGCATTTTTTTGGGACGACAATGAAAACACCTCGTTGCCTTATCTTGTCAAACGGCAAAAACTTCAGCGCAATCGCCGTACCAAACTCGGATTAGAACGAAAAATAGCAGCAGGTGCTGCGGATGAAATTCACTGTGAAATTTGCCCTGTAGTCAGTCTCCCGCGGTTTTTAACGCTCGTTCAGAACGTGCTGCGCAGTTACGCAATTCCTGACTCCTCTCCGAATCCCCTCCAGACCCGATCGATACCAGAAACGTCAAATCTAGCAATGTTCATTCGTCATCTATGACCATCAGATCCGAATGCACGAACGAGCTCCTCCAACGAGGCGCTTACGACGTTGGAGAATACCCTGCCCTTCTGCCACATCGCGATATAGTGATAAAGTGTTGACGGCTCGAAGGATCTCGCTTCGACTTTGAATGACGAATATTCGCGCGTTACGATTTCATTGGTTATGGACCGCCGAAACGAATAAGGCCTCATGGCCGTTAGCATCATATTCAATCGCAATGTCGGGCTCGATCCCGCCGAACCTCAATGCGTTGATATCATTTGATGCGTCGCGAATTGCGGATCGATATCGATGATCGCTTCCCCGATCAGGTCTTGTGCCACAATATGGGAGCGTGCTGAAAAACGATGCTCCGGATGGAAGATGCACGCGCTTCTGGCTGTCGCGACGGGCGCCCAATCGAACAGGCCAGGATCCAGAGGCAGCCGTGATATGCCCAGGTCGGCCTGCCCGAATAGAATGTACTCCCTCACCTCTTCGTCGCTGCCTGAAAGTACTCGGATGCTTGAGGACGTCTTCGTCCGGATCGCCCCAACCACTTTGGGCAAGGTGATGAAGCCGAAGACTGCGGGTGCGGCGATTACGACCCGCGGCTTGTCTTGGTTCTTTATCTCAGAAACCGATGATCCGAGCCGATCCAACGATGTGAGGGCGGCATCGACATTCCGCAGAAGGTCCCAAGGCCGGTACATGGAGGTGAAGGCCTTTACCGCAGGCGTCGTCGCATTGTCTGTTGCCTTCGGCGGGTATGCGACCGAAGTGTTCCGCGGAGCGATCGCAGCTGTGCCAATTGGCCAAACCGAAGCTGCAAAGTCGCTTGGTTTGAAAGCCTGGCAAGGTTGGACGCTCGTGATCGTTCCGCAAATGCTACGGGTAGCATTTGCCAGCCTCCGGAAATCTTTGGATTTCGCTCTTCAAGGACACAGCATTGGTCTCGGTCGTCGGTCTGTCAGATGCGCGTCGCGTTCGTCGGTGCTGGATCGCGTCGGGCAACCAATAAGGGGAGATTTTTTCGACGCCGATTGACACATTGATCTCACGTTCGATGTCGAACAGCGCGTCGATGCGCCTGAAGATGTCCTGCGAGCCTTGGAAGGGGAGTGCAAGAAAATTGGCTACCCGCGAAATACACTGTCAATCTCACTGAACAGGGCGAATTCGGGCAAGATGATCGCCGCAAATTTTCTCCACCGCTCCGATCAGCAATTCAGCGCGCTCGATCAGCCAGTCCAGAGCCTCCATCGAAATCTCGAAGTGCGGCGAGTACCGCGCTTTGACATACGCCTCGTTGAGTACATTGAACCAGGCCACGTAGCGCTGCTGATTGCGCGGCCAGATATCGACGAGCGCGCCGGCCTGTTCCTCCGCAAGTCCGCGCAGAAACCGAATGTTATGAGATGGAGGACTGTAACTGGTAAGGACGAGTAACAGTGTCGAGTATGCCTGCTCAATTGACTGATGAAGCTCAAAGCTCGCATGCCGGTTTTTGCGCTTCCCTGCCAGGTATTTGCCGGTTTCGAGAAATGACGCCGCGCCGGGCAACCGGTCCTCGTAATACCCCGACGCCATCTGCCACGCCTCTTCGGCGCTGATGTGTCCCGGCACCGCTAAGGGTTCATCGTCAAGCTCGTAGAGCGCCAGACCATCGCGCCGAATGTCGACAAAAAAGTATCGCCCGCGCCGCAGTTCCGCATTCACCTCCCTCAGCGAATGGGTGATCAGGCTGACCGGCGTGCTGATCTCGGGCGTCCGCAGCAAACGCTCCGCCGCCTTGTGCCAATAAGTCGAAAAGTCGGCGAGCTTGCGATTGTTGACGATGACAAGAATGTCGAAATCCGACCGGTAGCCCTTCTTCGTGTGCGGCTCGTCGACGAACGAGCCCCGCGCATAGGAGCCGAACAGGATGATCTTCAGGACCCGCCCCCGCTTCTTGAACTCGGCCGAGGCCCCCTTCAGCGCATCCTCGAACTCTTCCAGGATGATATCAACTACGCGACGCAGCTCGCGCTGCTTGACCGGCGGCAAGTGATCGAGGCTTGTCTTCATCGGCAGCAAAATCCCTCCAGCTCTGATTCGATCCGCTATGCCGGCTTACGGCACAACAGACAGTGCCGGAAGGCGCTGCGCGTTTCAACGAAGGGTTTGCAAAGACGGTTTCATACAAGCTTTGCACGGACGCTGCTTAGGACCCGCGACAGAACCCCACAAAGACATCTGTATCGGAGATATCGATCATCGCGGTGGCGACGCGTCTGCACCTCAGTCCCCGGACCGGCCGAAGGAGCTCAGCAGAGTGGCGCTGGCGTGTTGGAAGCCGGGACCCACAACCTTGCGAAGGCGCTTTCCGCCTTATGCGCCAGACTCCTGCTTGCCCTAGCGGCATGCGGCCTGTAGAATCACGGCCGCGACACCTATTAGCCAGGGACGGCACGAGTTCCATATCGATGGAACGTTACGCATGCGGCAACGTCCGGCGACTATCACATTCCCTTCCTGCGCCGGACGCGGGAGGACTATCATGTCGCAAAATCCATTTCGATCCAAGAGACTGCAGCAGACAAACCGTGAGACCGCCCATGACGGCGGCCCGACTGACGACGTCATCATCGAGCACGCCTATACACTCTTTGGCAGTGAAGCGGCAACTGCAGTCGCCCTCTGCGGGCTCGACGCCTGGTTCGATGGCGAGGAAGAGCAGTTTCGACGCCTGGCGGGTATCTTCCGGCGACTCAAAAATTAGAGGGCTTCGGTGGCTTGATACCGGACGCCATGTGCAGCGCGTAGCCTCGTCCCCTTACCGTGCGGATGAGGTCGGGACCTAATGCATTGAGGGCGCGTCGGATATGGCCGATGTGGATGTCGACGGTGCGCGGCTCGACTTCGGAATGCTCGGGCCAGCAGTTGTCTATGAGATCCTCGCGTCGGCAAACGACTGTCGGTGCCTGCATCAGGTGACGCAGTAGGCGAAACTGCAAGGCTGTCAGGACCACTTCCTTTCCTGCCCGCTTCACTCTCATGGCTGAAAGGTTCATTTCGAGGTCGGAAAATCGAAGCACCGTTCCAGAAGCGCCGGCTAGGCCTGCGAGGTGCAGATTTCGGAGACGTCGCAGGAACTGCAACAGAACGGCAGGATTGAAGGGGCGTTCGAGGAGCAGATCGCATGCGGGGGCGCCAGTCTGCCCCTGAACCCGCCACAGTAGGATTACAGCGGCGGAAGGGGCAACGGACCTAAGCGTTGCAAGAAGACTTCCCTTGTCAAATGTCCCTTCTGACCAGTCCACGAGCGCAGCGGCCGCGGGCTCGGTTCGGCACAATCGAACAACGTCGGACGGCTGTGTCACGAGATGTGCAATAAAGCCTTCGTTCGCCAGCACATGGCGAAGCAGCAGAAAGAGCTGCGCATCCGCAACGCACACAAGCACCTTTGCCATAGCCAAGCTCCGGTTCTCAGAGGGGAGCGAACTCGCCTCCGTTCACATCGATAATGGCTCCGTTTATGAAACCTGCATCGCTCGACGCGAGAAATCCGATCATGCTTGCGACATCCATGGGCTCGCCCAGGCGGCCGACTGGAATTCGTTCCAGTGCCGCCCGGTTGACGGCGCTTTCGGGAGTGCCCGCCATTTCCGTCACGATGCGGCCGGGCGCGACTATATTGACGGTCACCCCGGTGCCGGCACAGGCTGCAAGAAGCGAACGGCACAAACCAGACAGCGCAGCCTTTGAGACGACATAGGCTGTTCCGGCAACTTTGGGGAGGGCCCGACCGGCAATCGACCCGATCAAGATGATACGGCCGAAGCGCTGGATGACCATCGCGGGAACAACGGCCTGGCAGCAGAGCATCGCACCAGTCAGGTTGACCGACAGAACCTTGTTCCACTCATCAAGGCTGAGGCGTGCAAACGGTGCTGCACCTTCTGGACCTTTTGGCGAAATCCCGGCATTGCAAACTAGCGTATCGGGCATACGCCAGCGATCCTGGACATCAGAGAAGAAGCCGGCAACCTGTTGCGGCGACGTGAGATCGACGCATCGAGCGAGAAACCACCCGTCGTCGAACTGCCGACGAATCATGGTTCTTGCCTGATCCACATGGGAGGCGCTTTGCCCAAAGAAACCTACTCTGAAACCTGCGTGAAGGAGATGGGTGACAGTGGCAAGCCCGATACCGGAACTGCCACCGGTCACCACCGCGACACGTTGCCAAGCATCCATGGCTAGGCCGCCTGATCCATTGCGGCAAAGAGCGAAAGCGGCGGATGGGCCTCCGGATCGGTCATAACCTCGATCAGGAACGGACCATCCGCCTCTATGCCCATTCGGATCAGGTTCGCCAGATCTGCCGGATCGTCGACGCGCGCAGACCGGCAACCGCAGGCCGCAGCAATCTGGGCATGATCGACCGGCGCAAAATGGCATGCTGACGTGTATCGACCGAACTTGACTGTCTCGGCGTCCCTTTGGAAGCCCAGGATACCGTTGTTCAACACGATCGTGGTCACCGGAATATTGAGACGCACCATTGTTTCGAGTTCGGCCCAGCTGTGGGCAAAGCCCCCATCGCCGACCACGGCCACCACGGGCGTCTCCGGTTGGGCGAGCTTTGCGCCCATCGCAAGCGGCAGCCCCCACCCGAGCCCGGCAAGCCCACGCGGCGTGATAAATCGTGTTCCCTCGCTTGTACCGCGCAACTGTCCGGTGACCCACATGGAAGAATAGCTCGCATCAGCGACGACAATCAGATCGTCATCTAGCCATGGCTGGAGTTCCCGCATAACCCTTTCTGGACGAATCGGCGAGCGGCCCGAAAGAGTAACGGCCCGACGCGCATCTTCGAATTCCGACCAACTGCGGACAATTCGCTCCTCGAGCCGCGGGCGAGCCAGATCCCGGAGGCTGAGGTCCTCTTTTTCAAGGGCGGCATTGAGTGCTTTCAGGGTTTCCCGTGCATCACCGGTCAACCGCAGCGCCTCGAAGTTGCGCCCGATTTCCATTGGATCGACGTCTATATGGATCACACGCGCCGTCCTCGGAATCTGTCGCCAGTTGTCGGTTCCGTTCTGGTTGGTGCGGGTGCCGACCAACACAATGAGATCCGCCTCCTCCAGGAATTGTCGCGTATGGACTCCAAGAGACCGAGGTCCCGTCAGTGAGCCAAGTACGCCGAGGGAAAGCGGATGGTGTTCGTTCACAACCCCCTTGCCCATATTGGTCGTGCAAACCGGTACGCTCGCTAACTCCTGCAATTGCGCAAGCTGTGTACAAGCATTTGCGCCATGCACGCCTCCGCCGGCGAGAACGACTGGCATAGTTGCAGCAGCAATCCATGCCGCAGCCTGACGAATTGTCTCGTCAGCCGGGCGGTAGCGATCCAGGGGATAGCGTCCAATACTGGTACGGCGATCAACGAGTGCAGGTTTCACCCGCGCGCGAAGGAGGTCTGCCGGGAGGAGGAGCGCCACCGGACCGGGCCGACCGGAGGTCGCAGCGGTGAATGCAGCATCGATGTAATCCTCGATACGCTCCTCGGTCTGGACGCGACGCACCCATTTCGTGCAGGATTGGAAGAGTGCGATGTGATCGAGTTCCTGAAAGGCGTTCTTGTCCGACTGGTCCCGTTCGACTTCCTGAACGATCGCCACTACGGGGATGCTCGCCTTCATCGCTTCGGCCAGAGGCGGCACCAGAAGGGTCGCAGCCGGCCCATTTTGAGCGGCAACCACGCCGACTTTCCCAGATATGCGGGCGTATCCATCGGCCATCGCTCCACCCATGTTCTCCTGTCGGTAGGCTATCTGACGGATCCCACGCGCCTCCGCGGCAAGAACGACCGCCGACGGCAGGCTTTGGGCGAACAGGTACTGGACATCGTGACGCACGAGGGCATTTGCGACACGATCGGCGACCGTCTCTTCCGTAGAAATGGCGTTCACTGCTGCGTCTCCTCATTCCAGGTGTCATGCGTTGTTAGAAACAATTCGAAAGCCGCTGAAACGCTATCGATATCCTCCTCGTTCATCGGCGTTGAAAGGCAGGCAGCCGCATCGGAAGGAAGCAGGATGCCGCCGTGCCGGAAGAACCGGCTCAGACTGCGCATGCGTGTTGCCTCCACCATCGTCATTCTCGCATCGCTGTAGGTGGTGGGTGCGACGCGCTTTGCGTGAATCCGAAAGAGGGATGCTGCTCCTGTAACGGAAAAGGGAGCGTCGTATTTTGCAGCAAGATCGGATAGCCGGCTGCGCAGCATGGTGCCCAGTCGCTCCAGCCGGGAGAAGTGGTCGAACGTCATGGCTTCCATTGCCACACGCCCGGCAACCATCGACACAGGATTGGCGGAAAATGTGCCACCTTGCGGAACAAGTGGGGCCTTGCCGTCCGAGCCGAACACGGACATGACGTCGGACCGACCTCCGACAGCACCGATCGGAAAGCCGCCACCGATGATCTTCCCGGCAGTCAAGAGGTCGGGTGCAAGCCCGTAGCGGGATGAGGCCCCGTTATAGCCTTGCCTAAGATTGAGCACCTCGTCGGCGATGATGAGGATGCCATGTTGCTGTGCAAGGGCATTGAGACGCTCGATGAACTGCGGAAGGGGTCTGAGCAGCCCTGCCCTGCTTGGCATGGGATCGATGAGGACCGCCGCCAAGCTGTTGGCGTGAAGCGACAGGCTTTCTTCCAGCCCGTCGACATCGTTGAAATCCAGGACGACGACGGCGTCGGCCGTCGTGCCGGGCGCTCCCGTATAGGCCGATCTCGCCATACGAAGGCCAGTCTTTGCGCTTTCAAAGGAGCCTGACTGCCCGGTTTCGGCCCAGTCATAGGCTCCGTGATAGGCACCCTCGAAGCGGGCAATAGCTGGGCGACCCGTATAGGCGCGAGCCGCCTTGATCGCGAACATGACAGCTTCCGTACCAGAATTGACGAACCGGACTTGTTCCATGGCGGGAATGCGCGAGACCAGGAGCTCAGCGAGCGCGATTTCGTGTCGCGTTGGATTTGAGAAGCACGTTCCCCGACGCAGGAGATCGGTGACGGCATCGATCATCGGCGCAAAGCCATGCCCATGGAGGAGGGTTGTGAAATTGTTGTTGAGATCGAGAAGGCGGTTGCCGTCGACGTCGATGACGTAGGCCCCCTCACCCTCTGATACATAGAGTGGGTGGGGATCGATATCGATCGTCGATCGGGTGATACCGCCCGGAAACACCACACGACCGCGGTGGTAAAGGTCGGCCGAGCGCGGACGAGCGTGTCCGACTGCACCGGCTGCTGTTGCTGTAGACATCTGGATTGCCTTCTGTTGCAGGGAAAATCACAAACTTTGCACAAGCTTGACTTTTTGTTGCAACAAAAATGACGAACGTCAAGACGGTATAACAAAAAACTTATGACCGAGACGTGCACTCCCGCACGGCAAGCCGCAACCGTCGATACCCGTCACGGATGTCATTTTCGAACGCCGCGCGTAGCGCACCGCCATCACCGTCGGCAAGCGCCTCCATCGCCATCTGATGGTTGCGCACCCCATGCTTCTCATCCGCAAATTCAGGATAGAGGCCATAGAAGGACGGGCCGACACGCCGCCATTGGGCGTCGATCAACGACACGAGGTGCGGCAAGCCAGACAGTCCGTACACCAAAAAATGGAACTCCTTGTTATACCATAGTGCCGTCTCGTAAGCTCTGTCTGCAAGAGCAGTGTTGATACACTTCTGAATTTCACCCAATTTTTCAATATGCTCAGGTTTGCAATGAGTGACCGCAAGCTGAGCAGCCAATCCCTCAAGCGCGATACGAATAAGTGTAATCTCCCGCAAATCGGCTTCCGTGAGGATGGGAACGATAACTGTTTTGGGGCCAGCATAAACGAGCACACTTTCCGCGGCGAGGCGATTTATCGCATCGCGCGCTGGCGTTGAACTGACACCCAGCACCTCGGCGACCGACCGCACTGTCAGCTTGTCTCCAGGTCGGTAGGCGCCCCTGCTCAACCGCTCCTTCAATTCCGCATAGGCTGCGTCCCCAAGGTTTGCGTTTTGCTTTTGACTTGCGTCCATCGATAGAGTTTCGTTCATATTTTCATCCTGCACGTGTTGACACTGCATTCTTTTGATGCAACAAAAAATGAAGTGTGAAGGTTTTGCAAAGTTTTGACGCATCAATATTACCGATTCGGGTGGGTAAAGTCACGCACGCCCCGATGGGCGGAGAAGGAGCATCTAGCAAAGGTGCAAAACGGAACTCCTACACAACAAGGAAAAAACGATTTGATCGGACAACGGATGACACTTCGCCACGTCGAGAAGACGTATGGCACGGTATGGGCAGTACGACAGACGGATCTTGAAGTCGGTGCAGGCGAGTTTGTTTCAATCGTCGGCCCCTCAGGGTCCGGGAAGACGACACTTCTCACCATGATTGCCGGGTTCGAGCCACCAACAGCCGGTTCGATCCGGGTCGGTGACCGGGACGTGACAATGCTGGCACCCAATCGGCGCAACATTGGCATGGTTTTCCAAAAGTATGCCCTGTTCCCGCACATGACCGTTCGGCAGAATATCGCGTTCCCCTTGAGAATGCGAGATCTGGCAAGGGGACAAAGCGCTGACAAGCGCATCGATGCCATGTTGGAGCTCGTGCAGCTTCACGGTTTGCAGCATCGCTACCCTCACCAACTCTCGGGCGGCCAGCAGCAACGGGTGGCAGTGGCGCGGACGCTTGTTTTTGATCCTCCCGTCATTCTCATGGATGAGCCGTTGGGCGCACTCGACAAAAAGCTACGGGAGGCGATGCAGTTCGAAATAAAGCGGATCCAGGAACGGATTGGCGCAACTGTCATCTATGTGACGCATGACCAGGAAGAGGCGCTCACGATGTCGGACCGCGTGGCGGTCATGCACAAGGGCCGAGTTGAACAGATCGGGACACCGAGCGACCTTTATTCCAATCCTGATAGCGCGTTCGTCGCCGATTTCGTGGGATCGATCAATTTCGTTCCCGGCATCGTCTGCGGCCAGGATCGGTCCCACACCGGGATAAAAGTCCGCAATACTGTTATTCAGGTCCCGAGGCCGACGGGACGTTCGACCTACCGGCAAAGGGAGGGAGCGGCTGTCAGAATCGCCGCGCGCCCCGAACATATCTCCATCGCACCCTATCAGGACCATGATGCGCAAAGTCTGTCGGGAACGATAGAGACAATAGTTTTTGCCGGAGCAACAAGAACCGCGCTCGTGCGTCTGCACGGCAGTCCAGACCTCGTGCTGCGCGCCGATGTGCCATCCAGCTTTCGCTCGCTGCCGCAGCGCGGTTCTCACGTCGCGCTTGTCCTTTGTTCCGAAGCGCTCAGGATCTTTGATGCGGAAAGGGTCGAGTGATGAACATCGTAGCATCCCATCGAAGGCAAGGCCCGCTGGCGGCGATCATTCGGCCCCGTCACGCCAGCCGCTATGCACCCCTCACATCGTGGCTCCTGGCCTTCCCGCTTGTTGCGACGTTCGCGACCGGATTCCTGTATCCTCTGTCAAAACTTGTAGCACTCAGTTTTGCGAATGGCGCCGAAAGCTATGTGCGGCTCTTAGAGGATTTTCTTTACGTGCGCGTGATGACGACGACCGTGGCGACTGCAGCAGCGGTCACGGTCTTTTGTATCCTGCTTGGATATCCGGTCGCTTTCGCCATGACCCGACTTCGAGGGAAAGCAGCGCTTATCACGGCCGCCTGCGTTTTCATACCCCTCTGGACGTCGGTTCTCATCAGATCGTATGCTTGGATCGTCCTCCTACAACGAAACGGCCTCGTCAACGATTTCCTGCAAAGTGCCGGGTTGTCGGATCAACCGTTAAAGCTACTCTACACGCTGGGCACCGTGGTCATGGGCATGACCCATATCCTCTTGCCTTTCGCCATTCTGCCGATTTACGCGACGCTCCGGACGCTTCCACCGGATTTTGCGCGCGCAGCCGCCAATCTTGGCGCGGGGCCTTTCCGGACTTTCTTTTCGATAACGCTGCCGCTCAGTCTGCCCGGCCTCTTTGCCGGCGCCATCCTCTGCTTCGTTCTTGCGCTTGGCTTTTACATTACCCCTGCGTTGATCGGCGGTCCGGGTTCAATGTTGATGGCGACGCTCATTGGTCAGCAGACAACCGTTCTTCTGGATTGGCCGTTTGCCGCGGCACTCTCGACAGTCCTTTTGGCCGTCGCTCTCCTCATCGTCTTCCTGTTCCGCAGGGCCCTCTCGCTCAGCAAAGGATTTCACAGTGTTCATTGACCAAAGCATCTTGCAGCACGAAACGGCGGTCGAGCCTATGATCCGACGCCAACCGCGACACGGCCCCGCCGCCCGAACTGCCCTCACTTTGCTGGGAGGGCTCGCCGTGACACTCATTCTCCTTTTTCTTATCTTGCCGACATTGATCATCATTCCGATGTCGCTCAGCACGACGTCACATCTCCAGTTCCCGCCTCAAGGCCTGACTTGGATGTGGTATGCAGCGTATTTCAGCGACCCTGACTGGATGGCAGCAACCTGGTTCAGTTTGCGCATCGCCATTGCGACTTCGTTGACGGCCACAACCGTCGGCACGCTGGCTGCTCTTGCCATCGTTCGAGGTGATGTACCGTTCAAGGGGATGCTGCACGCGCTCTCGATGGGGCCGCTGGTCGTTCCTCATATCGTGCTTGGCGTCGCACTCTATCTGGTCTTATCGCCCCTGCAACTGACAGGAACACTTGCGGGTTTTCTGATCGGACACACGGTTCTTGCGGTGCCCTTCGTGGTAATCACGGTGATGGCGGCACTTCAGCGGCTTGACCCGGCGCTCGATCTTGCGGCACTAAATTGCGGTGCCAACCGGGCGCAGGCCTTCATCCACGTTACCTTGCCGAACATCGCTCCGAGCTTGGCTTCGGGAGCCGTGTTCTCTTTTCTTGCTTCATTTGACGAGGCAACTGTCGCCTTTTTCATTTCTGACGTCGGAGGAAAATCCATCGGGCGCAAGATGTTCGAGGACATCGACTTCAATCTGACGCCGGTGATTGCGGCCGCGTCCACCGTGGTGGTCTTTGCCTCCCTTTTTCTCATCGGCTTCGCGCAGCTTCTGTTGAAAGCCGAAAGCCCTCAAATCCAAACAGGAGAGCACGACCAATGAGACCTCAACGGAAAAGCCATGCTCACAGCGTTGTCAGCCTCGTCATTGTCGCCACAGCACTTATGGCAAATCGTCCGGCAACTGCCGAAGATCGCGTAGTCATTGGTTCAACCGGTGGCGCCTATGATCGCGCTCTGAAGGAGGCCTGGTTCGATCCATTCACCAGGGCCACGGGCATAGAGGTCACCGTCGTTTCAGCGACGAACGCCGAAATGCGGGCCAAGGCTGCCGCGATGGTCAAATCAGGAAATGTTACCTGGGACGTCTATCTCGATGGAGAAATCCAGGCAGCATCCGATGCACATCGCGAGGTCACTGAAGACCTGACGACCTTTTGCGCTCGCTTTTCCACCAAAGTGGACCTCGCAAGCAACGCATGCGAGGCCGGAGGTGCGCTGTTGCAATCGACGGCAACGTTACTCGTCTACAGGACGAGTGATCGACCGGAACCCGAGACCTGGGCAGATATGTGGAATCCCGGGAAGTATCCCGGCGGCAGAGCGTTTCCAAATTTCGACGATCCTTGGCGCGTGCTTGCGGCAGCACTTCTGGCCGACGGGGTCAAGAAAGACGAGCTTTTCCCGCTGGACGTGGATCGGGCGTTCCGCAAGCTCGACGAAATCCGCAACGACGTGACGCTGTGGTGGAGAACTGGCGATCAAAGCGTGCAGGGCTTCCGCGACGGCGAGTACGACGTGGGCCAAATCTGGCTGACGCGGGCAAAAGCCATGAGGAATGATGGTTTGCCAATCGGCTGGTCTTACAAAGCCTCGTTCCTCGTCGGTGACAGGATTGCATTGATCAAGGGCGCACCGCATCGGGAGAATGCCCTGAAGCTCATTGCATTCTGGCTCGACAATCCGGCCGTCCAAGCCAACGCCTGCGACATCCTCTCCTGTACGCCCCCGAGCACAGAGGCGATCTCCCTGATGTCGGAAGCGTCGCGCAAAACCATGCCAACGACGGCAGAAATCAAGGACAGTGTGATCGTTCCCGACGCGGCCTGGATCAATGCCAATGCCGCCATGCTGCTGCAGCGATGGAATGACTGGGTGCGGTAAGATCATCACTACCACTACGGTTCATTCGGCCAACGGATCACTCGCCCCAATGGCGATCAATCGGTTGGTCCCTCAAACAGTCTAAGAGGCTTGACCATGCCATGACCGATCTCGTGATGATTCATTCCAGGGATCCAGACTTCTACATGCTGATGAGTTACATCCTGGCGACCGCGGGTTTTCGGGCGTCTCTTGCCGTCGATTTCGACTTCGTCGCAAGCTCGGACATATCGGTTGTTATCGCTGTGCTCGTCGACACCGGTGACGACATCGATGATGCGACGACGTTCTGCAGTGACCTGAAGACAAGTCCTTTGACGGCGCATTTACCGATCCTTGCGCTCATCCGCGCTCACAACGAGCAGGGCTATCTCGCCCTTTTGAAGGCCGGGATTGATGAGGGTTTCGTCCGACCGGTCTCACCCGAACGTATCCTCTCCTACTTGCGCGCCTTCTCCAGGGCAGCGACAAACATCGAGGAGCTTAGAACGTCGCCATCCCCAAGCCTTCCTTTTGGCGATCTCCAAATCGATGAAAAGACGCGCCTTGTCACCTGCAACGAAGGCAGCGCACAGCTGAGCCCCATCGAGTTCCGGCTGCTGAAGCGGCTTCTAGAGACACCGGGGCGCGTGCTTTCACGCAGCGATCTCATCGAAACGGCCTGGCCGCCAAACCATTATGTCAACGCCCGCACCGTGGATGTTCACATTGCAAATCTTCGTCGAGCACTCGACCGGATCTTAGGAAGAACGATCATTCGTACCATCCGCTCGAATGGCTATGTCGTAGATATCACCGATAGCGACCACTGACCGCTCCCAATTTTTGCAAATCTTGACGTTTCTTTCACGGAAGCTTCGTTGTCATTCCGCGAATGCCATGGCTTGCTTCGCGCTTAGGTAGCGAAGGAGGTCGCCGTGAGTGATACATTTCAACAATCAACGGGCAGGAACGCACAGGCCCGCTTTCGCAACACCGCAGCAATGATCAGTGCTGCTGCTCCGAATTTCGAGGCCGCTCACTACCAGGGCATCATGGCGCTCTATGCCATGCCGCTTGCGGACCGTACCGTTCAGTTGGCACATGGCGGACCTAAAGTTGTCGATTTCGTGCGGTGCTCTTACCTTGGCCTCGATAATCACCCTGACATCGCAGCGGGCGCCGCACGGGCGGTCAATGAAGCAGGCTCGCTGCATTGGTCATGTGCGCGAACCCGTCTCAACTTCGGCATCCTCGGCGAACTCGAGGAGAACCTTTCAGACCTGTTTCACGCACGGGTAGTGACATTTACAACGGTTCTTGCGGCCAATATGAGCGCCCTGCCGTTGCTCGCCTCCGGTCACCTGACAGCAGGGCAAAAGCCACTCATTGTCTTTGACCGTCTCGCCCACGCGACGCTTGCGCACCACAAGGCGACAGTTTCGGGCGAAACGAGCGTGGAAACGATCCGGCACAATGATTTGACGACGCTCGAGGCTTTGTGCCGCACCCATAAGACG
Organism: Rhizobium giardinii bv. giardinii H152; assembly: GCF_000379605.1. GTDB lineage: Bacteria > Pseudomonadota > Alphaproteobacteria > Rhizobiales > Rhizobiaceae > Pararhizobium > Pararhizobium giardinii. The sequence goes on along the minus strand of NZ_KB902693.1, from coordinate 3,686 downwards.
GTCGCGTATGTCTGCGATGGCGTCTATTCGATGGGAGGAAGTGCACCTCTCGCCGAACTTCGTGTCCTTCAGGAGAAATACGGTCTCTTTCTTTATATCGATGATGCCCACGGAATTTCCATCGTTGGGGAGAACGGTTCTGGCTTCGCCCGCGCCACCTTTAAGGAGCTTGGCGAGCGGACGATCGTCGCCGCGTCGCTTGGCAAGGGTTTTGGCGCTTCGGGTGGCATGCTGATGCTCGGCACGGCTGCGCAGGAGTTGCTGTTCAGACGATTTGCGATTGCCCACGCATTCTCGGCATCCTTGAACACGGCGGCGATTGGCGCGGCGGAGGCATCGGCAAGAATTCATCGAACGGAAGAGCTCGTCAAAAGACAGGAGACGCTCAGGCAGAATCTAGCACTCCTTGACCAGTTGATACCGACACGGGACATGGCAAGCGACCTGCCTATCCGAACGATCCGACTGGGAGACGAACTGCTTTCCGTCGCTGCAGCAAGGCAACTCCTCCAGCTTGGATTCTATACATCAGCAATTTTCTTTCCCACGATTTCTCGCGGCGAAGCGGGATTGCGCATCTGCCTAACTTCCTCGCATACCCAGTCCCAGATCCGAGACATCTGCGCTGCGATCGATGCGATCAGAGCGGAGATTCGCCAGGCCGAGGCATGAACGAAGCGCAGCGCGCCCATAGAGGTGGAAATGTATGAATGCTATTCGCAAACTTCTGTTCGCGTGCCAAATTTAAGTGCGTTGCGCGAGAGGCTCGACATCCTGGGGGTCGTGCTGCGGTTTTCGACGACGCATCGCGGTCGCGAGACTTCGCTGAAATTCGACGGGGGTCAGGCAATTCTCAAATCTTCCGACAAGGACTTGTTTCTTTGGGTGGCAGCAGAAAACATCCTCCTCCTGTTCGGCATACAAGCTGTCCTTGAGGCGAATATCCTGGAGATCTCGATCGATCTGTCGTGCGCTGCCCCGCCGGCAATCTTTTGGTCCTCTGCCGAAGCGACGCCATTTTCCTGACGTTAGAAAGATTCACACCACGCATCCGGATCGACGGAAGAGTTCGGGATGTCAGCGGTCGGATGCGGTGTTTCCGAGAAAAGGGGCTATAGCGCATAAAGGATTCGCAAAAGTGAAGGGGCACGATCTCATAGTGATCGACCGAAAGTCGCCATTGGACGCCAACGGCGGCCGTTGTCGAGAATCTTAGAGCCGCTGTGTATTCGCATCAAACTGTCTGGCTTGCCCCCAGCTTGATCAGGCACTCTGCGTGGCCTGCGCGATCGCGCCATGCTCTTGCTCGGTTTTGCCTGTGGCCTGCGCCTCCCCCAAAGTCACCGGTCTCGACCACGCGATCCGAAGAAGGAGGGGCGTGGCTGGATCGAGGTGAGCGTCCGGTGAGCGGATTTTGCTGAACGAGCCAGTTAGGCGATGTTCTGGCATTAGAACCAGCATTAGTGCTGACACTAATATCAGATCTGAGAGGTTGGCATGGCTCGCATGGAGATCATTTCCGGCGTTGAGCGTAGGCGGCGGTGGTCGAAGGAAGCGAGGCTGGCGATATTGGCTGAAGCCGATCAACCGGGCGTTCGCATTGGTGATGTCGCTCGTCGCCATGACATTTATCCTGCGCAGATCCGTTTATGGCGGNTTTTGCTTCGCTAGGATAAGCCGGAAAACGCGATTTTGCTCACGCAAAACGCTGGTAATAGTGGCGATTTTGCTCACGCAAAACGCTGGTAAGAGTGGCGATTTTGCTCACGCAAAACGCTGGACATTCGGCAAAGCCGAATGCGGACGCGACAATCCTAACGGATTGCGCTGGTAATACCGACATTCGGCTAAAGCCGAATGCGGAGATAACGCGGGGTGGAGCAGCCCGGTAGCTCGTCAGGCTCATAACCTGAAGGCCGCAGGTTCAAATCCTGCCCCCGCAACCAAAATCCCCAAAAATACCCGACCCTTGTGCCCCCACGCACAAGGGTTTTTCTGTTTCTCGGCTTAGAATTTACAGGCGTGCCCTTCCGCCCCTTATGCGTGAGCGTCCGGTGAGCGGATTTTGCTGAACGAGCCAGTTAGGCGATGTTCTGGCATTAGAACCAGCATTAGTGCTGACACTAATATTAGATCTGAGAGGTTGGCATGGCTCGCATGGAGATCATTTCCGGCGTTGAGCGTAGGCGGCGGTGGTCGAAGGAAGCGAAGCTGATGAGGTGGAACGGCCCTTCTCAAACGGCATCAAGTGCCTAACGTGGTCGTGTTGAAACGCCACAAAGAAGAAGGACCGCTCCATGAAGAAGATTACCACAGTCGGGCTCGATCTGGCCAAATCCGTATTTCAGGTTCATGGCATAGCCGAAGAAGGAGACGTGATCTTACGTCGCGCACTGCGTCGATCGCAGGTGCTGGACTTCTTTCGCACATTGCAGCCTTGCCTCGTAGGGATGGAAGCCTGTGGCAGCGCGCATTACTGGGCTCGGGAAATTCAGGCCCTGGGGCATACAGTCCGGATGATGCCACCCGCATACGTGAAGGCCTACGTCAAACGCAACAAAACTGACGCCGCAGATGCCGAAGCTATTTGCGAGGCAGTCACCCGGCCGACCATGCGCTACGTGCCGGCAAAAACGCAGGACGAACAGGCTGCCGGAATGGTGCTCAAAACACGAGATTTGCTCATCCGTCAGCGCACTCAAGCAATCAATGCCTTGAGAGCTCATCTTGCCGAACTGGGCATTGTCAGGGCGACCGGTCTGGTCGGAATCATCAGCCTTGCTGCCATAGTGCGCGACGACAGTGACCTGAGATTGCCGGGTGCAGCGCGAATGGCTTTGGAAGAGCTCGTCGAGCAAATCGAGGCCGTGACGGGACGCATTGAAAGGCTCGATCGGAAAATCCTTGAAGCGGTGAGGAAAGACGACAGCGCTCGGCGCCTGACAGCGATTCCCGGCGTCGGACCGATCATCGCCGCGACCGTTCGAGCAGTTGTACCAGATCCCGCTGGCTTCCGAACCGGTCGAGATTTTGCTGCCTGGATTGGGTTGACCCCACGCGCGCATTCCAGCGGAGGAAGGGAACGGATAGGATCGATCTCAAAGCGCGGAAACCAGCAACTGCGAACGCTGCTTGTGTCTGGTGCGACGTCGATCCTCAAACTCGCTCGTCGTGGCCTCCAGCCATCACAATGGATAGCGGCCATGATGTTGCGCCGCCCGTTCAAGGTTATCGCTGTCGCACTCGCAAACAAGATCGCGCGCATCATCTGGGCTCTTCTCGTTCGAGGCGATAGCTATCGGGGAGCGAAGATGATCGTCCAGGCTTAGATACACGAGCTTTCCGGCCGACCAGTCGGAGAGGCAGGCAAGGTGCCAATTGTGATGACCCAACGGGACGACATCCCGAAGCAAATCAGACCGCAATATCGCAAGCGCGTTACAGCGCGAGAAGCTGATTAGGCGATTTGCTCCGCGGATCTCATCGTGGCCATGGCTGAAAGGCCAGAAAACAGGCCGGACATATGACCGCACCGTCCTAAATTGGGAAAATACATGAGGAAATATCTTGCCAAGCGGGCCGTTCCACATATGGCGATATTGGCTGAAGCCGATCAACCGGGCGTTCGCATTGGTGATGTCGCTCGTCGCCATGACATTTATCCTGCGCAGATCCGTTTATGGCGG
>NZ_KB902692.1 GCF_000379605.1 Rhizobium giardinii bv. giardinii H152 | reverse complement strand
AAGGCCGGTCTCCGTCACCGAGCCGCTGACCACCGAGGTGGCCTCGATCACCGGCGCATCGTTGGTGCCGTTGATGGTGATCGTCACCGTCTGCGTGTCGGTGGCGCCCTTGTCGTCGGTGACCGTCACCAGGAAGGTCTCGGTGCGGGTCTCGCCCTCGGCCAGGCTGTCGGCACTGGCATCGGCCAGGGTATAGGTCCAGACGCCGGCGGCGGTGATGGCGAAGCTGCCATAGGTGCCGGCGGCGTTGCCGCTCCAGTTCGCTGTCGCGCCGGTGTCGATATCGCTCGACACCATCGTGCCGGTCGCACTCAACGGTCCGGTCACGGCCGCGACGTCATCGGCGGCAAGGCCGGTCTCCGTCACCGAGCCGCCGATCACCGAGGTGGCCTCGATCACCGGCGCATCGTTGGTGCCGTTGATAGTGATCGTCACCGTCTGCGTGTCGGTGGCGCCCTTGTCGTCGGTGACCGTCACCAGGAAGGTCTCTGTGATCGTCTCGCCCTGATCGAGGAACTGAACCAGTGCGTTGGGAACCTGGTATGTCCATCCCGTATTCGTGGCCGCAAAGCCGCTTGCCAGGGTATCGATCTGCGGCTGGGTCAATGTCCCGCCACTCCAGACCGGCTGCCCGGTCGGCGCGCTCGAAATCGTCAGTGTCTCGTTCGTATCGACGTCCGTAATGCCGATCGCGCCACTGGTCGTAAGATTTCCTCCGACGACATCGACATCCTCCGCCACGCCGCCGGTCTGATCCGCGAGAAGGATCGGCGCATCGTTGGTGCCGTTGATGGTGATCGTCACCGTCTCCGTGTCGGTCGCGCCCTCATCATCTGTAGCAGTGACCTGATAGCTGAGAGTGATCGTCTCGCCCTGATCGAGGAACTGAACTAGTGCGTTGGGAACCTGGTATGTCCATCCCGTATTCGTGGCCGCAAAGCCGCTTGCCAGCGTATCGATCTGCGGCTGGGTCAATGTCCCGCCACTCCAGACTGGCTGTCCGTTCGGGGTGCTCGACACCGTCAGCGTGTCGTCTACGTCAGCATCGCTGACGCCGATCGCACCACTGATCGTCAGACTGCCGTCGACAACACTAACGTCCTCTGTGATGCTACCCACCTGTTCCGCAATGAGGAGAGGCGCGTCGTTGGGATCCAGCAAAGGCAGTGTCAGTTCTTCCTCAGTCAGCGCACCAAATTGAAGTTCAGTCGGGGCAAGCAGGCCGATGGCTGGACCGGCGTCGCCGATATTGCCGCCAGCGTCGGAGAAGTTTCCACCGCTACTCTGGTTAGAGACCACGCTAATCGTCCCGTCAGGCCCGGCGGCCACGTTGATGCCGTTGCCTTCAAGTACGGCGATCAATGTTTCTTTCGGGATCTCTGCGTCGCCTATGACAAATGTTGGGATCTTCAGAGCGGCGTTTAAAATTGTTATCTTCGAACCATCAGGCTGCTCCAACACGATGTTGGCGCCAACGACCTCAATCTTCTCCACGGAGACGCCCTCTGGAAGTCGAACGACGTTGGAGGCATCAGCCGTGACAATCTCGGGCGCTACGAACGCCGGAGTTGCCGCCTTCACATCGGAGACGGGGGCTCCCGTGGCAGGGTCCAGGAGTTGCGGCTCTGACGAGCCATCGTTTTCAGCCTGCGCCACGATCTCAGCGGCATTTCCGTCAGGTGCAGCGAGGGGCTCCACACTCTCTACAACCGCCCCATTCACATCGTCAGAAAAACCCATACGTTCCGTTGCCATCGCAATACCCCCTCAAGAACTCCACCGAAGTAGACACAGATGTCTTCCGAAAGCAATTCTTGGGAAATACATAAAGTCCATATATATATACGATGATATAAAGTGGCGGAAAAAAATCAGCTAAATGCAAATGAATGGCATAATATATTATGCATTGCGATTGCTTGGGGGAACGAACGAGCTCGGCCACGGCCTTACCGGTCGGTTCCTTTGCCGGGATATTTTGCGCCCTGAAACTCAATCCTTCGAAAATTGACCGTTAAGTTTGAGTGCAAAAATCGGCTAGTGCATCACATTGCGTAAATTAACTACTAATGCAATGTATAAAATTCTATACGATTTTGATTAAAAATAACCATTCTAAGAATAGAATAAATAATACATGCGGCTTTACGTCGTTTTTTCTTTTAGGGCCTAGGTTGCCTCCACTAACCACGGAGACACCGCGATGACCACGAACGTCCGTAAGTACTGTGAAAAGCTCTTGAGGATCTCCGCAATCGCGGCCAGCCTCGTTGGCCTTTCCACAGCATCTGCCGCGTGTGGCGATCGCACACCCTTCGCTTACACTGGTGTCGCGCATAAGACGACGGGTTTTGTCGCTGCTACGGCGACAGTCGTTGCATGGGCGGTAGGCAACTGGTCAAACGAGGCGGATCACGGGGTCGCAGAGCCAACCGTGCACAAGGTCTCAGCGACCACCCTGGTTGGTCGACCACCTCTGCAAACGGTTTTGCCCAAACCCAGCGCCGTGTTTGATTCTGTGGCCTTCAAAGCGAACTCGATCCCGGCTGCGCGAAAGTGGAAAGAGGTATTTCCCGCGATCCTCCACGCTGATTTCAAGCACTGTGACAAGCAGCCCGGCTGTTCCGCACGATCAGTCCTTCAAAAATCGGTTGAGAATTCTGCAGAAGCCAGCTTCCGGCAGAAACTGCAAGGGATCAATACAACGGTGAACCGCCTGGTCCGCTATCAACCGGATGCACAAAACTACGGTACAAAGGACTATTGGGCCTCTCCTGACGAGATTCTCGCTCGAGGTAAGGGCGATTGTGAGGATTATGCTATCTTGAAAATGGCCGCGCTGAAAGAGTCTGGCCTGCCGGCACAGGCTATGTCGATCGTCGTGCTTCGGGATACCCGCCGCAACCTCTTCCATGCAGTGCTGGCGATAACCACCAGCAAAGGACACTTCATCCTGGATAATCTGTCTGACCAGGTAAAGCTTGATCGGACCCTACCCCACTATCAGCCGCTCTTTTCCGTAAGTGCTGAGCGCGCGTGGATCCACGGCGTCAAATCCGGCGGCGAAAAAATTGCGTCAGCGCGATCGCCGCTGTCGGATATCATGCCGGGCGAAGGCACTACCCTTCAATAGCTCGATTGTCAAAATTGGGCGACTTCCTACCCCAGTATGAAGCCGATCACTACATCTTGATCTGCGAAAGACGCGAGGGCTGCGTTGAGCCGACCGCGGGTCAACTGTTCATTGATGCCGATCGTAAAGCCCGCAGGTTGGGGTTCTCCCGTTGACGTTTTCAGCCGCGCGACCAAATCTGCAAACTGGATGTCGAACGAGAGCCGCAGGCCCTGAGCAGGTGACGCCTGCTGGAACCGCGCAAAGCGAGTCTGGACAAACGCCAGAAATGCCGAATTGTAGGAAATGATGCGTTTGTCGCCGGTTAGCGCAAACGCTGGCGACGGACAGGCTCTAACCTGACCAGCGATAACCGACAGGCCGCTGCGCTCCCTAGCACTGGAGAGCTCACTCTTGAGAAAAGAGATTGCGACGTAACGCAGCTTTGCCGTCAGGTTTCCTTCCCCCTCGATTGATTTTTCGCACTGCGCGACGATGTCGGCGACTTTGCACTTCTTGTGAGCGGCAAGTTCGACAAGGGTCGACCAGTAGATCTCTTCGAGTTTTATTCCGCGTCGCTGCCCGGCGACGGTAATGATGCGAAACCTGAGTGCGCTCAGGTCCGGTTCAGGAGAGTCCGGTCGACTTAAGGTCATCGGCTAGCGCTCCCGCAAGGCCTCTTCGCGGGCTTTGTTGATCGGCTTCATCAGGTAGGCGAGAATCGTTTTCTTGCCTGTCAGAATGTCCACCGACGCAATCATGCCCGGCATGATCGCGTATTCCCGTCCGTCCTTGACGAGTGCTGCCGTGTCGGTTTTGACGCGTACCAAATAATAAGTCTCGCCAGTGTTCTGGTCGACGAGACTATCAGCACTGATGGTTTCAACAACGCCGCCCAGACCGCCGTAGACAGAGAAATCATAGGCCGAAATCTTGATCAGGGCTGGTTGACCAGGGCGGACGAAGGCGACATCTCTTGGTGGCAGTCGCGCCTCGACGAGCAAAATCTCCGATGTCGGAACGACCCCACCAATCACAGCGCCAGGCGTGACGTAGGCTCCGACTGTGTTAATGTCGAGCGTATTGATAATTCCATCGACAGGTGAGCGGATATCGGTGTTTGCCACTCGGCTGCTGGCACCACGGATCGTCTCATCGATCACAGAGAGCTGCGAGAGCGCCTCTGTTTTTTCCGCTAGGGCCTCCTGGCGCAGTTCAAGTGAAAGTTCTGTTACTTGCAGTGACGCTTCAACGATCGCTGATTCCAACCGGCCTATCGACTCCCTCGATAAGGCAAGTTGGCCACGAGTCTCAGTCAACTCTTTCTCAACCCGCAGTAACTCAGTCTGCGCCACGAGTTTCCGCTTGACCATCGGCGCAAGTAGCTCCTGCTCACGTTCGGTTACCTGGAGCCCCTCCACAAGCCGCGTGATGTTAGCCTGCGCCTCCGCTAGCTCTTTTTCACGCTGGCCGTGGCGCGCTTGCATAACCGAGAGCTTGTTGTTGAAGTTGCCAGCTTTGGCCCGAAGCAATTGCTCCTCATTCCCGCATATGCGTGGCGCAACTTCGGCAATGTCCGCCGGGCATTTGTACTTTGCGTCATAGGTCCCGGCTTCTTCGAGCTCCAATCGCGCGATCTGTGCTCGTAGCGATCGCGCCTTGGCTTCAAGTTCGCCAAGCGAGGAGCCGCTGGCTGTGTCGTCTAGCCTGAGAATGAGATCACCGCGACGTATAACCTGGCCGACTTGGACAGCGATCTCGCGCACAATACCCGGTTCGCTCGATTGGATAATCTGGGTTTTGGAGACGGGGATCACCTTGCCTTCGCCTCGCGCGATCTCGTCGACCTCGACGATGGCGGCCCAAAGGAAAAAAGAGACGATGAGAAGACCTACGACGAATAATCCGGCACGCGCTGCCAACGGTGGTTTCTCACTCATCTCTCTCCCTCCCACCGGTCGCAAATGCAAGTCCTTGAAGTGGTCCCTTCAATAAGATCGCTCACCGGGCTACACCGACGCGGAGCGCGCAGGCCCGGCTCGCTTCTGCAACTGCGCAATGACCTCTGCCTTGGGGCCATCCGCAACGATGCGCCCTCGATCTAAAACCAGCAGCCTATCGATAAGTTGGAGCATGCTGTGGCGGTGGGTTGATATCAGCACCGTGACGTCAGCTCCGAAGACGTTGGACAGTTTTTCAATAAGCTCGCGCTCGCTGGCGAGATCCATTGCACCGGAAGGCTCGTCCAAAAAGACGACCTTCGGCTTGCGCAACAGTAGACGGGCAATCGCGACTGCCTGACGCTGGCCCCCTGAGAGCTGGGCGCCACGTTCCCCAACAGGCATATCGTAGCCGCGCGGGTGGTAAGAGACGAAATCATCCACGCCTGCGAGCTTGGCAGCCTCCACCATCTCGTCGTCGCTGGCGGTCGGGTTGGCCATCAGCAGATTTTCCTTCACGGTGCCCGAGAAGAGATCCGAATTTTGCGAGACGAACGAGACTGCAGCGCGCACCACCGAAGGATGCAATTGTCGAATATCGACGCCGTCGAGCAAAATCCGACCGGCGCTTGGCGGATAAAGTCCAACAAGTAGACGCCCCAACGTCGTTTTACCGGAGCCGACCCGACCAATGATACCGACGCGTTCACCCGGCCTTATCGTCACGTTCATGGCGCTGACGACTTTGTTGTCCGTGCCCGGATATGCGAAGTCGACATTTGCGAACGTGACGCTACCGTTCCGTATATCCCGGTTAACGAAACCGATCGTGTCAGGGCGGTCCTCCGGTTGCTCCATTACAGAATTCAAGATGCGCATTGAAAGAAGTGCCTGTCGAAGCCGCGCGAGCGTCATGGCAATCTGGCCGAGCGGCGACACGGCACGACCTGCAAGCATGCTGGCGGCGATGATCGCTCCCATGGAAATATTTCCCTGTGCGAATTCGTAGGCGCCAGCAACTACAATTGCGACCGTAACCAGCTGCTGGACGAACTGCGTTGCGTGCGTCGCCCATGAAGAAATCGCCTTGATCTGCTCCGAGGTGTTCGTAGAGTGCTTTGCAAGCTCGTTCCAACGTCGCAGCAGTTGCTTCTCCGAGTGCAGCGTCTTGATGGTCTCGATTGCCCCTATCGTCTCGACAAGCAGCGACTGGCGTTGGGCGGACTCATTGGAGGCCGCCGCGACCCGTTTACCGATCTTGTGCTGAGCAACATATCCAATGATCAGACTGATGACAAAGGCAACGGTTGGGATAAGCGCAATCCAGCCGGCCACCGCATAGATCGCAGCGATAAAGACAAAGAGGAAGAGGCTGTCGATGATTACGCTGAGGGTGTTCGAAGTGAAGAATTCGCGTACGAATTCGTACTGCATCGCGCGGTTGGCATATTCGCCGGTCGATAATGGTCGCGACGCCATGGTTGCATAGAGTATTTTCTCGAACAGCATATATGAAAGCTTCAGGTCTGCCTTCCGACCCGCGTAGTCAATGAGTGCCGCCCGTACCGTCTTCAGCAGAAAATCGAACAAGACGACTAGGCTTGTGCCAAACGCCAGAACCCATAACGTTGCGATTGCCTTGTTTGGCAGGATTCGATCGTAGACATTCATCGTAAAGAGCGGCGCTGCCAATGCGAGCACATTGATGAAAAAGGCCGCAATGGCAACTTGCACATAGGCCTGCCAGAAAGGCCGGATCGTCGAAAAGAGCCAGTGTCGACGGTCAATGCCGCGCGCCGTGCCCACACCAGCGTCGCCGCTGGCATTGAGATAAGTCGCCGAGAACGACACGGCGTAGGCCATGTCGCCGAACTCAAGATCAGCGAACTTTAGCGCCACACTGTCCGACGGCATCATAGCGTTTGACAGGCTAAGCGTGCCGTCCAGACCTTCTTCCAATAAAGCAGTGGCTCGACCGTCTCGAAAGACAATGAGGAGTGGAAAGACGAAATTGCGGTTGGAAAGCGCTCGACGCGATACGATTTCGGCTTCCAATCCAACCCGCTCGGCAATGCGCGAGATATCTTCGAAGCTCGGCGAGCGGGCGTCGAACGGCACGTCGGAGTAAAGAACCGTGTCAGAAGATGGGCGCCTCAGGAAGACGCAGATCTCTCTGAATGCGGAGGTAAACTCTGTCGAGGGCTGGCCAGCGCGCTCTTGCCTGTCAATGCGTTGCATCACGGCCGATCATGTCCGCCTTCTATGACCATCATTTTTCCCGAATTGGCGCGAGTAGGTCAAGCGGCAGGTTATTTGACTGCCGAGACGGAACACGCCGATAGGTTTCCGTCGGCGGCGCCTCGGAAACGTTGAATTCCTTCCGTGCATATGCTTCCGACTGCTGCGGGCTCTTGATCTGCATCGTCGAAAGGAGTTGGCCCGTCGCTGCGAGCAGGCGGTATTCGGCAAACAGCGCAGCGTACTGAGCGGTCTTGGCGAGAACATTTGCATTGAACCGCGCGTTCTGCGCTCCCAGCACATCCAGTAGCGAGCGTTGGCCGACACCCAGTTGCTCGCGATACGACGAAACAAGTTCGTCGTTCATTTGAGCCTGCGCCTTTAATGTACGTGAAAGGTCATATTGCCGGTAGCGCCGCTCCCAGGAAATTCGGACAGCTTCTTCAACTTCACGGTGCGCCTGATGGTAGACCATCCGCTGTTCGCTGGCCCGCCGACTTTGTTCCTGCTCATTGGCAATGTCGATACCGCCTCGGTAAAGGTTCCATCTGGCGACAATGCGCGCTTGAGCGTCCCAGGTGTTTCCGGTCGAACCGTCAATATCCATACCAGTGCGGACACGTCCTTCGGCAAAGACTTCCGGGAGCATGTTCGACTTCGCAGCCTTGACCTGTGCGTCCGCGACATTGATGTCCGCGTCGGCTGCCTTAATGCGCGGATTGTTGGCCCTTGCGATACCGATCGCCGTTTCAAGCGACGCAGGCAATACTGCGGCAACTGACTTTGGCAGAGATGGTTTCGTCAAAGGCTGGCCGACGAGTCGATTAAAGCTGATCTTCACGGTCTCGAGCGTTTCTTGCGCCTCTTGCAACCGCGCTTTTGCGGAGAGCAGTCGCTCGCTCGCTTGTTGACGATCGGCGTCTGTCAACGCTCCCCCCGATATCAGTGAACTGATATCGGACAAAATTGACTGATGCACACCGACATTGCGTTTGGCTTCGTCCACGATCTGCTGCTGGAGAATATATTCGAAGTATTCTCGAACGATCTGCAGACCGATCGTTTCCGAGCGCTCGAGAACTCGGAACGAGGCGCTGTCAACCCGCGCCGCCTGTCGCTCCACTTCGGCGCGACGAGCACCGCCATCGAACAATTTCTGAGTGATGGTCACGCCCACATCCGATGGGTAAAGCGGATCGTTCTCGATCGAAGCCGAGCGCCGGCTGTCATCCTCCAAATGCCGTGCTCCCGTCGACGTTTCGAGGTCAATGCTCGGCAGATAGAGGCCGCGCGCCTGCCGCAACTCGAACTCGATCGCCTCGCGATTTTCGACCGACTGACCGATTTCAGGGTTGGATTCCATTGCTATCTGAAGCGCTTCGCGCAGCGTCATCGCGCCTGCCGTGCCTCCGACAAACACAGCTGAGGTGAGCAGAACCGAAAACAGCCCGCCCTTAATCATTAGTCCAATTGTCAAGTTAATCCCCCCAAAAATCAACGTACGTCGCCCGCAACATTAATCATGGGCAATGAATTGCTATAATTTTGTACTAAATAATAGGTCTATGATAAATAAGACGAACCATAATTGGGTGGGTTCATCGCCGGTCCAGTCTTTCATAAGTTAATGTTGTAAATATGGAACAGCTCTAACCGGAGCGGCGATCATACATTCCGGGATGGCGATCAACGACTGACCCGGCTAAACCCGAATCGTGCTTGACCCCATCTGCGAACTGCAAGTGCTCCCGTCAATTGTCCTCAAGCATATGAAAGCTCTAACTGTTCAGGTGGCCCGATTGAGAGATCGCAACCCCGAATCCAGGTCAAGCCGCTGGCAGGCGCACAAGGGCGACGGCGGGCGCGTGCTCTGCAGCGACCATGACCGCTTCCGAAGAGGCCGTGCGACGCAAGCGCTCGAGGTCGATGTTGCCTTCAAACAGGACGCCGCCGACACTAAGCGCAAGATCGACCGCCTTTCCATCGGCGGAAAAGTGCGCCGACACGAGCGCTTTGGTGAGGCGTGTGCAAACCTGATCTGCGGCAAGCTCGCTGGCGCCAACAAGCAACACGTCGAATGTGGCGGGGCCAGTTCGCGCGACTATGTCGTCGCGACGGATTGAAGTGCTGATGGTCGATGCGACAAACTGAAGAAGTTCGTCGCTCCACTGGGGTCCGTAGGACGAACCAACCTCGTCGAGGTTGTTGATGCGCACCTGGATGAGCGCGCCCTCGAGAGCTGCCCCGGAACGCGCGCGACGGCGCTCAAGTCCGTTGACGTGTTGCACGAGGCCACGGCCGGTAACACAGCCGGTCGTCCCGTCGTGGCGAATGTCATGATTGATTTGATTGCGAAGGCGCTCAACTCGCCTAGATTGCACTGCTAAAGCGACGACCAAAGGCGCTCCCATAAGGAGCGAGACAATAGCGCTACCGACCACCGCTGCAGCGATGGGTCGGTCGACCAACGCGACCAGGCTCAGATAGGTGAAAATCTGCGCAAGAAACGCAAACAGGAGGATGCCGCCTAGAGTGTTGCGTGCAATACGCCAATCCCTCTGGTTTAGCGGTGTGTCTCCTCTCATGTATCCAGCTCCTTGTACACTGACAAGTGCACGGTCTAGCGCTTCTTTATGGATATTCTCTTTCCTCCTTACTAACAAGTTTAGGCATCGGCCAATAAACTGTTTCGAACTGCATCATATACGATAAGCGCGCCCGTAGGAATAAGGCCACAACTGTGGGTTCTCGTCCTCGAACTTCTTCTGCTTCTTCTGCGGCGGCAGCATGTCGCCGCTTTTTCGTCTTCCCTGGTCGCGGGTGCACCAGACGCGAGCGTGCGGCACTGACGCGTGGGTATGGGCCGTAATGTCGAGACCTATGCCTGCGGACGGTCGAAAAACGGGTTCCCCGACGACAGGCGGCGCTCACCGCCTCGATTGCCGCAGAATGATCCACTCCTATGAGTGTCAAAGCGAAAGCTTTGGGAGAGTGCCACCTGCCCCCTCCCTTCCCTTGCAACCTGGCCAAGCGCAGCCGTACCTTCTGACTCTATTCTTCCGACGGAAAATGCCGGAAAACTTGTGTTGGCCAGCGAGTTTTATGGTAGCCCTGCGCCAAAACAGGACATATCCCTCGTCTAGCCAACGCCGATTGCCGAGTTTTGCCATGTCCCGGAAGCCCTTCGAAAACCGAGACGGCGTCCGATGTTCCGGAGCGTTCGCAAGGCAGTGAGGGTAGCCCGCCGGCGTCTCCACCTGAGGTGCCTGACGCGTCGGCTCGTTGGAAGACCTTCCAGATGCAGTGTTGCCGCCTGTGTTTGTCGGGTGGTTCTCCGTCAATAGGGTGCCACGCAACGACCAAGGTTGTAAAATTGTCCGACCGTACGCCTCTACGGTGCAATAGAGGCGGTGTTCGCCCACAGGAACAACCCGCGCGGTAATGCGTTGCTGTCCCTTGAGATGGGTGTCGCTCCGATGAACCGACCGGCACTTCCAAAAAATGGAGGGAACGGTGCCTTCCCGTTTGATTCGCCGAGTTAGCTACGATCTCCAATCACGGACGTTGTCAGTCTGGCTTACCACCAGCGAGAACCGATACGACTATCAAAATGTCCCGACCAGTATCCATGCCGCTTTTCGACGCGCGTTTTCTAAGGGACGTTTCTTCAACGCCCACATTCGAAGTCAGTTTGAATATCGTGTAGTAAGGGAGAATGCATCGGTGGAATGACCCAGCATTTTCACGGTCGCTGACCTGTCATAATGGTTAGTCGCTTCCGAAGCTCTCCACGACCACCTTTCCTCTGCCTCATTGCATGTAGTCGACTTCAGCAGAACGATTAGCGGGTGAAGAATGGCAAGCTCCGCAAAAAATTCAAAACAAACTTCCGCTCGAACGGCGCAGAGTGATGGACGCTCCCGTGAGGGTGTGCAATCAGCAGGTGGGCTTCATGAAGGACCATCTTCACTGCGAGACCAGGCGCCTGACATGGGCGGGTCCCCAGCCTCCGCTTTTGGAAGGAGCAGGCGAGCTATCCGGCAACTGGCGCGCGCGCTCCGTCAAGACCTCCGGAGAATTTTGCGGCGGTGTGTGGTGCGGCTCCGAAATGGCATCGGAATTCCCAATACATTAAGCGAGAGGCTTGGTGGAATACCCGCTGCCTTCACAGCGCTTTCGCGAAGAGCAATGTCTGGCATGGCAACCGCACGCACGAAAATGCCGGACTTAAAGTATCCCAATCCACTGAAACTGGGATCGTGGAAAGTCCTGTTCGCGCGTAGTCTGTTCTGGTGCTCCCTGTTAGCAGCCGGCGCTCTAACTTGGGCCTTGAAGGATGTGCCGTGGCAGGAGATCGCAGACGGCTCGTTGAAGCCGGTCATCCTCCTGGAAACGTCGGACGGCCGGCCTCTTGTCCGGCAAGGTCCATATCAAGAGCCCTATGCGCGTTACGAACAATTCCCTCCGCACCTCATCGACGCCGTACTTTCAATCGAGGATCGCCGGTTCATGGATCATTACGGCATCGACCTGCAGGGGATTGCACGCGCGCTGCTCAGGAACGTCGAGGCAGGATCGGTCGTCCAGGGTGGAAGCACCATCACGCAGCAGTTGATTAAATTGCAATATCTCGAAAGCGACAGGACGTTGAAGCGCAAGATCCAGGAAGTGGTGATCGCGCTTTGGTTGGAATGGAAGTTCGGGAAGAAGGAGATCCTGACGCGGTACCTCAATGCGGTTTACCTTGGTTCGGGCGCGACCGGTATGCCGGCAGCAGCACGGATCTATTTCAATAAGGATGTCGGCGCGCTCGGCATCCCGGAATCGGCGATGCTCGCAGGTCTGCTGAAGGCCCCCAGCCAATTGAACCCGATCGACAATTTTGACGGCGCTCGGCAACGCATGGCAATTGTGCTCGACGCCATGGCCGCCAATGGCAAGCTCACGCCTGGAGACGCCCACGCTGCAAAGGGTCGATTTGCCGAACTCTACCCGACTACACCAACATTGCGCTCAGGCAGTTGGTTCGCCGATTGGGTATGGGCACAAGCGGGCGAGATTGCAGGCTCCTCTCCGGGGGCGACGACCGTGCGCACGACCTTGGTGCCGCGTCTGCAACGGATCGCCGAAGAGGTGGTCAAGCAAGCCCTTGATGGAGAGGGAAAGGCTCTCGGTGCATCACAGGCTGCGCTGGTCGCCATGGCGCCCGATGGTGCTGTCGTCGCAATGGTCGGCGGATATGACTATAAGACAAGTCAGTTCAACCGCGCCGTTACGGCAATGCGTCAGCCGGGCTCCACATTCAAGTTGTTCGTATATTATGCTGCGTTGAAAAAGGGGTTGAGCCTCTCAGATCAAGTCCTTGATGCACCCATCGAAATTGACGGATGGTCGCCTAAAAATTCTGGTGGCTATCGCGGTTGGGTTACGCTGGCTGAGGCTTTCGCTCTGTCGCTGAATGCTGCCACCGCTGCGCTTGCCCAAGAGGTCGGATCTGACAGCGTCGCCGCTGCAGCGAAGGAACTGGGCATCGACGCGGACCTGACGACGACGCCTGCGTTGGCGCTCGGTGCATCCGAAGTGAGCCTGCTCGACTTGACGGGGGCATACGCGTCGGTTCGCCTTGGAAGGGCGCCCGTCGAGCCGTGGGGGATTGTCGATTTCCAAGCCGCGGGCCAGCCCCAAGGTTTTCGAGTGGGGCCGCAAGTAGTTGCGGCGGTTGACCTCTCGTCGTATCAGCCTGATCTCCTAACCTTGCTACAGCTGGTTGTGGAGCGCGGGACTGGTCGTCCGGCTGATCCCGGCACGTTTGCGGCCGGCAAGACAGGCACCAGTCAGGACAACCGTGATGCGTGGTTCGTCGGCTTTACGGACCCATTGGTCGTCGGGGTGTGGGTTGGCAAGGACGATAACACACCGATGAAAGGCATAACGGGCGGCGCGCTTCCCGCACGTATCTGGCGAAAATTCATGAAGGCCGCGATGGCCGAGCCTGCTCGCGATACCAATCCGGATATGGGCATAACGACAAGCGAAGCGAGGCACGCTCCATCCTGCAATATCAGGGCGTGCTCACGCAGTTACCGTTCCTTCCGCGCGTCTGACTGCACCTACCAACCTTATCGTGGCGAAAGGCGGTTGTGCGAGAAATAGACGGGCATGCGCTTTCGAAGGAATGAAAACCGATCCAGCCAATGAGCGCGACTGTGATATCGCCTCGTGGCCATTGGCCGAACAGCAACAGCGAGGGCGGATCAAAATCGCTACCCTCGACAAGGGACACCTAGAGCAAACCTTTAATGCAGACCCGCAGCGAACGTGCCAAGCGGCATCACCAACGTCAGTGACCTGCTTAAGGCTTAACCGGCGAACCACGAACGCCCAACCAACTGTTACGGGATCAACAAGAATATGCTAATAAGCGCCTGAACCATCGCGGATGGAACATTGTACGGTTGCGAATTACTGCACTGCAGTACGTCTTTTGGGCGATCTCCTACCCGTCATACGCCCAGGGATGAACAAGCCCGCAAATCGGGATCCGGAGCAGGGGCAGCAACAGGTCGAACCAGTAGGTCAGGAACGTTACACCAAACTCGTCCTGGACTTCGAGATCCTTCCGATGTGCCTCGGCGACATCTGCGGCGCTATATCCTTTGAGATCATGACGATCCATGAATATGGCTATCGTCTTCCCCTTCCCCGGTCCCGAGGAAGTGTATGCCCAATTGAATTTTGGGCAATCGATCGATCCTCTTTCGGTTTGTGTGTGCCCGCGTTTCTGCAAAAGCTGCGGCCGGGTGGATAACTGCTCCTACGAAAGCCCCATGTCGTTGCGAGACTGCGCCAACCATCACGTCGGCGATCCGTTCCCGTGAACGAACCGCCCGAACGGGCTTCCTCTGCCTTTGTTCAAGCGCAGGCTCTGAATAGGCGGGCAGAACACAGCATATCATTTTTGTCCGCGTCCGCGTCAATTTCCAAGGGTGCTGAGCCAATGGCCGAATGTGCCTCCATGAGCTCGTTCCGCAGAACCGCTCGGTGGGATGGGACGCTCCAAGGCCGCGGCCTTTCGGAGTTCTCGGGGGCTGAAGCCGAATTCATTGCTGAATGCCCGAGTGAAGTTGGCAGCCAGATCAAAACCCGCCGCTTCTGCTATTTCTGAAATCGGTCGATTGTTCGTGGGATCGTTAAGTTCCGCGTAGGCAGCCAAAAGCCGCCGTTTGCGTATGTAGTTGAGAACGCCGCCACTTGTGGCAAACAGTTGATAGAGCCGGGTCCGAGACATTCCGAGCGCTCGGCAGATATTGTCGGGCGTGAGTTCCGCCGAGTGGAGGTTAGCGTGAATATACCGGTGCGCCCGCTCCATCATGCCCATGTTGTTCGGCAACGTCGCCGTCTCCGGCGGCGCCACCGACGATGAGACGCAGGCAACGACCATGTCGCGCATCGTGTGGACGATCCGCGGCAACTCGTCAGCCGTGAGGCTGGAGAGATTTGCCTCGATGCCGTGAATATAGGTGATCAACAACTTAGCGAGATTGCCCGACAATATCGAATTGTTGGCTGCCTTCATAAGAGCGACCTCGTCGGCCAACAAATCGTAAGACATGAAAAGGAGGATGGCATCCGATTCGGTTGCCCGCCCGCGATAGGGATAGCCAAGCGATCTGAAGGCGAGCCTGTCCGGCCCGCTTTCCGCAACCCGGCGGTCCACTTCCGTCCAGGCTCTGCCGTCGCGGAACAGTTCCACGTACCAGTGATCGATCGAGCTCAGACGCAACATTGCACGCGAGCGGCTATAGCGGTGAGCCGGTGCACGTTGCTGAACGACGAGCATGTTGCCCAGATGCCATGCCGTCTGATCCGCCGGGAAGCCGTCATCCAGCGACATGTTGTCCGGCAAACTGACGTCGACCAACGGTGCCATGTGTTCCCGCCATGCATGGAACTGTTCTGCCGGCGGAAGCTCGCGTGTCGAAAAATGCAGAGGCGTCAGAGCGGGCGGGGCCGAAGGACGCGGCCCTGCCTGCCCGTCGGATTGACGCGGCCAACGGCGACGATCCATGTGCGACGTTGCGGCCTTCACTGCGCGGTCACCCGGTTTGGGCTCGGTTGGACAATCACTCATTCAATCCTCCAGCCCGAAGATCGCCGGCAGAAATAGCCTTGGCGATCTCTTGTTCTGGCGCGGCGGCGTCTGGCCTACGCCTTTGTCAGGCTCAGTTGTACTCCATTTGGAGTAGAAATGCACGGGACGATAAATTTCAGGATGCACGGATAACGACATATGGGGCCGACCTATGCGATAAATAACCCATGGTTGTTGCAGAAGAATACATGGAAGTATCTAAAAGACTTTTTAAAATATTTCTTTTTCAATGACCTATTTATGACTGTCTTTTGGGGGAAAGACAGGTTCGCCACGGGTTTGGTGAATTTTGTCGCGATTTTATTGCGTAAAAAGCGGCAATTCTTCATCAGGGGCAGCCCGTAGCGACAACAAAGTGCTCCGGCGACAAGAAGATCGGAAGCGGATTCTTGTCGCCGGCCACACAGTGTTTTTATCGGATCGCATTCCCGCGAGCGTCTCTTTGACGCGGCCATTCCGATCGTTTGCATCGACATCTTCTCGATGAACCACGCCAGTGCCGCGTGAACATTTCGTTCGCTACGCGGGAACTCGACTGGCGCGCGAAATTTATCGGCCGGTCTTGTCAGAGGGATGGCCATTTCGATGGACGTCTTACCCGGTCTCACCGGATTTTAATGGAGGTTGTGTGATGGTTACGCCGCGTGTACTCGTGACCGGTGGTGCCGGCTATGTCGGCAGTCATACCGCAAAGCTGCTCCGCCTGGAGGGCGTTGAGCCGATTGTCTATGACAACCTGGCGACCGGAAATCTGTCATCGGTGCGCTGGGGACCGTTCGTTCAGGGAGATATCCTAGACACGCCTCACCTGATCCAGGTCATCGAGCAGCACAAGCCGGTCGCCGTCATGCATTTCGCCGCTTCGACCTATGTCGGCGAATCCGTGACCGACCCCGCGAAATATTACCGCAACAATGTCGGTGGAACGCAGTCGCTTCTCGACGCCTGCCGGCACACGAGGCTCGACAAGATCATCTTTTCATCAAGCTGCGCAACCTATGGCGTACCGGCGAAGCTGCCGATTGACGAGGCGACACCACAGGTACCGGTCAATCCCTATGGCAGGACGAAACTGATCGCCGAGCAGATGCTCGCCGACTACGCCACCGCTTTTGGCCTGCGTTACGTAGCGCTCCGCTACTTCAATGCGTGCGGCGCCGATCCGGAGGGGGACCTCGGCGAATGGTCCGAACTGGAAACCCATTTGATACCGCGAGCTCTGCTGGCCGCAGCAGGCAAGATTCCGCGCCTGAAGATATTCGGCGACGACTACCAGACGATCGATGGAACCTGCGTACGCGACTATGTTCACGTGGCCGATCTCGCTCGCGCCCATGTGCTGGCCTACCGGCACATCGAAAAGGGCGGCGACAGCGTGGCTCTCAATTTGGGCGCTGGCCACGGTTCTTCCATCAGGGAGGTCTTGCGCGCCATCAACCAGGTCACCGGGCAAGACGTCCCGATCGCCATCGGACATCGCCGCCAGGGCGACCCGCCGGCTTTGTATGCGGACGCCAGCCGCGCCGAGCAGGTCCTTGGGTTCCTGCCCGAATATTCTGACCTCGCGACCATCGTGCGAACCGCGGCGCCCTTCTTTGGATTGGAGGTGCGGTCGTAATCCGCCGCGGCGGCATCGAGCACACGGGGGCCGAAGGCGCTGAAGAACATGAGATTGGGGCGGCGCGTATCCAAATGGCGATTTGAGTGTGTCATCGAGCTCCGAAATCGAACATCTGTTGCTGCCGTGGGAAGACGTCGATCTCTCCACTCTGGCCGCGGCCGACGCCTACGCGACGGAACGTGGACGCACATTGTTGATCACTGTGGAGCCATGGTCATGGTCACGCGATTGGCGGCTTTCTTCGCAAGATCTCCGGGCGGCTACGGGCGCCCCGACTGGCGGGTCACCCACGTCAACTGATCCTGAAGGGTCACAAGCAAGGCATGGATGCCAATCTTTGGGATGCCAATCATAAACGCCGTCGCTGGAGCTGCAGGTTGTTGTTAATCCCGCAAACTGATCCACACGGGTGCATGGTCGCTTGCGCCAGCCAAGCCACGGATATGCCGGTCGACGCCAGCGCCACTGAGCCGGCGGGTCAGTTCATTGCTCAAAAGGATGTGGTCCAGGCGCAGACCGGCGTCGCGCGGCCATCGGTTCCGGCGATAGTCCCAGAACGTATAAATCGTCTCATCAGGATACACGCTGCGGAGCGCGTCGAGCCAGCCCTGATCAACAAGCCGCCGGAACCCGGCACGGCTCTCCGGCTGGATAAGAGCGTTGTCATCATAGGAACGGGTAGGATAAATGTCGCGCGGTTCCGGAACGATATTGTAATCGCCGGCAAGCACGACGGGCACGCCCGCCGCAAGCAATTCCGCGGCATGCAGCGCAAGCCGGTCGTGCCAGGCAAGTTTATAGTCGAATTTCGGACCGGGCTGCGGATTTCCGTTCGGCGCATAAAGCGATGCGATCAGGATGCCGTTTACTGCCGCCTCGATGTAACGGCCCTGTGTATCGGACGGATCGCCAGGGAGCTCGGCCCGGGTCAGGATCGGTTTGCCGTCACGCGCCAAGATCGCAACGCCGTTCCAGCCTGATTGCCCACGCCAGACTGCGCCGTAGCCGGCGGCTTCGATCGCCGCCCTGGGGAATTGTCCATCCGTTGCCTTGAGCTCCTGGAGGCAGACGACATCAGGTTTTGCCGTGCTCAACCAGGCAAGCAGATTGTCCAGCCGCCGGTTGACGCCATTGATGTTGAAGGTCGCGATCTTCATCGGCGTCAGCGCGCCCGCCGCCCGGCCCACGTCGTCACCGCCTTGGCCATCGTCATCAGGTGGTCGGCAGCCGAGAAACCCGAGAGGCTCTTGCGCGGCTTGAGATCATGGTCGCCATCCTCAAGCCAGAGAATTTCGATCCTGTCCGAGAGCAAGTAGTCCGCAACGTCCTGCCGGGTGCCGAACTCGTCACGCGTTCCCTGACAGATCAAGGTCGGTGTCGCCAGGCCGGCGAGATGTTTTGTGCGTAGCTGTTCCGGTTTGCCGGGCGGGTGAAAGGGATAGCCGAGGCAGAGAAGTCCGGCGATTTTCCCCTCAGAGTAAAGATCGTCGGCAACCATGCTGGCGACCCGTCCGCCCATAGACTTGCCACCGATGATGAGAGGGCCGGCTGCGGCGAGTTCAGCGACGGCCGCCCTATACTCCGGGTTAAGTGTCTCGGCACGCGGCGGTGGCTTGCGGCCCACTGTGCGGCGGGCTGCCATGTATGCAAATTCGAAGCGCGCGATGCGAAAGCCGACCTCGGCGAGAGCCTTGGCAGTCGCGGTCATCGACGCTGAATCCATCGGCGCACCGGCGCCGTGCGCAAGCAGGATGGTGACGGCAGCATCACCTGGTCCGTCGAGCAGAAATCGCTCATGCATTTCGACCACCCGTTTTTCCGATGAACTGGAGGTCAACGAACTGAACGCCGCGGGCTGCTGTTCGGGCCCATTCGGAATCACTGTCGAGTTCGAGATAGCGTGCCCACCGGCGTCGCGCTTCTGTGAGATTGCCGGCATCGAATTCCAGTTTGGCCAGATTGAAAATGGCATCCGCATAATCGCCATCGAGTTCGATCGCTTTTTGCAGGTGCCTGCGAGCCGCATCGACCCGGCCCCGATCGCCCATAAGCCCGGCGAGATTGAACCAGGCCTCGACGAAGCTCGGGTCTAGCTTAAGCGCGCGGGCATACTCATGCGCGGCCTCCAATTGCCGGCCACCCGCCTTGAGGCAATTGGCGCGATTGAAAGCTGCAACGGGATCCGTTGGATCGATGGCGAGGCAACGTTGATAAAGGGCGGCAGCTTCATCATACAGGCCATCCGCTTCGGCGGCTTCCGCCTGCGAAAATAGGTCGTCAAGTTCGATGTCGTCGGGGGTTCCAAGATCGAACAGCAATTGGCCGTCTAGTTCGCTCAAACCTTCGCCACCGCGCACATAGATGATATCCGACCCCTCGTGGTGGAGCGACAGTCGGGCGAGCGATGCCACCGAACGGGAGCGGGAGACCGACCTTGCGATCGCGCTCCAGGGTGCGCCGCTGGCAATCAGGTCCGCATATTTCCTTGCGAGGATCAGATCACGGAACGAATAGGGTTCGGCGGCGTGCTCGAAGGCATCGAACAGGGAGAGAAAATCGAAGGTCCGCGGTGAAAGCCGGGACTGGTCGATCAGCGCCTGCCGTGTCAAGGTCGATGTTTCCGGCGATCTCAGCAGGCCCAGCAAGCGAAGAAATCCGTTCTCGCTGAGAAGAAACCTGCCTTGGCCCGTTTCCGTGTCGAACCGTGCCTCGATCTGGGCTTCGCTTGCCTTTGCCAGCAAACCTCTGCCGAAGACCAGATGCGAAGTTCGGCGCGTTACACCGCGCCGAAGATGCCCACCTTGCCGTTCGACTTCGCGCGTCGCCAGCCGTCGCGGAAATGCTGCCAGCGCACCGACGATCCCGAAGGTCTGGCCAGCTACCGCCATCAGATTTTCTTCTTGGACGTCGGTTTGGCCGTTGCCGAAGCGGTGGCTTTCGCCGCCGGCTCCGACTTGCTCTTGCTCTTGGCGGGAGGCTTCGATTGCGAAAGGCTCGCCTTCAGCGCATCCATGAGATTGATGACATTGCCGCGTTCCGGAGCCGCTGCGATGATCGGCTTGTGACCCTTGAGTTTCTCACGGATCATCTGCATCAGCGCGACTTCGTAGCGATCCTCATAGTTCCTGGGATCGAAGGTCGTCAGCTTCTGTTGGATGAGCGCTTCGGCAAGCTGCAGCATTTCGGGTTCCGGTTTGCCGACCGGGATATTGCCGAAATATTCGGCCGTACCGCGCACCTCGCTCGGATTCCTCAACGTGCAGACGAACATACCGGTCTCGCGCGCGCCGATGGTGACCACCCGCTCGCGGCTCGACAGGACCAGACGCGCAATCGCCAGCTTGCCGGATTTCCGCATCGCTTCCCGCAGCACGATGAAGGTCTCCTCGGCCATCGCTCCATCCGGCGCCAGATAATAGGGCGCATCCTGGTAGATGACATCCACCGACTTTTCGTCGACGAACGCCTCGATATTCATCGTGTGGTTGGATTCGATCCTGACGCTGTCGAGATCGGCATCCTCGATGATGATGTATTTCTTGTCTTCGTACTCGTAGCCCTTCACCAGGTCCGCCCGTTCGACCAGGCCGAGTTCAGGATCGACCGGCTTCATGTTGATCCGGTTATGGGTATCCTTGTGAAGCTGATTGAAGCTGATGCGCTCGCTCGAACTGGTTGCCGGATAGAGCCGGACCGGACAGCTCACGAGACTGAGTTTGAGGTAGCCTTTCCAACTTGCCCTGGGCGCCATGATCATCTCCTGCGCGGCAACGCGATTGCTTTCCGGCCTTAAGACAGCAAGGGCAAATCCCTGGCGAAGCCGTCAATATCGGCCCATGGATCGCCGGACGTGGCCAGAAGGCCCGGCAATGAAGAATAGTTCAAATCCTCGGGAGCGTCGATAGCTTCAAGATCGGTCCAACTCACGGGGGTCGATGCAGGCAGATTGGTGCGGGCGCGAAGCGAATAGGGAGCAGCCGCCGTATGACCGCGTGCGTTGCGGTGAAAGTCGATGAAAATGCGCCGTATGCGATTGTCCTTGCCCATCGTCGTGGTGAACGTTTGCGGAGCAGTCGCCGCCAGGCGCGCGGCAATGGCGCTTGTCGCCGGATGCGCTTTCCTCCAGGAGAGCTTCGGCGTAACCGGCACAACCACATGGATACCCTTGCCGCCCGATGTCTTGACGAATGGGACAAGGCCAAGGGCACCCAGTTCACCACCGATGTGGATGGCCGCCTCGACCACCTCGCGCCAGGCGACACCCTCGCCGGGATCGAGGTCGAAGACGATACGATCCGGCTTTTCCAGCCGCTTTCGAGTTGTCCCCCAGGTGTGGAATTCGACCACGCCGAATTGTGCCAGCGCGAGGAACCCTCTTGCATCTTCCACCGAGAGGTAGGATTTTGTTTCGCCCTCGGAATTGGTGGTTGCGAATGTCGCCATCGAGGATGGCATGCCAGTGAACGGATGGCGCTGGAAGAAGCAGTCCTGCGCCTTTCCCGTCGGACAGCGCACAAGCGAGACCGGGCGGCCGAGAATATGCGGCAGCATGAAATCGCCGACCAAGGCGTAGTAGACCGCGATGTCGAGCTTGGTGGGACCCGATCGACCAAACAGCCGGCGTGTCGGATTGGTGACCGTGATGCTGGCGAGATCGGCATCCGAGATCAACCGCTCGCGCCGGGCGGCAACCGGGGTGGAAAGTGAGATGTCGCGAAGCCCCTTGAAGACGGCGTGGCGGAGCGCATTGTCGGCGGTACGGTTGGCATAGTGAATATGCGCAGAAAGCACCGGCCTGACCCAGATGATATCCCTTGGCGCGCCATCGAGTTTGGTTGCGCCAGCACGCAGCGGCTGCAGACGAGCAAGCAATTGCCTGAGCATGTCTGCGCCGAAACCCGTTCCGACCTTGCCGCGATATTCCAGTTCGCCATCCACCCATTCGCCGAGCGCGAGCGCGGCAAGGCCCTCAGCTGCTTCGGAGGTGGTGTAGCCGGCAATCACGAAGTCGCCGGCTTTCAACGCCTTGGTCTTGGTCCAGGTTTTCGATCGGCCACAATGATAGGGGGCCGAGGCACGCTTCGACACGATGCCTTCGAGCCCCATTTCCGAGGCCTGCTCGTAAAGCGCACGCCCGTCGCCAACGACGTGATCGCTCAGCTGAATGGCGGAGTGGCTGGATATGTGCCCCTCGAGCAGCTGCGCCAGCAGCGCCTTGCGTTTCTCGAGAGCAACGTTGGCAAGGTCCCAGCCGTCGAGATGGAGGAGGTCGAAGGCATAGAAGACAAGGCTGGTGCCTGCGCCTTTGGCGAGCGCATCCTGCAGCAACGCGAACCGGCTGATCCCCTTGTCGTCGAGCACGACGATTTCGCCGTCGATGACGGCGTCGCGGCTCGGCAGCCGGCGGAAAGCCTCCGGCAAGTCACCATAGCGCTTCGTCCAATCCAGTCCGCCGCGGGTGAGCAGATGCACCGCACCGGCGGAAACGTGCGCCATTGTCCGGTAGCCGTCGAACTTGATCTCGTGCAGCCAGATCTCGCCTTGGTCGGCGCGGCCGGGTGGAATTGCCATCGGCGTTGCAAGTTGCGGCTCAATGCGCGCTGGCAAGGCGCCTTTCACCGCACCAGGAATCGCCCTCAGATTGAACTTTACCGGCCTGCCTGCAGGCTTTGGCTTCTCCACCAGTTCCTCTATCCGCCGGCCGGACTTGACGCTTTCCGGACGCGCCGCGAGGATGTCGATGGTGTCGTCTGCAGCGAGGTCATGTTCCTTCAACAGCAGCCAGTTGCGCCCATGATCCCCATCCCCGGCCTTCAGCCGCGCAAGCATCCAGCCGCCATTGAGCTTATCGCCGGCTAGTCGAAACTTGAAGGCACCCGTCCGCAAGCTCTTCTCGACATCGTCCATCGGCGCCCAGACGCCGGTGTCCCAGACGATCATCGGACCGGCGCCGTATTCGCCCTCAGGGATCACACCCTCGAAGTCGATGTATTCCAGGGGATGATCTTCCGTTTCCACTGCCAGCCGCTTATCGACCGGGTTGAGCGATGGCCCCTTTGGAACAGCCCAGCTTTTCAGCACGCCGCCGACCTGCAGCCGCAAATCGTAATGATCCGCAGTGGCGTGATGTTTGTGCACGACAAAACGGTTGCCGTCGCCGGCGAGACTCCCAACCGGCTCCCGCGTCTTCGAAAAGTCCCGCTTTTTGCGATAGGCCGCCAGTTTCGATGTCGCCATATCGCCACGCTATGGCTTGTCCGGCAAATCTGCAATAAGGGTGCAGCCTTCTTCGTGGTGACTGCGCTGTCATCCTGACTGCTATGTCGGGGCCTTCATCACTGCCAACAACTTCGCCAAACACCTCATGGCGCTGCGATGGCGAACGCCCTATCGGACAATCTGCGAGGCCTGGAGAAAGGACCCGTCAATATCAAGATTAATCCGCACCATCTCATTCCGGGACCGGGCACCTCGCTATTTCCACATCGTTTTCATTCGGGCGGCGACGTCGATGCGAATCTGCCTGGCGCTACGCTCCGAGGCTGCGGCGCTTACTGCGGGCCAGGTCGCCGTCTCGAAAAACTGGAGAAGGGTCGCAGGGATAAAGCGGGTTCTCGACGCGTAGATATGCCGATCACCTTGGGCGTGCTGGCCGCCGGTGAAGAAGCGCTGCGGCATAACCAGGGTCAGGCTGTCCTTCGCTCTGGTCATGGCAACATAGAGCAGCCGACGTTCCTCCTCGATATCCTCGGTGGTGCCAGTACCCAGATCCGACGGGATGCAACCATCGACCACATTCAGCATGAATACAGACCGCCATTCCTGGCCTTTGGCTGAATGGATTGTCGACAGGATGAGATAGTCCTCATCCAGCAAAGGCATGCCGGCCTGGTCGCTGGTGGCATCGGGCGGATCAAGCGTCAGTTCTGTCAGGAAACGCTCGCGACTGGGGTAGCCGGAGGCGATCTGTTCGAGCTGCAGCAGGTCTGACTTGCGGGTCTCCGCGTCCTCATGGATCCGATCGAGATGCGGCTCGTACCACGCCCGCGCCTCGGCAATCTCCAACGGCCATTGGGAACCGGATTGCCTCAACCCTGCCAGGAGCTCAACGAAATGTGCCCAATCCTCACCAGTTTTCGGTGGTGGAGGAACCTCGGCGAGCGAGACGAGCGGCTCCGGATCGGCAGCTATGGTGTCCAGGATCCTGCCTGCCGTCTGCGGTCCGATTCCGGGCAACATCTGGAGCAGACGGAAGCCAGCGACGCGATCAAGGGGATTTTGCGCAAACCGTAGTACGGCCAGTATGTCCTTGACATGAGCGCTATCCAGGAATTTCAGGCCGCCAAACTTGACGTAGGGTATATTTCGCCTCGTGAGTTCCACCTCAAGCGGACCGCTGTGACTGGATGAACGGAAGAGAACGGCCTGCTGCTTCAGCATCATCCCGGTCTCACGGTTGGCGAGCACCTGTTCGACAATGTAGCTAGCCTGGTCGTTGTCGTCCTTCACCGTTAGGAGTCTTGGACGCTCTCCTGACGGCCTGTTTGTCCAGAGGTTCTTGGTGAACCGTTCCCGTGCAAGGTCGATGACGCCGTTGGCCGCCGCCAAGATCGTCTGCGTCGAGCGATAATTGCGGTCAAGCGTGATGACGTCGGCCGCCGGTGAGAACGCCTTTGGAAAGTCAAGGATGTTCCTGACGGTTGCAGCGCGAAAAGAATAGATCGATTGCGCGTCGTCGCCCACGACGGTCAGGCCGCGTCCGCCCGGCTTCATGGCCATGAGCACAGAAGACTGGAGGCGGTTGGTGTCCTGATATTCGTCGACGAGGATATGGTCGAACCGGTTGCCTATATCCTCGGCGAGTTCAGGGTCGCCCACCATTTGCGCCCAGTAGAGCAGAAGGTCATCGTAGTCGAGGATGTTCTGGGCCTGTTTTGCTTCGACATAGCCGGTGAACAGCTGCTTCAATTGCTGTTCCCATTCGGAGACCCAAGGGTACCGGTTTCGTAGGACCTCGCTCAGCGGCGTTTCGGAATTGACCGTTCGCGAATAGATCGAAAGGCAGGTGCCCTTAGTGGGGAACCTCGTTTCGGTCTTGGAAAGGCCAAGCTCGTGCCGGACCAGGTTCATGAGATCGGCCGAGTCGGCGCGGTCGTGGATCGTGAAGTCCACGTTGAGACCGATCTGCTCGGCATAGATTCGCAGCAGCCGCGCGCCGATCCCGTGGAACGTTCCCGCCCAGACGAGGGCGTCCGTCATGATCGCAGCGTTTGATGCCAAAACCTGCTTGCAAATACGTTCTACGCGACGGGACATCTCCGATGCAGCTCGGCGGGAGAACGTCATAAGCAATATTCGCCTGGGGTCCGCACCGTTGACGATCAGATGCGCCACCCGGTGGGCAAGCGTGTTTGTCTTGCCCGACCCGGCTCCAGCGATGATCAACAAGGGACCGCCGGCCTTGTCAGCCGGCAGTCCGACCCCATGCTCAACGGCAAGCCGCTGCTGTTCGTTCAATTTTTCCAGGTAAGCCGCAACCAAACCTTTTCCCCGAACTGTCCTGTTGACCGGCCGCGCAGGGCCGCAAATTCGCCCAAGGACTACAACATTGCGAGACGTGGCACCACTCTGCCGGTGGAACAAATACGGAACTATCATTTCGGACGGCGGTTGAAAAGACCTCATGCCACCACGGCTCGTCGATCAGTGCGACTATCCGGCACTTGCAAGGAATTCTTCCGTGTCCATGAGCTCGAGTTGCACGGAAAACCGATTGCCCAACAGTTCAAGGGAGGCATCGTGGGTCTGGTCGGTCCCGCTGCAGACAGCGTCCTTCAGAATAATGGTGCGATAGCCAAGGTCGATCGCGCCGAACACCGTCGCCATGACGCAGACGTCCGTCTCGCCACCACTGATGACGAGCGTGGAAACCTGCTCGCGGCAAAGCGTGCTATGCAGGCGTCCATCGAACCAGGGAGAGTAGACGTGTTTGTCAAAATGTCTGGCCGGAGGAATAAGCTTGTTCAGACAGGGCACGACGTTGACCATTTCACGCGGCAGATACTCACCCGTCATCATCCACCATTTACTGTAGTAGGCGCGCCAGGTCCCCGGCAGGGCGGCAGGATGCTCCGGGGGGACAAATCGCGTGAAGACGGTCCGCTGGGCGTGACGCCCTGCTAGCTCCTCGATCTGCGGCAATATCGTCTCCATCCAGGGGACATGCCAGGGCGTCTCCTCCGCAAACATCCGTTGCATGTCGACACAGATATGGCGCCACTCCATCGCTTCTTCTCCGGTAGAGCTGTGCCAAACGTGGGCAGGCCTCGAAAGTTCCTTTCGTTTAGTGCCGCGTCGCATCGACGACCGACGCTGCGGCGGCTGGCGTTTCCCCTGGCACTGGTGCAACTTCGTCTGGCTAATGATCGGTTTGCCGGCGGGTTTCTAGCGGATCAAGGCGACCGCCGAGCAAAGGTACTTTTGTGGCGGAGTTGAACCGCGGGGTTGAGACCGACTTCGGGCGGACCCCGGCGCGTTGCGTTGCGGCGGAGCACCGTGTCACTCCGCTTGAATGGAGCACCTACCGGAAATCGGCGGACTAATGGATTTCCTGTTCTACCAAAGCATCGATCAGTCGAATTTGCGATCGCACGCCGCGGCTGTATTCCGAAATCAGAACCGCCGCCTCCTTGATGGCCTCGCTTCGCGGCATATTCTTTTGGCGGCACCATGCATCGAGTACCGTTTGTAGCAGAGCAATATCTTTTGGCGGTATGGAGGTGGCAAAATGTTGCATCGTTATCCCTCCCAAGGATGACACCGACGCTGTGACAGATCGCCTCCCGCGATCTCCAGCGATACCACTTTAGTCCAATTTCACCCGCGGAAAAACAGATGTTTGGAACGAAATTTGCTCATGACGGACCCACGCACGACCATCTCTTTGAAGAATGGCCCAACTACCCGCTAGCAAATTTTTCCAAACGCTATAGATTGCGCTGCCATCTCTCCTAAAACGCAGGTTCCAAAAGGGTTCACATGCAAGTATTGGTTCGCGACAACAATGTTGATCAGGCTCTCCGTGTCTTGAAAAAGAAGCTTCAACGAGAGGGTATCTTCCGCGAAATGCGGTTGCGGGAAGCGTATGAGAAGCCGTCCGTAAAGAAGGCACGCCAGAAGTCCGAAGCGGTAAGCCGTCAGCGCAAGAATGCTCGTAAACAGCTTCAGCGCGAAGGGCTTTTGCCCGCGGCCAAGAAGAAGACCGGCCGATGAAGGGCGCTACGCCTTCGCTGTCTTCGACTTCTCTGAGTGTAGCTGCGCGCTAGCAACAGATCGATCGCCGTTTCGGCCAGCACTTTGCGCACGTCCGGTGCGCAAAGTGCTGGCCGTTGCGCGTCATTCGCGCTTCGTCGCCATGGGACGACATCTTCGTCTGCTCCCCATTTGTGCCGGTTGCCGCACCGCGGTTGAGTGACGGAATATCCGTCTGACCACTTCAGTGGTTCCAATCCACACCTTCTTTGCATCTCCGTTGCTGCCCGAACAGCGCTCCGGTTGCCCGTTCTTTGCGATGCATAGGAGCGGCAAAGGACACGGCGTGGCAACCTCCGGGCTTGGACCTTACCCACTTCCAATGGCTGCTTGCCCGAATCTGCAATCAGGGCGTTGACTTATCGCTCGCAGCGCGTACTGTTTGAATATTGGTATGACCACCTTGCCACATGACCGCTTGCGAGCCGGTGTTGGCGCTATCGAGGAAGCGATGTTCTCTGCCGTGGAATCACGCCGCCTGTATCGCCAGGTGGCGGACCAGATGCGAAGCCTGATCGAACGGGGCGAGTTGTCTCCCGGCTCTCGGCTTCCGGCCGAGCGCGAGCTGGCGCAGATGCTCGGCGTCTCCCGCCCGACCGTTCGCGAAGCGCTGATCGTGCTGGAGGTGGAAGGCTTCGTCGATATCCGCATGGGCTCCGGCATCTACGTGACGGTGCGCAAGAGGACGTCGGCTGATGTCCCACCGGAGGATTTCGAAGGACCGTTCGAACTGCTGAGGGCGCGGGCTGTCGTCGAATGCGCAGTGGCCGAAGAGGCCGCCCGGCTGGCACGGCCGGAGCATATCGCCTTGATGGACGACAATCTGACGCAGATGGCAGCCGCGCTCGAAGACCGGCGCTTGGCGCTGGCGCTCGACCGCGACTTCCACGTCATCGTTTCGGCCATCATCGCCAATGCGACGCTGAACCGTTTCATCGGCAGCATCCACGACATGCGCATGACGCCCTATTTCGAGAAGCTCGCCAGCTATTTCGAAAACACCGAGACCTGGCGGGCCGCAATGGAGGAGCACCGCGCCATCCGGGACGCGATTGCCGCCGGCGACCCGGTCGCCGCTCGGGCCGCGATGCGTGCGCATCTCGACCAATCTCAGCTTCGCCTGTCGGAAAGTTTCGGGGAGGAACCGTCCGACAGCACGATACCGGCCGCGTGGAGGCGTGCCGGGGGCAACTAGCCACAACCACTTCAACTTGGGAGGAGCATGACCATGAAGTTCAAATTGCCAATGTTACTTGGCGCGACTGCCGCGATCCTGGTCTCGGCGTTCACCGCGCAGGCCGAAACCGCGCTGAAATGGGCGCATGTCTACGAAACATCCGAACCGTTCCACACCGAATCCGTCTGGGCGGCCGAAGAGATCGGCAAGCGCACCGAGGGGCGCTACAAGATCGATGTCTTCCCCGCCTCGCAGCTCGGCAAGGAAGCCGATCTCAACCAGGGTCTGAAGCTCGGCACGGTCGACATCATCATTTCCGGATCGAGCTTTGCCGCGCGCGAATATGCGCCGATCGGCGTCACCTATTACCCCTATACCTTCCGCGATCCAGCGCATTTGATCGCCTACACCAAGAGCGATGTCTTCAAGCATCTTGCCAAGGGATACGAGGACGCCTCGGGAAACCATATTACTGCCGTCACCTATTATGGCACCCGCCAGACGACATCCAACCGGCCGATCGGCAAATGCAGCGACATGCAGGGCTTGAAGATGCGCGTCCCGGACGTGCCGGCCTATCTTGCGATGCCGCGCGCCTGCGGCGCCAACACGACGCCGATCGCCTTTGCCGAGGTCTATCTGGCCCTGCAGAACGGCACGGTCGAAGCCCAGGAAAACCCGCTGACGACGATCGAGGCGAAGAAATTCTTCGAGGTGCAGAAGCACATCGTGCTGACGGGCCATATCGTCGACCATCTGAACACCCTGGTTTCGAAGACGGTGTGGTCGCAGCTCTCCGATGCCGACAAGCAGATTTTCACCGAGGTGATGCAGGAGGCTGCCGAGCGCGCCACCAAGATCATCGAAGAGCGTGAGAAGAAACTGGTCTCGACCTTCAAGGAAAAGGGCATAGACGTTACCGAAGTCGACAAGGGCGATTTCGAGAAGACCGTCGTGGAAAAGGTCGCACTCGAGGACCTCGGCTACAAAAAGGAAGACTGGGACGCGATCCGCGCCGTGAAGTGATGTTCGCGCCGGCTGCTCGTGGCCGAGCGGCCGGCATTCCGCACCCCATCGCCGGATGATTCCATGTCACAAGAAATCCATACACCGATTACGGCGGAAGAACTTGCCCATTCCTTCGAAGACGCAGCGCCGACGGCCGATGTTTCGCACTATGCCGTGGAGGATTGGGCCACGCTCGCCATCTTCTGGGTGATGACGGCTTGCGTCTTCCTGCAGTTCTTCACCCGCTATGTCCTTAACGATTCCTATGCCTGGACCGAGGAAATCGCCACCAACTGCCTGATCGCCGTGGTGTTCCTCGGCTCGGTCATGTGCGTTCGAGTGTCACGCCACATCCAGGTCGACGTGCTCTATCACTACTTGCCGCAGCGTATCGCCCGCGCGCTCGCGATCTTCGTGGATCTCGTGCGCATCGGCTTCTTCGCCTATGCCTGCTGGCTGATGTGGCGCTATGTGGCGATCGTCGCCGACGAACGCATGGTGACCGTCGATCTGCCGCGCAACATTGTTTTCTACAGCGTGCTGGCCGGCTTCGTGCTGATGCTCGGTCGTTCCATCCAGGTCTTTGTCGCCAATCAGCGGCGCGGCTATTCGGTTCTCGAAAAGCCCGAGGAATTTCAGAAGGTTGAGGATTGATCCATGCTTCTGCTCGTCGGTTCGTTTCTTGTCTTGATGGTGGTCGGCGTGCCGGTTGCCGTCTCCATGGCCGTGGCTTCGGTCCTCTACCTCGTTTTCTACAATGTCGCACCCGACATCATCGCGGCGCAGCGCATGATCGCCGGCGTCGAAAGCTTCCCGCTTTTGGCGGTGCCGTTCTTCATTCTCGCCGGTAATCTGATGAATTCCGCCGGTGTCACCGGCCGCATCTATTCCTTCGCGGTCGCGCTCGTCGGCTGGATGAAGGGGGGGCTGGCCCAGGTCAATATAATCGGTTCGGTGATCTTTTCCGGCATGTCGGGCACGGCGCTGGCCGATGCCGCCGGCATCGGCACGATCGAGATCAAGGCGATGAAGGACCACGGCTATCCAATCGAAACGGCCGTTGGCGTCACCGCCGCCTCCGCGACGCTCGGCCCGATCTTTCCGCCGTCGCTGCCCTTCGTCATCTACGGCATGATGGCAAACGTCTCGATCGGCGCACTGTTCATGGCGGGCATCGTCCCCGGGGTGGTCATGACCGTGCTGATGATGCTGACCGTCGCCATCTTCGCCTATCGGCGCGGCTGGGGTTCGGACACGCCCTTCGAGATGAAGCAACTGCTGTCGGCTTCGCTTGAGGTTGTGGTTGTGCTCTCCGTACCGATCTTGATCTATCTGTTGATGTCGGCCGGTCTGTCGATGAATATTGCCGTCGGCATCGCACTCGCCGCGCTTCTCGCCCTCGACTGGTATTTCGACTTCTCGGCCGTGATGGCGCTGATGACCCCGGTCATTCTGATTGGCGGCATGACGATGGGCTGGTTCACGCCAACGGAAGCGGCGGTCGCAGCCGTGCTGTGGTCACTGTTCCTCGGCCTCGTCCGCTACCGGACGATGACATTCTCGACATTGGCCCGCGCCACCTTCGACACGATCGAAACCACGGCGTCCGTTTTGTTCATTGTCACCGCCGCCTCCATTTTCGCGTGGTTGCTGACGGTGAGCCAGGCCGCCCAAATGCTGTCAGGCGCGATCCTGACGATCACCGACAACAAATGGGTGTTCCTCATCCTGGTCAACCTGTTGATGCTGTTCGTCGGCTGCTTCCTCGACACGATCGCCGCAATCACCATCCTGGTGCCGATCCTGCTGCCGCTGGTCACCCAGTTCGACATCGATCCGGTGCATTTCGGCCTGATCATGACGCTGAACCTGATGATCGGATTGCTGCATCCACCGCTCGGTATGGTGCTTTTCGTGCTATCGCGCGTGGCCAAGCTCTCGGTCGAGCGGACCACGATGGCGATCCTGCCCTGGCTGGTGCCGCTCTTCGTCGCACTCCTGCTGATTACCTTCGTTCCGGCCGTCACGCTCTGGCTGCCGACCGAACTCGGGCTGATCCGCTAAGGGGAGATATGTCATGCGGACGCGTCTGACGCGGCTTTACGGCCAACGCGATCTCAAGGTGGAAACGACGGATGTCGGCGATCCCGGCGACGGTGAAGTGCTGCTGAAGATGGCCGCGGGCGGCATTTGCGGCTCGGATCTTCACTATTACCAGGACGGCGGTTTCGGTCCGGTGCGGGTGCGCGAACCGATCATCCCGGGACATGAAGCCTCCGGCTACGTGGCGGCACTCGGACCGAATGTCTCCGCTCTTGCCCTTGGCGAACTGGTGTCTGTCAATCCGAGCCAGCCCTGCGGGCATTGCCGCTTCTGTGACGATGGCCTCAGCATCCATTGCCTGAACATGCAGTTCATGGGCAGCGCCATGCGCCTTCCCCATGCACAGGGCATGTTTCGTGACTGGCTGGTGGTTCCGGCCAGCCAATGCCTGCCGGCGGGTTCGCTGGTGAGCGCCGGTGAGGCCGCCTGCGCCGAGCCGCTGGCCGTCTGCCTGCATGCGGTGTCGCAGGCCGGCGACCTGCAGGGCAAGCAGGTGCTGGTGACCGGCGCAGGGCCTATCGGCGCGCTGGTCGTCGCAGCAAGCCGCCATGCCGGCGCGAAAACGATCGTGGTGACCGACCTTGCCGATGCGGCGCTGGATCGCGCCCGAGCCTGCGGCGCCAGCCGCATCATCAATGTCCGGCGCGAGCCTCTAAAGCTTGCCGAATACGAAGCCGACAAGGGGCAGTTCGACGTCGTGTTCGAATGCTCGGCCGCGGAGCCTGCCCTACGCAGCGCGATTGCCACGGTGAGGCCGCGAGGCATAATCGTGCAGGTGGGGGTGACGGGGGACATCACCCTGCCGCTGAATGCCCTGGTCGGCAAGGAATTGCGTCTGATCGGATCGCAGCGGTTCGACAGTGAATTTGCCCTTGCCGTCGCGCTGATCGCGGATCGAAGTATCGATGTCCGGCCGATCATCTCCCACACTTTCGCGCTCGAGCAGGCCGTCACCGCCTTCGAGCAGGCCGGCGATCGTTCGACCGCCTGCAAGGTGCAGCTCAGCTTTTTGTCCTGAAGGAGTTCTCATGCGACACACATGGCGTTGGTTCGGTCCGATCGACCGGGTAAGCGTTGGGGATGCGGCTCAGGCCGGTGCGCACGGCATCGTCACGGCGCTGCATCATATCCCGACCGGCGATGTCTGGCCGGTGGAGGAGATCACCAGGCGACAGGAGCAGGTTCGCGCCGGCGGCCTCGAATGGGAGGTCGTTGAGAGCGTGCCGGTGTCTGAAAGCATCAAGACGCAGACCGGCCCCTGGCGCGAACACATCGCAAACTGGCAGGAAACGCTACGCCGTCTCTCAGCCGCCGGCATCCGCACCGTCTGTTATAATTTCATGCCGGTGCTCGACTGGACGCGCACCGATCTGCGCTGGAGCGCGCGTTACGGCGCAAAGGCCATGCGTTTCGACCGGATCGACTTCGCCGCCTTCGACCTCCATCTGCTGCAGCGGCCAGGCGCCTTGGAGGACTATGACGCAACGACGCGCGAGGAAGCGGAACGACGTTTTCGCGACATGACCGACGAGCGGCGGGCGGCACTGTCGCGCAACATCGGCGCCGGCCTCCCCGGCTCGGCGGATGGCTACAGCCTGCAGCAGCTCAGGGATCATCTGGAAACCTATGCGGGGATCGACCGGGAGAGGCTGCAGCGCCATTTCGTCGATTTTCTCGCCGAGGTGACGCCGGTGGCCGAACGGGTTGGCATCAATATCTGCGCCCATCCGGACGATCCGCCGTGGGCGTTGCTCGGTTTGCCGCGCATACTCTCCAGCGCCGAGGACTATGCCTTCATGCTGCGGCAGGTCGACAGCCCCGCGAATGGCGTGACGTTCTGCACCGGTTCGCTCGGCGCCCGCGCGGCCAATGACCTGCCTGCCATGGTGCGCCAGTTCGCCCCGCGTATTCACTTCATCCATCTGCGCAATGTCCGGCGCGAGGAACTGCAGACGCCCTGCTCCTTCTACGAGGACGAACATCTCGAGGGCGACACGGATATGGTGGCGGTGATCGCCGAACTGCTCGCCGAGGAGAAGCGGCGTCGCGCCGGCGGCCGGGCGGACCACCAGATCCCGATGCGGCCGGATCACGGCCAGGAAATCCTCGACGACCTGACGCGCGGCGCCCAACCCGGCTACCCCGCGATCGGTCGCCTCAAGGGACTGGCCGAATTGCGCGGCATCGAGCGCGCCTTGTCGCACGCGACCTATGGGCTGGGCTGATCATGGAACGGCTGTCTGCCTCGATCCCCTTGCCGGCCCAAATCGAAAGGCCGTGCTACGATCGCGCCACCTTGAAGCCCGGCATCCTGCATATCGGCTTCGGTGCCTTTCACCGGCGCATCAGGCCGTCTATACGGATAGAGCCCTGGCTGAGAGCTTCGGCGACTGGGGAATTGTCGGCGTCAGCCTGCGGTCACTCGACGCAATCCGGGACCTCAGGGCGCAGGGGCCGCCGTGACGGCGCGGAGTTTGCCTACGCCACCGCGCTTTGGATCGCCTAAGTGCTCCAAACGCCGGATGTGGACGACCCGCGCCGCAATGAACTTGCGGCCGCAGCGACAGAAGCGATCGCCAAAAACGAACCGTCAGCCTTTTTCAACATTCCCGGCCTCTTTCCGCCGGCGCTCGTCGAAGACGCAGCCTGGCGGAACCGGCTGAATCGTGAACTGAAGGCGATCAGGAACGCTGCGGAGCCTGGCTAGTCGCCTACTCCGCGAATGAACAAGGCGCCGACCAGCCCCAGCACAACGATGCATTGCAGGATGAACATTGGCCACTGGTCAGACACGGAACACGTCCTTGGGAACCATCCATCCGCCCTGCGAGTTCTCTAGCAGTTGATGCGCAGAGGATTCGCTATGAACAATATCATTTATCTCATCGGACTGGTTGTTGTCGTTATCGCCGTTCTGTCGTTTTTCGGGCTGCGATGATCGAAAACGCTAATTTGTTTCCGCACACATGCTTGCCGGGACATGCACGGTTCTCAAGGCATCAATTGCGGAAGTGAGAACGGCGCTTTAAATCGTGGAAAGCCGCTCCCGGGCGACGGAAAGGCGGATCGACAACCCTTCGGGATGCCAGCGGCGGACAATCTGGCCGCCAAACTGGCTCTCGACCGTTGCCTTGCCAAGAAGCGTTCCGAATCCGTCGCCATCGGTTTTTTGATCCACTGTCGGTCCGCCGCGTTCGGCCCAGGTCAGGACGAACTGCGTCCCGTCCTCCTGGCACGAAATGTCGACCACGCCTTCGGGGACTGACAACGCTCCGTATTTGGCTGCGTTGGTCGCAAATTCGTGAAGCAGCAAAGCAAAGCTGGTCACCACGGAACCGCTGATCAGAACATCCGCGCCCATTACGCGAGCCCGGGGCTTGTGGCCGTTTGAAACACCATCATAGGGCGCCAGGATCGTCCTGATCAACTCATGCAGCGTCGTTGTGTATTCGGCGCTACCGCTGGCTTCAGAGAAATTGGGGATGGTCAAAGCGTGAGCCCGCGCCAGAGCGTTCAGGCGGTCGCGCACGACCGTCGCCAGTTCGGTCGTCGTTTCCGCCGACCGGGCGCTGAGGGAAACGACGCTGCTCGCGACGGTGAACAGGTTTTTGACTCGGTGATTCATCTCCCCGATCAGAAGGTTTTGCTGTTGCTCGGCACGCTTGCGCTCGGTGATGTCGCGGGCGATCTTCGCGGCGCCGATGACCCTGCCCTCGCGGTCCCGGATCGGAGAAACAGACAGCGATATTTCGATCAGGCTGCCGTCCTTGCGTCGCCGGATCGTCTCGTAGTGGTCGATGCGTTCGCCGCGGCGAATACGGCCGAGAATGGCCGGCTCCTCGTCGTGCCGTTCCTGCGGGATCAGCATGGCAACCTGCTTGCCGATGGCTTCAGCCGCAGTGTAGCCGAACAACCGTTCGGCGCCACGATTCCAGCTGATGATAGTGCCGTCCAGATCTTTCGCAAGGATCGCATCGTCCGAGGAGGCAAATATGGCAGCGTACCGCTGTTCGGCCTCGTCGGCGATGGCCCGATCCGTCAGGTCGACCAGCATATTGACGGCGCCGGCGAGGTTTCCTGCGTCATCGAAAAGCGGCGTCGGATATGCGAGGAAGGGAACGCGGGTGCCATCGGGACGCTCGGCAACTGCCTCCAGGCCCCGATTGGCGCGTTTTTCCTTCAACGCGACTGCCATCGGACATTCGTCATGCGGCAAGGGCCGGCCGTCGGGCCAGTACAGCTTCCAGGAGCCGCAGAATTCGCTTTTGCCGATCTCGGGGTGAACGCCCCACATTGCAGCCGCAGCACTGTTGTAGAACGTGATGCGGCCGTTCGCGTCTGTCATGTAGATCGGCTCGGGAAGTGCCTCCAGGACATGCTCAACAGCCACGGCGCCCCTCTGGGAGCCGCTGTACTGGCTGCCTGGGACCAGATCATCGCGTTCGTTTTCAAAGATCGGAAGAGAGATCATTTGGCTCCCTTGTGTGGAAGCGACAGCGCCCTGAGGCCGAAGTCGGAGGTTCACTATAATCCGGGCGGGTGATTGTAGAAAGCCCCACTTTCTTACGGTAGCGCAAACACTCTTCAGATCTTGTTGCGAACCGGTCTGCCACATCCAATTTGATAATCTCGCTACCGCCGATCTTCATTCAGCCTGCGCCTTTTGCATAGCGCGAGTGGCAGGGCGCGCGACGCTGCGCACGCGCGTTTGCCGGGGAGCCATCATCAGGATGATGTCCGCTCATATTGCTTGTATTTAACGGATTGCTAACATATCACGACTGACCAAGAGGCCCCTCGCTGGTCAGTTGGAGGTTAGCCTTACCCCGGGGCCAAGCCTCTGCAGGCAGCGTCGTCGCATATCACGCACGCAGCCAGGGGCCCGGGCGGCGATTCTCGCACGTTGCCCGGGCCTCAATCCCATGGTGTTTCGCTTGTCATGAATTAGGCGGGCAGCGGAAAAAAGTTGAGGCGCTAGTGAGCTCTGCTTCGCGTGATTGACGCGTCACCGGTTGCACGATCATCGCCCCGCCGTCGATATATCACCCGATATGCCCCGCTCTCGACAGGGAACATGGAGTAGGCAACTCCCTTCACGGTCTCGGTTTCATGGTCCACTGGCAAACCGTCGCGGCTGATCGCGACTACCTCTTTCTCACGAGTTCGTGCCGGAATCATTCCGCGAAGCATCGTTCCGGTTCGCCTGTCGGCAAATGCCTCGAACGTAAGGACGTCACCGTTCCATCCGATACGTGCGAAATGCGAGTTGTTGCGGCCGTCGGTCCAATCGAGCAATTGCTGTACCGAAACCAGCGGCACGCCGCGAGCCTTCGCTACGGCCGTCAATTGTCTGTCGAAATCGTCACTGAAATCGTAATGCGTGCCGAACGCGCCGTAATAACCCTGGGGTCCCAGAGCCCGGTCAAGCTGTGTTTCGATTGCTGACGGAAAGCTCATTTCGCTTTCGTTCACAAGGTGCGATGCGACTTGGTAGACGTCGATCATGCTGCCGTCGAGATCGGCAAACCGCATCGGCAGGCCAGAACCGGTCATGAAGCCGGGGCGGTCCTTTATCCACGAGCCCAGCCAATAATAGTAGTTGAGGTCCATGCGGATCCCGTAACGCGCCTCCACCTTCGGCGTCGACGCCCAGTCGCTCCAGGCGACGCAGTGGGTGCGATTTCCGGTCTGTGGGGGCAGATCCGGATACTTGATGCGGAACGCGTAGAGTTCCCGGCTGAAGATACCCACCAGATCCGTTGGCACGAAATTGCTGCAGCCGGTGTTGACGTGCGCGCCTATGTCGAAGCCGTCGGCGGAATAGGCATGCGCCGCCTCTTTGGACAAACCGCTACTCGTGTAAATCCACGACGTGGAGCGGTAGCATTCCCAATCAGCGATCGAGCACCACTCGGGCTCATTGTCCTTGAGGCGATTGAACGATCTCTCGGTTCCGCTGCGGGTACCGTGATCATCGCCGGTCATCACCAGGACCGCCTTAAGTCCTTTGGGAAGGTACCACAGCCTCGGCAACGGCGCCTTGTCTTCGAGCATGAAGTTCATCAAATTGACAAGCAATCGCTGCTGCTCGTCGGCTACAGGGATGGCAATCCTGTCGAAATCGTTCCAGTCGGGTTGCCTGTCGCCATCCTTGGCGCCAAAGAACAGATCGTTCGGACGGATGACCGAATTGCCGTCGCGTTCATCGCCGGCCCATGCCGGATTGCCCTGACGGGTGTAGATGATCGAGCGGGCAAGATCGTAGGTAAACGCCGCCGCCTGGCCTCCGGCTTTGCCAATCGAGCGAATCGTGATCGCCGGGTTGGGCGTGGCGTTCGACTGGTTGTTGTAGAGCCGGGCGACTTCGATCGTGCCTTCCTTCAAGCGGTATAGATCGGCCGCGCCATGATAGCGGATCGTCTCGCCGACGATACCGTGTCCGGGTGCGCTTGCGGTGTCGATCAGCAGATAACCTTCGTTCTGCGATGCGGCTTGGTCTCTCAAACCCAGCAGGTCGGCAAGCTTTTTGTCGGGCCGCATTGCAATCAGATCGCCACCTGTGTCGACCCATGCGGAAAACATCGCCGCCTGCGCTTCACTCAGCGGCATCTCGCCCAATAACGCCAAGCTGAACCGGTTGAGCAGAGCCAGGTTAACGTTCGACAAATCGACGCTTTCGAACGAGCCTAACCCTTCGGCGCGCAGAATCTCGCTGTAGTATTTGCTGAAGGGCAACACACTCGAACTGACGAGCAGGACAGGCCCTCCGAATCCGCGATCAAGATCGCGCCGCGTCGTGAACGCCCAACTTCGACCGTCAACCAAGGCGTTGCCGGCCCTGTCCTCAATACCGGCAGCAAGGGTTGCGGTATATCTTGTACTGCTCGTCAACCGCATGGCTGGCGCAAGCACGACTGAGCGGGTCCATTCGTCGTACGAGACGTTCGTCTTCACCGGCAGGCCATTTGCCGAAAGCCGAAACGAGTCCACCCCGATGCTGGCTGGATCGATGTCTTCGCTGAATGTCACAGTGATCGCTGCATCGAGATCGACATCAACCCCGCCCGCTAAAGGGGTCGCCCAGGACACAGTCGGCGCTGTGCTATCTTGCGAGGCAAGCACAACCAATCCTGCCACAGCCAGCATTGCCGCGACGATCAGAGTGAGAGCACGGCTCCTTCCGGTCATGTCTGCTGCGCCTCCCGACGTTCCAATTGGATACGCAAGTTGAGTTCCGCAAGCAATAGCTAAAGGATTAACGCATCTTTGAAGCGTCAATTGTTGACGTTGCGGAACGGACCTTCGTCATGAAGGAACAACCGATTTCCGTAGAATGGACAGTGCTGGAGCCGATCGCGAAACGTCGCGGTACGCGCTGTGCCTCAATCAAGGGTAGTCGCATTTGCCAGCAATAAAGGGCGGTCGTGCAATCGGCGGAACGAGATAGGATGGAGTTGGCTGAATGCCCCATCGACTCCGCGACACGAAGCGACAGCCGATCCCTATGTGAAGCGGGGGAAGACGGATGCTGCGGACGTGGCCGCTATTTGTGAAGCCGTGACGCGCCCATCCATAAGTTTTGTCATCAAGAGCGAAGCTTCACCGGTTCTGGTTCTCCACCGCACGCGGATTTCTGGTTCGCGCAACGCGCTCCGAGCCCACACCACGGTGTTCGGCACATCGCTGAGAAAGACGCACAAAACGCTGACCGATTGAAGGGACAGCTGGATCAACTGCCAGAGATGGCGAGAATACCCGTAAGTTTGCTCTTCGATCAGTTGGCTGAGACGAACATGCGACTCGAGCGGCTGACCAGTGAGATCGAAGAGAGCTACGACCAGAATGAGACAAACCAGCGTCTGGCTAGGACCCGGGTGTGGCATGCTGTCGGCGACAATCATCGCCGATGACAGCGCCGGATGTCCATAATTTAGGCAAGCGTTATTTCCGACGCTTGATCCGGAGGAAGCCGAAGGTTGTCGCCCATCCCTTTTGCGGATCCCATGCCAACATTTTCGCCGTCCTCAGGGGCGAAGGATATCTTCGCACAGTGTCCTCCGCATGGGCGTAGTGGCTGAAACAGCACCTTTGCTTTGAGTTAAAAGGCCGTGTGCCCTCCGAGACCGGTGAGAGCACAGATTACAGTCTGATTCCAGACCACCTCAGACAAACAGGAAGTCGTCCGAGTTGAAATTTGCAAGGCCGCCGAGCGTGGTTATGTTGTCGAGTTCAGCGACAACCACCGCGCCTCCGGCAGAACTTGGGTTCTGATCATAGTAGACCGCCGCATGGCCGAGATCCGTATTGTGGAACACGAACAATGCCCCGGTGGTTATGTTGCTGTAACCATTTATGGTACTCTGAAAGGTTGCGTCCGTGACGCTCACATCCGTTTTGATGGCGACCTCCGTTCCGGCAACATTGATCGTGCCGTTATTTCCCGCCTTGACGTTTTCCACACTTAAATTGTTATTGCCGACGGCGAATTCGAACGTTCCGCCTCCAACGTCAAACTGGAACCGGTCCGCGGTAGTGCTGTTCGTGCCGGAATTAAAGTCAGTCATATGGTTCGTCGTGCTGGCAAGCCTTTGGAAAACGAAGACGTCATTTCCCACGCCTCCGGTCAGGGTGTTGTTGCCAACACCACCGTTCAGAGTGTCATTGCCGTCTTGGCCGAAAAGAGTGTCGTCACCTCCCAGTCCAAACATCATATCGTTGCCGCCGCCGCCGTAGAGCACATCGTCGCCCGTTCCACCGCTCGAATTCTGAGAGTTGCCATTACTGCCGGTGATAATCGTAAACGTCTCGGTCGTCTCGAAGGCCGTCCCTATGGGATCACCGGTCTGCGTTGCCTTCACCGTCACTGAGAATGTGCCGTTCGTTGATAGCTCTTCCGAACTAAGCGTATCGCCGGTTAGCGAAAACAAGCCCGGATTCGACTGCGAAGCAATGCTGAAGATGAATCCACCTGTGTCGGGATCAGTCGCCGTCAGCAGCCCACTGAACTCAAAACTATTGAAGTTGACGCTGTCCGCCGGAACGACAGGCGTCAGCTTAATGTCGGTCGGTGCCTGCCTAGCTGGCCCATCATCTCCGCCGGTGATGGCAACGACGATGCTGTGGCTGGCCGTGCCGTCGACGATGCTGTGGCTGGCCGTGCCGTCGAGCGAGCTGACGCTCAGCGTGTCGTTGACGGCGTCGCCCTGGTTGAGCGCCTGGGTCGCCGCCCGGTCGTTGTCGAGCGTATAGGTCCAGCTGCCGGTGGCGGCATTGAAGGTGAAGCTGCCATAGGTGCCGTTGAGTGAGGCCGGGGCGGCAAACACCGCCTCGCCGTCATCGACATCGCTGACCGTCAGCTTGCCGGAG
Source organism: Rhizobium giardinii bv. giardinii H152 (assembly GCF_000379605.1). GTDB lineage: Bacteria > Pseudomonadota > Alphaproteobacteria > Rhizobiales > Rhizobiaceae > Pararhizobium > Pararhizobium giardinii. The sequence continues at coordinate 51 of NZ_KB902692.1, read as the reverse complement.
GCAGCCGGATCGCCGCTGCCGGCCGCACCCGCCTCGACCGTCGCCCGGTCG
>NZ_KB902691.1 GCF_000379605.1 Rhizobium giardinii bv. giardinii H152 | reverse complement strand
GCTGGTAATAGTGGCGATTTTGCTCACGCAAAACGCTGGTAAGAGTGGCGATTTTGCTCACGCAAAACGCTGGACATTCGGCAAAGCCGAATGCGGACGCGACAATCCTAACGGATTGCGCTGGTAATACCGACATTCGGCTAAAGCCGAATGCGGAGATAACGCGGGGTGGAGCAGCCCGGTAGCTCGTCAGGCTCATAACCTGAAGGCCGCAGGTTCAAATCCTGCCCCCGCAACCAAAATCCCCAAAAATACCCGACCCTCGTGCCCCCACGCACAAGGGTTTTTCTGTTTCTAGCCCCACCGCTGGCTGCCTGTCCCATCCGTTCTTCGACATCGGACATAGTTCTAGCTTTCTTTCCAGTTCGCATTGTCGGGGATCGACCGCTGAGGCACGAGAACCTGGATGATGGACGGGCTGTTCAGGTTTTCCTTGGCGCCATTGATGGCTTCCTCCAATTCACCATAAGTGTGCACCTTCCAGCCTCGGCAGCCGAAGACCTCTGCCAACTTGCTGTAATTCCATCGATGCAGGATGCATGACTTGTAGAACGGCTTGTTGCCATGGAAAACCGATGCATCGGCAAGCCATTGCTCCACGCCGTAGATCCCGTTATCCATCACGAAGATGATCGGGTTGAGATTGAAACGGGTTTGTGTCGCAAGGCATTGAGCGGTCATCTGAAACCCGCCATCCCCCGAAAAGACCATCAGCCTCTGCTTATCTTGCTTGGCCAGAGAAACCCCTGTCGCGGCAGGCCCAATATAACCGATCGCCGAATAGGATGATTGAACGATGAAACCGCGGCGAGCACTCACGTCAAGAAGCATGCTGCCGAAATAATTCAGGCTCGCGTCGGCACCAACGATCGTATTTCCGTCGATCTGATGCTGAATGAAATCGTAGAAGCCCTGATATGTCAGTTCGTCTGCCGGATTCATGACAGGCGCTTGCGCGGCTGTTTTCGCCGGAAGAGTTTGGGCTTTGCATGTCAACCTTCTATCAATCAAGCCGTTGACGAGATCCGCCAGCGAAACCTGTGCGTTGAAGCTCGTGCCATACTTCAACGTATCCCAGGAGGCGAACGCGGTTTTATCGAGATCGATGGGCCAGCCCAGATCATTGATGTCCGTCAACCAGACGCCCAGCGCCAAGACGAAGTCGGCGTCTTTCACCAGGGACTGGACATAGGGTGACGATGATTTGCCGTCAAACACCCCGGCGAATTGGGCATCGTCTTCCGACAGGATGGCCTTGCTCAAAAACTCGGTCACGTAGGGAATTTTGAGGTCCTGGATGAGCCGCTCCGCCTGCTGGTGAAGGCCGAACCGGTCGATCTCGACACCGATCCAGATCAGGGGTTTAGTAGCATTTTGCAGTCTTTCGCTGATTTGCGCGAGCGACTGATTTAGACTGTCTTCGTCGGATATGACGGCCGCCGCTCTCAATGCATTCGACGGACGCGTGCATTCCAGGTCGACCATATCCTCCAGCAACTCGATATAGACCGGACGTCTTTCCGTGATGCATTGCGTCAGCGCATAGTCTATGAGCATTGGCGCAAGATGAGGGCTATCGATGCGGACTGCAGCGGCCGTTATGTATTCGAACACCTGCCGATCCGTTTCCCGTCCGCTGATGAAGTGATGCGAACTGTAGCCGGTCTGTTCGAATGTCAGCGTTTTCTTGATGCTTGGTGCCCCGTTGATCAGAACAACCGGCACTTTCTCGACGTAAGATCCGGCGATCGCATTTGTTGTGCAAAGCGCCCCTGCGGAATAGGTAACGCACAGAGCAGCAATCCCTTTCACTCGCCCATAGCCGTCAGCCGCATAGCCGGCGTTCAGTTCATTGACCTCTTCTATGACCTGAATACCGCTTTTCTCGACATAGCTGTTCACCCATTCGATCGAATAATCGCCCGCTATGGAAAACAGGTGCCGCAGACCCAACTCATAAAGTCTGTCGACCAGATATTGTCCAACCGTGTATTTCTCGCCCATGTTCCAAAGGCTCCCCTGTTGACGGCAATGGAAATAGACTAAAACTCGCTCGCGTTATCGAACAGGCGCGGCATGTATATATCAAATATTGCGGGGCATTTTCGTTCTGGAAATCTTTCGATCATGAATTGCTTGAAAGCATCGCTTGCAAGGCCCTTGCCAACGGCCTCCATGGCAACGGACAAATACTCGATATTCCTGGCAACCTCGTTTTTGTCGGCCGGAAATCCGTGGCCTGGAAGGAAAATGTCATAGTCAGACAGCAGCATATGCTGCAAAATTCCAATCCAATGCTCCATATACTTCGTAAGATAAAGATGCGTTCCGCTATATATCAGGTCTTGCGCAATAAAAACGCCGAGGTCCGGAAGGCCTATGGTCAGAAGAAAATCGATCTCCGTATCAACCACTTCATCAAATACGTATTTGACTCCGTCGATGATTTCTTCGCCGGCGCGGACGGTTTGTTCGGGAATTATCAGGCTCTTTGGCGCAAGGTTTCCCATTTTCCAATGGTCTTTCAGGGAATCTTCCCCATGCTGCTTCAGGAACGCGATGGTTTCCGGCAATGCAAAAATCGGAATGTCGCTAAATGCGGCTCCCAGGCCGAACCAATGGTCGGGATGCCGGTGAGACAGGTAAATCCGTTCGATCTGCTTGCCAATGCCGGCGGCATATTCCCTGAATTGCAGCGCGTAGGGAACGAGGAATTGCCCGTCGACGAGAACGAGCTTGTTCCTGCTTTCGATTATGTGTGTTGCATTGGCGATATTGTCGTCGGTGAAAGACGAAATGAAAGTATGGATACGGACATCGCCTGCTCGCCTGACGATTTTAATGGGATCCGGCAATTGCGCCACCATAGGTATCTCCCTGGTTCAAGGTCGTTTGCTGAGGTCTGACGTTCACTCGGGCAGGGCGGCCAGACAGGATTGGCCACCATGCGGGCCCCGGAGGTGCTGGATGGAGGTGTCGTTGCGGGTATTGCCACCTCGCCGATGAGAGCTCTCCAGCGTCCTTGGTCTGTTCCGACATGCGCGGCTGAGCGCCGTCACGGACGAGATCGGCGACCGTGGGACGCGATCTTCTCGGTCAAGGTCCTCAGGGCGGCACGCGCCACGTCGTAGGCACTGTCGACGCCCGCCTCCGGCTCGTCCTCGCCGGGCCGCCAGAAGCGTCTGCGCGTCATTCTCATCGAGCTCTCGAAGGGGGGAATCGCGTTGAAGACTTCGACGAGATAGGGGCCGGAATAGACCGGCTCGATTTCGCCCAGCATAATCTCCCAGGGAATCCAGCTGTCTTCGACAGCACCCCGGTCCGGTGCGGAGATATGAACGTAATTCAGCCGACTCTGCCGTGCGGCACGGGCGACATTTTTCTTGAAGACTGCCGGGCCTTGGCTTTCCATCACGACCTGGGCCGTATCGATTGTAACGCCACAGACTGGAATGTCCGCGTCTTCGAGGAAATCCAGCGCTTGCGAGACCATGGTCGGCGCCGGCGTTTCCCAGTTCTTGACGGGCTCGATGGCGAGCTTCACTTTCTTCCCGGAACTATATTGCGCCAACTCCTGGAAGATGGAGCGCGCCGCTGCGAATCGTGGCTTTATCCAATCCTGAAGCGCGTCGCTCCAGATCTGTTCACCGTCATCGGTCAGCGGAAAGATACCATAGGGATAGAGGAACGGCCCCGACATGATCGTATCCTCCCCACCCAGCACGGAGGTGATATCGACCCGCGATTTGAGATAGGACAGAGCCTGCCTGCGCTGTTCCTCGTAGGGCGAGGTCGGATCGAAGGTTCGCGTGGTCCCCACATTGGTTGTGAACTTCACATCCCGGAAGCCGGCCTGATCGAACGCCTTCCTGAGGCAGACATAGCTCTCGACCTCGGCTTGATGACCGACATGGGCCGGCCCTGGGGCGATATGCACATCGAAGCCAGTATAGCCGATGTCGGCAAGGGCCTTCAGATGGCGAATGAGGATCTGGGTATAGCTCGCGTCATTCGGTCGCAAATCCGCTGTAAACATAAAGAAGCTGAAATATATATCTCGCTTGAATGCGTCTTCCATCTTCGTCGCTCCAGCTATCCATTTAAAATCAATAGATATCTATTTTTAAAATTCGTCCTTGGATTGTGATATCGACTCTGTTCGTCCTTTCGGCATCTTTCCGATCGCCCTGAGATCAGGATGATTCTTGACGGACATCGAGGCGAGACCTCCCGCCGTCTCGATCGGCATCGGGCTGAAATAAACAGCCCACGCCGGCGCTACCATCCGAGAAGCTCACGCAGATATTCGCGGCCCATTTTCGCATATTGCAGCGGATTGGCCTTGGCAGGGTCCTGCTCAGCTTCGACGCAGATCCAACCGGCGAAATCCGCCGCGGCCAACGCATCGAGGATTTCCGGAAAAGTCCGGATGGAGCCATCACCCGGGACGGTAAAGATCCCCGCCTCGATACCTTGCTGGAAGGACAAGGCCTTGTCGTGAATATCCGCAACCACCTTGGCGCGAATGTCTTTCAGGTGAACATGCTTGATGCGGTGGGCGTACTTTCTCGCCAGCGCCAGCGGATCGACACCGGCAGCCGCCTGGTGCGCGGTATCGAGAAGCATGTTGACCTGGCGAGGATCCGTCTCGTCCATCAGGCGGTGGATCGCTTCCGTCTTCATCACCCCGGTTCCCAGATGCGGGTGATAGCAGAGCCGGCGGTGACGGGCCCTGGCCTTTTCTCCGGCCTCATGCAAGCCTTCGATCAGATATTTCCACTCGTCCTCGGAGAAGTTCGGGCAATTCGGAAACAGGGCGACCGGCAGCGGATTGACCGCCCGACCGAACTCGGAGACGACCAGATCGGCCCTGCGCGGATCGTCGCTGCCCCCTTCCATGGCTTCGAGGAAGTCGAGCTGAGCATCGACATTGTCCAACGTATGACGCTTCATCGCCTTGATGGTGAAGTAAGTGCTCACCCAAGGCTCGGAAATCCGCAGCCCCCGGAGTTCGAGGGCGGATCGCAATATTTTCGGGTCCGTCGGGTATTTATGGCCGACGCCACATCCGACATAGCCGGCGAGCGCCATTTCACTCAGAGCCTGCTCGTAGGGGATGCCAATATCGATGTTGATGAAATCATCATTCCACCAGAGCGTGGGGATGACTCCCAGCCAGACCTTGGCGGGCGTCAGTCGATGCAGCTGTGTCGTCATGGCAATGCTCCAGTTCTTTGAAACAAACGGAAGTGGCATCAGGCTTTGGAAACGAGCTCCGGAAGAGCCGGAATTTTCGGCGGAAACGCCCACGAGCCGAAACCGGGCGCCTTGGCGCCTGCGGGGTGGGCACCGATCGCCTTCCACAGCAAACCCTCGACATAGGCATCGGGAGAAACGATAAAGGTGGTATCCGCTGGCCTGGGGCCGAAGCGTTCCGTCCAGGCGCAGGGCAGCTCGAACCAAGTGCCGGAATACCAGAGCTTGATCAGCGCGCGGGCCACGTCTCCCAGCAATTCGTTGCCCAGGATGGTCGTGCGCACCGCCTGGATACGGGCCTCGCCTTCCGCAGGCGGCAGGGCGACGAAGGCCGCCAGCAGCGTGTCGGTGATCTCGCCGCCGACCACCTTGTCGAGCGTGGCGAGATAGCGTTCCGCGAGGCCCGTTCCCAGAAGGTCGAAGCGGGAGAAAGCTGTCAATTCGACAGAAATGCCCAAAAATGCCTCGAAACGGCTGCTCATGCGATTACCTCCGACTGCCGGGTGGGGGCTGCCTGTTTGGTACTGCCGGGGATCTCATAGGTGGGGCTGCCGTTCATACCGGGATGGTTCGGCAGGGGATTGCGGATGAGTTCGAGGATCGTGTTGCGGAATTCGAACATGATCGGAACTGCTTCCAGCAGCAGGCTAGGCTGGCCGTTATAGGCGCGCGTCAAAAGCTGCAGAAATTCGCCATAGCGCGCGTTGAAGGCGGTCGCCGCCTCACGCAGTTCCGAGCCTTCGGGTATTTCCGCCACTTTTAGGTTCGGCTTGATGGGATAGGCGCCTTCCCAGTCGACCTGCAACTGCGGACCTGTGGGATGGCCGGGCTGGTCGCCCTTCTGGTAGTAGCGGCCTTTGACCAGCTCCTCGAAACGATAGTAATGCGCCAGTTCGTGCTCGTCATTGTCGTAGATGTCGCCGCCGTCGCCTTCGCCTTGTTCGATGATGAGCGCGATGGCTTCCAGGGCGCTTTTCCAATCGGTCACGGGAAACAGGGTGCCGCCGCCGGAATAGTAATATTCGGGGGTGATCTGGCGCGACCTGTCGCCGGTAAAAATGGTTGTGCCCTGCCGATACGCTTCGGCTTCCAGGTATTCGATGCCTTCTGCGATAGCCGAGTAGAACTCGCCGATACTGTAGAAATGGAGGTCTTCGTGCCTTGGGTGGCTGCCAAGCGCGGTGGTGTTCGCAGGGGTCTTGCGTTGTATCAGGCCCTTGCCAGCGAGATGTTTGGGACGCTGGGCCGGCCGCTCGATCTTCAGAAAGGTTGCCAGCGCCTCACGGCTGAAAGCCTGGATGCTGACCTTGAAATCGGTCTCACCGTCCGGCAATGAGGCGGGATAGCTGGCTGCGAAGTCCGGCCTGGTAAGATCCGGCGTACCGCCGATGGCATTAAGAATATTGGCCGCGATGGTCAGATGCAGCATCTCTTCCACGACGATCACGCGCAAAACCTGGGTTGCGTCTTGGTTGACGCCGGGCTTGATCGAATAAAGCGCCGTCAGATATGGCGGAATCGTTGCATGTTCGAGCTGCATCGCCCGGTGGAGAAACTCTTTCAGCTCATCGAGCGTCCTAATGCTGTAAGAATACATGCTCAGGCTCCATGGAAGATAAGTTGCGTGCACAGGCCGGCTTCACGTGGCTTGCGTCGACCCATCGGTGCGTTCCACGCACCGGATGTCGGTCTTGCTTCAATGCAGATATTTCAGAATGTCGCGGCTGCTTCGGAAGCACATGGCGGCCAGCGTCAAAGTGACATTGGCCGTGCCGATCGTCGGCATGCTGCCGCCGCCTACGAGGTATAGGTTTTCGTGGTCCCAGCTGCGCTGGTTCTTGTCCACCACCGAATTGGTCCTGGTCGTTCCCATGATATGAGTGCCGGCCAGATGATTGCCGCCGCGGATCGCATAGCCTTGCCCCTCATAGGCGACATAGCCGAAATCGCCGGGGTCGTAATGGGTATGATCCTGCGCGCCCAGACGCGCAAAGACGGTGCGCGCAAACCGGCGGCCATAGGCGGCACCCTTCATGGTATATTCCGGAACCGTGAAGGACAGGATCGGCCGCATATTGCCGAGGGCATCGGTATATTGCGGATCCACCGTGATGCGGTTGCTTTCGTCGGGCATGACTTCGAGCATGAATGCCAGCAGCAACTGCCGCGAAACCCGGTCGACCACGCCGCGCCGAAGATCCGCCCCGTGCAGGTTGCGATCATCCACCAGTTCAAGAAGGTCGGAGGTCGGAGCGCCCGTGGCCCAGCCCCAGCCATCATTGTGGATATCGATGGCGAAGGCGGCCTGCCTTTCCCGGAAAGGGCCATCCCGCAGATCGACGATACCGCCCGTCGAACTGGTTCCCCGCATCGTGCCGCAGATTTGCGGCATCAGCGCCCAGTTCAGCAGATAGGCATGGTCCATCAGATTGCGTCCGACAAGGCCGCTGGTACTGCGCAGGCCGGAGGCCAGCATGAGACGCGCCGTTTCAATGGCGCCTGCCGCAAACACGAAGACCTTGCCACGCACGGTGATGGCTTCGTGAGCAGGGGAGGCCGGGTCCTTGTAAACCTTCACCTCCAGAGAGCGGACTTTGCCGTTATCCGGATCGATGTTGACCTTCGATGCGACCGCCTGCGAGAGCAGTTCGACAAGCCGCTCGCCCGCTTTCGCGTTTACCGCGAACGCCTTGGCTAGCGTTTTGCCGGAATGGTAGCGGGCTTGCACGGGACAGAGCGGCACGCAGTTGGTATTGCCCTGGCAGCGACCGCCCTCTTCGACCTGATGCGTATCGACCGCGCCGATTGGACGGTAACCCTTCCCGCCATCATAGGCCGGGTTCGGTATGCTGTTGCGCCCCTGTGGATAGGGCCTGACCTTCAGGGGATAGGTCTTGCCGCAAAGTTCGACACTGGTGCCTTCGATGCCCTTGTTGACCTGCTGGTCAAGATAGGACAGCGGCAGGCCACGCATCGGAAAGACATAGTCGCCGGGGAAGGTCTGCCCCAGATATTGCTGGTCTTCGACATTCGCCGATACGCCGATTTCCTGCTCGGCCAGGCGGTAATCCTCCTCGATTTCCTCAAAGCTCAGCGGCCAGTCCAGCCCTTGGCCGAAAATGCTGCGCGTTTTGAAATCCGAGCGAAGCATGCGGGGCGTTTTCGCCTCCCAGTGCATGGTCGTTCCGCCGAAAATGCGGGTATAGGTCGTATCGCTGACATAAGGGCCGGATTGAACGATATAGGTCGAGCTGTCGGTTTCCCCCGCCTGCAGCTTGCGAAGCTGCGGGCTGCGGGGCATGGCCGCGTTCGCATTCAGCGGAAATGGCGACTGGTTATCCTTGGAGACTGCCGAATAGAAGGTCGTCAGCAGATCGTCATAGCCGGCCAGAGTGATATTGGCACCGGTTCCGGCCTCAAGCATAAGGACACGCTTGCCGGCTTCCGCAGCCTGCTTGGCAATGATTGCTCCGGAAATGCCGCTGCCGACGATCACGATATCGTATTCGCCAGACGCTGCGACGGTCTTGGCGTCGGCTTTCAGCGTCGATTCGAGGGGAAAAAGCACTTGGATCCTCCATCATTCCCGGAAAGTCGCATCAGGCTTTGCTGCCGCTCCAGAGCATTTCCGTCTCTCCTCCACGAAAATGCTCTATCTCCTTGTTTTTACGCAATTCTTGATGGAAGGCCGTTTCGCAACTCTCCTGCCATTGCTCCGGGCTCAACCGTGATTTCAAGCGAGAAGCCTGAGATCGTCACGGGCCGCGGGAATTCCCGGGCTTGGATGTGGCGGCCGGGACGGCAGCAGAACGGGCTCTGACTGCCGAGAGAAAGGCGGCGTAGCTCCAGGTCAGGTTCCTGACGCTCTTCTCATAGCCCGTGGTTCCATCGAACTGTTCGCTCAGTTCATAGTGATCGCTGTGATAGACGATGGCGCGCAGCATGCTGTCAGACGAAGCCCGCAAGGCAACTGACGCGTCGGCGGCGCTGCTGGATGCGCCAAGCCCCAGTTCCGCGAAGAAGGGTTCGGAGAACTGATCGAGAGGGATGGCGCCGCTGGCCTCGATGGTATTGGCGAGCCGATATTGAAACTCGGCGAAGTTGGCGGTGCACAGAGCCCAGGGATGCCCGCCGAGCACCGGAGCGGCAACATCGCCATCGTAATGGTCGCCCGGATAGCGCCCCAAGAGGGGGCCGAGCCCTTTGGCCGCGTCGGCGCCATTGATCGGGAAGTAGCTCGAAGACGAAGGATCGGCCCACTGGCGCCGCAGGATGGCCGCCGTTGCCAGAAGCTTGGTATCGGTCGGCTCGATCCCGCCATAGCAGACCGAAGAGACGATATCGATGTTCGCGTCGTAGCCGGCCTGCACTGCGGCATCCAGAACGCTCACATAGAGCTGGCCATTCCAGTGGGTGGCGAGCTCGCTTTCCAGCCAGGAGATGGCATCGGCCACCCCGGCCGGCACCGCAATACCGATCACGTTTCGGGAAATTTCCCGGAAAAAGCGCAGTTGCACGGCTCTTGCGAAAAAGGAATAGCCCTCATATTCCTCCCAGAGATTCGTGGTCTTGTCCTGGTAAACCTCGAGAAGATAAGAGAGGTTGGTCTCGACCAATTGCCTGGCGATTGTCTGCGTGGCGCCATCCAATTGATCGAACAAGGTCAGGATCGCAAGCGACTGAATGGCCGGCCCGTCATTCTGTTCAGACCACGGACGAACCTCGCCGGTGACGGTGAAGCAGGCATGGCCAAGTGTGACGGTCGTGGAATTCCTCGCATTCGCCTGACAGAGTGCGGCGAAGTTCACGTAGTCGATCAGGCTCGGCACGCCCCCGCCCGGAACGGGCGGCAAGTCGGCGAGCGCGATTTCGATGGCCGTGATAGCTCCATCGCGGACCCAGTTGAAAACATAGTCCTGGTCGACACCCGGCGTGTTCACTGGATAGGAGGGGGCGGCGATAACGCAGCCCGGGACCGAAAAGACGCCGGGCGATGCCGGATCCTCGATGACATAGCCATCGCTTGTGATGTTGCGCATCATCAGAAGCGAAAAATAGCGCGACAATGCAACCAGATCGGTCTGCGCAAAGGCAGGCGCCGGTGTGACTGCAGGCGCAGAGGCACCGATAGCCGGGCCTCTATGGGCCGGGTCGACAACGTTCATCGGCGGGCTTAGAAACGCGACTGTCATTGGCTCACTCCAAAATCGGCTGGGACGTGCCGGCGACCAGATGGAAAAATAGTGCTGCCGAATGGGCGCCGCTGCGCCTTTTGATACTTTCCAGGAGCGCATTTATCGTTTTGCGTCAGATGGCTTTGCGGTAGATGAAACCGACGACATCCGGTCGCGACCATTTCCATCGAGACGATACCGGGTTCCATCGAGACGATAGCGGGCAGCCTCCCTACGGCTGACGACTCCCCACGAAACCCTCGGCCAATGGTTAAGTTCGGGCACAGATCGGGTGACGGTGCGGGATGACCCCGCCTTTCGTTTTTTCCGTGGCATCCTGGAACCAGACCCCGATCTCTCCTGCGCAATCGGAGCGGGTATCACTGACAATGCTGCACACAACGTCACCAGCCAGGACGTCACAATTGTCTAAACAAGACCGTCGCTTGCATTATGCCGCGACGTTATCTCTCGCGGCAGGAGGTTCGAAATTTAAGTATAATTTTAATGATATAGTCACGGTGGCTTATATGCTCAGAATCGTCTCGTATATTATAGTTCTACTCGATCATAAATCGGGATGATGCGCCACAGGTGTTTGAATTGATAGTCTTCATTCACGAATTTTAGCTAGTCTTAATTTACATGAAAGACGTGATTATTATGTTGAAGGCATTTTATACCGTCATATGTTTATCTCGATTTTTTCTATTCTGCAATGGCAAATTGCAATCTAAAGAAAAAATAACGAGCTTTCATCAACCGCCAGTCACACTGTCAAATCCGAGGATAGCCATGGCACGCGCTCGGCGCGGTATCCTCCAGCGCCTCCATCGTGAACGCCCTTGAACATGCTTTCCGGCTTCGCGATCTGGCGATCCTTTCGAACAGCGTCGATCTCTGAGGCGAGAAGGGCGGACGGCATGACGCCGCGCGCCAAACCATTCCTGATGCAGGTGGCAAAATCATGAGCAACACTTCCTTCGCACGCCTCGCAGGCGGCGAACGCTATCTTGTCGGCGTCGATGTCGGTACAGGAAGCGCAAGAGCCGGCCTTTTCGATCTCACCGGCCGGGTGCTGGCCTTTGGCAAGCATGACATCTCGCTCGCCCGTTCAGAGCGGAAGCTCGACAAGGCGCTGAGCCGTGAATTTGTCGGTGACAAGGGTGTCAATCACGCCAGTGCGCAGGGCGCCGGCAATTGCGGCCGTCTTCTTCTCGCCGCCGGCCAGGGCAATAACCCGGTCGACCTTTGCGAGTTCATCCAATGAAATTCCGATCACGCGTTCGTCGAGCGGCGTCTTCACGGCTTTGCCCTTGCCGTCAAAGAAACGAAGCGAGATATCGCCGACCGCTCCGGCATCGGCGAGATCGGCAAGTTCGCGCGAGGAAAAAATATTGCCTGAGCGCGCCAGAAGCTCGGACGGCTCGACGGCACCGATGCCAACGATGGCGAGACTGATGGCGCCAAATAAATCAATGGTTTCGCGAACGAACGGATCGGCCATCATGAGAAGCTTGGCTTCCCTTGAGCTCGTTACGCCTTGAACGGGCAAAAGCTTCGGCTCGGCACCTGTCAGCCGTGCCAATCGCGTTGTGAGCTGCGTCGCATGTGTCTGAACGGAGGGATCCCCCATGCCGCCCAGCGTTTGTACGATGTATCTTGCCTGTGCGCTCTTCTGCGGATGAATATTCTCCACCATCTTGAAGATGGTCTGGCTCCAGCTCGAAACCCCTATGGTTTCGCCTTGCGACAGTGTGACCTCGAGGAGGTGCGCGGCAGCCTCGCCGATCCGCGCCATGATCGCCCCATCGCGATCCTCCGAACATTCCACGACGATCGCTTCGGGCAGGTTAAAGCGCTGGCGAAGAGCGCCCTCAAGCTCGGTGTAGGTGCCGACAGGCGGGATAACGCTGGTGCGAACGATGTCCTCGGCTTCGGCACGCTTGAGCATGCGCGACACGGTTGCCTGCGACAGCCGCAGATGCTGGGCGATATCAGCCTGCCGCTTATGCTCGAGGTGGTACATCTGCGCCACGCGAGAAATCAGACGAAGTTCGTTGATGCGTCCCATGTTCTCCCCAGCGGTGAATTTTTATTCACCAATAGCGGGCGGTGGCTCGAACGTCGAGCGTGCAATTGCATCACTCCACGTTTTAAGCCTTTCGGCGTTGTCGCTCGCCTGCGGTCGTATTACGGTATTGTGCCGGGGCAGGCGGGCAACCGTCTCAAGGTCGGGCCACATGCCCGACGACAATCCAGCAAGGTAGGCCGCGCCGAGCGCGGAAGCCTCCGGGGCGGCACATTGGATGATCGGGTGCGCCAGGAGGTCGGCCACGCACTGCATCAGGAACGTATTCTGGCTCGGGCCGCCATCGACATACAGGGATCCCATGGTTCCGCCGGTTTGGCGCTGCATTGCGGAAAAGACGTCATGAACCTGAAGTGCGATGGAGTCCGTGACCGCTCTCGCCATCTGCGCCCGGGTGGTGTTGAAGCTGATCTGCGAGAACAGTGCGCGCGCATCCGAATTCCAGTGGGGGGCACCGAGGCCGACAAACGCCGGCACGAAGCCGGGGCCGCCGGGTTCGGCCGTTGCAGCCAGCTCAACCAGAGCGCCGACGTCGGGCAGTCCAAGCACCTCGGCCATCCATGGCAGGCTGGCCGCAGAGACAAGGATATTGCCTTCGAAGGCAAAGGTCGGGGTGCCTGCTATGCGCCAGGCAACAGTCGTCGTGATCCCGTTGTCAGGGGCGATAAAGCGGGGGAGTGTGGCCATCACGGACGAACCCGTCCCGAACGTCACCTTGCCATCCCCTGCCTTGTAAGCACCATGGCCAAAGAGCGCTGCATGGCTGTCACCGATCGCAGCGCCGATGGGTGTGCCGTCCGGCACGCCAGGAAGCGCGCCGGTCGTCGTTCCAAACTGCCCTGAACTGTCCAGTACTTCCGGCAGCACGTCCATGCTGACGCCAAACAGCGCGCAAAGCTCGTCGCTCCACCGTTGTGACTTGAGGTCGAAGAGCTGGCTGCGCGCGGCGTTGGAAGCATCGCACACGTGCTGCTTGCCGCTGGACAAGCGATGGATCAGCCAGCTGTCAACGGTACCGATGCGAACCGATCGCCCCTTTGGGGCTCGCTCCAGCAGCCATTTCACTTTCGAGCCTGGAAACATCGGGTCGACAGGAAGGCCGGTCAGTTCCTGGATCCGTTGCGAGTGCCCACGGTCGATCAGCGCCGCGCAGTCCGGGGCGGTGCGGCGGCATTGCCAACTGACGACAGGTCCCAGCGCTTCCCCCGTCCTGCCGTCCCAGATCGTCACGGATTCCCGTTGATTGGAAATCGCCACCGCTTCGATCGTAACCCGAGGTGCGGCGTCGATGCACGTGCCTACAGCCTCGCAAACGGACTGCCATATCCGATTGGGGTCCTGCTCAACCCAGCCTGGTCGAGGGTATCTTATTCCGACCGGGGCAGAGCCGCGCGAAATCAACGCGCCGGCTTCGGACACGAGGATCGCCTTGGAGTTGGTCGTTCCCTGATCGATCGCCAGGATGGCACGCATGAATTGTCTCCTCCAAATCGACCGGGGTGTTCAACGGACGCCCCGGTGACAGCGACTGGCGTGCTGCGGTCACTTCCGCTTGATCAAGGCCAAAGCCGCTTCGGCTATAGCACTAGGGGCCATGCCAAGTTCGTCCAGAAGGAATTCGGCCGAGCCCGTGGGGGCATATATTCCAGGAACGCCCAAACGCTTCATCGGGACGGGTGCGTTTTCCACCACCACCTCGGCGACGGCCGAGCCAAGCCCGCCATAAATCGAATGCTCTTCGGCCGTGACGATCGCACCTGTTTCCATGGCGGCGGCTATGATCGCCTTCTCGTCGATCGGACGAACCGTCGCCATGTTGAGAACTCTCGCATTGACGCCTTGTTTTGCAAGGATTTCGGCGGCCTTTACCATGCGATGGGTCAGCGTGCCATTTGCGATCAGGGTCACGTCGGTACCGTCACGGAGCAGGTTTGCCCGGCCGAGTTCGAAGGTGTGATCCTCCGGTAGAAGATCCGGTACGCCCACGCGCGACAGCCGAAGGAAGCACGGACCGGCATAGCTGGCGGCCCACCTGACGGCGGCCGCGGTTTCGCTGCGATCACAAGGAGCAATGACCGGCAGGTTCGGCAGAACGCGCGTCCAGGCAAAGTCCTCGATCGAATGATGCGTCGGACCAAGCTCGCCATAGGCCATGCCGGACGAAATACCGATGAGCTTAACATTCGCGTTCGAGTAGGAAATATCGGCCTTGATCTGCTCCAGGGCACGGCCGGTCAGGAAGCACGACGCCCCGCAGACGAAGGGAATTCGCCCGCCATTGGCAAGCCCGGCACCGACGCCGACCATGTTTTGCTCGGCAATGCCGACATTGACGAGACGCCCGGGAAATTTCGCTTTGAACCCGCCAAGTTTGGATGAGCCAACCGAGTCGTTGCAGACCGCGACGATCGTCTGTTCGCCGGCGGCCAGCGTCTCGAGCGTTGCGGCAAAGGCATCGCGGCAGTCATAGAGGTTGGCATTCATGTTGGGCGCATCCATTAAAGTGCCTCCGACAGTTCTGCGACCGCCTGTTCGTACTGTTCCCTGTTGGGCACCTTGTGGTGCCAGTCGACACGGTCCTGCATGAACGAGATGCCGTGGCCCTTGTTGGTGTGGGCGACGATGCAATGGGGTCGCGAGCCGCGATGTTCGAGGGCGGGAACAATTTCCGCCATCTCATTGCCGTTGATCTCAGTGACATCCCAACCGAAGGCTTCAAGCTTCGGTCGCAGCGGCGCGACATCATTGGTGTCGGCCAGCGCTGCGCCCTGCTGGAAGCGGTTGTGATCGATGATCAGGGTGAGATTGCCAAGGCCGAATTGCGAGGCGGCCATGATGGCTTCCCAGTTTGATCCTTCTTGCATTTCGCCGTCGCCGGTCATGACGTAGGTATGGTAGTCGGCCGAGGTGAGCTTGCCAGCGGTTGCAATGCCCACGGCAACGGGAAGACCGTGGCCCAAGGGCCCCGTGTTCGTTTCAACGCCCGGCACCTTGTTGCAGTTAGGATGGCCGTTCAGCCGCGAATGCGGCTGCAGGAACGTTGAAATCTCCTCTTCAGGAAAAAACCCGCGCTTCGCCAACGTGATGTACAGCGCACAGGCGGTGTGTCCCTTCGACAGGATGAACCGATCACGATCCGCACGCCTCGGCTCGTCGGGATACACTTTCAACACACGGAAATAGAGAGCCGCGAGGATATCGATGGCCGACATCTCGCCGCCAATGTGACCGGCACCAGCGTCATAGACCGCTTGCAGATCGCGCCGACGTATTTGACGCGCGACGCGCTCGAGTTCCTTCGTTTGCATGATGCTTCCCTGTAGAATAAATATTCATATATAGATATATTTGCACAAAGTGAGGCCTAGTCAAGCCCATTCGGTCGTTTTTTCGGGACCGCGATGGGACCCCAGAGCCATGACGTCTCTATTGACACGCCGTATAGGAGTTGCTAATGCATTTTCGAGCGATAGTGAATAAATATGCGCATTAAAGTAAATCGACCTGAAGAAAGCGTACGGGTGGGAGGGAAAATGTCCGCACTAGACGTCAATGAACAGGGTCGGCAGTCCAGGAATTTGCTCGGATGGCTGAGTGGAGCCACAGGTCCGCTGATTGGATTGCTGATGCTCAGCGTCTTCCTGAGTGTCGCGACCGATAGATTCCTTTCCGTTCGCAACGCGTTGAATA
Source organism: Rhizobium giardinii bv. giardinii H152 (assembly GCF_000379605.1). Taxonomy (GTDB): domain Bacteria; phylum Pseudomonadota; class Alphaproteobacteria; order Rhizobiales; family Rhizobiaceae; genus Pararhizobium; species Pararhizobium giardinii. The sequence goes on along the minus strand of NZ_KB902691.1, from coordinate 393,286 downwards.
TTCTCGATCAGATCACCGTTCTCGGGGTCATGTCGGTGGGCATGACCTTCGTCATTCTCATCGGGGGCATCGACCTGTCGGTCGGCTCGGTTCTCGCCTTGTCGATGATGATCATGGGGTGGCTCGGCAATATCGCGGGCCTGCCAATGGCAGTCGCCATCCCCCTGGCTCTTCTGGTCTCTGCAGTGAGCGGCTTGATTGTCGGGGTGTTGGTGACGCGCTTGCGCGTTCCGGCGTTCATCGCCACGCTTGCGATGATGTCGGTGGCGCGCGGTGTTGCCAATATGATCACCGATGGCCAGCAGATCGTCGGCTTTCCCGATTGGTTCACGATGCTTGCGATCGACCGTCATTTCGGTGTCTTGACCGCAACCGTTTTCCTGATGCTGGCCATCGTCGTCCTTGCCTGGCTTTTCCTGAAATACCGTTCCGAAGGCCGGATGCTCTACGCGGTGGGTGGAAATCCCGAGGTGGCCCGGCTTGCCGGCATCAATGTCGGCCTTGTGACGATCGGCGTGTATGTCCTGTGTGCCGTGCTGGCGGGCCTGGCCGGGATCGTGCTCGCGGCACGCCTTGATGCCGTTCAGCCTTCGAGCGGTTTTGGCTACGAACTCGATACGATCGCAGCGGTCGTGATCGGCGGCACCTCGCTTTCCGGCGGCGCTGGAGGCATTGGCGGAACGCTCATCGGCGTGCTCATCATCGGCGTTCTGCGCAACGGCCTGAATCTGCTCAACGTCTCACCCTTTCTGCAGCAGGTCATCATTGGTGTCGTCATCGTCCTTGCCGTTGGCGCCGAGACGCTCCGCCGAAAGAAAGCATGAGGTTGGCCGCGCATTGGGCCGGCTAGAGAAGAATTCCTCTTCAGCAAATGGAGGGGATGTGAAGCCCGAGGACGGAGGACGTAACCGAGGGCAGGTTAAATATGGAGGAACTTATGAAAATTTCCCGCATTCTTCTGACCTCGGCTGCCGCCCTGGCCCTCTCTTTCGGTTCGGCGCAGGCTCAGGAAGTCAAAAAGCTCGGCCTGGCCGTAGCAAACCTTCAGGCAAACTTCTTCAACCAGATCAAGCAAGCCGTCGAGGCCGAAGCCAAGACTCGCGGAATTGAAGTCATCACCGTTGATGCCAAGGGTGACGGCCCGACGCAGGTGAACCAGATCCAGGATCTTCTCACGCAGGACATTGACGCGCTCATCTACATCCCGGCGGGTGCCGCGGCTGCTTCCGTCCCGGTAAAGCTTGCTCATCAATCGGATGTCCCGGTCATCAACGTCGACCGTAACGCCGACGGTGCCCCGGGCGACACCTTCCTCGCAACGGACTCGGTTGCTTCGGCCAATGCCGTTTGCAAGCACATCATCGAGAAGGCCGGCGGCAAGGGCAATATGGTCATCATCCATGGCCAGAAGGGCACGACGCCGGAAGTCGATCGCACGAAGGGCTGCATGGACGCTGTGAATGCCAATCCCGGCGTCAAGGTCGTCGCCGAACAGTGGTCCAACATGTGGAGCCAGGATGAGGGCTTCCAGATCATGCAGAACATGCTCCAGGCAAACCCGGATGTCTCCATTGTCTTTGCCCAGGCCGACGGCCTCGCATTGGGTGCCGCCCAGGCGATCAAGGTCGGCAACCCGTCGCAGAAGATCGTCGTTGGCGGCTTCGATGGCGACACCGCGGCTCTCGAAGCTCTCAAGGATGGGGTCTTCGATGTGACCGCGACGCAGCAGACCCAGAAGATGGGCCGCACGGCCGTCGATATGGCAGTCAAGATCGTCGCTGGCGAGAAGGTCGAGCCTGTACAGTTGATGGATGCGACGCTTACCACCAAGGACAACGTAGACGGGTTCATCGCCAACCATCCGTAAGGTTAGCGAAAGGAGCGGCGCCATGACTGATCCGGTTCTCTCACTCAGGGGTATCTCCAAGCGCTATGGCCCGCTGGAGGTGCTTAAGAACGTTAGCCTCGACGTTTATCCCGGAGAGGTCGTCGCGTTGCTTGGCGAGAACGGTGCCGGCAAGTCCACCTTGTCGGGTATCATTGCCGGATCCCGCACCCCTTCCGAAGGCACCATGACATGGCAGGGGCAGCCTTATGCCCCTGCCTCCCCGCGCGAGGCGATCGACAAGGGCGTTGTCCTCATCCATCAGGAGCTTCAACTGCTGCCGGAATTGACGATCGCGGAAAACGTCTTCATCGGGCGCTGGCCAATGAAGAACGGCGTTGTCGATCGCGCAGAAATGATCAAACGAGCGCAGGAGCAGCTCTCTCGCTTGAACCTGCATGTTCCCGCGACGCGAAAGGTTGCGGGACTATCGACCGCCAACCAGCAGCTCATCGAGATTGCCAAGGCCCTGGCGCTCGACGCGAAGCTGTTGATCCTCGACGAACCTACCGCCGCACTCGGTGGCGCGGAAACCGAGGCGCTTTTCGAGCAGGTTCGAAAGCTGCGTTCCGAGGGTGTCGGGATCATTTACATCTCGCACCGGATGGAGGAAATCAAACAGATCACGGACCGCGTCGTCGTCCTGCGGGATGGCGAGCGCGTCCAGGAATTCGCAGACAGCGCGACACCAGTTCGCACGATCGTCGAAAGCATGGTTGGACGGCCGCTCGACAGATTGTTCCCGGCATTGCCGGTTCCTCGGCAGCAGCCCGTGCTGGAGGTCGACGGGCTGACGGCTGCAGATGGCACGTTTCGCGATGTCACCTTCGAGGTTCGGGCTGGCGAGATTCTCGGCATTGCAGGGCTCGTGGGAGCCGGTCGTACGGAATTGGTCCGTGCAATCGCCGGTGCCGATCCGGTCAGGTCCGGCACGGTGCGCCTCAACGGAGAGGGGCTGACGCTCCGCAGCCCGGCCGATGCCATTGCGAAGGGCATTGTCATGGTCCCCGAAGACCGAAAGCTTCAAGGCCTGGTCGTCAGTCATCGCATCGGCGAAAACCTTGTCTATGCCAACCTCGATCGCTTCGGCGGGCGGTGGATTACTCCGTCCATGAAACGCGACCTCGCCAGGAAAGCCATCTCGACCTTTGGTATCAAGGGACGCGGCGAGCAGCTGGCATCGGACCTCTCGGGCGGAAACCAGCAGAAGATCGTGATCGCCAAGTGGCTCATGCGCGATCCGAAGGTTGTCGTGCTCGATGAGCCGACCCGAGGCATCGACGTCGGCGCTCGAGCCGGCATCTACGATATCATCGTCGGCCTCGCGAAAAAGGGAGTCGCGGTCATCGTCGTCAGTTCCGATCTGGAAGAGGTGCTCGGTGTTTCGAACCGGATACTCGTCCTTGCGCAGGGCAAGCAGGCTGGCATCCTGGATCGCGAGCAGGCGAATGATGTCTCGGTCATGGAATTGGCTACAATCTGAAAACGAAACGAGAAAGGAAGAGCGATGCCGGACATCACTCTCAACGCGCCCAAGCTTTTCGATCTTTCTGGCCAGATCGCCTTCGTGACAGGCGCCGGCAGCGGTATTGGACAGCGTATCGCGATCGGCCTTGCGCAGTGCGGCGCCGACGTTGCCTTGCTTGACCGCCGGAACGACGACGGTCTGTCGCACACGGCGGAGTTCATTCGCCAGGCCGGGCGCCGATCCATCCAGATCGCCGCCGACGTCACCAGCAAGGCGTCGCTGGCGGACGCTATTGAGCGGACTGAAAGCGAGCTCGGCCATCTTTCCCTTGCCGTGAATGCGGCCGGGATCGCGAATGCCAATCCCGCCGAGGAAATGGAAGAAGAGCAGTACCAGACGCTGATGGACATCAACCTGAAGGGTGTCTTCCTGTCATGTCAGGCCGAGGTGCGCTCCATGCTCAAGCGCGGCAAGGGCTCTATCGTCAATATCGCATCCATGTCGGGCGTTATCGTCAATCGTGGCCTCAGCCAGTGCCACTACAACGCTTCCAAGGCGGGCGTGATCCACATGTCGAAATCCATGGCGATGGAATGGGTGGATCGCGGAATCCGGGTCAATACGATTTCGCCGGGTTATACCGCCACGCCGATGAACACCCGACCGGAGATGGTTCACCAGACGAAGCTTTTCGAAGAGCAGACACCTATGCAGCGCATGGCAACCGTCAATGAAATGGTTGGTCCCGCGGTCTTCCTGCTCTCGGACGCTGCGAGTTTCGTGACGGGTGTCGACCTTCTGGTTGACGGCGGATTCTGCTGCTGGTGAGGAGAACGCCGAGGTGACGCCGCCTTGGATGCGACCCTTTCCAAGAGATGTGGAGCAAGCGAGATGGGCTTGTTGGCGGCCGCCCCCGCGAGGCATCCGACTTCGTCACGATCGTCGCGCTGCGCCCCTGAGGCAAGAACCCAAGCGCGATCGATGCGTCGGGAGGGTCCGCGCACGCATGCGGAAATGAAAAGGAGACGTGAATGCATCGCTTCGAAAACAAGACTGTCGTCATCACCGGCGCAAGCCGAGGCATCGGTGCAGCCATTGCGAGGCGCTTCGCCCGGGAAGGGGCCAACCTGCTTTTGTCCGCGAACGAAGAATCCGTGCATGCGGTCGCTGAAGACATCACGAGCAGCGGCGGTCGTGCAACAGCCTTCGTCGGCGATGTTACCGACAAAGCGAGCGTCGTCGCCCTGTTCAATGCCGCCGAGAGCACCTTCGGTTCCGTGGATGTTTCCATCCAGAACGCGGGCATTATTACCATTTCGCGGATCGAGGATCTGGCGGAGGCAGACTGGGACAGGGTCATGGCGGTCAATACGAAGGGTGTTTTTCTATGCGCGCAGGAGGCGATCTCGCGCATGCGCAAACATCGCCGTGGCGGTCGCATAATAAACACCGCGTCGGGCCAGGCCCGGGACGGCTTTATCTACACTCCGCATTATGCCGCGTCCAAGATGGGGGTCGTCGGAATAACGCAGAGCCTCGCAAAGGAAGTCGCGACCGAGAGCATCACCGTCAATGCCTTCTGTCCCGGTATCATCGAGACCGACATGTGGGCCTACAATGACCAGGCGTGGGGCAAGCTGCTTGGAAACTACGGTCCTGGCGAACTGATGAAGGAGTGGGTGCAAGGCATCCCGATGAAGCGGCCCGGATCGGGTGAGGATGTCGCAGGACTGGTTGCGTTCCTTGCCAGCGACGATGCGGCCTACATTACCGGGCAGACGATCAATGTCGACGGCGGCCTGATCATGTCCTGATCGCCTGACCAAGATGGCGGGCGTCGCTGGATCGCCAATGCCGTTGTCCGCCTCCAACCGCGCCAACGATGGTGCATCGGCGCCTATGTCACTTCCGAAAGGTTCGGCGGCCGGCAGGTCCAGTGTCCCGCCGCGCCCAGCTTTCCGACGACGGAAAGCAATATCTTGCGCACCTCGATCACCGCCCGCGTGGGTGGATGATTAACCGGCATGTCGAGGACGAAGCGACGCGCAAGGTCGGGATGCGTCAGGGCGGCGGCGGTCAAGGTTCTGCTTTCCTCATCGGTGTGCACTGCGCCGCGCCCGAGGATCGTCAGGCCGAGACCGGCACGGATTGCCGCCTTGGTGCTCGCCACGCCTTCGATTTCGCGCACGATATTGAGGTCTCGTCCGAATATCAGGGCTTGCCGCTCAAGGAGAATGCGGATCCCGTGCCGGCGAGTGGGCAGGATCAGTGGCAGGCCCAACGCTTCCTCGACCGTCAACGCGGCATCGGGCGCGAAGTGCCCGGAAGGCCCGACGACGTAGAGCCTTTCGTCGAAGAGCGGCGCGGATGCCGGCTTGGCGACATTGTCCAGCGTAACGGCCAAATCGTGGACACGCGTATCCACCGCCGTGCGAAGCGTCTGGCTGTCGCCCTCGCTGACCGTCAGGCGGATTTTCGGGAAGCGTCGAGCGCATTCCTCGATCACAGGGATCGAGAGTATCGGGCAAATCGAGCTCAGAATCCCGAGCGAGACGTCGCCTGTCGGATATTTCGCCTGTTCTTTCGTCGCTGCTTCTGCCTGATCGAGCGCGCGCAGGATGGCCTGCGCATGCGACAGCAGCGTCACTCCTGCTTCGGTGGCGACCACCCCCCGCGGCGTACGGGTAAGCAGCTGGACCCCCAGTTGCTCTTCGAGCGCACGGATATGCAGGCTGAGCGCGGGCTGCGCAACGCCCAGTTCGCTGGAGGCACGCGTAAACGAACCCAGTTCGGCAATCTTGGCGAAGTAGCGCATCTTCAACAGGTCGAGGGCCATACGGATTCCCAAAGGGACATATACTGAACCGATATAGCTAATATCTCCGATATATATTTGTTTGAATAGTCTCCCCTCGCTTAAAACAGGTTGGGAAGGGGAGGATGCGCCGTGGCGAAGCGACTTTCGAAGCACGCCCGGACTGTTTCGTCTCAAAGGACGCGCCTTCTCGTTCGCCGCAATCATCTTAAAATGACCGAGGACCGACATGATTCATATCAAGCCAATTCCTGAGCGCCCGGCCAAAGCCGACATAGACGCGATTGCGCCTTTCTCGCCAGCGACGCTCCATGAAGCGCAGGGGCGGCGCGGTGCATTGTCCTCTCGCATCAAACCGGTTGATTACCGAATGAAGCTGTGCGGACCGGCCTTCACGGTCAAGTGCGCGCCGCGCGACAACATCATGCTGCAGCTTGCCATCAACTACGCCAATCCCGGCGATATCATCGTGGTCTCCGCAGGCGAATATGAGGAGGCCGGTTCGTTCGGCGACGTCCTGGCCAATGCTTGCCTGGCCAAGGGCATCGGCGGGCTTGTCACCGACACCGGCGTTCGCGACACCTTGCAGCTTCGAGAACTAGGCTTCCCGGTCTTTTCGCTGAGTGTCTGCATCAAGGGAACGGTCAAGGAAACTCTGACGGCCGTCAACGATCCAATCATCGTCGGAGGCGAACTGATCCATCCGGGCGACATCATCGTCGGCGATGCGGATGGCCTGGTCGTCGTCCGCCGGAACGAGGCGCAGGACGTTGCGAAGCTCGCCCAGGCCCGCGAGGATGCCGAAGCCGGCTACATTGCCGCCTACAAGGCCGGCAAGTCGGTGATCGAAGTCAGCAATCTTGAACCGGTTCTCAAGGCCAAGGGCTTCAAGATCGACCTCTGACCGACGACCTCGCAGGCGATTCATGCCGAGAAAACATCGCCTGCGAGGCCAGAATTCGTCAGCATTTCGACCTTTCCAAGGCGTGCACCGCAGACAGCGCTTCAGCCTGTTCCCGCCCATGACGCCTGGGAAAAACCGGCAGCCGCGGCGATCGCGGCTCTTTGCCGTGGCGCCGGCCAGGGCGGAAACCGCTCGTGAAAACCCGCTCCATCAAAACTTCGTCTGACCCCATCGCGCCGGCACTGATGTACTCAGGATGCAGACCTGACGCTGGTCTTGCCAGCGGAATGAGGGCAGCCTTGAGTATGGGTGACGCATGGATCTTTCAAAAATAAGGACGTTGATCGACTTCGTCGGCCGGTCCAACATCACCGAGCTTGCGGTCACCGAAAAAGACACGACGGTGCGGATCTTCCGGACACGTTGCTCGCACGAAAGCGCGCCGCGCCTGGATGCGCCGGCAGCCGAGTCCACCGCGTCACCCGCCACAGCGCCGACCGAGACGACAGCCGCCATCCTTGCCCCGATCTTCGGAGTGCTGCATGTGGCGCCGGCGCCCGGAGAGAAAGCCTTCGTCACTTTGGGCGACGTGGTCGAGGCTGGCCAGACCCTGTTCATCATCGAGGCCATGAAAGTCTTCAACCCCATCGCCGCCCCCCGCGCCGGCCGGATCGCCCGCCTTGCCGCCATCGACGGCAGCGAGGTCGAGGCTGGCGACCTTCTGGCGGAGATCGCCGCATGACGGAGGGACAAAAGGACAGGGCCGGTAAGGATTGCCGCTTCGATACGGTGCTGATCGCCAATCGTGGGGAAATCGCGCTGCGGATCCTCAGGGCCTGCAGGGATCTCGGTCTGAAGACGGTCGTCGTTTGTTCACAGGCGGACCGGCAGGCAAGCTACGGCACGCTCGCCGACACCTTCCTGTGCATCGGCCCGGCCAGCGCCGGAAAAAGCTATCTGAACAGCGATGCGATTCTTCTCGCCGCCCGCACCACCGGGGCAGGGGCGGTCCACCCCGGTTACGGATTCCTGTCCGAGAACGCGGCATTCTCGGAAGCGGTCGAAAAGGCGGGAATGGTCTTCATCGGCCCGACGGCCCAGGCGATAGCGACCATGGGCGACAAGATTGCCGCCAAGAGCGCGATGATCGCGGCCGGCGTTCCCTGCGTTCCAGGGCCCGATTCGGCCCTTCCCGATGATCGAGCTGCGATCGAGGCGATTGCTTCTGAGATCGGCTATCCGGTCATCGTCAAGGCCGCGGGTGGCGGCGGCGGGCGCGGCATGCGCGTGGTGCTCGATGCCGGCGCGCTGCATGAGTCTGTTGCGCTTACCCGGGAGGAGGCGCGCCAGGCTTTCGGAACACCGGCTCTCTACATGGAAAAATTTCTTGAGTACCCGCGCCACATCGAAATCCAGGTGCTCTGCGATGTGCACGGGAACGCGATTTGGCTTGGCCATCGCGACTGTTCGATGCAGCGGCGCCACCAGAAGGTGATCGAAGAGGCGCCGGCGCCCGGCATCGCCTACGATATCATCGGGCCGGTCGCGGAAGCCTGCCTCAAGGCCTGCCGGCAGATCGGCTATCGCGGCGTCGGCACCTTCGAATTCCTCTATGAGGACGGTAGTTTCTATTTCATCGAGATGAACACGCGGCTGCAGGTCGAACATCCGGTGACGGAAATGACGAGCGGCATCGACATCGTCCAGGCGCAAATCAAAGCCGCGCAGGGCATTGCGCTCGACATCGCGCAGAGCGACGTCAAGATCGACGGCCATGCCTTCGAATGCCGGATCAATGCCGAAGACCCGGACACCTTCCTGGCATCCGCCGGCACGATTACCGCGTTGAAGCTGCCGTCGGGACCCGGCATTCGCGTCGATACCCATGTGCACGCCGGCTACAAGGTTCCACCCTATTACGATTCTCTTATCGGCAAGCTGATCGTGCATGCGCCGACGCGGGCCGAGGCGATCGCCGCCATGCGGACGGCACTTGCGGAAACCGAGATCGAGGGCATTTCGACCAATCTTCCGCTGTTGCGCGCACTTTTCGACGACGACGGCTTTGCGGCCGGCGGGACGGATATCCACTACCTCGAGAAATGGCTGAAACGGCGGAGTGCATCATGAGCGCGGTGGACTTCAGCGATCCGGCGACGATCGCCTTTCTCGCCGCTGCCCTGCAGGCCGCCGGCGTCGACGGCATCGAAATCGAGCAGCCCGCGCGCAAGGTGCGGATCGTCGTCGAGCGCGACGCTCCCGGTGCGGCGCCGCTCGTCCAGACATTGCAGACGAGCCCGGGTGCCACGCAGCTGGAGGCGGTTACGGCGCCAATGGCAGGGATCTTCGACGCGAACCATCCCGACTCCCCCGCTCCATCGTCGGAGCCTCCGCGAGAGGTCGGGGCCGGCGAGACCTTGGGCTTCATCCGGGTCGGCTCTGTTCTCCTGCCGGTCAAGGCATCACGGCCAGGCATGCTCACGGGCCGCGTTGCCAAGGATGGCGCCGTCGTCGGCTACGGCGATCCCCTCTTTGAAATCGAGCTACGCCCATGACCTCGTCCATGCCTCAGCCAGTAGACCGCTCGGCGGACACCCTTGCGAAAAAGCCGCCGAGTACACCGGCGTACCGGCGCCAGGCGCATATTTCGACGATCGGTGCCCGGGCATTTCTGCTCGAAGCGCCCGGCGACTTCGACCTCCCCGCGCAGCGGCGTATCTGGGCGCTTGCGCGCGCGCTGCGCCATTGGGACGACCTTGGCGAGATCGTGCCAGGAATGACCAATCTCCTGGCGATCTTCAAGACGACGCCCGAGGATCCGGACGCGGTCACGGCGCGGCTTCTCGACGCCTGGGAACGGGCCGAGAGTATCGACATCCGGGGCAAGACCATCGAGATCGGTGTCCATTACGGCGGCGAGCATGCCATCGATCTAGCAGAACTCTGCAATCGTTCGGGACTGAGCGCCCGCGAGGTCGTCCGCCTCCACTACGAGGGGACCTATACTGTCTTTGCTTTGGGGAGCGCCCCCGGTTTCGGTTATCTGCACGGCCTCGATCCACGCATCCACATGCCGCGCAAGACGGTGCCGTCGCTGAATATGGCCAGTGGCTGCGTCACCATCGGCGGCATGCAAACGGGCGTCGCGGTCCTCACCGGTCCGAACGGCTGGAACTCTATCGGTTTCGCCGATCTCCAGATGTTCGATCCCACCGCGGACGTACCGGCGATCATGGCGCCGGGCGACACTGTGCGCTTCCTGCCGGAAAGGATCGAGCTGTGATCGAGATTGTCGACGCCGGACCTTTCAACACGATCCAGGACCTCGGCCGGCCGGGCTATCGAAACATCGGCGTCACGGCGAGCGGCGCAATGGATCCGCTGGCGCTGAAGATCGCCAATCTGCTGGTCGGAAATGACGAAGGCGATGCCGCGATCGAAGTCCAGACCTTTCCGTTCCGCCTGCGCTTTCGCGAGGCCACGGTCTTTGCCGTGACCGGCGGCGGCGACGCAACGCTCGACGGCGTCGCCCTGCCACCCTGGTGGATGCAGACGGCCGGTGCCGGGCAATGTCTCGAACTGCGACCGTCTCCATCGGCGCGCGCCTATATCGCTTTCGGCGGAGGGGTTGACGTCCCGCCCGTCATGGGTTCGCGCAGCACCTCTCTGCGGGGCGCTTTCGGCGGTATCGACGGGCGTTTCCTGAAAAAGGACGATACGCTTCGCCTTGGCGAGCCCGCAGGCACCCTGCCGGTCGATGGGCTGGGGGCCGTGCCCCCGGCAAAGGCGCTGGCCGCATTCTTCCCCAACGCGCCGGACGGTACCTTGCTCATCCGGGCGCTGCCGGCGGGCGAACACGACCTATTTGGTGCCGATGCCGAACGCTTCTGGAGCCAGAGCTGGAAAATCTCCTCGCAGAGCGACCGGACCGGCTATCGCCTTTCGGGCGAGCCGGTGCGGGCTCCGGCGTCGGTGGAGATGCGCTCCTACGGGATCGTTCCGGGCGTCGTGCAGGTGCCACCGGGCGGCGAACCCATAGTGCAGATGAGCGACGCCAACACCGCAGGCGGATATCCGAAGATCGCCGGCGTCGTCGAAGCCGATCTCTGGCGTCTCGGCCAGGCGCGTATCGGCAGCCGTCTGCGCTTCGTCCGCTCCTCGCATGCCGAGGCGCGGACACTTGATCGGGCGCTCGCTGACTATGTGGAGGATGTTCGCAATACCTCGCAGATGGTCGCCCGTGCGCTAAAGACCATTGCAGGGCGATAAACGACCGTCCGGAAAGGAAGAACCGATGAAAATCGACGTAAATTCGGACATGGGCGAGGGCTTTGGGCCTTATCGGCTCTGTGACGACGAGGCGCTGATGACGGTCGTCTCCTCGGCCAACATCGCCTGCGGTTTCCATGCCGGTGATCCGGAGACGATGGCGCGCATGGTTCGCCTCGCCAAGGCGAACGGCGTCGGTGTCGGCGCTCATCCGGGATTGCCGGACAGAATCGGCTTCGGCCGCCGCGAATTGCCTTTCTCCGCCGACGAACTACGCCAGCAGATGCTCTACCAACTGGGAGCCCTGACGGCGATCGCAAAGGCGGAGCGCGTGCCTGTCGCCCATATCAGCTTTCACGCGGCCATGGGCAACATGGTCAACCGCGACCCCGCTCTGGCCGATCTGATGATGGATGCGATCCGCGCAGTCGATCCGAACCTCATCGTTTTTGCCATGCCCGACAGCACGATCGCGCATGCCGCAGCCCGCGCGGGCCTGAAAACCCTGCTCCTCTTCCTTGCCGACCGGGCCTATGACGCCGACGGCAAGCTCGTTGCACGCGGCCTCCCCGGGGCTGTCGTCAAGGAAGAGGAAGCGCTTCGCGCCCGTGTCCGCCAGTTCCTCAAGACCGGCACAGTCACGACCATCGAGGGCGCGACCCTTGCCGTGCCTGCCCGATCCGTTCTCGTTCACAGCGATACGCCGGGCTCGCTGGAACTCGCGCGGATCGTCCGCAGCGAGATCGAAGCCACGGGCGCAACCATTGCGCCGGCGGCCGAGATCGTCGGGTAGCCGCAGGGCCTGCCCAGTTTTCATTCTCACATCATCGAAAGCAACTCCGATGCCAGTAATTGCCGACCGCCTCAAGAATGTTTCCATTTCCGCTTCCGCCGCCATGACGCAGCGTGCCAGGGACCTTGCCGCGCAGGGCATCAAGGTCATCAGCCTTTCCGCTGGCGAGCCCGATTTCGCCACGCCGTCCCACGCGATCGAGGCGGCACATGCGGCAGCGCTTGCCGGCGACACGAAATATCCGTCGATGGACGGTACGCCGGCCCTGAAAGCCGCTATCGCCCGCAAGTTCAAGCGCGACAACAATCTCGACTATGATGTGAGCCAGATCGTCGTCTGCGGCGGTGGCAAGCAAGTGATCTTCAATGCCATGCTTGCGACCTGCAACCCCGGCGACGAGGTAGTGATCCCTGCGCCGTCCTGGATCAGCTATGCGGACATCGTCAAATTCGCAGGCGCCGTGCCCGTGCCGGTCGCCTGCCCGCAGCAGGCCGGCTTCAAGCTGCGCGCCGAGGATCTGGAAGCCGCGATCACGCCCCGGACGAAGTGGCTGTTCCTCAACTTCCCGAACAATCCGACCGGTGCCGCCTGCTCGCGCGCCGAGATGAAGGCGATCGCCGACGTCATGCTGCGCCACCCGCATGTGTGGATCATGACCGACGACATGTACGAGCACCTGATCTATGACGATTTCGAATTTTGCACGATCGCCGAGGTCGAGCCGAAACTCTACGATCGGGTGCTGACCGTCAACGGCGCGTCCAAAGCCTATGCCATGACGGGTTGGCGGCTCGGCTTCTGCGGCGGCCCGAAGGACCTGATTTCCGCCATCAGCAACGTCAACGGCCAGAACGGCGGCGGTACGGCAACCGTCGTGCAGGCGGCGGCAGCCGCTGTCCTTGACGGGCCGCAGGACCTGCTCAGGGAACGGGCCGCCATCTACAAGCAGCGGCGGGATTTCGTTCTTTCGCAACTCGCCGAGATCGACGGACTGAGATGCCACAAGCCGGAGGGCGCCTTCTACATTTTCCCGAATATCTCCGGATTGATCGGCAAGACCAGCAAGGGCGGGCACAAGATCGCGACCGACACCGATTTCGTCATGGCCTTGGTCAACGAGCATCACGTGGCGACGGTGCAGGGCGCTGCCTACGGCATGAGCCCGTTCTTCCGCATCTCCTATGCCACCAGCATGGAAAAATTGACGGAAGCCTGCGCCCGGACTGCCCAGTTCTGCGCCGAGATGCGCTGAGCCTCCTCGGTTACCCGCGCGGTGGCTTCAGCCGCGCGGTCAGTTCGATCAGGATGTCCTTGACCGCGGTCGCCGGTTCCGAGAGCGGCGTATTGTCGGAGACGCACAGCGAGAGCGTCTCCTCGATCCGCGGCGAGACCAGGCGGCAGATCAGCGGCTCGCTCGATTCCGTTACGATCCGGTCGGCGATGGCCTTCGGCATGATCGTCGCCCCGAGACCGCTGCTGACGGCCCGTGTCAGCGTCCTGACGATTTCCACTTCGCCGACCACCTTCAGATTGGTCCGCGACCGCGTGAAGGCGGTGTCGACGGCACGCCGCACGAAGTTGTAGGCGGGCGGCATGAGCAACGGAAGACCTTCGAGCGACGTGACGGAGACCGGCGCGTCGTCGGCCCCGATCGCGAAATCCGGATGCGCGACCAGAAAGAACTCCTCGCTGAGCGCCCTTGATCGGTCCCGCACCATGGATCAGTGCCATCTCCAGACGCCCGGTCATGATCATCTGGCTGTAGGTCTGGCCGACGCTTTCGGTCAGATGCAGGAGAATGCCGGGATGGCGCTTGCGCGTCTCCGCCAGCAGGTCGACGGAGAGCGTCGCCGCGCTGCTGAAGGGTACGAGTCCGACCGACACGCGTCCGGCGAGCGAGTTTCCGGCCGCAGAGGCATCGGCCTGGGCCTGCTCCATCTGCCGCAGGATGATCTGCGCGTGGCGATACACGGCATGTCCGGCATCGGTCATGCTGACGCCCTGCTGGCTGCGGATCAGAAGCTTTTGCCCGAAGTGCTCCTCGAGTGCGGCGAGTTGCTGGCTGAGCGCCGGCTGAGCGACATGCAGTATATCCGCAGCGCGCGTGATGCTGCCGGTGTCGACAATGACGATAAAGGATTTGAGCCGTCTGATATCCATCGTGATGCAACAGGATCCGATCTTTGTTGAGCGCATCGTACAGCCCGGCCGGGCTTTTGCAAATCTTGGAATCCCAGAAATTTCATGCCCTTACCCAAGCCGAGGAAACGCGTCGCGCGGCTTTGACAGTCCGGCGCCTGCCTCGCCCCGCGGCATCATAAGGCTTGCTTATTGCTCCAGAGATAATCGGTCTTAGGCAGCGCTTCGAAGTTCCACTAAAGTCCCAAAAAAAGCAGATGAGGAACAGAAATGTCATTTTCCGATTACAGGACAGCGTTGGTGACGGGCGCCTCTTCGGGGATTGGCGCAGCTGTTGTCGAGCGGCTCCGCCGTGAAAATATCGAGGTCCATGCGCTTGCCCGCAGCGCCGAGCCGCTGCAGAAGCTCGCTGAGAAGACCGGCTGCATTGCACATGCGATCGACGTGACCGACCGCGCCGCGCTGGCCGAACTGACGGCCCAGATCGAGTTCGACATCCTTGTCAACAATGCCGGCGTCGATCGTCCGAAGAAGTTCCTGGAAGCCGACGAAGGCGACATCGACCTTCTTGTCGACGTCAACCTGCGCGCCGTCCTGCATCTCTGCCGCATGGTCGTTCCGGGGATGGTCGCGCGCGACAATGGCCATGTGATCAACATTTCCTCGATCGCGGGCGCCTATAACTTCGGCGGAAATTCCTCCTATCACGCCACGAAGGCGGCGGTCAGCATGCTGTCCAACCAGCTGCGCCTCGATGCCTTCGGAAAGAGGGTGCGTGTGACGGAAATCTGCCCGGGCCGGGTGGCGACCGACATCTTCGCGCACGTCCACGGTGACGATCCCTCGATACGCGAACGCTTCATCGACGGTTTCGAGCTGCCACAAGCGGCCGATATCGCCGACGCCATCGCCTTCGCCATCGCCGCACCCATTGCCGTCAACATCGGCCACATGGAGATCACGCCGACCCTGCAGGTGATGGGCGGTCTGCAGACGGCCAAGCCGGCAACGCCGCGCCCGGCGGCTTCCTCGCAAGGATCAAAGCCGTGACCGGGTTCAATCTCTCAGCGATCCTGACCAATCCGGACTATGTGGCAATGCTGCTGCACGGCATCGAGATGACCTTCGTCATCGCGATCGGTTCCTGGCTCCTGGCGATGACGCTGGCCATCCTGCTGCTTGCTATCCGCTTCTCACCCGGTCGCTTCGGCGATTGGTTTGTGGCGGGCTACGTCTCCTACCACCGCAACGTCCCGACGCTCGTCCAACTGATGCTGTGGTACTTCGGCATCTTCACGCTGATGCCGGACTGGCTGACCTATTGGCTCGCCGGCCACAATGCCGAGGCGATATTCGCGGTCATCGGGCTTGGGCTTTGCCAGGCCGCGTATTTCAGCGAGGATCTGCGCTCGGGTCTTCGCTCGGTCGGCCCGGGCCAGATGGAAGCCGCCCGCGCGCTCGGTCACGGCTACCTGTCAGCGATGCGCTTCGTCCTGATACCGCAAGGGGTGCGCAATGCCTTGCCGCCGCTGATCAACCACAGCGTCTCGCTTTTCAAGAACAGCAGTCTGGGCGTGGTGATCGGTGCGTCCGAGCTCACCCATGCCGTCAAGGAAATCGAGAATCTCAGCTTCCAGACCTTTGAGATCTACCTGGTCGGAACCGTGCTCTACCTGTTCTTCTCGCTGATCATCATGGCCGGTGGCGCCTATGTGACGATGCGCGCCGATCCCGCCTGGAGGGCACGGGCATGATCAGCGATATCCTTGTCATCATTCACGACTACTGGCTTCTGCTGCTGATCGGGCAGTATCCGAACGGTCCGCTGGGCGGGCTTGCCAACACGCTGATCCTGTCGGCTTTGAGCATTGCCCTGGCATTCCCCATCAGTATTGTCCTGGCATTGGCCCGCCTGTCCAAGTGGCCGATCCTCCGCTGGCCGGTCACGGTGCTGGTCTACGTCACCCGCGGCGTGCCGCTGCTGATGCTCATCCTCTGGAGCTACTTCCTGGTGCCCTTGTTGACCGGCGCCGATGTGCCGAGCTTCATTACGATGCTGACAACGCTGGTCGTCTATCAGGGCGCGTTCCTGAGCGAGGTGGTGCGCGCCGGCATCGTGGCGCTCGGCAACGGCCAGATGGATGCCGGACGGGCGCTCGGCCACAGCTATCTGGGCACGATGCGCTACATCATCCTGCCCCAGGCACTCTACAACATGATCCCGAGCATCCTGTCGACCTTCGTCTCGACGATCAAGGACACGACGCTCGGCTATGTGATCAACGTGCCGGACCTCACCTTCGCCGCGAGCCAGGTCAACAACCAGCTGCTCACCCAGCCGTTCCAGGTCTTTCTCATCCTGGCGCTCGTCTATTACGCGATCTGCTGGAGCCTGACCTATGTCGCCCATCGTCTCGAGCGCCGGATCACCCGCAGGCGCGCCGGCCTGGGCGTTCGGCTCGCAGCGGTGATCGCGCCCGCCAAAATCGTATCGGAGCAGTCATGAGCACACCAGAATTGCAGCAGGATTTGCACGCGATCCGCATCTCGAAGGTCTCCAAGCGATATGGCGATTTTCCGGTCCTGAAAGAGATCAATGCCGAGGTTACCCGCGGCGAGGTGGTGGTCATCTGCGGACCTTCGGGTTCGGGGAAATCGACGCTGATCCGCACGATCAATCGGCTCGAGGAGATCAACAGCGGATCGATCTCCTTCGACGGGCGAGACATCCACGCGCCGATGAAGACGCGCGAGCTCAACCGCATGCGCAGCCGGATCGGCTTCGTTTTCCAGAGTTTCAATCTTTTTCCGCATCTCTCCGTCGTCGACAACGTCGCGATGTCGCCAATCCGAGTGAAGGGTGTCGCGCCGGACGTCGCCCATAAAAAGGCGCTGCTCCTTCTCGATCGGGTCGGGCTGGCCGACAAGGCCAACGCCTATCCCGGCCAGCTGTCCGGCGGCCAGCAGCAGCGCGTGGCGATTGCCCGTGCGCTGGCCATGGAGCCGCCGGTCATGCTGTTCGACGAACCGACCAGCGCGCTTGACCCGGAGATGGTCGGGGAAGTCCTGGCGGTGATGAAGAGCCTGGCTGCCGAGGGCATGACGATGCTGTGCGTGACCCATGAGATGGGCTTCGCACGCGATGTCGCCGATCGGATCTGGTTCCTCGACGCCGGCCAGATCCTCGAGATCGCGACGCCGGAAGAGTTTTTCAAGCATCCCCGCCATCCCCGCGCTCAGCGTTTTCTCGCTGATCTGCGGCACTGACCGTTCAATAATAACCAAAGGAGAACAGCAATGACCTTGAAATGCATCACCCTCGGCTTCGCACTTGCGGCGACTGCCGCCATCACTCCCGCCAAGGCCGACCGGCTGGACGACATCATGGCCGCCAAGACGCTGCGCTGCGCGACCTTCGCCGACGTGCCACCTTTTGCCTCACCTGATCCTAAGACCCGCGAAATGGCCGGCTTCGATGTCGATCTCTGCAACGCGATCGCCAAGCAGCTCGGCGTGGCGGCCGAGGTCAAGCCGGTTTCCGTCGAGGCCCGCGTGCCGGAGGTCAAGCTCGGCCGCGTGGACATCACGGTCGCTAACCTTGCCTATACCCAGAGCCGCGCCGAACAGATCCAGTTCAGCGACCCGCCAAGGAAATGCTGATCGTTCCGGCCGATGATCCGGGCCAGGCCAGGGCCGATTTCGCCGGTCAGCGCATCGCGTCCACCAAGGGATCGACCTCCGAAATGTCGATCAAGCTCAATAAATCCGAGCCGCTGACGTTCCAGGACACCGCATCGGCCTATCTCGCCGTCCAGCAGGGCAAGGCGCGCGGTATGGTTGCCAATACGATGACCACGACGAAGTTCGTCAACGAGTCCCAGACCAAGGGCAAGAAGATGCGGATGATCCAGGATCCGATGCTCTTCCAGCCGATCGGCGTCGGCATGGCCAAGGATCAGCCGGCTCTGACCGCCAAGATCAACGAGGCTCTGCACGCGCTCGACGCCTCCGGCGAACTCAACAAGATCTGGGACAAATGGCTCGGCCCGGATACGGAGTACAAGATGACCCGCACCGACAAGGTCGTGCCGATCACCGAATTGAAATTCACTCCGATTCCTTGAGTTGAGATCACTCTCATAATTCCTTAAGTCGGACTCGATTTAAGGAAATTATGCGGCAGTTTCATAGTACTACAGCGCCGCGTGTCATGGTTGACCCGCGGCGCTGTAGTCTTGATTTTACGGACAACCCCGATGCGCGACTGCGAAGGAGGAGCGTCGACCTTCGCGCGCCTCAAACTGCTTGCATCCGCCGTCTCTCAGGCCTTGCCGTAGCGAACCGCCAGTACCGAGAGTGCCGCGATGACCATGACGACGCCGTAAGGGACTTTGCGCGTCGCGCGGATTTCCTCGATGCGCATGAACAGGCTCAGATGCGCCAGCTGCAACGGCATCGGCAATCGTAAAGCCAGCAAAGCAAGGATGCCGCCGATCAGCAGAAAGACGGCGAAGGGCAGCATGCCGTGCCAGCCGATGAAGAGACCGATCGGCAGAAAAAGCTTGGCATCGCCGGCGCCGAAAAGGCCCAGGCTCCAGAGAACCACCCCAAGGACGAACAGCAGGAGGCCGGCGGCGGCATCGCCGCCGAAACCGGCGGTGGAGAAGAGCGCTGCGCCGAGATCGCCGGCCGTCAGCAATTCCGCAAGGGCCCGCAGGCAATAGAGCGCGAGGAGGGCGAGGATGGCGCCGTTCGGTATTTTCCAGCTGCGGAAGTCGCTCCAGGCAGCATAGAGGAAAAGTAATACTGAGTGCGCAGTAATAATGTGGATTATTTGCGTCATGTTCCCCTCGGTCGCTGAAAATCCTGTATTTTTACAAAATCAAAAAGATGCCAAACGGCGACTACGTCATTGGGGGTAGATGACGGTCAATCAATACTACCATACCTCCGGTTTGTACAGCATATGATCTAGCGATTGACGCCCCTCCCATCCTATCGGATTTTAACCATGAAATACAGATCCCAAAAATGACCATGCGTTAGCAATTGACGAAATAATAATTAAGGGATTATTAATAACAACAGTCGGAGGGGCGGTCTCGACGACGTGGCGGGCCAGGGGCACATTGCGGGCGCGTCGAATATTTTGGAGGTAATTCTCGATGAAAGCACTTTTGTCTGCAGTACGCGCTTTCGCGCGGGAAGAAGATGGCGTTGCGCTGACTGAATATCTGATCCTTCTTGCCTTGCTTGTCGGCGGCGTCATCACGGCGGTGACTTTGGCTGGTGACAATCTCGCCACCGTCTGGAATGCATGGGCAGGCTGGTTCACAACCGAACTGGCAGTTCCGGCCTGATATTACATTTATAATATGGAGAGGGGATGTTTATTAACCCCTCTCCATTAAAAATAAATTTAAGAAACGGACGTATTCTGTCCAGTGTTGCGAGTACCGGCGATGCGTTTCTCAACGATCCTTAGTCTAGTTGTTTCCATTTTACTTGCCGGCACCGCGGTTTTTGCGATGCGCAGTTATCTCGCCGACCAGCAGGCGCAGCTTGCGGCCAGCGGTGATAAGAAGGGGCAGGAGAAAATTCTCGTTGTCGCGGCCAAGGCGATGCGCTTCGGCGATGTGGTGCGGCCCGAAAGTCTCAGGGCCATTCCCTGGCCCGCCGGCGAGCGGCCGGACGGCTCGTTCGACAGCATCGAGGCGGTGGTCGGTGATGCCGACAAGCCACGCTACGCCATGGCGGCGATCGATCCCGGCGAGCCGGTGCTCGCCTCGAAGATCACCGGCGCCGGCGAGCGGGCGACATTGTCGGCGGCGCTCGACCAGGGCATGAAGGCCGTGTCGATCCGCGTCAACGACGTTCTCGGGGTTGCGGGCTTCGTGCGCCCATCGGACCGTGTCGATGTGCTTCTGACCCGTG
This sequence comes from Rhizobium giardinii bv. giardinii H152, assembly GCF_000379605.1. Taxonomy (GTDB): domain Bacteria; phylum Pseudomonadota; class Alphaproteobacteria; order Rhizobiales; family Rhizobiaceae; genus Pararhizobium; species Pararhizobium giardinii. Next base: position 373,079 of record NZ_KB902691.1, on the reverse strand, counting down.
TCGTCCAGAACCGGGAGAACAACAGCGAGCAGACCTATGTCGATGTGCTTCTCCAGGGCGTGAAGGTGCTGGCGGTGGACCAGACAGCCGACGAGCGCAAGGATGAGCCCTCCGTCGTCAAGACGGTGACCTTCGAAGTCACGACTGAAGAGGCGCAGCGCCTGACGCTGGGTGCCAATATCGGCACGCTGTCGCTCACCCTGCGCAATGTCGCGTCTGCGACGGCGGAAGAGACGCGGCCGATTACCGTTGCGGACCTCGGCGGCGGGCCGATCGCGACGGAACTCAGCAACGATATTGCGAAGAAGACGGACGACGGGAGATTCGACATCCTCGAGCGGCTTGTGCGCAAGGTTGGGGACGACCTTGGCAAGATAAAGATGCCGGAGCGCGAAAAACAAGTACAGATTGTTGAACGCAAACTAGAACCGGTCTTGCCGATCGAGCCAAAGTGGGCGACGGTAGGCGTCTGGAACGCGACGAAGCGCGAGGAGCACCGAGTCGGCCTGATCCAGTGACTTTGAAATGCGGCATGCCCGCATGCGCAGCAGCCAAGCGGCAGCAGCCAAGCGAGAGAGGGGCTTAAGCGGAATGACGAGGGGAAGCATCAAGGGGAAGGCGCGAGCTGGGGCGCTCGCGGCGACGACCGCAGCAATTCTGGCGTGTGCCAGCTGGGGTCTCGGCCTAGTCGGCCGGGCCGATGCCCAGGAGAAATTCATCAGCCTTGCCGGCTCCGTGCAGCAGGTGACGATACCTCCGAACGACACGATGACGATCACCACAGGCAAACCCTTTGGCGATCTGGTGATCGGCAGCGCCGAATTGATCGATGTCGTGCCACTTTCTGACAAGTCGCTGTTCATTCGCGGCAAGAAGAACGGCGCCACCAACATTTCGGTCTATGGCGACGACAAGTCGCTTCTCGGCGTCATCGATATCCGCGTGGCCAGCGATTTCACCGAAGTCGCTTCCGCCATTCGCTCCACCGCACCGTCTTCGCAGGTCAGGGTCTTCAATTCCAACGACCGCATTCGCCTGACGGGCATGGTGCGCGACGCGGTCGAGCTGCAGCGCGTGATGGAAATCGCGCAGTCCTATTCCGAATTGCCGGTGCTCAACCAGCTTCGCGTCGCTGATTCGCAGCAGGTCATGCTCGAGGTTCGGGTGATCGAGGCCCAGAGATCGACCGGCCGCGACCTCGGCATCGGCTGGTCCGGACAGGGCAGGAACGGCATCGGCAAGGCAACGACGAGCCAGGGTATCGGGGTCAATGATGACGACCAGCTCGTCCGCACCCTGGAAGATGCGTCGGGCGTCGCAACGGGCTTGCAGCCTTTCGGCCAGCTGATTGCCAAGGTGCTGGAAATTTCCGGCGGCCAGATCGACATCGTCATCAATGCGCTCGAGCAGAAGGGGCTGGTGCGCCGGCTGGCGCAGCCGAACCTGATCGCCATGAGCGGCGAGACCGCGAGCTTCCACGCCGGTGGCGAAGTGCCGATCCAGACGACGGTGGCGAACGGCGCAACAGTCGCAACCGAGACCGACTATCGGCCATACGGTGTTCGGCTCACCTTCACGCCGGTGGTGCTCGACGGCGGGCTGATCAACCTGAAGATCGAACCGGAAGTTTCCGAGCTCGATACGTCGGTCAGTGTCAACGGCAATCCCGGCTTCATTTCGCGCGCGGCGAAAACCACGGTTGCGCTGCGCGACGGCCAGAGCTTCGCCATGGCGGGCCTGCTGCAGTCGATCAATTCCAAGGACATCCAGCAATTGCCGGGGCTGGGAAAGCTTCCCATCATCGGCGCGCTGTTCCGCTCGACCAGCTTTGCGAAAAACGAGTCCGATCTCGTCATCGTCGTCACGCCGCATATCGTGCGGCCGTCAGCGCCTGGCGAGGATCTCTACAGCCCGCTCGAACAGACGCGCTCGTCGAATGACGTCGAACTCTTCGCGCTTGGTATGCTGGAGGTCGACAAGGATATGCTGCGCCGCTTTCGCAATGGCGAAGGCGTGAAAGGACCCTATGGTCACCGTCTCGATCTCGACGTGGGAGGCACCCTTGCTGTTGCAAAGAAATAAGCGAGTCCTCCTGGTTCTGGCTGCCGCAAGCCTAGTCTCGGGCTGCGCCGACTACATGAACCACCGTGATTCGATCACGTTTGGATTGGGCAATGCAGTGGAGGCCAACAAGGGCATCCACATACAGGATCCTTTCCCGCAGGTGGCCGAGAACACCCGCATCACCACGGACGGCAAGACCATCCAGAAGGTGATGCGCAACTACAACGGCGCCAGCCAGCCGGCCGCGACGCCGCAAACGGCGGTGATCCTGCCGGCGGCAACAATGGGAACGAACGGATCGCCGCTGTACGGGCAGTAACGGGGAGCCGGCGACGAGCGGGAATTGACGAGCGGAATAAAGAAGCAGCGGCGGAAAGGAATGCAGTAAACGCAACACGTCACGGCGGAAGAGGCGCCGTGATCGGGGGATAGGCCAATGTTATTGAGTACGGCTATCAGGCGATTCTGGAATGACAATCGTGGCTACGTCATCGCTTTGACGCTGATATCCATGCCGCTGCTGCTGGGCTTTTCGCTGCTGGTGATCGATGTCGGTCGCACCGGCAATCTTCATACCGACCTTCAGAACGCCGTCGATGCGATGGCGCTGACCGGCGCCCGTGAACTCGACGGGCGCGATGATGCGATCACGCGGGCCGAGGCCGCGATCGAGAAGCTTGCCAATACCGCTGCCTTTGCCGGCGGCGGCGCCGGCATGTCGCTCGGCTCCAGCCTCACGGTGTCCTACGACGCCGGTGACGATGCCGCGAGTACGGTCACCGTCACGTTCCTCACGGCTATTCCCGATGACGATGACGATCCCATCCCCGGTTCCATGGTGACGACGGATCCAAACGAGGCAGCCTATGCCTGGGTCGCTGCCAAGCCTCAGGCCATGCAGACGATCTTCCCGATACCGGTGGGCTTCAATCGGGATACGATCAATGTTTCGGCGGATGCGGTTGCCGTCTATCACGCAAGTGCCTGCGATATCACGCCGATCTTCATCTGCAATCCCTATGAGCCGGCTGGAAATACGAGCCAGGCCGCCAGCGAGCAGGCGGCGGCGGATCTCCATACCAACTTTGCGGCGGGCAATCTCTACGGCCGGCAGATCGAGATGCACACCACGTCTTCGTCCAATCCCGGGCCTGGCAATTTCGGGTTCCTGAGAACCCCTCTTGGCAATGGCGCGAACGTGCTGGCCGAAGCCCTTGCGACCGGCAATCCGGGAGCCTGCTATACGCAGGATAGCCTGGATACCCAGACCGGTGCCGTCGCCGGGCCGGTGGAGGCCGGCGTCAATACGCGCTTCGGTATTTATGAGGGTTCGTTCAAGAACGCGCGCAGTGATGGCCGTTATCGCCCCGCCCAGAACGTGCGTTCCGCACAAAAGGAAACGGGACAGAACGCCTGCAAGGGCTATGAACCCGTGATGGTCGGCGACATCGTCGGAGATGTCACCAAGGCGGTACCATTGGGTTACGGTGCAGCCATGTCCCCGCTCGGCGGCGGCAAGATCAGCAGCAGCAACAATTGGGACTACGCAAACTACTGGAGCGTCGCACAGGGCGGCACGGCGCCGTCGGTCAGCGCGGTCCTCAGCAACCACTCCAGCTATCCGCCGCAGGCAGGCGGAACACCGAGCCGGCCCTCCGCCTACGATGTCTATCGTTACGAGCTCAACACCGCGGCGCTGCTCAGCCATGCCTCGGCGAACGGCGAGATCGGCACGCCCACGACAGGCGGCGGCCAGTGCTATTCGGGCCCTGACCTTTCGAATTACACGGCGGACGAATACGGCGATCGTCGCGAGATATTCGCCGCGATCGTCAATTGTGGCTACGAGGCATCGGTTGATCATCTCAACGGCCACAAGCAGACGGAGGCGGTTGCCTTCGCGCGCATGTTCATGACCAAACCGGCGGTCAAGGCCGGCAGCGAGCGCTATCTTTCGCTTGAAATAATCGACATCACGGGCAAGGGCGGCCGCGGCACGCTTGATGAATTCCTGCGGGAAGAGGCGGAGCTGGTCAGATGATGGCGCTGCGAACCTTCATTCTCCGCCGGCTGCGGTTCGGCTTCTGGCAGAAAGAAGACGGGGCCGTGCTCGCCGAGGCGCTGCTGGCCGTGCCCTTCGTGACGCTGTTCGCCGCAGGCATCCTCGAATTCGGCAACATCTTCTGGGAGCGAATGCAGATCGACGCGGGTTTGAGGGATGCCGGGCGCTACCTGTCGCGTTGCAGGCCAACCTCGCCGACCTATACGTCAAGCTGTTCAACGGCGACCGCGAAACTGATCGCTTTCTATGGAACCCAGGGGCCGGCGGACGGCGCTGCGCTACGCGTGCGTGGCTGGGGTCCCGATCTTGCCGATATCACCGTCATTCCGGTCGATGCCGATGGCACGATCACCGTGCAGACAGCACATCTCTATGAAACCTCGCCGCTGTTCGCCTGGCTCGGTGTCGACGAGATCACCATCAATTCCTCTCACGAAGAGAGGTATATGGGATGGTAGATCTTCGACTTTCCTTCTGGAGGGACGATCGCGGCGTGTCCCTGACCGAAGGCCTGATCACGATCCCGATCGTGCTTCTTGTCTTCGCCGCCTTCGTCGAGTTCGGTTACGCCATGTCGCAGTGGAACCAGACGGTGAAGGCGCTGCAATATGGCGCGCGCCTTGCGGCCGTATCCGATCCGCTGACAAGTGATTTCGATGATGTCTTCCCGGCCGACGCTGACGATCCGCTGAATAATGGCGATGCAACGCCGAACGATTCGACGATATCCTCGGTGTGCGGACCTGGGCTTGCGAACTGCAGCGCTGAATTGAGCCGGATTGTGCAGGGAAGCGACGGGACCTGTGAGGCGGGGGATCCGCGGCCGGGCATTTGCGATTTAAACTGGCGCATTACCCCGGACAAGCTGGTGGTCACTTATCAGCGCTCGGGGCTCGGCTATTGGGGTCGGCCGGACGGGCCGGTGCTGACGATGCGGCTGGAAGTTCGTGATATTACTTTTGATTTGCCGGTTCTCGGTGCTTTGCTGGGGCTTAATGACGTCGTCATTCCCGCCCATCCGGTAACCATTACGACCGAAGACTTAAAGACATGTTCCACCTGCTGAAAGCTATAATGCTAAACCCTTGATATTGCGTGGTAAGCGACATGACGGCTCATATGAACTTTGCAGCGACCACTAAGATTCTTGTTCTCTCCGACGATGCGGCTGCTGCGAGCTTCATGCTCGACACGTTCGGTTCCCTTTCGCGCTACGATGTGCGCCATATGGCCGTGATGGCGGTCAAAGACGCAGCACGGATCGACGTGGCGCAGTTCAACCTGATCGTGCTGGATGTCGACGACGGGGAGATGCTGACCCATCCGGAGTTGTTTGCCTTCCGCAGCAAGCATCGCAGTACGCCGTTGGTGGTCGTCTCGGAAGATCTGCCGGATGATAAATTGCGGCTGCTGTTTCGCCTGAACGGCAACGACTGGCTGAAGAAACCGCTCGAACGCCGCGCGCTGATCGACATGATCTCGACCCACGCGCCGACCGCAGGCGCCAATGAAAGCCGAGTCCATGCCATCGTCTCGGCCGTTGGCGGGGCAGGCGCCAGCGTGATTGCCTCCTCGCTCGCCCACGTCTTGGCCCAGCCGACAAAAAATTCCTCGCCGCGCGTCGATCTGTTCGACATGGATTTCTCGTCCGGGTCGCTGGGCTACTATCTCAACCTTGTCAACGACTATGATCTGAAGCCCATCATGGCAAATCCGTCACGGGTCGATCTCGAATTCATCGATCTCGTGCGCAAGCGCCATCCGGGCGGCTTTTCTTTGCTATCGTTCAAGCAACCGTCGGTGCTTCTGACGCCCAAGGGTGCGGAACTTGTGCTGCGGATGCTGGATGTCGCAGCCTTCGAGAGCAATCACACGGTGCTCGATATTCCCTACTACAACACGCCGTGGAAGGAGGATGTGCTGGGGTCCGCCAACAGCATCTGCATCGTCACCGAAATGACGATCCCCGCGCTGCACGAGGCCAAGGAACTGTTCCTCAACCTGGTGCGGCTGCGCGGCAATTCGGACCAGATTTTTGTCGTCATCAACAAATACCGCACCAAGCTCTTCAGCCTTGGTGTGCGCCGCCAGCAGATCGACAAGATCTTCAAGGATGTCCGCGCGCAAATCATCGCCGATGATTGGGATACGCTGAACGAGGCGGTGAACCGCGGCGTATTGCCGTTCGAGGTCAATGCGCGTTCGCGTTTCTGCGGCTCTGTCAGCAAACTGGGAGCGCTCGTCAGATGAAGTGGCGCAGCCGACCAGAGGCACTGAGCGGCAAAAGGGTCGCCTGGCAACGAGTGATTCGCGGTATCGTGGTCGCTGCGTCTTTCTGGTTTGCGATCCCTGCGACGCAGGCCCTGGCGAGCGGGCTGGTGCCGCGAAACCTTGGGCCAACCACCGGCGTGATCGTGGCTGCGCAGCAAAATTATCCATCCGGCACCATCATCATCGTCAGCAAGGACCGGACGCTCGATCTCATCGTCTCCGGCAACCGTGCCATCCGCTACAAAATCGGCGTCGGCCGCGACGGCTTCCGCTGGAGCGGCGTTGTCAGGGTCGGTCATAAAGCCGAGTGGCCGGATTGGCGGCCGCCGGCCGAGATGAAGGTGCGCGCACCGGATCTTCCCGAGCTCGTGCCTGCCGGCCCGTTCAATCCGCTCGGCGCTCGTGGGATCTATCTCTACCGGGGAAATGCCGACACGCTCTATCGCATTCACGGGACCAACGATCAGTCGACGGTCGGCGGATTCGCGTCCTCGGGATGCTTCCGCATGAGCAATGCCGACGTGATCGATCTCTACAACCGGGTGAAGGTCGGAGCCACGGTAATTGTGAAATAGTCGACCAAGGGGGAAACTGATGACAAGCGGGTTCATCGGACGTTTTTACAAGCAGCGGCAGCCGGAAGGCGAGGAACATTCGGAGATTGCCGACCTCGCCGTCGATGGAGCCCAGATCGCGCCGCAGGCAAGCAGCGGGCCTGTGGCGACCGAACAGGAAACATCGCTTGGCCGGGACATGGTGGCCGAACGGGTCAACCTGCATCGCTATCTGCTCGATCGCATCAATCTCGGCATTCTTGACATGCTCGACAATGAAGAGATTGCGGCCGAGATCCGGCCGCTGGTCAAGGACTATATCCGACAGAACAACTTTCCGCTCAATGCCAAGGAAATCAATGATCTGATCCAGGACATCACCGACGAGATGCTGGGGCTGGGGCCCATTGAGCCGCTGCTGGCCGACGATTCGATCGCCGATATTCTGATCAACGGTCACAACAGCGTCTATGTGGAACGGCGTGGCAAGCTCGAGTGCACGGCGGTGCGCTTCAAGGACGAGGATCACCTGCTGCGGGTGGTCAACAAGATCGTCTCCGCCGTCGGGCGACGCGTCGACGAATCGACACCTTTGGTCGATGCCCGCCTCAAGGACGGGTCACGTGTCAACGTCGCCATCCGGCCGATCTCGGTCGATGGCCCGCTCGTTTCAATCCGCAAATTCACGCGTTCGCCGCTGACGCTGGAACGCCTGGTCGAATACGGGGCGATGCCAAACGCAATGCGCATCCTGCTCAGCGCCGCCGTCAAGGGCAAGGTCTCGATGATCATCTCCGGTGGTACCGGCTCGGGCAAGACGACCTTGCTCAACGCCATGTCGTCGCAGATCTCCGAGAAGGAGCGCCTGATCACCATCGAGGACGCGGCCGAACTCCAGCTGCAGCAACCGCATGTCGGTCGATTGGAAACCCGACCGCCGACGCTTGATGGTCGCAACGAGATTCGCCAGCGCGAACTGCTGAAGAATGCGCTGCGTATGCGTCCCGATCGCATCATCGTCGGCGAAGTCCGTGGCGAGGAGGCGTTCGACATGCTGCAGGCGATGAACACGGGTCACGAAGGATCGATGACGACGATTCATGCCAATACGCCGCGGGACGCCGTCGGTCGCCTCGAGCAGATGGTCGGCATGGCCGGCATGCCGATGTCTCAGCTCAGCGTCCGTTCCCAGATCGCGTCTGCGATCACGCTCATCGTCCAGGTCCAACGCCTCAGCGACGGCACTCGCAAGGTCGTCTCGGTTTCCGAAATCACCGGCATGGAGGGCGAAGTCGTCCAGATGCAGGAGATCATGAAATTCAAAAAGACCGGCACGGATGACGATGGCCGCATTCGCGGGGAATTCCGCGCCACCGGCCTTCGCCCCCGCTTCGTCGAGGAATTCGCCGAACTCGGCATCATCGTCCCTGCAGCGATCTTCGAACCCGGAGCACCCTTGCAGACGGGAGGTAAATCATGACCCTGACCTTGCTCCTCGTCTACGGCACTGTGTTCATCGCTGCGCTGATTTCCGCTGAAGTGCTGCTGCGCGGCTATTTCACGACGGCCGCCCGCCACAAGGCGGTGAACCATCGCTTGAGCCTGCTTGACGGAAGCGTCGATCATCGCAAGACCTACCGCGACATGCTGAAAGAGCGCGGTGCGGACCAGGACTGGCGATCGCTGCCCCTCATGCAGCGGCTCCGGCGGTTCTATGCGCAGTCCGGAATCAAGTTTGATGCGCTGCGGTTTGCGCTTTACGCCGTCGCCGGCGCACTGCTGATCTGGCTGGCTCTTCAGTTTGTGGTGCCGAGCACTCTGATCCGGATCGTGATTTTCCTGGTGGTTTGCCCTCTCGTCCCCGTCGTTGTCATTTGGCGGGTGCGGGCGATGCGGATGCGCAAATTTACGCAGAAGCTCCCTGAGGCGCTCGACGTTGCCGTCCGCAGCCTCGCTGCCGGGCATCCGCTGCCCGCGGCGATCGCTCTCGTTGCGCGGGAAATGCCGGACCCTATCGGCTCAGAATTCGGCCTGCTGTCGGACGAGCTCACCTATGGCGTGGCGCTGGAAGATGCGCTCGTCAACCTTGCGGATCGCGTGGGGGTCGAAGACTTGAACCTGTTGGCGATATCCCTGAGCGTTCAGGCCGGAACGGGCGGCAATCTCGTCGAAATCCTGCAGAATCTCTCAAAGACGCTGCGTGACCGGTTCATGTTGAAGGCGAAGGTCAGGGCGATCTCCTCGGAGGGTCGGATCACCGCGATATTCATGTCGGTCTATCCCTTCCTTCTTTACGCAATGATCAGGACGCTTTCGCCGACCTACTTCGATCCCGTCTGGGACAGCGGCCACGGACCTACCGTCGTTACTGTGTTGCTGGTCATCATGGCGATCGGGAATGTCATTCTCTACAAGCTGGTTAACTTCGAGTACTGAGGCTGCAATGTTCGGAGAGTATGGAATATACATCGTCGTATTTTTTGCGGTGCTGATCTTTTCCACTGCCGCTTCAGAATTTGTCTTCCGGCGGCGCGAGGTGGGCGCCCGTGTTTCGGAAACCGCCGAGGCGGCGGGCCAAGATCCGTACCTGGGCGACGGGGCAATTGCCGATCTGGGCGAGGCGGAAAATCGCTTGGTCCGCCGGTATTTCGAGATCACCCGGCGCGACACCAATGTCAACTCCACTCAGAACCGCCTGATTCGGGCGGGATATTTCAGCGCCGGCGCCGTCGCAACGTTCCAGACAGTCCGGGCGCTTGTATGCGTCGCGATGCTCGTCGCCGCCGTCTGGACCATCGACCATTTCTTTCCCGAGATGTCACGGCTCTCGACGCTCGTCATCGCGATGTTTGCCGCGGCCATCACCTTTATTCTGGTGAATATCTACATCGACCGGCGCGGTCAGGCCAAGGAACGCCAGTACCGGCGGCTCTTTCCGGATTTCATGGACATGCTGATCGTCTGTCTGGATGCCGGCATGAGCCTCGAGGCGGCGGCAAATCGCGTCGCACGGGAGTTCGTCAGCAAACGGCAGGATTTCGGTTTGCATCTTTCGATCATGATGCTGGAAGTGCGCGGTGGACGTCGGCTGCGGGAAGCCCTGGCCAATCTTGCCGCTCGATTGCGGATAGACGAGGCCCGGGCACTTTCCGTCCTGTTCCGGCAGTCCGAGGAACTGGGCACGAGCGTTACGCAGACACTGCGGGTCTACAGCAAGGAAATGCGCGACCTTCGCATTGTCCGCGCAGAGGAGAAGGCCAACGCCCTGCCGATCAAGATGCTGTTGCCGCTCGGTGCCTTCCTGTTTCCAGTCAGCCTGATCATCGTGCTCGTACCCATTGTTATCCGCGTCGTCACCCTTATCGTCGGCATGACGCCCGGTTCCTAAAAACAGCGAGGCTCACATGCAGTATCTAATGGACCAAGATCGTGGAGATATTGCCCTGGCGATCGACCCGCGCATGCCGCTGGCGCCGGCAAATCCCGAAGAGACCGGGCTTGAACTGTCCTTCATGCTGCGCCTCGCCGCAAAATGCGCGGCCGAACAGGATACCGTCACCCCCACGCATCTGGCTGACCGGATGAAACTGCCGAAGGTTCTGATCAATCTGCTGATCAAGGAACTGGTGAAGCTCGCCTTCCTCGAGGCACGCGGGCTTGCGGGAGAGGACGTCAAGTCTGATATTCGCTACGCGCTTTCGACCAAAGGCATGGAATACGCACGCGAAGCGGCACGGCTATCACAATATGTCGGGCCGGCTCCGGTGCCGCTGGAGGCATTCTCGCGACAGATCGGACTACAGTCGATCCATAACGAGCGGATAACACGTGCCCGTTTGATCGAAAGCCTCGAAGGGCTGGTGTTGTCGCCTTCCCTGGTCGGAAAGCTTGGGCCGGCCATGAATTCGGGGCTCTCCATTCTGCTCTACGGTCCGCCCGGCAACGGCAAGACAAGCATTGCTGAGCGAACGTCGCGCCTGTTTTTGCAGACGATCTGGGTGCCATACGCCATTGAGGTCGGTGGGCACGTAATCACCTTCTACGACGAAGCCGTGCATCAAGCCACGACCAGGGAGACGGGCAAGCCTTACCCGAAGGCGGATCAACGATGGATCGAATGCCGTCGCCCGGTCATCAAGACCGGTGGGGAACTGACGCTCGATCTGTTGGACCTGACGTTCAGCGAAGGCTCAACTGTCTACGAAGCGCCCATGCATCTCAAGGCGTCGGGCGGCGTTTTCATCATCGACGATTTCGGCCGCCAGCAAGTCGCGCCCCAGGCGCTCATCAATCGCTGGATCGTGCCCCTCGAGCGCGGATACGACTTCCTGTCGCTCCATACCGGCAGGAAGTTCAAGGTACCATTCGACGAACTCGTCGTCTTCTCGACCAATATCGCCCCGAAAGATCTATCCGACGAGGCGGGCCTGCGGCGTTTGAAGTACAAAATATATGTGGCTAACCCATCGCGCGACGAATATATCCGGATCTTCCAGTCGTATGCCGACAACGTTTCCGTGGAAATGGATATCCATGATTTGGGATTGTTCTATGATCGCAAGTACAATTGCAACTTGCTAGCGTCCTGCTATCATCCCAAATACCTGCTTGATTTCATCGGCTCCTATTGCGAATTCAATGCCTTGCCCAAGGTCGCGTCGCTGGAGATGTTGGAACGGGCGTGGGACGGGGTGTTTACGTTGGATTAGGAGTGTGCTGGCGGCCAGGATCATGGTAACCGCATAGGCCCATGTTAAGGTTTTCGGGAAATACTGGAGTGGCATTTACGAGGGGGGGCTGCGGCCCGGCTCGCGGGGAGAAACGCCGATGACCAATATTGTAAATGTGGATGTCGAATCTGACGGCCCAAGGCCGCGCAGCGAACAAACGGCCAAAGAACCGCCCCGGTCGAAAGGGGTGCCGTTCATCGCCATGGCCTTGATGCTTCTCCCGTTGAACGCGGGCATCCTGCTTTACACTGCAAAAAATGCCGCCGATGTGCGTGAAAGCAGCGAGACGCTGGCCGCGCTGAAGCTATCGATCGACGGGCTGAAGGCGCAGATCGACAAACAGGCGCATACCATCGCGAGGGGCGAGGATGTGGCGATCATCCGGCAAAACGTGGAAAGCCTGCGGAAGCAAGTTGCGGATCTGGATAACCAGATGGGGTCCAGCCTGTTTGCTTCTTCCGGCGGCGCTCAGATCCTGAGCGCGCCCGGTAAGGAGGTAACGCAACGCATTGCGCCTTCCTTTGGCGCGGTCTCGGCGTATCGCGAGGTTCCGAATGACAGCCTGGCCTCGATCGATGCCCAAGGCGTATCGGTCTCTGACCTGCCGCGCTATGAACGATCCGTCTCGCCGGAAGGCAAATTGATTCTCCGGAAAGTACAATAGTTGCGGGATCAGCGGGGTAGCGCTCGCGCTGTTTGGTAGGCGGCAGGTGACAACCGCGGCTGTCGATTGTTCCAGACAACAGAATTCGCAATGCGCCTTTAAGGGGCGCATTGTTCGTTTTTGGCGGCGCCGCGAGCGCCAAGCGGGTCTATCGCTGCGCGACGTTCACGCTGTTCTTCATCAATTCGAGGTTTCGCGCCGTCGTCTCGTTGGCCGGATCGAGCTCGTAGGCCTTGAGGAAATAGCGTCGGGCCTTGGGAAGGTCACCGCGCAAAAGATGGGAATAGCCGATATTGTTATAGTAGACCGGCGTGTTGCCGATCATCTTTGCGAGCTGCGCATAGGCGCGGTCGGAAGTATCGAACCGGCCGATCATATCCGACGATGCCGCAAAGCCCAGCCATGCCGCCGGATCTTGTGGAAAGACTGCAACTGCGCGTTTGTAGATCGCGTATGACTTTCCGTAGTTCTTTTCCCGGAACTGAAGCTTGCCCGTGGTGATCAATTCGTCGTCCTTGTAGAAGGCGACCGCCGAGTCATCTGCGACGGTCTGGGCGCTGTCGCCGAAAGCAGACATGTCTTCAAGGCTGGAAGACTGGCATCCGGCCAAGGTTGCAACACCGGCAAGCAATAACGTTAGGCATCCGACCCGCTGCATCATCTGAAACGTCACCATTCATACCCCCAACTTTCAGATATCCTAGCGTTGCATAAGTATGCGCTCACGGAAATCCTGATCAAAAAATGCTAACAAAGAAACAATCAGCATCGTGAGTCGCATTAAAGAGACACATCGGCCGTTTGTATAGTGTCACTCTTGCAACACAGCGCGATGGCAAGGCGAAATTTTCTCCGATGAAACTGCCATTTGCGCGAGAGTTTGGTTGGCTTGTGAGCAGCTAATCCTCATCTATGAGGGCGTGGGTTCTGTCAGCTAGGCGCCGTCCACAGTGTTTGTTAAGATTAACGGCTGTCGCCTTGGGTGTGCGGAGGCAACACGAGGCAAACCAGGTTTCCTCGTGCGTCCAACTGGGTCCGCCTGCCGTTTAGGCCCTGGCAGCGATCTTTCTGCTCAGGGTCGCTCTCGTTGCAACCTATCCGTCAAAGGCTTGGGCCTGGTGGCTCCGCCATCTCCCGGTGTCTGGCGATCCCAAGCATCGCATTCTGGAGCCCCCTCGCGCAAGTGTGCTCGCCGCGATCCCGTGCGGGATCACCGCATCAGCGCGACGGAGACGCTAAAAAAGCAACTCGGCAGTGAACTGGTGGCTTTCGGCTTTCATGCCACCCGCAAAGCGTCAATTCAGCCAGCTTTCGTGGCGCTGATTGCGTAGCGGTGCTGGATGCCGCGGGCCAGGCCCTTGAAGAGATTCCAGTGTTTCGCCTGCGCGCGATGAACCCTGGCGAGGTCGGTATCGATCGTCACAGTGTCGAAGCCGCTTTGGCGAAGGAGATCGGCGACCGCCTCCGCGCGTGCCCCTTGCGAGAAATAGACGCGCGAAAGAATACTGCGATGCGTATCCATCATTGCCGCCGACGCCTGTACCGCATCGCTCTTCAGGATGCCGAGGCGCGTGCCGAAAACGGCGAGCTTGGAGAGCAGCCGCTCGAGCGGTGTCGAACTGACGAAGTCGCCGTCGATGATCAGCAGCGTTCCGCCCGGTCTCAAAACCCGCAGCCATTCGGCGAAAGCTGCTTTCGGATCGACCAGCGTCCAGACGAGATGCCGGTTGACGATCACGTCATAGGCGTTGTCCGGCTCCATCGTGTTCTCGGCGTCGCCCAGGCGGAAGCTGATGCTGCGCTTGCGGATTTTTGCCTTGGATTGAGCGCGCTCCATCATCGGCTCCGCCCAATCCATGCCGGTCACCCGAAAGCCCAGATCATCCATCAGGTGCGAAATGACCCCGGTGCCGCTGGCAAGATCGAGTGCGGCGCGACCGTTGCCGGGGCCGAGGTGCCGTAGAAACAACTGGTGCCAGGCGGCGCGCTCTTCCTCCGAAAAGATCTCGTGACCGGGCGACTGGTCGAAGGTTGCGGCCCGTTCGGACCAGTATGCCTTGATCTCGGCGCGTAGGTCGTAATTCGCCAGTCTTTCGGTATTGCTCATCGTCATGTTCCCGGATTGCGCAGTGCAGCTTTCGTAACTTCCTGGAATTCTTCTAAAAGATAAAACTTGACTGTCAATATCATGAAATATTAAAAGCGCCGCAGTTTCCCGATGGAGTGAAGACAATGACGATGTTCGGCAGGGTGGCCTTGGCCGCCGTGGGTTTCTGCGCGCTTTTTTCTGGCCTGGCTTTTGCCGGTGAGAAAGTAACCATAAAGGATGTCACGGGTCGCGATATCGAAGTCAGCGTTCCGGTCGAGCATGTCATTCTCGGCGAAGGCCGCCAGATCTATTTCGTTGCCGCTCTCGACACGGACGCGCCGTTCAGCCGCGTCGTCGGCTGGCGCGACGATTTCAAGAAGGCCGATCTCGACGGCTACAATGAATATCTCGCCAAGTTTCCGGAAATGGACAAACTGCCGACCTTCGGCGGCATGAAGGACGGTACCTTCGACATCGAACAGGCCGTTGCGCTGAAGCCCGATGTCATCATCATGAACATCGATGCCAAGACGGCGACCGAAGAGGCTGGCTATATCGAAAAGCTCGGCAAGGTCGGCATTCCTCTTGTCTATGTCGACTTCCGCGAAAAGCCGATGGAAAACACCGAGGCCAGCATGCGGGTCATCGGCACGCTGTTCGGCAAGCAGGAAAGGGCCGAGGAATTCATTCGGTTCCGGGCCGAGCAGATCGCCCGCGTCACCGACGTCCTGGCCAAGGCTGATGCGAAGAAGCCGCTGGTGTTCATGGAGCGTGCGGGCGGCTATTCCGACGATTGCTGCATGTCGTTCGGCAATGAGAACTTCGGCAAGATGGTCGAGCTGGCCGGCGGCGCGAACATGGCCAAGGACATCATTCCGGGTACGTTCGGCACGGTCAACCCCGAGCAGATCATCGCTTCCAATCCGGACCAGATCATCGTCACCGGTGCTAACTGGGAACTCTATGTTCCCGGCGGCAACTGGGTCGGCGTCGGCCCGGATGCTGATCCGAAGGCATCGGTCCGCAAGCTCGCCAACCTGATGCAGCGTCCTGCGTTCACCGGCGTCAAGGCGGTAAAGGACAACAATGTCCACGCCATCTGGCACCAGTTCTACAACAACCCCTATCAGTTCGTCGCCGTGCAGCAGATCGCCAAATGGCTGCATCCGGAACTGTTCAAGAATCTCGATCCCGATGCCACCTTCAAGGAATTGCACGAGCGTTTCCTGCCCGTCGACTACAAGCCCGGCTATTTCGCCTCGCTCGCGGTCGCGGGCTGACCCGAAGGAGGACCGGCACGGGGCGGGCTTTCCGCCCCGATGCATCTGGTCGAACCGCTGACGAAGGATTGAGACAATGAAGATGCTGACGATCGCGCTGCTGGCGCTCACCGGCCTCGTCGGGCTTGCTACGGAACCGGCCCTGGCCGAGAAAGCCGCAATTACCGACGTAACCGGCCGCAGGGTGGAGCTCGATCTGCCGGCAAAGCGTGTCCTCCTCGGCGAGGCCCGGCAGGTTCATGTGGTTGCGACGCTGAAAGGCGACAAGACCTTTGAAACGATCGTCGGCTGGCGTGACGACCTGGTGAAGAAGGACGCGGACACCTATGCGAGCTATCGCGACCGGTTTCCCGACATCGAGAAACTGCCGCGCTTCGGCTATGTCGGCAACGGCACCTTCGATCTGGAAGCCGCGATCGCCCTCAAGCCGGATGTGCTGACACTCAATCTGGAATCGGTGAAGGCGGCCGAGGAGGCATCGCTCGTCGAGAAGGCGGAAGCCGCCGGTATCGCCGTCGTCTATCTCGATTTCCGGGTCGATCCGGAAAAGAACACCGAAAACAGCATAGCCCTGCTCGGCGAGATTTTCGGTGCCGAGGATCGGGCCAAGGAGTTGGCCGACTATCGCCGGGCACAGATTGCCCGGGTGACCGACCGGCTGGCCGCGGCAAAGCCCGCCTTTCCGAAGGTGTTCATCGAACGCTCGCCGGGCATTTCCGGCGATGTCGTCTGCTGCCGGACGTTCGGTCCGGTCAATTTCGGCCGGATGGTCGAGCTTGGAGGCGGCCACAATATCGGTTCCGACGTAATCACCGGCACATTCGGCGATCTCAACCCTGAGCAACTCGTGCTGGCCAATCCAGACAATGTCATCGTCACCGGCGCCAACTGGGCGGCCGAATCCGATGTCAACCAGTACGTCAATGTCGGACCGGGGGCCGATGCGAAGGCGGCGCGGCAGAGACTTGCCGATCTGATGCAACGGCCCGCCTTTCCGGGCCTGAAGGCGGTCAAGCAGGGTCAGGTTCACGCCGTCTGGCACCAGTTCTACGGCAACCCTTACGACTTCGTCGCGATCCAGCAATTCGCCAAATGGTTCCATCCGGAGCTCTTCGCCGACCTCGACGCGGAGGAGACCTTCAGGGACTTCCATCAGAAGTTCCTGCCGGTGTCCTATCGCACGGGCTATTTCGTCTCTCTTGAAGCGGGAGACATGTGATGACCCTGGCCATGGCGCAGCCCATTGAGGATACCAGCGGCGGACGCTACCGCGCCCTTGCCTTCCGCCGCCTGGTGCTGATCCTGTGTCTCGTCGCGGCGCTGTTCCTCAGCGTCGCGGTGGATATGGCGCTCGGGCCGGCAAATTACACGCTTTCGGACGTCCTGACGGCTCTGTTTTATCCGGCTTCGGTCGATGACCAGCGGCGTGTCGTCATCTGGGATATTCGCATGCCGATCGCGCTGATGGCGGTCACGGTCGGGGCATCGCTTTCGGTCGCCGGCGCGCAGATGCAGACGATCCTCGCCAATCCGCTGGCAAGCCCGTTCACGCTCGGCATCTCCGCAGCCGCGAGTTTCGGCGCAGCGCTGGGGCTTGTCGCTGGCGTCGCGATCTTCCCGGTCGCCGTCCACTACATGGTGCCGATCAACGCTTTCCTGATGGCGATGGTCGCCGCCCTGTTCATCCATTTCGCCTCGACCATGCGCGGCGTGACTGTCGAGACCATCGTGCTTCTCGGCATCGCACTCGTCTTCACCTTCAACGCGCTACTGTCGCTGCTTGAATATCTCGCCTCGGAGCAGGCCCTGGCCGCTGTCGTCTTCTGGACCATGGGCAGTCTCACCAAGGCGACCTGGGTCAAGGTCTGGGTGACCGGTGCCATACTCGTCTTCGCGGTGCCCTTGTTTGCCCGCCGCGCCTGGGCGCTGACGGCGCTGCGGCTCGGGGACGACAAGGCGGCGAGCTTCGGCATCAACGTGCGCGGACTTCGCCTGGAAACGATGCTGCTGGTCAGCCTTCTCGCCGCCATCCCGGTTTCCTTCGTCGGCACCATCGGCTTTGTCGGCCTGGTCGGGCCGCATATTGCGCGCATGCTGGTCGGCGAGGACCAGCGTTTCTTCCTTCCGGCGTCGCTCGTCTGCGGTGCGCTGCTGTTATCCGCGACCTCGGTCGTCTCGAAGACGATCATTCCCGGCGCCATTCTGCCGATCGGCGTCATCACCGCGCTCGTGGGTGTTCCCTTCTTCTTCGTGCTCATCTTCAGCAATCGGAGGCGGTCATGGTAAGTCTGGCACTCAAGGGGCTTGGCGCCAAATACGGCAAGCATGTCGTCCTGTCCGGCGTCGATACCGATGTGCTGGTCGGGGGTGCCATCACCGCCGTGATCGGTCCCAATGCGGCGGGCAAATCGACGCTTTTCAAGCGCATTGCCGGTCTCACCTCCGGCCCGGGCACCGTTTATCTCAGCGATACCGAGAAGGGGACGGAAACGATCTGCTACATGCCGCAGGATACCGGCGCCAATGCGGTCCTGACGGTTTATGAATCGGTGCTGCTGGCAGCCAAGCAGGGTTCGGGCTGGAAAGTTCACGATCGCGATCTCACGGATATAGATCAAGTCCTGCAGGCACTCCGGATCAATGATCTCGCCTTTCGCGGCCTCGGCGAGCTCTCCGGCGGCCAGCGCCAACTGGTGTCGATTGCCCAGGCGCTCGTTCGCAAGCCGGAGATTCTCCTGATGGACGAGCCGACCTCGGCTCTCGACCTGTTCCGCCAGATCGAGGTGCTGGGTTTCATGAAGGCACTGGCAGTCCGATCGGGCATGGCGGTGCTGATTGCGCTGCACGATCTCAATCACGCGCTTCGTTATTGCGACAACACCATCGTCATCGCCGACGGCAAAATGGCCGCCAGCGGCCCGACGGCCGAAGTCATAACTCAGGCGATGCTGCGCGACATCTACCGGGTCGAGGCGCGGCTCGAAGCCTGCTCGCAGGGGAAACCGCTGGTGATCGTCGACAGCTCCATCGTTTGATCGCAACGCGACGGCGGTCGCCGCCCAAACATAGTGTCTGTCGGCGCCTTCGGCGCCGATTGTCGTTTCCGGGCAATTCCGCAAGTCAACGCTCGTTGCAAAGCCGAGTTGACGAGCGCGTGACTATGCCTCTAAGTATTTGACTTAATGCAGCCCTTGATCATCGGAAGCAATGGATGGCTTGGCGCCATCGAACAGCCAGGCACGGTCACCTGACTGCCAACCGCACGGGTTCGACATGGATTATCTGGTCAATCTTTCACTGGTTAAACCTGTTCCCGCTCTCGACGCGCGAATGGAAAAAGCCGGTGTCATGATCCGGCGGGCGCTTGCACCGGAGCTTGAGCTCGTGACTGGCTGGGTGCGGGAAAAGTTCGGCTCCAGCTGGGCGAGCGAGACTACGGTCGCTTTCGCCAGGCAGCCGCCGACCTGCTTTCTCGCAATGCGGGCGGAAAAACTCATCGGCTTTGCCTGCCACGAATCGATCGCCCGCGGCTTCTTCGGGCCGACTGGCGTTGAAGAGTCGGCTCGCGGCGAGGGCATCGGCCATGCGCTGCTGCTCGCCTGTTTGCTGGATTTGAAGACCATGGGCTACGGCTACGCCATCATCGGCGATGTCGGCCCATCGGCGTTCTACGAGCGCACTGTGGGTGCCACCCCGATCCCCCATTCGGCCCCCGGCGTCTATGCCGGGCTGCTCAAAAGCGCCGACTGACCCCTTTCTCCGGAGCAGAGATGATGGCGATTGCGACCAAGGCCAATTGCCAGTTTGGAGACGGTCTGGGTGCCGGAGAGTAGGAGGAGAGCCCGGTCTATACGCTCCGCCTCACCCACGAGACCGACCAGCCGCTTGAAAATTTGACGCTGTGCGTTTCCGGTCCGGCGCGTGTCGGCTTCGGTGGTGGCGTGGCTGCTCCGCCCGGGCGGCGCCTGCTGCTCGGCTCGCTGCGAAAAAAAAACGTCGCCGTACTGGTGACGGCGCCGTTTTTCATGATGGTGGTGTCCTTGTCGCGGCTTATTCCGCGGCTTCCAACCCAGGCAGGACGGGTTGCGTGTGCAACGGCGTCACGGTGGCCGTTTCGGCGGGCGCTACGTGCGCGCCGGTTATCTTCAGTGGCCTGTTGCCGGTAAGTGCGCGGACCACGACGTAGAAGACCGGCGTCAGGAACAGGCCGAACAGCGTCACCCCGATCATGCCGGAGAACACCGCGACCCCCATGGCGTGGCGCATTTCCGCACCCGCGCCGGTCGAGGTCACCAGCGGTACAACGCCCATGATGAAGGCCATCGACGTCATCAGGATCGGGCGCAGGCGAAGACGGCTCGCCTTGATCACCGCATCGAAGGGCTTGGCTCCCTCGAACTCCAGTTCACGCGCGAATTCGACGATCAGGATGGCATTCTTCGCCGATAGCCCGACCAGCACGATCAGTCCGATCTGCGTGAAGACGTTGTTGTCGCCCGCCGTCAGCCAGACCCCGGCGAGTGCCGCCAGAAGCGCCATCGGAATGATCATGATGATCGACAGCGGTAGCGACAGGCTTTCATATTGCGCAGCCAGCACCAGGAAGACGAGCAGGATCGACAACGGGAAGATCAGCACGCCGGTATTGCCGGCAATGATCTCCTGATAGGTCAGTTCCGTCCATTCGAAGCTGACGCCGGCCGGCAGGGTTTCCGCCGCGATACGTTCGACGGCGGCGCGCGCCTGGCCGGAGGAATAGCCGGGAGCCGTGTTGCCGTTGACATCGGCCGAGAGGAAGCCGTTGTAGCGCATGGCCCGCTCCGGCCCGGCAGTGGAGCTGACGTTCAGCACGGCCGACAGCGGGATCATCTCGCCGGAATTCGAGCGAACCTGCAGCTTGCCGATGTCTTCGGCCTGGGCGCGGTAGGCGGCATCGGCCTGGACGCGGACGGAATAGGTCCGGCCGAACTTGTTGAAGTCGTTGACGTAGACCGAGCCGAGATAGATCTGCAGCGTGTTGAAGATCTCCGTCAGCGGCACGTTAAGCTGCCGTGCCTTGGCGCGATCGACATCGGCATAGAGCTGTGGAACGTTGACCTGATAGCTCGAGAACATGCCAACCAGTTCGGGCGCGGTATGGGCCTTGGCCATGAAGCCCTTTACGGCTGCATCAAGAGCCTCGTAGCCGAGACCAGCCTTGTCTTCCAATTGCAGCTTGAAGCCGCCGATGGCGCCGAGACCCTGCACGGGCGGCGGCGGGAAGATGGCGCTGAAGGAGTCCTGGATTGCGGAGAGCTCCTGGTTCAATCGCCCGGCAATTGCGCCAGCCGAAAGATCCGGTGTCGTGCGCTCCTCGAAGGGTTTCAACGACAGGAAGACGATGCCGGCATTGGAGGAGTTGGTGAAGCCGTTGATCGACAGGCCAGGGAAGGCGATGGCGTCTTCGACGCCCGGCACCTTGAGTGCGATGTCGCTGATGCGGCGGATAACCTCTTCCGTCCGGTCAAGCGAAGCGCCGTCCGGCAGCTGCGTGAAGCCGACGAGATACTGCTTGTCCTGCGGCGGCACGAAGCCGCCCGGCACCGCCTTGAAGAAGAACGCTGTGGCGCCGATGAGCAGCAGATAGACACCCATCATCAGCGTCTTGCGCGAGATCACGCCCTTGACGCCGGCGCTATAGCCATTCGCTCCACGCGTGAAGACGGTATTGAAGCCGCGGAAGAACCAGCCGAACAGGAAATCCATGATCCGGGTCAGACGATCCTTTGGCGCATTATGGCCACGCAAGAGCAGGGCGGCCAGGGCAGGCGACAGGGTGAGCGAGTTGAAGGCCGAGATGACGGTCGAAATGGCGATCGTCAGGGCGAACTGCTTGTAGAACTGGCCGGTGAGGCCGGAGATGAAGGCCAGCGGCACGAAGACGGCGACCAGCACCAGCGCGATCGCGATGATCGGGCCTGAGACTTCGGCCATCGCCCGATAGGTCGCCTCGCGTGGGGCAAGGCCGTTTTCGATGTTGCGCTCGACGTTTTCAACGACAACGATCGCGTCATCGACGACGATGCCGATGGCAAGCACCAGTCCGAACAGGCTGAGCGCGTTAATCGAAAACCCGAACATCTGCATGATAGCGAAGGTGCCGACGATCGATACGGGAACGGCGATCAGCGGGATGATCGAGGCGCGCCATGTCTGCAGGAAGATGATGACGACGATGACGACGAGGGCGATGGCTTCGAGCAGCGTGTGGATGACGGCCTCTATCGAGGCGCGCACGAACTGCGTCGTGTCGTAGACGATCTCGTAGTCGACATCCTGCGGCATCGTTGCCTTGACTTCCTTCATCACGGCGCGGACCTTGTCGGCGATCTCGATCGCGTTCGATCCGGGAGCCTGGAAGACGGGGACGGCAACAGCCTGCTTGTTGTTGAGCAGCGAGCGCAGCGAATATTCGGCCGAACCAAGCTCGATGCGGGCAACATCGCGCAGTCGCGTGATCGCGCCGGTCGGGCTCGTCTTGATGATGATTTCGCCGAACTCTTCCTCGCTCTGCAAGCGCCCTTGCGCGTTTACGGAAAGCTGCAGGTCGACGCCCTCGAGATTGGGCGAAGAGCCGATGACGCCGGCAGCCGCCTGGATGTTCTGGGCGCGGATTTCGTTGACGACGTCCGATGCGGACAAGCCCAGCTCCGCCATCTTCTGCGGGTCGAGCCAGATGCGCATCGAATAGTCGCCTGAGCCGAACAGTTGCACCTGTCCGACACCGTCGATGCGGGCGAGCCTGTCCTTGACGTTGATCAGCGCGTAATTGCGCAGATAAGTCATGTCGTAGCGGCCCTCGGGCGAGGTCAGGTGAACGACCATCATCAGGTCGGGAGAGCTCTTGACGGTGGTGACGCCGAGGCGGCGCACCTCTTCCGGCAAGCGTGGCTCAGCCTGGCTGACGCGGTTCTGAACGAGCTGCTGCGCCTGGTCCGGATCGGTGCCGAGCTTGAAGGTGACGGTGAGCGTCATCAGGCCGTCGGTCGTCGCCTGGCTGCTCATATAGAGCATGTCCTGGACGCCGTTGATCGATTCCTCCAGCGGCGTCGCCACCGTTTCGGCGATCACCTTGGGGTTGGCGCCCGGATAGTTGGCGCGCACCACGACGGACGGCGGCACGACATCCGGATATTCCGAGATCGGCAGGATCGTCATGGCGATCAGGCCGCCGAGGAAGATGAGGAAAGACAGAACGCCCGCGAAAACCGGGCGATCGATGAAGAATCTGGAAATATTCATGGCGCGATCGCCCTTGTTCTCAAGTGCCGGTTTACGGCTTATTGCGCGATGGAGGCTTGCAGCGCCGGGTCCGTGCTGGCGTTCATCGAGACCATTTCTGGTGCGACGAGCGAGCCGGGGCGGATGCGCTGCAGACCGTTGACGACGATGCGTTCCTGGGCCTTCAGACCCGATGTCACCACCCGCAGGCCATCGGATTTCGCGCCGACCGTGATTTCGCGATATTCGGTGGTGTTGTCGGGCTTGACGACGATCACGTATTTCTTGTTCTGGTCGGTGCCGATCGCCCGTTCATGAACCAGCACGGCGTCTTCCGTCTTCGACTGGCCCATGCTCAGCCGCGCGAATTGACCCGGCATCAGGGCGCCGTTAGCATTGTCGAACACTGCACGCACCCGGATGGTGCCGCTTTGCGGATCGACGCTGTTGTCGACGAGCTGGAGCTTGCCCTTGATATCCGGGTGGCCGGCGACATCCATGCGCACCGGAACGCGATCGAGGAAGTTGCGGGCATTCACGCCCTCCGGCAATTCTGCCAGGATGCCGGAGACGATCTGTTCATCCGCTTCGAAGCTTGCATAGATCGGGCTTAGCGATACCAGCCGGGTAAGGATCGGCGAAGACGGACCGGCGGCGATGAGGTTGCCAGCGGTGATCTCGATCTTGCCGACGCGGCCGGTGATCGGAGCGCGGATTTCAGTATAGCTCAGATTGAGCTCGGCCGACTGCAGCACGGCGCGCGCGGCTTCCAGGTCAGCCTCGGCACTTGCCTCGCCGTTCAGGCGCTGATCGTAGTCGCTTTGCGATACGGCGTTGGAGGCAAGCAGTTGCTTGCCGCGCTTCAGTTCGGTGCGGGCCAGGGAGGCCCGGGCCTCGGCTGCGGTCACGCTTGCCTTGGCGCGGGCCACTTCTGCCTGATAGGGAGCCGGGTCGATGGTGACGAGCAGGTCGCCCTTCTCGACGATCGCGCCTTCCTGGA
Source organism: Rhizobium giardinii bv. giardinii H152 (assembly GCF_000379605.1). Classification (GTDB taxonomy): domain Bacteria; phylum Pseudomonadota; class Alphaproteobacteria; order Rhizobiales; family Rhizobiaceae; genus Pararhizobium; species Pararhizobium giardinii. Next base: position 349,105 of record NZ_KB902691.1, on the reverse strand, counting down.
AATGAACGGACTGGATCGCGCCGGCGACGCGTGAACGCAGTTCGACATGATCGATCGCCTCCAGACGGCCGGAGAATTCACTCCACTGCGTCACGGGCTTTGCCTCAACGACGGCGACCGAGACGGGAACGGCAACGGGCGCGGCGGCCGTGGCATCGGCTGCATTGCCGGTGCCGGACGGGCTGCCCTGGATTTCGAAGACGATCGTCGGTGCAATGGTTGCCACGGCAAGAATGAGCCCGGTGGCGAGAAGCTTGTTTCTGAAAGTTCCGAAAGACATGGCGTTATCCTGAATTTCTGGCCTCGGGGGAGGGATGTGCCGGTCATCTTTCGTGGGAGGCGAGAGATTTGGGCGAGGGTTGCATTGACGTTCAATACCGATCGGTATAAAAATAAGTTCCTGAACCGATCACTGTCAATGGAATTATACCGATCGGTATAAAAAAATTCGGGAGGTCCGGCCCATGGGACGGCCAAGAGAGTTTGATGTCGACGAGGCCCTTGAAACGGCCATGGAACTATTCTGGCGAAAGGGCTACGAAGGCACCTCTCTGACCGATCTGACCGAGGGAATGGGTATCACCAAGCCCAGCCTCTATGGCGTCTTTGGCAACAAGGAGGCTCTCTTCCTGAAGGCGCTCGAGCGCTACGAGCGCACCAAGATGAGCTTCTTTCATGAGGCTCTCAAAGAACCTAAAGCCCGTGTTACCGCCGAGAAGATTCTGCGCGGCTTTGCCGATGCGCAGACGGCTGATAAGGACCCGAGCGGATGCATGGGCATCAACAGTGCGCTCGCCTGCAGCGAGGCTGCCGCTGACATCCAGAAATGTCTGATTGAAAACCGCCACCGCGACGAACACGAATTGGGCAAGCGGTTCGAGCGCGCGGCGCAGGAGGGCGATCTGCCGCCCGGCCATGAACCCTTTGATCTTGCCCGCTATATCATGACGATTTCGCAAGGGACGGCCATTCAGGCGGCGTCCGGTGCGGATCGGGCGGCCCTTTATCGCGTCATCGACATGGCACTGCAATTCTGGCCGGAACCGGCTGCTGAAGGCAGCTGATTATCGGGCCCCATGTTCCATATACAATATAGCAGGTGTCTTGGCGATAATCAGTCGTCCGCCATTTTTCCGCTGCGTGATTCCAGCCGATAGCGGTTGCCGGGATAGACGAGACGGGCAAAGGAGACGACGCGCTTGGACGACCATGTGCGCCTGCGGATGAGCAGGCAGGGCTCGGTGCGCAGGATTACGAGGAGCTTACATTCCCAAGGTTGCGGCATGGCCGCTTCGACGATGTGTTCGGAGCCGCTCAACGGAGCCTCGGCAGTCAGGTAGGCGTTCGGCGTCTGTTTGGTGAAGTCCTGGTTAAGGTATCCGGGGGCTGCCTCCGGATTGACGAAACGGTCCTCAATCTGCACCGGAACGCCGTTTTCGCTGTGCACGATCAACGAGTGAAAAACCGGGGCGCCGATCGGCAGGCCGAGCGCATCGGCGACATCGGGTGCTGCCGTCTCCTGCGCCAAAACGATCACGGAAGCCTGGTGCACATGGCCTCGCTCGTCGATCTCCTCGGCAATGTTGCGGACTTCGAAGAGTTCTGAATAGCCCTTGCGCTCGGCAACAAAAGAGCCGACGCCCTGGATACGCACCAGTTCGCCCTCGCTTGCCAGTTCGCGCAGCGCCCGGTTGGCGGTCATCTTGCTGACGCCCAGTTCGGCGACCAGTTCATTCTCCGAAGGGACTCGGTGCTTGGGTGGCCATTCACCGCTCTGGATGCGGTCGAGGATCATCTGCTTGACGCCGGCGTAAAGCGGTGCGCCGTCATTGTCGCTGTTGTCCCACTTCAGTTGAGCGTTCTGGTCGATGCTGCGTTTCATATGCTCATTCCTTGGGCGAAATTAATTTTGCATCCAAATGCGGGCCTCCCTCTTGCATACCACAAAAATTCGCATATGGTACCATATACAACATGGATGTTCAGGGGCATTTTTGAAGCCGGCTCATAAGACGGCGGAGATCGGCGGACGTTGTGAAGATAAACCTCAGAGGAACCTGAACATGAACCTATCCAAATTTCTGATGGCCGGTGCCGTCGCATTCGCAACCCTTGCTGCTCCGATGGCTCAAGCCAAGGACTGGAAGACGGTCACCATCACGCTCGAAGGCGCCTATGCGCCCTGGAACCTGACCAATCCCGACGGTACGCTCGGTGGTTTCGAGCCGGAGCTTGCCAAATATCTCTGCGACCACATGAAGGTCGAGTGCAATCTCGTCGCCTCCGATTGGGACGGCATGATCCCGGCGCTCAATGCCGGCAAGTTCGACGTGATCATGGATGCGCTGTCGATCACCGAAGAGCGCAAGAAGATCATCGACTTCACCATTCCTTATGCTCATACCCACGCCGCTTTCGCGACGCTGAAGGATGGCCCGCTGGCAAACGCTGCCGGCACCGGCTCGGTCGTCAAGCTTGATCCAGGCGCAACCGGCGTCAAGGAAATCGATGCGATGAAGGCAGCCTTCGCCGGCAAGACGATCGGCATCCAGGCCGCCACCGTCTACTCCAAGTTCATCTATGACAACTTCGGCGATATCGCCACCGTGCGTGAATACAAGACCGGCGCCGAGCGCGACCTCGATCTTGAAACCGGCCGTATCGATCTCGTCTTCGACGATGCCGTCTACCTGATCTCGGCTTTCGAGAAGGCCAATGGCACGCTCGCCTTCACCGGCCCTGAAATCGGCGGCACGATCTTCGGCAGCGGTGAAGGCCTCGGCATTCGCCAGGCCGATACGGATCTGCGCGACATGTTCAACAAGGCTATCGAGGCAGCACTTGCCGACGGCACGATCAAGACCTTGTCGATGAAGTGGTTCAAAACCGACGTTACTCCCTGATCTCAACTCTGCCCGCCGCTTGCCATTCGCCCCCGGTGGGCACACTTTGCTGCGGCAGGCCGCCCACCCTCAGGTGCGGCCTTCCATATCCATCTGACGATCGGGAAGCCGGCCATGCCGGAAACGACGGGACGCCTGCGGCATGGCACTATTTCAATTGATCGGATTTGGCCCCACCGGCTGGGGCGGACTGCTTCTCCTGGCAGCGTTGATGACGCTTTGCGTTACCGCCGTTGCGCTGTTGATCGGCGCTATCCTCGGCTCGCTGGTCGCCTGGGCGAAGCTGTCGGGCAGCAGGATACTGCGCACGCTTGGCGGCACCTACACCACCGTCTTTCGCGGCGTTCCCGAACTGCTGATCATCTATCTCGTCTATTTCGGCGGATCGAGCGCGGTCACCGCGATCGGTACGGCGATGGGCTACGAGGGCTTTCTCGGCCTTCCGTCCTTCGCGGCCGGTGCGCTTGCGGTCGGCATCATCTCCGGTGCCTACCAGGCCGAGGTTTTTCGCGGTGCCTATCTCGCCATCCCGAAGGGTGAGCTTGAGGCGGCGCAGGCGATCGGCATGAACCGCAGCTTGCGCTTCCGCCGCATCATCGGCCCGCAGGTTTTCCGGTTTGCCATTCCGGGCATAGGCAATGTCTGGCAGCTCAGTCTCAAGGACTCGGCGCTCGTGTCCGTAACCGGGCTTGCCGACCTGATGCGGACCAGCCAGGTCGCGGCCGGTTCGACGCGGCAGCACTTCCTGTTCTTCATCGTCGGCGGCTGTCTCTATCTGATCCTCACCAGCTTCTCGGATCGCCTTTTCACCAGCGCCGAAAAGCGCGCCAATCGCAGCATGCCGACCAGCCTCGGCCAGGCCTGATCCCCAAGGAGCCGCGCGATGGATATCACCTTCATGTTCGAGACGATGAAAACGCTGCTGGCGGCTCTGCCGATGACGCTGGCGCTGTTTTCCCTCTCGGTTTTCTTCGGCGGCTTGCTGGCGCTCCTCATTGTCTGGATGCGGGTGAGCGGCAATACCACCGCCCGCAATTTCGCCAAGGGCTATATCTTCGTCTTCCGCGGTTCGCCGCTGTTGATCCAGATGTTCCTGATTTTCTACGGCCTCGGGCAGTTCGGCTTCATTCGCTACAGCTTCCTCTGGCCGGCTCTGCGCGAACCGTTCGTCTGCGCCGTGCTGTCGCTGGCGCTTTGCACGGCGGGCTACACGGCGGAAATCTTTCGCTTCGGCCTGCGCGCCATCCCGGCCAAGGAAATCGAGGCGGCCCGGTCGGTCGGCATGTCCGGCTTCCTGCTGACCCGCCGCATCCTGGCGCCGGTCGCCTTCCGCCATGCGCTGCCGGCCTATTCGACCGAAGTGGTGATGATGGTGAAGTCAACGGCGCTCGCCAGCCTCGTCACGGTCTGGGAGGTCACGGGCGTTGCCCAGCGGCTGATCTCGCAGACCTACCGGACGATGGAAGTCTTCCTCTGCGCCGCCGCCATCTATCTCATCCTGAACTTCCTGATCCTGCAGGCCATGGCGCTGCTCGAATACAAGCTGACCCCGCACCGCCGCGCGGCTCCCCTGTTTCCGGTGCCGCAGCGATGACCCCGACGACCCTCAACCAGACTGGAACGACCATGGCAGGCACGACCCGGCTTTCCGTCCGCAACATCCGCAAGAGCTTCGGCACGCATGAGGTGCTGCGCGGGATCTCGCTCGATGCCCGCGACGGCGACGTCATTTCGCTTCTCGGCGCCAGCGGCTCGGGCAAGTCCACCTTCCTGCGCTGTATCAATCTTTTGGAAATTGCCGATCACGGCGAGATTTCCGTCGATGGCGAACTGATCCAGATGGAGCAGCGCGGTGGCAAGAACGTTCCGGCCAACCGGCGCCAGGTGGACCGCATCCGCTCCGAGCTCGGCATGGTGTTCCAGTCGTTCAATCTCTGGTCCCACATGACGATCCTCGAAAATGTCATCGAGGGGCCGGTGCACGTCTTGAGGCGTCCGCGCGCCGAATGCATCGCGGAGGCCGAAGTGCTTCTGGAAAAGGTCGGTATTGCCGAGAAGCGCAATGCCTATCCGGCGCATCTGTCGGGCGGCCAGCAGCAACGCGCCGCGATCGCCCGCTCGCTGGCAATGAAGCCAAAGGTCATGCTGTTCGACGAGCCGACGTCGGCGCTCGATCCGGAACTGGTGGGCGAGGTGCTGCGCGTCATGCGCTCGCTTGCCGAAGAGGGGATGACCATGCTGGTCGTCACCCATGAGATGAGCTTTGCCCGCAATGTCTCCAACCGGGTGATCTTCATGAAATCCGGCGAGATTGACAGCGATGGAGCGCCGGACCAACTGTTCGGCTCAGGCGGTTCCCCCAGCTTCCGCCAGTTCATCGGCAATTTTGGAGGCTGATCGTGCAGGATATCGTGCTTGAAACGGCGCTCGACTGGCGCGCCGTGGCGGCGGTTGCCGATGGTGCGGCCCTTTCCCTGTCCGATAGTGCGCGCCAGCGCGTCGAGACCGCCAGCCGCATCGTTGCGGCAATCGTCGAAAGCGGTGCGCGCGCCTATGGCGTCAATACCGGCGTCGGCGCGCTGGCCGATACCGTCGTAGATCGTCCGTCCCAGAGCCGCCTGTCGCGCAACATCATCCTCAGCCACGCCTGCGGTATCGGCCCGCTGCTGGATGCCCGCGCGGTGCGTGCCATCATCGCGGCGCAGATAGCCAATTTTTCGCATGGGCATTCCGGCGTGCGCCCAGTGATCGTCGAGACGCTGCAGGCTTTCCTGCGCGAAGACTGCATTCCCGAAGTGCCCGCGAAAGGTTCCGCCGGCTATCTCTCCCACAATGCTCACATCGCGCTGGTACTGATCGGCGAGGGCAGGGCGCGGTTGAAGGGGAGACCGACAAGTGGCGCCGAGGCCCTGAAAACCCTCGGCATCGAGCCGCTGGTGCTGCAGGCCAAGGAAGGTCTGAGCCTCGTCAACGGCACTGCCTGTTCGACGGGCCTCGGCTCGTTGGCTCTGGCGCGCGCCGAGCGCTTCCTTGAATGGGCCGATGCCATCGCGGCACTGACCATCGAGGCGCTCGGATGTCAGGCGGCGGCCTTCGACGGGCCGGTGCTGGCGCTTCGCAAGTCGAAGGGCATCGCGAAGGTCGGCAGGGTGCTGCGCGAACGCCTGGCTGGCAGCGGCCTGATCGAGGCTGCCAAGGGGGCGCGCACGCAGGATGCCTTGAGCCTTCGCTCCGTCCCGCATGCGCACGGCGCCGGCTGGGATGTGTTCGATTTTGTCGGTTCGATCGTCGATCAGGAACTTGCGTCCGTAACCGATAATCCCGCCGTATCCGGCACGCCGGAAGCTCCGCTTGTTTCTTCCGAAGCACATGCCGTCGCACCCGGCCTCGGGCAGGCGCTCGATAGCCTGTCGGTCGCGGTCTCCCAGATCTCGGCGATGAGCGAGCGGCGGATCGACCGGCTGGTCAATCCGCTGGTAAGCGGCCTGCCGGCCTTCCTGGCGACCGATCCGGGCGCCGGGTCCGGCTTCATGATCGCGCAATATACGGCCGCGGCACTTGCTGCGGAAAACCGGCGGCTCGGTGCGCCGGCGAGCCTCGACGGAGGCGTCACCTCGGCGCTGCAGGAGGATTTTCTCGCGCATCCGACGGCTGCGGCCAACAAGCTGCTGGCAGTCATTGACAATGCCGAGCAGATTCTCGGCATCGAATTTGCCGCCGCCGCGCAGGCCCAGGATTTCAAGGTTGCGGTCGCGCCTCGAGCCAAGGGAACCGACGCGCTCTATCGTCATATCCGCGCTGTTCTGCCAACCTATGCCGATGATCGGCCACTCGGCTGGGATCTGGAAAAGGCGCGCGATCTCCTGCGCCGGACGCCTCCTCCCGGCATCTGAATCTCCTGAAAGGAACTGCCATGGCCGCCCATTTCGACGTTGCCGTTGTCGGCCTTGGCGCCATGGGCAGTGCGGCTGTTGCGCATCTGGCCTTCCGCGGCGTGAAGGTGATCGGCATCGACGCCTATTATCCGGCGCATGCCTTGAGTTCGTCCCATGGCGACAGCCGCCTGATCCGGCTCGGCTATTTCGAGGACCCTTCCTATGTGCCACTGCTGCTGCGCGCCTATGTCAACTGGCGGGCGCTCGAGGCGCGGCTGCGCGAGGATATCCTGACGATCACCGGCGTGCTGCAGATCGGCAAGCCGGACAGCAAGATCGTCAGCGGCACAAGGGAATCCTGCAATGTTCACGATCTGCCGCTCGAAACCCTCGGCCCCGACGAGATGCGCCGGCGTTTTCCGGTATTTTCGCTGGATGAAGACGAGGTGGCGCTGCTTGATCCCCAGGGTGGATATCTCCGTCCCAAAGCCGCCGTCATGGGCTATCTGAAGCTCGCCGCCGCCGATGGCGCCGCGCTGCATTTCGGGGAAAAGGTTACGGCAATCGAACCGGGGGACAACGGCGTGACCGTCGTCTCCGCCACGGGACGTTACACGGCCGCCAAGGTCATCGTCGCCACCGGCTCTTGGATCGGCGAACTGGTGCCGGCGCTGCGCGACCATGCCGTACCGATCAAGCAGGTCGTTGCCTGGTACCAGCCGACAGATGGTTTCGTCACCCAGCCGCAGCGCATGCCGGTATTCATCCGCGACGAGGGTGACAATGGCTCGTTCTTCGGTTTCCCGGCGATCGGCGTCGATGGCGTCAAGGTTGGCCGCCATGCGCATTTTCGCGAGCCGATCGATCCGAACCAGCCCAACCCGGCCGTCAACGAGCGCGATACTAACCTGCTCGACAGTTTCATCCGTCACCGGCTACCGGCCGCGGCCGGCCTGCGCGTCCGCTCCACCACTTGCCGCTACACGATGCTGCCGAGCGAGGATTTCCTGCTCGATCTCCTACCGGGCGACAGGCGCATCGTCGTCGCGTCCCCCTGTTCGGGCCACGGCTTCAAGTTCACCAGCGTCGTCGGAGAGATCCTCGCCGACCTGGCGCTCGATGGCGGCACGGACCTGCCGATCGACGCCTTCTCCTTCGAGGCGATGGAACGGTTTTCAAGGCCGGCGTAGGGCAAGTCCACCAAGCACTCGCCGGGGCGGGTGTGTAGAGCCTCAGACGGGCGAAATGTGGATCAGATAGGCCTCCGTCGGCATGTCGGAGGTAATCAGCACGACGCCTTGCAGGATGGCACAGTCCAGCCGGGCAAGCTCAACTGCGTGATCTCCGGAATCGATCCGTACATTGCCGAGCGACAGAAGCATGGTGACGCCGCCCTCGGCGTCCAGATGATGCTGCCCTTCGACAATCCGCTTTTCAACCTGATGGACCCACTGCCCGCGCCGGGTCATGACGTTCAGATCGACGATTGCGCCTGATACCAGCCGTGCCGAGGTCGCAGCGTCGGCCGGAAAGGCAAGCGGCTTGGATGCCTGCGTCAGCACGACGGGCGAGCGGCCTGCAATATCCAGTTCTATGCCATCGCCCTGAAGGATCGACAGGGTCCGGTCTATGCCCGGAAAAACCGAAAACGGCCCGTCGCTGCCGACAGTCGCCATGCTGACGCGCCAGCCGAAAGTGGCGAGATCGGCCTCCGGCGGGAATACGGCGATCTCCACGGTCTCGCCTGCGCCGTTTTTCCACGGCATACGGCGGTAAGTGTCTGCCTTTAATACCATCAGACGGTTGTGATTGGGCTGTTGCGCGATGGACATTGTAAACCTCTATGGAGTGGACTGAGTTCAGTGGACTAAGTCCACAGGAGGACGATGATGGAAACCGTCAATATACACGAAGCAAAGACACATCTCTCGCGCCTGATGGAAAGGGTGGCCAAGGGCGAATCCTTCATCATTGCCAAGGCCGGCAAACCGATCGGAAAGCTTGTGCCGCTCGATGAAGCGGAAACGCCGAAAAAACGCCGTATCGGGTTTATGAAGGGCGAAATTGTTGTCCCGGAAGATTTCGATACGATGATGGCGGATGAGATCGAGGAAATGTTTTACGGCGGCAGCCTGTTTCCCAAATGAGATTTCTCCTCGACACTCACATCCTGATCTGGGCGGCCGGCGATATTGCGCTTTTGCCCAAGATCATCAGACCTCTTATCGAGGAGACCGGCAACGAACTCCTCTTCAGCCCGGCCAGCATCTGGGAAACTGCAATAAAGCACGGGACCGGCCGCGGCGGCTTTCACGCCGACCCTTTCGTGCTGCGCTACCGTCTCCTGGAAAACGGATATGTCGAACTTCCGTAACAGCGAACATGCCATTGCGATTGCGCGTCTGCCCCTCTTTCACAACGACCCCTTCGATCGGATCCTGATTGCTCAGGCCATTATCGAGGGGGTCCCGCTTATCACTGTTGATCAGGCCGTCCTTCCCGGACTTCCGAAACACCCATGGGGAGAGATCAGTTCCCGAGAATTCCCGGCAGCCGCAGGCCCTTGTCCTTGGCGCAGTCGAGGGCGATCTCGTAGCCGGCGTCGGCGTGGCGCATGACGCCGGTCGCCGGGTCGTTCCAGAGAACGCGTTCGATGCGCCGCGCGGCATCGTCCGAGCCGTCGCAGCAGATGACGACGCCCGAGTGCTGCGAGAAGCCCATGCCGACACCGCCGCCGTGATGCAGCGATACCCAGGTGGCGCCGGATGCGGTGTTGAGGAGCGCGTTCAAGAGCGGCCAGTCGGACACGGCGTCGGAGCCGTCCTTCATCGCTTCCGTCTCGCGGTTCGGCGAGGCGACGGAGCCACTGTCCAGATGGTCGCGGCCGATGACGACCGGCGCGCTCAGTTCGCCGTTCTTGACCATCTCGTTGAAGGCGAGGCCGAGGCGATGACGGTCGCCAAGGCCGACCCAGCAGATGCGCGCCGGCAGGCCCTGGAAAGCAATGCGCTCGGCGGCCATGTCGAGCCAGTTGTGCAGGTGCTTGTTGTCGGGCAGCAGTTCCTTGACCTTGGCGTCGGTCTTGCGGATGTCCTCCGGATCACCCGACAGGGCAGCCCAGCGGAATGGACCGATGCCGCGGCAGAACAGCGGACGGATATAGGCCGGGACGAAGCCCGGGAAGGCGAAGGCGTTTTCCAGGCCCTCTTCCTTGGCGACCTGGCGGATGTTGTTGCCGTAGTCGAAGGTCGGGATGCCCATGTCCTGAAAGGCGATCATCGCCTCGACATGTTCGCGCATCGAGGCGCGGGCAGCCCTTTCGACGGCTTTCGGGTCGCTTTGGCGCTTTGCCTTCCACTCAGCCATGGTCCAGCCCTTCGGCAGGTAACCGTTGATCGGGTCGTGGGCCGAGGTCTGGTCCGTGACCATGTCGGGGCGGATGCCGCGACGGACCATTTCCGGCAGGATTTCGGCGCAGTTGCCGAGCAGGCCGACGGACTTGGCTTCACCGGCAGCGGTCCAGCGCTTGATCATGTCCATGGCTTCGTCAAGCGTTTCGGCTCTTGCGTCGACATAACGGGTGCGCAGGCGGAAATCGATCGAGTCCGGATTGCATTCGACCGCAAGGCAGCAGGCGCCGGCCATGACGGCGGCCAGCGGCTGGGCGCCGCCCATGCCGCCGAGACCGCCGGTCAGGACCCACTTGCCCTTGAGGTCGCCGTTGTAATGCTGGCGGCCGGCTTCGACGAAGGTTTCGTAGGTGCCCTGCACGATGCCCTGCGAACCGATGTAGATCCACGAACCGGCGGTCATCTGGCCGTACATGGCGAGACCCTTTTTATCCAGTTCGTTGAAATGGTCCCAGGTCGCCCAATGCGGCACGAGGTTGGAGTTGGCGATCAGCACGCGCGGCGCATCCTTGTGGGTGCGGAAGACGCCGACCGGCTTGCCGGATTGCACCATCAGCGTTTCGTCTTCATTGAGGTCGCGCAAGGTTTCGACGATCTTGTCGAAGTCGGCCCAGGTGCGGGCGGCCCGGCCAATGCCGCCGTAGACGACCAGTTCGTGCGGGTTCTCGGCCACTTCCGGATCGAGATTGTTCATCAGCATGCGAAGCGGCGCTTCGGTCATCCAGGATTTCGCGGTCAGTTCGGTGCCGCGGGCTGCGCGGACGTCGCGGATGTTGTGACGAGGATTGGTCATTTGGTTCCCCTTTTGGTGTGTGCCAGTGTCAGCGCCGTCGTTTCGATGCGCGTGAGAATGTCTTTGAGATGAATGCGAAGCTTGGTCGCCTTGGCTTCGTCATACGCGAAGGGCGGCGTTTCCGTGGTCAGGTGCGTGGATTGCGCCAGTTCCATCTGGATCGCGTGGACTCCGGTTTCCGGCCGGCCATAGTGGCGCGTCGTCCAGCCACCCTTGAAGCGGCCGTTGAGGATGCTGGTGTAGCCTTGCGCATTGAGGACGACATCGACGGCTGCATCCTGGATGGCTGGATCGCAGGTCTTGCCGCTGTCGGTACCGATGTTGAAATCGGGAAGCGTGCCTTCGAACAGGAACGGAATATCCGAGCGGATCGAATGGCAATCATAGAGCACGGCGATGCCATGGATTGCCTTGACCCGTTCGATCTCGGCCGCAAGTGCGGCGTGATAGGGTGCGTGAAAGTCGGCAAGCCGCGCGGCGATGTCGGCTTCGGTCGGCTCTTCGCCGTCTCTCCAGATCGAAACTCCGTCGAAATCAGTGCCGGGAACGAGACCAGTCGTGTTCTGGCCGGGATAGAGGCTGACACCCTCCGGATCGCGATTGGCGTCGATGACGTAGCGATGAAAGGTGGCGCGCACCGTCGTCACCTGCGGCAGCAGGCCGTCATAGAGGCGATGGATGTGCCAGTCGGTGTCGGCGAGGATGCGGCCATTATCGTTCAGCCGCTCCCAGATCGCCGGCGGAACGTCGATGCCGGTGTGCGGGAAGCCGAGAATGACGGGCGACGTGCCCTGTTTGACTTCGAAGACGGTCATAAAAACCCCTCCCCAACCCCTCCCCACAGGGGGGAGGGGTTAACCCGTGGCATCGCCGAAGACGAACCGATTGGCATCACTGGGTGGAAAGCTCGTTGGGAAAGCGGGTATGTGCCGCCTGCAAGTCCCTCCCCCTTGTGGGGAGGGGTTGGGGAGGGGTTCTTGTATCTCATCTTAAAGCCTCCAGAACCGGGAGTATGCCTGCGGAAACAGCCGCGTTCAGCGCGCCGGAGCCGACGAGGTCGCTCGCCGCCTTGAGGTCATCAGCCATGTAGCGGTCGATCTCCAGCGTCGGGACAACGGAGCGGATTGCGGCGATGGCCTTGGTCAGTTCCGGGCTCGTGACGAGCGGGGCGCGGAAATCGATGCCTTGCGCGGCTGTCAGGGCCTCGATGCCGATGATTGAAAACAAGTTTTCGGTCATCTGCAGCAAGCGGCGGGCGCCGTGGCAGGCCATGGAGACATGATCTTCCTGGTTGGCCGAGGTCGGGGTGGAATCGACCGAGGCCGGGTGCGACATCTGCTTGTTTTCCGACATCAGCGCCGCCGATGTGACCTCGGCGATCATCAGGCCGGAGTTGAGGCCCGGTTTCTTGGCGAGAAACGCCGGCAGGCCGTAGGACAGTGCCGGATCGACCAGAAGCGCGATCCGGCGCTGCGAGATAGCGCCGATCTCGCAGACGGCGAGCGCAATCTGGTCGGCGGCGAAGGCGACCGGCTCGGCATGGAAGTTGCCGCCCGAGACGACGGAATTGTCGGACAGCACCAGCGGATTGTCGGTGACGGCATTGGCTTCGATCTCCAGCGTGCGGGCAACCGAGCGCATGAGATCGAGGCAGGCGCCGTCGACCTGCGGCTGGCAGCGGATGCAGTAGGGATCCTGGACGCGCTCGTCACCCTCGATATGGCTTTCGCGGATCACCGAGCCCTTGAGCAGGCCGCGCAGGGCAGCCGCCGCGTCGATCTGGCCCTTGTGGCCGCGCAGCGTGTGGATGTCGGGATGGAACGGCGCCGAGGAGCCCATGGCGGCATCGGTCGAAAGCGCGCCGGTGATCAGCGCGGACTGGGCGGCCCGGTGGGCGCGGAACAGGCCGGCAAGGGCGAGCGCTGTCGAGACCTGCGTGCCGTTGATCAGCGCCAGACCTTCCTTGGCGGCCAGCACGACCGGCGTCAGGCCGGCGCGCTCCAGAGCTGTGCGGCCGTCGAGCCGTTCGCCGCCGAAGAACGCTTCGCCTTCGCCCATCATCACTGCTGCCATATGGGCGAGCGGCGCAAGGTCGCCCGAGGCGCCGACGGAGCCTTTTTCCGGAATGACCGGGATGACGCCCTTTTCCATCATCGCCTCGATCAGGCGGACGAGTTCGAGCCGGACGCCCGATGCGCCGCGTCCGAGCGAGACGAGTTTCAGCGCCATGATCAGGCGCACGATGTTCTCGCCAAGCGGCTGGCCGACGCCGCAGCAGTGGGAGAGGATCAGGTTGCGCTGCAGGGTGGCGACATCGGCGGCATCGATCCTGATGCTCGCCAGTTTGCCGAAGCCGGTGTTGATGCCATAGACCGGCGCGTTGCCTGCGGCGATCTCGGCGATGCGGGCGGCGGCCTTCTCGATGCCCTTGTCGAAGGACGGATCAAGCCGGGCGGGCTTGCCGGTCCAATAGATGGTTTCGAGTGTCGAAAGCGGGACGGAGCCCGGCTGAAGAATAAGGGTCATAAATCAGTCCTCACCAATGCGCGGAGCCAGGCTCACGCGTCTTAAAATTTCAATGTCCGTTGCGGACGCGCGCATGCAGCGGGTTGAAGCCCATGCGGTAGACGAGTTCGGCCGGTCGCTCGATATTCCAGATGGCGAAATCGGCCCATTTCCCGGGTTCCAGTGTCCCCACCTCATCGACGAGCCCGAGTGCGCGCGCCGCCTCCCGCGTCACGCCGGCGATGCATTCCGTCACCGTCATGCCGAACAAGGTCGCGGCCATGTTCATGGTCAGAAGCAACGAGGTTAGCGGCGAGGTGCCGGGATTGCTGTCGGTGGCGATCGCCATCGAAACACCGGCCTTGCGGAACACGTCGATCGGCGGCTTCCTGGTTTCGCGGATGAAATAGAACGCGCCGGGCAGGATGACCGCGACCGTGCCGCTCTTTGCCATGGCCGCAGCGCCGGCCTCGTCGGTATATTCGAGGTGATCGGCCGACAGCGCACCGTATTCGGCGGCAAGGGCTGCGCCATGCAGGTTGGAAAGCTGGTCGGCATGCAGCTTGACCGGCAGGCCGTGCGCCTTGGCCGCATCGAACACCCGCCGCATCTCGTCGGTCGAAAAGGCGATCCCTTCGCAAAAGCCGTCGACGGCATCGGCGAGGCCCTCTGCGGCGATGGCGGGCAGCATTTCGCCGGCGACCTTGGCGATATAACCCGCCTTGTCGTCCTTGAATTCGGGCGGAAGCGCATGGGCGCCGAGGAAGGTGGTACGGACGGCAATATCGCGCGCGTCGCCAAGCCGGCGCGCCGCGCGCAGGGTCTTCGCTTCGTTTTCGAGGTCGAGGCCGTAGCCGGACTTGACTTCGACAGTGGTCACGCCCTCGGCCATCAGGGCATCCAGGCGAGGAAGGGTCTGGCTTACAAGCTCGTCTTCGCTGGCTTCGCGCAGCGCACGGACCGAGGAGACGATGCCGCCTCCGGCCCGTGCCACCTCTTCATAAGTTGCGCCGGCAAGGCGCATCTCGAATTCGTTGGCGCGGTCTCCGGCATGAACGAGATGGGTGTGGCAATCGATCAGGCCGGGGGTGATCCAGCGGCCACCGCAGTCAATGATTTCGCCGGCGTTTTCGAGGGGAAAGGGCAGGCCTGCTTCACTGCCGGCATAAAGGATGCGTCCGTCCTCGACGGCGATGACGCCATCCTCGACAAGCCCGAGGCCCGGCATGGCAGGGTTCAGGGTCGCGAGCCGCGCGTTCCGCCAGAGGCGATCGCAAGCGGTTGGTCGGGACCCGTCCGGTGTCGATTTTATGGAAGACATCGTTTTCCAGCCTTTCCTTTTCGTGCTATTATGTATAGACATAAAGAAAATGAGCGCAAGTGGTTTTTTGATTTTATCGAAAACGGGAGAGGGTTCGGCCTTGGATAGCATTCATGTGAATTCGGCCTTGTTGCCGGCAGGGTGGCAGAAGGATGTGCGGATATCGTTCGAGGGCGGGCGGATTGTTTCGGTCGAAACCGGGGCGGCTGCTCAGACAGAAGATGAGCGCCACGATATCCTCGTGTCCGGCATGCCGAACCTGCACAGTCACGCATTCCAGCGCGGCATGGCGGGGCTTGCGGAAACACGTGGGCCCGGTGCCGACAGTTTCTGGAGCTGGCGCAATGTGATGTACCGTTTCGCGCTGTCGATGACGCCGGACCATGTCGAGGCCGTTGCCGGCCAGCTCTATATGGAAATGCTGGAGGCCGGCTTTTCCCGCGTCGGCGAATTCCACTATCTCCACCACGGTATCGACGGCAGCCCCTATGCCGACATTTCTGAGATGGCGCAGCGGATTGCAGCCGCGGCTTCGCAGACAGGCATTGGCCTGACGCTGCTTCCGGTGTTCTACGCGCATTCGACCTTCGGCGGCGCCGCACCGAACGAGGGTCAGCGGCGCTTCATCAATTCGCTCGAGAGCTTCGAGCGATTGCTCGACGGCTGCCGTTCCGCGGTCAAAGGTTTGCCGGATGGACGCGTCGGCGTCGCGCCGCACAGCCTGCGGGCGGTGACACCGGAAGAATTGACGGCCGTCGTTGCGATGGCACAGGATGGGCCGATCCATATTCACGTCGCCGAGCAGGTCAAGGAAGTGGAGGATTGCATCGCGTGGTCCAGCGCGCGGCCGGTCGAATGGCTGCTCGACAATGCCGGCCTCGATGGCCGTTGGTGCCTCATCCATGCGACGCACATGACGGATGACGAAACCCGACGTATGGCTGAAAGCAAGGTGGTCGCCGGCCTTTGCCCGGTGACGGAGGCCAATCTTGGCGACGGCACGTTCAATGCGGTCGTCTTTGGCGAAGCGGGCGGGAAATTCGGCGTCGGTTCGGATTCCAACGTGCTGATCGGGCTTCCCGACGAACTTCGGCAGCTCGAATATTCGCAGCGTTTGGCGCACCGCTCGCGCAACGTCCTTGCCGCCCCTGGCCAATCCACCGGCCGCGCTTTGTTCGACGGTGCGCTTGACGGCGGCAGCATCGCCTTGGGTTCAAAGGCGGGGTCATCGAAGACGGGAATTGCCGTCGGCAATCCGGCGGATTTCGTCAGCCTGGCGGTGCCGGATGGCCGCCTCGCCGATGACGCAGTTCTCGATTCCTGGCTCTTTGCCAATGGCACCAGGCCGGACTGCGTCTGGGTCGCGGGCCGCAAGAAGGTCGAAGGCGGACGCCATCATCGACGCGACGAGATATCCTCCCGGTTCCGCAAGGTGATGACTGAGCTTTTGGCCTGATGGAATTCGTTCGGTGCAACGCGTTTCAGTATGGGCGGCACCGGAAAATTTCTGCTAGGACCGGATGCATACACGAAAGCGAGTAATACGGTGAAATCGCAGGGCGAGGCAGATCTGGAGGCTGTGACCCCGCTTGCCGAAGGGGCGGGCGAGATGTCGCTGCATCAGCGCATCCTCGGCGATATCGAAGACCGGATCCTTTCCGGCGAATGGCAGCCGGGCTTTCGCATACCCTTCGAGGTCGATCTTGCCGAGCAGTACAAATGTTCGCGGATGACCGTGAACAAGGCGCTGACGCAACTGGCGAAAACGGGGCTGATCGAGCGGCGGCGCAAGTCCGGCAGCTACGTGACGCAGCCGCGCGCCCAGTCGGCGGTGCTTGAAATCCGCGATATCAAGCTCGAAGTCCAGTCATTGGGTCTCGCCTATGACTATAGGCTGTCGGCAAAGGCACGGCGCCGGAGCAATGCGGACGACAGAGCGAGGCTCGGCCTCGAAGTCGCTGCACCTGTCCTCGATATAATCTGCACGCATTTTGCCGGAAGCAGGCCGTTTTGCGTTGAGCAGCGCCTGATCAATCTGGCAGCGGTGCCGGATGCGGCGGAAGAGGATTTTGAGGAAATGGCACCAGGCCCCTGGCTGTTGAACCGGGTCCCCTGGAGTGCCGCCGAACACACGATCCGGGCAGTGGCGGCCAATGAACCGGTCGCCGCTGCCCTTGGCTTGGCCGTCGGGACCCCGTGCCTGACGGTCGAACGGCGCACCTGGAGCAATGGCTCCTACATCACCCATGTGCGCCTGATCTATCCGGGCGAGCGACATGCACTGGTCGCCAATTTCACGCCGTCGCAGCCGAAGTGACGGCAACTCGCCGATTATTTCTTCGGCTTGGCGCCGGACAGTTTGGGAACTTCCTTCGTGAGTGTCGCACTGAAGGGTGTTGCTGCCTTGGCCGCGACCTTGTCCTTCTTCGGTTTCCTGACTTCCTTGTTGCTCTTTGCTTGTCCCTTGGCCATGGCGTGTCTTCCTCGTGCAAAAAATGAACCGTCCGCGCACGTGATGCTATGCAATCAGTGGCACCGAACGCGGCGGATATTCCGACCATGAACGATGCCGTGGTTCGAGACAATCGGAAAATTTGAAAGCGATTGGCGCAACGAAAAAGCCAATCAATCCGCCGTTTTTGCCTCCACGCCAAATTCGAGGCTCATCTGGACGAGATCGTCCCACAGGCTTTCGGCGAAGCCACGCAAGACCATGAGTTCGAAGCTCTCCACGCCGGTTCGGGTGATCAGCGCCGAGATGTGGCCGATCAGGGTCATGGCCGAGTGGCCGATGGCGAAGTTCGCCTGATCGAGATCGACAGCCGTGCCCTTGGCGAGGACGGCTTCGACGGATGCACCGCCGATGCCGATCCGGACGCGACCGTGGCTTTGATCTGCAATCGACGCCCTGCTTGCAAGGAGCGCGGCCTTGCCGGAGAGATCTGCGGCGGAAAGAGCCGCGTCGCCGACGACGAACCATTGCCCGGGCCCATAGGCGCGGACCGCATAAGGACCGCCGTCGCCGATCTGTGCGACCAGGCCCCGCAGAGCGCCACTTCCATGCGCTGCGAGTACGTGCAGCACATGACCCTCGGACAGGGCCGTAAGCGCGATCCTTGAGCCCGTTGAAGCGGCACCGAACGAGCCAGTCTTTGCGCCCGCAAGGGCAGAGCGGTGGAAGAGGGCGAAATCAACCATGGAGCTTTTCGTTTTCCGGATCGAAGAAGACCGGGCTGCAGAGCACGGCCTTGGTGTATTCGTTCTTCAGGTCGTTCCAGACCGTCACCTGCTCGCCGTGGCGCTTCGGTCCATGCTTGACCAGCGCCAGACCGATGGTGGAGCCGAGGTTCGGCGAGAAGCAACTGGAGGTCACATAGCCCTGATCATTTTCCAGCGACGGCGTGGCGGCCTCGGAAAGGATGTGCGAGCCGGTCCTGAACGTCGTTGCCGGGTCGAGGGGTTTGACGCCGACGAGCGATAGCCGGTCCTGCGCCACCATTCCGTCGCGCGACAGCATCGCCTTGCCGATGAAATCCGGCTTCGTCGTCGAGACCATCTTTGCAAAGCCGAGGTCGGCCGGGGTGACCGTGCCGTTGATCTCGGAATGGGTGACATGACCTTTCTCGATGCGCATCACGCCGAGGGCCTCGACACCATAGGGGCATATGCCATGCGGGCTGCCTGCTTGCATGATCGCATCCGCGACGGCTTCGCCGTAGCCGGCGGGAACTGCCAGTTCGTAGGCGAGTTCGCCGGAGAAGGAGATGCGGAACAACCGACCGGTGAGCTTGCCGCCGAACAGCGAGACCTCCTTGGCGCCGAGGAACGGGAAGGCCACCTCGCAAATATCCTCATCGACCAGCGCCTGCAGGATGGTCCGCGACTTCGGCCCGGCGACGGCAATCTGCGCCCACTGGTCCGTCGAGGAAGCGAACTGCACGTCGAGATCCGGCCAGAGCGCCTGGGCGCAGAATTCCAGATGGTTCATCACGCCGGCCGCATAGGCCGTGGTGGTCGTCATGAAGAAGTGGTTTTCGCTGAGCCGGCTCGTCGTGCCGTCGTCATAGATCATGCCGTCTTCACGTAGCATCAGGCCATAGCGTGCCTTGCCGACCGGCAGTTTCAGGAAGGCGTTGCAGTAGATGCGGTTGAGGAACTCCGCGGCATCCTTCCCGAAGATCTCGATCTTGCCGAGCGTCGAGACATCGCAGATACCGGCGTTCTTGCGCACGTTCAGCACTTCACGATCGACGCTGTCGCGCCATGTCGTCTCGCCCGCCTTCGGAAACCAGGAGGAACGGTACCAGAGGCCGGTTTCGACGAAGACGGCGCCGTTCTTCCTGGCCCAGTCGTGCAGCGGCGATTTGCGCACCGGCTGGAAATGCTTGCCCTTCGAGGCGCCGGTCAATGCGCCGAAGGAGAGCGGCGTGTAGAAAGGGCGGAAGGTCGTGGTGCCGACATCGGCCGGCGAGACCTTGCGCGCCTCGGCGAGAATGCCGATGGCGTTGACATTGGACAGCTTGCCCTGATCGGTCGCCATGCCATTGGTAGTGTAGCGCTTGGCAAGCTCGACATGGCCGTAGCCTTCGCTGACGGCAAGCCGCAGGTCCTTCAGGTGCACGTCGTTCTGGTAGTCGACAAACGCCTTGCCCTTTGCGCCGCGCACACACCAGAGCGGCTTGGCGACGGTCGCGGTATCCACCGCCGGCGTGAAGGCAGCGGCTGCACTGGAAAAGCCGAGGCTGGGCAGGACGTTTCCGGCTTTTTCAGCGCCGTCGGCAAGGCAGGCTTCGAGGGCGCCCACGCCTGCGGCCGAACCGGCAATGGTCAGCCCGTCCTGCGTTTGCGGTGCGACAAACGCGGCTTTGGCATCCGACCAGACCGGCCTTGCGCCGCGATGGCAAGCGAGATGGATGATCGGGCTCCAGCCACCGGACATGGCAAGGGCGTCCGCCTTGATGGTTTCGAGCGCCCCGCCCTTGATCATCGTCACGCCAGTCAGTGCCTTGCCGCCCTTGGCGTCCTGAACCACGGCGCCGGGGAAGACGGGGGCACGGCCGGCCCATGACGAGGGCGCGCCGACACGGCTGTCGACGATGGCAGCCACCTCAAGCCCCGCTGCCTCTAGGTCGGTCGCCGTCCTGTAGCCGGATTCATCGTTGGTGAAAACGACGGTGCGCTTGCCGGGCGCGATCGCCTGCCGGTTGAGATAGGAGCGCATGGCGCCCGCCATCATCACGCCGGGAATATCATTGCCGCCGAAGACCAGCGGCCGTTCTTCCGCGCCAGACGCGAGGATCGCGTGCCTGGCGGCGAGGCGCCACAGGCGCTCGACCGGCCGGTTCGGGTCGATGGCCGCCGTGTTCTTCTGCACGCTCTCGACGGCACCGAAGACATTGCCGTCATACCAGCCGAAGACAGTAGTACGGGAGAAGATGCGGACATTGGCAAGGCTGGCGAGTTCGGCAAGCGTCTCCTCAAGGAGGACGGCCGCGGCTTTC
Source organism: Rhizobium giardinii bv. giardinii H152 (assembly GCF_000379605.1). Taxonomy (GTDB): domain Bacteria; phylum Pseudomonadota; class Alphaproteobacteria; order Rhizobiales; family Rhizobiaceae; genus Pararhizobium; species Pararhizobium giardinii. The sequence goes on along the minus strand of NZ_KB902691.1, from coordinate 328,797 downwards.
TCGCCGATTGCCGCGGTCTCCGCAAGAAGCGAGCCGCCGGGCTCGAAACCTTCATCGGCGAGGATGACGCGCGCCCCGGCACGGCCGGCGGTCAGCGCGGCTGCAAGGCCGGCCGGGCCCGCGCCGATCACCAGCAGGTCGCAATGCGTCCAGCATTTCTCGTAGGTGTCCGGATCGGGCTCGTAGGTGGCGCGACCGAGACCGGCTGCCTTGCGGATGATCGGCTCGTAGACCTTCTCCCAGAAGGCCGCCGGCCACATGAAGGTCTTGTAGTAGAAGCCAGCGCCGAGGAAGGGCGAGAGCAGGCTGTTGACGGCGCCGAGGTCGAAATCGACGGACGGCCAGCGGTTCTGGCTTTTTGCTTTGAGGCCGCTGTAGAGCTCGACCAGCGTTGCGCGGGTATTGGCCTCGGTGCGCCCGCCTTCGCCGATCGTCACAAGGGCATTGGGCTCCGCCGCGCCCGCAGTCAGGATACCGCGCGGGCGATGGTATTTGAAACTGCGGCCGACAAGCTGGCGGCCGTTTGCAAGAAGCGCCGATGCCAGCGTATCGCCGGCAAAACCCTGCATCGGCTTGCCGTCGAAGGTGAAGTCGAGCGGCTTGGCGCGGTCGATCCGGCCGCCCTTGGAAAGACGGAAGGAACTCATGCGGTCTCTCCCTGAGCGCTCGCGTCCAATACGGCATAGACAACATGGGTCACGGTATCGCGCTCAACGACGAGCCAGCGGCGGCAGCCGGACGTGTGGTGCCAATATTCCTTGTGGCGACCGCGCGGGTTGTCGCGCAGATAGACGTAAGCGTACCAGGCGTCCTCGCCGGCATCCGCGGCGGGGCGGGCGATTGCGGCATCACCTTTTACGGTGAATTCTTCCTTGGGGCGCGGCCCGCAATGGGGGCAGGCGATCAGGCTGGCCATGAAATGTCCTCAGTGCAGATTGGGTTGCGAGCCGACGCCCTTTTCATCGATCATCCGGCCGCGTGAGAAGCGGTCGAGCCGGAAAGCCGTTGCCGTTTCGTGTGGCTGGTTCCCGGCGATCAGATGGGCGTAGCAGAAGCCGGAAGCGGGCGTGGCCTTGAAGCCCCCATAACACCAGCCGGCGTTCAGATAGAGGTTGTCGATATGGGTGCGGTCGATGATCGGCGAGCCGTCCATGCTCATGTCCATCACGCCGCCCCAGGAGCGCAGCACCCGAACACGCGACAGCGCCGGGATCATCGCGATACCCGCCTCGGCGACATGTTCGACCGTCGCCAGATTGCCGCGCTGGGCGTAGGAATTGTATCCGTCGATATCGCCGCCGAAGACAAGGCCGCCCTTGTCCGACTGCGAGACATAGAAGTGTCCGGCGCCGAAGGTGACGACGTTGTCGATGAACGGCTTCAACCCTTCCGAGACGAAGGCCTGCAGCACATGGCTCTCGATCGGCAGCTTCATGTCGACCATATCGGCAACGACGGTCGAATTTCCTGCCGCCGCCAGCGCCAGCTTGCCACAGCCGATGAAGCCCTGGCTGGTCTCGACGCCGGTGACGCGGCCGTGTTCGCGACGAATGCCGGTGACCTCGCAATTCTGGATGATATCGACGCCGCGACTGTCGGCGCCGCGGGCATAGCCCCAGGCAACTGCGTCATGCCGCACGGTGCCGCCGCGCTTCTGCATCAGGGCACCCTGGATCGGGAAGCGGGCATTGTCAAAATCGAGGAAGGGCAGCATCTGGCGCACGGTATTGCGATCGAGCAGTTCGGCATCGACGCCGTGCAGGCGCATCGCGTTGCCGCGGCGCGTATAGGCGTCGCGCTGGGCGTCGGAGTGATAGAGATTGAGCACGCCGCGCTGCGAGACCATGGCGTTGAAGTTGAAGTCCTGCTCCAACCCCTCCCAGAGCTTCATCGACAGCTCGTAGAACGGGTTGTTGCCCTGCAAGAGGTAGTTGGAGCGGATGATCGTCGTGTTGCGCCCGACATTACCCGAGCCGATATAGCCCTTTTCCAGCACCGCGACATTGGTGATGCCGAATTCCTTGGCGAGATAGTAGGCGGTCGCAAGGCCGTGACCGCCACCGCCGACGATGATCACATCGTAATGATTTTTCGGAACCGGGCTTCGCCAGGCCGGCTGCCAGCCTTTATTGCCGCGCAGGGCATTCAGAAAAACGGAGAAGGCAGAGTAGCGCATGATCGATTCACCGTGGGAACTGGCGCGATCATGACAGGATTGATTTTCATCACTTGCAGAAAAGAGACGTATTGCGTCATAAATAGGTCATGGCGGCAGAAGATCTCAAAAACGTGCAGAACATCGGCTTCATTCTCATTCCCGGGTTTGCGCTGATGTCCTACGCGTCGGCGATTGAGCCGCTGCGCGCCGCCAATCTTCTGGCAGGCAAAGAAATCTACAGCCTGTCGTCCCACGCGCCGGATGGCGACATGGCGCTCTCGTCCTCAGGAATTCCTGTTCCCTCGCAACCGCTTCCCAGACGCGGTTCCAGCCTGCACACGGTCTTTGTCTGCGCCGGCGGTTCGCCGGTGGATTGGAATGTGCCTGCGGTTCTCGCCTGCCTGCGCCAATTGGCGCGCGAGGGCGTTCGGATCGGCGGCATTTCCGGCGGGCCTTATCTGATGGCCGCCGCCGGCCTGCTGAGGGATCGTGACTTTACCATCCACTGGGAGCATGCGCCGGCCCTGAGGGAGGCTTTTCCGGATCTCGCGCCGCGTCAGGCCCGTTATGTGCTCGACGGCAACCGCATCACCTGCGGCGGCGGCGTCGCGCCGCTCGACATGATGCACGCCTTGATCTCCGAGCGTATGGGATCCGATTTCGCCCGGCGGGTCAGCGACTGGTACCTGCATACCCACGTGGAAGCTCCCGGTGCACCGCAACGGGCCGCGCTGGCCGAGCGTTACAGCGTCAATCACCCGGGCCTGCTGACGGTCCTTGAAAAGATGGAGGCGACGATCGAGGCGCCGCTCGACCGGCAGGCCATGGCCACCCTGGCCGGTGTGTCGCCGCGTCATCTGGACCGTTTGTTCTCAAGCCTGATGCAATCGTCTTTCCTAGCGGAGTATCGCAAGCTCAGGCTTAACCATGCGCGGCGACTGCTTCTGCAAAGCCCGCTTTCGATCTCCGAAATCGCTTTCGCCACCGGCTTTTCCAGCGCCGGCCATTTTTCGCGCAGCTACAGAGAGGCTTTCGGAGAGGCGCCGCGACAGGGGCGGCAGGTTATCCCCACCCCGCCTCCAGAATAATTTCTTCCGGGTTGAGAAATTTTCACTCTCAGGATAGGATTTTTGTCCGAAGGCATAGGGGAGAAGCATGGCGAAGAAGACTGCCGAAATCGATATTGGCCGGACGACGGATGACGAGCGCCCGGCGCTGAAGGCGGCCTTCTCGCAGGATCCGCACGCGCTGCGCGAGCCGAAGGAAAACAACCTCGAAATCGCCATCGGCCATGAAGTTCGCGCCTTTCGCAAGAAGCTCGGTATTACCGTCACCGACCTTGCCACGGCCACGGGCATTTCACTGGGCATGTTGTCGAAGATCGAGAACGGCAACATTTCGCCGTCGCTGACGACACTGCAATCGCTTTCACGGGCGCTTGGCGTTCCTGTGACAGCATTCTTCCGGCGCTACGAGGAGGTGCGCAACGCCGTTTTCGTCAAGGCGGGCGAAGGCGTTGAACTGGAGCGGCGCGGCACCCGCGCCGGGCATCAATACAATCTGCTCGGCCATATCGACAACAATACCGCCGGTGTCATCGTCGAGCCCTATCTGATTACGCTGACGGCCGATTCCGATACGTTCCCGGCCTTTCAGCACGAAGGCATGGAGTTTCTCTACATGCTCGAAGGCGAGGTCGTGTATCGCCACGGCGACCGGCTTTTCACCATGCAGCCTGGTGACAGCCTGTTTTTCGACGCCGATGCGCGCCACGGTCCCGAGGAATTGGTGAAGCTGCCAATACGCTATCTTTCGATCATCTCCTATCCACAGACGCGGGGCGCGATTTCCTGACGTCGTGGCGCAAAAATCTTGCCTTAAAAGAAAAAAACTTTCTTCCCAGTTGAAATTTGAAACGGCAACTGCTATCCCCTTTTTAGCAACGAAATGAGGGATCGTCTCCATGTGCGGAATTGTCGGATTGTTTTTGAAGGACAAGACACTGGAGCCCAAACTGGGCGCCATGCTGTCCGATATGCTGGTCATCATGACCGATCGCGGCCCTGACAGCGCCGGCATCGCGATCTATGGCGCACCGTCCGATGGCCGCGCGAAAATCACCGTTCAATCCGCCAAGCCCGCCGTCGATTTCGCCGGGCTTGAAGCTCTGCTGAAGCCCGTTGACGCCAGTGTCACCGTGGAGCTGAAAAGCACGCATGCAGTGATCGAGACGGATGCCACGCAGTCTGCAGCCGTGCGTGATCTGCTTGCTGAGCAGCGGCCGGACGTGCGGGTCATGGGCTCGGGCGACAGCGTCGAGATCTACAAGGAAGTCGGCTTGCCGAAGGACGTGGTTGCCCGTTTTGGCATTCGCGAGATGGGCGGCACGCATGGCATCGGCCATACCCGCATGGCAACGGAATCGGCCGTCACCACGCTCGGCGCGCATCCGTTCTCGACTGGCGCGGACCAGTGCCTGGTGCACAACGGGTCGCTCTCCAATCACAACAACCTGCGCCGCGAACTGGTTCGCGAAGGCATGAGCTTCGAGACGCAGAACGATTCCGAAGTCGCGGCTGCCTATCTCACCGCCGAGATGGCCAAGGGCAAGGATCTTGGTCAGGCATTGACCAGCGCGCTTGATGACCTCGACGGTTTCTTCACTTTCGTCGTCGGCACGAAGTCCGGCTTCGGCGTCGTGCGTGATCCGATTGCCTGCAAGCCCGCCGTCATGGCCGAGACGGATCAGTACATCGCCTTCGGTTCGGAATACCGCGCGCTCGTAAACCTGCCGGGCATCGAAGATGCGCGTGTCTGGGAACCGGAGCCCGCCACCGTCTATTTCTGGGATCATGAGAAGGCAGCTTAATCGTGGATATCAGCGTAAACCGAGAAAGTCTGGAAGCGATGCGAGTGTTCGATCTTGCCACCACGCCGCTGCGCGAGTTGAACAGTGCGCTGCACGCGATCGCTCCCGGCACGAACGACACGAATTTCGAAGTCGTCAACCCGCGTGGCAGCCATGCGGTGGCTGTCGGCATCGACCAGCCCGTCACCGTCGATGTGCGCGGCAGCGTCGGCTACTACTGCGCCGGCATGAATGACGGCGGCACGGTGACCGTTCACGGATCCGCCGGCCCCGGCGTCGCCGAGAACATGATGTCGGGAACCGTCGTCATCGAAGGCGATGCCAGCCAGTATGCGGGCGCCACCGGCCGAGGCGGCCTGCTCGTCATCAAGGGCAATGCGGCCTCGCGCTGCGGCATCTCGATGAAGGGTATCGACATCGTCGTCCACGGCAGCATCGGCCATATGTCGGCGTTCATGGGTCAGTCGGGCCATCTGGTCGTGCTCGGCGATGCCGGCGATGCGCTCGGGGATTCGCTCTACGAGGCCAAGCTTTTCGTGCGCGGCACGGTCAAGAGCCTCGGCGCCGACTGCATCGAGAAGGAAATGCGGTCCGAACATCGGGAGAAGCTTGCAGAACTGCTCGAAAGAGCTGGTGTCACCGATGTGAGCCCGACGGAATTCAAGCGCTACGGTTCGGCCCGCAAACTCTACAATTTCAACATCGATAACGCCGAAGCGTACTAAGGCAGGGACAGAGAGATGAGCTATCACAACCCGTATACCCCGCCGCGCAAGTCAGCGACCTTCGACGACTATACGCTGGCCGAAATCCGCCGGGCGGCGGCAACCGGCATCTACGACATCCGCGGCGCCGGCACCAAGCGCAAGGTGCCGCATTTCGACGACCTCTTGTTCCTCGGTGCCTCGATCTCGCGCTATCCGCTCGAGGGCTATCGCGAGAAATGCGACACGACCGTCGTTCTGGGGTCGCGCTTCGCCAAGAGGCCGATTACGCTGAAGACGCCGATCACCATTGCCGGCATGAGCTTCGGTGCCCTTTCCGGCAACGCCAAAGAGGCGCTCGGGCGCGGCGCGACCATCGCCGGAACCTCGACCACCACTGGCGACGGCGGCATGACGGACGAAGAGCGCGGCCACAGCCAGACGCTCGTCTATCAGTATCTTCCGTCGCGCTATGGCATGAACCCGAAGGACCTGCGCCGCGCCGATGCGATCGAAGTCGTGGTTGGCCAGGGCGCCAAGCCCGGCGGCGGCGGCATGCTGCTCGGCCAGAAGATTTCCGACCGCGTCGCCAACATGCGCAATCTGCCGAAGGGCATCGACCAGCGCTCGGCCTGCCGCCATCCCGACTGGACCGGTCCGGACGATCTGGAAATCAAGATCCTCGAACTGCGCGAAATCACCGATTGGGAAAAGCCGATCTATGTGAAGGTCGGCGGCGCGCGACCTTATTACGACACGGCGCTTGCGGTGAAGGCCGGCGCCGACGTGGTCGTGCTTGACGGCATGCAGGGCGGCACAGCGGCGACGCAGGACGTCTTTATCGAAAATGTCGGCATGCCGACGCTCGCCTGCATCCGTCCCGCCGTTCAGGCGCTGCAGGACCTTGGCATGCACCGCAAGGTGCAGCTGATCATCTCGGGCGGGGTGCGCTCGGGCGCCGATGTGGCCAAGGCCCTGGCGCTCGGCGCCGATGCGGTTGCCATCGGCACGGCGGCGCTCGTTGCCATCGGCGACAACGATCCGCATTGGGAAGAGGAATATCAGAAGCTCGGTACGACGGCCGGCGCCTATGACGACTGGCATGAGGGCAAGGACCCGGCCGGCATCACGACGCAGGACCCGGAACTGATGAAGCGCCTCGATCCGATCGCGGCCGGCCGCCGTCTTGCCAACTATCTAAAGGTGATGACGCTGGAGGCGCAGACCATCGCGCGCGCCTGCGGCAAGAACCACCTGCACAATCTGGAACCGGAGGATCTGGTCGCGCTGACGCTCGAGGCATCCGCCATGGCGCAGGTGCCGCTTGCCGGCACGAGCTGGATCCCGGGCAAGGGAGGGTTCTGACCCTCAAAACCCAAATGGCCGTCGTCTGATCTCCCAAGCCAGGCGGCGGCCTACTCCATGAAAAAGTGTCTGATAATCCAAAGGGGAACACAGTGACACTCGATCTTGCAAGCTTTGCCAAGGACCGCGGCATCAAATATTTCATGATCAGCTACACCGACCTGTTCGGCGGCCAGCGGGCCAAGCTGGTTCCGGCGGAAGCCATCGCCGACATGCAGAAGGACGGTGCTGGCTTTGCCGGCTTCGCCACCTGGCTCGACCTTACCCCCGCACACCCGGATCTCTTTGCGCTGCCGGACGCTTCCTCCGTCATCCAGCTTCCGTGGAAGAAAGACGTCGCCTGGGTCGCCGCCGACTGCGTCATGGAGGACCAGCCGGTGGAACAGGCGCCGCGCGTCGTTCTCAAAAGGCTGGTCGCCGAAGCCGCTTCGGAGGGCCTTCGCGTCAAGACCGGCGTCGAACCGGAATTCTTCCTGATCTCTCCGGACGGGTCGAAGATTTCCGACGAGTTCGATACCGCCGAGAAACCTTGCTACGACCAGCAGGCCGTCATGCGCCGCTACGACGTCATCGCCGAAATCTGCGACTACATGCTTGAACTCGGCTGGAAGCCCTACCAGAACGACCACGAGGATGCGAACGGCCAGTTCGAGATGAACTGGGAATATGACGATGCGCTGCAGACGGCCGACAAGCACTCCTTCTTCAAGTTCATGGTGAAGTCGGTCGCCGAGAAGCACGGTCTTCGGGCAACCTTCATGCCCAAGCCCTTCAAGGGCCTTACCGGCAACGGTTGCCACGCCCATATCTCGGTCTGGGATCTGGAGGGCAAGACCAATGCTTTCGCCGACAAGGAGATGCCGTTCGGCCTTTCCGCCAAGGGCAAGACCTTCCTGGGCGGCATCATGAAGCACGCCTCGGCGCTGGCGGCCATCACCAATCCGACGGTCAATTCCTACAAGCGCATCAACGCGCCGCGCACGATTTCCGGCGCGACCTGGGCGCCGAATACGGTGACGTGGACCGGCAACAACCGCACCCACATGGTTCGCGTCCCCGGCCCGGGCCGGTTCGAATTGCGTCTGCCGGATGGTGCGGTCAATCCCTATCTGCTGCAGGCGATCATTATTGCCGCCGGTCTCAACGGCATCCGGCACAATGCCGATCCTGGCCGTCACTACGACATCGACATGTACAGGGAAGGCCACACCGTCACCGACGCGCCCAAGCTGCCGCTCAACCTGCTCGATGCGCTGCGCGAATACGACAAGGACGAGGAGCTGAAAGTCGCGCTCGGAAAGAGCTTCTCCAGCGCCTACCTGAAACTCAAGCACCAGGAATGGAATACCTACACCTCCCATTTCAGCGAATGGGAGCGGCAGACGACGCTAGACATCTGACTGTCAGGCTTCTGCGAAGATCAGAAGAGACGGCATGGCCTGTTCCTGCTATCCGATGTCGCTAAACGGATGGACGGGCAGGCCGACGCCGCGCTAGCTTCCGCTCCACAACGTTGGCCGGGAGGGCCAGCCAATACCTCGAGCCAAGAGATCGATACCGATGAAAAGCTATGTGCTGACTGTTTCCTGCAAATCCACCCGCGGCATTGTTGCGGCGATCACCGGTTACCTTGCGGAGGAGGGCTGCTACATCACCGACAGCTCGCAGTTCGATGACATGGAGACCGGCCTGTTCTTCATGCGCCTGACCTTCATCAGCCAGGAAGGTGCTTCGCTCGAAAAGCTGACGGCCGGTTTCGAGGCGGTGAAGTCCCGCTTCGGTATGGTCGCCGACATTCGTGATAGCGAACATCGCATGAAGGTGCTTTTGATGGTGTCGCGGTTCGGCCATTGCCTCAACGATCTGCTCTATCGCTGGAAGATCGGTGCCCTGCCGATCGACATCGTCGGCGTCATTTCCAACCACTTCGACTACCAGAAGGTCGTCGTCAACCACGATATCCCATTCCATCACATTCCGGTCACCAAGGCCAACAAGGCCCAGGCCGAGGCCCGCATGATGGACGTGGTCGAGCAGACCGGTACGGAGCTGATCGTACTGGCCCGCTACATGCAGATCCTGTCCGATGCAATTTGCCAGAAGATGTCCGGCCAGATCATCAACATCCACCACTCCTTCCTGCCGTCATTCAAGGGCGCTAATCCCTACAAGCAGGCCTATGAGCGCGGCGTGAAGCTGATCGGCGCGACGGCGCACTATGTTACCGCGGATCTCGACGAAGGTCCGATCATCGAGCAGGACATCGCCCGCATCACCCATGCGCAATCGGCCGAAGACTACGTTTCGATCGGTCGCGACGTCGAAAGCCAGGTGCTGGCACGCGCCGTGCACGCGCATATCCATCACCGCACCTTCATCAACGGCAACCGCACCGTCGTCTTCCCGGCAAGCCCGGGCTCCTTCGCTTCGGAGCGCATGGGCTGATCCAACTTTTCTCCCGCCGACATCGCTGGAATATCGAATCCCCGGTGGCGTCACGCCACCGGGGTTTTTTGTTTGTGGCGCAGCGAAGGGCCGCCCCGGCGACAGGTCATGCCGACCGCCGCCGATATCCTCAAGCTCTGACCGCATCTACGCGCCGACGATCAGACCCGCGGCGCAATTTCGATCGGGGTGCCGTCGGAAAAGCGGGAGAAGCGAAAGGGTGCGGGATCGACGATCGGTGTGTTGCCCGTGACCAGATCGGCAGTGAGGTGCCCCGCGCCCGGGCCGATGCCGAAGCCATGACCTGAAAATCCCGTCGCAATGACCAGTCCGGGAAGACCGTCGAGCGTGGAGATGACCGGCACCGCATCCGGCGTCACGTCGATCAGGCCGGCCCAGACCTGTTCCACTTTCGCATCGCGCAGCACCGGCAGGGCTTCCGTGGCCGCCCGCAGCGCGTTCAAGGCGGCTCTGCCATCCGGTTTCGGATCGAGTATCCGATGCCGCTCGAATGCGCCGGGCCGGTCGAGGGAGACTGCGGCGATTTCGAACAGTTCCTGCCAGCTTCGAGCGCTGAGACTGAGCTGCACCGCGTCGCCCTCGGCTTTCCTGGCGGGTTGGAACTCGCGGAAGAAGGCAAAACTGTCCGGCACCAGCGCATGCATGTTGATGCCGCCATTGGCGATCGTGTAGCCGCCGTCCAGCCGTTTCCGATAGGCAAAGGTGGCTGTGGCGCCCGCGCCATCCGGCCCCCGGTTCACCGCGCCGGTGCGCAGCACCGAGTTGCGCACTTTCAGTTGCGGCAGCCGGATGCCGAGACCCTTGCAGAACAGCCGCGACCAGGCGCCGCCGGCAAGCACGACGGCGGATGTCTCGATGCGGCCCTTCTCGGTAATGACGGCGCTGACCCGGCCGGCGTTCCTTTCGATGCCGCGGACGGCGCAGCCTGTCAGGATGCGGGCACCGGCCCGGCGCGCGCCCGCCGCGATCGCCGGCACGGCCTTTTGCGGTTCGGCGCGGCCGTCGCTTGGCGTGTAGAGCGCGCCCTTGTATCGCTGCCCGGAGCCGAGCATCACGGCCGCTGTCTCGTCGGGGCCGATCTGGCGCGTGTCCAGCCCATGCGCCTGCGCAAGTTTCAACCAGGCGTCGCGATTGGCGATATCGGTCTCGGTTTGCGAGATATAGAGAATTCCGGAACGGCGAAACCCGGTCTGGCCGCTGACCCGTGCGTCCAATCCATCCCAGATTTTCAGGGATTCGATCGCCAGCGGAATTTCCCGCCGGTCGCGGCCCATGACCCGGACCCAGCCCCAGTTGCGGCTGGATTGCTCGCCGCCGAGCGCGCCCTTCTCGCAGAGCACGACGTCGACGCCGCGTTCGGCAAGGAACAGCGCCGTGCTTGTGCCGATGATGCCGCCGCCGATGACGACGACGCCGGCTTTTTTCGGCAGGATGTGATCGGTTTCAATCGGGTCGAGCACGGGGCCTGGCATGTGGGCTGTTTTCCAGTGTCAGAGGTGGGCCTTCCTGCTCTGCACCGGATACTGCCGGTGTTCAAGTCGCGAAGAATGGCCGTTGCTGCGGCTCGGGTGCCGATCAACCATGAGGCAACAGGAAGGCATCGCTTTCGCCTTCAATCAGCTCTTCATGCCAGATCTTGCGCAGTTCCGCATTCGGGTAAAAATGGCTGAAGGCCGGCATGGTTGCCAGCAGCGCTTCCGCCAGGGCGATGCCGAGATCACGCCGCGAGAGTTCGAAGCCGGTAAGGCTGGGCGACAGGAAATGCGTCTGCGGGCTGTGGCGGCCAATCACCGCTATATCGCGCCCCGGCTTCAGGCCGGCTTCGCTCAATCCGCGGTAAAATCCGATCGCGATGCTCTCGTTGACCAGCAATATTGCCGTCGGCCGGTCCTTCTTCGACAAAAGCTCGCGCGCGATCCGGTAGCCGCCTGCCTCGTTGGGTGTCGAGCGGAAGATGAGATCGGGGTCGAGAAAAAGGCCGTGGGCTTCAAGCGCGCTGGCGGCCTGATCGACGAAGATATAGCCGAGGTTGACGTCGTCATGCGGCCTCGTCACGGCGATCCGCTGATGGCCTCTTTCGACCAGCCTGTCGATCGCAGTCTGGGCCATGCCTTCGAAATCAAGATCGAGCCATGGCTGGCCGACATCCGTGAGGCTGCGCCCGAGCGTGGCGAAGGGGATCTTGCGCTTGGCGAGAAATTCCAGACGTGGGTCGTGCCGTTGGGTAGCCGAAAGGATGAGCCCGTCGGCGAAACCGCGGGCGACGACGCGCCGGAGATAGTCGTCCGGGTCCTCCTGCGATGAACAGAGGAGGGCGACGAGATCGAGGCGGTGGCGGGCAAAGACCGTCTGGACGCCGTCGAAGACGCTCATGAAGAAGGTGTCGCCCTGACCGGTGATTTCGGCGCCGGTCTGCATCATGAAGCCGATGATGTTGGTCGTGCCCTGGCGCAGGCTGCGGCCGGACTGGTTGGGCACATAGCCGAGTTCTGCGGCCGCTTCGAGTACTCTTTTGCGGGTTTCTTCGTTGACGTCCGGACGTCCGTTCAGGGCGCGGGAAACGGTTCCGATCGAAATGTCCAGATGCTGCGCGAGCCTGCGTATGCCTGTCATTCCACCCGCTTTCAACTTGAGAATCCGGTGTGCCCGATTTCCATCTATTGACACGTTTCAAAATTCGATCATAGTACCGTAAACGTTTACGGTTGGCGAAAAGGAGCGAAAACCGTAGACTTTCCGGAGGAGAATCCCATTTTGCGTGCAGTTTTGTGCGGGTGCGGAGCTATGGCCAGAGGTTGGCTGAAGGCGGTCGCGGATACCCCTGACATCAGAGCGGAGGTCGAGGTCGTTGGCCTTGTCGACGTCAATCCGGCGGCCGCTAAGTCGCTTGCCGGAGAGTTCGGTCTGACGGACGCAGTCATTGGTTCCGACCTCGCAGCCGTGCTTGCCGAAACAGCGGCAGACGTGGTTTTCGATGTGGTCATTCCGTCCGCCCGTCACCACGTCGTTGCGACCGCTCTGGCGCATGGATGCCACGTGCTGAGCGAGAAGCCGATGGCTTCCTCGATCCAGGAGGGGCGGGCAATGATCGCCCAGGCTGCTGCTGCCGGCAAAGTCCATGCCATTGTCCAGAACCGGCGCTTCATCGCGGGCATCCGTCGCATCCGCCGGCTTGTCGAAAGCGGCGCGCTCGGCGAGCTCACCGCCATCCATTGCGATTTCTTCATCGGCGCGCATTTCGGCGGTTTCCGTGAAGAGATGGACAATGTGCTCTTGCTCGACATGGCGATCCACACCTTCGACGCCGCCCGCTTCGTCGCCGACAAGGCGCCGGTCGCGGTCTATTGCCACGAAAGCAACCCGCGCGGCTCGTGGTATGCGCATGGGGCAGCGGCCAATGCGATTTTCGAGTTTTCCGACGACGTCACCTTCACCTATCGCGGCTCGTGGTGTGCCGAAGGTGCCAATACCAGCTGGGAAAGCCGGTGGCGGATCATCGGCACGCAGGGCACGCTGCTCTGGGATGGTGCCGAGGATTTTCAGGCACACAGGGTATCAGGCACGGAAGGGTTTCTTCGGCCGGTCGATAGCGTCCTTGTCCCGGAGCCCGCAAACGTGGCCGAGACCCATGGCCATGCCAGCGTCATCGCCGACTTCCTCACCGCCATCAAAACCGGCCGCACGCCGGAAACGGCAAGCAACGACAATATCAACAGCCTTGCCATGGTGTTTGCGGCGATCGAAAGCGCCCGCACCCGGCAGCGCGTGACCCTATGAACAGGACCCCTTGATGAGCAATCCGGCAAAAGCCATTCGCATCGGCACCATGATCAGCGCATCCGGCGGCAAGGCTGCGACACGCATCGGCGAGATTGCCGGAATGGGCTTCGAAAGCTTCGAGCCCTTCTTCTGGCAGACGACCAACGGCCAGAATCTCGCCGATCTCGGCAAGCGCTGTGTCGAGGCGATCGGCGACCGCGACATCACTATCTCGACGCTCGGCATGTTCGGCAACCCCCTGGAGACGACGGATATCGATCGCGACACGCTGCAGGGCTGGAAAGACTGCATCGACAACGCCCACCATTTTGGCGCCACCTGCGTCGCCGGCTTTACGGGAAGAATTCGCAACAAACCGCTGACTGACAGCCTGCCGCGCTACAAGGAGGTGTGGAGCGAACTTGCCAAGCGCGCCGCCGACAAGGGCATCAGGATTGCCTTTGAAAACTGCGCCATGGATGGCAACTGGGCGACGGGCGACTGGAACATTGCCCACAATCCGGACGCCTGGGAGCTGATCTTCAACGAAACGCCGGACGATCACATCGGTCTTGAATGGGAGCCCTGCCACCAGATGGTCTATCTGATCGAGCCCATCCCGCAGATCCGCAAATGGGCACACAAGATTTTCCATGTGCACGGCAAGGACGCGACGATCCGCTGGGACGTCATCCGCGAGCACGGCATTTTCGGCAAGGAGAAATTCGTCTTCATGCGCACGCCGGGCTTCGGCGACACCAATTGGACGGATGTCATTTCCGAACTGCGCCTTGCCGGCTGGTCCGGTTCCATCGACATCGAGGGCTGGCACGACCCGGTCTATCGCGATCAGCTGGAAATGACCGGCCAGGTGCATGGCCTCAACTATCTGAAGGCTTGCCGGGGCGGCGACTTCGTCGTCGATCCCGCCTGATTGATCAGGCCGGCCTGACCAGTCAGGCGGGTCTGAACTGACTGGAATGGACTGAAGAAGGCCGGCATGGAGGATGACGGCCGACAATGGATAACCAACAGGAGGAAACGATGGGTATCCGCAAATATGCAGTCATTGGCGCGCTGGCGCTTGCAGGCGTGTCGCTGTTTGGCCTGTCCGCCAAGGCGGAAGACGTGAAATTGACCGTCTGGTCGCTCGACCGTGATATTCAGCCGGCGCCAAATCTGGTGGCCGAGTTCAACAAGCTCAACAACGGCATCCAGATAGAGTACCGGCAGATCCAGTTCGATGATGTCGTCAGCGAGGCCATGCGCGCCTATTCGACGGGCCAGGCGCCGGACATCATTGCCATCGACAATCCGGAACACGCGCTGTTTTCGTCGCGCGGCGCCTTTCTCGATCTCACCGACATGATCTCCAAATCGACCGTCATCAAGCCGGAGAACTATTTCCCCGGGCCGCTGAAATCGGTCGAGTGGGACGGCAAATATTACGGTGTGCCGAAGGCCACCAACACCATCGCGCTTTACTACAACAAGGACATGTTCAAGGTGAAGGGGCTTGATCCCAGCAAGCCGCCACAGACCTGGGACGAACTGGTGGATGCGGCGCGCAAGCTGACCGATCCTGCTGCCAACGTCTATGGCCTCGCGTTTTCGGCCAAGGCCAACGAGGAGGGCACCTTCCAGTTCCTGCCCTGGGCGCAGATGGGTGGCGGCAGCTATGAGAACATCAATGCCGAGGGCGCAGTAAAAGCGCTCGAAATCTGGAAGACGATCATCGATGAAAAGCTCGCTTCGCCCGATACGCTGACGCGCGGTCAGTGGGATTCGACCGGTACCTTCAATTCCGGGAATGCCGCCATGGCGATCTCGGGCCCGTGGGAACTCGACCGCATGACGCAGGAGGCGAAGTTCGACTGGGGCGTGACGCTGCTTCCGGTGCCGAAGGAAGGCGCCGAACGCTCCTCGGCCATGGGCGACTTCAACTGGGCGATTTTCGCTTCGTCCAAGCATCCGGCAGAGGCCTTCAAGGCGCTCGAATTCTTCGCCTCGCAGGACGACAAGATGTTCAAGAACTACGGCCAGCTTCCGGCCCGCTCCGACATCTCGATCCCCGAGACCGGCCAGCCGCTCAAGGACGCGGCCCTCAAGGTGTTCCTCGAACAGTTGAAATATGCAAAGCCCCGCGGCCCGCATCCGGAATGGCCGAAGATCTCCAAGGCGATCCAGGATGCCATTCAGGCCGCCTTGACCGGCCAGGCGAGCCCGAAGGACGCGCTTGATCAGGCCGCCGAAAAGATCAAGGCTGTCCTGGGCTGATCTGACGGGCGATGAAGCGGCTCTTGTTGCTCTTCTCCCCGGCGGGGAGAAGAGCCGAGAAGAGCGAGACGATGAGGGGATGTGAGCGTCGGTCGACGCGACTGCCCCGAGCACAAGCGAGGACAGCTATGCCGCACTCTCCCTCATCCGGCCCCTCGGGCCGCCTTCTCCCCGCCGGGGAGAGGTTGAACCGGATGGCGGACGCGCCGTCCAGCATTTCCTCCCGGAAGGGGTTGCCTGCCGCGCAAGCGCCCGGCAACCCCGTTCGGGACGTCGGAGGCCCGATTAAGAGGCTTCTTTCCAGTGTCAGGGACGGCCGCGGTTTCGATATCGTGCTGGTCGCCTTTCCGCTCGGTTTCCTGTTCCTGATGGCGGGCCTGCCGCTGCTCTACAACGTGTTGATGAGCTTTCAGGAGGTCGACATGTTCAGCCTCGGCACGCTGATGCGCCCCTTTGTCGGCTTGAAGAACTATCGCGACCTTTTCGCGCAGCCGGAAACGCTGCCGATCCTTGCCAATACGGCGATCTTCGTCGCCGGCTCGATCGCCGGGCAGTTCCTCATCGGCTTTGGGCTGGCGCTGTTCTTCTGGGTCAATTTTCCCGGCGCCTCCTGGTTGCGCGGCCTGTTCCTCGTCTCCTGGGTGATGCCGGGTCTCGTCGTCGGCGCCATCTGGAACTGGATCCTGTCGGGGGATTTCGGTGTGCTCAACTTCATCCTGAGGGAAGGTGGCGTCATCTCAGGCAATATCTTCTGGCGCTCGGATCCGAACTATTCGCTCTATGCCGTCATCCTGGCCAATATCTGGCTCGGCACTGCCTTCAACATGATCCTTCTCTCGGTCGGTCTTTCCGGTATCCCCGCCGATCTCTACGAGGCCGCCGAACTCGATGGCGCAAATGCCTGGCAGCGCTTCTGGACCATCACCCTGCCGATGATGCGCTCCACCATCGGCGCCATCATCGCGCTTGGCCTGATCTTCACGCTGCAGCAGTTCGACCTCTTTGCCGCGATCACCTCCGGCGGGCCGAACAATTCGTCCAACGTCACGCAATACTGGGCCTGGGAGCAGTCCTTCCGACAGTACGCCTTTGCCAAGGGCGCGACGATTTCCGTCCTGATGATCATCTTCGTCATGATCGCCTCGGTCGTCTATGTCCGCTCGACACGTCACGAGGTGCGCGGATGACCGAGACGAACCGCAATCGCCTGATGCTTTTGATCGCAATCGTCATGGCGGCGATCTATCTGTTTCCGCTCTACTGGATGTACATCACCGCTCTGAAGAGCGGATCGGAGATGTTCGCCACGCCGCCGACCTTCTGGCCGTCGGTGCCGCAGTGGAGCACCTATGCCTTCGTCTGGGAAAGCCGCGGCATGGGACGCTATCTCTGGAATTCGCTTATCATCGCCTCCGGAGCCGTGGTGCTGATCACGGTGCTCGGCGTCGGCTGCGCCTATGTGCTGGCGCGCTACCGCAATGGCTGGGTCGATATCGGATTGTTCCTGATCCTGATGCTGCAGGTCCTGCCGGCGTCGCTGATGATCACGCCGATCTTCGTCGGCTTTTCGCAACTCGGCATGTTGGACTATCCGCGTCTTGCCGTGATCATCGCGATCGCCGCGAAAAGCATGCCGTTCTTCGTTGTCCTGGTGCGCGCCACCTTCATGGCCGTGCCGATGGAACTGGAGGAGGCGGCGCTGGTCGACGGCAATTCGCGTGTCGGCGCTTTCTTCCATATCGTCCTGCCGCTTGCCCGCAACGGCATATTGGTGAGCGCCATCCTGATCTTCATGCAGGCCTTCGGCGAATTCGTCTATTCCAAGTCGATCATCCAGGACATCGAGCTTCAGCCAGCCAGCGTCGGCCTCAATTCCTTCATGGGCCCGAACACCAATGAATGGAACAACATCATGGCCTACGCCACGATCTACGTGACCCCCATTCTCGCCATCTTCGTGCTGCTGCAGCGGCGCATCGTCTCCGGCCTTACCTCGGGAGCCATCAAATGACCAAGCAGATCGAACTCTCGGGCGTCAACAAATATTACGGCGCCTACCACGCGCTGAAGAACATCGACCTCAGCATCGAGAAGGGCAGCTTCGTCGCGCTCGTCGGTCCTTCCGGCTGCGGCAAGTCCACGTTGCTGCGTTCGCTGGCCGGGCTTGAGAGCATTTCGACCGGCGACCTGAAGATCGCCGGCGAACTGATGAACAACGTGCCGCCGCGCAAGCGCGACATCGCCATGGTGTTCCAGTCCTACGCGCTCTACCCCCATATGACGGTCGAGCAGAACCTGACCTACAGCCTGCGCATTCGCGGTGTCGCCAAGGCCGAGGCGAAAAAGGCGGCAGAGGAAGTCGCGGCCACCACCGGGCTTTCGCATCTCCTCGGTCGCTATCCGCGCGAACTTTCCGGCGGCCAGCGCCAGCGCGTCGCCATGAGCCGGGCCATCATCCGCCATCCCAAGGCCTTCCTGTTCGACGAGCCGCTGTCCAATCTCGATGCGGCGCTGCGCGTCCATATGCGCAAGGAAATCCGCACCCTGCACGACCGGCTGCACGCGACGTCGGTCTATGTCACGCACGATCAGATCGAGGCGATGACGATGGCCGACCATGTGGTGGTGATGAAGGACGGCGTGATCGAGCAGCAGGGCGCGCCGCTGGAACTCTACGACCGGCCGGCCAATAAATTCGTCGCCGGCTTCATCGGCTCGCCGGCGATGAACTTCGTGCCTGCGACGGTCGGCGAGGATGGCCGCTCGCTGGCGGTCGATATCGGCGAAAAGCAGACCATCCCTCTGGATCGCCAGCTCCAGCCGGGCCGCAAGGTGACAGCGGGACTGCGGCCCGAGCACCTGCATTTCGTCGAGCCGGGACAAGGCGTCTTCCGTCTGCCGGTCGGGATCGTCGAGACCACCGGCTCCGCCACCTACATCACCACGTCGACGGCAACGGAGGTGACGGTTGTCGACACGACCCGCAGGCCCGTCGGGGCCGGGGACGTCATCGATGTGTCCATCCGCCCCGCGGACGTGCACATCTTCGATGCGGAAACCGGATTGAGGGTCTGAAGGCCGGATCAACCGCATTTGGTTTTTTCTGTATAAAAATACGTTCGTCGCCCTTGACAAGCGGGGACCCGGCGATATTCCCTGTCGGCAAATGGATGCGGACCATGGCCGCGACAGGGAGGAATGAGATGAGTGGACTTCTGGCCGGCAAACGCGCCGTGATCACGGCAGCAGCACAGGGCATTGGCCGCGCTGCCGCCGAGGCGTTCCAGCGCGAAGGGGCGATCGTCACGGCCACGGACGTCAATGAGGAAAAACTCGCCGAACTTTCCGCCCTTGGCATGAACGTCGCGAAACTCGATGTCATGAATGCCGACGCGATCTCGGCCTTTGCCGCGCAAACCGGAACCATCGACGTGCTTTTCAACTGCGCCGGGACGGTGCATGCCGGAACGATCCTCGAAGCCAGTGAGCGGGACTATGATCTCGCCTTCGATCTCAACGTCAAGTCGATGTTCCGGCTGATCCGGGCCGTCCTGCCGGGCATGATCGACAACGGCGGCGGCTCGATCATCAACATGTCGTCGGTTGCGGGCGTCCCGATGGGTGTGCCCAACCGCTTCGTCTATTCCGCCAGCAAGGCGGCCGTTATCGGCCTCACCAAGTCGATCGCCCTCGATTACATCAAGCAGGGCATCCGCTGCAACGCGATCGCGCCCGGCACGGTGCAATCGCCCTCACTCGAGGAGCGGATGAAGGCGCAAGGCAACTACGAGGAAGCCCGCGCCGCCTTCATCGCCCGCCAGCCGATGGGCCGCATCGGCCTGCCGGAAGAGATTGCGGCGCTTGCCGTTTATCTCGGCAGCGACGTCTCCAACTATACGACGGGGCAGGTGCACGTCATCGATGGTGGCATGAGCCTGTAGCCCCGCGTACTGCTGCAGCAGGCACGGCCGCTATACAGCGGCAGACGGGCGCTATAGTCTCTGCCGATCCGGAGAAGGCGCGCAGCAATCGCATGACACCGAAGGAACCCACCAGTCTCGAACCCGTCCTGAGGATCGATTTTCCTCACGCAGAGCGGCTGGGCCGGGGCAAGATTGCGCTCTTGGAACACATTCGCGAGACGGGCTCGATCTCGGCGGCGGGCCGCGCCATGGACATGTCCTATCGGCGGGCCTGGCTGCTGGTCAGTGCGCTCAACGGGATGTTCGGCCAAGATGCGGTCTTGTCGCAGCGCGGCGGAAAGCAGGGCGGTGGCGCGCTCGTCACGCCTTTCGGAGAAGAGCTGATCCGCCGGTTCCGGGCGATGGAGGCAAAGGCCGCGGGGGCGCTTTCTGAAGAGCTGGCCTGGCTGGAGAGCAACCGCAATCCTCATGCGATGCCGGCCGGTGAACTCACAGATCCAGCGCAACGCTCTTGATGACGGCATGAACCGGTTTGCCCGCCTGCAGGCGGAGCAGATCGCGTGACAGGGTGGTCACCCGCGACAGGATCGTCACGCCGCCGCAATCCAGACGCACATCGACCATGCCATGTTCCGCTTGTCCGATCCCGACGATCGTGCCCGGCAGGATGTTGAGCGCGCTCAGGCCCTCCGGCCGGCTGGTGGCCAACATGACATCGCGGGCCGCGATGTGCAGACGCACCGGCTTGCCCGCTGGCGCCTCCAGATGCGGTACTTGAATCCGCAGGGTTCCGGCGCGAACGATCGTGATCTGGTGCGAAACATCGCTGGTTTCAACTGTGCCTTCGATCAGCGTGCCCGCCTCGCGGCGGCTGATCGCCGGTGATGGCGCGCTCAAAATGGTCGCCGCGTCGCCGGACGCGCTGATCCGGCCGTTTTCGAGCACGATGACCCTGTTGGCCAGCCGGGCGACTTCGACGACCGAATGGCTGACATAGACGATCGGAATTGCCGTTTCATCCCGCAACCGCTCCAGATAGGGCAGGATCTCCGCTTTCCGCTCCTCGTCGAGCGCGGCCAGCGGCTCGTCCATCAAAAGCAGGCGCGGGCTTGAAAGCAACGCCCGGCCGATGGCGACGCGCTGTTTTTCGCCGCCTGAAAGATTGGCCGGCGCGCGATTGAGCAGCGCTGCGATGCCGAGCAGATCGACGATCCTGTCGAAATCCGCTCCTTCACCGGCGTGCCGGGCGAACCAGCGGCCGTAGCCGAGATTACGCCGGACGTTGAGGTGGGGGAAAAGCCGCGCCTCCTGAAAGACATAGCCGAAGCGGCGTTTGTGCGGCGGCACAAAAATGCGGGCCTCGCTGTCGACGAGAACATCGCCGTTGAATGTCAGCCGCCCGTCTTCGGGGCGCAGCAACCCGGCGATGATGTTGATCAACGACGTCTTGCCCGATCCGGAGCGGCCGAAGAGGGCGGTGACACCCTTGTCCGCAGAGAACGCAGCCGTCACGGAAAACGCGCCGAGACGATGGCGGATAGCGACCTCGAGGCTCATGCGGCGTCCATCTTCTTCACCGCGAGATTTGCCAGCATTTCCGAGATCATCAGCGCCGCCATGGATATCACGACGGAAATGATGGTCAGGCGAAATGCGCCGGCATCGCCGCCGGGCACCTGCGTAAAGGTATAGATCGCCGAGGAAAGCGTCTGGGTCTCGCCGGGAATGTTGGAGACGAAGGTGATCGTCGCGCCGAATTCGCCCATCGCCTTGGCAAAGGCGAGAATCATGCCGGCGATGATGCCGGGCAGGACGAGCGGGAGCGTGACCGTCAGGAAAACCCAGACGGGTCCTGCGCCGAGTGTGGCCGCTGCCTGCTCGAGCCTGCGGTCGACCGCCTCGATCGACAGCCGGATGCTGCGCACCATCAGCGGAAAGGCCATGATGGCGCAGGCAAGCGCTGCTCCCGTCCAGCGGAAGGAAAAGACAATGCCGGTATATTCGGCGAGAAATGCGCCGATCGGCCCGCGTTTTCCAAACAGGATCAGCAGCAGAAAGCCGGTCACCACCGGCGGCAGAACCAGGGGAAGATGAACGATGCCGTTGAGCACGGCCTTTCCCCAGAAGCGGCCGCGCGCCAGGATCAAGGCAATTCCGATAGCAAACGGCAGGCTGGCAAGCATGGCGACAGACGATACGCGCAGGCTGAGAAGGATCGCCATCCACTCCGCATCGCTCAAAACCAGCCAGTCCAAATGCCGCTCCCGTCTTTGTGGCAGACGATAGGCGCTCCATCCTCTGGCGGCTGGAGCGTCTCTTACCTATTTCAGGATCGTAAAGCCCTGGGCCTCGAACAGCGCCGCGGCCTTTGCCGATTTGATGAACTCCAGATAAGCGGCGGCATCCGGATTGCTGCTCTCTGCCGTGACCGCGATCGGGTAGACGATCGGCGGGTGGCTGTCTTCAGGGAAGGTGCCGACGATCGCCACGCCTTTGTCTGCGGCGGCGTCCGTCTTGTAGACGATGCCATAGGGTGCTTCGCCCTTGGACACCAGCAGAAGCGCCGCGCGGACGTTTTCAGCGCCGGCCACGTTCTTTTCGACGGCAGACCAGACGCCGAGCTTTTCAAGCGCGGCCTTGCCATATTTGCCGGCCGGAACGGAATCGACGGCGCCCATCGCAAGTTTCTCGTCGCCCAGCAGGCCCTTCAGGTCGAAACCCTGCTTGATATCGACGGGTGCCGTATCCCTGCTGCCTGCCACCAGCACGATCCGGTTGCCGAGCAGATTGGCGCGGGTATCGTGCTTGATCAGCTTCTTTTCGGCGACGTAGTCCATCCAGGCCAGATCGGCGGAGATAAAGACATCGGCCGGCGCGCCGGCTTCGATCTGCTTGGCGAGCGCCGAGCTTGCCGCATAGGAAACGGTCGCTTCCTTGCCGGCTTCCTTTTGCCAGGCGGCATTGACGGCATCGAGCGCATTCTTCAGGCTGGCTGCGGCAAAGACCGTCACTTTTTCGGCGGCGGCTGCCGGCTGGGCAAATGGCATTCCGCTCACCCCGAGGGCGGTGACAGCGGCGGTGACAAATTTCAGCAAGGTTCGACGTTCTGTGCGCATGCGGTTCCCTGGCGGTCGAGATATTTCCCTAGATATAACGGGTTGGGAGGAATGGCCAGCGTTATATTTCTATGAATACATTGAAAGTCATTGGCGGCTGTTTGACGTTGATGCTTGCCATCAACCACTCTGCCGTTACATTCGGGAGCGTCCGAGGGACGAGCATAGAGAGGCCGGAAAACGACGATGGAATCGAGTGTGACGCTTGAGGAAAGCTGGAAAACGGTTTTGGCGCCGGAATTCTCCAGTTCCTATATGGCCGAGCTGAAGGCATTCCTGCTTGAGGAAAAACGCAACGGCAGACAGATTTTCCCCAAGGGAGCGGAGTATTTCCGAGCCTTGGACCTGACGCCGCTGGAGACGGTGCGGGTCGTCATCCTCGGCCAGGACCCGTATCACGGGGAGGGGCAGGCGCATGGGCTGTCGTTCAGCGTCAAACCCGGCGTGCGCTCTCCGCCGTCGCTGGTGAATATCTACAAGGAACTGCAAAACGATCTCGGTATTGCGCCCGCTCGCCATGGTTTCCTGGAGAGCTGGGCGCGACAGGGTGTGCTGCTCCTCAACAGCGTGCTGACGGTGGAGCGGGCCATGGCCGCTTCGCACCAGGGCAAGGGTTGGGAACGGTTCACCGATGCGATCATCCGGGCGATCAACGAGCAGCCTCATCCGGTCGTCTTCATCCTGTGGGGATCCTATGCACAGAAGAAGGCGGCCTTCGTCGATCGGTCGCGCCATCTCGTGATCCGCTCGGCACACCCGTCGCCGCTATCGGCCCATAACGGTTTCTTCGGCAGCAAGCCTTTTTCCAAGGCCAATGATTTTCTCGTCGCCAACGGGCGCGAGCCCATCGACTGGGCGTTGCCGGCCAATCCCGAGGCGCAGGCTCAGGTCAGCGTCTGAGAGGACGGTGGCTCCGGCGACCTGGCCTTCCGGCGGGCAACGACGCTTTCGCGCCAGACGGTGAAAATCCCCGCGCAGACGACGATCACCGATCCGGCAATCACATTCAGGCCGATCGTTTCGCCGAAGACGACGACGCCGATGATCGAGGCGAAGACAAGCTGGAGATAGGTGAGCGGCTGGACCTCGGCTGCGTCGAGCAGTTCATAGGCCTTGATCAGGAAAAAATGGCTGGTCGTTCCGGTGATGCAGAGCATCAGCATCCAGACCCAGTCCTGCGCCGCAAGTGTCGTCCAGTAGAACGGACCGACGGCGGTGATCGCCACGGCTCCGGCGACCCCCGTGTAGAAGAAGCTTGTCATGGCGGTATCGTCGCGGCTGACGAGCCGCGTCGAGATCACGTAGATCGCAAAGATCAGCGATGATGCGAGCGGGATCAGCAGCTTGAGATCAAAGCTGCCGCTGCCCGGTTCCAGGATCAGCAATACACCCAGCAAGCCGATGATGATCGCCGTCCAACGCCGCCAGCCGACACGCTCTCCGAGAAGCGGCATGGAGAGAAGGGCGACGAAAAGCGGCCCGGAGGAAAAGATCGCCTGCGAATGCGCAAGGCCGACCGTTGCAAACGAAAAGATGACGATGACGATCTGGAGTGCAAGCAGAACGCCACGCAGGATCTGCAGCACCGGTCGCTTGGTTTTCGCGGCCGCCAAAAGGCCGCCCTGGGATCGCGATGCCAGCGCGATCGCAAAGGTGGCAAAGGCCCAGTACCGGATCATCGTGATCAGGACGGGCGGGTAGAGGCCGCCCAGATGCTTGGAAAGCGCGTCCTGGATCGAGAATATCGAGATCGCCAGCAGGACGAAGATGTAGCCGGTTCGCTTGGAAGTCATGAGTACGGTCTTACACCGGTTGCGCCGCAGGCGGCCATGCAATTTTTGCAGTGCAGCAAGGAATTTCCCAATCGGCGTTTTCCGGCAGCACGCGCGACGTTGCGCCGCGCGTGCTGCCGGCAGCTTATTCCTCGCGGAACGTATGCTGCAGCTGTTCGGTCAGCGGCTTTGCCAGGTAGGATATCACGGTGCGGTCAGCGATCTTGATGAAGACCTCCGACGGCATGCCGGGATAGAGCGTCAATCCCTTCAGCTTTGCAAGGCTGTCCGCCTTGGGCTTGATACGCAGCGGGTAGTAACTGGTGCCGGTGCGCTGGTCGGTGACAATGTCCGGCGCGATGGTCACGACTTCCGCCTCCACGATCGGCGTGGTGCGCTGGTTGAAGGCGCTGAAGCGGATTTCGACCGGCTGCCCCACACGTATCTGGTCGATGTCGTGCGTGGCGATCTTGGCCTCGACCGTGAGGCCGTCTGCGCCAGGAACGACAAGCATCAACACTTCACCCGGATTGATGACGCCGTTCACGGTATGGACGGCGAGCTGGTAGATCCGGCCATCCAGCGGCGAGCTGATATCGAGCCGTTTCAGCTGGTCCTGGGCGGCAATGCGGCGGTCTTCATACTCGGCGATCTTGCCCTCGACGTCGGTCAGTTCCTTGGCAATCTCGGTGCGGCGGTCCTCGTCGAGCTGCAGAATCTGCAGGTCGATCTCGCTGGATTTGCCGGCAGCCTGAGCCCGGGCGGCGATGCGTGCACCGCGGTCGCCTTCAAGCTGGGCGCGGTTGCGCTTGAGCTCGGTCAGCCGTTGCATGGACACCAGGCCCTGGCCATAAAGCTTGTCGAGACCCGTCAGTTCCTCATTGATCAGCTTCAGCGCATCCTCGATGGCTGCCAACTGTACCGTCAGGCCCTTGGTTTCGTCGGCCAGCTGGCTCTTGCGCGACGCAAGCTGGCTTTTCATGCCGACAAGCGCGCTCTTGCGGCTCATGAACAGCTTGCGTTCACTTTCTTCGAGAAGGATGGCTGGTGTGCTTGAGCCCGCTGTGAGCGCGTTCAGGTCTTCCGGAATGCTGAACTCCGCAGCATTGGTCTGTTCGGCCACCAGGCGGGCGCGACGGGCATAAAACTGCGCCAGCGTGTTCTGCACGATCGACAGATTGGCCCGAACGGTCGTGCCATCGAGCTTGATCAGGGTCTGCCCGGCCTTGACGCTATCGCCTTCCTTTACCAGGACCTCGCCGACGATGCCGCCGGTCAGGTGCTGGATTTTCTTGACGTTGTTCTCGACCACGACGGTGCCGGAAGCCACGATTGCGCTGGACAGCTCGGTCGTCGCCGCCCAGCCGCCAACGCCGACGACGAGGGCGAGGGCGAGGATCGAGACGGCGGTCACGTGCCGGGCGAGAGAACGGCGGGAGTTCACCGGTTTTGTTTCCATGGAAGTATCGGTCACGATGCGGACTCCTGGCCTTCACCCACGACTTTCAATGAGGCGGCGCCGGCAATTTGTGGCGGGCGGTTTTGCTTGCGCAGGATCTGCGCAAGCACTTCATCCCTCGGTCCGAAGGCCTGCATCCGTCCCTCGCTCATCATCAACACCATATCGGTGGCGGCAAGCGCGCTCGGCCGATGGGCGACGACGATGACGATGCCGCCGCGGGCGCGCACACCCATGATCGCTTCGGTGAGCGCCTGTTCGCCCTCGGCGTCGAGGTTGGAGTTCGGCTCGTCCAGAACCACCAGGAAGGGGTCACCGTAGAGCGCGCGCGCCAGCGCGACACGCTGGCGCTGGCCGGCGGAAAGCGCCGTGCCGC
The DNA here is from genome assembly GCF_000379605.1 of Rhizobium giardinii bv. giardinii H152. GTDB lineage: Bacteria > Pseudomonadota > Alphaproteobacteria > Rhizobiales > Rhizobiaceae > Pararhizobium > Pararhizobium giardinii. The sequence goes on along the minus strand of NZ_KB902691.1, from coordinate 302,553 downwards.
CTTCGCCCATCTCGGTTTCATAGCCGTTCGGCAGTTTGAGAATGAGATCGTGGACGCGCGCGGCGCGGGCCGCGGACACGACGGCCTCGGCCGAGGCGTCGGCCGCAAACCGCGCGATGTTCTGCGCCACGGTGCCTGAGAACAGTTCGACATCTTGCGGCAGGTAACCGATATGACGGCCGAGCCTGTCGCTATCCCACTGGTCCAGCGCTGCCCCGTCGAGCCGGACAGAGCCCCGATAGGATGGCCAGATGCCGATCAGCGCGCGCGCGAGCGAAGACTTGCCCGAGGCACTCGGGCCGATGACGCCGAGCGCGCTGCCGGCCTTCACGCTGAAATTGACTTCGGCGAAGGTCAGGCGCTGCCCGCCGGGCGGGCCGCCGGCAAGACTTTCGGCGCTCAGTTTTTCCTTGGGCACGGGCAGTTCCAGCGGGGCGTCGCGTTCCGGCAGGGCGGTCAGCAGCTCCTTCAGCCTTTGCCGGCTTTGCAAGGCGGAAACAAAACCGCGCCAGTTGCCGATCGCCAGTTCGACAGGCGCGAGAGCGCGGGCCGTCAGGATCGAACCGGCGATAATGATGCCCGGCGAAGCCGAGCCCTCGATGACGAGAACCGCACCGGTTGCCAGCACCGCGGATTGCAGCGCCATGCGCGACACCTTTGACAGCACGCCATAGCCATTGCCGACGTCGGAGGTCTCGCGGTTCTGTTCCCGGTAGGTCGTGTTTCGAAGATCCCAGAGCTGCGACATGCGGCCGAGCATGCCCATGGCCTGCATGACCTCGGCATTGCGCTGAGAGGATTGCGCGAAGGCATTGCGCTGGTTGCCGGCCTCAGCCGCCCTTTTCGAGGGCGCCTGGGTGCCGCGGTTGGTGAAGAACGTCAGCGTGATCAGGATAATCGAGCCGATGACCGCGACGGTACCGATCCAGTAATGAAACATGAAGCAGATGACGATATACAGCGGCAGCCAGGGCAGGTCGAGGAAGGCTGCGGGGCCGGATCCGGAGAGGAACGAGCGAATCTGGTCGAAATCGCGCAATGCCTGCAGGCCGTCACCCTGGGTGCGCAGTTTCAACGGGGCCTGAACCACGGCGCGATAGATGCGGCCGCTCAGGGCTTCATCGAGCGCGCCGGCAATGCGCACGAACATGCGGCCGCGCACCATTTCGAAGGCACCTTGGAAAGCATAGAGGAGCAGGGCCAGCAAGCAGAGCGCGACAAGGGTCGGGATGCTTCTGCTGGGCAGTACCCGGTCATAGACCTCCAGCATGAAGAAGGAGCCCGTCAGGTAGAGGATATTGACCAGAGCGCTGGCAATGAAGACGCCGACGAAGGCACTCTTGCAGTCGCGCAAGGCGAGAATCGGATCGGTGATGCTCTGGTTACTTTTCGAATGTTTCACTGTAGAGGTCCTCGCGAGACGTCTGTCGCCTCATTGGAATGCACCAGCGTGCCACAATTAAAGTCGCACGACCCCGTGGGTCTGTCGCGTCGGAACATGCTTTTGCGCGTTCGTTTCCGGCTTTTTTGCGCTAAATATATGAAATTTTCGCGTTCTTAGTGGAACTCGCCGCATATTGCCATGTTTCGCGTTGTGTTTCTCAAAAATATTTCTTCTGTATAATCGGATACTTAAGCCGAGGTTGAAATACGTCACGCCGTGGCGCGGATATCTCTCCAAAAAACAAGGCCCCTTGCTTCAATCCGGCCAATCGGCCAAAGACGGGGACGCGGCGTGGCAAAGGCTTGGGCATGAAAAACGTTCTGATCGTGGGTATCGGCACCGGCAATCCGGAGCATATCACCATTCAGGCGGTCAACGCGCTGAACCGCGCCGACGTCCTGTTCGTCCCCACGAAGGGCGAGGCGAAAGCGCAGCTTGCCGATATCCGCCGCGATATCGTTTCGCGTTACGTGACGCGGCCGCAGAGCCGCGTCGTCGAGTTCGCGGTCCCGGTCCGTCAGACGGCGGAGCGCTCCTACCACCAGAGCGTCGATCAGTGGCATGCGGCAATCGCCGAGGCGTATCAGCGGCTGCTACTCGAGGAATTGAAGGACGCAGAGACCGGCGCCTTTCTCGTCTGGGGCGATCCGATGCTCTATGACAGCACGATCCGGATCATCGAGCGGGTTCGCGCCCTGGAGACCGTGCCGTTCGATTATTCCGTCATTCCCGGTATCACCAGCATCCAGGCGCTCGCCGCCAGTCACCGGATACCGCTCAATCTCGTCGGCAAGCCGGTGGAGATTACCACGGGGCGCCGGCTTGCGGAGAGCTTTCCAGAAAAAACCGGGACGGCAGTCGTCATGCTGGATGGCGAGCAGGCCTTCATGAAAATCGAGGATCCGGATGCGCGGATCTATTGGGGCGCCTATCTCGGTACGGCGCAGGAGATCGTCATGTCCGGCCGGCTCGCCGACGTGAAAGACGAAATCCTGAAAACCCGGGCGGAAGCGCGGGCACGGCATGGCTGGATCATGGATATCTATCTCCTGCAAAAGGGTCGGGATTTCGAGGAATAGCGGCTGGCGCGGTCGATCCCGCTATTGGCCGTGTCGCATGGCGACTGGTTTGTCCCTGCTGTAGAATGCTATATGGACGGGGCCGAAGGCATCGGCGATCTGAAGCAACGGGCCGCGCCTATGAAACGGAAGATGACCAGCCAAACGCGATGATGATCTGTGCTGCACCAGTTGAAAATCCGGCCGGACATCGATCCTCGATGCGCCGCGGCGCTTGTCCGTCGCTGGCAACGCCAATGGTGACGGGCGACGGCCTTCTGGTGCGTCTGCGCCCGGCAAAACCGGGCTTTGCGCTGCAAGAACTGGTCGCCTTGGCGGAGGCGGCCGATGTCTGCGGAAATGGCATTCTGGAAGTCACCGCGCGGGGGAGCCTGCAAATCCGCGGGCTGACGGCCGCTATGGTACCGTTTCTTGCCTCGAAAATAGCAGATGCAGGGATCGATATTGCCAAAGGCCTCGCGATCGAAACACCACCCCTTGCAGGGTTGGATGATTCCGAGATCGTCGATCCGTTGCCGCTCGCCGCGCAACTGCGGGCAGCCGTGGCGGCATGCCAGCCGCGGCTTGTGCTTGCGCCGAAATTGTCGATCACGGTTGACGGTGGCGGGCGCCTGCATCTCGGTGGCGTGACCGCTGATATCCGCCTGCGCGCCGTCCGGATCGACGGACAGACATTTTGGCTGCTGGCCATTGCCGGTACGGAGGCGACGGCCAAGCGGATCGCCGTGCTGGACGAGCCGTTGGTCACCCCGGCCGTCGTGTCCGTTCTGAAATCGCTTGCTGCGATGGGCGACAGTGCCCGCGCGCGCGACCTTGATGCCGCCATCCTGAAAGCCGGCTTGGTCTCGGCGGCGGATGTCGACGCTGTCGAGCCCGTGGAGCCCGCGCCAAATTCTGCAGGCATTCATGAGCTTGGCGAAAACGGCAGGGCCCTGGGGCTCGGCCTGGCATTCGGACAAATCCGGGCACGAGAGCTTCGAACATTCCTTGAGGCGCTGGAGATTTTCGGCGCGACGGACATCCGCCTGGCGCCCGATCACGCCTTGATGGTCTTGGGAATGGCCCTCGACCGGGTCGCTGCCGCCCAGGCCCTAGCGTTGGGCCATGGTTTCAGAGCGTTTCCGCTCGATCCGCGCAATCACATCGCTGCCTGTGCCGGTGCGGGTGCCTGTGCTTCCGCCTTGTTCGATACGCGCGTTACAGCGCAAGCGGTGATCGACGCTGCGCCGTCGCTTCTCGATGGCTCGCTGACCGTCCACGTCTCCGGTTGCGCAAAAGGGTGCGCCAAACCGTCGGCGTCGGCGCTGACGATCACGGCTGCGCCAATAGGCTATGGCCTTGTCGTAAATGGTGCCGCCTCGGCAGCGCCAAACGCCTACATCGAAGAGAAAACGATAAGATCCGCGATGGAACGCCTCGAGGCGCTGGTGCGGGAGAGGAAACGGGCTGGCGAATCGGCACGCTCCTGCCTTACACGGCTCGGAGCGGAGGTCATCGCCGCCGCGGTTCGACAGGGATAGAGATGCCTGAATACGATTACATCCGGGATGGCGACGCCATCTACGAGCGCTCCTTTGCAATTATCCGCAGTGAGGCCGATCTTTCCCGCTTTTCCGAAGATGAGGCCGATCTCGCCGTGCGCATGGTGCATGCCTGCGGATCGGTGGAGGCTGCTCAATATTTCCAGTTCGCGCCCGGGTTCGTTTCCGCTGCCCGCACCGCTCTCAAGAGCGGCGCGCCGATCTTTTGCGATGCTTTCATGGTTGCCCACGGCATTACGCGTGCGCGCCTGCCGGCCGACAACGAGGTGATCTGCACCCTGCGCGAGCCGCAGACCGCCGACATCGCCCGCGAGATCGGCAATACCCGCTCGGCCGCAGCGCTGAAGCTCTGGGTCGAGCGCCTGGCCGGGTCAGTCGTTGCCATCGGCAACGCCCCGACGGCTCTCTTCTATCTGCTTGAACTGCTGCGCGACGGCGCGCCGAAACCGGCGGCGATCATCGGCATGCCCGTCGGCTTCGTCGGTGCGGCTGAATCGAAGGACGCGCTGGCTGAAAATTCCTATGGCGTGCCCTTTGCCATCGTGCGCGGCCGCCTCGGCGGCAGCGCCATGACGGCGGCTGCCGTCAATTCGCTGGCGAGGCCCGGCCTGTGAGCGCGGTTTCGCCAGGCAGGCTGATCGGTGTCGGGACCGGTCCGGGCGATCCTGAGCTCCTGACCCTCAAGGCCGTCAAGGCGTTGGAAGTGGCCGACGTGCTCGCCTATTTCGCCAAGGAAGGGCGGCGTGGCAACGGCCGGGCCGTGGTCGAGGGGTTGCTGAAGCCGGGCCTGATAGAGCTGCCGCTCTATTATCCGGTGACGATCGAGATCGACAAGGAACACGACGACTACAAGAGCCAGATCACCGGCTTCTACGATGCCTCGGCCGCGGCTGTTGCCGAACATCTGGAGGCCGGACGCACAGTTGCCATCCTCAGCGAAGGCGATCCGATGTTCTATGGTTCCTACATGCATCTGCATGTGCGGTTGGCCGGGCGTTTCCCGGTGGAGGTCATTCCGGGCATCACCGCCATGTCCGGCTGCTGGTCGCTCGCCGGCCTGCCGATCGTGCAGGGCGATGACGTCCTCTCCGTCCTTCCCGGTACGATGGCCGAGACGCAGCTCGTTCGCCGTCTTGGCGATACGGAAGCGGCCGTGATCATGAAGGTCGGCCGCAATCTGCCGAAGATCCGCCGGGCACTCGCCGCCGCCGGCAAGCTCACCCAGGCGGTTTACGTCGAGCGCGGCACAATGGCCAATTCCGCCATGATCCCGCTTGCTGAAAAGGCCGATGACGAGGCGCCCTATTTCTCGCTGGTGCTGGTGCCCGGATGGAAGGATCGGCCATGAGCGGCACGCTCTATGTGATCGGCACCGGCCCCGGCGGTCCGCAGCAGATGACGCCGGAAGCGCTCGATGCCGTGTCGAAATCGACGGATTTCTTTGGCTACGGTCCCTATCTTGACCGCCTGTCGCTGCGCCCGGATCAGAACCGTATCGCCTCTGACAATCGCGAAGAGCTCGATCGTGCTCAGGCGGCACTGCGCCACGCGGCGGAAGGCGTCAATGTCTGCGTCGTCTCCGGTGGCGATCCCGGCGTCTTCGCCATGGCCGCAGCCATCTGCGAGGCAATCGACAAGGGACCGGACGACTGGCGCGCGATCGACCTCGTCGTCACGCCCGGCGTCACCGCCATGCTCGCCGTCGCCGCCCGCATCGGCGCGCCGCTCGGCCACGATTTCTGTGCCATCTCGCTTTCCGACAACCTCAAGCCGTGGGATGTCATCACGCGCCGGCTGAAGCTGGTGGCGGAGGCCGGCCTGGTGATCGCGCTCTACAATCCGATCAGCAAGGCACGGCCCTGGCAGTTGGGCGAAGCCTTCGACATCCTGCGCGGCGTCCTTCCCGCGCAAACGCCGGTGATCTTCGGGCGTGCCGCCGGGCGTCCCGACGAGCGCATGCTGGTGATGCCGCTTGGAAGCGCCGACGCGCAGAAGGCCGACATGGCGACCTGCCTCATCATCGGCTCGCCGGAAACACGGATCATCCCGCGTCCGGGCAAGCCGGATCTCGTCTATACGCCGCGGTTCATTTCCGGGGAGAAAAGGTGATCGACAAGGGCGAGCGCTTCTTCGACGGTACCCACGGTGCGGACATCGGCCGGCTCCTGGCGCTCGACCATTATCACCTCGATGCCAAGGCGGCGCGCCGCCGCGATCTTGCCGTAGGTCGCCTTGCCGCCGCTGTTCTTGGCGACGATGACCTCGATCTGGTTGATCATCAGAAGCTGCCTTTCCGCCTCTTCCTCGAACGGGCCGGTAGCGAGCAGGTAACGCGCATGGCGAACGCCAAGCGGCGGCGTGACCGGATCGACACTGCGGATCAGATAGTGGTGCTGCGGCGCGCTTTCGAAGTGGAAGGCCTCCTGCCGGCCGATGGCGAGGAAGACGCGTCTCGGCGTCTCGCCCAGCACGCCGGCTGCTTCGGCAACCGAGGCAACGCTGGTCCAGCGGTCGCCGGGTCGCCGTTCCCAGCCGGGACGTCGCAGCGCGAAGAAGGGGATTTCGGTTCGCTTCGCCGCCATCGCCGCGTTCTGCGAAATCCGTGCCGCGAAGGGATGCGTCGCGTCGATCATCAGGTCGAATTTTTCCGTCTTGAGGAATGCGGCAAGGCCGTCGCTGCCGCCAAAGCCGCCGCTGCGCACGGGTGCCGGCTGGGCCAGGGGCTCGGCCGTTCGTCCGGCCAGAGACAGCAGCAGGTCGCAATCCGCGCGATCCGCCAGGGCGGTCGCCAGGTGCCGCGCTTCGGTCGTTCCGCCGAGAATCAGGATGCGGTGTTTGCTCATGTCTGACGCCCAGTCCCTGTCTGCCGGTAAAAGTGCGCCCTGGCTGACGATCATCGGCCTCGGCGAAGAAGGTGTAGCGGGTCTCGGCGACGAGGCCAAGCGGTGGATTGCCGCGGCTTCAAAGGTCTTCGGCGGGGCGCGTCATCTGGAATTGGCGGGGTCGCTGATCCATGGCGAGCGCCATGCGTGGCTGAGCCCGTTCGAACGTTCCATGGAGGCCGTCGTCGCGCTTCGCGGCACGCCTGTCGTGGTGCTCGCCTCCGGCGATCCGTTCTTTTTCGGCGTCGGCGTCACGCTCGCCCGGGATATCGATCCTACCGAGATGCGGGTGCTCCCGGCGCCGTCCTCCTTCAGTCTGGCCGCCTCCCGCCTTGGCTGGGCGCTGCAGGACGTGGTGACGGTTTCGCTGCATGGCCGTGCCATCGATCTGATCCGGCCCCATCTTCAGCCCGGCAGCCGTGTTCTGGCACTGACCTCGGACGAGCAAGGCCCGGCGACGCTGGCTGCGTTGCTCGCGGGGAGCGGGTTCGGCCAATCGAAATTGACCGTGCTCGAGGCTCTGGGCGGGGCGCATGAGCGGGTTACCGCGCAGATTGCGTCCGAGTTTGCCTTGAGCGCCGTCAACCCGCTGAACATCTGCGCCGTCGAGGTCGTGGCGGGTGAAGGCGCGCGGGTCCTGCCGCTGGCGAAGGGGCTCGACGACGGCCTGTTCGAGCATGACGGCCAGATCACCAAGCGTGAAATCCGCGCGCTGACCCTGTCGGCGCTGGCGCCGCGCCGTGGCGAATTGCTCTGGGATATCGGCGCCGGCTCGGGATCGATCGGCATCGAATGGATGCTGTCGGACCCGGCCATGAAGGCAATCGCGGTTGAGGGCTCTGCCGAACGCGTGGAACGCATCAGGCGGAACGCGGCGAACTTCGGCGTGCCGGGCCTCAGCGTCGTTCAAGGCACGGCGCCTGCGGCGCTTAACGGATTGCCGGCTCCGGACGCGATCTTCATCGGCGGCGGAGGGAGCGAAGACGGTGTCATGGACGCGGCACTGGCGGCTTTGAAGCCCGGTGGCCGGCTGGTCGCAAATGCCGTGACGACGCAGATGGAAGCGGTGCTTCTCGATCATCATGCCCGGCTGGGCGGCTCGCTGATCCGCATCGATATCGCCCGCGCATCGCCGGTCGGAGCGATGACAGGCTGGCGCCCGGCCATGCCGGTGACTCAATGGTCATGGGCAAAGCCGGAATTTCAAGAGGAAACAGCATGACAGTTCATTTCATCGGCGCAGGCCCGGGTGCCGCGGACCTGATCACCGTTCGCGGCCGGGACCTGATCGCCCGTTGTCCGGTCTGCCTCTATGCCGGCTCGATCGTTTCGCCGGAGCTGCTGCAATATTGTCCGCCGGACGCCCGTATCGTCGATACCGCACCGATGTCGCTCGACGAGATCGAGGCCGAATATGTCAGGGCTGCCGCAGAGGGGCACGATGTGGCACGCCTGCATTCCGGCGATCTCTCGGTCTGGAGCGCCGTTGCCGAGCAGATCCGCCGGCTGGAGAAGCACGGGCTTGACTATACGATGACGCCGGGCGTCCCCGCCTTTGCCGCTGCTGCCGCCACCCTTGGCCGGGAACTCACCATTCCCGCCGTCGCCCAGAGCCTCGTGCTGACCCGTGTTTCCGGCCGTGCGTCGCCGATGCCGAATGCGGAGACGCTGGCCGGTTTCGGTGCGACGGGTGCGACGCTGGCGATCCATCTGGCGATCCATGCACTGCCACAGGTGGTCGCGGAACTGACACCGCTTTATGGCGCCGATTGCCCGGTTGCCATCGTCGTCAAGGCGTCCTGGCCGGACGAGCGGGTGGTGCGGGGAACGCTTGGCAATATCGAGGCCAAGGTTGCGGCGGAGCCCATTGAGCGCACGGCCCTGATCTTCGTCGGCCGGACGCTGGAAGCCAGCGGCTTTCGTGAAAGCTCGCTCTATGACGCCGCCTACCAGCGTCGCTTCCGCGGCCGCGAATAGTCTTTGCGATCAGATATCGATTGCCGACAGGTCCGGCTCCGGACCCGTGGTCTTGCGCGGCACGTCCGTACTCCCCTCGATGCGATCGCGATAGAGCGCCGACTGCCCGAGCAGCATCAGCGTCACCGGCGTCGTCAGGATGACGAAGAGGACGATCAGGACCTCGTGGAAAATCCAGCGGTTCTGCAACACGGCAAAGGCGATCATCGAGGCAAGGCAGATCAGGATGGTGCCGGCGCTGGAGCTCAGCGTCGGCGCATGCAGGCGGCCGTAGAAGGTCTTCAGCCTGATCAGCCCGATCGAGCCGACCAGGGTGATGGCCGAACCACCAAGAAGCAACAGGCAGACCGGGATCGCCGCCCAGACCGGAAGGTCGGTCAAATGGCTCATTCGATCACCTCGCCGCGCATCAGGAATTTTGCAAAGGCGATCGAGGAGACGAAGCCGAGCAGGGCGATGATCAGCGCCGACTCGAAATAGATCGAATTGGCGGTGCGGATGCCGAATGTCAGCAGCAGCAGCATGGCGTTGATATAAAGCGCATCGAGGCCGAGGATGCGATCCTGCGCGCGCGGACCGCGGACGATGCGAAACAGGGCGCATGCCATCGCCAGGCCGATCAATATCTGGGAGACGAGAATCGACCAGATGATGAAGAGCTCGTTCATTCGAAAATCTCCTTCAGCGGCGCCTCGTAACGGCGCTTGATCAGCTCTGACCAGCGCGCGCCGTTTTCCAGATCGAGGACATGGATCGTGAGAACGCCCGTCTGCCGATCGAATTCCAGCCATGCCGTGCCGGGCGTTGCCGTCAGGATACAGGCGAGCAGTGCCAGCGCATTGTCGTCACGCAGGCTGAGGTCGATCGCCACGAAGCCGGAATTCACCGGACGGCTTCCGCTGCGCAGGATCACGCGCATGACGGTGAGATTGGAGCGCACCACGTCGATGGCGACGTGGCCGGTGAGGACGGCAATGCGGCGAAATTTGTGCAGCCGGGTCTTGTCCGGCTGCAGGTTGACCATGATCCAGGCCCATGAAATGCCGAGCGTGCTGCCGAGCAGGATATGTCCGGTCGAAAGCGACTGGTTGATCAGAAGCCAGAGTGCGAGAAGCGACAGGGAGAGCAGCGGATAGGGGAACCAGTAGCGCATCGCTCATTGCCCTCCCGTCGGCCCGGCGCGCGGCGCCGACATCACCCGGCCGATGTAGTTTTGCGGTTCGGACAGCGCCTTGGCGGTGGCGTCCATATAGCGCATCGCCGAGCCGGCCTGCAGGCTCAGGAAGGCGCAAACCGCCAGAAGCATGAGGACCGGGGCGATCTCGATCAAGAAGACGCGCGGGATGGTGCCTTCGATCGAGGTCCAGAAGGTGCGGATACCGACGCGGTTCATCGCGATCATCGCGGCGAGACCGGAAAGGATGAGCAGCGCGGTATAGGTCCATTCCGCTCCCGAAACAGGCGCGTCACCGCCGAAGCTGCCGGGATTGAACAGGCCGTGCAGCATCGCGAATTTCGCGATGAAGCCGGAGAGTGGCGGCAAGCCCGAGAGGAGAATGGCGCAGGCCGAGAAGGAGAGGCCAAGCACGGCCATGGTGCCGGGTACCGCCACGCCCTCCTCCTTTTCCTCCTCGTTCTCGTCGATATCGCCATAGGCTTCCATGGTGACGGCCAGGACGTCGGCGCCGGCGTCACGGGCACGCTCGACCAGTTCGATCAGCAGGAAAAAGGCGCAGATCGTCAGCGTCGAACTGACGAGATAGAACAGCGCGCCGCCGATGACCGCGCCATTGCCAAGCCCGATGGCCGCCATCAGCGTGCCGGAGGAGACCAGGACGCAGTATCCTGCCAGCCGGCCCATCGCCTGCGAGGCAAGGACGCCGATCGCGCCGAAACCTATGGTCAGCAAGCCGCCATAGAGCAGGACCGGTTGCCCGAAACCGGCCGAGTTCCCCGCATCGCTGCCGAACAGCAGGAGCGAGAGGCGAAGGAGGATGTAGACGCCGACCTTGGTGAGGATGGCGAAGATCGCAGCGACCGGCGGCGTTGCCGCCGAATAGGCCGCGGGCAGCCAGAAGCCGAGCGGCCACATGCCGGCCTTGACGAGGAAGGCGATGCCGAGAAGGGCCGCACCCGCCTCCATCAGCATCCGGCTTTCCGGGCCGATCGTGCCGATCCGCATTGCAAGGTCGGCCATGTTGAGCGTGCCGGTCGCGCCATAGATCATGCTGACGCCGATCAGGAACAGCGAGGAGGCGGCAAGGTTGACGGCGATATAATGCAGGCCGGCCTTGACGCGCAGCGGCCCCGAGCCGTGCAGTAGCAGCCCGTAGGACGCCGCCAGCATCATTTCGAAGAAGACGAAGAGGTTGAAAAGGTCGCCGGTCAGGAAAGCGCCGTTCAACCCGGCAAGCATGAGCTGGAACAGCGAATGGAAATGGTGGCCCGTCCGATGCCATTTCGACATCGAAAACGCCTGCGTCGCCAGCGCCAGCACCGAGGTCAGGACCAGCATCAGTGCCGAGAGGCGGTCGAGCACCAGGACAATGCCGAAGGGTGCCGGCCAGTTGCCGAGCAGGTAGACGCTTGCGCCGTGCTGGGAGGTGGCGGCGGCGCGCATGAGAACGACGCCGGCGAGAAAGACCAGCATGGTCGAGACGAAGCCGATGACACCCTTGGTCGTGCGATTGCGCTCGTCGACAGGGATCAACACCGCCGCTGTCACCAGCGGCAGGAGGATTGGCAGGACGATCAGGTGGTGCAGCCCGTTCATGCCGCGCTACTCCCTGCCGTCGACATGGTCGGTTCCGGTAAAGCCGCGCGAGGCGAGCAGCACGACGAGGAAGAGCGCCGTCATGGCGAAGCCGATGACGATGGCGGTCAGTACCAGCGCCTGAGGAATGGGGTCGGTATGCGTCAAGAGCCCACCGGCGCCACCCGGCTCGAGCAGTGGTGGCGCGTTCACCCTGAGACGTCCCATGCCGAAGATGAAGAGATTGACGGCATAGGAGAGGAGCGAGAGGCCGATGATCACCTGATAGGTGCGCGGCCTGAACAGCAGCCAGACGCCGGAAGCGGTCAGTACGCCGATGGCTGCGGAAAGCACGAGTTCCATTAGGTGCTCTCCTTCGCCGCCGCTCTCGCGGCCCTGACGTGCTGGGCGCGCGGTGCGCGTACCGACTGGTGGGCGAGCGCGATCAGCATCAGCACGGTGGCGCCGAGCACCAGTGAGAAGACGCCAAGATCAAACAGGATTGCGGTCGCCAGCGGGATCTTGCCGATGATCGGCAGCGATGCGTACTGGGCATGCGAAGTGAGGAACGGATAGCCGAACAGCCATGAACCAAGGCCTGTCGCCGTCGCAATGACGAGCCCGATCGCCATCCAGCGCAGCGGGTGGATGCGCAGCCTTTCCTCGACCCACCGCGTGCCGCCGGCCATGTACTGCAGAATGAAGCCGATCGACATGGCGATGCCGGCCGCAAATCCGCCGCCCGGCAGATCATGGCCACGGAAGAACAGGAAGGCTGAAAGCATGCCGATGACGGGGAACATCCAGCGCATGATCACCGACGGCACCAGCAGGTATTCGGCGATGCTGTCGCCCGTCTTGCGGTGCGGATGCTCGTCGTCGAAGGCGTTCTGCACGCGCTGCTGTTCGGGCGTTTCCAGGCTTTCGGTCGCCGGGCGGAAGCGCAGAAGCAGGGCAAACACCGTCAGCGCGACGATGCAGAGCACGGCGATTTCGCCCAGCGTATCGAAGCCGCGGAAATCGACGAGGATGACGTTGACGACATTGGTGCCGCCGCCTTCGCTGTAAGCGCGCTCGAGGAAATAACTCGAAATCGTCTCCGGCATCTCGCGGCTCATCATCGTGTAGGAGATGATCATCATGCCGAGGCCGGCAAACAGGGCGAAAGCCAGATCGCGCAGACGGCGCATGCGGGTGGAAAACGTCATTATCTCCGGATCGTTGGGGTCTTCGATGCGCTTCGGCAGCCAGCGCAGGCCGAGCAGGATCAGCACCGTGGTGACGATCTCGACAAGCAGTTGCGTAACAGCGAGATCGGGCGCCGAAAGCCAGACGAAGGTAATGCAGGTCACAAGACCCGCGCCGCCAAGCAGGACCAGCGCCGCCAGCCGGTGGAATTTCGCCTGATAGGCAGCGCCGACGGCGCAGATCATGCCGATCAGCCAGATCAACGCAAAGGCCGGATCGATGCTGCGCAGAACGATCGCCGCCGGCTTGAACCCTTGCGTCAGCAGCGTCACCGCGCCAGCGAGCAAGGCGACGGCAACGAGGATGCGCATCTGTGGCTGCAGGCGGCGCGTGCCGGCCCGCATCTCGATCGACCGCGCCCATTTCCACGACAGGGTGACGAGCACGCGCTCGAAGATGCGCTGGCCCTCGAGGCGACGAAAGAACGGCGGCCCTTCGACGCTGGTGGCGAGGTAGCGCTTCATGATCAGGAACAGGCCGACACCGCCGACAAGCGCGATCACACTCATGAACAGCGGCAGGTTCCAGCCATGCCAGATCGCGAGGCTGTAGACCGGCGTTGCATCGCCAAGCACAGATTTGACGGCCGTATGCAGGAAGGGGCCGATGGTCCAGGAGGGGACGATGCCGACGACCAGGCAGGCGAACACCAGGAATTCGATCGGCGCGCGCATCCAGTGCGGCGGTTCGTGCGGCATTTTCGGCAGGTCGTGGGGCTGCGGGCCGAAGAAGACGCTGTGGATGAAGCGCAGTGAGTAGGTCACGGCAAACATGCTCGCCAGCGTCGCCACATAGGGCGTCATCGTGTCGAGGATGTTGTATTTGTGCGTCTCGATCGCCTCGGCGAAGAACATTTCCTTTGACAGGAAGCCATTGAGCAACGGCACGCCGGCCATAGCGGCGCTGGCGACCATGGCGAGCGTTGCCGTAAACGGCATGTGTCGGAAGAGGCCGCTCAGCCGCCGCATGTCGCGGGTGCCGGTTTCATGGTCGATGATCCCCGCCGCCATGAACAGGGAGGCCTTGAAGGTCGCATGGTTCATCGTGTGGAAGATCGCGGCGACCGCAGCCAGCGGGCTGCCAAGGCTGAGCAGCACGGTGATCAGGCCGAGATGACTGATCGTCGAATAGGCGAGCAGGCCCTTCATGTCCTGCTGGAAAATCGCGAAATAGGCGCCAAGCAGCAGCGTGCTCAGCCCCGCCAGGCCGACGATCCAGAACCAGGCGTCGGTGCCCGCGAGGACCGGCCAGAGCCGGGTGAGCAGGAAGACACCCGCTTTGACGAGCGTCGCCGAGTGCAGATAGGCCGAGACCGGCGTTGGCGCGGCCATGGCATGCGGCAGCCAGAAATGGAACGGGAACTGCGCGCTCTTGGTCAGCGCGCCGAGCAGGATGAGGGCCAGCACGGTCGTGTAGAGCGGATCGCTGCGGATCAGGTCGCCCGAGGAGAGGACGACATCGAGATCATAGCTGCCGACGATATGGCCGAGCAGCATCAGTCCGACGAACATGCTCAGGCCGCCGGTGCCGGTGATCGTCAGTGCCATGCGGGCGCCTTCGCGGGCGTGCGCATTGTGGTGCCAGTAGCCGATCAGCAGGAAGGAGACGATGCTGGTCAGCTCCCAGAAGATCGCCAGAAGGATGAGATTTCCGGAAAGGACGACGCCCAGCATCGCGCCCATGAAGGCTAGGAACAGCGAGAAGAAACGCGGCACCGGATCGCTGGCCGACATATAGTAGCGGGCGTAGACAACGACGAGCAAGCCGATCGCCGTCACCAGGCTCGCAAACATCCAGGCGAAGCCGTCCATGCGCAGGGTGAAATTTAGCCCGAATTCCGGAAGCCAATGCACATCGTAGCGAAGGACCCTGCCGGAGGCGATGACGGGATAGAGACCGGCCGCTGTCGCAAGACAAAAGAGGGCAACACCTCCGGAAAGCCAGGCGGCGGGCGTAGCCTTGTCGGTCGGAATGCAGATTGCAGCGAGGCTTCCCGCGAAAGGTGCGAGGACCAGGACCAGGAGCAATGTTTCCGCGATCTCTATGTGCCCGTTTCCTTAAAGTTTTCGACTGGAAAGACCGCAAGGGGTCTGCGAATGCCCTGGCATCTGTGCGCGAGGATCGCGCCCGAAGCGCGCCGCGAAACGGCGCAAGGGCATTGTGTTTTTATGTCTGCTTTCCACCCCGATGCCAACCCGCCGCCATGATAAAAAATGACGGCTGCGGCAATTCGTTGCTCCTGAAAGTGCTGCATCGGCCGCGGCCGTTTCACCCGCGGCTGCGCGTCGATCGGAGCATGCCGGGAAATGTTCAGGCGGCGGTTTTGTAACGAAACGTAATCTTCAGGCAGGCAGAAATATTTCGAGACGGAAATCGGCCGTGTGGCCCGACTGGATCGCGTGCGTTTTGGTTTGCTGCTGGTATAACTGCGGCATGGATACACTAGCGCATATTCTCGTTGTCGATGACGATCCGGAAATCCGCCGGCTGCTCGGAAAATATCTCGACGGGCAGGGGTTCCGTGTCAGCCTTGCGGGCAGCAAGGGCGAATGTGAGGCAAAGCTTACGGAGTTGAAGATCGATCTTCTCGTTCTCGACGTCATGTTGCCGGACGGTTCGGGCCTCGATCTCTGCCGTGTCCTGCGCGAGCGCATGCCGAAGCTCTCGATCATCCTGCTCACGGCGCTGAAGGAAGATGTCGACCGGATCATCGGTCTCGAATTCGGCGCCGACGACTATCTCGGCAAGCCGTTCAATCCACGTGAACTTGCCGCGCGCATTCGTGCGGTGCTGCGGCGGGGTCGCAGCGACCCGCAGCCCGCAGGCGGGCGGCAATATGTCTTTGCCGATTACGTCGCGGATATCGGAAGCCGCACTTTGCTTGCTCCCGACGGCACGCCCGTCGATCTGACCGGCGGCGAGTTCGAATTGCTGATGGTGTTTCTCCAGCGTCCTGGCCGCGTCCTGTCGCGGGATTCGCTGCTCGATCTGACGCAAGGCCGCGTCGCCGATCCCTTCGATCGTTCGATCGACATTCTGGTCAGCCGGTTGCGCCGCAAGCTCGGCGATGCGAGCGTGTTCAACATCCTGAAAACCGTGCGCAACAAGGGCTATCAGCTTGCGGTTCCCGTTGAGCAAAGCAACTAGCAATGTGGTCGCTGCGCACCCGGTTTACCGCGCTTTTGGTGATTTCGGTCGTTCTCGTGCTGGTCGTCGCCGCCTTCGTGACGGCGACATTGCTGCGCAAGCCACCGGAAGCCATGTTCGACCGGGCCCTGGCGGAAAAGGCGGAGCTGACGTCACTGTTGCTGCGCGCCGATCCGTCGGTCGCGGAAAAGATGCACATCCGGATACGTGAGAGGCCGCCGCAGTACCGCATCGATCGCGAGGAGACCGAGCATGTTCGCGCCGAAGCGAGCCGCGAGGGCTACACCTCGGAGACCCTCGTGCTGGAAAGCTTCGGGCCACATTCCAAGGCTATTGCCGTTCGTCTGGATGGCGACCGCTGGGCCTATCTGGATTTCCCGGGCCCTGGGCCTGGCCCATTTCCGTTTCTGCCGCTTGCGGCCTACCTCGCCCTCGTCGCAACCGGCATGGCGGGCATCGCGATATATGCCAGCAACGTGATGATGCGGCCGCTGCGCATCCTCGACGAGACGATCGCCAAGATCCGCCCCGACGGCATCATTCCGGAACTGCCGGAAACGGGGCCGATGGAAGTGCGCACGACCGCAAAGACCATCAATCGCCTGTCGACGCGCCTCAATGCCGCGGTATCGAGCCGCATGCGCATGATCGCGGCCGCCGGCCATGACATGCGCACGCCAATGACGCGCATGCGCCTTCGGGCGGAGTTCGTGAGCGATGGCGACGACCGGCAATCCTGGCTGAAGGATCTCGAGGAACTCGATCATATCGCCGACAGCGCCATTCGGCTGGTGCGCGAGGAAGTGAGCCCCGCTGCACAGGAGGAAGTGTCGCTGGACGCCGTTCTGCGCTCGGTCGCTGAGGAAATCCGAGAGACGGAACTGCCCGTGGAGCAAGGGGCGATCGCGCGCGCCTTGGTCAAGGGGGCGCCCTTTGCGTTGAAGCGCGCCATCCGCAATCTTGTGGTGAATGCCGCCACCCATGGTCGGGGTGCCGCCGTCGTTCTGTCCAGCAATGGTGAGGAAGCCGAGCTGACGATCTCCGACAGCGGCCCCGGCATCCCCCAGAACCTTCTCGACCGGGTCTTTGAGCCGTTCTTCCGCGTCGATCAGGCACGCCGGCAGCTTGTGCCCGGCGCCGGTCTCGGTCTCGCCATCTCGCGCGAGATTATCGAAAATCACGGTGGCAGCATCACTATCGTCAACCGTCGCGAGGGCGGTCTCCTGCAGACCGTTCGCCTGCCGCTGTGCACGCCGGCGCAGGATTGATCGCAGCCTTCGCTGCGGCCTTCTGTGTCTTTAAAGAACGACGAGGACAGTACTACCGGAACCGCAAACGAAAACGCGGCCGATCGAAATCGGCCGCGCCCGTGATGGTCATATCTGCACCGTTTAGTAGGCTGCGGCCGATTTGGCGTCGCTGGGCTTAGCCTGCGGCGGTTCGATGGCTGAACCGCCGCCGATGGCGACGTTCAGGGAAACGTAGCTGTTGGCCAAGTTGCGGATACTGGCCGCGAGCGAGACACGCGACGCGGCGAGCGAGCGTTCTGCATCCAGCACGTCGAGCAGCGACGTTGCGCCTCCCTTGTAGCTCTCACGTGCCAGTCCGAGGGCTCGTTCTGAGGAGTCGACGACCTTGCGCAGTGCTGCAACGGTCTCGTAGTTGTTGCGCAGACTGACCAGCGCGTTCTCGACTTCCTCGACACCGTTCAGCACGACCTGCTTCCATGCGAGATACTGCTGTTGAGCGCTGGACTTGGCGATGTCGACATTGGCCCTCAGACGGCCGCCATTGAAGATCGGCAGGTTGAGGCTCGGGCCGAAGGACCAATTGGAGAGACCGCCGGTGGCAGTAGAAGCAATGATGCGCGAACCATCGATGGTGCCGCTCAGCGTCAGGCTCGGGTACAGCTGGGCTTCGGCGACGCCGATCGATGCCGTGGCGGCTGCGAGCTGACGCTCGGCCCTGCGAATGTCAGGACGGTTGCGGATCAGGTCGGCGGGGATGCCGATCTTGGTGTTATAGCGCGGCCACGGTTGCGCCGCCCCTTTGCGCAGCTCGGCGGTCACCGATGTCGCCGGCAGAGCGAGCAGCGTGGCGATATGGTTTGCTGCCTGATTGAACCCCGTCTGATAGCCAGGCAGTTCGGCAAGCGTCGTATTGACGAGACCTTCGGCCTGAACCACGTCGAGGCTTGACGCCGCACCCGCCGCCTTGATGTCCTCGGTCAGCTTCAGGGTCTCGCGCCGCGAGGCGAGGCTCTGCTGCTGCAGTGCGTAGGCTTCCTGGTTATACCGCGCCTCGATGTAGGTGGTGGCCAGGTCTGACAGGTAGGCAAGGCGGGCGACGTTGACGTCATCGTAGGCGGCGTCGAGCGAAGCAGTCGCCGATTCCTTGGCGCGGCGATACTGGCCGAACAGGTCAAGCAGCCACGACGCGTCGCTGCCGGCCGAAAGCGTTTTGGTTTCCGTGTGGCCGCCTCCAATGAAGGAACCATCCTGTCCTTCCGCAGTCGCCGATCCGCCCACGTTGACTTCCGGCAGGCCGCCGGCGCCGGCAACGATGACGTTGGCGCGAGCCTCGACAATGCGCTCCAGCGACTGCTGGACATCGAGGTTTTCGCCCATGCCCTGAGCCACGAGGCTGTTCAATTTCTTGTCGCGGAAGGCTTCCCACCAGGGGTTCAGGGTGACATCGGTCTGCTCCTGGCCGCCTTGCGAAAATTTTGCCGGCAGTGCTGCGTTGGGAGCCTGATAGTTGGGGCCGACAACGCAGCCGGAAAGGAGAAGAAGGCTTAAGGGAAGGAGCACTTTTACTGTTTTCATCTAAATCCCCATCCGGCCGCCACGAGCCGGTAACAAACGATTCACTTTTCCCGTGTTTAACATTTTCCGCGCCGCTGGCGAGGGGACAATTGCAAACACGGGGGGTAATCGGGCGATCCCCACGGTCGGGTGTTTCCCAAGTGCCACGGCTTGGTCGTTGCGCCTCTGATTTCAAGGGGTACGAAGAAAATTCCCCGGCAGGCGCTCTCAACCAGCGGTGTGGCCAGCGAGCCGCCCGAATCACCGAACACAGCGTGACCCACAAAGGTTACTCATGTCTGAAAATTTCGGTGCGCTGCAGCGGAGCAGCCCGGGTCTGGCGATCATTGCCGAAGCTGCTCGCGATATCTATCGCGGGCGGTGTCATGATGGCCTGGTCAGCGGGTGATCAGACCCGGAGTTGGCGGCCTTCGGGCTTTTTGAGCTTCGCGCCGGCCGTGGCGGCATGCGCGTTTTGCTGCTCGGCAAAGATTTCCGCGGTCACCACGATAACGAGAGAGCACCGCAGGTCGGCAGATAGTTCGGTTTGAAGACCGACCTGGCAAGGGGTCGCCTTCACGGTACGTGCGCGAAGGCTGAATTTCAGACGGCGTACTTACTTGGATTTCTTCTTCTCCGGCAGTTTCTTGCGATCCGTTTCCGCCAGCTCCTTGAGTTCCTTTTCAGACATGGATTTTTCCATGCTCTTGGAGGCACCCTTGAGCTCGGATTTCTTCATATCGCCGCGTTTGGCGGCAAGGGCTGCACCGGCAGCCTTCTGCTGGGCTTGGGATTTGGCAGGCATCGTCTTTCTCCTTTGGTCGGATGCTGCCCGGTTAACCGTCACCTGTTAAATTGGTTCCCGATTTCCTCCATATCGGCTCCCTGCTGGCCGATCATGGCCAGCAGCGTTTCAAGCCGGTCGGCGTCGCGTGGCAACTTGTCCGTTCGAAGCCTGGAAATGCGGGGAAAACGCATGGCGACCCCGGACTTGTGCCGGGTGGAAAAGTTGATGCCCTCGAAGGCGACCTCGACGACGAAGCCGTGGTCCGGCTCGGCGCGGATTGCCCGAACCGGCCCAAACCGTTCGACGGTATTGTTGCGAACATATCTGTCGAGCACCTCCATTTCTGCGTCGGTAAAGCCGAAATAGGCCTTGCCGACCGGCACCAGCCCGTCCCTGCCGTCGCTTTGCGTCCAGACGCCGAAGGTGAAATCCGAATAGTAGCTCGACCGCTTGCCGTGCCCGCGCTGGGCATACATCAGCACGGCGTCGACATTGTACGGCTCGCGTTTCCACTTGAACCACGGCCCTTTCGACCGGCCGGCGGTATAGGGCGAATCCAGCCGTTTCAGCATGATCCCTTCGACGACGGGATCGGGCGGATCGGCGCGCAGGCGATCGAGTTCCTCCCAGCTTGAGAAAGGCACGAGAGGAGACAGGTCGAAATGCGAAGGGGCAGCCTTGTCGATGAGTGCGGAAAGCTCGGCCCGCCGCGTCAGGAAACTTTCCTGCCGGATATCGCGCCGGCCGGAGAACAAGAGGTCGTAGCCACGGATGAACGCCGGATATTCCTCCAGCATCTTGCGGGTAACGGTCTTCCTGTTCAGTCGTTGCTGCAGGTCGGAAAAGGTTCGGGTGGCCCGGTTGGTGCGCATCGTGCCGCCGACCAGCAGTTCGCCATCGATGATGCCCTCGAAATCCGCTGCCTCCAGAATATCGGGAAAAGCACCGGAAATATCGTCGCCGCTGCGCGAATAGAGCCGGCGGGTGCCCGCCAGGTTGGCAAGCTGCACGCGAATGCCGTCCCATTTCCATTCCGCAACGAATGCCTTCGGGTCGAGCGTCGCGAGATCGCTGTCTGCCACCGGCGTTGCCAGCATGACCGCATGGAAGACGGCCGGCATGTCCAGTTCCGGCTTGTCCGATTTGCCGTCGAGCCAGCGGAACAGCGCCGTGTAGGGCGGAGACAGGCCGTGCCACAGGGTCTCGATCTCGGTGATATCGACATTGCCCATGTCGGCAAGCGCCTGCTTGACGAGCCGTGCCGAAACGCCGATGCGCAAGCCGCCGGTGATCAGCTTGAGGAAGGCAAAGCGGCTCGACCCTTCGAGCTGGTCGAGCAGGTTGCGGACGAGGCCGTGCACATTGGCGCGTCCGGCCATTTCAAGCTGGTGCATGACGGCGCCGAGCGAAAGGTCCTGCTGCGCCGTTTCCCCGCCGGCTTGTCTTTCCCAGACCAGCGAGATCGTCTCGGCAAGATCGCCGATATAGTCGTAGGAATAGCGGAACAGGACCTCGTCCAATCGCTCCAGCACCAGTTGCCTGAGCACGTGCGGCTTGACGGTCTTGAGCGTCAGCGTGCCGGCGATCGCCGCCAGCGCATAGCCGCGATCGGGGTCGGGAGCGTTGCGAAAATAGTCCGCCATCAGCTTGATCTTGGCGTTGCGCTGCGGGGTGAGGACCAAGCGGTCGAGCAGTTCGGCGAAGGCGCGCATCGGCTATTCTCCCTCGTCGTCATAGCCGACGAGATGCAGCGGCCGGGCAGCGATACCCTCAAGCTCGCACCAGCGCACCAGGGCCTCCTCGCGGCCATGGGTTACCCAGACCTGCGCCGGATTGATTTCGCGGATGGTCTCGGTCAGTTCCGTCCAGTCGCAGTGATCCGAAATGATCATCGGCAATTCGACGCCGCGCTGCTTGGCCCGCTGGCGAACCAACATCCAGCCGGAAGCGAAGATTGCGACGGGATCGGGAAAGCGTCTCGCCCATTTGTCGGCGAAGGCGGCAGGCGGGCCGATGACGACAGCTCCGGCAAAGGATTGCCTGTCCTGCACGTCTTGGGTCGCCGGGCGAATGTCACCGAGGCCGATGCCGCGTTCCTCGTAGTAGTCGCACAGCCTGGCCAGCGCGCCGTGGATGAAGATCGGTTGGTCGTAGCCCGCTTCCCGCAAAAGCGCGATGATCCGCTGCGCCTTGCCGAGCGCATAGGCGCCGATCAGATGGGCGCGCTCGGGAAACTGGCGCAGCGAGGTAAGAAGCTTGGCGACCTCGCCGCGGTCGTCGGGATGGTGGAAGACCGGCAGGCCGAATGTCGCCTCGGTGATGAAGACATCGCAGGGCACCGGCTCGAAAGCGGCGCAGGTCGGGTCGCGCCGCCGCTTGTAGTCGCCGGAAACGACGATGCGCGTGCCGTCGGCCTCGACCGCGATCTGCGCGGAACCGAGGACATGGCCGGCCGGGTGAAAGCTGGCGGTGACGTCGCCGATGCCGGTTCGCGCGCCGAGCACGACTGCTTGCGAGCTCACGCAGAAGGCATCGCCATAGCGGATGCGCATGATGTCCAGCGTCTCCCGCGTCGCGAGAACATGGGTGTGACCGGCGCGCGCATGATCGGCATGGCCATGCGTGATCAGCGCCTTCTCGACCGGCTGAACGGGATCGATATAAAAGCCGCCCTTCTCGCAATAGAGACCCTTGGGCGTCGGATAGAGCAACGTTTCCGGTTTCATGGAAACGAAGATAGCTGGCAATCCACCGGCTGCCAGCCATCGCGGTTGAATTTTTGTGCGTCAGGCTGCCGGGTTCAGCGCGAGGGTCTCTGAGATCAGGTCGAGCACCGCGTCGGCGTCGATTCCGACGCTGACGTTCTGGCTCGGCAGATTGTCCCACGCATTCGGCGGGAACAGGTGATCGTCGGCCTTCTGGATTGTCTGGCCGTCGGCAATGCCGCCGCAGACGACGCGGATCGCGCCGCTGCGCAGCGTGAAGAGCTGCGGCGCGACGACATAGACGCAGGCGCAGCTGTCATGGATCACCATGCCGTCCTCGACATGCTGCTCGTAGAAATCGATGTAGAATTGCGAGATGTCGGAGAGCAGCTTCGCCCGTTCGCCGCCGGTTGCGACGATGGCAGCCAGCCTTGCGCGGGTCATCACCGTCTCTTCCGTGACGTCGAGGCCGACGACGACGACCGGCCAGGGGGCAGTCATCACCGCATCGGCGGCTTCCGGGTCGCCGTGGATATTGGCTTCGGCGGCCGGCGTGATGTTGCCGCGCATGTCGAATGCGCCGCCCATGATGACGACTTCCTTGACGAGCACGGCAATGTCCGGATCGTCGCGCAGCGCTAATGCCAGATTGGTCATCCGGCCGACGGCGACGAGCGTCACTTCGCCGGGATTGGCGTGCACGGTCTCGATGATAAAGCGATGCGCCGGTCGCGGATCGCAGGCAAGATCGACGGTTTCGGGGGCGCCGATATTGCCGAGGCCGTCATGGCCATGGATGCCGGTCGGCCAGTCGACATGCGGACGCGACGGATCGAGCGTTTCGCCAGCTCCCCTGGCGACGGGAGCGGGGATGTTCCACTGCTGCTTCAGGTACAGCGCATTGCGCGTCGTCGTGTCGATCGAGGCATTGCCGAATACCGAGGTGATGCCGATCAGGTCGATTTCAGGGTGATTGTGCAGGAAAAGCAGCGCCATCGCATCGTCGACGCCGGGGTCCGTATCAAAAATTACCTTGTGCATGATGCCTTCTTTTCTTTGCTTTGAAATGCTGCGGAACTGCCGCGACTGAAACCGGCACGGCTGTCGAAAGTCAACCGCGCGCGCCGGGCGTCATTGGAAGCGCTGGATGCTGAAGGGGCCAAGGTCCGGTGTTTCGCCGGAATTCAGCAGCTGGGCGATCTTCCGGCCGGTGATGGCCGAAAGCGTCAGGCCGAGATGGCCGTGGCCGAAAGCCAGGGCGATGCGCGGGTCGGCCGGGCAAAGGCTGATGACGGGCACCGAATCCGGTGTCGACGGCCGGCGACCCATCCATTCGGTGCCGCCGGTTTCCGGCAGGCTCGGGACGTAGCGCCGCATCTTCTGGCGCATGGCGGCGGCGCGGGCGAAATTGGCCGGGGCTTCCGGCCTTGCCAGTTCCACCGCACCGCCAACGCGCAAGGCGTTGCGCAGGGGTGTGGCGACAAAGCCGTGTTCGGCGAAGAAAACCGGCAGGTCGAGCGTCACCTGCGGATTGGTGAAGGTGGTGTTGTAGCCGCGCTCGGTTTCGAGCAGGACCCTCAATCCCAGCTGGCGCACCAGGGTGCGAGACCAGACACCGGCCGCTATCACCACCTTGTCGAATGTCGCGGGCGCTTCCCCTGTCGCGAGGAAGGTGACACCATTGGCCTCCTGTCGAACGCTCTCCACCGCCGCATCGACAAGCGTGGCGCGTTCTCGGACATAGGCCTGGAGATGTCTGAGCAGGGCGAGCGGGTCGAGGAAAGTCTGGTAGCCGGCGGAAAGGACGCCGCCGGCGAAGTTTCCCTCCAGCGCCGGCACGCGGGCCCGGGCCTGTTTAACATCGAGTTTCTCGACCGTATATCCAAGCAGTGCGGCGTTCTCGCGGCTGTGGCGAAAGGCATCGTCAACCGCCTTTTCGCTGTCGTAGATCGTCAGCGCGCCGGTTGGCGTCATGTGACCCGAAAGACCGGTCATCCGTGCAAGGTCGTCGTGTGCGCCAAGGGCGTCCTGCATCAAACCCAAAAGCGCAATCCGTGAATGTTTGACCCGGCCCGGCGTGGCCGCCATGAGGAGGCCCACCAGCCACGGCGTCAGCGCCGGCAGGTCCTGCCAGCGCAGGGTCAGCGGCCCGAGCGGGTCGAGCAGCCATTTCGGTGCGGACAGGATCATGTCGGGACGCGCCAGCGGATCGATCTCCGGCACGGCGAGAATGCCGGCATTGCCGACGGAGGCGGGCAGGCCGCCCAGATCCTTTTCGAACACGGTGACGTCGTGACCCTGCTCGATCAGATGAACGGCGGTGGCGCATCCGATGATGCCCGCCCCCGCGATGCCAATGCGTGCCATATCCTGCTCCGAGCCTACTGCTGCTTGCCGCCTGTCTTCGCCCGCCATATGGTTTCGATCAAGCCGTCTTCCGCGAAATTTTCACTGCAATTTCCCTGTTCCTGTCGAAACAGCGTGCAACCTCGGCTTTGCGGACTTGTGCCAGCCATCGTCGTCAAGGTCGCCACGGCGTTTAAACTTCCGAAACGTCGCGCGCGTAGACTGTCGTCTCGGTTCATGAATGGTTGGAGTTGAGCGAATGGCGGAGCGACGCGCGTGAAGGCGGTCTTCAAGAAGATACGCCCCCGGAAGGTCATGTTCGTCATCGCCGGCGTCCTCGTCCTGTCCGGCGCATCCGGCGCGTTTGCCGTCTATTCCGGCACGAATACGCTCCTGGGGGTCGGCAAGGGAAAGGCCCCTTCGCTTTCGGGTCTTGCCTGCACCACCGTCGAAACGCTGAAAATGCGCCGCAACGGCCAGCGCTGGATCCGCAAATATGTCAGCACCGAGAGCGCCGACGGCGTCGATCGCGTGCGCACGGCGTTGCGGATCACCGGCCTGCTTGCCAAGGACGAAAAGGCCGATCTCTATCAGGTCGTCGTTCTCGACCAGGCCGGCCCGCAGGACCGAGCCGAACGACGCGGACCGGCCATCGGCGCGGAAGTGCTGTTTGCGCCCGATCCGACCGGGATGCCGGGCATGAGCACACCGTTCGTTGCGCGCTACAATGAAGGCAAGGCCAACACGGCGGGCCTGTTCTACGGCCGCGAAATCGCTCTGACGACCGACGATATCAAGAGCACGATGACGGCGATGGACGACAAGTCGGATTGCTTCGATCCGGTCGCCGCTGCCGCTGCGGCCGCTGCGGGAGCCGCCGGCTCCGCATCGAACGCGCATGGCGAGGAAGCTGCGGCTGACCAGGCAGAGGCCACTGTCGAGCACGGCGCCGAGGCCGCGGCACCGGAACATGGCCAAGAACCGGTGCCGGAGCATGGTGAAGCGAAGGCGCAGGAGAAGGGTTTCCTCGGCTCCATGATGGCAATGGTCTGGGGCGAAAGCGCAGGACCGGCCGCGGAGGCGCCCGCCGCTCACGCTGCCGAAAAGGCCGAGGGCGAGGCGGCTGGCCACTAGACCCGGATGTTTCAGGTCGAATCGACCTGAAATCTCAACCGGCTCTACAAAACCAAGAAGTAGAGCAGGATTTCGGCCGGAAACCGCTTGGTGAGTCGGACTCTCACCGTACCAGCGACGCTTGTTGCTCTGTCAAACGACCGCGCTGGTAGCGAAGAAGGCGAGAGCCACGAAGATCAGGAAGATGATCAGGGCGATGGCGAAGAGCACGCGCGAGATTGTCGCGGCTGCGGCCGAGACGCCGGAAAACCCGAGAAATCCTGTGATCAGCGAGATGACCAGAAAGATAAGAGCCCATTTGAGCATGGGAAGGTTCCTTTGCCGATTCTGCCCGGATTGACGCGCGGGATCGGTAAAAGTTCCATTTGCCGGGGGAGAGACGCCGCCTGCGGCCGGCGCGCTCCTGACGTGGGTCTCAGTCCCCCTTGCTGCGGCGGGCCGGGAAGAGGATGACGTCGCGGATCGACGGTGCGTTGGTGAGCAGCATGATCAACCGGTCGACGCCGATGCCGAGGCCCCCGGCGGGCGGCATGCCCTGGTCGATGGCGTCGAGGAATTCGTCGTCCAGCTGCTTTGCCTTCTCGCCGCGCGCATGCGCCTGCTCCAACTGCTCGACCATGCGGGCGCGCTGCTCTTCCGGATCGTTGAGTTCCGAAAAGGCGTTGCCGAGTTCCCAGGTGTTGCAATAGGTCTCGAAGCGCTCGACGAGGCGCGGCTCGCCCGGCACTTCCTTGGCAAAGGGCGAGATGTCCTTCGGGAAATGCGTGACATGGGCCGGCTGGATCAGGGTGGGCTCGACCTTCTCTTCGAAGATGAAGGCGAGGCATTCGCCCCAGGTCCAGTCCTTCTCGACCTCGAAGCCGGCAGCCCTGGCGGCGGTACGCGCTTCCTCGTCGGTCTTGATCGACAGGAAATCGATGCCGGTCGCTTCCTTCACGGCATCCGGCATCGGCACGCGGCGGAACGGCCCCTTGAAGGAGATTTCCTTGTCGCCATAGGCGAATTCGGTGCTGCCATGGACCTTCATCGCCAGTTCGGAGAAGAGCCGCTCGACGAGGTCCATGATGTCCTCGTAATCGGCATAGGCCCAGTAGCACTCCATCATAGTGAATTCGGGATTGTGCCGGGTGGAGACGCCTTCGTTGCGGAAGTTGCGGTTGATCTCGAACACCTTGTCGGTGAGGCCGGAAACCAGGGTGCGCTTCAGGAACAGCTCGGGCGCGATGCGCAGGTACATGTCGAGCTTCAGCGTGTTGTGGTGCGTCTTGAAGGGCTCGGCGGTGGCGCCGCCATAGACCGAGTGCAGCATCGGCGTCTCGACTTCCATGAAGCCGTCGTTTTCCATGAAACGGCGGATGCCGGAGACGATCTTCGAGCGGCTCTGGAATCGCAGCTTCGATTCGTCGTTGGTCATGATGTCGAGATGACGCTTGCGGTAGCGCAGCTCGATGTCGGACAGGCCGTGCCACTTTTCCGGCATCGGCAGCAGCGACTTGGTGAGCATGGTGATCTCTTGCGCATTGATCGTCAGCTCGCCGCGCTTGGTGCGGCGGACAATGCCGGTGACGCCGATGATGTCGCCGATGTCGACCATCGGCAGCAGCGCGCGGGCTTCTTCCGGGGTCGTGTCCTTGTGGGAAAAGATCTGGATCTTGCCGCCGGCATCCCGAATATCCATGAACATGCCGGAATTGCGCGAGGAATAGACGCGGCCGGCAACGGTCACGACATCCTGCGTTTCCGTATCGGGCTCAAGGCTCTCGTATTTTTGCGCCAGTTCGCCATTGGTGATCGAGCGATGGAAATGCGCCGGATAGACGTCGCCGACCTGTTCGCGCAGCAGCTTCAGCTTCTGGGCGCGCACTTCCGTGACATCGGAGGAGAGGGCTGTTTCCTGGGTCTTGTCGTTCATTGTTCAGTTCCTGTCGCGGCCACTGCCGCGATATACAGTTTCATTTCGCCTGTGTGTGGGGCTGTGCCCCTCACCCTAACCCTCTCCCCGCAGGCGGGGAGAGGGGACTAAAGAGTTTGCCGCCTGTTCTTCTCCCCCTATGCGGGGAGAAGGTGCCCGGAGGGCGGATGAGGGGCAGCTAAGCCTTGCTGCTGCCGCTGCCCGCCATGCTCGCCGCAACCTGGCCGGCAACCTTCAGCCGCTGGCGCACGACCGAGCGGCCAAGGATCGCCATGGAATCAAACAGTGGCAGCGAGCGCGACGAACCGGAAACGGCGATGAAGAGCGGCGCGACGACCACCTTCAGCTTCTTGTCGAGGCGTTCGGCCACCGCGCGCAGTTCGGCCTCGATCGCTTCGACGTTCCATTCGAGGATCTTTTCGAGCGAGGGCTGCACCTCGTTGAAGATGGCGACCAGCTCGTCGGGCGGCGACTTCACCTTGGCGAAAGACGACGCATCGAGGCCAAGGTCCGACTTGAACAGGAAGCCGGCTAGGTCGGGCAGTTCGCCAAGCTTGGTGATGCGCGACTGCGAGAGCTTGAGGCCCTGCTTGACGCGGTCGTTTTCCATTGCCCAGGAGAGCACGCGGGCGGCAAATTCCTCTTCGCTCAGACCCTCGCGCAGCCAGCGGCCGTTCAGCCAATCGAGCTTCTGGATGTCGAAGATCGCACCGGCCTTCGAGAGGTTTTCCGGATCGAATTTTCCGGCGAGCTGATCCATGGTCAGCATCTCCTCGCCCTCGGCGATCTGGATGAAGAACAGGCCGAGGAAGTTCATCAGCGCTTCCGGCAGGTAGCCGAGCGCCGTGTAGTAGGAGATCGATGTCGGGTTCTTGCGTTTCGACAGCTTGGACTTGTCGGCATTGCGCATCAGCGACAGGTGCATGAACACCGGCGGCTCGAGGCCGAGATACCGGTAGATCAGGATGTGCTTCGGCACCGAGGCCAGCCACTCCTCGCCGCGGGCGACATGGGTGATCCTCATCATGTGGTCGTCGACGACGTTGGCCATATGATAGGTCGGCATGCCGTCGGCCTTGAGCAGGACCTGCATGTCGACCGCATCCCACGGGATTTCCACGTCGCCATAAACGCCGTCATGGAACTTGCACGAGCCTTCGGTCGGGATCTTCATCCGCACCACATGCGGCTCGCCCGCGTTGACGCGGCCGGTGACTTCCTCCGCCGAAAGGCTCAGGCAACGGCCGTCATATTTCGGCGGCTTGCCGGCGGCGCGCTGCGCCTCGCGCATCTGCTCGAGCCGCTCGGGCGTGCAGAAACAGCGGAAACCATGGCCGTTTTCGACGATCTTCTCGACATAGGGGCGGTAGAGATCCTTGCGGTCACTCTGCCGGTAAGGGCCATAGGGACCGCCGATATCCGGGCCTTCAGACCATTTCAGCCCACACCATTTCAGCGCGTCCAGCACCTTCTGCTCGAACTCCGGCGTCGAGCGGGTGGCATCGGTGTCCTCGATGCGCAGGATGAATTCGCCGCCGTGCTTCTTCGCGAAGAGATAGTTGAAAAGGGCGATATAGGCGGTGCCGACATGCGGCTCGCCGGTGGGGGAAGGTGCAATCCGCACCCGGACTGGTCTGTCTATCATGATCCTGGCCCGCGTTGACGTGCTTTCGGCCTTTGGTGCCGGGGAGTGGTGTCCGGACGCGAAGGCGCATGCTTTAAGGGAAGGAAATGCCCGATTGATGCCTGAAATGGCGGAAAATACCGGAAATTCCATTTGGCTGGCGTGAGACCATATTCAACCGGGCGCGTCAAGGAAAACTGCGCTCCAGCCGTTGGCCGCGGGTTTTGTGCCCGGCTACCGGCAAATCGCGCGTTTTTCGACAGGGAGCGGCGGCAAGGCTTTGCGCAGGGCTGAAAAACCTGAAGGCAGAGCGGAAAAATAGTCGAAAAAGCTGGAACCATTGCTGCGGCCGGCCGTTTTCTTGCTGAGGAATGCGAATCCGTGGCAACCGGACGCGAGGGAGATGGAGAATACGGAGATTTTTCCGGTTTCTCTTCGTGGCCAACGAAAAGGCAGACGAGCTCCTTACCCCTTCGGCTTCGTATCCTCACTGTGTGCAAACGTTGAAAAGCCTCGGGATGGGCGGTCCCGGGGCTTTTTCATGTCCTGTCCGCCGGTCGCGACAGGCTCCCGATGACCAGCGACCTGACAAAAAAAGGAAGCGCCGCCATCCGGCAGCGCTCCCTTCATGCTCTCGGGCTCTTTGCCCCGGTTCTATCGCGTGGTCAGTGTTGCGCAGCCTTTTCCCTCTGCCGCTTGCGGCGCGACAGCATGTTGAGCACTTCGACAAGGGCAGAAAAAGCCATGGCGGCGTAGACATAGCCTTTCGGCACATGGAAGCCGGCGCCTTCGGCGATCAGCGTCGTGCCGATCATCAGGAGGAAGCCGAGCGCCAGCATGACGATGGTCGGGTTCCTCTCGATGAAGCGGGCAAGCGGGCCGGACGCCACCAGCATGACGGTGACGGCGACGACGACGGCGACCACCATGATCGGCAGATGCGGTGTCATGCCGACGGCGGTGATGATGCTGTCGACGGAGAACACCAGGTCGAGCAGCAGGATCTGGCCGATCGCTGCGGCAAAGCCGGTGGTCGCCGAGCTGGCAATGAAATCCTCCTCGTGATCCTGCGGATCGACATTGTGGTGAATTTCCTTGGTGGCCTTCCAGACGAGGAACAGGCCGCCGGCGATAAGGATCATGTCCTTCCAGGAGAAGCCATGGCCGAAGGCCTCGAACACCGGCGTCGTCAGTTGCACGATCCAGGCGATCGTCCCCAGCAGGCCGAGCCGCATGAGCAGCGCCAGGCCGATGCCGATGCGACGGGCCTTCTCGCGGTGCTCCGCCGGCAGCTTGTTGGTCAGGATCGAGATGAAGATGAGGTTGTCGATGCCGAGCACGACCTCCATGACGATCAGCGTGATCAGGGCAATCCAGGCGGTCGGATCTTGCAAAAGGAGCAAAATGTCCTGCATCGGGGGGTGGTTCCTTCCTCGATTCAAAGGGCACATAAGGGAGCCCGCGCAACCGAGGGGTGGCGCGGGCGAAATGACTTTCCCTATGTATGCAGAATCTGCGCCATGACAAGCGCTGCAGGGCATTCCGGCGGCTATTGATACCGTTAATTGGTCACCGGAATCCATATTTCGGTGAGCCCCGTGCCGGTGCGGACATCGAACCGGTCGTCATAACGCTCCATCAGATCCGGAAGTCCGGCGTGCTCGTAACCTGAGGCGGGAAGCCATTCGGCAAAGATCGCATGGCAAGTCGCCTGAATGCTGGAGATATGGCCGCGATGGGCAAACACCGCATAGGTCTGGGCGGGAAGCTTCAGGGATTCGAAGCCGGCCGGCAAGCCATCAGTAGCGCGCACTTCGACCGCGGTCATATATTGAAAGCTGCCGTCCTGGCCGTCTGCCTGCGTGCAGATGCCATAGGCGACATTGCCGATCTGGCTGGGGATTTCGCCGAAATACACGTTGAATTGCTGCCATTGAGAGGGAATCCCGGCATTGCCGCCATGGCTGTAGGTCTGCTGCAGACCCGCCATCAGCATGGCGGGCGTGGTTTCGAAACGGGGTTCTTCCAGTTTGGGGAGGGGCGTGGTGTCCATGCGGATAGGCTCCATGAGATCGAGGTCGCCAAGGTGCCCCCGGTTGCGGACCTCTTCCGGCGTCACGCCGAAATGATCGCGGAAGGCACGGGTGAAGGCTTCATGCGAGTTGTAGCCCGCATCAAGGGCGACTGCGAGAATGTTGGGTGCGCCGCCGGCAAGCGACAAGGCCGCCGCGCTCAGGCGCCGGGCCCGGATATATTCACTGATCGACCGGCCCGTTGTCAGGCCGAAGACGCGCGAGAGATGGTAGCGGGAAAGCCCCGCCGTCTCGGCGACGTCTTCCAGTGTAATATCGCTGGCGAAGTGGCTTTCGATGAACCAGACCGCCTTGCCGATAGCATTCATTTCGCCTCCCGCAGCAAACCGGATGCCGTTTTAGCGCCTGTAGCCGAGCCGCGCTTGATCGTGGTTGCTGAATAGGGAGAAAACTGGCGCAGGCAGGCGACCAGGCAAGGTCGTCAGCGATGCGCCCCGGTGCCGTAGCCCGCCCGGAACAGCCTGATGGCCGAGGCCACGGTTTTTTCGATATAGCCGCGTTCGGGCGTTTCGGTCATTTCGCTGAACAGGCGGCGCTTCAACATGCCGGCCAGGCAGAGTTCGATGAATTGCCGGGCGGCCAGGTCGGTATCCTCGATGTCGAGCGCGCCGGCGGCGACCTGCCTGTCGAGATAGGCCTGAAGGACGGTCAGGCCACTTTCCGGCGTCGCTGCGAAAAAGCGCTTGGCCAGCTGTGGCATGCGGTCGCTGACGCCCACGACCATGCGCATGGCGCGGATGGTGGGGTCGGCGGTGATATGCGTGGTCAGCGTCACGCCGAAGTCGAAAAGCGCCTCGTCGATCGCCTCGTGATCGTCGAGCGCGTGCTTGACGGTCTGGACGACGCGATTGCGCTCGCGCTCGATCATCGCCGCAAACAGCTCTTCCTTGTTTTCGAAATAGACGTAGATGGTGCCTTTCGACACCCCGGCTTCCCGCGTTATGTCGTTCATGCTGGCGGCGTCGAAGCCCACGCTCATGAACACGCGCTTGGCGCCATCGATGATCTGGCCGCGTTTGGCCGGATCCTCGCCGGCGGCGCGGCGGCCGGGAAGAGCGCATGCGTCGGCCGGACTGTTCTCGCCGCCCCGCGCCTTCGTCACATTCGGTTCTGCCGGTTCTGCCAATTTTTCGTCTTGTCCGGACATTTCTTGTCTCGTTGTTAACTTTTTCGAACCGATCGGTTCGATTTCACTTGATATGCGAGCGATTTGCCATTATGTCAATCGAACTGAACGGTTCGGTTCGAATTCTCCCACATAAGGGTTGGTGACGCAATGTCAGTTTCAAGCAAGACCGGTGCTGCGCATGTTCGCCCCGTCGGCGACGATTTCGAAGCTCCGAGCGAACACATCGCGACCCCGGAAGCCAAGAGCGTAACCGAGCCCGCCACCGAAGCGCAAGCGGCACCGCAGGCTGTCGTGGCTGAGGAAAAGCCGGCGCCGAAGCGCCGCAAACTTCTGATGCCGATGATCGCCATGGCTGCGCTCGCGGCCGGCGGCTGGTACGGCTACGACTGGTGGACCAATGGCCGCTTCATGATCTCGACCGACGATGCCTATATCGAGGGCGACATCGCCTCGATCTCGCCGAAGGTTTCCGGTTATGTCGAGAAGGTCAACGTCGTTGCCAACCAGCATGTCAAGGCTGGCGACCCGCTGATCACGCTCGACAAGGAAGATTACCGCATCGCTGCCGACCAGGCCAAGGCGCAGATCGACACCGAAAAGCTGTCGTTGCAGCGCTTCGACGCGCAGATCGCCGGCGCCAAGGCCAGCCTGCAGCAGACGCAGGCCCAGAAGGCCGCGCTCGAGGCGAGCGTCCGGGGCGCCGAAATCACTTTCAAGCGTGCCAGCGAGCTCCAGTCAAAGGCAGTCGGTACGGTCGCCGACCTCGACAGCGCGCAGGTTGCGCTCGACCAGGCCAAGGCCAACCTCGCCGGTGCGGATGCCAATATCGTTGCCGCGAACGCCAACATCGCGGTCCTGACCGCGCAGCGCGCCGAAGCAGAGAGCACCATCCGCTCGCTCGAACTGGCGCGCGACAAGGCCGAGCGTGACCTCGGCTTCACGGTCCTGAAAGCACCCTATGACGGTATCGTCGGCAATCTCGCCGTTCAGGACGGAGACCTGGTGTCCGCCGGCCAGCGCCTGGCTGCCCTTGTTCCGGTCGACCAGCTCTATATCGACGCCAATTTCAAGGAAACGCAGATCGCCCACATGGTGCCGGGCTCGAAGGTCAGCATCCATGTGGACGCCTTCGACGAGGAGCCCATCGTCGGCACCGTGCAGTCGATCTCGCCGGCCTCCGGTGCGGTCTTCTCGCTGCTGCCGGCTGAAAACGCCACCGGCAACTTCACCAAGGTGATCCAGCGCGTGCCGGTCCGCATCGTCTTCCCGAAGGACGTGCTCGACAGCGGACGGTTGCGCGCGGGTCTCAGCGTCGTCGTCGATGTCGATACCCGCACGGCGCCGCAGCACCAGGCTGTCGCCGCGGTCAAGTGATCGGGTGCCCGTGATAGCCTTGTTCTTTCGACCAAGCTCCTCCAACTAGCCCTCTCCCCGCATGCAGGGAGAGGGGATAACAGAGCTTGCCGCTTGTCCCTTCTCCCCGTCAAACGGGGAGAAGGTGGCCGATAGGCCGGATGAGGGGCGTCTCGCGATCAACCAGTCGTCCGGAAGCCGGATGAAAGCTACGCATTTTACGTTGATGACCAAGATGGCCGCACCGTTCGTCGCAACGGGAGCCGGGCCGGGAGCAAGAGCCGATGGCTGCCACTGCCACTGCGGGCACGATCCCGCTTCCTGACGCCGGTGCGGCCGAGCGGATGGATCCGAAGCGCCTGATCGCCTTCTTCGCGATGGTCTTCGGCATGTTCATGTCGATCCTCGACATCCAGATCGTCTCGGCCTCGCTTGCGGAAATCCAGGCGGGCCTCAGCGCCGGCTCCGACGAGGTCGCCTGGGTGCAGACGGCCTACCTGATCGCCGAAGTGATCATGATCCCGCTGTCGGGCACGCTGGCGCGCATCGTTTCAACCCGCATCCTCTTTTCGGTTTCGGCGGCCGGCTTCACCATCGCCAGCGCGCTTGCGGCTACTGCCACCAATATCGACCAGATGATCGTCTACCGGGCGCTGCAGGGCTTCATCGGCGGCGGCATGATCCCGTCGGTCTTTGCGGCCGCCTTCACGATCTTCCCGCCGTCCAAGCGCAGCATCGTCTCGCCGATCATCGGCCTCGTTGCCACGCTCGCCCCGACCATCGGCCCGACGGTCGGCGGCTATCTCAGCCATGCCTTCTCCTGGCACTGGCTGTTCCTCGTCAACATCATCCCCGGTATTCTGGTGACGATCGTCACCTGGAATTTCATCGACTTCGACAAGCCCGAACTCGGCCTGATGAAGAAGTTCGACTGGTGGGGCCTGCTCTCCATGGCCGTCTTCCTCGGCTCGCTCGAATACGTGCTCGAGGAAGGCAATGCCAATGACTGGTTCAGCGACGAGTATATCTTCCTCGGTGCCATCGCCTCCGCGATCGGCGCACTGGTCTTCTTCTACCGCGCCTTCAACGTCGAGTTCCCGATCGTCGATCTAAGAGCCTTCGCCAACCGCAACTTCGCCTTCGGTTCGCTGTTCTCCTTCATCATGGGCATCGGTCTTTATGGCCTGACCTATCTCTATCCGCTCTATCTCGGCCGGATCCGCGGCTATGATTCGCTGATGATCGGCGAAACCATGTTCGTTTCGGGCCTTGCGATGTTCTGCACGGCGCCGATCGCCGGCAAATTGTCGACGAAGCTCGATCCGCGTGTGATGATGGCGATCGGCTTTGCCAGCTTCGCCTCCGGCACCTGGATGATGAGCCACATGACAGCCGACTGGGATTTCTACGAACTCCTCGTTCCGCAGATCCTGCGCGGTTGCGGCCTGATGCTCTGCATGGTGCCGATCAACAACGTCGCGCTCGGGACGCTGTCTCCGGAGCGGGTTCGCGGCGCCTCCGGCCTGTTCAACCTGACCCGCAATCTCGGTGGCGCCGTCGGCCTCGCTGCGATCAACACCATCCTGACGCAGCGCCAGGAAGAGCACTATGCCCGGCTGCAGGAGCATGTTCAGTGGGGCAACCCGGAAGCCGTCGACCAGCTAAACAGCATGATCGCGAAATACAATTCGCACGGTCTCGACGGCGCAACGATCGCCATCCAGAAACTCTCCGGCATGGTGCAGCAGCAGGCGACGATCCTGTCCTTCATCGATGTCTTCCTGATCCTCACCTTCCTGTTCGCAGCCTTGGTCGTGGCCGCGTTCCTGATCAAGAAGCCGCAGGCTGCGCCGGGCGGCGGCGGGGGCGGTCATTGACCTGCCGCTGTCGCGAAAACCTCTGTACGCCACCGGTGTGATCGACCAGACTGCCCTAAGGTGATTCCTCGGGGCAGTCTGCATGAACAGCGACGCATTTCTCCCGCTCTCCACGCGCGCGCGCTCTTCCCCGCCGATGTCCATGCGTGCCCGTCTCCGGCCCCAAGCCCGGTCCGAATGCGCTGCCAAACGAGGCTTTGCGCTCGTCCATGTCAAATCGCTATATGGATGTGGCTCTCGCACAAGCCGGGAGAAGCGATGGCGGCGCGGCCTTCAGGAACGTCTTCAAGCAAGCGTCTTGCCTAGCGCTCGACGGCGTGCCAAGCCGCTTTCAAAATGCCGGAGTAATTTTCTGATTTACGTACCTCAAATTTTCCGGTAAAGGTTCTCGCGGAGGAAACATGCGCCCGACAGTTCACGATATTGCCGCTGCGGCCGGGGTCAGCCTTGCGACCGTAGACAGGGTCTTGAACCAGCGCGCAGGTGTTCGCAAGGTCACCCGCGACCGTGTCGAGCAGGCAATCGAGAGGATTGGCTACGTCCGCGATGTGGCGGCGGCGAACCTCGCCAAAAGCCGTAAATACCCGTTCGTCTTCATCCTGCCCTCCGGCGATAATTCCTTCATGCGCGGTCTTGAAGCGGAAGTGCATGCGGCGATGGCCCGCGGGCCGCTGGAGCGGATGGTGATTTCCATCGTCAAGGTTCCGGCCTTCGACGCCGAAGCCCTGGTTGCGGCGCTCGACGAGGTCCGCGCGACGGCGCCGGCCGGTGTCGCGGTGGTGGCGGTTGAATCTCCGGAAGTGATTGCCGCCGTAAACCGCCTGCGGGCCGACCGTATTCCGGTGGTGACGCTGGTTTCCGATCTGGCCGGCTCTGCGCGCGATCATTTCGCCGGCGTGGACAACGTTGCGGCAGGGCGAACGGCGGCAAGCCTGCTGGGCCGTTTCCTCGGTGGCCGACCCGGGCCGATCGCCGTGCTTGCCGGTTCGATGCTGGTGCGCGACCATCGCGAACGCCTCGACGGGTTTCGCGCGGTGATGGACGAGGACTTTCCGGGCCACACGCTGCTGCCGGTTATCGAGGGACAGGATGATCCTGTCCTGACGGAAAAGCTTGTCGGCGAGGCGCTTGCCGCATCGCCCGGGACTGTCGGCATCTACAGCCTCGGTGCCGGCAATCGTGGCCTGATCGCCGCCTTGAAGCAGCGAAAAGACGCTCCGCCTGTCTGCGTCATTGCTCATGAACTGACGCGGCATACGCGCGCGGCGCTGAATGAGGGGCTGATCGACGCCGTCCTCAATCAGGATGCCGGCCACGAAGTGCGCAGCGCCGTGCGGGTGCTAAAGGCCAAGGCCGATGGCGCCGCGGTCATCGGCGCACAGGAGCGCATCTACATCGACATTTTCCTCAAGGACAACCTGCCCTTCGACGAAGGGTGACGAAAACCAAAAGCCCGGGCAGGGCGAAGAACGATAAAGAACTACAGGGAGACCTTCATGTATCTGGGGATCGACCTCGGCACGTCCGGGGTAAAGGCGCTGTTGATCGATGACGGCCAGCGGGTCATCGGTTCGGCATCGGGCGCCATCGACGTTTCGCGTCCGCATCCCGGCTGGTCGGAGCAGGATCCGGCACACTGGATCCGGGCGACGGAGGAGGCGATCGCCGGGCTGAAGGCGGCCTATCCGGCAGAACTCGCCGCCGTCAAAGGCGTCGGCCTTTCCGGCCACATGCACGGGGCGACACTGCTCGACGACCAGGACAAGGTGCTGCGCCCCTGCATCCTCTGGAACGATACGCGCAGTTTCAAACAGGCGGCGGCCCTGGATGCCGATCCCCAATTCCGCGCCCTGACCGGCAACATCGTTTTCCCCGGCTTCACCGCGCCGAAGCTGGTCTGGGTTGCCGAAAACGAACCGGAAATCTTTGCCAGGGTCCGTTGGGTGCTCCTGCCCAAGGATTACCTGCGTCTCTGGCTGACCGGCGAGCATATCTCGGAAATGTCCGATTCTGCCGGGACCTCCTGGCTGGACACAGGCAAGCGCGCCTGGTCGGAAAGCCTGCTTTCCGCAACCGGCCTCAAGGAGCGCCACATGCCGAGCCTGGTGGAAGGCACCGAGGCGGGCGGCCAATTGAGGAGCGATCTTGCCGCCAGCTGGGGCATGGGTTCGGGCGTCGTCGTTGCGGGTGGCGCCGGCGACAATGCGGCCTCCGCCTGCGGCATGGGCACGGTCGGCGAGGGAAATGCCTTCGTCTCGCTCGGCACCTCCGGCGTGCTGTTCGCCGCCAATTCCAGCTACCTGCCCAATCCGGCAAGCGCCGTCCACGCCTTCTGCCACGCGCTTCCCGACACGTGGCACCAGATGGGCGTCATCCTGTCGGCGACCGACGCGCTCAACTGGCACTCCGGCGTAACCGGCAGAAGTGCCGGCGAGCTGACGGGGGAACTCGGCGAAACGCTGAAGGCACCGTCGGGCGTGACCTTCCTGCCTTATCTTTCCGGCGAGCGCACGCCGCACAACGATGCAGCGATCCGCGGCGTCTTTGCCGGTCTCGGCCATGAAAGCAGTCGCGTCGTGCTGACCCAGGCGGTTCTCGAAGGTGTGTCCTTTGCGCTGCGCGATAGCCTGGAGGCCCTCAAGGCCGCCGGCACCACCTTATCCCGCGTCACCGCTATCGGTGGCGGTTCGCGCTCGCGCTACTGGCTGAAGTCGATTGCGACCGCGCTCGGTATTCCCGTCGAAATCCCGGCGGATGGCGATTTTGGCGCTGCCTTCGGTGCTGCCCGCCTCGGTCTCGTCGCCGCGACCAAGGCCGATCCGTTGTCGGTCTTCACCGCCCCGGTTACCGCCGAAACCGTTCAGCCCGACGCTGCGCTCAAGGCGGCGTATGAAGATGCCTATCAACGCTATCGCCGGCTCTATCCCGCGATCCGCGCCGCTTACTGACCATACCAAGACAAGAGAGAGGAAATATCCATGAGCACCGGTTTCTTCGGCGATATCGCCAAGATCAAGTATGAAGGCCCCGACAGCACCAACCCGCTGGCCTTCCGCCACTACCAG
This sequence comes from Rhizobium giardinii bv. giardinii H152, assembly GCF_000379605.1. Taxonomy (GTDB): domain Bacteria; phylum Pseudomonadota; class Alphaproteobacteria; order Rhizobiales; family Rhizobiaceae; genus Pararhizobium; species Pararhizobium giardinii. The sequence continues at coordinate 263,654 of NZ_KB902691.1, read as the reverse complement.
CCGGAGGAGATCGTCCTCGGCAAGCGCATGGAAGACCACCTGCGCTTTGCGGTCGCCTACTGGCACACCTTCACCTGGCCGGGCGGCGACCCCTTCGGCGGCCAGACCTTCCTGCGCCCGTGGTTCGAAGACACCATAAAAGCCGCGAAACTGAAGGCCGACGTCGCCTTCGAATTCTTCTCGCTGCTCGGCGTGCCCTACTATTGCTTCCACGACGCCGACGTGCGCCCGGAAGGCAAGAACTTTGCCGAGAATACGAAGAACCTCAACGAGATCGTCGACTACTTCGCCGAGAAGCAGGCCGCGACCGGCGTCAAGCTGCTCTGGGGCACGGCAAACCTCTTCTCCAACCGTCGCTTCATGTCGGGCGCCGCGACCAATCCGGATCCGGACGTCTTCGCCTTCTCGGCCGCGACGGTAAAGACTTGCATGGACGCGACCCAGAAGCTAGGCGGCGAGAACTACGTGCTGTGGGGTGGCCGCGAGGGCTATGAAACCCTGCTCAACACCGACCTGAAGCGCGAGCTGGATCAGCTCGGCCGCTTCCTCAACCTCGTCGTCGAATACAAGCACAAGATCGGTTTCAAGGGCACGATCCTGATCGAACCGAAGCCGCAGGAGCCGACCAAGCATCAGTACGACTATGACGTCGCAACGGTCTACGGCTTCCTCAAGAAGAACGGCCTCGAAAACGAGGTGAAGGTCAATATCGAGCAGGGCCATGCGATCCTTGCCGGTCACTCCTTCGAGCATGAACTCGCGCTTGCCAACGCGCTCGGCATCTTCGGCTCGATCGACATGAACCGCAACGACTACCAGTCCGGCTGGGATACGGACCAGTTCCCCAACAACGTTCCGGAAATGGCGCTCGCCTACTACCATGTTCTGGCAGGCGGCGGCTTTACGACCGGCGGCACCAACTTCGACGCCAAGCTGCGCCGCCAGTCGCTCGATCCGGCAGACCTGCTGATCGGCCATATCGGCGGCATGGATTGCTGCGCCCGCGGCCTGAAGGCGGCAGCGAAGATGATCGAGGACAAGGCGCTGTCCCAGCCGCTTTCCGATCGCTATGCCGGTTGGGATACGCCCGAAAGCCAGAAGATGCTGCGCGGCGAATATTCGCTGGAAGAGATCGCGCACTATGTCGAGGCCAGGGACATCAACCCGCAGCCGAAATCCGGCAAGCAGGAACTGCTTGAGAACGTCGTCAACCGTTACGTCTGAGCGTTCAGTCGATTTCCATCAAGCATTTCGGAAGGGCGCTATCGGCGCCCTTCCTGCTGACAGCCGCTTTGATAGCGCCTTTGGTCTTATGCGACATTTTGTCGACAAATGTCGTAGAGAACGATTCAGGAAATAAAATCAATAAGATCGATCATTTTGCCACCATTAGGCTGCCAAGGCTTAAAGGCAATCTTAACCATGGCGGCCTAACGCTTGCCAGGCGCGTATTCTTACCTGCCGGCATGAAGCCGATCGAGCAGTCCGCATCTCTTTTCAATTTTCGATGTAGGATGACCGGCATGACTGTTTCTGCTTCCAGACCCCAACACCTCAAAGAGCGGCTGGATTTCGTCGGACTAGGCGACGAGGAGCGTATTGCCCTGGGTCGGGCAAAGCCCACCATTTCGGCCTCGCTGGACGGCGCGCTCGATGCTTTCTACCGCAAGGCGACGGCCAATCCGATCACTGCAAAATTCTTCTCCAGCGACGCGCACGTCAAGAGCGCCAAGTCCCGTCAGGCCCGGCATTGGGACCAGATCGCGAGCGGCGCTTTTGACGAGACCTATGTCGACGCGGTGACCGCAATCGGCAAGGCCCATGCCCGCCTTGGTCTCGAGCCGCGCTGGTATATCGGCGGTTACGCGCTGATCATGGAATCGATCATCAAGGCCGTGGTGGAAAAGCATCTGGAAGGTTTCCTCTACAAAAAGAAAGCCAAGGCCATCAGTGCCGAGGTAACGGCCATCATGAAGGCGGCGTTCATCGACATGGACTACGCGATATCGGTCTATCTCGAAGCCTTGCAGGCCGAGCGAGTGAAGGTGGAGGCGGAGCGTCAGGCGCTCGGCGCACAGCAGGACGAGGCGCTTTCCGCGCTGGACAAGTCGTTGACCGGGCTTGCCAGGGGGGACCTTACCGCTTCGATCGACCAGGCGCTCGCACCGCAGTTCGGCGAACTGCGGTCCAATTTCAATTCGGCGCTCGCCACGCTCGACGAGACACTCGGATCGATCGTGCTTGCCGCAGGCGAGACCTCGGGCAATGCCGGCGAACTTGTGACCGCGGTGGATGATATGGCCCGCCGCACCGAGCAGCAGGCCGCCTCGCTCGAGCAGACTGCGGCCGCTCTTGAGGAAATCACGACGATCTCGAAGGAGGCGGCAATCCGCACCGAGGAAGCCCGCCGCGTTGTTGGTCATGCGACCGAAGAAGCCCGCAAATCCGGCGAGGTCGTCGAACAGGCGGTTGCCGCGATGAGCGCGATCGAGGAATCCTCGCAAAAGATCACCCAGATCATCAGCGTCATCGACCAGATCTCGTTCCAGACGAATCTGCTTGCCCTCAATGCCGGAGTCGAGGCTGCACGTGCGGGCGATGCGGGGAAGGGTTTCGCCGTGGTCGCTCAGGAAGTTCGCGAACTGGCGCAAAAATCGGCTGCTGCTGCTCAGGAAATCAAGTCGCTGATCGACAAGTCCTTCGAGGATGTGTTGACGGGCGTTTCCCTTGTCAACCGTACCGGCGAGGCGCTGCGCACCATCGGCGAGCAGGTGACGCATATCAACGGACATATCGATGCCATTGCCGGATCTGCGCGCGAGCAGGCGATCGGTATCAGCGAGATCAACACGGCGGTAACGGGCATGGACCAGATGACCCAGCAAAATGCCGCCATGGTCGAAGAGACCCATGCCGCGACCCGCAATCTGATGCGCGTCAGCGCCGGGCTGAAGGGGCTTGCCGATCAGTTTACCGTCTCGCAGCCGGGCCACACTGCCAATGTCGTGCGGCACCCTGCGCAACGGCGTTATGCCTGATCGATCGGTGGCGGGACGCTCGGCGAAGCGCTGACCGCAAGCCTCAGCGCTTCGTCCACGCGCGCGACGGCGCCGAAACCGAGTTGCGCACGACAAGATCCGGACGCAGCAGGATTTCCGTCTCGGCCGGCCGGCCGTCGGAGAGCAGCTCCAGCAGCAGCGCCATCGCATGCTTGCCGATCAGCGTGCGCGGCTGGCGGATGGTGGTGAGGGCCGGGGACGTGAAGACCGCCTGCGGCACGTCGTCGAAGCCCGTCACCGAAAAGTCCCGCGGGACATCATAGCCTCGCGCGCCAAGGCCGATCATCACGCCGATCGCGGTCTGGTCGTTGACGCACATGAAGGCGCTCGGCAGCGTATCGCGCATGAACAGCTGCTCGACCGCCAGCCGTCCGCTTTCGATGGTGCCGTCACCTTCGAGCACGATGCGAAGATCGGTGCCGATACCGGCCGCGTCCATCCCGGCCTCATAGCCCATGCGCCGCCGGCTATAGGCAAGCCGGGTGCGGCAATCGCCGACGAAGGCGATCTTGCGGTGGCCCTCGGCAATGAGCAGGTCGACCGCCTTGCGCGCGCCTTCGATGTCGTCGACGCCGACATAGGGAATGCCGCCGTTGAACACCGGTTCGAAGACACCGACGCTGGGCGGCAGCCGCGCGGTCATCGCCTGATGGCCGAACGGCAGTATACCGGTGAACAGGATGAGCCCGGCCGCCTGGTTGGAATTGAGGAACTTCAGATATTCCAGTCCGCGCTGCGGGTCGTTCTGCGTATGGCCGATCAGCACGCCGTAACCATGCGAGCGCGCCTCGTTTTCCAGTCCGACGAGAATGTTGGAGAAGTTCGGGTCGCCGATGTCGGGTGCCACGACGAGAATCATGTTCGACCGGCCGAGCCTCAGGCTGCGCGCCATGGCGTTGGTCGTATAGCCGGTGATGGCGATCGCCTGGTTGACCTTGAGGCGTGTCGAGTTCGCGACCTTTTCCGGCGTATGGATCGCCCGCGAGACCGTCGCGATCGAAACCTCGGCGATACGGGCGACGTCCTCGATTGTTGCCGGCGTGGAATTCGACACTGCGTTCTGCCTTGGGTTAGCTCGGCGGGACACTACACAGACTTCCCCAGGCGTCAAAGGCCGCCCTCGGAAATTCTGTGTTCTGCCCAGATGTAAACCTTTACACGATCTATGTAAAGGTTTACATAACACCCAAGCGGATGGGAGCCGCAGGGAGGGAACGTGATGGATTCGGAGGCCGTCGACGCCGGCACGGTGGTGCTTTCCGCTAGGCGAATAAGCAAATCTTTCAGCGGCGTGCAGGTGCTCTTCAGTGTCAATTTCGACCTGCGTGCCGGCGAGATCCATGCGCTGATGGGCGAGAACGGCGCCGGCAAGTCGACCCTCGTCAAGATACTCTCCGGTTTCGAGCAGCCGACCTCAGGCGAAATCATTCTCGATGGCAATCCGGTCAAGCTGCCGCCCAATGGCGCGGCAGAGGCGCTCGGCATCGTCATCATTCACCAGGAACTCAATCTGGCCGAACACCTGACCGTCACCGAGAGCCTGTTTCTCGGTCGCGAAGTCACCCGCTTCGGTGTGCTCGACCGCAAATACATGCGCTCCGAGGCGCGCCGCGTCCTTGATCTCCTCGGCTCGCATGTCGATGAAAATGCGATGATCAGCACGCTTTCCATCGCCGACAAGCAGATGGTGGAAATCGCCAAGGCGATCAGCCGTGATGCGCGGGTGGTGTTCATGGATGAGCCGACCGCGGTGCTCTCGCGCGAGGAGACCAATTTCCTGTTCAGACAGGTGCGCAAGCTGCGCGACCAGGGCACGAGCTTCGTCTTCGTGTCGCACAAGCTCGACGAGGTCATGGAATTGACGGACCGGGTCACGGTCCTGCGCGACGGCCAGTGGATCAAGACGTCGCCGACATCGCTCCTGGACGGTGAATCGATCGCCCAGCTGATGGTTGGCCGCGAGCTCTCCAAGCTCTATCCGGCCAAGCGGGAGCCGAATGTCGACGAAGAGGTCATGCTCAGCGTCAACGCGCTCTCGACCGGCTATGTCCGCGATGCGAACTTCGAGGTCCGCAAGGGCGAGATCCTCGGCTTCTCCGGCATGATCGGCTCGGGCCGGACCGAATTGATGGAGGCGGTCGCCGGCTTGCGCTCTCGCACCCACGGTGAGGTGATCATCAAGGGGGAGGCGGTGCCGTCAGGCGACGTCCATGCGGCAAACCGTTGCGGCCTTGCCTACATGACCAAGGATCGCAAGTCCAAGGGGTTGCTTCTCAATTCGCGCATGACCGCCAATCTGACGCTGCAGTCGCTGGAGAAGCACGGCAAGTTCGGCTATCTCAGCCCCGCGAGCGAGGCGTCCGCCCTGGAGCGGGCACGCCGGCGCTTCGACATCCGGGTGCGCGACGGCAATGTGGTCGCCGGCCGCATGTCGGGCGGCAACCAGCAGAAGCTGCTTCTCGCAAAGGTGATGGAAACCGAGCCGGAGATCATCATCATCGACGAGCCGACCCGCGGCATCGACGTCGGCACCAAGCAGCAGATCTATCACTTCATCTCGGCGCTTGCCCGCGACGGCCGCGCGATCGTCGTTGTCTCGTCGGAAATGCCGGAGGTGATCGGCCTTTGCACCCGCGTTGCGGTCATGCGCGAGGGACGGATCGTCGGCATGCTGGAGGGGGAGGAAATCTCCGAGCAGGAAATCATGCGCTATGCGGCGGGACTGAAGAAAAAGGCGGTCGCCTGATCCGGCATAACGGCGCGAAACAGAAGAAATTCCCAGGGACAATGGGACGGGAGGTTGGTTTGGATATGAGCGTGAACGAGGAAACCCGGGCAATCCGGCGCCGGACCTGGCGGGATATCGATCTTCGGGCTGTCGCGCCCTTCGCGGCCTTGGTGCTGCTCCTTATTCTCGGGGCGATCGTCAATCCGAATTTCATCGGCATCACCAACCTCGCCAATGTCGCGACCCGCAGCGCCTTCATTGCCATCATCGCGGTCGGCGCGACCTTCGTGATCTCCTCGGGCGATCTGGATCTGTCCGTTGGGTCGATGGTTGCCTTTGTCGCAAGCCTGATGATCCTGTTCATGAATTCGGGTGCCATTGCCGATCCCGCGCTGATGCTGACCGCGGCCGTTCTGTTCACGGTCATTGCCGGCGCACTCTGCGGCCTCGCCAATGGCCTGATCACCACAGTCGGCCGGATCGAACCATTCATCGCGACGCTCGGCACGATGGGCATCTATCGCGGCCTGACCACCTGGCTGTCGCAGGGCGGGGCGATCACGCTGCGCGAGCCGGAACTCCAGGAAATGTACCGTCCCGCCTATTTCGGCTCGATCCTCGGCATGCCGGTTCCGATCGCGGTCATTCTTGCGGTCACTGGCGTTGCCGCTTTCGTCCTTTACCGCACCCGCTATGGTAGGCATGTCGTCGCCGTCGGGTCGAACAGCGATGTCGCCCGCTATTCCGGTATTCCGGTCAATCGTGTGCGCACCATCGCCTTCGTCATCCAGGGGCTTTGCGTCGCCATCGCGGTTCTCCTCTACGTGCCGCGCCTCGGATCGACCTCGGCGACGACCGGCATCCTCTGGGAGTTGCAGGCGATCACCGCCGTCGTGGTCGGCGGTACGGCGCTCAAAGGCGGGGCGGGACGTGTCTGGGGCACGATCTGCGGCGCCTTTATCCTCGAACTCGTCGGCAACATCATGCTGCTTTCCAATTTCATCAGCGAATATCTGATCGGCGCTATCCAGGGTGCGATCATCATCATCGCGATGCTCGTGCAGCGCTCGCTTGTGCGGAAATCGTGAACAACCGGGTTCATGGGTCGCCCGGTCTCAAAGACGAAAGGCCCGCATTCACCAGGGAGAGAGAAACATGCGTAAAGGACTAATGGGCGTTGCAGCCGTCGCCATGATGGCGCTGACCGGCGTGGCCCACGCGCAGGAGGAGAAGAAGGTCACGATCGGCGTTTCAATCCCGGCCGCCGACCATGGCTGGACGGCAGGCGTCGTGTTTCACGCCGAGCGCGTTGCCAAGCTCCTGATGGAGCAGCATCCGGGCCTCAATGTCATCGTCAAGACGTCGCCGGATCCGGCAAGTCAGGCCAATGCCGTGCAGGACCTCGAGACCCAGGGCATCGACGCGCTCGTCATCCTGCCGTCCGACCCGGATCCGCTGGTCAACGCCATCAAGGAAGTCAAGGGCAAGGGCACGTTCGTCGCGCTCGTCGATCGCGCCCCGAGCGTCAACGACAACACGGTTCGCGACCTCTACGTCGCCGGCAACAACCCGGCACTGGGCCAGACCGCTGGCGAATATATCAAGGCAACGACGCCGGACGCCGAAGTCGTCGTCATCCGTGGCCTGCCGATCCCGATCGACCAGCAGCGCCAGGACGGTTTCGACAAGGGTATCGAAGGCTCCAACATCAAGGTTCTCGACCGCCAGTTCGGCAACTGGAACCGCGACGACGCCTTCAAGGTCATGCAGGACTATCTGACCAAGTATCCGAAGATCGACGTCGTCTGGTGCCAGGACGACGACATGGCCGTCGGCGTACTGCAGGCGATCGAGCAGGCCAAGCGCACGGACATCCAGTATGTCGTGGCCGGCGCCGGCTCGAAGGACATGGTCAAGAGGGTCATGGACGGCGACAAGATGATTCCGGTCGACGTGCTCTATCCGCCGGCAATGGTCGGTACGGCGCTTGAGATGACGGTTGCCAATTTCTATGGCCAGGTGCCGGTTCGCGGCGTCTACACCATCGATGCGACGCTGATCACCAAGGAGAATGCGAAGGATTTCTATTTCCCCGATTCGCCGTTCTGATGCTGATCTGACGCTTGGGCTGCCCGTCGCGCGATGGCGGGCAGCCTTTCATTGCCATCCTGATTGCCCGACGATTTCCCGAAATTTATGCCGAAGCGGATTGCCCGCCGGTGCAAACATGATAGCTTCCGGGCGTCCTGCAACGTTTCAGGTTAAGCCGTTGCTACTATATTGACGTGCGACGGAGAGGTTTTTTCGAGATTTGATCGATGTGGCCGGGATGAGCGGCCTTCTTTCGATGGAGGAGACGACAGATGAAGACCATCAAGGGCCCCGCGCTCTTTCTCGCACAATTCGCCGGCGATGCCGCCCCGTTCAACTCTTGGGGCGAGATCACCAAATGGGCCGCCGATTGCGGCTACAAGGGCGTCCAGGTGCCGAGCTGGGACGGACGCCTGATCGACCTGAAAAAAGCCGCTGAATCCAAGACCTATTGCGACGAATTTGCAGGCAAGGCGCGCGACAACGGCATCGAGGTGACCGAACTCTCGACCCATCTTCAGGGGCAACTCGTCGCCGTCCACCCCGCCTATGACGAAGCCTTCGACGGGTTTGCTGCGCCCGAAGTCCGTGGCAACCCCAAGGCACGCCAGCAATGGGCGGTCGATCAGGTCAAGCTGGCGCTGACGGCGTCGAAAAACCTCGGCCTCGATGCGATGGCGAGCTTTTCCGGCGCGCTTGCCTGGCCCTTTGTCTACCCGTGGCCGCAGCGTCCGGCCGGCCTCGTGGAGACCGCTTTCGACGAGCTTGCCCGCCGCTGGAAGCCGATCCTCGATCACGCCGAAGATTGCGGCGTCGACGTCTGCTACGAGATTCACCCCGGCGAAGACCTGCATGACGGCGTCACCTACGAGATGTTCCTCGAGCGCACCGGCAACCACGCGCGCGCCAACATGCTGTACGACCCCTCGCACTACGTGCTGCAGTGCCTCGACTATCTGGAAAACATCGACATCTACAAGGATCGCATCCGGATGTTCCACGTCAAGGACGCGGAGTTCAATCCGACCGGTCGGCAGGGCGTCTATGGCGGTTATCAGGGCTGGGTCAACCGGGCCGGACGTTTCCGTTCGCTGGGCGACGGCCAGGTCGATTTCGGCGCGATCTTCTCCAAGATGGCAGCCAACGATTTTGCCGGCTGGGCCGTGGTCGAATGGGAATGCGCCCTGAAGCATCCGGAAGACGGGGCGCGTGAAGGTGCGGAATTCGTCAAGCATCACATCATCCGCGTCACCGAAAAGGCTTTCGACGATTTCGCCGACAGCGGCACCGACGAAGCGGCCAACCGGCGGATGCTCGGGCTCTAGCGGTTCTCATCATTCTATTTGGAGACTAGGCAACCCCCCTCTGTCACTCCGTGACATCTCCCCCACAAGGGGGGAGATCATTCTTTTCCCTTATAAATTTTGAGTAAGGGAGGCACGAGGTTCGCGATCCATCTCCCCCCTTGTGGGGGAGATGTCGGCGTAGCCGACAGAGGGGGGTAAGCCCTCCGCAAACTCTGAAATCCAAGGGAGAAAAACATGGCAATCGAAGGAACCACAGAGGTTCGCGAAAAGCGCATTCGGCTCGGCATGGTTGGCGGCGGGTCGGGCGCGTTCATCGGCGCGGTTCACCGTATGGCGGCGCGTCTCGACGATCATTTCGAGCTGGTCGCAGGCGCCCTGTCGTCGACACCGGAAAAGGCCAAGGCGTCGGGCGCCGAACTCGGCCTCGATCCGTCGCGCAGCTATTCCGATTTCCGGGAAATGGCGATCCGCGAGGCCAAGCTGAAGAACGGCATCGAGGCGGTCGCCATCGTCACGCCGAACCATGTGCACTACGAAGCTGCCAAGGAATTCCTCAAGCGCGGCATCCACGTGATCTGCGACAAGCCGCTGACCTCGACGCTTTCGGACGCAAAAAAGCTGAAGAAGCTGGCCGACGAGAGCGATGCCCTGTTCGTCCTGACCCACAATTACACCGGCTATCCGATGGTCCGCCAGGCCCGCTCGATGGTCGCGAATGGCGATATCGGTGCGGTCCGGCTCGTGCAGATGGAATATCCGCAGGACTGGCTGACGGAAAACATCGAGCAGTCCGGCCAGAAACAGGCCGCCTGGCGGACCGATCCGGCCAAGTCGGGTGCGGGCGGTTCGACCGGCGATATCGGCACCCATGCCTATAATCTCGGCGCCTTCGTCTCGGGCCTCGAACTGGAGGAGCTTGCCGCCGATCTCGATAGCTTCGTCAAGGGCCGGGCGCTGGACGACAACGCCCATGTGATGATGCGCTTCAAGGAAAGGGACGGCCAGCGCGCCAAGGGCCTGCTCTGGTGCAGCCAGGTCGCCCCCGGCCACGAGAACGGGCTGATGGTGCGCGTCTATGGCACCAAGGGCGGGCTGGAATGGACGCAGAAGGATCCGAACTACCTGTGGTACACGCCGTTTGGCGAGCCGAAGCGGCTGATCACCCGCGCCGGCGCCGGTTCCGGCCCGTCCGCCGCCCGCGTCTCGCGCATCCCGTCGGGCCATCCGGAAGGCTATCTCGAAGGCTTCGCCAATATCTACACCGAAGCCGCCCGCGCCATCTTCGCCCGCCGCAAGGGCGAGGCTGTCGACCCGGCTGTCATCTATCCGACAATCGACGATGGCATGAAGGGCATGGTGTTCGTCGATGCCTGCGTCCAGTCCTCCAAGCGTAACGGGGCGTGGGTGAAGGTCTAGGTCTTCGCCCTCAGCGGTCTTTAACGGTTCGCGCTTGCTTCTATGCTGACTGTTATTGCCTCCTGTCAGAAGACGGAGAGGAAGGTGGCATGGCCAGCAGCGCAAATCTCGGGCGGCATCTGGAACACTACGTGACCGATCTGGTGAAACGCGGACGCTACAACTCTCGCAGCGAAGTGCTGCGAGAAGGCGTGCGCATGATCGAGGATCGCGAGAAACGGCTGGCCGCGCTCGACCTCTCGATCGCCCGCGGGCTTGCGGATGTAGAGGCTGGGCGCCTGAAACCGGCGAAGGATGTTCGGGCGCGCCTCATGGCCAAATATCAAGACGAGGCGAAAGACGCCGATTTGTGATCGTTGTTTTTACCGACGAGGCTGAAAGGGACATCGAGCATATCGCCTACTACATCGCCCGTGACAATCAGGATTGTGAGGCCATTCTTTTTCCTGAAACATGAAGAGCTGATACTTGCCTGGGCCGCATGGCGCCTTGCCGAAAACGGTTGACTTTTCCGCATACAATTCTACTGCAACGTTTCAGATTTCATGACTGACGCGGGCCGAATCCTGGTTGGTGCCGCGCGATTTTAGGAGAGCGATGATGGTCGAAGCAAAGAAACTGGCAAAGCGCTTCCCCGGCGATTTCCTCTTCGGCGTGGCCACCGCCTCGTTCCAGATCGAGGGTGCGACGAAGGCCGACGGGCGCAAGCCGTCCATCTGGGACGCCTTCTCCAACATGCCGGGCCGGGTCTATCAGGGCCACAACGGCGATATTGCCTGCGACCACTATAATCGGCTGGAGGACGACCTCGACCTGATCAAGAGCCTCGGCGTCGGGGCCTACCGCTTTTCCATCGCCTGGCCGCGGATCATCCCGGAGGGCACCGGCCCGGTCAACGAGAAGGGACTGGATTTCTACGACCGCCTCGTCGACGGCCTGAAGGCCCGCAATATCAAGGCCTTCGCGACGCTCTACCATTGGGACCTGCCGCTGGCTCTGATGGGCGATGGTGGCTGGACGGCGCGCTCGACGGCCTATGCCTACCAGCGCTATGCCAAGACGGTGATCGCTCGCCTCGGCGATCGGCTGGATGCGGTCGCCACCTTCAACGAGCCGTGGTGTTCCGTCTGGCTCAGCCATCTCTGGGGCATCCACGCGCCGGGCGAGCGCAACATGGATGCAGCCCTTCGGGCGCTGCATTTCACCAATCTCGCCCATGGCCTCGGCGTTGCCACTGTGCGCGAGGAGCAGCCGAAACTGCCGGTCGGCATCGTCATCAACCCCATGCATGTCTATGCCGGCAGCGACAGCGCCGAAGACAAGGCGGCGGCCGACCGTGCCTTCGATTTCCACAACGGTGTGTTCTTCGGCCCGGTCTTCAAGGGCGAATATCCGGAGAGCTTCCTCTCTGCGCTCGGCAATCGCATGCCGGCGATCGAGGATGGCGACATGGCGACGATCAGCCAGAAGACCGACTGGTGGGGCGTCAACTACTACACGCCGATGCGTGTCTCCAACGATCCGGTCGAAGGCGCCGAGTATCCGGCAACGGTCAGCGCCAAGCCGGTCAGCGACGTCAAGACCGACATCGGCTGGGAGGTTTTCCCGCAGGCGCTCGGCGACCTGATCCGCACGGTGAACGCGCGTTACCAACTGCCGGATTGCTACATCACCGAGAACGGCGCCTGCTACAATATGGGCGTCGAAAACGGCGCGGTCGACGACCAGCCGCGGCTCGACTATATCGCCGACCATCTCTCGGTCACGGCCGACCTGATCGCCGAGGGCTATCCGATGAAGGGCTATTTCGCCTGGAGCCTGATGGACAATTTCGAATGGGCGGAAGGCTACAGGATGCGCTTCGGCATCGTCCATGTCGACTACGAAACCCAGGTCCGCACCATCAAGAAGAGCGGCCACTGGTACAAGGAACTGGCAGGGAAGTTCCCGAAGGGCAATCACAAGGCGGAGTGACCGCCTTGTTCGATCGTCAGCTTCCCAGGTGCCGCTCGCCGCGCTTCTTGGCGAGCTCGATCTGCTGCTGGCGCTGGCGGTAGCGCTTGCGGTCTTCTTCCGTGCGCGTGTCGTGGCAGTGCACGCAGGAAACGCCCTCTTCGTGGTGGGGCGACGTCAGGTCTTCCGGCGTCAGCGGCTGGCGGCAGGCGTGGCAGAGCGTGTGCTCGCCTTCCTGCAGGCCATGCGTCACCGAAACCCGGTCGTCGAAGACGAAGCAGGCGCCGTCCCAGAGGCTTTGTTCCTGCGGCATCTCCTCCAGATATTTCAGGATGCCGCCCTTGAGGTGGTAGACCTCCTCGAAGCCCTGTTCCTTCATGAAGGCTGTTGCCTTCTCGCAGCGGATGCCGCCGGTGCAGTACATGGCGATCTTGGGCTTGTTGGCGAGATCGGTATTGTTCTTCACCCAGTCGGGGAAGTCGCGGAAACTCTTGGTCTTCGGGTCGATGGCGCCGCGGAAGGTGCCGATCGCGGTCTCGTAGTCATTGCGGGTGTCGATCACCAGCGTATCCGGATCCAAGATCAGCGCGTTCCAGTCCTGCGGCGCGACATAGGTGCCGACCACCCTGTTGGGGTCGATATTCTCGACGCCCATGGTGACGATCTCCTTCTTCAGCCGCACCTTCATGCGCAGGAAGGGCATGGACGACGCCCAGCTTTCCTTATGCTCGAGGTTCGTGAATTCCGGCTGGCTGCGGAGAAAGGCCAGAACGGCCTTGATGCCGTCCTGCGGCCCTGCAATCGTGCCGTTGATGCCCTCGTGCGCAATCAGCAGGGTCCCCTTCACCTGATTGTCGTCGCACATCGCCTGCAGCGGTTGCCGGAAGTCGGCGAACCGGTCGAAGGAAATGAAATGGTAAAGTGCTGCCACCAGAAACTGGCCATTGGCATCCGGAAGGCTGGCTTCCGGGCGAGGGGTTTTGAGCGTGTCTGTCATGCGGCGTGAAATACAGCTTTCGGCTCTTTCGCGCAATCCGCATCGCGGCCCGGCGGTTTGAGGCCGGGCCGCGACATTTCGTGTCAGATGCCTTCGGGCGTGAAGACGCGCAGGCGGTGGCCATCCGGGTCGGCGCCGGTGAAGGTATAGCCGAAGTCCATCGCCACCGGCTCCTGCAGGATGGTGATGCCCTTCCTGCTCCATTCGGCATGCAGCGCATCGACGCGCTCGCGGTCGTCGACGGAAATCGCCAGTTCGCTGCCGCCGGCATCGACGACCACCTTGGGTTCGATGGTCTTCCTCGACCAGAGGCCGAGCTTGGTGCTTTCGTTCATCTTGAACAGCGCGAAAGTCGGCGAAAGCTCGAGCGGCGTCGTGCCGAGAACGACCTGGTAGAAATTGGCGCTTTCTGCCGGGCTGTCGACGGCGAGCAGGATGTAATCGGCTTTCATGATGGTCGTCTCCTTGGTGGTTTGCGGAGACCGTTTTATTGAGGCCTGCTGTCAGTTTCTGGCAGTAGGATCACATGTCGCTCTTCACATTGTGGACCCGGCGCCATTCCGCCAGCAAGTGACCTCGCGTCTGCGGAACGCGGATATCCGTCACGATCATCGAGGCAATCCGTTCGGCTCGAAAATGCCGGAAATCCTCGCGCAGCTCGCACCAGGCGGCGAGAACGCGGGTTTCCTCGAAATAGCCGAGCGCAAACGGCCAGATGCGCCGGTTCGTCGATCGGCCATTTATGTCGGCATAGCCGATATCGAGCTTGAAGCCCTGGCGGATCGCTTCGCGGACCGCCGCCAGATCGGTGATGCCGACAACAGGTTTTCTGGCCGAGGAGACGAGCAGGGAGTTGGTCTCCAGCTCGCGCCTGAGGTCGGCCGGCAGCACGGCGGCGATCTTTGCCAGCGCATTGCGGGCGGCGTCCTTCAGTTCGTCGTCGGTTCGCGCCGCCACCCAGCGGGCACCCAGCACCAGCGCCTCGATCTCCTCTTCGCTGAGCATCATCGGCGGCATCAGGAAGCCGGGCTTCAGCACATAGCCGAAGCCGGGGGCGCCCTGGATATCGGCGCCCTGCGCCTGCAGGGTGGCGATGTCGCGATAGAGCGTGCGGATGCTGATGCCGAGGCGCTGCGCCAGTGCTGCGCCGCTCACCGGGCGGCGGTAGGTGCGCAGAAGCTGGATAAGGTCGAGCAGCCGGGTCGAGCGGGTCATGCCGCACGGTACTGCCACGAAATGGCAGCATCAACCCCAAAGCGAACAGGCGCGTGTATGTCACTTCACAGCGCCGAGCGACTTTCAGATGCCACCGTCACGGCGGCGAGAAGATGGCGCCTGTCTTGTCGAACAAGGCGACCGGATGAGCGGCAATGAGACCATTATGCAGTCGTTTCAGGCCTCGTCCTGCCACAACAGTCGGATTTTCCGGCTTTCGTCCACTGGATCATCTCGAAAAACGGACCCGGCAGCGGCAACGGCTGATTTGCGCAGAGCCTCCTGTCGCGTGATCACCGCCGACAGGAGATGGACGAGGTCCTCGCTTTTGCCGAAAAGGTCCGGCTGCTCGTTGACGAGGGAGGTAAGCAGCGCGAGATCGTTGTGGTGGCCGAGCAGATCGACGATCTCGGTCGCCTCGACCCTCTTTGCATGCATCGCCGAAGGCCAGAGCGGCTGCAGCAGATAGAGGTAGTAGCGATAGTCCTGGCAGCGTTTGCGCAGTTCGTGAAACAGATGCGCGTCCGTCGTGTCCGTGCAGGTCTCGCGTGCCGCCGCGGCGCGCTTCAGCATTTTGCGCCAACTTTTCGCCAGGTGTTTGGCGTTCCTGTCGCCGTCATCCTCGAAAGTGACATGCGACAGCGCTTCCAGGGCCTGGCCGCAGGTAGCAATCGCCGTCGCCACGTTTTCCTCCAGCGGTTTCTCATCAGCCGCGAGTTTGTCGCGCCGGACCGCCAGCATCTTGGCGATCCGCTTCAGTGCAGCGCGCTCCTCGTTGCTTTGCGCTTGCTTGAGCAGATATTGGCTGACTTCAGCCAGAGCCGTCGCGTCGCGAAACGTCGAAAGCGTTTTTGCCATCTCCCGTATGCGCGCGTTTTCGGCCTGCCTGAAAGCGGGCGCCGCGGTGGCGGTGAGGCGATAGAGGGAACGCAACCGCTTGAAGCATTTGCGGGCATCATGAATCGCTTCCAGCAGCCCCTTTGGGCGCTCCGTCAAGGCGGCAATCGCGAGGTTCAGCTGCTCGCTGCCAACCGCCCGGATTTCCTTCGTGAAGTTCTCAGAAGGGTCAATGTGATAGCTCATGCTCGCTCTTTGAAGCCAAGGTGGCCAGAAACTGGTTCGAATAGCGTGGGTCGCCGGTCACTTCGGCACCCAGCCAGGCGGGAAGATCCGGCGCGTCGCCTTCGGCGCTCAACTCGACCTCGGCGATGACGAGGCCTTCATGCGCGCCGCCGTAGACATCGACTTCCCAGACAAAGCCGCCATGCATCACCTCATAGCGAGTCTTCTCGATCACGAGGCCGATCGCCTTGACCATTAATTCCTTCGCATCGGTGACCGGAATGTCATACTCGAATTCGTCACGCGTCATCGAGCCGTTGGTGATCTTGATCGTCAGCTTGGCGCGTTCGTCGTCCATCAGCCGCACGCGGGCCGAACGGTCATCCATGGTTACGACATAGGCCTGCAGCAGGCATGTGCCGCGACCCGCCTCGCTTCTCCATCCGTCGGAAGCTACCAGAAACTTGCGCTCAATTTCCTTGGCCATCGCATTGCTCGCTGCCTCGCGGAGGTCGATTATGCATAGATTACAGGTTTGTGATGCGGTAACAAGCAAGCACTTCGGGTTAGGGGCGGGTATCGCCACGCGCTGCGGCGCCTGTTGTCAAGCCTGCGTCATCCTGCTCGAATAGGCTTTCGAAAACGCCCGTTTGGTCTCGACAAATGCGGACGGGAAGAGTATTCGAACTGCGATTTCAATCGTTTTAAAGCAAAGGCGGCCGGCATGAGCAAGAAAACCGATACACTTCTTTCCGTCCTCAAATTGCAGCCGGTGGTACCGGTGCTGATCATTGATGACGTCGCAACCGCGGTGCCGCTGGCGCGGGCTTTGGTCGCAGGCGGTCTGAAGGCGATCGAGATCACCTTGCGCACGACGGCCGCGCTCGAAGCGATCCGCGCCGTTGCCAACGAAGTCGAGGGCGCTGTTGCCGGTGCGGGCACCATCCTCAATGCGGCCCAATATCAGGCCGCGGTCGAAGCGGGCTCTCAGTTCATCGTCAGCCCCGGCACGACGCAGGAACTGATCGACGCTGCCAATGATTCCGACATCCCGCTTCTGCCGGGCGCCGCCACCGCCAGCGAAGTCATGGGCCTGCGCGAGGAAGGCTACGAGGTCATGAAATTCTTCCCCGCAGAGCAGGCCGGTGGCGCGGCTTACCTGAAGGCGTTGTCCTCGCCGCTTGCCGGCACGCTGTTCTGCCCGACCGGCGGCATCTCGCTGTCGAATGCGAAGGACTACCTGTCGCTGCCGAACGTCGTCTGCGTCGGCGGTTCCTGGGTGGCGCCGAAGGACCTGGTCGCCAAGGGCGACTGGGCCGGCATCACCAGGCTCGCTGCCGAAGCGTTTGCCCTGAAGGGCTGATTGCCGCGCATGGATGCGCAGGAGAGGCCGTGCCCCCGGGACACGGCCTTTTTCGTCTTCGCGTTTGTATTTCCTTCGTCGCATTCCTATGTCTCAATCCGACTTCGACCGGCCAAGGGAGTGTGACCGTATGTTTGACGCGAAGAAATTGCTCGATCAATTCCTGGGTTCGCAGGTCCCGGGCGCCGGCGGCACGGTGCGCGGTCGTGCCGGGCAGGTCACCCAGATGGCCAAGGACAATCCGCTCGCCGCCGGCGCGCTCGCCGCCGTGCTGCTCGGTACCGGCACCGGCCGGGAAGTGACGGGCGCTGCGCTGAAGCTCGGCGGTCTCGCCGCCATCGCCGGCCTCGGCTACCAGGCCTACAAGAATTACCAGGCCGGCAAGGAGCCTGTCGCGCAGCCCGAAGCGCAGCCGCTGCCCGAGCTTCTGCCGCCGCCGGCCGATTCCGGTTTCAGCACCGAACCCGCCGTCGTTCGCAACGATTTCGTCCTCGTCCTGGTTCGTGCCATGATCGCCGCGGCTCGCGCCGATGGCCATATCGACGATGCCGAGCGCGCCCGCATCATGGACAAGGTCAGGCTTTCGGGGCTCGATTCCGAAGCACAACAGTTCCTCGATGACGAGCTGAGCAATCCCGTCGATCTCGACGCGATCGTCGCGGCCGCAACGACGGAAGAGGAACGCGTCGAGCTCTACACCGCTTCGCGCCTGGCCATCGAGCCGGACAGCCGCGCCGAACGCGGCTACCTCGATCTCCTCGCCGGCCGCCTCGGCCTTGCCGATGCGCTGGTCGATCATATCGAGGCGACGGTGTCGGCCGCCAAGACGCCGGTTGCCGAACCGAAAACCTCCGTTCCCCGGGCCGGGGAGCCGCCGATCAAATCGCCGTGGTGATCCATCCATCACCACTTTGCATTTGTGCGGATGCCTGAGCTGTCCTATGCCAGCGGCAAAGCTTGGGGAATTCGGCTCGGGTGATCCCCGGGCCGATTCCGAGCCGGTTAAATGGTGTCTCGGGAGAGCAGCAGATGCGCGATTTGACGAATTGGAGCGGTTGCCCGGCGCCGAAGCCGGTGACCCTGGAAGGCCGGTATGTCCGCATCGAGCCTTATGATCGCACCAAGCATCTGGCCGCGCTGTGGCAGGCCTTTGGCGGTCTCGATATCAATGCGCGCCTCCAGTATTTCTCCCAGGACGATTTCCGCGGCATCGAGGATTTCGATGCCTGGCTGACCACCGTCCAGAAATCCGGCTGGGTCACCGAAGTGTTCTACGACAAGGCAAGCGGCGATGTCGTCGGCATGGCCAACTACATGCGTCCCGACCCGGCAAACGGCGTGGTCGAGGTCGGCGGCGTCGCGCATTCCTTCGCCATGGCCCGCTCGCCGCTTTCCACCGAAGTGCATTACCTGATGGCCAGGCACGCCTTCGAGGATCTCGGCTATCGCCGCTACGAGTGGAAATGCGACAACCGCAACGAAGCGAGCAAGAAGACGGCGCACCGCCTCGGCTTCACCTTCGAAGGGGTTTTCCGCCAGCATATGATTTCCAAGCGGGCAAACCGGGATACGGCCTGGTTTTCGATGATCGACGGTGAATGGCCGCAGCTCAAGGCAGCCTTCGAAGCCTGGCTGTCACCGGACAATTTTTCAGCCGACGGAACACAAAAGCGCAGGCTTGAAGATATTCGCGCAGCGCTGGCGCAGAAGGAGACGGCATGACCGCGCCGGAAAAGAAAGACCGCTCGCCGGCCATTGCCGCCGCCATCATCCTCGTCGTGGTCGGCTTCGGCTTCTTCATCCTGCCGAAGATCATGCTGTCGCTCGGCGATATCTCGCCGTGGCTGGCGGCCGTCGTCGGCGCGCTGTTCGTGCTCGGCTTCTTCCTGATCTTCTGGCTGCGGGCGCGCCACCAGCGGCGACGCGGGCTTTGAAGGTTCGCGCTCAGCCCTGCAGCGAGGCCCCGAGCAGCACCAGGCCGAGCACCAGCACCAGCAGTGCGCCGGAGATTTCGATGCCATTGCTGATCCGCATCGCCGCGTTTCCGCTTGCGGCATAGCGCACGGCGAGGTCCTTGGCGGTTACTGCCAGTGTTGCCAGCGCCGAGACGGTGATGGCGGTGCCGATCGACATGGCGAAGACCGAAAGCACGCCACCCAGATAGAGGCCATTCAACAGCGCGAAGCTGAGCACGATCAACGCGCCTGAGCAGGGCCGCAGGCCGACGGCGATGATCGCCGACCAGGCTTCCCGCAGGGCGAAGCGGTCGCCCTTGAGCATCGACGGATCGGGCGCATGCGCATGACCGCAGGTGTCGCAGACCTCGCCCGGTCCATGGCTGTGGCCATGATGGCCGTGATCGTGATGGCTGTGGTTCTGGGAATGATGCGCATGGTCATGGTGTCCATGATCGTGCTCGTGTGCGCTGTGATGATGATTGGCATCTTGCGCCATGGCCGGGACCAGCCGGCGCTGGTGCAGCCCGCGCAGCTTGCGAAACAGCAGCCAGCCACCGAAGGCGGCAATCAACGCGTAGCTCACCACCTCGAGAAAATGCGTCGCCTGCGTCATCGAGATCGAGGAACCGCGCAGCACCAGATAGGCGGCGCCGACCAGCAGGATGGCAACGCCGCCCTGCATCATCGAGGAGAGGAACGACAGGAGCACGCCGCGCTTCAGCTCGGTCTCATTGGCGATCATGTAGGAGGAGATCACCGCCTTGCCGTGGCCGGGGCCGGCGGCGTGGAAAACACCATAGGCGAAGGAGAGCCCGATCAGCGACCAGAGCTGCCAGGGGTTTTCCCGCATGCCTTTGATCGCTTGCGTCAGCGTATGGTAGAAACGCTGCTGCTCCATGTTCACGAAGGAGAAGAAGCCACCGAACAGGCCCGTCGTCTTGAAGGCCGGCTCGGCCGTGCCGATGCCAAGCGGCGACTGAGCATGGGCCGCGGCAGCGCACGCAACCGTCAGCATCAGCGCCAGGCCGAGCAGGCGCGCGGGTCTGCGCATCGTCAGCATTTGAATTCGATCCTCGTCGCAAACATTTTCGACATGTCCGTCCCCGTCGGGTCGTTGAAGAAGGCGTCGGTGAGGCTCGCCTGGTTCTGCGCCAGCACCTCGTCCGGATCCGGGCGCACCACCTTGTGTTCGCACGCCTTCAGCTGATCGCCGACCGGCACCAGATCCTCATCGGTCGGAAAATCCATCGCCGTATACATGGTCGGATCGTAGACGCCGAACGACAGGCTGCCCTTGAGCGGCATCGCCTCGGCGGGCTTGACGGCGAACATCAGAAGCAACTGGCCGTCCTTGTAGTCGGCGGTGATCGCGTCGGGCTTGTTGACCTTGATGGATTTGCCGTTGTCGTTGATCGTCGTGTAGTAATTGTATTCCGAAAGCGAATCGAGAACGGTCTGGCCGACTTCCTGCAACTCGTCGGGATCGAGCTGCGCGTTGGAGTTCTTGTCGAAATCCATCACGACGCTGGACGAAAACAGCTCGTCGAACCGCCAGACATTGCGCAGTTCGGTGATCTGGTTCGTCCCGTCGGCGACGATCTCCAGGCGCGCCTCGGCGAAGATGTGCGGGTGGGCGAGGGCGGCGCCGGGGGCAAGGGAGGCCGCGGCCGCCAGGATCAGGGACAATGGTTTCATGGTGGTCGTGCTTCCCTTCGCTGCACCGGCGCAGCCGATCGATCTGCCCAATATATCCTGCAATGGATGTCAAATGGGACGGAATTGGGACTTTGCAACTGCGGCAAAGTCGACAATGTCAGGTGTTCTTGCGGAACCAGTTATAGAGGAAATCGACAAAGGTCCGCACTTTCGTCGGCAGGTAGCGCCGATGTGGATAGATCGCATAAATGCCGCGGTCCTTGGGAAGATAGGTTTCCAGGATCGGCACGAGCGTTCCGGCGGCAATCTTCGGCCGGGCGATGAATTCCGGAACGCCCGATATGCCAATGCCCGATTCGGCCGCGCGCACGGCGGCAAGCGGGCTGTTGACCTCAATCGGCCCGCCGACCGGTACGCTGAACGTCGTGCCATCCGGTTCGACGAAGCGCCAGTTGCTGTAGGAGCGACCGTTGGTGTCGAGGATGCAGGCGTGCCGTGACAGTTCGGAGGGATGGTTGATCGGGCCGTTCTTTTCCAGAAATGCCGGCGATGCACAGATCTGCACCTGGAAGTCGTCCAGCTTGCGGGCGATCAGCGTCGAATCCTCCAGTTTGGTGATGCGGATCGCGACATCGAAACCTTCTTCGACCAGGTCGACGAACCGATCGTCGGAGACGATCTCCAGCGACAGTTCCGGATGCGCCTTGCCGAAATCGATCAGCGATTGGCCGATCTCGGCATCGACGAAGGTGCGCGGCGCGGAAATGCGCAAGCGGCCCTTGAGATCGGAATTGCTGGCGCGCACGAGGTCGGCGAGGTTGTCGATCTCCTTGAGGATCTCAGACGCCGTCCGGTAATAGGTGTGCCCGGCCTCCGTCAGCGAAAATTGCCGGGTGGTGCGGTTGAGCAGCAGGGCGCCGAGCTCGTCCTCGAGTTCGCGCACATATTTGGAGAGCAGCGCCTTGGAGCGCCCGCCGCGGCGGGCCGCGGCGGAGAAGCCCTCGGCATCGACCACGTCGATGAATGCGCGAATCCGGGTCAGAGTATCCATCGGTCGTCATTCCTTTTGCACAACTAACGCATTCGATTCGCGCCGCCTATCGGGCGACCGCATTGCACCATCGAACGGCGGTCTTTCGCACTGCCGATTTCGCTTGCCGCAACTTGCGAAAAGAGGGGCCAGTTTTTTGAAGTGAAAACGATTGGAATCAATGGGTTGGTCCCTCCGTTCCGGCGCCCCTCATTGTTCATTAAATGTGAACGTCGTGATTGTTTCCGTCTCTGCAAAAAATTCAACAGAAAAACGGAAAAAACGCTTGATTACGACAGGGTTTTTTCTTATCTCCCACTCAGCCCAAAGTCGCACGTGCCCATGGGTGTCCGCCGAACCCTCGAATTGGTGAGGAAATCGGTAAGGTACCTGGAATTAACCCCTCCAGTCGCTACTCCGGCCAACCGGAAAATGCGAGGACATCTGAAGCAACGACGGTGCGGGCCTTTTTGTTCTCTTCCGGCTTTCCATCAGCCGGGGTTACTGAAGAGGCACACCTTCATTGCCGGAAGTGCGGTAGGGTTCTCCCTCCAATCAATGGCAGACAAAGCCGAACAAAGCTCTTGGCGGGGCGTTGTTCACCATCCGCGCATCGTGCGCATGTCTGGTCCCGGGGTCTCCACCGGCTGGTACCAGGACGTGTTCGCGTATGCCCTTTGTCCTCCGGCTTGCCGGAGCCTAACTGATTGGGGATACCCTTATGACGACTGCACGCATCATCGACTTCCTGAACACCCGACGTCCCGAAGGCCCGTGCCTTGTGGTTGACCTCGATGTCGTGCGCGACAATTTCAAGGCTTTCCGTCATGCCCTGCCGGACAGCTCGATCTACTATGCCGTCAAGGCCAACCCGGCGCCGGAAATCCTGCGGCTGCTCGCCTCGATGGGCTCCAACTTCGATTGCGCGTCCGTCGCTGAAATCGAAATGGCGCTCGATGCCGGTGCGACCGCCCACCGCATCTCCTTCGGCAACACGATCAAGAAGGAGCGCGACGTCGCCAAGGCGCATGCGCTCGGCGTTTCGCTCTTTGCCGTCGACAGCCACGAGGAAGTCGAAAAGATTTCCCGCGCGGCTCCGGGCGCACGGGTGTTCTGCCGCGTCCTGACCGATGGCGAAGGCGCCGAATGGCCGCTGTCGCGCAAGTTCGGCTGCGTTCCGCAGATGGCCGTCGACGTTCTCGTCTACGCCCATCAGCTGGGCCTCACCTCCCATGGCGTCTCGTTCCATGTCGGTTCGCAGATGACCAAGGTCGATGCCTGGGATTCGGCCCTTGCCGATGCCAAGCGCGTCTTCGTGCAGCTGGCAAAGCAGGGCATCGAGCTCAAGATGGTCAACATGGGCGGTGGTTTCCCGACCAAGTACCTGCGTGACGTGCCGTCCGCCGAAGCCTATGGCAAGGCGATCTTTTCTGCGCTGCGCAAGCACTTCGGCAACAACATCCCGGAAACCATCATCGAGCCGGGCCGCGGCATGGTCGGCAATGCCGGCGTGATCAAGTCGGAAGTCGTGCTGATTTCGAAGAAGTCGGACAACGACAACCACCGCTGGGTCTTCCTCGACATCGGCAAGTTCGGGGGTCTCGCCGAAACCATGGACGAGGCGATCCGCTACCCGATCCGCACCGCGCATGACGCCGACGAGATGGAGCCCTGCGTGCTCGCCGGCCCGACCTGCGATTCGGCCGACGTGATGTACGAGAAGAACATGTATCCGCTGCCGATCTCATTGACGATCGGTGACGAGGTTCTGATCGAGGGCACGGGCGCCTATACGACGACCTATTCGGCCGTCGCCTTCAACGGCTTCGAGCCGCTGAAGTCCTACGTCATCTGACAAGCCTGCTCCGGTTTTTTAAGGCCGGAGCAGCAAGTTCACAATTTTCGTTCATCGCCGCTTATCACGGTATTGGGTACGGGAGGCCAAAATGGCCGCTGTTCTTGATTCTGTCCGCGCGTTCTTCGCGCAGAATGCCTTCACCATCGACATGGAAAACCCCGGCGACGTCGTCGCGCGGGAAAACCTGCTCGATCGCGCCATGGGGCCGAACCGCCGCCGCAAGTCGTCGGAAGCGCTGCGCCGCGGCCGCGTGCCGGCCGAGGGCCTGGCGCTGGTTGCCCGCGATCCGGACGGACACGTCATCGGTACGGTGCGGCTGTGGAACGTCGAAGCCGGTGTCGGCCGTGACGGTTCGCCGGTCGATGCCCTGCTGCTCGGCCCGCTCGCGGTCGATGCCGCCCATGAGGGCAAGGGCATCGGCGGCGCGCTGATGCGTGCCGCCATCGGCGAGGCGAAGACCCGCGGCCACGGCGCCATCCTGCTCGTCGGCGATGCGCCCTACTACGAGCGCTTCGGCTTTTTCGCCGCCAAGGCGCAGCACCTCGTCATGCCCGGCCCTTTCGAGCGCAACCGTTTCCTGGGCCTGGAGCTGAAGGACGGCTGGCTGGAAGGCGCTGCCGGCATGCTCGTCGCCAGCGGCCGCAAGCTCGCCCTGCCGAAACTGCGCCGGGCCGCCTGAGAAACGCCGTTCGTGGCGCTCGCCACGAACGGGAATTCTCCTGTGCTCAAAATGCCACATTTGCGTTTTGTGGCGTGGCGTTTGATCTGGCTCAACTCGTTTCCGTCTCGTTTCTCCAAATGCTCGTTCCGGTTCTAGTGGCCGATTTGATGCTGAAGGAGAGAATGATGACTATGAAGACGACGGTACCCGGAGCGGTGGCTGCCTTTGCAACGCTGATGTTCGCGGGTGTTGCCACCCACGCCGGCGATCTGACGGCGCCGCTGGTCGCACCGGCTGCGTTGGAGGACACTGCGCAAAGCCCGTGGATGATTCGTATGCGGGCTCTTGGCGTCATCACCCACGACAGCGGTTCGGTCGATGGCATTCCAGGGTCGGATCTGTCCTATTCGGATTCAATCACGCCCGAACTCGACATCACCTATTTCTTCACCGACAACATCGCCGCCGAACTCATTCTCGGCACGACCAGTTCCAAGGTCTATACCGAAGGTTCCATCGCTGGACTGGGGCAGGTCGGCAAGGCCTGGCTGTTGCCGCCGACTGTGACGGTGCAATACCATTTCACCGATTTCGGCGCCTTCAAGCCCTATGTCGGCGCGGGCGTGAACTACACCATCTTCTACAATCACTCCGATGCCGGCGCGTTCACGGACTTCAAAATCGACGACACCTTCGGCGCTGCGCTGCAGGTCGGCTTCGATTACAAGCTCGACGAGCATTGGGGTCTCAACTTCGATGTCAAGAAGCTGTTCCTCGAGCCGGAATGGAAGGCCAATCTTGGCGGCACGGCGCTGTCCGGCAAGGCCAAGCTGGATCCGTGGCTGATCGGCGCCGGTGTCAGCTACCGCTTCTGACCGCGCGATCACTACGGGGACGGCTTCCTGCCGCGCATGACCAAATGTTCTTGGCAAAACAGCGGTTTGGCGAAGGGCGGACGTTTTGTTGGGGCCGTTTTTTCCCCGGGCCGTCGTCCGGTGGCACTCTTGGCCTGTCTTCAGGGCGGGAAACCGGGATCGCGAACCGGCCTCGCCACCCGGCGCGGTCCGGTCCTGAAGGCGGTGCCGGAGAGATGGGCAAAATGCCCGGAACATCCGGTGCCGGCAGGCAGCAAAGCCTGACACATCTACCAAACCGATACCGCTGCCTGCCGATCCCAAGCAGCGCCGCTCCGGAGTCCCGACTGTCTCCGGAGCGGAGTTTCGCCATGGGTGAAATTGACAGCCCCGTCCGGATGAACTACAGGCGATGGCACGGGTGAGAGCCCCGGCCGTCCGCAGGCGTAATGCCTATGGTGAAGTCTCTCGTTCCCAATTCGGTCGTCCATCATCATGGCGTGCGAACGGTGGCAAGGCGGGCTCCCTCCGAAAGACGGCACGCTCCATGTTGGAGACCTCACATGCGCGGATCAATCCCGCTCCCGTCCCTTGATGCCCTGAAAGACCAAGCGAAGCGGCTCCGCGCCGGTTTGGCCACCGAAGGGCAGCCTATCAGCCACTCGAAATCCCTCGAACTTCTGGCCGCGCAATACGGCTTTCGCGACTGGAACACGCTTCATGCGATGGCGGGCAACCGGCCGCCGCTCAATCCCTGGATGCTTGGCTCGCGCGTCAACGGCCATTATCTCGGCCAGCCTTTCGAGGCAAAAATCCTCGGCGTCCAGGCCGTCACCGCCCAGCCCGGCCGCTACCGGCTGACCCTCGATTTGGATGAGCCCGTCGACGTCGTCACCTTCGACAGCTTCTCGGCCTTCCGCAAGCGCGTCCATTGCACGATCGACGAAACCGGCCGGACGGTCGAAAAGACATCGAATGGCCGGCCGCATGTCGAACTGATGTGGTGATCGTCGCGGGCCTTTGCGGCCCGCGATGCCTGTTGCCGCAGAAGGAGATCAGGCGGTGATATCGACCACGCCGCAATCGCCGGCTTCCGAGCCGAAGGCGAGTTGCGCGCCGTTCTTGCTCCAGGCCATGGCGGTGATCGCGCCCTTGCCGGGGCGGCGCAGCAGCACTTCCTTGCTGTCTGCGAAGCGCACGACGAGGATCATGCCGTCGGCATAGCCGATCGCGACGATCTCCTCGACCGGATGGCATGAGACCTGGGTGACCATGATGTTGGCGCGCGTGCCGAGTTCGAGCGGTGCCTTTCCCATCGGTCCGTCCTTGGCCTGGAAAGGCCAGACGATGGCAGCCGGCGCCCCGGAGGAAGCGAGCCATTTGCCCTTGGCAGACCAGGACGTCGATTTCACCTTGGCGGGGTAGCCGGTCATGCGCATGTGGCGCGTCTCGGCGCCGGGCTTGGTGTCGAGCTTCCAGCCGTGCAGGGCGTTTTCCTGCATGGTGGTGACGACGAAGCGGCCGTCGGGCGAGAAGGTCACGCCGGTATGGGCGCCCTTCCATTCAAGGTCAGTCGGCTGTCCGGCCATTGCGACCCAGTGGAGCGACACGCCGTTGTAGCGGGCAAGCGCGATGCGCATGCCCTTTGGCGCAAAGGCGATGCCTTCGACGGTGCGCTCCTCGGTGAAATCCTTGACAGAACCGTCGGCGAGCCGGACATGCGCCGTCTTGCCGTAGGCATAGCCGACAGACCCTTGCGGGCCGGCGGCGACCTGCGAGATCCATTTACGGGGCACGCTGGCGATTTCGGTCGTCGTCCCGTCCGCCTTGACGCGCAGCACCTTGCCGTCCTCGCCGCCGGTCAGCAGCGTATCGGTGGCGTCGTCGCGCACGCAGGAGAGAAGGCCCTCATGGGCTTCGACGGTCTTGTGGCCATGGTCGAGGCGATGGATCAGGCCGGAGGATTCGGCAAAGAACGGCACGTCGCCGAGAAAGGCCACGCCCGCGACGTGGCCTTCGAGATCAAGGGGAGCAACTGTCGGCATCAGTGCGCTGCGGCCTCGGCGGGAGCGGCCTCGCAGGCCTTGAAGGTGCGTTCCAGCTTCTCGCGGTCAAGCTCGCGGCCGATGAAGACGAGGCGGCTTTCGCGCTTCTCGCCGTCCTTCCACGGGCGCTGGTGGTCGCCCTCGATGATCATGTGCACGCCCTGGACGACATAGCGCTCCTCGTCGCCCTTGAAGGCGATGATGCCCTTGAGCCGCAGGATGTTGGGGCCCTCCGTCTGGGTGATCTTCTGGATCCAGGGGAAGAAACGGTCCGGATTCATCTCGCCGCCGCGCAGCGAAACGGATTGCACCGTGACGTCGTGGATCGGCGAGGGGCCGTGGTCATGATGATGGTGGTCATGGCCGTGATGGTCGTGATCATGATGGTGGTGGTCGTGGTTGCAATCCGGGCCACAGGCGTGGTCATGATCGTGGTCGTGATCGTCCTGATCGAGAAAATGCGGGTCGTTTTCCAGCGCCCGTTCCAGATTGAAGGCGCCCTGGTCGAGAACCTTCGTCAGGTCGATCTCGGAGCGCTCGGTCCGGTGGATGCGAGCAGTCGGGTTGATGACGCGGACGGTCGCCTCGACCTTCGCAAGTTCTTCCGGCGTCACCAGGTCGGTCTTGTTCAGAAGCACGACATCGGCAAAGGCGATCTGGTCTTCCGCTTCGCGGCTGTCCTTCAGGCGCAGCGGCAGATGCTTGGCATCGACCAGGGCGACGACCGCGTCGAGCTCGGTCTTGGCGCGCACATCGTCGTCCATGAAGAAGGTCTGGGCAACGGGGACGGGATCGGCAAGGCCGGTGGTTTCGACGATGATACCATCGAAGCGGCCGGGACGGCGCATCAGGCCCTCGACGACGCGGATCAGGTCGCCGCGCACGGTGCAACAGACACAGCCATTGTTCATCTCGTAGATCTCTTCGTCGGATTCGACGATCAGGTCGTTGTCGATGCCGATCTCGCCGAATTCATTGACGATGACCGCATATTTCCGGCCATGGTTCTCGGAAAGAATGCGGTTGAGCAGCGTCGTCTTGCCGGCGCCGAGATAGCCGGTGAGCACGGTAACGGGAATTGGCTTGGCGGTGGATGCTTCGGTCATGGGGAAACCTCAAGAAAATTCGGGATGCGTCGGCATCGGTTGGTGCTGATATAGGAGATGGAACGCGCCAGCGCAAATGCCAGGCCCGTATTCTTCCGCGTGTTTTGCCGGTGTCGACAGTTCGTGTTCAATGGCCGCCCGTTGCTATCGGAATATAGACGGATCAAAAGCTCCCACATCCTCCAGCAGTTCGATGATCCCGCAAACCACATGAGCGATCAGTTGCTCGCCCCGCTCGGCCGTTGCGGGCGAAGCATCGCCGGCGACGCCCGCCTCGTTCAGGTCCGACATTTTCCAGCCGAAGGCGTGCCGGCCATAGGCGCGCAGGTGCTTGTAGCGTTCGGCAAAATCGCTCTGGGACGACCCGAATCGCGCCGCTTTCGCCATGTCCACCTTATCCGGATGAAGCGCCAGCATCACCGACGTCTCGATATCGCCGCCATGAATGTCGATCGCCTTGTCCTGCGGCTTGATCCAGCCGTCCGGCTGCCCGAAGCGGGTCCAGCTCGTCGCGACCGCCAGCATGTTGAACCGCACCCGGGCTTCCGTGGCGACGATCGTCATCAAGGGCGAATTGCCGCCATGGGCGTTCAGCATGACGAATTTGCGGATGCCCTTTTGGTGCAGGTTCTGCGCGATCCCGAGCCACCGTCCTACCGCTTCGTCGTAGGCGAGCGAGCGTGTGCCGTCGACGTCCATGTGCTCGATCGAGTAGCCGACCGGTTCCGCCGGCAGGAAAGTCACGGGCAAAGCGGGGGGCAGTCGCGGGATCAGCCGCTCGACCAGCCCCTCGGCAATCAGCGTATCGGTGTCGAAGGGCAGGTGTGGTCCATGCTGTTCGGTCGCGCCCAGCGGCAGCACGGCGATCCAGTCTTCCCGCCCGGCCGGCGGAAGATCGGAAACATTGTCTTTCCAACGGGGTGCCGGGAATGCCATGCTTGCGTCAGCCCTTCGGTCATACTTGCGGTGTAGGTATTATTCGAGTCATACAGTGGTCAGGTGGCCGCGCAAGAAATTTGGTGGAGGACCGATGGGAAAGAAGAACAAGGCCGAGAAAAAGGCCAAGAGCGGCAAGAAAAAGCATCAGGATGTTGCCGTCGAGGCCCAGGATCTTGCCTCCGTGCTGGTGCAGGCGGCGCGCTCCATGCGCACCGTGCTGTCGCGCAATCTGCTTGAAAGCGGTCTTTATGCCGGTCAGGACGGCGTGATGCTGGCCCTTGCCGAAACCGACGGGCTGACGGCAGGGGTGCTGGCGATGAAGCTCGGCGTCAAGGCGCCGACCATGACCCGCACGATCGGCCGGATGGAGGCGCAGGGCTTTCTGGAACGGCGGGCGGACGAGGAGGATGCCCGGCTGACCAAGGTCTATCTCACCACCAGCGGCCGCGACCGCCTCCAGACGATCGCCGCCGCAGGCAAAACCTCCGAGGAAATCGCCACCAAGGGCCTGAGCGAAAAGCAGATCAAGACGCTGATGAAGCTGCTGCGCGTCGTCGACGGCAATCTCCAGAGCACCGGCGCTGCGGAATAATTCCGAAGAACGCGCCATAATTTGGCGATTGCAGTGCTAATTTAAACAGTTTAAAGAGGATTTAAAAATACCGGTGTCAAACCGGGCAACTGAAGGGGGAAACGTGGCGCAGAAGATCAAGCTCTCAACCATTGCCGAAACGCTTGGGGTCTCCACGGCGACCGTTTCACTGGCATTGCGCGACAGCCCGCTCGTTGCCGCCATCACCCGCGACAAGATCAAGGACCAGGCGCGGGCGCTCGGTTATATCTACAACCGCCGCGCCGCCAGCCTGCGCACATCCCGCTCCGGGATCATCGGCGTCGTCGTGCACGACATCATGAACCCCTTCTACGGCGAAATCCTCAAGGCCATCGAGGCCGAACTCGATCGCGACCGGCAGACGTTCATTCTTTCCAACCACTATGATTCCGTCGAAAAGCAGCGCGCCTTCATCGAGACCCTGCTGCAACTGGGCGGCGATGGCGTCATCATGTCGCCGGCCATCGGCACGCCGCCGGAGGATATCCGCCTTGCCGAAGACAACGGCATGCCGGCGGTGCTGATCGCCCGCTCGATCGAAGGTCTCGACGTACCGATCTTCCGCGGCGACGACGCCTATGGCATCTCGCTCGCCACCAATCACCTGATCAGCCTCGGGCACCGCGTCATTGCCATGGTCGGCGGCACGGATCAGACGTCGACTGGCCGCGACCGCTATCAGGGCTATGTCAATGCGCTGCGCAAGGCCAATATCGATGTCGATCCGAACCTGCGCATTCCCGGCCCTCGCTCGATGCAGGGCGGCTTCGAGGCGGCGGTGCATCTCTTGTCCCTGCCGCAGAAACCGACCGCGGTCGTCTGCTGGAACGATCTCGTCGCCATCGGCATGATGAACGGCATCGCCCGCGCCGGCCTCGTCCCCGGACGCGATGTGTCGGTCACCGGTTACGACGACCTCGAGGAAGCCTCGATCGCGACGCCGGCGCTCACCACCGTCTGGAACGGCCAGTCGGATGTCGGCCGCAGCGCCGCGCGCGCCCTGCTCGACAAGCTCAACGGCAGCCACGAGCCGGACGGCATCCATCTCATCAAGCCCGAAATGCGGATTCGCCAGTCGACGGGTCCGCTTCGGCCACCTTCAACCGAATAATCCGATCCAATCCCGGAAGGAGCGAAAGATGCCGCAAGGCCGCCCCCGTATTCTTGTGCCTGGAAGGATGAACAAGCGTGTGCTCGATCGCCTGCCGGATCATTTCGCGCCGGTCTTCGTCTCGGCCGCCGATCCTGCGCTCATCACCGCCGACATCGCTGCCGGTGTCTCCGGCGTCGCGGTGCAGGGAAAAATCCCCAACGATTTCATCGATGCGCTGCCCAACCTGGAAATCATTGCCAATTTCGGCGTCGGCTATGACGGCGTCGATGCCGGACATGCGGCAAAGCGCGGCGTCGTCGTCACCAACACGCCGGATGTGCTGACGGAAGAAGTGGCGGACACGGCGATCGGCCTGCTCATCAATACGGTGCGTCAGCTGCCTGCCGCCGAGCAGTGGCTGCGGCAGGGGCGCTGGGCCAGGGAAGGCGCCTTTGCCCTGTCGCCGCTGACGCTGCGCGGCCGCACCGTCGGCCTCTACGGGCTCGGCCGTATCGGGCTCGCAATCGCCAGGCGTCTCGAAAGCTTCGGGGTATCCATCGCCTATCATACCCGCACACCGCGCCCGGGTCTCCTTTACCGCCATTTTTCGACGCTCAAGGCAATGGCGGAGGCGGTCGACACGATCATCGTCATCGTGCCGAGCACGGAAGCCACCCATCGGACCGTCAATGCCGAGGTTCTGCAGGCGCTCGGGCCACAGGGCGTGCTGATCAATGTCGGGCGTGGCGCGACCGTGGATGAGGCGGCGCTTGCCGATGCGCTGCAGCGCGGTGTCATCGCCGCGGCCGGTCTCGACGTATTCGAAAACGAACCTTATGTGCCGGACGCGCTTTTGGCGCTGCCGAACGTTTCGGTGCTGCCGCATGTCGGATCGGCCTCGCAGGCGACGCGCAACGCCATGGCCGATCTGGTCGTCGACAATCTGATCGCCTGGTTCGAGACGGGCGCCGCGCTGACGCCGGTGGATGAGACACCGTTCACCCGCAAGATCGCTTAAAGGCGCCGGGCAGAACTGTCAGCTCTTCGTCTTCGAGGCGGCATAGGCACGGACCGCGTCGCCGAAAGCCTGAAACAGGGTCGATGAGGGGCGGTCCTGGCCGACCCAGTATTCCGGGTGCCATTGCACACCGACGGCGAATGCCTTCGCATCGATGACCGACACGGCCTCGATCGTCCCGTCTTCGGCGACGGCCTCGACGGCGAGACGCGGCGCGGCCTCGGAGATCGCTTGCCGGTGCAGCGAATTCACCTGCACCTCGCCGGTCCCGAGAACGGAAGCAAGGCAGCTTCCTTCCTTGACGATGACCTTCTGGCGGATGCCGTAGGCGATATCGAGTTCCTGCACATCCGGCTTGCGGTGATCCCAGATACCGGGCCTTTCATGGATCTCGCTTGCCAGCGTGCCGCCCAGCGCGACGTTCAGTTCCTGAATGCCGCGGCAGATGGCGAGCAGCGGCACGCCGCGCTCCAGCGCCCGCCGGATCAGCGGAAGGCTCGTCGCATCGCGGCCCGGATCGAACGGCCCGTCCGCTTCGGTGGCTTGCTTGCCGTAGAGCGAGGGATGCACATTGCTGCGCGACCCGCTGACGAGCACGCCATCGACGCGATCGAGGATTTCATCGGTGTCGTTGCCGGTCTCGAGCGCCGGCACCAGGAAAGTCATCACGCCGGAGCCTTCGACGGCGGCGCGGACATATTGATGTGGCGTGGCATGCCAGACGTTGCCATCGATGGTCCTGAAATCGGCCGGTATGGCAACAACAGGTTTGGGCATTGCGGGTCTCCAGCTGTGGCTCCAGTCCCGTGGTCGCGCCGACTCGAAGCCTCTGTTTCACGTCTCTTGTCATTGCTCTCAGGCGCGGGCCAAAAGTCAACTCTCCTTGTCACTGGAGGTTTCCGTCCCTCGTGCAGAGACGCGTCGGATTTGGCCTTGCTTTACGGTGTCCTCATGAGCTGCAACGCTCCGGCGTGGCCGTGGTGCTCGCTTGCGTCCCTTATGTCGTCGGCCTGCCTCCCTCCTGCCTCCCGGTTTCCGTTGCGCTCAGCTGTCACATTGTGTAAGGGCAGCTATGCGTAATTGGCAGCTTGCGGCGCGTAGATGCGCATGCAATGAATTTTGAGACGAGGCATGGTGCCCGCGGGCCTGTTAGGTGCGGTGCCATGGTATCCAGGGAGACATGCATCATGGCTGAACATCATTCGGGACCGGTCGAAACGGGCGCGCCGATGGACTATTCCGAACACGAGAAGACCTACAACTTCTTCATCGAAGCCACGAAGTTCGGAACGCTGTTCTGCGTGGCGCTGTTGATCGCCATGGCCGCCGCGTTCTTCACGACCGCCGGCTTCTTTACCGCGCTCGTGCTGTTCATCCTCCTCAACATTGCCGGCTTCGTGCTTCTGCGCTGATCGGCTTTCCAAAGTTTTGACGAAGGCGGGCGCTTGGGAGTGAAGAGCCTGTTTTCACCTGGTCCGTCCGGCGCGGACCTGGAAAAGCATGCACGCGACCGGCCGTTGACGGCTTTGCGCGAATATCGAATGTGCGGGTATTTTGAGAGCTGGCGGTCTGGCCATGTTCCAAAACCCGTCTCGGGGAGGAGAGCCTGTGGCAGAGATCGTATTCATACCCTTGGAGAGCTTCTCGGGCGAAGGCCGCGTTGCGGCGTCGCCGGAAAGCGTGAAGAAGCTGACGTCGCTAGGCTTCGACGTCGTCGTCGAGGCGGGTGCCGGGTTGCTGTCGCGCATTCCGGATGGCGAGTTCGAAAAGGCGGGTGCGCGGATCGGTTCTGCCGCTGACGCTGCGAGCGCCGATGTGGTGCTGAAGGTGCGCCGACCGTCCACCTCCGAGGTCGCTTCCTACAAGTCGGGTGCGATCGTGCTGGCGATCATGGATCCCTATGGCAACGGTGAGGCGCTTGCCGACATGGCGAGCGCCGGGGTTTCCGCCTTTGCCATGGAGCTGATGCCGCGCATCACCAGGGCGCAGTCGATGGACGTCTTGTCGAGCCAGGCGAACCTTGCCGGCTACCAGGCGGTGATCGACGCTGCCTACGAATTCGACCGGGCGATGCCGATGATGATGACGGCGGCGGGCACGGTTCCGGCCGCCAAGGTGTTCGTCATGGGCGCCGGCGTCGCCGGCCTGCAGGCGATCGCGACGGCGCGCCGTCTCGGTGCCGTGGTTTCCGCCACCGACGTGCGCCCGGCCTCGAAGGAACAGGTCGCCTCGCTCGGCGCCAAGTTCATCGCAGTGGAAGACGAGGAATTCAAGGCGGCCGAAACCGCAGGCGGCTACGCCAAGGAAATGTCGGCTGAATACAAGGCCAAGCAGGCGGCGCTGACCGCCGAGCATCTCGCCAAGCAGGACATCGTCATCACCACGGCGCTGATCCCCGGGCGCCCGGCGCCGCGGCTCATCACCCGCGAGATGCTGAAGGCGATGAAGCCCGGCTCGGTGGCTGTCGATCTCGCCGTCGAGCGCGGCGGCAATGTCGAGGGCGCGGTCGCCGACCAGGTGGTCGAGGTCGAGGGCGTCAAGGTCGTCGGCTATCTGAACGTGCCCGGCCGCATCGCCGCCTCCGCCTCGTCGCTCTACGCCAAGAACCTCGTCACCTTCCTCGAGACCATGGTGTCCAAGGAGACGAAGGCGCTTGCGCTCAACGTCGAGGACGAACTCGTCAAGGCGACGATGCTGACGCATGGCGGCGCCATCGTGCATCCGAATTTCGTCCCGGCCCCGGCCGCAGTCACCGCTTGAAAATTGGAGAGGGCGGCTTGGCGCTTCGGGGGAAGCGCGGCCGTCCCAAGGGAGATGTTTGATGGCCAATGACCTTCTCGACAAGGCGATCGGCGACCTCGACCGGGCGGTCGAAGCGGTGCGCACGGCAGCCGAATATGTGCCGGATGCGGCGGGTGCTGCCGCCCATGGCTTGAGCGGGGGGGCGATCGACCCCTTCGTCTTCCAGCTGGCGATCTTCGTCCTGTCGATCTTCGTCGGCTATTATGTGGTCTGGTCGGTGACGCCGGCGCTGCACACGCCGCTGATGGCCGTCACCAACGCCATCTCCTCGGTCATCGTCGTCGGCGCGCTTCTGGCGGTCGGCATCTCGGCCTCCGGCCTTGCCACCGGCTTCGGTTTCGTCGCGCTGATCCTCGCTTCGGTCAACATCTTCGGCGGCTTTCTCGTCACCCAGCGCATGCTCGCCATGTACAAGAAAAAAGACAAGTGAGGGCCTGAGCTGATGTCACCCAATATTGCAGCCTTCCTCTACCTCGTCTCCGGCGTGCTGTTCATCTTGGCGCTGCGCGGCCTGTCGCATCCGACCACCTCGCGCCGCGGCAATATCCTCGGCATGACCGGCATGGGCATCGCCATCGTCACGACGCTGCTTCTGGCGACGCCGTCGCTGGGCGGGTTCGTGCTGATCGCCGTCGGCCTTGCCATTGGCGGCGGCGCAGGCGCCTATATCGCCCGCTCGATCGCCATGACCTCGATGCCGCAGCTGGTCGCCGGCTTCCATTCGCTGGTGGGTCTCGCCGCGGTCCTCGTTGCCGCCTCGGCGCTCTATACGCCGTCCTCCTTCGGCATTGGCGAGATCGGCTCGATTCATGCCCAGGCGCTTGTCGAAATGGCGCTTGGCGTTGCCATCGGCGCCATCACCTTCACCGGCTCGATCATCGCCTTCCTCAAGCTCGACGGGCGCATGTCGGGCAAGCCGATCATGCTGCCGTACCGACATCTGATCAACATCGCGCTTTTGGCGCTGATCGTCTTCTTCATCATCGGCCTGGCGGTTTCCGAAAGCCATTTCGATTTCTGGGCAATCGTCGTCCTGGCCTTGGCGCTGGGCGTCCTGCTGATCGTGCCGATCGGCGGCGCCGACATGCCGGTCGTCGTGTCGATGCTCAATTCCTATTCCGGCTGGGCCGCGGCCGGCATCGGCTTCACGCTCGGCAATCTGGCGCTGATCGTCACCGGCGCGCTGGTCGGCTCGTCGGGTGCGATCCTGTCCTACATCATGTGCAAGGGCATGAACCGCTCGTTCATCTCGGTCATCCTCGGCGGCTTCGGCGGCGACAATGGCGCTGCCGCCAGCGATGATGGCGTGCAGCGCACCGTCAAGCAGGGCTCGGCCGACGACGCCGCCTTCCTGATGGCCAATGCCTCCAAGGTTATCATCGTGCCCGGATACGGCATGGCGGTCGCCCAGGCGCAGCATGCGGTGCGCGAGCTTGCCGATGCGCTGAAGAAGAATGGTGTCGAGGTGAAATACGCCATCCATCCGGTCGCCGGCCGCATGCCCGGCCACATGAACGTGCTGCTTGCCGAAGCCAACGTGCCCTATGACGAGGTGTTCGAACTGGAGGACATCAACTCCGAATTCGCCCAGGCCGATGTCGCCTATGTCATCGGCGCCAACGACGTCACCAACCCGGCGGCGCGCGACGACAAGACCTCGCCGATCTACGGCATGCCGATCCTCGACGTCGACAAGGCCAAGACCTGCCTGTTCGTCAAGCGCTCGCTCGGCTCCGGCTATGCCGGCATCGACAACACCTTGTTCTACAAGGACGGCACGATGATGCTGCTTGGCGACGCCAAGAAAATGACCGACGATATCGTCAAGGCGATCAATCACTGAGCCTGTAGTGCCGCTTGTTCGAGCGGCACTACACTGTTCCCGTCTCCGATCTTCCTTCCCGCCCGGCATTTTTAATCGAAATTCAACTGTCCTCGCATAATCGTTGGTTGCCACCCGCAATGGCTGGCCGAAAGAGGATCATGAATTCATCTTCGCAATTCGGTGGCTCCCGGATCGGGCGCTACGCCCGGCAGCTCGACGTGGGGATCGGGTGTTTGCGGTTCCAGGGCGAGATGGAGCGCGAATACGCGTTGCAGATCGGCAGGGATCAGCGCCGGCCGGCGATGGTTAGCGCGGTTTTCTCCCTGGCCTTCGTCATCCTGTTCGGGGTCTCCGATCTGGTACGGCTGCCGGTGGAGC
Source organism: Rhizobium giardinii bv. giardinii H152 (assembly GCF_000379605.1). GTDB lineage: Bacteria > Pseudomonadota > Alphaproteobacteria > Rhizobiales > Rhizobiaceae > Pararhizobium > Pararhizobium giardinii. The sequence goes on along the minus strand of NZ_KB902691.1, from coordinate 226,627 downwards.
GTTTTCCCGATCTTACCCCCGATATGTGGGGTATTCTGACGAGCCGGTTGGTGACGATCCTGGTTCTGCTTGGCTGCCTTTATATTTGCCATCGACAGCGCGCCGCGCCGCGCGTGGCGCCCTTGTCGGTCGTTGCTATGCTGACGCTTGCGGTGTGTGGGGCGGTGTCGGTCTGCCTTTACAAGCGCAACCATCTCGGCCATGCCGAGTTCGCCCAACTTCTGTTCGTCATGGGAGCGTTCTCTCCGCTGGGGCTCCGCTTCCGTCACAGCATTGTGCTGGCAGCCGGCGTTGTCGCCATCGCCTTCGCAATACGATACTGGCTGCTGCCGGTGGAGCTGCAGGGGCAGCAATTCAACGCCATGCTGCTGTTGATGTTGATCTTCTCGGGAGTAGGCGGCTATCTCCGGGAGCGTGCGCATCGGGAGCAATTCCTCTTGCGGGGCATTCTCAAGGAACAGGCGTCGCTCGATCCGCTGACCGGGCTTGCCAATCGGCGTGGTTTTGACGAGCAACTCGAGATGATCCGTCAGCAAGCCCGGCGGGAAAACGTGCCGGTCGGCCTGCTGTTGCTCGATGTCGATTTTTTCAAGCGTTACAACGATCGCTATGGGCATCAGGCCGGCGATCTGGCATTGCAGCGCGTGGCGTCATGTCTGGAAGCCTTCGCGCGTCGTCCGCTCGATATGGCCGCGCGCATGGGCGGCGAGGAGTTCGCGCTTGTACTGTACGATTGCGGGGCAGCGTCGCTGAAGGACCGCGCGGATCAGCTCTGCGCCGACGTGCGGCGGCTCCGTATCGATCATGCCACTTCCGATATCAGCGCTTTCGTGACGGTCAGTGTCGGAGGTGTCCTGTTGCTGCCGCAGGAGACAGCCTGGTCCGCTCTCGATCGAGCCGACCAGTTGCTTTACGAGGCCAAACGGCAAGGGCGCGATCGCACATCGGTCGAGCGCCTGCTGCCGGCGGCTGCGGTCGCATGAGCGGCGCGGGTCGCATCCCCGCCGCGCATTTTTCTCGTCAGGCGCCTGCCTTGACGCGGGCGAGGCCGCTACGGGCAAGCTCGTATTTCGGATCGAGCTTGAGCGCATAGGAATAGGACTTCGCGGCCTTCGCCTTGTCGCCGCGGCGCTCATAGACGAGCGCCTGGTTGGCCCAGGATTCGGCGATCTTGCCGTTGAGGTTGATCGCGGTGTTGAAGTCGGAAAACGCATTGTCGTCGTCGTCCAGGGCGACATAGGAGATTCCACGGCCGTTGTAGGGCTCGGGTGAATTCGGCGCCAGCGAGATGGCCGTCGAGAAGTCCTCGATCGCCTGGGTGTGCTGCTTGCGCGCCTGGAAGATCAGGCCGCGATTGTGGTAGGCGCGCGGGTCGGTAGTGTCGAGTTCGATCGCCTTGTTGAAATCGCTGAAGGCCTGATCCAGCTGGCCGGCCTGGCGATACAGGTTGCCGCGGCCGATGAAGGCGACGTCATAACGCGGATTGATCTGCAGGGCCGTGTTGTAGTCGGCCTGCGCCGCCGCCTGGTCGCCCATGTTGCGTTCGACCAGCGCCCGGTTGGCGTAGGCCTGGTAGAAGCGCGGATTGAGCTCGATGGCCTTGTTGAAGTCGGCAAGCGCGCGACGGAACTCGCCGGCGCGGCCGTAAGCCGAGCCGCGGACGTTGTAACCTTCCGGATCGCTCGGATTGGCCGAGATCACGCCGGAGAGGGAGGCGATATTCTGCTCGGACCCTTGGGCCCGTTCGACGCGCATCATGTCGCTGGACGTTTCCGCCGTGGTGCAGCCCGAAAGCGCCAGTGCCGCGGTGACCGCCAGCATGGAGGCAAGAGCAAAACCGCTCCGGCGGGCGGCGCACAGGCCGGAATGATCGGAAAAATCCGCAGTCTTGGCAGTCAATGTCAAGATTGTTCCCTCAATTAAGCGAAGCCTCGGGCGCATGGTCCGGGCTTGCAGTGGCTTCCCGGATCGCCATGCGCAGTTTCAACAGGAGCGACTTACACGCATCTCTGTGGATGCCGGCTCCATGTCCGCAGACATTTAGCGCGCCTCGCGCACTAGCGGCATGTGTCCGGATATCGTCCGGCCACACAAGGTTTGAATCGGCCTGATGTGGCGCTTCAAACAGAAAAGGCGGCGGCGACCATGTCGCCCCCGCCGGACTTACGCGTGCTATGCGCGGGAAGCGCGGATCAGCGTGCCGGAGCCGCAGTGCGGCCGCCCGTAACAAGACCTTCGCGCTGTGCGCGCTTGCGAGCCAGCTTGCGAACGCGGCGAACGGCTTCAGCCTTTTCGCGGGCGCGCTTCTGGGACGGCTTCTCGTAGTAATCGCGCATCTTCATTTCGCGGAAAATGCCTTCGCGCTGCATCTTCTTCTTGAGTGCGCGAAGCGCTTGATCGACGTTGTTGTCGCGGACTAGTACCTGCACGTTAATCCCGTTCCTTTGGTTTCGAGTGATCGCCTCATGAAGTCAGGTCAACGAGGCAATAAAATAGGTTCGCAGAGCCGGAAGCCCTACGATTGATGAGAGCGGATACCAGATCGATCCGTCAAAGTCCAGACGCGAGTTGTCCGGGCCCTATCAATTTTGCCGGAATGCCGTGGTTTTCCGGCAAAGCCGCTTGCCGGTCATGACGGCGCCATATGACGCGTGTCAGGTCCAGCCCGGTCGCGCGCCAGAATATCGTGATCGGGAATCAATAATGCGGCATGTCGCAACTCGTGCGACTCGCGCCGTCTCGCGTCGCAAAAGAAACGTTGCGGAAGTTCGGGATTTGCGATTTCTAGCGTCGACCAGGGAAATTCACCGGCCTTACGGCAGGATCTACGGAGTGTGAAGGCGGATGCGCAAATATTCGGTTTTTGCTGTCGCTCGCGAAGCGATGCGCGGCCACAGGGGATGGGAGGCGCAGTGGACGTCGCCCGAGCCGCGCAAGGAATATGATGTCATCATCATCGGCGCCGGCGGCCATGGCCTCGGCACGGCCTACTACCTCGCCAAGGAGCACGGCATCACCAATATCGCCGTGCTCGAGAAGGGCTGGCTCGGCGGCGGCAATACCGGCCGCAACACCACCATCATCCGCTCCAACTATCTCTATGACGAAAGCGCCGGCATCTACGACCATGCGCTGAAGCTTTGGGACGACCTCAGCCAGGACCTGAACTACAACGTCATGTATTCGGCGCGCGGCGTCATGATGCTGTCGCACAACATTCATGACCAGCAGGTGTTCAAGCGCCACATTCACGCCAACCGGCTGAACGGCATCGACAATGAATGGCTGACGCCCGAGCAGGCCAAGGAATTCTGCCCGCCGCTCGATATTTCCCGCACGGCCCGCTATCCGATCAACGGCGCTGCCCTGCAGCGGCGCGGCGGCACGGCCCGCCACGACGCCGTCGCCTGGGGCTATGCCCGCGCGGCCGCCGACCGCGGCGTGCACATCATCCAGAACTGTGAGGTCACCGGCCTTCGCCGCCATGCCAACGGCGCGATTGCCGGCGTCGAGACCAATCGCGGTTACATCGGCGCCAAGAAGGTCGGCGTCGTCGCTGCCGGCCACACCTCGGTGCTGATGGAGATGGCCGATGTGCGCATGCCGCTCGTCAGCTATCCGCTGCAGGCGCTGGTGTCGGAGCCGGTCAAGCCGATCTTCCCCTGCGTCGTCATGTCGAACACGGTGCATGCCTATATCTCCCAGTCCGACAAGGGCGAACTGGTCATCGGTGCCGGCACCGACCAGTATTCCTCCTATTCCCAGACCGGCGGCCTGCAGATCATCACCCATACGCTGGACGCGATCTGCGAACTCTTCCCGATCTTCCGCCGCATGAAGATGATGCGCTCCTGGGGCGGCATCGTCGACGTGACGCCGGACCGCTCGCCGATCCTCGCCAAGACGCCGGTTCCCGGCCTCTACGTCAACTGCGGCTGGGGCACCGGCGGCTTCAAGGCAACGCCGGGCTCGGCCAATGTCTTCGCCCACACAATCGCCAATGACGCGCCGCACAGGATCAACGCGCCGTTCACGCTGGAACGCTTCCGCACCGGCCGCCTGATCGACGAAGCGGCAGCCGCCGCCGTTGCGCACTAAGGGGAAACACCATGCTTCTGATTTATTGCCCCTATTGCGAGGAAGAGCGTTCCGAGCTCGAATTCCGCCAGGCCGGCGACGCCCATATCGCCCGCCCCACAAACATGACCGAGATGACCGACGAGGAATTCGAGGCGTTCTTTTTCCTGCGCGACAATGTCAAGGGCCTGACCTATGAGCGCTGGCGGCATCTGAACGGCTGCGGCCGTTTCTTCAACGCCGCCCGCGACACGGTCAGCGATAAGTTCGTGACGACCTACAAGGCCGGCCTGCCGAAGCCCGATATCAGCACGCTGCGCCCGGCCACGGAAGCCACCGTCGAAACCTATGAAGCCACGGAGTCGAACGCGAAATGAGCGGCGCCAATCGTATCCCCGGTGCAGGCCGTCTCACCCCTGCAAAGACTGCGCGTTTCGTCTTCGACGGCAAGAGCTTCGCGGCGCTTGAAGGCGACACGGTCGCCTCTGCGCTCCTTGCCAACGGCGTCCATCTCGTCGGCCGCTCCTTCAAGTATCATCGCCCGCGCGGCATCGTCTCGGCAGGGGCCGAGGAGCCGAATGCCCTGATCGGCGTCGAGCGTGATGCTGCCCGCAAGCAGCCGAACGTGCGTGCCACGGTTCAGGAAGTCTTCGACGGCATGAAGGTGATTTCGCAGAACCGCTGGCCGTCGCTTTCCTTCGATGTCGGTGCGGTCAACAACCTGTTGTCGCCCTTCTTCGCCGCCGGCTTCTACTACAAGACCTTCATGTGGCCGAAGCAGGCCTGGAAGCACGTCTATGAGCCGCGGATCCGCGCCGCCGCCGGTCTCGGCGTCTCGCCGACCGAGGACGACACCGACCACTATTCCAGCCGCTACGCCCATTGCGACGTGCTGGTGATCGGCGCCGGCGTCGCCGGCCTCTCGGCCGCACTAGCCGCCGCCAAGACCGGTGCGCGCGTCATCATCTGCGACGAGCAGGCAGAAGTCGGCGGTGCGCTGCATTACGACAAGAGCGTCACCATCAACGGGATCGAGGGCTTCACCTGGGCTCAAGCGACGGCTGCCGAACTGGCCGGAATGGAGAACGTCACCGTCCTGCCGCGCACGACCGCGTTCGGTTACTACGCCCAGAACTTCGTCGGCCTGACGGAGCGCGTCACCGAACATCTGGCCAAGCCCGACAGGAAGCTGCCGCGCGAACGCCTCTGGCAGGTCCGCGCCAAGCGCGTCATCATCGCCACCGGGGCAATCGAGCGTCATATGGTGTTCGCCAACAACGACCGCCCCGGCATCATGCTGGCGTCGGCCGCGCGCACCTTCCTCAATCATTTCGGCGTTGCCGTCGGCAAAAAGGTCGGCGTCTATACTGCCAACGATTCCGCCTATGAGGCCGCCTTCGACCTCAAGCGCGCCGGCATCACGGTTGCGGCGATCGTCGACAGCCGCGAGAAGCCGGGCGAGGCGGTTCTGGCCGAGGCGCGCAAGCTCGGCATCGAGGTTCTCGCCGGCCACGCCGTCGTCGATACCGCCGGCAAGCTGCGCGTCTCGTCGATGTCGGTTGCCCGCAACGGCGGCGGCCGCGGCCGTTCGATCGCCATCGACGCCCTCCTGGTCTCGGCCGGCTGGACCCCATCGGTGCACATGTTCTCGCAGTCGCGCGGCAAGGTCGCCTACGATCACGAAAGCCAGCGCTTCCTGCCCGGCACCTACGCGCAGGATTGCCTTTCCGTCGGCGCCTGCAACGGCACCAACGACCTGCAGGCAACCATCGAGGAATCGCTGGCGGCCGGCGAACTGATGTCGAACGCATCGGGCTTTACCGCCGCGCAGAAGGTCGAGGTTCACGGCACCAATGCCTTTGCCTGGACCGGCGGCATGGCCGGGGCGGCCGAAGGGGCCGGACCGGACACGACCGTCAAGGCCTTCATCGATTTCCAGAACGACGTCTGTGCCAAGGATATCCGCCTTGCCGTGCGCGAAGGCATGCACTCGATCGAGCATATCAAGCGCTTCACCACCAACGGCATGGCGACCGACCAGGGCAAATTGTCCAACATCCATGGCCTGGCGATCGCTGCCGAAACGCTCGGCCGCGAAATCCCGAAGGTCGGCCTCACCACCTTCCGTGCACCCTATACGCCGGTGACCTTCGGCGCGCTGATCAACCACTCGCGCGGCGAGCTGTTCGACCCGACCCGCAAGACGCCGATGCACGCTCTGGAAGAAGCCCAGGGCGCGGTGTTCGAGGATGTCGGCCAGTGGAAGCGCGCCTGGTACTATCCGCGCGCCGGCGAGGACATGCATCAGGCGGTCAACCGCGAATGCAAGACCGTGCGTGACGTCGCCGGCATCTTCGACGCCTCGACGCTTGGCAAGATCGAGGTCGTCGGTCCGGATGCGGCGCAGTTCCTCAACCTGATCTACACCAACAGCTGGGATACGCTGAAGCCCGGCCGCTGCCGCTACGGCATCATGCTGCGCGAAGACGGATTCGTCTATGACGACGGTGTCGTCGGTCGCATGGCCGAGGACCGGTTCCATGTAACGACGACGACGGGCGGTGCTGCCCGCGTCATGAACCACATGGAAGACTATCTCCAGACCGAGTTCCCGCATCTGAACGTCTGGCTGACGTCGGCCACCGAGCAGTGGGCCGTCATCGCCGTGCAGGGACCCAAGGCCCGCGAGATCATCGCGCCGCTGGTCGAAGGCATCGATCTTTCCAACGAAGCCTTCCCGCATATGAGCGTTCGCGAAGGCAAGATCTGCGGCGTGCCGACCCGGCTGTTCCGCATGTCGTTCACCGGCGAAACCGGCTTTGAAGTCAACGTGCCCGCCGATTTCGGGCCGGCCGTGTGGGCTGCGATCTGGGAGCGGGCGGAACCGATGGGCGCCTGCTCCTACGGCACCGAGACGATGCACATCCTGCGCGCCGAGAAGGGCTACATCATCGTCGGCCAGGACACCGACGGCACGGTGACGCCGGACGACGCGTCGCTCGGCTGGGCGGTCGGCAAGAAGAAGACGGACTTCGTCGGCATCCGCGGCCTGCGCCGTCCCGATCTGGTGGCCGATGGCCGCAAGCAGCTGGTGGGCCTCCTGACCAAGGATCCGAAGGTCGTGCTCGAGGAGGGCGCGCAGATCGTTGCCGATCCGAACCAGGCGCTGCCGATGACGATGATAGGGCATGTCACCTCGTCCTACTGGTCGGAGAATTGCGGCCGGTCGATCGCGCTGGCGCTCGTCGCCGCCGGCAAGGCGAGGCTCGGCGAGACGCTCTACGTGCCGATGCCCGACAGGACGATCGCCGTCGAGGTGAGCGACATGGTGTTCTTTGACAAGGAAGGAGGCCGCATCAATGGCTGATCTGATTGGGGCTGATCTCGCTACCCGTACCCTGCCGCTCGCCGGCTTCCATGGCGGCTCCGGCGCTGCGAGCCTTTCGGCCGCAGCCCCGGCCACCCGCCTGTCGCTGCGGGCCAAGCCGGACGCCGTTTCGGCGCTTTCCCTCGCGCTCGGCCTGTCGCTTCCCACGCGGCCCAAAACCTCCGCTTCCGCGCATGGCCGCCATGCGCTGTGGCTCGGGCCGGACGAGTGGCTGGTCATCGACGAGAACGGGGCCGACATGATGGGCGCCGTCGCATCGAGCGGCGTGCTCCATTCGGCGACCGATATTTCCCACCGCAACACCGCCGTTATCGTCAGGGGCCGCGGCGCCGAGGTGGCGATCAATGGCGGCTGCCCGCAGGATCTGTCGCTCGGCATCTTCCCGGTCGGCGCCTGCTCGCGCACCGTTCTCGGCAAGGCGGAAGTGGTGCTCTTCCGCACCGCCGAGGATACGTTCCGGGTCGAGTGCTGGCGCTCGTTCGCACCCTACGTTTCGGGGCTTCTGAACGAAGCCGCCGAGGACGCGGGGAATTGATCGTCATGCCGGGCTTATGCGGGTTCGGTTAATTTGTTGATATGCGCCGACATTGTTTGCCCCTCATCCGCCCCTCTTTGTTTGAGAAGTAGGGCGGGCACCTTCTCCCCGTAAACGGGGCGAAGGGACAAGCGGCGAACTCGGTCATCGCCTCTCCCCACAAGCGGGTGAGGGGCATTGGCCACGATACCGGAGCCAATCGGCCTCAATGCAGGCCGGGCCAGCCGGTCCATTCCACCCAGCGGCCATGAAAATCGGCGCGGCCGATCAGGTGTTTTTCGCCTGGCGGCCAGATCTGCAGGGTCAGCGCGGCGCTGTGTTTCTGGTCATCCGCTTCCATCTGCAGCCGCGCCAGCGGTGCGGCCGGCGTTGCGCGCGCTCCCGCCATGCTGATCAGCGCTTCGCCCTTTTTCTGCAAGGGTTGCGGCAGGTACTGCCAGGCGATGGTGTGATAGATCACATGGACCCGATCTGCGTGAACCTGTCCAAGGCGCTGCTCCAGCCAGTCCACGGCGTCCGCCTTTTCGACGGTCTGGTGACGGGCAGCGGCGATGGCGAGCGCGAGGCGCGTGCGGTCCAGCCGATCGGTCTGGTCGGCCCAGATGTAGGAGAGGAGCCGCAGGGCGTCCTCCTCGCGGGCCGGATCCAGCGGATTGAGGTCGCAGCCGGCGCGGCCGGCGACATGAACCGGCACATCCGGCGGGTTGGGGCCCCTCCATTCCGGCGCGATGACCACCGGCGACGGCCCGGTTGCCCAAGGAAGGGCGCCGAGCCGGTAGGCATAGCGATCCCACTGCAGGTTCAGGCCCGCACTGGCACCGATTTCCGAAAGCACCAGTGGCTTCCCGAACAGGCTGGAAATGACCAGAAAACCGGGGAGAAGGGCGGCGGAGCGGCGGACCTCGTTGGTCTGCGGGGCGGATTTCAGACGATCGATGATGAAGGTCGCATGGGTGCGGCAGGCGTTTTCGACGGCGTTCCAGAGCTCGTCCGGTTCTGCGGTATTCGGCGGGTAGACTTCGGCGAGGGCGCGGTCGAGACCCGCGAGCACCAGGGCATGCAGCGCGCCGGCGAGGCGAAGCGGCACCGAATCGCCACTGGGCGTGGGATCACCCGTCCATGAAAGGATCTTTTCGCCGACCGCATGGCTCGCGGAGAGCCTTTCGGCGGCAAGCGCGCAGAGACTTGCGGTGAAGGGCGAGCCGAGACCCCGGCAGGCACTTGCCTGCTGGGTGAAAGCGAGACGCACCGCCTCATCCGTCGCCGACCGCTCAGGCATCGGCTGGCCGGTCCTTCGGGTCGAACTGGATGATGGTCAGCCAGTTGGCGGTGAGCGCCGGCTTGCGCTCGCCTTCGATGTCGACGGTGACGTCATAGGTGACCATCAGCATGCCGGCGCCGCGGAAGCGGGCTTCGGCCATGGTGAAGCGGCCGCGCACCCTCGCGCCGCACTTCACCGGCGTCATGAAGCGCACCTTGTCGAAGCCGTAATTGATGCCCATGGTCTGCTCGCGCACCTTGGGCAGGCAATTGTAGTTCATCGCCGACAACAGCGAGAGCGACAGGAAGCCGTGCGCGATCGTGCCGCCGAAGGGCGTTTCGGCGGCTGCCCGCACCGGGTCGGTGTGGATGAACTGGTGGTCGTCGGTGGCGTCGGCGAAACCGTCGATGATCTTCTGCGTCACCGTGATCCAGTCGGAAACCCCGATTTCCTTGCCGACCAGATCCTTGACGTCAGACAGCGAAATTTCCTGCGGCATTCTCTTTCCCGATCAAAAACATTCCCCCGCCTTCTATATGCCGCTCTTTTGAAAAACGACAATCAGGCGCGATTGAGGTTCATAAAATTTCGACGTGGAAACCGACGCTGCGCGCCGCGATCATGCCGTTGCCGGCCTCGTGTGCGGGCAGGAGGCTCTGCCACCGGGCGTCCTGCCGCGCAGGCAGATGGAAGGGCTGCGGGGCATGGCTGCGGTTGATCACGACGGCAAGCCGGGTGCTTCGGTTCTGCACGGCGTCGCCGGTGACAAGCACCATCGTCAGGTTGTCGGTCGCGGGGCTTTCCCAATCGCCGACGGTCATCGGCTGGCCGTCGAGCCTCAGCCATTCGACATCGCCGTTTCCGGTGAAGAAGGCGGTGCCGCGGAAAACGTCGAAGCGCCGGCGGATCTGCGACAGGGCGGCGGTGTGGGCGATGAGATGCTCATCGAGTGCGGTCCAGTCGAGCCAGGTGATCTCGTTATCCTGGCAATAGGCGTTGTTGTTGCCGTGCTGGCTGCGGCCGGCCTCGTCGCCGGCCGTCAGCATGACCGTGCCGCGCGTGGCAAACAAGGTCGAGAGCAGGGCCATGACGTCGCGGCGGCGGAAGGCGAGGACCTCCGGATTATCCGTCGCACCCTCGGCACCATTGTTCCAGGAGTGATTTTCGTTGTGGCCGTCGCGATTGTGCTCGCCGTTGGCCTCGTTGTGCTTGCCGGCATAGGAGACGAGATCCATCAGCGTGAAGCCGTCATGGGCGGCGATGAAGTTGACGCTGCGCGTTTCCGTGCCGCCGCCCCGCGAGAAGATGCTGGAGGAGCCGGCCAGCGCGGTTGCCAGATCGCCGACGACGTGCCGGTCGCCCCGCCAGGCGCGGCGCAGGTCGTCACGGGCGCGGTCGTTCCATTCGAGGAAGGGGGCCGGGAAATTGCCGAGCTGATAGCCGCCGGGGCCGATGTCCCAGGGTTCGGCGATCATGATGCGGTCCTTGAGGAGCGGATCGGCCAGCATTTCCGTCAAAAGCGCGGCATCACTGCGGAAGCCGTCCATGTCCCGCCCGAGGATGGAGCCGAGGTCGAAGCGGAAGCCATCGACGCCGGCGGAGCGGACGAAGTGGCGCAGGCTGTCGAGGATCAGGCGGCGCACGACCGGGTGGTCGCAGGCAATCGTATTGCCGCAGCCGGTATCGTTGACGAGTTCGCCGGGCTGCCCTTCGGTGTGGCGGTAATAGGTGGGGTTGTCGAGGCCGCGCATCGAGAGCGTCGCGCCCAGCCGGTCGCTCTCGCCAGAATGGTTGAAGACCAGATCGAGGATGACGCCGATGCCTACCGCATGCAGCGCCGCCACGGTATCACGCAGTTCCGTCATGCCACCGGGCACGAGGCGCGGATCGAGCGCCATGAGGGCGATCGGATTGTAGCCCCAGCCGTTGGTGAGGCCGAGTGGCGGCAAATGGCGCTCGTCGATCCAGGCGGTGATCGGCATGAGCTCGACGGCGGAGACGCCGATGCGTTTCAGGTGGGCGATGACAGCCGGATGCGCCAGCGCTCCGACCGTGCCGCGCAGGCTCGCCGGAATCTCCGGGTGCAGCCGGGTGAAGGGACGGACGGCGACTTCGTAGATCAGGCCGCCGGCCTGGAAAAGCGGTGCAGCCAGTTGCGCCGTCACCGGCGCCGTGACGATCGCCCTCGGCACGAGATCTTCGGTCTCGTCGCCGAACACCGACAGGCGTGGATCGTAGCGGAAGGGGCGGTCGAGCTCGCGGGCATAGGGATCGACCAGCAGCTTGGCGGGATCGAACCACAGGCCCTGATCCGGCGCGTAGGTGCCCCAGGCGCGAAAACCGTAGCGCGTACCGGCCGGGGCATCGGCGACCGTCAGGCTGTGAACGCCGTCCTCGCCGCGCTGCATCGGCAGGCGGCGCAGTTCGCTCTCGCCGTTTTCATTAAAGAGGCAGAGTTCGATGCCCGCGGCGGACGAGGCGTGGACTGCAAAGACCGTGCCGTCGGCTCCGATGGTGGCGCCGAAGGGAAGGGGAGCAGTCGGAGAAGGCATCGGGTCACCTTGGGATTGGTCTGGCGGCATGAAGAACGAAGATTTGATACCAGCTTGGTTTGCCCCGCGATTTGTCCTTGCTTTGAGCCGCGTTGCAAGCGGATTGTTTTCAGCCTGCCCTCGAGGCGGAAGCGAAGCTCCGGGTACATCCGCGACTTCGTCGCGTCCCCAAGGGCAGGTTGGACATTGCCGCAAATACCTTTGCCCACGCCCGGAAAAGTCCGCCGTGGTTCTCGCCACCCGCCCCGGTCCCGCATCGCGGGGTAGCCGACGACGGAACGGCATCGCACAGGTTTTAAGGCGGGGATGAGCGGGATGGTTTCTTTAACCCCCGCAGAATGCGTCTGATTTAACGGATACTCTAAGCCGCGTAGGCTTGCGTCTCGTCTGCCGGAAACATCCTCGCCAGATTGAGAAAGCAGATCATGCCGTTTTCATGGGTGATGATGCCATCGGAAAAATTTCCGTTGAAGGATGTGACGACATCCGGAATAGGCTGGATCTGGCTGCCATTGACCGTCAAGATATCGGAAACCTGATCCACCAGAAACCCGACGATCATGGTGTGGATCTCTGCCACGACAATCGCGCTGCGTTCGTTCGGTGACGTTGCCGGCATTCCCAGCTTGGTGGCCAGATCGATGACCGGAATGACAAGGCCCCGCAAGTTCATAACGCCAAGCATTTCCCGGGGCGAACGCGGAACCGGCGTCGAGGGTGACCATCCGCGGATTTCGCGGATGGTTCTGGTCATGACGCAGAATTCTTGCCCTTGCAGGCGAAAGGCGATGATTTCCATCTGATCGCCGACGAGACCGGCCAGGTGTTGCGCTTTCGCCATCAGAATTCCTCCCAGCTATCGCCGCCCTTGAGCGCCGCATTGCCGTTGAATGCCTGGACCACCTTGGCCGTCATCTGACGCGCCGGGGATGCGACAGGGCGTGAATGCTGGCTGGCCTGCGCCGGTGCGGTGCGATGTGTCGCGGCTCCCGAGCCGATGTTGAACTCGCCGAGAAGCTGGAACAATTGCTCGGCCTCCCGGGCAAGACTGTGGGCGGCGGCCGTCGTTTCCTCGACCATTGCCGCATTCTGCTGCGTGCCCTGGTCCATCGTGTTGACGGCGGTGTTGATTTCCTTGAGGCCCGTGGCCTGCTCCTTGGAAGCCTCCACGATCGCCCCGACGTTTCCATCCACCTGGACGACCTGGGAGACGATCTGCTGCAAGGCCTTGCCCGTGTCGCCGACCAGCGTGACGCCGCTCTTGACGTGCTCGTTGGAGGCGTTGATCAGTTCCTTGATTTCCTTTGCAGCCTTGGCCGAGCGCTGGGCGAGTTCGCGGACCTCCTGGGCGACGACGGCAAAGCCCTTTCCGGCATCCCCGGCGCGGGCGGCCTCGACCCCGGCATTCAGCGCCAGGAGGTTGGTCTGGAAGGCGATCTCGTCGATAACGCCGATGATGTTGGCAATTTCACCCGCGGACTTCTCGATCTTGCCCATGGCCTCGACGGCCTGACCGACGACATTGCCGGAATGCTCGGCGTTTTCCTTGGTCTTGCGCACCAATTGCCCGGCTTCCTCGGCGCGGTTGCTCGAGTCGGCGACGGTCGTGGTGATTTCCTCGAGCGCCGCGGCGGTCTCCTCCACCGAGGCCGCCTGCTGTTCCGTGCGTTTCGAGAGGTCGTTGGAGGCCGACTGGATCTGCTGGGATGCCGCCGCGATCGCACCGGCATTCTGTGAGATCGTCTGCAACGTGCCGCGCAGCTTCGAGGAGGCGCTGTTGAAGTCGACGCGAAGCTTTTCCAGGGTCGGCAGGAACGGTGTATCGAGCGCCTGCGTCAGGTCGCCATCGGACAGGGCGTTCAGCGCGCTTGCCAGTTGGTCGACATTGCTCACCCGTGTCGTGACGTCGGTGGCGAATTTCACCACCTTGAACACCTTGCCGTTCATGTCGAAAATCGGGTTGTAGGATGCCTGGATATAGACCCGCTTGCCCCCCTTGCCGATCCGCAGGAATTCATCCGCGACAAATTTGCCGGAGGCAAGCCTGGCCCAGAACCCGCGATACTCGTCGCTGTTCGTGTAGCCGGGCTCGCAGAACATCGCGTGGTGCTTGCCTTGAATTTCCGACAGCTGATAGCCCAGCGTGGTCAGGAAATTTTCGTTGGCGGTAAGAATATCGCCCTTCGGTGTGAACTCGATTATCGCCTGGGCGCGGGAAATGGCGTCGAGCTTGCCGCTATCCTCGGCTGCCTTCAGCTTCTGTGCGGTGATATCGGTGGCGAATTTCACGACCTTGTAGGGTTTTCCGCCGCGAAACACCGGATTGTAGGAGGCCTCGATCCAGACTTCGCCGCCATCCCTGCTGATGCGCTTGTATTGCCGGCGATCGAACTCGCCGCGGCCGAGCTTTGCCCAGAAATCGCGGTAGTCCGTGCTTGCGACTTCCGCAGGATCGACGAAAATCCGGTGGTGCTTGCCGACGATCTCCGAAAGCGGATAGCCGAGCGCGCGACAGAAGTTCTCGTTCGCGGTGATGATCGTTCCGTCAAGCTTGAACTCGATGATCGCCTGAGATTTGCTCATCGCCTCCAGTACAGCCTTGGCATCCGAGCCTGCGCCAAATCCCAACATATCGTCCTCCAAAAATCGCCACGGCGTGGAATGCGCGCTCCTCAAATGGTCGCGAACAACTGTGCCTCTCTGACGGGAATGGTGGGTGCCTATACTTAAGAATAAATGAATGTTCTAAGCCTCATGCCTCCATATCGATCAAAATGAATATTTTTTGCTTTTCACGCCAAGGCGAACCACCCCTCTGGGGGGAGGTCAAAGAAGGATGCAATCGCGGGTCGATGCCAGAGGTGCTGCACGGCATCACTCGGCGGACCTCTCCCGTCCGGAAAGCCGATCGAGCGGCTCCCCTTTGCGCGTCAAATATGACGCGCAAAGGGTTCTGTTGACCGGGCGGCGGGAAACGCCGTGCGGCATCCGCTCAGGTAATGACGCTTGGTTCCGTCCGACCCGTCCGCTGCTTGATGCCGGCGATTTCGTCGGCGACGACAATGAGGTCGGCGAGCGCTTCCTGCGTTTCGAAGTGGTGGCGGTCGGCATCCGGTTCGTAGCGTTCGATATAGACGCGCAGCGTCGCACCTGAAGTGCCGGTGCCGGAAAGGCGGAAGACGACGCGCGAGCCACCTTCGAACAGGATACGGATGCCCTGGTTGTTGCTGACCGACTTGTCGACCGGATCGTTATAGGAAAAGTCGTCGGCGGTCTCGACCGTGAGCGCGCCGAAGCTCTTGCCCGGCAGGGTGGCGAGCTGGTCGCGCAGCGCCTGCATCAGGCCGTTTGCGGCATCCGAATCGACCTCTTCATAATCGTGGCGCGAATAATAGTTGCGGCCGTAGGTGGTCCAGTGCTGGCGGGTGATCTCGGCGACGCTTTCCATACGCACGGCAAGGATGTTGAGCCACAAAAGCACCGCCCAGAGGCCGTCCTTCTCGCGCACGTGGTTGGAGCCGGTGCCGGCGCTTTCCTCGCCGCAGATGGTGACCATGCCGGCGTCCATCAGGTTGCCGAAAAACTTCCAGCCGGTCGGGGTTTCGTACATGCCGATGCCGAGTTTTTCGGCGACGCGGTCGGCGGCCGCACTGGTCGGCATCGAACGGGCGATGCCGGCAAGCCCCTTGGAATAGCCCGGGGCACAGGTGGCATTGGCCGCGAGGATGGCGAGGCTGTCTGACGGGGTGATGAAGATGCCCTTGCCGATGATCAGGTTGCGGTCGCCGTCGCCGTCGGAGGCGGCGCCGAAGTCGGGGGCGTCCTCGCCCATCATCTCTTCATAAAGGGCGCGGGCATGGACGAGGTTCGGGTCGGGATGATGACCGCCGAAATCGGGCAGCGGAATGAAGTTGAGCACCGAGCCCTTGGCGGCGCCGAGGCGGTTTTCGAGAATTTCCTTGGCATAGGGGCCGGTCACGGCGCTCATGGCGTCGAAGACGATACGGAAGCCGCTCGACAGGAGACGGCGGATCGCCGGGAAATCGAACAGCTTTTCCATCAGCTCGGCATAGTCGGAGACCGGGTTGATCACCACGACCTCCATTCCGGCCACGTCCTGGCTGCCCTCGATATCGAGATTGACGTTGGGAACATCGACGATCTTGTAGGTGTCGATGGTCTTGGTGCGGGCAAAGATCGCGTCGGTCACCTTTTCCGGGGCCGGGCCGCCATTGCCGATATTGTACTTGATGCCGAAATCCTCGGTCGGGCCGCCGGGATTGTGGCTGGCCGACAGCACGATGCCGCCGAACGCCTTGTATTTGCGGATGACGTTGGAGGCGGCGGGCGTCGACAGGATGCCGCCGCGGCCGACCAGCACGCGGCCGAAGCCGTTGGCGGCCGCCATCTTGATGGCGATCTGGATGACCTCGCGGTTGTAGTAACGGCCGTCGCCGCCGATCACCAGCGTGTCGCCCTTGAAGCCGTCCAGCGAATCGAAGATCGACTGGATGAAATTCTCCGCATAGTTCCTCTGCTCGAAAACCGGCACCTTCTTGCGCAGGCCGGAGGTTCCAGGCTTCTGGTCGAGATAGGGCGTGGTTTGTACGGTGATGATCATAGGGTCTTAGCCTTTCGCAAGAAGACTGGAATAAAGATCGGCATAGCGATGCGCGCTCAAATCCCAGGAGACGTCTGATTTCATGCCTTGGGCCTGGAGGCGGGCCCAGACCTTCGGTTGCCGGTAGGTAGCGAACGCGCGCCGAAGCGCCTGACGCAAGCTTGCAGCAGAAACGGGCGAGAATTGGAAGCCGGTGGCGACGCGTGCCGCAAGCGCTGCCTCGTTGGCGTCGATGATCGTGTCGGCAAGGCCGCCGGTGTGGGCAACGATCGGCACGCAGCCGTAGCGCAGGCCGTAGAGCTGGGTAAGGCCGCAAGGCTCGAAGCGCGAGGGGATGAGGATGGCGTCGGCGCCTGCCTGCATCAGGTGCGACAGCGGCTCGTTATAGCCGGTGACCATGCCAACCCGGCCGGGATGGCGGGCGGCGGCGGTCAGGAAGGCGCTCTCGAGCGCCGCATCGCCGGAGCCGAGCACGGCAAGCTTGCCACCATTCTCGACGATGTCGTCGATCACTTCTGCGAGCACGTCCATGCCCTTCTGCCAGGTGAGCCGGCTGACGACGCAAAAGATCGGGCCGGGCGCATTGTCGAAGCCGAAATGCTCCGACAGGGCCTTGCGGTTGATCTCGCGCTTCTTCAGCGTCGTCGGGCCGTAGTTCGCGGCGATATGCGGGTCGGTCTGCGGGTTCCAGACATCGGTGTCGATGCCGTTGACGATGCCGCTGAGGTGGGAGAGGCGGGCCGTCAGAAGGCCGTCGAAGCCCATGCCGAACTCAGCCGTGAGGATTTCCTGGGCATAGGAGGGGCTGACGGTGGTGATGGCGTTCGCCGTCTGGAGGCCTCCCTTGAGGAAGCCGACATCGCCGAAATACTCGACGAAGTTGACGGAGAAGGCCTCCGGCGGCAAGGCCAGCTGGGGGAAGACCTCCGGGCCGAACTGGCCCTGGAAAGCGATGTTGTGGATGGTGAGCACCACTGGCATGCCATGGGCCGGGCCAAAGCGCATATAGACGGGGGTCAGCGCCGCCTGCCAGTCGTGCACGTGAACCAGGTCCGGCTTCCAGCTCGGCAGCAGTCCCCCGGCGATCTCGGCGGCTGCCAGCGAAAGGGCGGCAAAGCGGCGGAAATTGTCGGTGTAGTCCAGACCGCGCTTGTCGAGATAGGGGCCGCCATCGCGATCGAACAGCTCCGGCGCGTCGAGCACGAGAAGGTCGAGGCCCCGATGATCGACGGCGAGGATCGAGGCCGGATGGCCGAAGAGATTGGTGAAGCCGCCGACCTTCTGCGGCTTCTTGAGCTTCTGCATGACGACCGGATAGCCCGGCATCAGCGTGCGCATGCGCACGCCGTGCGGTTTCAGCGCTGCCGGCAGGGCGCCGGCCACGTCGGCGAGACCCCCTGTCTTGATCAGCGGAAAGACTTCCGATGCGACGGAAAGAACTTCCATGCCTTACAGGTCCAGCTTATCGATCATCGCCTGGGTGATCAGGCAGATGCCGTTTTCCGAGCGGCGGAAGCGCTTGGCGTCGAATTCCGGATCGTCGCCGACGACGAGGCCTTCGGGAATGACGACGCGACTGTCGATGACGACATTCTTCAGCTGCGCATGCCGGCCGATCTTGACGTTGGGCAGGATCACCGCGCCATCGAGGCGGGAGAAGGAATTTACGCGGACGCCGGTGAACAGCATGCTGCGGTTCAATGCCGCGCCGGAAATGATGCAGTCGCCGGAGACGAGCGAAGAGGTTGCCGAGCCGCGGCGATTCTCGTCGTCATGGACGAACTTCGCCGGCGGCTTGATCTCGGCGAAAGTCCAGATCGGCCAGGTGCTGTCGTATATGTCGAGCTCCGGCGTGACATGGGTGAGGTCGATATTGGCCTGCCAGTAGGCGTCGATCGTGCCGACGTCGCGCCAATAGGCCTCGCGCTCGAAATCGGAGCGGACGCAGGACTGGTTGAAACGGTGGGCGACGGCTTTGCCGTGCTGGACGATGTAGGGGATGATGTCCTTGCCGAAATCGCGCGAGGAGGACGGGTCGGCGGCATCGCGGCGCAGCACTTCCATCAGGAATTTGGTGTGGAAGACATAGATGCCCATCGAGGCGAGCGCCATCTCCGGATTGCCGGGAATGCCCGGCGGGTCGGCCGGCTTTTCGACGAAGGCGATGATCTGGTCCTTGTCGTCGACATGCATGACGCCGAAGCCGGTCGCTTCCATGCGCGGCACTTCCAGGCAGCCGATGGTGACGTCGGCGCCGGAATCGACGTGCTGCTGCAGCATCAATTCATAGTCCATCTTGTAGATATGGTCGCCGGCGAGGATGACCATGTATTCGACGCCGTGATCCTCGATGATGTCGATGTTCTGGTAGACCGCGTCGGCGGTGCCTTCGTACCACTGCGTTTCGGACACGCGCTGCGAGGCCGGCAGGATGTCGAAGCTTTCGTTTCGTTCGGGGCGGAAGAAGTTCCAGCCGCGCTGCAGGTGGCGGATCAGCGAATGCGCCTTGTACTGGGTTGCGACGCCGATGCGGCGGATACCGGAATTGAGCGCATTCGACAGCGCGAAGTCGATGATGCGGGCCTTGCCGCCGAAATAGACCGCGGGCTTGGCGCGACGATCAGTCAATTCCTTGAGGCGGCTGCCGCGGCCGCCGGCGAGCACATAGGCCATGGCGTCACGGGCGAGGGGCTGGCTGCGTTTTTCCATTGATTTTTCCTCCCGATAGTATGGTTCCGGAGAGGTCTGCCAATCTCCTCGGACCGGCATAGTCTCCCAATATTCTTGCCTCACACGGCCTGGACAGGCCTTGGGAGCCCGCCTTTGCGTGCGCTAATCCTGCTCCAACATCAGTGTCGCCAGAGGCGGCAGGGTGATGGTGGCCGTTGTGACACCTGCGCTGTTCTTCGTTGCCTGGACGGCGCCTCCGTTGCCTTTGCCGCTGCCGCCATAGATTTCGGCGTCGCTGTTGAGGATTTCCTTCCACCGCCCCTCCACGGGCAGCGGGATGGTGTAGCTCTCCCGGTAGACCGGGGTCAGGTTGGCAACGACGGCGATCAGTTTTTCGCCGGGCGCCTTGCGCAGCCAGGCAAAGACCGAGTTGTCGCGGTCGTCGGCGATCAGCCATTCGAAGCCGTCGCCCTCGCAATCGCGGCCATGCAGTGTGGCCTTGTTGCGATAGGTGCCGTTGAGATCCCGTACCAGCCGGCGCATGCCTTCGTGCAGCGGATATTCGAGCAGGTTCCAGTCGAGCGCGCGGTCTTCCGACCATTCGCGCCACTGGGCGAATTCCTGTCCCATGAACAAGAGCTTCTTGCCCGGATAGCCCCACATGAAGGTGTAGTAGGCGCGCAGATTGGCGAATTTCTGCCAGTCGTCGCCGGCCATCTTGGCGATCAGCGAGCCCTTGCCGTGCACCACCTCGTCATGGGAGAGCGGCAGTACGAAATTCTCGCTGAAGGCATAGAGCAGGCCGAAGGTCAGGTCGTTGTGGTGAAACTTGCGGTGCACCGGTTCGCGCTGGAAATATTGCAGCGTGTCGTGCATGAAGCCCATGTTCCACTTGAAGCCGAAACCGAGGCCTCCGGTATGAACCGGATGCGAGACCTTGGGCCAGGAGGTGGATTCCTCGGCAATGGTGATGATGCCGGGGTGGCTGCCGTAGACTTCCTTGTTCATCGTCTGCAGGAAGCGGACGGCATCGAGATTCTCGTTGCCGCCATATTCGTTCGGCACCCATTCGCCGTGCTTGCGCGAATAGTCGAGGTAAAGCATCGAGGCGACGGCATCGACGCGCAGGCCGTCGAGGTGGAACTTCTCGGCCCAGTAGAGCGCATTGTTGACGAGGTAGGAAAACACCTCGGCGCGGCCGAAATTGTAGATCGCGGTGTTCCAGTCGGGATGATAGCCCTGGCGCGGGTCCTCATGCTCGTAAAGGGCGGTGCCGTCGAACCAGCGCAGCCCGTGGGCGTCGGTCGGGAAATGCGCCGGCACCCAGTCGAGAATGACGCCGATGCCGACCTTGTGGGCACCGTTGACGAAGCGGGCAAAGCCCTCCGGCTCGCCGAAGCGGGCGGTCGGCGAATAGAGCCCGGTCGTCTGGTAGCCCCAGGAGGGATCGAAGGGATATTCGGTGACGGGCAAGAACTCGATATGGGTGAAGCCCATGTCGACGCAATAGGGGATCAGCCGGTCGGCAAGTTCGTCCCAGCTCAGCATCTCGCCATCGTCGCGGCGCTGCCAGGAGCCGGCATGGACCTCGTAGATCGAGATCGGCTGGCGGCGCGCGTCGACGCTTGCCCAATGCGCCCGGTGCGCTGCGTCCTCCCAGGCCTGGTTTATTTCGCCGGTTGTCATCGAGGCGTTCTTCGGGCGCAGTTCCGAGCGCCGGGCGAAGGGGTCGGCCTTCAGCGGCAGCACCTCGCCGTTCTTGCCGACGATCTCGTATTTGTAGATCGCGCCTGCCTGGATATCCGGAACGAAGATTTCCCAGATGCCGGTGTCCTGGCGAAGCCGCATGACGTGGCGCCGGCCATCCCAATTGTTGAAATCGCCAACCACCGAGACACGCCGCGCATTCGGCGCCCAGACGGCAAAGTGAAAGCCATCGGCGCCGTCATGCTTGAGCGGATGCGCGCCCATCTTGTCGAAGAGGCGCAGATGCGAGCCTTCGCGGATGTAATAGTCGTCCATCGGCCCGAGCACGGGGCCGAAGCTGTAGGGATCGGTGACGGTCCACTCGCCGCCCTCGTTGCGGGCCCGGTAGCGGACCGGCTGGATCTTTTTGGTGGCGATCAGGCCTTCGAAGAAGCCGGCATCGTCCCGACGGGCAAGGGCACCGAGCTCCTTGCCGGCCAGTGTCTCGGCTGTCACCGTTTCGGCGCCGGGGATGAAGCAGCGGGCAACGAAGTCCTTGCCCGCCTGATGCACGCCGAGAACGGCGAACGGATTGCTGTGAGTGCCAGCGAGGATCGCCGCAATCTCTTCCGTCGACAGGCTGGCTGGCGGAACGGTAGGCGTGGCGTCGTTCGGCACTGTTGTCATCCGGCTCTCCAGATTTCCCCGGCATATTGCCGGATTGTGCGGTCGGAGGAGAACCAGCCCATCCGCGCGGTGTTGCGGATGGTCTTGGAATACCAGATGGCCGTGTCGGTCCAGATCGCATCAACCTCGCGCTGGGCCTTGGCATAGGCGTCGAAATCGGCCGCCACCATGAACCAGTCGTGATTGTAGATGCCGTCGATCAGCCCGGAGAAGCGGTTGCGATCGTCGGGCGAGAAAACGCCCGAGGCAATCGCCTGCAATGCCTGCGAGAGTTCGCGCGATTGCTCGATGATGGCGCGGGGATTGTGCCCCTCGGCGCGCACCTTGGAGACTTCCTCCGCCGTCATCCCGAAGATCTTGATGTTGTCCGCGCCGACCCAGTCGCGCATTTCGACATTGGCGCCATCCAGCGTTCCGATCGTCAGTGCACCGTTCAACGCGAACTTCATGTTGCCGGTTCCCGACGCTTCCATGCCGGCGGTGGAAATCTGTTCCGACAGGTCGGCAGCGGGCACCATGATCTCGGCGAGCGAGACGTTGTAGTTCGGGATGAAGACGACCTTCAAAAGGCCGCGCACGGCGGGGTCGTTGTTGATCACGCGGGCGACGTCGTTGGCGAGCTTGATGATCAGCTTGGCATTGTGATAGCTCGGCGCCGCCTTGCCGGCGAAGAGTTTCACCCGCGGCACCCAGTCCTTTTCCGGATGAGAGCGGATCTGGTCGTAGAGCGAGATCGCCTCGACGATGTTGAGCAACTGGCGCTTGTACTCGTGGATCCGCTTGATCTGGATGTCGAACATCGCCGACGGATCGAGCCGGATGCCCATGCGGCTTTGCACCAGCTGGGCGAGCTTGACCTTGTTGGCACGCTTGATCGCGGCGAATTTCTCCTGGAAATCGGGCTTGTCGGCGAAGGGATCGAGCGCCTGCAAGGCCTCGGTATTGTCCATGAATTCATCGCCGATGGCGCCGCGAATGAGGGTCACCAGCTCCGGATTGCACTGCATCAGCCAGCGGCGAGGGGTGATGCCGTTGGTCTTGTTGTTGATGCGTTCCGGATAGAGCCGATGCAGGTCGGCGAAGACGGTTTCCTTCATCAGCTCCGTATGGAGGGCCGAGACGCCGTTGATCGAGTGCGAGCCGACAAAGGCGAGATTGCCCATGCGCACCCGGCGGTCGCCGCTCTCGTCGATCAGGGAAATGTTTTGGACTTCCCGGTCGCTGTGGGCCTTCTGCTTGCGGGCCTCGAGCAGGATCTTGGCGTTGATCGCATAGACGATCTGCATGTGGCGCGGCAGAAGCCGCTCGAACAGTGGCACCGGCCAGGTTTCCAGCGCTTCGGGCAGCAGCGTGTGGTTGGTGTAGGAGAAGGTATGGCGGGCGATATCCCAGGCCGCTTCGAAATCCATGCCGTGGACGTCGGTCAGCAGGCGAACGAGCTCGGCAACCGACACCGCCGGGTGCGTGTCGTTGAGCTGAATGGCGACCTTGTCCGGCAGGGAGGTGAAGTCGGGATATTGCTGAAGATGACGGCGCAGGATGTCCTGCAGCGAGGCGGAGGAGAAGAAGAATTCCTGGCGCAGGCGTAGCTCCTGGCCGGCCGGGGTGGCATCGGCCGGATAAAGCACGCGGGCGAGGCTTTCGGCCTTGTTGCTTTCGCGCAGAGCGCCGATGTGGTCGCCGGCATTGAAGGCGTCGAGCAGGATCGGATCGATCGGATGGGCGGTCCAAAGCCGCAGCGTGTTGACGCGCTTGGCGCGCCAGCCGACCACCGGCGTGTCGCAGGCGGTGGCGATGACGCGCTCGGCCGGTTTCCAGACGTAGCGGGTCACTTCCTCATCGACATTGACGGTTTCGACCGAACCGCCGAAGCCTATTTCATAGGAACTTTCGCGGCGCTCGAATTCCCAGGGATTGCCGTGCGCAAGCCAGGTTTCCGGCAGTTCGACCTGCCAGCCGTCGGCCATTTGCTGGCGGAAGAGGCCGTGGACGTAACGGATGCCGTAGCCATAGGCCGGGATGTCGACGGTCGCCATGGATTCCATGAAACAGGCGGCGAGACGGCCCAGACCGCCATTGCCGAGCGCTGCATCGGGCTCCAGCGTCGCGATGACGTCGAGATCGACGCCAAAGGAGGCGAGCGCGTCGCGCAGTTCGTCCATCAGGCCGATATTGGTGACGGCGTCGCGCATCAGGCGGCCGATCAGGAATTCGAGCGATAGATAGTAAACGCGCTTGGCATTGGTGGAATAGGTCTTGCGCGTCGATTCCATCCAGTTGTCGGTGATGCGGTCGCGCACGACCAGGATCGCGGCCGTCAGCCAGTCATGCGGCTTGGCGACTTTCGGATCCTTGCCGATGCGGTAGGTCAGGCGCTCGATAATTTCCTTGGCGAGAACTTCGGAGTTCGAGGCCCGGGGGGCGGCACTCGGAATCTTTTCGTTGTGCAAACGATCGATCATGAAAAAGGCTTACCCTCTCTTGCGGTTTGGGAGACCGGAGGCGAACACCAACGGGGCATATCAGCGATTTATGCACCGATACGAAGCGCTTGCAATAGCGTTTTCAATAAGATGAAAATTGAATCCAGCGGCGCGGTATGGGCGGTTTCAAGCCGCGGCAGGCCGACGAAGCGACCCTGCGGCGCGGCGCGGCGGTCGCTCCATACGGTTCGAACTGTCGCCGGCAGCGGGGCTGCATCGCCTCCGCACCCGGTGAATTGCCACGCAAAAATGGCCCGGTCCTGTCCAAGGCTGGGAGCCGCAGCGGCCATCTTTTCAAGGGGATGGCCCGACGGGCTTGGGCGCTCTATCGCGAGTTACTTTACGAGGCGTACATATTGTCCGTCGGCGCCGCAGAGAGTCTTACGAGCTTGTTCAAATCATTCGTCGGAATTGATTGGAGTTTTATGGTGCCTGCAAATGCAGGGCGTCGAGGGGGCTGCGGTGTGCGAAAGAGGGACGCCAGCGGGGATCATTGCAACGGAATGACATCCACGGCCTGCTCCGTCTTGTGCGATCCGTAGCTTTTCAACACGCCAATGACGGGTGCAACGTCGCTGTAGTCGCGGCCGTGGCCGACGACGATGTGATCCAGTCCGGCAGCAATATTGTTGGTGGGGTCGAGTTCCATCCATCCGGTGGTGCTTCCGCACCAGAAACGCACCCACGCATGCATGGCATCGGCGCCTTCGAGACGTTCCTTGCCCGGCGGCGGGATGGTGCGCAGGAAGCCGCTGACATAGCCGGCGGGTATGCCGAGGCTGCGCAGCGCGGTGATCATCACATGGGTGAAATCCTGGCAGACGCCACGCTTCAGCTTGAAGGCCTCGCGCGGTGTCGTATCGACGGTCGTCGCCTTCGGGTCGTAGGTGAAGTCCTTGTGGATCTGGTCGCAGATGGCGGTGGCGATCTGGCGGATCGTCATGCCCGGCTTGGCAATGGCCTGGGCATAGGAGGCGATCGCCGTATCCTCGGGCAGGCGCGGGCTGGCGCCGAGGAAATGGTGCGGCGAATCGGCGTCCAGCGACCAGACGTCGCCGATCTCTGCCGGAAAGGCCGCAAGGTCCGGCGAAAAATCGGCGGTCAATGGCTGGGGCTCGAGCTGGACCCGCGCCTGCATGCGGATCACCAGCTTTTCATGCTGTTTGCGAAACAGGATCGACGTCGAGGGATTGCCGAAGAAATCGCCGCTATCCCGGCGCTCCTCCGGCGTCGGCGTGCAGGTGACCGTGCCCGCCACCAGTCGCTGGCGGTCCTGCAGCGAGACGGGCAGCACGCGAACGACATGCCGGCCGCCGGAAACGGGGACTTCGTAGGTATAAGTGATCCGCAGATTGATGTCGTAGAGCATGGAACTCTCAGTTTCGGCACAAGAGGTTTCTCTATCCTATCCGAGATAGGTTTGCGCGAGGATATCGGAGAAACGCCCCAGTTCCTGTTCGAGGCGATTGTAGACCAGAGCGTTCATCGCCTCCGGCGTCATGACGGCAAGACCGGCGTGGAGGCGCATTGCTTCGCGGTAGAAGGGCGACATCTGGCCGTTCGAGAAGGCGTTCGGCAGTTGCTCGACCTCGGTCTTGATCTCGTTCAGCTGGTAGAGGATCGAGCGCGGGTTGAGCGGGTCGAGCGCCAGAAGATCGGTGACGGTGAGGGCTGCGGTATTGACGTTGTAGCGGCGGCGGTGGGTCATGACGCTGTCGCCGATCTCGAGCAGCATGTCATAGGCGCCGTCCGGCGCGTCCTCGCCCGACATATGGCCGAGCAGGCGGGTCATGTGCAGGCCGCGCTCGAGATAGCGGCCGATCGACAGGAAGCGCCAGCCGGTGAAGCGATACATGTTTTCATGGACGAGACCGGCAAAGCCCGCGAGCTTGCGCAACAGGATCGTCATCGCATGCGTGGCGTCGTCGCCGGCCTGCACCGTCGACTGGAACTTGCGCGCGGTCTTGGCGAGATCGTTGAGCGCCAGCCAGCCATCGGCCGAGAAACGGTCGCGGATATTGCTGGCGGAAAACAGGGCGCTGTTGATGTTGGTGACCAGGCTTTCTGGCACGGCCTGCCGGGTGTCGATATCAAGACCCGCCAGATAGTCGGTGATGTCCTTCAGGAGCGGCATCTGGGTATTGGCGGTTTCGGCAAACCGCCCGTGCCAGGCGCGCAGGATGCGCAATGCGCCTTCCGCCCGCTCGATATAGCGGCCGAGCCAGAAGAGGTTGTCGGCCGCTCGGCTCGGCAGACTGCCGGGCATGATGCGGATGAAGCTCTCCTCGGCCGGCAGGAGCGTCATCTGCTCCACCGGCTTCTGGCTGACGATCCAGACATCGGCGGCCGAACCGCCTGCCTGCATGGCGATCGCGGCGGCGTCGGCGCGCGAGCCGATGCGGGCAAAGCCGCCCGGCATCACCTGCCAGCCGTCGCGGGTACGGGCGACGTAAACGCGCAGGCTCATCGGCCGCGGCGTCAGCTTGCCGTTGACCCAGGCGGGCGTGGTCGAGAGGGTCACCACTTCCTGGCCGACGAGCTTCGGGCCGTCGGTCTGCAGCCAATCGGAGACCGACACCTTGGCATTGTCTCGCAACGTCGAACCGAGGACCGAGCGGTCGTTGTCGTCAAAGAAGGGACGCGTCGAATAGGCGGGGCCGATCACCATCTTCTCGATGTTGCCTGCCACCTGATCGCGTTCCGGCTGCTGGCCGCACCACCAGGTGGCGATGCTTGGCAGGATCTGGTCCTCGCCCAGAAGACGGCGGCAGATCTTCGGAAGGAAGGCGAGGAAGGCGCGGGTTTCGACGATGCCGGATCCGAGCGAGTTGACGATCGACACCGAGCCGGAGCGAAGCGCCTCGACCATGCCGGGCGTGCCGATCTGCGAGCGCTGGTTGAGCTCCAGCGGATCGGCGAAGGCGGCGTCGAGGCGGCGCCAGAGCACGCCAACAGGCTTCAGGCCGGCGACGGTGCGCACCATGACGCGGCCATCGATGACGGTCAGATCCTCGCCCTCGAGCAGCATGAAGCCGAGGTAGCGGGCGATGTAGGCATGCTCGAAATAGGTCTCGTTGGCGACACCGGGGGTCAGGACGGCGATGCGGTCGTCGGGATGCTTCTTGCGCGATTGCAGCGTATCGCGGAAGGCGCCGAAGAAGCCGGCAAGGCGATGGACGTGCGTTTCGGCGTAGAGATCGGAAAAGGCGCGGGTGGTCGCCACGCGGTTTTCAAGCGCGAAACCGGCGCCCGAGGGGGCCTCGGTGCGATCCGACAGCACCCACCAATTGCCGTCCGGGCCGCGGCCGATCTCGAAGGAACAGAAATGCAGGAAATGCCCATCGGCCGGCAGTACGCCGACCATCGGGCGCAGGAATTCCGGATTGCCGGCCACCAGCGACGGCGGCAGGAAACCTTCGGCGACAAGCCGGTTGGAACCGTAGATATCGGCGACGATACGCTCCAGCAGCTCGGCGCGCTGGACCAGGCCTTTCGAGACGGCCTGCCACTCGACATCGTCGATCAGGACCGGCACATGCGACAGCGGCCAGCTGCGTTCGGAATTTTCCTTCGTGCCGTAAGCCCGATAGAAGACGCCGGCGTCGCGCAGATAGCGGTCGGCGCGGGCGAAGCGGTTGGCAAGCTCCGTCTCGTCCATGTGGCCGATGGTCGAAAGAAGATGCTGCCAGACCGGCCGGACATTGCCATGCGTATCGAGCATCTCGTCGGCAATGCCGGGAAGGGCGCGATAGCCGAAGGCCGGGTCATTCTCGTCCCGCTTTTGCGCACGCACTGCTTCCGCCGTCTGCTTCTTTGACATCGAGGCCCTATACTCCTGCCGGACGCCGCAAATCGAGCGTCAGGGGAAATTCCGCTGATCGGGTTTCCGGCACAAGCGCGTAGGCGCCGGCTGTATGCCCCCACGGCTCGAAGCGTGCGAGCCTGCGGGCTTCCGCCTCGTTGCCATTGACTGGAAACGTGTCGTAACTGCGCCCGCCCGGATGGGCAACATGATAAATGCAGCCGCCGATCGAACGCCCCGACCATGTATCATAAATGTCGAATGTAAGCGGTGTGTTAACCGGCAAGGTCGGGTGCAAACCCGACGCGGGTTGCCATGCCTTGTAGCGGACACCGGCGATCGAGACGCCGTTGACGGCGGTCCCGGTCAAGGGAACCGGCCGGCCGTTGCAGGCGACGGTATAACGTTCGGGATTGGACGTATCGAGCTTCACCTGCAGACGTTCGACGGAACTGTCGACGTAGCGCACGGTGCCGCCGACGGCGCCCTGTTCGCCCATCACATGCCATGGCTCCAGCGCCTGACGCAGTTCGAGCTTGGCGCCCTCATACTCGACCTCCCCACAGAAGGGGAAGCGGAATTCGAGCTGGGCCGCGAACCATTCGGGCCGCAGGTCGAAACCATTGGCGCGCAGATCGTTCAGCACGTCGATAAAATCCTGCCAGACATAGTGTGGCAGCATGAAACGGTCATGCAGCGCCGTGCCCCAGCGCACGAGCCTGCCTTCGGCCGGGTTCTGCCAGAAGCGCGCGATGAGGGCGCGTATCAGCACCTGCTGGGCAAGGCTCATGCGGGCGTTCGGCGGCATTTCGAAGCCACGGAACTCGACGAGGCCGAGACGCCCCGTCGGACCATCCGGCGAAAACAGCTTGTCGATGCAGATTTCCGAGCGATGGGTATTGCCGGTGACGTCCGTCAGGAGATTGCGGAACAGGCGGTCGACCATCCAGGGCAGGGGTTGCGCGCCCTGGCCCGGCAGCGGCACCTGCGACATGGCGATCTCCATCTCATAGAGCGTGTCGTGTCGCGCCTCGTCGACGCGCGGCGCCTGGCTGGTCGGGCCGATGAACATGCCGGAGAAGAGATAGGACAGCGACGGATGCCGCTGCCAGTGCAGGATCAGGCTTTTCAAGAGGTCCGGCCGGCGCAGGAAGGGGCTGTCGTTGGGGTTCTGACCGCCGACCACCACATGGTTGCCGCCGCCGGTGCCGGTGTGGCGGCCGTCGATCATGAACTTGTCGGCGCCGAGCCGCGACTGGCGGGCTTCCTCATAGATCGCCGTGGTGATGTCGACGCAATCCTGCCAGTTGGATGCCGGGTGGATATTGACCTCGATGACGCCCGGATCGGGCGCGACGCGCATGACGTTGATGCGCTCGTCCTGCGGCGGCGCATAGCCTTCGATATGGATCGGCAGGCCGAGATCGGCGGCGGCCTTCTCGGCGGCGGCGATCAGATCGAGATAATCCTCGATACGCTCGACCGGCGGCATGAAGACGCAGAGCCGACCGTCGCGCGGCTCGACGCTGAGCGCGGTGCGCACCGCGCCGCGGATGTCGCCCGTGGATCCGGCGATGTTCTGCTCGTTGCGGCTTTGGCTCGGCTCGCTCGCCGTGCGGGATGCTTCCGCCAAGGCCCGCACCGGTGCGCTGTAGTCGGGCAGCGGACCGTGCGGGATCGAGGGATCGGCCGGATGGACATAGGGATATTGCGACGGCGGCACATAGGGCAGGGTGCCGAGCGGCATGCGGAAGCCGATCGGCGAATCACCGGGGATGAGGAAAATCTTGCCGCGGCGGGTGCGCCATCTCTCGCTCACCCATCGGCGTCCGCCGGCCTTGGCATTCCAGGCCTGAACGGGAAGGATGTAGCCGGTCGCGGTCGTCAGGCCGCGCTCGAACACCTTGGCGATGCGGGCGCGCTCTTCCGGGCTCTCAAGCTTGGAATTGGAGGGGTCGACGTTTTCGGGCAGGCTGCCTTCCTTGATGATCCATTCCGCCGGGTCTTCATAAGCCGGGATGATCATGTCGGGCTCGATCTCAAGCTCGGCGGCGATGCCGGTGAGGAGAGCCTCGGCCTGCCTGTCGGTCACCTTGGTGTCCTGGCCTTCGGCAGCGATCAGATCGGGATTGGACCAGATCGGCTTGCCGTCCTTGCGCCAGTAGAGCGAGAAGGTCCAGCGCGGCAGGCTTTCGCCGGGATACCACTTGCCCTGGCCGTAATGCAGGAAACCGCCGGGGGCGAAACGTTCGCGCAACCGGCGGATCAACTGGTCGGCCTTGTCGCGCTTGGTCGGGCCGACGGCACCGGTGTTCCATTCCTCCGATTCGAAATCATCGATCGAAACGAAGGTCGGCTCGCCGCCCATGGTAAGCCGCACGTCGCCGCCGGCGAGCACCTTGTCGACCTGTTCGCCACGTGCGTTCAGCGCCTGCCAGCTCTCCTCGGAAAACGGCTTGGTGATGCGCGGATGTTCGGCAACGCGCGCCACCTTCATGTCGAATTCGAACGTCGTGTTGGCGTCGCCATAGAGGCCGCCGGAGATTGGCGCGGCGTTGCGATAGTGCGGCGTGGCGGCTAGCGGGATATGGCTTTCGCCGGTCAGCAGGCCGGAGGTCGGATCAAGGCCGATCCAGCCGGCGCCGGGAATATAGACTTCGCACCAGGCATGCAGGTCGGTGAAATCGACCTCGGTGCCGGACGGGCCGTCAAGCGCCTTGAGATCGGGGGCCAGCTGGATGAGGTAGCCCGAAACGAAACGGGCGGCCAGCCCGAGATTGCGCAGGATCTGCACGAGTAGCCAGCTCGAATCACGGCAGGAGCCGAGTGCCAGCGTCAGCGTCTGTTCCGGTGTCTGGACGCCGGGTTCCATGCGGATGACGTAGTTGACCTTCTGCTGCAGGCGGGCATTGAGCCCGACGATGAAATCGATGGTTCGCACCGGGGTGAGGTCGACAGACGCGATATAATCGGCCAGCGCCGGGCTCATCGGCTCCGGCTGCATGTAGATCTTCAGGTCGTCTCGGATATCCTCCGGGTACTGGAAGGGGAATGTTTCGGCTTCTTCCTCGATGAAGAAATCGAACGGATTGTAGACCGTCATATCGGCGATCAGATCGACCTCGATCTTCAGCTCGGTGACCGGATCGGGAAAGACATAGCGGGAGAGATAGTTGCCGTAGGGATCCTGCTGCAGCGTGACGAAGTGATTGGAGGGCGCGACCTTAAGCGAGTTGCTGATCACCTTGGTCTTCGAATGCGCCGCCGGTTTCAGCCGGATGATCTGAGGACCGAGCCGTACCGGCTTGTCGTATTTGTAGTGTGTCAGGTGATGAATGCTTGCTTTGATCGCCATGCGGATTTTTGTCCCCTTGATGGTGGGTCTTTGCCACCATTGGGAAGACTTTGTGCAATGCGAAGAAAGATTGCAAGGCTGAAATATTGAGAGGAGATCCCTCGGTCGTCCGCACCTGGGGATGGCGGTGCTTGCGACCACCGGCAGCGAACTGCCGGTGGTCGACATAAATGGAACGACAGGTCTAGCGTTTCATCGAGACCAGGCTGAAATGGGCGCCTTGCGGATCGATGCCGCCAATGACCCAGGCCCCTCCGGGGACCTCCATGGGGCCCATGACGATCTTGGCGCCGCGCGAGGTTGCCCGTTCGACAGCGGCGTCGAGCGCGTCGACGTTGAAGTAATAGCCCCAGTAGGGCGCCGGAATTTCCGGCGTCTTGGTCATCATGCCGCCGATCTGCGCGCCGTTGTGGGTGAAGAGCTGGTAGACGCCCATCGGCCCCATATCCATCGCCTCGTCCTTCCCCCAGCCGAACATCTTCTGGTAGAAGGGGAACTCGACGGAAAGGTCGCCGGCCATCAGCTCGTGCCAGCCGACATTGCCATTGGCGTTCTGGGCAAGCTCAGGCATCTCGCCATCGCCAGCGCCCTTGAACAGGGCGAACACCGCGCCGTGCGGATCGGCGACGATGGCGAAGCGGCCGATGGTCGGGATATCGTCCGGCTTGCGATGCACCTTGCCGCCGAGTTCGGCGACCTTCCTTGCCGCGGCATCGACGTCATCGACGCCAATATAGCCGATCCAGGCCGGCGGCGCATTCATCTGCACCGCGCCTTCGGGCATCGTCATCAGGCTGGCAACGCGCACGCCGTCCGCCTTGAAAAGCGTGTAGCCGGCGCCGGGCATGCCGCTGTCCTCGGACGTCCAGCCGACGACGGCATCATAGAATTCTTCCGCCGCCTTGGTGTCGGTGGTCATCAGTTCGTACCAGACGAACGCTCCATGCTTATTGCTCATTGCAATCCTCCCTTGAATGGTTGCGGGACCCCGTGGCCGAAAGGGCAAAGGGTCAGACTGCGGAAATGCGGTTGTAGTCGGAAGACATGACAGGCTTCCAAGTGCCGTCGGGATTTTGCGTGCGGGACGAGAAATTCCGCGTGTTCTCGTCCTTGATCGTAATGATGTCCTGGTACCGCGCTGTCCTGCCGGCCTTCTCGAAGTCGGGACCTTCGCAGTCGAGCGTCAGCACCGTGCCGGTCTCGTCAAGCGTGCCTTCGTAGACCCAGAGATAGGTCATCACCGAACTGGCGAAAGAGCCGACATAACGCTTTTCGCAGGATCATAGCCGAGCATCATGATATTGGTCGCCTTGCTGCCGTCCGGCATGATCCCGGTCATCTCCGAGACAATCCAGGCGCCGCCCAGCGAGCGGGTTTCGTCGATCCATGCTGCCTCGGATGGCTGTTCGCCGTTGGCGTCGGGCATGTCGAAGGTGACACGCCAGCGGCCCGTCAGCTGCTCCAGCCACCGGTGTTGCTCCAGAATTTCAGCTTTCATCGCGATGGCCTCCTCGTCGGCGCGATCGGCGGGTTGGACAGGATCAGGCGCAGCAGGAGTGCGGCTGCGCCTTATCCTCATACTCGTCATGGCGCTTCACGAAGCTCAAGGTCGACGTTTCATTGCGCCCCTTGGGCGCCCGGTCGAGGATCATCAGCGTCGTCAGGATCTCCTCGCCGCCGCGGGCATAGTCGGAATAGGTGTGGTAGACATTGCCGGCATCGTCGCGGGCAAAGGCGCTCATGCCCGGAAGCTCGTCATTGGCCTGGTCGCCGGACATTTCGGTGAAATTGTAGAAGACCTTGCCGCCTTCCAATTCTTCCTTGGTGAAGGAGACGTGGAAATCGAAATTGAAATCGCTGCCGAAGGACGAGACCCAGGGGAACTTCCAGCCCATGCGCTTCTTGTAGGCTTCGATCTTGGCAAGCGGCGCGCGGGAAACGGCGACAAAGGTCACGTCATGGTGATTGAGGTGGGCAAGCGTGCCGTCGATATGGTCGGCGAGGAAGGAGCAGCCGGGGCAGCCGGCCTCCCAGTCGGGGCCGAACATGAAATGGTAGATCATCAGCTGGCTGCGGCCGTCGAACAGATCGGCGAGCGTCTTCTTTCCCGTCGGCGTGTCGAATGTATAGGCCTTGTCGATCCTGACCCAGGGCAGGTTCTGCCGCGCTGCGCGGATCTTGTCGCGGCGGCGCGTTTCTTCCTTTTCCTGCACCAGCAGCGCCTTGCGCGCCTCGAGCCATTCCTCGCGGGATACAACCGGATTCGTCAACATCGTTCATTCCTCCTCGAGAATTCGTGTTTCATTCCGCTTGACTAAATACGTTGATATCAACATTATTGCGCAATGTCAAAGCCTGGCGTTATTCCGTTCGAGACCACCCTTCATGTGCGCGACACATGCCTGTGCCTTCATGTGCAGCGTGCGGCGCGGGCTCTGGCGCGAAAATTCGACGAGGCGCTGCGTCCGCTCGACCTGACCAACGGGCAGTTTTCGCTGCTGATGGCGCTCAACCGGCCGGAGCCGCCGGGCATGGGCCCCGTCGCCCATCTGCTCGCCATGGATCGGACGACGCTGACGGCGGCGCTGAAGCCGCTGGAAAAGCGGGGGCTTTTGCAAACGATGTCCGATACCAAGGACCGGCGCCTGCGCCGGATGAAGTTGACGCCGGCAGGGCATGCCCTACTTTCCCGGGCGGTGCCGATCTGGGTCAAGACACATGCCGAGGTCGATGACGCGCTGGGCGAAGGCCGGCCTGACCGGTTGCGTTCGGACCTTCTGGCGCTCGCCTGAGCGCCATTCCATCTCCGCCGGAGGCGGCAACCCTTCAATCAACAGGAGAGAGCAGATGAGGATGATTTTCGTGAACCTGCCGGTCAAGGACGTTTCGCGTTCGAAAGCATTTTTCAGCGGGCTCGGTTTCAGTTTCAACCCGGACTATTCGAGCGACGATACGCTGTGCATGATCGTTGAGGAAAATATCTTCGTCATGCTGATGCATGAGGCACGCTTCAAGGAATTCATCATCGATGAAATCAGCGACACCAGCAAGACCACGGAAGTGCTGACGGCGCTGTCGGCCGCAAGCCGACAGGAGGTGGACGAGACGCTGGCCAAGGCGCTTTCGCTGGGCGGCAAGGAATGGCGGCCGGTGATGGATTATGGCTTCATGTATGGCTGCAGCTTCCAGGACCCGGACGGTCACGTCTGGGAACTGGCCTATATGGAACCGCAGCAGGCGAACTGATGCGGGCCTGCGGCTGAATTGGATGGGCGCCGGCCTGGCTGGCGCCTCTTTGGTGAGTGCTTGACGATTGTGCGGGCTCCCGCGCTTATCCGGCAGAGGGATGAAATCCACCGGCTGCTCCTTCGGGACCGCCAGAGCGAAGGGCAGGTTCGATGTCGATTTCCGAAGCGCAATTCATGAGGTCGGTGCTGGCGAACCCTGTCAATGCCGAACTCCTGACGATGCTGCCGATGCTCGGGCTGCCGCAATGCACGCTGACGGCAGGATGCCTCTTTCAGACCGTCTGGAATCTGCGATGCGGCAACGACGCCGCCTGGGGGGTAAAGGACTATGACGTCTTTTATTTCGATGACGGTGATCTGTCCTGGGAGGCGGAGGATGCCGTCATCCGCCGTGCCAGGGCGTTTTTGGGCGATGCCGGATTGAAGGTCGAAATCAGGAACCAGGCACGGGTGCATCTCTGGTACTTCGAAAAATTCGGCAAGGCCTATCCGCGGCTGGAATGTGTCGAAGACGGCATCGATCGCTACCTGATTTCCTGCACGCGGTTGGGAATCCGGGTGGCAGACCAAACGCTGCATGCTCCGGATGCCTCGAAGACATGTGGAACGGCGTTTTGCGGATGAACGCCGTCAACGCTCAGCCGGACCTTTTTGAAAGGAAGTGCAACGACTATCGTTCGCGCTGGCCGTGGCTGACGATCGGGGATTGAAAAAGTCGCCGAGGCGGTCCTGTGGCGGCCTCCTGGACTGCGCGCGGACGTCGGGTCGTCTAGCGGCGCGACGCCTTCGGACGGGCGAGGCCATCCAGGACGCGAGCAAGGACTTCGGTCGTGGCGCGCAGATCCTCGGCTCTGAATTCAGCGCCGAGCGCATCGGCCCAGGCGGCCTGCCGGGTCTGGATGTCGTGCAGCGTCGTCTCACCTTCTGACGTCAACACCAGCAGCTTTGCCCGTTGATGGGCCGGGTTTTCCTCGTAACGCACCAGCCCCTCGGCTTCGAGGAGATCGGCGATCCGCTGGACACCCTGACGTGCCAGGCCGAGAATGCGGCCGATGTCGGCAACCGACATATTGGCGTGGCTGGCCGCTGCCAGCACCTGCCAGCGGGCGCTGGTCTGGCCGCTCGGCTTTGCGAGCGCATCGCCCTCGGCGCTAAGATGCGCGGAAAGACGGATGACTGACATCGAGAAGGCTGCGAAGGCATCGCCTGCAGCGGTACGGTCTGGTTTTTTCATATTGACAACATATTGTCATTCTGTAAGGTGCGGATATGACAATATGTTGTCATACTAAGGCGCGTCAGGCAAGGGAGAACCGGGATGAAAATGACCTACAAGGGAAGCTGCCATTGCGGCCGCATTCGATATGAAGCCGATATCGACCTGGAGGCCGGTACGAGTCGGTGCAATTGCTCCATCTGCTCCAAGCGGCGGTTCTGGGGTGCGAACGTGAAGCCGGAAGACTTCCGCCTGTTGTGCGAGGAGGCTGGCATCGGTGACTACCAGTTCGGGACGATGAGCGGCCATCATCGGTTCTGCCTCGCTTGCGGCGTCGCGCCTTATGTCCATGGCTATGTCGAGGAGATCGGCGGCGCCTTCGTTTCCATCAATATCGCTTGCCTGGACGATATGGACCCCGCTGTGCTGGTGTCTTTGCCGGTCCAGTATATGGACGGCCTGCACAACAACTGGTGGAACGAACCAGCCGAAACGCGACATATGTGAGGGAAGGCACTCCTACCGAACAAGAAAAGGTCGAAGCAGCCTCTGAGCAAAATGCGGAATTGAGGACGTCAAGACCGCGCTCGGCACGGGCGCTGTGGTTTCCCGAGGCAATTCTGACTGCCGTGCTGCAAAAGTCCAATTGCCATGGCGATGCGCTCTCTCGGTAACGTCAGTTACCAATCGCACAAGTCAGTCATGCGACAGACTTGTGCGCGGCAAATATCCCCGAAGCAGCTCTCGTCCCGTCAGTGGTCGCCCAGATCGCGCACGGCGCCGCGGTCGGCGGAGGTGGCGAAGGCGGCGTAGGCCTTGAGCGCGGTCGTCACCTTGCGCTTGCGCTGTTCGACCGGCTTCCAGCCCTTGGCGTCCTGTTCGGCGCGGCGGGTGGCGATTTCGGCCTCGTCGAGGCGCAGCGAGATCGTCCGGTTGGGGATGTCGATGTCGATCATGTCGCCTTCCCGCACGATGCCGATCAGGCCGCCATTGGCGGCTTCAGGCGAAACGTGGCCGATCGAAAGACCCGAGGTGCCGCCGGAGAAGCGGCCGTCGGTAATCAGCGCGCAGGCCTTTCCAAGGCCCTTCGATTTCAGGTAGCTCGTCGGATAGAGCATTTCCTGCATGCCCGGTCCGCCCTTCGGGCCTTCGTAGCGGATGACGACGACGTCGCCGGCCTTGACCTCGTTGGCGAGGATCGCCTTGACGGAGGCATCCTGGCTTTCGAAGACGCGGGCGGGGCCTGAGAATTTCAGGATCGATTCATCCACGCCGGCGGTCTTCACGATGCAGCCGTTCAGCGCGATGTTACCCTTCAATACGGCCAAGCCGCCATCCTTGGAGAAGGGATGCTGGGCGTCGCGGATGACACCCTTTTCGCGGTCGAGGTCGAGGTCCTTCCAGCGGGCGCTCTGGCTGAAGGCGACCTGGGTCGGCACGCCGCCCGGAGCGGCGCTGAACAGTTCGAGCGCTGCCGGATTGTTGGTGACGGCGATGTCCCAGCTGGCCAGCGCTTCGGCGAGGGTCTTCGAATGCACCGTTGGCAGGTCGCTGTTCAACAGGCCGGCCCGGTCGAGTTCGCCGAGGATCGCCATGATGCCGCCGGCGCGGTGCACGTCTTCCATGTGCACGTCCGCCTTGGCCGGCGCCACCTTGGAGAGGCACGGCACCTTGCGCGACAGACGGTCGATGTCGTCCATGGTGAAGTCGACTTCGCCTTCGTGGGCGGCGGCGAGGATATGCAGGACGGTGTTGGTCGAGCCGCCCATGGCAATATCGAGCGCCATGGCGTTTTCGAAGGCGCCCTTGCTGGCGATCGTGCGGGGCAGGGCGGTGACGTCTTCCGCCTCGTAGTAACGCTTGGCGAGCGAGACGATCTCCCTGCCGGCGCGCAGGAACAGCTTTTCGCGGTCGGAATGGGTGGCAAGTGTCGAGCCGTTGCCGGGGAGCGACAGGCCGAGCGCCTCGGTCAGACAGTTCATCGAATTGGCGGTGAACATGCCCGAGCACGAGCCGCAGGTCGGGCAGGCGGAGCGCTCGATGACCTTGACGTCCTCGTCTGAGACCTTGTCGTCGGCGGCGGCAACCATGGCGTCGACCAGGTCGAGCGCATGGATCTTGCCGTCCGACAGCACGACCTTGCCGGCTTCCATCGGGCCGCCGGAAACGAAGATCACGGGGATGTTGAGCCGCAGCGACGCCATCAGCATGCCGGGGGTGATCTTGTCGCAGTTGGAAATGCAGACCATGGCGTCAGCGCAGTGGGCATTGACCATGTATTCGACCGAGTCGGCGATCAGTTCGCGCGACGGCAGCGAATAGAGCATGCCGTCATGGCCCATGGCGATGCCGTCATCGACGGCGATCGTGTTGAATTCCTTGGCAACGCCGCCATGGGCTTCGATCTCGCGCGCAACCAGCTGGCCAAGGTCCTTGAGGTGGACATGGCCGGGCACGAACTGCGTGAACGAGTTCACCACGGCGATGATCGGCTTGCCGAAATCGCTGTCCTTCATGCCCGTCGCGCGCCAGAGGCCGCGAGCGCCGGCCATGTTGCGGCCGTGGGTGGTGGTGCGGGAGCGATAGGCGGGCATGGACGTCTTCCTTGAACGTTAAGCCTGGGTAAGGGCGGATATGGGGAGCAGGGCTTACAATTGCAGCGGTTCCTATCGCAAAACTGCGCCCGCGTCACGATTTTCGTAACAATATTTCGTGTTTTTTCGACGGCGACCGGTCTTGCGAGGGAGCCGCACGACAGTTGACCTGCGCGAGGCGGATGACCGGTTTTCGTTGCACTGCGCCGCGGAATTTGTGCGCGCGGTTCGGTGCGTGGCGCGACGAGGAACGCGGTTCGCAAAGCTTTTTGAATTTCACGACGGGGCGATGACAAATCCCTAACCCATTCGGGGGATGCGCGCCGCGGCGTTTCATTCTTTATTGCTACTGCCGGACACTTTGCAATCGGCAATTTCATGACGCAAACATTTTTCCAGCCCCTCTCCGGCAACGGGGAAGGGCTTTTTCATTCTAGACCAGCGGGCTTTCGCGGCCGGCGAGGTAATCGCGGTTCAGCGCCTCGGCAATGTCTCTCGCATCGTCCTGTTCAAGGCCGGTCAGATCACGCCCGTCCGACGCTGCCGGCAGGCGGGTGATGATGTCGATCACGGTCCAGGTGCCGTTCGTTTCCTGGCGCAGGCTATAGCGGGGTTCGTTCATCGGCAGGATGTCCTACTGCATGTTTGCTTCAATCCTAGCCGATTTAAGGAAACATGCAGCACTTCCAAGTGCCGCAATTTCCTTTGTGCGTCTGAAAGCACGCGCGGCGCGGTTGTGGCGCCGTCTTGTTGAGGGCTGGTTCAACTGCGTTGGCAACACTCCGTGACATGTTCCGCCGGGAAACGGTGTCGGAATGAGTCGGCTTCCCCGCCGGACGTGTGTCCGGCGGGGCTTACCCGTGTTCAGGGCTGAGCGTGTGATGATCCCGTTCGGGGGTATTGGCAGAATATATCCATATCCCAGAGGGGCTATTTCGGTTGCGCTCAGATCGACGACTGTCTTCTGCGCCGAATTCTCAGTGTCGTCTCGAAAATCAATTTGTTGCGATAAGTAAGAAAGGGCGCCGGGGCATTCAAAAGGGCGGCTTCAATAAGCTTTTTTCTCATATAATGAACTGCTGCCTCCAATTCTTCAGTCCCGACGCTTGGATCAGCGGCTAATTGCTTGGCCACGGTTTTGGGCATCATGCTCTCCATAAAGCCGCATCATGCGGCTAGCGGAGACTATAGATCGCACAATATTGATGAGAAGAGTCAAGTATGGCGGAAATAAAGATCGTCGTTACCAAAGGATAAATCCTGCACCAGATGGAAACAGTTACCATCGACCAAGCGTTACCGCGACGCGCCGATAACACAGACCCGGTGAATATGCCTGGCAAGGTCGTGAGGCTACAAGCAGCGGCGCATTTCGTGGATGAGCCCAACCCTCGTCTAAGGGCGGCTTTCCGGCAGGACGCTCAAATTATCCTCTTTGGATACCCGCTCTTGCCCCAGTTCGTCGTTGCGAAGTCGATATTGGGGAGAAAGATCCATTATCGGGAGAAGAGATATGACCCGGTATGTCTCGGCCGCGGTCGGGGAGAGCCAAGTTCGGCTTATCAGTCGAACTTCTGCGCCGATTGCGAATTTGTGACGGGCCATGCGCACCTGCCGATCTGCTATCGTCCATCGCCAATGCCATCACGCCGAAGCATCTCTTCGAGCGCCTCGGCATCGATCGGAAGCATGCGGGAAACGTGGCCATTTTCCGGCGTCGCCGGTACGGTGATGAAGGTAGCGACGCGGCGATAGGCGAGCCAGGAGAGACCCTCGATCAATTCTTCGTCCTCATTCACCTCATAGTCGCCCGGGGCCAATGGACGATCGAGACCGTCCAGCGATGCCGGTGCGTTGAAATGAATGGTTCGGTGTATCGTGCGCGTCAGCATGATCGTCATCGTTTCTCTTGCGTCCGTTTCAAGCGGTCGCGTCAATTGCCGCCGTTCGCCGATCTACCAAAGGTAGTCTTCGAACGTGATGTAGGTTAAAAAGGCGAGGCTCAGCGCTGGACTCGCTCTGATCAGGAAGTCGACATATCGAAACCGGCGAAGGAAACGGCCCAGATTTCCCAGATAAGAGATGTTGAGAATGGAAGACATCCAGCGTCCTCCTTATCGATTGGGGCAGGGTAATGAACCCTTAGGCGACAGCGCCCGTATTGTTGGCTATCGACAATGATACAGTGCGCGCTTCTAGTTAGATTAGCAAACATTAAATTGTATTCAGCTGCAGACCGTCATCACCCCGATTGACATAAACACACCCAAATTTGGCGTTCGACTATTTTATTAGCGACCGCTAATCTCAACTTGCCGTGACCAGATACTAAACCGGCGCGGCTTTTACAGCGAAAGCGTTATTGACTTGTCAGTAAGATTTTGAGTTTCTCTATATTTTCTAGGCTATTTAGGATCCCGTCACCTTTTTGGTGGCGGGTTTTCTTTTCCCCAAAAGGCGATGAATGGCACTTCTTGCGAGTTTCACCAGATGGTTAAAAAGTGTAAATATTTAAGCGACGCCGTCGTTGTTAGCGCTTTTCGGACAGGCATGCGCATTTTGGTCGCCAATTGCGTCCTGGCTCTGTCAGGCACAGCCGCCTCGCAGGCCCGGGCAAGCTGCCGCTTCGAAAGGAACTCCGGCGCTGAGCAGGGGGCAGACCATGCGCCGATCAAGAAAAAGGGCTCGCCAATCTCTTGGCAAGCCCTTTGTCTTGGTAGGCAATTTGGATGGTGGGCGTGACAGGGATTGAACCTGTGACCCCTACGATGTCAACGTAGTGCTCTCCCGCTGAGCTACACGCCCATCCGATGTCGGCGCATAGACCACAAAACCTCTTGCGGCGTCAATAGGCTTTTATCGGCTTTTTGACAGGAAGTTTTGCGACCTCGTGGACGCCTTGCAAACCCGGCCTCAGGCGGCCAGCATCTTGTTCACTTCATCGACGAGATCGCGCAGGTGGAACGGCTTGGACAGCACCTTTGCATCCTTCGGGGCCTTCGAATCGGGATTCAGGGCGACGGCGGCAAAGCCGGTGATGAACATCACTTTCAGGTCCGGATCGAGCTCGGTTGCGCGGCGGGCAAGTTCGATGCCGTCCATTTCAGGCATGACGATGTCGGTCAGAAGGAGCGAGAACGGTTCTTCGCGCAGCCGGTCATAGGCGCTTGCGCCATTGTCGAAGGACAATACCTTGTAGCCGGCCTTTTCCAGGGCTTTCACCAGGAAACGGCGCATGTCGTTATCGTCTTCGGCGAGGAGAATTTTTGGACTCATGGATAAAGCCGTTGCACCTTACGTGTCGATGTCGGGAATTGCGGTGACTTTCAGGAAACCGCATGTGGGTAAATATCCGGTGAAGACATGAGGTCAAGCCCCGTTCACTGGCAGGAAACGACTATGGACATGAATGCTGCCTGCTGGCAACATACACGAAGCACCAAGATTGTGACATGGTAAAAAAGGGCTGCGATGGCGCAGAACGTCAGCGAAACCGAACACTTCGAAGTTCGCGAGCCGGAACTGCAGCGCATTCCTTTTGTGTTCAATTCCCCTCACAGTGGCCGGACCTATACCCAGTCCTTTCTCGATCAGTCGCGTTTGGACGGCCTGTCGATCCGTCGTTCGGAGGATCATTTCGTCGACGAGCTGTTCCATTGTGTGACAAATCTCGGTGCGCCCTTGCTGCTGGCGCATTTCCCGCGCGCTTTTCTCGACGTCAACCGCGAGCCCTACGAACTCGATCCGCGCATGTTCGAGGGGCAGTTGCCGCCCCATGCCAATATCAGTTCGATGCGGGTGGCCGGCGGCCTCGGCACCGTGCCGCGGCTGGTGGCGGAAAACATGGAAATCTACCGCAGCCGCTTTCCGGTCGCCGAGGCGCTGGAGCGGATCGAAACCATCTACAAGCCCTATCATGCCTGCCTGCGGCGGCTGATCGCCCGCACCCATGTCCAGTTCGGGCTGGCAGTGCTGATCGATTGCCATTCGATGCCGGGCAATATCCGGCTGGCCGGCACCGGCCAGCGTCCGGATTTCATCATCGGCGACCG
The DNA here is from genome assembly GCF_000379605.1 of Rhizobium giardinii bv. giardinii H152. GTDB lineage: Bacteria > Pseudomonadota > Alphaproteobacteria > Rhizobiales > Rhizobiaceae > Pararhizobium > Pararhizobium giardinii. Next base: position 184,400 of record NZ_KB902691.1, on the reverse strand, counting down.
CTACGGCACCAGCGCCGCAGCCGACCTGTCGCGCACGGCCGTCTCGTTGCTGGAGGATCTCGGCTTTTCGGTTGCCCGCAACAAGCCTTATGCCGGCGGCTTCATCACCGAGCACTACGGCCGGCCCGCGCGCGGGCTGCATGCCCTGCAGATCGAGATCAATCGCGGTCTCTATGTCGATGAGACGACGCTGCAGAAGAAGAACGGTTTTCGGACGCTGGCTGACGCCATAGGCATCTTCCTCGCCGGCCTTGCGGCGCATGTGGAAAAATACGCTGGGAATTCTTCGCTGGCGGCCGAATAGCGCTGCAGCGCCTTTCCAGCATCTCTCCCCAAAATCCAGGCAAAAAAAACCGCGCTTGTGGCGCGGCTAAGTCTAGGGAGGAAACACCCAAGGAGGGTATTTACAGCCACAAGTGACTGTAGGAAAAAGTTATTATTGCAGCGCACAATTGTCAAGCGGGATCGGGCTTTCCGTGCTGCGCTGCGCCATTTCCGAGTCGACGGAAGTTTGCTGAAAACGGCGGGTTTTCGAAGCGCTTTGGGAATTTTGAGGCACGTTCTTCCGAAAATCTCGGCAGATGTCGCTTCTCTCGCATAAATTGCCCGCGTTTTTCCTATTTTTCAGGCGTGGCCTTCTTTTTTAAAAAAATCTGCAATAAGCACGTTATGCACCCTCTTTCCTCGAATTTCGTGAGGCCCCATGCTGCCGGACCGTGAATTTTTCGACCGCCTCGCCGATGCGGCCAAGGCCGAAACACTGCCGCGTTTCCGCACCGGCATCAGCGTTGCCAACAAGGAGGCTGCCGGTTTCGACCCGGTGACCGAAGGCGACCGTGCGGCAGAAGCGGCGATCCGCAGCCTGATCGAAAGCCATTTCCCGGATCACGGCATTCTCGGCGAGGAATTCGGCAATGTCGGCCTCGACCGGGATTATGTCTGGGTCATCGACCCGATCGACGGCACGCGTGCCTTCATCTCCGGGCTGCCGGTCTGGGGCACGCTGATCGGCCTTTATCACAAGGGCGAGGCTGTGATGGGGCTGATGGACCAGCCTTTCACCGAGGAGCGCTATTTCGCCGACGGCAAGGATGCCTTCTATCGCGGCCGCGACGGCAACCGGAAGATCGCGACGCGCGCTTGCGCCGATCTTTCGCAGGCGATCCTGTTCACCACCTCGCCGCATCTCTATACCGGCGACATCAAGGCCCGGTTCGAGGCGGTGCAGAGCAAGGTGCAGCTCGCCCGCTACGGCTGCGATTGCTACGCCTTCGCGCTGCTCGCCTCCGGCCATATCGACGTCGTCATCGAATGCGGCCTGAAGCCCTATGACGTCGGCGGGCTCATCCCGCTGATCGAGCAGGCCGGCGGCATCGTCACCGACTGGAACGGCGGGCCGGCGGAAATGGGCGGCGAAATCATCGCGGCCGGCAGCGCAGAGGTTCACCGGCAGGCGCTGGCCATTCTAAAGGGCTGAGAGTCCGTTTGGAACGTCGCACGGGTCGATCCGCCGGGTCTTTTTGCGCTCCCTCGCGTCGCGCTTCTTGCCGGATATCCGGAGATATCGGCTGCAAATCGCTCCTCAGGGAGCACAAAAATCCCCCGACGGCTCTCAGCCGCCGAGTTTCCAAACGGACTCTGAGACGCTCTCGCCGGACGGCTCATCCGCATCCGTCATCGCCACATCGGCGCTGCTGCCGGGAATGAAGGCTTCGATCGCGGCGATCGCCTGGGCTCGGTAGTAATCGGCCTCCTGCAGCAGTTCGTGGCGGGCCCCGTCGATCGGAATCATGTGGCCGGCGCGGAAGTTGCGGGCAAGGTTCTCGACGGCGAGATGCGGCACGAGCAAGTCCCGCGTCGGTGCCAGCAGGATTGTCGGCACCCGGATCTGCGTCAGGTGCTCGCGGCTTGAAACGCGCCTGATCGCCTTGAAGGTCTCATGCAACCAGCGGGCGGTCGGCGGCCCCAGCGCCAGTTCCGGATGGATGTCGGTCAGCGCGGTGTTGCGGGCGAAGCGGCGCGCATCCGATGTCAGCAGGTTTTCCGAAAACGGCAGCGCGTCTTTGTCGCGCATCAAGGGCAGGAATCCCAGGCCGCACAGGCTGAAGGCGGCGGCGAGAAAACCGATCGTGCGGTGTCCAAACCTTTGAGCGCCAAGCGCGACGAAGGGCGCCAGGATCGCCAGGCGATCGATGCGGCTGGCGAGCAGCGGCGCCTGCGACAGCGCGACCAGCGCACCCATCGAATGGGCGATCATGAAGAAGGGCAGGCGCGTATCGGGCAGCACGATCCTGTCGAGGAAGATGGTGAGGTCGCGCTCGTAGTCGCTGAAGCGGCGGACATGGCCGCGGCGCGGCTTCTTCAGCAGGCGCTCCGAGCCCGCCTGGCCGCGCCAGTCGAAGGTCGCGACCCAGAGACCGCGCGCCGTCAATTCGCCGATGGTCTCGGCATATTTCTCGATCGATTCGTTGCGGCCCTGCAAAAGCACGACGGTGCCGCTCGCGACAGGCGCGGCGCATTTGAAAATAGCATAGCGGATTTTCTTGCCGCCGACCCCTTCGAAGAAGCCGACGGTATGATTGCTGGGGATCGGATTGTCCGGGGTGGAATGAAGGGTTGGCATCATGGCAAGGTCGGTCCGGCGGCGCTCTGCAAGTTGCGTGCTGATAACACTGGATACTCAGGACCCAACCTTGAAAGATTCCGATTAAGGAAGGGTGCAGGCTTGCGCATCAAGGGATAGGCGAGCACGCACCAGCCGTCAAAGAAAAAGCGGCCGGAAACGGTGGGGGGACAGATTTACCGTTCCCGGCCAGAGACAGTCGGTCGGCCGAGCAGGGCAGCCTGCGGGAGAAGGGACGTTCACCGTGCTGCCCGCCTTGTCTTCCGATCATGCCAATCTAGCCGGCTCAAGCTGAACGGCAGACGAACCGACCGTTCATTCTGCGTTTATCGAAAAAGGCTGTGTTTCCGGCGGCCCCAACTTGTTTTCCGGGTCTTGAAGGCCGGAAAAACAATCCCCATCTCATCGTTGCGGGCGCCGAAGGCGGGCCCGTCTAACCGGCTTTGCCATCGCCGCTTTTCGGGATGACAAGGCCATGATCGCTAACAGTTGCTCTCAAGAGGACACCATGCGTCACGTTGATTTTTCCCCCCTGTATCGTTCCACGGTCGGCTTCGATCGTCTCTTCACCATGCTTGACAGTCTCGGCCAGCCGGACCAGTCGCAGACCTACCCGCCCTACAATATCGAGCGGACCGGTGAAAACACCTACCGGATCACCATGGCCGTCGCCGGCTTCGATGAAACCGAGCTTTCGATCGAAGCGCGCGAGCACACGCTGACCGTCAAGGGTGAGAAGAGCGAAGAAAAGACCCCGGAAAACCAGTTCCTGTATCGCGGCATTGCCAAGCGCGCCTTCGAGCGCCGCTTCCAGCTTGCCGATCACGTGGAAATCCAGTCCGCTTCGCTGAAGCACGGCCTGCTTCACATCGATCTCCTGCGCGAGATCCCCGAAGCCGCCAAGCCGCGCCGCATCGAAATCAGCGCCGCGGCGTCGCAGCCCAAGCAGATCGAGGCGACCCAGGTCGATTCCGCCCAGATCGAAGCTGCTGCCAAGTAAGCGGATCACGAGATGAAGAAACGGCGTCCGGGAGGGCGCCGTTTTTTATTTGGTTCAACGGACAGGACCACCGCCATTGTTGAGCGGCGGCAGCCGCCCCCCTTTGCGCATATTTCTGGGCAATCACCGCAGGCCATCAACTGGATCTGGTGGACGCGATCTTCGTCGCCAGGCCGAACTATTCGGCCGGCTCTGCGGAAATCGGAAGCAGAGAGGCAAGGAGGACAGTCAGGACGAGAAGGAGGGTGAAGGTTTCAGGCAGGAAGCGGCGCATCGTCTCTCTTTACTCATTCAGGCGCCGCATCCATTGCCCGCGGGCCGGACTTAGCAAGCCGCGATAAATTGCTCCACGTCCTCCTTCGACGTCGCGAAGCTGGTGACCAGGCGATAGAGGCCTTCATCGGCCGCGATCGATCCCGCCAGGGTGTGTGGCACGGGCCAGTCGTAGAAGACGGCGCCCTTTTCTTCCAGCTTTTTTGCCGTGTCCTTCTTCAGGATGACGAAGAGTTCATTGGAGCCGCTCGGCCAGGCAAGCCGTGCGCCCTTCGATGCTTCGATGCCCTCGGCCAGCCGATACGCCATGCCGTTTGCGTGCCGGGCAAGGTCCAGCCAGAGGCCGCCTCCGAGATAGGCATCGAACTGGGCGGCGATGAAGCGGGACTTGGAGAAGAGCTGGCCGGAGCGCTTGCGCAGATAGTGCATCTGGCTGGCCTTGGCGGTATCGAACAGGATGAGCGCCTCGGCGCACCAGCAGCCGTTCTTCGTGCCGCCGAAGGAGAGCAGGTCGATGCCGCGTTTCCAGGTCATTTCAGCCGGGGTGACGTCAAGCGTCACCAGCGCATTGGCAAAGCGCGCACCGTCCATGTGCAGGGGCAGTTTGAATTTTCGGGCGATATGCGCGATCACGTCGATCTCTTCGAGACTGTAAACCGTGCCCGCCTCGGTGGCCTGCGTCATCGTGATCGCCATCGGCTGTCCGCCATGGACGAAGCCGGGCGGAAAGCGCTTGATCTCGGCCTCCAGTCTTACGGGATCGATCTTGCCCAACGGGCCGTCCACCGGGGTCATGCGGCTGCCGTGCGAGAAGAATTCGGGGGCGCCGCATTCGTCGACATTCACATGCGCCTCGCGATGGCAGAAGACATGGCCGCCCGGGCGGTTGGCGCTGGAAAGCGCCAGTGAATTGGCCGCCGTTCCGGTGGCGACGAAGAAGACGGCGACATCGCGTTCGAAAATCTCCGAAAGGGTCTTCTCAACCTTCTTGTCGAGGTCGCTGGTGCCATAGGCGGAGGCGTAGCCGCTGGTGGCTTTGACCAGGCTTTCGGCAATCACGGGATGGGCGCCCGCCCAGTTGTCGGAAGAAAAGATCATCGATGTGGTCCTGTGGTTTGCGGGCAAACGCTCCGGCGGGATTGGCTGGTCGCGACCATAAAGATGCTTCAGCGGCAATCAATCCGGAATTGCCGGATAAGGACAATGTCAGACCAGTTTGAAACCAAATTGAAGAAAATGGCGGGATGGCGAAAGAAAATTACAAAAACGCGAAATTAACCGCAATGTTCGGCAAAATCTCCCGGAATATTTTATATTGGTACCCTTGCGGTGCGGGGAGGTTTCTGGCATAGAGCCTATGAAATAGGACAGCAAGACTGTCCTATTTCGGTCTCACGACCGGAAAGACGCCGGAACGCCCGCGCAAAAGCGGTGGCCGGCCGACGATTGTCAACCGCGCCGGGCGCTCCATTGTCCGGGCCAACGTGGCAATCGCGATGGTCGCGAGCATCTTGCCTGATGCAGTAAACGCTTCATTTGCGACCGGCTCAGGATCATGCAACGATAATGCCGGCGCCGGCCTGGAACGGGAAACTTGCCCGCGAAAGCCTGCCTGGACTGCGGAAAATCCGGCTCAGCCGGGTCAACAGGAGGAAGACGATGACGGACTTTACGCCATCCACCGAAACTGGACTCAACACTGTGCGCCCAACGGCGACGGTTGAGAAAAACACCGCATTCCCGTCCGGCCTGCCGAAAAAACAGGGTCTCTATGACCCGAGGAACGAGCATGACGCCTGCGGCGTCGGCTTCGTTGCGCATATGAAGGGCCAGAAGTCGCACCAGATCGTCAAGGACGGCCTGTTCATCCTGGAAAACCTGACGCATCGCGGTGCAGTCGGTGCCGATCCGCTGATGGGCGACGGCGCCGGCATTCTCGTGCAGATTCCCGACCGCTTCTTCCGCGAGGAAATGGCGCTTCAGGGCGTGACCCTGCCGAAGGCAGGCGATTATGCCGTCGGCTATCTCTTCATGCCGCGCGACGAGGCGCAGATCGCCCACTTCAAGCAGGTGATCGCCGACGTCGTCGCGGAAGAAGGCCAGGTGCTGCTTGGCTTCCGCGAGGTGCCGGTCGACAATTCCTCGCTGTCGAAGGCACCTGAGATCGCCGCGACGGAGCCGCACCACCTGCAGGTGTTCATCGGTGCCGGCCGCGATGCAGCGACCAACGCCGAGTTCGAACGCCGCCTGTTCACGCTGCGCAAGGTGATCTCCAACCGTATCTATGACGCGTTCCATGGCGCCGAGACCGGTTTCTATCCGGTATCGCTGTCGTCGAAGACCATCGTCTACAAGGGCATGTTCCTCGCCTATCAGGTGGCCGCCTATTTCAAGGACCTGTCCGATCCGCGCTTCGAATCGGCAGTCGCGCTCGTCCACCAGCGGTTCTCGACCAACACCTTCCCCTCGTGGAAGCTGGCGCATCCTTACCGCATGGTCGCGCATAACGGCGAAATCAACACGCTTCGCGCCAACGTCAACTGGATGGCGGCGCGCCAGGCTTCGGTGTCCTCGCCCCTGTTCGGCGACGATATCTCCAAGCTCTGGCCGATTTCCTACGAAGGTCAGTCGGATACGGCCTGTTTCGACAACGCGCTCGAATTCCTGGTGCAGGGCGGCTATCCGCTGTCGCATGCCGTCATGATGCTGATCCCGGAAGCCTGGGCCGGCAACCAGCTGATGGCGCCGGCACGCAAGGCCTTCTACGAATATCATGCTGCCCTGATGGAGCCGTGGGATGGTCCGGCCGCCGTCTGCTTTACCGATGGCAGGCAGATCGGCGCGACGCTCGACCGCAACGGCCTGCGTCCGGCCCGCTATCTCGTCACCGATGACGACCGCGTCATCCTGGCGTCCGAAGCCGGCACCCTGCCGGTGAAGGAAGAAAGCATCGTCAAGAAGTGGCGGCTGCAGCCGGGCAAGATGCTGCTGATCGACATGGAGGAAGGCCGCATCATCTCCGACGAGGAGGTGAAGTCGAAGCTCGCCAACGAGCACCCCTATCGCCAGTGGCTGGACAACACCCAGCTCATCCTGGAGGATCTGAAGCCCGTCGAGCCGCGCGCGCTGCGCCGTGACGTGTCGCTGCTCGACCGCCAGCAGGCCTTCGGCTACAGCCAGGAAGACACCAAGATCCTGATGTCGCCGATGGCGACGACCGGCCAGGAAGCGATCGGCTCGATGGGGACCGACACGCCGATTTCGGCAATGTCGGACAAGACCAAGCTGCTCTACACCTATTTCAAGCAGAACTTTGCGCAGGTCACCAACCCGCCGATCGATCCGATCCGCGAGGAGCTGGTGATGAGCCTCGTCTCCTTCATCGGGCCGCGGCCGAACATTCTCGACCATGCCGGCATGTCGCATGCCAAGCGGCTCGAAGTGCGTCAGCCGATCCTGACCAATGGCGATCTGGAAAAGATCCGCTCGATCGGCCACACGGAAGACCGGTTCGACACCAAGACGCTCGACTTCACCTATGACGTCGGGCGTGGCGCCGAAGGCATGCCGGAAATTCTCGACCGGCTCTGCGAGCGGGCGGAAGCGGCCGTCAAGGGCGGTTACAACATCATCGTGCTGTCCGACCGCCAGATCGGCCCGGACCGCATCGCGATCCCCGCACTTCTGGCGACCGCTGCCGTGCATCATCACCTGATCCGCAAGGGGCTGCGCACCTCCGTCGGCCTGGTCGTCGAGAGCGGCGAGCCGCGCGAAGTGCACCATTTCTGCCTGCTCGCGGGCTATGGAGCCGAAGCGATCAACCCCTATCTCGCCTTCGATACGCTCACCGACATGCACAAGCGCGGCGAGTTTCCGAAGGAAGTCGATGGCGGCGAAATCGTCTATCGCTACATCAAGGCGGTCGGCAAGGGCATTCTCAAGGTCATGTCCAAGATGGGCATCTCGACCTATCAGTCCTATTGCGGCGGCCAGATATTCGACGCCGTGGGTCTCTCGTCCGAACTCGTCGACCGCTATTTCTTCGGCACGGCGACGCAGATCGAGGGCATCGGCCTTATGGAGATCGCCAGGGAAACCTTCAACCGTCACAAGGCGGCTTTCGGTTCCGACCCGATCCTTGCCAACACGCTCGATATCGGCGGCGAATATGCCTACCGCATGCGCGGCGAGGGTCATGCCTGGTCGCCGGACGCCGTCGCCTCGCTGCAGCATGCCGTGCGCGGCAATGCCGTCGAGCGCTACCGCGAATTTGCCGAGATGGTGAATGGTGCCGCACTGCGCATGAACACCATTCGTGGCCTGTTCTCGATCAGGTCAGCCGAGGCGCTCGGCCGCAAGCCGATCCCGATCGACGAGGTCGAGCCGGCCGTCAACATCGTCAAGCGCTTCTCGACAGGGGCGATGTCCTTCGGCTCGATCAGCCGCGAGGCGCATACAACGCTGGCCATTGCGATGAACAGCATCGGCGGCAAGTCCAACACCGGCGAAGGCGGCGAGGAGAGCGATCGCTACTTCCCGCTCTATGACGGTTCGCCGAACCCCGAGCGATCCGCCATCAAGCAGGTGGCGTCCGGCCGCTTCGGCGTCACGACCGAGTACCTAGTCAATGCCGATATGCTGCAGATCAAGGTGGCGCAGGGGGCCAAGCCCGGCGAGGGTGGCCAGCTGCCCGGCCACAAGGTCGATGCGACGGTTGCCAAGACCCGGCATTCGACGCCGGGCGTCGGCCTGATCTCGCCGCCGCCGCACCATGACATCTACTCGATCGAGGATCTGGCGCAGCTGATCTACGACCTGAAGAACGTCAACCCGCAAGCTGATGTTTCGGTGAAGCTCGTTTCCGAAGTCGGCGTCGGCACGGTTGCGGCCGGCGTTGCCAAGGCGCGCGCCGATCACATCACCATCTCCGGCTATGACGGCGGCACGGGTGCCTCGCCGCTGACCTCGCTGAAGCATGCCGGTAGCCCATGGGAAATCGGCCTTGCCGAAACCCATCAGACACTGGTGCTGAACGGGCTTCGCTCGCGCATCGCGCTGCAGGTCGATGGTGGCCTGAAGACCGGCCGCGACGTCATCATCGGCGCGCTGCTCGGTGCCGACGAGTTCGGCTTCTCGACGGCACCGCTGATTGCCGCCGGCTGCATCATGATGCGCAAGTGCCACCTCAACACCTGTCCGGTGGGCGTGGCGACACAGGATCCTGTCCTGCGCAAGCGCTTCAAGGGCGCGCCGGAGCACGTGGTCAACTACTTCTTCTTCGTGGCCGAAGAAGTGCGCGAAATCCTCGCATCGCTCGGCTTTGCCAGGTTCGACGACATCATCGGCCTTTCCGAACTGCTCGAGAAGGACGCGATGATCTCGCACTGGAAGGCCAATGGTCTCGACTTCTCCCGCATCTTCCACAAGGTCGATGCGCCGAAGGAAAAGACCTACTGGACCGAGAAGCAGAACCACCCGATCCACGACATCCTCGACCGCAAGCTGATTGCGGCCGCACAGCCGGCGCTGGAAGCGAAGACCCCGGTCTCGATCGAGGTCGACATCAAGAACGTCGACCGTTCGGCTGGCGGGATGTTGTCGGGCGAAGTCGCCAAGCGCTATCGTCACAAGGGCCTGAAGGATGACACGATCTCGGTGAAGCTGCGCGGCACGGCCGGCCAGTCCTTCGGTGCCTTCCTGGCACGCGGCATCACCTTCGAGCTGATCGGCGACGGCAACGACTATGTCGGCAAGGGCCTTTCGGGCGGCCGCATCGTCGTGCGCCCGCCGGAAAACTCGAAGATCGTCGCGGCGAAGTCGATCATCGTCGGCAACACGGTGCTCTACGGTGCCATCTCGGGCGAATGCTACTTCAACGGCGTCGCCGGCGAACGCTTCGCCGTGCGGAACTCCGGCGCCATCGCGGTCGTCGAGGGCGTGGGCGACCACGGCTGCGAATACATGACCGGCGGTGTGGTGGTGGTTCTTGGCGAGACGGGCCGCAACTTCGCGGCCGGCATGTCGGGCGGCGTCGCCTATGTGCTGGACGAGAGCGACGATTTCCCCAAGCGCTGCAACATGGCGATGGTCGAGCTCGAGCCGGTTCCGGAAGAGGACGACATGCTGGAGAAGCTGCATCATCACGGCGGCGATCTCATGCACAAGGGCAGGGTGGATGTGTCCGGCGACATGACGCGCCATGACGACGAGCGGCTCTACCAGCTGATCTCGAACCATCTGCACTACACCGGCTCGCCGCGCGCCAAGGAAATCCTCGACCACTGGGTCGAGTTCCGGCCGAAATTCCGCAAGGTCATGCCGGTCGAATACCGGCGTGCGCTGGAGGAAATGGAGCGCATGCGGATGGGCATCGCGGCGGAGTGATGCCGCACGGCGCTGCCGTTCATCGGGTGATTTCGGCGGGTGTCGCGGTCGCTGTTCCGGCGATCGCGTTCATGGCGAACGGCGAAATCGATATGGAATTCATTGTGCTGGGGGCGCTGATCGGCTTCGCCTACTGGTACTGGGGTCCCGCGTGGCCTCCTCTATGATATAAGGGACGAAACATGGGTAAGGTTACAGGTTTCATGGAAATCGACCGGCAGCTGGCAAAGTATCAGCCGGCGTCGGACCGCATTCGGCATTTCCGCGAATTCACAATCCCGATGTCGGACCCGGAAGTGCAGAAACAGGCCGCACGCTGCATGGACTGTGGCATCCCCTATTGCCACGGCCCGACCGGCTGCCCGGTGCACAACCAGATCCCCGACTGGAACGATCTCGTCTACAACGGCAACTGGGACGAGGCGATCCGCAACCTGCACTCGACCAACAACTTCCCGGAGTTCACCGGCCGCATCTGCCCCGCTCCCTGCGAGGAAGCCTGCACGCTGAACCTCGAGGACGCGCCGGTGGCGATCAAGACCGTCGAGCAGGCGATCGCCGACAAGGCCTATGAAATGGGCTATATCGTGCCGCAACCGGCCGTCGTGAAGACCGGCAAGAAGGTGGCGATCATCGGTTCCGGGCCGGCAGGCATGGCGGCTGCGCAGCAGCTTGCCCGCGCCGGTCACGAGGTCCATGTCTATGAGCGCGAAAGCAAGCCCGGCGGCCTGCTGCGCTACGGCATTCCGGACTTCAAGATGGAGAAGAACTTCATCGACCGCCGCGTCGACCAGATGCGCGGCGAGGGGGTCACCTTCCATTGCGGCGTCAATGTCGGTGTCGATCGCACCGTCGAAAGCCTGATGGCCGACCATGATGCCGTGCTCTATTGCGGCGGTTCGGAAACGCCGCGCAATGCCGGTATTCCGGGCGTCGATTTCGCCGGCGTGCATGATGCGATGCCCTATCTCGTCCAGCAGAACCGTCGCGTCGGCCGCGAGAACATCGACAGCGTCGGCTGGCCGTCCGATCCGATCCTGGCCGGCGGCAAGCATGTCGTCGTCGTCGGCGGTGGCGATACCGCATCCGACTGCGTCGGCACCGCCTTCCGCCAGGGCGCCGTCAAGGTGACCCAGCTCGATATCCGCCCGATGCCGCCGGAAAAGGAAGACAAGCTTGCCGTCTGGCCGTTCTGGGCAACGAAGATGCGCACCTCGTCCTCCCAGGCCGAAGGTGCCGTGCGCGAGTTCCAGGTGGCGACGCTCGAATTCGTCGGCGAAGACGGCCTGCTGACGGGTGTCAAATGCTGTCAGGTCGATGAGCGCCGCAAGCCGATCGCCGGCACGGAATTCGTCATCAAGGCCGATCTCGCCTTCATCGCCATCGGCTTCAGCGGCCCGTTCACCGACAGCGTGCTGAAGGATCTCGGCGACACGCTGAAGATCAACACCGACCGCCGCGGCTCGACCAATGTCGTTGCCAACGACAAGGACTACCGCACCTCGGTCGACAAGCTCTGGGTGGCCGGCGACGTGCGCCGCGGCCAGTCGCTGGTCGTCTGGGCGATCCGCGAAGGCCGCCAGGCCGCCCGCGCCATCGACGAGGCGCTGATGGGGTCGACGGTGCTGCCGCGGTGATAAGCGGCTTTCCGGCAATGCCATGCGCCGGCTAAATGAAAGTGAACTGCCGCAAAACCGGGTTTGTTCGACCGGTCTGCGGCAGGCTTCTCGTCAATTCTGGAAGTCTGCGGCTTTCTCCCGAAAACCGGGAGTGAACAGCGTCATGATTTCGAAGGAATACGGGCGATGACCTTGATCTCGAAATCGAATCCCGCGAGCCAGTTTACGCCGACTGCTGTCCAGTTCGGGTAGGGCGGCCGTTCGAAAATCGACTGCTTGACGGCCATGACCGCCCCGAATTGATTTTCGGGGTCGGTGTGGAACGTGGTCACATCCACCAGATCGTCGAACGTGCAGCCCGCCGCGTTCAGCGTCGCCTTGAGATTATCGAAAGCCAATTTCACCTGCTGTTCGAAATCCGGTTCTGGTGATCCATCGGCGCGACTGCCGACCTGCCCGGAAACGAACAGGAGGTCGCCGGAACGGATTGCCGCCGAATAGCCGTGCGCCTCGTAGAGAGCGTGCCGGTTGGCGGGGAAGATTGCCTGTCGTTCAGTCATGTCTGATCCTTCCTTTTTTGGGGAGCGCGATCCTGCAGGGCTGCCCTTCACACGCGGCTCCCTTTGATATACGGTGCGTATGTAGATACTGACATACGATCCGTATGTCAAGTTAGTATACGATGCGTATGTGGAATTACCAAAAATGGCGAACAAGCGCGCCGAGACGATGGAACAGAACCGGGCAAAGTTGATTGCCGCGGGTCGCAAGGCCTTTGCCGAAAAAGGATATTCCGCTGCGTCGATGGATGACCTGACTGCCGATGCCGGACTGACGCGCGGCGCGCTCTATCACAACTTCGGGGACAAGCGCGGGCTTCTGGCGGCGGTCGTCGACCAGATCGATTCGGAAATGGCATCGCGCGCGCAGGAAATTGGAGCTCGCGCGGGAGATGATTGGCAGCGCCTGCTTGCGGAAGGGGTGGCCTATATCGAGATGGCGCTTGATCCGGAAGTCCAGCGTATCGTTCTGCTCGACGGACCCGCCGTGCTGGGCGATCCGTCTCAATGGCCCAGTCAGAACAGCTGCCTGCAGGTCACCAAGCGGGCCGTGGAGCGACTGATTGCGCAGGGGGTGGTCAAGCCGGTCGATGCCGAAGCGGCAGCCCGGCTCCTGAGTGGCGCGGCGCTGAACGCGGCATTATGGATCGCTGCCAGCGACAATCCGCTGGACGTGTTGCCGAAGGCTGTCGAGGCATTCCGCATTCTGGCCTCGGGATTTTCCGTCAAAGCCGGGGATGCTGCCGGTCAGACCGCAGACCCGTTGCCTCTCGCTTAATTCCGGATCACCGGGTTGCTGATCACCGTCTGCGGCTTTGCCAGGCGGAAGTCGTCGACGCGTCCGATCGGAGCATCGGCGACCTCGCCTTTTTCGACGAGGCGGTCGCGTGGGCTTTTGCCGTTGCTGATGAGCGCCGTCGCGCCGTCGAGAAGGCTCGCGCCGCCGTCGAGATCGGGGTCGTCGAGGCTGATCGGCTGGGTCTGGATGATGTCTTCGTTGGCGGTAGGAGCGGCGACGACGAGGTCTTTGAGACCATCGGCGCCCGGAACGTCCAGCGTCGAGGCGGCGGCATCGCCGAGCAGCTTGCGGATGTCCTTCTCGACGTAAAAAGCGAGCTTGCGCTTGCCGGCCTTGGTCAGGTTGATGCCGTCCGAGCCGCGCAGGCGGACCTGCTGGCCGTTGATGTCCGAGCCGGTCATGACGAATTTGCCGCCCTCGTCGACGAAACCGTCCCAGATGTCGATGAAGGTGCCGCCGACCTTTTCCGTTTCCGTGCGGAAGATACCGTTCAACGTGACCATGTCGGCGGTCATCGCGGTGGACTGGAAGGGCGGCATGCCGACCCAGAGCAGGGGGATATTCTCGCTGCGGGCAAGCGCCGCAAAGGCGCCGGTGCGGCGGGTATACTCGGAAAGCCAGCGGTCCGTGCGGAATTTTTCCTTTTCCCCATCGATCGACATCTGCTGGCGTTCGTTGGCACCGAGGCTGACGATGACGATCGACGGTTTTATCTCGGCGACATAGGCCGGCAGGCTTTCCGGCCAGTTGAAATAATCCTCGCGCACCAGGCCGGAGGAGCCGTTGGCGCGGGTTTCGATGACAATGCCGGGGGTCGTTTCAAAAGCGGTCTTCAGCCCGTCGCCGAGGCTGCCAGCCATGAAGTCGCCGACGACCAGCACCTTTTTGGCATTGTCCAGTTTTTCCACCACGACGGGGGCGGGCTCGACCGGAGCGGGCTTGGCCTTCTGCTTTACCTTACGCGGCCGCTGCCGCTGTTGCTGCGGCTGCCGCTGCCGTGGCTCGTAGATCGGAACGTCTTCATAGACCGGCGGCGGTCGCCGCCGGCCGAAGCCGAACAGCATGTCGAGGATCGACCGGCGCTCCTGGGCGCCGGCCTGTCGTGGCGGCTCGACCACGAATGCCGTGACGCCGACCGCAATGACAATCAGGCCATTGAGCAGCCACTTCATGCCGCGTCTGAATGCCGTCTTCGTGCTCATGAATCGTACCGGGCGTCTTTCGCGCTGAAGCCAATACGCAGCGCAGGATGCGCATCGGCTCCCTTTAGGACCTGTCCGTCGATCGTGGCGCAGGAATGCGCCGCAATTGAGGGCTAGTTCCGCAGAGCCTTTAACAGATGCTGCGTCGGTTCGCCGTCCGGTGCGAGGCCGTTGCGGCTCTGGAAGGCCTGGATGGCGGCCTTTGAGCCGGAGCCGAAATTGCCGTCGACTTCGCCGTCATAATAGCCGAGTTCCTTCAGGCGGGACTGCAGCTCGAACTTCTGCTTGATGTCGAGCGAGCCGTCCGGACGGCTCCAGGCCTGCTGCATGCCGCCGTAGCCGGCGATTTCGTCGGCAAGCAGGCCGACGCCGAGCGCATAGGAATCCGAGGCGTTGTAGCGCTTGATGACAAAAAAGTTCTTGGTCATCAGAAAGCCCGGGCTGCCGGCGCCGCCGGGCATTTTCAGCTCCGCGCGCTGGTCGCCGTTGCGGAAGCCCTTGCCGTTCGGGCGGGTGAAGCCGAGGGCGGCCCACTGTGCCAGCGTCTTCGTCTGGCCGGCATACTGGCTGCCGTCGCGCGGCGGGGCCACTTCATAGCCCCAGGTCTGGCCCGGCTGCCAGCCATTCTTCTTCAACAGATTGGCAGCGGTTGCCAGCGCATCCGGCACGGAGTTCCAGATGTCCTTGTGGCCATTGCCATCGGCGTCGATGGCGTAGAGCAGATAGCTGGTCGGAATGAACTGCGTGTGGCCCATGGCGCCAGCCCAGGAGCCGTTCAGGTCGCGCGGGCCGACGTCGCCGTTCTGGAGGATCTTCAAGGCAGCGATCAGCTGGGTCTTGGCATATTTGGCCCGTTTCGGATCGGCATAGGCAAGGGTGGCCAATGCGCGCGGGACATAGTGAAGCCGCTCGTCCTTTGCCAGGACCGCGCCATAGTTGGATTCCATCGACCAGATCGCCAGAAGAATGTTCCTGTCGATGCCGAAGTGGCGCTCGAGGGCAGCGAGTGTCCGGCCATGCTTGACCGCCATTTCCTGCCCGATCTTGCGCGTATAGGGGTTTACGCGGCTATCGATATATTCCCAGATCTTGTGCTTGAATTCGGGCTGGTAGCGTGCTTTCTCAAGCACGTCCGGATCGGGCGTCTTGATACCGGCGAAGGCCTGGCGATAGGTGGCCTTGCTGATCCCGCTCTTTGCCGCGGTGGCATAGAAGCTGTTGATCCAGGTCTCGAAACCGGCATCCGCCCAGACGGGGGACGAGGCAAACAAGGCTGTGGCTGTGATGAACGCGGCTGCGGCACGGCAAAGGAGATTTTTTTGGGTCTTTGTCATCAGCTGTCGTTTCCGTTGGTCGGCGCTCCGCACGGGATCAGTGGTCTGATCGGCGGTGCGCAAATTTACAGTCTTAGAGCCAGCTTCACGCATAGGTTACATGCATGTGGTTCCATTTTCGGGCCGTTCAGCCAAAAGGCGACCGCCAGAGTGGGAATCTTACGAAAATGAAGTCAACAAATTCTTTACCATGAATGGGTGGAACCGTCTTCCTTCTCAAAAAAATAGCAATTTGCCCTTTAATGCCTATCGATAGCAATTTGCCCCGTTTAAAATCGCAGTGTGATGATTCTGGAGATGTCAATGACTGACAAGCGTAAGGTCCGTAAGGCCGTATTCCCCGTGGCCGGTCTTGGAACGAGATTCCTGCCAGCAACAAAGGCCGTACCCAAGGAAATGCTGACGGTCGTCGACAAGCCCATCATCCAGTATGTCGTCGACGAGGCGCTGGAGGCCGGCATCGAACATTTCGTTTTCGTCACCGGCCGCAACAAGCACGTGATCGAGGACTATTTCGACATTCATTTCGAGCTCGAGCAGACGTTGCGCGAGCGCAGCAAGAAGGCCGAGATGACGCTTCTGGCGCAGCAACTGCCGAAGGCGGGCTCGGTGAGCTTCACGCGCCAGCAGGAGCCGCTGGGACTTGGACACGCTGTCTGGTGCGCCCGCGAGATCGTCGGCAACGAACCCTTCGCGCTGCTTTTGCCCGATATGATCATGCGCGGCGAGCCGGGCTGCATGAAGGGAATGATGGATCTCTATTCTGAGAGCGGCGGCAACATCGTAGCGGTGGAGGAGTGCGAACCCGACCAGGCGCACAAATACGGCATTGTCGGCGTTGGCGAAAAGATCGGCGATGGCTTCCGCATCACCGGCATGGTCGAAAAGCCGGCCAAGGGCACGGCACCGTCCAACTTCTTCATCAACGGCCGCTATATCCTGCAGCCGGAAATCTTCTCTATCCTGGAAAACCAGGAGCGTGGCGCCGGCAATGAAATCCAGCTCACGGACGGCATGCTCAAGCTGCTTCAGTCCCAGGATTTCGCCGGCTACGTGTTCCGCGGCGACACCTATGACTGTGGCGCCAAGGACGGTTTCATCCTTGCCAACGTTGCCTTCGCGCTCGAGCGCGCCGATATCCGCCCGACCGTCGAAGCCCAGCTCAAGGCGCTGGTTTCGAAGCTGCAGTAACCCACCGGACATGAATGGAACCCCCGTCTGCCGCGCAGGCGGGGGATGTTGTTAGCGCCGCAACGTCAGGCCGACGCCCACGCGGGCAATATTGGTCGATGGGGCGGTATCCTGCGTGGTGCGTTCGTATCCGACATCGCCGGTGAGGGCGAGATAACGGTTCAGGTCCCAGGTCAAACCGGCGCCCGCGAGCCAGACCCTCTGGTCTTCCGAAACGCTGCCGGACGGATAGTTGCGGAACGTCAGGCTGTTCGACAGGCGAGCCACGAGGTTCGAGCGCAGTTCATGCGTCGCCTTGCTGCTCAGCGTATAGGCGAGCGCGCCGCTGTCGCCGGGCGTGGTCGAGGGTTCGATGCCGGTCGAAATGCCGTATGTTATGTTCGTGCCGCGCTGCGGCGACCAGTTGAGCAGGCCGTCAATGGTGACGCCGTCAAGGTCTTCGAGGCGATTGTCCTCGAACCGGTAGGTCTGGTAGCCGAGCGCGATTTCGCCGTTGAGCTTTTCGCCGAGATCGACCTCGACGCCGGCCCGGCCGCCATAGCTGTCATAGGACCGCTCGAAGCCCGAGGTGTCCGTGCGCAGGTCGTAGATCGACTTTCCGGCCGAGGCTTCGATGAACGGGATGAGCGCCGGCGAAAGGTCGTAGCCGACGCGCACCGTGACGGCGCCTGCGTTGCGGTTCCTGTCTTCCTGCGACAATGTCGAGCCGTCGCTGAGATCCACATCGCCATAGACGTAGCGGTCGTAATCCACCTTGGCGGAGCCGCGCAGGATGCCGAAGTCATGCGCAATGCCGGCGCCGAGCGTATATTGGTTGACGCCCGACTGCGTGCTGGCGTCGCTGATCGCGTTCGGATCGGTCGCATCCTCGCGCTCGAAATGATAGCCGGCCTTCAGCGTCCCCGTGGTGTCGTTGCCGATGTCGAGGCGAAGGGCCGCCTCGATGTCGGCGGTCGGTTCGGTTTCGCCGGAGCCGGAGACGTTGCGTTGCCAGGTGCCTTCGCCGGTGACGGTCAACTGGTGGCGCGACCAATCGGAGGTCAGCGTACCCTTCAGGCCGGTTTCGAGATAGCTGCGGCTCTGCTTCGAACTGCCGGTCTTGGTGCTCTCGTAGTTGAAGGTCTGGCCGAGGGTCGGTTTCAGGATGAAGCTGCCAAGCCGGACGCCGGGCGCATCGTTGCGGTCGAGATCGAGCTGCGACCGCAGGCCATCGACGGTGCTTTCGCGCAGATTGGTGCGGGCCAGATCTTCGTCGATGGCGGGATCGTTGAGCAGCGGTTCGCCGGCATCGGTGCTGATCGAACCGGTGGTGAGCGTAGATACAGGGTCCTGGCCGGCCCCGGAGCCCGGTGTGGTCGCATTGGCGGCCGCGGTGCCGGTTGTTGTCGTTGCAGTGCTGCTGACGGTTGTCGTGTCGGCGTCGTCAGATGCAGGCAGAAGAGCCTGGGCGAAAACCAGATGGGGCGAAAGCAGCGCACAGCCGGCGACGGCCCACGCAACCGCGGCCGGGCGCGGGACGTAAGTCCTCTTCGTTCGTGGAAAGATTGGCGTCATCTGCCGAATGCCCGGGAATCCGTTTACCAGTGTTGAGCAACCGTAAACGGATGTGGTTAACCGTTTCTTTCCGAAGCGGCTTTCGGCTTTAATTTCAGGCGCTTTCCACGGTCAGCCGGCCGCCGCTGCTGCCGGTTACCTTGACACGCGCACCGGCAGGAAGATCCGGTCCGCTGACGGTCCATGTCGTGTCGTCGAGCCGGATCCGGCCGCGGCCCTCGGTGATCGGCTTTTCCAGTACGGCGGTACGACCGATCAGCCGGGCGCCACGCTGGTTGAGGAGCGGCTCGTCCGACGCGTCCGAGCCGGCAAGCAGGCGGCGCCCCACAAAAACCGCGACGACGGCAAGGAGGGCGAAGAAGACCAGCTGCACCTGCCAGACCCAGAAGCTGGCTTCCCAGAGCAGCAGCGAGACGGCGCCGGTCAGGATCGCCGCTATGCCGATCCAGACGAGGAACATGCCGGGCGCCACGACTTCGGCTGCCAGCAGCACCAGACCCAACGCCCACCAACCCCAGGGACCCAGTTCAAGGATGATGCGCTCGATCATGGATCAGCTTTCCTGTTGCGGTGTTGCGAAGGGATTGCGCACGGGCGTCGTGCGTGGCGTCGCTTGCCGCACGGGAGCCGGCGTACCGCCATCGCCGAACACCTCCCTGGCGATCGCGCCGATGCCGCCGAGCGAGCCGATCAGCGACGAGGCTTCCATCGGCATCAGCACGACCTTCGAATTCGGGGCGGTGCCGATCGAGGCCATCGCTTCGGTGTATTTTTGCGCGACGAAGTAGTTGATCGCCTGCACGTCGCCGGCAGCGATGGCTTCCGACACCATCCTGGTGGCCTTGGCTTCGGCTTCGGCGAGGCGCTCGCGCGCTTCGGCCTCGCGGTAGGCAGCTTCCCGCTGGCCCTCGGCCTGGAGGATCGCCGATTGTTTGGCGCCCTCGGCGCGCAGAATCTGGGCGTTGCGCGAGCCTTCGGCTTCCAGCACCTGGGCGCGCTTTTCGCGCTCGGCCTTCATCTGCCGCGCCATCGCGTCGACCAGATCCTTCGGCGGCTGGATGTCCTTGATCTCGACGCGGGTCACCTTGATGCCCCAGGGGCCGACGGCCTCATCGACGACGCGCAAGAGCTTGTCGTTGATCGTGTCGCGGTTCGACAGCAGTTCGTCGAGGTCCATCGAGCCCATGACGGAGCGGATATTGGTCATGGTGAGGTTGAGGATGGCGGTTTCGAGATTCGAGACCTGATAGGCGGCCTCGGCGGCATTCAGCACCTGGTAGAAGGCGACGGCGTCGGCCGAGACGCTCGCATTGTCGCGGGTGATGACCTCCTGCGTCGGCACGTCGAGCACCTGTTCCATCACGTTCATCCGGGCACCGATGCCGTCGATGAACGGAATGATGATATTCAGGCCGGGCTCAAGGGTTTTCGTGTATCGGCCGAAACGTTCGACGGTGTAGCGATAGCCTTGAGGGACGGTTTTTACGCCTTTGAAAATGACAAGAACGGCAAGGACCACAAGTACGATAACGGCAATATCCAGTCCGGCCAGCGGCATTGGGTGTTCTCCTGTTGGGCGCATCCTGTTGTTGATGCACTCTAGGACAAGACGTGGCAGTTGACAGGGTTATTTGCAAGGATTGGTGGAATTTCTTCGGCGCTGTTGCGGCTCTGTTTTAGGGGGCTGGCGACGAAGTCGCGGGTGGAAAGAGGGCGTCGGTGACGCCACGGTGACCCCTGCCCATGACGGTGGTCAGACCCAGCCCTGCAGCTCCCGGCGGACCACGGTCTCAAGCACCTTCATGCCGTCGGCGCCGTCGTTGAGGCAGGGGATATGGGTGAATTTCTCGCCACCGTTGTGATGGAAGCTCTCGGCCGCCTGTTCGGCGATTTCCTCCAGCGTTTCCAGGCAGTCCGAGACGAAGCCGGGATTGATGACGGCGATGCGCCTGGTGCCTTCCTGAGCCAGTTTCTCGACCGTCTTGTCGGTATAGGGCTGCAGCCATTCCTCGGGCCCGAAACGCGACTGGAAGGTGACCTGCAGCTTTTCCTTCGGCCAGCCGAGCTTTTCGCGCAAAAGCCGGGCGGTCTTCTGACACTGACAGTAATAGGGGTCGCCCTTGTCGAAATAGGATTGCGGGATGCCGTGGAATGAGGCGAGCACCACCTCCGGCTGCCAGTCGAGAGTGGCGAGGTGGGTGGTGATCGAGTTGGCCAAAGCATCGATATAGACGGGATCGTCGTGATAGGGCGCTGCCGTGCGCAGGGCTGGCTGCCAGCGCATTTTCAGGAGTGCCTTGAAGGCCTCGTCATTGACGGTCGCCGTGGTCGCCGCCGCATATTGCGGGTAGAGCGGGAAGACGAGGATCCTTTCGCAGCCGTCCTTCTGCAGTTCCTCCATCTTCGACCGGATCGACGGCTGGCCGTAGCGCATGGCCCAGTCGACACGCACATCAGGCAGATCGGCGAAGGATTTCGCCATAAGTTCTGCCTGGTTGCGAGTGTAGGTGCGCAGGTAGCTCTCGTTCAGGTCCTTGTTCCAGATCGTCTCATAGGCCTTGCCGACCTTGGCAGGACGGGTGTTGAGAACGATGCCGAAGAGGATCGGATACCAGAAGAACGGCGACCATTCGATGACGCGCCGATCCATCAGGAATTCCTTGAGGTAGCGCCGCATCGAGACCTTGTCGGTGCCGTCGGGCGTGCCGAGATTGACCAGCAAAACGCCCACTTTCCCGAATTTGACGGGCGGATGGTTCGGGGCGGTGATGTCGGTCGCGGTCATGCGGATATCCTGCGGGTAAGGTGGGCGTGCCTGCTATATGGTAAGGGCAGCCCTGCGATTCATGCCGTGCATAAAAAGAAAAACCGACCCGGGAAAGCCCGGACCGGTCTTTGGACAAGAGACATATTGTCTTACTTGGCGGGGATCTGCAGCTCCTTGCCGATTTCCAGCTTTTCCGGAACCGGATTGCCGTTGGCAGCAGCAATCGTCTTCCAGAGTTCGCCGTTGCCGTAAACGGCCTTGGCCAGGCCCCAGAGCGTATCGCCCTTGGCAATGACGTGCCTGGTTTCTGTCCCTGCCGCGGCTTCTGCTGCCGGCTTGGCTTCCGGCGTTGCGGTCTGCGCGGCGGTGTCGGTGCTTGCCTGCGCCGAGGGCGTGGTCTCGGTCGCAGCGGCGATTTCGGTGATGCGTCCTTCGGTCATCGGCCTGTAGGGGTTGTGGGCCGCCAGGTAGTCGGCGAGCACCGTCTCAAGGCCCGGACCGTAGTCATAGGCGTTCTCGGCCTTGGTCTTGAAGATGCTGTAGCCGTCGCCGCCATTGCGCATATAGTTGTTGGAGACGACATTGTAGGCCTTGGCCGGATCAAGCGCGACGAAGGCTTCGCCTTCCTTGACCTCGACGTTCGAAATACGGCTACCGACGGGCTTGGACCTGTCGAAGGCGAACTTAAGGCCGGCCACCTGCGGGAAGCGACCGCCGCCTTCCTCGATCTGGCTTACCCCGTTTTCAAGCGCTGCAACGATATCGGCGCCCTTGATTTGGAAGGTCGAGAGCGTGTTCTGGAAGGGCAGAACGGTGATCGCTTCGCCCATCGAGACGTCGCCGGCATCGATCGAGGCCCTGAGGCCGCCGCCGTTGGTGATGGCGATGGTGACGCTTTGGCCCTTGACGCGGTCAAGCATGGCGTCGGTCACGAGGTCGCCCATCTCACATTCGCGGGCGCGGCAGGATTCGCGGCTTCCATCGATCGGCGCGTCGGTCTTGCCGATGATCTTGGTCTTTAGCTCCTCGATCGGCTTGCCCAGTTCCTTGATGCGGGCGAGGACCGCTTCGTCCGGCTTGATCTTGGAATCGATCAGGATCGGATCGCCCTTGGCCGACTTGACGACGCCGCTGTCATCGAAGGTGACGACGAGGTCGCCGAGATACTTGCTGTAGGACCCGGCCTGAACGACGGGTACCTTGTAGCCGCCGGGATTGTCGACCATCGTGGGATAGGGGCCTTCCGCTTTCTCGTCGGTGTTGGACAGCAGGCTGTGCGAATGGCCGCCGACAACCACGTCGACATCCGGGATCTTCGCAATGACGGCGAGGTCGCGCGGATAGCCGACATGGGTGAGCGCGATGATCTTGTCGACGCCCTGCTTCTTCAGGTCCTGTACCGCCGTGGTGATGGTGTCGACGTCGATCCCGATCAGCACGTTGTCGCCCGGCGAGGAGATTTCGGCCGTGTCGTTGGTGACCGCGCCGACGATGCCGACCTTTTGGCCGCCGACATCGAGTACCAGCGAGGGCTTGATGCGGTCGATCAGCTTCGACTTATAGCCGGCCAGCACGTTGGAGGAGATGACCGGGAAGGTGACCTTGTCGAGGAAGGTCGCCAGGCCGTCTTCGCCTTCATCGAATTCGTGGTTGCCGATAGTCACGGCGTCGAACTTCATCAGGTTGAGGAATTCGGCTTCGGCGGCACCCTTGTAGGTCGTGAAGAACAGCGAGCCCTGGAAGTTGTCGCCGGCATTCAGAAGCAGCACGTTCTTGCCGGTCAATTCCTGGCGTTTCTGGTCGATCGCCACCTTCAGCCGGGCAGCGCCGCCGAAGCATTCGTTCTTGCCTTCTTCCTCCGCCGTGCAGGTGGAATCGAACTTGTTGATGGATTCGATGCGCGAGTGGAAATCGTTGATGTGCAGGATGTTCAATTCATAATCGGCGAAGGCGGCACTGGTTGAAAGTGCAAGGATCGAGGCCGTCATCAGTCCGGTTCGCAAATGTCTGATCATGAATATCTCCTGTTTCGACGGGTCGGTCTGCCGGCAGCGGAACAGACCAGTGCGTGTTCCGTGACAGCGGTGTCGGCAATGATGGTTTCATCAGACGCTGCAGACATCAAGCGGCAAAATCCACTCTTTGCAACCAATTCCCCGCAAGGTTAAAAACCAAGGGTTTAAACGGAAAAAGCCTCCGCAGCGGGAGGCTTTCCTGTCTTGTGCCGCCTCAGCTCTTGCGGACGAGCGAGAACTGCGCGCCTGACTCGCTTGTGCAATTTAATTGGTTTGGTGTGACTAACGCGCAATTGACCAAGGAGGTCGTTTGTTTGAGGTTGGAGTAAAGATTGATTTGGGTAACGTTACCGGTTGTAGTGTAAGTGCCTGAAGCCATTTGGGTATTTGTGTCGCTGGTGCGGGTCTGGAATTGCCCTCCCGCGAATGTCGACACGAGGCCATTCGGATCAGTCCATGCGCCTTCGACGCCAGCCGGTGCCATCTGGGCGGGCGGCTGTTGGCGCACTTCGCGCGGCCCCATGCAGGAGGCCAGCGCTGCCGCTGCGGACAAAAGGGTCAGGATGGTGATCGGCTTCATATATGTCTCCCGGATGCTGCGCGGAAAGCTGTCTTTCAGTTGAAAAAACCATGCCGTGATCAGGAGTTGAATGCAAGAGTGGGGCACGAGCACGGCGGGATTATTCGCGGGGTCAACGAAGAACGCCCGGGGATCGATCCCCGGGCGTCGAATTTTAAAGCCTAATCAGACAGTTCAGCGAAACAGGATGTTCTTGAACTGCCATGGGTCCTTGGTGTCGAGCTCTTCCGGAAACAGGCCGGGACGACCGTCGAGCGGGGTCCAGTCGGTGTAGTGGCCTTCAACCGGACCGAGATAGGGCGTCTGCACTTCGAGGCAGCGCTTGTAGTCGATCTCGTCGGCTTCGACGATGCCGGCCGTCGGATTTTCGAGCGCCCAGACCATGCCGGCGAGCACGGCGGAGGTCACCTGCAGGCCGGTCGCGTTCTGGTAGGGCGCAATGCGGCGGGTTTCTTCCAGCGACAGGCGCGATCCATACCAGTAGGCGTTCTTGGCGTGGCCGTAGAGCAGCACGCCGAGTTCGTCGATGCCGTCCTCCAGCTCGTTTTCGTCAAGCACGTGATGGATCGGCTGCGCGTTGCCGCCGTTGCCGAACATTTCGTGCAGCGACAGGACGGCGTCATTGGCCGGATGATAGGCATAGTGGCAGGTCGGGCGGTAGGCCACTTCGCCATCCTTGTCGCGGACGGTGAAGTAGTCGGCGATCGAGATGGATTCATTGTGGGTGACGAGGAAGCCGTACTGCGGACCGGGGGTCGGGCACCAGGTACGAACGCGGGTGTTGGCGCCCGGCTGCTCGAGGTAGATGGCCGCCTGGCAGCCCTTCTTGTGCTTCTTGGCGTTCTTCGGCATCCAGTTCTCATGCGTGCCCCAGCCGAGTTCGGCCGGCTGCAGACCTTCGGAGATGAAACCCTCGACCGACCAGGTGTTCCAGAAGACGTTGAGCGGCTTCGGCTTCTTGGTGAGCTGCGTATCACGTTCGGCGATGTGGATACCCTTGACGCCGACCTTCTTCATCAGCTTGGCCCAGCCTTCGCGGTCATGCTGGTCCGGCTCGTCGAACTTCACGTCGAGATCGTTGGCGAGGTTGAGCAGCGCCTGCTTGACAAACCAGGAGACCATGCCCGGATTGGCGCCGCAGGTGGAAACGGCGGTCGCCCCGCCGGGGTTCTTCGCCTTTTCCTTACGCATGGTCTCGCGCAGCGCATAGTTGGTGCGGTCGGCATTGCTCATGGTTTTGTCGAAATAGAAGCCGAGCCAGGGCTCGACGACCGTGTCGATGTAGAGAACGTCGAGCTTGCGGCAGAGCTTCATCAGGTCGACCGACCCGGTATCGACGGAAAGATTGACGCAGAAACCCTGGCCGTCGCCTTCGGTCAGAAGCGGCTTCAGGAGTTCCTTGTAGTTGTCCTTTGTGACATGCGACTTGATGTGCCTGACGCCGTGCTTTGCCATAATTTCGGTGTGGTCTGCGTCGTCGCGCGGGTCGATGACAACCATCCGGCTCTTGTCGAATTTGAAGTGGCGCTCGATCAGGGGCAGGGTGCCGCGGCCGATGGAGCCGAAGCCGATCATGACGATCGGCCCGGTGATTTCGCCGTAAACCGGGTAGGTTGTTCCTGTCATTTTGCTTTCTCTCCTGGAGACGGGTTCTTTTGACTGTTTAACGGGCGGATTTCGCCCTGTCATGCCTCGAATGGCCCTAGAGCATAGATTCCTGTCACAATAAAGAGCCGGAAAGCGCGCGCAGGGAGCTCCCGTCGCTGCCAGCAGGCGTTGCGGGGTGGCCATGCGACGCCGATCACCCTGGTGCGGGGTTTCGTCAAGCTGATGTGATGAAGGAGAAGAAAGGGCGACGCTTCGACGCGCTGCGCGTTTGGCGCCTCACCGACACGCGAAATGCTGCAGGCGCTGCTGCACGATCATGTTTTCAAGTCGGGGCCAACCGGGATCGTCTCCCAGTTCTGGCCGGCAAAGACCACACAGCTGCGACCGCTGACGTTGGTCACCAGGATGGTCCAGCTGCCGCTTTCGGAGACATAAACCTCAAGAATGGCGGCTTCGTTGATGAGGCCGACTGCCAGAAGTTTCTCGGAATAATGCGAGCCGAGGAATTCGACGATCTTGGAATGTTCGGCGCAGTTAAATATCGGTTCCGCCGCTGCGGGTTGCACCGCCAGTGCAAGCGCCAAAAGAGCGGCCCCGGTGAGGATGAGGATCAGCTTACGTGCCATAAGGCACCTCCTTTCGCCGGTAGCCTGGCGGAAAAGGAGATTGGTTTGACCCGTCCTGCCGGGGCCGGCATGGCCATGGTCGGAACCTCACGCGACACGCGCAAGCGGTGCCGCCACGCACGCATTATCGCAGAAAATTGATTATTTTTCAAAATATTATTAGGACCTTGGGGATCGATGCGGCTGCGGTGCAATTGCGCCTGGCGACGGCAATGTCACAGCGGCTTTGGCTTCGACGGCGCGACTTGATCCGGGTGAGCTCGCGCAAATGCCGGAAGTTGCTCGCATTTTCCGGCGATCACTGCGGCGCACGGGCAGGCGGAAAGATCAACGTTCCACCGGCGGGCATTATAGATCTGCGGCACGAGGCAGAGATCAGCCATCGTCGGCTGGTCGCCGTGGCAGAATTCGCCGGTTTCGGGCGTGTCCAGCATCCGCTCGAAGGCACCCAGGCCATCGCCGATGAATTTGCGCATCCATGCCGATCGCGCCGCATCCGGGTCCTGCGATTGCTGCATGACATGGAAGACGACGCCGAGATTGCAGATCGGGTGGATGTCCATGGCAATCGCATAGGACAGTGCCCGGACGCGCTGGCGCGCCACCGGGTCGGCGGGCAGGAGGCCGGGACCGGGCCGCGTCTCCGACAGATATTCGATGATCGCCAGCGACTGTGTCAGCATTTGCCCATCGATCTCAAGCGCTGGAACCAGGCCTTGCGGATTGCGGGCGAGGTGCTCCGCTTGCCTGTGTTCCCCGGCCAGAAGATCGATGGCTACGGACCGGTAGGGGATCGCCAGCATATTGAGCGCGATCCGCACCCGGTAGCTGGCCGAGGAACGCCAGTAGTCGAACAGAACCGTGTCGCTCATGACGACGCCCTCAGCGCTTCTCGTATTGCGTGACGGTCTGCTCGATCGCCCCGAAAATCGAATGTCCGGCCTTGTCCTTCATCTCGATGCGGACGGTATCGCCGAACCGCATGAACGGCGTGACGGCAGCGCCGGTCTCGATTGTTTCGATCGTGCGCAGTTCGGCGATGCAGGAATAGCCGACGCCACCTTCCGACACCGGCTTGCCCGGCTCGCCGTCGAGCTTGTTGGAAACCGTGCCCGAGCCGATGATGGTGCCGGCCGAGAGTGGCCGGGTCTTGGCGGCATGGGCGATGAGCTGGCCGAAGTCGAAGGTCATGTCGACACCGGCATCGGCGCGGCCGAAGGGCTTGCCATTCAGATCGACGAGCAGGGGCAGGTGCAGCTTGCCACTGTCCCAGGCGCTGTCCAGTTCATCCGGTGTGACGGCAACGGGCGAGAAGGCGGAAGAGGGTTTGGACTGGAAGAAGCCGAAGCCCTTGGCGAGTTCGGCGGGGATCAGCCCGCGCAGGGAGACGTCGTTGACGAGCATCACCAGCCGGATCGCCGCGCGGGCTTCGTCGATCGTCGCTCCGATCGGTACGTCGTCGACGATGACGGCGATCTCTGCCTCCATGTCGATGCCCCAGGATTCGTCGGCCATGACGATCGGATCGCGCGGACCGATAAAGCTGTCGGAGCCGCCCTGATACATCAGCGGGTCGGTCCAGAACGTCACCGGCATTTCGGCATTGCGGGCCTTGCGCACCAGCTCGACGTGATTGACATAGGCCGAGCCATCCGCCCACTGATAGGCGCGCGGCAGCGGCGAGGCGGCTTCGTGTTCATGAAACCGCATGGACGGCTGCGCGCCGGTTTCCAGCCCTTCGGCCACCGCGGCGAGACGTGGTGCCACGTGTTCCCAGTCGTCCAGCGCCGCCTGCAGCGTGCGGGCGATATGGCCGACCTCGGAGCAGCGGGTGAGATCCCGGGAGACGACGACCAGCCGGCCGTCGCGGGTGCTATCCTTGAGGGTTGCAAGTTTCATGGTTTTGAAATCCGTAATTTATCCACAGTGCATGACACGGCCTGTCTCCTTGCTGGCTTGCCTCTCACCTGGCCCCTCCCCGTCACAAGGGGAGAAGTGCCCGCCCTTCCTCTCAAACAAAGAGGGGCGGATGAGGGGCGATCGTCGTGCGCCATGGCGATTGATGATCAGGTGCAGTTTATATCCGGGAAGTCTACTTCACTTGATACCCGGCGTCCCGTCGAACTTGCGCTCCAGGCCGTCCCAGCATTCGAGATAGTTGTCCTGCAGCGTCTCGAGTTCGGCGGCGTAGCGCGTCAGCTGCTGCGGGTAGCGGGTCTCGAACATGAAGGCCATGGTGTGGTCGAGCTTGACCGGCTTCAGCTCGACATTGGACGCCTTTTCGAAGCCCATCGAATCCGGACCATGCGGCAGCATCATATTGTGCAGGCTCATTCCGCCCGGCACGAAGCCCTGTTCCTTGGCGTCGTATTGCCCATGGATCAGGCCCATGAACTCGCTCATGATGTTGCGGTGGTACCAGGGCGGGCGGAAGGTGTGTTCGGCGACCAGCCAGCGCGGCGGGAAGATGACGAAATCGACATTGGCGGTGCCCGATTCCTCCGTCGGCGCCGTCAGCACGGTGAAGATCGACGGATCGGGATGGTCGAACAGGATGGCGCCGACCGGTGAGAAAGTCCGCAGATCATATTTGAACGGCGCGTAGTTGCCGTGCCAGGCGACGACGTCGAGCGGCGAATGGCCGATCTCGGTGACATAGAACTTGCCGCACCATTTGACATGGACGCGGCACGGCGTCTCCTTATCTTCATAGCTCGCAACCGGCGTCTTGAAGTCACGCGGGTTGGCGAGGCAATTGGCACCGATCGGGCCGCGATCGGGCAGCGTGAACTTGGCACCGTAGTTCTCGCAGATATAGCCGCGCCATTCCGGCCCATCACCGAGGCGCGAGACCTTGAACATCATGCCGCGCGGGATGAGGCAGATCTCGGATGGCTCGACATCGATGATGCCCATTTCGGTGAAGACGCGGATGGCGCCAAGCTGCGGCACGACCAGCAGTTCGCCGTCGGCATTGAAGAAATAGTCGTCGATCATGTCTTCATTGAAGACGTAGGCATGCGCCGCCATGCCGACCTGGGTCATGACATCGCCCGCAGCCGTCATCGTGCGGATACCGGCGAGGAAGTCGAGCTTTTCCGTGGGCGCCGGGATCGGGTTCCAGCGGAGCTGGCCGAGCGGCAGCGAGTGGTCGTCCAGGCACGGGGCCGATTTCCAGAAGGGATACCTCGCATTGGAGAAACGGCGGGTGTGGCGCACGCTCGGGCGGATGCGGTAGAGCCAGGAGCGCTCGTTGGTGCCGCGCGGTGCGGTGAAGGGGGAACCGGAGAGCTGTTCGGCATAGAGACCATAATTGCACTTCTGCGGACTGTTCTGGCCCTGCGGCAGCGCGCCCGGCAGGGATTCGGTCTCGAAGTCGTTGCCGAAGCCCGGCATGTATTGCGGGCTGTTCGCCACGGCATCGACCGCGATCCTCTTGGCTTTCTCCAGCATGGCTTGCACCTCCTCCGTCGATATGGTTACAAACGTAACTGTCAATTTTGTAACTATCAAGGAAGCCATGGACGACTTCGATCTCGAGCAGTTCCTGCCGTTCCGCCTCAATCGCGCGGCGGAATTCATCGCCCTGCGCTTTGCCGCCGCCTACAAGGCCGAGTACGGCCTGACGCGGCCGGAGTGGAGGACGCTGGCGGCGCTCGGCAGCTCTGGGCGCATGACGGCGACCGAGGTCGGCGTTCATTCGACCATGCACAAGACCAAGGTGAGCCGCGCCGTCTTCGCGCTGGAGGAACGCCGCTGGCTGAAGCGGACGCAGCATGAGGACGACCGCCGGGTCGAACATCTGGAGCTGACGGCCGCCGGGATCAAGGCCTATCAGGAGCTGACGCGGCTTGCGCGCGCCTATTCGGCAGAGCTGGAAAAGCTGCTGGGAAGCGACGGCCTGCAGGCCCTGTCGTCCGGGCTGACCGCCGTTGAAAACGCCATGGTGAAACGGCGCCGCTGAGGCACGCTCAATGCCTGCCGCGTTGGCGGACCGGCAGTCCCTGAAAATCCTTCAGTGTCGCCAGCACGATCGATGTTTTCACATGCTGCACGCTGTCATGCGGCAAGAGCACGTCGTTGACGAAGTGCGACAGGCCGGCAAGGTCGTAGGTGACGACCTTGAGGTGATAGTCCATTTCGCCGGTCAGTGCGTAGCATTCGAGCACCTCCGGCAGATCGGCGATCAGGGCTGCGAAGCGCTTGGCATTGTCGCGATTGTGGGTGGCGAGGGTGACGGCGATCACGACCATCAGATCGAGCCCGAGCCGGCCGCGATCGAGCACGGCGCGGTAGCCGTGAATAAAGCCTTCCGCCTCCAGCCGGGCGCGGCGACGGGAACATTGCGACGGCGACAGGGCGATCAAATCCGACAGCTCATTGTTGGTCAGGCGGCCGTCTTTCTGCAGCTCGGCAAGGATCTTCAGATCATAGCCATCCATCTGTTCCATTCGTGCATACCTTCGTAAATTCTCGCACGGATCGTGCATTGATCCGGTTATAGCACGCGAGAATGCAAGCACAATGCGCAGGATTTGCGTCATGATCGCCTCAACAGTCGATGAGTTCAGAGGAGAGAACCATGGGACCCTTCCCGCATGACGCACCGCCGTCCGGCATTACCGCCGAGAACCCGGCAGGAACCGACGGCTTCGAATTTGTCGAGTTCGCCCATCCCGAGCCGGAACAGCTGAGAGAACTGTTCACGCGCATGGGCTACACCTGCGTTGCCAAGCACCGCACGAAGGCTCTCACCGTCTGGCGCCAGGGCGACATCAACTATCTCATCAATGCCGAGCCGGGCAGCCATGCCATGCGCTTCGTCGCTGATCACGGCCCCTGCGCGCCGTCCATGGCCTGGCGCGTCGTCGATGCCAGACATGCTTTCGAGCACGCCGTATCGAAGGGCGCGACGCCCTATGAAGGCAAGGACAAGGCGCTTGACGTGCCGGCCATCGTCGGCATCGGCGGCTCGCTGCTGTATTTCATCGAGACCTACGGCAAGAAGGGTTCGCCCTATGAGGCCGAATTCGAATGGCTGGGCGAGCGCGATCCGAAGCCGGAGGGCGTCGGCTTCTATTATCTCGATCACCTGACCCACAATGTCTATCGCGGCAACATGGACAAGTGGTGGGACTTCTACCGCGAGCTCTTCGGTTTCAAGCAGATCCACTTCTTCAACATCGATGGCCGCATCACGGGTCTGACGAGCCGGGCGATCACCTCGCCCTGCGGCAAGATCCGCATACCGCTGAACGAATCCAAGGACGATACCAGCCAGATCGAGGAATATCTGCGCAAGTACAAGGGCGAGGGCATCCAGCACATCGCCGTCGGCACGGAGGGCATTTACGACGCTACCGACAAACTCGCGGCCAATGGCCTGAAATTCATGCCGGGTCCGCCTGATACCTATTACGAACTGTCGCATGAGCGCGTGCACGGCCACGACGAACCGATCGAGCGGATGAAGCAACACGGTATCCTGATCGACGGCGAAGGCGTGGTGGATGGCGGCACGACCCGCATCCTCCTGCAGATCTTCTCGAAGACCGTGATTGGCCCGATCTTCTTCGAGTTCATCCAGCGCAAGGGCGATGAAGGCTTCGGCGAGGGCAATTTCCGGGCTTTGTTCGAATCAATCGAGGCCGACCAGATCCGTCGCGGCGTTCTCCATCCGGCGGCTGCCGAATAAGGGAGCCTCCACGCAGCTTGATCCCAGGCCCCGCCGTCTTCACGCCGGCGGGGCCTTTGTCTGTTCGGCGACGATCTTTCGTTCTTCGTGAAGAGGCAAGGCATTGCCGGGGCGCCTGCTGCGCATAAGCGGGCTGCCGTCGAGCCCGTGATTCTTTTGCGATGTTCCTTCTTCGGACATATTTTCGTATTTCATGAATGCGCTGCCAATCGGCGCGACTCGCCATATTTCGCGATGGTGCTGTATTGCGCCCGCCCTACAATGAATGCGGCAATACGGAATCGGTGCGATGGATGATATAGCGGCCAGCCTTGCGTCCTTAACAGACGACACCGAAGTCCTGATCGCGCTCTACGATCATGACGATCGCCTGCGCTACGCCAACCGGGCCTTCCGCTCGACCTTCCATCTTGACGACGGTGAGACACCGCTTTGGCCGGATCTGATGCGGCGCAATCAGGCGCTCGGTCGCGGCACCGTCATCAGCGTGCCCGACTTCGAGGCCTGGGTGGTCTCGGCCCAGTCGCGGCGCGGCAAGGTGCCGTTTCGGGCCTTCGAGACCGATGTCGTCGGTGGCCGCTGGCTGTGGATGACCGAGACCGTCGATCGCAACGGCTGGATGCTGTGCATTGCCAACGACATCACCCATCTGCGCGCCGATGAGCGTACGTTGCGGCAGGATCGCGACTTCGCCCTGAAAGCCTCCCAGACCGACGAACTGACCGGCATTTCCAACCGCCGCTACATGATGTCGAAGCTCGAGGAGATGGTGCAGAGACAAGCTGCGGTCGGCGCAGGGAGGGGCTGTATCTGCATTCTCGACATCGATTTTTTCAAGGGCATCAATGACCTGTACGGCCATCAGACAGGCGACGACATTCTCCTTGATTTTGCGCGCAGGGTGCATCCGGTCGTGCGGCGTCACGATTGCTTCGGGCGCGTCGGTGGCGAGGAGTTCATGCTGATCTTTCCGGACACGACATTGCCGGAAGGCCGCAAAATCGTCGATCGGGTGCTGGACAAGGTACGCACCGCGCGCCCCCTGCCGTCGGCGCCGCAGTTTTTCTATACCTGTTCCGCCGGCATTGCCGTGCTGGAGCCGGGTGATACCGCAAGGTCGCTCTATTCGCGGGCCGATGCCGCGCTTTACGAGGCCAAGCATTCCGGCCGCGACCGGATCGCGGTCAGCCTGCGCTAAATCAGCCGGGCCCGGATCAGGCCGCGCAGCGAGTTGCCCATGAACAATCTCCCGCTGCGCAGGTCCTGAAGCGTCAGGCGCTGCACGCGGGCGCGGCGGGCGCAGATCAATTCGGTCCTGAGTACGCCGGCAAGCAGCCCGCAGGAAATCGGCGGCGTTTTCAGCACGCCCGAGCCGTCGTCGAGGAAAAGCGAGGTGATCGTGCCCTCGCACGGCTCGCCCTTCTCGTTGAGCAACAGGACCTCGTCGGCAGCCGCGGGCGGATATTCGCCCCGCGCCGCCTCGTAGATCTCGCGCCGGGTGGTCTTGTGGCGCAGGAGCCTGTTGGCCGAATCGAGGCGGGCGGCGGCGACCGCGACGCGCCAGACGGTGTTTTCGGGAAGCGGCGTGAAGGGCGCGGTGGTGATCGCGATTTCGCCGGATGAGCTGAGTGTCAGGCGAACGCGCAGCGGCGACGGTTGATCCAAACTTTCGGTGGTTCCTGTTTTCAAATCGCCCCGCGCTTGCTCCCTCTTCTCCCCAGCGGGGAGAAGGTGGCCCGAAGGGCCGGATGAGGGGGGAATACTGGCGCCGAGTTCGCCGACAGACCCCCTCATCGCCTCGCTGCGCTCGGCACTTCTCCCCGCTGGGGAGAAGAGGGAGGGCGCGACGATGTCCTTGTTCATACGCTTATCTTCCAAGGACCTGTTTGGCGAAGAGGAAAGAGGGGCTCCAAACGCTTCCTCCAACGCGCTTTCAACCTGATCCGCCCCGGCAAATCCCAGTCGTCCGGCAGAGCGCTTCAGGCGGGCGAGATGCAGCCGCAGGCGGACGATGCCGGTGCCGGGCTCCCATCGCATCGTTTCGATCAGGGAAAAATCCGTCATCGCTCGATCCAGGCGTCGCCGACCGCGAAGCGCGCTTTCAGCAGGCATTCCTCATATTCCGCTTCGGCGGTCGAATCGAAGACGATGCCGCCGCCGACGTTGAAGACGGCTTCGCCATCCGGAAACAGCGACAGGGTGCGGATCGCGACGTTGAAGCGCATGGTGCCGTCCGGCGCGATGAAGCCGATCGAGCCGCAATAGGCGTCGCGCGGGCCGGCTTCCAGATCGTGAAGGATTTCCATCGCCCGCATTTTTGGCGCGCCGGTGACCGAGCCACAGGGAAACAGTGCTTCGAAGATTTGGGTGATACCGACATCGGGCAGCAGTTTTGCCCGGACGTGGCTCACCATCTGATGCACCGTCGGATAGGTCTCAACATCGAACAGGCGCGGGACTTCCAGCGTGCCGACCTCGGTGATGCGGGAGATGTCGTTGCGCAAGAGATCGACGATCATCCGGTTCTCCGCCTGGGACTTCGGATCGGCCTGCATCTCGCGGATGATCTCCTCGTCCTCCGCCAGGCTTGCGCCGCGCCGGGCGGTGCCCTTCATCGGATGGGTCTCGATCCAGCCTTGCTTGTCGACCTTGAAGAAAAGTTCCGGCGAGCGGGACAGAAGGGTCGGGCCGTCGAGGGAGACGAGCGCGCCATATTTCACCGGCTGCCGCTCGATAAGCGACCAGAAGGCGGCCAGCGGATCGCCGTTCCAGCTGGCAGTGATCGGCATGGTGAGATTGGCCTGGTAACAATCGCCCTGTCGCAGGTGCTGGTGCAGGCGGTCGAAGCGCTGCCTGTAGGCTTCGAAGTTCCAGCTTGCGCGCGGCTCGGTGATGAAGGGTTCGTTCTCGATGCGGCGTCGGGGCGCGCAAAGCGGATGTGCCTCGACCGGCCCGTCGAAGACGCCAAAGGACATCAGCGGCGTGCGGCGGTTTTCCTCGGCAAAGGGAGCAAGCTTCCTTTCGAAGAGATGGCCGGCCTCGTAGCTCATGAAGCCCGCAAGCCACTTTCCCGTCGCATGTGCGGCTTCCATGTCCGCCAGCCCGCGCCAGAACTCAGCCTTCGTCCGTGCGGTGATGACATGCGACGGCTCGGCAAAGACGGTCGTCCTGTCTTCGCTGTCGTCGCGGAAAAGGACAAAGGGGCCGGTGTCGGTCATGCTGCTCATGTCGGTATCCGCATGGGTCCCCGGGTCGAGCCCGAGGATGACGGAGAATGGGGTTGCCAAATCAATGTCGGTAGCGGTTTTTCAGTTAGCCAAGTCCCCGGGATCGTCATCCTCGGGCCTGACCCGAGGATCCATGGCGAGACGCGCTAAGCTCGCTTCCTACGCCTGTCTATCAAGCGCCTCAAGCTCGTCGATCAGCCCCTCCAGCATCGACAACCCCTGTGCCCAGAACGACGGATCGGTAGCGTCGAGGCCGAACGGGGCGAGCAGTTCGGAATGATGCTTGGTGCCGCCGGCCTTGAGCAACTCGAAGTACTTCTGCTGGAAGCCGGTTTCGGCCTTTTGGTAGACTGCGTAGAGCGAATTCACCAGGCAATCGCCAAAGGCATAGGCGTAGACATAGAAGGGCGAATGGATGAAGTGGGGGATATAGGCCCAATAGGTCTCGTAGCCCTCCGAAATCCGGATCGCCGGGCCGAGGCTTTCCGTCTGAACGGACAGCCACAGTTCGCCAATGTCGTCGGCGGTCAGTTCGCCTTGTCTGCGGGCCGTGTGGACCTTGCGCTCGAATTCGTAGAAGGCGATCTGGCGCACCACCGTATTGATCATGTCCTCGACCTTCTGGGCGAGCATGGCCTTGCGCTCGCGCTTGTCCTTCGTCTTGTCGAGAAGGGCGCGGAAGGTCAGCATCTCGCCAAAGACGGAGGCGGTCTCTGCGAGCGTCAGCGGCGTCGAGGCCATCAGCGCCCCTTGAGCGCCGGCGAGAACCTGATGCACGCCATGGCCGAGTTCATGGGCGAGCGTCATCACGTCGCGCGGCTTGCCCATGTAGTTGACGAGCACATAGGGATGTGCAGACGGCACTGTCGGATGCGCGAAGGCGCCCGGCGCCTTGCCCGGGCGGACCGGCGCGTCGATCCAGCCGCCGTCGAAGAAACGCTGAGCGATCGTTGCCATTTCGGGGTCGAAATTGCCGTAGGCTGAAAGCACGGTCTCCTTGGCCTCGCTCCAGGGAATGAGCGAGGTCGGCGTTTCCGGCAGCGGCGCGTTGCGGTCCCAGAATTCCATCTGTTCCATGCCGAGCCACTTTGCCTTCATCGCATAATAGCGGTGGGACAGGCGTGGATAGGCCTCCTTCACGGCAGCGGCAAGCGCGTCGACCACGTCGCGCTCGACCCGGTTGGCCAGATGCCGGCTGTCGGCGATGTCCTTGAAGCCGCGCCAGCGATCGGAGATTTCCTTGTCCTTGGCGAGCGTGTTGGTGATCAGGGTGAAGGTGCGGATATTGGCCTTGAAGGTCTTGGCCAGCGCCTCCGCTGCCTTTTTCCGGACGGCCGGATCGGCCTCCTGCAGCATGCTCAACGTTACTTCGAGCGGCAGCTCCTCGCCGTCGACATTGAAGGTCAGCGACGCCATCGTCTCGTCGAACAGGCGGTTGAAGGCGCTGGCACCGGTCATGGATTTTTCGAGGAAGAGCTGCTCCAGCTTGTCGTCGAGCTGGTAGGGCTTGTCCATGCGCAGATCGACGATCCATGGCTTGTAATGGCCAGCCAGCGCATCGCTTTCGAGCGCGGCATCGATGACGGCATCGTCGATCCGGTTCATTTCCAGCGAGAGGAACAACAGATGGCTCGCCATGTCCGTCAGCTTCGACTGGGCGTCGCCGTAGAGCTTGCCGTTCGCCGGATTGGTCGTGTCGGAGAAATAGGTGAGGCCGGCAAAGGAGCCGATCTTGCCCATCAGGTCTTCCAGTGCCTCGTATTCGCGCACGGCCGCGCCGATGCCCTCGTCACCGCTGAGCTTCGCAGCAGCGGCGAGCTTGCCCTTCCATTTCTCTTCGAAAGCCTTGGCTGCCGCCTCGGCCTTCGCAAGGTCGCCGAGATATTCCGGGGATGTTGCCGACGGGTAGAGATCCTCGAGTTTCCAGGACGGCAGGTCGCCGAGCGGCGCCGCTTCCGCAGCGCCTGAAGCGGTCGCATGGGCGATGCGGAAGGATGTCCGGAAAGAAGGAAGATGGCGCATGAACGTTCACTCTTTTTAACGGGCGCCGGCCCGGATTCGGGCGGCGAAGCAGAGGGCGGATATGGGGCCATGACCTAACGTCGGCAATGGTTAAAATGCAAGCATTTCTCAAAAGAGGATTTTCAGGCCTTTGTGACACGAATGCTTCCCATGATGCGGCACATGAGGTGTCGTTTTGGTTCTATGTAGAGAGCAGGAGGCCTTCATGACATCCCAAATTCTCGTCATCGATGATGATCCGGTCCAGCGCCGGCTGCTGACGAACATGATCGAGCGCCTCGGGCATATCGCCCATCTGGCCGACAACGGCCGCAGCGGCCTTGAACTGCTGGAACGCAAGCGCGGCCTGATCAGCGTCATCCTGCTCGATCTGATGATGCCGGAAATGAATGGCCACGGCTTCCTCGAAGCGATCGCCGAGCGCGGTATCGATACGCCGGTCATCGTGCAGACGGGGCAGGGCGGCATCGAGACGGTCGTTCTCGCCATGCAGGCAGGCGCCTTCGATTTCGTCGTCAAGCCGGTTTCGCCCGAACGTCTCAATGTCGCGATCACCAACGCCCTGAAGCTGGACCACCGCGAAAGCCGCGGGCGCGCGTCGAAGCGGTCGCGCAGCGGCACCGTTGCCTTCGATGACGTGGTGTCGGCGAGCCCTGCGATGATCCGCGTGCTCGATCTCGCGCGCCGCGCCGCGCAGTCGAATATTCCGATCGTGCTCGAAGGTGAATCCGGCGTCGGCAAGGAAATGGTCGCCCGCGCCATCCAGCACGCCAGCGAGCGCGCCGGCAAGCCCTTCGTCACGGTCAATTGCGGTGCGATCCCGCACAATCTGGTCGAGAGCATCCTCTTCGGCCATGAAAAGGGCGCCTTTACCGGCGCCACGGACAAGCACTCCGGCAAGTTCGCCGATGCCGATGGCGGCACATTGTTCCTAGACGAGATCGGCGACCTGCCGGTGGAAGTGCAGGTGAAGCTGTTGCGCGCGGTGCAGCAGGGCGAGATCGAGACGATTGGTGCGCGCCATCCGCAGAAGGTCAATGTGCGGCTGATTTCGGCGACCAACAAGGACCTGATCAACGAGGTGCGCGAAGGCCGCTTCCGCGAAGACCTGTACTACCGGCTGAATGTTTTCCCCATCGCCATTCCGGCGTTGCGCAAGCGCAAGGAAGACATTCCGGTCCTGGTGCGTACCTTTGTCGAACGTTTCGCCCTGGAACAGAGGCTTACGGCGCCGCTCGTCGTCTCCAGCGGAGCAATGGCATTGCTGACCGCCTATGATTGGCCGGGCAATATCCGCCAGCTGGAGAACGCCATCTTCCGGGCGGTCGTGCTTGCCGAAGGGGGGGAACTGACGGTCAAGGATTTCCCGCAGATCGCCACCCAGATCCCCGGCTATGTCGTTGCCGAGAAGTCGGGCTTCACCTGGGAAGAGACCGGGCCCGCCAAGATCCCGGTGGGCGACGCCGGTCACCTGCCGCCGGTCTATCCGCATTTCGCCCCGGCCGAAAGGGCGGAAGGGCGCAATGCCATGGTGGCGGATCATCAACCCGAAAATGCGATTGCCAGCGTCGATGACGGCGGCAACGTCCGCAAGCTGGCCGACGTTGAAGAGGAACTGATTCGCTTTGCACTCAAATTCTACCGCGGCCAGATGAGCCAGGTGGCCCGAAAACTGGGCATCGGCAGGTCGACTTTGTACCGCAAACTCAAGGATTATGGCATTAATCCCGACGATCCGTTCAGTGAAGCCGCATAAAACGAGGGATAACAAAGCATAACGATCGCCCGTATTTGGCTGTTGTCGTTTAGACCTTGTTAGTGATCCATTCACTATATTATAAGGATAACCGATGACTGTGGCATATTTGCCATGCTGTGACCGCAATTGACAGTCATCTGAGCAGCCACGGGACACATTGTCCGTCGGACGGGGATTGAGTTTGCAAAATTTGTTCGGATTCAAGAAGCCTAGCGGCTCCGTGATCACCCGCTTTTGCGCCGCGGCAGCCCGAAAGGCACCGCGCGTCCTCGCATCACTCCTGATCGCAGCCTCGATGGTCACGCCCGGCATGGCTCCTCCGGTAGAGGCAGCCGGCCAGACCCGCACGCTCAAACTCTATTTCGTCCATACCCAGGAAAAGGCGTCGATCACGTTCAAGCGCAATGGTCGCTATGATTCCAAGGGCCTGCAGCAGGTCAATCGCTTCCTGCGCGACTGGCGCCGCAACGAGCCGACAAAGATGGACCCCCGCCTTCTCGACCTCGTCTGGGAAGTCTACCAGAAGAGCGGCTCGCGCGATTATATCCATGTGGTTTCCGCTTACCGCTCGCCGGCCACCAATGGCATGCTGCGGTCGCGTTCCAAGGGTGTGGCGAAGAAGAGCCAGCACATGCTCGGCAAGGCGATGGATTTCTATCTGCCCGACGTCAAGCTGAAGACGCTGC
Organism: Rhizobium giardinii bv. giardinii H152; assembly: GCF_000379605.1. Taxonomy (GTDB): domain Bacteria; phylum Pseudomonadota; class Alphaproteobacteria; order Rhizobiales; family Rhizobiaceae; genus Pararhizobium; species Pararhizobium giardinii. The sequence continues at coordinate 144,876 of NZ_KB902691.1, read as the reverse complement.
GCGAAATCGGCATGAAGTTCCAGGTCGGCGGTGTCGGTTACTACCCGACCTCGGGCTCGCCATTCGTTCACATGGATGTCGGCGGCGTTCGCGCCTGGCCGCGCATGAGCCGCAGCGAACTCGCCCGCCTCTTCCCCGACGGCAAGACCATACATATGCCGGCCGACGGCGGTGGACCGCTGCCGGGTTACCAGCAGGCGCTCGCCGACTACAAGCGCCGTGTCGGTGCCGATGCCATCGAAGTGGCCGGCGGCGGTGCCAAGGGACCGGGCGACAAGGACACCAAACGCAAGGGCAATCTCTTCGCCATGCTGTTTGGCGGTGGTGACGAAGACGAGGAACCCAATGCCATTGCCAGCGGCGGGCAAGAGGGTGCGGATGAGCAGCCGGCTGCCAGGGCCAAGGTTACTCAAGTCGCCGTTGCCGAGGCCGAGCAGGCCCTTCCCGGTGTCGACGGCTCGCAGCAGGCCCCCGAGAAGGAAGTCGCCGCTCCCGTTCCCGGCGCTCGGCCAGCCTTCCAGGATGCTCCGGCCGACGCTGGCGTCCAGACGGCACTCGTTGCTCCGACCAAGGAGACGGCGGAGGCTGCGTGGGCTGCGGCCTTGCCTGAACAGACCGCCACCGAAGGCGAATATGCCGATCTGAGCGCCTACAAGATTCCCGTGCCGCAGATACTTGGCAAGCGCGGTCTGAACGGTGATGCCGGCAGCGACACGCTGATGGCCTCGACCGATCCGAACGCTGCGGTGCTGGGCGAGGATGTCGCAGCGCTTGGTTTTGTTCCCGTGCCGGCCATGCGCCCGGCTGACGAGGCCTCGTTGATGGCCGTCGCCGACGCCAATGTCGTCGTGCCGTCCTTTGCCGAACGGACTGAGCAACAGCCACAGGCCGTGGCCGAGGCGGAGCAGCCGGTCGAGGCGGTCGCCGAAGCACAGACGCGGGTGGCGCTCGCACAGCCGACGCCGCAGGAGCGGCCTGTCGAGCTTGCGGCCTACGTGCCGCCGTCGAGCGCCGAAGCACGCGCCGCGATCTTCGAGGATGCCTTCGATGCGAATGCAGATGCGCCCGCCAAGGGCAAGCGTCCGAACAAGCAGGAGGCTGACGCGGCCACCCGTTCGTCGGTGCGCACCGAGCCGAAGCTCACCCAGCAGATCATTTCCAACTGGGCGCTGTCGAATGGCCGCATGGCGACCTTGTCCAAGCCGGTGAAGGCGCCGCGCTTCGTCAGCAAGACGCTTAGGGCCTCGCCGACGACCGTCTATTCGGCCGGCTTCTCGAACGACGCCGTTTCGGTGGACACGGCACGGTTCAGCGGCAGTGCGGTCAATTTCCTGGAAGTGAAGAAGTTCAGCACGAACTGATCTTCCAAGCATAAGGCATAAAAAAACCCGCCGCATGGCGGGTTTTTTGTTGGGTGCGGAGCGCTTATTCGGCTTCCGGCGCGTCGATCATGCCGAGTGCGGCGAGGTAGGTGTCGAGGATGGCTTCCTGCTCCATGCGCTCGTCCTTGTCCTGCTTGCGGATGGCGATGACCTTTTTCAGGATCTTGGTGTCGAAGCCGGTTCCCTTTGCTTCGCCATACACATCCTTGATGTCGTCGGCGATGGTCTTCTTTTCTTCTTCCAGCCGCTCGATCCGCTCGATGAAAGAGCGAAGCTGATCGCGGGCGACGCCATGGGCATCCGACATGGTCTTCTCCTTGTTGGGGATTGGTTGGGGGAGTGAATTTGCGAGGCCTGTGACCTGCCGTGAAGCGCGCTGAAGGTCAAGTGACATTGCGTAACGCCGCACCGTTTTCACGGAGGAACGGGCCTTGACTGGCTATTCCCTCGGCTTGTTCGCCTCGAAGGCGGCCTGCTGCTCGCTGGAGGCTTCCTTCTGGTAAAGTGCCCGCCATTCGTCATAGGGCATGCCGTAGACGATCTCGCGCGACTGGTCCTTGTCCATCGGCACGCCGGCGGCATTGGCAGCGTCGCGATACCAGTTGGACAGGCAGTTGCGGCAGAAACCGGCGAGGTTCATCAGGTCGATGTTCTGGACATCGCTGCGCTCGCGCAGATGGGCGACGAGGCGGCGGAAGGCGGCCGCTTCGAATTCCAGTTGCTGCTGTGGCGTCAATTCGGTCATCGTCGTCTCTTTCAGCCGCTGTTAGGATGCATACGGCCCGGTGCGGGAAGGATATCGCCTGATTTCGTGCAATTCAGGGCGTTCGTTCAAGCCGGCGAGGATCGGCCCCAGCCGCTCATCCCATTCCGCCACGCCGATCTCGTCGCCGATCAGGTCCTGCCTAACCTCGATCAGCGCATGGGCGAGGCCGGCTTCCATGCAATGGCGAAACATCGTGTCGCCGCGCAGGGCGCCGTCATAGGGCTCGTTGTTACCGACGAGAACATCGCCCGAGGCCTCCAGAGCCTCGATCAGCGGGTTGACCGCGCGCGGATCGCTGTCCCAGAGGACGGCAGCATGCCAGGGACGGGGCGTGCCCTTCCAGGCCGGCGTGTAGGAATGAAGGGAAATCACCAGCGGCGCCTTGCCGCTTGCCGCACCGACCGCCGTGATGGTCTCGGCGACGGCACGGTGATAGGGCCGGTGAAAGCGGTTGAGGCGGCTTTCCCATTCTTCCGACGAGATCGGATGGTTGCCGGGAACGATGGCGCCGTCCGATATCTTCATGATCAGCGTCGGATCGTCCTCGCCCCGGTTGGGATCGATCAGCAGCCGCGAAAAGCAGCTGAGGACAGCGGGAACGCCGAGCCGGGCCGCGAGCCGCCGGGCAAGGGCTTCGACACCGATATCGTAGGCGATGTGTCTTTCGAAGGCGCTTTCGGGGAGGCCGAGCCTGCCGTATTCCGGCGGCAGCAGGTTGGTGGCATGATCCGCCAAGAGTGCCAGCCCGGCGGCACTGTTGCCCTCAATGATCTCGAACGGTGATGATTGCCGCATACAGTATCAACTCGATTCATGCTTGACGAAATTTGATGGCATGCTGCGGCGCTTATCGCAAGGCAAAGGAGAATTTGTGTCATTTCAGTCAACAAAAAGCCGAATATAATCGATTAGAGTCGCGTTGACTTTCCGGCCCCACCGTCGCAAGAAAGTGCCACGACAAATCACAATGGAGACCCATTGGAAACCGTGTCCAGATATCCTCTTTCCAGGCTGAACGTCCGGAGCTGGTCCTTGAGCGCCGGCCTTCTTTTCGTTCTGGCGGCGTTCTCGCCGGTGCTGATGGCGAGTGAAGCGCGGGCCGAGTTCCGCGTCTGCAACGGCACCCAGAATCTCGTCGGCGTGGCCATCGGCTACCGGGCCAAGGAGGGCTGGATCACCGAAGGCTGGTGGCAGGTTCCCGCGACCACCTGCGCCACCCTGATCCAGGGCGAACTTCAATCACGATACTATTACCTCTACGCTGAGGATGCGGCCCGCGGCGGCCGCTGGACGGGCGGCGTCAACATGTGCGTCGCCGAAAACGAGTTCAAGATCACCGGCGTGCAGGATTGCTTCGCCCGCGGTTTCCAGCGGATGGGGTTCAAGGAATACGACACGGGGCGTCAGGGGAGCTGGATGGTTCAGTTGTCCGATACTCCAGGGACCCAGGAAAGCCACAACTGATGAAGCGGAACAGAAAAGTCAAAATCCTCGCCACGCTTGGACCTGCGTCCAGCGAAGAAGAGATGATCCAGAAGCTGCACGAGGCGGGGGCTGATCTTTTCCGGATCAACATGAGCCATGCCAGCCACGACATGATGCGCACGCTGATCCAGCGTATCCGCAATGTCGAGCAGCGCAGCGGCCGGCCGATCGGCATTCTCGCCGACCTTCAGGGGCCGAAGCTGCGCGTCGGCAAGTTCGCGGCCGGTAAGGTCGATCTGGTTCCGGGTCAGACTTTCACGCTCGACAACAAGGACGAGCCAGGCGACAACACGCGTGTCTTCCTGCCGCACCCGGAAATCCTCGAAGCCGTCCAGCCTGGCCACCGGCTGCTGATCGACGACGGCAAGCTGCATTTGCGGGCGGACAAGACCGATGGCAAGAGCATCGTGTGCACCGTCGTCGCCGGCACCAAGATTTCCGACCGCAAGGGCGTCAGCCTGCCAGACACGCTGCTCGGCGTCGGCGCGCTGACCGAGAAGGACAGGGCCGATCTGGATGCGGTGCTTGAGACCGACGAGGTCGACTGGGTTGCCCTGTCGTTCATCCAGCGGCCGGAAGATCTGTCCGAAGTCCGCAAGGTCTCGCGCGGCCGCGTCGGCCTGATGTCGAAGATCGAGAAGCCGCAGGCAATCGAGCGCATCGACGAGATCATCGAGCTCTCCGACGCGCTGATGGTTGCTCGTGGCGACCTCGGCGTGGAAATGCCGCTTGAAGCGGTTCCGGGTCTGCAGAAGCAGTTGATCCGAGCCTGTCGCCGCGCCGGCAAGCCTGTCGTCGTCGCCACCCAGATGCTGGAATCGATGATTTCCGCGCCGGTCCCGACCCGCGCCGAGGTGTCGGATGTTGCGACCGCGGTCTTTGAAGGTGCCGACGCGATCATGCTGTCGGCGGAATCGGCCTCGGGTGAATATCCGGTCGAAGCCGTCACGACCATGGCGTCGATCGCCAGCACGGTCGAACGCGATCCGCATTATCCCGGCATCATCTATGCCCAGCGTACGCCGCCGGAAGCGACCGGCGCCGACGCGATTTCGCTGGCCGCCCACCAGATAGCCGAGACGCTGCAGCTCTCCGCCATCGTCTGCTACACCTCGTCCGGAACGACCGGCCTGCGAGCCGCGCGCGAGCGTCCGCAGGTTCCCGTCCTCGCACTTTCGCCGGTCATCCAGACGGCGCGCCGCCTTTCGGTCGTCTGGGGGCTGCACAGCGTCGTTACCAGTGACGCGACCGATCTCGACGACATGGTCAACCGCGCCTGCCGCATCGTCGCGGCGGAAGGCTTCGGCAAGCCGGGCGACCGCGTGATCATTTCGGCCGGGGTGCCGCTCGGAACACCCGGCGCCACCAATATGCTGCGCATCGCCTATATCGGTTCGGACGGCCTCAGCGGCGTCTGAATACCAGCTTTGTGATCCTGTCCAACGCCGCGCCCTCGATCGAGGCGCGGCGTTTTCATTGGGGCCTGTCGCCGGCGATACGGGCCTCCGCCCGGCGCACCACACCTTCGAGGTCGCGGGTCTTTCCCGCCAGCGTCTCGAGGGCCGCGATGACCACGTCGGTTGCGGCATAATCCGGTTTGTGGCCGAGATTGTGGATGCGCAGGAGCGTCGAACCCGCAATGTCTTCGTGCAACTGGGCAGAATGGATTTCGGGATAGACGATACGGTCGGCGTCGCCGGTGATGATGACGGCCGGTGCCTTGATCTCCCTGTAGCGCGGCGACATCCGTCTCACATGGTCCAGCAGATTGGCGACATCGATGGCGTTGTTGCGAAAGGAGCGCGGCCTGAGCGCCAGATAGGCAGCCGTCTGCTCGACGTAGTCGTCCGGGCGCGCGTTGGGTTCGAAGACGGTTTTGGTCGCCTTGTCGATCAGGGCCATGCCGACGGGTGGCGCGACGAGGGAGGAAAACAGCCAGCCGAACACCGGGGCCTTGGCAGCGTCGTAGTACCATTCGATGCCACCCGGCCAGGGATGAGTGGCGGGCGAGAGGAAGAGAAGGCCCGCGACCATGTCCTTGTGGTTCAGCGCGAAACTCGCGGCGATCGCCCCGCCGAAGGAATGGCTGACGATGATCGCCTTGCTGATGCCGCGCTTGCGCATCAGGGCCGCGATCGCATCGGCCTGGCCGTCGGGATAGGCGTTTTGCGGACCGCTGCGGTCGGAGAAGCCGAACCCCGGACGGTCGAGAAACAGCATATCGGCTCGCCCTTCGAGCCTGCTTCTGAAGGCGGTCATCTGATCACGCAGATTGGCGCTTGCGCCGTGAATGAAGACAAGGGTCGGCAAGTCGGCGGTGTTCGGGCGCGGCACGTAGACGCTGTTCATCCGATAGCCGCCAACGTCCAAGCGCTCGCCCCTGTTCGGATTGCTCTTCTCGAAACCGGTTGCCTGATAGGCGCTGAAGCCGAACCCCGTCACGAGCAGGGCGAGAAACACGGATGCGACGAACAGCATGGCTTTCCTGAAGGCTGAAGACATCAATCAATCTCTCGCGGTTTGCGCGCATGCGCAACCGACCAGATGGTTCACTGTCGTCTGATACGAAAGAGTGGCTCGCGGTTTCGCCTGATGGTGAAACGTCGATTCGGCCTGCGAACTGGATCGTCTACTCATTAAAAAATGAAAGAAGCGCAGAACTACGTGCGATTGCCGGCGAGCTTTTCTTCCAGGTCACCGAGTTGTTCCTGTGCCTGGCGATCGGCAGGGTAGATCTCGAGAAACTGTTCCCAGGCCCGCAGCGCCAGTTCATCCTTGCCAGCCGCGGTGAGGATCGCCGCCATGCCGGCGAGCGCCCCGAAATGCCGGGGCTCGATCGCCAGCACCTGGTTGATGTCCGACATCGACTTGCGATAGTTGCCCATCCTGTAGTGCAGTGTCGCGCGCTGGTTCCAACCCTCGACATATTGCGGCGAAAGATAGATCACCTGATCGAAGATATCGAGCGCGCTCGCCTTGCGATCAGCTTCGAGCGCTTTTGCTGCCCATTGCATCAAAAGATTGATGGAGGCGCTGCCGGAATCCCGCCATTCGCCGCGGATGCGATCGGAAATTTCGCGTGCCTTTTCGGGGTCGCGTTCCCGTTTCAGTTCGGAAAAGAGCGCATCGAGCCGCTGCTTCGGCGTCGCCAGTTCCGATGTCGCCGAAGCCTGTGAAGTGTCTGCTGCAAGAAGAGCGGGTGCGCCAGTGATCGACGCGGAAAGCGCAATCACGAGAATCGAAAAAGCAGACATGAGTTTAGCCATGACAGATATGGTAGTCCGCCATGGCCGAAGATCAAATCAAATTTGAGACATCAATTCGATGAACCGCATGAGCCCAACGAGGGAGCTCAAGCGCTTTCATTCCATTCGCCGACCGACCGCAACCACGATCTCCGGTCCGCAGAATGGATCAGCCCTGACGGGCCTTGAAGCGCGGGTTCAGCTTGTTGATGATGTAGATGCGGCCCTTGCGGCGCACCAGACGGTTTTCGCGATGGCGGGCCTTCAGCGACTTGAGCGAATTTTTGATCTTCATTTTTCTGATCCGCAGTTTTGGCGAATCCGAATTCGCCGGTCTTTAACAATCAAAAGCGCGCTTGCAGACCGTTCGGGCCGAGCGCGCTCTTAGGGTGGCAGGCAAATAACCCGGCATCGCAAAGGTGTCAACCACAGAGAGCCGGTTTTAACGCCGGCTTTCGGCTTTTCTGTGGGTTAAATCATCAAATCAGCCAGGTGACATGGCCCATCTTGCGGCCCGGACGGGCTTCGGACTTGCCATAGAGATGGACCAGCGCGTTCGGCTTGGCGAGCCACTCCGGAACGTCGTTGATATCGTCGCCGATCAGGTTCTGCATCACGCAGTCGGAATGTCGGGCGCCATCGGACAGCGTCAATCCGGCGATCGCGCGGATATGCTGCTCGAACTGGGAGACCACGCAGGCAGCCTCGGTCCAGTGGCCGGAATTGTGGACGCGGGGGGCGATTTCGTTGACGATCGGCGTGCCATCGGCGAGCACGAAGAATTCCACGCCGACGACCCCGACATAGCCGAGCGCTTCGAGGATGGTTCCTGCCGCAACTCGTGCCGCTTCCCTGGTCGCCTCACCGACGGAGGCCGGAACCGTGGATGTGTGAAGAATGCCGTTGCGATGGACGTTCTCGGCCGGATCGAAACAGGCGATCGCCCCATCGATGCTGCGCGCAGCAATAATGGATATCTCCCGCTCGAATGCGACGAAGCTTTCGAGGATGAGCGGCACGTTGCCAAGCGCCACGTAGGCGCCTGTGGCGCTGTCGCTCGCGCCGCGAAAGACGCGCTGGCCCTTACCGTCATAACCGAGGCGCCGGGTCTTCAAAACGCCGACGCCGGAGAAATCGGCGAGTGCCCGTTCGAGGTCATCCTGGCTGTCGATGGCGTGAAAACGCGCGGTCGCAATGCCGCAGCCGTTGAGGAACTGTTTTTCCGTCACCCGGTCCTGCGACACTTCCAGCGCCTTGGGCGGAGGGTAGACGGGGAGCGAGCGCGCAAGCAGGTCGGCTGCGGCGACCGGAACGTTCTCGAACTCGTAGGTGACGACGTCGCAGACTTCCGCGAGTTTCACCAGCGCGGTTTCATCGTCGTAATTGGCGACGATCTGGCTGCTGGCGACCTGTGCGGCCGGACAGTCGGCCTGCGGCTCGAGGATGACGGTGCGGAAATTGAGCCGGGCGGCAGCCATGGCAAGCATGCGGCCGAGCTGGCCGCCACCGATGATGCCGATCGTGTTCATGCCTGATCCACGGGATATTCGGCAACCGCGGCGCTCTGCTGTTCGCGCCAGTCGTCAAGGCGGTCAGCAAGGTCGGGATCGCTGAGCGCCAGGACGGCCGCAGCAAGAAGGGCCGCGTTGACGGCGCCGGCGCGGCCGATCGCCAGCGTACCGACCGGGATGCCGGCCGGCATCTGGACGATCGAAAGAAGGCTGTCCTGACCGGAGAGCGCCTTGGACTGAACGGGCACGCCGAATACCGGCAGTGCCGTCATTGCAGCTGTCATTCCAGGCAGGTGGGCGGCACCGCCGGCGCCGGCGATGATCACCTTGAAGCCTTCGTCGCGCGCACCCCTGGCAAAATTGATCAACCGGTCGACCGTGCGGTGGGCCGAGACGATGCGGGCATCATAGGCGATGTCGAGCGCATCGAGCGTGTCGGCGGCGTTCTTCATCGTCTCCCAGTCGGACTGGCTTCCCATGATGATGGCGACGGGAGGGGGGGATGCTTTCGTCACGTTCTTCGTTCCGATGTTGTGAGGCCGAAATCCCGAGCCGGTTCAGGCGATGATGTCGGGAATGATCTGGTCCTCGATCTTGGTGATCTTGTCCTTGATGATCAGTTTCTTCTTTTTCATCCGCTGGATGCGCAGCGCATCGCAGCCTGTCTGGATCATGGCATTGATCGCGACATCGTAATCTTCGTGTTCCTGCCGCAGCCGCGCTACGCTCAGTCTGAGTTCGGCCTGGTCCTGATCTGGCATGCAATCTTCCCCGTCGGCGCCGGCAGCATCGTCTGCTATCCGCATCAAATCGAGCGTCGCTCTAGCACAGAATTGTTGGTAACGGGAAGTTATCCTTCGCCACGATTTCGCCTTCGACAAATGAAAAATAGCATGGCACATTAACTCGGTTAACGTCGAACATCCGGCATTCCCCCGCCGGGTGCAAGCAAAAGGAAGGGACTGCCACATGACCATTGAGGCTCATCTTGCAACGCTTGAGAAAAAACATGGTGTTCTGGAGCAGGAGCTCCACACTGCTCTCCTGCAGCCCTCGGTCCAGGACCAGCACATTGCCGACATCAAGCGTCGGAAGCTGCGCTTGAAAGACGAAATCGAAAAGATTCGGTCTTCCTCTCACTGATTAGGTAAGCAATCTCATTCATCGGGAAACTTTTGTTCCAGCGCGAGAAACCCATCCGAAAGACGAAATGAATTTCGCAAATCCGGTTGCAGCGCTGTTGAGAGACGGAACGCGTTCCGCGCGGACATGACGTTCGCCAGAGTACCGTGGTACCGAGTTTCCCGATGTCTGACCTTTCGAGGTCACAACAATTACGACCAGAACTGATCCAGCCACAGATTGACCCGGTCGAAGCCGGGCTTGTTGATCGCGTAAATCCGTTTCGTGCCGCTGGCGGAAACGGAGACGAGGTTTGAGTCGAGCAGGGCCTTCAGATGCTGCGATACGGCCGGGCGGCTGATCGGCAATCCTTCAGCGAGTTCATTCACTGTCCGCGGCGCGCGCCGCAGTTCCTCCAGCAGATAGCGCCGGTTCGGATCCGAGATTGCATCAAAGGGATCAGTGTTTGACATGCGCAAAAGCTAGGAGAATTCAAACCGCTCGGCAAGCAAATTGTGCAATGCGGCATAAGAATTTTGCTTTGCGGGATGCAAGCGGGGCGTGTAACCGTAAGCCGCCGCCAAGTAAGTGCGCGCCTTACGAACCCATGGCAAGCACCACCAGGCCGTCATAAGCAAGTTTCAGGCCCGCGAGGAACGCCATCGTATACATGAACGGATAGAAGACTTGCGGCTGCATGCGCCGCACGACCCAGGCGCCGGTCATCGTTGCCAGCATAGCCAGCGGAAAAAGCGTCATCGACGTCGTCAGGTTGCTGAGATCGAGTTGTCCGAGGGCGAAATACGGGATGAGCTTGACGGCATTGAGGATGGCGAAAAAGCGCACCATGGTGCCGGTATATTCGCGTGGCTGCAGCTTCAGCGGCAGGGCGTAGATCTGGAAGGGCGGACCGCCGGCATGGGCGACGAAGCTGCCATAACCGGCAAAGGAACCGAGAAAGCTCGCCTGCAGCGACCGATGCGGCTTGGCCGGAATGACGATGCCGCGCCGGGCGCGCCACACGTTGTAAGCATAACGCAGCACGAACAGGATGGTGATGACGCCGATGATCAGCCTCAGCGCATCGCGCGGCACATAGGCCGAGGTCGCCCAGCCGACAGCGATGCCGACAAGCGCGCCGGGCAGCAGCATCGTCAGCGTCTTGGTATCGCCATGTTGGCGCCACATCCACAGCGAGACGAGGTCCATGGCGATCAGGATCGGCAACAGCAGCGCTGCCGCCTGGACCGGAGAAACGGCGAGCGACAGGAGGGGCACGCCCATCAGGGACAGCGCTTCGCCCATTCCTCCCTTGCTGAAGCCGACAAGCAGAACCGCGGGAATGGCGATGGCATAGAACTGAAAATCGGGAAGCATGGGTATCGGTTGATCCTTTTGCCTGCAGGGTCTATCGCTTTTGCGGATCGAAATCGAGTAGGGGATGGCGCGTAACGCGCATTTCACCGGGAACCAAGACACCATGAGCAATACAGACAACCGCTGCCGCCTCGTCCTCATTGCGCCTGACATCGCCGATGTCGAAAGCCGCGTGCAAATCCTCGGCGATGCGTTGCGCGGCGGTGACGTGGCCTCGGTCATCCTGCCGCAGTACGACCTCGACGATCATGCCTTCCAGAAACACGCCGAAGCGCTCGTGCCACTGATTCAGAAGGCGGGTGCGGCGGCGCTGCTGGCCGGCGATACGCGGGTTGCCGGCCGCGCCAAGGCCGATGGCCTTCATGTGACCGGCAATGCGGCGGAGCTTGCCGAGGCGGTCGAAAAATTCTCACCGAAACTCATCGTTGGCGGCGGCAATGCCACCGACCGGCACCATGCGCTGGAGATGGGCGAGATTCGCCCGGATTATGTCTTCTTCGGCAAGCTCGACGGCGACATCAAGCCGGAGGCGCATCCGAAGAACGTCGCACTCGCCGAATGGTGGGCCTCGATGATCGAGATCCCCTGCATCGTCATGGGGGGCACCGATCCGCAATCGGCGCTTACCGTTGCCGAGAGCGGCGCGGAATTCGTTGCGCTGCGTCTTGCCGTGTTTTCTCAGCCGGAACAGGCGGCCGTCATTGTTGGGCAGGTCAACGCGCTCCTTGACGAAAAAGCGCCACGGTTTGAAGATTAAGACATTTCCATGTTGATCACTCCTTTTCCATCGCGGCGCCGCCTTTCGCTTTTCCTGATGTGCGCCACGTTGCTTGGCGCGCCCGCCTGCTTGCGCGCGGAAGACGCGTTGCCCGGCGTGACCACGGCAACGCCGGCGCAGGAGGGGAGCACGCCTGCGGCGCAAGGCGAGATCGACGAGGGGACCGTTGGCAAACGCGGCCGGATCACGCCGTTCAACGGCGCCGCGCTGCCGGAAGACGAAATACCGAAGCTGCAACCTCCGGAAGATGCCGGCAAGGCCGATGCAAAAAAACGCGCGCCATCGAGCGGCGTCAACGTGCTTGATCGGATGGGCGCGGAATTGCCGGCTCTACCACAGGAAAAGGCGTTCGCCGGCAAGGCCGACGATGCCTACGGCGCGTTTCAGCGCGGCTATTATCTGACCGCGTTGGAACTGGCCTTGCCGCGGGCGCAACTCGGCGATGCGGCGGCGCAGACGCTGGTCGCGGAAATCTTCTCGCAAGGGCTCGGCGTGGCGCGCAACACCAAGGACGCAGCTTTCTGGTATGGCCAGGCGGCCAATGCGGGCGATCCTGGCGCCATGTTCAAATACGCTCTTCTGCTGATGGAAGGGCGCGATGTTCCGCGCGACAAGAAAAGGTCGGAAGAACTGATGAAGAAGGCTGCCGACCTCGGCAATTCTTCCGCCCAGTTCAACTATGGCCAATTGCTGGTCGCCGACATGCCGGGCGAAAGGGGGCTGAAGGCGGCGCTGCCCTATTATGAGAAGTCGGCCGAGCAGGGCATCGCCGATGCGCAATATGCGCTGTCGCAGATTTATTTGAACGTCGACGGCATCGACGACAACAAGCGGGCAAGGGCGCGCGAGTGGCTGTTGCGCGCAGCGCGTGCCGGCTTCGATACCGCCCAGCTCGACCTTGCCATCTGGCTGGTCGACGGCATCGGCGGCGATCGCAATCTCGACGAAGGCTTCAAATGGATGCGGCGGGCGGCCGAGGGCGGCAATGTCGTCGCACAGAACAAGCTGTCGCATCTCTATGTCAATGCGATCGGCACGCGGCCCGATCCGGTCGAGGCTGCCAAATGGTACGTGCTGTCGCGCCGGGCCGGATTGAAGGATCCTGCGCTGGAGGATTTCTATCTCGGGCTGACCGAAGCGCAGCAGAAGGCGGCGTTGAGCGCTGCCAACAAACACCGGTCGTCCTGAGCGAGTTTCCAGGGCATGATGCCGAAAAGAGCAAGCAGCTTTGGGGCGGCATCATGCTCCACTTCTTCAATTTTGAGCAGGCTCAGATTTCGGGTCGGTTCGACCAAAAATCGTCCGGCTCCAGCGCAAGACTTGAACTTTCGGGGGTTTTGTGGTCTTGAAGCGCCGGATTGGCTGGCCGGCGGGCGCGGCCCGGACTTCTTTAGGACTTGCTTCCCATGAAAATCAGCGGCAGCGAAATTCGCCCCGGCAGCGTCATCGAGCACAATGGCGGCCTCTGGGCTGCGGTCAAGAGCGTCACGGTGAAGCCGGGCAAGGGCGGCGCATTCAACCAGGTCGAACTCAAGAACCTGATCGACGGTACCAAGCTCAACGAACGCTTCCGCTCGTCCGAAACCGTCGAACTGGTGACACTCGATCTCAAGGACTTCCAGTTCCTCTATGAAGAGGGCGACGCTCTGGTATTCATGGACGTCGAGAGCTATGAACAGCTGGAACTGCAGAAGGACTTTGTCGGCGACCGCGCCACCTTCCTGAAGGACGGCATGATGGTTTCGGTCAAGCTGTATGACGAAAAGCCGATCGGTATCTCGCTGCCCGACCAGGTGGTTCTGGCAATTGCGGAGGCGGATCCGGTGGTGAAGGGGCAGACCGCCGCGTCGTCCTACAAGCCGGCGATCCTGGAAAATGGCGTGCGCGTCATGGTGCCGCCGTTCGTCGAGGCTGGTGAGCGCATTCTGGTCGATACCAATGAAATCGCCTATCTCCGCCGCGCGGACTGATCCGCAGCGGCACGTTTAAAATTCTCCGGTCGTTGCTGCGGCCGGTTTTCTGTTTCGAAGGAAAGCCAAAATGGCACGCTCAGCTCTTCTCAATGTCATGGTTCAGGCCGCTTTCAAGGCGGGCAAGTCGCTGGCGCGTGATTTTGGCGAAGTCCAGAACCTGCAGGTCTCGCTGAAGGGGCCGGGCGACTATGTCTCGCAGGCCGATCGCAAGGCGGAAAAACTGATCCGGGAAGAGCTTCTGAAGGCACGCCCCACCTATGGCTTCCTCGGCGAGGAAAGCGAAGAGATCATCGGCACGGACGGCGCCCACCGCTGGATCGTCGACCCGCTCGATGGCACGACGAACTTCCTGCACGGCATTCCGCATTTTGCGATCTCGATCGCGCTCGAGCGCCAGGGCGAGATCGTCGCTGCTGTCGTCATGAACCCGGCGACCGACGAACTGTTCACCGCCGAGCGCGGTGGTGGCGCCTTCCTCAACGACCGCCGGCTGCGCGTCGCTGCCCGCAAGAACCTGTCGGATGCCGTCATCGGCACCGGCACACCGCATCTGGGCGTTGCCAACCACGGTACCTACCTCGTCGAGTTGCGCCACGTGATGGGTGAAGTTGCCGGTGTGCGCCGCATGGGCGCTGCATCCCTCGATCTCGCCTACGTCGCGGCCGGCCGGTTTGACGGCTTCTGGGAGCGCGGCCTGCTCCCCTGGGATATTGCAGCCGGCATCCTGCTGATTCGCGAAGCTGGCGGGTGGGTCGCCGATATCGACGGCGGCAACAAGCCGATGGACGACGGCTCGATCGTTGCCGGCAATGAATACATCCGCAAGGCGCTGCACGAGGTGCTGCATCGCCCCGTGCCGGGAAAATAAGCCGGAAAGGCCTGAACGGCGGCTGTTTCATCCTGTTGATGTTGCCCGTTGTTTCCCCTTCAATTTGGCACAAACTTCCTCTAGTCTCCGGCGCAAGCATAGCTGCGTCCGCGTGTGCGGGCAGGCTGCAGCACATGAAAACCGGAGAATAACCCCATGGCGAAATTGGAACTGTCGGGATGGGATGCCGGCGGAGCTTTGAACGAGGGGTATAATCCCAACAAGCTGACGAGCCCGATGGTTTTCTTCTGGACGATGGTAATCTTCCTCATCATCGTCGGGTTCGTCGCGGCCATCCTGTTTCGACAGGCGCATGCCGCCTTTGCCAGCAATCCCGGACTGAACGGCCTTATTCTCGGCGTTCTGCTGATCGGCATCCTGCTGGTTTTCAACCATGTGCTCAGGCTGCGGCCGGAGGTTCGCTGGTTCAATTCCTTCCGTGCAGCCGGAAGTGCCGAGAAGGTTGGCCGCGACCCGGTGCTCCTGGCGCCGATGCGCGCCCTCATCGGCCAGCGCCATTCGATGGCGATCTCGACGACGGCGCTGCGGTCCATTCTCGATTCGATCGCCACACGCCTCGACGAATCGCGCGACACCTCCCGCTATCTCACCGGTCTGCTGGTCTTCCTCGGCCTGCTCGGCACCTTCTGGGGTCTGCTCGGCACGATCGGGTCGATCAATACGGTCATTCAATCGCTCGATGCCGGGACGGGAAGCACGCAGGATGTTCTGGCTGCTCTGAAGAATGGCCTGTCCGCTCCGCTGTCCGGTATGGGGACGGCGTTTTCCACGTCGCTCTTCGGTCTCTCCGGTTCGCTGATCCTCGGCTTTCTCGACCTGCAGGCCGGACGTGCCCAGAACCGCTTCTATACCGAACTCGAAAACTGGCTGTCATCCGTGACCGACGTCAGTTCGGATCTGACGATTGCCCCCGGCGCGTCGGCCGTGGCACCCGGCGACGAGCTTCGGCAACTGACCGAACAACTCGCCCGCCTCAACCACGACGGCGGCATGAACCAGCGTACGACCGCCGCCATGGCGAGCCTTGCCGAGGGCATCCAAGGGCTGGTGAAGAACATGCGCGGCGAGCAGCAGATGCTGCGTGACTGGATCGAGGCCCAGCAGGACGAAGCAAAGTCGATGCGCAAGACGCTGGACAAGCTGTCGGCGCGGATCGGACATGCGGACAAGATACCCGCGCAGCCGGAAAGACCGCACAAGCTCGCCCGCGTCGAAGACGCCGGGGGAGAGTAACCGATGTCGCTTGCGCGCAAGGGCCGGACACAGAGAACCGTCGATTACTGGCCGGGTTTCGTCGATGCCCTTTCGACGCTGCTCCTGTCCATCATGTTCCTGCTCTCCGTTTTCGTCCTGGCACAATTTCTGCTCCGCCGCGAAATCAGCGGCAAGGAGGATGTGCTCAACCGGTTGAACAGCCAGATCAACGAGCTGACCCAGCTTCTGGCGCTGGAAAAGGGCGGCAAGCAGGATCTCGAGGATTCGCTTGCCAATCTGCAGGCATCCCTGGCCTCATCGGAAGGCGAGCGCTCGCGGCTGCAGGCACTGCTCGACCAGGGCGCCGGCAGCTCCGATGCCGCCAACCAGCAGATAGGTGACCTCACGGGCAAGCTGGATGCGGAAAGACAGGTCAGCGCCCGGGCAATGAGCCAGATCGATCTGTTGAACCAGCAGATCGCTGCGCTGCGCAGCCAGATCGCTGCCATCGAGGGTGCGCTCCAGGCGTCCGAAGCCAAGGACGAGGCGTCGCAGACGAAAATCGCCGATCTTGGCCGGCGGCTGAACGTGGCGCTGGCGCAGCGTGTGCAGGAACTCAACCGCTACCGTTCCGACTTCTTCGGGCGACTGCGCGAAATCCTGTCCGATCGCGAAAATATTCGTATTGTCGGCGACCGCTTCGTCTTCCAGTCGGAAGTTCTGTTTCCGTCCGGCGGCAATGAACTGAACCCGGAAGGGCAGGCGGAAATGGCCAAGCTCGCAACGGCGGTGCTCGACCTTGCCAAGGAAATTCCCTCCGAGATCAACTGGGTGCTGCGGGTCGACGGGCATACGGACAATGTTCCGCTTTCCGGGACAGGGCGCTACATCGACAACTGGGAACTTTCGTCGGCGCGTGCGACGTCCGTCGTCAAGTTCCTGATCTCGCGTGGTGTTCCGGCGGATCGCCTCGCCGCTGCGGGCTTCGGAGAATTCCAGCCGATTGCCGAAGGGGATAGTCCGGAGGCGCGCTCGCAGAACCGCCGCATCGAACTGAAGCTGACCGAGAAATAACCGGAGCCCGCCCGGCTATCCAGCGATCGGCAATCATCACAAGCAGTGTTTTCCAGTTGCGTTTCTTCGTTGCCCTGACGTTTACGTCTGCGTAATGTCGCGGCAGGGTGGAGTTGCTGGAGGACGGGCATGGATTGTGATGTTCTTGTGATCGGGGCGGGGCTTGCTGGCCTCGTTACGGCGGTCGAGGCTGCCGACCGGGGTCTCAGGGTCATCGTGCTTGATCAGGAAGGCGAGCAGAATTTGGGCGGCCAGGCTTTCTGGTCGCTCGGCGGGTTGCTGTTTGTCGACAGTCCGGAACAGCGGCGCCTGCGCATCCGCGATACGCTCGAACTGGCGCGGCAGGACTGGATGGGCTCGGCGCAATTCGACCGGCCGGAGGACTATTGGCCAAGGCGCTGGGCGGAGGCTTATCTCGATTTTGCCGCTGGCGAAAAGCGCGCCTGGCTGTACAGCCAGGGCATGCGCTGGTTTCCCGTCGTCGGCTGGGCAGAGCGCGGAGGCGGTCTTGCACATGGCCATGGAAATTCGGTGCCACGCTTTCACGTGACATGGGGCACAGGCCCTGGCGTGCTGGCGCCGTTCATCGCGCGGGCGCGTGCAGCCGAGAGCAGGGGGCGCATCCGCTTCCGCTTTCGCCATCGGGTCGACGAACTGATCATCACCAATGGTGCCGTGACGGGCGCAAGAGGATCGGTATTGAAGAGCGACGGCGTTAAGCGCGGTCAGCGCAGTTCGCGCGAGGTTGTCGACGAGTTCTGGTTCGAGGCTGGCGCCGTCGTCGTCTCGTCCGGTGGCATCGGCGGCAATCACGACCTGGTGCGCAAGCAGTGGCCGGTCGACCGGCTCGGCCCGCCGCCGAACGTCATGGTCAGCGGCGTCCCGGACTATGTCGACGGGCGCATGGTCGCGATTGCCGAACAGGCGCGCGGCTCCGTCATCAACAAGGATCGCATGTGGCATTACACCGAAGGCCTGCGCAACTTCGATCCGATCTGGCCGAACCATGGCATCCGCATCCTGCCCGGCCCCTCTTCCTTCTGGTGCGACGCTGACGGCAACCGTTTTGCCGCGCCTGCGATGCCGGGCTTCGACACGCTCGGCACCCTGAAGGCGATCCGCAGGAGCGGTGCCGACTACAGCTGGTTCATCCTGACCAAGGCGATCATCAAACGAGAGTTCGCGCTTTCGGGGTCCGAGCAGAACCCCGACCTCACCGGCAAGGACATTCCGCTGCTTCTGAAGCGCCTGGGCAAAAATCCGCCGGGACCGGTGCAGGCCTTCATGGACAAGGGTGAGGATTTCGTCATCCGCGACCGGCTGGAAGATCTGGTCGAGGGCATGAATGCCCTCACCGGCGAGGGGCGCCTTTCGCTCGAACATCTGCGCCACCAGATCGAGGCGCGCGATCGCGAGATCGACAATGCCTTTTCGAAGGATGCGCAAGTCACCGCCATCCGCGGCGCCCGCAATTACCTGGGCGACAGGCTGATGCGGACCGCCAAGCCGCATCGGCTGCTCGATCCCAAGGCCGGGCCGCTGATTGCGGTGCGTCTCAACATCCTGACGCGAAAGACGCTGGGTGGATTGCAGACCGATCTCGACGGTTGCGTGCTGGAGCTTTCGGGCGCGCCGGTCGCAGGGCTCTATGCGGCGGGAGAGGTTGCGGGTTTTGGCGGCGGCGGCATGCACGGCTACAATGCGCTGGAGGGCACGTTCCTGGGTGGCTGCATCTTTTCTGGAAGGATCGTGGGGCGCAACATAGGCGCCTGACCTCCGGGTGGCAAAAAGGCTCTCCGGATGGCCGGAGAGCCGCGGATGCCTCAATCCATCTGAACGTTGGCTTCCTTGACGATCGGGCCCCATTTCGCAAGTTCGGCCTTCACATGCGCGCCCAGTTCGTCCGGCGTCGAGGCGACGATGGTGGCGCTGAAGCCCTTCATCTTCTCGGCCACGGCCGGATCCGCGAGCGCCTTCTTGGCGGAAGCATTGAGCCGATCAATCACGTCTTTCGGCGTACCTGCCGGGGCAAACAGGGCATTCCAGGTATAGGTCTCGTAGCCGGGAATGGTTTCGGCGATGGTCGGCACATCCGGGAAGGAGGCGGCACGCTCCTTCGTCGTCACCGCAAGCGCCTTGAGCGTGCCGGATGTGATGTGTCCCGAGGACGAGGGCAGGTTGTCGAACATGATCGGCACCTGGTTGCCGATGACATCGTTCAGCGCCGGACCTGAGCCCTTGTAGGGAACATGCTGCATGCTGACGCCTGCCATCTTCTTGAACAGTTCGCCGGAGAGATGCAGCGGCGTGCCGTTGCCGGACGATGCGTAGGCATATTGGTCCGGCGATGCCTTCAGAAGCGCCAGAAGCTCGTCGACGTTCTTTACCGGCAGTTGCGGATTGACGACGAGCACGTTCGGCACAAGCACCAGCAGCGAGACTGGCGCAAAATCCTTTTCCGGATCGTAGGGCTTTGTCTTCAGGATCAACGGATTGAGCGCGTGGGTCGCAACCGTTCCCATCAGGATCGTGTAGCCGTCGGGCTCGGCCCGCGCCACCCGGTCGGCACCGAGATTGCCGCCGGCGCCGGCAACGTTTTCCACCACCACCTGCTGTCCGAGATCATCGGACATCTTCTGGCCGATGATGCGCGCAACCACGTCGGTCGAGCCGCCGGCTGCGAAGGGCACCACCAGCGTTACAGGACGATCGGGAAACTCCTGCGCCCTTGCTTCACCGCCGAGCGCGAGCGCCGATGTCGCCATCAGGGCGAGCGCGAGTGCCGTGCGCCGTTTCCATAAGGACAATGCCATTCAATTCTCCTCCCAGGACCTAACAATCCGCAAAGCGGCCGAAAGCCGCTTCCGCCGGCAAACAATAGCGTCGATGCACCGAAGGGCAACCTTGGAGAGGGATTAATACCAAAGATCACTGATAATGACCGATGTGACCGGATCGATTTTGACTTCCGGCTAGGAGAAAACCGCAGTCGGACCAGAAGGTCCGGCGAGGATTTTTGACGACGNCCGGAAGCCAAAAGCGACCGGCCCTTCGGGTGGCCCGGAAATCGGCCACCGGAGGGCGTCGAAATCCTCGACCGATGCTCAGGCATCGCTCTGCGGTTTCTTCTACCCGGACGCCCGTTTCCGGGCCATCACATCGGTCATTATCAGTGATCTTTGGTATAAGGGTTGCACTCAATCGATTTTATTCTGGAGCGGCTGCGTCAGCCCAGCGTCACCACGTTGCTTGCTTCCGGGCTGTCATAGTCGAACTGCAGTCGCGCGAGCTTGGCGTAGAGCCCGCCCTGACGAACGAGCGACGCGTGCGTGCCTTCCTCGACGATCCGGCCCTGATCCATGACGAGGATGCGGTCGGCCTTGAGCACGGTTGCCAGCCTGTGGGCGATGACCAGCGTCGTGCGTTCGCGCATCAGGTCGTCAAGCGCCTTTTGCACCAGCGTTTCGCTCTCAGCGTCGAGCGCGGAAGTCGCCTCGTCAAGCAAGAGAACCGGGGCATCCTTCAGGATGGCGCGGGCGATGGCGATGCGCTGGCGCTGGCCGCCGGAGAGCGTGATGCCGCGTTCGCCGACCTGGGTGTCGTAACCCTGATCGAGCCTTGCGATGAATTCGTCGGCCTGGGCGGCAACGGCTGCTGCACGCACCATGTCGCGCGACGCGGTGGGCAGGCCGAAGGCGATGTTGTCGTGGATCGAGGCGGCGAAGATGGTGACGTCCTGGGGAACGATGGCGACACGGCTGCGCAGGGCTTGGGGGTCGACCGAGCGGATGTCGACGCCATCGACGCGGACCGAGCCCTTGGCCGGGTCGTAGAAGCGCAGAAGCAGCGAGAAGACGGTACTCTTGCCGGCGCCGGAGGGGCCGACGATGGCAACCGTCTCGCCCGGCTTGACGGCGAAACTCAGGCCCTTGACGCTCTTGTAGCCCGGCCGCGAGGGGTAGGCGAAGTGAACGTCGTCGTAGATCACGGCCCCCTGCGCCGGCTCCGGCATGGCGACCGGATTTTCGGGCGCCGTGATGTCCGGCTGCTCGGCCAGCAATTCGCTCAAGCGCTCTGCAGCGCCTGCCGCCTGCGAGAGTTCGCCCCAAACCTCGGAAAGTGCGCCGAGGCTGCCGGCGGCAAAGACCGAATACAGGAGAAACTGGCCGAGCGTGCCGGCCGACAGCGTGCCGGACAGGACATCCTGCGCACCGAACCACAGGACGGCGACGACGCTGCCGAAGATCATGGTGATGGCAAAGGCCGTGAGGACCGAGCGGGCCTTGATGGCGGCGCGGGCGGCCGCGTAGGCACTTTCGACGGCGCTGCCATAGCGAGCCTGTGCAACGGCCTCGCCGTTGAAGGCCTGGACGGTGCGGGAAGCTGAGATGGCTTCACCGGCGTAGGCGGAAGCCGTCGCCAGCGTATCCTGCGCCTCACGCGAACGCCGGCGCACCGAGCGGCCGAAGCCGACCAGCGGAAAGACGATGACGGGGATGGCGATGAGAACCAGGCTCGACAGTTTCGGGCTGGTATAGACCATCATGGCGATGGCCCCGAGACACAGGATGGTGTTGCGCAGAGCAACGGAGGCGGTGGCCCCGACGGCGGATTTGATCTGCGTCGTATCGGCGGTCAGCCGGGAGACGATCTCGCCGGACTGGTTGACGTCGAAGAAAGAGGGCGAGAGCCGGGTCACATGGTCGAAGACATCACGGCGAAGATCCGAGACGATCCGCTCGCCGAGCGTGATGACGAAGTAGTAGCGGGTCGCACTGGCCACTGCGAGGACGATCGCCAGAACCATCAGCATCGAGAAATAGGTGTTGATGAAGCCGGCATCGGAGGCGGAGAATCCGTGGTCGATCATCCGGCGTACAGCCATCGGCAGCGTCAGCGTCGTTACGGCTGCAACGACCAGCGAAATGCCCGCGCCGATGACAAGATTGCGGTAGCGCCGGATATACGGCAACAGCTGTGCCAGCGGGCGCACGGACCTGCGCGCCGCCGGGTGAACGACCTCATTCGACACATGACCTCCAATACCGGAAGAAGCGGCAGAACTTGCACAAGTCTTCTCCGGCGGTACTTGTTATCCAGGTGACCATCATGTATAGGCACGGCATCAAATTGGGAAGCCGTAGTCCCGCATGTGATCTGCGGCTTCATTTACGTGTTCGGTCCCCATGCCGCAATGGCCCGCAAATGGCTTGCGACAATTGGACCCTGGAACTTGCAGGAAGATTGTTATGAAGGCTGATATCCATCCCGCTTACCACATGATCAAAGTGGTCATGACCGACGGCACCGAATACGAAACCCGCTCGACCTGGGGTTCGGAGGGCCAGACCATGAACCTCGAAATCGACCCGAAGTCGCATCCGGCATGGACCGGCGGCAACCAGCAGCTCATGGATCGCGGCGGCCGCGTTTCCAAGTTCAAGAAGCGATTCGAAGGCCTCGGCCTCTAATCTCTTCCTGCTGGATTTTGAATTTAGGAAAGCCCGGTTCGCCGGGCTTTTTTGCGTTTGGACTATGGGTTTCGGATGGGCGGCGTCGGTGCGAAAAGATTAGTATTGACTCATCAATTAGTATGCGCTATTTGATTAGTCATGATCGAAGCTGCAAACGTCACCGCTGTCCTGCGTACCCTTGCCGACCCGACGCGGCGGGCCGTTTTCGAGCGGGTCGTCCGGTCCGATGAGATTACCGTGGTCGAGTTGACGCGCGGAAGCGGGGTGACGCAGGGCGCCATCTCTCAGCATCTCAAATCATTGAAGCAGGCCGGCCTGGTTGCCGAGCGCCCGGAGGGACGCAACGTCTATTATCGCGCAGAGCCCGAGGGCCTCGCCCCGCTTGTCGATTGGCTGGGCCACTACGGCGTCTTCTGGCGCGAACGCTTCGCCAATCTCAGAACCTTGCTCAAGGAGATCGATCCATGACCGACGCCGCTTTGAAGCCCGACACGCAGGACATCGTTCTTGACGAGGTCTTTCCGCATGCGCCGGAGACGATCTGGACGGCGCTGACATCCGGCGAACTGATCGCGCGCTGGATGATGGCACCGACTGGGTTCGAACCTGTGGAGGGCAAGCACTTCACGTTCCAGACGACGCCAGCCGGGGCATGGGACGGGATCATTCGCTGCCAGGTGCTGGAGGTCGTACCCTACGAGCGCTTCGCCTATGCCTGGAAAGGCGGAGATGAGGGAAACGTCGGATATGGCTCGCGGCTGGACACGGTCGTCACCTTCATCCTTTCCAGGGCTGACGGTGGTACACGCCTTCGCCTCGTCCATTCCGGTTTCGTACTGCCGAGGAACGACACTGCCTTCCGCAGCATGAGCGAAGGGTGGAAGAAGGTTGTGCGCAACCTCGATGCCGTCGCTGCGGAACAGGATGCCTCCAAGCGCCTGCACTGACACGTTCGAACGGAATTGACAGATCGCATGCAACACGCACTTCGACAAACAGGAGGTTCGTTATGCAACATCAAATCGTTTTGCGCGACGAGTGGCTGAAGGCCCGGATCGCACTGCTTGAGGAAGAAAAGGCGCTGACGCGGCGCAGCGACGAGCTCGCGCGGCGGCGACAGGACCTGCCGTGGGTCCGGATTGACAAGGCATACCATTTCGAGACCGACCAAGGGGATGCCACGCTGGCAAACCTGTTCAGGGGGCGGTCGCAGCTTCTCGTCTACCACTTCATGTTCGGCCCCGACTACAAGGCCGGATGTCCGTCCTGTTCGGCAATCGCCGACGGTTTCGACGGCTTCGTCGTCCATCTGGAAAACCACGATGTGGCGTTTACCGCCGTGTCGCGGGCGCCGCTCGGCAAGCTGCAGGCGTTCAAGCGGCGGATGGAATGGTCGTTTCCCTGGGCCTCCTCGCACGGGAGCGACTTCAATCTCGACTTCAACGTTTCGAACACCGAGAAACAACAGCGTGACGGGGCCGTCGAATACAACTACCGGCGCGAGCCTGCATTGCCCGCAGGCGAAACACCCGACGGGCCTGCAACTGCCGCTGCCATGAGCGGCACCGACGCTGCTACATTCGTGCGCGAAAGGCCGGGCATGAGCGCCTTCGTCCTCGAAGACGGTGTCGTCTACCACACCTATTCCGCCTATGCGCGCGGACTGGATGGCCTCTGGGGCATGTACCAGTGGCTCGACCGAGCGCCCAAGGGACGCAACGAAAAGGGCATGTGGTGGCGTCATCACGACGAGTATGACAACGGCTGAACGACGCCACCGCTGTCGTCGCACGTCCGCAGATGCGATGCGCCTGCTCACTTCAACGCCGGAGCGGTGGCCTGATCGCCCCTGGCGCCATCGTGCGGCATCCGATCAGATTATCAGCCTCCTTTCACTTTTGTCAGGCGGAATCCCAGTCTGGTTACCGGGTGGGCAAGCCGCGCTTTGCTACAGGAGAAACGATATGAGCAAGGTCTATACGGGCGGATGCGCCTGCGGCGCGATCCGCTATGAAATTTCTGCCGAACCGCTGGTGATGAACGACTGCCAGTGCCGAGACTGCCAGCGCAGGAGCGGCGCCGGACATGGGTCCTACCTGACCTTTACGGACAAGCGGAACGTGAAACTTAAAGGCGAAGCAAGGCATTGGGCCATCGCCGGCGACAGCGGCAATATCAAGACGCATTCGTTCTGCCCAACCTGCGGATCACCGGTCTATTTGACGTTCACGGCCATGCCGGACCTGTTTACGGTGCACGCCGCAAGCCTCGACGACCCAAGCCGATACGAGCCGCAGATGGTGACGTATGGGGTGCGCGGTTACGCATGGGACCACATCGATCCGGCCCTGCCGAAATTCGACAAGATGCCGCCGGCATGACGACCCTGACCCGGTCTCGCCTCGAGCGTATGTGAAGTGACAGGCTTGGTTGCCTGTTTGTCGCCACTGCGCCGGCTTGCATCCTCAAAACACAAAAACCCGGCACGATGGCCGGGTCCTGAGCATTCGGGTGCCTTTTCGGCCTCGATCAGTTGGTTCCAAAAGCCGTCTGCAGCAAAGTGAGCTGGGCCTTGACGCCGTTCTGGTTGTCGGGCGTGAAGTTCTGGGCTTCCTGCGGGCGGTAGATTTCGCGGTCGAGCAGGGCGACGCGGTTCTGCAGGCGCAGCGAGCGGTCGATCAGATCGCGGAAACCTTCCGGCAGGTCGTTCCAGCCGGGTGCCGTGCGATCGACGTTGAAGCTGTCGAGGCGGACCTTGTTCTTTTCCGAAAGGACCTGCTCGCGGTTCATTTCGCCATTGTTGACGGCACGCTGCAGGAGCAGCCAGGATGCCATCTGCATCAGACGGGTGGTGAGGCGCATCGATTCCGCGGCATAGAGCACCGAGGCCATGCGCGGCAGAACCTTGGAGGCGGCGCGACCGGGGCCATCGAGATAGCTTGCGGTCTCTTCAACCAGACCCATGCCTTCGGCATAGAGAGCCTTGAACTGCGCCGAAGACGCAGCGTGTCCCGCGAAGCTCACCGTATTCAATCCCCGTTCGGACATGGTCTGATTTCCCTGGTTAAACGCATCAACTCGGACAGGCAACGAACGGGTTAACAGAAAGTTTCGGGCCGCTCGTTCGATAGTTGGAACATGATCCCATAGCGCATTTCGCGCAAGCGCATTCTTAATAAAGGGTTAATCTCCACAATTCTTTGGCGATTGGGAAAAAAAGACAAAAAAAGAGCCGCAAAAGCGGCTCTCAAGGTAAAACAGGGAGAAAAATCAGACCATTCGCCAAACGGGAAATTGCCTGAGTCCAGAGCGATCTGGATGCCTCAGTAATACCTTATAAGGCTTAATGAAGCGTTTATGGCTGCCGGGCGGGCGCCATGTAATCTCTTGTTTTTTAAAGTTGGCTTTCAGTTGTGTCTGCAAAGTGCAGCGTCACGACCGAAAGAATTTCTCGGCTTGCGACTTGCTTGCCGACTTGTTTGCTCTTTCCGCTTCCAGCCGCGCGATTTCCTGTTTCAGCATGTCTATACGCAAGGAAAGCTCGTCGGCCGACAGAAGCGAGAGGTCGCAGCCGATTTCGTGGACCGGCTGTTTCTTGGGACGGTCGTCGTCAAACAGGCTCATGCGATCCTCCGTTCAGGCTCGTCGTCGCTTCTTTCCTCGAAAGGGGCTGCCCGCGGCGACAGTTGCAGGCTTTCCGGCGTCGTCAGGGTGCCGGGGTTGATGGTCGAGTAGGAGTCGCGTTCCGATGCCGGCACTGCGGCGCGCATGCGGCTGCGGAAGATCGCGTAAGCCGTGATCAGCACATGGGCGCAGGCGGTGATCATGAACAGGCCGTAAGGACCGGTGACGGTCATGATCGGGCCGCCGATGGTCGGGCCGATGATCGTGCCGATGCCGTAGAGCAAGAGCAGGCCGCCGGAAATCTTGACGAAATCCTCCGGCGTGGCGAAGTCGTTGGCATGCGAGACGGCGATGGGATAGAGCGCATTGGCGGTCGCGCCGTAGACGCCGACCAGCGCGATCAGCAGGACGACGCCGGTCGGCTCGATCAGGAAGATCAGTGCGCCGGCAATCGCGGCGACGGCCGCAAGCGCAGCCAGGACGTAGCGCCGGTCGATCATGTCCGAGAGGCGCCCGGCGGGAAACTGCATCAAGGCGCCCGCGAAGATCGTCGTACTCATCATCAGCGCGACATCGCTATCTGTCAGTCCCACCTGACGGCCGAACACCGCGCCGAGCGTCCCGTAGGCGCCATTGGCGATGCCAACGAGCAGGATGCCGAGAAAGGAGATCGGCGAGTTGCGATAGAGCGCCGGAAGGTCGAGGCTGACCTGCTTCAGCGGTTGCGGCAAGGCCGCGGTCGACAGGAGCGTCGGCAGCATGGCCAGGCAATAGACGATCCCGGCGCACATGAAGAACAGCGTCGTCGACGTATCGCCGAACGGGATCATCAACTGGCCGCCGACGACGCCCATCAGGGTGATGGCGATGTAGAGCGAGAAGATCGCGCCGCGGCTCTCATTGGTGGCGCGCTCGTTCAGCCAGCTTTCGATGATCATCGAGGTTCCGGCCGTCGAGAAGCCTGTAAAGGCGCGCAGCACCACCCACCAGATCGGATCGACGAGAATGCCGGTCAAAAGCGCGATGATCGCTAGGATGGAGGCAAAGCAGCTGAAGGCGCGCACATGGCCGGCGCGTTTGACGATGGTCGGCGCCAGCAGGCAGCCGAGCACGAAGCCGCTCGCCCAGGAGGTGCCGAGCAGGCCGAGCAGCGTCGTCGAATAGCCTTCCGTCGTGCCGCGCACCGGCAGCAACAGGCTGTGCAGTCCATTTCCAAGGAAGAGAAACAGCGTGCCGAGCAGAAGAGAGGCGACGGGAAGGAGGTTTTTTCGCATGTGAAATCCGCGGGTTCCGGGTTGTGCCGAAAGGTAGGGCGATGCCAGCACAATTGCCAGCCGGAAATTCCTATTGAGTGAGATTGGAAAAGGCGTTCTAACCCTGTTCGCGCGCAAAAGTGTGACGCCCTGACGTCCAGCCAAGTTCTTTTCCACAACAGAGAAAAATGAATGTCGAAAGCGTTAACGGTGCTCCTGCTTCTGGCCATGGTCATCCAGGTGCTGAAGCCGCTCAATCTGCCCGGACTGCGCCAGCGCCGAGACTTCTGGAAGATCGCCGTCTTTGCGATCGCCGTGATGATGCTGACGGTCTTGGTCCGGCCCTAAAGACGGATGCTGCCGCGCATGACCGCCACGCATCGCCCGGCAATCCGCACATCGCCAACCAGGCCGCCCGATTTACGCACATGCAGTTCAATCAGGCTTCGGCGGCCCATCTCGACGCCCTGCTCGATGGTAATGTGGATGTCGAGTTCGGGGTCCGGCTGCAGCGAGGCCAGAAGTGCGCCCAGCGCTCCCGAGGCGCTTCCCGTCGCCGGATCCTCGATGAGATTGTCGAGCGGGGCGAACATCCGGGTGCGAAAATGCCAAGGGCGGTCCGGCAGGCGCGTATAGAGAAAGAGTGCGAATTGCTCGTCCTCGCGCAAGAAGCGCCGGCCGGCCTCGGCAAAGGCAGCGGTGTTGGGGCAGGCGCGCGCAAGTGCTTCGAGCCCTGCCACTTCAGCAACCGCAAATGGCAGGCCGATGGAGGCAATGACCGGTGCGTGGGTTGCCATACGAACGTCGCCGGTGCCGATCGAGGCGCAGCGCGCGACGGTGTCGGCGTCGACCTGCGGTCCGAGCGACAGCGGCTGCGGCGCAAGAATGCCGGCTCCGGCCACGCGTCCACGGTCGTCGCGTATCAAAGCCGTCTCGACGAGACCAGCCCTCTCCTCGAAGCGGAGTACGTCCCCCGGTGCCTTGCCGAAAATCTCCGGCTGGCCGCCGAGCACGAAGGCGGTGCCGACATTCGGATGCCCGGCGAAGGGGATTTCCATCGTCGGCGTGAAGATCCTTACCCGCGCCGTGTTGGCGGGATCTTCTGGCGGAAGCACGAAGGTAACTTCGGAATAGCGGAATTCAGTGGCGATCTGCTGCATCTGTGCATCGGACAATCCGCGCGCATCCGGGATCACCGCAAGCTGGTTTCCGGCAAACCGTTCATCGGCGAAAACATCGACGGTGACATAGGCTACGCTGTCCATGGGCTGCTTTCTCCCGTTCCGGCCGAGACCAGTTGAAGGAGATAAAGCAGCGCGAAAATCGCGCGAAGCACATTCTTGTCACCGGGACAATTGCGCCTGGCGTTCGCGCAAATGCAGCGTCGCGATGACAACAAAGAAAACCCGGCCGCAGACGCGAACCGGGTCTTCTCCCCTCCCTGGTAACTTAAATCAGGCAGCCTTTTCGAATTCCTTCTTCCAGCCGCCCGTTGCAGCAAGGCTGCACATCTTGGCGCGGTGGGTGAAGGCGCGCTGACCGGCAGCGGCGTTTTCCGGCTTGCCGCTCCAGGCCGTCAGCGCCTCGGTTTGCAAAGCGCGACCATAGGAGAAGGTCAGGCCCCACGGCAGGTCGTAACCGGCCTTCATGGCGGAGAGATGGGCCGTTGCTTCCTCGGTGGACTGGCCGCCGGACAGGAAGGCGATGCCGGGAACGGCTGCCGGCACGGTGCGCTTCAAGACTTTCACGGTGCGCTCGGCGACCTCGGCGACCGATGCTTTGCGCGCCTTCTTGCCGTCGATGACCATGCTCGGCTTGAGGATCATGCCTTCCAGGCTGACGCGTGCGTCGCTCAGTTCTTCGAACACGATGCGTAGCGTCTCCTCGGTCACGACTTCCGCGCGGTCGATCGAATGGTCACCCGGCGTGCCATCCATCAGCACTTCCGGCTCGACGATCGGCACGATGCCGGCTTCCTGGCAGAGGGCTGCATAGCGCGCCAGCGCCTGCGCATTGGCCTTGATCGCGCCGAAGCTCGGCAGGACATCGGATACCGAGATCACGCCGCGCCATTTGGCGAAACGGGCGCCGGCGTCATAATAGGTCTTCAGGCGTCCGGCCAGGCCATCGAGGCCTTCGGTAATCGTCTCGCCCGGGAATTTTGCCATCGGCTTGGCGCCGGTATCGACCTTGATGCCGGGAACCGCGCCTGCGGCACGAATGATATCGACGAAGGGCGTGCCGTCCGCTGCCTTCTGGAACAGGGTCTCCTCATACAGGATGACGCCGGAAATATAGGTCTTCATTGCCTCGTCGGCGCGAAACAGCATCTCGCGATAGTCGCGGCGCGATGTTTCGGTCGATGCAAGGCCGATTGTGTCGAAGCGCTTGCCGATCGTCGCAGTGGATTCGTCGGCCGCCAACAGGCCCTTGCCGGTCGCCACCATGGCGGCTGCAATGTCTTCAAGTCTTTCGCTCATATGCGTTCTCCTGATTGTCCTACGGGCTCGCCGATAGCAGAAGAATAGGGCAACGCAAATGAAAGTTAAATTGTTTAAAACGATTGAAATAAATTTAATCGTTTGAAATGTCGGGATTATTTTTGTGGTTCGTTTGAAAGTTGAGGCGATGCAACGAAAAACCCCCGGCTGCGGCCGGGGGGTGACGGAAGCGGACAAGCGGTTGCAGCCGTGACGCTCTGTTACTTCTGCTGGTGCAGGATGTCGACGCCCGGCAGCGGCTTGCCTTCCATCCATTCGAGGAAGGCGCCGCCTGCCGTGGAGACGTAGCTGAGGTCATCGGCCACTTCCGCATGGTTCATTGCCGAGACGGTATCGCCGCCGCCGGCAACGGAGACGAGCGCGCCGCTCTTGGTGCGGGCAGCCGCGTGCTTGGCAACCGCGACGGTTGCCTTGTCGAAAGGTGCGATCTCGAAGGCGCCGAGCGGGCCGTTCCAGACGAGCGTTTCGGCCTTGCTCACCCAGTCGTTGACGGCAGCGATCGATTTCGGGCCGACGTCGAGCACCATGGCGTCGGCCGGGATCGCTTCGATATCGACCACCTCATTGTCGGCGCCTGCCTTGAATTCGCGGGCAACGACACCGTCGACCGGCAGAACGATGGCGCAGCCGGCGGATGCGGCTTCCGTCATGATCTGCTTGGCGGTGCCGGCCAGGTCATGCTCGCAGAGCGACTTGCCGACATTGGTGCCCCGCGCGGCGATGAACGTATTGGCCATGCCACCGCCGATGACGAGGGCGTCGACCTTTTTCACGAGATTCATCAAGAGGTCGATCTTTGTCGAGACCTTGGCACCGCCGACGATGGCGACGACCGGGCGCTTCGGATTGCCGAGGCCCTTTTCCAGCGCCTCGAGTTCGGCCTGCATGGTGCGACCGGCATAGGCGGGCAGCAGATGGGCGAGGCCCTCCGTCGAGGAATGCGCGCGGTGCGCGGCCGAGAAGGCGTCATTGACATAGATGTCGCCATTGGCGGCGAGCGCCTTGGTGAACTCCGCGTCGTTCTTTTCCTCGCCTTTGTGGAAGCGGGTGTTCTCCATGAGCAGGACATCGCCGTCGTTCATGCCGGCAACGGCGGCAGCCGCCTTCTCGCCGATGCAGTCGGCAGCGAAATGGACGCGCTGGTCGAGGATGTCTTCGACGGCGGGCGCGATCAGCGACAGCGACATGTCGGCCACCGGCTCACCCTTCGGTCGGCCGAAATGGGCAAGCAGGATGACCTTGGCGCCCTTTTCGGAGAGTTCGCGGATCGTCGGCACGACGCGTTCGATGCGGGTCGCGTCGGTCACCTTGCCGTCCTTGACCGGAACGTTGAGATCGACGCGGACAAGCACGCGCTTGCCGGCGATGTCGGTGAGGTCGTCGAGGGTCTTGAAAGTCATGATCGGTCTCCGGTCATAGTCTTAAGAAAAGGGTGGGATAATCCGTCACCAGCCCATCCTCGTCCACCGACAGTTCCGCGATGAAGGAACGGTCCTCGGCCTCGTAGCGGTAGAGCCGGTCCTGCGCGAGGCAGGTGTAGTTCTGGCCATCGGGAAAGGGCTCGAACGTGTCGAAGGGCACATAGAGCATGGTGAACTTGACGGTACCGTCCTTGGGCGTCAGGCCAAGGCGGCGAATGGGCAGCGTATTGGTAAAGGGCGTGCCGGCAAGGTCGATATCGATGCAGCCGTCGAAGGCGGTAAGGGCGGTGCCGTCCGCATCGCGCCAGTGGCCCCTTGCGTCGGAAGTGAGCGAAAGTCGCTGGCCTTCGGTCGTTTCGATGGTGAAGGCGAGGACGGTCCACTGAGGGTCACAGTCGATCACATAGCGGACGCCATAGGGGCGGCCGCCGCGCTCGCCGATCAGTACGCTCGTTGCGCGTATACCCGCGCCGTCGACCGGACTGAGCGTCAGATGTTCGAGCCCTTCCCCTTCCAGCGGACGCCAGCGTGCCGTTGTTGGGGAAAGGGCGCGGAACATGGCTTTAGATCAGCTTGCCCATTGCGACGGCCGTGTCGGCCATGCGGTTGGAGAAGCCCCATTCATTGTCGTACCACGAGAGGATACGCACGAACTTGCCTTCCAGAACCTTGGTCTGGTCGTTGGCGAAGATCGAGGAATGGCTGTCATGGTTGAAGTCACGCGAAACCAGCGGTTCGTCGGTGTAGCCAAGGATACCCTTGAGCGCGCCGTCGGAGGCTGCCTTGATCGCGCCGTTGATTTCCGCAACCGTCGTGTCGCGCTTGGCAACGAACTTGAAGTCGACGACCGAGACGTTCGGGGTCGGGACGCGGATCGAGGTGCCGTCGAGCTTGCCCTTGAGGTGCGGCAGGACCAGGCCGACGGCCTTGGCGGCACCGGTTGACGTCGGGATCATCGACAGGGCGGCTGCACGGGCGCGGTACAGATCCTTGTGCATCGTGTCGAGCGTCGGCTGGTCGCCGGTGTAGGAGTGGATCGTCGTCATGAAGCCGTGGTCGATGCCGACGACGTCGTCCAGGGTCTTGACGACCGGAACCAGGCAGTTGGTCGTGCAGGATGCGTTGGAGATGACCAGGTGTTCCTTGGTCAGTGCGTTGTGGTTGACACCGAAGACGACGGTCAGGTCAGCGCCGTCGGCCGGCGCCGAGACGATGACGCGCTTGGCGCCGGCCTGGAGATGCAGGGCAGCCTTCTCGCGGGCGGTGAAGATGCCGGTGCATTCGAGCGCGATGTCGACGCCCATTGCGCCATGCGGCAGGGTTGCCGGATCCTTGATCGCCGTGACCTTGATCGGCTTGCCACCGGCAACGATGATCGTGTCGCCTTCGACCTTCACGTCGGCCGGAAACTTGCCGTGGATCGAATCGTAACGCAGCAGGTGCGCATTGGTCTCGACCGGGCCGAGATCGTTGATCGCAACGACCTCGATGTCGGTACGGCCGGATTCGACGATGGCGCGAAGGACGTTGCGGCCGATGCGGCCAAAGCCGTTGATGGCAACTTTTACAGTCATTTCAGGTCTCTCCCTGGCTAAGGTCTCGATGTGGAAAACGGAGCGCGTTGGACCGCGCTCCGAAGGGGAAAATCAGGCGAGCTTCTTTTCGGCGGCAGCGACGATCGCGTCCGCGGTGATGCCGAAATGCTTGAACAGATCCTTGGCGGGGCCGGACGCGCCGAAGGAGTGCATGCCGACGAAATCGCCATCGCTGCCGATGAAGTAATCCCAGCCCTGGCGGACTGCGGCTTCTGCCGCGATCTTGACCGGTGCGGTGCCGATGGTGGCCTTGCGGTAGTCGTCCGGCTGTTCCTGGAAGAGTTCGAAGCACGGCACGGAGACGACGCGGGTCGCGATGCCCTTGCCGTTCAGGTCGGCGGCAGCCTTGACCGCGAGTTCGACTTCCGAGCCGGACGCGAAGATCGACACCTTGGCATTGTCGGCAGCGACGAGTTCGTAGGCACCCCTGGCGCAGAGGTTCTCAGCCTCGTATTTCAGGCGGACCGGAGAAAGGTTCTGGCGGGTCAGCGCGAGCCCCGACGGACGATGCTGTTCCTTGAGCGCCAGCTGCCAGCACTCGGCGGTTTCAACCGCGTCGGCCGGGCGGAACATCAGGAGGTTCGGGATCGCGCGCAACGCAGCCATGTGCTCGACCGGCTCGTGCGTCGGGCCGTCTTCGCCGACGCCGATGGAATCGTGCGTCAGGACGTGGATGACGCGGATGCCCATCAGGGCCGCAAGGCGGATGGACGGACGGCAGTAGTCCGAGAAGATCATGAAGCCGCCGGAGTAAGGCACGAGACCACCGTGCAGTGCGATGCCGTTCATGGCGGCAGCCATGCCGTGTTCGCGGATGCCCCAGTGCATGTAGCGGCCGGAAAAATCGGTTGGCGTGATCGACTTCATCTGGCTGGTCTTGGTGTTGTTCGACGGCGTCAGGTCGGCCGAGCCGCCGAGCGTCTCGGGCAGCGTGCCGTTGACGACTTCGAGCGCGTCTTCGGAGGCCTTGCGGGTGGCAACCGTCGGCGGTGCCTCGGCGAGCTTCTTCTTCAGGGCGTCAATCGCCGCATCGAGATTGCCCGGCAGTTCGCCGGCAAAGCGGCGGGTGAACTCGGATTTCTTGGCCCTCTCGGTCGCGTCCAGGCGGCCTTCCCATTCCTTGCGCGCGCCAACCGAACGCTTGCCGGCCTCGCGCCATGCCTCGAGAGCGTCGGCCGGGACGGTGAAAGCTTCGGCTTCCCAGTCGAGTGCCTTGCGGGTCGCGGCGATTTCCTCCGCACCGAGCGGCGAGCCGTGCACCTTGTGGGTGCCGGCCTTGTTCGGCGCGCCGAAGCCGATGGTGGTCTTGCAGGCGATGAAGGTCGGGCGATCGGATTTCTGGGCGGCCTCGATCGCGGATGCGATCTCCTGCGGATTGTGGCCGTCGACGCGGATGGTGTTCCAGTGCACGGCCTGGAAACGGGCGATCTGGTCGGTCGAATCCGACAGCGAGACGGCGCCGTCGATGGTGATGTTGTTGTCGTCCCAGAAGAGGATCAGCTTGTTGAGCCTCAGGTGGCCGGCAAGCGCGATCGCCTCGTGGCTGATGCCTTCCATCAGGCAGCCGTCGCCGCAGAGGACATAGGTAAAATGGTTCTGCAGGTCGCTGCCGAACTCTTCGGCAAGCTTGCGCTCGGCGATCGCCATGCCGACGGCATTGGCAATGCCCTGGCCGAGCGGACCGGTCGTCGTTTCGATGCCCGACGCATGGCCGTATTCCGGGTGACCGGCGGTCTTCGAGCCGAGCTGGCGGAACTGCTTGAGGTCCTCCATCGTCATGTCTTCGTAGCCGGTCAGATGGAGCAGCGAATAGATCAGCATGGAGCCGTGGCCGGCCGACAGGACGAAGCGGTCGCGGTCTGCCCAGAGCGGCGCCTTCGGATCGAATTTCAGGTAGCGGGAGAACAGAACCGTGGCTACATCGGCAGCGCCCATCGGCAGGCCGGGATGTCCGGAATTGGCCTTTTCGACGGCATCCATGGAAAGGAAACGGATCGCATTTGCCATCCGGTCATGTTGTTCGCGAGAGATCATTGACTGTTCCGCTTGAGTTCGGTGGACAGGGAACGGTCTCTATCCTCCAAAGACCGTATTAAGAAAGCGGGTGACACATAGCACCTGCTTCGACGGAGTCAACAAATACGGCCATTTTGAGTGTCTCGGCAGAGCCTTTTTCGGCCGCGCTTCGTTGGAGAAGATCAGGTGGCCGCAAGCGATGCAAATCGGCTCGAAGGGGCGTGATCCACAGCTTCTGCGGACCTGCGAAGCCCTTGCCGTTGTGGAGACGTGCCGAATGGGTCTAAGAATGTAACCAGCTTGAAATACAGAGGCCGGACGGCGATTCGAGGCCGTCTGGTGTGTATCGGGAAAGCGTGATGGCGGCAGGAAAGACAGTCAAGGCAGCGATCGAGGAGTTGCGCAGCGCGGTCAGCAGCCTTGAAAATGCCATTGACGGGCGCTTCGACCAGGAGCGTAATCACAGTGAAATCGAAGGCGAAGTGCGTCGGGTCAATACCGATCGTTCACGACTGGCGCAGGAACTCGACCAGTCGCAGTTCCGGGCAAACCGTCTTGAGGAAGTCAACCGCGAAGTCTCGCGCCGTCTGGTGACGGCCATGGAAACGATAAGGGCAGTGCTGGACCGCTGAGGCGCGGTCCGTCTGCGGGCAGGTGACGGGAATGGCACAGGTAACGGTGACGATCGACGGCAAGGCCTATCGCATGGCATGCGAAGAAGGCCAGGAAGATCATCTGACGGACCTCGCCAACCGCTTCGACCAGTATGTCAGCCATTTGAAATCCCAGTTCGGCGAGATCGGCGACCTCAGGCTGACCGTCATGGCCGGCATCATGGTCATGGACGAACTCAGCGAAGTGAACCGCAAGCTGAAAAGCCTGCAGACGGAGGCGGACAATCTGAGGCAGGGACGCGATGCGACCGTAGCTGACCAGCAGAGGGCGGAGGAAGCGCTGGCCTCGGTGCTTTCGGAAGTCACGTCACAGATCCATGGCATAGCGGCGAAGCTCAGCGGTAAAGCTGCTTCCGCCAACTGAATTTTGAGAAGTTGGGCGTTGGCACTGGCGCAAGCCGCTGATGCCCTCTATATTCTGTGTCGCGGTCTGCGCTTCCCGACAGGACACCACAATCCCTGGGGCCATACTCGATCCAAAGGGAGCTGTCCCTGACCAGGCTCGTGGGCCTGGACACACGGTGCCCACCTACGTTTGTAGGCACCCAGGATCGTAAACAGTCCATCGGCTGTGTGGATCGCACCTATTTCCTTTTGACTTCAATGATTTCGGCTCGCGATCACACCGGTGTGACTTGCGGGTTTGTCCTGGTCGATCAATATCGGGCACATTCGCCTGAGAGTTTTTCGTAAGCGCGCGCCTCGAATGCTATACGCTCCGCTTGCTTTGCACTGCCACACTCTCGGGTTAGGATGGCAGCTTGTGACATCAGTTCGAACCTTTGACGGTAGTAGCGGCATCGGGAACCTGGCGTAGCAGAGGAGAGCTTGTATAACTCTTCATCTGACGCGAGCACCTTGCGATCACTATCTGCCATCCGTGCCGCGCAGGCTGGAAGTCGGGCGAAGTGATGCGCTACATAAATTAGCAAGAGCGCCAAACCCAGGACGCTTATCACAGATTTGATTGCTCGCTGACGGGCAGTGGGAGAGACGCCTTCACCCATAAGTCTGATAGTCCCTTCTGTTCTCTATCGCCGGTATGCAACGATTTCCGTCAGGCACTTTATTTCCTTAAAAATGCTCAGGCCTGTGCGGCCGCCGGAGCGCGGAACGCCTCGCGAATGGCGTTGGCCATGCTTTCGACGATCCGGTTGTTTGCGTTTCTCGCCCTTGTCTTCAGCACGACATTCGAAAAGTCGATGACATCGTATCCGTCCGCGGCTGTCAGTTCCCGGCATCCGGCGGGAATGCTGCTGCGGGAAAGGGGCGCGATGGCAAGGCCGGATGTCACCGCGGCGATCAGGCCGCTGCTCGTGCGGCTGATAAAGGCGACGCGGCTTTGGACCCCGCGTTTCTTCAGGCCCTTCAGCGCCAGAACGTCACACCATCCGCCCTTCAGATAGGTATAGCTGGCGATCGGCACGGGGTTGCGCTCGTGGATATGATGCGTATCCGACGTCACCCAGACGGTGGGATCGACCATCAGGACTTCGTTCTTCGTCTGGCCGCCGGGCTCGAAAACGACGGCGATATCGATTTCTCCCGCCTCGAGCGCCGCCAGATTGGACATCGAGACGCCCTGCTGCACCGTCACCTCGACGCCAGGGTGAATGGCGGCGAACGCGCCGAGCGCCTTCGGCAGGGTCGAATTGATGTATTCCTCCGAAATTCCGATCCTGACCGACCCGTCGAGAATCAGGTAGCCGGATGGACGCAGCCGTGTCGTCGAGAAGGGAGATGATGCGACGGGCGTTGTCGAGAAGTCGCGCGCCGTGTCCCGTGATATTGACGCCGCGCGATCCGCGCTCGAACAGCGGCTCACCAAGAATATCCTCCAGTTTCTTGATCTGCATGCTGACGGCGGATTGCGTCCGGCCGACCGTCTCGCCCGCCTTGGTGAAATTCCCACTTTCGGCCACCGCGACGAAGGTTCTCAGGAGATCGCTTTCAAGAGCCGGAAACATCGCATCTTCCATCAGATTTTCTAATGGTAGGCATGTTTGCAATTCGTTGGATTGATGTCAACGCGCGTCCGATACTCAGGCGAGAACACTGCGGAGTTTCGGACATGAAGCAGCACCATCTGAGGACAAGGCGACGGCTCGTCACAATGACAATCGACCTTTGGCGGGCGATCGAGCAATGGCGGGCCAGACGTCGGGTGAAGCAGGCCCTGGCGCAGCTAGCGCGGCGCGAGACCGTCCATCTGCTTGATGACATGGGAATCGAGCCGGCCGGTGTAGACTGCCGGCGGCGGGGCCAAAACGGCGAAAGGCACCGCTTCTGGATGCTATGAAATCAGGTTCATGCGGACGGCGCGAAAAACCGCTTCGGCGACGTTGCCGGCCTGGAGCTTTTCCATGGCCGTAGCGAAGGCGTCGTCGATCCGGTCGCGGGGTGTCCGGATCGAGAATGAGACGTCTTTCGTCGCAAAAAGTTGTACAGCCGACGCGGCGCGGTTTCCCTCTTATGGTTCGATGCACTAGAAATGGACATCGGCAGGCAAGAGGGCATGTGCATGACACCGAGAGAACTGAAGGCTGCGCTAAGAATGGAGCGACTGGCGCTGCGGGATGCGATGCCGCCGGAAGCGCGCATGAAAGCCAGCCTTAGGATGCTTGATCATGCCGGCGACATCATCGAGTTCGAGCCCGGGCAGGTGATTTCCGGCTTTTGGCCGATCCGCTCGGAAGTCGATATCCAGCCGCTGATGGAGCGCCTGCGCGAACGCGGCGCGCGGTTGTGCCTTCCCGTCATTCTCGACAAGAAAACCATTGTCTTTCGCGAACTCGTGCCGGGTGCTGCGATCGTTGAAACGGGTTTCGGCACGACCGGGCCGGGCGAGGATGCGCCGGTGCTTGATCCCGACATCATGCTGGTGCCGCTGTCGGCGTTCGACAGAACCGGTCACAGGATTGGTTATGGCGCCGGATATTACGACCGGGCGATCGAACGTTTGCGCCGGAAAGGCCATATGCCGAGACTGATCGGGATTGCATTCGACTGCCAGGAAGTGGCATCAGTGCCGGCGGAGCCGCATGACGTGGCGCTGGACGCCCTGCTGACCGAAAGCGGGCTCAGGATCTTCGGGCTAGGAATAAGCAAATATGAGACTTTTGTTTCTGGGTGACATGGTTGGCAAGACCGGCCGGACGGCGGTCTGGGACCGATTGCCCGGTCTGATCAGCGATCTGAAGCTCGATTTCGTCATCGTCAACGGCGAGAATGCCGCCGGCGGCTTCGGCATCACCGAGGATATCTTTCTCGAAACCATCAATGCCGGCGCCGATGTGGTGACCACCGGCAATCACGTCTGGGACCAGAAAGAGGCCGTTACCTTCTGCGAGCGGCACGACCAGTTCCTGCGTCCGGCCAATTATCCGGCAGGCACGCCCGGCCGCGGCTCCAATCTCTATTTCGCCCGCAACGGCGCGCGCGTACTCGTCGCCAATGTCATGGGCCGCGTCTTCATGCATCCGGAACTGGACGATCCCTTCAAGGCGGCGGAGGCCATTCTTGACGCCTGTCCGCTGAAGGAACAGGCGGACGCCATCATCTTCGATTTCCATGCGGAAGCGACCAGCGAGAAGCAGTGCTTCGGCCATTTCGTCGACGGTCGCGCCAGCTTCGTCGTCGGCACCCATACGCATGTACCGACGGCCGACCACCAGATCCTCAATGGCGGCACCGCTTACATGTCGGATGCCGGCATGTGCGGCGATTATGACTCGTCGCTCGGCATGGAAAAGGAAGAGCCGCTGAACCGCTTCATCTCGAAGATGCCGAAGGGCCGCTTCGAGGCGGCGTCCGGCCCGGCCACCATCTGTGGCGTCGGCGTGGAGATTTCCGATCGCACCGGCCTTGCGGAAAATATCGCACCGCTTCGGATCGGACCAAGGCTGGCGGAGGCCATACCGGCCTTCTGGGCTTGAACTGCCGCATCGTACGGAAGCCAATGACGCGATTGTGAGCGACCGCACACAATCGCCGCTGGACGTCGCGTTCGTCCTGCCTATCCTCAAGGTCCATGCAAATCCTTGACTGCGGGGTGCATGATGCTGCGATATCTCCTCCTCCCGTTTGCCGCCATCTCGCTGTTGTACTTTCTCTCGCCGATGCCGGCGCTTGCGCAGGGATCGGCCCAGCCGATCAGCCAGTGCCAGGCGATCGCGCAGGTGCTTCCCGATGTCGCCTTTGCCAGTTTCAAGCCGCAGAGCGCGTTGAATGCGCATTTGGCGAGCGACGAGGTGAAGATCACCTATATCGGCCATTCGACCTTCCTCATCGAGACGCCCGGCGGCGTGTCGATCGCGACCGATTATAGCGGCTGGTATGTGCCGCCGAAGACGCCGGACGTGGTGACGATGAACAAGGCGCATTCCAGCCACTACACGCTGACGCCCGATCCGGCGATCCAGCATGTCTTGCACGGATGGGGTGACGACGGCGATCCGGCGGATCACGACGTCGTCATCGGCGACACCTATATCCGCAATGTGACGACCGACATTCGCGCCGGTGGCGGGATGATGGAGCCGGATGGCAATTCCATCTTCATTTTCGAGGTCGCAGGTCTCTGCATCGGCCATCTCGGCCACCTGCATCATGAACTCGACGAGAGCGACTATGCCGAGATCGGCCGCCTGGACGTGCTGATGGTGCCGGTCGATGGCGGTCTGACGATGGGCGCGGAAAGCATGAGCCGGGTGGTGACGCGGCTGCGCTCGGCCCTGATCCTGCCGATGCACCGGCGCGGGCCGCCGGTCACGAATTTCCTGCAGATGTTCGGCGATACCTTCGACAGGAGTTTTGCGGTGGAAGCAAGCGTCAGCGTTTCGGTGCGTTCCTTGCCAAGGAAGCCCTTGATTTATATCCTGCAGGGCGTCTGACCTTCGGGGACACATTGTCAGGATCGATGGAATGAGATTTTTCGCCGTCTGTACGCTTGCCCTCCTTCCCATGACTTCGCTTGCTATTGCTGATGGCGCCCCGCCGCCGCGCATGCCGACGGCAGAAGGCGACAAGGTCGTCGCCGTGCAGGAAACGAAATCGTTCGGTCAGCGGCAAGAATTCGTGCTGCCATCCGGCAATATTGGCTGTGTCTATACGCCGGAGGGTGGAACGGAGGTCTACCAGCCAGCCGACGGCGGCCCGGAGCTTTCCTGCGACCGCGTCGCGCCGCGCTACGTTCGGGCCGCGCTGGCGCGAAACGGTGCGGCGACCCTCCTTCATGATGTAGGCGACCAGGGCTGCTGCTCCGCCGGCCCGGTGCTTGACTATGGTCAGACCTGGGCGGCAGGGCCTTTCTCCTGCCGCTCCACCCGCAGGGGCCTTTCCTGCGAGCGTAATGACGGCCACTCCTTCTTTCTCAGTCGCCGGCGGATTGAGGCCAACTGAAAAAAAGCCGCCCCTGCTGGACGCAAAGCGCCAATGAAACTATAAGGCGCCCAATTCCAAAACATGACAAATATGCGAAGAGGGCGCCATGGCCGGCCATTCACAGTTCAAAAACATCATGCACCGCAAGGGTCGCCAGGACGCGGTGCGGTCGAAAATGTTCTCCAAGCTCGCGCGCGAAATCACCGTCGCGGTCAAGGGCGGCCTGCCTGACCCGACCATGAACGCGCGCCTGCGTCTGGCGATCCAGAACGCCAAGGCACAGTCGATGCCGAAGGACAACATCGAACGCGCCATCAAGAAGGGCTCCGGCGCCGATGGCGAAAACTACGAGGCCGTACGCTACGAAGGCTATGGCCCGGGTGGCGTTGCCGTCATCGTCGAGGCGCTGACCGACAACCGCAATCGTACCGCCTCCAACGTCCGCTCGACCTTCACCAAGGCTGGCGGTGCGCTCGGCGAAACCGGGTCGGTTTCCTTCTCCTTCGACCGTGTCGGCGAAATCTCCTACAAGCTGTCGGCCGGCGATGCCGACACGGTGATGGAGGCGGCAATCGAAGCCGGCGCCGAAGACGTCACGACCGACGAGGACGGCCATTACATCACCTGCGGTTTCGAGGATATCGGCGAGGTCTCCAAGGCGCTTGAAGCAACCCTCGGCGAAGCCGACATGGTCAAGGCTATCTGGCGGCCCCAGAATACCGTTCCGGTCGATGAAGAACGTGCCCAGTCGCTGATGAAGCTGATCGACACTCTGGAAGACGACGACGACGTGCAGAATGTCTACACCAACTTCGAAGTCTCCGACGAAGTCATGGCCAAGCTTTCGGCCTGATCGAGCCCTTCTTCGAAAAGCCCGGTATTAGCCGGGCTTTTCGTTATGCGGCCTTCGCCAAGTCCCGTTGCGCCTCGGCAAACCGGCGTACGGATTTCAGCCGCGCCTCCATGTCGTAGATCGGCATCGAGATGATCAACTCGTCGGCCTGCGTTTCTCCGAGGAAGCGGTCGAGCTTCGTCCTGAGCGTTTCCGGGCCGCCGACGACCGCATAGGTCATCGCGTGATCGACGAAGATCTTTTCCGTCTCGCTCCACAGCCCGTCCATGGAGAAGACAGGCGGCGGAAACTGGCCGCGCGCATTGCGGCGCAGCGCGACAAAGGATTGCTGCATCGAGGTGAAGAGGTGGTTTGCCTCGTCATCCGTATCGGCGGCGACACCCATGATGCCGACCATGGCATGCGGATGGTCGAGATATTGTGACGGCTCGAAGCGCTCGCGATAGATCTCCAGCGCCGACATAAGCATATCGGGCGCAAAATGCGAGGCGAAGGCAAAGGGCAGGCCGAGCATGCCGGCAAGATGGGCGCTGAAATGGCTCGAGCCGAGCAGCCAGATCGGCACGTTGCTGTCGGCGCCGGGGATGGCGATCAGGTCCTGCCCCTCGTTGACCGGGCCGAGCAGCGCTTGCAATTCGACCACATCGTTCGGAAAAGTGTTGGCGCTCGTCTCCATGTTGCGGCGAAGCGCTGCGGCGGTGCGCATGTCCGTTCCGGGGGCGCGACCGAGGCCAA
Source organism: Rhizobium giardinii bv. giardinii H152 (assembly GCF_000379605.1). Lineage (GTDB taxonomy): Bacteria > Pseudomonadota > Alphaproteobacteria > Rhizobiales > Rhizobiaceae > Pararhizobium > Pararhizobium giardinii. The sequence goes on along the minus strand of NZ_KB902691.1, from coordinate 102,552 downwards.
GATCGATACGGCCGGGATAAAGCGCTTCGAGTGTTCCGAACTGCTCGGCGATCACCAGCGGCGAATGGTTCGGCAACATGATGCCGCCGGAGCCGACGCGGATCGTCTTCGTGCCGGCGGCCACGTGGGAAATGACGATGGAGGTTGCGGCACTGGCAATGCCTTTCATGCCGTGATGCTCGGCCACCCAGAAGCGCTTGTAGCCCGCCGCTTCCGCTTCCTGCGCCAGTCGGCGCGAGTTCTGCAGGGCCTGGGACGCGTCGGACCCTTGCGTGATCGGCGAGAGGTCGAGGATGGAAAAGGGGACCATGATAAGCCTTTGATCAACGATTTTGATAAAAGCCTATGTAAGATCGAATTCCGTAAATCCAAGCCCGGCGGAGAGAGTGGGTGCAGGATCAGTTCTTGCTCGCTCATGCGAATGTTTTTGTTTTGTTCACATTTCGCTGGCAGCGTCCTGGTATCGGGAATAGGATTTCAGCATGCAAAATACGATTCGTATCATCGGCATCGATCCGGGACTTCGCCGCACCGGCTGGGGCATTATCGACACGCTCGGCAACTCCTTGCGCTTCGTCGCTTCAGGCACCGTCATCTCCGATGGCGACATGGACCTTGCTTCGCGCCTTTGCCAGTTGCATGACGGATTGGCGGAGGTGATCCACGGTCACAAACCGGACGAGGCGGCGGTCGAGCAGACCTTCGTCAACAAGGATGCGGTGGCGACGCTGAAACTCGGCCAGGCGCGCGGCATCGCCATGCTGGTCCCGGCGCGGGCCGGCTTGCAGGTCTCAGAATATGCGCCGAACGCAGTCAAGAAGGCGGTCATCGGCGTCGGCCACGGCGAGAAGCAGCAGATCCACATGATGCTGAAAATCCTGATGCCGAAGGCCGAATTCAAGGGCAATGATGCGGCCGATGCGCTGGCGATCGCCATCTGCCATGCGCACAATCGCGGTGCGGCGCGGATGCGGCTGGCGGCGCTGGCGGGTTGATTTGTTCTTGACTTGTTCCGTTTTGGCGGCTAAGTAATACTGCAGAGGTATTACCATGCGCGTCACTGAAAAAGGCCAGGTCACCATCCCGAAGGAAATCAGAGATCGTCTTGGCATAGTGCCGGGATCGGAAGTGGATTTCGTTGCGTCGGGTGACGGCGCATTGCTGGTACGCGTCGACAATCCCGAAGATCAAAATGTCATACGGGATTTCGACGACTGGGCTTCGCGCGTCAAGGGAACATTTGATGCCGGTGGCATGACGACGGACGAGTTTATGCTTTGGCTGCGGGGCGAGCGTGACGATCTCCACTCTCGTTGATACGAATGTTTTTATCGATGTTCTTGGTCCTGAAACGCCTATTCGCAATTGGTCGCTGGAGGCGTTGCGGCAGTCATTGCATAATGGAATTTTAATCCTTAGTCCCGTCGTCTGGTCGGAACTTGCCGCTTCGCCCATTTCCGAAGGCGAGTTGCTTGCCGCTTTGGGATGGCTGGATGCGAAGCGCGAAAATATACCCTTCGAAGCCGCTTTCCGTGCGGGAAAGGCGCATCGCGCCTATCGTCTCGCGGGTGGTCAGCGGGAAAGAACCTTGCCCGACTTCCTGATAGGCGCCCATGCAGATTGGCGGCGCTATCGTCTTTTGACGCGCGATGGAGCCAGATACAGTTCCTATTTCCCTTCCGTCGAACTGATCACGCCGGAGACCCACCCATGAAGGATTTTTCGCCATGATCGGCAAACTCAAGGGAACGATCGACGAGATCGGCGACGACCATGTCGTCGTGGATGTCCACGGCGTCGGCTATGTCGCGCATTGCTCGTCGCGGACATTATCCAGAATAGGCTCGCCGGGCGAGGCGGTCGTACTCTTCATCGAGACCTATGTGCGCGAGGACCAGCTGCGGCTGTTCGGCTTCCTGACGGCGCTGGAGCGGGAGTGGTTCCGGCTCTTACAGAGCGTTCAGGGTGTCGGCTCCAAGGTGGCGCTGGCGGTGCTCTCGGTTCTCACGCCCGGCGAACTGGCGAATGCAATCGCGCTGCAGGACAAGACCTCCGTGTCGCGGGCGCCGGGTGTCGGCCCGAAGGTCGCGGTGCGCATCGTGACCGAACTGAAGAACAAGGCGCCCGCCTTCGCCGGCGAGGCGGCGGCCAATATCGGTCTGAAGCAGGAGCTTGGCGAAGGTGTCGCCGCAGCGCCGGTGGCTGATGCGGTGTCGGCCCTCAGCAATCTCGGCTACTCGCGTGATCAGGCGGCAAACGCGGTAGCGGCGGCATTGAAGAATGGCGGCGAGGGCGCCGACAGCGCCAAGCTGATCCGGCTGGGGTTGAAGGAACTGGCGCGTTAGTGCGTTGCCATCGTGTCCGCGGCATGAGATTGAGTTTTTATGAGTGAAGCACCGAGACTGATCACACCGGAAAAGCGGGGCGAGGACCTTGATACGACGCTGCGTCCGCAATCGCTCGACGAGTTTACCGGCCAGGCGGAGGCGCGCGCCAATCTGAAAGTGTTCATCGAAGCGGCGAAGAACCGCGGCGAGGCGCTGGATCACGTGCTGTTCGTCGGCCCGCCCGGCCTCGGCAAGACGACGCTGGCGCAGATCATGGCCAAGGAACTCGGCGTCAATTTCCGTTCGACCTCTGGTCCGGTGATTGCCAAGGCGGGGGACCTTGCGGCGCTTCTGACCAATCTCGAAGACCGCGACGTGCTGTTCATCGATGAGATCCACCGGCTCAACCCGGCTGTCGAGGAGATCCTCTATCCGGCGATGGAAGACTTTCAGCTCGACCTGATCATCGGCGAAGGGCCGGCGGCGCGCTCGGTGAAGATCGACCTGTCGAAGTTCACGCTGGTCGCTGCCACCACCCGGCTCGGCCTGTTGACGACGCCGTTGCGCGATCGTTTCGGCATTCCCGTGCGGCTCAGTTTCTATACCGTGGAAGAACTGGAACTGATCGTTCGGCGCGGCGCCCGGCTGATGGGGCTTGGCATCACCGACGATGGCGCCCGCGAGATCGCCCGCCGCTCGCGCGGCACGCCGCGCATTGCCGGCAGGCTGTTGCGCCGGGTGCGTGATTTCGCCGAGGTGGCAAAGGCCGAAGCCGTGACCAAGCAGATCGCCGACGAGGCGCTGACGCGCCTACTGGTCGACAATATGGGCCTGGATCAGCTGGACAAGCGCTATCTCACCATGATCGCGCTCAATTTCGGCGGCGGTCCCGTTGGCATCGAGACGATTGCCGCCGGGCTCTCCGAGCCGCGCGACGCCATCGAGGACATCATCGAGCCCTACATGATCCAGCAGGGTTTTATCCAGCGCACGCCGCGCGGGCGTGTTTTGACCGCAAATGCATGGAAACATCTTGGATTACAGGTGCCCAAGGATCTGGAAGCCACCCAGTTCCGCCTGTTCCAAGAGGACGATTGAGTGATCACACGGCGCGGCTTTCTGAAATTTCTCGGCGGCGGTGTCGGCGGGATGATGGCGCTCGGCGGCTATTCCTTCGCCTTCGAGCCGCTTGTCCGGTTGAATGTCACGCGCTACACGCTGACGCCGCCGGGCTGGACGCCGGGACTGAAGCTGCGGGTGGTTGCCCTGGCGGACATTCACGCCTGCGAGCCTTGGATGTCGGCCAGTCGCATCGCGTCCATTTGCGCTCATGCCAACACGCTCGGCGGTGACGTCACGGTTCTTCTCGGCGACTACGCCACGGGCATGAATCTGGTGACGCGCTACGTGCATTCGGACGAATGGTCGAAGGCGCTTGCAACCTTGAGCGCGCCGCTCGGTGTCCATGCGATCCTCGGCAATCACGACTGGTGGGAAGACAAGGCCGCGCAGCAGATCGGTAGCGGCGACACGTTCGGGCACCGCGCGCTGCGAGATGTCGGCATCCCGGTCTATGGCAATCAGGCGGTCCGCCTGGAAAAAGATGGACATGGATTTTGGCTTGCCGGCCTTGAGGACCAGTTGGCCCTGCTGCCAGGCAAGAAGTGGAACCGCCAATGGATGACCGGGCTCGACGACCTCGATGGAACACTGGCGCAAGTCACCGATAATGCGCCGGTCATCCTGCTTGCGCATGAGCCCGATATTTTTCCCCAGGTCCCGAAACGCGTCTCGCTGACGCTGTCGGGGCATACGCATGGCGGGCAGGTGCGTCTTTTTGGCCGTTCACCGGTCGTGCCGTCGCGTTTCGGCGATCGTTATGCCTACGGCCATGTTGTCGAGAATGATCGAAATATCATCATTTCGGGTGGTCTCGGCTGCTCCATCGCGCCCATCCGCTTCGGCTCGCCGCCGGAAATCGTCGTTATCGATCTCGGATAACCTGACCCCATACATGAGTTTCTGCTCCCCTCGGCGGGTGAGACCACCCGCCTTGGTTTGTCGAAGACCTAAGGGCATTGGCAACCTCATGTATGGGATCAATTAAGCCAGCCGTTCGATCGTCCGGCGCAGCAGATCCCTGCCGCCGGGCTTCCAGCCCAGCGCTTCGATCTTGCAGGTTGCCATCCGGTTACAGGCGCTGCCATCCGCTGGTTCCGGCAGCGGATGCGGACAGTGGGTCACCCGCTGAAGCATGGAGAGGATTTCATGGTTGTCGGTCAGGATATCCGACAGGTTGAAGGTCTCGCCATTGATTCGCACGGCGTCGGCCTCCAGCATCAACCGCACAGCTTTGGCGACATCCTCGCCATGCACTTCCGTCGCGGCACGAGGGCAGACGGCCTTTCCCGACAGGTAGTTCTCAAAAAGTGCTGCCCATTTGTGTTTTCGGCCCGGCCCGGCGGGACCGTAAATCCCCGTGGCCCGCAGGCTGACGCCGACGAAGCCATGGCCGCAAAGCGCAAGCAGGCTGCGCTCGGCCTGCAGCTTTACCTCGCCATAGAGCGTATCGGGCTTGGCCTGCATGCCTTCGCTCAGCAAAGCGGCGCCTGCACGAAGACCGTAGGCGGCGCGGCTCGACAGGAAGACACAGCGGCGAACACCGGCATCGCGCGCTGCTTCAAACAGCCTTACGCTGCCGTCCAGATTGGCGCGACGAAATCGATCGGGGTCGCTTCCTTCGCCGCCGCGAAATTTTCCGGGCAGGTGATCGAAGGCGGCGTGGACGAAATAGTAGACGTTGTCGAAGGCCTCGATCTGGTCTCCTTCGGGATCGAGGATCAGCGGAACGAAGGGAACGTCCTTCGAAAAGAAGCCTGGTTCGGGCGCGGTGCGGCCGCCAACGGTGACCTTGTAGCCGCCCGCCAGCAGGTGCTCGACGATGAAGCGGCCAACATAGCCTGTGCCGCCGGAAACGAGAACGCGGGTCATGAGCTTCCTGAATTCAGTCCGGGTTTGGCGGGCCCGGATTCGGCAGATTGGCAATGTCCGGGAGGTTCTCGCCTGTGAAGAAAGCATGCCACAGGTTGACCAGCGGTCGCAGCCTTTGTTCCTTTGGATGGTCCTTTTCCCAAGGTTTTTCATATTGGTAGTGCAGTACGCCGATCGAAGCCCAATCCCACAGCTCCGGCATGTTGAACCAGACATATTGCAGCATGTTCATCGTGACAGGCAGGCCGTGCCAGTCGGGGAAGAACTTCTCAAGAAAGGTCTGGTCGGTGCGCGGCCAGAAGGCATCGGGCGCATCAAGCCGTGTCAGCATGGTTTCGAACGTCCGGCGTGACGGCTGGGCGACGAAGACGCCCGAGTTCAGCCTGTGAAAGTCGGCAAGGCTCTCATAGACGTTGGGGGCTGCGGAAAATTCGGGATAGGCGAAAAACCGGTCGATGTTCTTCAACACCAGCGCGTCGGCATCGATGAAGATGCAGCGGTCGTATTCCGTGAGTTGCCAGAGCCGCAGCTTGCAGAAGTTGTCGAGCGGCGAGTGGAAGTCGGGTTTGCGGCCCTTGGTGAAAGGGGCAGTGTCATGAACATTCTTGCGGCCATGACGTTCGTTGAAGGCATCCGACAGCGGCAGGAGGTCGGTGGCAGCCAGCCGGCACCCAAGCGCGATCAATGGCTCCAATGCCGACGCGTTCACTCCCCCCGTATGGAGTACGACAATATCCGCCAGGGTGTTCGTCAGCCTGATGGAGCGGGCAAGCGCGGTCGCTCCCATGGCGTAGTCGGCGTTCGTCACCAGCGTGACGAACGCATTGTGCGATCCGGCGGGACCGGAAGGTGTGATGCCATCAGGAACCAGACCGGATTGCGTCATGAAACCGATTTCAGCCTCCGGCCTTCCGGATCGTGGTTGATCTTGGTGGCGATGCCCTTGGTCCAGGCCGAAACGGCCGGAATGCGGCTGCGGTCGACGCGATAGGCATATGTCCTGCCAACGTCGATGATTTCCGCAAGCAGGCCATCCTGCAGCCTCGTTGGGTTGAGGCCGAGTTCATGGAACTTCTCGTTGCGGACGACGAGATCGTTTTCCGCAGCTTCCTTGCGTGGGTTGGGCAGCCAGGCGATTTCCGAGCCCGTGAGGCCGGCGATCATTTCCGCAAGATCGCGAATCCGGTGGGTCTCGGTCATCTGGTTGAAGATTTCGACGCGGGCGCCGCGCTGGGGCGGGTTCATCAGGGCCAGTTCGATGCAGCGCACGGAATCCTGGATATGAATGAAGGCGCGGGTCTGGCCGCCGGTGCCATGAACGGTCAGCGGATAGCCGATCGCCGCCTGGATGAGGAAACGGTTGAGCACCGTGCCATAGTCGCCATCATAGTCGAAGCGGTTGATCAGCTGTGTGTGGCGGCGGGTCTGCTTGGTGTGGGTGCCCCAGACGATGCCCTGATGCAGATCGGTGATCCGCATGCCGTCGTTCCTGGCGTAGAACTGGAACAGCAACTGATCGAGGCATTTGGTCATGTGGTAGATCGAGCCGGGATTGGCCGGATAGAGGATGTCCTGGGCGACGGTGCGGCCATCCTCAATCTCGATGCCAACCGGCAGATAGCCTTCCGGGATCGCCGCGCCGACGGTCGAATAGCCGTAGACGCCCATCGTGCCGAGATGGACCAGGTGGGCGTCGAGGCCGATCTCGACCAGCGCGTTCAACAGGTTGTGGGTGGCGTTGACGTTGTTGTTGACCGTGTAGTTCTTGTGGCGGTCGCTTTTCATCGAATAGGGCGCGGCGCGCTGCTCGGCGAAATGGATGACCGCGTCCGGACGGTTTTCCGCAAGCCAGTTTTTCAGCAACTCATAGTCGCGGGCGAGATCGATCAGGTGAAAATGGATGCGGCGGCCGGTCTCGGCATGCCAGATGCGGGTCCGTTCCTGGATGGAATCCATCGGGGTGAGAGACTGGACCCCGAGTTCCGTGTCGATCCATCGTCGCGAGAGATTGTCGAGAATGTGAATGTCATGCCCGGCGTCGGACAAATGCAGGGCCGTCGGCCAGCCGACGAAGCCATCACCGCCAAGGACAGCAATCTTCATGCAGCGAATCTCCTCACGTGGAAAATTATGTGACGGTGATAGGGATGGAATGTGACAGGACGACAATGCTTGCCAAACGGCGTTTGTTCCGCCACAGGAAAAGAAAACTTCCGAGGTTATGAATGACGTTGATCGCGCTTTCCGGCGAACTGACAGATCACGGGCACCGGCTGGTGCAGCGGGTCTATTACGAAGACACCGATTTCTCCGGCGTCGTCTATCACGCCCGCTACCTGCATTTCATGGAGCGGGCCCGCACCGACTATTTGCGGCTTTTGGGTGTCGAGCAGGCGACGCTGGCAATCGAGGGGGATGCGGAAGGTCTCGTCTTCGTTGTCCATCGCATGGAAATCGACTTCAAGGCGCCGGCGCGCATGGACGACATCCTGACGATCACCACGACGACGGAAAAGGCGGGTGGCGCCAAGATGGTGCTGGGCCAGGAAATACGCCGTGAGGGCACGCTTTTGATCGCCGCCAAGGTGATCATTGCCGTGATCAACGGGCAGGGCCGGCCGCGCCGGCTGCCGGAAGCGCTGGGCAAGAAGTTTTTGGGGCAGGGCTGATCAGCTCTCCGCACCCGCCGCTTTCAGCATTGCCTTGGTGATGCTCTGCTTCCAATCCCTGGCTTCGGCCCAGGGGTCATTTCCATTATCGATCCTGCCAAGGATATCTGGAATATGGAAGCTGTTGGCGGCGTCCAGGCCGGTGAGTTCCTCCCAGGTGACAGGTGTTGCGACCGGACCGCTTTTGCGGGCCCGGATGGAATACGGAGCGACGGCGGTTGCGCCGCGTTCATTGCGCAGCCAGTCGATGAAGATGCGCCCCTTGCGCTTCGCCTTCGACATGGTGGCGATATAGTGGTCGGGGTCCTGGTCGGCGATCCTGACGGACAACGCCTTGGCAAAGGCCTTGGCATCCTCCCAGGCGGCTTTGCGCGATAGCGGCACGATAATGTGGATGCCCTTGCCGCCCGAGACCATGGCAACGGATTTCAAGCCGATATCCTCGAGTGTCTCGCGCAGAGCGACGGCCGCGGTCTTCACCGTTTCGAACGTGACGCTCGGATCGGGATCAAGGTCGAAGACCAGGCGGTCGGCCGCGTCGAGCCTGTCGATGGTCGAGCCCCAGATATGAAATTCGATCGTGCCCATCTGCACGGCAGCGACGAGGCCTTTCGCGTCATCGACATAGAGGTAGTTCGCGACGTCGCCGTCCGATTCCTCGATCGGCACCTGGTGGATTTCGTCCGGGAATCCGTCGCCGGCATGTTTCTGGTAGAAACATTGATGGTCTGGACCCTGCGGGCAGCGCAGGATCGATGCCGGATGCCTGGCGGCAAACGGCAGCATCCGGTCGGCAACGACGCCGTAGTAGCGGGCAAGGTCGATCTTGGTGATGTCCGGATCCGAAAAGAGCAGGCGGTCGGCATGGGAAATGCGGATGCCGAGCACATCGCCTTCGGCATCGGTTTCCTTGCGCTTGGTCGTCGTCTTGCTCGTCGAGGCTGTTGAGGGCGCCTCGCGTTCGGCCGCGTTCTTCCGCACGGATTTCGTCGAGACGGGTTTTTCCGATTCCAGTGTCACGGCAGTCGCCTCCTTGTCCTCGCGCAGGCCCTCGAAGGCCCCGTGGCGGATGTGGCCATCATCGGTAAATTCGGTGAAATCGATCTCGGCGACAAGCTTCGGCTTGAGCCAGACGGCGCCACGCGCGATCTCGCGCGGCACGGCGTCGAAGGCCGGCTTGTCGATTTTCAGCTTCGCGAAACAGGACGCGAGATCAGCCATCATGTCCTCATCGAAGCCGGTCCCGACGCGGCCCTGATAGACGAACTTGCCCCCTTGATAGGCGCCGACCAACAGCGAGGCGAAGGCGCGGCCGCGTTTGTCAGACGGCGAGTAGCCGCCAATGACGAACTCCTGTCTTTTGGTGCATTTGATCTTCAGCCAACTGCCGACGCGTCCCTCGCGATAGGGCGCATCCGCCCGCTTGGCGATGATCCCCTCCTGGCCGGCCCTGCACATGGCCTGGAAGACCTTCTCGCCATTGCCCTGGACATGCTCGCTGTACTGCACCGACCGGCTGCCGCCCAGCGTCTCGATCAGCGTCTTGAGTACCCGCTTGCGCGCGGTCAGCGGCTTGCCGCGCAGGTCCTTGCCGTCAAGATGCAGCAGGTCGAAAGCATAGAAGCGCGTTTCGCCACCGCTCTTCAGCGCCTTCTGCAAGGCGGAGAATTTCGAGCCTGTTTCGGAAGCTGCGACCGCTTCGCCATCGATCAAAGCACTCTTGCAATCGAGCTTGGAGAAACCCTCGACGATGTCGGGGAATTTTTCCGTCCAGTCGAGGCCGGTGCGGGTGAAACAGGTGACACCCCCCTTGCCGATGGCGACCATCAGTCGGTAGCCGTCAAATTTTACCTCGTTCAGCCAGTCCTCGCCTGCGGGGGCCCCGGAGACGAGGGTCGCAAGCTGCGGCCTTTGAAACGCCGGTTTTGTGCCCGTCTGCATCTTTGCGCTCGGGCGGGGCGGCGCGTTCTCCGTAGCAACGGCACCCGCCTTGACGTTTTCGGCAGTGCTTTTGTTGGACTGCCAGATGTGGGCCTTCGTTTCGCCGCGGCCCGAAGCGATCTCCTCCATCGACCGGCCGGTCTTGACGCTGGTCGTGTTTTCCGTAAGCAGGCTTTCGCCGTCGGGGTCAGCGTCCTCGTCGTCCTCCTTGATCAGCAGCCAGTTCTCGCGTTTTTCTCCCTCGCGAGATTTCATGCGTACGAGCGTCCAGCCGCCACGCAGACGCTGGCCATGGATGTGGAATTTCAGCTTGCCTTCCTTCAGCCCTTCATCCGGGTCGTTGTCCGGCTCCCACCAGCCGGTATCCCACAGCATCACGGTGCCGCCGCCATATTGGTCTTCGGGGATCGTACCCTCGAAATCGCCATAGGCCAGCGGATGGTCCTCGGTGCGCACGGCAAGGCGCTTGTCTTGCGGGTTGATGCTCGGCCCGCGCGTCACGGCCCAGCTTTTCAGCACCCCCTTCCATTCCAGCCGGAAATCATAGTGCAGCCGGGTCGCATCATGTTTCTGGATCAGGAAAAGCTTGCCGGGCTTCGACCGCCGCGCCGCGCCCTTCGGCTCCGATGTCTTGGTGAAGTCGCGCTTGCGATTATATTCGATGAGGGAATGGTGCTGCTGAACCATGGCCGGGCCTCAAGCAGGTGATTTCCCGCCGCCACCTTCGCGGCTGTTTTTCAAGGCGGACATCGTCGCATCGAAGGGGACGGTGTCGGCCTTCCTGCCGGAAGTCGCGCTGAAGACTTCGGTGGGTATGGAGACGAGGGCGAAGGGCAACTGCCCTTTCAACAATGCACGCGATGCCATGTTTCCACCTTTTGAGTTCAAGCGGGCTAGTGCGGAATGTTCCTGGTGGTGTCGCGGGCGAGCAGGCGCTCGAGCGCTGCCACATCCTCACTGGTAATGACCGGCACGGGGTCGGAGATCATGGCCTGCAGCACGTCGGGCGATATCGCGTCATTCTCGATCGCCCATTCCAGCGCCTCGCGGGTCTCCCGCTCGGCCCGGAGTTGCGCATAGAGTGCAAGGATAAGACGGTCGCGGTGATCGAAATGCGGCCGTGCGGGACGTTTCGGCGATTTCTTCGGCGTGTTGGTGCTCATGGGCGGCTAACGCGGCGGGCGGTGGAAGGTTCCCCGAGCGGCCTGCCGTCTGCTTTCGCCCATCGCGATTGCAGTGCAATAAAGTAACGCTCCCTTAACCATAATGATGTCTTAATGCCCGTATTAGGGTTTTGTGCGGTGCACGTCATCCTTTCACCAAGATTGAACGCAAGAAGGCAGACAGGAAGCTTAACGATCGGCATGAGGCCGGTTATCGGCAGCTGCCGGGTCAATCTTGCAACAATGACGTTTGAGCTACCTGGCTGTGAGCATGAGACTGCTCTTGCCGGGTGTTTGGATTCGGGGATTTGAGACTATGGAACAGGTTGGATTGGCTGCGGCGACGACGGACGTAACGCTGTGGTCGCTTTTCATGGAAGCGGGCTTCGTCGTCAAGCTGGTCATGTTGGGGCTGATTGGTGCCTCCGTCTGGACCTGGGCGATCGTCGTCGACAAGACACTCAAATACGGCAAGGTTCGCCGCCAGCTGGACGCCTTCGAACAGGTGTTCTGGTCGGGTCAGTCGCTCGAGGAACTCTATCGGACGCTGTCGGATCGTCAGACTTCCGGCATGGGCGCGATCTTCGTCTCGGCGATGCGCGAGTGGAAGAAATCCTTCGAGCGCGGTGCCCGTTCGCCGATCGGCCTGCAGATGCGTATCGACCGGGCCATGGATGTCACGCTTTCGCGGGAGTCCGAAGCGCTTGAAGCGCGGCTCGGTTCGCTTGCCACCATCGGCTCGGCCGGTCCGTTCGTCGGCCTGTTCGGTACGGTCGTCGGCATCATGACCTCGTTCCAGGCGATCGCCGGTTCGAAGTCGACCAACCTTGCGGTTGTCGCGCCAGGTATCGCGGAGGCGCTGCTTGCCACCGCGATCGGCCTTCTTGCCGCTATCCCGGCGGTCATCGCCTACAACAAGTTCTCCGCTGACGCCGGCAAGATCACCTCCCGCATGGAAGGCTTTGCCGACGAGTTCTCGGCCATCCTTTCCCGCCAGATCGACGAGAAGCTGCAGCAGCCGCGCCAGGCCGCGCAGTAACCGGGCCCAAGAGACGGAGTATTTGCTATGGGTATGGCAGTAGGCGGATCGAAGGGATCGGGCGGCGGACGCCGCCGGCGCGGCCGCGGCAAGGCCATCATGAGCGAAATCAACGTCACGCCCTTCGTGGACGTGATGCTGGTGCTCCTGATCATCTTCATGGTCGCCGCCCCGATGATGACGGTCGGCGTGCCGATCGACCTGCCGGAAACGCAGGCAAAGGCGCTCAATTCCGAAACGCAGCCGATCACCATCTCCGTCAAGAGCGACGGCCAGGTCTTCCTGCAGGAAACACCGATCCCGGTCGAGGAAGTCGCAGCCAAGCTCGAGGCGATCGCCACGACAGGCTATAGCGAGCGCATCTTCGTGCGCGGCGACGCGACTTCGCCCTACGGCGTGATCGCCGACGTGATGTCGCGCATCCAGGAGGCCGGCTTCAAGAACATCGGCCTCGTGACCCAGCCGAAGAAGGACCAGTAGAGCGCTGCGATGAAGACCAGTCTCGTCACATCCGCTGTGCTGCACGCCCTGGTGCTGACCTGGGCGCTGGTTTCGCTCGGCAGTCCGGCAGATTTCGAGGTCGCCGATGTCGAGGCAATGCCTGTCGATATGGTCCCCATCGAAGAGTTGACCAAGCTGCAGCAAGGCGACAAGGAAGCGCCCAAAGCCGAAATACCGTCGGTCACGCCGACCAAGCGCCCGGATACCGTCGAAAACGCGGAGAATGTCGGCGAGAACAAGGTCGACATAAAGACCCCGCCCAAGCCGGATGCCAAGCCCAGCGACAACGTATCGGCAGCCGCACCGGAAAAGACAGAGAAGGCTCTGCCGACACCCGATCCGGCGAAGGAAGACAGCAAGGAAATTACCGAGGAAAAACCGGCTTCCGAACCTGCGACGGAAGTTGCTTCTCTTCCCGAGCCTAAGCAAGAGGTAAAGCCGGAGCCCAAGCCCGAGGAACAGCCGGTCGAGGAGCAGCCGGCGGAAAATCCTGAAGCCGAAGCGCTTCCGGACAAGATCCCGACGCCGGTGACTAAGCCGAAGGTCGAGAAACCCGCCCAGACCGCAAAGACGCCGGACCGCAAGAACGAAGAAAACAAGAAAGAGAAGAAGAAGGCCTCGTCCCAGAACGAGTCAGACTTCAATGCGGACGAGGTGGCGGCCCTGCTCAACAAGACGGACCCCGCGAACGGCGGTGCAAAGAGCGGCAAGACCGAGAAGGCATTCGGAGCATCCAAGACGACCGGCAACACGCTTTCGCAGAACGAGATGGACGCATTGCGCGGGCAGATCCAGAAGAACTGGAGCTCCTTTGCCGGCATCGAAGGCCTGGACGGCATGAAACTGACGGTGAGCTTCGAGCTCGACCCGCAGGGCAACATTGTCGGCGAACCCGAGGTGGAGACCACGGGCGGCTCGGAAACGGCCCGCCGGACGATGATCGGCAGCGTGCGCCGCGCTATCCTGAAGTCGCTGCCCTTCCAGGGCCTGCCGGCAGACAAATACGATTCATGGAGAGAGATGGTCGTCAATTTCGACCCGAGTTCCATGTCGATCCAGTGACATAAAATGAATGAATGAATGGCTGAAAGGCTTCGATATATGCTGAAACGCAACCTTTTCCGTTTTCTCGTCGCACTCGCGGCAGTGGTCACATTGTCGACCTCGCCTGTTTCCGCGCGCGTCGAACTGAACATCAACAAGGGCAATGTCGAGCCCATGCCGATCGCTGTCAGTGATTTCCTGCAGGGTGAACTGGGGCGGAAGATTTCCGACGTGGTCGCAGCCGACCTCAAGCGATCCGGCCTGTTTGCGCCGATCGACCGGGCCGCCTTCATCGAGAAGATCTCCAATCCCGATGCCGCTCCGCGCTTCGAGGACTGGAAGGTCATCAATGCGCAGGCGCTCGTCACCGGCCGCGTGACGCAGGAAGGCGATGGCCGCCTGAAGGCCGAGTTCCGCCTGTGGGATACATTTGCCAACGAACAGATGACGGGGCAGCAGTTCTTCACCCAGCCGGAAAACTGGCGCCGCGTCGCCCATATCATCGCCGATGCGATCTACGAGCAGATCACCGGCGAAAAGGGCTATTTCGACACCCGCATCGTCTATGTCGCCGAAAGTGGTCCGAAGACGGCGCGCAAGCGGCAGCTGGCGATCATGGACCAGGATGGCTTCAACGCCCGCGCGGTCACCAATTCCAACGATATCGTGCTGACGCCGCGCTTCTCGCCGAACAAGCAGGAAATCACCTACATGTCCTTCGAGGGCAACGAGCCGCGCGTCTACCTGCTGCAGCTCGAAACCGGACAGCGCGAAGTCGTCGGCAATTTCCCCGGCATGACCTTTGCTCCGCGCTTCTCGCCGGATGGCCAGCGGGTCATCATGAGCCTGCAGCAGGAAGGCAACGCCAACATCTACACGATGGACCTGCGTTCGCGCACGACGACGCGCCTGACCTCGACGGCTGCGATCGACACCTCGCCGTCCTATTCGCCGGATGGCAGCCAGATCGTCTTCGAAAGTGACCGCGGCGGCCGCCAGCAGCTCTATGTCATGAGCGCTTCGGGCGGCGGTCAGAACCGCATCTCCTTCGGCGACGGGTCGTATTCTACGCCCGTCTGGTCACCGCGCGGCGACCTGATCGCCTTCACCAAGCAATCGGGCGGCAAGTTCTCGATCGGCGTGATGAAGCCGGACGGTTCGGGCGAACGCATCCTGACGACGGGCTTCCACAATGAGGGCCCGACCTGGGCACCGAACGGCCGCGTGCTGATGTTCTTCCGCCAGAACGCCGGTGCCGGCGGGCCGCAGCTCTACTCGATCGACCTTACCGGCTACAACGAGCAGCTGATCGCCACTCAGGGCTTTGCATCCGATCCGGCCTGGTCGCCGCTGCTCGAATAGCGTTGCTGCGATGCGGCAAGAAAGTGGCGAGCCGCCGCTTTCTTGCCGCAAAGGGCTGATCTAGCAAGGCTTCACGCATATTTTGACACTCTGTTAACCATACCTGTTGAAAGTGGATTAACCGCTTCCGGTTACAGTCTGGCAACCCTGAATTTAGACATCCAAGGAGACCGGCCCATGAGCCGCATTCACGCCAAGGCCGAAGGCCGCATGCAAACCCTCGCTCGCAATCCGGTCATGGTTGCCCTCTTCATGACGCTCGCGATTGCCGGCTGCGCCTCGAAGAAGAACAATCTGCCGAACAGCGCTGGCGAACTCGGCCTGAACGCAGCGACGCCGGGCTCGGCGCAGGACTTCACGGTCAATGTCGGCGACCGCATCTTCTTCGATACGGACTCCACTTCGATCCGTGCCGACGCGCAGGCGACACTCGACAAGCAGGCCCAGTGGCTGCAGCGCTACCCGAACTATGCGATCACGATCGAAGGTCACGCCGACGAACGCGGCACCCGCGAATACAACCTTGCACTCGGCGCACGCCGCGCTGCCGCGACCCGCGACTATCTCGCTTCGCGCGGCATCCCGGCCGGCAAGATGAAGACGATCTCCTACGGCAAGGAAAAGCCGGTTGCCGTCTGCGACGACATTTCCTGCTGGTCGCAGAACCGCCGCGCCGTCACGGTTCTCGGTGGCGCCGGCATGTAATTGCCGACATTCGAAAAATCTTATGGAAGGGCGGTCTTCGGGCCGCCCTTTCTTTTTTGTCACACTTTCACCGAACTCCGTTGCTTTTTGAGGCCAATTGGAAAACTGTGCGGCAATCGCCCGGCGCCTGATTTGCAACGGTTGCGGGCGAGAGTGGATACACAAACGGGACACATGACATGAAACATTTTGTCGTGGCGGGATTGATCGGCCTCACCGCCTTTGCGGGTTTCGGGCAGACAGTGACCGCCATGCCGCTTTCCGCACTTTTCAACCGCGCAATCCATGGCGAGACCAAGTCGCCGGGCGGAGCGCCGCTGCTCAAGGTCCAGTCCAGCGAGATTGGACGCATCGGGCAGCTCGAGGAACAGATCCGCTCGCTCAACGGGCGTATCGAGGAAATGAGCTTCCAGCTTTTGCAGATGCAGGAGCAGATCCGCAAGTTCCAGGAAGACAACGAGTTCCGCTTCCAGGACCTGGAAAGCGGCAAGTCGGGCTCGACCAAGAAGAGCCAGGCGGAAAAGCCGGCGACAGACGACACTGCATCCGCCGGCTTGCCGGCAACGGATGATCAGGCAGCGGCAACCGATCCCAACGCAGGTTTGGGATCGGACACGACTGCGGGCGGTAACACGGGTGCTCCGCCGACGACGCTTGGCGAAATCGTCTTCGATGAGAACGGCAACCCTGTTGCGGCAAATCGAAACGCGACCAATCTCGAAGCCCCGCTTCCGGGCGTCGATCAGGGTATCAACGAGACACCCGACAGCCAGCAGCAGACGGCAGCGCTCGACAATCCCGGCGATCTCTATCAGTCCGCCTACGGCCATGTGCTGACCGGCGACTACAGCCAGGCCGAAAACGAATTCCGCGACTATCTGGACGTCTTCCCGAACGGCGAAAAAGCCGCCGATGCCAGCTTCTGGATGGGCGAGGCGCAATATTCGCAGGGCAAGTTCAACGACGCGGCAAAGACTTTCCTGAATGCGCACCAGAACTACGGCAAGTCGCCGAAGGCGCCGGAAATGCTGCTGAAGCTCGGCATGTCGCTCGCAGCCCTCGACAACAAGGACACAGCCTGCGCGACGCTACGCGAGGTCAAGAAGCGCTATCCCAAGGCGTCCCAGGCGGTGAAGGCCAAGGTCACCAGCGAACAGAGCCGCCTTGCCTGCTGAGGCAGATGGCGATGCGCCGCTCGCCGTCGTCGAAGCGGCCAGACAATTTCTCTCGACGTTCAAGACACCCTGCATGATCCTGGTCGCGGTATCCGGCGGCAGCGATTCGAAGGGGCTGCTGCTTGCGCTGCACGAAGCGATTGCGCGCGGCTTTTCCGCATTTTCCCTTTCCGCCTGCACCGTCGACCATGGCTTGCGTCCGGAATCCGCCAGCGAAGCACATGCCGTCGCGCAGTTTTGTGCGGGCAGGAATATCCCTCATTTGACGCGTCGCTGGCTGGGTGAAAAGTCGGCGACCGGTCTTCAGGCTGCCGCCCGCGAGGCTCGCTACGTGCTGTTGGCCGATGCAGCGGAGGAGGCGGGCGCGCAATGCATCGTGACTGCGCATACCGCCGAAGATCAGGCTGAAACCGTTGTCATGCGGCAAAGCCGCTCGCGTCCGGATGCGCCAGGCCTGGCCGGAATGGCGGATGGAATGCTTGTCGACCGTCGCGTCTGGGTGCTGCGGCCTTTTCTGAATCAGCGTCGGGCCGATATCCGCGGCTACCTCGCGCTGCGGGGCGAAGAGTGGTTCGACGATCCCAGCAACGCCAATCCTCGCTTCGAGCGGGTCCGGGTTCGCCAGGCGCTCCACGACGACACTCGGTCGACCACAGATCGCTTCATGGCGGCGACCGAAGCGCGGCGCCGCTCCAGCGCACGCGTCGCCGATCTGCTGGAGCGGCATGTCGCGGTCTTCGAGCGGTCTGTCGCACGGATCGATCCGGCGCTTGCCGGAGATATGTCAGATCCGGATTGGCGCCGTGCAATCCTGTCGCTCACCGCAGTCCTCGGTGGCAGGCGCCATCTGCCGGGGCGCGAGACGGCGGCCCGGCTTGCCGCCTTCCTGGCCGAGGGACGGGACGGCCGAATGACGGCCGGGCGGGTGGTTTTCGACCGCCGCCGTTCAGGTCTGTATCTCTATCGCGAGGCAAGGAACTTGCCGGAAATCGTCATTCGGCCTCGCCAGAAAGCGATCTGGGACGGCCGTTTCCTCATTTCCAATATCGGGCAAGAGCCGGTGGCAGTCGCCGGTGGTGTCGACGCCAGGGAATTTGCGGCGAGACCGATTGCCGCAGGTCTGCCGGAGGCGATCGTCAAGCGCGCGGCGAAATCCGCTCCGGTCTTCTCTAAGGTGGGCCAGGGCGCCTTGTCCTCTAAGCCCTTGGTCGAAACCAGTATCGGCTTGTACGACACCTTTTTGCCGCGTTTCGACCTGATGATGGCCAATAGCATTGCTGCGCTCTTTGGCCGTGACCGGTATCTTGCTCCTCCGGTTCACGATGTTTTGACGGAAAAGACAGGTTGAACCTGAGTTTACCTTGGCAAGCCGGTCGCGCAACCCTATGTTAGACATAACAATGCAGCCACAAATCATTGAGGGTTGCGACAGGTTCCGGGGAGTTCGATGAACCCTAATTTTCGAAATTTTGCCCTTTGGGCAATCATTGCCCTGCTGCTGATCGCGCTGTTCAGCATGTTTCAGCAGCCGACGGAGCGCACCGGGTCCAAGGATATTCCCTTTTCCCAGTTCCTGAAGGACGTCGATGGCAGCCGCGTCAAGGAAGTGCTGATCACCGGCAACAAGGTGATCGGCTCCTACACCGAAAGCGGCGCGACCTTCCAGACCTATGCGCCTGCGATCGACACGGCTTTGACCGAACGCATGGAAGCCAAGAACGTAACCGTGACGGTTCGCCCCGAAACCGACGGATCCTCCGGCTTCCTGAGCTATGTCGGCACTTTGCTGCCCATGCTTCTCATCCTCGGCGTCTGGCTGTTCTTCATGCGGCAGATGCAGGGCGGCTCGCGCGGCGCAATGGGCTTTGGCAAGTCCAAGGCGAAGCTGCTTACCGAAGCGCACGGCCGCGTGACGTTTGACGACGTTGCCGGTGTTGACGAAGCCAAGCAGGATCTCGAGGAAATTGTCGAATTCCTGCGCGATCCGCAGAAGTTCCAGCGCCTTGGCGGCCGCATTCCGCGCGGCGTTCTGCTCGTTGGGCCCCCCGGCACCGGTAAGACGTTGCTTGCCCGCTCCGTGGCTGGCGAAGCCAATGTGCCCTTCTTCACGATTTCCGGCTCGGACTTCGTCGAAATGTTCGTCGGTGTCGGTGCATCGCGTGTCCGCGACATGTTCGAGCAGGCGAAGAAGAATGCGCCATGCATCATCTTCATCGACGAAATCGACGCCGTCGGTCGCCATCGCGGTGCCGGTCTCGGCGGCGGTAACGACGAGCGCGAGCAGACCCTGAACCAGCTGCTGGTCGAGATGGACGGCTTCGAGGCCAATGAAGGCATCATCCTGATTGCCGCGACCAACCGCCCGGACGTTCTCGACCCGGCGCTGCTGCGCCCGGGCCGCTTCGACCGCCAGGTCGTCGTGCCGAACCCCGACATCAACGGCCGTGAACGTATCCTCAAGGTGCACATCCGCAACGTGCCGCTGGCGCCGAATGTCGATCTCAAGGTCCTTGCACGCGGCACGCCCGGCTTTTCGGGCGCCGATCTGATGAACCTCGTCAACGAAGCCGCCCTGATGGCTGCGCGCCGCAACAAGCGCGTCGTCACCATGCAGGAATTCGAAGACGCCAAGGACAAGATCATGATGGGTGCGGAGCGCCGCTCCTCCGCCATGACCGAAGCCGAGAAGAAGCTGACTGCCTATCACGAGGCCGGGCACGCTATTCTGGCGCTCAAGGTTCCGGTTGCCGATCCCTTGCACAAGGCGACGATCATTCCGCGCGGTCGCGCTCTCGGCATGGTCATGCAGCTTCCCGAAGGCGATCGCTATTCGATGAGCTACAAGTGGATGGTGTCGCGCCTGGCGATCATGATGGGCGGCCGTGTTGCCGAGGAAATCACCTTCGGCAAGGAGAACATCACCTCCGGCGCATCGTCCGATATCGAACAGGCAACCAAGCTTGCGCGCGCCATGGTGACGCAATGGGGCTTCTCCGATGAACTCGGTCAGGTTGCCTACGGCGAGAACCAGCAGGAGGTCTTCCTCGGCCACTCTGTTTCGCAGACCAAGAACGTCTCGGAAGCGACCTCGCAGAAGATCGACACCGAAATCCGTCGCCTGATCGACGAGGCATACCTGGAAGCCAAGCGGATCATCACCGAGATGCATACCGAATTCGTTGCGATTGCCGAGGGCTTGCTCGAATACGAGACGCTGACCGGCGACGAGATCAAGGCGCTGATCCGCGGCGAAAAGCCGGCGCGCGACCTTGGCGACGACTCGCCTCCGCATCGCGGCTCCGCGGTTCCGTCGGCGGGCGCAAAGAAGGACGGTTCCGTCGGCCATAAGGGCGACGAGGCCGAAGGCGGGTTCGAACCGCAGCCGCAATAGGCTTACACCGGGTACAAATGCGTATTAAAACCGCCGCGCCGAAAGATGCGGCGGTTTTTCTTTGTCCTGAATAATTTGGTAACGCGCTGTAATGAATTCTGATGATACCACGGGATGTTGTGGCGCAGGTTTTATGGCAATAAAATACCCATGCGCAGTTTTCCGAGCGATCGCAGATTGACGCCTGAGCGCCTGCTATGTGACCCGGAAGGCCGGTGTCGCGGAAAAGCGCCTCCCTGGCGGGCCTGTGACTGACGTTGCGCCGGCGCCTTTGACAAGAATTGGAGTTTTTATGAAGCGCAAATATTTCGGGACGGATGGTATCCGCGGACAGTCGAACCTGTTTCCGATGACGCCGGATCTAGCCATGCGCGTCGGCGTTGCCGTTGGTACGATCTTTCGCAATGGCGCGCATCGGCACCGGGTAGTGATCGGCAAGGATACGCGCCTTTCGGGCTATATGCTGGAAAATGCCCTGGTGGCCGGTTTCACCGCCGCAGGTCTTGATGTCTTCCTGCTCGGACCTATACCGACCCCCGGCGTCGCGATGCTGACGCGCTCGCTGCGCGCCGATATCGGCGTGATGATCTCCGCCTCGCACAATCCCTTCGAAGACAACGGCATCAAGCTGTTCGGTCCGGATGGCTACAAGCTGTCCGACGAGATGGAAGGCCAGATCGAGGAACTGCTCGAAAAGGATATGACGGCGCAGCTCGCCAAATCGCAGGAAATCGGCCGGGCCAAGCGCGTCGAAGGCGACATCTATCGTTATATCGAACACGCCAAGCGCACATTGCCGCGTGACGTGACGCTCCAGGGCCTGCGGGTCGCGATCGATTGCGCCAACGGTGCGGCCTACAAGGTCGCGCCGCTTGCCCTATGGGAGCTCGGCGCGGACGTCGTGACGATCGGGAACGAACCGAACGGCATCAACATCAACCTTGACTGCGGATCGACCCACCCGGAGACCCTGCAGAAAAAGGTGCACGAGGTGCGCGCCGATATCGGCATTGCGCTCGATGGCGACGCCGACCGTGTGCTGATCGTCGATGAGCACGGCAAGATCGTCGACGGCGACCAGCTGATGGCGGTCATCGCCGACAGCTGGGCGGCCGAAGGCATGCTCAACGGTGATGGCATCGTTGCGACCGTGATGTCCAATCTTGGCCTCGAACGCTACCTTCAGGGACGCAGCCTCAACCTGCATCGCACCAAGGTCGGTGACCGGTACGTGGTCGAGCACATGCGCCAGCATGGCTTCAATGTCGGCGGCGAGCAATCCGGTCATATCGTCCTTTCGGATTTCGGCACCACCGGTGATGGCCTTGTCGCGGCGCTGCAGATTCTCGCCTGCGTCAAGCGCCAGGGAAAATCGGTCAGCGAAGTGTGCCACCGTTTCGACCCGGTACCGCAGGTTCTGAAGAACGTTCGGGTTTCGTCCGGCATGTCGCTCGATAACGTCACCGTCCGTCAGGCAATCGCCGACGCGGAGGCGGAACTTGCCAAGAACGGCCGCTTGCTGATCCGCCCGTCCGGTACCGAGCCGCTGATCCGCGTCATGGCGGAAGGTGACGACCGGCAGCAGGTCGAACGGATCGTCGACGAGCTGATCAGTGTCATCAGCGCCGTTCGCAACGTCGCCTGAAGCGCATTTGCGTCCGAGATGTAAGGAAGGCCGGGTTATGCCCGGTCTTTTTTTAGCTATTGCTAGGAAGGCATCTGGCGTTGCTTTGTCTTCAAGCAAACCCGTTAATAGTTACGGTAAATTTTTGTAGTTAATTGGACCTTAACCTTTCTTATTCATGATCCACTTCGACATCATTTATTGGAGGCCGCTCTCTCGGCTGACCAAGCAACAAAAAAATTTTGGAGTGAGGCCATGAAGTCTATTTTGATTGGCGTTGTTGCGGCGTTGCTCAGCGGCACCGCAGCCTTCGCTGCGGATCTCTACGAGCCGCCGATCGAGCAGCCGATTGCCGAGCCGGTTCAGGTCGCTTCCGCCAGCGGTTGGTATCTGCGCGGCGACGTCGGCTACGCCTTCACCGATCTTCGCGGCGCGCACTACTATCAGGGCCCCGGCCGCTTCGTTCAAGACTTCGACGATGCCGATCTCGATGACACCTGGACGGCCGGTATTGGTGTCGGCTACCAGATCAACGACTATCTGCGCACCGACGTGACTCTCGACTACATTGGAGACGCCGACTTCGAAGGCTCGACCACGGGTTCCTGCGGTGTTGCTGCTGCCTGTACGTCGCGTGACGTGGCGGCTCTGACGGCATGGAGCTTGATGGCCAACGCCTATGTCGATATCGGCACCTACGGTTCTTTCACGCCCTATGTCGGTGGCGGTATCGGTGGCACCCAGGTCCGTTGGGACAATCTGCGCAACACGAGCTGCGAGACGGCCGATCCGAGCAATTGCGATCCGACGATCGACCATGACGGCCGCGACAAGTGGCGCTTCACCTATGCCCTGATGGCCGGTACGGCGATCGATCTGACCTGCAACCTGAAGGCTGATGTCGGCTACCGCTTCCGCCACGTGCTCGGGGGCGACATGTTCGGCTATGCATCCAATGGCGGCCCGGGTTCGGATGAGGGCCTCTACCTGCACGAAGCCCGCGCCGGTCTGCGCTATTCCTTCAGCGGCTGCCAGGAAGCCTATGTGCCGCCGGTCGAGCCCGCCGTCTACAAGTAACCCGCATTCAGAGATTTCAGTTGAAGGCCGCCCGGTGTCCGGGCGGCCTTTTCCGTTCAGCCCGTCATCTGGTTAAGAAGCATGGTTAACCGATGGTTAACCAGCGGCTGCGATAGTTAATCCTCGTAAATGCGGCCGGCCAAGGTGCTTCGCGCCGCGACGGATAGCTTTTCCAAGGACGCGACGATGAACTGGCGACGTATTCTCCTCTCTGCATCCGCGCTGGCGCTGCTCGCTGCCAATCAGGCGATGGCGGCGGATGATCTGCTCGAGGCGCCCGAAGTCACCATCTCTGCCGCGCAAACGGGCGGCCAGGGGTTCTATCTGCGCGGCGATCTCGGCTATGCCGGCTGGACGCAGGAGGGCGATCCGTCGGTTCGCATCTTCGACGCCGGCACGGGTACGACGGGCACCGCGTCCTTCGACGACGCTCGCTTCGGCAAACCGTTCTCCGGCTCCCTGGGTGTGGGCTATCAGTTCAGCGACATGTTCCGTGCTGACCTAACGGGCGATTATTTCGACGGGGAGTTCGATGGTTCGGGCGAGGCGGACGTTCCCTGCGCCGGCGAGGCGGCTGGGACCTCCTGTGCCGCAAGCGAACGGGCCGACTACAAGGCAATCGGCATCATGGCAAACGGCTATGTCGATCTGGGCACGCTTGCCGGCCTGACTCCCTATCTCGGCGCCGGCCTCGGCGTGACGCGCCTGCGCTGGAGCGAGGTGTCGCTAAGCACCGGCTGCTTGCCGGGCGCGGCCGCCTGTTCGGGCGCTGGCGCTATCGACCAGTCCTTCAATGGCGACAGCAGCTGGCGCCTGACCTATGCGCTGATGGCCGGTGTTTCCTATGACGTGACGGAACGGCTGAAGCTTGACATCGGTTACCGCTATTCGCAGATCGATGATGGCGACATGTTCGGCAGCGGCGATACAAGCGGGCGCGACGACGGCCTCGGCCGTCATGAGGTTCGTGCCGGCCTGCGATTGGCGTTGTGGTAGGCAGGGACGCAAGTCTCCCTGCCATGCTGGTCGCGCCAAAAATCTTTTCAACAGCGACATAAGTTTATTGACTTCCTTCCCGGTCCGCCATATTGACGGCGGCAGGCCACCTCTCCCTAACGAGAGGCTTTCTATCTGGAAGGATAGCTCAGATGACGACCCCTGCTGCGCCGGACATCCGTCCGCAAAACACCCATTTCTCTTCTGGTCCCTGCTCGAAGCGCCCCGGTTGGTCGCTCGATGCGCTCTCTGATGCAGCCCTCGGTCGCTCGCATCGTGCCAAGGTTGGCAAGAGCAAGCTGAAGCAGGCCATCGACCTCACCCGCGAAGTTCTGGAAGTGCCGGCGGACTACCGCATCGGCATCGTCCCGGCGTCCGACACCGGCGCCGTCGAGATGGCGCTCTGGTCGCTGCTCGGGCCCCGCGGCGTCGATATGGTCGCCTGGGAAAGCTTCGGCTCCGGCTGGGTATCCGATGTCGTCAAGGAGCTGAAGCTCCCCGACACCCGCAAGATCGTGGCCGATTACGGCCTGCTTCCGGACCTCTCCAAGCTCGATTTCGACCGCGACGTGGTCTTCACCTGGAACGGCACGACTTCGGGTGTGCGCGTTCCAAACGCCGATTTCATTCCGGCCGACCGCAAGGGCCTGACGATCTGCGACGCCACCTCGGCGGCCTTCGCTCAGGAACTCGATTTCGCCAAGCTCGATGTCGTCACCTTCTCCTGGCAGAAGGTTCTGGGCGGCGAGGGTGCGCACGGCATTCTCATTCTCTCGCCGCGCGCTGTCGAGCGGCTGGAAAGCTATGAGCCATCCTGGCCGCTGCCGAAGATCTTCCGCATGACCAAGGGCGGCAAGATCATCGAAGGCATCTTCCAGGGCGAGACGATCAATACGCCGTCGATGCTCTGCGTCGAGGACTATATCGATGCCCTGCTCTGGGCCAAAAAGGTTGGCGGCCTCAAGGCGCTGATCGCCCGTGCCGATGCCAATGCGCAGGTCATCCATGACTTCGTCGCAAAGACGGACTGGATCGCCAATCTGGCCGCTGTGGAAGCAACGCAGTCCAATACGTCGGTCTGCCTGAAGATCGTCGACAAGGATGTTGCAGCCCTCGACGCTGCCGCGCAGGACGCCTTTGCCAAGGGCATGGTGGCGCTTCTGGAAAAGCAGGGCGTTGCCCACGATATCGGCGCCTACCGCGACGCACCGTCCGGCTTCCGCATCTGGGCCGGTGCGACCATCGAGACGGCCGACCTCGAGGCGCTGATGCCCTGGTTCGACTGGGCGTTTGCGACCCAGAAGGCGACGCTTTCCCAGGCTGCTGCCTGACAGGCTTATGGCCGCGCCGGCAGGGCGCGGTCTTCCATATCCTTTCAATTTTTGACGAAACCAATGGAGGCCTCTCATGGCACCTCGCGTACTCGTATCCGATGAATTGTCGGAAACCGCCGTCCAGATCTTCCGCGATCGCGGCGTCGAAGTCGATTTCCAGCCGAAGCTCGGCAAGGACAAGGACAAGCTGGCCGAGATCATCGGCAACTATGACGGTCTCGCCATCCGCTCCGCCACCAAGGCGACGGAAAAGCTGATTTCGGCTGCGACCAACCTCAAGGTCATCGGCCGCGCCGGCATCGGCGTCGACAATGTCGATATCCCGGCTGCATCGCGCCGCGGCATCATCGTCATGAACACGCCGTTCGGCAACTCGATCACGACGGCCGAGCACGCCATCGCGCTGATGTTCGCCGTTGCCCGCCAACTGCCGCAGGCCGATACCTCGACCCAGGCCGGCAAATGGGAAAAATCGAAATTCATGGGCGTCGAGATCACCGGCAAGACGCTGGGTGTCATCGGCGCCGGCAATATCGGCTCGATCGTCTGCTCGCGCGCCATCGGCCTGAAGATGCACGTGCTCGCCTATGACCCCTTCCTGTCGAAAGAGCGCGCCGAAGAAATGGGCGTCACCAAGGTCGAGCTTGACGAACTGCTGGCCCAGGCCGATTTCATCACCCTGCACGTGCCGATGACCGACAAGACACGCGGCATCCTGAACCGCGAAGCACTGGCGAAAACCAAGCCGGGCGTACGCATCATCAACTGTGCGCGCGGCGGCCTGGTCGACGAGCATGCGCTGGCAGATGCCATCAAGTCCGGTCATGTCGCCGGTGCCGGTTTCGACGTGTTCGAGGTCGAGCCTGCGACGGAAAGCCCGCTGTTTGGCCTGCCGAACGTCGTCTGCACGCCGCATCTCGGCGCTTCCACCACGGAAGCGCAGGAGAACGTCGCCCTGCAGGTCGCCGAGCAGATGTCGGATTACCTCGTCAAGGGCGCTGTTTCCAATGCCATCAACATGCCGTCGATCACGGCTGAAGAAGCGCCGATCCTGAAGCCGTTCATCAGGCTTGCCGACGTGCTCGGCGCCTTTGTCGGCCAGGTAACGGAAAGCGCCATCAAGGAGATCGAGATCCTCTATGACGGCTCGACTGCCTCGATGAACACCAAGGCGCTGACGAGTGCAGCCCTTGCCGGACTGATCCGCAGCCAGGTCTCCGACGTCAACATGGTTTCGGCGCCGGTGATGATCAAGGAGAAGGGCATCATCCTCTCCGAGGTCAAGCGCGACAAATCGGGCGTTTTCGACGGTTACATCAAGCTGACGGTGACGACGGCCAATCAGACGCGCTCGGTTGCCGGCACCGTCTTCTCGGACGGCAAGCCGCGCTTCATCCAGATCAAGGATATCAACCTGGATGCCGATGTCGGCAATCACATGGTCTATATCACCAATACCGACGTTCCCGGCATGATCGGCTTCATCGGTACGACCCTTGGCAATGCCGGCGTCAACATCGCCAACTTCCAGCTCGGCCGTCATCATGCCGGCTCCGATGCCATCGCGCTTCTTTATGTCGATGGTGCGGTGTCGGAAGAGGTGCTCGACAAGCTGCGGGCCAACCCGGCAATCCGCCAGGCCAAGCAACTGGTGTTTAACGTCGATTGATCAGCGCTGCGCGCGAGCGCGGAGCCCCAAACTGACAAAAGGACGCGCCGGACCTGTTTCCGGCGCGTTTGTCGTTGATGAAAGCGAGCGGCATGACCGAGAAAAATACGGCTCATCGTTGGCGCCCTGCCGATGCGGCGGACGTTGGTGTGATCTATGACATCCAGTGCATCTCTCATGCGCTTCAGCCCGAGGCGCATGATGTGCTTCTGGAACGGCTGCTGCTTTGCCCGCAGGGATGCTTTGTGTTGGAAAACGGTGGGGTGGTTTCGGGATATGTTCTGAGCCACCCCTGGGTCCGGCGGGCGCCGCCGCCGATCGACGTCCCGCTCGGGGCGATCCCTGCAGAGGCAGACGCGTGGTATTTACATGACCTGGCATTGCTGCCGGGTACGCGCGGCTCCGGCGCTGGGGCCAAGATTTCGGCGTTGCTTGCCGAGCAGGCCCGTTTGGCCGGTTATCGGACGGTCGCGTTGGTCTCGGTCAATGGATCGCAGGGGTTCTGGGAGGGCCAAGGTTTTTCGGTGTGCATGGATGATGCACTGGCTGCGAAGCTCGAGTGTTATGGCGGCCAGGCCGTCTATATGGAGCGAGATCTGCCCGGCCGCGGAAGCTGAGAGTGGTCTAACTCGCCTCGGCCTCTTGCTGCGGACGCGGCCGGCCCCTCTCGGCAACCGCGATGCCGCCCAGCACCAGCACCATGGCGACGACATGGAATGTCTGCAGCGCCTCGCCGATGAGCGCGATGGACAGGAGCGTGCCGAAGATCGGGATTGTGTTGATGAACAGGCCGGCGCGGTTGGGACCGATCAGTTCGACGCCGCGCACATAGAGTATTTGCGACACCAGCGAAGGCAACAGGCCGGCATAGGCGACGATGGCCCAGCCTTGAGCATCGGGCAAGAGGAGCCGGCCCGTGGAAAACTCCCAGACGATGAGCGGTATGCTGCTAAGCAGGGCGCCCAGGGCGGATATCGCGATCAGGCTTTTCCAGTGAATATTCGGCTTCCAGCGCAACGCCACGGTATAGCCGGCATAGACGAGCACGGCGGCCATCATCAGAGCATCACCCTGATTGAGCTGGAGCGACAGGAGCGTGGAGAGATCGCCATGCGACGCGGTCAGCGCCACGCCGAACAGCGTCAGCGTGAAGCCGGCGATCTGCGCCATCGAAAAGGCCGTGCGGAAGAGCAGGTAGTTCAGCACGAAAATCACCATGGGGATGCCGGCCTGCTCAATGACGGCGTTGATGGCGCTGGTATACTGCAGCGCTGAGTATAGAAACGCGTTGAAGGCGGTGAAGCCCACCGTGCCGTAGCCGAGCAGGAGCAGCCAGTTCCTGCGGATCGCGGGAAGGTCGCGGCGCACCTGCGGCGCCGCGAATATCAGAAGCACGGTACAGGCAACCACCCAGCGCAAGCTGGTCAGCATCATCGGGCTGACATGGCCGACCGCCATCTTGCCGGCGACCGAGTTGCCGCCCCAGATCAGGGTGGTGATGCAAAGAATGACATAGGCTTGAAGATTTATGGGCACGGCGTTCCTGGGCGAGGCAAGTGGAGTACGATGGCGACAGGCGGAATAGCGCGGTCAAATCGGGCCGTCATCACACCGCGTTCGCATTGAATCAATCCGGCGAACATAAGGCAACCCCGCATTATTAGCCGTGCCGGATGGGGACGGGTCTACAGGCGACGGAACGCAGGTATGTGCGGCGCTCTAGCGATTTGAAACTCCTGCATAATTCCTCCATAACTCGTCGTATAAGGAATATGCAGTAGCCGTTGGCTGCGAACAGGGGGTGACGGCGCGCGTTGTAAAATACCTTGGCGCAGTGTGCTTGCTGACGGATGCAAGGAGGGGCGAATAACCGGTCAATCCTGTCCGTCCGGCGGGTATCTGCTGTGATCCCGCACTGCCGAAGTCGGCCCTGCCTTTCTCTTCGAGGCTTAAATGCCCTCTTTGTCATGCAAAAAGCCCCGATCCAGCCCTAAACAGGGTCGCTTTCCAAAAAACAAAACAGTATAGATGCGCGGGTTTGAAGACAGCGCAATGACTGGCGCGTGGAAACAGGAAAACTGAAATGACGAATGTCGTGGTGGTCGGATCGCAATGGGGTGACGAAGGCAAAGGCAAGATTGTCGACTGGCTCTCGGAGCGCGCCGACGTCGTCGTGCGCTTTCAGGGCGGTCACAATGCCGGGCATACCCTGGTGATCGACGGCACCAGCTACAAGCTTTCCCTGCTGCCATCGGGCGTCGTACGTCCGGGCAAGCTCGCCGTCATCGGCAATGGCGTCGTCATCGATCCGCATGCGCTGATCGCCGAAATCGAGAAGCTCGACAAGCAGGGCGTGACGATCACGCCGGAAAACCTGCGCATCGCCGACAATGCGACGCTCATCCTGTCGCTGCATCGCGAGCTCGACGGTATCCGCGAAGACGCAGCGTCCAACAGCGGCACCAAGATCGGCACCACCCGCCGCGGCATCGGCCCTGCCTATGAGGACAAAGTCGGCCGCCGCGCCATCCGGGTCATGGATCTTGCCGACCTCGACACGCTGCCGGCCAAGGTGGACCGTCTCCTGACACACCACAACGCGCTGCGCCGCGGCCTTGGCGAGGCGGAAGTGAGCCATGAGGCGATCATGACGGAACTGTCCTCCATCGCAGCCCGGGTCCTGCCGTTCATGGACACCGTCTGGCTGCTGCTCGACCGTCATCGCCGCAAGGGTGCGCGCATCCTGTTCGAGGGCGCGCAGGGCACGCTGCTCGACATCGATCACGGCACTTATCCTTTCGTCACCTCGTCCAATACCGTGGCGGGGCAGGCAGCTGCAGGGTCAGGCATGGGTCCGGGTGCGCTCGGCTATATCCTCGGCATCACCAAGGCCTACACGACGCGGGTCGGCGAGGGACCGTTCCCGACCGAACTGCACGACGAAATCGGCCAGTTCCTCGGCGAAAGGGGCCACGAGTTCGGCACCGTGACGGGTCGCAAGCGCCGCTGCGGTTGGTTCGACGCAGCGCTTGTGCGCCAGTCTGTGGCGACCAATGGCATTACCGGCATCGCGCTGACCAAGCTTGATGTGCTCGACGGGCTCGATGAGCTGAAGATCTGCGTCGGCTATACGCTGGACGGCGTCGAGATCGATCATCTGCCGGCCGGCCAGGCGCAGCAGGCGCAGGCAAAGCCCGTCTACATTACGCTGGAAGGCTGGAAGGAATCGACTGTCGGCGCCCGCAAATGGGCAGATCTTCCGGCCCAGGCGATCAAATATGTTCGCCAGGTGGAGGAGTTGATCGGCGCGCCGGTCGCGCTGCTTTCGACCAGCCCCGAGCGCGATGACACGATACTTGTGACAGACCCGTTTGAGGACTAGTCTCGCGTTTGCGACTGGGGATGGGTCTGGCGTAAACACGCCGATTGTATGAGAAAGTTCTGATGGCGGATTTTGTTGCAGTCATTCGAAGGACCGTCGATGGTCTGTCGGACAACGTTCCCGAAATGCGGGCCAAGGTCTATGAAAAGGCCAGGGGCGCCGTCCGCCGTCAACTCGAAAGCATGAAGCCTCGTCCCTCCGACGAGATGATCGAGCGCCAGATGGTCAAGCTGGAAGCGGCCATCATGGAAGTCGAGAGCGATCACGCCGAAGCGCTTCCGGCGCTTGAGGAGGAACTGGCAGCGGCACCGCCCGAGATTGCTGCCGAGCCCGTCGAGGCCGCTGAGGAACCCGCTGTCGCCGAGGAAGCGCCCCCGGCTGTCGCTGAAGCCCACCCGGCTGTCGAAACAGACGCCGAGGACAGTCATGGCGACGTTGTCGAGGAGCCGTCTCACCAGCCGGTTGAAGCTCATGTCGATGCCGTCGCGCCTATCGACGAAACGGTTGAAAGCCCCGGCTACGAGGAAACGGCGGCGCCAGAGCCTGCGCCGGTTGCTGCCGAGGCGGGGGAAACTTACGGCGAGCAGGGCGAACCAGCACCGGCCGCGGAACCTGTCAGCCAAGCGGAGTTGGCCGAGACGGGCGAGACTGTTGAAGTGCCGGCCGAAGACGAGCCGCTGCAACACGAACTGCCGCAACACCAACTGCCGCTAGACGAGCTGCCGCAACCCGAACTGCGGCAAGACGAGCCGCCGCACGAACTGCGGCAAGACGAACTCCCGCAAGACGAGCTGCCGCAAGCTGCTTCCGAACCCCCTTATGCCGTTGCCGCGCAAACCTCGTCCCAGGACGACGCGCATGTGTCGAGTCTTCTGGAGGATGAGTTCAGCGCGCCGGCGACCGTCAAAGACAAGCCGATGCCCTCGGCGTCGTCCGAGTGGGAATTGCCGGAGTGGAACGATCCGGTTCCAGTCGTCGCGCACAGCCAATCTGTCTGGACCGAGGCGGCGGGCGAGAGTGCGATCACCGACGAAATTCCCGACCTCACAGACTATGAGCGCGCCGAACCGGCCGCGTCACCGCACGCCGCGTCCAGCGGCAAAGAGCAGGAGACCGCCGAACCCTCGCACTCCTGGGCATGGGACGACAGCGATCCCTTCACCCAGAAATCGGCAACGGGCGCGGACAGCACCGAGCCTGCCATTTCCGACTGGTCCTGGCCTGTCGAGAAACAAGCCCCGGCGGACGAGCAGAAGCCTGCCGGCGATGCCTGGAATGATGTCGACGACCTTCTCCATTACAATGCTGCCCCGGCGGCGACTGGTGCTGCAGCGGCCTTTCAGCAGAATCGGGAAGCGGCGGGTGTCGGGGAGGATCTGGCGGTTGCCTCCAGGCCCGTCTCCTACCGTGCCGAACCGAAGCGTTCTTCGATCAATCTAAAGGTCATCGCGATCGTAGCGGCTATTCTCATCATTCTCGGTGGCGCGACTTATGCGTATTGGCGAAACCAGGAGGCGGTGAACGCCTGGGTTACCGCCACGATTGATTCCCTGACTGCACAGATCCCGGCGCAGAAGACGCCGGATGCGACGGGCTCGCAAGCGACCAAGAACGTCGCCACGCCGGAGGCGAGCAAACAGGCTGAAACCCCGCCCAGCACTGAGGTGGCTTCAGTTGAAGGCAGCAGCACCAAATTCACGCAGCGGCTGCAGGCGGATGGTACGGAGGTCGATCAGGGACCTGCACCCGTGCCGGGCGGGGAAGCGGCCTCCGAGGAAGGCAAATCCGTCGCTGCGCAGACAGAGGCAGGCGCACCGCAGGACGTCGCGCAGGCAACGCCCGGCGGCCAGGCCGACAATGCCCAACCCGCCCAGGCGGTGCCGGAGCAGCAGAACGCAGTCAATCCCGCGACGCAGCAGATTCCTGCCGGCGCCCAGAAAATGTTCCTCTATGAAGAACGGCTCGGACAGTCCGCGCCGACGGCGATCGAGGGCAATGTCGCCTGGTCGGTGAAGGAGGAATCTCCGGGTGGCGACGCCAAACCGGAGCCGGTCGTCCAGGCGCAGATCAATGTTCCGGAACGCGGTCTGACGGCGTTGATGACGATCAAGCGCAATGCCGATACCTCGCTGCCGGCGAGCCATGTCATCGAGTTCGTTTTCTCCCTGCCGGAGAATTTCGAGGGCGGCAGCATCGAAAGCGTCCAGCGGGTCGCGATGAAGCGCAACGAGCAGGATCGTGGCGATCCGCTGATCGCTGTGCCGGCGAAGATCACGGAAGACTTCCACATGATCGCGCTCAACGATTTCCCCGAGGCAGTGGCGACGAATACAGAGCTGCTGCGCAGCCGCAGCTGGATCGATATCCCGCTGACCTATCGCAATGGTCGCCGCGCGCTGCTGACGCTTGAAAAGGGTCCTGCTGGCACCGAGGCCTTCGCCAAGGCCATGCAGGCCTGGAGCCTCGCCGCCAAGCCGAACCCCGCCGGCCAGTAATTTGGCAGGCGCCGCCTGAACGAAAAAAGCCCGGCTGGAAATGATCCAGCCGGGCTTTTTGTTGAAATGGCGATCCGATCAGGCGCTTTCGACGACGCGAAGGGCATTCTGCCGGTCGAGCGCGGCCTTGCGAACGGCGTCCTGAACCTTTTCGAAGGCGCGGACCTCGATCTGTCGAACGCGCTCGCGGCTGATGTCGAATTCCGTCGACAGGTCTTCGAGCGTCACAGGCTCTTCGGTCAGGCGGCGAGCCTCGAAGATACGGCGTTCGCGATCGTTCAGCACCTTCATGGCGCCCGACAGCAGGCTGCGGCGGTTTTCCAGCTCGTCCTGCTCGATGAGCATTTCTTCCTGTGTGTCGTGGTCATCGACCAGCCAGTCCTGCCATTGGCCGGACTCGCCTTCCCCCGCCTTAATCGGCGCGTTGAGCGACGCATCGCCGGAAAGACGCTGGTTCATCGACACGACTTCGGCCTCAGACACGTTCAGCGTCGTGGCGATCTGCTTGACCTGCTCAGGCTTCAGATCGCCCTCGTCGAGGGCCTGGATCTTGCCCTTGAGACGTCGCAGGTTGAAGAACAGCCGCTTCTGATTGGCGGTCGTGCCCATTTTGACGAGCGACCACGAGCGCAGGATATATTCCTGGATCGAGGCCTTGATCCACCACATGGCGTAGGTTGCCAGGCGGAAGCCGCGTTCCGGATCGAACTTCTTGACGGCCTGCATGAGGCCGACATTGCCTTCGGAAACGACTTCGCCGATCGGCAGGCCATAGCCGCGATAGCCCATGGCGATCTTCGCCACGAGGCGCAAATGGCTGGTCACGAGCTGATGGGCCGCCTTGCGGTCGTCATGCTCCTGGTACCGCTTGGCGAGCATGTACTCTTCCTGCGGCTCGAGCATCGGAAACTTGCGGATTTCGTCGAGGTAACGATTGAGACCGCCTTCTCCGGCGGTAATGGACGGTAACGTACTGCGGGCCATTATGCACCCCCCTTTCGCGTTCCGGCCTCCTTGTGGCAAGCCGGGCTTGTGGGTCTGTCCGACCCCACATGCTCATAGATAAGTGCGGCGAAAGCATGATTCAAGGACTCCGGTTTCACGCGGGCGCGAAGCCGGAGAAGCGAATGCTCCATGCAGGTTACCACATGTAAATCGTGTTCTCCGGCGAGATATCAAGGGCGGAATTGCACAAAATTCACCCATTTGTCCGGCCCGTCCCGCGCAAAGCGGGAATAAACGGCAATCCCGTTCAGTGAACCGAAGAGCCGCTTTCTTCCTCCTCCGAGGAGATCACATCTGCGCTTCTTGCAGTCAGGCGAACCCGGTTGTCGTCGACGCTTTCGACAAGGTCGATATCGATGAAGTGGTGATGGTCTTCGTGACCGGCGCCGCTGTCCTTCTTCGTGAGCTTTATCCGCTTTCCTTCGACGCGATCCACGGTCCCGATGTGCAGGCCGTCCGCGCTGATGATCTCGGCGTGTTCCTTGATTTGACTGACATCGAACATGGTTTTCTCCTTTTCACAGGTTGGTAAAACGCGCCAAGCCGCAAAAGGATGCATATGTCCGGACGTTAGGCCCCTAAGTCAGGTTGTACGCCACGCACGGTAGTTCGCTCGTGTTCTCCGGTTCGCTCTGGCGAATAGCAGGCTGTATTCGCCTTGCTTCAACCGCGCAGTGCCTCGACCAGTTCACGCATATCGTCGGGAACCGGCGATTCGAAATGCATGGTTTCGCCGGTTGACGGGTGCTCGAAGGCCAGCATGAAAGCGTGCAGCGCCTGGCGGGGGAAGCGGTTGACGACGGCTTTTGCTGCATCCGGCAGCAGATTGGCCTTGGTCTTGAACGCTGCGCCATAATCCTGGTCGCCGATCAGCGGATGGCCGATATAAGCCATGTGCACGCGGATCTGGTGCGTGCGGCCGGTTTCGAGATGGCATTCGACCATCGAAGCGAGCGCCGTCGCATCGGGCTTTTCGTGGTAGCGCTCGATGACCTCGTAATGGGTGATCGCCTCGCGCGCATCATCCGTGCCTTCCTGCTTGACGGCACGCTTGACGCGGTCGCCGGCGCGGCCGAGTGGTGCATCGATCGTCCCCTTCAGGCCGCGTGGCCGCCCCCAGACGACGGCCATGTAGGCGCGCTCCAGCGGGCCGGTGCGGCCGTGGTCGGAAAACTGGTCGGAGAGATGCCGATGTGCCCCGTCGTTCTTGGCCACGACCATGACGCCGCTGGTATCCTTGTCCAGGCGATGGACGATGCCGGGGCGCTTGACGCCGCCGATGCCCGACAGGCTGTCGCCGCAATGATGGATCAGCGCATTGACCAGCGTGCCGGTCCAGTTTCCGGCGCCGGGATGAACGACGAGGCCTGGCGGCTTGACCAGCACGATCAGGTCGTCATCCTCGTAGAGCACGTCGAGCGGGATATCTTCGCCCTTGGGTTCGGGATCTTCCGGTTCCGGCAGGCCGATCTCGAAGACGTCGCCCGGCTGCACCTTCTTCTTCGCCTCCGTCACGGTCTTGCCGTTGACGGTAACCTCGCCCTGCTCGATCAGGCCTTTGATGCGGTTGCGGGAAAACTCGCCGGCCAGCGCCTCCGTCAGGAACGCGTCCATGCGCCCGCTTGCGTCCTCATTTGCGGTCAGGACTTTCCTAATCGCCGGGGCTTGTTTAAAGGGATCGCTCATTCTTCGTTCCATTCCGCAGGTAAGGCCAGCCATGTCTACTCAGAAACCAGACGAACAGGAAGAAAAGCCGCTCGATCCGGTGATGGAGAACGTGCGCCGCAAGATGATCCGCCTGCAGCTTGTCTCGGCCGGTGTCATGTTGGTGATGCTTATGGTCGTGCTTGGAGCGATTGTCTACAAGCTAACACGGCTGAGCGACCAGGATGGCCCGCAAACGGCCGCCGTTTCAGTTCCGAGCGATGCGCCGCAGACTGCGGTTGCCGCCCTTCCGGCCGGATTTGAGGTTTCGGATGTTGCCCTGTCGGGCGGCCAGATCCTGTTCTACGGCGCGGTCGGCAGTGGCGACCGCAAGGCGTTCATTTTCGATATCGCGGCCGGCCGCATCGTCGCGGATGTGACTGTTAAGCCGAACTGAGCGGGACAGGCTCGTGACGAACGTCCCCGTCCGTATCGACGATCCGGCTGATCCGCGCATCGCCGGCTTCGTATCGATCAAGGAAAAGGATCTTACCGGGCGGCACGGCCGGTTCATCGCCGAGGGCACCGTCGTGCTGCGCATGCTTGCCGCCGCGCATCGGGCGGGCCGGGGTGTTGCGGCCGAGGCAATCCTGCTGCTCGAAAACCGGGTCAGCGGGCTCAGTGATATTCTCGCTGAATTCCCGGCCGATATTCCCGTCTACGTCGCCGATGCCCTGGTGTTCGATGCCATTGCCGGCTTCAACATGCATCGTGGTGTGATGGCGCTCGGGCGGCGTGATCAAGCCCCCCGAATGGATGTCCTGGTCGGTGGTCTACCCGTAAAAAGCCTGGTGCTGGCCGCCTGTGGCATCTCCAATCACGACAATATGGGGTCGATGTTCCGCAATGCCGCGGCATTCGGTGCCGATGCGGTGCTGATGGACGAAACCAGTTGCGATCCCATGTACCGCAAGGCGATCCGCGTGTCCGTCGGTTCGGTCCTGACCGTGCCCTTTGCCCGCGAAGGCTCGGTTGCCGCGCTGGTGTCGAAACTGCAGGCGGAGGGGTTCTCGATCTGGGGACTGTCGCCGCGCGGGCAAACCGATCTGCGCGACATTGCGCCTTCGCCGCGCACCGCGCTTCTGGTGGGTACGGAAGGCGAGGGGCTGCCGCAGCATATCCTCTCCTCGATCCGCACGGCCCGCGTTCGCCAGCGACCCGGCCTCGACAGCCTCAACGTCGCGACGGCGACCGGCATTGCGCTGCATCAGGTCGCGATGATCAACGGGTTTATTTGACGGCGTTTATGGCTGTTCGGGCGGCAGCATGTTCTTGACGCGGCGGGCGAGGCTTTTTCCGCTTCCGTCGGCTTGCGCGCCTGCGGGGTTGAGAAGGGCCGGTATCGGTGAGGCCGGGCCTTCCTTTGTCGCCGTCAACACCACCATGGTCGCCGCGATTTCGGCAATTTCTTCCCGCAGGGCGTCGTCGTGAGACGCCGTTCTTGAATTGACCAGTCGTTCCGACAGGGCAGCCGCCCGGTTGCGGGCGGCTTCCGCTGGTGCAGTCAGATCGATCGCGACACTTGTGGGGCCGGACTGGTCCGCTGTAGCCTTCGCGTCGACGGGCAGACCGCCAGCGGAGGATACTTCTGCCAGAGGCCTTTTATCTTTGCGCACGGGCATCGCCAGGCCGGCAGCGCCGGCATCCCTGATCTTTGCCTTCAACCGCTCGATTTCCGCTGCACGGCGCTCCAGGAAGTTATCCTTGTCCGCATTGGCCGCAATCGCCCTTGCAAGCTTGGCTTCGAACTGGCGGATGCGGGTTTCGTCGCGGGCAAGCCGGACTTCCAGTTCACGCGCCCTGGCGCTTTCCGCTCTCAGTTCGTTGCGCAGGTTATCACGCTCATCCTTCAACC
Organism: Rhizobium giardinii bv. giardinii H152; assembly: GCF_000379605.1. Classification (GTDB taxonomy): domain Bacteria; phylum Pseudomonadota; class Alphaproteobacteria; order Rhizobiales; family Rhizobiaceae; genus Pararhizobium; species Pararhizobium giardinii. Next base: position 65,103 of record NZ_KB902691.1, on the reverse strand, counting down.
CGGCAATGCGGCTTTTCAGGTTTTCCGCCTCCGTATCGGAGGTGACGGCGTCGATCTTCAGGTTATCGAGGTCGGCGGTGAAGTGGTCCAGTTGACGATGCAAAGTCCTGATGTCGGCGTTCTTCTTGACGTTGTCGCGCTCCAGGTCCGCCAAACTGGCTTTCAGCCGCTCGATCGTCTGCTCCAGTTGGCGGGCGGTGGAACGCAGGTCGGCAGCCTCGACATTCATGTCGGCGATCTGGGTGTGCAGATCGGCATTCTCGCCGGCGAGGCGCCGGGCGTCTTTCAGCACGGCGTCATTCTGCAGCATCAGGGTAACGGTCTTGTCGCGTTCGCGCTTCAGGACCTGGCTGGTGCGGGCGTTTTCCGCGGCATAACCGGCGCGGGCCGCATCCTTCTGTGCCCGCACTTCCTGTGGAGACAGCGGCATCGTCGCCTTCAGCCGATCTTCGGCGAAGCGGACAATACGTTTGTAAACGGCAGGCGCAGCCAGAAGGCCGAGAATGGCCGCCGTCAGGAAACCGAGCGCAAACAGGAGTGCGAATTCAATCAAGGGCTGGCCATTTCAATTCGAAGCACACGGCAATGGTTCTCGTCTCACCAGGTTCGCAAGCGTACCCACACTATCACTTCAAGTATTCGCGGACGCGCCTTTTTTGCAAGACGCGTCCGCTGAACAAATGATGGAAACAATAACCGCGCCTTTATCTCAGAAGGGGTTCCATGTCGGCTGCTCGGTGAGCTTCAAATAGCCGACATTGATGCCCAGTCGTGCGCCGATCCCGGTGCGGATCGGCACCAGCACGATGTTGTCATCGGTCAGCACGGTCATGCCGACGCCTGCGACCACATAGGCGGAGCCGGAGACGCCGCCGAAGCGCTTGTAGAGCGAGGGGACCGCTGGAAGGTTGTAGACCAGCATCATCGCGCGGCTGCCCTGGCCGCCCCAGTCGATGCCGAGCGACGGGCCCTGCCAGAACACGTTGTGCTGTCCGGCGTTCTTTGTGTAGAGGTCGCCTTCGCCGTAGGTGAGGCCGGCCACGAAAGCGCCGGAGCCTTCCTGGCCAAGGATGTAACCGTTCGGCAGGCCGTATTTGGAAAATGCGTTCTCGACCACCTTGGCAAGGCCGCCGGCGGTCGATCCGAAGAAGCCGTGACCGGCGTCGACGATTTCCTGCATGCTGTACTGGTTGCCGTTGGCACTCTGCGCATGCGAAGCGGTCACAAGGCTGAAAGCAGCCGTCAACGTCACGAGCGTGCGCAGGAGGATGGTTTTCACGGCATTGGCGATCCGTTGCATAGCTTTCTCCGTAAATCCGGGAGCGGCCACGCGCGTTCATTTGCGGGCCGTTGTCTTGCCCCGGTCCGCCTTGTCGCGGGTCCGGGCTGATTGTCAGCAATTTGAACCGATGATCTTAACAATCGGTTTACCAAATGTGGTGTCTTTATGGTCTTCGCCCTTGACGCTATGTCCGCGCAATCTTCGCGGGCTACACAAGTGCTGGGCAAAGCATCGCGCCAGCCGCCAGACCACGCTTTATGAGCCGGAAGCCGAAAGACGGCTATTGAGGAAACGATATGGGAAAGAACCCGAACCTGACCTTGACCGGTCCCGATCTCGCAGCGCTTCTGTGCAGCCGCGTTTGCCATGACATCATTTCTCCCGTCGGCGCCATCAACAACGGCCTCGAGCTTCTGGACGAGGGCGGGGCGGATGCCGATGCGATGGACTTGATCCGCACCAGCGCGCTCAATGCCTCCGTCCGGCTGAAGTTCGCGCGGCTCGCCTTCGGCGCTTCCGGTTCGGTTGGCGCCTCGATCGATACGGGCGAGGCCGAGAAGGCGGCGAAGGATTTCGCCTCCGTCGAAAAAAAGACCGAAGTCACCTGGACCGGCCCGCGTGTGATCATCGCCAAGAACCGGGTGAAGCTGCTGCTCAATCTTTTCCTCATCGCCTATGGCGCCATTCCGCGCGGCGGCTCGATCGAGGTCGTGCTGGAAAACCCTGAATATGACGCGGTCTTCAAGCTGATCGCCAGGGGCCGGATGATGCGCGTGCCGCCGAGGCTGATCGAGCTTCTGTCCGGCACCCTTGAAGAAGCGGTCGATGCACACACGATCCAGCCCTATTACACGGTCCTGCTTGCCGAGGAGGCTGGCATGGAGATCGCGGTCGATTCGACGCCGGAGGAGATCGTCTTTTCCGCCAGGGTGACCGAAGCCTGAGGATCGGAAATAAATCTCTTTTTAGCTGCTGCGGTAACAAAATCTTTGCCAAACCCGCATACGGTTGTTGTGAGGGAATGACTCCCGCTTAAGTATAAAGAAGGAGCTAGAGATGCAACGGTTAATGATTGCCGATGATTCTGACGTCGTACGCAAAGTCGGAAAGCGCATTCTCTCCGGCTTGAATTTCCTGGTGTCCGAGGCCGCCAACGGCCTCGAGGCACTCGTGCGTTGCGAAGCAGAATTGCCGAATATCATCATCGTCGATGCAGCTCTTGATGGCGCGTTGGACCTCATCGCCAATATCCGCAACCTGCCCAACGGCAAGACCGTGCGCATCTATTATTGCGTCGTCGAAGCCGACCTGAAGAAGATGATGGCCGGCAAGCGGGCCGGTGCCGACGACTTCCTTCTGAAGCCCTTCGATCGCAAGATCCTGACCAGCGTTTTCGGCAGCCCTTCGGTTGCCGCCTGAGCAAAATCTATTCCCTATCCGCCAGATGAAGCCGCTGCCTCGGGTCGCGGCTTTTTTAATGCGCGCTTTTGGCGGTTGGGGTGGCGTCTCGATGCATCCCGGGTCCAGAAACGGAAAAACCCGCCATTTCGGGCGGGTTTTCACATTCACTTTGGCACGACCAACCGCGGCGCCTCCACATATGCGGAATGCGGGCGCCGCCGGGTGATGGCACAGGCGAAAATCAGGCGCTTTCGGCGTAATCGCCGTCCGGCTCGCGCAACACATAGCCGCGGCCCCAGACGGTCTCGATGTAGTTCGCGCCGCCTGCGGCATTGGCCAGCTTCTTGCGCAGCTTGCAGATGAAGACGTCGATGATCTTCAGTTCCGGCTCGTCCATGCCGCCGTAAAGGTGGTTGAGGAACATTTCCTTGGTGAGGGTGGTGCCCTTGCGGAGCGAGAGAAGCTCCAGCATCTGGTATTCCTTGCCCGTCAGGTGAACGCGCTGGCCGCCGACTTCGACAGTCTTGGCATCCAGGTTGACGATGAGCTCGCCGGTCGAGATGACCGACTGCGCATGGCCCTTGGAGCGGCGGACGATCGCATGGATGCGGGCGACGAGCTCGTCCTTGTGGAAAGGCTTGGTCATGTAGTCGTCGGCGCCGAAGCCGAGGCCGCGAACCTTGTCCTCAATGCCGGCCATGCCGGAGAGGATGAGGATCGGCGTCTTGACCTTGGACAGGCGCAGCGTTCTCAAAACCTCGTATCCGGACATATCCGGCAGGTTGAGATCGAGCAGAATGATGTCGTAGTCATAGAGCTTGCCGAGATCGACGCCCTCTTCACCGAGATCGGTGGTGTAAACGTTAAAACTTTCCGACTTGAGCATCAGTTCGATGCTCTGCGCTGTGGCGCTGTCGTCTTCAATCAGTAGAACCCGCATAATTGTCCCCTTTTCCGCCGCCGAAAGGTCGTTGATGGCCCCCTTACGCGATACGGATCCAGTCGTTGCCTGATTTGGAGGCTGCCAGCAAATGGTTAACAAATTCTGATTCACTCTGGCAAGGTGAATCGAAAATGTTAAATATTTTTTGCAGTCCTCTGATTTTCAAAGTGAATCCGGAATGACATCCTTAATGCGCCACATTAAGAAAATCGGCTATCTGACTCATCCGACTCAATCTATGCCGAACATCAAATTTAACATCCGGCATTTACTGACCCTTAAATGATCGTCCCTATGATTAACGATGCCCGTAAACGAAAGGTTACCAGCGGTAGGATTTTGTTAAGATCGCTGGAAATTTTTTCATTTTCCGACACGGCAGGTCGGTTGGACGGGCCATAATCCGGTAACCGGGGTCTCGCATCACGGGAGTATTGCGTATGAAGTCACGTGAGAGCCTTGTTCGCCTGAAGGAATTTCAGGTGAAGGAGAAGCAGCGTCAGTTGAACCAGCTTCAAATGATGATGGCCGAATTTGAGCGGATGACCAAGGAATTGGAAAACCAGATCACGTTCGAAGAGAAGAAGTCTGGCATTTCCGATCCTTCGCATTTTGCCTATCCGACGTTTGCCAAGGCTGCCCGGCAGCGGGCCGACAACCTGCAGGTCTCGGTCCGGGAGTTGAAGGTGCAACAGGATGCGGCGGAACTGGCGCTGGAGGAAGTCCAGGCGGAATTCGCAAAGGCGGCCGCGCTCGAAGAGCGCGACAGTGGCGTTCGCATGCGCGCTTAAAGCATTCAGCGCGCAAAAAGGCCCTTCTGACGGACTTGTCTCAAGTTCGTGAGGAGGGCCTTGTGCGTTTTTGGCGCGTTGCGTCGGGGCGGCGCAGTCCTATCTCTGGACGACGTCCTGCCATTCGGCGTGGCGCAGCGTCTGGGCGCGCATGAAAGGGCAGAGCGGAATGATCTTCCAGCCCCCTTTGCGGGCCGCCTCGATCGCATGGGCAGCGAGCGCCTGACCGACGCCCTTGCCGCGCAGCGCGTCGGGGACGGCGGTGTGATCGATGATGATCAGGTGCGGCGATGACCGGGAATAGGTCATTTCGGCGGTGTGACCTTCAACCGTCACACTGTAGCGGCCGTGCGAGCCGGCTTCCTCAAGTTCGATATTCATGGGCCACCCATCCGGATTGTCTGCTTGTGGATATATGGCATGCCGCGAGCAGAACGCGAAGGGTAGCTGGTCGGTGAAAATGCGTCGGGCGGTTGCCGGGTTCATGGCAACCGCCCGAAAATGGTTTCGCTTGGCGCGTCGATTAGTGGCGGTACTGCTGGATACGCGTCGTGCGCAAGCCGGCGAGGCCATGGTCGTTGATGGAGGACTGCCAGGACAGGAATTCTTCGACGGTCAGGGTATAACGTTCACAGGCTTCTTCCAGGCTCAGAAGCCCGCCACGAACGGCGGCGACGACTTCAGCCTTGCGGCGGATGACCCAGCGGCGGGTATTGGCCGGCGGCAGGTCTGCAATCGTCAAGGGGCTGCCATCGGGTCCGATGACATATTTCACGCGGGGTCGTATCATTTCGGTCATTGGACTCTCTACACATACTCAAGACCATATACGTGCAACCTACCTTGCCACATTTAACATTTGCCTAAGCGCACGGTAACAATTTGCTAATAATTTTAGAGGCTTCCGGGGCGTCGCTGCCAATGGACCTGAGATTTGTCCGCCCCTGCAGTGCCAGCCGGTTGGGGGCGTGTCCCGCAAAGGCAAATAGTTTTTAACGGCCCTCTCTTATCCCCGTTGCAAGCTGATGGAGGCTCTCGACAAAGCGTCCGCATGGGAGCCATGCAAATATAGCAGTACAGTTTGATAGAAAATTTGGTAGATACGCCTCGTTATTGATAAATAGAGCATCTTTTCGATGCTCCGAATGCGCTCTGTGCATCACATTATTTCCAAGCTCCGGTCTGTTGCTTCGATCGTGTCTTTTCCCGGCGCTTTCGGAGTTTTGTCGCTGTTTGGCCAACCGTGCTGCTTTAAGAGAAAATACCCGAACGAGAATTTTTCTTGAGGCGCCGGCGGCCCGGGCCGGCAAGTGGTGACCGAAATTATGAGCGACCATGACAGGCTGGTCTTGCGGACCGAGGCGTATGCTGATTTCCTTTCCGGCATGAACAGTTCCGCAGTCCAGACGGAATATGAAGTGCTGCACCTGATGCGCCAGTGTACGGCGAAGTTTGGCTTCAGCCACTTCATGATCGCGCGCCTTCCCTCCGGCGAGCAACAGCGCTTTGCCGAGCGCCTTGTGCTGAGCAACTGGCCCTCCGACATGGTACGGCAATATGATGCGGCTACGGTGTTCCATGCCAGCATGCTGGTCGAGCGCCTGCGCCAGACAAAGCTGCCGATTTTTGCCGAAACGGTCCTCCTCGTGAACGCCGAGGGGGACAAAGCCGTCGATGCGATCGGTACGCTGTTTGCGGGCCCGGCGATGCGCAACGCCTTTGCCGTCCTCATGCATACGACGGCCGGTGAGGCTTTTGCCGTCCTTCTTTCCGGTACGCGCGCCGACCCGGACAGGGCAGAGACCGCGGATCTCTATCTGACCCTGCTGCAGTTGCTCGAAACCCTCGAGCGCACCTTCGAGGCCGGGACCTCGGTGCGCGACAAGCTGTCGGCCCGCGAGATCGAATGCCCGCGCTGGGCGGCGGCCGGCAAGAGCAGCGACGAGATCGCCATCATTCTCGGGATCTCCGTCTACACCGTCTCCAGCTATTTCAAGACCGCGACGCGCAAGCTCGATGCCGTCAACCGGATGCAGGCGATTGCCCGCGCCATGCGGATGAAGCTGATCTGAAGCACGCTTTCAGCGCTCTCTTGTCCATTCCCTCGCGACTTTCTATATAGCGGGCTTGCGGACAGGCGTCGCCCAAGCCCGCTTCGCTGCGGCGTTGGCCGTTTGCAGGAAACAGGGTATGGTCGCGCAGAAGTGCCGAAACCCGCCGATGGACCGGAACGCCGGATTGGAAGCCGTGAACAGTCTCGATTTTGACCGCAAGCCCGAAGATACGCGCGTCGTCGTTGCCATGTCCGGCGGCGTCGATTCCTCCGTCGTGGCCGGCATCCTGAAGCGCGAGGGCTACGATGTCCTCGGCATCACCCTGCAGCTCTACGATCATGGCGCTGCCGTGCACCGGGCCGGTTCCTGTTGCGCAGGCCAGGATATCGACGACGCGCGCCGCGTCTGCGAAGTCCTCGGCATTCCGCATTACGTGCTCGACTATGAACAGCGCTTTCGCGAGACCGTCATCAATCCCTTTGCGGAAAGCTATGTCGCCGGCGAAACGCCGATCCCCTGCGTCGCATGCAACCAGACGGTCAAGTTCGCCGATCTGCTCGCGACCGCCCGCGAACTTGGCGCCGATGCCCTGGCGACGGGGCATTACATCCGCTCCAGGGCAAATCCCCAGCCCGGCGCGCCCGACCGCCGCGCGCTCTTCCGGCCGGCCGATGCCGATCGCGACCAGAGCTATTTCCTCTTTGCCACGACTCAGGAGCAGATCGACTATCTGCGTTTCCCGCTCGGCAGCCTCACCAAGGCCGAAACCCGGGCGCTGGCCGAAGAGATGGGCCTCGTCGTCGCCAAGAAGGCAGACAGCCAGGACATCTGTTTCGTACCGCAGGGCAAATATTCCGATATCGTCTCGAAGCTGAAGCCGAATGCGGCGCTGTCGGGCGATATCGTCCATCTCGATGGCCGGGTTCTCGGCAGCCACGAGGGCATCCTGCATTACACCATCGGCCAGCGCCGCGGTATCGGCATCGCTACCGGCGAACCGCTTTATGTCGTGCATCTCGACGCTCGCTCGCGTCGCGTCATCGTCGGCCCGAAGGAAGCGTTGGAGACGCGCCGCGTCTATCTGCGCGACGTCAACTGGCTGGGCGACGGCGATATCCATGAAGTCGCGGCAGGCGGTTTTGCCTGCTTCGCCAAGGTGCGCTCCACGCGCCAGCCGGCACCCGCCATACTGCACGCCGATGCAGGCGGCATCTCCGTCGAACTTCTGGAAGGCGAGGCGGGCGTTGCCCCCGGGCAGGCCTGCGCGCTCTATTCCGGCACCGGCGAGGACGCCCGCGTCTATGGCGGTGGTTTCATCCTGCGCTCTGAACGCGAAGCGGCCGCCGAGGCGGCGTTGAAGGACCTGCTGCGCAGCTCGGCCGCTGCGTAAGTAGGCCGCAGCGCCGGGCCGCAGTTGCTCGGCGTGCACGGCCATTGGAAAACTTGCAATTTTTTAAAACGGCTCGGCTTGACACCGGCATGAACCGCACCTTATAAGCCGCCCCACTGACGGCGACGACAGCGGCCAAGGCCCATGTCAACGTTCCGGCGGCGGGGTAGCTCAGGTGGTTAGAGCAGCGGAATCATAATCCGCGTGTCGGGGGTTCGAGTCCCTCTCCCGCTACCATTTTCCAAATTGTCCGACCCGACTCATAGATCAGAGAACTCGCTGAGTGGCGGTCGCCCATGCGTTCGACATGTCCTTGATCGACGCAACCACGTCCTCAATCGTGTGAGAAAAAGTCGGGATGGATGCGTTGCCGCCTGATCAGCGTCAAAGAGCGGTCCGCCTCGATCCTGTAGGTTTCGATGGCCATACGGCCGGTTTCGTCCATGATCTGATTGGTGAACGTGCTGCCGATCGGGGCTTTCGTCAGCTTCGTGCGCGGCTGGTGGCCGCCGTAGGTGATGCTTCCGGGGATCGGTTCCACTTCTGATGACGTGCACGACGCCAGCGCGACGGCGCAGGCTAGAATGAGTATCTTCATCATATCGCTTCCCTCGTCCAAGCTCACTTTACACGTTATCTCGGCCAAATGTTCCCATTACCGGTCCATTGGTCGGCATATAAAGGGTGGCGAAGGGCCGGGGGTTCCTCAAACGAAAGGGCGGACCGCCGTCCGCCCCTTCAATTCGCTTGAGCTGCCGCTTTATTGCATGATCCGTACGACCGTATGGGTTCTCGGATCGACGATCACGCGCTGGTTGTTGACGACCGCATAGGAATAGCGGGTGTCTTCCGGCACGGGCATCAGGACGACGTCGCGCGGGATCGGCTTGCCGACCACCAGCGGCTGTTCGATGACCACCGACTGCTGCAGCGGCTGCTGTTCGACGTAGGTCACCACCCTCTGCGGCGGCGGGTCGAGAGCGGCGCCGGCCGCCAGGCCGACGACGCCGCCGACAGCAGCGCCGACCGGGCCGCCGACGATGGCGCCCGTAACCGCGCCACCGGCGGCACCGGTGATGGCGCCATCCTCTGCGAGCGCAGCGGTGGACATCATGCCGAGAGCGGCAGCGGAGAGGATCAGGATCTTGGTTTTCATGGCTCACTCCTTTCGTTTTGTCATGGCCATGTGGTCCAAAATGCGAGAGGAGGGGCGATCGTTCCGAAAAAAGTCATCGCAAATTGTTTCGCGCTGTAACGCCGTGTCAGCCGGGTTTTTCGAGCGCGATGGCGTCAAACTGCTTGGAGATACGCCTGCAAGGCCGGTCGCCGCTGCGGTTGCGGGCGTCGGAAAATGTGGCTTCTGGAGGTTCGCCAATCTACCGGGCAGCGGCACGGCACCGGTGCCGAGGCGGGCAACGCAGCCTCAGCGGATGATGAAATAGATCACCGCGCTCCAGAACAGCGCGCCGGCCAGTACGGCGGCGGCCAGCGCCCTTATGCGCAGCGTCGGCGAGAGGGGACCTTTCGCGGCTCCCAGTTGCCGATGATCTTCTGCGAACGCCGAATATGCATCTCTTCGGTGACTTGCCATCGCATGTTCCTCGCCTCTGTGTGCAAGAATGCTACGGAAATGCCGTAAAGGAAATGGCGTGAGAAAGCCGACAAATTTAACGACCGCTAAGATCGGCCGATCCTGACCGGTAAGGGCAGGGCGCCCAGTTCGCTTCCTGGGGCCTATCCCTCGCTCAGCATTTCCACACCGCCTGTCAGCCGGTCCATCAGGCTGCGGCGGACGCGGCCGACATCGCGCCGCGGCGGCTCGCCGTACAGCCGGGCATATTCGCGGCTGAACTGCGACTGGCTCTCATAACCCACCTGATGGCCGGCCGATCCTGCATCGAGCATCTCTACCAGCATCAGCCGGCGCGCTTCCTGCAGGCGCAACTGTTTCTGGTACTGCATCGGGCTCATGGCGGTGATCGCCTTGAAATGATGGTGCAGCGAGGACACGCTCATGCTGACGCGGCTGGCGAGTTCCTCGATCTTCAGCGGCAGGGCGTAGTTGTCCTTCAGCCAGATGCAGGCGCGGTTGATCTGGTGCGACTGGCTGTCGGTGACGGCCATCTGGCGCAGGCGGTCGCTCTGCGGTCCCGTCAAAAGGCGATAGAGGATCTCCCGCTCGATCAGCGGCAGCAGGACCCCAACGTCTTGCGGCCGGTCCAGCAGCCGCAGCAGTCGCGTGGCGACGTCCTCGAGCTCAGGCGTCAGTTCGTTCACCGCCATGCCGCGGGTGGCTGGGGTGGAACTGCGATCCGCCTGACCGGCTTGGTCCACGAAGCCGGCGATCTTGGTGGTGTCGATCTGGAAAGTCATGCTCAGATACGGCTTTTCGACGGTCGCCTCGACGATCTGGGTGGTGACCGGCAGGTCGATTGAGGTGAGCAGGTAGTCGCCGCGGCCATAGCGGTAGACGTCATCGCCGAGCGCCACCTGTTTTGCTCCCTGGACGATCAGCGCCAGGCTCGGCTTGTAGGCACCACATGCCTTGATGCCTGTTCCCGAATGCCTATGAACGCTCAAGCCGGGGATCGACGTTTCGTGATCGCCGTCTTCTTTGGCGAAACGGGCAATGAGATCAATCAGTTCCTGACTGCGCGGGGTTCTTGAATCTGTCATAATCGAAAGTCTTTCCAGCCATTTAGACTTCATCACGCAATTCGAGAGATAGTCTTTTAGCACGCGTCTGCAAAACGCCGGCGAGATATTTTGCAGGATCGTACAATAATCTTGCAGGATTGCTCTAACACCCTTTCGCCGCTGCCTGCATAGTGCGCTTCGGGGAGAGGCCGCTCGCGCCTCCACCTTAATCCCCGCTTCATGGCATAAAGGAGTGATCTATGGCCCTGGCAAGAGGATATGCGGCGACGGATGCGTCGAAACCGCTGCAACCTTTCACGTTCGAACGACGCGAGCCGCGCGAGGACGACGTCGTCATCAGTATCAAATATTCCGGCATCTGCCACTCGGACATTCATCAGGCCCGCAACGAATGGGGCAACTCGATGTTTCCGATGGTTCCCGGCCACGAGATCGCCGGCATCGTGACTGCTGTCGGATCGAAGGTTTCGAAATTCAAGGTGGGCGACCGGGTCGGCGTCGGCTGTTTCGTCGATAGCTGCACCACTTGTGCCAGCCGCGACGTGGATCTCGAACAGTACATGCCTGGCCTCGTGGCTACCTATAACGGCGTTGAGGCGGACGGAAAAACGCCCACCCAGGGCGGCTATTCCGATCACATCGTCGTCAAGGAAGGCTATGTGCTGTCCATTCCGGAGCATCTGCCTTTCGAAGCGACGGCGCCGTTGCTGTGCGCCGGCATCACGCTCTATTCGCCGTTGCGCAACTGGGGCGCCGGTCCCGGCAAGAAGGTCGCGATCGTCGGCATGGGCGGTCTCGGCCATATGGGCGTCAAGCTCGCCCATGCGATGGGCGCGGACGTGACCGTCCTCAGCCAGTCGCTGTCGAAGAAGGAAGATGGCCTCAAGCTGGGTGCCGATCACTATTACGCCACCAGTGACGCGGAGACCTTCAAGACGCTGGCCGGCACGTTCGACCTCATCCTGTGCACGGTCTCGGCGGAAATCGACTGGAATGCCTATCTCGGCCTGCTGAAGGTGGACGGGACGCTCGTCCTGCTCGGCGTTCCGGAACATCCGGTGCCAGTGCATGCCTTCTCGCTCATTCCGGGCCGCCGGTCGATCGCCGGCTCGATGATCGGTTCGATCAAGGAGACGCAGGAGATGCTCGATTTCTGCGGCGAACACAACATCGTCTCGGAAATCGAACTGATCCGCATGGACCAGGTCAATGAAGCCTACGAGCGCGTCACCAAGAGCGACGTGCGCTACCGCTTCGTTATCGACATGGCGACGCTGTAACCGCTGGGTCTGCGGTTTTTCGACAACGACGTCGGCACGCAGCAGGATGCGTGCCGACTTTTTTAGTTCTGAAAAGGAAGGCGGGACAATCGGCTCACCTCGCGTTTCGAAGGCCTTGCGGGCTTGTCGTCCCGGCTACTCTCCATAAGACGTCAATTGACTTCCGTCAGCGTCTCCGTGCCGGAGCCATCCTTGCCGGTGATGGTCCAGTTGCCCTCGAGCGTGCCGTCGCCGTTCACCTTATAGACGATGAGCCCAAGCGCGTCGCCGAGCACATAGGCGGCCGCGAAGGCATTGCCGTTGAGCATGCAGACGCCGGTTGATTTCTCGCCCGCGGTATCCCACTCGATGACGCACGTCGTTTCGCTGGCCAATGTTATTTCCGCGGTGCCGGAATAGCTCGACCCATCGAGATTGGTGCCTTCTACCGTGTATTTGCCGGCGTTGACGGTTTGCGCGTTCACAGCGGACGCGGCCGCGAGCAAAAGCGCGGCGGCGACGATGATTTTCTTCATATGACCCCACTAAAAATGTTTGATGATCGAGCACGCCGAAGCGTATGCGCAACCCCGGCGGTTTGAAAGGGGGAGCCTGCGGCAAGCGCGGGTCAAATTGCATGCCCGCCTGTCTGGAGGTAACGTTACACCAGCGGCAGCGGTCCGTCGTTCTTGATCTCTTCCATCACCGCATAGGTGCGCGTCTCCTTGACGCCCGGCAGCGTCCAGAGCACCTGCCCGAGAAAATTCCGGTAAGCGTGCATGTCCTCGAAGCGGGTCTTGACGAGATAGTCGAAGCCGCCGGCCACCATGTGGCACTCGAGCACTGCTGACGCCTGCTTGATGGCGATGGCGAACTTGTCGAAGACCTCCGGCGTCGTCTTGTCGAGCATGACCTCGATGAAGACGAGGAGCCCGAAGCCCAGCTTGTGCGGATCGAGCCGCGCGCCGAAGCCGGAGACGTAGCCTTCCTTCAACAGGCGGCGCAGCCGCTCGCTGGTTGCGGTCGGGGACAGGCCGATCCGGTCGGCCAGTTCGAGATTGGTGATCCGCCCGTCCGCCTGAAGGATATTGAGGATCCGCCGGTCGATCTTGTCTATTTCATGCATCGGCGCACTCCCGAAGCCGTCACGCCGCCAGCCGCATTTCTGCGAGCTTCACCCAATAGGAGATGCCGTGCGGAATCGCCTCGTCGTTGAAGTCGTAAGCGGGGTTGTGCAGGCCGGCCGTATCGCCGTTGCCGATGAAGATGAAGGCGCCGGGGCGGGCAAGCAGCATGTAGGAGAAATCCTCGCCGCCCATCATCGGGTCGAGATCGGCCGAGACCTTGCTTTCCCCTGCAATGTCGGAGGCTGCCGCCAGCGCATGCCCGGTCTCGTCGCGGTGATTGACCGTGACGGGATAGTTGCGGCCGTAGGATATGGTGACCCTGGCGCCATAGGCGGAAGCGAGGCTTTCGGAAATCTGCTTGATGCGGGCTTCGGCGAGGTCGCGGACCTCCGGCCTCAGAGTGCGCACGGTACCGGCGAGCACCGCCTGCTCCGGGATGATGTTGTGGGCAAAGCCGGCATTGAACTTAGTCACGGAGACGACGACGGAGGCGAGCGGATCGACCGTGCGCGAGGCGATCGTCTGCAGCGCATTGACGATCTGCGAGCCGATGACGATCGGGTCGACGGTCTTGTGCGGCTGGGCCGCATGGCCGCCGCGACCATCGATGGTGATGGTGAATTCGTCGGTCGAGGCCATGATCGGGCCGACGCGCGTGCCGAACCGGCCAAGCGGCATGCCCGGCATGTTGTGCATGCCATAGACCTCCTCGATGGCAAACCGCTCCATCATGCCGTCCTTGACCATCTCGTTGCCGCCGCCGCCGCCTTCTTCGGCCGGCTGGAAGATCACGGCGACCGCGCCCTTGAAGTTGCGGGTTTCGGCCAGATATTTCGCCGCACCCAGCAGCATGGCGGTGTGGCCGTCATGGCCGCAGGCATGCATCTTGCCGGGCACGGTGGAAGCCCAGGGCTTGCCGCTCGTCTCGGTCATCGGCAGGGCGTCCATGTCGGCGCGCAGCCCGATTGTCCGGCCTTCGCCGAGCTTGCCCTTGATCAGGCCGACGACACCGGTACGGCCAAGGCCGGTGACGATCTGGTCAACCCCGAATTCCCTCAGTTTATTTTCGACGAAAGCTGCCGTATTTTCCACGGCGAACAGGAGTTCCGGCTTCGTGTGCAGGTGTCGCCGCCATTCGGTGACTTCGTTCTGGAGCTCTGCTGCGCGGTTGAGAATGGGCATTGTGGGTTCCTGTGGGTCCATTGCGGGCATAGGGTACGGGATTTTTGGCATCGCCGCGGAAGAATGGTCTTTGCCATTACCTCGCCATATAGGTTAAATAGCCGGACGATACGAGGCAATTCCCGAAATTTCGAGGTCTGATTGTGGTGACGAATGGAAACCGGACAAGTGGCAAGATGAAGCTGTTCTCGGTGCTGGCGGGTGCCTGCGCATCGCTTCTGGTGACTGCCATGCCGGGCGCGGCCAATCCAAAGCTGGTCGTCGATGTCAACTCGCTGAAGGTCTACGAGCAGCAGGACATCTATCAGAAGTGGTATCCGGCTTCGCTCACCAAGCTGATGACGGCCTATACCACATTCCGCGCCCTGAAGTCCGGCCAACTGACACTCGAATCGCCGGTGGTGATATCGAAGAATGCCGCGGGCGAGCCGCCGAGCAAGATGTTTTACAAGCCCGGCCAGGCCGTGACGCTCGACAGCGCGCTGAAGATGATGCTGATCAAATCGGCAAACGACATCGCGGTTGCGATCGGCGAGACGGTCGCAGGCTCCGAGCCCGCCTTCGTCAACCTGATGAACGCTGAGGCCCGGCGGATCGGCATGACCTCCTCGCATTTCATCAACCCGAATGGTCTGCCGGGTCCCGGCCAGTACACGACGGCCCGCGACCTTGCAGTGCTGGCGGTCACCATCAAGCGCGAGTTCCCGCAATACGCCTCCTATTTCGCCTATGAAGGCTTCACCACGGGCAAGAAGAACTATCCCAACCTCAACATGCTGATCGGCCGCTTCGACGGCGCCGACGGCATGAAGACCGGCTTCATCTGCGCCTCCGGTTTCAACCAGGTTTCCTCGGCGACGCGCAACGGCCGCGCCGTCGTTTCCGTCGTGCTCGGCGCCGACAGCCTGGGCGGCCGGGCGGACGAATCGGCGCGGTTGCTGCAACTCGGGCTGACATCGACCGGCGTCGGCAAGCCCGGTCTCGGCCAGATCGCGCCCTATGGCGAGACCCGTGACATGGTCGCCGACGTCAGCAAGGAAATCTGCAATCCGAAGGCTGCAAAGATTCGCTCCGAAAACCGGGACGAAGTCGGCCGGCAAAAACTGCAGTCGCCCTACATCCATGAGATCAACCGCCCCCTGAACCTGGTTACCGCCGGTCTTATCCCCGGCTCGGAAAAAGCTGTAAACGTCAACGGCCAGACCGAGACCGCACAGGGCGACGTCGCCAATATTCCGATCCCGGTCCCGCGTCCCGTTTTTTAAGCCCTTTACCGATCGGATAAGATATGAGCCCCGTCCTCAATGCTGTGCCGGTGTCGATCCTCACCGGCTTCCTCGGTGCCGGAAAGACCTCGCTGCTCAACCGGCTGCTGAAGGATCCCGATCTCACCGACACCGCCGTCATCATCAACGAGTTCGGCGATGTCTCGCTGGATCACCTGTTGGTCGAGGCGTCGAGCGACGGCATCATCGAGCTGTCGGATGGCTGCCTCTGCTGCACGGTGCGCGGCGAACTGGTCGATACGCTCGCCGATCTGATGGACCGGATGCAGACGGACAAGATCAAGCCGCTGAAGCGCGTCGTCATCGAAACCACCGGCCTTGCGGATCCGGCGCCTGTGCTCCAATCGGTGATGGGCAATCCGGTGATCGCACAGAGCTACCGGTTGGATGGTGTGGTTACCGTCGTCGATGCGGTCAATGGGCTTTCGACACTCGCCAACCACGAGGAGGCGCTCAAGCAGGTCGCCATGGCCGACAGGCTGGTAATCAGCAAGGTGTCGCTCGCGACGCCCGATGCGGTTATCTCCCTGAAGGCACGGCTGCGAGAGCTCAATCCGCGCGCACCGATGATGGACGGCGATCTGCCGGAAGCCGCCAAGGCAAAGCTTTTTCATTGCGGGCTTTATGATCCGGCAACGAAGATCGCCGATGTCGGTCGCTGGCTGCAGGACGAGGTTGCCGGCGAACACGACCCTGCCCATGTGCATGACGGGCACCATCATCACGCGCATTGTGACCATGACCACCATGATCACGGCCACCACCGCCATGACGAAAACCGCCATGGCACGGATATCCGCTCCTTCAGCATCGTTCATGACCGGCCGATCGACCCGATGGCGCTGGAAATGTTCGTCGACCTCCTGCGTTCCGCCCATGGCGAAAAACTGCTTCGGATGAAGGCGATCGTTGCCATGTCCGACAATCCGGACAGGCCGCTGATCCTGCACGGCGTGCAGGCGGTGTTCCATCCGCCGCAGCGTCTGGCCGCCTGGCCGGATCCCTCGGACCGGCGCACCCGCATGGTGCTGATCACCAAAGATCTGCCGGAGGCTTTCGTCCGGGACCTGTTCGACGCCTTCACCGGCAAACCGCGCATCGACCGCCCGGATCGTCAGGCATTGGAGGATAATCCTTTGGCGGTGCCGGGTCTGCGGATGTAGCTCTCGACGGCAAAGGGCTGGCATGTTTCTCGGGGCGGGTGAAGTCATCGGCGACATGCCAGGACCGGCGCTTCGATCCAGCCGGCCCAGCCCGTGGGGACTTGGCGCCTCGCTCGGCTTTCACATCCTGATCGGACTTGCGCTCCTTCTTGCCGTTGCACCGCGCCGACAGGCGTCTCCGTTGGAGGAGAGCGTCACCGTCGATGTCGTGACGGAGCAGCAATTCGACGCTGCGAACAAGTCTCCGATTGCCGAAGCGAGTGTCGAGCCGCTGGGTGATGAACAAGCCGCGTCACTTGCCAAAGCCGTGCCGGACCTTTCCGTGTTGCCGCACGCCCAGCCGCGTCCCCACGCCGGCGATATTATGATCCAGGCGACGAACCTCCGGTCCGCAAAAGTCCTGGCAGACCCGCGCAGCGCCAAGGCGCGCAAGGCACTCCAGGGATTGGCGCCCTCCGAGCGCATCGTCCAACTCTGCAATATCGAGGCGATGGAACAGGTCCATATCTGGAAACCCGAGTTCCAGCCGGATTTTCTGGTGGCCTACGCGATGGCCGATACCAAACTGTCGGGACGGAAACTTGCGGCCGATGGCGGCGCGTTCCGCAGCAAGCGTCGTTGGTACGCTGTCGGCTTCACCTGCGAGGTGACGGCGGACCAGAAAGAGGTTGTTTCGTTCGCCCTCCGGATTGGCGACGCAATCCCGAAAAGCCAATGGGAAGACCACAATCTGTCCATCGATGACGGTCCAGCCGACTAGCGTCAGGCCTTCTTGCGGATCACGAACCGATGGCCGGTCCCCATGGGCTCGGATTGTTCCAGGCTATGCCCGTCCTCATTGCAGAAATGCGGAATGTCGATGATGGCCAGCGGGTCCGTCGTCTCGACGATGATCAGCGCGCCGGGCGCAAGGGTTTTCATGCGCTTGCGGGTCTTCAACACCGGCAAGGGGCATTTCAGTCCCTTGAGATCATAAATCAGGCGGTCGGCGTCGGGCATCAATTGCCCCAGAGCTTCCAGAACGGCCGCTTCTTCGGCTGCTGCTCGGCAACGACCTGCTCGGCCAGGGGTGCGCCCTGGGTTGCGGTGGTTGCCTGTGCCGCCGCTTCGGCGGGCTTCTGTGCGGTCTTGGCGACTGCCGCCGGCGTCGCGGCGACGGCTGCCTGCTGTTGAACGGCGCCGGTTGCGGGTTGCTCCGCAGGCTGCTGAATTGCGATGTCAGCGGACGCTGCACCTACCAACTCTGGTTTGCGCGCATCAGCGCTGTCCTTGGAGAATAGGCGGCCCCAGAAACCCTTGCCGGCCGGCGCCTGCACGGTGACGGCCTGCTCAGCCACCGGTGCAGCCTCGGTCGCGGCAGCTGCTTGAGCCGCCGCTTCAGCCGGTTTCCGTGGCGTCTCGCCGACGGCCGGCCGGGCCGTGGCGACGGCTGCCGATTGCTGAGCGGCGTCGACGGGCGCTGCCGCAGCAGGCTGCAGCTTCTGCGCATCGTCGCTTCCCTTGGAGAACAGGCCGCCCCAGAAACTCTTCCTGGCCGTCTGTTCCACCGAGGCCGTTTCGACCGGGCGCGGCAGCGGGTTTTCGGCCGGCACCGGCACGCTCTTGCCATTGCGGGTGGTTTTTTCCAGCTCGGCCTTCTGGATCTCGATCGCCTTCTTTGCTTCCTCAAGCTCGGCCCGGCGGGCTTCCTGCTTTTCGAGGTCGGCGACCTTCATCAGCTTGCCGGCATCGAGCGAGGTGCCGGTCGGCGCATAGGCCAGTTCCTTGCCGACACGTTGCTTGGCGACGATCGCCTTGCGTTCGGCTTCGCTCGGCTCGTACCAGACCATGCCGTCGAGCTTTTTCATCGCCTTGGCGTAGTCTTCATTGTATTTCTTGTTGTAGGCGGCGAGTGCACCCTGCATCACAGCCGGCGTCGACATCGCCGGGCAAGGCCCGGTCGGGCTGAACTTGCCGTCGGTCTGCTGGTTGAAGACGTACTTCTTCTCGCAGATGTTGATCTCGGGCGGGCGCTTGGTGATCTCGAACTGGTCGTAGCCGGGCTTCAGCATGTTCCAGAAATCGATGTTCGGGCTGTTGCGGTGCCGCGCCATGTTTTCCGCAGTCATGCGGAAGGGCAGGGCCTGCAGCTGGATGGCCTGTTGGCCGCCCTTGTAGGCGTCGCGAGCGAGCGCAAAGATTTCCTGCATCTGCTCGTCGGTCATCGAGTAGCAGCCGGACGAGGAGCAGGCGCCATGGATCATCAGATTGGTGCCGTAGCGGCCGTTGGCCTGGTCAAAACGGTTGGGAAAGCCGGTGTTGATCGCCAGGTAGTAGCTCGAATTCGGGTTCATCTGCCCGGGCGCGATCGGATAGAAGCCTTCCGGCGCCTGCCGGTCGCCTTCCTTGACCTTGGGGCCGAGCTTGCCCGACCAGGCGCAGATCTTGTACTGGCGCAGCATCTCGAAGCGGTTGGAGGCATTCGCCTTCCAGACCTCGAGCACGCCTTCCTCCTTGAAGATGCGCAGCATGATCGGCGATTCCTTCGCCATGCTCATTGCCTGCATCTTCTGCACGATCTTGCCGGAAAGCTGGTAATTTACCTTGCTCGAGACCTTCTTGAGATCGACGTCGACCGTATCCATCGCCTCATTGGCGGTGCAGCCTGCGAGCAGCGCTGCGATGGCGGCGGTGGCAACAAGATGTGTCAGACGCATCGGCAAAGGCCCATTGAGAAAACTACTGAACGTGAGGTTCCCGCGGCGGCGGTCCACGGAGAATCAATACGTCCTTATACTTCACAAAATATTAACCTTGCAGACCCGCCTTACGCCAGTCGTTCCAAACGCCAACATTGTGGCCAAGGTTGGACCGTGGGCTCAATCTGCGCGGGTAGCCCGGCGAAATATGCCGATATGTTTAAAGCTGGCGACCGATCGCCAGGTATTTCTGCCGGCGGTCGGAGCGCAACTGGTCGCCTGTGCGTCCGGACAGTTCCTTCAGCGCATCGGCAATCACCGTGCCGGTCTTTGCGATGACCGCGTCCGGATCGCGATGCGCGCCACCGACCGGCTCGCCGATGATGCCGTCGATGATGCCGAGCGACTTCAGGTCCTCGGCGGTGATCTTCATGTTGGTCGCCGCTTCCTTGGCGCGGGTGGAATCGCGCCACAGGATCGAGGCGGCCCCTTCCGGCGAGATCACACTGTAGATCGCGTGCTCCAGCATATAGACGCGATTGCCGGTGGCGATGGCGATCGCGCCGCCCGAACCGCCTTCGCCGAGAACAACCGAGACGATCGGAACTTTGAGGTTGAGGCACATTTCCGTCGAGCGGGCGATGGCTTCCGCCTGGCCGCGTTCTTCGGCGCCGATGCCGGGATAGGCGCCGGCGGTGTCGATCAGGGTGATCAGCGGTAGGCCGAAGCGGTCCGCCATCTCCATGACGCGGATCGCCTTGCGGTAGCCTTCCGGACGGGCGCTGCCGAAATTGTGCTTGATGCGCGACTTGGTGTCGTTGCCCTTTTCCTGGCCGATGACGGCGACGGGCGTACCGCGAAAGCGCGCGAGACCGGCCTGGATCGCCTCGTCGTTGGCGAACTTGCGGTCGCCGGCAAGCGGCGTGAATTCGGTGAAGAGGCTGGCGGCATATTCCTGGAAGTGGGGGCGCTGCGGATGGCGCGCGACCTGCGTCTTCTGCCAGGGGTTCAGCTTGGAATAGATCTCGGCCATCGCCTCGCGGGCGCGCACTTCAAGGCGCTCCACCTCGTCGGTCGTGTCGATGCTCTCGTCTTCGCTGGCAATCTTCTTCAGCTCGTGAATCTTGCCTTCGAGATCAGAGATTGGTTTTTCGAAATCGAGATAATTGTGCATGAGATGCGTTTCCGATCATATTGCGCCAATGGCCGCGGACATGATGATCCCAATGTCTTCGCGAAGGGTTCTGGCGCTCCTAATCCTGTTTTTTCGCCTGTTTGGCAAGGGGGTGATGATTTTGGACCAGCTGATGCAGCCGCTCTTCGAGCACATGGGTGTAGATTTGTGTCGTTGAAATGTCCGAATGACCGAGAAGTTCCTGTACGGCGCGTAGGTCCGCGCCGTTGGCAAGCAGATGGCTTGCAAAGGCGTGGCGCAGCACGTGCGGCGAGATCGCCGCGACGCGGATACCGGCGCGGGCCGCCAGCCCCTTGAGGTCGCGGGCAAAAACCTGCCGCGGCAGGTACCCGGCCTTGCCGGAGGAGGGGAACAGCCATGGGCTTTCGGGCGGCGGTGTTTTCTGCCCGGCGTTGTTCCTTGCCATTTCGGCGCCATAGGCTTGCAGGGCGCGGATGGCCGAATGCGATAGCGGCACCATCCGCTCCTTGTTGCCTTTGCCGCGAATGACGAGGAAGCGGCCGTTCTGGGCAAGCACGGAGGCGGGCAGGGCGACCAATTCGCTGACGCGCATGCCGGTCGCATAGAGCAGTTCGATCAGCGCATGCATCCGCAACCGGCCGATGACGTCGCCGTCCACTCGGGCCGCCTCGATTTCCGCCTGCCCGATCAGCCGTGAGACATCGTCGATGCTCAGCACCTTCGGCAGGGGGCGCGCCTTCTTCGGCGCATCGAGTACGCCGGTCGGATCGTCGGCGCGCAGTCCCTCGGCATAGAGAAACTTGTAGAATTGCCTGAGCGCTGACAGCCTGCGTGCCTGTGAGGAAGCCTTGAAACCCTGCTGGGCGAGATGGGCGAGATAGGCGCGCAGATCGTCCGAGGCGGCCTCCGTCGGCTTGACGCCGCGCTGTTTCAGGAAGGAATAGGCATCTTCCAGATCGTGCTCATAGGATAGAAGCGTGTTGTTGGCAGCACCCCGCTCGGCGCTCATCATCTCCAGGAAGGATTCCATATGGGCGGCGGACAGGTCGATCATTGGGCCTTGTTGATCCGTTCGGAGGGGATGCGGATGGTGACGTCGCGCTCCACCGGATCGACGAAGGTCACCAGCGCCACCATGCTTCCGTAAATCACCCCGGCAATCAAAGCGCACATGAACAGGAACCGGAAAAGGGTGGGCATTTTTTACTCCTGGGCTTGCGCCTATATGCCCATGACTGTTCGCAAGTGCAAGAACTGCCGGTTTGTCTCGGCGTGGCGCATGATGTTGCCCTGCCGCTTCACACTTTTCTGCATCACGCCCGCGTCATGCCGCAGCCATGTCTTGACGCTCCTCGCCGTTTTGTCGATACCGGAACGGAACGGGGAATTTGAAACTTAATGAGCGACGTGATGGAACCGGTTTCCGAGGCGCTGATCGAACGGGCGAAGGCCGCGCTCGGACGGCGGAACCTCGTCTTCATCGGTCTGATGGGCGCCGGAAAATCGGCGGTCGGCCGGATGACGGCAGCCGCGCTCGGCATTCCCTTCATCGATTCCGATCATGAGATCGAGCGTGTTTCGCGCATGACGATCAGCGAGCTGTTCGCAGCCTATGGCGAGGAAGAGTTCCGTGCGCTCGAAACCCGCGTCATCAAGCGGCTGCTGAACACCGGTCCGCGGGTCGTTTCCACCGGCGGCGGTGCCTATATCAACGAGCGCACCCGCAGGCATATCAAGAAACAGGGCCTGTCGATCTGGCTCAATGCCGAACTGGATGTGCTGTGGGAACGCGTCAACAAGCGTGACACGCGGCCGCTGCTGAAGACCGAAAACCCGAAGCAGACGCTCGAGAACCTGATGCACGCCCGCTACCCGATCTATGCCGAGGCGGACCTCACCGTGATCTCCCGCGATGTGAAGAAGGAGGTGATGGTGGAAGAGGTTCTCGCCGCGCTCGCCGCCATGCCAAAGAAGTGAAACAATGACATCTCCAGATCAATCTCCCGCCAAGCGTACCGTCCGCGTTGATCTCGGCGAGCGTTCCTATGACATCCTGATCGGCCCCGGGCTGATTGCGACGGCGGCAAACGAAATCGCCAGCCGGCTGAAGGGGCGCAGGATGGCGGTCATCACCGACGAGCATGTCGCGCCGCTCTATCTGGAGCCGTTGATGGCAAGCCTGAAGGCGAAGGAGATCGAGGCCGTGTCGCTTGTCCTGCCGGCGGGCGAAAAGACCAAGAGCTTCGAGCATCTGATTCCTGTCTGCGAGGCAATCCTCGGCGCGCGCATCGAGCGCAATGACGCGGTGATCGCGCTCGGCGGCGGCGTCATCGGCGATCTCACCGGCTTTGCAGCGGGTATCGCCCGGCGCGGGTCGCGGTTCATCCAGATCCCGACATCGCTCCTGGCGCAGGTCGATTCCTCCGTCGGCGGCAAGACCGGCATCAACTCCCCCCACGGCAAGAACCTGATCGGTGTCTTCCATCAGCCCGATCTCGTGCTCGCCGATACCGATGTGCTCGACACACTGAGCCCGCGCGAGTTCAGGGCCGGCTATGCCGAAGTCGCAAAATACGGCCTGATCGACAAGCCGGACTTCTTCGCCTGGTTGGAAAAGAACTGGCGGGCCGTGTTTGCCGGCGGCGACGCGCGCATCGAGGCGATCGCCATCAGCTGCCAGGCGAAAGCCGATGTCGTTGCGGCCGACGAGCGTGAAAACGGCCTGCGCGCGCTCCTCAATCTCGGCCACACCTTCGGTCATGCACTGGAAGCGGCCACGCAGTATGATGGCCGCCGGTTGGTGCACGGCGAGGGCGTTGCGATCGGCATGGTGCTGGCGCACGAGTTTTCGGCGCGCATGAACCTCGCAAGCCCCGACGATGCGACCCGCGTCGAGGCGCATCTGAAGGCCGTTGGCCTGCCGACCCGCATGAACGACATTCCCGGCCTTCTGCCGCCGGCTGAAAAGCTGATGGATGCGATTGCCCAGGACAAGAAGGTGAAGGGCGGCAAACTGACCTTCATCCTGACCCGCGGTATCGGCCAGTCCTTCGTTGCCGACGACGTGCCTGCCAACGAAGTGCTGCGGTTTCTTGAGGAAAAACATCCGGGATGACCATCGAAGCCGCAGTCGCGTTTCTGGCCGAATACTGGCTGATAATCATTTCGGTGCTCGGCCTGCTGGTGTTTTCCGCATTTTTTGCGGGCGCCGAAACAGCGTTGACGGCGGTGTCCCGCTCTCGCATGCACACGCTGGAAAGCAACGGCGATATCAGTGCAGGCATTGTGGTTCGGCTGATCGCCCGGCGCGACCGGATGATTGGAACGCTGCTGATCGGCAGCAATCTGGTGAACATCCTCGCATCGTCGCTGACTACCAGTCTTTTCCTCGGGCTGTTCGGCGATTCCGGTGTGGCGTTTGCCACCGTCATCATGACCATTCTGCTTGTGGTCTTTTCCGAGGTTCTGCCGAAAAGCTGGGCGATCGCCGCGCCCGACCGGTTCGCGCTTGCCGTTGCGCCGCTGGTCCGGTTGTTGGTGATCGTCGTCGGCCCCTTGTCGAGCCTGGTCAATGGCATCGTACGGCGCATCCTTGGCTTGTTCGGTGTCAATCTTTCCTCCGAAATGCCGATGCTGACGGCGCACGAAGAGTTGCGCGGAGCGGTCGACTTCCTCCACCGCGAGGGCTCCGTCATCAAGGCCGACCGCGACCGGCTCGGCGGCGTGCTCGATCTCGGTGAACTCGAAGTCTCCGACATCATGATCCATCGCACCTCGATGCGCGGCATCAATGCTGACGATGCGCCGGAAGTCGCGGTTCGTACGGTGCTCGAAAGCCCCTATACGCGCATGCCGGTCTGGCGCGGATCCACAGACAACATCATCGGCGTCGTTCACGCCAAGGACCTGTTGCGGGCGCTTGCGGAGCCGGATGTCGAGCCGGAAAATCTCGATATCGTGCGCATTGCGCAAAAGCCCTGGTTCGTGCCGGAGACCACCAATCTCAAGGAGCAGCTCAATGCTTTCCTGCGCCGCAAGATGCATTTCGCCATCGTCGTCGACGAATATGGC
This sequence comes from Rhizobium giardinii bv. giardinii H152, assembly GCF_000379605.1. Lineage (GTDB taxonomy): Bacteria > Pseudomonadota > Alphaproteobacteria > Rhizobiales > Rhizobiaceae > Pararhizobium > Pararhizobium giardinii. The sequence continues at coordinate 40,662 of NZ_KB902691.1, read as the reverse complement.
GAGGTCCAGGGGCTGGTGACGCTCGAGGATATTCTGGAGGAAATCGTTGGTGATATCTCCGACGAGCACGATCTGGAAATCCAGGGCGTTCGCCAGGAGGCCGACGGCTCGATCGTCGTCGATGGCAGCGTGCCGATCCGCGACCTCAACCGGGCCCTCGACTGGCACCTCCCGGACGAGGAGGCAACCACCGTCGCGGGCCTCGTCATCCACGAATCAAAGTCGATCCCCGAGGAGCGTCAGGCCTTCACCTTTTACGGCAAGCGCTTCATCGTGATGAAACGGGTGAAAAACAGGATAACCCGGCTGCGGATACGGCCTGCGGACGGAGCGCCGATACCTCCGCCCCCGGCAAAGGGCGAAGGCCGCGAATAGAGAGGCGTTCGGCTCAGCGGTTGCCGATGATCCCGCCAAGGGCGCCGCCCAGCAGGCCGCCGGCGAATGCCGCGCCTGCGGGGTCCATGCCGCCACCCCTGCGTTCGACCGGACCTTCCAGCGTGTCCTGCGCCGGCTGCCGCTGCCGTTTGACGCGCTGCTGCGCCACGACTTTCTGGCGCACCGGGGCCTGCGCCTTGCTGAGCGCTGCCGCTGCCTTCTTCTGCGCCTCGTACTGCGCCCGGATTTGCGGCATCATCGGGTCGGTCTGCACGACGAGGAACATGTGCTGCTGCAGTGTCAGGTAGGTCGTCTCGACGAGCCCGTTCTGGCGCTGCCAGGCACCGATTGCGCTGCGTGACTTGGCGCCGAGGGCACCGTCCGCACCGCCGGTGACGTGGCCCAATGCTCCGAGCCGCAGTTGCAGGTCGATGCGGGCACCCTTGTCGAGGTTCAGCGCTGTTTCCGTTTCCGGCGTGCCGACCGTCAGCTTGACGTCGTCGGGGACGGCGACCGCTGTCCTGACCTGCGATGCCGATGCGCTTGCCTCGCCGGCAGGCGCCACGGCCGCCACTTCGGTTGTCGCCACCGTCTTCAACTGGTCGAGATTGAGCTTGGCCAGCGTCGCGAAATTGCCGTTCGGATATTGCTGTAGGTAGAGTTCGTAATGCGCCACGGTGTTGCGCTTGGAGGCTTCTTCCCAGAGCTTCTGCTCCACCGTCCAGTTGACGTCGGTCTTGTCGGTGGAGGCGTCGGCGTCCGCGCTGGCCTTGACCTCCGCCGCGGCCTCAGCCGTTTGGGCCGGGGCATCGCCGCCGATGAAGACTTCGCGGGAGAGGGAGGCATTGTGCCACGGACGCTGCGCGCCCCTCGTTGCCTCCGATACGTCCGCCCGCACCCGCGTCAGGGCGCTCTGGATTTCCAGGCCCGGCGTCGTCAGGTGCCGTGCAAGGGCGGCCGTGTAGGGGCTGTTGATGCCCTTGCCGTCATAGGCGACAGCGCCCGGATCGGTCGCATAGGCGATCAGCAGTCCGCCGGAACCGGTGCTCTGGCCATTGGCCTGCACCGGCGCCAGGCCGACCCCCATCGAGGCGGAACGGCTGGCCGGCAGCACCTTTGCCAGGGAGCGCGCCAGCGGGTTGTCGCGGCAGGCGTCGAGGATGATGATGCTGACGGCCGGATCCGGCGGCAGCGCGCCGATAACCTTGTCGGCGGGGATGGTGCGGGTCTGAAGCTGCGCCGCCTTCTCCAGTTGCGCGTCGATCGGAACAAGGTAGTTGCGGCCGTCCACCTGCAGCCCGTGCCCGGCATAGTAGACGACCGCGACGTCTGCGTCGTAGGCGATCTCGGTGAACTGATCGACCAGCGCCGCCATCGCCGCCTTGTCGAGATTTTCCCCGTCAAGCACGGTGAAGCCGGCCGCGCGCAGCATCTGCGACATCAGCTTGGCGTCGTTTTTCGGATTGGGCAGCTCAACCGCGTACTGATACGCGCTGTTGCCCATGACCAGCGCGACGCGCTTGCCCGAAGGCGTCGATGCGGATGCGTAATCCATTGACAAGAATGCGGCGACAAACGCCGCGACAAGCCCAAACCTGAGCATAGCCTTGACCCCAAAAACAAAGGCCGGCCGGACAACCTGTCGGCTGCGCCTTAAAGATGAAAATTTTCCGTATATCGAAGTTTCAACGGATCACGTGATCCGCCCGCAACAATTGTCAATGCAGGATCAAAACCGTCAGTTCGACGCGGTGTCGGGCTTGATGGGTTCGATCGGGCATTGCGAGAGAGTTAGCACGCCCGTTACCAGCGCGTTGTTTCTCCGGGAACAGCCGGTTCGACCGCAAGCGCATGCAGCCCGGCGTCGAATTCGGGTTTCAGAAGATCATTGATGGCGCGGTGGCGGGCGACGCGGCTCATGCCGATGAAGGCGCTCGAGACGATGCGCACGCGCATATGGGTTTCGCCGGTGCCGTGGAAGTCGGGCTGATGGCCCGCATGCAGGTGGCTTTCGTTGATGACGATCAGCCGCTCCGGTGCAAAGGCCGCCGTGAGTTTTGTTTCGATGCGGCTTTGAAGCGACATGTTTCAGCCCCGTTTCTCTGGCTTTTCCGTTGCGTCGACCGCAGACGACGGACCCGTCCCGGATTGCTTTTTGCGAGGTGCAAAATGGTTTCACAAAGCCAGCAACATTCCCATTTGTCAATTCTTGTTGTGGTGCCCGCCACGCCCCATAATTAGCGCCATGAAACTCGATTCAAAATACTTCGATGGCATCCGTACCCGCCGCAAGGTGAACCAGAAACCGGAACCGATGGCACCCAAATGCCAGTGGGACGGGTGCGAGGAAAATGCTGTGCATCGCGCGCCCGTGGGGCGTAACGCCGAGAACGAATATTTCATGTTCTGCTTCGAGCACGTGAAGGAATACAATAAGGGCTACAACTACTTTTCCGGCCTTTCCGACAATGAGATCGCGCGCTACCAGAAGGAAGCCCTGACCGGACATCGTCCGACCTGGACGGTTGGCGTCAACAAGAATGCCAAGAATGGTCCGGCGCAGTCGCAGATGCGGTCCGGTTCAGCCGGGGCGCAGGCCCGCATGCGCGACCCGTTCGGCTTCGTCGACCAGGCGCGCGCCCGCGCTGCCCGGCAGGAACCGCGGCTGCGCAAGCTGAAGACGCTGGAGGCCAAGGCCTTCGATACGCTCGGCCTGCATGCCAATGCGACCGCCGCCGACGTCAAGGCCGCCTACAAGGAGCTTGTAAAAAAGCATCACCCCGATGCAAATGGCGGAGACAGAGGCTCGGAAGAGCGTTTTCGCGCCGTGATCCAGGCATATCAATTGTTAAAACAGGCTGGCTTCTGCTAGTAACCCGTTTTATTACGGTCACACATTTAAAAGGCATAGACGGGATGCCCCCACCAGGCCAATCAGGGGGCTTCCGTGCTGGAGACATGATGAGCAAGGTAGACCTCGATATTTCCAACCTTCCCGACACGACAGTTTCCGTCCGTGACGTTTTCGGTATCGATACCGATCTCAGGGTCCCGGCCTATTCGAAGGCCGATGCCTATGTGCCGGACGTCGATCCGGACTATCTGTTCGATCGCGAAACGACGCTCGCCATTCTCGCAGGCTTTGCCCATAACCGCCGCGTCATGGTGTCCGGTTACCACGGCACCGGGAAATCGACCCATATCGAGCAGGTCGCTGCGCGCCTTAACTGGCCTTGCGTGCGCGTCAACCTCGACAGCCACGTCAGCCGTATCGATCTCGTCGGCAAGGACGCGATCGTCGTCAAGGACGGCATGCAGGTCACCGAATTCAAGGACGGCATCCTGCCCTGGGCCTACCAGCACAATGTCGCGCTCGTCTTCGACGAATATGACGCCGGCCGTCCGGACGTGATGTTCGTCATCCAGCGCGTGCTCGAATCGTCGGGACGTCTCACCCTGCTCGACCAGAGCCGCGTCATCCGCCCGCACCCGGCCTTCCGGCTGTTCGCCACGGCCAATACCGTTGGTCTCGGCGATACGACCGGCCTCTATCACGGCACGCAGCAGATCAACCAGGCCCAGATGGACCGCTGGTCGATCGTCACCACGCTGAACTACCTGCCGCATGACAACGAAGTCGACATCGTCGCCGCCAAGGTCAAGGGCTTCACCAAGGACAAGGGACGCGAGACGGTTTCGAAGATGGTGCGCGTCGCCGATCTCACCCGTGCCGCCTTCATCAATGGCGATCTGTCGACCGTCATGAGCCCGCGCACGGTCATCACCTGGGCGGAAAACGCCTATATCTTCGGCGACATCGCCTTTGCCTTCCGCATCACCTTCCTCAACAAGTGCGATGAGCTCGAACGTCCGCTGGTGGCCGAACATTATCAGCGCGCCTTTGGTGTCGAGCTGAAGGAAAGCGCCGCCAACATCGTGCTCGAAGCCACGGCCTGATCCATGTCGGGCCGCGGCGACAATTCGAAACCAAGGCCGGCGGGGACAGTCGACGTCGAACCGTTCCGCCGCGCGCTGACCGGCTGCATCCGCTCGATCGCCGGCGATGCGGAGATCGAGGTGGTTTTCGCCAATGAGCGCCCCGGCCTGACCGGCGAGCGCATGCGGCTGCCCGAAATCTCCAAGCGACCGACCCGCAAGGAGCTTTCGGTAACGCGCGGGCTCGGCGATAGCATGGCGTTGCGCAAGGCCTGCCACAACGCGCGCATCCATGCGACCATGTCGCCGCAAGGGGCGGATGCGCGGGCGATCTTCGATGCCGTTGAACAGGCGCGCGTCGAAGCCATCGGCTCGCTTCGGATGAGCGGCGTGGCGGACAACCTCGCCTCCATGCTCGACGAGAAATATGCCCGAGCCAACTTCGGCAATATCGACCGGCAGGCCGATGCCCCGCTCGAGGAAGCCGTGGCGCTGATCGTGCGGGAGAAGCTGACCGGGCAGAAGCCTCCGGCCTCGGCCGGCAAGGTGCTTGATCTCTGGCGGGATTTCATCGAGGAAAAGGCAGCCGGCGACATGGCCAACCTGTCGGCCACCGTCAACGACCAGCAGGCTTTTGCCCGCGTTGTACGTGACATGCTGAGCTCGATGGACGTTGCCGAGAAATATGGCGACGATGACGTCGAGCCGGACGACCAGGACAGCCAGACCGACGAGGACCAGCCGCGCAGCCAGGAGCAGGACGAAAACAGTTCCGACGAGGATGCCGGATCCGATGCCGCGCCTGCCGATGAAAACGAATCTGCCGACGAGCAGATGGACGAAGGCGAGATGGACGGCGCCGAAATCTCCGAAGACGAGATGTCGGACGATGGTGAGGACGACAGCGAAACGCCGGGCGAAGTCAAGCGGCCGGCCCATCCCTTTGACGATTTCAACGAGAAGATCGATTACGCTGTCTTCACTGAGGAATTCGACGAGATCATCTCCTCCGAAGAGCTCTGCGACGAGGCTGAACTCGACCGGCTGCGGGCCTTCCTCGACAAGCAGCTGGCCCATCTTCAGGGCGCCGTCGGGCGTCTCGCCAACCGGCTGCAGCGCCGCCTGATGGCGCAGCAGAACCGTTCCTGGGAGTTCGACCTGGAAGAGGGCTATCTCGATTCGGCGCGCCTGACTCGGATGATCATCGATCCGATGCAGCCGCTTTCCTTCAAGCGCGAAAAGGACACCAATTTCCGCGATACCGTGGTGACGCTGCTGATCGACAATTCCGGCTCCATGCGAGGCCGGCCGATCACGGTTGCGGCCACCTGCGCCGATATCCTTGCCCGCACGCTGGAGCGCTGCGGCGTCAAGGTCGAGATTCTCGGCTTCACCACCAAGGCCTGGAAGGGCGGGCAGTCGCGCGAAAAGTGGCTCGCCAGCGGCAAGCCCCAGACGCCCGGGCGCCTCAACGACCTGCGCCACATCATCTACAAGTCCGCAGATGCGCCATGGCGGCGCGCCCGCCGCAATCTCGGCCTGATGATGCGCGAAGGCCTGTTGAAAGAGAACATCGACGGCGAGGCGCTGATCTGGGCGCACAACCGGCTGCTCGGCCGCCCCGAGCAGCGCCGCATCCTGATGATGATTTCGGACGGCGCGCCGGTCGACGATTCGACCTTGTCGGTCAATCCGGGCAACTATCTCGAACGGCATCTGCGTGCCGTGATCGAGCAGATCGAGACGCGTTCGCCGGTCGAACTGCTGGCGATCGGCATCGGCCACGATGTCACGCGCTACTATCGCCGTGCCGTGACCATCGTCGATGCCGATGAACTGGCCGGCGCGATGACCGAGCAACTCGCTTCCCTGTTCGACGACGAAGGCTCGAGGCGGCGAGGCGGGGCGATGCGGCGCGCCGGCTGAGACCTTTCCTGATCGGGGCGGCAAGCAGCCCCGGTTTTGTTTGTGCATTGTCTATTTTCGTTTTCGAGGAGCGGCATTTCATGCTCCGCGCCGGCCCGCCGGAAGGAAATCCATTTGAGAGCGATACTGATTCGGGCGGCGGCAATGTCCCTCACACTCACCGTGATGCCGGCCGCCGCCGTCTCCCTCCCGGCGCAGGAAACCGTCCCGGTGACGAGCCGGCAGATCGAGAATTTCAAGATCGGTTCGGACCAGAGACTGTTCGGAAAGCTGGAATTCATCGGTGGCATCGAGATGTCGTCGAGCAACGCCTTGCTGGGCGCGATCTCCTCGATCCGCTTCCGGCCGGACCGGAAGTCGTTCCTCGCCGTCATGGATACCGGCCACTGGGTCGAGGGCGCAATCGTCCGTGACGGGCAGGGCCGGCTCGCAGGCGTGAGTGATCTAGCCGTGACATCGATGATCGATCCCAAAGGCCGATCCGAGCAGGTCAAGGGTGAGATGGACAGCGAGGGATTGGCGCTGCGCGACGGCGAGGCGCTTGTCGGTATCGAGCAGATGAATCTCGTCGAGGTCTATCCCGACCCCGGATTTGCGCAGTCGCGCCCACTCGCGACGCTTCCCACGTTCATTCCGCCGAAATCGTTGCGCAGCAATCGCGGGCTTGAAACCATTGCCGTTTCGCCAAAGGAAAGCCCGCTTGCCGCTGGCGCCGTGGTCGTCTCGGAGCTGAGCCTGGACAAGGCGGGGCACATCTATGCCGCCGTTCTCGACGGCCCGCGCAAGGGCGTCTTCGGCGTCGTTCAGAAAAAACCCTTCGCCATTACAGATGGTGCCTTCCTGCCGAATGGCGATCTTCTGCTTCTGGAGCGCCGGTTCAGCTTTGCAGAAGGCCTCGGCATGGAGATACGGCGCATCAAGGGCGACGACATCAAGCCGGGTGCCGCGGTCGATGGCGAGGTCCTGTTGCAGGCGGACATGGGCTACCAGATCGACAACATGGAAGGCCTGGACGTTATCGTCGAACCCGGTGGGGACATCCACGTTATCATCGTTTCCGACGACAACCACTCGATCCTTGAGCGTAACCTGATGCTGGAATTCCGGCTGGTCGACTAAATCGGGCGCGTGAAAAAAACCCGCGTCACGGCGTGGTTGCGTTAGGTATTTCAGGCTCGCGCGCTTGCCTTCAAGGCGGGCATTGGCTTGATGATGCTCATCAGGGCGCCATAGGGCAGAAGCATGGTAAGGCCGACGAGGATCTTCACACCGAGATCGCCGAGCGCCCAGGAAATCCAGCGCGGCGCTTCGGCGGCCATGACGCCCAGAATCGGTGCGTTTTCGAGGGCGAACGGATCGTTCGGGCCGAAGAACACGAAGAACGAGGCGAAGGCGAAGGAAAAGAAGATCGCCGTATCGAGGAACGAGCCGAACAGCGAGCCGATCAGCGGAGCGCGCCACCAGCTCTGCGCCCGAAGCCTGTTGAACACCGAGATATCGAGGAACTGGCCGAGCAGGAAGGCCGAGCCGGAGGCGATGGCGATGCGCGGCGTGGCGATCAGCACCGACAGGAGGATGGCAACGGCAAAGCCGGCGATCACCACCTTGCGGGCGGTCCGCGGTCCGAACTGGCGATTGGTGAGGTCGGTGACCAGGAAGGCGATCGGATAGCTGAAGGCGCCCCAGGTCAGGAGGTCCCCCAACTGCATGCCGGCGATCGATCCCGGCAGCGGGTATTGAACGAGAAAGTTGGACGCCACGACCACGGCGGTCATCAGTGCGACATAGACGAGGAATGTGCGGTTCGTCAGCATTTTTTTATCCTGGGGTATGCCACCAGTTGGAGGAATATGGATGTGCCACGCTCCAAGCCTGGCAAAATCAACGAGTTTTATCGAAACGTCAAACGAGAAAAAGGCTCGCCGGTTGCCCTGGCAAGCCTCTCAAATCGCATGCGCAACCTGCTGATTAAGCAGCGACCGCTTCGGCCGTCTTCTTGACGATCTGGCGGCGCAGCAGGCGAGCGCGCATCGACAGTTCGGTTTCGTCAGCCTTGAGCAGGAACGCGTCGAGGCCGCCACGGTGTTCGACCGAACGCAGGGCTGCAGCCGAAACGCGCAGACGGTAACGCTGGCCAAGCGCGTCGGAGATCAACGTGACACTGCACAGGTTCGGGAGGAACTTGCGCTTGGTCTTGTTGTTTGCGTGGCTCACATTGTTGCCCGACTGGACGCCCTTGCCGGTCAATTCGCAACTACGGGACATGATGCACCTATTTTTCTTTTCGGCTTCGGTCCATGCGTTAGCGGGCCTAAGCGCCCAGGCCGCATTCCGTTGGCCATGATTGGAAAGTTGCGGTTCTATAGTCAGACAGAGCCGCGCCGTCAAGCCAAACCTTCGTTTTCCGGGAAAACTCTTGAAATCCGCGCCGATTTTACAAGGCCGGGAGAGCTTGGATTGTGTTTGGTCGCGTTCATATACATCAATGACCGGCGCAATTCCACTTTGCTGCGTCGTGGGTTAAAACTTGCGGCAAATGCAGGTCTTGCGGCGCAGAAATGCCGCAAACCCGCCGTATCTGCGACGGTTGCTAAACGGAAATGGAAGGGCTTGCGCGATGAACTGGCGCATCGGTATCTCGGCGCTTCTGGCTTTTGCCACGACGATGTTTTCCACAGGCCTGGCCCAAGCCGTCGAGGTGAAGCACAGCACGGATTACAGCATTTCGCTGGCCGGCCTGCCGATCGCCAGGGCGTCGTTTTATACCGAATTCAACGCCGACCGCTACACGATCTCGGGCACGATGAATTCCGCTGGTCTCGCCGACATCTTCGCCCAGACCTCGGGTCAGACCTCCGTGTCCGGCACCGTCGGCCGGGATCGGCTGAGTGCTTCGGAATATCGGGTCCGCTACCAGACGGGTAAGAAACGAAGGGCGATCGCCGTCCAGTTTCGCGATGGCAACGTGCTGTCGGCCTCGATGAAGCCGGCGCGCCGGATTCCGAAAAACTGGGTACCGGTCACCAAGGCCGACATGCGCAACGTCGTCGACCCGCTGTCCGGCCTTATCTTTCCCGCGGACACGCGCGTCTGCCCGAAAAGCGTGCCGATCTTCGACGGCGAATCGCGGATGGACCTGAAACTCTCGGCAAAAGGCACCAAACCGTTCAAGACTGATGGCTTCGACGGCGACGTCATCGTCTGTGGCATCAAGTTCGTGCCGAAATCCGGCTACCGCAAGGGGCGTCTCGACGTCGACTACCTGCGCAAGCTGGAAACGATGGAAATCTGGTTTGCCAAGGCCGAGGCGGCGAATGTATATGCTCCGGTCTATGTCCGGATCCCGACGCGACTCGGTCCGGTCACCGTTTGGGCCACCAAATTCGGGGGCTGACAATTCTGAAGGCTGGGGCACGCGCATGAAGGTCAAGGCAACGCTGATCGGCTTTTCGGCGATCCTGATGTGGTCGCTGCTGGCTTTGTTCACCGCCGCCTCAGGCACCATGCCGCCGTTCCAGCTGTCGGCGATCTGCTTTTCCATCGGCAGCCTCCCGGGTATCGTCGTGCTGGCGCTGAAGCCGGAGCGGCTTGCACTGCTGAAGCAGCCGGCAAAGGTCTGGGTTGTCGGCATCGCCGGGCTGTTCGGCTACCACTTCCTCTATTTTACGGCGCTCAGAAACGCGCCTGCCGTCGAGGCCGGGCTCATCGCCTATCTCTGGCCGCTGTTCATCGTCGTCGGCTCGGCGCTGCTGCCGGGTGAGCGGCTGCGCTGGTATCATATTGCCGGCGCGCTTTGCGGCCTTGCGGGGACGATCCTGATCGTCGCGCGCAACGGCGTCGAGTTCGACGATGCCTACACGCTCGGCTATTGCGCAGCGCTCGCCTGTGCCTTCACCTGGTCTGGCTACTCGCTGCTGACGCGACGGTTCGATGCCGTCTCGACGGATGTCGTCACCGGCTTCTGCCTGGCAACCGCGGCACTGTCGTTCCTTTGCCATCTCGGCCTGGAGGCAACTGTCTGGCCGGAGACGGCAACGCAATGGCTCGCGGTCGCCGGCCTTGGGCTCCTGCCGGTCGGTGCGGCCTTCTACGCCTGGGATTATGGCGTCAAGAACGGCAATATCCAGATTCTCGGCGTTGCCAGCTACGCAGCGCCTGTGCTCTCGACGCTCGTGCTCGTCCTGTTCGGCTTTGCCGAGCCGTCCTGGCGCATTGCGCTCGCCTGCCTGTTCGTGACCGGCGGGGCGGTTCTGGCCGCGAAGGACGTCATTTTTCGTGATCGGGCCGAAGCGGCGCAGGCCGCCGAATAGAGGTCACGCCGCAGGCGGCCGCCAATCCGGCGGCGCCATTTCGAAGGCGGAAAAATCGAAACCCGGAGATACGGTGCAGCCAACCAGCGTCCATGCGCCGAGCGAGGTCGCGGACTGCCACCAGTCGGCGGGCACGATCGCCTGTGGCCGCTCATCCAGTAGAATATTCGCACCGAGCGTGACGCTCGTCGCCGGCTTGCCGTCTTCGGCGATGCTGAGCGCCAGCGGCGCGCCCGCATAGAAGTGCCAGACTTCCGTCGCATCGCGAACGCGGTGCCAGTGCGAACGCTCGCCGCGCTCCAGCAGGTAATAGATGGCGGTGGAATGCCCCCGCGCACCGCCCGCCACATCCTTGAAGGTCTGGATGTACCAGCCCCCCTCGGGATGGCGCTGCATCTTCAGCGTCTCGATGATCGCCTGGGCCGAGAGGGGCAACTGTACATCCATCAGAAATTATCCTTGCGCTTGCGGATTTCGGCGAAGACCTCGGCGTCGGACGCGCTTTCCATGCCCAGATGCGTGCGTATCGCGGCATCATGCGGCCGCAGGAAAGGGTTGGTCCGCTTCTCCAGCCCAAGCGTTGTCGGCGCCGTGGGTTCGTCCTTTGCACGCAGGGCGTCGATCTCGGCTGCGCGCTCTTTCAAGGCGTCGTTTTGCGGATCGACGGTGAGCGCGAAACGGGCGTTCGATTGCGTGTATTCGTGGCCGAAATAGATCGTCGTGTCGTCCGGCAGCGCCATCAGCTTCTGCAGCGACGCCCACATCTGTGCCGGCGTGCCCTCGAACAGTCGACCGCAGCCGAGCGCAAACAGGGTGTCGGCGGAAAACAGCAGCTTGTCGTCGGGAAAATGAAAGCAGATATGCCCGGCGGTATGCCCGGGCGTCTCAAAGACATCGACCCTGTGGCCGGCAAAATCGAAATGGCCGCCGTCGCCGATCGTCTGGTCGATGCCGGGGATTTTGCCTGCCTCGTTCTCCGGCCCGATGATCGTTGCGTCAAAGGCCTCCTTCAAGGCCAGGTTTGCCGAGACATGGTCCGGGTGATGATGGGTCGTCAGAATATGGGTCAAGGTCCAGCCGCGCCGTTTCAGCGCGCCAAGGATTGGTTGTTCTTCCGGCGCATCGATGGAGGCGGTTGCGCCGCTTTCCGGGTCGTGGACCAGCACGCCGAAATTGTCGGTGCGGCACAGAAACAGGTCGAGTTCGAGATTGGCCATGGCAATGGCTCCTGGCAGAGACGGGGCGTTACCGCAAATGTAGTGACGGCCGCCTTGAAGTCCACCCGTTCCCGACTAACATGGTGCTCATGCACGCAGATATTGTCGATCTTCGCCAGTTCTATCATTCCCGCCTCGGCCGCTTTGCCGAGCAGTCGATCAGCATGGCGCTGTCGTCCGTCTGGGCGCGGCTGCCGGAGGAGCGGCTGGTCGGGCTCGGCTATGCCGTTCCCTATCTCGACCGTTTTCGCGCCGACACGGAGCGGACCTTCGCCTTCATGCCGGCGGGGCAGGGAGCGGTGAACTGGCCGGTCGCGGAACTCTCCGCGACAGCGTTGGTCTTCGACGAGGAACTGCCTTTGCCAGATTCGTCGGTCGACCGGGTGCTGATGGTGCATTCGCTGGAATTTGCCGAAAACCCGCGCGAAACAATGAAGGAGCTCTGGCGCGTCCTTGCACCCGGCGGTCGCCTCGTCATTGTCGTGCCGAACCGCCGCGGCGTCTGGGCCCGCATGGAGCATACGCCCTTCGGCTCCGGCCGTCCCTATTCGCGCGGACAATTGACCGCACTTCTGCGCGAGACCAATTTCACGCCCGGTGCATCGGCCGATGCGCTGTTCTTCCCGCCCTCCAAGCTCAAGATGGTGCTCAAGCTGCGCAGCGCCTTTGAGCGGATCGGCCGGTCGCTGTGGCCGGTGTTTTCCGGCGTCATCATCGTCGAGGCCCAGAAGCGCCTCTACCAGGGCCTGCCGGTGGCCGCCCGCGCGTCGCGCCGCGTCTTCGTGCCGGTGCTGGCGCCGCATGGCGTTCCGACGACGCGCGAGACGGCATTGCGGCGGGCGCGGCCGATTGATTTGTAATATCGGCGCAGCTTGGTATTAGGCGTGCCACACTCGACAAAATCAGCATTCGCCGGTATTGGCTGGGCCTCGTCTTTTGTCCCCGGAAAGCTGACCCCATGAGCACTGAATTGCAAAGCCCCGCACCCCGCCCCGGTATCCTCGACATCGCCGCTTACGTGCCGGGCAAGGAGCATGCTCCTGGCGTCGCCAAGGTCTACAAGCTTTCCTCGAACGAAACCCCGTTGGGCGCGAGCCCCAAGGCGATCGAGGCCTTCCAGAAGGCAGCGGCGAGCCTTGAGCGCTATCCCGATGGCCAGGCGGTGGAACTGCGCGAGGCGATTGCCTCCGTGCATGGCCTCAACGCCGCAAACCTGATCTGCGGCAACGGTTCCGACGAACTGCTCGGCCTGCTCTGCCACGTCTACCTGGCACCGGGCGACGAGGGCATCATTACGGAACACGGCTTCCTCGTCTACAAGATCCAGATCATGGCTTCGGGCGCGACGCCGGTCGTGGTCAAGGAAAAGGATTGCCGCGTCGATGTCGATGCGATCCTGGCGGCCGTGACCGCGAAGACGAAGATGGTCTTCATCGCCAATCCGGGTAATCCGACCGGGACCTATGTGCCGGTCGAGGACATTCGCCGCCTTCAGGCCGGGCTGCCGAAAAACGTCATCCTCGTCCTGGACGCCGCCTATGCCGAATATGTCCGCCGCAACGACTACGAGGCCGGGCTCGAGCTCGTCTCGTCCAACCGCAATGTGGTGATGACCCGCACCTTCTCGAAGATCTACGGCCTTGCTGGGCTGCGGATCGGCTGGATGTATGCGCCGCTCGCAATCATCGACGCGCTGAACCGCGTGCGCGGCCCGTTCAACATGAACGCGCCGGCCATCGCTGCCGGTGCCGCTGCCGTTCGCGATCAGGCATTCATCGCCACCGCCGCCGATCACAACCTCGAATGGCTCGGCAAGGTCACCGGCGCGCTGAGCTCGATCGGCCTCAAGGTGACCCCGTCGGTCGCCAATTTTGTGCTGATCCATTTCCCGAACGTCGACGGCAAGCGGGCGCCCGAGGCCGACGAGTTCCTGACGAGCCGCGGCTTCATCCTGCGGGCCGTGCGCGCCTACGGCCTTCCCAATGCGCTGCGTATGACGATCGGCTCGGCGGAGGCCAACGAAGGCGTGGTCGCCGCGCTGACCGAGTTCATGGGCCGGGCGTGATGGCAAAGCAGTTTGACACCATCGCGCTGGTCGGCATCGGCCTCATCGGCTCGTCGATAGCCCGCGAGATCAAGGACAAGGGGCTCGCTCGTTCCGTCACCGTTTCCTCGCGCAGCGACGCGACGCTGAAACGTGCGCAGGAGCTTGGGCTCGGCGACCGCTACACGACATCCGCCGCCGAGGCTGTGAAGGATGCCGATCTTGTGGTCGTTTCCGTCCCGGTCGGCGCGTCCGGTGCCGTCGCGGCCGAGATCGCCGCGAACCTGAAGCCCGGCGCGATCGTTACCGATGTCGGTTCGACCAAGGGCTCGGTGATTGCCCAGATGGCGCCGCATATGCCGCCGGGCGTACACTTCATCCCGGGCCATCCGATCGCCGGCACGGAATATTCCGGTCCGGATGCCGGTTTCATCGGGCTGTTCAAGGGGCGCTGGTGCATCCTGACGCCGCTGCCGGAGACCGACGAGGCGGCGAAGGCAAAGCTCAGGACCTTCTGGGAAACGCTGGGCTCGATGGTCGATGATATGGACCCGGAGCACCACGACAAGGTTCTGGCAATCGTTTCGCACCTGCCGCACATCATCGCCTACAATATCGTCGGCACGGCCGACGATCTGGAAGCGGTGACCGAATCGGAAGTGATCAAATATTCCGCCTCCGGTTTCCGCGACTTCACCCGTCTTGCCGCTTCCGACCCGATCATGTGGCGGGACGTCTGCCTGCACAACAAGGACGCGATCCTTGAAATGCTGGCACGGTTCTCCGAGGATCTCGCTTATCTTCAGCGGGCGATCCGTTGGGGCGATGGCGACAAACTGTTCGACCTCTTCACCCGCACCCGCGCCATCCGCCGCTCGATCATCCAGGCCGGCCAGGATACCGAGATGGTCGATTTCGGGCGGCATGCGATGGATCAGAAGTAGGGGTTCGCACCCACCTTCCCCTCGAGGGGGAGGGTCGAAAGACAGGGGCCGCACGCTCGCGCTTCTTCCCAAAGGCAGCCTCACAGCTGCGGCAATTCTCCGATCGGGAAGAACGCCAGAAACGCGATGCCGTCGCGGACGTTGAGCTTCACGGTCGCCTCGTTCTTGCCGTCGGCAAGGGCCGTCAGCATGTTGGCGATGTTGTTGACCATGGCCGTGCCGTCCTCGTTCGAAAACACCTTGACGAGGTTCTGACGCCATCCTTCGATGTTCTTCATCGTGACGCTGAACTCACCCGAGATCAGCCCCTTGTCGTCGACGGTAAAGGGGCCGGATGCCGTGGTGACCATGCCGCCGCCCAGATCGAGCGTCAGGTTGCGCATCTCCCCCTTGCTGTTGCGAAGCGCTCCGGGCTTCAGCCCCCCGGCGTTCATCAGCGCGGCGCGATCGACAAATGTCATATCCGCGCTGGCATTGAGCATCGGCAGCAGGCTTGGCGCGCCATCCACCTTGGCGTCGAAGCCATCGACGCTGAGGGCCGCATCGAGATCCGGACCGTTCTGGCGGAAATGTGCCTCGCCATGTCCGGCAGCGAAGGCGAGTTTGTGCGTATCGCCGATCGCGGCATCCTCATGCGTGGCAGGCAGAATGACGGTGCCGGTCAGCTGGTCGTAGGTCATGGAGGTCCGGTCAAGGCCGGAAAGGGTGACGTGCATGCTGGCATGCAGCAGCGACCAGTCGGCCGACACCGTGAGGCCGGGAGACACCCGTATTTCCGCCGGACCATCGAGCTCGACCACCGCATGCCCGGGCCGGTAGACCTGGGCTGCCGAGCGCAGCGCGCCGAACGAGGCCGACGCGCCATGTGCCGCATCGTCGAGGCGGACGGTGTCGCAGAACAGGCCGATGCGGAAGGGAAAGCCGCGCACGCTCATGCCGCCGCATTCCGCTGATGACCCGATGCCCTTGTTCTCGCTGAGAAAAGCCGGCAGCTGCGTCTCGATCCGGTTTGCCGCAAAAAACCATGCGCCGGAATAGACCACGAGAAACAGGAGGATACCGATCGCCAGCCATCGGATCTTTCGGCTCCCGGCGCTGGGTTCGGCAATGTCTGCTGCTGTCATGGTCTGCTCCAAGGCTATCGCCCTCTGATGCTGGTGCACCCGGGGGCTGGCGGCTGGCGTCTTCCGGTTTGCGCCCAATCGTTCAGGAAACCGATTCCGATTGGCAATCTTATGCGCTAGGAAAGCACCAGAGTTGTCTGTCGGCCATCCCGGCGCCTTGAGGCTGCATTGGCATGGCGAGAATGAATGGCAGTGGATATGGACGATTTTTGGGTCTTTGGCTACGGTTCCCTGATGTGGAACCCCGGCTTTGCCTTCGAGAACAAGATGACGGCGCGGGCTTTCGGCTACCGGCGCGCGCTTTGCGTCCGCTCCTGGGTGCACCGCGGCACGCAGGAACGCCCCGGCCTGGTGCTTGGCCTCGACTATGGCGGCTCCTGCCACGGCATGGCCTTCAAGGTGGCTCAGAAGAACAAGACTGACGTCATCGACTATCTGCGCGAGCGCGAGCTGGTCACCCATGTCTACAAGGAACGCACGATGCCGGTTAAGCTTGCCGACGGGCGGCGCGTACCGGCGCTTACCTACGTCATCGACCGCAACCATGTGCAATATGCCGGCACGCTGAGCGCCGAGGAGGCGGCGGCGACCGTTGCCGTGTCGCATGGCAAATCAGGCGCCAACACGGAGTATTTGATGAACACGCTTGCCCATCTGCAGGACATGGGCATTCGCGATCACTGGCTCGAAGAAGTGGCAGCCAGCGTCAAACGAATGCAGGCTCAGGCCTGAGCCTGCAATTCCTTCAGCCGCTGGGCTGCCGTCGGCGGCAGCGGCAAATGCGGATTGTCCTTCACCGTCTCCACCAGCAGCTGGTCGCTGGCCGTTTCCATCACATCGACCAGTGTCTGCAGGAAGACATCGGGATCGAGACCGGCTTCGATCGGCGGCAGGATGCGCACCTTGAAATGGCCGGGGAAACGCAGGAACTTGCGGCGCGGCCAGAACAGGCCGGGATGCATGACGACCGGCACCACCGGCACGGCGAGATCGCGGTAGAGCCGGGCGATGCCGTATTTGTAGTGCGGCGGCGCCCCCGGCGGGCGGCGCGTGCCTTCGGGGTAGATGATCAACTGGCGGCCGGTCGCCATTTCGTCCTTGGTGCGCTGCATCACCGCCGCCATCACCCTGCCGCGGGCGCCGCGATCGACCGGCACCATCCGCTGCTTCTGGACGTACCAGCCGAACAGCGGGATCCAGACGAGCTCGCGCTTCAGGATGAAGAAGGGATCGGACAGCCAGGGCAGCAGCGCATAGACATCCCAGAAGGACTGATGCTTGGGGGCGAAGATATATCCCTCCTTCGGGATATTCTCGAGGCCTTCGATCTCGAATGTCGTGCCAACGATCGTCTTGAACAGCCAGTGATTGCTCAGCGCCCAGTTCTTCGGAACGAACCATGCCGTCTTGCGGGGCACGAGGAAGTAGATCGGCGTCATCACGATCATCTGGACAATCAGATTGACATAGAACGCGATGTTGAACAGGACCGAACGCAGGATGATCATCAGGCAGGCTTTCGCAGCAAAGGACTGATCGCTGCCTACACGAATATTCCGGGAAGGAAAACCGCTTCCCTTGCGGGTTTCTCGCCTTGCCGCTCAGTTTCCTGATGCGGTGGCGTCCTTGCCTTCGGTGCGAAGACCGCTTGCCGGATGGGCGCCCAGCGTATCGCGCACGGATGCGATGGTCAGTTTGACGTACTCGGAAAGGATCGTCTTCAGCACCATCGGATTGTGCAGCCAATTGGTGCTCTTCAGGTCGGAATTGACGACCGGATAGGCGATGAACTCGATTCCCGGATTGGCGCGACGCAGCTCCAGCAGGCTGCGCGGCATGTGATAGTTGTTGGTGACGACGAGAATGCTCCGGTAGCCGTTGCCGCGGATCCAGTTGGCGGTTTCGTTGGCATTGCCGATGGTGTCGATCGCGTCATGGCCGATATCGACGCAGCATTTGAAAAGGTCGGCGGAACTCTGCGTGTTGCGCCGGATCTGGCCGCCTGTCGTCGACGGATGGACGCCGGAGATGAGCAGCCGCTTGCCCGCTCCAGCTTTCAGAAGTTCGACCGCCTGGTCGATCCGCTGGAAGCCTCCCGTCAGGACGACGATGGCATCGGCTTTCGGCTGGGCCGGTGGCTGCAGGGAGGCGACGGAATCGGCGAAATAGAGGAAGCCTGCGGTGGCGCAACCGGCGACGAGCAGCAGGACATAGAAGGTCAGCCGTACCAGACGCCGGCGAAGGCTGACATGCCTGCGCACCCGCGCGCCTTTCCGCCGCAATCCGCCGCTCTCGCTCATTCCTGTCCCGGGCGCTTCGCCAGCCATGGTGATTCTCTCATACAGGCAGATTGCGGCAAGGAATGGATGCGTGGCAATGCCATCATGTCCGTCAGTTCTGATGGGTATCGATACGCGCCGGATCGGAGCGGATCTGGTCGATCTCGTAGATCGTCCGCATGACGGTGAACCGCGCGGTCAGCGTGGTCAAAAGCGCAATGACGATCATGATGGCCGCGATGCCGAGATAGCCGGTATAGCCGATCGTGAAGCTGCCGAAGAGGGCGGTTGCCTGGTCGCTTTGCGGCGTTGCGATCGATCGCGATTGCCAGAAACCGGCGATCGCGAAACAGGTCGCGGCCAGCAGGCCGCCGGCGCCGGCGCCCTTGAGGCTGATCTTCAGGAAGTGTTTCTGGAACTCCGAGGCAACGAAACCGGCCTCGGCGCCGACGAAATGCAGGACCTCGACGATGTGGCGATTGCCCGATAGCGTCCCGCGCGTGGCGAAGATGACGGTCAGCACCATCGCGGAAAACACCAGCATCAGCACGCCGGTGCCGATCAGCGCCGTCGTATGGGCCATCGCCACCAGCCGATCGACCCAGGTGCGGTGATCGTCGAGATAGGCTTGCGGGATGGTTTCCGTCAGCATCTTGCGCATCGCCGCAAAATCGGGCGGATTGTTCTCGTCGATGGTGATGATCACCAGACGCGGCACGGGAAGGTCGTCGAGATTGAGACCTTCGCCAAGCCAGGGTTCGAGCAACCGGGCCGTCGCCGCCTTGTCGACGATGTTGCCGTCGGTCGTGCCATCGAAGGTCATCGCCAGATCGCGGGCATCGGCGAGCGCCTTTTCCATGTCCAGCTTTTCATCCGGCTTGATCTGGATGGTGATCTCGCGGGAAATCTGGCTCTGCCAGCTCTGCGCCGTCGAGCGCACCATGCTGACGGCGCCGAGCGTCAGGCAGGCGAGGAACGCCATGATGGCGATCACCAGCATCAAGGCATTGCCCGACACATTGCCGGGCGGCACGATCGGCGCCGTCGGCCGCACGCGCAGCGCTGCCTTGCGCTCCTGCGGCGCGGCCGGCTGCGGGCGATCGGTGGCGCGCACGTCACTCATAGATGTCGAGCCGTCCCTGCGAGAGGATCATGCGCCGTGCCTCGACCTGATCCATCAGCGACAGATCGTGGGTGGCGATGACGACGGCGGTGCCGAGCCGGTTGAGTTCGAGAAAGAGGTTCAATAGCCGCCGCGCCATCGGCGGATCGACGTTGCCCGTGGGCTCGTCGGCGAGCAGGATTTCCGGCCGGTCGATCAGCGCGCGGGCGATCGCCGCGCGCTGCTTCTCGCCGCCCGAGAGCACCGGCGGCAGCACGTTGATGCGCTCGCCGAGCCCGACCCAGCCGAGAAGTTCGAGAACGTCGGCGCGGTAGGACGATTCGTCCTTGCCCCGCACGCGCAGGGGCAGCGCGACATTCTCGTAGGTGGTCAGGTGATCGAGCAGGCGGAAGTCCTGAAAGACGATGCCAACGCGGCGGCGCAGCATCGGGAACTCCTCGCGCGGAATGCTCGAGATGTTGCGGTCGAACATGCGGATCAGCCCGCGCGTCGGCTTCAACGAGAGGAACAGCAGTCGCAGCAGCGTCGTCTTGCCGGCGCCCGACGGACCGGTCAGGAACTGGAAGGATTTTTTGGGAATGTCGAAGGTCAGGTCGCGGAGGATTTCCGGACCCATTCCATAGCGCAATCCGACATTTTCAAAGTGAATCAACGGGTCAGTCCAGCTTCTCGTCAGGCTTCTTGCCACGCATTTCCGGCGGGTTGATGGCCTCCGCCACAGGAAACCGCGTCGCGCTCACTGCTAAGCTCCCAACATGGTTAAACAATGGTTAATTTTCGATGAAAGCGGCTGGTTCCAGGACGTCATTTTCGAAGCATTAACCATTTAGGTTTACGTCTCGGAAAGGTTTGTTTCAATGCCCGATTCTGCCCGCGCCCGTCCCGGCTTACTGGCGTGGACGGGATGGCTGCGAGAGGAGAGACCATGAACGCCTTTCGTTCCAACAGGGGCCATAGCGCCCGGATGGACCTTCTGCCTCCCGATCGTCCTCAGCGTTCCGCCCGGGCCACGAGTGCTCCCCGTGCCACCGATATCATCGACGCGGATTTCGAAACCGTCGCCGCGAACAGCCGCCGCAATGTCTACCCGGTTTTCAACGACAATCATTGCCGCGCTGCACCTCGGCAACAAGCGCGCGTCGCCGCCGAATCGCGTGCCACGTCGGCTCTCCTCTGGGCAGTGAACCATCTCGAGCGCCTTCTTCAGACCGCGTCGCCCAAGGCGTTTGCAGTGCTTGTGACCTGCCTGTGCGCCCCCGTCTTCCTGCTTTTTGCCGGTCTTTCCAATTACCAGCCGGCCGTTGCGCCAGCCTTGGCCATCAGCGGTGTCACCACGGCGCTCAGCGACGCCAACGGCATGAAGATTGTTTCGGTCTACGGCGCCGTCGAAAATCAATCCGATGCGCCGAAGGCGGTGCCGATGATCCAGGTTGATGTCATCGCCGGCGGACGGAAAAGCACGGCCAGCCGGATATTCCCCGGCGAGGCGGTGCTGGCTCCTGGCGAAAGCCGGCCCTTTTCGGCGCGCCTCCCACACGCAGGTGGAAAACTGCCGGACGTGACGGTTTCCTTTGGCGAAAAGGGTGATTCGGTGCCGTGATTGTGCTAAGCGGCTAACTTCCGGAGGCCTAGCACGCAGTCTCCATGACCATTTCTGGAGACTTCCATATGCCCGTCGTCCGTGGGAAAAACATCGAACCGCTCTACTCCGCCGAGACCATCGCGGCGCGCAATATCGAACTGGCCAGGCAGATCGGCGAAGGCCCGACAAACGATCTCCTCGTGATTGCGGTGCTGAAGGGATCCTTCATTTTCGCCGCCGACCTGATCCGCGCCATGCACGCGGTCGGTCTTGCGCCGGAAGTGGAGTTCATCACCTTGTCGAGCTATGGCACGGGAACGGTGTCGCAGGGCGTCAGGGTCATCAAGGATATCGACAGCGACGTACATGGCCGTGACGTGCTTCTGATCGACGACATTCTCGAATCGGGCCGCACCCTGCTTTTCGCCAAGGAACTGATGTACGAGCGCGGCGCAAAGTCGGTCTCGATCGCCGTTCTTCTCGACAAGACGGTGAAGCGTCAGACCGACCTCCATGCAGATTATGTCGGTTTCGAATGCCCGGACTATTTCGTCGTTGGTTACGGCATGGATGTCGCCTATGCGTTCCGCGAACTGCCTTTCGTCGGCATCGTCACCGGCGACGCGGAATAATCGTTCGGCTGTGGGCAGCCGCTGATCTGGTCATCCGCGTTTACGGAAAACAAAGAAAACTCTGGTGGTGTGAGCTCGCAGCGATGTGCTGCGGATGAGGGACGCGCGCCTCTACGGCCTCGGTCCCAGCGGAGTTGTTGCCGGAACGGAGGCCATGATGGCGAAAATCCTGATTACCGAAGATGAGGACGGCCTGCGCCGTTTCGTTGCCCGGGCGTTGCAACTGGATGGTCATGAAACCGTCGAGGCGGCCGATGGCGCCGAGGGGCTGGCTTGCCTGCGTGGCGAAGACTTCGATCTGCTCTTGTCCGACATCCGCATGCCCGTCATGGACGGAATCGAGCTTGCCCATCAGGCATCGGCGGCCTTTCCGAGCCTGAAAATCCTCCTGATGACCGGTTACGCCGAACAGCGCGAAAGGGCCGACAATCTGACCGGCAAGGTCATGGATGTCGTCTCCAAGCCCTTCACTTTGCCGGATATCCGCAAGGCCGTGGCCGTCGCTCTTGCGGCATAAGCCTGCTCTCCACGCGCGCGACTGCCATGGCCCATCGATGCTCGGCCTCCGACGCGCTTCGCTTCCATCCGCGGACTTGGGGATCAGTTCACGCCTGACCCGGTCGTCACGCGCCAGTTCGGCCGGCCAAGCCCGAATGGCCATCCGATGACGTCGCGATCGTTGAAATAGATCACTTCCTTCAGATCCGGAAACTGGTCATTCCTGGCGGTCGCCGCTTGGATCCACGGTTGCATGTAGTTGGCGTCCCCCTCATATCCCAGCTCCGCCACCCAGATCGGCTTCCTGAACGGCGCCACCCGCTCGTAGCCCGGCTTCAGCGCCTCCGTGAAGGTCCTGGGAGCACCATATTCACGCATGTCATAGTCCTGTAGGCCAAAGACCGAGAGACCGATGACGTCGACATAGTCATCGCCGGGATAGTATTTCTCCAGGTCCTCCTGCCCTTTCGGGGACCACATGATCTGGACCGTCGGCCTGTCCTTGCGGAATTGATCGGCAACCTTCCTGTAGGCCTTGATATAGTCCCGCGGGGGCCAGTCAGCCCACGAGAAGCGGCCGGATTTGTCTTCCATTTCCTGACCCCAGCGGATGATCACGGGGCTTTTCAAGGTCTTCACGACATCGGAAATCGCCTTGATGTTGGCGTCATAGCTTCCGGCCAGCACCCTCCGGCGCAAGTCATCGGCACTAAGCCGCCGGTCTTCGTTCCAGGACCACGGTTCGATGGTGATCAGGAGCTTGCGTTTGCGCTGCAGAGCGTATTCGTCGGCGACACTGAGCGTTGCAAGATCGACGTCTTCCCACGGCAAAAACAGGGCTTCGGTTTCCAGACCGCTCTGCGTGCTGAAATCGCCATAGGGGTCGTAGGCGCCGAATTTCGTGGCGTTTGGATGCAGGATTGGCCGCTTGTCGACGACGACCGCTTCGACACCCGTGTCCCCTGCATAGGCCGGCGACGGGGCCGCGCCGGTGGTGATGAGCGTGACGGGCATCAGCAAAAGCGCGCCTCCCGCCACGGTTCTTACAAGTCTGTGTGTCATGTCAGCCTCCCTGGCTGGCCGAGACGCCCGCCCTGAGCCTGCTCGTCTTCTGTAAGACAGCATCCCCTTTTGCGCTCGGTGTGTTTATTCTCAGCAGCATATTCGCCGTGTCGGCCTGGGCGGCCAGCAAAAGCGTTCCGATCAGCATTCCGCCCGCGGAAAGGGCTGTAACGGCTACTTTGGTGACTTTGATCATGGTCAGGCTCCCTGTTGTTGTTGTTGTTGTTGTGTTGCACTGCTGACGAAATTCTTTGAAGAAATTACTGATCCCGAACCTCGGTGCCGCACGGGATATTCATGAAATGCCATGCCATTTGATCTTGAAACGCGTAATCTTGACCTGAGACCCCCCTTGGCCGGCCCCTGCGACGGCAAAGTGGGTTTCAGTAAAAGTGATGATGTTCTGCCCGTATGCGACGGCTTCGAGGCCGGGCACACCGCGCGCAAAAATGGCGTTGCCGGTGACGACGAGGCAGGTCGCCAGCGTTGCGACCGTGGCCAGGCCTCTCGTCGATGTCGAGAACAGCGGAAGGCCGTTTTCTTGGGCGTGGCCGACGATGATGACGGCGAGAACGGCGGCATAGACGATCGAATTCATGATCGCGAAGAAATAATAGCCTTGGGCCGAACCCGGATCGGACACAAGCAGCGCGGTTGCCGCGGAGGAAAGCGACATCGCGATATAAGGAGCGAGCACCCGCAATGGCGGGAGGGTGGCGGTCTTGCCGTCCTTCGGCGTGATCCGGAAATCGACGAAGGACCCCGTGATCTGGTCACGGATGGCAAGGAGAGAGCCGGCCAGTGACCATGGCCAGCGCGCAAGCAGAAACACTGCCGATTCCCAACCGAAAATCCTGGCGTCGTAGGGCCTGAATGTTCCGGTGGAGCGCCAATAGAAAGCCAGCCCGATCAGCACCATCGACAAGGGCAGGATATGCACCAGGAAATCCGGATAGGCGACATTGACGAAGTTGCGGCCCGTCGCGAGCGCCAGGATCGGCAGCAGGAACATGGCCGCCATGAAGAGTGAAAACAGCGGATACCACAACTGCGAGAACAGGAACTGGAACTGCAGCTTGCCCGAGAGGCTCGGTACATAGTCCCTGGAATAGCGAAGCAGGATCGTGACAAGGCTGCGCGACCACTGGAACTCCTGGACGGCGAGATCGGCAAAGGTGCGGGGACCTTCGCCGTGCGCAATCGCGTCGATGGCGTGAACGCCCTTCCATCGGCCTGCGTTCATCAGAAGGGTGGTCGAATGATCCTCCGCCAGTTCGGGACCGAGACCGCCGATCTGTCTGAGTGCCGCCGTTCGCACCGCGTAGTGCGAACCGATGCAAAGCGGTGCCCAGCCGTTGTTGTAGCCGATCTGCAGGCAGCCGTGCATGCTGGCTTCCGCCTGAAGCCGGCCGCGCGCGGTCCAGCTTTCCGCGGCATTGGAATCGCAGATGCTTGGAGCCGACACGTAGCCCACGCCCGGGTCGGCGAACGGCCGCATGATCTCGCGCAGGTATGTGACGTCCGGCACGTGGTCCGCATCGAACTGGCAGACGAAATCGTACCGGGCATATCCGTAGTGATCGTAGAAATAGGCAAGATTGCCTTCCTTGCAGCGCGTGCGCCGCGGCCATGTCTTGCGATGATAGGCCTCCACACCATGTCGGGTCGAGATGAAGATGCCGTGGCGCTCGCACCATGTGATCGTCTCGCGATCGGGCGCCTCGTCCGCCAGCCAGACGTCGTAATCATAGCCGATCTGGTCAAGCATCGCATTGAGCGTCTTGCGGACGACCGCGAACGGTTCCGACGGCGCCTTGGTGACGACCATTGCGATGCGCCCCGGGACGCATTGCCCTTCAACAGGCTGCGCCCGCCTGCTGCCGCCGAACAGATAGATGAAGTAGGCCGGTAGCAGGGTTATCCAGGCCATGATCAGCGTCAGCGCCAGAAAAGGCATTATGTCGATGAAATGCTCGGGCCGGAACCACCATCGCCAGAACCAGGCGAGGGCTGCCAGCCAGGCCAGAACACCCGCGGCATAGGCGATGCGCCGCTCTCGCGTAAAAACGGGGACCAGTCCCTCGGGCAGTCTGTGCTTCACGGTGCGCCGTCGCGCACCTGCTGTCCTCACCTGCGACCGGTCACGCGACGACATTATGTTTGATCTCCAGCCCGAAGGTCGGGGCGGCGGTGCGGATGATCGTTTCGATGTCCGAGAAGCGGGGGGTAAAGTTCAGCTCGGATGCCGCGACGCTGAGATCCGGGTAAAGCGCGGGCGGGTCGCCGCCGCGCCTTGCCTCGCGACGCACGGGGACGCGACGATGCGTCAGCCGTTCGATCGTATCGATGATCTGTTGCACGGAGGTGCCCCGGCCGGAACCCAGGTTCACCATCATGTTCTTGCCGCCGGCGATCAGATGCTGGACTGCCGAAACATGGGCCTGGGCGAGATCCGTCACGTGGACATAGTCGCGAATGCACGTACCGTCGGGCGTATCATAGTCGCTACCGAAGACGGTCAGTTCGGGGATTCGCCCTGCCGCCGCCATCAGGGCACGGGGGATGAGATGGGTTTCCGGATCGTGTCGCTCGCGAAGCTCACCGTCGATATCGGCGCCGGCGGCATTGAAATAGCGCAGCGCCACGTAGTGGATCTTATAGGCCGAAGCATAGTCCTTCAGCATCATTTCACCGATCAGCTTGGTGCGGCCGTAAGGGTTTATCGGGGCCTGCGGGCTACGCTCGGCAATCGGCAGTTTCGCCGGGATGCCATAGGTGGCGCAGCTGCTCGAAAAGACGATATTGCGCAGCTGGATGTCCACGCAGGTATCAAGCAGAGAGAGGATGCCGGCGACATTGTTGCTGTAGTATTTGCGCGGATCGGTGATGGATTCGCCGACATAGGCCGATGCGGCGAAATGAATGACGCAGACCGGCTGCCAGAGCCTTATCGCATGTTTCAACTGGTCCCGGTCGCGCACGTCACCGCGGACCAGCGGCCCCCATTTTACGTTCTCCTTGGATCCCGTTGCGAGATTGTCATAGGTAACGGGGGTAAAGCCCGACTGATGCAAAAGTTTACAAGTATGGCTGCCAATATATCCAGCGCCCCCGGTGACGAGAACAGTATTCACCTCGTCACCTCTCAGTTATTTGCGGCCGCATGCCGCAGAACCTGGTCGAAATGGTCGATCGTCGCGAGAAGACCATTGTCGATATCGATGTTCGGACGCCAGCCAAGTTGCGCGGCTGCACGGCCGATATCCGGGCGGCGCTGTTTGGGATCGTCAACGGCAGCAAGCATGTGGACGATCGGAGATTTCGAATTGGCCAGTCGGACGATGCGGTGGGCCAGGTCGATCACCGTCAACTCGGCAGGGTTGCCGAGATTGATGGGGCCGGTGATGTCGGGCGACGAGTGGAAGAGTTTCATGAACCCTCCGACCAGATCGTCGACATGGCAGAACGAACGGGTCTGCAATCCGGATCCGTAGATGGTTATGGGTGCATTGCGCAGCGCCTGGACGATGAAATTCGAAACGACACGCCCGTCATCGGGGCGCATGCGCGGTCCGTACGTATTGAAAATCCGTGCGACCTTGATCTTCAGGCCATAGAGGCGGTGAAAGTCGAAAAACTGGGTCTCGGCGCAGCGCTTTCCTTCGTCGTAGCAGGCGCGAGGCCCGGTCGTGTTGACATTGCCGAGATAGTCTTCGCGCTGTGGTGATACCAACGGATCACCATACACCTCGGATGTCGATGCCTGGATAATGGTCGCATCGCGGCGACGGGCAAGCTCCAGCAGGTTTCGGGCGCCGACAATATTGGTGAAGAGCGTACCGATAGGATCGGCCTGATAGGCGGGCGGCGATGCCGGGCTTGCAAAATTGAAGATGGCATCGACCTTGACGTTGAGCGGTGACCGGATGTCATGCCGCCTGAACGTGAACTGCGGCAGGTCGAGCAGGTGCTTGATGTTTTCGATGCGCCCTGTCGAGAGGTCGTCGGCGCAGATGACGTCGTAGTCTGCCGCGAGCAGTGATTCACAGAGATGCGAGCCCAAAAAACCCGCGCCACCGGCGACAAGTACTTTCTTGAGTTTTTTTCTCCTGTTACTGGGGAATTGTAGAATATTTTCAGTACTACCCATTTTGGGCTTGTTTGTTCGCGCCATGACTCAGCTCCCGCCTAGACTACAAAAAACCAGATGTCGTACGCAGATCTCCCCCAGAATTCTGTGGGCGGATAGACACCGGTCCCCCAAAATTTGAGAGTGCAGAAACGCCGAATCACGGATTACTCGGGGGTGAGCACGAGATTTGGACGGGTTCCGCCGCTTATGCGGATGAAAAAGTCAGATCGAAGGGCGCGATCCGATGAAGTAAAAATTGGTTACCTATACATTAATTCAATTATGCACGCGATTTTGAAATAAGTCAAAGTCGAATCGGAATTTTCTTAAGGTGCGGAAAATGCAGGTGTTTTTGATATATTGACCGGTCGGAGGGGTTCGGTCCTCTCCGAATCTGTACTTGTCTTTGCGTACTAATACTTATCCTGCAGTCCCGTCCGCCTTGCGCGCTCGGAAGTATTGGTGCGCCGGGGAGCGCCGTCGCGCTTCGAAATTGCCATGAAAGAAGTTGCGGACAGAGGATTGTTCAGACTAAAAAAGTACGCGCTGTGCCAATTCTGTGCATACGACAGCTTTCGTACAGTGGCGGGATTTTCTTCACTATGTCGTTCGGTCTTCTATTTGAAGAATTTCTAATAAAGCTATTATTAAGGATGTGATGAAATACTGAGAACCGAGACGGGCGTCGACCAGTTGTGGGGCAAGGATGCATTCGAAAAACGGTGAGGCAAACGCGGTAAGGGGGCGGTTTCGCAGCATTTCATGCGTGATCGCAATCGGGTTCGTTTCCTTGCTCGCATCGTGTTCTTCCGAGCGATCCCTCGAGGTGGCCTCTGCCGCTCCGTATCAAGCTCCCAGGAAAGCATCGGTTCGGAGCGTCGCTACGGCGGAGGATCGTGTAAAGCGTCCCGCTTCCGCGAAAAACGTCAAATACGTTTCGGACTTGAAGCCGAACAGCCGTTTGATCGCCTATGGCGAGGGCCCGTACATCTGCTCACCGAGCGGTTTCGGCCGTACCTCCCGGTGCGTGCCTCGCTGGAGTTTCGACTGACTTCCAGTAATGCTTGAGCCATCGGCCGACCCTTAGCCGCCTGCGCCACAGGACCGCGCTGCGCTTGCCGGCTCCGGCTTGACGCTACTCCCTGTGTCACCGCTTGGCGTTCGATGAATGCCTGGGGCCGTCAACTCTCTTCATGCGGCTTTCCAGTTAATACGCGGTCGGCGGCGCCAGCCGGTAAATCAGCATGGCGTCATCGTCGACGACACGCTCGGCGGTCTTGTCGAGATGCGCAATCAGGCCCGTATTGTATTCGAGGAGCTTTCGCCCCCTGGAGTCGCGCGCATTTTTTGCCACCCCGAACCACGCCGCATCCTTGGCGCGCAGCGTCTCCAACATGTCGATCGCCTCGCGGTCGTCGGGAAGCACCGACCAGTCGTTCATCCCACCGCCCGGTGGGAAAACCCAGCCCCGGCGTCTGCTGTAATAGATTGCAATCGGATCACCGATCGTAGCCGAGGCCGCGATTACCAGATCGCCAGGCTTCGCGAGAGCGCTCAACTGCACACCAAGCTGGTGGCCGGATTGCGCGTAGGGGGTCTTCATGAGCTGGAGCCCGGGAATGCTGCCGCCGACGATCACGATAGCCGCAATAACGGCCGATCGCAGCAGGCGTGATGGCACGCTCCACTGGAGGCTGCCGTCAATGGTGGCCAACAGGATGAGCCCGCGGCCGGCAAACGCGGCCACCGGCACGTTGAAGATATGGAAGTTCCATGGATTGGTCTTGATCTCGCGGGCGGCGAAAAAATAGACGATAAGGGCGCCGGCGAGCCATGCGTGGAAGAACCACTGGACTTTGCCGCGTGCCGGGCTGGTCGTGCCCGGCGGCATGACCAGCAATGCTATGCCGGCTAGGACCACAACGGGCAGGGTAAAGAGCCAGCTGCTCGCGATCTTCCATGCGGCGGGAAGGTAAAAGGCCTGGCTGAAGAACTTGGAGAGCCCGTCGTCCCAGAGATAGCCGCTGCCGGCGACATGATAGGGCGGAAAGTTCGTGCCGACATGGATCGCCCACCGATAGTAGCCGAGGATCAGCGCGCCGGCGATCAGCGCGACCGGCGCGATCTGCAGGATGCGGCGCGGATTGAGCCTGCCTCTGACCTGGAGAATGGAAAAGGTCGCATAGGTCATCGGCACGACCACGGCGATGCCGGGCAGCTTGGCGAGCACGCCGAGCGTCGCGATCACACCGGCGAGCACCAGCAGACCAGGGCGGTCTTCCTGCAGATAGACGACGTAGAGCCACGCGCCGGTGGTGACCAGCGACAGCATCGCCGGGTCCGGAAGAAACGACCGGTCGATGAAAACCGCACCGGGCATGATGGCGAGCAGAAACGCACCGGCGTGCGCGTGCGCCGTGCCCCATACGCGATCAAGCAGCCGGTGCAGGGCAAAGACGCCCCACAGGCCAAAGGTGATGGCGACCAGGCGTCCCAGCCAGTCATGCCAGCCGAACAGCGCGTAGAGCAGCGCGGTGATATAAGAGATGATCTGCAGTTCGCGCCCCTGATAGGCGGGGCCTGGACCAGTCCAGCTGACCTCCGGAAAGAAAATGTTCCAGCTGCGTGCCAGGAAATTGTCGGCCATCATCGCCGTACTGGCTTGGCGCCAGCTAAATGCGTCGATCAAGGGCTGCTGGACATCGTGGAGGCGAAACAGGGCAGCAAGCACCAGTATGCCAGCCAGAACCGCGCAATTACGCTGCCCGATACCGGATCCCGGCATGACGTCCTCCTTCACCGGTAAGCCACGGTGCGGACTATAATCGAAATTGCGTAACGCTATAGTTACTCCATGAAAACACAGAGAGCGTGTCTTGCTTCGCGAGGCACCTCCTGGTGGCGATGGCCGATCGCATCCCGCCGTAACCAGTATCGCGGAGGCGACGTCGGTCTAAGCGCGGGGGACGGTGGCCATTGTCGACGGCCGGTTTTTGAATCAGGATAAGGCAGCGGCTGGACGCGTTTCAGCCTTGGTCAGGGGACGCGAGCCCGGGGCGTTCGCGCCAATCTTTAAACGCTCAGCGAATATCGAGCAGGCGTTCCAGATATTGCCGCTCGGTTTCCGGCGAGGCATTCGTGCCGAGACGACGGCGGATTTCCTCGAGAATTTCGCGTGCCCTCTGGGTGTCGATCTCGTCGGGCACCTTGACCTGATCGCCGAAATCCGGTCCGGCATTCTGCTGGCGCCGGCCGAGCGGATCGCGGCCGTTCTGGCCATATTGCGGAATGCCCTGACCCGGTCCGGAGCCCGGACCCTGGCTCTGCATCTGCTGCATCATGTCCTGGGCGCCATCGCGCAGCGCCTGCAGCGCGCGGCCCTGGCTGCCGACCGCATGCTCGCCTTCGCCTCTGCCGAGCGCGCCTGCCGCCCCCTTCATCTCGCGGCCAGCCTCGCCGAAGCCCTTGCCGGGCTTGATACCCATGCCTTCGAGGCCCTTCTGTAGCTCGCCAAGCTGTTTGCCGAGCTGTTCCTGCTGCGCCTGCAGATTCTTCAGCGCCTGCTTCAGCTCCTCGGCCGTCATATTGTCGAGCGGCCCCGGCTGGGCGTTCTCATCCGGCTGCTGGCCGGGCTCCTGCGGCATGTCCTGATCGAACAGCTCCTGATCCTCGCCGTCGAGCGGATCACCGCGCTGCATGCGATCGCGCAGGGCCTGATCGAACTTGAAGGTCTCGTCCATCAACTGCTGCTGCTGCTGCATCAGCTGGCCGAGCTTGTCCATCTGCTCGCGCATCTGGCTGTTCGCTTCGCCCTGCTGCTGCTGCATGCGGCCGGCCTGAAGGTTGTTCATCATCCGCTGCATTTCAGACAGCAGCTGGCGTGCCTGATCCTTGGCGCCGGATCTGGCGAGGTTCTCGATCTGGTTCATCATCTTTTCCAGATCCTGCTGGCGCAGCACGTTGTTCTGGTCCGGATTGGCGGCCATGCGCGGGTTCTTGGCCGCCTGTCTGGCGAGCGCCTCCATATACTCCTGCATCGCCTCGCGCAGTTCCTGCATCAGCTTGGCGATTTCCTCGTCGGATGCATTGCGCTCCAGCGCCTCGGACAGCTTCTGTTGCGCATCGCGCAGCCGCTTGTCGGCCAGCGCCAGGTCGCCATCCTCGATGCCGAGCGCGATTTCCCAGAGATGGCCTGCGGCGTCGCGCAGCATGTCGTCATTGCGGGCGAGCGCCATGCGGGTATGCGCCGATTGCAGCAGCAGGAAATGCGTGAGGTTCGGGATCGTCTCGTCGGGCCTGATCATCAGCGCGTCGTTGAGGTCGATCGCGCGCGGCAACTGGTTGGCATCGAGCGAGAACACCTGGCGCTGCTCGGCGACGGCACCGGCCAGCGGCTCGAAGAACTGGCGGGCAGGCAGGATCATCGCTTGTGGCACGCTGCGGCCTTCCTGTCCAGCCGCATCGCGGGCGACGAGCGTGACGGTGACGCGTTTTCCCGAAAGCGGATGTTCGCTGAGGTTGCGGCTGGTCAGCCCCTTGGCCTCGCGGGCATTGCGCTTGGGCAGGTCGAGACGATATTCCGGCAACGGATAAAGCGGGCGGGCGCCCGCCTCGGGCTTGTCGAGCGGCGTGATCTCGGCCCATGCATCCTGAATGCCGTAGTCATCCCTGGCGGCAAAGCCGATTTCGAGCGCCCCATTTCCCGTGGGGCGGGGAATGCCGTCGAAGGCGATATCCGGCACGCTGTCGGGAATCACCGTGAAGGCCCATGTTTCGCCGCCGACGGCGAGCCTACCGTCCTTGGTGATTTTCAGAACATGGGTTTCACTGCCGGGCTTGGCCGGATCGGCGGGCAGGGCTTGCGCCGTGGCTTTCTGCGCTTCGGAGGGTTTTGCCTCCGCCGCGGGGACGACGAGCGGTTCGCCCGCGCCATCCTCGTGATAGGTAACAGCGGTGGCCTTGCCGCCGCTGGTGATGCGGACGGTCAATTCGCTGAACTGCGGGACGCGAAGCGGTTCGGTGCTGTCTGATGCCTGCTCGCTTCCCTGGCGGCCGGTGAGGAAAACCGGCGCGCGGCCGGTATAGGCCGGCGGCGTCACCCAGGCGTCGATACGCACATCGGGCTTTGCCTCGACCTGTTGCGGCGGATGAAAGGCATCGGAAATCTGGCCAGCCCGGTTCGAATAGGAATAGGCGAAAGCGACACAGGCGATCAGCACCGGAAGCGCGCGCAGTCCGTAGGTATCGCTGCGGGCAATGTCGGGCCGCGGCAGGCCGGTCTCCAGCGTGTTGATCATCCGCGCCATGCGCACCTGGTGTTCCTGCCAAAGCGCGTGGCCGAAAGCGCCGCTGGTGGCCGGCTGGTCGTCCTGCACGCGGATAGCCTGGTGGGCAAGGTGGTTGCGCTCCTCCAGCATCCGGTCCGCGTCGATATTGCCGGGGACGCGAAGGCGCAGCAGCGGAACGAGCAGAGCGACGAAGGCGGCTGCGAAGCCAATGAGGACGATCACGTGCAGCCAGCCGGGGGCAACGCGGAAAAAGCCGAACCAGGCGGCGGAAAGGAAGAAAAGGACGGTCGCAGCCAGGGGAAGGGCGCGGGGCGCAGCCCGTTCGGCAAAGAGGATGACACGAGCAAGCGTCCGCTTGACCGCCAGGCTTCTCATCCAGCCCGTCCCCGTCGAGCCATCCCGGCGGATTTTCGTCATCCGTTCCCTTTCAGCATTCGAAACGTGCCACGAAGGATAACACTCTTTGTGGCGAAGACGAGGGCGGTCGCGCGATCGTGATCGATTTCGTACGTCTGTGGTCGACGCTATCAACAGCGGCAGGGCAGGAGCGGTGGTCTCAGTCGAGCCAGTCCGGTACCGAGTCGAGGCCGATCAGGTCCTCGTAGCTCGTGCGCGGCCGAATCACATGGAATCGGTCGCCGTTGACCAGCACCTCGGGCACCAGCAGGCGGCTGTTATAGGTGCCGGCCTGCACCGCGCCATAGGCGCCGGCGGTGCCGACGGCGATGAGATCGCCGGGCTTCGGCATCGCCATTTCGCGGTCGAGCGCCAGATAGTCGCCGGTCTCGCAGACGGGGCCGACCACGTCGGCCTTGATGCGCGGCGCATTGGCGGCGGAAATCCGGACCGGCCGGATTTCATGATAGGCCTCGTACAGCGTCGGGCGGATCAGGTCGTTCATGGCGCCGTCGACGATGACGAAGGTCTTTGAGCCGCCGTCCTTCACGTAGATGACCTCGGTCACCAGAATACCGGCATTGCCGACGATCAGCCGGCCCGGCTCTGTGACGATCTTGCAGTTCAGGTTGCGCAGCTGGTCCTTGACGATGTTGGCATAGGCGTCGGGCAGGGGAGGCGGATTGTTGTCTTCCTTGTACGGTACGCCAAGCCCGCCGCCGACATCGACGTGATCGATCGCATGGCCGTCGGCGCGCAGCGTATCGACCAGCTCGCGCAAAAGCTTGAAGGCATCCTCGAACGGCTGCAGCTCGGTGATCTGGCTGCCGATATGCATGTCGATGCCGGTCACCTTGATCCCGGGCAGGGTCGCGGCATGGGCGTAGACGGCGCGCGCGCGCTCCCACGAGATGCCGAACTTGTTTTCCTTCTTGCCGGTCGAGATCTTCGCGTGCGTTCGCGCATCGACATCCGGATTGATGCGGAAGGAGACATGCGCCTTTTTGCCGAGCCGAACAGCGCGAGCGTTGAGGATTTCGAGTTCCGGTTCGGATTCGACGTTGAAGCAGTATATGCCGGCTTCGAGCGCGAGGTCCATTTCCGCGGCCGTCTTACCGACGCCGGAGAACATGATGCGGCTTGCCGGAATGCCGGCCGCCAGGGCCCGGCGCAGTTCACCCCCCGAAACCACGTCGACGCCGGCGCCCAGCCGTCCGAGGGTCTTCAGCACGGCCTGGTTGGAATTGGCCTTCATCGCATAGCAGACCATGGCGTCGATATCGGCGAAGGCCTTGGAGAAGACCGAATAGTGCCGCTCGAGCGTTGCGGTGGAATAGCAATAGAACGGCGTGCCGACCGCCTTGGCGATGTCGATGATGGAGACGCCTTCCGCAAAGAGAATGCCGTCGCGATATTCGAAATGGTTCAAGGGAGTGCCCTGTTAAAGGAGAGGATCAAGGAGAAAGCGCTTGTCCTGCACCTCATCCTTCTTTTCGACGGTGCCCGCTGCTGCCTTGGTATTGATCGGCGCGGTCGAACCCGGGCGATCAAGGTCGCCCTTGCGGCCGCAGCCGGACAAGGTCAGGCCGGCGATGGCAAGCGCAGCAAGCAGATAGGTGGTGTTTCGCAGATGCATGGATGCTTCCTGGTCAGGGTGGTGAGCCCGTCTTGCAAAATTCGTCAGAACTCATATCGGCTTTTCAAGGGCTTGTGCACCCTGAATCTTGCCCTCAATTGCGACCCCGCCACCAGGCGATCTGCTTCTTCACTTCGCTCGGTGCGGTGCCGCCGAAGGAGGTGCGGCTGGCAACCGAGGCCTCGACCGTGAGCACGTCGAACACTTTGTCGGTGATATCGGCATGGATCGCCTGCAGCTCTTCAAGCGACAATTCGGCAAGCTCGCAGCCCTTCTGTTCGGCCAGCGCCACCGCCCGGCCGGTGACGTGATGGGCGTCGCGGAAGGGCAGGCCGGCCTCGCGCACCAGCCAGTCGGCAAGATCGGTCGCGGTGGAATAGCCGGAGCCAGCGGCGGCCTTCATACGGTCGGCGCGGATGGTCATGTCGCGCACCATGCCGGTCATCGCGGCGATGGCGAGTTCCAGGCTTTCGGCCGAATCGAAGACCTGTTCCTTGTCTTCCTGCATGTCCTTGGAATAGGCGAGCGGCAGGCCCTTCATCACCGTCAGAAGTGCGATGAGCGAACCGTTGATGCGGCCGGTCTTGGCGCGCACCAGCTCGGCTGCGTCCGGGTTCTTCTTCTGCGGCATGATCGAGGAGCCGGTGGAGAAGGCGTCCGACAGGCGCACGAAGCCGAATTGCGGCGTCGACCAGATGACGATCTCTTCGGCCAGCCGTGAAAGGTGGGTGGCGCAGATCGAAGCGATCGCCAGGAATTCCAGCGCGAAGTCGCGGTCCGACACGGTGTCGATCGAGTTGCGCGTCGGTTCGCGAAAGCCGAGTGCCTTGGCCGTGATGTGGCGGTCGATCGGAAAGCCGGTGCCGGCAAGCGCCGCAGCGCCGATCGGGCTTTCGTCCATGTGCTCGATGGCGTGGCGCACGCGCGAACGGTCGCGGCCGAACATCTCGACATAGGCCATGCAATGATGGCCGAAGGTGACGGGCTGGGCGGTCTGCAGATGGGTGAAGCCGGGCATCACCGTCTCGGCATGTTCTTCGGCGCGGTCGAGGAAAGCTGCGATCAGCGCCGTCAGCATCTTCTCCGTCTTCTGCAGTTCTTCCTTCACCCAGAGGCGAAAATCGAGCGCCACCTGGTCGTTGCGCGAGCGGGCGGTGTGCAGGCGCCCGGCGGCCGGGCCGATCAGGGTTGCGAGCCGCGCCTCGACGTTCATATGGATGTCTTCGAGCTGGCGGGAGAATTCGAACTGGCCGCTTGAGATCTCTGACAGGATCGTGCTTAGGCCGTGAACGATCTTGTCTTTATCCTCGGCGGAAATGATGCCTTGATGCGCAAGCATGGTCGCATGCGCTATCGAGCCGCGGATATCCTGGGCGAAAAGCTTCTTGTCGAAGCCGATCGAGGCATTTATCTCCTCCATGATCGCGTCCGGCCCTTGCGCGAAGCGTCCGCCCCACATCTGGTTGGAGGATTTGGTTTCGGAAGTGCCGTCGCCCATGAAGAATGCCCGCCTTGGAGAATGACCCAATTGGAAAATGAAGTGACAGACCGGAAGAAACGCCTTCCCGCCGCCAGACTGGTTGTGATCGCTGCCCTCTTCGGGCTGATCGCCGGTGCGGCAGCGGTATACGTCAGGGAAAGCGGGTCTGGCAATGGTGCGGCGGTGGAAACAGCAGGCGCAAGGGCCTGCGAGGCGGCAAAGGACCGCGTTGCGGCGATCACGCCGTTCCTGAAGGGCCAGGTTGCCGCCATGGCACCCGTCAGCGAACCGCGTCCGCTTGCCGGATTGAGCTTCAAGGACAAGGACGGCAAGGACCGGACGCTTGCCGATTTCACCGGCAGGACCATCCTTCTCAATCTATGGGCAACGTGGTGTGTACCCTGCCGCGAGGAAATGCCGGCGTTGAACGCGCTGCAGAAGGCCGAGGGCAGCGACACGTTCGAGGTCGTTGCCGTCAACATCGATATCGGCGACGACGAAAAGCCGAAGGCCTTCCTGAACGAGACCGGCGTGCATGATCTCGGCTATTACCGGGACGCCTCCATGGGCGTCTTCAACGCGCTGAAAAAGGAAGGCCTCGCCTTCGGCCTGCCGGTCACGCTTATGATGGATGAAAAGGGCTGTCTGCTCTCGTCGATGAACGGCCCGGCGGCCTGGGACAGCGACGACGCCAAAGCGCTGGTGAAAGCGGTAGTCGCCGCCGCACGTTCAGGCGCTCCTTAGCTGCGAGCCGCCCCCGTCCGCCTGCCGACCCAGGGTGACTGCCTTTGCCGCCATGGCGAGGATCGTTGTTGCGGGCACCGGCTTGGAATAGACGAAGCCTTGGCCGGCGCGGATTCCGAGTTGCAGTAGGACAGCGATCTGCTCCTCCGTCTCGACGCCCTCGGCGACCACGGTCATGCCGAATTTCCCCGCCAGTGCGGCGAGCAGCTCGACGAGTTCCGACGACTTGCGGTCAAGCGTGATGCCATCGACGAAGAACTTGTCGATCTTCAGATAGTTGGCGCCGAGCGCATGGATCGCGGACAGGCCGTTGTGGCCGGTGCCTGCATCATCGATGGCAACCTGCATGCCGGCGTCGATGAGCTTTTCCGTGACGGCAGCGGCCTTGTCCTTGTCGGCGATGGCCTGCCGTTCGGTCACCTCCACGACCATCGAGTTGAGGGGAAGCCCAAATTTTGTCGCCTGCGCGGTGAGATTGTCGACGAAATCCGCCGCCAGATATTGGTCCGGGGTTACGTTGAAGCTGAGCTTGAGATGGCTCTGCGCTTGAAGCAGGCCGCCGAGCTGGGCGCCGGTTTGCTTCAAGAGTTCTGTCGTCAACCGCTCGATGCGGCCGTTGCTTTCGGCGAGCGGAATGAAGGCGAGCGGCGGGATCACCGCGCCATCGGGCTTGATCCAGCGCGCCAGCATTTCGAAACCCAGAAGCTGTCGGCTTTCCAGGTGGAAGATCGGCTGGAAATACGGCCTTATCTCGCCATTGGCCAAAGCGGCGTCCAGTTCGTCAAGGATCGAGGTGCTGCGGAACATGCCGCGTGCGGCAAGCACGCCGAAACCAAGGCCGAAGGCGACGACGATCGCGCTCGTCAGTGGCGATAATGAATGGTTCCATTGCGCAAGAGCGGCGGAATCGACCTTTAGGCTGATCGCGATGGGATACTGGACGGATTTCTCCTCGAAAATGATGAGGGCCGCGTCATCCATGCCCGAGCCAGCCCGGGGCGCGTAGCTTGCGAACGACGAGCCGTCCGCGAGGGTAAGCTGCATCAGCGCGCTGTCGCGCAGTTCGACCGGCAGAATAGCAAAGAGCAGTCCGCTGGTCGCGAGAACTTCAAGGATGCTTTTTTCCGGCCCGTATTGCCAGCGCACGCCGAGGCCCTTCCAGCCCGGGAAACCAAGCGAAAAGAGCGAATAGTGCGGGTTGTTGGTCCGGTTGTGCTGTGCGGCTGCGATCGATTGCTCGAGCGCCTGGTTCTTTTCCTCGTAGCTCCAGCAAGTGCCGTCTCTGGTTTCCAGCCGCATGTTCTTCATGATGCTGGAACCGTAGAGGGCGCGTGTCATCGCCATCCGGTCGACCGTGGCGCAGGAAGTATCCTGGTTGAACACGACGTCGCTCATTTTCATGACGGCGGAATCGATGGCCTGTTCCGTGCGAGAGAGAGTGTCCCTGGCGAGGCGGTGCAATTGCTGCTCGTTCCACGAGGCGATAAAGGCTCTATGCGCCAGCGAGAGGCCGCCGGCAAAAAGGCCGGCAAAGCACAGCACGAAAGCTGCGAATTGTAATTTGCGCTGAACTGTCATGGCCCGGCCCGTTGCTGAGCCAGGACGGTGGGCGAAACAGGTTAAGATCGGTTGAACGTTTCTACCGCTGATTTAGCCTTGCGGCACCGCTTAGCGCGTCGGAACCGGCGTATCGCCGCGGTAATCATAGAAGCCGCGGCCGGATTTGCGGCCGAGCCAGCCGGCCTCGACATATTTGACCAGAAGCGGGCAGGGCCGGTATTTGGAATCCGCCAGGCCGTCATGCAGCACCTGCATGATCGACAGGCAGGTATCGAGACCGATGAAATCGGCAAGCTGCAGAGGTCCCATCGGATGGTTGGCGCCGAGCTTCATCGCGGTATCGATCGCATCGACGCTGCCGACGCCTTCATAGAGCGTGTAGATCGCCTCGTTGATCATCGGCAGGAGAATGCGGTTGACGATGAAGGCCGGGAAGTCCTCGGCAACCGTGATCGTCTTGTCGAGAGCGGTGACGAACTGCTTGGCGGTCTGAAAGGTTCCTTCGTCCGTCGCGATGCCGCGCACCAGTTCGACCAGTTTCATCACCGGCACCGGATTCATGAAGTGGATGCCCATGAAGCGTTCCGGCCGATCGGTCGCGGATGCGAGCCGGGTGATCGACAGGGAGGAGGTGTTGGTGGCGAGGATCGCGTCGGTCTTGAGAACCGGACAGACCTGGCCGTAAATCTTGCGCTTGATGCTCTCATCCTCGGTGGCCGCCTCGATGACGAGATCGGCCTGGCTGAGATCGTTGAGGTCAGCCGAGCCCTTGATCAGCGACAGTGCCTTCTTGCGCTCCTCGTCGGTCAGCTTGCCGGACGACACCTGCCGCGCCATGTTGCCGTTGATGGTTGCAAGGCCAGCCTCGACGCGGTCGGCGGCGATGTCGTAGATATGCACCTTGTAACCGGCCGCAGCCGATACCTGGGCAATGCCGCAGCCCATCTGTCCAGCGCCAACAATTCCGACATTCTTGATCATCGAGCCGATTTTCCATCATCAGGGCGGAAGGGCGGACGCTCTTCCGTTCAGGCAAAGAATAGTGAAACCGCCAAGGCGGGGTCCGGATGCCAGTGATAAAGGCATCGAGCTTAATTTTCCAGCTTTATTCACGGCATGAGCTACGGAAAACCGGCATGCACGCGGCTTGCAAAATAAAAGACGGCCGCGCTGGTGGGCGCGGCCGCGGATGTCAGTTTCGGAAGGCTCAGAGCGCCTTTTCGAGTTCCGGCAGGACGTCGAAGAGATCGCCGACGAGGCCGTAGTCGGCGACCTGGAAGATCGGCGCTTCCTCGTCCTTGTTGATGGCGACGATGACCTTCGAGTCCTTCATGCCGGCGAGGTGCTGGATGGCACCGGAGATGCCGCAGGCGATGTAGAGCTGCGGCGCGACGACCTTGCCGGTCTGGCCGACCTGCCAGTCGTTCGGCGCATAGCCGGCGTCGACGGCGGCACGGCTTGCACCGACGGCAGCACCAAGCTTGTCGGCGACGGGCAGGATGACCTGCTGGAACTTCTCCGCCGAACCGAGCGCCCGGCCGCCGGAAATGATGATCTTCGCCGAGGTCAGTTCCGGCCGGTCGGACGAGGACAGCGCGTCCTTGACGAAGCTGGACAGNCCCGGATTGGCGGCGGCCGCGACGGTTTCCACCGGTGCCGAGCCGCCTTCGCCAGCCGAGGCGAAGGATGCGGTACGCACGGTGATNACCTTCTTCGGCTCGCTCGTCTGCACCGTCTGGATGGCATTGCCGGCATAGATCGGCCGCTTGAACGTGTCTGCCGAGATCACCTCGGTGATTTCCGAGATCTGGACGACGTCGAGCAATGCTGCAACACGCGGCAGNACGTTCTTGCCNACCGAGGTGGCNGCNGNGAGNATGGTGTCNTAAGCGCCGGCGAGCGAGACGATCAGCGCCGCCANGGGCTCGGCGAGGTTGTTGGCAAGATCGCTGCTGTCGGCGAGCAGNACCTTGGAAACNCCGGTNAGCTTGGCGGCCGCATCGGCGGCGGCTNTTGAGCCCGCGCCGGCGACCAGCACATGCACCTCGCCGCCGATCTTGGTGGCGGCCGTCAGGGCCTTGGCGGTCTGGTCGGACAGGGTTGCGTTGTCGTGATCTGCCAGAAGAAGAATGGCCATGATGTTAGTCTCCCTTTTCCTGGACCGTTAAAGCACGCCGGCTTCGTTTTTCAGCTTGTCGACCAGCTCGGCGACAGACTTGACCTTGATGCCGGCCTTGCGGCCCGACGGCTCCTCGGTCTTCAGGACCTTGAGGCGGGCCGTCGTATCGACGCCGAAATCGGCCGGCGTCTTCTTGTCGAGCGGCTTCTTCTTCGCCTTCATGATGTTCGGCAGCGAGGCATAACGCGGCTCGTT
>NZ_KB902690.1 GCF_000379605.1 Rhizobium giardinii bv. giardinii H152 | reverse complement strand
GCCGACAGCCTGGCCGAGGGCGAGACCCGCACCGAGACCTTCCTGGTGACGGTCACCGACGACAAGGGCGCCACCGACACGCAGACGGTGACGATCACCATCAACGGCACCAACGATGCGCCGGTGATCGAGGCCACCTCGGTGGTCAGCGGCTCGGTGACGGAATGGGCCGACCTCTCCGCCGGCGAGGTCGCGAACACGCCGCACACGACATCCGGCACGCTCGCCTTCGCCGATGTCGACGACCTCGACAGCCACACTGTCTCAGCGACCGGCGCGCCCGGCTATCTCGGCAGCTTCGTGCCGACGATCGCCGATGCCGCCACCGGCGACAATGCGGGCACGATCGCCTGGACCTTTAGCGTCGGCGACGCTGCCCTCGATTTCCTCGCGGCCGGCGAGACTCGCACGCAGACCTATACGGTGACGCTGACAGACAACAACGGCTCCAGCACCGTCCAGACCGTGACGATCACGCTGACCGGCACCAACGATGCGCCAGTTTTGACTGTGGACAGTGCCGGTTCAGTGACGGAGGATGTAGGCGTTGTGGCCGGCAATCTCGTTGACAGCGGTAGCCTCAGCCACACGGACGTCGACATCATCGACTCCCATTCAGTGACGAGCACGCTTGCGAACCCGCCAGTATGGTCGGGCGGAAATCTTTCGACCGTACTCAGCGCTTCGCAGATCGCCGAGCTGACCAGCGGCTTCACGATCGCCGGATCCAATTGGAACTTCGGCGTCCCGAACGCGCTCGTGCAGTTCCTAGACACCGGCGAGACGATCACCTTCGCCTATGATGTCACTGTGAACGATGGCCATGGTGGTACCGATACCGAAACGGTGGCCATCACAATCACGGGCGCCAACGATGCACCGGTGGTCGCCAGCACCTGCGTGTGGCTGCCGAGCGACCCGACCCAGCAGTCACCCGGCTTCACCAATGGATATCCCCTGCACGTGTCGGTCCCGACGGATGTGGATGGCGAGAACGTCATCGTTTCTGCGACCAATGCGCCGTCGGGCGTGCTCTACTACAACGGCATCACGTATGTGCCGGTGACCAATGGCACCGTGCTTTACGATCCTGCCGCCGGCATCAACCTGCTTGACGACCTTGTCTACACGCCCACATCGACGGTGAATGACACGCCCAGCAGCACCTTGAACCTAAAAGCGACTGATGGGACTGCC
This sequence comes from Rhizobium giardinii bv. giardinii H152, assembly GCF_000379605.1. Classification (GTDB taxonomy): domain Bacteria; phylum Pseudomonadota; class Alphaproteobacteria; order Rhizobiales; family Rhizobiaceae; genus Pararhizobium; species Pararhizobium giardinii. The sequence goes on along the minus strand of NZ_KB902690.1, from coordinate 40,977 downwards.
ACGACGGCCTATTCGGTGACGATCAACGAAGTGGCGCCAAACCGACTGCCGGCGACTTCAGCGACCGTGGGCGATGGCAGCAGTTCGTTGAATTCCGGCGGCGATTTCAGCAAATCTTTCAGCATCACGCAGGGCTTTGTCGATGGCATCAATTCGAATCTGACGGGTGCAACGATCAAAGTCCTCACGGATTTCCAGAAGGCGCCATTCGATTTGCCGGTGCCAGTCGATGAACGCAATCCAACCATCTTTAACGCCGACAATGCCGGAAGCCAGCGCGAGGGTGAGTTGCAAGTCGAACTCTGGATCGGCAGCAATAAATTTGCAATCGTCGAGGACGATCTAACAGCAGCGACCTTCGAGCAAAGCTGGTTCTACGATGCGAGTTCCGGCTATATGGCTGCGACTGTAAATTATTCGAACATCTTCCTGCTCAATGGAGCCGGCGTCGCGACCGCAACAACTCTGGCGCAGTTTCTCGCATCGAATCCCGCCGTCGCCGGCGACACCTGGATCCTTAACTACCGCGACAACGACGGCGGCAGCTACCAGGGACGGTTTGCCAAGTTCGAGTTCTACTACAGCGACCCCGGCGATCCAGGTATCGTCGTGGTCGGCGACGACACCAAGTCCAACCTCATCTATGGCACCTCAGGCGGGGACAACCTGACCGGCGGGGCCCTTGATGACAGCATCATCGCCCGGGGCGGCAACGATGTGCTCAATGGCGCCGGCGGCAACGATACGCTTAGTGGGGGTGCCGGCAATGATGTCATCGACGGTGGTACCGGCATCGATCTTCTCGATATATCTGATGCTTCGTCGGGCGTGACATTTACATTGGTGCAGTCGACCACCAACACCAGTGCCGACCTCTCCGTTGCCGGCCTAGGTATCGAGACTTATAGGAATATTGAAGGGATCATCGGATCGGATCACGACGATATTCTGGGTGGCAGCGGATTTGCCGATCAAATCTACGGCGGCGCGGGATCGGATAGGATGACCGGCGGCGGTGGCGCCGACACCTTCGTTATCGCTGACAATGAACTGCAGCTCGGTATCGACGATGTCATCACTGATTATGATGCGGCCCAAGGTGATGTCGTGGACCTGACAGCGCTGCTCAGCGATCTTCCAAAGGGGATTGCCCTTGAGGACTACGTCAGAGTTCAGGACGCCGGTGGAAACAACGCCACTTTGCAGGTCGATACGGACGGCGGCACCGGGAACGGAGCCGGCTGGCAGACGGTGGCCGTACTGGAAAACTTCTCGGTGTCTGATGACGTCGTTAAAATCCTCTTCAACGAGAACGGCACAAAGACCACAGGTGAGGTCTGACACGTTGGGTGACTTTACATTCTTACCGTTCAGGGCAAACATGCAAACGCACCGGAAGTTCCGGAGGGGGAATCTTTTAATGGTTAAATCTATGCTCATGATGGCTATTGTAGCCATTGCGCCGGCAGTCAGTCAGGCTGCGGACCTCGTGGTCGATACTCAACCAAGCGCCAAGCAATGCATCGATCTGAATGACACCTCTCTCAGGACAGGTCAGGATATCGCCTTCCTCAAGGAGGAAGTGGTGGCGCGCATGGATCGCGCGATTGCTGTCAGTGAAGACCCCCGATGGATTTCCTCGACGCGGCCGGTGTTCGTTTGGGCATCGGAAACCAAGGTCGCTTGCGGTAAGGCGTACGGTTATCTTCAGTCCAATTGGCGCGACGAGGATTACATCTCCAAGTGTGATTGCTTTCACGCGAAGATGCTTGGCTTCATGAACTGAGTGCGGCGGTTTTCGGCTTCAGGCCTTCAGATGCAATGAATACCAGTTCGATATCAGGAGTGCCCGTGATCATCCCCCCGGCTATTCATGTCAGTGCATCGCGAAGGCACGTGGCGACAAGATGGTTGTGCACAGCTCTAAGCGTCGTTGTTCTTATTTGGCTTGCGGGCTGTCAAGGAGGCACGCAGCAAGTTCTTGATCTCGAGTCGCCCCAAGCGCGAGAGGCGCGGCGGGCTGCTGCCCATGCGATCAAGCCCCAGGAAACAGTCGGGAGCGGCCCCAACCGGATTGGTCTGATCACGGCGAATATGGCACCAGGCGGTGAAAACGGGCGGGAGCGAGATATCCGCGATGGCGCAGCGCTGGCGGTGGACGAACTGGGAAGGGCAGAGCTGTCATTGTTGGTGGAAAATACAGATGGTTCGCAACAGCAGATGCGTGATGCGGCCAAGCGACTTGCCGAGCAAGGCGTAAAGCTTGTCGCCGTTTCCGCTGTCAGCGAGCCGGTCGAGGTCGTCCGCGAGGCCCTTGGTACGCAGCCTGTCCCTTTGCTCGTACTGCGCTCCGATCCGTCGGGAAGCTCACCTGATACGTTTTATTTCACCTCCGACCGCGTAGACAGCGCAGTAGAAGGTGCTTCCTATGCCGTTGCTTCCGGACGGGCGCGTCTCGTCGTGCTCACACCTTCAGACCTAACTGCGCGCGAGAGCCAACGACTAGATCGTGGCCTTTCAAGGTATGGTATTAGACCGGATCTGGTGGCAACAAGTACCGCCACATTCCCGGGGGAGGGCGCCTCGGCGGCGAAGATCAAGGACATTGACGCTGTGCTGGTGATCGGCGCGACTGATGCGGATGTAGGGGCGCTCTCGCGCCTTCGCGCAAACGGGTATCTGAAGCCAACCGCAACTGTTCTCGGTAGTTCGAATTGGGCGTTGGCTGCGTATAAACGTCCAGAGTTTGCTGGAAGCAAGCTTTGCTTATTTGGCCCAGAAAACGGGTCGCGCATGACGAAGGCCTACCTGCAGCGCTATGAGCGGGCAGCCAGTACTGAGGCGGCCTACGGGTTTGACATAATAGCCTTGACGGCAGGCCTCCTGCGGGCCCACGGCCCCGACGGAATAACCGCAAAGAACATCAGATCGCCAAATGGCTTCCTTGGTGCCGCAGCCGCATTCCGTTTTGAAGCGGATGGTTCAGTCAGGCGAACATGTTCAATTTACGACGTCCAGAACGGCGGCGTGAAACTTATTGATCCGGCACCGCGATCGTTTTGAGGACCGCTCAACAAGGCACATGGGGTGGTTCAAAGACGTCGGCCAGCAGTTCGTTAGTCATTAAACCACAACGCCGTTAAGAGCGATGGCTCGTTCCGCAAAGGCTTTCCGACGAAGACGCGGCTGATGAAACGTGCGGCGCTGCGTTCGCGACAGCCAAAGTCCAGCCTCCGACATCCAACTCCGCAATGTCTCGCGCGATACACGCAATCCATCGCGTTCGGCAAGCTTCTCGGCCGCCAGCGTCGGACCGAAGTCCGCATTACCGCTCGCGAACCACGGTCACCACGTAATCCCGAACAGCGTCACTGATCCGGTTGTTCGATGGCCGGCCGATCGCCTTGTGTCGGATCGGGGCCACACCGCCAGTGCTGATCCGCTCCAGCAGACGACCCACCTGGCGCTCACTTAGATCCAGCACATGCGCCGCCGACACCAGCGTCATCCGGCCGGCGATCACCTTCGATAGAATCTCGATCCGCTGCAGATCACGCTCGCTCATCGCAATCAGTCCCATCCGCAATCTCCCAGGTCATCAAAACCCGGGGAGAGTGACATTCTTACTTTGCAGAAACAGGACACTTCAACTTTGCGGCTACATCCTTGTGGCAGCAAGGTTGGAATGTCCGCTCTGGCGCAAAGTAGAAATGTCACTTTGGGCGCATCTTCAGCCATTTAGAAATGCGCCACTCGACATATTCACTTGCACTGAGGCAACCCCCGACCGGACCGGCTGGGACGGGTTGCAAGGGAAGGGAGGGGGCGGGTGATACGCTCCCCTATGTCAAATCAGTCGCTCGTTCCCCTGCATCAACTGCGAAGTTCAGATCACTGACCTTCGTTAAGAATTCCGGCAAAGCGTACACGATTATTCCCCGGGCTTGCGGGATGGACCATAGAGTGGTACATTCACTCGAAATTGGAGACATGAATGATCGTCGGTTTTCGGGACGAATGGTTGCGGGCCTTCTTTGTGGAGGATGTCCACTCCCGGAACATTCCAGCCGACCTCGAAAGCCGGTTGTTCCGCAAACTCCAGATGATCGACGACGCGACGACCGATCAGGACTTGCGTGTGCCGCCCAGCAACCATTTCGAGAAACTGCGCGGTAATCTCGATGGTTTGCATTCAATCCGCGTCAACAAGCAATGGCGGGTGGTCTTTCGATGGGATGGCAGTCGTGGCGAGGCGTCCGACGTTTATCTTGACGACCATAGCTATCGATGAGGTGACAGATGCTGATGACCAAGCGTAAGCCGGCGACGGTCGGCGAAATCCTGACGGAAGAATTCATGCAGCCGCTTGACCTGACGCAGGCGGCCTTGGCCGAGGCAATGGGCGTGCAGCGCAAGCATGTGAACGAATTGTGCAACAACCGCCGCAACGTGACGGCGGCAACCGCGCTGATCCTGGCGCGCGTGTTTGGTAACAGCCCGGACTTCTGGCTCAATGTGCAGCGGCGCAGCGACTTATGGGATGCCATGCACAGCCCCAAGGAACTGGCGCGGATCGAGCGCGCGAAGCCGTTGGCGACAGCGGCATAACCCGAAAGCGCCTCTAGGCTGAGTGCTTGAGCGAATCCGCCATGGCAGCGCAAAACTCCGCGGCATCGAGGCGAGAGAGCGCCATTTGCCGTCGGGCAATGACTGCGGGATTGTTCATGAAATCCGTCTTCCGGCTACACCCCGCTACACAGGTGTGGCGGCCAGGTTGAAATGGCCGCCGTTGCGCAAAGTTAAAATGTCACTTTTTACTCGTCAGCCAGTTAGAAATGCGACACTCGACATCTCCACTTGCACTGAGGCAAGCCCCCGACCGGGCCGGGTTGCAAGGGAAGGGAGGGGGAGGGTGAGACGCTCCAACCGGCTTTGGCTTTGACGGTTGTTGCAGCCAGTCATTCCGTCGCATCGAGGTCGGAGAGCACGTGTCGCCGCCGGGCAATCACCGCCGGGTCGTTCATGAAATCCGTTCGCCGACCCGGCTTGCTGCCCCGCGGCCTGTAGCCGATCTTCTCGCTGTTGGTCTTCTTTCGGCGTTGGTCGCTGATCCTGGTTCCTTGATATAGGCCAGCACATCACTCAGCCGCTTGTTCTCGGTGATCGCCGCATGCGTCACCCGCTGGTTGTGAGTTCATGGCGAACCGCGACTTGCGGGCTGATATAGGCTAACCGGTGCGCCTGATTTGGGCGAGGAGTTTCTGGCGGAAGACTTCTGCCGGTGTTTTGTAGCCCAGGCATTTGCGTGGCGTTGCGTTCAGGTGATTGCAGATCTCGGTGAGATCGCGGTCGCTGAGCGACAGGGGGTTGACCTCTCTCGAAAGCCATTTCCTGGCCCGTCCGTTGGTGTTTTCGACGGTGCCTTTCTGCCAGGGCGATTGCGGATCGCAAAACCATGTCTGCGTTCCGATGCTTGCCTGCAGGTAGGGCCAGTCGGTGAATTCGGTGCCACGGTCGAAGGTGATCGAGCGACGGGCGAGGTGGGGCAGGGATTGGAGTACCTGGATCAGGCCGTCCATCACCGGCCTCGATTGCCGGTCGTTGTTGCGCAGCAAGACGGCGAACCGGCTGACCCGTTCGACCAGCGACGTCACGTTGGCGTTTCCGAACTTCTTGCGGAACTGGATGAGGTCGCATTCCCAGTGCCCGAACTGCTTGCGTTCAGCGACGACGTCGGGGCGATAGAGAATGTTGACCTCCGGGCTAAAACGCCGGCCATGACGGCGCCTGGCATGCCGCGGCCGGCGTCTGGCACGATGTTCCGGCAGATGTCGCCACAGCTTGATCGCATGGCCGTCCGCTGAATAGGCGAACTTGTAGATCGTCTAATGACTGACAGAGATCGGATGCCGCTCCAGCCGCATCCGGCCGGCAATCTGCTGCGGTGACCAGCCATGCAGGATGCGGTCGATCACCGACTGACGCAGATGCGAGAACCGCGCAAGCTTACGCAGCCTGGCACGTCGCTCACGTGCCATCGCATTCGCCGTCACGCAGTAGTAGCCGTTGAGGTCCGGCAAATCACGATCCTCAAACGTATTGCGTCTGAGCTCGCGGAAAATCGTCGAGCGATGCCGTCCGAGTTTCTCGGCGATTACGTCAACGCTGATTCCAGCCGTACGCCAGCGCGCGATCTTGCGGCGTTCGTCCATGTCAATCTGGGAGTAGGTGCGTTTCATGTCACGTTCCTTGCAAGCGATAAGCCGTTGTTATCTATTGCAAGTCGCAGTTCATCCTTGAACCCACCCGGCTACATATCCAAGTTGGATAAGGTTTGTTATGGAACTTTTGTTAGGTTGTCGAGGCAAGGTCCATTTCTCATGAAAAACGAACTCTAATGATTCCCAAACGAACCAAAAACATCCGCAACGAGAACCCCAATTTTTCCGTAGCGCGTGAAACCCGTTTTCAACCCGTTGTGCGGCGTTGCTTCGTACGGAGTGTTATGGGGAAACGTAACTTTTAGCTTCGCCTAAGACGGTAGTCACGGCGGAGGTTTTTGGACGCGATGTTGGCCCGACACCGACTAGCGGCCGGCATGCTGACTGCCACGGGCGCCGGAAAAGTTTTCGATTCTCCAACGGCTCAAGGACGCGGTCGCAAAAGCTCCGCCGAACTCCACCTTCACCCTGATCACCACCGACCGTGTTCTCGACAACAATCCATTGGTGAAGCTAATCGCGACTGCGGACAACGGGATCGATGTCGGTAAACTCGCGGTCGGCAAAACCGAGCGAAGCGAAATGGGCGAGGTCCGCGCGCTGTGGCGGAAGCACCTCGTCGATTTCGCCGGCATCGACCAGCGCTGCTGATGAACTCGCAAATCCAGTCGCACCTCGTCCTCTTCGCCGGTCTTCGGTGGTCCGACCTAGATATCGCTTGCAAGCACAGGGTCTGTCGGGGCGAGCGCTCGCTCCGAGCAATAGAGCCGACGCGATGTCGAGATCGAGGATGTAGTAGCCGAGGCCCGCGATGGCGACGATCGTCAGTGGCATGGCGCATGCCCAGGAGCCGCCACGTCGTTCTCCATCTTGCCAGACCGATCGGCCGGTCTAGTTTTAGGCCAGCTCCCATCAGAGCGATGATGACGACGACTTCGGTCATGCGCTCCGTGAAGGCCCGGCTTTCGAGGGGGTTGAAGCTGGGAAGGAGTGGATAGGGAGACCACGCGAGGAGCATGCCGATGAGGAGGCAGAGGATGGGAAGTGAAAGTGGAAGGCGCTTCAGCACCATCGGCAGCCATGGTGTCAGGTGGACAACCACGCCGAGGACGGAAAGCGTGACGATAAAAGTGTCCATGGTCTCTCCGCCTTCAGATATCCACTGAACGCATTTGCGACCGAAACGTTGCAGGCAATTGGCGGCGAGCTTTATCTCACGCCAGAAGAAATGTCGGGCTGGACAACCTTGCAAGGCAACCGATATCCCCTTGCAGCTGAACGAATTGGGAAATCATATGGCAACCGGACTGATCGCACTCCTCGACGACGTCGCCGCAATCGCGAAGCTAGCGGCCGCGTCTCTGGACGACGTCGCCGCCCAAACGGCGAAGACAGGGGCCAAAGCAGCCGGGGTCGTGATCGACGACGCGGCGGTGACACCGAGATACGTGGTCGGCCTGTCCCCGGCGCGGGAACTGCCGATCATCGCCAAGATTGCGCTCGGGTCCTTGAAGAACAAGCTTCTCTACCTTCTGCCGGCCGGAATATTCTTTGGCTATTTCGCGCCATGGGCGATCACGCCGCTCCTGATGGTCGGCGGCGTCTATCTCTGCTACGAAGGTGCCGAAAAGCTATACGAGGCCGTCATGCCTCACGACGCCCACGCACACGAGGCCGCGGTGTCGGGAACTTCCGATCCGGTCGCTTTGGAAAACCAGAAAGTTTCGGGCGCGATAAGGACGGATTTCATACTCTCCGCCGAAATAATGGCGTTGACGCTCGCCAACGTCGCCGCCTCGAATATCTATACGCAGGCGGCGGTCCTGGCGTCAGTCGGCATCCTTATCACCCTGGCCGTCTACGGCGTCGTCGCCCTCATCGTGAAGGCGGACGATGCGGGGCTAGCCCTCGCTGGTTCTTCGGTCGGCCTTCTAAGAGCGTTCGGGCGTGGCCTGGTCGTCGGCGTCCCGGTGTTTCTCAGTATACTCGCCATGATCGGCACGGCAGCCATGCTCTGGGTAGGAGGAAGCATTCTCGTACACGGGATGACCGAACTGGGCTACCACGGTCCGGAACACGTCATCGAAGGGATAGCTGGGGGGGTCAGCACCGTATCCGCCTACCTCTCTGAGGTCCTGCACTGGACTACGACATCCGCGATCCAGGCCGTGTTGGCCATATTGATCGGCGGCGTGACCATTGTCCTCGTGCACGCCTCAGCACCCTTGATCGGGCGGCTCCGACCGCAGAATCGATGATCCACGGGACAACCTGGAAGCTGGAGCTACATGCCGCGGCTCCTCACCGACCAAGAATTAACATCGATCACTTCACAGCGACCGCAACTGGATTCCAATGACAGTCATCGCCTCATACATCTACCGCGACGGCAAGCGTGTCGAAGAACTACCGCTTGGCGAACAACTGTACGAACAAAAAGACGGAGAGTTCGCTTGGATCGGCCTCACTGATCCGACGCCCGAGGAGATGGCCAGCCTCAAGGCGATGTTCGGGTTTCATCCGCTCGCCCTGGAGGACGCGCTGAACGGCCGTCAGGTCCCCAAGGTCGACGTCTACGGCGAACAACTCTTCGTCATAGCCAAGACCGCGCATCTCGAGGGCGACAAGATTGTCTATGGCGAGACCTGTATCTTCGTCGGCAGGCACCATGTCGTCACCGTGAGACATGGTTCCGCGCGTGCCCACAAGGAACTTCGCGAGCAGCTCGAACAGTCCCCTAACCTTCTGAAACACGGGCCGGACTACGTCCTTCACGCCATCATCGACTTCATCGTCGACGGTTACCTGCCGATGGTGGAGAAGATGGAAGACAACGTCCTCGCCATGGAAAAGCACATGCTGATCTCGTTCCTGGAGCGGGAGCAGATCAGGCGCATATTCAGGATGCGACGACAGGTCATCCTGTTCCAGCGCGTGCTGGGTCCGATGGCCGAAGTCGTGGGGAAGCTGACCCATCTCGAACTCCCGTGCGTCGACGAGAACGCGAAGCCATACTTCAGGGACGTTCTCGACCACGTCAAGCGCGTGGAAACGATGATGGCAGGCCTACGCGATGTCATTACCTCGGTCTTCGAGGCCAGTAACCTGCTCGAACAGCAACGCCAGGGAACAATCACAAGACAGCTCGCCGCATGGGCGGCGATCCTCGCCGTACCCACAGCCATCGCTGGCATCTACGGGATGAACTTCCAGCACATGCCAGAGCTTGAAAGCCGCTACGGATATTTCGTGGTCCTCTCTGTCATCGTCACGCTTTGCGGTATCCTGTTCTACAGGTTCAAGAAAGCCGGCTGGCTCTGAAACAGTTTTCTGACCTAAGGCGACGTGGGTGGACACTCGTCGACACTCCGTCGTACCCTTCCGCCAGCCATTGCCGGCACAGAAACGGGTCCAAGCTTCGTCAGCGTCGACGCTCTTCCGCGCCACGAAGACACTTTCCATTGACACCAGATCGCCGTGTTATGCAAAATCCCCGCGCATCGCAAAGGAACGTTGCGTGGAAGAGCTCGTATTCGGACCGTTCACGATTAACGCTAACAGACGCATCCTCCTGCGTAATGGCGTTACCATCCCGCTGGGCAGCCGCGCCATAGACGTGTTGATCCATCTCGCTACGCATGCAGGTGAACTCCGGACGAACTCGCAGATTGTTAAGCACGTCTGGCCCGACACGTTCGTGGAAGAGGCGAACCTGCGTGTACACATCTCCGCTCTTCGTAAAGCATTGGGTGATACCCAGAGGGAGCCTCAGTTCATCGCGAATATTCCAGGGCGTGGATACACATTCGTCGCCCAGGTGCGAAAAGAGCAACGGGCCGCCGTAGAACTCGCCGCTGTCCCAGGCGCGCCCGACCGGGCCATCTCGCGCATATTTGGCCGCGAGGAAACTATCTCATCGATCGAGACGCAGATTTCCAAAGCCCGGCTCCTTACGGTCGTTGGCCCAGGGGGTATCGGAAAGTCCACGGTCGCAAGGGCGGTCACCTCGCCGGACCGCTGTTTGTCAGAGATCGTGTGGATAGACCTGTCCGAAGTCGCCAACCCAAGACTCGTACCGACGGTGGTTGCCTCGGCCATCGGTGTCCTTGCCCGATCCGAAAACATTGTCCTCGATATCTCCGCACATTTTGGGTCACGAGACGTTCTCATGGTTCTCGATAGTTGCGAGCATGTCGTGGAGAGCGTAGCCAGTTTCGTGGAAGAGGTTCTTTCGCGGGCACCGGGACTTCGAATATTGGCTACGAGCCGCGAACCGCTCCGCGCCACAGGCGAACGGGTCAACCGTCTTCCGCCGCTGGACACGCCTCTATCCGCTCCAACAGCGCGCGACGCGCTAAGGTTTCCTGCAGTGCAGTTGTTCGTCGACCGCGCCGACGCCTGCCTTGGCGGCTACAAACTGAGCGACGCTGACGCGCCGCACGTCGCCGAAATCTGCGCCCGTCTTGACGGCATCGCCCTCGCGATCGAACTGGCCGCCGGCCGCCTCGAGACTATTGGCATCGCGGCCCTTGCCACTTCCCTCACAGACTGCTTCCGGGTGCTGACCCGCGGCCGCCGAACGGCTCTGCCACGGCACCAGACACTGCGCGCGACACTAGACTGGAGTTATACGATACTGTCGCAACCAGAGCGGGCAGCCGTGTGCGAGCTTTCGGTCTTCCCCGGATGGTTCACGAACGATGCAGCCTCCAGCGTCCTCGCCGATCGTGATACCGAAGAACTAATCGCGGCCTTGGTCGCCAAATCGCTTGTCGTTGCAGACGCTTCCCAGGGCGAGACCCGCTACCGCCTCCTCGGCACTACGAGACTTTACGCATGGCAGAAACTCGGAGAGGCGGGCGAGACCACGGCTACGATGACGCGCTTGGCGGAGTACCTGACCGCGATGTTCGAGCGGGGAGAGCACGAACTCTATTCCAGTCCCTTGTCCGACTGGACAAGGGACTACGCACAACAGGTCGGAAGTATGCGGGCGGTCCTTGATTGGGCATTCGGCAGAGCAGGCGACCCCTCGCTCGGCGTGCGGCTGACCGTCTCCGCCCTGCCCCTTTTCTTCAGGCTCTCGCTGCTGGACGAATGCCTGGTCGCTGTCACCCATGCGATCAGCTATCTGGAGAACAGGCCCGGCTTGGACGAACGAAGCCGCATGAAGCTGTACGCGGCGTTGGGATGGCCCCAGATGCGCGCAACCGCGGCGCCGGAACACGGCGTTGCCGCGTGGACGACCGCACTAGCGATAGCGGAGGAGATCGGCGACGTTGACCATCAGCTCCGGGCCATATGGGCACTCTGGGTTGACGCGATCAATCGCGCCGAACCTCGCCTCGGTTTCGAGTATGCGGATCGCTTTAGTATCCTCGCAGCGTCGTCTTCTGATCGCACCGACGCGATCGTCGGCAAGCGGATGCGCGGAGCGACGTTACATTGGCTTGGCCGTCAGGCAGAGACCCGAGACCAACTCCGCCAGATGCTCCAGGAATACGAGGCCCTGCCGGAGCGGCATCATTCGATCCGGTTCCAGTTTGACCAAAGGGTCACGGGCCGCATCATACTCGCCCGGGCGCTTTGGCTGCTCGGGGAGGAAGACAACGCCCTTCGAGAAGTCGAAGAGGCAGTCCAGTACGCCATCAACATCCGACACGACCTTTCTCTTTGCAACGTACTCGCTGAGGCGGCATGCCCGCTGAGCCTCCTGTCGGGCGATGAGGCACTTGCCACTCGCTACATCGGAATGTTGAAGGACCACACCAAGGCGCTTTCGCTCGACGTTTGGAACTGTTACGCGGATTGTTTCAAAGCCGAACTTCACCTGCGGGCTGGCCGCACGGACGCCTGCCTCCAACAACTGATGCCGAGTATGGCGATCCTTCGCAAATCGGGCTTCTTGCTGTTCATGACTTTCTTCCAGTCCATTGCGGCGCAGGCACTGGCAGCACAGGGAAGGCACACAGACGCTCTGGAGATGGCAGAGTCCGCGATAGCGCATTGCGAATCCTCGGGCGAGCGATGGTGTCTCGCCGAGCTCTATCGCGTCAGGGCCACTGTCCTCCTTCGCCAAGGAACGACAGACAGCATGTTCAGCGCCGAGGACAGCTTGCGGCTGGCACTTGAGATCGCACGAAAGGACGGATCAGTTGCCTGGGAGCAGCGCGTGAACAAGGAAATCTCGGCCGTGCCACTCTTTGACGAACAGCCGATTTCCGCGTCCCGCTAGGACTGGTCCTTTACATCGATTTACAAATATCAACTCGCCTCCTCCCATCCTGATCGGGCATCTTGCCTGTTACAGGAGAAAACCATGACTTCAGATGCGCCCATCCGCTTTCTCATGGTCCTTGCGGCGGACGACGGTGATGGGTCCCTGAACACGGAATTGCGGATCGCCAGGATTGCACCGCCTTACTACGCGTTCAAAGACCTTCCGGCGGAGGTGGCGCTTGCCACGCCGCTCGGCGGGTTCCCCGTAATGTTGGAAGACTTACGCAACATCTCTGTCTCAAAAGACGACGCGGCCAGACGGTTCTTGGACGACAGGGCCGCGAGGGACGATCTGGCCGATACCTTTAGCCTGGATCAGATCGAACTCGACGACTTCGACGCCGCATTCTGTATCGGCTTCTCCGGCTCGATGTGGGGCGATGATAATGGCGGAATAACGCACGTCATCAAGTCACTTCTCATGGCCCGCAAGCCGGTCGCACTTGTTCCGGGGCGGAATCTCGACCTTGCGCCAGACGGCGCTGGCGCGGGACTGCTAATCTTGGGTGAAAGCGACGAATCCACTTTGCTCGCCGCGCACGCCCTAATCACGGTCGCGGCTGAGCAACGACAACTGCGAGACTGTGGGGTGCTCGGAGACATGGAATGACCCATCCTCTCGGATTTGCATCGATTTACGACGCTTAACTCGTCCGGAAGTCCATTTTCGTCCAGCGTATGTCCGTCGAACAACTGCGGCGATGTCCCCCAGGAGAAAGTCATGGACCATCGTACCTTCACACCCTCAGCGAACGCCACGCGGCGCGACGTCCTCCTTGCGGGCGGTATGGCCGTCGCTGCGATAGCCCTCCCAATACCAGCACATTCCCATACCACTACAACTCAACCGCAACTCGGGAACAAGATCATGTCCTTTATCAAGACCAGTGACGGAACAGAAATCTTCTACAAGGACTGGGGGCCGCGCGACGCCCAGCCCATCGTCTTCCATCACGGCTGGCCGCTCAGCGCCGATGACTGGGACGCCCAGATGATGTCCTTCCTCGACAAGGGCTACCGCGTCATCGCCCATGACCGCCGTGGCCATGGGCGATCCACGCAGACCTGGACCGGGAACGAGATGGACACCTATGCAGCCGACGTCGCGGCGCTGACGGACGCCCTCGATCTCGAGGATGCGGTCCACATCGGCCACTCGACGGGCGGCGGCGAGGTCGCGCACTATATCGCCCGCGCGAAACCCGGACGCGTGTCCAAAGCAGTCCTAATCGGCGCGGTCCCCCCGATCATGGTAAAGTCGGACAAGAATCCTGGCGGCCTCCCGATCGAGGTCTTCGATGGCTTTCGCGCCGCCCTCGTCGCGAACCGATCACAGTTCTTCCTCGATGTTCCGACGGGACCGTTCTACGGCTTCAACAGACCCGGCGCAAAGGTGAACCAGGGTGTCATCGAAAACTGGTGGCGGCAGGGCATGATGGGTGGAGCGAAGGCTCACTACGACTGCATCAAGGCGTTCTCCGAAACGGATTTCACCGAAGACCTGCAAAAGATCACGGTGCCGACGCTGGTCATGCACGGCGACGACGATCAGATCGTTCCCTATGCCGACTCCGCGCCGCTGGCGGCCAAGTTGCTCAAGCACGGCACGCTCAAGACCTACCAGGGCCTGCCCCACGGCATGTGCACCACCCATCCAGAGATCATCAACGCCGATCTGCTGGAGTTCATCCGCAGCTAAGGCGGCTGCCGAAGCAAGACCGTCATCTCAAAGGAGAGATTCCAAATGTGGAAGCCAATCGAATGCGCTCCAACCACAAGACGCGAAGTGCTGGCGGGATTGACGGCAACCGCAGCGTCGATATTGCTGGCCAAGGGCGCTTACGCCGCAGATTTTCATGGGTTCAACCACGGGGCATTCGACGTTACCGTCGTCAGCGACGGCTTCCTTACTCTTCCCGCGGAAGTCCTGCTCCCTGACGCCAGCCCGGAGGATCGAAAGGAATTCCTCGCCAAGCTCGGTGGCGACGCCAACAGCGCACCCGTTCAGGCCAACATTCCTTTGATTAGGCATGGGAATGACCTCATCCTGATCGACAACGGGTCCGGCTCGAAATTCCAGGCGAGTGCCGGCAAGCTGGCTCAGAACCTGCGGACGCTCGGCGTTAAGCCCGGGGAGATCACCAAGGTCGTATTCACTCACGCCCATCCGGACCACTCCGGCGCAACGATGACAGAAGATGGAAGACTCCTCTATCCCAACGCCGAGTACTTCGTGAGCGAGACGGAGTGGAACTTCTGGACCGACAAGAAGTACGAGGCGCATATGCCTTCTGTCCTCCATGACTTCGCGCGCGGCGCACAGCGTGATCTCTTCGCGGCGAAAGAGCGCCTAACGCTCGTCAAGGCGGGCCAGGAGGTCGTTCCAGGGATGAACGTTGTTGCAACCCCTGGCCATACACCCGGGCACGTTTCCATCGAACTGGCGGGAGACGGAAACCTACTCATCACTGGAGACGCCTGCACCAACGACGTTATCTTCTTCGAACATCCTGCCTGGCATTTCGGGTTCGATACCGATCCCGAGGTCGCATTGAAGAGCCGTCAGGCGCTCCTCGACCGCGCTGCCGCCGAGAAGATCAAGATGCTCGGGTATCATTGGACCTATCCCGGCGTAGGCTATGCGGAACGCAAGGACGGTGTTTATCGGTTCCAAAAGGCTTGATGTCGTCTGCCCGCCCGAGAGGATCGACTATCCAGCGCTTCCATTATCCTCGGCTTCCTCAGCACCGCTAGGGGCGGCGATCAAGCCCGATGCGTTGTGTTACACCAACATACGAGCGGCAACTCTGGGTTGTATTTTTGGCGGATCGCGCCTTGGGGGTACCTATTCGCCAGCTAATATTCGCGGAGATATTGGCTATGGAGCGTCGACCCGCGGCCATCATCGCTGCCGACGTTGCGGGCTACTCCCGCATGACCGGCTTTGACGAAACTGACACCCACCGTCAGCTAATGAGCCTGCTGATCCGAGGAAGAAATCGTCGCTCTCGTCTGCCTAAGACTTGCGCTGCAGGAATTCCCCCACGTCAGGCAACGGACCATCCACCGTCCACTAGCAGGTTCGCGCCGGTGATTAGGCTCGCAGCAGGTGATGCAAGGAAGACCACGGCACCCACTACATCGTCGGTTTCACCGATCCGGCCGAGTGGAATGTGGTCGAGCGTAGCTTGGCGATTGTCGGGAACGGATAGGAAAGGTGCGGTGCCATCGGTGTGGATGAAGGTCGGCGATACGGTATTTACCGTGACGTTGTAGCGCGCCCATTCCGCCGCAAGGCAGCGCGTAAGGTGATTAATTGCCGCCTTGCTCATGCAATAGATGGCCTCGCCGCGCAGTGCCACGGTACCGGCCTGCGAGCTGATGTTGATGATTCGGCCCTCTTTACGCTCGATCATATGACGGCCTACTGCCTGAGTCATCAGAAAGGTACCCTTGATGTTGACATCGAGTATCTGGTCAAGGTCCTTTTCCTCAACGAGTTCCGCGAGATTGCCCGGAGCCACTCCGACATTGTTGATGAGGACGTCGATCCGGCCGAACGTTGTAAGGGCCGCATCCACTGCTTGTGCGATATGCGCCTTATTGGGAATGTCCAACTCAACCGCTAGGACTTCGCTCCCGGCGCTCTCGAGTTCGCTAACTAGGTCAGCCGACGCCGCGATGTCGCGGACACCCAGGACGATATCGGCCCCTGCTGCGGCACACGCAATTGCGCAAGCACGACCGATGCCACGGCTCGCTCCCGTCAGGAAGGTCACTTTGCCGTCAAGGCTGAAATCCGGCGCGTTCTTATGCATTATGATACCTCCCTTGATGAAGCTCACTTATGGCAGCGTCGGCATGCGGGCCAGACTTGCAACGCATGTTGCGGAGCATCCCTTAGCCACATAGGCCACGTCCATTTTCCTTCGCCCAACAGTGGACCAAAATGTCTCCGATGGGCCAATAGCTACCTTTTGATTTAGGTATCGCTAATGAAATCGACTAAGACCATGCCGTGCAGAAGGGCACTAGGCTGATCACAATTATATCTTAAAACAGAACCTGTTTTTCGTCTGTGTGTTGACCGCGCATAACGTACATTTGTCGTCGGAGAGAAGGAGTGCCGGTTTTCCGTTGATCGAGAATTCATCGCCTTTTCGAGAAATGATCGTCTTGTTTCCCGTCGGCCAAATGAATTCGTACCGATCTGCTCGTTTCCCTTCCCCATAGACCTCATGCTACATGTGTGAAAAACCAACGACTGCTGCATAACGTAGCACGGGTCGGAGCTCTTCGGCGCATCACCTTACAATCGACGCGAATGCCAACGAGCTTTTTTTGTTGTGGTTGAAGTCAGGGCTTTTTGAATGTAGCCCTTGGATGTGAGCGCGATGTATCGAATCATTTGCAGCAAGCTGCTGGTTCTCATCAAGCTGGCGATCGTTGTGTCGTTTGCCGGATACTCGCTATCCAATGCTACGGCCGCCATGCACGGCCCGAGCTTTGTCGAGGCGCAACAAGCCGCCTCGATGCTGTAGGGGCACCATGGCTCCGAAATGGCGGCGCACGACCACCATGGCGACGTGTCGGCCGATGATGATAGCGTCAAGCTCGCCAAGCAGGAATGCTGCAACGACTTTTGCGTAAGTCTCGCAATCATCGCCACGAGCGACACCTTGGCCGGACCGGTCGTGTCGTCGATCCACGGATTCATAGATGACCGCAGGTTTTTCGGAGAAGTCCCCCCCTGCACCGCCCCCCGAATATCTGAACAGGACACGCCCGTCCTTGCGGATCTGAACGTGCGTTGGTGGGTGTTATTGCCCGTTGCGCCGCCGCCCTGGGGCCTTGGGCAAGTTCACCGTGATCGGGGGCACCGATCTTGCCTCGACTACCGGCTACGAAACCGGGGACTTGCAGACCGAATTCCACAAGTCGTCTTTCCAATCGCTTCCGGAGACGCCGTTGTTTGGAACGTAAACCGCGCGACCAACGAAGACCTTGCCCGGACGTTCGCATTTCACACGGACGTCGTGGCTTCCCTGGTCGATGTACCTGATCGTGCCAGCACTATCGAATTCGATCAGACCGATGGTCACATCGAAATCGAAGTCCCGGACGGGCGATATCTCCAGCGAGGTCACGGTCAAGTTGACGGTAACGTTGCCCTGGAAATGCGAGACGTGAAATGGCGGCCGTTCTGCTGATTGGCTTGGATGGCGGAAACGGCCATCGCGAACGGCATTCGTGCGGCTCCACATCTCCTCCTCCCAACGTATGTGATCATCCTGTTCAGTGCGCTGGTCGCCGGCTACCAGGCCATCAACCGCCTCATCAATCCGGAACCCATCTCCCATCTCGGCTGGCTGATCGCCGCTGGCGTCATTGGTTTCATCGGCAACGAAGCCGTCGCGGTCTTTCCCATCCGGGGCGGCCGGGAAATCAACAGCGCGGCGCTGATCGCCGACGGGTTCCACGCCCGCACCGACGGCCTGAACAGTCTTGCGGTCGTCGCCGGAGCCATCGGCATCTGGCTAGGCTTTCCGATCGCCGATCCGATCGTCGGCATGCTGATCACAGTGGCGATCTTCGGTATCGTCTGGCAGTTGGCGCGATCGGTTCTGGCGCGCATGCTAGATGGCGTCGAGCCTGGGATCATCGACGAGATCGAGCATGCCGCCGCCCATGTCGAAGGCGTCGACGAGGTCAGCGAGGCGAAGGCCCGCTGAGTGGGCCACAAGCTTCATGTCGATGTTGCGGTGGTCATAGACGAGAGCGCTCTGCTTGCGGAGGTCAACGTCATCGCGACCGTGAGTCAACGCTTCGGACAGCGAGCGGTTGGCCTTCAGGATGTTCGAGCCTCAGGGGCATCATCACTAGACGCACTAGATGCTCGCAATCACCTGCTCAAGCATTGAGCGGACTTTGCCTGCGGTATCCTTGAGAGTGTCGTTGTCAATTCCCTGCATCGAGACCACGGGATCGATCGCACTAACCATAACATCGCCGCCTTTGAGACCCCGAATGATCACATTGCATGGCAGCATGGCTCCCACTTTAGGCTCCATTTTCATCGCCTCGAAGGCCATGCGCGGATTACATGCCCCCAGGATAATGTAGTCATCGACGTCGGCGTCCATCTTCTTTTTCATCGTAGCCTTGACATCTATTTCCGTGAGAACACCAAAGCCTTTGCTCAAAAGTGCAGCCCTAGTCATTTCCACGACTTGCTCAAAAGGCACTCCGGCGATCGTCTTGTCCATCGTGTAGCTCATAGTACTAGCTCCTATTTGGGCCGCGTCGACCGCAGCATTGCATTTCCGTGTATAAAACTGCGGGCGAACAAGCTGCTCGTGCCGTTCGGACATACTAAACGCTTCAATCGTGGCGAGAAGAAAGTTCGAACATCAATCGTGCGCCCTCGTCGACTGGATGGGCGTCCGCTCTACGTGCTTGATCGGGACGGCACGCGCCGGAAGGCAACTCCAAAGAATAGTCGCCCAAGCCGATAAAGTAGTCATAGCCCTGTCCCTCGGGTTTAATGGCAGACCCTTTGGGCAACAGCGCCGATGGTTCAGCAAACTTGGTTGAGCCGAAATCCTACCGGCGAAGTAGCGAAATTTGGTGCGCCGTCCTTTCCGACAGCCATGACAGCGTAAGAACGACTGCGATCAGAATCGAATTATGATGCGCAGCCCACCACTGTCGATGTTTTCGATGTCGATCGAGAGGTCGTATACATCGGCAATGTCGCGGACGATGGCAAGGCCGATACCGGTTCCAGGCGTCTTGAGATCGAGGCGCATGCCGCGTTCCATGATCGTAGAAAGCCCGTCAGGACTTGTACCGGGACCGTCGTCCTCGATCATCAAAACGGGCCTTGCGCCCTGCCATTGTGCTTTGATCCGGATGGCGGATCGGCTCCATTTCACTGCATTGTCCAAGATGTTGCCAAGGAGTTCCTGCAGGTCATTCGGGTCCATTTCAATGGAGAGACCCGGCGCAACGTCGATGGTCCAGCTCAATTGCTCGCCACGTGGCGTCCGCCTGAACGTCCGCACGATCGTGTTGAGCGACGTGGCGAGATCGGCGTCGGACGAGCGCAACTCTGCGCTGCCGGCGATACGACTGCGCGTCAGCTCACTGTCGACATGGGATTTCATCACGCCGGCCAGATGAACCAACTCGTCGGCGATTTCAGCTTCACCCCGTTCCCGCAGTGTCTCTGCATCATTGAACAGGACAGTCAAAGGCGACTTGAGACCGTGCGCCAGGTCGGCAGCCCGCGTCCTGGCTCGTGAGATCAGCTGCGCCTGCGCTTCAAGCAGCCGATTGACCGCATCGACAACATTTTGGAGCTCTTTGGGAAAGGGGCCGCTGAGGCGGTCGGCCTTGCGCGCGCGGATGCGGTCGAGGCCCTCGCTGACGGATGAAATAGGACGCAGACCGTAGGTCAATTGAGCTAGCGAGGCTGCGATCAGGAACACGGCAAGCGCCACCATGTAGGGAATGATATCGAACACGAACGTCCGGCGCGCCTTTGATACAACGGACGCATCGATCGCCACGGCGACACGGATCGCCCGTTTTCCGTCGGGAGCAGCGAAAACGATCTTGCGCTCCTGCGCGATGAGGTCTGAGTCCTCCGGCCCCGCGAGATGATAGCGATGGATGGAGCCTGTTTCCTGATCGTCGTCTGGCAAAGGAAGAGAAGTATCCCACAGCGAGGCAGAGCGCAGCTGCCTGTTGCGAAGGTCGTCTTCCACCTGCCAGTAAAGGCCGCCGTAAGGTTCACTAAAACGACGATCGACAGGCCTATCCGGCAGCTCAATTTCGCCATTGGCTGCAAATCGCAATGTCCCTGCGATGTTGTTGATATGGCCGGTCAGCTCTTCATCGATCCGGCGTTCGAGGTTGAGGGTGAACAGGTTGATCAACACGAGGCTGGCCATGATGAGCGCGAGGATGACGCTAATCATGGACACCAGCAGGAAGCGACCGCGGATCGAATGCCTCATGTGGCGCTTCCGTTGATGCGGTATCCATAGCCGCGCCGGGTGGCGATCACATCACGGCCAAGTTTGCGACGCAGACGCCCAACGAGGACCTCCACAGAATTGCTGTCGCGCTCGAAGTCCTGCGCGTAGAGCTGTTCCGTCAATTCGATCTGGGAGACGTTGCGCTCGCTGTTGTTCGCCAGAAACGCCAGACAGCGATATTCAAGGGGCGTGAGATCGATGGGCAGGCCAAGGCGTGTGACGGTCTTTGTCCGCGTGTCTATCGCGATGTCGCCGAACATCATGGTGGAACTCGCCTGGCCCGCGCTGCGCCGGATTATGGCGCGAAGACGGGCGAGCAGTTCCGCCATCTGGAAGGGCTTTGCGAGGTAGTCGTCGGCTCCGGCATCGATGCCCTCCACCTTCTCCTGCCAGTTGCCACGTGCCGTCAGGATCAACACGGGCATCGTCCGGCCTTCAGCCCGCCAGCGTTTCAGAATGGAAAGACCGTCGATTTTGGGCAGTCCGAGATCGAGAACGACCGCCGCAAATTCCTCGGCGTCGCCTGTAAACCAGCCTGATTCTCCGTCCTTTTCATGGACAACGACGAAGCCGGCCCGCTCGAGATGGGTGATCACATCGCGGGCGATCAGGGGATCGTCTTCAACCAGCATCACTTTCATTCGTCGTTCTCGATTTCCAGCACGACACCCGATGCGGCGTCGACTTCAACCTCAACCATCCGGTTGTCAGGCCGTAGCACACGAAATTCGTAAACGGTGATGCCGTGCTCCTGATCAATCGACGTCGAGACGATCTCGCCGTCCACCTTGTCCGCAACGATGCGCCGCAGTTCGGCAAGCGACTTTATTTCGCCCTGTTGGACGCGCTCGCGAATATGTTCACGGGCATCGTCAGGCGAAACGATACTCTCACGATCATCATCGGCACGCGCTGTCGAGACATGGCCGAGCGCCACATCAAGCAGGAGCGCAAGCCCCAGCGACGCTATCGCGCTCCCCTTTTTCCTGACGATCGATCCCTGACACATCCTCCATTCCTATCATCGCGAAGCTGAAGTTTCGCTGACATTCTGCGTCAGCTATCGCTCAGCTGCCTTCGCCTAGTTTGCAGTCAACGGTTCGCAGCAACGGTGCTCGACCGGGTCAACGAAGGATACTGACGATGAAAAATATCTTGATTGCCCCCCTGTTCGCCGCTTCCGTTCTCGCCGGCGTTGCCCATGCAGAAGACGCTGGCAAATGTGGAACCGCTCCACAGGACAAGTGGATGACCGAGGACGCCCTGAAGGCGAAGGCGACGGAGATGGGTTTCGACGTTCGCCAGATCAAGGTCGAAGACGGCTGCTATGAAGTCTATGGCATCAAGGATGGCCAGAAGGTCGAAGCGCTCTTCAATCCGGAAACCGGCGTTCAGGTCGGCGTCGACGGTGACGATTGATGCGTAGCGCCGAGCACGAAATGCCGGGCTCCCTGACCGGTCGCAAGGAGCGACCGGAACGGATCAAGGTCTGGGACCCCGTGGTCAGGCTGTTCCACTGGGCGCTGGTGGGGTTTTTCGCCTTCTCGTTCTTCACGGGCGACGAATGGAAGTCGGCGCACATGCTGTCGGGCTACATAATCGGGGGCCTGGTATCCATCCGCGTTCTTTGGGGTCTCTTCGGATCGGAGCATGCCCGGTTCGTCAACTTCGTTCGCAGCCCCGTCACCGTTCTCAGTTTCCTTGCCGATACCGCCCGTATGCGTGCCAAACGCTACATCGGACACAACCCGGCGGGCGGCGTGATGGTGATTGCGCTTCTGCTGATGATCGCGGGCATCGTCACGACCGGCACCATGATGACGACCGATGCCTTCTGGGGAATCGAATGGGTGGAAGACACCCACAAGAAGTTGGTTTATTCGACCCTCGGCTTAATCGCTCTTCACATCTTCGGGGTTCTGCTCGCCAGCATCGAGCATCGCGAAAACCTCGTCCGCGCCATGATCACAGGCTGGAAACGGAGAAACTGAGATCGGAAGCCCTTCCTCGGGCCAGGCGCTCAAATTCCACGTTCCCGCGCAAATACACGCGGGAACGATCGCGTGCGACCCATTTGCTAAAACAGGTCCTATCGTAGATCACAAAATCTCGCAGCGCGTGTCCGACGGACGCCCTTGCCATTTTAGATGGCCTTCCCGACGACCGCACCGATACCTGCCGTCAGCGCTATCGCAAACGCGCCCCAGAATGTCACCCGCAAGGTTGCCCGCAGGACATTCGCGCCGCCGGCTTTTGCGCCAATGGCACCCAGAAGGGCAAGAAACGCAAGGGAGGCAACCGATACGGTCGCGACCAGCATGGAGGTGGGCGAGACCATGACCATGGCAAGGGGCATCGCTGCTCCGACCGCAAAGGTTGCCGCCGAGGTGAGTGCTGCCTGGATCGGCCGCGCGGTGGTGATTTCGGATATGCCGAGTTCGTCCTGCGCATGGGCGGCCAGTGCATCCCTGGCCATCATCTGATCGGCAACCTGTCGCGCCAGAATGCGGTCGACGCCGCGCTTGACGTAAATCTGGGCGAGTTC
Organism: Rhizobium giardinii bv. giardinii H152; assembly: GCF_000379605.1. Taxonomy (GTDB): domain Bacteria; phylum Pseudomonadota; class Alphaproteobacteria; order Rhizobiales; family Rhizobiaceae; genus Pararhizobium; species Pararhizobium giardinii. The sequence continues at coordinate 17,890 of NZ_KB902690.1, read as the reverse complement.
TTCACGTTCGGCTTCGGGCTGAGTTGCCAGTTCCGTGCGCTCGCGGTCGAGGTCCGCGTTTTCGGTGTCAGCCTGCGAGCTCACCGAAACGTATTCGCCGGCCGCCATAGACATGGCCCCGGCAACCAGCCCGGCAACGCCTGCAACCAGGATTTCGGAGCTTGCCGCCGAAGCCGTTGCAACGCCGACGATAAGGCTTGCGGTCGAGACAATGCCGTCATTGGCACCAAGGACGGCGGCACGCAGCCAGCCTATCCGCGAGACGAGGTGATTTTCCGAATGCAGACGGCTCATGTTTTTCTCCCGATCACGCCCTCGAGGCGCACCGCGGCGGCGATTGTGTTGGAAAGTGTACCGTGAAGTTCGAAGTCGAGCATCGGCACCACGGGCTCGATGACCTTATGCGCGATGGCGATCGGCCTGACACTATCAACAGGTCGCGACGCGCTGCTTGATCGGCATCAAGAAAACAGGACGATATCGAGCGCGAGCAGAAGCACGCTGGCAATCAGACCGGCGACGGACACCCAGAAAGGGCAGACAAAAATGCCGGGTGGGGGCGCTACCTCCCGCATCTTTATGCGGATCAAGGAAAGATTGACGATCGCGACCACGCCAAGCGTGAATTGCTTTGTCAGTTTTGCCAGGCCTTCAAGCGGCACCGCGAGTGAAAAGACAAGGATCATCGAAACACCGATCGCGGTTGCGACCAGCGGCGTACCGGTTACCGGGTTCAACCTACCGAGGAAAGCCGGCAGGTTCCCCTGCCCGCACCAATCGCTACGCCCAGCCCATAGAGGACCGCATGCGTGAGCGTGAGCGTGGAGCTGGAGCTTTGCCGGAGCCACCGTCAGTATCGTCAGTTCGGACACGCTATCTCCTTTCGACCGCGCCAAAACTTCGCGAAAGTGCGACAACCGGGGCGATGTCTATCGCCAACCTATAGGGCGGTGGAAAACAGATGCCGGCGAGCGAACCGCCTCACGAGGAAGGCGGTCAACGACGCCGAAACAACGTCCGCATCTTGTGCTCGGGTCAGGTCTCTCCCGAGACCTCCCGGCGTCTCTTGTCCAACTCTTCGCTGTAGCGACGGAGTGTGTAACTCTCTGTGAGAAGCCCGATAACCCGTTGTTCGATCTTGTTGTTGACCACCGCCAGCGCTTCGCTTTCAGTATGTTCGAAGATCGTCGCTGCTTGCTTGGCATTCATGGTCGGAAGTAGATAGGCGGCCTTGTAGCGAACTAGGTCCAAAATCACCCCTTCACCATCCGCGACGAGGCTGGTGTGGGCCTCGGGGACGATGACAATGCCAACATACTTGCCAGCGTTATCAACAATTACAACGCGCTGCGTCGAGCCGAGCGGGAAACACTCCCGGAATTTGCCGAGCGTGCTTCCAACGTTTGCTGTTTTCACATCGGGCCGCATCAGTTTGTCGACTGTCAGGTTTCTGATCCAACCGACATCGTGCGCACTGCGGATGCTTTCGCCCCTCAGATGAAACCGCCAGGTCGCAAACGAATATCCGAACAGGTTCCGTACCGTCAGAGATGCCGTAATGACTGCAGCGAGCGTCAAGGCGGTGATCGAGAAATCACCGGTCACCTCGAGGGCGAGAAAGGTCAAAGGTCCGCCTATAACCGAAGCGGCCAGGCAACTCATGCCGATGATCGCGTAGACCGTCGGCACCAAAATGGTTCCGGGAAAAAGCAACATGCCCGCCAAGGCGTAGATTTTACCCAGCAAAGCACCGAGAAACAGGGAGGCAAAGAACAGACCACCGCGAAACCCGGAACCGATCGATACCGCTGACGCCAGCGATTTCATTAGCAGCAGAAATCCAAGCGCGGGAATAGCCAAATCCTGGTCAAGATTGAGGTGCAACGCGCCGTGCCCGCCGGACAGCACCTGCGGCGACACAATCGCAAGAAGTCCGACGATCGCCCCTCCGAGGACGGGACGGACAGCGGGAGGAATAGAACTCTTGCGGGCCACCTCTTCCACCATCGACACACCCGTCAACAGAAGGATGCCTCCACCTGCGCAAAGCAGGCCGAGCAGAAGCGCTGGCATATAGTCGGTTGGAATGACGGAGCCAAAAGTGGCCGCATTCACCAGAAAGCTGCTTGGCATCAACAGCCGTGCGACATTCGTCGCCAGCAAGGATGCGGCGATCACGGGCGTAAGACTGGCAATGCTGTAGGAGCCAATGATGAGTTCGAACGCATAGAACGCGCCGGTCAAAGGCGCATTGAACGCGGCAGCGATCGCGCCGGCGGCACCGCAACCGACGAGGATACGCAGGTCGCCCCGGCGCAGCTTCAACGCAATGCCGATCTTGGACGCAAAACCGGATGACAACTGAGTATAGCCGGCCTCCAGCCCTACGGATGCTCCGAAACCATTTGAAACAAGGTTCTGAACACAGACAATAAAGCTGTCCGTTAACGAAAGACGTCCGCCATGAAGCGCATTGGCTTCAATCGGATCGACCATCGGCTTTTTGCGCTTGTAAGCGAGGATGAATATAACAGCACCGAGGATCAGGCCACCGATGATAGGTGCCACCAGAATGATGGTGTGATTGAGCGAGGTTGCACTGCTCAACCGCTCGTCTGCTCCAATGCGAAAAATCCACTCATGCAGCAAACGCACAACCGTTGCCATGGCAACCACCACGAGCCCGGCAATCACGCCGACGACTGCCCCGATAATCGCGATACCAAGCTCGCTCTGGCGAACGAAAGCTCTGAACCGGCCGGGCGCGAACAGAAGCCTCAGAGGACCTGACCGCCGCAACGCGTTCCTTAACGCAAACGCCACATTCACTTCCAAACACCCATCACATGGTCAGCCATCGGACCGAATTAGCCCCATCACGCTCGCTGCGCAATCTCGGCCTGACCACCGCGACCATCTTTCGTGAAAGGCCCGCTCTGCGGTTCCCGTACACCGTTGGTTCCGAGATGTGTTGCGAGAAATGCCGTCAAGGAATCAGCGAATCGGTGCCACACGTTTGACCGACGTTGCCAACAGTAACTCAGGCGACAGCGCCTGCAGGGCATCAAACTGACTCAGGAAAACCTGCCCGGTCAATTCTTCGAGGAAATGCGAACGTTTAAGCCGGTCCATCACGGGGCCCTTGACTTCCGACAGGTGCAGGCGGACGTCCGCGGATGACAGCCGATGGTTCAGCGCCTCGATACTTTCGAGTGCCGTCGCGTCGATTTCGTTGACCGCCGAACACATCAGCACGACGTCCCGTACATCCGGGCTTTTGAGGGCCAAGTCCGTGACGGCTTCTTCCAGCCAGCCGGCATTGGTGAACGTCAGGCTCTCGTCAATGCGAACGTTGAGAACGCGCGGGCTGGTCGCGACCTCGTGGCGGTGGATGTTTCGAAAGTGTTGCGTTCCGGGGACGAGGCCGACGATGGCCATATGTGGTTTCGAGGCCTTGTGGAGAAAAAGCAGGACCGAGAGGCCGACGCCGGCGACCACGCCTGCCTCGACGCCCGCGACAAGCGTCATGCCGATGGTCAGCATCATGGCGGCGAAATCGCTCTTGGAATAACGCCAGACGTCAAGGATGGCCTTGATGTTGACGAGGCTGAGGACGGCAACGATGATCGTCGCCGCCAGCGTCGCGTTGGGCAGGAAGTAGAGGAGCGGCGTGAGCGTCAGGGCGGCGAGCCCGATGCCGATGGCGGTAAAGACGCCAGCGGCCGGCGTTTCAGCACCCGCGTCGAAGTTGACGACGGAGCGGGCAAACCCGCCCGTGACGGGATATCCGCCCGTAAACGCAGCAGCGAGGTTCGAAGCCCCAAGCCCGATCAGTTCCTGATCCGGCCGAATGCGCTGGCGGCGCTTGGCGGCGAGGGTCTTGGCAACCGAGACGGATTCGACGAAGCCGATGATGCTGAGGAAAAGAGCGGGCGCGGCGAGTTGCATCCAGAGTTGCGGATCGAACAACGGAATTGTCAGCGGCGGAACACCAGTCGGAATGGTGCCGACGATCTTCACGCCATGTTCGGCAAGGTCGAACAGCGCGACGGCGGCGGTGGTCAGCGCGATGGCAAAGACCGGACCGGCCTTGGCAATGAGATCGGCGGGCCGCGTTTGCAGACCAAGCTTGATCAAGAGCGGCTTCAGACCCTTTCTGACCCAGAACAGGAAGGCGACGGCCGGGATACCAACCATGGCGGTCCAAGGATTGAGCTGACCGATATTGCGGAAAAAGCTGCCGACGATCGCCACCAGCGTTTCGCCGGAGGTTTTGATGCCGAGAATATGGCCAAGCTGGCTCGATGCGATGATCAGTCCGGGCGCTGTGATGAAGCCGGAGATGACGGGGTGCGACAGCAGATTGGCGAGCGCCCCAAGCTTCAGCAGCCCCATCACAAGCAGAATAAGCCCGGACAGAAATGCCAGGATGAGCGCCGCCGCGATGTACTCGGGCGAACCGGCTGTTGCCACCTTGCTGGCAGCCGCAGCCGTCATCAGCGAGATCACGGCGACGGGTCCGACGGCCAGCGTCCGGCTGGTACCGAAGACGGCATAGGCCAGCAGAGGGGCCATGGACGCGTAGAGCCCGATGACGGGCGGCAGGCCAGCAAGCATCGAATAGGCAAGACTCTGTGGAATGAGCATGATGGTGACGATCACCGCCGCTACCAGATCGTTCGCGAGAATCCGGCCGCTATAGGTGCGGCCCCATTCGAGGACGGGAAAATATCTTGCTAGGCTGCTCGACATTGCTTGTGACCGTTTTGGTGATGCAAAGCCGCCTACGCGGCCGAGGACTTGATTTCAGGGGAAACGAGCCATTCGCGGCCCTTGAGCATGCCATGCCAATAGAGCGGCGTCAGGGCTTCGGACTTCAGGTACCAGGCAAGCGAGGACGGCTTGGTGCCATCGATCAGCCAGGTCGGGAACGTCGGTAGGAGCTTACCGCCATAGCCGAACTCGGCCAGCACGATCTTGCCGCGCTCGACGGTCAGCGGGCAGGAACCGTATCCGTCGTAGACGCACGGCATCGCCTTGCCGGCCATGACCGCCAGTAGGTTCTCGGCCACCACCGGTGCCTGCTTGCGCGCTGCGGCAGCCGTCTTGGCATTGGATGTTGAGGCGGCGTCGCCGAGCGCGAAGATGTTCTCGAAGCGCTTGTGCTGCAGGGTCGCCTCATCCACCTCTATCCAGCCGCTTGCCGCCGCAAGCGGGCTTTCGCGGATGAAGTCGGGCGCGATCTGCGGCGGGCAGACATGGATGATGTCGAAGCCGCGCCTGTCTTCCGTGACCGTCCCATCAGACCCTGTGCGGGCAAAGGTCGCCGTCTTTGACGGACCATCGACCGAAACGAGGCGCGAACCGAAATTCAGGTCGGCGCGGTATTTCGTCATGTATTCCATCAGCGCCGGGACATAATCCTTGACGCCGAACAACACGGGACCGGCATTGTGGAACTCGATGTCGATATCGTTGATCCGGCCCATGCGGAACCAGTGATCGCCCGAAAGATAGAGGGCCTTCTGCGGCGCGCCGGCGCATTTGATGGGCATGGGCGGCTGGGTGAACAGCGCCCGCCCGCCTTTGAGGTTCCGTACAAGGCTCCAGGTATATGGGGCGGTTTCAACACGGTAGTTGGAGGTGACGCCATTGCGCCCCAGGCTGTCTTCAAGCCCTTCGATGGCACCCCAGTTGAGCTTGATGCCGGGGGCTGCGACTATCATGCGATAACCAACCGTACGCCCGTCAGCCAGAGACGCCGTGTCCCGCTCCGGCTCGAAGGCCGCAACGGCGACCTTCTCCCAACGGACGCCATCGGGCATGATGTCGCGCATCGGGCGGACCGTATCCTGGGGCTTGAATATGCCGCCGCCGACCATCGTCCAGCCCGGTTGATAGGCATGGCGGTCTGAAGGATCGATAATCAGAATGTCGAGACCTGGACGGCGTTTCAGCAGGCTGGCAGCGGTTGCGATGCCCGCCGAGCCAGCACCGACGATGAGGACGTCGCAGGTGAGCGCCGGCTTCTTCATCGCGCCGGCGGGTGACCGAGCCTCCAGTCGGGATCGCAGGGCCGAGAGATCGTATCCCGCCTGGCTTGCGATTGACATTACCGGGGCGACGCCGAGCGTTGGAGACTGTGACAAAGCCCAGAGCGTCGTTGTCCGCGTTCCGGTCCTGCAGAAGCCGAGAACAGGCTGCGGCAACTCCTTCAATGCCTTGCCGAGTGCTTCGATGTCAGCATCGGAAATGCTGCCTCCAACGACGGGGACATGTGCAAAGGCCAGACCTGCCGCTTCGGCGGCAGCCCGGACGACCTCTGCCGATGGTTGGCTTGGCTCCTCGCCATCCGGCCTGTTGGACATGATGGACTTGTAACCAAGCGCGGCCAATGCCTCGATGTCTTCGATTTCGATTTGCGGGGATGCGGCAATCATATCGGTCAGTTTGCGGATATCCATAGTTTCCTCCCCGGATTATCTGGATGTGTAGGCGGGCATTGGCCGGCCGAGCGTGAAGCGATAGGCGATCATTCCCCCCAGCATCGCTGCGACAAAGAGAACAGCCTCCCATCGTCCGGTCGTCAGCGCGGCGATCGCGGGCCCCGGGCAGAGGCCGACAAGACCCCAACCCAGCCCAAACAGGACCGCGCCGCCGACCAACCGCCCGTCCGGCTTCCCGTTGGCAGGCACATGGAACGTCGTATCGAAGACCGGTGCCCGGCGCTTGTTGCGGATAAGGTAGGCGATCGATGACGGGATCAGCGCACCGCCCATGACGAAGGCGAGCGAAGGGTCCCAGTTACCGGTGATATCCAGGAAGGCAAGGACGCGGGCCGGATTGATCATGTCCGATACGACAAGACCTGCCCCAAACAGAAGGCCACAGGCGACGGCTGCCAGGATGCGCGCAAACATCATGCACCTCCACCAAAGAGGGTCCGAACGACGAAGACCGTCAGGGCTGCGACCGCCATGAAGGTCGCTGTGGCGATCATCGAGCGTGGAGACAGGCGCGCCAGGCCACAGACGCCGTGCCCGCTGGTGCAGCCGGACCCGAGCCGCGTCCCGAAGCCCACGATCAGACCGCCTGTGATCAGCAGCACCGGCGATGCGGTTATCGTCAGTTCGGGCTGGCGGATCAGAGCGGATGCAAGGGCTGCGCCTGCGAGGATGCCACCGATGAAACCCATCCCAAGCCAACTGATGCCTGCATCGGTCAAGCTCGCGGCCGAGGCCGTCAGGCCCGATATGCCGGCGACCCTGCCGTTGAGAAGAAGGTACAGGCCGGCAGAGAGGCCGATGAGCAGGCCGCCGGAAAGCGGCCAGAGAAAGTTGATCTGGGACATGATGCTCACAAGGTGTTGATGGGTATCTTGAGGTACTGGACGCCATTGTCTTCAGGCGGCGGCAACTGGCCGGCCCGCATATTGACCTGAACGGATGGCAGAATGAGTTTTGGCATGGCAAGCGTAGCGTCCCGTTCGGTACGCATCTTGTAAAACTCGTCTTCCGTGACGCCGTCGTGGACGTGGATATTGCCGGTGCGCTGCGCCCCGACAGTCGTTTCCCAGACATATTCGTCGCGGCCCGGGGCCTTGTAGTCGTGGCAGAGGAACATGCGCGCCTCAGCCGGCAGTCTCGTCAGGCGGCGGATGGAGCGGTAAAGCTGCCGGGCATCGCCACCCGGAAAGTCGCAGCGCGCCGTGCCGTAGTCGGGCATGAACATAGTGTCACCCGGGAACACGGTGTCGCCGATGACATAGGCAAGGCAGGCCGGCGTATGGCCCGGAACGTGCAGAACCGTTGCCTCGAGACCACCGATCTTGAACCGATCACCATCGTTGAAGAGCTGGTCGAACTGGCTTCCATCGCGCTGGAACTCGGTTCCGGCATTGAAAATCTTGCCAAAGACCTCCTGCACGCGAACGATTTCGCGCCCGATCGCCAGTTGCCCGCCAAGGAGATTTTGCAACAACGGGGCGGCAGACAGATGGTCTGCATGAGCATGCGTTTCCAGAAGCCACTGAACTTCGAGACTTTCGAATTTTATGTAATTAATCAGCGCGTTCGCCGAGGCGTTGGTCGTGCGCCCCGAAGCGGCATCATAATCAAGGACGCTGTCGATGATCGCGCAGGCATTCGAGCCCGGATCGCGCACCACATGGCTGATTGTAAATGTCTGATCGTCAAAGAAGGACTTGACGACCGGGCGCTGTTTCGGATCGGCGAGCGCCGCATTGATGATTGCACTGGCGTGATCGAGCGCGACATCTGGATTTCTCTCGGTCATGGCTCTTGTCTCCGTGAATAAGGCCCGCTTAAAATACATATTTACATTAAATATGCAAGTATGTATTTTGTAGAAATCAGATGCAGTTTTGGGCTAAGGATGATGCGCATCCACCTGACTTGAAATCCAACCACGAGCGACCAGAGTATGAGCGACATCCCCTCCATAGCCCCGCCGGGCATGAACGACGCAGCGCCGGGCTTCACCGCGCGTTCGACGGCTGGCACGATTGCACTTTCAGGTTTCCGGGGGCGCTGGCTCGTATTCTTCTCGCATCCTGCAGACTTCACGCCCGTCTGCACCAGCGAGTTCATTGCCTTTGCGAAGGCAACGCCGGAATTCGACAAGCTCGACTGCGCCCTTCTCGCGCTCTCCGTGGATAGCCTCCATTCCCACGTCGCCTGGCTGCGCGATATCCACGATCGGTTCGGTGTAAAGATCGCCTTTCCGGTCCTGGAAGACCCCTCCATGATCATCGCGCGCGCCTACGGCATGCTGGACAACGGTGCGCCCAGCAGCGCGACAGTCCGCGCGACCTATGTCATCGATCCTGCCGGCATTATCCGCGCCATCGTCTGGTATCCCATGAACGTTGGTCGCTCAGTCGATGAACTGCTTCGGCTGGTCGCAGCCCTTCAGGCAGCCGATCGCGAGAGCGCCTCGACACCCGAAGGCTGGCGTCCCGGCCAGAATCTCATCGAACAGGCAGGTCTAGCCCTCGATGTCTCATCCGATGACATCCGGAACGGCGAAGCCTGGTATTTCCGGGAGAAGCGCGCATGAGCGGGAAGTCCGACGTCTCTCTCGACGCGCTTCTCGAACAAGCTCCGGAGGCGGCCGAGTTCATGCGCCAGTTCAGCAACGCCAACCGGCTGATGCTTCTCTGCCATATTGCCGGGAAGGAGCGATCGGTCAGCGATATTCAGGGGGGACTGGGGATCAAGCAGCCGGCTCTGTCTCAGCAATTGGCAGAACTCAGGCAGTCGGGACTGGTGAAGACACGGCGTGAATCCCGGACGATCTATTATTCTATCGCTGACGGACGGACAAAGATCGTCATGGATATGCTCTACCAGATGTTTTGCGCAGCGCCAGGCGCTACAGGTCCCGACGTTTTTCCCGGAAGCAGCCTCGCCCAGGAGGCACCTGCAGGGTTGACCCGCGCTCCCAATTTACCACCAATCGATCCGCAAAATCTGAGTGGGGCCGCTCATTTTGCCCGGCTGGATTCCGTTGAATGAAGCGCTTTCGATTCCATGTCGCGACGATGGCCAGCGGCGGATGCCGGTCAGGCATCAACCCGGAAGCAGCATGAAGGAGAAGACCGTCCTGCCTGACTTCAAAAAGCGTGACCGCGATTTCAACTCCTTCCGGACCCGCATTTGGGATGGCACTATTCTGTGATCCAGTTTGGCTGTGGAACCGGCTGCTCAGGCGTCGTGGTCGCCGACAATCAGACGGGTCGCCCGGCTAGGCTTCCCCGCGGTGGCGAGGAAAATATGTACCTTGACTTGCAGTTCGAAGTGGACAGCCGACTGCTCGCCGCCCAATGGCTAGAATATAGCACGAACCGATGCGTCATCGAGTTCTTCGACTACGATCGACAGACATGGAAGGCCGTGAGCAAGGTAGACGTCGGTGGGGCTGACGCCTGCTACAGATCGATCAGCGACAACATCAGATAGCCGGTCATCAAGACGGATGCTCGAGAGACATGCTGAGATAAAGGTGTCCGCTATGCGCCTTCACGCCAGTCGTTGAGGTCGATTGGGCTTCGTCCCGAAAACGGCCAGTCAACCATTGCATAATCAACCAAGGCAGCCCCAGGTCCGGAGCCCAGCGAAAGCTGTGTCGCAGTAAGTGGAACGTGTGGGCAATGTCGTCACGTTCGGCGGCTCGCAGTAGAGCGACCGTCGAACGCAATTCATTGATAAGGCTTCGCCCCGTGTTTTAACGGTCGAGACCCCAAACGTCCGGGTTCCGTTTGAAGTACTCAGCCAGCATTTCGGTAAGCACACGCACTTTCCGCGTGGGATGCTGACCCGGCGGGCGGACGACATACGCCGCCCCCGGAGGGACCGGATAGCGTGTCATGATCGGGACCAGAGCGCCGGAGGCCACATATTCATATGTGATGCAATCGGGGAGCCAGGCGATGCCGAGACCTGCCGCCGCCGCAGCGGCAAGCGCCGTGGCGCTGTCGGCCTTGAACCTGCCCTGCGGCTGAACCGTGACGATCTTGTCGCCATCCATGAACTGCCAGGCCTCCGTTCCCTGCATGAGGGCCTGATGGGTGACGAGTTCGTCCAGGGTCTCAGGTGACCCGTGCGCTTTGATGTAATCCGGGCTGGCGACAAGCTTTCCATGGATCGGCCCGACGCGCTTCGCGATCAGGTTTGAGTCTTGGAGGTAGGCACCCCGAATCGCGCAATCAAAACCCTCTGCGATGAGATCGACGAAGCGATCGCTGTAGGAAGTATGGATGTGAAGCTGCGGGTGCTGGCGCGCCATGTCCGCAAGCACGGGGGCGAAGTGGGTCGGGCCAAACGTAAGCGGCATGGCAACCCTCAGGCGGCCGCGCAACTCACCGGTGGGGAGGATCGTTTCCTTGGCGGTGTCGATCTCGGCGCTGGCTCTGGCCGCATGGTCCCTGAACGTGATTCCCGCTTCCGTGAGCGCGGCGCCGCGGGTCGTTCGTGCAAGAAGCTGGACGCCAAGCTCCGCTTCGACCCGGAAGAGTCGCCGGCTGACGATCGATTTGGAGACGCCAAGCCGGCGCGCGGCGGCCGATACGCCCCCGGCATCGGCCACTGCGACGAATGTCTGTAGGTCTTCGATGTCCATTCCGGCGTTCCTTATTTCGCGACACAGCTTGCCCGACTATGGCACTACCGCACCACCAAAAGGAACAGCAAATTGCGTCCAGGCAACGTCGCCCGCTGGCGCATGTCTCCCGTGAACCCATCGCCGTCCATAGCGGCAGAGAAAGGAAGTCTTGATGACCCCTCGTAACGGCCTCGATTCGCTTCTTCGTCCCGAAGATTCGGTCCTCGTTCTGATCGATCACCAACCTTATCAACTCGCGAACCTGAACAGCCACGATCCGCATATGGTGGTCAACAACACGACCGCGCTGGCGAAGCTGGCAAAAGCCTTCAATGTTCCGACCATTCTCACCAGCGTGATCGCGGCGCGCGGCGGACTTCTCTTTAAGCAGATCACCGACGTATTTCCGGACCAGGAAGTCATCGATCGCACCTGGGTGAACACCTGGCAGGACGAGAATGTGGTGAACGTCGTCAAGGCGACCGGCCGCAAGCAACTGATCATCGCCGGCCTGTGGACCGAGGTCTGCGTCGCAATGCCTGCCATCCAGGCCGCCGGCGAAGGCTGGGACGTGACCGTGATCACCGACGCGTCGGGCGGGATTTCGAAGGAGTCTCACGAAGTTGCCATCCAGCGCATGGCCGCGGCCGGCGCCAACGTGATGACCGTGATGGCGCTCGCTGGCGAATGGCAACGCGATTGGGCGCGCACCGAGCATGTCGAGGAGCTGACCGAGATGCTCATCCAGCACTTCGGCGGCAGCGGCATCGCGTATCTTTGGGAGCAGCAGCTTCTCAACACGCCGGTGCCGAGCGAAGGCTGACCCGGGCCGGCATGGCGAGCATTCCGGTGAGGGTCGGAATCGATCCGTTTGCCGGCCCTCGCCATCCTCACCTCACAGGGACGCCATGTGATGTCAGCGATGAATGCTATGGCGGGGGTCCCAAGGACGCCCAGCCCATCGTTTTTTCACCATGGCTGGCCGCTCAGCTCTGACGACTGGGACGCGCAGATGCTTTCCTTCCTGTCGAAGGGCTATCGTGTCGTCGCGCATGACCGGCGCGGCCACGGACGCTCGGAGCAGGTCGCCGACGGTCACGACAAAGATCACTACGCGGCCGACGCGTTTGCCGTCGCCAAGGCGCTGGACCTGAAGAACGCGGTTCACATCGGCCATTCCAGGGGTGGCGGCGAAGTGGCGCGGTACGTGCCGCGACATGGCGAACCTGCGGGCCGGGTGGCCAAAGCCGTCCTCGTCGCCGCCATTCCGCCCTGATGCTGAAGACCGACGACAACCCTGAAATGCGGCCCTCGTAGGCCATCATCGCCTTGTGGAAGGCGAGGTATTTGCCCTGCTTCTGGCTTGCGAGCGCCGCCCGGGCGGCAGAGACCGAGCCGGGTCCGAGGATCGGGTATTCCTTGAAAACGAGGCGTAGCCCCTTGTCCTCTTGCTCGAGTCTATCGAGCATCGGCGTCGCCTGACGGCAGTACGGGCAATTGTAATCGAAGAACTCCACGAGGTGGCGTCGCCCTGAGGATTGGTCCCGACCGGAGAATCTGGATCGTTGAAGATTTCATCGCGCCGCTCTGAGATGACGGCGGTCACTTCGCTCTCGGCCGCAGCCTGCCGACGGAGCTTCATGCCGTTGGTTCGACGATCACTCCCAGCGCTGCACGACGCGGCTCCGAACGACGGCCGCCGCCTCACGTTTGTCTCTCGGCGTCCGCTGCGCGCCAGACCCTACGTTTGCCGAATCAGGTTTCTGATCTGTTGCCGATCCTCCGAGGACCACTTTTCGGGATTCTCCTGATGGGCGGTCGCTGCATGAAGTTCGATGTGTTTCCACAGTTCCGCTTCTGTCTCGGCCACGAACGACGCCGGACAGGCTTCCATTCCAGGGTATTCCTCACAACGATATGAGTAAGCCATAGCTTCACCTCCACGCTGCCATCACACTAGCACGCGTAGTCTCAACAACGAAGAAGAGGTCTTCTCTTACGAATGCCCGATGAAAACCTCAGGGTCTGTTCTTCAGTTGAAATAACCTCTCCAGGAGGATAGGTAGATGTCATGACACGGCACCAACACGAGACACATCCGGAGATCGTCAAGCGGCTCAAGCGAGCCGAGGGACATCTGAAAAGCGTGATTGCGATGATCGAGGGAGGCCGCCCCTGCCTCGACATCGCCCAACAGCTTCAGGCGGTGGAGAAGGCGATCACCAACGCAAAGCGAACCCTGATCCAGGATCACCTCGACCACTGTCTCGAAGACACTGTCGGAGCGCTTCCACGAGACCAGCGCCAGTCGATCGACGAGTTCAAGTCGATCACCAAGTACCTCTGAGGTTCACATGCTCAACGTGCTCGCCAACCGGGTCTACAGGCATCTGTTTTTCGCGCAGGTGATCGCCCTCGTCGGCACTGGCCTCGCCACCGTCGCGCTCGGCCTGCTGGCCTATGACATCGCGGGCACCCGCGCCGGCGCAGTGCTCGGGACCGCCTTGGCGATCAAGATGATCGCTTATGTCGTCGTCGCGCCCGTGGCCGGAGCTTTCGCAGAAACCCTGCCACGGCGGGCGGTATTGGTAACACTCGACCTCGTCCGTGCGGGCGTTGCCGTGGCGCTCCCATTCGTGACGGATGTCTGGCAGGTCTACGTTCTCATCTTTCTGCTTCAGTCCGCTTCGGCGGCGTTCACCCCGACGTTCCAGGCGACGATTCCCGACATCCTGCCCAACGAGAAGGAGTACACCAAGGCGCTGTCGCTCTCGCGTCTGGCCTACGACCTCGAGAGCCTGATCAGTCCAGCGCTTGCCGCCCTGCTCCTGACGATGATCTCGTTCCACTCCCTTTTTCTCGGAACCGTGATCGGCTTCGTCGCATCGGCGGCCCTCGTCGTCTCCGTCTTGCTGCCCAGTCCGGTGGCGAAGGAACGGCGGGGCATCTACGATCGCACCACGCGGGGCATCCGCATCTATCTCGCGACGCCGCGACTACGGGGGCTTCTTGCCGTCTGCCTCGCTGTGTCTGCCGCAGGTTCGATGGTGATCGTGAACACCGTCGTGATCGTTCAGTCCTCATTCGTTCTCGACCAGTCCGCTACGGCCAGTGCCCTCGCGGCGTTTGGAGGCGGATCGATGCTCGCGGCTCTCGTGCTGCCCAAGCTGCTGGAGCGAGTTGCCGATCGATCGGTGATGCTCGCCGGCACTGGACTTTTGATCGGAGGCCTTCTTCTCACGACAGGAGTCGCGAGTTTCCCGGCCCTCCTGGCATTGTGGGCGGTTTTGGGGATCGGCTATTCAATCGCGCAGACGCCGTCGGGAAGACTTCTACGGCGCTCCGCCCACACCGAAGATCGTCCCGCGCTTTTCGCCGCGCACTTCGCCCTGTCGCATGCGGCTTGGCTTCTTACCTACCCATTGGCTGGATGGCTTGGTGCGACGCTTGGATTGACGGCTGCGGCTCTGGCACTCGGAGTGTTGGCGTTGGTCGGTCTGGTTTCGGCCGTTCTTCTTTGGCCAGCGGCCGACCTAGACGAACTGATGCATACCCATGACGATCTGTTGCCTGACGACCCGCACTGGTCAGAAGGCCATCACCATCGTCGAAACCGCCATACACATGGTTTCGTCATTGATCGGCTACACCGGGAATGGCCGCATTCGCCTTGAGAAAGCGCAAAAGTGAATGTAAGGAGCGGGCTGTTCGGCCCTACCTGGGTCGATGACGTCGAAGCGGACATCGAAATGGTACGCTTCTTTCCAGCCACGCACCCGTTTTTGCGGACATTAAGCGCGGACCGTTGCCGTGAATTTTTTAAGAGCCTCGAGTGTTTCCGGGCTGACGTGGTGCTCGATGCCTTCCGCGTCCATCCGCGCCGTCTCGACGCTGACACCGATCGAGCAGAGAAACGCCTCGACGATCTGGTGCCTCTCTCGACTGACGCGTGCCAGTTCCTTGCCGATACTCGTGAGGAAAACACCCCGGTAAGGGCGCTGCTGGATATAGCCCTCCGCGATCAACCGCTTCAGCATTTTGGCGACGGTCGGCTGGGCCACGCCAAGGCGCTGAGCGATATCAACCTGCCGCGCCTCACCGCCGTCGGCGAGAAGGTCGGCGATGAGTTCGACGTAATCCTCCACCAGTTCGCTGCGGCGGTTGTGCCGCGCCTGCTTGAAGCTCTCCATCTGGGTATCGGGGGCGACAAGCGAACTCTCGACTTCGATCGTCTGGCTATTCTTCTCGTTCAATTCAATTCCGCCTGCTCATAAATTCAACCGGCGATTACAATAACATAGCAAAGGCTATATATCCAATCCTCATTTGACCAGATGCGAATGACAGTCCTTGCCGTTTTCGATCGTCGGCTGTAATATAGCTATTGCTATAATCATGCTATAATGCTTTATTTCATTGAAATTGCTAATTGGAGTTTCCGCTAAAATGCTGAAGTGGGCACAGACCGCCTTGAGTAGACGAAGCCTGTTGGGTGGTGGGGTTGCCGCGCTCGGCGCAACGAGCATCTGCACCAGCACGACGGTGGCGCAGGAGACGCATTCGGGCGATCATGGTGCCGCTGCCTCCACTGCGAAGAGCGGGGATGTCGCTCCCGCCCACAGGTCAGCGCACGGGGCGATGATCACTGTCGGGAACGTGGATAACGGCCGCAACGGCTTCGATCCGACGAGCATGCTCACCGACTGGTATACAGGCGAGTTGAGCGACCTGCCGGACGGGGGCAAGCTGCGCAATTTCGAAATCACGGTCGAGGAAAAGGAAATCGAGATCGCGCCCGGCGTCATGTTTCCGGCCTGGACCTACAACGGCCGTGTCCCCGGCCCGGCCCTTCGGGCGACCGAGGGCGAGCGCCTGAGAATCAAGCTGATCAACAACGGCTCGCATCCGCATTCCCTGCACTTCCACGGCATTCACGCAGCCCGGATGGATGGCGTGCCCGGCGCGGGTGTCATCGGTCCCGGGGAAGAGTTCGTCTACGAGATCACCGCCAAGCCCTTCGGCTGCCATCTCTATCATTGCCATGCCCTGCCGCTGGCACGGCACATCCACAAGGGCATGTACGGCCTGTTCGTGATCGATCCCGACCCCGCACGCCACCCCGACCATCTGGAGGTCGCCAAATCGCGGCTTCTCGGCTCACCTGAAAACGCGCGATGGCAGGAACTGGCGATGGTCATGAACGCCTTCGACACGAATTTCGATGGCGAGAACGAGTTCTACGCCTGCAACACCGTCGCGCACTGTTATGCGAAGGAACCGATCAAAATCGACAAAGGTCGGCCGGTCCGCATCTATCTCATGAACATCGTCGAGTTCGACCCGATCAACTCGTTCCACCTGCATGCCAATTTCTTCGACTACTACGATCAGGGAACGACGCTGACGCCGACGCTGAAGACGGTCGATCTGATCACGCAGTGTCAGGCACAACGGGGGATTCTCGAATTCACCTTCGAGGAACATGAGCCTGGGCTTTACATGTTCCACGCGCACCAATCGGAATTCACCGAACTTGGCTGGATGGGCATGTTCGACGTTCAGGTGACGCTGTCATGATGCACGAAAAGATCGACGCGGCTCCGGTCTCGGGCTTGTCTCGCTATCTCTGGCTGCTGTTGCCCGTCGCAGTTCTGGCGGTGGCCATCGTCTGGCTGCTGCAGACAAATCCGCTGCAAGGTTTCAACAACGGCGCACCGCCAGTCGAAAACCTGACGATCGAACGCACGATCCTCGATCACGACGGAGTGCGACTGCTTGTCCGCGCCGGCGGCTCGGACCCGATGGTGGTCGCGCAGGTCCAGGTGGATGCCGCCTACTGGGAATTCACCCAGGAGCCGCAAGGCCCGATCGCCCGCGGCGACACGGCCTGGATCAGTCTCCCGTTCCCCTGGGTGCTGGGCGAAACCCACAATGTGACCTTCGTCACCAATACCGGTGCCACGTTCGACCACGAGATCGCCGTCGCGGTGCCGACGCCGGTCGCCACCTCGGGCAGCCTTTGGTCGCAGGCCATTCTCGGAGCCTTCGTCGGCATCCTGCCCGTCGCGATCGGGCTGATGTGTTATCCGGCCCTGCGCGGCGCTGGCCAGGGAACGATGACGTTCCTCCTCGCCTTGACCGTTGGGCTGCTGGCGTTCCTGCTGGTGGATACCTTCGTCGAGGCGTTGGAATTCGCCAGTGCATCCGCACCAATCTTCCAGGGCAGCATCATGGTCGTTCTGACGGCTGCGGCCAGCTTCCTCGTGCTGATGGCAGTGGGACGCCGACGCGGCACGCCGACGGGGCTGGCGCTCGCCACGTTCATCGCGCTTGGCATCGGCCTGCATAATTTCGGCGAGGGCCTGGCCATCGGCGCGGCGTTCGCGGCGGGCAGCGCGGGACTGGGCACGTTCCTCGTCCTCGGCTTCACCCTGCACAACATCACCGAGGGCATCGGCATCGCCGCGCCTATTCTCAAGGTCAAGCCAAGCCTGCTTTCCTTTGTCGGACTTGCCCTACTTGCGGGCGGCCCGGCAGTGCTCGGAATCTGGACCGGAAGCCTCGCCTATGCGCCACAATGGACCGCGATCGCGCTTGCCGTCGGCGCGGGCGCGATCGCCCAGGTAATCGTCGAAGTCTGCGGTCTCATGGGCCGTTCGAATGGCCACGGCATCAAGGCACTGCTGGCACCTGCGTCATTCGGCGGCTTGGCAGCAGGTGTTGCCTTCATGTACGTGACCGCCATGCTCGTCAAAATCTGACGCGCCGC
>NZ_KB902689.1 GCF_000379605.1 Rhizobium giardinii bv. giardinii H152 | reverse complement strand
GAAAAAGCGGGATTTGCGTCATCCGCTTTTCATTGAAGCCGCAGCCTATCTCCGCACTGTGGGCAAATCCAAGCTCGATTGGCTCGACAGCACAAGCCGGGCCTATGTGCCACTCGCCAATCCCGATGCCGACGCTCGTGCAAATCGAACGCAATAAAGCATCCTTCGGATGCGCCATCCGTCGCCGGGTTCACGCTGGCAGAAATCACCTCGGATCTTTCGTGGGTGCCGGATATGGTTGGCCTGGAACAACCCTCAGCGACGGCGGAAGCCTATGTGCAGGGTCCACTCGATTGAGGAGATGGACGATGTTCTTGGCAGCGCTGTCCGAACATGCCGTCACCAGCACGGCCGTGATCAAGGGGAAATCGGTCAAAAGGTGCCTGCGACCTCTGTAGCAAAATCAGGGCGACCGCTTTGGCAATCACGCCGCATCGTTCTGGGTGTCGCGCGCACGGGGGGCCTCAAGACCAAGGATTGACGCTTGCGAGCGTCAATCAAACAGATACACTTACCCAGCCAGGCAGTGGGTCGTCGAGCGCTGTCAATGTGCGACTTGTGAAGCTGCCGACATTAATTCTTCGGGATCGAGCGCCTGGCACACATTCCAGGGTTTCTCTTCAACTTCTGTGAAGCTCCAGCGCACCACACCTTCTCGATCTAGCAGGAAATGGCCGATAAGCTGCATATGGCCGGGTATCCTCACCTGCTGATCGGCTTCGGTTAATTCGTAACCATCCTTCTCGTTGAGAAGGTCGGCCGCTGTGGCCGGATCCATCGGTTCAGGCAGCTCACCCGGCCGGTCGACCCGCATTGTCTTGACGACGTCCATTCCGACCTTGTACGGCCAGTCAGTCTCATTTTCCGTGAACTCGAGGAGGGGTAAGCCGAAGGCGCGATGCGAAGCTCGCCCCGGGTCGGATGCGGCCAGGAGACCGGGTATTGGATGATAACGAAAATAAAATCGCGCGCGTTCGACCGGGGTGTTTACCACCGCGAGAGATTCGATGCCTTTCTCACGTAGTGCCGGGCCGAGCTGGGCCATCGTCGCGACGTGGCGTCGGCAGAACGGGCACATCAGGCCCCGGAACAGTCCGATCAACAATGGGCTGCGGCCGTGAAAATCATCAAGTGCGATCTTTCCCTCGCTTGAGATCGCATCCAGCACAATGTTCGGGGCCTGCTCGCCCGATTGCAACGGATGGTCGGCATAACGCGCAGACATGGACAACTCCTCGCCCCGTGGGGCTAGTCGAGAAAGGCACGGCAAAGTCTCCAAGATCGCTTCCGTGCCGGGCGAACGTTCCCTCAAGGCAAAATAGCGTTCGGCCTCCGCCATGTTGCCGAGGTGGAAATTGAGCGATGCAATTGCCTGACCCTCGTCTTGGCGGATAGCCAGGATCCACCCTAAGAATGGCCCTACATTGTCTCACGAGCAAGTATAAACAGCGAAACGTCGCGCACCAACGACGGCGTGTCTTTACGTTCCAGACCTTGTGAATGAAATCCACCGGGACGTCAGGATGGAACAGATCTGACATCGAGTTGACAAACACGTTGCGCGGCTTTTTCCAGGAAGCCGGTACCGCCAATGCTATCTCATCGAGGGCGATAGCTCCGGTCCACTTCGCGCTGCAACCGGTCTTGCGCGTCAAGCCGACGTATTTTTCAACGCCTATCGCTTATAGTCGAGCCGCTATCCGCATTGCATAGCAGTTCGTGCAACCCGCGCTCATAATCGAACATCCAGCGATGAGCGTCTCTGGCGAGGGGTGTATTCCGGGACGCGGGTCCATGAAGGCCGAACACTGATAATCCGAGTCCAGCATCGCCATGAAGGATGTCGCAACAATCATTTCTCCGCAGGCTGCGCATCGCAGGATATACGAGCCGCCGTGGACGACCGATTCCGTTTTCTCCAGTCCGCAAGCCGTACAGGACAACATACTATTCGTGGTCCAAATTAGCTGCGCACATTGCTTCTGATGATGAGGTCATGAGGCGACTGCCAGGATAATGGCGATGACGAGCAGCAAGGGGGCCAATCCATCTGAAATGACGAACCACCAGCATCTTGTGCGCCGGATTTCGTGACAAGGAGAGATAGCCAAAGCCCACGGACGTCATCCCCAAGCCGGCGCAAAACATGATGAAGTCGTCGACATAGGTTGCGTCACCGTGGTGCTCCTGCCTTTGAATGCGCCATGTGCTGGCCCTTGCTGTTGTGGCGTTTCGTAGACGCCGGGGTCGCCCCGGCCTCATTTGGCCCTGTCGCCGCCTCAGGTTTCATCCTGGTCATCAACCGCCACGACGGTGTAATTAGCCCAGACGCTCCGGGAGATCGCGTCGCTCTGGGCATATTCGGCGTCGAACTCTTCCAGGAGAGTGAGGAACCCGCCCTTCGCCTCGACATCCGCCGGGGTAACGTATCCCCATTCGCATTCTTCGCAGTGCGCGTATATGTCATCTGTCGCGAGATTGCGAAACAGAAACAGTCGCCCTTGGCGACAGGATGTACAGTTTCCGGCGTGGTAGCGGCGAAGCATGCATTTTCTAGCCCAAGTCACTCGATTATCCAGTATGGCTCGGCAGCGCCAACCACGTCCAGCCCGCTAGCCAACTTCGTGAACTGTTTTCAGGCGACGCCTGTCGTTTGCGATCTGCCGGAGGCGTCCATCGAATTTCGGGCGACACGCGTCTCACGCGTGCAGAGGAAAACAATGCACCTGCTGTCGGGGCGTTCATCGTGTATGATGGTCCGAGATGGGAGAACGTCAAATGTTCGGTCTGCTCGCGTTGCTCACGGCGTCGATCTTCTTCGGCGCCGCCATTTACATAAACGTGGCCGAACAGCCGGCAAGGCTTGGCCTCGATGATCGCGCGGCCCTCGCGCAATGGGGTCCGGCGTACCGGCGGGGCTTCGAAATGCAGGCTTCTCTCGCGCTCATTTCCGGCCTCCTCGGCGCTGCGGCCTGGTGGCAGACCGGCAATCCGCTTTGGGGTGTCGGCGCAGCGATCATCATCTTGAACTGGCCCTATACGATGCTCGTCATCATGCCGGTCAACCGGCGCCTGGAGGCAACGCGACCGGAAGAGGCGGGCGACGAAACCCGTGACCTTCTTCTCCGCTGGGGCAAGCTTCATGCGGGCCGAAGCGCCCTCGGCGCAATCGCGGCGGCCATCTTTCTGCTCGCAGCCTTTCGCGGTCTTTGAACCTTCCTGCCGAGGGCTACCCGCGCAATCACTGCGAAGATTCCCCTCAGCAGCCAATCAAAGTGCTTTGCGCTAGCGAGTTTGAACGACACTATTGGCGAGCCTGGCGTAGGAGTCTCCCCTTTCTGAAAGATAGTCGTAGTATGAAATTCGGCCTCCTGCGTCCGCATAGTCTTCGAGCTTTTGAAAATCAGCTTCATTCAACACTACATGCATCCCTTTGTTGAGAATTCACTAGCCAGCATTCCAACTTGTTAATTACCTTTTGTTTTATAGTATTTCTTTCTCCAATCCGGCGCAGATCGACCTTGGCATCGACCCCTAGACAATTCCAAAAGAAAAACATTTTGCAGCTTGGCGACGGTATAGAGCCGGGCGCATAGCACTCCAGAAAATTAGGCTCCGTTGAAGGATCGACGTAGATGTTTTTCTCTACGGACAGCGAAGGGTTCTTCGCCGGGAAAGTCACCAGATCGGTTCCTGGCGCACGGTATCCGACGGAGCTCTTTTTTAGGGTTTCAAGCCGAACTTTCAGAAAGTCTCTCACCGAAAGCGTCGGCGCCAGGTGCACCATGAACATCACGATATCCGAAACCCGGCTGCCTAAATTTTCGGTTGTTAGCTTCCGATTGAAAATGAAAATCGGGATAGTCGACGATAAATGCTTCGGCTGTCGACTTATTCAGGATCCCATCCAAGGCGGCGGATAAAGAAAGTAGCCTCGGGGGATGAGAAAGACGTGCTCTGAATATGCTGAGCGCACGACAATTGGTTGGTCAGGATCGATAGATCTGAAACCTGAAAGGACCAAGGCGCAAAATGCTATCGCAACTATGACCCAAAACGAGTGACCGACAACGGGGGAGGAGGTAGTCACGCATCACTCCTCGGAAATACGCTTTTGCGCATGCACACATACTGCATTTCATAAAAGAACTTTAAATTTGGCAATTCCGCGAGGAACGTTGGTGCTTCGTGGCTATGTTATGACGGGTGGGCGAATATTCATCTGCAAATTTAGTGATACTGGAAAAATTAACCTGCGTTAGAATTTCCTAATGCGTTGTCTTAAGCCCTTGATAGTCGCATTCGCGGACTTCATCGAGGCGGCGAAGCACGGTTGCCGCCGATCACGTCTTGCGTCCGAGCGCACCAGTTGGCTCGGATGTCTCAATCCCTCGCCTTGAAAGGGTGTGAACCCACGAGCCTGTTATTGCAACTTTGAATTAGAAAGTGATTTTCTAATCCGCACATGAACTCGGCGAAACCGGATGACGGATTTAGGGCCGGTGCGAGCGTTTGTTTGTCCTATATGGATCCGGTCGCGGACCGTCTGTATTCGGCTCACGTCGCAGCCGTTGGAAACCGTGCCTTGTATCACCTCGAGATGGCATCCTTATGAGACGTATCTCTGGCCAGCGAGGCACCCTGCTCCTGGGCAATAATGATGCGGGCTGGGCCGCAAAGGATCCCGGCACGCTCTTCGTCAAGACGGTGAAGACAACCAGTCTGGACGCCGCCTACGACTCCACCAAGTTCTATGAGGCCTGGCGAACCGTGATCCAGGGCTATGGGATCTACAATCCCTATACCGGCGGTCCCTATACCGGCCGTGGCGCCATCAAAGGCCTGCTGCCACATGGCCCTCATAACCTCCGGGACATCTTGGCAACCCATATTCTGAAGCTGACCGGGTCTTATGAGCAGGCGAGCTACGCGATCCAAGATATCCCGGATGTAGTGCAGCAGCACTATGGCCGCTTTTGGCTGCCAAGATATTGAACCAGGCCTGGGAAGCGGCGTAACGACCAGAATGACTGGGAATGGCGCGGTCCACTGTTCCATACCCTTAAAGGCGCCATGTCTTGATCAGTGCGTGATGTCTGGACTTGTACTGGCGATGAACCATGCTATATGTAGGTACATACCTACATCGGAGTGCCGTGCCGTGTCTACCCTTACCAGCCGTGAACTCAATCACGACGTCAGCAGTGCCAAGAAAGCGGCGCAAGATGGACCTGTGATCATCACTGACCGGGGCAAGCCGTCGCACGTGCTGATGACCTATGACGATTTCAAACGTCTTTCCGGAAAGCGCGGCAGCCTCATCGAGGCCCTGTCTATGCCCGGGCTTTCGGAGATCGACTTCTCTCCCGAACGTATCGAAATTGTTTCGCGCGCGGTCGATCTGTCTTGACCTATCTGCTCGACACCAACGTTGTCTCCGAACTGCGGAAGATTGGCGACGGCAAGGCCGATGCCAATGTCGTCGCCTGGGTCGGGCGGGAAGAATCGACAGCCTTCTTTCTCTCGGCGATCACCATCCTGGAACTGGAGCGTGGTATCCTTGGCGTGCAACGGCGCGATGCCCGCCAAGGCGCCCGGCTGCGGACTTGGCTCGACAACCATGTCCGGCCTGAATTTGCCGGCCGGATTTTATCGATCGACGATGCCGTCGCGACGCGCTGCGCCCATCTGCATATTCCCGACCGGCGCAATGAAGTCGATGCTCTGATTGCCGCGACAGCACTCGTTCATGAGCTGACGGTGGTTACTCGCAACGTGAGAGACTTCGAAGGGACGGGCGCAATCATCGTCGATCCCTGGCTGGGATGATTTTGCAGGGTGCGCTTTAGACGAGAGAGGACGCTATAACCGCACGCCCCGTCGCCACTCGATAACGACCGATAAGGTTGGCTTATCGAACGCAAGACTTATCGTCTTGGGGAGGGGTTCAGACAGTCAACCCAAAGTGTGAAAACTTCGCTAGGGATAGCGATGCCCTCAACGACCGCTTCAGCCTCGATCGCCCGGTTTCCGAAGGTTTTATAATCGCATATATTGCCCGCATGGTAGAGCCGCGACATACCTTCGGTCCGTTTGTCTTGGATGTCGGCTGCGGTTTGCTGCAGCGGAACGGCAAGTCCGTGGCTATTGGCCAACGAGGCCTAGCCCTCCTCCAAGCGCTGCTCGAGGCCGACGGAGGGGTCATTTCCAAGGCAGTACTGATGGAGCGGGGATGGCCAGACACGATCGTGGAAGAAGGAAATTTGACCGTCCAAATCGCGGCCCTGCGGAAATCGCTAGGCCCCACCCCGGATGGGCGTGACTGGATCGCAACCGTCCCTCGTGTCGGCTATCGCCTGGTTCGCCCAATCGACGGATCAAGAAAGACCGATGTTGCGCTTTCCGTCACGCCGGCACTTGCAGTTTTGCCCTTTGCCAATCTTAGTGGCATTGCCGAGCAGGACTATTTCTCCGAGGGCGTGGTAGATGACATCATCACCGCACTCAGCCGGTTCAAGAGTTTTGCTGTGATCGCCCGCAACTCCAGTTTTGTTTTCAGAGACCCCGCGGTGGATGTCAGGGAGGTGGCAAAGGAACTCGGCGTCCGCTATGTGCTCGAAGGCAGCGTCAGGCGAAGCGGCAATAAGCTGAGGATCACGGCGCGGTTGGTCGAGGGTGGCGACGGTGTGCATCTCTGGGCGCAAAGCTTCGACGGTGAACTGGACAACGTGTTCGAATTCCAAGACGACATCACCGAACGCGTCGCGACCATCGTTGGTCCCCTTATACAGAGGGCGGAGATCGACCGTTCGCGGGGCGAGCGGCCGGGCAGTATTGCTACATACGACATCTACTTAAGGGCGCTGTCCAAAATTCTGACGGAATCGGCGAGCGACAATGCCGAGGCCTTTGCGCTGCTAACTGAGGGACTGACGCTCGAGCCGGACAACGCCCTGCTCAACGCCCATGCAGCTTGGGCACTGGAGCACCGGATTACCATGGGCTGGACACCAATCGGCCCCAAAGACCGCGAAGAATGCTTCATGCTGGCGCGAAGGGGTCTTGAGAATTCCGCCGGGGACCCGGCGGTTACGGCGCATTGCGCCATGGCGCTGGTTCAGGTGGCGCGGGAGTACGACTGGGGCATGGCAGTTCTGGATGAGGCCGTCGAGGCTAACCCTCACAATCTGATGGTCGTGACCGCAGCAGGCGTCGCTAACCTGCATTGCGGCAGCGTCGAAATCGCACTCTCCTTATTCCATCGGGCGAACCGGCTCTCACCACGCGATCCCCTCGCCCACATTTCGCTATGCGGCACAGCACATGCGCAGATGATCTTGGGAAATTACAGCGAGGTCTTGGTTTGGGCTGCGCGAGCGCTTGCTATCAATCCGAATTTCGATGCCAGCTTCTGGATGCTGATTGCCGCCAACGCACATCTTGGCCGCCTCGATCAGGCTCGCCATTTCCTCAATGAACTCAAAAAAGCCTCTCCGGGCATCACGATCGCGCGCATCGAGGCAGGACAGCCGGCCAAGGACCCAAGCAGGATTTTGGCCATCCTCGAAGGTTTACGGATTGCCGGGCTTGAAGAGGACTGACGCCGGCGCTCTTGCCACTCATCCGATCACGGGCGCCTCGGCAGCCGAGCGGTACGCCAAGAGTGACGCGTCAGGTTGTTTCGGCTGCCGTGCCCTTTGGAAAAATTAGTAATTTTTAGCATCCGCTGAAGGACCCTAAACGGGCTTGTCATTGAGAATGCTCCTCTCGGCGTCGATTGGCGCAGGATTAGAGGAGACTCACAATGCTCACGACCTTGACGATCGTTTCCCTCGACCAGGGTAAAATCTATTCACCGCCTCCCGATCAGGTGCACGAAGTGGCGAAGGCGGAGATCAACTCATTTTCTGGTTGTAGACAAATCGTGCCGACCCGAAAAACCGCTGGCATCGTATTTGATTGTTTGACCGCGCCGATCTTGGGTCTGCGCCGAACCTTTGACCGACTGGTTTCGGTGCGCGGTCGGAACGAACGGGCCTAACGCCATATGGCCTGGTCGGGACACGCATGTGCAGAGATGACACGGCGCTATCAACAGCGACGTGATCGCTTCGGGGCGAATTTGTCGCCATGCCAAATCTCCAGCTCCTGCCGAAACCCTTCTGGCAGGAAGGCAGAAACGGCTGGCTGCTCGATGTCATTGAGCGTCGAATTTCCCCGATGGTGACGGTTCGTCAGTCGATGATGTGATAGCCGCCATCGACGTAGAGCACCTGTCCCGTGATCAGCCGCGCGGCGTCGTGGGCCAAGAAGGCCGTTGCCACCCCGACGTCCTCGATGCTGATGAGTTCGCGGGCCGGCGCCTTCGTCCTGGTCTTTTCCAGAAGCTCGTCGAATTCAGGAATGCCGGAGGCGGCGCGGGTCGCCAGCGCACCCGGAGAGATGGCGTGGACCCGAATGCCTTTCGGTCCGAGTTCCGCGGCGAGGTAGCGGACGGCGCTCTCGAGGGCGGCCTTTGCCACCCCCATGATATTGTAGTTCTCGACCACCATCTGCGAGCCGTAATAGGTCATCGTGAACAGCGTGCCGCCGTTCTTCATCAAGGGTTCGGCAAGATGAGCCATACGGATGAAGGACCAGCAGGAAATGTCCATCGTTGTCAAAAACCCCTCGCGCGGCACATCGACGACGCGCCCGCCGAGCGTATCCCTGGGCGAGAAGGCGATGGAGTGGACGACGAAATCGAGCTCGCCCCAGGTGCTGGCGATGCGGTCGAAAACCGCCTCGATCTGGCCGGGAACGGCCATGTCCATCGGCATGAAGATCGGTGCCTCCACCTCGCGGGCAAGCGGCTCGACATAGGTCCTGGCCTTTTCGTTGAGATAGGTGATCGCAAGCTCGGCACCGAAGGCACGGAAGGCGCGTGCGCAACCCCAGGCGATCGAGCGATCGTTGGCGATGCCGACGATCAATCCTCTTCGCCCCCTAAGAAGCTGTGCATTGACGACCGGAATGGACATTGATTGCTTCTCCTTGTGTCTGGCTTCAAGACATGTTGACGAGCGCCAGCGTATGGCGCGCGATCATCAGTTCCTCGTCCGTCGGCAGAACGTAGACTGCAACGCGGCTCGCCGGGGTGGATATCAGGGTCTCACCGGCTTCATTTGCCGCAGCGTCGAGGTCTGCGCCGAGCCAGGCGAGCCTTTCGGTGATGCGGGCGCGGATCGGGGCGGAGTTCTCCCCGACGCCAGCCGTAAACACGAAGGCGTCGAGGCCTGCGAGCGCAGCGGCAAGCATGCCGGCGCTGAGCGCACAGCGATGGACGAAGTGATCGATGGCGAGGGCGGCACGCGGGTTGTCGCTGGCGAGAAGCTCCCGCATATCGCTCGATATTCCTGACAGACCCTTTAGGCCGGACGACCTGTAGAGGAGGTCGGTCACCTCCCTGGCGCTCATGCCCTTGTGCTCGATCAGGTAGAGCACGACGCCCGGATCCATCTGGCCCGGTCGTGTCCCCATCGGCAAGCCGTCGAGCGCGGTGAAACCCATCGTCGTCTCGACGCTGCGCCCCTCCCGCAGTGCGCACATCGACGCGCCGCTGCCGAGGTGGGCAGCAATGATGCGTCCGCCGGCGATAGCGGGTGCGACCTCGGCCAACCGCTCGCCAATATATTCGTAGGACAGGCCGTGGAAGCCGTATCGCCGAACGCCCTGCTCGTAGTAGTCCCAAGGCAAGGCATAGCAATCCGTATGCGGGGCGTGGCCGCGATGGAATGCCGTGTCGAAACAGGCGACCTGCGGAACGTCCGGATTGATCTCCATCGCAAGACGGATGGGCGCCAGGTTGTTCGGCTGGTGCAGCGGCGCAAGCTCCTGGAAAGTGGCAAGCCTGTCCAGGGTGTCGTGGTCGATCAGCATCGGTCTCGCATAATCCGGGCCGCCATGCACGACCCGGTGCCCGATCGCCCGGAGGCTGAACCCCTCGAGGCTCTGCAGCCAGGTGCGAGTTTCGGCAATCGCCGCCGGCAGGTGGCCAACCGCATCAGGCGCATAGCGACGATCAACCAGCACCGCTCCATCGGCAGCAGTCGCCACAAGACGCGGCCTCGTCCCGATACCATCCATCTGGCCGCGGATGCAGCGTCTCAGGCCCACATCGGCAATTTCGAAGATCTGGAATTTGAGGCTGGACGAGCCTGCGTTGACGACAAGGATCGCGTCCATGTTCAGGCCGCCACTTGCGCGGCGCGCCGCCGCGCGGCGGCGTAGAGCGTGGCAACCGCACACGAAGCCAGACGGCTGCGCACCGTGTCTGCCCGCGATGTCAGCACGATCGGTACGCGCGCGCCGAGCACGATCCCGGCGGCATCGGCATGGGAGAGGAACGTCAAGTTCTTGGCGAGCATGTTTCCTGCCTCCAGATCCGGAACGACGATGATCTGTGCCCGCCCCGCCACCGGCGAGGTGAGCCCCTTGATGCGGGCGGCCTCGGGGCTGATCGCGTTGTCGAACGCAAGCGGGCCGTCGAGCACGCCGCCGGTGATCTGGCCGCGGTCGGCCATTTTGCACAGCGCCGCCGCTTCGATGGTTGACGGTATCTTGGTTGTGACGGTTTCGACCGCCGAAACAATCGCCACGCGGGGCTGGCCAAGCCCGATGGTCGTCCAGAGGTCGATGGCATTCTGCACGATATCGCGTTTGACGTCGAGGTCGGGAAAGATATTGATCGCCGCGTCCGTGATGAACAGCGTGTCGGCGTGGCCGGGCACATCCATCACGAAGACGTGGCTGATCCTGCGTTCGGTGCGCAACCCCGTCGCCGAGGCCGTGACTTCGCGCATCAGTTCGTCGGTATGGAGACTGCCTTTCATGAGCAGTTCGCCCCGTCCCTCTCGGATCAGGGCGACCGCCTGCGCCGCAGCTGCATGGCTGTGCGGCGCATCGACGATTTCGTACTCCTTCAGGTCAAGCCCGTGCTCTGCCGCGACAGCCCGGATCTTAGCCGCCGGCCCCACCAGAACGGGAACGATCAGCCTGCTCTCGGCCGCTTCGATCGCGCCGCGCAGCGAGCTCTCGTCGCAGGGATGCGTCACGATCGTCACAGCAGGCGCCACCTCTTGTGCAGCGGCAATCAGCCGGTCGTATTTGGATGGCTCACGTGTCGTCGTTGTCAGGTCGTTCATCGGAAACCCCTCTGCTTCGATCAGGAAACGCTGCGAACGCGAGCGCTCTTGTTTGCCGCTCCAGGTGTCGGGTTGCTGTCAACCTCCTCCGTGCCGATGTTGAACAACTCGGCCACGCGTTCAAGGCGCTCGGCTGCGGCGTCCTCCAATGCCCCGGACGATTCCAGCACGTCGCGAAGGATCTCGAAAGCCTTTCGGCGCTCGCCTATGTCCGCCGGCAAGAGGGTGGGGATTGCCTCAAGGGCTTCTGCCTCGTCGATAAGCAGGAGGAAATACTGCTCTCGCATCAACGCCTTGAACCCGGCTAGTGTCAATTGACCCGCACCAGCATGGCTGCGCCTTATCCTGCGGATTGCCTCGAAGCCGCGCTCATCCGCTCTGCCGCGCACCATGCCGACGAAGAGCAGGGATCGCGCAAGCGCCTCGAGAGTGCCACCTTGCGCTATCTTCTCTTTCAAGGCGGCGATCCGGGTTTCGAGCAAGGCACCGCTCAGCAGGCTTTTGGGTGCCTTGCGTAGCGGGCGGCTGGTGTCTTGATCGATGCCAAGCGCCGCCTGCAGAGGAGCGGCGCCATAGACGGCGAGGAATGTCTCTTCCGCCACCTTCTCGGACAGGCGCCGCCAATGCTCGAGCCCGTCGACGATCTGGTTCGACAGCTGTTCCTGAAAGGCGAGGAAAGGATTGTCCGGCTCCACCGGAAGGCGGTTTATACGCACGAATTCCGCGGCGTCTTCGACCCAGGCCAGCCATGGATTTTTCGACCCGAACAGTTCGTAGCTGAGGCGCAACGGGTGGAGATGACGCATCGCCTCGGCCACTGGCGGCGTCGCGGCCGCGCGGACCGCCGGCTGGGCAAAGAGGCGGTAGTTTGCCAGATTGACCTCCGAGAGCCGCGCCGCAGCGGCAAATCGGCGCTCGTCTTCGATATCGTTACCGCCAAAGGCGCGAATGTCGTCCAGAGTACGGGTTTCGCAGCGCATGATCCATTCGCCCCCGACCAGCTCGGGATGGTCGATGGCCTCGCCCCTCGGCTCAAGAACCGCTTCGTAAAGGCCGGGCGGCAACACGTCGATCAGATCGATATTGGACGCGAACTCATCGTGTTCCTTGCGCGCGACGCTGGCCGAAACGAAAATTCCTAGATGGCCGATCTTCTCGTGGACCGTATAAACGATGGTCTGCCCAAGAGAGCGTATCTCGTCGACGCTGTCGTAGAGATCGAGGATCCAGTCGAGTGCCTGCTGCGGCGGCGTGACGTTGTCGCCCTTTGAGCAGAAGACAACGATCGGAGAGCGGATGTTGCGCAGGTCAATCGCCGTCCCGTCGGACGTCCGTATCTCGCCGGCGGCAAGCCTGTTGCCGACAAACAATTCGTCGACGATGAACTGCATTTCCTCTGCGTTCAGCGTCACATGCCCACCCCACCAGCGTTCGAAGCCCAGATAGCGCTCGGCTTCCGTGTCGATCTTGGAGTAGAGGTTGTATTGTTTGCTCCACAGGGTGTTGGCAGGGTTCTGGTTCTCGAAATTCTGCACCAGCCATGCCCCGTCGAATTTTCCGGCACCGAGATCGCCGGTCAGGGCCGTCAGCCAGCTTCCGCCGAGAAGGCCGCCGGAATAACGCATCGGATACTGACCCTCGACACCCGCCCAATAGGAGAGCGGCGTGCCGCTGATGATGATGGGGCCGAACAACTCAGGCCGCAGCGCGGCAAGCATCATGACGGACCAGCCCGCCTGGCAGTTGCCGACGACACAGGGCTTTCCATCGGCTTGAGGGTGACGCTCGATGACGGTCTCGAGAAACGTGGCCTCTGCGTAAACGATGTCCTCAATTGTCTGCCCCGGAACGGGTTCCGGCAGGAAGCCTACGAAATAGCAGCTATGCCCGGCTTTCATCGCCACGCCGATTTCGCTATCGGCCTTGAAACCACCAATACCAGGCCCGTGGCCGGCACGCGGATCGACGACGACGAACGGACGCTTGAGCGGATCGATCACCACGTCGGCCGGTGGAACGATGCGGACCAGCCCATAGTTGACCGGCCGCGCGAGGCTTCGCCCATCACAGACAAGCTCGGTGGCGTAATCCAGCACATGCGGCGCGGTGCGCGCTGCTTGCTCCTCATACTGGGCCCCGCGGCGCTTCATGACGTCGAGGTAAAGGATCGAGCGTTGCCATGCGTCGATCCAGTAAGTGGCGAAAGGGTTGGTGAAGTTCGGTGTCGGTGGAAGAATGGATAGCTCGGACATTCTGTCCCTCCTTTGCAGATATAGGGGAGCAATTCATGGCGACGACTGAAGCGTTCAGCTCATTTTTCCCATGCACCGGGAGCGTTGGCCCAAACGGGCCTACTCGAGGATACAGGAATACCCGTGTTTGGATGCTGTTTTTTTCGTCTATGCCGAAGGCAAATGATATTGGCATTGAAACATATCGTTTGCGTGACATCAAATAGCGTCGACAGACGGCAAAAACTCACTGAAATGGCTGCACTATCTCCCGACGACGATAGAGATCACATCATGCCTCCAATCTCTGAGCTTGCGTTGATCCACATCAACGACCAGACGATTGCGAACACGGCTGCACATCAGCCA
Organism: Rhizobium giardinii bv. giardinii H152; assembly: GCF_000379605.1. GTDB lineage: Bacteria > Pseudomonadota > Alphaproteobacteria > Rhizobiales > Rhizobiaceae > Pararhizobium > Pararhizobium giardinii. The sequence goes on along the minus strand of NZ_KB902689.1, from coordinate 29,067 downwards.
CAGCAAGGACTTTGCTCCTACATTCGAGTCGCTTCAGGCGGATGGTCCAAGTTCGGCAAAATCATATCGTCAAGTAGGCAGGCCCGCCAATTCTTCCCAAGCCTCACCAAAATCGCGGAGAAAGTTCATCGCGCCCGAATGCGCGAGACCGCGCATTTCAGAGAGCGAGCGATTGGGTGTCAGATAGGTTTCGACAATCCTTTCCATCGCCAGCTCGGCTGCATGCACAACCGGACGGGTTGAGATCAGGCGCATCCGGGCGACCAGTGCATAAAGCAGCACGAGATCGGAGACGTCGTCCTTCTGGTGGCTTACTGCGTCACCGTAAAGCCGCGTGGCTTCGGCGATGAAATCCGCAAAGAGCTTTTCGCGCTTGCCAACCTCGACCTCCCAATACTTTTCCTTCGCCTGTGATCGATGCGTCATCCACGTTGTGGCAAATGCTGCCAATCGCAACGCCTGCGAGGCCTACAAGAGCAGAGACGGATGCGTCCATGAGAATTCAACTCCCGGCACGCGCCCGCACCGCGCAAAATGATACTGGTTCCGCATGGGCCCCGGGCCTACTTGGCAAGCGGAGGACCTACCCACACGCCGGCTGGTATTGCAGGGATACAATTTGCCAATCCGTCTAGCATGCCCTGCAAGAGGCTTTCGGTCAGCTCCGCCATTTTTTCACTGGGTCCGACGAGGCGGTCCACCAACAGCAGCGTAAGGCCATGCATTTGAGACCAGAACGTTAAAATTGCACCATCGATTTCGCGTGTATTTTCCGTGGTGTTCGGGATGGGGCGCCCGAGAGCGCCGTTGCTTATCGCCTCCACCAGAAGTGCTTTCATGTCCTCCGCCGCGGTTCTTTCGATAGGCGGGCGCCCGTCATCCTGACCGGTAAGATAGCCGCCAAACATCAATCTGTAGAGCGCGGGATTGTTGACGCCGCCGCAGACATATGCGCGCGCAATAGCGGCAAGCCGTTCATGCGGACTGTCGAGGTCCTTTGTCGCATCGGTCATCTGCTTCGCCAGGAGCTCAAACCCTACCGCTGACACGGCGGCGAGCAATTCACGCTTGTCGGCGAAGTGCTTGTAGGGGGCGTTATGGCTTACGCCCGCCCGACGGGCGAGCTCACGAAGCGAGAACTCGGTGTTTTGTGACTCGCTGAGGACAGCGAGTGCGGCACCGACGATCGCGCTGTGCAGGTCGCCATGGTGATAGGGACGCTGCTCTGTAGTGGAACTGTGCTGGGTCATAGTCGCACATTTAGATTCTCATGTTGCGCATGTCAACATTTTTTGCCGCGCGATGTTGACATTGCCCACACTAAGCTTTAGGTGGGCGTTGTCAACATGGGCGATGGCCCGTTTATACGCATCAGACCGGAGACCGCGAACGCCTGGCTTCCCGTTTGTTCGCAAACCTACTGGAGCAAAAATGCAGTCCTTTCGATTGCTCGGAATTGGTCTCGCCTGCGCGGTTCTGGCTGCCTGCGAAGACAAGGCTGAGGTAACGCCGCCGCCGCAGATGGTCCGCGTCGTTGCGGTTTCCAAGACCCAGTATCAGCCGGGAGCGGAAATCACCGGCGAGGTGAAGGCCCGGATCCAGACCGAACTTTCCTTTCGCATCAGTGGCCGCGTCATTGAGCGATGGGTTGATGTCGGCTCCCACGTTCGCGCCGGCGAGATCCTCGCGCGGCTCAACGATACCGAGCAACAAGCCGACCTGGACGTCGCCCGAGCCGCACTGGAATCTGCGCAGGCAGTCGTCAACCAGAAGACGCTGGCCTTTGAGAGGGCCAGGGCCTTGGTAAAATCGCAGGCAATCCCTCAGCAGTCCTTTGATGAAGCGCGCAAGGAGCTGACGAGTGCCCAAGCCTCTCTCGAGGCTGCCGAGGCCGCACTGGCGACCGCCGAGGACGCCCTGTCCTACACGGAGTTGAAGGCCGACACGGATGGGATCATCACGGCACGAACCCTGGAGGTAGGGCAGGTTGTGTCGGCGGCGCAGTCCGCCTTCACGCTCGCCCATGACGGTCCAAGAGACGCGGTATTTGATGTCTTCGAGTCTTTCTTTCTCGGCGGTCCCCCGTTGGCCGACGTCGAGGTGGCGCCGGTCGGGGATCGCACGCTCGAAGTCCATGCCGCCATCCGGGAGATCTCCCCCGTGATAGACACGAAAGCCGGTACGATCCGGATCAAGGTGGGGTTTCCGCAGGACGCGCAATGGCCGCTCGGCACGCCGGTGGTCGGCAAACTCCGCTCCTCTCCGCGCAGCGGCATGGTGCTGCCGTTCAACGCCATCGCCTCCGACAAGGGTGAACCGGCCGTGTGGCGGGTGAACAACGAAACCCGCTCCGTTTCCCTTCGCAAGGTTGCGGTTGCCCGTTACCGCAAAAGCGATTTCGTCGTGACCAGCGGCATTGCGCCCAATGATCTGATCGTCACGGAAGGCGGAAAATTTCTCAAGGAAGGCGAGGCCGTAGCCTGGGAGGACAAGTGAGATGACCCTTAACCGCTGGTATAGTTCTATTCCACTCTTTCTGTCGATCACGCTCCTTGTCGGCTGCGAGCAAAACTCGATCGCCGGGGAGAATATGCCCCCCCGTCCTGTCAAATCCGTCGCAGCAACAGCCGAGCAGGAGCAAACGGCGAGTTTGCCCGGAGTTGTACGAGCACGCGTCGAGACCGACCTTGCATTCCGCACCCTCGGACGAATTGTATCGCGCAAGGTCGATGTTGGCGATCTCGTGCTGAAAGGTGATGTCGTTGCCGAGATCGATCCGCTGAGCCTCCGGCTTGCCGTCAGGAGCGCAGAAGCCGATTTGCGCGATGCCCAGGCGCAGTTCGATAACGCTGCCCTGACCGAAAGGCGCAAGCGGACTCTCGCCCGCATAAGCGCCGGCAGCATTGCCGATCGGGATCTCGCCGAGCAGCAACTGAAATCGGCCAAGGCCAATGTTGCAAAAGCCACAGCCAGCCTCGCCAAGGCGCATGAGCAGCTTGGTTATGCTGAGTTGAGGGCGGAGTTCGACGGTGTCGTTACGGCCACCTTCGGAGAAATGGGTCAGACGGTCGCGGCGGGCCAGCCGGTCCTCGGACTGGCCCGTCTTGAAAACCGCGATGTGGTCGTCGATGTCCCCGAGGCGCAATTTCGATCCGTTCGGCTGAATGACCGGTTCAGCATCGCCCTCCAGCTCGACCCGACGCTACGGACCTCCGGAATCGTGCGCGAGATCGCGCCGCAGGCAGATCCCAATACCCGCACCCACAGACTAAAGATCGCCGTGGATCAGGCACCGGAGGTTTTCCGCCTCGGTGCGGTGGTGACCGCGACGCTTGTGGCTGACGGAAAGAAACGAGCAATCGCGCTGCCGATCGCCGCCATCGCTGACAGGGATGGCGCAGAACACGTCTGGGTCGTCGATCATTCGACGGGAACTGTCACGTCGAGACCGGTCCAGCTCGAGGCCCCGGCCGCCGGTGCCCGGTCTGTCAGGATAAGGTCGGGGCTGCGGGAGGGCGAAGAAGTCGTCGTCGCCGGGGTCAATGAACTTGCCGATGGACAGAAGGTGAAACTCGAACAGGAGCTGCTCCCATGAGTAAGTTCAATCTCTCGGACTGGGCGCTCGAGCATCGCTCGCTCGTCTGGTATTTCATGATCATCTTCGCGGTGGCGGGTGCCTATGCCTACGTCGGCCTTGGCCGTGAAGAGGATCCATCGTTCACCGTCAAGACGATGGTCGTCCAGGCTCAGTGGCCCGGCGCCTCGGCCCAGGAAGTGACCGAGCAAGTTGCCGACCGCATCGAAAAGAAGCTGCAGGAACTCGACAATCTCGAGCACACGCGCAGCATCACGACCGCTGGTCAGACGATCGTCTTCGTCGATCTGCTGCCGGGAACGAATGCGGGGGACGTAAAGCCCACCTGGGCGCGGGTGCGCAACCTGATTGACGATGTAAAGCACCAGTTCCCCCAGGGGGTTGTCGGTCCGTTCTTCGATGACCAGTTCGGGGACGTCTACGGCAATATCTTTGCCCTCACCGGCGACGGACTCAGTCATAGGGAACTACGCGATTTCGCGGAGGACGCGCGAACGCAGATCCTCAAGATACCGGACGTTGGCAAGGTCGACATCGTCGGTGCGCAGGAAGAGGTGATCTACCTCGAATTCTCCACCCGTAAGATCGCTGCCCTCGGTATCGACCGCGCCGACATCATTGCCACGCTGCAGGCGCAGAACGCCGTCACCCAGTCCGGGTTTGTCCAAACGGGACCGGAACGCGTCGCCTTGAGGGTTGGCGGACGCTTCATCTCCGAAGACACGTTGCGCGGGATCAATCTGAAGGTCAATGACCGCTTCTTTCCGCTGACGGACGTCGCCTCGATCACCCGCGGCTATGAAGACCCGCCGACTTCGCTTTTCCGCTTCAACGGAAAGCCGGCGATCGGGCTCGCGATTGGTATGAAAACGGGTGGCAATCTGCTCGCCTTCGGTGAAGCGCTCGAAAAGACGATGAGCGGAATCGTCCAGGACCTCCCGGTCGGCGTCTCGGTCGAACAGGTCTCCGACCAGCCAGAAGTGGTTCACGAGGCAGTCGGTGGCTTCACGAAGGCCCTGTTCGAAGCGGTCGCCATCGTGTTGGCAATCAGTTTCATCAGTCTCGGCTTAAGGGCCGGCCTGGTCGTGGCGGTCGCAATCCCACTCGTTCTCGCCATTACCTTTGTGGTGATGCTCTATTTCGACATTTCGCTGCAGCGAATTTCGCTCGGCGCGCTCATCATCGCGCTCGGTCTTCTCGTTGACGACGCCATGATCGCGGTCGAGATGATGGTGGCGCGGCTGGAGATGGGTGATAGTCTCAAGAAGGCCGCCACTTACGTCTATACGTCCACGGCCTTTCCGATGCTGACCGGCACGCTCGTGACGGTCGCGGGCTTCATACCGGTCGCTTTCAACAAGAGCAGCGCCGGGGAGTTCACCTTCACCCTCTTCGTTGTCATTGCCGTTTCGCTCATTGTCTCCTGGATCGTTGCCGTGGTGTTCACACCCCTCATAGGCGTGACCCTGCTGCCGAAGACGATGAAGAAGCATTCCGAACACAAGGGCTGGTTTGGCAGGGCTTTCTCGCGGATGCTGCAGTTCTGCCTGCGCTGGCGATGGATGACAATCATCGCCACAGTCGCTCTCTTCGCAGCATCGATCGCCGGCCTGTCCATGGTTCAGCAGCAGTTCTTTCCGAGCTCCGACCGGCCGGAACTGATCGTCGACTGGAACCTGCCGCAGAACAGCTCGATTGCCGAGACCAGCCGGCAGATGGCTCAGTTCGAGCGCGAAATGCTGGCGGGCAATGCAGCGGTCGAGCACTGGTCGACCTATGTGGGAAGAGGCGCACCACGCTTTATCCTTTCTTTCGACGTGCAGCCGGCTGACGTTGCCTTCGGGCAGACAATCCTTGTCACCAAAGGACTCGACGAGCGCGACAGCTTGAAGCGGCAAGTGGAAGCCTACCTTCAGAAGACTTTCCCCGGAACCGACGCTTATGTGAAGCTCTTGGAAATCGGACCGCCGGTCGGCAAGCCGATCCAGTATCGCGTGTCCGGCGAGGATCTCCAAACGGTGCGTGACCTGGCACAGAAACTTGGGTCTGTTGTCGGCACATATCCTTCGCTCAAGAATCTCGCCTTCGACTGGAATGAACCGGCCCGCGTCGTGAAGATCGACGTGTTGCAGGACAAGGCGCGGCAGCTCGGCGTCTCCTCCCAGGACATCGCCATGGCGCTGAATACCGTCGTGCAGGGCAACGCTGTGACGCAGGTCCGCGATGACATCTATCTGGTCGATGTGATCGGCCGTGCCGCTGAAAAGGAGCGCGAGTCGATCGATACGCTGCTCGACCTGCAACTGCAGAGCAGCAGCGGCCAGTCCGTTCCGTTGTCGTCGGTCGCCACCTTCCGCTACGAGCTCGAACAGCCGACGATCTGGCGCCGCGACAGGGTTCCGACCATCACGATCAAGGCCGGGATCGCCGATGCGACGCAACCGGCGACCATCGTCAAGGCACTCTCCGACAAGGTTGCCGCGTTCGAAAGGACGCTACCGATCGGGTATTCCGTCAAAGTCGGTGGTGCGGTGGAGGAAAGCGCCAAGTCGCAGGGTCCAATTGCAACGGTGGCGCCGGCCATGTTCCTCATCATGGCGACGCTGTTGATGATCCAGCTACAGAGCTTCCACAGGCTTTTCCTGGTCTTCTCGGTTGCCCCGTTGGCGCTCATCGGTGTCGTGGCGGCTCTGCTTGCCAGCAACGCCCCGCTCGGCTTCGTCGCGCTCCTGGGCGTGCTGGCGCTGGTCGGCATCCTTATCCGCAACTCCGTCATTCTTATCGTGGAGATCGAGGAATTGCGGGCAGCCGGAAAGACGCCATGGATGGCGGTGGTGGAAGCGACCGAACACCGCATGCGGCCGATCATGCTGACGGCGGCGGCGGCCACTCTGGCTCTGATACCGATCTCCCACGAAATATTCTGGGGACCCATGGCCTATGCTATGATGGGCGGTATCGTCGTGGGAACGGCCTTGACGCTTCTGTTCCTGCCGGCGCTCTATGTCGCCTGGTTCCGGATCCCGCGTGAAGTCGAGCAGCATTGATATGGCGGGTGACATGAGCTTGAACGCCCCGCGAAGCTTTCGCGTCTGGCAACGGATCGGCCGCGCGCGGCCGATCTCAGCGCGAGACCGGGCGCTCCCGGTGCTCGTCGTCCTGTCTTTGGTTGTCAACGGCTGCGCGGCGCGGGTGGAGAACGTCCTTCAACCTCTGGCCGCGTCCGCCAGCGATGCGAGCCGCGTCGACATGCTGGTCGCGACAACACGCAGGCCTTCGGAAAAACCCGGCCAAGTCTATTCCGGCGAGCGCGGAACGGCGATCTCCCTCAACACCGTCGTCGTGTCGGTCCCGCCGGATCGAAACCGCAAGGTTGGAAACGTCCAGTGGCCCTCCCGCGTGCCGGCGAACCCCGAGAAAGAATTCGCGGTGCTCGAGATCGACAAAGCCGGATCCGAAGGCCAGGTCCTCCAGTGGTTTCGCAAGAACAGAAACGCGAAACGTCAGGTCGTCATCTTTGTGCACGGCTTCAACAACACCTATGCCGATGCCGTCTTTCGTTTGGCCCAGATCGTTCATGACTCAGGCACCGATGCAACTCCGGTTCTCTTCACCTGGCCTTCGAGAGCGCGCGTGTTTGACTACCTTTATGACAAGGAAAGCGCCAACTACTCGCGGCGAGCCTTGGAGGATCTTATTCTACAGGCCGCCAGAAGCCCTGATGTCGAGGACGTGACGATTCTCGCGCATTCGATGGGGGCATGGCTCGCCGCAGAGGCCTTGCGCGGTGTCTCGATGCGGGAAAGATCGATACCGGCCAAGGTCAAGAATGTCGTTCTCGCGTCGCCGGATATCGACATCGACGTGTTTCGCCGCCAGTTCGTCGAGATGGGACCGAAGCGACCGCACTTCACGATCCTGACATCGGCCGGCGTGCTGGCTGTCGGGTCGGTTGACCTCGCCGTTACGGCGGTCGCATCGATCCTGCCCGCTCCGAAAAGCCATTCCGCCGCGTCGTCTGGCGTGCACCCCATGGCACGCAAAACGGCGCGCACGATGTCCGGCAGCGTTGTGTTCTGCCTAGCCGGCGCGCTACGAAGCCTGCTCGACAAGGGCGACGACGATGCGAGCTTGAGATCCCCCCCGCAGTCGAGCCTGGACCGCCTGGGCGACGTCCGGTAGCATAACCGCTGCGCGGGCGGCGAGACGTGCCTGCGTCGGCGCGGCGGCCAGGTCGCGGAGCAATATGGTCACGGCCGTGGCCATGCGTGTCAGCGGATCGTCGACGGCCAAACGGGCGGGCTCAAAACGCTCGCTCAGTTCCGCGATGAGTGCGTCGCCCAGCTCTGCCTCCAGAGTGGGAAGGTCCCGAAAGTGCGGCATTGCTCTCCGGGGCTCCGGTCGAATCTGGAGATTCCGACGATCCTGGCTGCGCCGGTTGCGCCGTCAATGCCAGGTCCGCGGGCGCAACCGGCCTCTTTGTAAGGGAAGAGATCGCGCGGCAAGCTTGCGCGCGATCTGACGACCGTCCGACGCGTGCACCCAATTGACGCAACGGGGCGATCGCCTGTTCCGGCCTCTCAATTGTCGAGTGGCATCGCGTTATCCCTGGTCACTTGGCTCGAGCAAGTTCCGGCGTCTTCGTCACTCCCTCACGAAAGCTGCGATCCAGCGCTGCCCCAAGTGGCACCGCTCAGTGCGGCCAGCGGATCCCGGGAGGCTCCGACGTGGCGCCAGCATACGACCCGGTCGGGCCTGACCAGCACCGCACCCTTTTCCGAGATGCCGCGAAATTGTGCCCAGGCCAGGCGCGGATCGAACAGGTCGCCATCAATATGGCCAATGCGGACCGTATCGATTGGCAGGTCGTTCGCCGCGACCAGCGCTGCTGCCGCGGCGCACCAGTTCTGCCCTTCTTCGCCAGCAATCAGCAGAAAGCGGCCTGGTTTGACGAGATCCTTCATGGCCAGCCGCTGGCCGGATTCATCGTCGAGCCATGCGTGTGGCAAGGGGCTAGCGGGGCGCTTCGCGCCATCCGACGCCTGAGCATCGAAGCGAATGAGTTGAACGTCGAGTATGGCTATCGCTACCAGTCGGCAGCGGTCATCCCGGACGGGTCGCCGTTGCCCGAGCCGACCGATGACATCCTCCTCTACGAGCCGACCACTTATCCGGGCATGGCGATCATCGACCATGCAGACGTTCGCAAGATGCTGCTCACCGGCCGGGCGCTCACCGACGCGGGCCGCGCCCTTGCCGTCTGGACCGCTCTGCAGATGGACACGGCCGATCGACATCCGGACGCCGCTGTGCGCCGCAATGCAGACGGCTTCGTCGCCCTACTGACGCCGGTGGTGAAGGCCGCTTTCACCGATTTCGGCTTCGAGATCGCCGTCATGTCGCAACAGGTGTTCGGCGGCCATGGTTACATCCGCGAATGGGGCATGGAGCAATATGTGCGCGACGCCCGCATCACCCAGATCAACGAGGGAACAAATGGCGTGTAGGCCATGGACCTCGTCGGACGCAAACTGCCGATGGAAAACGGCGACGTGGCGCGCAGCTTCTTCGCCTTGGTGCGAGACGAACTGGCGGCCACCGCGGGACCGGCTGAACTCGTCGCGGTGAAAACCGCAGTCGACCACGCCCTGGCCGCCTGGAAAAACTGACGGAGGACCTGCAAAAGCGGGCGATCAGATGGAGGCCGAAGCAAGCGCCACCGACTACCTGCGCTTTTTCGCGCTCGTTTCGTTCGGCTGGCTGTGGGTGCGCATGGCTTCAAAGGCTGCGGTAGCCGCCGGCGCGACTACTCCGCTGAAGCAGCGCAAGCTTGTCCTTGCCCGCTTCTTTGCATGGTGTCTTCGTGCGTCGGGCTGCGGACGGGTTGGCGTCGTGAAGGACGAGTTGGACGTCGATCCACCGCGAGGCGCAGGCATCTGTGAAATGCGATCGTTCGATCCAGCCTAGAGCAACCTTAACTGTGCCTCACATGGATGATTACCCGTTGGCGTCATAACTATCGAAGAATATTCACTATCGGAAAGAGTATGTACAACCGACTTGTACATACTCAAGCGCGATGTTATATAGGCAATCGAGCCTAACATCGGAGGGTTCGATGCCGCAAACCCACTACAAGATCAGTGAAGCGAGGAAAAATTTCGCCGAGGTGCTTGAACGTGCCAACAAGGGCGAAGAGATCGTCATTATGCGTGGCAATGAGATCTATGCTCGCATCGGCCCGGCCGACGAGGGTAAACGCCCGTTCGGCCTGTTGCGCCAGCGCGGCCTGCCCGACGATCTGTTCGACGAGGTCGACAGCGAGCAGACAGCGATCGATGCCGGCGACTGGAACGACGATGTGGGTATCTGGCGGGGCGAACGAAGCGACGGCGAGCCCAAGCCATGAAGGTGCTGATCGACAGCCACGCCCTCTACTGGTGGACGATCGGGAGCAACCGGCTTTCCGGAAAAGCCCGAGCACTGATCGAGGACAAGGCCAACACCGTCCTCGTTAGCGCCGTATCCTTCTACGAGCTCGACAACAAGATGCGCCTGAAGAAGCTCGATCTGAAGCCGCAGGAGCTGCGTGCCGCCGTCGCAGCCAGCGGCTTGCAGACGCTTGCCATCACGGATCTGCATGCGGAGCTAGCGGCCGCCTTCGACTGGGAGCATCGCGATCCCTGGGATCGCATTCTTGCGGCCCAAGCGCGTCTGGAACATTGCGACTTTGTGTCGCTCGACATCGCCTTCGATGCGGTGCTGCACCAACGGGTCTGGTAAGGGGTCGGGATGATGATACTCGCTGACGTCGAGGATGCAGTGGAACATTTCGAAGAACCAAACGCATGGGTCCTCCGCCGGGGACCGCCTGTTGCCTGCTCACCGCCTTCGAGCGGGGCGCCGCGATGAGCGTCACGCAATCTGCATCCGTCACCAGCCGCGCCGAAGGCTCTGGACACCATCGCCGCAGTGCTGCCGATCGACCGCCGTGACAACTCGCCGAGTTGTTGACCGACCAGGATGTCGAAACACTGAAGCCTCGTCAACGAAGGCATGGGGCAAATCACGCTTCGCGCTCACCTTCGACCGCGCCTATTGGAGGCCTGGTCGCTCGCCGCAACTGGTAGCCCTCTCCTGGCCGCCGCCGCCATGCTCTGGAGTAGTCAGTTGCGTCGCTGCTTCGAGCGCGCTGCCAGAACATCCCGGATTGAAAAGCTCGAATGTATGCGCAGCACACCGGGCAAGGTGGACAGAACCTCTTTGTGAATTCGCTCGAATGCTCCTGCGTTCTCGACGTCCACCCTCAGCATGTAGTCTGATCCACCGGTCATCAGATAGCACTCCCTGATTTCGGGGTGACGGCGAACGGCTGCCTCAAATCTGTCCAGGTACTCCTCCGTTTGCCGCTCGAGCGTGATGTTGATGATCACCGCGATCATTGACTCCGACTGCGTCGCGTCAATCAGTGCCGTATAGCCGCGAATGACACCCGCCTTCTCCATCAGCTTGATGCGCCTCAGACAAGCCGATGGCGAAAGCCCGATTTCCCCTGCAAGCTTCGCGTTGCTAACTCGCGCGTCGACCCGAAGCAATCGCAAAATGCTTCGATCGATATTGTCCAAAGCCATCATGAAATGAATCTCCGCAAATGTGATTGAATGTGCGCCCAAACCGCCCTTTTTGAAAGCATCAGCGACAGATGTGCAAACAATTTCGCTGATTATTTCATAGACTCGCTCCACGATAAGGGGAGATGGAAATGGGGCGCGTTGCTAGTTCGCCGGAAACCGAAGCGGGCATTTTGAACGAGGGCGCTACTGGCTACCTCACCATCAATCTCTTGGCACTGGCTCGCAACTACGCCAAGCTGTGCGCCCTCGTGGCGCCAGCTCAAACCGCCGCTGTCGTAAAAGCTGACGCCTATGGTCTTGGCGCGCTACGCCTTGCCCCCACTCTCTATAAAGCAGGCTGCCGGCACTTTTTCGTCGCGCAGTTTGACGAAGCAGTGAAACTGCGTCCCGTTTTGGCGGCGGATGCAAAGATCTTCGTTCTGAACGGTTTGCAGCCGGGCAATGAGGAAGCCTGCGCTGCACGTGAAATTATCCCGATTTTGAATTCGCTAGAGCAGTGGAGACGCTGGTTAGCGACAGCAAAGCGCTGGAAGCGCACGCTTCCCGCCGTTGTGCAGTTGGACACCGGGATGTCGCGACCTGGCGTTCCCCCCGAAGAGCGCAGCGCTCTGGCGTCGGAGCTGGCGGGGCAAGGCAACATCGAGATCCTGTTCATTATGAGCCACTTGGCCTCGGCGGATGAGTTTGGCAGCGACCAGAACGATGACCAGCTTGCTGAAATGAAGCGTATCTCCGAGGAATTCGCGGGGCTCGACATCTGCTTCGCTAATTCCGGCGGCATCTTTCTCGGGAAGCCATACCACGGAGCGCTCGCCCGTCCGGGCATCGCGCTTTACGGCGGCGGCCCGATGGCCGGGGAGCCGAGCCCGATGGAGGCGGTGGTCAGAATGGACGTCGCTGTCGTGCAGACGCGTACCGTTCCCGCGGGCGCAAAGATCGGGTACGGCGGGGCTCACATCGCGGACAAAGAAACCCGCGTTGCGACCATCGCTGCGGGCTATGCCGATGGATTGCCCCGGAGCCTGAGCGGTCGAGGTGCGGTCTACTACAAGGGAACGCGCCTGCCGATTGTCGGTCGCGTTTCCATGGACAGCATCACCTTGGACATCACCGCATTGCCCAAAGGGACTTTGACTCTGGGAAGTCTGGTCGAGGTGCTCGGTCCACATCAAACCATCGAAGATGTGGCCCGCGATGCCGGCACCATCTCTTATGAAATCCTGACCAATCTCGGTGATCGCTACCACCGACAGTACCGCTAGGGCCATTGCGGCTCGATCATTGGGGACATCATGAAAGTTCTAGTTCTTGGGGCCGGAATCGTCGGCGTCACCTCCGCCTATCAACTGGCGAAAGCCGGCCATGAGGTAACGGTCATCGACCGGCAGAAAGGCCCAGCGCTCGAAACGAGCTTCGCCAATGCCGGCGAGGTATCCTTCGGCTACTGCTCGCCCTGGGCGGCGCCGGGCATTCCACTGAAGGCGATGAAATGGCTGTTCATGGAGCATGCGCCACTGATCCTACGGCCGAAGGTGGACGCAGCCATGCTCTGCTGGTTGGCAAAGATGCTCTCGAACTGCACTTCAAAGCGATATGCCATCAACAAGAGCCGCATGCTCCGCCTCGCGGACTATAGCCGGTCCTCGCTTGCCGCTCTGCGCGAAGAGACCGGCATCGAATATGACCAGCGGATGCAGGGGACACTGCAGCTCTTTCGCACGCAAGCACAACTCGACGGGTCCGGCAAAGACGTCAAGGCGCTCGCCGCCGACGGTGTTCCGTATGAGGTTCTCGATCGCGACGGCTGCGTCCGGGCGGAGCCGGCACTTGCTCACGTGCGCGACAAGATTGCGGGCGGTCTGCTGACGCCGAAGGATGAAACTGGTGACTGCTTCAAGTTCACCAATGCACTCGCGAAGAAGGCCGAACAGCGTGGCGTTCGCTTCTATTGGGGCACTGAAGTCAACAGATTGGATGTCGAGGCCGGCCGGGTGCGGGGTGTCATGACCAACTCGGAAAGGCTCCCAGCCGATGCTGTTGTCGTGGCACTAGGCAGCTATTCGCCACTCCTCCTCAAGCGCTACGGCGTCAAGCTGCCGGTCTACCCTGTCAAAGGCTACTCGCTGACGATCCCGATTACCGATGCCTCGCGCGCGCCGGAATCAACGATCATGGACGAGTCCTATAAGATCGCCATCACGCGGCTTGGCGACCGCATCCGCGTCGGCGGCATGGCGGAAATCTCCGGATACACCAACGATCTTACCCAGGCCCGCCGCCGCACGCTAGAACATTCCGTCATGGACCTCTTTCCTGGTGGCGATGTAAGCGAGGCTTTGTTCTGGTCAGGGTTGCGCCCGATGACGCCGGACGGGACGCCGGTCATCGGCCCCACCAAGATTGCAGGCCTCTTCCTCAATACCGGACACGGCACGCTTGGCTGGACGATGAGCTCGGGCTCGGCGTGCGTCATTGCGGATCTCCTTTCCGGCCGAAGACCCGAGATCGACGCCGTAGACCTCGCCATCAGCCGCTACGCCTGACCAATTCACCTAAACCTATGGAGAACTGAACTAATGATTGAACAGGTTTCGACCATCGACGCACCGGGCGCTGTTGGCCCCTACTCCCAGGCGATCAAGGTCGGCGGATTGCTCTTCGTCTCCGGACAGCTGCCGATCGATCCAGCCACGGGTGAGTTCAATTCGGCAGACGCCGTGGCCCAGGCTGAGCAATGCCTGAAGAACCTCGCGGTTATCGCAAGGGCCGCGGGTACCGAACTGTCGAAGACGGTGAAGACGACGGTTCTCCTGACCGATCTCAGCGACTTTTCCGAGGTCAACCGCGTCTATGCCGGTTTCTTTTCGCCCCCCTACCCTGCCCGCGCCTGCTATGAAGTAAAGGCGCTGCCGAAAGGCGCGAAGGTCGAGATCGAGGCCGTCATCGCCTCAATCTGAAAGAGATCGCAATCGGAGTAGAGGGACGTGGAACAATGAGAGGCCCGTGCTTAGGCAGTCTGCCCTGGGTGTAGAAGCTCTGGGGTTTTCATTCGAAGAGGGAGCGGACTCCCCAATGAACGTCCATAAAAGTGCGCGCCTGACGCTGGTATGTCGCGAGCAACGGGCGGCTTGCCCTGCAAAGTCGGCTAGAAGGCGCCGGCGCTCGGGACGGGCTGCCCCTGCGCTACAGGCTGGAATTCCTCAGCCGATGAGAGCCGCCGCGGGCACTTCTCCGACCTGGAGAAACGACCCCCTTGCCTTTGCAGCCTTGTGCCTCAGTGCAGCTAATTCTGCGGCAAGCAATTCGACGGCGATTTTCTGGACGATTGCCTTCAGTCGATCCTCGATCTCGAAACTGTCCAGCATGTAACTGGTTATTGCATCCTTCATGAGTTCTTCGATGGCTGGATCATTCTCCTCTCGGATGATCGTCATGCTATGCTTCCTCCGGGTTATCGCTGCGGGGCATTGTTGGTACCCTTGAGGCTAGTCCCAGGAGTTAACTCAGTCCATGATCCTCCAGGGAGGGATTTCTGAATTCTAGGATGCTCATTTCCTCCTTTGGTTTAGCCTCATTACACCCCGAGGATGTCGGTGCCTGTCGGGTCAGACCTCCCCTATCGCTTTCCGGAGATCGAAACGAGCCGCCGCACCTGGCAATGCGAATTGTCCACCATCGACTCGGCATTCCTGTTTGCTGAGCGCTTTAACTGCAGCGCCATACTTCGGTTGCGATACAGCTGGCAGAAATCCGTCAGCTCGCGAAGACGCTCTATGAGCGAGCCGACTGCAGATGGGCTTGCGACAACGGCGCCACATTAACACATGGCTGGCGCCCGCAAGAGGATCGATGGCGTATCGGAGTTCTTCGACTATATCGCCCGTGGCGCCCCTTCGGACCTGATGGTGGAGAGCGCTTTGCCTAGGAAGGTCGTGCGGATCACGAACCGTTTTCGCCGCCACGACTGCGAGCCAGCGCAGAGCGGATGCAATCAAGCAAATCTTGCTCGCCAAAAGGCTTTGTCAGGCACCCGACGATATCCGCGCCCAATGCAGGCGCTCCCACATTCTCATCCGGATACGCCGTGATCAGAACTGTCGGAACGCTTCTGCCCAAGGCGACGAGGCGCCGGTGCAGATCGAGCCCGCTCATCCCGGGCATATGGATGTCTGTCACCAGGCAGCCTGTGCGGTTGAAATGGGGGAAAGTCAAAAAATCATCGGCGGATGAAAATGTCTCCGCGTCAAATCCCAGCGACCTTATGAGTCCCTTGATAGCATCGCGCATCGACTCGTCGTCTTCGACGATCGCAATCAGAGGTCTGTTGGTTGACACTGCCGCCTCCCGAACTCGCCGATCAGCATCGTGCCGAATTCCGGCGTTGTGGCGTGCTTGACTAGATGAATTAGTATGCAGGGGCGACAGCGATATCGCAAGCTATACAATCGTATAGATTGTCTAAGACCTGCACAGCCGAAAGCTTGCAATACCTGTCCGACGTTTACGGCAGGCCGCGATGCATGGCGGGCTGTAACCTTCGAACGCTCTCATGGAGTGGCTGGACCCTTCGCATTTAGTCTTGTGGCTGAGGGGATTAGCGCGCATTCTGGTGTAGGAAGGAATCCCGTCTCGGCATTGACGAAGGAGAGGAGGAGTGTTTTCAGCGCGTCATTGGCGCTTTGCTTGTTGGGCGTCGCCCGCTGCGGTTGCAGTTGGTGAAGACAGCACATCTCCCAAAACGCCGATTCACCTTGGTGAGCTCTGACGATGGTCGAGGCGCCAGCAACCGTGATCGTCATAGATGATGACCCGGAAATCCGTTCTGCGGTCGACAGCCTCTTGCGTTCAGTAGGCTTTGCCGTCAGCCTCCTCGACTCGGTGGGCGACTTCCTCAAGACCGGACGACCCAACGGGCCGGCCTGTCTTGTGCTTGATGTCCGGCTTCCAGGGCAAAGCGGTCTTGATTTTCAGCTCGAGCTGTCGCGAGAAAATATTCAGCTGCCGATCGTCTTCATCACCGGGCACGGCGACATTCCAATGTCTGTCCGGGCGATGAAAGGGGGTGCTGTCGAGTTCCTGACGAAACCGTTTCGCGATCAGGATTTGCTCGACGCTGTTCACCTCGGCCTGGAGCGTGACCGCGTTTGGCTTGAAAGTGAAAAGGCATTGGCGACAGTGCGCGCGCGTTTCGAGAGCTTGACCCCCCGAGAGCGCGAGGTAATGGCGTTGGTCGTAACTGGACGGCTGAACAAGCAAATCGCCGCAGATCTCGGTGTGAGCGAGATTACCGTGAAGGTTCACCGTAGCCAGGTCATGCAGAAGATGGGGACCAAGTCCTTGCCCGAACTCGCGCGAATGGCTGACAAGCTGAACTTTGCGCCCAAAAAACCGCTTAGGCAGGTATAAAGGCTCTTATGCCCGCGTATAGGTTATTCCCTCCTCTTTGATACCCGAACTTTCCTCCCGACCAATAGTCAGGTGGGAAGCCTACTGTTATGGTCAGAAATCTCCTCCCAGGGGGCTCAGCAACCGGCCTCCAATTTGACCCCGCCCCTTGCTGGGCGGGGCTTTTTCCCGGCAGAACCGAAAGCAATTCGGCGCCGCGGCGAGACCCGAACCTGCGGCTGCTGCTTTCGCCTCGTCGACCGCTAGCCGGCATCTAAGAGCGCACGCGCGATGTCCATGCGGATAGGTGCGACGGAAGGTCAATGCACATAGCGTGAACCATTCGCCAGCCAACCAGCGGTGTCGATGTGAGCTGAAGCGCCTTATTTTAGGGGCCAACACGACCCGTCGGCCCGTGCGTTCAGTGTTGCTCCACGCGTCAGGACCGACAGCGCCAGATGACAGAAAGAAATCGTCATACTACGTCGTGTGTGGTAAAAGATTGCGTTCACACTCGCTGTGGCCAAACTAGGCGGACAAATCTTGTGGGCGCTTGCTTGGTGACCGAATCCGGCAATTGAACACCTCCTCTCGATTCGTCGCTGACGGAGATAGCAGCTTGGAGCTCTTGTGGGAGGATGGCGAACGCGTGCTGTCCCGCGGCCGGCGTCTAGGTGCCGGCGGCCAGTGGAACGCTGTGCTGACCGTCCTTCCTGCCGCAGCGCATCGAACGCGTGCAAGCCTCGATCGCCTCGCCCACGAATATGAACTGAGGGACGATCTGGACGGTGCATGGGCCGTGCGGCCGCTCGAGATGGTGCGCGAAGGCGGTTGCACCATGCTGGTCCTGGAGGACCCCGGCGGCGTGCCGCTCGCCCGGCTTCTCGACGGCCCCATGGAGGTCGGAAATTTCTTGCGCATCGCAATCGCCATCGCCTCGACTCTCGGCAAAGTTCACCAGAGCGGTCTCGTCCACAAGGACATCAAGCCGGGCAATATTATCGTGAACGGCGAGACTGAGGAGGTTCGGCTGATCGGCTTCGGGATTACCTCTCGCCGCTCTCGAGAATGGCAGGCCGCTGACCCGCCCGAGACCATCGCCGGAACGCTCGCCTACATGGCGCCTGAGCAGACCGGCCGCATGAACCGGTCGGTCGACTCTCGCAGTGATCTCTACGCACTCGGCGTCACCTATTACCAGATGCTCACCGGCGTCCTGCCGTTTGCAGCTGGCGATCCAATGGAATGGGTGCACTGTCATCTCGCAAGGAAGCCGTTGTCGCCCAATGAGCGGCTGAAGGAGGCGCCCGGCGTCCTCTCAGCGATCATCATGAAACTTCTAGCGAAGACGGCCGAGGAGCGCTACCAGACCGCGGCCGGGCTGGAGCGCGATCTGCGGCGCTGTCTCACCGCCTGGCAGGCTCTGGGCTGCATCGATCACTTTCCGCTTGGCGAGCACGACACGCCAGACCGACTCCTGATTCCTGAGAAGTTGTATGGGCGTGAGCGCGAGATCGAGGTCCTGCTCGCCGCCTTTGACCGCATTGCTCAGGGTGGCGCGCCGGAGCTGGTGGTGGTTTCCGGCTACTCCGGTATCGGCAAGTCCTCCGCCGTCCACGAACTCCATAAAATCCTCGTACCCTCCCGCGGACTGTTCGCCTCAGGCAAGTCCGACCAATACAAGCGCGATATTCCGTATGCCAGTCTGGCGCAGGCCTTGCAGGGGCTGATCAGCCCCCTGCTCGGCAAGAGCGAGGCCGAGCTGGCGCCCTGGCGCGAGGCTTTTGGCGAGGCCCTTGGCCCGAACGGCCAGCTCGTGGTGACGCTGGTCCCCGAGTTCGAACTGCTCACCGGCCCGCAGTCGCCGCTACCGGAGCTGCCGCCCCAGGACGCGCAGCGCCGCGTCCAGATGGTCTTGCGCCGCCTGCTCGGCGTCTTCGCTAGGCCGGAGCGCCCGCTGGCGCTGTTCCTCGATGACTTGCAGTGGCTCGATGCTGCGACGCTCGACCTGATTGAACACTTGGTAACCCAGTCCGAGCTGCGTCACCTGCTGCTGGTCGGCGCCTACCGGGACAACGAGGTCACGCCAGCGCACCCGCTGATGAGGCGGCTGGCAGCGATCCGCAGCATGGGCGCACCGGTGCAGGAGATTGTGCTAAAGCCGCTCGGGCATGAGGATCTCGGTCGGCTCATTGGCGATGCCCTGCATTGCACGCCAGCCGATGCCGCGCCATTGGCCCGGCTGATGCACGACAAGACCGCCGGCAATCCCTTCTTCGCCATCCAGTTCCTCACCGCCCTGGCCGAGGAAGGGCTAGTCGCCTTCGGCCAAGGGCAGGCGCGCTGGTCTTGGAACATCGACCGCATCCACGCCAAGGGTTACACGGACAACGTAGTGGATTTTTTGCTGGGTAAGTTGCGCCGCCTTCCCGAAGAGGCCCAGGACGCCCTGCAGCAGTTGGCCTGCCTGGGCAACATTGGCGATGTTGCCACCCACGGTCTGGCCCAGCGGGAGAGCACCGTGACTCTGGAGGCAGCCCTGTCGGAGGCGGAGCGCGCCGGGTTGGTTTTACGGAGGGGTGGGGCCTATCACTTCCTGCACGACCGCGTGCAGGAGGCGGCTTACGCGCTCATCCCTGCAGGCGAACGGGCTGCTGCGCACCTCGCTATCGGTCGGCGGCTGGCCGCAAACACGCCGTCGGAGGCGGTTGAGGACAGTGTCTTCGAGATCGTGGGCCAACTCAATCGCGGCATAGCGCTGATCGACTCGGGCGAGGAGCGAGAGCGCCTTGCGCAACTGAACTTAATCGCTGGCCGGCGCGCCAAAGCCTCGACCGCGTACGCCTCGGCCCTGACTTACTTCAGCACCGGGCTGGCCCTATTGCCGGAGCCCGGGTGGGAGCGCCGGTATGAGCTGACCTTCGCACTTGAGCTCCACCGGGCCGAATGCAAGTTTCTCACCGGCGAGCTGGGCGAAGCGGAGGCACGCTTCGCTGAGCTGGCATGCCGCGCCATCAGCCTGCCCGACCTTTCTACAGTCACCCGGCTGCAGGTGGATCTCTTCATGACCCTCGGCCGAAGCGACCGCGCTGTCAGGGTCGGTCTCGACTATCTGCACCGCGTTGGCGTCGCTTGGTCGGCGCATCCGACGAAGGAGGATGTCCGGCAGGAATACGCGCGGATGTGGCGCCAGCTCGACCACCGCCCGATCGAAGCGCTGCTCGAACTGCCTCGGATGACCGATCCGGTCGCGTGCGCGACGATGGACGTCCTCACCTCGCTCGTGTCGCCGGCATTGTTCACCGACGAGAATCTGCGCTGCCTCGTCATTGGCCGCATGGGGAACCTCAGCCTGGAGCATGGAAACGGCGACGCATCGTGCTACGCCTACACTGCCGTTGGCAACGTGCTCGGACTGTTTTTCGGCGACTACAAGGCAGGATTCCGCTTCGGCCAACTTGGGCTTGACATGGTGGAGCAGAGGGGTATGGACCGGCTCAAGGCGCGCGTTTACCTGGCCTTTGGCAACCTCGCGAAACAGTCTACGCGGCATTTCCCATCGGGCCGGCCAATCGCAGGGCACGCCTTCGACATGGCGCTGCAGGCCGGTGACCTAACCTACGCGGCCTTTAGCTGCAATAACGTCCTCACGCAACTTCTCGCCAGTGGCGATCCGCTCGCCGAAGTGCAGCGCGCGGCCAGGGCCGGGCTCGACTTCGCGCAGAGGGCGAAGTTCGGTCTCGTCATCGATCTCATCACCGCACAGTTCGGGCTCGTGCGGACTTTGCGCGGCCAGACGGCGATCTTCGGTTCTTTCAACGATGCCGGGTTCGATGAAGTCCGGTTCGAGCAGCATCTGGAGGAGGATCCGCGCCTGGCGGTCGCAGCCTGCTTGTATTGGATCCGTAAGTTGCAGGCACGTTTCTTCGCCTTCGACCCGGCCGCAGCGGTCGCGGCGGCGACGAAAGCAGGACGCCTTCTTTGGATGTCGGCAGCAATCTTCGAGCGGGCGGAATACCATCTCTACGCTGCGCTGGCGCGGGCCGCGTTGTGCGACGCCGCCCCCGCTGCGGAGCAAGCCCGCAACCGCAAAATTTTGGCCGCACATCACTGCCAGCTCCAGGAGTGGGCTGAGAACTGCCCGGAAAACTTCGCGAGCTGTGCCGCGCTGGTTGGCGCGGAGATCGCCCGCCTCAAACGGCGGTGGCTCGAGGCCGAGCGTCTCTACGAACAGGCCATCCGCTCCGCCCGCGACAATGGCTTGATCCACAACGAGGCGCTGGCATCCGAATTGGCAGCGCGGTTCTACACAATTCGTGGCTTGACGACCAATTCCCATGCCCACATGCGAAATGCGCGGCACTGCTATTGGCGTTGGGGAGCTGATGGCAAGGTGCAGCAACTCGATGCATTGTATCCCTACCTGCAAGAGGACGAGCCCTCATCCGGTTCAATCAGGACGATCGGAGCGCCGATCGAACAACTTGACCTCGCCACCGTGATCAAAGTGTCGCAAGCCATCTCGGGGGAGATAATCCTTGAAAAGTTGATCAACACGGTCTTGCGGACCGCCATTGAGCAGGCGGGAGCCGAGCGCGGCCTGTTGATCCTGTCGCGCGGGGGTGAGTCACGGATCGCGGCGGAGGCCACGACCGCTGGCGACTCGGTGGTGGTGCAGGTGCGCGACGAGTTCGTGACCGCGATCACACTGCCGGAATCGGTCCTTCACTATGTCTTGCGCACAAATGAGAGCGTCGTTCTCGGCGACGCCATGGCGCAAAACCCGTTTTCCGAGGACCCCTACATCTTGAAGTACCATGCTCGTTCCGTTCTCTGCCTGCCGCTGCTCAACCAGGGCCAACTGACTGGAGTACTCTATCTTGAGAACAACCTCGCCCCTCGGGTCTTCGCGCCGACCCGGATCGCGGTTCTGAAGCTGCTTGCCTCTCAGGCGGCGATCTCGCTGGAAAATACCCGGTTGTACCGCGACCTCGCAGAACGCGAAGCCAAGATCCGTCGCCTCTTCAAGGCTAACATCATCGGCATTCTCGTCTGGGACATCGAAGGTCGCATTCTGGAGGCCAACGACGCATTTCTCGACATGCTGGGATACGACAGAGAGGACCTTGCCTCCGGTCGGCTATGCTGGACGGACCTGACGCCGGACGATTGGCGCGATCGCGATGCACGGACCGTTGCAGAGCTGAAGATGATCGGGGCAGTCCAACCGTTCGAGAAGGAGTACTTTCGGAAGGATGGCAGTCGTCTGCCTGTGCTGGTCGGCGGTGCGCTTTTTGAGGAAAGCAGGAACGAAGGTGTTTCTTTCGTACTCGATTTGACCGATCGCCGGCGGGCGGAAACAGCGTTACGCGAAAGCGAGCAAGCCTTGCGCGAGGCGCTGGGACAGTTGGCCCACGTAAACCGCGTCGCCACCATGGGTCAGCTAACAGCCTCCATCGCTCATGAAGTCAATCAACCGATCGCCGCGTCTGTGACAAACGCCCAGGCCGCCTTGCGCTGGCTCGGTGCCCATCCGCCGAACCTGGAGGAGGTGGTTCAGGCGCTTGGCCGGATCGTCGAGAACGGCAAGCGAGCCGGCGATGTCATCGGCCGCATCCGCGCCTTGGTCAAGAAGGAACCGCCTCACCGAAGGCGTTTCGATCTCAATGAAGCCGTTCGGCACGTAATCGCCCTGATCCGCATCGAAGTGCTCCGGCAAGGCGTTTCGCTACGCACCGAGTTCGCGACGAGCCTGCCGGCCATGAAAGGAGATCGCGTCCAGCTTCAACAGGTAATCCTCAACCTCATTATGAACTCCGTCGAGGCGATGAGCGGCACCAATGGGGAGGAGCGCGAATTGACGATTATCACCGAGACAGAGGCCTCAGGAGCCGTGGTCGTCCGGGTGCGCGACTCAGGACCTGGCCTTGATCCCCGGTGTATGGACCGCCTGTTTGAGGCATTCTACACGACCAAATCCAGCGGCATGGGCATGGGCCTGGCGATCTGCCGTTCGATCATCGAGGATCACGGGGGCCGGCTTTGGGCCACTGCGAATGTACCTCGTGGGGCCGTGTTTCACTTCACCCTGCCAGTCGAAAGGGAGGAAACCGCTCACGCAGAGCAGGAATGAAACAAGAGGAGGAGACCATGGATATCCGCAAATACGCCGTGCTGGGCGTTGTCGTGCTTGCTAGCGTCGTCAGTTCTAATTGTCCGGCCACTGCCGAGGACGTGACGATCTCCGTCTGGGCGCTCGACCGTGATACCCAGCCGGCGCCCAATCTAATCGCCGAATACAACAAGCTTAAAACGGGCATCAAGGTCGAGTTCCGGCAGATTCAGTTCGACGATGTGGTCAGCGAGGCCATGCGCGCCTATTCGACGGACCAGGCGCCGGATATCATTGCCGTTGACAATCCGGAACATGCCCTATTCGCCGCGCGCGGCGCCTTTCTTGATCTAACCGCCATGTTGGAGAAGTCGTCAGTGATCAAGCCGGAGAACTACTTCCCCGGCCCGCTTGCCTCCACCATGTGGAAAGGCAAGCACTATGGTATACCGAAGGCTACAAACACGATTGCGCTCTACTACAACAAGGACATGTTCAAGGCCAAGGGCCTCGATCCGGCAAAGCCACCCGAGACCTGGGCCGAATTGATGGACGCGGCACGAAAGCTGACCGATCCGGCCGCCAACGTCTATGGCATAGCTTTTTCGGCGAAGGCGAGCGAGGAGGGCACCTTCCAGTTTCTGCCTTGGGCCCAGATGGGCGGTGCCAGCTATCAGAACATCAACACCGATGGCGCGGTCAAGGCGCTGGAAATTTGGAAAACGATTCTGGACGAGAAGCTTGCGTCCCCGGATACACTGACTCGCGGCCAGTGGGATTCAACCGGCACGTTCAATTCAGGAAACGCGGCCATGGCGATCTCCGGCCCCTGGGAGCTTGACCGCATGGTCGCTGAAGCGAAGTTTGATTGGGGCGTGACTTTGCTGCCGGTGCCGGAAAAGGGTGCCGAACGGTCCTCTTCAATGGGGGACTTCAATTGGGCGATCTTTGCCAACACGGATCACCCCGAGGAGGCCTTCAAGGTGCTGGAGTACTTCGTATCCCAGGATGCTCGCATGTTCAGCGAGTTCGGTCTGCTCCCCGCCCGCTCCGATACGCCGATTGCCGAGACCGGCCAGCCACTCAAGGATGCTGCCCTCAAGGTCTTCCTCGAACAGCTGAAATATGCACAGCCCCGCGGCCCACATCCGGAATGGCCGAAGATTTCCAAGGCTATCCAGGATGCCATTCAGGCGGCCCTGACCGGCCAGACGAGCCCCAAAGACGCGCTTGACGAGGCGGCCGAAAGGATCAAGGCGGTGCTAGGCTGACTGCCTTCAGAGCTTCGGCGCGGCAGCTCGATTGCGGACGCTTCGCCTTGCTGCTGCACCGTCGCCCTGGTTGAGCGTCCGCCGATACGCTTTCAATGGCGCAAGAAGCCTATGTCTCTCAGTCGGCATCGCGGCTCGCGGAAACGGTTCCGCTACGGCCCGCAGGAAATGCA
The DNA here is from genome assembly GCF_000379605.1 of Rhizobium giardinii bv. giardinii H152. Classification (GTDB taxonomy): domain Bacteria; phylum Pseudomonadota; class Alphaproteobacteria; order Rhizobiales; family Rhizobiaceae; genus Pararhizobium; species Pararhizobium giardinii. The sequence continues at coordinate 4,897 of NZ_KB902689.1, read as the reverse complement.
GAAGAACAGGGGTATAACCTTAGCCCCGCGTATAGGTCGTCCCCTACCAGTTGGTATCTGATCTTTCCTCCCGGCCAATAGCCGGGGCGGCAATGCATTGATATGGTCAACCAACGTACTGCGCGGTCTCCCTCTTGCCTAATCGGCCCGCGAATGGATCGACATAACGGGTACCTCAGGACGTAGAACCCTAACGGGTCGCTCTTGTGCAGCGGTTAAAGATCGATCTCCGCGAAACGCGCAGGCTGGCTCTAATCGCCGTTGAGGTAGAGAGCATGAATGCATTACAAACGACTCTCTTTGCAGTAGGAACGGCTGTTCCGGCAGCGGCGGATGATGCTAAGCCAGCGGCGGCGCAGCCGAATGGATGGGCATATCTGTTTTCGTCCTGCTGCGTCCTCGATTGCCGCGAAATCCGGCAACGAGTGGTTGTCGAGTACCCGAGCGGCTACCCCGTCACTGCCATTGGGGACCTCATGGCGTCAAGCGATACTAAGAACAGCCCGGACGGACAGTTTGACCAATACCCGATGTCTCACCTGGCCGCGCCAACCAATCGCGCTTCTTGGACGTCAAGCTTTGCTCGACCTTACCCTTACATCTACTTTTTACCGACGACCGAGTTCGACGTCAGGTGCCAGCGGCGGAACCGGGACATACCATGAGCATCGGCAACTCGGTCCTCATTGTCGACGGCGAACCCCTCATCCGCATCGAATTCGCCGATATGCTTGAAAATGTTGGGTTTCTCCTCGCGACCACAGCCGCAGCCGCCATCTCCATCCTTTCAGAGCACGAGAAAATCCGTCTGATAATGATGGATATGGAAATATGCGGAAGGATACACGGTGGCAAGGCCTGCTCCAGTTTCCTGGTTGTGCGGAGCGGCGATCCCTGTAAGACCGAATACACTAACTAAGGCCCTGGTCGTTGATGGCAGTTGACTTTTCGCCCACTGTATATTCTCCCCTGGACATGGATTTCTCCTGATGTAGTGGGGAGCAGCATCCATCACCGGGTTCGTGATGACCGCAATCTTGGCAATTGTTGAAATCGGACAATTCGCCAATCGAGCAGCGCAGCGCAACGCCCGAAAACGTTATGCGAGCGGCCGCATTTCAGTAGGCCTCTTGTGTGTCGTGGTTCGCCGGTGTCTGTTATCTCGCAAGGAGCCTCGTTGACGCGGAAATCCCGACAAATACCCTCCGTTCACTAACGTTTCAGCGAACCCATTCTGACTTCCGGGGCAATCGTCAGCGTCCTGACCCCTGAACATTAAACGGCACCGGTGGTGTCCTCGATGCCCTGTGTACCCGCTCACATGGGAGCACGCGAATCTGACCGGCAATTACCTCTGGAAGGACAAACCTGCTCTCGATGAAAATGGCTCCTGTGCGATCCGGTTATTGTTCAAGGGCCAATGAGCGATCTTTGGAACGAAGGCTCTTGAGGATAAGAAAAGTGCCTTTCTGCGTTACTTGCCGAATCCTGACGAAATTTGGTGAAAAATACTGAAATTCCACTGCAGTCAGTGCATTTAGCGGCACCTTTTCGCGATACTGCCAGCTATCACTGACACCCGAGGCCCGCATGTCCCCGTTAATCCACCACATCAGCAGCGATGAAACTCTACCCAAGTCAGCCGACGTCGTGGTAATTGGCGGCGGGATTGTCGGTGCCAGCGCAGCCTATTTCCTGGCACGGCGCGGCCTGTCGGTGGCGCTTATCGAAAAGGGCTATGTCGGCTGCGAACAGTCGAGCCGGAACTGGGGCTGGTGCCGTCGGCAGAACCGTGACGCACGTGAGTTGCCGCTTGCCAATCTGGCGCTACGGCTGTGGGAGGAGCTCACCAAAGAAATCGGACATGATCTTGGCTTTCGCCGTTGCGGGCTCACCTATGCGACCGCCGATCAAAAGCAGCTCGCCGAATGGGACAAGTGGCGCGAGGTTGCCCGGCGGTTCGACGTCAATACGCGGATGCTTACGGCCGACGAAGCGGCTGCCGCCGTTCCTGCGGCTGGCGGTCGCAAATGGCTGGGCGGTGTCCATGCTGCAGACGATGGCAAGGCCGAGCCTGCGCTTGCCGCCCCTCGGATCGCCGAGGGCGCGCGCATGCATGGCGCGACCGTTCACCAGAACTGCGCGGCACGCGGACTGGATATCACCAATGGGCAAGTGAGCGGCGTCGTCACCGAGCAAGGCACTATCCGCACCGGCGCGGTCCTATGTGCGGCCGGTGCCTGGGCTTCTGCTTTCCTGCGCATGCATGCCGTTTCGCTGCCGCAGGCCAGCGTCCGTCAGACCGCCTTGCGGACCGCTCCTGCACCGGATTTTGGTGAGGCAGTCTATACATCCGACTTTGCCATGACGCGCCGGCTCGATGGCAGCTACACAATCGCGATCAGCGGCAGGGCGACCCTTGAGATCACGCCGCAGGGGATCCGCTATGTCCGTCCGTTTTTGCCGATGTTCATCAAACGGCTGAAGGCCGTCGAGATCGGCATAGGCCGCTCGTTCTTCGAGGGCCCGGACTCCCTCCGTCGCTGGCATCTCGACAGGCCGACCCCCTTCGAGCGCATCCGTGTCCTCGATCCCGCTCCGGACAAGCGGATGTTGGCAACCATCATGACGCGGGTAAGAACCCTGTTCCCCACTGTTGCCGATGCCGGCGTCGTGTCCTCCTGGGGCGGGTATATCGACTCGACACCGGACGCCGTACCGGTGATTTCCCCGGTGGACAGCATTGGCGGAGTATTCGTCGCCGCGGGCTGTTCCGGACACGGCTTCGGGGCCGGACCTGGCATTGGCCATCTGGCGGCGGATCTCGTCGCGGGCGACGCGGCAAGCATTGATTCGACCCCATTCCGACTGTCGCGCTTCACGGACAGATCGAAAATTGAAGTTGGCGACTTCTGACGCAGCGGTCCTTCTGGCAACTCACGGCTCGGCTTTGCTGCCGAAGAGTGCGCCGTCTACTGAGCAGAGGAAACTGCTAAACTTCGGCTGGAAGGCCGCCAGAAGAGGACTAGCGCGCGGGAGCAGCTTGATGAGCCCAGACATCCAGTTCCACCAGCTCAGTTCCCAGTGACCAGAGGGGGGAAATCATATGTCAGATCGAACGACGAGCGCTTCTGCCAGAAAGCTGGCATTCATCCATACTGTTTCCAGCCTTGTTTCCGAGTTCGAGGGCCTCGCCAAACAACATCTGCCCGGCTGGAAGCCGTTCGCGATCCTCGACGAGAGCCTCTTGAGGGATACCATTGAGCGCGGGTCGCTATCCGATCTGACGAAACGAAGGCTCGCGACCTACACATGGTCGGCAATCGACGCCGGTGCAGATGCGATTGTCGTCACATGCTCAACCCTCGGACCCGCAGTTGATGCCATTGTGCCGCTTTGCCCTGTGCCGCTGTTCCGTATCGATGAGGGCATGGCCAAAGCTGCTGTCGAGCATGGAAACCGCATAGGCGTCCTCGCGACCTTATCCACGACGTTGGTGCCGACAGTGGATTTGCTGAAGCGCCAGGCATGCGAGGCGGGCAAGGATGTAGCAATCGACCATGGGCTTGTTCAGGGAGCGTTTCAACTCCTCGCCGGCGGGGACGTCGAAGCCCATGACGCGCAAATCCGCCAAGCTCTCGAAGAACTGTCGCAAAAGGTCGATGTGGTCGTTTTGGCGCAGGCCTCGATGGCCCGTGCAATGCGGGGCACGGGCCACAGCGTTCCAGTTCTGACAAGCCCCCGACTTGGGGTTGAAAACGTAAAACGGCGTTTAGAGCAGCGATAGGACAACAGCGGGAGAGGATGCACATACGCATGACGAGTCTTGCCGCAATATTGTTTGGGGGCGGGGCAACCTCCAGCCCGATCGCCCGTAGGAGCGTCACCATTTCTCCGGCAATGGCGATGACGGCGACGGCGGGAGGCTGGCCGCCATCAGCGTGCGACAATGCGCGCAAAGCCTCACCTGGCCTTTCTCGCGAGAGCTCGCCGAGGGCGCAGCGAGCCGTGCAGTCTCAGGACTGATTGACGATCCGCCTCCTCGTCATTGCCGGGCCGCACTCTCCTTGATAGCCGGCCGCGTCCGGGCCTGCCATCAGCGGGGTCTGGCAGCGCCCCCAGCAGCGGCTCCCAAAATCTACGTCACCACTCGTCCGCTTTCGATGGCACAACGACGAAGACGTTGGGAGTAGTTCCCATGGTGACCGGCGATATCCGCCGCTACAATTTCGCGCTCAACACCGTGGGTCGCGCTACGGTGTGTTGCGCCCCACGAATTGTGAGGCAAAGAGCGCTTCCAGTCAGTCGTTCTGCCGGTTGGCGATCAGGTCGTCGACGACGGTCGGATCGGCCAGCGTCGAGGTATCGCCGAGCGCGCCGTAATCGTCCTCGGCGATCTTGCGCAGGATGCGGCGCATGATCTTGCCGGAGCGGGTTTTCGGCAGGCCGGGGGCGAACTGGATCTTGTCCGGCGAGGCGATCGCGCCGATTTCCTTGCGAACATGGGAGATCAACTCCTTGCGCAGCTCTTCCGAGCCCTGCTGGCCGACCATCAACGTCACGTAGCTGTAGATACCCTGGCCCTTGATATCGTGCGGATAGCCGACGACGGCGGCTTCCGACACCGCATCATGGCTGACCAGGGCCGATTCGACCTCGGCTGTGCCCATGCGGTGGCCGGAGACGTTGAGCACGTCATCGACGCGACCGGTGATCCAGTAATAGCCGTCCTCGTCACGGCGGCAGCCGTCGCCGGTGAAATACTTGCCCTTGTAGGTGGAGAAGTACGTCTGGATGAAGCGCTCGTGGTCACCATAGACGGTGCGCATCTGGCCCGGCCAGCTGTCGGTGATGCAGAGATTGCCGTCGGCCGCACCGTCGATCACCTTGCCTTCGC
>NZ_KB902688.1 GCF_000379605.1 Rhizobium giardinii bv. giardinii H152 | reverse complement strand
TGAGATTTTACAGGCTGAACGTGATGTCGTTGTCGCCGAGCGCGATACCGTCGTCGCCGAGCGGGACATTGCGGTGGCGCAAGCCGCCAATGCGCAGGCCATGCTGTCGGACAGCGAGGCCTTGATTGCCCGTCTGGAGCTGGCGATCGAAAAGCTGAAGCGCGAACTGCGCGGCCGGCGATCCGAGCGCACGGCGCGCCTGATCGACCAGATGGAATTGCAGCTCGAAGAACTGGTGATGGCGGCGACGGAGGATGAAGCCGCAGCGCAGGCGGCTGCCGCCAAGACCTCGAGCGTGCGTTCGTTCACGCGCAAACGGCCGGTCCGAAAGCCGTGGCCGGAGGATATCGAGCGCGAGCGCGTGGTGATCGACCCGCCAGTCACCTGTGCATGCTGCGGCGGGTCGCGCCTGTCGAAACTGGGCGAGGACGTCACCGAGACGCTGGAGGAAATCCCGCGCCGGTTCAAAGTGATCGAGACGGTGCGGGAGAAATTTACCTGCCGAGACTGCGAGGCGATCAGCCAGCCGCCGGCGCCGTTCCATGCCACGCCGCGCGGCTTCATCGGTCCTCATCTGCTGGCGACGATCCTGTTTGACAAGTTCGGCATGCATAGCCCTCTCAACCGCCAGAGCACCCGGTTCAAATGTGAGGGTATCGAGCTTTCGACCTCGACGCTGGCCGACCAAGTCGGGTATGGAACAGCCGCTCTCCTGCCGATCTTTGATCTGATCGAGGCGCATGTCTTCGCGGCCGAGCGTCTTTTTGGCGACGACACCACCATTCCCATCCAGGCCAAAGACAAATGCACGACCGGGCGAATATGGACCTACGTGCGCGATGACCGGTCCTACGGCGGAGCGGCAGCGCCGGCGGCCATATACTATGCTTCGAGCGACCGGCGCGGCGAGCACCCGCAGAAGCACCTGGCCGGGTATGGCGGCATTCTGCAGAGTGATTGTTACAACGGCTTCGAGCCGCTCAGTGTCGCCGAAAAGAAAGCGGTACCGATCACCTTTGCCTTTTGTCATGCGCACGCGCGGCGCAAATTCTTTGAACTGGCCGACATCCAGAAAAGTGCCCGGAACCACAAACGCAAAGGCAAGCCGATCTCGCCGATCGCCCTGGAGGCCGTCCAACGGTACGATGCGCTGTTCGAGATCGAACGCGAGATCAATGGATTGAGCGCCGCAGAACGGTTGGCCGCGCGGCAGGAAAAGAGCAGGCCGCTGTTCGATGACATGCACGAGTGGCTAAAACGGGAGCGCGCCACGCTCAGCAAATCGTCCGAGGTGATCGAGCCAATCGATTACATGCTGAAGCGATGGGATGGTTTTGCCCGTTTCCTCGAAGATGGCCGGATTTGCCTCACGAACAATACGGCCGAGCGCGCGCTGAGAGGAATTGCACTCGGGCGTCGAAACTGGACCTTCGCCGGTTCCCAGCGTGGGGCCGATCGTGCCGCCATCATGCTCTCCGTCATCACGACTTGCCGTCTCAACGACGTCGACCCAAAGGCCTGGCTCGCCGATGTGTTCGCCCGCATCGCCGATCTTCCCGTCTCCCGCCTGCACGAACTGCTGCCTTGGCAATGGAAGTCACACAAAGGGACGGCTATTGCGGCGGTCGCGTAAACAGCTTCCGGAACAATGCTTCCGAACGCTCCAGGCCTTCATCTGTCAGGATCAATGACTTCGACTTGTTGACTGGGTCGCCGATCATGCCCTTCTTGTGAAGCCGATCCGTCGTTGCCCAGTCGAAGCCCTTCCAGGCACAGCGCTCGTTATGCAGCGTCAGCCATAACAGCGCCAAAACGGCATCGTCGATCTTGTCCTCATCGATCTCCATCAACCGACGTTACCACGCGCGGCGCCCGAAATCCCGCGGCCCTGCTCGGATGGATACTCTTCACCGACCAGCCCTGCACATGGAAGGCCCGTCGAACACGCGCAATCGTATCCACTCGCTTCAACTCCCGCTCCATCCGCCGCTAAAAGCCGGATGGTCAGATGAAATCTGAGGGGGGTCAAAATTGGACGCCGATTACCCCGCCAAGGGGGTCAAATTTGCATGCCTAAACACAGGCAGGGCCATCGGCCGGATCAGCAAACGCATACTCGAGGCCGCATGCCTCGCACTTCGGTTTTAGAGTCAAGAAGCCTTCAAAAAGATGCCCTTGTCCGCAGCGGGGGCAAAGGCCGCGCATGCCGGTTCGGGCAGGGAGGAGTGGTGGATATTCAGCTGTCATGGCGGAGCTCTTCTTATCTATTGAATGCATACATAACACATACAATAGTGCATTCAATAGATCGAGGTGAGTTATTGTCGCATCCTTTTCGGGTAAAAGGCCACACGCCGGAAGTGCGTCATAGGTTGCCAATGGCGCGCCGTCATTTTGTCGACCCACAACAATCCCCGAACAAGCACGAAAGGGAGGGGTTGGTGTGTCTCCATGGTCAGGCCCCCAAGGTAGAACTGTGAGATTTGCGAGAACAATGGGCGCAAACACGCAAAGTTCATGAGCGGTTCTACATGACAAAAATAGCCTGGTTCGGGGAAGCCCAACTGCTCAGATGTAACCTGAACGTTCGATATGTTGAACAATAGCTTCTGCTTGGTTTCCTCGATCTGGCGGCCTTGCGATGAGGCAGCACAAAGCTCTTATCAAAGCTCTCGCCTCAGGTCTTCCAACCGAGCGCGTCCGCACGTAACATCGTGTCGTCGCCGCTTCCCTGGAGGATGACGGCGTCAGTTCGTGCAGCGACACACGCATGGTCTCCCTTCTACGATCGCCAGGGCCCGCGTTCCCACAGTGCTGCTGTCGGAACAGGCTGAGTTCGAACCCGACCGCTCACTTCCGAATAACAGAGGAGAGCGCGAATGCGGTGAGCGTATCCCTCACGCCGGGCAGTTCCGATATTGATTGCCAAATCTGGCGAATGCGATCGGCTTGAGGAGCTTCAACCCGCACCAGCAGATCAAAATCGCCGGTCATCACGTCACAGGCAACGACCTCCGGGATTGTCCGCAAAGCCTGAATGACTTCGCCACCCCTCATGCGATCATGGCGGTAGACGAACATCAATGCGGTGGTAAGCTGACCCGGGTCGGCGCCGTCGCCGGTAACGATTGTGTAGCCCTTGATGAAGCCTTCGCGTTCAAGCCGTTCTATCCGAACCCGAACAGCATTCCGCGACAGATTGACCTTACCTGACAGCTCGGCGTGAGAAGCCCGCGCGTTAGCTTTAAGAGCGCAGAGGATTTGTTCATCGACGCGGTCGAGAAGGTATTTCATGCCGGACGGCACTCCGCCTGCCGCGCCGCTGCTGCAAATGTCGTTGATTCAAAGGCGCGAACTTTAGCCTGAAGCAGGCGAGTCTTGTCCTTCTCACCGGCATAGCACTGTTCGTGCAATTCACCCTTCGGAAGGTCTGCCCAGCTGACGAGAACACCGGCGATTTCGGAAAACAGGACGTCATCGTGCCGAAGCCGGAAGTTGGCGACGCCACTCCTGTCGCCGTCGGCGATACCAGTCATCGATGATAACGAAGTCATCCCGTAGGCAGCGGCAACCGAGTTTCGGTCCTCGTCGGATATTTCGGTGAAAATGGCCATCTTCCCCTCCGCTCAACCGCACGCATTGTTTGAGACATCCGCAAACTCGGCGGCGTCTTCAAAAATCTGCTTATTTTGAGCTTCAGTCAGAACATTTTTCCTCTTCGACGACGTCTCGGAAGTTGCTCTTCTCCACCAGCGCCTTTTTGGAAAGATTGGATGCTTTGCTGTATCCGACGAGCGACGCCAACGGCATGGCGAGAACAACGGATTGGTCGAGCAAAGTCCGATCCACGCCGACTTCGATACCATCGATGCAGCGTTTCTTCAAGGTCACCATGCCCCTTGTCAGCGTGCGCATTCGACTGCAGGATACTCAAAACGATGACCGGTTCCATCGCATTCAGCCGCAACTGACCGGCACTTGCGGCGTGCGCCACTGTGAGATCATTCCCGATTGGACTTTCCCCCGTCGTTCCGCAGGGAACCAGACCGAAGGAACCTTCCTCGATCTGCCATTCGATGAGATCGCGCAGCGCGAGCTCATCGATTCGACCATCAGCAAAAGGCGTGACAGGCGCAGCAATGGAACCCTTGAACATTGTTTTACTCCGGAGTTGCTGATGGCATATCGTGTCGAACAGGTCGTCAAGGCTTCAGGCGGTTGATGCAAACCACCTTCGGCTGGGTCATGTCCTCATAGGCAAACCGGACCCCCTCGCGGCCCATGCTTCCATACTTGAAGCCGCCAAACGGCATTGCATCGAACCGGTAGTCGGAGGAGTCGTTGATCATGACGCCACCCGCCTCGATCTTGCTTGCAGCTTCGAGCGCCCCTTCCAGGTCATTGGTAAAAATGCCGGCGTGAAGGCTGTATTCAGGGCTGTTTGCCAGATCGATGGCATCCGCAAGTCCATCGAAGGGCTGAAGAATGACGATCGGCGCGAACACCTCCTCGCCCCAGACGTCACACGATGTTGGGACATTCTCCAGGACCGTCGGCGGATAGAGATTGCCGGTCGGCTTGTGGCCGCAAAGCAATGTCGCGCCGGCGGCGAGCGCCCGATCGACCATGACGACCGCCCGGACGACCGCCTTTTCGCAGATCATCGGGCCGACATCGGTGTCTCCATCCAAGGGGTTGCCGGTCTTGAGCGTCCTGGTTTCTGCGACGAACTTAGTCTTGAATTGCTCATAGATCGGCCGCTGGATCAGAATTCGCTGCGTACCAATGCAGTTTTGGCCGGCTGCCCAGTAGGCCCCGGATACACAAGCCTCGACAGCTACATCGAAGTTGCAGTTTTCCATGACGATGACCGGCGCATTGCCGCCAAGGTCCATGGCAAGTTTCTTGAGGCCCGCGGTTTTGGCAATCGCCTCACCAGTGGCAAATCCACCAGTAAAGGAGATCATGCGAACGTCTTTCGCCGCAACGAGAGCCTTTCCAAGCTCAGCGCCGCCGATCGCAACCGTTATGATTTCCTCGGGCAGACCGCTTTCGACCAGGACCTCGACGAGCTTGATGGCAGAGAGAGGGGTGAGCTCGGACGGCTTCAAAAGCACTGCATTGCCCCCGGCGATTGCCGGGCCAAGTTTGTGGGCAACAAGGTTGAGCGGATCGTTGTAGGGCGTGATGGCGGCAATGATGCCGAGCGGTTCTCTTGTGTACCACCCCTGGCGAGACTCCGAGCCTGCGTAAGCATCGAACGGGATGACTTCGCCGGCATTGCGTTTGGCCTCTTCGGCGGAGAGCTTCAGCGTATTGACGCACCGGGTTGTCTCTTTGCGGGCCTGCGTAATCGTCTTGCCCGCCTCTTTGACGATGAGGAGCGCGAAGTCCTCGCGGCCGGCTTCTATGGCTGCGGCGGCCTTTTCAAGGGTCGCCGCCCGCTTGTGACGCGGCAGCGCCCTGGCAATCTGCGCCCCGCGTCTTGCCCGCTCCAGCAGCACGTTCACGCCGGTGGCACAGGTTTCCACGACCGTTCCAACCAGCGTACCGTCGAACGGGCTTCTAACGGCAATTCCGTCAGGGGCCTCCGTTTGGGTGAGTGCAAGATTGTACATCATGCAGCCTCCTTAGCGATGGCCGAGGCACCGGCCGAATGAATGGCAACAATATCGGAAAGAAGAGCATAGGCGGTTTCGATGCGGCCGGCGCCAGGTCCGGTGATTGTCACGGCGCCCAGAAGTTCGGTGTCGAGCGACACTGCATTGGTGGCGCCGTTGACGCCTGCGAGGGGATGATCGAGGCCAAGCCGCCTCGGTGCAACACTGCCGGTCACGCTGCCATCGTCATTGCGGACAGACGATCCAACGAGCTTCCAGCGGCTACCTGCCTTGGCGGCTTGCTCGATGTCAGAGGCTGATAGACCGGAAATGCCCTTGCAGGTAACGTCCTCAGGCTTAAGATTTGCGCCAAGCAGTTCGTTTGCAAGGATAACGACCTTCAAACGAACGTCGAAACCTTCCACATCCGCAGTCGGGTCGGCCTCGGCGTAGCCGAGCTCTTGGGCTTCCTTCACGGCGGAGGCGAAGTCCAGACCGCTTTCCATGCGACCGAGGACGAAGTTGGATGTGCCGTTGAGGATCCCTTCGAAACCCTTCAACTCGGCGCCGGCAAGCGTATTCTCGGCCATGCGAATAACAGGAGTGCCGCTCATCACTGCGCCCTCGTACTCGAAGCGCACGCCGTTGGCTGTCGCGAGTGCCTTAAGTGCTTGTGCAGCGATGGCGACGGGGCCTTTGTTGGTGGTGACAACGTGCTTGCCTGTCTCAAGCGCCCAGCGGCAATGCGAGACGGCGGGTTCGCCGTCCTTGGGATTGGTGAAGGTTGCTTCGACGATAATGTCCGCAGGTGCCATCTTGATGATGGTTTCGTTGTCGGTTTCAGCATTTCCGCCGGAAAGCTGTCCAAAGCCACCTTTTTCGAACTTCGCCTCTATAAGGGTCATGGCATCAAGCCCGTTCGGCGAAATCACCGAGCCAAGATAGAGGTCGCTCACTGCGACGATATTCAGGCGGAAGCCGAGATCGCGCTCCCAGAGCTGGTTCTTGGCGGCAATGAGTTCTGCCAGGGCACGATTGACGCCGCCAAATCCGATGAGAGCGATATTGTAAACGGTCATAACGATCCTCCAGTGAAGTCCATGAGGCTAAGCATGGGATGCGGATTGCTCTGCAGGAACCATGCAGATAGACCAAAGAGCAGTGCAGTTTGCTCAATCTCCTGCCCGAGGCAGATCAGGTACTGGCGAGCTTCATCATGAGGATCCCCGACAAGATCAAGGCACCTGCCGCCTGACGCATGGGTGACGCCGGCTCTCCAAGGATCGCCATTCCGAGCAAGAACGAGCCGACGGCACGAATCCCGGTCCAGACCGTAGAGGCGGTCCCGTGCGGCAGAACTTTCATCGAGATTGACAGCAGCACGCCGTCGGCAATCATCGCAATTACGGTGATTGCCGACGGCATGAGCAATGTGAATCCCGCTGAGCGCTTCATGTATAATGCCCAGACGTCTCGAGCAGACCGGCGACAAACAGGATAAACCAGTACATAGTGTCCTTCCCGGCGGACCTTCGGTCAGCCGAGCATCAGGCGCGAAGGCGAAGTGATTTGCTCGTGAAGGCGCAATCCACTTCGGCCTCATTCATGTTCCTTTCAGTTCGCTCCGAAGGTCTCGTCCAGCGCATTGGTGATGTCGGCGATGAGATCCTCGGCATCTTCCAGACCGATCGAAAGCCGCAGATGTCCGAATATCTGGAAGTTCGGCGGGTAACGATCGGAGCCGCCGCGGTCACTGCCCCCCACATGGACGACCAGGCTTTCGTCATGACCAAGCGAAGCCGCTGAGGTGATAATCTTGAGATTGCGACAAACCTGTTCTGCGTGTCGGGATCGCCGTCGACGGCAAAAGCCATGACCGCGCCATAGCCCTGCCAGCAAACTGGTCCTTGCAATGGTCTCGGCGGGGATCAGCTTGGTGTTCGGGCGGACTGCCGCTCTGACGGCATCCATGTCGCCCATATCGACGAAGGTGGCTATGTTGTAGCGCTGTGGCAGAGCTCCGAAAACAGCAGACCGCCTTGTAGGTCACGTCGCCGACAATCACATGGTCGCCGCTCTTTAAGAAGGTGAAGAATACCGCGTAAAGCGCCGCAACGCCGGTTGCGAAAACAGCCGCATCCTCGCCGCCCTAGCGGATGCTCTGTCAGGATTGAGGGTGCCCTGCGGCCGCGAACTCGATTTGCTGAGCTTTGCCCGCTATCAAGAACCGTGGTGTTAAGAGCGCGCCGGATCATCAGGGCGCCACACGCCCCGTTAGCAACTCGCCCTGGCAGCAGTCAAGAAACGGTCATGATCGCGTAAAGCATTAGGACCGAGTAAATTACAAAGGCCGCTACCGCGATGACGCTGACAATCATCATCACCTTGTCCGGGCCAACGACGATTTTTCGCGTTTTGTCGGGCAGCTCTGCTAGAAGCCCAAAGCGCGAGGGAGCTTTGTCGGTGTCCATTGGTGTCACCTCCCATTTGGCTGTGCGCTAACTGGCGACCCGCAGAAATGTTCCTCTTCCTTCGTCGGGACGCTGTGAAACAGTTGCGATGTCCATTCCGCTCGTTCAGGTGCAACCGCAAAAATTCTCTTGCGGCAGCATTCCCCATTCATCAGATGACCAACAGCCAAGCCTAGGGTTCGTAATGGTTGCGAGGGGCGTGGCGTGAGAAGGGCCCTGTCCACAGGCAGATCACAGCCACAAGCAAAGGCAAATTTCGCCTCACATGTCGACGCTATGTGGACCCATGTGGTCCTGGGCCTGCTGGTCGCAGCAATATCGGCGTGGGCTCTTTGGGATGAACGGCAGAATCCTCACGCCCGGCTTGATCGCCAGGGATGCCCGCCGCGACGCGTACGGGCATCCCAAGTTTATGAACTTATCGAAAAGCTTTCCTTCGATATCTCGCTTGCGCTGTTCGTACGAGCACACGTTTCTGGTTGATGAATTCTCGGGCGCCAGGCCTGCTGCCTCGTAAAAGCCACCCGATCGTCAGTGCTTGCCACTAATGGCATGTGACCCTTACGTTTTTCCGGAACAATAAGCCGAAAAGTCGGTTGGTTTGAAACAATCGGATCGAAGGAGAGTCGACGTTTGGAAACGGCGAGTGCCCGGCCGCCCCTTAACAAGGAAGAGCATGCAACGGCCGAACCAGCGTTAAAATTTCTGACGCTGTTGGAATTGAAACCCAATTCATGCCGGTGGCCAGTCAACAGCCCCGCGCCGCGCAAGTTCTATTTGTTTTGTGGTTCGCGGGCCGATGGACCAAAGCCGTACTGCAAGCTGCATTGCGAAATCGCTTACAGGCCAAATGTCAGAAGAGACAGATCGCCACGAGGGTAGAAAGATGTTGGAATGGCGAAATGGCGGCTGTCAACCGCGGCGTCGATGATCAGCCAAATAGCGGTCATCTCAACGCCGAGCTGTGGCGTTGCGCGGGGTCAGCCGTTGCGCTGGCCGGCCGCACCTTTGGTGTCAGCATGACGTGCTGTCGTTACAGTCAAGTTGAACGAAGACAACAGAAGACGCTCCGTTGACGCCACGTCGTGAGGCGACGTTCACTATTCTGCCTGGCCTTTCACGGGTCATAAGGGCGGCCGTGGCGTCGCGGAACAATAAACGGCGCGGAGTTTCAGGTCGACGGGTCCGCCCGTCAGCTTCGCGCCATTGACGTGGTCAGCGAGCTCGAAGCGCCGGAAAAAGGGTTCCCAGTGCCAGCACAATGAAGATACTGGCCGCTGCCTTCTCTCCGGCGCTCATCGAGGCGGATCACGCGAAAAATGCGCACAGGCGTGCCCAGATTCCTGCCGTCCGATCAATATGTTTTGCCCTGATATAGCGCGCCGTCCTTGCCGCGCTTACCGTCGTGCCGAAATGGCAGAAGCAGACGATGTCGTGCAACTGGCCGTCGGAAAGTTGGAAAAACCGCTTCGCTTCCCCGTAAGTGTCGTTCTCCAAACCGGTCGCCCGAAGCAGAGGATCGTCGAAGGCGACCGAAAGGGCCGAATTGTCGCAACGTAGTGCCGATCGTGCCCTGGCCGGCTGATATTCTGTCTCATGCAACGTCGAGAGGACCCGGTGTGGATCAACTTCAAGAAGGTCTACCCAACGTTGGAGACGCTTATCGCGCGACAGGAGCTGAGGGAAATCCTGGCCAATCTTGGCAAGGGTCAGCAGTTGGTCAAGTTCATGGTGCTTCATATCGTCCTCCCGACGAGTGACGCTGGCTATCATTGGGACCAAACCCGGAGACGGGTTGATCTACGGCTATAATTTTAGAGGTATGGCATATAGCGCCAATATCAAGAAGCACGTCGTCGGTATCGCACACTTGACCTGCCGTAATTGCTGTTCAAGTAGGCCACGCGTTCGGGATCCCGCACGAAGCCACGCGGGAGAAGCTGGGGAACGGGTGTGCAGCCAATGGACCCAGGAATGCAATTGCGAGACAAAAATATGCCGCTTCTCTGCCTGGCGCGCTTCGCGCCCGGCACGAACCCGCTTCGCGGGAGGGTACTCGCCGCGAGGCTGGTGTGATCATCTGAGGTCCCCGAAGGATCAGCATCGCCGCGCCCGCGAATCCTGAACGCTGCCCGCAGCCTGCTAACAACGCAGCGACCAGATCGACATACGCCCGCCATGCCCATGCTGCGGCGGAGTCCTGACATCGATCAGCGGTATGTTTTGGGTGCTCGATGAAACGTTCCACGGGCCTCTGTTGCATCTGCCGAATGACGAGGCGGTTCTCACACGGCCGGTGCAAGGATAGCGCCGGGGCGCTGGTGCCAATTTGCTGCCGAGCAAACAATCGTCGGAAATGCGGACAATTTCATTGACCTCGCTCAAAGACCGGCAGGCGGCCGTCTTTTAGATTTGTGGCACGATGAACAGCAAAGAGAGCCCGATGTCCCAGGCAATCATGGAAAAATACGGCGAGGCGCGTCTGCCTCGTTACACCAGCTATCCGACCGCGCCGCACTTTGCCGCGATGCCCGACAAGACGATCTATGCCGACTGGATCGCATCCATTCCCTCCGGCGAGCGCACGTCACTCTATCTTCATATTCCGTTTTGCCGCTCGATGTGCTGGTACTGCGGCTGCCACACGACAATCACTCAACGCGATCGGCCGATCATGGATTATCTCGAAGTTCTGCATCGTGAGATCGAGCTGGTTGCACAGCTACGCAACCAGAGCCTCTCGGTCGGAGAAATCCATTTTGGCGGCGGCACGCCGACGATTATTCAACCCGTCGAATTCATCGCGCTGATGGACGCCATCCGAAGCAGGCTCGGATGTGCGCCGGCACTCAATACGGCGGTTGAAATCGACCCGCGAACCTTGTCTGGCGAGATGGCCGCTGCTCTTGGCCAGGCAGGTGTCACGCGCGCAAGCCTTGGCGTGCAGAGCTTCGACCCGGTCGTCCAGAAAGCGATCAACCGCATCCAAAGCGTCGAGGTTACCGCGCTGGCAGTGGAGCATCTGAGAAAAGCAGGTGTTACGCGTCTGAATTTCGACCTGATTTACGGGCTGCCTCATCAAACGGTTGAATCCTGCGTCGCAACGGTCGAGGCGGCGGTTGCCATGCGTCCGGACCGGTTTGCCGTGTTCGGCTATGCCCATATCCCGGCTTTCAAGAAACATCAGCGGATGATCGACGAAGCCGCGTTGCCAGATGCGCATTTGCGGGCTGAGCAGGCGGAAGCAATCGCAAAGGCCCTCGTTACCGCCGGATACGCAAGGATAGGACTGGATCACTTCGCCTTGCCGGATGACGAACTTTCTGTGGCGCAGATGAGCGGCCGGCTCCATCGTAATTTCCAGGGTTACACCACGGATGATTGCAAGACGCTCATCGGCCTTGGTGCCTCGGCGATCGGAAAATTTGCTCAAGGCTGTGCCCAGAACGAAGTACCGCCGGGCCTCTACGCCGATCGCGTCGCCGCTGGTGAGCTTGCCATCGCCAAGGGATATCATCTGACACCTGAGGACCGGTTCCGGGCAGAACTGATCGAGCGGGTCATGTGTGATTTCACCGTCGATGTCGCGGCCATCGCCGGAAGGCATGGGTTCGATCCCGAGCTTGTCCTCGAAAACAACCCGAAGCTGGACGAACTGCTTGGCGACGGTCTTGTTCTTGTGGCCGGAGGTGCAGTTCTCGTGAACGAGCAATATCGCTTCATCGTCCGGTCCGTCGCTGCAGCTTTCGACGCCTATCTCGGCAAGGAAGGACGAACCTTCAGCAAGGTTGCCTGAAGCCGTTCCTGTAAGGGAAAAGGCCCATCCGCGGATGCCGAGCCTCTCGGCGGATGCATTTCCTTCTACGCTGTTAGACCGCCTCTGGGCATCCAGCACATCATGCTGGGGATCGACCATCTTCTATTCGTTCTCCCCATGCTGCTCCTGATCTGCAAGCCGAAGGCACTTGTGCTCACCGTGACCTCGTTCACGGTGGCGCATTCGATTACGCTCGTCTTCGCAGCCCTGGGCATCGCGTCCGCGCCGCAGCCGCCCGTCGAAGCGCTGGTCGCGCTCAGCATCATGTTCGTAGCGTCCGAGATCATCCGAACCGCCCGAGGGCACGTCGATCTTTCGAGCCGCTATCCCTGGCTTATCAGCTTTCCGTTCGGCTTGTTGCATGGGTTCGGATTTGGCGGTGCCCTGCGCGAAATCGGATTATCCCAGGGAGACGTTCCGCTCGCGTTCAACCTCGGTATCGAAGCAGGACAGCTTGTGTTCGTCGCTGTCGCGCTTGCGGCGATTGCCAGCTTTAGACTGCTGCTCGTTCTCGACTTCTCACGTTTGCGGTTCTGGTTCGCATATCTGATCGGAACGCTTTCGGCTTTCTGGTTCGTGCAGCGAGTCGCGGGATTTGGCTGAGCATGCAGCGTGCATTACTTATGACCGCTGTTGGGATGAAGGGCGACTGCGGCCGCGGTTACATTCGTCGGTCTTGCGAGAGATCTCTCAAACGCCTCGGTGTATAACGCATAGAACTGTATTGCGTCCGCTTCGCTGCAACAATCGTCGCCTTGCTCGACGGCCTGCGCGGCGAGCGTTGGTCGTTCTGCATGGTTGGACACAGAGCACACAGCCCGGGACCGTCAGATCTGAACGGGCTTGACGGTGTCGACGCTGATGTTCCCCTTAAGCACCCCACGTCTGAGATCTCGTCGGGAATGCTCCACCTCAATGACGGTGTAGAGCTTTTCCGACCTGAACGCGCTCGCATTTCTTGTAGTCACATCCTCGGCGGGAGCTGAATCAATTTCCATGAAATCGAGCTCACGTTCGGCGGCAACGATGCGCGCATCGCCTGGTGTTCGCGCGGCAACCACCACTTCACCCTGACACGGCGAGTTGTCCCACCGGGGATCGTCGGCTTGCGCTATGGGAACGAGGCGATAGATATTCAGAAGTTCAGGCCCACTGCCCGCGGCGGTCGTCGAGTCGAGGATTTGGGCGCGGCTCTCGACAGACCGGCCGAATTCTGTCGGGCTAGTTCCAGCGGAAGGGCCAACATGCTTCTCTTCGTTTGTGGCGTTCGACATCGGAGGGCTCCTCATGAGGTAAGATTGTCGCAAGGGGATCAATTAGCGTGATGCCCGGCAGGAACTTAGACTCCGTCGCGCTCGGCGCCCTGCAAGCCTTTGATCTCGTGACGCCAGAAGTCCTCCGCCCCTACAGGCGCGATCGTCGTTGAGGACTGCGCGGCGCTTACCACTAAGCCCGATTCCGCGGCCACATCTTTCGGTCGATTGCCTGTGGCGCTCATCGTGTAACCCCGTACAAAAAGCCCAGAAAGCCCGCAGCTACCGCGGCCATGATCGGCTTCGCCTGTGCCTTGCGGCGGAACTCTTTTATCGCCAGACGCCCAGCTCCCGAGGCCGCTTCGCGGAGCGAATCCTGCAGCCGCGCGACTTCTGATCGCAACGCGCTGAGCTCCTCCTGATTGTGCGCTTTCCGGTCTGTCGCTGCTAGCGCTTCATCAACGAGCGGTGTTGCCTCTTCGAGCCGGTTGTCCGTTGCAATCTCGTCATCTGTCATGTCCAACTCCTGTACGAGGGCGTCTACTATGTCTACTCAGTCCCGCCGGGGCCGTGCCGGCGTAGCCTCCACCACCTTCTGCGCCTCCGCGCTCGAAACCGTATCGCCGCGTCCGTAACCACTGGCGCGCATGAATGTTCCGCCCATCGTCAATATCCAGCGGAATGCGACACGATCTCCGATGTCGTCGAGAAGATAGTCGGCAGAAACGCCTCTGCAGATGGTGCGAAGACAGCGAGGCAAGTGCGTGTTCGATGCGGGAAATGGCGCCGAGCGGCGTTGCCGTCACAGATAAATCTCGTAGCGTGCAAGTACGCTGAAGCAGGATGGCGTAGCGACAGCAGTCACTCTTATCGGAGCGCTTGCCGTGATGGACGACGTTTGACTGCCGTAAAGAGCAAATACGGAGCTACAGGCAGAGGTAACTACTTTGGGAGTATGGTGAACGGTTTAAGATATGCAGTTTCGCCCTCTTTTGCCGATCTTAACAGGGCATCGATCAGCAAGTGAGCAGCTAATGCATCAATACCTTGGACGCGCGGTTCTCTATCCTTTTCCAGTGCCATGAGGAAGTCTTCGTGCAAGGCGCGGTGATTGTGATGCGAGAACGCCATCGGGTCGGCGCCGCTGCCGCGATCGGCGGTATCGTCTGTCAATAAGAAGGTTCGGCCGTCCATCAGGGCGATGACGCCACCATCGCCCTCCAGTCTGGCGGAACCTTTGGTTCCAAGGATTTCAATGCTGTCAGGAAAGCCGGGATAGGCCGCAGTCGTCGCACTCAAGACGCCGATGGCACCATTGCCGAAACGCAAGGTGGCATGAACCAGATCTTCGGTTTCCATGCGATGAATCGGGCTGGTCAGGGCAAGGCAACTGACCTCTACCGGGAGGCCGGTGAGCGCGATCAATTGGTCGATCGTGTGAATTGCCTGCGTCAGCAGTACGCCGCCGCCATCGCGGGCAAGCGTTCCGCGACCCGGCTCGTCATAATAGCTTTGCGGACGCCAGTTNGCGAGCCGTATCGAAGCGGAGACGATCCCTCCCAGTTCTCCTTCGGCAATCCGCCGCGCCGCCTCGACGAATGTCGTGCGGAAACGGCGCTGGAAAGTGATGCCTAGCCTGATCGATGCCTGTCTGGCGGTTTCGACAACCTGCCGTGAGCGCTCCAGAGTGACATCCAGCGGCTTTTCGAGGAGAACATGCTTGCCCGCCTGCGCGGCCCGCTGCACCAGTTCCAGATGTGTGTTTGGCGGCGTCAGGATGACAACATAATCGATGGAGCGATCCTCGAAGATCGCATCGACATTTTCTACCGTCGGGAGGCCGAAGCGCGCATGGAAGTCGCTTCTGCGCGCCGCGCTTGGGCTGAAGGCGCCGACGACATCCAAGCGGTCCGTCAGGTCGAGAAGGCTCAACACGTGCGGCGGCGAAGCCATGCCGAGACCGATGATGCCGACGCGGAATTTGCCGGAGGCAGCCATTGGCTCCGTCTCCTACAGCCAGTCCGGAATGCCGGTTAGCGACAAGGTGGTCTGGATGCCGCGCAGTTCTGCGAGCCCCTTCAGCCGCCCGATGCAGGAGTAGCCGGGATTCACCTTCTTGCCGATATCGTCGATGATCGCATGGCCGTGGTCGGGGCGCATGGGGATCTGCCAGTTTTCCCGGCCCTCGCTTTTCCGGCGGGCTTCTTCCCGCATCAGCGCGGCGACGACGCGCACCATGTCGGTATCGCCGGCCAGATGCTCGGCCTCATGGAAGGAGCCGTCCGGCTCCCTGGTGACGTTGCGCAGATGCGCGAAGTAGATTTTCGGACCGAAGGCCTTGGCCATCTGAGGCAGATCGTTGACGGCGTTCGATCCGTAGGAGCCTGTGCATAGCGTAATCCCGTTTGCGGGGGAATCCACGGCATCGAGCAGCGCCTTCGCATCCTCGGCCGTGGAGACGACCCTCGGCAAACCGAAGATCGGAAAGGCGGGATCGTCCGGATGGATCGCCATGCGCACGCCGACTTCCTCGGCCACGGGTACGATCTCGCGCAGGAAGGAAAAAAGATTTTCACGCAGGCCATCAACCGTCAAGTCGTCATAAACGGCGAGCGCCCTGCGGAAACTGTCGCGATCGAAAACGAATTCACGCGCCGGAACCCAGCCGATCAGGTTGCTTTCCAGCCGGGCAAGGTCACTCTCGCTCATGGCGGCAAGGCGGGTTTTCGCCTCGGTGATGCGCTCTGCCGGGTGGTCGGCATCTGCGCCTTTCCGCTTCAGCACAAGCAAGTCGTAGGCGCAGAAATCGACGATGTCGAACCGAAGCGCGTCGCCGCCATGCGGCATAGGGGCGTGCAGATCGGTGCGCGTCCAGTCGGTAATCGCCATGAAGTTGTAGCAGAGCGTCTTGACGCCCGCGGCGGCAATCGCCCGGACCGATTGCTTGTAGTTGTCGATATAGTCCGTGTAGCGGCCGGTGCGCGTCTTGATATCCTCGTGCACGATGATGCTTTCGACCACATCCCAGGTCAGGCCGGCGCCCTCGATTTCGGCCTTGCGCCTTGCGATCTCGTCGGCCGGCCAGGCGCGGCCGTCGTTCAGGTGATGCAGTGCGCTGACGATGCCCGACGCGCCCGCCTGATGGACATGGGCGAGCTTTACCGTGTCGTCAGGACCGAACCAGCGCCACGTCTCCTTCATGCCAGCAACTCCTTCAATGTAGCCTCGGCCCCGTTTCGCCGGAGGGCATTCAGATGGCTGGCCGTCAGATCAACGAGTTCTTCCCTGTATGGCGAGCCGGCGGCAAATCCCGCAGCTTCAAAGGCCGCGCGCGCGGTTTGCCCAGCGTTGGCATTTTTCGCGAAGATTTCGGCAAGTACAGGGTCCAGCGGGTCGGTGAAATGGCTGGCCGGCAGAGTCCGGCCGCGTGCCTGCGCGGCGGCAAGCCATGCTGCTGGAGCCAGCATGAGGTGTCTGGCCGAACCGCCGGCTGCAAGCCGCGCCAGCGCGACGGCGATGATCCGCTGGGGCAGTTTCTGGCTGCCGTCATTGGCGATCTGCGCGGTACGGTGCTTGAGGGCGGGATTGTCGTAACGTCTTTCAAGTTCGGCCGTGTAGGCCTGCGGATTGAGGCCGGCATCAGCCGGCAGGGACGGGATGGCTTCCGCCCAAAGCCGCGAGACAAACCGGCGGATCAACGGATCGGAAAAGGCGTCCGAAACGGTCGGCTTGCCCATCAGCAGGCCGAGATAGGCGATCGAGGAATGCGAGCCGTTGAGCAGCCTCAGCTTCATTTCCTCGAATGGCGCCACATCCCTGACCATTTCAACGCCGAACCGTTCCCATTGCGGGCGGCCTGCGGGAAAATTGTCCTCCACCACCCATTGCAGGAACGGCTCCGTCGTTACCGGCCAGGCATCACTCACGCCAAGCCTTGCGGCGATGCGGGCGCGATCCTCGTCGGTAGTGGCCGGCACGATGCGGTCGACCATGCTGGAAGGGAAGGCGATGTCGCTGTCGACGAAAGCGCCAAGCGCTTCGTCGCGCGCCGTTGCAAAGGCGACGAGCAGACGTTTCAGCGTCGCGCCATTGGCGGGGAGGTTGTCGCAGGAGAGAATAGTGAAGGGGACGGTTCCCGCCGCGCGCCGCCGTGAAATCGCTTCCGCCAGAAAGCCGTGGATGGTCGTTGGTTGCCTGGGGTTGGCAAGGTCCCAGACGATGTCAGGATGAGCGAGATCGAGATCGCCCGCGGCTGACCGCATATAGGCCTTTTCGGTGACCGTCAGGGTAATGATCCTGACACCGGGATCGGTCATCGCCTGCAAGAGGGCGTCCGGGTCTTCCGGCGCGACAAGAGACCGAAGAAGGCAACCGATAACCCGCAGGCGCTCGCCGCCGCCATCAACGACGGAAAGGGTGTAAAGCCCGTCCTGGGGGGCCAGCGCGTCGCGGGTGTCGGAGCTGCGCAGCGACGCCCCGATGATGCCCCATCCTGTCTCTGCGTCATTCAGGCAGTCATCGACGAAAACCGCCTGATGGGCTCGGTGGAAGGCGCCGAGCCCCAGATGGACGATACCGGGCATCGTCTGCGAGCGCGCATAAGCTGGCCGAGCGATATCGGCGGGCAGGGTTTCCAGGGTGCTGCTGTCAAGGCGCGCAGCGGGCGCCTCAAGATGATCCGTCATGGCTCCTCCCACTGGACGTAGCGGCATCAGTGCCCGAGCGCTCAAAAGTCGTCAAGCCGAAAGTGATTATACAACTGATGTTTTTTGGTATGTTGACATGATCTCTGTTTCGCCATACCACATCGAGCAGCCGAAGGAGGAGCGGTTCAAGCGATGGCTCTGGTTGCACAAGATTTGCTGTTTCCCGCTGACCCCGCTTCGCGGAGCGTGGCCCGTGATCTCTACGCTGGGATCAAGGACCTGCCGATCGTCAGTCCGCACGGGCATACCGATCCGAGCTGGTATGCCGAAAACAAGCCGTTTCCCGACCCCGCGCAACTGCTGATCGTGCCGGACCATTACATTTTCCGCATGCTGTTCAGCCAGGGCGTAACGCTCGAGGAACTCGGCGTGCCGACGCTCGACGGAGCGCCGGTCGAGACCGATGGCCGGCGGATCTGGCGCCGCTTTGCAGAGAATTATCACCTATTTCGCGGGACGCCGACGCGGCTGTGGCTGGATTATACCTTCGCCAATCTGTTTGACCTCAGCGATCCTTTGACCGTCGACAATGCGGACAATTATTACGACGCGATCGCAGCCCAGCTGGCGACGGAAGCCTTCCGCCCCCGTGCGCTGTTCGAGCGGTTCAACATCGAGGTCATCTCGACAACGGACAGCGCGCTCGACGAACTGAAGTGGCACGCAATGATCAGGGACAGCGGCTGGAGCGGACGCGTCTTACCCGCCTATCGTCCGGATGCCGTCATCGACCCGGATTTTGAGGGCTTTAGGGAAAACGTCGACAGGCTCGGCGCTGTCAGCGGCTGCGACACCGGGCGCTGGCAGGGTTATCTGGATGCGCACAGGAACCGCCGAGACTACTTCAAGTCGTTTGGCGCGACGGCGACCGACCACGGCGTCCTCTCGGCGCAGACCGCTAATCTGGCGGCGGGGGAGGCGGAGGTGCTCTTCGACAGGGTTCGGCACGGCACGGCCGATGCGTCCGAGCGGGCCTTGTTTCGTGCGCAGATGCTCACCGAAATGGCAAAAATGAGTGCCGATGACGGCCTTGTCATGCAGATCCATCCGGGCTCATGGCGCAATCATTCGCCGGCGGTTTTCCGCAAGTTCGGCCGCGACAAGGGTTTCGATATCCCCACGCAAACCGATTATGTTGGTTCGCTCAAGCCCTTGCTCGATGCGGTTGGTACGGACCCGCGCGTTTCGATCATTCTTTTCACGCTCGATGAAACCAGCTATGCGCGCGAGCTTGCCCCGCTGGCCGGCGTCTATCCGGCTCTGAAGCTGGGGCCGGCCTGGTGGTTCCACGACAGCCCGGAAGGCATGCGCCGTTTCCGCGAGATGACGACGGAAACAGCCGGCTTCTACAACACCGTCGGGTTTAACGACGACACCCGGGCTTTTCCATCCATTCCGGCGCGGCACGATGTTGCCCGCCGGGTCGACTGCGCTTTCCTGGGGCGGCTCGTTGCCGAGCATCGTCTCCGGGAGGAAGAGGCGCACGAGCTGGCGCACGAGCTCACGTATGGTCTCGTCAAGAGGGCATACAACCTTTGACTTTATGGCTGCAACAGCGGGCAGGGCCCGCCAACTGGGAGGAGAAAATGTTGCATATTACCAAACTCTGGACGAGCGTTGCGCTCGCCTCGATGCTCATGCTGGGCGTAGCGTCGGCAGAGACGGTGCTGAAATCGTCCGACACCCATCCGGACGGCTATCCGACCGTCGAGGGCGTCAAATATTTCGGCGAACTCGTCAAGGAAAGGACTGGCGGACGCTATGCAGTGGAGGTCTATCACTCCGCCCAACTCGGCGAGGAAAAGGACACGATCGAGCAGGTTCGCTCCGGCGTCATCGAGCTCAACCGCGTTTCCATGGCTCCCTTCAACGGCACCGTGAAGGAAACCATCGTTCCGGCGCTACCCTACATCTTCCGCTCCGAAGACCATATGCACAAGGTCATGGACGGACCGATCGGCGACCAGATCAAGGCAGCGTTCGAGCCGGCCGGGCTGGTGGCGCTTGCCTTTTATGATGCCGGTTCGCGTTCCTTCTACAACTCCAAGAAGCCGATCAAGACCGTTGAAGACATGAAGGGGCTGAAGTTCCGCGTCATCCAGTCCGATATCTTCGTCGACATGGTTGCCGCCCTCGGCGCCAATGCGACCCCGATGCCCTACGGCGAGGTCTATTCCTCGATCGAGACCGGCGTCATCGACGGCGCGGAGAACAACTTCCCCAGCTACGACACCGCCAAGCACTTCGAAGTCGCCAAGTATTACTCGCTGGATGAACATACGATTCTTCCGGAAGCGTTCGTGATGAACAAGGCCGCCTTCGACAAGCTGACGCCCGAAGATCAGGCGATCTTCAAGCAGGCGGCGAAGGACAGCGTTGCCAAGCAGCGCGAGCTGTGGGCGGCCAAGACGCAGGAATCGCGCGGGACTGTCGAAAAGGCCGGCGCCCAGATCAACGAGGTCGAGAAGCAAGGCTTCATCGATGCGATGAAGCCCGTCTACGACAAGCACATCACGGATGAAGTCCTGAAGAAGCTCGTCGCCGACGTCCAGGCTGTGCAGTAAAGCTCGTTCGGCCGCCCCTCCCGTTGGAAGGGCGGCCGGTTTCGAAGACCTGTCCGGGCCGGGCGGGTCCGCTCCTTTCCGCAGGCCGGAAAGGTCAGGAGACAATAGAAGCCATGTCCATCGATATCAGATCAGGCGTGCCCTTGCTGGCGAAGCTGAACACCGCGGCGCTCTATGTCGCCGGCGCAGGGCTGGTCGTCATGACGGCCATCGTCGCATGGCAGGTTTTCTGCCGCTATGTCCTCAACGATTCACCGAGTTGGACCGAGCCCGGCGCGGTGATCCTCATGAGCTGGTTCATTTTTCTCGGCGCTGCCGTGGGCGTGCGTGAAAACAACCATATGGGCTTTGATGTGCTGCTCTACGTCCTGCCGCCCGCCGGCAAGAAGTGGCTGCGCATGATTTCCGATATCGTCATCTTCGCCTTCGGGCTCGGGATGATCTGGTATGGCGGCAATCTCGTCGCACTGACCTGGGGCACCACGCTCCCGGCACTCGGCATATCGGGTGCATGGGACTATGCGCCGCTGATCGGTGGCGGCGCACTCATCACGCTGTTTTCGCTTGAGCGCATCGTCATGCGCGTTACCGGCGCCCCGATCGACGAAGCCCTCGATGAAATGGCCCCGACCGAAATCGCCGTCGAGCTCGAGAATATCAGTGACGTCCGCAGGGACGCCGCCGAGGCCGCATCCAAGGACACGCCCGTCGTGGCGCAGAGGAATTGAGAAGATGGAACTCTGGATACTGTTCGGCACGTTCACGCTACTGATGCTGATCGGCACGCCCATTGCCTTTTGCCTCGGCGTGTCCAGCCTGGCGACGGTGATCTACATGGGCTTGCCGCCGCTGGTCGTCTTCCAGCGCATGAATTCGGGCATGAGCGTCTTTTCGATGCTCGCCATTCCCTTCTTCATCTATTCCGGCGACCTGATGGTGCGCGGCGGCATTGCCGGCCGCATTGTTGCCTTCGCCGCGTCAATTGTCGGGCATTTGCGCGGCGGGTTGGGCCAGGTCAACATCCTGACCTCGACGCTCTTCGGCGGCATTTCCGGTTCGGCCGTGGCCGAGGCGGCAGCCGTCGGCGGCCTGATGATCCCGCAGATGAAGGCACGCGGTTACGGTGCTGACTATGCAGTCAACGTCACATCGATGGCGGCGCTCATAGCACTGCTCCTGCCGCCCTCGCACAACATGATCATCTATTCCATTTCGGCAGGAGGCAAGATTTCCATTGCCGACCTCTTCACGGCAGGTGTTGTTCCCGGTCTGCTCTTTGCCGCCGTGTTGATGGTGACGGCGTATATTGTCGCGCGCAGGCGCGGCTATCCGACGGAGCGGTTCCCCGGCGTAGTGGCCGCCTTGCACCTGCTGGCCGTGGCTCTGCCCGGCCTTCTGCTGATCGCCATCATATTCGGCGGCGTACGGTCCGGCATCTTCACGGCGACGGAGAGTTCCTGCATTGCGGTTATCTATGCCCTGCTCGTCACGCTGCTCATCTATCGGCAGTTGAGCTGGGGGGACTTCGTTCATGCGACGATGGGCGCGGTGCGCACCACTGCCATGGTTCTGCTGATCATCGGTTGCGCGGCGGCGTTCTCCTGGCTTATGGCATTCCTGAGGGTTCCGTCCACGCTCGTCGCCTGGATGCAGACCCTTTCGGACAACCCGATCATGATCCTGCTGCTGCTCAATGTACTGATGCTGGTGCTCGGCACTTTCATGGACATGGGCCCGACGATCATCATCACCACGCCAATTTTCCTGCCGATCGCGACTGCCTATGGTATCGACCCCGTGCATTTCGGGGTGATCATGATCTTGAACTACGGCATCGGACTCAATACGCCACCGGTCGGCGGCGTGCAGTTCGTTGCCTGTGCCGTCGGCAAGATATCGGTGTGGGAAGCCATGCGTTCGATCTGGCCTTTTTATGGCGCGGGTATCGTTGTGCTGCTGCTGGTCACATATATTCCGGCACTCTCGCTTTGGCTGCCGAGCGTTTTTAAGTAGGAAATCCAGATGAGCGGAAATCCATCTGATATGAGGGTCGAGCGCAAGCCGAAGCTCTTCGAGAATGTCGCGCAAGCCTTGCGGGCG
The DNA here is from genome assembly GCF_000379605.1 of Rhizobium giardinii bv. giardinii H152. GTDB lineage: Bacteria > Pseudomonadota > Alphaproteobacteria > Rhizobiales > Rhizobiaceae > Pararhizobium > Pararhizobium giardinii. Next base: position 20,690 of record NZ_KB902688.1, on the reverse strand, counting down.
CAAATTCTCGCCGGCGATTTCGAAGTTGGCGAACGGTTGCCGACAGAGCTCCGTATGACGGAAATATTTGGCGTCAGCCGGACGGTTGTTCGCGAGGCCGTTGCGGCTCTCGCGGCCGACAATCTCGTGGAAGCCAGACACGGCGCAGGGGTCTTCGTGCTGGATCATCCAACGCGCAAGATCAGCGCCATCACCGCGGATATGGGTAACCGCATCAGCCAGGCGGTCAATGTGCTTGAGGTCCGCATGGGCATCGAGATCGAGAGCGCGGGCCTGGCTGCCCAGCGGCGCAGCCCCTCGCAAGAGGCCCGTATCCAGGAGGCATTCTTCGAGTTCGAACATCTGCTGAAGCTGGGCGAGCCGACAGGCAAAGCTGATTTCGCCTTTCATCGGGAGATCGCTTCAGCAACCAACAACCCGTTTTACGTCGAGATTCTGGACGCCCTGGGTGACCGCACCATTCCATGCGATCGGAATTCCCCCTGGTATTCCGTCGAGGTTCTTTCCCAAGAGTATCTCGGCGGCCTGCAACGCGAACATCTGCGGATTCTGCAGGCAATATCTGCTGGTGATCCGGATGGCGCGCGTGATGCCATGCGCGCGCACCTGGCTGCCGCGCAGGAACGCTACCGCAAGCGCCTTTCGGGCCAGCAGGCAGACTATACCCTACAGGTTTCGCCACCCGCCCGCATCCGAACATTTTGAACGATGGAAGAAGAGTGACATGACAGTTGAATATACCACCCGTTTCGCGATCGACCCCTTCGCCACCGGTGCAATGGGTACGGATGAACTACGCCACAATTTCCACATCGGCAATCTCTTCGAACCGGGACGGATAAATCTCACCTACACGCACTACGATCGCATGATCCTCGGCGGTGCTGTTCCCACCGACGGCCCGCTGAAGCTGGAGGCTATCAAGCCGGTCGGCACGAAATCCTTCCTTGAGCGCCGGGAGCTTGTGGTCGTCAATATCGGCGGCCCGGGTGAGGTCGTCGTAGGCGATGGCGCCCATGCGCTCGACACGCGCGATATGCTCTACGTCGGCCTGGGCGAGGAGGTGGCGTTCACCTCCAAGAGCGCGGCAACGCCCGCGAAATTCTACATCCTGTCGGCGCCCGCCCATTGCAAGTACCCGACTCGGCTGATCACGCTCGGCAACGCCAAGCGTCTCGATCTGGGAAGCCAGGAGACGTCGAACGAGCGCTCCATATTCCAGTTCACCTCCACGATCGAAACCTGCCAGATCGTCGTCGGCATGACGCAGCTTGCAAAGGGGTCGGTGTGGAACACCATGCCCGCGCATGTGCATGACCGCCGCATGGAGGCCTATCTCTACTTCGACGTCGCAGACAACGCCCGCGTCTTCCACTTCATGGGCGAACCGTCGGAGACGCGGCATATCGTGATGGCGAACGAGGAGGCGGTCCTGTCGCCGGTCTGGTCGATCCATTCGGGTTGCGGCACTTCCAACTATGCCTTCATCTGGGCCATGGCAGGCGATAATGTCGACTATACCGACGTCGATGCCGTTGCGATCGGAGACATGCGATGAGCGATCTTTCCGCCTTCAGCCTTGACGGGAAGCGCATCGCCGTGACCGGGGCCAATACGGGCATCGGGCAAGGTATCGCCGCTGCCATCGCTCGCGCCGGCGGCACCGTGATCGGCATTGGCCGTTCGGCCATGGACGAGACGGCACGGCTTGTCGAGGCGGAGGGCGCGAGCTTCCTGTCGGCAAAGGCGGACATCGCCGATTCGGGGGCTGCGGTTTCTCTGCTGAATGAACTGATGGCGTTCGCTCCGCTCGATGGACTGGTCAATAATGCCGGGATCATCCGCCGCGCCGATGCGATCGATTTTACCGAAGATGACTGGGATGACGTCATGGACGTCAATCTGCGGTCCATGTTCTTTCTCTGCCAAGCCTATGGCCGCAAGTGCATCGAGATGAAACGCCCCGGCCGCATCGTCAATATTGCCTCACTTCTGTCTTTCCAGGGCGGTATCCGGGTAGCGTCCTACACCGCGTCGAAGCACGGCGTGCTCGGAATTACGCGCCTGCTTGCCAACGAGTGGGCAGCCAGTGGCATCAACGTGAATGCCATTGCCCCGGGCTATATCGAAACCAACAACACCGAAGCGCTCCGCAACGATCCGGGCAGGAGCAAGGCCATCCTCGAGCGTATTCCTGCCGGGCGCTGGGGCGTGTCTGACGACATCGGCGACGCGGCAGTCTTTCTGCTCGCCCGGGCATCGAACTACATGCATGGTGTTATCCTTCCGGTAGACGGCGGATGGCTGGCGAGGTGATCATGGTTCAAAGTGCCGATATTTTCGTGCGGGCCTCCGAGGGCGTCTGGGACAAGACGCCTGACGGAAATCTGCGCCGCATTCTATGCTACACGGATGAACTGATGATGGTCGAGTTCGCCTTTGAAAAGGGCGGAGAAGGCTGGATGCATTCCCACCCACATGTGCAATCGAGCTATGTCGCCGAAGGCCTCTTCGAGGTGACGATCGACGGGCGCACGGAAATACTGAAGGCCGGTGACAGCTTCATCGTTCAGTCCGGTCTCAGGCACGGCGTCAAGGCGCTGGAGAAGGGAAGGCTGGTTGACTGTTTCACTCCGCATCGGGCTGATTTTTTATCGACTTAGGCTATCCTTGCCCGGCCGCACTGACGCGCTGTCAATCGGAAACCGAGGGGATTGTCCCGGTAGACCTCTGTTAGGCCACGCGGTCGTCTCAGGATCGATGTGCGAGGCCGGATCGGGAGATAGGTTATTGTGCGGCGCTGCCGGAGTTCCTCACCCGTCACCCCGACTCGACATCGAACTGCGCGTCACCGATCGGGCGGTTTAACGTCGAGGAGAGCGTCGACTGCGTGCTTCGGGTCGGACCGCTACGCGATTCCGGTCTGATCGCCCGCAAAGGACGCTGCCGCGCATCTTGCCCGGCGATATCGGCGTCGGGTCGCGGAGCCTCAAGCGCGTTTGGCGACAGGGAATAAACCGGGATGCCCGCGCGTCCAACGACAAACGGTCAGGCAACTTTCTATTCGAGGATGCCTATCATGAAATCTCGTAGAGTTCCGCTCCTAATGGGTGTCTTTTTCGCAGCTGTCACAGCCGGTTGTGTCAGTACCTCAACACAGAGAACTGCAACGACGGCGACAAGCGGGGGCTATGGCTCCGATCCGGTGCTGCCGAAACCGAAACCTACGCTGTTCCCGACCATCAACATCGCTGAAGCAACGGGATGGCCCGGCGGGGCGACCCCGAAACCAGCAAAGGGCCTGAAAGTGAACGCTTTTGCCCGCGACCTCGACCACCCGCGCTGGATGCATCTTCTGCCGAATGGCGACATACTCGTCGCCGAGACGAATGCGCCCGCCAAGAAGGACAGCGGCTTCAGCCTGCGCAAGGTCTTCATGGCTCAAGCCATGAAGCGAGCGGGCGCGGCGACCAAGAGTGCCAACCGTATCACGCTGCTCCGGGATACGGACGGCGATGGGGTCGCCGATCTGCGCACCCCCTTCATCGAGGGCCTCAATTCGCCGTTCGGCATGGCGCTCTTCCATGGAAAGCTCTATGTCGCGAACACCGATGCCATCGTCGCCTATCCCTATTCCACCGGTCAAACAAGGATAACGGCGCGGCCGCAAAGGATCGTCGGTCTGCCGGCGGGCTCCATCAACCACCACTGGACCAAGGACCTGATCGCCGGCCGTGGAAATGGCAAACTCTATGCCACCGTCGGCTCCAACAGCAATGTGGGCGAGAATGGCATGGCGGCAGAGAAGGACCGTGCCGCGGTACTAGAGATCGACCTTGCCAGCCGCAGGACACGGGTTTTTGCTTCCGGCTTACGAAACCCCAATGGGCTTGCCTGGAATCCCCAAAGCGGCAAGCTCTGGGTGACCGTCAACGAGCGCGACGAGATCGGCGACGATCTGGTGCCGGACTATATGACTTCCCTGCGCGAGGGGGGCTTCTACGGCTGGCCTTACAGCTATTTCGGCCAGAATGTCGACGTTCGGGCCAAGCCGCGCAGGCCGGACCTTGTCGCCAGTGCCATCAAGCCCGACTATGCTCTGGGCGCCCACACCGCGTCACTGGGGCTCACCTTCGATCAGGGCTCTTCGCTTCGGCAGCCATACCGCGGCGGCGCCTTCGTTGGCCAGCACGGCTCGTGGAACCGAAGGGTACACAGCGGCTATAAAGTGATCTTCGTGCCGTTCCGCGACGGGAAGCCGGCTGGCGGGCCGAAAGACATCCTCACCGGCTTCATCGGCGCCGGCGACAAGGCGATGGGCCGCCCGGTCGGCGTCACGTTCGACAAAACGGGTGCGCTGCTGGTCGCCGACGACGTTGGCAACGTCATTTGGCGGGTGACGCCGGTCAAGCGCGGCAAATGACCTGACCTTCTCGCTTGGTAGAGAGGCGGCCGGATCCTTCGTCAGGGTTTGGAGCCGTGTTGCTCGGGCAACTCCCCCGGCCGAATGACAGGTGTCTTACCTACGTCCGGTGTCGGCTCGACAAGTTCACTATCGCCGACCCGAGGCGGCTTTAGGACTCCGTTGCATGCATCGAGCTTGTCGCCGAACGATTTCGGATTGCCCTCGACACCTGGATCGACGCCGCAGCGATCATTGTCAACGGCGGGGGCGGTCCCTTCAGCCTTTACTGGCGAGGCATGGAAAACTGAGAATGCCAGCACCAACGCCGCAACAGATTTTCCCGCTAGTGTGTGTTTCATCCTCCTCGTCCTTCGATCTAAACTCCGGCCGGAGGGGACGGAGCCAACCACAAGGCAAACGCGACCTCGCCGGGTTGGTTCCGTCAACATCGACGGGGGAGTAGGCAAACTCGCGAGAGCTTGGGAGTCGGACGGGATGCGAATTTCGTGCGCCCCTGGACAGGCTGTTTTAGGATCTGACATTGATGCGCTGTCCAGTAGCGAAATCGGTTAACGGAGTTATTGGCGGGGTGTCTTGCGGTCGACTGCCTCTCTGGCCGGAGCGCTCCAATTGCAAAGCGCCGACAACGACAGCGCCGGGCCGGAAATTCGCACACCGCCATGCGGGAACAATACGCGACCACCGTTGGTTCTCTCTCTCGGGCGCTCTGGAGTTCTTCCCCTGCGAGCATGTAGCCACAGGGGTCAAAACAGGGAGGCTTAGATGTCGCTGACACTTGTAAGTTCCGCTTTCCCCGATGGCGGCAAGATTCCAAGGAAATTTTCAAGGCTGGGCGAGAATCTTTTTCCGCCGCTGACTTGGACTGGTGCCCCAGACGGGGTGCAGAGTTATGCGTTGATCGTCGAAGACCCTGACGCGCCCAGCGGCACATTCAGACACTGCGGCATTTTCAATATTCCGGCCGAAGTAAACGAGTTGCCGGAGAGCGCGGATACGGCACCCGGTGGCGGCCCTCGGTTTTCGGAAAATGATTTCGGCAACGCTCGCTACGACGGGCCGCAGCCGCCAAAGGGTCATGGCGTGCATCACTACCACTTCCGGCTCGCGGCGCTCGACGTTCCAAACCTCTCCGTGCCGTCGTCGGCCGGGATTGCGGCGATGTGGCGCGAGGCCAGGAAGCATATCCTCGCCCAAGCGGACTTAACCGGAACGTTCGAGGTTCCATGAGCCGACCCGGTCATGGACGTTGAAACGCTCGGACCGGGCGCTGCAAAGGCTTCGCCATGCCCAAAGAGACAAATCATCCAACCGTTCTTATCGCGGGCTCGACAGGCTTTCTTGGCTCTTGTGGCCCCACCTTAAGACTGCTTCAGGGTGCCTATGCGTCGAATGTTCAGGTAGTTGAGGCAATCGACCATGTCGTCGACTTCATCGAAGTCCAGACAGTCGAGCTGGATGTTCTTATAAAAGGTCGGCTGTCCGGTGAAGATATCGATCACGGACCAATACTCGTCTCTGTCATTTTTCCTTGCGCTATACCGGAGGTTACGCATCGGTCATCCTAACATGAGCCTGAAGGTGATGCGGTTCGGGCGCCGATTCTGGCGCCGTCCCGGTGCCCCTGCTGTCGCTCAGAAACGTGAGAATGGCCTAATTTGTTCCTTTGAGCCGGATCGTTCAGTTTCACGGGTCGGATAGCCCATCCCAGTAGTCTGCAGCCGCAACTGCAGGGGGCCCGTTGATCGTGAGCTCCGCGCGGGCGAGGCAATGCTTGACGAAGGTATCGGCGTCGCGTTGGCCCTCGGTCGTCTGTTCATCGCCAACCCGGACCTGTCCAACGCATCACCCCACTCGCTCCGGACGACCCGCCAACATGGAGAGCCGAAGCGCACGAACGCAATGTGCCGCGCAGCCCTCAGAAGCTGCGCGACTTTGGTTTCAGTTCTTCTTAGAGGTTGCGATCGAGAAAGTCGTGAATGAGCGGCGCCATCACGTCAAGCTTGTCCTCCAGCGCGAAATGGCCGGTATCGAGAAGATGCAGTTCGGCATCGGGGAGATCACGAAGATAGGGATGCGCGCCCTCGGCAGGGAAGATCTTGTCGTTTTTGCCCCACACGATCAGCGTCGGCGGCTTGCGATCACGGAAAAAGGCCTGGAATTGCGGATACAGCGGCACATTGGTGCGGTAGTCATAGAAGAGATCCAGCTGAATGTCCTTGTTGCCGGGACGGTCGAGCAGCGCCTGATCATGAATCCAGTTATCGGGACTGATGCGGCTCAGGTCGCTCATGCCGTCAGTGTACTGGAATTTCGTGGTCTCCAGGGTCACCAGGCCAGAGAGCCCGTCGCGGCTTTCCTTCGAGGCGTCGGTCCAGTATTTTTTGATCGGGTCCCAGAATTCGCGAAGACCCTCATCATAGGCATTGCCGTTCTGTACGATAAGAGCCGTGACGCGATCCGGATGCTTCAAGGCGAGACGATAACCGACGGGCGCACCATAATCCATGACGTACATGGCGTATTTTTTTGCACCAAGGTGACCCAGCAAACTGTCGACGAGGTCGGCATAGTGACCAAAGGTATAGGCGAATTTGGTATGGTCCGGAGCGTCACTCTGACCAAAGCCCGGATAGTCCGGCGCGATGACTCGATAGCGGTCGGCGAGAAGCGGCATCAGATTGCGGAACATATGCGAAGACGTCGGGAACCCATGCAGCAGAACGACTACGGGGCCGTCTTTTGGACCGGCTTCGCGGTAGAAGATGTTCACACCATCGATCGGTGCGACCCGGTAGTGGACGGTAACGGGAGCCTGCTGGGTGATGGCTTCTTGGTCGAGCGTGGACGACGCTGCAAAGGACATGGGGGTAAAGCTGACGGTAGCCAGCATCAGGCTCATGATCAGGCGGTTCATGGCGGTCTCCTTAGGGTTTGAGGCGCCGACTGCGGCTGCCTTGGAAACCAACATATCTTTCCACTGAAAAACGATAATCTGTTCAATGTGGAAGTGATAATTACAACACATGAAATAATGACCAAACGTCACGACTTGAGCGGTAATCCGCCCCTCAACGACGGGATCTAGTTCAACAACCGGTTTTCCCGCAGGCGCGCTGCTGCCATGTCAACGAATGCCCGAACCTTGGCAGGCGCGTGTCGCCCTTCCGGATGAAGGATGTGTATCGGCATTGGCGGCTCTTCATAGTCGCTAAGTACGATCTGCAGCTCCCCCGCTAGAAGAGCCGGGCCGATCTGGTAGTGCAGGACGCGGGTGAGCCCCCAGCCTGACCGGGCGGCTGTGATCACGGCGTCGTTGGTGTTGCATTGCAGAAGGGGGTCGATCGTCACCCGCTGATCATTCGCGAAACGCCATTCCGGCGATGCCCAGGCGCTTGTGGACGCGGCGATGCGATGGTTCTTGAGGTCGGCCGGCGTGGTTGGAAGGCCGTGACTCTCGAAGTAGCTCGGGGACCCGCAGATGACATGGCGAACAGTTCCGACCTTTATGGCGGAGAAACCTGAGTCCCGGAGATGGCCGATTCGGATGGCCACGTCCACCCCTTCTTCGATGATGTTGACGGGACGATCGATGAACAGGGTCCTTGCATGCATGGTTGGGAAGGTGTTCAGGAACTCGGTCACGATAGGCAGCACATACATCTGCCCGAACAATACTGAAGCCGTGATGGCTAGCGTACCGGTTGGAGTCGCGTAGGAACCACCCGCGGCAGCCTCCGCTTCGGTGATATCCGCCAATATGCGGCGGCAATCTTCGAAATACCGTGTGCCTGCCTCCGTCATCTTGACGGAGCGCGTCGTGCGCACGAAAAGGCGGGCGCCAATCAGATCTTCAAGCGCTGCGACAGCGCGGGTGACAGCCGGCGCACTCATATGCATGTGGCGCGCGGCATCCGCGAAACTTCCGGTCTCCGCAACTTTCGCGAAAATCCGCATTGACTGCCATCGGTCCATTCGCCCCTCAAAGATTGCTCGTGTCGATCAACGTGACCGTCGCCCAGAAATGTATCAATCCCGAAACAGATCGAGCAAGACAGTTTCGAGATTGATACCAATGACATGGCTGGAGATGTCATGAAAGGTCGTCGATTGCCTGTGCTGATCGCAACAGGGATCGGCTGGTGCAGGAAGCCGCCAATCTTTCCATGTCGGCGCGGGCTTGTGCGTCGATACCGGCTTTCATGACGCACTCGCGGTGCTCGGCGTCGGGTTTGCAGGCCAGGCCTATCGGCATGGAAAGCTGGAAATCGAAGCTCGAGCCCTTGCGGGCCATATCGACTTCAGCCCCCGTAACGCCGAGCGCCTTCGCATCCATTTCTGCTGTCGGGCAAAATGGGATCACCGCGTCCAGCGGCAAGCGCCAGCTCGATCGACAGCCGTGCCCGCGCAACGAGCTTGAAACCTGCCGTGGTGGCGACCTCCCGCTCCGGACCTGGCGTTAAAAGCCGAAGTCGCTCAAGCCCGGGTGATCGTCAGGCCGGCGACCGAGCGGCCAGCGGAACTTGCGCTCCGCCTCCGTGATCGGGTGCTCGTTGATGCTGGCATGCCGCGCCAGCATCAGCCCGTCCTCGGCGAATTCCCAGTTCTCGTTGCCATAGGCACGAAACCACTGACCGCTGTCGTCGTGATATTCGTAGGCATAGCGAACGGCGATGCGGTTGCCCTGGAAAGCCCAAAGCTCCTTGATCAGCCGGTAGTCGAGCTCGCGGTTCCATTTGCGCCTGAGGAAAGCTTCAGCCTCGGCACGATTGGTCGCGAATTCGACGCGGTTGCGCCAACGTGTATCGAGTGTATAGGCGAGCGCCACCTTGGCTGCATCGCGGCTGTTCCAGCCATCTTCTGCAAGGCGGACCTTTTCGATGGCGCTCTGTTCATTGAAAGGGGGAAGTGGCGGACGAGACATGGTTCGATTCCTTATAGGTTGGAAATGGATAGTGTGGGGTGGCCGCTGCCCAGGCGACTACCGACGGTTAGTCTTGCTGCAAGCCGATGCGGGGGCATCGATTTCGGGAACGGCCGTCAGGCCGTTGAGAGCGGTGCGCCGAATGCATCAGAGGGAAGCGTCAGATTTCGAGCTGGATCCGGTTTTCCTCACCACCCTCCTGTGCGGCGGGAACCGAGCAGCACAGCAGCACTTCACCTTCGGCAATCGCCGCCGTCGGTTCCTTGATGTAGGTCACCGCGCCCTTGGTGAGCTTGGTGCGGCATGTGCCGCAACTACCTTCCCGGCAACTGAATTCGGGGCTGAGGCCGCGCGCCTCCGCCAGCTCCAGCAATGTGCCGGCCTCGGGTGTCCAGCGGGCTTCCTTCAGCGATCCCATGAAGGCGACCGATACAGGTTTTGTGGATGGTGGTCGACGAGGGGGCGGCCTCACCCAGGCATCGGGCGTTCGCTTCAGGGATGACGGGCCGAAAGCCTCCGCGTGAATGCGGCCATCAGCAATATTATAGCCGCGCAACCCATCGTATAGTGACTGGGTGAACTGCGGCGGCCCGCAGAGGTAGAAGTCATAATCGTTGAACGGCAGGTGGCGGGACAGGAGCGACATGTCGATGCGCCCGATGGCGTCATAGTCAGCGCCTTCTTCAGCGCCACTGGCGTCGCTCAAGACCCGGATCAGCCTCACCGCGCCTCGCGCTGCGTTGACGAGCTCGGCGATTTCCCGGTCGAACGGACGCTCCTGCCTGGATCGCGCCGCTTGAAAAAGAAAGATCGGCCGGATGCGCTGCTTGCGCAGCCCCTCGTAGACAACGTGGCGCAATATGGCAAGCAGGGGCGTGATCCCCACTCCGCCGGCAAGCAGTACCGCCGGACGGGTAGCGCGGGCGTCGATGGCAAAACTGCCGGCCGGCGCGCGCGCCTCGATCGTGTCGCCGACGCGGATATGATCGTGGAGGTGCTGCGATGCCGCGCCGTCGCGCTTGACACTGATGCGGTAAAGGCCGTCCGAGGGTGCCACCGACAGCGTATAGGTTCGGACGACAGGTCTGTCGACGCCTGGCACGCTGATGCGGATCGGCAGATGCTGGCCGGCAACATGCGGTAGCAAACCCGCCCCATCGCTCGGCTGGAGGTGAAATGAACGGATGGAAGCGCTTTCTTCCACAGTCCTGGTCACGGTCAGGACGCGCCACCGTGTGGCGAGCTCCGCAGCGCGCAGCCGGTCGGCCGCCTGCGCCCAATCGCCGGTCATCAGCGAATTGGCGGACCAGCCGTCGTCCCGCAAGGACCAGCGCAGTGCCAATGCGTTCCGCCCACGGATGATCCGACGTGCCTTGAACGTCCACAGTCGTTCGGCGCCCTGAAACGCCGCGATCTCCGGTGAATCGAGGATAAGCTTGGCGTCACCGGTCATCTGCAGCATGTCGCCGCTGGTATAGTCGACGAAGACAAGCCCGGCCTTGCCGTTCAACAGCATGTTGCCGAGCGTCGCAAAGAAGAGGTTGCCGTCGAAGTCCGGAATGGTGAGCGTGCCGTCGTCTGCAACGCGAACGAAGCCGGCCTTGCCGCCGCGATGCGACACGTCGACCTGGCGTCGATCTTCGCGGTCGGCATAAGAGGCGACAAAAAACGCATCCGCGGCCGTGATCATGGCGCGTGCAGCACCATCGAGCTCGGGCAGGTCTTCGACGACGCCGGAAAAATCTCCGCCGGGGTCACGGACGAATTCGAAATCCCGCAGCTGGATGTAACGCGGGCAGTTTCCGAAGCTCTGGTCGACATCCACGCGGAACCCGTTGGGTGAATTGGAGACGAAGCCGTTCATGCGGTTGCGCCGCCTTGTGTGCATCTCCATGCCAAGCAGGCCGATTGGCCGGCCCTCGACCAAACCCTTGCTTGCGGGGTCGCTGGGATCTCTTCTGGCCGCGATATTCAAGGTGGTCGACGATGGAGAGGAGATGAAGCCCGGGCGCCCTTCAAGCAAGGTTGCCCAGGCGTCACCGCGGTCGTCGACGCTGCCCAGCACGATAAACGGCAGTTGCGCGTAGAAGTCGCGATGCTGGTCTGGCATGAAATCCCGGATGACACGCTGGCCGACGGCCGCCATGCGTTCGGCGACGCCGACCGTCTGTTGCAGATAGGTCTCGCCTTCGTGCCAGCCCGGCAGGGACTTCAAGGTCTCGTTCATGTCCTGTCTCCCCGACAATGAAGATCGGGCGCACGCAAGCCGCCCGCCCGTGCATCAAGCGGCAAGGCCGACGGGCGTTTGAACGAAGGGGACGAAGCCCGGCAACGCTTCGACACGACGAAGGAACGCGTCGACGGCAGGGTAGGTCGAGAGGTCGACGTTGCCTTCCGGCGCACGGGCCACATAGCTGTAGATCGCAACGTCCGCGATCGTCGGCCCGTCGCCGACGAGCCAGTGGTGATCGGTAAGTCGGCCTTCGAGCTTGCTGAGCAGCGCATGGGCGCGGCCGATGACCTCTTCGGGATTATACTTGGCGCCGAAGACGGTGATCAGCCGCGCCGCGGCCGGACCATAAGCCACTTCACCGGCGGCAACCGACAGCCAGCGCTGGACGGCGGCGGCGCCCTTGGCGTCTTCGGGCAGCCAATCCGTACGGGCGGCTTTCTTTGCCAGATAGACCAGGATGGCGTTCGAATCGGCGATCACGACGTCATTATCCTCGAGCACCGGCACCTGGCCGAACGGGTTCAGCTTCAGAAATTCCGTCTTCTTGTGAGCGCCGGTCTTCAGGTCGACCTCGACCAGTTCGTGGGGCAGGCCAAGCAGCGAGAGGAACAGACCTGCCCGGTGCGAATGACCCGACAGCGGATGGTGATAGAGTTTCATCGTGCGCTCCTGCGAACATTTCTGGCCGGGTCCATTCCCGATCTGCATGCCGAAGGTGCGACAAGTGGCCGCCAATGAAAATGGCCGCGTTGCACAGTTCACAATTACAGTTGACGCAATAATTCCAAGGGTGATGACCAAGATCAACGCGACCGGGCGAAGAGGCGCGGCCCGAGATGTGCCATTTCGATCACGAATGGAAGGATTTCTTGCCGAGACAATGGCTTCAACATTAAGACGCTTCTCGGATTCTGCCGCCTAGACATGAAAGAAATGCACAACAACATCATGATAGCTGAATGGATTGGGGCTGCTCACGGCGCAGGGCAGGCGCTCGTCCGGTAATGATCTGGCGGAGCACCGCCTGGGACCGGACTGGACCTCTAGGGAGCGGTTTCTGACCGAAAGCGATCATTTTGACCGCTTGCGAAGCACGTATGAGCAACTGCTCGCGCACTAAAGCATCCAGCCGGAGCTCGGTCACAACAGCCCGGTGAGGGCAACCCATTGAAAATATACGTAGTTGGAAAGCCATGGGCCCCGTCGCGGCGCGGGCGGCCAGGGCCGAATCCACCATCGGCGGGAAAATGCCCCTCGGTTCCAAATACTACCTGCGGCCGAGATCCACCTGCGCCACCAGGCCTTGGGCGGAAACCACGATTCGCCCGCGCTGCGCCGTCTCAGCATTCAACAGTATTTATTAGTGCACAGGCCTGCATGACAATGAATATCAACACTGTTATGAGAACAGCTGTGAGAAAAGGAGAATAGAATTATACCCTAATAAAGTAGAAGGCGATGGAATGGAGCCCAGCAAAATGTCAGATATCGATCGGCCACCGCATGATGCGCCCTCCGACATCGACAGAAATCTCATCGATGAACTGGTTTCGTTTTACAACGGCGCGCTTCAGCTCATCAATTGTTCCGCCCTCTTCGAGGAAAAGTATAAAGCCGTCTTTGAGACACACCCGACTATATGGCGCGCATATCCGGAACTTTTGGTCCCCGAGGGCAAATCAACTGTGGAGTCCGTGCTTGCCGTTGGCTTTCCCCGAAGCGTGGACATCATATCTGCCCCATCCGGGTCGGTTCGCACACTGCTAATCTTTCGCACGGAAAGTGGGCTGGGCGTGATCGAGACAAGAGGGGGCACAGCTCTTTCGGAAACGCACGTTTCTGCTGATTCTGAGCGCGCCCTTCTATTCCACCAGGCAAGGCACGACGCGTTGACTGGCTTGCCAAATCGGCGACACTTCAGTGACCAGTTGCAGACGAGTCTACAGTTGCTTGGCAGCGGGCGACTTGCGCTGATCCAAATCGATCTCGATGAATTCAAGCCGGTCAACGACACACTCGGTCACGCGGCCGGCGATATCGTGCTCAAGATGACGGCCGATCGAATTCAGTCTGCGCTGCGCCAAGGGGAAGTCGCCTATAGGCTCGCCGGAGATGAATTTGTGGTCCTTCAATGCTGCGACGACCAGCCGGCCAAGGCGGAGCGTCTCGCCGCATCCCTCGTGAGCGCACTACGAGAACCTTTCATGATAGATGGGATCAACGTGTTTGTCGGCGCCAGCATCGGAATCGCCATTGCACCGGACGACGGGCACGACGGCGAGCAGTTGATGAAGGCCGCCGACATTGCGCTCTATGCTGCGAAGAACGATGGACGTGGCCGGGCCAGAACGTTCAACCGGTCGATGCTCGTTATGCTTGAGCAGCGCGAGATGCTGAGGCGAAGCTTACGCGTAGCGCTCCAGGAAAAGCAGTTTTTCATTGAATACCAACCGCTCGTCGGGTTGTCGCGGGGGATCGTCGGTTTTGAGGCTCTGCTGCGGTGGCACCACCCGTACGCCGGAGTAATACCGCCGGCCCTGTTCATTCCCATGGCGGAGGCTGACGGTCTAATGGGGAAGATCGGGGAGTGGGTGCTTGAACAGGCATGCCGCGAAGCAACAACCTGGCCTCCGCATTTGATCGTTGCTGTCAATCTCAGCCCAGTCGAGTTTCTGCGGAATGGCCTCACCGATCGTATCGCCGGCATTCTAGATGCTGTCGGACTTCCAGCCGATCGACTCGAACTGGAGATAACCGAATCGGTCTTGCTTGAGCGCACGACCGACAACCTCGATGTGCTCAACACCCTCGAGGTCTTGGGCATTCGGATCGCGCTGGATGACTTTGGCACCCACTACTCCTCACTGACCTATTTGAAGAATTTTCCATTCGACACGATCAAGATCGACAAGTATTTCATCAAGGACATCCAGACCAATCGCAAGTGCCAGATCATCGTGCAATTTATTATCGAGCTTGCTCACGGATTGGGGATGTTTGTGACGGCAGAAGGTGTTGAGAATGCTGGCGAGGCCTCATGGCTCGAAAGGAAGAAGTGCGATCGATTGCAGGGATATCTGTTGGGGGCGCCGATGCCTGCTGAGGCGATAAGAGATTTCCTTCGGCAGTCATCGTTTGTGCTGCAGGCCTGAATGCACTATGGGCGGTCTTCAGCCATCTAGAAATGCCACATGTCCACTTGCACTGAGGCACGCCCCCGACCGGATCGGTTGGGAAGAATGACGATATCGCCGTCAGCAACTGCGGGCTGGGGCCTTTGCATTTCGGACGAGCTATGGAGGTGTGGAATTCGTTGTAAAGGCTGTTTCCAGCGCCTAAGATATATCGGCGTCAAAGAGCAAAGATAGCGCATTGGCGTTCTTTGATCCAAAGGATTTGCTGGTGGCCGCTTCTCTGAAATTTCCCATCGTCGGTATCGGCGCTTCCGCCGGCGGCATTTCCGCGATGGAAGGCTTCTTCAGGGGACTCCCGGACAACTGCGGCATGGCATTCGCTGTCGTCACGCACCTCAGCCCCGAACGCGAAAGCCTGCTGCACGAGGTGATCGGACGATATACCCACATGCCTGTCAAGGTCGCGGAAGACGACATGCGCATCGAGCCTGACGCCGTTTATGTCATGCCGCAAAATGCCATTCTGACAATCGACGATACCCGGCTGCGTCTCCACACGTCCAACGTCCAAAATCGGGAACGAAAGCCAATTGACGTCTTCTTCAGCACCCTCGCGAAGGACCAGGGTGAACGTTCGGTGGGCATCATTCTCTCTGGCGCCGACTCCGATGGTACGTTGGGCTTAAAAGCCATCAAGGAAAATGGCGGCCTCACGATGGCGCAGCTCCCGAATGGATCAGGCCCCCACAATCCCGATATGCCACAGAGCGCGATCGCCAGCGGCGTTGTGGACATCGCCATCTCCGCTGAAGAAATGGGCCAGAAGCTGGTTTCGTTGGCAGGCGGCCTAAATTTGAAGGGCAGTCTGGACGGCAGCGAGTGGAAGGAAGAAGACAAGAAACTCGTCGGCGCGCGCGACGCGATCTGTGCCGAGCTGCGCGGTCAATCGGGCCATGATTTTTCCGGCTATAAGACGAAGACGTTCTTCCGCCGGGTGAGGCGGCGCATGCAGCTTGCCCAAGTCACGTCTATCGAGGCCTACGTCGAACGGCTGGGGACGGATCCTGGCGAGGCGCAAAGCCTTTTTCGCGACCTCCTGATTAATGTCACGAATTTCTTCCGCGACGCCGACGCGTTCAAGGCGCTTGGCGAGGTCGTCGTGCCTCGTCTGTTCGAAGGACGCACCGCCTCAGACACGGTGCGAATCTGGATACCAGGCTGCGCGACCGGCGAGGAGGTCTATTCAGTTGGGATTCTTTTACGCGAGCACATGGAAACTCTTACCAAAATTCCGCGCGTTCAGATATTCGCGACCGACATTGACGAACCTGCCATCGCGGTGGCACGTGCGGGACGCTATCCCGAACCGTTGCTTGAGGCGGTTTCAAATGAGCGTCGACGGCGCTTCTTTGATAGGGACGGCGCGAGCTATGTGCTGAGGAAGGATGTCAGGGAACTTTGTATCTTCTCCCCGCACAGCGTGATCCGCGATCCTCCCTTCTCGCGGATGGACCTGATATCATGCCGCAACCTGCTCATCTATTTCGGCCGGGATGTTCAGGCGCGCGTCATACCGACCTTCCACTATGCGTTGAAACCCGGTGGCTATCTCTTTCTGGGATCGTCGGAAAGCATCAGCGAGCACGGCAACCTATTCGCCACAATAGATAAGAAACATCGCCTGTTCCGGGCACGACCGCATGCTCAAACCGCACCGCGTGTGCCGCTGACAATTGCCAACAGCCTATCGAGCGGCGCGCATTTTCACACAGGCGAACGGTTCGCGACGGTACGTTTTCCGTTGCGCCAAGCGGTGGAGGCTCAGGTGCTTGAGCGGTTTTCACCGGCACATGTCGTGGTGAACGCCGAAGGCGACGTGGTGTATTACTCGGCGAAAACTGGTAGATACCTCGAGGCTGTTCAAGGGGCGCCGACGCGACAGCTGCTGACGCTCGCGCGCCGTGGCCTGCGCCTCGACTTGCGATCGGCCCTGCGCGAGGCGATTGATACACGCTGCACGATTGTACGCGACAACGTCGCCGTCGACGAGGACGAAGACCGTGTTCAATTCGTGACGCTCACCATCGAACCCCTTTCTGATCGTGGTCACGGCGAAGCGCTGTTCCTCGTGCTGTTCGAGCCGGTCGGCGCGGCTCGCAATCGGACCGAACTGGTGCAGCAGGAGCAAAGCGCCGACGGCACGGCCGACCTGGAGCACGAACTGCGCGAGACGCGCGAGCGCCTGCAATCGACCATCGAAGAATACGAGACAGTGCTGGAGGAGCTGAAATCCTCCAACGAGGAGCTGGTCTCGGTCAATGAGGAATCGCAGTCGGCCAATGAAGAACTCGAAGCCTCTCGGGAAGAGATGCAATCGCTCAACGAAGAGCTCAATACGATCAATGCTGAGCTCAGCGGCAAACTGGAGGAACTCGACCGGGCCAACAGTGACCTGAAAAACCTTTTCGAGGCCACGCAGATCGCCACGGTTTTCCTTGATCGCAATCTAGTTATCCGCAACTTCACGCCGGCTGCCTCGACATTCTTCAATCTGCGCCCCGCTGATGTTGGTCGCCCGTTGACCGATCTTGCCTCGCAGCTCGAATATCCCGAATTGAAGACGAACATCGCCGAGGTATTCGGGACGGGGAACATGATCGAGCATCAGCTTGCTCGTAACGAGGAGGGTGCGCACTATCTTGCGAAATTGATCCCATATCGTGACGGCGACGGTCGGATCGAAGGCGTAGTTGCGACGTTCATCGACGTCACGCGGCTGGCGGAGTCCGAGGAGCACCAACGTCTGCTGATCTCGGAATTGAACCACCGCGTAAAGAATATGTTGTCGGTGGTGATCAGCATTGCCAACCATACGCTGAAAAACGCCTCGTCACCGCAGGAGTTCAACGAGGCGCTGGTCGGGCGACTGCACTCGATGGCGCGCGCCCATGCCCTGTTATCACGCGAGAACTGGGCGGAGGCGTCGGTCGATGAGCTCGTTCGACAGGAGATAGAGCCTTATGGTCTCGGCCGGTTTGAGACGTCCGGACCGGCGTTGCGACTGAAGCCGCAGCATGGGCTTTCCCTCGGTATGGTTATCCACGAACTGGCGACCAACGCCGCCAAATATGGGGCGCTGTCGGTTCCCGAAGGCAGCGTCGCTCTGCAGTGGACGAGCGACGGCATGACGATGGCTCTCACGTGGCAAGAGCGCGATGGGCCGCAGATCGGTGAGCCAGAGCGGACGGGTTTTGGCTTCGCCCTGCTAAAGGGTGAAATCGCTTATCGGCTCGGCGGCACAGTGGGAACTTTCTTCAAGTCAGGGGGTTTGGAGGTGCAACTCTCGTTTCCGCTGCAATAAGGCAAACTTCCATGGCTGGGCAGCCGCGCGTGCTGATTGTCGAGGACGAGTGGCTGGTCGCCGAGGACTATTCGTCGACGCTCCGAGCGGCAGGATATGGAATAGTCGGTCCGACCCCATCGGTCGAAAAAGCACTCGCCTTGATCGCCGACACTGAGATACGGGTGGCACTGCTCGACATAAATTTGAACAGGGAAACGTCCTATCCGGTCGCTGAACGACTCGCTGAATGCAACATACCTTTTGCATTTATGACCGGATACGCGACATATGACTTGCCGACATCACTGTCCGGTCGGGTGGTCGTTAGCAAGCCGATATCCGAAGCTGCTTTACTTGCGACCGTGAGGCAGCTTCTAGTCGAGGCAAAATGACCGCTCTCTTGACATTTAAGCGGACCGCCATGCGTTGACTTGGAATGAGAATGGACGGCCGTCGCGGATCGCCTCAATTGTCGCGAACTTTCACACTTCAGCGTGCACTCGTCTCATCAAGGCGATCGTCAGTTGCCGTTTTTATCTTCGGCCCTTGCGAGCCTCTGTGCCTTCAGTGCTTCACTCTTCTTGCGCGTCGCCGCTCGCTCTTCCTCTGCGATCGTTTTGGCTGTCGCTTTTGAAGATTCGAAGTCGCCGTAGGGCGAAGGGCCTCTCGTGCGGCGTTTTCTTTTTTTGACCTCCCACATATCGCCTCCGCGCAATGATGCTCGAAGTATGTCAAAACAACAGCGTATAACGCACAAGA
This sequence comes from Rhizobium giardinii bv. giardinii H152, assembly GCF_000379605.1. GTDB lineage: Bacteria > Pseudomonadota > Alphaproteobacteria > Rhizobiales > Rhizobiaceae > Pararhizobium > Pararhizobium giardinii. Next base: position 1,874 of record NZ_KB902688.1, on the reverse strand, counting down.
CGGATTTTGGTTGCGAGACCCAATGGGATTTTATTGCCGTTGAGAAAGTGCCCGACTTTTTCGGAGGGTCAGCAGCCAGCTTGGCGGCACAGTGGGAACTTTCTTCAAGTCAAGGCTTTGGAGGTGCAACTCTCGTTTCCGCTGCAAGAAGGCAGACTTCGATGGCCGGGTAGCCGCGCGTGCGATTGTCTTGGATCAGTGGCTGATCGCCCGGACTATTCGTGGACGCTGCGAGCGGCGCTGTATGCAATCGTCTGAGCCGTTCGAGGGAGCACTGGCATTGAGCGGCGACACTGAGGTATGGGTGGCACTCGAAAACCCGCACGGTGGTCGGGCCCGGTTCCCTGGCCCGCAGTCCTCGCTACGAATCTAACATCGTCCAGGCCAGCGACCATTCGTCCTTGCCGCCAGCATTGTGGGTATAACGTCCGTGGCCGGCGGCATCGCCAGACCCCGTATTCGTCAAAATCCACGCGGGTGGAACTCCACCCGGTAGTTTCAGTTTCGTGAGCGCATCCTGCATCTCGTCAAGCGTCGTGACCCGTTGAAGATAGTGCACGCCCGGCGCTCGTAACGTCCACACGTACTGCGTCATCGGATACCGTGACCTTGGCTTCGCGACGAAGTTACTTGTGCCGGCGGTGGCTTGTCCGAGCCAGGTGGTTTTCGCTTTGGAGACGTGCGGGATTGATCGCGATCCTCTTGATGGGCCAGGGCATGGTCACAGACGACCTTGGTCAGCGCCTTGAGCGTTTCCCACNTGTCCCATCCAGCGGCGGTGAATTCATCGATCAGGTCGACGATCGAGTAGTTCAGGGCCTTTTGCAGCTCNGAGCGGTAGCCAGGATCGCCGATCGGAAGGCGTTTCGAATGGGGGGTTTCCATGGCGATCTCCTTTAATAAGGAAAACATAAAATAGACGCGTTTGTTCCAAGGGTCGGTAAGGAAACAAACGCGTCTTAGCCCCGCCAACGTCNTAGTNTGGCGGGGATCTCGTCCGCCTTCGAACTCCGTCCTATCCGATCACTTGCCCGGCGCGAGCGGCGATCCGTCCAGAGATGTCTCGAACCGGCTCGCGCATCTGAAAGGCACGGCGGACCCCGCGGGGCAGAAGCGCCTTCAGGTGCTCGCGGCCCGAATCGACACTGACGATGGGTGCGCAAGGCGTCATCGAACGATGGTGATCGCCGGGATAGAGGCGCGTGAATTCAGCGAAGTTCGCAAAGCCTTCGATGTTGCTGGCCGTGAGAAGGAACGTCTCGGCCGGGACACCNTCGGCCAGGATCACNTCATGGCTGTCGAGCATGATCTGGTAATACTCGATCGTCTCTCGGTGCGGAGCNGGTGCAATCGANGTGCCGTTGACCAGGTCCTTCACCCTGATCAGTACGCCATCGATCAACAGCGCGTGGCCGGGAGAAAGATAGAGATCCCGATGAGGCGTGCTGTGGCCAAGCGCGTGCCGCCAAATACGGATCGGCACGACGGCATCGTTCCAGGATGAACCGTTCCGCCTGTAGGCGTGGCGACCGATCCATTTGACCGCCCGGGCTTTGCCGTCCGCCGTTTCGACGCGATCGCCGATGTGAAGATCCTCGATGAAGACCTCGCCTGTCGGGGTCATGATGGAGGTGCCCCGCAGAAAGCACATCGGGCTGCCGCCGGACTGGCCGTGCCCGCCCGACTGGCCGTGGCCCCCCGACTGGCCATGCCCCCCGGACGGCCCATGGCCCTGGCCAGGGGAACCGCCGCCTGTTTTCCACCACGCCTTTCCCTTGGCGTGGGCAGTCGAAGGAGACAAAGCTGCGGCTAAGAGCGCGATTTTTGCTGTCGCCGCAGTCGCCAGTCCGAGGAAGTGGCGCCGCGCGCGATTG
>NZ_KB902687.1 GCF_000379605.1 Rhizobium giardinii bv. giardinii H152 | reverse complement strand
GTGAAGAAGCGTTCGCGCACGAGGCCAACCTGGTTCTCGACCTGTCCCTTCTCCCATCCGGATGCGGGCGTGCAGGCAACGGGATGGACCAGATAGTGGCTGCACATCTGCAGGAAGCGGCGATTGTATTGTCGCTCCTTGCCGACGAACACCGCCTCGACCGCAGTCTTCATGTTATCGTAGATGCCGCGCGTGCAGGTGCCACGGAAGAAGGCGAAGGCCTTGTCATGGGCATCGAACACCATCTCCTGGCTCTCNCGCATATAGGCTCGGGCGAACATCATCCGGCTGTGGCAGAGCCGGACGTGCGCGACCTTCACGGTCGTNGTCACCCCGTTGACCAGAATGATCTCGTGGCTCCAGTCGAACTGGTAGGCTTCGCCTGGCGCGTAATAGAGGGGCACATAGGCTTCCGCTGTCACGGNTCCCCGGTTCTTCGCCCAGGTCTTGGCATATCGGCGGATCGCGTCATAACTGCCATCGTAGCCGAGTGCCCGAACCTCCTCGTAAATCCGGATCAGCGTTAGCCGTTCACGCGACGGCTTGCCCTCATTCGCTGTCAGAAACCGCTCGATCTCGGCCTTCCACGCTCCGATCCTTGGCAGCGGTTGCCGCTCTCGTTCATAGGTAAAATCGGTCTCGTCGGAACGCAGAATCTTGCGAACCGTGTTGCGCGACACGTGGAGTTCCCGGACAATCTTCTTCACCGACCAGCCCTGCACATGGAAGGCCCGTCGAACACGCGCAATCGTATCCACTCGCTTCAACTCCCGCTCCATCCGCCGCCAAAAGCCGGATGGTCAGATGGAATCTGAGGGGGGTCAAAATTGGACGCCGATTACCCCGCCAAGGGGGTCAAATTTGCACGCCGGAACACAGGCTTAATCCGGGAATGTGGTCGGCAGCCCTTGATCTCAGGCTGCCAGATGACGTTGCGAACCTGCTGAGCGCCAACACCGGTATCGCGCACAATCAGCTCGCCGCGATGACGTTGTCGCATGACTTGCCAAGGCAACTCCTGCTGCCGCTACGCAACGACGGCCGTCAATGGGCATCGACCTGGCTGCAGTTCTGCTGCCGCTGTCTGGCCGAAGATGCACAGCCGTACTTTCGGCGGCGATGGCGGCTGGCGACTCGGGTTTCCTGCACAGAGCATGGCTGCCGGTTGCGTGACCGATGTCCGTCCTGCCACGGCCGCATTGCGGTCTTTGACCAAGGCGAACTGGTGCCGCAACATTATTGTGTCGCGTGCGGCTACGACTTGCGCCGCGCACCCATTCCCTACCTCAGTCCTGAGACGAGAACGCTCGACCGATGCATTGATAATATCTGCAGCGTGGAAGCAATCGCCCACGCCCCGTCTGGTCCTGTGTTTGTCCGCCGTCTTTTGGGCATGCCCAGTGTCGGCGGCTACTACTCGACGATGATCCTCACAAGTCTGTCGACAGCGGCACGGGCGTACTGCGCCGACCGTCTCAGTCGCCCCGATGAATGGCTGGTGGACGATGCTACGGATGACGAAAAGGACTGCAAAGAGCGACGTCTGCGACGTCTGATTCCGCCGACGAGTGATCACCGCGCCTGGATCGAGCTGCTTGCGAACGCTCTCGGGCGAAGAAGAGGACGGCCGGTTGCCTCGGAGGGCAACGAACCGGACATCAAGCTTCCAGACCCGCTCGGCGCCTATGCCAGAATGAACCCAGGTCCCGGCCGTCGCGAGGTGCAGGAGTTGATTGGAACGTAAACTATAGTCAGTCCTCCAGGACGTCGCCGTCACGCTCAGCCGTCGCGGTTTCGTCGAGCGCCTGTCGACTGAGCAGCCCGTCGTCCTCCATCCGCTCCAGATCGGGCAGATCGCGCAGCTTCTCCAGTCCGAACGCCGACAGGAAATGCCTGGTGGTCACATAGGTGTAGGGCGCGCCGGGTGTCGGGCTGCGCGGGCCTGAGCCGAGGAAGCCGGCGTCGCGCAGGCTGGCGATCGTGTCGCGGCTCACCTCCTTGCCGAACAATGTTGGACAACGCGGCGCGGATTGCGGGCGCATAAGCCGGACGGCTTCGATGCTGCCAGCCGCCGGCGACCGCGACGATGTCATAGGGACGCGACCGCAGTTCCTCGCGCAAGTCGTCGATCAAAAGCTCGACGCTGCAGTTTCGGCCGACCACACGCGCCAAAATCTCGCGGGTGACCGGTTCCGCGGCGGCAGAAATCACGGCCTCGACGCGCAGCATCCATTCGCGCCAACGTAAGTCCGGCGGCAAATCCTCAAGCTCGCGATCGATGAGGACATTGTCCTCCGACCTCGTCTTGCGCCCCACTCTCTCTGCCTTTGCCGCGTTCGATCCGGCCATGATCACAATCCAAAAATCCGGAACGAGGTCCGGCCGGAAAGTTCGCGCACCGCGCCAAAATTTTGCAGCCGCTCGAACAGCCGCGTCGCCGCCCAGCGGGAAAGATGACTGCCGGGAGCTGAGGCCGGCACGGCATCCCGCTCCAGCAGTTTTTCGATGACGACGCTCGCGCCCTTCGTCCGCAGTTTTGGCGCCATCGCACCGATCCTTTCCTGCAAACGGATCCGCCGAAACCTTGCCGGAGAGCGTGGCCGTCTGTGCGGCAGTGTAGCTCCCAGTCACCGAAGCTGGTCGCGCCTAATGGGAGCCGGAGCTGCGGAACGCCTTCCTGAGTGTATCGGATGGGTGCTCACCGAAGGTGCTGTAATAGTATCTGGCGAAATGCCCGAGATTGCTGAACCCGCAGGCGTAGGCGACCGACGTTACACTCGTTGTCGGGCTCGGGCTCGCCAGCATCGCCTTGGCATTGCGTATGCGAACCTGCTTGACAAAGGTCATCGGAGAGACACCGCGGCTTTTTTTGAAAGAATAAAAGAGACTTCGCACGCTTGCGTTTGCAACCAGAGCCATTGCCTCGATGGTCAGCGGCTGACCCCAGTTCTGCTCGATATATTCCTCCACCCTGCGCACTTGCCAGGGTGCCGGTGAGAGCGGCTGTTCGTTGAGCAGGTGACTATAATTATGGCGGTTGCTGCAAAGGAAGGCGACGAGGAGCGCTTGTTCAAGCTCGGCCAGGACGAGCGGCGGAAGCGAAGCGTCTTCACGGTCGAGCTCTCCGATGACAAACTCCAGCAGACGGAACTGGGCCGCCGCAGCCTGGGAATCCGGTGCGATGTCGGTCACGATCGTCAACGGCGGATCGACTGGGCGGCCGATTAACGCGCTGAGCTTCTTGATTAATGCTTGCGGCTTGATCCTCACGATCAAATGCTCGAAGTCCGGTGAGTACCTAAGCCGCACCTCGGCGCCCACGCCTGCTACCAAACCACGACGGCGGGAGACGATTGTCTCTGAGCCGTCGACGACAAAACTGCCATCGCCTCGAAGTGGAAAGCCTTGAAGATAAAAATCCCCATGCGAAAGGGATGCCTCAATCGAAGAACCGTATCGAGCAAAGCTCAGCCCGACATCGTGCAGTTCGTAGTGATTGAGATGTCCGTCGAAATCCTGCTGCGCTCCACGGCCTATATCGAGTGATCGGACAGAGAACAGACCCGATAGACGCTGGCGAAGCTCGCCAACATCGCGGGTTCGGACGGCCGAAAATCGGCCCAGTGGATCTTTCCGGACGTGGGGCATGGCACAGCCTCTCACAACAGCAATTCGGCGCTGCAGTTTTGGGCCGAATTCTGCACTGGCAGAGTAGCGCAACATTGCGACTTCGGGAACAATGCTTCGGGATGTTTTGCGCAACATCCCAAGGACTTGTTTTGTTTGAGATCGTCTCCACGTTTGGCGACAATATTCTGGCATTCCGACATCGCGGGCCGGTGACGGATTCCGAATTCGTTGCCATTGCGGACATGGTTGCCGACCTTCCCAGACGTGGCGACGTGCTGCTTTTGTTGGACTGGGTCGGTATCAAAGATTGGGCGTTTTCCGCTCCCGGAGGCGATGCATTGCTCGCTTGGCGCAGGGCTGCCAAAACAATTCGGCGCATTGCGATCGTTCACGATCCTCGTCTGAATCGCCCGGCAGCCTGGCTCGGCGCTGTTATGCGCCAGGAAGGTGTCATTGTCCGATCCTGGCGTCCGCAGCATGCGGCCCTAGCGGCAACCTGGCTTCAAACGGATGTATCTTAAACCGGTGCGCTTGCCTTTATGGTTAACCGCCAAGCCATTCACACGATTTTTGCGTTCTCGGGCCGAGCATTGCACTCCATGAGTAGCTCCAGCGGGGGAGCGGCATGCAAGGTGTGCATCGAACGTACCTGCGTTGGACGGGTCCGGCGCAGGTCGACGAAATTTTCAACGCGTCGAAGGAGGAGCGCGCCATGAGCAAGGAGATCCCAGCAGGTACCACCGAACAGAAACATCAAACTGAATCGGGATTGAGGCGTCGCGATCTGCTGCTGAGCGGCACCTCGCTGCTTGTCGCTTCAGCGCTATCTTCCGGCGTATTAGCCTCCCTGACTAAGCCGGCCAACGCCCAGGCTGCCACCAAGCCTCCAAACATCCTCATCCTGTGGGGCGACGACGTCGGCTATTGGAACATCAGCGCCTACAACCAGGGCATGATGGGCTACAAGACGCCCAATATCGACCGGATTGCCGCCGAGGGCGGACTGTTCACCGACTATTATGGCCAGCAGAGCTGCACGGCCGGTCGAGCGGCGTTTATTACCGGTCAGTCGCCATACCGGACCGGATTGTTGAAGGTCGGCTTGCCAGGGGCCAAGGAGGGAATGCAGGCGGAAGATCCTACACTCGCCGACCTGCTCAAGCCGCTCGGCTACATGACCGGCCAGTTCGGTAAGAACCACCTCGGTGACCTCGACGAACATCTTCCGACCGCCCACGGCTTTGACGAATTCTTCGGCTCCCTTTACCACCTCAATGCCTCAGACGAACCTGAGAATCCCGACTACCCGAAAGACCCCGAGTTCAACAAGAAGTTTGGACCGCGCGGCGTGCTCCACACCTATGCCGACGGCCGCATCGAGGACACCGGACCGCTCACGAAAAAGCGGATGGAGACGATCGATCAGGAGGTCACCGATGCCGCGATCGATTTCCTGAAGCGCGCCAAGGAACAGGACAAACCCTTCTTCCTCTGGTGGAACTCGACCCGCATGCACATCTGGACACGGCTCAAGGCCGAGAGCCAGGGAAAGACCGGCCTCGGAATATATCCGGACGGGATGGTGGAGCACGACGCCCATGTTGGCGAGATGCTCAAGGCGCTGGACGATCTCGGCCTGTCGGAAAACACGATCGTCATGTACTCAACCGACAACGGCGCTGAGAAGTTCACATGGCCGGACGGTGGCCAGTCACCATTCCGCGGTGAAAAGAACACCAACTGGGAAGGCGGCTACCGCGTCCCGAGTATGGTGCGCTGGCCGGGTGTGATCAACCCCGGCACAATCTATAACGACGTCGTAGCGCATGAAGATTGGATCCCCACGCTCGTGGCCGCGGCCGGCGATCCCGAGATCAAGGAGAAGCTGCTCAAGGGTCACACGGCCGGGGCGAAGACCTTCAAGGTGCACCTCGACGGCTACAACATCACCGACTACCTCTCTGGGAAAGGAGAGGATCCGCGCAAGGAATTCATCTATTTCGTTGACGATGGTTCGCTTGTCGGCCTTCGTTATCAGCAGTGGAAGGTCGTCTTTGCCGAACAACGCGAAGAGGGCCTCAATGTCTGGCAAGAGCCTTTTGTACCACTGCGCCTACCCAAGCTCTTCAATCTTCGCTCCGATCCATTCGAGACGGCCGACCATGAGGGCATGGACTATGAACGCTGGCGTGTGGAGCACCTCTTCGTGGTGGTACCGGCGCAGGCCTATGTCGCCAAGTTCTTGGAAACGTTCAAGGAGTTCCCACCCAGACAGAAGCCCGGAAGTTTCTCGATCGATCAGGTGATGGAAAATATGCAGCGTGCAGCGGCGGGGGGCGGCAACTAGCGCAGCTTCCTGCGTCGTAGGCGGCGGCCGGCCCATAGCCCAACCAGCAGGGCCGGTCGCCTCTTATCTTAAGATGGAGAGGTCTCATGAAATCGTTCCCCCGCATTTTTGCGCTTCTGATCCCAATCTGGGTCAGCATTGCGGCCTTGGCGTTTCCGGCAGCGGCGCAGACTGATCCGCTGCCATCATGGAACGACGGCGCATCGAAGCAGGCGATCCTCGACTTCGTTGCACGGGTGACGGCAGAAGGCGGGCCGGACTATGTCGCGCCGGCAGAGCGCATCGCCACATTCGATAACGACGGCACCCTTTGGGCTGAACAGCCTCTCTATTTCCAGGTTTTGTTCGCCATTGACCGCGCGAAGGCGCTGGCACCGCAGCATCCGGAATGGACGGACAAGGAACCGTTTGCCTCGCTTCTGAAGGGGGATATCAAGGGGGCCCTTGCAGGTGGCGAGCATGCGATTGTCGAATTGGTTGCGGCAACGCACTCTGACATGACCACCGAAGAGTTCAACAAGATCGTCAAGGACTGGCTTGCTACGGCGCGGCACCCGAAAACCCAGCGTCAATATACCGAAATGGCCTATCAGCCGATGCTCGAACTGCTCGCGTTCCTTCGATCGAGTGGCTTCAAGACATTCATCGTCACGGGCGGCGGTATCGAATTTGTCCGCGCCTTTGCGGAGGACACTTACGGAGTTCCGCCTGAGCAGGTGGTCGGCAGTGCGGGCAAGACCCAATTCGAGCTCCGCGACGGCAAGCCGGTGCTGATGAAGGAGCCGGGGGTCGATTTTATCGACGACAAGGCCGGCAAGCCCGTCGGCATCCAGAGACATATCGGCCGCCGACCGATCGCTGCCTTCGGCAACTCGGACGGCGACCTCCAGATGCTGCAATGGACCTGCACAGGGTCCGGCCTCCGCTTCTGTCTCTATGTTCACCACACCGATGGCGAGCGCGAATGGACCTATGATCGCCAGTCAAACATTGGTCGGCTTGACGAGGGGCTGAACCAGGCCGCCGCCGACGGCTGGACGGTCGTCGATATGAAGAAGGATTGGAAAAGGGTATTCGGTTTTGAAAAATAACGCGATCATCGATCCAACGAGTTGGTTCTTCGAAAGCACGCGAATCTTGCCCCCTGCCGGCAGGTCGCAAAAGCTGAGCAATGAGTAGCGTAAGGAGAACCGAAACGCGCGTCTCGAACCGAACGGCAGCTCCTCAGTCGCCCGGCACACCGCCGTTTGCCCGCATGGTCTGGATTCCTGGCGGAGTGTTTCTGATGGGCTCGGATAGGGCTTATCCGGAGGAGGCCCCGGCGCACCGGGTGCAAGTCGACGGCTTCTGGATGGATCGCTTCACCGTCACGAACCTTGACTTCGAGCGCTTTGTTTCGGCGACAGGCTACGTGACGCTCGCTGAGAAACCGGCCGACCCAGCGGACTATCCGGGCGCCAAGCCAGAGATGCTGGCGCCCTCTTCGATCATGTTCAAAAGGCCTTCAGCGCCCGTCGATATGCGCGACCACTACAACTGGTGGGTCTATGTCCGCGGCGCCAACTGGCGCCATCCACGTGGTTCGGCGAGTTCAATCAGGAAGCTTGGCGACCACCCCGTCGTGCACGTGGCCTACGACGATGTCGTAGCTTATGCCAAATGGGCAGGCAAGGAACTGCCGAGCGAAGCGGAATGGGAGTTTGCCGCTCGGGGCGGCCTTGACGGCGCCGAATACGTCTGGGGCGACGAGTTCACTCCAGGAGGCAATCACATGGCCAATACCTGGCAAGGAGACTTCCCGTACCGGAACACCTTGGCAGACGGCTTCGAATATACCGCGCCGGTCGGCTCGTTCCCGGCCAACGGCTATGGACTATACGACATGGCAGGCAATGTCTGGCAATGGACGACCGACTGGTACCAGGATCACGGCCGGATCGAGAGCCCCTGCTGCACCGCAGCCAACCCGCGCGGTGGCGAGCGCGAGGGGAGCTATGACCAGCTTCAGCCGAACGTGAGGATCCCGCGCAAGGTCACCAAGGGCGGCTCGCATCTTTGCGCGCCCAACTACTGCCGACGTTACCGGCCCGCGGCACGGATGGCGCAGCCCATCGATACCTCCATCTCGCATCTTGGATTTCGTTGCATCGTGCGGCCGGAGAGCGGAGAGTGATGGTGGCCAACGTGCAATCCGCATTCAGAATTCAGAGAGTGCCGGCTGCTGGTCGGCATCGGTACTGATGATGTGCGGCAACGTCCGGCTCGGGTCACGATTTGCCGCAGAGCCGTCGCATGGAAGGGCTGATCCGGGTCGGCCGCGGTTGCCGGAAGGAGCCTATCGTGGGATTTTACCCATTCCGCAAACGACCGCTTGAGCGGCGGACGATCGAAGCGGAAAAGCGGCGCTGTTTTTGCCCTCGTTCCTGTCGTAGAGGGTGGTTGCGCCGCTCGCCACCCGTTTACGACTTGCCTAAGGACGCAATCAATCTCCAAGGGAACACGCAGTCTTTCGCCTCCTGACTTTGCTACCGTATATCTGTGCCCCTTTAATGTTCAGGGGCGTATATGGCAACCGAGCGCATCCGCACTGAGCATACGCTGTTTCGGCATGACTTTGTTCTCTTAACCTGCGTACCGATCATAGAAAAATATCAACGTCTCTCGACTGGGAAATCCCGCAAAACTATCAGCACATGCTTACACGATGTATTTTGACGTGTAGTCTGCGGCAATGCTCTGATGACGGGATAGCGCGTGTCGTATGGGAGGGGACATTCATTGGGATACTGGGACGTCTTGCTGGCATCTGCCGATAACCTGCGCCTGTTCAATCCAGTCAAGGGCTGGGTTCAGTTCGCCGATCAAGTCGACGGCGATGGCAAGACTATCAGCTTCGGCGCGAACCGCGATATTGATCTCGCTTTGAGCGTGGCGATGAACGCCTCGAACCTGATGGTCCTGACCGGGGCCGGCGCATCATTCTGTGCAAAAAATCCCGCACAGGGCGCACCCACTGCGCCCGGCATGAGTGACCTCTGGACCGCCGTCGAAGCCGCCGCCACGAAGGAGACCTTCCAGGAAGTCATTGATCTCATTCCCAAGGCCAAAGCGACCGACACCAACATCGAAAAACTGCTGACTCAATGCAAAATCTACGTCGAGCTCTTCAACAATGAGAGCAGTAAGAAAATTCAAACCTTCATTGAAACCGCCGAAAAGGCGATCTCCAAGCGCGTCAGCTTCGTCAGCAACGATACGGACATCAAGGCGCACGGCGCGATCATCCGCAAGATCGCACGACGCGGCGTCCGTAAACCGCGCGCAAAGTTTTTCACGACCAATTACGATCTGTGCTTTGAATACGCGGCACGGGCGCAGCGTTTCACCATCATTGATGGCTTTTCCCATGCGATGCCGCAAATCTACGATCGCGGCCATTTCTCGCACGACATCGTCCGCCGCGAGAATGCCAAGGAGGGGCCTGATTATATCGAGAACGTCTTCCATCTCTACAAACTACACGGCTCTATCGACTGGAAGCGTCGCGGTGCCGACATTGTGCGGGCGGAGGGTTCTGAGCCGCCGCTACTGATCTTTCCGCGCGACAGCAAATACCAGGAAGCGTTCGAGCCGCCCTATCTCGACATGATGGGCGCGTTTCAAAGCTCGCTGCGCGAACCCGATACCGCCCTCATTGTCTCCGGCTTCGGCTTCAATGATGACCACCTGAGCAAGCCAGTGATGGCCGCGCTGGAGGCCAATATGAGCCTCAAGCTGATCGTGTGTGATGTGGCCTTTCTCAGAGACGATGTCTTGGAGAAAGGCGATCATACGGTCGCCGTGGAAAGCCCGGTGCGGGAGCATGTCAGCGGCTATTTCGAAAGGTTCAAACACCTGGCGCGGATTGGCGACCAGCGTATCACGCTGCTCAGCGGCCGCTTTGAGGACTTGGCCCTCGCCATACCCGATCTCGTCGCCCAGACCGAACGCGAACGCCATCTTGACCGTATGCAAGCCGCGCGGGGCTTCGGCGATGGGGTACAGTCGTGATCAAACACAGCCTGGTTGATCCGGATCGCTACGTCGGCACGATTTCTGTCGTGACTGCGTCAACGGTGCAAGTGAACTTGCCTTACGCCACCGCCCGGCCGGAGCGCCGTGCCCTTGCGCGCGGCGCCGTCGGCGACTTCGTGTTCGTGGACTGCGAGCTGGTCAAGCTCCTTGGAAGATTGGTCGAAGTCAAACTACCCGACGCAGAGCGACTGACTGTCGAGCCGACTCTGGGCACGCAGCCCGAACCTCACCCGGTCGGCAGGGTGCAACTGCTGGCCTCGGTAGATCAGCGACAGAACAAACTCATGCGCGGCATCCGCCACCATCCTCGCGTCGGCGATGCTGTCTACTTGGCTGATCCATCCATGTTCGGCGAACTGATTGCAAATTCACTGGTGGCGAGCGGCGCGAGCGCCCTCGACATCGGCACGCTCGATGCGGGCAGCGGCGTGCATTTGCGCCTGCCGCCTGAAAAGCTCTTCGGCCGCCACTGCGGCGTATTCGGCGCGACGGGCGGCGGCAAGAGCTGGACCTTAGCCACCATCCTCCAGCAGATCAAAGCCGCTGGCGGTAAATGTATTCTCTTCGATCCCACCGGTGAATTTGCAGAGATCCCCGCCATATCGGCGCACTATGCCTTCGACAACGAAGAAGCCGGCAGCCAGCAGGTCCATTTCCCCTACCAGTTCATGACGGAAGACGACCTGTTCGCCCTGTTTCGCCCATCGGGACAAAGCCAGGGGCCTAAACTCCGCGAAGCGATCAAGAGTCTGAAGCTTGTCAAGAAAAGTGGGGGACAGCTTGAAGGCGTGGCGATCTATGAAAAGAAGCTGCTCACGAAAAGGCAAAAGGACCGCCGCCCGTTTCTGAAAGCTTTGGAACTTCACAGCGACGTCATTCACAGCCCGCTTTGCCAGTTCGACATCGAAAATCTTCCCGATCAGGTGCAGCAGGAATGCGTTCAGCCGACGAATTGGGACAACCCGAGCCACTGGGGTAACGTCCATGAACAAGCAGTAGGCTACTGCGAAAGCCTGATCGCGCGCATGCGCACGTTAATCCATTCCCCTGAGCTTGAATGCCTATTCGGCAAGGGCGGACAGTCCTTGGTCGCGGTTCTGGAATCGTTTTTCGCCTCAGAAGACCGGGATATCCTCCGCATTTCATTTAAAAACGTCCGGTTCGAGCACAACTCGCGCGAAATCCTTATGAATGTCATCGGGCGCTTTCTCTTGGCCCGCGCCCGGCAGAACACCTTTCGCGACAAGCCGATGATCACGCTGCTGGATGAGGCCCATCAATTCCTGGGGCGAACCATTGGCGACGAATATGCCAGCGTGAAACTTGAAGCGTTTGGGCTTATCGCCAAAGAAGGGCGCAAATACGGACTGACCACGATCCTTGCCACACAGCGCCCCCGCGATATTCCGGCCGATGTTCTCAGCCAACTTGGCACACTGGTTGTGCATCGCCTGACCAACGAAGAAGATCGCAGTGCGGTCGAGAAAGCCTGCGGCGATCTTGATCGCAACGCCGCTCTGTTTATCCCGACTCTAGCGCCTGGCGAAGCCATAATCGTCGGGCCAGACCTTCCCGCGCCGGTGCCTGTTTTGATTCACGAGCCCCCGTCGCCGCCCGATTCCAAAGGCCCAAAATACACGTCGTACTGGGCCAGTCGTCAGCCCAAGGCGGACTAAGAGCGATGGGGTGAAAGCATGCTTACAAATCTCAATCACCCAAAGAAGATGCGGAAGACCGCGCCTGCTGTCCAGGAAGCGAATCATCTCAACACGCCCACTCGGCCTAGGCGAAATGCCGCAGAGCGAACATTTACCAATGAGATCAAAAAGCAAAGTGATGCTACCTAAGGCCGATAATCTTCCATTGCACGCAACCGTCCTTCATGTAAATTATCTATACTGAATATTGGGGGAAGTCTTGCCATCAACAACAATTATTTGGAATCCCGACGACTGGGAGATATTTGCGCTTGGCCTCCTGAATTGTCGGCATGGCGTGTTAAACGTTCACAAGGTGCCCGCCAAAGATCAGGGCGACCTTGGTATCGACTATTACTGCAACAAGGATAGCGTCGCATATCAGTGTTACGCGGTAGAAGAGCCGATCGGAGTCGCTGAACGCGCGAAGAAGCAAAAAGATAAGATCACCAGGGATCTGGGTAAGCTCCAAAAAAACAACGTTATTGTATCGAAACTCTTCCTCGGCGCGCCGATAAAGAGATGGGTCTTGCTCAGCCCATTACACGATAGCAAGGACGTCAACATACACTGCGCGAACAAGACGACAGAGCTCCGATCGAAAGCACTGCCTTACCTCGACACTGACTTTGAGGTCCTTATTCATGATCAAGCATTTTTCGGCGCTGACGCCCTAACGCTGAATGCGGCGCAACTATCGTTGATCAAACTCAGCATTCCGAATCCGACAAATCCGCAGATTAGCTCTTGGGAGAAGGAGGAGGGGTCACAAGATTTGCTGTCAACGGCTCGCACGAAGCTCGCGAAGCGTACAACTCCTCAAAAGCTTGAAGATGCGGTTGCGGACGCTACTCGTTATCATCTGCAGGGCGCGGCGCTTATGAGTGCACTTCGTTCTCAGGCACCAGAGTTACATGACAATCTTGCCACGGTGATTGCTAGCCGGAGGCGCCATTTAGAGTTTGCCGGCCCCACTGCGGTTTCGGCCAGTGGCATCCTGAACGACGAGATTATGAACCTGAAGGGAGCAATCAAGGGTGCGGCGCCAAACCTATCGCCCGAGAACGTCGATCAGCTCGTGTTTGGAACCGTCTCAGAATGGATAATGCAATGCCCATTGGATTTCCCAGATGTCCCGTGAAAGCCCTTTCTTAGACATCCTTAATACATCCAAGTTCACGTTCACCGTCCGCCCAGAGCCTGTCGCCGGCGACTTGCGGATGGCCTGGGGGATGGCGATACTACTCCTAAGTGTATTTTACAGTCGAGGGAAAAAGGCGAGTTTTCAGAAACTCCAATTTCTCGCTCATAATGTGCGACTCGAGGAGGGTCGAGAGGAGGCACTAGGATTGATCGCGGGACGGTATCGACCACTCGACGTATCCGTAAGGGTCGAGCCTTGGCTGAACCGCGCGGTAGCGCTGAGCCATTCGATGGGCCTCGTTAGCGTTAACAAAGGTTCGGTGGTTGTTCTGACGGACGAAGGTCGCAAAGCAGCTGAGGCAGTCGCCAAAGATAGCGGCGTGCTTGACGCCGAGAAAGCCTTCCTTTCCGAGGTGGCGCCCAAACTAACTGATGGATTTATGAAAACGGTCTGGCGTCCGGAGAACCTTGTATGACTTTTAAACTGAGACGCCTCAGGCTTCGTGCGCTCACAGAGCGGGGCTGGTACGGAGTTGAACTCGGTTTCACCGACGGGCTAAATGTTCTTTGGGCCGACAACACCATGGGTAAATCAACCTGCCTTCAAGGGATGATTTACGTTCTTGGTTTGGAACGAATGCTGAGCCCTCGCCGAGAGATCCCTCTTCCACACGCGATGACAAGCCATCTTGTGACAGATACTGGCGAGAGCGTGCGAGTCGTTGAATCTGACGTGATGCTTGAACTGGAAAACTCAGTCGGCACAATAGCGACGGTCCATCGCCCGGTCGTCTCAAAACTCGACGACCGCCTGATAACAGTAAATTTCGGCCCTGGTCTGTCTGAACCTGAAGGCCAGTATCGGACCCAGCAGTTCTTCGTGCGAGACCCGGGTGCTGCTCAACGTGAGGACGGTTTTCATCATTTCCTCGAGAATTTTCTTGGCTGGGAGCTTCCTGTCGTTCGAGGCTACGAGAAAGAAGACGTCAAGCTCTATCTCGAAACCGTGTTCCCGCTGTTCTGGGTGGAGCAAAAGTCTGGGTGGTCCTCCATCCCCGCAGCCATCCCGACATATTTCCGCATTCGAGAAGTCCACAAACGAGCAGTGGAGTTCATCGCGGGGCTTGAGGCCTATGAGATCGAGCGCAAACGTGAACAGCTAAATCAACGCATCAGCGTTCTTACCAGCAGATGGGAAACAAATTGGCATGACCTCAGCCAGCTGCTGAACAGATCTGCGTCACGCATTGAGGCACTTGGTACGAAGCCAATCGTTGATTTGAATGCGATCGCGAAAGCGTTCGTGTCAGTGGCAACACGAGGTGGCTGGACGCCACTTGATGAGCATCTTAGATCGCTGAAGTCCGAACTCGACACTATTTCCCAAGCCGAAGTGCCGGTCGTGTCCGACAATGTCCCCGCCATAGAAGCCAAACTCGCCGAGGTGATCGCCCACGCGGAGAGCCTCAATGTCCAGCGCCTTTCATTAAACGGCGTGAGGCAGGTAAAATTAGCAGACGTTGACGCCCTGACACGGCGTATCCAGACTCTGCGAGAAGATCTTCAAAAAAACCAGGATGTTCAAAAGCTACAGCGCTTTTCAGGCGTTCAATGGTCACTTAGCCCTGACCGGTGCCCCACCTGCGAACAAGGCTTGCAGGACACTCTACTTTCGCAAAATGCGCTAGCATCGATCATGCCAATCGAAGATAATATCTCATACATCAAATCTGAAATCAGAATGTTTGAAGACATACTTCGGCGCGAAGAAGAGGAAAATCGAGAGCGTGAAGGATTACTCTCACAACTAAATCGAGATCTCAGCGAAGCGTACACGGCAATAAGAACACTAAGAGCTGATTTAGTAGCGCCGGCGACGAGCGTTTCGGCTTCAGCGATTGAAGAGCGAATTCTAATTGAACGGAAGATTCGAGATTTTTCCGAACTGCGGTCTTTCTTTGACGATGCGGTGAGCAGTTTCAGCACCCTGTCTGAGCAGTATACGACGCTTCTTCAACAGAGAAGCGCGCTTCCTGACGACGAGCTGTCCGACAGCGATAAGGCAAAGCTCAACCGTCTGTCTGAATTGCTACGTGCACAGGCGCGGCAGTTTGGATTTAAAACCTTTCAACCCGACGATCTTGCTATCTCCCAGGATACGTATCGTCCCGAAGTTGAGGGTTTTGAGATCGGTTTTGAGACATCCGCAAGCGACGCAATAAGATTGAAATGGGCGTATCAGCTTGGGCTGCTCGAACTCGCCGCTTCTTACAGCACGAACCATCCAGGTGTTTTGGTCTTCGACGAACCGCGTCAACAATCATCTTCGAAGGTCAGCTTCGAGCAGCTTTTGCGACGAGCAGCGACATCGAAGGCTCGTGGACAACAAGTGATTTTCTCCACGAGTGAGGATTTGTCGATCCTAGAACCGATAATAGGCGAGATTGACTGCACCAAGATCATTCTTAGAGGGCACGTCCTACAACCAATTTCGACAGGTGATTGACGCGAACCTGCCATGACGCCGGCAGGAGCCGAAGATGAACAACTTCTCTGTCGAGCGAGGTCGACGAGCGGCAGACGAGATTGACCTAGGATGACAGCTCTCAGCTTTTACGCGGCTCTCCTTGACCAGATGGATCTGGCCCTCGAACATCTCGACAAGGGCGGCGTTCATGATGCCCGGTTTGCGTTGATGCTGACCGACAATGCGGTAGAGCTAGCAATCCATAGGCTCGCTACAGAAAAGCACGCTCACCTCAAGAGCTGGCACCATTTAGAGGAGGCGTACCCCCATAAGCTGGAGTTGGCCGAGGCTGTCGGACAATCCTTCGACGCGAAGCTAAAGTTTGCACGTATCGAGAAGATGGTCACAGAGGAACAGGCGCGGACAGTTGCAATAATGCATGAGTTCCGAAACGAGCTGTACCATGTCGGCCTCCAGCACGAAGCCATACTGCCAGCCATTGCTAATTTCTACTTCTCGGTAGCCTGCGACATTCTGAAAGCGTTTCCCGGGCGTGGTCTTTACTACGGCAATAAGATGGTAATCCCGGAACGCGCGAAGAAGTATTTCAACAGCAGCAGACTCAATCCGGCCGAACTAGGTGACTTTGAGAAGGCGTGCGCAACGCTGAAGGATCGGTGCCATTTTGATAGAGGCAAGACGATCGGTGCGCTCGCGGACCATATGGATTTTATCATCACTGAGAACAATGTTTACCTCGATGTCATCTCAACTGGCGTGTTTCCTAAGGGGAAGGGGATCACGCGAGATCAGGCGACAATCAATTGCCAGACATGGCGGCTGGCCTTCTCGCCTGTGGGTCACAAGTTCGCAAGCGAGAATGGCTTTTCCGGCAGATCTATCCATGACCTTGTTGATTGGCTCGCCGCCAACTACCGCCTGACGATCAAGAAGGATCCCGTTCCAGGATGGAAGCGGCGGGTTCAGCGCTTGCGCTCCAAGGCCAACACACATCTGGCCGTCGCCACCTATGTCGACTTCCTGAGAGACACCTTGCAATTCCGCGAGGATCTCGCGGAGAGTTGCGCAGCCGCCGAGGCTGAAACTGACCGTCAAATTGACGAAATTCGTGCGCGCCGTCGAAAGGATTGATCCTCCTATGCTGAGATTCACGGACCCACAAGAGCCAACGATCGCTGATCGATGTATCCGACCACTTTGTTTCGCCGCCCTTGGGGACGAACACTATGGTCTGGATGGGTTCGAGCTCACGCTGCAGGATGGCGCGGTTGCTCGCCGTTTGCTGTTTGGACTTCAGGGTAGTGCCGTTCTCTTCCAGTACCGAGGGCGACATTTCGCCGTCTTCACACGCCACCAAATAGCAACGATCGCGGGTGAAACAGCAGCGGCTTTTAAGGACCGCTTGGACTATCTGGTAGTGCTGATGGACGATGGCACCGACAGCACCAATATTCCGTTCAACACATACCTATTCTCGCCTGGTTCCACAGAGGATGAAAGTGACTATGTGATCGGTGTGGTCGAGTATGAGATGCTACCATCATACTCAGGACATCAGTTCTTCCCCGTCGAACGTCGCCACATCGGTCGCGCTGGTGATTTAGTTTTAGCCTCAGGCTTGCCAAGCCATCTCCAGCGAATGGTGATGGAGAATGGCGGGATGCGGATCCATCCGATCTGCAAGTCGGGACACCTAGAGTCCCGCAGTAACTGCGGCGTGTTGCGATATCCTGAGGACTTAGAGCCTTTGGATGGCATGAGTGGTGGAGCGGTCTTCGTTACTCGATTAGCGGGTGATGGTCATTCCTTCGAGATCTTCTTGGATGGAATTATCCAGCGGGGCGGAGGAGGTTACGTTCGCTATCTCGGTCTCGAAATCATTTTGGACCGGGTAGATGATTACATCTCTCGCCTTCGAAATGTGGCCGCGGCAGACGATGCCTGAGACCTTCGACACGGTCCGAGAGTGAAACGACGGACGTGGTGCCGATTCCGATGAAGCCGCCCCTTTGTTCCGAGATGATTGCGCCCCCGGTTTCCGGGATGATCTCGCCCCCTGTTTAGCGGGGTCTGCAGGCGATGATTGTTGTCATTTCATTCAGGCGAAGTGTCAAGCTTTGCGCGGCAGATTTCGGCGTAGACTGTCGCCGCTCAATTCGATGCGATGGGCGTTATGAACGAGGCGATCCAAGATCGCATCGGCGTAAGTTGGATCTCCTATGACGCTATGCCATGCCGACACAGGAAGCTGACTGGTGATGATCGTGGATCGACGGCCATAGCGATCTTCGAGGATTTCGAGGAAGTCGTGGCGGGCCTGTTCGTTGAGCGGTTCGAGCCCCCAATCATCCAGTACCAGGAGCTGAACATGGCCCAAGGTCCGTTGCAGCCGGGCATACCTGCCGTCACCACGAGCGAGCGCAAGCTGAGCAAACAGCCTTGGGACACGCTGATAGAGGACTGAGCGATCGTCTCGGCAAGCCTTGTGGCCGAGAGCGCAAGCCAACCAACTCTTTCCGACGCCCGAGGGTCCGCAAATGGCCAGATTGTCGTGGGCATTGATCCAGTCGCCACCGAGCAGCTTCATGAAGAGAGCGCGATCAAGACCGCGTTCGCTGCGATAATCGACATCTTCCGGGATGGCCTGGTGGCGAAGCTTGGCAAACCTGAGGCGTGCCGCAAGCTTCCGATCGTAACGGGAGCTCCATTCCCGTTCGAGCAGCAGTCCGAGCCATTCGGCGTGCGAGAGATGTTCGGCTTCGCCGTTGGCAACGAGTTCGCTAAAGGCTTTTGCCATGCCGGCCAGGCCCAGGGCATTCAATTTGTCCAGTGTTGGATGAGCAAGCATCTTTCGTTCTCCTTAGTGGTAATAGCGGGGTCCGCGGATGTTGGCGTGATGGATCGGTTCATGCGACGCCGCAGCATTTGAGGCAGCCGTTCGGTCAAGGTGATTGTCGAGGATGGAGCGCACCGAGCCATAGGTCCTTGCCCCGATCTCCAACGCGCGGCTGCAGGCGGCATTGACCCTGTCGCGGCCAAAGCTCTTGTTGAGGCGGATGATGCCGAGACAGGCTCGAAAGCCCTGCTCGGGATGCGGCCTGTCGGCAAGAATGCGCTCGCACAACAGCGCAACATCCGGCCCCATCGCAGAGGCTTCGCGTTGAATCCGTTCGATCGTCCAGTCGGCAAAGCGGCGATGCGCCGACGGCATATGATCGCGGATCGTCGTATGTTTGCCATTGCCGCTGGAGCGGCGATGAGCGGCAATTCGCTCGCCTTTGTGGAATATCTCGATCGTATTGGCGGTGATGCGAGCCTCGACCTGCTCACGGGCGAAGCGATAGGGGACAGAATAGTAATGCCGCTCGATCTCGACGTGATAGTCCAACCCCGCACGCCGGATACGCCATTCCGCAAAAACATAGCGCTCCACCGGCAATGGTCGCAAAGCCGGCCGGTCGAGCTCGTCGAATAATTGGCGGCGGGTAACGCCGACACGGCGCAGGACGCGCTTGTCGTTGAGATCATGAAGCAAGTCGGCAATCGCCGCATTGACATCCGCCAGGCTATAGAAGATGCGATGGCGAAGGCGACCCAGCAGCCATCGCTCGACGATACGAACCGCAGCTTCCACTTTCGCCTTGTCGCGGGGACGTCTCGGTCGCGTCGGCAGGACGGCGCTCCCGTAGTGGCCCGCCATCGCACAATACGTCCGGTTGACCTGGGGATCGAAGTGACACGCCTTGATGATCGCCACCTTGGCATTGTCGGGAACCAGCAAGGCTGGCGCTCCGCCAAAAAACTCCAGCGCCTGGATATGGCATTCAATCCAGTCAGGAAGCGTCTCGCTCCAGCGCGCATGAGCGTATGACAGGCTCGACGCGCCCATAACCGCCACGAACAGGTGGGCCTGTCTCGTCTTGCCGGACAGCCGATCAACGATGACGGTGACCGTGTCGCCGGCGTAGTCGACGAACAGCTTGTCGCCGGCCGCATGATCCTGCCGCATCGTCACCGGCAGCTTCAGCGCCCAGCCGCGATAGAGGTCACAGTAGCGACTGTAGCGATATCCATCAGGATGTCGGCTGATGTATTCGTCCCAGAGGATCTGCAACGTCACATGCTTGCGCTTCAGCTCGCGATGGACTTGCGCCCAGTCCGGCTCAGGGGCGCGACGGTGCCCCGTCTTTGTCCCGGCCACTTTGTAAAGCGCCGCTTCCAGAACTGCGTCGCTGACGTTGTCGCCCAGAGGCCACGTCAGCCCAGCAACCGCCGCACGCCGAAGCGTCTCGCGCACCGTTGAGGGCGCAGCCCCAACCCGCACCGCAATCGACTTGTGGCCAAGTCCTTGCTCGAAGCGATATCTCAATATCTCGCGGACACGCCGCATCTCCAGTCTCTCCGCAGGCATCCCGTTCCTTCCTCGTCACAGTCGAAGGAAGAAACTTCACACCAGCAGAACACCCACGCCAGATGCCTTCCAAAGGGGGCGGCATCATCTCGGAATCAGGGGGCGACTAATTCTCGGAACCGGGGGGCGAGATCATTTCGGAATCGGGGGGCGGATTGCCTCGGAATTTGCAGACGTGGTCCGCGTATTGAGATTCTGGGAGAATACGAAGAGCAATGACGCTGGAAAAACTATCGTCCCCGCAATCCGGAACGCTGGGCGAGCTGCTGACCGTAGCAAAGCTGAACACACTTGGACTGGCCGCCTATATAAGCCCCGAAGGCGCACCTGGGCACGATGTCATTGTTGTCGTCGGTGGGCAGCCGAAATCGATCGAGGTGAAGACGCGGCAGTTCCTGCGCCGGCCGACTGAGATCACCCGCTGGCCTGTAGAGATGCACAAGAAAGGCGACGCGGACTTCTTCATCTTCATCGAACTCGATCTGAGGACGATGGCACCAACGTTCTACGTCCTGACGAACGAGCAGGCTCGCGCAGTCCACAGGAACTATGAGGGCGGAGGAAATTGCTATCCTCCAGAAGTTCGAAAGCAGATCCGGCCCAACGACTTCTCCGTGTTGGGGTCCAGCATCGCGGTTCTTGAAAGCTAAGCGCATGAGCGAGACAACAAAGAGCCGTAGCCTGCAGATCAGTCCGAAGTACACGGTCGCGTTCTGGCGCGGCCTCGAACTGGATCCCGACAATGCGAAACAGGAGGAGTGGCTGAAAGCAGTCGATGTTCTAAGGGATCGCATACAGGGCCGATTTATCAAGCCAGCGCAGACCCTGATCGATGTCGATAAATCTAACCACCAGCAAACATATGGCTTTGCGATCCTCGCCCTGGATTGCCTCGTTCTCGAAACAATTCAAGGTTTCCGTGAGGGCGTGACCAACCACACACGTCAAAGCGGTCGGCTGTTTAGAGAGTTCCTGAGCAACTGGCAGCCATTTATCAATTGTCTCGGCGCTGGCATGGTGGCGACGAAGAAGGCTGACGAGTTCTATAGCCAAGGGCGATGCGCACTCCATCCCAGCGGGGCGACCGAAAAGATGACGGTCGGGGTCAGCGGCCCAATAATGCGCTTCGATAGTGGTCAGATCACTGTGAACCGCACACTATTCCACACAGAATTGGAAGCGGAGTTTGATCGATATCTGGCAACCTTGGCCGACCCGCACTCTGTAGATCTTCGAAAGAAGTTTCTCCTAAAAATGAACACCATATGTGGACTATAATAGCTGCGACGGCATCCGGTCCGTCGCACCTGCCAACTTTGGAACCCAAGCCATTACCGTCGTAGCATTCTCATAGACCAATATATCACCGGACGGTCTTTGCCGAAGCCCCAAATGAGAGTAAGGATAAGGTGCCGGAACACCAGGCCTGACGTCCGAGCAGGGCTCTAGTAGCCGTTCGCAACGAGGCTCTCATACTCCGAGACAAAGTCCTTTCTCAGATAAAAGCTGAGATATGCGTCCTTTAAGGTCTCGAAATACGCCTCCTTGTCCTGAAAAGCATTCCGCACCATCAAAGGCGCGGCCGGCCCTTCGTCACTATGATAGTCGTTGTACTTTACGATATCAGCAAAGCTGAAGCCAAGCTGCTGCAGATCGCGATAAATCGCAGCCCTGCTGTCGGACTTTTCAGCGGGAGATGGATCGCGGGAGTCCTCTGCAGGTAAGAAAATTCCGTCGAGATCTTGCGAGAGCTGCTTGTAGCTGAGGTAGGTTTCCACTTCTCTGCGATCAGTCAAGGAACTGCTTCGGAGCTTAGAAGCCGCGTCAACAAAATCCTTGTAGATTGCAAAATAAGCGAGGCTGACACCTGATCGGAGAGCGAACGCAACTGTTTCCTTGGCGCTCTCGGCGCTATCATATTGCCCACCGAGGATGAAGTACCCTTTCGACCTAATTCCTGCGGCTTTGAGACGTAAGATAAGCGCACATATATCGTCATTACTGAGTGCCGTCGAAGTCTTGTTCGCTTTCAGCTTCTTCCGCTGCGTCTCATTGCCATGTTCGATCCCGAAGGCCAACATGCTACAGCCTGACCAAACAAGTTGACCGATAAAATCGGGAACCTGCTTCTCATATTCGACGAAATCCTCAAAGCGGAAGATGCCCCGCCATCCGAAGCCACAGGGCGCGCCTTCACGAATCTTGACCAAACCCGCAAGGAATTCCTTCGCCCATTTAAGATCGTGCAAAACGGCAAGCTCGCTGTCAGCAGGTCGAGCTGCGATCTGGGGGAGAAGATTGTCGTCGATGAACTGGATACGCAGGTCGCGATGCTCTTGTGCCAATGCCAGCAGTTCACTCAATACAGATCCGGTGGAGCGCCTTCTTTCGCCCCCGCTTAGACTTCTGCGCTCGGTGCAAAAAGTGCACTTCCACTCGCAGCCTCGCGACATGACGACATGCGCTTCTTTATGGGTGCGGTTTTTCTTGCGGGTGGGGGCTGGCTCGTAAGCGCCATCGGGACCTCGGAAGACGCGCCTGTCGAGTATCGCAATCGGTTCCCAGTTATCCGGCAAAGCGTTCTCGATCGATCTAGGATAAAAGTGCCATTTCCCGCAGTGTGTGTCTAAGAGTCGTTGATTCTTTGGATTTGCGATCACGTCCGCGATTTCCGGCCACGCGCCTGCACTCCCCGTCAGAGCCACCAGATCAACGAAATTCTGCTCCGCATTTCCCCTGACGACGAAATCCCAGTCAGCTTGACCTGCTCCTAAAACCGAAGTCTGCCAGACGCCCAGATTTGCGGCCGGTCCGCCTATGGCAATCATGACATCGGGGGATCGAGCTTTGATGTCCGCGACGATTTGCTGAGTGGACTTTACTGTACTCAAAACCACATTGAATCCCACCCAATCGAACTCGCCCGCGCGATCCGCCAACTCTTCGGTCAGTGATGGAAAGCGGTGACAGTCGGCAATCTCGACAAAATGTCCGGCACGACTGAGCGCGCTCGCGATGAGACCGAGGCCCAACGGAGGCGTGGTAGTGCGAGATGCATTTTTTCGTTCGGCGCTACCAGCGATCTCGATCGGCGGTAGCACGAGCAAGACTCGCCTCAGGTCTGCTGCTGCGGCTTTTCGAACATCTTCGACTTCCGGGTGGAGGCGCGCTCGAGGTGTGTCTGTCGTCCGATAAAAACTAGCTCCCAGCAGTTCTCGCGACCTCGGAAAATCATTCAAGGTGAAAGGCGTGGAGCCGCCGCGCCAACCTTGCATAACCTCCTCGTGATAGAGCCTAATGAACTCGCGCTGAAGCCAGGGATGGGATCCATCGTAGCGGACAGCCGAGTCGATAATCTCGCCCAAACGCGTTGTCAGCTTCTTACCGGCTGCGAGCGGTCGGCTCTTATACGTAGCCTCGACACGTGAGCGAAACGAGCGCGAGAACGCTACATCCAGGCATGCCCAGCGAATCGTTTCGTCTTCATCGGTAGAGAACGCCTCAAGTACGCGAAGCGCTTTGTCGACCGGCAGGGCACCCAGCATTGCCGCGACCGGGAAGCGCTTGTCGCCTCGCCAACGTCGAGGGATTGAACCGGTTCCGAGCGACTCCCTGATGAAGTCCAGCGTGAAATCAGGGGAGTAGTTCCCTTGGAGGACGCTCTCGCTTGCTAGCCACAGGAACGTAGCAACGTGCTGAGGTTCCACTTCCGCAAAATTTAGCTGCTGAGCCTGAAAAGCGGTTATGACGGCAGCGAACCGAGGCAACTGGCTGTAGTAATCGCTCTGTCCCAACACGTCTAACAAAACTGAATGCTTCAGGCACAATCGGGCAAGTCGTGTCTGAAAATCGTCATCCGCCAGTCCCATGCGAATGACCTCATCGATTTTTGTGGTCACCTCATAGTCGTGGGACTGGAAATCGTTGGCAAATCTGCAGAGGTAGAAAAAGAATTCCCGTAGCAGGAAACCATCGCTGGAAATCTGCCGCCAAACATTTGGCCTGACGAGATTGATAAAGTCGTTGATCGATCCCGATACGCTCGACGCGGCCGCCAGGAAACGCCACATGACATCCAGTTCCCCCGAGCTGCGCAGGGAGAAGGTCACGGCACCTTGACTTTCCAACATTGTATCAAGCGTCAGCGACAACTGGTCCAGATATGCGAGAGCTTCAAGCCCGACTACTCCCTGTTCGATCTTTCCCCGAGCACTGAGAATGTTGAGGGCGGTACAGACGCGCTCCCATTCGGCATAGACTAAACCGTTCGCGACGATCTCCTCCGCCTGGCGTATCAGCCCGTCTTCAGTCTCAGGATCTTGCAGGGTAATCTTGGCGACTGCCTGTCTTTCCTGCCATGCCACTGATGTCGCAAGTGGCCAATCGCACGCGCTCGCAAACGCTTTCGCGCAGGCTGACCATGTATAATGCGCCCTCAAGAACGATGCGAGTTCCATGGCACCATGCTTGCGTCGACTATAGTTCCCAGTGAGGCCAAGAATCGCTTTGCTCATTGTCTCAGCATCGACGGCCTTTTCGCCCGTGAGGGAAATTTCAACCACCCCCTCGCTGCTAACACCGACATTCCCGCCCCAAACGTTAGACTTCAAGAACTGAAAGAGGCCGGAATGGCTGGAACAGATCAGTGGTACGCCGAGACTGAGAGCTTCCCACCCGGAAAGCCCAAAGCCCTCGTGCCAAGATGGCATCAAGGCGAAATGAGAACTCGCGAGTGTCTTGAATAGACGTCCCGTGTCACCTGTGTAGGAAACCGGATCTAGTGAGATATGCTCGCCATACTCAGAGAGGTTTGCTGGCTCTGCTGTTTCGGGGCCAGCTCCAAACAAAGTTAGGCAACCTCTGTTTAGAAAACGGCTATCCCTGCCCTGATGGACCTCTTTCGCCTTTCGATAAGCAGTGGCGACCGCCGAAATTGCTAGCTGCGCATTCTTAACCCTGTCGTCCTGCTGGCCGAGACGGCCGCTCATAAAGATCTGCCACGCCGGTTCGTTATTTTCAATGGCGGGCTCTATCGGTGGCACACCGGGGATGAGCATGCTCACCCGCTTTTTGCCATCTGCGCCGTAGGAGCTCTCTGCGAGAAGTGGCCCAACCGCTAGGACGAGGTCCGCACGATCAGCCAGTTCAGTCTGCCGAGCTTCCTTCTCCCCTCGCTCTTCCGGGGAAAGTCCTTTTTGCAGGTCGTACTGCTTATAATGCATATGCTTGATGACAGCAGATCGGACCGTCGGAAGGTTGAGCCCCCTAAGATGGCCAACGGTGTCGATTGCCAAAAAACCTGTATGCACGTCATGTCCGACGACGATGACGTCGTTCTGTAAGTTGTTCGAAGCTGCGAGTGCAGCGTAGATATGGTTCGCGATGGCCTCCGGGGACCCGAGTTCTTCTCCCGTTTCGACGATAACCTGATCCTCGACCGAACTTGCCCTCGGCCCCTTCACGAGACAGTAGCACAACCCTGTCGAGCCCAGCTCCACGGCGACGGCCTTGGCAAGGTCCTGATTGAAAACGTTGATACCGCCGTGTGCGCGTCCCCAGTTCGTGGCAAGAAAAAATGCAGAGTAACTCATCGTGTACCGCCGGCACCTGAACGATCATCGGATTCGCTTTCGATCGTGATTACCACAACCTGACTCGTACGAAAATCCATTTGGCAACCGAGTTTAGGCCAGAAGAAGAACCGGCTCATCGCGGAAATTGTGAGTATTTGTCCTCGGGTTGATTAGGGGGCCTGCCTTTTTTCTGCGCTCGAGTGCATCGACAGAATTTAGCTTCATGTGGTTTTCCGAAGGCGCGGCGGAGTGGATCGAGGAGGTGCTGGACGTAGTGTCGGACATGCGGCAGTGCCAATCCTGCTGAGCACCAAGGCGTGCGCTGCGCCGTATGCGCCGTCCACGCCCCATTGATTTTTCGGTTTCCGCTACTGGGTAGTGCTGGCTGAGGGCTTGATGTGAGCTCACCGGGTAGTATCTGACGAGCTTATTGTTAGGCTTTGATGCGGGCGTCATAGGCCCATGACATCAGGGCATCGATGTCTTTGGCGAGGTGGCCGTTGGCGGCAGGAGCTTCTGGGGATGGAAGCCCTCGATCCCGTCCGGCGGTATGTGACGATCGGTGAACAACCGTCGACTTGGGGTTACTCCCGCCGCCGGCTCTACGCGCATGACGCACTGTTCCGTGAGAACTCCGATGTCTACGAGGTCCTTCACGAATTCGACTTCGTCTACACGGAGGACAAGAGGCTGTTCTTCTTTCTGGCGATCTTTGGAGAAGAATACGGGATCGATATGAGCGATCCCGACCCTGCCAGTTGTTTCGACTTTCGTGAACAGCAAAATGGCGGAAGCCCGTCTACCCTTCGACGGGCTAGCAATGGTCTAATTCTGAGAACCGGCGTTTGTATCAAAGGCATCACACGAACTCCAACACGAGGGGTGGGTTGAACTCCTTTTTCATTTTGATCCTGGCCCTTTGCATCCGTCTCTGTACAGATGGTATAGTTGTGCGTACTCGGATACTGAGCAGGCGATCGATTGCCTGCCGAGCGCCTGGGCTGCCTTTCCCCAAGCTGACCGCATATGAACACAGAAGCAAAGATGAAGATTACTGAACGTGCCGTCGCTAAGCTTGCCAATTCAATGCGTATCTACGCAGAAGCGAATGCCAGATTCAACGAGCTAAAAAAAGTAGACCTAGAGGAAGCCATCGATAATCTCGATCGCGCATTCGAGGCGAAGCTAGAAGCTTTTCACAGCGTTTATGACGTAGATCGAGCGGTTTTCAATTATTTTGATCATGCCGACACCGCGCTTATTTTAATGCTTAGAAATGCGATCCATCACAGAGACCACGAACTGTTCTCCAGCTGGAACAATACGATGGCGCAGGATGGAGGCCCCCATCGGTTCCGCGGCGCCGAATTTTTGATCGCGAGCCACACCTTGGTAGGCGAGGCACATGTCGGACGCCAACTCTACAAGGCCGAAGATTTCCTGTTTCGCCTCGACCCCAGTCAAAATTCACCTGCTCTAGAAGGCAAAATGGGTGCTTTGAACAGAAGCAAGCTTCTGGGACAATTGAAAGCTAACCTCAGCTTCAACGAGTTTTTCTCGAAGGCACGGCGAGAGGGCTACCCTAACAAACAGCTCTATTTCAACGTTATACCTCTCTTCATATCGGCAGTTTGCCGCGTGTTTCGAAGCTTACGGGCAAGAGGCGTGCGGTTCGTGGGATACGATGCGAATGCATATGAGATGCATTTCACGGACGACCTGAAAGTAGACTTGTCATCCCTGTCCTACGCTACTATCAGGATCAACTGAGTTGATTCGACCGGGCAATCATCGGCTCAATGTGGAGTGTTATTTCGTTTAGCCACATCGCTACAGCACCCCCCACGCCCGAAACCTCCCCCTACCCGTCATCTCGCGCAAGCCCAGCTCCAAAACGATCCGCCGCGCCGCCTGCGGCGTGACCTCGAGCGTCTTCGCCACCATTTTTGCTGACACCAACGGTTTTGCCATGACGAGTTCGACCAGTTCCGGCAATTTTGACGATGTCCGTCGCCCTTCCAGCTTCCGCTCCATCATCTGCCGAGCGAGCGCCAGCCGGTCATGCTCTTTCATGCCGCTCTCGGCCGCCGCCAACAATCCATGCGCGATGGCGAGCAGCCGGGTCTCCCTATCACGATGCCGGCGCCGATCCACCGGGATGGTTCTCAGGCCGGTATTGACGGCGGCGAGATTGGTACCGGTGGTGACGCCGGCCTGGCGCAGGATCGAGGCGCAAAACAGCCGGCCGAGCCATGGCGCATGCTGCAGGACGGATAATTCGTTCCAGGCATCGAGGGCGACGATCGCCTGCAGCACCGCCGGCAGGTTTTCTGCCTGCCGCAGCACGCCGCGCCATTCATCGAGCCGAGCATCCTCGTCCCAGTCGAGATCATAGACCAGCGGATCGGCCGGAGCCCGGCCGGGCTTTTTGGCTCGTTCGATCGCAGCGTCAGAGCGCGCGAGCAGCGCATCGATAGCCGCATAGTCGACGCCGGGGAGATCTTGGGCGTCATCACCTTCCTCCCCCTCCCCTTCCGCGTGGATCGCGGCCGCCGGCCGAATAACGCCGGCCGTCGTTGCCTCGTCCCCGCCGCCCGACCCGATCTCCGAGGTTTTCCGCAGCGAGCGGATGCCGTCGGCAGAGAGCGCCCAATCCGGGGACTGGCCGGCGATGCGCCGACGCGTGCGCAGCACGTCGCGGGCGATCGTCAGCTCATGGGTGGGTGTGCGAATATCTCTGATATCGTCATGGAGGACGAGGTCTTCGAGATGGACCAATTCGCCGTCGATCCACAGCGAGGCGCACGCATCGGTAAACTGTGCGCGCTCGATCCAGCCCTGACCGACCGGCGAACGGGCGATGCGTTCGTCCACACGCGTTAAGGCGACACCGGTGTGGGTTTTACTTTCCGATTTCAAACCGGAAAATGTCATACGCCCGTTAGGTTTAGGCGTTTAAATCTGGGACGATTTTCCGCTAACGATTTCAATGAAGCACTCTTGCCAAAGCGACTGTACGATCGAACCTTGCCGGCGCATCCCCCGATCTCGGACGAGAGCTGGTCGATGGCGCGTCGCGTCGCCCGTGAGTTGGACAAGATCCTCGACGGCGGCGACCCGAGACAGGCCGCCATCACGCGCGCGGCCGCCGAACTGCGGCTCACCACACGACAAATCTACAATCTCCTTGCCCGTTATCGCGCCGATCGGACGGTGACGGCGCTGCTGCCTCGCACCGCCGCCAGTCGGCGCAAGCGGCTGCCGGAACAGGTCGAGGAGATCATCGCGGCCACACTTCGCAAGAAGTGGCTGACGCTCGAGCCGACCGCACTTGCTCCCGTGGTAGATGAGATCCGCGCGCGCTGCGAGGAAGCCGGTCTTGCCGTGCCGTCCTATGTGACGGTCGCTCGGCGCATCCCGGTGCTGTTTTCGCCTGAAGAGATCGCGAAGAAGCGATCGGCCAATCCAAAGCACCTGCTGCGGCTGAAGCCGCGACCGGGCTATATTCACGCGCCGCACCCGCTCGCCGTGTGCCAAATCGACCATACGCCGACAGATATCAATTTCGTGGAGGTTGTCGATGGGACCGGTGTGTTCGTTGGCCGCCCTTACCTGACGATCGTCACCGACGTGGCGACACGATCCGTTCTCGGCTTCTGCCTCACCTTGGAGAAGCCGTCGGCGCTGTCTGTCGCGCTATGCCTCGCCCAGGCCCTGTGCCCGAAAGACGCATGGCTCGCCGCGCGCGATCTCAATCACGCCTGGCCGATGTTCGGTCGACCGCGGCTGCTGGTCACGGACTCGGCGAAGGAGTTCAAGGGGCATGCCTTCCAACAAGGCTGCGATGATTACAGCATCCGCATCCGCCCCCGCGATCGTGGCCGGGTCCACCACGGCGGCGTTGTTGAACGGCTGCTGGGAAAGCTCAACGCGGTTCTTGCCACCTACCCGGGCTCTTCGGGCCGTTCGGTGGCCCACCGCGACGAATATCCATCCGAGCGGCGCGCCTGCCTGAGCTTCGCCGATCTGGAGCGCTGCGTTGCGCTGGCCGTGATTGATCACAATCTTCAGGAAAATTCCAAGACCCTGAAGGTGCCTATCACGGAATGGCAACGCAACGCCTCGGACCTGCCTCGTTCCAACGATGACCCACAACGCGTGCTGCTGTCGTTTCTGCCGAGGGCGGAAAGGCAATTGTCGCCGCAAGGGATCAGCATGTTCGCCATGCACTATTATTCGCCTTGGCTGGGCATCCTTGTTCCCGAGCGTGACCGGCTCGAAAAGCTCGAGGTGCGATACGATCCGCGTGACATCAGTCATATCTACGTGCGCGACCCCGAAACCCGCCAGTTTCGGCCAGTCGAGCGACGCGACGGCCAGCTGACGCCGGTGACGCTGTGGGAACACGAGGCGGAGCGCGCCCGTCGGCGCACAATGAATCAACGGTCAAATGTCGAGAAGGTGGCGTTTCGCCGCGAGATCTCAGCCATCGTTGAAGCTGCCAAACCTTCCAAGCGCCAGCTGCGCGATGCTGTCCGCAATGCCCATGCCGCTGCGGCGGAAAAGCCTTATGCGCTCATGCAGCCGCCGGCGCCTCCTCCCGCAGAGCATCCCCCGCGCCGGAAGAGCCGGCTACCGGTGGAGGATTGGTAGCCATGGCGGATCATTTGCTCGAGCACGTCCGACCGTATCTTGACCGTGATCAGGAGGAAAGGATCGCCTATATCCGCGCGCCACGGTGGATCGGGCATCATGTCGCCCAGGACAGCCATCGGCGGCTGGCCGAGTTGCTGGAGCGACCTCCGTCGTTGCGAACCCAAGGACTGATGTTGGTCGGCCCCTACGCCAATGGCAAGACGATGATCGCCGAGCGGTTTGCCGTCGAGCACCTGAGAACTGGACCCGAGCAGAAAGTGTGGATAGTCCAGACCCGGGAGGGCGCCGGACTTGGCCACTTCTACGGAAGCATTCTTCAGGCGCTGCGGGCACCTGGCGGCGCTATGCGGGATGTCGGCCGCAAGGCCGAGCAGCTCGATCATTTGCTGGCCAGCCTCAGGCCGAGAGTGTTGATCTTCGACGAATTTCATAATGCGCTGCGCGGCCGAGCGCGCGATGTCGAGGCCATATTTGCTTTCCTGCGGCGGATCGGTCGCCAGTATGATATCTCGCCGGTGCTGATAGGCGAGGTGGCGGTCTGCGATTTCGTCAACGCCACCAGCGAGATGGCGAGCCGCTTTGATCTGGTCGCGGTCCCGCGATGGCAATATGACGAAAACTATCTCATGCTGCTCGACAGTCTCGAGGCGGCATTACCGCTGGCAAAAAGCTCGGATTTGTCGAACGAACCATTGGCGCGGCGGATATTCAGCCTCTCGGAAGGCTTGATCGGCGAGATCGTCACCATCGTCGCCAAAGCGGCGGTTGCGGCAATCAGATCCGGGACCGAACGCATCAGCAAAGCCAGCATCGACGACCTGCGCCACGTACCGATCTCGCAGCGGCGCAACTCGACGCTGCGCGAGAGCCTTCTTTGACGGCGATCGATGCTCACGCGCCGACAATCAGCATTCGCGAACGATACCGTGACGTCGTTTCGGAAAGATGGCCCGTCATCGTCACGCCACAGCACGACGAGTTGCTGTCGAGCTGGCTGCATCGGCTCGCCTATGCCAATGGCCTTGCGCCTCGACAGTTCGCCCGCGTGCTCGGGCTTCATGCAGGAATGTGGTCGGCCTCGCTGGACCTTAAGCTTCCGGCCGACGTCGAGAACCTGCTTCGTGCGCACACCGGTATTTCACCACAGCGGCTCTCGGCGATGATGCTGGCGCGCTCATCGCTGAAACCGCTCCTGTTGCCGCTTCGCAGCAGCGGACGACGCGACAGTTCGACCTGGCTGCAGTTCTGCTCCCGATGCCTTGCCGAAGATGCGCACCCGTATTTTCGGCGGCGATGGCGGCTGGCCCAGGCTTCATGCGCGACGCACCGTGGCGGATTGCGCGACCGATGCCCATCCTGCCACAGCCGCATCGCGGTTTTCGATCAGAGCGAACTCGTTCCGCAGCACTATTGCGTCTATTGCGGTTTCGATCTGCGCCGCGCATCGAAAGTCCCGATGAGCCTGCCAGCAACGCGGCTGGACCGGTGCATCAACGACATATGCAGGCTGGAGGCGATTACCGGGTCGCTGCGCAGCGGCATGCTCGTCCAACGTCTGCTGCGGATGCCCAGCGTTTCCGGTAGTTTTCCGACCGCGTCCTTGAGCAGCCTGTCTGTCCACATCGATGCGCATCCGATGTGTCGAACGGCTCGCGGACCGACCAACCGATTGGTTAACGGCCGACGGAGATGCCGTAGCCGGACATTGGCGGCGTTCCATCCTCTTGGCGGATGGCCACGGCCCCTTGATCGCGCAGCATGCGAATGCACTTGAGCAAAAAAGACACCGGCGCCCCACGACGAATCGCCGCATGCCGACGGCGGAGCTTTCTGCCCTGTTGGGAGCCTATGTTCGGATAATGGAAGATCCTCGCCGGCGACGAACTCGCCACCAGGCCCGGGGCATTCAGGATGACGATGCCAGCGGAAGCGGAAGTTCGACGTGACGATCTGATCAGACGCTGTCTGCCGCCGTCTTCGACCGCAAGCTAGATGTCGCTCGCTACGCAGGGCCTCATGAAACGTCCTGACTGACCGCGCGGTGGGCACAGCGTCAGACCGGTTGCGCATCTTTCTTCCGCCAAGGACCAAGTTCGGCAGGAAGATCGGCTTTCATGTCGTTGGGCACGACATACAGTTCCATGTTTTCGCGCGACAGTTCCCAGTGCTTGAAGACCAGATCGACGACAGCGTGTTCGTCATGAGTCTTGATCGCCTCGATGAAGCCGTCATGGTGTTCGACAGCCAGCTGAAGGCGCTGCCGCATGTCGTCGTTGCGAGGATGGAAAAAGGTGTGACCGATGCGGGCGTGATCCACGAGAAGCCGCCCCAGGCTTGGCTGCAGATAGACGTTGCCGGACATCTCTCCCATGATCTCGTGAAATCTGTTGTTCTCCAGAACCATATCAAGCGTATCGAGCCTCTGGCTGGCGGCTCGAAACCTCTCCTGCGTATCGGTTAGGTCCGACAACTGCTTAGGCTTGAAGTTGTGCACCGCCAGGCGTCCGACTGCCGCATAAATCATTGGCGCGACAAGGAAGAAGTGGCGCAGTGTTGAATGGTTCAGCGGAATGACGCGCGCGCCCCTGTTCTCCCGGATGTCGATGTAACCCTCCCCCGCAAGACGACGGAAAATGTCCCGGACGGGCGTGCGCGAGAGACCGTATTTCTCGCTGAGGCTGACCTCGTCGAGATCCTCATCAGGGTCGAGTTCCATCGTCAGGATCTGGCGCTTCAGATCGTCATAGAGACTGCTCTTGCCGCTCTTCATGTCAATTCGTTCCCCGACATCGCGATGTTCCGGTCATGATTGGCTTAGCGCCCGCTGTCGCCCTTGGCAATCTTGATATTCGATCAGCGCGGTGGCGATGGCCGCACTGATATCAATGCATAAAATTAACATGTGCTTTTTAGATGTAATTATTGTGTACTTTAAAAATACAATTTTGTTGACTCGTCGAAAATCTCATGCAAGCTTGTCCTCATAAGCCGACAGCACGGTGCGCGGGCCAGTTCACATCGGGGATTTGGGATGAAGGGCGGAAAGAGCGAACTTTACGACGACCTCAAGCGCCAGATCCTGACCATGGAACTCGATCCGGACGAAGACCTGGACGAAGTGTCGCTGAGCGAAAAATATGGCCTGTCACGGACGCCCGTGCGGGAGATTTTCCGCCGCCTGGAGGGCGAAGGTTACGTGGATATCCGCACCAACAGGGGTGCTCGGGTCATCCCGATGAGCCACTCGACCCTGCGCCACTTCTTCCTGGTGGCACCGATGGTCTACGCAGCGATCGGGCGCCTCGCGGTTCGGAACTTCAAGGCGAAGCAACTGTCGGAGCTGCGGACAACGCAGGAACAGTTTCGTGCCGCGAGCATCTCGCACGATGCGCTCTCGATGACGCTCGCCAACAACCGGTTTCACGAGATTATCGGCGAGATGTCGGGCAACGAATACCTGCAGCCGAGCCTCGGCAGGTTGCTGATCGATCATGCACGCATCGGCCACACATTCTTCCGCCCCCGCAACGCAGACATGCAGGAGCGGCTTCAAAAATCAGTCGGTCACCATGACGGCTTCATTGCGGCAATCATCGCCCGCGACGAGGACGCTGTCGTCGACCTCGTGTTCGAACACTGGGAACTGTCGCGCGAGAACATGGAAATGTTCATCGCACCCCAAGCACTCAAGGCGGACGCACTGGTCGAAACGCCGACGCAATCGATGGAGAAGTCGTCATGAAATTCGAAGGCATCTATACCCCGGCGATCACGCCGCTCAGCCCCGACGGGCAGATCGACCGCAAGGGGTTTGCGGCTGTACTGGAGTCGCTGATCGAAGCCAGGGTGCATGGCATCATCGTCGGCGGATCGACGGGCGAATATTACGCGCAGAGTGCTCAGGAACGCTTCGAGCTTGCGGCCTACGCAAAGGATGTCATCGGGACACGTCTTGCCCTCGTCATCGGCACCGGTGCGACGCGAACGGAAGATTCGGTTGAATATGCGAAAGCTGCAAAAGAAATCGGTGCTGACGCGATCCTCGTGTCTTCGCCGCCCTATGCCTTGCCGACGGAAAAGGAGAACGCGGTCCATGCGCTGACGATCGATCGCGCCGCCAATCTGCCGATTATGCTTTACAATTATCCGGCCCGCATGGGCATCACGATGCGCGAGGAATACTTTTCACGCGTGGGCAGATCCAAGAACGTCGTGGCGATCAAGGAAAGCTCCGGCGAGATGGCCAACGTGCATCTCCTGGCGCGCAAATTCCCTCATATCGGCCTTTCCTGCGGGTGGGACGACCAGGCCCTGGAGTTCTTTGCCTGGGGTGCGAAGAGCTGGGTCTGTGCCGGCTCCAACTTTCTGCCGCGCGAACATGTCGCCCTCTACGAAGCTTGTGTTCTTGAAAAGAATTTCGACAAGGGCCGCGCCATCATGACGGCAATGCTGCCGCTGATGGACTTCCTCGAATGCGGCAAGTTCGTCCAGTCGATCAAGCATGGATGCGAGATCATCGGCCTGAGGACAGGCTCCGTGCGCGCGCCGCTGCGCCCGCTCAATTCCGAAGAAAAAAGAACCCTTGAAACCGTCGTCGCGACTTTGAAGCGCACGGTTGCCCAGATCACGTCGGGAGCCAACAATGCATGAACCTTTGAGCGCCGCCGAATACAAGGCAATCGCCGCCAATCTTCACCTGCCGACCAACGCCTTCATCGATGGCGCATTCCGTCCGGCGAAATCCGGCAAGACATTCACGACGACCAATCCCGCGACCGGCGAGACACTGGCCGAGATTACGGCCTGTGACGCTGGTGACGTCGACGATGCGGTTGCGAATGCGAAAGCGGCATTCGACGACGGTCGCTGGCGTTTGCTGGCCCCCGGCGACCGGAAGGCCGCCCTCCTGAAACTCGCCAAGCTCCTGGAGGAAAACCGCCACGAGCTGGCCGTCATGGAAAGCATCGACAGCGGCAAGCCGGTACGCGAGTGCCAGACAGTCGATGTGCCGGACACGATCCATACGATCCGCTTTCACGCCGAACTCATTGACAAACTCTACGACAATACCAATCCGGTCGGGCCGAATGCGCTGGCCATGGTCGTGCGCGAACCGATCGGCGTGGTCGGCTGTGTGCTGCCTTGGAATTTCCCCCTGCTGATGCTCGCCTGGAAGATCGGCCCGGCACTTGCGTCGGGATGCTCCGTCATCGTCAAGCCGGCGCAGGAAACCACGCTCACCACCCTTCGTGTTGCGGAACTGGCTATCGAGGCCGGCATCCCCGCGGGCGTCTTCAATGTCGTCACCGGCAGCGGCAAGGCCGTTGGTGAGCCGATCGGCCTGCACATGGATGTCGACATGATCGCGTTCACCGGCTCGACGCCGACCGGACGTCGCTTCCTGCGTTATGCCGCCGATTCCAACCTCAAGAAGGTCGTCCTCGAATGCGGCGGCAAGAACCCCGCCGTCGTCCTTGATGATGCCGAAGACCTCGACCTCGTTGCCGAGCAGGTCGTCAACGGCGCGTTCTGGAACATGGGTGAGAACTGCTCGGCCACATCGCGCCTGATCGTCGACAGCAAGATCAAGGACGAGCTGCTCGAACGGATCGGCGCCTATCTGCGCGAATGGAAGACCGGCGATCCGCTGGATCCTGAAAATCGCATCGGCGCTCTGGTCAGCAAGGCGCATTTCGACAAGGTCAAATCCTTCCTCGACGACGTCAAGACGGAGAAGCTGTCGCTCACTTACGGCGGCGAGACGCTGAAGGGCGTGTTCATCGAGCCCACCGTCGTCGACGGCGTCACCCCGGCAAGCCGCCTTTTCCAGGAAGAGATCTTCGGACCGATCCTGTCGGTGACCACCTTCGAAACGCTGACTGAAGCCGTGAAGCTGGCCAACGACACCAATTATGGCCTGACCGCTTCGGTCTATACGGGAAGCCTGCGCAAGGCGATCAAGCTGTCGCGCGAAATTCGGGCGGGACTGGTCACCGTAAACTGCTTCGGCGAAGGCGACGCCTCGACACCTTTCGGCGGCTACAAGGAATCCGGTTTCGGTGGCCGCGACAAGTCCATCTTCGCGCATGACAACTATTGCGAACTGAAGACGATCTGGATCGATATCTCCGAACGCTCTATCGACGAGACGATCAGATGATCACGAAGTCCGTCAAGCGGTTGCCTGTTGAAAATGGCGTCTCGGGCTGGGAGGCGCTTGGCAAGCGTTCTTTCCCGCTCAGGTGCCTCGACGGCAATGTGACCGCGGACTGGCTGATTATCGGGGCTGGCTTTGCAGGCCTTTCGGCTGCCCGTCGACTGCGGGAGCTTCGTCCAGACGACACGATCGTCATCCTGGACGCGAGCGAGATTGGAAAAGGGGCGTCGGGAAGAAACTCCGGTTTCATGATCGACGTCCCGCACAATCTTTCGTCCGGCGAGTATTCGAGCGGGAGTGTCGACGACACCCGGGTGGAAATGGCCCAAAACCGCTCTGCGATCGCCTTTGCGACGCAGATCGCCGCGGACTACGGAATGTCGCGCGAAACGTTCGACCCGTCCGGAAAAATCAATGCTGCGGCCACCGAGCGTGGCATGAAGCTAAATGCAGATTTCGGTCAGTCTCTGAGGAGCGCTGGTGAGAATCACACCTTCCTGGATGCCTCGCAGATGCGCGACATCACCGGGACCGATTTCTATCTCGGTGGTATCTATACGCCAGGCGCAGTGCTCATTCAGCCTGCAGATTATATTCGAGGACTCGCAGCCGGGCTTTCAAGGAGTGTCGACATCTTTGAACGCTCGCCCGTCACGTCGTTGAAGAGAGAGAATGGTACCTGGACTGCGGCGTCACCTCGCGGAAACGTGACAGCGCCAAAGGTCATACTGGGCGTCAACGGCCATATCAACGATTTTGGCCATTTCAACGACCGCCTCATGCACTTCTACGGATACGCGTCGATGACAGCTCCGTTCCCTGCGCAAGGATTGGGACGAGAAGCCAGTGGACAGGATCGATGGGCTATCCTTCCGGCGGATCCGATGGGGGCGACCGTTCGGAAGATCACATCGAATGGCCATTCGCGCATCGCGCTACGGACCAAGTGGACCTACGACACCACCCTGGAGCTAACGGAACAGCGTCTGCAGAAAATGGCGAAGGTCCATCGTGCATCGCTGGAAAAGCGGTTCCCTGCACTGAAGGATGTACCCTTCGAGCACTGCTGGGCCGGCCGGGTTTGCCTGAGCCTCAACCATGTCCCTGCTTTCGGTGAGATTGAAGAGGGATTGTTCTCGGCTTGCTGCGAGAACGGCCTCGGGACGGTGAAAAGCACGCTGGCTGGAATGCTGGCTGCCGAACTCGCCACCGGAAACACGTCAAAGCATCTCGAAGAATTCAAGTCTAATCCGACACCGAGCAGAATACCGCCAGAGCCTTTCGCATGGCTCGGCATCAACGCCGTTATCAAATGGCAGGAATTGCGTGCAGGCCGCGAGGGATGATCCCTCGCCGCGCAATCACGAAGGCCTCTTAAACAGTGGTCTGTCGTCAAAATGGGAACAAAAACTAGGAGCGAAAAATGAAGACTCTATGGAAAGCGCTATGTGCTGCGGCAATGGTCGGAATGACCATGATGTCTGCGCATGCGGAAGAGAAGTCCATCACCATCGGCACGATGTCGTGGGAGGACCTCACGCCAATCACCGGGATCACCAAGAAGGTGCTCGAAGATTCCGGCTACACCGTGAAGGTGGTGCCGTTCTCCGAGTGGGGCATTGCTTATGCCGCGCTCAGCAAGGGCGACGTTCAAATCCTCGCCTCGCAGACCGACTACGTGGCCCAGGATTACTGGGACAAGAACAAGAAGCGTCTCGAGAAAATTTCGCCGGTTTCGCATGGACTGTTCCAGGGCGTCGCGGTGCCCAAATACGTGACCATCGACTCGATGGACCAGTTGAACGACAACGCCGACAAGTTCGGCGGCAAGATCGTCGGCATCGAACCGGGCTCGGGCCTGATGCGCGACACAAGCAATTCCGTCAAGGAATATGGCCTCAAGCTCCAGCTCGTCGAAGGCAGCACCGCGGCCATGACCGCCGCACTCAAGTCTGCAACCGACCGCAAGGAATGGATTGCCGTGACGATCTGGGAGCCGTCCTGGATGATGCAGAAATACGACGTGAAGTTCCTGGCCGACCCGAAAGGCGTTTTCCCTCCGCCGCAGAGCTACTACTGGGTTGGACAGAAGGGCTTCTCGGCCGAGAATCCTCACGCCCGCGAGGTCATTGCCAGCGTGTACGTCCCGCTCGCCGACATCACCGCGATCAACAGCGCGGTCAACGACGGCAAGACGATGGACGAGGCAGTCAAGGACTGGACCGACAGCCATGCCGATCTTCTGAAGCGTTGGGAAAACATCGCGGCGGAGTAACGCATGACGGCCGGGCCGCTGAGGAAGCGGCCCGGCCAGGATTTCCACGAAAAGAACGCCGGTATCAAACTGGTTCGCGGGGAACGCTATGAACACTGAGATGAACAATGCCAACGATGTTTTGATCGACTGCCAGTCCGTCTGGAAAATTTTCGGAGCCCGCGCGAACGCGGCCGTCGAGGCGGTGAAGGCCAAAGGCCTATCGAAGAAACAGGTGCTGACGGACTTTGACTGCGTGGTGGGCGTGTCCGACGCCAGCCTGCAGGTCCGCCGCGGCGAGATTTTCTGCATCATGGGACTGTCCGGCAGCGGCAAGTCGACCCTCATCCGCCTTCTCAACAGGTTGATCGAACCGAGCCTCGGCAAGATTCTCGTCAAAGGCAGGGATATCTCGTCCTTGAATGCCGCCCAACTGCGGGACATACGAGCCCGGAACATCGGGATGGTGTTCCAAAGCGTTGCGCTTCTGCCGCATCGTACCGTCCTGGAAAACGCCGCCTTCGGTCTTGAAGTCCGCGGCGTTCCGAAGGACGAGCGATACAAGACAGCCCGTGCGGCTCTCGATAAGGTCGGTCTCTCCGATTGGACCGGACGATATCCGGCAGAACTGTCGGGCGGCATGCAGCAGCGCGTCGGTCTGGCACGCGCCATCGCCGCCGATCCGGAGATCATCCTGATGGACGAGCCGTTCAGCGCGCTTGATCCCTTGATCCGCCGCCAGCTTCAGGACGAATTCCGGCAGCTTACCAAGTCGCTTGGAAAATCAGCCGTGTTCATTACCCATGATCTCGAAGAAGCCATCCGGATCGGTGACCGCATCGCCATCATGAAGGACGGTATCATCGTCCAGGTCGGGAATGCGGAAGAGATCGTGACGAAGCCCGCCGACGACTACGTGGCGGAATTCGTGGCCGGTATCTCCAGGATCCACCTCGTCAAGGCGCACTCCGTCATGATGACTGTCGCCGAATACGCGAGCAGTCAACCCGATGTCGATGTGGGTTCGTTGCTGCGCGCCACACCTGAGGCGGACATCGGTGAACTCATCGACCTGACGATGCAGTCCAACGGGGATGCGGTTGCCGTCGTCGAGGACGGCAAGGTCGTCGGTGTCGTCACCACGCGCGGCCTGCTCCGTGGCGTCGCCGGAAATCCAGGCAACATGCCCGCAGCGGCATAGATCGGGGAGTGTCATGGACACGTCAGTCATAACGGACAGCTTCGATGAAGAGATCGACGATGCGCTCAACTGGATCAGTGACAATGCCTCATGGCTGTTCGACAGCATCAGGGCAGTCCTGGAAGGCACCTACGAGGGGGTCCTCTGGCTGGTGCAGCTCCCGCCGTTTTATGTGGTCGCGATCATCGCTGCGGCACTGGGATGGCGCCTGATCAACATCACGGCTGGATTACTGATCGGATTGGCTCTGATCGGCTGCGCGGTAATGGGGCTGTGGGCGGAGACCATGAGCACGCTGGCCTTGGTCATCACGGCTACCGTCCTGGCGCTTGTCATCGGCATCCCGCTCGGCGTCGTGGCCGGGTTCGTCAAGACGTTCGACAGGATTGTCGAACCGGTGCTCGATCTCATCCAGACCCTGCCGCCGTACATTTACCTTCTGCCGGCA
This sequence comes from Rhizobium giardinii bv. giardinii H152, assembly GCF_000379605.1. Taxonomy (GTDB): domain Bacteria; phylum Pseudomonadota; class Alphaproteobacteria; order Rhizobiales; family Rhizobiaceae; genus Pararhizobium; species Pararhizobium giardinii. The sequence goes on along the minus strand of NZ_KB902687.1, from coordinate 24,377 downwards.
ATCGCGCTGATGGGATACGGACCTGCCACTGCCCTGATGGCGACTGTCATCGTCGCGATGCCTCCAGCGATCAGATTGACTTCTCTCGGCATCCGCAGGACACCCCGCGAGTTCATCGAACTCGGTCAGGCGAGCGGCCTGACGCCATGGCAGATGTTCGTCAAGATCAGACTACCCTTCGCGATCCCCAGCGTGATGGCCGGGATCAACCAGAGCTTGATGATGGCTTTCGGCATGGTGGTGATTGCCGGCATCGTCGGTTCCGGCGGCCTAGGCGAAACGATCTATAGTGCGGTCAGAACACTCGACATCGCGACGTCGATCAACGCCGCCATTGCGATTGTGATCCTCACCATGGTGATCGATCGACTGACGCAAAGTGCAGCACGCCGCACCAATGGAGGCAAATGATGAATCTGGAATCCATTCGGTTTTCTCCGGGCGCATACCTCGCCCCCGTCGTCGATTGGCTGAACGCAAATTTCCATCCCTTCTTCGACATCGTGACAAAGGTGATCGAAGCGGTGCTGGGAGGCATTGAATCTGCGCTGCTTTATCTGCCCTACTACGCAGTCATCATTGTCATCGTCGCCTTCGCTGCAATCTTCGTGAATATCCGCGTCGCGGTCACCAGTGGCATAGCACTGGCATTCTGTTTCCTGGCCGGACTCTGGGAAGCTTCGATGCAAACGCTTGCGCTGGTGACAGTGTCCGTCTGCATTTCGGTGCTGATCGCATTTCCCCTCGGCATCTTGGCATCCCGGTATCGGAAGTTCGAGGCGGCGATCCGTCCCGTGCTGGACATCATGCAGACCGTTCCCCCCTGGGTTTATCTCATCCCGGCCGTGATGATCTTCAGCCTCGGGCGGGTCCCGGCGATTATCGCCACGATCGTCTATGGCATACCGCCGATGCTGCGATTGACAACTTTGGCGTTCAACCAAGTTCCAAAGGACCTGTTGGAACTCGGACAAGCAACCGGCGCTTCGCCGCGCTCGATCCTCTTCAAGATCGAAATCCCGGCGGCCACTCCGACACTGCTCGTGGGACTGAACCAATGCATCCTCCTCTCGTTGGCCATCGTCGTTCTCGCAGGGCTTGTTGGAGCCGGTGGACTGGGTGCCGAGGTCACGCGCGGGTTGACACGAATGGAAATGGGCCTGGGTCTACGCGCCGGGCTCGCCATCGTGGCGGTCGCAATACTCCTCGACAGGCTGTCGCGCGGCGCGCTTCAAGGGCGTCAGGCACCGGCACCCAGTAGCTGAGAAGACGAGAAAGGAACCACCATGCGGCGCAGCTTCTTCTGCATTGATTCCCATACGTGCGGCAATCCGGTCCGTCTCGTCGCGGGCGGCGGTCCCCTGTTGCCACATCTCCCGATCGCCGAGCGCCGCGAGTTGTTCGTCCGCGATCACGACTGGGTGCGCCAGGCATTGATGTTCGAGCCCCGCGGCCATGACATCATGTCGGGCGCGATCATCTATCCGGCCTATCGCGAGGACTGCGACTTCGCCGTCATTTTCATTGAAGTCAGCGGATGTCTGCCCATGTGTGGCGCGGGCACCATCGGTCTGGTAACCGCTGCGATCGAAGAGGGTCTCGTCACACCTAGGGTTGCGGGGCGGCTATCAATCGAGACCCCGGCTGGGAGAGTGGACATCGAATACGAAAAGCCCGGTGAGTTCGTGGAGTCGGTACGTATGTTCAACGTGCCCAGCTACCTCCATGCCGCAGATGTAGCAGTAGACGTTCCGGGCGTCGGGCAACTGGTCGTCGACATCGCCTATGGCGGGAACTATTATGCCGTGGTCGAACCGCAGGAGGCCTGGGCGGGACTGGACGGCATGTCGGCCGGCGGAATCGTGAACCTCAGCGTGAAATTGCGGGACGCACTGGCCGACGTCTGCGATCCGGCACATCCGGACGACGCCAGAATCAGAGGTGTTCATCACGCGCTATGGTGTGACAAGCGGACGAGTGACAAAGCCGACGGCCGTGGGGCTGTCTTCTATGGCGACAAGGCCATCGATCGGTCTCCAGGCGGGACCGGCACGTCGGCGCGAATGGCCCAGCTCCACGGCAAGGGTCGCTTGAATGTCGGTGAAACCTTCCGCCAGGAAAGCCTGATCGGCACGGTCTTTGAGGGGTGCATCGAGGAAGGGATTGACGTCGGTCCATTCCGCGGTATCAAGCCAAGTGTCGGCGGCTGGGCCAGGATCATCGGCCACAATACGATCTTTGTGGACGGTCGAGACCCATTGGCGCATGGTTTCCAGATCAAGTAGGGACAGCATAGCTGTGGAGTTGACATGAGATCTTTGGATTCAGGCACGCCTGTCGATCGGCTGAAGATCGGCTTCGTGCTCGCGAAGTCGTTCACACTTTCCGCGTTCGCCCTCTTTGTCGACACGCTGCGGCTGGCGAGCGACGAATTCGACAGGTCGGGCCGGGTTCTTGCCGATTGGGAAGTCCTCGGCAGCACGCGGCATCTCATAACATCCAGTTGCGGCGTGAAGGTCGCGCCGACTTCGGACTTCGTCGACCCGAACCAATTCCACTATATCGTCGTGGTCGGCGGCCTGCTCAGCAACGAGTCCTCCATCGATCAGGAAACGATCGACTTCCTGAAACAGGCATCTACAAAAAATGTGAAGCTGATCGGCGTCTGTACAGGCTCTTTCATCCTTGCCGAAATTGGCTTGATGAAGGAGCATCGCACCTGCGTCAGCTGGTTGCACTACAATACGTTTCGCGAGCGCTTCCCCGACCATCAAGTTCGGTCCGACCGCATCTTCAATCTCGACCGTACAAGGGGATCCTGCGCGGGCGGAAGCAGCGCTGCGGACATGGCGGCGTTGATCGTGCGACGCCACATCAGCAAAGAAGCCGAGCGAAACGCGCTCGAGGTTCTCCACATCGAAAAGGCGCGAACCGCCCTTGCCATCCAGACCCGCAAACCGCTCTCCATCGAGTGCAAGGATCCAAGGGTCAGAGCCGTGCTGATTACGATGGAGCAGCATATCGAGGGAAGGCTGCCGATCGAGGAACTCGCTGCATCGGTCGGGCTTTCCAGACGGCAACTCGAGCGTCTGTTCATGGGTGAAACGAAAAGCTCCCCGGCCCTCGTCTACCGGCGGGTGCGGATGGAGCGCGCAAAGCAACTGCTCGTCAAAACCAAGGCGTCCCTGATTGAAATTGCCCTTGAAGTCGGGTTCGAGAACGCGTCGCATTTTTCAAGGGCATTCTCGCAGACATTCGGCAAAAGCCCCACGAAAGTCCGCGCCGCTGAATTAAACTGACGAACTGCTTCTTAGAAAGCCCATGGCGCCACCTATGGCGCTGGCTTCGAACGTCGGTAATATACTGCCTTCCACATCCACCTGGTGGTCGCCATCCTGGGCGCCGGCGTCACGGTTACGCTGGCTGTCGGCGCCTTCGATCTGTCGATCGGCGCAGTTGCGGCTCCCAGCCTCATGGCGGCGTACGGTGCTCTGGGTGCCCTTAGCGTCTACCGGCCCGGGGCGGTCTATTGAGTGTCCGCTCGCTCGTCTTTCAGACCGTCAGTTGGCGCAACTGACCCAATCCCTCGCCTTGATGAGATTCGAACCGCCGGCCCGCTGTTACGAGAATTCTTCTCTTTTCAGAAGCCGCCGACCGTTCCCAACAACCATGGGCCTGTTCGCACCTTGTCATTGTGCTCGCCAAGCCTTGGTGACTTGCGATGCGAATTCAGCATCGCGCTCGAGAATATGATTGGCGTCCGGATGCCGGGTATTCCTTCATTGTCCACCGCCATTTTCCGATGCAAGACTTGCGGGTCAGCAAACACGTCCTCCACGGTGTTGATCGGCCCGGCGGGAACGCCCACACGCGCAAGGTCGGCCAGCAAATCCGTTCGTTTGAACAGCTTCGTCTGCGCTTCCATCACCGATGTTAGTTCCCCTCGATGACGCACCCTGTCCGCGTTCGTCTTGAAACGGACGTCGTCTGCCACAGCGGATAGCCGGAGGATATCGCATAGCCGTGCAAACTGAGCGTCGTTCCCGCAGGCGATAATGATATTGCCGTCGGATACCGGGAATACCTGATACGGCGCGATGTTGGGATGCGCATTGCCGAGCCGCGTCGGCGCCTTTCCCGAGGCCAGGAAATTCATCGCCTGGTTAGCCAATACGGCGACCGTGCTGTCCAGGAGCGCCATATCGATATGCTGTCCCTCACCCGTGCTGTTGCGGAGGAACAAAGCGGCCTGGATTGCGATGACCGAATAGAGGCCGGTGAAGATATCGCCAAACGCCACGCCGATTTTCTGCGGCTCCCGGCCCGGCTCACCGGTCAAATCCATGATGCCCGCCATGCCCTGGACAATGAAATCATATCCTGCACGCCCGGCATATGGGCCGGTTTGGCCAAAGCCGGTAATCGAGCAATAAATCAGTCTTGGGTTGATCGCCTTCAGGCTCTCGTAATCGAGACCGAACTTCTTCAGCCCGCCTACCTTGAAGTTCTCGATGACGACGTCAGCGTTTGCGATCAGCGCACGAAGTCTGTCGACGTCTTCCGCCGAGTTGAAATCCGCCGTGATGCTCAGTTTTCCGCGATTGCAGCTATGGAAGTAGGCTGCCGCGACATCATCGCCATCCGTGATGAAGGGAGGCCCCCAGCGACGCGTATCGTCGCCCTCCGGGCTTTCCACCTTGATGACGGTTGCTCCGAGGTCGGCAAGTGTCTGTCCAGCCCATGGACCGGCCAGGATACGCGCCAGTTCGACGACCCGAACGGCCTTCAAGCGGAAATTGCATCGGTAACTCCTTCATCATTCCCAAGCCCGCGGACCAACATCCTGTCCTACATATTCGAATAGACCGGCCCCTCGCCGCCCTGCGGCGGCGCCCAGTTGATGTTCTGGTTCGGGTCCTTGATGTCGCAGGTCTTGCAGTGCACGCAGTTCTGGGCGTTGATGACGAAGGTCTCCTCGCCGTCCGTCTCCACCCATTCATAGACCCCGGCCGGACAGTAGCGCGTCGACGGGCCGGCATAGACGTCGTGCTCCGAACGCTTCTGCAGGCCCATGTCCTTGACCTGCAGATGCACCGGCTGGTCCTCCTCGTGATTGGTGTTCGACAGGAACACCGAGGACAGACGGTCGAAGGTCAAACGCCATCCGGCTTCGGATAGGCGATCGGCTTGTGCTGTGCTGCCGGCTCGAGCTCCAGCCAAAAAAATCCAAGCCACAAAAACAAAACCCGCCGAAAATATCGACGGGTTTGTCAGCGGTCTGAGCCGAGGTGTTGCCTCGGCTTTGTCGTTTCGGCTCAGTGCGCCCTGCCCGACTTCAGGCACAGGGCTCAAGGGGCGCGACCGACTTGATCCAATATAGTTTGGACAGCCGATCACGGTTATCGGGGGTCGTACGAAGCAGGATGACATTGGTGGGTTGACCGCCACCGCCGCCATACCGTCCATACTTCTGCAACGCTTCGAGTTCAGTTGGCCCTGGTCGGAAGTTTAGCGAAACGACGACGTCTACCGGAGCCGCTTCTTGTCCGGGGCATCTGACCGCCATTCGAGAACCCGCAGAGACGTACCCGACGAACCATGGTGCGACGTAAACGAGGATCAGAAGCATAAAGCCGATCACGATACGGGCGATTGCTGCGCGGGAGGTCATAGTGCTTTCCTTTCCTCGGCGACCGCGACGGTGCCCCAACGAACGACTGTCCTGTGTGCGACCCATGACACCAGCAACGTTTCCAATAGCACTCCGAGGACCGCGATCGTCATGCATCCTGCCAGAATTCGATCAGTACGTTGATATGTGGCCGCTTCGTTGACCCATTGCCCCAAGCCCATGGGAGAGCCCATCAACTCGGCAGCAATCAGGCTTCGCCAAGCAAACGCCAGTCCCACACGAACACCTGTCAGAATGTCGGGTAGCGCACCTGGAAAAATAACCGACCGCAGGACCTCGCGACGATCCCCGCCCAGGGTAAAGATAGCTTGAGCATAGGCCGGCGGCACCCTCGAAACACCAAGTATCGTATTCGCGAATACAACAAAGAACATGCCGTTCCAGATCACGAAGGTCGACATTGCAAGGCCGGTCCCGAACCAAGCGAGTGCCAGCGGAATCCACGCGATACCAGCGATGCCGGAGAATGCGTTTATAAGGGGTTCAACAGCAATACGCGCGGTTCTGCTGAGGCCCACAAGAAAACCGAATGCTATGCCGGTCACGATTCCGATGACCGCGCCGAGCAACAGCCGGAGCAAGCTAATGCTGGTATCATCCAACAAGCGGCCGCTTAGAGCAGCCTCCAACAACGCCGCGGCGACGGAACTCATGCTCGGGAAAACGTATTCGGGAACTCCGAAGACGTTTGTCAGTGCGAACCAGAAAAGCGCCAGAAGAAGGATCGCAACCACGGAAACCGGGATGCCTAATGCCGGGATGGATGAAGACGTTAGTCGAAGCGTTGTCATGGCACCACCCTTCAAAAACTGGACCATCGGCTGGAAACAAGCTGGTTCCACGGGAATAAGATCAGTCGGTCGATGATTAGGAAGAGAACCGCGATCACAATCATTACCGCGATAATCTGGTCGACTTGATTGGAAGCGCGAGCCTGCGCAAGCACTCGCCCCAGACCGCTGCTTCCGATGATCAGTTCACCCGCGATCACAGCCCGCCATCCGTATGAAAGCGCAAGACGAATGCCAACTTCGATGCCGGGCATGGCTCCGGGAAGGTATACGTCACGGACAATCCGCAACTGCCCTGCCCCAAGCGGCCGCAAACCATCGGCATAAACCCGAGGGATTTTCTGAACGCCGGTGATGACCGAAAACAGCAGCGGGATAGTCGATGTATAGAATAGCGTGGCGTAGACCGCATTTGTGCTGAAGCCGAACCAGACGATGAACAGTGGGATCAATGCAATTGCCGGAACGCAACTAATGAAACGCACCATCGGTTGGAGAACCGAAGCAATCTGCCGACTCTGAGCGATCAAAAGCGCGAATGGCACGACGCAGACGATGCAAATCGCGCAACCGATCACCAGGGTTCGAAGGCTTTCCTGGACAGCGGCGGTAAGCGTTCCTCTAGCAATCAGATTTGCCATTGCCCGAAACGTCGCGGCTGGCGTCGGCAAGATCGCTGGCTCCTTCGTGAAGTAAGCTATGACAGCCCAGACCACGAACAACAAGACGATGGTGCTGGCCTGGACCACCCAGGCTGGAACGCTATGCATGATTGAGGAAGAACTATGCATGCTGGCGCTCCGACGATGAATCAACAGCCCGACCACGAACAAGTTCGAAGACACGGGATACGATTGCTTCAATGCGCGGGTCGCGGATCATCTTCTCCCAGGTTCGATTGATGCCCATGTCGGGAACGGGCACGATCTCAAGAACCCGGCCTGGTCGGGAGCTCATTGCCACAATGTAGTCACCCAGAAAGACGGCCTCTTCCACGCTGTGAGTGATGAAAACGACGGTCTGCTTGGTTGCACGCGCCAGACGGATGAGTTCCTCTTGCAGGGTCAACCGAGTGATGGCATCCACCGCACCAAAGGGCTCGTCCATCAGGATCACGGGTGGCCTGGTCGCCCACGTTCGGGCAACTGCCACGCGCTGCCTCATACCGCCGGAGAGTTCGCTCGGATACTTTTTTTCAAAACCCTGTAATCCAATCAGCTGGACGAGCTCAGCGACCCGCTGCTCCCGCTCCGCTTTCGGCACTCCGGCAATCTCCAGACCGTGCCCGATGTTGCCGACGACCGTGCGCCACGGCAAGACCGCCAGTTCCTGAAACACCATGCCCCGTTCCGCCGACGGCCCGTTGATGGGCTTTCCCGCGTAGAGCGCTTCGCCGGAAGTTGGCGTCCCAAGGCCCGCGAAAATCTTCGCAAGGGTTGACTTGCCACATCCACTCGGGCCAACCACCGTCACGAAGTCACCAGCGTTGATAGTGAGATTTACGTCCTGCAGAGCCACGATCTTCTCGCCGCGGGCTTCATACTCGTGGCGCAAGTTGATGGCTTGTAAGATCGGCTTCCGCTCGTTTAGCTGTATCATTCGTGACGGCTCCTGCTTACTTCTCGTCTTCAGATCAATTGGTACCGTGGCCACCGCACTTCTCCACCGACTGAGGCAACGGAGCGAGATCGCTCGTGAGCTCCGGATGCTTCTGCAGCAGATCGTTGATGAACCCCTCTTGCACGACGAGATCATACGCGATCGGCTCTGACACCTTCATATTTCCGGCTGCAATCTGGGCTTTCTGCTCCTGGAGAATTGCAGCCTCGGTGCAAACCGAGATCCTCGGATCGAACTCCGCTCTCATCACCTCGATTGCGCTCGTTGCATCTTGCTGGTCGACGCCCTGAACGTAGCGTTGTGCAAGAGCGGCCGCTTCTGTGGGATGCTCGCGGGTAAACTTTACACCCTGCCAAGCACCCAAAACATACTTTTCAAGTATGTCGCGATGTTCCTGCAGATAGTCCTCGGTCACCATAATGCCGACAACGCTAGCCCCAAACGGACCACCGCGACGAACCACATTTACGTCATCACCCTGCGTCCTGACGATCTCGCTGATATAGGGTTCCCACGGCACCGCGACATCAACTGTGCCCTGCCGCAGTGCCACGCCCATGTCTGGCGGAGCGAGGTTCACCATCTTGATGTCCTTCATGGTCTTCCCAATCGAGGACAGGTAGCTTCTTAGATAGGATTCGCCCGTGCTCCCGGCCGTGACGCCTACCGTCTTCCCAGCAATATCCGCGGGGTTCTGATCCGAGAGGCCTGACTCTTTTCGTGCGACGACGCCCACACGTTCGACGCCGTTCACGACCATCGGGTTGTTATGATACGGGCCGATCAGCGTCAGTTTGTTTCCAGCTGCGCGGGAAAGGATTACCGTCGAGGTGGCAGCCCCTGCTCCAATGTCGGCCGCACCGCTAACCAATGCTCGCGCAATCTGCGAACCGCTATCCAGCACTTGGACGGACACATCCAGTCCCTGGTCGCGCCAGTAGCCGTTTTCGGCGGCGACCATCATTGGCACATTGTTCATCGCACCCGCGAAGATCACTCGCACCGGTTCACCGGAACTCTGTGCATAGGCTCCGTGAGCCATCACCGATGCAAGAGCAACGGCAGTCCAGGCTTTAAGCGTACTTTTCGTATTCATCTGATTTCTCCTCCCAATCAAACTACTGTCTTCATCTGATCTCTTTTGTCCCACTTGTCAAGACACCGTCCCTATTTTGACCGCGCGCCGCAGTCAATTGGCATCAAAAAGGTTCTCTATCCGGGACGGTGTCTTTACATACGGGACAAAGTTGGATATACGGAGCCCGAGCTTCAATGAGGATTTTGAGCAGGCTCGGCCGCGTTGTAGGCAAGGAGGAACAATGACTTCGAATATCTGGAAGAATGAAAGGCTCCCGTCATATGTGGAGCTGAAGGCTCGCACCGACGCTCCGGCAGAGTCTGCATGGGGATTGTTTGGCACGGATGACCAGATTGGGACGGTCAACCTGCTCACTGAAGAAGTCGCGGCCGAAGCCGCCACGTTGGTCCGCAAAGGTGCCTCTTTCGGCCTGGACTACGAGCTCAACGCATTCAAGCCTCCGGTCTCGCCTTACAGAAAAACTCTGGTCCACTGCGAGGTTTGTCGGCTGGATGGACAAGTACATGACGATTACGTCAATGACTTCTTCCCTCAAGCCGGATCTCACATCGACGGCCTTCGTCATCACAAGCACAGCGTTCACGGCTTCTACAACAACGTCGACGAGTTTCTCGTTGGTTCAGGCACGCCTGATCTTGGTGTCCAACAGATCGGGCGCCGCGGCATGGTCGGGCGCGGCGTTTTGGTCGATATCGGACGTTATCGCCTATCGGTGGGCCGTCCCCTAGATCTGATGACGGGCGACTCGATTACGCTCGATGACGTTCAAGGCGCTGTGAATTCTCAAGGATTGAAATTCAGAACCGGCGACATTCTTCTGCTCCACACTGGTTGGGCGGAGCACTTCCTTGGTCTTAACATCAAAGATCAGCAGGACCTTATCGCAAAGCGAACATTCTGCGGACTTGCTCAAAGCGAGGAAATGTTAGCTTGGCTCTGGGATAGCCACTTTTCTGTCGTCGCGAGTGACACCGTCGCTGTCGAAGTTATGCCGACCGTTCCCACTTCTCCATTTGATAGGAATGTGCGCGGCATGATGCACCCCGATCTGATCGCGCTGCTCGGTCTCTGCTTGGGTGAGATGTGGAAACTTGACGACCTCGCCAGGGACTGCGCGGCCGACAAAATCTACGAGTGCATGCTCGTATCCAAGCCGCTTACCCTCGTCGGCGGCGTTGGATCGCCATGCAATGCGGTCGCAATCAAGTAAGCCATCGCACTCCGCAGCTGCAAAGCAGTCCTACCTAAGAATCCACCGCCAGTCGCTGAAATCGGCGACGATCTGAATCGCAGAACAAGGATCTGAACATGCCTATCAACACTGTAAACTTCGACGGAGAGGCTTCCATCGAGCAGATGCTGTCCATCGTCGAGCGCTTCCAGCCGGGTATTCGCAAGCGTTTCGAGAGCCGCCGCGAGATTGACTCGGCTTTCGCAGAGGCCTCTCTGCGTTATGCCGCACGACTCTTCGGCCGTCCCGCTCTGGACGCCCGCACGAGACTGTTGGTAATGACGGGTCAGTTCACCATGAGCCGCCGTCATTCGCGTCTCCGTGAAACCATCATCGCGGCCTGCGAACAGAAGCTTGATCTTCGCGAAGTTTTGGAAGTCATTTTCCAATGCTCGATCTATGGCGGCGAATCGATTGTTGATGAGCCACTGACGATCTTTACGGAAGAATTAAAGGCGCGTGGCCTGTTTGATGAGGTGTCGGCTCGAAGCCTGCGAACTGGACAGCGTGAAAGCGAACGCAGTCTCGAGGCGGAGAGGACGACCTGGGATCCGGAAGACTTGGCCGATCCACGCGCCGATGAACTGATGGCCAAGTACGGATGGCCGGGGATTAGCATCGCTCTCGCGCTGCGCCCACGCCACACGCTAAACAATGCCACTTTTATTGGGGGCCTCGACGAAGGCTTCGCGGAGGCGTTTTACGATTTTGGATACAGCGACATGTATGGGCGACAGATCCTTGATCACAAAACCCGACTGCTCTGCATGGTGGGCAACACGCTTGCTATCGGCGAAATCGTTCAGACGCGGCATCATATGAGAACGGCCATGAAGCAAGGCGCTTCTCCGCGAGAAGTGCTGGAGGTGTTGTTCCAGTCGGTTGTGGTCGTGGGCCATCCAAATATCGTTCCGGAACGCTTCCGTGACCTGGTTAAAATCATCGAGGAAGAAACCGGCGCTGGTTTCTAACGTCAGCCGCGTGTCTACGGGAGGAGCACGAAATGACGATCACAAATAGGATCGCAATCGTTGGCGCAACCGGACTGGTTGGAGCTGCGGCAACCGAGCATTTCTCCAGCTTGCCTGGGTGGGAGGTTGTTACACTGTCTCGGCGTTCACCGCGCCGAGGCAGCCCGGTGCATCATATCTCTGCAGATCTGACCGACGTAGAGGCGTGTAGAGCCGCTTTCGCCGAAGCTCCGACGATCACGCATGTTCTTTACGCTGCACTGTACGAGCAAGAGGATCTTCTAGAAGGTTGGAAGAGCACCGCGCAGGCAGGAATCAATCTCACGATGCTTCAAAACGTCGTTGAGAATGTTGCTGGACCGGATTTCCGGCACCTGGCGATCCTTCAGGGCGGAAAAGCGTATGGTTCTCATCTGGGTAGAGTTCCAGTCCCTGCCAAGGAACGGTGGCCTCGTATGGACCACCACATCTTCTACTGGCAGCAGGAGGAGTATCTTAAGAGTCGCTCGGCCGCTGCGGATTGGAGCTACTCCATCCTCAGGCCGCAACTCATCCTGGGCGATGCGTTGGGAAGTCCCATCAACATCATCGCTGCGCTAGGCGTCTACGCATGCGTCATGCGCGAATTGGGAAAACCTCTCTTCTTTCCTGGCGGCGGTGAGTACGTCACCGCATGCGCTGACAGCCGGTTAATCGCGCGGGCTGCGGAGTTCTGCTTTGTCCATGACGACGCAGCAGGCGAAACCTACAACGTGGTCAACGGCGATGCAGTGAATTGGCGAGACATTTGGGCACCTATCGCAGCCTATTTCAACATGCCAGTCGGCGGAGACCAGCCCATGAAGCTCAGCGAGGAAATGCCCCTCCTCGCTGAATGCTGGGACACGATCGTCGCCAAGCACCAGCTTCAACCCTTGAAGATGAGCGACATCGTCGGTGCATCCTGGCAAAGCGCTGACCTTACATGGGGATTTGGTAAGGAGCGGCCTTTCGATCGGTTGATGAGCCCGATTAAGTTGCGGCAGGCTGGGTTTTCCGATTGCTACGACACAGAGGATGCAGTCCTCTACTGGCTCAAGAGACTGCAGGACGCAAACATCCTGCCACGCTGACAATGAAAAGCCCGGCGCATGCGCCGGGCTTGCCACCGGATTCATGATCCGTGAACCCGCGACGCTCTCAGAAGTCACGAGGGCTGCTGAACATGTCGCAGGAGCGGTTGGAAGAAATGGCCGGGTACGATCTCGGAGGGAGTGAAATTCCTGCACGGTTGACTAAAACAAACGGTTAGACGCGAGTGACGCGACTTCAATCATCGAAGCGATGGTTCCGCCTAAATGCGTGTTACTCCGATCCCCGTCAGAGCGGACGACAATTCCTCGGCATAGCTTTTGACCAACTCCCCGATTTGATCAAGATCTGGCGGCGCCACTCGCGAAAGCGGCACGGACACAGTCAGCGCTCCAACGACACTGTCTTCCGATTTGAGGACGCTCGCGACACCCGCCACACCCAGTACCCGCTCCTCGACGCTGACGGCGTAGCCCTTCTCCCTAACCAAATCTAGGCTCTCCCTCAATGCAATCTCTGTTGTCAGGGTGTGCACGGTATAGGGAACAAGGGCGAGCTTCGTGAAATCGAAGGCAGGCAAGGACGCTAGAATGGCCTTGCCGACCGCACCAGCATGGAGCGGAAGCCGCACGCCAAGAGGCTGGACATGTCGAACGAGATTGGCGCTTTCAACGCGATGCACGTAGGTACAGAAATCGTCGCCAGGCAGATAAGTCGCGAGGTAACACGTCTCGCCGACTTCATCGACCAGCCTGCGCATAATGGATCGTGCGATCTGAAGGACCGGCACCACACCAAATACACGAGCGGATAGCGAAACAAGCCTGGAGCCAACGACGTAGCTTCCATTTTCGGTCTGTTCCGCATACCCGCTTCTGGCAAGATACTGCAATATCCTGTGGGTGGAGCTACGGCTGTTGCCGGTCTCCTGAGCAATCGCACGGATACTTGAACCCTCTGGCCTTGCGGCCAGAGAGTACAGCGTCTCGACAACGAGATTAACAAGTCCGATGGATTGCGGCGGTGCCTCGTCAGTTGTTTCCGTACTTTTTGAATCCGCCATCGCTTTGTGCTGCTCTCTTCTTTAGGCCAATAATCTCACGCGCCTCGTCAGGAGACGCAATTTCACGACCAAGTTCACGAGAAATTCTGACGATTTTGTCGACAAGCTCTGCGTTTGTTCGAGCATACTCGCCAGGTCTGATGAATGGGTTATCTTCCATACCAACGCGCACATGGCCACCGGCTAAAATGACGGAAGTAAGGACATTCCAGTGCTCGTCAGGGTCCATCGTGCTCCCATTCCAGTTCGCGCCCTTCGGTAGGTGGCTCTTCATATAGAGAACTGCGTCCGCAGTTGGTGGCGTCCACGCCCCGCCTTTCCATCCAAAGAAGCAGGTGATCCAAACAGGCTGCGGAAGCAGGCCCTTATTTATCATACGCTGCGCGTTCCAAAAACCTCCCGTGTGGAATGCCTCAACCTCGATCTTGATGCCAAGCTCGTTGCACAAGGTGCAATATTCTTCAAGCTCGGTACGTGAGTGAATGCCATAAATTTCTTTCGGCACCCGGCTCGGATCGTAGTCGAAGCACTCGTCGTGAGCCACGAAGGCGACGGAAAGCATGTCCGGGGCATAGGTCCGGATAAGTTCCTTGCGCTGATCGAAGCGGCCACCCGCGATGCCGAACTGCATGATGGTATCGCGCTGGGACAAGATCGCGTCCTGCATTCTCCCCCAGCCAGGTATTTGCAGACTCGAAAGCCGCGAGCCATCCGGCTGAGGAGCATCGTCTAGCTTCCGCGGTCCGTGGATGTGGCTGATCGCGGCTCCGGCGTCGATGCCACCCAGGTATTCTTTCACAACGGTGTCCATCCCCTTTGGGGTCGGGTTGTTGGGGTTACCGGGATATGCCGAGTCGCTGTCGCAGGTAACGGTGATGATTAGCTTGTCCATAAGTACCTCTCCTTAGCCAAGAACGCCATTGCGAGTTGTCTAACACCGGGGACACGGTCCCGTCAATAGGGACGATGTCCCGGAAAATTCCTTGACATGACGCAAAAAGTGTCCGATTGAGTATTCATTGTCCTACATGACAAGACAGCGTCCCGCACAAAAAGCGTGCTGCGCGGGATCAGAGCGATTAGTCAGTGCACCAAGCAACAGCCGTTGGAGGAACGATGCGTCTCGTAACTTTTCGCCATCAGGGTAGTGTCGGGCCAGGTATCGTACTTGGCGATGACATCCATGAGATCTTGAGCCATGGAGACATCAAGACAGCTTTGGCCGATGTGGCAGCAATTAAGTACAAGGATACCGCAGCAACGAAGGTGGACGCCGCTGAGCTGCTGCCGCCGATAACCAACCCTGACAAGATCGTCTGCGTTGGGCTCAACTATCTTGAGCACCGCATCGAGACGAAGCGTCCTGAAACAGCCTATCCGACGTTATTCATTCGCTGGTCGAATACGCAGGTAGGCCACCGCCAGGCATTGGTTCGCCCAAACGAATCCACTCGGTTCGATTACGAAGGTGAGATGGCGATCGTGATTGGCAAAGGTGGACGCCATATCCCTGCCGATCAGGCCATGTCCCACGTCATCGGCTACTCCTGCTACAATGACGGCTCAGTTCGTGACTGGCAAAAACACACCAGCCAATTCACTGCGGGGAAGAATTTCATCGCGAGTGCTGGCTTCGGCCCGTGGCTCGTCGTCGACGAGATTTCTGATCCCAATACGCTCACGCTCACGACCCGCCTGAATGGCAAGATCGTACAGCAGTCCGGCGTGGACCTTTTGATCTTCTCGATTCCAGAACTGATCGCATACATTTCAACGTTCACCGAGCTGTCTGTCGGTGACGTTATCGTAACGGGTACCCCTGGCGGTGTTGGTGATCGTAGAGAGCCCCCGCTGTACATGCAGCCAGGTGACACTGTTGAAGTTGAAGTTACCGGCGTCGGCACGCTAATCAACTCGGTAGTCTCTGCGCCATGACGATACGGCCGCCAGTATTACGTCCTGATATCGAGGGGTGCCTCGCCGCTCTTTCAACCGTTCTGGGAAGCAATTGCCTCTACACGCGAAGAGAAGACCTTGTCCGCTACGAGACCGGTGCCCGCTATGGAGCAGGCCGAGCCGCATTCGTTATGAGGCCAGCGTCAACGGAGGGTGTCTCTGCTGCCCTCAAAATCTGCGCTGATCATCAGGTTGTGGTGCTTCCGCAGGGTGCCAATACCGGGCTGGTAGGCGCATCGACGCCCGATGCCAGCGGTCATCAGGCGGTGCTATCATTCGAACGGATGGCGTCCGGAATACGACTGAACCATATAAACCGGTCAGTCGAAGTCTCGGCAGGAGTATCCTTGTCCACGTTGAACAACGTCCTCGAAAACTCCGGTCTTTGGTTTCCGATCGACCTTGGTGCCGACCCCACGATCGGCGGAATGATCGCTACCAATACAGGCGGGACGCGCTTCATTCGTTATGGTGATGTCCGACGCCACGTACTTGGCCTGGAAGTGGTCCTTTACGACGGGACCATCCTGAATTTTATGGACCAAGTCCGGAAGAACAACACAGGTTTTGATGCCAAGCAGTTGTTCATTGGCACCAGCGGTCAGTTCGGGATAGTGTCTCGTGCGGTTCTTGAGGTTCATCCGTTGCCGCATAATGCAGCGACCGCTCTTATCGTGCCGAGCTCGACTGCTGGTGCACTCGATATCTTGCTCCATCTTGAGGAGTGTTTTGGTCCGCAACTGACTTCATTCGAGGGAATATCAGAGACTGCTCTCGCGGTGGTCTTTAGCGAAGTACCCCAATTGCGCAACCCTTTTCTCAATGAGCCGCTTCCACCCTACGCTCTCCTCGTGGAAGTCAGCAGCTGGAATAAAGACGGGGGCAATGGCATCAACGTCGAGGATGAACTTTCGCGAGAAATCGAACGAGCATTCGAAGAAGGCAAAATTGAAAATGCGTTCACGCAGGATGCAATAAACCTTTGGTCCATTCGCCATCATATTTCCGATAGCTTGAAGCGGAAGGGGAAGGTCATCGCACTCGATGTCTCGGTCCCTCGCGACCGTTTGATGCAGTTTCGCGAAGAAGCCTGCGCTCAAGTCCAGCGTCTGGCTGATTTCGTAATGATCGCTGACTTCGGCCACTTGGGAGATGGTGGGATTCACTTCAATATGATCTGGCCGCATGACGTGCCGTATGACGCGGAGCAGGTCGAACGGCTCAGGACCACCGTTTATGACGTCGTCGCGAGCCACGGAGGAAGCTTCAGCGCCGAACATGGCGTCGGCCCGTTCAATGCCCACTTCTACGATCGTTACGTACCGGCGGGAAAGCGGGAAATCGAGCGTTTGATAGCGCGAGCAATTGGTTTCCTAGAGAACGACAAGCCTTGAGGGAGAACCGGACAATCACCTGTGACGTTCCGGTTAAGCGGCCTCTGCGTTTGTGACGCATCGATCATGCCTACTATCCCTCGGGCGAACACAGACCTTCCGACAATGATCGGCGAGCGCATGTCGGACATCATCAAAGACTTGCTGGAGAAACAACCAGCTTAAGCAACTACCAAGGAGAGAGCTGTTTCATGAAGATACTCGTTCCAGTGAAGCGGGTCGTCGACTACAACGTGAAGATCCGCGTGAAGCCGGATGGATCCGGTGTCGAGCTTACCAATGTGAAGATGTCGATGAACCCGTTCGACGAGATTTCGGTCGAGGAGACGCTCAGGCTGAAGGAAGCCGGCAAGGCCGAGGAAGTGGTGGTCGTCTCGGTCGGTCCGGCCAAGGCCGAGGAAACGCTGCGCACGGCGCTGGCGATGGGTGCCGACCGGGCGATCCTGGTCGAGACCGACGATCAGGTCGAGCCGCTCGCCGTTGCCAAGATCATCAAGGGTGTTGCGGANGCCGAACAGCCGGGGCTGATCATCGTCGGCAAGCAGGCGATCGACGACGACAGCAACCAGACCGGCCAGATGCTGTCGGCCCTGCTCGGCTGGGCGCAAGGCACGTTCGCCTCCAAGGTCGAGATCGGCGACGGCAAGGCTCAGGTCACCCGCGAAGTCGATGGCGGCCTGCAGACCATCGAGATCAAACTGCCAGCAGTCGTCACCACCGACCTCAGATTGAACGAGCCGCGTTATGCCTCGCTGCCGAACATCATGAAGGCCAAGAAGAAGCCGCTCGACAAGAAGACCCCGGCCGATTTCGGCGTCGATACCGCCGCCCGCCTCAAGGTCCTGAAGACCGAGGAGCCGGAAGGCCGCAAGGCCGGCATCAAGGTCAAGACGGTCGCCGAACTGGTCGACAAGCTGAAAAACGAAGCCGGCGTGCTTTAAAAACCCCAGAATAAGGAGACTCACATCATGGCCATTCTTCTGGATCACGACAACGCAAGCCTGTCCGACCAGACCGCCAAGGCACTGACGGCCGCCCAGAAAATCGGCGGCGACGTGCATGTGCTGGTCGCCGGCAAGGCTGCTAAGGCTGCGGCCGACCAGGCGGCAAAACTGTCCGGCGTTTCCAAGGTGCTGCTTGCCGAAGGCGACGACCTTGCCAACAACCTCGCAGAACCCTTGGCAGCCCTGATCGTTTCGCTGGCAGGCAGCTACGACACCATCCTTTCGGCCGCCACCTCGGTCGGCAAGAACGTTCTGCCGCGTGTTGCTGCGCTGCTCGACATCGCCCAGATCTCCGAGATCACCGAGGTCATCTCGGCCGACACGTTCAAGCGGCCGATCTATGCCGGCAACGCCATCCAGACGGTGCAGACCAGCGAAGCCAAGAAGGTCATCACCGTGCGCACGGCCTCCTTCGCGTCGGCTGCCGAAGGCGGCTCTGCCTCCGTCGAGACCGTCTCGGCTGCCGCCAATCCCGGCCTTTCGACCTTCGTCAAGGACGCGCTGTCCTCGTCCGACCGTCCGGAACTGACCTCGGCCAAGATCATCATCTCCGGCGGTCGCGCACTCGGTTCCTCGGAGAAATTCCAGGAGGTCGTCCTGCCGGTTGCCGACAAGCTCCGCGCGGCCGTCGGCGCATCGCGCGCGGCCGTCGATGCCGGTTATGCGCCGAACGACTGGCAGGTCGGCCAGACCGGCAAGGTCGTCGCCCCGCAGCTCTACATCGCCTGCGGCATCTCCGGCGCGATCCAGCATCTCGCCGGTATGAAGGACAGTAAGGTCATCGTCGCCATCAACAAGGACGAGGAGGCCCCGATCTTCCAGGTCGCCGACTACGGCCTTGTCGGTGACCTGTTCGACATCTTGCCGGAGCTTGAAAAGTCAATTTAGTCTGACTTCCCGGCGGCCCATGAAACTCGTTGTCGAAACGCTTCAGACCTTGCTAAGCGCAGTCAACGACGCCAGAAGGGAACCGTGTCTGCAATTATTGCAGCATCGATCGTACTTGCGCCACTGCCGGCCCTCGATCGTGGCCAGTGATACACTGGTCTCGATACGCGCTACTAGTCTAAGCTGACGTGGAAGGGCCGCCTTGAACGGATTTGAAACCTGCGACCGGTATTTCGTCCCGAGTCATTTTCGCAAGTTTCACAGGACCCCAGCCCCAGAACGAGAACATTTCTGGAAACCGTTCCGCATCATTTGTGATCCGGCGCGGGGTCACAGGAACTTGCCCGCGTCATCAAGCGTTCATCTCTGTCCGAAATGACCGAGGAGATTATACTGGCGGCGTTCGTCCCCAAAATGGCTGACGAAACCTGAAGGGAAAGCCGCCAATACGATTCCCCTTTATGCGGCAAGGAGGATTGTGATGTCCGGAACAGTAAAGAGGGCCAAAACACGCCGGCCAAGAGGTGCCGGCGCCGGAGGCAATTTCGAAGATTCGAAGGCCTACGTTGAAGCGCAGCAGCGTGAGGAGCGAAGCGCTCGACAGAAAAAAACGGAGCGCCTTCGGGCTTTGAGAAACGCGCGAGACAGCATTGATGAAGCGGAAAACTAGGCGCCTGTTATAAGAACTCAGGACGCTTTGACCAAATGCTGGGAAGCAGGACCGGGACCAACTTGGACTGGCACCCGCGAACCTGTGTCGCCGAGGACATCCGCGCGTCGATGCGCAGATCTTTCGAAGGTTTCAGGAAATATGCCTGACCGACACATCGAATGCGGTTACAGCCACTACCGTCATTGGCTTCCATATCGCGTAGCCCAGACAAGCGCTCGCGCACGGCTTCCGGTCTTTTTCCATCACGCCACCGCTCAATTCGCTATGGTGATCGCATATAGCATCACGATCGCGTAAATCGTAAAAGCAGCTACGGCAAATCCGCTAACAATGACCATTGCTGCTCTTCCTACCATAAGCTTCCGCTGCTCTTGCGCGCGGGTGCCGGCCGGGAGAACGGCTGGTGTTTCATTGGCGTCCATAATCATCACCTCGGTGTCAACGAGCGCTAACTAGCGATCATCGAGAAGGTTCCTTGAGGAAGCTTCGACCCTATCACTTTATGGCAGGAGGGGGCGTCCCAGCGTGGACTGCGAGTGAAGGCGGCAGCCGAAAAACGACCCTTGACACATCCATTTCGATCAAGATGTCGAATTGCGCCGCTTCGTCGGTACACCGATGTCGTCCAAACTCTCCAACCTCTCGTCAGTGAGGGTTTCGGACTTGCCGAGAATGGCGCGACGCAATGTTTCGGCATGCTCACGTGCCTCTTTGGCGCGTCGTCCGTTTGCAGCAGCAGCCGCATGGAATCCGTTGCTTCGGGCGTCGTCGGCCATTTTCTCGCTGAGCGTCACCCTTTCTTCGATGATTCGAAGCGCCACCCTCATCGCCTCGTCAACGGCGCTTTCCTTGTCAGCAGACAGGGTCTGGGACGTATATGCATGGCCGACCTGGCAACGGAACCTTAGCGGCGAGCTGTTCTTGATCTGCGACAATACGCCCCCGCAGCCGGGGCATGAAATCGGAACCGTATCGCCGATGGTTGCAATCGTCTCAGGGCTGATCTCCCGGCCCAGAGCGATGTCTATTTCGAGCTTGATGTCTTGCGGAACAACGACCGGCGGACCTGCTACTTCGCTCGTAAGCTTGCCAAGCAGCGCTGGGAGATCGGCGAGCGAGGCACGATAATCGACCGTGTTCGCCTTCAAAGCTCCGAGCGGCATGTCGGGCGCGACTGCCTCCGATGGGTTTTGCACAACAGTCACGCCGCCGCAACGCTTCAGATCGAAAAGGCCTGCCGCTCCATCGTTTAACATTCCTGTCAGAACGATCGCTATGCCCCGGGGACCAAAACTTGCGCCAATGGAACGAAAGAGCGGATCAATCGCCGGTCGGGAGAGGTTCTCGCGTGGACCGCGGCCAAGCCGGATCGTATCGTCAATGACGAGCAAATGATGATCCGCGGGGGCAACATAGGCGCGCCCCTGTTGGGCGCGCTCGCCATCGACTGCCGTTGTAACGGGAAAACCGGCGCTGGCACCGAGGACATCTGCGAGAAGATCATTTCCGCGCGCGCCGACATGGATCACGATGAACAGTGTGGCGGCCAGATCGCGAGGAAGATCGCGAAGCAGATTTTTTATCGCTGCAATCGCGCCTACTGATCCTCCGATGGCGATGATGTCGCGGCGATCCATGGAATGCTCCGTTTCACCGATAACGCGCGATAACTACATATGTTCAGTACGCGGAGGACGAATTATGACTGGGCGCTTTTCACGAGCGATAAAGAGGGAGATAATGCCTGAGCTCGCCCAGCCGAACGCTATTGGCGCGCCCCTTGGGCCTGCTATAAGAAGTGCGCGCCGGGGCCCTGTCAGTGTCCACTGGCGAAGGCTCCGGCTCTTGGAGTTTGTAGACATGCTGGACTCGCATCCGCGTAGAGTTCGTGGCTGGTGGTTGTGCGGCGGGGTGGACGGATGGATGACGAATCGGATCCTCTGATTGTCGGAATCGGGGCTTCAGCAGGGGGAGTCCAGGCTCTTCAAACTTTCTTTGCTGGTGTGCCTGTCGACACCAATGCAGCCTTTGTTGTCATCGTCCACCTCGACCCTGATGCCCGGAGCGAGCTGGCCAACATTCTGGCGTCGCGGACGCAAATGCCAGTCACGCAGGTCGAAGGCGAGGCCAATCTGGAAGGTAATCATGTTTACGTGATCGCGCCGAACCGACGGTTGAAAATCGCCGACGGAACCATCGCTGCACTTCCGTTCGAGGAGGCGCGCGCCCATCGCGCGCCAATCGATCTCTTTTTTCGTTCGCTTGCGGAGCACCCGGGGAGCGGTTTCGCGGTCGTTCTCACGGGCGCGGGCGCGGATGGCGCGATGGGAGTCAAGGCCATCAAGGAAGCAGGCGGCATTGTGCTCGTTCAGGATCCGAATGAGGCCGAATATCCGTCGATGCCGCGCAACGCAATCGCAACGGAGGTTGCCGATTTCGTCCTTCCCATTCGAGAACTTACGGATCGGTTGGCGGAACTCCTGGCTAGCCCTCCCGATCTAATATCCCCCCATATCCGGCCCAACAACGAGGACACAGTCGGCCGCATAATAGCCCATGTACGCGTGCGCACCGGACACGACTTCTCGCAGTATAAGCGCGCGACCATCCTGCGCCGCATCAGCAGGCGGGCGCAGGTCACAAGGAAGGAGTCGCTGGCGGAATATTATGCCTATCTGCGCGAGAACGTGGAGGAGGCTCAAGCGCTCTTCAGCGATTTTTTGATTTGCGTCACAACGTTTTTTCGCGATCCTGCGGCATTTAAATCGTTGGCCGATAACGTTATTCCACAACTGTTCAACGGCAAGGCGGCAGGGGACAGTATCCGGGTTTGGGTTCCAGGCTGCGCCAGCGGGGAAGAGACCTACACGATCGGCATCCTGCTGCTCGAAGAGGCCGCGCGTCGTGACCTCCCCCCGGAGATCCAGGTGTTTGGCTCCGATCTCGACATGGGAGCACTCGCGATTGCGCGCGAAGGACGCTTTCCCGCTACCATCGAAAGCGATCTTTCGGAAGAAAGGCTGCGCCGGTTCTTTCAGCGTGAAGGTGATCACTATCGCGTACGGCGGGAACTGCGTGATGTGGTCCTGTTCGCGAGTCACAGCCTGCTGAGAGACCCACCCTTCTCGCATCTTGATATGATTTCTTGTCGCAACCTGCTGATCTACCTCGACAGGCAGCTTCAGCATCAGGTCTGCAACACCTTCCACTATGCGCTCAATCCGGGCGGCTTCCTGTTCCTCGGTTCGTCGGAAAGCGCTGATCACCCTGCGGGTCTCTTCCGCACGGTGGATCGAGAAGCACGCATTTACAGGTCGGCCGCGCCTGCCAGCGACCGACACCCGGCGTTGCCGGTGCTGCTCGGGTCCCGCCAGGTCGCGGAAAGACCCCCAACGCTCGCGCGGCCGCCATCGCTGGCAAGCAGCGTCGGCGATGCGGCCTTACATCGCCAGATGCTGGAGAAAATCGCCCCGCCGAGCATGCTCATCGACGAAACCCAACGGGCAATCCATCTCTCCGAAAACGCTGGCCGATTTCTTCAACCTTCAGGCGGACCGGTCAGCATGGATGCGACGGATCTCGTTCGCGAGGAGTTTCGCTTTGACCTCCGCGCGGCCCTGCATCGCGCTTTCGAACGCAATGAAGCCACATTGAGCATGCCGATCCTCGCCCAACTCGATGGGCTGCCCCATCGCGTCTATCTGCAGGTAAAGCCGGTCGTGCAGGGAAACGATCCTACACGCCACGCCCTGGTGCTTTTCATCGAAGGGGAGGCTGTCGATAGATCAGAGGGGGCGAGCTCCGAAACATTCGACGGTCGACCGGCCAACAACCAGCCCATTCGCCAGCTACAGGAAGAACTGCAACTCGCCCAGAACCGCCTTCGGATTACACGCGAAGAGTCGGAAGCAGCCAACGAAGAATTACGCGCGGCCAACGAAGAACTTCAGTCGATGAACGAGGAATACCGATCAACGGCGGAAGAGCTCGAGACGAGCAAGGAGGAGTTGCAGTCGATCAACGAGGAGCTGCAGACCGTCAACAATGAGCTCAAACTGAAACTGGAGAGTGTGTCACGCGCTCACAGTGACTTGCAAAACCTGATGGCCGCAACTGACGTCGCGACCCTGTTCCTTAGCCCATCGCTTCGCATCAAACGCTTCACTCCTCGCTTGATGGAGATATTCAACGTCACGATGAATGACGAGGGGCGACCGATTACCGACTTTACCCATCAACTCGATTATGGAGATTTGGCCGAGGAAGCGCGCTCTGTGCTGGAAGACCTGACGCCGATCGAGCGGGAGGTCAAGAGCCGCAACCACGGCTGGTATTTGGTGCGCATGCGCCCCTATCGAACGATAGATGACAAGATCGATGGCGTCGTTGTGACATTTGTCGACGTGACCGATCGGCGCAACGCCGAGGAGGCGGCCAAGGAGAGCGCCCAGCGGCTTGACCAGGAAATGCGCCTCGTCGAACTTTCGCGCTCGCCGATCTTCGTATGGGACATGGACGACGGCATCAAACAATGGAACCGTGGCAGCGAGAACCTTTACGGCTATTCGCGCGAGGAAGCGGTCGGAAAGCAGAAAGAAATGCTTCTGAAGACGACCGTGCCGGGCTCGTCATTCGCAGCGCTCAGGGAAACTCTCGCGGAAAAGGGTCGCTGGAGCGGTGAATTGCACCACACCACCAAGGACGGACAGGTGCTGACGGTGGAAACCCAGATCGAGCTCATGCCGCTGGGCGATCGGCGTCTCGTTCTCGAGAGCACCCGCGATATCACCGATCGCAAGCGCTGGGAGCAGCGCCGGCAATTGCTGGTGAACGAATTGAGCCACCGCGTCAAAAACACGCTTGCCGTCGTCCAATCGCTCGCCCGGCAAACGCTGCGTACCACACGCTCGAGCGAGGATTTCGT
>NZ_KB902686.1 GCF_000379605.1 Rhizobium giardinii bv. giardinii H152 | reverse complement strand
CCGCCTGTTTTCCACCACGCCTTTCCCTTGGCGTGGGCAGTCGAAGGAGACAAAGCTGCGGCTAAGAGCGCGATTTTTGCTGTCGCCGCAGTCGCCAGTCCGAGGAAGTGGCGCCGCGCGCGATTGGGCTGCATATTCGGTTCTTTGCCTGACATGAACTGTCCCTTTCGGAGTTGCGCCGCTTTGGACGCTCGTGCGAGGATTGTGAGCCAAGTTGTGCTGCTTGAATATCGCCCCAAACGGGTAACCGCTGTAACTCAAAGGGAGTATTTCGGCAGCAGCAGGCTTAGATCCGCAGGTCGGATAGTTCTCTCGTCGACGCTGCGCTCGGCGAGTTGCGTGCCGGCTTGGAGCATCCGTGCGCTTCTGCATAAGTGCGACAGACTACCGACGTCGACGCTTTCGACCGATCAGCCAAGCTGGCCGCTTGTCTCTCCTGCCCCGTCCGGGGATTCGATGAGACGCCTATATTCCGCCTCTGGCAGACCGTAGCAACCGCCGGCGATGTCTTCGAGTTTAGCCCGGTTAACAATACGAATATTTCCCCGAGTCGCCCTAATGGCATGCAAGCCCTCTAGAATATGAAGCTGGTCCGTCACGCCGGAGCGCCGAACGCCGAGCATCAGCGAGAGAAATTCATGGGTCAGCGGCAGGTCGTCGCCATCGAGGCGATCGTGGCACATCAACAGCCAGCGCGCGAGCCGTTCGTGCATGCTGTATCGGGCGTTCGCCAACGCCGAATGCGCAAGCTGCGTCTCGCAGCAGTGAACATAGCGCAAGAGCATGTCGCGCAGGGCCGGATGCTCGGCAAACACAGCGCGCAGAGCATGAACGGGCACCTTGAAGCCGCTGCCGGCCGTCTGCATGAACGTCCGGTGCATGCTCGTCTCGGTCATGAGCAGCACATGGTAGCCTGTCATGCCTTCGCGGCCGACATGACCGACCTCGACGGTCTCGGCGTCAGACGATTCAGCCACGACAGACGCCAGACCACTTTCGATGAAGCAGACGTGCGACGTCGGTTGATGGGCTTCGACCAGCACGTCTTTGAGGGTGAGGTCGACCCGTTCCATCTTGCGGCTCAGGACCATGAAGGCGGTGGGGGGCATCCTCCTGAGCAGCCTGTTTTTCACTTCGGATTGCGTAATCATGAACATCGGACGCTCCGATCAAATGGAGCCCGGCTGCACACCAAACGCCGTTGGAAAGAGTAAAGGCAGGTTTCTCTCGCACACGGGCCCGTAGGCGCCGTAGTCCGGTCTTCTGCACGGTTTCGACGATTGGCTGGAAAGCGCGGTCGGGTCGAATACCTTCCGCGTCCAGAGATCCGGGAGCTCCGGCCCCGATGGGCGATGATCGCGCACTGGATAATGGATCGCAGTGTGCGCCTTTTTGCCCGTAGAGGAAAGAGAACATTTCCTAAAGCAACCAGGATGGTCGCCGAGTCGGCGCAGGCCATTCTGCAGGGAGCCCGAACCGGCGATAAGCGACCATTTTTTAGCGTCCAGTTGTGGGATAATGTGGTTCTCCTCCATTTATCGATTTTCTCCTTTCAAGCGCCGTGTACCGAGCTGCCTTGTTTTGCTGGTATCGGACCGCTCCGGCGCTCTATCCCCGGATACCTAGCTGGTTGAGATCAGCGCTCTGCTAGTCAAACGAGGCCAACAACGCGTCGAGCTTCACGGTAGCGAACGCCACGGTGCTGTCCGCGACGCCGTACGGCAGGAACAGCAGGCCCGCATGGACAAGTGCGCCGCAGCGATAGACGACATTTCAGCGCTCGGCGTCCGGCGGGGAGAGAAGCGGCACCCGAGAGCGCCCGAGCACTCGGGCCGGATGGCTTTTGTCGAGAAGCATTGCACCGAGCGCATATTTTCGCATCGCCCCGACGCCGTGCGTCAATACCAACCAGCCCTGGTCGGTTTCGATCGCAGCGCCACAGTTGCCGATCTGGACCAACTCCCAAGGATTCACGGGGCTCGCGAGATGCGCGTCGTCTTCCCAGTGGAAAAGATTATCCGAGCGCGCAGATAGAGATTTTCGTTGTCCTGGCGTCCGATCATCATATACGCGCTATCGATGCGGCGCGGAAAGAGCGCCATGCCCTTGCCACCTCCCGCAGGTCCTGAAAGCGGGTGCATTCTCAGCCTGTCCGCTCATATGTACTGTTAAGCAATCCTCGACTCCGCGGCCTTTGGGTTTGCCGAAGCTTCGCTGAGCTGCGTTAGGATTTCGTCCGTCGCGATCTCTTCCTGCAGGTTGGCGTCGAGTAATGCGACTGCTTCCGCGTGCCCGAGCTGCTCGGCCCAGGACTTGAGTGTCCCATAGCGAGCGATTTCATAGTGCTCGACGGACTGGGCCGATGAGATCAGGCCAGCGTCAAGAGCGATAGATCCCTTGTATTCCTCCATGATTTCTTCGCCCTCGGCGATGATGGCCTGGATGGCCTCGCAGGTCTTGCCGCGGGCAGCCTTGCCAACGATGTCGAAGACCTGCTGCAGCCGTTCGATCTGACCATCAGTCTCGTCACGGTGCTTAAGGAAAGCGGCCTTGCCTTCCTCGGACTGAGCGGCACGGGCCATCTTGGGAAGTGCCTTCAAAATCTGCTTTTCCGCAAAGTAGATGTCCTTGAGTGTATCCAAGAACAGGTCGTCGAGTGTCTTCTCAGCCATTGTTGTCCTCCGATAGCAGGTTGATAGGGCCATTCAACTTCGTCGGTGCAAATTTGTTCCCTCACCATTGCTGCAACGGATGGAGCGCTCGACAGCGCGCCGAAGCTCGTGATAAGCGGTGCGGAATGCGCTTCGCGCCGCGCTAATGAGTGTTCGTCGATACGAGAACGACTGGCACGACAGCACCCTCGGCCAAGACCTGAAGAAGTGATCCCGCATCATCTTCGCCGGGACTTACAGGGTGCTTACCACTCGTTCTCCTTATGTAGGGTCATCCGGCCATCTGAGTTTCCGGCAGACAAAAACCCCGCCGAAGCGGGGTTCCCGTTCCTGGACCATCAGTTCCATGTCTGGCGATTGCACCACTCGTCAACGTCGGCACGGGCACGGTCCCTTTCGATGCCATAACGCTGTTGGATCGTGCCTTCGAGCTGATCGCGCTTGCCGGCGATGCGATCAAGGTCATCGTCGGTCAACTTGCCCCACTGCTCCTTAACCTTGCCTTTGACCTGCTTCCAGTTCCCCTCAACGCGGTTCCAATCGATCTTCGTTTCCTCCGATTATTGGGGAGTGGAGAAGAAACGTTTGAGAGCCAATTAGTTTGAACGGGCCAAACAAAAAACCGTCGCGCGCGCCGGGGTGGGCGCTGCACGGCGGACGCGATTTCGGCGCCTCGATAAAGTCGCCGTCTGGATTCGGCGCCGGTGTCTCTCTCGTGTCCCGGCATGGCAGTTTCCGGTGACCAGACTCAAGCGGCGCTTCGGGCTTCGGCCGGGTCGGAACGGCGGACGGGCCCAGGAACTCGCACTTGGGTGGGACGTTAATTTTCTTGGGCATCGCCGTACACCAGCTTTGATCATAATAAACGGCCCGCGGCACTGAAGGTTCCGCGCAGACGTTAATTGAAACAGGCTATGAGGGGCATCGGCAAAAGGGCGCAAACCACCAGTCACTCTTTGCTATCGAAAATGGCTGACACATCAGAGGGTATGATACTCGGACCTGGATGATTTTCGAGATTTGGTCTACCCCGACGAGAAGCGAGTGCTGCTTGCGCTCGCGCGTCCTGCGCCTCGGCCCTGCGCGATGGGTTGAGATACACAGCAGGATTGCGCGCCACACTGACGCGGAGGAGACCACGGAGTTGGAATGTGATCAAGCGACCGCCGCCTTTCGACGGCGACCGCTCACCGTGGCAGTGAGAGTTTTATTGAGCCTTCGTCACCTGGCCGCGAATTTCCCCATCGGGGTTGGCGGCAGTGTGCAGGTTCAGATACCAGCGTCCTTCGGTCAAATCTTTAGCTTGGGCGTCGTCGAGCGTGGCGGAACCCTTCGCCACCGCCGACAGGTCGATCGGCACGACCGGTGGCGCGTTCACCCCGACCCCGGCCGGTCCGTGGAAATGGGCCGCGGTGACGTCGCCGCTCAATCCGGTGTGCTCGATGGTCCATGAGAGATTTTTACTTGCAGAATCGTAGGTGATGTCCGCTGTGCCGGTGGCGCTGGTCTGCACCGGCGGCACCTCCGTGCTCCCCTTGAGGTCTGCCTTAAACTTCATCTCCTCGGCAAAACCGGGTGCTCCCACCGCGAACAACCCCACAAAGGCGAGGGCACCGATCCCGACTTTCAAAGCGCTCGATTGCATCGTTCATTCTCCCGTTCTTTTTCTGCTGGTCCATTTGCTGAATTGTGCTCCGCCAGCAGGAGGCAAGAGATGTAGATAAGGCGCGCGTTGCTGGTGACCAGAGCGTATCCCGGCGGGCAGTCCGCACACGAGCGATTGCTCCAGATTGCGCCGCACAGATTTATGTTGCGGTGTAAACGCGAAGCCAACGTTACCCTGCGTCGCCCTCTTCCAACTTCAGCTTCGACCGTTGCATCGTCACCTCCAGCACAAGGCCTGACGGCTCGTAGGCCAGTGTGAGCTCACCGAAGGCCTGGAGGCTCGACCTAATCAGCCTCGACCCGAATCCTGCTTCCTTGGGTTCCAGCACGGGCGGACCGCCGACCTCACGCCATGAAGCCACAAGGCAGTCCGTGCCATTAATGCGCGCGTGTCGCCATTCAACCTCGATGATGCCATTGTCGTTCGAAAGAGCGCCGTACTTGGCCGCGTTGGTCATCAGCTCGTGAAACACCAGTGACAAGGAGAGTGCTGCCTGCGGACTCAGTTGGATTTCGGGCCCCGTCGTCATGATACGTCCGCTATCCGCGTAGCCCATATTGCTGACGGCCGCCTCGACGATAGTCCTTAGGCTGGCGCCGACCCAGTCCTGCTTCACGAGAAGATCATGTGCCTTGGCGTAGGCGCAGATGCGGGACTGCAGGATCTCTGCCGCTTCTTCCAACGTCGCGACGTTTCTAAGCGACTGTGTAACGATCGCTTGGACCACCGAGAGCGTGTTCTTGATCCGGTGGCTGAGTTCATGCA
Source organism: Rhizobium giardinii bv. giardinii H152 (assembly GCF_000379605.1). GTDB lineage: Bacteria > Pseudomonadota > Alphaproteobacteria > Rhizobiales > Rhizobiaceae > Pararhizobium > Pararhizobium giardinii. The sequence continues at coordinate 60,316 of NZ_KB902686.1, read as the reverse complement.
TCAGCAGCCGCTGTCGTTCGGCCTGCTCGCGCTGTTCTGTCCTGTCGCGCAGGATCTTCACCAAGCCGACGAGCTCGTCTTTTTCGTCCTTTAACGGCATCATCTCGCCAGATGCCCAAAACCGCGAGCCGTCCTTCTTCAGGTGCCATCGCTCGTCTGTACCCTGGCCGGTGTGGATGGCAGCCGTCATCTCTTGTTGCGGTAAGCCGCGCTCTTTGTCCTCGGGGGTGAAAATAAGGCTCGCCGGCTTGCCGACAACTTCTTCCGGCGCCCACCCGGTGATCCGGCGCGCGCCTTCGTTCCAGCTTGTCACGAGTCCGTCGAGATCCATCGAAATGATCCCGTAATCGATGGCGCTCTGGAAGATTGCTTCGAGGAACCGCTCGCGCGCTGACGTCTTGGTGGATGTCCGTTCGTGTTCCAATTGCCGTTCCCCAGTGCTTGCCTAAGCCACGCTCTTCCCTCATTTTAACATGTCCGACGCGCGCACTGGATCGATTTCTTTAAAACCGATAGCTGAACAAACCAGTACGAGGCGATTCGTCGAAATCAGCGCCGCGGCCCGGGGCGTCGATCGAGGTGGGGAGCTGACCTCCGCGGGTTGTTTGCGCGGGTCCGCTAAAGCGCCACCGCACCCTGCTAATGAATGTGTCGTACCGAATGGATTGACATGAACAAAGGCGCGTCTAGTGCGTTGATCCGCTGAGCAAAAGCGGAGGACTTTCTGATTGTCAGTCGAAGACAACATGTCGAGCGAACTTCATGGAGATGTGCCCTCCGCGTCGTCCAGCAAAGGCTTTTCCGACCGGAAGGAACTCGCCGCCTTTGCGTTTGAACGCACCCGGATGCCGATGGTGGTTGCAGACGCGAGTGACTATGATCAGCCCATCGTCCTCGCGAACAGGGCGTTTCTGGAGCTGACCGGCTACACGGCGGAGGAAGTCATCGGTCGCAATTGCCGCATCCTGCAGGGACAGGGGACGTCACCGACTGACGTTGCGGCTATCCGCTCGGCTCTTATTGAAGAGCGCGAAGCCACAGTCGAGCTACTCAACTATCGCAAGGATGGTACCCCTTTCTGGAACCGGCTTCATATCAGTCCGATTCATGCGGATGACGGAACGTTGGCGTACTTCTTCGGCTCCCAGATCGACGTCACCGAACAGAGGAAAATTGAGGCGCTTGAAGCTTCCGAACGTCGGTTGTTGAAGGAAGTGGATCACAGGACGAAGAACGTATTGGCGATAGTGGAAAGCATCGTCCGGCTCAGTAAGGCTGACGATCCTCATCTCTACGCAGCGGCCATCCAGCAGCGCGTGCAGGCACTCGCCCGCGTCCATACCCTGCTCGCAGAAAGTGGGTGGAGCGCCATCAGTTTGGAAGAGGTTGTTCGACAGCAGATCGCACCATTTGCTACTCGACGACTGAAGATCAGCGGGCCGGTGGTCATGCTGCCCGCACCCTTTGTCCAGCCATTCGGACTGGTGCTACACGAGTTGGCGGTCAATGCAGCACGGCATGGCGCGCTTCTTTCTCGACGCGGCCGCATAAACGTTGAATGGAAAGCGATCCCGAATGGCAACAGGATTAAATTCAAGTGGATCGAACGGGGCGCGCCCAACGATAACATCGAGACGAAGAAAGGCTTTGGATCGATCCTGATCGCGGCAATCATCGAAAAACAGCTCAGAGGCCATGTGGAGCGAAATTGGACCGACAACGGGTTAGAGCTCCGCATGGAGGTGCCGTTGGGCTAACGGGGTCGCCCGCGGCCCCGATTCACAGGTGCTGCGGAGCAAAAGCATAGAAGCCGACAGCAAGCAAACCATGACCTCCCCTCTGTACGAGATCCTTATACAACACGAAGGCCTCAGTGTTGTTGAGGGGGTATTTGACGCCGATGCAGCCGAAGAGATCATCGCCCGACAGTCGCCGGAGAGTTTCCTACCGGCAAAACGGCTCATTGTTCTGGCGATTTTGAACCATGGCAGCCTTAATATCGGCGACTGGCACGTTACGGTGCGCCGCATCTATCCAGGAACAGAAGGATGAGCGGGACGAAGATGCACTCTGGCCGGAAAGATGATGACTGACGGCTATGTCACGTCCATCCACCGGCGTAATAGAGGATCGGAGAGGCTGGATCGAGGGAAACCGGTGAGGCAATTGCCGTCGACCCATGTCCCGGGCAAAAACCTCAGAAATGGTCGATTTGAACTTCATCGTAGCACCAATGCCTGCCCGTCGCGGATGATCCCTTTGGCGCACTCCGATCCCATCGCCTTGAGAGAATTTTCAATGCTGACCCCTGTCTCCTGGAGCAGGGACTGACACGAGCAGAGTGGGTCTTTAAGTGTCGCGTTCACGCTCTCGTCAGATCGTTATCAATTGGGCCGCGAAAGGGGATCGCGGGTAAAAAATCGGACCAATTCTCCTGCAGCCTTATGAAATTTAATAGATGCACGCTTGGCGGAAGCTATATTAGGGTTGGTTGAACCATTCCGAGCAAACCGCGAGCGTCGGTGCCTTGAGGCAACGACGAGACGAAAGGAATGTCCGCAATGACAACAGTGGCGAAGAAGCGGCGACCAAGGGGCGGGTCGGCATACGGGCTTTTTGACGAGAGCAAGCAAAAGGCACAAGCCATCATCGAAGAAAGCGAGATCGCACGGCGCAGGAAAACCGAAGTCCTGAGGGCGTTGCGGTTGGCTAGGTCCGAAGGTACGAGTGTCAACTCGTCTGACAACGCGCTCGCTCAACAACAAACGGGTCCAGGACATCTCTAATTGGCGCTCGGCATCTGATTTTTTGAACAATGTGACTGTTCGCTTGCCGCGAGCAGTCTTGGTTCGCCGAGCGCCGAAAAATTCCTCAGGCGTCCTGACCAGAACGCTGCTATTGATCGTCGACCTCAAGGATCGACCGAAGTCGCCTCGTGGTGATCGGCGCGCACGTTCTGGATCGACCAATCACGCCGTCCTCACTTGACCGGCTGTTCTACGAAACTACTGGGCTCTAAATGCGTTTGGTCTTTTGGCAATATGCAGCAGGAGCAAGCAACATGGCTGACGACAGCATCATCACGATCAGAGCCACTTTCCGAACACGCGAGGCAGCCGAACTTGCCGTCGAGCACCTGGTTCAGCGACAGGGCGTCCCAAGGCCCGACATCTTCATCCAGTCTACGACAGATCAAAATACCACGGGCACGCAGCCATCGGGTGGTGATGCCTCCCGTGAAGAAGGCGCGCGAAGTGACGCTCCACTCGCAGGCGAGATCGAGGTCTCAGTGGATACCGCAGCCGGCCAAATCGACGCCGTCCAACGCAGTCTCAGTGTCGCGGGCGCGATCGACGTATCGGGCAGTTAGGTAAACAAAGGAGCCGGTGCGACACGGTTCGCTGAAAGAGTTGGTGACGACCTGACCAGCACGAGCGCCGCCTGGAAAAAAAGGAGCTCGCTCGAGGAGGTGGCTACCGAAGGCGCGCTCCAAATAGCAACGGTTAGGACAGGGCAGATACCGCGCGGGTGGAGCCGTAGATTGCGGAAGAGGAACCTCCGGCTTCAGCAGGCCAACGATGCAGAAAGCGATTCAGGTATTTCAAGGTTTGCCGTCGATCGAGCCGCGCGACATGATCGGACTATGGACCGGTCGGGGCATTCCCTCCGGCCATCCGCTCGACGGCGTGCTGGAAAACCTCGGCTGGTTCGGCAAGCGGTTCACGCCGGAGATGCGTGCGGATGCGCTTCTGTTTCGCCTGGACGATCGGCGACTGGTTCCGATCGACCCCGCAAAAATACCGCTTCGCCTCGCGCTCCGTCTCCACAAGATGGGGAAGACCCGCGCTGCAAGAAACCTGTTTTCGTATCTTCAGCGCGGACTGCTGGCCAAGGGTCCCGTGGCTTCCTTGAGAACAATTTCTTTCCAGGGCGTGCCGAGTGCTGCGATGGTGTATGACGACCAGCCCATTGTCGATCATTTTCGCCGAATCGACGATCGCAGGGTTATGGGGGCGATGAGGATCCAGGAAGATGATCGAATTTATTTCTTCGAACTGGTTCGGGTTGATGTGCCATGAGCGCTGCAGCGATGAGCAGCATTTGGATTGCCGACAGCCAATTGTCATCTTTTGCTGCCCGTTTCGCGGCCGCCTGCCGCAGCAGCTTGGCGCGATTGTCCGGGTCTGACAAGGGTCGAGCGCCCTATTATTATCGAGGGGCAGCTCGCTCGACCAGATCAAAGACCGCGGCGTTATCCTGAACCTCACGCAGGCCTTTATAGGATGCATGGCGCAAATTACCGTCCTTGGTCCAGCCACGAAATTCGATTTCCGCGATCAGAGTCGGCAGAGTGAAGACGAGGTTCTTGCCCTTGAGCGGCACGATCGGTTGTTTTGTCTCGAGCTTGTCGAGCGCCTTGTGCAGGTACTCGGCATCCTTCGTGTTAAACCCGGTTCCGACCGAGCCGACATAGACCCAATCGTCTCCGTTTCGGCCGGCAAGGAGCAAGCTGCCGATTCCGCCGCGCGCCGAGGCCGATTGCTCATATCCGACAACTATGAAGCTCTCACTTTGCACACATTTGATCTTCACCCAGTCGCCGGTGCGACCCGAGCGGTAAATGCTGGCGCGGTGCTTGGCGACGATACCTTCCAGTCCGATGGCGCATGCATTCTCCAGAAGCCTGGCACCATCACCACCCACTTCCTCCGACAGCTGGATCGCGCCGCTGGCCCCCTCGATCAGGTCCTCGAGAAGGTGCCGTCGGACCGAGAGCTCTGTCCGCGTCAGATCATGACCGTCGAAATAAAGAAGGTCGAAGGCATAGAAGATGGATTCCGTCGACGTCCGCTTGCCGCCCCGTCCGCCGAGCGAGCGTTGCAGGGCCCCGAAATCAGATCGACCTTGTTCATCCAGAACAACGGCTTCTCCGTCCAAGATAGCTGTCGCGACACCAAGCTGACTTGCGGCGGCGGCGATCGCCGGGAAGCGATGGGTCCAGTCGTGGCCGCCGCGCGTGATGAGGCGCACACGCGCCGGCTCAATATGGATAGCGAGCCTATACCCGTCCCATTTCACCTCAAAGGCCCACTCTCCGCCCGCCGGTGCTGTTGTCTTCAGCAACGCCAGACATGGCTCGATGCGCTCCGGCATGGGATCGAATGGAAGGTTGGGTTGTGCCTCGTCGCGGCGCGAGCGCAACCGAGACTTGGCGACCTGGTCGTCTTGCTGTAGCAGTTTAGCACGTCTGCTCATTTGCCAGACCGGCTTTCCGCCGCAACCGACTTGCGCAACGCGTCCATGATGTTGACCACATTGTTCGGAGCTGGCGACGATGCGGGTTTGGTCTTGCTCTTCGACGGCTTCTTGAGTGCCTTCTTCTTTGCGTCGATGATGTCTAGCAGCCGGTCCTGCACCGGGTCGATGACCAATTTGGGCGTCCAGTCCTGCGTCTGCTTTTTAATCAGTTGCTGGATGAGTGGCATCATCTCGGGATCGGCGTTGTCATCGCCAATACCCTCGAAATAGGTTTCTTCATCCCTGACCTCGTCACCATAGCGCAACGTCCAAAGAACAATACCCTTGCCGCGCGGCTCCAGCATGACGGCGCGTTCACGACGGGTGATGACCAGCCGGGAGATGCCCACCATGTCCTGGGACGCCATGGCGTCACGAATGACGGAGAAGGCTTCCTGGCCCACAGGGTCGTTTGGGGAAAGGTAGTAGGGGGTGTCCAGCCAGATCCACTCGATGCTGTCGCGCTGCGTAAAGGTGGAGATGTCGATCGTTTTTGTGCTGTCCAGCGCGACATTCTCGAGCTCTTCATCCTCCAGAATAATGTATTCGTTTTCGCCACGCTGATAGCCTTTGACTTCGTCTTCCTCCTTTACTTCTTTCCCGGTGACCGAATCCACGTAACGGCTGACAACACGGTTTTGGGTCTCGCGGTTCAGGGTATGGAAACGGACCTTCTCGTTCTCCGAGGTGGCTGGCATCATTTGCACCGGGCAGGTGACCAGCGAGAGCTTGAGATAGCCTTTCCAGTAGGGACGAACTGCCACGGCAATATCCTCCAACTAACCCGCTCGCCGCGGGCGCGCCGCGGCGGGCTTGGGCTTCTCCGCCGGTTTTGCCGCTTTCTGACGAGCAGCACCCTTGTTGGCGTTGGCAGCGGTGCGTTTCGGTTTGGCCGCTTTCGCGCCCATGCCAGCACTTTCGCGCAGCGCCTGCAGGAGGTCGCTCGGCTTCGAGGCCACTGGTATCTTCCTCTTCGGCAGCGAACGGCCCTCGATCTTGGCTTTCACCAGTTCGGCAACGGCTGCCTCGTAGCGGTCGTCGAATGTGCGCGCATCGAAACTGCCCTTCTTGGTGCCGATGATGTGTTGCGCAAGCTCGAGCATTTCGCCTTCGATCTTGAGGTCAGGCATTTCCTCGAACGCTTTTTCCGATGAACGGACCTCATAATCAAAGTTGAGAGTGTTGGCGATGAGGCCTTTGCCTTGCGCGCGGATGAGGACGGTGCGCATCCTGCGGAAGAGAACGGTGCGGGCAATGGCAGCGACTTTTTCCTTTTTCATGCCATCGCGCAGAAGTACAAAGGCATCCGTGCCCATCTTGTCGGGGGCCAAATAGTAGGGCTTGTCAAAATACGTCGTATCGATCTGCGAGCAGGGAATGAAAGCCTCGATTTTCAAAGTTTTGTCACTGTCAGGCACTGCAGCCGCGACCTCCTCTGGTTCAAGTACTATGTACTGACCGTTCTCAATTTCGTAACCTTTGACTTGATCGTCGCGCTCGACGGGGTCACCCGTTTCACTGTCCACGAACTCCCGCTTGACCCGGTTTCCGGTTTTACGATTGAGGGTATTGAATGCGATGCGCTCGGACGAGGACGCGGCGGTGTAGAGTGCCACCGGGCAGGTGACCTCCCCGAACTTAACGGAGCCTTTCCAATTCGCTCTTGGGGCAACCATGACACCACCACTCCCGACGCCACCGCGATTCAACCGAATCACCGGGCGAATCGTTCCGTTTCAAAACGATTCATTTTTCAAATGCTTGGCCGTGGCGCGCTTCCTGCATTGCAAGCCGCGATTAGCGGCTTGATTCGCATGTATCTTTTGACGTTCGGGTGCGTTTCTCACGAGAGCAACCTCACAGGAGTCCTGCAGTGAAAAAGCGTGATGTTCGTCGCAAAAGGCGCTGAATTCAGCGTCGCCTTGAAGAGGGCTCGGAAGGAGAGTCGCTGTCGCCGGAAAAAAGACGTAAATGCCGTCACGCAGGGCGGTATGTGCCCACCACCCTCAGGCGTGTGGATGCAACCGTCGATCTGCCAGTTCAGCTTAGGTCTCTCAAAACATCGCCAATGCTCGGCAGGTCCGGATTTGGTTCGGGTTTGTCATCCGGCAGCCGGTCAGGATCGGGCTCATCGGGAGTCGGGTTCGGCTGATCGAGCGGCGGGACGGGCGGTGTTGGCCCCGGAAAATCAGGCCCTGGGTTTACGGGGATAGTCATCGTCGTTTCTTCCTTCTTTGATCTCCGTCAACCAACCAGCCGCATCATTGTTCCGATCGGAAGGCCGTGAACGACACTGCCCTCTACATAAGACTCTTTCCCCTGGAGACGATTGAATGCCGTCGCTGCGTCGCTGGCCAAGCAACGGCAACGGAGCGACATCAATTTTGTCGCAGGATGCCAGCCTCCTTCGCCGCAGCCTCAAACGCGACACGCGCTTCCGCGCCAGGGACAATCCCCTTCGCCGCGTCCAGGCATGCCTTCCGCGCTTTTGCGTAACTCGCGCTCTTTGTCTCTGGCCAGTATCTCTTCAGGAATGCGACTGCCTCTCGAGCGCTCCTGATCACGTGAAAGCGCTCATCTATCCTCAACTCAACGTTTGCATCCCATATGCTGATCATGGCGTCCTCGCAGTCAGGCTTCCCACAAACGTATATTAGCGAGATCTGTTCCCCGCGATCGATCCGGCCGGACTAAGGGTGGCTGTTAGGCTGTTCCACGACAAATGGCTTCGGCGAACTGTAACCACGCAGCTTCGATTTCATCATGGCGGATCCGCAGACGACAGCCCGATCTGGAAAGACGTGAAGAAGGTGTGACCGGCAGGCTGACAACGTCCTGCCGCTTTCGCGCGAATGCGAGTTGTCTAACCGTATGGAAGTCGCATGTAGCGATCAGTCCGATGTATAGCCGAAGTGATGGCAGATCAATGACCAGAAACAAGTCACCCCTCGGGAAGGATTTTGATGCCGCTGCTTGAAAAAGAGCTTTCCGTGCAAAAAATAACGTTCCATGCGCCCAGTGCATAGGTGGTGCGAGGGATTGTCACTGTTTTAAACCGATTGAACCATCTATGTTCCACTCATCGAAACGACGCCGGACCAAGCAAGATTGGTGACGTCAGACAGCCCTCAGGAAAGGGGATCATCATGAACGTAGCACGCTCCTTCAACAATTGGCGCAAGTTCCGTCAGACAGTCACCGAACTCAGCCGCATGTCCAGCCGTGAACTGCAGGACCTCGGCATCGACCGCGCCGATATCCGCAGCGTGGCGCGCGCATCGGTCGCGCGCTAACCGCACAGTATTTGATCCGAAGACTGCTCGACGCCCGCTAATGACGCGGGCGTTTTTGCGTCGAACTTTGCCTTGGGCCGATCAGATCGGCGGTTTCATCTGGGCCCTTTCCGACATGCAGTTTGTGCATAGCTGCAGTGCAGCAGAAGACATTGGTACACTGCAGGGTCGGTGTATGATCAAGCCATCGAAGCGATGCACCTCCTCCCGCAAAGCTTCGGGGTTCAGACGGCCCACTCCTCCTCCCGAAGGGACGTCTGTCGGAACGGCGGCACTCCTCCTCCCAAGTCGCTGTTCGGTTCTTTTCGGAAAGCCTGCCGCACCTCCTCCCGCGGCAGGCTTTTTGATTTTCGGAGATTTGTTGGGCGAGGTGACCGGCGACCTAGGTGATGCACGCCCCTGCGCAGCGCGCAGAGGATCGTACCCTATGGCCGCGGCCGCGGCGCTGGCATCAGATTGTCAACACGCCAGCCCCGCCGCCCGGGCATCGGTCTCATCGGATCTTCGGCACGTAGTCTCGGCCGCCGTCGATGCTCTTCGGGCGGCCGTCGAGAAAGAGTTCGCCTATCCGGGGCGCCGTGCGGGCGATCACCTTGCCGCCCTTGATGACCGCAAGCCGGTTCGGCTTCAGCCGGAGCGCCTCCATCGCATCGGCGGCCTGAAGGATAATGATGTCGGCCTTGCAGCCTTTCTCCAAACCATAGCCCTGGAGGCCGAGCGCTTTTGCAGAATTGACCGTGAGTGCGTCGAAGATCTGTCTCTTGTCTTCAATGCCTGCCATCTGGGCGACATGGATCGCCATGTGTCCGACCTCAAGCATGTCGCCCGACCCCATCGAATACCACGGATCCATCACGCAATCATGCCCGAAAGAAACATTGAGCCCGGCTGCCATCATCTCGCGTACACGGGTCATGCCCCGGCGCTTGGGATAGGTGTCGTGCCGGCCCTGCAGCATGATGTTGATCAGCGGATTGGGAATTACGTTGATTTGGGCCTCCGCCATCAGCGGGATGAGCTTCGAGACGTAGTAGTTGTCCATGGAATGCATGGACGTGAGGTGCGAGCCGGCGACGCGACCCTGCAGGCCGTGGCGGATTGTCTCGGCGGCCAGCGTCTCGATATGGCGCGACATCGGATCGTCGGTCTCGTCGCAATGCATGTCGACGGGCAGGCCTCGGTCGGCGGCTATCCGGCAGAGCGCCTCCACCGATAGCCGGCCATCCTCCATGGTGCGCTCGAAATGCGGAATGCCGCCGACAATGTCGACGCCCATGTCGAGTGCGCGGTTGAGCGCGGCGACACCGTCCTTCGCGCGATAATAGCCGTCCTGTGGAAAGGCCACGAGCTGCAGCTCGATATAAGGCTTGACGCGATCTTTAACTTCCAGCAGCGCTTCGACCGTGACGAGCCTGGGATCGGACGTATCGACATGGCTGCGGATGAAGAGCAGGCCCTGCGTAACTGCGAGGTCGCAATAGCGTAGCGCCCGCTCGACCAGTTCCTCCTTGGTGACGATCGGTCGGAGCTCACCCCAAAGCGCGATGCCTTCGAGCAACGTGCCGGACACGTTCATGCGGGGAATGCCGAGCGACAGCGTTGCATCCATGTGGAAATGCGGGTCGATGAAAGGCGGGCTCACCAGTCGGTCGGTCGCATCTATCTCCTCGCCGGCACTGGCCGCGATCCCCTTCTCGATTGCGGCGATCTTGCCTCGGGTGATTGCGATGTCGATGCCGCTACGCCCATCGGGAAGGTTCGCGTTTCGGACAATGAGATCAAACATGTCAGGACCTTTCAAATTATCGTTCGCCGCGGCGGTAGGGCTGCATCAGCGCCTGCGGTACGCGGGCTCGTCGCGCCATGAGGGCGAGTGCGAAGATGGAGAGGATGTAAGGCGTCATCAGGAAGATCTGGTAAGGCACGCCTTCGACGACTGTCTGCAGCCTGAGCTGGAAGGCATCGAAAAAGGCGAAGAGCAGCGCACCGAACAGTGCCCGCCCCGGTCGCCAGGAGGCGAACACCACGAGCGCGATGCAGATCCAGCCGCGTCCCTGTACCATGGTCGGGAAGAAGGAGTTGAACGCCGAAAGCGTGAGGAAAGCGCCGCCGACAGCCATCAGCGCACTGCCGACGATCACCGCGCCGTAGCGCACCTTCATCGGGTTCACCCCTTGAGCTTCGGCGGCATGCGGGTTCTCCCCCGTCATCCGGATTGCAAGCCCGACAGGCGTGCGGAAGATGATATAGGCCATGATCAGCGCGACGACGATGGCGAGATAGGTCGGAGCCGTCTGGGTGAAAAAAGCCGGGCCGATGAAGGGAAGCGACGAAAGCGCCGGAATGTCGATCGGCTGGAACGGCATGACCGTTGGCGGTGTGCCCGCCACGGGGACAACCAGCCGGAAGACGTAGTAGCTGAAGCTCGAGGCGAAGAGCGTCACGCCCAACCCCGAGACGTGTTGCGAGAGCCCGAGTGTAACCGTCAGCAGCGAATGCAGAACGCCGAAAAGGGCACCAGAGATCGCGGCGACCAGCACGCCTGTCCACAGATCCGCACCGTGGAACACGGCAAGCCAGCCGATCATCGCGCCGAAGGTCATGATACCTTCGATGCCGAGATTGAGGACGCCTGCCCGCTCGCAGAGCAGCGCGCCGAGCGTCCCGAAGATCAGCGGTGTGGCAATGCGCAGGATCGCTGCCCAGAGACCCGCCGAGGCCAGTATGTCGAAAACGACGCTCATCGGCGGATCCTAAACTGGGTGAAGAAGAGGGCGACCAGCATGGTGAGCAGCGCTAGCGCCACGGTGACATCGGCGATGTAGGTCGGGATTCCAAGGCTGCGGCTCATGCCATCGGCCCCCACGAACATGATGGCGGTGAACAGGGCTGCCAAGACGACGCCGATCGGATTGAGATTGGCGAGCATGGCGACGACGATGCCGGCATAGCCGTAGCCCGGGGACAGGTCGGTTGTGACATAACCCTTGATCCCCATAACTTCAATCGCGCCGGCCAGGCCCGCAAGCCCACCGGAGAGACAGGCAACTTTGACAAGCGTGCGCCCGAGCGGCACGCCCATGAAGAGGGCCCCTTGCGGATTGAGCCCCGCCGCGCGCGACTGCAGGCCGAACACGGTACGTGACTGGACGAGGTAAACCACGACAGCCAAAACGATTGCAATCGCAAGGCCGATATGAAGCCGCGACCGCGCGATGAGCTTCGGAAGCGTTGCATGGTCGGCCACCGGCTGGGACTGTGGCCAGCCAAAGGCGAGGGGATCCTTAAGCACGCCATCGATGAGCATCGAGACGAAGAGAACGGCGATGAAGTTCATGAGCAGACTGGTCACGACCTCATCGACCGAGAAGCGCAATCTCAGCCAGAGCGGCACGAGGATCAGCGCCATTCCCGCGATCGCGCCGATGACCAGCAGCAGCGGGATCAGGATCGGGCCTGGCAGATCCGCCAGCAGCTTGGAACCGAACGCGGCGACAGCGATCGCACCGAGATAGAACTGTCCCTCGGCACCGATATTCCAGAGCCGGGCACGGAAGGCGACGGCGGCCGCCAGTCCTGTCAGGATCAACGGTGTGGCTCGGGTCAACGTCTCGGTCGCCGAAAGCCGCGAGCCGAAGGCGCCGATCAGGATCCGCCTGTAGGCATCAAACACCGGTGCGCCTGCAATGGCGATCAGGATGCCCGAGAGGGCGAGTGCTGCGACGATCGCTGCGATCGGTGCACCGATCAGCAGCAGCAGCGGACGGTGTTCGCGACGTTCAAGGCGCATGGGCGGCCTCCGCCACGTGGCTCCAGTCGCCGGACATCATAAGTCCAAGCCGCCGGGCATCGACCCTTCCAGCGTCGAGGGGCGGCGAGAGCCTCCCACCAACGATCGCTTGGATCCGGTCGGCCAGGGAGATAACCTCGTCGAGGTCCTCGGAGATCAACAGCACTGCTGTACCCGCCTTCCGGGCCTCGAGAATCCGGGTGTGGACGGCCGCGACTGCGCCCTCGTCGAGCCCGCGTGCAGGTTGCGCAGCGATTAGGATGCGCGGTCTGTGCGACAGGTTGCGGCCGAGGATAAGTTTCTGCATGTTGCCGCCCGAAAGAAGCCGCGTGCGGCTCGCGGGCGTCCCGCCGCGCACGTCGAAGGCATCGATGATGGACCTGGCGAAGGCCATCCCGGCCTTGCGATCGACGAGACCGTTGTGGGAGTAGGCCGGCAGCCTTTCCAGCACTGCATTCTCCCAGATCGACATTTCCCCGATCACGCCTTCGCCATTGCGGTCTTCGGGGACGCGACCGATACCGGCGTCGACAACATCGCCGACACTGAGATGCCCCACTGCCTCGCCATAGAGCAGAAGTTCGCCGGAGGTGCGCGCGAGCGTGCCCGAAAGCACGCGGGCGAGCGGCACCTGGCCATTGCCGGACACGCCGATGATGCCCAGCACCTCCCCCTCGCGCAGCGCGAAGCCGATATCCTTCAGCCGCTCGACGCCACCGATCCGAACGCCGAGGTCACGCACTTCCAACACCACGGCGCCCGGCGTTGAGGGTTCGCGCACCGGCCGCATTACGCGGCGACCCACCATAAGTTCTGCGAGCTCGGCCTTGTTGCTTTCCGACGCCTTGCGCTCGGCCACCACCTTTCCACCGCGCAGTACGACGATACGGTGGGCGGTCGCCATCACTTCATCGAGCTTGTGTGAGATGAAGATCAGTGACAGGCCCTGTCGCGCCATGTCCTTGAGCGTCGCAAACAGCCGCTCTGCCTCGATATTGGTCAGCACCGCGGTGGGCTCGTCGAGGATCAGGATACGGGCGTCATTGTAGAGCGCCTTCAATATTTCCACCCGCTGCTGCTCGCCAACGGAGAGGTCGCCGAGCCGGGCATCAGGATCGACCTTGAGTCCGAAACGCTCAGCGATCCTTACAAGCTTCCTGCGCGCCTGCTGGGTTGCCGACCACAGCTTCCATAGCTGCTCGGTCCCGGTCATAACATTCTCAAGCACCGTGAGATTGGACGCCAGGGAGAAGTGCTGGTGCACCATGCCGACCCCGGCGCCGATGGCGGCGCGTGGTTTGCCGGGAGGCAGTTCTTCGCCATCGATCCGGATTTGGCCGTCGTCTGGCACATAGTGGCCGAAGAGAATGCTCATCAGTGTCGTCTTGCCGGCGCCATTCTCGCCAAGCAACGCCACGATCTCGCCCTTGCCGAGCGACATGGAAATTCCGTCGTTTGCGAGGGTGTCGCCAAAGCGCTTGCTGACGCCGATAATGTCGAGGACTGGTGTTGTCATGCTGCGAGCCCCGCGACGGGAAATCTGTGTTGCCAGCGGTCCTCGGACTCGAGCCGGGCTGCGAGCGCAAGAAGCAGCGGCTCATGACCGAACGGGGCCATCAGTTGCACCGGAAGCGGCAGGCCCCCTGCGTCCGCGCCGAACGGCAGCGTGATCGCGGGAAAGCCCGAGATATTGGCGAGAGATGCAAGCGGCGCGAATGTGGCCATGCGGTCGAGCTGGAGCTCGGCGTCCTCATGATTGGTCGGGAAAGAACCTATTGGCAAGGGTGCGCTGGCCAACATCGGCGTCACGATGACATCGACGCGTTGGAAGACCCGCCAAAGGTCGCGGCTCACGAGTACGCCCTCGTTCAGGATGTCCCAGAGCGAGGTGCCAGACATCGCGCGGCCACGCGCCACAAACGCCTGCGTCAGGGGTTCCGCTCCCTCGATCGCGATGCCCGACGACTCCACCATGGCCGCGAGGTTGACCGCAACGATGCCGCCAAACGTCCTGCCGCTCGCAGCAACCATGGCCTCGAATTCCATCCAGTCGAGCGGAACGAGTGTGTGTCCCTGCGCCTCGAGGCCGAGAGCCGCGGCCTCGACGGCTGCGCTTCGCTCGGCTGATGTGGGCTGCGCGGCGCCCGTGTCCGTGAGGACGCCAACCCGAAGCGCCATCGCCTCGAAGCGTACCGGTGCGCTGTCCGCGAAAGGTCCGCGCGCCTGTCCACCGAGGGCTTCGAAAGCAGACGCCGCATCACGCACCGAACGCGCCACGACCAACTCGTTTGCGATTCCGCCGAGATGGTTGCCGAAAGAGGGCCCTGCCGGGACGGCGCCGCGTCCCGGTTTCAACCCCACGAGACCGCAGCATGCCGCCGGCACGCGGATCGAGCCGCCGGCATCGGTCGCATGCGCGATCGCGACGATTCCGGCCGCGACCGCCGCGGCGGCACCGCCCGAGGACCCCCCCGGTGTCAGCGACCGATCAAGCGGATTGTGGCAAATCGGCCCAATCGCAGGCTCGCTCGCAAACGAAAGGCCGAATTCCGGGCTCGTTGTCACGCCGAAAGGACAGAAGCCGGCATGGCGAAACCGCTTTGCCAGATCTGAATCCGATTTGGATGGCTCGCGCTTGAACAGCCGTGAGCCGGCAGTGACCGGCAGTCCTGCGAACGGCCCGCCGAGATCCTTGGCGAGCGTAGGCACGCCCGCGAACGGGCGCTCCTGAAATATAAGGGTTGCGCTATCGCGTTCGCGATCCATGCCGCGCGCGGCGCTTTCGCCCAACTCCCGATTGAGATAGACGATCGCACCGAGCGCCTCAAGGTCATGCGCGGCGTGGAGAGAAGCCTGCATCGCATCGAATGCGGTCAGGCGTCCGACCTTGATAGCCTCAGCCAGCGTGGTGGCGTCTCCGGTCATGACGGAGCCGAGTTACTTCGGCTCTTCCATGTTCCTCGGAACCTCGAATGCACCTGACTTGATGTCGGCCCGCACCTTCTCCATGGCCATTTCCGCGTCTGCTGGCGCCACGCCCTTGACGTAGACAATGTCGCTGCCACCTTCCTTCATCAGGCCGGAGGCGGTGTAGTTCTTGCCGACCGGCTTGCCGGCCTGCACGTCGGCGATCGCGGCGTCGAGGATCGGACGGAAGCCCCAGAGCGCGTTGGCAAAGACAGTGTCGGGATAGCGCGGGGTGTAGTCAATCAGCGAGCCGACCGCCTTGATGCCGCGCTCCTTGGCAGCGTCTGCCGTGCCGATACGCTCGCCGAACAGGATGTCGGCGCCAGCGTCAATCTGGGCGAGGCCGGCTTCGCGCGCCTTCGGCGGATCGAAGAAGGTGCCGATGAAGGAGACGAGGTGCTTGGCATTCGGGTTGACGGCTTTCACGCCCTCCGCGAAGGCGTTGATCAGCATGTTGACCTCGGGAATCGGGATTGCGCCGACGGAACCGACGACATTCGACTTCGTCATCTTTCCTGCCAGCATACCGGCGAGATAGGCGCCGTCATGATTCCAGGTGCCGAACACGCCAAAATTCGAGCCTTCCTCGTTGCCGCTCGAACCGAGCACGAAGGCCGTGTCGGGGTAGTCGGCAGCCACCTGGCGCGCCTCCTTCTCGACGGCGTAGGATTCACCAATGATCAGCTTGTTACCCTGCTCTGCATATTCGCGCATGGCACGGGGATAGTCAGTGCCCGAGACTCCTTCGGAGAACACATACTCGATCACGCCTTCCTTGGCGGCGGCCTGAAGCGCGGCATGAAGACACGAATTCCAGGCATTCTCGACAGGCGAGGCATGGATGCCGGCGACCTTGAGCGGCGCAGCGGCGCGGGCGATCGGCGCCAGCGTCGAAACGCCAAGAGCAATGCCCGATGCGATCACGCCGCGGCGTGAAATCAGTATGTCTTTGGTCATGATCGTTCCCCTTTTTTACCATTTGGTTTAAAAACCATATGGAGGGGTAGAAGGGGTGTCAAGCAAGGGTGAGGGGCGAAGGGAAAGGCCGTTTTTCGTTGCGGCCGATTGGTTGGACCCATGCTACCGCGCGGCTTCGACAGTTTGCCGGCTCCCTGCGGGAATGACATGACAGGCCCCCCCGGGGGAGCCATTCACCTACCCATTGTAGTCCCAAGGGAACCGGCGCCGCTCACACAAGTTCGTTCACCTGAAAGGATGCCGCCTGTAGTCGAAATGGGTAGGATATGCTGCGTCATTCTTCGACTATAATTTTGGCGGAACGATCCTCAGATATCTGACTTTGCCAATTTCACGAGAGGGGCTTGCAATGGACCGCAAAGCTCGCCGGTGGGCTTCACGCTCACTCCTAGTGGATTCCTGGGTTCCCCAGTGGCTGATCGTGGGCGCAAGGGGGAGGTCGCGCAAGTCTACCGACACGCGCGAGGTTTCTGTTCAAACTGCGACATCCGTGCAAGCTGCGGATGGGAACAAATATCAGGCCCTTGTCGTCGGTCCCCTCGCCAGCTCTACGCTCACTGAGCATGACATTGGACAGGGAGTGAGCGTGATCCCCGCCACGGACGGTCAGGTCAATATCAAACCGCCGACCTTGCCCCACACGTTCGCAACAATTAGCGGAACGGGGGTTCCAAGCGACGCTGTTACCTCGCCTCTGCAGTCCGCCATTGCGTCGGGTCTTGCACCTTTCGAGCAGAACGCGAACGCAATTACAATCGGGGTTGCATCGTCCCCTTATGAGGCTGACGCTGACGCCGGCGGCGGGATGCTTCAACAGGACGTTCAATTGTCGAGTACAAGGCTGAGCGCCGATGCGAATAGTGTGCCGAGCGGTGACGGCATCTTGGATACTTCGACCAGTGATCCGTCACTCGCGCGGAGCATGGCCCCGTTGGCACTCGGAAGCGGGGAGACTGCCAACGCAACGACGACGCCGGTCAGCACGTCGCCCAGCTCGGTCAGCATGGAGGCGGTTGCCCCCAGCAACTCTCAAATTGTTTTCGCGGCGGCAGCGACCAATCCGATCGTTCTCGAGAACCAGAAGCCTGGCAACCCGGAGAGTGAGTGGGGCATTGACGGCGCCGGCAGCTCGAATATCGAGGGCTTCGCCACCGACATCAGCATCAATCGCGGCCAGACCGTCAGCTTCAAAATCAATACGAATTCCAGCAACTATCGCATCGACATCTATCGCCTCGGCTATTACGGGGGCATGGGAGCGCGCAAGGTTGCCACCATTCAGCACACGGGCGTCCAGAACCAGCCTACGCCGTTGCGTGACAGCGCCACCGGTTTGGTCGACGCCGGCAACTGGTCGGTTTCAGCGTCCTGGGCAATTCCGGCCGACGCAGCGTCGGGGATCTACTTCGCCAAGCTCGTGCGGCAGGACGGAACCGCCGGCCAGAACCATATCCCGTTCATCGTACGCGACGACAGCAGCCACAGCGATGTCCTCTTCCAGACCTCGGACGAGACCTGGCAGGCCTACAACCCTTGGGGCGGGGCCAATTTGTACCAAGGCAACGGGCCGGCCACCGACTCCGCCCCAGGTCGCGCATATGCGGTTAGCTACAACCGCCCGATCACCACCAGGGGCGGCGGCCTCGCGTCCGGGCCGCAGGATTATATCTTCGGTGTCGAGTACCCGGCCATCCGGTGGCTCGAGAAGAACGGCTATGACGTTGCCTATATGGCCGGTGTGGACTCCGATCGCCTCGGCAGCCTGATCCAGAACCACAAGATGTTCCTGAGCGTCGGCCACGACGAGTATTGGTCGGGACAACAGCGCACCAACGTCGAGGCAGCACGGGATGCGGGCGTGAACCTTTGCTTTTGGAGCGGCAACGAGGTCTACTGGGAGACGCGCTTTGCACCCAGCATCAGTTCTGGCGCACAAGCGTATCGCACCCTGGTGTGCTACAAGGAGACCAGGGCCGGCCCCATTGATCCGAACAACCAATGGACGGGAACCTTCCGGGATCCGCGGTTCGTCTCGCCGACCGCGGTCGGAGGAGGGCGGCCGGAGAATGCGCTGACCGGCACCATGTTCCAGGTCGACTCGTACCGAAGCGATGCGATCACGATCCCCTATGACGACGCCAATCTGCGCTTCTGGCGCGATACCAGCGTGGCAAACCTGCAGCCGGGGCAGACGGCCACCCTTGAGCGGAACTATCTGGGTTATGAATGGGATGAGTCCCCTGACAATGGCTGGCGTCCCGCTGGACTCATCGCGCTATCGTCGACAACCTTGCCCGTGAACCAATATCTGCTGGACTACGGCACCACGACCGGGTCGGCCACCGCCACTCACAATCTGACGCTTTACCGCGCTCCGAGCGGCGCCCTGGTGTTCGGCGCCGGCACAGTTTACTGGGCGTGGGGACTCGACGAGAACCATGATCTCGAGCCCACCCCGGTCGACCCGCGGGTCAAGCAGGCTATGGTCAACCTGCTGGCCGACATGGGTATCCAGCCTGGCACATTGGAGGCCGGACTGATATCAGCAGTCCAGTCGACGGATAGCACAAAACCCGTGTCATCGATCACCGCGCCGAATGACGGGACCGCCCTGAAGGTGGGCAACGCCGTCACCATCAGCGGAACCGCTTCCGATATTGGCGGCGTCATCGCCGCGGTAGAGGTCTCGACCGATGGCGGCACGACGTGGCACCGGGCGGTTGGAGACGAGACCTGGACATACAGCTGGGTCGCGCCGAGAGCCGGCACGTTCACCATCAAGACTCGGGCGGTCGACGACAGCGTTAATCTGGAGACCCCTGGCAGCGGCCGCACCGTAACGGTAACCGGCAACAACTTCTTTCCCGCTTCGGCCATACCGCCCACCGTGCCGGACGTCGATGCCAACGCCATCGAAGTGGGAATGAAGTTCCAGTCGTCAGTGGCCGGCACCGTAACGGGCGTGCGATACTACAAGAGCGACTTGAACATCGGGACGCATACGGGATCTCTGTGGTCGAGCACTGGAACCAGGCTGGCGACCGTCACCTTCACCAACGAGTCAGGAGTAGGCTGGCAGGCAGCGAGCTTTTCCAACCCGGTCGCGATCGCCGCCGGCACGACATATGTGGTCTCGTATCACGCGAACTATGGACACTATAACGCAACCGGAAACTATTTCGCGGCGCCTGTGACAAATGGACCACTTACCGCGCCGACGAATGCGGGTGTCTACGCCTACAATTCGGCCAGCGTCTTCCCGAGCAGCACCTTCAACGGCGAGAACTACTGGGTCGATGTCTTGTTCAACCCGACGACGTCAAGCAACACGACGCCGACGGCGGTTGCCGACACGGGGGATGCGACCGAGAAGGGCGGTGTGGCCAACGGCTCGGGCGGCGCGCCCGCCACCGGCAATGTGCTCACCAACGACACCGATCCGGATGCCGGTGACACCAAGACCGTCACGGCGGTCAGCTTCGGCGCGACGGCCGGCACGCTCGGCTCGGCGCTGAACGGCACGTACGGCAGTCTCGTGCTCAATGCCTCGGGCGCCTTCACCTATACCGTCAACGAGAACGATGCAGCCGTGCAGGCCTTGCGGCAGTCGACCAATACGCTGACCGATGCGTTCAGCTACACCATGCGCGATGCGGCCGGCGCCACCTCGACGGCAACGCTGACCGTCACCATCCACGGCGCAAACGACGCGCCGGTGCTCGCCGCCCAGACCGCCAACCAGAACGCCACCGTCGGCTCGGCCTTCTCCCTGGTGCTGCCGGCCAACACCTTCACCGATGTCGACAGCGGCGATACGCTCACCTACACGGCGACCAATGCTGCCAATGGCGCGCCACTTCCCGCCTGGCTGAGCTTCAACGCCGCGACGCGGACCTTCAGCGGCACGCCGGCGGCCGGCGATGTCGGTACGCTCAGTGTCAGGGTCACCGCCGCCGATCTCGGCAGCCTTGCCGCCAACGAGACCTTCAACATCGCGGTGTCGTCGACACCGAACGCGACGCCAACGGCGGTTGCCGACACGGGCGACGCCACCGAGAAGGGCGGCGTGGCCAATGGTTCGGGTGGCGTGGCCGCCACCGGCAATGTGCTTGCCAATGACACCGATCCGGATGCCGGTGACACCAAGACCGTCACGGCGGTCAGCTTCGGCGCGACGGCCGGCACGCTCGGCTCGGCGCTGAACGGCACGTACGGCAGTCTCGTGCTCAATGCCTCGGGCACCTATACCTATGCCGTCAACGAGACCAATGCCGCCGTGCAGGCGCTGCGGCAGTCGACGAATACGCTGACTGATGCCTTTAGCTACACCATGCGCGATGCGGCCGGCGCCACCGCCACGGCAACGCTGACCGTCACCATCCATGGCGCCAACGATGCGCCGGTGCTCACCGCCCAGACCGCCAACCAGACCGCCACCGTCGGCTCGGCCTTCTCCTTGGTGCTGCCGGCCAACACCTTCACCGATGTCGACAGCGGCGAAACCTTGACCTATGCGGCAACCGCCGCCGACGGCTCGGCGCTTCCCGCCTGGCTGAGCTTCAACGCCGCGACGCGGACCTTCAGCGGCACGCCGACGACAGCCGGTACGTACGGCGTCAGGGTAACGGCGACCGACCTCGGCGGCCTCGCCGCCAACGAGACCTTCAACATCACCGCGTCGACGGCCCCGACGACCTATAGCCTGTTCAGTGCCTCCAACACGCCGGCCCAGACGAACCTCAACGATGGTCAGCAACTCGAGGTCGGCGTCAAGTTCCAGTCCAACGTTGCCGGTGATATTACCGGCATCAAGTTCTATCGCAGCGCCAGCGACACCGGCCAGAACGTCGTCGACCTTTGGACCACCGCAGGCACCAGACTCGCTACCGCCGCCTTCACCAACACCTCGGCGAGTGGTTGGCAAACGGTGAACTTTGCCTCGCCCATCCCCATCGCCGCCAACACCACCTATGTTGCGTCGTATCACACGACAGGTGCCTACGTGGCGACCGATGGCTTCTTTACAAGCGCTGTCACCAACGGCCCGCTGACGGCCTTGTCCAGCGCCGCCGCCGGTGGTAACGGCGTCTACGCGTACGGCGGATCCGCCACTACAGGTCTCTTCCCGACCAACACCTACGATTCGGCGAACTACTGGGCCGACGTGGTCTTCCGCCCGCAGCTCGCCGGGTGACGCGTCAGATAGATCGCCTATCTGACCGTGATGATGCGACGGCGCCGGTAGGGCTCTCGGCCATGGCGGCATCGAGTTTCCGCCGCAGCAGCGCGCGATAGAGCTTGAGGTGTTCGCGCGCGCTGCCGAGGTGGTCGGCGGGTTGTCGCATGGAGACGCGTAGCCGATCCCAGATTTGGGTGTCACCCAATACCTCGACGATACGGTCAGCGAGATCCTGGCTGCTGCCTGCGCGGAAGTGCAGGCCGTCCTTTCCGTCACGCACCTTCTCGGCCATCCCGCCGATATCGGAGCAGATCATTGGTCTGCCATGGAGCAGGGCCTCCTGGATCACAACGGGCGAGTTTTCCCACCAGACAGACGGCAGAACCACCCAATCGACGGAACGCATCAGGCGTGGCATGTCCGCATTCTGGTAAGTGCCGTAGAACCGGACGCGGTGGCCGGCGTCGGCGATGAGCTTCTTCATCCGTTCCTGGAACTCGATCGGCTGTCGCTCGAGGTTACCGCCGAAGATCATCAAGCAGGAGTCTTTACCCCATATCTCCTCGGGGATGCGCGAAACAGCGTCGATCAGGACATCGACCCCCTTGAACGGAGTCATCTGGCCGAAATAGGCAAAACGGTTGCGGCGCGGGTCGGGACCTTGCAGCTCTCGCGGGGGCATAGCTGCGTCCACGATGATCCCGTTCTCGATGACGCGGAGCTTGTCCTCTTCAATGCCCCATTTGACATAGCGCTCCGCCAGAAACCGGCTGGGGGAGACGAACGCGTCGGCAACGCCAAGCATCCCGCGCGCAAACAACTCCCGCTTAAGGAAGCGCGAGACGGGGATGTCGGGAAAGCAGCCGTGGCAGGCGACTGGGGAGGCTGCTTCGCAGAGCTGGCCGGAAGGCCGTTTAACCATCTGCCCGTGATTGTGGCAGATAGATAGGTATTCGTGGAACGTGACGAGTATGGCTGCGTGCGGAAATGCTTCTCTAAGGGCGTAGAGCGCTTCGAGACCCATGCCGAGAACATGATGGAAATGCACGACATGGGGCATGAGATCGTACGCGAAACGCAACAGGTCTCGACTGATCGCCTGCGTATCGCCGTTGGACAAAAAGAAGTGGTCGTAGTCGTCCGTGTGGAACAGTAGTTCATCTTCGGCAAGGCGAAGGCTCATCAGCGCGGACGCGGCGTGGCGCGGGACGGGATGGCCGACCCGGGCCAGGTAGACCGATTCCACGTTCGGCAATGCCTTCAGGCCAAGATGCAGGTTGTGAGATGCGATTTCCGCTCCGCCGAGCGAGACTGTCGGGTGCGCATGCGAAACGACGAGGACGCGAAGCTTCTCGTTCATGTAGGCCTCTTTCTCGGGTGTTTTTCCACGGCAAGGACAGGCGCCCACATACTCTTGAAGATCTTTCGATCGATCCCCTCCACAAGGGTCGCCATTGCCGGCCCCCCCTCTTCGCGTGGTTCGTCGCAGCCCCACATCTGCACCGATGGCAGCAAATAGGAGTCGATGCCGGACCGGCTGAGACGGAGGCCGAGATCCAGGCCTTTTTCCTGCGCGCCCAGATAGCTGCCGGAAAAGCCGCCCGCGCGCAACAGGGCGTCGCGGGGCATGATGCAGCACTCGAGCGAGGCTGCCGCGATACGGGTCAGCGTCATCTCGGTAACTGCTTTGAGCGGATATCCAGTATAGCGACCCACGACTGGTTGGTCGTAGTTGTCATCGATCCAGCTTCCCGCCCACCGAACGGAATGGTCCTCGTAAGCTTGGACGGGCGAGATGATGCTTCCCTTCAAGGTCGCGGTTGTGGCCACGAGCTTTCCGTACCAGCCTGTCGCGTGCGGGATCAGGGAGGCGGAAAGTGGAACGATAGTTTCACAGGAGAGTGCTTGCGCGCCGGCTTCAAGCAAGTCGTAATAGTCGGCTGTACCCTTCGCCGATACCAGCCTAACCGAAAGACGATAGAACCGCGCGAGTTCACTAAGGCAGGCGGCCTGCCTGCGATAGCGCTCGGCAGGCATGACGATCACGATCGGCGCGCGCCGGGTCTCCGGATCGAGCGCAAGCAAGGCCAGCAGCGGGGAAATGTGCCCCTCTGTCCCCCCGGCTCCGATGATGATCGGCGGGCTGCTTTCCTGATCGAAGGATCCAGCATCCAGGATGGCGTCAATGACCGGCGCCGACCTTCCGGTTTCGCCGAGGAATGGGACAATTTGTGTATCGATGATCGCCGGCAACGCACAGGTCTCCGGATCGATGGAGCCGATGTGGCGCAATGCCGCCAGGCGCGCTGAAACCCGCGTTGGGTGCACCGGCAAAAATGCACGGCGCGAATCGCGCAGCGTCAGTTCGAAGTAGAGAGGCGCTCCACAATCTTCGCTCGTCAATTTGGCGTGCGAGATGAAGCCGTGCGCATGCTGTTCGCTCCGCAGGCTCGACACCAAGTGCTGCTGGTCGTTGAAACTGTCCGTGACATCGGGGCGATCGAGCCGCGTCCAGCGTTCGTCGACACGGGTAGCAGCATCGCCTCGACGCAGTCTTACCGCTACAACGTGGTCATCGGGGTCATAAAGCCAGCCGGAGACGAGGAGATTTCCTCCATCGGCCTCAAAGGTGTTGTCTGTTCCCATCCGGACGGGATACGGCAGGCTGGAGACGGTTTCTTTGCCGTCGAAGCTGTTGGCGGCCGCTCGGAGCGACAGGAGCACGTCTGGCGCGCTATGTGAGCGCAACAAGTGCGACCGGATGTGTTCGGGCGTCTCCAGCGGTCCGGCGATGCGCCGTCGGGGGTGGACCGCGGCATACCTCCAACCGGCGCGCCCTCGATAGACCAGACCTTCAATGTCGAGAGCGCGCGCAGCCTGATTGGCCGCGAGCAGACCAACAAAACCTGATGCGCTATCGGGAGCGTCCGGGCGGGGAAAGACCGCGATGCCGCACTCCTCGACGACCGGTGTCGCGTTGCCTACCAAGGACACCCGACAGGGCCCCGGCACCATGCTGCGGCTCCAGCCCTGCAGGAACGTCGTGCGGTCATGGCTATCACCAATCAACTCGACGAAACCATCACTTGCGTCGGCTGCCTGCAAAAGTTTTGTGATGGTCAGAAGCCTGCGGCGATTAACGTTGCCGACCATCAGAACGTCCACGAGACGGTCAATGACCGCGGCCGACTGAGATGCTGCGGACTCGGTCACGAGCGCGGCTGCTTCCTCCGCAGAGGCAAGTCGGGGCGCGAAGATGTAGGCCGCGCCCGTCTCATCCTCACCGAACCGTATCGTGGTCATGCCCCGGTCCGTGGCCCCTGCCGGTAGGAGTGCCGCGAAGCCGTGTTTGGCCCGTGGTGAGGGCGCGGCCAATCGCCATTGCGAGACAAACGCGCGTCGCGTGCCCGCTTGATCCCCGTCGACGCCGACCACCACTTCGCCGGCCATCACACGACCGAGGCCGAGGATCAGCAAAGTTGTCTCGTCAACGCGGCAGCCGAGAACCCTTCCAGAGCGCATTGCCCTGCTCGCCCCTTGCTTGCCTGTTGCGGGGCCAGTAACCGCGGGGGACTGTTCTGTAACCAGCACGGCGTAACCTCCCTGCATCAGATCCTGGCAATCAGCGCAAGGCCAGCGCCCGCGGTAAATCCCACAAGTACGAACAGCAGCAGCAGCAGGGGCTTCAACTCGCCGTTCGCACGTTTCTGCAACGAATTCAGGCTTTTCTCCATTCCTGCCACCACCCCGTCCAGCCGCATCAGATGGACATCGAGATCATTGAGCCGTTGGCTGATATCCACCCTGAGGCTGTCGACCCCGTCGCTGATGTCGGTCAGGCCGATGATCTCGGTCTCGGACTTGTCGGTATCGATTTGTGATGTGCGCTGCACTGATCGCTGTGAGACCTGCAACTGCCGCTGCGCTGCCATCAATACGTCGAGCTTGTCGAGCACTTTCGTCAGCGGCGCGGCGATAAGAGCTTCGGCCGCCTGCTCATCCGGCTGTGGAACGCGCAAGGCTTGCTCGGAACCACTTCCATTTCGCGCCACGACGACGAGATCGCTCGCCCGCGAGTGGACGGGTTCGGGCAGGGCGATTTCAAATGCGTGCTTGCCATCGCCGATACCGTTGCGCCGCAAGTCGGGACGATTGCGATCGGCAACCGCCTCGGCAATCACCTTTGCATCGAGAAGCACACGGATGGTCAGCCGTTGGTCCGGCGCCATCGGGTCGAATGCCCAGCCGAAGATCCGACCCATGTCGATGGCATCCACCCGGCCGTTCATCGGCTTGGCGTTGTCCTGTTCGGATGCGGCATCCGGTCTTTCAGCGGGATTAGCCATGGTGTTCTCCTATGCCTGAACCTGCGCGGGTTCGATCTGCCTGAGATAGCGGCGGGCGGTCGTGTCGATGTCGTCGGGTTTGCGAGCGTTTTTGGAGAACTGGCGCAGCAGGTCGGGCTCTTCCAATATGCTACGCATCGCCGCGGCGAGCGCTCGTGCATCGTTGGGTGGAACAGTCAGGCCGTTGACGCCGTGCTCGACCATTTCAGCCATTCCCCCGATGTTGCTAGCAATGACCGGCCGGCCCTGGGTCTGGGCTTCCTGAATGACCAGCGGCGCGTTCTCCCACCAGACGGAAGGAACGATGGTGCAATCGACCGCGGCCACCAGATCACCTATATCTTCGCGCCGATAGGGGCCCCGGGGCTGCACAGATGCTGCCGTTTCTGCGAAGCGGCGATCGATCTCGTCGACGAAAGCCTGGCTCTGGAAGGGCGCGCCACCATGGACGCGAAGCTCGAATTCCAGGCCATCGGCCAGAAGCAGGCGCGCAGCGTCGAGCAATATAGTCACCCCTTTCCAGGGGTTGAGATTTCCGAAATATCCGAAGACGGGCCGCCCGCCCTCGAGCAGCTCCCTTCGCGCTCCAGCATTTCGGATGGGGATACCATTGGGAATGACGCTGATCGCATCTTCGCCCAGCCCCCATTGCACGAAGCGCTCTCGTAAAAAGGCGCTTGGCGCGACGAAGTGATCGACCGTGTTCAGCAGAGCCTTCAGGTGGCGTTCGCGCAAAGCAAAGCGATCGAGCGGAATGTCCTTGAAGCAGCCATGGCAGCGGTCGGGGCTGGCTTGGTGACAAAGCTCCTTGCTGCCGGTGCGCACCATCAGGCCGTCGTGATGGCAGATGGGGTAGTAGTCATGGAGCGTCATGACGATCTGGCAGTGGGGCAGGGTGCGGCGGACGATGTGCGGGAACTCGGCGCCAAGCAGCAGCAGGTGGTGGAGGTGGACCACATCCGGTCGGAAATCGCGCAGCAACTCCGCTATGTCCGGCACCACGCCATAAAGGTCGATCTGGCTCATGAAGAAGCGGTCGAAGTGCCCCGACCACAGCAGGACCTCGTCTCCTGCCGGGCCGATGCCCTGAAAGCTCGTGCCCGGCCTGGCCTCGCGATGGATTTGGTTCGTGGCACCGAGAAACAAGGCCTCGTGCCCTGCGCGCTGGTAGGCACGAAATAAGTCGTGAGCGAAGATCTCTGTTCCTCCTGGGTGGAGAGACGGATGGTTGTGGGCGGCCACCAGAATGCGCTTGCTCATCGCCCATTTCCCCGACGCTTGGCCACGATGAAGTCCTGATGGTGCCCCGCATCGGTACCGCGCCAATGGCCGAGCGATTTCAGAGCGACGGAGAGGCCGGCCCGTTCGAGCGCTTTGTCCAGAAAGCCGTCTTCGAAGCCGATCGCGGCAAGCGGTGGCTGGTTGGGTACAAACCAGAATGGGCTTTCGCCATAGCGGTGGAAAGCGAGACGCGGATCGCGCCGCCTGTTTTCTTTTGCCGCAGCGATCCCGTCGATGACGAATGCAGTCATGAACAGGCGGCCCCGGGGTGACAGGACTCTGCGGACCTCTGAGAGGTAGACAAGCACCTCCGCAGGCGGCAGATGAGTGACTACAGACGTCATTATGACGAAGTCGAAATGATAATCCGGAAAGGGCAGCGCCAAGGCCTTCCCGCTGATCTTGCCACTCGGATTGTAGAGTTCGTGCGCGACGTCCAGTCGCTGGAAGGCGAAATTGGGGTAGGCGGGCGTGATCGTACGCTGACACCAGCCAATGCCGCCCTCAACTGGATCGATGCCATCGTAGCGGCTCGCTTGCGGGTCGAGATACTGGGTGAGCGGCACGGCCATGCGGCCAATACCACAACCAATGTCGAGCACGCGGCTGTCTTCACGCAAGCCGCCGATGCGAATAAAGTAACCGAGAAACTCCGCTCCTATCGCGCGGAAATCTCCGTCTCCCACGAAGACATTGGTCGAATCCGGTTGCGGCAGAAAACGATTGCCCCGAACGGATTCGATCAACCACCGAACACGGTCTTCATCGATCAGCCGGGCCGGCGCGGGGGGCTGCACGAGTGCCGCTTGCGTCATGCTGCGTTCCTTTCCCGGATGTTTCCACCCGCTGCCGAAGGCCGATCCGGGTCGCTACCGAACTGGCTGCTGGCCATCAGTTCGGTGATGTCGTCCTCCCAGCGCTGCGTGTGCAGCCATGAATTATATTGGCTCGCAACGCCGCGCATGTAGTCCTGGCTACGGCGGATCGAGCGACGCTCGAAATGATACAGGCACACTGCCGGCTCATAGGCTATCTGGAGCCCAAGGCGACGGATCTTGAGGCACAGGTCGCTGTCCTCGTAGTCGCCAATCACGTAGTCCTCGGTGTAGCCGCCAACGCGCTCGTAGGTATCCCTGCGGGTCACGAGGCAAGCGCCGGTGACGCCAGGAACGTTGCGGGCACGTTGCGCCGGCGCGTAGTCGCCAGGCATCCCCTTGTGGAAATGGTGGTTCAACCAGATCCCGCGCTGGTCGCGGGCGAAGTAGAGCCCGGCATGCTGCAGCGATCCGTCTTCGAAAATCAGCTTCGGGCCGATGGCCCCAAGTTCCTGCCTTTCCAACAACTGACGCGACAGGACCTGGAGCCAGCCTGGCGCGCACGGCACGACATCCGAATTTAGCATTACCAGTATGGCGCCGCGTGCAAAACGTGCGCCGGCATTGCAAGCACGGGCATAGCCTCCGTTGCGGTTCATCACCACCAACTTCATCGGTAGCCCGTGCAGAAGGTGCAAGCCGCCCAGCAGGTGCTCCGTCTCGTCCTGAATTTCCGGTGAATCAAGGACGTAGATAATCTCCACATTCTCGGCGAGCCATGGATCCGTAGCCATCCCCGACAACTGGAAACGCAGGAAGTCGAGAACGCGGTAGAGGGGCACAACGATGGAAACAAGGGGCGCACATTTGGGAATGCCGTAGTCCTTTGTGGAGTTAACCTCTATCGTCTTGCCCAATCGCCGCTCTACGCCCTGCAAGGCGGGAGCAAGGATCGTACGGAAAGCGCGGTCGACGGCATGCTGCGGTGGCACGGCGCGCAGGATGTGGTTTCGTTGTATCGTGGGCTCGAAAGCCTGTGGCTTCGGTACAAGCGGTCTCACCGCTCCCGAGGCAAGGCGCATCTGAAATCGTGGTTGCAGAAGCGGCCCGGGAGATTCCGCCAGCGGGACCCAGGCAATGAAACCGGTCACATCGGTCTTGCTGTTGGCATCCTTGCCTTGCGCCCATGCTGGAAATTCGTAGCTGTTCCCATCGAGCGGCACCGCAGTGCCGTCCTCTTTGACGTAGTCGATGCCGGCGAACACGGATGACGGCGCATGGAACCAGCCGCCGGCCAGCAAACCGTCATCGAGCGCCAGGGCGAGATCAACCTCCCCGGACGGATGCATGGACGACTTGGCGATCCTGCTTGTTGCCAGTGGTGCGCGGACTTGAAGGTCGATGGCCGTGGCGGCGCCGCTTTGCGGCAACGTCGCGAGTCGACGGACAATCATTTCGCGCAGTTCCGCCGCCGCCCGGTTATTGTCCCACCAACTCTGGAGGCTGGGATGGCGAGGCTTGCCGTCGACAACCTGGCGGATGGCGACGCCATTCTTGCTCACGAGGACGATCGGAAAGGGAGTGGAAGGGAAAGGCGCCTCCGCGATGAAATGACACGAGTGCAGGCTGCCGTGTTTCGCGCGTCCGATAACCAGCCTTACGGCCATGCGTGTGATCGAAGCCGGCCCGATCGCATAGATCGCTGTGATCTCGCCCAGATCCGGATTGATAGCCGTCTCAATTAAATGGCACCCTTGCGCTACCTGGCACACGATGCTGGCGGCCTGCGGTTCAGGTACGAGCGCGTGAAGGGCGTCTTCAACCACCATGCTGAAAAGGTGATCGCCGGCAATGCGGAAGGCGCTTCGCCACACAGTCAGTAGGTTGTTGACGAATTTGATACGGGCTTCTGGCGCAAGATTGGCGAACAAGGCCTCCACATCGAGAGGCGCGAGCGCGCGCGCAGGCTGCATTACGATGGTATCGAAGGTACCGCCGTCTTCGGTGCAAATGCCCACACTCTCCGGCTGCTTTCCTGGTCGCATCGCCCAGAACATGCGTTGCCGTCCGTTGGCAAGCGGAAGCATCATGCTGACAAGCGGTATCGGCGACTGGTCCATGGACAACAGGCACCTTGTGGCGGCGGGGAGGGCTGAGGGGAGGTCCCAGACAAGGACGGCAAGCTCTGTGCCGAGCCGAAAGATCCTTGCGCTCCTGAAAACGCCAGTGGCGTCTATCGAATCGTCGAACGTCACACGCTATCCTTCTGAATCGGAATAGCGCGCCCCACGGGAGGAGGCAGGGCGCGCCGAGCTCAGGCTCAGTGAACAGTGAAGTAGTTGTCGGGATTGGCCTGGATGTCGTCGGCATCGGCATTTACCAATGTGAGCGTATCGCCATGGCCGAGATCCACGACGACATTGCCGCCAACCTGCGTGACGCGCGAGGCCAGGTCTTCGGGCGAAGACACGTCGAGGCCATTGATGCCCTTCGATATCTGCAGCAGATCCTCGCCCGCGGTAAAGTCGAGAATGACGTCATTCCCGCCGCCGCCGTCGAAGACGAAGATGTCATGGCCGGCACCGCCAGCAAGGGTGTCGTTACCGTCCCCGCCGTCAATGATGTCGTGGCCATCACCACCATAAAGTATGTCATTGCCCTTGCCGCCGGACAAAAGGTCGCTTCCCTGTCCGCCGAACAGGATATCGCTGCCCTTGTCGCCGTAGAGAAGGTCATCACCCCAGCCGCCGACGAGGGTGTCGTCGCCGTTTTCACCGTTCAGCAAGTCGCTGCCGTCGCCGCCGAACAGGGAGTCATTTCCCTTTCCGCCGAACAGCAGGTCGTCACCGTCACCACCGAACACGAGGTCGTGCCCGTTGCCGCCGCTCACGAAATCATCGCCCCCATGGGCGCGAATGAAATCGCTGAAGCGGGAGCCGAACAGGGCGTCATCGTATGCGCCGCCTTCCAATGTGGCCATCTGCCTCTCCTTTATCAGGTTACTATGAACGCGTTTTCGGCGCAGGGGCGACGATCGCGCGTCTGGACTGTGCATTGCAACAAAGAACAACGCAAGCGTCTAAAAGAGAGAATGTGCTCAAACTTGGGAAATAAATTTCCGAATTTGAGTCTTAATGGTACATTATTTCGGCAATGACAAGTTTTATGAAGTAAAATTTATCTACTTTATTTGTAAATAACTTCAAAAATCGAAACATTTTACATGCAAAATGTTTCGATTTGCATTCCGCGTGCTAGTCTTCCCTGAAGGCGCGATTGAAACTCTCGACGGCGGGAGAGGTGAGGTAATCGATTGCAAGGCGTGACTTGTGGATAATCAACACCTCCGCGGGCATGCCGGGATAGAGGCGGACATCGGGATTTGCCTTGAGCGATGCCGCGTCGAGTTTGGCGCGCGCGACGAAGAACGCGGTGTTTGATTTTTCATCTACCGACTGGTCTGCGGCGACATACGTTATGGCGCCTTCCATTGGCAGGCGGGAGCGCTGATTATAGGCCGTCAACCGGATTTGCGTCTGGGAGCCGATGGCGATGCTGTCGATATCACGAGGATTGACGCGCATCTCGATCAATAGGGGCTCATTTTCCGGAACGATCTCAAGCAATGCCTGACCGGGCGTGACCGCGCTGCCAGGGGTGCGCAGCCAGATGTCACTGATGATACCGTCCTGCGGAGAGCGGATCTCAAGGCGCCGCAGCACATCCTTCGAGGTGGTGATCTGCTCTTCCACATCCGCGAGCTCGACGCGTGTCGTCGTGATTTCGCCAGCAATCGTCGACTGAAACTCGCTTTCGATTCCGATCAGCGCGAGTTGCGCGCCCGCTCTGGCTTTTTCTGCCCTGGCCTTTTCGCCGACGAGTTCGCTCCGTTCCCGCGCAAGCTCGCTGAGCCGGGACTCGATCTCGATGAGTTGCGTGCGCGAAAAGGCACCCTTTTTCACCAACGTTGCTATCGCCGTCCGCTGCTCGTCGATAAGGTCGATTTGCTGGTCCGTCGCCTGGATCTGGATGCCGAGTGACTTCGCTTGTTCGAGGTGCTCCTCGATGGTTTTTTTCTGGACCTCTATGCGCCCCCCCTGGGTCTCGCGCCGCTTCTCGAAAAATATCGTCTCAGCCATCACGGCGTCGTCGATCGCGGCGTCCCGGGCGTCCCCGAAATCCTGTGGAAAACTGATCCGGGGCGCGCCGGTCTGCTCGGCCTTCAGTCGCGCCAGTTTCGCGATCAGGCCAATGCGCCGGATCTGGAGTGACCGCAGGCTGGAACGGGCTCGCGTATCCTCCAACTCGATCAGGAGCTGCCCGGCAGAGACCTTGTCGCCCTCCTGAACGAGCAGCCGGCTCATCACACCGCCTTCAAAATGGCTGATGGTCTTTCTCTTTGAATCGACGATGACCGTTCCGTTGGCGACCGTCGCGCTGCTGAGTTCGGTCGAAAACGCCCAGGCAAAGAATCCACCGAAGGACACCAGGATCGTGGCGATGCCCGCGATGACAAGACGGCGGAGCG
This sequence comes from Rhizobium giardinii bv. giardinii H152, assembly GCF_000379605.1. GTDB lineage: Bacteria > Pseudomonadota > Alphaproteobacteria > Rhizobiales > Rhizobiaceae > Pararhizobium > Pararhizobium giardinii. The sequence continues at coordinate 27,841 of NZ_KB902686.1, read as the reverse complement.
GCGATCGGGTATCAGGTTGTTCGAATTCCAAGCGCGAGGGGCTGATATTCAGCGGCACCGGCTGATCAAATGGCACTCGACGCTCGGAAAGACCGGGGCGGACCGCAAGAGGCTTCTTCACTGTCATATCGCCGCCACCTCGCGGCGTGCTTCGCCCGGCATTGTGGCCGGAATCACGTCCGCTCGCGGCCCGAACTGTGTGACGCGGCCGTTTTCGAGCACGAGCAGCTTGTCGGCGACTTGCATGATGGCTGGCCTGTGAGCGATTATGATGACGATGGCGCCATCGCCGCGCGCGTGCTGGATCGCGCGGATAAGTGCCTGCTCGCCAATCGCGTCGAGGTTTGCGTTCGGCTCGTCGAGCACGATGAGGCGAGGCCTGTTGTAGAGGCAGCGCGCCAACGCTATGCGCTGCCGCTGCCCTCCGGAAAGGGTGAGGTGTCCGTCGCCGACGGGCGTGTCGTAGCCGAGTTGTAGGCGTCCGATCATGTCGTGGATGTCGGCCAGTCGCGCCGCCTCCAGCACTTTATATGGATCGCTTTCGGCCATCCGCCCGATGTTTTCTCGAATCGTGCCTTCCAAAAGCGACACGGATTGCGGCAGATATCCGACCACTTGGCCGAACGAGCTGCGCTCCCAGAGATAGGTGTTGTTGCCGTCGAGGAAGACACCGCCGGACGTGGGACGCAAGATTCCGACCAGCAGGCGCGCGAGGGTCGATTTGCCTGCCGCGGAAGGACCGACCACACCCAGGACCTCGCCCGGAGAGAGGGAGAACGAAATGCCCTTGATGATTGGCACATCCAGCCCCGGGGCTGCGTAAACCAGCTTGTCGACCACGATGTCGCCCGACGAATGCGGAGTGGGCATCGTTTGGCGGATCGCAAGGTCCGCCTTGAGGGTGGCCTCAAGGCGACGCCAGCCCGCGATCGCCAGAACCCACTGCCGCCAATTGTCGATGATCGAATCGAAGGGTATCAGGAGGCGTCCGACAAGAATGCTCGACGCCATCATCGCGCCGGGCGTAATTGCCTGCTCCAGCACTAGAAATGCTCCGGCCGCTAGAGTGACGATCTGGATGGAATAGCGCAGGCTGCGGGTGATGGACGACATCGCCTTGCTCCTGCTCCCACTCGTTTCAAAGGCGCTGAGGGCTTGCATTTGCAGGGTGCGCCAACGATTCGCCAGAGCCGGCAGCATACCCATCGCCTCGATAGCCTCGGCATGTCGCAGTGATGCGCCAATCTTGGACACGGCTTCGATATTTGTCTGGTTCGCTTCCTTGGTGAGTTGGCGTGTCAACATGTCCGTGACCAGGCCGCCGCAAAGCAGCAGCGCCGCGGATACCGCTCCAATAAGGCCGAAAAGCGGATGCAAAATGAAAAGGGCGCCGAGGAAGATCGGTGACCAGGCCGCGTCGAGGGGCGCGGTCACCGCTGACGAGGTCAAAAAGCTTCGCAATTCTGCGATGTCGCGAAGCGACTGGGTCGCCCGCGCCAAGCCCTGGTCGACCGAGGCCTGAACGGCGGCGGCCAGGACTGGCATGTTTAAGCGGCGCACGAGCGCGCCACCGATGACTTGGAAAGAGAGGGCGCGGATGAATTCCAGAACACCGAGCACCACAAGTGCGCCGATCGCCAAAATGGTGAGCATGACGAGCGTGTCCATACTCTGACTATTGAGCACTCTGTCATGCACTTGCAGCATGAATAGGGGCATCGTGAGTTGTAGCAAATTTAGACACACGCTAAGCGCAGCCGCATACAGTAACCCGGAGAGGAATACACGCTTTGCTTGCGATATCAGCAATCCCGGGTTGGTTTGTTCTTCTCCTCCCAAAATTTGGCTCTTGCTTCTTGTCTCATTTTGAACAGTATCACGCATGGCAATTTGCCTTGAGTTAACGTTAGAGCCATCTTCTGGAGGGCAGAAGCGGTTATAACTGGTCGGAAGTGTAGTATTGCTTCTGCCAATCTGGCACAGAAGGGAGGGCTTGCGCAAGCTCGGGGTAATCCGGCGTGATGGGGATATTTGAAGATTACTTCAACTTTTGAAGTATTTTTCCGAAATGGAGCGTGAAGTGAAAGAAGATAATGTGCTCATTCTGTCCAATCTGAATGATGATCTGGGAACTCGAAATAAGGGGCAGGCAGCACAAGCGGACCCCGGGTATCCTCAGGATGCCGAGTTTGGTGATCTCCGGCAGATTACATATTTCGAGCTTGCTCGCCTCATGGAGCGGGCAAGCCGACGGTTTTCGGGCCTCATTCGGGCGGAACTGACGAAGCTTCGTGTCGATGACGTCGGGCCGGCACAGGCGATGATTCTGCTGGCAATCGGCGACTCGGAGCTCTCGGTCGCCGAACTTCTGGATCGCGGGCATTATGTTGGTTCCAATGTTTCCTACTATCTGAAGCAGCTTGCCGACGGCGACTACATTGATCGCGTTGCCTCCCAGCGCGACAAGCGGTCCGCACGCATCAAGTTGACAGAAAAGGGGCGGCAACTGAGGGCAAGTCTCCGCGACGCGGCCATGACGTATGAGCGCGCGGTAAACCGTGGCGACCAGGACCAGCGGATGCTTGAGACGGCTTTCCAGACACTGCACCAGCTCGAACTGGCCTGGGGCACGGCTTCACGGTACGGCGTCTAAGTGGTGAGCGATGCCGTGGGCCCGGCAATGACGGACTAGGCGCGATGCACGTGGCGTTTGTACATCGGCGGGGCTTCGGCCAATTCGCGGCCTTGGCCGCCCAGCTCGCGCAGGCGGGAAATGAGGTAAGCCTCATCACCGAAACCATAGATCAGAAGATCCCGGCCGTTCGCGTCGTTCGACATCGAGCGGAATCGGGCCCGCGCGCAAATCCACACATGGCCCGGCACATGGGGACTCCCGATCATCACGCGCGTATCGGCCATCGCGTCGCCGAAACGCTAGATGCGATGGTGCGGCAGGGGCTGGTGCCCGACATTGTCGTCGGCCATATCGGCTGGGGCAGCATGATGTTCTTGAAGGACGTACTGCCGCGGGTGCCTGCATTGGGATATTGCGAGTTCTTCTACCGGCCGGAAGGGGCGGACATAGGGTTCGCCCCCGACGATCAACCCGATCTGGAGACGCGCAAGAGGCTGCGGCTGCGTAACGTCGCGCAGCTCTTGTCCCTTGAGGCCATTGAGGCCGGCATCAGCCCCACCCATTGGCAGAGAAGTCTGTACCCCGCCGACGCCCAGGGGCGCATTTCGGTATGCCACGAGGGCATCGATACAGCGCGATTTCGACCGGACCCGACAACGTCGGTCAGGCTTTCGGACGGACGTGTGCTCAGGGCTGGTGGTTCTCCAATCGTCACCTTTGTCGCGCGCGACCTTGAGCCGTATCGCGGATTCCCGCAGGTGTTGGAGGCTGCCGCGAAGGTTGTGCGGCAACGTCCCGATGCGCTGTTCGTCTTTGTCGGCGGAGATGGCACCAGCTATGGTGTGCCGCCGCCCGGCGGCGGGGCGTGGAAGGACCACCTCTTGGAATCTCTGGACATACCGCGGGAAAATATCCTCTTTCCCGGTGTGGTGCCGCATTCAGTTTTGCGGCAGCTTTTCCAGATCTCGGCCGCGCACCTCTACCTGACCTATCCGTTCGTTTTGTCTTGGTCGGTGTTGGAGGCAATGGCGTGCGGCGCCCTGGTCATTGGATCAGATACCGCGCCTGTGCGGGAGGTTATCCGCACCGGCCGGAACGGCCTGTTGGTGCCATTCTTCGACGCGGACGCACTCGCCGAAGCCATTCTCGGTGCCCTGAAGAGCCCGGAGCAACATATCGGGATGCGCGCCGCGGCGCGCCGGACAGTCGAGCGTCGCTTCCGACTGAGGGACTGCCTCGATCGCCAACAAGATATCCTTGAAAGAATGAGTGAGAAATCGCTTATCCGCGACAGGGTGGTAAAATGATAGATTATTACTTCGATTTTTAAAGTAGATATGAAATATATTGCTTGTTTTGCTTTGATTTTTATCATTGTGCGTTGCAAAAATAGTTGTTACATTCTCCTGGGGTGATGCCGGAATATTTGAACAAACAGCCAAATATCCAGCGTCGTTGATTTTTGATCGGAATAGTTCTTCAGAGGCGATGCGTGCAAGATTCGATATCTTCCGGCACAGGGCGGCGAATAGCGGCAAGAAAACTGGTGGCGGCTTCGGACCGGGACCGGTCGTGCTTCGAGGGAAGCGATATAGAGCATCTGGTCACCTATCTCGAAATGGATGGGCGCCCTCAGGCGACCTTGCAGAACGCCTTTCCGTTAATCGCCGTCGCCTTTTCCGACGAGGGCGAGGTGGATCTGCAAGAGCGCCTGGCGCTGCTGGGGTCGCTGGGTACTGTGCCCGCAGTTCCCCTCCAGCGGCTTGATCCCGCCAACAAGTCAGACAGTCTTGCGCTTCTGCGAACGCTGGCCGAGGGCGGCGTCGGCCGGCTCGCCCGATACAGCACATCGATCACCTCGGAGCTGTCAATTCTGCGGCGGGAACGCGAGACGCTGCTGGAAAATTACCGGGCTCTCGAAGACGCGTTCCAGGCGCGAAGCTGGGAGCCGGTTTCAGAGGTATTTTCCCACGATCCCTATGCCGACCCAAAGGATGAAGGGATCGGCCAGCTGCTCGCCAACGCTTTTGTCGAGCAACTGCTGCCGGTGTCCAGCCTCGGCGTGGCCGGGCTCGCGCTTCACCTGCATTCCGTACCGAAAGCCAGTGGAGAGCTCGTCGTTGCGCTGAGGTATCTTGAAAGCGGGGAGGGCGTGGCCGAGTGGATCGTGCCCTACGCGCAACTCGTCCCTAATTGGAACTTCTTCTCCTTGCCGCGAGCCTGCGGCGGCGCGGCACGGACACTTCGGCTGCGGATATCCGCGACCGGACCCGAGACCGTCGGCCTTTCGCTTGGCTATCCGATTGCCGGCGAGCGCTATTCGGCGCGGTCGGAACTTCCGCATCCGGATCTCGACCTGCGCCCGCTGGCGTTCAAAGTGTTCACGGGACTGCCCGGGGTGAAGCCCGCCAGTGCACCCAACATGATCGCGCCGAGTAGCCTGCTCGAGGGTCAGTACATCATCGACTATCGCCTGGCGGTCGACACGTTGAGCCAGATCGCGGACGTTTCGATCACGCCCATCGTCCCGGAATTCCAGACGGTGCGCTTCCTTGAGCATGAGCACGCCATCGTCTGCCATCCGTTGTCGAGCGGTATATCGGCGGGCGCGGTCAGTCGCGCTGTCGAGCCCGGAACGATATCCTTCTCGGCAAGTGCCGTTATCGATCATCCGAAAGGTGAGCCCGCGGCGGTCAGCTTCCTGCTCGCCCCGGCGAATTCGAATGCGCGTTCCGAAGTGGCCGAGCTTGCGCGAAAGGGCACGGCCAAGCCATCGGCATTCTTCAGCGGGTGGCGCGAAGTCACCGCCAATCAGGTCGTCAACATCAACATCCAGCTGGACGAGCCTGTGCGCGGCCCGATGGATCTGATGATCCTCAGCCGCGCAGTCACGGATTCGGTCGATTTCTCCTGGCTCAAGGTGTCCGGCTTCAGGCTGGTCAAGCAATCGACGGAGGCGGCCGATGTCCGGTAACCGGGAGCTCGCGGACCTGGTCGCAGTGGCCATGCCCCTCTACGGTCATGCGGCACTCGCCCTGGAGGCGATTGAGTCCGTACTTGCCTCGAATTATAGTGGCTGCCGCGTCGTCATTGTCATCTCGGTCGACGGCGATCCACGGCACGAGACGTTCGATCAACTGTTGCTCTATGCCGCGGCCCATCCTTCCGTCCATGTCGTGTTCGGCCAGAATGCGGGGCCGGGCGGCGCACGCAATCGAGCCATCGAATTCGTCCTTGAGCGCTTTCCCGAGACGAAGGCCGTCTATTTCCTCGATGCCGACAATCGTGTCCTTCCCGGCACGATCGCGACGCTTTACCGGCAACTCCTCTTCAGTGGTTGCGGTTGGGTCTACACCAATATCGATACATTTTCGGTAAGCTGGCGCGCCCACTACGGCAACCGCTATTCGCGGCTGGCCCACTGCATCACCGACAATATCTGCGACACGGGATCGATGATCTCGATCGATGTTTTTCAGGAAGGCGTCCGTTTCAACGACGACAGGCAGAACGGCTTCGAGGATTGGGAGTTCTGGCTGTCCTGCATCGAGCATGGTTTCGTCGGCACGCCATGCCACGACACCGTCTTCGAATACAGGCTGAGGGCGGAGAGCCGCTTCAAGGAGGCGAACCGAGACCGCGCCACGTCGGTGAGCTTCCTGCGCAAGCGCCACATGCCGCTGTTCCAGCGCCCGATGCTGGTTGATTTCGAGCATGAGGAGTGCCCGCGCTACCTGTTTGCGCGAACGGAAGATACGGCGATCTCCTTTTTCACCGATCCAACCAAGCTGCCGATGATGCTTCGCCTCGACGACATTATCCCGGCGTTCTGGGCGAACATCGGCGAGCCCGACAATGAGCATTTCCCGCCGTTCCTAATCGCAGGAAGCGGTGCGGCGCTCGACCTGCTCCGGCGTTCGCGCATGCTGCCGAACGTTCTTGCCCACCTTGAGCGCCTGAGCGAGAACAGCAACGTCGTCTTCGTCCAACTCGCCAACGATGCCGCGCAGCGCAAGATCGAGCCAATCGCTCATGGGGCGGGCGGACAAAAAATCGGCCCTACGGACCTCATTTTCCTTTCGACCCGGCTCGTCCAGGACGTGGTCCAGAACAATGCGGTGGACTGGTTTGCTTCGATCGGCAGCCAGCAGGTATGGCCGACATTGACCGTTCTGAAGGTGCGCTTCCCTTTTCCAAGGAGCCTTCCGCGCCGCTCTCTCATCACGCCTCAGCAAGTCATGATCAATTGTGTCAACGCGATTGCCACCAGTCCCCTGCGCGACACGGCGGGCAGGCGGTGGACCTGGCGTCCGGCACGGCTCGTGCCCTACACCGAACTGCACAAGGCGCTGCGCAAGGAGGTCGGGGGATCACCGGTCCTGCCGCTCGGGCACAGCGAAGGCAAACGGACCGTAGCGCTGCTCGTGCCGAACGCCTCGTTTGGTGGGGCCGAGAAAGTCGTCTATGCGGCCGCCCGAGAATTGAAGGCTGCGGGTTACGAAACCCATCTTTTCGTGCTCGGCACGTCCCGGATGGACGTGATCGATGAATTCGATTCTAGCTTCGACTACATTCACTTCTGGGACCAGGGAGTTCCGGCCTGGGGAGGGTCGGGTTCCTTCCTGGGGCAGGACTTTATTGCCGAGGGGCATTCTGTCGACTGGGAGGCGCTGAAGGGACAGCTTTCCGGATTCGACCTGGTCATCAACAACCACGTCATGGCCGCCCATCCCCTCATTGCGCGACTGCGCTCCGAAGGCACGCGTACCGCCTGCTATCTTCATGTTGTCGATAACACGGCTTTCAAGAGGCCCGCCGGCCAACCCTTCGCAGCGATTGCCCACGAGCATTGTTACGATGCCTTCCTGACCTGCTCCGAACAGCTCAAGATCTATCTGCACAGCTACGGTGTCCCGCACGAGAAAGTCTTCGCCGTTGCGAATGGCGCGAGCTTCTCCGTGCCACCCAAGGTCCTTTCGGAGGTTCTGGCGGTCAGACGGATCGAGCGCAAGGACGACCGATTGAGGCTTCTTTACATGGGACGGCTCGATCAGCAGAAGGGGATCGATCGGCTGGCGGCGGCGCTCGCGGAACTGCGGGCCTCCAACGTCCCCTTCGACGCCCGGGTCGTAGGAGGGGAAATCCTCGCGGATTCCAGCGTCTCCTGGAGCGAACGACTGAAGGACCTGGGCGTCGACGTGCGCCCGCCCGTCTTCGCCAGCAAGGATCTGATCAAGGCCCTGGGATGGGCCGACGTTCTCGTCATGCCCTCGCGCTGGGAGGGCGCGCCGTTGATGATCGCCGAGGCGCAGCAGCTTGGCTGCGTCCCCATCGCGACGGCGGTCGGCGCCGTAGACGAGCTCATTTCCAGCGGCGAGGACGGTATACTCATCAACGCGGCTTCCGATCCTCAGGTCGTGAGGGAAATGGCGCGTATCATCGAAGATGTTGCGCACAATCGCGAAAGGCTCGCTCCGCTGATGGAGGGCTGCATCAGGACCGCCGCACGCCGGTCATGGGCTTCCTCCTTCTCGGAGTTCATCTCATGGAGCGATCGGTCCGTGAAAAATTCGTCACTGTCCCGCGCCGCGGTCTTTCGCGAGCAGGCGGCGGCAAATCCCGTGGTCGCGGCGATCGGCTGATTGCCGGCCCGCTTCTCTGAAACAGAAAGGTTAGTCGAATGCGTCCACGAATTCTCGTGACGGGTATTCCTGGTCACTACACGCGCCTTGCCAATGGCGCCCAGGGCTTGTCCGTCTCCTATGCGGAGCGGCAGAAGCAGCCGGAAACGAAAGAGGAGTTTCTGCAGGAGCTGCGCAACATCAGCAATACAGGGAACTACCTTATCGGTGAGGGTGCCCTGCGTGCGCTCGCGCCGCATGCGAAGCAGGTTCCCTTCTGGCATCTCTACAATTTGAGCAAAAGCGGCAGCGGGTTCGATGAGTTCAACGCCAACTTCGACATCTGCGTCTTCACCTGCGCCAACCTCTTGCGCAAGGGGCTTTCCGCAGATGCCGAGGCGGAGGTCCTGAGCCGACTCAACATGCCCATCGTCATGCTGGGCATCGGCCTGCAAAACCGCAGGGACTTGGAGAACAATCTTCCGGAGGGAACCAAGCGGCTCCTGGCCGTCTTGAAAGAGCGTGAGCACTACTTCCTGACGCGCGGCTACGAGTCGGCCGGCTTCCTGAAGGACCAGGGCTTCTCCTTCGTGCGCCCGACCGGTTGCCCTTCGGTCTATTTCATGCCGGACAACATGCGTCGGTCCATGAAGAGGCTGTCGAGCGTGAAGATCGGCAAGGCGCGGACGATCTTTTCAGGCTACCTCGGCGGCAACCAGGATGCGATCCTTGACGCGAATGCGCTTGCCCCGCAGGACACTGTGCCGCAATACGTGGTGCAGGACGAGTTCCTCCACTTCGACATGAAGGTGGAGCCCCAAGATGAGGGGCGCGTTTATGATTCCGCATCGGGCCTGATGATCGGCGATGTTGCCTATCCCGGCACGGAGCGGGAGAAGCAGCGGTTTGAGGTTCGCACCTTCTTCGACACCAACCAGTGGCGCGCCTGGGCTTCGTCGATGGACTTCAATCTCGGCCGACGTTTCCACGGATCGATCATTGCCATGCAGGCGGCCGTGCCGAGCCTCATGGTGGCCGTGGACGACCGCATGCGCGAGATGCTCGGCTTCACCGGCCTGCCCGCCGTCGACGTCACCGAGATCGACAAGGCGGAGAACCGCGCCGAGTTCGTGGCCGATCATCTGGCAAAGCTCAACACGACCGAACTTGTCGACCGGTATTCCGACCGCGAACGCGCCTTCCGCACGACGCTTCGTGAAATTGGCATCGCGAATTAACGGCCCGAAGGCCTCCATTTATCGGTTCAGAGGATAGTTATGCGTATTTTGCTAACGGGAATTCCGTCTTATCTGCAGAGAACGATTGCTCAGGTGTCGGGCACGACTGTCGTCCACCGGCCCTATTTTGACGAAGCCAGCACCAAGAAGGACCTGATTTCCCAGATCAGACGGATTGCCAATACCGGCAACTACCTGATCGGCGAGGGCGCGGCCGAAAGCCTCCGCGGTCATGATGTCACCTACCTCCCCTTCTGGCACCTCGCCAACAACCGGGGATCGGAGGACCTCTACGAGCGCGTCAACCGCGAGTTCGATCTTTGCGTTTTTGCCTCCGCCAACCTCTTGCGGCCCGGCTACTCCGCGGACCTGGAAGCCGAAGTCTTCGCCAAGCTGAAGATGCCGGTCGTGGTGATGGGCATTGGTATCCAGCGCAAGGAGGGGCTCAAGGACCTGCTGCCGGCCGGTACGCTCCAGTTCCTTGAGGTCTTGAGGAAAAAGGAGAGCTTCTTCCTTACCCGCGGCTATTTCACTGCCGAGTTTCTCAGGGAACAGGGCATGAAGTTCGTCAAGCCGACCGGCTGCCCATCGCTCTATTTCGCTCCCAACGAGATGAAGCGGTCACTTTCCGCGCTTGCCAATCCGGGATTGGCAGAAGCCCAGAAGATCGCTTTCGGCGGCTATCTCGGCAGTGTTGCCGATACGATCGTCGACGCGCATGCGTTGCTTAAACCCGACAGCGTCGCGAGCTATGTGGTTCAGGACGAGGTGGTTGCCTACAACCTTGCCCTGACCGGCGACGACAATGACATTGTCTATGACCGGGCGAGCGGACGCATCACTGGCGCGACCGAATACAAGCATTCGGAAAAATGGCAGCGGAAATCCGAGCTGCTGGTCTATTTCGACACCAACCAGTGGCGCGGCGCGATGTCCTCACGCGATCTCTGCTTCGGCCGCCGTTTCCACGGCTGCATCATCGGTATGCAGGCCGGCACACCCGCGCTGATGATCGCGGTCGACGACCGCATGCGGGAAATGCTGGAGTTCATCGGCTTCCCCTATATAGAGGCGGCGACCTGGAACCGGGACGCGGACAAGCGCGCATATCTGTCGAATTTTCTCGCCAAGATAGACACGCAAGCCGTGATCGACCGCTATTGCGCCTGCGAAGCGAATTTCCGAACTGCTCTGAGGCAGATTGGACTTTAAGAGGATGAAAGCGGCGGCGCGAACACGCGCGCGCCTCGCTTGCTTGTTGGCAGCGTTCTGGGCCCTTGCCCCGGCGGCGCCGGCGGACGCAGACGATGTGTTTCCCGATCGCATCGGCATTAACCGGTTAAACCTCGCCTGGCTTTCCCGCCCTGATCAGAAGCGCGTGCTGAAGGAAATTGCGGCAAGCGGCATCACCCATGTCCGGCTTTCGCTGTCGAGGCCGGTGGAAAAGAGCATCGAAGCGCTGGAAATGGCGGACCGCCTGGGGCTGAAAATCCTTCTCGAGATCCAACTCGGCAACAAGGACTACTATCCGCCTGACGTGCGGCCTCGCACCGGTTTCGGCCGCATCTGGGATGTCCGGCGGCTTTCGGATCTCGACCCGGATCTTTACCGCACACACCTGCGTTCGGTGCTTCGCCGCATTGATGGCATGGGCATCCGTATCGACGCCGTCGAGCCCGGAAACGAAATCAACTACAGCGCCTACAATGGCGACCTCGTCGTCTATCAAAGACCCGGGCGGCAGACACCGCGCAGCGTTTCGGAAGTCGCAAATCGCACGGCCTTCGAGCGCGGGCTCGACGCATATGTCGCCGCCGTCCGGATCACCCGAGAGGAACTGCGCTCAACGGTGCATAGCCGCGGCGCGTTTCTGATTTCCGCCGGGCTTTCCGATGTCGGTGCAGACGAGGCCGACTATCGCGGGATGGAACGGCTCGATCCCGGCGCGTTTGTCTCACTCCTGCGGGAACGGGGGATTGACCCGTTGATCGATGGCTATGGCATTCACGTCTATCCGGGGCGCAAAGGTGACGCGGCGCTTACGCGGTATGTGACGGCGCTTCTCGATTTTTGCCAGCCTGAAGGGGAGGGCAAGCCGTGCTGGGTGACCGAATGGGGCATTGCCAACACCACGCTTTCTTGCCCGATCGACGACCGGGAGCGAGAAGGGGCTATCCGCGCCATGCGCGGCGTCTTCGGTCAAGGGATGGCGGAGCGAACGCTGAAAGCGGTGTTCTATTATGACTGGGATACCCAGCCGGTCTACAGCGTCTGGCGTTGCGGCGCCTTGAGCCCGGCCGGCGTGGCGGCCACCGAACCGGCACCGGTGAGGGATCGGTGATATGATCAATGTGATCTGCCCCTTCTGTATTCTTGATCCGAGCCTGGCTGCGGTGCGCTTCAGCGGTAGAAACTGCATGAAAGGGATTATTCTGGCACCCAAGAGAGATTGCACGACGCGGCATTCTCGCGCGCACCTTGGAATGCCGCCAGGGCGTGAAGATCAGGTGCCCGGAGAGATGGTATTCGAGCCTGGCTGTCTTTCTGCGGACCGGGCGCAGGCTTCATAGGTTCCGCTGTACATTCAACGCTCCCGGACGGGACAAAGCGCCGCCCCGCAGAGCAGGCCGAGAGCCTCCCTGTCACGAAAACAGCTCCCGGAACAGGAGGGGCCCAGCCTCTTCCTCCGCAAGGGCGGCGTGGTTGGCTGCCTCGCGGAGTGCCTGAAAGTCGGCCTGGTCCCCGACCCTCGTGCCACCAAGCCGCAACGTCACCGATATATGGCGCTCTTGCCCGGCTGCGAAGGTTGTCTCTTCTATCCGCGTACGGATGCGCTTGCAGATGTCTCTGGCGTCTTCCGTTGTTGTGCCTGGCAGATAGATTCCGAGTTCGTCGCTGGCAAGGCGGGCGACGAGATCTCCATAGCGCACGCAAGAATGTACGATCCGAACAATCGATTGAAGCAGCGTGTCTGCCCATTGCGGGCCATAGCGACGACCGATCTCATCGAAATCGCCGACCCTGAGAACGAGCATGACGCCATCCGGGCTTTCAGCAGTGGTCAGGCGCCTGCGGTCTATCGCATGCTCGACCGAGGTCGCAAATGCGGTGGCGTGCAGTGTACCGGTGACGGGATCATGCCGGAGTGCGTGCTGAAGTTCTTTTCGGATCTCACGAAGCGCTTCGTTGCGCAGACAAAGGGCAAATTGAAGCGGAAATGTAACGGCTGCCGTTATTGACGCCACTGCGGTCAATTCTGCCCAAAACGGACGGTCGGGAACGAGAAGTCTTATTACGCAAACGGCGACGATCGCTCCAACGGCGCAGGCAAGCGCGCCGAGCGTTGCCATCTTGATATGCGGGACGATTACGGCTTGGGGAAATTGCAGAGTCATCGGTAAACGGAGCTTTTGCAGGGGTCGCTATCTTTTGACGGATCCGGTGAAATATCAGGTGAATAAATCTGATGGCATTTTAGCAATGGTCTCACGCTGACCTTCACGCCAACCAGATTGCGGGGCCTGTGAGGCCAAGCCAATGCGCACGCTTAAAATCGCGGTTCGTTGCCGGCGCACCCCTGCAGCGGAAAAACCGACAATCGCGCCCTTCCGGCGGCAGCGCGCCGCAAGATCGCAGTGGAGACAGATCGCCTATCAGATCGTGATGCGACGGGCGACCATTTGTTGGCAGGTCAATGGCCCCATCGCAGCGAGGGGGTCAGCACGGGTGCGTCCCAGAACTCGCATCCGGTCGCGTCGAGAACCGCCAGTGTCACCGACAGGCCCGCCATGTCGAGAGAAGTGACGTACGATCCGACCAGTGAGCGCGCAACGACGAGATCGCTGGCTTCCACGCGCTTTCGCATCGCGCCATACATGAGATAGAGCTCGGAGGCGGGTGTACTGCCGAACCCGTTGACGAAGAGCAGGACATCGCGACCACGCTCCGCGACCAGAGCCCTGATGACATCGTCCGCAAGGAGCCCCGCGATCGTCTCCGCATTCTGGAATGCCGAGCGGGCGCGGCCCGGTTCGCCATGGATGCCGACGCCCATTTCCATTTCATCTGGCCCCAGGGCAAAGGTTGCGCTCACTCCTCCGGGCACGGTGGCGCCGCCGATGGCCACCCCCTTGCTGCGGATTGCGGCTACGGTCTTCTCACCCAGGCGTTTTAGGGTTTCTAGCGGCATGCCGGATTCGGCGGCGGCGCCGATGATCTTTTCCACGACCAGCGTGCCGGCAACGCCGCGGCGGCCGGTGCTGCGCGGCGCGGCTTCCGTGGCGACGTCATCGTTGACGAAGACCATATCGACGCTGCGGCCACCGGCCTGTGCCAATTCAGCGGCCATTTCGAAGTTCATGACATCACCGTCGTAGTTCTTCACGACCAGGAGGGTTCCGGCGCCGGTGTCGCAAGCCTCGATCGCGGCCAGTACCTGGTCCGGTGTGGGTGAGGTGAAAACATGCCCTGTGCAGGCGGCATCGAGCATACCATGGCCGACGAAGCCCACGTGCATGGGCTCGTGCCCCGCGCCGCCGCCGGAGATGACGGCGACCTTGCCCTTCTTGAGATGTGTGCGGCGGATGAACTTCCGGCCTGGGCCGAACATGACAAGACCGTCATGCGCGCGCACGAAGCCGTCAAGGCTCTCGGCGACGAACGTGTCGGCCCCGTTCATGAACTTCTTCATGCTCCTCCTCCCCGCCGCGATTCCTCGGCACCTCGCGTTCAATATTACGCGCAAAGGCCGCTGTGGCACTTTAAAAATGCCGCACCGTTTTATCCTTAAGATCGAACCCGCTTTAAGGAACGAAGCGGCAAGCATTCTGGCCACCTGCCAGCATGCAGAGCTCCGCTCAAAGAAGGGCGGACAGCCTTGCAATAAATTCAGTGACGGCCTCGTCGAACTGCCTGTTCTTTCGCTCATCGCCGGTGTCCGCGACCATCAGCGTGAGCGTCCGCAAGCCCTCCAAGGCGGTCGCCTCCGGTAGCTTGCCTGGATGAGCGCGCTCATAGGCTTCCAGAAAGCGCTCCTGTTCCGCCGGGCTCATGTGGCAAACGCGAAAGATGGTCGGCAGATGGCGGGAGGGCAGGGGTGTCGGATAGGCAGGACTGGTGATCTGGGTTACGAAACTGCGATGCTTGCCGAGTGCGGTGGCAAGCCGCTGCCGCGTGCCGGAGGGGCGGCTGTCGATGATGTCGGCCAGGATCGTCTTGTAGGTGACCGTTGCCTCTTCGCCTGCCTCGCGCGCCATTTCAACCCCTTGCCTTGCTTCCGTCGGCGTTCAACCCGGAAATCGTCTCTCGCACAAGCGGCATCCTCGCCGGTGGCATGGAAAATTCGCGAAAACCGCAGGCGAGCAGTTCCGGCAGGGCAAGCGTATCGGCCGCGAGGTCGCCGCAGATGCCGACGGGCTTTTGCGTCGCCAGTGCCAGCGGGACGGTGTGGTGCAGGAAGCGCAGTGTTGCCACGCGCGACGCTTCGTGCAGGCCAGACACTGCCGCGCTGTCGCGCGCCGATGCCCCGATGTACTGGGCGAGATCGTTGGTACCGAAGGAAAAGAAGGCGGCCCGCTGGAATGCCTCGGGCATGAGGGCGGCGGCTGGCACTTCCACCATGATGCCGAGCGGAGGAATTGCGTGCTCGATCTGCCGCTCGGCAAGCCCGGCGGCCTCTGCCGCGAAGATTGCGGCGGTCTGTTCCACTTCGGCGGGCGACGTCACCATCGGAATAAGCACTCGCAACTGTCCGGCAGGGGCTGCCCGCATCAATGCACGCGCTTGGGTCCGCAGCAGGTCCGGACGGGCCAGGAGAAGGCGTATGCCGCGCAAGCCGAGATAGGACGTGAGATCCACTTCGGAGTCCGGCAGCGGCTTGTCGGCGCCGAAGTCGAAAAGCCGGATAGTAACCGGCTTCCCTCGCGCCCAGGTCAGCGCCTGTCGGTAGATCTCCTCCTGCCGCACCTCGTCGGCAAGCTGGCCCAGCGTCGGAAAGAGATATTCGGTACGCAACAGCCCTATGCCTCCGAAAAGCTGGGGCAAGAGCCCCTCCAGTTCGGCGGGATGATCTATGTTGGCGCGAAGGGTGATGGCGACACCGTCTGCGGTCTTGCAGTTTTGCGGCGGCGGGTCCTTCGCCTGAGAACTCGCTGCCGCACCAGTACCGTCGGCCGACCTGTCACCTACGCCGTCGATGTCCTGGACGGAACCCTCGCCACCATGGACGAAGAGTTCCCTGCCGCTCTCGATGGCCGCCTCGCCGACGCCCACAACCATGGGTATTCCGCGGCTCCTTGCCAGCATCGCCACATGGCTGGCGACGCTTCCGCCGAAGAGAACGACAGCGCCGCCACCGCTCCAGTCATGCGCCAGGAACATGCTGGGCGCCATGTCCCGCCCGAGGAAGATCGATCCTCTCGGAAAATCTGGAGGCGCCTCACCGCTCAGCGCCCGCAGGACCTGGTTCTTGATGTCGAGAAGGTCGCCGCTGCGCGCGCGGATGAGTTCGTCGTCCGAGGCCTCGAAACCGCGGACATAGTCGTCCATGGCAGAGGCCCAGGCAAAGGCTGCGCTCTCACCTTTGCGGATCCGGGCAAGGCTCGGCTCGAGGATCGCGGGGTCCTTCAGCATCTCGATCTGGAATTCGAGGATTGCGCGGCTCTGAACGTCAGATCCGTCTGCGAGCGCGCGCAACGCCCTGATGGTGTTGTCGACGGCAAGCAGAAGGCACTCGCGGTCCCTTGCAGTCGGCGCAGAGGCCGCGCTCAAGGTGCCCGCGTGCGGCAGGACATGAGCCGTTCCGCGTGCAAAGCCCGGCGAAGCGCCCTGACCCTTAAGCCTAAGCGGACCGGGCATGGCTCTTCTCCTCGTCGAAATTCCGCTCGACGAGGGCGCACAACGCCTTCACCGCGTCTTCGGCACCAATCCCGTCCGCACGGATGGCGAGGACGAAGCCCTTGCGAATGCGCGCACCCATGATCTTGACGATGCTCTTGCCGTTCAGCCACACACCGTCGCCGTTGACCTCGACGCCGATCGTGCAGGGAAATGACTTGGCAAGGCGGGTGAACACGACGGACGGACGGGCGTGGAGACCGATGTCGTGCGTGACCTCGACGCGCGCGCACGCAGGGCCAGCCAGACGCGGCGCCGATCCCGCATGCTTTGCCTGGCGGCCGGTCATGGCGAGAGCTCCTCCGCAGTCGCGACAACGCGGGCCAGTGCCGCGCCCCCGGACGCCTCTGCTGCAGCCATCACCGCGCCCTCGACAATTGGGGCATTGCAGATCAAGACCCGACGCGCACGGGCAGGCTCGAGCATCTCGATCGCCATCTCGCTGTTCGTCTCTGCGCCGCCGAGATCGACGAAAACAGCAACGCCAGCCTCCGACCAGGCGCTGGTGATTGCCGTCAGGATTTCTCTGGCGTTCGTGCCGAGCCCGCCTTCCGCGTTGCCGCCGCACCAGGCGAGCGGCACGCTGTCGCCAACCATCTGGCGCACCATGTCCGCCGTACCGCGTGCGATCAGCGGTGAATGCGATACGATGACGATGCCGACATTTGCGCCATTGTTATTCATGCGGGTGGAAACTCCTCCAGAAAGCGGCAGATCGACCCCGTCAACAGTGCGCAGCTGCAAGCCCCGGGGTCCATATGCCCGATGGACCGATCCCCTAGAAAGGACGCGCGCCCGCGCAACGCCTTCATTGAGATCGTGTCCCTTGCAGCAGACATTGCGTAGGCGGCAACCTCTGCCGGTGGGCTCTGCTTTAATACTGCCCGCTGCACCGCGTAAAGCACATCCAGCAACGTCTTGTCTCCAGCCTGCGCCCGGCCCCGTCTTGCGACGGCCGCGACAGCCTGAGGCAGGGTTTCAACGAGCACTCCGTTGCCTCTGCCTGCGCGCAAGCCGCGACCCATTTCGATCAGCAGGGTGCCGTAGAGCGGGCCAGCCGCGCCGCCGATCGTGGTGACGAGCAGCATGCCTATCTTTTCCAGCGCCTCAGGCAGCGGCAGACTGCCGAGTTGGTCGCGCTCAGCATAGACGACTTCGCTTCCCCTTTTCATGTTGGTGCCGTGGTCGCCGTCACCGATTGCCCGGTCAAGTTCCCCGAGGTGATCGGCGTTGGACGCGATCACCGCATGGCAAGCCTCGATGAGACCGGGAAGCAGCGGGCGGCTGGCGTGCATGTGGTCCCCCCGTCAGTCGGCCGCCGCCGCGGCCTCGAATGCCGCTGCCACGGCTTCGGCCCCGGGATCGGATACGCCTTCGAGATCGCGTGCGGCCAGATAGGAGGACCGACCGGCTTTGGCGCGGGTCATGTTCCCGGTTGCCTTCGCACCTTTCCGGGCTGCCGCCGCCGCGGCAGCGAGGCCGCTCGAGGCGAGTGCGGAAAGTGCCGGCGAAAGCGCATCGACCATCGTACGGTCGCCCGGATTGGCTCCCCCGTAGAAGGTCATGCGGTCGAGCCCGGCCGAGAATGCCGATGCAGGGTCGGCACCTTCCGCAAATTTCTGTGCTGCCGCGGTGAAAAAAATCGAGAGAAGCACGCCGCTCGATCCACCCATGCTCGTTCCGAGCGCCTCTCCGATCGCGGCGCAGGTGGCGGCGGCACTTCCGAGCGGCAGCGTCGGGCGCAGGGCCAGCACGCTTCGGGCCCCGGTCGCGACGGTCGATCCGGTGTCGCCGTCGCCCGTCTTTGCATCCAGCCGGTTGAGGTCGGCCTCCATCGCGACGAGCCTGTTGCACACCGCGTCGAGCAGCTTTCCGGCGACAACGGGATCGGCTGCGGTCGCCACTGCGTCGTCCGTGGTTGTCTTGTTCGTGTCCGTCCATCCTGGAGCCGGCAGCACCGCCAGCTCGTGTCGCCTGGTCGGCGGTACCCACGCCCGCGGTGCGACGGCGGAGGTCAGGGCCGCGTCGCGGGTGGCGTCGAGCTTGATCATGGAGAGGGAAAACCCATTCATGTTGAGCGCGGTCATCAGCGGTGCCGGGCCGACGATCAGTTCTACCCGGTCGGCGAGCGGCGAGTCGAGCACTGCCTTGGCAATGACCCCCATCTCGATCGGCGGAACCGCACCGAGATTGTTGATCAGCAGCGCATGCTTCCCGTCCGTCTTGATTGACGCGACAAGACGCTCCGCCATGGTCGAGACGAGCGAAGCGGCTGCTTGGAGCGCAATACGCTCGACGCCCGGTTCGCCGTGGATGCCAAGGCCGAGTTCGCCCTCATCCGGACCCAGGCGATCCTCGTGGGCCTGCCCGGGGATGGAGCAGGTGGAGAGCGACACGCCGAGCGAGACGATGTCCGCGGCTGCCGTCCGCGCGGCTTCTGCGACCGCTTCGAGCGGCTCNCCCGCCTCTGCCAGATGGCCGGCGATCTTGTGCACGAACAGCGTGCCGGCGACGCCGCGCGGCTGGGGGAGGTCCGGAAGGGCGATGTCGTCGGCGACGATGGCCATCTCCACCGTCAGGCCCTGTGCGCGTGCCTTCTCGGCGGCGAGGCCGAAGTTCAGCCTATCGCCCGTATAGTTTTTGACGATCAACAGGCAGCCCGGAGCGCCAGTCACGGCCCGAATCGCGGTCAGCACGGCATCCACGCTCGGCGAGGCGAAGATCTCGCCGGAGACGGCCGCAGTCAGCATGCCCCTACCGACGAAGCCGGCATGCGAGGGTTCATGCCCGGCGCCGCCACCCGAAATCACCGCGACCTTCGACTTGTCCCAGTCGGCGCGAACGATCACCTTGATCGCCGGATAGGTATCGAGCCGGGCCAGTTGTCCCGGCGCAGAAGTGAGCAGAAGGCCGTCGAGGGCCTCCGCGACAATGTCTTCCCTGCGGTTGAAGAAATGCTTCATCATATCCATCCAGTCATTGCGTTCGATCTTCGCCGTCACGTCAGCCGCTGTCCGCCCGCATCGAAATAAAGCGGGTTGCGCAGTTTCAAATCGATCCGGTCGCCACGTTGGATCGCAAGGTACGGATCGGCAAGCGTCACGAGCTTGTGTTCTCCAACCTTGATGTGAAGATGGTTCTGGTCGCCGAGGTGCTCGATCCAGTCGATCTCGGCGTTGCCGGGCGTCGAAGCGGAGATTTCGAGATGTTCTGTCCGCGCTCCGATCGTCTTCGTGCCTGCGGGCGCGTTGCAGCCGGGAAGAAGACCCTGCGGGAGAAGATTGATATGCGGCTGGCCAAGCCGGGCGGCGACATGCAGGTTCGCCGGGTTGCTGTAAATCTCGCGCGGCGACCCGATCTGCACCAGCTTGCCTTCCGCCAATATGCCAATGCGGTCCGCCATCGTCATCGCCTCGACCTGGTCATGGGTGACATAGAGCAGCGTGGCACCGAGTTCGTTCTGGATCCGCTTCAGCTCAAGTCGCAGTTCGGCGCGTAGTTTCGCATCAAGTGACGACAGCGGCTCGTCCATCAGGTAGATCGCCGGCTTGCGCACCAGTGCCCGCCCGATTGCGACGCGCTGCATCTCGCCGCCCGAAAGGCGGGTGGAGCGGTTCTGGAGCTTGTGGTCGATGCGCACCATCTTCGCAACCTCGCGCACGCGAGCGTCGATTTCGGCGTCATGCAGCCGACGCGCAGGCGAGCGAAGCGGAAAGGCGAGGTTCTCGTAGACCGTCAGGTGCGGATAAAGCGAATACTGCTGGAAGACGAAGGCGACGTCGCGGGTCGCCGGTGCCGCGCCGGCGACATCCCGCCCGGCAATGGTGATGCGTCCGGCGTCGGGTGCCTCGAGACCGGCGATCAGCCGCAGCGTCGTGGTCTTGCCCGCGCCGGTCGGGCCGAGCAGTACGACGAATTCGCCGTCGCGGATCGTCAGGCTAACGTTGTCGACGGCCCCCGTTTGGCCGAATGTCTTGCTGATGCCTGCGAGCGTGACTTCAGCCATGATTGACCTCCGCGTAAAGGGACGAGGGGATCGCTTTGCCCGAACCGCAATCGAACAGCGAGAGCTTGTCGCTGTTGAGCTCAAGCCCGACATTCTCGCCGATGGTGAAGTTCCGGTTCGCCGGAACGCGCGCCTTGACCAGGCCCTGCGCCGTCTCGACCGAGACGATCTGGTTGGTGCCGAGGTACTCGCTGCCATATACGGCGCCGCGCAAGGGTGCAGCGTCGCTGAAGCGCACATGTTCCGGCCGGACCCCAAGGGCCAGTTCGCCGGGTTCGTGCGCCGCGTACACCTGCGGCACCCGGACCGGAACGTTGCCGAGCTCAACCGTCGTCGCCCCGTTCTCCAATCCCGACTTGAAGCGCAGGAAGTTCATCGGCGGAGAGCCGATGAAGTCAGCGACATACATCGAGACGGGGCGGGCGTAGATCTCCTGCGGCGTGCCGTATTGCTCGATCACGCCGTGGTTCATCACGGCGATCTTGTCGGCCATGGCCATCGCCTCGTGCTGGTCGTGTGTCACGTAAACCGTGGTCGCATGGATGCGGTTGTGCAACTCGCGCAGCTCGTGGACCATCACCTCGCGGAACTCCGCGTCCAGTGTGCCGAGCGGCTCGTCCATAAGGAAGCACTTCGGCCGGCGCACGATGGCCCGACCGAGCGCCACGCGCTGGCGGTCGCCACCGGCAAGGCCGGAGACGGACCGGTCGAGGATGTGGCTGATCTGCAGGAGCCGCGCCGTTTCCTCTACGCGCTTCTTGATCTCCTCCTTGGGTACACCCTGCGACAACAGCGGAAAGCCGATGTTCTTGCGCACGTTCATGTGCGGATAGAGCGCGAAGAGCTGGAAGACGAAGGCGATGTCGCGGGCGCTTGCCCGATTGAAGGTGACGTCTTCGCCGTCGAGCAGGATCTTGCCGCTGGTCGGCAGTTCGAGGCCGGCGATCATGCGCAGCGTCGTCGTCTTGCCGCAGCCGGAAGGTCCAAGCAGCGCCAGGAACTCGCCGTCCTGCACGGTGAAGGTGGAGTCTTCCACCGCGGCAAAATCGCCGAACTGCTTGCGCAGGTTCTCAACCCTGATCTGCGCCATTGCCTACTCCGGAAACTTCGAGACGATGATGAACATTACGGTACCGGCGAGAAGCGTCACCAGCGACCAGGTGTAGAGCACCAACGCGAACGGCTGGAACAACATGAGGAAGCCGAGGGCGATGAGCGCGGTTGCGATATTCTCCATCGGCCCGCGGCGCAGGAAGAAGGGGCGCTTATTCTTGGGCAGAGGCGAGGTCTCGACTGTCATTTGCGCACCGCTCCGAAGGTGATGCCACGCAGCAGTTGCTTCCGCAGCAGGATGGTGAAGACTAGGATCGGGACGAGGAAGATCGTGGTACCGGCGGCGACTGCGGGCCAGTCCATGCCGCCCTCGCCGATGATGGTCGGGATGAAGGGGGGTGACGTCTGGGCAGAACCCGAGGTGAGCAGCACCGCAAACGCATACTCGTTCCAGGCGAAGATCAGGCAGAAGATGGCGGTCGCGGCTATCCCCGTCGTCGCCTGCGGCAGCACGACCTTGCGGAAGGCCTGCAGGCGCGTGTAGCCGTCGATCATCGCCGCTTCCTCGTATTCGCGCGGGATTTCGTCGATGAAGCCCTTGAGCAGCCACACGGCGAGCGAGACGTTGACCGCCGTATAGAGCAGGATCATGCCGAGCGCCGTGTCGGAGAGGCCGAGTTCGCGGTACATCAGGTAGATCGGGATCGCGACCGCGATCGGCGGCATCATGCGCGTCGACAGGATGAAGAACATCAGGTCGTCGGCGAGCGGGACGCGGAAGCGCGAGAAGCCATAGGCCGCGAGCGTTCCGAGGAAGACGGCGAGGAACGTCGAGCCGAAGGCGATCACCATGGAATTGGTGAAGCGCGGCCAATAGTTCGACGGCCCGGCGATGACCATGTTGCGGCTGCGGGTGATCTCGTCGCAGATCGACTGCGGCGGTCCCAGCGACTGGATGTATTCCGGTGTCTGACGGGTGCGGGTGGTAAAGAGGTTGCAATAGCCCTCCAGCGTCGGCGTGAAAACGACCTTCGGCGGATAGCTGATCGAGTCCGGCGGCGACTTGAAACTCGTCATGAAGATCCAGGCGAGCGGCACCATGGTGATAACCGCATAGAGGACGACGATGATCCCGGCGATGCGCTTGGTCGTGGCACTCGGCTCGACAACGGAATGGGCGGAGGTCGCGCTGCTCATCTCTGCTTCACCTTGTTGAGTGCCTTGACGTAGATGTTTGCAAGCCCGAAGACAGCCACGAAGAGGATGATGGCGAAGGCGGAGGCACGCCCCGTTCGCCAGCTTTCGAAGGCCTCCCGCTTGAGCGTGATCGAAGCGACCTCGGTGGTCGAGCCGGGTCCGCCGCCGGTGAGCAGCATCACCATGTCGAACATCTTGAAGTTTTCGATGCCGCGGAAGAGCACCGCGAGCATGATGAAAGGCAGGGCCATGGGAATCGTGATCGACCAGAACTGCCGCCAGGCTGACGCCCGATCGACCTCGGCGGCCTCGTAGATATAGTCGGGAATGGAGCGCAGCCCGGCGAGGCAGATCAGCATCACATAGGGAGTCCACATCCAGGTGTCGACGATGATGATCGACCAGGGTGCCAGAGACACCGAACCGAGCATCTCGAAGGAAGACGGCGGTACACCGGTTACGTAGGAGACGATGTAATTGAAAAGGCCTATTTGCGGCTGGTAGAGGAACCGCCAGAAATTGCCGACCACCGCCGGCGACAGCATCATCGGGATCAGGATGACGGTCGTCCAGAAGGCGTGGCCCCGGAACTTGCGGTCGATCAGATAGGCGAGTGAAAAACCGATCAGCGTCTGCAGGAGGATCGTCCAGAAGACGAAATGCGCCGTCGTCTGCATCGCGATCCAGATGTCGCTGTCGGTCAGGACACGGTGATAGTTCTGCAGGCCGACATTTTCCAGCACCGCGTTCGGTCGATTGGCGCGGTAGTTCGTGAAAGACAGCCGGATCGCCCAGATCAGCGGAAAGATGTTGATGGCGAGCAGCAGCGCTATTGTCGGCGTGATGAAGAGCCAGGCGATGGCGCGGTCGGAGAGACCGCCGATGCGCCGTGCAAGCGAGACCGGAGTGGACGTGGCAGCGTGCTTCGCGCTTTTCTCCAGAATGGTCGTATCGGAATTGATCACGGACTCTACCTTGAGATTTCAAAACGTCGCTCGGCGGCGGGGCCGCCCGGACGCTTGCGCGCCGGACGACCCACGGGGAGGAAATCAAAGCTTTCCTTCATCCTCGAGGATCTCGGTCCAGTCCTTGACCAGGCCGTCGAGCGCGTCCTTGGCCGTACCCTGGTCGGCCACCACGAAGTCATGCAGGCGCTTCTGCATGGCCTGGAGAAGGATGGCGTAGGAAGGCTCCTGCCAGAAGTCCTGCACCTGATTCATAGCGACGAGGAAATCGGCCGCAAACGGCTGGCTGTCTTTGAAGGATGGATCGTTCAGCACGGCGTCGTGCACGGCGTAGCCGCCGAGCTGCCACCACTTCTTCTGGACCTCGGGTTGCGCGAACCATTTGATATAGGCGAGCGCGCCGTCCATGTTGTCGGTGTTGGCGACGACCGAGATCCCCTGGCCGCCGAGTGTCGAGGCTGCCGTCGTCTCCTTCGGGTTGACGAAGAAGCCGATTTTGTCGCCGCCGACATTCTCATCCTTCGCAAGGCCGGGGAAGAAGGCGAACCAGTTCATCGCCATGGCCGCCTGGCCCGACTTGAACGCGTCCAGTGTCTCGCCCATGTAGGCGTCGGTGTAGCCCGGCGGCGTGCAGCACTTGTAGAGATCCTTGTAGGCCTCCAGTCCCTTGACCGCACCGTCGGAGTTCACCGCCCCTTCCATGTCATACTTGCCGGTGGTGTTCTCGTACTTGAAACCGTAGGGGTAAAGTGCCTGGGTGGCACCCATGGTGATGCCTTCAGAGGCGCGCTCGGTGAAGATCGCAGCACCGTAGACCTTCTTGCCGTCGATCTCCTTGCCATTGAAGAACTTGGCCGTTTCGAGCAGTTCGTCCCAGGTGGTCGGCGGTGCGAGGTCGCGACCGGTCTTTTCCTTGAATTCGGCCTGGATTTCCGGCTTGCTGAACCAGTCCTTGCGATAGAACCAGGCGTTGGCGTCGCCCATCGCCGGCAGCGCCCAGTAGTTCGGCGAACCCTTCGGCCAGGTCGAGTAGGCGTTGACGGCGGCTTCGGCGAAGTCGCTCATCTTGATGCCTTCCTTGTCGAAGAAGTCGTTGAGCTTGACGTAGTAGCCATTCTCCGCCGAGCCGCCGATCCACTGGCTGTCGCCTATCAAAAGATCACAGAGCTTGCCGCCAGAGTTGAGCTCGTTGAGGATGCGGTCGGCAAAGTTCGGCCAGGGCACGAACTCGAACTTCATCTGCGTACCGCTCTGCGCCGTAAAGTCCTTGGACAGTTCGACCAGAGCGTTGGCCGGATCCCAGGCGGCCCAGCAAAGGGTCAACTCGTCGGCCTGCGCCAGGCCCGGCAATGCCGTCGAAAGGCCAAGCGCCGTCATTACCCGGAGAAGGGTTCTTTTCGTCGTTTTCATGAAATCCTCCCAAATTCGAAAGGAAGCTCCACGCTACCCTTCGGAAAACTCATGCCCGGCACGGCCCTCACTCTGCTGTGTTGAGCAATATGTTAAGTGAAACTCAAATTACTCAACAAAGCAAGTGTGAATCTGTGCTGCGGTGCAGCGTTACCGACCATGCGGACAACATGCGCCGCGCAGAGGGGCGCGGCAGGACCGTTCAGCTTTTGCCCAGGATCGTCCGCAATCGATCTATTCGTCGGCTGTTCTGCGCTCCCAATGGGGGCGTTTGCGGCAGGGGGCGAAATTCTACGCTAGGACCGATCGACATTCAGGATTGAACGAAGCCGCTTGCGCGGCATTTGGAGCGCGGATTTGCATAATACGCTTCTGATTTGAAGGATTGGGCTGTTTCAGCCCAACCTTTGAACAGGAGATGACGATGACAGAGATGAGCCCGCTACGCCGGCGCATGATCGATGACATGACGATCCGCAATCTTTCGCCAGCGACGCAACGATCGTATTTGCATGCGGTGACGAAGTTTTCTCGCTATTTCGGCCGTTCGCCAGACCGCCTTGGACTGGAAGACGTGCGTGCCTTTCAGGTGCATCTGGTATCATCGGGCCTATCGTGGCCGGCCTTGAACCAGACGGTCTGCGCTCTGCGGTTCTTCTTTGGCGTCACGCTCGGTCATGCCGAGATACCGGAACGCATTGCCTATGCCCGGACCCCCGCCAAGCTGCCGACGATCCTCAACGGCGACGAGATCGTGCGGTTTCTGGAAGCGGTTCCGAGCCTGAGGACCCGCACCGCGCTGACGACGGCCTATGCAGCGGGGCTGCGTGCCTCGGAAGCTGTCCATCTCAAGGTCCGCGACATTGATGGCGAACGCGGCATCATCCGCGTCGAGCATGGCAAGGGCGGCAAGGATCGCAACGTCATGCTGTCAGCGCAGTTGCTCGCGATCCTGCGGGTCTATTGGCGGCTGGCGAGACCCGAGGTCTGGCTGTTTCCGGGTCGGGACAAGACCAAGCCCATCGATGTTCAGGTTCTGTATTCTGCCTGCCGCTCGGCGTGCACTGCTGCCGGCATCGATAAGAGAGTGACGGTGCATACGCTGCGCCATAGCTTTGCTACCCATCTTCTGGAAAGCGGAACCGACATCCGCATCATCCAGGTATTGCTTGGCCATAATAATCTGTCCACCACGGCACGCTACACGAAGGTGTCAAACACCTTGATCCGCAGCACGACCAGCCCAATAGACCGGCTGGCGCTGGAGGTGGTGCCGCCGGGTTGATTGCCTCGACATGGCGGCGGGGCCAGAGGTGGCGGACATCTTTCGCCGCCACGCAGAACGATATCGTCAAACACACGGCGCTCATCTCGGGCGTGTCGAACGCCGGGTCATAAGCGCGATCGAGATGTGCCGGACCGCTCGCCTCGGCGGGCATGTCCAGCAATGCCAGGACTGCGAGGCGATCCGTATCGCCTATAATTCCTGCCGCAACCGGCATTGTCCAAAGTGCCAGGGACAGGCGAGCCGTGACTGGCTTGCTGCACGGCAGGCCGACCTTCTGCCTGTCGGCTATTTCCACGTCGTATTCACCGTGCCGCAGCAGATCGCCGAGATCGCCTTCCAGAACAAGGAACAGGTCTATACGATCCTGTTTCACGCCGTCGCCGAGACACTGCGCAAGCTTGCTGCCGATCCCAGGCATCTGGGCGCAGAGATCGGCTTCATTGCGGTGCTGCACTCCTGGGGCCAGAACCTCCATTATCACCCGCATATCCATTGCATCGTGCCGGGTGGAGGTCTGTCGCTCGACCAGTCCCGTTGGGTTGCCTGCCGGCAGAGCTTCTTCCTGTCCGTGAGGGTTCTGTCACGCCTGTTCCGGCGTTTGTTTCTCGAAGAACTGAAGCAGGCCTATGATCTGGGCCAACTTCGGTTCTTCGGCGATATCGCCAACCTGGCCGATCCGGTCGCCTTCAATCGAACCCTTAAAGCAGCGCGTCGCATCGACTGGGTGGTCTATGCCAAGCCGCCATTTGCCGGACCCCGACAGGTGCTGGCCTATCTTGGCCGCTACACCCATCGCATTGCCATCTCCAATTCCCGCCTCGTCAGCATCGATGGAGATCGCGTCTCATTCCGATGGAAGGACTATCGAACGGGCGGCAGGCAAAAGGTGATGATACTCGATGCCCACGAGTTCATCCGCCGTTTCCTGCTTCACACCGTTCCGGACGGCTTTCACCGCATTCGTCATTACGGACTGCTGGCCAACGGCCATCGGCAATTGAAGCTGGACCAGTGCCGAAGCCTGCTCAACGTCCCACCGCCGGAACAGCCGGCCAAAGAACCGGACGCAAAGCCACCACCTTTGGCGCACTGCTGCCCCTGTTGTGGTGGAGCCATGACGATCATCGGCGCGTGGATCCCGACCCAGCCGGTCTGCCGGCCGTCATGGAACAACAGCTCATGATCAGATCAGGCGGCATCGTTGCAACGATCAGCGTCGCCATGCCGAGGGCGCGAGGCAAGTGTTTTGGCAAATCGTGCCTGAGCGACGGAGAGCGGAACACCACCAAGGGTTCCATCGACGCAAACCAGCCGACGGGAGCGTCGAAGACACTGCAATGATCGCCAACAATCTCCTACCAAACCTGTCCACGCGTTCCGGCAAGGCTCGATCTTCCCAAACGCCATCCGCCGCTTCGGCTAAATCCCCATAGCGCCAAACAACCCGCGCCTTCGCTCAATCCGGCTTCAATGAGGTCCGATCAGCGAATGCCGCACGCATAGCGCACGGACCTCACAGAACCCTCCAGATTCC
>NZ_KB902685.1 GCF_000379605.1 Rhizobium giardinii bv. giardinii H152 | reverse complement strand
TCGTGCTTGAGCAGCCAATCGATTTCTCCGCTTTCACGGGCGATAAAACCATCAAGGCTCGTTGCAATAAATACGTGTCCGGTGATCATCCTAAACCCCACTATTTATACGACGTATAAATAGCGAAGTTCGAGGTATGTCAACGGGCTCGGCAACGAACCTCGGGACGATCGAGAAGAGAAATTCAAGCTGACCTATATTGCTGCGTATCGCGACGAAGCGGACTTTGAAAACCGTCGAGATGGCCGCTGTCATAGGTGAGCGCCGTTTCGAGGAGGCCGGGTTTCTATCCGTAAGGTCGGGCCTCCATGAGCGCTCCGGACGGCATCGTATTAACCCAACGATGAACCGGGACGCGCGTGAATGCCGTCCAAACGAACGAGGTCGACCGCGATGTCCCCCCGGCGTTTCACCATCGACGCGATGGATTCCTCCTCCATGAGCGTGAATGCGGTCGAGAGCGCATCCGCGGTGGCGGCTTCTTCGGCGACGACGGTGATACGTTTGTAGAGCGACGGCACGTGGCCTTTCCGGGGATCGAGAATATGACCGAAGCGTCCGGCCTGGTCGAAGTGGAAGCCCGAGGCGCTGGACGTGGCGACGGCCTTGTTCACGATTTCTAGGACGTTGTCGGGACGACCCGAGTCCTGGCTCTCGGCGAGTCCGATCCGCCAGGGACTTCCGTCTGCCTTCGCGCCGATAGCACGATCCTCTCCCATGTCGACGAGGCTGCTCGTCACGCCGGCGTCGCGCAACATCTCGACGATCCTGTCGGTGATATAGCCCTGAGCGACTCCATTCAGGGTGATCGCCATCTTGGAGCCGATGACTATCCGGTTCCGATCACATTTGACCGCGCCGAAGTCGACCAGAGAGAGCGTGTCCGCGATATCACTGCGAGAGGGGCCTGCCGCATCGGCGTCAGGCATTCCGAAGTGTTTCCTGTAAAGCGCCCACAACGGCTGGACGCTTGGGTCGAACGCGCCGCCCGTGGCTTCCCAGTAGCCGCGGCTCGCCTGAAGAAGCGAAACCAGCTCGATGGGAGGGGCGACCAGGCCGCCGATCCTGTTGAGCTCCGCAAGCGCGGAGTCTTCCCGATAGAGGCTGAAGACCGACTCCAACCGCGAGACTTCAGAGACGATCCGTTCGATCAGCCGTCTGGCCGCGGTCTCGTCCCGGTGGTTCAGGATCAGTGTTGCAGGAGCTCCGAGTGCCTGTCCCGTCCACATAACGGAACGCCCAACCGACTTCGCGCCAGTAAGCAGCGGCAATCCGGCGGCGGCGGCCAAGATCGCGATGGCCCGGCGGCGGGTGTAGGTCTTAGCCATGTTCGTGCCCCTTCACGTCTTCCTGCTCCGAGACGGGCGCGCTGTCATTGGGCTTTTGAGTTTCACCGCCGCCGAGGACGTAGTCGCGTGGAACCTCTTCGAACGACACGACTTTGCCGCCGTTCTCGCCAGCAAAAATGTCTGCGGCTTCGCGGGTCGAAAACGGAACGGCCTCATCGGCACCCATCCCGCTGCGGAGAGCGCTGCCGATCACGTAGAACGCCTTCTTCGCATCGATCCAGTTTTTCGCACCCGGCTTTTCCCAGCTCGGAGCCTTGCCCATGTCGGACACGTAGACCGCGGCGAAGTCCTTTGGCTCCTCGGGAAGCATGGTGAAGGCCAAGGTGTCGCGCGCGGACGAGAACCAGATGGGTTCGCCGACCTTCGCATCGAGGATGACCTGGCCTTTCGGTCCCGCATGCTCGAGGACGTTCATTCCGCAATATCTGCCGATCGCTTCTGCTGTGAGGGCGAAGGGCGCGGGCGGAGGCGAGCTCTTCTCTCCCTCGCATCCCGCGATCATGAGAGCGGACACCATCGATGCCAGCGTCAGGAATCGTCTCATAGCTCTCTCCTCGAGAAAGTGGCCGCGGCCAGCACGAGCGGGCCAATCGTCCACGCGCACAGAGCGGCGATAAGTATCGTGGCGTTGAGTGCCGTGTGTCCGGCAATGCCGCCCATTCCGGAAAGCGCGCCTGCCTCCCCGGAACCAAGGTTGAGCATGCGGTATGCGTCGGTCGGGTTCAGGAGCAGAAGCGTGTCCAACAATCCGGCCGGCAGGGCGTGACCTCCCGCCGCGACCAAAGCTCCCAGGAGGGCCATGTCGTAGATGAGGACGAACAGCAGCCATATTCCGATGGATATCCCCCCGGCCGTGCTGCGCTCGCGGACACGCGCGCTGACGAGGTAGCCGATCGCGATGAACACAGCTCCCAGAAGGACAGACGAGCCGAGCATGGAGACGAACGAAGCCCAGCTCGCGGCGTCGATCTCGGTTCCCGTCGCCGCCAAGGCGACGGCGGCAGCGCCGTAACCGAACAGCGTGGCGAAGGCGAGAATGGCAAGATGACCGAGGAACTTGCCGAGGATGACCTGGTTTCGGCCGATCGGATAACTCAGCAACAGGAGCATGGTCCCGCGCTCCATCTCTCCGACGATCGCATCGTGAGACAGCAGCAGCGCGATGAGCGGTACCAGGAATATGGTCAAGCTCGAGAGGCTAACGATGACGATGTCGAGCTGGTTGACGCCGACGTTCCCCGTCGGTGCGCTTCCCAGGAACGACAATGTCAGCGCGAGCGCGGCCAGTAGCAGCGTCGTCGCGAGGACCCAACGATTACGGAGCCCCTCGCGGATTTCCTTTCGGGCGACGATCAGGACGTTATTCATTCGGCGGCCCTCTTCGTGTTGAGGAAATGCGCATAGAGGTCGTCCAAGGTGGGCTCCATCACATGCAACGCGGCGATATCCGCGGGATTTGCGGTCAGCGTCTTGAGCAGCGTAACCTTGTCTTCCATCGCGACTTCGGTCTCGACCATGTCGTTTCGTGCGCGCGACCATACCGCTCCGCCCGAGTTCGAGTTTTCGGCTGACGCGCCATTCGATAGCTTCAGGCTGATGCGTGTTGGAAGGCGGGCGAGTCCTCGCAGGCTGTCCAATGTCCCGTCGGC
This sequence comes from Rhizobium giardinii bv. giardinii H152, assembly GCF_000379605.1. Lineage (GTDB taxonomy): Bacteria > Pseudomonadota > Alphaproteobacteria > Rhizobiales > Rhizobiaceae > Pararhizobium > Pararhizobium giardinii. The sequence goes on along the minus strand of NZ_KB902685.1, from coordinate 65,325 downwards.
GATCTTGACCCCCTGGTTGACGATCAGGACACGGTCGGCGCGGTCCTCGAGCTCGGTAAGCGCATGCGATGACAGGAGGATCGTCGTCCCCGTCGAGCGCAAGTCGTCCAGCAGATCGTAGAACCTGCGGCGCAACGCGGGGTCCAGCCCGCTTGTCGGCTCGTCCAGGAGCAGCACGCGCGGCTGACCCAGCAAAGCCTGCGCGAGGCCAAGGCGCTGGCGCATGCCCTTCGAGTACGTGCGCACCGGACGGTCCGCCGCTTCCGCCGCCAATCCCACGCGCTCCAGCAGTTCCGGAGCACACGAGAGATCGACCCGTTTGAGGCGAGCATAGAACGCCAGTGTCTCGCGGCCAGTCAGCGCCATGTGGAACGCGACGCTTTCGGGCAGATAGCCGAGCCTCTGGCGGACGCCGAAATCCCCTCTCGCGGGGTCTTCGCCGAGCACCTTCACGCTGCCTTCCGACGGACGTATGAGGCCGAGCAACAGCTTCACGATCGTCGTCTTGCCGGCCCCATTGTGGCCGACCAGGGCGACGGTCTCGCCTTCGTTGAGGGTGAACGACACGTCCTTAACGGCGGTCACGTTGCCATAGCTCTTCGCGACCCCGGTCACGACGACTGTGGGCTTTGTCATTGAAGCACCTCCTTGTGCGCCGGAGGTGCCATCAGCGGATGGCTGTCTATGACGCCACCTGGAAGCAATGCCGGGAATTGGGCCTGCGCCCATCTGATGACTTGAACCGCCGGGCTCGTGGTGAGTACCTTCGCCTGGGGCGACGTCCACAGCACCTTGTCCATCAGGTCGTTCGGTCGATACGGATTGTCGCCGATTCCGTCGCCATCGAGATCGAAGGCCTGGTTGTCGCTCCAATAATTGCCGCGGCCGTCCACCGACCAGTCGATGTAGCGGGTGCCCGCGTACTTGACCTGGTTGCGGTTGTTGATGAAAGCGTTGCCGCTCATAAGGTTGCCTTCCGATCCGGCGGTGAAGTGTATGCCGATCGCGCAGCCGTCGAATTCGTTGTCGAGGATGCGGTTCTTATTGGCATTGTAGATGAACACGCACTTTTCTGGACCGAGACGGAAACCGGATTGGTCTCCCTCGTCCTGCGGCGCGCTGTCGTCCATCGGCATTTCCTGGCTCGATGCCCGAGTTCCCGCCAAAGTCCAGCGGCTTTCCGGCTGCAGATGCCCACGCACGATGTTGCCCGAAACAAGCGAGTTATTCGCAAAGTTCAGCAGGAGACCGTGGTCGCGATCGCCATCCGAGATGTTGTCCACGATCTTCAGTCGGCTCGAAAACATGATCGCATAGCCGACGAGGTTTCCCGTCGACACGTTGCCCCGTATTTCGCTGTCGTTCGTGTACATGTAGTGGATCGCGAAGCGGACATTGGTGAAGCGGTTCCCGCTGAACACATTGCGCTTGCTGGCGATGGTGGCGATCCCGTCCCGCCCGAAACTTATTTCATTCTCGATAACTCTGGCACCGGGCGCATTCCAAACCGTCACGCCGTTTCCAGACTCGCTCAAGCGTCCGTCGGACAGGCCGATGATCTTGTTGCGGCGGACCATGGATTTGGCAGCGCCGTGGATATAGATGCCGTAGAGATTGCCCGCCACGACGGTGTCCTCGATCAGGGCGGCGGTCGCGGCCTCGGTGGCGAAGACTCCCGAATCCATCGCTTCGAGGTCCATTCCTGAACCGCTGATGTCAACACCCCGGAGGACGACGTCCGGGGCGTCGATGGTGACCACCGTTCCCTTGCCGTCTCCGATGATCGAGGCCCCGGGGTCGCCTTCGACCGTCAGCGTCTTCTTGATAACCACGCGCCCCGGATATTTGCCGGGACGAAGAATGATGCGGTCGCCGACGGCGGCTTGCTCCAGCACGGCTGCAAGCGTCTGCCGATCAGAGGGCGAGACTATGCGGTCCGCGGCGATCGCGGCCGAGGTGATGGCGGCCCAAAGGGCCACCATCGTTATGGCGATTGAGCGCAGCATCACGCCGCCTGCGGCTCTACGAGCATGCGGCCCTTCATCTCCATGTGCATCGCATGGCAGAACCACGAGCAATAGTACCAGTAGACACCAGGTTTGCTCGCCTTGAAGGTGACGGAGGCCGTCGCCTGCGGGCCGATTTCCATGTTGATACCGTAGTTGACGATGGCGAAGCCGTGCGTCAGGTCCTCGACCTCGTCGATATTGGTGACGTAGACCGTGACCTCGTCGCCTTGCTTGACGCTGAAAGTTTCCAGGCCGAAGGCGGGAGCAGACGATGTCATGTATACCCGCACCTTGTCGCCGTCGCGAATGACCTCGGAGTCCACGAGCAGGTCGATATTGTCCTTCTTCGCCTGTTCGACCGCGTCTGCGAACATTGGGTCATCGCGCTTCCAGATGCTGATCGGGTTGATCTTAGAGGCATGTACGATCGTCGCGTCGTGCGGCTCGGCGAACGTCGGGTTGTCATGGACGAGCACCATCTCATCGCCGGAAATGTCGATCAGCTGATCGCTCTCCGGCTTCAACGGACCGACGTTGAGGTAACGATCCTTGGAGAACTTGTTCAGCGATAGCAGCCATTTGCCGTCCGCTTCCTTGGTTTGGCCCATGGAGGTGTGGTTGTGGCCAGGTTGATAGCTGACGTCCAGTTTCTGGCGGATGGGATCGACCTTCTCGCCGTTGAATGCGCGGATCGCGTCCTCGATGTTCCACTTGCAAATCTGGCTGTCGAGGAACAGCGTCGTGTACGCGTTGCCGCGGCCGTCGAAGGCGGTATGCAACGGTCCGAGACCCAGCTGGGGTTCCGCGACCACTGTTTCGCGCGGCTTGATCTTGTCGTCGAACAGGTCGTCGAACTTGCGCACGTCGAACACCGTCACGGTCGGCGACAGCTTGCCGGCGGCCATCGCGTGGATGCCGTCGGGAGCTGTGTTCATGCCGTGCGGGCCGTTCGATACGGGGATGTAACGGGTGTACTTTGAACCATGTCTTCCGTCGACGACCGGAACCCCGCCCATCTCCTTGAAGTCGCCGTTCTTGACCGCTTCCTCAATGCGCTTGATGTTGAAGACGACGACCCAATCCTGGTCCTTGCCCATCATCTGCTCGAGATTGACGCCGTTCTCCGAATTGTAGCAGGTCGCGTAGCAGTACTTGCCCTGATAATCGGCGTCGACGTTGTCGAGGTTGCCGTCGACGATGACCTGCCAGGCGACCTTCATGGTGTCCCCATCGATCGCGCTGAACACCGAACGGTACTGCTTGGGATCGTCCAACACCTTACCGTCATTGGGGATCGGCACACCATCCTCGCCGTTCGCGAAGACGTAGCCGGTCCTCGGATACTTCTGGACGCGAAGACCGTGGACCGTATGCTGGTTCGGCAATTCGATTATCTTGTCGCACTTCATCACGTCGAGACGGATGCGGCAGACCCGGGTGTTGGCCTTGTCGTTGGCGAAGAGGTAGCGGCCATCGTAGGTGCCTTCGGTGAACGACGGATGCGGATGATGGAGGTCGCCGTTGTGGTAGACGCCGCCCTTGTCCTTGAGGAATTCGACGGACGTGGGGAGAAGACCCTCGGTCAGAACCTTCCGGCTTTCGTTCGTCTGTCCCCAACCGGTGGCGCTGCAGCGGTTGAAGACCGGGATGCGCATGATCTCGCGCATCGAGGGAATGCCGACGATGCGGACCTCGCCCGACTGGCCGCTCGAAAAAAAGGTGTAGTATTCGTCGAGTTCGCCCGGCTTGATCTCATAGTTGAGCCCAGACTTGGTAGCCGCCTTCGCGGCGGTTGCGAAGCCGCCGGAAACGGTCAGGGCACCTCCGGCGGTTGCCACGCCAGCAACCGCCGCCGCCGCAGTCGTCCCCAACAGCTGCCGTCTGTTGAAGCGAGGCTGTGTTTCTTCGTTTGACATGTTTCTCTTCCTTTGTTGCGGCCGGACCGGATGTCTCGCTCCGGATTAAGAGCGGGTTACAGGCTCGCCGTTGTGGGTGATCAGGGTCTTGGGAGGTTTTTCCCCCCGCGATTCAGGCGTCGAGAGCGCCATGAATTTCTCGCGCTTCAGCCGCTTTTGGATCATGTGCGGGCAGCGGTGATCGTCGTGGTAGAGTTCCTGGCAGTGCATGCAGTAGATGCACTCATTGACGTTGATCTGGCCTTCCGGATGGATCGCCTGGACCGGACATTCCTTCGAGCATCGCTGGCACGGCGAACCGCAGTCCGGATAGCGCTTCAGCCATTCGAACATGCGGATGCGTCCCGGGATAGCGAGAGCCGCCCCTAGTGGGCAGAGGTAACGGCAGTAGAAGCGCTCGATGAACAGGCTCGCCACGAGCAGTGCGACGGCGAAAATCACGAACGGCCAGTCTCGGACGAATTTCAGGACGATCGCGGTCTTGAAAGGCTCGACTTCCGAAAACATCTCCGCATAGGCCATCGAATAGAAGGACATGCCGAAGAGGCCGAGGAAGATGATGTATTTGATCGGCCACAGGCGCTCGTGCAGTCCCCAGGGCAACTTGACCTGAGGCACTTTCGCCCGTTTCGCGATGGCGCTCAGCAGTTCCTGCAACGCGCCGAACGGGCATAGCCAGCCGCAGAACGGTCCGCGCCCCCAGAACAGAAGCCCCGCGGCGACCGCGGCCCAGAGGATGAAGATCAACGGAGCGGCGAGGAAGAACTCCCAGCTGAAATTGGTGACTAGGGCGCTAGTGAAGGTCAGGACGTTGACGACCGAAAGCTGAGCGCCCGCGTACCAGCCGAGCCATACCAAGGTGAAGACAAGATAGCCGTTCCTCACCCGAGCGAAGAGCTTGGGACGCTTGACCAGCCAGTCCTGGAAAAAGAAGATCGCGGTCAGCACGAATAGCGCGGCGACGGTGATCGCGATCGACACCCGGTCCATGTTCCAGATACGCATCCACAACGGCTGTTCGTCGGAGGCGGTTTCTTCGACTGTCGGTTTATGCGTCTTGGCTTCGGGAAGAGCGCCCTTCGCCACCGTGTAATAGCTGGAGGGAAGCGTGTAGCCGAGATTGAACGGCAGCACCGCCTTGTCGCGCGCGCCGACGCTGCGTTGGACGAGCAGCTGAAGCTCCCAAGGCTCGGTCACGTCGAATGCGAAGTCGGTCGGCACGACGAACACGCCTATGTCCTTGAGGTGCGGCGCGTCCGACGGAGCGAAGGCCGCGATCCTCGTGTGGTTCCTGTCGCGGAACCGTACGCCCTGCTCGTTCTGAAGCAGCTCGATCCGGTCGAATATGCCACCGCGGACATAAGCCGAACCCTTGAACGAATACGCCCCGTCGCCTCCGATCAGGATGGCTGATTGTCCCGGCTTCAAGTTGGCGATCAGACGCTGATAGGCGGCTTCGCCGAGAAGGGATTTGCCAATCGCCGGCACGCTCACAGGCGCGACGTAGAGGTCGATGAACCTGTCGCTCGGATTCGCCGTTTCCGGACGAGCTCCCGCATCGGGGTGTTTCGCCTCCGCGAACGCCTTCGAAACTTCGCCCACCGTGAGACGCAGGCTGCGGATCGAGCCGTCGCCTATCAATGTCTGCCAGTCGCTCACCTCGTCCTTCGAGAGATCGATTTTGTGGATTTCGGGTGCCGCTTTGACGTCCGGCGCTCCGCTTTCGTCCAGCCGTCCGCTTCGAATGAGCCTGACGGCCGACCGCACGACGCTATCGCCCATGACAAGCACGGTCACGGTCGCACCGCTGACGATGTCGACCTGCGGCGGGCGTTCGTCACCCGCCGCCACGCGTCCCAGGTCCTTGCCGATGATGGAGTTCAGGGCAGCGACGACTTTCGCCTGTGGAATGCCGATGAGGACGATCGGCTCGTGATGCTCGACGAGCTTGAAGCCGTGGATGACGCCGGAAGGATCGATGCCGACCGCGATGCGGATGGGTTTGCCGGAATAGCCTACGGACGTTGTGAAATCGGAGTTGAGATAGACATATCCGGCCAATTCTTCGCCGCGGTACACGGGCGCGATCGGCGGTTCCCCCAAAAGCTTGCCGAACCTGTCGGCTCTCTTGAAGAGTTCGGAGGGCTGGACTTTCGCGAGATATGTCGACAGCAGGTCGGCGGCCGACGCAGATGGTGCGCCGACGGACGAAATGCACAGCGTCGCCAGCATCAGCAGGCTCGCGATCCATATCGTCGGTGTCTTCCCAGAAAATCGCATCGGACCCGCGTCTCTCCAAACTTCATTCAACGTGAGCCTGAAATTTAGTCACGTTGGGCGGACCGTCTTTGTCTCAGGACAAGTTTCCGGCGGTTAATATCTGTCAGAAGTGATGTCGCTGAACGACGGAACGGGAGTGTGCGAAGATGTCTGCAATGAACTCGGAGCCATGGAAATTTGCCTCTCTGGGCGCGTTGCTGGCGATTGCCCGCGCGACGGAGCAGGAGGCGATCGACGGCTATGTCGCCCTAAGCAAGCGCATGACCCTGTTGGGTCGCCTCGATCTGGCGCAGGTGTTCGATTCGCTGGTTCTGGAGGAGACGGGGCATCTGCACCAAGTGCAGGAATGGCGTGAGTCCGCCGGGCAACTTCAGGCGACGGTCGAGGTCGATTCACCTGAAAACCTGTACGACGACGAAGGAGCAGGATTGATCGCGCCAGAACTGTTGAGTGCCTACAGGGCCTTCTCCATGGCGGTTCGGAACGAAGAGCGCGCCTTCATGTTTTGGACCTATGTCTCAGCAAACGCGCAATCGTATGAAATCAGCCAGGCGGCAGAACGCATGGCGCGAGAGGAACTGGGGCACGTTGCCAAACTGAGGCGGGAGAGACGCAAAGCATTCCATATGGAGAAAGCGAAAACCCAAGATAGCGGCGAAACCGACCTGAGCTCGTTGGAGGCGACGCTCTCCAGGCAACTGGACAGAATGGCATCGGACATCGCGTCGGGTACCCTTGCAGACGACCTGCGCCGTCATGGTGAGGAGGCGCGGGCAAGGTCGGATTCTATCGCACAAAATCCCTTTGACATCGGTTCATCGCGAAGGATCAAGACCCCGACGCCCGCCGACAAGGCTTTGCCCTTGAGCGAGCTTCTGCTGGATTACTATCTCGACATCGGCGATCACACCACAAGCGAACCTGACGCCGATCGCGCCCGCGGGTTTGCAGCGCAATTGATCCCCTGTCTTAGAACCGTCCGTATCTTATAGACGGCCTGATTGGCACCGGAGCAACTGTTCGGCGGTCGTCACGCCAAAACTGGTTTGTGGAAGCACGCAAGCCCTTGGCGCGACTGTTGGTGTTCGGCGACGACGCGCTCCCGAAGCGGCAGTGTCCCCAGATGCCGAGGACCCGCATCAGGAAATAGCTCGACGACAGGCGGCAACAATACGGTGCCGTCGTCCCTCGTCGCCCATGCGGCTTTCTCCTCCTCCCAGACCGACCAATTGCCTAATGCGCAACCGATGTGTCGAGGTCTTGGCATGGGCAGGCCCCAATTGCGCCGCTAGCTCTCCGCCGAATCCCCGGAGCCAAGTCGCGAGGAAAGGCTTCACGTCGTCGAATGTCACCGCGTCAGGGTGCCGAGGCAGGCTCGACGTCGAACCGACGAGCCGGTGCCAGAACTTGCCGACGGTTTCCTAACACAGATACGCCGAATTGATTGCGGGACTTTAAGCACTTCCTCATACTCAAGCCCCCGATCAGGGACATCCTTGACGTCCCGCAAGCTTTGAAAACAATTGGCGTCGGATGACGACCATCGAGTGCCGGCCTCTCACCCGCCCGAAAGCAATCTCACCTTGCCTCTGAGCTTCACCAGGTCGAAATCCGTGACCAGGATGTCGATATCGACGTTCCATTCGCAATCGCACGGAGCCTGGATGTGCTTGGCGCTCCAAAGGCCCGAAGGCGATTTGCGGATCGGTACGTCGAAGGGAGCGATCGCGCCATCGGCCGCAGACATTCGCAGCGTGATCTCCCGCGCGTCGAGCGGGTCGAAATCGGCCGTCGCGAGCGAAACCTCGGCGTCGAACACCAGGTCCGGCCGCACTTCGAACGCAACGGTGGCCATGGCCGCGGTGTCGTGGACATGTAGGGACGTCTCAACTGGTGCGCTTAGGGCGAGCGCGCGGGGCGGCGGCGTGAACCTCCAGACGGACGTGACACCGAAGACGAGCAGGACAAGCACGATTTCCGCGGTTACCATCCCCCTCATCTTCCGCGCTGCAGATAGGCTGCCTCGCACGACGCTTGATGTCAGGAACAGGCGGTTCCACGCGCCGAACACCAGGGCGGTGGCGGCGACAGCGAGTTTCAAAACGAGGACCATCCCGTAGGCCGTATCCCAAAGAGCCGACGGCGTTCCCACCTGGAGAAACCCGAGATAGCCGCCTGCAGCCGCCATGGCGGCGATCGACCAGGGAATAGCGGTCGAAAACCTTCGCAGCGCATCCTTTCGGTCATCGCCGCCCAGGGCGCTCCGTAGGCCGGGCAACGCACCTGTCCAGAAGCAGACGGCCATGACATGGACCGACACGGCCGTGAAGGACACCCATCGAACCCCCGCGCCGGACGCGTGTCCGGTCATGGCGAAAGCGACCCCGAGCAGCACAAGGGACGTGATCGAGAGCGCCCTGCCCCTGTTCGGATGGAATGCTGCAGCCAAGGCCAGGCCAAGCGACAAGATCACGGCTGCTACGGAGCGAGTGAGGCTGCTGTCTCCTGCAGCCGCCCAAACCTTCGGCGCGGCCAGTTCCATCAGCGACCCGCCAGTCTGTTCGACGCCGAGAAAGCCGACGAGCAAAACCCCGCACGCGGCAGCGACGAACAGCAGCCAAAGCGCCATGCGGCCCGGCCGCCCGCCGGTGATCCAGATGGCGAAGAAGACGCCTCCGACACCGAGAAGGCATGCGGAATAATAGATGAACTTGGTCGTCCAGATAACAGTCGGGATCGGCCATCCGCTGCTCGTCACCACCGGAAGGCCGTTCGCGGCCGAGTTTCCCACCGCGAATACGATCGCGGCGGCGACGGGATGCCCGTCCTCGGACAAGACCTTCCAACTGAAGGCGTAGATGCCGTCTGCGAGCGGGTCATTCAGTTCGACGCGGACCTCCTTGCCGGAAACCTTCGCGGGCAAGTCGACTACCTTGCCGTCACGCCCGGCAATCGTCGCATCGACGCGGGTGACCGCTTCTGAAAAATGGAGGGTGAGGTTATTCGGTGCGGAGACGAGGCGCTGCCCTTGCGAGGGCGACGAGGATACCAAGACCGCGTGCGCGTGCGCGGCGTTCGGCGAGAGCGCCAACCAGACAGTCATAGCCGTCAGGAAGAGGATGGCGCAAACCCATCGAAGGCGGGCAAGTCCGAACATGGCGATCATGCCCTTCCCCCGATTGGTCGATCACTTCTCGATGACGGTCAGCGTCGGAGCAGGGTGCGCGTAGTCATCTGCGGTTTTGCCTTCGGCCGGCACCTCAATCCAGCGCGTCGTCGCACCACCCACGCACTCCTGGACAACCGGAAACGCCACAACCTGGCCGGGCTTGAACGCATCGGTGATGTAGGCGCGGAACACGAACTCGTCGTATTCGTCGTCACCAAGGTTGCCGCCGGACCACGTCAACTCGCGCACGCCGCTCGTTTCCTGCTCGCCGTAATGTTCGTAGGCCTTGGCGTATTCACCGAGGGTCTTTTCGATTTTCCAGCCAGGCTTTGGCATCGGCTTGACGGATATGACGCCCTCGGGGAGCCGCACCCTTACCGCGATGGTCGACTTGCCGTCGCAGCCATGCGGCACGCGGAGAACGGCCTTGTAGTTGGCCCCCGTCTTCGCGGTGTTGGTTTCCAGGGAGACATGGGCCATAGCGGGAAATACGCAGACTGCGGCGAGTGTGAGCGCGGCCATCGACGTTCTGATGATAGACATTGCTGTTTCCTTCTGTTTCGTCGGAGACCGCCGAGGAGGCGCTCCGAGGGGTAAATCGACGATGACGATGTTTAACCGCGCCGGACGCGCGCCCACTTTGTCCTGCGTCAATGAACCGGCGGTTTGGGGAGGCTCGACCTGTCGACGTACCGTTTGATCTTCCGTAGAGCGGCCGATCCAAATGACGAACCGCAGCGAGACATCGGTTCTGTGTCGGCAAATCGCGCCGAGGACGGGCTTCGGCAACTTGCGATCTGTTTCGCGACTTCTTCTCCCCAGATTAGCTTACGGCGACTTCCGGGCAAGGCCTCGAAGTGGGCCAGCGCCCTCGGCTTCGTTTTCGGTTTGGCAATCTGCGCTCTCCACTTCACGGCGATGAGTGCCGCAGTGTTCAGGACCGACCCTACCGTGCAAATCTCAGATGGAAGCCTGTCTGGATTCGTTCTCGGCATATCAGTGGCTCTTGTGACATCGTCCATCGCCATATGCAGTCTCGTCGTCGTGCGGGCGGCGAGCCCATGGATGTCACGCTTCACGCGACGCCTATTCACGCGAGCGCCCCCTTGCAGCTTGTCGTCGAGGTTCGCGACGTTCGAGACCAGAAACGGGAGCGCGAACAGATGGCCGCGCTTGCCAACCATGATACGCTCACCGGACTTCCGAACCGTAGATTGCTGGACGCCGAGCTGAGTCAGGAGACCGCTTCGGGTCGAGAATTCAGTTTGCTTTGGATTGATCTCGATCACTTCAAGGAAGTCAACGACACACATGGACACGCAATCGGAGACCTGCTCCTTCGATCGGTTGCAGATTCCGATCCGTGCTCGACGACCATCATCTGCTCGCTCGCGTCGGCGGAGACGAGTTTGTGGTTCTGTTCGGGCCGCTCCCACACCGATCTGACGCTGCGGAGCGGCCGAGTCCCTCTTTGCGTCGATGGCGAACCCGATCCGGGTTGACAATCAGACGCTGACCGTGGGTCTGTCGATCGGTTTGGCATCATAACCTGTCGACGCCGATTCGGTGGATGCCTTGATGCGGCGTTGTACGAGAAAAAAAAGACAGGCCGCAGCCGTTTCATCCTGGCCGCTTGAAAATGAGATTCACCGAAGCCCACTCCGAAACGGCGTGGACAACCACTACTTCAAACAGTTCGCGCGCACGCTCCCGGCAAGCTCGTTCCCCTAATTTTGCGTAGGCCACCATGAGCCGAGGATTTCGACATGGACTACGACTGGAATGGAACGCGTACGCGGCGTTTGACCCGCCTCAAAGTTTCCGTTTGCTTCGCGATTACCTCCGCCGCGGCGTGGGGGATTTGGCACCTGATGATCTGATGGACCCTGACTGATACGCAGCCGCCGCTTTGATCAGTTTCAGGCGACATGTCGGCAGTGTTGCGCGATGATCTCGTGCATAAGTTCCGGTGATAGGGTTTGGTGACCCAAATGGCCGTTTCAGGAAGATCGCCATCTTGAGGTCTTGCGGCACCCGACGCGACGACGACGCAAATAATATGCGGCCAGCGATCGACGACCTTCCGCGCGAGCTCGAAACCGCTGATCGGGCCAGGCATTTATACATCCGTGAACAGCAGTTCGGTCGATGGATGGTGCGTCAGGAATGCGTATGCGTCCTCCGCCGTGGTCGCTTCGAACACCGCAAAGCCTTCGTTGGTCACCATGTCTGCAGTGTCCATCAGAATGAGCGGCTCATCGTCCACGACGAGGGCGATCGGTTCACGAAATTGCGAGGATTCTCGGCGGTCCATGCCCCCAAAGCTTCAGAGACCTGAAAAGTTCCCCCAGCGTTGGATAGAGAATCCCACACGATCGACCAGAAGCGGGACCATCGTCGCGCCTCTATTTGCAGGATTTTTCAAGACCGGCCATGACGCCGTCGGTCGGCGAAACCGCTTCTGTAGGCCGTCCTGGACAAAAATCTCTGATCGCGAAGATGTTTGTCTTGCGTCAAAGATCGTGCCCCTCGCTCCTGTAGGTTACCGCCCATGAATTCAGCCATCTTCGCGAAAAGGAGCAAGAAATGAAAAAACTGGCAACCACCGTCCTCGGCGTGACTTTCGCCCTGGCTACCATGGCGCCGTGCGCCGCGGCCGCGGACTTTGAGGTCCATATGCTGAACAAGGGCAAGGACGGCGTGATGGTATTCGAACCTGGCCTGACCAAAGTGGCCAAGGGCGATACGGTCACGTTCATTCCCACCGACAAGTCGCACAACGCCGAGACCATCAAGGACCTGATCCCGGAAGGTGCCAAACCCTTCAAGGGCAAGATGAACGAGAAGCTGACCGTCACTTTCGACACTGACGGCGCGTACGCGATCAAATGCGCACCGCACATGGGCATGGGCATGGTGGCGCTGGTCTTGGTGGGCGACGCTCCTGCCAACATCGACGCCATCAAGTCCGCGAAGCTGCCAAAAAAGGCGCGCACACGTCTCGACGCTGACATCGCTGGAGCGATCTAAGCAGCGCCCAGGCCGATTGACGCCCGCGCACCTCCCTGCGCAGACGTCTTCTATTGAACTGGCTTTTCACCAGCTCTCGCGTGACATCGTCGCTTCCCACATGATAAGCATTCCGGCGATCGGACACGTGGGAAATGGATTCAAGCGGATGATGTCGAGCAGTGAGAGCGGGATTGCCCGGGCATCGTCGGATTTCGTCCTGCGCAAGTCTTGGCTCCCAATCCACGCATACATCTTCGCGGTCTCGACGGTCCTTCTTGCCTTCGTGCTGCGCTACTTCATGATGGGCTTGCTCGATGACCGCGCCATCTACATCCTTTTCGTGCCGCCGATCCTTCTTGCCGCGGTGACTGGCGGTTGCGGTCCCGGGTCTCTGGCGGTCGTCCTTTCCGTCTCTTCGGCGGTGTATCTGAGATCGATGACGCCGGGTGGCGTTCAGGTCCCCGAATTGCTTGTGTTCGTCCTCGTCAGCGTCGCGATCGTCGTCATGGGCGAGTTGCTACGCGCTGGGCAAAAGGAAGTCTCCGAAGCCAAGGAGGCACTCGACACGCGGGAGGCCCACCTCAGGTCGATCCTGGACACCGTGCTCGACGCCACGATCGTCAGCGATCAGGAAGGGACGATCGTCTCCTTCAACGCCGCCGCGGTCAGGCAGTTCGGCTATTCGGAAGGCGAGGTGGTCGGTCAGAACCTGAGAATGCTCATGCCGCAACCGTACCGTCACGAGCACGACGGCTACATGAATCGCTACCTGACGACGGGCGAAAAGCGGATCATCGGCGTCGACCGCGTGGTGGTGGGACAGCGCAAGGACGGCTCGACGTTCCCGATGAAGCTGGCCGTCGGCGAGACGAAAACAGGCGGCCGACGTTTCTTCACCGGATTCGTGCGCGACCTCACAGAACGCGAGGAAACAGCCGCACGCCTGCAGGAAATCCAGACCGAGCTGGCACGCCTTGCCAGACTGAATGAGATGGGGGAGATGGCCTCCACCCTCGCCCACGAACTGAACCAGCCGCTCTCCGCGATCGCCAACTATGTCCACGGCAGCGCGCGCCTCGTTCAGGAGTGGGAAGGCGAAAAGGCGGAGCGGCTTCGCGACGCGTTGAAGGAAGCGGGCGAGCAAAGTATCCGTGCAGGCCAGATCATCAAGCATCTGCGCGAATTCGTCACCAAGGGCGAGACCGAAAAGTCCCCCCAGAACATCCGCCAGCTCGTTGAGGAAGCCGGAGCCCTGGCTCTCGTCGGATCGCGCGAGAAAGGGGTGCGGACCCTTTTCGATTTTGCGAGTGGCGTGGAACACGTGATGGTCGACCGCATCCAGATTCAGCAGGTGCTCACCAATCTCATGCGAAACGCCGTGGAGGCGATGAAGGACGCGCCGGTGCGGGAGCTGCGGGTTGGAATCAGGCCGTCCGGCGACGACGATGTGATGATCGTGGTCGAAGACTCCGGGCCGGGCATTTCCGACGATGTCGCCGATCAGCTTTTCAAGCCGTTCATGACGACAAAACCCGGCGGCATGGGCATCGGCCTTTCGATTTCGAAACGGATCGTCGAGGCTCATGGAGGTGAGATGACGGTATCCAGAAGCCAGTTGGGCGGAGCATGTTTTAGCTTCACGTTGCCAGCATTCGATGAGGAAGACGATGACGATCGATGACTTCACGGTACATATTGTCGACGATGAGGAGGCCGTTCGGAAGTCGCTGGCTTTCATGTTGACCATGAGCGGCCTGGGTGTACGAGTGCATGAATCGGCGACGGCGTTTTTGGCCCTCGCCCCGAACCTCCGGCAAGCGGTCCTTCTCACGGACCTCAGGATGCCCGACATGAGCGGCGTGGAGTTGATCCGCAAGCTCGCTTCAGTGGGCGTCGCCATTCCGCCCATCGTCATGACCGGCCACGGCGACGTGCCGATGGCCGTCGAGGCGATGAAGGCCGGAGCCGTCGACTTCATAGAGAAGCCGTTCGACGACACCGTGATTATCGAGGCGATCCGAAGGGCATCCGAACGCCTGGGCGATCGGGACGCTGGAACCGAAAAGACCGACGAGATCAGGAGCCGCCTGGACACGCTGAGCGACCGGGAGCGTCAGGTCCTCGCACAGGTCGTGACCGGTCAACCCAACAAGGCGATCGCCTTCAACCTCGAAATCAGCCCTCGCACGGTGGAGGTGCACAGAGCGAACGTGATGACCAAAATGAAGGCGCGCAGCATTCCTGAACTGGTTCGAATGTCGCTCGCCGTCGGCTTCGCAGCCGCTGAAAACCTTCGCCGGAGTTGATCCAGAACAAGGCCCGAGGCCTCATTCGTGCGATTAGATGGTCTGGCGCGCTGATGCGCTACCAACGCTCACGGGTTCTAAAGTTGCCGCTCGCACCTACCATCGTTGCTATCGCCAAGGACTCGGCCCTGCTCCGGTCGCTGGCGTTCGCGCTGGAAGCGCACGGATATTTGGTGAAGCCGTTCCGGTCGTGGAAATCGGCCAAGGACAGCACGCGCGGCGCGTTCTGCGTCGTCCTTGACGACAACCTCCCCGCTGCTGACAAGGTGGCATGGCTCGCCGACCGGGAACCGGGCGTGGGGACAGTGCTCCTCTCCGAGGACGATCTCGAGCTCGCCGGGCGCGATCCGGGCGTGATCGTGTTGAACAAGCCGCTCGCAGGCCCTGATGTCGTGACCGCGCTCGCGATCCTCAAGGCGCGTGCTACGTAGAAACCCGTAGTGGTACAACCGAATTTCGGCTCAATGTGCATTCGGGCATGATTTCCCCATAGACATCGAACGGGGACATTTCCATGTACGCTTCTGCTTCAATTATTTCGCGGGATTTGCAACCGCCTCGCGCGCTGCTCGCCAAGTCTTTCACGCGCCCGCGGCCCGTAACGCTCCACACTCCTGGCACAGAAATCTACGCGCAGGGCGAAACGGCTGGAACTCTCTATCGAATCGAGTTCGGCGCAGTGAGGATTTGCAGATTGCTGGCCGACGGCCGCAGACAGGTCGTTGCCTTCCATATCGCAGGCGAAACATTCGGCTTCGAAGGCGGAAAGGTTCGCAGCTTCTTCGCGGAGTGCATCGTGTCCACCGGGCTCACGACCGTCGAAATCGATCGCGACGGCCGCTACTCTCCCGAGCTCATGGAACTCGCCCTCAAGGAAATGATCCGCGCCCAAGAGCACCTTCTCGTAGTCGGAAAGCAGTGCGCCCTCGAAAAGCTGGCGGTCTTTCTCGTCGACCTCGCCGAGCGCCAAGGTGGTCTCGGTTGCATTGACCTCCCGATGACGCGCACCGACATCGGGGACTACCTCGGAATGACGATCGAAACCGTTTCGAGGAATCTCTCGAAGCTGCGCTCAGCGGGCGTTCTGCGTCTTCGATCCAGCCGCTCCATCGAAATTCTGAAGCCCCAAAGACTGTACTGTCTCGCCAGCAAGCTCTAAATTGCTGCATGAGGAAGGCCACCATGGACGCCGTCCCGGTTAGAGCGCGGAATATTGGTCCCGAACTGGGACGTATTGGAAAGGCTCGATCGCCATCTTCTGTAGCGAGCTCAACTCTTGTAAAAGGATCGCACAACGATTGTTTGCTTTTAGCGCTCCAGAATGCCCGCGATCCTAACCAGATCTGCAACTGACGATGCGCGCATTTTCCGCATCATGTGACCGCGGTGAAGCTTTACGGTGGCTTCCGCCAGTTGGACCTCAGCCGCAATCTGCTTGTTCAGCTTTCCGGCGGCAACCAATGCCAGAATCTGCCGCTCACGCTCGGTAAGTTTGGAATACCTCAGACGCAATGCAGCCGTCTGATTGGCCTCTTCACGTCGAGCGCTATCACTTGCCAAAGCACGGTTCACCGCTTCGAGCAAATCCTGCTCCCGCACCGGCTTGGTAAGAACATCGATTGCACCGGCTTTCATTGCCCGGACAGCCATCGCGACGTCGACATGGGCGCTGATCAGGACCACCGACCTTGGATGTCTGCTTTTCGCCAGCGCCTCTTGAAACTCCAGACCGCTCTGGCCTGGCAGACGGATATCCAGAACAATACAACCTGCCTGGTGCGGATCGTCCGCAACAAGGAACTCCGACACCGAGCCGTGGGTTTCGGTGGCAAGACCAACGGATTCGAACAATCCCTTTAAAGCTTCTCGAACGCTTTCGTCGTCATCGATGATGATGACGGTCGGCCGGCCTCTTTTGCGGTCATCGATCATCTGCAGCTGTAACCTCCGCCATCGGCAGTGTAAACGTGAACACCGTGCCAACCTGACTGTCTGCCGTAGAAGCCCAGATCCGGCCACCATGGGCTTCGACAATGGAACGGCATATTGAAAGCCCCATCCCAATGCCATCTGCCTTCGTGCTGTAGAACGCTTCGAAAACCCGATCCAAATCGTCGGAAGAAACGCCGCGCCCCGTATCCGAGACGCTCACTTTCACGAATTGGTGCTCGTCCTCGGCGCATCTGATGCCGATACGCCTTTCTCCTGAAGAAGTGGCCATCGCTTCGGCGCTGTTCATGACCAAATTCAGAACGACCTGTTGCAACTGGGTTCGATCTCCAATGACCTCAAGAGACCGTAGCGGAAGATCGAGATCGAGTTCGATATCTCGATGACGAAGTTCCCCTCGCAAAAGATCCAGCACGTGATGCAAGGCGCCCTTCAAATCGGTTTGCTCCATTCGGGCTGGTGATTTCTGAGCCATTGCCCGGATACTCGCAATGATGTCGCCGGCGCGATGACCATCCTTGACGATCCTCTCGGCCGCGAGCCGGGCCTGCTCGATATCAGTGTGTCCCGGTTGTAGCCAGCGCAGGCACGTGCCGGCATTTGTGACGATTGCCATTAGTGGCTGGTTTACCTCATGGGCGATCGAAACGGCAAGTTCACCCGTGGCTGTCATACGCGTCACATGCGCCAGGTTGCTCTGGCTTTGTCTCAAGGACTCTTCCGCCCGCTTGCGATCCTCAATATCGACGACGACGCCGTACCACCGCACGACATTCCCATCCATATCCAGAAGGGGGCTTTGTCGGAGGTTGAACCATCGATATTCGCCATCCGCACGTCTGATGCGAGCGTCTACCGGACGACTTTTTTTCGTGGCGACGATATCGTTCCAGGCCACACGCATCGGCTCGACATCATCGGGATGAAACATTCGATAAAAGCCGAACCCTACGATTTCCTCGACGGGTAGGCCGACATAATCGATCAGGTTTCGATTAAAATATTCAAGCCGGCCATCCGAAGTACAGGACCATGCCATCGCCGGTATCGTATTAATGATAAGACTGAGCTTGTGTTCGCTTTCCCTGAGCGCGGTTTCGCTTTCTCTTAGCGCATTCTCTGCGGCTTGCAGATCCTCGATATCGATATTGCAGCCGAACCAACGCACGACGCCGTTTGCATCGACCAGCTTGCGGCCTGAGAAATAGAACCAGCGGTAGTTGCCGTCCGCTCCGCGAATACGACCCTTCAAAACGGTATGGTCGGAATGTTCGAGATCTCTCTTCCAGATGTCGACCATACCTGGAATATCATCTGGGTGGTAAAGGTCGAGGAAGCCCCATTCGAGGATTTGGTCGGCAGGACGACCTGCATAATCCAACCAGCTTTGATTGACGAAATCAGCGCTGCCATCCGGTCGTGCTGACCATACAAGTACAGGCAAGGAATTGATGATGAGGCTCAGATTCTCTTCACTGGCGGCAAGTGCCGTCTTCGTCTCTTTCAGCGCATTTTCGGCCTGCTTGCGGTCTTCGATATCAAGGACCACACCATACCATCTCATGACATTTCCTTCGCAATCGAGCCGAGGCTTTTGGCGAAGCGTGCACCAACGATAGTGGCCGTCCGCGCGCCTGAGCCTGCCCTCAACCTCCCTCGCATTTTTAGAAACCATGATCTCATGCCATTCGGAAGCGAGACGCGACGTGTCGTCGGGATGGAATATCCCATAGAATCTCTCTCCGGAGATTTCCTCGAGCGGCGCCCCGATGAAGTCGAGAAAGTGCTGGTTGGCGAAATCCAGCATGCCATCCGATGTTGCCGACCACACCATTGCGGGGATCAGATCGATGATGGGATCGGTTTCCGGCTCTCTATCCACAACACTCTCCGTGCAGAGTTTGAGACGGAACCCAAAGACCCGGCCTCATTATCGTCCGCGGGAAATAGTTACGGGATTTCTGTTGGTTGCGTAAGGACAAATCGATATACCAAGGTCTACGTCTGCAATGCCATCGTCTAGTTGCGCGTGACCTAGATCGCAATTGTGAGCGATCACAAACTCGCCTACTCCTAACCATCGAAGCCCTTGATGAAACGCACGTCGGCTGTTCCACCGTTGCGTTCAAACCAGACATTTACGTGCATCGAAATTCCATGTTGCCGCAACATCCTGACCGGGGGCGACGGCCTGACACTGCTATCGCGACGGCTGATGTGCGGTCTGGACAGCCAGATCAGCCCCTATTCGACGCCAAATTTTGTTCATCTCGATTATTGGGAGACCATCATGCGTAGTTTGATCATATGTCTGATGCTAGCGGCCGCCAGCATGACTGCCCCGACAATCGCAAGCGCGGTTCCCGCGCACGCAACAACGGAAGATCGCAAAGCTCCGGCTCCCGTCCACTACCGTACCGCAAAAATTGACGGCCTCGATATCTTCTATCGTGAAGCCGGTCCGGCCGACGCTCCGGTCGTGCTGCTGCTCCACGGCTTTCCGACGTCCTCCCATATGTTCCGAAATCTGATCCCGCTTCTTGCAGACCGGTACCGTGTCATTGCGCCGGACTATCCGGGCTACGGGCAGAGCGCCTCTCCCGATCGCAGCACGTACGCCTATACCTTTGCCGGTGCCGCCGACATCATCGATAAGCTGATGGTTCACTTGGAGACCAAGAGCTACGCGATGTACGTCATGGATTACGGGGCGCCCGTCGGCTATCGTCTGGCGCTGAAACATCCGGATCGGGTCAGCGGCCTGATCATCCAGAACGGCAACGCTTATGAGGAAGGGCTGAAGGAATTCTGGGACCCGATCAAGACCTACTGGTCTGACGGATCAGACAAGAGCCGCGAGGCACTTTCCGGCCTCCTCACCCTTGAGACCACCAAATTCCAGTATACCGACGGCATGGAAGACGTGTCGCGCATAAGCCCCGACAACTGGGTTCACGACCAGGCTCTCCTGGACCGTCCGGGCAACAAGGATATACAGCTCGACATGTTGTATGACTACCGCACCAACGTGCCGCTTTACCCGGACTTTCAAAGCTTCTTTCGCGAGCGCAAACCCCCCACGCTGATTGTCTGGGGCAAGAACGACTATATCTTTCCAGAGGCCGGCGCGCATCCGTATCTCAAGGATTTACCGGATGCCGAGATCCATATCCTGAACTCGGGTCACTTCCTGCTCGAAGAGAAGTTGGACATTGCTGTTCCGCTCATCAACGATTTTCTCGATCGCAACATCGCAAAGAAGTGACCGTGATGCATGGTCGCCGGCGGTGTGACCGAGGGTCCGCCAAACCAAGGTCGCACCGCCGCACAGCGAGACGAATATTCCCGATTTTGGAGATCACCGTGCCGTACCACTTTTTGGAAGTTGCAATCACTCCGAACGTGCGGCTGGCACAGGCCGAGATGGGTGCGGATCAGATCTGGTTGGGTGACCACCATCGAGAGTCGGATAGATTCACCGAGAACGAGCTTGCCTTCATCGCTGCACGGGACAGTTTCTACATTGCATCAGTCTCGGAAACCGGTTGGCCTTATGTGCAGCACCGCGGCGGGCCCCGCGGCTTTTTGAAAGCCGTCGACCGAAAAACCCTGGCTTTCGCCGATTACAGGGGGAACCGGCAGTACATCAGTACGGGAAACTTTGCCGCAAACGACCGGGCCTGTCTCTTCTTGGTGGATTATCAGCGACGCGCGCGTCTCAAGATCTACATGTACGTCGAGAAGCTGAAGCTTGATGCCGACCCCGCACTGACCAACCTCGTTTTCGATGCCGGCTACCGCGCAAAGGCCGAGCGGATTTTCCGGCTCAAGCTGGAAGCGTTCGATTGGAACTGCCCTCAGCATATTACGCCTCGCTACACCGAGCAGGAAGTTGAGACAGCGGTAACGCCGTTGCGTGAGCGCTTGGCCCAACTGGAAGCGGAGAATGCAGAACTGCGCGCTCGGCTGACGAAACTTGGAGAATGATGATGGGCACCACAAGACCGCCTCTGCCGCCCTTTTCGATCGCCTCCGCACCGGAAAAGGTGCGCCTTGCCGAGGATGGTTGGAATAGCCGCAACCCTGAAAGGGTGGCGCTGGCCTACACCCCGGACAGCCAATGGCGCAATCGTTCCGAATTCATAAACGGCCGCGATGCGATCATCGCCTTTCTCACCCGAAAAGGGCAGTGTGAGCTCGAATACAGGCTGATCAAGGAGCTTTGGGCCTTTACCGCTAACCGCATCGCGGTTCGCGTTACCTATGAGTGGCGCGACGACAGCGGAAACTGGTTCCGATCCTATGGCAACGAGACCTGGGAATTTGAGGCCGATGGCCTCATGCGAAAGCGCTTCGCCTCCATCAATGACGTCCCAATCCACAGCCAGGATCGCCGGTTTGATTGGCCGCTCGGCCGCCGGGCGGAGGGCCATCCCGGACTCAGCGATTTCGGATTCTAAAGCGAGGACAAGATGAAACATCCGACCTATCACCGCATCGATATCGACGGCCATAAAATATTCTATCGACAGGCGGGCGATCCGAGGAAACCGACCCTTTTGTTGCTGCACGGCTTTCCGTCTTCAAGCCACATGTTTCGCGATCTCATTCCGCAACTCGCCGATCGGTTTCACCTTATCGCACCCGACATACCAGGGTTCGGCCAGTCAGAGGCGCCATCACGCGCGAATTTCGCCTATACTTTCAACAATCTCGCCGGCTTCATCCAAAGGTTTATCGAGGTCGTGGGCATCGAACGGTTTGCTCTTTACGCTTTCGATATAGGAGCGCCCATCGGGTTCCGCGTTGCAATGAAATATCCGGCGCGCCTAACGGCTATCATTTCTCAAAACGGCAATGCCTATGAGGAGGGACTGAGCGACGTCTGGAACCCGATCAGACGGTATTGGTCCGAGCCGACAGACACCAACCGGGATGCCCTGCGCGAGATCATGAAACCTGCCGCCATACGCTGGCAATACGAACATGGCGTTTCGGATCTGTCGAAGGTGTCGCCCGATGGCTATTCGCTCGATGCCTTCCACATGGCACGTCCGGATGCGGAAGAAATCCAGCTCGACATTGCGCTCGATTACGCGAGCAACGTGGCGATGTATCCGAAGTTCCAGGCGTATTTTCGCCAGCACCAGCCAAGATTCCTGGCAATCTGGGGCGATAAGGACCCATTCTTTCTGCCCGCCGGTGCAGAAGCCTTCAAACGGGATCTGCCGAATGCCGAAGTCAGGTTCCTCGATACGGGCCATTTTGCCTTGGAAACGCATTCGTCTGATATCGCCGCCGCGATTTTGAACTTCCTGCTCTAACTCCGCCCGCAACCTCAGCCTGCTTATCCCGTGGTGGACCTTGCTGCGGTGATGTCTGTTTGGCTTATCGATAGCTCAAGGACGCTGCCATGGATCACCCGTCAGCATCGCGCCTCGCCGTGCCTGAAGAAGATGTCATCGAAGCGAAAGCATTTATCGATCTGTTCATGATCGCTCCTCAGACGCTCGTAGACCATGCTGCGTTTCGCTGTATGCAATTGGGTGCAGGCTGCGCAATATCGCTGCCCAGTGCGCCTGCCATCGGTCTCAATCGTATCCTCGGCATTGCAGAACTCGACGACCTCGACACCGCCTACGCGTGGATGAGCAAGAAGGCAGGCCGCCGATTTTTGCAAGTAAACCCTAACGCGGCTCCTCAGCAAACGCGCGATTGGATACGGAAAAAGGGGCTTCTCCCCGAGGGTAACGGGTGGGCAAAGCTACGACGAGCCGCTCCTATCACGCCACTTACCCACACTGGAGATATCGGCACCCGACAAGTCAACGTCGCCGAAGCCAAGATTTTCGGTTCAATGATGTGCGCTGGATTTAACTTTCCAGCGAACCTAATGCCACTTTGGTCAGCAATCGTCGGCAAGGAAGGCTGGACCTGTTTCTTTGCCGAGCTGAAAGGAAAAGCAATTGCGACCGGCGCAATGTACGCGTCAAATGGCTGGGCGTGGCTTGGTGGTGGTGCAACGATTCCTGAGTTTCGCAATCGAGGTGCTCAGAAGGCCCTCATCACCGCGCGCCTGAACGAGGGCGCCACGCAGGGAGTTAAATCATTTGTCGTTGAAACCGCGCAACCGACGGCAAACGACCCGAACATCTCTCACGCCAATCTGATCGCGACTGGATTCGAACAGATTTACACAAGGATGAACTACCGGTTTTCGGATGTTTCATAAGGCACGTCAGACCGTTCGGGAAGCGCTTGACGGGATATGAACCGGGGTTGACACCCTCAATTTATTCAACTCTATGATAAACCTAGGGGCCATCAAGCTTTGTCAAACGGGCTCTAGTTCATGACCCTGCGAAACAGTCGAGCGAAGCGGCGAAACTCTACTCATTCGCGGCCGAAGCACAGCGTTTCTTCCTTTCCAATGGTGGCCCGCTTTTAGACCCCCATGGTCTTGATCGCGATGGGGACGGCAGCGCTTGTGAGTTCGGGCAAACTCTCCGTACCAGCGCCGCGAGATATTGGCCTAAGCCTGTCGCGTCTGCGCGGTTGTATGCACCGCTAACGACCTCTGGCCAGTGTTATGTAGGCCCGCGAGGAGGCACCTATACGACTACAGCTAGTGGCAACAAGAATTACGACGGTTGTTAGCGGCGGTCGCGTGGTGTTCTGTATCAAGCGCGGTGAAATAGCGGACATGGAATGAAAGAGGCATTCAGGACTTTGCGATCAGAAACGCGGACATGGGCTCTTCGTGCTTTGCGTCTGTCCAGCAATTAGCGCCGGGTGGCATGCTTGGTCGGTATATTCGTTATTCCTAGTCGACCGTGACAACTGGGCGAGACGCCGAGTGGTCTATGAATGCGCCGCGCGGATTGATAACACAGCACTGATGAAGCACGCCAATGAATACGGCAACATAAACGTTCGAGGCTTATTTTGCTCGGATCAAGACTTCTTGGTGTCGATGGCCGAGCTGGCGGATGTCAGAAGCGGCACGATGAGTTTCGAGACCATTTACCACCCGTATGACTCGCTTGGGACCCTGATGGCTTTCTTCGTCGCCACCGCTGGCACTTTGCTCTTGGCTGGAGTTTGCTTCGGCGCATTGTTGATAACGAGATGGATTGGGGCTGAGTGGTGAGATATTTCCGATGGTGCGACTGAAACAGATTGTGCATGTCATCTTCCTGGCAGGGATCGTCGGAACGCTCTCCGGGTGCGGCATTCAGAAGACAATCGCCAATGTCCTCTATGAAGAGGACGCTGCTCCGTGGGAAACGGTCGATGCTTTTTACTACCCGGACCGGGGAGACCTAACGGTTCATCAGGCAGCATACGGGCTTGAAAATGTTGCTGCCTGCCGATCTGCAGTGAACGCCATGGCACGCCTGAACAACGACCCATCGCTTACGCGCGGCGATTACGAATGCGGGGTCGGAAAGCTCTCAGACTTCGCTAGCATTGGTGTCTATCGGCTGACTGTCCGCTAAATTGCGGGCAGCAGCTTCTGCGGGTTTCTTTTTGCCAGCGTACCGGAATCACGGAATCCGGCCTTCCCTCTCCAAGCCCGATACGTTCTACTTAATTGACGGCTCCCCCCTCTGGGCAGTTGTTTCCCCGCACCCGCATTGCCAAGTGTGGGATGCTTCTTGCCCCGCCCTCACCCGGCGGGGTTTTTTGTAGCAGCGGAGGAGTGCGGTGGCCCGTTGCCGCTGCTAGCGCCGGCCGCCGTTAGTTGATTAGTCTGCCGGGATGAAAAACGATCCTATACGTTGACCGCCCGCTCCATATCCATTTCACGCTGCGGATCATTTTATCGCTTCAGACGATGTGTGCAGTTTATACCATCAATCTTAGCAAAACTAGAATCCCGGCGACGCTAGAGCCAGGGGTTCGGCGGCAAACAGTCGCGCATGCCCGCCGGCAAGGAGCCACGCAACGATGATGGAGGACAGGCCCAATGCCGCTGCCATTGGAACGTCCCAACGCAGCCTGACGCGACCGTTCATCACGGTGGCAAACGGAATGATTGAGCTCCGTTGCGAACGCTCGGCCCATTGCGCGGCCATCCTCTTCTGCGCGCGGCGTTCGAGCATAAGGAGCCCACCGGCTGAGAACAGTGCAAAGCCCCCGAAGACGAGCAGTGATCGGAGGTCTCCGTTCGGTGCAACATGGGACAGGGACCAGAGCAGGAACCCCCAAAGAACTGGATGCCGCGTCACCGCGACAATCGCCCCTTCTGGCTCACTGGCCCCGCGAAACGTGATGGAGTAAGGGTTCGGGCTGAAGAGCCCGGCCAGCACCAAGAAAATCCCGATCGGCGCGAAGACAAGCGTGATCCAGGCCTGCCAGGGCGCCGGTGCCCACAGTTCGATGTAGTCGGTGTCGAGGGCGGCATGAAAAAGCCACGCCAGAACCGCAAGGGATGCCGCGGAATAGAGCGCAATATAGGCCTTGTGACCAAGATGCGCGATGAGCTTGGCTCGCACCGCCGGCCGGGCCGGAATCGAATGGAGCGCCAGAAAGAGGGCGAACGCCAGTATCAGTTCAGTCATATCCAAATCCTCGGCGTAACGGCCGATATCAAGCTATCCCTGTTGTGTGAACAGGATGGCAGCGATGACTACCGAGAAAGCGACGGCTGAGACCGTGCTATATCGTTGCAAAACGCCCATTCGATAAAGCGCATACGCGAACACAACGATGATTGGCGTGGCGATAACGAGGCCGACTTGGGCGTCTGTCATGGTGCTCGGTTCCTTGTATTTGCCAGCGACTATACCGCGGACGCCGGCTTTATCTTTGCGGCGGGACAAAGAGCAGCGATCGGAACGTGTCTAGTTCTGGTGTGACCAGAGCTGGAGACGCGCATAACGATGATGCCTCTATCCATGTCGGAGAGAACCGACGAAGACGACCTGCTTTTATGGATCCTGGTCTGGAGCGAGCTGACGGCTTTCTCCATCCTGTTTTTCGGCTATCTCGTCATGTCCGTCCTTCACGCGGACAATTTCGATATCGCAAGGCTGCACCTTTCGCCCCGGCTTGCGAGCTTCAACACCGTTGTTCTTCTGGCGAGCGGCTGGCAGGCCGCTTTGGCGGCAAGGGAGACCGCAAGTGAATTCAGCCGGCGGGTTTCGCTGCTTCTGACGGCGGGCCTCGGTTTTCTCTTCGTTGTGTTGAAGTTCGTCGAATACAGGAGCGAATGGCGGTTTGCCAGCGAAGACAGCTTCCGCTCGTTTTTCGAGCTTTACTTCATGATCACCGGCTTTCACCTCGCCCATGTGGTGTTTGTCGGCCTTCTCTTCGTCGTCGTTGCTATGCGGCCGCAACGCTCCAACATCGTCATGCTGGCGACCGTCTGGCACGTCATTGATCTCGTGTGGCTGGTGATGTTTCCGCTAATCTATCTGGGGTGACCAGCATGAAGCCGACCCATTCCGATAAGCTTTTTTCGAGCACCAATTGGATCATACTCCTGGGGGTTTGCTCTGGTCTTGTTCCGCGCAGTGGAAGCAAGAGGCACTCCCAACCATAGCCCTCGTCGTGGTGCTCGCCCTGACATTACTCAAGACGCGGCTAATCATTCTCGATTTTATGGGCCTGCGCAACCGCAGCCCGCGCCTCGCAGCAGCCCTTGCGGCCTGGCCCGTATTTTTCGCGGCCGTCATTCTTGCAAAGGCACTGCTGCCAGGCTGATGGCCTCGCGGCGGCACGCCTGCCACAGACCCTTCTCGGGGTCCGCCGTGGAGTCCCGCCTTCGGCTTCGCGACCCATTTTTGTTTGCCCAATCGCAAAGAAGCCAGCGCGAAAAAACGCCATTGAACAGGCGTCGTTCGATCGACTGGAATCAAGGGGACTTCGGAATGGCAGAGCGCCTTACAAAGACAGGAGCCCGCAACGTCTTTTATGGCGGATCGGCCTTTTTCTTCGCAATATTCGTGGGGCTTACCGCCCATAGCCACTACTACATGCGCACCGTCTCCACCGACGAAGCGACGCTTACTGATTCAGTGGCGCGCGGCAAGCACGTCTGGGAGAAAAACTCCTGCATCAATTGCCACACGCTGCTCGGCGAAGGGGCCTATTTCGCCCCCGAAATCGGCAACGTGTGGAAACGCTGGGGCGGCGACACCGATCCCGACAGCGCACGCGAAACCCTGAAGGGATGGATGGCGGCGCAGCCATCCGGCATCGAGGGCCGCCGCCAGATGCCGCAATTCAACCTGACCGACCAGGAGCTCAATGATCTCGCCGATTTCCTCGAATGGACGAGCAAGATCAAGACCCAAAAATGGCCCCCGAACGACGCCGGCTGACCCAGGGAAAGGGACAACGAAATGAAATATCAAACCCAGAAGGTCGCGATGCTGTATTTCTACGGCGCGCTCGGCCTGTTCGTCGCCCAGGTGCTGTTTGGCGTACTTGCCGGCACCATCTATGTGCTGCCCAATACGCTCTCCGAGCTGCTGCCTTTCAACATCGTGCGCATGGTGCACACCAACGCGCTGATCGTCTGGCTTCTGATCGGCTTCATGGGAGCAACCTACTATCTTCTGCCCGAGGAAGCGGAAACGGAGCTTTACAGCCCGAAGATCGCCATCGCCCAGTTCTGGATCTTCCTGATTGCGGCCGCTGTCGCCGTCGTCGGCTATCTCTTCCGCTATCACGAGGGCCGCGAATTCCTTGAACAACCGTTCCTGATCAAGGTCGGCATCGTCGTTGTCTGCCTCATGTTCCTCTTCAACATCACGCTGACGGTGCTCAAGGGTCGCAAGACTGTTGTCACCAACATCCTGATCTTCGGGCTCTGGGGCGTGGCAATCTTCTTCCTGTTCGCCTTCTACAACCCTGCCAACCTAGCACTCGACAAGATGTACTGGTGGTATGTCGTCCACCTGTGGGTCGAGGGTGTCTGGGAACTGATCATGGCCTCCGTGCTCGCCTTCCTGATGATCAAGCTCAACGGCATCGACCGCGAAGTGGTCGAGAAGTGGCTCTACGTCATCGTCGGCTTGGCCCTCTTTTCGGGCATTCTCGGCACCGGCCACCACTTCTACTGGATCGGCGCTCCGGGCTACTGGCAGTGGATCGGCTCGCTGTTCTCGACACTGGAGGTCGCCCCTTTCTTCACCATGGTCGTTTTCACCTTCGTGATGACCTGGAAGGCCGGCCGCAAGCATCCGAATCGCGCCGCCCTTCTCTGGTCGATCGGCTGCTCGGTCATGGCATTCTTCGGCGCCGGCGTGTGGGGCTTCCTGCACACCCTGTCTTCGGTCAACTACTACACTCACGGCACGCAGGTTACTGCCGCACACGGACACCTCGCCTTCTTCGGCGCCTATGTGATGCTCAACCTCGCGGTGATGGCCTATGCGGTTCCGGAAATCCGCGGGCGCGCACCGTACAACCAGATGCTTTCCATCGTCAGCTTCTGGATGATGTGCACAGCGATGTCGGTTATGACATTCGCGCTCACCTTCGCGGGCGTTTTGCAGGTCCACCTCCAGCGCGTGCTTGGCGAAGGTTATATGGATGTCCAGGATCAGCTGGCTCTCTTCTATTGGGTGCGCCTGGGATCGGGCGTCTTCGTGCTGATCTCCGCCCTGATGTTCCTGTGGGCCCTGTTCGTCCCTGGCAAAAAGCTCAGCGCTAGCGTTTCTCCCGGCGCCGTGCCGGCCGAATGACGGCCCCGCGACCACCGCCCCTCCACGGCGGGGTCGCATCCAATCGATCGCGAAGGACGAGCCATGAATATTTTCAACCCTGCCCTGTTGCGCGCCGACGCCGATGTTCCTGCCTATGTTCCGAAGGGGAACGAATGCAGGCTCTTCGAAACCGCGTGGGTGCGGCAATTGCCCCTGCTCCTGAAAGGGCCGACCGGATGCGGCAAGACACGCTTCGTCAGTCACATGGCTGCTCGCCTCGGCCTGCCGCTTGCCACCGTGTCCTGCCATGACGATCTCGCTGCCTCGGACCTCACGGGCCGCTTCCTGCTGAAGGGAGGCGAGACCGTGTGGGTGGATGGTCCGCTGACGAAATCGGTACGCGACGGCGGCATCTGCTATCTCGACGAGATCGTCGAGGCGCGGAAAGATGTGGCGGTCGTTATTCACCCTTTGACCGACGACCGACGTATCCTGCCGCTCGAACGGACCGGGGAAACGCTGGAAGCACCACCAGGGTTCATGCTGGTGGTGTCGTACAATCCCGGCTACCAGAATATTCTCAAGGCCCTGAAGCCATCGACCAAGCAACGGTTTATCGCGATCGATTTCGATTTCCTGCCGCGTGATCAGGAGATTGTTGTCGTCTCCGGCGAAAGCGGTCTTGACGAGGCGCACGTGGCACCCCTTGTCGACCTGGCGCGCAAGTTGAGAGCGTTGAAGGGCCAGGACATTGAAGAGGGCGTCTCGACCCGGCTGCTGGTCTATTGCGCGAGCCTGATCGACAGCGGAATGCCGGCGCGTGAAGCCGTGCTCGCGGCGCTGATCGAACCGCTGACCGACGAACCGGATGTCAAGGCGGCGCTGCGCGAAGTCGCCAATGCTGTGATCGTTTGAGGATCTGACATGCTCGACTTCCTCGAACTGGAAGAAACGGTCGGCAAGTTCTGGCACCGGCTGGTCGGTTCGACCACCAGCATGCCCCGCTATCCGGAATACGCCGTGTCTTTCGATCAGCTTAAACCGATACTCGCCTGCTGTTTCCGCGGTTTCGGGGGCGAAGTGACGGTGCAGGTCTCGCCGGCGCATGCGCGCACGTCCACCCACCGGCTGAGGCTCAGGCAATTGATCGGCGTCGGCGAAGAAAAGGTGACGCAGGCATCGCGCGATCTGGCAACGGTGCTTTTGCCGCCGGTGGTCGACCTGTTTCCCGACAGGAGCCTTAACCGGGACCTCTATATTTGGCTTGTGGCGGCGATGGCGGCCATGACCCGCCGCGAGTGCAGCGGATCTGACCGGCTGGTGCTCGATCTGCAACGCATCGAGGCTGGGCAGATGATGGTCAAGACCGTTCTGGCAACCTTCCCCGGCCTGCGGCCGGTCTATCGGCGGCTGTGTGCTGCCACATTGGAGGGAAGGCGTCGAGGCGCGTTGCCGGCTGTCGAGCAACTGGTCGAAAGCAGGATCGTCAGCCACCTGCGGCGCGGCGCCGGCCTGCCGGACGATATGCCGCCGGCCATCCTTTCGCGGAGCGCTCCGCCCGGCTACCAGCCGATGATGGGCGTACCCCTGTGGCCGGAATTCCGCTCGCGCGCGGAAGTCAAATCGAACGGGGAGGATATCGCCAGCGAAAGGGTTGATGGCGATGCGACGCAGGGTAATGCCCGGTACAAGGCAACGCGGCAGCACGAGAACGAGCGGCGCTCCGAGCGCAGCCCGTTCATTCTCAATCGTTTCGAGAAAATTCTTGCCATGGCCGAGATGGTCAATGTCGATCGTCCCACCGACGACGGCGAGGACAACGACAGAACGGCGGCCGACGATCTGGACGACGTGACGCTGGGACGGCGGAAGGAGCGGCCCTCCTCCAAATTTCGCTTCGACCTCGACCTGCCCCCCGAAATGGTCGACCCGGCCGGCGTCACCGCGGAGATCAGCTATCCGGAATGGGACTATCGCAAGGGCCAGTACCTGGACAATTACGCGCGGGTGCTGACCGCATCTGCAACGGCAACGGGCGAACGGGACGTCCAGAGCGATGAAACCCGTGCCTTGATCCGCAAGGTCCGGCGACAGTTCGAAATTCTGCGGCCACGGCAGGAGATCCACAAGGCGCAGCTGGACGGCGCCGACCTCGACCTCGACGCACTTGTGCGCTCAAAGGCTGATATTGCCGCCGGCGGCCAGGGCAGCGACCGGATCTATCTGACAAGCCGGCCGAGAACGCCCGATCTGGCAACCACCATCCTGGTTGATGTTTCCCTCTCCACCGATGCCTGGATCGATAATCGTCGAGTTCTCGATGTGGAAAAGGAGGCGCTGCTCGTGCTTGCCCAGGGATTGGAGGTCTGCGGCAGCATGCATTCGATCCTGACGTTTACATCCAGGCGCCGATCCTGGGTTCGCGTCGAGACGGTCAAGGGATTTTCAGAGACGCTAAACGGTGCGGTCGAGGATCGTATCGCCGGCCTGAAACCCGGCTACTACACCCGTATGGGTGCCGCGATCCGGCACGCAGCAGCGGAACTCCGGAAACAATCGAGCAGAAAGAAGCTTCTGCTGGTTCTGACCGACGGCAAGCCCAACGACATCGACCACTACGAGGGGCGGTTTGCGCTCGAGGACAGCCGCCGGGCGGTTCAGGAAGCCCGCAGGTGCGGAACCAGCGTCTTTGCCGTGACGGTCGATCGCGATGCCAACATCTATCTGCCGATGCTGTTTGGCCGCAACGGCTTTGCGATGGTCGGAGAGATATCGAAATTGCCTGTTGCCTTGCCGACCATCTATCGCGGACTAACAGAGTAGAAGGAAATGCGTCCGCCGAGAGGCCCGGCATCCGCGGATACCGGGCCTTTTCGCTTACAGGAACGGCCTCAGGCAGCCTTGCTGAAGGTTCGTCCTTCCTTGCCGAGATAGGCGTCGAAAGCTGCAGCGACGGACCGGACGATGAAGCGATATTGCTCGTTCACGCGAACTGCACCTCCGGCCACAAGAACAAGACCCTCGCCAAGCAGCTCGTCCAGCTTCGGTTGTTTTCGAGGACAAGCTCGGGATAGAACCCATGCCTTCCGGCGATGGCCGCGACATCGACGGTGAAATCACACATGACCCGCTCGATCAGTTCTGCCCGGAACCGGTCCTCAGGTGTCAGATGATATCAGCCTGGGACATCCGGCTCTCTCTTTGCTGTTCATCGTGCCGCAAATCTAAAAGACGGTCGCCTGCCGGTCTTTGAGCGAGGTCAATGAAATTGTCCGCATTTCTGACGATTGTTTGCTCGGCAGCAAATTGGCACCAGCGCCCCGGCGCTATCCTTGCACCTGCCGTGTGAGAACCGCCTCGTCATTCGGCAGATGCAACAGAGGCCCATGGAACGTTTCATGTCGAGCACCCAAAACATACCGCTGATCGATGTCAGGACCATTGCCCCCGCTGAACGCCACCCCAGAATCTTCGGCACGCTCACCGCGCTCGCCCCTGGCGGGTTGATGCATGTGACAAGCGATCACGATCCGCGCCCGCTCCACTACCAGATCGAAACCCGCTACCCTGACCAGTTCCAATGGCAGTATCTCGAGCAAGGTCCGGATGTGTGGCGCGTCGAAATCAAGCGATCCGAAAGTTCGGGCTGCGACTGCGCCTGTGGTCACTGAACCGCGGGCTGAGCCTTTCAGTTAAGGACTGACAATGCCGTCTGCTACGCTTTCACGATGGACCATGTCCTACTTCGCAGCGGCGCTTGTCTTCCTGCTGATCGGCGAAGCTCTGCTGGCCGGTGGCTTCGGTCACCCGGACCTTGCGATCGAAGCCCCCGAAACGCTGGTCATCGTCCACACCCTTGCGATTGGTTGGCTCGGACTACTGTTTTCGGGTGCGCTGCTGCAATTCGTGCCGGTTCTGGTCGCAACACCGTTGCGAGCGCCAAAGCTCGCCCTGCCCGCGCTTCTTTTCATCCTCTGCGGGCTGTCCCTGCTGATCGTGGGTTTCCTCGGTTTGAGCGGCCGGTTCACGGTATGGCCGGGCGTCTTGCCAAGCGGGGGCTTCCTTCTTGCCTGCGGTTTCGGCTCGCTCGGCTGGAGCCTCACCGCGACGCTCCTGTCCGCTCGTCCTTTGGCATTGCCGGGCAAGTTCGTCGCAACAGGCATGGCCGCAATGATCGCCACCGTAGTAACGGGCCTCTGTTTCACGCTCGGGCTGTCGGGCTTCGCCGACGAGTTCCACCTGACCAATCTGCTCGCGGGTGGCATCGGCCTGCATGCGACCATGGGTCTGTGGGGGTGGATGACGGTAACAGCAATCGGGGTCAGCTACCGCCTTTTGTCGATGTTCCTGCTTTCGCCTGAAGGCGACAGGCAGATCACCGCGCTCGTCTGGCTATCGTCGGTGGTGGCACTGGTCCTTCTCCTCTGTGCCCTCGCAGCGACGGCTTTCGGCCTGCCCACGAGCGTCCCTCTGGTGGTTGCGGCCGTGATCGCA
This sequence comes from Rhizobium giardinii bv. giardinii H152, assembly GCF_000379605.1. Taxonomy (GTDB): domain Bacteria; phylum Pseudomonadota; class Alphaproteobacteria; order Rhizobiales; family Rhizobiaceae; genus Pararhizobium; species Pararhizobium giardinii. The sequence continues at coordinate 32,532 of NZ_KB902685.1, read as the reverse complement.
ACGGCAGGACTTGCCCTCTATGTCCGCGACATTGCCCAGATCTATCGGCAGCGGCGCAGAAGGGTACCTGAACTGAACACCGTGATTAGTCTCGCCGCCATGATTTTTCTCGCGGCGGGCGCCGGACTTTACGTCGTTGCGACACTTACCGACACCTTGGATGCGCAGGCCGGTCCTATCGCCTATTTCATCGGGGTGGGGTGGCTGACGACCCTCGGGCTTGGACAACTCTACAAGATCATCCCGTTCATGACGTGGATGGAGTGCTATGGCCCGGTGCTTGGAAAAGCCCCCGTGCCAAGGGTTCAGGATCTGGTCAGCGAGCGGGTCGCGTCGCGGTGGTTCGCCCTTTATCTTCTGTCTGTCGCCACGGCGGCACTGATGTTGCTTCTGCAGGCTGGTCTGGCATTCCGTGTTGCCAGCACCGCGGTGATGATTACGACGCTCGGGCTGGTGTTCCAGTTCATGCGCTCCCGCCGCTTGTCATGCGCTGCGCCGCATATCCGATTGCCCGACGGCGTATTGATGCCGCCGCTGTTTCTACCCGATTTCAGACACAGGAGATGAACGATGACCGACGATTTCGCGCAGCTGGATGTCCGGCCGATCTTGAGGAACGGTGGCGAGCCCTTTCAGGCCATCATGGGAGCGGTCAGCGCCCTTAACCCCGGTCAGGGGTTGAAGCTGCTTGTGACATTTCGCCCCCAACCCCTGTTCGGCGTGATGGCAAGCAGAGGGTTCAACCACGAGGTGGTCGAGCTGGATGGCGGTGATTTCGAGGTGCGGTTTACCCCGACGCAAACTGCGCCCGTGCAAGCCTCCGAAGACGCAGTCATGCCCGAACTCTGGCCCGATCCGGCTGTCGAAATGGATCTCTGCGACCTCTTGCCGCCTGAACCGATGGTTCGGATCCTCTCGGAAGCGGAAAGGTTGGACCCCGGTCAGGTCATTTTCGCTTTGCTCTCCAGAGAACCTCTTTTCCTCTATCCGGAACTGATAAAGCGCGGTCACAAATGGGTCGGCAATTTCGACTCTACGAAAGACACCTACCGGATCATGGTCCGCGTTGGAAAGAAGGACGATCACCATGTCAGCGCGTGAACCTGGCTCCGCGGCTCAAACCGAGAGCATCCATCGGGCCCTCCACATCGTCATCGATCCGGAACTGGGCCGCAGCGTCGTTGATATCGGCCTGATCTACGGAATCCGCAACGACGTTGATGGCAACGTCGCCGTCACCATGACAACGACGGTCCCCGGCTGCCCGGCGGCGGGCTTTCTGGTGGAAGCCGTGCGCAACTGTGTCGCCGGCATCGACGGTGTCGGCAATGTCGATGTCCATCTGACCTACGATCCGCCCTGGACGCCCGACAGGATGACCGGCTAGGGGCCAGATCGTGGCGGCGCGATGCGTTGCCGTCCTACTCTGTGATGACGCCCTGATGGATGCTTGCCATGGCCCGCTGCAGATCGCCGATCGCCGACGCCGACGGCAGGGTCTCGCCTTCCAGTTCCTTGGGCATTTTCCAGCCGGGATCGATCCCTTGCATGTTGGGCAGCTCGTGGGCGATGCCCTTGTGGCAATCGATGCATGTCGCCTTGCCGGCCAGAAGGTAGCGCGTGTGGATTTCCGCCGCCCTCTGGGTCTGCTTGGAAAGATCCATGGCGACCGACGAATGACAGTTGCGGCATTCCAGACTATCGTTCGCCTTCAGCCGCGCCCATTCATGCTGGGCAAGCTCGAGCCGGTGATCGAGAAATTTCTGCCTCGTGTTGATCGTCCCGAAGATTTTTCCCCAAACTTCCTTGGAGGCCTGCATCTTGCGCGCAATCTTGTCCGTCCATTCATGCGGAACATGACAGTCCGGACAGGACGCCCTGACGCCTGACCTGTTGGAAAAATGGATGGTGCGTGTCAGCTCTTCGTACACGTTCGCTCTCATCTCGTGGCACGAAACGCAGAATTCCTCGGTATTGGTCATTTCGAGCGCCGTGTTGAAAGCGCCCCAGAAGATCACTCCGCCCAGGAACCCTCCCAGCGTGAGAAAGGCGAGACTGAGCGTTGCTGCGGGCGTGGTCAGAACGCGCCAGACCCATCCGACCAGACGTTTCAAGCGACCCATGTCACTCGCTCCCCAAAGGCTTGACGCCCATTTCGCTCATATCCTTGAATGTGTTTTGGACGAGCGGTTTCACGTCGGCCTGGGGAACGTGACAGGCTGTGCAGAAGTACCGCCTTGGCGAAACGTCAGCGAGCATCTGCCCGTCGCGGGTCATGTAGTGTGTCACGCTGATCATTGGCGCGCCTGAGTCCTGCGTGAACTCTCGCTTGTGACAGGAAAGGCACCTGTTTGTGTTGACAGAGAGCTGATAGCCCTCGATCGAATGTGGAATGACGGGTGGTTGATCGGGGTAAGCCCGCATCTTGCGGACGTCGTCGACGACCCATTTCGGCATCGGCTGGGCGGCGAGTTCGTCCATGGATTGTTTCGGACCGGACAGCTCCGGCACCATCTGCGCCAAAGCCGCGGTGCCACCCGCCAACGTCAGCGAAAGGAGCACAAGCGCCCAACGGCGGCGCGAGATCAGGCGACGGAAACGATTTTGACTGCGCATTTCTTGAAATCCGTCTGTTTTGAGATGGGATCCGTGGCGTCAAGCGTCACCTTGTTGATCAACTGGCTGGCGTCGAACCAGGGAACGAAGATGACGCCCGGCGGCATGCGGTTTCGGCCGCGCGTTTCGACTCTGGAACGGATTTCGCCGCGCCTCGAAATGATCCTGATTTCAGCGCCCTGGTTCAGCCCACGTTTTCGCGCGTCATCCGCGTTCATGAAGCAGCGGGCGCCCGGAAACGCCTTGTAAAGCTCAGGCACCCGCATTGTCATCGAGCCCGAATGCCAGTGCTCGAGGACACGGCCAGTGACGAGCCAGACATCGTATTCCTCATCCGGCGATTCGGCGGGAGGCTCATAGGGAACTGCAAGGATGACCGCCCTGCCGTCGGGACGCCCGTAGAACTTCACTCCTTCCCCGGGCTTTACATAGGGATCGAGGCCCTCACGGTAGCGCCACTTGGTCTCCTTGCCATCGACGACAGGCCATCGAAGCCCGCGTTCCTCGTGATAACGGTCGTAGGGCGCCAGATCGTGCCCGTGCCCCCGGCCGAAGGTGGCATATTCCTCGAACAGACCCTTCTGGATGTAGCAACCGAATGCGTCGGCTTCTTTGTTGGCGTATTCGGCCTTGACCTCGCTCAGGGGGAACTGATCGACCTGCCCGTTCTTGAAAAGGACGTCGTAGAGGGTCTTGCCGCGAAACTCGGCGTGTTTGTCGAGGATTTCGGCGGGCCAGACTTCGTCGGTCGTGAACCGCTTGGAGAACTCGACCAGCTGCCAGAGATCGGAGCGTGCTTCGCCGGGCGCATCGACGAGCTGGTGCCAGACATGGGTGCGGCGTTCGGCGTTCCCGTAGGCGCCTTCCTTCTCCACCCACATGGCTGCAGGCAGGACAAGGTCTGCGCTCATTGCCGTAATCGTCGGGTAGGCATCGGAGACAACGATGAAATTCTCCGGATTGCGATAGCCCTGATAAGTCTCGTTGCTGGTGTTCGGTCCTGCCTGCACATTGTTGTTGACCTGGACCCAGTAGAAGCTCAGCTTGCCGTCCTTCAGCATGCGATCCTGTTGGACGGCATGATAGCCGGGTTTCTCGGGAATGATCCCGTGGGGAATCCGCCAGATCTCCTCGGCGTGCTCGCGGTGCTTCGGATTGGTCACCGTCATATCGGCCGGAAGACGGTGCGCGAAAGTGCCGACCTCTCGGGCCGTGCCGCAGGCCGAAGGCTGACCCGTAAGCGAAAACGGGCTGTTCCCCGGCTCGGAAATCTTACCCGTCAGCAGATGAATATTGTAGACCATCTGGTTGGCCCAGACGCCCCGGACATGCTGGTTGAACCCCATGGTCCATAGCGACATGACCTTTCGATCCGGGTCGGCGTAGAGCTCGGCCAGTTGCTCGAGAAAGCCTGCCTCCACGCCTGTCAGCTCGGCGGTCTTCTCAAGCGTGTATTCCGAGACGAACGCCTTGAAGGCTTCGAAATCGATCGGCTCGGTTTTCGTCGGATCGGCGGAATTGGCAGCCTTCATCTCGACCGGGTTGTCGGGCCGCAAACCGTAGCCGATGTCCGTGACGCCGCGCATGAACGTCGTGTGCTTGCTGACGAACTCTTCGTTGACCCGGCCGGTGGTGATGATGTGGTTGGCGATGTAGTTCAGGATCGCAAGATCGGTCCCCGGTGTGAAGACGATCGGGATATCAGCGAGGTCCATGCTGCGATGGGTGAAGGTCGATAGGACCGCCACCTTGACATGTTCATGGCCGAGCCGCCGGTCCGCAAGCCGCGTCCATAGGATCGGGTGCATCTCGGCCATGTTCGAGCCCCAGAGCACGAAGGCATCGGCATGCTCGAAATCGTCGTAGCAGCCCATAGGCTCGTCCATGCCGAACGTCCGCATGAAGGCATAGGCTGCCGATGCCATGCAATGTCTTGCATTGGGGTCTAGATTGTTGGAGCGGAAGCCGGCGCGCATCAGCTTGGTCGCCGCGTAACCTTCGAAGATCGTCCATTGCCCCGAGCCAAACATGCCGACGGCCGTCGGTCCTTTTTCCTTCAGCACCTTCTTGCACTGGGCGGCCATCACATCAAAGGCCTCGCTCCAGCTTACGGGCTCGAACTCACCGTCCTTGGCATAGGCCCCGTCCCGCTTGCGCAACAGCGGTGTCGTCAGGCGATCAGAGCCATACATGATTTTGGAGAGGAAATAGCCCTTGATGCAATTGAGGCCGCGATTGACCTCGGCCTGCATATCGCCGTGCGTGGCGACCACCTGCCCTTCCTTGACGCCGAGCATGACACCGCAGCCCGTTCCGCAGAACCGACATGGTGCCTTCGACCACTTGATCTCGAGGGATGACAGCCCACCCGGAACAGGCTGCGCGTTCGCGGGAAGCGCGATGCCGGCCGTCGCGGCTGCGATGCCAGCCGCATGGGCTTTCAGAACATCACGCCGCGTCAGTTCGTTTTTCATCACCGGTTATCTCCTCAAACTCGACATGCTCGAACACCATATTTGCCGCCACTACACCCTCGAGCAGAGACATTTCCGAGAGCCTCGCACCAAGCGCGCCTGTACTCCCGCCTTCGATGACCACGACAATCTTTCCGCCTTCAGCGGCATGGACCTCCACACCATCCATGGAGGCGAGTTGTTCCTGAACTACAGCCAGCTTTTCGGACCGCACCACGACGATCGCGCTTGATACATGATAGGGTCGACGCTCAGCCATGCATCTGTCCTCCACCGGTGCTTCCCCCAGCAATGTTTCCTTTTGCCATGTCTTTTCTCGCCAAGGGGGCGACGCCGATTGCGCCTATCGGGCAGACCGAAAGGCAGGCCCCGCAGCCATTGCAAATCTCCGGATCCAGAAGGGGGCGGAAAGGGCCGCCCAATTGCGGCTCGAAACGGATGGCATCGACCGGACAGTGATCCCTGCAGGACTGGCAATCCGTCCGGTGAAGTGCCAGGCAGCTATCCGCAATGCGTATCACATGGTCAAAGGCCGGCGGTGCAGAGCGGTCAAACACGGGCTCCGGGCAGACATCGCCGCACTTGCCGCACAGGGTGCATTCACCGCGAGAAAAATCGATCGACGGCTTGCCGCCGGCAAACGTGATAATGCCCGTCGGGCAGGCCGTAACGCATGCGCCGCACGACGTGCAGGCGGCCAAGCCATCCAGGGACACGCCGGGGGGACAGACGCACGGGGCTTGCGGACCAAGCCGTCCCCGCAGGATATTGCGCCGCGTTAGCTGGGTATCGCTCATCGCACCCTCAATGCGCTGGCGGACCAGGCGGTCCAAAGACGATCTGATACATCCAGACAAGGAAACCAAATCCGCCGACCACACCGACTGCGACGATTGGCCAGATTCCGAAGGCCAAGATCGCAAAGGTCACAAGCTCCCGCCGCCTCGCCTTCGCCCGGTCCGGAACCTCAAACGTGTCGTCCGTTGGAGACGTGGACATCCGCGCGTACCCTCCCTACCAACTGAACCCAGCCGTAACATGAATACACATGAATTACATCTGTTTTAATACTAACATTTTGAATTCATGTTTTTTATTTCCGATTGAATTAATAAATTCCGGCGTCGGCGCATCTATTGATTGTGCATTGCAGCATTATGGCTTCCCGGACTTTATTTCGCTAAATCCGTTTCCTTTGGGATTTATGACATTTCCTTTGGCATCCATAAATATTATTGATTTTGTACGCTCCGAGACAGTATTAGTCCTGACTGAACCTCAGATCCTGCGGCGAGCGAGCACCAGCATCGGGCCATATTCGATAACGAAAAGCCCGAAAGCGCATATCCACAGACCACCCGACAAAGCGTAGATCGCAGGGGTAAACTCTGGAAGAAGCGCGGTGGCGGGGCGGGCAAGCGCACAGGCCACAATCGCCGCGTAGGAAGCGCAGGTCATTTTCGAAGCTGTCAGGATTCGTCCCGTGTGCCCGCGACTCGCGCGGGTCATGACGGCGATCATCATCGAGGCGACCGTGCCGATTGTCATCACATGCAAGGCGGATGTCGGGTCGACAATATCCAGGGAAGCCAAGGCGATCGCGATGAAGCCGAGGGGCACGAACAGATAGGCGACATGCAGAATTGCGACCAGCATCTCGGCGAACGTCGTCCAGCCCCGCCAGCGCCAGAGCCGGACGGCGTGGAGTACGGCACCGGTCAGGGCAGCGATGGCTGTAACCTGAAGATCGGGCGCGCTCACCCATAGCCCCAACGCCAGAACACCCACTGCAATGCAGCCGCTGTCGAAGGAATTGAAGGGCGCCGGAAAATCGGTCCTGCCGCGACCACTGATCCAGTTGCGGGTGAAGCTCGGAATGATCCGCCCGCCGATGACCATGATCAGCCCGACATAGGCAGCGATCGCCAGCCTATAGGCAAAGTCTGGATGTTCGCCGGCAACCACTTCATAGTGAAAGAAAAGATTGGCCACGGAAAGCGCGACGAGGCCGGCGATGACTTTCAGATCCTTCCATTTCCGACCGGCGACGACTTCACGCACGCAGATGAGAAGCAAGACGGGGAGAAACAAGGCATCGACGGCGACCGCCACGGCAATCCCGGTTTGGTCCGACGCCAGGAAGACCAGCCTGCCGGAAAGCCACAGAATAAAGAGAATGAAAAGCGGCCAGCCGGAGACCGGCAGACGGCCCGTCCAGTTCGGCACGGCCGTGAGCAGAAACCCCGCAAGGACGGCGGAAGAATACCCGAACAGCATTTCGTGCGCGTGCCAGTGATGGGCCCCATATTCCTCGGCAACCGTCATGCCACCCGCAATGGTCAAGATCCAAATGCCCATGGCAACGATAGCCCATAGCGCACCGCCGAGGAAAAACGGACGAAACCCGTAGGAAAAAAGAACCGGACCGGTTCTTGCTAGTCCTCTGGGAACGCCGTTTCGCTTGCCGGCAGGTGTCGTCATGGTCGTCATTTCGAAAGCTCCTTTATCTGGAGGCATTCAACAGTGAAAGCGACCACTCTTCTTTGAGAACACGCAAGGAAGATCTCGAAATGTTTGTGCCGGAGCAAAGATGGATCAGCGATGGCGAATACATTGGTGCTCAACAGAACGGGGATAGCTCCGCTCTTGCTCAAGGAGAGAACCGATGACTGACCATATCCAGATGACCCGGCGTTCGATATTGGCCGGCGCCGCATTTGCAAGCGCCGTCGCCCCGCTTGTCACCGCAAATTTTGCCCAGGCGGAAGAGCCGCCGGCAAAGATGAAGCCCGCCGATCTCTCGACCCTGCCGCGCAGGAAGGTCGAGCTCATCAAGCCGCCCTTCGTACATGAACACACGCAGAAAGCCGAAGGCGGGCCGAAGGTCGTCGAATTCACTTTGACGATCGAGGAAAAGAAGATGATCGTCGACGATCAAGGTACCGAAATTCATGCCATGACGTTCAACGGGTCGGTGCCTGGTCCCCTCATGGTTGTGCATCAGGACGACTACGTCGAGCTGACGCTGATCAACCCGGAAACCAACACGCTCCAGCACAACATCGACTTCCACGCGGCAACCGGCGCTCTGGGCGGCGGGGCACTGACGGTCGTCAATCCCGGTGAGAAGACGATCCTTCGCTTCAAAGCAACCAAGGCGGGCGTCTTCGTCTACCATTGCGCACCTCCCGGAATGGTGCCGTGGCACGTCACCTCTGGAATGAACGGCGCGATCATGGTGCTGCCGCGTGACGGCTTGGACGACGGCCAGGGTCACCCACTCACCTACGACCGCGTCTACTATGTTGGCGAGCAGGACTTCTACGTGCCGAAGGATGAGGCCGGGAAGTACAAGAAATACGAGAGCGTCGGCGATGCCTATGCAGACACGCTGGAAGTGATGCGCACCCTGACGCCGAGCCATATCGTCTTCAACGGGGCGGTCGGCGCGCTGACCGGCGAGAATGCGCTGAAAGCCGCCGTGGGCGAAAAGGTGCTGATCGTCCATTCGCAGGCCAACCGCGACACCCGGCCGCACCTGATCGGCGGCCACGGAAACTTCGTCTGGGCGACGGGCAAATTCAACAACATTCCCGATCGCGACCAGGAAACCTGGTTCATCCCGGGCGGGACTGCGGGCGCTGCCTTCTATACTTTCGAGCAGCCCGGCATCTACGCCTATGTGAACCACAACCTGATCGAGGCCTTTGAACTGGGGGCTGCCGCGCACTTCACCGTGACCGGCGACTGGAACGACGATCTCATGACATCGGTTCTGGCATCGAGCGGAAGCTGATATTCCTTCAAACAGATGCAGGCCCTTCTCAGGGCCTGCATCGCCACGCGAGACATGAACCCGGCTGCGACACTGCCCGGTTGCGTTTCCAGGGGGCGGCGATGCCCGCATTTCAGGCCACATTCACAAAGCCGATGGTTCAAACGCTCATTCCCGCAGTGCTCCTGGCGGTCCTGGCAGCAAGTGTCGTCCAGCAGTCAGGCCTCCTTGACGCGGCGCCGGCCGATGCAGCCCTCCACGAGCCGCGCACGGTTGTTATTCAGCCGCGCCAATTCTCCTATCGCGGAGACGGAGAATATCTGCGCGGCAGCTATGTCGTCGACGCCCCGATGGTCACAGTGACCGAAACGCGACCCCTGACGATCATGAAATTCCAGGTATCGATCGGCGACTACGAAACCTGCGTCGCCGACTATGTCTGCGATCCGCCCGAGGGAATTTCAACCGCTCAGCCGGACCTGCCGGTTACCGGTGTCAGCTACGATGACGCCCAAACCTATGCAGCCTGGTTGTCGAGAAAGACCGGCTCCTTCTGGACACTGCCCAGCGATCGGCAACTCGCCTTCGCGGCGGGAACGAGTTTTCCGGACGACGCGCTGGGGCTCGACCCAAACGGCAACAACCCGGCGATCCGGTGGCTCGCGGATTATCGCCGTGAAGCGGCCGAACGCGCGAAACGCGATCCGGCTCCGCGCATCCTCGGCAGCTTCGGCGAAAACGAACACGGACTTGCCGACTTCGGCGGCAATGTCTGGGAATGGACGGACACCTGCCACCAGCGCGTTCAGCTCAAAAGCGACGGTTCGGTCAGGAGTATCGAACCGACATGCGGCGTCTACGTGACCGTCGGCAATCATCGCTCGCCCATGACGTCCTTCGTCAGGGATCCCAGGGGCGGCGGCTGCGCAGTCGGCACACCTCCCGACCATCTGGGCTTCCGTCTCATCAGATCGACGCGCTGGTACGCACCTCTCCTCAACAGGCTGCGCGACAGGGGCATTCAGCTCTGAGACGCGCGTCCTGCGACGATATCTAACCTTTCGTTGAACCGGACCGCCATGCTAGAAAGCCCTATAGCGGACGGAGTGGGTGCACGTGAAAATCGACAGAAGCTTGGTCAGGTCCTTTCCTTTGTTCGAAAGGATGAGCGACGCTGATCTCGAGCGGCTGATGGGCCACTCCACGTCGCGCCGTGTGCCGGCCGGCGAGGCCGTGTTCGAGCAAGGCGCTGCCGCCACGCATTTCTTTCTCCTGCTGCACGGGCGGCTGAAAGTCACGCAAGTCACCGAGGACGGCCAACAGATCATCGTTAGGGTCGTTCACCCCGGCGACCTGTTCGGTTTTGCCAAGGCGCTTCAGAGAAGTGACTATCCTGGTACCGCCTTGGCCGTATCGGAGAGCATTGCCATCTGCTGGCCAACGGAGCTGTGGCCGCAATTCATCGACAAGAACCCACATCTGGCTGTCACCGCCATGCAAACCATCGGCCAGCGGCTTGAAGAAGCGCATACACGCATCCGTGAAATGTCGACCCAAGAGGTCGAGCGGCGGGTTGCGCATGCGGTGCTCCGGCTCGCCGGTCAGGCCGGGAAACAGGAAGGCGCCGGCATCCGGATCGACTTTCCGATCTCGCGCCAGGACATCGCGGAAATGACCGGGACAACGCTTCACACGGTCTCACGCATCCTGAGCGCCTGGGAAACGAAAGGGCTCGTGGAGGGCGGCCGGCAGAAGCTCCTGATCCGTGATATGGATGGCCTTTCAGCGCTGGCGGCGCATATCAAGGACTAAGCGCTTCTTCCAGACTGTTTGCTTCACATCAAAGATGAGCGTGGTCTGCTCGCCTAATCTCACTCCCGACGAGGCCGGTCGGGCTTCTGATTCAGGAGTAAGAATAAATGAGCATGGTCCTTAAAACTCTCGTCGGCGCTACCTTTTTGACCGCCGCATTTGCCTCTCTGGCCGGCGCCGCCGACTTCGAAGTTCACATGTTGAACAAGGGTGCGGGCGGAGCGATGATTTTCGAACCCGCTTCGGTCAAGATCGCCTTGGGAGACACCGTCACCTTCGTCCCGACGGACAAGTCCCACAATGCCGAAACCGTGAAGGACCTGATCCCGGACGGCGCTGCGCCGTTCAAGGGCAAGATGAACGAACAGATCAAGGTAACGTTTGGCGCGCCCGGCGCCTACGCCGTTAAATGCGCGCCGCATGTGGGCATGGGGATGATCGCCCTGGTCGTCGTTGGTGATGCCCCGACAAATATCGATGCCGTCAAGGCCGCCAAGCTTCCCAAGAAGGCCCGCGAACGCCTCGACTCAGAAATCGCCGCGGCCGGCTTGTAAGCGGCCGGTACAGCATTGAACCGCGGGAACAAAGCCATGTTCTCCAGCAGGGTCTCGAAAACACGGATGTCGCCGAAAAGACGGCGACCCGCTCCGCGCAAACCCCTGGGAACACGCACCGCCTCGCGTCAACGTCACCGATTTGAACGGCTACCGTATTGATCAAGTACGCCAGCCGTTCTCAAACGTATTCGCATCAAAACGAAAAGACCGGAAATGCATGATAACCTCGAGCCATTGAAAGGATCGCCCGTGCCGCGCCAGGCCGAGATACTCGAGGCCATACGGCAAGTGCGAAACGTCGTTCGAAGCAGCGCCCTCGACTGCGGCTGCCGTGACCGCGTTTCCGAAGCCATCCAGCGGCTGGAATCTTTCGAGCTCAAGCGAGCGCGAAAGCGGCTGCGCTCGGCCGTTCGCGAGCAAAAGCGCAAGATATCCTCCCTGCTTTCGCTTTTGGGTGATTTCGACATGCAGAATTCCGATTCCTTCGAGCTAGGCGTGTTGATGGAGGCAAGTCTGTTGCTCCTGGATATTGCAGCAGAGGCTTCCGCAGGCTCGGGTCTCGTCCGCTCTTTGTTGCTTCTGGAGCGACATGCCGAGGAGCACACGTTCGCACTACGCCACGATCCGAACAAAGACATGGTCGGATGACACGGATTCCAATCCTGGCTACCGCCTGGCTGTGCGTCGGCGCTGGCATCCTTGGTATCGTTCTGCCGCTTCTGCCGACGACACCTTTTCTAATTCTGGCTGCATGGCTCTTTTCCAAATCGTCACCCAACCTGGAAGCCTGGCTTCTATCAAATGTGGTTGTGGGCCGCGGTTTGCGTTGCTGGCGCAGCCAGCGTGCCATCACCTTGACTGCCAAATTGCTTGCTGTCGCGGCGATGGCGCTCAGTTATGCCTGGGTCTGGACAAGCGTCTCGCCGGCAGCACCGGTTAAGCTCGTTCTCGGCGGCGTACTCGGTGCCTGCGCTCTTTTCATCGCAATCCGTCCAACGCCGCGGCGAGATTGATGCGGGGAAGACGCTGGAAGATCGGCATCGTCTTTGCTCCCCGACAAATTCTTCCTGTTCCTGCGCTGATACACTTATCAACATATGATGTGGGAGAACGGCGATGAATGCGAGAAGCCAGGCGAAACACCGGCAGGACCTTCTGGAAATCATGGCAACCAGCCCGGTTTGGTCTGGTGATTTCAGCGCTTTGATGGACATGCTGGTCATCGAGGCACGGGAACACCAGCCAACCCCGTCGCCGACACACCCGAACCGCATTTTTAAACCCGATGGACGCGGCAAGCCGGTTCGGCCGCGCTAGAAAAATTCCGGGAAAGTGCGAACCGGTTTTCCGTCCGGAGCCTGCGCAAAAAATAGCCACATCCTTTTTATTGGAACCGCTCTCAGCGTGCTGCGGGCCTCAGGCTCCGAGGGTGGCGTTGCGCGCTCGTGCGACCCAGGCGGCTCCCTTTTCCTGGTGGTAGAAGCCATTGGAGAAGGGCGTTGACGGATAGATCGCGGCCAGCCGCGTCAGGGCCTCGCCGCTGTCGAGGCGGCCCGACAGAACGGCATCGTAAATCTGCACGACCGCAACCATGTCGCAATCCTGAGGCGACAGGCGAATTCGCGAAATCCCGGCTGAGGCGATCTCGGTTAGTTCTTCCACCAGCGCTACACAACTGTGCGACATGGTCTGAACGCCATTGAGCACCAGGAAGGACTGGCTGTCGAGCGTGCGAAGCGGCAACCCGTCCGGTTCCTCCCTGCAGATGAACTGGCAATTGTCCTTGGTCAGGCCTTTGGAGCGGGCATGCGCGCAGCGCGCCGAAATCGCCAGCGGCATGCGCCCGAAGGCGAAGATCTCGAACGAAAAATCCGGCATCTCGGCCGCAAGGGTGCATATCGATCGCATCGGCAATTCGGGCGGGAGGCAGATATTCTCGGCTCCCCTGGCTGCCAACACTCGGGCCGTAGCCGCGTTGTAGACATTGACAAGCGGACCGATGGAGTGGGGTGTTCCCCGGAGCAGGCCGAGAGCGGCGAGATCATTAGCCTCGATCGGGTGGCTGCTGTCGAAGACGAGCGAGCGGACATGCTGACTTTCACGCTCGAGCGTCACCATGGCAAGCGACGATAGGGTCACGCGTTTACCCGCCGCCTCAAGGCGGTCGACGACGTCGGCAATGTGCGGCTCCGTGAAATTCTGGCGTTTCGAACAGACGGTCTCGCCAAGAACGACATGCGCCACGGGCGCTTCATCGGCGATGCGAAAATAGAAGTCTCGCCACTTTGCGCCGTCCCAGAGATAGTAGATAGGGCCGAGGCTGAGGCTCGGCTTGCGAGGCGTGCTCATCGATCGGTCCTATCGCCAGCGTTTCTCGAAAGCGCCCGAGGTCGTGCGCTGCCCCTCGCTCATCAGCCGGAGACGCGAAATCAGCGCTGCCCGCCCTGAAGCGTCAGCAGTGAGCGATTTCTTCAACGTTGCAACCACTTCGGCGACGTAGGCCTTGCCCCGTTGCCGCCCCTCGATCTTGAGCGCCGAAACGCCGGCGTCCCGCAAGGCGTCGAGATGGTCCATCACGTCAAGCGATACCGGATCCTCGAAAGCGTAGCCGCTCTCTTCGCCGACCGAAAAACGCCCCTTGCACAGCGTCGGGTACCCCGCCGCTTCGCCGGGGCCGTAGCGATTGATCGTGTAATCGCCGAGCTCGGAAGTCATCTCGGCGCCCTCCTGCCGGTATTTCACATGGCTTGCCGGCGAACAGACGCCGTTCATGTTGGGGGATTTGCCGGTGGCATAGGAGGAGAGCGAGCAGCGCCCCTCGGCCATGACGCACAGCCCGCCGAAAGCGAAGACCTCGACCTCGCAATCGATTTGCCGGGTCAATCGGGCAATGTCCTGCACTGTGAGGATGCGCGGAAGAACGACGCGCCGGGCACCGAATGCATCGACGAGAAACCGGATCGCTTCGCGGTTGGAAGCGGACGCCTGCACCGAGACGTGCAGGCGCTGCTGCGGATAGGTTTCCGCCACATAAGCCATCAGCCCGAAGTCGGCCAGAATCAGCGCACTGGCACCCAGGCGGACGGCGTCATCTGCGGCCTTGTGCCAAAGGCTCTCGCAGCCGGCCCGCATGAAAGTATTAAGTGCGACGAAGGTCTGGACGTTTCTGGCTTTTGCGTAGACGATCGATTGCCCGAGTTCCTCGCGGCTGAAGTTCAGACCGGGAAAATTACGGGCGTTGGTTTCGTCGCGGAATCCGCAATAGACGGCGTCGGCGCCCGCATCCACGGCTTCCTTGAAGGCGGCCGGCGTGCCGGCAGGGCAAATCAGTTCCATCACAACGCCTTTCCCCGCAATGCGCGGCTGCGGATATAGCGCGCGGTGCTGATCACCAGTGGTGCGAGAGGACCGGTCATGCCGCCGAGATCCGCCGCAAGGTCGATCACGCTGTCGTCGAGAGCGTTGCGAAGCGCCAGCATGGCTTCAATATCGCCTGTGACCATAAGGTCGCGGGAAAAGAACAAGGCGTCCCCGTCGCAGCGCCCTTCCAGCAACGCAAGCAGAATGAAAAGCGGACCGGAAATCACGGCATCGGCGGTTGGCTGTCGAATGCCGCGACTGACCTCCACCACGCGCCCCTCGGGGATGACGACGAAATGCAGCGGCAGATCGCTCGGTGAGAAGCAGAAGCGCTTCGACCTGTAGTCGCCCAAGCGCTCGAACAGGTCCGGATGGACCTTCAGGACGCGGTCGAAAATCCGCCTCGCAAAATGCTCGATCAATGCAAGTGGAGCGAAATCAAGAGGTTTCGCCAGGACAGATGGAACAAGCATTCAAGGATTCCCGAAGTTCAAGACAAGCATCAAGACTATTCGGGGACGCATTTGAGAAGTTTGCGCCAGCACAAAGACCGGTCGCATTTTCTTCTGCAAACCAAAACCATGAACTCAGATGTGCCCATTCCCCGCAATCATGCCAATCTTCGAGAATTCGTGACATTCCTCGAAAGGAAGGGCCAATTGACGCGTGTGGCGCGTCCCGTTTCGCTGGTCCACGAGATCACCGAGATTCACCGCCGGGTGCTCGACCGCCAGGGGCCAGCGCTGCTCTTTGAGAACCCCGTCGATGGTTCGGGCCGGACGCATGCGATACCGCTTCTCGCCAATCTGTTCGGTACCCGCGAAAGGATAGAATGGGGCCTGGGGCTCGAGAGCGGCGGCCTGCCTACTCTCGCCAATCTCCTCGCCGATTTGCGCGGCCCGCAGCCACCCAAGTCACTGAGCGATGCGTGGCGCCAGTTACCACACCTGAAAGCCGCGCTCAACCTCAACACGCGCTCGGTGTCGCGCGCACCCTGCCAGGAGCGTGCCTGGCGGGGGCACGAAATCGACCTTGACCACCTGCCGATCCAGACCTGCTGGCCCGGAGAGCCGGCGCCGCTTGTCACGTGGCCGCTGGTGATCACCCGTGCGCCGGACGACCCGGACGATATCAACGTCGGCATCTACCGCATGCAGAAACTTGGCCGCGATCGCCTCATCATGCGCTGGCTGGCGCAACGGGGCGGGGCACGGCACCACAGGATGTGGCAGGCGGCCGGGCAAGACATGCCGGTCGCAATCGCAATCGGCGCTGCGCCCGCGACCATATTTGCTGCGGTCATGCCGCTGCCGGACGGCATGAGCGAGCTTGGCTTCGCGGGGCTCCTGAAAGGCAAACGGCAGGACGTCACCGCGGGGCTGACGGTGCCTCTACCCGTGCCGGCGGAAGCGGAAATCATCCTCGAAGGCACCGTCTCGGCGACGGAGACAGCCGGGGAAGGCCCATACGGCGATCACACCGGCTATTACAATTCCGTCGAGGATTTTCCCGTGCTGACCCTTTCGGCGATCACCATGCGCCGCGACCCGCTCTATCTTTCCACCTATACCAGTCGACCGCCGGACGAGCCCGCCTGCCTCGGAGAGGCGATGAACGTCCTTTTCCTGCCGCTCGTCAAACGTCAGTTTCCAGAAGTCGCCGATCTGTGGCTACCGCCCGAGGCCTGTTCCTATCGCGCCATCGTCGTGTCGATCGACAAGCGCTACCCGGGCCAGGCACGTCGGATCATGATGGGCTTGTGGTCGATGCTGCCGCAGTTCAACTACACCAAGCTGATCATCGTCGTCGATCGCGACATTAATGTCAGACGCTGGCCAGATGTCATCTGGGCATTGTCCACCCGTTTCGATGCCAGTCGCGATGTCATGACGGTGGATAAGACGCCCATCGACTATCTCGATTTCGCCTCGCCCAAATCCGGCCTTGGCGGCAAACTGGGGCTCGATGCCACGACCAAGATTGGCTCTGAAACCGATCGTGAATGGGGTAAGGTCCTGACGATGGCGCCCGACGTGATCAAGCGCATCGACACGATCTGGGCCTCGCTCGGGATTGGCGAGACCCTGCCATGACAAACGAACGCGTCGTCGTTGGCATTTCCGGCGCCTCTGGGGCACCGCTTGCCGTTCGGGTCGTCGAAAAACTGGCGCAGTTCGAGACGATCGAGATACATCTGGTGATATCCGATGCGGCGCACCGGACGCTGCAGCACGAGACCGATCCGGCGGCATTGTTCAATCTTCTATCGCTCTGCTACAAACATTATCCGGCGGACGACATTGGTGCAGCGATCGCGAGCGGCTCCTTTCCCGTTCGCGGCATGATCGTCGCGCCCTGTTCGATGCGCACGCTGTCGGCGATCGCGACAGGGCATACCGACACGCTGATCGCCCGGGCCGCAGATGTGCAGCTCAAGGAGCGCAGGCGTCTGGTGCTGCTGACCCGCGAGACGCCGCTTCATCTCGGTCATCTGCGCAACATGTGCGCCGTCACGGAAATGGGAGCGATCGTCATGCCGCCGGTGCCTGCCTTCTATCACAAACCCCAGAGCGTTGGCGAGATCGTCGATCACATCGCGAACCGCGCCATCGACCTCCTGGGGCTTGCCATCGGGCCGGTCGCTCGCGCTTGGCAAGGCGACAACAGAGACAGCAAAAAGGCTGTCACCTGGGAGACTGGAGAACCTTCGTCCCGGCAGGGAGCAGCCGGCCTCACGGTAAGACCGACACGACAACCAAGGAGCAGATGATGACCGAAATTACCCTCGACAAAACCGTCGGCGCAATCGCAGCAGAGCTGCCCGGCGCGGCCGAACTCTTCCGCCGCCACGGCATCAGCTTTTGCTGCGGGGGCGATGTCCCGCTTGCGGAAGCGGCCGAAAAGGCCGGGCTGGCGCCGACGTCTCTGCTTAACGAACTCGATGCACTTGCTCAGGCAGCGGGACGAGATGCCCCGGAAGAAACCTTGCCGCTGATCGCCCATCTTATAACGCGATATCATGCGACCCACCGGACGGAACTCGCCTTTCTGATCCCTCTCGCACAGAAAGTGGAGCGTGTGCACAGCGACCACCCTTCAGCGCCGACCGGCCTCGCCGAGACGCTGATCACGCTTCAGGACGAACTCGAAAGCCACATGATGAAAGAGGAACAGGTGTTGTTCCCGATGATGCAGCGCGGCGGAAGCCCGGCGATTTCACATCCCATCAGGCAGATGCGGGATGAACACGATCACGAAGCCCGGCATCTGCAGGCGATCGAACATATAACGCACGGCTTTGCTCTTCCGCCGGAAGCCTGCGGCTCGTGGACGGCACTCTATATCGGCTTGCGCAAGTTCACAGACGATCTGATCGCCCACATGCGTATCGAGAACACCATCCTCTTTCCCCGCTTCAACGCCGCAGCCGCGCGTTGAAAGGCGGCATCTTGACGCTGTGGCGCGACCTTTGGGAAGCGCCGCATCGGCCGCTGTTTTTTCTGGCCGGGGTTTCGGCGATCACCGCACCGGTTGTCTGGCTTATTCCGGAAAATATCGGGCCGGAGCGGACTGTGTGGCATGGCCATGAACTTCTCTTCGGCATGGGAGGCGCGGCAGCAGGCGGCTATCTTCTCACCGCCCTGCCCGCCTGGACCAAGCGAGGGCCGGTCTCTCCGGTTCTTTCAAAGGTCATCACGTTCCTCTGGCTGGTGGCCCGCTTAACCGCCTGGTGGACGGATGGCCTGCCATTGTCCATCCGCATGGTTGGGGCAGCGGGCTATTTTGCCGGCTTGGTCCTCATTCTTGCAGTCGCTCTGACATCCGCCCGCGCATGGAACCGCTTCTGGTCGGTTGGAGGTGCGATGGCACTGGGAGGTGCAGCAACTCTCTCCTCTGCCAACTCCTCCGCTATCCAGATTGCCGGCCAGAATGCGACGCCCCTGGTATTCGTCGTGCTGGTCATCCTAGTCGGCGGCCGGGCGGTGCCCGCCTTCACACGCCGCTGGCTCGATCGCATAGGCGTACAGGCTGTGCCACGCGACCGGGCATGGCTTTCAAACGCGGCGATAGGTCTCGTTATCGCCGCGGTCTGCCTTGGCGTCAGCGAATACAAACTTGCGTCGGGTGTTCTCTTGCTCGTGTCGGCGGCACTGCTGCTGGTCCGCATGAGTGCGTGGCAGAGTTGGGAGACCATCCGCTACCCGGCATTGCTCATGTTTCACGTAGCCTGGACATGGACCCCGACCGGCCTGCTGCTTACGGGCCTGGCATTGACTGACCCACACCAAGTTCCCCTCGCTGCTGCCCTGCATGCCCTGACGATGGGTGCCATGGGAAGCATGATCGTCGCCGTCATGATGCGAGCCGCAATGATCCGCGATGGCAGCCGGCTTGCCGTCAGCCCGCCCATGGCAGCCGCGTTTGTTCTCGTGTCGCTCTCAGCAGTTGTTCGGATATCTGCGGGCTGGCTCCCCGCCATGCTGCTCCATGCCATTTCCCTCGCCGCAGCTTGCTGGATCATCGGCTGGACATTGTTCCTTTGGGGCCTTCTTCCTTCGATGCGCGGTCCAGTCCGGAGACCTGTGCTCAGCGCGGCATTGTCTACTGTCGCTTTGCATTTAAACGGGTTCTTCTTCAATTTCTGTGGTTAACAGGACGTTAGCCCCTCGACTGCTATCTGCCAGGATGCGAGCGCAATTGAAATGGTCACCCGGCCCGAGGGTCAAAATTCTGGATATTATCCTTCAAGATGAAGCAAACTGGGTTGTTTTCCGCTGCTGCGAAACCTGTCGGCATCTGCCCAGATTGTGGAACGCGAAGTCGACACCGGCACGGCTGGCACAACCGCCGTCTCCAGGACTTGCCTGTTCAAGGTCAAGCTGTGGAAATCGAACTGGCACTGAACCGGTGGCAGTGTAGACACCGGAAATGCGGACGACGAACCTTCACCGACAGGCTGCGCGAGATTGCGGCACCCTATGTGCGACGAACCGAGCGGATGGCTGAGATTGTGGGCTTGGTTGGCCACAGACTGGGCGGTCGTCCGGGAGAGAACTTGATGCATCGGCTCGGCATGCCGATCAGCGACGACACGATCTTGCGGCAATTGAAGCGCGGTAATCCGGCGTCCATACAAAAAGACACTATTCGGGTTGTGGGCATCGATGATTGGAGCTGGCGGCACTCCTCGCGGTACGGGACGATCATGGTCGATCTCGAGCGTCATTCGGTCGTCGATGTTCTGGAGGACCGCAGCGTCGAGAGCGCAAAATCTTGGTTGCAAGAGCGTCCGACGATCGAGGTCGTGAGCCGAGATCGCTGTGGTTTATATGCTCAGGCAGCCCGAGAGGGCGCGCCTCAGGCCCGTCAGGTCGCTGACCGCTTTCACCTGGTTCAAAATCTCAGGGAGGCAATCAAGGAACAGATGAGCGTTTACGGTCACGCCAATGTTAGACCCATTCTCTCCGAAGATGCTATCGCCAGCGCCATGTCACAACAGCGCCGTGCCCGCTTGGCGCACAGGCAATCTCGTCAGGAAATATTCGACACGCTTCAAGCGTTGCGGCAGCAGGGCCTCACCTACAGCGAGATTGCAAGGCGGACCGGATAGTGCCGCCGTGCATCAGCCCGGTCACTTCCGGTGGTCGAGGAGCTTCGTTCGCGTTTTTAGTAGGCTGAAGGCCGCTACGCGGCCCATGCCGCAATCCGTTCCGCAATCGCCTCAGGGGTCTCGATGTGCAGGAAGTGACCGACGTTAGGGGCGACCTCCCTCGTGCGCCGTGCGGCGAACTGATGTCGGTCATCGACCTGCGCAGGGAGGATGCAGCCGTCGTTGGCACCGTGAAGCTGCAACATGGGAACCGTAATCGGCCGAGACATACGGCGCGTCGCCCAAAGCATACCGGGGCGCATCATCGCCCTGTAGTGTCGTTTTGCATTTAAACGTAAGATTCTGCCGCCAACAAAATCATATAGTTACGGCAACCATAATCTGAGAATTGGCATTTAATGTGAGAGCTTTGCCACTTAACTTGAGATTTCGTTTTGGCTTTCGCAGAGACGGCTTTCCTCCGTGGCTTTGAAAAAACGTATATTTCTCCCTAATTCACCAAATTCACCGGGCTGTTGTGACCGTTGTTTACCGTCTGCAAGTCTCAGTTAAATGCCAAATGCGGCCGGAACCGCCGAATTCTCATGTTTAGGTGGCAAACGACATCTCCCTAATCGACCGATCCAAAAAGTTGTGTTACATTAGCAAACTCGAATATTATTTCTCAACACAGCGGGGATAACCCAATGTCTTCGAGGGGATCACTTTATTTGATCGCCGTGACTTTCCTTGTGAGCACGTCTGAGGGGGCAGTATCTGCCGAAACGCCGAACCAGAAGGCGCTGCCTCAAGTAAATACGCCTATACGGAAACTTGGCCAGGCGCCCAGAATTAGAGCGATGGGCATAGCAATGCCGCTGACCAATAAGGAGTGCACGGGTTTGGGGGGCGTAATTGACGCAGTTCCAGGAGTTGCACAGACGGCGGAATGTTCACTTGTGCGACAGTTGACTCGCGCGGAACGACAAGACGGGTCTGCATTGATAATAAATAGCACACTCGCCTCAGGAGGATTCGGGGACGTTTTGCACAAAGGAATCCTCGCCGAAAGTGACGAAGCGGCCGGTTTCAATCAGTGATCGACGGAGGACGGTGCGATGAGGATCACAGCTATTCTCGCAATGCTAGCGCTCACAATGACGGTTGCAGAGGCGGCGAGCCGATTGGGAGGTTCTCAGGGGTTAAACTTCTCCTGCGACGTTAATACTGGCGTTTGCAAATGCGATGGCCGTTGGGAAGGAGCGGACTGTAAGGGCATGCTGCCAAACTGCAAATTGACGGACTCGACTGGAGACATCTGGAAAAACTGCGATATAGGGAAAGGCTGTCAGTGCAGAATGTTCATGACGGCGCCCAAGCAGAAGCCGGGTTTCCGGCAGCCCTTACAGAAGATCAATTAACGCAGGCTCTCGATCGCCGTAGATAGGTTACGCGCTCGAATTCGTCGTCGTCCCGTTGCGCTCAATCTTGCAGCGGCCGCTGCGGTACTCCAGTACGCCAGACGGATCCGCGAAATGCAGGAACCGGGCAATTGGCCCACTAACGACGGATTTGCAGCAAAGGCACTAGGGAAAGATTGGCAGGACGGCGCTCCTGTCTGGAGGAGGGACGATGAATAGGGTAGCTGCTGCGATTTTCATGGTCTTGCTGATGCACGTCCCGTCGGATGGAGCCAGCCGTAAAATCCAAGGCTCATCTCTGAATTTCAGCTGCGATGTAAATACAAACCGGTGTACATGCACCGGCGAATGGGAAGGCGCCGATTGTAAGGTGATGAATGAAAAGGTCTGCGCCGGGGACTCCGGCGTCCTGTGCACTCCAACCGGCTGCACATGCAAAATGCGTTTGACGTCAGCGCCGAAGTCTCGCATCGATCGGGTTCCGATCGGAGGCGCTCGCCAATTGGCTCCGAATTAGACTGAGGCCGCACTAGCAGTCAGCCTCCTGAGCATCGGAGTAAGCGCCTTTACAATATGTCTCCCAATCCACCGCGTTGCCGCTCTCAACGAGCCAGCTCGGCATAATAGTGTTATGCATTATTTGGCAATATTTGGAGATGTACCATGCCAGCGTACGTGCATATCAATCTGCGTGTCATCGACCCCGCCAAGCAGGCGGCGCTCGCTCCTGCTTTCAGGCGGCTCTAGAAAAAGCGGGCGGGCAGATTCTGCACTTCGGTCGTGTTGCGCAGGTTCTCGAAGGCGATGAGTCGCCTTTCCCAATAGCTGGCGTGCTTGAGTTTGCAACCCTGGCCCAAGCGTTAGCCTTTTACAATTCCGAGCAGTACGAACCGATCAAGGCCGAACGCCGAGAGGCTCAGGAAGCGAGGATGTTCGTTGTCGAAACCGGCTGAGGCCTCGCGCCCAGACGCTCGACAGACGCGTCGATTTACTGCGTCCTTAAACCAAGGACGCGCTTTCCATAGTCCCTGAGTTCACCATTGGGGCCGACATACTGATAGAGGTGACGCGCTCGATCCCGAGTTCCTTTGTCAAAGGTCTACTTTTCGCCCAAGGCGTCAGCGGCTATCAACCGCTTCGCAAAGATCGCCGCCTACGGCTTGAGGAGCTTTGCACCGGAGACGGCCGTGGTTTGCCGATGCATCTCAAGGCTCAAAGAAATCGAGAACTCGATCGTCTTGAGTTGCCGCTTGAGCAAATCGCCGCGGTGGAGAGCGAGCGTATTCCCTCCTTTCTGTTGCCTCAGACGCTAGGGGCTCATGTACCGGCGCCGGCAATGTTGCTTACCTTAAAAGGTGCCGGCGCTTGAGGTTGCCGCCGTTCTTTCGACCGAAGCACTGCAGCAGATTGCCGCCTGTGCAGGTTTGACACCGACGCCATGGATGAGCGGGACGTTGACCACGAACAAGCTGCCTCTTGCGCCCCCTACCAAGGTAGGTTAATCGGAGATGGTTATGTTATTACATCACGGCGCGGGCGTGTGTCCGTGCCAGACAAATCGAAAAGGTTTCAGGGAATGAACAACGTGATCAAAACACTCGGCTACGCACTGGCTGTAGCCGCGACGCTGGTTCTCACGGGGACGGCTGGCGCCCAGACCGGGACCAACCATGCCCACGGCCATTCTCATGATGCGAAGGGATCGGTGTATGATGGATATTTCGATGACGACCAGGTAAAGGCGCGCCTGCTTTCAGACTGGGAAGGCGACTGGCAGTCCGTCTATCCTTATCTTGCCGACGGAACGCTGGATCCGGTGATGGCCGACAAGGCGAAGCATGGCGACAAGAGCGCCGCAGAATATCGCACCTACTATGACATCGGATACAAGACCGACGTCGACCGGATCGTGGTCCATGGAAAAAAGGTCGCGTTTTTCCGCGGCAAGGAAACGGTGAGCGGAGACTATGAAACGGACGGCCACGAAATCCTCACCTACAAGAAGGGCAATCGAGGGGTTCGCTTCATCTTCAGGAAAACCGCCGGGGATGACGCGGCGCCTCGGTTCATCCAGTTCAGCGACCACATCATCGCCCCCGAGAAGGCTGACCACTACCATCTCTATTGGGGTAATGATCGCGCCGCGCTGCTGAACGAGGTCACCAATTGGCCGACCTACTATCCTGCAGATTTGAATGGAAAGCAGATCGTCGAGGAGATGCTGGCTCACTGATCAAGGCGAACGCTTGCCATTGCTCGCAACCGGACCGGGGAAGGCGCACCGCCCTCCCCTTGTTGACTGGAGCTTGGACCATCAGGCGGACCGTGCCCCGGGAGGTAGTGTAGGTCGCGGCTGAAGGCCGTGCTTTCCGACATAGAGCCGGAGGGATATCAGCGGGCCACAGCGGGCAGATTGATTTGCGGATCATCGCTCATTTGCGCCATGGTCTCAAGTGTCAGGTACCGGGCGCGTTGGACGGCCCATTCGTCATTCTGTTCGAGCAGCAGTGCGCCGACGAGACGGACGATGGCTTCGTCGTTCGGAAAGATGCCGACGACCTCGGTGCGTCGCTTGATTTCGCCGTTGAGACGCTCGATTGGATTCGTAACCGGTATAAGATCTGCGGTGCCGACGTTCGGCTGCGATTTTTGTGGATCGTGGCGTATGGTGTGACCATCCGGGACAGAGGCACCGGGAGCACGAAGGTGCGGGCAGGCCGATGCATCCGATGAGCTGCGAGCTCGTGTTAGTAGCTGGCCGCCTCTGCGACTCGCCCGGTTGCGCCGAGAGCGCGAATCCGTAGTTGTCGTGTCGCCCGCCGCTCCCGTTGTTCAATCGACAGGAGGCGCTGATGCGACGCGTGATTGGGATTGATATCCACCGAACATTCGGCGAGTTGGTTTTCTGGGAAGACGGTCGGCTCCGCCATGGTGGTCGTGTTGATATGACGCGAACGGCCTTGGAGGGTCTCGGCAAGACCCTCTCGGCAACAGACGAAGTGGTGATAGAGGCGACGGGTAACTGCATGGCGGTGTCTCGCGTGCTCTCGCCGTTCGTGCGCAGAGTAGTGATTGCCAATCCGCTGCAGGTCAAGGCGATCGCACAGGCGCATGTGAAGACCGATAAGATCGATGCAGGCACCTTGACCAACTTATATGCCGCGGGCTATCTGCCGGAGATCTGGACGCCGGACGCCGCCACGGAGCGCATGCGGCGGTTGGCGGCGCGCCGCTACCAGGTTGTGCGGCATCGGACGCGGATCAAGAACGAGGTCCATTCCATCCTGCACGCCCACCTGATTCCGAAGTGCCCGCATGCCGATCTGTTCAACGGTCGAGGGCGAGACTGGCTTAAACGCCAGCCTGTGCCTGAGGATGAGCAGATTGCCATCGAGCGGCATGTACGCGAACTCGACCGGCTCGGTGAAGATCTTGCGGTTCTCGATCGGCAAATCGCCGAAAGCACGATGGATGATCCCGTGGTCAGGCGGCTGCTCACGATCACCGGCGTCAACCTCACCGTGGCGACCGGCTTGATGGCAGCCATCGGCGATATCCGTCGCTTCAAGAGCCCGCAGAAGCTGGTCAGCTACTTCGGCCTCAATCCGCGAGTTCGCCAGTCCGGACTCGGCGCTGCTCATCACGGACGTATCAGCAAGATTGGCCGTAGCCATGCCCGCGCCATGCTGGTGGAGGCGGCATGGGCGGCGGCGAAAGCGCCTGGGCCGCTACACGCCTTCTTCGTCCGGATCAGGGCCAGACGCGGCCATCAGGTCGCAGCCGTCGCCGTAGCTCGCAAACTAACAGTTCTGGTCTGGCACATGTTGACCAAGGAGACCGATTATCTCTGGGTCCGCCCCAGTCTCGTCGCCCACAAAACGCGAGCGATGGAATGCAGGCGGGAAAACCGCAGAAGAAAGGCAATACGCCTGGTCCCGCCTATGCCTACAACATCAAGAAACTGCGTGACCAGGAGATGCGTCTCGCCGAGCAAGCACAGAAGAGCTACGAACGCTTCGTCGAGACTTGGCGTCCGCGCCCGCCAAATCAAAAGGCGCGCGGACGCCTCAATCCGGCAAGGCTCGAATGAGGTGGCCCGGCGGCGCTTTCAGCCGATGCACCACGCTTCACCTCGAGGTCGTCCGCGCGTTAGTAGTTTACCACGTTCGGAAGGAAAGGACTTGTCGATCTTATCCGATGCAGCTTTGCCCGGTGTTCTTTCGGGAAAGTCATGTATGCGAGCACATCCTCTTCAGCGTTGTCCATGATGGTGGCGAGCTTTGGAACTTTCGGTCTGATTTGATCGGCGACGTTGCGCCATTGCGCGCTGGCTGCCTCCGAGGTCTCCTGGGCAAAGGCCGTTGCGATGAAGGCCGAGACGACCCGCCGGCCGCTCTTGCCAGCATGCGCCAGAACGTTCCTCATGAAGTGGACCCGGCATCTTTGCCAGGTGGCGCTGAGAACCTTGGTGACAGCCGCCTTGAGGCCTTCATGCGCATCGGAGACGACAAGCTTCACGCCGCGCAATCCTCGGCGGGTCAGCCTGCGCAGGAACTCCGTCCAGATCGGCTCGGCTTCGGACGTGCCGACTTCCATACCAAGTACCTCACGCCGGCCGTCGCTGTTGACGCCGACGGCGATGATGACGGCAACCGAAACGATGCGCCCGCCGCGGCGGACCTTCAGATAGGTGGCATCGATCCAGATGTGTGGCCAGTCACCTTCAATCGGCCTGTCGAGGAACGCCTTCACCTTGACGTCGATCTCCTCGCATAGCCGCGATACCTGGCTCTTGGAGATGCCGCTCATGCCCATGGCCTTGACCAGATCATCAACCGAGCGCGTCGAGATGCCTTGAATATAGGCTTCCTGAATGACGGCCGTCAGAGCCTTCTCTGCCATTCGACGCGGCTCTAGAAAGCTTGGGAAGTAGCTGCCCTTGCGCAACTTAGGAATGCGCAGTTCGACGGTTCCGGCCCGCGTCTCCCAGTCCCGATCACGGTAGCCATTGCGCTGAGCGAGACGCATCGGGCTCTTCTCACCGAAACCAGCACCGGTCGCGCCGCCAACCTCCAGCTCCATCAACCGCTCGGCCGCAAAGCCAATCATCTCGCGCAATAAATCGGCGTCCGCGCTCTTCTCAACAAGCGAGCGCACGTTCATCATGTCATTGGTCATCGGTGATCTTTCCATCAGGTTGGTCTTGAACAACCCGACCCTAAATGGAAAACACTGATGGCCGCCTAAACCTCAGGACCTACACCACCTCCCGGGGCATGATCATCAGGCGGCCCCAGCCCGGTTTGCGCCTGCGGCTGGAGATCGGGGAGATAGGCGACGGTGCGCTAAGCGAGCGCGGGCGCCCGGAAGATCACCCGGCGGGCTCCGTCGAGGTCGGCACAAACGAAACTGGCGCCAATGTCGGCAGGGGCATGGCTTGGTGCCGGTGTCTTACCGTCGAGCGAGCGCGTTCGGCCTTTCTCGGCGGTTCCGGCCGGCTCGCCAGCATGACGCCCGCGGCTATCATTCGGCACCGCGTGACAGTTGAACCCTATCAGCGCCCGGACGTCACAGCATGGTGCCGGGCCGCCTCAGCGGCAGCTTCAAGCTCAATGCAGGCCGGCACAAAGCCAATGCAGGCCGGCCGACACAGCGCGCGTGCCCTGGGTGTGATCATGCAACCGTCCATTCCGCTAGTTCGGATGTTCAGGTAGGCCTGCTCGTTCAACTCTTTCCGGACTGGCATCGGCGAAATGACACTCTAACCGCTGATCTTAGCGCTTTTAGTATCTGTTTTGCGATGTGATTTTCACCGGATCACACAACAATCACCGTTGGTACGCCGGGCCATCGACAATTCGATTTTGACAGAAGGAAGCGAAGTCCACGTGCGATGGCTATCCCGTCACTTTCTGAAATTGCCTGTTTGAAAAGCCGTACATTATCGGGCTCCTCAGAACCTTCGAGGTCTGGCGAAAAGACAGGCAAATCCCCTGTGCCATCAAACACTTCAACGATGATCCCCGTCGGAGCTATGACTTGCATCGCCCTCAACAATGCAGTGTTGGTGGAGAGTTGGCGTGCACTGCCGGAAATTGCGAGTATCTTCACCGGTTCACCTTTGGCGATGCTCGCCCGTATACCACCCACTGGGTCCTTATGTGTCGGCAATGAGGCGATCAAGGTCAGCGGCACCTTCAGATAACTCTGCGGATTTTACTCTCGGCATTCAGTTCCCCTTTCAGGCGAAAATGCCCTAGACAGGAGGCACTTGCAACTACGCCCCCGCCGTTGGTGTCGCCTGACCAGACCGGCTGGCTCATTAGTTCCTGAGCCTACGAAACAGTCGAGCGAAGCGGCGAAACTCGACCTCCTCTCCCTCGAACCAGGCGTCCAGCCCACAGTAGGCCACTGCGGTCGCTGCATCGCTGCCATAAAGCGCGTGTGCCTGATCGATGATGGCGTCATCAGCAGGGCTGTCGTGGTCCGCGGGTTGAGGGCTTGTTTGCTGCTTTTTTCTGGACCGGAATGGATTACGCGACACCATCGTCTCCCTCTCTCAAGTGATTTTGAAATGAGCGCAGGACTTTGCCAACCGGCTGGGCAATATGCACCCGTGCGGCCGCCCGGCCGCAGTTCCATCGGTTCCACACCCCAATTCTTCTCGGGTCTGTCTGGAAAATCGTGCAATCCCTACTACATATTGTTCTTATAACACTCCATATCGTTCGTGGCCATAGCTGTGTCATTCGGGAACAAATTGTTCCCATGGATATATTCGCTGAACGGCTGCAGGAGCGCGCCAAACAACTCGGCATCTCCAACGCGGAAGCTGCTCGCCGCATAGGGTTAGATGAGCGCCGGTATGCACACTATGCCTCCGGTCGCAGAGAGCCGGACCTGGCGACGCTGGTAAAGATTGCAGTTGCGCTGGGGACTTCGCCGAATTGGCTTCTGGGCGTGTCTCTTGCTAGCGCGACGGACCCTCAGTTTGCGGCGCTCATGGACCGTTTTTCCAATGCAGCGACCGGCATGTCAAAACAGGAAATTGAGATGTGCATCATTCAGGCGGAAGCAGTAGTCGCTGCGAAAAACCGCTAAGTTGGCGGAGCCTCGGTTCCCGAGGAGATGTTATCTGATCCTGCGAGCACAAAACGAGAATATCTCCGGTAGCAGTTGTGCCCTCTTGGTCCGCACTGCAATCAGGAGCCGACCTCTGCGGCTCTTCTCGCAAGTTTGCCATTAACGCAACTGTCGGAGCCAGGTCAGCAACCGCGTGGTGCCACCGGCGCCCGGCGCGCTTTGGGCGACAACGATCGTCAGGTCGATGGCGTCGCGTATCACGTCACATCAGTCGGATTGATGTCGGTCAGCAGCAGCTGGTCGCCGGAACCGGCGTTGGCCGCCTCGATGATCGTGTCGTGGCCGTCGCCGCGGGTGTCTCCTGCCGGACCAGAAGCAGGGTATGGTCTGGTTCTTTCGGGCGATCTATAATGGTCAGCGGTTCTGGCTTCTAAGGCACTCAATGAGGACGAGCGAAATTTTGTTCGAAACGCCTGGTCATGAAGAAGCGCGCCTGGTTTTCCATCCGAAGGGATCCAGACGAGACATCTTCGTTTGCATCGCTGGAGTCGGCTTAGGCGGTTTATTAATTGGGATATTTTTTGACATGCCGGCGTCTGCGACTTTGGCGGGGCGCATATTCGATTTCATCGGACCGGTGTTGGGAAGCCTATTTATCGCTGCAGGTGTGCTCGTATTCTTCGGACCGCGGTGGGGATATCCGCGGCTCGTGCTCGACAACAACAAGCTAATTAGCGAGGGAATGTTCCGCAGCTCGATACTGGACCTCGACAATCTCGGCAAAGCTGCGGTCACCAGCAGTGGAAGCGCGACATTTCTCGCGTTTTTTACATTGGACGAGGAGCGCGCACTGGCCTTAAGGAATGATTTCTCACAGCCCAGTGCTTTTAGTGCCGCCAAGACCTTCTTTGTTTCGCCCTATACCGGAAATAACCCTCAACGTGCACAGAAGATCGCCGATCAGATCAATGCTTGCCGAGCTACGCCCTTGAATGAAGGGGCGATGCACGTTGCGCCCGACACCAAAGCAAAAATCAAGAAGAGGAGCCGGCGGGCCCGCTTGCTGCTCGTTCTTGTGACCACAACGCTTGTGATAGTCCTGACATACTTGAAAAGCAGTGCGTAGTTCGAACCACCGACCCGTTGATTCTCGGCATCGAGAACAAAGCCTATCTCGTTGGCAAAGTGTCTGGCCATTCCTGCGCGCCATGGAGGACGCGAAGAATACGGACCGCTGTTTCGGTAATTGCATACGCCGCGACGTACGGCGTGCCGTTTAATTACCAGTTCGCGGGTGCCAGCAATTCTGCCAACACGACCGCTCGCGGGAAAATCTATCAACCGACGAACGGCAGCAACGATCCGTTCGTCGACCAGAATAGCGGCTGACGGATTCTCCGCTTCCATGTATGTGAATATGGCGTCGCGATCCGATAATGCGAACGCAGACCAAGTAAGCTTCACGATTTTCGAGAACCCGCGTTAAGCCGGGCTGCCGCTCGACGTTCAGCAAATTGTGCCTCGACTTCATCATCCGAAACGTCCGGTCGAGTATCGTTCAGCGCTTCAAGCACCTTGGTGCGAAACCAAGCGTCATGGGCCTCGCTGCCTGAAAGAAGCTCGAGTGGCAGCGCACCCTCGTTGGCCGTCCGGGTGAGCAAGATACGAACCGCGTCCGATACTGTAAGCCCCATTTTTTCAAGCACTGCGGAGGCTCTATCCCGAACTTCGGCATCAATACGAGTTTGCACGAGTGCATTTGCAGCCATAGCTATCTCCACTTTTCGATGCGATGGTAATGCAAATGAATGACAAATGCCAGCGCCTTTGAGCCGCTTTTCTCGGGAGCAAGCTGCGCCTTTTCGCCCTTATGATGAACTGCCGCGCGCAGCCCCAACCCTACTGGCCTGATGCTTTGACCCGCGCATATCCATTCGCAGATCCTTACGCATTCATAAGGTCGACGACGAGTACCCGCCGGCTGAATAGCGTGCTACCCCTCGGGCCGAGCCAGAACGAAATCGTGCTCGATCTGCGCTTTCCTTCTCGGCCGGTCGCGCCCGGGCAGCGGCGTTCGCGCAAAAGCCATAAAAACTGCGAGTGCTGGGCCACAGACTTTTAGACGAGCACAATTGCTCCGCGATATCGGCACGACCTGCGGCACTCTCTGTCGAAATCGTAAGTTCCACATCCTCTAGCCGGAGTTGACGGCCAGCAGGCAGCGGTGTGCGACGGACTGGGTGGCCCAACGGGAAATGGCTGCGTCCGAGCAGCGCGGAGTGGACGTGAGGCGTCAGGGACTCTCAAGCGTGCAGCAAGAAGTATGATCGTGAGAGGCCCGAGGCCGAGCGGTGTACGTTTCACCGACCCTTGGTCGTGAGGCTCATTGAAGGAAATGGTTAGACTTGAGCGCCCGTCCCATGGATGACCCACCTCCACTGATGGATGGAATGAGCACCATCGCCCTATCCAGGATAAGGATTTCTTTCCATATTGCCAATATTTTAGAAAGAGCTAAAATTATCGCTATATCCAAGTACCGCCACTTGAATTTGCAGGAGGTTTCACCTTTTCCCCGAGGCCAAGCCTCTAAGGTCGCTGCCACCAAGTGGAAAAAAGACGACTAGAGGCCCGGGTTATCCTCGCAAATAATTCGGGCCTCATGCGCAGCGTGTTGGCCAAGGAGCGCAACAATGGCCGCTTACCTCATCGCCGACGTCGACGTGTTTGATGCCAATGCCTTCGAAGAGTACAAACGGGACGTGCCAGCAACCGAGCAACGCTATGGTGGTCGCTACCTCGGGCGTGGCGGCGCGGCCAAGGTACTCGAAGGTGATTGGGAGCCGCACCGCCTGGTCGTCGTCGAGTTTCCAGACATGGCAGAGCTGATGGCTTGGTACAATTCGCCAGAGTACAGTCGGCTTAAAGCAATTCGCGAGCGATGCGCCAGGACGAGGATTATCGCGCTTGAAGGCATTGCTTGAGGAAATGTTCCGGCCAGCTCACCGTCAACAAAAGGCACTGAGCCCTAAGCCCAAGGCATGCACGGGAAAGACTTGCTGAAAACATTCAAGCCTCGATGCCGTGGAAGTCCGGATAAAAGCCTTTGAGGAGGCCTGACCGCGAAGGCCGCACAAGCTCAAGGACGCTGTCCAGACCGAGGTTGAGAAGCTTGACAACAAGTCTCCGACCACACGCCGAAATTCCATAGACATCTTCAACGCGACCCTCCGCCATCCCGTCGAGGTCGGACTAGCGGATGATAGTTCGGCTATCGTGGTTCGCAGCCGCCCAGCATCATTGGCGAGTGTTGCGCATTGGCTTCTTCACCCTCGCCGCGTTCTGCTGTGTCACATGATCCATCTGACTTTTTAAGATTCCAAAAGCCATTTCTAATATTAAGTGAAAATCTTTCTTTTCGTTTAAGTTTTCATTCAATTAGCGACATCGATGGCAACCGAGCGACATTTTCTTGTGAACGGCGGAAAAGAGGATGGGCATTTAACAGCCTGTGCGTGTACGTTCCATCTCGACAACCTCCACCCCAAAAGGATTGCTCATGCTGAAACCGAAGTCCCGCCACCGTAGCGCTTTCGCCGCGGGCGCCATTGTCGCTTTCCTGCAGGCCACTTCCGCCATGGCAGCAACATCCGACCCGAGGTTTTTTGATGCCGCCCTCTGCAATCCACCATACTCCATAACATCGGCGACCGAGATCTACGACGCTGCTGAAAAGCTCGCAAAGCCCGACACGTCGTCGCTGGGTGCCGCGATCTACAAGATTCCCCAACAGATCGGCCGCGACGGGTTTAAGAGTGACGAAGTGTTTTTCGCCGGCTCGGCT
>NZ_KB902684.1 GCF_000379605.1 Rhizobium giardinii bv. giardinii H152 | reverse complement strand
CCCCGCAGTTTCCCCGCTGATCCCCGCCCCGAAAACCTGTGCCATGATCGTGGCGTTCCGTCATCGGCTACCCCGCGAGGCGTCGCGGCGAGGCGGGACCGGTGCCGGGTTAAGGAAGGACGTGAGCCTTTGCCCGGTGGACCGGCAGAAAATGGTTTCCCTCTCGTCTGAAACAGGACGGGGCGTGCCTGTGAGGCACACATCAGGACCGGCGACTGGGCTTGCGACGAGCAATTCCTTTCGTGGCGCCGTCGATGCTGGAGCAATCCGGCATCAGTCGAGCGTCACCCTGTACCGAAAAAAGGTGCCGCCATCCCCGCAGAGAAACCGGAGTTGCCCGTCGACCAACACTGAACGGGGCGCTGGAAGGCGTCATATAAAATTACTTAGTCATCGGCACTTTCCAGCGCCCCGGCCAAGTAAACATCAAGCAAACCCACGACGGATTTTCCGGGCGTGGATAAAGGCCGTTGAGGCCGCGCCAAACTCCCTTGCGGGGGAGAGTGAACGTGCCGCACCTCAACCATTTTCCTTTGCCCGTGCCGCATGATAAACCGCCACCACCCACACGAACGACCGAAAGACGACCGACATGACCGACAAGACCAACCCTGTTGACCTCATCACCGGCCACCGGCGCATGCGCCGCAACCGCAAGGCCGACTGGACGCGCCGGATGGTTCAGGAAAACCGGCTGACGGTCGATGACCTGATCTGGCCGATCTTCGTCGTTCCGGGCTCCGGCATCGTCGAGCCGATCGAGGCGATGCCCGGCGTCAGCCGCATGAGCGTCGACAAGGCTGTCGAGGCAGCAAGGGAAGCCGCCGACCTCGGCATCCCTGCCCTTGCCACCTTTCCGAACATCGAAATGTCGCTCAGGGACGAGACCGGCTCCAACAGCCTTGCCGCCAACAACCTGATCAACGAGACGACGCGGGCGATCAAGACGGCCGTGCCGAACATCGGCGTCATCACGGACGTGGCGCTCGATCCGTTCACCAGCCACGGCCATGACGGCATCCTGCGTGACGGCGAGATCGTCAACGACGAGACGGTGGCGCAGATCGCCAGGGCCGCCGTCATGCAGGCCGAGGCGGGCGCCGATATCATTGCCCCCTCCGACATGATGGACGGCCGCATCGGCGCCATCCGCCGGGCGCTCGACGCGGCCGGCCACCAGGATGTCGGCATCATGTCCTATGCCACCAAGTTCGCCTCCGCCTTCTACGGCCCCTACCGCGAGGCAATCGGCACCGGCGGGCTCCTGAAGGGCGACAAGAAGACCTATTACATCGACCCCGCCAACGGCACCGAGGCGATGCGCGACGCCGCCCTCGATGTCGAGGAAGGCGCCGACATGCTGATGGTCAAGCCCGGCCTGCCCTATCTTGATATCTGCTGGCGGATGAAGGAAAGCTTCGGCCTGCCGGTCTTCGCCTACCAGGTGTCCGGCGAATATACGATGATCAAGGCCGCCGCCGCCAACGGCTGGATCGACGGCGAGCGCGTCATGCTGGAAACCCTACTCGCCTTCAAGCGCGCCGGCTGCGACGGCATCCTCAGCTATTTCGCCATGGACGTCGCCCGCATTCTGGCGAAGCGGCAGTAGCCGGCGTTCGAAAGGGACACTGTGCGCAGCCTGGACGCCGAGACCCTGAACTTTTACGCCGCTGAAGCGGATACTTATGCGCTGCAGGCACGCGCAGCGAAGAGCAAACGCCTCGATCCCTTCCTTGCGGCGCTGCCTGCCGGCGCGAAAATTCTCGAACTGGGATGCGGTGGCGGGCAGGACAGCCTTGTCATGCTGACGCGCGGTTTCGACGTGACATCGACCGACGGTTCCCCGGAAATGGCCAAGCAGGCAGAACAATTGCTGGGACGACCGGTTGCTGTTCTTCCGTTTGATCAATTGGAAGAGCGCGACATCTATGACGGTGTCTGGGCGAATGCCTGCTTATTGCATGTCCCAAGGCCGGAACTGGCCGCGGTATTGTTCCGCATTCATCGCGCCCTTAAGCCAGACGGCATCTTCTACGCCAGCTACAAGGCGGGGATGGCGGACGGCCGCGACCGGTTTCAGCGTTACTACAACTATCCGTCTCGCGATTGGCTAATCTCGCAATATGCACCGCTCGGCTGGAGCTTCGAAATCGACGAGAATATCGGCGGTGGTTACGACGGCGAAAAAACGGAATGGCTGCACGTAACCGCAATCCGCTCGGCATGACCCGGCCTTGCCGTTATTTTCACCCGCCATTTGCATTTTTGGCCCGCGCTCCCCATATCCCTGGCTGTTGACGATGGAGAACGGCCATGACTGTGCAGGATGAAAATTTGCGTATCCCGAGCAATGACTGGCGGGCCTATCAGGGTGTTTTGAGCCGCCGCGTCATCGCTTTCGTGATCGACTATGCCATCGTCGCGCTCCTGTGGATTCCGGCAGCGGTCGTCGTCTTCTTCTTCGGCATCCTGACGCTCGGGCTCGGCTTCATGCTTTATCCCGTGCTGTTTGCCGGTCTCGCCATGCTCTATTTCGGCCTCACCGTCGGCGGCGTGAAACAGGCCTCGCCCGGCATGAACATGATGGGCATCGCGATTGCCCGCACCGACGGCCGGCCGATGGATTTCCTGACCGCCATCGTGCATCTGGTGATCTTCTGGATCGCCAACGCGCTGTTGACGCCGCTAGTCCTGCTGATCGGCCTCTTCACCGACCGCGGCCGCCTGCTGCACGACCTTCTGATCGGCACCGTGACGGTGCGTCGCGACCTCTACTGATTCGCCCTTGCGACGGGTGGCGAGCGGTGCCCCCGCCCGCCTTCCCGGCGAAAACAGCTGAAAACACAGATTTAGCGCATTGCGACCTATTGCTCAAAAAGTCGCGATTGACCTTTTTCAATCTTGCGCCATGCTAATGTTTTCGAAGCGGCCACGAAGAGCGATCTCCGCAGCATATGAACACGCAAACTGCACCGTCTCCACAATTCTACCTGACCGCACCGGCGACCTGCCCGTATCTGCCGCAGGAGATGGAGCGGAAGGTTTTTACCCACATGGTGGGCGAGCGGGCACCCGAACTCAACGATCTCCTGACCCAGGGCGGCTTCCGCCGCTCGCAGAACATCGCCTATCGCCCGGCCTGCGAAACCTGCCGGGCCTGCATCTCGGTCAGGATCATCGCCGGCGAGTTTTCCCCCACCCGCTCAATGCGGCGCATCCTGGCTCTCAACAGTGACGTGGTTTCGGCGGAATATCCGGCCGAGCCATCCAGCGAGCAGTACAGCCTGTTCCGCCGCTATCTCGACCACCGCCACCAGAAGGGCGGCATGTCGGACATGTCCGTCCTCGACTATGCGATGATGGTGGAGGACACCCACGTCAACACCAAGATCATCGAATACCGGTTGAAGGTCGAAGGCGACGGTATCGGCAAGGCCAAGGGTCCGCTGATCGCGGCCGCCCTTACCGACAAGATGGCCGACGGCCTGTCGATGGTCTATTCCTATTTCGACCCGGACATGTCGCACCGCTCGCTCGGCACCTTCATGATCCTTGACCATATCCGCAAGGCGAAGGACCGCAGCCTGCCGCATGTCTATCTCGGCTACTGGGTCAAGGGATCGCGCAAGATGGACTATAAGACAAAGTTTCTGCCGCAGGAGCACCTTATGGCCCGCGGATGGGAGCGCTATACAGGCGAGAGTGCAGCCACCACATAGGGACTGAATCTTGAGCCAAACCATCGATGCCGCCCACCACCGCCGCGGCCTTCTCATCACCGGCGTTGGCGGCCTTGCCCTGTCCTTCGATATCCCGTTGATCCGCTCCGCCGACGGCGAAGTCTGGTCGCTGCTTGCGGTCCGCAGCCTCTCCACCTTCGCGGTGGCGCTGCTCGCCTGGGTCGTGCTCAATAAGTTTCTCGGCCGCAAGATCGCGCTGGTGCCGGGCAAGGCCGGCCTTGCCGCGGGCCTGTTCTACGGTCTCGCCTCCTTCACCTTCCTGCTGTCCGTCTTCAACACGGCAACCGCCAACGTCGTCTTCCTCGTCGCGTTCACCTCGATGTTCGCAGCCGTGCTGTCCTGGATCTTCCTCAAGGAACGACCTTCCAATGCCACCCTGCTGACGATGGCCGTGATGGTGTTCGGTGTCGGGCTGATCGTCCAGGACGGCCTGAAAAGCGGCAACTTCTTCGGTGATGCCATGGCGGTCTGCTCGGCGCTGCTGCTCGCGTCCGCCATCACCGTCAGCCGGGCGAGCGGCCGGGACATGGGCCTGGTGCCGCTCGCAACCGCCATCTTCCCTGGCATCGTCGGCTATCTCCTGTCGCCGTCCGAGGGCCTGGCGATCGCCCATCCCGGCTGGATCGTCTTCAACGGGTTGGTCATGATTCCGCTTGCCTTCTTCTGCCTCGCCACCGGCCCGCGCTATCTCTCCGCCCCGGAAGTCGGCATGTTCTACCTGCTCGAGACCATCCTCGCCCCGATCTGGATCTGGATCGTCTTTGAGGAGGTCCCGACCGTCCAGACGCTCATCGGCGGCGCGATCCTGATCCTGGCGCTGATCGGGCATTCGATATGGCAGATGCGCAGGAAGTCTGGACGTGACAAGGATGCGGCTGCCGAGTTTCCATTTACGGGTTGAGGCGACGAATGCCTACAGCAGACGGCGCTGCCATAGTCGACGAGATTTTGGAGCGTGAGGCATGAAAGTCAAAGTGCGGAAAATCGGGAATGCTGAAGGCGTTGTCATTCCAAAAGCGCTGCTGAGAAAGCTTGGATGGAAAGCCGGCGACCAGCTTGAACTCTCGGCAACGGACAACACCATACGTCTATGCGCAATTGATCCCGACCTCGAACGCCAGCTTGAAGCCGCCCATTATCTTATGGAGAAGTACAAGGTCGCCCTAAGCCGCCTCGCCGACTCCTAACGTCGCGTCAGCAAATCACCCCGTAAATTTCCCGCTCCGCGGAAATCCCTTCGGCACCGTCCTGCCCGCAGACGCGCGGTCGCCCAGCCATTCGATGAGTTCGTCCCTGGTCTTGGTGAAGCTGCGGCCGGCGCTGTCGGCCCAGGTCAGGCCGTCGGCGATTGCAAAGCAGCGGATGTCCGAGACGCCGCCATCCTTGTAGCGCTGCAGACGCACGCCCTTGCCGCGGCCCATTTCCGGGATCTGCGCGAGCGGGAAGACCAGCATCTTGCGGTTCTCGCCGACGATGGCAACATGATCGCCCTTGACCGGGACGACGAGCTTTGCCTCGTCCGGCATGGCGACGTTCATGATCTGCTTGCCCTTGCGGGTGTTGGCGACCATGTCGGTTTCCGGCACCACGAAGCCGTTGCCGGCCGCCGAGGATATCAGCAGCTTGCGCGAGGGGTCGTGGACGAAGGCGGTCAGCACGTCCTGATCGTTTTCCATGTCGACCATGATGCGCAGCGGCTCGCCATGGCCGCGTCCGCCCGGCAGTTTGTCGCCGCCCAGCGTGTATGCCTTGCCGCCGGTCGTGACGACCACGATGCGGTCGGTGGTGGAGGCCGTGAACGACAGCTTCAAGCCGTCGCCTTCCTTGAACTGCAGCGTCGAGACGTCGGAGATGTGGCCCTTCAGCGCCCGGATCCAGCCCTTTTCCGAAATGACGACAGTGATCGGTTCCTTCTCGATCATTGCCTGCTGGATCGCTTCCAGATCGGCTTCCGGAGCGTTCGAGAACAGCGTCCGGCGGCGGCCGATCTCGGTGGCCTTAGCGAATTTCTTCTTCACCTCGCCGATTTCCCAGGCGACGGTCTGCCACTGCTTGTCGTTGGAGGCAAGCAGCGCCTCGATTTCCGCTTTCTCCTTCGACAGCGCGTCGAATTCGGTGCGGATCTCGAATTCCTCGAGCTTGCGCAGCGAGCGCAGCCGCATGTTGAGGATCGATTCGGCCTGCAGGTCGGTGAGCGTGAAGCGCGCGATCAGCGCGGGCTTCGGCTCGTCCTCCTCGCGGATGATGCGAATGACCTCATCGAGATTGAGATAGGCGATGAGATAGCCGCCCAAAATTTCGAGACGGCGGTCGATGGCGGCGAGCCGGAAGCGCGAGCGGCGCAGCAGGACCTCGCGGCGATGGTCCAGCCATTCGAGCAGGACCTCGTTCAGCGCCATCACCTTGGGCACGCGGCCCATCGACAGCACGTTCATGTTGAGCGGAATGCGGTTTTCGAGCTCAGACAGCTTGAACAGCGATTCCATCAGGATCGTCGGGTCGACCGAACGGCTCTTCGGCACCAGCACCAGCCGGACATCCTCGGCCGATTCGTCACGCACGTCTTCGAGGAGCGGCAGCTTGCGGGCCAAAAGCAGCTCGGCGATCTTCTCGATCAGCCGCGACTTCTGCACCTGGAAGGGGATTTCGGTGACGATGATCTGGTAGCCGCCGCGACCGGTATCCTCGACCTGCCATTTGGCACGGACGCGAAAACCGCCGCGACCGGTCTTGTAGGCTTCGATGATGCTCTCGCGGCTGTCGATGATGATGCCGCCGGTGGGAAGATCCGGGCCTTCGATCCCGCCCCGCTCGGGGTTGTTGGGATCGAGCATCAGGTCTTCGATGGTCGCATCCGGGTTCTTGATCAGGTGCAGCGCCGCATCGCAGAGTTCATGCGCGTTGTGCGGCGGAATGGAGGTCGCCATGCCGACGGCGATGCCGGAGGCGCCATTCGCCAGAAGGTTCGGAAAGGCACCGGGCAGGACGACGGGTTCCTGGTCTTCCTCGTTGTAGGTCGGGCGGAAGTCGACCGCGTCCTGGTCGATGCCTTCGAGAAGCAGGCTCGCCACGTCGGTCATGCGCGCTTCGGTATAGCGGTAGGCGGCGGCGCTGTCGCCGTCGATATTGCCGAAGTTGCCCTGCCCGTCGACGATCGGATAACGCTGCGAGAAATCCTGCGCCAGACGCACCAGGGCGTCATAGACCGACTGGTCGCCATGCGGGTGGAACTTACCGATGACGTCGCCGACGATGCGGGCGCATTTCTTGAAGGACGAGTTGGAGCGCAGCCCCATTTCGCTCATCGCATGAACGATGCGGCGATGCACCGGCTTCAGGCCGTCGCGAACATCCGGCAGTGCGCGGTGCATGATCGTCGACAGCGCATAGGCAAGGTAGCGCTCTTCGAGCGCCGCCTTGAGGTCAACAGGCAGAATATGATCGTCTCCGCCCGACGGCGGCAAAAGGCTTTGTCCCATGCTTTCTTGCTACCCCAAGAAACCCGCAACGGCAAGGATTGCAGGGCATTGCGCTGTGGAGAACCAACGGCTGCAGCCCTCTCGGCGGCGGCCGCGCCGGAGAACAAAAATGCGCCACGGGCGGCTACCACATATGGTTGCAGACGTGCTATGCGCCGAGTGCCGCCGTCAAAACGATTCCAGACAAGGACGCCTATGCACAGCCTGCTGAAGTTCAGCGTTCCCGCCAGCCGCTACTCTTGTCGTCAAGCAATCGTGGCTGCCCCTCGAAGACCGGTTTCCGGCCAGGACAGCGATGTCGCCAAGACATGACTCTCTCAACGGATTCGAATATATTTCGGCCTCAATCCGTACTAGGAATGCCTTCCAAATCAAAACCTTTCCAACAAAGGATCACCTCATGATGCATACCCGCAATCTCCGTCTGATGCTGGCGAGCGCCGCTTTCATCGGCCTTTCCGGTCCGGCCTTCGCCCTCGACGGCGCGGACCTCGTCGCCAAGCTGAATGCCGCCTATGCCTCGAACGGCATGACGATCGCCTATGAGGGTGTGGAAGTGGACGGTACGACGATCACGCTTTCCGGCGTCAGCGTCAAATCGATGGCAGCCCCGGAGACGGATCTCAAGGTCGGCGAAGTGACACTCGAAGGTGTCGAGGAAACAGACGGCGGCGGTTACTACGCCGAGACGGTCACGCTGCCGGACATCGACTTCAAGGCAGACGACGTTGCCTTGGCTGCCAAGGACATCGCGATGAGCGGACTGACCATTCCCGGCAATCCGTCGAGCGGCACAATCAACGATATCGTTCTCTACGAATCCGCCGGCACCGGCCCGGTCACGGTCACCGTCAAGGGCAAGCAGGTCTTCGCGATTACCGAATCCGAAGCCAATCTGACCAAGCAGGAAAGCGACGCCGGCTTCGATTTCGACGCCACGCTGTCCGGCATCAAGGCCGATCTTTCGGATGTCGAGGACGCCAAGGCTAAGGATGCGATCGAAAAGCTCGGCCTGAAGACGCTGGATGGCGAAGTGACGATGAAGGGCAGCTGGGAAGTCGCCACCGGCAATGTTTCGCTGGAGGAATACGCCTTCGACTTCGCCAATGTCGGCAGGCTTGCTCTCGCCTTCGATATTTCCGGCTATACGATGGAATTCATGAAATCCATGCAGGAAGCGACGAAGGCTGCGGCCGCCAATCCGAACAAGGAAGAAGCCAACCAGGCGATGGGCCTTGCAATGATGGGTCTCGTCCAGCAGCTGACCTTCAACAGCGCCTCGATCCGCTTCGACGACGCGACGATCACCAAGCGCGTGCTGGATTATATCGGTGGACAACAGGGCGTTTCCGGCGACCAGCTCGCCCAGTCGCTCAAGGGCATGGTGCCGCTGATGATGGCGCAGCTCAACGTGCCGGAATTGCAGAACCAGGTCTCGACCG
The DNA here is from genome assembly GCF_000379605.1 of Rhizobium giardinii bv. giardinii H152. Lineage (GTDB taxonomy): Bacteria > Pseudomonadota > Alphaproteobacteria > Rhizobiales > Rhizobiaceae > Pararhizobium > Pararhizobium giardinii. The sequence goes on along the minus strand of NZ_KB902684.1, from coordinate 61,027 downwards.
CCGTCAACAGCTATCTCGACGCGCCGAAGAGCCTGACCATCAGCGCCGAGCCGGCCAAGCCCGTCCCCTTCCCGATGATCGTCGGCGCGGCGATGGGCGCCCCTAACACGGTGCCGAGCGTGCTCGGCGTCAAGGTGACGGCGAACGACTGATATCCTGTAACCGGATAATCAAAAGCCCCGGCCGTTTCCGCGCGGCCGGGGCTTTTCTTGTTTTCACTCTATTCCAGAACCTGAATCACAGTGCGGTTTTGCGGATTGACGATCACGCGCCGTTCGTTAACGACGGTATAGGCGTAATCGGGGTGCCCATCGACCAGATGAAGCTGGACCGTGTCTGGCAAAGGCTGTCCGACGACGATGGCACCCTCGTAGGCGACGGACGGAACCTCGCGCTGCAGGACATAGGTGCGAACTTCGCCGGGAAGCTCCACCGTGGTCGAACTGGTCATGCCGGGGTCGACGACAACGGCCTGGGCAAAAGCCGGCGCCGTGATCGCCATGAAGACCGCGGAGGCGGCCAGAAGTGTCTTGCGCATGCTCTTTCTCCTTGCTTCTACGCGTTAACAACAGCGGTGGCGGCAAGAAAGTTCCGAATTTTGGTGCCCGTAGCCCGTGGGCGGTCGGCGGCTTGATCAAAACCTGCGCAAAAAAGAAAACCCGGCAATCAGGAGTGCCGGGTTCCGAGCTCGCAAAATTGACGGGAGACCTCAGTCCTTCTTCGCCGTCGGGATGACCCGCAGCGCGAGTTCGCGCAGCTGCGCCGGCGTTGCCGGGCTCGGGGCGCCCATCAAAAGGTCCTGGGCCTGCTGGTTCATCGGGAACAGCGTCACCTCGCGCAGGTTCTTGGCGCCGACGAGCAGCATGATGACCCGGTCGATGCCGGCTGCCATGCCGCCATGCGGCGGGGCACCGTACTGGAAGGCGCGGTAGAGGCCGCCGAACTGCTCCTCGACCTCCTCGGCCGACTTGCCCGTCAGTTCGAACGCCTTGACCATGACTTCCGGCAGCTGGTTGCGGATCGAACCCGAGGCGATCTCGAAGCCGTTGCAGACGAGGTCGTACTGGTAGGCCTTGAGCGACAGCGGATCCTGAGTGTTCAAGGCTTCCAGACCGCCCTGCGGCATGGAGAAGGGGTTGTGGGCGAAGTCGATCTTCTTTTCGTCTTCCAGCCATTCGTAGAACGGGAAGTCGATGATCCAGCACAGCTCGAACCGGTCGCGGTCGACGAGGTTCAGTTCCTCGCCGGCGCGGGTGCGGGCTTCGCCTGCGAACTTGTAGAACTTCGCCGGATCGCCGGCGACGAAGAAGCAGGCATCGCCATCATCGAGGCCGAGCTGGGTGCGGATCGCGTCGGTGCGTTCCTCGCCGATGTTCTTGGCGAGCGGACCTGCGCCTTCCAGCTTTTCGCCTTCCTTGCGCCAGAAGATATAGCCGAGGCCCGGCTGACCGGTCGACTGCGCCCAGGCGTTCATGCGGTCGCAGAAGGCTCTGGAGCCGCCGGTCTTGGCCGGGATTGCCCAGACCTCGACCTTCGGGTTGGAGGCGATCATGTTGGCGAAGACCTTGAAGCCGGAACCGGCGAAATGCTCGGTGACGGCCTGCATCTCGATCGGGTTGCGCAGGTCCGGCTTGTCGGAGCCGTAGGTGCGGATCGCCGTCTCATGGGGAATGCGACGGAACTCCTGCGTCACCGGCTTGCCTTCGGCGAACTGCTCGAAGACGCCGCGCATGACCGGCTCCATCGTGTTCCAGACGTCTTCCTGGGTGACGAAGCTCATTTCCAGGTCGAGCTGGTAGAATTCGCCCGGCAGGCGGTCGGCGCGCGGGTCTTCGTCGCGGAAGCAGGGGGCGATCTGGAAGTAGCGGTCGAAGCCGGCAACCATCAGCAGCTGCTTGTACTGCTGCGGCGCCTGCGGCAGGGCGAAGAACTTGCCTTCATGGATGCGGGAAGGAACGAGGAAGTCGCGCGCGCCTTCCGGCGAGGATGCCGTCAGGATCGGCGTCGAATATTCGGCGAAACCGATCTCGGACATGCGGCGGCGCATGTCGGCGATGATCTGGGTGCGCTTGACGATGTTCCGGTGCAGCGTTTCCCGGCGCAGGTCGAGGAAGCGGTATTTCAGGCGCACGTCTTCGGGATAGTCCGGCTCGCCGAACACCGGCAGCGGCAGTTCCTTGGCCGCGGAGAGCACTTCGATCTCCTGCGCGTAGAGCTCGATCTCGCCGGTCGCCATGTGCTTGTTGACGGTCTCGTCGGAGCGCGCCTTGACGAGGCCGTCAATGCGGATGACCCACTCGCCGCGCACGGTCTCGGCCGTCTTGAAGGCCGGACTGTCCGGATCGACGACGATCTGCGTCATGCCGTAGTGATCGCGAAGGTCGATGAACAGCAGGCCGCCATGGTCGCGGACGCGGTGAACCCAGCCGGACAGGCGGACGGTCTGGCCGACATCGGATTTGCTGAGAGCGGCACAAGTGTGGCTGCGGTAACGATGCATCATATTATCCTGGAACCATGGGTGCCGCGCGGCCACGCCAAAGCGCGCTGCGGCAGCGTCAAAATCGGGCGGAAAAGCGCATGGTGAGGCCGATTTGTCAAGGCCGGAGCTTCGGTACGGCCGCAAGACAGCCCATGCGAACCCAGTCTGGCGGGGAGTGGCTCCCGCTCGATCCAAGGCGTATGATTGCAAACGGGAGGACTACGGCCATGACCGTCGAAAAACAGCAGGCCCGCCAAACACGAAACTATGAGTTCTACAGCGCCCAGTATTCGCGCTTCAGCAGCATTCTGGCGTCGGACATCAGGCGGGAAGCCTATGGCGAGGATCTCGGCCAACAGGGCTGGCGAACGCTTGGCGAACAACAGGAAATCATCAGGCTCGTCAACGAGCGGCCGCAAGCCCGATTGCTTGATGTCGCGTGCGGCTCCGCCGGACCATCGATTGCAATCGCCGCTGCGACCGGCTGCCGCCTGACGGGCGTGGACATCGAGGAAGCCGCGATCGAACAGGCCAAAATGATTGCCGCTGGCGCGCATCTGCCTGACCAAGCGACCTTCGCCGTCGCTGATTGCAGCCAGCCACTACCGTTCGGAGCCGGGGAATTTGACGTCATCTCCTGCATAGATGCGATCATTCACCTGACCGACCGTCGAACGGTGTTTGCGGACTGGTTCAGGCTGCTGACGCCCGGCGGCCGACTGATCCTTACGGATGCATGCGTCCTGACCGGAGACATCTCAAAGGAGGAACTGGACATCCGGGCGTCCCAAGGAAAATTCCATCTCGTTCCAGCGGGCTTCAATGAGGGTATGCTTGAGGGAGCGGGCTTCGAGCTGCGAAGTTGCAAGGACACCACCGACGCTGTCGCAAGTCTCGCCATGCGGCTCTGTCGCGCTCGGCAATCCCGCCGCGAAGCCCTATTGAAAGAAGAGGACGCCGGCTGGTTCGAAAACAGGCAGACATTTCTTTCAACGACCGCCGAGTTGGCCGCAACCGCCAGGCTCTCCAGATTTCTTTACGTTGCGGAGAAGCCGCAACTCTAAGCGGCCTATCGCCTGATGGCGGACACAAAAGCAACGGCTTCGACCGGAACGACGAAAAAGCCGGAATTTAGCTGTTTTCCCAGCCGATACACGGCTAAAAACGGCTGCAGGCGATACGTGCCGCGCGAGTCGCCGCCGAAATCCGGATTTTCTCCTTCCATGTCGCAGATACGTCCCCTCATCCCTCTCCTCGTTACGGCTGGTATTCTGATCGGCGGCAACGGGCTGCAGGGAACCTATATTTCGTTGCGGGGCCTGCATGAGGGCTTTTCGACCTCGCTGATCGGCCTTATCGGCACCGGCTACAATATCGGCTTTGCCATCGGCTGCATCTATGTGACGCGCATCCTGCGCTCTATCGGCCATATCCGCACGTTTTCGGCCATGGCCGCCATCGCCTCGGCGGCGTCGATCGCCATGGTCCTGCTGATCGATCCGTGGTTCTGGTTCCTGATGCGGCTGGTTGCCGGCATCTGTTTCGCCAGCCTGTTCGCCACCGTCGAGAGCTGGCTGAACGCGCGGGTGACCAATTCCAACCGGGCGCGGACGCTGTCGATCTATCGGCTCGTCGATCTCGGCTCAGTCACGGCAGCGCAATATCTGATCCCGACCGTCGGCATCGAGGGCTTCCAGCTGTTTGCCATCGTCTCGATGGCGCTGACGCTGTCGCTGGTGCCGATTTCCTTTGCCGACCGGTCGAGCCCCGGCGCACCGGACGCAATCAAGTTCGACGTCAAGGCGCTGTGGAACATCTCGCCGCTTGCGACCGTCGGCTGCATCGTCGTCGGGCTGACGAACTCGACATTCCGCTCGCTCGGGCCGATCTATGCCGAGGGTATCGGCCTGTCGATCACCGCGATCGCCACTTTCATGAGCGCCGGCATCATCGGCGGGGTGGTGCTGCAATATCCGCTCGGGCTCTATTCCGACCGGCTGGACCGGCGGCTGATCATTCTCTTCGCCACCTTCGGCTCGCTCATCGCCGGTCTCTACCTCGCCTTCTTCGCCGGCAGCGACGAATGGCTGAACTTCATCGGCATCTTCATCTTCGGCGCCTTCGCCATGCCGCTCTACTCGCTCTGTTCTGCCCATGCCAACGACCATGCGGCCGAGGGCCAGCATGCGCTGGTGTCGGCGGGCATGCTGTTCTTCTGGTCGTGCGGCGCCGTCGTCGGGCCGCTGTTTGCCTCTTTCCTGCTGGATATATTCGGACCGCAGGCGCTGTTCATCTATACCGCCGCCGTGCTTGCCGCCTTCATGCTCTATACGCTGCTGCGCATGACGGCGCGCGGCGCGGTGCCGGCAGGCGCACGCCGCATGCGCTTCCGCAATCTGCTGCGCACCTCCTCCTTCTTCAACAAGCTGGCGGCAGCACCCGGGGAGAAGAAGGACGTCTAGCCCCGGCGGCAAGCTGCCGGCGCTTTGCAATTGCTGAACGAGGGCATCCGGTTTAAACGGAAGCGCCGAAACCCGCCGGAACCATCCTCATGCCAGTCATCAGCCGCCGCACGCTTCTCCAGGGATCGGCCGCCGCGGCCGCCTCCTTCTCGCTCGGTGCCGGCCTTGCCGCCGGACGCGGTGCCGCCGCCCCCTCGCCGCTCCTGCTCAAGGCGCGGTTCATTGACGCAGAGCTCGCCAAGGATGGCATCACGCCAAAGGTGATGACCTATGGGACGAGCGAGGCCACCGCGACCGGCATGCCGCCGGTGATCCGCATGAAAAAGGGTGAGCCGTTTGCCGCCCGGCTGGTGAACGGTCTTGACGAGCCGACAACCGTGCACTGGCACGGCCTGCGCATCGCCAACGCCATGGATGGCGTCCCGGAGATGACCCAACCTTACGTCTATCCCGGCGACGGCTTCGACTATGCCTTCACGCCGCCGGATGCCGGCACCTTCTGGTATCATCCGCATTGCAACACGCTGACCCAGATGGGCCACGGCCTGACCGGCGTGATCGTCGTCGAAAACCCTGACGATCCCGACTTCGATGCGGAAATCGTGCTCAACCTGCGTGACTGGCGGCTGGGAAGCGGTGGCGCCTTCATCGCGCCCTTCAAGCCCCGCGACGCGGCACGCGGCGGCACCTATGGGACGATCCGCACGGCCAACTGGCGCCAGGAGCCCGCCTACGACGCGCCATCCGGTGGCCTCGTGCGCGTCCGGCTGGCAGCGACCGATGTCACGCGGATCTACACACTCGGAATGGAAGGCGCACCGGCGCTCGTCATCGCGCTCGACGGCAATCCGGTCGAAGCGCCCTTCCCGCTCGACCGGCTCGATTTCGGCCCCGGCCAGCGCGTCGACCTCGTCCTGCGCATGCCGGACACGGAGGGCGCGGTGGTCAGGCTCGGCAATTTCCGCGGCTCCACGCCCTGGACGATCGCAACGTTGCGGGCAACCGGCGCGTCGCTGAAGCGCGATATCGGCGATGTGAAACCGCTTGCCGCCAATTCGATCGCCGAGGCCGATCTCTCGACCGCCGAACATATCCCTCTCGATTTCACCGCAACGGCCGACCATGCGACGGCACCAGGCATCTGCGGCACGCTCGGCTATACCTTCTGGGCAATCAACAAGGTGGCATGGCCGGGCGACACGCCCGATCCCGTCGCCCCACTTGCGGAGCTGAAGCTCGGCAGGAGCTATGTCCTGCAGGTCAGGAACCGCACGCCGCATGCGCACCCGATCCACCTGCATGGGCTGAGCTTCCGCATCCTCAGTTCCAGCAAGCGCCCCGTGCTGCCGCCGCCGACCGACACCATCCTGTTGCTGCCGGACGAACAGGCCGAACTCGGCCTCGTCGCCGACAATCCCGGCGACTGGCTGCTGCATTGCCATATTATCGAGCACCAGAAGACCGGAATGTCGGGATATTTCCGTATCGCCTGAGCTTTTTGCCATTGTGACCGATAGCATGAAGAGATACATCGGATGAGTTTAACGCCGCATTTCCGCCATAGTGATTGAAGTTTGATGATCGAGACAACCGCCGAACTCGCCGCCGCCTGCGAAAAGCTGGCCGAGGGGCAGTATATTACAATCGACACGGAATTTCTCCGCGAGACGACCTTCTGGCCGCAACTGTGCCTGATCCAGATGGCAGGTCCGGACCTGGCCGTCATCGTCGATCCGATGGTGAAGGACATCGACCTTGCGCCGTTCTTCGAGCTGATGGCCAATACCAATGTAATCAAGGTGTTCCACGCCGCGCGCCAGGACATCGAAATCATCTACAATCTCGGCAAGCTGATCCCGCATCCGATCTTCGATACGCAGGTTGCCGCCATGGTCTGCGGCTTCGGCGACAGCGTTTCCTACGACCAGCTCGTCAGCCGCATCAAGGGGGTGCACATCGACAAGTCCTCGCGCTTCACCGACTGGAGCCGCCGGCCGCTGTCGGACAAGCAGCTCGACTATGCGCTGGCCGACGTCACCCATCTGCGCGAGGTCTACCTGCACCTCAAGGAAGAGCTCGAACGCGAAGGCCGCTCGCTGTGGCTGACGGAAGAGATGGCGGTCCTCGAGGCCAAGGAAACCTACGACATCCACCCGGACGACGCCTGGCAGCGGCTGAAGATGCGGCTGAAGAAGCCACAGGAACTGGCCGTTCTGCAGAAGGTCGCCGCCTGGCGCGAGCGCGAGGCCCGCAGCCGCAATGTGCCGCGCGGCCGCATCCTGAAGGACGACGGGCTCTACGAGATCGCCCAGCAGCAGCCCAAGGATGTGGAAGCGCTGTCGCGCCTGCGCACCATCCCCAAGGGCTGGGAGCGTTCGGCGGCGGGCGCAGCCATTCTCGAGGCCGTCAACGCCGCGCTCGAACTGCCGAAATCGGAAATGCCGAAGCTGCCGCGTCACAACCAGTCGCCGGAAGGGGCCGCCGCCGCCAGCGAAATGCTCAAGGTGCTGCTCAAGCTGATCGCGGAAAAGCAGGGGGTCGCCGCCAAGATCATCGCCAATTCCGACGATCTGGAGCGCATCGCCTCGGAAGGCCCGAAGGCCGATGTCGGCGCCCTGAAGGGCTGGCGGCGCGAACTGTTCGGCGATACCGCGCTGAAGCTGATCAATGGCGAAGTCGCGCTGCGTTTCGTCGATCGCAAGATCGAGGCGGTCGAGCTTTAGGCTGCATCCTCTGTCGGCAGATGTGCTCTGCCGACAACCTAGGCGTCATCCGGGCCCAACAGGGCATGAGCACAAAAGCGGCAAGAAGATTACGCGAAATTACTTGACCCTACGTCCTTAAGTGGAACAATGGCGTCTCCTGCCACCGCGAACCGGGTATCATGAGAGAAATATCTCCCACAGAGAACTGGCTGATGATCATGCTCGGCATGGCGCTGAGCGGCGTGCTCTACAGCCTTGTGGTTTATCCCGACTCACCTGTGATCATCGGCGCGGTCTTCGCCGCCTTCATGGGCCTCCCGCTGATCGCCTTCGAACGACGGCTGGTGTTTCGCCCGCTGAGCCGTTGGATCGAGCGGCTTCCGACGCCCCTCTTCATCGTTTCGGCGCTCGTCATCTATGAGGTTCTGATGAGCGCGGGCTACGCGCTTGCGGCCCTGCTGCTGTGGGGGCTGGGCTTCATCGAACCGAAGTCGCTCTCCGACATCGTCGTCATGCCGTTCAATGTCTTCCTCTATGCGCTGGCCGTCTGCGCCCTGATCGTCTTCATTCTGCGCGTTCGCGATCTGCTCGGCCATGATGTCTTCACCAGCATGCTGATCAGCCGCTACCGCACGCCGGTAAAGGAAGAGCGCGTCTTCCTGTTCATCGATCTCGCCGATTCGACCTCCTTTGCCGAAAAGCACGGCGACCTGCGCGCGCAGCAGTTCCTGAAGGCCCTGTTTGCGGCCTTTGCGGAGCCGGTCCGGCGTCACAAGGGCGCGATCGACGACTACATCGGCGATGCCGCGATCGTCACATGGCCGCTGGAAAAAGGCGTGAAACATGCGCGCTGCGTTCGCTGCATCTCCGATATTCTTGACGATATCGAGGCCGATGCGGAGGCCTGGCGCAAGCGGTTCGGCCAGGTGCCGCGGCTGCGGGCCGCCCTTCACGGCGGATCGATCATCACGGCGGAGATCGGCGTGCACCACCACAAGATCGCCTATTTCGGCGACACGGTGAACACCACGGCGCGGCTGGAATCGCTGTGCAAGACGCTGAACAGGCCGGTGCTGATCTCGGCTGAGCTCGCCGAACGGATCAAGCTTCCGGATGCGATCGCAATCGAGGATCTGGGCACCCACGCCGTCAAGGGGCGAGGCCAGACGCTCGGTGTCATGGCGCTGAAATCACAGGCCAAGGTCGCGGCCGTCGCCGAGACCTTCGATCTGCGGATTCCCGCCGAATGACAGGCAGGCCATAACGCCGTCACCAGATTCGGCTGAGAATGGCGGCCCGCGCTGCCGCCCCGCAATGTCAACTGCGGGGCCTTTCGATCAAGGCGGGCAGCGTCCGATCAGAGGAAGAAAGAACCCTTGCTCATGGTCACGGCATCATCGAGATGGATGGAAAAGTCGGCCTTCCCGTCGCCGTTGACGTCGGCGTAGATATAGGTATCGGAGGCTTTCTTCTCGTAACGGAGCTCACCCGCCTTGCCGTGGAAGCCGGCGGTGCCGATGAAGGCGAACGCCTGATTGTCCGGGGTGCCGTAGCGCGCGTCGATGAGGCGCAGGTCGATCCGATCGCCCTCGGCCCCGGAGAAATCGAAGATCGTGTCGCGACCGGCTGAGGCCACGGTCGATTCCCAGAGGTCATCGTAACGGAACCTGTCGGCGCCTGCGCCACCGAAAAGATCGTCGGCGCCGAACTGACCCGCCAGCCGATCATCACCCGAGCCACCGGCGATCCGGTCATTACCGTAACCGGCGACGATGGCATTTGCATTTCCGTCGCCGGTCAATCTGTCGGCAAAATTGGAGCCGGTGAGGCCTTCGATGTCGGTATAGGTATCGCCCTTGGCTTCGCCCGTATTAACATCGGGATTCACAAGGCTCGCCGTCAAGCCGGCGGTCGCAAGGACATATGTCGCGGTATCCTTGCCGCTGCCGCCCATCAGTTCATCAGCCCCGGCACCGCCAGCGAGTACATCGTTGCCGCCATCGCCGTTCAGCGTGTCGTTTCCCGCCAGCCCTAGCAATCCGTCCGCGTAACGTGTCCCGTTGACGGTATCGTTGCCGGCGAGCATCAGCGAGAAGAAACTCGCACCATCATTCGTCTGGATCGCATCTGCTATCCTGGCCGCCGAAATGTTGGCGTCGGTGACCCGGAACACAACGACGTTATCCTCAACGAGCGCGAGGTTCGTGAGCGTACCGGCGGTAATATCTTTGAACCGGCCGTGGCTGGTTTCCGCGGACAGGTTCCTGCCAGCGAAATACGCGTAGTTCTCCAAATCGTCGTAGAAGGCGATCGCGGTGGAACTCCAGTTAAAGTTGGCGTAGTCGAACAGGCTGCCGATATCGTTGGCAAGGGACATATCGACCCCGTCGCCAAGATTTCTGTAGGTCAATACCGCCATTCTGGGATCCTGTTTCAATAGATCGGCATATCCGCCGCTCGGCCGCGCGAACTATATATCCGGTCGTCCGTTTTGCAATGAAACTAAACAGGCGGTCGGATGCCCTTCACAAAGCGGCAAGGCACGACCCGAGTAACACCGCAGTAATCTGCAGATTTAAGCCGCCGCCTCATCCTCTGGCCAGAAAGCCGCTTTTCCTAAAATCGCGACTACTCGAACCGGAACGCGATCCGCTTGCCCGTCAGCCTGGCGAGCTGCTGCAGCCGGCCGTCGAGGCGTTCGCCGGTGAATTCCGAATAGGCGGAGGGGACCACAAATTCGAGATCGAGGTCCGGGGTACGGGACCGGCGGATATCGAGATTGCGGACGATGCCCGGCATCGAGGCGGAGAACAGGTAAACGACCCTGAGCAGGCCGCCGAGCAGCTTGGCGAGTTCCAGCAGGCGCGGCGTGGCGATCGCGGCGAGCGGCTCGGTGGCGCCGTCGTCGTTCAGGCCCTCGAAACGATAGTAGTTGGCGAGCGCGATATAGGCGCGGCCGGCATGGGTGATGCCGGAAAAGGTGCTGTGGGCGATGATGTTGAGCGCCTGCAGGCCGCGGTAATCCGGATGGGCGCGCCAGCTGATATCGGCGAGCAGACAGGCCGCCTGACGGTAGCGCCCCTCCTCCTCTGTCTCGGTGATGCCGAAATGCGGCACCATCTTACCGCTCCAATCGGCGAGCTCGCGCGCATGCTCGGGCGAGCGGGCGCGCAGGATGGCGATTTCGCGGGCCGCCGTCAGCAGCGGATCATGGGCGCGCACGGTTTCCGACAATAGCGAAAACAGATAGCCCTCGCGAACGCCGAGCGCTGAAAACGAGATGCGTGCCGGTTTCATCTGCACGATCGCTTCCTGCATGGCAATGGCGCCGAAGGGCAGCAGTGCGCGGCGAGTCTTCGAGATGCTCGCATAGGCGGGCGACTTGGTGTCCTTCGGCTCGATCACCTCGGGCAGGAAGGCAATGGCTTCCTCATAGGAAATCTCATAGCCCTGCATCATGTGCAGCGGGTAGTTGCGCATCTCCATATGCAGCTTGGCGATCGACCGCCAGGTACCGCCGACGGCGTAGAAGGTGCGGCCCGCGACGTTCTGCAGCACCTGCGCGCCCTTCATGTAGCGGCGCACATGGCTGCGCGCCTTGACGATCGACCCATCGGCATGTTCCGACAGGCGGATGCCGCCGAGCGGCAGGGTGATGCCCTTGCCGACCTTGGTGCCGACGACATCGACAAGCTCGAGCGAACCGCCGCCGAGATCGCCGACAATGCCGTCCGGGTCGTGGTAGCCGCTGATGATGCCCATCGCGGAGAAATAGGCTTCCTCCTCGCCGGTCAGCATGCGGACCTTCTGGCCGAGGATGATCTCGGCCCGGCGGATGAAATCCGGACCGTTCGAGGCATCGCGGGCAGCGGCGGTAGCCAGCACGAAGACGGTCGAGGCACGCGCCTGCGTCGACAGCGCCCTGAAGCGATGCAGTGCCTTCAGCGCCCGCTCGACGCTTTCGGCGTCCATGCGTCCGGTCGCGTCGATGCCCTTGCCGAGACCGCACATGACCTTTTCGTTGAACAGCACGGCGGGGGAGCGGCTCAGCCCCTCATAGATCACCAGTCGAATCGAGTTCGAGCCGATATCCACGACGGAGACCGGGGCAATTCCAGGCAGACGCCCCTGGGCTTCAGATTCTACCATGCAGTTCCAGTTTTATTTTCTGCGGCGGCTGTTCCAGCCGGCAATGACCTTGGGTGTACTGGATTTCAGGGCCTCACCCCGCCCCGAGAGGCTGGGATTGGTCATGAAATAGACCTGCGCATTGAAGGGCTCGGAATCGCGGGCGACTTCGATGCGCCGCGACGTTCCGTCCGGAAGGATCTCGTAGCTCTGCTGGTTATCGATGAGATTACCCAGCATGATCTGCGATAGCACCTGTTCATGCACAGTCCGGTTGATGAGAGGCACAAGGGTCTCCACCCGCCGGTCCAGATTGCGCGGCATCATGTCCGCCGACCCGATATATACAAGCGCGTGCTCGGAGGGAAGTCCATGGCCGTTGCCGAAACAGAAGATCCGCGAATGTTCAAGGAAACGCCCGACGATCGACTTGACGCGGATATTGTCGGACAGCCCCGGCACCTGCGGCCGCAGGCAGCAGATGCCGCGCACGACCAGGTCGATCTCGACGCCGGCCTGGCTGGCGCGGTAGAGCGCGTCGATGATCTCCGGATCCACCAGCGAGTTCAATTTCATCCAGATCGCGGCCGGACCACCGGCCTCGGCATGGGCGACCTCCTCGGCGATATGCTGCAGGATGCGCGGCCGTAGCGTGTGCGGCGAAAAGGCGAGCTTCATGCCGGCCTCTGGCTCGCCATAGCCGGTGATGAAGTTGAAGATGTTGGCCATGTCATGGGCAATCTTCGGATTGCAGGTGAAGAAGGACAGGTCGGTATAGATCTTCGCCGTGACCGGATGGTAGTTGCCGGTGCCGAGATGGCAATAGGTCCTGAGCTTGCCCTCCTCGCGGCGCACCACCATCGACATCTTCGCATGCGTCTTCAACTCGATGAAGCCGAACACCACCTGCACGCCGGCACGTTCGAGGTCGCGCGCCCAGCGGATATTGGCCTCCTCGTCGAAACGCGCCTTGAGCTCGACCAGCGCCGTCACCGACTTGCCGGCTTCGGCCGCATCGATCAGCGCACGCACGATCGGGCTGTCGTTGGAGGTCCGGTAAAGCGTCTGCTTTATCGCCAGAACCTCAGGATCGCGCGCAGCCTGGAGCAGAAACTGGACCACCACGTCGAAGCTTTCATAGGGGTGGTGGACGACCATGTCCTTTTCGCGGATGGCGGCGAGGCAGTCTCCGGCATGTTCACGGACGCGCTCGGGAAATCGCGCATTGTACGGCTCGAAGCGCAGATCGTCGCGCGGCGCCTTGGTGATCTCGGAGAGCGTGTTGAGCGCCAGCAGACCCGGCAGCACGGCGACCCGGTTTTCCGGAACGTTCAGCTCGCCGACGACGAAATGGCGCAATTCCAGCGGCATCTCGGAATCGATCTCGATGCGGATCACCGAGCCGCGCCGCCGCCGTTTCAGTGCCGTCTCGAAGAAGCGCACGAGGTCTTCGGCCTCTTCCTCGACTTCGATATCGCTATCCCTGATGATGCGGAACGTGCCCGAGCCCTTCACCTCATAGCCGGGGAACAGCCGCTCGATGAACAGGCTGACGGCATCTTCCAGCGTGATGTAGCGGATGACGGACTTGGCATCCGGCAGCCGGATGAACCGGTCGAGCGCGACCGGCAGGCGCAACAGCGCCGTCATCGGCTCGCGGCCGCTCTTGCTGACGAGCTGCAGCCCCATGGTGAAGCCGAGATTGGGGATGAACGGGAACGGGTGCGCCGGATCGATTGAAAGGGGAGTGAGCACCGGAAAGATCGACTGTTCGAATTCGTTCGCCAGCCAGGCCCGGTCCTGCACGGACAGCGACACCGGGCGGACGATGAGAATGTCCTCCTTGGCGAGATATTGTTGCAGGACCGCAAGCGAGGCCTGCTGTTCCATCTGCAGGTTGTCGATTTCCTTGAGGATGTCTTCCAGCTGCTCGACAGGCGTCTTGCCATCCGGGCTACGCACCAGCACGCCCTGGCGAACCTGGCCTTCCAGACCGGCGACGCGGACCATGAAGAACTCGTCGAGGTTGGCGGCGGAAATCGACAGGAAGCGCACCCGCTCAAGCAACGGATGCGCCGTGTTCAGCGTTTCCTCGAGAACCCGGCGATTGAACTGGAGCCAGGAGAATTCGCGGTTGATGAAGCGTTCCGGACTGCTCATGAGGTCGATGGCGTCGGCCACCGGTGCACTGGCAGTGGTCGCAGTGGTCGCAGATGTCGAGGTATCCATTGTCCCGGCCTATTTCCTGATTTTCTTCCAGCAGTTAGCCCAGTTTGACGACGGAACTGTGACAGTCAATCGAATTCGCGCGCCGTTCCAACAGTGTTGAGCACTTCCGACGCCAGCGCCCTGTTGATGCGCGTGCCGCGCGCCAGGGCCAGATGGTCCAGCCGCTCGACGATCGCCTGGGCCGATTCGAGCGAACGCTCCATGCGCGCCACGATGTAGCCGATCAGGCGGTCGTCGAGCGCAAGCTGGCGGTCGGACAGCAGCTTGACCAGGACCTGGGCCAGCAGCTCGTCGTCCGGCTCGCCGATCTCGACCACCGTCGCGGCCTTCAGGCGCGAGCGCAGGTCGGCAAGCTCGACCGGCCAGGACATCGGCCAAAGACGGCTGGTGATCAGCAGGCTGCTGCCGTTTTCGCGCACGCTGTTGATGACGTGGAACAGGGCGCGGTCGTCAAAACCCCGCCGGTCGGCGTCCTCGAACAGGACGGGGCTCTTTGCCGCGACATCAGCCGCGTCGCTGCCCGCTGTCGGATGAATGGCGACGGCGCCGCTCGTTTCCCGCCAGATGGCCGCCAGATGCGATTTTCCCGATCCGACGGGTCCGGCCAGGATGACGACGGGCGACGGCCAGCGCGGCCAGCTGTCGATCATGGAGACGGCTGCCTTCAGCCGTTCGGAAACCAGAAGATCGTCCCGACCCGTCTGAGGCTCGTGCTGGAAAACGAGCGGCAGTTGTTCGAACTTGCGGACCATACGCTGTTTACTCTGGAAATTGCTGTTCCGGCGCTGTCGTCTTGCCGGTCCGGTGGCCGTGATAGAGCGTGCTGTCAAGGTAACGCCCGAGGCCGAAGCGGACAAGCACGCCGATGGCGGCCGCCGACGGCACCGCCACCAGCAGCCCGACGAAGCCGAACAGGGCGCCGAACGCGAGCAGCGCAAACATCAGCCAGACCGGATGCAGCCCGACGCTTTTGCCGACCAGGCGCGGCTGGAGGATGTTACCTTCGAGAAACTGCCCGACAAAAAAGATGACGGCCACGATGCCGATGTGAAGATAGTCCGGCCAGAACTGGACGAGCGCCACGCCGACGGCAAGGACGAGGCCGACGAGCGAGCCGACATAGGGAATGAAGCTGATCATGCCGGCAAACAGGCCGATCAGCAGGCCGAAGTTCAGGCCGACGAAGGACAGTGCGGTGCCATAGAACAGGCCGAGAATGATGCACAGCGACCCCTGGCCGCGCACGAAACCGGCAATCGTCAGGTTCATCTCAAGAGCGATCTGGCGAACGGTGGCGACGTGGTCGCGCGGGATCCAGCCGTCGACCGTCTCCACCATCCGGTCCCAGTCGAGCAGCAGATAGAAGGCGACGACCGGGGTGACGATCAACAGCGAGATGATGTCGAGCAGCGCCATGCCCGAATTCCATAACTGTTGGAACAGCGTGCCGAGGAAGCTGGCGCCCTGTTCGAGCAGTTTGGCCGAGTTCTGCTTGATCGTATCCATCTGTCCGGCCACCCAGTCCGGAAGCCAGCCGGTTTGCGGGCTGGTGACGAATTCCTGCAGCTTGGCGATGTAGCCCGGCATCTTCTGGATGAAATCGGCAGCCTGGGTGAAGACGATCGGAATGATGACGACGAGCGACAGGGCAAAGACAAAGATGAAGGCGATCAGGATGACGACCGTCGCCATCAGGCGGCTCAAGCCCAGCTTTTCCAGCCGGTCGGCGACAGGATCGAGGAAATAGGCGAGCGCCATGCCGGCGATGAACGGCAGGAGGATCGTCGAGAATACCATCAGGAAGGCGACGAAGGCAGCGAGAAACAGCGCCCAGAAGATGGCCTGGCGCCGCAGTCCGCTGCTGCTCAATTTGTTGACCATGCCGCTATTCCGATGCCCCGTGCTTGAAAGCCGCAAACGCGCTCCTGCCTCTGGAGATAGGATGCGCCACCAACCGCGGTCAAGCCTAAGGCTGCAAACGGCCGCGACAACGCAGCGAAACAGTAAAAAAGCGGGAGTTTCAGGGGCAATATGCTTGCACTTCCCTGATCGTCATGCCAATCGCAATGCCAAAACGACAAGCCGGCGGAGATCAAGCCATGAGCGAGCCAGGAAAGAACGGTCTGACCTACAGCGATGCGGGTGTGGACATCGACGCCGGAAACCTTTTGGTGGAAAAGATCAAGCCGCATGTGCGCTCGACCCGGCGTCCCGGCGCCGACGGCGAGATTGGCGGCTTCGGCGGCCTGTTCGACCTGAAGGCGGCCGGCTTCACCGACCCGGTTCTGGTTGCCGCCAACGACGGCGTCGGCACCAAACTGAAGATCGCCATCGATGCCAACAAGCACGACACCGTCGGCATCGATCTCGTTGCCATGTGCGTCAACGATCTCGTCGTGCAGGGCGCCGAACCCTTGTTCTTCCTCGACTACTTCGCCACCGGCAAGCTCGATCCCGACCAGGGTGCCTCGATTGTCGGCGGCATCGCGGCCGGTTGCCGCGAGGCCGGCTGCGCGCTGATCGGTGGCGAGACGGCCGAAATGCCGGGCATGTATTCGGGCGGGGATTACGACCTCGCAGGCTTCGCCGTCGGTGCGGCCGAACGCGGGCAACTGCTGCCGGCCGGCGATATCGCCGAGGGCGACGTCATCCTTGGTCTCGCCTCCTCCGGCGTTCATTCGAACGGCTATTCGCTGGTGCGCAAGATCGTTTCGCTGTCCGGCCTTGCCTGGGACGCGCCGGCTCCCTTCGGCGAAGGCACCTTGGCGGACGTGCTGATGACGCCGACGCGCATCTATGTGAAGCCGCTTTTGAAGGCCATCCGCGAGACCGGTGCGCTGAAGGCGCTTGCCCACATCACCGGCGGCGGCTTTCCGGAAAACATTCCGCGCGTGCTGCCCAAGCACCTTGCCGCCGAGATCGATCTTTCCGCCATAAAGCCGCCGGCCGTGTTTTCCTGGCTTGCCAAGACCGGTGGCGTTGCCGCCAACGAGATGCTGCGCACTTTCAATTGCGGCGTCGGCATGATCGTCGTCGTCGCGGCCGATGATGCCGAGAAGGTCGCTTCGGTTCTCAAGGCCGAAGGTGAGACCGTCTTTGCGCTCGGCCGCATGGTGGCCCGCGAGGACGGTGCCGCCGGCACGATCTACAAGGGCACGCTCGCCCTATGAACGATACGGTGAAAACGGCCCGCAAGCGGGTCGTGGTGTTCATTTCCGGCGGCGGCTCCAACATGCTGGCGCTCGCGAAAGCGGCCTCGGAACCGGATTTTCCCGCTGAGATCGTTGGCGTGATTTCGGACAAGGCCGACGCCGGCGGGCTTGCCAAGGCAGCGGCACTCGGCATTCCGACCTTTTCGTTCGCGCGCAAGGATTATGACAGCAAGGACGCGCATGAAGCGGCGATCCTGTCAGCGCTTGAAAGCCTTTCGCCCGACATCATCTGCCTTGCCGGTTACATGCGGCTCCTGAGTGCGGCCTTCATCAATCGCTACGAGGGCCGGATCATCAACATCCACCCGTCCCTCTTGCCGCTTTTTCCAGGTCTCCACACCCATCAGCGCGCCATCGACGCCGGCATGGTAGAAGCCGGCTGCACCGTGCACTTCGTCACCGAGGGCATGGACGAGGGACCGGTCATCCTCCAGGCCAAGGTGCCGGTCCTACCGGGCGATACCGCGGAAATGCTTGCTGCGCGGGTTTTGGTCGAAGAGCACCGGACATATCCGGTGGCGCTGCGCCTCATGGCCGAGGGCAAGGTGTGGATGAAGGACAGCGGGGCCGTTGCGACGGCCATCTGAGGCGGGATGCTCACCTGACCGGCGTGTTGACGACTTCTCCGTTATCTTGAAGACGAAAAGCCATCCCGGCCTGTCAAGAATTGGTAAAAAACCTAGACGTGCGATCCACGCAACAAGATCGGCTCCATAGTGACATCACCGTTGTTTAAAATATTGAAACGCCTCGACGATGCAAACATCCATTATTTTCTGGAAAGGCATCGGCCGGACACCGTCGATATTACGGCAACGGTCGTGGGGCAACGAATTGAGATATCAGTCTTCGACGACGACCGCGTTGAGGTGTCATGTTTTGTCGGAAACGAGGACGTGTTGGATGAGGCCGTCCTCTACGAAATGATCGATAAAGAGATATCGGAAGAACTGAACTTTTCAAAAAATGGAGGAGCGTCGCAGTCTCCGGCAGCCAAGATCTGACATCACTTCATTAAAGTGGTGCGATTCAGCATCGCCCATTGCAAAAGCATGATCGTCTTGCCGTCGCAGATCTCGCCGCTGTCGATCATCGCCATGGCATCCTTGAGCGGCACCTCGAGCACCTCGATGTCCTCGTCCTCGTGCGCGGCACCGCCGCCGTCTTCGGCGCGCACCGTCACGTCGATGATCGCGGCGAAGAAATGGATCGTCTCGGTCACGGCACCGGGCGACATGAAGGCCTGGAAGAGCGGCCGCACGTCCTGTACCAGATAGCCGGTTTCCTCCATCGCCTCCCGCTTGATCGCCTCGACCGGATGATCGCCGTCAAGCAGCCCGGCCGGTGTTTCCAGCAGCCAGCCCGAATGGCCGTTCAGATGGGCGGGCACGCGGAACTGGCGCACGAGGATGACGCTGTCACGCCTGGGATCGTAGAGCAGGATCGTCGCGCCGTTGCCGCGATCGTAGACCTCGCGCTTCAGCTTCTTCGTGACGCCGTTCGAGCCGGTGTAATCGAAGGTGACGTTGCGCAGGTGGTACCAGTTCTTCGAAAGCGTCTCGTCCTTCAGGATGTCGATCTTCGCGTCGCGGAATTTGGTCATTCGACGGTCAATCCTTGCGCAGCCATACGTGATTGTCGTGGAAGGCGGCGCCGCCATAGGGCGCTGCCGCGTCGGCGCCGGTAAGCACGTTGATGCCCTCACCGTCCAGGTGCGCATCGTTCGGCCAGAGCCCCTCGGCGATCACCACGCCACGCCGCGCGCCGCCGCCGAGCCTGGCGTGCAGGCGGATATCGCCGCGCTCATTGCCGATCCGGACGATATCGCCGTCGGCAATGCCCAGTGCCGCCGCATCATCCGCGTGGATCATGGCTTCGGGGCGGCCTTCCTTCTGGATCGAGGACGGCGTCTCGGCAAAGGTCGAGTTCAGGAAGGAGCGCGCCGGCGACGTCGCCAGCCGGAACGGATGCTGCTCGTCCGCGACCTCGATCAGGTCGACATGATCGGGAAATACCGGCAGTTTCGCATGCGGACCGAAGAGGCCGAGCGCCTTCGGCGGCCGGTTCGGCGCCGGCGTTCCGGTCCAGTCGGCCTTGAAGCGGAACTTGCCGTCCGGATGGCCGAACCCCTTGATGAAATGCGCGGTCTCGAAATCCGGCTGGACATCCAGCCATTTGTCGCGTTTCAGCTCTTCATAGCCGATGCCGTAACTCACCAGGATATGGTCGATATGCGCGCGCTCGCTGAGGCCGAAGCCCGGCCTGTCGGCAATGCCGAGGCGCCTGGCCAGTTCCTCGATGACGAAGAGGTTGGTGCGCACGCTCGAAGGCGGCTCGACCACCTTGGGGCCGAGCAGGATGTGCTGGTGGCCGCCGCCGCGATAGAGATCGTCATGCTCGAGGAACATGGTGGCGGGCAGGACGATATCGGCGAGCTTGGCCGTATCGGTCATGAACTGCTCGTGCACGGCGACGAACAGGTCGTCGCGCAGGAAGCCGCGCTTCACCAGACGCTGCTCGGGCGCGACGTTGACCGGATTGGTGTTCTGGATCAGCATCGCCGTGACCGGCCCGCGATGGCGCAGCGCGTCCGCATCACCGGTCAAGACGCGGCCGATCTGCGACTGGTCGAGCATCCGGATATCCGGGTCGAGCATCGCCGAGCCCATCAACTCGCGCTTGTCGAACCTGAAGATATCGTTGTTGGAGTGGAACGCGCCACCGCCCTCGTGCTTCCAGGAACCGAGCACGGTCGCCACCGAGGCGGCCGCATGGATGGCGACCGCGCCGTTGCGCTGGCGGGTAAAGCCGTAGCCGAGGCGGAAATAGGTTTTCGGGGTGGTGCCGACGAGCTTGCCGAAGGCCTCGATCTCCTCGACCGGCAGGCCGGTGATGGCGGACGCCCATTCCGGCGTGCGGGTTCTCAGGTGGTTCTCGAGCCCGGCCGGATCGTCGGCATAGCCTGCCAGATAGGCCCGGTCCGCATAGCCGTCGCGGAAGGCGATGTGCATGACGGCGCAGGCGAGCGCCGCGTCGGTGCCGGGCTTCAGCACCAGCCCCATGTCTGCCTGCTTGATCGTCGGATTGTCGTAGATGTCGATGACGACGATCCTGGCGCCGCGTTCCTTGCGCGCCTTGATCGCGTGGGTCATCACATTGACCTGCGTCGACACCGCATTGGTGCCCCAGATGACGACGCAATCGGATTTCGCCATCTCGCGCGGATCGGGGCCTCTGAGCGAGCCCGTGGCCATCGTCAGCCCCGTCCAGGCGAGGTTGGTGCAGATCGAGCCGAAGAAGCCGGAATAGCGCTTGGCATGGCGCAGACGCTCGATCGAATCGCGCTGAACCTGGCCCATCGTGCCGGCATAGAAATAGGGCCAGACGGCCTCGGAGCCATGTTGCTGCTCGGCCCTGACGAACGCGCCGGCGATTTCGTCGAGCGCGTCGTCCCAGTTGATCTCCTGCCAGCTCCCCTCGCCCTTCGCCCCCTTGCGCCGCTGCGGCACCATCAGGCGGCCCGGATGGTAGATGCGCTCGGAATAGCGCGCGACCTTGGCGCAGATGACGCCGGCCGTATAGGTATTGGCGCTTGCGCCGCGAACCCGGCCGATCCTTCCCTCCTGCGTCAGGTCGATTTCGAGCGCGCAGGCGGAGGGACAGTCATGCGGACAGACCGAATGGGCGATGGACTTTTCTGGCTTGATGGGGGTCGCAACGTTCATGGCTTTTCTATATTGCATCGCGCAAGGGTCTCAAAGTCCCCTTTGCCACGCATTAAAAGAATTCATCAGGGACGATCAGGGACGCGAATGAATTACCGTCACATTTACCACGCAGGCAATTTTGCCGACGTCCTGAAGCACGCCGTGCTCGCCCGGCTGATCGTCTACATGACGCAGAAGGACAAGGCCTTCCGCGTGCTCGACACCCATGCGGGCATCGGCCTTTATGATCTGTCGAGCGAGGAAGCGCAGAAGACCGGCGAATGGCAGGACGGCATCGGTCGCCTGCTCGACGCGGACATTCCGGCGAAGGCAAAGGCGCTGCTTGCCCCCTACCTGACGGCCGTGCGCGACCTCAATCCCGATGGCGGCCTCAAGCTCTATCCCGGCTCGCCGAAGCTCACCCGCATGCTGATGCGGCCGCAGGACCGGCTGTCGGCGATGGAACTGCACCCCGACGACTACGAGACGC
Source organism: Rhizobium giardinii bv. giardinii H152 (assembly GCF_000379605.1). Lineage (GTDB taxonomy): Bacteria > Pseudomonadota > Alphaproteobacteria > Rhizobiales > Rhizobiaceae > Pararhizobium > Pararhizobium giardinii. Next base: position 39,612 of record NZ_KB902684.1, on the reverse strand, counting down.
TGCACCGGCTGTTCGACGGCGATTTCCAGAGCCGCATCACCCAGCTCGACGGCTGGCTGGCGCTCGGCGCCCATCTGCCGCCGAAGGAAAAGCGCGGGCTGGTGCTGGTCGATCCGCCCTTCGAGGTGGCCGGCGAGTTCGAGCGCCTGGCGGATGGGCTCGCCAAGGCCTGGCGCCGGTTTTCCGGTGGCACCTTCTGCCTGTGGTATCCGCTGAAACAGGGTGCGCCGATTGCCGCCTTCCACGCGGCGCTGCAAGCGCTGGAAATCCCCAAGATGCTCTGCGCCGAACTGTCGGTGCGCAGCGATCGCGACACGACCGGTCTTTCCGGCTCGGGCCTGATCATCGTCAACCCGCCCTATACGCTGAAGGATGAACTGGATGTCCTCCTGCCGTTCCTCAAGGACCGGCTGAAGCAGGATCGGCACGCCTCCGCCCGCGCCTTCTGGCTGCGCGGCGAGGAAGTACCGGAGCGGGATTGAACGTGACTTGACGGCCAGCCCCCGGAAGACGCAATCTCTTGGGGGACTTTTCGGGAGACGACCATGACCAGAACGCGCGCTGCAAGCCTTCTTTTCTCCCTGGCTCTTCTTCTGCCCGGCGCAATGCCGGCCGCGGCAGCCGAACCGTCGAGCAGACTGGATTATGGCGAGACGGCTTGCCACAACCGGTCAATCCTCGGCTTCATCACCTCCGATTTCGGCTATCGCGCCCGCCACTACCTGAAGGCGGACATCGCCATCGCGGAAATCCGCGACATGGGCCTGAACCGGCTCGAGCTGCGCGACGAAACCCACCCGGTCGAGCGCGAATATTGCTTCGCCACCGCCATCACCACCGACGGCGAGACGCGGGCGCTCTGGTATCTGATCGAGCGTGGCTGGGGTTTTGCCGGCATCGGCTCCAACATCGAGTTCTGCCTGAGCGGCCTTGATCCCTGGTTTGTCTACGGTGCGCAGTGCGCCTCGCTGCGATAGGCCGTTTGACGGATTTCCGGCGCCGCCTGCTGCCGCTGTTTGCCGCGCTTCTGCTTTCGGCCTGCAGCGGGGAAAGCGAACAGCAGCAGGATGCGGTGGCAACCGGTCCCGCCACAACCACCCCCATCGCCACTGCCCAGACCAAAGCCCAACCCGTCCCGCTCGGCAGCGGATTTGACTTCTATGTGCTGTCGCTCTCCTGGTCGCCGAGTTGGTGCCTTGAAAACGACCCTTCCGGCCGGTCGCAGCAATGCGCGGCGGAAAACGATCACGGCTTCATCGTGCACGGGCTCTGGCCGCAGAACGAACAGGGGTATCCGGAATTCTGCCGGACGCGCGAATCCGACCGGGTGCCGGAGGCGCTGGGACGCACGTTGTTCGACATCATGCCGTCGATGGGGCTGATCGGCCATGAATGGCGCAAGCATGGTTCCTGCTCGGGGCTCAGCCAGAAAGACTATTTCACGGTTCTGCGCGCCGCCCGCGAGAAGGTGACGATACCGTCGGCGCTGCACTCGGAAACCCGCCAGCGCACAAACGCCGCCGAGATTGAAGCATCGCTGACCGCCGCCAATCCCGGCTTGCGCAACGACGCACTCGCGGTCACCTGCGCCGCCGGACGCGTCGACGAGGTGCGTATCTGCTTCAACAAGGACCTCAGCTTTCGTGCCTGCAACGCCATCGATCGCGGCGGCTGCAAGATGAAAAACCTCAGCCTGCCGGCAATTCCCTGAACCAAAGAAAGAACACGATGAAAATTCTCTACTCCCCCGCCTCCCCCTATTCCAACAAGGTGCGCATGGGCGCGCGCTACGCCGGCATCAAAGCCGAAAGCGTGCTGACCGACACCAACGCCAATCCGCCCGAACTGATCTCCAACAACCCGCTCGGCAAGATCCCGACGCTGATCACGCCGGATGGCAAGGCGATCTACGACAGCCGGGCGATCATGCATTTCATCGACCGCGAGACCAAGGGCAAGCTCTATCCGCGCAATGCCGAAAAGCGCACCGAGGTGGAAATGCTGGAGGCGCTGTGCGACGGCATCTGCGACAGCCTGCTCGCCATCGTCTACGAAAAGCGCTTCCATCCGCCGGAAAAGGTCCACCAGCCCTGGATCGACAAGCAGTGGGAAAAGGTCGTGCGCGGCCTCGACTACCTCAACGCCAACCTGCCGAAGACCGGCGCCAAGCTCCATGCCGGCCATTTCGCCCTTGCCGCGATGCTGCGCTATATCGAACTGCGCTTTGCCGGCGAATGGCAGAAGGGCCGCCCGAAGCTGAAGAACTGGCCGCAGAAATTCGAGAAATTCTTCCCGGACTATGCGCAGTTCAAGGCTTGAGCAGCGGCAGCCGGCTCATCCAGAAAACGCAAAAAAGGCCGGATCGCTCCGGCCTTTTTGTCACGCATGAACTTCGGGATCAGAACTTGACGCCCATACCGACCTTGACGCTGTGTTCGTCGTAACCCGACGAAACATTGCCGCCCGGCAGGCTGAAGTCCTTCGAGCCGTAGTCGGAGTAGCGGTATTCGACGCGCGCGGTGACGTTGTCGGTCACCAGGGCTTCGGCACCGGCACCGGCCGTCCAGCCGAGCAGCGTGTTCCTGTCCGAACCGCCTGCCTGCGTTGCCTTGACGCTGGATGCGGCAACACCGGCCGTACCGTAGACGAGAACCGGGTTCAGGTCGTAGCCGACGCGGGCGCGAACGGAGCCGTTGACGCCCTGCTCCATCTTGCGGACCGGGTTGCGCGTGTCGTTGTCGCCGTAGTTGATATCGGCTTCACCGCCGTAAACGATCTGGCCGCTCTGCATGTTGTAGCCGCCATAGAGACCGCCGCCGAAGCCGGAGGCGCCGCGGCCGCCCGTCGCGTCATATTCGCCGCGGGCCCAGTTGGCCGTACCACCGACATAGGCGCCCGACCAGTTCTTGGCGACCGGCTCGCTGTATTCGGCAGCCGGAGCAGCCGGAACTTCGTCGATCGCGTCTGCCGCCTGAACGGCCGAGACGGCGATGAGGGATACGGCAGATGCCATGAGGGTGGTGATGAGAGTACGCATTAAAGTCTCCTTTCGAACCGATGCTCCGGACCCTCGCGGTCCTAAACTGATACATCGGAAAAACTGCAATTAACCCGCCCGGTTGACGGAGAAATTGCCGAGGAAATGCGGATTCACAAGAGCCAAATTGTGAAATTTTAGTGGCGTGAGGGTGGCTGAAATTCGATGTTGCTTCGTAGCCACAGGGTATTTATTAACCACAAAACAAGATTAACTTAATATATACTATAACAATAGAAAACAATTCAATTTAGCGCTTCCGCGTTAATTTTTCCAAAACCAATAGGTGGGTGCCGTTTCGCAATCCGCACCCGCCTCCTATATCCTTGCGACATGCACCGTTACGAATCGCAGAGCAGGAACCGCCCTTGAGGATGCCTTTGAAAACAGCGCTGGTCACCGGTGGCGCCAAGCGCATCGGCAAGGCGATCGTCGAGGACCTGGCGGCGCACGGCTTTGCCGTGGCCATTCATGCCAATGCCTCGCTGGCGCAGGCCGAAGAGCTTGCGGGGGAGGTTCGGGCTCAGGGCGGCAAGGCGGCGGCCATCGTCGCGGACCTCACCGATACCGCTGCCGTCGCTGCCCTGATGGCAAAAGCCGTCGCGGCGCTCGGTCCGATCGGGCTCCTCGTCAACAATGCCTCGCTGTTCAAGAAGGACAGTCTCGAAGAATTCGACGAGCCGGTCTGGGATCGGCATTTCGCCCTGCATGTGAAGGCGCCGTCGCTGCTGGCGCGCGATTTTGCGGCACAGCTGCCGCAGGCCAATTCGGGCCTGATCGTCAACATCGTCGACCAGCGCGTCTGGTCTCCAAATCCGCGATTTTATTCCTATATGTTGTCAAAGTCGGCACTGCTGACGGCAACCAAGACGATGGCGCAGGCGCTGGCGCCCAACATCCGGGTCAACGCCATCGGCCCCGGCCCGACCCTGCCGAACGAACGGCAGAATGAGGCGGACTTCCGCAGGCAGGTAGACGCGGTCATCCTCAAGACCGGGCCGCAACTTGGGGAATTCGGCCGCACGATCCGCTTTCTGTTCGACACGCCCTCGATGACCGGGCAGATGATCGCGCTGGATGGCGGCCAGCATCTGGCCTGGCAGACGCCGGACATTTTGGAGATTGTGGAATGAACGGGCGCGTGCCCACCGATGGCGGCATTCTGTACGATGAAAATGCCAGCGACGAGGATGACCTGATCGACGCAGCGGAGAGCCCCGCGCCGGCGCCGATTCTCGATTGGGCGGAAACCGGTGCTATCCCCGACGGTCTGCGCGGCGCCGAACTGATCCAGGCCTTCGTCAAGCGCCTGCCCAACAGCCCCGGCGTCTACCGCATGTTCAACGAGGCGGGCGACGTGCTCTATGTCGGCAAGGCGCGCAGCCTGAAGAAGCGGGTCGGCAACTACGCGCAGGGCCGCGTCCATTCCAACCGCCTCGCCAAGATGGTGCGCGAGACCGCGCATATGGAGTTCGTGACGACGCGCACCGAGATCGAGGCGCTGTTATTGGAAGCGAACCTCATCAAGCGCTTGCGGCCGCGCTTCAACGTGCTTTTGCGCGACGACAAGTCTTTTCCCTATATTCTCGTGACCGGCGATAGCCGGGCGCCGGCGCTCTACAAGCATCGCGGCGCCCGCAGCCGCAAGGGCGATTATTTCGGCCCCTTCGCCTCGGCCGGGGCCGTCGGCCGGACGATCAACTCGCTGCAGCGCGCCTTCCTGTTGCGCACCTGTACCGACAGCGTCTTCGAAACCCGCACCCGGCCCTGCCTGCTGCACCAGATCAAGCGCTGTGCGGCGCCCTGCACCCGCGAGATCAGTGACGCCGACTACGGCGAATTGGTCAGCGAAGCCAGGGATTTCCTCTCCGGCAAGAGCCAGGCCGTCAAGGCGACCATCGCCGCCGCCATGAACGAGGCGTCGGAGAACCTCGACTTCGAGCGGGCCGCGCTTTACCGGGACCGGCTGGCGGCGCTGTCGCATGTCCAGAGCCATCAGGGCATCAACCCTTCCGGCGTAGAGGAAGCGGATGTCTTTGCCATCCATCACGAAGGCGGCATTTCCTGCATCCAGGTGTTCTTTTTCCGCACCGGCCAGAACTGGGGCAACCGCGCCTATTTTCCGAAGGCCGATCCGACCCTGCCCGCAGCCGAGGTGCTGAGCGCTTTCCTCGCCCAGTTCTACGATGACAAGCCCTGTCCGCGGCAGATCCTGCTCTGCGAGCCGGTGGCCGAACAGGAACTGCTGGGCGAAGCGCTGACGGAGAAATCCGGCTACAAGGTTTCAATCCTCGTGCCGCAGCGCGGCGAGAAGAAGGATCTGGTCGAGCACGCGGTCGCCAATGCCCGCGAGGCGCATGGCCGCAAGCTCGCCGAAACCGCGTCGCAATCGCGCCTGCTCGAGGGGTTTGCCGAAACCTTCAAGCTCGAGCGCGCGCCGCGCCGGATCGAGATCTACGACAACTCCCATATCATGGGCACCAACGCCGTTGGCGGCATGGTGGTGGCGGGACCGGAAGGTTTCGTCAAAGGCCAGTACCGCAAGTTCAACATCAAATCGACCGACATCACCCCCGGCGACGACTTCGGCATGATGAAGGAAGTGATGACCCGGCGGTTCTCGCGGCTGTTGAAGGAAGAGGGAAAGCCGGATCGCAGCGCAGAACCGGTCGAGGATGCCGGTTTCCCCGCCTGGCCGGACGTGATCCTGATCGACGGCGGCCAGGGCCAGATGACGGCGGTTCGGGCGATCCTGAGGGAACTCGACATCGAGGATTGCGTCACTGCCATCGGCGTTGCCAAGGGTGTCGATCGCGATGCCGGGCGCGAGCGCTTCTTTCCGCCCGGCCGCGGCGGCTTCACGCTGCCGCCGCGCGACCCCGTGCTCTATTTTATCCAGCGCATGCGCGACGAGGCGCATCGCTTCGCCATCGGCTCGCACCGGGCGCGGCGCAAGAAGGAAATGGTCAAGAATCCGCTGGACGAGATCGCCGGCATCGGGCCGACGCGCAAGCGTGCGCTGCTGCAGCATTTCGGCACCGCCAAGGCGGTTTCCCGCGCCGGCATCAACGATCTCGTGGCCGTGGAAGGTATATCCGAAGCGGTGGCGCGGCTCGTCTATGACCACTTCCACGAGGAAGGTGCGAAATAGCGTCTCCGGGACGCGGCCCAGGTCGCACTGACCTTCGGCCGGGTTGTTCGCGCCAGGACACGCCCTCGCGCCGGAAGTGTCCTGCGCTCAACCCGGTTCACCGCCCGTTCAGATGAATTCAGCCACAATTGCGGATGATCTATCAAAGAACGGTTGACGCGGCTGTCACAAAGCCGTTCATCTGTCGCCCAAGAACTCGCAGAGAACCCGAATCCATGTCCTCCACACCGACTACCTACAGCATCCCCAATCTCCTGACCTATGGACGCATTCTGGCTGTTCCGCTGATCGTTCTATGCTTTTTCATCGAAGGCAAGCTGCAGAGTTCCGACTTTGCCCGCTGGACGGCGCTGGCCGTGTTTGCGATCGCCTCGATCACCGATTTCTTCGACGGCTATCTCGCCCGCATCTGGCAGCAGACCTCCAACATCGGCAAGATGCTCGACCCGATCGCCGACAAGCTTCTGGTCGCCTCCGTGCTGCTGCTCGTCGCGGCCGACGGCACGATCGCCGGCTGGTCGATCTGGGCTGCGATCATCATCCTGTGCCGCGAGATCCTCGTCTCGGGCTTGCGCGAATACCTCGCCGCCCTGAAGGTGAGCGTGCCGGTGACCCGCATCGCCAAGTGGAAGACGACGATCCAGATGGTCGCCATCGCCTTCCTGCTCGCCGGTCCCGCCGGCGACAAGATCCTGCCCTACACCACCGAAATGGGCATCGTGCTGCTCTGGATCGCAGCGGCGATCACGCTCTATACCGGCTATGACTATTTCCGCGCCGGCCTCAAGCACATGGTCGACTGATGGCACGCGTTGACCTCGTCTATTTCGCCTGGGTGCGCGAGCGGATCGGCAAGGCCGAGGAAACGCTGGAACTGCCCGATAGCGTTGTCACGGCCGGCGACCTGCTTGGCTATCTCAAGACGCTGGGCGAGGAATACGTGGCGGCGCTGGAGCACGAGAACGTCATCCGCGTCGCCATCAACCAGGAACATGTCGACCACCACGAGCCGATCGCCGGGGCACGCGAAATCGCGCTGTTTCCGCCGATGACCGGAGGCTGAGGTCGATGTCTGGCGCGCCTGTCACGGTTCGCGTCCAGCGGGACGATTTCGACCTTGCCGCCGAGGTGCGGGCGCTATCGGCCAGCCGCCACGACATCGGCGCCGTCGTCACCTTCTCCGGCCTTTGCCGCGACGAGGCGGGTACGCTGAGCGCCCTTGAACTCGAACACTATCCGGGCATGGCGGAAGCGGAGATCGCCCGCATCTGCAGGCAAGCCATCGACCGTTTCGGGCTGCAGGCCGCAACCGCCATCCACCGCTATGGAAAAATCCTGCCGGGCGAAAACATCGTGCTGGTCGTCACCGCCTCGCCGCACCGGCAGGCGGCCTTCGACGGCGCCAATTTCATCATGGATTTCCTGAAGACCTCCGCGCCCTTCTGGAAGAAGGAACACGCGACGGATGGCAGCGCCGGCGGCTGGGTCAGCGCCAAGGACGCGGACGATGGCGCCCGGGACCGCTGGTCGAAAAGCTGACTAGGGCTGGAACTGTTCCTTTCTCGTCAGCACCAGAAGCAGGACAAGGAACGAGAAGATCGCAAAATCCCGCCACAGCATCGGGCCATAGGCGCTCCACAGCGTTTCGCTCAGGCCCATCGCTGCTGCCCCCGCCGCGGCCAAGAGAGGTGCTGTCTGACCACCGATCGCGGCGATGAACAGCACCTTGACGCCGAACACCAGGCCGGCGCCAAAATCCATGTTGCCGTAATAGGATGTGGCGAGAATGCCGGCGATGGCGGCCAGCAGCGTCGACAGTCCGTAGGCGGCGACGAAGACACGCTTGCCGTCGACGCCGCAGAGTGCCGCAGCACCCGCATCATCCGACACCGCCCGCCAGGATCGACCCCAGGCGGAGCGCGTCAGAAACCGGTGCCCTGCCCCCACCATGGCCAGCATCAGCCCCGTGTTCAGCAGTTGGATCACCGTCAGCGTCACCGGGAAATCCGGATCGGACCAGAGCGTGAGCGGCGTGTTGAGGAACGGCGGCAGCCACAGGCTGCGCGTCTCCGCCGCGATCCGCGACAGTTCCATCAGCACCATCGCCACGCCGAGAGAGGCAACGACCACGGTGTTGGCGGAGGTCATCGCCAGACGGCGCATGACCGAGCGGCCGATGACGAGGCCGGCGCCCAGCGTATAGACCAGCGCCGATATCGCACCGACCGCAAGCGCAAGCGGCAGCACCAGCCAGAGACGGTTCCAGGCGAAATCGGAAAACAAGAGGAAGATCTGGCCGGCAAAGCCGAACAGCGCGCCATAGGTCAGGTCGGCCCTTTTGGTGACCGAGAAGGAGACGGAATAGCCGAAGGCGAGCAGCGCGTAGAGAGCGGCGATCGGCAGGGCACTGGCAAGCTGCTGCAGAAAATAGGCCATGGAGAATCCGGGTGATGACAACATCGGCGCAAATCATTATAACTAGTAAAACAGGTTTTACCAGTTAGGATGTTGCGTGACGTTTATCTGGACCCCCCATCGTTTTTCCGGCGGCGCACTCGCTTTTGATGTCGCCAATTCGGTCGTGCTGCGCTTCGATGCCGAGCGGCGGATCGACCGTTACGCCGACCCCCGGGCTCTCGACGGCTTTGCCACGGCCGCGACGCGTTTCTGCGCCGATAGGGACTTGTTCGGGCCGCTGCAGCCGGTCGCGCCGGAAAACCGGCCGGCGTTTCTCGATCTGAGGGAAGCTACCGACCGGCATTTTCGCGCCGAGGTGCTGGGGCATCCCTCCTCCGGGCACCTGGCCGATCTGCTCGACGCTGCATCCACCGTCATCCGGCGCCATCCCGTCAAGCCAGCCCGCACCCCGCTCGACGCCGCCACGGCGCGCTCCGCACTGATGCTTGCGACCTTCGCAGAGCCGCAGCGCCTGAAAATCTGCCCCAATTGCCAATGGCTGTTCCTCGACCGCAGCCGCAACCGCAGCCGCACCTGGTGCGACATGACCGTCTGCGGCAACCGGGTGAAGGCAAGCCGGCACTACCAGCGCCAGAGGAAGGAATTGATCCCATGAGCATTCACCCGAAACGCCTGACGTTTGCCGCTCTTCTTCTGGCTGGCGCGGCGGCCCTGGCCGGCTGCCAGCGCGAGACCGGGGCGGACCCGCTCGAACTCACCGGCAAGATGTTCATCTTCAACTATCGACTGGCCTATGCCACCTACATGATCACGCTGACCAAGACGAAGCCGGTTCCGGATGGTAGTACCGTTGTGGCCACGTTCGAAAACCCTGCCGGCGGCGCGCCGCTGACCCTCGACCGCAAGCTCTTTGCCAAACTCGACAAGGTGGTTCTCGAAAGCCCGGATGTAATCTGCGTGAAAAAGCAGCGGCCCTATGCCGTCACTATCGAGGTCAAGGGACCGGACGGCGCCATCCTGCAAACGCTGAAGACCACGGTGACCTCCAATCTCGATCAGGACATCCTGCCCGCCAAGGCGCTGGTCGTCGGCCCTGCCTATGACAAGAACCCGGAGGTCTTCAAGGACGGCAAGACGCCCGAACACTTCGAAACGGCGAAGTGCCCGTCGTAGACGCAGGCCCCGAAAGGAAAAGCCGGAGCGTTTCCGCCCCGGCTTTTAGAACGAGTCTTTTCAAGCGCTTCGCGCCGAAACCCTCAGAGATTGAATCAGCCGACGATTTCGGTGTCGGAGAACCAGTACTTGATTTCCTCGGCAGCGGTTTCCGGAGCGTCCGAGCCGTGAACCGAGTTTTCACCGATCGACAGGGCGTGGACCTTGCGGATGGTGCCTTCCTCAGCATTGGCCGGGTTGGTGGCGCCCATGATTTCGCGGTTCTTGAGGATTGCGTTCTCGCCTTCGAGAACCTGGACGACGGTCGGACCGGAGGTCATGGTTTCAACCAGTTCGCCGAAGAAGGGGCGATCCTTGTGAACCGCGTAGAAGCCTTCGGCTTCCCGCTTGCTCATCCACACGCGCTTGGAGGCGACGATACGCAGGCCTGCGTCTTCAAACATCTTGGTGATGGCGCCCGTCAGGTTGCGCTTGGTGGCGTCCGGCTTGATCATCGAAAAGGTGCGTTCAATCGCCATTGTCTCAATTCCCTTGGTTTTCCGTGAGTCGGCGGTTCAATAACCGCCAATCCCGCGCAAAACAAGGGGGAACGGCGAAGTTTCATGGCCCTGTCACGAAGCGCGCGACGCCGCCCGAAGACCGGGGCAGCCCACGCACCAGCCATTGTCCGAGTCCCTGCCGAACGCGCAAACGGCGAACGGTCAAATCAGTAATTTTCATAAATCGCATCACCCAACACGATGCCGTTCCGGAGTAAGCTCCCGGCACTTGAAGGAGACCGCAATGCTCGATCACTACCGCATGTTCGCCAAATACAACCGCTGGGCAAACCGCCGGCTCTATCAAGCCGCCGGCATGCTGAGCGATGCGCAATACCGCAAGGACATGGGCGCGTTCTTCGGTTCGCTGCACAGGACGCTCAACCACATCCTCGCCGCCGACCGCATCTGGATGAAACGCTTCACGGGCACGGGCGAGGCGCCCTCCAACCTCGACGCCATCCTGTTCGACGATCTTGCCACCCTGTCAACGGCCCGCACCGCAGAGGACGAGCGCATCCTCGGCTGGATCGGCGGCCTCAGCGAGGCCGATCTCGGCGGGCATTTCACCTACACGCCGCTCACCAACCCGGTTTCGGTCACCCAGCGCCTCGCCCCGGTGCTCGCCCACTTCTTCAACCACCAGACCCATCACCGCGGCCAGTGCCACATGACGCTGACGGCGTTGGGCCAGCCAAGCCTCGGACTGGATCTGGTTTATTTCCTGAGGACACCGGAGGGGGAAGACTGCGCGAAGTGACGTTGTCGCACACGACCGTCAACCGCCTGCCGCTCGAAGAGCAGGTGAAGATGGTCTGCGCCTTTGTCGCAGCCAATCCGAAGTAACATGGCCGCAGCGCCGACATGCTGATGCAGTTGGCCATGCAATCGAAATGGCCCTGCAAATAGCAGTACCAGAGCGTGAGCTGCCGCATCCTCGACCGTCTTTGACGGTCTTTTAAGGTCGATGTGATACCCAGGTTCTGGTTGCCATGATGGCGCATCGCGTTTTTTGGAGGAAGCGGCCATGGCGGACGAATTTCAACACGACGGGCACGGACATGCGGCGCAAAATGCCGCCATTCTGCTGAGGGTAGCCCAGACCATGGCCAAGCTCGGTTGCCGCTTTTCCGCGCAATTACGAGCTGTTTTACGAAGCCCTGTCCGGCCGCAATCCGGCGCTGACGCGCGACGTCGCAGCACTTGGCTCTTACCCGACTCAGAGCCGGATCGAAGAGATCGGCGTGAAATTTCACCTGTCCGGCTTTGCCCCGATCGCCACGGACGTCATCCGCACGGATGCCGCCCGGACGATTTCGGCCGTCAATCAGCGGCTGAACAACAGCATCGCCAGGACGGAAGCCTTTGCCGCGCTGCTGCGTCAGTTCATCGCGCGCCTGGAAAACGATCCCGTCGCCGGCATGTCGGATTTCAGCGCTGACGCCGGCCGGATGCGCGATGCCGTCGCCGCCTTCGAGAGGGAGGAGCGGGCCTTCGCCGTCTCCATGAATGAAACGGTCGCGGAACTGGGCGGCATCGCCAGCGACATCGAAACCATGCGCAAGGCCTCGACCCGCGACGCCACCACCGGCCTTGCCAACAGGGTCGCCTTTTCCGCCAGGCTCGCGGCCTTGTACGACAACGGCGACGCCGTCGGCCCCGCAGCCCTGGCTCTGGTGAAAGTTGAAGGCTTGCGCGACCTGAGCGACAGCCACGGCGCGGCAATCGCCGAAAAGGCGTTGAAGAAACTGGCGCCGGTGTTCCGCAAATCGGTCAAGAAGAACGACTTCGTCGCCCGTATCGGCACGGACGAATTCGCCTTCATCTTCCATGACGTCAGCACGGACAATGCCGAGGCGATCGCGCAGCGCATCCGCGCCTGCGTCGAGGCCGTGCAGATCACGTTGCCGAACCGGACGTTCACCTCGAAAACGCTGTCTCTCTCCATCGGAATCGCGATGGCGCTGATCGCATCCAGCAGCACCGACCTGTTTACCCAGGCCGAGCTTGCGCTTCACGCCGTTCGCGCCGGCGGCAATCGCGGCGTTCTCGTCTTCTCGGCCGCGATCGGCAGCCGCGCGACGAAAACCTATACCCGGCACGTCGCCTGAACCCATTGTGCTGCGGCGAACTCTTGCCTTCGGCCAAGACTTCGGCCAAAACGCCGCCATGATTACGATCAACGACCTCTCCGCCCGCATCGCCGGGCGTCTTCTCATCGATCATGCGAGCGTGGCGCTTCCGGCGGGCACGAAGGCTGGTCTTGTCGGCAAGAACGGCGCCGGCAAGTCGACGCTGTTTCGGATCATCACCGGCGACATGGAAAGCGAGAGCGGCTTCGTTTCGATCCCAAAGAACACCCGCATCGGCCAGGTGGCGCAGGAAGCGCCCGGCACCGAAGAGCCGCTGATCGAGATCGTGCTCAAGGCCGACAAGGAGCGCGAGGCGCTGCTCACCGAGGCCGAAACCGCCACCGATCCGCACCGGATCGCCGAAATCCACACGCGCTTGACCGACATCGATTCCCATTCGGCCGAGGCGCGGGCCGCCAGCATCCTGTCCGGCCTCGGTTTCGACGCGGAAGCACAGTTGCGGCCGGCATCGAGCTTTTCCGGCGGCTGGCGCATGCGCGTCGCGCTTGCTGCAGTGCTGTTTTCCGAACCGGACCTGTTGCTGCTCGACGAGCCGACCAACTATCTCGATCTCGAGGGCACGCTCTGGCTGGAGGACTATGTCCGCCGCTATCCGCATACAGTCATCATCATCAGCCATGACCGTGACATGCTGAACATGGCGGTCAACTCGATTATCCATCTCGACCAGAAGAACCTGACCTTCTACCGTGGCACCTATGATCAGTTCGAGCGCCAGCGCGCCGAGGCGATCGAGCTGCAGACCAAGGCCAAGGCCAAGAACGACGCGGCACGCAAGCACCTGCAGTCCTTCATCGACCGCTTCAAGGCCAAGGCCTCGAAGGCCCGCCAGGCGCAGAGTCGCGTCAAGGCGCTGGAGCGGATGGGCACGGTTTCGGCCGTCATCGAGGATCACGTCCAGCCGATCCGCTTCCCGAAGCCCGAGAAGCAGCCGGCATCGCCGATCGTCGCCATTACCGGCGGCGCCGTCGGCTATGCGCCGGGCAAACCGATCCTCAAGGGCCTCAACCTGCGCATCGACAATGACGACCGCATCGCGCTGCTCGGCTCGAACGGCAACGGCAAGTCGACCTTCGCGAAATTCATCTCCGGCCGGCTGTCCGCCGAAAGCGGCGATATAAGGCTGGCGCCAAACCTGAAGATCGGCTTCTTCGCGCAGCACCAGCTCGACGACCTCAGACCGGCCGAGACGGCCGTCCAGCACGTTCGGCCGCTGATGCCGGACGCGCCCGAAGCCAAAGTGCGCGCCCGTGTTGCCCAGATGGGGCTTGCGACCGAGAAGATGGAAACCGCAGCCAAGGATCTGTCTGGCGGCGAGAAGGCCCGCCTCCTGATGGGCCTTGCCGCCTTCGAGGCGCCGAACCTGCTCATTCTCGACGAACCGACCAACCATCTCGACATCGACAGCCGCAATGCGCTGATCGAGGCGCTCAACGAGTATGAGGGCGCGGTCATCCTGATCTCGCACGACCGGCATCTGATCGAGGCAACCGTCGACCGGCTGTGGCTGGTCAAGGACGGGACCGTTGCCAACTACGACGGCGACCTCGAGGACTACCGCAACACCATCGTCCAGAGTTCGCGCGGCAAGGGGAACAAGGACAAGGGCAACGGCTCCGAAGACAACCGCTCCAAGGCAGAGCAGCGCAAGGCCAATGCCGACAAGCGGGCGGCGTTCGCGCCACTGAAGAAAAAGATCAACGATATCGAATCCTTGACCGGCAAACTGCAGAAACAGATTCAAGCCCTCGACAAGGAGCTTGAAGACCAAGAGATCTACGAGAAATTTCCTGCCAAGGCCGCCGCCAAGGTGAAGGAACGCGCCGACATCGTCGCCAAGCTCAGCAAGGCGGAAGAACAGTGGCTCGACCTCTCCACCGAATATGAAGAGGCGATGGCGGGGTGATCCCGCCATCTCTCTTGCGGGAAACGCGCTCATCCACAAGCAAACTCTAAAATTTTAACAGTGCGTTTAAAGTCTCGTTTAAAATCGGGCCTTATATTCGCTCTTCATGAAACACGAAACCCAAAATGTCTTCCGGTTCCGGCGCGTCAAATGGGGAAATCCCCGGCACGCGTTGAACGCGTTGCGCAACAAGGAGCCGGTTTTCGTCGATGAGGCTCCGGCGTCGGGCAGATTGTTCTGGGTACTCGTCATCATGCTGGTGATCAGCGTCTTTGCCAGCGTCCTGATCATCGGCGGCCAGCACCATCTGTTCCCATGGGCCTGATGCAAGCAGACTTTCGTTGGCAAGCCAACGGTTCATCTGCTTGGCTTTCCTTGTTTTGTCGCAGGTTTTGATCGCAAAACCGTGGAACACTTTTCCGACCTACTTAGCCAAGTTCCAAGGTGGTGATGCCGTAGATTTGTCCGAGGGGCAGGTCCGGCACCGGGCCGCGATACATCCGCGCCGTCTCGAAAACCGGCTTCAGATTGTAGCGATCGCACAGCGCCCGTGCGGCGGCGTTCGGCTCGGGGAGATCGAGATAGACCCGACCGGCGCCGACGCTCGTCACCAGCTTGCGGAAGATGAGGTCGGCGCCGGTTTCCGTATCGGCAAACAGCGGCCCGATCTTGTGGCCCTCGCGGCAGGCGCGGATGGTGCCGTAGCCCAGCACCTCGGCGTTTCTGATCAACGCAAAGCTCTCGCGCGTTGAAAGCGGCTTCAGCCATTCCCGCAGGAAGTCGTCGCGTCGCGCCGGATTGAAGCGCGCGTCGTAGTCGATGAGCATCGGCACATGCACCGGAGATACCGAAACCAGCTCCGTGCCGGGTGGCTCGGTGCATTGGACCTCGCCGCCATAGCGGAAATTGGCGTGGGCATAGGCGAAACCGGATTTGCGGTAGTTGTCCTGCTGCGCCACCACGCCATCGAGCCCGATGGTACCGTCTCCCACCGCTGAAACCGCCTCCCGCCACAAGGCGTAGCCGATGCCCCGGCCGCGATAGTCCGGATGCGCCTGATAGAGACCGAGAAAGGCATAGGCCTCGCCGTACCGGACCAATGAAAGCCCTGCTGCGACGACGCCATCTTCCTCGGCGATCCAAAAGCCTTGCGGGTCTGCAGCCCAGAAGGCGGCTGCATCGTCGAGTCCGGGATTCCACCCTTCCCGTGCGGCCCAGTCGATGAGAATATCCAGATCGGCGCGGCTGGCTTTTCGAATGATCGGGGGCATGGCGGCTCCTGTTTGGAATTGCGGCCCTATCCAAATAGAGCGGCTTTGCTATTGTCCACCACCGGCAACAACGAATATCTACGCCACGGCAGCGCTTGCCCGCTTTTCGCTTTCTGCTACAAAGCCGTCCCATAAAGTCATACAAATCGAGCGAACACCATGAGCCCCATCAACATCTCGATCGTCGGCGTCGGCAAAATCGTCCGCGATCAGCATCTGCCCGCCATCGCCAAGAATGCCGACTACAAGCTCATCGCCGCCGCCAGCCGCCATGGCGTCGTCGACGGCATCGACAATTTCAAGTCGATCGAGGCGATGCTCGACGCGGTTCCCGCCATCGACGCCGTGTCGCTCTGCATGCCGCCGCAGTTCCGCTATCAGGCGGCGCGCGTGGCGCTTGAAGCCGGCAAGCACGTCTTCCTCGAAAAGCCACCGGGCGCGACGCTGAGCGAGGTGGCCGATCTCGAATCGCTCGCCGCCGCCAAGGGCCTGTCGCTGTTTGCCAGCTGGCATTCGCGCTACGCCCCGGCAGTCGAACCCGCCAAGTCCTTCCTTGTCTCGACGAAGATCAACAGCGTCAAGGTGATCTGGAAGGAGGACGTGCGCCACTGGCACCCGAACCAGGACTGGATCTGGCAGGCCGGCGGCCTCGGCGTCTTCGATCCCGGCATCAATGCGCTGTCGATCGTCACGCATATCCTGCCGAACCCGCTGTTCATCACCGCAGCGACACTGGAATTCCCGGAAAACCGCGACGCGCCGATCGCCGCCTCGATCACCTTCACCGACGCCGGCAACCTGCCGGTCCTGGCCGAATTCGACTGGCGCCAGACCGGCCACCAGAGCTGGGACATCATCGCCGAAACCGACGCAGGCACGATGACGCTTTCCGAAGGCGGCGCGAAACTGTCGATCGATGGCGTGCTCAAGCATGACGAGCCGGAGCAGGAATATCCGGCGCTCTACGCCCGCTTCGCCGAAATCATCAAGGCGAAGACGTCGGATGTCGACCTCGCCCCGCTGCGCCACGTCGCCGATGCCTTCATGCTTGGCAAGCGCAAGTTCGTGGACGCGTTCTTCGATTGAGGACCGACTGCCCCTCATCCGCCCTGACGGGCACCTTCTCCCCGTGAACGGGGAGAAGGACAAGGCGGCAAGCTCCAGCCCAATCGTCCCCTCGCCCCGCTTGCGGGGAGAGGGTTAGGGTGAGGGGCAAATGCCAACCACGCGCGATGAGAAGGCCGCGTGAAAGCAGCCGTGGTTTGAAACCGCAGAAGAAATCCTCACGCCTTCTTCACCCAGCGCCCGTCCTGGTTCTGCTGCCAGTAGGTCAGCGCGTGCCCCTCGCCCTTCAGCGTCTTCCAGTGCGCCCGCGCGCCTTCCAGCTGCGCCTGGTCGTAGCCGTCGAACATGAACACGACGCGCTCGTAGCTTTCGACCGGCGGCGGTTCGGCGCCGTCGACGAGGAAACGGACGGTGGCGCCGTTGGCGTTGCCGTCACCCGCCGTCAACAGGATCGGCTGATCCCCGGCAAAATCCGCCGCGTCGGTACCGTGGGGCAGAAAACTGTCGTCGCGATAGGTCCACAGATGCGTGTCGAGCATGTCGCGCCGCTCCGCGTCCGCCGTCTGCACGACGACGCGCCAACCGCGCTCGACGCTTTTGTCGAGCAGCGGCGGAAGCGCATCTTCGAGCTTCGATTCGGTCAGGTGATAGAACAGGATATCCGTCACGCTGCGATCAGCCCTCGCAATTGGTGCGGACGAACTCGTCCAGCAGGCGCACGCCGAAGCCCGAACCCCAGGACTGGTTGACCTCGTCCGTCGGCGAGCCCATGGCGGTGCCGGCGATGTCGAGATGCGCCCACGGCGTATCCTTGACGAAGCGCTTGAGAAATTGTGCCGCGGTGATCGAGCCGGCGTAGCGGCCGCCGGTGTTCTTCATGTCGGCGAACTTGCTGTCGATCATCTTGTCATATTCCTTGCCGAGCGGCAGGCGCCACAGCCGTTCCTGGGTGGCCAGGCCCGCCGCCGTCAGTTGTCCCGCAAGCTTGTCGTCATTGGTGAACAGGCCTGCATGATGGCTGCCGAGCGCCACCATGACGGCACCGGTCAGCGTCGCCAGATTGATCATGAACTGCGGCTTGAAGCGGTCATTGCAGTACCACAGCGCGTCGCACAGGACGAGTCGGCCTTCCGCGTCCGTATTGATGATCTCGATCGTCTGGCCGGACATGGAAGTAACGATGTCGCCGGGACGCTGGGCGTTGCCGTCGGGCATGTTTTCCACAAGGCCGATGATGCCGACGACATTCGCCTTGGCCTTGCGCGCCGCCAGCACATGCATCAGGCCCGTAACGGCCGCCGCCCCGCCCATGTCGCCCTTCATGTCCTCCATGCCGGCGCCGGGCTTGATCGAAATGCCGCCCGAATCGAACACGACCCCCTTGCCGATGAAGGCAACCGGCCTGTCTTTCGGTTTTCCGCCTTTCCACTGCATGACCGCAAGCCGTGGCGGCCGCACGGAGCCTTGCGCCACGCCAAGCAGCGCACCCATGCCGAGCCTCTTCATTTCGCGCTCGGTCAAGATTTCGACCTCGACGCCAAGCTTTTCGAGCTCCTTGGCCTTGGCTGCGAACTCGACCGGCCCCAGCACGTTCGCGGGTTCGTTGACGAGGTTGCGCGCGATGAAAACGCCTTCGGCGATCGCCTGGGAATTGGCGGCCGCCTTCTTGGCTGCAATCACAGCGCCGGTGACGATCGTCACCTTCACCGGCTTCGGCGGGCCCTTCTGCTCGTCGTCGTCCTTCTTTGTCGTCTTGTAGGTGTCGAAGCTGTAGGCGTTCATCTCCATGCCGAGCGCGAAATCCGCGGCCGCCTTGCCGGTGACCTCGACGCCCGGCGCATCGAGGAAAATCGTCACCTTGTCCGCGCCGCGGAGTTTTGCGGCCGCGGCGCCGCCCGCCTTCAGCCAGTCGTGCGTGGAAAGGCCGGCACCATCGCCGAGCCCGAGAACCACGATTCGATCGACCGGCGCCCCTTGCGGTGCAACGATATCGAGCGTGCTGAGCGATTTGGCCTTGAATTTCGCGATCCGCGCAGCCTTGGCAATAATTGCCTCTGGATCGGCTTCCGCAGCGCCAGCCGCCTCTTTTCCGTCAACAGTCTTGAGCAGGATAGCCAGACCACCGGACAAACGTGCTGATTTGCTGAAACCGATTTCGAATTTCATCGCCATGAAGATACTCCAGGAGGGCCGCGGGCCGGCGCCGTTATGTTACATGGCGGCTACAGTGGCAAACATTCGCCATCGACCGCAAGCCCGCAAACAGGTCTGTGCACCCTTCTTGGTTTTGATGGCCTTGGCAAGACGCGAGCGTATGTTTACATGCTGTTAACTTTCATTCTTTGCCGTGCATTTGCCCTGCCCTTTTACAATTTGGTTGTCGTGGAAAACTTGCAAACCGGTCCGATCAGCGCAATAGGGACATCTGGTCCGACCCGATACCTATCGGCGGCGTCGGACCGGGCAAGCGGCAGGAAGATGAGCCAGGACCGGGCATGAAACTGATCGAGCGCTATATCCTGAGGCGGGCAACGGGCATGTTCCTTGCCACGCTTTTGCCGCTGATGGCGATCGTCTGGACGACGCAGGCGCTTGCCAGCGTCAACCTGGTGACCGACAGCGGCCAGTCCATCCTCGCCTTCCTCAAGCTCGCAACGCTCATCCTGCCCTCGATCATCCCGCTGATCCTGCCCTTCGCCCTGGTGATCGGCGTGGCGCAGACTCTGACTGCGATGAACGCCGATTCGGAGCTCACCGTCCTGAATGCCGCCGGCGCCTCGCGCATGACGATCATCCGGCCGGTCCTTTGTCTCGGCATCGCGCTCAGCGTCCTGTCCTTTGCGGTCGACAATTTCGTCGAACCCTATTCACGCATGGCCGTGCGCAAGATGATCGCCACCGCCCATGCCGACCTCCTGTCGTCCGTGGTGCAGGAAAACACCTTCCGCAAGATTGCCGACGGCCTTTATGTCCAGGTTGCCGCGCGCCGCAGCGGCGGCGTCCTGCACGGGATCTTCGTCGCCGATTCCCGCAACCCGGCCTATGAGCTGGTCTATTATGCCCGCGAGGGCGCGGTCGACGAAAACGGCTCGGCGCTGGTGATGAAGGATGGCGAGGTGCACCGCAAGCTTCCGGACAGCAATGTCTCGATCATCAAGTTCGATTCCTATGCCTTCGACCTCACGGACCTGACCAAGATGGCCGGCGAAGCCACCATCCGCGCGAAGGACCGGGACCTGTTTTTCCTGCTAAATCCGGATCCCAAGGACCCGGTCTACGAGAAGAACCCGATGTCCTTTTCGGCAGAATTGCACCGCCGATTCACCGAGTGGACCTTTCCCCTGCTGTTTGCACTGATTGCGCTGGTCGTCAGCAGCGATGCGCGGTCACATCGCGAAGCCCGCATGCATCCGATGATTACCGCCCTCCTGACCTGCCTTTTCGTCCGCTGGGCGACTTTTTACGCCGCCAACAGCGCGGAGGAATCAGCCGCCTTCGTTCCGGTCATGTATCTGATTCCGCTCGCAACCGGCTATCTGGCGGTGCGTCAGTTGATCGGCAACAAGCGGCTTGAAATCCCGCTGACCTGGGAGCAGAAGCTCAACGAGATCCTGGTTCGTCTGCGCCTTGCCAAGGTCGCGCCTGCCTCCGACGGGAACCAGTCCGCATGATGTTCACCACGCTCGGGCGTTATTTCTTCAGGCGATACGCGGTGACGACCTTCTGGTTCCTCACCGGCATTTTCGCACTGATCTTCATCATCGATTTCAGCGAACTCTCTAACCGGATGTCGCAATTGCCGCGATACTCAGTCGCGGGCGCCCTGCTGATGACGACGTTCCGCATTCCGATGATCCTGCAGCAGACCGTTCCCTTCGTCGCGCTGTTTGCTGGCATGGCGGCACTGATCTCGCTCAACCGCCGCTATGAGCTGGTTGTGACGCGGGCCGCCGGCATTTCCGTCTGGCAATTCCTGCAGCCTTTCGTCATCGGCGCGCTCCTGTTCGGCATCCTGACGGTGATCGCTCTCAATCCGATCGCCGCCTGGGGAACGAAGCAGGCCGAAGCGCTGGAAGCGGAATGGGGAAGTTCTTCCTCCGCCCACTCGGCGATCTCCATCCCCTGGTTGCGGCAGATTTACGGAAACGACGATACGATCATCGGCGCCCGCTCGGTTCAGGATGAGGGCAGGACGCTGGTCAACGTCACGGTGCTCCATTTCGATCCGCTCGGCACGATCGTTTCGAGACAGGATGCCGCCACGGCAAAACTGGAAGATGGTTACTGGCTCCTTAACGCCGTGACGGAAACGCGCAACGGGCAGCTGCCACGCCGTCTCGCCACGGCACAACTGCCGACCCATCTGAAGCCGGAATTCGTTCAGGAAACGCTTACAAAGGCTGATTCCATTCAGTTTTTTGACTTGCAGCGCAAAATTGAAGTGGCGAAATCATTCGGCTTCCCGACAAACGGCATGGAAACCCAGTTCCATTCCATGCTTTCGCTTCCTCTGCTTCTGGTGGCAATGACGCTGATCGCTGCAAGCGTCTCTCTAAAATTTAGCCGGTTTAACCAATCGAGGCCGGTGATTCTCGGTGGCATCCTTTCAGGCTTCGTGCTTTATGTCGTCACCGTGCTTGTCAAAGCATTCGGGAGTAGCGGCATAGTGCCTCCGTTCGTTGCAGCCTGGTTGCCAGTTGTTGTAGCGATGGCACTGGGCTCTACGATTCTATTGCATGAGGAAGATGGCTAGTGGCGGCAGGCAACCGCAAACATATCAGGCTGCTCACGGCCCTTCTGCTTTCCGGCGTTGCGTTCCAGGCGTTTACCCCGGTCGCACCTGCTTGGGCACAAGCAACCAATATCGATTCGCTTCAGCCGAAGCTCCCCGAAGATGCCAAGATGCTTCTCTCGGCCAACGAGCTCGTCTACAACCAGGACGCCGAGCGAGTGATCGTGCGCGGCGCCGTGCAGATCAATTATGGCGGCTACCAGATGGTCGCCCAGCAGGTCGAATACAGCCAGAAGACCGGGCGCATCATTGCGACCGGCGAGATCGAACTCATCGAACCCGGCGGCAACAAGATCTACGCCGACAAGATGGATGTGACGGACAATTTCGCCGATGGCTTCATCGAAACGATGCGGCTTGAAACGACCGACCTTACGAAGCTCGCCGCAGTCACCGGCGAGCGGCGCAACGGCGAGGAGATGATCCTCAACAATGCCATCTACACAGCCTGTACGCCCTGCGCGACCAATCCGGACCATCGCTCGCTCTGGCACGTCAAGGCGCAGCGCATCGTCCAGAACGGCAAGACCCATACCGTTCGCATGGAGAATGCCAGGTTCGAGCTGTTCGGCAAGCCGATCATGTTTCTGCCCGTGCTCGAGGTTCCGGACCACACGGTGAAGCGCAAGAGCGGCTTCCTGTTTCCGAAATTCAAATACACGCAGAAACTCGGCGCCGGTGTCGGCATCCCCTATTACTGGGCGATTTCGCCCTATATGGACGCCACCGTCACCGCGACCGGTTTGACCCGCCAGGGTTTCCTGCTCGAGGGCGAGTTCCGCCAGCGGTTCGAAAACGGCGAACACATCCTCAGCATGGCCGGCATCAGCCAGATGGACCGCGACAGTTTCACCGAAGGCACCGTCGATGCCAAGGAAACCGCCCGTGGCATGATCGCCTCGCAGGCCAGGTTCGAGATCAATCCGCGCTGGACGTTCGGCTGGAACGTTCTGGTGCAGAGCGACAACAACTTCGCCAAGACCTACGAGCTTTCGACCTTCGACGGAACGACCTACACGAATCAGGTCTATCTGACCGGTCTTGGCAAGCGCAATTACTTCGACGCCCGCGCCTTCTACTTCGACATCCAGGATGCCGACCTCGACAGCCTTGCCGAAAACAAGCAGCCCATCGCGCAGGTGACGGATTATTCCTACACGGCGCCTGAGCCGGTGCTTGGCGGCGAGTTGACCGCCAATTTCAACCTCACCAACGTCAAGCGCAACCGCGAGGACGAACTGCAGGTCAGCGTGCCCGGTCCTGACGTGTTTCGTTATCGGGGGCTGGAAGGCAGCTACCAGCGGTTTACCGCCGAAGCCGAATGGAAGCGCAATTTCATCCTTCCGGGCGGACTGTCGCTGACGCCGATCCTTGCCGCGCGGGGCGACCTGACCGGCACGTCGATGACCGATCCGGCCAATTATACCGGCAACTTTAACGATGATGACGCGGCCGCCCGGCGCATGCTGACGGCGGGAATCGATGCGCGCTATCCCATTCTGCTGACGACCGATTACAGCAGCCACATCATCGAGCCGATCGCCCAGGTCTTTGCCCGTCCCGACGAGGAATATGCCGGCGGCCTGCCGAACGAGGACGCACAGAGCTTCGTCTTCGATGCAACCACGCTGTTCGACCGCGACAAGTTCTCCGGCTACGATCGCATCGAAGGCGGCACGCGGGCCAATCTCGGGGTCCGCTACACCGGCGCGCTCGGCAACGGCTATGCGCTGCGCGCCATTGCCGGCCAATCCTTCCATTTGGGCGGGCTGAATTCTTTCGCCACGGACGACTTGGTCAAGGTCGGTTCGGATTCCGGGCTGGAAACAGACAGTTCGGATTATGTCGCCATGTTCGGCATCGACGCCCCCTCCGGCATCACGACAAGCCTGAGCGGCCGTTTCGACGAGAGCAATTTCGACCTGCAGCGCGCCGATGCAACGATCGGCTACCAGGGCATCTTCTGGCAGACAGCGCTGACCTACACCAGCATCAAGGCGCAACCGCTTTACGGATCGACGAGCGACCAGGACGAAATCCAAACGGCGGCCGCATACAAGTTCCAGGACTACTGGTCGGTGTTCGGTTCGGTCACCTACGACCTGAACAGCAACGTCGTGACCCGCAACGGCATCGGCATCACCTATGACGACCGCGACACGATCTTCTCGCTGGTCTACAAGGAAGAGCGCGATACCGATCAGACCGTCGCCAACGACTGGTCGATCGGCGCCCGCATCAGCTTCCGTACATTGGGCGACATCAATGTCGGCGATACCGACTTCGACAGCCTGAACTGAGCGGCGCACATTGCTTCGCTGGGGCAGACGCAAGTGCTGCCTGCGTCGCGCTGCAGGTCTTGTCATTGTTCGGCCGCATGTATTATGCATCTTGCGAGGAAACGCGCAGGACGATTGCGCTCGGCACAAGATCACGACCTCCGGGGCTTCGCAGTCGGGGAAGACGAAAAGGATAAGACATGGGCGGGAAACTCTCGATCACACGCGCGGTTTCGACACTGATCCTCGCCTGCGGTATCGCATTTGCGGCAGCGCCGGCGGCGGTGCAGGCGGCGAGCAAGGTCGTCGCCGTCGTCAACGGCACGCCCATCACGTCCGGCGATGTCGCCAAGCGTGCTGCGTTCCTGCGCCTGCAGCGGCATGCCGGTGGCCAGGCCGCCGCCCGCCAGGAGCTGATCGACGAAGTTCTCAAGCGCGCCGAAGTCGTCAGGGTCGGCGCCTCCGTCAGCACGAGTGATGTCGATGCGGCGGTCGGCCGCTTTGCGGCCGGCAACAAGCTGACCGTCCAGCAATTGTCGCAGGTGCTCGACCAGGCCGGTGTCGGCCTCGACCACTTCAAGAGCTACGTCGCCGTGGCGATGAGCTGGCCGCGCGTCGTCAATGCCCGGTTCGGCGGCGGCGGAAGCGGCCGTCTTTCCAACGAGGAACTCGTCCGGCGCATGCAGGAAAACGGCGGCAACAAGCCGGTGACGACGGAATATTTCCTGCAACAGGTGATCTTCGTGGTACCCGCCGCCAAGCGCAACGCCATCATCGGCAAGCGCCAGGCGGAAGCCAACGCGTCGCGCGCGAAATATCCCGGCTGCGAACAGGCCAAGGTGTTTGCCGCCACGATGCGGGACGTGTCGGTCCGCAATCTCGGCCGCATGATGGTGCAGGAGATCCCCGGGGACTGGAAGCCACTGGTCGAAAAGGCCGGCGACGGCAACACGACGGCGACGCGCGTGACGGAAAAGGGCGTCGAGTATCTCGGCATTTGCAAGAAGCGCCAGGTTTCCGACGACCTTGCCGCCGAAGTCGTCTTCCGCGCCGAGGATATCGGCAAGAAGGACCAGGGCGACGACAGCAACAGCAAGAAATACATCGAGGAACTGCGCAAGCGCGCGCAGATCATCGACAAGTAGCTGCTCTCCCATGACCGCACCAGCAAGCGACAGGCCGCTCGCCCTGACCATGGGCGATCCGGCCGGCATTGGCCTCGACATCAGCCTTGCCACCTGGGCGAACAGGCAGGCCTGGCAGACGCCGCCCTTCATCCTGGTCGGCGATCCCGCCGCCCTTGCCGAGCGCGCCCGCCTGCTTGGCCATGACGTCGCGATCCGCGAAGCGGAATGCACCGAAGCGATTGCCGCTTTCGACGCAGCGCTGCCGGTCCTGCCGGTTGCCTGCGCCGTTCCCGCCATGCCGGGCGAGCCCGATTCCGCCAATGCCGGCGCCATCACCGGCGCGATCGAAACGGCCGTACGGCTGACGATGGAAGGTGCCGCTTGCGCCGTCGTCACGAATCCGATCGCCAAATCGGTTCTCTACGAAGCCGGCTTCCGGTTCCCCGGACACACCGAATTCCTCGCCGATATCGGCGAACGCATGACCGGCGAAAAACTGCTGCCGGTCATGCTGCTGGCCGGGCCGAAGCTGAAGGCCGTGCCGGTGACGATCCATATCCCGCTGAAGGACGTGCCGGCGCAGCTGACCTCCGACCTGATCTACCGGACATGCACGATCACGGCGCATGACCTGAAACGGCGCTTCGGTCTTGCCTCGCCGCGCATCGCGGTGGCGGGCCTCAACCCGCATGCCGGCGAAAACGGTGCCCTGGGTCTCGAGGACGATGCGATCATCCGCCCGGTCATCGATCAGCTGAAGGCCGAGGGGCTCGACATCATCGGGCCCCTGCCCGCCGATACCATGTTCCATGACCGCGCCCGCGCAACCTATGACGTGGCGATCTGCATGTATCACGATCAGGCGCTGATCCCGGCCAAGGCGCTCGGCTTCGACGACAGCGTCAATGTCACGCTCGGCCTTCCCTTCATCCGCACCTCGCCGGACCACGGCACGGCGTTCAGCCTCGCGGCCAAGGGCATTGCCCGCGCCGACAGCCTGCTGGCCGCGCTGAAGATGGCGCGGGAGCTTGCCGACAACGCTGCGAAGGCGAACGGCTGATGGCGGCTATCGACGGCCTGCCGCCGCTGCGCGACGTCATCCAGCGCCATGGTCTCGATGCCAGGAAGGCATTGGGCCAGAACTTTCTGTTCGACCTCAATCTCACCCAGAAGATCGCCCGCACCGCCGGGCCGCTCGAGGGGGTGACGGTGATCGAGGTCGGCCCCGGGCCTGGCGGTCTCACCCGCGCCATCCTGTCGCTCGGCGCCAAAAAGCTGATCGCCATCGAGCGGGACAGCCGCTGCCTGCCGGCGCTCGCCGAGATCGCCGATCACTATCCCGGCCGCCTGGAGGTGATCGAGGGCGACGCTTTGAAGATCGACTTCGAGAACCTCGTGACCGATGGCCCGGTCCGGATCATCGCCAACCTGCCCTACAATGTCGGCACGCAACTGCTGGTCAACTGGCTGTTGCCGAAAGCCTGGCCTCCCTTCTACCAGTCGATGACGCTGATGTTCCAGCGCGAGGTTGGCTTGAGGATCGTGGCGGAAGAAAACGACGACCATTACGGCCGTCTCGGCGTGCTGTGCGGCTGGCGGACGCAGGCGCGAATGGCCTTCGACGTGCCGCCGCAGGCGTTTTCGCCGCCGCCGAAGGTAACCTCGTCCGTGGTCCATCTGGAACCGCTCGAGAACCCGATCCCCTGCTCTGCCGCCGCCCTCGAAAAGGTGACGATGGCCGCCTTCGGCCAGCGCCGCAAGATGCTGCGCCAGAGCGTCAAGTCGATCGGCGGCGAGGCCCTGCTGGCCAAGGCCGGCATCGACCCGCAACGCCGCGCCGAAACGCTGTCCGTCGAGGAATTCTGCCGGATCGCCAACTGCCTCTAATATCGATCAGTCGATCAGCTCGATTTTCTCTCGCCGCTCGCCGAAAGTATTGATTGCTGCGGAAACCTCCGCTTCCCGCTCTTGTGGCGCGAGTGTCACAAAGAGCAGGTTGGGAGCAAGACGAGCCCGTATGATTGGAGTTTTAATATCTCTTTCAGCGAGAGCGGACAGTCGACTGCGAACTGTCAAAGCTCTCTCCACAGGCGCGCATTGGCGCGCAAACTGAATGGCTACGACAATCTTGTTGTCGTTAAGAAAGTCGATTGCTTCGGAATAGAGAGCGTACTTTGGTCTCGTCCGGCCCGTAGCCGAGGGAACTTCAAAACCGTTGTCTGGATCTAAGAACACTATATCGGCACTCTTCAGCAACTCACGTCCTGTACGGTGCCAAATCGCCCTATCCAACTGCGGAACATAGTCGTCAAAATATATGGTGTCTTGAGGTAGAACTCCCAGTTCGGCTACTCGGCTGAGGCGTCTCTCGCTCGGCGTTTGAAGCGGCTGCAATTGCCGAAGAAGGTCAATCTCCCATCCTCGCCATGTCTTCGACGTTACGTGATGACGTTTCTCGCCATCGTTGTTTCCAAGTTTATCAACTTGGTCGTGCCGCGTTAGATACCAATTTAGTCCAACTCTCCCGCCGAGCACGTTTCCGAGATGGCGCAGGAGTGAATATTTCGCATAGTCGTGGGAATCGCCGAGATACCGTTCCTGCATCAGACATCCGTTCAGAGCTTCGGCGTTTCGGTCAAAAGCCCGTTGACGAACTCGAACAGTCCCGGGCGCCGGTCGCGGCGCAGGCGTTCGGCCTCGACGATCGCCTTGACGGAGGCAAACGCGCTGTTGAGGTCCTCGTTGACGACGATATAGTCGTATTCGATCCAGTGCTCGATCTCGGAGCGCGAATTGGCAAGCCGCGTCTGGATCACCTCTTCCGTGTCCTCGGCGCGCCGGTGCAGGCGTGATTGCAGTTCGGCCATCGACGGCGGCAGGATGAAGATCGATACGACATCGCCGCCCATCTTCTCCTGCAGCTGCTGGGCGCCCTGCCAGTCGATGTCGAACAGCATGTCGCGGCCCTCGGCCATGGCCTCTTCCACAGCGTCGCGCGGCGTGCCGTAGAAATTGCCGTGCACCTCGGCCCATTCCAGAAGCGCGTCGGTCTGGCGCAGGCCCTCGAACTCGCGGATCGACTTGAAGAAGTAGTGACGGCCTTCGATCTCGCTCGGACGGCGGTTGCGCGTCGTCACGCTGACGGAGATGCTCATCTGCGGATCAGCTTCCAGGAGGTTACGTGCGATCGTCGACTTGCCGGCGCCGGAGGGTGACGAGATCACCAGCATGAGGCCGCGGCGCTGAATGGCTTTTGTGGATGGTGGGCTGGCGGGGCTCATGGTCACTCCAGATTTTGGACCTGTTCACGAAACTGGTCGATGACGACTTTCAGTTCGATGCCGGCGGAAGTAACCGTTGCGGCATTCGACTTGGAACAGATCGTATTCGATTCGCGGTTAAATTCCTGGGAAAGGAAATCGAGTTTCCGGCCAACCGGGCCGCCCTTCTTCAAAAGATCGCGGGCAGCGGCGACATGCGTGCGCAGCCGGTCGATCTCCTCGCGGATATCGGCCTTGGCCGCCAGCAGCGCCACCTCGCCATAGAGGCGGTCCTGATCGATCGTCACGCCGCCATCCAGCACCAGAGCCACCTGCTGCGCCAACCGGGCAGCGATCGACTGCGGGCTGCGCGACGGATCCACCTCGATCTGCCCGGTCAAGAGGGCGATCTTTTCGATCTGGTCGAGCAGCACCCGGCAGAGTGCGGCACCTTCCGTCTCGCGCATGGCGGTGATGTCGGCGAGTGCGAGTTTCAGGCCAACCAGGAGGTCCCCGTCGCGGGCGACGCGCTCGCCCTCCTGTTCCTCAGGCTCCCGGAAATCGACGACGCCGCGAATGGCAAGCAGCGCGTCGAGCCGCAACGGCGCGGGGTCGATCACATCGCGCAACTGCTCGCGCAGCGCCAGCACGGCTGCCAGCGCACCCTGGTTGACCACGGTTTCAACCCCGGCCTCGCTGGTGTTCAGTGTAAGGTTCACCTGCATGTTGCCGCGCGAAAAACACTCCGCCACCAGCTTGCGAACATCGGCTTCCAGATGTTCGGTGCCGGTCGGCAGCCGCAGCCTGAGATCGAGCCCCTTGCCGTTGACCGAGCGCAGTTCCCACGCCCAGCGATAGCGCCCGGAGGTTCCCTCGCGGCGGGCAAATCCGGTCATGGATTGCAGCGGCATTGTCTTCTCCCTCGGTCCTTGCAGCGCGCAGCCGGACCGGCTGGCTTGGCGTGCGGGAATTCTTGAAATTGTGCATGAATGTGTACGGCTCCGGCACGGTTGACCGCAAGGGTCAAGCGGGCCGGAGCCGTATCATCCACAAGCGTGGTACCGATTATTCCTGAACGGTCGCCGGTTCTGCCGCCTTGGCTGCGGCTGCGGCCTTCTCGGCCTCCAGCTTGCGCCAGCGGCGGACATTGTTGTTGTGCTCGTCGAGCGTGGCTGCGAACACATGCCCGCCGGTGCCGTCGGCCACGAAATAGAGATCTGATGTGCGCGAGGGGTTGGCAACCGCCTCTAGCGCCGCGCGGCCGGGATTGGCGATCGGCGTCGGCGGCAGGCCCTTGATCAGATAGGTGTTGTAGGGCGTCTGCTTGTCGAGGTCCGATTTCAGGATCGGCCGGTCGGCGGGCTTTCCGTCGCCGCCGAAGATGCCGTAGATGATCGTCGGGTCGGACTGCAGGCGCATGCCCTTTTCCAGCCGGTTGATGAAAACGGAGGCAACGCGCGAGCGTTCGTCGGCGATGCCCGTTTCCTTCTCGACGATCGATGCCAGCGTCAGGAACTCGTCGCGGCTGGCGATCGGCAGGTCCGGATCACGGCGATCCCAGATCTGATCGACCAGGGCCTTCTGCGCAGCTGCCATCTGCGCGACGATTTCGCCGCGCTTGGTGCCGCGCGAGAATTTATAGGTGTCGGGACGCAGCGTGCCTTCGGCAGGCAGCTCCGCCGGCAGATCGCCTTCGAGCACGGGGTCCGCGCTCAGCTTGCTGAACATCTGCTTGACGGTCAGGCCTTCCGGCAGCGACACGGAGTAAAGGATCGACTTGCCGGATTTCAGCAGTTGCATGATCTCCTGCATCGAGGAGCCTGCCTTGATTTCGTACTCGCCGGCCTTCAGCGTGTCGTCGTCCAGATAGGCTTCCGACATGAAGCGGAAGACGCGCCCATCGGAAACGATATTGTTGCGCTCGAGGCTGCCTGCGATTTCCTGAATGCCGGCACCGTTGCGCACGATGAAATTGGTGTTTGCCGTCAGCGGGCCTTTGGCCTCGTAGGCCGTCATCGCGTAATAAATCGTCGCGGCGGCAGCGACCGTCAGACAGACGATGACGGTCATGACGAAATTCAGAAAGATGACGACCTGGCTTTTCGCCTTGCGCGACCGCTTCGGCGGCTGCGGCACTTTTTCCGGACGAAGGGCTTCGCTCGCCGATTTCGGAATGATCGGGCCGTTGTTGCCGGCCTCGCTGCCGCCGAAAGGCACTGCGCTGTTTTCGTTTGCGTCGTTCACGAGTGTCCTGGTTCTGGAGTTCGCATCATGCACGTCCCAATCCCTGATGCGAACTCCAGAAGAGTACCAGGAAAGAGAATCATTTCGCTGCGACTATAGCAATCTACGCCGTCTGCCTTGTGTCAGCATGATCTGGCGACACCCGGCATCCCGGTTTCCGGTCACAAATCGTCCCTATTGCACGTTTGAACCGAGCAATGCGGCAAAAGCTGGATAAGGGATGCAATTAAAGCATCAAATACAATAAGCCGGCGACATGCCGCCGACACGGGGCCCACAGGTGGCCCCGTGACCGCCGATATCAGGCAAGGCGGCGCAGCACGAGGGAGGCGTTCGTACCGCCGAAACCGAAGGAATTCGACAGGGCGACATTGATGTCGCGCTTGCGCGCAACATGCGGCACCAGGTCGATCTTCGTTTCGACCGAAGGATTGTCGAGATTGAGCGTCGGCGGCGCGACATTGTCGCGGATCGCCAGCGCGCAGAAGATCGCCTCCACCGCACCGGCAGCGCCGAGCAGATGGCCGATCGCCGATTTGGTGGAAGACATGGAAACCCTGCCGGCGTGCTCGCCAAGAACGCGCTCTGCGGCGCCAAGCTCGATCGTGTCCGCCATGGTGGAGGTGCCGTGCGCGTTGATATAGTCGATGTCGGCTGCCGTCAGGCCGGCGCGCTTCAGCGCCATCTGCATGCAGCGATAGGCGCCGTCGCCGTCTTCGGCGGGCGCGGTGATGTGGAAGGCGTCGCCCGAGAGGCCATAGCCCACGACTTCCGCATAGATCTTTGCGCCGCGCGCCTTGGCATGTTCGAGCTCTTCCAGCACGACGATGCCGGCGCCCTCGCCCATGACGAAGCCGTCACGATCCCTGTCATACGGGCGAGACGCCTTCTGCGGATCATCGTTGTGCTGGGTGGACAGCGCCTTGCAGGCCGCAAAGCCGGCAAGGGCGATGCGCGAAATCGGCGATTCCGTGCCACCCGCGACCATCACGTCGGCATCGCCAAGCGCGATCAGGCGGCTCGCATCGCCGATCGCATGGGCACCGGTCGAACAGGCGGTGACGACCGAATGGTTGGGTCCGCGCAGCTTGTGGCGGATCGAAACCTGGCCGGAGGCGAGATTGATCAGGCGGCCGGGGATGAAGAAAGGCGAAACGCGGCGCGGGCCCTTGTCGCGCAAGGTGATGCCGCCATCGACGATGCCTTCGAGACCGCCGATGCCCGAACCGATCAGGACGCCGGTGGCAATCTGGTCCTCGTCGGATTTCGGGTGCCAGCCGGCATCGGCAAGCGCCATGTCGGCTGCAGCCATCGCATAGATGATGAAATCATCGACCTTGCGCTGTTCCTTCGGTTCCATCCAGTTGTCGGGATTGAACGTGCCGTCGGTGCCATCGCCGAACGGCAGGCGGCAGGCAATCTTCGCAGGCAGGTCTTCGACTTCGAATTCCGTCACCCTGCGGGCGGCATTGCCTCCGGCAATCAGCCGCGACCAGGTGATCTCGGTTCCACAACCCAATGGAGATACCATGCCGGTACCGGTGATAACGACACGTCTCATAGCCCGTGATCCACCCTGCCTGTTAATTCCAGAACCGGACCGGACCACATGCTAAAACCGGACCCGTACATCCATTTCCGTGATGTTCATATCGCGCAATCAGGTACGGAAGCCATCAGGCTTTCCTTAAATGCGCTTGTCGCCCCCAAAAAGGGAGCCTGCCCCGCCGGGGACTTGAAGGCGGGCCGCGACGCGCCCCGCCCTGCACGGCCTTAGGCCTGTGCCTTTTCGATGAACTTGACGGCGTCGCCGACCGTCAGGATCGAATCCGCTGCATCATCGGGAATTTCGACGCCGAACTCTTCTTCGAATGCCATGACCAGTTCGACGGTGTCGAGCGAGTCCGCGCCCAGATCGTCGATGAAGCTTGCGCCTTCCGAAACCTTTTCGGCATCGACGCCAAGATGATCAATAACAATTTTCTTTACGCGTTCTGCTACGTCGCTCATGTCGGATTCCTCGACCTTTGTTTTTTCTCAACGATGCCGTGCTGACATCGGTACCCTATTAACGCCAGAGAGATCAAGACGATCACCCCGGCAATCTCTTCAACCGCAAGAGCGGCAAACCACGCGCTGCAAAAGACGGCGTGTGCCTCATATCTTCCGATCGACTGCGCACAGTCATGGCCCGCTTAACACGGTTTATGTCTGTCGCAAAGTCCGAAAATGGCCGGGAATGGCTTGGTCAACACGCAATTCCCGGTATTTCCGCCCCGCCCCTTCGATTAACGCGAAAACGCGGCGGCGCAGGCGTTTACCGCGCTCAGATCATCGCCATGCCGCCGTTCACATGGATCGTCTGGCCGGTAACGTAAGCCGCCTCGTTGGAGGCGAGATAAGCGACGGCGGCGGCCACTTCCGCACCGGTTCCCATCCGCTTCATCGGGATGGCGCCCATGATGGCGTCCTTCTGCTTGTCGTTCAGCTTGCCGGTCATGGCGCTCTCGATGAAACCGGGCGCAACGCAGTTGACGGTGACGTTGCGGGTGGCGATCTCCTGCGCCAGCGATTTGGAGAAGCCGATCATGCCCGCCTTGGAGGCACAGTAGTTGGCCTGCCCCGGATTGCCGGTGACGCCGACGATCGAGGTGATGT
This sequence comes from Rhizobium giardinii bv. giardinii H152, assembly GCF_000379605.1. GTDB lineage: Bacteria > Pseudomonadota > Alphaproteobacteria > Rhizobiales > Rhizobiaceae > Pararhizobium > Pararhizobium giardinii. The sequence goes on along the minus strand of NZ_KB902684.1, from coordinate 6,539 downwards.
TGATGATGCGGCCATGGCGGCGGCGCATCATCGGATGGGTCAATTCGCGCGTCAGCCGGAAGACCGAGGTCAGGTTGACTTCCAGCACCGCGTCCCAGTCCTCGTCGCTCATGCGCACGAACAGGCCGTCCTTGGTGATGCCGGCATTGTTGACGAGGATGTCGACGCCGGAAAGTTCGCTTTCCGCCTTTTCGCCGAGCGCCTTGACGGCGGCGCGGTCGGCAAGGTTCGCCGGAAACAGGTGGACGCGCTCGCCGAGCTCGTTGCCGAGCGCTTCGAGCTTTTCGACGCGGGTGCCGTGCAGGCCGACGATGGCGCCCTGCGCATGCAGGATGCGGGCGATCTCTTCGCCGATGCCGCCGGATGCGCCGGTGACGAGAGCCTTGCGGCCAGACAGATCGAACATGGTTGGTTTCCTCTTTTAGAGCAAATAGCGAACAGGCGGCGGCAAATAGGCGAAGACCAATCGTAGCGTCAGCTTCTTCTATTCGCCATTCGCCTCGATTCAGGCGAGCAGCGTTTGAAGCGCCGCGTCGATGTCGGCGGGGGAATTGACGGCGATGCCGGTCACCGTCTTGTCGATGCGGCGGGCAAGACCGGTCAGCACCTTGCCGGAGCCGATCTCGTACAGCGTCTTCACGTCGTTTGCGGCGAACCACTCGACGGTCTCGCGCCAGCGGACCTGGCCGGTCACCTGTTCGACCAGAAGGCTTGCGATCGCGTCCGCATCCGTCACCGGTGCAGCCCGTACATTGGCGATCAGCGGCACGGCGGGATTGCTCTTCGCCACGGTTGCGAGAGCCTCGCGCATGGCGTCTGCCGCCGGCGCCATCAGCGCCGAATGGAAGGGCGCGGACACAGGCAGAAGGATGGCACGCTTTGCCCCCTTCTCGGTCGCCAGCATCGCCGCCTTTTCGACCGCGGCCTTCTCGCCGGAAATCACCAGCTGGCCGCCGCCATTGTCATTGGCGATCTGGCAGGAGCCGAGCGCGGATGCTGCCGCGCAAATCGCGTCGACATCGCCGTGCTCCAGGCCGATGATCGCCGCCATCGCGCCTTTGCCGACGGGCACCGCCGCCTGCATGGCATTGCCGCGGATGCGCAGGAGCCGCGCCGTGTCGGCGAGCGAGAAGGTGCCGGCGGCACAGAGCGCCGAATATTCGCCGAGCGAATGGCCGGCCACATAGGCGACCTTGGATTTCAGATCGAGCCCCTTGGCCTCGAGCACGCGAATGGCGGCGATCGACACCGCCATCAATGCCGGCTGGGCATTGGCCGTCAGCGTCAGCGTCTCCTCCGGGCCGTTCCACATGATGTCGGAGAGCTTGTCGCCGAGCGCGTCGTCGACCTCGGCAAAGACGGCTGCTGCCTCCGGAAAGGCATCGGCCAGGTCCTTGCCCATGCCGAGAGCCTGGCTGCCCTGTCCGGGAAATGTGAATGCGATTGCCATGGGGATGTCCTTCCCTTCAATTTTCCTCTCCATTCACATTCCTTGCGTCCGAGTCAAGGCTTGAGCGGCCTTCGGCCCGTCTATGCATCGGGTGTGCGCTTTTCTCTTGCGCCGCAGCAAACAGCCACTACATTCGCCGGCAAACCAGATCGAGGCACTTCCATGCGCTACAAGACACTCGGCCGCACCGGCATTACCGTTTCCGAAATCTGCCTGGGCACCATGACCTGGGGCAGCCAGAACCCGGAAAGCGAAGCCCACGAGCAATTGGACTATGCCGTCGGCCAGGGCATCAACTTCATCGACACGGCCGAACTCTATCCGGTGACGCCGCTTTCGGCAGAAACCCAGGGCCTCACCGAAGCCTATATCGGCACCTGGCTGAAGAAGCGCGGCAAGCGCGACGATGTGGTGATCGCCACCAAGGTCGCCGGCCCCGGACGCCCCTATATCCGCGGCGGCAGCCCGATGAGCCCCGCCACCATGCGGATCGCGCTCGATGAAAGCCTGAAACGGCTGCAGACGGACTATGTCGATCTCTATCAGCTGCACTGGCCGAACCGCGGCCATTATCACTTCCGCAACGCCTGGACCTACGACCCGTCGAAACAGGACAGGACGACGGTACCGGCCGAGCTCCTGGCGCTCCTCGAAACGCTCGGAGAATTCGTCAAGGCCGGCAAGATCCGCGCCGTCGGCCTGTCGAACGACACCGCCTGGGGCGCAATGACGATGCTGTCGCTGGCCGAGAAGCACGGCCTGCCGCGCATCGCCTCGATCCAGAACGAATACAACTTCCTCTACCGCGCCTTCGATCTCGATCTTGCCGAGGTCAGCCATCACGAGGATGTCGGCCTGCTCGCCTATTCGCCCCTCGCCGCCGGCCTGATGAGCGGCAAGTATCTCAACGGCGCGTGCCCGGAAGGCTCACGCCTCAGCATCAACGGCGACCTCGGCGGACGCTATACCGAATACCAGGAAGGCGCAGTCGCCGCCTATGCCGAGCTCGCCCGCGCCCACGGCCTCGATCTCGCCCAGATGCAGCTTGCCTTCAGCCTTACCCGGCCCTTCATGACCTCGGTCATCATCGGTGCAACGAGCATGGCACAGCTGAAGACGAATATCGGTGCCGGGGATGTCAGGCTGTCAGCCGAGGTGCTGAAGGGAATCGGGCGGCTGCACCGCCAATTCCCGGCGCCGATCTGAGCACGCGCCGGCGGCGGCTCCATAACAGAAAGCGTGAGACCGGCATCGGCTGCGATCTTCCGCGTCCATACAAAAATGGCCTGCTGCAGGCAGCAGGCCATTGCGCGACCTCAAAGGATCAGGAGCGCTTCCTGATCGTGCCGTAGACGATGTTGCGGTTCTCGCCGAACCAGACACTCGCCTCAACGCTGTTGCGCTCGACGCTCGAATTGATGACGTTCCACATGTCCGCCTCCGAGCGCAAGAGCAGTGCCCAGTTCATGAACGATTCCATATAGCCATCGTCGGCCATGCCCTTGGCGAAATTGGCGAAGAGGAAGACACCGCCCGGCTTGAGCATGTCCATGCAGGTCTGCGTCAGCTTCACCGCAACCTTGTCGGCAAGATAATCGTAGAGACCGGCGGCATAGATGAAGTCAAACTCGCCGAGCTGATGCTTCTTGCTGAGCAGCCCGCGGACGGAACCATCGATTGCCTCGATGCTGGTGCCCTGGAAATCCCGGGCGATCGATCCGATGCTGAGCGGGTCCTGATCGAGGGCGACCCACCGCTTGATCTGCCCGTTCTTCAGGGCGACCGAGCTGTCGGCTTCACGCAGGTGGCCTGCGGCGACCGTGAGTATCTCCGTTTCCGGGCCTTTTTCCGCGGCGATCTCGTCGACATAGCGGGTGAGGATGTCGCGCCGCTCCCTGACGGCTACAGGGCCCGGGGCGTTGCGGGTATATTCATAAATCCCGAGCCCAAGCGGAGTGGACTTTGCCACTTCGTGGGCAACGGCGGGGTGGCCATAGATGAAGTCGATCAGGCTCGCGTCACCGGAATAGCCGCGCGGCTTTTCGAACGACCAGCGCGTGAACGGATCCTGCTGAAAGATCTTCGCCGACGGATGGCTCTGCACGATCGGGATCAGCGCCTGCCAGACGCTTGGCTCGAACTTGTTGCGCGTTTCATGCAGCGCGCCGATGAGCCGCTTTACGGTTTGGGCCGGGTCTCGGGCTTCCTCGATCTGCTGCATGGCGATTGCCAGCACGAGCGCCAGTTCGGCTTTCGCTGTTGCCAGTTGCTCGTCGTGTCGATCGGTTTTGGAGGAAGAAAGTTCGGTGATGATGGATTGGGGGGTGATCAGGCTTTCGCCGTCGAACGCAATATTGAATTGGGACACTCGAACCTCGTCGGTTAATAGATCATTAACATAATGATGAAAAATGAAGGCAGTGCCAATCCGCGCTGTCCCGCTTTCGCTGGACATGGTTAACGCACGGGCCCGTTGTGGGCTCGGCTGTGCGTCGCACACGGCTGCTCTTTTACCGAGTTCAGAAAAAGTTAATGCACCTCCCCTATGGTGCGGAAAAGTGCTGCCCTTTCCTGATAGGTTTCCTGTCCGGATGGCCGGCGTGGGGCGCCTGAAACAGCGTCGATTGCTGGAAAGAGGCCTCAAGCTCGAGAGAATGCGACGCAACGCTATGGAAAGTGCATGAAGCACACGTTGGCCGACGTAGTTGAGATCGATCTCCACACCGAGCCGCCGAGACCGGCCTCGGCGGAGCTTAGTGCGCTCTATCGGCAGGAAGGCCAATGCAAGCGCAAGCAGGCCACGAGACACGGCCTGTGGATCGCGGTCGCCGCCTATCTGCTGTTTTCGATCACCGACATTTTGCTCGTTCCGGACGTCGCGTTCTACACGATCGCCGCCCGCTTCGCCGTCTGCATCATCGCGATCGCCGCGCTGGAAACGCAGTTCCGCCTGAACGCCAGCGCCAACGCGATCGATGCCACCTGTGCGGGCGCGGTGATCCTCGCCTATGCCGGTTGGTTATACCCAGCCATGATGACCGCCGATATCCAGAGCATATCCTACTACATGGTCTACGGCGCCATCTTCATGATGAGCGTCAACCTGTTCTTCAGCTTCCACTTTCGCCTTTCGGTCGTCGCATCGGTCATCATTCTCGTCATTTTCCTGGCCGCTCTCCTGTCCTTCCCGCCGATGGATACCACCTACAAGCTCGCATTCGGCACCTTCTGCGCCTCATGCTTCGTCTTCACGTCCTACGTGAACTGGAAGCTCAACAGGGAACGCTACAAGGTCTTCCTCAACGCCCTGGAGGCGAAGGTTCAGCACAACGAGGCATCCGAACGCGGCAAGGCTCTGCTCAGGCTGTCGAACACCGATCCTTTGACCGGCCTTGCAAATCGCCGGGCCATCGACCAGAGGCTGCGCAGCCTCTGGAACGACTGGCAAAAATCCGGCATGAGCTTTGCGGCGATCCTGATCGATGTCGATTTCTTCAAGCGGTACAATGACTGCTACGGCCATCAGGAGGGCGATCGCTGCCTTATCCTCGTCGCCAATGCGCTCGAGGCCACGATCAGCGCCTATGGCGGCTCGATCGGACGCTATGGCGGCGAGGAATTCATTGTTCTCGCCCACCTGGACACCGGCGAGCGGGTGGCGGAACTTGCCGAAGCCATTCGTCGCACGGTCGAGGACCTGGCGCTCGCGCACGGCCAGCGGCGGGACGGCACGTCGATCGTCACCGTCAGCGTTGGCGCCTCGTTCACCCGGAATCAAACGGGCACGAAGCTCGAGAAGGTCATCCACGAGGCGGACCGCGCCCTTTACGCAGCCAAAGCAAGCGGCCGCAACTGTGTGCGCCTGTTCGATCCGAACGATCCCCAGAGCAGCGACGAGAGCGAGAACGTCGCGGCCCTGCTGAAGATCGCCATAGACCAGCATCTGGTTTCCCTCGTCTACCAGCCGATTCGCAACGTCGCCTCTGGCCGGGTCGACGCCGTCGAAGCGCTGATGCGCCTGAGGATGTTGGACGGCACAGCGGTCACGCCGAGCCTTTTCATTCCCGTCGCGGAACGCACCGGGGCCATCCTGGAACTCGGGCGCTGGGCCATACGGACGGTCTGCCGCGAACTCCTGGTGAACGACCACGTGCCGGTGGTCAGCGTCAACGTCTCGCCCCTCCAGCTCAAGACCCCCGGCTTTGCCGCATCCGTCGCGGCGATCCTCGGAGAGACCGGTGTCGGCGGCGGCCGGCTGGCGCTGGAGATCACCGAAGGTCTCGAAATGGAGATGCATTCGGACATTCTGCGCTGCATCAGCGACCTGAAGACGCTGGGCATCAAGATCTGGCTCGATGATTTCGGGACAGGCTTTGCCGGTCTTTCCTGGCTTCGCCTGATCGATTTCGACACGGTGAAGATCGACCGCTCGTTCCTGCACGACTGCGGCACCCCGCGCGGCAAGGCCATGCTCCAGGACATCATCGGCCTCGTACGCAATCGCGGCCACAACATCCTCGTCGAAGGGGTGGAAACCGATGAGCAGCTCAGGCTCATGCAGGAATTCCGCATAGACCAGGTGCAAGGCTACTACGTCGGCCGCCCGGCCCCCGCAGAAACCTTCACGACGCCCCCACCGTCCGATCAGCGCCGGGCGCGGCTCATGCGACCTGCGGGATGATGAGGCAGTCAGGGATGTGCCGGCTTGCGGTCTGAAAGTGGATCTTCGGCTTGACTCAAGGTCGTCATCCTCGTCCTCGGGTTTAACCCGAGGATTGACCGAGGATCCATCCCCGAGCCCATCAACGCTTAACCATCCGGCGATGCGCGTGCTTGGATCCTCGGGTCAAGCCCACTGCTGTCCGGTTTAAATTTCCACGATTGGCAGAGGCAATTGTCGTGGGTCGGATCTCGGTGATGGGGGAGTTTGCCTGAGCGCGTTGATCGGTCTGCGGTGCATGATGTTGAGGCGGACGAGGCGGGTGAAGGCGAGCGGTTGGGAAATCGCGGTCTGGCAGGCTTGGGCCATGCGCAGCAGAATGTAGGCGATCAGTGCAACGTAGACCTGGATGCGCACGGCGTTCTCCGA
>NZ_KB902683.1 GCF_000379605.1 Rhizobium giardinii bv. giardinii H152 | reverse complement strand
GGATTGAACGAAGCCGCTTGCGCGGCATTTGGAGCGCGGATTTGCATAATACGCTTCTGATTTGAAGGATTGGGCTGTTTCAGCCCAACCTTTGAACAGGAGATGACGATGACAGAGATGAGCCCGCTACGCCGGCGCATGATCGATGACATGACGATCCGCAATCTTTCGCCAGCGACGCAACGATCGTATTTGCATGCGGTGACGAAGTTTTCTCGCTATTTCGGCCGTTCGCCAGACCGCCTTGGACTGGAAGACGTGCGTGCCTTTCAGGTGCATCTGGTATCATCGGGCCTATCGTGGCCGGCCTTGAACCAGACGGTCTGCGCTCTGCGGTTCTTCTTTGGCGTCACGCTCGGTCATGCCGAGATACCGGAACGCATTGCCTATGCCCGGACCCCCGCCAAGCTGCCGACGATCCTCAACGGCGACGAGATCGTGCGGTTTCTGGAAGCGGTTCCGAGCCTGAGGACCCGCACCGCGCTGACGACGGCCTATGCAGCGGGGCTGCGTGCCTCGGAAGCTGTCCATCTCAAGGTCCGCGACATTGATGGCGAACGCGGCATCATCCGCGTCGAGCATGGCAAGGGCGGCAAGGATCGCAACGTCATGCTGTCAGCGCAGTTGCTCGCGATCCTGCGGGTCTATTGGCGGCTGGCGAGACCCGAGGTCTGGCTGTTTCCGGGTCGGGACAAGACCAAGCCCATCGATGTTCAGGTTCTGTATTCTGCCTGCCGCTCGGCGTGCACTGCTGCCGGCATCGATAAGAGAGTGACGGTGCATACGCTGCGCCATAGCTTTGCTACCCATCTTCTGGAAAGCGGAACCGACATCCGCATCATCCAGGTATTGCTTGGCCATAATAATCTGTCCACCACGGCACGCTACACGAAGGTGTCAAACACCTTGATCCGCAGCACGACCAGCCCAATAGACCGGCTGGCGCTGGAGGTGGTGCCGCCGGGTTGATTGCCTCGACATGGCGGCGGGGCCAGAGGTGGCGGACATCTTTCGCCGCCACGCAGAACGATATCGTCAAACACACGGCGCTCATCTCGGGCGTGTCGAACGCCGGGTCATAAGCGCGATCGAGATGTGCCGGACCGCTCGCCTCGGCGGGCATGTCCAGCAATGCCAGGACTGCGAGGCGATCCGTATCGCCTATAATTCCTGCCGCAACCGGCATTGTCCAAAGTGCCAGGGACAGGCGAGCCGTGACTGGCTTGCTGCACGGCAGGCCGACCTTCTGCCTGTCGGCTATTTCCACGTCGTATTCACCGTGCCGCAGCAGATCGCCGAGATCGCCTTCCAGAACAAGGAACAGGTCTATACGATCCTGTTTCACGCCGTCGCCGAGACACTGCGCAAGCTTGCTGCCGATCCCAGGCATCTGGGCGCAGAGATCGGCTTCATTGCGGTGCTGCACTCCTGGGGCCAGAACCTCCATTATCACCCGCATATCCATTGCATCGTGCCGGGTGGAGGTCTGTCGCTCGACCAGTCCCGTTGGGTTGCCTGCCGGCAGAGCTTCTTCCTGTCCGTGAGGGTTCTGTCACGCCTGTTCCGGCGTTTGTTTCTCGAAGAACTGAAGCAGGCCTATGATCTGGGCCAACTTCGGTTCTTCGGCGATATCGCCAACCTGGCCGATCCGGTCGCCTTCAATCGAACCCTTAAAGCAGCGCGTCGCATCGACTGGGTGGTCTATGCCAAGCCGCCATTTGCCGGACCCCGACAGGTGCTGGCCTATCTTGGCCGCTACACCCATCGCATTGCCATCTCCAATTCCCGCCTCGTCAGCATCGATGGAGATCGCGTCTCATTCCGATGGAAGGACTATCGAACGGGCGGCAGGCAAAAGGTGATGATACTCGATGCCCACGAGTTCATCCGCCGTTTCCTGCTTCACACCGTTCCGGACGGCTTTCACCGCATTCGTCATTACGGACTGCTGGCCAACGGCCATCGGCAATTGAAGCTGGACCAGTGCCGAAGCCTGCTCAACGTCCCACCGCCGGAACAGCCGGCCAAAGAACCGGACGCAAAGCCACCACCTTTGGCGCACTGCTGCCCCTGTTGTGGTGGAGCCATGACGATCATCGGCGCGTGGATCCCGACCCAGCCGGTCTGCCGGCCGTCATGGAACAACAGCTCATGATCAGATCAGGCGGCATCGTTGCAACGATCAGCGTCGCCATGCCGAGGGCGCGAGGCAAGTGTTTTGGCAAATCGTGCCTGAGCGACGGAGAGCGGAACACCACCAAGGGTTCCATCGACGCAAACCAGCCGACGGGAGCGTCGAAGACACTGCAATGATCGCCAACAATCTCCTACCAAACCTGTCCACGCGTTCCGGCAAGGCTCGATCTTCCCAAACGCCATCCGCCGCTTCGGCTAAATCCCCATAGCGCCAAACAACCCGCGCCTTCGCTCAATCCGGCTTCAATGAGGTCCGATCAGCGAATGCCGCACGCATAGCGCACGGACCTCACAGAACCCTCCAGATTCCCAAATCACTTAATCGCTGATTCATAGGACACCGTGTTGAGCACGGGGGCCGGTGATGGCGGTGAAGCGGTATGAGTTGAACGAGGCGCAATGGTCGAGAATTGCGCCCTTTTTGCCCGGCAAGGCGGGTGATCCGGGCCGGACCGGAACCGACAACCGGTTGTTCGTGAACGGATGTTTGTGGATCCTCCGCTCTGGCGCACATTGGCGGGATCTACCGGAGCGGTATGGCAAATGGAAAACAGTCCATCGCCGGTTCAGCCGCTGGTGCCATGCTGGCGTATGGGAACGGGTCTTTGATGCGCTGACGGCCGACCGGGACAATCAGTACCTGATGATCGACAGCACCATCGTGCGCGCCCATCAACGGGCGGCGAGCGGAAAAGGGGGGCCAAGGATCAGGCGCTGGGGCGTTCCAGAGGTGGACTGACGACCAAGATCCACATGCTGGCCGATGCGCTCGGCCGCCCCTTGCGCTTTATCGTGACGGCTGGCCAGGTTGGTGACATCACGCAGGCTCCGGCGCTTCTCGACGGACAGGTGGGCAAGGCCATGCTCGCCGATAAAGCCTATGACAGCAATGCCTTGCGGGCGACGATCAAGGCCATGGATGCCGAGGCGGTCATCCCCTCGAACCGCACCCGCAAGATCATCATCCCGCACGATCCAATCGTCTACAAGCATCGAAACCGTATCGAGCGGTGCTTCAATCGCCTCAAACACTTCCGCCGTTTCGCCACCCGCTACGAACGCAGGATCATTCACTTCACCGGATTAATCCATCTCGCCACCATCATGATCTGGATAGGATGAATGTCGATCGGTCCTAACCCATGCGCCAAACGCCCTCTCTGGAAGAATGGATTTTGCGCGCGCGAGGTAGCCGCCGAGTTCGAGGGCCTGCTCGGTCGTTCGGCGTCCGAGCGACAGGATGCCTTCGCCGAGTGCTTTCAGTTCGCCTTCCTGCTCCGGGCTGATCTCGTCAGCGTCGGTCGCGGCCTTAGCCGCCAGCTTGGCAGTGATCTTCTTTTGCGTGTATTTTGCCATGTCTTCGTATCTCCATGTTTCATCCGGTCTTCAGTAGCGACCGTGAGATAATGATGACATGAAATTTCGAAAGCCGTTACAACCGACACTGTCAACACATTGAAAAACAATAGTAAACCGGAAAGTTTCCGAATTTATTCCCATTTTGAGACGGAAATTATTCAATGAATCCGGTACGCGGTTTTTCTGAAATAATTTCCAATCAAGGAATGCCTAATGCACTATATAGTTGCGGTTGGCGTTCTTGAGTATGGCGCTGACGCCTCCGCTGGCCAGTTAGCACGTCCCAAATGCCGTGTTTGCGATTGATCGCGAGACCTTTTCATCGACAACGACCAAGCAACCTGTTTTTCACCGCTGCTCCGGAAAATCCGGTTCCACCCCAGCACGCACGGAATAGCTTTTGGGAGCCAACAAGATCAGTCCACCCTCTGTCTTGTCTCCAATCGACGTCAAAGCTCGGGGCAGGGCGATACGGGCTACCCGCCAGCCTGTCGTCCGATCCGCTGGCACCTCTTGCGAATGACAAGCAGGATGTTCGCTCCAAAATCTCGATGAAAGGAGGGATTGTGCTCTGTCTCCCCCAGTGCCTCTTCGAGCTTTGAGGCAACCCTGTCGGAGAGCTCCCGTACCCGTCTTGTCACTACCGCAGGGCTCAGGCCGACGGCCGATGCGAATTCCCGCCAGTCATTGCCGTTAAGTTCGTTGGCATTGCTCTTTTTGGCGATCTGTTGCGGGAGGGACTGGTCAACCTGTTTGTAGACTGCCGCGCACATCAGGTCGTAGAGCGGCGCGAGTTTGGCTGTTCCGGCGGCACCGACGAGAACGGAATAGTTCTTGGCGTGGGAGTCTGAGTTGCAAATCAAAACGTTGAAAATGACAGCGTCGAGCAGCTTCAGTCTTTCGGCGGGGGAAACGTAACGCGCCAGCGCGCCAAACAGCTGTACAAGCGATGCGCCGCCCCACTGGCCAAGTCCCGTCCGCTCGTATTTTTCCGACGGGAACAGGCCGAGCAGCTGGCAGAAATCTTCCTGATGGACACGGCGGATGGTTCCTTGAGCGTCGGCGATGCGGTCATAGCGCTTGACCAGCAGGTAGTCTCGTTTGCCCGCTTTACCAGTCGTCACCTCGGCTGCCTCCAGTTCGCATAGCTTGGCGAGGGTCATGCAGAAGGCTTCATTCTGAACACTGCAGGTTAGGCGTCTGATGTCGGGCTTCAGAATATGCGTGGATGGCGTGCCATCGACGGGAATGGCGATGTTACCATCTTCAGCAAGGTAGACCGGGAGTTTATCCTGCACTCCGGCGAGCGACATCGATACGCCCTGCTCTCCGACCAGGAAGGGTCGCTCGGGCAGTTCATTTAAAATCCGCTCAAGCGCTGCCTCGTCCGGCACGACGCGGAAATTATTTCCGTCTCGGCGCGGCTCCCCGATCGAAAAGGCTCCGGCGGTATCGCGGCCAAGACGCGTGAGAAGACCGACAATGTCCTGAGGCGAGACCTTCAACTGCTGACCGATCTCGGAGAGGTGTGTTTCCGGAAGAAGATTGGCAAGCCAGGGCATAACCTGCTCAGCACTGTGTGTACCGGATCGCAAGGGCATGGTCAGCGAGATCGGGAAGGCCGAAGCGCGTTGTTCCCAGCTTGGTTCATAGGCGAGCGAAATCCCATCGCGGTCGATGAGATTGGCAACGGGCAAGGTCTCGTAGAAGATCGTGGTCACGGCGACGCCTGATCAGGAGAAACGGGGCAGATAGCCGAGATCGTCATCGGCTTCCGTGGCAGCAGGCGGTGCTGCGGATTTCAGGTCGCCGAGATCGATGCCGACCGTTCGGGCCGCAATGAGGGATTTCTCGAGTTGGCAGCTGGGCTTGCCGTTCTCCAGATCGACGATGAAACGTTCACCCGTCCCGCAGCGCTCCGCAAGCTGGGTTTGTGTCCAGCCCTGCTTCTTCCTGTATTCTCGAACAAGTGCGCCGAACTCCGCGGCCGAACGGATCATGATACACTCTCCCTATTGAAGCTTACCGTACAGGAAGAATTTTTAAGAATCCATGAAAACTTACCGAAGAGGAAGGAATCACGTCCATCTGGGAAATCATCCCGATCGGGAAGGCTAAAATCCTGGACTTGATCGCCACCGAACTTTTGTTAAGCTGAACGCGGATGGAGGCGAGACGATTTGCTCACCTGGAGTTTTACACGAACTCGTCAGCGAAATGTCAATTAGGCACTCGTACCGTTCAAAGACTGCGGAGTGACGTAGATTTACGTCGTCTTGTGCGAGGAACATCCTCCCAACTGAGGGGTGGCCGCTTTCACGGCCATTGCACGTCCGCTTCAGCAATGAAGCAAAGGACGTGGACTCATGTCAACGACCGTTGGAGATCACATGGCTGCGATCCGGTCGCGATCAGTATCGTGCGGTCGCTGTCTGGAGGCGCGCCGCCCCTGCAAATTGCATTAGCGGCCCGGTGCATTCGATATCCGCCAGCCGTGAAGCTTGAGCCGACCGTTGATCTTGAGACATATGCGCCCCCGGCCGATGTGAGCGAGCCGGATCGGCAGTTGCTTCTCGTCGAGCCTGCGTCGCAGCAGGAGCAATCGCGTTTCAAGGTTATCTTTGATGTCCGGTAGCTTGAGACTGGCATCAAGGCGTATCTCCCGGTTCGTGAAATCGAGTTTTCCGCTTTCCTGAAACTGCGTCAGCATGAGGATGAGCAGCCTGCCGGCGACACCCTTGATAACGTAGTCGTCATTGATGAAGACGCTGTCATCGAAGGCGTGATGAATAACGTTGATTGCCGCGTCTGACGTAAGGGTGCTTCCATCTTCGTGACGCGACGTCTCAGCCTCAAGGGAAAGGGTTTCGCTGAGCGCCAAGGCGAGCGCGGCATGTCTTGCGACCACCAGCAAGGCCGTTTCGTGCTGCATCGTGAAAGCCAGCCGCTCCCTGCTTTCGATGAACAGGACGCCACGGACGGTCTGGCGCGTTATCAAGGGCACGGCAATCTGGCTCATGGCTTCCGGCGCGCTTGGAAGCGTGATGGCGCGCGTTCGATTTTCATCGAGCGCCGATTGGCGAATTGCATTGCCGAACCGCCGCACCCGGCTCAGATCGGAGACTTTCATCGTCAACCTCGAAGAGGCGGCGCCACCGATCAAGCCTTCGCCAACAAGCACGTCCGAGCCGATGCCTGAAGGTTCGTAGCCCACGCTGCCAATTGTCACCAGATGACCCCTGTCTTCGTAAAGCTGCAGCAACAGGGCCTGTTCGAAGCCAAACGTCCTGACGATGCCGTCCATAAGTGCATCGACGATACCGCCAGCATCCGTGGCTGCGCCGATGGTCTCCGTAAGCGCCGCGACGGCTGCCAGGCCCTCTCGAGTCGGCCGCGGCACCTCGCTTAAGACTACGGCGGAAGGCACGGCTTCGATCGCGACAACTCGGAAGACGTCGAGATTGCGCAATCTCATCACCCCGGCCATGCCGATCTGCGCATTCTCGGCCTCGATCTGTCGGGCAACGCGATCGAAGAGCTCTCCTGACTCCATAACGGAAGAGAAGACGCAACTGAGCCGAAACTGCGCTCCCGTGCGTCCATCGACCAGAAGCAGCGTGACCTGCGGGTTCAAGCGGATATTCATCGCCGTCTTGGCGAAGAACTGGTTCGAGATAGCGACGTGTTGAGCGTCCAGCATCACCACGACGGAGAGATAAGCGATATTGGGGGCGCCGTCGGAGTCGGCGGTCGAGATGATCGAGGGAACGACCCCTTCGAAGCAGGCTTCCAGATCCTCAAGCGCTATTGTCATGTTTTCTCATCTCAGAGCCGGGTTCCGGCACGGGCGCCGGGGGTTTGCACGAAAACCGACGCGACCTCGACCGCGACTAGCACGGGATCCTTGTTCGTAAACCACGGAGAGGCCATTTCCGGCATGACGCCGAGCTTCATCAGAACTGAAATCATGGCCGCCACATAGCGGGAGGAACGCTCTCTCTCGGCGCCACTCGCCGCGCGCAGCGTCGCGACACCCTTGATCTGATAGGAGACATAGTCCGACGGTCGCGCGAAGGTGACCGCTATCCGCCCGTTATCCCTCAGGTTGGTGATGGTCTGCGGCCACTGCCAGGCTGACACCACGAGGTGCAGGCTGTTGGAATTTTCGCTCCACGCTCCTGCCGCGCGCGCGACCTCGGGCTGCCGGGACGGTCCGGACGTGCCCACGATCTGCATGACCGGACTTTCGATAAAATCAGCGAGGTTGCGATCCAAAACGCCTCCAAAGAACAGTGCATCGGCCAAGGATAAGGACCATTTAGTCAGGTTTTAGCATTGTCTGGAAGGTGCTTAGGAATGTTTTAGGAAACGGGCCAGGCAAAGACAGGTAACTCGCTCACCATCAAACGTGGAGCAAAACAATGTCGCTTGGAACCTGTTTCAAACACCCTGAAGACAAGATCGCAATCATCGGAGCCGGCCCCGCCGGCCTTGTGGCCGCACGGTGGATCCTGGCGCGCGGACTACACCCGGTGATCTTCGAGGCGTCGCCTCGCATCGGCGGACAGTGGAACTCCACCTCGTCCTCCAGCGCAGTCTGGCCGAGAATGCGCACGAACACGAGCCGGATCATGACGGCTTTTTCCGACCTTCCCCACGCTGCGGGAACCGGCACCTATGTCGAGCAGTCCGCAATGCTGGACTATCTCGAGCGTTACGCGTTCACGATGGGGCTGTTGCCGCATCTGCGGTTGAAGACCCGTGTCGAACGACTCGAGCGCACCGGCGATGACTGGCTCGTCCAGTCGAATACCGAGGGGCGCAGCCAATCGGACACCTTCGCGCGCGTCATCGTGGCGACCGGACGGCAGAACCAGCCGGAGGTTCCGGAGATCCCGGGCCTTGAAGGTTTTTCCGGCTCGCTTGGTGTCGCCCATACTGCACAATACGACGGCGCGGAGCGTTATCGCGGCCGGTCCGTTCTGGTGGCGGGGTGCTCTATCAGCGCGCTGGAGATCGCCGCCGACCTTGCACTCGGCGGCGCTGCCAATGTAGTCACGACCAATCGTCGCCAGCGTTACATTCTGCCGAAAATGATCGCAGGCGTTCCGACCGATCATGTGATGTTCAACAGAGCGGCCGTCCTGCTCGATGGCGTGCTGCCGCCGGACGTGATTGCCGAGGCGGTGACGGCAAAGGTCTTGAGCGTCGCCGGCTCCCCCGACCAGTTCGGTGCACCGAAGCCGGCGGGCAACGCCTTCGTCGCCGGCATCTCCCAGTCGCAAAATTATCTGCCATGCGTCGCCGAAGGGCGCATTTCCGTCATGCCCTGGATCGAAAGTATTGATGGGCGCTCCGTTCGATTCAGGGACGGCGCCAGCCACATGTTCGACGCTATCCTGTTCGGCACCGGCTTTCGGCTTTCGCTGCCGTGGCTTTCCGAAAACATCGGGCGCCAGATCGGCCTCGATGGCCACGGTGCGGATCTCCATGACTTCACCTTCCATCCCGAGTTACCCGGACTGGCGTTCCTCGGAATGTTCGACCTGGTCGGACCGACCTTTCCCGTGCTGGAGCTTCAGGCCCGTTGGGTGGCGCAGTGTTTCGGCGGAGTCACGCCTCTGCCGTCCCATTCGGAAATGCAGGCGGGCGTCGAGCGTAGCCGTGCGACCAACGCCGGACGCGGCAGCTTCCCGATGCATGTGGCCGCGTGTCTCTTTGCGCGCAACGCCGGCGTCGAACCGGATGCCGTCATCTGGCCGGAAATTGAGCGGGCGCTTCTGTTCGGGCCGCTGACGCCGGCCTCCTTCCGGCTCCAGGGGCTGGATGCTCTGGCCACCGCACCGGCCGCCGTTGCCCGGGCCGCCGCCGCCTTCGGTGCCATCACCAGCGAGCGCTTCTCCGCCGAAGAAGACGGCGTTCGCACACTTCTCAAACGCAACACGGCGTCGACCACGGCTGCGTGACGGCGCTTGCCAAGTCACAATGCAGAGAGAGCTTAGCGATGAGGGTGCTGTCCCGGGCTTGCGTCCCGGGATAGTCCTTGGCACCCCTTAAGGGGCATCCTACGCGTGATCGACAACATCCGTTGGAGATCACGGATTGCGACCTCGAGGACATGACTGAGGATAGCAAGCTCGCGGACTGCCGTAGATGGAGCTACGGTTTTCAGACGCTCGTCGCGAAACGATGAGATGTCCTGGGGTGATGGACCCACCATCGTCCGGTATGCGATGTCGTGGCGCTTCAGGACGTCGAGGCGCTGGATCTCCTGAACCGACCCACGCTTCGTCGGTGACACTTCTGTCTTGTAACGCTCCAGGAGCTCGCTGAGCGTGGTTGATTCAAGGATACGAGTATCAGGTGCGGCGCCGAAGCGATCTACCTGAGCCTCAAGCTCGCGCGCCCACTTCTCCGCTTCGACCTTGCTGTCGAACGACTTGCAGCGGGGCTTCATGCCGACGACGGACCTGCGCCTGCCAGCGACCGACTGGGGTCTGCCCCTTGGTAGGAACGTCGTGAAGCTGGTTCGACGGCCGGTCATCCGAAACGAGCGCAGCCGGCGACTGTCGGGCGACGAGGAGCAGCGTCTGCTTGATAGCTGCGATGCCGGACAGATCCCGTTCTTCAAGACGATTGTTATTCTTGCTATCGAGACCGGGATGCGCCGAGGAGAGATCCTGGGGCTCAAGTGGTCCGACATCTCGCATAATCGACGGGTGATCACGTTGACGATGACGAAAAACGGCTCCGGTCGCGAGGTGCCGCTGTCGCAACGCGCATTACAGACTTTGAGCGAGTGGAAGGATCACTGCGAGGTAGATCAATCTACCGTCTTTCCGATGAAGGCCGGCGCGCTCGAACAAGCCTGGCGACGCCTCCTTGCGCGATCGAACGTCAAGGGGCTGCGCTTCCACGATTTGAGACACGAAGGCGTCAGTCGCCTGTTTGAGCGCGGGCTGAACATGATCGAGGTCAGCAGTATCTCGGGTCACAAGGAGCTCCGGATGCTCAAGCGCTATACGCACTTGAGCGCTGACGACCTGGTCGGGCGCCTGGGATAGGTCGAACTACACTGATTGCTCGCATAAGGACGTTGCGTAAAGTTTACATTCTCTGTTTGGTTGTGGCGGAATGTAAACTTCTTGCCCGATTTTGGGGGTTGGGTGCCCGCATTCTGCGGCGTTCAGGTCGCCCAAACAGCTGTTTTTGACCTGCTATGTTGACAGTTGTTCACATCTTGTTGGCAGATTTCGCCGAAATCGCGGTTTTTCCGGACTTGTCAACTTGAGCGATTCCTAATGTGATCTGCGTCCTTCCGGATCCGCTGCGATACACTGGTCGTCCGAAAACCGAATATCATCGACCCAATTGTGATACGGGCGCGAAATGATCACCTCGAGCAAGAGCAAGGCGCTCGAAGCCAGCGCCGAAAACATATTCGGGAGCTTCGAGCCGGAACGTTGGTAGCGAGCGCCTGGAGGTCAGCAGGGTTACCTGGCGTCTGCCAAGTGGTGACGGGCGATCGACCGTAGAGTCGATGGACCTGGATCTTGGAATGGTCAACGAGCTTCAGATCTCGCGCGCCGCCGTGGAGTTTGCCGCGCCCTGGTAATTTGCAGCCTCCTCTAACGAAATGCGAATGTCCGGACAGGTCTAAATGGTGACGTCTCCGAGAGCGAAGTCCTAGAAGAATGCAAGCTGAACACGAAGCCGTCCTTACTGTAGTCAACACCCAAGGCCCGGTAGCCTACAACCGCCGAAATGGTGTCGCTGAAATGATACCCGATCGCGGCGGCGACGTCCCAATCGAGGTCTGCTTGGCCGGCCCCGATCAGCCCCCATCCGGTCAGATAGATCTCGGGAGTGATCGCGTAGTTTCCACGAATTCCGGCCATCGCATCCACCCATGTCGCGCCGTCGTTTCGGGACACATCGTCAAGTATGCCCCCGCTAAACGAGAGATCGGTGTCGACAGATCAAACCCTTGCGCCGCCGACGACGTCAAGTCGCGCGGAATCATCATCAATGATCGAGTAGCCGACGCCGAGCAAGCCTGCAAACGTCTCGGATGTGACCTCAACGCTGGAGGCCACGATCCCTCTGGGCGTGCCGGCGGAGCCCGATATCTTGGAATACAGGACGTCGCCGAAGATGCTGTAACGGTCGTACCGGGCCTCGCCGATCGCCATGGCCCCGAAGTCGAGATGGTCAAGGATATCGCTGAAACTCGAGTCAACTTCGACTGTCGGTAGTCCAAATTGCGCGACGTCGCCGGAAAGATCCGCGGCCCAGAAATAGGGGGCAAATGCGAACGTCCACCCCTCGTCGGTTTCGGCTTGCTGAACTTGCGGTGTCATCGGTGAATAAGCGTCAGCAGCCATGACACCACTGGCAAATAGAAGACTCCCGATGAACGACAGAGTCCGCGCAGCTCCAAGTTTCATCTCTTCCCCTCCAGTAACTCTAAGAATTTCGGCCAGTTCTCAACCGCGCTCCGGTTTGATCAGGGCTGGGTACATTATTTTCCAAGTAAAAGTTTCTCACGCTGTTACTTATTTGCTACGATGCAAATACGGTCGCTGCACTCTATCTGGAGTGCGAATGTCACGCCAGTAAGATTCTAACGAACAATTGAATGCCCGGCATATTAGGCTGTAACGCCAAGGACGGTAGTCACAAGGCGCTTAGAGAACATTCGAAGCGGAGGCAGGCCTCCGGTCATTGACGCAAATCAACAAATAGCTCGCTCGGATGGTTTAAGCGTGATTGCTGCAAAAGGGGGGAAGCGATGAACAAGACATCGGCGAAGTTGATTGTGGCGGTGTTCGTATGCCTGGGCTCTGCCTTGCCGGCTGCGGCTCAGGAAACCACCGATCTCGGCACTCTGGACAGCGCGAAGGCCGGAAAGGCATTTTCCAGCAAACCTGTCTACTCGCCCTATGCGGGGCGCAATTTTCCGACCCGGCCGCTGTTCGGCGACACGCACCTCCACACCGGGGCCTCGTTCGATGCCGGCGCTTTCGGAGCACGGCTGACGCCTCGCGACGCCTACCGCTTCGCCCGCGGCGAGGAGATCACTGCGTCGAGCGGCCAGCCTGCCAAGCTGTCACGGCCGCTCGACTTTTTGGTGGTGGCCGACCACTCCGACAACATGGGCATGTTCCCGGACCTCTTTGCCGGCAAACCGGATGTCATCACCGATCCGCAGGCCAAGACCTGGTACGACATGATCAAGTCAGGCCAGGGCGCCACGGCGGCGCTCGAAATCATCTTTAGCTTCGGCAAGGGAACGTTGCCCAAGAGCATGATCTACGGGCCGGAAACACGTCCTTACAAAAACGCGTGGCAGGACACGATAAAGGCCGCCGAGGAATATAACGATCCGGGGCGGTTCACGGCCTTCATCGGCTACGAGTGGACCTCGAACACGGCAGGCAACAATCTGCATCGCAATGTCGTCTTCCGCGACGATGCCGACAAGGCCGATCAGGTCGTGCCCTATACGACACTTAAGCCCCTGGGCAGCGACAATCCGCGCGACCTATGGAAGTGGATGCAGGCCTATGAGGACAAAACCGGCGGCAACGTGCTGGCGATTGCGCACAACGGCAACCTGTCCAACGGCCGCATGTTCCCGCTAATCGAATCCTTCACCGGCAAGCCGGTCGATAACGAATATGTCGAGCAGCGTTCCAGGTGGGAACGCCTCTACGAGACAACCCAGACAAAGGGCGACGGCGAGGCGCACCCGGTCCTGTCGCCCAATGACGAGTTCGCGGATTTCGAGACCTGGGATTTCGGTAATCTCGATGCCAGCGTGCCGAAGACGCCTGAGATGCTCGAGTTCGAATATACACGGTCCGCGCTGAAGAACGGCCTCAAGCTCGAAGCCGAACTCGGCACGAACCCCTACAAGTTCGGGCTGGTCGGCAGTTCCGACGCGCATACGGGCCTTGCTGCTATGGAAGAGGAAAACTTCTTTGGAAAGACCACGCCGCAGGAGCCAAGCCCGGAACGCCTGACGGCAACGTTCGTCAAGGACGCCAAGACGGGCATCACGGTGATGGACTGGGAGGTCGGCGCGTCTGGCTACGCCGCCGTGTGGGCGACGGAGAACACCCGCGAGTCTATCTGGGACGCCATGCAGCGCAAGGAGACCTATGCAACCACCGGGCCGCGCATGGCCGTGCGGTTTTTCGGCGGCTGGGATTTCGAGCTGGCCGATGCCGAGACCCGCAATCCCGGCGCGATCGGCTACGGCAAGGGCGTGCCCATGGGCGGCGACCTGACGGCAGCGCCGGAAGGCAAGGCGCCGTCGTTTCTCGTTGCCGCACTGCGCGACCCGATCGGGGCCAACCTCGACCGCTACCAGATCGTCAAGGGCTGGCTCGACGACAAGGGCGAGACGCATGAGCAGGTATACGACGTCGCCTGGGGCGGGGACCGCAAACCGGGCGCTGACGGCAAGGTGCCATCGGTTGGAAGCACTGTCGACATCGAGAACGCGACCTGGACCAACACCATCGGGGCGCCGGAACTGATCGCTGTGTGGAAGGACCCCAGCTTCGATCCGAAGCAGAGGGCCTTCTACTATGGACGCGTCATCGAGATACCGACGCCGCGGTGGACCGCCTATGATGCCAAACGGTATGGAATAAAGCCGCCTGAGGGTACGCGGATGACTGTCACCGAACGCGCCTATACCTCGCCGATCTGGTACACGCCGTGACCGCGATGCCGGCGGTTGAGCCGGCCGCCGGACGGTCGGGTCCGGCATCCGGCAAACGAGTGAGCAGGATTTTCTTGAAACGCGTGCTGAGAGAACCGCTGGTCCACTTCCTGGCTCTCGCGCTGCTGATCTTTGCGGGATACGGGCTCTTGGGCGCCGACGCGGAAGACCAGCCGGACAGCATCGTCGTCACGGCGTCGAAGATCGAGCAGATGGCGAGCGTGTTCACAAAGACTTGGCAGCGCTCGCCAACTGCGGAGGAACTGAAAGGCCTTATCGACGACTATGTAAAGGAAGAAATTCTGGTACGCCAAGCGCTGGAACTCGGGCTCGACAGGGACGACACGGTCGTTCGTCGCCGCTTGCGTCAGAAAATGGAATTCCTGAACACGGCCGACGCCGAAGCTCTGTCAGCGACCGATGCTGAGCTCGGCGCCTATCTGGAAGCCAATGCGGCCACATTCGAGATCGATCCGTTGCTGGCCTTCCAGCAGGTGTTCTTCAATCCTCAGCGGCGCGGCGACACGATCGCGCAGGACGCGGCTTCCATCCGCGAAGCACTGCTGACCAACCCGGCCACGGATCTCGGCCTTTTTGGCGACCCCACGCTGCTTCCGCCCGACCTTCCGCTTTCGGCCAAGGCATCGATCGGCCAGACCTTCGGCGCCGATTTCGCGGAGGAACTCAGCAAGGCTCCTTTGGGCCAATGGAGCGGGCCTATCAATTCCGCCTTCGGCCTGCACCTGATCCGCGTGACGGAGCGTGTGCGCGGCCGAGTGCCGGCACTCGACGAGGTTCGCGACGCGGTGGCGCGGGAGTGGACGAATGCCAAACGCGCCGAACTCGAGCGCCAACGCTTCGCCGATCGCCTCAAGCGATATGTGGTGAGCATTGAAAGCCTGGCTGGCGCAGGAACCGACCCATGACGCGGCTTGGCGCGCTGCTGGCCATGCTGATGCCGATGTTGCTGGCCACACCGGGGTCCGCTCATGAGATTCGGCCGGCCTATCTCGACATTCGCCAAACTGCGAGCGACGAGTTCGCCGTCGTCTGGAAGGTTCCGGCGCAAGGCGACATGCGCCTCGGGCTCTATGTAAGTCTGCCGAAAGCTTGCATCGAGAAAGCCGAACCGGCGAGGTCGATCGTGGACGGAGCTTATCTGGAGCGATGGACCGTCGCCTGTGCAGGCAGATTAGGGGGCGGTGAGATCGGCATCGACGGCCTCAAGTCGACCATGACCGAAGCGCTCGTCCGCGTCGAATACGAGAACGGCGAGACGGAGGTCGTGCGCCTCATGCCGGACGCGCCCTCCTTCGTCGCAGCCGGCGCACAGACCACCATCGAGGTGGCGCAAACCTACTTCCTGCTAGGCGTCGACCACATACTTTCAGGTCTTGATCATCTACTCTTTGTGCTTGCGCTCATGCTGCTCATCCAGGATCGCTGGATGCTGTTCAAGACGATCACCGCTTTCACCATCGCGCACAGCATCACGCTAGCTGGAGCATCGTTCGGTTTTTTCAGTTTGCCGCAGAAGCCGGTGGAAGCAACAATCGCGCTGAGCATCGCGTTCGTCGCCAGTGAACTTATCAAGATTAAGCCGGGCGAAAGGCGGCTTTCCGAAAGCTACCCCTGGGTCGTGGCCTTCGCGTTCGGGCTGCTGCATGGTTTCGGTTTCGCCGGGGCCCTGAAGGAAATCGGCTTGCCGCAATCTGACGTGCCGCTGAGCCTGCTGACATTCAACCTGGGCGTCGAGGCAGGACAGCTGACCTTCGTCGCCGCGGCGCTGGTCGTGCTTCGGGCAGCAGGCACACGGGGCAAAATACAGCCCGCACTGGCGCGTCAGCTCGGCGCCTACATAATCGGGACCGCCGCGATGTTGTGGCTGGTTCCGCGGATCGCCGGGTTAGCAGCATAAACTTCCGAACACCAGCCCGATGACATCCAATATGCGCCCCGCCAAGGTCGCAGACGCCGGATTTTGCGGTCGCTCTTTTGTGTCGCCGCTGTAGCACTCTGAAACTGCTGCATAATTTTCTCCTTAAATTGATTCCGATTTAAGGGATTATGCAGTAGGGGAGTTGAGAGAATAAGCTGCAACGGGCGTCAAAGCGCACACGAACGGTCTGCGTTCGATCTGTGCTCACTGGATCACAAAACATCTCTTCCGGAATTTAGCGGCTCTTCGAAGCGACTACTGCTTCCGCCTGAATGACGCACGTCTCAATTTCTTGTTTTGACATGCGTTCGCTGCATTGGAAAAAGGTCCAGCAGCCGCTGGCGTTCGCGCTGCGCAGCTGGCGCAAATTTCGGCCGTCAAGATAGAGGAGATCGAAAGCGTCGAGGATGATTTCGCCGGGTTCGTGCGCCGTGTGCCGGCGGCCGAGCGCCCGCTGCAGCAAGCCGAAATCGGATCGCCGATCGTTGGGCGACGCTAGCTTTTAGCTGCAAGAGATCCGCGTTTGGTGAGAGCGAACTCCCGCCCTCCGTTGCGTGTTCTAGCCCGGTCAGCCGCGAGACCAGCCATCGTGCGCTCCCTTTCCGGTAATCACTCTGAGGCCGATTCCCCGGTGCGAGAGATCCTTCGCGTGTTGAAAAAGGTGGTGAGTGTCCGGCCGAGCGGCTTGCAGCTTCTTCAGGCTCGCGCAATATAACATCCTTAAATACATCAGTTAAAATCGGATACCGACCCGGCTCCAAAGGCGCTCAGCTTCTCCAGGAGTTTCTCAGATATCTCGAATTGCCGTGCCGTTCCGCGACCCATCGAGTTCTTGACGAGTGTCTCTTTCAACATTCCGCGCTTGACCAGAAGATCCACTGTCTCCTTGACGCCGCTACGCGTCAGAGCCGTTATTTCCATAATATTGGAAAGGGTTAGCTTCTGGTGGCTCTGGTTCATGCTGTAAAGGATCGTCATCATGCCGACCTGCTTCAGTCTGGCCTGGGGTGTCTCGTCGTCAAGTGGGTGATCGAGAATCTCATGCAGAATGAGACCTGAGAAGGCGAGATTGTGCCATTGGGGTTTGAGCGCTCTTGTCATGTTATTTTACTGTGTTATATACGTCAGTATGACGATGCAAATGAGGCAGTCCCATCTTGTCTGCGCGGGAATGTCTTGTTTCGGAGGACGTGTTCATGAAAAACCTTCTGCTCAACTCGTTTGTAGCCGCCTGCTACATCCTGTCACCCTATCGTATCTCCGGTGGCAACGCGCAAGCAAGCGACTGGGGTTGCCAGGTCGTCCTGTGCCTCTCCAGCCCCGATGGCCCTGCCAAATTTGCCGAATGCCGGCCTCCGATCCGGAAACTTTGGCGGGAGCTTGCCTCGGGCCATTCGTTCCCGACGTGCAGCGGCGTGGGCTTTCACAGTTCGCGGCCAGGCTACGAGCCGTATTATTGCGAAGCCGGATACCGGCTGGAAGGCGACTTTGGTCCGCACGGACGCAAAGCAACCTGCGTGTCAACTGCCCTGAAACAGGTGCGCAACGTATTCTGCGTCAGTCACGGGGACGGCCACCAGTTCGTCACAGATTCTGTCCGGTCACCGCGCTGGGAAAAGGAGGATGGACGCCTCCAATGCAAGGGGCATTCGACAGCCCGCCCGAATGTGCGATCGCAGCCCCATTATGTCGACATCACCATCGACGGGGCCGCAACGCAGCGGGTCTGGTACTGATCGATGGCCGTCGCTTTCGTGGACCTCGCGCAGACCTGCGCACCCTTGGTGGGCGTCAGAACGCTCGCCGCCGTCGTCAGTCTCGAGAGTCACTTCAAACCCTTCGCGATTCGTATCAACAGCGGCTTGCCTCTTCGCGTACAACCCACATCCAAGGCCGAGGCAATTGAGCGCGCTACCGCACTCGCTGCGGATCACCAGGACATCCAACTCGGCCTTGGCGGAATCGGCATGGAGGAACTGCGCAAGCTGAAACTCTCGATATCGGATGCGTTCGATCCGTGCCGGAACCTCAAGGCAACGGCCACTCTCCTCGACGGATACTATCGCCTTGCATTGCGTGCGGGCGCCAATGCAGCACACGCCGAAACGGTGATGCTTCAGTGCTATTACGGCCGAGACGACCCGTCTATCGATAATATGGTCCGATATGACGAGCAGGTCCGCCAGGAAATGGTCCGGTTGCTCCCCAAGCTGGCATCGCTTTCCATCGCCGGGTTGCGCGATGAAGCCCCTGTCGATGAGCCCTTAGACGCACAAGAGGGGTCAGTCGCAAAGTCTCTTCCCCAAGCCGATGAAGCCACCTCATGGAACGTCTTCAACGCCCAGCGGCGGTCTTCGGTTCTCGTCTTTCAAAATGATCGATCGGAGCAAAGTGAATGATCTTGAAAGCCAATCTTCGCCCTCTCGCGGCGTCTGCCTTGATGGCAGCAGCCATCGTTGCGTGCCTGGTCGAGCCGGCCTTTGCCCAGGCGGCCGGTGTCGAAACCGTCCTGCAAAACATCGTCACCATGTTGACCGGCAACATCGCCCGCCTGCTCGCCATCATTGCCGTCATCATTATCTGCATTGCCTGGATGTTCGGCTATATGGATCTGCGTCGCGCCGGCTTCTGGATCATCGGTATCGGCGGAATTTTCGGCGCTACCGAGCTGGTGAACACGATCGTCGGAGGCTGAACGCCATGGCCAAAGCCGCCAGCATCGAGGAGGACATCCTGTTCCTTGCCTGCACCCGCCCGGCCATGATTGGCGGGGTGACGATGGAGGCGATGGGCCTGAACGTCATGCTGACGACGATCCTCTACATTACGGCCGGATCGCTCGCCTACGCGCTTGTCGGCGTCGTCTTCCATTTCCTGTTTCGCACGCTGGTCAAACATGACCATAACATGTTCCGCATCCTCCTTTCTTGGATCGAGACCCGCGGCCGTTCGCGCAACACGTCATACTGGGGTGGCGCCACGCTTTCGCCCCTAAGGCTCACCAGACGCTACGACGAAAGGGACTTTGGCCTTGCCTAGCAACGCAACGCTTCGGTCCCGCGAACTCGGGCCGGAAACCTTCATTCCTTACGTGCGCCACATCGATGAGGCAGCGATCGCGCTCGATTCCAGGGCGCTGATGGTGGTGCTCGCGGTCGGCGGCGTGTCGTTCGAAACCGCCGATGTCCTGGAACTCAACAGCCTGCACCGCGAGCTGAACACACTCTACCGGAACATCGCCGATGAGCGCCTCGCGCTTTGGACGCACGTCGTTCGCCGTCGCGACAACGACTATCCGCAAGGGCAGTTCGCCAATCCCTTCTCTGAAGGGCTCAATTCAAGGTACCGCGAGCGCATGATCGGTGAGGACCTTTTTCGCAACGACCTTTACCTATCGCTGGTCTGGCATCCCGGTTTAGATCCCGCCGAAAAGGCCGCCAACCTGCTTCCCCGCCTGCGCAGGGCACGTCGCTGCGACGTCGAACTCGATGAGAATGCCTTGAAGCACCTGCGCGACAAGGTATCCGACATCACGGCGGGCCTGAAGCGCTTCGAGGCTCGCGTACTGTCCCTCTACGAACAGGATGGTATGTTGTTTTCCGAACCGAGCGAGATGCTGCACGAGATCGTGGGAGGCCGGCGCGAGCGCGTCCCATTGACTGAGGGCAGGATTTCCTCGGCGATCTACTCGGATCGGGTCATTTTTGGTCGCGAGACCGTCGAGATCCGCCATGAGGCCGACACGCGCTACGCCGGTATATTCGGGCTCAAGGAATATCCCGCCACCGCGCGCAGCGGCATGCTCGACGGCATCCTGACGGCGCCGTTCGAGCTTATCCTGACGCAATCTTTCGCTTTCGCATCGAAAGCCGATGCCCGCACCATCCTGGGCCGCAAGCAAAACCAGATGGTCAGTGCCGGCGACAAGGCGGCGTCGCAGATTGAAGAGCTCGGCGACGCCATGGACGATCTGGAATCGAACCGCTTCGTCCTGGGAGAACACTATCTTGCGCTGTCGGTCTTCGCGCCCTCGGTGAAGCAGCTCACCGAAAACATGGCGAAAGCGCGAGCCCAGCTTACCAACGGCGGAGCGGTGGTCGCCCGCGAGGATCTTGGGCTCGAAGCCGCCTGGTGGGGGCAGTTGCCAGGCAATTTCCGTTACCGCGCAAGATCCGGAGCAATAACGTCACGAAATTTCGCAGCACTGTCTCCCTATCATACCTATCCGACCGGCCAGAAGGACGGCAACGAATGGGGACCCGCAGTCGCCATGCTAAAAACGGCGTCCGGCTCACCTTTCTACTTCAACTTCCATCACAGCGATCTTGGCAACACATTCGTCTGCGGACCCTCGGGCACGGGCAAAACAGTGCTCCTGAATTTCATGCTTTCCCAGCTCGAAAAACATGATCCCCACATGATCTTTTTCGACAAGGATCGCGGCGCAGACCTTTTCGTCCGGGCAGCGGGTGGCCGCTATCTGCCGCTCAGGAACGGTCTTGCCACCGGCTGCGCGCCGCTGAAGGCACTTAAGCTCACCGCGCAAAACAGGGTGTTTCTCTCACGCTGGATCGGCAAACTGGTCGGATCGGCGAAACGTGAGCTCACGGTCACCGAGTTGCACGACATCGCCGGGGCCGTCGACGGCCTTGCGGATCTGCCGGTCGAAAGACGCTCTATCGGCGCCTTGCGCACTTTCCTCGACAACACCGATCCCGAGGGCATCGCCTCGCGGTTGCGCAGGTGGGAGAGGGGAGGTCCGCTTGGCTGGGTATTCGACAACGAGACCGACGACATCGGTATTGGCGCGAAATTCATCGGTTACGACATGACCGATTTCCTCGACAACGAGGAAATCCGGACACCGTTGATGGACTATCTGTTCTTCCGCATCGAGCAGCTGGTTGACGGGCGTCGCATCATCATCGTGATCGACGAATTTTGGAAGGCCCTCCAGGACGAAGGCTTTCGCGATCTCGCCCAGAACAAGCTCAAGACGATCCGCAAACAGAACGGGCTGATGTTGTTTGCGACCCAGAGCCCGCGCGACGCCATTGTCTCGCCGATCGCCCACACCATCATCGAGCAGTGCCCGACTCAGATCTTCCTTCCCAATCCGCGGGGCGATCATGCCGACTACGTCGACGGTTTCAAACTGACCGAGCGGGAGTTCGAACTCGTCTCGCGCGACCTTTCGATCGAAAGCCGCCGGTTCATCGTCAAGCAAGGGCATAACAGCGTCGTCGCAGAGCTCAACCTCAGAGGCTTCGATGACGAGCTCGACATATTGTCCGGCCGAACCGCGAGTGTCGAACTCGCCGAGGCGATCAGGGCGGAGGTCGGTGATCGGCGTGAGGACTGGCTACCGGTGTTTCAGCAACGAAGGAGAACGGGATGATGGACGCGAGCAGGATACGGGTTGCTCTTGCAGCGACAGCTTTCCTGTGGCCGGCCGCAATGGCATGCGCACAGGGTATCCCGGTGATCGACCAGACGGCGATCGCCAAGCAGATCGAGAGCATCACGCAGCTGAAGTCTCAGCTCGACACGCTCCACGAGCAGCTCCAGCAGGCTGAACAGCTGTATGGATCGTTGAACAAGATCACCGACATGGCCGACGTCGCAAGCCTGCTGAACGCCCCGTCGATCCGCAAGGCATTACCCCAGGATTTCAATGCCATAGAAGGCTTGCTGAAGGGATCCGGCAGCGGAGCCTTCGGGCGCGCCGCTTCGAGATTCCTTGAGGACAATTCGACCTATCGTCCGAGCGCCAATGATTTCTACGCACAGGAACTGGCGCGTGTCCAGAACCAGAATGCCGGCCAGATGAGCCTCGGTCAGCAGATCTACGATGCGGCCACCAAACGCATCGACGGCATCGATCAGCTGCGCCAGCAGATATCGCGCGCAGCGGACGCCAAGGACATCGCCGATCTCCAGGCTCGGCTACAGGCGGAGACGGCATTCCTGCAAACCGACGTGCTTCGCATGCAGGGCCTGCAGATGATGCAACAGGCACAGGTACAGGTCGATGACCAGCGAAAGGCAGAGGATTGGCGCAAACGCATGGACGCAATGGCAGAGGCGCTCAAATGAAATATGCGCTTGTTGGAACAATTGCGGTTGCCCTCTCGGCTTGCTCCGGCCAGACGGAAAGAACCTATACGGTCGACGAGGCTGATGAGGCTCTGCTTTCGAAGGTCCTGAAGGAATGCCGCAACAATCCCGGCGAGCTACGGGAGGCGCCCAATTGCCGGAACGCTGATGCTGCGGATTGGAAGCTGCGTCTTGAGCGCATGCGCAAATCGCTTGGAGGCTGAACCATGTATCAAGTCTTCAGCTTCGTCGACGGCCAGTTCAAAATGCCCGTGGAAACCTTTATCTCCTCTGGCACCTCGAACATTGCAAACTGGGTCACCGGTCCGCTCACCGCGGCGCTGACCCTCTACGTGGTGCTTTACGGCTACATTGTGCTGCGGGGTTCCGTTCAAGAGCCTATGCTTGAGTTTGCGTTTCGGGCAATGAAGCTTGCGATCATCGTCATGCTGGTAAGGAATGCCAACCAGTATCAGGTCTATGTGGCCGATATTTTCTTCGAGACACTGCCCAAAGAGCTTTCCCAAGCGCTGAACACGGGCACGACCCCGAGCGCCTCCACGTTCGATAGCCTGCTCGACAAGGGGCAGAAGTGCGCCCAAGAGATCTGGTCGCATGCTTCCTGGCCGGTCGACATCGTCACTGGCACTGGTGGGATAATGGTAATTGGCGCGAGTGTCATCGTGGCGACGATTGGTTATATCGTTTCGCTCTATGCGCGGCTGGCACTCGCCATCGTGCTTGCGATCGGCCCGATCTTCATCGCACTTGCGATGTTTCAGTCCACCCGCCGATTCACCGAGGCCTGGATCGGCCAGCTTGCCAATTTCGTCATACTGCAGATCTTGGTCGTTGCGGTCGGTTCGCTGTTGATCACTTGCATCGACGCGACCTTCACGGCGATTGAAAGCTATACCGACCTTCTGATGCGCCCGATCGCGCTTTGCGCCATCTGCCTTGCTGCTTTTTACGTCTTCTATCAACTGCCAGGTATTGCGTCGGCGCTCGCGGCAGGCGGGGCGTCCCTCACTTACGGATTTGGTGCCGCTCGGGATGCTCACGAAAGCACGCTGACGCGGGCAGCCTCGCATACCGTAAGTGCGGTCGGGCGCGGGGCAAGCTCCGTCGGGCGTCGGTTGAGACCGCGAGGCGTCGAATGACGGCTGCTCCCTCGCAAAAAGCAACAGGTTGTTTCCGCATGCTTCGCATCGTTTCGTTGGTTCTCATCACCGGGGCGCTTTGCGGCTGCGGCTCGACGTTACACCGGCTTCCCAAATGCGACGGCTACTCCCGCCGGCCTTTGAACCGGTCCATGTGGCAGTGGGAAGACACAAGCAAACTGAAGCAGTTTACATCCAAGGCCGTCCCCACGGGCACGGCGGACCCTGTTGCTTCCTATGCGGTGGAAACGGTCCCGGTCGTGCCAGCCGCCTTTGCCCTTGTCGATGTCGACGTTTCTTACCGCCCCTGTGAGGGCAAGTGACGTGGTGACTCCCGATAATCTCAAGAGCTATTTCGACAAGGCCCGCCGGTTCGATCAGGATCGGCTGATCCAGATGGAGCGCTCAGCCCGTATTGCCTGGCTCGTTGCTGGCTGTGCCAGTGTCCTGGCGGCTGCCTCCGTCTTTGCCATTGCAGCGCTCACCCCCTTGAAAACGGTGGAACCCTTCGTGGTGCGCGTCGATAATTCCACGGGCATCGTCGATGTCGTTTCGGCATTGACATCCACCGCCGGCACCTACGATGAGGCCGTCACCAAATATTTCGCGGCGAGGTATGTACGAGCGCGAGAAGGCTACGTCTGGAGCGAGGCAGAGGAGAACTTCCGCACTGTTGCCTTGCTGTCGACCCAGCCGGAGCAGGCCCGCTTTTCAGCGGTCTACCGGGGCAGCAATCCGGACTCTCCGCAGAATGTTTACGGCCGCAACGCCACCGCGCGCATCAGCATTGTTTCCATCTCCCTGATCAATGCCACCGTGACCTCTGTGCGCTACATGCGAATAATCACCCGCGGAGACGATGTGCGTAGCTCGCACTGGGTGGCGACGCTCACCTTTTCCTACGTCAATGCGCCGATGTCGTCCACCGACCGGCTGGTCAATCCCCTGGGCTTCGCTGTCAGCGAATATCGAGCCGATCCGGAGGCCATCAATTGAGAAAGACACTCCTGATCGTCCTTGCTCTGACCTTCGGTCTTTCCCCGACGGCGTTTGCGCTGGAAATTCCCCGCGGTGCATCGCAGGACGGCCGCATCCGCTTCGTGGACTATCAGCCCTACAATATCACAAGGATCGTCGGCACCTTGCGGTCCTCGGTTCAGGTCGAATTTGCCGCCGACGAGGAGATCGCTCACGTGGCGCTCGGCAACAGCGTGGCATGGGAGGTGGCACCGGCCGGGAACATCCTGTTCCTGAAACCGCGCGAAAATCAGCCCGTGACCAATATCTCGGTTGTGACGAGCAGACGCGATGGAACGACGCGCAGCTATCAGATGGAACTGACGGTGCGTGACGGAACAGTCGAAGCCGGGCAAAATACCTATTTCTACGTCAAGTATCGCTATCCCGCCGATGAGGCCCAACGCCGACGACTTGAGGCTGCCGCCCGTGCCCAAACTGCTGAGGCCGGCGCAGCGGATCGGGTTCTTGCCCTCCATGAGGCTTACGGGCCGCGGAACTGGCGCTATTCCGCGCAAGGCTCGGCCGCGCTCGAACCGCAGGCGGTCTACGACAACGGCAAGGTCACGACTTTCGCCTTTGTCGGCAATCAGGAAATGCCGGCAATCTATGTGGAAAATTCCGACGAGTCCGAGAGTCTGGTTCCGAAATCTGTCGACGGCAATCTGGTGCTGGTCCACGCGATCAGCCGCAAGTTCATTCTGCGCAGGGGCGGAGACGTTCTGTGCGTGTTCAACGAGGCCCACGATCGCCTCGGAATCAACCCGCAAACCAACACCACGTCACCGTCCGTCGAGCGCGTCGTCACGATGCAACCCGCTGAAGCGCGATAGGGAAGTTTCATGGCCGAGGAAGACAACACCCGGATTCCTGGAGAGCGCGCGGAAACATCGACCGGCCGTGGCCTAGACAACAACCCGATCCTCAAACGCGGCGCGGTTACCGTGGCGATCGTTGCTTTCGTCGCTTTTGCCCTCTGGTCGATGCGGGGTCAGAACGGACCGGTCGAAGGTGCACGGCCGGAACGGGTCGTGATCCGCCAGACGTCGGATTTCGAGCCGGCCAAGGAACCGGTCCAGCCAGTCACAACGCCGATGCAAGTCCAACTTCCGACGCCTGTGGTGACCGAGCGGGAGCCGACCGAGGATGACAAGCTGCTGGATGCTGCCCGGCGCGCGCCAGTGATAGCCTATGGTGGCGAAAAGGCGCCACAGACCAATCGCCGGAACCCGGAACAGAGTTCGGGCGCGGCGTCGAACTACCTTCCGCTCGACGCCAATCCCGGCACCCTCGGTTCACAGGCCGAAAACGAAGATCAGCGCCTCGATCGGATGCTGACACCGACGCAATTGCAGGGCTC
Source organism: Rhizobium giardinii bv. giardinii H152 (assembly GCF_000379605.1). GTDB lineage: Bacteria > Pseudomonadota > Alphaproteobacteria > Rhizobiales > Rhizobiaceae > Pararhizobium > Pararhizobium giardinii. Next base: position 47,550 of record NZ_KB902683.1, on the reverse strand, counting down.
GCGCGCCGGCACGCTCGGCAACCGGGATTTCATCGTGGCGATGGGAACCGCAATCCCCTGCGTCCTGGAGACGGCGCTCTCATCGGATCAGCCGGGCTTTGCAAGCTGCCTCATCAACCGAGATGTGCTCTCGGATAATGGCCGCGTCGTGCTGATGGAGAAGGGCACGCAGGTCGTCGGCGAATATCGGGGGGGCCTTCGCCGCGGTCAGAAACGTCTGTTTGTGCTGTGGAACCGCGCCAAGACGCCGACGGGAGTGATCATTACCCTTGCATCCCCTGCGACGGATGCTCTCGGTCGTGCGGGCATGGATGGCTATGTCGATACGCATTGGTGGGAACGCTTCGGCAGCGCGATTTTGCTGTCGATCGTCGGCGATGCGAGCTCCTACGCGAACGGTCGACTACAGGAAGGCGATGTCGAGGCGCAGAACACCACGAGTGCCGGACAACAGGCCGCCGCGATTGCCGTGGAACAGTCGATCAATATCCCGCCGACACTCCTGAAGCACCAGGGCGACCTGGTCTCGATCTTCGTCGCCCGTGACCTCGACTTTTCCGGCGTCTACCGGCTGCGCCTCAAGGAGCCGCGCAACAACATCTACGATCGCGCCGTCCTCGGCGATTTTAGCCACGCATCGCCACTCGTTACGAAATAGGAAATCCAGATGAGAGAAGCGGCCGACTCCGCTGTCGTACGCGAGCTCCTCGCTCCATTCTCGCCCTGTCTGCGCGACAAGTCGCTCTACGAGGTCATCGTCAATCGACCGAGGCAGATCGTAACAGAGGGCACGGCGGGGTGGCAGACCCACGATCTGCCGGAGCTATCGTTCGATAAACTGATGCGTCTCGCACGCGCTGTTGCAAGCTATTCCAATCAATCGATCGACGAGACCCGGCCGATCCTGTCGGCCACGCTGCCTGACGGCGAGCGAATTCAGATCGTAATCCCACCGGCGACGACCAGGGGAACTGTCAGTGTCACAATCCGGAAGCCGTCGTCGGTATCGCTAAGCCTGGACGATCTCGACCAGGACGGGCTGTTTGACGATGCGGTGCGAGCTGAAAAAAGCGCCGACTCGTCGGACCGGAGGCTTTTGGAATTTTACCGAAAGAAGGCCTACAAGGCATTTCTGCGAGAAGCCGTATACGCGAGAAAGAACATCATCATTTCCGGTGCAACGGGATCAGGCAAAACGACCCTATCGAAGGCGTTGATACGTCATATTCCTTCAAGCGAGCGTATCATCTCGATCGAGGACACGCCCGAACTGGTCATCCCGCAATCGAACCACGTTCGCCTGTTTTACTCCAAGGGCGCGCAGGGCACGGCGAAGGTCGGCGCCAAGGACCTGCTGGAATCCTGCCTGCGCATGCGGCCTGATCGGATCCTGCTGCAGGAACTGCGAGACGGAACGGCCTTCTACTATATCCGCAATGTGAATTCCGGCCACCCTGGCTCGATCACAACGGTCCACGCCGATTCCGCTCGACTTGCCTTCGAACAGATGACGTTGCTGATCAAGGAATCGGAGGGTGGCAGGGAGCTTGAGCGGCATGATATCCGCGAGCTGTTGACGATCGCCATCGACGTCGTCGTCCAGTGCAAACGCGTCGACGGACGGTTTCGGGTGAGCGAGGTCTATTACCGGCACGCCGAAGACACTCATCGATCGGTACGACTGCTCCGGAACTGACGAGGTCAAGCTGTTCCATGTTTTTTCCTAAGGGGCGCGCTCTCGGCGTGACCTTCGCTGTGAGGCCGCGTCCGCGCCATGCGGATCTCGCAATTGAAGTCAGCGGCGAACCGGCTGGAACAACTCAACGAGATTCCCGGAGGGGTCTACCAACAGAATTTGCGACCCGCCAGGCCCCGTAACGATATCGTTGCGGAACTGTGCGCCGGTGGTGCGTAAACGAGCGACCTCGGCAGGCAAATCGTCGACGATGAGGTGAATGCGGTTCCAGCCACCGGGCCGCGGTTGTTCTCCATCGGGCATCGGTCGGCCCGCCGAGCTGGTCGGCCCACTGAGCAAGAGCCGCAACGATCCGAGCTTGATGTCGGCAAAAGCGGGTGCGTGGCTGGAGAGAAGCGAAAAGCCAAGGTGTCTGGTGTACCATTCGACGGCCACTTCGACGTCATCGACCATGTATCGCACATTGACGATAGTGTCTGACATCCTTGCCTCCTGAAGTTAGGGCCGCCGAGCCGCGTTCGGCCAGCGGCGGCGTGGATTGGAATGGAAGTCAGACCTCATTTTACAGGGTAAGCTGCAGTGATTGAAGTCGACCTCGACGGCCCATCTGTCGCGGATTCCACGCCTTCTAGCGCGAGCCATGTCCGGTGGAGCCGATCAATGATGAAACGGTGGCCTTCCGACCAGAGCGGGAAACTCGACCGATCCGGCTACAGAGTGCGTCGGCCAGCCCGCAGCGATGCCCTGTTCTGAGGGCAGGAGTCGTGCCAGGTTATGCCGCGGATCGGTCCTTCCCGAGGTCACGCTTGCCGTTGAAGTATGCCTCCGTGAACTGTTCGGCGCTGATCGGTCTGCTGAACAAATATCCCTGCAGCGCGTCGCAACCGGACACCCTGAGAACCTCGGCCTGCGCTTCGGTTTCAATCCCCTCTGCCGTGACTGGAATGTCGAGCGCATTGGCTAGAGCGATCGTCGCGTGCAACACAGCTCCGGCGTTCTGATCATGGTCGAGAGTTGCGATCAGCGAGCGATCCACCTTCATGCGGTCGAAGCCGAACTGGCGCAGCGTTCCGACACTCGCAAACCCCGATCCGAAATCATCCAGAGCAACCTTTATCCCCGCAGCTTTGAGGCCATCTATGGCGCGACGGGCCTGTTCGGGGTCAGAGATCAGCACACCCTCTGTCAGTTCGATGCTCAAGCGGCGCGGATCGAAATCGGCCGTCTCCAATGCGTCGGTGACCTGCTTTACGAACCTAGGGTTCTTGAGCTGGAGCGGCGAGACGTTGACCGCCAGGCCTATGGCGGGCCAGGAGGTCGCCGCCTGAAGAGATTTCTTGAGAACCTGCAGGCCCAGTTGGTCAATCAAGCCCGAGCGCTCCGCCAGCGGAATGAAAACGTCGGGAGCAATCCTGTCTCCACCCTCCGTAATCCAGCGGGCCAGGGCTTCCACGCCACAGATCGAACCGGATTTCGCGTCGAAAAGGGCTTGGAACGCCACATCGATGTTGCCAGCCGCCAACGTCGTCCGCAACTGTGCTTCGAGAGCCGCCTGTCTGTTGGTATCATCATCAAAGCTGTCCTCGAAATCAACGGTCTGACCGCGGCCAAGGTCCTTGGCACGATAGAGCGCAATATCGGCGCGACGGATAAGTTCGCCCGTCTCGATCATGCCCGAGGGCGACGTTGCCACCCCGACGCTCGCACCGATCTCGATCGTGCGGCCGCCGATCTCAAATATCCTTGAAAGCCCACGCTGAATGCGATGGCCAATATCGGATGCTGGGAGGTAAGGATTCTCGATTGTGACAACAGCGAACTCGTCGCCACCCAATCGGGCAATGATCGCATTTTCCGGTAGGGTCTCCATCAAACGGTGCGAGACCGCGACGATGAGTTCGTCGCCGACGTTGTGTCCCCACGCATCATTAACTGCCTTGAAGCCATCGAGATCGATGAAGTGAAGTTTGATGACGGGGGTATTCGAATTTGCCTCGGCCGATATGCCGCTCATGCTCTCGAGCAGGCCTGCCCGGTTCAACAACCCAGTGAGCGGATCACGCAGGGCCCTGTAGCGAGCGCGACGTTCGCTTGCTTTCAAACTTCGGACGGTAACGGCTCCGACGATGCCGATGCCGCACAGGAAAACCACCAGGACTGCGCCTGCTGCCCGCAGGTCGCTGGCAACCATTGCGTAGCTTTTGGTCCCCGGCGCCTGCGATGGCCAGGTGAACGCCGCTACCTTGTTCCCAGCCACATCCGTGAGGATCGCCTCCAGCCGTCCGGGAACTGGATAAGGGTCGAGACTGAGGCCGGCAATGTTGAAGCTCTCCGAAACCTCTGCGACCACCGCGGGTGTGATGTGCTTGGCAAACACCAGCACATAAAAGTCTTGGGGTCTCATGGAAGGCTCGCGCTCAAACGGTTGGATGGCGGCCGCTCCGATCAAGGCTGTCCCCGCTGAGGAGTGAACGAAGTGCACGGGTACTGGGTCAGACGGGCCAGCGCGCCTTGCAGCTTTCAAGAGAGCCGAGAAATTACCGAAGAATTGTGCAGGCGGGACTTCCATCGGCGCGCCGTTGCGATATGCGATAACGGGCACGTTGCGGCTGTCAACGACGATGGCGGTATCGTAAAGTGGGTAGTCCGCAGTCGTAGAGCCCCAGTTCTCGACCGTCCAGTCTACCCGGGCGTCAGAGTTGACCTGTTCGAATGCGTCGTCCCAATAGGCATTGTCACGCACCGTCGCGCCGAGTTGTTTGCGAAGAGATTGCAGCGCGCCCGCCGCGGCATGCCTTGCACGTCCGTCGTCGATCGCGTCGGCCGTGGCCGTGAGTGTATTGATTGACCCGGCGACCAGCCCCGCAAGCACGGCGGCGACGACGACAAAAATTGTTGCGACAGCAACGACTTGTAGCTGCCTGCGACGGCCCTCCGAAAAGACGTGTCTATGCAATTGTTGGAATCCCCGCTCCTGGAATGTAGCATGTTCCCCGAGCCGAGAAACGCAGAAAGGCATCATGCCCGCAAGGCGCTGCAAAGCGAAACTTAACAAGGGCTGCCTAATGCGGGGTTAAGAGGGCATGTCACTACGGGAGCTGCCGTTTTCTGTATCAATGAACCGATGCATATTGCTCCAGAGCCAACAGGAAGAAGTGCAATGAACGTAAATTTCAGCGATGGGAAATGGCTGAACGAGCCGACCAGATGGCATGTTGATCACACCGGCCTGACCCTCACGACGGACGAAAAAACTGATTTCTGGCGGAAGACCTATTACGGATTTACCCGCGACAGCGGTCATTTTCTCGGCTTTCCCACGGCTGACAGTTTCACTGCCAAAGTGCGCATCCGGGGCGAGTTCCGCACGCTCTACGATCAGGCGGGCATGATGGTGCGCATCGATGAAAATCGCTGGGCAAAGACCGGCGTCGAGTTCACCGATGGCGAGCTTTTCCTCAGCACCGTGATCACCGACGGTAAATCTGATTGGTCGGTGTCGCGGCCGTTTGACGACCTTGAGGATTTCTACATCCGCGTGACGGTTGCAAAGGGTGCCATGCGAATACAGGCCTCGCGCTATGGCAAGGTCTGGCCCTTGGTGCGTCTTGCGCCCTTTCCGCTTGCCTCGGCCTATGAAGTCGGTCCGACCGCTTGCACGCCGGAGCGTGGCGACCTGACCGTCAACTTTTCCGATTTTGCGATCGCACCGGCAATCACCACCGACCTTCACGATCTGAGCTGAAGCAACCCCTCTCTGATAGGCATCCGATCCTGACACCGACATTTCTCAATTAGCGGCGAGCGCGCCGGGACATGACTCCGAAATTAGACACGATAGTTGCCTAATTCTCTCCGGGTGGTTTCACCAGCCATCGACGGACATGGTGCGTCAGCGCTGTCCGGATTTTCGGCCAAGAAAGACGCCCTATACAATCTGTACAGGCTGTGCGGAAGGGCGAACAATGAAGGACGATCTCGTGATCTGAATGCGTTCGTGCAGGTCGCGCGCAGCGCCGCGGGGCTGGTGCTGCCGAGCATCGTTGCACTATTCCAGGCAGCCTGTCCCGGCATCCGGCTGGAGGTGATCGCTGACGAGACCTTCAACGGCGTGTTGGCGGCCGGGTGCGATGCGGGCATCCGCTACGAGGAGCGTCTGGACCAGGATATGATCGCGGTACCGATCGGACCTCGTATCCAGCGCTCGCCGCCTCGTCCCGGCGCCGCTGCGTGCTTTCGTTGACTACATTAGGAGATCGGCTGGCCAGTTTTGATGCAATCACCGTGTACGGAATAGGCCGGGCCACGCGTGATGCCGCCGCAGGGGGCAGGCCAACAACGGGAGACGAGCGGAATCGCGGCCTGGTGCCGCCGCGAGCGCGTGAGGATGATCCGGTGATCGTCGACGCTACCCAAACCGCGTGTCGTGTTTTCGAGCGCAGGCGCCGGCTTCGACGTCAGAAAAAAACCTGGATACGATCTGGAAGGAGCAATCACCCGTTCCCATCTCATTCTACACAAGTGTCGCGGAGTAGAAATCATGGAAGCCGACACCCGGGATTTTGATGGGACAGCGATCGAGATAATCCCTCCGGAGCCGAGGAACTGTGCTGCCCTTGGCGTTGCGTTGTGCGTCTGTTGCCGACGGCCATTTGAACCGGAACCAGACGACTACGGAATTTGTCGGGAGTGTCTCGAATGCCCTGGCATACCGCGCAACATGGCAGGAGAATGCCGGCCGCCACCATCCGGAACCGCCGGTCGCCCATCGAAACCGTGATTGTTTCTGGAGATACGCCGAAGTAGTCGGAGCTGCCCGCGCAAGCGCGCGCTCTTGTCGAGACCGCACAAGATGACCAAAGTCAGCGCGGCCTGCGAACGGCACCGAGATTTCAGTCACAAATTTGTGCTGCCTGTAAGTTGTGCCGAGACTGTTTATGGACTGGTAATCCGCTGGCATTTGAACGCGAGACGCGAATCCCGCTGCCGCTCGCCAGGCGCCTTAAGTCGGTTTCCGATCGGCCCGCGAATGGAGTGATATCTCAAGCCCAGAATGGGCATCCCACGTCCAGTTGTACGGCCCACCGGCGACTCGTCGGGTACGCAACTTCGATCGATCGACGCCGCGTCACGCAAGTGGGGCAATCGCACCTTTTCCCTGCTTTGCCAAATTCATCATCAACTCGTTGACGATCAGGCACAGAGCTGGGACGCTGTTTACAAGACCGTATGATGCGGATGCAGCCGAATTGGTTTTCCCAGCAATGGGACAGCGCCTGCGACCCGCGCACTCGAAAAATTTTGTTCGTCCGCGGCCTCGGGCGCCCTTCTATATTTTAATAGGAGCAATAGCTTACATACCTTTGACGCGCTGTTGCAACTTTGGGGACAGAAGAGCGCCTTCATATTTCACACGTCAATGCCGGAAAACATTCGGAGCCCTCTATGAACACGCCAATGAGCCCCCGGAATGCACACGATATTCATAGCACCGAGGACGGTGCCACGATTGTTGGCAACGACGGGTCTATGGTCGACCTGAACGAGCTTCTTGAGGCTCTGCAGTCCATGCGGCGGGGTGAATTTTCGGCGCGGTTGCCCGGCAACAAAACCGGCCTCGCCGGTAAAGTTGCCGATGTGTTCAATGATATCGTCGCCGCCAATGAACGCATGGCCCGCCAGCTGGAACATGTCGGTCAGGTAGTCGGGCGCGATGGAAAGACCCGCACCCGCGTACGCTTTGGCCTCTCGGAAGGCGCATGGTCGGACATGGAGACGTCGATCAATACTCTCATCGACGACCTGCTCTGGCCGACAACCGCGGTCACCAGGACGATAACGGCGGTTGCAAAAGGCGACCTTTTGCAAACCGTCCCTTTGGACGTTGACGGACGTCCGCTTAAGGGCGAGTTTTTGCGCTCCGCAACCATAGTCAACACGATGATCAAACAGCTCAGTGTGTTTACATCCGAAGTGACCCGTGTGGCTCGCGAAGTCGGGACGGACGGAAAGCTTGGGGGGCAGGCGCAGGTCCGGGAAGTCACCGGCGTCTGGAAGGATCTGACCGAGAGTGTGAACTCCATGGCTTCCAACCTCACGGCGCAGGTCCGCAACATCGCCGATGTGACGATCGCCGTTGCGAACGGCGATTTGTCGAAAAAAATAACCGTCGATGTACGCGGGGAGATCCTGCAGCTCAAGGAAGCGATTAACACGATGGTGGATCAACTCCGCTCGTTCGCCTCCGAGGTAACGCGCGTCGCGCGTGAGGTCGGCACCGAAGGAAAGTTGGGTGGCCAAGCGCTCGTGCCGGGCGTCGCCGGAACGTGGAAAGATCTGACTGATTCCGTTAACGCGATGTGCGGCAACCTAACAGCGCAGGTCCGCAATATCGCTCAGGTGACAACCGCGGTGGCGCGTGGTGACCTGTCGCGCAAGATCACCGTGGATGTTTCAGGAGAAATCCTCGAACTGAAGGAAACCATCAACACGATGGTCGACCAGCTTAACGCATTTGCCGGCGAAGTGACGCGTGTCGCGCGTGAAGTCGGAACCGAAGGCCGGCTTGGGGGTCAAGCACAGGTGCCCGGGGTTGCCGGTACCTGGAAGGATCTGACCGACAACGTAAACTCGATGGCCTCCAATCTGACGGCCCAGGTTCGCAACATCGCGGAAGTATCGACTGCTATTGCCAATGGGGACCTCTCGAAAAAAATCACGGTCACAGTGTCCGGGGAAATTCTCGAGCTGAAGGAAACCATCAACACGATGGTCGACCAACTCAACGCTTTTGCCTCCGAAGTCACACGTGTTGCGCGTGAGGTCGGCACCGAGGGACGCCTGGGTGGACAGGCCAACGTGCGCGGCGTCGCTGGCACTTGGAAGGATTTGACCGAGAACGTCAATTCGATGGCCGGAAACCTGACGTCGCAGGTTCGCAATATCGCCGACGTCTCCACGGCGATCGCCAATGGAGACCTGTCCAAGAAGATCACCGTCGACGTGAAAGGCGAGATTCTTCAACTGAAGGAGACAATCAACACCACGGTCGACCAGCTCAATGCATTTGCCTCCGAGGTAACGCGCGTGGCGCGGGAAGTCGGCACGGAGGGAAAGTTGGGCGGACAAGCCCAACTCAAGGGTGTTGCCGGTACCTGGAAGGATCTGACGGATTCCGTGAATTCCATGGCGTCCAATCTGACGGGGCAGGTTCGCAACATTGCCGAAGTGGCAACGGCAGTGGCGCAGGGAGACTTGTCGAAGAAAATCACGGTCACGGTGTCCGGAGAAATCCTCGAGCTGAAGGAAACCATCAATACGATGGTCGATCAGCTCAACGGATTTGCCGGTGAGGTGACGCGCGTGGCGCGCGAGGTCGGGACAGAGGGGCGCCTGGGTGGCCAGGCCAATGTGCTCGGCGTCGCCGGGACATGGAAGGACCTTACCGACTCGGTCAATTCGATGGCCGGAAATCTGACCGCCCAGGTTCGCAACATTGCCGAGGTGTCGACCGCGATCGCCAATGGCGACTTGTCGCGCAAAATCACCGTCGACGTGAAGGGTGAAATCCTTCAGCTTAAGGAAACGTTAAACACCATGGTCGATCAGCTCAATCGCTTCGCCTCGGAGGTGACGCGTGTTGCGCGCGAGGTCGGTACTGAAGGCAAACTCGGCGGTCAGGCTCAGGTTCCGGGCGTCGCCGGCACCTGGAAGGACTTGACCGAAAACGTCAATTCCATGGCGTCCAACCTGACAGGCCAAGTCCGCAACATCGCCGAAGTGACAACGGCGGTGGCGCGCGGCGACCTTTCTCGCAAAATCACGGTCGACGTGAAGGGCGAAATCCTGGAGCTGAAGAATACGATCAACACCATGGTTGATCAGCTCAACGCATTCGCCGGCGAGGTCACCCGCGTCGCACGCGAGGTCGGCACGGAAGGCAAACTGGGCGGCCAAGCCCTGGTCCCGGGCGTCGCTGGCACATGGAAGGATCTGACCGACTCTGTGAACTCGATGGCCGGCAATCTGACGGCACAGGTGCGCAATATCGCTGGGGTCGCCACCGCGATCGCCAATGGTGACCTGTCACGCAAAATCACCGTCGACGTTCGGGGAGAAATCCTGCTTCTCAAGGATACCCTCAACACCATGGTCGATCAGCTCCGTTCGTTTGCGGGCGAAGTGACGCGCGTGGCACGCGAAGTTGGCACGGATGGGCGGCTTGGCGGACAAGCGGTCGTGCCGGGTGTCGCTGGCACGTGGAAGGACCTGACTGACAACGTCAATCTTCTCGCCGCCAACCTGACCACCCAGGTCCGCAACATCGCCGAAGTGACCACCGCCGTGGCGCGCGGCGATCTGTCCCGCAAGATCACCGTGGATGTGAAGGGAGAAATTCTGGAACTCAAAAACACCATCAACACCATGGTGGATCAGCTCAATGCGTTCGCCGGCGAGGTCACGCGCGTCGCTCGTGAAGTCGGCACGGAAGGCAAACTGGGCGGTCAGGCGCAGGTCCCCGGCGTTGCCGGCACCTGGAAGGACTTGACCGACACGGTCAATGTGATGGCAGCCAATCTCACAGAGCAGGTGCGCGGCATCGTCAAGGTGGTCACCGCGGTCGCAACCGGGGATCTCGAACAAAACCTGACGGTCGCTTCGAAGGGCGAGGTAGCGGCGCTAGCTGAGACCATCAACAACATGACCAAGACGCTTGCGACCTTTGCCGACCAGGTCACCACCGTAGCGCGCGAGGTCGGCGTTGAAGGGCGGCTCGGGGGGCAGGCGAACGTACCCGGCACGGCCGGTACCTGGAAGGATTTGACCGGCAATGTCAACCTCCTTGCGGCCAATCTGACGACCCAGGTCCGTGCCATCGCCGAGGTCGCGACCGCGGTCACAAAAGGCGACTTGACGCGATCGATCCAGGTTGAGGCCCGTGGTGAAGTTGCAGAGCTCAAGGACAACATCAACACGATGATCGGTAATCTGCGCTTGACGACGGAGCGCAATACCGAACAAGATTGGCTTAAGACCAACCTCGCTCGCTTTACAAATATGCTTCAAGGTCAGCGGGATCTGTCCACAGTCGGGCGCATGCTGCTGTCAGAACTGGCGCAACTTGTCGGGGCGCAGCATGGAGTGATTTATCAGGTCGAGGCGGAAGGCGATTTGTCGAGTCTGCGGCTGCTTTCCACCTATGCTGACGATGCCTTCAAAGGTCACCCCGATCGGCTCCAGATGGGCCAAGGGTTGATCGGCCAGTGCGCACAGGATGCGCGGCGCATCCTCATCACCGACATGCCGAAAAACACCGTACCAATCGGCTCAGGCGTGTTCAAGGCGCGCCCGCGAAGCGCAATCGTGCTGCCCGTATTGTCGGAGGGGCAGGTCAAGGCAGTCATCGAACTTGCTTCCATCGGAAACTTCACCGACCTGCAGCTGTCTTTCCTCGATCAACTGACCACGTCCATCGGCATCGTGCTCAACTCCATTGAAGCGACGATGCAGACCGAAGGACTTCTGAAACAGTCGCAGCAGCTTGCGACTGAACTCCAGACCCAGCAACGCGAGCTGCAGCAAACCAATGAACAGCTTGAACAAAAGGCGCAGCAGCTCGCCGAGCGCAACGTCGAGGTGGAAGCCAAGAACCAGGAGATCGAGCAGGCCCGCCGCGCTCTGGAGGAGAAAGCAACGGAGCTGGCGCTGACCTCGAAATACAAGTCCGAGTTTTTGGCCAACATGTCGCACGAACTTCGCACTCCTCTGAACTCGATCCTTATCCTTGGCCAGCAATTGGGCGAAAACCCAGACGGCAATCTTTCGGGCAAGCAGGTCGAGTTCGCCCGTACCATCCATAGCGCAGGCACGGATCTGCTCAATCTTATCAGTGACATTCTAGATTTGTCGAAGATCGAGTCAGGGACGGTGTCCGTCGACGCTGAGGAAATCTTCTTCAACAGCCTCCTCGATTTGATGACCAGGCCATTCCGTCATGAGGCCGATAACCGCAAGCTCTCCTTTGAGGTGGAGCTTACGCCAGATCTGGATCGCAGCATCGTCACGGATTCCAAGCGGTTACAGCAAATTCTAAAGAACCTGCTCTCCAACGCGTTCAAGTTCACCGATTACGGGGGGATCAAACTTAAAGTCTCGCCGGTGACGTTTGGATGGAGTCCCGACCATCCATCCCTTCGACACGCACCGTCCGTCGTGGCGTTCGAAGTGACTGACACGGGCATCGGCATCCCGCCGGAAAAACAGCGCATCATTTTCGAAGCTTTCCAGCAAGCAGACGCATCGACCAGCCGAAAATACGGTGGCACCGGGCTCGGGCTTGCGATCAGCCGCGAACTCGCAAACCTTCTTGGCGGCGAAATCCAACTCCGAAGCGCTCCGGGTGTTGGCAGCACATTCACGCTCTATCTGCCTCAGACATTTATCGGTGCCACGCCGATCGCGATGCGACCCAGCATAACCGATGCTGCTGCCGTTTCTATCGCGGCGCTTGCCACTGGCCTGCTGGGCGATAATCCCTCTGAGCAAATTCACGACGATCGCCACCAGATTAAAGCTGGCGATGCTGTCTTGCTGATTGTAGAAGACGACCCGCATTATGCCAGCGTGCTGGTCGACCTGGCCAGGGACAACGGTTTCAAGGTTCTTGTCGCCATGCGCGGCGCGGATGCATTGGCGCTCGCGCGCGAGTATCGACCGACGGCCGTGTCGCTCGATGTTTTTCTTCCTGACATGCTCGGCTGGACCGTCCTCAGCCAGCTCAAGCAAGACCCAACCACGCGTCACATTCCCGTGCAAATCGTGACGCAGGACGAGGACCGGCAGCACGGACTCGCCCGGGGTGCTTTTGCCTTCATAACCAAGCCGACCACCAGCGAGGGACTGACTCAAGCACTCGCAAAGCTCAAAGACTATGCGCAGCCGCGGCGCAAGCGCCTTCTGCTTGTCGAGGACAACGAGGGCGAGCGTTTCGGCGTGACCGAACTCCTCGGTCATGATGATATCGATATCGTGAGCGTGGATACCGGGACGAAGGCGCTGGAATTCCTTCGCGAGACTTCGCCAGATTGCATTGTGCTCGATCTCAAGCTGCCGGATATGACGGGATTTGATGTATTGGAGTGTATTCGTGATGATGCCGCGATCGGTGACATTCCAGTTGTCGTATTCACTGGGCGCGAGCTTTCTCTCGAGGAGGACGCCCAACTCCATTCCATGGCGCGCAGTGTGGTGGTGAAAGGGGTCGAGTCACCCGACCGCTTGCTCGATGAAACAGCACTGTTCCTGCACCGGGTCGTTTCTGATCTGCCGCTCGCAAAGCAGGCGATGCTGGAACGGCTGCACGGTTCCGACGATGATCTGGTCGGAGAAACGGTTCTGCTCGTCGATGACGATGCGCGCAACATCTTCGCGCTCAGCAGTGTTCTGGAACGGCGCGGTATGAAAGTCCTGACGGCAACAACGGGCAATGAGGCGATCGCTGTAATCAACGCACAACCCGGCGTTGCCATCGTGCTTATGGACATTATGATGCCAGGCATGGATGGATATGAAACAATGCAGGTGATCCGGTCGAATCCAGCTTTCCGCCGTCTTCCTATTGTCGCCCTTACGGCAAAGGCTATGAAAGGTGATCGCGAGAAATGTCTGGAGGCGGGAGCTTCGGACTATCTCGCCAAGCCGGTCAATACCGAGCAGTTGCTTTCTGCGCTGCGGATGTGGTTGCATCGTTGAGGAAAGTGAGATGGACCCGGTCAACATCCTGCTCGTCGACGACCAACCCGCAAAACTTCTCAGCTATGAGGTTATCCTTCAGGAGCTGGGCGAAAATCTCATCAAGGCGAAATCAGGCCGCGAGGCCCTCGAACATCTTCTGAGAACGGAAATAGCTGTCATCCTCGTCGATGTATGCATGCCCGACCAGGACGGATTTGAACTTGTCGCAATGATCCGCGAGCACCCGCGCTACCAGAAGACGGCGATTATCTTCGTTTCCGCCGTAATGATGGCCGAGCCTGACCGCCTGCGCGGTTACGAAGCCGGAGCAGTGGATTACGTGTCCGTCCCGGTCGTGCCGGAATTGCTGCGGGCGAAGGTCAAGATCTTCGCGGAACTGTACCGCAAGACCCGCCAACTGGAGCGGTTCAACGCGCAGCTTGAGCAACGGGTCGCCGATCGTACTGCCGAACTTCAGGCGTCCTCGTCCCAATTGGCCGCGCTGAATGAGCAGCTCGAATATCGGATAGAAGAGCGGACACGCGAGCGGGAAGAAGCCCTTGCCCAGCTGTTCGAAGCGCAGAAACTGGACACCATCGGTCAGTTGACGGGCGGCGTCGCTCACGACTTCAATAACCTTCTGATGGCAGCTCTGAGTAGCCTCGAGCTCCTCAGTAAGCGCCTGTCGGACGGCGACGATCGCAGTCGCCGGTTGCTTAACAACGCCATCCAGGCTGCCGAGCGCGGAGCGGCGTTGACGCAACGCCTTTTAGCCTTTGCTCGCCGACAGGAATTGAAACCGCAGGCCGTCGATATCATCCGCGTCGTTACCGGCATGGAAGACCTGCTCCGGCGTGCCATGGGCCCCGGCATCCGGCTCCGGAGCGAGTTACCCGATGACTTGCCCTGGGTCTTGGTCGATACAAACCAACTTGAATTGGCCTTGCTCAATCTGGTCATAAATTCCCGCGACGCCATGACGGAAGGCGGTACGGTCACGATTTTCGCTGTTCCAGAAACCGTTCGTCAGGAAGGAGCGAAACTCAAACTCGAGCCCGGCAACTATATCCGGATCCGGGTAGCTGACACCGGCTGCGGTATGGATGAGGACACTCTGGCCAGAGCCACGGAACCCTTCTTCACGACAAAGGGAACGGGCAAGGGAACCGGACTCGGCTTGTCAATGGTCCAGGGTTTGGCTGCTCAATCCGGTGGGACGCTTGTCCTGTCCAGCAAGCCCAGCGGGGGCACCGCAGTAGATCTCTGGCTACCCGTTGCGGGCCAAATCCCCTACCAAAGTCCTGTCGCGGAAGACGAGGCGCCAGTAGAAGAAGGCGACCAGGTCTCCCGGACCATTCTCGTGGTCGACGATGACGCCTTGGTCAGCATGGGCACTGCGGCGATGCTCGAGGACCTAGGGCACAGGGTCACGGAAGTTAGTTCTGGTAGGGATGCACTGGCTGCATTAGCACGTAACCAAAACTTCGATCTCGTCATCACTGATCATGCCATGCCAGGTATGACGGGCAGCGAACTCGCTGCACAAATCAAAATCTCCTATCCTGGAATGCCCGTCATCTTGGCTTCCGGTTACGTCGAACTGCCTGGCGGCATCGAACTGCCAGATATACTCCGGCTGAGCAAACCGTTTTCACAGGATCAGTTGATTGCGGCACTCTCTCGATCGTTCGCATCCGAAGCGTCACCGGAGAGCAGCGTTAAACAATCCTACAAATGAAATTGTCCGCGTCTCATATCTGAAGCGGGGGCTTCAAGCGAGCTTGAGAAATATGGAGAAGCTCAAACCAGTTGCACGATGGAACAAGTTCGGATGCCGGCCATTTGTCTTCCATGAAAGCTGCCCTGCCGATGCAACTGCTCGTTCTGGCCATATCCGTTGGCGATACTGCGGCGCGCGAACTCCTTCCCGAAGCGATCGATAGCGCTTCGATCGCTACCATCGGGGCAGAGGCGCCCGCGCTCGCAGATCCCGACCCCGCGATCGTCCGTCTTCAGGTCCTGCTCGACCGTGCGGGTTCGTCTCCAGGCGTGATCGATGGCTTGTATGGCGAGAACCTCAGCAAGGCGGTGGCCGGCTTTGAAGCCATGAACAGTCTTCCTGTCGATGGGAAGCTGGATCGGGATGTCGTCGCCCGATTGGAAGACCCTGGCCCCGTCGTTGCGAGCTACGTCGTCTCGGCAGAGGATGCCACGGGCCTCGTTGACAGAATTCCTGAAGACTATGGCGAGAAGGCAAAGATGGAGAGCCTCGGATATACCAGCGTTGCGGAGAAGTTATCCGAGCGGTTCCACATGGATATTG
Source organism: Rhizobium giardinii bv. giardinii H152 (assembly GCF_000379605.1). Classification (GTDB taxonomy): domain Bacteria; phylum Pseudomonadota; class Alphaproteobacteria; order Rhizobiales; family Rhizobiaceae; genus Pararhizobium; species Pararhizobium giardinii. The sequence goes on along the minus strand of NZ_KB902683.1, from coordinate 31,798 downwards.
ATCTTGTGAAAGCACTCAATCCAGTTTCGCAGTTCCTGTCTGGTGATACGGTGTGGGTCGTGAACCCCGGTCCTCTAAGGGATGGAAAGGCGAAGAGAATCGAGGTCAACAAAAAGGCAGGGCAGGTGCTGGCCTATGCCGAGGATGGATCACTGCTTGCAGTGTATCCCGCGACGATCGGAAGTGAGGATAATCCGGCGCCCTCAGGCAGGCACAAGGTCAAGGGCGTCGCAAGGATGCCGGTATACAGATACAACCCCAAGCTCAACTTCAAACAGGGGAACAATGACAAGATCCTGACGATTCCAAAAGGACCAAACGGTCCGGTTGGCAGCGTTTGGATCGATCTGACCGAACCGACTTATGGAATACATGGGACACCTGAGCCTAAGCTTATCGACAAGGTTGGATCGCACGGTTGCGTGCGGCTGACAAACTGGGACGCGGAAGAGCTAGCCGGGATGGTCAGGCCAGGGGTGCGTGTCGACTTCGTCAATCGAAGTTGGGCCGTTCCAAGGTGAGTATCATTGGCTTCAATCTTCCTTTGGGCGAATGCCATCCCTCGCTGTGCCAAGGCCATCGTCTTGTGCCGGTTGCCGTGCTGAGGGGGTGCTTGTCGACGATGTGCTCGTCGGGGATCAAACCCAAAGCGCCAAAGGGGAGGAGGAACCAGGCCCGGCATCTGGCTGGTGGACCCCGATCTTCGAGCTGACATTCTTCCCGCTTCTGTCTGGTATTCCGCTCCTCTTGGTCGATGTCGGGCGCAACGACAATCTTCATACCGACCTTCAGAACGTCTGTAGACGCGACGCTGCTGGCCGGGCCCCTGAGCTCGGTGGGCGCGACGACGCAATCGCGAAACTCGCGACAGCAGGCAAAATCCGCCCCGCAGGGTCTATTGCGCCGCACGGAAATATGTTGCGCCGCAATAGGTCAAAAGAGAACAGAGTTCCCAGAATGGTCGTCAAATATCATACTAATGAAATTTCATTCTACGACCGGCGATCCCCGAATTGACAAACCGGACATGTCATGTACTTTTAGAGCTGGGACCGATATCTGGAATATTTTCAATTCTCTCATTTCTATGAGACGCAAACCGCGTCCGCTCGTATCCGTGCCAATCAGTATTGCGCCATGAACGGAGATTTCAGTGATGAAGCAGGTTGTCGAATACCAGGGTATTCCGGTTGGCGTTCTCATACCGCGTGATGGCGGCCTTGCCTTCATGGCAGTAAAATACGATGTGATGGAGCTCGATGGCAGACCCTTTTCGTCGGCGGCCGAAGCGCGCGAAGCTATCAGAGCGCTTGTGACACAACGTATCGCCTTCGCAGCCTAAGCCTTCCGAGGAGGCGTCTCCGACGCTTACCGGGAACCCTCCCGAGCAAAAAAGCCGACCGTCTCCGCGTCGGTACCGCTGGACTGGCGCACCGAACGGCGCCGGCGTCGAGCCTCTACACGTCCGCTATATGGCGCTCTGCCGAGGAGTCGGGTTTTGCTCGTCCGCTTCCTGTTCGAGCCGCTCGACCGCCGCCGCGATGCGCTCGGGCTGTTCATGTTCGAGGCCGACGACCTCGTTGCGGGTCTCACGCATCGATACGATGATTTCGTCGAGCTTGGCGTGGATTGCCGCGGTGTCGCGATAGCCCTGGATCAACACGATGCTGGTGATCACGATTGCCGCGACCGACAGTGCATAGGTGACGACGTTTGTAAAGCCGAACGGCACCAGGGCGGTGCTGCCCACCATCGCCGCGATCACGAAATAAAAGCCTGGAGGGCGGGAAAGAAAATCCGCCATTCGAAAGAGAAAGTCGTTCACGTCAGTCCTCCGCAAATCGGTGCCTATTAACGCGCCAATGCGGATCTAGTTCGAAGCCAATGCGTGGAGCGCCGCGATGCGCACAACTTGCTGGCATCGTCGGCAACTCTTGAGGATGCCCGCTTTGAACCCGATCTCCGTTCTCAAGCGGGCTACTTTTAATCTTCACCCTCGCGGATGGCCGAGGTCTCTTCGTTAAACCGTCCACGAAGATCGTTGTTATCACTTTGCATTCCTGGTTCAAAAGGATCTGCCGATTCCGGCGGCCTGGCGGGCGTAACAACGGCCGGCGCGCTTGCTCAATCTGTCTCCTTCGCAACCGGCGCAATACCCGTCGGACCAAAGTCGTATACCCAATGCGCAAAGGTCCGAGACCTTGGCAGGTGTGGAACATCGGGCCGCTACAACCCGTTCGTCACCATGCGTGAAATTATTCCGCTGAACAGGAAGGCTAAATGATGCAAGTCTCAAGGTTCAAAATCGCGCCCTTGGCGCTGTCGGTGGCTATGTTAGCCACCTCGTTCACTCCATCACAAGCATTCGTCACCATGCGACCCACCCAAATCGCTCAACCGGCGCCAGATGTCGACGTCGTTCAATATCGCAGCCGGGACGGCGACGACTGGCGCAGACGTCATGGATTCTACCGCCGCGGTAACGAGGCCTATTACAACGGCCACCGTGGCTACTACGAACGCCGGCGCGGCTATCGCCACTACAACGGAATGTGGTTTCCGCTCGCCGCGTTTACCGCCGGCGCGATTATTGGAGGGGCGGTTGCCGAGCGACCGGCCCGTTACGGTGGCAGCCATGTGGAATGGTGCGCAATCCGCTACCGCAGCTACCGGGCTTACGACAACACCTATCAACCGAACTACGGTCCACGCCGCCAGTGCAACTCTCCCTATTGAACGGCAGAGCTACCGTGAAACTGTCGATCGGCCGGAGGCGGACTTCGGCCGAGAAGCAGCGGAACCGGCAGGGCGCTCGTTTGCCGGTCTGGAGATGGGAAGCCCCTTGTTCATCCGGGAGGCGTAGGACCTTAGCCCAAGACGTCCACATTTGGGCGTTTGCATCATCAACGCTGATATAGGTGTTGATATTGCACATATATTCCTGAATGCTAAAGTAAATCACCGATCAGAAACCGCAAACCTTCGATCGATCGGCTGGAGGTTTTTGTCGATCCCCTCACAAAGCCTCTATACGTCGCTGCCATCATTAGTGGCACAGCGACGAGGGCCCGGGCGGTGATTCTCGCACACCGCTCGGGCCTTACTTCTATGCCGTCCTTGTGCTGGCGCTGGCTGGCAGTCGAGACGTTCCACGTAGCGGGCGATTTGTCGCGCGCCGGTGATACGTCAACTGGGTCGAAGGCACCGAGATTTCGGCCACAGCGTCCGGTTTCACTTTACACTTGCGCAACTCGGACATGAAACGCCACAACGCCTCATCGATCGCGCGGTGGGCATCGGCGAGAACGCGGCCTGTTTTTCCGCTGTGGCGGACACAGCTGTAATTGACCGCGGCGTTGATGGCGATGTCGGCAAATCGTCGACAAGCGGGCGTGGCATTGACATGTAGCAACACGGTTCGAACGTTGACGGCAAACGCGAGTTCGAACTCGATGGAAACGAATTCGCGATCAAGCGCGATAGGTTGAAGGCCCTCCAGAAAAATCCACCCTAGCGGCTCGGCGCTCATCTGCATCACTGACCCTCCGTCATTGTCTCGCCCGCTGAAAGTCGAGCCTGGTTTCGGCGCATAGTGGCCTGAAACCAATCCGCCTGCTTCAGCCTTTGGTCCGATGGGGAGGGTGACATTGGTCCGAGGTCGCCAAATAACTTCTGCAGGCGAGCCACGATTATCGCGACCTCAAATGTAAGGTGATCGGCAGGTTCGCCGCCCGCCACCATAAGAGCGATAGGTATTGTCCCGGGCGTCGTAGGAACGATACCGAGCCGCACCATTGCCCGTGCAAGTCATCACCATGAGCGGCCGCTTCCTCGGCCAGGGGCGCACCATCACTCGCGTCGGTGCGCGGGACGAACGGTGGTTGACACTGGCGGCGCGGTCCATTGTAGGGCTGATAGCTGTTGTCGGCCGCCCGATAGGACCTGTAGCGATGGCGGCACCATTCCATCGCTGCCTGACCGTCCCCGTCCGTCGACACTTCCACCGCTCCGGTGACCACAGTGTGGTCAACCGCATTCCATTCGAGGCTGTCGTCTGCCATGTCTATTGCCTGCATCTCGCTGCCGTCGTCTGAGGCTGCTTGTGCGGGCCGGACGTCGTGGGGGCCCACGTTCAAGGGGGGAAGACGCTCGAATTGCCGTGCGCTGCGATTGACCTTCACCGGATGGGCGGTCCAGAGGGATGGGGCGTTGATATTGTCGAAGCGGTGCGGCTTTGGCTCCGGCAGGATGGAGGAAATCGCACCGAGGCTTCCGGCAAAGAGTGTCAGCAACAAAGCGATTCTCACCAGGGGCAGGAAGACCTCTCTCATGACTTCGTTCCCACTCACGCAGCTCCTTAGTTGATCAGCGCCGCGTATTTCGGCCGCTGGCCAAGGCTATTTCGACAAGTTGGATTGGGAGAGTGTGGCGGGCACAAAGACCTTTGCGGTCTGCTTGGTCTCCTCGATATTGTGGGCGGCCACGAGAAGGAGGCCGATGGCCACCATCGCTGCGCTGATGCAAAGGCACAGTCCGGTGACGGACAGGTCGGATTTTCGCGATTCGTCGTGGGATATCATCACTCTCTCCTGACTTGGATGTAATTGCGCGAGGTTGGAACGGCAGCGGCATTGAGCCGCTGCCCAAGGGCATGGCCCCTGCTACTGGAGGACCTGCACGACGGTGTAGGTCTTTGGATCGACGATGACGCGCTGATCGTTGACGATCGTGTAAGAGTATCGGGGATCTTCGGCGACTGGCATCAGCACGACGTCGCGAGGCAGCGGCTTGCCGACGACGATGGGCTGCTGGACGACAACAGACTGCTGGACTGGCTGCTGCTGCACATAGGTTATGACCTTTTCCGGCGGCCGCTCAAGCGCGCTCCCGGCAACGGCGCCAACCACAGCGCCGACGCCGGCACCCACCGGACCGCCGACAATGGCACCCGTTGCAGCACCGCCGATCATGCCGGTCGTGGCGCCCTCCTGGGCGGAAGCCGCCGCCGCGAACGTTCCGAAAAATACGACACCAATGGTGATCAGTTTGGTCTTCATGACATGCTCCTTTTGAGTTCTTTCGCCGGAGCACAACGCCACATTGCGCCTGCCGTTCCGCGCTAGGACCTTTGCCACGAACATCCGACCTTTTGCCCATGCTCAGGTGGGACCTAAGTCCCATCCGGGAACCAGGCTGTGCCCTGTTTCGTTACCGCATTGGATGGTGCTGGGTGCGACCGACATGACAACGAAAGCGAAAGGTCTGGCTTTGATCGCAGCGGCAGCGCTGGCGACGACGGGTCTTGCGGCCGACTCGTCGCGCGATGAAACGTCACCGGCCGTGGCGCAGGTGGCGCCCTGGGAGGACCGAAACGTCAATCTCGAGGCGGCGGTGACGGTAACATTCAGCGAAGATATGGATCCAACCAGCATCGATGCGGGTTCGCTCCGTCTCTCGGCAGCGGGCGCACCGGTCGAGGCGAGCGTCTCATACGACGAGTGGACGCAATCAGCTGTGCTGACGCCAACCACGCCCCTTGCAGGTGATACGACATATACAGTGAGCCTTGCCGCTGATGCTGGCGACCGGTCCGGCAACACGCTGACGTCCGGTCAAAGCTGGTCGTTCACGACACGGCGCGACCTTGAGCGCGGTTTCGGCGGGCCTGTCCTGATCGTCACCTCACGAGCGTTGCCCTTCAGCAAGTATTACAGCGAGATTCTGCGCGCCGAGGGGATTGGCTCGTTTGAAAGCGTCGACCTTTCACGTGTCACCAAACAACTGCTCGACCGGTTCGATCTGGTCCTCTTGGGCGAAATGCCACTGAGTGAAGCGCAGGCGGCAATGTTTTCCGGTTGGGTCTCCACAGGTGGCGATCTGATCGCCATGCGGCCGGACAAAAAACTTGCTGGCCTGCTGGGATTGAGAGACCAGTCGGCATCGCTGAGCGAAGGTTACCTGCTGATCGACACCGCAGTAGCGCCCGGCCGCGGTATTGTTGACGAGACGATCCGATATCATGGCGCGGCCGATCTTTACCGGTTGAAAGAAGGAACGATCGAAGTCGCGCGGCTCTACAGCCACCTGTCCAACGCCACACCGAATCCGGCCGTCACGGTGCGTGCCGTTGGCAAAGCAGGAGGCCAGGCAGCGGCATTTACCTACGATCTTGCCCGGTCTGTCATCTACACCCGCCAGGGTAATCCCGCATGGGCCGGTGAGGATCGCGACGGCAATTCGATCATCCGAGCCAATGATTTGTTCTTCGGCGCCAAGGCAGGCGACAGGCAACCCGACTGGAACGATTTTGACAGGATTGCCATCCCTGTTGCCGACGAGCAGCAACGATTGCTTGTCAATTTGATGAATTTCATGCTCGAGGGCAAGGCTCCGCTGCCGCGGATGTGGTACTTTCCCAAAGAATACAAGGCGGTTCTTGTGATGGCGGGTGATGATCACAGGACCCCCAGGGGAACCGCGGATTCATTCGATCGGCTCAAGGCCAATGAACCTCGGGGATGTCTGCTCGCCGAGTGGGAATGCTATCGCGCCACATCATGGATTTACGCGAGCGGCCCTTTGTCGGCGAAAGAGGCCAACGACTACGTCGCAGACGGCTTCGACCTCGGCGTACACGTCGACACGGGCTGTGACAATCTGCAGCGACCGGACTTCGAAAGGACGTTCCACCGCGAGCTCTTCGGGTTCCGCGCCAGGTATCCGGATCTGCCCCCACAGACGGGAAGTCGCACGCATTGCGTGGCGTGGGGCGACTGGGCGTCGACGCCGAAGACTGAGGCGCGTTACGGGGTTCGCATGGACCTTAACTATTATTATTGGCCAGGCACATGGGTAAAGGACCGTCCCGGTTTCATGACCGGTTCCGGCCTGCCGATGCGGTTTGCCGATCTCGACGGGAGCATGATCGACGTCTACCAGGTGACATCGCATCTAGTGAACGAAAGCGAAATGAATTTCCCATCAGCCATCGAAGCTCAGCTTGACCGGGCTCTGGGATCCGAGGGATATTATGGCGCGTTCGGCACACATTACGACTTTAGTGACGGTTTTGATGAACAGTTGACGACCGCAGCGAAAGCTCGCGGCGTGCCGCTGGTTTCCGTGCAGCAATTGCTCGATTGGACCGACAGCCGCAACAACTCGCATTTCGCCCATATCGCCTGGGACGGCAACGCCCTTACCTTCGAAGCATTCGCCGACCGGCGAACCGGAACAATGCTTCGCGGAATGGTCCCGGCGCGAACCGCTGGGAAGGAGATATTGGCCATCAGCCGCGACGGCCAGCGCGTGAGCTACAAGACCAAGACTGTAAAAGGGGTCTCTTACGCCATGTTTCCTGTCGAGCCCGGCGTCTACCGGCTGATCTATGACCTGCGCCAAATCAGCGACGCAAGTTCTGTCAGGTAATGCGGGATCTGGCGACCGTATCGCCGCCACCTGCCTCGCAACGTGCCGTCGGAGCGAATCGTGGCTTCCCCCATATTCGCACTCTTCCATTGTCCAGATTCGAGTCGAACGCTGCTCGTAGGCACGCTGCGAGACCCGGGCGTCATGCCCGAAACCGCCCGGGCCTCGGGTCGCCACCTTTGCGGGTGTGGCGGCTCTGCAGAGGATGGGTAGATCGAAGGGAATGAACAACGGCCAAAGATGGGGGTTCCTTGGCGGCTTCCTGTATTCTACCTCCCTAGCCGCCCATCGCAAAAAAAAGCGATATCACAATGAAATGAGAAGTCGCCAGAACGCAGCTGTTAGCGGCGCATCCGACAGGGCCAATTGCCAGCGGGCTTAGAGGGGATGACAGCCGGTTTGGTTTTTTTCATCGATTGTGATTCGTTGGCCCGGAACCAAGGCGTATTTTTTGGGTTGTCGGTGATCATTTGGGTGCTGGGGAGGGCGACGCCGGGCCTTTTGCAGCTCAGAGCGGTAGTGGGATCGCCGATCGGAAGGCGTTTGGAATGGGCAGGCGCTGGGCCTCGGCGCCCCGGGTGTTGACAATGGCAAGGCAGCGCTTCCGCTGACCGCGTCGAGCGGCCCATATCCAACTCCGCCGGCGCGCCTTTTCCGCAACCGGTAATCGTGCGTCCCGCTCCGTGCGGTAAGCCTGCCGCTTTTGACTATGCCGCCACGCGACGTGCTGCCTTTTCGGCGGCTTTCTTGTAGTCTCCGTATTCGTCCAAGATCGCCTGCGCCTCCTCGAGGCTAATTCGAAATTTCTTGGCGAGCGCTTTTACGTCAATTGGTTTCGCAGGCGTCGGCGCCTGGCTCTGGTCGGTCATCGTATTCTCCATTTGAATTATCCGGCACATATCAATCGCACCATCGGGCGCGCGGCCGTCATGTTCGTATATGGAGTTTCGATGGTGGGCTTTCCAGTGACGGCGTTCGTCTAGTGCTTGAAGCGGTGGGCAGATCTGTCTGCTGCATCGCGATCTGAACCGTGCGCTTCGATGATGCGCTTCGCATCTTTTAGTTCGAGCCCGTGCTTTTTCGCGAAGTACGCGACGTCGTATTTTCCGCCTTGGGCCGCGAGCCTACGATCCTGGATTTGCTTCTTCCTGGTCTGCGACATTCCCGATCTCCATCTATTTGAAGCTTAACGGTCTCCGAGAATAGGATGTTCCCACGATTGTGCCGTAGGGCCGCGCGAGCGTTGTGACCTTCTGGAAGTCCCGCGACCGCGATCCAGGCAACGCATGTCATGCGCGGTCGCCTGACCCTCGTCAGTCGGATGCGGGTGCAAGAATAGCCGGGCATCATGATTGGCTCTTCTGCCTGGTCCGGATATTCCGAAAACGCGAGGCGAAGGTTCTCAGAACACCCTCGATCGCGTCCGAGGTCTCGACAGTGCCCCGCCGTGCATATTCGCCCTGTCGATGATCTCCAGCAGCCAACCGCCTCCATCAGAAAGGCTGATTTGTTCCTTCGAACCTGGTTCGTAAAAAAAAGCCGGCGACAGGATCCGAGCCCTTAGGGACAGAGAGAAATAAAGCCACGGCGCGATTGATCAAAGCAGCGGGACAATCTAAGCGTCAGCTGTCGATATATTGGAGGCGATAATGGGTGTAACTTTGAGGATGGGTGCTGACTACAGCATCGATATGAGTGATTTTGATTTCAATGCCTCCGAGCTGCCAAGCGCATATATCAGTCAGTATAATAGCACCACGATCGTGGGCTACGCTGACGGGGTAAAGGTGACCATCAAAGGTGCTGGTTTCACGTACGGTAGCAGCGGCATTACCGGCGGCGAAATCCAGAGCATTTCGGAAACCTGGGATGGTGAAACACTTTTTTCGCTAACCGGTCTGCAACTGTCCGTTAAATCCATTTTGAGTGTAGTTGAATCGGGAAGTATCTCCGAAGCCAAAAAGCTGCTGACATCCGCGCTTTCGGGCGCCGACGATATGTTCGGCGGCCAATATTCCGACACGCTTTACGGCTTCGGTGGCAACGACTACCTCGCGGGAGGCCGTGGCGACGACGCGTTGAGCGGAGGCTCCGGCGTTGATAGACTGCAGGGCGGTCTCGGAGTCGACACACTGTTCGGGGGCACTGGCAATGATACATTTGTCTACACGTCCGCCACACAATCAAACGCACGTCTCGGCCTCGACACGATACGCGATTTAACGATCGGCGATAAAATCGATCTGTCGGGTATCGACGCCAGTGTTAGTGCTACCGGCAATCAGGCATTCAGTTTCATCGGCACTGCCACGTTTCACGGCAAGGCGGGTGAGTTGCGCTTCGAGAAGAAAGCGTCCGACACATACATCTATGGTGACGTGAACGGGGACAAGGTGGCTGACTTTGCCCTTCATCTGGATGATGCCGTGACGCTGAGCAAAGGCTTCTTCGCCCTCTGATGCACTGCGTTCAATGATGGAAGGCTCCCTTGAAAGGGGCTTTTCACCAAGCCAAAAATCGAGGGCAACGCGCTCGGCCGCCCTCCTTCCCAAATGAGTGCTCGAGGCGGACGGGTGCGGCTGGCGTGATGGCCGTTCTGTCGTCGCTCACTTGCCAATTCCTAAAGCAGGTCTGGCTCTTGCGGTCGATCTCTTCGATGATGACCGGACTGTCGTCTTTTGGCGATCTCACGCTTCTGCCGATCTTCCACTTGGTCATCAGATCGACAGGGAAGATGGCGTCACGCGACGGGGGCGTTGCGTTTTTCCAGAGGCCGGGAGTGGCGCGAAAGTAGGAGGGGGGAGGGGATTCTGTGACGGGTTAGGAAGGCTGGAGAGAGGCTCCGGCTGGCCCGTCATGGAGAAAAAGCATGGCACAGGCCATCCAGAAGATCACGCTCAGCGTCGCGCGTGACATTCCTTTCAACAAGCTGGTGCTCGGCCAGCAGAACGTTCGCAAGATCAAGGCGGGCATCTCCATCGAGGAGCTGGCAGAAGATATTGCGCATCGCGGCTTGCTCGCGAGCCTCAACGTCCGTGCCGAACTCGATGGCGAGGGCAATGAGACCGGCATCTACCGTATCCCGGCCGGCGGGCGCCGCTACCGCGCGCTCGAGCTGCTCGTCTCCCAAAAACGTCTGGGGAAAACGGCGGGTGTCCCCTGCATCGTCAGCCGTGGCGATACACTGGATGTCGAAGACTCGCTTGCCGAGAACGTCCACCGCGTCCAATTGCATCCGCTCGACCAGTACCGAGCCTTCCAAAGCTTACGCGAGCAAGGTCTCGGTGAAGAAGAGATCGCTGCACGCTTCTTCATCTCGGTCGCAACCGTCAAGCAGCGCCTGAGACTTGCGTCCGTCTCGCCGCGTCTTCTCGATCTTTATGCCACTGACGAGATGACGCTCGAGCAGATCATGGCCTTCTCGATCAGCAATGATCACCTTCGCCAGGAGCAGGTCTGGGATACGGTATCGCGGTCACATGCGCGCGAAGCCTATTACATTCGCCGCCTTTTGACCGAAACGGCCATCCGTGCCAGTGACCGCCGTGCGGTCTATGTTGGCGTCGAGGCCTACGACGCTGCCGGTGGCATCGTGATGCACGACCTGTTCGAGCAGGATCGAGGCGGTTGGCTCCAGGATCCGGCACTGCTGGAACAGCTGGTGATCGAAAAGCTCGCGATCGACGCTGAAACCCTCAAGGCCACCGAAGGCTGGAAATGGGTCGAGGCTGCTGTGGATTTCCCATACGGTCATACGTCTGGCCTTCGCCGCTTCTACGGCGAACAAGTTGACATGACCGAGGATGAGCTCGCCCGGTACGACATCCTCAAAGGTGAATATCTCAAGCTCGACGCCGACCACGCTTCTGCGGGGGAGTATTCCAAGGAAACGGAAAAGCGGCTTGAAGAGCTCCGCAACGAGCTCGACCGCATTGACGACCGGCCCAATGTCTTTGATCCCGAAGAGGTCGCCCGCGGCGGTGCCTTCATCTCGATTGGTGCTGGTGGAGAGCTCAAGATCGAGCGCGGTTTCGTCCGGCCGGACGACGAGCCGACGGTGAACGTCGACGCAAGAACCGACGATGTCGATGGCGATACGGAGGTTGCGACCAACGGTGTCGTTGCAACGTGCGAGGTTTCGCTCGCCGCTGCGCAGGGCGAGGAAGAAGACGATGCAGCCCGACCGCTTCCGGATCGGCTGGTCCTTGACCTCACGGCGGCGCGCACCATCGCCCTGCGCAATGCGCTCGCCAACGATCCCGTCACTGCCTACATCGCCGTGCTTCACGCCTTTGTACTGAAGACCTTCTACCGTTACGGCTCTGATTCATGCCTCGAGCTGGCGCTGCAGAGTGCCAGGTTCAGCCAGACAGAGGGTCTCGCCGACACGGTCTGGGCGAAGGAAACTGATCAGCGCCATGAGGCCTGGGGTCAGGATCTGCCCAAGAATCCGAACGCGCTCTGGAACTTCCTGACTGCACTCGATGAGGTCAGCCGCCAGGTCCTCTTTGCTCATTGCGCTTCGTTGTCGCTGAATTCGGTCATCGAGCCGTGGAACAAGCGCACCCGCGCGATCGCGCACGCCGACCGGGTCGCCCGGTCGATGGGCTTCGACATGGTCGAGGCGGGTTGGACCCCGACAGCCGCCAACTACTTTGGCCGCGTCACCAAAGCGCACATCCTCCAGGCCGTCCGCGAAGCAAAAGGCGAGCAGTCGGCACAACTGATCGATCACCTCAAGAAGTCAGACATGGCCCGCGAGGCCGAACGCCTCCTGGTAGCAAGCGGCTGGCTTCCCGAACCGCTTCGGATCCCTGCGGATGAGATTGAACCGTGTGCGACCAACGATGGGGCCGGCGATCTGGGCGATGACGGTGCCGGGGATGCGGCCGCTGCCGACCCTCCAGCCGTGCTGACCGATGAGCCGCGCACCGACGAGCTCCAAGAAGATCTCGACGCCGCTGAATAATCGCTTCTCTCGAACAACCCGAGGCCCGGCCACGGTGCCGGGCCGTTGCAGGTACGGACATGGAGATCCGAACATGTTTCAATGGACAAGATCCTGCTCCTATGACGAGGAGCAGAAGCGCCGTTTTCATTCTATCGCCCGTTCGCGGCACAAAAAGCTCGCCGCTGAACTCGCTCTCTCGGTCGGCACCTCCCATATCTGCTCGAACAAGGCGGGCATCGCCGTTTCCGGTGAGATCACCCTGCATCACGAGCAGGTTTAGCTACAGGTCGGTCAATTCGGTCTCGGCTCGGGCCATGGCATTCTCATCCGCACCTGCAACACCCGCGGTCCGAACCACTTGGTCCCCCTGCTTGACGATATTCACGCCCTGGCCGCCAAGGTCCGTGCGATTACCGGCGCTGGGAGATCGACATCGACCCGACCAGGCCAAAGCCACGCGGCCTGATCCTTTTTCCACCTTCCGTCAACCTCACCCGGCATTCGCCCCTGCGATGACCGGTCTGCTTTCAAGGTGCTTCATCATGAACCTGTCACCCACAACGCCTCGCCCTGTCACCTCCGGCTATCGTGTCGATATATCGCGCGGCGAACGCATCGGCCGTGTGTCGTCGGAATGGTTCTCGCGTCCTGACGACGAGCGCTATCTCTCGCTTGGCAACCTGTATGATGCCGTCAAATTCCGCTCCGAGCGCGCGCACCCCCGCACCGTCGAAAGCACGGCGATCCGGGTGGAAGCCACGCGTGACAATGCCGAACGGCTTGAACTCATCATTCCCGGTCAGCGCCAACCGGTCGCACCAACGCACTGGAGCTACGGGCAGCTCTGCAGTCTGGTCGGTGCGCCCGCGACCTACATGCGCCAGTTGCCGGCGCCGCTTGCCGCCATCAACTTGCAGCACGGATTGCTCAACCACCGCGCCGAACTTGTGAAAACCCTAGAGACGGACAATGGCCGTCTCGAACTGCGGGCGGTCACCGGTCCCGAATATGGCCGCATCTGGGATCACGAACTTGTCTCGGCAGTGATGAACATTGCCGGCAATGGCACCGGCGACACCATGTGGAAAGTGCCGGGCGTGCTCGACTGGGCGACGATGACGCACAACCCGTTTGTCGATATTACCAAGGACACTACGACCCTTTACGCCAGCGACCGTGATGTCTTCCTGTTCCTGGTGGATGACACACATCCCATCGAAGCCGGTCGCCTGCCGAACGGCGAACCGGATCTCTATTTTCGCGGCTTCTATGCTTGGAACAGCGAGGTCGGCTCCAAAACGCTCGGCATAGCATCCTTTTATCTTCGTGCTGTCTGCGCCAACAGGAATCTCTGGGGCACGGAGGCCTTCGAGGAAATCACCATCCGGCATTCGAAGTTTGCCGCCCAGCGCTTTGCGCACGAAGCGGCTCCCGCGCTGACAAGCTTTGCCAATTCATCGCCCGCTCCGTTTGTCGCCGGAATCAAGGCCGCCCGCGAGCGCGTCGTTGCTCGCGGGCAAGAGGATCGCGATGCGTTCCTGCGCCGGCGCGGCTTCTCGAAAGGCGAGACAGGCAAGGTCATCGAGATGGTCCTTGCCGAAGAGGGGCGGCCGCCCGAGACGATCTTCGACTTCGTTCAGGGAATTACCGCTCTGGCACGAACAAAGGCCAATCAGGACACCCGTCTCGACCTCGAAGGCAAGGCAAAGAAGCTTCTGGAGAGCGCCACCTGATCCCTTCCCTCCGTCCCTCGATCTCATGGCCCAGCCGTCGGCCCCGCCGGGCCGGCTTTTTAAAGCTCAGATGGGTGTCGTCATGCGTCACTGCCCGCCCTCGTGGCACGCGCCCGATTCTGCCGAAACCATCAAGACGGTAGGCAGTGGCAAGACTGGGTGCTGTAGCCGGAATGTCTCTCATGGCAGCTCCGGCATACCTCCTTGCCCAACGCGCCATATCCATGGGGTCATCTCCGCTCTCGCTTCGATCATTTCGCCCAGTATCCTTTCGTAGTCCTCATCAGCCCCTGCCGGCACAACGAACATTGCAACTGCTGCAGGCCGCTGTTCCGGCAACGTCAGCGAAACGATCGGCTGCTTGCGTGACAGATTGAAACGCAACCCTTTAACGCTCTTGCGTTTCGACCCCGACAGCCTCTCCAGAAGGCGTTGCTCATGGACGCTTTCGAACGGAATCCAGTTCTCGTTCACTACCATCAAGGCGACCTCGTCAACCGCCGCAATCCCGGCGGCGGAGATTCCAAATGTGGCGATAAGGATGAGGTGGAATTCGTCCCCCGATCGCCACAGCTCAAGCTCGGTTTCGTATCTGACATTCAGCCGGTTCCACGTTGATTGCTCGACCATGAACGGAAAGGGGAGGTGACGGAGGACAATCTTCCGGCCGTCACGCGCGGCCGCGAACTCTTTTATTTCACCGACAGCCAGCATGAGTTTCCTCGTCCCCGAACCCGACGACTGCGCCCCCGCAAGGGCTGCTGCTCTGCGGGCGGCAATGGCGTCCTTGTCCTCCTGGCGGAAAACCTCCGGCACGAAGAGAAGATCACTGAGTGGCCCGCCACGAACCGTCATCTGTCGCGCGGCATGCATCAGACTGCTGCGGACCCTTCCCCATCCGCGTTTCCCGGCCCAGAGCGACGTCCACTCCGTCAATTCCCCCACGTCCCACAGATAATGCAGCATTCCTCGCAACGACAATCTCTTCGTTTCATTGCGCAGAGTGTCAGACGCTTCTCCCGGGGACGCTGGCGCCGTGCCTACGCCTCGCTTTGACAGCGAGAAATCGAGTTTCAGCACCGCAGCCCCGGACGCGTCATCAATCTGGATGGCGTTTCCGATCAATGGCCCGAGCCCTGATAGTTCATAAGGGGGCTCATAGGACGGGCAGGCTGGATCGTGATCTCGTCCCGAGAGCGGCATTCGCTTGATCAGGTATTGCCCGTCGAGACGCGCGATATACATGGCCACTGACGGCTCCCGGCACCTGCAGTACGGGCGAAGCTTCCGCGCGACGGCGTCCTGCAGGGCCGACTGAAACTCGGTCATGTCCTCGTCGAATGTCCGACCGCCTATCGTGAACCGCCGCATGTTCTGTCTCCTGCCCGTAATCCCCGTTCGGCTCGGCTGCTGGAAACGCCGCTCGCCAACCCTCCAAAACCAAAGCCGATATACTGATTTAAATAAGACAGTATATCGCGCCGGGCGCTGCAGGAAAACCCTTGGCGCAAGCAGAGCAAGAGAAGGGCCTGGGGCAGGTTGGCCTGGCAGAGATTGAAGAGCGACCGGGCATTTCCTGCTGCCGGACAAGGGTTACCCATGAACGCGCGATCAAAGCTGATGATCAACGGCAAGTCCGACCGGCCGGCGGGTATGTGAGCGGCATCGCGTGGTCGAAGCCCGTTCGTGAGGGAGGAGGCGTATCCATGTTGTCTGCCTCGGAACTGGCAAGTCGTCTCGCGCGCGACGCCGAGGCGGTTTGCCGCCATTATCTCTGCGCCGGCCGTCGCGCCGGAAACTACTGGATCGTCGGCGACGTCGCCAACAGCAGGGGTCGCTCGCTCTACGTCCGTCTCTCCGGCTCCCGCGCCGGCAAATGGACAGATGCTGCGACCGGCCAGTATGGCGATCTGCTCGATCTTGTCCGCGAGGCCTGCGGCCTCGTCGACTTCCGCGATGTCGCTGACGAGGCCCGGCGTTTCCTGAGCCTGCCGCGACCCGACCCCGCTCAGTTTCGCACGCATGAATCGAACGGGACAGCTTCCGTCAGCCGACCGGCAGCGGAACGGGCTCGGCGCCTGCTCCAGATGACCCAGCCGGTTTCGGGTACGCTTGGCGATCACTACCTGCGTCGGCGCGGCATCTTGCGGGCGTCGGTGCATCGGGCGCTGTGGTTCCATCCGTCCTGCTATTATCGGGATCTCGTGACCGGGAGCATGACGAGCTATCCGGCCCTTGTTGCGGCCGTGACCGACCCGGCCGGCCGCGTCACGGGCGTGCATCGGACCTGGCTTGATCCGAACGGCGATGGAAAGGCGAAGGTGGATGATCCCCGCCGTGCGCTCGGCGATCTGCTTGGCAATGCCGTTCGCTTCCGGTTTCCGATCCGTGAACCTGTGTCTGTCATGGCGGCAGGCGAGGGCCTCGAAACCGTGCTGTCACTGTCGGATGTGCTGCCCGCAATGCCGATGGCGGCGGCGCTCACCGCCAACCATCTCGCCGCCCTCAGACTTCCCGCCGGATGCCGGCGCCTCTACATTGCAGCCGACGCCGATGCTGCAGGCCGGCACGGGATCGAAGGCTTGAGCCGCCTGGCGCAGGCGGCGGGGATCCTGCCGCTCGTGCTTTCCCCCGAACTCGGCGACTTCAACGAGGATCTGCGGCGGCTGGGGCCGGACCGGTTGACGGCGCGGCTTCGCGAGCAACTCGCTCCGGAGGATGCGATGGCCTTCCTGCCCGCATGATGGATGTCCATCAAAGGCCCGCTGCAAGGTCCGCGGCCGGGCGGGAGGGCTTGACGCCGCCGCTCTCCTTCCCGGTGGCGCGCGCCTGCGGGCCTGCCGAGAGGCGACCTTTACCACGCGCGATCCGGGCCTTCAGCGGGTCAGTCAGGTTTCTTCCCCTGCCGGGCCGCAGGACGGCCGACATTCCTCGCGCTCCAAGAAACCTTCCTTCCGCCGCCCGGCGCTGCGCTGGTCCGCTGCGCTTCGCGCCGCGGTTCCGGCCCGTCTCCGCGTGATCGGGATCGCCGTCAGGCCGCGAGAGGCGCGGCCGCAACCGGATGGAGATCATCATGAACCTTTCCCTTCCCTTCGATGACCGCGATGAGCCCTACCACGCATCTTCCCCGACCGATCGCTTCATCTACGAGATGCAGATCTTCGGATATCGCCCCTTCCAGGACGAACCCGACCCGCGACCCCTGCCGGAAGAGCCGGTCGTCCAGATGTCGCTGACGACGATCTTCGATGCCCTGTTCGAAATGCTCGGTGAAACGCGGCTGGAGCCCGATCTCGAGGATCTGCTCTGGTCGGCCGTCAATCTGTTCCATCGCACCGGCGAACGCATCCAGCGGGAACTGCAACGCAATGAGGATGCGCAGCGCACCGGACAGCGCGAGCAGGACGGCTCGGAGGTCAAAAGCGTTGAGCTGGAACGCCTCGTCGCCGAAGGCATCACCCTTCTCGAACGTCGCAACAGTTTCGAGTTCATGCGCGACTATGCCGCCGACCTGTTCGAGGCTCAGATAGGATCGGCATGGCGGCCGCGCACCGGCTCCAAGGTGAGCCACGCCAACATGACGGCGGCGATGATCGATTCCAGAGACTTTCTCTCTGCCAGACGCCGCGCCGAGACCGAGGTGCTGATCCCGGCCGGTACCAAGATCGCGTTCGGCGGCGGCATGGACTACAACGATCACGAACGGGTCTGGGCGAAACTCGATCAGGCCCTCGCCAAGTACCCCGATATGGTGTTGCTGCATGGCGGTGCGCCAAAAGGCGCGGAACGCATCGCCGCCTGCTGGGCCGAGGCCCGCAAGGTGACGCAGATCGCCTTCAAGCCGAACTGGACGAAGCACGTCAAGGCCGCGCCCTTCCGCCGCAACGACGACATGCTTTCGGTCATGCCCGCCGGTGTCATCGTCTTTCCGGGATCGGGCATCACCGGCAATCTCGCCGACAAGGCCCGCCGGCTCGGCATCCCGGTCTGGCAGGCCACGGGGGATGGCGCGTGAGCGCCATTTTCTCCGCATAAAAGCCAGGGATGACGGAGGACCACCGCGAATTGCGGGCATTGTTCCGACGGCGTGATCACAGCAACACTTTTAGAGCTAGGGCCGAGGATGTCCCATCAGTGCCTCATACTCCCTGTCGGTCAATCGTTCGATTGCGTGCAACTGCGTGGGAACATCCATCCGCTCAGCAGGCTGCTCGTCATGACCGTGCTCTCCGTCTTGGATTGCTGGGCAAATAGTTCTGTATCGGATGGTGATACGAATATTTGGCACTAGGGTTTCCAGCTCCCTGCAAATATCGCGCCGGATTGATAGGAGGGCTCCGACCCGTTCATAGTGTAGGCGGGTGCAGCCGCGTATCGAGCGCAAACGCCTCCTGGAACTTCGGAGCATAGGCGCCTGTCGCGCCCCCCGCCAGAAAAATCAGGTTCCAGCTATGCGGTGAGACCGCGCTCGGAATCGCGACGAAACGGTGGCTTCGAAGTAAATCGTCTCCGAAAGCTTGCTGTCCCGCGCCGGGAATGCCCGGGCGCAGCCAGTTGGGATTGGGCACGCTACCCGGAGCAACGACATGGACATCACCGGCATCGGCAATGACAGCTGCTGTTATCACATGCGCCACCGTGTCGAGCGCCCGGAACCCCTTGTGGACGGCGACCTCAAGAATTGCCGTCGCTGGATCGAGCGAGCAATAGACTGCGCGAACCCCCTTGCTGTTCCAACGGCCGCCAACCCGATAGGCGCCTTCCCCGCTATCCCATGTCGGCGCGTGGACTGCCTGATCAAGCCGCCACGCGACTAGGTCGGTCCCGCCAAGCGCGATTGGCACAAGGGTCATGCATAGACGCCGTATTCGAGGCGGTCGAGATGATCCTCGACAAGCTCGATGCCGGCGGGCGTCCCGAGGAGATCGATCGGACGGCGCTGGTCAAGCCCGACCGCCGGACGCTCCAGCCATTGTTCGGCTTCCGCCTGCGTTCCGAAGATATCCGTCGCCTTTGCGAGAATCTCGGCGAATTTCCACGCGCGGCCGCTCTGTTCCTGGCTGAGCGGCTTGGAGGGCGTGTCCTTCCGCCGCTGCCAGGTGCGCAAGCTCATGCCCACCGCCTTTTCGAGGGTCTCGTTCTTGCCGATGACGACAAGATTGCCGACAAGGTGATCCAACGCTGAGGCAGGCAACCCGTGCAGAAGCAACTCATGGGCGTCGAGGGCACTGGTCAGGCGACGTACCAGAATACGCGAGCCCCCGAGCAATGCTTCGATTTTTTGAAGTTCACTACTGCCTGCTGCTAAAGGGCGGGCTTTTGCTGTGATGGCCATGATCTTTCTCCCGCGTCATCTGTCATTTTCTATATGTCATGTGTCGCGGTCGATTTCAAGATGACCGTCGGCATCCCGGTCTGGCAGGTCGCAGGCACGGCGCGTGAGCGTCGCCCGTAGATCGACCGGTTGGCGCGCTGCGAAGGGTATGACGATGAGCCGTGAGTTCCTGCCCGGTCAGGTGATCCCCATCTCTGGGCTTGGCAACACAGCGCGGAGAAACCGAGGGCGGCAAGACCCGGTCGACCTGCGTCGTGGTCGCGGCGCGTGGAGCCAACGACGGCCTCATCCATCTGGCACTTCTGGCGGTCACGACCCAGCCCCGCACGCCGATGGATCGCGCTGGAAGTTTCCGATATCGAATCCGGCGGGCAGGCCTCAGCGACCTCAAGCGCTGCTGGATCATCGTCGACGAATACAATGACGATGTCGCCGAGCAGTCCTGGTACCTTGAGCCGGACGGACCAGCGCTCAGCCGGTTCAGTAAGGAGGATCGCCGCAGCGTTCGGCGCGAAGTCGCGCAAATCGGGTCGCCGCGTCAGTCGGATAGACCAAGCGGACGCCCGGCCCCGATCGCCCCGGCCTGATCAATCCGACCAGGTCCGTGTCCGGGCCACGATACTGCGGCAACAGCGCGTTGGCTGCAGTCTGGACATCGAAGGGATGTGGTCAGACGTGGCGCTTCGCATCGACTTTGTTGGCCGCAGCGGGACGAGGGGCATTTCGCCCGACGGTGTCCAAGCGATCACAGGCGCAGTCGAACTTGCCAGCGCCGGGTCGGACGGCCGCTGTGATCTGTCGCGGCCTTCGGTTGCAGGAGACCATTCCCCTTTCTTGTGCCGCCTCTTTAAGGGACCGGCTGCGAGCAGCGTCAACCCCGCAAGGGGGTTCCCCTTCGCTGTCGCTCCGGTGACGCCTGCAGTTCGGCCCCTTCTTCGGGCGTCATCGGGAATGGTCCCGAGCAACCGAAGGAGCAAGTCACATGGCCACCACGATCGCAACCCTGACGCAGAAGGCCGATGGCAGCCTCGAAGGCGTCTTTGCCACCATCCGGGTCAACGCCCCGATCGCCATCCTCCCGAACGCTAATAAGGCGAGCGAGGAAGCCCCGGACTACCGGGTCATCCATCGCAAGACCGGCTTCGAGATCGGCGCAGGCTGGAGCCGCATCGCCCGCCAGACCGGCGAGGAATACCTTTCGGTCAAGCTGGAGGCCCCGGAGATTGGCGTGATCTTCGGCAACCTCGCACCCGCCCCCGGCGGCGAGCCGAACCGCAAGGTCATCCTCTGGAACAACCCGGCCTAAGTCCCACAACGGCCGGCCCCGGCAACGGGGCCGGCGCCCGATCTGCAAATCTCTCCGATCAAAGGATCCTCCAATGAGCCGATATACGATCACCGTCACCAAAACCGCTACCCGACACGCCGATCCCGATGCCGTCATCGGATACGACCGTCCCCTCCAGACTTTCTTCCTGCAAGCCTTCCTTGATGAGGAAGGCGATGACCTGGCACTTTGGCTCGGCACGCAATACCGTGCGCATGAGACGCTTTCCGACCTCAGGGCTGCGGCGATCGCCAAGGGTTACGACTTTATCCCGATGTCCTCCGGTACCCTCTGGAAGCTACTAGACGACTACGCACGTGACGCACTCCGGTGCGTGCCGGAAACCATTCTACGGGATATGCAGGAGGGTGATACCTCTACCGGATGACGCAGCGCCCCGCGAAACTCGAGACATGGGGCTCGGCCCAATGCGACCTGGCCCCGGGGCTTGCTCAGGGCCGACGCATCCAGTCTGAGACGGGCAACCTCTTCACGCATCCGCGATATGTCTCCGACAAGGTCGGATTGCCAACCCGCAAACGGGTATCGAACCCGTTTGCGGGCTTCGGGGTGCCACACGAGACGGGGGCTGTCTGCTCAGTTCTGGAAAAGTCTGCCATGCGGAGATCAAGGCCTCAAGGCCGCGCGGCCCCTCCAATTTTCCCTGCGCTGCGTTTCACTCCGCTCCGAAAAAATCGGTTCCTCCGCGCGCCGGCTCTGCCGGTCGCGTTCCGCGAGCCTTGACCCCTCCATCCCCTCATGACTGCCGGCGGCATCTTTCACATCAATTAAGGAGATGACGACGATGACCACCGAACAGCTTGTCGAATTCGAACGCCAGATCGAAGAGTTGCGTGCCGAGATGTCCGCCTGCATCGACCCGGACGAACGCCGGCAGATCGAAGCCGAGCTCGGGACCATTCGCGCTGAACTGGCAGCGGAAATCCAGGAGAAGCTGCCATGATCGGCAGCTTTTTCTGGTCGAGACGAGAGCCTTTCCGTCCGGATCGACCGGACGGAAAGGCTGGCGAAGGAGCCCCCTGCGTCCCCCAGCCGTGTCAGGAAAGGCAGGCTCGGTCACCAATCGCCTCGCGAAGGCTTCGGTTTAGCGCTTGCGTACGAATTCGGTCCGCAGGACAAGACCTTTGATCCCCTCGTAGCGGCAGTCGATTTCCTCGGGATTGTCGGTGAGACGGATCGACCTGATGACGGTGCCCTGCTTCAGCGTCTGGCCCGCTCCCTTGACCTTCAGATCCTTGATCAGCGTGACGGAATCGCCGTCCGCCAGCACATTCCCGCTTGCGTCCCGAACGACCGCGTCACCCGCGATGGTCGCCGCCATCTCGGACGCCGGGCGCCATTCACCCGTTGCTTCATCATAGACATAGTCGTCGTTTTCGTTGGACATGCGTATCTTCCGGTTCAGTTTCGCAGATGCCGGTTACCGCAGGAAAGATATCGGCGCAATATGGGCGCGTGTTATCGGCTTCATCACGCGCGGCGACAAACCTGGTGTATCGCTGCTCAGCTTCGTACGAAACGGTTGGCCTTTGCCGCCTCATCCATGTCCTTGCGCCGGAAGTAGATCGCCCGGCCGCAGCGGATCGGATTATGGCCTTGAACAATGATGATCTGCTCGTCCTTGCGCATCGACTGGGTGATCTCGTGTGGCATGATCAGTGGCCGACGCTGAAAATTTACCGTTTCGGATTTGCGCGTACCGTTCTTCGAACCGATATTGCGGGAGCGACCTTGAACCTCAACGGTCATTTCGCCGCATTGTGCGGAGACGTTGCGGGCCGTGTCGAGGGCCTTGATGGCGGCGTATGAGGCGAGCGCGCAGCCGTCGATCCAGGAGGTTGCGCCATCTTTGCCGAAGTGCCGCTCGAGCTGTCCGACCGATTGGTACATCAGCATCATGCTAATGCCGTATTTGCGACCGCGATCACGCGCCTCCTCCAGGACCCGCATGTAACCGAGCAGGTCGACCTCATCCAGCATGAAGAGCGCCCGCCGCTCGAAGCCGCCGTCGGCCTGTACCATGGCGTTGACGAGAGAGCCGATGACGACGCGGCCGATGCCGGGGTAGGAGCGCAGGATCGACGCCGGGATATTGAGGAACACGTCCCTTCTGCCGCTGACGATATCGCGCGACTTGAAGGCATTGCCGCATACGAGCGCGGCATAGCTGTCGAGGGAGAGCCACTGCGTGTCTTTCGACGCCGTTGAATAGACACCGCTAAATGTCTGCTCCGTCATGTTGGTAAAGACGCCCAGCGTTTCGCGGATGAAGACCGATTGCGAATTTTCCCGAATGTCGCGCAGCATGGCGAGCACAGAAGGCTCCGGCTCGGACACGATCTGGCGCAGGCTGCGCAGGGTACGCCGCCCGGCATATTCCGGCGACAGCATGACATGGGCCAGCAGGCCGGTTAGAAGGTTATGCGCCTGGTTTTGAAAGTACGAGCCGGTCGAGGATTCGAAACGCACGCTTTCCGACAGAAGCATATGTGCAATCCCGACGATATCTTCCTCTTTCCGACGTGACGTCTCGATGCCGTCCAGCACGTTGAATCCCATGATCGGGTTGGCCGGGTCGAGCACCATGACTTCGCGACCGAGCACGCGGTTGCGGTGTTCGACGACCATTGGCGCGACCTCGGTGGAGGGATCGAGGCAAATGAGTGGCCCGGTATAGCGCAGTGCGGTCGGCACGACATTGCTTGTCGTCTTGTACCCGCCCGATCCGGCGAAGAAGAGCATATGCGTCGAATCGAAATCCTGCTTGTAGGTCAGGAGTGGAGCCCTGCCGCCTTGCCCCCAGGTGGCGCGATCATTCGGATCAAAGGGCAGTTCGTGAACGATTTCCTTGTCGACGCGGTAACGCTCGCCGACGACGATTTCGCCGTCCGGCGGAAACAGTTTCGACGCAGCCGCCATGGAAAGCCAGTCAGCATCCCCGAACGTTCCGCGCCGCGCGCGTTTGATCGGTTCGGGCACGACGACGGAGATGCGGGCAGCGACCGCGACTGCCATGAAGCCGGCAAGCGCGCCGATCACGGCAATCATGTCCAGGAAGGCCAGCGCATGATCCCATGTGACTGTCCCGGTCGCAACCGATGGTGCGAGACGTTCATATTCTCGCAAGGCGTAGACGCTCGCGACAATCAGAAAGCACAACAGGCTCGCCAGTGCGATCGGCCGGCGGCGATGAAGCGGCAATACCCAAACGGTCAAAAGACCGCCGAGCGGTCCAAACAGAAGCGCCGGCACGGGTGCCATCCGCAGGAACCAGTAGTGCGTCTTGCCTGACATGCCGGTGGCCAGGTCCTGCCATCGCCAGCCACAAATGTAGGCGGTCGATACCGTCACCGCGATCGGCGCGAGTATGAGCAGAAGGCTCGGATGAAATCTCCCGTTCACTGCCATTCCGCCGTCTCCTCCACGTGTGGGGAGGCCGCTGCCAACGGAGGGGCCTTGAATGCCGCCGCACCGATCTCACGCAGCCGCCGGTGCTCGGCCGAGCCGGGAACCACCTGCGCCAGTTGGATGAGGCCACCGAGCAGGAACGCCCGGTCGGCCCTGGACAATCCTGCCCTGGCGACAATGCCGCCGAGCAGGATTTTGTGGCGGGCTTCACGCTTGCGATCAGCTGTCATGAGAAACCTCCGCCGTCGCTCCAGTCCCGCCACCTGTTGGTCGACGCGCCTGAGCAACCGCGACAGCACCTCCTTTCTTCTCCCCTTTGCGAAATCGGGCCGCAAGCTCGTCGAAGATCCGGTCGATCTCCTCGTCGGCGATCTCCATTTCAGCCAGACCGGACTTGGTTGCGGCGCGGGCAAAGCGCTCGGCGGACTTTATGATGAGGAGCCTTTTGCGTTCGCGTAGCTTGTCGATCTGGGCGTCGAGATCGAGAATTGATGGTTTTGCAGCCATTCCCTGTTTCCCTTCCTGTGTCGATGAGGTCGCTATCTGAATTATACTAACTAGAATACGATAGTAAAATAGGCCACTTTGCGCTACCCGAAAAATGTCGCACCGGAATTCCGGCAGTCGCCGGCCTTCCGGAAAAGCGGCATCGGCCTGATCAGGCCGATCGGTTTGAGGGCGCAATATACGTCGCTGACGCGACGTGCTCGCAAGGCTTGGGGGGCGGTCGTGGCCATCATGTTCGTGAGAGCGCAGGTGATCGGCAGAGGAGGAGGACGCAGCATCGTCGCCGCTGCCGCCTATCGTCATCGCGCCCGGATGATTGACCAACAGGCCGGCACGTCCTTCAGCTATCGCGGTGGCGCGTCGGAACTGGTGCATGAGGAACTGGCCCTGCCAGGGGATATACCGGTCTGGCTTCACACGAGTATCGACGGGCGATCCGTTGCCGGCACAAGCGAGGTCTTGTGGAATGCCGTCGATGCTTTCGAGAAGCGGGCCGACGCACAGCTCGCCCGGGAACTGATCATCGCACTGCCAGAGGAACTGACGCGGACGGAGAATATCGCGCTGGTGCGGGAATTCGTCCGCGACAATCTCACGGCCAGGGGGATCGTGGCCGACTGGGTCTATCACGACAAGGACGGAAATCCGCATATCCACCTGATGACGACGCTCAGGCCGCTGAAAGAGGAGGGGTTTGGGGCGAAAAGGGTGGCGGTGACGGGAGAGGATGGACAGCCGCTGCGGGTGGTCACACCGGACCGGCCACAAGGCAAGATCGTTTACACGCTCTGGGCGGGCGACAAGGAAACGATGAAGGCGTGGAAGATGGCCTGGGCGGAAACGGCAAATCGGCATCTGGCGCTCGCCGGCCACGACATCCGGCTTGATGGCCGTTCGTATGCCGAACAGGGGCTCGACGGGATTGCGCAAAAGCATCTCGGTCCGGAAAAGGCCGCACTGGCCCGAAAAGGCAGGGAGGTGTTTTTCGCGCCGGCGGATCTGGCACGAAGGCAGGCCATGGCCGATCGGTTGCTGGCCGACCCGGCGTTGTTGCTGAAACAGCTCAGCAATGAGCGCTCCACCTTTGACGAGCGCGATATTGCCAGGGCGTTGCATCGCTGTGTCGACGATCCGTCGGATTTCGTCAATATCCTCGCGCGCCTCATGGCTTCAAGCGATCTGGTCATGTTGAAGCCGCAGCTGTTCGATCCGCAACACGGAAGAGCCGCCGAGCCGGCAATCTTCACCACGCGGGACATCCTGCGCATCGAATATGACATGGCGCAGTCGGCGCGGATTTTGTCGGAGCGCGGCGGGTTCGCCGTTGCCGATCGGCGGATCAGGGCGGCGATCGGAAGGGTTGAAACAGGTGATCCGGAAAGGCGCTTCCAACTTGATGCGGAGCAGGTGGACGCTGTCCGTCATGTCACCGGGGATGGTGCCATTGCAGCTATCGTCGGGCTCGCTGGCGTCGGAAAGTCGACTCTGCTTTCAGCCGCTCGCATCGCCTGGGAAAACGACGGCCACCGGGTGATAGGTGCTGCCCTTGCCGGCAAGGCAGCCGAAGGTCTCCAAGACAGCTCCGGTATCAGGTCGCGGACGCTGGCATCATGGGAACTGGCCTGGGCCGCCGGGCGCGACAATCTCGATCGCGGCGATGTGCTGGTGATCGACGAGGCCGGCATGGTGTCGTCACAGCAGATGGCGCGCGTGCTCAAGGTCGTTGAAGGAGCGGCGGCCAAAGTCGTCCTGGTTGGTGACGCCATGCAGCTTCAGCCGATCCAGGCGGGTGCTGCCTTCCGGGCGATCACGGAGCGGATCGGCTTTGCCGAGCTCTCCGGCGTGCGCCGGCAGCGCGAGCAGTGGTCGCGCGACGCGTCGCGGCTGTTTGCCCGCGGTGACGTGGAAGCGGGACTCGACGCCTATGCTCAGCATGGCCATCTTGTCGAGGCTGAGACGCGCGGGGACGTAATGGGACACCTTGTTTCCGACTGGACCGATGCCCGTCGTCAGCTTCTTGATCAATCGACGACGCTGGGGAAACCCGCCCGGTTTCGCGGTGACGAACTTCTGGTACTTGCCCACACCAACCGGGACGTGAGACGGCTGAATGAGGCACTGCGGGCCATCATGGTCGGGGAGGGTGCGCTACGTGACGGTCGCGCGTTCCAGACTGAACGCGGGGCGCGTGAGTTCGCCATTGGGGATCGCATCATCTTCCTCGAGAACGCCCGGTTCGTCGAGTCGCGTGCCAAGCATCTCGGTGCGCAATATGTAAAGAACGGTATGCTGGGCACGGTCGTTTCGACGACCGACAGACGTGGCCGAACAGTGCTTTCGGTGCGTCTCGATAACGGCCGTGACGTGGTTTTCAGCGAGAGCAGCTACCGTAATGTCGATCATGGCTATGCCGCGACGATACACAAATCGCAGGGCGCTACGGTTGATCGGACGTTCGTGCTCGCGACCGGCATGATGGACCAGCACCTGACCTATGTGTCGATGACCCGGCATCGCGATCGTGCCGATCTCTACGTTGCGAAAGAAGACTTTGAGGCACAACCGGAATGGGGCCGTAAACCCCGCGCGAGCCATGCGGCCGGTGTCACGGGCGAGCTTGTGGAGGAGGGGACGGCAAAATTCCGAGCCGAACAAGACGTAGAGCAAAGCCCCTATGTCGACATCAAAACCGACGATGGCGCCATCCATCGTCTGTGGGGTGTCAGCTTGCCGAAGGCGTTGGAAAAGGGCGGCGTTTGCCTGGGCGATACGGCGACATTGCGCAAGGACGGCGTCGAGAAAGTTACGGTGAAGGTCCCCGTGATCGATGAGGAAACTGGCCAGAAACAGTTCGAAGAGCGCAGCGTGGATCGGAATATCTGGACCGCGACACAGATCGAAACGGCTGAAGCCCGCGCAGAGCGAATCGAGCGGGAAAGCCACCGGCCGGAAGTGTTCCATCGGTTGGTCGAGCGATTGTCGCGCTCCGGCGCCAAGACGACGACACTCGATTTCGAAACAGAGGCGGGATACCGGTTGCATGCGAGCGATTTTGCCCGCCGCCGCGGTATCGATAGTCTTTCAGTAATTGCGGCCGAAATGGAGGAGCGCGTCTCGTCGCGGCTGGCGGGGATTGCCAAGAAAAGGGAGCAGGTGGCGAGACTCTGGGAGCGGGCGAGCATTGCGCTCGGCATCGCGATCGAGCGCGAACGAGCGGTCGCCTATGACGGTAGTGCCGTTCTCTATCAGCCGCTCGCTGCAGCGGGCTCTGACGGTGCCCGCTATCTGCTTGCGCCAACAACCGTCTTTGTCCGCAGCGCCGATGAGGAGGCGCGGCTGGCGCAACTTTCGTCGCCGGTCTGGAAGGAGCGTGAAGCAAATCTGCGGCCACTGCTGGAGAGAATCTACCGAGATCCGGACGCGGCGCTTGCCACCTTGAATGCGCAGTCGTCGACTGCCGGTGTCGAACCGCGGAGGCTTGCCGAGGATCTTGCGACCATGCCCCAGCACCTTGGCCGGCTGCATGGATCTGATCTCATAGTCGATGGTCGCGCTGCGCGTGACGAGCGCAACGCGGCCAGGGCCGCGTTATCGGAATTGCTGCCGCTTGCACGCGCCCATGCAACCGAGTTCCGACGACAGGCCGAACGCTTCGGCATCCGCGAGCAGCAACGGCGCGCTCGTATGTCATTGTCGATTCCCGCGCTGTCGACACAGGCGCTGGCGCGTCTGGTCGAAATCGAGGCAGTGCGCGACCGTGGCGGGAATGATGCCTACAAAACAGCCTTTGCAATCGCCGCGGAAGATCGATCGGTCGTCCAGGAGATCAAGGCTGTCAGCGAGGCGGTGGCGGCACGGTTTGGCTGGAGCGCCTTTACGTCAAAGGCAGACGCCGTTGCCGAGCGGGCCATGATCGAGCGCATGCCAGACAATCTGACCTCTGAAAAACGCCGCGAACTGACCAGCCTGTTTATCGCTGTCAAGCGTTTCGCACAGGAGCAGCATCTCGCGGAGCGGCGAAACCGCTCGCTCATCGCAGGCCCTGCAAGCGTCGACCCTGAAAAGGAGAATGCCACCGTTCTTCCCATGCTTACGGCGGTCATCGAATTCAAGACACCGGTCGACGAGGAGGCTCGAAGCCGGGCTCTGGCAATGCCGCTCTATCGCCAGCAGCGCGCCGCGCTGGCGGACACCGCAACGCGCATCTGGCGTGATCCGGCTGGCGCGGTCGGAACACTCGAGGAACTCCTGGTGAAGCGCTTTGCAGCTGATCGAATTGCAGCCGCAGTGGTCAACGATCCGGCCGCTTATGGCGCTCTACGAGGCTCGGATCGCATCATGGATCGGATGCTTGCCTCCGGTCGGGAAAGGAAAGGGGCGCTTCAGGCGGTGCCTGAACTCGCGGTCCGTCTGCGCTTGCTCGGCTCAACCTACGCAAGCTTACTCGATACTGAAAGCCAGGCCGTTACTGAAGAACGCCGCCGCATGGCAGTCGCCATTCCGGGATTGTCGCAAGAGGCGAAGGCGGTTCTGGCGCGACTGGCGATTGAGGGGAAGAAAGACGACCGGAGACTTGGGATATTCGTCGGTTCCCTCGATCCGGGCATCCGGCGCGAGTTTGCTGCTGTCAGCAAGGCGCTCGATGAGCGCTTTGGCCGCAATGCGATCCTTCGCGAGGAGAAGGATCTCATCAACCGGGTTCCGCCCGCGCAACGACCCGCATTCGAGGCAATGCGGCACAAGCTGAAAGTCTTGCAACAAATAGTGTGGGTTGACAGTAGCCGGGCGATTATATCCGAGCAGCCCGAGCGCGTCAGAAATCGTGCGCACGGCATCGATATTTAAGGGCGGGGGAAGCGGCCCGCGGGAAGACCAATCCGGAATTATGTAGCAGATGCCACAAGCAGGCACGGTGCGACTTCGGTATCGTCAGCCAATGGCGTCGAGATATTGCCACAGTCACCTTAGTAGTATGAATTTAGCATGAGGGTGGACGTGTGGTCGAACCGATTTCCCAAGAGCACTTTACAGCGCTAAAGCGGACCGTCGTGTTGCCAAACGGGCTCCGACTTGCGTACGTCGAGTTGGGCGACCCCAACGGCATGCCCATCCTCCTGCTACACGGGTTTACTGACAGCGCCCGAAGCTGGAGCCTCACCGCGCCGTATCTCGCAACGGGCTTTCGCGTCGTAGCGCCAGACCTGCGGGGTCATGGGAATTCGGACAAGCCTGAGGGTTGCTATACGATTCCCGAGATGGCGAATGATGTCCGGTTGCTGATGGTGGCCTTGGACCTTGCGCCGTGCCACGTGGTCGGCCATTCGCTGGGTGGACGGCTTGTGCAAGCACTCGCTGAGCGGTGGCCTTGTCTCGTCCGAAAAATCGTTCTTATGTCTACCTCCGCCGTGTTGCGCGAACGTCGGGGGTGGTTGTGGGAAAACATCCAGATGCTCCGCGATCCAATCGATCCAGAAAGCGCATTCATCCGGGAATGGTGTTCTGGCGCAGTTCCGGTCGACGAGAATTTCCTCGCCCAAGCGCGACGCGAAAGCGCCGCGGTGCCGTCACGAATCTGGCATTCGATATATTACGAGCAGCTTGCCTATGATCCGTCGCCGCTTCTGCAGGATATTTCCGCGCCAACGCTCATTCTTCGGGGCGAGGAGGACAATATCGCGACTGAGGAGCATCAGGCCCAGATGAATGATGCGATCGTCGGCGCGGAGTTCCTTTCCCTTCCCGGCCAAGGCCATAACATTCATTGGGAAGCTCCCGAAAAGGTGGCCGACTTAATTCGAATATTTCTGGAGCGTCGATAAGAAGGAGCCGCTCTTGCCACGGCACCCCACTGAAAAGCTTGCGGCATGTGCTACATAATTTCGGACTAATCGCCTATGGGTTGTCCACTAAGAGCTAAGCTAAGTTTCCGACGCGGAATTTCTACCTAGCCGCTTCACGGGCGGGCAGTGACAGTTCAAATCCCTGATGCGTTGGTGAGGCTCATGCGGAATTGATCACGTCGGCGTCGATATTTGCGGGTCATTTCCGCTGCATGGCCGAGCTGGTTCTGGACATAAACGCTCATCGACTCGGCCGAGGGGCAAGGTCGGCCTGCAGAGAATGGCCGGAGATTTTTTGCCGCTCGCTCCCCTTCAAGAGGAGGCCCTTGGCGCGCTTTGCGAGCCTGATCCAGTTTCGCCAGCGACGAACGGCCAGGTGGCGTCAGAGGAGCTGCGCCGACCCCGACGACGCACAGACCGGACTTGCCTGCATCATTACCAACAGCCCTTGTCGAGGGTCTCGATCCGTGAGCGTCCGGCGAAGGCATTTTCGCTTGGTTGAGAGGCCGATATTATAGGCCGCGTTTCATCTCGTCTGCCATAACGCGTTCGACCACATCCGGATCGCATTGTTCATCGACGAGAAACTGGCGGATTCCACCATCCCATGTCCTTATGTCGGCGATGAGATTTTGGAGCTCGTCCACGCCGTTCTCGGTCAGGCCCTTCGTGCCGTATTCGCTGCCGTCGCGGACATAAAGCAATTCGCCCTCGCTGATATTATCCGAGTTGGCGGTCACCTCTTCGATCAACTCGAGGTTCTCGCCGATCATCTCAGCGACCTCTTTGAGGGTATAGATGATCCTTGAGCGCGCCATCACGCAGCCTCGTACCGGTCTTTTGCCGGAGTCCACTGCCACGGGAGCAGTTCCTCAAGTCGATCCTTCGGATGGCTCTGGATCCTGGTCAGGACGTCTGTCAGATAGGTCTCTGGATTGTGGCCATGGAGTTTAGCTGTCTCGATGATGGTCAGGATATTGGCGATGCGCTCGCCGCCCTTGTCGGAGCCGGCGAAGAGCCAATTTTTTCTTCCAATTCCGAGTGGCCTCATAGCGCGCTCAGCNATGTTGTTATCGATTTCGACACGGCCATCGTCAACGTAGACGCTCAAAGCTGCCCATCGCGAGAGAGCGTAGCGCATCGCTTCTGCAAGCTTCTGTTTCTGCGGCAGCGTCGAAAGCGTCGTTTCAATCCAGGCCTTGAGGTCCGCCAGAATGGGTCTGGCGTGTTGCTGGCGGAGTGTTCGCC
>NZ_KB902682.1 GCF_000379605.1 Rhizobium giardinii bv. giardinii H152 | reverse complement strand
TGATGGGTCATCGAGGCATAGACAAGATAGCCGCCCGTCGTGTGCAGCACACCCTTCGGCTTGCCGGTCGAGCCCGAGGTATAGAGGATGAACAGCGGATCCTCGGCCTTCATCTTCGCCGGCGGGCAATCGGCNTTCACCGTGGCGACGGCCTGATGNTACCAGATGTCGCGATCCGCGAACCAGTTGATCTTGCCGGCGGTGCGACGAACGACAAGAACGGACTTGACCTCGACGCCGTCGCGCTTGGCGATGTCGATCGCGTGGTCGGTGTTGGCCTTGAGCGGAATCGGCTTGCCGCCGCGCAGGCCCTCGTCCGCTGTGATGACGAAGGTGGATTGGCAATCGACAATGCGGCCGGCCAGCGCATCGGGGGAAAAACCGCCAAACACGATCGAATGCACGGCACCGATGCGGGTGCAGGCGAGCATCGCATAGGCGGCTTCNGGGATCATCGGCATGTAGATCGTGACGCGGTCGCCTCGTCTGACACCGTTTTCCTTCAGCACATTGGCGAGGCGGCAGACATGCTCGTAGAGCTCGCGATAGGTGATCTTCCTGTCGTCATAGGGATTGTCGCCCTCCCAGATGATCGCCACCTGGTCGCCCCGCTTTTCCAGATGCCGGTCGATGCAGTTGTAGGAGACGTTGGTGAGACCGTCCTCGAACCACTTGATCGATACCTTGCCTTCAAAGCTGGTGTTCTTGACCTTGGTGTAAGGCTTGAACCAGTCGATGCGCTTGCCATGTTCGCCCCAGAACGCTTCCGGGTCGGCGACGCTCTGCTTGTACCATTTCAGATAGGTGGCGTTGTCGACAAGCGTGCGGTTCCTGTCATGCGACGCAACGTAGATTTTCTCGTTCATGCTTCCCTCGTTCTGAGTGATGGCCATTCCTAGCGAACGGGCAAGCTTGCTGCATTTGGCGGCAGCACTCTCGTCATGAGCGCACTGCGTCAAACCCGCAATTGTAGCGGCTCGCCAGACTGATCCGCCCTGGCATGCAAATGAGCAGTTCGCAGGGCTTAGATGATCGCCTTTCTTTGATCGGCCCGGCTGGCCGTCAACACCATGTCTGATCCGGGTGTTCGCATCAGAAGAAGAGTGGCAAAGGTGAGGAGGATCGGCATGCTGATGATGAGTTCCATGGCAATTTCTCCAAGTTGGTCGTTGCTGACACTTAAGCATATGACCGCTTGACCGACAGATTCTTCTGAACTCGCCCGGTATGGCAGAGCATTATTCGGATCCAGCATGACGGGCCGCAAATTCTCTGCAACGACACTCCGACCGACGCTCCAAACAGTGACATCGGCTGAAATCAGCAGCGTTTCGGAGGATATCCTGCATTACTCCTCGTTGTTTCGCTACGATCTCACCTCCGCGCATTATCTCTTCATGAAATGCGTGTCTAGCATTCCGATTTCCTCATCCTGGATCCACCTTTGGCGACATTCAGGCCGTTTTATCGACGAACGTCCGCAGGCATCTTACTGGCAAAAAGACGCTCCGATAGCAGGGTGCCTCTGCGAAGATGCCGCTTAGAAAAAGCCGAGGATGGACTTGACCTCAAGATACTCCAACATGCCTTCGATGCCGTATTCGCGTCCGTTTCCAGACTGCTTGAAACCGCCAAACGGGGCGTGTGGATCCCAGGCCGGGTAGTTGAGGTGAACTTGCCCGGAGCGGATCTGCGACGCGACATCCTTAACGATGTTCATATCTTTGCCCTGCACGTGCGCCCCTAGGCCGTAAACGGTATCATTGGCGATGGTGACGGCCTCTTCCACCGTGTCGTAGGGGATGAGGCACAGAACCGGTCCGAAGATCTCCTCCTGGGCAATACGCATGCCCGTGCCCACCTCGGAAAAAATCGTCGGTTTAACGTAGAACCCGACATTCAGACCGGCAGGGCGGCCCTCTCCGCCGACAATGAGTTTTGCGCCTTCTGAAATGCCGACCCTGATCATGGTTTGGATCCGATCGAACTGGGCCTGGTTCGCGATCACGCCGTGGGTGCTGGTCTCCGCGAGAGGATCGCCCACGACGATTTCATCTGCGGCCCTTTTAGCAAGTGACTCGATCTCTGAAAGCAGCGCGCGCGGGACAATCATGCGCGTCGGTGCGCTGCATGACTGGCCGAGATTGCGAAACGCAGCGGCAATACCCAGGGAAACGGCGCGATCGAGGTCGGCGTCCGGTAGGATCACGTTCGGCGACTTGCCGCCGAGTTCCTGCGCGACACGCTTGACAGTCGGCGCGGCCGCCTCGGCCACCGCGATGCCCGCGCGGGTAGAGCCGGTAATGGAGATCATGTCGACGTCTTGATGGGCGGCCAGACCCGCGCCGACGCATGGGCCGTCGCCATTGACAAGGTTGAAAACCCCGGGCGGGAATCCAGCCTCTTCGATCGCCTCAGCGAACAGCAGGGCGTTTAGAGGAGAAAGCTCGCTTGGCTTCAGCACGACCGTGCAGCCTGCGGCGAGCGCCGGAGCAACTTTGGCCGTGATCTGGTAAAGTGGCCAGTTCCACGGAGTGATCACTGCACAGACGCCGATCGGTTCGTGGGTGACGGCGGTACGGCCGCGCTGTTTGACGAAGCGGAAGGCTTCCAGGACATCGCGAGCGACCTCCACATGGGCCATCGCTAGGGGCACTTGCGCGGTGCGCGCATATCCGATCGCCGCGCCTATCTCGAGGGTGATGCATTGTGCAAGCAGTTCGCTGCGCGCTTCAAGCACCGCGTGCAGCCGATCAAGCAGACCCGCGCGGTATTCCGGCTTGGTACGGCTCCAGGTGGCGAACGCCCGACGGGCCGCTGAAACGGCCGCGTTCACGTCCTTGCTGTTTCCCAGCGGAAACCGGGTCACAACCTCCTCCGTGGCCGGATTCACCACAACGCCCTCGGCGGTGCCTCTCGGCTCGAGCCATTGGCCGTCAATGAAGAACGTTTGCAAGTGGCCGTTTCGGGACAGGTGTTCGAGGGGCGCGATCATTGAACTAGGTCCTTCATGCGGTAGTAGGCACCGAGGATCGGCAGGAACCAGGGACGGCCGAAATATCCAGGGATCGCTGGCCAGTCGAAATCCTTCCAGGGGTTGAGGTCGGGACGACCGTCCATGACGTCGGTCATGATACTGCCCATCAGCGTCGACATATGAGTGCCGTGTCCGCTATAGCCCATAGAGTAGAAGATTCCGTCGCGCTCCCCGGCGCGGGGCAACCGGTCGCGGGTCATATCGACCATGCCGCCCCAGCAGTAGTCGATCCGGACGCCGGCCAGTTCCGGAAAAACGTCGACCATCGCCGCTTTCAGGATTCGGCCGCTTTTTTCGTCGGATTGTGGATTGGACACCGCAAAGCGTGCCCGCCCGCCGAACAACATGCGGTTGTCCGGTGTCAGCCGCCAGTAGACAACAAGGTTGCGCGTATCGACGACATTGCGACGGGCCGGCATCAAGCGGTCAAGCTCCGAAGGCGATAGCGGTTCCGTCACAATCAGGAATGCCCCGACCGGCACGATCCGCCGACGGATCCATCCGAGTGGTCCAACCTGGGAAATGCCGCTGGCCAGCAGAACCTGCCGCGCAACGATTTTGCCTCTGGAGGTGGTTAGCTCATGCCCAGCGGGAACCTTGTGCATGGCCAGGACGGGCGCGCGTTCATAGACCTCCGCGCCCCGCCGCGCGGCTGCGGTCGCCAGGCCCCGGACGAACCGGCCGACATGCATGTTGGCGCTCTTGGGAAAGAGCAGCCCACCGTGGTAACGGCCGGTTCCGACCTCGCTATGTAGGTCCGCTCGGGCAATCATCCTCGTGTCGGGATCGACATTGGCCGCCAAAAGCTCCTGGCTGCGCGCCAGCATGTCATAGTGCTCGGGTTTGGCGGCAAGCTTGAGCTTGCCTACTCGAGAGAAGCTGCAGTCGATCTGCTCTTCCCCAACGATCCGCTCAACCATGTCGACGCCGGCATCGAAAGCTTTGTAAAGCGCGTTTGCGGCATCCTTGCCGTACTTGCCGGCCATGATCGCATAGTTCTGGGCAAAACCATTGTTGCACATACCGCCGTTGCGTCCGGATGCGGCGTTGCCGATTGTGTCGGCCTCGAGCAGGGCGACCCGGGCGCCCTTCTTGGCAAGCGCCAGTGCGGCGGAAGATCCGGTCAGACCGCCTCCCACCACGGCGACGTCGTAGTGACCTTCAAGGGGTTTGGATGATCCATCATTGAACGGCTGAGACGTATCCAGCCAGTAAGAGGTAAGCTTCATTTTGCCACCAGCGCGTTAATTTGCATGGGCGCCATGCAAAGCGTAGAGATTGGTCACCAGTCTCGGATTCGCTGTCACCGCGCTTCAATTTTTTTAGGCGCAGCACCACGCCAAGCTTCGTGGCGTGCTCGGTCAGCACGGTACATGGCGCTCAAGCCGTCCTCGGTCCACAAGCAGCGCTGGGGTGACCAGGCCTCGATGATTTTGACCGTCTGTGGTCCTTGCAGGTTTACCGTCATCTTGCCCATATCCTGATTTCCTAACCGAACGACTGGTTTGCCAAGGCATACATACGGGCCGTCCCGTCGGATTCCGGTCGCTGCCCCTTGACCATAGCGGTCGCATGACTGACCTGCTTGAGGCCGAGGCCCTCCAGCCAATCGCTCAATTCATCTTCCGCATAGACATCGATTCGAACAAATTGCCCGTGAAGCTTCGAAAGCTGGGCCAGGATCAGGAGTCGCGCATCTTGTGCGCTCTCGGCTGCACAAGGGCCGATAACGTAGCCGCGGCCGAACTTCCTTGCGATGGCGTAGCCTGCAATCCGTCCCGCGCGTTCGACGACCACCACGTTACCCACATCGGCGAGCTGGGCCACCATCGACTGTCGGGACATGCCCGTGGCCCGCTGGTCAAAGGCTTGGATCCCCATAAGGTCGGAGATGGTTGCCGGACGGATGTCGTCGCGGGCATTCAGGGTCACCGCAACGGTGAGCGTACCCTGATGCTGAAGCACAGTGCTCCAGGCAGTAAAGCCACGTCGCTTGTAGAGCGCAAGCCCCTCCGCGGTTGAGTTGAGCAGAACGTTGCGACCGACTGTCGCCTGAAGCACCCCATTGAAGAGCTGCGAGCCGTAGCCTGCGCCCTGTGCGGAGGCGGTGACGATGATCATCCCAGCGGTGGCATAGGCCTGTCCGTAATTCCACCACATGGCCGTGCCGATCACTTCGCCTGCCCGCTCGATGACCAGACCCTCGCCGACCGTCGCGGCAAACTCCCAATCCTGCAGCCGGTAAGGCCAGCCCATCTCCTGCGATAGCCTCAGCGCTCCCTGCAAATGCCGGGTTTCAATTTTCATCAGCTCGATCCGGGCGCTGACTTTGTCGCTCTCATGGTCTACGGCCATAGGTGAAATACTGTCTCTTGGTTAAAGCTCGAATTCATAGTCGAGCCTGGCAAGCAGATTTCCCTGCTGTTCTTGCCCTTCATTTCGGCCGAATCATTCGTTTTGAGCCGTCCCTCGGCATGACGGATGGTGCAGGTCGAACAAAAATTTTTTCGCCGTCGGTACGGCGGCTTTTGCGACCGGCGCGACGGCAACGCCGTCTGCAATGGCCTGACGAACGCCGGAACGGAACACTCTGCATCGATGAAGCCCTCCAACGGCAGAATGACGAGCAGCAAAAAAAGCAGCTGCCCGTTTTCGGCAGGGATGCGAGACCCCGGCTGCAACGCTATTGGCGAGGGTGAGCTAGCTGGCATCTGGTAATACGGATCCAAGCAATCAGGAGACTGGCTCAACCAATGTTGCGGAAATCACCTTTGGCCCAAGGGCACTTACGTCCAGTTCAGCAGTACCGGGCTTGCGCAACACGGCAGGGCACGTGGTCCTTTGGTTGCCGCTGCAGCATATAATGCCGACGCACCGGCCGCCGCAGTACGTTCGTGCGCCGCAGTCACGCTAAACGCCATCGACACGTTACAGCAACATGTTACTCTGACTATGGGAACATAACGGCACGATATGCTGCGCCATGATCGTCGTCGATAAACGGAGCAGGCTGTTGAAACTCGACCGTATCGATATAAAGATCCTGCATGAACTGCAGAAAAATGGCCGCGTTACCAACGTGGAACTGGCCGAGTTGGTCAATCTTTCACCGAGCCCATGTCTGATGCGCGTGAAGAAACTGCAGTCTGAGGGCTACATCGACGGCTACTCCGCACAGATCAATGTGAGCAAGCTGGGGCAGACGTTGACAGTCTTCACGGAAATCACATTGAAAAACCACCGGCAGATCGACTTCGCCCGCTTCCTGACTTCGATAGAAAAGATCGACCAGGTCATGGAATGCCACCTGGTGTCTGGCGGCTATGACTATCTCCTGAAATTTGTAACCGCCGGCATCAGTGAATATCAGGAGATCATGGAGCGTCTCACCGACCTGGAGATCGGCATCGATAGGTATTTCAGCTTCGTTGTCTTGAAGTCGCCCATCGTCAAGTCACACATGCCGTTGACGAGCCTGTTTCCGCTTTAAATTCGGTATCCGCTCTTGCGCCAACAACCCCTCACGGATTGGCCCGAATTGTGGCTGCAGAGCTCCGTGCTACATCGCCTAAAGCCCAGCTAGTTGCGCGGCAATGCCGCAACCTATGACGCTTGCTTATGCAGAAAGAGCCAATGGTCATTCGCATTGCAAATCTGTACCGCGCCGTAATCTCCAGGAAGAGGTCATGGCGCGGTCAGAATGTCGATTTGGCGACATGTTGCCTCTGTCACCTGCCGTGATCAGTCTTTGATGGCCGCGCGCACATCCGGGTCCGCCAGGGTATCGTCCAGCGTCTTTCGGGTGCGTTCAATGATTGCGTCGATATCGGCGTCGGTGCAGCAGAGTGGTGGCGCGTAGCCAAGTACGCCGTTGGCGAAGGCGCGGAGGACCAAGCCGTTTTCCCAGGCCCGGTCGAAGATGCGGCGTGCCGGATCGGCTGTCATTGGCAGCGGGGTCTTCTTCTCCTTGTCTACCACGAGTTCCAAGGCGGCGAGCATTCCGCGGCCGCGGACATCCCCGACGAGTGGATGGTCCTTGAGGCTCTCAAGCCCTTCCATCAGCCTAGCGCCCGCCTTCCGACCGTTCGCAAGCAAACCGTTTTCGTACAGTTTCAGAACTTCGAGGCCGACAGCCGCGGATACCGGATGGGCCGAATAGGTATAGCCGTGACCGACGGCTGCAGCACCGGCCCCATCGGCGATGGTCTGATAGACGTGGTCGGCCATGAACACTGCACCCATCGGAACATAGCCGGAGGTCAGACCCTTGGCAGTGGTAATGAAATCCGGCACGATGTCGTCCTCCGCGCAGGCGAAGAGCGGGCCGGTGCGCCCGAAAGCGGTGATCACTTCGTCGGCAACGAATAGGATGTCCAGTTCGCGGCAGAGTTCGCGCATTGCCTTCATCCACCCCTTCGGTGGAACCAGCACGCCGCCCGAACCCTGGATCGGTTCAGCATAAAAGGCGGCGACGCGATCGGGGCCAATTTCCTCAACCTTGCGCCGCAGTGCCGCGAGCGAAGCGTTGATGATCGCCTGCGGATTATCGCCGACGGGATTGCGATAGGCATAGTGCGAGGGAATTTTATGCTGCCACTCGAAGGGAATGCCGAAGCCTGCATGGAAAGACGGCAGCGCCGTCAAGCCTGCTCCGACAGTAGATGAGCCGTGGTAGCCTTGCTCGACCGAGATGAACTGGTCGCGCTTCGGCTCACCACGGGCAATCCAGTAATAGCGGCTGAAACGGACGGTGCTGTCGATCGCATCCGATCCGCCGAGTGTGAAGTAAACATGGTTGAGATCGCCCGGAGCTCGCTCTGCCAATGCCGCGGCGAGCCGGATCGCCGGCTCCGAACCGAGGCCGAAATAAGCCGTCGCGTAGGGAAGTTCGCGCATCTGTCGGGTTGCCGCTTCGACAATCGATTCCTGGCCGTACCCGGCATTGACGCACCAGAGCCCTGCGAAGCCGTCGACCAGTTGTTTGCCCGAGGCGTCTGTGACAGATGCGCCTTTGGCAGACGTGAGCACGCGCACGCCGAGCTTCTCGTGATTGCGATAGGAGGCGACCGGATGCACGAGATGGGCGCGGTCGAGTTCGACAAGGGAATTGCTGTACATGATAACTCTCCGGATCAGCCGAGCGCCTGGTTGGCGAGGGCAAAGATGGTGGGGTCGGAAGCAGCTGGGGGGATCGATGGCCTCATCATCGCAATACCGCCACCGACGTGACCGAGGCCCCGCTCGGCGAGCCAGTCCGACAAGTCGATGATGCCTGGGATATCCACCCGTAGAAACCGGCCGGGGCGCAGGGCGATGAAGTGAGCGACGAGCGCTTTTGCGTCCTCCAGGTCCCCGGCGGCGACGGGGCCGATGACTTCGCCACGGCCGAAACAGCGAAGGGCTGAGAAACCGGCGATGCGGTTGTTGCGCCGGATGACGGCGAATGTGCCCACATTGGCCAAGTAGGCGATCAGATCACTGCGGTCGGCACCAAAGGCCTGTCGGTCAAGTTCCGCAATGGCGGAAAGATCGGCCGACGTCGCCGCAGACGTGATCGGCGGAGTGTCTATCTTCGCGGTAATGCCCTGGTGCTGCAGCACCCGCCCGGTCTCGCGAAATCCGAGTTTTTCGTAGAGCGGCAAACCGTCCTCTGTCGCTACTAGCCGCAGCGGGCGCCCATCGGAGAGGACGAGAGCGGCGTCCATGAGCCGCCGGCCAATACCCCGGCCACGCAAGGACTGGTCCACAATGACCATGTTGATCGTAGCACATGCTTCCTTGTAGCGCGTCACGAGCGCGGTGCCTACGACCCGGTCATTCTCGATCGCGACCGCGCCTTCGCTCAGGGCAAGGGCCATCTGCCAGTCCTCGGGGCGATGGGGCCAACCCACTTGCCGCGAGAGGGCGACGGCGGCGTCAAGATGTTCGGGGACAAAAGCGGCAATATCGATCTGACGTTTCTGCATGGCCCTTCCTCAAGTTGCTGAGCCAAAGTTTGCAGGAAAGCCGGTTGGCAGATCATCTGAAGAGGGCGTGCTGAGCGGTATCTTATCGCTTTCGCTTCATCTGCCGCCGCATCTTCTGCTGGCACGGGGGAGCCACCGGGGCGGACCTCGACAGGAGGCGCGTCGCGGCTAACACCGCGAGATATGCCAATCCACGTCGCATAAGGAAGTGCCGATAACATGCTCCGTCCGAAATATTCATGAAACGTAGAAATTAGCCTCTTCGCAGGGACAAAGCCGGCGGCGCATGAGGATGCGCCGCGGGCTTTGTAAGCGGGTGCAGACATAGAACAGAAACGATCCGGCGAGAGAGCCCGGCCTAGTTCAGACCGCCAATGTGGAAGCTCTTCATTTCCAGATATTCCTCGATGCCGACCTGCGCGCCTTCGCGACCGAGCCCCGACTGCTTTACGCCGCCGAAAGGCGCCACTTCGGTGGAAATCGCCCCCGTGTTGAGCCCGATCATGCCGAATTCGAGCGCCTCCCCGACGCGCCAGGAGCGCTTGAGGTTTTCGGTGTAAAAATAGGCGGCAAGGCCGAAGGGCGTGCTGTTGGCGATTTCGATCGCTTCTTCCTCCGTTTCGAAGCGAAAGAGCGGAGCAACAGGACCGAACGTTTCTTCGCTGGCGAGCAGCATTTCGGCCGTCGCCCCGGTAAGAACGATCGGCGCGATGTACTGTTTGCCTTCCGGCAGCGAACTGCCCCGTGCTACCACCTTGGCGCCCTTTGCCAGCGCGTCTTCGACATGAAGGTTGATCTTCTCGATCGCCGCAGGGTTGATCATCGGTCCGATGGCGTTGCCGGGCTCGGTTCCCGGGCCGACCTTCATCGCGTTGACGCGCGCGCTGAGCTTTTCGGCAAAGGCGGTGTAAACGCTGCCCTGAACGAGAATCCGGTTGGCGCAGACGCAAGTCTGCCCGCCATTTCGGAATTTGGATGCAATGGCACCCTCGACAGCAAGGTCTAGATCGGCATCGTCGAAGACGATGAAGGGTGCATTGCCGCCGAGTTCGAGCGACAATCGCTTAATACTATCCGCTGCGCCGCGCATCAGCAGCGAACCGACGCGCGTGGAGCCGGTGAAGGAGATCTTGCGCACCGTTTCGTTCGCCATGATCTCGTTGCCAATCTCCGTCGGCATGCCGGTTACGATGTTGATGACGCCAGGCGGAATGCCAGCCCGCTCAGCAAGGACACCTAGGGCGAGCGCCGAATAGGGCGTGAACTCAGAGGGCTTGATCACCACCGTACAACCTGCCGCCAATGCGGGGGCCACCTTGCGGGTAATCATCGCGTTCGGAAAGTTCCACGGTGTGATGATGGCGCAGACGCCGACCGCATCCTTGAGCACGACGATGCGGCGATCCGCCGTCGGCGACGGAATGGTGTGGCCGCCGATGCGGCGGGCTTCCTCGGCAAACCATTTGACAAAGGACGCGCCATAGTGAATTTCCGCGCGGGCTTCGTTGAGTGGCTTGCCCTGCTCAAGTGTGAGGAGCAGTGCAAGATCCTGGAGATTTTCGATCATCAATGCATGCCAGCGCTCGAGCAGGGCGGCGCGCTCGGCATGGGTCTTTTTCTTCCACGGTGCAAAAGCGGCGCTGGCTGCCTGAATGGCTGCGCGAGTTTCAGTGGTACCCATATCCGGAATGGTGCCTAGAGTCGTCTGGCTCGCGGGATCGACGACGTCAATTGTCTTGCCCGCGGCAGCACCTAACCAGGCGCTGCCGATCAGGCCGGCCTGCCGGAATAGATCTTTGTCCTTCAACTGAAGCATAGTGTTCCTCTCTGACGATCAGACGCGTCGGCCGCAAGAACCGCCGCGGTGCATGAAGTTCCGTCCCGCGCCTTCGGCATCCCCTCAACACGGGATCACCGACGGGCGCGCCTGAACGAGGGATGGAGACACGGGACAAAACTGCCCCTCGACCTGTTCCTCAGCTAAGACTAACGAAGGATGACAAGCAGCATGTATCGACTAGCGGTGTGGTCGCGGTGGAAAATAACGTTTTTGCGGCACTCGGCAGTCACATCTTCGGTCGTTGCCACGAGGTTTCTGCCGAGGGGTCGGCTCCCGCCAAAGGGCCGGGGCCCGGACATCTTCTCAGCGGCTAGCACGGTAGAAGGCGATTTGGTCCTGGATGCGATAGCCTTGAATAATGGCCGGCATAAACCATGGGTTGCCGTTGTAAAATGGAATGAAGGCCGGCGGTCGGAAGTCAAAGGCGCTGTGCGCCTGTTGGCGATGGCCCAGCAGCTTGTGGGCGGCGTGTATGCCCACCCACGGTGCCCAGACTACCCCCGAACCGCAGAATCCGGTGGCATAAACCACACCGTCCTTTTCGAAGATGCGGGGCAGCATGTCGCGGTGCATCGCGACATTGCCGAACCAGGTGTGCGACAGACGGACGTTTTTAAGTTCGGGGAAGAGATTCACGAGTCCCTTGCGCAGAACGAGCTTAGGCCCATCCGGATCGCCGGCGCGAGAGCTGTCCCGCCCGCCCAACAGGATGCGTTTGCCGTCCGGCGTCGGTCGATAGTAGAATCCGAGCTGGCGGCCTTCGGTCACCGTCATCTGCTTCGGCATCAGCCGCGCCATGACGTCAGGGGTGAGTTCCTCTGTTACGATTATGCGGCTGCGAACCGGCACCAGTCGGCGGCGCAGGAAGGGCACCGCACCATCGGTATAGCCGTCCGTGCAGACCAGGACCTGACGCGCTCGAACCGTGCCGGCCGACGTCGTGACGCGAAACTCGGAGCCATCTTTCTCTACCGAAGTCACACGCGTCCCGGAATGGACCGTCAGTCCGGAAGCCAGTGACACCCTTAGGAGTTCAGCGTGAAACTTGGCCGGATGCAGCCCGCCAATATCCATCCGCACCATGCCGCCGCGATAGAAATCGGTGCCGATATAGTCGCGTTGTTCGGCATACGGCACGGCGTAAGACTCGATACCTAGCCTTTTTGCCAGGGTCTCGGCGTTTCGGGCGGTCTTCTCGTACTGGTCGAACCCGATGACGCCCTTGAACTGGCCGACCAGATTGAAGTCGCAGTCCAGCCCTTCGGTCTTGATGAAGTCATAGAGGAACTCGCGAGCGAGCTTGCCCTCGGCCTCGATGGCGATGGCTTTGTCTTCGCCGAAGCGCCGGGTGATTGCGGCGTAGTCCGGGCGAATGCTTCCGCTGGTAATGCCCCCATTGCGCGA
Source organism: Rhizobium giardinii bv. giardinii H152 (assembly GCF_000379605.1). GTDB lineage: Bacteria > Pseudomonadota > Alphaproteobacteria > Rhizobiales > Rhizobiaceae > Pararhizobium > Pararhizobium giardinii. The sequence continues at coordinate 84,044 of NZ_KB902682.1, read as the reverse complement.
CGAGGCGCCCTCGCCCGGGTTCATCGCATCGAAGGCGGCGACCGAACGCCCCTCGCGCGCCAGAACGAGCCCGGCCGATAACCCGGCGTATCCGGCGCCTATGATCGCCACATCGAGTTTCTTGGCCAGCGGCTGCCGCGGCAGTGGTTTGACGGGTGCCGCTTCCCACCAGTAGGGTGAGTTCTTGTCTGCGATTGTGGAGTCGCCCATGGGATTAACTTCTCGTTGCGTTTGGCCAAGGCCTTCTGGATTGCGGAGAAAGACAGTCGACTTTTGCGGCTGCTCGTTGATCAAAAGTCTGCGGTTATCAGACGACACTCGAAACAATCGACGAGCGGGGGTGACGCTTCCCCCGTCCTGCCGATCAGATCGGATTTCCTTGCCGTCAGTCCCCGCGAACATCGAACGCGTCACGCAGGCCGTCGCCAATGAAGTTGAAGCTGGTGACCGCGATGGTAATGGCGGCACCAGGAATGATCGCCAGCCACGGTGCGGTTCCCAGATACTGCTGCGCGCCGTTCAGCATGTTGCCCCAACTGGGCAGCGGTGGCTGAATTCCATAGCCAAGGAAGCTGATATAGGCCTCCATGAGGATCGCCCGGGCAACAGTCAGAGTAGCCGCAACGATGATCGGACCGATGGCGTTGGGCAGGATCTCGCGGAACATGATATGGGTTCCGCTTAGCCCCAACATGCGCCCGGCCTGGACGAACTCGCGTTCGCGAAGCGAGCGGACCTCGGCCTCGACAATCCGGGCAACCTCCATCCAGCTGGAGACGGCGATGACAACGGTAATCATGATCGGGCTGGGTTTCAGTGCTGCGGCGAGGGCCAGCACCAGGAAGATCGACGGGAAGGACAGAAAGCCATCCACTGTGCGCATCAGCGCCATGCCTAGCCAGCCGCCGCGGTACCCCGCAATCACGCCCACGAGCGTTCCGATGAGCGTCGACAAGAGCATGGCGGAAAAGCCGACCAGCAGGGAAATCCGTCCCGCCATGAAGAGCCGGGCCGCCACGTCCCGTCCCAGGGGATCGGTGCCCAGATAGTGACTGCCGGTCAAGGGAGGCGCAAAACGGGCGCGCAGATCGATATAGAGTGAATCATAGGGCAGCAGGTGCGGACCCAAGACACACGCCAGCGTTAATAAGGCGATCATGACCATCCCGAGGAGAGCCAGATGGTGGCTCATAAATCGGCGTGCGGTTCGGCTGTTCCACCAACGGTCCAGGTTCGAATTTGCGGCGATTGCGGTCATAAGTGATGACTCCCTGTTGAGCGTCTCATGACGCGCTTAACTCAAGCGAATGCGTGGGTCGATGACCGCGACGGCGATGTCGGCGATGAGATTGCCCAGGATTACGAGAATGGCCGAGAACATCAGCAGTCCCATCACCACCGGATAGTCGCTGTAGCCGAGGCTATCCAGAAACAGCCGACCCATTCCGGGCCATGTGAACACCGTCTCGGTAACCAAGGCGCCGGTCAGGACACTCGGAAGCTGCACTCCCGCCAGCGTGATCATTGGCAGCAGGGCGTTGCCGACGACATGTTTCATCAATATCCGCCGCTCGCTTAGTCCCTTGGCGCGCGCTGTTTTGACGAATTCCTGGCTGATGACGTCAAGCGTCGCGGATCGCATATAGCGGCTCCAGATCGCGACATGGACCAGCGCCAGCACTATGCTCGGCAGGATCAGGTGATGCATGTAATTCAGTGCCGAGCCATCCCCGATCGTGTACATGTTGCCGGCCGGCAACCAGCCCAACTGAAGCGAAAAGACGTAGATGCCGATAAGCCCGAACCAGAAGGTCGGGATAGACAGCGCCACCATGGCGCCGACCGTCCCCAGATAGTCGAACACCGAATACCGGTGCGTGGCGCCACGGATGCCGATCCACGTTCCGACGGCAATCGCGATGACCGTGGAAGACCCCATTAACAACAGCGTTGCAAAAATGTGCCGGCCGATTACGTCCAGAACCGGCGCGCCGTCGCGGAAGGAGTGACCCCAGTCACCCTGCACAAGGCGCCAGGCCCAGTCCAGATATTGCATCCACAGCGGACGGTTGAGCCCCAATTGTTCTTTGAGACGATCGAGATCATCCTGCGTCATGCTGGGATCAAGCCCAAATTGCGCCAACGGGCCACCCGGGATCAGGTTCAGGACGACGAACCCGATGACGGAAACGATCAGGAGCAGGACGAGGCTCTGGGAGAGCCGGTTTAATAGGAAGCCGCGCATTCAGCTCTCCTCATGACAGCGTCAATGGATGGGGCCGCCGCCGCAACTCGCGACGGCGGCGGCGAAGGTCAGCTCTTCCAATGCCATGCGGCGGCATGCCAGGATGCGACGCGGGTGTTGGAATTGGCCTCGAAGCCCTCGAGCCCTTCCTTGCGGCCGAACACGTTGGTGTAGGCAAACAGCGGCAGGAACGGCAGGTCCTGGCGGACGATTTCCTGCACACGAAGATAGATGGCGCGCCGTGCTTCCGGGTCGAAGGTGCGGGCACCTTTTTCGAGCAGCGCGTCGACCTCGGGGTTGGAGTATTGGCCGGTGTTCGAGCCCTTTCCGCCCTTTGCAACAATTGCGCTGGTGTGCAGGCGGTTGGTGACATCGGGGTCGGCCGCGATGACATTGGTTACACCGGAGATGGCGGAGTCGAACTGCGATTTGAGCCAGAAATCGCCCCACATGACCGCCCCTGGCAGGTTCGATATGGTCATCTCGACGCCGATTTCGGCGAACGATTGCTGCAGGAACTGCTGCACCTGCTCACGCAGATTGTTGCCTGCCGTCGTTGCGTTGGAGAACGACAACCGAACGCCGTCCTTCGCGCGGATTCCATCCGAGCCCGGTACCCAACCGGCTTCGTCGAGGATCTGGCGCGCCTTGTCGATGCTGTACTCCTGCGCCGGCAGGTCCGGATTGTAGTAGTAGGAATTCTGCGGCATGAACGTCTCGGTGGGTTTGTGGATCCCGTAATAGATTGCGTCGATGATCGTTTTTCTATCTATTGCGGCATAGAGCGCCTGGCGCACTGCCGGATCCTTGAATTGCGGCTTCTCAAGATTGAGATAGATCGACTCGACCGACGCCCCCGGCTCCAGGGTTACCACACGACCCGGTAATTTGCTGGCTTCCTCATAATGGTCGGCGGTTATGTATGCCTGGTCGACAAGGTCGATGTCGCCACTTACAAACTGGGTGTAGAGCACCGTCATGTCAGGAATGTATTTGAGGACGAGCCGCTCGACATATGGACCTTCGCCAAAATAGTCCGCGTTCGCGACGAGTTCGATATGGTCGCCGGCAATGCGCTGCGCCCACTTGAATGCGCCAGTGCCGACAGGCGTCTGATTGAAGGCGGCGGCATTGGGATCGGCTTCTTTTTCGAGGATGTGCTTGGGCACCATGAAGGTTTCGGCGAGAAACGACAGGTAAGGGGCGAACACGCTCTCCATTCGCCAGGTGATCTCGGTCGGTGAGACCACTTTGATATCGCGCACCAATGAATGGCCGCTGGTGCGCCACGCGCGGAAGTTAGGGTTAGTGACGAGTTCGAGAGTAAACTTCACATCCTCAGCCGTGAAGGGTTCGCCGTCGTGCCAGCGGACGTCGTCACGCAGACGAATGCGCCACTGCAGGCCGTCCTGCGAAATACCGCCATTTTTCTGTGTGGGCACTTCGGCCGCGAGATTGGGCTGAAGAACGCCCTTGGGGTCCATTCGAAAGAGCGCATCGAACACCGAGAAATGCAGTGCATCGTCGACCTCGGTATGCGCCATCAGGGGGTTGAAGACGGTGGGTTCTTGAGAAAGCCCGACGACGACGCGGCCGGTGGGGGTTGTTGGAGGGTTTTGCGCGAAGGCAGGCTTGCCGAAGAGGTTGGGGGCGGCAAAGCAGGCGACGCCGCCCGCTGCCATGAGGCGCAGCGCGTCGCGTCGCGAGTAGGTCGATCCGGTCGTGAAATCTTTGGTCATAATCTCTTCTCCGTAGTGGCGATATTCGCCGTGGTCCTCAAACGTTCGCAGCAATCGGCCGGGTGCTCCTCGGTCGCTCTCCAGGAATTGCCGCCACCAACTCACGCGTGTAGGCTGATTGCGGGTCCAGGAAAATCTGAGATGGCGGACCGTGTTCGACAATCCGCCCTTTCTGCATCACTGCGATTTCGTCGCAGATCTGGCTGGCGACGCGCAGATCATGGGTGATGAAGATCATCGAAACGCCGGTTTCTCGTTGGATTTTGTCCAGCAGCTCGAGAATCTGAGCCTGGATGGACACGTCGAGAGCAGAGACTGCCTCGTCAGCAATCAGCAGCTTTGGTTTGAACATCAAAGCTCGGGCGATCCCGATGCGTTGGCGTTGCCCACCGGAGAACTCGTGCGGATAGCGGCCGAAGGCGCCAGCATCGAGGCCCACATGTGAAAGCAACGCTCGTGCCTCCTCACGCGCCTGGGAATAGGACATCCCGTGCGCGACGGGCCCGACGGTAAGGATTTGTCCGATGGTCGAACGCGGGTTCAGCGATGCGAAAGGGTCTTGGAAGATCATCTGGATGCGAGGTCGCAGGGGACGGAACTCGGATTCCGAAAGCTTGGCGATGTCGTTGCCCTCAAACAGGATTCGACCGCCGTCGCTGTCCTGGAGCTTGATCAGAAGTCTTCCCAGCGACGATTTGCCGGAGCCGCTCTCGCCGACAACGCCCAGGGTGCGCCCATGTGCCAAGTCGAACGAAACATCGTTCACCGCAGGCACGACACGCTGGCTGCCGAACAGCGCGCTGCCGCTGCGATATGTCTTGGCCAGTCCCTCGACCTTCAGGATCGCCGCCTTGCTGACGGTCTCCTGGGGGATACGATTCTCGCCGGTCAGTCGCGGGACGGCCGCGATCAGGCGCTTTGTATAGGCATGGGTGGGTGCTTTCAGGACCTGCTCGGCGCTGCCTTGCTCGACGATGCGCCCCTTCTCCATGACCACGACACTGTCCGCGATTTCTGCGACGACGCCGAAGTCATGGGTGATGAACATCACGCTCATGCCCTTGCGACGCTGAATTTCCCGGATCAGTTCGAGAATCTGCGCCTGCGTCGTGACGTCGAGTGCAGTCGTCGGCTCGTCGGCGATCAGGACACTCGGTTCGAGCGCGAGCGCCATGGCGATCATCACGCGCTGGCGTTGGCCGCCGGAAAGCCGGAACGGGTATTGGAAGTACATGAGTTCCGGATCGGGCAGACCCACTTCAGTCAGCAACTCGACGGCCCGGCTGTGCCGCGATACCTTCGTGCCAACCCCATGGGCGGCCATGGCTTCCGTAATCTGTTCGCCTACCGTCATCAGAGGGTTGAGCGCCGACAGCGGATCCTGAAAAATCATCGATACGACCCGGCCGCGCATATCCCGCAGCTTTTTCGGCGATGCGCCGATTATCGCCGTGCCGTCAAGATAAATGGACCCCGAAGAGACGCGGATTATCTTCGGCAAGAGCCCCATGATCGTGTTTGCTGTTACCGACTTGCCTGAACCGGACTCGCCGATAATGCAGAGTATCTGACCCCGCTTGAGATCAAATGAGATGTTCTCGACGGCATGAGCCCGTTCCATGCCTTTCGGCAGGTCGACTGTCAGGCCGCGCACCGAAAGTGCCGCGTCGTCTACCAGTTTGGGCTTCGTGTTAACGGCCATCAAGGCTCCTCCTATTCAACGGCGCCGGAAAGTCTGCTGTGGATTACGACTGTGCTCCTCGCTCCGCAGGCAATCTATGTAAGCCTCTGCTTATTCTCTACCGGCCATGGTTGCTCCGCAAGTGAATGTAAAACGGGATCAACCCCTGCATTCCCAATGACGGACACGGACCAGCGATTGTCGGCCATTCGAATCCTTCGAATGCGTCTATCTCGACGTGTCAACGCTCCGAATGCCAAGCAGTATGGCTGGATATGTTCCCATGGAATCGCTGAAACTGCGGTTGGCGCAGCAGGAACTACCGAAACCAAGGTCGAAATTAGCATATTCTCATTCCCTGGATCCGCGGGGCTAAATCCGTCCAAAGTTCGACAAGAACTCAGAGTGCACCAAACAGGCAATCGATGAACCGAGAACGAACCACCGCATCCTTCGTACAGCGCTCGGCGACGCGCCATAGCGCTGGCGAGTCCTCAGTTCGGGCGCATCGTTCTTCATGACGATCGTGCCGGCACCGTAGTGATGGCGCTCAAGGGTGAGTTCCTGTTCCAGAGTTGCAGGACGAACGGACCGATGCCGCGCCATGGTAATGAAGCCGTCAGCGAAAGCGACATTGGCGTGACTGCAGCGCCGGGGAGGTGGACCCTTGTTTTCGCCCGAAGCGATCCGCGCAGCCACGCACCTTAATTGTGTAGGCACCGACACAAAGGGCAAGCGAGAGCTCCCAGCGGGCATTCTTCGCCGATCCCGACTCTTTGGAGGCGATCGCGAGCAATCGCGTTCCATTGGCGAAGGTCAACGGGATTCCGAATGCCCCTCGATCGGGATCGGCGACATGTTGGTGGGTACGACTGAACGCGATCTCGAAGATGTCACTTTTATCGACATGGCCGGACTAGCCCTTCAGGACTTGGTCGTCGCTTTGGCACCTCGCCACCGCAAACGGTCAAGGCACGACCCTGTCGTGTCGACCCGTCAACTAATGGCAATCAGCTCTAGGAACTCATCAAAATCGAAGTTCCATCGTGTCTGTGCCCTGTCGAAGGCTCCGGTTGTTAGCGCGGTGGAAATCCTCCACCCGATGACCAGTCCTGCCTCAGCTAATACTGCTGTAGAGTAGCGGGCAAACCAAACAACATGCTGGCGCGACCGCGAATGCCGCAGCCCATCTGAGGTGCAGGTGTTATGATATCACCGTTGGATGTACCACGATGCGAAGCGCATCGCAGTCCTCCATCCTACATGGGTTCCCCTCCCTCTCCTACCCGAGTAGTTTTGGCTGCCGTCATCCGACGGCAGCCAATTTTCTTGGCCCTCATCGATCAGTTGGACCGAAAATAGTCGCTCGCTGCAATAGCAGTGTTGGTCGGTACGACTGCGGCTTCGAAGAAGGCGCCGCTTGAACCGATCAGTGTACAACGTGGGATCAGCCAGCGACGCACAGGCATTTACGTTCATTTACCTAGCAATTTGGTTTTAGGGTCAACCACATGTACCGAGACCACGTCGAGGTAAAAGTTTTCCCTGCTGAATTGGGAATGGGTTTAGCTGAAGATTTCGAAGGAATACTACGAATAAGGCAAATCTGCTGATCTTGGCGTGCGATAGTGTGACTAGATTGCAATCTGCGCGAGGATCAAAGACACTGCTGGCCCGTGGTCGACTTGCGCGATCCGGCGAACGGAGCGGATAGCCTAAATGCAAAAATCAGTGCGCCTCAAGTCATTCGAATTGATCGCCCAGGATATCGACAGTGTCGATGTGAGCCTGCTTCACGCCCTGTCGATGGGTGTCGGTTGGCCACACCGGCCCAAAGACTGGGATTTCCTAAGGCGCGCCGGCCGAGGTATCGTTGCGGTCGATGGAATAGGGCGTGTCTTTGGAAGCGCAATGTGGTTTCCCCATGGGGACGATTTCGCCACCATCGGACTCGTGATCACCTCACCCCGCACGCAAGCACAAGGAAATGGGCGCTGGCTCATGGAACAAGTGTTTGAGCAGTGCGGCGACCGAAATCTGGCCCTGAATTCGACCAAAGCCGCTTACAACCTCTATATTTCGCTCGGGTTCACGAAGGAAGCGATCGTCTATCAATACCAGGGAGACGTTGCACCCAGGCTTCCTCCACTGCCAGATCTAAACGGGCAACTGAGCGAGTTGTCGAACGACAAGCTCCATGAGATCACAGCTCTCGACACCCAGGCATTCGGAATCAATCGCGAGAGGTTGCTGGCGTTGCTTTCAGAAGGCGCCTCCGTTTGCACGCTTCGGCGCGGCGACGAAATCGTCGGTTATTCCATGTGTCGCGAGTTCGGGCGCGGCCATGTGGTCGGACCGATAGTGGCAAGCAATGCTCAGGATGCAATCCATCTCGTAGCCGTGCATCTTAAGGATCTGGCAGGCCACTTCGTGCGCATTGATACGCGCGAGAAAGGCGTATTCGCCGAGTTTCTTCAGCAGAGCCGGCTGGCGCTTTCCGAGACCGTCACGACCATGTCGAAGGGGCGCCGCTTCCTCACCACCAATGAAGGCGGACCGGCTGTCTTTGGCCTCGCCGGCCACGCGTTGGGGTAACTCACGCCACTTCGGCATCGGCTTTCGGCTAAGAATGCTGTGAAATCAAAAGGCTAAACGCGGTGGCGATCCTTAACGATGGCGACGCGTTGTTAAGCCTTTAGAGCCAGCCTTCGGACCAATAAGTGGTGATCTCAATCAAAGCGCCCCACCAGCGGCGGGCGCACGGGCGATGCGCGCATCGATCCGGTTAGATCGCGCGCGGCCTCCAAATATCGGCGATGGCCATCTTTACGCCAGCGATCATCGGACCGGGATCTGCCACTGAGACCTCAAACCCGTTGCTGCTCGGCAGGCACGAAATCGCGCCTGCGATGTCACTCTCATCGCGCATAGAATCTACAATGAAACGGCCGACCAGGATTTGCTGGAGACAGCCTGTCCTTCGAAACAAAACGCTGAAAAGAGGCCCGCTTTCGGCACGTAATCCGGCAATTAGTCGTTAAGCTTTGATCCAAAGAACATCTGCAATGTCCGACAGCATTCCCATCAATGCTCATAGAAGCCTCAAGTTCAGGTCCAGATAATGCAAGCCGTTGAAATTCTCGAACAGCTGGTGGCTTTTCCCTCTATCGTTGGCCAGGCGAACAGCGCAATCGTCGACTGGATCCGCGCTTATGTGGCGCGGTTCAATCAAGAGGTGACCATTCTTCCCGGACCGGAAGGCGATCGCTCGAACCTTTTCGCAACAATTGGTCCGAGGAACGTCCCCGGCTACATTCTTTCGGGCCATATGGACGTCGTGCCGGCCAACGAACCGGAATGGTCGTCGGATCCGTTCGAGTTGCGTGCGCAGGCTGATCGTTTCTATGGTCGCGGCACCTCTGACATGAAGGGCTTTCTTGCAGCAACACTTGCCGCCTTGCCGGAACTCGCATCAAGACAGCTTTCGCAACCTATCCATTTTGCCTTTTCGTATGACGAGGAAGCGGGCTGCCGCGGCGTGCCGCATTTAATCAAGCGCCTTCCCGAACTCTGCGCCAAGCCCGAAGGCGCGATTATCGGCGAACCGAGCAACATGCGCGCGATCTGCTCCCATAAAGGCAAGGCATCAGCGCGCGTTGAAATCCGCGGCCGATCGGGCCATTCCTCGCGACCCGATCAAGGCCTGAATGCCATCCACGCCATGGCGGAGGTGCTGGCCGACGCAGCAGCCGGCGCCGGACGTCTTGCACATGGTCCCTTCGATCCTGCCTTCGCCCCCCCTTACTCCTCCCTCCAGGTCGGTACCGTCAAGGGCGGACAGGCCGTCAACATCATCCCGGATTTGTGTGTCGCCGAGCTTGAAGCGCGCGCCATTCCCGGCATTTCCCCCTCTGAACTGCTCGCCCCGACCAGAGAAAAGGCCGAGAGCCTGCGTAGCCGAGGGCTGCAGGTGAACTGGGATCTGATGAGCGCCTATCCAGCCTTGTCGCTTGCGAACGATGCACCACTTGCGCAACTGCTCAGGGAGTTGACGAGGCAGGAGCCTCTTGCGGCGGTCAGCTATGGTACGGAAGCAGGGCTCTATCAGGAGGCTGGGATCGACGCGATCATCTGTGGCCCGGGCGATATCTCCCGCGCGCATCGACCGGACGAGTTCATTCTTTTGGATGAATTGATCGCTTGCCAATCCATGATCGAAACGCTCGGCGCGCGGCTGTCCCGATAAAAGGCACGCACCGTGTCGGACGCGGATGCAACAGCCGACCTAACGAGAGATTACCAATGACTTTGCTATTCAACTCCGACGCCAAGCGCGGCCTTATCTTCCGGGAAGCTTTCGCGCGTGAGCTTCCGGAGGTTCCCTTTTCCATGGACCCGGCAACCGTCGATCCCCACGACGTCCGTTACCTGATAACCTGGACGGCGCCCGACGACCTCCACCGTTACTCCAATCTGGAGATCCTCTTTTCAATCGGCGCCGGCGTCGATCAATTTCAGATTGACCGCCTGCCGGAGAATGTGAAGCTGGTGCGCATGGTCGAGGATGGCATCATCCGCATGATGCAAGAATATGTGACGCTTGCAGTGTTGGCGCTGCACCGCAATCTTCCAGCCTATCTTTTCCAACAGAAAAACCACATTTGGCAAGGCATTCCGCAGGCGCTTGCAGCAGACCGGACCGTCGGCGTTCTCGGCCTGGGGGCACTGGGCAGTGCTGTACTCGGTCGCCTCAAGCCTTTTGGATTTTCCTTGTCCGGATGGAGCCGCAGTCCGCGCGAAATCGAAGGTGTGGCCACCTATAGCGGACAGGAGGGGTTGCAAGATTTTCTCAGGGGCATCGATATTCTGGTCTGTCTGCTACCATTGACGGAAGAAACGCGCGGCTTGCTGAATTCGGATCTGTTCGCCATGCTGCCGGACGGTGCCAGTATCATCCATACCGGACGCGGCCCGCAGCTCGATCATGCCGCTTTGGTCGAAGCACTTGACAGTGGTCATCTGGCGGGTGCCGTCATCGACGTAACGGACCCGGAACCGCTGCCTCCCGGCCATGCCTTCTGGTCGCATCCGAAGATCATACTGACGCCACATATTGCGAGCGTCACCCAGGCGGACACGGCTGCGCGCGCCGTCATCGACAACATCAAGCTCCACCGCACAGGTCTCGATCCGATCGGCCTGATCGACCGGACCCGCGGCTACTGATCTGACAATCAACCAAGAAAGGTTATCCATGACTCTGCTGCAAACCATCGACACCAATCCTGCCGCCACGCCGCGGGAATCGAAGCCCTTGCCGGAACGCCTCATCAGCGGCGACCCGTCCTTCAAAACCTGGCCACAGGACGTAACCCGCGGCGAGATGATCCACACTGGCATCTGGGAAGCGACGCCAGGCGAGACGCGCTCGATCAAGGGCGAGACCTTTGAGTTCTGCCACATCCTGTCCGGCATCATTGAGATCACGCCCGACGATGGGGAGCCGATGCTTTACAAGGCGGGGGACAGCTTCATCATGAAGCCCGGCTTTACCGGCGTCTGGAAAACCATTGAGACAGTCCGCAAGATCTACGTCACCATCATGTGACACGATTCCACCCTGCTCGCTTCGTAACTACGGCGGCCCGGCATGCTGATGCCGCGCTGCAGCCCCGAAGATTCAACTGGCGGGACTTTGTAGAACGACGTTTTCGTCCGTCTGCGGCCGCCAGTCGACACATGATGCGGTGGAACTGACAGTAATCTTGTGCAACTTATCAAAAGGATACGCCATGATCCTCAGCTCGGACCCAGACACGCTTTCACTGCCGAAGAGCATTTCACCTGCGCCAGGCTTGCTGACCATTCGATCTACGGCCTGGCGGCCGGCCTTTTCACTCGCGACCTCTTGCCCGCCATCGACGCGGTGGCTGCAGAATCTCGGCCGCGAAGTTCATTTCGCCAACCGCTAGAGCAAGAGCGTGCTCATTAGCCTAAGGATAACCGATGAAGACCTACAAAATTGCCCTTCTGCCGGGCGACGGTATAGGCCGTAACGTGACCGATGCGGCTTGGGCAGTCCTTGAACAAGCCGCCCATATAGGTGGCTTTTCTTTGGCCAAGACCAGCTATCCGTGGTCTTGCGACTATTATCTCCAACATGGCACCATGATGCCGATTGATGGCATCGATACCCTGAAAACTTTCGACGCAATCCTGCTCGGCGCAGTCGGCTGGCCAGCGCAAGTGCCGGATTCGGTCTCACTACACGGGCTTCTCCTGCCCATCCGCAAGGCCTTCGTCCAATATGCCAACATCCGCCCCCACCGACTTCTGCCTGGCGTTCAAGGTCCGCTAAAGGCGGACGCCTTCGACATTCTCTGCATTCGCGAAAACACCGAGGGTGAATATTCCGGCGCTGGCGGCCGCGTGCATCAGGGCGCCGACAACGAGGTGGCGATCGAGACCTCGATCTTCACCCGCAAGGGCATAGAGCGCATCCTGCGCTTCGGCTTCGAGCAAGCGCGTGGACGGCGCGGAAAGCTCGCTTCCGTCACCAAGTCCAATGCACAGAAATATTCAATGGTGTTCTGGGACGAGATCACCCATGCGCTTGCGCGCGAGTATCCAGATGTCGAGGTGACGAGCTACCATATCGATGCTATGGCCGCGCGCATGGTCATGGCGCCGGAAAGCCTCGACGTAGTGGTCGCCTCAAATCTGTTCGGCGACATCCTTACAGACCTTGGCGCCGCCATTCAGGGCGGGCTTGGTTTCGCCGCCTCCGCCAATATCAATCCGGACCGCTCGGCGCCATCCATGTTCGAACCGGTCCACGGGTCGGCACCAGACATCGCCCATCTCGGCATTGCCAACCCGATCGCCGCCATATGGTCGGGCGCGATGATGCTGGACCACCTTGGCGAGAAAACCGCCGCTGGCAATGTCATGGCCGCGATCGAGGCGACAACTGCACGCGGTATCGGCGCTGTGCCTGGCAAAGACAAGACAGAAGCAATCACCACAGCAGTCCTTTCCGGCTTGGCTGACAGATGACACGATGAACGAGCTGACGACACCAGCCTGTTCGCGAGATGGGCTCGTCGGTGGCGAATGGCGCGGTGCAGCTGCAGCGGGACAATCGTGGGTATCGTCCCGGACATTGACGGCGGTCGTACCCGCGCTGTAATCGCGGGGGCTCAAGGCGTTCTGATTTGGCCCAGGAAGAGGTATGCCGAACGTGCCGCTTGCTCCGACCTGACATGATTGAACGATATCAGTTCTTGCGAGATTGCTGGCACAGCGCGAAACCCCGCGAAATCGATCGAGGACATCGTTTCACGCCCCTCTCTCGCTGCGAGATCGCGCTATCTCTGCCGCGCCGCCGCGCCATTCGTTGATCAGCATGTCGCGGAACCGCAGGGCCGAGGGCGACAGCCGCACACCTCGGCGTTCAACCAGACCAATCGATCGCACAACTATCGGGTTTTCCAACTGTACTGTCGCGATCAGCGGGTGTTCGCGTTGCGGCGTGGCAAGCCGGGGCAGGACCGAAATGCCCAGTCCGGCCTCGACCAGTCCCAAAGATGTCGACAGGTGGTTCACCTCGTAAAACCAGTTCAGGTTCAGCCGCAGGTCTGCCATTGCCAATGCTTGGTCCAACACCGCGCGGTTGCCTGATTTCTTGGACACGCCGATCAGCGGCTGCCCCTCCAGCGCCGACCATGGCAGGGTTTTTTCCGAAGCAAACGGATGGTCACGTCGGCAAGCAAGGACGAACGGATCCTCCATCAGCGGCGTGAAGGTCAAATCGTCCCGCGTCGCCCCCGTGATGTTGATCCCGAATTCCACCTCGCCATTGGCTACGGCATCAAGACCTTCATTGGCTGACAAGTCCATGATACGAAAACGGATTCCGGGAAAACGATGGTTGAAGGCCTCGATCACGCGCGGCAGAAAGTAGAACGCGGCGGTTGGCACCGAAGCCAGCGTGACCTGAGCGCGATGTCGCCCGCCCAGCTCGGAAATCGACAGGATCGATTCCTCAAATTCATCAACCAGGCGACGAACCAGCGGGGCCAGTTCGCGCCCGATCTGAGTGGGCGCGACTCGCCGTGTCGTGCGTTCTATCAGTTGCGCGCCTACAGCCTCTTCGAGTCCGCGGATGCGCCGCGAAAGCGCCGGCGGCGACAGATGCAGCACCGTTGCAGCCTCGTGAAACGACGACAGGTCGAGGACCGCTAGAAAGGCACGTAAGTCCAGAAATTCGAAATTATTCCGCATTACTGAATAATGTACGAATTCTTTGCAATTAACAACACAGTTGTTTTGGCTCACTCTAGTCCTTGGGAGACGACGCGATCTTGCCGCAGGAGAGAATCACACATGGACGACCAGATACGCATTCCTTGCGTGCTGATGCGCGGCGGCACCTCGAAAGGTCCGTTCTTTCTGAACAGCGATCTGCCCAGCGACCCGCGGCAACGTGACGAGTTGCTGATCGAGATGATGGGATCGGGCCACCCGCTGGAAATTGACGGGCTTGGCGGGGGTAATTCGCTGTCATCCAAGGTCGCCATTGTCGGGCCGTCGACGCGCGACGGAGCCGATGTGGATTACCTGTTCGCGCAGGTGAAGGTTTTGGAGCGCGCGGTCGATACCGGGCCGAACTGCGGCAACATGCTGTCGGCGGTCGGGGCCTTTGCCATCGAAAAGGGGCTGATTTCGGCGCAGAGGGGCGAAACTAGCGTGCGGGTGCACAATGTGAACACCGGCAAGATCATCGAGGCGCGGATTCAGACGCCGGGTGGCGAGCTGCGCTATCAGGGCGAAACCGCGATCGACGGCGTTCCGGGCACTGCCGCGCCGGTCTATCTTGCCTTCCTTGAAGCAGTGGGGGCAAAGACTGGTATGCTGTTGCCGTCGGGCACACCGCAGGAAATCATCAACGGCGTCCCCGTCTCGTTGGTCGACGGCGCAACCCCCGTGGTCATCGCGCGGGCCGAGAATTTCGGACTGACCGGGTCCGAAAGCGCGGCGGAACTGGATGCCAGCGCGGAATTCATGGCCCAGCTTGAGGAAATTAGGATCGACGCAGGGCGGCGGATGGGTCTTGGCGATGTCCGCGACTCGGTTCTGCCCAAACCCGTGTTGATCGGGACGCCGCGCAACGGTGGCACGCTGGCCGTGCGCTATTTCACGCCACATGCCTGCCACACGTCGCTGGCCACAACCGGGGCCGTGTCGATTGCCATTGCTGCGACGCTGCCCGACAGCATTGTCGGCGCCATGCTGCCCGAACTGAACTTTCCGGCCGACCTCACGCTGGAACATCCGACCGGGCGAATAGATGTCCGTGTCGAACGGGACGAAACGACGCTTGACCCCGTCGTCTTCATCACCCGCACCTGCCGGCGACTGTTTGAAGGAGCTGCGCTGGTTCGGCGCAAAAACTGACTAAGCTGTGGGCGCTGTGTGGCGTCGCAGACTGTTTTACCAAGGGAGGAAGAACACATGCTTAAATTCACTCGTCGATTTTCGCTTGCCGTGAGCGTGGCGACTATATCGCTTGCCGCGCTGCCCGCCATGGCGCAGGACTATCCGTCCAAGCCGGTGACCATCGTTGTGTCCTATGCCGCGGGTGGCGGCACCGACGCCATCGCGCGCGTCTTTGCAGCGCGGTTTGAAAAGGCGCTTGGCGGTCGCGTCATCGTGGAAAACCGTCCGGGCGCCGCGGCCAACATGGGCACCGATGTCGCCGCCAAATCCGATCCCGACGGCTACACGCTGCTGATCGGCAACCAGGGTCCAATGGTCGTCAACCCGCATATCTTCAAGCTGCGTAACGACCCTGCCGAGACGCTGGACCCCATCGCCATGATCGCCGACGCCACGCTGGTCGTCGTCGCCGGCCCGCGCCTGCAAGTCCATTCGATGCAGGAACTGCTGAAGCAGGCGAAGGCAGGCGAGCTGGTCTATGGCTCGGCGGGCAATGCCTCGGCCAGTCATGTCGCCACGCTCTTGATGGGCCAGATGGCCGAAATCAAGCTGAAGCACGTACCCTATAAAGGCGCTGGCCCGGCGATTAACGACCTGTTGGGCGGTCATATCGACTTCATGGTGACGACCGTGCCGTCGGTGATCGGTCTGATTCAGGATGGCACGCTGAAGGCGCTGGCCGTGACCGGCAAAGACCGCTTTGCTGCGTTGCCCGAGGTGCCGACCGTAGCAGAATCCGGCCTGCCCGAATACAGCGCCTCGGCTTGGTATGGTCTTTTGGGACCCAAAGGTCTGCCGGAGGATGTGCGCACCAAGGTGGCCGATGCCACCGCTAAAACGCTCGCCGATCCGGCCTTCATTGAGAGCCTGCGAAAGGACGGTGGCGTTCCGTCGCACCTCGTCGGACAGGCGTTTGCCGACTTCATGGCTGCCGAGCGCACGCGGTGGGGCGAGGTCGTCAAGGCCGCAGACATCAAGGTGGAATAAGCCATGACCCAAGAGGTTATCCACGTTGATCTCCCCGCTCGTCCTCCAACCCCGCCTGCCTCCCCGCCGTCGTACCCATGGCTCGGCCGCGAAAGGCTGGCTGGTCTCAGCCTCGTGGTATTTGGCCTCTTCGGGCTTTGGGCCGGTTCCGACCTGCCCTTCCAAGGCGAGGGTGGCGTCGGCTCGGGCCTGTTGCCGCGCGCATTGTCGATCATGATCATCCTGTTGGGGCTGATGCAGATCGCGGTGACATGGAATGACCGGGCGGAAACCACCGGAAGCTGGCCCATTCGGGACATGCTGCCGGTTCTGATCGGCGTCTTCCTGTTCGCAATCACCATCCGCGGCTATGACTTCGGGGCGTTTTCGGTGCCGGTGCTGGGCATGGCGGTGGCGACGCCTCTGTCGATCATATTCTCCGGCATCGCTGCCAAGGATGTGCGCTATGGCGAACTGCTGATCTTCGCGGCGATCCTGACCGTGGTCTGCATCGCCCTGTTCCGTTACGCGCTTGGGCTGTCGCTGGCTGTAGCGCCGTGGTTGATCGGATACTGACATGATGGCCATGTTTGAACATCTGGGTCTCGGGCTTTCGGTAGCCTTTACCCTGCAAAATATCTTCTTCTGCTTCATCGGCTGCCTGATCGGCACGCTGGTAGGCGTGTTGCCGGGCGTAGGCCCGGTAGCGACAATCTCGATCCTCTTGCCGGTCACGCTGTCGCTGGACCCGACCGGCGCGCTGATCATGCTTGCCGGCATCTATTACGGCGCGCAATACGGCGGCTCGACCACGGCAATCCTGGTCAATATCCCCGGCGAGGCGACGGCGGTGGTCACCGCCATCGACGGGCATGAGATGGCCAAGAAGGGGCAGGCGGGTCTTGCACTGGGGCTGGCGGCGATCGGCTCTTTCATCGCGGGCACCTTCGCGACCATCGTCATCGCGGCGCTGGCAATGCCGATGACCAAGCTTGGGCTGCTGTTCGGCCCCGCAGAATACTTTTCGCTGATGATTATGGGTCTGGTGCTGGCGGTGGTCTTGGCGCATGGCTCTCTCGTCAAGGCGCTGGCGATGATCGTCGCGGGGGTTCTGCTGTCCTGTGTCGGCGCGGATATGGAAACCGGGCGCGAACGGATGACCTTCGGGCTGCAAATGCTGACCGACGGCATCGAGTTCGTGGTGCTGGCAATGGGCGTTTTCGGCTTTGGCGAAATCTTCAAGAACCTCGCCGACCCGGAAAAGCGCGACGTTATGCGCGGCACGATTGGACGGCTGCTGCCGACCCTGAAAGAACTGCGCCAAAATCTTGGGGCGATCTTGCGCGGAACCGGCCTTGGCTCGATCCTGGGCGTGCTGCCGGGCAATGGCGCGATCCTTGCGCCCTTTGCCAGCTATGCGCTGGAAAAGCGGATTTCAGACCGGCCACAGGATTTCGGCAAAGGTGTGCCGCAAGCTGTCTCCGGCCCGGAATCGGCCAATAACGCCGGAGCGCAGACCTCGTTCATCCCGCTGTTGACATTGGGACTGCCGCCGAACGCTGTCATGGCGCTAATGGTCGGCGCGATGATGATCCAGGGCATCGTCCCCGGCCCGCAGGTTATTCAGAATAACCCTGACCTGTTTTGGGGTCTGGTCGCGTCGATGTGGATTGGCAACCTGATGCTGGTCGTCATCAACCTGCCACTGATCGGTGTGTGGGTGAAGCTGCTGAAGGTGCCCTACCGCCTGCTGTTTCCGGCGATCGTGGCCTTCTGCTGCATCGGCCTGTTCTCGATCTCGAACGACGCGGGTCAGGTCATCATGGCGGGCATCTTAGGGCTGCTGGGCTTTGCGCTCTACAAGTTGCAGTTCGAGGCGGCACCGCTTGCCCTTGGCTTCGTGCTGGGCCGCCTGCTCGAGGAAAAGCTGCGTCAGGCGCTGATCATCTCCGACGGCAGCATGACCACCTTCCTGACCTCGCCGCTATCGGCTGTCCTGCTGATGATCGGCCTTGTCGCGCTGATCATTGCTGTCCTGCCCTCAATGCGCAAATCGCGCGACGAGATCTTCACGGACTGATGACTTGCGGACACGGCCTTCGGGCCGTGTTCCTTCTTGCATATTTCAGGTACCACAGGAGGAACTCATGGAAGTGACCGGAATGCTCACGGGTGCACAATTGCTGGCCCATGTCGGCTTTCCTGCGACCGAGGTGCTTGGACCCGATGCGTCCGAAGACCAGATCCAGGCGATGATCGACCGCCACGGCCTTGTCTTCGTCAAGCCCGTCTTTCGCGGCGGCGTCGGCAAGAAGGGCAAGGCCGGGTTGATCGGCAAGGCCCGCGACCTGCGCACGGCACTGGCCGAAAAGGAACGGCTGTATTTCGCGGAACACCGCCACGGTAACGCCACCGCCAAGGCCAATGGAGTCACCTTCGAAGCGGGCGTTCCGGCCGAGCATGAGATCTATTTTTCGATCGCCGACGACACCCGATATCGTGCACCGACCATGACAATCACCCACCGCGGGGGTGTTGATATCGAAGAGCTGGACAAGACCGAAATCGTCTCGATCCCCTTCGATGCCCTGACCGGGTTAAAGGCGTTTGTCGTGGCCAATGCGCTGACCGATATCGGCGCGCCGAAAGAGGTGATTTCGCCGCTGGTCCAGCATCTGCCAAAGTTGTGGGAACTGGTGCACCACTACGGAATGACCACGCTGGAGCTGAACCCGATCCGCATGCGGCCGGGCAAGGAAGGGCGCTTGACGCCGATTGCCTGTGACTTCAAGTGCGCGTTCGATCGCGACGATCCTCGTGTTAGTCGCCTGGGCCTGCCGCCGCATCTTTTTGCTGCCGACATTTCGGATTTCGAACAAGAAGTGAATCAGCTGCGGACCCACCAGGGTCAATCGGATGTGTTCGTGATCAACGAAGCCGGCAGCATCCTTGCTCCGACTTTTGGCGGCGGCGCAAACAGCCTTGTGACCGAGGTACTGGGCGAGGCGGCGATCATCTCGTCCGATTTTGGCGGTAACCCGCCCTATGAGAAAATGAAGGCGGTGGCCGCGATTTGCTATCGCCATTTCCTGAAACAAACCAACGTGCTGTTCATCATCGGCGGCAAGTCGAACAACACCGATATCCTCGAAACCTTTCGGGGCATGGGCGACGCGCTGCGAGAACATTTTGCCAAGCATGGACCGGTACCCCTCTACGTCGTCGTCGGGCGCGGCGGTCCGAACCTGGTGCGCGGCATGGGCAATTTGGCCGATACGCTGGACAGTCTGGGCGTGCCGTACCGCTTCTTCGGCTTCGACAGCGCGATTTCCGAGGTCGTGAACTACGCCAAGCGCATCGACCACTGGATGCGCGCCGGCGGGCGCGAGCAGATCGCACGCTCCATGAACATCGCGGCCTAGGGAGAAAGCCATGCGACAACAAGCAATTTCCGGCCTTCCCTATTTCCTTGGCCTGGACCGGCTCGAAGCCATCGCCTCACCGGAGGATCGTGTTTGCGTGCTAAACATCCTTGGCGGCGAAAGCCGCACCGTGACCCCGGTCAGCAATGGCTATTCCGGCGGCAACGTTGTCTTCGGCACCTCGCCCGGCCGTTCGGGTCAGGTGCTGAAGACGCCTGCCGGCGATATCCCGGTGTTCAACACCGTGCTGGAGGGCATTCGCGCCGGTCACAGCTTCAACACTGGCGTGGTCTACCTGCCGCCAGCTGGTGTGCGGGACGGCGTGGCAGAACTGATCCGAGTAAATCCCTACCTGCGCAAGATTATCATCATAACCGAAAAGATCGCCGTGCATGACGCACGCGAAATTCGGGCGATAGCGCAGGCGAATGGCATTGATATCATCGGCGGCAATTGTCTTGGCGTGGCCGACAGCTGGAACCGCGTCCGCATCGGCGGCGCCTTGGGCGGCGATCACCCCGAGGAGTCGCTAGTCAAGGGCTCGGTCGCGATCTTTTCCAACTCGGGTGGCTTCACCACGACCATTGCACAATACCTGACCACGGCGGGTTGGGGCACGACGACGCTGATCTCGTCGGGCAAGGACGTCTATATCCAATATGCGGCGCGCGACTTTGCGCTGGCCTTTGCCAAGGATCAACGCAGCAAGGCGGGGGTGCTCTACGCCGAACCGGGCGGTTATTACGAAAAGAACATCGACTGGCAGAAGCCGGTCGTGGCCTGCGTCGTCGGCCGCTGGAAGGCCAAGCTAACCCGCGCCGTCGGCCATGCCGGAGCGATGGCCGGCTCGGGCGACAGCGCCGAGGACAAGGAACGCTGGTTCATGGAGGCATTCAGAGTCGACGGAATCTACACGCCTGAAACACCGCATGTTTCCGCAAAGGGAGCCCTTGTCACCAATATCGCCGATATTCCAGCGGCCCTGACAGCCGTGATGGCGCTGAACGGCATCCACCCGGATTTCGCTCCGCGCGGATCCTTGTCGCTCAAGCCGTGGATCGCCAACGATCAGGGGCTGACACTGCCCCCCGATCTGGTCCTTCCTACGGTCGTCGCGCCACCGCCTTACGGTGAACAGATCGCCGTCCGGTCGCAGCAGATCGGCGCGGTGATGGCGCGGCAGTCGATGAAGGACGCCTCGGGCGCATCGCTGATGGACCCGCAGACGCAGGTAACCAGCGTCCACGGCCACCGCGTGCTGGATCTGGCGCTGCAACCTCTTGAGGCGATGTTCGCGCTACCGTTGGTCCACGAAATCGCCGATGCTCATGACCGAGCCTTACTGGACGTGGCCGTGGCGGCCGAGGTCAATCTGGTCGGCGACCCGATCCTGCTGGCTGCGGATGCGGCGCGCGATGCCGGAAACTCGCCCAATACGATCATGTCGGTGGCGGCGGCGATCACCGGCCCGCGCCGGGTTGAACGCGCGCTGGCATGTGCCCGTGCGCTGATCACGTTGTTCGCCCAATCCGGCCTGTGCGACGGCCGGGACGACGACTTCGACGTGTCGGATATCTCGGTGGATAATGAAACCCGAGCACTGTTCCTTGCCACGCCCCAGGATGCAGATGATCCCCGACCCGAAGCCATGCTGGCCGCTATCGAGGCGCGGGGCGGTAAGTCGGTGTTCCTGCGGTTTTTGCTGGGCTTTGGCCAACGGCTGTCGCGCGACGCAATCTTGGCCGCGATCACCACTACCATCGCCTGGGGTCCCTTGGCTCGCAAGCGCATCAGCCGTCTGACGGCCGAGACGCTGCCATGGTATCTGCGGCTTTACGGTGTCATGGTCGGCGCGACCATTCCGGGCGAGCATCACCGCTCTGGCAGCCTGTGGGGTATTCCGCGCGAGGAACGTTTCTCGCAATGGACCATGGCAGATATCTGCTGTCTGGCGATGACCGGCAAGAAGCCAGATCCCACCGAGGCGCTTTACGTCCAGATCCTCATCGGCCTTCTAATCTCGAACGGGCCGGGGTCGATCACGGCACAGGGGGCAAAGGGCGCGGTGTCCGCCGACGGTCCGCAGACGCCCGGCCGGGTGCAGATCAACAAGGCGATGGTCGGCTTCCTGACCCATTCCGGCTATAGCCACGGCGGTAACGGCTTCGAGGGCATGGCATTCTTGCTGGAGCAGTTCCGCGGTAAGGGGCTGGAGGACCCGACAGATCCCGCGCATGGGCTCGATCTGACTGCGATGGCACGGGATTTCGCGCTGGCTTACAAGCGGGAAAAGGCGCAAGCCAAGGAACTGGGAACAGAGGTCCGCGCGCTGCCTGGCGTCCACCATCCGGTCTTTAAGGGGAAATCGGAAAACTTCGACCCGCGCGAACGTTTTATCGCGAAATTCATGGAGGAACGCGGCGAATACAACGTTTTCCACCGTTTCTATCGCGAGCTAGTGCGCCAGCTTTATGAGGTAGGGGCCAGCCGTTATGTATTCTGCGTGAACGTCGATGCGATCATCGCGGCGCTGCTGCTGGCGGTGCTGTGGAAGGATCATCAGGCCGGCAAGATGACCGACCGCAATCTTGAAACCGCCGCCTTCACCACCTTTCTGTTCGGCCGGATGATCGGTGCAGCGGCGGAAATCGACGACCACCTCAATCGGGGCCGGAACATGGACACGCGCACGCCAGCCTCGGCCTGCAAGCACGTCGTCTAAGACGGGCTTCAGCCATCAGGTCCGCGCCTGGTGGCTCACTCAGCATGTTCAACCTTGCGCCCCGCGCGCCTTTGTTTGTTCGCGCGTGGCGGCCTCGGCCCGGTTGGGATCAAAGAAGGACCCCGCTGGGCCGAGACGATGCCCGGATCGCTAATCATAGCAGCTCACTTCGTCAAACGCTCGTAACCTTCTGCCAGAAAACCGCCGCTTTTGTCTCTACCTCAATCCGCAAGTCGCCAAATTGTCCCATAAGGGCTAGTTGAAAGTCTGGTCTCGCTTGGAGTCCAAGCCGTCTCCCCTCAAACACCCCTTCCCGCCACGATTTTGATTAGTGTACGGAAGCTGGCGTCGCCGTCGAGCTACACTTCACGTGGCGCGCCAAGCCCAGCCCTTGCGCGCCCAGTGGAAGAGTTGCCTCAACATGGTGGAAACATCCCGTGGCATCGCGTCGCAGTATCAAGGGTCTCTAAGCATCTTTCGGCAGCACTGAGCGAACCCTTGCGATGAAAACATGGAAGTCCTTCATGAACGTGCGAAGAAATTCGGCGGTGGAGTCGTTCGTGACCTCGCCGTCATCGGTGATCAGCCCCGGTGTGAACTGAATGTAGGCTTCCGGGGCATTCATCTGGGGAGAGTTGCAGAAACTGAGCACGCTGCGCAAGTTCTGCTGGGCGACGGCTGTGCCTATCGCGCCCGGTGACGTGCCGATCACCGCCGACGGCTTGCGTGTGAACGAGTTGGTTCCATAGGGGCGGCTCGCCCAGTCGATTGCGTTCTTCAGCCCGCCGGGGATCGAGCGATTGTATTCGGGCGTGACGAACAGCACGGCGTCGACGGCCGCGATTGCTGCCTTGAATACCCTGCCGGCCGGAGGGTAGTCGGCGTCATAGTCGTAGCTGTAGAGTGGCAGGTCCTTGAAGGATATCTCCGACATTTCAAGTTCCTGCGGGGCGAACCGCACCAACGCCTTGGCGAGCTTGCGATTGATCGAGCCCTTGGCGAGGCTGCCGATGAGATAACCGACTTTATGCGTGGTCATGGCGTTCTCCAATATCTCGCGTGATAACGGACCTATGATACGCGGAGATCACAGAAGGGTCTCTTGTTCATTGAGCGCAAATCATTCATCGCCGAGGAAGGTGACTGTCTCGGCGAGTGCGGCGCGGCCTGTACGGGCGTAACCCACCGCGGGGTCCTCGTACCCGATGGACATGCCGCAGAAGAGGATGAGCCCGTCCGGGGGTGACAGGGCCTCCGCGACCGTCTCGCGAACCTGCGACCACGCCATCTGCGGGCAACTGTGCAGACCTTCGGCGCGCAGCAGCAGCATGACGGTCTGCAGGTACATGCCGACGTCGGCCCATTGCGGCAGGCCCAGGTCATGGTCGATGTAGCAGAACAGGGCCGCGGGGGCGCCGAAACAGTTCCAGTTGGCGATAGCTGCCCGCTGGCGCGCCTCCCAGTCCTCACGCGCAATGCCGAGCGCGCTGTAGCGCTCCTTGCCGAAGGCGGATCGGCGCTCCCCGTACGGGGACTTCAGCGCGGGCGGGTACATCTCGTACTGCCGCTTGTCCCAGGCGTCGCCATGGGCCACGCGCTCGACGGCTGATGTCTTGAGCTCCGCCAGCGGTGCGCCGGTCATGACATAGGTATTCCACGGCTGGATGTTCGATCCTGATGGCGACCAGGCTGCGGCCGTCAGCACGCGCTCGAGGACCTCCCTTGCCACAGGCTTGTCCTTGAATCCGCGCACCGACCGGCGGCTTGTGACTGCCTCATATACATCCATGCTCGCCTCCATCTGCCGGCCGTTCGTTTCGTCCGTTTCTGATGTGGTTCATTATCTCCGTTCGCAATGGAGACGAAATCACACCGTGGTCTAGGAGGCTTACACCCAACGTCCATGTCCGCGAAGGACCGCAGGAACCCATGGTCAGTGCATCCCGGCCTTGCTGAGAAGCCGCCGGACGGTCTCAGCTTGGCGCTTGCGGTTCTGGATGATCCCGCATGGCCGCCGCGCCATGCCTCGGAGTGCCCTGTCGAAGATTGGCTGACATTTCTCGGCCACCGATGGAACGCGCTGATCCTCTGGCATCTTTCGGCACGGTCGATGGGATTTCGGAGTTGATGGAAATTGAAACCTAAGATGAAAGATATTGTCGAAATCAGACGTTTAGCTCTCGATGAGATGCGAACTGGAGCCGCGTAGATGGCGACCGCACCCTGCCGGCAAGAAGCTGCGGCTGGTGGCGATCAGGGCATGGGCGGCATCGCGGAGCAAACCGGTCGGCCTCGCCGAGCTCGAAGACTGCGTGCTGACAAAAGCGCCGTTGATCAGCACCGCGAGTTGCCCGGCAAGCCGGTCGGGTACAATTCCCGCCAATCTCCCGGCGATGGCCTTCAGGCGCCGCCGCCGTTCACGCATGTGGGCTTCGGCGACCTTGCGGGCGGGGTGACCGGCTTCCGGAAATCGGCTGCCGTGTTGATCTGCGGGCAACCCCGGCAATTGTCCCGCCCGACCCGTTCGCCGATCCACTCGAAATGGGCGTCGAGTTCGGCCAAGGCGTCGTCCGCGTGCTGGTCGGTCACCATGGTCCCAAGTGCTCCAAAACCTCGCGCTTGAGAAAGGCATCTCCCTACACGATGCCAAGATAGGGAGATTTCCAATCGTATCGATAACCAATGGCGGAGCCAGTGGTCATGATTGTTGTGATGAAGATGAATGAGCCGATTTCCAGCGCGGATTTCCACAATCGGCTTCCTGCGCGGGCATGGTCGCCTTGATGGGACTAGTGAACTGGCGATCACGACGATTTTCCCAAGCTGCCCTTGAAACTTCGGCGAAATTCCGGCGCAAGCGAACGTTGGGAAATCTGTTCAAACGCTCGCCAAATTTGTTTAGGCTGCCACTCGCACGCTAGGCGGATCGGTTCAGGCGAACACCAGCCTCGTGCATCGATACAGGCAGAGTTCCCCAGGCCCGGATCAACTCACCGATGGAATTGACCTCCATCTTACGCATGACATTGCTGCGATGCAGCTTGACGGTCACTTCGCTGATGCCGAGATCGAAGGCGATTTGCTTGTTGAGGCGCCCGCGCGCGACTTCGTACAGAACCTCGCGCTCGCGGTGGGTGAGCATTTCAACACGTTCGATATTGCGTTTGGCAATCGCCGCTTCCGCCCGTCGCGTGGCATCCATGGCAATACCTGCGGTCACGGCGTCGAGCAGCGTTTGGTCCCTTACCGGCTTGGTGAGAAAATCCACGGCGCCGGCTTTCATCGCCTGGACGGTCATCGGGATATCGCCATGTCCGGTCAGGAAAATGATCGGCTTGGGATTGCCGCTCTCGGTCAAATGGCGTTGCAGATGAAGTCCGCTCTCTCCCGGCATGCGCACGTCGAGGATCAGACAGCCGGGATTGTCCAGAAGGCCGGCATCAAACAATTCGCGCGTCGATCCAAAACTGACCGACTGCAAGCCAGCCGACAGGATCAGCTCCGACAGCGCCTCTCGAACGGAGGCGTCGTCGTCGACAATGATGACAAGCGGTTGGTCCGTGACACCTCCTTGCTGCGGCGACGACGATCCGCGCGGGAAATACTGGTCAACTCTCATGTCACCCTCCATTTCTCGATTTGTTTAAGGCATCGGCAATAGCCGCAAGCAGGGCCTGGGCATCGAAGGGCTTGCGGAAAAATCCACTGATACCCTGCGCCCTTCCCTGATCGGCTATTTCATGTCGGCCCGTGATCAGGAACACCGGCAGTTCTGGACGTGATTTCTTAACCAGATCGCGAAGTTCAAACCCGTCCATGGCGGGCATTCCGATGTCCGTGATGAGCACATCGAGGTCCGCCAATCCGCTGCCGAGCAACGACGCGGCGGAGGGAAAGGCGCGAGCAAGGTAACCCGCCGATTCCAGCAGGTCGCCAACCGATTCGAGCAATCTTGGATCGTCATCGACGATTGCCACCACATGTCTTGTCTTATTCATGTTCATTCCCTTCCACCCGACGCGAGTGGGTAATCGGTACATCCAGTTTCTCCGCAATGCGCACCAGATCGGCGAGCGATGCCGCCGCCATTTTCTGCATCACATTCCGTCTATGGACCTGCAGCGTGACCTCGCTGATCCCGAGCTTGGCTGCCGCCTGTTTGTTGAGAAGACCGCTCACGACGAGCGGCAGCACGTCGCGCTCGCGCGGTGTCAAATTGAAATACCGTTGCCTCAACTCGCCGAGATCTGCGTTCTCCGCTCTTTTCTTTCGGTCCTCCGCGATCGCTGCCTGAATCGCCGCCAGGAGGTCGGCATCGCTGAAGGGCTTGGTTAGGAAGTCCACGGCTCCGCTCTTAATGGCACGCACCGAGGACGGAATATCGCCATGGCCCGTAATGAAGACGATCGGCGGGTGGCCGCCTTGCGCGATCTGCCTTTGAAGGTCGAGACCATTGATGTCGGGCAATTCGATATCGAGCACCAAACAAGCTGGGACATCCGGCTTGCTCGCGCACACATAGTCGCCGGCCGATCCGAACACCATGGCGCGCATGCCATGAGATTCGAGGAGCTCGATGAGCGCCTCCCGAATTCGCTCATCGTCATCCACGATGAAGACGGCATAATCATCGCGTGTCATGGCGCGGCCTTCGCTTCAGCCGGCAAGGTGAAGATGAATGTTGCACCATGCGCTTCGTTTTGCTCTGCCCACAATCGTCCGCCATGCGTTTCGACGATCGAGCGGCATATCGCCAGCCCCATGCCTAGGCCGTCTTCCTTCGTCGTGAAGAAGGGCTCAAACATTTTCTCCGGAAATTCGATGCCCGGGCCGCGGTCGCTGATTTCGGTCTGGATGAGGTCCCCGGTCTGGCGCACGCGCATCCCAAGCACTTTGTCGCTTGAAATGGAATCCATCGCCTCCATGCCGTTGCGCATGAGATTGACCAGGACCTGTTGAATCTGAACACGATCGATTGCGATATCCGGCAGGCCGTTGTCGATATTGACGTCCATCCGCACGCGATGCCGCAGCGCCTCGCTGGTCATGAGTTTATGTGCCTCGTTGACGACGTCGGACAGCGCCGCATGGGTCCTGGTTTCCGCCGATTGTTTGAACAGGGCGCGAATACGGCTGACGACCTCCGCCGCTGAGTTTGCATCCCGGACGATGCGCTCCACCGTGCGCTGCGCGCGTTCGATATTTGGCGGCGCGGCTGTGAGCCAGCGTTGACACGCATGGGAATTTGCCACGACCGCGGCCAGAGGCTGGTT
Organism: Rhizobium giardinii bv. giardinii H152; assembly: GCF_000379605.1. Lineage (GTDB taxonomy): Bacteria > Pseudomonadota > Alphaproteobacteria > Rhizobiales > Rhizobiaceae > Pararhizobium > Pararhizobium giardinii. The sequence continues at coordinate 56,498 of NZ_KB902682.1, read as the reverse complement.
GACCTCGTGGGCAATGGAAGCCGAGAGTTCCGCCAGACTGGCAGCCTGGCTCGCACGCGCGAGACTCTCCTGCGCGAGTCGCAACCTTTCCTCCGCCCGAACCTCGCCGTCAATATCCAGGCAGATGACATTCCACTGCACGATGGTGCCCTCGTCATCGCGCATCGGCGCGGCACGCGTCTCGACCCAGCGATATTCACCATCGAAACGCCGCAGGCGGTGCCTTCGCGCATAGGGCTCCCCCGTCGCCAGCGAGTAAGCATAGTTCTCCTTGACGCCGGTGACCTCATCCGGATGAACGCCCGCGTCAAGCGTGCCCTCCAACCGGGACTTTCCGGTCCCATCCAGCTCTTCGAGCTTATAGCCAAGGAAGTCGCGGAGCCGAGGATTGCGATAGACCGGTTCCCCGTCCGGCGCGGCACAGTCGATCATTGCCGGCAGCGTCTCAACAATCTGCCAGAGCGCGCGCTCTTTCTCGCGTAGCGCCTCCTGGACGCGCAGTTGATCGTCGATGTCATGCGAGAGACCAAACCATTGGACGATGCTCCCACTCTCATCTCTGAGTGGCTCCGCATTGCCTTGCATCCAGCGATAGACACCATCTGCACGCCGAAGACGATACTGCTTGGAGAAGCTCTCGCCGGTGATGAGCGAACGGTTGAGCGCCTCGCCAAGATCGTCCGCATCATCCGGGTGGACGGCAGCTTCTATGATGGCCGCCAATCGGTCCGTGCTCGGCTTCTCCAAATCCGCCAGGTTCAGGCCCAGAAAGTCTACCAGCCGGCTATTGAAAAAGGTCGGCTCGCCGTCGGGGCTCAGACGCCAAAGAAGGCTCGGGACCATGCTTACCAGCTGCGAGAGTTCTCGCTCGCGTTCCCGCACCGCCTGCTGCGCGCGTACCTCGTCATCAATATCGATGGCAGCCGCGTACCATTGCACAATCTCTCCGCTTTGATTCCGCAGCGGCTCCGCACGACCCTCCATCCAGCGATAGACGCCATCTGCACGACGTCGTCGATATCGTATCGTGTAGGACTCACCGGTGAGGAGAGCATGGCCAAGAACCTCCTTCATACGGGGTCCATCCTCGGGATGAACGGCTTGTCCTATGAGGGCCGACAAGCGACTCCTATCGAGATTGTCCCAACCCGCGACGTTCTCCAACCCGAGAGATTCCAAAGTACGCTTGCTGAAAAAAGTCGGCTCACCGTCGGGCGCCATACGTGCAATGTGAACTGGAACCATATCGACCAGCAGCGTTAGTTCCCGCTCCCGCTCCTGCAAGGCTTCCTGTGCCCGCACCTCAACCTCAATATCGAGAGCAACCGCGTACCACTGCACAATCGCTCCGCCTTGATCGCGTAGCGGCTCGGCGCGGCCTTCCATCCAGCGATATGCACCGTCCGCGCGACGCAGACGATATTTCCTGGAAAAGCTCTCGCCAGTGACGAGGCAGCGGTTGAGTTCATCGCCGAAATCTTTGGAATCTGCCGGGTGAATGGCGGCCGCGATCGCGGCCGCAAGCCGGGTCATTCCGGGCGTGTTCGTATCCGCTACGTCGATGCCGAGAAAATCGCTCAGGCGCTTATTGAAGAAGGTCGGCTCGCCGTCGCGCGTCAGACTGGCGATAGCGACCGGAACAACGTCGACAAGGAGCGCAAGCTGTTGCTCGCTTTGCCGCAGCGCCTCCTCGGCCCGCATCTGATCGTCAATGTCATGGCAAATGCCATACCACTGGATGATACAACCGGCCTGGTCACGCATAGGTTCCGCACGGCTCGACATCCATCGATAGCAGCTGTCGGCGCGACGCAGCCGATAGCGCATCGCGAAGCTACCGCCGGTGGCGAGACTCTGTCGGAGGGTACTCCGGAACTCCGTTTGATCCGCCGGATGGACGACAGTCTCAATGAACGCGTCCAGCCGGTTCATGCCGGGCTTGTCCATTTCCGCCGCATTAAGACCGAGGAAGTCGACCATACGTTTGTTGAAGAAGGAAAGCTCCCCATCCGGCCTCAGCCGCCAGACGTGGCTCGGAACCATATCCACGAGTTGCGAAAGTTCGCGTTCCCGGTCTTGCAATGCGTCCTGCGCCCGCACCATGTCTTCGATGTCAACGGACACGCCGTACCACTGGACGATCGCGCCGGACTCGTTGCGCAAAGGTTCCGCCCGGCTCTCAACCCACCGATGGGGGCCATTGGCTCGGCGCTGACGATATCTGCAAAAAAGAGACTCACCCGTCTCGAATGAGCGGGCGAAAGCCTCGTCCATGGCTACGCGATCATCCGGATGGACGACGGTGAGGGATCGCGACCCGTCGGGCGCGATCAGATCCTTCAGAGTGACACCTGTGACATCCATGACCCGCTTGTTGAGATAGCATGGAATTCCCTGCGGCGTCGTACACCAGATGAGAGTGGGAACCGCGTCAATAAGCTGCTGAAGTTGGTGTTCACTTTCACGCACTGTTAGCAGTGCCAGCTGGTACTGACGGGATATGGCAGCCACGATGAGTGCGGACAATGCAGAAACTGCGAGAAAGAGCTGCAGCATGATCTGCTTTTCTCGCTGCGCCTCTGGACTGCCGGCAAACTGACTGGTGCCGGATAATGTGAAAACGGCCGTGACCAGCGCGAGCAAGATCAGCGTAACGACGGCGCCTTTGAACTCAAAGCGGACGGCCGCCCAGAGAAGAGGCGGCATGGTGATGTAGGCGAATGGCAGGTAGCCGCTCAGAGAAAAGGCGGCGACACCGAGAAAAACCAATCCCAGGACACAGATTTCCATCCATTGCGCGGTGGAGAGATGATCCTTGCCGCGCCAGTTCTGAACCGCGACGAGCGTAAGCGGTGCGACGATCAGAACTCCCGTGGCGTCGCCGATCCACCACAGGGGCCATGCGGCGGTGACGGTTTGCGATTGGATGCCAAACCAGGCAAGCGTCACGCTTCCCACGCTCGCGCCCACTATCGGCGCAACCCCTGCGCCTAGCCCGACAAATGCGAGAACTTCCGGCAGACTCTCCAGACGGGCCGGCCCCCTCAACGCCCGGTGGATCAGCCATGCGCCGGTCATCGCCTCAAGGGCGTTGGCGACATAGATCAGGAAGGCTGCGGGCAGCGGACTGTGGAACCACACGGCATTGCTGAACATCTCGCTCGCACAGCCCACGAGCAGCCACCACGGCCAGCCGCGTCGGGGAGCCAGGACGAGGGTTGCCATAAAAAGCCCGCCCGGGGGCCAAATGGAAATGCCGGTTCCAGGCACGATCGCAAGCGACTGTGCGAATCCGCATCCAAGGACATAGGCGAGGCTAAAGAGCCCCAGATGCAAGAATTGGGGGCGGTGCGACCAGACGCTCATATCAGCTGCTCCTGCCGGACAAGAAAATCACGGGATGATCAGCCTAATCCTCCCCTGCCCCCCTCGCAACTTATGGAAATCCATGTATTGGGCGTCAATCACGCGGCTGCCGGAGAACGGCGTCGTGGTCACGGTTCCATCACGCCGCGCGCCTATTCGGCGGAAGAGAGCACTACGCCTTCGTGCAGCCTCTTCACTATCAAATGCTCGCTGCGCTACATCGGCAGCGCAGACCGCCCTATCCCAAGGTGTTGCCTTCCCTGCCCCCTGGTGCGGTCGACCGCCGACACGCTCCAACCTAGTGTAAGCGACGAGGCCTATCTCGATCCCGCAAACAGGAGCGCATCATGTCACAGGCAGAAGCAAAACCGCACATGAATAGCCAGCAGGACACAAAACCGAACTTGGATACAGCATCCCCCCGCAAGCCTGACGAATTGGTCCCCTCGCGTTACGCCATGCAGATCGGCGAGATTGAGGTGCTAATCGTTAGCGACGGGGTGCTGCCCCTTCCCACTGCCATGCTGGCCCACAACATCGACCCGGCCGAGCGGGCCCAGTGGCTGAAAGACATGTTCCTGCCGCCGGACGCTTACGACTGGGCACTGAACGTCGTGGTAGTGCGGAGCGGCGACCGGACCGTTCTTGTCGACGCCGGCCTGGGATTAGACCCCGATTTGAACCTCCCGCGGGCCGGGCAGTTGATCAAGCGCCTGGCCGACGCCGGCATCGATCTTGCCTCCGTCACCGACGTGGTTCTGACCCACATGCACATGGACCATATCGGCGGGCTGCTCATCGACGGCGTGAAGGAGCAACTGCGTCCGGATCTGCAGATCCATTTGGCGGCCGCCGAAGTCGAGTTCTGGCAGAAACCCGATTTCTCCCGTGTCTCCATGCCGACTGGGTTCCCGGACGCGCTTCGCTCAGCCGCCAAGCGGTTCATGAAGGAATATGCCAGCCAACTGCGGCCGTTCGATGAGCGGTGCGAAGTGGCGCCGGGCGTGGTTGCCCACCGCACCGGTGGCCACACGCCCGGGCATAGCGTGGTTCGCGTGGCATCCGGCGGTGACAAGCTGACATTTGCCGGCGACCTCGTGTTCGCGGTCGGGTTCGAACATCCCGAATGGTACAACGGCTTCGAGCACGATCCCGAGGAGGCGGCACGCGTTCGTATCCGTCTCTTGAAGGAACTTGCAGGAACCGGCGAATACCTGGTGGCCACGCACTTGCCGTTCCCGTCCGTCGGACATGTGGCAGTCGATCGGGGCGCCTTCCGCTGGGTCCCGGCCTTCTGGGACTATTGACCGCTTCTTAAGGACCCAGGTGGCGCCGGGCGTGCTCGCCCGTCGCACCGCGGCCGCATGCGTCTGAACAAGGCGCGGGTGTGACTGACGATGTCCGCCGAGTTGGGCGTTCGGATGCGGGTCCAGCGTCTTAAAGCCAACGTTGGCAGGCAAGCAAATTCGCCACGCAGCCGCCAACGGCTGGTTGACCCCATGGGCGATGGATGCGGAACGCGTCGGCGAGGCTACGCCACCGTTGCCGAAAAGAGCTTGGCTGTTGTTCTCCGAGATCACGAAACCTTACCGGACGAGGCGCTCATCGTCCGCACCCCTATGAACACCTGGCAGGACGCCGCCGTCATCGAGGAGATCGACCGCATCGCTCCCGGAGGGAGCCGGCATCACAGGAGACGCCTCGAACCCAACCCATGCCGGTCCGGGATGTCGCGGCAAAGACTGCGCGCGCTGCTCTTCGTGCGCCGCCATCGGCAGACTAACAATCGCAGATGCGGAAACCCTCAGCGATGAAACGGTCGTAGTCGACGCCAGCCGCGATCCCGGCGAGCCGATCACCGATCCCGAGGCACGCTACTTCGGCGTAAGTTTGTCCGACTTGCGGCTGCTGCGGGTCTATAGTGCGATACAGGATGCGGCCACGCTCGGCAGGCGGCCCGCCCCCCTCGCCTCGCCGGGTGAGAATTGGGTTTGCGCGACCCATTCGTAAGAGCTGACGCTGGAGCGAGACCCCGGCGTGTTAAGTGTACCCCGATTCTGCGGAAATCCCCGGACGATCCGCCTCGCACCACAAGGAAGCGACGATGAAAACCATCCTACGCATCATGCTCGTTTCGACCGCTGCCGGCGTTGGCGCCCTGCCAGTTGCAGCAGCAGAGGATAGCGCAAAGGTCACGCCACTGATGTCCAAGGATTTGCAAGATTACCCTGGAAAAGAGGGGCTGATGCTGTCGGTCGAGTATGAGCCCGGTGGCTCCTCCCCAATCCACCGACACAACGCCCACGCCTTCGTCTACGTCCTGGAGGGCTCGATCGTCATGCAGGTCAAGGGCGGCGAAGAGGTCACCGTTGCGCCCGGGGAAACCTACTACGAGAACCCCTCCGATATTCACCTCGTCAGCCGGAATGCGAGCAAGACGAGCCCAGCCAGATTCATCGTGGTCCTGCTCAAGAAGAAGGATGTTCCGGCTGTCATGCCGGTGGAGTGACGCGCGTCTGATCCGGGAAGGAAAGCAGCCATGCAGCCGCGTCAAAGTGCGGCTGCACTTGTTCGAGAGAAGCGAGAGCACAGGAGGGAAGAGCTGTCATGTCAGCATCCGTAGCTATCCAGCGCGCCATCGCCACGCTCGCGCGTCTGGTCCGCCGCCAGGACGATGTCCTGTCGATCATCCACGGCTTTGCCATCGCCCTCTGGGGCGCCATTGCTGGGCTGCTGCTGGTGAGCCTCATGCGGGCCGCGCCGCCGGGGCCCCTGACGCCTGGCCGAATGCCAGCCAAAGCGAGGGCGACCCATTGACGGCCGACAGCAAGGGGCACCGGCCGAGCCCGGATTGCACATTGAACAACTATTCTAAAAATTCACCAAAAACGCGACTGATCAATTTCGCGCTTTTGGTGTTTATGCTGCCGTTCCTTGTATTGTCGCCATCATGCTCAAACTCGCAGTACAGAACCGGCAAGCACCCGATCGCAGGAAAGGCGTCCGTTTCTCACGCCAAACAGGGCAAGCCACTCGGTATACTTTACGTGACCAACCGAGCGCCTTCCGCTTCGGTTGATGGCAAACTTTCCTACAGCTCGTTTCGCAGCCATTCCATGAGCTACGGTTCCGTGACGCTTGCCCGCAAGGGATCGTCGCTAGACGTCTTGCACATAACCAAACGAGGAGAGTTTCCGCAGTCGCCATACTCCATTGAACTCACCGGTCAAGGTCCCCGCCGGGTACCCGCCATTGTGGATGCGCATCTCCGGGCAGCCTCAGCATTGCAGGGTGAGGTGAACGATCGCCTTGCGAAGGCGAAACGCAAGGAGGTGGTTGTTTTCATTCATGGTTACAACAACAGTTTCGACGACGCGGCAAAAGCCACCGGAAAGATATGCAACACACTGTCCGTGGAGTTTGTGTGCGTGTCGCTGTCATGGCCCGCGGGCGGGGCGGGCGGCGCGTTCTATGGTTACAATATCGACCGGGAGTCCGGCGAGTTCGCTGTCCTGGATTTAAAGAAGGCCATTCGCACCCTCTCCGCAGCCAACCGCGTCAAGCGCCTCCATCTTATTGCACACAGCCGCGGTGCGGATGTTCTGCTCTCCGCCCTTTATCAACTCGGAATGGAAGGCTACATCACCCGGACGTCTCTCGGCGAGCGCTACAAAATCAACAATGTCGTGCTGTTCGCCCCCGACGTTGATCTGGATGTCGCCACAACAAAACTGTTCGGCTTCGTGTCTGATCCGGATGTTCCATTCGGAACACGAGCAAGTCCCTATGGCCTCCTGCCGCCCGTTGGCTCGCTGCATCTGACCGTCTATTCGTCCCCCAATGACAAGGCGCTCGCCCTCTCGAGTGCTCTGTTTGGAAGCGTTGTTCGGCTTGGGCGTTTGACGAGCACCAGCATAGGTTCCAAAGCGGCGAGCTCAAATGCGCTGTGGAGCAATTCACAGATATCGGGTGTCGCCGACTTCATCGAATACGTGGGAAACGCGGGCTTTTCGGGCCATAGCTACTTCCTGTCCGACCCGGCGGTTCAAAAAGATCTGGACGCCTTGCTAAGGGGGCGCCTCAAGGCCGGCGATCCCGGTCGACTACTGGTCGAAACGAAGCGTCCGTTTTGGAAATTTGTAGGCCGCACCCACCAAGCCATAAGAGACTGATTAACGGGCCCGCATGAGGCCCGACCGTGATCCTGCGCGACTTCCCGGCCGTCAGCCGTCCTGGCAATCTTCGGCCCCGTTGCGACGCTTTGCCGGCGCGCCACGCGACTGGCTCGCCGGCGCAAAAGAAGCTTCGCCATCCTCGCAAAGCTACTGAGCAGACGGTCGGCATGCGAAGCCGGCGCCAGCAAACTGTGACACCCGACGATCGTCGGGTGAGACGATATGCCTGTTCAAGAGATGTTGTCGACGCTTGATGCCCGGCGCACAACGGCAAGATCTGGCACATTTGGCGGCATATGCCTGAACGCATGGCAAGGGGGAGAGAGTCTACACCCGCTTAGGCGCGTCCGGCTTCAGTGGAATATGCAATCGCTACCTGTTCTCCGGACAAGGATATCCTGAACCTTCGCATAGGATACTTCCGCGCGGCTTTCATTATAGATGACGTGTCGAGACAATTTGCCGACCGGGTAAGGCGAAGCCTGTGGTGAAGAAACCATCACCCCGCTGCAGCTCGAGCCGATGGATGCCTGAAAGATCTGCAGGCGACATTCGGTAACGCATACATTGCCGTTCGGACTCCTCGACGCACCACACGAACTCGCTTGCGGGTGTGGAACAGTCGTGTCGGTGGGATCGCCGACTTTGCATCACAGCTGTTTTCAACAAGGACTAAGAGGGATGTCATGTCTATGAATATCGTGATTATTGGTTCCGGCTTCGCGGGGCTGATGGCAGCGCTGGGCGCCTCCCGGCTACGCCATGAAAAAGGCGTCTCGCCGGACGAACTGGCCATTACCGTGGTGTCGCCTGCGCCAGAAACGGTCATCCGTCCGCGTCTCTATGAACGCAACCCCGAACAGATGGTCGCGCCTCTCACGGAATTGTTCGCTGCCACTGATATCAACTATCATCAGGGTAGCGTCGAGACGATCGACAGCGTTGCTTCGGCGATCACGGTCGTCGCGGCGGATGGCACTTCCGCCACCCTAGCCTATGATCGGCTGGTCCTCGCGGCAGGAAGCGATGGTTTCACTCCCCCGATCCCTGGTCTTGCCGAGTTCGGCTTCGCCGCCACGCAAATGGCCGAGGCGGTGGCGCTCGATCGCCACCTGCACGCTCTGGCGCAGAAACCGGCATCGACAGCGCGCAACACGGTTGTGGTCGGTGGTGCCGGTTTCACCGGGCTGGAGGTCGCCACCGAGCTGCCAGGACGTCTGCGCGAGATAATGGGCGAGGATGCGGATATCCGTGTCATCATCGTCGATCGGTCGGAACATGTCGCGCCGGCGATGGGCACCGACCCCCGACCCTTCATCGAGGAGCGGCTACGCACGCTGGGCGTGGAGACGCGGTTGAATGTTGGCATTGGGGCGCTCGACGAAAACGGTGTGACACTGGGTAACGGCGAGCGGATCGAAACGGCCACGGTGATCTGGTCCGCCGGTATGCGCGCCTCGCCGCTGACCGCGCAACTGCCGGCCGAGCGCGACAATCTGGGCCGGGTCATCGTAGAACGCGATCTGCGGGTGCCGGGAAGGAGCCAAATCTTCGCGACGGGCGATACGGCCAAGGCGCGGACCGACACGGCGGGGAACTACGCCGCCATGTCCTGTCAACATGCCCGCCGACTGGGTGCCTTCGCCGGACATAACGCTGCAGCGGATCTGCTCGGAGAACCGACACTTCCCTACGATCAGCCCGTTTATGTGACGTGCCTCGACCTTGGCCCCGACAACGCGATTTTTACGCGCGGATGGGATTCCAAGGTGGAAATCACCGGCGCGCAGGCCAAGGCGGTCAAGAAGGAGATAAACGAGGTCTGGATTTACCCGCCAAACGCCGAACGCACAGCCGCTTATGAGCATGTGCTCGCCGCTCGCACAATCGATTTCTAGTTGCCGCGCTGTACAGCGAAGCTGCGTGGCAGCGGTGGAGAGGCCCCCGCTGCCACGTCGGTTGGACGAAACGGCGAGGGTCATCAACCACCGCGGGGACGAGGCGATGAGGTGTTTGGAATCTGAAATGCCGCGACCAAAGCTGAGACTAACGCCTTCCAGTCGGTCCATTGAGACGGATCTGGGTGACGGTGCCGGTGGAACGATGACGTCAATGGCCGCATGGCCCGCACTCCGAGCCTTCAGCCACTCCCGCCGGCTGGCCGACGCCGCGCTATTCTCGGCGAACCGGTTCCTCGACGAACCGGTCAGAGCCGGCCCTGGGCTGTTTGGGACGGAGCCCGTGGTGACGGCATCCGGAGACCTCTCGATGAGCACCATCCTCAACATCGGCATGCACAGCTACGTCAACCCGACGCTGCCGATCGTAGCAGAGCTCGTCCGGCGTGGTCACCTGGTCACCTACCACACCTTCTCTGCGTTCGCGGCCCAGATTGAGGCCGCTGGTGCGAAGGTCCACCTCTACCCCGGTGGCGCCATGCCCCTGCCGGATCCGCCGATTCCCCACGCCTTGCTGGAAGAACTCGCGCGGACCACCCTCGGCCTGCGGCTCAGCGTGCTCTCGGATCTTCGCGGCGCCCTCACGGGACGGCCTGTCGATGGAGCGCGGTGGCCGCGCGAGAGCTCGATGTGCCAGTAACGGCCACGTTCACCACGTTCGCGTTCAACAGGCAGTTACCCAGCCCCACCGGCATCTCCCGCGCGCTGGTGGCCGCCGCCGCGGGCCGGTCCTCGCATCGGCTGGGGCTACGCGCGTGCGCGCTGGGCGCTGCACCGCGCACCGCATAGGCGTGCGTCTGAAATTAACAAGATCTGAAGCTAAACGTATCGCCATACTTGAGAACGAAGGCGGTATCGTTGCGCCGGACCGCGTGCCGTGAGCGATTACGTTAATGGTATAACCCTCCTAGTCAACTACCCGCCACAGCCAGTGTACGGTTGATGGACCATGCCCGACCTTAGAAACGCCAAAGACGCGACGGTTAATTATTTGACAGATTTTTTAACCGTCAGTCATGCCCATCAGCTTGGTACGCTCGACATATGTTGAGAGAGGAAAAAAATACCTGTCCTTATCGCACCAGAAATAACGGCCGACGGCCCCATATAATTTCAACTCGCTGAGAGGGGAGAAAGAGCTCTGCCCTCTCTCCCCCACAAGCAGAAAACCGGCCTTCCCCATGCTTCGGCCTTCGGCCTGCAGCACCGGTCGGATTCGCTTTGCTCTATCCGACCCGGCCCTACGGGTGGGCGATACCCCTTCCGGTTTTCAGCTTGTCCCCCTCTCTTCCGCTGCTCCGCGCAAGCTCGGGAGCAGGAGCAGGGCTCCTGCCCTCCCTTCGATTTCGGGAGGACAAGGAGTGACCGCGTAGCCTGGAAAAGTGGGTGCGATGACAGAAACGGGAAAATTGAAAGTGGGATCGAGCCTGAAGGCGATGATGGAGCGGCATATCGCGGCACAATTGGCGATCATTGATGCGGTGCGCGAATGGGACGGGCGCCGGACCGGCGGTGACGTCAGCAGCATTGTTTATGTCAACGCTTTGCTCGATGTGACCAGAGAAGAAGAGGCGGCCAGGATCAAAATTGTCCGTCACGAACCTCGGGACGATCGGGAAGCAGAACTCAAGCTGACCTATATTGCTGCGTATCTGATGGCGACGAAGCGGACTTTGAAAACCGTCGAGATGGCCGCTGTCATAGGTACGACCTGAGAAGTGTAAAGCCGCCATCGAGGCGGCTTATTCTTTCAGTTGAGGGTAGCAATCCACTCGCCGGATGCTGCTTTGGCGAAGCCAACGATCCGATCAAGGGGCTGCGCCTGGGATCCCACCTTGACTGAGGTAATGCACGCGACGCCGGGACCTGAGCTCGCCTTGTCACACTGACCCAGCGCTAGCGTGATTTCCGGCAAATTCTCCCTATCCCAAACGAGAGGGGACGCGGCGTAAGCCTTGCGGTAGGCCGATAGTGCTTCAGCCTGCGTGGGCGCCACGACGGTAGGGATCGGGCAGAGGGATGGATCAGCCTTGATGAAAGCAGCAATCACCTCCTTAGAGACGACTTCGACCTCTTTGGATGACGTTGACGTCGCAAACCAAGTGCCGCCGGCGCCGGCGACCAGGCCAACGCTGGCTGCGATCGTGAGTAGAACATTCTGGTTCATGCGGGATCCTCGTTGTCAGGTGTTGAGGTTAAACCAGAAGCGCTCCTTGACGCCCCTGTCGTTCGGGATGTCGAAGAACCACGGATTTTCGCGTCGCGGACGAGGAGTTGCGACTTCGTTGATGCAGCGCTTGTCGCCGCCGCTCTCGTTAAAGCGACGATAGCCTTGATCCCGACGCTCCTTGCAAACATCGACGGTCTTGACGCATTGGTCTGGTTCGCCGCGAAACCCGTCGCGATCGCGGCTGTAACCGACTTTGCTTCCCTTGGGGCACTCTTCGTATTCTTCCCGTCCTGGTTCGCCGGCTTTCGCTTGGTGGCAGACGGGCCAATCGAATCCCGGCTTCGCCATTGCGCTGATGAGCTTCTTCATCGGCGGAACACAATAAGGAACGCCCTGCCAGGAGGGACTTTGCGATGCCGCGCAAAGGAGAATCTGGCAGCCCCATTCTGCATCTTGCGCCTTTGCCGCCGTGGGGGCCAACGCCAGCGCAGCAAGGCCGGTGGCGGTATAAAGCAGGTGTCTCATGTCAGGTCATCCTCGTGATGGTTGCGACTGAAAACGCCCGATTGACGAGCTGTTCGTCGATCGGTGTGACATGCTGCACTCGGTCGCCCGCGGCGGAGATCACGGCGGCAATGAGCGCAAAAGCTGCGAACCAGGAGATCCCGATGCGAAACAGCAGTGGCTGATTGGGAATGTCCCGGCACAGGGGAGGAAAGGCGAAGAGCGCGACCAGGAAGCTGTCGAAGGAGAGATGTCTCTGATCGTGGAAGATTATCGAGACGATCAGTAACAGGAGCCCGAAAGCGCCATGAATCCACCAGAGACGTTCGGACAGGATCAGCAGAACGAACGAAAATGCTATGGCGAGCAACGGGCCCGCCAATGGATCGGTTGCGAAGGCATTCGCAATATGGGCGAAGTCCGGCAACTATCGGTCTGTCCTTTTCGGCTTTTTCCGAGCGTCAATGAAGGGGGGCGAGATCTCGCTCTCGCGTTCCGCCAGCAGGTTGAAATCGGCGATCGGGCGGCGATCGAGGCTCTTATCGACGGACTTTCGGCGCCATTCGTTCATGTCGAGGACATAGGTCGCCCACATCCCATAGCGCGCCGCCATGGCGTGGTTCTGGTAGGCCAGATATTGACTGCTCGCCGGATAGGGCGAGGCGACACGCGCCCAACCGACCCGCAGCATTTCCGCGGCAAGGTCGCGCCCGCGCGCAGTGCAGCGAGCCTCAGGGATGCCATCATTGCCGTAGGTTACGACGCTGCATTCGACAGGCTTGTTCCCTACCGTCCTCTTCAGCCAGGCCTTTGCAAGCGCGCCGCATGGAACGGGCGAAGGACCCTTTTGCCGTTCGCGGTTCACCCACTTGGGGTCCAGTTGCGGGAGTTCGCAGGTGTCGATGTCGACGAGGCGAACGCGCTGCGCATGCTGAGGATACCAGAGGGTCCGACCGTCCATGACGGCGACCCGACCTTTGTAGATGGGATACTGATAAACCGGAGCATAGGTCTGCTGCCGGCTTGCAAAGGCCTGGCTCTTGGCGAGATCGGCGGCCGTTGCTGCTTGGACAATCGCGGTAAGAGCCGCTGCGGCGGCTAGGCCGTGAACTCATAAAACGCGCAGCCAAAGCTGTGGATGCAGCCCGCTTAGGAGAACCGAACACAGCCGGTTGTCGTGAGCCTCACCGGGCGTAAGACCAATGCGCACCGGCAGACTATTGGCGTCCACGACGGCGTGAATCTTGCTTGTCAGCCCACCACGTAAACGGCCCATTTGTTGATCGCGGTTATTCGCGATGCAGGCCCCGTGCTGGTGGACCCGAACGACTGACGTGTCGATCATCTGCACGCCCGCATTGTGAGCAACCGCCAGTGCATCCCTGATCTGATCCCAGCCGCCAGCCCGCCGCCAGCGAACGAAGCGATTGTAACGGGTCGTATGGGGACCATAGTTCTTTGGCAGATCGCGCCACGGCGCACCCGATCGCAAGACCCAGAAGATGCCGTTGAGAATGCGCCGGTCGTCGACACGGGGTATGCCGCGTGCCTTGTTCGGGAGCATCGGCGCAGTGACGCGCCATTCAGAGTCGCTAAGTTATATCGCATGCTCAAACCAACTTACGGACGAGGACCACATCAGCGCCCCACTCAAGGCCTCGTCCTGCGTTCCGGGGTTAGCACCAATTTGGAACTGACAGTGAGCCGGTCCGACGGAGACTATTGACTTGCGGCCGACATAGCGCGAACTAGGAATGACGCTCATTTGGAATGGACCGTAGCCAGTCGAGGAACGGTCATGCACGATATCGCCGAGTGGCTGAAGGGCCAAGGTTTTGCGGAGTACGCGGAAGCGTTCGCCAGGAACAAAATCGATCGCGATGTGCTACCCCGCTTAACGGGGGAGGACCTCAAGGAGATGGGCGTTGCCACGGTCGGCGATCGCCGGAGGCTTCTCGATGCGATCGCCGACCTTTCACGGACCCACAATGCGCGGCATGAGGAAGTTGTCGCGGAACCCGTCGCATGTGCTAGGTCCCCGGAGGGAGTGTCAGCCGAACGCCGCCAGCTCACGGTGATGTTCTGTGACCTCGTGGGTTCGACGCCTCTCTCGGTGGAATTCGACCCCGAGGACCTAGCCAACGCAATCCGTGTGTATCACGAAAGCTGCACGAAAGTCGTCGCGCGATGGGATGGGCACATCGCCAAGTTTATGGGCGATGGGGTCCTGATCTATTTCGGCTGGCCGCGCGCCCATGAGGATGATGCTGAGCGCGCCGTCCAGTCGGGTCTCGAACTAACATCGGCAGTGGCAACGTTGGACACCGCAATAGGACGGCCCCTTGCAGCTCGTGTCGGCATCGCAACCGGCCTTGTAATGGTCGGTGAAACGACCGGCGCAGGTACGGCACGTGAGCAAGCTGTGGTTGGCGAAACGCCGAATTTGGCGGCGCGCCTGCAAAGCGTCGCGGAGCCTGGGACTGTGGTAGTCGCGTCGAGCACGCGGAAGCTGCTCGGCAATCTGTTCAAGACAACCGAGCTTGGCGAGCAGTCCTTGAAGGGATTTGCGGAGCCCGTGTGCGCTTGGTGCGTGACCGGCAAAGAGCCCAAGGAAACGCGCTTTGAGGCGCTGCACGGCGGACTTCGTACGCCGCTGATCGGGCGTGACGATGAGGTGGAACTGCTTATGAAACGATATCAGCAGGCAGAAGCAGGAGAAGGCCAGGTCGTCCTCATTTCGGGCGAGCCCGGCATCGGCAAGTCCCGGCTTTGCGAGGCCTTGCGGGCCGGCCTCCTCGACCGGCCGCATACGCGTCTGACGTACCAGTGCTCGCCTTCTCACACGGACCGAGCGTTTCACCCTTTGGCCATGCAGCTTGAGCAGGCGGCCGACATTCGGCCGGACCTCGATCCTGGCGAAAAGTTGAGGAGGCTTGCTGCGATGCTCCGGATGTCCGCTCACGGCACCAAGGAGCAATTGTCGGTCCTCGCTACCTTTCTCTCAATTCCGAAGAATGGAGGAGAGGGGTCGCCGAGCCTCGATGCGGCCCAACAGTCGGAGCGAACCTATGACGTGCTTGCGGGCCTCGTGGAAGACTCCTGCGCCAACGGCCCCTCAGTTCTCATCTTCGAGGACTTGCACTGGTGCGACCAGTCCACGCTCGAATTTCTCAGCAGGCTGGTCGACAGGGTAGAGTCCCTGCCGGTTCTGCTGCTGGTCACCTCTCGCCCCGGCATCCGCGTGCCCTGGTCGGATCAGCCTCATGTCACGACGCTGATGTTGAATCGCATCAGCAAGCGTGACTGCGAGAAAATGCTAAATTCGCTGTCAAACGATGACTTGCTTCCGGAGCGCCTAGTTGAGGAGATTGTCAAGCGGAGCGATGGCATCCCGCTTTTTCTTGAGGAGATGGCTCGGACCCTCATCGAGACACGAAGCGGCAAACCAACTGCCACTGGTGAATTCGAGCTGGATGTGCCCGCATCGCTTCAGGACCTGCTTATGGCCCGGCTCGACCGGCTGGCCACGGGAAAGCCGGTCATTCAGACCGCAGCTGCGATTGGTCGCGAGTTCACGACCGAGCTCCTCGGGCACATATGCGACCTGAACGGAGCTGCGCTCCAGAATGCTCTGGACGAGCTGGTAGAGGCCGGGCTGCTGGTCTCCCGACAAATCGCCTCGGGAGCGACTTACGTCTTCAAGCACGCGCTTCTTCACGATGCTGCCTATAGCAGCTTGCTTCGTGATACGAGGAGAGAGCTGCACAAGCGAGTCGCGGGTGCGCTCAGACAGTCGCTGGACACCGATCCCGCATTGCTGGCGCATCATTACGAATGTGCGCATGCGTGGGAAGAGTCGCTGAATTTCCGGCTTCTGGCTGCGGCGAAAGCCGAGAGCCGATCAGCTGGTTGGGAGGCGGCCGAGCATTACCGGCGCGCCATCCATGCTCATGAAC
Organism: Rhizobium giardinii bv. giardinii H152; assembly: GCF_000379605.1. GTDB lineage: Bacteria > Pseudomonadota > Alphaproteobacteria > Rhizobiales > Rhizobiaceae > Pararhizobium > Pararhizobium giardinii. The sequence goes on along the minus strand of NZ_KB902682.1, from coordinate 40,369 downwards.
ACCTTCCCGACACCGCGGAGTACCGCCAAGCCTACCTCGAAACCGTCCTGGCCCAAATCGCAAGCGGCGGGGAGGGATACGCGACTGAAGGAGAGCGCGCTGAGGCGCTTCACCAGATCAACAAGGCAATTGAACTCGCTGAGGGAAATGTCCCGGCTTTGGCACGCCTGGAGTCGTTCAAGGGAATGGCTTGGCGGGAGGAGTCTTTGCTGGCGACCGCAGAGCGGCGTGCCAGTGTCGCAGACGCTGAGCTTCAGGCCCAGGTCGCGCGCCGTTACGCCTACTTCCTGGGCAATACCGGACGGCTTGAGGAATCGCTCGGGAAGATCGAAAAGGCCGTCAAGCTCTTGAAGCAAGCCGGAGCTCTGGAAGAGCTCGGTAAATTCGCCGCAGGCGCAGGCCGCTGCAACAATGCTCGCGCCGGCAGGCTGGAACGGTCTCTGCAGTTCGCGGAGATGGCCCGAGAGATTGCAGCGTTTACCCACAGCCTGGAGGTGCGCTCGTGGTTTGCAATGGAAGCGGAGCCTTGGTTTTATAAGGGGCTTTGGCACCGCGCAGTCCGGGTTGTCGACGAGAATTTATCGACAGCTTGGGAAAACAGGATGTGGAACGTCGTATTATGGGCTTCGGGTTGGGCCGCCATCGCCTGTTTGAAGTTAAACCGCATTTCCGATGCCCGAGCCTTTTTGGAGCCGGCAATGAAGACGGCGGCGCGCCGCCTGGATTTCGATTTCTGCAAAATTTATCCGCATATCGCACTGAGCCAATTGCAGCTTGCCGAAGGCGATGCTGCAGCGGGATTGCAATCTGCGGAACGCGCGTTGGAGCTCGCGGAGCGCGTCACTGCAAGGCTTGAGATCGGCGCTGCTCACCGCGCACTCGGCCAAGCCTACGAGGCCAACGGCGATCGCCAATCGGCCGACGGGCAGTTCCGTCGAAGTATTGCCGTTCTTCAGAAAATCCAGTCCCGGCCCGAGCTCGCCCAGAGCCTGCTTGCTTTTGGCAAATTTGAACTCGCGACTGAAAGAGATAAAGCCGAGCGACTGCTACACAGCGCTCTTAAACTTTTCAAAGAGATAAAAGCGGACGGTTGGGTCGAAGAAACCCAAAGCGCGCTTCTCCAATGATCGCATCAACCTGACGCCGACAGAAAATGTCGCGCGTACCCACTCGTTTCAGCAAGCGCCCACGTTCTACCCGCCCGTCACTTTCACCGTTGTCCCATCGGCGACAGTAACTTGGTGACGACGTCGTAGTGGACCGCGCTAGCGGTGTCGGTGACGGTCTTGGAGACCGGAAGCTCGTGCATTTCTTGTCAGCCTCGATTTAATGAGTTCACGGCCTAGTTCGCGATCACCTGTTGCGCCAAATTTTTTCGATCACAGTTGAGACCACAAAACTCGACGGGACCTTGATGTCAGTTCTGATCCGGTTTTATAGCCCGCACGCAGTTGTGGGTTTCGGCGTCTCGCGCATGGCCAGGTGACAAACAGTACCTCGAGTTACACCCGCGGTCGGGGCTACATCATTTCCGGACGTCTGATCACCGAACCATCGGTGAACCGGTTCAGCCTGTAGGGTGAGATGTCTGTCATCGGCGTTTCATTCAGGACGATCTGACTTACCAGCCGACCGGCCCCCGGCCCGATAGCAAAGCCGTGTCCGCTGAAGCCCGCGGCAATCACGTAACCGGGCAGTTGCTCCACTGTTGAGATAACGGGAACGAGGTCCGGAGAGGTATCGATGAGCCCTCCCCACGCGCGCTCGGCCCCAATCCCTTTGAGCGCCGGGAACTCGCTCTCAAGGTTCCTGATGGCGAGTTTGACAAGTTCAGCGTCTGGCGCTGGATCGAGAATGCGGTTCTTTTCAAACGGCGAGATCTCGTCGTTCTCCCAACCACCGAACGCATCTGGACCACTCCAGAAGCTGCTGTTGAGGCGATATTTGAGCTTCTTGCTGATCTTGCTGCGATACATCTGGTAGAATTTGAATGCGTATCGCATTCCCCGCGGCGTGATGTCGAGCGTACCATGTCCCGGCACGGCAACCGTGTAGGAGCCGTCTGTCCGACGCCGCAACACGAAGTTTGAAGCCGAGAGGCATCCTGCTTGAATGATTTCGGGCGCGGGGGTCGTTTTGATCGCGGTCCCGGAGATGTTTGCGACCGGCAGCTCAATGCCATAGCGATGCGAAAAGCGAGAAGCCCATGCTCCCCCAGCGCAAACAACGGTGCTCGCTTTCACAAGTCCTCGTTCCGTCCACACTCCTGTTACCCGGCCGTTTGCAATGTCGAGGCCCCGAACGGCGCAGTTCTGATGGAGCGATACCCCGGTTTCCTTCGCGGCCTCGGCGATGGCAGGCACAGCGAGGCTGGGCTCCGCTCTCCCATCGGTCGGAGACCAAACGCCGCCGGCCCAGGAGGATGTGCCACCCGAAGTCCGCTCGTTAGCCTCGGAAGCACTGAGTATCTGGCTGTGAAATCCCTGAATGCGTGCAGCCTGGCCCCACTTTTCCCACCGGGCGACATCCGCCTCGTTTTTGGTGCAGTAAAGTATCCCGCTTCGACGAAACCCAAGATCGCGGCTTATCTCGGTGCCCAATTCCTCCCAGCGCCTCAGACTGTACATGGCGAGGGCCAGTTCGTAGATATCGCGGTTCTGCTGGCGGACCCATCCCCAGTTGCGGCTTGACTGCTCGCCGCCGACAATGCCCTTTTCAAGCAGAGCAACGGACACCCCTTTGCGGGCGAGCTCATAGGCCGTGCAAGTACCCACGATCCCCGCCCCGATCACGACGACGTCAACCTCGGTTGGAAAAGAGGCGCTATCACTTACTTTCTGAACCTGGACCGGCATAGTCTCCATTCCTCTGGCATCGTGCTCCGATCATTCCTGACGGGAACGCTAAAAACTCATTCATTAGCCGTCGCGAAACAGACGTTCCCAACGCTGTGCAGTGGCGGCGACGCAGACTCTGTTCCGCCGACCTCACGTGCGGGTAAACGGCCTTTTGGGTGTCGCGCGAAATGGTGCTTCTCTTAGTTGTGATCCCCGCGAACATCGAGCGCATCACGCAACCTGTCGCCGATGAAGTTGAAGCTGGTTACAGCGATCGTTATGGCCGCCCCGGGGATGGTCGCCAGCCACGTTGCGGTCCCCAGATATTGCTGCACGCCGTTCAGCATATTGCCCCAGCTGGGCAGCGGCGGCTGAAGCAGGCACGACTCGCTGGCTGCCGAACAGCGCGCTGCCGCTGCGATAGGTCTTGCACAATCCATTGACCGACGGAAATCGTCTCATCGCTTTTCTGCGCCTTGAGCTTTCCGTCTTCGCCGGTGAGGTGCGGAACGGCAGCGATCAGGCGCTGCGTGTAAGGGCGGCTGGGGATTTGAGAACTTGGTCGGCGCCTCCCTGTTCGACGATCCGCCCTTTGTCCATAACCACGACGCTGTCGGCGATTTCAGCCACAACACCGAAGTCGTGGGGTATGAACATGACGCTCATATCCTTGCGACGCTGAATGTCGCTGGCGCTGACCACCCGAAAGCCGGAAGGGGTACTGCTGATACATGAGTTCCGGGTCGGGCAGAGCAACTCGAGCGCGCGGTCCCGCCGCGACGCTTTCGTACCCACACCATGGGCCGCCATCACTTCGGTAACCTGCTCGCCGACTGTCATTAGCGGGGTAAGCGCTGAAAGCGGATCCTGAAAGATCATCGACACGACGCGGCCGCGCAGCTGTCGCGATTTTTTTTCAGGCGCGCCGACGATGGTCGTTCCGCCAAGATTAATCGCCCCCGACGTGACTGGAATGATCTTGGGCAAGAGTCCCATGATCGTGTTCGCCGTTACCGACTTGCCTGACCGTGACTCGCCGATAATGCGAAGGATCTGACCACGCTCGAGCTCAAACGAGACATTTTCGACGGCATGAGCGCGTGCCATGCCTTTCGGCAGGTCGGCTGTCAGGCCACGCACCGACAGCGCTGCGTCATTTATGGCAACAGCCTCGATTTTTGTGGCCATCGATTTAGCTCCCTTTTTCAACGCAGCTTTTCGTTCGCGGTTTTGTCGCTGCCCTATTCTTGCTGCCTGCGTTTGTCCACTGGGCCTTCAGCGCCATCTGCTACCATTAGAGCGGTGATCCGCGGGTTGATATAGGGATTGGTCTTGCCATTGGTGTCAATATAGATCAAATTGGTTGCGCAAATAATTGTTGGAGGGCGGCGCATGAGCTTGGTGTTGAAGGATTTCATTGACGCGGAAGGTCTGGAGCCAGGGGATCGATTGCCTCCTGAGCGCGACTTGGCGCTGAAACTTGGGATGCCCCGCACCGCCCTTCGAAGGATGCTTGGTGCATTGGAGAAGGAAGGCCGCCTCATCAGGCATGTTGGCAGGGGGACCTTTATCGCCGGCAGCGGGGTAAGTTCGAGCGCCCTTCGTCGCCCATTGAGCAATGAAGGAAGCGCATTGCGCACCTATCCGGCGGAAGTTTTCGAGGCTCGGCTTATCATAGAACCCAAGATCGCCGCTCTGGCAGCGTTGCGGGCGACCAGGCAGGAAATCGAAGAAATGCAGAAGTCAATCGTTCGAGGCAACACGTCGGAATCACTGGGCGATTTCGAGAAATGGGACGCTGTCTTTCACCGCATAATCGTTCAGGCCGCGCGTAACGGTCTTCTTGCCTCGCTCTATGAAGGTATTCACGCAGTACGGGCGGGAAACCTCTGGGGAAAAATGAAAGAACAATCGCTGACCTCTGAGCGCATGACAGCGTATATCGTCAGCCATCAGGCGATTCTCGATGCAATCAAAGATCGTGACAGCAGAGAGGCTGAGCGGAATATGTACGACCACATCATTGAAGCCAGAACAAACATACTAGGCCCCAGCATCTGAACTTTGCGCGACCATGGTATCGACGCATGCTGTCCCAGTGACCGTCAAGGTTGCGATCTCCGCCATGTCGCTCATCTAGCACATTATCTCACGAAGCAGAGTATCAGCCTCAGGGAGCTGACCAGACTGCGCGCCTCATGGGCCAAACTGCGCGCGAAGCCAGGAGAGGAAGTTACGTTTTCTAGCATCGCCTTCGAAGGGAAGGCGGCTCAACAGGATGTAGCTATAGCCGTTGCCGGAGAATCCCCGCGGCGCCACCAGCTGCCCGCTTTCCAAAGCATCGGCTACCAACGGCTCGGGACCGATTGCAGCACCTAAGCCAGCGATTGCCGCCTCTATGCTCAGATAGAAATGTTCGAATACCTGGTTGCCGGGTGGATTTGGATCTGCGAGTTGATTATCGGCGATGTATCGTACCCACGCGTCTCGACGCGTGGCCGAATGGATGCGAGGCAAGGAGAGAATTTCATGTTCGCCGGAAGCCAACAGGCGTGGCGCGCATACAGGGCTAACACGTTCTTCCACTAGCGTTTCCACAAAGAGCCCGGGCGACCAGCTAAAATCGCTTCTCCGTAGTGCCAAATCGATATGGCTTCTGTCGAAGCTCACCGGACCACCAGAGGCCAATACATGAACCTCGACATCCGGATGAAGTGCATTGAATTGCGGAAGGCGAGGAATTAGCCACCGCTGCGTGAATGTCGGCTCGCAAGAGACCACCAGCGGTGCCGAACCGCCGACTCTTATGACCTCGCAACAATCGCTGATCTGGCGAAGCACCTCGCTCATCGTAACAAGAAGGCGTCGCCCCGGATCGGTGAGGAAAACGGCCCTGTTTCTTCGTTCGAAAAGAGCCACTCCAAGGTCTTCCTCAAGCAAGCGGATTTGCTTGCTGATGGCGCTGTGTGTGACAAACAATTCATCGCCGGCACGACCGAAATTCAAATGACGGGCAGCGGATTCAAAGGCTCTCAGTGTGGATAATGAGGGGACTCGTGCGGCCATATCTGTAACTTGAAGTGACGGAATTCTGTCAGAATTCATCGTTTTTTCGCCGGAGGCAATAGCGCTAATACTTTCTCGCATCATTGAGAACCGACGGGAGAGCGATTTTGAAGGTAGGAATTCTCGCCGACGATCTGACGAGCGCAACAGATGGCGCCGGACCATTCGTGAGCATGGGGCACAGATGCTTTGTCTTCACCGATCATCAGCGATCGCCTCTGGAAAATGCCGCGATTATCTCGGTGAACAAGGCAAGCCGTGCAGTATCCGTTGAGGACGCTGTCGATCGGGCGACGCTGGCCGCAAAAAGCCTGGCGGCCTCGGATATACTTTACAGTACCGTTGATTCCACCATTCGTGGGCACGTTGGAGCGGAAATAACCGCTGCACGCGCGGCTTCCGGTCGGGCCGTTGCAATCGTGGCTCCGGCCTTCCCGGCGGGTGGGCGAACCACTGAAGGAGGGCGGCAGCTTCTTCGTGGCGTGCCGTTGGAGGAGACCGAATTTGCAAGAGACCCGCTCCACCCCATAACAGACTCTCATCTTCGCGCCCTGTTCCGGGGGATTCCTGACGCGGAAGTGCGTTTTCTTGGGCTTGCGGAAGTTCGCGCATTGAAATCCGGCGAACTTGTCGCGGATGGCAGGAAGTTACTGATAGCCGATGCAGCAACGCAGGACGATCTGGCCCTTCTGGTGAAATCGGCGGCGGATCCAAAATCCATCCTTTGGTGCGGTTCGCCGGGTCTGGCGACTGCGTTGGCGGACTATTTTGGCCCAGCTGGTGACACCGCACGATCGACCCGCACGGCGTCACTCAATCTCTTTGTCATCGGCAGCGTCAATCCTCTGAGCCGCGAGCAATGCTCAAGGCTGAGAAGCAACGACAACGTCGGGCAGATCGTCGTCGACTCCGAGGAGGCGTCTCGCTCTCCGGTTCTCGCGGCCGAAAGCGCCGTTGCGCAGTACAGCCAATCGGGGCCAACCGGAGATGTCATCCTAACAACGTCTGAACGCGGCACGTCGGCCGATCCTCGATCCATTGCGATCGCTCTTGGTCAGGCGGTGCGCATGGTTATGGAGCGTTATCCCGTGACCGGGCTCTTCGTGACCGGCGGCGACACTGCCGAATCCGTGTTGGGTATACTTGAAATTGGTTCACTCGAACTTTTGGGTGAGATCGAGCCTGGAATTCCGCTCGGGCGCACGACCGGATCGCATCCCATTCACATCATCACAAAGGCAGGCGGCTTTGGTTCGTCGAATGTCATGCTGAAATCAGCCGAATTGCTTCGGGGCCTCTGGCTTGGAGATAAGAGATGAAGAAGCCTATCGGAATAACCATGGGCGATCCTTGTGGGATCGGCCCGGAAATCGTCGCACGCATTTTTGCGGACGGCCTGCCTGAGCATGCGGTGGTGATTGGTGACGCCAAGGTGATGGAACGTGCTGTTCGACTCCTCGATCTTCCGCTCCAGGTGCAGCCCATCACGTCAGTCGATGAGGCTGTCCCAGACGGCAAACTCATAGCCGTCCTCAAAGTTTCGGATCTACCTGACGATTTGCCGATCGGTCAGGTCGACGCTCGCGCTGGCCGCGCCAGCTACGACTATGTCGTGAGAGCGATCGACGAAGCACTGGCAGGCAACATTAGGGCAATCGTTACTGCACCGATCAACAAAGAAGCAATGAAAAAGGGTGGGCTCAATTATCCCGGCCATACCGAAATCCTTGCAGAACGGTCGGGGACCGACAAGTTCGCGATGATGCTGGCAAACGACGAACTGCGTGTCATTCTGGTTACGATCCATGTCTCGTTACGCGATGCGATCGACCGCGTGACGCAGGATTCGGTTCTCACAACGATCGAATTAGCGCACAGGGCAGTCAAAGCTTATGGTATTGCTTCGCCCCGCGTTGCGGTCGCCGGCCTCAATCCCCATGCCGGTGAAAACGGCATGTTCGGACGCGAAGATCTCGACATTATCGCACCAGCGATCAGCCGAGCTCAGGAGCTTGGAATAAACGCGTCCGGTCCGTGGCCCGGAGATACGATTTTCATGCGGGCCCGCAAGGGCGAGTTCGATATCGTCGTCGCGCAATATCACGACCAGGGGCTCGTTCCGGTCAAGTATCTCGGTATCGACAACGGCGTCAACGTTACCATCGGTTTGCCCTTCATCCGCACCAGCGTCGATCACGGCACCGCATTCGACATCGCAGGCCAAGGTACGGCCGACCATTCCTCTCTTCGCTACGCCTTCGACCAGGCGCTGCTTCTCAACGCAATCTAGGAGCGCTTTCGATGCCCCGGACTTCCCCCGACTTCATTTTCATGCTGACCAACCAGGACCGGACCGTTGCCGACGCGGCTGATCGCCTCAAGGAGGTGCTTGCCGCCGGCATCACGCATGTGGGTTTCAAGGATATTGGCCTGCCGTTCGATAAACTTTTGGACCTTGCGTCAGCAATCAAAGCATCGGGTGCGACGCTCTACCTAGAAGTGGTCAGCCTCGACGAGGAGAGCGAGCGACGATCCGCGCAGGCCGCAATCGACCTCGGCGTGGACATCTTGATGGGTGGGACCCGACCGAATGTCGTCCTGCCGCTTATCGCCAGCAGGAATATCCGCTACTATCCTTTCCCCGGCAAGATCGTCGGTCATCCGAGCAAGCTCGAAGGGACGATCCAAACAATTGTGGAAAGTGCCCGGCAGTTGACGGCGATCAAGGGGGTCAGCGGTCTCGATCTGCTCGCCTATCGCTTCAACGGCGATGTCGAAGAGCTGATGACACGCGTGTGCGAGGCCGTCGACAAGCCTGTGGTTGTTGCCGGATCGATCGACAGCGCCGAAAGGATGGCGGCGGTCGTGCGGTCTGGTGCTGCAGGGTTTACCATTGGAACGGCAGCTTTCAATGGCGCTTTTTCCGGCAGTTCAAACCTGCGGTTGGAGATCCAGACGGAGTGCGAAGTGCTCCGGCGGATTCAGGCTGACGCGTGTGGTATTGCAGCGCCAGTATTAACGCGAACCTGAATCGAACCTTCACCGATCATTAATTGCCATCTTTACGATTTGGCGGCAAGGTGAACTTCGAATTTGGAGACCAGACACATGGATCTAGCGACTATCGACCCGCCCGCCCCGGCCGCCACGACCAGTCTTGAGGCGCTGGAAACGCCCTGTCTGGTTCTGGATGCGGACCGGATGGACCGGAATGTCTCGCGGCTCAGGAGCCGGCTTGATGCCCTTGGCGTGTCACTGCGACCGCATTTGAAGACCGCGAAGTCGATTGAAGTGGCCCGGCGGTTCATGAGCGCGCCCGAGGGGCCGGCGACCGTCTCCACGCTGAAGGAAGCCGAGCAGTTCGCGGCCGCAGGCGTTCGCGACATGATCTACGCGGTAGGCATTGCACCGGCGAAGCTCGCGCGTGTCGCCGAGCTGCGCGCCAAGGGCGTTGATCTCGTGGTCATTCTGGACACTGTCGAGCAGGCACAGGCGGTCGCCGAGGCATCCCGGGCCGCGGGAATGCGCATCCCTGCCATGATCGAGATCGATTGTGACGGCCACCGCTCGGGTGTTGTACCCTCCAACCATGCCCAGTTGCTGGAGATCGGGCAGGTGCTTAGGGCAGGTGCCGAGCTGCGTGGCGTTCTGACCCATGCCGGCGACAGCTACAAGGGTGGGGGCGTCGAGGCGCAGCAGCGCTATGCGGAAGCGGAGCGATTGGCCGTTGTGGAAGCCGCGCAGTTGCTGCGCAGTGCGGACCTGCCGTGCCCGCTCGTCAGCGTCGGTTCGACGCCGACGGCCCATCACGCGAAGGATCTTGCCGGAGTGACCGAAGTTCGCGCCGGCGTGTTCGTGTTCTTTGATCTGGTAATGGCAGGCATCGGGATCTGCCAGGTGGATGACATCGCGGTCAGCGTTCTTGCGACCGTTATCGGACACCAGCGCGAGAAGGGCTGGATCATAACCGATGGCGGATGGATGTCGCTGTCGCGGGACCGTGGCACCAGCAAGCAAGCCATCGATCAGGGCTATGGTCTCGTCTGTGACATCGGCGGCAATACCTATCGTGACATCATCGTTGCCGATGCGAACCAGGAGCATGGAATTATCGCCGTGCGGCCCGGGTCGGGCGCGCGCCTACCCGATCTGGCGGTAGGAGACCGGGTGCGGATCCTGCCGAACCATGCCTGCGCTACCGCTTCGCAGCACGCAGCCTATCATGTGGTCCGCGGTCGCTCGCACGCCGTTGAGGCCTGCTGGCCACGCTTCGGAGGCTGGTAATGTCCAACTCAACCGTGAGTACCGATCGTGCGCCCAGTCCTGCGGGTCATTACTCGCAAGCGAAGCTGGCCGGTCAGCACCTTTATATTTCCGGGCAACTGCCGATCCGGCCGGGGGCGCAGCCGCTTGCCGACGACAGTTTCGAGACGCAGGCGGGGCAGGCCATCGACAACATGCTGGCGGTTCTGGAGGCTGCCGGCGGAACCCCGGCCGATCTCGTCAGGGTGACCGCCTATATTGTCGGCGTGAGCAATTGGCCCCGCTTCAACCAGGTTTATGCAGCACGGCTGGGGGATGCCCGTCCGGCGCGCACCGTCGTTCCGGTTTCCGAACTCCACTACGGCTATCACATCGAAGTCGATGCGATAGCCGTTCTCGCCCCAAGTGCTCCCGCCGGACCAGCAGCAAACGGTCCAGAATAGATCAATTAAGGTCAGTCTCAATGTCTCCACTCCTCAAACGCATTCCGAGCGATCAAGAGCTACCCGCAATGGCCGATGTCGTTGTCATCGGCGGCGGCATTATTGGCGCGTCGGCGGCGTTTTCTCTCGCAGAGCGGAGTTGGACCAAGGACAGGCTTTCGCCTTTCGAGCGGACTCGCGTTCTCGACCCAACGCCGAGCCGCCGTACGATCGCGGCTATTCTGAAAGGTGTTACAGCGCAGTTCCCTGCGCTAGCGGGCATCGAAGTCGCCGACAGTTGGGGTGCCTATGTGGATTGCACACCGGACGCGGTACCGGTCATCTCGGCTTCCGATCATGTGAAGGGCCTTTATTTGGCTGCTGGCGGCTCCGGCCATGGCTTCGGCATTGGCCCGGGCATCGGCCGCCTGGCCGCTGATCTGGTTGCTAACGATGAGCCTTGCGTTGATCCCACGCCCTTCCGTCTGTCGGGCTTCTTTGACGGCTCCAGAGTCGAGGTCGGCGGGCTCTGATCATGGCGGAATGGCGGAAATCTGGGACACCAAGTGCCAAGCCGACACTGTTCAGCGCGTTTTAATCATGCAGGACCAAGGCCTTCCGAAGTGCCCCCGGGACGGCCGGCCATTCGAACCCCTTCATCGGTCGCGGCCCGATCTCCGCTTCGGTCAGAGGCCGCGTGGCAATGATGAAGCTGCCTACCGCAATAACCGGCGCCGGAAGTAGTCGAAGGCGTATGGGCGCTGTTGCAACTAGCACCGCATCGGCGGTGACCTGCCGCGGCTGGTTTTCAGACGATGGCCGCAGCCCGCCTGCCGATGGTCGGTGACGGCGACATTCTCGAATATCATCGCGCCTTGACGCTTGGTTGCCTCTGCGCATCCATGACGTAGCGGCCCATATCGAGAGAGCATCGCTCTGAACAGGGAGAGCCGATCTCCTGCTTCAGGTCGCCTGCGCCAAGCAACGTCGTGTCGGATCGACCTCGGCTTGGACGGCTTCGAAGTTGCGCGAGCGAGCGCCTGGATGTGCTGGGGTTTTCGAGGCGAGCTTCAGCTTACCGGCGCGGCGGAAGCTGCAATCCGTTCTTAGCTTCGATCGTATCGATCGGTCATCGAGCGCCTTGTAAAGCGCGATCGCCCGCTCCTTGCCAAGCTCCGCCTTTTCCGCCAGATAGCTATGCGCAAGCCCATTGTTCAAGTGACTGCGGCCGGAGGCGCCCCAGCCCACCGTCTCCGCCTCCAGTACGAAGACGTTGGCACCTGCCTTTGCGAGCCGGGCGGCGCCAAGAGGTGAACCCGCCGCCGATTACGATGTCGTAGTGGCCATCGACCATCGTTCCCGTCGGCGGCGGGCTGATCTCGGGAATCGCTTACCGCCATCAAACAGACGAAGCCTTATTAGCGTTATCGGGGCGGAGCCTACCTTCAAGCTGTACCGTGACGACGGCGACACTGCCCGGTCTTTAATGGGCTTCCGCTGCAAGCGTGAGCCGAATTTGAGGCTGCGCCTACCAAGTCGCGGCGATGTATTTCGTTTCGAGGTATTCGAGCATGCCGTGGTTGCTACCTTCGCGCCCGAGGCCGCTCTGCTTCATGCCGCCGAACGGTGCGGCAGCGTCGGAGACGACACCTCGGTTGATCCCAACCATGCCACTTTCGAGGCGTCCGGCGACAGCAAGCGCGCGCTTGAGGTCACGGCTGAAAACATAGGAGACCAATCCATACTCGGTATCGTTGGCTAGTTCGACGACCTCGTCCTCAGTATCGAACGCAATGATTGGCGCGACCGGACCGAAGATTTCCTCGCGAAGTATTTCAGCGTCGGGAGAGACGTGGGCCAAGACGGTTGGTAGATAATAGAAGCCCTCGCCGCCCAGTCTGCTGCCACCTGTAACGAGGCGGGCTCCCTTGGCAATTGCGTCGTCCACGAGCCGTTCGACCTTAGCGACCGCGGCTTCGGTGATCAGTGGGCCAAGTTGCGTATCCGCAGCCAGGCCTGGTCCGACTTTGAGTGCCGCCATTTCTTCCGCGAAACGCCGCATGAACTCAGCCAGAATCCTCTTTTGAACGTAAAAGCGGTTCGCGGCCGTACAAGCCTCACCGCCGTTCCGCATCTTGGCGACCATTGCGCCGGCGACGGCGGTTTCCACATCGGCATCATCGAATACGATGAAAGGCGCATTGCCGCCCAGTTCCATTGAACAACTGATGACCTGGTCCGCCGCCTCGTGCAGTAGTCGCCTGCCAACGCCTGTCGAGCCGGTGAAAGACAGCTTGCGCACCCGCTTGTCATGCAGCATGGCGCTCACGACAGGCCCCGCCTTGGTGGTTGTCACGATGTTGACCACCCCAGCAGGGACGCCGGCCTGCCGCATGATCTCGCCGATCGCCAACGCGGTCAGAGGGGTCTCCGCTGCAGGCTTCAGGATGCAGGTGCAGCCCGCAGCGAGCGCGGGAGCAATCTTCCGGGTTGCCATGGCTGCGGGAAAGTTCCAGGGCGTTACCAGGACGGCAATGCCGATTGGCTCATGGGTTACCATGATCTGATTCGCTCCCGCCGGTGCAGGCCCGAGTTCACCGGGCGCCCTCACAGCCTCTTCCGCATACCAGCGAAAAAATTCGGCCGCATAGGTGACTTCCGACCTAGCGTCCGGAAGCGCCTTGCCATTTTCCGCGGTGATCATGCGCGCCAGCCGTTCTGCCTGATCATTCATCAGGTGGAAACACTTCATGAGAATGTCCGAGCGCCGGCGCGGCGAAGTCGCCTTCCAGTCGGCGGCGGCCTCTTCCGCCGCATCCACAGCGGCAATTGCCTCCGCGATATCGCCGTCAGAGACAGCGGCGAGCACCTCTTCGGTCGCGGGATCCATCACGTCGAAAGTCCGCCCCCCTTTTGCTGAGATCCATTCGCCACCAATCAAAAGCTGAGTGGGAACATCGCCGACTGCAGCAGTCGCCTCCAAATGGCTAAGGCGGGTTGTGTCATGTGTATGTTGTGTTTTCACGTTCTGCACCATTCGTTACCAACCGAGCTTGAGTGAACGCCATTATAAAATTGGTTTCGCTATTGGTGTCAATATAAACCAAATTGGTTTGCCAAATAAATTTGTCCATTTTTGAGTTGGTACAGCGTAGAAGTCCAATTCCACGTTCAGATACTGCAACTCAACGCCCCAACGTGGCGAGTGGTGGCAGCTCACCGACGCAAAGTGAAACCATATTGGTTTGATCGGTGGATTCCCAGTCCGTGCCGATGTACGTTTCCAACGTCCGCTCGCTCGACCTGAAATGCCTCGAGTCAAGGTTGCGGTGAAGGAAGCCGGCGTGACGGCGAAGCTCTTCGGCCTCGTCGGCCGTCATCGCTCCGTCGACAGACCAGACAGGAAGAAATCGCATTCGACATTCTCTTCCTTAAGGAAATGCCAGAGATCCTGCCTCGCAGCCTTCCCTTCCATGAGGATGCCATTTGCCCTGTCCTCACTAAGCGCTTGATCAGCTCCTTGCGTCCCGGTCGGATGCTACCGCTCGCCATACCAGCGTTTCGGCTGGATGCTGCCTGACCCAAAATTTGACGATCAAAGAGCTGGACATGCTGACCTTCCCGCGCCAGTTCGATTGCCGCGGACAAGCCTGTATATCCACCCCAGACGATGGCCACATCACAAGTCTTGTCGACATCCCGAACCGACAGAGACGCAAAGATGCAGTCGTCCCACCGGTAGGGCGTTGATTTAACCGAATGCCGCGGAGTTTGGATCATGAGCGAATACCGTAATGGATGGGACGAACCGTGCTGGTGACGATTTAATCGCGGCAGACCCAGAGCTTGCGCGTGGTCTCAATGACCTTCCAGGTACCCACGAAGCCGGGATGCATGACGAAGCTGTCGCCGGCGCCGATCCGGCGCGGTTCGCAGCCATCCTCGGTCAGTTCCGAAACGCCGGAAAGAATGACACAAACCTCGAAGGTCTCGCCCTTGATCGAGCGATAGGCGCCGGGCGTCGCTTCCCATACGCCGGAGCGAACAACGCCGTCAGCGGTCTGGGCGATGTCCCAGGACAGGAACTGCGGGTTTCCCTCGACAAGCCGGTCGGGCGCGGGCTGACCCTTGCGCGGCTCCGGCAGGTTGTTCTGGTCGACGAAAGTGAGGTTAGACATGGTCAAGTCCCTTCTTGTGAGAGGTTATCGGACAAACGACAGGCGCCGTTCGAGGAGTTTCAATGCCGTCAAAGCAACAACGTTCATGGCGAGATAGAGGGCAGCGGTGATGATAAAGATATCCATGATAGCGAAGGTCTCGCTCATCAACCTCTTGGCGTATCCAGTGATTTCGAGGACGGTGATCGTCGACGCGAGGCTCGATTCCTTGACGACAATGGCCGCCTCGCTGCTGTAGGCGGGTAGCGCCTGGCGCAATGCGAGCGGAAACTTCACCCGGGTAAAGACATGCCAGGGAGACATGCCGCAGGCTTCGGCCGCCTCGATAAGACCCTTGGGCAGAGAGAGGAAAGCCGTACGGAAAATTTCAGCGGTGTAAGCGCCGGTGTTCAGCACGACGGCGAGGATCGCCGCGTTTAGGCCCTCCCCGATCAGCCACCACAGAACCGGGTTGTGACGAATGAAGCTTACCTGGGCCAATCCGTAGTAAATGATGAATATCTGCACCAGCATCGGTGTCCCGCGGAATATAGCGCAGTAGCTGTCGCAGATGTTGCGCAGAACCCTATTCTTCGAGCCGCGCCCTAGGCCAACGACGATACCGAACGGGAATCCTAAGACAATTCCGAACAGGGCAATCAGCAATGTCGTCTTGGCGCCGACAAGTAGGAAGGGGATGGCATATGTGACGATATCGAGATTCATATCATCGCGCTCCGAAGCCGCGATTGAGCGCGCGTTCTGCTCTGGAAAACAGAGTTTGACTGACGGCAGTCATGCCGAAGAACAAAGCCGCAGCGATGCAATAAAAGATGAACGGAGAGCGGGTAATTCCGGCCCCGATCGCGGCTGTTCTCATCAGTTCCTGCAGTCCGATCACCGAAATCAGCGATGTGTCCTTGATCGTCATTTGCCAGACATTGTTGATCCCTCCAAGCGCCAGCCGTAATGCCAGCGGAAAGGTGATGCGGGAGAAGGTGATCCCCGTTGGCAAGGCGAGCGATTTCGCAGCTTCAAGCAGGCCATAGGGCACCGCCTGAAGTGCGCCGCGAATGACCTCGATGGAATAAGCGCACGAGATTGCAGCAATGGCGATCACGCCGACAATGTATGGATAGGCATTGTCAACCGAGTCCTGATAGCCAAACGCGGTGGCAACGGTCTTGACCATATCGACTGACCCGAAGAACAGCAGGTAGATTACCAGCAGCCCCGGAACACCACGCACAACGATACTATAGGAGTCGACAAGTTGCGAAACCACGGCGACTTTCTGCCAACGCAGAACAGCCAACGGGGTTGCAACAACAAAACCTAAAAACATGCCGAGCAGGCCGATCGCAATCGTGACGGCACTTCCCCGCAGCAGAGCAAGCGCCCAGCCTCGCTCCACCATCAATATCCAGAATTCAGCTAGCATTGACACCATCCCAATGACCTGCCTTGGACCAAGCCAAGACAGGTCGCATCTTCAAAGATCACTTCTTGCAGGGAATGGTATAGTCGTCCTGGAACCACTGCATGGAGGCTTCTTTCACTTTGCCGTCATCGACCATCTTGCAAAGCGCGGCGTCCACTTTCGCTTTGAGCTCGGTGTTGCCCTTGCGCATGCCAATGCCCATGCCATGCCCAAGAACGTCGGGGGCATCCATGGCCATGATCCTCACGTCGATCTTCGCGAAGTTGGCGCCGTCAGGTGTTGCAAGAAAGTCCATCCAGGTCGGCGAGTCGCCGAAAGCAACATCGATGCGACCACTTGCGAGGTCGGCGGTCTGCTGCGTGACTGCGTCGTAAGTCTTCAGTTCGACGCCAGGCATCCGCTTTTCGATGAACTTGGCGTAGGTCGTGCCGGTGGCGACGCCGACACTTTTGCCTTCGATGGCTTTTTCGATTTCGGGCAGGCTCTTCAGTCCGGCGAGCGGAGAATCCTTCGCGACGACGAAGTAAAGAGGCGTGGTTGCATAGGGAATGGAGTAATCGATCTTCTTCTGGCGCTCGGCGGTAATCCCAAGACCGGAAATGATGACGTCGAACCGGTCGCTGTCCATGGATGGCACCAACGAGCTGAACGTCTGCACCACGAACTCGCACTTCAACTTGAGTTCGGCGCAGATGCCATTGGCGATATCGGCGTCAAAGCCGGTCACGTTACCGCTCGGGTCAGCCATGCTGAACTTCGGCGCATCGCCTTCCGTGCCGATGCGCAGGACGCCATCCTTGGCCGAAACGGCCGTGGACAGAGCGGAGACGAGCAAGCTGGTTGCCAATGCTGACTTGAAGATTTTGCTGATCATGTCTGTTACCCTTTTATGGTTGTTGTTGTGGCCAGACGCCTCTGGGCGCTGGCTGGCATCACGTTCGATAGAAACCGCTTTACCCCTTCCGTGGCGGGGTTTCGAAGTAGTTCTTCCGGCGTGTCGTCCTGCTCAAGGCGGCCCTCTTGCAGGAATATCATCCGGTTCGACACATCGCGTGCGAACCGCATTTCATGCGTGACGAGGAGGATCGTGGCGCCCTCTTCGGCCAGTGTGCGGATAACCTTCAGCACTTCCCCGACGAGTTCCGGGTCGAGTGCGGATGTTGGTTCATCGCACAACATCAATTTTGGTCGCATTGCCAGCACACGCGCGAACGCAACCCGTTGCTGTTGCCCGCCCGACAGTTGATGCGGATAGCGGTCCCGGAAGCTCGCCATGCCAACCTTTGACAAGGCGGACAGTGCAACCTCTTCGGCCTCCTTTCTGGTCATTTTCAGCGCATAGACCAGGGCCACCGTCACGTTGCCGAGGACGGTACGGTGAGGCCAGAGGTTGAAGTTCTGGAACACCATGCCAATCCGCTGGCGAAACGCTCTGATGTATGAAGCGTTGACGATTTCGCTCTCGCCACGCTTATTGCAACTGACAGAGATCTCCTGACCCAGGAACTCGATCTGCCCGGACGTCGGCGTCTCCAGAAAGTTGATGCAGCGGAGGGCGGTGCTCTTTCCACATCCTGACGATCCAATCAAAGAGATCACCTCCCCTTCTTTCATGCGGAAGCTGATGCCATCCAATACATTCGTGGATCCGAACGCCTTGGTCAGCTCATGGACCTTCAGAACCTCGTTCATGCCTGACAACTTTCCAGCCAATTGGTCATCCATCATCCAGCCACAGCACCTTGAGCGTCCAGTTCCTTCAGTACCTCGTCGACCGCGGCTTTCGCGATCGCGACCATTTCATCGATTTCTGCTTCGGTCATGACCAGCGGCGGAGCGAAGCCCAGGATGTCCCCGTGCGGCATCGCCCGGGCAATCAGGTTGCGATTACGGGCCGCCTGGGAAATACGTGCTCCAACTTTGAGACCCGGATCGAACGAGGCCTTGGTTCCGCGGTCGGACACGAACTCGAGCGCAGCAAGCATCCCCACGCCGCGAACTTCGCCTACAATCGGGTTCTGATCGAATTCCGCCTTCAGCCGTTTCAGCAGGTAGGCGCCTTTTGTCGCGGACTGGCCCGCCAGATCCTCCCGCTCGACGATGTCGAGGACCGCGTTTGCAGCCGCAGCGCCGATCGGATGTCCGGAATAAGTATAACCATGCGAGAAGGAACCCACACGCGGCGTTGCTGCCTCCATTACGTCGTAGACTTTTTGTGACACAATCGAGGCGGACAGGGGCACATAGGCGGAGGTCAGACCCTTGGCAACAGTGACCAGATCGGGCTCCATACCGTAGAGATGCGATCCGAACATGGCACCGGTGCGGCCGAATCCGCAAACCACTTCATCGGCGATCAGCAGCACGTCATATTTCTGAAGCACCGCCTGAATCTTAGGCCAATATCCGGCGGGCGGCGGGGTAATGCCGCCGGTTCCAAGCACCGGCTCGGCGATAAATGCGCCAACCGTTTCCGGCCCTTCGGCAATAATGAGTGCCTCCAATTCATCGGCACGGCGCTGCGAAAACGCCTCTTCGGTTTCTCCAGGCAGTGCACCCCGGTAAAAATGCGGGACGCCCGTCCGAAGGATCCCGGAAACCGGCAGGTCCATATGATCGTGGTAGAAGCTAAGACCCGTCATCGAGCCGGCGACAACGGAACACCCGTGATATCCGCGCTCACGTGCGATGATCTTCTTCTTCTTCGGCATTCCGCGCAGGTTATTGTAGTACCAGACGATTTTCGCGTGGGTTTCGTTCGCGTCGGAGCCTGAAAGGCCATAGAATACTTTCGACATGTTTCCCGGCGCCATTCTGACAAGCCGGTCGGAAAGACGTGCCAGCTCTTCGGTGGTGTGAGCGGCGTAAGAATGGTAATAGGCCAGCTTGTAGGCCTGCCGTGCGATCGCTTCCGCAACTTCGGTGCGACCGTAACCGATGTTCACGCAATAAAGGCCGGCAAACCCGTCGATGAACTCCCTGCCGGTCGCATCCTTTATACGAATGCCCTTGCCGGTCTCGATGATGGTAGGATCAGTATCGCCCGATGCGTAATCCTTTAGATAAGTGAAAGGATGGAGAACCGTTCTGCGGTCCATTTCTGCGATTTCAGCAATATTCGTCATCGTCATTTCCTTGCGCGGCCAGTCCGCCGAAGCCCACATATTTGAGTTTGCGCATCCCGATGCCTTATGGCGGTCAGCGCCAACACCGAGCTGCAACCGAAGAGCGTCTGGAAGATCGCCACACCCCCGAGCATGTCGCCCTGGCATTCTCGACATTTCCGTCGCCCCACTGCCTTGCCAAAAGAAGCATAGGGGCATTCAAACGCCGAATTTCCCGACAACTGTTGACCACATGAAGAAATCCTGCTTTCTGGGGCGACCAAACGATGAAATTATGCGGAATTTTCCATTGCAGCTCGATCGCCTTGATGCTCGCCTGCTCAGCATCGTGCAAAAACATAACAAGCACAGCAGCGAAGAACTCGGTGCGATGGTCGGTCTTTCGGCTACTGCGGTACAGCGCCGCCTCAAGCGACTACGTGAGGCGGGTGTGATTGAGGCGGAAGTTTCGATTGTGAAACCCAAATTCGTCGGCCGGCCTATCGCAATGCTTGTGCTGGTGACGCTCGAGCGCGAAAGAGCGGACATCGTTGATCGGTTCAAGCAATCGATCCGGCAGACGCCGGAAGTCATGAACGGTTACTATGTAACCGGAGACGCGGACTTCGTCCTGATTGTCACTGCTCAAAGCATGGAGGACTACGAGGTCTTTACCCGCAAGTTCTTTTATGAAAATCCCGATATCAAAGGCTTCAAGACGATGGTGGTCATGGACCGGGTGAAGACGGGCTTTTCGGTTCCGATTGACTTTGATCACTTTTCCTGAAGTACAGAATCCCACAGAGATCCGGCTGTCAGACGCACTCCTTAGCATTCATTGCGAGTTCTCCGTGATGTCCAGGCCTCAAAAGCGTACCAGCGGCCGGTGATCACAGTAAGAGGCGGTCGCGCATTGATCGCTCGGAAGTCGGGCGCCCAATCGAGCAGCGCTCCCGGCCCAACCAGTTCAGTCGAACGTCGCTACATCCATTCATCCGATCCCTTAATTTCACCTTGTCGCCAAGATCTAAAGATGGCAATTAACGAGCGGTGAATGTCCCGTTTAGGTGTGGATTAATGCTCACGTCCGACGATCTTGCTTTTTTTTCGGTCCTTTCAGGCTCGAAGTCTCTCGCAGAAAGCGCGAGAAAGCTGAACGTAACACCTCCGGCGGTGACCCAGCGCCTGCGCGCACTTGAAGAGAAAGCCGGGGTGAGGCTGATCGACCGGTCCGGACGTAGCCTGCGCCTTACCGAAGAAGGCTCGTTGGTCGCTTCTCACAGCGTTATTGTCAGCGATGCCATACACTCGCTTGCAGAGGCATTGGCTGATCGTAGGGGAGCGGTTCGCGGGCACCTCAGGGTCGCAGCACCACACGGGTTCGGCAGGTTCTATGTGGCCCCTGTTGTGGAAGCGTTTGCTCGAGAGCATGGCAGCGCCACCGCCACCCTGCAACTGTCCGACCATCCCTCGGCTCTGCTTGTTGAAAGCTATGAGGTCGTTGTTCACATCGGGGCATCCGCGCATCTGGACCAGGTCGTGACGACACTTGCGCCGAACCCTCGAATTCTGTGCGCGAGTCCAGAATACCTCGCTTCGGCTCTGCCCATTTCTACGCCCGCCGATCTTGCTCGACATCGCTGTCTTGTCGTCCGAGAGAATGAGGAGGATGTAACGCTCTGGCGGTTCAAGGGATCACAGCAGGAAAGTGCGACAGTACGCGTTAATCCGATCATGTCGAGCAACGATGGTGCCGTCGTTCGGGATTGGGCGCTGGCTGGCCAGGGCATCATGATGCGTTCCGAGTGGGCAGTTGCAGAGGACCTCGCCGAGGGACGGCTGTGGCAGGTGCTTCCCAACTGGAAGCTGCCGCCGGCCGATATCGTCGCCATCCTCGGATCGCGACACGGGCGAAGCGCGCGGACTACCGCTTTCCTGACTATGCTTCGTCAGTCGCTGAAGCCACTGCCCTGGCGAGCCAACCGCGCGGCGTCGCCTTGTGAATAACCGAGAATGGGACTTCGTCACGAGATACTACACCATACTCGCGGCCATACCCGATCGCTTTTAACCGCCGAAGTCGGCCGCTCCGTCCCAAGCGGGAGAGTTGATATGAACCTGGCCGGCACGGATGCGCGCGGCAAGCGCATCCGGATCTGATGACTGGCGATTGCCTCTTCTTCGTCCTTTTAGGGTATGATCGAAATCACGGGCCGACGATCTCCTCACGAGCTATGCGCATGTCGGACGTCACCTCCGAAAGATCGTGGGCTGTGTGAAAAAGTTGTCGATGCCCGCCGGCCGGCCCAGCCCACGCTTTCTCGGATTGGTGCAGTTCGAAAGATTCGTATGAGGAAGCAGTGCAAAAGGTCGTGCTGGTTTTGCGGTGAATGGCTAAGGCCTTCTGCCGAATGACCATGCACTTCGGCACATACTGCCAAAGGTACGCAGCTATGCTCGGCTCACAAGTCAATTGATAGGAGCCAAGGACATGGACCGCTTCCGGCCGAAATACGTGACTTTTGATTGCCACGGCACGTTGATTAATTTCCAAATGGCGGAAGCCGCTAGGGATCTCTTCGGTCATCTTCTGGATGGGCCTTCAATGGAAGAATTCGTCAGAAACTTCCAAGGCTATCGCCTTGACGAGGTGATGCAGGACTGGAAACCTTATGCAGATGTCGTTCACAACGCACTAGAGCGCACCTGCCGCCGCAACAACGTTACGTTCCGTGCCGAAGACGCGGATACGATTTACAACCGCATCCCGACCTGGGGACCGCATCAGGACGTACCAGAGGGATTGGCTAAACTTGCCAAGGAAATCCCGCTGGTTATCCTTACGAATTCCATGATCGCCCAAATTCCGTCGAATGTGGCAAAGCTCGGCGCGCCGTTTCATGCCGTCTACACTGCCGAGCAGGCGGGTGCCTATAAGCCGCACTTCAAAGCGTTCGAGTATATGTTCGACATGCTGGGATGCGGGCCGGAGGACATCACGCATGTTTCCTCGTCTTTCCGCCACGACCTGATGTCTGCCTATGACCTGGGGATCAAGAGCAAGGTCTGGGTTAATCGCGGCCATGAGCCCGCCAACCCCTACTACCAGTATGCGGAAATCGCCGACGTGACCCAGTTGCCTGGGGTTTTCGGACTCTAAAAGACGAGGATGGTTTGCCTTACAGAGCCACCCCTTTATACTGGCACCAGCAACCAGACGAGGGGTAGCTATGGGCGAGGATCGCACACGCGCATGATCCCCATCCCTGGGGATTTCCCCCGCCCAACCTTCCAGAACACCTTGGATCCAGTCCATCCGGCACAGTCTTTCGCGCACGGGTCAGAAGTTCCAGAGCGCCCAGACCGCTGCGGGTCGACTGGTTGGTTGCGACGGGCTCGCGGCCTATTCTACATCGCGAGCCTGAAAGCACTCCCGGGATGACATGACGATCCGCAATCTTTCGCCGGCGGTTATCGTACTTGCGTGCGGTGACGTCGTCCTCGCGCTGTTTGGGCGATCAGCGGACCGTCTTGGACTGAAAGACCTTCACGCGCTTCAGGTGCATCTGGAACAATCGGCCCATATCGTTGCCGGCCTTGGACCAGTCAGTTTGTGCGCTTCGGTTCTCTTTGGCTTACAATTGACCATGCATACCGGAGCGTTTTGTCTATGTCCGAACATCGCTAAGGACGAAGAAACCGTGCAGTTTCTATAATTTGGGGTCGAGCATTGCGCGGGCGGAACGACAGCAACCGTCTCGCTGTCAGCGCACTTGCTTGCAATCCTGCGAATCTATTGGCGGGGCTGGCGAAACCCCGAGGTTTGGCTGTGTCCGGGCCGGACGAGACTAAGCCCATTGACGTCCGCCCTGCCGTTCGGCGTGCGGCACGGCCGGTATCGACAAAAGAGTGACGCAATACGCTGGGCCACCGCTACCACATTCGCGTAAGGCGCCGCTGGGCCTTCCGCAGAAGGTCGGAGCGGCGCTTGAAACAAACGAACCAATCAATCAAAGAATCAAAGACGGGAAGGGTCAATTCCTCGCTTCGCATAACACATGTATCTGCGAAAGTACTGCAACTTGAAATCGCCTGTTAAAATACCTGCTGCGAATACAGCCGAGCTAGATGACGCAACAAGCATGTGTTTGTAACACAGCCCAGAATCTAGCCTGCGATTTTGATGAGTGCGCGCTCCAATGCTGCAAGAAATTGGTCCACATGCTGGGCTTGGCAAACGAGCGGAGGGCGAACTTTAAGCGAATCTTCATTGGCGCCCGTCGTGCTAACAAGGACGCCGTCGTCTCGCATCGCGTTTACCACGTTCAACGCCATGGCCCGCCGGCTTGCAGCCGTTGCGTCCTCCAGCCCCAGATCGATGCCAAAGAACAGACCTGCATTTCGAATGCCCAATATGCCGTAGGGCAGCATTGCAAGTTTCTCCAGCCCGGCTCGGAGCCGCTCGCTCATGGCAAGCGCGTTTTGAGGGATCTGATCGCGCTGGAGAATTGTCAGCACGGCGTCCGCAGTTGCTATTCCTACTGTGTTTCCGGCAAATGTGTTTGAATATCGAGCTGTATCACCAAACTGGTCCATCGGTGATTTTCGCCCCACGACAGCGCCAATTGGAAATCCATTACCCATGGGTTTGCCGAGGGTGACCAGGTCCGGAACTATCCCGTGCCGCTCAAAGCCCCACATATGAGCGCCGGTTCGGCCAAAGCCGGGTTGAACTTCGTCGGCGATTACGAGGCCGCCTGCTTCCCGCACTGCTGCAATACCACCGGCGATGAAGCCGGGAGGATCGACCCATACGCCGTCGCTGGAAAATATGCTGTCGATGAGGAGCGCGGCAACGCCAATGCCCCGGCGGTTTAGATCTACAACGGCAGCGCGAACCTGCGTTTCGAAGAAATCCGCAGCTTGCGATTGCGGCACGCCTGCGGGACCGTGTAGAGACACCATGCGCACGAACGGGCTGAGTTTGACCGCGTCACCAAGGTTGGGCGACACCGCTGCTGTGGCCGCGCTGGTGCCGTGATATGCGTAAGACGAGACGATCACACCTTCGTTGCCGCTTGCCAATCGCGCGATACGCAGGGCCAGGTCGTTGGATTCACTTCCCGTGCAGGTGAAAACCACGCGGTCCAGCTCTTGAGGGAAGGTTTCGACCAGTCGCTCGGCATAGTCGACAAGTTTTGGTTCGAGATAGCGCGTGTTGGCACTTATCCGACCTGCCTGCTCAGCCATGGCAGCGTTTACTTCTGGATGGCAGTGGCCGAGAGACGGTACGTTGTTGTAGAAGTCAAGGTAGGCCCGGTCGTCAGGATCGTAGAGCCACATGCCTTCGCCGCGAACGAAATGGACCGGTCGGCGATACTGCAGGCGATAGGAAGCTGCAAGCACGTTGTTTCGCCGGGCAATAAGCTCGGCTTCGCGCGTAGGAAGATCCGCTTCACCGGGTATATAGCGATTTGGCATGAGGTCTGTGGACATGTGCTTCAACCTGCTTGAGAGAGTACCTTGATCAATTCGCGGTTCTTCTTTTTCGAGTGCCGTGTCAGGGCCCGATCGAACCGGTCTTGCACTACGGGAACAACGACATCGCCGCGAGAACTGCCGCCTCGCCCTCGCCGACGCTAAGGGGTGTAAGAATTGAAAGACCATGCTCGGCGCGCGGGACATTCTTTTTGATGTACTCGGCATCGGCAGGGAAAAGGTGGGATCGCCAGTAGTTGACCAAGATCAGTGCGCTTTGTCGCGCCCGCATTAGTCCGACAAGCAGTCTTGCTTCCAGCGCCGAAAGGGGAAGGACCGAGGCATAACCAGCAATAAGATATTCTGCCCCGCCCAAAGCTGTGGTCGGGTCTTTTACCACGTGACTTGCAGCAATCGCGAGGTCTTGAATTCTAGGGCTCCAGCAGCCATCGCCAAAGTCAATGAAACCCAATCCATTGTCAGTGACCAGCATATTAAATGGGCTCGGATCATTATGCGTCACCTGCCACGCCACATTTGAGAGCTGGGGTTCAACGAGTTCGACATAGTTGTCCATCGCGACACGCACGTTATCAGCAATTCGCCCGGACGGCAGATATTCGCTTAGTTCCATCAGCCTCGGCCAGCAACCAACGTGCAGAAGGATTGGCCGATCGATCGCGGGCACGCTCACAAGCCCAAGAGCCGAGTTCAACCGGGCAAGCGCACTACCGGTGCGGAAAAGCAGGTCGGGAGTTAAGCTCGCTTGGTGTAGCGGAATTCCTTCAATGCGGGTCTGCAGGTATCCGCAGATACCCTCTTCCTCAAACATCAGTGTGTCGCCGCTCGTGCGTAGGATCTCAGGCGCGATAAAGCCAGACGCTCCTTGCAATCCGTTGACAGCTGCGGCCTGGAAACGGAAACTGTCAATTGTTTCCGGCCGTGTCGATGTCTTCAAGATCAGTCGGCGGCCGTCCGACAGGTTTACCTCTTCGGTGCGTTCAACCTCCGACGATAACGTCGCTATCGATCCCGTTAAGCCATAGTGGCGCGCTAGAAGTTCGGCCGACCGATCGGCTCCGATCGAGCTTGGCTGCGCGGCCAAGACCGCCGTTGCAGCTCGAAAATAGGCTTCGCTTGAAGCTGCCGAGAACCGCGAGCCTGCATCATGGGCCTGGGAGGCCTCGCCGCGGCCTACGTCCCCCTCGGTGAGCACATCATTACAAACACCCAATTTGAAGCTCCTCGCCTGCCGGGGGATCGTTGCTTTTCATGCATTGGAACATCCGAAGCGATCGACTGAAGGACAATCCTGCTGGGGGTGGTATCGCGCCACCAGTAGGATTGAAACTTCATCGCAGTGTGTCCATCAAAGCCCGACAACGCCGGGCAGTCCCGAGATATCCCTTATTTCGACATACCCGTAATAGGGGTTCGCCGGCTCGTGGCCACGATTGACCCAAACCTTGTTCTTGATGCCGAGGTCGTGCGCCGACATCAGGTCGTAGCGGAAAGAGGACGAGCAGTGGAGGATCTCCTCAGGCCCGCAGCCCAGCATATCAAGCATGTATTCGAAGCCTTTGAAGCGCGGCTTGTAGGACTGCGCCTGCTCGGCCGTATAGACCGCATGAAACGGTGCACCGAGCTTTTCAACATTCGACATGATCTGCGAATTCATCGCGTTGGAAAGGATGACCAGCGGGATTTCCTTGGCGACTTTGGCAAGGCCGGCCGGTACGTCCGGATGCGGCCCCCAGGTTGGCACGCGTTCATAGACCATCCGCGCCGCGTCGTCGTGGAACTTTATGCCATTGCGCTTGCAGGCCCGTTGGAGCGCATTGTAAACTACCTCGTTGTAGGGCTTCCAGTCGCCCAGGACTTCGTCGAGACGATAGCCGGCAAAGTTCTTGATGAACTCAGCCATGCGCGGCTCGTCAAGTTGTTCGCCGTATAGGTCCCGCGCGGCTTCTGCCATCTGGAAGTTTGTGAGGGTGCCGTAGCAGTCGAAGGTGATGTATTTCGGCCGGAAGTGAGACATGAACTGGTCCTGAACTGATGCGGGGTTTCATCTGCATCCATCATAGACCGACCCTCCACGACGAGCTCCACCGAAATCCGAATTCTCAAAGCAGATTCTTCCATATCCGAAACCGGCTTTGGCAGATTGTGCGTCCTGGTCGGATTGTCCTGGGTGAATTGTCCCAGCAGTTCGACCTGGAGGTCTATCTATGTAAAAGACGGAGCGACAAGCGTATTTGGCGATGATGCCAACAGAACCAGCGGCACCCCTCCGTCGATGTCAAAACTTTCCATGCCAAGATCGGAGAACTGACGCAGGAAAATTTATTTTTGCCGGTGCGCTTAGCAAAGCCGGGCTGCTGAGCGGAAGGAAATGATCAAGAGCCCGCAGGCAACTTCGACGCGGTCGGCTATTTGCCGGCATCATCATCTTGGCCATGTTCGTGCTCATCAACGACCGAATTCTCGATGTACTGGAAGGCCGGTTCGTCAAATGGAGACCCGAACGCCGCAGAAGAGAGGGCGGCGTAGATGACAATCCGGTTTAGGTGCGGCGAATGGGTGCGGCTGCGCCCCATTTTTCGCTCCTATTTTCTCAGTGCGGATTCCGACGCCAGGCTGCGGCGGGATGGATCGACTTAATATAAGTTGCAGCCAATAGCTCGATTGAAATCGATCCCTGCCCACCCACAGCTCCTTATGCTCTCCATGTTCGCTTGGGCAGCCCTTATCCTGGCCGGCGGATAACTCGGATATTGCCGCTGCTCCCGCCGCCGCAAAAAAGCTGATCTCCGCCATCAGACTCAAGCCCTGATACGACCAAGCCAGCCGGCATATCGATGCGCTCCAAGACCTCTCCCGTCCCTGGATCGATCCGCCGAATATCGCTCTCGTCACCTTCCCAGGTGCCGTGCCAGAGGTCTCCATCGATCCAGGTCACGCCGGTGACGAAGCGGTTGGATTCGATAGTACGAAGAATTGTACCGGTCTCGGGATCGATCTGATGAATTTTCCGGCTGCGATGCTGTCCGACCCAGAGTGTTCCCTCGGCCCAAGCAAGGCCGGAATCGCCGCCATTGCCGGGTGCCGGGATCGTCGACAGCACCGCGCCGGTCTTCGGATCGATCTTCTGGATGTGGTTCTCGGCGATCTGAAAGAGATGCCGGCCATCAAAGGCTGTTCCGGCATGCGCGGCGACATCGATCGAGCGCACCACTTCGCCACTGACTGGGTCGAAGGCGTTGAGCTTGTCCCCGGACGCAAACCAGATGTGCCTTCCATCATAGGTGACTCCATTCACGCGATCGGCACGTGGAAAGGGCCCATACTCACGAAGAATTTCGGCTTGGGACTGTTTCATAGGTTCATCCTAATCGCTCGGTAGTGGACCGGGGAGTAACAAAGTTGACGGGAATCCCGGCAGAGATGGGGTCGTCCAGCGGCGTGCCGGCCCCCGGCCAAAGGATTGCGCCTTGCCAGCCGCCGCCAGTGCATCGAGCGCCCGCTGCACCGTGCGCGGGCTGGCCCCAAGGGCAATCGCCAAGGCCGAGCTCGACCAGGACTCCCCATCGGCGAGGAAGGCGAGTACAGCTCCATGCTCTTCCTCAACGGGCGGGGCCAGGACGACGACCTTCCGGACACCGCGCGGCGTGAGCGCAAAGCCATCCTTGGTCGCCCTCACATCCGCGAGGGTGCGGAGCTCGCCTCGAAGCCGCCCGACTTCGACGCGCAATCGCGCTCGATGCGATTCATCGGCATCTTTCCCCCGGAATGCGCGTGCGACGAGAGCATTCCGCGAGACATCCCCCGGCCAGCTCTCACCTAGAGCGCGGGCAAGCGCGAATAATACCGGCCGCGTTGAGAGAGAGACCAGCGTGTTTGCATCCCGTACTGCATAACGGCAGGCATCCACCACGAGCGCCCCCGATGCAAGCAGCGCCTCGACCTCCTCCAGCAGCAGGAAGCGCTCCTCGCCCACAGCGACCAGACGCGCGGCAGGCGTCTTCAGAACCTGGTATGCGCTTTCGACTTCGGCAGCGAGTGCGGGAATGCCCGCCTCATGCGCCGCATTTTCCGCCCGCCGGAGGGCCGCCCGTGCCGCACCCGTCTGGAGCCGCCGGATAGCGATCCCCGCGACGACCAACTCGTAGGCGGTCCTCGATGGAGGCGGAAGCGGTGTCGGGTCGAGCTCGGCGAGCAGCCGTTCGGCCTCGTCTAGATGACCGATCAAGAGCAAGCGCCGGACTTCGAGATGACGCGCATGGGCGGCATTCAAGCGGTCTCCATGGGCCTCAAGCACAGTTCGCGCGGCGGCGAGCGTCTTGGCCGGCCAGCCAAGGTCACGCGAGACGAGCGCGATTTCGGCTTCGGCGACTATACAGCGCGCACGTGCCATCGCCTCTCTAGGCCCGAAGGCACGGGCGGCCATTTTTAGGAGAACCTTTGCCCTGACCAGGTCACCAAGCTGCGCCATCGCAATGCCCCGCAGCGCAAGCGCAGGCGCATCTTCGCGCAGGGCAACCCTCTTTAATGCGCCGAGAAGATCACCGGTCGCGAGCAGCCGCGCCGCGGCGGTCATCATCGAGTCCATTGAAATCCCGTCAAACTTGTAACTCCCACCATCCCCCGATCGGCCTCTAGTCTGTTCCTAACGACCAAGAAACCGATCGCACCAGTGATGGTACGACAACAGACGGCAAAAGGAGAAGCATAATGACGACGCATAAGACAGGAACACGTGAAGAATGGCTCGCGGCGCGGCTCGAGCTGCTCGCGGATGAGAAGGAGCTAACGCGGCACAGCGACATGCTGGCACAGCGGCGCCAGGAGCTGCCCTGGGTACGGATCGACAAGGACTATAGTTTCGAGACAGATGACGGCAGCGCCTCACTCATCGACCTCTTCAACGGACGCTCGCAGCTCCTCGTCTATCACTTCATGTTTGGGCCTGACTATACGGCCGGCTGCCCGTCCTGCTCGTCGATCGCCGATGGCTTCAACGGCATCGTCGTCCATCTCGAACATCACGACGTCGCTTTCGCGGCCGTATCACGCGCGCCGCTCGCCAAGCTGCAGGTCTTCAAGGAGCGAATGGGCTGGAGCTTTCCCTGGGCCTCCTCCTTTGGGAGCGATTTCAACCGTGATTTCAGCGTCTGGTTCACCAAGGAAGAGCAGCGTGACGGAGGCATAGAATACAACTTCCACCGCGAGGCGCCGATGCCTCAGCCGCTCGCCGGCAGGTCCGTCCAGGAATGGCAGCTGCGCGGTAGCGAAGGCCCCGTCGCGCAGATTGCCGCCATGACTGGAACCGACGTCGCCACATATACGCGAGACAGGCCCGGGCTTAGCGCCTTCGTGCTCCAGGACGGCGCCGTCTATCATACCTATTCCAGCTTTGCCCGCGGGTTGGACGGGGTCTGGGGCATGTATCAGTGGCTCGACCGAGCCCCGTTGGGGCGCAACGAGAACGGCGTCTGGTGGCGCCGCCATGACGAATATGGCCGGGGATGACTGCTATGTCCTCCCTGTCCAACCGACCGGAAGGGATGCCCTCTGCAGGCAGCTGCTTTGCGGCTGCCTCAGGCGGCAAAGCAGCCGGTGCCCGTGCAACCCATTGGCTCTCCCTCGCCGCCTCTCCAACGTTCGCTGTCATGGCGCTTCTCACGTCCGTGAACGGAGAAGCAGATATGATCTGCTCCTCCATACGGGATACCTTTCCGCTCAACGGCATGGTGCCGATGTACTTGCTCATGAGCGTCTTCCACCTGCCGCCTTGGCTGCGGGTGCTTTCGGGCCCCGCCGAAAAGCGAGATCGCCTACGCGGCGCGACCAGCGCCACGATCCCTTCGCTCCACGAAGATCCGGAGTGTCCGACTGGGCGCGAATCGGCCCCGTCGCAGAAGAATCTTTAGAGGCGATGTCATGTCTGGGTGTATATGGGCCGCATAACCGCGGTGCGTCGATCGCCTTGGTACTTTCCTCCAGTGCGGCCCGTGACACATTGCGATTTTTGAGCCTGTTCCGAGAAATGGACGACCAGTCCGTCCGGCCCATCCTTCGATTTCAGAGCGTCGCCGCCTCGAACAACCCCCTAAGCAGGGAAGCGCTTTGTTGAAGTGCACGGCGTTCCTGTGCGTCGAGTTCAGGGAGCAGCTCCGTGGCAATGCCTTGGCGACCCACGACACGCGGGACCGACAAGGCGACATCTCGCACGCCCTCGACAAACGCGGTGACGCTGGAAACCGAGAACACGGCCCGCTCATCCTGCCTTATTGCCCCGACGATTCGCGCGAGACCTGCTCCAATCCCATAGTAGGTAGACCCCTTGCCCTTGATGATTGTGTAGGCGGCGTTGCGGGTCTCGCTGTCGATTTTTGCCCGTACTTCTTCGGTGATGGGCGCGCTGACCTGTTCGCCGAAAAGAGCGATCGGGACCGTGCCGACCCTGGCGCCCGACCAGGCCAGCACCTGGCTGTCACCGTGCTCGCCGAGCACGTAGGCGTGAATGGAACGCGGCGACACGCGCAGGTGTGCCCCGAGCAGGCTGCGAAACCGCGCAGTGTCAAGGATTGTACCCGAGCCGATCACCCGGTGGGCGGGCAGTCCCGAATAAACCCAAGCGATCTGGGTCATTATGTCGACCGGGTTGGACGCGACGAGCAGAATTGCATTGGGGCAGACCCGCATGATCTCGGCGACGACTGTCCGGAAGACTCCAGCGTTGCGGCCCAGCAGGTCGGTCCGTGTCTCGCCGGGTCGCTGCGCGACCCCTGCGGCGATGATGACTACTCCGGCATCTTGCAGGCGGTCATAGTCTCCGTGGGCGATCGAGGTTCCCGAGGCAAATGGCATCGCGTGCGCGATATCAAGGGCGTGTGCCTCGGCTAGAGCTGAATCGAGATCAACCAGCACAACCTCGCTCGCCACGCCTCGCAAGCCGAGAGCGTACGCGGCAGCACTGCCCACCATTCCGGTTCCGACAATACCGACTTTCATCCTGGGTCCCACTCTGATCGGGATTAGACGAGTATTTTAGCTGATCCATGGCTCAAACCCCAGCCATTTATAGTTAAATCTTTCCAAGCTTGCGGGCTTCGCTCCAGCATTCCGCCACGACGCGGCGATGGCTGTTCGCCGGCGGAATTTCACATCGCTATGACGAGAGTCGCCTGCCTCGACATGTTTTAGCCGAAATACTCCGCCTGCGTGCCCGATCGACTGGCCGAGTTGTCTAAGCATTGTTACGGAGCTATTTTGTAGTAGGCTCGGATTCTACGTCGAAGTTGGCACGATGCTGGTCGGAGACGTGATGAGGCAAGAGTTGTCAACGCCAGACAACAGCGTCATGCAGGCGACGGACGTTCATCGGAAGGCTGTGTGCTGGGGGCGGCTTAAACACGCACCACCCTCTCGAATACTGGAAGCAATTCCAATCGGTTGAGACCGCTCGGGCCGAAGGTCCCGCTATAGCACCGCCAGAAGGGGCACCACCATGAGCAGCGAAAAGGCAGCAGTCCCGCCGCAAACTTCCATGTCTCCTGAATCTCATGTACTACCCACACACTATCGCTGCGGTCCGATCCAGTTCAGGGGAAGCCACGACGGGCTTTACGAGCGTCATCTGCTCTTCGACAACGTCATCGCCCCCGAAGATGCGGGAAACCGCGAGCGATACGAGGCGATCGCTCGATCGGTCAGAGATGTGCTGTCGCAGCGCTGGCAACACACCGAACAGACCTATCACAGAGAGAACCCCAAGCGGATTTACTATCTGTCTATGGAGTTCCTGATCGGGCGATCTCTCAGCAACAACATCGCCAATCTCGGTCTCGGTCCACTAGCCAGGCGGCTTTTCGATCAGGAGCATATAGACGAATTGGCCATCCTCGTCGAAGAGCCCGACGCAGGTTTGGGCAATGGGGGCCTTGGCCGGCTCGCGGCCTGCTTACTGGACTCGATGGCGACGATGCAATTGCCGGCAATGGGCTACGGGCTGCGCTACGAGTACGGGATATTCAAGCAGACGATCGTTGACGGCTGGCAACGCGAGCAGCCCGATAACTGGTTGCGCCGGCCGGATCCCGGGGAGGTCGCCCGGCCGCAGGAGGCGGTCGAAATCAAACTCGGCTGCTCCTTCGAAGTTCGCGGCGGGAATTTGCGGGTGGCTGCCGGGATGCCGTCCCGTCTGCTCGGCATACCCTACGACCGGCCGATTATAGGTTATGGCGGCAGGACCATAAACACGCTGCGGCTTTGGGCCGCGGCAACGCCGGAAAGCTTCGACTTCCAGGCCTTCAGCGCCGGTGAGTTCGTCAGCGCGCTGGCACAGAGGCTGACGGCCGAGACCGTCACGCGGGTCCTTTACCCCGACGATACGACGAGCATGGGACAGGGGCTGCGGTTCGTTCAGGAATATTTCCTCGTCGCATGTTCGCTCGCCGACCTCGTCCGGCGGTTTTGCTCGAATGACTCCGATTGGCATTTCCTGCCCGGCAAGGTGGCCATCCAGCTCAACGACACGCATCCCAGCCTCGCAGTTGCGGAACTGATGCGTATCTTGCTCGACGACGCGGATTTGGGTTGGGATGATGCGTGGGATCTCACCAGGCGTTGTCTCGCCTACACCAACCACACCCTTCTGCCCGAGGCGCTGGAGAAATGGCCGCTGCGGTGGTTCGAATTGATGCTGCCGCGCCACTCCGAAATCATTCTGGAGATCGATCGACGTCTCAGGGACGAGGTTCTGGCCCGTTTTCCCGAGGATCAGGGCCGCGTCGAGCGGGCGAGCCTGATCGAGCGGGGCGGCGATTGTCTGGTTCGCATGGCCAATCTGGCCATTGTCGGCTCGCACAGCACCAACGGGGTAGCCGAGATCCACTCGCGGCTGCTGCGCGAAACGACTGTGAAGGACCTTGCGGAGATATTCCCCGGACGGTTCAACAACAAGACGAACGGCGTGACGCCCCGGCGTTGGCTGCTCCTGTCCAATCCGGACCTTGCCCGCTGCATAAGCGACGGCATCGGCGATGGATGGATCACCAACCTCGCCGAACTCGAAAAGATGAAGCCGCTCGTGGACGATAGCGGATTTGTCGATGCGGTCGGTGAGGCCAAGCGAATGGCGAAGCAGCGCTTTGCCAAATGGCTGAACTCAAGTGCGGGGATCGATGTCGATCCCGAGGCCGTCTTCGACAGCCAGGTCAAACGCATCCATGAATACAAACGGCAATTGCTGAACGCGCTGAGGATCGTCGCACTCTACAATCGCATCCGTGAAAATCCAGGCCTCGATATGGTGCCGCGCACCTTCTTCTTCTCGGGCAAGGCGGCGCCAGCCTACCACGTGGCGAAGCTGATAATCAAATTCCTCAACAATCTCGCCGCCACGATAGACGCCGACCCGATGGTGCGCGGGCGTCTCAAGGTCGTCTTCCTGCCGGACTACAGCGTATCGTTGGCGGAGCGTCTCATCCCCGCCAGCGACGTCTCCAACCAGATTTCGACGGCAGGGTACGAAGCGAGTGGCACCAGCAACATGAAGTTCATGATGAACGGTGCGCTGACGATCGGGACCCGCGACGGAGCGACGATTGAAATGGCCGAGGCGGCAGGCGAGGAGAACTTCTTCCTGTTCGGGCTGACGGCGGACGAGGTCGCGGGGAGCCGCGGCTGGTACAGTCCGCGCTGGCACTACGACAACGAACCCGAAACCCGCGCGGTGCTGGATCTGATCCTGTCCGGGCATTTTTGCCGTTATGATCCCGATGTCGGCGATGCGCTCCGCAATGTCCTTTTGACGAGCGGCGACGTCTTCAGGCACTTGGCGGACCTCACCTCGTATCTGGAGGCGGATCAGCGGCTGCAGTCTCTCTATGTCGATCGTCAAGCGTGGACCCGGAAGGCGCTACTCAATGTCGCGAACTCGGGAAGGTTCTCAAGCGATCGCACGATCGCCGAATACGCGGCCGAAATCTGGACCGCCAAACCCTGTCCCGTGCCTTGATTCGACGGTGCGGGAGCGCCTCATGGTCGATTTCTACTGTGCGTTGGAGAGGCTCGTGGAACGCTCTCCTACTTTCACGGCAACCCGGATAGATCGTCGACGTAGCCTACGTCAGAGAGGCGCGAGAGGTTGTGTTGGTCCATCGGCGCCTGACGTGATCCTGCAGGCCCTTAATGCACGAGGAATCGTTTGGAACGTTTGGTTTCCTTCTGATCCGCAGTTCGTGGCGGGCCTCCTCATCGAGATCGATTAGATTGCCGCCACGTGTCGCCACATTCTTGAGCGTGCTGAAGGCGGCTGGACAGGTCGTCGTTCGAGGCGCGGAGTTCCTCATACCACCGTTCGAGCGAAATTGTCCTCGTGTCATCGTCCTGGATTGCGCGGAAGCAGCTTCAGCCTTTCAGAGACTTCATGAAGCTGCCGATATGCGGAAACAGTTCCTTGAAAGGCGTATGGGATCGGTGCTTGATGAGAACCTCTGCGAACAGCTTCAATCCGATAATAAACTCCGCCGCGTCATCGTCAGGCAGCAGTCGCCTTTGGCGTACTGCCGACAGGATCTTGAACAGGTCGTCGTGATTAGTGGTTTGGAAAACGAGAGCTTCGTCGACAGCCGAAGGGACATCGCCCTCCAGCCGTTCGACCGTGACCCGGTAAGTGTGAGCCATTGGCGCTACAGTTCGACGGCGTAGTAGGTGAACCCGCCCTCGTCCTTGCCCACGCCTGAGATCGCATCGTTGATCTTCTCCAACGGCCACACCATCGGAGACATGACCGACATGTCGATGATGCCAGCCTCGACCATGGCGGCGATTTCCATGCCTTCGGCGGCGGTGAACCAGACGGAGCCGATCAGTTCCATCTGCTCGTCCATCCACCACTTGACGTCGACAGGCAAAGCTCCGGACGTGCCGCCGATGTTGACGATACGACCGCCCCGTTTGACCCCGCCCATGGCGTCCAGCATGGAATCGAGAGGGGCTTTCGCACCGAGCGTATCGAGCATGAGGTCGGCGCCGCTTCCGTTGGTCTGCTCTTTCACGAAGCTTCCCGACGATCCGTTGACATTCGAGAAAGTGACGATCCGGTCGGGAGCGATCGCCTTCAACCGCTCAAGCAGTTTTTCGCCCCTGGCGACGGCGTAGATTTTCGCGATGCCCATCGCCAACGCAAAAAGCGTGGCCCCCAGCCCCAGCGTGCCGGTTGCGCCGTTGATCACCAGGGTCTTGCCCATCAGCGGCCCGCATTTCTTGAGGGCAGCATAGGAGGTGCCGAGATAACCCAGGCGGGAGCCTTCGACGAAACTCATGTTATCCGGGATCTTGATGGCCTGCGCCTGCGGGGCGAGCATGAATTCGCCGAAACCGCCGTAAGGATAGCGGGCGAACATCTCCAGGCTTTTCCGGTTGTAGCCGAAGTAACCGCCAAGCGTCCAATGTTCGCAAGCCTGCGGCTTTCCCGACGAACAATGGTGGCAAGCGCCGCAGAATCGACCGGGGTTCACATACACCCGGTCGCCCGGCTTGAGGTTAACGACCTGAGGACCGACCTCGTGGACGATCCCGCTCGGATCGAGGCCATGAATTGCCGGGCGTGGCGGAAGCGGCATCTGGGGGTACCAGGTTTCCCAGTTGGCCAGGACATTTGCCAGGTTCGGGACCATTCCGCAGGCTTTCACGCGGACGACGACGTCGCTTCCGCTTGCCTTCGGCCGCTCGACCTCCTCAATCCTCATTGGCTGACCAACGGCATGCAGGCGCGCAGCACGCATCATTTCCATAAGCATTACCCTCCCAAACTCAGAGATCGCGTCGTATTGACATCCTATTTGGATTGTGAATACCGTTTAGTATCTGAAAAAGCAAGCGGGGATTGTCAACTATCCTCGCGGACGCGCCAAGGAGCGGGTCAAGGAGGAGACATGGACTTCGCGTTGATTGATTGGCTGCGCATTCTTTGCGGCGCCTGGTTTATTCCCCATCTCATCGGCAAGGCATCGCACTACGAGAGAGCCGGAGGAACATTCGAGGCGGCGGGTCTCAGGCCCGGAAAGCTGTTCGTGGGGGTCGCCATCGTTGCGGAGGTCTGCGCAGCGGTGGGTCTGATTTTCTCGATATACCCCCGGCTCGCGGCCCTTTTCGGTGCCTTGGTGCTGCTTGGCGCGGGCTACGCAGTTGTGAAGATCAACGGCATGAACTGGCGCTGGCAGAAGATGGGACCCGAATATCCGATATTCTGGGCGATCATTTGTCTGCTAACGGCTCTTGTGTGATCACCTCATTTTGAGGTACGCCTCGGTGTCTGGATACCCACGGAATGGATTTTGTTGATGGCACGACTGACACGTGAGCAAAGTCAGGCTCGCACAAAGGAAAAGCTTTTGGCGTCCGCTTACGAAGTCATGGCACGCTACGGCTATGCCGGGGCGTCCATCGAGCGGATTGCGGAAGAGGCAGGCTACTCGAAGGGCGCCTTCTACTCGAATTTTGCCAATAAGGAAGATATCTTCCTGCAACTCCTTGCTGGCAACGCGGGTGGCGACGTCGTTCAGCTGACCGAGCTTCTCGGAAAACACGATGACCCCATGGGACTGATCGATGTCTTGGCGGCGTGGGCGAACGACCGCGGCGACGATCGTCGATGGGGTATGTTGGCGATAGAGCTTCTTCGGATGGCCCAGCATGACCACACGCTTGGAGACCGGCATGTCAAGTTGTTCCGGGATCAATGGGAAGGCGTGGGCAAGATACTCATCGACAAGCTGGATCTTGTTCTGCAGCCGCCGGCGACCCCCTTCTACATCGGCGGTATCGTTCTCGAACTTACCTATGGCGGTATTTCGAGCTTCCTCAAGGACGGGGCATCCGGGGATATGATCCGGGTCGTGCTGCGGGAAATGTACCGGTCCTCACGCGCGGCGGCGCCCGCCACGCGCGCCACCGCTTAATCATCATCCACCACAGAGATGCGCGCGCAACGCCAGCGCGCGCTGAGCATGGCTATTATTCACTGCGGCCTGGAAGTTTGCTGTGCATGCGAAAGACGACGGTCTTTCCGCAAACCCGCTTGACATCATCAATTTCAAAGACTAGCTTTCATCCAGAAACTATTTGGTATTTGAAAACCTAATAGTATTTAGGTCGCAAGCGGCGATCGCTGTTGAGGAGCAGCGGATTATGGGGGGGACCATGGACAAAATCATAACGATAAGGACCTGTCGGAGCGACCGAACCCGAGGGCAAGGTTCAGCCTGGTAGCGCAGGTCATGCACGTCGGCGGCTCGCCGTCATACATTCTCAGTTCGGAAATCATTGCATGCTTGGATTTGGCAACTCCCCGCAGGAGGCGCTGGTCGCGTCCCTGCTCGCCATGGCGCTCGTCGGCTTTTTTGCGTCGAGCCTGATGCGTTGGCGCGGTCTGGCGCGGCTTACCGACCTCCTGATGCCCGCAGCACTGCTGGCAGCGTATTGGCTCACCTACAACAAGGTGCCGCCATTTCCGCCTGTCGGTGCAGTCAACAAGGCGTTCTACGTGATCGCTGTCGGAACGGCGATTGGCTTTGCCGCCGAGATAGCGGCCCCACGCGCGGTGCGCCTTCTCGCATTGCTGCAGCCGGTCGCCGCCGCATTCTATGTCGGTGCGCCGCGATTGGGGATAGCCTCCTGGGAGGTGGCGCTCGCCGCGGTCGCCGGAATGGCGGTCATGGGGTTGGTCTTCCTGCGCGGGGCCACGGGCACGGAGGGCGACGTGAAGCGCGGTGGCGTCATTGCCGTAATTGCGCTCGGCTTTGCACCAATCGCCCTTCTCGGCGCCTCGTCTTCCTCGTTTCAGCTCTGCCTGATGTTTGCGGCTGGATGTTTTGGAATCCTGGTCGTCCACTCCTTGAAGCCTGCCTTCCGTTTTGGAGGCGCCTCGTCGATCGGTGCTTTGGGTGGCCTGATCGCCATTGCCGATACCGTCGTGCTGATCACGCGCAAAGCCGATCTCATCGCACTTGCGGTTCTCGCACTCTGCCTCGTGCTGCCGGCATTCTCGGCGCCTGTCTGCCGGACGTGCGGGCTGTCTCGGCCATTTCCGCGCCTTTTCACCCACGTCGCCTTGGCTGCACTGCCGGCTGCTGCAGCCCTTGCCGTCGCATACATCTACTATGGATCGAGCTTTCCAATTTAACAGGAGGAGGAGAATGAGAATGAAATACCGACTTGCAGCAATGCTACTTTCGATGACGGCCCTATCCGGCGCGGTGTCGCCCGCCTGGGCCGCGAAATTCGACATCGATCCGGTCCATTCGGGCATTGCGTTCTACATCGACCACCTGGGTTTCTCGAAGGTGATCGGTGTCGCGCAACAGTTCTCTGGCACCTTCGATTTCGATGCTTCCAAGCCGGATACCAGCAGCCTGGATGTCAAGGTCATCGTCGCTTCAATTTCCACGAACAACAAGCAGCGTGACGACGACATCCAGGGTGCGGACTGGTTCAATGCCACCGAATTTCCGGAAATCACCTTTGTCGGTAAGGAATTCAAAAAGACGGCCGACAACACCGGACAGATCGTCGGAGACCTGACAATAGCGGGGGTCACGAAATCCACGACCTTGGACGTCACGTTCAACAAGGAAGGCCAGAACCCTTGGACTAAGAACCACGTTGTCGGTTTCAGCGCGACTACCAAAGTCAAACGCAGTGATTTCGGGATGAAGGCCGCGCACGGTATGATCGGTGACGAGGTCGACCTCGTGATCCAGGTGGAAGGCAGCGAACACCAGGGATAATGCAAGACCATCGGGTCGCCTCCCGAGAAGGGCGCCGTCGTGTTATCGCGACGGCGCCTTTTCTGTTGAGGGGACCTCAAGCATCTCATGATCGGCCAAACCTCGATGAAGCCGCGGCCCTAGAGAAAGGGGTCATGCCGGTGACGCGATCGGCGATCATTCTGTGAATCTCGGATACTTTTTCGTATGCAGATGCGTTCTGGTATGTTAACGAAGACCGATGCGGCTGGAGGGTTTTGAAGTCGTTGCCGTGTCCCCCGGGAGGGGGACAATTTTACGATTGTGATCTCGATCACGTGGCGCTCGCTGGGTTTGGTTGGCGTACTCCGAATTCAATCCCTGTTCTCTCCGACATCGAACATAATCACTGCTCTGTCGAGGCAGGCTATCGAAAGGACATTCTAAATGGACGTACGCGCCGCTGTTGCCGTTCAGGCCGGCAAGCCATTGGAAATCATGACCGTTCAGCTGGATGGCCCGCGCGCCGGCGAAGTGCTGGTCGAGGTCAAGGCGACCGGCATCTGCCACACCGACGAGTTCACGCTGTCGGGTGCCGATCCGGAAGGCCTGTTTCCGGCGATCCTCGGCCATGAGGGCGCCGGCATCGTCGTCGATGTCGGACCGGGCGTCACGTCGCTGAAGAAGGGCGACCATGTCATTCCGCTCTACACGCCGGAATGCCGCGAATGCTACTCGTGCCTGTCGCGCAAGACCAACCTGTGCACCTCGATCCGCGCCACTCAAGGCCAGGGCCTGATGCCGGACGGCACCTCGCGCTTCTCGATCGGCAAGGACAAGATCTTCCA
>NZ_KB902681.1 GCF_000379605.1 Rhizobium giardinii bv. giardinii H152 | reverse complement strand
TGATGGGTCATCGAGGCATAGACAAGATAGCCGCCCGTCGTGTGCAGCACACCCTTCGGCTTGCCGGTCGAGCCCGAGGTATAGAGGATGAACAGCGGATCCTCGGCCTTCATCTTCGCCGGCGGGCAATCGGCNTTCACCGTGGCGACGGCCTGATGNTACCAGATGTCGCGATCCGCGAACCAGTTGATCTTGCCGGCGGTGCGACGAACGACAAGAACGGACTTGACCTCGACGCCGTCGCGCTTGGCGATGTCGATCGCGTGGTCGGTGTTGGCCTTGAGCGGAATCGGCTTGCCGCCGCGCAGGCCCTCGTCCGCTGTGATGACGAAGGTGGATTGGCAATCGACAATGCGGCCGGCCAGCGCATCGGGGGAAAAACCGCCAAACACGATCGAATGCACGGCACCGATGCGGGTGCAGGCGAGCATCGCATAGGCGGCTTCNGGGATCATCGGCATGTAGATCGTGACGCGGTCGCCTCGTCTGACGCCGTTTTCCTTCAGCACATTGGCGAGGCGGCAGACATGCTCGTAGAGCTCGCGGTAGGTGATCTTCCGGTCGTCATATGGATTGTCCCCCTCCCAGATGATCGCCACCTGGTCGCCGCGCTTTTCCAGATGCCGGTCGATGCAGTTGTAGGAGACGTTGGTGAGACCGTCCTCGAACCACTTGATCGATACCTTGCCTTCAAAGCTGGTGTTCTTGACCTTGGTGTAAGGCTTGAACCAATCGATGCGCTTGCCATGTTCGCCCCAGAACGCTTCCGGGTCGGCGACGCTCTGCTTGTACCATTTCAGATAGGTGGCGTTGTCGATCAAAGCGCGTTGCTTCGCCGGCTTGAGCACCGGATAGGTCTTCACGGACATGCTGATTTTCCTCCCTGCGCAGGCAAGTTTCCGGACGCCGCGTCTCCCTGTGCGTCCTCTCCGGGCGCATTCATATCAGGTCAAGACACGGCGGCAATTAGACAAAAGGTCATTTCTGCGAGAAGAATTGCATTTATGCGACGACGAGGGTATAGAGGCGCTAATTTCCCGGAAATTAAGTGGTTACACCCCACGGCCCGCGACACCGGCGCGGACGGACAGAAGGACTATACCCATGGCTCAACAACTGCTTATGCCCAAAGCGACGGCCGTATGGCTTGTTGACAACACTGCCCTGTCGTTCGAGCAGATCGCCCAGTTCTGCAAGCTGCACCCGCTGGAGGTCAAGGCGATCGCGGACGGTGAATCGGCGCAGGGCATCAAGGGCCTCGACCCGATCGCCACCGGCCAGCTGTCGCGCGACGAGATCGCCCGCGCCGAAGGCAACCCGAACCACAAGCTGAAACTTTCCGAGCCGAAGGTGCGTGTGCCGGACAGCAAGCGCAAGGGCCCGCGCTATACCCCGGTTTCCAAGCGCCAGGACCGTCCGAACGCCATTCTCTGGCTGGTGCGCAACCATCCGGAACTGAAGGACGCCCAGATCTCGCGTCTCGTCGGCACGACCAAGTCGACGATCGAGCAAATCCGCGAGCGCACCCACTGGAACTCGACGAACCTGACGGCGATGGACCCGGTGACGCTTGGCCTCTGCACCCAGATCGACCTCGACCTCGAAGTCGAACGTGCATCGAAGGGCCGGCCGCTGCCGACCGCTGCCGAACTCGGCGCGACGCTCGAAGCCTCCAAGGAGACGGAAAAGCTGCCGTTCTCCTATGAGCGCGAGGAAGAGAAGGAAATGGACGCCGACGCCGTTTTTGCCAAGCTCAAGTCGCTCAAGTCCGACCGCAAGGACGAAGACGACGACGATCATTACTGATCGGATCGCCTTACACCACAAACCCGGATCGCCTGATCCGGGTTTTTTTGTGCCGAGCGGCAAGCCGTCAGTAGGCAGAGCCCTCGCTGCCGTCCAGCCGGTGCCGCTCCGTACCCT
The DNA here is from genome assembly GCF_000379605.1 of Rhizobium giardinii bv. giardinii H152. GTDB lineage: Bacteria > Pseudomonadota > Alphaproteobacteria > Rhizobiales > Rhizobiaceae > Pararhizobium > Pararhizobium giardinii. Next base: position 98,540 of record NZ_KB902681.1, on the reverse strand, counting down.
TGAGCGGCGGATTGAAGATGCTGACGAGGATCAGGTCCTCGTTCTTGCCGCCGCGCAGGTAATGCTTGTCGTTCTTGTCGAGCACGTAGATATCGCCCGGCGCGATCGGAAAGACATTGCCCGCCATGTCCTCGACCTCTCCGGTGCCGGCGATGCAATAGCAGGCCTCGAGATGGTTGCGGTATTCGAGCAGCGAGGTGGTATTGGCGCGCACGACGGTGTGGCAGACAGTAAAGCCCATGCCATCGCGCTCGGTCAGCAGACGATGGCTGGTGCCGCTTCCCCACTCGACGAAATGCGGCGTTTCCTCGACTTGCTTCAGATTGCGAACGAACATCGGCCTTAGCCTTTCTTCAGGAAAATTTGACGATCGGATGAAAGAGGGGTCAAAACCGCTCTGTGATTGCCTGTATCGCTTGCATTTCCTTGCTCGACAAATGATGCTTTCTCGTCGTTTATGTTAGGAAAGCTTGACTATGCTGCCATCGCTTAGCGCTTTGCGCGTCTTCGAGGCCGCCGCACGCCACAACAGCTTTTCGCGCGCCGCCGACGAGTTGCATGTCACGCATGCAGCGGTCAGCCATCAGATCCGTCTGCTCGAGGACTGGTTCGGCCGGCCGCTGTTTCTGCGCGAAAAGCGCAGCGTCCGGCTCGTGCCCGATGCGCTGGCGCTGGCGCAGACGCTGTCGGTCAGCTTGGCGCGGATCGAAGCGGAGGCCCACGCCTTGCGCATGCAGACGACAGGCGAGCTGACCGTCGCCTGCATCGCTTCGATCGCGACACGATGGCTGATCCCAGCCCTTCCGGACTTCCTGAACGCCCATCCGGACCTCAATGTACGTGTCCTCTATGCAATGGGCGAGCAACGCTTTCGCGAGGCCGATTGCGACGTCCTGATCACGCTGGGGGAAGACAAGAGCGAGACGCGGGAATGCACCCGGCTGTTTTCCCGCGCCAACCGGCCCGTTGCCAGCCCGAGCTATCTTGCGCGCCGGGGAAAGCCGCAGACCGCCCGGGAGATCGCCGCCGCCGACCTCCTGCACGACGAAACGCCGGATCGCTGGCTGAACTGGTGCCGGAAGGCGGGGCTGCAGCCGGACGGCCCGTTGCGCGGCCCGGTGTTCCAGGACTTCAACCTGCTCGCCACCGCCGTGATCGCCGGGCACGGCATTGCCCTCTGTCCGACCGAAGTGTTCCGCCGCGAATTGGCAAATGGCGACCTCGTTATCCTCTCCGATGTCGAGACGTTGACCGACGAAAGCTATTTCCTCGTCACCGCCCGGCCGGCCGGCGGCGGCGCCGTCCGGTTCCGGGACTGGTTTTGCGGTCTGACGGCGAGTTTGCGTAAATCCGGCTAACCACCGATGCCGCGTTCTTTCAGCGCCGCGGCAATTTCCTCCAGCACGGCCGGGTCGTCGATCGTCGCCGGCATCTTCCAGCTTTCGCGATCGGCGATCTTCTGCATCGTGCCGCGGAGGATTTTTCCCGAGCGCGTCTTCGGCAGGCGCTTGACGCAGATGACCGTCTTGAACGCGGCGACGGGGCCGAGACGTTCGCGCACCAAGGCAACGACTTCCCGCTCGATCGCAGTTGTTTCACGGGAAACATCGGCGTTGATGACAAGGAAGCCGGCCGGAATCTGGCCCTTGATTGCATCGGCAATGCCAATCACCGCGCATTCGGCAACATCCGCATGGCTGGCGCAGATTTCCTCCATCGCCCCCGTGGAAAGGCGATGTCCGGCGACATTGATGATGTCGTCGGTGCGCGACATGATGAAGATATAGCCGTCTTCATCGATATAGCCTGCATCGGCGGTGCGGTAGTAACCCGGGAATTCCGAGAGGCAGGCCTCGCGAAAACGCGCGTCAGCATTCCAGAACGTCGGCAGGCAGCCGGGCGGCAGCGGCAGCTTGATCACGACATTGCCGAGGGTTCCTTTGGCAACCGGGTGTCCGGCATCGTCGAGGACCTGGACGTCATAACCGGGCAGCGGCACCGCGGCGGAACCATATTTGACCGGCAGGAGGCCGAGACCGATCGGATTTCCCGCCACCGGCCAACCGGTTTCCGTCTGCCACCAATTGTCGATGACGGGCACGCCGAGTTTCGCCTGCGCCCAGGCAACGGTATCCGGATCGGCCCGCTCGCCGGCAAGAAACAGGGCTTGCAGCGATGAAATGTCATGCCGGCCGATCAGTTCTCCCTGCGGATCTTCCTTGCGGATGGCACGAAACGCCGTCGGCGCTGTGAACAGCTTTGTAACGCCGTGCTGTTCGACGACGCGCCAGTAGGCGCCCGCGTCGGGCGTGCCCACGGGCTTTCCTTCGTAGAGCACAGACGTGCTGCCGTTGAGCAGGGGACCGTAGACGATGTAGGAGTGGCCGACGACCCAGCCGATATCGGATGCCGCCCAGAAAACCTCCCCCGGCTTCAGGCCGAAGAAGTTCTGCATCGACCACAAAAGCGCGACCATATGGCCGCCCGTGTCGCGCACCACGCCCTTGGGCTGGCCGGTCGTTCCGGACGTGTAGAGGATGTACAAGGGATCAGTGGCAAGAACCGGCGTGCAGGGCACATCGGCTCCTTTATGCTTTGCCGCGCTGACCGCCGAAGCAAGGTCAATATCGCGCTTCCCCCGCAACTCCGCCTGCAGCGTTTCGCGTTGATAAACCAGGCAGTGATCGGGCTTGTGGGCACTGATCTCGATCGCCGCGTCGAGAAGGGGCTTGTAGGCGATGGCGCGGCCGCCTTCGATGCCGCAACTGGCAGAAACGATCAATCTCGCCTGACTGTCGCTGATACGCGTGGCGAGCTCGTTAGCTGCGAAACCGCCGAAAACGACAGAGTGCACGGCGCCGATGCGCGCTGCCGCAAGCATGGCAAAGGCCGCCTGCGGGATCATCGGCATATAGATGATGATCCGGTCGCCCTTGCCGATGCCGAGGTCACGATAGACGGCCGCAAGCGCGACAACCTCCGCCAACATGGCACCGTAGGTCCAATGTTCGACGGTGCCCGTGACCGGACTGTCATAGATCAGCGCAGTCTGATCGGCGCGACCCGCAGCGACCTGGCGATCCAGACAATTGAAGCAGGTATTTGTCTCGCCGCCGCTGAACCAATGGCCGTAGACGCCGCCGGCGGGATCGAAAACCCGCTGCGACGGCCGCAGCCAGTCGATATCCTCCGCGGCCTTCGCCCAGAACGCTCGCGGGTCCTGCCTCCACGCGCCATACACTTCGGAATAGCTGCTCGCCATCTCCGTCTCCTCCACTCCCGAACCGGGCTCAACCGGCCTCCAGGCGGAAACTTTAAGAGATTGCGAGGGAGGCGAGAAGCCAGACCAAAGGGTTAGATCAACGCGTACCGAAGATCGCCGAGCCGACGCGCACGCTGGTGGCGCCGAACTGCACGGCCACATCGAAATCGCCGGACATGCCCATGGACAGCTTCGTCACCCCGCAACGCGCTGCGAGCTTGGCGAGCAGGGCGAAGTGCGGCCCCGGATTCTCGTCCGCCGGCGGAATGCACATCAGGCCCTCGATCGGTATGCCGATCGTCTCCCGGCACAAGGTGACAAAGGCGACGGTTTCATCCGGCGCAATGCCGGCCTTTTGCGGCTCAAGGCCGGTATTGACCTGGACATAGAGGCGAACGGGCTTGTCCTGACGCACGATCTCGGCGGCGACGGCTCTGGCGATCTTCTCCCGGTCAATGGTCTCGATGACATCGAAGAGGGCAACCGCATCCGCCGCCTTGTTGGATTGCAGCGGGCCGATCAGGTGAAGCTCGATATCGGACGTCCCCGCGCGAAGCTGCGGCCACTTGCCCTGCGCTTCCTGCACGCGGTTTTCGCCGAAGACGCGTTGTCCCGCCTCCATCACCGGGCGGATCGCCTCGGCGTCGAACGTCTTCGAAACGGCAACCAGCGAAACCGAGCCGGCGGCCCGGTTCGCACCGGCTTCCGCATCGCGAATCCGGCTCAGGACATCGTTCAACCGTTCAACCACGCTCATCGCCACCATCTCCATCAAGATCCTTCGCCCGCGCCGGCCTTCGATGTCTCGGAAGGCAGGCTTTTGGCGCAATAGTCAAACATGGCGCGGATGCCAAGCCGTTATCGCCACCGACTGGCGGATTGGCTCAAAGATTTGCCCTCAAAGCCTTCCAAAACTTGACGCTACGCTTGTTTCATGGTGAAGGTCACGCCAAATGTCGGAGGGGATGATTTCCCCTCGCCCAAATTTCCGGAACATCGATCATATGGCTACCGAACGTTACAATCCGCGCGATGCTGAACCCCGCTGGCAACAGGAATGGGAGCAGAAAAACGTCTTCACCACCGACAATGACGATCCGCGCGAAAAATACTACGTGCTCGAGATGTTTCCCTATCCGTCGGGCCGCATCCATATGGGCCATGTCCGCAACTATGCGATGGGCGATGTCGTGGCGCGCTACAAGCGTGCCCGTGGTTACAATGTGCTGCATCCGATGGGCTGGGACGCTTTCGGCATGCCGGCCGAAAATGCCGCCATGGAACGTGGCGTACATCCGGCATCCTGGACTTACCAGAACATCGCCTCGATGAAGGCGCAACTGAAGGTCATGGGCCTGTCGCTCGACTGGTCGCGGGAATTTGCGACCTGTGACGTCGACTATTACCAGCGCCAGCAGCACCTGTTCCTGGACTTCCTCGAAAAGGGTCTGGTCTATCGCAAGCAATCGAAGGTCAACTGGGATCCGGTCGACAACACCGTTCTCGCCAACGAGCAGGTCATCGACGGCCGCGGCTGGCGCTCCGGCGCCCTGGTGGAGCAACGCGAACTGACGCAGTGGTTCTTCCGCATCACCGATTTCAGCCAGGATCTGCTGGATTCGCTGGACACGCTCGACCAGTGGCCGGAAAAGGTCCGGCTGATGCAGAAGAACTGGATCGGCCGTTCCGAGGGCCTGACGATCCGATGGGAAATCGTTCCGGGCACCGGCGCTGACGCATCCGAAGTGACCGTCTATACGACGCGGCCGGACACGCTGTTCGGTGCCTCCTTCCTGGCGATCGCCGCCGATCACCCGCTGGCGCAACAGGCAGCCGCCGCAAACGCCGAGATCGAAGCCTTCTGCGACGAATGCCGCCGTGCCGGTACATCGCTCGCCGCGCTCGAGACCGCCGAGAAGAAGGGGATCGACACCGGCATCCGGGTCAAGCATCCGCTCGATCCGAACTGGGAACTGCCGGTCTACGTCGCCAACTTCGTGCTGATGGACTACGGCACCGGCGCCATCTTCGGCTGCCCTTCCGGCGATCAGCGCGACCTCGACTTCGCTCGCAAATACGGCCTGCCGGTCGTTGCCGTGGTCATGCCGAAGGACGGCGATGCGGCAAGCTTCGCTATCGGCAACGAAGCCTATGTCGGCGATGGCGTGATGATCAATTCACGCTTCCTCGACGGCCTTTCGACCGAGGAGGCCTTCGAGAAGGTCGCTTCGACACTGGAGAACACGAAGATCGGCGGCGAACCGCAGGCCGAGCGCAAGGTCAATTTCCGCCTGCGCGACTGGGGCATCTCGCGCCAGCGCTATTGGGGCTGCCCGATCCCGGTCATTCATTGCGACGACTGTGGCGTGCTGCCGGTGCCAAAGGCCGATCTGCCGGTGAAACTGCCGGATGATGTGACCTTCGACAAGCCGGGCAATCCGCTCGACCGCCATCCGACCTGGCGGCACGTCGCCTGCCCGCAATGCGGCAAGGATGCGCGGCGCGAGACCGACACGATGGATACCTTCGTCGATTCATCCTGGTATTTCGCCCGCTTCACCGCACCGTGGGAAAACAACCCGACCAATCCGGCCGTCGTCGACCGCTGGTTGCCGGTCGACCAGTATATCGGCGGCATCGAGCACGCGATCCTGCACCTGCTCTATTCGCGCTTCTTTACCCGGGCAATGAAGGCGACCGGCCATGCCAGCCTCGACGAGCCGTTCAAGGGTCTTTTCACCCAGGGCATGGTCGTGCACGAGACCTACAGCCGCGGCGAGGGCGCACAACGCGAATGGATCACGCCGGCCGAGATCGCGATCGAGGAAGTTGACGGCAAGCGCCGGGCGACGCTGATCGAAACCGGCGAACCGATCACCATCGGCTCGATCGAGAAGATGTCGAAGTCGAAGAAGAACGTCGTTGACCCGGACGACATCATCGCCTCCTATGGAGCCGACACGGCGCGCTTCTTCGTCCTCTCCGATTCTCCGCCGGATCGCGACGTCATCTGGTCGGAAGCCGGCGTCGAGGGGGCCCACCGCTTCGTGCAGCGCCTGTGGCGGCTGGTCTCGGAGGCATCCGACACGTTGAAGGCGATCGACGCCAAGCCGGCTTCCGAGGGACCGGCGCTGGCGATCTCGCAGGTCGCCCACAAGACGCTGAAGGCTGTCCAGGCGGACTACGACAAGCTGGCCTTCAACAAGGCCGTGGCGCGCCTCTATGAGCTGGTAAACGCGCTTGCGGGGCCGCTGACGCAGGTCGCCGACGGGTCGGCCGACGCCGCAACGATCGCCGCCGTCAAGGACGCGACCACGATCCTGATCAACCTGGTCGCGCCGATGATGCCGCATCTTGCCGAGCAGTGCTGGCAGGAGATCGGCGGCACGGGTCTGGTCGCGCAGGCCGCCTGGCCGACTTACCACGAGGCGCTGGTTGCCGAGAGCGAGGTGACGATGCCGGTTCAGATCAACGGCAAGAAACGCGGCGATTTGACAATTGCGCGCGACGCAGATCAGACTGCGATCGAGAGGGCGGTGCTAGCGCTCGACCCCGTCAAGGCCGCGCTGAACGGCCAGAGCCCGAAGAAAATCATCGTCGTGCCCCAGAGGATCGTGAATGTCGTTGTCTGAAAAAGCTCATAGATGCGCGCAGCTTCTGGCAATCGGCAGCTTCGTCGCCCTGGCTGGCTGCCAGGTGAAGCCGCTCTATTCCGAGGGGCCGCAGGGCAAGCCGGCAAAGGCACTCGCATCGATCGAGATCTCCGATGCCGACGACCGCGTCGAGCAGGAAGTCCGCAACGCACTGATCTTCCTGACATCCGGAGGCGCTGGTGAGCCGGCTCATCCGGAATACAAGATGGCGCTGAATGTCACCAGCGAGGTGATGGGTGTGCTTTACGATCAGGAATCCGACACCGCGGGTGCCGGCCGCGTCGTCGTCAGGGCGGACTACAACCTGACACGCGCCGATAGCGGAGAAACCGTCCGTTCCGGCAATCGCAGCGCCGTCGCCCTCGTCGACTTCCCCGAACAGGAATTCGCCAAGGTTCGCGCGACGCGCGACGCGCAAAACCGCGCAGCCAGGGAGTTGGCCGAGATCATCCGGGCGGATATAGCGGCGGCGCTCGGCCGCTGAGGGTAGCGGCATGAGCGAAATCAAGTCGCACGAATTCGACGGGCTCCTGCAGCGGCCGCTCCGGGATAACAGGCTCTATGTCGTCTACGGGCCGGATCGCGGCCTTGTCTCCGAACGCGCCGGCCAGATCGCCGCGAAAACTGGCGTGGCGCTGGACGATCCCTTTTCGCTGATCAAGCTCGATGCCTCCGACCTGCAGCAAAGCCCCGGGCGCTTGCTCGACGAAGTCAACACGATCGGGCTGTTCGGCGGCGAAAAGCTCGTCTGGATCCGCGCGTCGGGCACGGAAAAGACGCTGGTCGACAGCTTCTCCACGCTCGCACAGCAACCGCCCGACGGCAGCTATGTGATCATCGAGGCTGGCGACCTGAAGAAGGGAACCGGGGTCCGGAAGATCGGCGAAACCGCGCGTTCGGTCGTGGCCGTCGCCTGTTACAGCGACGATGCACGCGCATTGAACAGACTGATCGACCACGAACTGGGCGAGGAAGGCCTGAGGATCACCCCGGCGGCGCGGCAACGGCTGAACGAAGCGCTGGGTGGCGATCGCATCGCCTCGCGCAACGAGATCCGCAAGCTGGCGCTCTACTGCAGCGGCCTGGCGATGATCGAGGAGGAGCACGTTTCCGAGATCGTCGGCGATGCGAGCGCCATATCGGTCGACGATGCCATCGATGCGGTCCTCAAGGGCGATGTCGACGGCCTGCAGCATGCCATCCGCAAGATAACGGCCTCAAAGACGGCAATCTTTCTCGTATTGCAGGCGTGCCTCAAGCAGTTTCAGCTACTCGATCTGATGCGGGCGGAAATGGACGACAGGCGCCAGCAGCCGAGTCAGGTTATCGCAACGCTCGGACGCCACCTGCATTTCCGCCGCAAGCCGCTGGTCGAAGCGGCGCTGAAGACCTGGACCTTGCCCGCCATCCGTCGCGAACTCGGACGTTTGCAGACGGCCATTTACCAGAGCCGCACCCGGCAGAGCCTGGAAGACAGCATCGCCATGCAGACATTGCTGGCCATCACGCTGCAGTCGGCCCGCCGATAATATTATTGTCCCATTTGATATAAAATCGAAAGCATTTCGGAAACGAAACGATTTAGCGCCGCTCCAGCAGCCGGCAGATTTCCTCAAGTTGATCAAGGGTTTTGTAGGAAATACGCAACTGGCCGCCGTTTGCCTTGTGATTGACGGTCACATCCAATCCGAGGCTGTCAGAAAGCGTTCTTTCCAGAGCAAGCGTGTCGGCGTCCTTCTCTTCCTTGCGCGAAGGCTTGCCGTAGTTGGGATCGCTCTGGGCGCGGATGTCGTTCTGAGCCAGGCGCTCCGCATCACGGACGGACATGCCCTTGGCAATAATTGAGCGCGCCAGACCGACCGGATCGGATGTCGGAATAAGGGCGCGGGCGTGGCCGGCCGAAAGCGTACCCGAAGATAGCATGTCGCGCACCGGCTCCGGCAGTTTCAGCAGGCGCAGACTGTTGGCGACATGGCTGCGGCTCTTGCCGATGATCTCACCAAGATCGTTCTGCGTGTAGCCATGCTCGGCAATCAATTGGTCGTAGCCGAGCGCCTCTTCCAGCGGATTGAGGTCGGACCGCTGGACGTTTTCAACGATCGCGATCTCCAGGGCCGTGCGGTCATCAACGTCGCGGACAATCACCGGGATATCGGTAAAGCCGGCCAGTTGCGCCGCGCGCCAGCGGCGCTCCCCGGCAATGATCTCGTAGCGTTCATCGGCAATCGTCCGGACGACCACCGGCTGAACGATGCCATGCTGGCGGATCGAGCTTGCAAGATCCTGCAGCTCTGCCTCATCAAAGGAGCGGCGCGGGTTGCGCGGGTTGCGGGCGACAAATTCGATCGGGATGCGTCGGTCGGCATTGACCGGCGCCACGGGACCGCTGGCCTGCAATGGCTGGTCCATTTCGCCGATCAAGGCTGCTAGGCCGCGGCCGAGTCTTCGTCTCGAATTGTCGTCATTCATCGTCTGCACTCACACTTATCGTTACGATGTCGAATCGATCGCAGTCAGGCCGCCTTTCGCAGCCTTTCGCGCTGAATCACTTCGGATGCCAACTGAAGATAGGCTTGGCTGCCGGCGCATTTGAGGTCGTAAAGAATCGCCGGCTTGCCGTAGGACGGCGCCTCGGACACCCGGACGTTGCGCGGGATCAGCGTATGGTAGACCTTCTCGCCCAAATGGGTTCGCACGTCATTGACCACCTGCTGGGCAAGATTGTTGCGCGAATCGAACATCGTCAGGACGATGCCCTGGATATCCAGTACGGGATTGACGGAACGGCGAACCTGATCGACGGTTTCGAGCAACTGGCTCAACCCCTCGAGCGCAAAGAACTCACATTGCAACGGCACCAGAACCGAGTGTGCCGCCGCCATTGCATTCATGGTGAGAAGATTGAACGATGGCGGGCAGTCAACCAGCACGTAGGAATATGCAAGCGCTTCGGGCGAGGCGAGCGCCTTTCGTAGCCGGAAGACGCGGTCACTTTCGCGGGAAATTTCCATCTCGACCCCCAGCAGGTCCATGGTCGATGGAATGATCGACAGATTGGGAACAACCGTGTCCTGGGCGATCGCGTCAATGCCGTGCGAACCGATCAGCAGTTCGTAGGAGGAAAGCTTGCGGTCGCGGCGCTGGATCCCCAGGCCGGTGCTAGCGTTGCCCTGCGGATCAAGATCGACAATCAGCACCTTCTCACCGATCGCCGCAAGGGCCGTTGCGAGGTTGATGGCTGTCGTTGTTTTTCCGACGCCACCTTTTTGGTTGGCGATGGTGATGATCCGGTTCTTTTCGCCTGCCATGCCACGGTCCGCCGCTATTGATTGTTCCGCGAAAGATTTGCGATCTCGAGAACCACAGAATCCGGCTCGACGACGCTTCTGTGTTTTACCAGATCAAACTGAAAGCGGCTAACGGCTTTGTCTATCTCTTGCTGGTAATCCCGGCCTTTGTGAAAGAATGCACGAGGTTTTCTGTCAGTCGTCATCCAGGGAGCACAGTAATCCAGCAATTGAGGCAGATCTGCGAGCGCACGAGCGGAGATCGCGTCGCATTCCGGGATAGTTTTGATGGCTTCCTCCATGCGAATCGGGTGCACGGAGCCGCGCGCGCCGGTTTCAGTCAAGGCGACACGAAGAAATGCCGCCTTCTTGTTGTTGCTTTCAACCAGATGAACCCATCCGCCATCCTCCGCGAGCAAGATCGCGGTAATGATGCCGGGAAAACCACCGCCGCTGCCCAGATCAACCCATCGTTTTGGCCCAGGAAAGAGCTGAAAAATTTGTGCACTGTCCGCGATGTGACGCTGCCAAAGATCGTTCAAAGTCGACGGTGCGACCAGGTTAATCGACTTTGCCCATTTCTGAAAAAGGGATGCAAAATGCTCGAGTTTTTCAGACGTTTCACGTGAAACACGCAATCCGTTCAGCTCTCGGGAAGGACTCGTAATCATTGAATCGCCTGCCTGGAATATACAACCGCCGACGCTTCGCCCTTGCGAATATGAGCAAGAATCAGCGAGATAGCCGACGGCGTGATGCCGTCGACCTTCATCGCCTGGGCAAGATTGCGCGGCATGGCGGTGATGAGCTTCTGCTTCAACTCATTCGATAGTCCAGAAAGCGATCCAAAGTCAAAGCCCTCCGGAATGTCACGGCTTTCTTCGCGCTGAACGCCGGCGATATCCGCAGCCTGCCTGTCCATATAGACGGCATAGGTCGCATCGATCTCTAGCGCCTCCGCCAGCTTTGCATCGATGGCCAGAAGCTCGGGCCACACGGCACCGAGCGATTGAATACTATGCTCGGCATAGGACAGAAGTTCAAAGGCAGAGCGCCGCTGTCCATCGAGATTGAGCTTGAGGCCCCGCATCCGGCCTTCTGTCGGGGTAACCGCCAACGATTTCAGCATCTGACGGTTGGATTCGATCGCCTTGACCCATGCACTGAACTTCTCTGCTCGACCGGCCGAGACACAGCCGAGCGACATCGCCTCCGGCGTCAGACGGATATCTGCGTTGTCGGCACGCAAGGACAGTCGGTATTCCGCGCGGGAGGTGAACATGCGATAGGGCTCGGCAACGCCGCGGGAGGTGAGGTCGTCGATCATCACACCGATATAAGAATTCGTCCGGCTGAACTGATAGGGGGCACTCCCGCCACAAAGCAGCGCCGCATTGAGCCCCGCCACCAGTCCCTGGGCACCGGCTTCTTCATAGCCGGTCGTACCGTTGATCTGGCCCGCCAGAAACAGGCCCGAAATCTTCTTCACTTCCAACGACGCAGAAAGTTCACGGGGATCGACGTGATCATATTCGATCGCATAGCCGGGTTGCAGGATTGAGACCCGCTCCAGGCCGGGAATCGTCCGGATGAAGGCGTCCTGAACATCCTCGGGTAGCGACGTCGAAATGCCATTGGGATAAACGGTATCGTCATCCAGGCCTTCCGGCTCGAGAAAAATCTGGTGACCATCGCGCTCGCCGAATTTGACAATCTTGTCTTCAATCGAGGGGCAATAGCGCGGCCCCACGCCTTCGATCTGGCCGGAGTACATCGCTGATTTGTTGAGGTTGTCAGCGATGATCTGATGCGTGGTCGCCGTCGTTCGCGTGACGCCGCAATCGATCTGGCGATTGACGATCCGGTCGGTCATAAAGGAGAAAGGCACCGGGTCCTCATCCGCACTCTGCCGGCCGACGGATGCCCAATCAATCGTCTTGCCATCCAATCGCGCCGGCGTTCCGGTTTTCAAGCGGCCGAGCCGCAGACCGAACCCTTCAAGCGTCGCCGACAATCCGACGGAGGGCGCTTCTCCCACGCGGCCAGCGGGGATCTTCCGGTTGCCGATATGGATCAAGCCACGCAGGAACGTGCCCGTCGTCAGGACGGCGGCCCCGCATTGCAGCACTCGGCCTTCGGCAAGAACAACACCCCTGACTCGGCCGCCCTCAAGCTGGAGATCGAATGCATCGCCCTCGATGACATCCAGGTTCTGGATCGAGTGGATCTCTGCCTGCATCGCCAACCGATAGAGCTTTCGATCGGCCTGGGTGCGCGGGCCGCGAACGGCAGGACCTTTTCGGCGATTGAGCAGGCGGAACTGGATACCGGCAGCGTCAGCGACACGACCCATGAGGCCGTCCATGGCATCGATCTCGCGAACGAGGTGGCCCTTGCCGAGCCCACCAATCGCCGGATTGCATGACATCACGCCGATCGTGTCACGCTTGTGCGTAACAAGAGCCGTTTTTGCCCCCATCCGGGCCGCTGCACTTGCAGCTTCACACCCGGCATGGCCACCGCCGATGACAATGACATCGTAATCAATCATACCAAACCGTCTCCATCACGGTATCAAATCGGTTCCGAATCGTTTCACGTGAAACATCCGGAGAGACTCGCGCACGTTGTATTCCGGGTCGTACCTCATTTGCCGATGCAGAACTCGGAGAAAATCACATCCAACAGATCCTCAACGTCAACACGTCCAGTGATTCGACCGAGTGCGTCGCCAGCCTGACGAAGATATTCAGCCTGAATATCAAGTCCGCTATTAGATTGCGCCAAACTTAAATCGATCGCATCGCGTGCCTGCTTAAGACAATCGACGTGCCTTTTTCGCGACGGCAACGACAACGCCGTTTGGCCCGAAAGGTCGGGCAGGTGGCTTTTCAATTGTTCGATAAGCCGGTCTATTCCTGCGCCCGTCTTCGTCGAAATCAGGACATCGGCGGCAGCCTTATCCCATAAAACGGTGCCTCGATCAATCTTGGTACCGATGCGAATAACCGGCTTGGCCGCATGAGGCTCCGCCAGTTCCGGGAAGCCACCCGGGGCATCGGCCAGTAACAGAACAAGGTCGGCCTGCTCCAGCGTCACGTAGGCGCGGCGCACACCCTCTTTCTCGACCAGGTCATCGGTAGGACGAAGCCCTGCCGTGTCAAAAAGTCGAGCGGAGAATCCGGCTAAGGAAAGATCGACGGACAGCACGTCCCTGGTGGTCCCTGCGATGTCGGTGACGATGGCGACATCGCGACGGGCGAGGCAGTTGAGCAGGCTCGACTTACCGGCATTCGGTTCGCCGGCGATGACGATTTTCAGCCCGTCGCGGATGATTTCCGCCGCACCGGCCCTAGCCAGATGCGCATCGATCTCCACGCGCAGGGTCTGCATGTCGACCCATATGGACGCTGCCACCGAGCCCGGAACATCGTCCTCATCGGCAAAATCGAGCTCTGCTTCGATCATCGCCCTTGCATGCGTAAGCCGGCGCGCCCAGCCGTGATACAGCGCCGACAGATGCCCGCTCGAATGTTCTTGCGCCAGGCGACGCTGCATCTCCGTTTCCGCGGCAATCAGGTCGGAGAGGCCTTCGATCTCAACAAGGTCGAGCTTGCCGTTGTGAAAGGCGCGCCTCGAAAACTCGCCCGCCTCTGCATGCTTCAGTCCAGGAATGGTCGAAAGTTCAGACAGAACAGCGTCGACAACGGCGCGCCCTCCATGAATCTGGAACTCGGCACAATCCTCTCCGGTGAATGACGCCGGCGCCGCGAAGTAAAGCACCAGTCCCTGGTCCAGGACATCATTGTTTCGATTGCGAATCGACCGCAGCAACGCCTGTCTTGGCGCGGGTACGAATCCACACAGCCGTTCCACCGCCGGCCTTGTGTGCGGACCGCTGATACGGATCACCGCAACGCCGGACGGAAGTCCGCCGGAGGACAAGGCATAGATCGTGTCGGCCACGTTCTGATTGTGTTGATGGTTCACCGCCGGAACATCCTGGTTCGCACCTGCTATTAGTGTCGCGATTATACGCCAGATCGGGCGTCACCGTGTAACTCTGTAACTCCCAGCCGCGACTCCGGCGAAGGAATCCGGCTAAGTTAAAACACGAAAGCCCAGGCAGAACCTGGGCTTTGTCTCGAAATCCGTCGATGCGATTACGTGTTCATCGAATCGAAGAAATCGCCATTGGTCTTGGTCTGCTTCAGCTTGTCGATCAGGAACTCGATCGCATCCGTGGTGCCCATGGGTGCGAGGATGCGGCGAAGCACGAAGATCTTCTGCAGGTCCTGGCGCGGCACGAGAAGGTCTTCCTTGCGCGTACCGGACTTGAGGATGTCCATAGACGGGAAGATGCGCTTGTCGGCGACCTTGCGGTCCAGCACGATTTCCGAGTTACCGGTGCCCTTGAATTCTTCGAAGATGACTTCGTCCATGCGGCTACCCGTATCGATCAGTGCGGTGGCAATGATCGTCAGCGAGCCGCCTTCCTCGATGTTGCGGGCGGCACCGAAGAAGCGCTTCGGCCGCTGCAGGGCGTTGGCATCGACACCGCCGGTCAGCACCTTGCCCGACGACGGCACGACGGTGTTATAGGCGCGGCCGAGGCGGGTGATCGAATCAAGCAGGATGACGACGTCGCGGCCGTGTTCGACCAGGCGCTTCGCCTTCTCGATGACCATCTCGGCGACCTGCACGTGGCGTGTCGCGGGCTCGTCGAAGGTCGAGGAGACAACTTCGCCCTTGACCGAGCGCTGCATGTCGGTGACTTCTTCCGGCCGCTCATCGATCAGAAGAACGATCAGGTAGCATTCCGGATGGTTCGCGGTGATCGAATGGGCGATGTTCTGCAAGAGGACGGTTTTACCGGTGCGCGGCGGCGCGACGATCAGGCCGCGCTGGCCCTTGCCGAGGGGGGCAATCAGGTCGATGACGCGAGCGGAAAGATCCTTCGAGGTGGGGACCTCAAGCTCCATCTTGAAGCGCTCGTTCGGATAGAGCGGCGTCAGATTGTCGAAATGAACCTTGTGGCGGATCTTCTCCGGGTCCTCGAAGTTGATCGTGTTGACCTTGAGCAGGGCGAAATAGCGCTCGCCTTCCTTCGGACCGCGGATCGGACCCTCGACGGTATCGCCGGTCTTCAGCGAGAAGCGGCGGATCTGCGAGGGGGAGATGTAGATGTCATCCGGACCGGGCAGATAATTGGCATTGGCCGAGCGCAGGAAGCCGAAGCCGTCCTGCAGCACCTCGACGACGCCTTCGCCGATGATTTCGACATCCTGGCTCGCCAGCATTTTCAGGATCGCGAACATCAGCTCCTGCTTGCGCATGACGCTGGCGTTCTCGACCTCGAGTGATTCAGCAAAGGCCAGAAGATCCGTCGCTGTTTTGTTCTTAAGTTCTTGTAGCTTCATCTCAGCCATGAAGGGGACCACACTTGGAATCGGAAAGGAAAAATCGGCGTGTCTGATGTAAGGGGAGCTGCAGCGGAAGGGGCAGGCTCGTAACGTTTACATAGGTCACGATAAGAGGAGGTGGGCGGAAAATAGCGATTCACTCGCTGCGCCGCAAGGGGTTTGGAAAAATTAGCAAAAGTTTCCTTAACAGCGCGCGGTGAATCAAAACGGTTTTACAACCGCCATGATGACGATCAGGATCATCAGCAGCGTCGGCGCCTCGTTCATCAGACGCCAATAGCGGGCGCTGCGGGCGTTTTCATCCCGCCCGAAGGCCCGCACCGCGCGGGCAAACAGCATGTGGACGCCCGTCAGGAGAACAACGAAAAGCAGCTTGGCATGCAGCCATCCGCCCTGAAATCCGTAGACGCTCCAGGCGAGATAAAGGCCGAGCAGCCAGCTGATCATCATTGCCGGGTTCATGATGACCTTCAGCAGCCGCTGTTCCATCATCTTGAAGGTCTCGGACTGGTCGGAGCCCGGCGCCGCATCGGTGTGATAGATGAACAGCCGCGGCATGTAGAGCAGGGCGGCCATCCAGGACATCACGGCGATGATATGCAGCGCCTTGACCCAGAGATAGAGATTATCGGGCTGCCACAGGAACAACGCAGCAAGCAGTGCCAGGAACAGCGCGATGGCGACAAGAGCGCGCATCCGCGCCCTGGCTCCAGGGCCGGCGTCGGTCTGGCGCTCGGTCATGTCCTTGCTCCGCGCACCCGCGAGACGAGACGCGAGACGTTGTCCGGATCGGCCTGGGGCGTGATGCCATGGCCGAGGTTGAAGATCAGCGGACCGTTACCCAGCGCTTGCAGGATCGCGTCGATGCCGTCATCCAGCGCCTGTCCGCCGGCAACGACCCGCATCGGGTCGAGATTGCCCTGGACCGGACCATCCTTCTGAAGCTCGGCCGCAAAGGAAAGCGGCACCGACCAGTCGAGACCGATGGCGTCTGCAGCGGTTCCCTGGCGATAGCCCTTAAGAAGAATTCCGGCACCCTTCGCGAAGGCGATGACCTTGGCATTCGGCCGTCGCGCCCGAACACTGTCGATCATCCGGCGAACCGGCTTGACGGCATATCTCAGAAACTCGTCCTCGCCGAGCACGCCTGCCCAGGAATCGAAAATCTGCACCGCGTCGGCGCCGGCATCGATCTGCGCGACGAGGTAATCGGCCGAAACGTCGGCAAGCGTTGCCAGCAGCCGGTCGAAGGCTTCCGGATAGCGATAGGCAAACAAACGCGCTGGCGCCTGGTCCGGTGTTCCGTGGCCGGCGATCATATAGGTCGCCACCGTCCAGGGCGCGCCGCAGAAACCGAGCAGGGTCGTCTCCCCCGGCAGTTCGTCGCGCAGCCGCCGGACCGTTTCGATGACCGGCTTCAAATGATCGGCGACCGGCCGGATATCGAGCCTTGCAATATCGGCTTCCTCGATCGGATCCATGCGTGGTCCATGCCCTTCCTCGAAACGCACATTGCACTTCAAGGCATCGGGAATGACCAGGATATCGGAAAAGAGAATGGCAGCGTCAAAGCCGTATCGGCGGATCGGCTGCAGCGTCACTTCGACAGCAAGCTCCGGGGTGTAACAGAGATCGAGGAAGCTGCCGGCTGTTGCCCGGGTCTGGCGATATTCGGGAAGATAGCGCCCAGCCTGCCGCATCAACCAGACAGGGGGAGGTGACAGGGTTTCACCATTCAACACCCGTAACACCTTGCGGCTTTTCTCGGTCACCGACACGTTCTCCCAATATAAAAGAAATCAGATATCTAAGGTTTCTATTTCTTAGAGTCGGTGACTATCAAGGATTAAAAGTCACCCAGCCTTTTTCCACGTTTGTGGTCGTCCGACCAAATTGACGGGTTCAAATTCCCCCCTGCGTCCATCACTCCCGGCATAGCCCGGAAAATTCAGGGGATTCAAAATCTTGTCTGTTTTCCGCCGCGCGCCTTTATTGTGGAAAAGCGGTGGACAAACGTGACACTTTGTCCTTCCATGAGTCTTGTCCACAAGTGCGGAAAATCGGTCTCCCGCGAATCCGGATTGTGAATAACTCGCCGGTTTTCCCTCTGCCTTGGAAAAGGGCCGGCTCTTGATCGTCGTTGTCCCGGTTTATCAACAGCCCCGGAGAAATAGCGTGGAGAACCATAAAAACTATTTCCATCTGCATCTGATCTCCGATTCGACAGGCGAGACGTTGATCGCGGCGGGCCGGGCAGCGGCCGCGCAGTTTCAGTCGTCGCATGCGCTCGAACACGTCTATCCGCTGATCAGGAACCGCAAGCAGCTGATGCAGGTGATGGCCGCGATCGATGGTGCGCCGGGGATCGTGCTTTATACCATCGTCGATCGGGAGCTCGCCGACATCATCGATGCGACTTGCAAGGAGATGGGCCTTCCGTGCGTTTCGGTGCTCGACCCGATCATCGAGCTTTTCCAGTCCTATCTCGGCACGACGTCGCGGCGGCGGTCCGGTGCGCAACATGTGATGGACGCCGATTACTTCGCGCGTATCGATGCGCTCAATTTCACCATGGATCATGATGACGGCCAGATGCCGGCGGATTTCAACGATGCCGACGTCGTGCTGGTCGGCATCAGCCGGACATCGAAAACACCGACCAGCATCTATCTCGCCAATCGCGGCATCAAGACGGCGAATATTCCGATCGTGCCCGGCGTCCCGTTGCCGGACCGCCTCATGGAGGCGACCAAGCCACTGGTCGTCGGGCTGATCGCAACCGTCGACCGGATTTCCCAGGTGCGGGAAAACCGGGTACTCGGAACCCCGTCGCATAATTTCCGCGGCGAAGAATATGTCGACCGCGCCTCGATTGCCGAGGAACTGAAATACGCGCGATCGCTCTGCACCCGCAACAACTGGCCGATGATCGACGTGACGCGTCGCTCCATCGAGGAAACGGCGGCCGCAATTGTTGCCCTGAGACCGCGGCTGCGCTAAGGCGAGTCCGGTCAATCAGGATATGAAGACAATGGCAGGTTCTCTTGTCCTCGCTTCGGCGAGCCCCTTCCGGCGCATGCTCCTGGAGAATGCCGGCATCCATTTCCAGGCGAAGGCGGCCGGTATCGACGAGCGGGCGATCGAAAACCAGGCGGAGCGGCAGCATTCTTCGCCTGAGGAGGTGGCGGTCATTCTGGCCGAGGCGAAAGCAAGACATGTCGGCGGGGACTTTCCCGAGGACATTATAATAGGCTCGGACCAGACCATGTCGCTCGGCCAGCGCGTCTATCACAAGCCGCGGGATATCAAGGAAGCGAGGGAGCATCTGCTGTCGCTCTCCGGACAGACCCACCAGCTGAACAGTGCGGTCGTCCTGACGCAGGGGGGCGACGTCCTCTGGAAACATCTGTCTGCCGCGCGGATGACCGTTCGCACGTTAAGTGCCGACTTCATCGAGCGGCACCTCGAACGCGTCGGCGCAAAGGCGCTGTCGAGCGTCGGCGCCTATCAGCTGGAGGGTGAGGGCATTCAACTCTTCGAGAAGATCGAAGGTGATTATTTCACCATCCTCGGTCTGCCCATGCTGCCGCTTCTGGCCAAACTCAGGGATTTGCGGGTGATCGATGCGTGATTCACGTGAAACATTTGTTAACCATGCCTTCGTCACCGGCTATCCGATCAAGCATTCCCGCTCGCCTCTGATCCATAGTTACTGGCTGAAACAGCTTGGTCTCGAAGGAAGCTACCGGGCGCATGAAGTCGCGCCTGAAGACTTTCCGGCCTTCATCGCGTCGCTGAGGAACGGCCAGTCCGGCTTCATCGGCGGCAATGTCACCATCCCGCACAAGGAAATGGCCTTCGCCCTTGCCGACCGGCCGGACGCGCAGAGCACCGAGCTGGGCGCTTCCAATACCCTGTGGGTCGAGGACGGGCTGGTGCATGCGACCAATACGGACGGACATGGTTTCACGGCGAATCTCGACGAACGCTCTGTCGGCTGGGATCGATGCGACACCGCGATCGTCCTCGGCGCCGGCGGCGCCAGCCGGGCCGTCATCCAGGCCGTTCGGGATCGCGGCGTCAAGACCATTCACGTGGTCAACCGGACGCAGGCGAGGGCCCGGGAACTGGCCGACCGGTTCGGCCCGGCGGTTCATGCGCAGCCGATGGAGGCCTTGCCGGAGGTAATGCTGGACGCCGGCCTTTTCATCAACACCACGTCGCTCGGGATGGACGGATCAGAGGCGCCCGACATCGACTTCACGGTGATGCGACCCGGCAGTGTGGTGACGGATATCGTCTATGTCCCGCTGAAGACGCCGATCCTGCAGCAAGCCGAAGCGCAGGGCCACAGGATCGTCGACGGTCTTGGCATGCTGCTGCATCAGGCGGCACCCGGCTTTGAAAAATGGTTTGGCAAAAGACCCCAGGTCGACGCGACCTTGCGGCAGATCATCATCGACGACATGGCGCGGCACGCATGATCATTCTGGGACTGACAGGCTCGATCGGCATGGGCAAATCGACTGCCGCGCAAATGTTTGCGGATCTCGGCGTGCCCGTGAACGATGCCGACGCGGTCGTGCATTCGCTTTATCAGGGGGAAGCGGTTGCGCCGATCGAGGCGGCATTTCCCGGAGCGACAGCGGCCGGGGCAGTCGACAGGAAGGAGCTGTCCCGGCAGCTCGCTGAAAACCCGTCGCTGTTCAAGAAACTGGAGGCAATCGTTCATCCGCTGGTGCGCAGAGCGGAGCGGGAGTTCCTTGCGCGTCAGCGCGCGAAAAAATCGCCGCTGGTCCTGCTCGATATTCCGCTGTTGTTCGAGACGAAGGCGGAAGATCGGGTCGATGCGGTGGTGGTCGTTACCTGCCGTCCGGAGATCCAGAGGGAGCGCGTGATGAAAAGACCGGGGATGACGGAGGAAAAATTCGCCCTCATTCTCTCCCGCCAGGTTCCCGATGCCGAAAAACGTGCGAAAGCAGATTACATCATCGATACCAGCGGCGAGTTTGATTCGACCCGCGGCCAGGTCGCGGCGATCGTCCGGCAGGTGACCGGCCAGAAGGGGCCATGATGCGCGAAATCATCTTCGATACGGAAACGACCGGTCTCGACAACAGGCTGGACCGGGTCATCGAAATCGGCGGCATCGAACTCCACAATCATTTTCCGACGGGGCGAACGTTCCACGTCTACATCAATCCCGGCGACCGGAAGGTGCATCCCGACGCGTTGGCGGTCCATGGCATCTCCGATGAGTTCCTGAAGGACAAGCCGGATTTTGCCGGCATCGTGACCGAGCTTTTGGATTTCTTCGGCGACGCCCGTTGGGTCGCTCACAATGCCACCTTCGACATGGGCTTCATCAACGCCGAACTGGCGCGGCTCGGTCTGCCTGCCATCACCAATGACCTGGTGACCGATACGCTGGCGCTTGCCCGGCGCAAACACCCGATGGGCCCGAACTCGCTCGATGCGCTTTGCCGGCGCTACGGGATCGACAATTCGCACCGCACCAAGCACGGCGCGCTGCTCGACTCCGAGCTTCTGGCGGAAGTCTATATCGAAATGATCGGCGGCCGGCAGACGGCGCTCGGCCTTTTGTCCGGCGAGAGCCGCGGCGGCCAGGTCACCGAGACCGACGATATAATCGTCGTCGCCGGGCAAAGGCCGCGACCGCTCGCCTCCCGTCTGACCATCGTGGAAATCGAGGCGCATGCGGCGCTCGTCGCCAAAATGGGCGCGAAGGCGATCTGGGCGAAATACGAACCCGCCAAATGAAAATGCCCGGTCACCGACCGGGCATCGTTCAAATCACGCCTGACGGGAACCGGATCAGTTCGTGTTGGCGGAGACCTGCGAACGGACCTTTTCTTCGGCCATGCGCTGGGTGAACATCTGGGCGAAATCGATCGGGTCGATCATCAGCGGCGGGAAACCGCCGTTGCGCGTCGCATCGGCAACGATCTGGCGCGCGAACGGGAAGAGCAGCCGCGGGCACTCGATGAAGAGCAGCGGCAGCATGTGTTCCTGCGGGAAGCCGGTGACGCGGAAGACGCCGCCATAGGCGAGTTCCACATTGAACAGCATCTTGTCGCCATCCTTGGCTTCGGCATTCAGCGTCAGCACGACATCGAATTCGGCATCCGACAGCGGGTTGGCGTTGACGTTGACATTGATGTTGATCGACGGGGCCTTTTCGCGTGCCTGAAGCGAACGCGGCGCACCGGGATTTTCAAACGAAAGGTCCTTGATGTACTGCGCCAGGATGTTCAGGGACGGGCTCTCTGCTGCGCCGCCGTTGGGGGTGGATGCGGTATCGGTCATAAGGCCTTTTCCTTCGAACATGAATGAGGTGAGGCCATCTAGCACTTCGCATCTGGCCTTACAACCCGGAACGCCCCTCACTTCAGGCGGTCGCGGTCGTTCGGATCGGTGCGGCCACGGCCATCGGTACGGGAAAATTCGTCTTCGTCGAGGTCGATGACCTGCGGGCCGGATCGCTGTGACGATCCGCGCTCAGGCCCCGGTCGGCGCGAAAAACCGCCCACCCCACCCGTCGTCACGACCGTCAGCCGGGTCTTGATCAGCGACCAGCCGAGATCCCTGACGGCCGGAATGAAAAGCAGCAGCCCGACGACATCGCTGATGAAGCCGGGAATGATCAGCAGGAATGCGGCGATCACGATCATCGCGCCATGCACGAGTTGCCGCCCGGGATCGGTACCGGTCTGCGAGGCCTGCTGAATTTTCCTGAGCACGCCAAAGCCCTGGATGCGCAGGAGAGCGGCACCGGCGACTGCGCTTGCCAGTACCAGCAGCAGCGTCATGCCGACACCGATCTCGCGGCCGACAAAGATGAAGGCCGCGATCTCCGCAAGCGGCATCAAAAGGAAAAGCAGCGGTATGATCAGCGAGCGCATTGTGTCCACTTATTCTCAAAGCAGCCTGTCCGCATTGGACCGGCAATTGCAAAGAAGTGATATAGTCGTTTGAATGATCGTGTCATGCAGACTATATGGGATGATTGCACGGCATGTTAACGGCGGTTCTGGGTGGAAATGGGCTCTTTTGACTTCATCACATTGTTTTTCCTGGTCGCCGCGGTGATCATCTTCCTTCAGTTGCGCAGCGTGCTGGGCAAGAGGACCGGCAACGAACGTCCGCCCGTTGATCCCTATTCGCCCCGCGACGCCGCCCAAGGCCCGGAAGCAGCCGGCAAGGTCGTGCAGCTTCCCCGCCGCGACGGCACTGGCGAAGACATTTCACGCTATGCCGATATCGATGCCTTTACCAAGGCCGGCACGCCGCTGAACGAGGCGCTGCGCCGAATGAGCGATGCCGATCCGGGTTTCGACCCGCAAGAATTCGTCAACGGCGCCAAGATGGCCTACGAAATGATCGTCATGGCTTTTGCCGACGGTGACCGCAAGACCCTGAAGGGCCTCCTGTCCCGCGATGTCTATGAAGGGTTCGATGCCGCCATTTCCGAGCGTGAAAGCAAGGGCGAAGTGGTCAAGTCCACTTTCGTTGGAATTGAGAAGGCCGATATGGTGCATGCCGAGATCAAGGACAGCGAAGCCAACATCACGCTGCGGATCATCAGCCAATTGATCTCTGCCACCTATGACAAATCCGGCGCCATCGTCGATGGCGATGGCGAAGCCGTTTCCGAGGTCAACGATCTCTGGACATTTGCCCGCGACATTCGCTCGCGCGATCCGAACTGGAAGCTGATCGCCACCGAATCCGAAAACTGATCGGGGCACGGGCGATGGATTTCGATTTGCAGAAGGTCGACTTTTCCGGCCTCCCCGGTTGGCAGGACGACAATCCATTGCCCTTGCTGGCCGCTCTGAAGCGCTGTCGAAATCACGTCACGACATTCAAACCCCACAGGACGGGCTCGCTCGGCGTCTCGTCCGCCGACCTGATGCCGGCCTATGAGGCGGCAGCGACCGACGAGATCCGGACCGCAGACGCAGCCCGGGCTTTCTTCGAGGAGCAGTTCGTCCCGTTCAAGATCGTTCGCCGGGACGGCAAGCCCGGTTTCGTCACGGCTTTTTACGAACCCGAAGTCCTCGTCAGTGCGACACCGGACGAGACTTTTCGCTTTCCCTTCTACCGACGGCCGGACGACCTCGTCGATGTCGACGATACCAATCGGCCGGATGGCTTGGACCCGTATTTTGCCTTCGGCCGATTGAAGGACGGTGTCATCCGCGAATATCCGGATCGCAAGGCGATCGAACAGGGCTTTCTCGCCGGGCGCGGACTGGAGATCGCCTATGCGAAATCCAAGGTCGACGTGTTCTTCGCCCATGTGCAAGGCGCCGCCCGGCTGGTCTTTCCCGACGGATCGATGAAGCGCATCACCTATGCGGCAAAAACCGGACATTATTTCTCCGCCACCGGAAAGCTGCTGATCGAGCGCGGCAAGATCGACGCGGCAACCGTCTCGATGCAGTCGATCCGGCACTGGCTGGATGGTCATCCGGATGAGACTGACGAGGTGCTCTGGCACAATCGGTCCTTCATCTTCTTTCGCGAGGCGGAGGTCGACGATACGGGTCTCGGTCCGGTGGCAGCTGCCAAAGTGGCCTTGGAGCCCGGCCGCTCGCTCGCGGTCGACCGGCTCATCCATACCTTCGGCGTTCCCTTCTTCATTTCGAGCGACAGTCTGACGTCGATCGACAGCGGGCGGCCGTTTCGACGGCTGATGCTGGCGCTCGATACCGGTTCGGCGATCGTCGGGCCCGCCCGCGGCGATCTTTTCACCGGTTCGGGCGACGAAGCAGGACGGTTGGCTGGTGCCGTGCGCAACGACGCCGACTTTTTCATTTTCGTCCCGAAGGCTGCGGCGGCAAGATACGACCATGGCTAGGATCAAGAACCTGACGAGCGAGGATCGGATATTGTGGGGCAAGGTTGCCCGCACCACCCGTCCTCTGCCCGGACGCCTGGACGAACTTGCCGAATTCGAAGAGCCGGCGCCGGAACCGGAGCCGGAGAAGCCCGCTGTCCCGACGATCAAGGAAGGCAAATCTTTGGCCGAGGCTTTCGGCTCGGCAGCGGAAGCCGTGAAGCGTCCGCGCGTCCACCATCCGCTCGAAAAGCCGGTCAAGCGCAAACTGGCAAAAGGCCATCTGCCGATCGAAGCGCGGATCGACCTGCACGGCATGGTGCAAAATGAGGCGCATGGGTTCCTCCTGCATTTTCTTCTGCGCGCGCACGAGCGAGGGCTTCGGCACGTGCTCGTCATCACCGGCAAGGGCACGTCGCTTGGCAGCGAGGGGGCGTTGAAGCGGGCGGTGCCGATGTGGTTTTCGCTGCCGGAATTCCGGATGCTGATCTCGTCCTACGAGCCGGCGGCACGCAACCATGGCGGCGAGGGCGCTCTCTATGTCCGCCTGTCGAAGCCCAGGGGTTCGACTCCATGACGCCTTTTGGCGAAGCGATGCACCGGCTGCGGCGAAAGAAGGGCGTTTCGCAGAAGCAGATGGCCGCGGCCATCGGCGTGTCGCCAGCCTATCTTTCGGCATTGGAACATGGAAAGCGCGGTGCGCCGAGCTTTGAATTCCTGCAACGGGTCGCCGGATATTTCAACGTCATCTGGGATGATGCCGATGAGCTTTTCGGGCTGGCGGCCCTTTCCGATCCGAAAGTCGTGCTCGACACCTCCGGCCTGTCGCCCGCGCACACCGCCTTTGCCAACCGGCTCGCCAGCCGTATCCGCGGTTTATCCGGTGAAACCATCGGCATCCTGGAAGATGTTTTGGAAAAAGGCCGGTTTCCTGATAAGGAACTCTGATGATCCCCTGAATTCTGCCGCTTTCAGGCTGCACGGGATTTGGAACTCTGGACAAAATCCCTATATTCGGGGAGCGCCATCGAGGGCTGATTCGCACGGAATCTGATCTCCGAAGACATGGCTTCAAAACCTGGAAAGACCTATAGCCGCATGACCGATTTGCCTGAAACCGAAGCCGGCGCAAACGCCGAATATGGTGCCGATTCCATCAAGGTCCTGAAGGGTCTCGATGCCGTCCGCAAGCGGCCAGGCATGTATATCGGCGATACCGACGACGGTTCCGGTCTGCACCACATGGTCTACGAAGTCGTCGACAATGCCATTGACGAAGCCTTGGCCGGTCATGCCGATATCGTCACCGTGACGCTGAACCCCGATGGTTCGGTGACGGTCACCGACAACGGCCGCGGCATCCCGACCGACATCCATACCGGGGAGGGGATTTCAGCGGCGGAAGTGATCATGACGCAGCTGCACGCCGGCGGTAAGTTCGACCAGAATTCCTACAAGGTCTCCGGTGGCCTGCACGGCGTCGGCGTCTCGGTCGTCAATGCGCTCTCGGTCAAGCTCAAGCTCAAGATCAAGCGCCAGGGCAAGATCCACGAAATCAACTTCACGCATGGTGTTGCGGACGCGCCGCTGGCCGTCATCGGCGACAGCAACGGCGAGACCGGCACGGAAGTCACCTTCCTGCCGAGCACCGAAACCTTCACCATGATCGAATTCGACTACGGCACGCTGGAACACCGGTTGCGCGAACTCGCCTTCCTGAATTCCGGCGTTCGCATCCTGCTTACCGACAAGCGCCATTCCGATATCCGCCAGGACGAGATGATCTATGACGGCGGCCTTGAAGCATTCGTCGCCTATCTCGACCGGGCAAAGAAGCCGCTGGTCTCCAAGCCTGTCGCGATCCGCGGCGAAAAGGACGGCATTACCGTCGAAGTCGCGATGTGGTGGAACGACAGCTACCACGAGAACGTGCTCTGCTTCACCAACAACATTCCGCAGCGCGACGGCGGCACCCATATGGCCGGCTTCCGTGGCGCACTGACTCGCCAGATCGTCTCCTACGCCGACAGTTCCGGCATCATGAAGAAGGAAAAGGTAACGCTGACCGGTGACGACTGCCGTGAAGGGTTGACGGCGGTTCTCTCGGTCAAGGTGCCGGATCCGAAATTCTCCTCGCAGACCAAGGACAAGCTGGTCTCCTCGGAAGTCCGCCCGGTCGTCGAAAGCCTCGTCAACGAGGCGCTCAGCGTCTGGCTGGAAGAACATCCGGGCGATGCGAAAATCCTCGTCGGCAAGGTCGTCGAGGCGGCCGCCGCTCGCGAAGCGGCGCGCAAGGCGCGCGAACTGACACGCCGCAAGGGTGCGCTCGATATCTCTTCGCTGCCGGGAAAACTGGCCGATTGCTCCGAACGGGATCCGGCCAAGTCGGAACTGTTCCTGGTCGAAGGGGACTCCGCAGGCGGCTCGGCCAAGCAGGGCCGCTCGCGCGAAAACCAAGCCATCCTGCCGCTGCGCGGCAAGATCCTCAATGTCGAGCGGGCCCGCTTCGACAAGATGCTGTCGAGCCAGGAAATCGGCACGCTGATCACGGCGCTCGGCACCTCGATCGGCAAGGACGAGTTCAACCCCGAAAAGCTGCGCTACCACAAGATCATCATCATGACCGATGCCGACGTGGACGGCGCCCACATCAGGACATTGCTTTTGACCTTCTTCTTCCGGCAGATGCCGGAACTGATCGAGCGCGGCCACCTCTATATTGCCCAGCCGCCGCTCTATAAGGTCGCGCGCGGCAAGTCGGCTCAGTACCTGAAGGACGAGAAGGCCCTGGAGGAATATCTGATCTCCATGGGTCTCGAGGACGCCGCGCTTGAGCTGGGCTCCGGCGAAGTACGAGTGGGCCAGGACCTACGCGAAGTGATCGTCGATGCGCTGCGCCTGCGGACGCTCGTCGAAAGCCTGCATTCGCGCTACAGCCGCTCCGTCGTCGAACAGGCAGCGATTGCGGGAGCGCTCAATCCGGAACTCAACAATAACCAGGCGCAGTCGGAGGCAACGGCCGCGGAGGTCGCCAAGCGTCTCGATCTCATTGCCGAAGAAACGGAACGCGGCTGGACGGCTGTCGTCGCCGTTGACGGGGGCCTGCGCTTCGAGCGCATGGTGCGCGGCGTCAAGGAAGTGGCTTCGCTCGACATGGCGCTGATCGGCTCTTCGGACGCGCGTCACATCGATCAGCTGACCCCGCGCCTTAAGGAGATTTATGGCCATCCGCCGACGCTGCGCCGCAAGGACGGTGCCTTGGAAATAAGCGGCCCGCGTGCCCTGCTCGACGCGATCTTCGCCAGCGGCCGCAAGGGCCTGTCGATGCAACGCTACAAGGGCCTCGGCGAGATGAATGCCGAACAGCTCTGGGAGACGACGCTCGATCCGAACGTCCGGTCGCTGCTGCAGGTCAGGGTCGCCGATGCGACGGATGCCGATGGTCTGTTCTCGCGCCTGATGGGCGATGAGGTCGAGCCCCGCCGCGATTTCATCCAGGAAAACGCGCTGAGCGTCGCCAATCTCGATATCTGATCCGGGCGATCAAATTACTGGAACGCAAAACCACGCCTCCGCAAGAAGGCGTGGTTTTCTTTTTTCAACGATTACTCGGCGACAAAGGTGCCGTTGAAGGCAATTTCGGCGAGTGGCCGGCGCGGGCTGGGCGTCTCGCGCGCCTGCAAATAGTCCGGCAACTGCGCCTTGTCGCCAGGACGACCGATAGCGGCAGCCGCCTCGACACGGTAGCCGTCCGGAATGCCGAGGATCTCGATGGCCTTGTCGAAATGCAGTCCTGTCATGCCGTGCGCCTGGAACCCGAGAAGCTGGGCCTGATGGGCGATCGCGCTCCAAGCCGCGCCCACGTCGAAGCTGTGGCTGTAGGAGAGGCTTGGCTCGGATGCGCCCGGCGCGGTGAAATGGGTCTTGGAAATGAAGATGACGAGAGCGGACGCGGATTTTGCCCAACTCTGGTTGAACTCGTTGAGGATCGGGAGGAGCTTGTCCCACTGTTCGGTGCCGCGGAGCGCATAGACGAAGCGCCAGGGCTGTGAGTTGTAGGCCGACGGCGCCCAGCGGCCAGCTTCGAGGATCGTCAGGAGTTCGGCTTGCGAGATGGTCTCATTGGTGAAAGCGCGTGGCGACCAACGGTTCAGAAAGCTTGGCTCGATTGGATAATCGGCCTGGCGGTAGTTGCTGGAGATGGTCATGGCAAAATCCTGTCTTGGGAGGTCAGAAGTTTTGTGGGAGGTTCGATATAACGGGCACAGTCGGTATATAGGGATCGGCCGCTGGCGCGCTAGACCCCGGTTTTGAGATGGATCGTTTCCATTCTGGCGACAACGCGTTGAACTGGGCAGCTGCGGCGCGATCCGAAAGAATCGGTGTTCTGGCCATTGTGGAACGACCGAAAAAAGTTGTATAAGTTCTGTAGATTTTCAAAAACGAGGGAATGCCGCTGATGACCGTCACGTTGAAAGACCCTTCCTTGTTCCGCCAGGCGGCTCTTGTTGGCGAGAGCTGGATCGAGGCCGATCCCAAGAATGCGATCGAGGTGAACAATCCCGCCACCGGCGAGATCATCGGCCTGGTGCCGAAGCTCGGGGCGGCCGAGACGAAGGCGGCGATCGAGGCGGCAAGGATCGCCCAGAAGGGCTGGGCTGCCCGCACCGCCAAGGACCGCTGCGCTGTTCTGCGCAAATGGTACGAGCTGATGATCGACAACAAGGACGATCTCGGCCGCATCCTGACACTCGAACAGGGCAAGCCGCTGGCGGAAGCCACCGGCGAGATCGTCTATGGCGCAAGCTTCATCGAATGGTTCGCCGAAGAGGGCCGCCGCATCTATGGCGACATGATCCCGGGCCACCAGCCGGACAAGCGCATCCTGGTGATGAAGCAGCCGATCGGCGTCGTCGCGGCGATCACGCCGTGGAACTTCCCGAATGCGATGATCACCCGCAAGGCGGGTCCGGCCTTCGCCGCCGGTTGCGCCATGGTGTTGAAACCCGCGGCACAGACGCCGTTTTCGGCGATCGCCATCGCGATTCTTGCCGAGCGCGCGGGCCTGCCGAAGGGCCTCTTTTCCGTCATCACGGGCTCGGCCCGCGAGATCGGCGGCGAGATGACGTCGAACCCGGTGGTACGCAAGCTGACTTTCACCGGTTCGACCGAGGTCGGCACCGAACTCTACAAGCAGAGCGCACCGACCATCAAGAAACTCGGCCTAGAGCTCGGCGGCAATGCGCCGTTCATCGTTTTCGACGATGGCGATCTTGATGCGGCGGTCGAAGGCGCGCTGATCGCCAAATACCGCAACAACGGCCAGACTTGCGTTTGCGCCAACCGTATTTATGTGCAGGACGGCGTCTATGATGCCTTTGCCCAAAAGCTGGCAGCGGCAGTCGGCAAGCTGAAGACCGGCAACGGCTTCGACGAAGGCGTAATCCTCGGGCCGCTGATCGACAAGGCAGCGCTCGCCAAGGTCGAGGAGCATATTGCCGATGCGACGGCCAAGGGCGCGCGCATCCTGCAGGGCGGCAAGAAGCATGCGCTCGGCGGCACCTTCTTCGAGGCGACGATCCTGGCCGACGTTACCAGGGATATGGCGGTGGCGCGCGAGGAGACCTTCGGGCCCCTGGCGCCGCTGTTCCGCTTCAAGGACGAAGCCGACGTCATCGAGCAGGCCAATGACACCGAGTTCGGCCTCGCCTCCTATTTCTACGCCAAGGATCTCGCCCGCGTCTTCCGCGTCGCCGAGGCCCTGGAATACGGAATGGTCGGCGTCAATACCGGGCTGATCTCCACCGCGGAAGCGCCGTTCGGCGGCGTCAAGCTCTCCGGCCTCGGCCGCGAGGGCTCGAAATACGGCATCGAGGAGTTCACCGAAATCAAATATGTCTGCCTCGGTGGCATCGCTTGACCGTAGTCCTCTGAAACGGGCGAGGCCGGCTGGAGAAATCCTGCCGGCCTTTCCATTTTCCGGATGACCAGAATTTGCGGGCCGGCATCGACGGAAATCGCTTCACAGGCCTTGCAGCAGCGTTTTAAGTAGCAGCGACAGCCGCAAGGAGAGACGATGATGCCCGCCCCGAAAAACACCTTCAAGGCCGCGATTCGTGAGGACCGCTTCCAGCTCGGTTTGTGGGTTGCGTTGGCAAGTCCCTACGCCGCCGAAATCGTCGCCGGCAGCGGCTATGACTGGCTGCTGATCGACGGCGAACATGGGCCGAACGACATTCCGCTCCTGTCGTCGCAGATCCAGGCAGTTGCCCGCTCGGCGAGCCATCCGATCGTGCGGCTGCCGGTCGGCGAGACCTGGATGATCAAGCAGATCCTCGATACCGGAGCGCAGACACTGCTGATACCGATGGTCGAGAGCGTCGAACAGGCACAGGCGCTGGTCCGGGCGGTGCGCTATCCGCCGCACGGCGTGCGCGGCGTCGGCGCCGCGCTCGGCCGGGCATCACAATTCAGTCGCATCGGCGATTATCTCGAGACGGCGAATGAGGAAATCTGCCTCATCGTCCAGATCGAAAGCCGGGCAGGCCTGGCGGCCCTTGACGAGATTGCCGCGCTGGACGGGATCGACGGGCTGTTCATCGGTCCATCCGATCTCGCAGCCGACATGGGCTATCTCGGCCAGCCTGGTCATCCGGCGGTGACCGCCGCCATCAAGGACGCATTCGAGCGAATCAGGAAAGCCGGCAAGGCCCGCGGCATCATGACCCTCAGCCTGGATCAGGCGCGCCACTATCGCGAGCTTGGCGCGGACTTCATGGCGATCGGAACCGACGTGACGCTTCTTGTCAGCGCCACCGCCAAGCTGCGCGAGGACTTTCTGGCCGGCGGCGAGAGTAAAGCCAAGCCGGTCGCCGGCTACTGATCATCGGTTCCCGGCGATCGCCGCCAGTCGTGGCATGGCGACATCCGGGCTCCAGGCCCGGAAATCGGCAATCCGCCGGACGATTTTTTCGGCGTGATGATTGGCGATGTCGGCAAGCCGGTGCTCGAGGAACGGGTTGCGGAACCGGTCGAGCGTCAGGGCCACATAGTCGGCCGCCTCCCGACCAAGCCCTTTGGCGGCAAAGCCGGGAATGACTTCGGTGGCGTAGATGTCCATCAATGTCGCGGCGACATCTGCGTCGCGCAGCATGTCCTTTACCGTCTCGTCCCGTGGACGCTCGGTTTTCAGCCAGATGTCGGCAAGCACGGTATGACCGAGGTTGAGAATGTGCAGTTTGAGCTTTTCATAGGGCGTCAGGTCGTCGACCAGATGGATTGACGGGTGCGTACACGGCACCGACAGTCCCGGCTGGCTTTCGATCGCCCACAGCGCATAGGGTTCCGCGATGGCACCGGCCGGTTCCAGCGGCTCTGAAACGATGCGGTCGACAAGGGTATTGCCCCAGACAACGGCTGACGACGACAGCCACTTTTCGAAATCGGCATCGCCGATCCGCTCGGCTTGAAGGCGCAGAATGACCTCCTTCAGCCTGTCGCCGTTGCGGGCAATCAGCTCGCAGGGAAGAACCGTTAGCGGTCTGCCGCCTGCGACGAATCGGGCATGGAGCAGCAGGAGCAGTTTTCCGGGGAAGGACGGGGGGATCGCCGTGTCGGGTTTTCCGCTTTCCACATCGTAGCCGGTGTCGCCGGTATTCGAGATGAGTATCTCCGCCTCCTCGGCGACGATCCGTTGCACGTCCTGCCAATCGCTGGCGGTCGACAGGGCGCGCGCGACGCTGGTCACCTGTTGTCTCCGGTCGATTTCGACGCCATCGGCAAGGCCGCGGATGATTACCGGAAATCCCTGCGGCGCCGCCAGCGCGTTCAGCCGTCCCGCCCGCTCCGCCGAGCCGGTTGTCTGGACAATGGTGATCTTACCGATGGCATTGCCCGCCTCCAGCGCTTCACTGATGAAGAGATCGGCATGCGCCTGCAGGAAGCGGCTGGTTCCAAATTGGACGATCGGTGTCGGCATATCTGATGAATCCGGCTATTGAATTGATTGGAGCAGGGTTTCGCGGGCGGACCGCAGATGTCGCTTGCAGGCGGCTTCGATCTGCGCCACGTCGCGTGTCTTCAGCGCTGCGATATAGGCGAGGTGTTCCTCCAGCGCCCTGGCGTTGCGTTCGCGCGCATTCGTCTTGTTCCACTGGTAGTGGTAGTGGAAGACGATGGCGATGATATCGTAGAAATCGACGATGAAGCGGTTGCTCGACGACTTGTGCACCAGCAGGTGGAAGCGTTCGTCCAGTTCGGAGAAATCGCGGTAGCGGCTGTCGATGTCAGCGAGGATTTCGTGGTGCAGCGCCTCGATCCGCTCCAGCTCCTGCCAGGCCGGATGATCGGCATCAAGAGCGGCGAAACTTGCCGCGGAACGCAGCTCGAACATTTCGCGCACTTCGGTCAGTTCCAGCGCAAATTCGCGGGTGAAACCTTTCAGGATCCAGTGACTGTTCGGCCGTTTCTCGATCAGTCCGAAGCGGCTGAAGCGGATGAGGAACTCGCGCACGCTGGTCGTGCCGGTGCCGATATCGCGCGCCAGCTCCAGCTCGTTGATCTGCATGCCGGGCTCGGCACCGCCGGCAAGAATCCGGCGCATGAAGCTGCGCTCGATGATTTCGGACAGCGAATCGGTTTCCTCGGCCGGGTAGTAATCCTCGGCCTTCGGATGCCGCAGGACCACCTTTGCCCGCTTGTCCCAGGCGATCAGCTGCAGCTCTTCCATGCGCGTCAGGATCGCCCGGATGGTCGTGCGGCTGACCCCGATCGTCGCGCCCAGTTCCGGCTCGGATGGCAGGGCGGAGGTTTCCGCGAGCAGCTTGAGGCAGCGGTTGAAGGCGTCCTTGAAGACGGTGTTCTGTTTCGCCATGATTTTGCCGGCCGGATAGGGGTTTCTGTCGATCGAACCGGAGATGCCCGGTTCGGCTAGGGAAGGCTCTCTATCTGGTCCGTCCGGCCCTGTCTCGGCTCGATATTCGAAGTTTCATGGTGTTTCGGTCCCTGTTTTTGTTTTTGATGCGGTCGTTGCCTTTTTGCTGCGACCTGGTCTGATGCATAATACCCATTGACGGCGAACTGTCTATTGTAGATAAAAGACAAAAATGAGTGAGCGCGCTCGCTCAAACAAAAACCGTCAAGGGAGATACCAAGGGTGACCGCACCTTCCTTCATCGTTTTGTCGCCGGAAGACAATGTGGCCGTCGCGTCGCTCGCCATCGAGCCGGGCGGCGAGTTGCCGGATGGCGTGCGTGCCGCAGCCAGGATCGATCCCGGGCACAAGGTGGCGATCCATTCGGTTCCGGCCGGTGAGCCGGTGGTGAAGTACGGCCAGGCGATCGGCCGCGCGACCGTCGATATCGCGCCGGGCGACCACGTCCATTCGCACAATCTCGCCTTTGACCAGGACCGCCTGTCGATCGGCGCGCCGGTGCCGCCGGAGGCCGCCAGCGCTGCCGACAAGGCGCGCACCTTCATGGGCTATCGCCGCGCCGACGGCCGCGCCGCGACGCGCAATTTCATCGGCATCATCGCCAGCGTCAACTGTTCCACCACGGTCTGTCGCGCCATTGCCGAGCAGGCCAACCGGACCATCCTGCCGCGCTATGACGGCATCGACGGCTTCGTTCCGATCGTTCATGATCAGGGCTGCGGCATGAGCTCGACCGGCGATGGCATGAAGAACCTGCATCGGACGCTGGCCGGCTACACCCGCCATGTGAATTTCGGCGGGGTGCTGATGGTCGGCCTTGGCTGCGAGGTCAACCAGCTGACCCTTTACGGCCAGAGCGGTTCCGGCGCCGGAAAACGCCATTTCAACATTCAGGATGCCGGCGGCTCGCGCCGCGCCGTCGCTCGGGCGATCGGCGTGCTCGAAGAGATCGCCCAGGAAGTCGGAACCGCCAAACGCATCCCGATTCCCGTCGGCGAAATCATCGTCGGCCTGCAATGCGGCGGTTCGGACGGGCTGTCCGGCATCACCGCAAATCCGGCGCTCGGGGCGGCGGTCGATATCCTGGCCGGCGCCGGTGGTACGGCGATCCTGTCGGAAACCTCGGAAATCTATGGCGCCGAGCATCTGCTGCGCAGCCGCGCGGTGAATGAGGAGGTGGCGCAGAAGCTGGACGGGCTGATCTCCTGGTGGGAACGCTACGTCGAGATGCACGGCGCTTCGCTCGACAACAATCCGTCACCCGGCAACAAGCGCGGCGGCCTGACCACCATCCTCGAAAAATCGCTCGGTGCGGTGGCCAAGGGCGGCCGCTCGCCGCTGACTGCGGTCTATCACTATGCCGAGCGGGTTACCGAACACGGTCTCGTGTTCATGGATACGCCCGGCTACGACCCCGTATCGGCAACCGGCCAGGTCGCTGGTGGCGCCAATGTGATCACGTTCACGACCGGCCGCGGCAGCTGTTTCGGCTCCCGCCCCTGTCCCTCCATCAAGCTGACGAGCAACACGGCGCTTTATCGCGCCATGGAGGAGGACATGGATATCGATTGCGGCACCATTGCGACCGGGGATTCGACGATCGCCGGCAAGGGCCGCGAGATCTTCGACCTGATCATCGATACCGCGTCCGGAAGGAAGACCAAGAGCGAACTGTTCGGCTACGGCGACAATGAATTCGTGCCCTGGCACCTGGGCGCGACACTCTGACGGAAGCAGCCGTCGGAGGGAGGAGAGGGTTGATGCAGACAAGAAGGATCGGTCGGACGGATCTGTCCGTTACCGAATACAGTTTCGGCACCGCGCCGCTCGGCGGGATGTATCGCGCCTGCCCGCGCGAGGCGGCGATGGAAACGCTGGCTGCGGCCTGGGATGCGGGCCTGCGGTTTTTCGATACGGCACCCTGGTATGGGTTTGGCCTGGCCGAGAGACGGGTCGGGGATTTCCTGCGGGACAAGCCCAAGGGCAGTTATGTGCTGTCGACGAAGGTCGGCCGCCTGCAACGCCCGGTCGCAGATGACAAGGTGCCAAGCTACGGTTTCGTCGATCCGCTGCCGTTCGACACCGACTACGACTATTCCTACGACGGGATCATGCGCTCGGTCGATTTCAGTTATGCCCGGCTTGGCCTGAACCGCATCGATATCCTCTTCGTGCACGACATCGGCGTCTATACGCACGGCGCCGAGCGCAACCGCGTCTTTCTGCGCCAGCTGTTCGATGGCGGCCTCAAGGCGCTGGAGGAGCTGAAATCGAGCGGCGCGATTTCTGCCTATGGTCTTGGCGTCAATGAAGTCCCCGTCTGCCTGGATGTCATGCAAGAGGCGGATCTCGACTGCATCCTGCTTGCCGGGCGCTACACGCTGCTCGACCGCACTGCCACCGCCGCACTGTTGCCGCTGTGCGAAAAAAAGAAAACCTCGCTGGTGGTTGGCGGCGTTTTCAATTCAGGTATTCTGGCGACAGGTCCGGTGGAAGGATCACATTTCGACTATATGCCGGCAAACCGGGAGGTTCTGGACAAGGTGGGTGCGCTGGAGAGGATCGCGCAGTCGCAAGGGCTGCCGCTTGCGGCACCCGCCATCCAGTTTCCGCTCCAGAATCCGATGGTTGCCTCGGTTCTGCTCGGAACGGCAAAGCCGTCGAGCCTGACACGCAATATGGAATTGACCGAACGGCGCCTGCAGCCGGCCGACTTTAAGCCCTACGACGCCCATACGCTGGTCGCGCCCGAGCTGGGAACGGAAGCTGTTCGAGTTTAGCCGGATCACGAAAGGGAAAGCGGAATGCTGAAGGGAATACATCCATTGCTCGGACCGGACCTGCTTCACGCGATCCGCACAATGGGCCATGGCGACGAGATCGTGGTCGGCGACGCCAATTTTCCGGCCAGCAGCATGGGGCCGAAGGTCGTGAGGGCCGATGGGGTCGACGCACTGGGCATCACGGAGGCGATCCTTGCGCATATGCCGCTCGATACCTTCGCCGACGAAGCCGCCTGGCGCATGGAGGTTGTCGGCGATCCGGCGGCAGAGCCGGAGGTCTGCGTCGAGTTCCAGCAGCTGGTTCACAAGCTTTCCGGCGACTTCAAGGTCGTGCCGGTCGAGCGCTTCGCCTTCTATGAGCGGGCGCGCAAGGCCGTCTATATCGTCGCGACAACGGAGTTTCGGCTTTATGGGAACATTATCCTGAAAAAGGGCGTCGTCCATCCGGAAGAACTATACCGGGTGTAGAGCCTGCAAATACCGGCCCGGGAGGTGGCCGATTCATCGTTATGGTGAAAAAACAAAGACTTGGCGCCGAGAGGAAATCAATGCACAAGGATTTGAACCGCCGCTTGCAATTTCAAAATTGCTGAGATAGCTTGCCAGAGTAAAATGTTTTTTATCGATAAAAGATCGATCCGCATGCGTCTTGCGGGTCGATGAGGAGAACTCAACAAGACGCTGTTGGAGGAGAACAACACCATGACCCTTATGAAGCATATCCTGTCGCGCCGCGCTTTCACCAGCCTTGCTGGTGCTGCCGTGTTTGCCACCATGATGCCGATGACCTCGTTCGCCCAGGACGTCACCATTCCGATCATCGTCAAGGACACCACGTCCTTCTACTGGCAGATCGTTCTGGCCGGCGCCCGGGCTGCCGGCAAGGATCTCGGCGTCAACGTGCCGGAACTCGGCGCGCAGTCGGAATCCGACATCAATGGCCAGATCAGCATCCTCGAAAATGCCGTTGCCGGCTCGCCTGCGGCCGTCGTCATTTCGCCGACGGAATTCAAGGCGCTTGGTAAGCCGATCGACGAAGCCGCTAAGTCCGTTCCGATCATCGGCATCGATTCCGGCGCAGACTCGAAGGCTTTCACCTCGTTCCTGACCACCGACAACACCCAGGGCGGCCGTATCGCTGCTGACGGTCTTGCCGCCGCGATCAAGGAAGCAACCGGCAAGGAAGAGGGCGAAATCGCCATCATCACCAGCCTGCCGGGTGTTGGCTCGCTCGATCAGCGCCATAATGGCTTCATGGAACAGATCGCCGCGAAATATCCGGGCCTCAAGGTCGTTGCCGACAAATATGCCGACGGCCAGGCGACCACCGGCCTCAACATGATGACCGATCTGATCACCGCCAACCCGAACCTCGTCGGCGTCTTTGCCTCCAACCTGATCATGGCGCAGGGTGTCGGCCAGGCGATCGCTGAAAACAAGCTCGGCGACAAGATCAAGGTCATCGGCTTCGACAGCGACGAAAAGACGGTCGGCTTCCTCAAGGAAGGCGTGCTCGCCGGCCTCGTCGTCCAGGATCCTTATCGCATGGGCTATGACGGCATCAAAACCGCGCTGGCTGCTTCCAAGAAGGAAAAGGTCGAAGCCAATGTCGATACCGGCGCAAACCTGGTGACCAAGGCCAACATGGCCGACCCGAAGATCGACGCCCTTCTGAACCCGAAGGTCAACTGATCCCAAGACAGGACGGCAGGACGATAACCGTCGGGCAACTGTCCTGCCGCCCGCCGCAGATTGCGATACTGACCTGCTCAGGCTGAAATTTCGGCCTGAAGCAGGTTTTCGGGTCCAGGAGGAGGAGCCGCCATGACAGGACTATATGACGTCAGCCACCGGCACGAGGAAGGCGCGGCGACGGTTGCCAGGCATCCCGTTCCGAAAGGGCAGCCGATTCTTGAACTGCGCGGCCTGCAGAAGAAATACGGTGCCGTCGAGGCCTTGAAACCGGCCAGCTTGACGTTCCTCTGCGGCGAAATCCACGCCATCGTCGGCGAAAACGGCGCCGGCAAGTCGACGCTGATCAAGCTCTTGACCGGTGTGATCCGGCGAACATCCGGCGAG
This sequence comes from Rhizobium giardinii bv. giardinii H152, assembly GCF_000379605.1. GTDB lineage: Bacteria > Pseudomonadota > Alphaproteobacteria > Rhizobiales > Rhizobiaceae > Pararhizobium > Pararhizobium giardinii. The sequence goes on along the minus strand of NZ_KB902681.1, from coordinate 60,258 downwards.
GTTTTCTGGTGCGGCCAGCCCGTCCAGCTTTCGAACCCGACGGAAGCGATTGCACGCGGCATCAATGCCGTGCATCAGGAAGTCGTGCTCTGCCCGCACCTGAGCGTCGCTGCCAACATGTTTCTCGGCGACGAGATGAACAACAACGGGCTGATGCGCAAGGGCGCCATGACGGCTGCGGCGCAGGCCGTGCTCAACGACCTCGGCTTCAACCTTCCGGCAGCGGCCACTCTTTCGAGCCTGACGATCGGCCAGCAGCAGCTTGTCGCCACCGCGCGCGCGGCGATGCGCGGCACGCAGTTCCTCATTTTTGACGAGCCGACCGCCTATCTCACCCGCCAGGAATCGGCGCAGCTGTTCCGTCTCATTCGCCGGCTCCAGGGCGAAGGCGTGACCATCGTCTATATCAGCCACCGTATGGAAGAGGTCTTCGAACTGGCCGATCGCGTCTCGGTGCTTCGCGACGGCACCCATGTCGGCACCCGCAAGATCAGCGAGACCAACGATGCCGAGCTGATCGCGCTGATGATCAATCGCACGATCGAGCAGATCTACCACAAGGAAACCCTGCCGATCGGCGCCACCATCCTTGAGACGCGCGGACTTACCGGTCCCGGTTTCGAGGATGTCTCGCTGTCGGTGCGGGCGGGCGAAATTGTCGGGCTCTACGGCCTGATCGGCGCCGGGCGCAGCGAATTCGCGCTCGGGCTCTATGGCCGCCAGCCGGTGAGGTCGGGTGAAATCTACTGGCAAGGCAAGAAGGTCGAGATCCGCAACGAGCGCCAGGCGATGAACCTTGGCATTGCGCTGGCGCCCGAAAGCCGCCGCGACCAGGGGCTCTGCCTGAACCTTCCGATCGGCCTCAACATCAATCTGCCGGTGTTCGATCGTCTCACCAGCGGTTTCACCATCAACCGCCGCCGCGAGATCGATAATGCCGATCGGCAGATCAGAGACCTGAAGATCAAGACGCCGACGCGGCGGGTGCTGGCCTCCGCCATGTCCGGTGGCAACCAGCAGAAGATCGTCATCGGCAAGTGGCTCAGCCACGGTGCCAAGCTGTTCATCTTCGACGAGCCGACGGTTGGCGTCGACGTCGGCACCAAGGCGGAAATCTACCGCCTGTTCGCCCGGCTGCTGGAACAGGGCGCCGGCATCATCCTGATCTCGTCCTATCTGCCGGAAGTCTACGAACTGGCCGACCGTCTGCATGTGTTCCGCCAGGGCAAGCTCGTCGCCAGCCACGGCTATCGCGGCGGCTCGCACGAGGACGTGTTGACCCAGGCGATCGGCGTTTGAAATCGTCAAAAGACCAGAAGAAAAATATGCGTGGAGGAAAATCATGACCGTTGAAGCGACGACAGAAGCGGCACCAGTGCCGAAAAGGGGCATGAACATCCTGTTCGGCCTGACCCTGCTTGGCCTCCTCTTGTTCCTCTGGCTGGTTCTGGGCTTTGCCACCAACAGCTTCTGGACCCCGAACAATATCAGCAACCTCCTGCGGCAGGGTGCGATGACGGCCATTCTCGCCGTCGGTCAGACCTTCGTCATCATCACCGCCGGCATCGACCTCTCCGTCGGTGCGGTGGTCGGTTTCGCCAGCGTCGCGGTCGCCTGGCTGCTCGCGGCCGGCGTGCCGCTCTGGCTGGCGATGATCATCACCTTGTTGATCGGCGTACTGATCGGTGCGTTCCACGCTTTCGGCATCGTGCGCATGGGCCTTCCGGCGTTCATCATCACGCTGGCGACCTTGACGTCGCTGCGCGGCATCGGCCTCCTGATCACCAACGGTTCGACGATCTCGATCACCAACGAAGCTTTCACGAATTTCTCGCGCGCCGATTTCCTCGGCGTTCCCAGCCTGTTCTGGATGGTCATCGTCGTCGCCATCCCCGCCTACGTCTTCCTTCACTTGAGCCGCTGGGGCCGTTATCTCTTCGCCGTCGGCTCCAACAGCGAAGCGGCGCGTCTGTCCGGCGTCAACGTCAACCGGACGATCTATCTCGCCTATATCCTCTCTTCCACCTGCGCTGCTTTTGTCGGCCTGCTGCTTGCCTCGCGCATCGGCATCGGCAACGCCACCCAGGCGGAAGGCTGGGAACTGCAGGCGATCGCTTCCTCGGTCATCGGCGGCACCAGCCTGTTCGGCGCGGTCGGATCGGTGCAGGGCCCGCTGCTTGGCGCCTTCATCCTGGCGACCATCAACAACGGTGCCAACCTTCTGAACGTCAACTCGTTCTGGCAACGCATCATCACCGGCGCGCTGATCATCATCATCGTCTATTTCGACCAGTTGCGCCGTCGCGGTTCGCGTTGACGGCCCTCACATCCGGCCGGCTGGCCCCGCCGGCCGGATGTCCCAAAACCACACCTAAGCTAAGGAACTGCCTGCCATGAAAGCGGCGATCTGCCCCGAGCCCGGGCGCCTCGAACTCACTGACCGGCCCACGCCGCCGGCACCGCCAAGGGGCTGGGCGCGACTTGCGGTCAGCCATGTCGGCATCTGCGGCACCGACTATCACATCTTCGAAGGCAAGCATCCGTATCTCGAATACCCCCGCGTCATGGGCCACGAGATCTCGGCGCGGGTGATCGAATCCGGCGAAGGAGTTTCGCTGGCGCCAGGCACGCCGGTGATCGTCAACCCCTATCTTTCCTGCGGAGCCTGCGTCGCCTGCCGCAAAGGCAAGCCGAACTGCTGCACGGCGATCAAGGTGCTGGGGGTTCATACCGACGGCGCCTTCTGCGAGGAAATCCTCGTGCCGGAGGAAAATCTTTATCCGGCTGGCGACCTGTCGCTGGAGGCGGCAGCGACCGTCGAGTTCCTGGCGATCGGTGCGCATGCCGTGCGTCGCTCGCTGGCGCCGGCCGGATCGCGGGCGCTGGTCATCGGGGCCGGACCCATCGGTCTTGGCACGGCGCTGTTTTCGCGTATCGCCGGGCACGAGGTGACGCTTCTCGATGCGAGCGCCGAGCGGCTGGCGATGGCCGCCGATCGGCTTTCCTTTGCCCATGGCATTCTCGCCGGCGACGGCGCGCTGGATGCAGTGCTGGCCGCGACGGGCGGCGATGGCTTCGATGTCGTTTTCGATGCCACCGGCTTCGGCGGCTCGATGGAAAAATCCTTTGCCTTCGTTGCCCATGGCGGCTGCCTGGTCTTCGTCAGTGTCGTCAAGGACGAAATCCGCTTCTCCGATCCAGAGTTCCACAAGCGCGAAATGATGCTGGTCGGCAGCCGTAACGCGACGCGGCAGGATTTCGAGCACGTGGCAGCCTCGATCCGCGCCGGCCATGTGCCGGTCGAAGCGCTGATCACGCATCGCACGACGCTCAATGACGTGGTGAGTGACCTGCCGCGCTGGGCGCATGAGAAGGCCGGGTTGATCAAGGCCGTGGTGAAGGTGTCACCTTGACGCGCATCGACGCCCACCAGCACTATTGGACCCTCGGCCTCGGCCACAATGATTGGCCGCCGCCGGAGCTTGCGGCGATTCATCGGGATTTCGCGCCGGGCGATCTGAGGCCGCATCTGGCGGCGGCGGGCATCAGCAAAACCGTACTGGTGCAGGCAGCGCCGAACCTTGCGGAAACCGAATTCCTGCTTGAGCTGGCAGAACGCGAAGAGACAGTCGCCGCCGTGGTTGGCTGGGTCGACGTGTGGTCGCCAACGGCACGTTCCGATTTGCAGCGGTTCAAGCGACACCCGAAGTTTCGCGGGATTCGCCCGATGCTGCAGGCCATCGCGGATACGCTTTCCATCCTCCAGCCAGAGCCGATCCGCACGCTCGACATGCTGCCGGAGCTTGGCCTGCGTTTCGATGCGCTCATCCAACCGCGCCACTTGCCCGTGATCGCGGCGCTCGCGGACCGCTTGCCCGATCTGCAGATGGTTATCGATCATGGCGCAAAACCCTTCATTGGCGCAGGGATCCTCGATCCCTGGCGCGCGGATATGGCGGCGATCGCCCGGCGGCCGCATGTCTGCGTCAAGCTCTCCGGACTGGTGACCGAAGCCGGCGGCGGCTGGACGGTGGATCAGCTGAAACCCTATGCCGGCCATCTTATCGAGGTCTTCGGGCCGCAGCGCGTGATGTTCGGCAGCGACTGGCCGGTCGTCAATCTCGACGCGAGCTACGAAAAATGGTGGATAGCCGCAAACGAACTGCTGCAGGACCTTGATGAAAGCGCACAGGAAGCTGTCTTCTCCACGAGTGCGGCGCGTTTCTATGGGATCGATGCTTGAGGGCAGGTTCGGACAAGCGACTTTACCTAGCGTCAAGCCTTCCATGGCAAGGTCTCTAGGGGCTTGCCACGCCGGGGAGGAGGCATATTTATTGCGTCGCACAAGAAAAGTGCTACTGTTTGCCTCGCTTGCGGACACGAAAAACACGAATGCAAGGTTGCGTCCGATTGGGAGCGGCATTGTCGTCTAGCTAACAAGGAGATCGCTTCCGATGTTTTACCAGCTTTACGAGCTCAATCACGCGATGATGGCTCCGTGGCGCGCTGCGGCTGATGCTATGCGGTTGGCCTATGCCAATCCGCTCAATCCCTTTGCCCATACCTATCTCGGCCGGGCGGCAGCCGCGGGCCTCGAGGTTTTCGAGCGAACGACCCGACGCTATGGCAAACCGGAATTCGGTCTGGCCGAAACGATCGTCGATGGCACGTCCGTGGCGGTTAATGAACGCGTCGTCTGGCGCCAGCCCTTCTGCAATCTCATCCATTTCGAACGGGCCGTGCCGAAAGGCAGGACGAGCGATCCCAGGGTGCTGATCGTCGCGCCGATGTCCGGGCACTATGCAACGTTGCTGCGCGGCACTGTCGAAGCGCTGCTGCCGCAATCGGATGTCTACATCACCGACTGGATCGATGCGCGGGTGGTGCCGCTGACCGAGGGCACCTTCGACCTCGACGACTATATCGAATATGTCATCGAGATGCTGCATTTCCTCGGCCCCGACACGCATGTGATCGCCGTCTGCCAGCCCGCGGTTCCGGTGCTAGCCGCGGTGGCGCTGATGGAAGCCGATAACGATCCGCTGTCGCCGTCCTCGATGACGCTGATGGGCGGCCCGATCGACACGCGCATCAACCCGACCTCGGTCAACCAGCTCGCCGAGGACAAGCCGATCACATGGTTCCGCGACAACGTCATCATGCCGGTGCCGTTCCCGCAGCCGGGCTTCATGCGTCCGGTCTATCCCGGCTTCCTGCAGCTTTCCGGCTTCATGTCGATGAATCTCGACCGCCATATGACGGCGACCAAGGAGTTTTTCGAGCACCTGGTCAAGAACGATGGCGACGCCGCCGAAAAGCACCGCGATTTCTACGATGAATACATGGCGGTCATGGACCTGACGGCCGAGTTCTACCTGCAGACGGTCGAGACCGTCTTCATGCGCCATGCCCTCCCGAAGGGCGAAATGATGCATCGCGGGCGCCCCGTCGATACAACGGCGATCCGCAAGGTCGCATTGCTCACGGTCGAAGGCGAGAACGACGATATTTCGGGCGTCGGCCAGACGAAGGCGGCACAGACGATCTGCACCAACATCCCGGAAAACATGCGGATGCACTACATGCAGCCGGATGTCGGTCACTACGGCGTCTTTAACGGATCGCGCTTCCGCCGCGAGATCGCGCCGCGCATCACCGCGTTCCAGCGCCAGCATGCTCGCAGCGCCAAGCCGTCGCTGCCGCGGATTATCAAGGGCGGAAAGAGCGCCTGATCCAGCCCCTATCGATTTCATCGATCAATATCAGCGGCTTGCCGGAATCTGCGAAGGTTTGTCTTGCAGAGCGGCAGGCCTCTTCCCATCTCGTTATAAGCGGGTCCGAAGGAGAGACCCACTTTTAGCGAGGACGTCTGAACATGAACCAATCTGCATTGATCCGTCCGGACTGGACGCCTGCGACGATTGCCATGATGGTGCTCGGTTTCGTGGTTTTCTGGCCGCTTGGCTTGGCCATGCTTGCCTACATCCTGTTCGGCGAAAGGCTGAAATCCTTCAAGAAGGATGCCAATTCGACCGTCGACAGCGTTTTCTCGTCGTTCAAGCGCGGCAGTGGCCGCGGCTTCTGCGGTCCGCAATTCCGCACCGGCAACGTCGCCTTTGACGATTGGCGCGAAGCAGAACTTGCCCGTCTCGACGAGGAACGCCGCAAGCTCGACGAAATGCGCCAGCAGTTCGACGACTATGTTCGCGAGCTGCGCCGCGCCAAGGACCAGGAAGAATTCGACCGCTTCATGCGCGAACGCAATTCCGGCGGTTCCGGCTCGGCACCGGGCTTCCCGGCGCACTGAACGCTACGGCCCGCCTGACGACAAACCGGTATCCACCTCGGATGCCGGTTTTTCTTTTGATATGTCGTCCGCCCCTCTTGCGGATCATGCGCCCATCAAACGAATCGGCTATCAATCCCTCATGTTCTCCCTGCTTCGAAAGTCGCGCCAGCCCAAGTCCCCGCCGCCGCCCGTGCAGCGGACGATTGACGTTGCCGGCAAGGCGATGCCGCTGACCATCCGGCAGAACGCGCGTGCCACGCGGATGACGTTGCGGATCGAGCCCGGCGGCCGTGCCTTGAAGATGACGATCCCGGCCGGGCTGCCGGAGCGAGAGATCAACGCCTTTCTCAGCCGGCACCAGGGCTGGCTGATGACCAAGCTGGCGCGGTTTTCCGGTGAAAGCGTTCTGGAAGAGGGCGGCACCATCCTGCTGCGCGGCATAGCCCACCGGATCGAGCGCACCGGCAAGCTGCGGGGGCTGACCGAAGCCGTCATCATCGACGGCGAGCCTGTGCTTCGCGTGAGCGGCGCCGAGGAGCATCTCCGCCGCCGGATCGCGGACTTTCTGAAGAAGGAAGCGCGCAAGGACCTGGAGCACCTGGTTGCGATCTATGCCCGCATGGTCGGCCGCAGGGTAAAGTCGTTGAGCTTCAAGGATACGCGCAGCCGCTGGGGGTCCTGCGCCGCCGATGGAAGCTTGAGTTTCTCCTGGCGCATCGTCATGGCGCCGCCGAAGGTGATCGACTACTTGGCCGCGCACGAAGTGGCGCATCTGCGCGAGATGAATCACGGGCCGGACTTCTGGGATCTTTGCGAGGAGCTTTGCCCGGCCATGGAGGATGCCAAGCGCTGGTTGAAGCGCAACGGCACGATGCTGCACGCGATCGATTTCGACTGACCGGCTCAGCGCCGATACTGGTTCCCCAGCGCTTCCCTGATCTTCTCGTCCGTCTTGTACTGGCTGAGCGCATAGACCGACCAGATCGCAGCCGGTATCCAGCCGATCAGCGTGACCTGCAGAATCAGGCAGACGATCCCGGCGATCGGTCGGCCGATGGTGAAGAACTGAAGCCAGGGCAGAAGGAGGGCAAGCAGAAGGCGCATGGGATTCTCCATTCGTTTGGATGGCGATATGGGGCCGCAGGCCAGCATTCGCAATGGTTGAAGCACTCTTGCCGCCACAGTTCGATGTGTTTTAGCTCGACTCGCGCCGCATTTCATGTCAGGTCGCTGTGCATGAAAACGGAAGTGAAAATTTGCGGGCTGAAGACTGCCGAGGCCGTGGATCGGGCCGTCGCGCTCGGTGCGCGCCATACGGGCTTCATCTTCTTTCCCAAGAGCCCGCGCAACATTGAACCCGACGATGCCGGCCGCTTGGCTGCCCGCATTCGCGGCAAGGCGAAGATTGTCGCGGTTACGGTCGATGCCGATAGCGACCTGCTTGACGAGATCGTCTCGGCGCTGTCGCCGGATATGCTGCAGCTTCACGGCAACGAAAGCCCCGAGCACGTCCTGACAGTCAAGGCCGTCTATGGATTGCCGGTCATGAAGGCACTCTCTATTCGCGACGCAGACGATCTGAAGCGGATCGAACCCTATATCGGCATTGCCGACCGGTTCCTGCTCGATGCCAAGCCGCCGGCAGGCTCGGAACTGCCGGGCGGCAATGGCGTCTCTTTCGACTGGCGCCTGCTCGATGCGCTTGACGAGGGCGTCGATTACATGCTTTCCGGTGGATTGAATGCGGGCAATATCGGCGAAGCCCTGGCGCTCACGGGCGCAAAGGCGGTCGATACCTCGTCGGGCGTCGAAAGCGCGCCGGGCGTCAAGGATCTGAAGCGCATGGAAGAGTTTTTCGATGCCGTTCTGCGCGCAGAGACGGCTATCGCCGGAAATGTAGCATTGGCAGGGAGAAGCGCGTGAACGAGACGCCAAAACTGAATTCGTTTCGATCGGGTCCCGACGAGGATGGCCGCTTCGGCATTTTCGGTGGCCGCTTCGTTGCCGAAACCCTGATGCCGCTGATCCTCGACCTGCAGGACGAGTGGAACAAGGCCAAGACCGATCCGGAATTCCAGGCGGAACTGAAGCATCTCGGCGCCCACTATATCGGCCGGCCGAGCCCGCTCTATTTCGCCGAGCGGCTGACCGAACACCTGGGCGGCGCCAAGATCTATTTCAAGCGCGAGGAACTGAACCACACCGGCTCGCACAAGATCAACAACTGCATCGGCCAGATCCTGCTTGCCAAGCGCATGGGCAAGACCCGCATCATCGCCGAAACCGGCGCCGGACAGCACGGGGTCGCCTCGGCAACGGTCGCGGCGCGCTTTGGCCTTCCCTGCGTCGTCTACATGGGCGCCACCGATGTCGAGCGCCAGGCGCCGAACGTGTTCCGCATGAAGCTGCTCGGTGCCGAGGTGAAACCGGTGACCGCCGGCTCGGGCACGCTGAAGGACGCGATGAACGAAGCGTTGCGCGACTGGGTCACCAATGTGGACAGCACCTACTATCTGATCGGCACGGCCGCCGGCCCGCATCCCTATCCGGAACTCGTCCGCGACTTCCAGTCGGTCATCGGCACCGAAGCGCGCGAACAGATGCTCGAGGCGGAAGGCCGGCTGCCTGACCTGGTCATCGCGGCTGTTGGCGGCGGTTCGAACGCGATCGGCATTTTCCATCCGTTCCTCGATGACGAATCGGTGCGGATCGTTGGCGTCGAGGCAGGCGGCAAAGGCCTGGAAGGCGACGAGCACTGCGCCTCGATCACCGCGGGTTCGCCGGGCGTGCTGCACGGCAATCGCACCTATCTGCTGCAGGACAGTGACGGGCAGATCAAGGAAGGCCATTCCATTTCGGCCGGTCTGGACTATCCGGGCATCGGTCCGGAGCATTCCTGGCTCGCTGATATCGGCCGTGTCGAATATGTGCCGATCATGGACCATGAGGCACTTGAGGCATTCCAGCTGTTGACCCGCCTGGAGGGCATCATTCCGGCGCTGGAGCCGAGCCACGCCATTGCCGAAGTGATCAAGCGCGCACCGAAAATGGGCAAGGACGAGATCATCCTGATGAACCTCTCCGGTCGCGGCGACAAGGACATCTTCACCGTCGGCAAGATTCTGGGTATGGGGCTGTAAGAGCATGACCGCACGCATGGACAAACGATTTGCCGATCTTGCTGCCGAAGGCCGCCCGGCGCTCGTCACCTATTTCATGGGCGGCGACCCGGATTTCGAGACGTCGCTGGCGATCATGAAGGCGCTGCCGTCTGCCGGTGCCGACATCATCGAACTCGGCATGCCCTTTTCCGACCCGATGGCCGATGGCCCGGCAATCCAGCTGGCCGGCCAGCGGGCCCTGAAGGGTGGACAGACGCTCAAGAAGACGCTGGAAATCGCCCGCCGTTTCCGCGCGGACGACCAGCATACGCCCATCGTCATGATGGGCTATTACAATCCGATCTATATCTACGGCGTCGAGCGCTTCCTCGACGATGCGCTGGAAGCGGGCATTGACGGCCTGATCGTCGTCGATCTGCCGCCGGAAATGGATGATGAGCTCTGCATTCCCGCGCTGAAGAAGGACATCAACTTCATCCGGCTGGCGACCCCGACCACGGACGACAAGCGGTTGCCCAAGGTTCTCGAAAACACCTCCGGTTTCGTCTATTATGTCTCGATGAACGGCATCACCGGGTCGGCCCTGCCGGACCCGTCGGTTGTCGGCGGCGCCGTGCAGCGGATCAAGGGCCACACGCAACTGCCGGTCTGCGTTGGTTTCGGCGTCAAGACAGCCGAACATGCGCGCGCGATCGGCGCTTCGGCCGACGGTGTGGTCGTCGGCACCGCCATCGTCAATCAGGTGGCATCCAGCCTGAGCGAAGACGGAAAATCGACAGGGGCGACGGTGCCGGGCGTGGAAGCCCTGGTGCGCGGCCTTTCCGCCGGCGTTCGTTCCGCACGACTTGTCGCGGCCGAATAATTGCCCACATTATGGGGCAGGACCGGTTTTAAATATTCAGGAGTTTGGATTTGAACTGGATCACTAATTACGTTCGACCGAAGATCAACTCGATGCTCGGACGCCGGGAAGTTCCGGAAAATCTCTGGATCAAGTGCCCGGAAACCGGCGAGATGGTGTTTCACCGCGATCTCGAGGAGAACAAATGGGTCATTCCCGCCTCCGGCTTCCATATGAAGATGCCGGCTAAGGCACGGTTGAAGGATCTGTTCGACGACGGCGTTTATGAGGCCTTGGCCCAGCCCAAGGTGGCCCAGGACCCGCTGAAATTCCGCGATTCCAAGAAGTATGTCGATCGCCTGCGCGACAGCCGCGTCAAGACGGACCTCGAAGACACGATCGTGGCCGGTCTCGGCCGCGTCCAGGGCGTCAAGCTGGTCGGCGTCGTGCATGAATTCAACTTCATGGGCGGTTCGCTCGGCATGGCGGCCGGCGAAGCGATCATCAAGGCCTTCGAAAGGGCGATTTCAGAAAAATGCCCGCTGGTCATCTTCCCGGCATCGGGCGGCGCGCGCATGCAGGAGGGCATTCTGTCACTGATGCAGCTGCCGCGGACCACCGTGGCCGTGCAGATGCTGAAAGAGGCCGGGCTTCCCTACATTGTCGTCCTGACCAATCCGACCACCGGCGGCGTTACGGCGTCCTATGCGATGCTGGGCGACCTGCACCTGGCCGAACCGGGCGCCGAAATCTGCTTTGCCGGCAAACGCGTGATCGAACAGACCATTCGCGAGAAGCTGCCCGAGGGTTTCCAGACATCGGAATATCTGATGGAGCACGGCATGATCGACATGGTGGTCAAGCGCCACGATATCCCGACAACGCTCGCCCGCGTGCTGAAAATCCTGATGAAGAAGCCGATGGATGCCGCCAAGTTGAATGGCAGCACGCCTTTGGCCGCCTTGCCGATTGCGGCTGCGGCCAGCGTTTAGGGGCCCGCGTTCGCCTCTGACGCAGGTGGATGTTGAGAATTTGAGTTTGTGGCGTTCTCGGCTCGCTCGATGGCGTGCAGCGCTCCAACGGCGGTTTGCAGGAGCGATGATGACGACAGCGCATGTCAGCGAGGCGGGTCAGGAGATCGACAAGCTCCTGGCCCTTCATCCCAAGGGCTTCGACCTGTCGCTCGACCGGATCACGCGGCTGCTTGAAGTGCTCGGCAATCCACAGGACAAGCTGCCGCCGGTCATCCATGTGGCCGGCACCAACGGAAAGGGGTCGGTGACGGCCTTTTCGCGGGCCATTCTCGAAGCTGCCGGCCTGAGCGTCCACGTCCATACCTCGCCGCACCTCGTCAACTGGCACGAGCGCTACCGTATCGGCAAGAAGGGCGGACGCGGCGCGCTGGTGAACGATACCGTGCTGGCAGACGCGGTCCGCCGCGTTGCGGCAGCGAACGGCGGGCAGAAGATCACCGTTTTCGAGATCCTGACGGCCGTCACCTTCGTGCTCTTTGCCGAACACCCCGCGGATGTGGCGATCATCGAGGTCGGCCTCGGCGGCCGCTTCGATGCAACCAACGTCATCAAGGCACCGGCCGTTTCCGTCATCATGCCGATCTCGCTCGACCATCAGGCCTATCTCGGCGACCGGGTTGAACTGATCGCCGCGGAGAAGGCCGGTATCATGAAACGCGGCTGCCCGGTGGTGATCGGGCATCAGGAGGAAGACGCCGCGCGCGATCTCCTCGTAGCGACGGCGGGGCGCCTCAGATGCCCGGTTTCCGTCTACGGCCAGGATTTCATGGCGCATGAGGAATACGGCCGGCTGATCTACCAGGACGAGGTCGGGCTTGCGGACCTGCCGCTGCCGCGCCTGCCGGGCCGCCATCAGCACGCCAATGCGGCCGCGGCAATCCGCGCCTGCCGGGCTGCCGGGTTTGATCCGACGGAAGAGGCGATCGAAACCGGACTGACGACTGTCGAATGGCCGGGCCGGCTCCAGCGCCTGACGGAAGGCAAGCTCGTTTCGATGGCGCCGAAGCGCGCGGAGATCTGGGTCGATGGCGGGCACAATCCCGGCGCGGGACAGGTCATTGCCGAAACCATGGCCAATCTCGAGGAGCGCGACCCGCGGCCGCTGTTCCTGATCATCGGCATGATCAACACGAAGGATCCGGTCGGTTATTTCAAGGCGTTCCGCGGGTTGGCCGAACAGGTTTTCACCGTGCCGATTCGCGGTTCGGATGCCGGGATCGACGCGGTGGCGCTGGCTGGCGACGCCGGCGAGGCCGGTTTCGAGGCGACACCGCTCGAGACGGTGGCGCAGGCCTTGGCGACCATCAGCGAGCTGTTTTCCGGCGATCCGGCATCGCCGCGTATCCTGATCGGCGGTTCACTCTATCTGGTCGGCGACGTCCTTGCCGACAACGGCACGCCGCCACGGTGATTTCCGATGGCCGCGAAGTCTCTTCGGCTGTGAAAAAGGCAAGCGAATGAACACCAATCCTGAATTGCCGATGGGCTATTCGCCGGTCCCACCGGGCAAGATCGCCAACGCGGTCACGTTCCTGGAGATGCGCCAGCCGGCGGAAAAGATTACGGCTGCCGACACGCCTCTGGTGCGGCTTACCTCCTCGGATCTGGAAGACTATCGGCGTCTGTTTCGGCTGATCGGCGAGGACTGGATGTGGGTGTCTCGACTTGAGATGGACGATGATTCCCTGCGGGCAATCCTCTCCGATCCTGCCGTCGAGGTGTATGCACTAACGGACGGGGAACGGCAGATCGGCCTGCTCGAGCTCGATTTTCGCGTGCCTGGCGAATGCGAGCTTGTCTTTTTCGGGCTGGCCAGGGAGGCGATTGGCAAGGGGGTCGGCCGCTGTCTCATGAACGAGGCGATCGCCAAAGCCTGGGCGCGGCCGATTGATCGTTTCTGGCTCCACACGTGCCACTTCGATCATCCGGCTGCCCTTGCATTTTACCAGAGATCGGGGTTTACGCCCTATGCGCTGATGGTCGAGGTCCATGACGATCCACGGCTGACGGGTGTGCTGCCAAGGACGGCAGCCCCCCACATCCCGCTGCTGGATGTCCCGCGCCACGACTGTGTGACGGGGTAGAACGCCCCGCGGCACCGGTGCAGTAGCCGACAAAAAAAGCCCGGTTTCCCGGGCTTTTCAAATGCATTCCAGAATCAGGAATTAAGCGGCAGCGTTGGAAATCCAGGACGACAGCGCGGTTTTCGGAGCGGCGCCGACCTTGATGTCGGAGACTTCGCCGGCCTTGAACATGGCAAGCGTCGGAATGGAGCGCACGCCGTACTGGGCGGCGATTTCCGGGTTTTCGTCGATGTTGACCTTGGCGACCTTCACCTTGCCGGCGAGTTCAACGGAAAGTTCTTCGAGACTCGGAGCAATCATCTTGCAGGGGCCGCACCATTCGGCCCAGAAATCCACGATGACCGGCTCGGCGGCATTCAGCACTTCATCCTGAAAATTGGAGGTATCGACTTTTACGGTAGCCATAGGCTGCTCCTTGTTTCGAAATCGGCGTTCTTCGAACGGTTGCTCAAGATGTGATAGCGGAACGCATCTTTTTCAATATTCGGTATCTCACTTCTTCGAGAGCTCCACAAGGCTCCTGTCCAGCATCTCCTGCGGCAAAGTCAGGACCGCCGGGCCTTCCGTATAAATCAGCGCGCATTGGAAGGCGTAATCGGGATAAAGCGGTTCGAGAAGCGAGCGATAGATCGCCAGCTGCGCCTTGTACACGAAGGGGACGTCTTCCGGCGAGGCGGGGATCTCCCGGTTGGTCTTGAAATCGGCGAGAACGACCGTCGTGCCGGAGACGGCGAGCCGATCGATGCGGCCGGAAACGGCGAAATCGCGCGTCCCGAGCGTCAACGTCCCCATCACCGACACTTCCGCGCGGCTCGTGTCTGAAAACAGTGCGGCGAGCTGCGGATGCTCGATTACGCTCAGCACCGAAGCCGTTAGCGCCTGCCGCTCGCTTGCGGACCAGCGGGGCACGGAACGAGCCAGGTAGCGCTCGGCGGCGGCCAGCCGTTCCTCGGGCGCGATCGACGGCAACACCTGCAGGAACCGGTGCAGGATCGCGCCGCGCAGCAGCGACCGGTTGGGCGCAACTTTTTGCGAGAACAGCGCCGAACCGACAATGGTGCCGGAATCGTCCTCGTCAATAACGGCGCCCGCACCGGAGGGGCTTAACGGACGGGGCAAATGTCGCTGCGGCGGCAGGGGCTGCAGAAGCGTGGCCGGCAAACCTGCCGGGCGGGCGTCGGCGGCTTCCTTGCCGGCATCCTGCGTCTTCAGGTCGCGCGTGACAGAGGACGTTTGCCACGAATAGCCCGTCCATTCCTGATTGCCTGCCGTGAAGGTTCGGGGCGTGCTGCGGCCGCGTTCGTCGCCGGACAGGCTGGTCGTGACCATGGCGTGCCAGCTTTCGGGATTGGCCCGCTTGCCCTGATAGCCACAGACGATCAGCCGGTCGGCGGCACGCGTCATGCCGACATAGAGAAGCCGGCGATATTCCTCTTCGGCCGCGATCTTCAGCCGGGCGGTATCCGCATCGATCAAGCTGTTGGACGCGGCACCCGGGGGCCGCCAGACGGGAAGCAGACTGTCAGTCTTGTGATCGTCCGGCTGGATCAGCCGAAGGCCCGAGACATGCTGCGAATTGAAGGCCTTGCCGCCGCCATCGACCAGGAACACCACCGGCGCCTCCAGCCCCTTGGCGGCATGCACGGTCATGATGCGCACTTCGTTGCGTTCCTTGTCCTGCTCGCGCTTGACCGTCGGCGCTTCCATCTCGAGACCCGAAATAAAGGCCTGCAGGCCCGGCAGACCGTTTTTCTCGTGATCGAGCGCAAAGGTCAGGAATTCATCGAGGATGTCGCTGACCTCCGTTCCGAGCCGGCCCAGGAACGCGGCGCGGCCGCCGTCATGGCCGAGGATACGGGCGTAGAAATCGTGGACAGGCAGGACACGCGACAATGCCCTGTACCGCTGCAGCTTTTGCAGAGGCGCATGGTAGCGGCTCGCCGCGTGGCCGCCGCATTCCTGCAGCCGTTGCCAGACGCTGACCGAGAGGGGGCGGTCGACTGCCAGATCCCGGACATCGTCTTCGCTCAGATTGAACAACGGGCTTTTGAGCACGGCGGCGAGCGAAAGGTCGTCCTGCGGCAGGAGCACGAAGCGTCCGAGCGCCATCAGGTCCTGCACGGCGATATGGTCGGTGAGAACCAGCCGGTCGGCTCCGGCAACCGGAATGTTGCGGCGCGTCTTCAAGGCCCGGGTGAGCGCATTGACGAAGGCATCGCGCTTGCGCACGAGAACGATGACGTCGCCCGGCTGCATCGGCCGCTTGACGCCCTTTTCGATCACCGTTTCCGTGCCGATCCAGTCGGCAAGCACGGCGGCGATGCGTTGAGCAAGAATATTAGCCGGCGCGTCCTCGGGCGTCGCATCAAAGGCTGCGGTCCAGTCATCCTCCTGAACGCTGTCGGCTGGTGCGATCGCATCCCACACTTCGACCAGGCCGGGATGACCGATGCGATTGGACGCATGCACGACGGCATCGCGCCGGGCGCTCAGCCCGCGCGCGTGCAGCGGATTTTCGAACACCGTATCGACGGCAGACAGGACATCCTCGGTGGAGCGGAAGGAAAGCTGCAGCCGGATCGGGCTGAAGGCCCGGCCGCTGTCACGGACGCGCTTCTCTGTCTCGATGCTCTCGTCCGAGAAGCGCTCCGGTCGAGCTCCCTGGAAGGAGTAGATCGACTGCTTCTCGTCGCCGACGGCAAACATCGTGCGGTTGTCGCTGCGGGCCGTTTCGCCGGAGAAGAAATCCTTCGCCAGCGACTGGATGATGGTCCACTGCACGGGGCTCGTGTCCTGCGCCTCATCGACGAGAATGTGGTCGATGCCCTGATCGAGCTTGTAGTGCACCCACGCGCTGACGTCACCGCGCGACAGCAGCGCCGCCGTGCGGTTGATCAGGTCGTCGAAATCCAGCTGGCTGCGGCTTTTCTTGATGTCCTCGTAGTCGGCGTTCAACCGGTCTGCGAGCGTGAGGGCGGCATTCGTCGCCTCGAACATTTCAAGCAGGCTAAGGCGGTCCATGGACGCGGCGATGTGTTCGCGCGCGGCAAGCACCAGCGGTTCAAGATCGGGCGCCTTGTCGCGAATCGGTTTCGACAGAAAGGCCGATTCCGCCCGCAGCTTGCCGCCCTGGGTATAGAAGAGGTCCCGGAGCGCATTGAAGCGCTGTAGCGGATCGGCGAGTTTTGCGACGGCACGCAGGCCTTCGGCGAACTCCGCAACCTTCGCCCCGCCGGCCGAAAGGGCGATGCCGATGTAACGCTCAAGCGCCGCGCCGTTCAAACCCTTCAAGGGCCAGAATCCGGCTATCGCTGTCTCCGATGTTTCGGTGGAGGCGAGACCGAGCGCTGCCCGTAGCGTCGGATCGATTCCACGATTGGCATCTTCAAGAAACGCCTGGATTGCCGTGCGGTTGGCGACAATCGCCGACAGCAGCTTTTCAAGTCCGGTATCGTCGGCAAGATCGAGAACCGTTGCAAAAGCTTCCGTCAGCTCGCGGTCATCCTCGGTTGCCGTGGCAGTCAAAAGCGCGCGACGCGCATCGGCGAGCAGCGTCGCCGAAGCGCGGTCGTCCAGTACCGAGAAATGGCCGGCGACATTGGCTTCCAGCGGAAACTGGTGCAGCAGCGCTTCGCAGAAGGCGTGGATCGTCTGGATCTTCAGCCCGCCCGGCGTCTCCAGCGCCCGGGCAAACAGGCGCCGCGCTTCCTGGCGTTTCAGGAGATCCGGTTTTTCACCCTCGATTGCTGCGATGCGCTCGTCCAGCGCGGCGTCGTCGAGCGTCACCCACTCGGCCAATCGTTCGAAGACGCGGTTGGACATTTCCGACGCGGCAGCCTTCGTGTAGGTCAGGCAGAGAATGGCAGACGGGCGGCAGCCGGACAACAGAAGCCGGATAACGCGCTGCGTCAGCACATGCGTCTTGCCCGAGCCGGCATTGGCCGCCACCCAGGCGGAGCGGGCAGGATCGGAAGCGAGCGCCTGCTTGGCCGATGTCCAGTCGAGCCAGGCCTGAGGTGAAGGTTCGAGAGGTCCGAAATGATCATCCCTCATTGCCATCCTCCTCGTCTTCCGCCGTCGCCCATTCGGCGACACGGGCAAGATGATCGTACTCTCCGCCGTAGTCGCGCTCTTTCTGCACGATCACGCGGGAGGCAAAGCCGTATTTGCCGTTCATCAGGGCGGTGAGGAGCCCTCTCAGTTCCTTCAGCGAATCGTCGGCCAGCTGTTCTGCCGACTTGGTCTGGACATTGGCGCGCGCCTTGGCGTGTTCGTTGTTGACTTCCTCTGGTTTAAATCGTTCGCCGGGTTTCAGGCGGACATAGACGAGCGATTGCGGATGCCGTGATCCAGCGTGCTTGAAGGCGCCGGCCTTCAGCGCGGCGGCCTCCAGCGCCAGCTGCGGATCGAGCAGCGCCCGCGCCTCGTTGACCGATGGGCTGGAACCGGTCTTGTAGTCGATCAGCACGGCGCAGCCATCGCCGAGGATGTCGATGCGATCGGCCATACCAGTCAATTTGATGTCGTGGACGCCGATTTCCATCGAGGCATAGAGTTCGGTGTAGGACTTGCGGATATCGGCATGCCGGGCGATTTCCCAATCGATGAACGCCTTGCCGACGGCGGCAAAGCGCGGCCGCCAGACGATGTCGATATGGGCGGGCAGGGCCTGTTCGTCGAAGGCCCCGTTGATCAGCCGGCTCATTTCCTGCGCCGCTTCGGGCGAGGCGGGATCGAGATTGGCGCGGACGAAACGCTCGACGATCTTGTGATAGAGCGTGCCGCGCTCGGCTGCGCCCGGGTCGCGGTTGAAGGGATCGATCGGCTGCAGCCGTAGGATTCGTTTGGCATAGATCGCATAGGGATCGCGCCTCAGGCGGGTGACTTCGCTGAAGGAATAGCTGCGAGGCTGCTGTTCCGGCGCAGGCTTCGGCTCCGGGCGGCTCGCCAGCGGTTGCGTAACGCCCTGGTCGAGCAGGCCCGCCCAATGATGATAATCCTTGCCGTTTTCGCGCAGTTTCGCTGCGAAATCATGACCGCCGACGGCGAGAAGCCGCTGCAGCCAGCGGGAGGCGACGGTCGGCGTGGCACCCTTGCGCATCGCCCGCGTCAGGATCAGCTTGCGGGTGCCGCAGGCCATCTGGAAATCATGGGCGAGCTGGCCGATGCGCCGCTCGGGCGGCTCCAGGCCGATGGATGTTTTCATGGTGCGCGACAGGAAGGGATCGTTGGACGTCTGGCCGGGCCATGTGCCCTCGTTCATGCCGCCGAGAACGACGAGGTCGACGCTTTGCAGGCGTGATTCCAGGGCCCCGAAAATGAACACGCGGGGATGGCGCATGGAACGTGGCTTGATCGCCTCGCTCGTTGAGAGCGCCTCCATGATGTCGCTCCATTGTGGCCCATCGGCCGTGAGCTGACCGTCGGTGTCGATGATGGAGCGCAGAAGCGTCGCCAAGGCTTCGCCGGCCTCACCCGACCACAGGCCGGCAAGGCTGCCGTGTTCGTCTACGGCGACTGCTTCCAGCGCCACGCCGGTCTTTTCCGCCCAGTCGGCAAGCGTCAGGGCCGCCGTCAGGCCGCGCCCGCTTCTGTGGTGGCGAACCAGCGTGCCAGCCAGAGGCTCCGCCGCGGCCGCAATGCGCCGGGCAAGGTCGCGCGCCTGCGCGATCGCGGCGTCATCGATCCGGCCTCGCCATTCCGGCAGATGTTTCTTTCCGGCCTCGTGCTGCAGCGCCTCATCGAAAAGAACCTCGAGTTCGGAAATATCGGCGCTGCCAGTACCACCGCGCAGCGCCATCAGTTCCAGCACTTCCGCCGCTGCATCCATGACCTCAGCCGGCAGGCCGAAGCGCGCCAGTGGATGCTTCAGCAGCGCTGTGATCGAGACCGGATCGCCTGGCCGCAGCGCGGCTTCGAGAAGCAGCCGCGTCACGCTGCCGGGGCCGGTGGCCGACAGCGGCGTACCGGCCGAATCGTCGGCCTCGATGCCGAAACGCAGCAGTTCTGCCGTCACCCGGCGGGCCAGGTTGCGATCGGGTGTGATCAGCGCGGCCTGGCTTTCCTCACTGCCGTGCAGGGCGAGCCGAAGGGCGACGGCGATCGCTGTCGCCTCCTCGCGCTCATTGGCGGTTTCGATCAGCGCCGCATCCGCAAAGGCCGCCGTCAGCCGGTGCTGATCGACGGCGGCACGCAAAGCTGTCCAGCCGCTCGTGGCCTGCACCGGCAAAAGCGCGTGGGATAGGAGTTCCGCACGATAGTCGAGGTCTGCGTCTGCCGTGCCGAGCGACACGACGTCATGGCGGTTGATGCCCATGCCCTTCAAGAGGCGAAAGAAGCCGTATTGCGGATGGCTGCGGCTTGCCGGATCACCGGCGAATTTCGCTGTTTCCGGCGCGATCGTTGCCCATTCGGCGTCACTCATCGTCCGGTCGAGACCGGGCAGCACGATCGTGCCGTTCGGCAGCTTCTGCACCGCGGCGATCAGCTTGGCCGTCGCGGGGATGGAGCCGGTGGATCCGGCAATGATGATCGGCCCGGTAACCTTGCCGGCGGCGATACGTTGCGTCTCGGCTTCGAGGATGGCGTTGCGGTGCCGGGCCGGCGAGGATTGCTTGAGCTCCTCCAGCCGCGCCGGCCAGTAGGTGCGGGCGATCCTGAGGAATTCGAGGGTCAGTTGCCACCACATCGCATGGTCGTTCGCGTCGAGATTGTCCAGCGCGTCCCAGTCCAGCTCTTCCGTCTCCATCGCGTCGATGATCTCGGCGAGATCGCGGGCGAGCCAGATCGCGTCGGCGGGGCTGGCGGGTGCAATCAGCGGGCTTTCCGCATGCACGTCCACCACGGCCTTCGGCAGCTGGTTGCGCCAGGCGAGAACGAGGCGGCCAAGCTCGATCAGCCGAGCTGTGTTGGGCAAAGGCGGAGCGAGATCAAGGATTGCGGGGATTTCCGCATCGAAGAAGCCGCTGTCGTCGTCGGTTTCGCCCAGCGCCCGGATTATCGGCAGGATCGCCGAGCGGCCGCCGAGGCAATCGACCAATTCAGAGCGCAAGACGCGCGCCGAGCGGCGGGTCGGCACGAAGATGGTGATGCCGGCAAGGGCAAGCGGATCGGCCTGCGCATAGCGGAAACCGGGCACCAGTTCACCCGAACACAGCTTTTCGACCAGCGTCTTCAGGAAGGGAAGACCCGGTGGAATGGTGAAGACGTTGGAAACGGTATCCACCACGCCCTCAAGCTCCCGTCTGGAAGCGGCGGATCGCCTCCTCTGCCTCGCCGATCGCTTCCGGCGTTCCAACGGTCAGCCAATGGCCTTCGAGCACGATGCCGAACAGCCTGCCTCTCTCGATCGCCTTGTCGAAATAGATGTTGAGGTTGAAGGGCTCCTCCGGAGCATCGGCGAAAAGCCGACTGTGCAGGGCGATCGCGCCCGCATAGACGACCGGGTTTTGCATGCCTTCCCGGTAGCGGTAAAGACGGCCCTGCGGATCGAGCGAGAAATCCAGCTTGCCGTTATGCCCTGTCGTGTCTTCGTTGCGCACACACAGCAGCGCCATGTCCATGGTTTCCGCGTCGAAGAACGATGCAAGCCGCTCGAGATTGGAGGGTACGCCCCGCTTCTCGCCGACCCAGAAGAGATCGGCATTCATGACCAGCACCGGGCCGTCGGCAAGCAGCTTCAAGCCCTTGGCAAGGCCGCCGCCGGAATTCATCAGCGATGCCCGCTCATCGGAAATGACGATCCTGGGCCGGCGTCTGTCCTTCAGATGCGCTTCCATCTGATCGGCGAAATGATGGACGTTGACGGCGGCCGTCTCCACCCCCGCGCCTTCGATCGCATCGAGCACATAGTCGATCATCGGTTTTCCCGCGATGCGCACGAGCGGTTTGGGAATCGTATTGGTGATGGGGCGCAGCCGGGTGCCAAGCCCCGCGGCAAGCACCATGGCATTCTTGATGGGCATAGGCAGCACTTGGTCCACTGAATTCCTGACCGGTGATTCGGTTTTAAAAGTGTTATAGCGACCTTTGCGCGTCAAGTTTGACGCGCTTTAAAGGATTCCTGCCTTTATGCACCATTCGCGCAAGGGCGCGAGCGCTTGGTGCTTAAGCGCCACCTGAAGATAGGAAAATGTCCGCGGCATGTGCTTCATGTAGAAGGGCTTGCCGTCGCGCTGCATCAGTCGGACCCAGATGCCGACAAGCTTGCAGTTGCGCTGCGCCGACATGAGATGCCAATCGCGCCGGAACATCGCTTCGTCGAAATCGCCAAGAGCATGACGTTGCGAGCAATAGAGCGACAGCATCTGCTCGCAAAGGTCCGGGGCGATCGTCACCCGTGCGTCCTGCGTGATCGAGGCCACGTCATAGGCCGTGGGGCCGATCATCGCGTCCTGGAAATCGATGATGCCGATACGGTCGAAGCCGGCGCGCTTATCGCGCCAGATGATGTTCGGTGAGTGAAAGTCCCGCAGCAGCAGCTTTTTTTCCGAGGTGGCGAGAAGATCGATCAGCGAGTCCCAGATTGCGAAATACTCTGCACGCTCGGCGTCGGAGGCCTTTTCGCCGCGCTTCCACGGGAGATACCAGTCGATCAGCAGGCTGGTTTCGATCGTCATCGCCGCCCGATCGAAATCGGGGATGTGATGCGTGATGGTCTCGGACAGCGGTATGTCGCGGGTCACCGGCTGCGCATGCAGATGCGCAAGCATTCGTACGCTTTCCAGATAACGTTCAGCGATCGGCTCTCCATCGGTATCGAGGATGCCCTCGCTGCCGAGATCTTCGATCAGGAGAATGCCGGCTTCGAGATCGTGTTCGTAAATTGCGGGCGCGCAAAATCCCTTGTCGCGAATGTCGCGGCCGATCGCGACGAAGGGGACGACATCTTCGGCGAGATGGGCGAGCTGCTGGTAGTATTTGCCATCCTGCAGGATTGGGCCGGGCTTGTGGCGGGCCGAATCCATCAGGATCGTCGCTGGCTGGCCTTCGACCAGGATTCGTTCATAGGCGCGTGCCGACGCATCACCGCTGAGATGCCGGCGTCTTGCATGGCGGTATCCGCGGTCTTCGAGAAAGGAACGAATCGCCAGGCTGCGCGTGACCCGCGCCAAAGCCGCCGGGTCGCCGGAGATGATGACGCGACGACCATCGTCGAGGTGGGAAAATGTGGCCGTGAGCCGCGTCTTCGGCAGTGCCGACAGGGCATTTTCAGGCCATTCCACCAGGCAAATACCGTCCGACAGCGCTTCGTCGAGACCCAGCTCGTCGAGCTCCGACACATCCGCCAGCCGGTAGAGGTCGAAATGCGAAACCGGAATGCGCAGATCGTAGCTTTGCACCAGCGTGAAGGTCGGGCTTGGGACTTCAAGCGCTTCGTCGTCGGCCATGGCGCGCAGGAAGGCGCGGGCGAGCGTCGACTTGCCGGCCCCGAGGTCGCCGGACAGCGCCAGGCAGTCGCCCGGCTTCAATGCCAGCGCCAGGTCTTCGCCGAGTTGGATGGTTGCGGCCTCGTCTTTCAGGAGGAGTTCGATCGCCTGCATCATTCCGCCGCTGCGAATTTCGGAAGCTCACCGGAGGGAATGCAGCAGGTCACTTCCGTTCCTTCGCCCTCGTGGCTGCGGATCGACACCGTGCCATGGTGCAGGCTGACGAAGCTTTCGACGATGGAGAGGCCAAGCCCGGCGCCGCCGCGTGTCCCATGGCTTTCGAACCGGTTGAACACGGTATCGAGAATGTCCTGCGGGATACCGGGGCCGTTGTCGGTTACGCTGAAGACGAAATCACTGCCGTCGCGGCGGCATCTCAGGCTGACGGTGCTGCCGTCGGGTGCGAAATTGGCGGCATTGGTCAGCAGCTTGATGAGAATCTGCTTCAGCCGCTGGTGGTCGGCGACGAACAGACCAAGCATGTCAGGCGTATCGATCTGCAGCGTCACGGCGCTTTCCTGCAGCCGATCGGCCATCTGAAGGGAGACCTCGTCCAGCAGGTCGGTGAGGTTGATTTCCGACAGGTCCAGCTCGACGATGCCGGCGTCGACGGTCGCGAGATCGAGAATGTCGTTGACGATCGTCAAAAGCAGCGAGGACGAGGTGGAGATATGGTCGACATATTCCGCCTGCCGTTCCGTCAGCGAGCCGAAGGCGGGAGTCTTCAAAAGATCGGCAAAACCGATGATGTTGGTCAGCGGCGAGCGCAGCTCGTAGGACACGTGCTTGACGAAGTCGTTCTTCAGATGATCGGCCATCTGCAGCGCGTCGTTCTTCTCGGTCAGCGCCCGTTCGACGCGTACGCTGTCGGTGATGTTGACGAAGGTGAGCATCGTCTGTGCATTCGGCAGCGGGATGACGGCGAAATCCAGAATGAGACCGGTGCGCAGCTCGAGAATTCCCTGGCAGGACGGTCGCTCGTCGTCGAAACTCGTGATGAGGTGCGAGAACCGTTTCCAGCCGTCCGGCTGGTCATAGGACGGCGCGCACACCTGCTCGATGGCCCGGATGTGGGTGCCTGGCTTGGCCTCGGCCTCCGTGACGCCCCAGAGCGCGCGGAACGCCGGATTCGACAGTTTGATGCGCCCGTCCGGCCCGAATACCGCGACGCCTTCGGACAGATGGTCGATGGTCTCGCCCTGGACCTGTACCAGCGTATTGTAACGGGTTTCGAGATCGACCTTTTCCGTCAGGTTCTCGAACACCCAGGTCGCGCCACCTTGCGGACGCGCCGTTGCGAAAACGCGCAGCGTCTGGCCGTTCGGCAGGTGCCAGAGGTCGGATTGCGTGTCGATCGCCTGATAGACGGCGAGCGCATTTTCCTTCCACTGCTTCCAGTTCAATTGCTCTGGCAGCTTTGCTGCGGCGCGCAGCCGGTCGAGAATCTCGCCATTGCCCGGCTTGCGTTCAAGGAAGCCCATGTCGAGCTCCCAGAGCCTCTGGAAGGCCTGGTTGTAGAATTGCAGGCGCTGGCTGCCATCGAAGATCGCAACGGGCGTGGCCAGATGATCGAGCGTTTCGGCGTGGCTTTTCAGCGTCCGGTTCAGCTCCTCGCGCACAGCCTCGACATCCGAGACATTGATCGCCATGCCGGCCGATCCGGCCGGGCTCCGGGAATCCACGACTTCGAAGAACGTCCGGTTCCCCCGGACTACGGTGGAGACTTTTTCGCGATAAGCGGAATCATAGGTGCTGAGCGCCCGGATCTTTTCGCGCGCTACCGTCGCCAGAAGCTCCCGGCTTTCTTTCACCGCGGCACCCGGATTGGCGGATTCGACCGCATGCGCATAGGCTTCGTTGACCCAGAGGAGCGCACCGTCGGCGCCGCGCTGCCAGACCGGCAGATCAATTGCATCGAGCAGCGTCTGGAGGCTCAGCAGCGATCCGTGCAGGCGATCCCGCTCGAGTTTCATTTCGGCGAGTTCGGCGCGCAGATTGTTGAGAGCGACGAAGCGGACGAAAGCCCGGCCGCCGGAGACGCGGCCCTGCGTCTCGATGATTTCGCCACGCGCGGTTTCAACGATGAGATCGAAGCTCTGGGCGCTGGAGCGCAAAAGCTCGATGGCCTTTTCGAGTTCGGAGGCAGACTGGGATTTGATCCAGCGGCCGAAAGCGAGGAAATCGCGGTCATCCTGCGGTGCGCCCGTTTCGACGGGCAGCTGTCCCAGGAATTCCGGCTTGTTCGCCAGGCCCTCCCAGACGACGATGCGGCGGTTCTTGTCGGTGATCAGCGCCTGAAAACGCGAGATCTTGTGATTGGCGTCGGCCAATGCCGCGTTCAGCTCGCGATTGTCCGTTTCAATGCTGCCGCGCTGGCGGATCAGCCAGATGGCGGAAATCATCGCCGCCGAAATCACCCCGATCAGGACGGCGAAAGTCACGACTTCGGAGGAATGGAAAACGCTCGTGGTGGCGACACCCTCAGTCGCCGCGCGAGCGGGGCCGGCACAGGCCGCAAGCGCGGAACTCGCCATGAACCGGCGCAGCAAGGACGGAATCCGACCACCAGCGCGTTTCGAAGGACCTGTTTCCATGGCATGCTTCCCCGTTTGCATCACATAGGATGCCATGATCGGAAAAACCCGAATCACGGACGATCTCATGTGTCTTCAACACCTTGAAGCGTGCCCCGACCTTTCGGCGAAGCGCGCCCAAGGCGCTTACAGCGCCGCGAGCCCATTCAGACGCGCAAAGGTCGCTGTAGCAGTTCCATCTTCTGCATAATTTGTCCCTGCAGCGATTCCGCTTTGAGGAACTACGCAGTCGTAAAGGTTGCCAATCGCCACCTCGTGCTCAATCGAAATCCCGCCAGGGACGGAGCTCGTTCAATTCCGATTGCAGTCCGGCATGTCTCGGGCTGCCTGCCGCATTACGGCAAGACATCCCATGCGCGACGCATCTTGATTACGAATCATTGTCCCAAAAACATACGCTTTCGGCGATTCGTCTGGAAGGGCGAGGCAAAAAAAGAGGCCGCCATCTCGTGTCAAGATCGCGGCCACCATATGTTGTGGATTATCCGGGTAAGGATTAATAGCGGTAGTGTTCAGCCTTGAACGGGCCTTGCGGCTTCACACCGATATAGTTGGCCTGTTCTTCAGAAAGTGTCGTCAGCTTGGCACCGAGCTTGGCGAGGTGCAGGCGGGCGACCTTTTCGTCGAGGTGCTTCGGCAGGATGTGGACCTTCTTGTCGTACTGCTCGCCCTTGGTGAAGAGCTCGATCTGGGCCAGGACCTGATTGGTGAACGAGGCCGACATGACGAAGGACGGATGCCCGGTGGCGTTGCCGAGATTGAGCAGGCGTCCTTCCGACAGAAGGATCATGCGGTTGCCCTTCGGGAACTCGATCAGATCGACCTGCGGCTTGATGTTGGTCCATTTCAGGTTGCGCAGGGCGGAAACCTGGATCTCGTTGTCGAAGTGGCCGATATTGCCGACGATCGCCATGTCCTTCATCTCGCGCATGTGGTCCATGCGGATGACGTCCTTGTTGCCGGTCGTGGTGATGAAGATGTCGGCGCTCGAGACGACGTCCTCGAGCTGCACGACTTCATAACCGTCCATGGCCGCCTGCAGGGCGCAGATCGGGTCGACTTCGGTGACCTTGACGCGTGCACCGGCGCCCGACAGCGAGGCAGCCGAACCCTTGCCGACGTCGCCATAACCGCAGACGACGGCGACCTTGCCGGCCATCATCACGTCGGTGCCGCGGCGGATGCCGTCGACCAGCGATTCCTTGCAGCCGTACTTGTTGTCGAATTTCGACTTGGTGACCGAATCGTTGACGTTGATTGCCGGGAAGGGCAGCAGGCCCTTGGCATGCAACTGGTACAGACGGTTGACGCCGGTGGTGGTTTCTTCCGTCACGCCCTTGATCGCGTCGCGCTGCCTGGTGAACCAGCCCGGGGAGGCGGCAAGCCGCTTCTTGATCTGGGCGACGAGGATTTCCTCTTCTTCCGAGGTCGGGTTCGACAGCACGTCCTCGCCGGCTTCGGCGCGCGCGCCGAGCAGGATATACATGGTGGCGTCGCCGCCGTCATCGAGGATCATGTTGGAGACGCCGCCATCGGCCCACTGGAAGATCCGGTCGGTGTAGGTCCAGTATTCCTCCAGCGTCTCGCCCTTGACGGCAAAGACCGGAACGCCACTGGCGGCGATCGCCGCGGCGGCATGGTCCTGGGTGGAGAAGATGTTGCAGGATGCCCAGCGGACTTCCGCGCCGAGCGCAACCAGCGTCTCGATCAGGACTGCCGTCTGGATGGTCATGTGCAGCGAACCGGTGATGCGCGCGCCCTTCAGCGGCTTCTTCGTACCGAATTCCTCGCGGCAGGCGATAAGGCCCGGCATTTCGGTCTCGGCAATGGTGATTTCCTTGCGGCCGAAATCGGCAAGGCCTATATCCGCAACCAGATAGTCGTTCGTCGTGCTCATGAAGCTCTCCGGGCTTGAGGCCATGCACCGGGTCTAGTGACGATGATCCGGGCAGGCAGCTGAAATTCGCACTTCCGGCACAAAGCCCGAAGTTTGGCTCTCAACTAGCAGGATTCATGAAAGGGAGCAACAGGACATAAAGAAGTCTTTATATCTTTATGTCTCACGAGTGAGCCGGATATCCGATGGAACGCGGAACCGGCTCGTCCGGAACAAAAGAGAAAGCTCAGATCTCTTCGCCGAACTTGTCGGCGACCAGCGCGTCGAGGGCGTCGAGCGCTTCCTGGGCCTGGCGGCCGCTGGCGACGACGGAGATCGAACAGCCCGTGCTGGCGGCCAGCATCATCAGGCCCATGATCGAGGTGCCGCCGACGGTCATGCCGTCTTTCGACACGTGAATCTCGGCGTCGTAGCCTTCCACCGTCTGGACGAACTTGGCCGAGGCGCGGGCGTGCAGCCCTCGCTTGTTGATGATCAGCAATTCGCGGGAAAGCGCCACTGCGGCCACTTCGCTATTTGCCACTGAGGACACGGCTTGCGACATTGATATACTTCCTGCCTGCTTCGGATGCTTCGACGAGTGCCTTGTCCATATCGCTTTCGCCGCGCACGCCGGCGAGCTTGATCAGCATAGGCAGGTTGACGCCGGCGATGACCTCGACGGTGCCACTCTGCATCACCGAGATCGCCAGATTGGACGGGGTGCCGCCGAACATGTCCGTCAGGATGATGACGCCATTGCCCTCATCGGCCGACAGGACCGCTTCCAGGATATCCTGGCGGCGTTGATCCATGTCATCCTCGGGGCCGATGCAGACCGTCTCGATCGACTTTTGCGGACCAACGACATGCTCCAGCGCATGACGAAACTCTTCAGCCAGCTTGCCGTGTGTGACAAGCACAAGTCCGATCATGGTGTCTCCGCTCCAACTGCATCTGCTAATCGTCGATGGTCAGATATCGCAATGCAGCAATTTCGTCCACCTTCGGGGCGGCCATCTTGGCAAGGAAAAGGCGAAGTGCAAGTTAAAAATCCAGAAATGCTGCTTTTGAAGGCATCATTGTGCTTGAAAACCGGCATTTCGAGGCAAAATAAGCCGCAAAATTTCGAAGGAATTCAAGCCCTCTCCGAAGGGAAGCCGCAGCAACGGCAAAAAATTGCCTGAGGGAAGGGCAAACACCTCGTTTTCGGGCGGCAGGCGCGGTTCAAACGGCGATTTGACCGGCTGAATGGCGAAATCGATGACGGCAGCGGATATCGTCTCGACACTCACGATGCCGGCACCGCGAATCTCGGCCAAACCGGCGATGGCGGCGGGCCGCCGGGCGACAACCCTGCCATTTCGCACCGCAATCAGCACCTGATCGTCCGATACGAGCGCGCCAAACAATCCGCTTGCTCGTGCGGCCGCCACACAGGAAAGCGCGAGAGCCGTCTTGCCGATGCCCGAGGGACCGACGAACAGGAAACCGCGGGTTCCGAGAACGGCGGCCGTGGCGTGAATATTGACCGCCTCGTCCGTCATGCGTTGGTCTCGACCGGTAGCGACAGGGTGAAGCGCGCGCCGACGACCTTGCCGCTCGCATTCGTCATATTCTCGGCCTTCAGAGAGCCGCCATGGGCTTCTGCGATCTGGCGCGAGATCGACAGTCCAAGGCCGGAATTCTGGCCGAAATCCTCACCTTCCGGCCGATCGGTGTAGAAGCGCTCGAAGATCCGGTCGATGTCTTCCGCCTGGATGCCGGGGCCGTTGTCCTCGACATAGATGAGGCAGCGGCTGCGGGTTCGCGTCAGGCGCAGGATGATGCGGCCACCTTCCTCGGGGACGAAGGAACGGGCGTTTTCGATGAGATTGGTGATGATCTGGCCGATGCGAAGTTCGTAGCCGGCGACATCGAAGCGGGCCTTCGGATTGTCCTTGCGCTCGACGACGAAGCTGAGCTGCACGGGTTTCTTGCCGCCGCGGATCTGCCGGGAAATATCGACGAGATCGCCCACCAGCTTCTCCAGGTCGATGGCCTTGGCGTCGCTGCGGGCAAGCTCGGCATCGAGCCGCGACGCGTCGGAGATGTCGCTGATCAGGCGATCCAGGCGGCGCACGTCGTGCTGGATCACATCCATCAACCGCTTCTTGGAATCGTCGGTGCGGGCAAGCGGCAGGGTTTCGACGGCACTGCGCAGCGATGTCAACGGGTTCTTGAGCTCATGGCTGACATCGGCGGCGAAATTCTCGATCGCGGCGATGCGGTCGTACAGCGCCGTGGTCATTTCGCGCAGGGCAACCGAAAGGTTTCCGATCTCGTCCTGGCGGGAGGAAAAGTCCGGGATTTCCTCGCGCTCCTTGGCGCCGCCCCGCCGCACGCGAATGGCCGCGGCCGAAAGGCGCCGCAGCGGATTGGCGATCGTGCTCGACAGGAGCAGGGAGAGGATGACGTTGACCAGGGCTGCGACACCGAAGACGCGGATGATGGCCAGCCGCTCGGCATGAACGATCTTGTCGATATCGCCGGCCTGCGTCGAGAGAAGAAGAACGCCGAGAACGGCGCGGAACCGCTGGACGGGAACGGCGACGGAGACGATCAGCTCACCCTTTTCGGTGACGCGCACGACGGCGCCGCGGACGCCGGTCAGGGCATTCATGACCTCCGGATAGATGGAGCCGTTGCCGCCTGGCGGTTCCTTGTAGAGCGGCAGGTTGCCGGGCTGCAGGATGCGGTTGAACCAGGAGTTCAGCCGTTCGGACCACGTCGCCGATTCCGGTTCGAGCGGCGGCAGGTCGAAGCGCAGCACCTGTCCGCCGGTATAGAGGTGACGTGAATCCAGCAGCAGGTCGGCATCGGCGTCGAACAGGCGGGCACGGGTGCGGGTCGGCGAGATCAATCGCCGCAGAACGGGCGCGACGCGCTCCTGATTGATCGGAAACTCAAGGTCCTCGTCGCTCGGCAGCGGCGTGATGCTCTGCCCTGCCTGCAGTTCCAGCAGCTTTTCCGGATCGATGGTGATCGAGTTGGTATCGACCGAAGCGGAAGCCGCGATGGCGCCGGCGATGATTTCGCCTTGCGTCAGCAGGCTTTCGACGCGCGCATCGATCAGGCCCTCGCGAAACTGGTTCAGGTACATGATGCCGCCGACGAGGACGACGAGCGCGACGAGATTGAAGAACAGGATGCGGCGCGTCAGGCTCGAAAACACCGCATTGCCGAAGATCCGGCGTATCAGCGTGAAGGGATGCGCCCACTTTCGGTCGGACGCGGTTCTCGCGTCGCTGTCTTCCACATCGATGTTTCGCAAGACTTCGACCAAGCCTTCAACTCCCGCTCGCGCGGCTCCTGCATATCAACGGATATGGCTATTATAGGCGAAAACCGTTTGGGGTTCGCTCCGGCGCGGAGCCGTATCATACAGTTCCGCGACAAGCCATGCCAGTGTGGCCGCGGCGCTAGCGCGCGCCCGTGCCAGTTCAGCGTTCGTCAGGCCGATTCGCGGAAACGATAGCCGACGCCGTAAAGCGTCTCGATCATGTCGAAGTCATTGTCGACCATCTTAAACTTCTTGCGCAGCCGCTTGATGTGGCTGTCGATCGTGCGATCGTCGACATAGACCTGCTCGTCATAGGCCGCGTCCATCAGGGAATCGCGGCTCTTTACGACGCCGGGGCGCTGCGCCAGCGAATGCAGGATGAGGAATTCGGTGACCGTCAGGGTGACCGGCTCGTTCTTCCAGGTGCAGGTGTGACGTTCCTGGTCCATCGATAGCTGGCCGCGTTCCAGTGAACGCGCCTGCACATCGGCGGCGGTCTTGGCGGCGCCGCCCGAATTTGCCGCAGCCGCGGCTTCCCGGTTGGCCGAGCGGCGCAGGATCGCCTTGACGCGTTCAACCAGCAGTCGCTGCGAGAAGGGCTTGGTGATGAAGTCATCGGCGCCCATCTTCAGGCCGAACAGCTCGTCGATCTCCTCATCCTTGGAGGTGAGGAAGATCACCGGAATATCCGACTTCTGGCGCAGGCGGCGCAAGAGTTCCATGCCGTCCATGCGCGGCATCTTGATGTCGAAGATGGCCAGTTGCGGCGGTCGGGCAAGCAGGCCGTCAAGGGCTGAAGCACCGTCGGTATAGGTTTCGACTTTGTATCCTTCGGCTTCCAGCGCAATCGATACCGAGGTCAGGATGTTCCGGTCGTCATCGACAAGTGCAATCGTCTGCATCGTATAGGGCTCCACCATTTCACTTCGCCTCCGAGGCCAGCCCGGCTGTCCGGGGCCATGCTGCGGTTGGACGCGTTTCTTGAGTATAAAGGTGGAACAAATTGTGGCGAAGTAAAATGCAAAAGCAATGCGACGGCTGCAGCAAGCGCGATTTCGCCGAAGAAACGGGGCCCAAAAAGCGCTGATTCAACCGATTAAAAAAGCAATAAATTCCTTTAAATCGATTAATATACTGAAATTATTATATTTTTTGAGACAGCAACCTTGTCTTTTCTCACCGCGCCTTTTAATGTCACGAACATTCTACGTTTTATCGGCAAACCACGGAGGAAAGCTGAACCATGAAGGAACTCGGCATTCGCAACCCATCCCTTGGGCTGGAATCAATCGGTTTCACCAACCTGGACATGGTTCGGTATAACTTCGGCACCGCTGAACTCTATGAGGAAATCCTGCGCCGCGGCGAAGCGCAGCTGACCACGCACGGTGCCGTGCGTGCGCTGACCGGTCAGCATACGGGCCGTTCGCCCAAGGACAAATTCGTCGTTCGCGACGCCAATACGGCGAACGAAATCTGGTGGGACAACAACAATGCGATGTCGCCGGAACACTTCGAGCTGCTGCACCAGGACATGCTCGATCACGCCAAGGGCAAGTCGCTCTATGTTCAGGACCTGATCGGCGGCGCCGACGCGGAAAACGCTCTTGCGACCCGTGTGGTTACGGAATTCGCCTGGCATTCGCTGTTCATCCGCAACCTGCTGATCCGTCCGGAAAAGGCAGCGCTGGCCACCTTCGCACCGAAGCTGACGATCATCGACCTGCCGGACTTCAAGGGTGATCCTGCCCGCCATGGTTGCCGCACCGAAACCGTGATCGCCTGCAATTTCACCAAGGGTATCATCCTGATCGGCGGCACATCCTATGCCGGCGAGATGAAGAAGTCGGTCTTTACGATGCTCAACTACCTGCTGCCGGCCAAGCGGGTGATGCCGATGCATTGCTCCGCCAATGTCGGCCCGGATGGCGACTCGGCGGTTTTCTTCGGCCTTTCGGGCACCGGCAAGACGACGCTTTCTGCCGATCCGAAGCGCACGCTCATCGGTGATGACGAGCATGGCTGGGGCGAGGACGGCATCTTCAATTTCGAAGGCGGCTGCTACGCCAAGACCATTCGCCTGTCGGCCGAAGCCGAGCCGGAAATCTTCGCAACGACGCGCCGCTTCGGCACCGTGCTCGAGAACGTCGTTCTCGATGAGAACCGCGTGCCGGATTTCAACGACGGCTCGCTGACTGAAAACACGCGCTGCGCCTATCCGCTGGACTTCATCCCGAATGCCAGCAAGACCGGCACTGCGGGCCATCCGCGCACGATCATCATGCTGACGGCGGATGCCTTCGGCGTCATGCCACCCATCGCGCGGCTGACGCCGGATCAGGCGATGTATCACTTCCTCTCCGGTTACACCGCCAAGGTGGCAGGCACCGAAAAGGGCGTGACGGAACCGGAAGCGACCTTCTCGACCTGCTTCGGCGCTCCCTTCATGCCGCGCCATCCGTCCGAGTACGGCAACCTCCTGAAGACGCTGATTGCCGAGCATGGCGTCAGTTGCTGGCTGGTCAACACCGGCTGGACCGGGGGCGCCTATGGCACCGGAAGCCGTATGCCGATCAAGGCGACGCGGGCACTGCTTGCGGCGGCACTTGACGGCTCGCTGGCATCGGCCGAATTCCGCACCGACGGCAATTTCGGCTTCGCCGTGCCCGTGGCCGTTCCCGGTGTCGACGGCAAGATCCTCGATCCGCGCTCGACCTGGAGCGACGGTGCCGCCTATGACGCGCAGGCCCGCAAGCTGGTGGATATGTTCGTTGCCAATTTCGCCAAGTTCGAAAACCATGTCGATGGCAGCGTCCGCGATGCTGCCCCGGGCGCCAAGCTCGCTGCGGAGTAAAAAAGACAGCCTAACATAAATCGCAGGCTATGATTCACGTGAAACCCGGCTTGAGAAGGCCGG
This sequence comes from Rhizobium giardinii bv. giardinii H152, assembly GCF_000379605.1. Taxonomy (GTDB): domain Bacteria; phylum Pseudomonadota; class Alphaproteobacteria; order Rhizobiales; family Rhizobiaceae; genus Pararhizobium; species Pararhizobium giardinii. Next base: position 26,751 of record NZ_KB902681.1, on the reverse strand, counting down.
GTTTTCTTCTGTCTGGCGGTTCATGCGTTTTCAACTTCGCCATCCTGTGAGATAGAGCGGAGGAAGGAAGAACGTCATGGCCAGCGATCCGCTTTACATCAACGACAACATCGTCATCGCCGGCTGGGAGCTGACGGAGCAATTCGTGCTGGCTGGCGGTCCCGGCGGGCAGAACGTCAACAAGGTCTCGACTGCCGTCCAGCTATTCTATGGAATCAAGGCATCGCCTGCCTTGCCGGAGCGGGTGCGCGACAATGCGATCAAGCTCGCCGGTCGCAAAGTGTCAAAGGACGGTGTCCTGATGATCGAGGCAAGCCGCTTCCGCAGCCAGGAGCGCAATCGCGAGGATGCGCGCGAGCGGTTGAAGGAGCTGATCCTCAAGGCGGCGGAGCCCCCACCGCCGCCGCGGCGAAAGACCAGGCCGACGAAGGGCTCGATCGAGCGCCGGCTGAAGGAAAAGACCGGGCGCAGCGAAGTCAAGAAGATGCGCGGCCGTCCCGAAAACGAATGAGACGCATTTTTCACGCACACCTTGTTTTTGCGCGTCACCGCACTCTGTTAGGCTGGAGCCAATGACAAAGGGGGAAATGCCATGGGTCTGTTCAGCTTTATCAAGAATGCCGGCAAGAAACTCGGCATTGGCGGTGATGACGATGCGCCCGATGTCGAAGCGGTGAAGAAAGAGCTCGCCTCCCATGACCTCGGTACCGATAAGGTGGACGTCGCTTTGGAAGGCGACAAGGTTGTCCTCACCGGTGTCGTCAAGGACCAGTCGGTGTTCGAAAAGGCTGTGGTTGCCGTCGGCAATACGCTCGGTATTTCCAAGGTCGAGGCGACCGAACTGAAGGTCGCGGCCGGCGCGGCAGCGACGCCCGCTCCCGCCAAGGCGCCGGTTTTCTACACGGTCAAGAAGGGCGACAATCTCTGGAAGATCGCCGAAGCTCAGTATGGAAAGGGCAAGGGTGCAAAAAACACCGTCATCCTCGAAGCCAACAAGCCGATGCTGACCCATCCGGACAAGATCTATCCCGGCCAGGTGTTGCGCATTCCGGATCTGGACCAGGCGTGAGCATGAACAAGGCCAGGGCAAATCGATTGGTTCTTTCCTTTGCCCTTGTGGCGGCATGGAGCGGAACCGCGCTGGGCCAGCCGTTTCGCGAGCCGGAAAAGGGATCGGCAGAGCGGTCTGCGATCCTCGATACCCTTCGTCCCGCCGTCGAAGCGGAGATGCGCGGGCCGGTCGAATTCGTGGTGACGACGATGCGCGTATCGCCGAACTGGGCGTTTGTGCAGGTCGAACCGCAACAGCCGGGCGGCGGGGCGATCGATCCGGAAAAAACCGGTTTTGCGGGAGAATCCGACATGATGGACGGGCTGACGGTCTATGGCCTGGCGACCTTCCAGTTCGGTCGGTGGAATCTGATCGATCACATGGTCGGCCCGACGGATGTCGGCTATGCAGCCTGGCAGCAGCGCTATGGCGTGCCGCCCGCGGTGCTTGGCCTGGAATAGGCTTTTCCATGCGCAGTCTGCCCCAGGGTATTCGCCATATCCCCGGCTTTCTCGACCGCGAGAAGCAGGAAGCGATGGTCGAGAATATTCGCGCCATCGTCGCGGAGGCTCCGCTGTTTGTGCCGGCGATGCCGAAGACCGGAAAGCCGCTGTCCGTGCGGATGACCAATTGCGGTGCGCTCGGCTGGGTGACGGACAGGGAGCGCGGCTATCGCTACCAGCCGGCGCACCCCGTCACTGGCAAGCCATGGCCGCCGATGCCGGCCGTTCTTCTCGACATCTGGCGCGCGGTTTCCGGCTCGTCCAAGGAGCCGGAGGCCTGCCTCGTCAACTTCTATGCCGGAGATGCCCGCATGGGCTTGCATCAGGATCGCGACGAGCAGGATCTGAAGACGCCGGTCGTGTCCATTTCACTCGGCGATAGCTGTCTGTTTCGTGTGGGCGGGCGGGAGAGACGTGACAAAACCCTGTCGTTCAAGCTATCGAGCGGGGATGTCGTCGTGCTGGGCGGCGAGGGGCGCCTTGCCTTCCACGGTGTGGACAAGATCTACCCCAACACCTCGACGCTTCTGAAAAACGGTGGCCGCATCAACCTGACGCTTCGCCGGGTCACCGTCTGAGCCTTACAGTTTGCGCAGTGCCACCGTCTCGGTGAGGTGATTGGGGCCCTTCTGCAGGATGAGGTCGGCCCGCGGCCGGGTCGGCAGGATGTTCTGGCGAAGGTTCTTCAGGTTGATGTTGTGCCAGAGCCCCTCGGCGATCGAAAGCGCCTCCTCCTCGGTGACCTCGGCATAGCGCTTGAAGAACGAATGCGGGTCGCGGAAGGCGGTCTGGCGCAGGCGCATGAAGCGGTTGACGTACCAGGTGTGGATCAGGCTTTCCTCGGCGTCGATATAGATCGAGAAATCGAAGAAATCCGAGACCATCGGCACGATCTTGCCGTCTGCGGGCAGGTTGCGCGACTGCAGCACGTTGATGCCTTCAAAAATCAGGATATCCGGCCGGTCGATGACCTGGAACTGGTCCGGCAGCACGTCATAGGTCAGGTGCGAATAGCTCGGCGCCTTGACGTTCGGCTGTCCGGCCTTGATCGCCGACAGGAAGCGCAGGAGCGCGCCGATGTCATAGCTCTCGGGAAAGCCCTTGCGGTCCATCATGTTTTCGCGAAGCAGCGTCGCATTGGGAAAGAGGAAACCGTCGGTCGTCACCAGATCGACCTTCGGGCTGGACGGCCAGCGCGAGAGAAGTTCGGCGAGAATACGGGCCGTGGTCGATTTTCCGACGGCGACCGAACCGGCGATACCGATGACGAAGGGCGTTTTCGCCTCGCCCGACATGCTGAGGAAGCGCTGCCGCTGGGCAAACAGCATCTGCGAGGATTCGACATGGGCCGACAGAAGGCGCGACAGCGACAGATAAATGCGCCGGACTTCGTCGAGATCGACGGGGTCGTTGAGCGAGCGCAGCCGCTGCACCTCGTCGGCCGTCAGCGTCAAGGGCGTGTCGGCGCGGAAGCGGGACCATTCGTGGGCCGAGAAGAAACGATAGGGGGAATAGTCGGTGTTGCCGAAATGATCCGGAATGTCGGCCGGGCCTATGTCTTTTGCCGCGATGGTCATGAAATGTCTACCGGCTCGCCTTTTCCTGGAGGCCCGACTGGCTGGTGCGCCGTTCGAGCTCGCTCATCACATCCTGCAACGGAACATCAGCAATTTTCAATACGACCATAAGGTGATAGAGCAGGTCGGCGCTCTCCGCGACCAGATTGGCGCGATCGTTGCTGATGGCGGCGATCACGGTTTCGACCGCTTCCTCGCCCAGCTTCTTCGCCGCCTTCGCCTGGCCATGGGCAACCAGTTTCGCCGTCCAGGAGTGCTCCGGCGACGCCGCGGCGCGCTCGGCGACGATCGCCTCGAGGCTTGAAAGGGAAAAGTCGCTCATCTGTTTCCGTCCTGTCGCTCAGTCCAGCCGCATGGCGATGCCATGCTCTGCCATATAGCGTTTGGCCTCGCCGATGCTATAGGTGCCGAAATGGAAGATCGAGGCGGCAAGCACCGCCGTTGCATGTCCGTCGCGAATGCCTTCCACCATGTGGTCGAGATTGCCGACGCCGCCCGAGGCGATGACCGGCACGGAAACGCGGTCGGCAATGGTGCGGGTGAGGGCAATGTCGTAGCCGGTCTTCTGGCCGTCGCGGTCCATCGAGGTCAAGAGCAGCTCGCCGGCGCCGCGCTCCACCATCTTTTCTGCAAAGGCGACAGCATCGATACCGGTCGCCTGGCGTCCGCCATGGGTGAAGATTTCCCAGCGGTCTTCCTCGCCGGGCTGCGACACCTTCTTGGAATCGATCGAGACGACGATGCACTGGTTGCCGAACTTGTCGGCCGCCTCGGCGACGAAATCAGGGTTCTTCACCGCGGCCGAGTTGATCGAGACCTTGTCGGCGCCGGAAAGTAGCAGGTTGCGGATATCGGCAACCGTGCGCACGCCGCCGCCGACGGTGAGCGGCATGAAACAATGGTCGGCAGTCCGCGCCACGACGTCGAAGATGGTGTCGCGGTTGTCAGAGGAGGCGGTGATGTCGAGGAAACAGAGTTCATCGGCACCGGCGGCATCATATGCCTTGGCCGATTCGACGGGGTTGCCGGCATCGATCAGGTCGACGAAGCTGACGCCCTTGACGACGCGGCCGTCTTTCACGTCAAGGCAGGGGATAACGCGGGCTTTTAAAGTCATGCCGCTTTTCCTTTCGCGCTGCGAATGAGCGCCAGCGCCTCGGCCGGATCGATGCGCCCGTCATAAAGCGCGCGGCCGGAAATGGCGCCTTCGAGTTTCACTGCGTCGGGTTCAAGCATGCGGCGGATATCGTCCATCGAGGCAAGGCCGCCCGACGCGATGACCGGGATCGATACGGCGTCTGCCAGCTCCAGGGTCGACGCCCAGTTGATACCGGTGAGGATGCCGTCACGATCGATATCAGTATAGATGATTGCCGAAACGCCGGCGCCCTCGAATTTCTTGGCCAGCTCGATGACGCCGAGTTCGGACGCCTCCGCCCAGCCTTCGACCGCCACCTTGCCGCCCTTGGCGTCGATGCCGACAGCGACCTTGCCCGGGAATTTCCGGCAGGCCTCGATCACCAGCGCCGGGTCGCGTACGGCAACGGTGCCGAGAATGACGCGGGCGAGCCCGCGCGACAGCCAGTTTTCGATATGATCGAGGGTGCGGATGCCGCCGCCAAGTTGCACCGGATTTCTCGTCGCTTCGAGGATCGCGTCGACGGCTGCCCCGTTGACCGTCTCGCCGGCAAAGGCGCCGTTGAGATCAACCACGTGCAGCCATTCGAACCCCTGGTCCTCGAAGGCCTTGGCCTGGGCGCCGGGGTCCGGATTGTAGACGGTCGCCTGTTCCATGTCGCCGAGCTTGAGGCGTACGCACTGGCCGTCTTTGAGGTCGATGGCGGGAAAAAGGATCATGTCAGGGCTTCCAGCGCAGAAAATTCGAGATGAGGGCGAGGCCGAGCGTCTGGCTCTTTTCCGGATGGAACTGCGCGCCCGCCTTGTTGCCTTTCGCGACGAAGGCGGTCACCGCGCCGCCATAGGCGGTCGTCGCAACCAGATCGTCCGGGTTTTCGACGGCGAGATGGTAGGAATGGACGAAATAGGCGTGCAGCCCGTCCTCGCCGGTCCTGATGCCGGCAAACAGCGGATGCGGTTTCGTCAGCTCCAGCGTGTTCCAGCCGATCTGCGGGATTTTCAGCGTGGGATCGGAGGGCACCATCTCGACGACGTCGCCCTTGATCCAGCCCAAACCTTGCGTCGTTGTCTTTTCAAGGCCGCGCGACGACATCAGCTGCATGCCAACGCAGATGCCGAGGAAGGGGCGGGCGGATTTTTCGACCGCTTCCGTCAGAGCCTCCTGCATGCCCTCGACGGCGTCGAGACCACGGCGGCAGTCGGCATAGGCGCCGACGCCGGGCAGGACGATACGGTCGGCGCTTGCGACGCGGTCGGCCTTGTCGGTGAGCTCGATCTCGGCGTTGAGGCCGGCTTCACGCGCTGCACGCTCGAATGCCTTTGTCGCCGAGCGCAGGTTGCCGGATCCATAGTCGATGATCGCAACGCGCATCAGCGTTCTCCATAATTCTCAAACAGTCCGAAAGCCGTGCGGCCTTCGGATTTTGCCGTCGCTTGTGGCAGCGCCGGGGGCTGCCACCCGGTATCCTCGGGCGCATGCGCAGCCGTTTCCTGCTCGTAGATCATTTCGGCAAGGGCCAGATCGTCGGTCGCGATGATCGACTGGAGTGTCCAGCCGTCGGCTTCCAGACCCCGGGCAACAAAGGCCGGACCTTCGAGGGCGACCAGAAGGCGTAGCGCCAGTTCGACCAGTAGCCCGGCCAGCATAGCGCGCGGCTCCGAGGTCAGGGTCGTCACGATCAACTGCAGGATGGCAACGGCGATGCCGGCAATCCACTGGCGTTTGAAGAGCAGCCAGATCGCCGGAAAGAGGAAGGCTATCCAGGAAAACTTGTCGGCGATGAACCGCGCATCCTCATCGTTTCTAAGGGCGGCGGGTGGTGTCAGAACCAGATAGGAGGCCATGTCAGCCAACTTTCAACTGGGCCGGTCAGACCAGCGTTCCCTTGGTGGAGGGAACACGGCCTGCCTGGCGCGGATCGATCTCTGTTGCCGTGCGAAGCACGCGGGCAACGGCCTTGAAGCAGGTTTCGGAGATATGATGGTTGTTGGCGCCGTAGATGTTCTGAACATGCAGCGTGATGCCGCCATGCTGCGCCAGCGCCTGGAAGAACTCGCGCACCAGTTCGGTATCGAAGGTGCCGATCTTCGGCGCCGAGAAGGCGACGTTCCAGACAAGGAACGGCCGGCCGGACACATCGACGGCGGCGCGCGTCATCGTCTCGTCCATGGCAAGGTCGAGCGAGGCGTAGCGGGTGATCCCGCGCCGGTCGCCGAGCGCCTTGGAGAGGGCCTGGCCGATGGCGATGCCGGTGTCTTCCACCGTGTGGTGGTCGTCGACATGCCGGTCGCCGTCGGCGACGATGTCCATGTCGATCAGCGAATGGCGGGAAAGCTGTTCCAGCATATGGTCGAAGAAGCCGACGCCCGTCGAAATGCGCGATGTGCCGGTGCCGTCAATGTTGACGGTCACGGCCACCGAGGTTTCGTTGGTCTTGCGCGAAACGCTGCCGGTGCGCTTGGCTTGCTGGTCTGCCATCAGGTTACTCCAACTGTCATAGAGCCGCTCCATATCAGGCGGTGGGCGAAATATCCAGAAGCGCCGCCGCGATTCTCGCGGACGCGAAATGGGCCGGACTTGTTACGACAGCCAGTGCGATGCGGGTTATTTGCAATCGGCAAAACCGCTCTTACATAGGCTTCAACCAGGGCCGATGTGCGGCTCTTCGAAAAAAGGCCCGGCAGGTGGGCAGGTAGGTATTTCATGACAACAATTATTACCGTCCGCAAGGGCGGCCAGGTGGTGATGGCGGGCGATGGCCAGGTGAGCCTTGGCCAGACCGTGATGAAGGGCAATGCGCGGAAGGTCCGCCGCCTCGCCAAGGGCGACGTGATTGCCGGTTTTGCCGGCGCCACCGCCGATGCCTTCACGCTGCTGGAGCGGCTTGAGGCCAAGCTCGAGCAGTATCCGGACCAGCTGATGCGCGCGGCCGTCGAGCTTGCCAAGGACTGGCGCACCAACAAATATCTGCGCAATCTCGAAGCGATGATGCTGGTCGCCGACAAGTCGATCACGCTGGCGATCACCGGCAACGGCGATGTGCTCGAGCCCGAACACGGCACGATCGCCATCGGCTCGGGTGGAAATTTTGCCTTTGCAGCTGCCCGCGCGCTGATGGATTCGGACAAGACGGCCGAAGAGATCGCCCGCCGGGCAATGGAGATCGCCGGCGATATCTGCGTCTATACCAACGGCAACATCGTCATCGAAAAGCTCGATGCAGCCTGATCCGTCCATTGCCTTCACGGCTGTGGACGAGAGCCATATGCCGACGCTGTTCGGCTGGCTTTCGCAGCAGCATGTGCGACGTTGGTGGGGTGAGCCGGAGAAGGAGCTGAAACTGATCCGTGACGGCTGCCTGACCGGTGAAGTCGAAGGCTTCGTCTTTTCGGTCGACGGCGAGCCGGCCGGTTACATCCAGTCCTGGCTGCCGACGCAATATGAGAGCGAGCCCTGGGCCAAGGATCTGACGCCGGATACGCCGGGTGTCGACATTTTCGTCGGACCGCCCGACATGATCGGCAAGGGCGTGGCACCGGTGGTTATCAGGGCCTTTGCGGCGAGGCTTTTTGCAGGCACCGCGCCGCGAATCATCATCGATCCCGATGCGGAGAACAAACAGGCCCTGCGGGCTTATGCCAAGGCAGGCTTTACCCCTTATGGCGAATGGAACGACAGCACCGGGCGAACCATCCTGATGGAATTGACCCGGACAGAATTTGAGAGGATGTCATGACCACATTTTCACCCCGCGAAATCGTGTCGGAGCTCGACCGGTTCATCATCGGCCAGCACGATGCAAAGCGTGCTGTCGCCATCGCCCTGCGCAACCGCTGGCGCCGCCAGCAGCTCACCGACGAACTGCGCGACGAGGTGATGCCGAAGAACATCCTGATGATCGGGCCGACCGGCGTCGGCAAGACGGAAATTTCCCGCCGCCTCGCCAAGCTGGCCGGCGCCCCCTTCATCAAGGTGGAGGCCACGAAATTCACCGAAGTGGGCTATGTCGGCCGCGATGTCGAACAGATCGTCCGCGACCTCGTCGAGGTCGGCATCGGCCTTGTGCGCGAAAAGAAGCGGGCCGACGTCAAGGCCAAGGCGCATCTGAACGCCGAGGAACGGGTGCTCGATGCTCTGGTGGGCGCCACCGCGTCTCCTGCGACGCGCGACAGCTTCCGCAAGAAACTGCGCGCCAACGAACTGGACGACAAGGAAATCGACGTCGATATCGCTGATACATCGACGCCTGGCGGCTTCGAGATCCCCGGCATGCCCGGCGCCAATATCGGCGTGCTCAACCTGTCGGAGATGTTCGGCAAGGCGATGGGGCAGCGTACCAAGAAGGTTCGTACCACGGTCAAGGATAGCTACGGCATCCTGATCAACGATGAATCCGACAAGCTGCTCGACAACGAGGAGATCCAGCGCGAAGCGGTGCGCTCCGCCGAAAACGACGGCATCGTCTTCCTCGACGAGATCGACAAGATCGCGGCGCGCGACGGCGGCATGGGTGCGGGCGTTTCGCGCGAAGGGGTGCAGCGTGACTTGCTTCCGCTCGTCGAAGGCACCACGGTCGCGACCAAATATGGCCCGGTGAAGACCGACCATATCCTGTTCATCGCCTCGGGCGCCTTCCACGTCTCGAAGCCCTCGGACCTCCTGCCTGAACTCCAGGGCCGCCTGCCGATCCGTGTCGAGCTGAAGGCGCTGACCAAGGAGGACTTTCGCCGCATCCTCACGGAAACGGAGGTTAGCCTGATCCGCCAGTACAAGGCGCTCTTGGAAACAGAAGGTGTCAACCTGGATTTCACCGACGACGCAATTGACGCGCTTGCCGATGTTGCCGTTATGCTCAACTCGAGTGTCGAGAACATCGGCGCCCGGCGGCTGCAGACGGTGATGGAGCGGGTTCTCGATGAGATCTCCTTTGTGGCGCCGGACAAGTCCGGCGAGCAGTTGAAGATCGATGCGGACTATGTGAAGAAGCATGTCGGCGATCTGGCCGCCAATACGGACTTGTCGCGCTATATCCTCTGAACGGCAAGGCATTGCGAAACTGACAGGGCGCCCGACGGGTGCCCTTGTTGTTTCCGGAGCCTGCAAGCGATAAGCGTTTCTGCGTGCCGGGCATGATTCCGACACGATTTTGCCGCATGCGTCCCCGCGCATTCAAAGCCAGTCTTGCCAGGTCACAGGAAACCGTTCGTGCGCGCCATCATTCATATGCTTGTTCTTGCGGGAATGATTCTCGCCACCGGTCCCGCTCTTGCCGGGGGATTGAGCGTCGTACCCGAAGGCAACCGCTATCAGGAGCAGCCGAACGTGCCGGGCGCCTCCATGCGGCGGACCAAGGCAGGCAAGACATCGTTCGATGCGAAATACGAGAAAGTGCGCAATCTGCTCGCCACTGACGGCAAGCTGATGAGCAAGATCAAGTCAACGGCGCGCGCCTATGGCATCGATCCGATCCACATGATCGGCGCCATCGTCGGCGAGCATACCTACAATGTCGACGCCTATGACCGGCTGCAGTCCTATTACGTCAAGGCGGCCGCCTATGCCGGCGACAGCTTCCGCTTCGGCTATGAGGGCGAAAGTGTGGACCAGTTCGTGTCGCGTCCGGAATTTGCAAAATGCCAGGGCAAGAAGAGCTCCTATGCGCTGTGGAGCTGCCGTGAAAGCGTGTGGGACAGTGAGTTCCGCGGCAACACCGTGGGTGGAACATCCTATCCGAACAACCGCTTCAGCGCCGTCTTCTTCCAACCGTTTTTCGCCGGCCAGACATTCGGCCTTGGCCAGATCAATCCGCTGACGGCTCTGATGCTGACCGACATGGTGTCGCGCGTGTCCGGCTATGACCGGCTCGATGAAAACAATGCGTCCGGCGTCTACGCGGCGATTATGGATCCCGATCAGTCGCTCGCCTATATGGCGGCCTCGATCCGTCATTCGATCGACGCCTACAAGTCGATCGCCGGCATGGATATCTCCGGCAATCCGGGAATAACCGCAACCCTCTATAATGTCGGCAACCCCGACCAACGCGCTGCAGCGCTTGCCGCCAGAAACCAGGGCGGCGATGTGCAGTGGCCCGAGGAAAATTATTATGGCTGGCTGGTCAACGATAAGCTGGCGGAATTGAAAGCGCTGCTCTAACTTTCCTGAAATCGCCACACCTTTATGCGACACTGAGCGGTTGGAGCCGCCAATGCGTGGCGGCGCGGAAAGCCATCCATGGATGTGAGACCGGAACCTTTCGAGCCGCCTGCGCCGATCCCGCGCACGGTGCCGCCGTCGCGGCTGCAAACCATCCGCACCGTGATGCGCAATCCGCTCGAATTGTGGGGCGAGCCCTCCTATACGCTGCCCTGGATCGACACCAAGTTCATCAACCAACGAACCCTGATCGTCAATGATCCGAACCTGATCCGCCATGTACTGGTTGAGAATGCCTCGAACTATGAAATGTCCAAGGTGCGCCGCCTCATCCTGCGGCCGATCCTGCGCGATGGACTGCTGACGGCCGAGGGCGAGGTGTGGCGACGCTCCCGCAAGGCCATGGCCCCGGTGTTCACGCCGCGCCATGCCAGGGGTTTCGCCAAGCAGATGCTGGCAAAGACCGAGGAATACGTCGCGAAATACGACGAGGCGGCAGCGGCCGGCGCGGTCGCCAATATCGCCAATGATATGACCGAGCTCACCTTTGAGATCCTTTCCGAGACGCTGTTTTCCGGGGAGATCGCCACCGAGACCGAAGGGTTTGCCGACAGCGTCGAACGTCTGCTGCATCGCATGGGCCGCGTCGATCCCATGGACCTTCTGCTTGCGCCGCCCTGGGTGCCACGCCTGACGCGCATCGGCGGCGCCAAGGTGATGGCGGAATTCCGTGGCATCGTCGCGAAAACCATGGATCACCGGCGGCAGCTGATACGCTCCGATCCGGCATCGGCGCCGCAGGATTTTCTGACGCTGCTCCTGCAACTGGAACGGCCGGACGGACTTTCGACCGATGAAATATCCGATAATATCCTGACCTTCATCGGCGCCGGGCACGAAACGACGGCGCGCGCGCTTGCCTGGACGATCTACTGCGTCGCCAATTCTCCGCAGGTGCGCGAGAACATGGAGGCGGAGATCGACAGCGTGCTGTCGAGCGGAGCCGAACCGGTCGACTGGCTCGATCTGATGCCGCATGTGCGCGCCGCCTTCGAAGAGGGAATGCGGCTCTATCCTCCCGCGCCCTCCATCAACCGTGCAGCGATCAATGCCGATTCATGGACCTCGCCCGATGGCGAAAGGGTGGAGATCCCCAAGGGCATCCCGGTCCTTATCATGCCCTGGACGCTGCATCGCCATGTGCTCTATTGGGAAAAGCCGCGCGCCTTCATGCCGGAACGGTTCCTGCCGGCAAACCGCGAAAAGCTGCACCGGTTCCAGTATCTGCCTTTCGGTGCAGGACCGCGGACCTGCATCGGTGCCACCTTTGCCTTGCAGGAAGCGGTGATCGGGCTTGCCGTGATGATGAAGCGCTTCCGGTTCGACATGACGCCGGAAACCAGGCCCTGGCCGGTGCAGCGGTTGACGACGCAGCCTAGGGGCGGGCTGCCGTTGAGGGTGTCGGCTCGGTAAACGTCTTGCCCGGGGTTTCGGATTGCACGGCGCGGATCGGCGAATCGGCGGGCACCGGCTCCTGCAGCTGCTTCTTCGGTTTCTTGATCGTCTTGATCTGCGCGCAGGTGGAATCGCCGACGCCCTCGCAGGGTTTGTAGACGACGATCTCGCTGCCCGCACCATCGTCCCAAACGGCCTGGATGGTCAGCGTTTTCGCCTCTCCGGCCGGCAGCGAGATATAGATATACTCGTTGGTATTGTCCTCGGGCAGATTGAACGGGATCTGCGGATTGCATTTGCCGAGCGGAAAGCGCTTGTCCAGTGCATCCGAATTGATCGAGTAGCGGATTTCCGAAAGCCGGCAGTGCATCGTCTGCAGCGTGGTGAAATAGATGAGCTGCTTGTCGTCGTAGTTGCGGAACTGTATCCACCCCGTCATCTTGTTGGCATCGAGCATTGCCTTGTAGATCGAGACGTCGGGAAGAACCGCCTTATACTCCTCCTCCTCGGCGTCCTGTGCAAAAACGGTGCCGGAAAGGAGGGGGGAGCCGGCAAGCGCGAGCGTCAGAAAGAGCATGTGAGGGAAGCGGGTCATGCGGATCCTCTTGTGTCGCGGTGTCGCTGCGTTGAAATATCGACGTCGGCGCGGCGATGGCCTTTCGCTGAAAGATGTCATATCACCGCGACGATAGGCTTTGAAGCCGGGTTTCCGGCCCCTGCGTGAATGGACGTTGCTTTGACTGAACACCTTCTCCTCGGTATCGACACCGGCGGAACCTATACCGATGCGGTCCTCTTCAGCGAGACGGCGGGCGTCGTCGCCAAGGCAAAGGCGCTGACCACCCGCCACGACCTCTCCGTCGGCATTGCCGGCGCCGTTGAGGCGGTGCTGGCAGAGGCCGAGGTTCCCGCATCCGCCATCGGCCTCGTTTCGCTGTCGACAACGCTTGCCACCAACGCGCTGGTCGAAGGCCAGGGCGGGCGCGCCGGCCTCGTCATGATCGGTTTTTCGCCGGACGACCTGAAGCGCGACGGCCTGGCAGAAGCGCTCGGCTCCGATCCGGTGATCTTCCTGCCGGGCGGTCACAATGTGCATGGCGGCGAAACGCTGCTCGACATGACGGCGCTGGACGAGGCGCTGCCGCAGTTGTCGAGGGAGGTTTCGTCCTTTGCGATTGCCGGCTATTTCGCCGTGCGGAATCCGGCTCACGAACAGCGGGTGCGCAATCGTATCCGCGAGGTCTCGCACCTGCCGGTCACCTGCAGCCATGAGCTCTCCTCGAAACTCGGCGGTCCGCGCCGCGCGCTGACGACCCTGCTCAACGCCCGCCTGGTCTCGATGATCGACCGGCTGATCGGCGCCTGCGAAGGCTTTCTGCAACAGCGCGGCATCGACGTGCCGATGATGGTGGTGCGCGGTGACGGCGCGTTGATTTCCGCTGCCGAAGCGCGGTTGCGGCCGATCGAGACCATTCTCTCCGGCCCCGCCGCCAGCCTTGTCGGCGCCCGGCACCTGACCGGCCTCGACAATGCGGTCGTCTCCGATATCGGCGGCACGACGACGGATGTCGCCGTGCTTGATCAGGGGCGCCCGCGTCTCGACGGCGAAGGCGCCGTCGTCGGCGGTTTCCGCACCATGGTCGAGGCGGTCGCGATGCGCACCTTCGGGCTTGGCGGCGATTCGGAAGTGCGCATCAACGATCGCGGCCTCAAGGCGAAGATCGATCTCGGTCCGCGCCGGTTCCTGCCTCTCAGTCTGGTGGCTGCCCAGCATGCGGATGCGGTGATTTCCGTGCTCGAACGACAGCTGCGCACGGCCCATGTCGGCCGTCATGACGGCCGTTTTGCTGTTCGTACCGGCCTTCCGGATCATCTGGCGAGCGGCCTTCACCTGCAGGAGCAGGCCTTGTACGAGCGGATCGGTGATGTGCCGGTGTCGCTGGAGCACCTTCTGACGAGCACGCCGCAGAAGGCGACATTGGACCGGCTGGTTGCGCGCGGCCTCGTGCATATCTGCGGCCTGACACCGTCCGATGCCATGCATGTGCTCGGGCGCCAGGGGCAGTGGAACGCGACGGCTGCGCGGCTGGGCGCCGAACTTGCCGCGCGCACCAGGGACGGATCCGGCAAGCCGATCGCCGCCTCGGCTAACGAACTGTCGGAACTTATCGTCGCCCGGCTGACGCGCCAGTCCGCCGAAGTCATTCTTTCTTCCTGCCTGGCGGAGGATGGCGCGGCGATTGATCCGGCCGTGTCGCTTGCCGTCGATCGGGCGCTGAAGCGCGAGCCCGGTATCGTCGGCTTTTCCCTCTCGCTCGACCGGCCGCTGGTCGGGCTCGGTGCTTCCGCGCCGGTCTATTATCCGGCTATCGCCGAAATGCTGCGCGCCGAATCGTGCATTCCGCAAGAAGCGGGTGTCGCCAATGCGGTCGGCGCGGTCGTCGGTCAGGTGCGGGCTTCGGTGACCGTCTTTGTCACGACGCCGGAAGAGGGTATCTTCATCGTCAACGGTGCCGGGCCGAGCAGCCGCTTCCTCGATGAAGGCAAGGCCTTCGCATCGGCACGCGAGCGGGCGGAAACGGCGGCGCTGGCTTCGGCCCGGGCGAATGGCGCCGACGAGCCGGCCGTGATGGTGCGAGAGGATATCGATGCGCCGGAGGTCGAGGGTAGCCGGAGGCTGATCGAGGCTCGGTTCACGGCTGTCGCCAGCGGCCGGCCGCGCGTCGCGCATGCCTGATTTGTTCGGTTTTGGAAATAATTCTTCGCATTTTCGCTGGATTGACAGGGAATGAAACCATGCGAGACTGCGGCCTCTCATATTTGCGCGTTATTTCAGGGAGTTGCCGATGGGCCGGATAGAAAAGAATGGATTGAAGATCGATGCAGGCCTGCACGATTTCCTGGTGACCGAGGCTCTGCCGGGCACCGGCATCGACGCCGATCGGTTCTTTTCGGCATTCTCTCAGATCGTTCACGATCTGGCGCCGAAAAACCGCGCCCTTCTTGCCAGACGTGACGTGCTTCAGGAGACGCTCGACAACTGGTACCGCCAGAACGGCGCGCCCGTCGACATGGCCGCCTACGAAAGCTTTCTGAGGGAGATCGGCTATCTTCTGCCGGAAGGGCCGGATTTTTCCGTATCCACCAGCAATGTCGATCCGGAAATCGCCACCATCGCCGGACCGCAGCTCGTCGTTCCCGTGATGAACGCGCGCTATGCCCTGAACGCCGCCAATGCCCGCTGGGGCTCGCTCTATGATGCGCTCTACGGCACCGACGCCATCAGCGAAGACGGCGGCGCGGAGAAGGCCAAGGGGTATAACCCGGTTCGCGGACAGAAGGTTATCGCCTGGTCGCGCGGCTTTCTCGATACCAGTGCGCCGCTCGCTGCCGGAAGCTGGAAGGACGTCACGGGGTTTGCGGTTACTGGCTCAAACCTGGCGATTTCGACGGCGGCCGGTGCGACGACGCTCGCCGATGCAGCTCAATTTGCCGGCTTCCGCGGCGATGCGGCGTCGCCATCTCACCTGCTTCTGAAAAAGAACAACCTGCATATCCAGATCGTCATCGATGCGTTGACGCCGACCGGCAAGGACGATCCGGCTCATATTTCCGACGTCATTCTCGAGTCGGCGATTACCGCGATCATGGATTGCGAGGATTCCGTCGCCGCCGTCGATGCTGAGGATAAGGTCGTCGTCTATCGCAACTGGCTCGGCCTGATGCGGGGTGACCTGCAGGAAGAGGTCACCAAGGGCGCCAGCACCTTTATCCGCAAGCTCAATCCGGATTTCGGCTTCACCGCGCCGGATGGATCGAAGATTTCGCTGAAAGGTCGCGCCCTGATGCTGGTGCGCAATGTCGGCCACCTGATGACCAATCCGGCTGTTTTCGATCGCGACGGCAACGAGGTTCCGGAAGGGATTATGGATGCAATGATCACCGGCCTGATCGCGCTCTACGATATCGGCCCAAACGGCCGCCGGATGAACTCGCGCGAAGGCTCGATCTATGTCGTCAAGCCGAAGATGCATGGTCCGGAAGAGGTTGCCTTTGCCTCGGAAATCTTCGGTCGCGTCGAAGACGCGCTCGGCATGG
Source organism: Rhizobium giardinii bv. giardinii H152 (assembly GCF_000379605.1). Taxonomy (GTDB): domain Bacteria; phylum Pseudomonadota; class Alphaproteobacteria; order Rhizobiales; family Rhizobiaceae; genus Pararhizobium; species Pararhizobium giardinii. Next base: position 10,773 of record NZ_KB902681.1, on the reverse strand, counting down.
CGACCAACACGATGAAGATGGGCATCATGGACGAGGAGCGCCGCACCACCGTCAACCTGAAGGATTGCATCCGGGCGGCGAAGGAACGCGTCGTCTTCATCAATACCGGTTTCCTCGATCGCACCGGCGACGAAATGCATACCTCCATGGAAGCCGGTCCGATGATCCGCAAGGGTGACATGAAGCAGGCGGCCTGGATCGCGGCCTATGAAAACTGGAATGTCGATATCGGCCTGGAATGCGGCCTGTCCGGCCATGCCCAAATCGGCAAGGGCATGTGGGCAATGCCCGACCTGATGGCGGCGATGCTGGAGCAGAAGATCGCCCACCCGAAGGCTGGCGCCAACACGGCCTGGGTTCCCTCGCCGACGGCCGCGACCCTGCATGCAACCCACTACCACAAGGTCGATGTCACCGCGGTTCAGGCAGGGCTGAAGAGCCGGGCGCGGGCAAAGCTCAGCGATATCCTCTCTGTCCCGGTCGCATCGCGGCCGAACTGGACGCCGGAAGTAATCCAGCGTGAACTCGACAACAATGCGCAAGGGATTCTTGGCTACGTCGTCCGCTGGATCGATCAGGGGGTCGGCTGCTCCAAGGTGCCGGACATCAACAATGTCGGCCTGATGGAAGACCGTGCGACACTGCGCATTTCCGCCCAGCATATGGCCAATTGGCTGCACCACGGCATCGTCAGCGAGGAGCAGATCGTCGAGACGATGAAGCGCATGGCGGCGGTCGTGGACGAGCAGAACGCCGGTGATTCGGCCTACATGCCGATGGCGGGCAATTTCGAAGGCTCCATCGCCTTCCAGGCAGCGCTTGAGCTGGTGCTCAAAGGCCGCGAACAGCCGAACGGCTACACCGAACCGGTCCTACATCGCCGCCGGCTGGAGCTGAAGGCAAGCCAGGCGGCCTGACCGGCCGGATAGTCGTGCAGATTCGCGATCTCCCTGGAGGATCAGGCAAGACTCTCGGAGTGATGATCTACCACTGAAAAGGTGTTCTCCATCATTGTCCTTTCCAGCGGCGGGGCGTTCCCGCCGCAAGAGGAAAAAGGACAATGAAATGTCAGCTATTACCGGAAAAGTGATCGCCATTACCGGCGCCAGCAGCGGTATCGGCGAGGCTACGGCGCGATACCTTGCAAAGGAAGGCGCCCGCGTCGTGCTAGGCGCCCGCCGCACCGACAGGCTGGAAACCTTGGTCGAAGCCATAAGAGCGGAGGGCGGAACCGCCCTCTGTCGCGCACTCGACGTCACCGATCGCGCCGACATGGAGGCCTTTGCCCGCGAAGCCGTCCGCGAATATGGCCGCCTGGATGTCTTCGTCAACAATGCCGGCGTCATGCCGCTGTCGCCGCTCGACGCACTGAAAGTCGAGGAGTGGGACCGGATGATCGACGTCAATATTCGCGGTGTTCTTCATGGCATAGCCGCAAGCTTGCCGATCATGAAGGCTCAGGGGACCGGTCAGATCATCAATCTGTCGTCGATCGGCGGCCACGCGGTTTCGCCGACGGCGGCGGTCTACTGCGCCACGAAATTCGCGGTCGGCGCGATTTCAGAAGGGTTGCGCCAGGAAAACGACCGGATTCGCGTCACCGTGATTTCGCCTGGCGTCACCGAATCGGAGCTGGCCGAAACCATTTCCGACGAGACGGCACGTGAGGCGATGCAGGGTTTCCGCAGAATAGCCATTCCGGCGGAAGCCATCGCCCGCGCGATTGGCTATGCCATCGCCCAGCCCGATGACGTGGATGTCAGCGAACTGATCGTTCGCCCGACGGCAAGCCCCTATTGAGGAGTGGCGCGATGACGATGGCAGATCATCCCTATGTCGGCATGTGGGTCACGGCGGACGGCTATATCCGCCATGAGCTTTTGCCGGAAGGTCGTTACGACGAGGCGAGAGGAAAGCGCAAGAGCGCCTATCGCGGGCGGTACACCGTGACCGGTACGCATATCGACTACGTCGACGAGACCGGCTTCACCGCCGATGGAGATTTCATCGACGGTGTTCTGCACCATGCCGGCATGGTGCTGCGCCGCGAGAAGTGAACAAACGCTTGGGGGCGCTTTCGGGTGCCCCTCAAGCCTGCAGCAGATAGTCCGGCGAAGCCTTCAATCGGGCGATGTCGCGCAGCGGCGGCGCGCCGAACAGGCGCGCATATTCCCGTGAAAACTGCGACGGACTTTCGTAGCCGACCGTATGGGCGGCGGTTGCCGCGTCAAGCGCCTGGCCAAGGATCAGCCGCCGCGCTTCCTGCAAGCGAAGCTGCTTCTGGTACTGCAGGGGACTCATGGCCGTGACGTCCTTGAAATGCTGATGGAAGGACGAGGCGCTCATGCGGGCCTGCTCGGCCATGTCCTCGATCCTCAGCGGCTTGTCGAAATTGCGCCGGATCCAGCCGATCGCGGCGTTGACCTGCCGTAACCGGCTCTCTCCATGGGCAATCTGGCGCAACTGTCCGCCTTGCGGCCCCATCAGCAGTCGATAGAGAAGCTCACGCTCGATCAGCGGCGAAAGCATCGCGATGTCGCGCGGGCTGTCCAGCAGACGCAAGAGCCGGATGGCGGTCTCGATCAGATCTCGCGTGGCGTCGTTGAGAAAAAGGCCGCTGGAGGCAGTGGTTGCTTCTTCGCTTTCCGTCTGTCCGGCGGCGATCAGGATTTCGCTGAGCAGAACCGGGTCGAGATCGATGCGAAGGCAGAGATATGGCTCTTCCGCGGTTGCCGTGACGATCTGGCCGACCAGGGGTAGGTCGACGGAAACCGTCAGGTATCGACTGCGATCGTATCGATAGATGCGGTCTGCCAGCATCACCTGCTTTTCACCCTGTGCGACGATGCAGACCGCCGGCGCGTGCAGGACATGAAGGGGCGTGGTAGGACGGGAGACGCGAATGAGAACGACCCGCGGAATGGCCGTCGGGTGCACCCCGTCCACATGTGTGTGCTTGTCCATCAATGCCGCGAGATTTCCGATATCGTACAAAGCGCGCCTCCGCAAAATCCTGTTGGCAGATATCGGAAGACGGATGTGCGGCGTCAAGGCGCAAACCTCGAGGCAGGCCAGGGGCCACAAAGTAAAATCCCCAGACAAGCCGGGGATTGGAAAGCATCTGCGATGAACGCCAGATTTCGCTACTGCTGGACGATGACGCGGGTGTTCTTGCCCGGGCGGACGCGGGCATAGAGATCGATGATGTCCTGGTTGATCATCCGGATACAGCCCGAAGAGGCGGCGGTGCCGATCGATGCCCATTCCGGCGATCCGTGGATGCGGAACAGCGTATCCTTGCCTTCGTCGTTGAACAGGTACATGGCGCGGGCGCCGAGCGGATTGCGCAGGCCCGGACCCATGCCGTCCTCGACATACTGCGCCACTTCCGGCTTGCGCTCGGCCATTTCCTTCGGCGGATGCCAGGTCGGCCATTCCTGCTTCCAGGCGACATAGGCGCGGCCTTCCCATGCGAAGCCCGCCTTGCCGACGCCGATGCCGTAGCGAACGGCCTTGCCGCCGGGCAACACGAAGTAGAGGAAACGGTTCGGCGTGTTGACGATGATCGTGCCGGGCTTTTCAGCCGTGGTATAATCAACGATCTGACGGTGGAAGCGCTCGTTGACCTTGTTGATCGGGATCGCCGGCAGGGCGTAGCCGTGATCCTCGACCGGACCGTAGCCATTCGAGAAAATCTGGTTGGTCGCGACTTTTTCACCGATGGGAGAGATCGGTGCGGTGGAGCAACTGGCCAAAGCAAGGGTGGCCGCGAGGCTGCACAGCAGAACTGCATTGCGGAAGCGCATGGGTGTCTCTTAAAATGAAGTTAAGAATATCTGGGTCGGCTCGACCATCAGCGATTATGGTTTATTTTCGATTAACATCCCGATTGCAAGTGAATGCGGCGCAGCATTTTTGCCGGATGTTTCAAAAACTCCACGGAGTGTTTTTTTGCAACAAAAGCGGCCTTGTGCCAGAGTTTAATGCATGGCGATTCTCTCTATCCACAACGACAGCCCGCTGATCGACGGGCGCCAGTCGCAGCGCGCGCTGATGGTGCGCCGCGGCGTGCAGCGATTCCTTCATGAAATGCGCCATGCGGTGCTGCCGGAGCTGACGCTTGCAAGCGGAAGGCGGGCGGATCTGATCTCGATTTCGCCCAAAGGGGATATCTGGATTGTCGAGATCAAGACCTCGATCGAGGATTTCAAGGTCGACCGCAAATGGCCCGATTACCGGATGCATTCAGACCGGCTTTACTTCGCCACCCATAGCGGTGTGCCGCTCGACATCTTTCCGGAAGAATGCGGGCTGCTGCTGTCGGACGGCTATGACGCGGAGATGATCCGCGACGCGCCCGAACACCGGCTCGCGGCTCCGACGCGCAAGTCGGTATCCCTCAATTTCGGGCGGGTCGCGGCGCAGCGGCTGATGCTGGCGGAGTGGTCGGCCGACCGGGCAGGCGATACCAGCCCGAACATGCGCGAGATCGTTTCCGGCGCTCTCGACAGCGAAAGTTAAGACGAGCACACCTTATACCAAAGATCACTGATAATGACCGATGTGATGGCCCGGAAACGGGCGTCCGGGTAGAAGAAACCGCCGAGGATTTCGACGCCCTCCGGTGGCCGATTTCCGGGCCACCCGAAGGGCCGGTCGCTTTTGGCTTCCGGACGTCGTCAAAAATCCTCGCCGGACCTTCTGGTCCGACTGCGGTTTTCTCCTAGCCGTAAGTCAAAATCGATCCGGTCACATCGGTCATTATCAGTGATCTTTGGTATTACTTGGGTGCGCGCTTTGCCAGGATGCGCTGCAAGGTACGGCGGTGCATGTTCAGTCTCCGGGCCGTTTCCGACACGTTGCGCTCGCACATCTCGTAGACGCGCTGGATATGCTCCCAGCGGACGCGATCGGCCGACATCGGGTTTTCCGGCGGCTCGGCGCGCTCGCCGGCCCGCTGTACCAAGGCCGCGAAAATATCGTCGGCATCGGCAGGCTTGGCGAGATAGTCGACGGCGCCGAGTTTCACGGCGTTGACCGCGGTGGCGATGTTGCCATAGCCGGTCAGCATGATGATGCGGGTGTCGTCGCGCTTGGCGCGGATCGCTTCGATCACGTCCAGCCCGCTGCCGTCGCCCAGCCGCAGATCGACGACCGCGTGTTTCGGCGGGCGTGTCTTTGCCTTGGCGATACCCTCGGCAACGGATTCGGCGATATCGACGGAAAAGCCGCGCGTCTCCATCGCACGGGCAAGACGGCGCAGGAAGGGGGCGTCGTCATCGACGATCAGCAGGGAAGTGTCGGCGCCGATCAACGCGGCATCCAGCTTGCCGTCACCGGCGGCTGGTGCCTGTTCGGTAGTTCTTTCCGTCATGTCGCAATCCTCGGCGCAGGGCTCAATTTTTCTGCGCTCTATGTAGTTCGCATATTCGCGGTTCAAAATGCCATAAAGTCATTTTGTCAGTTTCGTGTCCATCAGTGTGCGTGGCCATTCGACGCTGACGCGCGCGCCCGGCTTGTCCGGGCCGCCGTTTTCGAACGTCAGTTTGGCGCCCGAGCGCTCCAACAGCGTCTTGGCGATGAACAGGCCGAGGCCCAGTCCGCCGGCGCTGTCGTCCTTCTGGCGTTTGGTCACGTAGGGTTCGCCGATCCGGCTGAGAATGTCGGGCGCATAGCCATCGCCATCATCCTCGATGGTGACCGAGACGATATCCGGCGTATGAACGACCGTGACCGTCACCTCCTGCTTGGCATAGTCGACCGCGTTTTCCAGGAGGTTGCCGAGGCCGTAGAGAATGCCCGCATTGCGATTGCCGACGGGCTCGGTGGCGCGGTCGCCCCTTTCGACGAGGTTGATCCGGATGCCGAATTCGCGGTGCGGCGCCATCACTTCCTCGATCAGCGACGACAGGGGCAGATGCCGCATATGCGCTTCGTTCTCGGAAGACAAGGTCGTCAGCCGGCGCAGGATATCGCGGCAGCGTTCGCTCTGGCTGCGCAGCAATTGCACGTCCTCACCAAACCGGGGGTCGTCGCCAAGCTCTCGTTCCATCTCCTTGGCGACGACACTGATGGTGGCAAGCGGTGTTCCCAGTTCGTGCGCCGCCGCGGCAGCCAGCCCGTCGAGCTGCGACAGGTGCTTTTCCCGCTGCAGCACCAGTTCCGTCGCCGTCAGCGCTTCCGACAGCTCGCTTGCCTCGAGCGAGACACGATAGGTGTAGAATGCGGCAAAAGCTGTGGTCGAAACGATGGCGAACCAGAAACCGGCCGTCAGGATCGTCGGCACGAGAAGCACGACGCCAGGATACCACGGCAGCGGAAAGGGCGTGAATGCCAGCGCCGTGATCCCAAGAATCGCGAGGATGGCGAGGCCGACGCTGTGCCATTTGGGTTGCGAGGCAGACGAGATGATGACCGGTACGCAGACGAGCGGCGCAAAAGGATTGGCGAGCCCGCCGGTGATGAAGAGAAGGGCGGTGAGCTGCGCCAGGTCAATGCCGAGCAGCGCAAAAGCCGCTGGCGGCTGTAACCGATGCGTCGGCGGGTAGCGGATCGTCAGGTAGGCATTCACCAGGGCAAGAAAGGCGATCAGCGAGCAGCAGGCAATCAGCGGCAACGGGAATTGCAGCAAGAAAGCGGTGATGATCACTGCGATGGACTGCCCGCCGACCGCAAGCCAGCGCAGGCGGACGATCGTCTGCAGCCGCAGCACCCGGCTCGTGGTCGGTTCATCGCTTTCGATCTCTGCTGCCGTCATCTGGTTTCCCATCGTCCTCGTCATTGCGTTTCATGTACCACGCGGCTTTGCCCGTGTCGTCGGCGCCGCATTTGCCGGATCCTCGGGCCACGGGTGTTTCGGGTAGCGGCCGCGCATGTCGGCGCGGACGTCCTTCCAGGACCCGGCCCAGAATCCCGGCAGGTCGCGCGTGGTCTGCATCGGCTTGTGACCGGGCGAGACCAATTCCAGAAGCAGTGGCAGCCGCCCGCCGCCGATCGACGGATGGGTTTTCAACCCGAACAGTTCCTGCACGCGGATGGACAGAACCGGTTCGTCGCCGTCATAACGGATCGGATGGCGCTGGCCCGTCGGCGCCTCGAAATGGGTCGGTGCAAGCCGTGCCAGATCGCGGGCGACCGCGTGTGGCACCAGCGACTGCAGCCCTTCGGAAAGGCTGGCGGCGCTGATGTCGTCGATGCCCCGGGTCTCACCCTGAAAGGGCACGAACCAGTCCTCCAGCCCGGCAAGCAGGCTCTCGTCGGACATATCCGGCCAAGGGTCGCCAATGGTGCGGTACAGGAAACCGATCCGGTCCCGCAATTGCATTGCTTCCTTGGAGAAAGGCAGTACCGCAAGACCGAGTTGCCGGACGCCTTGAGCCAGCGCCCGCGCGGCCGTTTCGCCCCTCGGCCGCGGAAGCGGCGTTTCCTCGAAGACGATGGCGCCCAGCCGCGTCACCCGCCTTGCTCGGACCTGCCGGCTCGGCCGGTCGAAGAAGGTCTGGTCCTCGCGAATGATCGCTTGCGGCATGTGTGCTTCGACATCGGCACGGGAAATTTCGGCGGCGGCAAGAATGCGCTGACCGCCGGCACGCCCGGTGAGGTCGGCGATGACCAGCATCGAAGCGCCGGCCAGGCGCTCGGTTTCCGGCAGTTCCGCGCCGCGGCCATTGGCCATGACGAAGCGACCGCGCCCGCCGCGCTGCAGGGCGATCCGGTCCGGAAAGGCGTGCATCAGCAGCATGCCCGGCTGCACCGGATCGTTCGTCTCCTTGCCTGCGCTCAAGCCCTTTGCCATGCGCCGGGCAAGGCCGCGCGAGGCCTCGGCGCGCTCGCCGCGCTCGGACTTGAAACGACGCAACCGGTCTTCGAGATCGACACCATTTCCACCCAGGCCCTGCTCGGTCAGCAGAACGGCCAGCAGGCAGGCCTCACAGGCCTGTCCCTCCCTAGCCGCCGAAACGGTCATGGCGGCCAGACGCGGCGGCAGGGCCAACTGGCGAATCTGCTTTCCCCGGGCTGTCAAAGCGCCATTGGCATCGATCGCGCCAAGTTGGGTAAGCAGCGCCGTCGCCTCCTGCCACGTCGTGGGTGGCGGCGGGTCGAGAAAGGCAAGACCTTGCGGATCGGTCACGCCCCAATGGGCGAGATCAAGCACGAGACCGGCGAGGTCGCTTGAAAGAATTTGCGGCGGGGTGAAGGCCGGAAGCGCTGCCGTCTGACCCTGATGCCAAAGGCGGATGGCGATGCCCGGCTCCGTGCGTCCGGCGCGGCCTGCGCGCTGGTCGGCGGAGGCGCGAGAAACCCGGAGGGTCTCCAATCGGGTGATGCCGGTGGAGGCTTCGAAGGCTGGAAGCCGCTGCAGCCCGCTGTCGATGACGATGCGAACCCCATCGATGGTGATGGAGGTCTCGGCAATCGAGGTGGCCAGCACGATCTTGCGCGTTCCCGCCGGTGCCGGGCGGATCGCCGCGTCCTGTTCCTTCTGGCTGAGATTGCCAAACAGCGGTGTGACAATGGTGGAGGCGTCGAACCGACCCTCCAGCCGCTCGGCCGTGCGGGTGATTTCCGCCTGCCCCGGCAGGAAGGCAAGGATGGAACCGGTTTCCTGGCGATGGGCTTCGATGATCGCGCGCGTCACGGCGTCTTCCACCCGCTCGCTGGACGGCCGTTCCTGATAGCGCACATCCACGGGAAAACTGCGCCCCCGGCTTTCGATGACCGGCGCGCCCCCAAGAAGCGCGGCCACGCGCTCGACATCCAGTGTTGCCGACATGACGATCAGCTTCAGGTCGTCGCGCAGCGCCTGCTGCACGTCGAGTGCCAGCGCCAGCCCGACATCGGCGTCGAGCGAACGCTCATGAAATTCGTCGAACAGGACGGCCGAAACATCGGGCAGTTCCGGATCGTCGAGCAGCATGCGGGCAAAGACGCCCTCGGTCACCACTTCGATGCGCGTCCTGGCCGAGACCCGGCTGTCCAGCCGCATGCGGTAGCCCACGGTCTCGCCGACGGCTTCGCCGAGCAGGCTTGCCATGCGGCCGGCAGCGGCGCGCGCGGCCAACCGCCGCGGCTCGAGCAGGATGATCCGGCCATCGCCGCGCCAGGGTTGATCGAGCAGGAAGAGCGGCACCAATGTCGTCTTGCCGGCCCCCGGCGGAGCGGACAGGACGACCGAGGGTGCGTGCGCCAGAACCTGGCCGAGTTCGGTAAGGATAGCCCGCACCGGCAGGTCCGGCAGGGTGCTCGTCATGCTCATGGATATTCCTCGCCGGTGGTGCGCCGCTCGCGGAATAGCAAGTGCGCCACCGACGACGCAATGACAATCCGGCGCAGGACTCAGTTTGGACGGGACCGCTCGAAGGCGAGAATGGCGCCCGCCAGGTCTTCGAGTGCAGCCCCCACCGACTTGAACAGGGTGATCTCGCCGGGTTCGGTGCGCCCCGGATGCCGTCCGCCCGCGAGCTCCGCCAGGTCCGCCCGAACAGCGCCCGCCGCAATGATGCCGGCGCGCAGCGGCTGGACCAAGTCGCCGCCTTCGCTGAGCGCGCCGTCGCGGGTATCGACGAACAATGAGGCGCGCTCGACGGCCCGGTCGTCCGATTCACGCATGCTCGGCTTGAAGGCGCCGACCAGATCGAGATGTGCCCCGTCCTTCAGCCACTCGCCGCGAATGAGAGGTTGCGATGACAGGGTCGCGCAGGAGATCAGGTCGGCCTGACGGGCCGCCGCTTCGAGATCGGTCGACACGGCGACGGTGACGCCGGGAAGGTCGAGCTGTGCCGCCGTCGCCTCGGCCTTGCGGGCATCACGCGCCCAGATCGTCACCTCGCAAATCGGCCGGACGCAGGCATGCGCCTCTATCAGGTTCAGCGACAGCCGCCCGGCGCCGACCATCAGCATGCGTCGCGCGTCCTTGGCGGCAAGATAGTCCGCTGCAACGGCCGAGGCCGCTGCGGTGCGCCTGGCCGTCAATTCCGCTCCGTCGATGATCGCCAGCAATTGACCGGTTTTTCCGGACGAAAGCAGATAGCTGCCATGAATAGCCGGCAGATCGCGGCCGGTATTGCCCGGAAACACGGAAACCATCTTTACGCCGATATAGCTGCCGGGTTGCCACGCGGGCATGAGCAGCAGGGTCGCGGCTTCCTCGCCGGGAACGGCGACATCGTGGTGATGGCGCACCGGCATTTCGCAGCCGTCGCGAAACATCACCCGGAGCGCTTCTATCAGATCGCCCCAGGGCAGCGCTGCGCGTGTATCGGCCTCATTCAGAACCAGCATGTCTATCTCCCATGACAAAAGTGGGGGGAGATTAGCAGGAGTCTTCCGGTGGCGAAAAGGACGGGATTATTTGATGTTGTGCGTGTGGCGCATGACCGCGAACCGCGCACGGTTGGGTCTGTTCTGCTTTTGACCATTTGGACAAGAAATTGCGCGGCCGCGACGTAAGGATTTTGGCTGGATTCCGGCTGGTTTTGCCAAAATCTTGAAATCTCCCAGTAATACCAATCGCTTACGAGAAAATTGATTTTTTTGAAATTGAGCTGTTGACTTCGTTTGAGGGGTGGGACTATAAACCGCTCACCAACGAGGGCGGCGGCGCTGCTGGCGACCGACGAACTCGCTCTGAAGTTTCTTTGAGAAATGGCGGGCGGATTTGGGGTTTCAGGCGGTGACGCTTCGGGCTCTCGGGGTAAAGGTTTTGGACGGTTTTGACCGTCGGTTTTTTGACAATTGAATAGAGAGAAAGAGAAACGTGGGCGGCGGATGTTC
>NZ_KB902680.1 GCF_000379605.1 Rhizobium giardinii bv. giardinii H152 | reverse complement strand
TGGAGGCGAACGTGCCTTGCGCCCAGCCGAGCAGGGCCGACAGCATCTGGCCGGTCTGGTTGCTGTCGTCGTCGATCGCCTGCTTGCCGACGATGATCAGCCCCGGCTGTTCGGCCTCGGCGACGCCCTTGATGATCTTGGCGACGGCGAGCGGCTCGACCTGATCATCCGTCTCGACCAGGATCGCCCGGTCGGCGCCCATGGCGAGCGCCGTGCGCAGCGTCTCTTCAGCCTTGGCCGGACCGACGGAGACGACCACCACTTCCGACGCCTTGCCGGCCTCCTTCAGGCGCAAGGCCTCCTCGACCGAAATCTCGTCGAACGGGTTCATCGACATCTTCACATTGGCAAGCTCGACACCCGATCCATCCGGCTTCACTCGGATCTTCACGTTGTAGTCGACGACCCGCTTCACGGTGACAAGAACTTTCATAGTGTCCTTCCTTACAAGACGTTTGCCGAGAAAATGCGCTTTAACGCAGGTGCCTGATTGTCGGTTGGCGACATCGATACGCGTTTTTTCTCCAATTACAATCTTTGCCTCTCCCGCGGCCAAAAGAATGCAGCGGGAAAAATACTTACGTTTACGTGTGCGTCAATATTGAATCGTGATCGCACGGCAGAAGTTTGCGGCCCTTTTACAAAGGAAGACGTCTCGACTGACGCTAAAGCCCTGTTTTCAACCGACATCCTTCAGTTGTCCCGGACACCATTCAGGACGGTCTTCCCCAAGGCGTGGGCTTTCTTGTGGCTTCTGCTGGCATGGGCGATGGCATGGCGGGCGTCGCCTCGACATGCTGGACGGCGCGCGGGGTAACGATCGTACGGTCGAACAGGGGCACGTCCCGGCGTCGCAAAATGACCACCAGGATAAGCCCGGCGATGATGCCGCCGACATGCGCACCCCACGAGACGCCGCTCTCGGGATCCGCCACGAGCATGAAGAACTGCTGGCCGATCCATAAGGCGAGCGGAATGAAGGCGGGCAGCGGAAGCGGAATGCGAAACAGCACCAGCACCCAGACGCGAACTTTCGGATGCAGGAGGAAATAGGCGGCGACGACGCCGGAGATCGCGCCGGAAGCGCCGATCAGCGGCGCCTCGGATGCCGTGTTGACCAGGCCGTGCGTCAGGGCGCCGGCGGCAGCGCACAGGAGATAGAAGATCAGGTAGCGAACATGCCCGAGCGCATCCTCGACATTGTCGCCGAACACCCACAGGAACAGCATATTGCCGGCCAGATGCCAGAAGTCGCCGTGCAGGAAAGCATAGGTCACGTAGGTGGCCTCGTCCGGCACCAGCACGAGCTCGGGTGTCAGTTGCGCATAATCGAAGGCGATGGCGGGAATGTAGCCGAGCCCCAGGATGGTGGCGTTGGAAAAGGCCTCCGGCACCACGAGCGGCCCGGTGAGCAGCCACATGGCCACATTGACGATGATCAGGCTGATCGTGACATACTGCACCTTGATGTGCTTCAGGGAATTCGCGTCGTGCAGCGGTATGAACATGAAATCCCCTGTAGGCTGGTAGCGTCACGAGGCTACCTGTTTTTTCCCGGAACCCAAAGCACATCCGACTTGCCCTTGTCGTTCGTCCAGCGCGCCGCGACAAAGAGGAAATCGGAGAGGCGGTTGATATAGGCGAGCGCTTCGCGACTGACGGCCTCGCCCTCCATCCGCGCCAGTTCGACCATCTGCCGCTCGGCTCGCCGGGCGACCGTGCGGGCAATGTGCAGCGCCGCCGCCGCGCCGCTGCCGCCGGGCAGCACGAAGGAGCGCAGCGGGTCGAGGTCGGCATTCAACGCGTCGATCTCGGTTTCGAGCCGGGTCACCTGCGCCGCGATGATGCGCAGCGGCTCGTAAGGGAGCGTGGCGCCTGTATCCGGCGTCGAGAGGTCGGCGCCGAGGTCGAAGAGGTCGTTCTGGATGCGCATCAGCATTGCATCGAGTGCCGTGAGCTCGGCGGTATGCTGGCGCGCCAGTCCGATGAAGGAATTGGCCTCGTCGATCGTGCCATAGGCTTCGACACGCAGATCGCTTTTCAGCCGGCGCGGCCCGGCGGCCAGGCCCGTCGTGCCGTCATCGCCGGTCCGCGTGTAGATTTTGTTGAGCTTCACCATCTGTCAGCGACCGCCACCGGTGAACCACAGCGTCAGCATGATCAGAACGATCGCGACCGCCTGCAGAAACACGCGCGCCTGCATCAGCTTGTTGGATGTATTGCCGTCGCCGCCCTTCAGCATGTTGAAGAGGCCGCGAATGAGAACGATGACGACAAGGCCCATGACGAGCAGCGTCAGACCGGTCATAAAACTGTTCATGTGATTACCTTCGTCTTTCCCGTCAGCCGAGACGGCCGATGATCCGATAGAACAGACCGGCCGGGAGCAGTTTCTTCAGAAGTGCGCCCTGTTTGGCCGGTTGCGTCACGATGTAATGCGGCTTCGGCTTCCTTTCGGTCAATGCGCGTTTCAGCGCAGCATAGACCGCATCCGGCTCCAGCTTGCCTCTGGCAGGTCCGCTCTCGCCTTTCAGGCGCCGCATCTGCCGTTCATATTCCTTGGCATGCACCGAGCCCTTGAGGTCGATGAAGCGCTCGACATAGGCGACCGCATTGGCGGTGAAGCGCGATGTGATCGGCCCGGGCTCGATCAGGCTCACCTCGATGCCGCTTCCGGCAAGCTCCATGCGCATCGTCAGCGTCAGGCCTTCGAGTGCGAATTTCGACGCATTATAGGCGCCCCGCCATCGATAGGGCACGATGCCGAGAATGGATGAGCATTGCACGATGCGCCCGTGGCCCTGCGCCCGCATGGCCGGGATGACTTGCCGCGTCAGATCGTGCCAGCCGATGACGTTGGTTTCCAATTGTAGACGAAGAGCTTCCACCGGTAGGTCCTCGACCGCGCCAGCCTGACCATAGGCGCCGTTGTTGAACAGCGCGTCCAGCCTGCCGCCAGTGCGGGCAAGCACCTGTTCTACAAGAGAATATATGGTGTCCGGTTTGGTATAATCCATAAGGAAGGCTTCAATGCCGTCGCTTTCCAGTGGCCCCAGATCCTCCACCCGCCGGACAGTCGCAAACACCCGCCAGCCGTCGCTGGCGAGTGCCCGGGCGCACCAGGCGCCGATGCCGGAAGAGCAGCCGGTGACGATTATCGAGCGACGGTCGGTCATTCTGTTCGAACCCTGTAGAAATTACCGCCCGGTTTCCCATATTCATGAACAGGTTACAATCCGAACAGCATCGCGCAACACTGGAGAGGAAATGCCGGCCTTCATTCGCATAGCCTGGAAGGTCGTGTTCGACGCGGTCTGGCATTTCAGCGAGGATGACGGCTGGGCGATGGCGAGCCATGTGGCGCTTTCCACCCTTTTGGCGATCTTTCCCTTCCTGATTTTCGGCACGGCGCTCGGCAGCTTTCTCGGCGCCGACCAGTTTGCCACCACCGCCGTGCATTTCATCTTCGATACCTGGCCCGAATCGATCGCCAAGCCGATCTCCGACGAGGTCGTGCGGGTGCTGACCATCCCGCGCGGGGGGCTTCTGACCGTATCGGTGCTGGCGGCCGCATACTTCGCCTCGAACGGCGTCGAGGCGCTACGGATCTCGCTCAACCGCGCCTACCGCGTCGCCGAAAGCAGGCCGTGGTACAAGACGCGTGTGGCCAGTCTTGGTTTCGTGCTGGCGGGCGTCCTGGTGCTTGCCATGGTCAGCATCCTGCTGGTGGCGGTGCCGCTCGCCGTCCGCTATGCCGGAACCTACCTGCCATGGTTCAACAATCTTCTGGCGCTGCTCGACAGCTGGAGCCTTGCCGGCGTCTTCGTCATGCTGACGGCCGGGCTGATTGTCAGCCATCTGTGGTTGCCCGATGGACACCGGAAAATCCTCGATGTGCTGCCCGGCATCATCCTGACGCTGGTTGCCTGGTCGATCGGCGCCTACGTCTTTGCCTCCTATCTGGCCACCTTCGCCAACTATGTTTCGACCTATGCCGGGCTCGCCTCGATCATGATCGCGCTGGTCTTCCTCTACATCGTCGGCGCCATCTTCATCATCGGCGCGGAGATCAATGCGGCGATCATGAAATACAAGGTCAAGCGCATGGTGATGCGCAGCTTCAGGGGGACGAAGGAAAGCGGGACGCAGGCGGCGGAAACCCGCAAGGAAAATATCCTATAGGATCAACGCCCGAACATCGTCCGGCGTTTTTCCGGCTTCCCGGAAAGCCGCAATCCCCGTGTCCTTGTTGCTCTTCGACAACTTGCGCCCGTCCGGCCCGGGGATCAGGCGGTGGTGATGGTAGACGGGCTCGGGAAGGTCGAGCAATCGCTGCAGCAGCCGGTGCACCGCGGTCGCGTGATAGAGGTCGCGTCCGCGCACCACATGCGTCACACCCTGCAGCGCATCGTCCATCGTGACTGCGAGATGGTAGCTTGAGGGCGCATCGGAGCGCGACAGGACGACATCGCCCCAGGCGGCCGGGTCGGCCGTGATCTGGCCCGTTTCGCCGTTCGGGCCGGCGCCGGTTTCCTGCCAGGTCAGCGGCGCGTCCAGCTCGGCAATTGCCTTGTCCATGTCGAGCCGCCACGCATGCGGCTTGCCTCCGGCAAGCATCCTCTGCCACCCGGCGGCGGAGAGCTTGCGCTCCTCACCGGGATAGAGCGGTGCGCCGTCCGGATCGCGCGGCCAGGCCTTGCCCTTGGCTTCGAGCGCCGCAACCGCGGTCTTGATCGCACCACGCGTCAGGAATGCGGGATAGACCAGGCCCCGGTCGATCAATCGGCCGAGTGCCTGCCGGTAGAGATCGAGATGCTCGGATTGCCGGCGCACCGGTGTTTCCCACGACAATCCGAGCCAGCCGAGATCGTCAAAAATCCCGGCTTCGAATTCCGGCGTGCAGCGGGTAAGATCGATATCCTCGATCCGCAGCAGGAAGCGTCCGCTCGTCGCCTTCGCCATGTCATGGTTGAGAATGGCCGACAAAGCGTGACCGAGGTGAAGCTGGCCGTTGGGGCTCGGCGCGAATCGAAAGACCGGTTGTTTTGGCAATGGCGCGTTCATGCTTTCTCCTTGCCATGGAAGAAGGCGCCGGGCCATTCGTTTAATTCCGTTGTGTGGCGAATCGCGTGGACGCCGCTTTGCGTTGGAGGGTGGGAGATGCGGATCATCCGCACGCATGAGGATATCGCCGCCGGGTTGCACGGGCTGGTGATGCTCGATGCGCGACTGGAGCCGGTGGTTGCCAAGGCCGGACCGGTGCCTTTGCGCCGCGCCGATCCCGGCTATCGCGGCATCGCCAATATCATCGTCTCGCAGATGGTCTCGAAGGCCAGCGCCGCGGCGATCTGGCGGCGCATGGAAGAGAAGCTCGGCGACATCTCCGCCGAGACGGTCCTTGCGGCGAGCGACGAGGATTGCCGCGAGCTCGGATTGTCGCACGCCAAGGCAGATGCTCTGCGCGCCGTTGCAAGAGCCGTAACGCGCGGTGAACTCGATCTCGCGGCGATTTGCGAGATCGACGGCAGCGCCGCCATTCGCGAAATGACCTCGATCAAGGGGGTCGGCCGCTGGACGGCGGAGGTCTACCTGTTGTTCTGCGCCGGTCATCCCGACGTCTTTCCTGTCGGCGACGTGGCGCTGCAGAATGCCGTCGGCCATGCGCTGACACTGGAGGTCAGACCCTCGGCGCGCGAGCTTGATTCGCTGACGGAGCTCTGGGCTCCGTGGCGCAGTGTCGCCGCGAGGCTTTTCTGGGCGTATTATGCCACCGAGATGCGCCGGGACGGCCTGCCGGTGGCGCCATAAGGTAAAAAGCGAATCTTTTGTTTCCTTTTTCCTTTTGGCTTCACAATCCTGACGCAACGCGCCTAATATAGAAGGTGCAGGTGCCGAATCGAGCAGGAGTATACTGGCTTGACGATTGCAGTCTCACCACACGGCCTTCCAGCGCTCGTGCTGAACGCTGACTACAGGCCGCTGAGTTACTACCCCTTGTCGCTTTGGTCCTGGCAGGACGCGATCAAGGCCGTTTTTCTAGACCGTGTGCATATCCTCGCAGAATACGACCACCAGGTTTCCTCGCCCAGCTTCACCATGCGCCTGCCGAGCGTCGTCTGCCTGAAAAGCTATGTGCAGCCGTCGCGCCATCCGGCCTTCACCCGGTTCAACGTTTTCCTGCGTGACCGGTTCGAGTGCCAGTATTGCGGTTCGCCGGATGACCTGACCTTCGACCATGTGATTCCGCGCTGTTGCGGCGGCCAGACCACCTGGGAAAACGTCGTGGCCGCCTGTTCGCCCTGCAATCTTCGCAAAGGCGGCAAGCTGCCGCGCCAGGCGGGCATGTTCCCGCACCAGAAGCCGTTCCACCCGACGGTGCAGGATCTGCACAACAACGGCCGGCTCTTCCCGCCAAACCATCTGCATGACAGCTGGATGGACTATCTCTACTGGGATGTCGAGCTGCAGCCTTGATGGCCGGACCGTAAGCCGAAGCTGACGCTGCCTATGCCTTGGCGGCACTGCGCAGGGCGATGGCAGCCAGGATGAGGCTGGCGATGACGTTCCATCCCGCGAACGAAAGGCCGAGAACGCGCAGCGCCGCATCCGTGCAGGAGGGGCCGTGCTTGCTGTCGAGATCCCCGAGCAGGTCGCCGACATTCGAGGATACGCCGGATGCCGTGGTCGCGCAGGTAGCCGGCCCTTCCCAGAAATGCCATTCGACACCGGCGTGATAGACGCCGAGCCCGGCACCGACCAGCATCAGGATGCCGATGATCGAAAGCAGCGACCGCGTCAGCCAGACCGGCAGTTTCACGACCGATGTCACGATGGCGAGAATGCCGATCGGGATGCCCCAGTAATAGGGTGTGCGCTGCATCAGGCAGAGCGCACAGGGGATATAGCCGCCGATATGCTCGAAGGCGAGCGCGCCGCCGACGGTTGCCGCCATGCCGAACGTGGCGATAAGGGAGGCAGCAAGGCCGCGGACCGGCTGTGTCGGGCTAGGGCTCAAGGAAAGCTCCATTGGCGTCTCAGGCAAGGAAACGATAGGCGGCAAACATGGCAATCAGCAGGCCGGCAACGGCCGCCGCCAGCATGCCCAGCCGCTTTTCGATGAAATGCCGGATTTCCTCGCCGTAGCGGCGCAGCAGCCAGGCGAGCACGAAGAAGCGTGCGCCGCGGGCGATGATCGCCGAGATGATGAACAGGCCGAGATTGATGTTGGCAGCGCCGGAAAGGATCGTCACCACCTTGATCGGCGGCAGATGCGCAAGGCCCGACGTTACCAGGAGCAGTACCAGCGTCTCGTACCCGACCGATGCCTTCAATTGTTCGAAGGCTTCCAGTTTGCCGTAGAACTGCAGGATGGGCCGTGCCAGCGTCTCGAAGGCGTAGTGGCCGATATACCAGCCGGCGATACCGCCGAGCACCGACGCGACCGTCGCAACCAAAGCATAGCGCCAGGCGCGCTCCGGTCGGGCGAGCGCCATCGGCAGGTAGAGCACGTCGGCAGGAACGAGGAAGACGGAGCTTTCGACGAACGCTATGACCGCCAGCCAGACTTCAGCGGATTTCCGGGCGGCGAGCGACATTGTCCAGTCGTAAAGGCTACGAAGCATGCGGGCTTTCCTGTTAATCTCGAAGCCTTTTAGGCAGGATTGCCGATGCTGTAAATGATGTGCTGCGCCTGCGAAGCGCACAGTTTTGTGATTCCGGCAGGCCCGATCCTCAAAATCCCGGTTGACCGGCGCGAAACGGTTCGTGTACACGCTTTTTGCTACCTCGACGGTATCCGTGCCCCATTGGCGGAACTGGTAGACGCGCTCGACTCAAAATCGAGTTCCGAAAGGAGTGCTGGTTCGATTCCGGCATGGGGCACCAATCATCGCTGGTATTCACCAGATAAATCAATAGCTTCAATGCTTTAGGCCTCTCCTTTGGTACATATTTTGGTACATGGAGAGTACAATCGTGGGTCTGATGTTACCATACACCCAGCAGCTTCCGTGCGGTAAATGGCGTTACCGCCGCCCTGTCCCCGACCGCCTCAAGCCGATTGTGGCTAAGCGGAACTTGATCAAAAAACTTGGCGGCACCTATGCGGAAGCGCTCAGTGCCTATCCGAAGGTTCATGCCGAGTTTGAACTGCTAATTCGGAAAGCGGAGCAGGTCCTCGCAGCAGAGGCCGAACCTCACGAATTGCCCATTCTCACGAAGCTAGAACTTTACCTTGAGGGCATCGCCAAAGTCCGCCGTATGGGTTTCGACCCTCACGACGCTGTCGTTGATCGTGATGACCCGGAAAGTGTAGCCGAAGATGCGGCCCGAACTTACGTGGCCGATGCGATCCTTGAGGAATACCCGAAAGACCCAGCCTCTGGCGACCCGGTAGGCGTCACCAAGATGGATGAGTTCGTGGTGCGAGCGCTCAACGGTGGCGCACCTCCGGCACCCGAGCCAACACTTGAGGATGCCAAGAAGCTCTACATTGCCGAGAGAGTTACGGGAACCGAGACGGAGATCAAGAAGAAGGTCCAGCGCCTTGACCGCATCACCGGATATATCGAAGCTGCCTTGGGTCGCCCTCCGACGATCCCGCAATTCAGCCGTTCCGACGCAAAGCTGGTGCGCGATCACATGCTGTCCGGTAAACTTAAACCGTCGTCGGTGAAGCGTGACCTCAACGTTGTTAAGGCGATGTTCAATCACATCATAACGGAAATGCAGTTGGCGGGATGTATGAACCCCTTTGCCAAGCTGCCCATCGCTGGCCTCAACGAAGACCCGGAGGACGAACTTCGCGATCCACTGCCTGATGACATTCTCCAGTCTATCCGACGCCTAGTCCTCAATAGCGCCAATGATGACCTTCAGTTTATCTGGCGTCTTCTGGAGGGGACCGGCTGCCGCTTGGCTGAGGTCGTTGGCCTCAGAACCGAGGACATCGTTCTTCACGGCGAGTGTCCACACTTCGTCGTTACGTGGCACGAAGGACGGAGGATCAAGACCAATGCTTCCAAGCGGGAGGTGCCACTGGTGGGTGATGCTCTGGATGCAGCGAAGGAGGCCGTAGTAGGGGCAGGGGATCGGAAGATGCTCTTCGCCCGATACGGAAAAGAAAGCGGCCCAACGAACGCCTCTGCCTCCCTCATGAAGTATGTGCGCAAGGTAACTGAGGACACGGCCCACGCTGTCCACTCGCTGCGCCACAACATGAAGGATCGGTTGATCTTGGCCGAGGTCTCCGAGATGGAGCAGAATCTTATCCTTGGCCATTCCCTTGGTGGCGTAGGAAACCGAACCTATGGCGGCGATAGAGCAAAACTCAGGGCGATAACCAAGGCGATGAAACGGGCGTTCGGTTCGGAGTAGCCATAAAGGTTCCCAAGGGGCCAAAGTTCTGAGAACCGGAGAGCGCTATACCGCGCCTTTGGTCTTGAATGACAGGGTTATGACATTCCACACGAATAGGTGGGGACTTATTGCCAGAGCATCCACCATGGGTTCGACTTGACCTCCTCAAACTTTAGTCGACCTCGTCGATGCGTCTCAGTAAAGTAGTCACCGATCAATTCGAGCTTGGAGCCCATGGAAACCCGAAGGATTGCCACGCCCCGGTATCCGAAATTGCGTTTGATGCCGCCTTCGCGTCGATGATTTGAGTAAACATAGTACAGCTTATAGTCATCAATATCTGCAGACCTGCTGGCTTGCACGGCCAGGGTCCAAGAAATCGATTCCTGGCTTTCGAGGATCAGTTTGATTGAGAATGGGGTGTGCCGAATATGCAAGGTCACATCGCGGTGTTCCTCCTCTCCTCCTGCGCCGCTGAAGTGGACTTTTCCAACCCACTTCCCGCCGAGGTAGGGGAAGATTGCCCGTTGGACGCGGCTGCTCCAACGCCATGCCATGACTATCAAGCCGATGACTACGGCGATGTAGGTGGAGACCCACCTCAAAACGCGCCAACCTGACGTGTAGATGTCTCCGGCACCAGTCGACGTGGTGGCCATAAACAATATAACGATGACAACTGCGAGACCAAGTATGACTGTTAGCATGGGCCTAATGGGCCACAAATGTAGCATCGGCGATCACCTAATATGCTGGAGTGGTAATGAAGGGCATTGATACAATTTTCAGGAACTTTGCAAACACTTCCAAGGAGCCAGCGACGCTCATTGTTTGCTTTTACACTGGAGTGGGGCTTCCGAAGTTTTGTTCGCCTATGGCGAGATCACCCTCGCCGCCGACCGGAGCGGAGTTTGATCTGGATTTTGACCTACACCTACGGAACGCATTATCGATAAACCCTGCTACACATGACGGAGCAGTTATGGTGGGCCGCACAAACTCACTCTCGCACTACAGGATCACGGGTTGGTCGTTCAGGCTGTTTGCTCCCGATGCCGATGTTATTGCTCCACCAAATCGGGGTTCTGCTTTCAACAGTTGCCTTGCGATGGCTGCATGTCAGCATGTCGATGCAATGTATCTCAGATCGGAAGGCTCTATCCGTCGATTTGACCGGATGGGCCATGAAATAGTCATAGGCTGATCAGTCATTCTGTGAATTTCTCCACAATTCTTTTATTAACCCTTGAACGACTCAACTTATGACCCCATTCTTTCATAAATTTTTTCATTCGAGGTATATTTTGACGGATCACGAATATTCCGTAGTCGGGCACAGTCGGACTAATATAGCCCGCTATCTCGCAATTTTTTCAGCCTTACTGGCTTCTGGGGTTGTTTCCATTGGGGCGGTCTGGGTTCAATTAGCTAACTATTTCGGGTTGCCCTCTTGGGCAAATATAGTTGTTGTTCCTGTGTCCGCAGGGACTGTTTATTTCATTCTTCATTTTCTTTTCAATAAATGGGGGTGGTCGTATTTATTCTATGTAATGGGACTTCCAAACATTAGTGGGGCGTGGAGTTGCACTGGAAAAACGGTCGACACGGTGGGGGATGTTACCTTCGAGTGGCAGGGCGAAATCACCATTACGCAGACTTGGGAGAAGATCAGGGTCTATCTTCGAACGGCGCAATCTTCATCCCATAGCGTTTCAGCTGCGCTCGTTCCGGAGGGTGGCAAGCGGTGGATGCTCATGTACAGCTATCGTAACGAGCCACGAATAGGCGAGCAGATGAACCCTCATCTCGGATACTCCGAGTTGTCTTTTGCGCCTGATCTTAGAAGTGGTGACGGCGATTACTTCACGGCCAGAGGGCGCGGCACTTGCGGTCGCATGGAGCTAAGGAAGATTTAGAATGGCAACAAACTTTAATTCTCGGCTTCAGAAGCTGCAGACGCGACGGCAAGGCCCTGCAGAAGTTCGCAAACTGCGGAAAACCCTCGACGGGTTTTATGTCCCGTTAGAAGAATCATATCAAAAACGCGCTACTAAAGCTGCCTCCACGTACGCGCTGGGTGCCATGCAAGAAGTGGACCCTACCTATACGTCGAAATCATTCGATGAGGGCGATCGCATCAAGAACCAGCTTGAGAAAGCGCTTGCTGGAAAAATACCTGTCGAGTTCGACTACCAAGGTTCAGTGCCGCTTAACGTTCATATCCGAGGGGTCAGTGACATCGATTTGCTTCTCCTTCGAACCGTTTATGTTGTAATCGACCCAAGCGGCCCAAAGGCTAGCTCGGGTTATTTCGACTGGACGGGGAAGCCGGGACCAACTCTGCTGGGCGAGCTAAGGAATGAGGCTGAGCAAATACTGACTGATGCCTTTCCTGAGGCTAAAGTGGATGTGTCTGGATCGAAAGCAATAACAGTATCCGGAGGCTCGCTTCGCCGTGAGGTTGATGTTATCCCATCTCATTGGTATGACTCGGCAGATTACCAGCGTAATAACTTAAAGAAAGATCGAGGGGTATATATTTACCTTAAGCATGAGTCTGATCGAGCGTTAAACTACCCGTTTCTGCACATGTACCATATAGAAAATAAGGACATTCTTAGTGGAGGCAACACTAAGAAAATGATCCGATTACTTAAAACATTAGTGTCCGATTTCGAAGGTTACCCATCGATCGAATTGAGTAGCTATGATGTGGCTTCTTTGGTCTGGTACTTTGACAATACACAGTTAAACGTACAGAATTGGAACGAACTGGCGTTGCTTTGGGTGGCAAAGGCGAATTTAGACAGTATGGTTGCGAATGAAGTCGCGACGCGCAACTTGCAAACTCCTGATGGAACGCGTCGGATAATAGACAAAGAGGTTAAGTTCAGATCGCTGAGGACGTTGGCAAGCGAGGTAACCGATCTGGTGAATGAGGTCGCGAAAGAGCTAAAGGGACTTCCTGTCTTTACGACAGAAGATCTTAGAGTCGGACTCGAAAAGGCTTCAACGATATCCATATCTTGCAAGACGTCTGGTGAGCATGCGGATGTGGGCGATGGTTATCCAGGCTTCTGCTGAAGCGATGGATTTCTCGAAGTCCTTTGCCAGCCTGCGGCATCGACCCAGCCATGCGAAGGTCCGCTCGACAACCCAGCGACGGGGGAGAATTTCAAAACCCTTCGCCTTGTCGGAACGCTTGATGATTTGGAGCGTCCATTTCCCGATTTTCTGCAGCCGCTTTTTCAGCTTGTCGCCCGCATAGCCGCCATCGGCGAAGACATGAAGGAGCCATGGCCATCGGCTGCGGATGGATTTGAAGAGATCGGGAGCGCCGTCGCGGTCCTGGATATCGGCGCTGTGCACCATGAGGCCGACCATCAACCCGAGCGTATCGACGATGATATGACGCTTGCGCCCTTTGATCTTCTTGCCCGCATCAAAGCCCCGGATACCACCGCTTTCAGTCGTTTTGACGCTTTGGCTGTCGATGGCACCGGCCGTCGGAGAGGCTTGCCTCCCCTCCAGTTCCCGCGCCTCCATGACAAGGTGATGGTTGATCCGTGACCAAAGACCCATGGCCCGCCATTCATAGAAATACCGCTGCACCGTCGAACAGGGCGGAAAATCCTTCGGCAGCATCCGCCACTGACAGCCTGTCGAAGCGATGTAGAGAAGGGCGTTTAAAACATCGCGCAAATCGGTCTTGCGCGGACGGCCGAGACGGCGAGGTAAAGGCATGAAGGGTGCGATAAATTCCCATTCGCGATCCGTAACATCGCTTGCATATCGGCTCGTCCGACGGACATAATTCCGCCGGGTGGTTTCAGTCCAGGCCATTGTGCTCTCCATCGAATCTTGCAAATCCGAAGGAATCACAACTGACTGAAATCACTCACATCTTTTTGAGGCAGCCTCTTAGTCGAACATTAAGAGAGTCGTACGTAGCTCCGGCACTTTAGGCGCGCGTATCGGTTCAACCAAGGCCCATGAGGATAGCCGTCAGAAGCACCATGGTCGCCTTCATGGTTGCCGGGAGATGTATACGGAAGCCACCAACAAGCCCAGAAGGCGGGCGAATGGCGCGGGGTAATGTGCGTGGTACGAAAGCATGGCGGTGAGGCGGCCATGCCTTCGAGCGACGACTGAAATGTTCCGTAAAAAATTTCGCCGCCACCCGGTCAAATAAGCTGCACAGGCAGGTTTCCCCCGTCGCCCCCTTCCGATCTATTACACAGGGTGGCGATTGCCCCGGCACATAACATGTTTTCCGCTCCACCCGGAGGCGGACCGCAGCGAGGCGCTGGTTTGGTCGAGGGACGACGCCCAGGTTCTGATGTGGGGTTGCTGTGCCTTTGGCTGTTCCCCGCAAAGCCGATCGAGGCCATCACTGATTTCATTGTTGTTTACATCCACAACGTTCGTTGACATTTGATAATCGGCCTGACATGTTTCTTCCAACACAGGAGAACAGGCCATGCAGCAGTACGTCATCTACACCCGGGTTAGCACCGAAGACCAAGGCCGCAGCGGTCTCGGGCTTGAAGCTCAGGTGCGCGACATCGCTATCTTCCTCGACAAGTTCTCCGATATTCCCTTCGAAGTCCTCGGGCGGTTCCAAGACATCCAGTCGGGTGCTGATAGCGAGCGGCCCGAGTTGTCCAAGGCACTGGACATGGTACGGCGGACCGGAGCCGAGCTGCTGATCGCCAAGCTGGACCGGCTGAGCCGCAAGATGTCGTTCATCGCAACGCTCATGGATGACAAGAAGGTCAAGCTCCGGGTCGCGCAGATGCCACAGGCTGACAAGTTCCAGCTCCACATCTACGCGGCATTGGCAGAGCAGGAGCGGACATTCATCTCGGAGCGGACCAAGGCGGCACTGAAAGCGGCCAAGGTGCGCCATCAGGATGCAAGGGCGAAAGACCCGGGCTATGCCAAGCGTATCGGTGGTCTCCGCGACAAGACGATGAAGCGCAACGAGGCGATCCAAGTGAAGGCAGGCAACGAAGCGGCCAAGGTCATGAAGATCATCGGCCCGTTGAGGGCGGCGGGGCAGACCCTGAGCGCGATTGCCGAGACGCTGGACAGCATGAACATTCCGACATCCCGAGGCGGCAAGTGGACACCTACGCAGGTATCGCGGGTGCTGGAGCGGGGGACAATAGTTGGCTAGGAAGGGTGCGAGTTCTGGTGCGGTAACGCCCCTTCACGGCGTTCAGCGCAATTCGGGGGTCCGACATAGCCAAGCCGGGGAAGCCCTCAGTGGCCTCCTACGGCGTCACAAGGCGGGGCCGGATCGGGGCAACAGTAGCGATTTCGTTTCTCGATTTCGCCTCCCGTCCCGCTCACAAGGAAACGCCGCCATGATCGCCCTTCTTCCGCCGCAGCCGCCACCGGTTCACCGCAGCGCCCCATTGTTCGCCCCACCCGCTGTTTCGCGGTCACCTACTTCGATGGCGATCTGGTCCTTCACCATGGCCGTCAGTCGGTCTTTCGTTCGAAGAGACTGAACCGAGCCAAACGCATTGCCCGTTCCAACATGCCAGACCGCGCCGACAGGATGGAGCTTGTCGAGATCAGCTTCTCCGTCTTCAATCGGCGGCGAGGGGCGTACCAATCACGTCTCGGATGACCTGACGGGCACTGGCTGCCGAGAATGGCGAATGGGGGCAACAGTAGGTGAGCCGAGGTTTCACACTATGGTTATACCGTGTGGACTGAGGTTCGACCCAAGCTCCTGTGAGACGGGGAGGGTGTCCACACCTCCTCCGCTTCACCATGGCAGGACTGCAGGTAACCACGGTCTGCCCCTGCGTATGAGCCTTGGGACTGTGGCCCCTCTCGCAGGTGATCACCGTGGAACCCAGGCAGGAGCCTTCGATGGCCTGACCGAGGCTGTTAGCCGGGAAGAGGAGGACAGCGTCCCCTTCCTGACAAGAGGTAGCCCAAGGCAGACCACAGCCCCACCGTGGTTCATCACCCTGGACGAATTGTGACAGGTGGTCTCCATCCTCGGAGGGCATCGCCGGAGCATTCTTGCGCTATGGTCTGCGTCTCCCCCGGTATCTACCACAGACGAGCATCAGGCTGCTGTGGCACCGTGCCCCGGCCAAATCCATAGGGCTGCTCAATTGCGTCCACCGCATCACAAAGAATGCTGGTCTGAACGAAACGTAGCCCTGAGTTCATCCATCACACCACAAAACAGGAAAGGTATCCTGCATTGATCCCAGCGGTCATCACCGCCATGCACACCATCGAACTGATCGGCTCCTATGTCGCCCGTCATGTCGAAAGCGGCCTCACGGTCGATCTCACCTCCCGTCGAAACCGCAGTACCACCAAGGGGCCGATCTCTCCGTTGTGTCGGAAGCTGGTGGAGCTTGGCCATGACCCCGATGGAACGGTCCACGTCATCCGCAAGGCGCTCGATAGAGACGGACATATCCCTGTCTTCAAGCGAGACCGGGCGCTAAAGGCTTGGGCTGGCGTCGATTGTGTCGAAAGCGAAACGCGCTCGTTGTACGTCCAGAAATATCGCCCGTTTCCTGCTGCGGTAGGGGCGCTTCCGAAGGGTTAGCGCCTTCGGATGGTACCGGTAAAACGCTTCCTTGGCGGGGACTGGCGATCCGGCGCTAGCTTCCCGTCAGGCTTTCACCGTTCCGGGTTTCCGAGAAACCTTCACCATCGGTATGTTATGCTCGCTTGTCCGCCTATCGGTGTCTTTGCGAAGAGCCACTTCCAGGGTACTTGTGTCGTAACGGTTGACGCCTGTGCCAGTGAGAATTTGTCCGCAGTTACAGAGCGAAGTAGTCATCCCTTAAGGACAGGGCATCATCGAAATGGATGGCGAAATCGGCCTTCTTGTCACCGTTGATGTCCGCGTAGACATAGGTGTCGGACTGGTCCTTCACGAACCGTGTCTCACCGGCATGACCGGAGAAGCCCTTGGTTCCAATCCAAGTCAAATCTTGGTTCCCGCTCACCTTGGTGTTGCCATCGATCCCCGTTAGGTCGATGCGGTCCCAGCCGGTGAAATCGGTGATGACATCGGGGTTGGCCACCTTGGAGGTGTGGTGGTTCTCAAACAAGAATGTGTCTCTGGCCGTGCCAACGCCGCCAGACATCACGTCGTAGCCGAGCCCGCCGCTAATCACATCTCCGCCAGCCTCACCGAATATACGGTCGTCGCCGGTCCCGCCTTTGAGCGTGTCGTGGCCGTTGCCACCTTTGATAACGTCGTTGCCAGAACCGCCGATGATGTCGTCGTGCCCGTCGCCGCCTTCCAGACGGTCGTTGCCACCCTTACCGTCGATCTTATCGTTCAGCGCAGTCCCCATGATAGTGTTTGCGCCATCGTTGCCGTAGATTGTCTCGTCAACGTCAATCACGTCGATGTCGAAGAACGAGACGGACTTCTCTCCTTGGAGGTCTGTAGCTGTGACGGTGACGCCGACCATGACCAAATTCTCGATCGCCTCGTAGTCAAAGCTGTTGGTCAGCACGATCTGGTTGCCCAGTACCTCGAAATGCACTGGCTCATCCCCGGCGTACGCATCTTCCCAACTGGCCCAGGTGAGTTCGTGCCAGTACCGTGACGCCGGTCGGATGCTATAAGTCACCAACGTTCCATCTGGATCGACGGAAGCCAAGGTCCCCACCACAGTTCCAGCCGGTGCGTTCTCAAGGACCGAAAGGTTGGAAAGGGTAGGAGCAGTAGGCGCTTGGCTCATCGTGGGTCTCTTTATCTTGCTGGTGACCGTGCTACACGTAACAGTGGCAAGTTGGAAGAGCAAGTTGCGAGGAGACCCGGGACGCTGACACCGAGGTCGTATCCACAGCTCAATCCGGTGAAATCTACGAGTTCAACGCTCGGGACTA
Organism: Rhizobium giardinii bv. giardinii H152; assembly: GCF_000379605.1. Classification (GTDB taxonomy): domain Bacteria; phylum Pseudomonadota; class Alphaproteobacteria; order Rhizobiales; family Rhizobiaceae; genus Pararhizobium; species Pararhizobium giardinii. The sequence continues at coordinate 475,460 of NZ_KB902680.1, read as the reverse complement.
CCACCGTGCGATCCCGGCGACCGGCGACGGCTGGCGGTTCTTCTTCCGCGCCTCGGTCAACACCCTGACGAAGGGTCCGTTGAACGAGATCAGGTGGCAGGTTCAGGTGTATCTGCCGCACAAAGACTTGGGGTGGTGATTGGTGGCTGAACGCAGTGGCTGAGAACCGCACAGGGGTTCACATCCTCGCCAACCGGGCTGGCCTCAGCAAGGACCAGAAGCAGATGGTGGATCGCTCGGAATACCCCAGCTATTCTGTGGGAGATGGAGAAGCGGTTCGCCATGAAAAAGACCCTCACCAGCACCGCTGCGCCGGTCGTCTCCCTCTTCAAATTCAAGGACGAGGTCCGCGTGGTCACCATCGGCGGGGAGCCTTGGTACGTGGCTGCGGATGTCTGCCGCGTCCTCGGGCACAACCGTTGCCGTCCGACTGACCAGCACGGAAGAGAGAGCTAAGTCGGATTTAGGGAAAGGCCCTGCGGTAAATGTGATCTCGGAGAGCGGCCTCTACAAGCTGGTCCTGCGCTCCGACAAAGCCGTGGCCAAGGACTTCCAGCCGCTGGCGCTCAGAACTGGGTGACCCGCGTTGTCCTCCCGGCCATCCGCAAAGACGGTGGCTACGTCCTGGGCGAGGAGCATGTGGCATCCCGGCCGCTTCCTTCCATCGTCAACCAGTATGTCGGCATGGTCGCTCAATTCCTCCACCGATGGAACGGTTGCCTTAGTGCAATGATTTCATTGAAGAATTAGACATTTCATCAGTTGACAAAAGATGTGCGGCTTCCGTAGACCCGCTCGGGGATCAACCCCAAGTGATTTGCGAAAGGAAGACAAACGCAATGCTCATCAAGATCGGTGGCTTCGAAATGGAAGCCTCGCGCCGCAGCCTATTCCTCGGCATCAACCTCGGAAGGCATTGGCGCTACCAGACGTTCCGTGATTGGTCCCGCCAAGGGCTGACAACGGAGGATTGGACTGATCGAAGGACAGGGCAGACCGCTAGCAAGTATGCAGGGGGCGCGTGGGAGACCGTGAAGGGCTAAGCCCATGGTCGCGCACAAAGCTGTTGAGCGCCAAGAAACTGGTACACTTTCCCGACTGATCTGGTACATTCACTCGGTCTAAGGCTGGAGAGGCCAAAGGCTCAAGCTATTGATTATACGATGATAATTCCCGTACGGTGCTTCTTGAAATCATCGCCGCGTTCCGGCATGGGGCACCACCAACATCTAAAATAGCGTGGAATTTGTCGTCTTTTTTGCGTCTGAATGTCCAGACTGCCCGAAACAGGGTTGAGGGCTGGACACATTTGTTCTGTTTTTTCGGCTCAGTCGACATCCTCGTCAGGCTTCGTCATCAGCTACATTGCGGCACGTCAGACCTCCGGAAAGCCGTGGTGCTCGATGCAGTCCAAGAGGCGACCGTATTGCCGTCACTACTGCGTGCGGGATCTACAGAGAAGACCACCCCGTGTCCGCAGGCGTGGACATCGACGCCAGCGTGCGGCGTTGCGGCCTGCTAATCACGAATGTTGTCGCGGCTATAGCCGTAACCACAGCCAGCCTTGCGGGCGCTGCGTATGCGGCTGCCGGGGGCGCGAACGATGTGCATATCAATGCTGTAATCAGTCACTGCGTTTGCCGACTGCACGCGGGTCGATCTGCCGATTAGTAATAGCCGGGTAAATCACGGGACTAGCGGAACCACATCAATTCGATCGGCAAGCCAAAGCGTTACCCTGGCGGAGCAACGTCGAAGGGCATGGCGGCAAGGTCAGATTTCGCACGAACCTTGGCAACTGGGACGATCTTGTGCGGCTTTCCTACGCGAAAGCAAAACGCAACGTCAATATCAGTCCCGTCAGTGGGAGGCCCTTTGGTTTCTCAGGTTCCTTTCAATCGTCAGCCCAAGCACCAGAACGCAGCACGTCCACAAAGCTATGTAACTGACGGAAAGAAGTTGGGTGGGGTACGTCGGGTAAAATGCCGTCCTGAATAACGAAACAAAATGCATTATTGGATTGTACGATAGTAGATTCCTGACCTGCGGCGGCATGTATTCGGGGATAAAGAACACTGCGCTAAAGAAAATTTGAACGCGAGAAAACATGGACCATATAAATTTCCACAGCGGGAATACATATGTAATAAAAGAATTAATAAGACCTAGTCCAAATGAAAACAGATAAAGGAGGGGTATGAATTGCATTAGCGCAAATGGATTGTAAGGCAATGCGTAGCGCGAAAGATTGAATAAATTGATGAATCCAAAGAAAGCCACGAACATCAGCCCAAAGGAAAGGAGTTCCACAAAGCTTCTAGCGATTGCATAATCTACAGGCTGAACGGTGGGTATGCTTGTTACAGACTTAGACGCCTCTATGGCTGAGGCTGCTCTCAGGCTGATTGTGCGGAACAACAATACGGGCAGGATGCCTGTCGTAATGAACAAGAGAAGACTGTCGCCTATCAAAAGCTGGCGGTGCAAATAGGTGAAAATGATCCAATGAGCCACGATAAACACAACGGCCTTCAAGCACGTCAAACAACTGACTGAACGCGTGCTTGCTGTTGCGTAGTCTGGCTTCACGGATCATTAAGGCTGTGATCACGCGGATCTGCCTTGTCAATCCCAGCTGAAGAGTGGAAACCATTCGCTTTAGCTCTTCCCTGTGTCGAGTACTCGGTAGCGCGCGCACCCATACACGCTGCGCCGTCTAACCTCAACAGTTTTGGCCCGACGATCGATCGCGGTTTCCCTCGGCGCAGATCTCTGCTGCGCCCAAAATCCAGCAGGCGCGACACTGTGCTGGAGCGCCGCCGCACCATGTGGGCCGTCTAGCGCACAACCATACTGTGATGTTAGGAGTTGCAACTGACACCCGCTGTGAGGAACAAGGACATGCGAGACGGCTTAGAGTTAAATAATCGAGCAGAGTTGCTTGAATCTACCTTGGCGGCCGCAGCCCAGGATCAGCGAACGGTCGATGACCAACGTCGAAGTACTTCTCCTTTACTGGATGGAATGTCCTTCCACGATAGTATCCGACATGACGATGATCGCGGCAGCGTGACTGAAATATTCGATCCGCGATGGGGCTGGCACGGTGACCCGCTCGTCTTTTCCTATGCCTTCACAATCCGACCTGGGATGGTCAAGGGGTGGGGGTTGCATAAGTTGCATGAGGACCGCTATTTCGTGCTGAGCGGCGAGATGGAACTCGTGCTCTTCGATCCGAGGCCTGAATCAAGCACCCATGGCAAAATCTGCAAAATTTACCTGTCCGGGTCTCGCCCTCGGCTGGTCAATGTGCCGAAGTTCGTGTGGCACGCCGACCGCAACATCGGTACATCAGATGTGGTTGTTCTGAATTTTCCAACAATTCAATATGATCATTCCAACCCGGACAAATACCGTCTCCCGTTGGATACAGATCTGATCCCCTATAGTTTTGGAAATGCCAAGGGATGGTAGGCCGACCCTGTATTTCAATCCTTATGCCGACCCACTCACGCACGGACGTGATTGGATTCGCAATTGAATCAGTGCTGGCCCAATCAGTCGAAGACTTTGAGTTGTTGGTGGTCGGCGACGGTTGCGCGCCAGGAACAGCCGAAATTGTCTCAGGCTACTGCGACCAGAGAATTCGATTCTTTGATCTGCCTAAGGCACCATTCTTCGGCTACGCCAATCGAAATGTGGCGATGAGGGAGGCGCGGGGAAAATACATCGGATTCGCCGCTGATGATGATCTGCTGTTCCCTGACCACCTAGAGATATTGTTGAAAGGACTTCAAGCGGGCAGCGCGCTGGCTTACAGCCAGGCGCTCTGGGTCTCGACTGACGGAATTTCCGCGCCGTTCATGACGAACTTGACGGCAGATGATGAGCTCGCAACCTTTATGGAGCGCCGGAACAGTATACCGGCGAGCTGTTTTCTCTATCGCGCGGATAGCCTTCCGGTCAGAGATGCGTGGCCTGAGGATGTGGAATCTGCCGCCGACTGGATCCTTTGGCGCAGAATAATTCGGGAAAATCCAAACCAGCCTATCTTTTATTGCCGTACACCAACTGTTCTTCAGCGCTAAACGCATGGCCTCGCGATATGCGAGAATGCCCGAATTTGCGACCGCGCTGGATGTTGCTGATCAGGTAACCTGGTGGCCATCACCGCTGCGCGTTTCAGTGCCTGACGGGAAAACTGAGCAAGATGTCTATGCAGGCCACATGCGGGCTGATCCGGAGGGCTGGCGCGAGAAAATTCGAGGCGCGACGTCTGACCTTATCGCGCGGTTGGCCTGGGAAGACATTCAAACGGTGAGGCCATACCTGGCACAGGTGGAGGAGAAGTTATCTGTCACATACAGCGAACTTGCGGAGTCGCTGGATCGCGCCAATTTGACGATAAGTGAGCTCGGGCGGGCCGAAAGTGAGGTTCTTGAGGCGCAAAACGCCAATCGTATACTGGATGGAATGCTTGCTGCGGCGAATGAGAAAATTGAGCTGCAGGCGCGCGAGATAAAGGCAATGCGATCGACAGTAGCTTGGAGGTTGTCAGTGTTGCTCAAGCGTGTGCCATCCCTGCTGCGCCGCCAATGAAGCCCTTTCTGGAAAAGCGGGAGGGCTCTCCCGTTTTTTGGACCTACTCGCCGATCTGATAGATCGCCTCGTTATCCTGAATCCCCCGCAAAGCCTTGAACGACGCGTGCCGCCATCGTCAGTCAAGGCGCGACGCTCGATCCGCACTTATCCGTAGTTGCGCGGTGCAAGGATACGACCGGCAGTCGCGGTCGCGCCGGGTAAGAGGTTAACGTCAGCATCTGACTGTGGCCGAAACGCTGCAGCCATTGATTTCAGAAGATGCTAATGCTGGTTTGTGAATGCGGCGCGACCTGATCCACCCCGCGCGTTAGTTCTGCGGGGTGGTGCGTCTCCCGGAAGTCGGCCCGGTGTCGCCGCGACATCGGTCCAGCGACAGTGCCGCCCGAGATCCTCCCGTTCCAAGCTCGGCGCCCCGCCGTCGATACTCCTTTCCGCTGTGGAAAGACGGTGGATATCCTGTGGACAACTTTTCGGATTGGCGGCTGCATCGCCGCATCTGTTCCCATTATGTTCCTCTAGTTGAGCAGGTCAAGGCCCGCTTCGCGGAACCTATTTTTCATGATTTCGTTAGTCTTTATCGAGAACGATCGAGTGCAGGAGGAAGATATGACAAGAGTGGTTGATAAGCATCTTGCTGCGGCATTTGTTGTTGCCGGTGTCCTGACCGCGCTGCCGTCTGCTCCGCTGGCGCAATCGTTGGACCTGTACATTGGACCGGGCGGCCCTGACGTGGAATACCGAGAGCCATATCGCAGGGACTATGAATGGCGGGGCGGCTGCAGCCAACGACAGGCCATCCGCCGCGCCTACAGGCTGGGAATGCGCGATCCGGCTGTGACGTCCATCGGACGCCGGCAGATCGTCGTTGACGGCATCGGCCGTCGTGGTGAATACACGACCCTGCGTCTTGCCAATCGCGAAGGGTGCCCGCGCATCGGATGACCCTCGGGCCCAAACCCAGGCCCGGGCGATAGGGCTTGGAACGAGTTGGGCGGGGCCAGCGCGAAAAGCACCACCGGAAGCGCTGGCCCCTATGGCCGTAGCCGACTCGCTCAGTTTACTACCTTCCGGTTGCAGCAAGCAATGCGGCAGAGGTGTTAAGGACTAATGCTTTAGGGTGATGTACAGCGCCGACGACGGATGGAAACGCGTCCGCGGCGGTTGTATGCTGGTCGAATAGCATCGGCCTTTACAGCGAAAGCGCTCTTGACCCGTCTCTCCAGGTTGGTCCGCCGCCCTCCACAGGGAATGCTGCCGGACGGCTCGGAGCAACAAATCCCATTGCGCGTGTTGCCTCCTCGAAGGGTTGGTGTGAAAGTCTGAGCTGACCCAAGGCCCGTCGACCGTAAGATCGAGCCGCGGGCAGGCCACCGGACTGAGGAGCACGGAGGAGGTTCCAGTGGGCAGGACATTGGCACTCTTGGTTTCGCTTTGCCTGGGTATTCCGGGCCTGGCTATTCCGGCATGGTCGCATGATATCTACGAAGTCGCGTGCTGCGCCGGGCGCGACTGCAGGCCGATACCCGCAAGCGATGTGACGCCAACCAAGAAAGGATGGCTCGTGCGGGCGACCGGCGAGATCATCAGTTACGATACCTGGCCCCTCAAGCGGTCTCCCGACGGCCAGTTCCATCGGTGCGCCGCCTTCAACGATTTCGGCCCCACGGGCCGGACCAAGTGCCTCTATGTCCCGGATATGGGGGAATGACGGCATCTTTAGGCTCGCATGGCTGCATTGGCTGATGCGCGCAGCGCGCAACTTGCTTAACGCTATACAACCTTTAGGCGTGCCGGCAGTGGATAGTGCAGGCCGTTTGCCCCAATTCAGCACAGGTCCTGCAGGCTGTTAACCGCCACTCCGCATCGTGATTGCAAAACGTCTTATGGACGCTCACTCTGGAGCAGGTCAGTCCCCAATCGGCACATCCCTAATCGGCACATGGAGATCGAATATGTCCCAGTCTGTTACGTCCGCCGGCGTTTTCGAGGATGTCGAAGCGCTGTCCGGTGCCCTGCTCTCCTGGTGCGCGGAACGAAGCATTCGCCTGCGCAGCCAAGAGGGCGTCAGCGCCGCCGGTGCTGTCATCGAGCTATTTTTTGCCGGCTACACCACCCAGGATGAACTGCTCGGGGCCCTCAGCGATCGCCTCAGCCGCGAGGCGATCTTTGCGTCGTAAGACTGCTCTTGGCCGCAGCCGCCCGGCATGCGTCAGATGATGAAGAAATCGGCGGACGTCAGGGCAAGATCCTTGCTGATCGTCGCAAAATGCACGGAGCCCCCGGCGGCACTGCCGTTGCTGTCATAGAACAGTTTTCCGGTATCGGTCTCGTAGATGATGCGGTCAGATCCATCATGGGCAACGCCCGCCGCGCTTTTGTAGAATTGCGCCGATGTCAGCGTCCGAGTACCGGCAATCTGCGTGAAGATCGCATTTTCGAGCCGCACCGTGTCGTCGACGACGTTGAAATCAAGGATCTTGTCGACGTTTGTAAATCTGTTGAGCGTGGTGTTGAAGAGGAAGGTATCCCTGCCGCCTTCTCCGAGCAACGTATCCTTGCCCAGTCCACCGGCGAGCAAGTCGTTGCCGCCGCCTGCCCGGAGGATATTCGCAGCCGAATTGCCTGTCAGCTTGTCTGCCGCACCGCCGGTGCGCACGTTCTCGATGCTGGTCAGCGTATCGATCTTTCCGAAGCCGTCGATCGCCTTGCCGGTCTGGAGATTGACGGTCACGTTCCCTGTGCCGCCGCGCCGGTCGTCGCGATGATACAGGGCAAGGTCGGAACCGAGGCCGCCGTTGATCTTGTCGGCGCCGCCAAGCCCCATGAATGATTCACTGACGGCGGCGCCTTTGAAGATATCGGCGAACTGGGTTCCACGGAACTGTTCGAACTCGGTGAAGGTCTCGCTGTTGCCCCAGGGGTCAATGACTTTTTTGGTATTTGCATCCAGATTGATGCCGCGGAAGGCCGAAGGCGTATAGTAGGCGTCGTCGAAATTGAGCGTATCGAAACTGCCGCCATTGCCGTCATAGGTGTCCTTGCCTTCGCCGCCGTAGACGAAGTCGTTGCCGGAACCGCCGATGAACCTGTCGTTGCCGCTATATCCGATGAGGTCCTGGTCGCCGGCACTGCCTTTCAGAATGTCGTTTCCATTCATCAGCAGCCGTGCGATCCCGTTCTGGCTGAGGGTATCGACTGCATCGTCGAAGGCCGCGAGCAGGATATTCAGGCCCGTCAGCGTCTGCATCTTCGTCGTGCCGTCGTTGAGATAGATCTCGATGGCGGTAATCGTTCCGCCGATCGGGTCCTCCGTGGAATCGAAGGCGAAACCGGTGCCGACCAGTTTCAGCTTCAATCCGTTCGTCAGGTTGTACCAGATGTCTGTCGATGTCGTGGCGCCGCGGACAGCTTCATTGGCTTTGACGATTTCCTCGAAAAACGGCATGTAGTCGAATCCCGGCAGGGGCGGGTTGTAATGGTCCGGGTTTACGCCGCCGGGGAAAAAGGATGTAAAAGTCGCCACGTAAATATCCTCCCGCGAATTTGAATAAATTACCTAAATTAGTATTTTAGAATATTATCGCGGTAAAGTCGCAAACCGGCGCCGGACGCTACGTCCAGAGTTGAAGTCTCTCCCACAGAAGTGTTAGGTGCACTGCAACAACACCTCTTTCCGGCGGGTTCATGCTTCCGATCTGCGATACCTATGAGAACCTGCGGCGCGACTTCCGCTGGCAGATTCCGGAAAAATTCAATATCGGCACCGCTGTCAGCGATGCCTGGGCAGCGCGCGAGCCGGAGAGGGTCTGCCTTCAGCATTTCAGCCCCGAGGGGGCGCATCTGTCGCTGACCTATGGCACCTTTGCTGCACGGTCTTCCTCATTCGCCCATGGGCTCCGGGCGGAGGGCATCCTGCCCGGAGACCGGGTCGCGATCCTTTTGCCGCAGAGTTTCGAAACGGCGATCGCCCATGTCGGTATCTACAAGCTCGGCGCCATTGCCCTGCCGCTGGCGCTGCTGTTCGGGGTCGAAGCGCTGGAATATCGGTTGCGCGACGCGGGCGCCGCGGCCGTCGTTACCAATCGTTTCGGCCTGGAAAAGATCGCGGCCATCCGCGCGCGGCTGCCGGATCTGAAATGCGTCGTGCTTGTCGATGCCGAGGAGCCGGCAACCATCGCCTTTGCCGCGCTGGCGCAAGGCCATTCACCGGTTTTCGTTGCCGCCGACACGACGCCGGACGATCCGGCGATGATGATCTACACCTCCGGCACGACCGGGCCGCCGAAGGGCGCGCTGCACGGCCATCGCGTCCTGCTTGGCCATGTCCCCGGCTTCCAGTTCCATCACGCCTTCCTGCCGCAGCCTGGCGACCGGATGTGGACGCCGGCCGACTGGGCCTGGGCTGGCGGGCTGTTGAATGCGCTGCTGCCGTCGCTGCTGCTCGGCGTTCCCGTCGTGTCATCGCCCGGGCAGAAATTCGATCCGCACATGGCTTTCCGCATTCTGGAGGAAATGGAGGTGCGCAACGCCTTTATCCCGCCAACGGCCCTGCGGCTGATGAAAGCGGTCGAAAATCCCCGCTCTCTCTACAGGCTCAACCTGCGCACCATCGGCTCGGCCGGGGAATCGCTCGGGCGCGAAACCTGGGAGCAGGCGAGCGAGGCCTTCGGCGTTCCCGTCAACGAGTTCTACGGCCAGACCGAATGCAACATCGTCCTGTCGTCGGCTGCCAATCTCGGCGTGCTGAAACCGGGCTCGATGGGCAAGGCCGCACCGGGTCATGAGGTTGCAATCATTGACGCCGAGGGAAGGGAGCTTCCCGCCGGCACCGTCGGCCAGGTCGCGGTGCGCCGGCCCGATCCGGTGATGTTCCTCGGTTACTGGCGCAACGAGGCGGCGACGGCGCAAAAGTTCATCGGCGACTGGATGACGACCGGCGATCAGGGTGTTCAGGATGCCGACGGCTACATCACCTTCTTCGGGCGCGATGACGACGTCATCACCTCGTCAGGCTACAGGATCGGTCCCGGCGAGATCGAGGACTGTTTGGCCGGTCATCCGGCCGTCCAGCTGGCAGCCGCGATCGGCAAGCCCGACCCGGTGCGCACCGAAATCGTCAAGGCCTACGTGGTGCTGAAGCGGGGGCACGCGGCAAGCACCGAGCTTGCCGCCGAGATCCGCGACTGGGTCAAGATGCGGCTGTCGATGCACGAATATCCGCGCGAGATCGAATTCCTCGATAGCCTGCCGCTGACGACCTCCGGCAAGGTCATCCGCCGCATCCTGCGCGACAGGGCAATTGCGGAGGCATGATCATTTCGAGCGCCGGGGCGTCAGTGCCCTGATCTTGTCGCGCAGCAACCGCGCCATGTTGCGGGTGTTGCGATAGAGGTGGAGCTGGGCGGCGACCTGGCGCACATCGCGGTCGCGGTTCTGGGTAAGACCGATCACCAGCGTGCCCATCTCATCCCGTTCCTCCCAGAAGCGGCTCATCACGGCATGATCCGGCGTCGCGCAGCTATCCGAACGCACGATGTTGGCGTCGTCGAGATGCCATTCCGTCAGCTCGGCCATGAGCAGCTTGCCGGGCGAATATTTCGCATAGCGTTCGTCATAGGCCGTCTTCCAAGTATAGGCGTCGCCGGCCATCATGAACACGACCATCGACGCAATCGCATGTCCGTCGAGGTCGAGCGTGTGGATGCGCACGCTGTCGGCTTCGGCCAGGTTGGTGATCGCCTCGCGGGCAAAGGCGCAGCGGTAGCGGTCGAGCACCATGGCGGTGCCCTGGCGGCCCTTCCAGCCGCTCGCTTCCAATGCCAGAAACTCCTCCATCCGCAGACGGATGTCGGCCGGTTGGCGGGCGACATTGTAGGACACGCTGCCGAGGGCTTGCAGGCGATTCCACTGGCGGCGCAACTCGCGGAAATGCGACGGGCTGATCGCGTGCCGCAGGTAGCTCTCGCCGTCCTCCAGGCTTTCCAGCATTGGCCGGGTAAAGGTGTCGGTAACGGTCAGCGGCAGGTTCCGGCCGATGGCGACGGCGCGGGCGAGCTGGGCGAACTTGCCCGTCAGGCGCACGTCGGGAAGCACGAGCACGCCGGGCAGGCCGGCAGAAGGGCTGGCAAAGGCCTCGTAGAGATTGTCGATGGTCTCTGCCGCGCCTTCGGCATCGAGCAGCGGCACGCCGAGCGGACCGAACGGGTTGGACCAGGCGCGGATGATCGGCGCGCCGATCGAGAACCCCGGTTTTTCGATCGAGAACGGCATCAGGAAGCGGATGCGGCTGCGGCGCTCGTCATTGTCGCGGATCAGGGCCAGGCGGATGATGCGGTCTTCCAGGCGCGGCATGGCGGGCGCGAGGAAGCGGCCGGTAAAGAAGACGTTCGGCTCCAGCGCCCGGTTGGAGAGGAAATCGAGCTCCGGCTGCAGTTCGTAACCCTGGCGGGCCGGATAGAGGCAGAGCTGCCGGCCGGGGCGGCCGATGTCGATTGTGTTTTCAGCGATCGGACGATCGGGCGCCGGCGGAACCAGGCCGCCGAGGATACGCGCCGACCGGCTGTTGGCATCGTCGGGAATGTGCGTGTTGCCGGTCATGGTCGGGTGGCCTCTGCTTTGATGGGTCTGGTGTGCGGGTCGGCGAAGGCGAAGAGAACGATGCCGAAGGTGCGGCGAACCGCGACATGAAGAAGGATGGCCTCGACCACCATGGCGCCGGTCGTCGCAAAGGCCGCGCCTAACAGGCCGAACATCGGAATCAATGTGACGTTGAGCAGCAAGTTGGCAACCAGCGCGCCGGCATAAAGGGCGACGCACAGCGTCTGGCGGCCGGCCATGGTGAGCAGGGCTTCGGCGGGACCGACCAGCGCCTTGGCCATGATGCCGGCAAACAGGATCGCCATCAGCGGATAGCCGGAAACGAAACTTGGGCCGAACAGAGACAGCAGAAAGGTGCCGCAGAGAAGGACGAGACTGCCGACGCAGAGAGACGGCCAGAACGACCATTTGGCGCTTTCGACGGCGATGACAGCCAATTGCTGGCGATCCGGACTGGCCATGGCGGCCGAAAAACGGGGGGCGGCGGCGGCTTTCACGGAAAACATGACGAAATGCACCAGCGCCATCGTCTTTGCCGCAGCAAAATAGATCGCGACGTTCTCCGGATCGAGATAGAGGCCGACGATGACGACGTCGGAATTGGTCAGCATGAAGCCGAACCCCTCGATCAGGAAGATCGGCACGGCGACGCGGATCCAGGTGGCGAATTCGATCCGGCGCGGCCCCTTGAGGTAGCGCCGGCGCAGCCGAAAGGTGAGGATGAAGAATTGGGTGGCGCTGGTGAGATAGGTGGCAGCCATGCCAGCGATCATCGCGGTCTGCGCGGTGTGCGGCTCACCGATCGCCACGGCAAAGAGCATGAAGCCGAGGATGAGCACAGGCCGGATGATATAGGTTGGGCTCAGCGCCGAAACCGCCCAGCTGTGGGCGCGCGACGTCCCGTCCATCACATCGCCGAGCGCGATCATCGGCAGTGTGAAGATGCCGAGATAGAGCGGTACCAGATAGTAGCTGTCGATTCGGTGGCCGAACAGCCAGAGCCCGCCAATGCCGACGACCGCAAGCGCCGTCGCCGAGACCAGCGCGAAGATACGCACCGTCATCGTCAGCCCGCGGATTTCCGCCAGCGCGCCGCGGGCGTGGTATTGCGGCAGGAAGCGGATGATCGCCGTGTGGAAGCCGAGGCAGGAGAGATTGCCGAACAGGACGACCAGGACCCAGACGAAGACGAAGATGCCGTATTCGAAGTCCCCCATGACGCGGGCAAGGATGATCTGCGAGACGAAGGCGATGGCCGCGCTGACGACGCGGATGGCAAAGGCAACAAGCGCCATGCGCTGGGCAAGATGCTTGGGATCATTGCTCGTCAGGACGGGTCCGAGCTTTTCAAGCAGCGGCGACAGCCAACTCCGCAATGCGGGCGGCAATATTCGTCCGGCCGTTTGACACGCTGCCATGAACAAGGGAGTACCCGAAACTACGCAAAACAGGCCGCCAGTCTTGCCAGAACAGCGTTAACAAAGGGTGGAGAACGAGGCCGCGGCCGCGCTGCTGACAACAACAATCGATATGCTATTGTCGGTTGCATTCGGTGGCAGAAGCAGCGTGCGTAAAATCAGCTTGCGCAACCGGGGGGATGGGCCTCCCGGCCGAGGCAACGGCCTTGCTGTCGAATCTGGAGGTGATCTATGTGGCCAAAGCCATTTAGCATCACGCTTACCGTAAGAAAAACCCGGACAGGCTGGTCAATGGCTGTCCGGGTCAACTTCAGGTAAGAATTCAGGCAGGCGGGAGGGCAATCCCGCCTTCCACTCCAGAAATAAGCGATGCCGCTTGTAAAATCAAGTTGCGGGCTTTCAAGCCTCGAAAGCCCCATGGCAGTGCTTGTATTTCTTGCCGGAACCGCAGGGGCAGGCTTCGTTGCGGGCAATCTTGCCCCAGGTCGACGGATCCTGCGGATTGCGGTTTTGCGGCGGAACGACATTCAGGTTGATGCTGTCGGCAAAATCGTCCTCGCCGGTGATCGGGTCGATATGGTGGCCGACCATCTGCGGCGGTGCCGGCTGCGGCGCCTCTGCTGCTTCGCGCACCAGTTCGACGCGCATCAGTTGTGCGGTAACGGCCTGGCGAAGATTGGTCAAAAGCGCCTGGAACAGCTCGAAGGCTTCGGATTTGTATTCCTGCAGCGGATCGCGCTGCGCATAGCCGCGGAAGCCGATGACGGAACGCAGGTGGTCGAGATTGACGATGTGCTCGCGCCAGAGGTGATCAAGTGTCTGCAGCACGACCGAGCGTTCGACATACAGCATGATATCGGGACCGAAGCGTTCCGCCCGGTCAGCCGCAGCCTTGTCTGCTTCGGCGATGATCCGCTCGCGGATGTCGTTCTCGTCGATGCCTTCCTCGGCTGCCCATTCTACGATCGGCAGGTCGAGGTTGAGCGAGTTCTGCACATCGGTCTTCAGCCCGATGGCGTCCCACTGTTCGGCATAGGCCTTTTCCGGGATGCGCTTGGCGACGATGTCCTCGATGACCTCGTGGCGCATGTCGGCGACGGTTTCGGAGATGTCCGTCGCATCCATCATCTCGATGCGCTGCTCGAAGATCACCTTGCGCTGGTCGTTCAAAACGTCGTCGTATTTCAGCAGGTTTTTGCGCGTGTCGAAGTTGCGGGCTTCAACCTTTTTCTGGGCACGCTCGAGAGCCTTGTTGATCCAGGGATGGACGATCGCCTCGCCTTCCTTGAGACCCAGCTTCTGCAGCATCGAATCCATACGGTCAGAGCCGAAGATGCGCATCAGGTCGTCCTGCAGCGACAGGAAGAATTTCGAGCGGCCGGGGTCGCCCTGGCGACCGGAGCGGCCGCGCAGCTGGTTGTCGATGCGGCGGCTTTCATGGCGTTCGGTTGCCAGAACGTAGAGACCGCCGGCGGCCAGCGCGATGTCCTTCAGGCGCTGGACCTCGGCCCGGATGGCGGCTTCCTTCGCTTCCCGCTCGGGGCCGTGTTCCATGTCGCCGAGTTCGGCCGCCATGCGCATTTCGAGGTTGCCGCCGAGCTGGATGTCGGTGCCTCGGCCGGCCATGTTGGTGGCAATCGTCACGGCACCCGGAACGCCGGCCTGCGAAACGATATAGGCTTCCTGCTCGTGATAGCGGGCATTCAGGACCTGGAAGTTGGTGAACCCGGTCTTCTTCAGAAGCCCTGCCAGAAGCTCGGACTTTTCGATCGAGGTCGTGCCGACGAGGATCGGCTGGCCGCGCTTGTGGCTGTCCATGATCTCGGCGATGATCGCCTTGAATTTCTCTTCCGCCGTCCGGTAGACCTCGTCGTCCTCGTCGATGCGCTTGATCGGCAGGTTGGTCGGCACTTCCACGACTTCGAGGCCATAGATGTTGCCGAATTCCTCGGCTTCCGTCGACGCCGTACCGGTCATGCCGCCGAGCTTCTTGTACATGCGGAAGTAGTTCTGGAAGGTGACCGAAGCCAGCGTCTGGTTTTCCGGCTGGATCGTCACCTTTTCCTTGGCTTCGAGTGCCTGGTGCTGGCCTTCCGAATAGCGGCGGCCCGGCATCATGCGGCCGGTGAATTCGTCGATGATGACGATCTCGTCGTTGCGGACGATATAGTCCTTGTCCTTCTGGAAGAGCTTGTGGGCCTTCAAGGCATTGTTGACGTGGTGGACGATCGCGACGTTCTCGACGTCGTAGAGCGTCTCGCCTTTCAGCAGGTTCGCTTCACGCAGCAGGTTTTCGAGCTTCTCGGTGCCATCCTCGGAGAAGTTGGCGGAGCGCTGCTTTTCGTCGATCTCGTAGTCTTCCGGGGACAGGAGAGGGATGAACTTGTCGATGGTGTTGTAGAGTTCGGACCGGTCGTCGAGCGGGCCGGAAATGATCAGCGGTGTGCGCGCTTCGTCGACCAGGATCGAGTCGACTTCGTCGACGATGGCGAAGAAGTGGCCGCGCTGGACCATCTGGCTGCGCTCGTACTTCATGTTGTCGCGCAGATAGTCGAAGCCGAGTTCGTTGTTGGTCGCGTAGGTCACGTCGCAGGCATAGGCGGCGCGGCGCTGGTCGTCGGTCAGCCCGTGAACGATGACGCCGGTGGTCATGCCGAGGAAACCGTAAACGCGGCCCATCATCCCCGAGTCGCGCGTCGCGAGGTAGTCGTTGACGGTGACGACGTGCACGCCCTTGCCGGCCAGCGCATTGAGGTAGACCGGCAGCGTCGCCACCAGCGTCTTGCCTTCACCGGTCTTCATTTCGGCGATGGATTTCTCGTGCAGGATCATGCCGCCGATCAGCTGCACGTCGAAGGGCCGCAGGCCAAGGACGCGGCGGGCGGCCTCGCGCACCACCGCAAAGGCTGGAACCAAAAGGTCGTCAAGCGTCTTGCCATCGGCCAGTTGCTTGCGGAATTCCACGGTCTTTGCAGCCAGTGCCTCGTCGGAAAGCGCTTTGGTTTCGGCTTCCAACGCATTGATGGCATCCACCTTGGCCTTGTAGCCGCGCACACGCCGGTCATTCGATGACCCGAAAATTTTGCGGGCGAGGCCGCCGAGACTGACCATAAGAATGGTCCTTTCCTGTATGTCGCCAACGCGGGGGAATTTCCGCGAAATACTATGAAACGCCCGGAACTGTTCTGGACGCGAGGTTGCGTGACAGATAAGAGGGGGGTCGAATTATGTCAACGGGAGTTGAGGCGCGCCAAGGCTACAGAACGGCCACAATCTGATGATGTGGAACGTTTTTCAGGCCGGCCGCGAGCACGGTTCCGGATAGCACAGGTGGAAGGTACGAGGATGTTGAAATACAAGATGCTTGCGGCGGTTGCCCTGGTTGCCGTCATGGCCGCCCAGACGCCGGCGACCGCGCAGGATGCCGCCGATCCTGTCATCGCCAAGGTGGGCGATGCCGAGATCCACAAGTCGGAGCTCGATCTGGCCCTTACCGGCCTCGATCCGCAGCTCGCCCAGCTGCCGGACGAGCAGAAGCGCGCTGCAGCCCTTTCGGGCCTGATCGACGTCAAGCTGCTCGCCAAGGATGCTTCCAAGGAAGGACTGCAGGATGATGCAGCCTTCAAGCAGCGCATCGCCTATCTGACCGAACGCGAGCTGCACAATGCCTTCTTCAAGAAGCACGTCGTCGACGCCGTGAAGCCGGAAGAAGTCAAGGCGCGCTACGACGCGGAAATCGCCAAGATCACGCCGCAGGAAGAGGTCAAGGCGCGCCATATCCTGGTGAAGACCGAGGACGAAGCCAAGGCGATCATCAAGGATCTCGACGCGGGCAAGGATTTTGCGACGCTCGCCAAGGAAAAGTCGACCGACCCGAACAAGGCAGACGGCGGCGATCTCGGCTATTTCACCAAGGACCGCATGGTTCCGGAATTCTCGGAAGCCGCCTTCAAGCTCGAAAAGGGCAAGTATACGGAAGCGCCGGTGAAGACCCAGTTCGGCTTCCATGTCATCCTGCTCGAAGACAAGCGCAAGCAGGCGCCGCCACCGCTGGCCCAGGTCGAGCAGCAGGTCAAGCAGCTCGTCATGCGTGACAAGTACATCGACCTCCTGACGAGCGCCAAAAAGGAGACCGGTGTCGACATCACCGATCCGGCACTCAAGAAGGCCTATGACGACGCCAACAAGGCCGAGACCGCGAATTAATCAGGCGCCCCTCATCCGGCCTGCCGGCCACCTTCTCCCCGCTTGCGGGGAGAGGGTCAGGGTGAGGGGCCCTTGTCCTGGAAACAATTTCTCCTTTCCCGGCTTGCCGGGTTTTTTGCTAAAAGGCAGATCCATGTCCGGTTCCGTTTCTCCGCTTGCCCCGAAATCCTTCGCCGACATGCCGCCTCTGCGCGGTGTCCGCATGGCGACCGCCGCCGCTGGCATCAAGTACAAGAACCGCACAGATGTGCTGCTGATGGTCTTCGATGAGCCGGCCGCCGTTGCCGGCGTTTTCACCCGGTCACGCTGCCCCTCGGCCCCGGTCGATTTCTGCCGCCAGAACCTGCGGGGCGGCGTTGCCCGCGCCGTGGTCGTCAATTCCGGCAATGCGAACGCCTTTACCGGCAAGAAGGGCAAGGCAGCGACCGAGCTGACGGCGCAATCTGCGGCGCAAGCCGTCGGCTGCTCTACCGGCGAAGTCTTCCTTGCCTCGACCGGCGTGATCGGCGAGCCGCTCGACGCGACGAAATTCGCTGGCGTTCTCGGCGACATGACGGTTCAGGCGACCGACGATTTCTGGTTCGAGGCCGCCAAGGCGATCATGACGACCGACACCTATCCCAAGGTTTCGACCCGCAGCACCGAGATCGGCGGCGTCACGGTCACCATCAACGGCATCGCCAAGGGCGCCGGCATGATCGCGCCGGACATGGCGACCATGCTCTCCTTCGTCGTAACCGACGCCGATATCGCGCCGGAAGCCTTGCAGGTGCTGCTGTCCGAGGGAACCGGCCCGACCTTCAATTCCGTCACAGTCGACAGCGATACCTCGACGTCCGATACGCTCATGCTGTTTGCTACCGGTGCTGCCTCAAGGGATGGCCAGAAGAAGGTGTCGGATCCTGCCGATCCGGCTCTTCAAGGCTTCCGCACCGCGCTGAACGACCTTTTGCGTGACCTTGCCTTGCAGGTCGTGCGCGATGGCGAAGGCGCCCGCAAGATGGTCGCGGTCACGGTCGAGGGCGCCGAAAGCGACCAGGCCGCCAAGCGTATCGCCCTGTCAATCGCCAACTCGCCGCTCGTCAAGACGGCTGTTGCCGGCGAAGACGCCAATTGGGGCCGCGTCGTCATGGCCGTCGGCAAGTCCGGCGAAATGGCTGACCGCGATCGGCTGGCGATCTGGTTCGGCGATGTTCGCGTTGCCGTCGAGGGCGAGCGTGATCCGTCCTATTCGGAAGCCGCGGCAACGGCGGTGATGAAGGAGCAGGACATCGCCATCCGCGTCGAGATCGGTCTCGGCTCCGGCAAGGCGACGGTCTATACCTGTGATCTGACCAAGGAGTATGTCGAGATCAACGGCGATTATCGGAGCTGAATCCAGGTGCAGGACATGATTTCCAAAGCCGACCTGCCGAATGTCCGCCGCCTGGAAGCCGTCGGCTTTCGCGCCTGGCCGGCGGCATCGGTGCAGTATGACGGCAGCTGGCTGGTCCGGCTTACGGCGGGGCATGATTCCAAGCGGTTGAACTCCGTCAATCCGCTTGACCCGTCCGACTACCGCGATCTGGAAATCCGCCTCGAGAAAGCCGCCAGGCGTTTTGCCGAATACGGCCGGCCGCTGACGGTGCGGCAGACGCCGCTGGCGCCGCCGCAATTGATCGCCCACATGGATGCAAACGGCTGGCAGGAGTTTTCCGAAACCATCGTGATGATGGCCGACATTCCACCGAACGACACGACGGAAGCGATCGAACACCTGCCTCTTCGCGATGTCGGCCGGTTCGTCGACGCCCGTTTGCAGATCTGCGGTGAAAACACCCAGGGCAGGGCAGGCCTGGCCGAGGTCATCAATGCCATCAAGCCGGAATGCGGCCTGTTTCTGTTCGAATCGCCCGAGCACGGTCCAACCGCCGTGTCGCTTGCGGTTCACGACAACGATCTCGCCGGCATTCTCGGCGTTGCCGTCGCGCCGGGTGTCCGCCGGCAGGGCATCGGTGCATCGGTCGTCAATGCCTCGCTGCGCTGGGCCCGTTTGCGCGGTGCCCGAACGGCATGGCTTGCGGTGGACAGCGACAACGAGGCGGCGATTGCGCTTTATCGCAAGTTCGGTTTCAGGGACGTCTATCGTTATTCCTACAGGCGGCAGGGGGTCTCGCGATGAGCTCTCCGGAGCGGAACATTCTGTTGGTGGCGGCCTGCGCACTGGTCGACGGTGATGGCCGCATCCTGCTTGCCCAGCGTCCTGAGGGCAAGTCGCTCGCCGGTCTCTGGGAGTTTCCTGGGGGCAAGGTGGAGCCGGGCGAAACGCCGGAAGAGACCCTTATTCGCGAACTGGACGAGGAATTGGGCATCCGCACCAAGGTCGCCTGTCTCGCACCGCTGACCTTCGCCAGCCACACTTATGACAGCTTCCATCTGCTGATGCCGCTCTATGTCTGCCGGCGCTACGAGGGCGTTGCCCACGGGCGGGAAGGGCAGGCCATAAAGTGGGTTCGACCGAAAGCTTTGCGGGACTATCCGATGCCACCGGCGGACGAGCCACTTATCCCCTACTTAATGGACTTGCTTTGATCAAATCCTGGAAATTTCGATTTCATTAATCGAACATTTATCACCCTCACGCAAAATCGCCTTCAGTGAAGTGCCGGTGTCTACGGTTAAGGGATGATTCCCGCGATTGGCACCGGTCGTGTATCGGCGCGGACATGGTCTGGAGCGGTGAGAGTGTACCGTCTTCAGGTTAGCGCAGGCATTCGAGAGGCAGACGATGGTTGACGACGATTTTTGGAGAACGGTTCAGGACAAGGATCTGGTGACGAGCCAGAGCCGTCGGACTGGCGTGCTCAATCTGTCGCTGCTGTTCGGAACGGCCGTCATCGCGTTGACCCTGATCCTGACACCGATGCTGGCGTCGAAGTCGGACAAGAAGGTGCTCGCGGATGCACCGATCGACTACGACAATATCTCGACCGGCTCCATTCCCAGCAGCCCGAATGCCAAGCGCTACACGGTGCGCCGGAGCGTGCTGCAGGAAATGCCGGGCGCCGTCTGCATCATCGACGGTGATGGAGCCAAAAGCGGCTGCTGAAGCCTTTGTGCCGGGCATGCGCCCGGTCCACGTTCGCTGCCAGCCTGGACCAACGCGGTCCGACAACGATGCGCGCATGCCCGTCCTTTCCGGATGACGTCATCCGCGGGACATGCGCCTGACAGGCTGGGAGCATATGAAGACACTCGCTCATTTCGTGACCGACAAATCCGGCGCCACGGTGGTCGAATACGGCCTCTTGGCAAGCCTCATATCGGTTGCGCTGATCGTCGGTCTCGGAGGCTTCTCGGATTCCCTGCTGGAGGTGTTCGACAAAATCAGCACCGCGATCAACGGCGCTTCTTCCTGACGTGTTTCACTGATCTTTCAGCGGCAGTTCGCGTGTGCTGAGGGCATCTGATAGCCGTTGTTTTGCCGAGCCCGGCCTCAGCGGCTTCTGCTGGCTTTCATGCGGCGCCCAGCCGGAAATGTAGATGATCGAGAAGGTCGCCCGAATGCGGCCGTCCGGATCCGAGAAACGATCCGCATAGATTTCCGCGGCTCTCAAGAAAAATTGACGGGTGAGGGGCTTGCGGCTGCGTGCGGCGAGCGGATTGGTCATGCCCATCGCCCGGAGGTCCTTCAGCAGCGCAAACAGGGAATCGTAGCGCACGGTGTAGGTCTCCGTGTCGGCGACCGGCAGCGTGAAGCCGGCCCGCTGTAAGAGCGCGCCGATGTCGCGGACATCGGCAAAGGGAATGACGCGGGGGCTGGCGCCGCCGGTCATCTCGCTCTCTGCCGCAAGCAGGACCTCGCGCAATTCCTGCAGCGTGCCGCTGCCGGGGATGGCTGCAAGGAACAGGCCGTCCGGCTTCAGGGCCCGGCGGATCTGGATGAAGACGCCGGGCGTGTCGTTGGTCAGGTGCAGCGACAGCGGCGAGACGATGAGATTGGCCGATTCCGGCGCCAGCGGCACCGTCTCGAGCGAAGCGACAGAGACGGTATCATCGGCCTTTGCGAAGACCTCGTCGATCTCGACGCGCTCGATGTCGGACACCTTGCCGGTTTCGGCGAGGAACGCGGCGGTCAGCCCGGTATAGCCATGCAGCTCGACGGCCTTGTCGAAATGGCGCTCGACGACGCTCAGGCGCTCGGCGAGCTCGCGGCCGGCGATCTCAAGCAGGAATTGCGCCTTCGGGTCGCCGTTGCGCAGCGCCCGCTTGCGGCGGGCTTCGATGAGTGTCTGGTCGAAAACGATATCCACGGTGGCTCTCCAATAATCCGATCGCCCAAATCTGATCGCCCAAAAATCTGGTCGCCCAAAAATCTGATCGCAATGAAACCCGCCTCATCGTAAAGTCAACCTCATGCGGGGCGAAGAGGCGGAAAATCCGGGATGGCGGCTGGGCAGGGGCTTGCGCGGTCTGATCACCGCGGCGGTCGATGCCGTCTATCCGCCGGTCTGCACCGGGTGCGGCCGCATGGTTGGCCAGCATCGTGGCGTGTGCCCCGCCTGCTGGGCGACCTTGCGGCTGATCGAGCGGCCGTATTGCGAGGTTCTCGGCCTACCGTTCTCACATGATCTCGGTGCCGGCATACTTTCGGCCGATGCCATCGCCAACCCGCCGGTGTTCGACCGGTTGCGATCGGTCGCCATCCATGACGGCATTGCCCGCTCGCTCGTCCACGGCTTGAAATATCGTGACCGCACCGATCTCGCCATCATGATGGCTGGCTGGATGGTCCGTGCCAGCGACGGGACTGTCGAGGCGTGCGATGCGATCCTTCCCGTTCCGCTGCACGCCTATCGGCTTTGGGGACGCCGGTTCAACCAGTCGGCCGAGCTTGCCCGCGCCATCGCCCGGCTCTCGGGCAAGCCCTATCTGGCGACCGCCCTGATCCGCACCAAGCGGACCGCGCGGCAAGTCGGGCTTGGTGCTCAGGCGCGCGAGAACAATGTGCGCGGCGCGTTTGCCGTCACCGAGGCGGGCAAGACGGCGCTGTTCGGCAAGCGCGTCGTGCTGGTCGACGACGTATACACGACGGGTGCGACGGTTTCGGCGGCGACGCGGGCGCTGAAGAAGGCAGGGGCCGGCGATGTCACGGTTTTGACCTTTGCAAGAGCCATGTCCGGCCTTATATGACAGGAAAGATGATGCCGGCAGAGGGTCGGCGAAGGAGCAGGTAAGACATGGCTTCGGTGGTGATTTATACTCGTCAGTTCTGCGGTTATTGTTCAGCGGCGAAGAAACTTCTCGAAACCAAGGGGGTCGAATTCGAGGAGCATGACGCCACCTATGCGCCGGAGGTGCGGCAGAAGATGATCGAGCGGTCGAACGGTGGAACGACCTTCCCGCAGATCTTCATCAACAACGCTCATATCGGCGGTTGCGACGACCTGCATGCGCTCGACCGTGCCGGCAAGCTCGACGAGATGCTTGCCGCATAAGGAGACGCTTCGATGACGTTCAAGGCTGCAGCGATCCAGATGTGTTCCGGCGTCGATCCGGCGAGGAACGCCGAGACGATGGCCCGGCTCGTCCGGGACGCGGCCTCGCGCGGCGCAATCTATGTCCAGACGCCGGAAATGACCGGCGCGCTGCAGCGCGACCGCGCCGCGATGAAGGCGGCCTTGCGCGACGAGGACGGCGACCTGATCGTCAAGGCGGCCCGCGCGCTTGCGGCCGAGCTCGGCATCCATCTGCATGTCGGCTCGACGGCGATCGGACTTGCGGACGGCAAGATGGCCAATCGCGGGTTCCTCTTCGGCCCCGACGGCAGCAAGATCACTCACTACGACAAGATCCACATGTTCGACGTCGATCTCGACAATGGCGAAAGCTGGCGGGAGAGCTCGGCCTATACGCCGGGCGGCACGGCGCGGCTGGTGAACCTGCCGTTCGGCAAGCTCGGTTGCGCGATCTGCTACGACGTCCGCTTTCCCGAACTCTTCCGGGCGCAGGCGGCGGCCGGGGCTGAGATCATGTCGCTGCCCGCCGCCTTTACCCGCCAGACCGGCGAGGCGCATTGGGAAGTGCTGCTTCGGGCGCGAGCGATCGAAAACGGCATGTTCGTCATCGCCGCCGCGCAGGCCGGCCGGCACGAGGATGGCCGCGAGACCTACGGTCACTCGATGATCGTCGACCCCTGGGGCGTCGTTCTGGCTTCGGCCGGCAGCACCGGCGAGGCGGTCGTAATGGCCGAAATCGATATTGCGGCAGTTGCAGCCGCGCGGGCGAAAATTCCGAACCTGAAAAACGGCCGGGCGTTTTCGCTGGAGGAAGTGCCGCTCCCTGCTGCGGGAGGTGTGGCGGCTTGATCAAATACACGCTCTCCTGTGACAGCGGCCATTCCTTCGATGGCTGGTTTTCGTCGAGCGCCGATTTCGACCGGCAGGCGGAGCTTGGGCTGGTTTCTTGCCCGGTCTGCGGCTCCGTGTCCGTCGCCAAGGAACTGATGGCGCCCTCGGTGTCGACCAGCCGCAAGAAGGACGAAGCGAAAGTCCTGATGATGGATCAGGCGCGCAAGGAAGCAGTCGCCAAGATCCGCGAACTGGTGACGGCGATTCGCGAGAACTCCGACGATGTCGGCGAAAAGTTTCCCGAGGAAGCGCGCAAGATTCACTATGGTGAAGCCGAGGAGCGCGGCCTGATCGGCAAGGCGACGGCCGACGAGGCGCGGGCGCTGCTGGAAGAGGGCATAGAGATCGCGCCGCTGCCGGTGTTGCCGGACGACGTGAACTGATGTCCGGCGACAGCCGGTATCATTTGGCGATCTATAATTTCGGCCTGCATGTCGGCCCTGAGGGCGATCCCGCCGTCGAAGGCTTCGTTCTTCGCGAGCCGGCCAATTTCGAGGCGGCGGCGCGGGCCTCCGGTTTTATCGGCCGGTCCGGTTACCGCGGCGTACCGGGCCCGCGAAGCTGGGGGCCCCAGGTGTTTCCCCGGTTTATCCTCGGCAGCGGCTTCGACAGCGCGCCCTCGTCGCTGTCCGTCTGGAAAGACATCGAATCGCTGATGGCCTTTGCCTACAGCGGCGTGCATGCCGACGCGCTGAAACACGCGCGCAACTGGAACGTCAAACCGGACTGGCCGCCACTGGTGCTTTGGTGGGTCGACGGGCGGCATATTCCCGACTGGTCAGAAGGCGTCGAGCGGCTGGAGTATCTCCATGACAATGGCGCAACGGCCCGGGCCTTCACGTTCAAAGAACCCTTCGCCGCTGATGGCGAAGCTTATACTATCGACCGGCAGCGTGTCCGCTCGATTGCCGAGGCAAACAGCCGTGGGCAGGCCGATCTTCTTGCCCATGTTCAGTCGCTGAAAGTCTAGCACGGCCGAAAGGGGCGGGGATGTCGGGCCTGCCCCGCGGAGCAGGCTTTAGCTCGGGAAATCCTTAGCCAAGAGAATGCCGATCAATGCGGCCCTATGAAGGTTGGCCCCCCGCTTGGCCTGGGTTGCATTTCGCTTCGGGGGAAAATTTAGCTCGGAACCGACTTCCGAAACTGGATGTAGCCCGATCGTTCGGCGACTTTTTCATAAAGCGCGATCGCAGTGGCATTGTCCGCCTGCGTTTGCCAGTAAACGCGCGACGATCCAACAGTAGCTGCTTCTGCACATACGTGGGTGATCAGCGCCCGGCCGTAACCCTTCCCGCGAGCCTTCGGCGCGACAAATAAATCCTGTAAATAGCAGGAATCGCCGAGGCTCCAGGTCGAGGGGTGGAAAATGTAATGCACGAAGCCCACCGCTTCACCGCCCGCCAATGCCAACGCGCCGTGCATCGGGTCACCTTCTTTCAGAAGGCGAGCCCAGGTGCGATCATGGATGGTGGAATCAAGTGTGCTGCCATCGAAGTCGAGATATTCTGTCCATAACGCACGCCATTGCGCTTCGTCGTCGCCTTGCAACATGCGGATCATCGTGTCTTCGCTCCCTCGATCGTGCACCTATACGTTGCAGATTGGCTTGGCGCAAGCACACTCCCGGCCGCTCGGCCTGGACGCGCAATAAAATCGTGCCTTTGGACGGGGACCAGCTTTGACGTCTCCATGAGGAACAACGCGGACCTTCACTTTTCAAAGAGCCCTTCGCCGCCGAGGGCGAAGCGGCAACACAGCGGCGGGCCGGCCGATCGGCTTGCCCAGTCGTGGAAAGTCTAGCGTGGGAGCAAGGGGCGGGGATTCAGCGTTCCTGGCTGTCGCGTCCAGATGTATCTTCGTCTGCGGCGCGCCCCTCATCCGGCCTGCCGGCCACCTTCTCCCCGTTGGACGGGGAGAAGGGACAAGCGGCGCACTCCGCATTTCCCTCTTCCCGCCTGCGGGGAAAGGGGAAGGTGAGGGGCGAGAGGGCCGTCGAAACGGCTGATGCGTCAAAAGGTGACGTCGATGCTGCGGAAGCGGCGTTTCTTCTTTGGGACACCGCTCTCCTTCACGCCCTTCTTGCCGTCGTCGCTGAGGATCTGGACGAGGCCTTTTTCGGGGTAGATGACGAGCGCCTCGGCGGTGAAATCGCTCGGGAACCTGGGCGGAAGTTTCACCGGCGGGCGGTCGTCGCCGCTCCAGGAATAGAGCGAAAATTTTTCGCCCTTGTCTTTCGCGGGGCCGGCGAGGACGAGATAGACCGGCGGCAAAAGGCCTGTCCAGTCGATGCTGCGGATGCCGTGATCGTCGAGGTCGAGCAGGTGCGGCTTGCCGAAGCGCGGCTCCTCGCCGCGCTCGGTGACGGCGGCGGCGTTGGTCAGGCGGAGCACCGGTGCCATCTTGTCGATGAGCGGTGCACGAAAGCCGATCATCAGGTCGCCTTCCGGGGTCCCGGCGAGGCCCTCGATATTGATGTCGGTGCCGGGGCGGTGCAACTCCTTCTTCATGTATCCGCGCAGGCCCTCGAAGGGCGCGCCGACGGGTTCGAGCGTCGGGCCGTCTTCGGCTTGGACAATTCTGGAGGCGAAGAGGATGGAGCGGCCGCTGGCGTTTCCGCCGTCACCGGGCCGGGAGAAGGAGCTTATCCAATAGACCCGGTCGCCGATGCGGGCGGCTGCCTCGATATCGGATTTCTCGTTGCCGATGAAGCTCTTGAATTTCAGCGCCCGCACGGGCTTGGCAATGCCGCGGCGATAGATCTGGAAGGTGTTGGTTTCGTCGCTGGCAACGACGAAATGAGTGTCGTCAAGGGCGACGGCGGCCGAGGCTTCGCAGATGCCGATATAGTCGATCGGCTCTGCCTGCGCGTCTGCGCCCGGGAGGATGCCGAGGGTTTTCATCGCGACATTCTCCTTTTTCGCCTTGCCGGCTCGGGGCCGGTCAGAGGCCCACATTCCATGACAGTGGCGCTCCCCTCTGCCCTGCCGGGCATCTCACCTCGAGGGGAGATTGGCCTGAAGCCGTTTCCTTGTTCTCGACCGAGCGAGTGTCACGAAAATGACGGAGGGGATATTTTCGACACTGTCGTGCCTATGAGGCCGGGCGTCTGGCCACCAGCATATAGTTGACGTCCATGTCTTTCGAGAGATTCCACTGGTTGGCGAGCGGATTGAAGAACACGCCGGTGCGCTCCGTCACGGTCATGCCGCTCGCCTCGATCGGCTTTTCGAGTTCCTCGGGGCGCACGAGTTTTTCGTATTGATGGGTGCCGCGCGGCAGCCAGCGCAGCACGTTTTCGGCGGCGAAGATGGCAAGCGCCGCCGCCTTGATCGTCCGGTTGATGGTGGCGACGAACATCAGGCCGCCGGGGCGGACCATCGAGGCGCAGATGCTGACGAAGAACTCGACATCGGCGACATGCTCGACCACTTCCATGTTGAGCACGACGTCGAAAGTCTCGCCGGCTTGCGCAAGCGCCTCAGCCGTCACGGCGCGGTAATCCACGGCGACGCCGCTGCCGGCCGCGTGGGTTTTGGCGATCATGATGTTCTTTTCCGACGCATCGGCGCCGACTACATCGGCACCCATGCGGGCCATCGGCTCGGACAGAAGGCCGCCGCCGCAGCCGATATCGAGGAGGCGCAGGCCCTTCAGCGGTTGCGGCGCCTTGGCGTCGCGGCCGAAATTTTCCGAGACGCGATCGCGGATATAGGCAAGGCGGACCGGGTTGAACTTGTGCAACGGCCGGAACTTGCCCTTCGGGTCCCACCATTCGGCGGCCATGGCGGAAAAGCGGTCGACTTGCGCCTGGTCGATGGTGGTACGCGCTTGTTCGCTCATGGTCGGAACTCCTTGGAGAGGCTCCCTGTGAAGTCGGACGATCGGGGGCGAAAGTCAAGGGTTGGGAAGCCCCTGCGGCAACTGGCGCCCCTTCAGGCAGCGGTCGAATTTCGGCAGGCGGTATTCGGGGTGCTCGATCTGATATTTCTGAAGCTCGTCCATGATCCTCTCGAAGATCTGGAAGGCCGGTTCCTGCGCGTTGGCAACACAGGCCGGCAAGCGGGCGCAGGCATGGCCGGACAGGCCGATCTCTCGCTGGATGCGGACCTTGCGGTCCTGATGGGCCGAGACCAGCATCGGGCCGGTGCAGGCCCGATCACGGCCGCATTTGCGGGTCCTGCAGGTTCTCCAGATCAGTTCGACGGTCAAGAGAGCACGGCAGCGGAGCTCGTGATCAGCGGAAAGGCGTTTTTCGTAGTCGGTGAATTCCGGTTGGGACATGGGAGACTCCGAGAGGTGAGAGGGCGGCCGGATGCGTTCACGCGGCGGCTTTTCGCCCGTGCTTCAAGTCATTTCGGTTCGCCGGCCTCAAGGGCCAGGCGGGATCGGCCGGGGCACGTCGGGTGCCTCAGTTAAGTAATAGTAGGTGACACGCGACGTGCCCCGTCTCGGTGGTTTTTACCTGCAACTCCGGTTTCTCTGCGGGGATGGCGGCACCTTTTTTCGGCACAGGGTGGCGCTCGACTTTTACCGGATTGCTCCAGCATCGACGGCACCACGAAAGGCCTGTCTTCCGACACGCCAGTCGCCGCTCCTCATGTGTGCCTCACAGGCACGCCCCGCCCTGTTTCAGGCGAGAGGGAAACCATTTTCTGCAGGCCCCCGCGGCCGCGCCTGNGTTTCAAACACAGACCGAAGGCACCGGCCCCGCCTCGCCGGCAACGCTATCCGGTGTATCCGATGGCGGGACAAGGGGAGTATGGCACAGGCGCAAAGGGCGGGGATGAACGGGGAAAATTTCGACCCATTGCGGCCGCCACAATGCCTATAAACAATGGAGGGGCACGGATCGGAAAGGGAGCAACCCCACGCATCCGGTGCGCGGGGTGGCTCAATGGCGTAGCATCATTCGGGATGCATGCATTGACCCATTGGGTGATCGCTTGCCTGACGGGCCGCGCTATACATGCAAAGAGCCCGTCACGTGGTGGCGGGCCCTAAAATGGCTTGAGAATACATTGCCTCTAAAACGCTCTCCCCGAGAGGAAGTCAAAAACGCTATGGTGTAAAACGCCGTTCCGGTTTCGGCCAAGGCAACAGCATATGAATGTTAGATATTGCTCATGAAGAAGTCCAATCACCATTGTAGGGGATGTGAAAGCGAGCGTGATTTGCTTTTTGCGAAGATGGCCGGACGCCTCAGGTTCGGCTGATCGAAGCGCCGCCGTCGACGAGCATGGCCGTGCCGGTGGTGAAGCGGGAAGCATCCGAGGCGAGGTAGAGCACGGATTGGGCGATTTCTTCCGGCCTTGCCATCCGCTTCAGCGCATGCAGGCCTTCAACGAACGCAAGGACGTCCGGTCCGGCATCCGGGGCGTTGGTGATGCTCGCAGGCGTATCGGTTCCGCCGGGCAGGATCGCGTTGACGCGGATGCCCTTTGTGCCGAGTTCGGTCGCCAGAACCTGTGTCAGTCCGACAAGACCCGCCTTGGCCGCGGCATAGGCGCTCATGCCCGGCATGCCGGCGGTGTAGCCAACGAAGCTGGAGGTGAAGATCAACGAACCGCCGCCGCGCGCTTCGAGCGCCGGGACCTGATATCGCGCGCCGAAGAAGGCGCTGGTGAGGTTGGTGTCGATCGTCTGCCGCCATCCGTCCGGCGTCAACTGCGCGATCGGCGCCATTTCGCCGGTGCTGCCGGCATTGTTGAAGGCGATGTCGAGGCCGCCGAATTTTTCCGTTGCCGCAGCCACCAAGGCTTCCGCATGGGCTTCGTCACGGACATCGCCGTCTATCGCGAGGGCCTCGCCGCCCTCCGCCTCGATTTCGGCGACGAGTTCGTCCAGCGCGCTCTTGCGGCGGCCGGAGACGACGAGGCGCGCGCCCTCGCTGGCGAAGAGCTTTGCCGTGGCACGGCCAATGCCGGAGCTGGCGCCGGTGATGATGGCGACCTTGTTGGAAAGCGTGGTCATGGTTGAACCTCCTGTTGGGTTACGGGAGGTTCAATCGCAACAAGGGCTGTCCGGCGCCACCCGATTCCTGCCCGACCATACGAGGGCCGATAGGCAGTCAATGCGGAGGCGCTCCGGCTTCGTTGTTGTCGGTACGCTCTTACCTTCAATCCCGATCCGGGGCGCCGAGCGGGAAGAAGCCGCGATACGGCCGGGCTTCGTCGACGGCGCGGGCAAAGGAGGGGCGGGCGAGAAGCCGGGCGCGGTAGGCGCGGGCGTTCGCCAGTGTCTCAGGGATCGGATGGACCCAGTCGGCATAGAACAGCGACGGGGCGGCGGCGCAATCGGCGAGGCTGAACGCATCGCCGGACGCCCATTCTGATGTGGCGATCGCGCCGTCGAGCCAGGCATAGGCGTTGTCGAGCATAGCTTTCGCCTCGCGGACACCATAGGGATCGCGGTCGGCTTCCGGCCGGATCTGGTTGAACACCACCTTCTGCATCGGGGTCATGACGTAGTTGTCGAAGAAGCGGTCCATCAAGCGGGTCTTGAGGGCAGCCCTGGCATCCGCGGGGATCAGGCGGACGGGGCCGGGATGGCTGAGCGCCAGATATTCGATGATGATCGTCGACTCCAGCACGGTCTCGTCACCGTCCTTCAGGACCGGCATCCGCTTCATCGGCCAGAGTGCGCACCACTCGGTAATGGCCTCCGGCGTCTCCTCGCCAAGCATGCGCAGCTCGAACGGCGTGCCGTTTTCGTAGAGCGCGGTGATGACCTTCTGGCAGTAGGACGAGAAGGGGTGAGCAAAGAGCTGCAGTTTCATCATATCCTCCCGAACCAATCTTGTTTTGAAAGCAGTTTCTTTGTAGAATGACTGATCCTATATTGCAAGCGGTTTTGGCGACACAATGGACACGACCCACCGATCGGGATGCCCGATCAACCTGACACTGGAAATGCTCGGCGATCGCTGGAGCCTGATCGTCATCCGCGACATCATGTTCGGCAACCGCCGGCATTTTCGCGAACTGCTCACCCAATCGGAAGAGGGGATCGCCTCGAACGTGCTGGCCGACCGGCTGAAGCGGCTGACCGAGAGGGGACTTTTGTCGCGCACCGACGATCCGAGCCACAAGCAGAAGGGCATCTACAGCCTGACCGAGCCATCCATCCAGCTCGTGCCGCTTCTGGCGCAGATGGGCGCCTGGGGTCGCCGGCACATGCCCGTGTCGGAAGAGTTGTCGATCCGCGCCGAACTTCTGGAAAACGGCGGGCCGCCGATGTGGGAGGCGTTCATGGAGGAACTGCGGGCCTTGCATCTTGGCGCGCCGGTGCCGGAGCGCTCCGTCTTTGCGGAACTGCAGGCTGCCTATCTCGCGGTGGTGGCGCGGAAGAGCGGGGCAGCGGCTTGAATGGATGGGGGTGGGTCGATCTCAGCAATTTCCGTCAGGTCCGCCATGACACCTGCCGGTAGGTTGCAGGCGTCATGAAGGAGACGATCTTGGACACGGTCACCATACAGAATTACCGCAACAGGTTTCAGCGCGTTCTTCACCATATCGACGCGCATCTCGACGACGATCTGAGCGTCGAGACCCTCAGCGGGGTGGCGGCCTTTTCGCGGTTTCATTTCCACCGGCAATTTTCCGAGCTGCTCGGCATCGGTGTCTTTCCCTATATCCAGGGACTGCGACTGAAGCGGGCCTCGCCGATGCGCCGTGCTGCGTCATACAGGATCCGACGATGGCTTAGGCCCCGCCCTGACGCATCTTTATGCGCATTGGCTGCCGAAGAGCGGCGAGACGCCAAGAGACTTCCCGCTCTATTGCCAGCGCATCCGCTTCTTCCCGGATGTCCCGGAACAGGAGGCGGTTACCGATATTTTCCTGCCGCTGGCGTAAGGACAAGGTGATCCGCCGCTTGAAGGCGGATCACCTCTGCCGTCTCAGTAGACGTCCGGCACGTACATCTCCGCTGGCACCGGCGCGCGGGTATAGTCGTCGTGGCGGACGCGCTCGGGCAAATCGATCGCCGGTTTTGGCACGTCCTCGTAGGGGATCTGCGCAAGCAGATGGGCGATGCAGTTGAGGCGCGCTCGCTTCTTGTCGACGGCCTGGACGACCCACCAGGGGGCTTCCTCGATGTGGGTCCGCTCCAGCATCTCTTCCTTGGCCTTGGTGTATTCCTCCCAGTGGACGCGGCTTTCCATGTCCATCGGCGACAGCTTCCACTGCTTCAAGGGATCGTGGATGCGCATCTTGAAGCGGAACTCCTGCTCCTCGTCGGTGATCGAGAACCAGTATTTGATGAGGACGATGCCGGAGCGCACCAGCATGCGCTCGAATTCCGGCACCGACCGGAAGAATTCCTCGAGCTCGTCCGGCGTGCAGAAGCCCATGACGCGCTCGACGCCGGCGCGGTTGTACCAGGAGCGGTCGAACAGCACCATTTCGCCCGCCGTCGGCAGATGCGGCACGTAGCGCTGAAAATACCACTGGTTGCGCTCCCGCTCGGTCGGGGCGGGCAGGGCGACGGTGCGGCAGACGCGCGGATTGAGGCGCTGGGTGACGCGCTTGATGGCGCCGCCCTTGCCGGCCGAATCGCGGCCCTCGAACAGCACCACGACCTTGAGCTTATTGTGCTGCACCCAGTCCTGCAGCCGCACGAGTTCATGCTGCAGGCGGAACAGCTCGCGGAAATAGACCCTGCGCTCGAGCGTCGGCTCGGCTTCCTCCGACATGCCCTCGGCGACCAGGTCGTCGAGCCGGTCCTCCTCCATCTGCATTTCCAGCTCCTCGTCGAAGCTGTCGGCAATTTCCGCCTTGATGCGGCTGAGCTGGTCGATCATGGGGTCGCGTTCCTGTTGGTCGCAGGGACAGGAGCAGGGTTTGATGTCAGGGATGTGACAGGGGGGGTCTTGACGACCTCAGCGGGCGAACTTGCGAGCCCCGGCCACACACGCGACGACCGAAAGCGCTGTGACCACCATCATGACGCTCACCTGTTCGTGCAGGAGGCTGGCGGCCAGCAGGAGACCGAAGAAGGGTTGAAGCAGTTGCAACTGTCCCACGCCCGCGATGCCGCCCAGCGCAAGGCCGCGATACCAGAACACGAAGCCGATAAGCATGCTGAAGACCGATACATAGCCAAGCCCAATCCAAGACGGGCCGGCGATGCCCTGCCAGGTGTCCGGCAGCGTGATCAGGGCGATAATCGCCATCGGGGGCAGGGAGAGGACCAGCGCCCAGGAAATCACCTGCCATCCACCCCATGTCCGGGAGAGCTTCGCACCTTGCGCATAGCCAAGCCCGCAGACGATGATCGCGGCAATCATCAGCAGATCCCCCGTGACAGACACCTCTCCGCCAAATGTCAGGGCGAAACCGACCACCGTGGCACTGCCCAGCCCGGAGAACAGCCAGAAGAGCGGCCTTGGGCGTTCCCCGCCCAGGAGAACACCGAAGATTGCGGTCGCAAGCGGAAGCAGACCCACGAACACGATCGAATGCGCCGACGTGATGTATTGCAGCGCCACTGCCGTCAGCAGCGGAAAGCCGATGACGACGCCGAGCGCGACTAGGGCGAGCGACAGGAGATCGTGCGCGCGCGGTCTGGGCTGGCGCAGCGCAAAGAGCAACGCTGCCCCGAGGAGTGCAGCGATGACCGCCCGGGCCGATGTCAGGAACAGCGGAGAGAAATCCGAAACCGCAACGCGTGTCGCCGGAAGCGACCCGCTGAATATGACGACACCGAGCAACCCGCTGCCCCAACCTTCCATCGACGTTTTCATGGCACCTCACTTTCTGCCGCACAGTTACGCGCAAAAGACTGGCGTAAACAGGCACAGATCAGTACAATATCAACAAACTGTAACAGTATAATTAGACATACAATTTGGGACCTCCATGCCACGCAGCGATGCCGGTACGCGCACGACGGACGTCATGCTGGCGATCAGGAACAAGATCGCCAGCCGATCACTTGCGCCGGGGGATCGTCTTCCTTCGATCCGCAGCTTTGCCGCCACGATGGGCGTATCGCCAACCACGGTGGTCGAAGCCTATGATCGTCTTGCCGCGGAGGGATTGATCCGGGCGCTTCGAGGCTCCGGATTCTATGTTTCGACCACCGCTTTGCCGCCGCTCAAGCTGGCGGAAGCCGAATCGCCGCGTGCAAGGGCAGTCGATCCATTCTGGGTGTCGCGGCAGTCGCTCGATTCCGATGATGCGGTGCTGAAGCCCGGATGCGGGTGGCTTCCCTCGGACTGGATGCCGAATGACGCGTTGAGGCAGGCCATTCGAAGATTGGCGCGAGCCGACGATAATCTCCTTGCCTATTACGGCAGCACGCGCGGCTCTTTGCCGCTGCGGCGTCTGCTTTTGGCGCGCTTTGCAGAGGAGGGCATTCAGGCCACGCCGGATGAAGTGATGCTGACGAGTACGGGAACCCAGTCACTCGATCTGATCTGTCGCTTTCTCCTCCGGCCAGGCGACACGGTCATGATCGACGATCCGTGTTATTTCAATTTTCAGGCGCTGTTGAAGGCGCATCAGGTGAAGATCATCGGCGTTCCCTACACGCCAACGGGTCCTGATCTTACGGCGTTTGAAGCCCTGCTGAATGCCGAGCGACCACGGGTGTACCTGACCAACTCCGCGCTTCACAACCCGACGGGTGCAACGCTTCCACCCCAAACCGCGCATCGTTTGCTGAACGCGGCAGCACAACATGAGATGATAATTATCGAGGACGATATCTTCGCTGACTTCGAACCCGAGCCGTCGGTGCGCCTTGCAGCGCTGGATGGTCTCAATCGCGTCATTCGCATCGGCAGTTTCTCCAAGACCCTCTCGGCGTCGATCCGCTGCGGCTACATTGCTGCGCAGCGCGACTGGATCGATGGGCTGGTCGATCTGCAGGTCGCCACCAACTTTGGCGGACCGAGCCCCGTTGCCACCGAACTGATTACCCAGGTGCTGGCGGGAGGGAGCTATCGCAAGCACATGGAGGAACTGCGGCGCAAACTCGCCAGGGCGCGTCGTGAGGTGGTGGACAGACTGCATCGGCTCGGTATCGAACCATGGCTCCTGCCTCGTGGCGGCTTCTATCTCTGGTGCCGACTTCCTGACCGGCTGGATGCTACGCATGTGGCGCAAGCTGCCCTTGCCGAGGGCATCGTGCTTGCCCCCGGCAATGTGTTCTCCGTATCGCAAGGCGCATCGGATTTCATGCGCTTCAATGTTGCCCATACGCTGGATCCACGCATTGAGCGGACCCTTGCAGAGGTACTGAGAAAAGCTCGCTGAGGGTTTCGGGTTTGGCTGCGGGCGGTACGGGCGACGAAGTGCTTGCCGAAGGCATTTTCTGCCGCATGGCGCGAGGTTGCCGCTACGCCAGAACCCTTGTCCTTCTCCATTGCACCCCGCCCTCAATTTCGCTAAGAGACCGGCGACTTGAAGACAGACGGGCGCGGGTTTGACGCGCGGCATTTTCGACCGGTAGAGGCATATGGCACGCATCGTTATGAAATTCGGCGGGACATCCGTCGCGGATCTTGAACGCATCTACAATGTGGCCCGCCATGTGAAACGTGAAGTCGAGGCCGGCCACGAGGTGGCGGTGGTCGTCTCGGCCATGTCCGGCAAGACCAACGAACTGGTCGGCTGGGTGCAGGGCGCGCCGAAGGCGACGGGCGCGAGTTCGCCCTTCTTCGATGCGCGCGAATACGACGCGGTGGTCGCTTCCGGCGAGCAGGTGACCTCGGGGCTCCTGTCGATCACGCTGCAATCGATGGGCATCAATGCCCGTTCCTGGCAGGGCTGGCAGATCCCGATCAAGACCGACAACGCCCATGGCGCCGCGCGCATTCTCGAGATCGACGGCACCGAGCTGATCCGCCGCTTCGGCGAAGGCCAGGTGGCCGTCGTCGCCGGCTTCCAGGGGCTCGGCCCCGACAACCGCATCGCGACGCTCGGCCGTGGCGGCTCGGATACGTCTGCCGTGGCGATTGCGGCGGCGATCAAGGCCGATCGCTGCGACATCTATACCGACGTCGACGGCGTCTACACCACCGACCCGCGCATCGAGCCGAAGGCGAGGCGGATGAAGAAGATCGCATTCGAGGAAATGCTGGAAATGGCGTCGCTTGGCGCCAAGGTCCTGCAGGTGCGCTCGGTCGAGCTTGCCATGGTTCACAAGGTCCGCACCTTCGTGCGCTCCAGTTTCGTAGACCCCGATGCGCCGGGCATGGGCGATCTTCTCAATCCCCCCGGTACGCTGATTTGTGATGAGGAAGAGATCGTGGAACAGGAAGTCGTCACCGGCATCGCCTATGCCAAGGATGAAGCGCAGATTTCGCTCAGGCGCGTGGCCGACCGGCCCGGCGTTTCGGCTGCGATCTTCGGCCCGCTGGCAGAAGCCCATATCAATGTCGACATGATCGTCCAGAACATTTCGGAAGACGGCTCGAAGACCGACATGACCTTCACCGTGCCTTCGGGCGACGTGGACAAGGCCCTGAAGGTGCTGGAAGGCGCCAAGGAGAAGGTCGGTTTCGACGTCATCCAGAGCGAATCGGGCCTGGTCAAGGTGTCGGTCATCGGCATCGGCATGCGCAGCCATGCCGGCGTGGCGGCGTCCGCTTTCCGCGCACTTGCCGAAAAAGGCATCAACATCAAGGCGATCACCACCTCGGAAATCAAGATTTCCATCCTGATTGACGGCGCTTATGCCGAATTGGCCGTTCGCACTTTGCATTCCGTCTACGGTCTGGATAAGAGTTAAGCGAAGCGGCGGCATCGACGTTTTGGCGCGGATGCGCCGGAACCTTTTGCCGCCTGCAGTTGTTGACTTTTAGACAGGAGACGTAACGCGATGAGAGACCTCTCGGCGGGTCCACGCGTCCTTCTCAAGCGGTTGCGCGAACTCATGGCGGAACCGCTCGAGCCGCAGGAGCGCCTTGACCAGATTGTTCGCCAGATAGCGCAGAACATGGTCGCGGAGGTGTGCTCGGTCTATGTGCTGCGCTCCGACGGCGTGCTCGAACTCTATGCCACCGAAGGCCTGAACCCGGGCGCCGTGCATCTCGCGCAACTGCAGATGGGGCAGGGCCTCGTCGGTACGATTGCGGCATCCGCGCGACCCCTCAATCTCTCCGACGCGCAGGCGCATCCGGCCTTCACCTACCTGCCGGAAACCGGCGAAGAGATCTACCATTCCTTCCTCGGCGTGCCGATTCTCAGAACCGGCCGCTCGCTCGGCGTTCTCGTCGTGCAGAACAAGGCAAGCCGTACCTATCGCGACGACGAGGTCGAGGCGCTGGAGACCACGGCGATGGTGCTCGCCGAAATGGTGGCGACCGGCGAACTGAAGAAGATCACCCGCCCGGGCCTCGAACTCGACCTGTCGCGGCCGGTCTCGATCGACGGCAACAGTTTCAACGATGGCATCGGCCTCGGTTACGTCGTGCTGCACGAGCCGCGCATCGTCGTCACCAATCTTTTGAACGACGACACCGATCACGAACTCGGCCGCCTGGCGGAAGCGCTCGGTTCCCTGCGCATCTCGATCGACGACATGCTGTCGCGCCGCGATGTCTCCATGGAAGGCGAGCACCGCGCCGTGCTCGAAGCCTACCGGATGTTCGCGCATGACCGCGGCTGGGTGCGCAAGCTCGAAGAGGCGATCCGCAACGGCTTGACCGCCGAAGCGGCGGTCGAGCGGGTGCAGAGCGAGACCAAGGCGCGGATGATCCGGCTGACGGATCCCTATCTGCGCGAGCGCATGCATGACTTCGACGACCTTGCCAACCGGCTGCTCAGACAGCTGACCGGCTATGGCGCCAAGCTTTCGGCGAGCGACTTCCCGCCGGATGCCATCGTCGTCGCGCGTGCCATGGGTGCTGCCGAACTGCTGGACTATCCGCGCGAGAACGTCCGCGGCCTGGTTCTCGAAGAAGGCGCAGTGACGAGCCATGTGGTGATCGTCGCCCGCGCCATGGGCATTCCGGTCGTTGGCCAGGCGGCAGGCGCCGTGGCGCTGGCGGAAAACCGCGATGCGATCATCGTCGATGGCGAAGATGGCAAGGTGCACCTGCGGCCGATGGCCGACCTGCAGCGGGCCTATGAGGAGAAGGTAAAGCTTCGGGCCCGGCGGCAGGAACAGTTCAAGGCGCTGCGCGGCGTCGAGCCGGTGACCAGGGATGGCAAGCACATCAAGCTGCAGATGAATGCCGGCCTGATGGTCGACTTGCCGCAGCTTGCGGAGTCGGGCGCTGAGGGCATCGGCCTGTTCCGCACCGAACTGCAGTTCATGATCGCCTCGACCATGCCGAAGATGGAAGAGCAGGAAGCCTTCTATCGCAACGTGATCAAGCAGGCCGCCGGCAAGCCGGTGACCTTCCGCACGCTCGATATCGGCGGCGACAAGGTGGTGCCCTATTTCCGTGCGGCGGAAGAGGAGAACCCGGCGCTTGGCTGGCGGGCGATCCGGCTGTCGCTCGACCGGCCCGGCCTCTTGCGCACGCAGCTGCGCGCCATGCTCAGAGCTTCGGCAAGCCAGGAACTGCGCATCATGCTGCCGATGGTAACCGAAGTGTCTGAACTGCGCACCGTGCGCGAGCTTTTGCAGAAGGAAATCCAGCGGCAGTCGAAGGTCGGCGAGCAATTGCCGAGGAAGCTGCAGTTCGGCGCGATGCTGGAGGTTCCGGCGCTGCTGTGGCAGCTCGACGAACTGATGCACGAGGTCGATTTCGTTTCCGTCGGTTCGAACGACCTGTTCCAGTTCGCGATGGCGGTCGACCGCGGCAATGCGCGGGTGTCGGACCGCTTCGACGTGCTTGGCCGCCCGTTCCTGCGCATCCTGCGCGACATCACCCGCGCGGGCGAACGCAACGATACCCCGGTGACGCTGTGCGGCGAAATGGCGAGCAAGCCGCTGTCGGCCATGGCGCTGCTCGGGATCGGCTTCCGCTCGGTCTCGATGGCGCCGACGGCCGTCGGGCCGGTGAAGGCGATGCTGCTGGCGCTCGACGTCGACAAGCTCTCGGCCATGATGGCGGTCGCGCTGGACGACACCAAGGATCAGACACCGATGCGCGAGCTGCTGGTGGCATTCGCGGCGGAGAACGGGATTCCGGTCTAGGGTCGGTCGAGGCTGGGGCGGGCGTGGCCCCTCTGTCGGCGACGCCGACACCTGGCCACTACCGTCTTGCGCTCCTTACGAAATAAGGAAAAATGAATGATCTTCCCTTTGTGGGGGAGATGTCACGAAGTGACGGAGGGGGGTGAACTCTCCTCAAAAGAATGCCCTGACGAGGGACAAGAACCATTGAAAAGACCGCTGTCGTCGCGGTCTTACGGAGTAAACATTGGCAACCTTACCTGTTGAAAAGATGCGCGAGCTGGAGCGCCGCTTCAGTGAGATCGAGGCGCGCATGGCCGAGGGGCCGGCGGCGGATGTCTATGTGAAGCTGGCGTCCGAATATTCCGAGCTGCAGCCGGTAGTGACGAAGATCAGGCAGTATGAGAAGGCGCAAGGCGAGCTTGCCGATATCGCGGCGCTGCTGGCCGACAAAAGCACCGACCGCGATATGCGCGATCTGGCCGAGATGGAAAAGCCGGAGATCGAGGCGCGCATCGAGGCGCTGGAGAAGGACATGCAGATCCTGCTCCTGCCGAAGGATGCGGCCGACGAGAAGAGCGCCATCCTTGAAATCCGCGCCGGCACGGGGGGGTCGGAGGCGGCGCTTTTTGCCGGCGACCTCTTCCGCATGTATGAGCGCTATGCCGCCGACAAGGGCTGGAAGGTCGAGGTGCTTTCGGCAAGCGAGGGCGATGCCGGCGGCTACAAGGAAATCATCGCGACCGTCACCGGGCGCGGGGTGTTTTCCAAGCTGAAATTCGAATCCGGCGTACACCGGGTCCAGCGCGTGCCGGATACGGAAACGCAAGGACGCATCCATACCTCGGCGGCGACCGTCGCGGTGCTGCCGGAAGCGGAGGACATCGACATCGAGATCCGCAACGAGGACATCCGCATCGACACGATGCGCTCGTCCGGCGCGGGCGGACAGCACGTCAACACGACGGACTCGGCCGTTCGCATCACGCATCTGCCATCGGGCATCGTCGTCACCAGTTCGGAGAAGTCGCAGCACCAGAACCGTGCCAAGGCGATGCAGGTCCTGCGCTCGCGGCTCTACGACATGGAGCGGCAGAAGGCCGACAGCGAGCGCTCGGCCTCGCGCAAGAGCCAGGTCGGTTCCGGCGATCGCTCGGAACGCATCCGCACCTACAACTTCCCGCAGGGCCGCGTCACCGACCATCGCATCAACCTGACGCTCTACAAGATCGACCGGATGATGATGGGCGAGATCGACGAGGTGGTCGATGCGCTGCTGGCCGACTACCAGGCTGATCAGCTGGCGCAACTGGGCGAGACCCAGGGATGACCGATACGCTCGACAGCCTGTTTGCCGAGGCGAAGGCGCGATTCCTCAAGGCGCATATCGGCGAGGCGGCATTCGACGCGCGGGTGCTGATTTCCGGCCTGCTAGATCTGCCGGCGGCGGCTTTCATGACGCGCGGCAGCGAGGCGGTCGCGCCGGAGGACGCCGAACGGATTCGCGCCGCGATTGCGCGACGCGCAGCGCACGAGCCCGTGAACCGCATTCTCGGCCAACGGGAATTCTACGGGCTGACCCTCGGCATGTCGAAGGACACGCTGGAGCCACGGCCGGATTCGGAGATGATCGTCGAGGGGCTCATTCCGTTTGCGCGGCGCACCGTCGCCGCCAAGGGAAGCTGCCGGATCATCGATCTCGGCACGGGAACCGGGGCGATCTGCCTGGCGCTGCTCAGCGCCGTACCGGAGGCAACCGGCGTCGGCTCCGATCTTGCCGTCGGTGCCGTCGCGATGGCGCGGGCCAATGCGGTGCGCAACACGCTCGACGACCGCTTTGTGGCTGTTGAAAGCGACTGGTTCGAGCGGATCGAGGGTGTGTTCGACATAATCGTGTCAAATCCGCCCTATATATGCACTGACGTGGTCGCGTCGCTCGCGCCGGAGGTGCGGGATCACGATCCGGCGCTGGCGCTGGACGGCGGTGCCGACGGGCTGGACGCCTATCGCATCATCGCCGCGAATGCCGCCGGCCATCTGGCCGAGGGCGGTGTCGTCGGGGTCGAGATCGGCTATGATCAACTGCAGGTGGTGGGAAGCGTTTTCGAGGAAAAGGGGTTTCGGATCGTCGACAGGATACGCGATCTTGGCGGCAATGACCGGGCCATAGTGTTCTCCTTCTGCAACTAATGCCTGAAAATAGCCGTCTGATGGAACGTTCTTTTCGAAAACGTGAAGAAAAGGCTTGGAATTCCACGGCAGGCGGGATAGGTTGGCAGTCACGCACTGGGCAGAAGGTCTTAGACCAGAGATTCGTTCCGGTCAGACCTGGCCACAGGGATTGCTCTCACAAAAGAGTTGCTAAGGTTCGACAGTGCCTGGTGCGGGTACCTGTTAATTTGACTTTAACCAGCGACGGCGCCGCCAAAAGACGGTTG
Organism: Rhizobium giardinii bv. giardinii H152; assembly: GCF_000379605.1. Classification (GTDB taxonomy): domain Bacteria; phylum Pseudomonadota; class Alphaproteobacteria; order Rhizobiales; family Rhizobiaceae; genus Pararhizobium; species Pararhizobium giardinii. Next base: position 434,738 of record NZ_KB902680.1, on the reverse strand, counting down.
GGTCGCGGCGCGTGTTTGCCTGTTCCGGAATCCCCGACAAGCCACGCAACCACATGATCATCAATATCAAGAGAATGCAGGTGAGTGAACGATGAGGCCAGGACAGCAAAACAAGCGCGGCCGTGGGCGTAACAACAATAACAGCAGCAACAACAGCGGTGGTAACAACAACCATAACCGGAAGGGTTCCAATCCGCTGACCCGGACCTATGACAGTTCCGGACCGGACGTGAAGATCCGGGGTACCGCGCAGCATATTGCCGAGAAATATGCGACCCTTGCCCGAGACGCGCAGAGCTCCGGCGACCGGGTCATTGCGGAAAACTACCTTCAGCATGCCGAGCACTACAACCGCATCATTGCCGCCGCCCAGGCGCAGATGCAGGAACGTTTCCAGCGTGACGATCGCAACGACTACGGCGACCGGTCCGATTACCAGGATCGCGACGGCAACGAGCGCGACGACGATCTCGACCAGAACGACGTCGACGAAAGCGCCTCCATCCAAGACCAGCAGCCTGATGTGGGTCGCCCTCAGCAGGCCGATCGCCCGCCGCGCCAGCAGGACGGCGAGCGCCGCGACCGCCAGCGCCATGACCGCCAGCGCCAGCAGCGGCCCGAACAGGCCCAGCCGCAGGCGCGCCCCGACCTGCAGCCGCAGCCGGTCATCGACGGTTCCGGCCCGCAGCCGGTGATCGAAGGCACGCCGGCAGAAGTTACACTGGAAGCGGAAGCCCCGACCGGGGCCGCCCCGACGCGCCGCCGTGCCGCCCCGCGCCCCCGCCGCCAGCCGCGCCGCAGCGATGCCGCTGGCGACGAGGCCGCCGCGACGGGCGAACAGCCGGACGTTCCGGCCCTCGTTGATGCTGCCGGCGAGTAAAAGGGTAGGCTGCCGTACGGCGCTGAATATTGAAGAACCCGGTCCGCTCGCGGCCGGGTTTTTTCGTGGTGTAAGGGCGGTGATGCGTTTCTGGCTGGTTCGACCAAGGCGTAGAACTGATCGCCCAACATTACGGGATCATGACCTTCGCCTTCCTGCCGCTATTTAGCATGAGCCAGCGGTGCAGGCCATTTTCGGAAACAGCTTGGGGGGCGGGCTGTGGCAACGCTCGTACAAGGGTCTGCGTCTTCGGTGAAGGCGGCATCTGGTTTGCCACGCCAGTTTCGGAACTCCTACTCCTCAGTGTTACCATCGCAGTCCTTTGGAAGACCACACATCCGTGCCGGCTGGCGGCTGTCCAGTGCTCGGAAAGAGAGACAGATCAGCCCCTTTAATTTCCAAAATTCCTCCCCCATATTCGCTTCAACGGGTTGATCCTGCGCAAGGCAGATATCGACCGGAAATGACAGGCTTGCCTTTTCAGGGGGCCTGATCCTGAACCATCGGCAGTGCCGCGAACGGGCTGGCCGATTTATGGAGGTCGACAGATGAATATTGAAAAATACTCCGAGCGCGTGCGCGGTTTCCTGCAATCGGCGCAAACCTATGCGCTGGCGCAGGGCCATCCGCAATTCACTCCCGAACATATCCTGAAAGTCCTGCTCGACGACGACCAGGGCATGGCGGCATCGCTGATCGAGCGGGCCGGTGGCGATGCAAAGGCTGCCCGGATCGCCAATGATGCGGCGCTTGCCAAGCTGCCGAAGGTCTCGGGTGGCAATGGGTCGCTGTCTTTGGCACAGCCGCTGGCGCGCGTGTTTTCGACCGCTGAAGAGGCGGCCAAGAAGGCCGGCGACAGCTTCGTCACCGTCGAGCGCTTGCTGCAGGCGCTGATCATCGAGACGTCGGCTGCAACCTCCGGCATCCTGTCGAAGGCGGGCGTGACCGCTGCCAAGCTCAACCAGGTCATCAACGACATCCGCAAGGGCCGCACGGCCGATGGTGCCAATGCCGAAGCGGGCTTCGACGCCCTGAAGAAATATGCGCGCGACCTGACGGGCGATGCCCGCGAAGGCAAGCTCGACCCGGTGATCGGCCGCGACGACGAGATCCGCCGCACGATCCAGGTGCTGTCGCGCCGCACCAAGAACAATCCGGTGCTGATCGGCGAGCCCGGCGTCGGCAAGACGGCGATTGCCGAGGGCCTGGCGCTGCGCATCGTCAACGGCGACGTGCCGGAAAGCCTGAAGGACAAGAAGCTGATGGCGCTCGACATGGGCGCCCTGATTGCCGGTGCGAAATTCCGCGGCGAGTTCGAAGAGCGGCTGAAGGCCATTCTCTCCGAGGTCCAGGCGGAAGCAGGCGAAATCATCCTGTTCATCGACGAGATGCACACGCTGGTCGGCGCCGGCAAGGCGGACGGGGCAATGGACGCCTCCAACCTGCTGAAGCCGGCCCTTGCCCGCGGCGAGCTACACTGCGTCGGCGCCACCACGCTCGACGAGTACCGCAAGCACGTGGAAAAGGACGCAGCCCTTGCCCGAAGGTTCCAGCCGGTGATGGTCAACGAGCCGACGGTCGAGGACACGATCTCGATCCTGCGCGGATTGAAGGAAAAATACGAGCAGCATCACAAGGTCCGGATCTCCGACTCGGCGCTGGTTGCGGCTGCGACCTTGTCCAACCGCTACATCACTGATCGGTTCCTGCCGGACAAGGCGATCGACCTGATGGACGAGGCCGCGTCGCGGCTCAGGATGCAGGTGGATTCCAAGCCGGAGGAACTGGACGAACTCGACCGCCGCATCATCCAGTTGAAGATCGAGCGCGAGGCGCTGAAGAAGGAGACCGACCGGTCGTCGAAGGACCGGCTGGAAAAGCTGGAGATCGACCTTACCGGGCTGGAAGAACAGGCCGATGCGCTGACGGCCCGCTGGCAGGCGGAAAAGTCGAAGCTCGGTCTGGCTGCCGACCTGAAGAAGCAACTCGACGAAGCCCGAAACGAGCTGGCGATCGCCCAGCGCAAGGGCGAATTCCAGCGGGCTGGCGAGCTTGCCTATGGGGTGATCCCGAAGCTGGAAAAGGAGCTGGAAGCCGCCGAAGGAGAGGACGGCGCCACCGTCAATCCGATGGTGCAGGAAGTCGTGACGCCGGACAACATCGCCCATGTCGTTTCCCGCTGGACCGGCATCCCGGTCGACAAGATGCTGGAGGGTGAGCGCGACAAGCTGCTGCGGATGGAAGACGAACTGGCCAAATGGGTGGTCGGCCAGGGCGATGCGGTTCAGGCCGTGTCGCGTGCGGTTCGCCGCTCGCGGGCGGGTCTGCAGGATCCGAACCGGCCGATCGGTTCGTTCATCTTCCTTGGCCCCACCGGCGTCGGCAAGACGGAGCTGACCAAGGCGCTGGCTCGTTTCCTCTTTGACGAGGAGACGGCGATGGTGCGCATGGACATGTCGGAATATATGGAGAAACACTCCGTCGCCCGGCTGATCGGTGCGCCTCCCGGCTATGTCGGTTACGAGGAAGGCGGCGCGCTGACGGAATCCGTGCGGCGCAGGCCATACCAGGTCGTGCTGTTCGACGAGATCGAGAAAGCGCATCCGGATGTCTTCAACGTGCTCCTGCAGGTGCTCGACGACGGCCGGCTGACCGATGGCCAGGGCCGCACGGTCGATTTCCGCAACACGATGATCATCATGACCTCCAACCTCGGGGCCGAGTATCTCATCCAGCTCGGCGAGAACGACGACAGCGACATGGTGCGCGACCAGGTGATGGATGTGGTGCGCGGCCATTTCCGGCCGGAGTTCCTCAACCGGGTCGACGAGATCATCCTGTTCCACCGCCTGAAGCGCGGCGAGATGGGGGCGATCGTCGATATCCAGCTGGCGCGTCTGCGGCAACTGCTCGCCGAGCGCAAGATCACGCTCGAACTCGACGACGAGGCTCGCGCCTTCCTTGCCGACAAGGGCTACGATCCGGCCTATGGCGCGCGTCCCCTGAAGCGGGCGGTGCAGAAATACGTCCAGGATCCGCTCGCCGAGCAGATCCTCCAGGGCAGTTTCCCGGACGGCTCGACCATCAAGGCCTATGCCGGGTCGGATCGCTTGAACTTCAAGCTCAGCGGCGGGGCCGAGAAGGCTGCGGCCTGACGCACGACGCAAAGGGAGGCCGTCCTTCGGGGCGGCCTTTTTCGTCAGGGCGATCCGGGACGGGGGGCGCATGCGCGGTGAAATCAAGAGCGACAGTGGACAACGTTCGATCATCATCCCGCCGAAGCTGAAACCCGGCGACCGCATCCGTTTCGTCTCGCCGGCCAGCGCGCCGGATCGCGATACGATTGCCGCACGCGCACGCTCTTTGAAGGAATTGGGTTTTCGCGTCGATTTCGGTGTGCATGCCTTCGATCGCCATGCTTATCTGGCGGGCACGGACGACGAGCGGCTCGATGACATGAACGCCGCGTTTCGCGATCCCGACATCCGCGCAATCTTTGCGACGCGCGGCGGCAAGGGCTCCTACCGCATTGCCGACCGGCTCGATTTCGATGCCGTGCGCTTTGACCCGAAGGTGCTGGTGGGATTGAGCGATATCACCATTCTCCATCTCATGCTTTTGCGCCGATGCGGGCTTGTGGGTATCCATGGCGCGCTGTTCGGCGATGAAGGTGGTGTCGATATCGAAAATCGCGATGCTATCTTGCGAATGCTGACCGCGCGCGGCCGTATCACCATCGCATCGCGGCCCGGTGAGCCCACGGGTACACTGACCACCACGGGCAAGGCAGAAGGTCCCCTTGTCGGCGGCAATCTGGACCTGATTGTCACGGCCGCCGGATGGGCCTTGCCTGATCTCACCGGCGCCGTTCTGTTGTTGGAAGCGACCGATTGTTATCCGGGGCGGGTCGACCGGGCTTTGACCATGCTGCGCAAGGCTGGCCATCTCAACGGGCTTTCGGGCGTTGCGGTCGGCCAGTTCATGATGGTGGAGCCGTCCCGCGGGCGGGTGATCATCGATATTTTGCGTGATCATCTGGAACGGCTCAGCGTTCCGGTTCTCGGTGGTCTGCCGGTCGGGCACGGGGAACGGCCGGTGAGCCTGCCGAGCGGTTCGATGGCTGAACTCGACGCGGATCAGGGGACGTTGACGATCGAGCACTGAACGCAAGGCGGGCTGCAGCGAATTCCAGGTGCAGCCTTTTATTTACTGCGCCGCCGCCACTTCGGCGCCATTGTCCTTGGCAAGCAGTTCGTCGATGCGGGTGCGTTCTTTTTCGAACTGGGCGAGGGCCTCGCCCTCCAGCGACTTGCCGCCGGGCAGGCGAATGCGCAGCGGATCGACGCGGTTGCCGTTGACGATCAGTTCGTAGTGCAGGTGCGGACCGGTCGACAGGCCGGTCGTGCCGACCCAGCCGATCACCTGGCCCTGGACGACCTTGGCGCCGGGGGTGACGCCCTTGGCGATGGCGCTCTGGTGGTTGTAGGACGAGACATAGCCATTGGCGTGGCGGATCAGCGTCTGGTTGCCGTAGCCGCCCGAATCCCAGCCGGCCTTTTCGACCACGCCATTGCCGGCGGCGATGATCGGCGTGCCGCGCGGCGCCGACCAGTCGACGCCGGTATGCATGCGCGAAAAGCCGAGGATCGGGTGGCGGCGCATGCCGAAGCCGGAGCGGAAACTGCCGTTCGGGACGGGATTGCGCAGCAGGAACTGGCGAATGCTCTTGCCCTGCTCATTGTAGTAATCGATCGTGTTGTCGTCCGGATCCTGGAACCGGTAGAAGCGCGTCTCGGCATCGCCGAAGCGGGCGTTGACATAGAGCAGTTCGCTGTCGTCGGTCGCCTTGCCGCTGTCGTCGGCCACGGAGAAGAAGGCCTCGAGCCTGTCGGACGGCTTCAGCTGCGCCTGGAAGTCGACATTGCTGGCAAGCAGCTTGATGATCTGGGCGACCATCGTCGAATTCATGCCGTAGGAGAGGGCAGCCCGGTAGACGCCGTCATAGACTCGCGGCAGGTCGTAGCCGGCGGTGATCGCCGGCGTGCCGTTGTCGTCGAAGGCGGAGGCGACGGCGGCCAACTGCGGCGGCTCGAAGCCCTTGACGAAATGGCCGGTGTCGTCCAGTGCCATGGTGAAGACATGGCTGCCGCGCGAATAGACGCTGGCGCGGACGATCTTCGCTTCGCCATTTTCGCCCTTCTGGATGATGCCGATGCGCAGGACGTCGCCTTCCTGCAGTTCCTTCGCGTCGAGCGCGGGGCGCAGGTAGCCGGCGATGTCCTCGGCCTGCGCCTTGGCATAGCCGGCATTGATCATCACATTTGCGATCGGCGTCGCGCGACGCACGGGAATGACGTCGTCGGCATATTCGGCGCTCTGGTCGGTGATGTTCTCGAAGGCCGAAACAGTCATGTTCTCCTCGACGACGCGGGCGGACAGGCCCTGGATCAGGTCGAGATCGGATGCGTCGGAGGCGAAGCGGCGGGGGTCGACATAAAAGAGCGAGGCGATCTGGGTGTTGCCGTCGGTCAGCACCGAACCGTTGGTGCGGACATTCTCCTCGACCTCGTCGAGCGACATCGAGGAGGCGAATTTCAACGTTGACCCCTTGAGCGGGAAGTCGACGGTCTTCAGCGCGACCTCGGACTCGACATCCGAGCCGTACAGCGTTCCGGTGCGGCTGACCGGCGGGGCGCCGTCCGTCTCTTCGTTCGAGAAAATGGCAAGGGGATCGAAGGAGGGGTAGCTGTCGGCCGGCTGGTGGTTGGCGGCAAGCGTCATCTTCACATGGGCGAAGGGCTGGCGCCGCACCACTTCCTTCTCGCCGTCATGGATCATGGTCGAGACTTCCATGATGGTGCGGTCGGAGGGCTTGGCGACGATGCTCGGCGTCAGGATGCGGTCGCCGCGCTTGGCGGCGGTCGGCTGTGCTCCGCCGGCTGCCGGGCCGAGGGCGGCATAGGCTTCGGCGGGGATGGCGAGCTGCTGGCGGCCGTCAAGGGCTGCAAACAGCGCGACGCCCATCAGCAGGCTGGAGGTGATGCCGGTGAGGAACGTACCCGAAAGCCAGCGCAGAGAAATCTCGCGCCGGTCGGGGGCCCTGCGTCCATCCGCAAGGATTGGCGGCTCGTTGCCGAGCGACCGCATCGTGGTCTTGTCCGTGATCATGCCAATATAGAGAAGCCCTGATTATCCGCCGTTTCTTATTATGGTCTCGGTATGTTGTGCGAAGGTGTCGCATCTTTCGCGCCTGCGAGTCAAACAGTAGAGCCGTCGACCACGCAGGTGGGAGGGGAGGCCGGCGAAGCACCTTGCAATCAAAATCCGAACCCCGGTTAGAGTCGGCGATTGTGAAGAAGTGAGGGCAGAACAGTGATTTCGGTTCCCTCCAGGCGGCCTTTTGGCGGTCGCACCACAGCAACGCCCTGCAGCGCAAGGGTTTGTCAAAAAACTGTCATTTTTTTCAAAAAGCCTGTTGACTATGAACGATGCCGCGCCTGCGTTTCAAACACAGACCGAAGGCACCGGCCCCGCCTCGCCGGCAACGCTATCCGGTGTATCCGATGGCGGGACGAGCGGAGTATGGCACGGGCGCAATAGGCGGGGATGAACGGGGAAAATTTGGCTCCCCGCTCGCTCAAAATGCGCCATTCGAGTCCTTCGGAGCCCTGCAGCATCAACTAAATCTGTGCTGGAGCTACAGCTTCTTTTAATCAGTCCGCGCGCCGTTCAATGGGAACTGCTACGAAGCCGCGGCAGCCTTGGCCGCCGCGCTTGAGCATCGCGACGATGTTCAGGCCCGCAGAGGGATGCGCGGCGGCGGTCGCGGTTTTCGCCCTCAATGCGCAACCTCGCAAGCTGCCGACATCAGTTCTTCCGGGTTCAGTGCCCGGCAAATGTTTCGGCCTTCCTGTTCAACTTCCGTGAAGCTCCAGCGCACCACGCCTTCGCGATCAAGCAGGAAGTGGCCGACGAGCTGCATGTGGCCGGCCAAGCTCACTTGCCGGTCGGCTTCCGTGATTTCGTAGCCGTCCTTCTTGCTCAGAAGGTCGCCCGCCGTGGGCGGGTCCATCGGTTCGGGCAATTCGTCGGGCATGTCGACCCGCATCGTCATGACCTCGTCCATTCCGACCTTGCGCGGCCAGTCCGTCTCATTCTGCGTGAACTCGATGATCGGCAAGCCGAAGGCGCGGTGCGAGGCCCGCGCCGGGTCGGAGGCGGCAAGAAGATCGGGTATCGGATGGTAGCGGAAATAGAGGCGCGCGCGCTCGACGGGGGTGTTGACCACCGCCAGAGACTCGACGCCTTTCTCGCGCAGGGCCGCGTTGAGGTCTGCCATCGCCGCCACATGGCGCCGGCAGAACGGGCAATGCAGGCCTCGAAACAAGCCGATCAGCAACGGGGTGCGGCCACGAAAATCATCAAGTGCGACCTTCCCCTCGTGCGAGATCGCATCCAGCACGATGTTCGGGACCCGGTCTCCCGGTTGTAACGGATGGTCGATGGAAAGCGTAGACATGGGCAACCTCCTCGCCCTATCGGGAAAAGGCGGCACGACACGTGCTTCAAGGCTCAGCCCATGCCGGACGCAAACGGCCTGCTCGAAGGCAAAACAGCACTCGGCCTCCGCGCTGCCGCCGAGGCCGGGATCAAGCGCTGCAAGGCCTGACCTCTCGCCTTACCGGCTTAACAATGCCCCCACATTGGCGAGTGAGCAAGCACAAACAGCCGATCGCGAGCCGCGATGGCCAAAGACCGCAGGCTCGCCATCACGCTCCCGCTCGACAGCCTTAATGACCCGATAGCACGAGCGTTTGCACCGGGAGCAGTACCGCCTGCATCCGCAGGATCATGGCGTGGACAAGGCCGACCGCGTCCACGACGTGAAGGTAGAGCCATTGCAGCGTGCCGATATTCTCGTCTGCGAGCGCATCGTGGTTGTTCGTGTAGGCATTGGCAATGCAGCTGCTTCCAGGTGGAATGCCTTCCAATTGCCCGGGATAGAGCGGCTCCAGGTAGACGGTGAGCGTTCCGGGCTTGGCCATTTGCTGAGCATCGACAAGCTGGTCCGTGGGCCGCAACTGCCCGGCGGCAATGACATCCTGGACAACGGTGACGACCATCGGAATGATGGTGAAGGGCTTGCCGACGCAGGTTGCCTCGGCGATCATTCCCTGCTTCATCACCTGTGCCTCGATCTGCCCGAAACCCGCGATGAGGGCGACACGACCGGCCTCCGACGGCACGAGGATGCCGGCGGGCCGCAGCATCGAGTTGACGATATCGCCGCGCCGCAGCGTGAACTGCTGGACCGAGCCGGCTACACCGGCTTTGACGAGTGTCTTGTCCAGCGCTACCTGCGCCTCTTTCTCGGCGGCCGCGGCGCTTGCCTTTTGGGCTGGCAGCAGGGCCGATATCTGCGTCTCCAGGGTCTTTTTCTTCGCAAGCGTTGCGTCAACCGCGCCCTTGCGGCTTTCGATGGATGTCTGCAGACGTTCGACCTCGCGCCGGGCCACGGCGTCGGTTTTCAGAAGCTCCGCCTTCATCTCGTATTCGTCCACCGCCATCTGGTAGGCGCCCTGTGCCTCCTGGATTGCGCCATCCGCTCCTGCAAGTTCGGTTTGAGCCACCTCCATCGCGGCATCGATTTCCGCGATCCGCCGGCGGGCGCTCTCAAGCGCAGCTTGCTGCTGAGAGCCGTCGAGGCGGAAGAGCGGCGCGCCGGCTTCAACCTTCTGGTTGATGCCGACATAGACCTCGTCGACGCGCCCGATCGCTTCAGGCAGGATCGTCACCGTCCGGAATACGGCCGTGACGCTCTTCGTCGAGGGATGAAAGTAGAAGATCAACGTGATCAGCGAAATGGTGAGCACCAGGCAGGCGGTAATGCCCCAGCGCAGCTCATACCACACGGTGTAAAGGTTGATTTCGCGGCCGAGCCGCTTTCCCTGGGCATATCGGCGATAGAGATAATCGGGGAAGACCGTCAGTAACGAACACAGCATCAACTCGAACATGTTCAGATCCCTCCCCCATGCCCGACCATCCTGGGCGGAGATTCGGTTGCCTCGGCAAGCTCTTCAGGCAGCGGTTCCGGCTCCTCGGTTTTTTCGGCGTCGCGCCGCGAGAGTTTCGCCAGTGACTGGGCGATCGAGTTGAGTGGCGTCGAAAAATCGGGGATCTCGACGAAGGCGAGCAGCAGGCCGGCAATCCAGTAGATATGGTTGTGCGTGAAGAGAGAGATCAGCGCCAGAATGGCGACGATCTCCATCTGAACCTTGCTGGTCCGGTGCGCCCGGCGCTCCGGAAGGGCATGAAGCTGAAAATACAAGTTGCCGACGACGAGCACGGCGACCAGCAGAAAGATCACGACCCCGTTGAAGAGATAGTCGGTTTGCCCAGGTTCGGTGATGAAAATCGGCAGGTGATGAGTCGCGGCAGGATGGATCGATTGCGCCATTGCATTCCCTCTATGAACGCGTCCGTGTTACGTCCGTCGCCATTGTAACGCGCTTCCCTTTTTTTAGCGATGGCGAATGACTGGATTCGGCGCTGAACCGCGGCCGCGGCGGGACAATCAAGCGGGATAGGCAAGCGGGATAGGCAAGCGGGACAGGCAAGAATGACCGGCGACCGCGCTCCCCCTTGCTCGCGGCCGCGCAAACCGCGGGATGCAGGCGCCCTCACCCCTCGTTGTGGTTCTCGTGGAAACCGGCGCTGCCCACAGCACAAGCGCCCGGCGTTGCGGTTTTTGATTGGCATTTTCAGGCGGGCGGGCGCTGACTGGAGTTTAGCCTATCTGCCGGCGCTCGGCCGGTTGAATGCCGGCGCGGCGGACCTAGATCAATCGACATAGCTCAAGGGAGGACGAGAGCATGCAGAAGATCACGCCGTTTCTCTGGTTCGACGACCGGCTCGACGAGGCGCTGGAGTTCTACACGTCGATTTTCAAACAGGCCAAGGTCACCTATCACAAGCACGGGCCGGACGGAAAAACCTTCACCGCGGCCTTCGAACTGGAAGGCCAGGAATTCATGGGGCTGAACGGCGGGCCGCACTATCATTTCACCCCCGCCGTCTCCTTCTTCGTCAAATGCGCCGACCAGGCGGAGGTCGACTATTACTGGGATCGGCTGCTGGAAGGCGGGCATCCGCAGCAATGCGGCTGGCTGACCGACCGCTTCGGCCTCAGCTGGCAGATCATTCCCGATGCGCTTATGCAGCTTCTCAACGACCCGGACCCGGCCCGGGCCAAGCGCGCCACCGACGCGATGATGCGGATGGTGAAGATCGACGTGGCGGGACTGGAAAAGGCTGCGGGCCAGTAACAGGTTTTCACCCCTCGAGATCCTCCTTCAGCCGCCCGAGCAGGCTCACCGCCTGGACGGCATAGGGACCGATCCAACGGTCGTGAATTTCCTTGATCGGCAGCGGATTGAGATAGTTCCAGCGCTCGCGGCCCTCGCGGCGGACGATGACGAGGTCTGCCTGCTCCAGAACCTTGAGATGCTGCATCACCGTGCAGCGGTCGAGGGCAGGAAAACGCGCGCATAATTCGCCCGTCGTTTGTGGATGATCCTTCAGCATATCGAGCATCGTACGCCGGCTGGAGGCGGCCAAGGCCTTGAAGATTCTGTCGTTTTTTTCATCGATTGACATGTTATATTTTTATAACATAATGGGGCCGAGAACAAGCAGAAGACAGGAGGAAGGATCATGGAACTGAAGTTCAAGGTCGCGGGCCGGATCGCCAAGCCGGTCTCGGAGGTTTTCGAGGCGGTCATCGACCCCGCGCAATTGTCGCGTTATTTCACCACCGGCGGCGCCAAGGGCCGGATCGAGACCGGCGCCACCGTCACATGGGATTTTCACGACTTTCCCGGGGCCTTCCCGGTGAAGGTGGTCGATGTCGTCAAGGACAAGAAGATCGTGCTGCAATGGGCCGCCAATGAAGCCAACCGGATGGAGGCCGACAATGCGGGCGCCGGCTACGACACGACCGTGACGATGACCTTCGAGCCCGTCGACGGAAACCGGACGCTGGTGACGATTTCAGAGGAAGGCTGGCGCGAGACGGCCGGTGCCCTCAAGGCATCCTACGGCAATTGCGAGGGCTGGACCGGCGCGCTGTGCGCCATGAAGGTCTGGCTGGAGCACGGCATCAATCTGCGCGAAGGGTTCTACAAGTAGCGGGTTGGAGGCGGCGGCGGTCAATCGTTCGGCAGGCCGCGCGCCTCCCGCTCGCCCTCCGAAATGACGTTGCCGATGGCGAAACGGAACGATGTTACACGCCGAAACTCCTCATCCACGGTACACTCGAACTCGATATCGTGCCAAACCCGGCGACTGACAAAGGCGCCGCCGGTGGCACGCAACGTCTGACCGGCGATCAAACCCCCTCCGTTGGCAAAGGCCACAATGCCTTCAGGCAGTGTTTCCGGTCGCGCATGGCGTATTTGCTCCAAGGTTTCAAACGTACAAATCTGCACGATCCGCCGGTTTGGCGGCAGTTTGCCGAGCGCCTGGCGCGCCCGCGGATTCGAGAGTGCGTCGGCGGTAAACAATTCCTTGGCCTTCGGCAGATCCGACGGCGGCAGCAGCGGCCTCGCATCGGCTGCCGTGCCGTCGGCCGAGGCGGGCTGTTTCGGATTTGCCAGCGCGACGTCCGTCGGCTTTTGCTCCGGTTTCGACACCGGCTTCGGCACCGTGCGTATGGCCGCCACGCCTTCGTTCAGGGTCTGGTTGGCATCTTCGGTTTCGGGAAGGTCGAGTTCGGGCGGCTTGGCAGCCTTCTGCGTCTCCTCGGAAGTGTCGTCCGGCTTTTGCATCACCTCCTCGGCTTTCTCCGTCACCTTGCTCTCGACCGGCGGCGTGGCGCGGTCGGCGCGCGGCTCGACCTCGGGCCTCGGCAGCGGCTCGGAGGGTCGCGCGCCGCCCGCTTCCTTGCCGCCCTCTCTCGCGGCAGATTCGAAGGCCTGCGGCTGGTTCCTCTGCGACGCAGCCTGTTTCTCGGCCGGGCGCTGCTCGACCCTGGCCGGGGTCGCCGGTTTTTCCTGCGGCTTCATTTCGGCCTCCGGCTTCTGCGCCGGTTTCGTCTCGGGTTTGGGCTTTTTCTCCGGCTCCGCCTTCTTCTCGGCCGGCTTCTTCTCAGGCTCGGGCTTCTTCTCCGGTTCCGGCACCATCTCGATCTTGATCGTCTCTTCCTTCTGCGGTTCCGGCGCGGCGGGCGGCAGACGGAAGAGGAGCAGCGCGGCGATCGCGACATGCAGCGCAACGGAGGCAAAGAGCCCCGCGCCAAAAGTTCCCCGCCGGTTTTTCACTGTCTGCTGCATGATGGGTGGATATGGCCGGATACTGGCCGGAGCGTGACCGGCCGCAGATGGAAGGACGTTCAACCGGGCTGGCTGGCCGGCGTGGTGTTCACTACCACGCCGCGTCTTCCGTTCCTAGCAATCCGTTAGCCGCGCCCACCACCACGCGACCCGGTTCCGCCTGATAGAGATCGGATGGTCCAGAGGTATCGCCCTACCCGGCAAAGGCACCGTCACCGTCTTTGTCCGGGCGGGATCCCGGCGGCATGCCAAGCAGATTTTCGTTGGCAAGCCAGCGATTCATCTGCTTGGCCTTTCCTGTCGAGCACAGGTTGTGACAGGAAAACCGCAAGGACGCTTTTTCAGAAACCCGCTTAGCCCAGCGAATTGATCAGTTCGCGGTAGGCGGCCTCGGGAAAGGCCTTCAATGTGCGCGTGCGCACATTGCCGGCCGAACCGAGGGACAGAGCAAACCGTGCCGCCACGGCGTCGTCGGGCGCTTCGCAAACCGCCACCATGTCGTGTTCGCCCATGGTCAGATAGAATTCCTTGAACGAGCCACCCATGTCACTCAGCAGCTTCTTCGCCGCGTCGAGACGCTTCGGCGAGTCGCGCACCGTCTTGACCCCCTGCTCCGTCCAGTTGATCAGCATGATATACATGGTCATAGCACACCTCCCATGCGGCACGACCTTCCAGGTGGCGCCGCGATTGACGCCTTAGCCTCCCGCCCATCGGACAGGCCATCCGACAAAGCGGACGGCCGATTTCACTCAACAGAACGCGCACAATGAAAACTGGAGGTTTTAGCAAGCGGAGAAGTATAGTCCTGTCGGCCGAGGCGGACAAGCAAGGGAGGCGATCGAGAGGCGCAGGGAACACAAAACAGAGCGGCTAAGCCCGATTGCATAAGACAAGCCGCTGGCACCTCCGCCTGGACACACACCGCACCACGAGACGCGAACGGCACAAAAAACCCGGCCAGCTTTTGTGAACTGACCGGGTTCTGCATTGTTTCAACTGGCGCCCGTTTAACTGTCGAGGAAGCTCCGCAGCTTGCGCGACCGGCTCGGGTGCTTGAGCTTCCTGAGCGCCTTGGCTTCGATCTGGCGGATACGTTCGCGGGTGACCGAGAACTGCTGGCCGACCTCTTCAAGCGTGTGGTCGGTGTTCATGCCGATGCCGAAGCGCATGCGCAGCACACGCTCTTCGCGCGGGGTGAGCGAGGCGAGAACGCGGGTCGTCGTCTCGCGCAGGTTCGCCTGGATGGCGGCGTCGATTGGCAGCAGCGCGTTCTTGTCCTCGATGAAATCGCCGAGGTGGCTGTCTTCTTCGTCGCCCACCGGGGTTTCGAGCGAGATCGGTTCCTTGGCGATCTTCAGGACCTTGCGGACCTTTTCGAGCGGCATGGCGAGCTTTTCGGCCAGTTCCTCCGGCGTCGGCTCGCGGCCGATCTCGTGCAGCATCTGGCGCGACGTGCGGACGATCTTGTTGATCGTCTCGATCATGTGCACCGGAATACGGATCGTGCGGGCCTGGTCGGCGATCGAGCGGGTGATCGCCTGCCGGATCCACCAGGTCGCATAGGTCGAGAACTTGTAGCCACGACGGTACTCGAACTTGTCGACCGCCTTCATCAGGCCGATATTGCCTTCCTGGATCAGGTCGAGGAACTGCAGGCCGCGGTTGGTGTACTTCTTGGCGATGGAGATGACGAGACGCAGGTTTGCCTCGACCATTTCCTTCTTGGCGATGCGTGCTTCGCGCTCGCCCTTCTGCACCATGTGCACGATGCGACGGAATTCCGAGATCGAGATGCCGGTCTCCGTCGCGAGATTCTGGATCTCGGCGCGGATGTTGCGGATCATCGTGTTCTCGTTCTTGGCGAATTCCTTCCAGCCCTTGGCGGCCAGATTGGCGATCGACTTCATCCAGTTCGGATCGAGTTCGGCGCCGGAATACTGCTCGAGGAACGAATCGCGCTTGACGCCATAGGATTCAGCCAGACGCAGCAGGCGACCTTCGTTCTGCACGAGGCGCTTGTTGATGTCGTAGAGCTGCTCGACGAGGCTGTCGACGCGGTTCTGGTTGAGCGACAGCGACTTGACCGCCGTAATCAACTCGTCCTTCAGTTCCTTGTAGCGGCGCTCCTGGGCGGGCGACAGCGTGCCGGTGGCGGCAAGGCGGGCTTCCACCTGCTGGTCCTGCAGCTTGCGCAGCTTCTTGTAGGTCTCGGCGATGGTGTCGAGCGTTTCCATGACCTGCGGGCGCAGTTCCGCTTCCATGGCGGCGAGCGAGAGGTTCGATTCGTCGTCGTCCTCTTCCTCTTCCTCCGGCGGCAGGCCTTCGCCGCCGACATTGGTGATGTCGTCGTCGCCACCGCGCGGCCGGCGGTTCTTTTCCTTCTCTTCGGCCGCCTTGCGGTCGGCCTCGATCTTTTCCGGGCTCTGGAACTGCGGGGCGGCCTTGGCTTCCGGACCGGAATAGGTGGTTTCGAGATCGATGATCTCGCGCAGCAGCGTGTTGCCTTCGTTGAGCTCGTCGCGCCAGATGATGATCGCCTGGAACGTCAGCGGGCTCTCACAGAGACCGGCGATCATGGTTTCGCGGCCAGCCTCGATGCGCTTGGCGATGGCAATTTCGCCTTCGCGCGACAACAGCTCGACCGAGCCCATTTCGCGCAGGTACATGCGGACCGGATCGTCGGTACGATCGGTCGGTTCCTTCTTCTTGGTCGTCGCAACGGCCGTGCCGCCGGAGGGTGCAAGTTCGCCGCCTTCGCTGTCGGCGTCGGCATCGCCGTCCTCTTCCTCGCCGGCCGGCCCGCCCTCCTCGGTTTCCTCGTCCTCGACGACATTGATGCCCATTTCGTTGAGCATCGCCATGATGTCCTCGATCCGGTCAGGATCGACCTGATCGGAGGGCAGAACTTCATTCAGTTCGTCCATGGTGACGTAGCCGCGCTTCTTGGCGGCCTTGATCATTTTCTTGACCGCGTCATCCGAGAGATCGAGAAGCGGGCCGTCGGGTGCGCCTTCGCGTTCGCCTTCTGCTTCTTCGTTCTCTTTGACTTTGGTTGCCATGTATTCGTCGCTTTCCTTGGACAGCATTCAACGCGTGAGCGGTGCAAAACTTTTTCGAGGCTCGGGCGCGTCAATCGCTCCCACCGCGAATCATTACCCCTGACGTAACGGGATGACCTTTAATTCCTGATTAACCACGATAGTCACACCGAGGTTAGACCGGCCAGCTGCGACAGCGTCGCCGGTTAGACATCATTTGCATGATGATCGTATCCGCCGTACCCATTTCACCTACTGTATTAGAAATGGTGATTCCCACAATTTTCGGTCCCGTCAAGCATTTCTGGCGAAAAACCGTTTAAATCGGCAAAAAAGGCTGAATCAAGCTCATCGCTTCAAAGATTCAGTTCCATGCCGGAAATGTAGGAGCGGTTCCCCAAAAGACAAGGGTTCGGGGGATTCTCTTCACGCAAACCGCCCGTCGAGTTGAAACCTGCTGCCGCCTCGCGCGGCACTGACGCAGCCGAGGCGTGGTTTTACGACCTACCAGTCCATCACCACCTTGCCGGAATTGCCCGAGCGCATCGCCTCGAAACCATCGCGAAAATCGTCGATGCCGATGCGGTGGGTGATGATCGGCGACAGGTCGAGCCCGCCCTGGACGAAGGCGATCATCTTGTACCAGGTCTCGAACATCTCGCGACCATAGATGCCCTTGAGATTGAGCATCTTGAAGATGACCTTGTTCCAGTCGATCTCGAAGCCGGTCGGCGCGATGCCGAGGATGGCAATCTTGCCGCCATTGTTCATCTTGTCGATCATGTCGCGGAAGGCCGGTGCGGCACCGGACATTTCGAGGCCGACATCGAACCCCTCGGTCATGCCGATGCGCGTCATCACATCGCTGAGATTTTCCTTGGACGCATCGACGACATAGTCGATGCCCACCTTTTCGGCGAGCGCCAGGCGCACCGGATTGATGTCGGTGATGACGACTTTTCGGGCGCCGGAGCGTTTCGCCACCATGGCGCCCATGATGCCGATCGGGCCGGCGCCGGTGACCAGCACGTCCTCGCCCACGAGATCGAAGGAGAGCGCGGTATGCACGGCATTGCCGAAGGGATCGAAGATCGCGGCGATCTCGTCCGGCACCTCATCGGGGATCGCCACGACGTTGTATTCCGGAATGCAGACATATTCGCCGAATGAGCCGGGACGATGCACGCCGACGCCGAGCGTGTTGCGGCAGAGATGCCCCCTGCCCGCACGACAGTTGCGGCATTTGCCGCAGACGATATGACCTTCGCCCGAGACCCGCTCGCCGACATGGTACTTGGTGACCGCAGAGCCGATCTCAGCAATCTCGCCGACGAACTCGTGGCCGACTACCATCGGCACCGGAATGGTCTTCTGCGCCCACTGGTCCCAGTTCCAGATATGCACGTCCGTGCCGCAGATGGCGGATTTCTTCACCTTGATCAGCACGTCGTTCGGCCCGGGTTCCGGCACCGGCACATGCTCCATCCAGAGGCCGACTTCAGGTTTTGCTTTAACGAGCGCCTTCATCATGTTTGTCATTTTCGTTCCTCAAAAATCGATGCGCTGCGCGCTGCCCCTCACCCTAGCCCTCTCCCCGCAAGCAGGGAGAGGGGACGACGGAATTTGCCGCTTGTCCCTTCTCCCCGTTCACGGGGAGAAGGTGCCCGGCAGGGCGGATGAGGGGCAGTTCTTCAAATCACGCCCAGTTCCTTGCCGACTTCCTCGAATACCGCGATCGCGCGGCGGACGTCGGCTTCGCTGTGCGCCGCCGACATCTGGGTGCGGATGCGGGCCTGGCCCTTGGGCACGACGGGGAAGGAGAAGCCGACGACGTAGACGCCTTTTTCCAGCATCTTCGCAGCCATCTCCTGCGCCAGCGCCGCGTCGCCCAGCATCACCGGAATGATCGGATGGCCCTCGCCGGCAAGCGTGAAGCCGAGCCTGCCCATTTCGGCGCGGAACAGCGAAGCGTTGGCCTCCAGCCGGGCGCGCAGGGCATCGCCGTTGTCGATCAGGTCGAACACCTTGAGCGAAGCGGCCGCAATGACGGGGGCGAGCGTATTGGAGAAGAGATAGGGCCGCGAGCGCTGGCGCAGCCACTCCACCACTTCTCGCCTCGCAGAGGTATAGCCGCCCGAGGCGCCGCCGAGCGCCTTGCCGAGCGTGCCGGTGATGATGTCCACCCTGCCCTCGACGCCGCAATATTCGGCCGAGCCGCGGCCATGCTTGCCGACGAAGCCGACGGCATGGCTGTCATCGACCATGACCATGGCGCCGTATTTTTCGGCGAGATCGCACACCCCTCCGAGATTGGCGATGATGCCGTCCATCGAAAAGACGCCGTCGGTGGCGATCAGCTTGAAGCGCGAACCTTCGGCCTTCTTCAGTTCCTCCTCAAGCGCTGCCATATCGTTGTTGGCATAGCGGAATCGCTTGGCCTTGGAGAGGCGCACGCCGTCGATGATCGAGGCATGGTTGAGCGCGTCGGAGATGATCGCGTCTTCCTCCGACAGCAGCGTTTCGAACAGGCCGCCATTGGCATCGAAGCAGGAGGAATAGAGGATCGTGTCTTCCATGCCGAGGAAGGCGGAGATGCGCGCTTCGAGCTGCTTGTGCTCCTCCTGCGTTCCGCAGATGAAGCGGACGGATGCCATGCCGTAGCCATAGCGGTCGAGCGCCCGTTTGCCGGCTTCGGCGAGTTCCTCGTTGTTGGCAAGGCCGAGATAGTTGTTGGCGCAGAAATTCAGGACCCTGGCGCCCGAGGCAATCTCGATCTCGCCCGCCTGTTTCGAGGTGATCACCCGCTCGGATTTGTAGAGACCCGCAGATTTCAGGCCCTCCAGTTCGGACGACAGATGCTGGATGAAGGCTGAGGTCATGAGGGTCGCTTTCCAAACTGAGATCGGGTTGCGATGGAGACCTATCATATTCCCGCGCGGAAGAAAGCAGAAGACGGCAGTAGGGGCGCGGCGTTGCCGCGACAGCCGGACGAAGGAACCGCCCGGCCGCGCGCTGGCTGTCATGGGAGCATGCTGGTCGCGCGAGTCGAAAAATTAGTTGACTTAGTCAACTATTTCGGTGTCGATTGGCGATGAATTTTATGCGACGAGATAACCATGACCATAGTCGACAGATTTTCCCTGAAGGGCCGGGTGGCACTGGTGACCGGCGGCGGACGCGGTCTCGGGCTGGAGATCGCCCGGGCGCTTGGCGAGGCCGGCGCCCATGTCGTCCTCAACGGCCGCACGGCGGAAACGCTTGAGAACGCCGTGGGCCACATCGTCACCGCCGGCGGCAGCGCGGAAGCGGCGCCTTTCGACATCGCCGACCGCGAGGCGCAGCGCGTTGCTCTCAGCGGCATTGAGCGCAGCCATGGGCGGCTCGACATTCTCGTCAACAATGTCGGCGCCCGCGACCGGCGCCCCCTGGCCGAGTTCGACGACGAGGCGATCGTCGACCTGATCCACACCGATCTCATCGCCGCCACGATGCTGTCGCGCGATGCCGCCGCGATCATGAAGCGGCAAAACCATGGCCGGCTGATCTCGATCACCTCGATCAATGGCCACGTGGCGATGCCCGGCGACGGCATCTATCCCATCGCCAAACAGGGGTTGACCGGCCTGATGCGCTCGATGGCCGTCGAATTCGGGCCCTACGGCATCACCAGCAATGCCATCGCGCCGGGCTGGTTTGCGACCGAAACCAATGCCGCCATGGCGGCCGACGAGGACCTCATGCCCTTCGTGCGCCAACGCATCCCGATGCAGCGATGGGGCCGGCAGGACGAGATCGCCGGCGCCGCCCTCTTCCTTGCCAGCGACGCCGCCTCCTTCGTCAACGGCCATGTGCTGACCGTCGATGGCGGGATGACAGTCAGGATGTGAACGGTCATCACGGAGTGATGGTGACGGCAAGGCAGCGCCGCAGCGAATTGGAGAGAAAGCGGAGGATAAAAATACCGACGGCGGCGCGCGCCGCGTCCAAGGCCGGCCGAACTGGGGCGACGGGCTTGAATCAATCTTTTACAGTTTGCACCCAAGCACTTGGCGAACATTGGTTTTCTCCGCCTTGCGAACGTCCGTGCGGCATCGGAAATAAACGTTGCAGCGTCCGCATCGCCAATGGCAGGAGGACGCTGCAACATGTTGAATAGATTCGTTGATCAGTCGGTTACGGTCAGTACGGCCTGCATGCCCGCTTCGTAGTGGCCTTTGAGATTGCAGAGCAGCAGGTAGGTGCCGGGCTCGAGCTCGGCCTTCAATTCCCCATCGGCGCCCGGCGCCAGATCTTCCACTTCACCAAGCGATTGAAGCTGCTTTTCATCGACGCGATGCTTCTTGGTGAGCAGCGGAATCTTTGCGTCCGCCGATTTCAGACGAACCAGCACCATTTCGTGCTCCTCGCCGACGGCGTCGTTGTGAACCTTGAAGATTGCCGGCCCGGCGCTGATCGTTTTCTGGTCGAGCACGAGCGACATCTTGCCCCCGCCCTCGCCGTCTTCGACGACATTGATCGTCGTGGCCGCGAATACCGGGGTGGCGATGAAAAGGGCGGCAAGCGCCAGGGATGCATTGCGGATAAACATGGAGCTTCCTGTCTGTTGTTGATGTCGCGCTGCCGAGATAGGTGGCAACACTGACAGGATGCTGAACGGCGGCAGGGACTTTGGCCGGTCGGTTCTCAATCCGCCGCGCGGATCGCTTCCAGAAACGCGGCACCGTAACGCTCGCGCTTAGTCTCGCCGATGCCGGGGACGCCGAGAAGATCGCTGCTGCTCGCCGGCCGCTCCTTGGCGAGCGCGATCAGCGTCGTATCGGGGAAGATGACATAGGGCGGCACGTTCATGTCCTTGGCAATAGAGGCCCTGAGCGTCCGCAGTTTCTGGAAAAGCTCCTGATCGCGATCGGACATGTCCGTTCGCGCAGCCGCGCTGCCGGACGATTTGCCATTGCGTTGCGCCTTGCCCGTGGTCGGCCTGTCCTTGCGGAAACGGACCTCGCGTTCGCGTTTGAACACGGCGCGGGCCTCCGGCTGCAGTTTCAGCGCGCCAAATGCCTGGTGATCGACGCTGACGAGGCCGGCGGCGAGCAATTGCCGATAGACCGACTGCCAGGTCTTCGACGGAATATCCTTGCCGGCGCCAAAGACCGGCATGTCGGCGTGGCCGAAGCGCGTCGTCTTCTCGTTGACGGCGCCAAGGAGCACATCGATCAGATGGCCGGTGCCGAAGCGTTCGCCGGTGCGATAGATGGCAGCGAGCGCCTTGATGGCGGCATCCGTGCCGTCCCAGGTCTCGACGGGTTTGACGCAGGTGTCGCAGTTGCCGCAATTGCCGCCGTGGGCCTCGCCGAAATGGGCAAGGATGGCTTGTCTGCGGCAGGTCGGGGTTTCGCAGATGGCAAGCAGCGCATTGAGCTTGGCGCGCTCGACCCGCTTGATGTCGTCCGCCGAGCCGCCCTCGTCGATCATCCGGCCGCGCTGGATGACATCGGCCATTCCATAGGCCATCCAGACATCGGACGGCAGCCCGTCGCGTCCGGCACGGCCGGTTTCTTGGTAATAGGCCTCGACCGAGCCCGGCAGGTCGAGATGGGCGACGTAGCGCACATCCGGCTTGTCGATGCCCATGCCGAAGGCGACGGTGGCGACGAGGCAGAGGTCCTCCTCCTTCAGGAACGCATCCTGGTTGGCATCGCGGACGCTGCGGTCCATGCCGGCATGATAGGCAAGCGCGCGGATGCCCTGCCCGTTCAGCCATTCGGCGGTATCCTCGACCTTGGCGCGCGACAGGCAATAGACGATGCCGCTCGAGCCCTTGTGGCGCGACAGGAACCGCAGCAACTGCTGGCGCGGCTGGTCGCGCTCGACGATCTCATAGGCGATGTTCGGGCGGTCGAACGAGGTGGTGAAGACTTGCGCCCCGCGCAAGGCCAGCCTGTCGATGATGTCTTCGCGGGTATGCGGATCGGCCGTTGCCGTCAGCGCCATGCGCGGCACGCCCGGATAGAGCTCGGCGAGATGACCCAACTCCCGATATTCCGGACGGAAATCATGGCCCCATTGGGAGACGCAATGGGCTTCGTCGATGGCAAAGAGCGCGATCCTCGCGGTGCCGATCATCTCCTTGAAGGCGGGCGTGACGATGCGCTCGGGCGTGACATAGAGAAGGTCGAGCGCGCCATTTGCAATCGCCCGGCGGACGTCGAGGAATTCCTCGCGCGTCAGCGACGAGTTGAGCGCGGCCGCCCTGACGCCGAGCTGTTTCAGCGCCTCCACCTGATCGCGCATCAGGGCGATCAGCGGCGACACGACAATGCCGACGCCGTCTCTGCAAAGGGCCGGGATCTGGAAGCAGAGCGATTTTCCGGCGCCGGTCGGAAAGAGTACGACGGCATCGCCACCCGCGACGACCCTTTCGACGACGGCCGCCTGCTTGCCGCGGAAGGCCGAATAACCGTAGACCTGCTTCAGGACGGCAAGCGGATTTTTCGCGCCTTCATTTTCGAACAGGGGATCGATGCGGTCTTGAATCTGCGGCATGGAATCGCTTTCTTGGGAGAGCGGGACTATGGCACAGTTTCAGCCGTTGCCGCGACCCCGTACCCGGCCAATGGCAAATCGGGGTTCACGCGGTCGCACGCCGATAGAACGCCAGCGAGCCGGCGAGCGCCAGAAGGGCGCCACCGCAGATGCGGTCGAGCCAGAGCGCACCGGAGGTCTTCAGCAGCCGCACGGCCTGCGAGCCGAGCGCCGCATAACCGAACATGACCAGAAAATCGATCATCGCGAAGACGAGGGCGAGAACGGCATATTGCGGGACCTGCGGTTCGGCGGGCGCGATGAACTGCGGCAGGAAGGCCGAGAAAAACAGGTAACCCTTGGGATTGGTGACCGCGACCAGGAAGCTTTTGAGGAAGATCGAGCGTGGCGATCCCAAGCCGTTCTGCGCCGTGCCGTGCAGCGTCTCGTTCAACGAGCCCTTGGAGCGCAGCAGCATGATGCCGAGGAAGGCGAGATAACCGGCACCGATCCATTTGACGACGGAAAACCAGAATTCGGAGG
The DNA here is from genome assembly GCF_000379605.1 of Rhizobium giardinii bv. giardinii H152. Lineage (GTDB taxonomy): Bacteria > Pseudomonadota > Alphaproteobacteria > Rhizobiales > Rhizobiaceae > Pararhizobium > Pararhizobium giardinii. The sequence continues at coordinate 411,420 of NZ_KB902680.1, read as the reverse complement.
CTGCCAGCAGCGCGCCGAGCCCGAGCGCGACGGCACCGATCAGGACGAAATCGGACAGGACCGCACCGATCAGGCCGACCAGGGCGCGGCGCACGCCGAAACGCGAGCCGTTGGTCAGCGCCAGAAGCACGGTCGGGCCGGGCGTGGCGATGCCGATGAATGAAACGAGTGCGAAGGCAAACAGCGTGATCGCATTCATGAAATCCCTCCTGCGAATTGCAATCGCATCGGTGCAAACCTCCCCATGGAAAGGCGACTTTTGCAATTCCTCGGCCGGTCGGCAAGAGGCGATCTTGCTCTGCAGCGGTTCGAACGGCTCTCTCTCGACCGCGACGCGACGAGATTAGGAGCCGCGACCAATTTTCAGGCCTGACTAAAAATTGCTGCAGTGCACCTGCATGGTCCAGATACGACAATAGGAATGAACAGTGGTTTGATGCGGTATGTAAAAGAATTCGAAGCCCTGCGCGGCGTCCTGGCGATCTGGGTTGTGATCGGGCATGTGGCAACGGCGTCGGCTGTGCATGGACGCCTGATCGAAGCGAAGCTCTATAATGTCTACGCCGTCACCGTATTCATCCTCTTGAGCGGCTTTGCCATTGCTGCCTTGATCGACACAAAGCCGGAGGGCTACGGCCTCTACATCACGCGGCGCGCATTGCGGATTTTCCCGGTCTACCTGTTTTACTTGGCGCTCTCTGTCCTCCTGGTCGATTTCGCCCTTACAACCTGGCTCGATGCGCCGTCCGGCGTCATGCAGGCCGCGAGAACAACGATCGCCGCCGATACGCTCGCCTATTGGCCCTGGCATCTCGCAGCCCACTTGCCGGCGCTGCACGGTCTCGTGCCGCCGCGCCTGCTGCCCTCGACCGACTACGCCTTTCTGGGACAGGCCTGGAGCATATCGCTTGAGTGGCAATATTATCTGATAGCGCCCTTCTTCATTTCCCTCCTGACGTCGAGGATGAATGCCGTCCGCTGCGGGTCGCTGCTTGCCGCCGCGCTTGTCATTACCTTTATCCTGCCGCGAATGCCGGAAAGCTTCATTGGCCGGTGGCTTCTCGATTTCACCCTCGGGATCGCGACCTTCTACTTCATGAAATACCGGGCGAAGGAGGCTCATCCCCTGCGACTGATCCCGATCGTGAAAACATGGGGGCTCGTCATCGCAGGATTGCTGCTGCAGCACTCCGTCGGCGTCCTGCCCTACCTGATCTGGGCAACGGTCATCATGCTGGTAATCCGCGCCCGCGAAACAGAAGACGGGGTGGCCGCGCTTTTCAGCAGGATGGCGACTGCACGGCCCCTGCAGTGGGTGGGAAACATGGCCTACTCGGTCTATCTCTCGCACATGATCGTCCTGATCGTGGCCTTGCGTGCGATCGAGGTGCTCGGCATCCATGACCCCTGGCCGCAACTTGCCTTTCTCATCTGCACAACGCTGATCGGGACTTTGCTGATCTCGCGGCTTTCCTATGTCTACATCGAGTTGCCGTTCCACCAATATGGCCGAAACATCGGCAGGAGCACGCAGGCGGCAACCGCCTGACAGGCGGGCGATAGACTACTTCCCCGCCGGCCCTTTCACCCGCCCCGACAGCACGCCGAAACCGTCGATGATGGCTTCCTGGTTTTCCAGCCGCGTCACCTCCAGCTGGACCTCCTGCAGGTTGCGCAGGATCTGGCTGACGGCGTCGTCGTCGCCTTCTTCGGTGGCGTAGGCGAGTTCGCTCTCGAGCTCGCGGCGCTGCCAGAGCAGCGCCTTGGTGCGCTTGTGCAGCGAGAGCGCCTGGATATAGCCCTCGCGCGCATCCTCGGGGGCTGCGGCGGTTGTTGCGGTCCAGAGGCGCGCGAAGCGGATCTGCTGGTCGAGCGATTTCAGAAGCTCGCCAAAGCCTTCGGCCTCCAACTGCTCGACGAGGATTTCCCGCGACAGGCGGGGCCCCTTGGCCGCGGCGGCATTGAGCACCGACGACCAGAAGCGCTGGAGGTCGCGGTTGTCATAGTCGATCGCGGAAATCTCGTCATATTCCTCAAACAGCAGTTGCGGGTGGTTGACGATGGTGAGCGCCAGCACGCTTTCCCTGAGCGGCGGCAAGGCCTGATGGCCGCTGACGAGCGACGAGCGGGCAAGCCGGTCGGAGATGCCGCTACGCTCTGAGGTGCGCGGCCCGTTTGGCGCGCCACGGCCCTGCCCGCCATTCCGGCTGGTGCCGTGGCGCTGGTTGCGATCGAAATTCCGCTGACCGTTCTGCTGGCGCGAAGCGCCCTGGAAAAACTGGTTGAGGCGGTCGCGGACATCCTGGCCATAGTGGCGGCGGACATTTTCGTCGGCGATGACGGAGACGACCTGTTTCAGCGTCGCTTCCAGTTGCGCCCGCTGCTCCGGCGTGTCGAAGTTGCCGGCCTGTGCCTCGCGCAGCCAGACCATTTCCGACAGCGAGCGGGCCGAGGCAAGCACCTTGTCGAACGGCGCGCGGCCCTCATGACGGACGAGATCGTCCGGGTCCTTGCCGTCCGGCAGCATGGCGAAGCGCACGGAGAAGCCGGGTTTCAGATGCGGCAGCGCCAGATCGACCGCACGGTTGGCGGCGCGGATGCCGGCACTGTCGCCGTCGAAGCAGAGGACCGGCTGCTGGGTCAGCTTCCACAGCAGCGCCATCTGGTTTTCGGTGAGCGCGGTGCCGAGCGGCGCGACGGCGTTCTCGATACCAGCCTGATGCAGCGCGATCACGTCCATGTAGCCTTCGACCGCAATGATCGTGCCGGCAGCATTCTCGTTTTGCGCGGCGTTGCCAACGCGGCCGGCCCGGGACATCGCCTTGCGGGCGCGGGCGAAATTGTAGAGCACGTTACCCTTGTGGAAGAGTTCGGTCTCGTTGGAATTGAGGTACTTGGCCGGCGCATCCGGCGACATCGCACGGCCGCCGAATGCGATGACCTTCTCGCGCGACGACAGGATCGGGAACATGATGCGGTCGCGGAATCGGTCGTAGGAGACTGGGATGTCGGGTCCGTGGACGACGAGGCCGCAAGCCTCGATCTGGTCCTTCGGCACGCCCTTGGCCGCAAGATGCTCCTTCAGCGCGTTGCGGCTTTCGGGTGCATAGCCGAGCCGGAAGGTCTCGATCGTGCGGCCGGTCAGGCCGCGATCGCGCAGATAGGCCCGCGCCCTGGCGCCACCCGCGGTCTGCAACTGGGCTTCGAAGAACTGCGTCGCCATTTCCATGACGTCCTGCAGGCCGGTGCGCTGGCGGTCGCGCTTCTCGGCCTCGACATCGGGCTGCGGCATTGCGACGCCGGCAAGGTCGGCGATCTGCTGCACGGCTTCGGGAAAAGCCATGCCGTCGAGATCGGTCAAGAAGCGGAAATGATCGCCCGACACGCCGCAGCCGAAGCAGTGGTAGCGTCCCTTGCGGTCCTCGCAGTGAAAGCTCGGGGATTTTTCACCGTGGAAGGGGCAGCAGGCCCAGTAGTCGCCGCGCGAGGCATTGGTCTTCTTGCGGTCCCAGGTGACGCGCTTGCCGATCACGTCCGATATCGGAACGCGGTCGCGGATCTCGTCGAGAAAGGAGTTGGAAAAACGCATGAATACCTCTGGGCCGGCTTCCATATAAGCGGCAATGACGGGCCGCGCCAGCAAGGCTGCGCATCATACCCGCAATTCACAGGTTGGAGACACCGACACTCGCAAGGCGACCGTGAATAAAAAGTTGAACCGACACGTTGGACAAGCGATACATCGCTGCTCCTCCTTCCGGAATCCCCAATGCCCCTCACAGCCGACGATCTTGTTTCCAGCAGTGCGTTTTTTGCAGCGATACGCCGGCTCGCGGTCGAACTGACGGCGATGTACGATGAAAACCCTCGGCTGATGTCGATCTTCGCCTCCCATCAACGCTGGCTGATGGCGCAACTGGGTCTATCGCTCCACTACGGGCGTGATCCGAGCGATCCCGCCAAGGGGCTTTATGTCGGGCGTTTCGTTTCGGCCGCGGTGGAGCACGGCATTGCCAGCCGCAACACCGCCGCTGCCTTCATCCAGGAAATGCTCGCCTATCGCTTCGCCCGCCACAGCGACAACCCGCCGGACAATCGCATGCGGCCGCTGGAGCCGACGGATGTGGCGGTGCAATCGGTGGTGAAGTGGCTCTATGCCCATCTTTCCATCCTCGACCATCTGGATGGCGGGACAAGGGCAGAGGCGCTCGCCGCGGACCCGGCACTTTTCACGCAACTCCAGCCCGTCATAGCGCGGGGGATTCTGGAAACGCACGAGGTGCGCCACCCCGGCGAGACCTTCAATCTGTTTACCTGGGCCAATGCCGGCGGCGTCGTGATGGATTCCTTCATCGCCAGGATCGAAGATTTTGATCCGGATGCGCCGCGAACCCTCGTCGGCCCGATTTCGCCGGCAGATATCTGCCGGCGCTACATGATCTCGAAGACGCACCTGAAGCGCTTGCTGAACAAAGCGGCCGAGATGGGCAGCCTTGGCTACGAAACCGCCGCCGGCCGCACTGCGCTGTGGCTGTCGCAGGGTTTCGTGCGGGAATACCTGACCTACCAGGCCGAGAAATTTGCGATCATCGATGCGGCCTTCCATCGGCAGGCCGCATCGGCACCAGCGGTCAGAGAGCTGACAGCAGTTCCTTGAGGACGGCGGACGCCTTGGCGAAATCCATCTGGCCGGCATAACGCTCCTTCAGCAGCGCCATGACCTTGCCCATGTCCTTCGGCCCGGCGGCGGCCGTTTCGGCGATCGCAGCCGTGACATTCGCCCGCATTTCGGCTTCCGACAATTGCTTCGGCATGAAATCCTGCACGACCACGATCTCGGCGCGTTCCTTGGCAGCAAGTTCGGGGCGGGCGTTCTCTTCGTAGATCTTCGCCGATTCTTCGCGCTGCTTCACCATCTTGGCAAGGATCTGCAGAATTTCGTCGTCGCTGGCATCGCCCTTGCCGGCGCCGCGATTGGCGATGTCGCGGCTCTTGATCTCGGCTTGAACCAGCCGGATGGTCGACAGCCGCTCCGCATTCTTCGATTTCATTGCATCCTTGAGGGCGGCGGCGAGTTGATCGCGCATCATTGTCCTTACTCCTGTTGAATGGCGCTACATAAACCAGCCGAACAGCCGCGAGCAAACGAATTGCGCAAATCACCGGTAAAAGCTGAAGGAAAAGCCGTATCCGTCCGTCTTCAAGATTGACCTTATGCGACGCGGCAGCTATTTACCGTCACCTGCACAAACATCGTGACCAGGCCTGACAGCGCGCGCCCAACGCCCGCTTCTGTGCACCTGCGAACCAAAACGGCCAGCCGGCGTCCCATGGAACGTCCGCCACACGCCGCCTGAACGGGATGAAGACAATGACCGGCACCGCGCCCTGGACCACCGCAAAACCAACCGCACTGCTCGTTCTTGCCGATGGCACGGTCATCGAAGGCAAAGGCATCGGCGCCACCGGCAAGGTACAGGCCGAAGTGGTCTTCAACACGGCGCTCACCGGCTACGAAGAGATCATGACCGATCCTTCCTATCTCGGCCAGATCGTCACCTTCACCTTCCCGCATATCGGCAATATCGGTGCCAATGACGAGGACATCGAGGACCTGACGCCGGCAGCCCGCCACGGTGCGGTCGGTGTCATCTTCAAGGCCGACATCACCGATCCTTCCAGCTATCGCGCGGTAAAACACCTTGACGCCTGGCTGAAGGCCCGCGGCATCATCGGCCTCTGCGGTATCGACACGCGGGCGCTGACTGCCTGGATCCGAGAGAACGGCGCACCGAACGCGGTGATCGCGCACGATCCGAATGGCGTCTTCAACCTCGACGAACTGAAGGCGGAAGCCAAAGCCTGGAGCGGTCTCGAAGGCCTCGATCTTGCCAAGGTTGCCTCTTCCGGCCAGTCGTCGCGCTGGAGCGAAAAGCCCTGGGTGTGGAACGAAGGCTACGGCGAGCTTGCGGAAACCGAGACGACGCATCACGTCGTGGCGCTCGATTTCGGCGTCAAGCGCAACATCCTGCGCCTGTTCGCCGGCCTCGGCTGCAAGGTCACCGTCATGCCGGCAACGACCAGCGCCGAAGAGGTGCTGGCGCAGAAGCCGGACGGTATCTTCCTGTCGAACGGCCCGGGCGATCCGGCCGCCACCGGCGAATACGCCGTTCCGGTGATCAAGGACCTCATCAAGAGCAACATCCCGCTGTTCGGCATCTGCCTCGGTCACCAGATGCTGGGCCTGGCGCTCGGCGCCAAGACCGAGAAGATGCACCAGGGCCACCACGGCGCCAACCATCCGGTCAAGGACCACACGACGGGCAAGGTCGAGATCGTCTCGATGAACCACGGCTTCGCAGTCGACTCCAAGTCGCTGCCTGAAGGCGTTGAAGAGACTCACGTTTCGCTGTTCGACGGCACCAATTGCGGCCTGCGCGTCACCGGCAAGCCGGTCTTCTCCGTGCAGCACCACCCTGAAGCCTCGCCCGGTCCGCAGGACAGCCACTACCTCTTCCGCCGCTTCATCAATCTGGTGCGCGAGAAGAAGGGCGAGCCGGCGCTGGCCGAACGCTGAGCGCCCAAAGACATTTTGGAAATGACAAAGCCCCGGCACTCCAAACGAGCGCCGGGGCTTTGTCTGTCTAGCCGTTGAAGACCACCGCCAGCTTGTTGCCGGCCGGATCGCGCAGATAGGCGGAGTACCAGTTCGGTCCGTATTGCGGACGCGGCCCGGGCGCGCCCTCGTCGGTGCCGCCGTTCGCCAGGGCCGCCTCGTAGAAGGCCTCGACCGCGGCATGGGATTTCGCCATGAAGCCGACCATCGTGCCATTGCCGGGCACCGCCGGTTCACTGTTGAACGGTTCACAGACCCAGAGGACGAAGCCCTCGCCGGTGCCGCCTAAGGAGTAGCCGCGCCAGCCCGGAAAATTGGCATGCACCCCCCAGCCGATCATGGAAAGGGTCGCGTCATAGAAGCTCGCCGATTTCGCATGATCCAGTGTTCCGACAGTCGCGTAGGCGCTCATTTTTATCCTCCGTTCGATCAACAAGTGATACGGCAGGAGAAAGAACATATCAAGAACAAATATCACGCAGCGACACTGATGTTCGGCTCACCGGTCCTAAGCCGGCAAGGCCAGCAACTTCCTCTCGCGCGACAGGAAACGGAAGAAGCGCCAGGTGAGCGTGATGCTGGCGGCCGCAAGGCCGAGCACGAAGCCGTACCAGACACCGACGCCGCCGAAGCCGAAATGGAAGGCCAGCAGATAGGCGGCGACAAAGCCGATCGGCCAATAGGACACCAGCGCCAGCATCATCGGCACGGTGGTGTCCTTCAAGCCGCGCAACATGCCGGCGGCGAGCGCCTGCACACCATCGACCAGCTGGAACGCGCCGGCAATGACGATCAGCGGCCCGGCATAGGCGAGAACCTGCGCCGCATCGGGCCTGCGCGTATCGAGATACATCGCGGCAAGCTCGTGCGAAAACACTGCGAAGACGACACTGCCGATCAGGGCAAAGCCGCAGCCGATGACGAGAACCGCGATCGCCGCCCGCTTGATGCCTTCCGCGTCGCGGCGGCCATGGGCAAGACCGATCCTGACCGTTGCCACCTGCGCAAGGCCAAGCGGTACCATGAAGGCGATCGAGGCGAACTGCAGTGCGATGCCGTGGGCGGCAAGCTCGACGGTGCCGATCATGCCCATCAGCAGCGACGCGACCGTGAACAGGCTGACTTCGGCAAGGATGGTGACGGCGATCGGCAGGCCGAGCTTGAGAACCTCCCGCAACACCGGCCAGTCGGATCGCCAGAAGCGGACGAAAATCTCGTAGCCGCGGGTTTCCGGCTGGACCTGGATATAGGCATAGAGCAGCACGAAGCTCAGCGTGTTAACCGCCAATGCGGAAATCGCCGCACCGACGATGCCGAGCGCCGGCGCACCGAAATGGCCGAAGATGAAGACATAGCAGAGGGCGGCATTGGCGACGAGCACGGCGATCGTCACATAGAGGATGACGCCGGCGCGCTCGAGCGCGCTCAGGAAGCCGCGCAGCACCATGAACAGCAGCGCCGGGAACATCCCCCATAGCGCGACACGCAGATAGCTGCCCGCAAGGGCCGCGACTGCGGGCTGCTGGCCCATCGACCGGAGGACCGTTTCGGCGTGCCACAACAGCGGCGTGGTCAAGACGCCGTAGCCCAGCACCGCCCACATGCCCATGCGCACGGCTCGGCGGACAGCGACGCGGTCGCCGCGTCCTTGCGCCTGCGCCACCATCGGGATGACGGCATTGGCAAAACCGGAGCCGAAGATGAAGACGGTGAAGAACGTCTGCGCGGCAAGAACCATCGCGGCAAGCTCCGTCGTTCCGAGCCGGCCGACCATCAGAACGTCGGTGGCGTGAATGGCGAACTGCGCCAGCTGCGCCCCGACGAACGGCACGCCGAGCGCGATGCTGGCGCGGTAATGCGAAGGCCAGGAATTATCGGTGCGGACGCCCGTTGGGGTTTGGGTCGAAGTCAGCATGACGAGATTTGAGCCCTTGGCTTCGTCGCAACCGGAATGGGTCGCACGACGGAAGAGACGGAAATAGAACAACCACCGGTAAAGCACCAGCAACAAAGACCAAAGTGCTTATTTTTTCATCTAAGCATCACAAAAATTGATCATTTTGCGGGCGCTTCATTCAACGGCGACGCGAGGCGCGTTCCGTTCCTCTCCTTCACCGAGGAATGACGCCACGCGTTCCAGATCCTCGACGAAAGCTTGCCGTGCCGCTTGCGCCTCGGCTCGGTCGCGGATCCGCAGCAGGTAGGACGGATGGACCGTCACGAGCAACGGCGTGCCGTTCACGGTCTTGACGATGCGACCCCGTTCCTGGGTCAGCCCAACGGAGCGCCCCATCAGCGCGTAGAGAGCCGTTGCCCCCAGCGCGACGATCAATCTCGGCTCGAGCAGTTCGATTTCCGCTGCCAGCCACCAGGCGCAGCGCTGGATCTCTCCCGCATTGGGACGGGCATGCAGACGCCGCTTTCCCCGCCGCTCGAACTTGAAATGCTTGACGGCGTTGGTGACATAGCAGAGCGCGCGATCGACGCCAGCCTGCTCCAGGCATTCGTCCAGCAGCCGGCCGGCCGGACCGACAAAGGGCTTGCCCGCCTCGTCTTCGCGGTCGCCCGGCTGTTCGCCGACGAGAACGACCGGAGCATGAGGGGGCCCTTCGCCAAACACCAACTGGGTCGCGTCCTTGTAGAGGTCGCACCGCGTGCAATGCTCTGCCTGCCGGTGCAGCGCTGCGATGGAGGCGCCATCGGCCCGCTCGCCGGTGAAGGCGGGTGGCGGTTTCGGCTTGCGCGGGGTCCTGACCGGCATGGCGTGTTTCCCTTGAGGATGGCATCTCGCCCAACGCGCTATTTCTGCCGCGGTTCCTGCAGCTCCGCCCCGGCCGTGACCAGCTTGCCCGCCCGCTTCGCGAGCACGGCCTCGAGCAGCGTTTGCGCGGCGTTGCGCACCTCGTCGTGGATGGCGGTATCGGCATCGAGTTCCTCATGCGAGACCGCGTATTCCTTCCAATAGCCGATGTAGCGATCAAGTTCGGCAAGCGGCCCCGCCGGCGTCAGCTGCATGTATTTCATCCAGTCCGACAGGCTGCGCCGGACGTTTTCCGCGCCCTCGACATCGCCGTGGACGATGACGGAGAAGAGCCGACCGGCCAGGTGCCGCGGATAATGCCAGCCCTCCATCTCGATCTTCTTGGCAAGTGCCGCATCCTTGCCCTTCGTCAGAGTGGGGTCGGGATTGCCGCCATCGGCACAGACCAGCCGATCCATCATCAGCTTGATCGGCGAGGAAACCTGGTACCAGCTGACCGGCGAGACGATCATCACGCCATGGGCGGCGACCCACATCGGATAAATCTCGTTCATCCAGTCCTGCGCCTGGCCGAGCGAATGATTGGGATAGCAGGAACAGGGCCAGTGACAGAGGGCCGGCGATGTCGAAAAGCACGCCTTGCAGGGATGGATATGCCGTCCATATTCGGAGGCGAGACGATCGAGTTGCAGAACCTCGACCTCGACATCGCCTCGACGCTCGATGACTTCGCGCGCGATCGCGACCAGCCGATAGGATTTCGACATTTCGCCCGGACAGGTGTGCTCGCTGCGGGCCGAACCGCTGATCAGCAGGATGCGCGCCGGGGCAGACGGATCGTCGTGCCGCCGCTGGGCGTCCTCGATCGCCTGACGGGCGGCGATCCAGTCGACCGAAAGGTCATAGTCCGGGTCGGCATAGCCAGGACCGGCTTTTTTCGTTTCCGGGCTTTTGCGGTGATGGTCATAGGCGTCCCACGCAGCCGACGCGATTCTGTCGAGTTCGGCGGCCAACGGATCAAAGGCCCTGTCCTGAAACTGGATGAGAAAGCGACGCTTGAATTCGCCCTCGTCGAGCCGCGGGCTTGGCGACCCCTTGCGGGGGACCGGGACACGTCGTTCCTTGCCATTCCCTGCCGTGCCGCTCATGTTCGATCCTCCGCTCGACGCACATGATCATCAAACGGAGAGGTTTGCCGAATGTTCCGGCGACCACCCGCGCAGAGACGGGCCGGGCAGCGCGTTCAACCGGGCTGGGTCGCGTTCCCCGCGCCAAGTTCGGCAGGGGCCGGGCGCACCTTCAGGAGATAGATGGCGATCGCGCCGGCGACGAAGACGGCGGCAAGGATATAGGGCGCCCCGGCGAAGGTGACGGGCGCCTGCGGCGCGGTGAAGACACTGAAAATGTGGGCGAAGATCAGCGGGCCGAGGATCGTCGTGAAGCTGGAAATGCTGGACAAGGCACCCTGCAGTTCGCCCTGCGCCGATGGCGGCACCTTGGCCGAGGCGATGCTGCGCAGCGGCGGGTCAGCGAGCGCTTCCAGGCAGGTGGTAAGGATGACGGCATAGATCATCCAGCCCTCGACGGCGAGCGCATAGCCGACAAGGCCGAGGCCGGTGAAGATCAGGCCGACGGCGCCGGCCTTCCATTCGCCAAGCCACGGGATCGCCTTGGGCAGGACAAAGGCCATGACGAGGGCGCCGCAGACGCCGAAGATGCCAAGCGACAGACCGATCTGCCCCTCGCTCCAGCCGTAGCGATGGGAGGCGACGAAGGACCAGACGGCGGGATAGACCGCATGCGCCTGCCAGAGCAGGAAGAAGACAAGCAGCACCCAGCCGATGCCGGGATAGTTGCGCATCTGCTTCAGGGTGCCGAGCGGATTGGCCCGCTTCCATTCGAAGCGGCGGCGGTTGTGGCTTTCCAGCGTTTCCGGCAACAGGAACAGGGCCACCAGGAAATTGACGAAGGACAGGACGGCCGCGCCGTAGAAGGGAATGCGCGGCCCGAATTCGCCGAGAACGCCACCGAGAACGGGGCCAAGCGCAAAGCCCGTACCGAAGGCGATGCCGATCAGGCCGAAATTCTTCGCCCTGTTGGTGTCGTCGCTGACATCGGCGATATAGGCGGCGGCGGTCGAGAAACTTGCGCCGCTGATGCCGGCGAGCACCCGGCCGACGAACAGCATCCAGTAGCTGACGGCGAGCGCGCAGATGAGGTTGTCGAGCGCGAAGGTCAGCACGGAAGCAAGCAGGATCGGCCGGCGGCCGAAACGATCGGACAGGTTTCCGATGAGTGGCGCAAAGAGGAACTGCATGCCGGAATAGACGAGCAAAAGCCAGCCGCCATCGACCGCCGCCTCGCTGATCGCACCGCCCGTCAATTCCTTCAGATAGCTGGGCAGCACCGGCATGATGATGGCGATGCCCATGATATCGAGGAACAGAATGACGAAGACGAGGGACAGGCCGCGCCGCGCTGATCTGGCATCGAGCATCGAACAAACCTCTTTTGGCGGCTGCTGCAAAAGAATACGGAACGCGAACGGAAACCGGCACGCTGTCTTTATCGAAATTCCTCGACCGAAACAATCCGTGAACATTTCAATGTTCGTGATGGGTGGTACTGGAACATTGATGCGGACGCCGCAAGCGCCCTACCCTTTCGGCCGGGCCTTCAGGAAATCGACGAAGGCCCTAAGGGGCGGTGGCATATGCTTGCGGCTGGCATAATAGAGATAGGGGCCGGGGAAGTCCTGCGCCCAGTCTTCCAGGATGGGCACAAGCTCGCCGCGGGAAATGGCGGGCGCGAGGAACTCCTCGAAGGTGGCGATAATGCCAAGACCGGCAATCGCGGCGCTGATCTCCATTTCGAGGCTGTTGCTGGTAACGCGGGCCTGCGGCGAAATACGGATCGTCTCCTCGCCCCGCTCGAATTCCCATGACGGCATGCTGCCGCTGGCAAAACGGTGGCGGATGCACGCGTGATCGAGCACCTCCCGGGGATGAAGGGGCTCCCCATGCGCCAGCAGATAGGCGGGGGACGCAGCGGTGACGAAACGCTGCCTGCGCGGGCCGATCGGCACGGCGATCATGTCCTTTTCCAGCCGTTCGCCATAACGCACGCCCGCATCGAAACCGGCGGCCAGCACGTCGATGAAGCTGTCGTCGCCGCTAACCTCCAGCATGATGCCGGGATAGGCTTTGAGAAAATCCGCAGCGATTTTGGGCAGGACGGCGCGGGCAACGACGGTGGCGACGTTGAGACGCAGCGTGCCGGTGGCGCTGTCGCGAAGACTGTTGACCTGTTCGAGCGCGGAAGCAACCTCGCCCAGCGCTGGAGACAGGCGCTCCATCAGCCGCTCGCCCGCCTCCGTCAGCGTGACGCTGCGGGTCGTACGGTTGAGCAGGCGAATGCCGAGCCGTTCCTCGAGCCTGCGCAGCGCCTCGCTCAGCGATGACGCCGATACGCCCCGTTTGCGGGCGGCGGCGCGAAAACTGCGCTCACGCGCGACAGCGGTGAAGGCATCGAGGTCGGCCAGCGGCAGATCGGTCATTGTACGATTTTCCAAACAGCTTGTGCGCTTTAAGACGGATTATCGCACAAAGCATATCGCTGTAAAACCGCCTCCGAAACAAGACGCCACGGCGCGCCAGACAACAGGAGAAGCGACATGAATCATGTTCAACTCGGCAAGACCGGCCCTTCCGTCTCGACCCTCGGCCTCGGCTGCATGGGCATGTCCGGCATGTACGGCCCCTCCGACCGGCGGACAAGCATAGCGACGATCCATGCGGCGCTCGATGCCGGCATCAATCTTATCGATACCGGTGATTTCTACGGCATGGGCCACAACGAGATGTTGATCGGCGAGGCGCTGAAGGGCGTCGCCCGCGATAAGGTGATCCTCAGCGTCAAGACCGGCGCACTGCGCGATCGCGATGGCGGTTTCAACGGCATTGACAACCGGCCGGCGGCGCTGAAGAACTTCATCGCCTATTCGCTGCAGCGGCTCGGCGTCGACCATATCGACATCTATCGGCCTGCCCGGCTCGATCCCAACGTGCCGATCGAGGAAACCGTGGGCGCCATCGCGGACATGATCAAGGCCGGCTATGTCCGCCGCGTCGGCCTGTCCGAAGTGGGCGCAAGCACCATCCGCCGCGCGGCGGCCGTGCATCCGATCGCCGATCTGCAGATCGAATATTCGCTGATATCGCGCGGCATCGAGGACAGTATCCTGCCCACCTGCCGCGAGCTCGGCATCGGCATCACGGCTTATGGCGTTCTCTCGCGTGGCCTGATCAGCGGCCACTGGCAGAAAGGCCAAGGCTCAGCAAAGGGCGACTTCCGCGGCCAAAGCCCGCGTTTCATGGGCGAGAATGTCGACAGGAACCTCGCGCTCGTCGAGGCGCTGCGCAAGATTGCCGACACAAAGGGCCTCTCGGTCGCGCAGATCGCCATTGCCTGGGTTGCGGCACAGGGCAGCGATATCGTGCCGCTCATCGGTGCGCGGAAGGTCGAGCGGCTCGAGGAAGCGCTGGGATCGCAGGATGTGCATCTGTCGCTCGCCGATCTCGCCGCAATCGAAGCCGCCGTGCCACGCGGTGCCGCGGCCGGAGGGCGTTATCCGGAGGCGATGCTCGCACATATGGACAGCGAGAAGTAATTTGCGTGAAAGGCACGGGGCACCGACCGGCTCTCGCTCCATGCCGGGAAATCCCGCATTCGGCCACCGAACATAGACGAGCTTGCACCATTCGCTCCGGCGTGCATTCGCGCTTATTCGGGCGCGGGGTTGGCGGTGTAGATCTGCCACTGTCCGGGAACGTCGCGCAATTGTGCCGCAGCGCGCTCTTCGAACGTGATCCCCGCCCCGACAACGAGGTCCTTGACGGTTCGCGAAACGACGATGTCCCCGATCCCGGCATAGCCGAGCAGTCGCGAGGCGAGGTGAACGGCAATCCCGCTCAAGTCATGGCCACGCCGTTCGCATTCGCCCGTGTGCAGCGCTGCGCGAATATCGAGGCCAAGCCCCGACGCACTAGTACGGATCGCGCCTGCGCATTGAATGGCTTTGGTCGGACCTTGGAAGCTTGCAAGGAAACCGTCGCCCGTGGTGTTGACTTCGACGCCGCCGAAACGGCGCAGTTCCGTGCGCACGAGGTCGTCGTGGCGGCGCAGCACATCCCGCCACCGCCGGTCCCCCAGTTCTGCCGCCATGGACGTTGAACCGATGATATCGGTGAAAAGCACGGTCAAGAGAACGCGCTCCGAAACGGGCTCCGGGCGCATGCCGGTCAGGAACTCTTCGATCTCGTCAAGCGCGCGATCCGCGTCGCCTGCCCAGATGACGTGATCGTCGCCCGGAAGCTCCACCCATTTGGCGCCCGGAATGCGATCGGCGACAAAGCGCCCCTCTTCGACGTTCACCCAGCGGTCTCCCGTGCGGTGCAGCACAAGAGTGGGAACATGGATGGCGCTCAGGATACTGCGCACATCGATTTCGGTGTTCCAGCGCCAGAGAGCGATTGCGTCCTGCGGCGATGCAGAATTGCGCAGATAACCCGCAAGCCAGTCCCGCGCTTGCCTGTCGTGAGCGAGGCTTGGAGCGGCGTTGCTGAGATCAAAGGCACCACCCCAGTCGCGCGCGATCGAAGCGAGTTCTTCCTCGACCTGCTCTGCCGTCTTGGCCCAGGGATAGTCCGGCGCCCACAGGCCTTTCGCGAAGGAACCGTTCAGCACCAATGCCACGGTGCGCTCCGGATAGGTCGCGGCAAACAGCATGGACATGTTGCCACCCTCAGAAGTGCCCATCAGCACCGCGCGGCGCGAACCCACCGCGTCCATCACGGCCTGCACATCCTGCATGCGTTGCTCGAGCGTCGGAAAGCCGACATTGCGATCCGACAGACCGGTACCGCGCTTGTCGAAGAGAATCAGCCGCGCAAAGGCACTCAACCGCTCGAACACATGCACCAAACGCGGGAATTCCCAGGCATGATCGAGATTGGAGACCCAGCCCGGAATATAGACTATGTCGAGCGGCCCATCGCCCACCACCTGATAGGCAATGCTCAGCCCGCCGCTTTGCGCATATCGGGTGCTTGGTCGCATGCGCCAGAATAGCATTGGCCAGCCGTCGTGTGAATGACGGGCGCGAGGAACCGGTAGCCGCGTTAAACCGGAGGCTGAAACCCTAAACGGCCTGCGGCCACGCCGATGCCGACTGGTTATCTCACATAGATGATCTTGCCACCATTCAGCGCGGTCTGGACGCCGACGACATTGGAGGCATTGATGCGCTTTCTCTGAAGGACCGCGCGGATCGCGGCATTGGTGCGGATCTCCTGCTGCGCCTGCGCGAGCGTTTGCGGCGACGGATTGCGATATTTGTAAGGGACCTGCAAAATGTCGTCCGGGGTGAAATAGCTGCTAATCCTGACGACGGTAATGCCGACGCTGGCCTGCGCGCCGGATCGCAACGACTGCGCCAGGCCGGGGCCGACCGCTCCGGTCAAGGCAAGTGCCGCGGAAAACATCAGTATCATGGCTCTCTTCATGTTCTCTGCCTCTCACGGTACGGGACGGGCGCTGCCCGATCAGCGCGCATAAATGATCTTGCCGCCATTTGCCGCGGTCTGGACGGCCACGACGTTCTGCGGATGGATATTCCGGCGTACCAGAGCGTCGCGAAGAGCGGCATTGGAGGCGATTTCATCCTGCGCGCGGGCGACGGTTTCGGCAGAGGGATAGCGATAGATCAAGGGAATACGGTCCTGGTCATCATGATAGCTTGGCCGCATGACGATCACGAGCAATCCGGGCTCCAGGGGCCGGCCAAAAAGAAAGGTGCCGAGCGTTCCCGCAGCGGCCGGGGCCGCTGCCGGCAGGGCCAGCGCGCCCGCGGCAAATACGAGTGCGACGAATTTCCTCATGTCTCTTCTCCTTCATCGGCAAGTTGCTTTGCGCGCCGTTCAATGGAAAGAGATATAAGTCGCGCCTGCTCGTTTTGCGATCAGCAGCCATGCGGGTACACGATTTTTTGAGCAGGCGTCCGACGCCCGCTCAGATGTCGCTGTTGAACGTGTCGCAGGAGGAGAGCTTGCCGGTGTCGAAGCCGCGCTTGAACCAGGTGGAGCGCTGCGCCGACGTGCCGTGGTTGAAGCTTTCGGGAACGACGTAGCCCTGCGTGCGCTTCTGCAGCGTGTCGTCGCCGATCTGGGTGGCAGCGTTCAGCGCCTCTTCGAGATCGCCCTGTTCGAGAATCCCCTTCTGCTCAGTATACTTGCCCCAGATGCCTGCAAAACAATCGGCCTGCAGTTCCACGCGGATCGACAACTGATTGGAGGCGGCCTCGCTCATCCGCTGGCGCTGGGCGTTCACCTTCGGCAGGATGCCGAGCAGGTTCTGCACGTGATGGCCGACCTCATGGGCAATCACATAGGCCTCGGCGAAATCGCCCGAGGCATCGAAGCGCTGCGCCAGTTCGTCGAAGAAGGCCATGTCCAGATAGACCTTGTGGTCGCCGGGGCAATAGAACGGGCCGCTGGCGGACGACGCCATGCCGCAGGCGGAATTGATGCCGTCGCGGAAGAGAACGAGTTTCGGCTCCTGATAGGTTTCGCCATTCGCCTGGAAGATGCCGTTCCAGGTGTCCTCGGTCTCGGCCAGCACCGTCGCGACGAAGGCCTTGGCTTCTTCCTCCTGCGCGGAGCCCCGCGGTGACTGCGTTTCGGTCTGCTCGACGCCGGGCGATCCCACCTGCCCGCTCTCCATCACCTGCAGGAGGTCGATGCCCATCATCTTCAGGACGAAATAGATGAC
The DNA here is from genome assembly GCF_000379605.1 of Rhizobium giardinii bv. giardinii H152. Lineage (GTDB taxonomy): Bacteria > Pseudomonadota > Alphaproteobacteria > Rhizobiales > Rhizobiaceae > Pararhizobium > Pararhizobium giardinii. Next base: position 394,216 of record NZ_KB902680.1, on the reverse strand, counting down.
GACGAGGAAGATGATCGTGCCGATGCTCATGCCGCCGCCGCGGCCGCCACCGGTCGGAATGCGAAAGCCGCCGCCCCGCCCGAAGGGGCTGCCGCCCAAGCCGCCACGAGAAGGGCTGGATCCGCGAACGTCCTCAACATTGCCCGATTGGCGGCGGCCTCTCCACTCCATGATGCGATCTCCCAGTCTCTGCTTGGCGGCTATCAAGCCTTTGTTGGCAACCATATAACGCGCGAGACGCAATTTTGTGCAAGATCAAAACGATAAAGTTGCACGTGGTCAAATCCTGCGATGCCGCTGGCAGCACCGGCTTTGCCGTGCCAGTATGCGATCACGTTTTGGGAGGAGCGACGACATGAAGGCCATGCGGCTGGAATCGATCGGCAATCTGGTCGTGCGTGAGATCGAGAAGCCCGTTCCCGGCCCCGACGACCTGCTGGTCCGCGTCGAGGCCTGCGGCATCTGCGGCACCGACCGCCACCTGCTGCACGGCGAATTTCCGTCGACGCCACCCGTAACGCTCGGCCACGAATTCTGCGGCATCATCGAGGCGATGGGCGAGGACGTCAAAGGCTTCAGGCTCGGCGGCCGCATCACCGGCGATCCGAACATCGCCTGCGGCCGCTGCCCGCAATGCCACGCAGGCCGGGTCAATCTCTGCCGCAACCTGAAGGCCATTGGCATCAGCCGCGACGGCGGTTTTGCCGATTATGTCGTGGTGCCGCAGAAACAGGCCTTCGAAATCCCGCTCGACCTGCCCGCGACGCACGGCGCCTTCTGCGAGCCGCTCGCCTGCTGCCTGCATGGCGTCGACCTGGCAGAGATCAAGGCCGGGTCCTCCGTCGTGGTACTCGGCGGCGGTGTCATCGGGCTGTTGACGGTACAGCTTGCACTGCTTGCCGGCGCAACGACGGTCATTCTCTCCACACGCCAGGAAGCGAAGCGCAAACTGGCCGAGGAGCTCGGCGCCACCGCCAGCGTCGACCCCTCCGCCGGCGATATCATCGGGGAGATCACCGGCCCCGGCGGCCTCGTGCCCGGCGGCGTGGACGTGGTGATCGAATGCGCCGGCGTTGCCGAGACCGTCGAGCAGTCGACGCGCCTCACCCGCGCCGGCGGCACCGTCGTCATCCTCGGCGTGATGGCGCAGGGCGAGACCGTCCGGATCGAGCCGTTCGACATTCTCTTCCGCGAACTCCGGGTGCTCGGCTCCTTCATCAACCCCTTTACCCATCGCCGCGCCGCCGACCTCGTGGCGTCCGGCGTCATCAACGTGGAAAAGCTGATCTCGCGGACAATCACGCTCAAGGAAGCGCCGGAGGTGATCCGCAATCCACCCGCTGCGGGAGAAGTAAAGGTTCTGGTGGTTGCCCGATGATCCAAGCTGGCCTCGCAGCAACCGTGCAGGAGCGCAGGGGAAAGCAGCAATCCGCTGTCAGCGAGCCGGATTTGGTGTAGACTGTGCAAATGAGTGAAGCCCAGCCTTTATTCGCAACGCTGCGCCAATCGGCAAAGCCTGACATTGTCGATGCTCTCGAGCGGCTCGTCCATGACGCACCCGACCGCAAGCTTGGTCGTGTCAACGCGCTGGCGTTTGCCGCAAGCGAAGGGCTCGACGAGGAGCAGGCGATCAACGGGTTCCTGCACGCGTCCCGGCTCGGCCTGTTCGAAATGTCGTGGAACATTCTTTGCCCCGGTTGCGGCGGAGTGCTCGACGCCAATACCTCGCTGAAGACGGTGCAAAACGATGTCTACCACTGCGCGCTCTGCGCCGCCGGCTACGAGCCGACACTCGACGAGATGGTCGAGGTGACGTTCACGGTCAATCCGCGCGTGCGCCACATCGAAGCCCATAATCCGCACGAACTGCCGCCGCTTGAATATTTCCGCCAGATCTATTGGGGTTCCGGCATCGACCTGCCCGACGAGAATTACCAGGCAAAGGTCGAGGAATTCGTCCTCGAGGTGCTCGAACTGCCGGCCGGAGAAAAGGCCGTCATCTCGCTGCAATTGCCGGAGGCGTTCGTGATCGTCTTCGAACCGGTGACACATGCAGCGCAGTTCGTCGACGTGAAGGGCGAACCGACCAAGGAGCGGCAGACCCTCTCGCTGGTCTTCGATCGCGGGTTCCGGCACAGCGACACTTTGCAGCTACGGCCGGGCCCGGTGCGCATCCAGGTGGAAAACCATACGGACGTTCGCACCTTGCCGTCGGTGTGCCTGGCGAACGACGCGCTGCACGACATGCTCGGCCGCCGCCGCCCCTTCCTGACCGCCAAACGTCTGCTCTCCAACCAGACGTTCCGCGACATCTACCGCACCGACACGATCGATGTGGACCAGCGGCTGAAGATCACCAGCCTCACCTTCCTCTTCACCGATCTGCGCGGCTCGACCGAACTCTACGAGCGGGTCGGTGATCTCGCCGCCTTCGATCTGGTGAAGACGCATTTCAGCATCCTGCACGAGATTGTCAGGGCCGAGGCTGGGGCCGTCGTGAAGACGATCGGCGATGCCGTGATGGCCACCTTCCCGACGCCGGACCGGGCAGTCGCGGCCGCCATGCGGATGCGCGAGGCGATGCGCCGGCTCAACGAAGAACGCGGCGGCGAGGACCTGCTTCTGAAAATCGGCATCCATGAAGGGCCGTGCATCGCGGTCAGCCTGAACGAGCGGCAGGATTATTTCGGCCAGACCGTGAACATTGCCTCGCGCGTGCAGCATCTCGCCACATCCCGCGAGATCTTCGCCACGGGCTCCGTGCTGGAAGATCCCCGTGCCTTCCACATCCTGACGGAGGCGGGCGTGACGCCGACATCGCACAATGTGGCGCTGCGCGGCATCACCGACCAGATCAACATTTTCTTGATTCCGTGAATATGATGATCGGTACTGATGTCGACACGTCGATCATTGTCGCTGCCTTGAGCGTGCCGGCGATGCCGTCCATCTCGTTCTTGCGTTGGAGCACGGCGCCACGATCATAACGCGGAACAAGCGTTTCGCCGCAGCGGGTACTATGTGCTCCGTCCTGCTTCGCAGAGAGGACTTCTTATCCCTCGGTAACCGCACCCGAACTTTCCTGTCCATTCTCGCATTTTCGGGGTTCCGCTTGCCCGCACATTTCCCTATAAGCCGCTTCTAGCCTGAAAAGACCAAGCATGCGCGCCCCGGCCGGTGATCTCCCACCCTGGCCGGTTTTTCGCGCAAGCTGAAAAGCGGATAGAGACCATGCCAAAGCGCCAAGACATCAAATCGATCCTCATCATCGGCGCGGGTCCGATCGTCATCGGGCAGGCATGCGAATTCGACTATTCCGGAACGCAGGCGTGCAAGGCGCTGAAGGAAGAAGGTTACCGGGTGATCCTGGTCAACTCCAACCCGGCGACGATCATGACCGATCCGAACCTGGCCGATGCTACCTATGTCGAGCCGATCACGCCGGAGGTGGTCGCCAAGATCATCGCCAAGGAGCGGCCAGATGCGCTCCTGCCGACCATGGGCGGCCAGACGGCGCTGAACACCGCCCTCTCCTTGAAGCGAATGGGCGTTCTCGACCGCTACAATGTCGAGATGATCGGCGCCAAGCCGGCGGCGATCGACATGGCCGAGGACCGGGCGCTGTTTCGCGAGGCGATGCAGCGCATCGGGCTCGAGACGCCGAAATCGATGCTCGCCAACGCCACCGATATCAAGGATCACGACCGCAAGGTTCATGAGGCCGAACGCGCCAGGGTCAAGGCGCAGCTGACCGGCGCCGAACTCGACAAGGCGCTGGACGAGCTGGAGAACCAGTGGAACCTCGGCGAGACCGACCGCAAGCAGCGCTACATGAGCCATGCCATGGCGGTGGCCGCGCAGGCGCTCGACGAGATCGGCCTGCCGACGATCATCCGCCCCTCCTTCACCATGGGCGGCACCGGCGGCGGCATCGCCTATAACCGCTCGGAATTCTTCGAGATCGTCAATTCCGGCCTCGATGCCTCGCCGACAACCGAGGTGCTGATCGAGGAATCGGTGCTCGGCTGGAAGGAATACGAGATGGAAGTGGTCCGCGACACTGCGGACAACTGCATCATCATCTGCTCGATCGAGAACATCGATCCGATGGGCGTGCATACCGGCGATTCGATCACCGTCGCCCCGGCGCTGACGCTGACCGACAAAGAATACCAGATCATGCGCAACGCCTCGATCGCGGTGCTGCGCGAGATCGGCGTCGAGACCGGCGGCTCGAACGTGCAGTTCGCCGTCAACCCCGAGAACGGCCGCCTCGTCGTCATCGAGATGAACCCGCGCGTGTCGCGCTCGTCGGCGCTTGCCTCAAAGGCGACCGGCTTCCCGATCGCCAAGGTCGCCGCCAAGCTGGCCGTCGGCTATACGCTCGACGAACTCGACAACGACATCACCGGCGGCGCGACGCCCGCTTCGTTCGAGCCATCGATCGACTACGTCGTCACCAAGATCCCCCGTTTTGCCTTCGAGAAATTCCCGGGCGCCGGCACGACGCTGACGACGGCGATGAAATCGGTCGGCGAGGTCATGGCGATCGGCCGCACCTTTGCCGAATCGCTGCAGAAGGCGCTGCGTGGCCTGGAGACCGGACTGACCGGCCTCGACGAAATCGAGATCCCCGGCCTCGAAGAGGGCAATGGCGACAACCACAACGCCATCCGGGCTGCGATCGGCACGCCAACGCCGGACCGGCTGCGCATGGTCGCCCAGGCGCTGCGCCTGGGCATGAGCGAAGCCGACGTGCATGACGGATCCAAGATCGATCCGTGGTTCATCGCCCAGTTCAAGGCGATCATCGACATGGAAGCGCGGGTGCGCGAGCACGGCCTGCCGGAAGACGCCGAAAACCTGCGCATGCTGAAGGCCATGGGCTTTTCCGACGCGCGGCTGGCGACGCTGTCGGCCAAGCGGCCGAAGGAAGTTGCCGAACTTCGCAACAAGCTGAACGTGCGCCCGGTCTACAAGCGCATCGACACCTGCGCCGCCGAATTCGCCTCGCCGACGGCCTATATGTATTCGACCTACGAAACGCCCTTCAACGGTGCTGCCCGTTCCGAAGCGCAGATCTCCGATCGCAAGAAAGTCGTCATCCTCGGCGGCGGTCCGAACCGCATCGGCCAGGGCATCGAGTTCGACTATTGCTGCTGCCATGCCGCCTTCGCGCTGAAGGATGCCGGCTATGAAGCCATCATGGTCAACTGCAACCCCGAAACCGTCTCGACCGACTACGACACTTCCGACCGGCTCTATTTCGAGCCGCTGACGGCCGAAGACGTGATCGAGATCATGCGCGCCGAGCAGGAAAACGGAACCCTCGTCGGCGTCATCGTCCAGTTCGGCGGCCAGACGCCGCTGAAGCTCGCCGAAGCACTGGAAAAGAACGGCATCCCGATCCTCGGCACCGCGCCCGACATGATCGACCTGGCCGAAGACCGCGACCGTTTCCAGAAGCTCCTGCAGAAGCTTGACCTCAACCAGCCGAACAACGGCATCGCCTATTCGGTCGAGCAGGCCCGCCTGGTCGCCGCCGAGATCGGCTTCCCGCTCGTCGTGCGCCCCTCCTATGTGCTCGGCGGCCGGGCGATGCAGATCATCCATTCGGAATCGATGCTGCAGACCTACCTGCTCGACACCGTGCCGGAACTGGTGCCGGAAGACATCAAGCAGCGCTATCCGAACGACAAGACCGGCCAGATCAACACGCTGCTCGGCAAGAACCCGCTTTTGTTCGACAGCTACCTGACCAACGCGGTCGAGGTGGACGTCGATGCGCTTTCGGACGGCGAGACGGTTTTCGTCTCCGGCATCATGGAGCATATCGAGGAAGCCGGCATCCATTCGGGCGACAGTGCCTGCTCGCTGCCGGTCTATTCGCTGTCCGACGAGATCGTCGACGAACTCGAGCGCCAGACCAAGGCGATGGCGAAGGCCCTCAATGTCGGCGGCCTGATGAACGTGCAATACGCCATCAAGGACGGCACGATCTACGTTCTCGAAGTCAACCCGCGCGCCTCGCGCACCGTGCCGTTCGTGGCCAAGACGATCGGTGCGCCGATCGCCAAGATCGCCGCGCGCATCATGGCCGGCGAAAAGCTCGATGACGCGATCGCCGCCTATGGCAAGAAGCCGGACCCGCGCAACCTTAAGCATATCGCCGTCAAGGAAGCCGTCTTCCCGTTTGCCCGCTTCCCCGGCGTCGACATCCTGCTCGGTCCCGAAATGCGCTCGACCGGTGAAGTCATCGGTCTCGACACCGACTTCGCGCTGGCCTTCGCCAAGGCCCAGCTCGGCGCCGGCGTCGACCTGCCGCGCGAGGGCACCGTGTTCGTCTCCGTGCGCGACGAAGACAAGGAACGGGTCCTGCCCGCCATCCGCCACCTCACCGACATCGGCTTCAAGGTACTCGCAACCGGCGGCACCGCCCGCTTCCTCGCGGAAAAGGGCATTTTCGCGACCAAGATCAACAAGGTCCAGGAAGGCCGTCCGCATATCGAGGACGCCATCCGCAACCGCCAGGTTCACCTCGTGATCAACACGACGGACGGCAACAAGGCGATCTCGGATTCGAAGTCGCTGCGCCGCGCGACGCTGATGCAGAAGGTGCCCTACTACACCACCATGGCCGGCGCCGAAGCCGCCGCCCGTGCGATCAAGGCGCTGAAGGCCGGAAGCCTCGAAGTCAGGACGCTGCAGAGCTATTTCCAGGATTGAGTGTTTGAGCGGCGCCTGCGGGCGCCGCCTCCCTATCCGCCTTTCAGAACTTGGCTTGCCTGCGCGCAAGCGCTCCCGTCCTCAGTCCGAAGCAGACCGAAGCCGCCGCAATCAGGCATCCGGTGGCGAATACCACAAGCATCGCATGGCGGAGGGTCTCCGTGGACACGCCTTCGCCAAAACCCGTGACATTGGCGATTAGACCGAAAAACGCCGCGCCGATGGCGTAGCCAGCCGATTGCAGCGTCGGCAGCATCGCTGAGGTTCTGTCGCGCTCGGCGTTCGAGGACACGTCCATCATCAACTGACTGAGCGTGCCCCATGACACGCCGAACCCCGCGCCGATCATCACCTGTCCCGCAAGGACCAGCCAGAGCGTTCCCGACCCGATCGCAGCCATGACCGCTGCCAGACCTGCGAGAAGCAGCACCGGCCCAGCCGGCATCATCCGATTGCGCAGGGTAAGCGACCCCAGGCTGGCGACGGCGATGGCGGTGAGGCTCCATGAGATTGCCATGACGGCGCTCAAAGCACCGGCCGCCGTCGGTCCGAGTTGCCACAGGCGCTGCAGGCTGTAGACGAGGAAGACCGACCCGGCAGCCTGGGCAAGCGGCATCAGCAGGATGACCCACAGGCCCGTTCCAATCGCCTTGCGGGCGGTGAACGCCGCCTCCGGCAGCACGGGGTTCGCCGAGCGGTGGTCGAGATGGACGACGGCCGTGAGCACCACTGTGGCACCGGCCAGCAGCAAAGCCATCGGCGCGGTATCGCCAACCGCGCCGGAAAGCGAGATCATCAGGATGCCGAAGCCGGCCGCGACCAGCCTGGCGAACGGGATGGACGGTGCCTTCTGCAGAACTGCGACACCGCGCGGAACGATGAACAGCACCAGCAGGATGAAGATGGCAGCCACCGGAATGCTGACGAAAAAGGCGGCGCGCCAGGAAAAATGTTCCGTCAGGCCACCGGCGACCAGCGGTCCCGAAAACGCGGCCAGCGCCCAGACGATCGCCTCGGCGCCGAACACTTTCGGCACCAGCCGCGATGGAAAGAGCTCGGGGATGAGCGCATAGCAGAGTGCTGCGACAACGCCCTCGCCCGCCCCCTGCAGGAGGCGCCCGGCAAGGACCTGGATCATGTCGGCGGCCAAGGTCGCGGTCACGGTGCCGATGATGAAGATGGTCGCGGACGCCAGAAGCGTGTTTCGCGCTCCGAACCGCTGTTTCAGATTGGCGGCCACCATGCCGCCAACGATGGCGAAGACGAGGTAGAGGGTGAAGGCCCAGGATAGAAGCGCGGCGCCACCGAGATCGTCGACCGCCGTCGGCAGCGCCGTCGAAATGAAGAATTCGTTGAAGGCGAAGAGGGCCACGCCGAGGCAAAGCGTGATCGTCGACACCAGATAGCGCGGCCGCATTAGGTCGGCCCATCCGGCGGATAGTTCATTGGGCGGAGCAGCCATTTGCTCTTCGCTGTAAGGGATATTGTCAGTCGTCATGCTTCTTCTCCACTGAGGAAGCACGACTGTTACAACCTCAAGTGCAGTTGAGGTAAAGCCCTATTTTGCAGGCGTCGGCAGTTTTCTCCGCTTGCAGACGGCCGATCAATATCCGCCGATAATCGGCAATATCTCGCCGGTGATGTAGCTCGAGCATTGCGGCGAGGCGAGGAAGACGTAGGCCGGGGCGATTTCTTCGGGTTGGGCCGGGCGTTTCATCGGGGTCTGCGAGCCAAATTGGGAAACGTCTTCCGCCTGCTTGTCCGACGGGTTGAGCGGCGTCCAGACCGGGCCGGGAGCAACCGCGTTGACGCGAATGCCCTTAGAGACCAGTTGGCCGGCGAGCGCTCGCGTAAAGGCGTGGATGCCGCCCTTGGTCATCGAATAGTCCAGCAGTGCCTCGCTGCCCTCGATGCCGGTGATCGAGCCCGTGTTGATGATGGCGCTTCCTTCCTTCATGTGCGGCACGGCCGCCTGCGCCATGAAGAAATAGCCATAGAGATTGGTCTTTAGCGTTTCGTCGAAATGTTCTTCCGTCAGGTCGAGCACATCGGCGGTATGGACCTGGAAGGCGGCATTGTTGACCAGCACGTCGAGCCTTCCGAACGCCTCCACCACCGCTGCCACGGCCTTATGGCAGAAGATCCGGTCCTTGACGTCGCCGGGAATGGCCATGGCCCTGCGTCCCTCCGCCTCGATCGCCTTCACGGTGTCTTCGGCATCCCGGCCTTCTGCGAGATGCAGGATTGCCACGTCGGCGCCTTCGCGCGCAAAGAGTACAGCGACCGCGCGGCCGATGCCGCTGTCGCCACCGGTAATCATTGCCACCTTGCCTTCGAGTTTGCCGGAGCCCTTATAGAACGGCGCGTCGTAGAGGGGAGCGGGATCAAGCCTGTATTCGGCGCCGGGCTTCGGCTGATGCTGTTTGGGAAACGGCGGCACCGGATAGAGCCGCGCGCCCGCCTGCATCGCCTTCGGTTTTGACGATTTCCGCCCCTTGTCCTTGGTATCGGCCTTCGCGACCTGTTGTTGAATATCGCGCTGCTTTTCCGCCGTGCGGGCAGCCTGGCTTGCCGGTGCGGCCATGGTCTTACTCCTTCTGTCTCACGAAACCTGTGTCGGCTTGATCGTGCCGACGGAAACGACACCATCGACCACGCCGCGCGGCCCATCTGCCGCAAGCCCCTGCGGCTCGGGCATCTCGATCACAGTATAGAGCCGCTCGTTGCGGAATGCGCTGGCATCGCGGGTGGAATTGCCTTCGGCCGGCGCTGCATCGATCTCGGTAAAATCGAGTTCGGCTTGCGCGGCGACGACGCGGGCGTCGGCGGGCGAAAAGGCACGAACGACGACCTCACCCTGATAGTCTGCGTTGCCCCAGTTTGGATCACTGGCGGCTGCGACGGGAACCAGCCGATAAAACTTCAATCGGTGTTTGGGAAGGATACCGTTCTGCATGTTGTGTCCTCATTTCAAGGCACGACGTCCTTGCGCCGCTGCGCCTCGCTTTCCGCAGCCGTCACCCGCGACAGTGCCGCCTTGACGATCGATTGCATCTCGTCGTCGGCGATATGCTGCATCGCGAAACCATCGTCGGGCTCGATACCCGGGTCCTCCTCGTGATCGGACAGGGTTTCGCTGTCGCGGCCGAGGCGCTCCAGGAACGCCCGGCCCTCGGCGCTTTCGGCGATAAAAGCGGTGAGCGCGATGAAGAGCTTGCGATGGGCGTTGAGCCTGCCTTCCAGGTGTTCCGGTGATGGGTTCGGCATGAGTTGATCCTCGTCTTGCAGGACCAACGATCATGCATCGAGATTGTTCCAATTGCGTCGTTTCAACGCCGGATGCGCTTTTGCGCATTTGGACCTGCTGCGAATAATCTGGCTTTTGCACGCCGCTTTCTGCTATAAGCGTCGTTCAAATGTTTCGGACGGTTCCGGAGTTAACGCTCCGGCGACCGTTTTCTTTTGCGCCGAACCCGCCTTTCAAGGGCTCGGTGCGGACTATGAAGGACAGTGAAATGGTCGATAAAGTGCCGATGACTCAGAGCGGATTCGTCAAGCTGCAGGAAGAACTGCGTTGGCGTCAGCAGGAAGAGCGCCCGCGGATCATCGAAGCCATTTCCGAAGCGCGCGCCCATGGCGACCTTTCGGAAAATGCGGAATACCATGCGGCCAAGGAAGCCCAGAGCCACAACGAAGGCCGCATCGGCGAGCTCGAGGATTTCGTGGCCCGCGCCGAGGTGATCGATCTGTCGAAAATGTCGGGCTCGAAGATCAAGTTCGGCGCGACCGTGAAGCTCATCGACGAGGACACCGAAGAGAACAAGACCTACCAGATCGTCGGCGACCAGGAAGCCGACGTGAAGCAGGGCCGCATCTCGATCTCCTCGCCGATCGCCCGCGCGCTGATCGGCAAGGAAGTCGGCGATTCGATCGAGGTCGTCGCGCCCGGCGGCTCGAAGGCCTACGAAATCCTCGCGATCAACTGGGGCTGATCCCCGGCATATTGCACTGAAAGCCCGGACGGCGCGTAAAGCTGCCGCCGGGCTTTTTCTGTTACGAACAAGGGTACGCCAGCGTGGAAGACATCAGCGACGTCGAGGTCATCGCGCCGAACTTCAAGCGCCGCCTTTCCGGCGTCACCTCCACCATCATCCAGCTCGTTCCGGTGCAGCGCGCGCTCGGCCAGAAGGTCGCGACGCTGGGCCCGGGCCTGCCGACGGGTTTGCCGCGCATCGGTTATTGCGCGTTGCTTCGGCTGTGGGGACGCCCGAAGGGCCGGTCGCTGCGGGTCTGGCATGCCAGGCGCAACGTCGAGATGCTGCCGGCGATCGTGCTGCGCGATGTCCTGCGGATGAAGCTCAAGGTCGTCTTCACCTCGGCTTCCCAGCGCAAGCATTCGGGCTGGACCAAATTCCTGATCAAGCGCATGGACGCGGTGATCGCCACCAGCAACCGGACCGCCGCCTATCTCGACGTGCCGAGCACGACCATCATGCACGGGATCGACACGCAGCGTTTTTTCCCCGCGCCTGACAAGGCCGCGGCCAAGGCGGCGCTCGGGCTCCCGGCCGACAGGAAGATTGCCGGCTGTTTCGGCCGGGTGCGCCATCAGAAGGGCACGGATCTCTTCGTCGACAGCATGATCGGCCTGCTGCCGCAACGGCCCGACTGGATCGCCATTGTCGCCGGTCGCGCCACGGCGGCGCATGTCTCCTTCGAAAACGAGCTGAAGGAAAAGGTCAACCGGGCCGGTCTTTCCGATCGCATCCTGTTCGTCGGCGAGCATACCAACATTCCGGACTGGTATCGGGCACTCGACCTGTTCGTCGCGCCGCAGCGCTGGGAAGGTTTCGGGCTGACGCCGCTCGAGGCGATGGCAACGCAGGTGCCGGTGGTGGCGACCGATGTCGGCGCCTTCCCGGAATTGCTGGTGACGGGGCAGGATGAAACCGGCATCCTGATACCGGCGAACGAACTGGCAGCTATGGCTGACGCCGCGGCTCGCTTCATGGACGACGCGGAGCGCGCAGGACGCGCGGGCGAACGCGGGCTCGCCCGCGCGACCGCAACGTTCAGTATCCAGGGGGAAGCATCGAGGATTGGTGCGATCTACGAGAAGCTTCTGTCTGGTACGGTTTCCGGTTGAGCGTCTCAAACACGCTGCTGCTGCAGCCCCTCATCCGCCCTGCCGGGCACCTTCTCCCCGTTTTGACGGGGAGAAGGGACATGCGGCGAACGCTGAGCAAATCCGCTGTCCCCGTCAAAAGGGGAGCGCGTCAGGGTGAGGGGCACTGGCTCCAGCAAAACGCGGCCATTCGACCAAAGACTACGAAATTTCAAGGCTTACGCCTGAACAGTTCGATATAGGCGTTGGCGACCGCCTCCTCGGAAAACTGACCCATCAGGGTCTCGTGGCCGCCGAAGGCGACGTGATCGGCAAGCTGCCTGTCGTTGATCAACCGCTCGATCGCCCTCGTGAAACCATCGGTATCGCCGATATCGACGAGCAGGCCGTTTTCGCCGTCCCGCATGAACCAGGTCGGCCCCTCGGAACGGCTGGAGACGACCGGCTTCTGCTGTGCCCAGGCCTCGAGAATGACGTTGCCGAGGGGCTCGTGGCTCGACGGCATGACGAAGATGTCGGCTGCGGCCACGTAAGGACGCGTATCCTTCTGCCATCCGAGGAACCGCACACGGTCGGCGACGCCGAGATCGGCCGCGAGCTTGCGGACGTTCCCCATCTCCTCGCCGTCGCCGGCAAGCCAGAGATAGACGCCCGGCAGCTTTGCCACCGCTTCCGTCAGCAGCGCAAAGCCCTTGCGCGGCACGAAGCGGCCCATCGACATGACGACGGGCGCATCTTCCGGCGTGTCGACGCTTTTGCGGTCGATCGGCGTGACGCGCTCGGTATTGGTGAAATTGGATATCACCTCGACGCCGCGCTTCCAGCCGATCCTGCGCACATGTTCGCCGATCCCCGGCGTGTTGCAGACGAGCACGTCTGTGTTCTTGAAATAGCTGAGATTGGTCGGGTAGTCGCCGAGCCGCGAAATCTTGATGCAGCCCTTGTAGTTCGGCATCAGCCGGCTTGCCCGGGTTGCCCAGGAAAACAGTGCATCCGGCCGTTCGCGGCGCGCCAGGTGCTTGACCTTCAATGGCAGCAGGATGCGATCCGGCGACAGGTTGCGGAAATTGCTTTCGATCAGCCGGGCATGCGGCTCGATGTCCTTGCGCCACAGGCGGTTCGGACGGATGACGGCGGTCTGCTCGACGCCGCGCCGGGCAAGCGCATTGACGAGGTGGACGAAGAAGCGCTCGGCGCCGCCGTCCTTGCCGAAGTGATAGTGCATAACCTTCATGCAGTCCTCATTTGCCACGCCGCGCGCGCTCCATGTCGTCGAAATTCGGCCTGCGCTTGAGCGCATGCCGCTGATAGATCTTTGCCGCTGTCAGAAAGGCATAGACGCCGCCGGTTGCCGCCTCGATAAAGCCCGGAAGGCCGCAGCGCCAGAGGCCGTTGCGGAAATAGAGCCGCAGGAAATAGAGCGGCGGGCTGAAGATCACCTTGTAGGGGCGCGGCGGCTTGCCGGCCGCAAACTGCTGGTCCGCCTTCAGCGTCGAATATTTGTTTTCCTTGAGGATCTGCTCGTCGATAACAAGCGGCCGGTAATGCAAGAGGCTTCCCGTCGCCGCCGCCTCGACCTTACCGTCCGGAACGATGCCCTCATGCACCTTCTGCGCAAGGTCGTAAGCGCCCCTGCCCTTGCGGATCAGCCTGAGGTTCTTGCGTTCGCGCACCTTTTCCGGCGTATAGCCGTAGCCGATCAGATAGGGCCGGCGGGCGACGCGCCAGCCGACGGTCTCAGCCGGCGCCGCAATCAGTGACGGCAGCAGCGCCTGCAAGGGTTCGTCCAGCCGCTCGTCGGCATCGATATTCAGGCACCAGGGCTCTCTGCACTGTTCCAGTGCGAACTGCTTCTGGCCGGCATAACCGCGCCAGGGTTCGAACAGGAAACGGATCGGCCAGCCCTTGTCGATATAGGACTGCACCAGCGCCGCCGTGCCATCCGTGGAGCCGGAATCGACGATGACGATTTCCGCGCAGGCTCCCAGGCTTTCGATGCAATTGCCGAGATAGGCTTCCTCGTTCAGGCAGATGATGTATGCGGAAACCGGAAGCTTCGGTAGCATTGAGGAGTGCCCTTCAGGCCACGCGGGCGAAATGGGAGGTCTTGCGGTTGTTGCTCACCATGACGTAACCGCGGCTCTTCAAGTTGGAAACCAGCGCCGCGATCGCATCCTCGCCGACAATGTGCGGGTGTAGTTCGACGATGATGTCGGCGACGTTTTTCAGGTCGACGGCGAGCAGCTGGATTTCGGCGCCCTCGACGTCCATGATCAATGCAGCAGGATCGTGCTTTGCAAGCACGTCGGAGAGCGCCTCGCTTTCGACCATGATCGGCTTATCGTCACGCTTGCGGTCGTAGAGGCTGGAGGAGATGATGTTGTCGCTCTTGAAGAAAGTGATGGGCGTCCCGTCGACAGTGACCGCGCGCATGGTCAGATTGGGCTTCATGCCGTTCAGCGCGAAATTCCGCCGGATCGTTTGCTCCAACTCCGGATTGGCCTCATAGCAGAAGACATTGCCTTCGCCGCAGATGCGGGCGGCAACCAGGCTGACGAAACCAATGCCGGTGCCGATTTCGAGCGTGCGCATGCCGGGTCGCAGAATCTTGCCGATCAGGTCGCGTTCGGTGTCTTCGTAGATTTCGCGAAAGATCAGTTCCCGAACGTTTTCAGGAATATGGCCGGCGGTCGTGTCGATCGCAATGCCGCCCAGCCGGACAGTAGGGACGTTGAACATGTACCGGAAGCTCTTGCGCAGCGATCGCAGCAGTCTTTTCAAAACACCTGATCCTATCGTGATAAACGGAGACGCGGAAGCGACCTAGATCTCTATCAGAGCAACATCCTTGACCTGCCGGATAGTCAGCATCGTGCGCACGGTATCCACGTTCTCCGTGGCCGTGAGTTCCTCAATAACGAAATCCTGAAACGCTGCAAGGTTTTCGGCCACGCACTGCAGGAGAAAGTCGGATTCGCCCGAGACCATCCAGGCTTCGCGCACCAGCGGCCAATTGGCCGTCTGCTTGGCAAAGGCCTTGAGATTGGCATCCGACTGGTGCTTGAGGCCCACCATGCAGAAGGCAACCAGGTCATAGCCGAGCGCCGGTGCGTTGAGCAGCGCCCGATAGCCGCGGATGATGCCGGCCTCCTCCAGCTTGCGCACGCGCCTCAAACAGGGCGGCGCCGAGATACCCACCCGTTCGGCCAGCTCGACATTGGTCATCCGACCGTCATTCTGAAGCTCGCGCAGAATCTTCATATCGATTGCATCAAGGTCGACGCGCATCACCATGGTTGAGCTTCCCGTTTTTTCCTGTCGATCCCGCATGTTGCGGACCGTATTTGTTATTGCCCGCGATACTTCAAAAGCCGCGCCGGGCTGCCAACATAAATTCCGTAGGGTTCCGTCTTGCCTTTGACCACGGCATTTGCGCCGATGACGCAGCCTTTGGCGATATGCGAGCCGCCCAGGATCTTCGCGCCGGCGCCGATCCAGACATCGTCCTCGATCACGATGGGCTTGGCGACGACGCCCTGCATCGTGATGGCTTTGGAGACGTCGTCGTAACGATGGTCGAACGAGACTATGACGACGTGGGCGGCGATCCGTACGTCGTTGCCGATCCTGATCCCGCCGAGACCATAAAGGATGCTGTAGGGATTGATCGACACGTTCGAGCCGATCTCGATCGTGCCCTTCTGCGCGTCGATGAAACCGCCTCGATGAATCTTGAACCGATCGCCGATCACCACGCGCCCGCGGTAGGCGTCGATGAACGCGCCCTGCTTGATCCGGGCCTTGCGGCCGACGCGCAAATATCCCCGCAGCACAAGCCCGCGAAGGAGACAGTAATAATGCGAAAGCGATCCGATGCGCACGGCCGTCAATCCTCCGCGGGCCGGTCGGCAGACCAGACCGAGCGCATGAAGCCGTGCTCGATCAATTGTTCCGGCGAGGAATATTTCAGCGTGTCTTCATAGACGAAATCGAGCTCGCCGCTGGCCGCCACCGTGTCGAGAATGCGCTGATACTCCCGCGCGCCGCCGAAGTACTGCTTGTCCTCAACCGCCTGACGGGTTTTCTCGTGATAATCGGCAAAGAACTTGAAATGCAGGAGCACGCCGCAGATCGGCGAGAAATTGCGATCGAAAGGCAACGGCTGATGAATGCTGATCCCGAAACTGCACTCGTCGTCCCAATACATCAGCGGGTACTTCATCATCTCCGCTTCGGCCGCGAACTTGCGCCGCCGCGGCCCGCCCGCAAGGCTGAGGAAGCGCTTGGTCTTCTCGATGACGTAGCCGCTACCGTCGATGCAGTCGGCAATCTCCCAGGGCATGGCATCCGTCGAACCGTCGAAGGCAAACGCGCTCACCTCGCCCCCGGGATACATGTCGATCATCGGTGCTGCGAGCCGGCGCACGCCGAGACTTTCGAGATGGGCGATCAGTTGCGGCAGCGGTCTTTCGAAGCATCGGTCGTAGACGAGATATTCGTCCGCGTCGATATTCAGATACCAGCGGTTCTTGCCATAGCGGGTAAACAAGGCTTCGCGCCATAGCTTGCCGCGCCTTGCCTCGCGATAGCGCACGCCAGAGGTCCAGACGTCGACGTCCGGCTGCGCGCAAAGAAACGCGCGCGTGCCGTCTTCGGACTGATCGTCGACGCAGATGAAGCGCGTCACGCCAAGCCGGCGGTAATGCAATAGCAGCGACCGCATGAATTTGAGATCGTCATGCGCCAGGAAAAGCAGCGGAACATCCGCGCTCCGCAACGGCCGGAAGGTTGCCGGCGACAACTGCGACAATGGCACCGTTTCGGTCCTGCTCTTGCGGCGGGACGAAACGCGGCGGCTGTCGAGCCAGGTGCCGAACCGGTGAAAAAGCGTGCGGCCGTAATCGAAGTCGCCGGGATTGCGAAACGGGTATGGGGATTGCCGCTTGTTCACTGCCACTTCTGTCCGATCGGCGATTGTCACAAGTTTTGTCGGTAACACGTATTAGGATGAAAAAACGAGAGCGTCTTTGTGCGCCATGCACAAAAACCTCGCGAAACCGGGGCAATCGCGCAACACATCTGTGTGTATCAACGGGGTCGCCCTTGAAACAAGGCTGCTGGAATCCCTAGACTAGGGGACAATTTCTCATCATATGACGAAGCCGGACGATGTTATACCGTTCAGGCGATCGAAGGACCCGGCTCATGACTGCCCGACACACCAAAGTTCTCATCATCGGCTCCGGCCCGGCTGGCTACACCGCCGCCATCTATTCGGCGCGTGCCATGCTCAATCCGGTGCTGATCGCCGGGATGGAACAGGGCGGCCAGTTGATGATCACGACCGACGTCGAAAACTATCCGGGCTATGCCGATCCGGTCCAGGGTCCCTGGATGATGGAGCAGATGCTCAAGCAGGCCCAACATGTCGGCGCCGAGATCGTCAATGATCTCGTCACCAGCGTCGATCTCTCGGTGCGGCCGTTCAGGCTCACCACCGACAGCGGCACCGACTGGACGGCCGACGTGCTGATCATCGCCACCGGTGCCAAGGCCAAGTGGCTCGGCATCGAGAGCGAGGCGACCTTCCAGGGCTTCGGCGTCTCGGCTTGCGCCACCTGCGACGGCTTCTTCTACCGCAACAAGGACGTGATCGTCGTCGGCGGCGGCAATTCGGCCGTCGAGGAAGCGCTCTATCTGTCCAACCTTGCAAAGACCGTGACCGTCATCCACCGCCGCGACAGCTTCCGCTCGGAAAAGATCCTGCAGGAGCGGCTGTTCGCCAAGGAAAACATCAGGGTGATCTGGGATCACGAGGTGGTCGAATATCTCGGCACGCCGGCCAAGCCGCCGATGCCGGCATCTGTCAACGGCGTCAAGCTGCGCAATACCCGCACGGGCGAGCTAAGCGAGATGCCGATCGATGGCGTCTTCGTGGCGATCGGCCATGCGCCCGCGGTCGAACTTTTCAAGGACAAGCTGCGCCTGAAGCCGAACGGCTATCTCTGGACTGCCCCTGACTCAACGGCAACGGACGTGCCGGGTGTTTACGCGGCCGGCGACGTTACCGACGATGTCTATCGCCAGGCGATCACCGCGGCCGGAATGGGCTGCATGGCAGCACTCGAAGCGGAAAAATATCTGGCGGGCCATATGCCCGTCGCAATTGCGGCCGAATAGAAGCCGCGAACAATTGGAGCGGGAATCCCCGCTCCTGAGTGGGAACAGACAATCAGCTCTATGGTGGGAAACAACGAGGCCGTTTTCCGCCATAAGCGCCTATGGGGGGCTTCATGCCGCTAGACTGGGACAAACTGCGCATTTTCCATGCGGCGGCGGAAGCGGGATCCTTTACCCATGCGGCCGACAAGCTGCACCTCTCGCAATCGGCCATCAGCCGCCAGGTGAGTTCGCTCGAGCAGGACGTCGGCATTAAGCTGTTTCATCGCCATGCCCGTGGCCTGATCCTCACCGAACAGGGCGAGATTCTCTATCGCACCGCCCACGAAGTGCTGATGAAGCTCGAAAGCGTCAGGGTCCAGCTCACCGAGACCACCGACAAGCCGAGCGGCAAGCTGCGCATCACCACCACCGTCGGTCTCGGCCAGGGCTGGCTGACCGACAAGGTGCAGGAGTTCCTGTCGCTCTATCCTGAAATGCAGGTTCAGCTGATCCTCGACAACGAGGAGCTGGACGTCAACATGCGCCACGCCGACTGCGCCATCCGGCTGCGCCAGCCGCAGCAATCAGACCTGATCCAGCGCAAGCTCTTCACCGTACACATGCATCTTTATGCTGCGCCGTCCTACATCAACAAATACGGCGAGCCGCAGTCGGTTGAAGATCTGGACAACCATCGCATCATCACCTTCGGCGAGCCGGCGCCCAACTACCTGCTCGACGTCAACTGGCTGGAGATTGCCGGGCGCGATTCGGACAATCCCCGGCCCTCGCATCTGCAGATCAACAGCCAGACCTCGATCAAGCGCGCCTGCCTGCTCGGCATCGGCATCGCCATGATGCCCGACTACATCGTCGGACGCGATCCCGGCCTGATTCAACTGCCGATCGGTGCCGACATTCCGTCATTCGACACCTATTTCTGCTATCCGGACGAGATGAAGAACGCCGCCAAGCTGAAGGTCTTCCGCGATTTCATCGTCGCAAAGGCACGCAACTGGAGCTTCTGAGGTCGCCTTCGCAGTTGCACAAAAAATGTTCTCTATAGTTCTCCTAGACAAACTGCTGTTTTAACTGCTTTTTTCCCTGAACCTAAATCATCCGCCTCGAATAATCGATTTAAATCGCTTGAAAAGTGTGCAGAGCTGCGTCCGGCACATGGCTGTCATGCAGATTAAATGATTGCGGTTCGCCCAAAAAACCATCATACCGACTGCAGCTGATGCATTTTGGTGGCTTTTTTCCTCCCAGTGCCACCGCAGCAGCTGTTCCCCTCTGGAGGTTAATTACCTTCATAACTATAAAGGGCCCAAGTTTTCTTGTGGCCCTCTTTTTTTGCCCTGAATTCAAGCACATCCTTGCGGTTGCAATTTTTCCTGGCACTCAGCATTGAAATCTTCGCGCCGCTTTCCCATATCGGTTTTAGCTGATGCAGATGGTGGTCTTTTTCCTCCCAGTGCCACCGCAGCAGCTGTTCCCCTCTGGAGGTTTATACCTTCACACCTAAAGGGCCCGGCTTTTCCCGTGGCCCTTTTTTTTTGCCCAGATCCCTACGGCGGTCCTTCAAGAAGTTGTGACTTGAATATCGGTAATTCACGATCTATGTATCGATATATCGAGTTTTATCGATACATAGGCGACAGATGGACAAAGACGAAATCCTCAAGGCGTTGGCACACCCCAAACGCATCGAGATGCTGGGCTGGATGAAAGAACCGGACGCGCATTTTTCCAGCCAGCATCACCCCTTCGAGATGGGCATCTGCGCCAGTCAGTTCGAGCGCTGCGGCCTGTCGCAATCGACCGTCTCCAGCCATCTTTCGATCCTGCAGCGTGCAGGCCTCGTGACCACGCAACGCGTCGGCCAATGGATTTTCTACAAACGCAACGAGGAGACAATCCGGGCGTTCCTGAAAGACATCGGCGACACGCTCTGACGGGAAACCGGCCCGCCAACCTCTATCCTCCCTCCCCCCGCAACGAACCAAAAAGGACTTCCCATGGCTTCCCTCTTTGACCCCATCAAGATCGGCGATATCGAGCTTGCCAACCGCGTCGTCATGGCGCCACTGACCCGCAACCGCTCGCCGGGCGCCGTGCCCAACGCGCTGAACGTGACCTATTACGAGCAGCGCGCCACCGCCGGCCTCCTGATCACCGAGGCGACCGCGATCACCCACCAGGGCCAGGGCTATGCCGATGTTCCCGGCCTCTACACAAAGGAAGCGCTGAATGGCTGGAAGCAAGTGACCACAGCCGTGCACAAGGCCGGTGGCAAGATCGTGGTGCAGATGTGGCATGTCGGCCGGATTTCGCACACCTCGCTGCAGCCGAACGGCGGCAAGCCGGTGTCGGCTTCGGCCATCCAGGCAAAGTCGAAGACCTATCTGGTCAATGAAGACGGCACTGGCACCTTCGCCGAGACCTCCGAGCCCCGCGCGCTCGAACTCTCCGAAATTCCGGGCATCCTCGAGGATTACCGCAAGGCCGCGCGGGCAGCGATCGACGCCGGATTCGACGGCGTCGAGATCCATTCCGCCAACGGCTACCTGATCGATCAGTTCCTGCGCTCCGGCTCGAACGTCCGCACCGACGAATATGGCGGGCCGATCGAAAACCGTGCCCGCTTCCTGTTGGAGGTCGTCGATGCGATCACCAGGGAAATCGGCGAAGGCCGCACCGGCATACGCATTTCGCCAGTGACGCCTGCCAATGACTCCTCCGATCCCGACGCGCAGGCCCTATTCACCCACGTCGTCGAAGGGCTGGCCAAGTACAAGCTCGCCTATATACACGTCGTCGAGGGTGCGACCGGCGGCCCGCGCGACTTCCAGCAGGGCGAAAAGCCGTTCGACTACAAGGCGCTTCGCGAGGCCTATGAACAGGCCGGCGGCAAGGCCGCATGGATGACCAACAACGGTTACGACCGCGAACTTGCCATCGAGGCCGTGGAACAGGGCAAGACCGACCTCGTCGCCTTCGGCAAGCCGTTCATCGCCAATCCGGACCTCGTGCAGCGCCTCAAGGACAACGCACCACTCAACACGCCGGACCAGGCGACCTTCTACGGTGGCGGCGCCAAGGGTTATACCGACTATCCGGTGCTGGAAAAGCAGGTCGCCTAACAATTCTAAAAATCTGGATCCCGCCCTTCATTGGGCGGGATTTTTATGAGCGGGAACCTGAAGCCCCTGAGGCGGAATTTGCGCGCCATGCCTGAGCGCCCCGCAATTCGGCATGATTTATCGGGCTGTACAACATCCGCGTCCCAGCCTAGAGCATCGGCAAACTGCCGGAGAGATTTGATGCACCTGCGCGACGCCGAAGAGGCCGACCTGCCCGCAATTCGCGACATCTACAACGACGCCGTCGTCAACACGACGGCGATCTGGAACGACACGCAGGTGGACCTCGAAAATCGTGCGACGTGGCTCGCCGAGCGCCGGCGCCTCAGCTATCCGGTGCTGGTGGCGGTCGCCGATGACGGCACGATCGCCGGCTATGCCTCCTTCGGCGACTGGCGGGCTTTCGACGGCTATCGCCATACCGTCGAGCATTCGGTCTACGTCGAGAAGAACCAGCGCGGCGGCGGCATCGGCAGGATGCTGATGCTGGCCCTGATCGAGCGAGCGGCGGCCCTCGGCAAACATGTGATGGTCGCTGGCATCGAGGCGAACAACGAAGCCTCGATCCGGCTGCACGAGAAACTCGGCTTCGAGATCACCGGGCAGATGAAGGAGGTCGGCACTAAGTTCGGGCGCTGGCTGGATCTGACCTTCATGCAACTCATCCTGCCGGAGCACCGATAGTCGGTCTCCCGATTCCGCCGCATCGGTGCTATCAAGGACCGTCGAGATGTTTGGCGGATGGCTGAGCGGATGAGACGTGAAAGACTATGGCATCATCGGGCGTGGTTCGCGGCACCTATAACAGCGCCGCGCGTCTTTCAGGCGCTAGCGTACTCGATGGTGGCTGTCTCACCCCCCTCTGCCCTGCCGGGCATCTCCCCCTCAAGGGGGGAGATTGGCTTGGGGCGGACCTCTTGCTCCCAATCTCCCCCCTTGAGGGGGAGATGTCACGAAGTGACAGAGGGGGGTATTTTCGATGCTGTCTTATACGGTGTTCAGAAGCGCAAAGGCCGCTGTAATGCTTTGATCCGGCGCATAATTTTAGCCTTGATAGCCATCACGTTCCTAAGCCCCATCACTGTCCACGCCCAATCGGAATGGCGTGCGCCGCCCTGCATCTATTCCGCCAGCACGACGCAGACGACGCTCTGCGTTCGCGCCCACAGCTACAGCCGCGACATCTGCACCGCCCTTGGCCATTTCGCCAAGACCAACGCGCTGCCGCCCGATTTCTTCGCACGACTGATCTGGAAGGAAAGCCTGTTCCGGCCGAACGCCGTCAGCCCCAAGGGGGCCGAGGGGATCGCGCAGTTCATCCCCTCGACGGCGAAGCTGCGCGGCCTTTCCAACAGCTTCGATGCGCTGGAAGCTTTGGGGAAATCGGCTGAATATCTCGATGACCTGCGTGACCGCTTTGGCAATCTCGGCCTTGCGGCCGCCGCCTACAATGCCGGTGAAGGCGGGGTGGAGGCATTTCTGCGCACCGGCAACCTACCTCAAGAGACACGCGCCTATGTGCTTGCCATCACCGCCCATCCGGTGGAGGAATGGAAGGACAATCCGCCGGAGACGCTCGATCTGCGGCTCGACCAGGACAAGCCGTTCTACGATGCCTGTACCGCCCTTGCCGACAAGCGACGCCTGAAGGACGTGGTGTTCGAGGAAGAGGGCAACTGGGCGCCCTGGGGCGCGCAACTCTCGGCGCATTTCCAGAAATCCGTTGCGCAGCGGCTGTTCCTCGCCACCATCAAGCGCATGCCCTCGCCGCTCAATGCGGAAAAACCGCTGATCCAGCGGGAGCGCAACCGCGCCTTCGGCAACAGGCTGCGCTACACCGCCCGCATCGGCCGCGAGACGAGGCGCGAGGCCGAGGCGGTCTGCGGCGAGATCCGCAAGGGCGGCGGCGCCTGCATCGTCTTCAAGAACTGAGGTATCCACGCACACCGCCGCCATCTCGACCTGCATGGAACGCCGCAAGGGATGGGACGCCCTTGTCGAGGGCACGACGGCCTATGCGGGGAACGTGCCGCTAAAGGTGCCGGACCTCCGCCGGCACTGCGTGCCAGTCGTCATTGCGGCCATCATAATAGGCGATCGGCGCAGCCATCAGTTCATCGATGTCGAGCCCATCGAGACAGGCGATGTTGATGTTGTAGTATTTGGCGCCCGTCATGTTGGGAACGTCTACCCACTCGAATGGCCGGGTGCCGCAGTAACGGCAGAAGAGGTGATGCGCGACGCCGGAATTGAACCGATAGTCGACGAGGTCCGCCTCGCCGGCCATCAGCCGGAATGCCTCGGGCGGGACCTTGACGGTCCAAAGACGAATTTTCCAGCAGACCGAGCAGTTGCATTTGCCCGTGCCAAGCCCGAGATCGAAATCCGCCTCGAAGCGAACAGCGGCGCAATGGCAGCTTCCACGATAGGTTTTCAGCATGAAACTTCCCCCTGCACCCGGCGCCTGCAGGCGAGATTATTGGAAGGCGGCGGCGATGAAAATGGGGGACCGTGGCGTGATGGGGTCTTTCACCTCTGTGCGGCCGAGGGCGCCAGGGCAGCAGCATCATTGCCGCGGCGCGGCGCCAACGCCTTCACCGAAAACAGCGCATAGACGACGAGCGGCAGGCAGATCAGGTAGGAGGTCCGCATACCCCAATGCTCGGCGACGAAGCCGAGGAGCGGCGGGGCGAGGAAGAAGACGATGAAGGTTACCTGCCCGAGGGCGGCGAGATTCACCTGCGCGAGCCGATCGGTACGCTGCGCAGCCGCCGAGACCGCCAGCGGATAGACGGCGCTGCACCCCGCCCCCATCAACGCGAACCCGAACAGCGCGACATAGGGATGCGGCGCAAGCCAGACCGCAGCAAGGCCCATGCCCGACAGCACCAGCAGGACCGTGGCGACCGCCCGTGCGCCAAAACGATCGACGATCGGATCGATGAAGAGGCGGGCCATCGCCATGAAGAATGTGAACAGTGTGAGGCCCAAGCCGCCGAGGAAGGGCTCGACAGCAAAGACATCGCGCATGTAGATCGCCGACCAGTCGATACCCGAGCCCTCTACCAGGAAGGCGGCAATGCCGATCATGCACAACGGCAGCAGACCAAGCGTTGGTAGCGCCAGAAGCGGCGCCTTGGCGTGATAGGAAAGCGCACGCGCCGGCGCATTGCGGATGCCGGAGATCGCGACGGTGCCGATAACCAGCACAACCGCGAGCGTCACCGCCAGATGAAGCTGCATCGAAATCTCGGCCTGTCGAACGACCGAGGCGATCAGTGCGGTAACGAAGAATCCGAGGCTCCAGAATCCGTGCGCGCGGTTCATGACACCGCGACCGAGTTGCGCCTCGATGCGGTCGATCTCGACGTTGAGGTTGATCTCGAGCGCGCCAGCCAGAAGACCGGCGCAAAACAGAATGGCGAACACCAAGGGGGCTGCTCCGACCCAGGGCACGAGGGCGAAGGCGCCGGCGGTGCCCAGAACGGTAACGAAGGCGGTGGTCCGGGCGCCGAGATGGGCAATCAGCGGCGAGGACAGCGTCAGCGAGATCAGCGCGCCGATCGCCATGCCGATCAGCGTCAGTCCGAGTTCCGACTTGTTGACGCCAAGGGCAACCTGCAGATCCGGCATGCGCGCAAGCAGCGCACCCAGCGAGACGGCGAACAGGAAGAAACAGGTATAGATGCGATGATGCGGCGCGATGTTCATGACCCATCTCCTCTACTGGCGAGGCTTTAACGGCAAACAGATAGGAGCGGAACCCGCATGGCGTGTCCGGGACGGGAATTTGCAGCGGTTAGGCCAGATATTGCTACGTGGGAAGGCGAGCCGGAGTGTGGCTGACCAGGGTCGGTCCGGCAATCCGGCCAACAAAAAACCCGCCGTTTCCGGCGGGCTCGTTGTCAGTAACATCCTTGCCTTACTTGCAGGCCGCGCAGAAGCGCTGGATGCGCTTGCAGGCTTCTTCCAGCAGTTCTTCCGAAGTCGCGTAGGAGATGCGGAAGTTGGGGCCGAGGCCGAAGGCGGAACCGTGGACGACGGCGACGCCCTCGGATTCGAGAAGTTCGGAGACGAAGTCCTCGTCGGTTTCGATGACCTTGCCCGAAGGTGCGGTCTTGCCGATCAGGCCCTTGCAGGACGGGTAGACGTAGAAGGCGCCCTCAGGAGAAGGGCACTCGATACCCTTGGCCTGGTTGAGCATGGAGACGACGAGGTCGCGGCGGCCTTCGAAGATCTTCTTGTTTTCCGGGATGAAGTCCTGTGTGCCGTTCAGCGCCTCGACGGCGGCCCACTGGGCGATCGAGCAGGCGCCGGACGTCTGCTGGCCCTGGATCATGTCCATGGCCTTGATGAGGGCGAGCGGGCCAGCGGCATAACCGATGCGCCAGCCGGTCATGGCATAGGCCTTGGAGACGCCGTTCATCGTCAAAGTGCGGTCGTAGAGCTTGGGCTCGACCTCGACCGGAGTGGCGAACTTGAAGTCGCCATAGGTCAGGTGCTCATACATGTCGTCCGTCAGGATCCAGACATGCGGATGCTTCAGCAGCACATCCGTCAGGCCCTTGAGTTCCGCATGGGTATAGGCGGCGCCCGACGGGTTGGACGGCGAGTTGAAGACGAACCACTTGGTCTTCGGCGTGATCGCCTTTTCCAGGTCAGCCGGCGTCAGCTTGAAATTGTTTTCCTGTGTCGCGGCGACGAACACCGGCGTTCCGCCGCAAAGCGCCACCATTTCCGGATAGGACACCCAGTAAGGCGCCGGGATAACGACTTCATCGCCTGGATTCATCGTCGCCATGAAGGCGTTGAAAAGAATCTGCTTTCCGCCGGTGCCGACGATCGTCTGGGCGGCGGTGTAGTCGAGATTGTTCTCGCGCTTGAACTTCTTGGCGATCGCCTCGCGCAGTTCCGGGATGCCCGAAACCGGCGTGTACTTCGTCTCGCCGCGGTTGATCGCGTCGATGGCTGCCTTCTTGATGTTGTCCGGCGTATCGAAATCCGGCTCACCGGCACCGAGCCCGATCACATCGCGCCCCTTGGCTTTCAGTTCCCGGGCTTTCTGGGAAACGGCGATGGTGGCGGATGGCTTCACACGGGAAAGGGCGTCGGCAAGAAAGGCCATGATGTGGTTTATCCTGATCAGGTTGAAACAGCATGCGCGCCAGCGGGAGCGGTCTTTGCCGGGCTCCGTAGCGGTTAGGTGTATGTCGAAAGACAGGCCCAGTTTCAAGCGCAAAGAGCCCGCAGAACCGGCAAAATGCGTGACCATGACAATGTTTCATCAGTCCCATCAGCGCTTGGGATGAATCACTTTCTCGACAGCGCCGCGCAGATGCTTGAATCGACTCCGATTTTTCATGCCCGCTGCAGCAAAGCTTAAGCCAGCGGCAAGGCGTTCGAGCCCGAGGGACAACAACGTCTCACGGTTGGAATTTATTCTTCAAAAACAGGAGGTTTGCGACATTTTCGCAACGCCTTGATTTGGTCACAACAAATGCCGCGGGCTGCCGCAATTCCGTCCTCGTACAGTCGATTTCGGAGCCTTTTCTGAGGACCTACCGAATCCATCCGCACCCAGGGGCCACGCAATGTTTGTCGATACGGAAATCGGCGCCGCGACGCCGCGCCGCCAGTACACGCCCTATGTCGAATATCTGCTGGTCGCGGCGCTTGTGGCTGTGACGATCGTGCTGTTTTTCGTGATGGGCTTTTTCTCGGAGGCCTCGGCCGAAACCGGACAGGGCCGACCGCAGCATTTCGTAGGCTATGTGCACCCCAACGACGTGGGCACCGGTGCCCTGCTCTTCCCATCCAAGGAACCGGGCGCCTTCGTCGAGGCACCGCGGCTGGCAACCGATGTCCGGATCGACGTCAACGGCCCGATCCTGCGCACCCGCGTGACGCAGCGGTTCCGCAATCCGAGCAAGGGTTGGGTCGAGGGCACCTACGTCTTCCCGCTGCCGGAAAACGCCGCTGTCGATACGTTGAAGATGCAGATCGGCGACCGCTTCATCGAGGGTCAGGTCAAAGCCCGCGAGGAAGCGCGCAAGGTCTATGAGGAAGCCAAGGCAGCCGGCAAGAAGACGGCGCTTCTCGAACAGCAGCGCCCCAACATCTTCACCAACCAGGTCGCCAATATCGGTCCCGGCGAAACCATCATCGTACAGATCGAATATCAGGGCAGCGTACATCAGTCGGGCGGCGCGTTCTCGCTGCGCTTCCCCATGGTCGTGGCCCCCCGCTACAATCCCGATCCGATCGTCCAGACGGTCGATCTCGATCCCAGTTCCGGTTACGCCGTCAGCGATCCGGTGCCGGACCGCGACAAGATCACCGCGCCGGTGCTCAATCCTGCGGAAAATGTAAAGATCAATCCGGTGACGCTGACGGTCAATCTCAATGCCGGTTTCCCGATCGGCGCCCTCACCTCGCCGTTCCATGAAACCGACGTCCGGACGGTCGATGACATGGCCCGCGTGATTAGCTTGAAAAGCGGTAGCGTGCCGGCCCACAAGGATTTCGAACTGAGCTGGAACGCGGCCGCCGGCAAGGCGCCGCATGCAGGTCTCTTCCGCGAGACGGTCGACGGCAAGACCTACCTGCTTGGCTTCGTGACGCCTCCGGCCGATGCGGCCGCGACGGAAACGACACCAAAGCGCGAAGTCGTCTTCGTCATCGACAATTCCGGCTCGATGGCCGGCAAATCGATCGAGCAGGCACGCGACAGCCTGGCGCTTGCCATCTCCAGGCTGCGACCGGAAGACCGGTTCAACGTCATCCGCTTCGACGACACGATGAGCGTGCATTTCCCCTCCCTCGTGCCGGCGACGCCGGACAAGCGCGAAGATGCGATCGCTTTTGTCCGCAGTTTGACGGCCGATGGCGGCACGGAGATGCTGCCGGCGCTGGAGGCAGCCCTTCGCACCCAGGGGCCGATCGAGCCCGGTGCGTTGCGGCAGGTGGTGTTTCTGACAGATGGAGCGATCGGCAACGAGGCGCAATTGTTCGACGAGATATCGAAGAACCGCGGCGATGCCCGCGTCTTCACCGTCGGGATCGGCTCGGCGCCCAACACCCACTTCATGACCAAGGCTGCCGAACTCGGCCGGGGCACGTTTACGCTGATCGGCTCGGAAGACCAGGTGGCCGCCCGCATGGGCGAGCTCTTCGACAAGCTGGAAAACCCGGCGATGACCGACATCGCGGTGATCTTCGACGGAGCGAATGCGCAGGATATCACGCCCAACCCGATGCCTGACCTCTATCGCGGCGAGCCGGTGGTGCTGACGGCTCAGCTTGATGGCACCTCACCGGCAGGCAAGCTGCAGATCACCGGCAAGACCGGCGACCAGCCCTGGCGTGTCGAGCTGGATGTCGCCAAGGCGTCGCGAGGCAACGGCATTGCCAAGCTCTGGGCGCGGCGCAAGATCGACGATCTCGAGGCAAACGCCTATGCCGTGAACGACGGCTCAGCGCTCGACAAGCAGATCGAGACCGTGGCGCTTGCCCATCACCTCGTTTCGCGGGTCACCAGCCTGGTTGCCGTCGACGTGACGCCGTCGCGCCCGGCGGGCGAGCCCGTTGCCAGCACCGACGTGCCGCTCAACCTGCCGGAGGGATGGGATTTCGAGAAGGTGTTCGGCGAGAAGCTGCTTCCGGAAGGCCAGCGCAAGGCCTCGCTCGACCAGGCCGAGGAACAGGCAATGCTGGTCGCCGACCGGATGGCCGCTGCGCCCACGGCACGAGCCGCCAGCCTGATCGCGCAAGCGGGCAATCAGGTCAACCTGCCCCAGACCGCGACGCTGGCCGACCGGTATATCCTGATCGGCCTGATGCTGCTCGCCGTCGCGGTAATGGCAACATCAACCTTCGGCCTATGGCGCTGGCAGATGCGCGGCCTGATCCTGGAGGCACGCAGCCGTGTCCAATAAACAGACGCTCGACGGGCGCGATGGCTTTCTGGCGCGCCTCAACATGCTGGAGACGCTGGTGCTCGCGGGCATTTCGCTGGTGGCGATCGCCGGCCTGATGCTGGTCGGTAAAGGCTTCTACATGAAGGCGAAGGCCGAGGTTTCGCAGGTGTTGCTGAAGCGAAGCTTCGAGGCGCAGCTGCATGGCGCGCCCAATGTCAAACCATGGCCCTGGGCCGACTTTTCGACCGAAGCGGAGATTACCGCGCCACGCATCGGCAAGACTGCGATCGTGCTGTCGGGCGCCAGCGGCGAGGCGCTCGCCTTTGGCCCGGCGCGACTGGCCAACACGCCGGCGCCGGGTGAACTCGGCACCTCCGTCATTGCCGCCCATCGCGACACGCATTTCCGCTGGCTGAAGGACGTCAAGCCCGGCGATCTTCTGGTGGTCACCCGCAAGGACGGAACGAACCTGACATTCCGCGCCGGCTCAAGCCGGATCGCCCGCTGGGACGAGAGCGGCATCAACGCAGACGCGCCCGGGCGCAATCTGGCGCTCGCCACCTGCTGGCCCTTCGATGCGACCGAGCAAGGCCCGCTGCGCTATATCGTCCAAGCGGAACTCGTTTCCGATGCGCCGCAATCGAAGCTTTCGGCACTTCCTCACCCCGTCCCGGTCACATCCTTTTGATCGGCCTTGATCCTTTCGTGCCCGACCCCAGCTATCCAGCGAGCGAGTGGAGGGTGAAATGACGACGACGCTTGAAAAGCTGTATAGACCCGCCGGCCTGGCGATGATCCTTTTGGCAAGCCCCTCCCTCGCCTGCGCGCAGGAACCTGCGCAATTCTCGACCGAGAAGGTATCCGTCCAGGTCGAAACGCTTGCCTCGGGGCTCGACAATCCCTGGTCGGTCGAAGTGATGCCGGATGGCGCCTTCATCATCACCGAGCTTGGCGGCAGCCTGCGCATCATTCGCGACGGCAAGACCTCCGCGCCGATCGCCGGCGTTCCGAAGGTGGCGCGTCAAGGGCAAGGCGGCCTCCTCGATGTGGCGCTCTCCCCGGATTTCGAAACCAGCCGGACGCTGTTCCTGTCCATGGCCGTGGCGAATGGCAGCCGTTATGGTACGGCACTCGTGCGCGGCGAGCTTTCCGCGGATGGAAAGAAACTGACCGGCGTCAAGGAACTCTTCCGGATGAACAAGTTCACCGGCAAAGGCCAGCATTTCGGATCGCGTATCTCGATTGCCTCCGACGGCAGCCTGTTCTTCGGCATCGGTGATCGCGGCGAGCGGGACCGCGCCCAGGACATGCGCGACCACGCGGGCGCCATCCTGCATATAGAGCCCGACGGCAGCATCCCTGCGGACAACCCGTACAAGGACGGCAAGGACGGGCTGCCGGAAGTCTGGTCGAAGGGTCACCGCAATCCGCAGGGTATCGTCATCGACCCGAAGAACCATCAGTTGCTGACCGTCGAGCATGGCGCGCGCGGCGGCGATGAAATCAACGCGCCGCAGCCGGGCAAGAACTACGGGTGGCCGGTCATCACCTATGGCAAGGACTATTCCGGCGCCGAGATCGGCGTCGGCCAGGCGGCGGAGGGCTACGAGCAGCCGCTCTACTACTGGGACCCCTCCATCGCACCGGGCGCGATCGACGTCTATCACGGCGCGATGTTCCCGCAGTGGGACGGCAATCTGTTGGTATCGGCGCTGAAATACCAGCTGCTGGCGCGGCTGGAGCGCGATGAAACCGGCAAGATCGTCTCGGAGGAACGCCTGTTCGAAGGCGAATTCGGCCGCATCCGCGACGTCAAGGTGGCACCCGATGGCGCGGTGCTGTTGGTCACGGACGGAGACAGCGGCGCGCTGCTGCGGGTCTCGGCGACCGACAAGAAAAGCTGACGACCGCGCCGCAGGCGGCGATCTCCTGTCGAGCCAAGCCCTGTTCGCCGTCCTGATCGGCTCCATGCTACACAGAGAAACGTCGCTCCGCTCAGCGACCTCGGCTGCGCGATCGTTTTTGCCGCCATGCTGAGCGTCCCACCTGAATTGGCGAAGCCCAAGGCCGTTGCTTCCGCCGTATGACGTTGCCGCAGGTTTCACTCGCGGATAACACGGGCCTATGAAGAGCCACCAGTTTTCCAGCAGCTAATATTTGGCGAAACTTCCTGAGCGGGCCACGCTACCTTGGCATTCTGCGACATATCATGCCGCAAACAGCTTAAAAAGCGAGCAGAATTTCGCAAATTTCAATGTTTTCAATAGCTTGCAATATATCCGTAAAAAAATCATATTTTTCAGCAGTTGATTGCTTTTTGAACAAACCAAATCGGCGCACTTGTTTCAAAAAACTTTTGCTTGCCAATTTAAAATAAACACAGCAAGCTTATCGGGTTCGGGCAATTTGCGAACACGGGAAGACCTTTAAATAACGCGCGCCGGACACGCAAAATGGACCGGGCAGTCGGACAAAGACAGAGTTTTTCGATGGCTGGCTGCAATTACAGGGATCCTTTCCTCACAGTCGAGAACTGCCTGCCGCACGCCCCTTGGGCAAACATTGTAATGCTGCCCGCCGCATCCGGGCAGAGGAAAAAGGACCTGACGCATGGCCGAGACTGGCATTGTTAAATTCTTCAACACCGACAAGGGCTTCGGCTTCATAAAGCCTGATAATGGTGGCGCGGACATCTTCGTGCATATCTCCGCGGTACAGGCCTCAGGCCTGAACGGACTGTCGGAAAATCAGAAGGTCAGCTTCGACACGGAACCGGATCGCCGCGGCAAAGGCCCCAAGGCGGTCAACCTGCAAATCTCCGGCTGAGCCGGGCGCTGCAGCCAGATTCACACGTTGAAGCCCGGCCTCGTCGCCGGGTTTTTTCATTCACCTTGCGTTCAGTTTCGCCACAATATCCTGTTTTCATCATAAAGGACTGAAACTAGCCGACCCAAAACAGGATCGAAATACAATGAACAAGTTTATCAAAGCTGCCGTTCTCGCCCTTGCCACCGCGGCGACCGTGATCCCGACGGTAACATCCGCGCAGGCTGAAGACTGGGGCCGCCGCCATTATCACCACAACGACGGTGATGCCCTTGCGGCTGGCGCTCTCGGCCTTGCCACCGGCGTGATCATCGGCGGCGCCGTTGCCAGCCAGCCGCGCTACCAGGAACGGGTCTATGTCGATCCGGAACCCGAATATTACGAACCGCGTCGCGTCTATCGCGCCCGCCCGGTCGTGGTCGAAAGCTACGGTTCGCTTGAGCCCTGGAGCCGCGGTTGGTACCGCTATTGCTCGCAGCGCTATCGCTCGTTCGATCCGCAATCCGGGACCTTCGTCGGTTACGACGGCAGAGAGTATTTCTGCAGGGCCGGCTAAGTCCGCAATATAACTTCAGAAACAAGGCACGTGTCCATTCGGCACGTGCCTTTTTTGT
Organism: Rhizobium giardinii bv. giardinii H152; assembly: GCF_000379605.1. Classification (GTDB taxonomy): domain Bacteria; phylum Pseudomonadota; class Alphaproteobacteria; order Rhizobiales; family Rhizobiaceae; genus Pararhizobium; species Pararhizobium giardinii. The sequence continues at coordinate 361,704 of NZ_KB902680.1, read as the reverse complement.
TGTCTTCTCTTCGGTGGCTCGGCGCCGTTCGCCCCTTGCAGTACAGCGTCCCGTGCCCGTCATGATTGACGCGCGGCGCCTTAAAGGCCGCGCAGATAGGGATTGGTGCGCCGCTCCTCGCCGATCTGGCCCCCCGGCCCGTGGCCGCAGATGAAGCCGACGCTATCGCCCAGCGGCAGGATCTTGTCGCGAATCGAATCAAGAAGCTGCTGGTGATTGCCGCCGGGAAGATCCGTGCGGCCGACCGAGCCGTGAAACAGCACGTCGCCGACATGGGCGAAGCCCTGTTTGCGGTTGAAATAGACGACATGGCCGGGCGCGTGGCCGGGGCAGTGCAGCACCTCGAAGACGTGATCGCCGAAGGACACCGTATCGCCGTCCTCCAGCCACCGGTCCGGCAGGACGTTCTCAACCTTCATTGCCAGCCCGTATTTTTCCGCCTGGGCTTCGAGCCTTTCGAGCAGCGGCTGGTCGTCCTTGTGCGGACCGATGATATCTATATTCAAGGCTTGCTTCAGTTCCTTGGCACCGCCGGCGTGATCGATATGGCCGTGGGTCAGCCAGATCGCCTTCAGCGTGATGCCGTTTTCCTTGATCGTCTGCAGGATGAGGTCGACGTCACCGCCCGGATCGACGATCACGCCCTCCTTGGTTTCGGTGTCGAACAGAACCGTGCAATTCTGCTGGAAATGGGTAACCGGAATGATGCCCGCCTGTAGCATGCCGCCTCGCTTTGAAAACTGTGTTGCAAAGCATATAGGACGGACGCGACGCAATGAAAACGGTCAATGACGCGGGGCCGGTTTGCGCGATCGGCGGCGCGGCGGCCGCTGGGCAAAACAATCCACGTCAGCGTGCTGCGGCAACTTCAATGGGGCTTTGCAGAGGTGGCTGGAAGTTGATGGTGGTCATCAGCAGGGCGAAAACCGCAAGCTTGGCGGCGATGACGGTGATGACGACGGGACGCAACTGGCGGGCAGTCGAATTCTCGTCCTGGGCAGTATCCTGTTGCATATCCAAATCCTCCTGTTGGCGACTAACCCCGCCATTGCGCAAATGGTTCCGGCAAAAGTGGAACCATTCCAGTATTTTGCATTGCCCTGATTGTCGCAGTTCCATGGGGAACACCGGAAGAATGCGCCATTACGTCACGCGTGGAATGGCGCGCCATCGCGGCGCTGGCAGCGATTTTCGTTCCGACACCGCCTGGGGAAGCTACCGCTGCCGGGTTGGCAATACGGTTGGTCGACACGCGCAGCGGCAGCGCTCGCAGTGATGGCAACAACAGAAAAGGCGGCTCAAAGGCCCAGCCACTTACCTAAATGTGGAAAACATCAGTGAGACTGATTTTGCTGCGAAGGTTAGGATTTGCGAAACAGGTTAGGTTTTACTGCTGTTAAACCGCTCGCCCAAGTCCATTTCCATGACGAGGTCGGTCTGCAAGTCCTCACCGACTGCAAACGTCGTGTTCCCTGTTGCCGCAAATCCGGCCCGTTGGTAGAACGCTATGGCTCGCTCGTTTCGCTCGAACACGGTTAGCTCCAGGCGCGTAACGCCGCGCTGTTTGGACTCGCTCAAGACCGCATCGAGAAGATCGTTGGCCAATCCGCGTCCTCTCCATTCGGTATCTATGTAAATCCGATTTAGAAGAGCCGAACTGCTATCGGCCAAGCCCACAACTACATGTGCATATCCTATGATTAAATCATCGACCGTCGCGAGGAAAACGGCGGCTGAGAGATCGGCGATCTCCGCCTCCTGACGTTCGGTGCTGAAATTCTTATTGATATAGGCGTCAAGATCGGCCGCTTCCGTGTCGCTGCTGTAGGTTGCGCGGAATACTCTTGCGGCGAAGTCGGACAACGCTTCTGCATCCGATTGGCACGCACGTCTGATCACAAATGAGCCTGTCAACCTGATGCCTCTCAAATGCTGGATTGGCTTTCGCGGACATCACGACAGCGGGCGTCCTGAGACAATCGAGGGTGTAAAATGTGTCACGGAAACATTTTTGGCAAGGATGACGCCCGCAAGGTGCGCGCTGCGAGCGTGTTTGGCACCTTCGCCTGCGTGGATTCCACATTTAAGTAAGTGGCTGGGCTCAAAGGCCGCCTTTCAATTCCGTGCCTGGCGGTCACTCAGCGGCAGCGGCCACCGGGTAGACTTCCTTCATATAGTCGTTCATCAGCGTCTCGGAAATCGTCGCCGGCTTGAACGTGTGGGGCCCGATCTCCGAGACCGGCGTCACTTCAGCGGCCGAACCAGTCAGGAAGCATTCGCTGAAACCTGCGAGTTCCTCCGGCATGATCGCCCGCTCCACCACTTCGTAGCCGCGGCGCTTGGCGAGTTCGATGACCGTCTGGCGGGTGATGCCGTTGAGGAAGCAGTCCGGCGTCGGCGTGTGGATTACGCCGTCCCTGACGAAGAAGATGTTGGCGCCCGTCGCTTCGGCGACCTGGCCGCGATAGTCGAGCATCATCGCATCCGCATAACCCTTGGCTTCGGCGGCATGCTTGGAGATGGTGCAGATCATGTAGAGACCGGCGGCCTTGGAGGCGCAGGGTGCAGTCCTCGGGTCGGGGCGGCGGTACTCGGCAATATCGAGGCGGATGCCCTTGAGCTTCTCTGCCGGATTGAAATAGCTGCCCCACTGCCAGATGGCAATGGCGACATTGATGCGGTTGTTCTGCGCCGAGACACCCATCGATTCTGAGCCGCGCCAGGCGATCGGCCGGACATAAGCATCTGCGAAGCCCTGGCGTTTCAGAAGCTCGATCGTTGCCGCATCCAGCTCCTCGACCGAGTAGGGCACTTTGAAGCCGAGGATTTCGGCCGACTTGTGCAGGCGCTCGTTGTGCTCTGTCAGTTTGAAGACGCGGCCGCCATAGGCGCGCTCGCCTTCGAAAACGGCGCTGGCATAATGCAGGCCGTGCGTGAGCACATGGATCTTCGCGTCCTTCCAATCGACAAATTCACCGTTGAACCAGATCTGACCGTCCAACTGATCAAAGGGAACTGCTGCCATCGTCTCATCCTCCGGCGCGTAAACGCCATTCTTTGCGTTGATTGTCTTTCCTGCTCCAGTTTTACCGTCAAACTGGAGCGAGGAAAATCCGTTTTGGTGATTTTGGATTGGCGATCAGAGCGGCGCGGCCTATCTTCAACGACAGGTCAGCGTCGAATATTCGCCCTTCGACGGTGAAGACGCTTATCAATGGCGAAAAAATATGTCAACATAGCTGACATATTGTTCCGAAAATTTCGCAGAGTGCGTTGCAATTGAAAGGAAATGACGGCGTGGCAGGACAGGCGAACAAGAAGGCCGATGCGGATACCTCTCCGGCCGGGACAGACATCACGGACGCGGTGGATTTTGAAATCATCGAACTGTTCTTTTTCGCCTACCGGGATTTCACCTCCGACCCGGATGTGATTCTCGAAAAACGCGGTTTCGGGCGGGCGCATCATCGCGTCCTGCATTTCGTCGACCGCGAACCCGGCATGACCGTCGCCGATCTGCTCGACACGTTGAGGATCACCAAGCAAAGCCTTGCCCGTGTCTTAAAGCAGCTCATCGATTCAGGGTATATTCACCAAGTTGCCGGACCGGAGGATCGCAGGCAGCGTAAGCTCTATACAACAAAGGAAGGCAAGACTCTGGCAAGGGCCTTGGCTGAGCCACAGTCGCGGCGCATAGCCGAAGCCCTGGCGAAAACCGGCCCGGGCGCTCGCGACACGATCAAGCGCTTCCTTGCCGGCATGAAGACCGCCGAGGAAAACTAACAGCTGGCCTGTCGGGGCCGGCAGCGACAAGACAGGGCAATACGAAAGATGACAAAGACGACGAGGATCGACGACGATGCCGCCCATCTTCTGGTAGTCGACGACGACCGCCGCATCCGCGATCTTCTGAACCGCTACCTGATGGAAAAGGGCTTTCGCGTGACGACGGCTGCGGACGCCGGCGAGGCTCGCCGCAAGCTCGAAGGCATCGATTACGACCTGTTGATCGTCGACGTGATGATGCCCGGCGAAACCGGCATTTCGCTGACCCAGAGCCTGCGCAAGATCAAGACCGTACCGGTGATCATGCTGACCGCGCTCGCCGAATCGAACGCCCGCATCGAGGGCCTGGAGGCCGGCGCCGACGACTATCTGCCCAAGCCCTTCGACCCGCGCGAACTGGTGCTGCGCATCAACAACATCCTGAGGCGCAACGCCCCCGCCAAGGCGCCGAAGATCGAACAGGTGATTTTCGGCCCGTTTACTTTCTCCGTCGTGCGCAAGGAATTGCGCCGGGGCGCCGACCATATTCGCCTGACAGACCGGGAACAGGAGATCATGATGCTGTTCTCCCAGCGTGCCGGCGAAACCATTCCGCGCCATGAGCTGGTAAGCGACGATGCCGAGGTCGGCGAGCGGACCATCGACGTGCAGATCAACCGGCTGCGCCGCAAGATCGAGGACGACCCGTCAAACCCGGTCTGGCTGCAGACGGTGCGTGGCATTGGCTATCGGCTAAGCGTGGACTAGCGAAATGACCCGGTTGAGTTTCCATGGCAAGCTTTGACATCCTGCGGCGCTATCGGACGCAAACGGGCGACAGCAGCTGGAATCGCGTCGTGCGCTGGCTGCGGCGGCAACTGCCGATGGGACTTTACGCCCGCTCGCTGCTGATCGTCATCATTCCCATGGTCCTCTTGCAGTCGGTGGTCGCCTTCGTGTTCATGGAGCGACACTGGCAGCTCGTCACCCAGCGATTGTCAGCCGCCGTCACCGGCGATATCGCCGCGGTCATCGACCTCATCGATGAAATGCCGGAAAGCGACTATGCCACGATCGTGCGGATTGCCCGGGAAAAACTGGACCTCAACATCGCCATCGAAACCGATGGGGAACTGCCCGCGCCACGCCCGAAACCTTTCTTCGAGATTCTCGACCAGATTCTCAGCGAGGAGATCTCCCGCCAGATCCGCCGTCCCTTCTGGATCGATACGGTCGGCGATTCCGATTTCGTCGAAGTTCGAGTCAAGCTCGACGGCGAGCGCATCCTTCGCGTCTATGCTCGCCGCAGCCAGGCCTACGCCTCGAATACACATATCTTCATCGTCTGGATGGTAGGCGCCTCGCTGGTGCTTTTGACCATTGCCATCCTCTTCCTGCGTGGCCAGATCCGGCCGATCCTTGCGCTTGCCAAGGCGGCGGAGAGCTTCGGCAAGGGCCAGAAGATCGACGATTTTTCGCCGCGCGGCGCCGAGGAAATCCGCCGCGCCGGCCTTGCCTTCATCCAGATGCGCGAGCGCATCGAACGCCAGATCGAGCAGCGAACCGCCATGCTGACCGGCGTCAGCCACGACCTGCGCACGATCCTCACCCGTTTCAAGCTGCAACTGGCGCTGGCTGGCGACAACGCCGATCTGGACAATCTCAATCAGGACGTCGAGGACATGCAGAGCATGCTCGAAGGCTACCTGTCTTTCGCGCGCGGCGAGGCGGAAGAGGATGTCGGCGAACTGAAACTGCACGATCTGATGAACCGGCTGACGCTGGAAGCCGAACTGCAGGGCAAGACCGTGACGACCACCGTCGAGGGCGACGACAACGTGCGCGTCCGCCCCAATGCCTTCACCCGGCTGGTCGCCAACCTCGCCTCGAATGCCTATCGCTATGCCAACACCGTCCATATCGACGCCAGGCACGGCACGAAATGGATCACCGTCACGGTGGACGACGATGGTCCCGGCATTCCGGAAGCGTCCCGCGACGACGTCTTCAAGCCGTTCTTCCGGCTCGACGAGGCGCGCAATCTCGACAGCTCGGGAACCGGCCTCGGCCTCGCCATCGCCCTCGACATCGCCCGCAGCCACGGCGGCAATGTCATTCTGTCGGATAGTCCGTTGGGCGGGCTAAGGGCGGTGGTGCGGGTGCCGGCGTAGTTACCGCGAATAGCCGCCGGTCATTCCGCGCCGCGCATTGAACCGATGCCATGCATCGATACGCCTGGGATGGCGTGCCCGCATGGCGTCGAGCGGGGCGAGAAGCCGCCCTTCCCTCTGCCAGTGCGCGTCGAATATCTCGATGATGCGGCGGTTTGGCCAGGGTTTGTTGACGATCGACATCAGCGCGTCGAAAGCCTCGACTTCGCGGCCGGCACCGAACCGGTGGGCAATGACGCCATAAGCGAAAGCAGTGGAACGGCTGACGCCCGCATGGCAATGCACGAGGATGCGGCTGTCACGCTGCTCGATGGCCGGAAGCACGAGGTCGAAGAACGCCGTGATCGTTCCGGGAAAATGGCCGGTGGCCAACGCGTTTTCCTGATCGCGCAACCGCACGACATGGTGCGTTGCGCCGGAAATGCGCGGAACATGCTCGTCCGGCAGTTCCGGATCGAGAAGCGAGACGACGTGCGTCGCCGACCAATCACCGGCAACCACAGCCGCATCGCGCAGACAGGTGACGCGAATGAATTCGCGGACAGCGTTCATGTCCATCGATGAAATTCCTACAGCATCTTCTTGCCGTTCGGCACCGGCTTATCCACGGCGGCGAGAACAATGTCGCCGTTTTCGTCCTCGAAACCGAGCGTCAAGACTTCCGAGCGGAACGGGCCGATCTGGCGCGGCGGGAAGTTGACGACACCAAGCACCTGCCGGCCGACAAGGCTTTCCAGCGTATAGTGAACGGTGATCTGCGCCGAGGATTTCTTGAGGCCGATCTCGGAACCGAAATCGATGACGATCTTGAACGCCGGCTTGCGCGCTTCGGGAAAGGGAGAAGCCTCGACGATGGTGCCGGCGCGAATATCGACGCGCTCGAAATCGGCATAGGCGATGGTCTCGGTCATGACAGGATCCCGATTTAACCGGCCAGTTCTTCCGCCCGCTTGCGGGCTGCGGCGATCGCCTTGTCGAACAACGGCTGCATGCCGTCATCGGCCATGAGAATAGAGAGAGCGGCGGCCGTCGTCCCGCCCGGCGACGTCACGTTCTGGCGCAGTTTCGAAGCGTCATCGGGGGACTGGTGCAGAAGTTCACCAGCCCCCGCGACGGTTTCCCGCGCGAGCCGCATGGCGAGGTCCGCCTGAAGTCCGGCCTTGCGGCCGGCTTCCGCCATGCACTCGACGAGGTAGAAGACATAGGCCGGGCCACTGCCGGACACGGCCGTGACGGCATCGATATCGGCTTCGGTTTCGACCCATTCAACGGGGCCGCTGACTTTGAGGAGATTGTGCACGAGATCGCGCTGTGCAGACGATACCGCGCCGTTGGCAAAGGCGCCGGTGACGCCGCGACCGATCATCGCCGGCGTATTCGGCATGGCGCGCACCATGGCAGCGTCGCCCAGGTGAGACTGCATGAAACCGAGCGTCGTGCCGGCGGCAACCGAAACGACGACCGTTTCGGACCCGACAAGCCCCTTCAGCGGCGGCAGCACCGTTGCCATCATTTGCGGCTTGACCGCAAGGAAAAGAACGCCGGCCTTCAGGCCCGCAGGCGCTGTTGTTTCATGGCGTGCGCCGTTGTCGGCAATCAGCTTTGCCATGGCCGGCGACGGCCCCGGATCGATGACCAGCACGTCAGCGCCGGCAATGCCGCTTTTCAGCCAGCCGGCAAGCATCGCGCCGCCCATATTGCCCGCGCCGACAAGGACGATCGGTCCGGCAGCATTCACGCTCATGGTCATGCCTCTCCGACAGTTTCGAACATCACCGCTTCGACCGCACTCTGCGCATCGATGCCGGACCAGACGACGAACTGAAAGGCCTGGAAATAGGATTCGCAGGCTTCAAGCGCGCTCGACAAAAGCACCTCGACCTGCTGGTTGGTCGGCTCTGCGCCGCCGGCAAGAAGAAGCGACTGACGGAAGATTACCACATCTTCCTGGCGCCAGAGATCGAAATGTCCCATCAGCACCTGCCCGTTGATATGGGAAAGCAGGCGGATCACTTCATTGACACGGGGTTCGGGAACCTTGATGTCGAAGGCACAGGCGAGATGCAACGCCTCGAATTCCTCCATCCAGGAGAAGGAGACATGATAGTCGGTCCACTTGCCCTCGACCGTCATGGCGATCTCGTCTTCGCCTGAGCGCTCGAAACTCCAATCATTGTTGGCTGCGACGAACTCGATCATGTCGACCGGGTTCGATTGGCGCTCAAGTTCCAGTTCCATCAGGCTCATGCATCACCCCAAAAGTCCCGGTGCAGGCATGCGTCATCGCGCTCACACACGAAGGCCGCAAACTCAAACACCAGAAACGAACACTTATGATTGCCGGAAACACGATCATCCTGGCTTATGTACCCTGCCTGGAGCTTGCGTGATCCGTTTCGAATCATCATTTAAAATCAGTGTATAATGCGGGAGTCTGCATGCCAGCCCCCTGCACGAAAAATAGCGCCGGCGGTTGTGGATAGGCCCTGTGAAATTGATTCAGCGCCGGTTCATAAGCGACTCTGCCGTAAGCATTTTTTGGCAGTGTCCACAGGGCGAAAAATTTATAAAAAATGCTGTTGAGACAGCACTCGCAGACAGGCGCGCCGTGCCAGCCCGGAACACACGCGCTTGACGCGAGCAAAAAGCGGCAGCGCAATCAGCCCGCCGCTTCGAATCTTTATTTCCCAGCCTCGGCCAGACGCGCCTCGAGCGCTGCGATCCGAGCCAGAAGCGCGTCGTTTTCCTCGCGCGCTTTCAGGGCCATCTCCCTGACTGCCTCGAACTCCTCGCGCTTGACGATATCCATCGAATTCAGCAGGCGTTCGCCCTGGGCGCGGAACACGGTTTCCATCTCGCGCCGCACGCCCTGGGCGGCGCCGGCAGCGTCCGTCATCAACTTGGCGAAGTCATCCAGAATGCGGCTTGTGCCTGTGCTCATCGTCTCGGTCTCCGATCCTTGCGTCCTTTGCCTGCCATCGCAGGCTTGACAGAGGAGGTAGGAGGACGGACTTGCCGATGCAAGGAAAAATACCGGGATGACCGCCTTTCCCTCACCAAACGCGCCTTGACCGACCCTCCCCGGGAGCCCATGTTCCGCCAAAACAACGGACGGGATTGAAGCAGTACCTTGGAAACGATACCGACACTCTTCTCCATCATGCCGTTCCCGGACATCGATCCGGTGCTGATTTCCATCGGCCCCTTGCAGATCCACTGGTACGGCCTTGCCTATGTGGCGGGCATTCTGCTCGGCTGGCAATATGCCCGCAGGCTGGCGCGCAATGTGTCGCTGTGGCGCAACGCGTCACCGGCCATCACCGAAGCCCAGCTCGATGATTTCCTGCTCTGGGTCGCGACCGGCATCGTCGGCGGCGGGCGCATCGGCTACATCCTGTTCTACGATCTTGGCAGTGTGCTGCAAAATCCGATCCGGGCGCTGGAAATCTGGAACGGCGGCATGTCCTTCCACGGCGGTCTGATCGGCACCATGATCGCCATGATCCTGTTTGCCCACCGCAACAAGATTGCCGTCTGGAGTCTTTTCGATGTCGTTGCGGCCGTTGTGCCGATCGGCCTGTTCTTCGGCCGCGTCGCCAACTTCATCAACGGCGAGCTTTGGGGGCGGCTGTCGTCCATGCCCTGGGCGGTGGTCTTTCCGACCGGCGGTCCCTTTGCGCGCCATCCGAGCCAGCTCTATGAAGCTGCCCTCGAGGGTCTCGTCCTTCTCACGGTTCTTGCCGTGATGATCTATCGTGGCGACGCGCTGAAGACGCCGGGCCTGGTCTGCGGCGTCTTTGTCGCCGGTTACGGGCTTGCCCGCATCGTCGTCGAATTCTTCCGCGAGCCGGATGCGCAGATCGGCTACCTCCTCGGCGGCTGGCTGACCATGGGCATGCTGCTGTCGTTGCCGATGGTCTTCATCGGCCTCTGGGCGATCGCGCGCGCCCGCCGCGCAAGTGCTGCAACCGTGTAAGGGCCCGCATGACGACGCTTCTTGCAGAAAAGATCAAGGCCATCATTCTCGCCAACGGCCCGATCAGCGTGACCGACTATTTCTCGCTCTGTCTGGCCGATCCGGAGTACGGCTACTACAAGACGCGGGAACCCTTCGGCCGGTCCGGAGACTTCATCACCGCACCGGAGATCAGCCAGCTGTTCGGCGAGATGATGGGGATTTTCCTCGTTCAGGCCTGGCAGCGGCACGGCGAACCCTCCCCGGTCAACATCGCCGAGATCGGTCCGGGCCGCGGCACGATGATGGCGGACATCCTGCGCGTCATCGCCAGGCTTTCACCTGCGCTTTACGAGGCAGTAACGGTCCACCTGGTTGAGACCAGCGAACGGCTGCAGAAGGTCCAGAGCCAGACGCTCGTCGCGCACAAGTTCAAGATTTCCTGGCATGACAGTTTCGACACGCTGCCGGACGGTTTTCTGCTTCTGGTTGCCAACGAGCTTTTCGATGCCATTCCGATCCGCCAGTTCGTCAAGACGGCGCAGGGTTTCAGAGAGAGGCTCGTCGGCCTCGATGCAGATGGTGAGCTGACGTTTGCCGCGGGCGTCGCCAGCATCGATCCGGCTCTCTTGCCGCCGGCCGCCGCAACCGCCGCGCCGGGTACGATTTTCGAGATCGCACCCGCCCGTGACGCCGTGATGGCGGCACTTTGCGAGAGCATCAATGCCAGTGGCGGGACGGCTGTGATCATCGACTACGGCCACATGGCGACGGGCCTTGGCGATACCCTGCAGGCGGTGCGCGAGCATCAATTCGATCCGCCGCTCAAACATCCCGGCGACGCCGATATCACCAGTCATGTCGATTTCGAACAGCTCGCCCGCAGAGCCGTAACGGAAGGGCTGCAGATCAACGGGCTGACCTATCAGGGCGACTTTCTCCTTGCGTTGGGTCTTGCCGAACGCGCCGCAGCGCTTGGCCGCGACAAGGACACGGAGACCCAGGAAAACATTCGCGCAGATGCAGAAAGACTGGCTGGAGCCGGCGAAGGAAAGATGGGCGAGCTGTTCAAGGTCCTCGTCGTCAGCAGTCCGAATGTGGCTCTCCTGCCCTTCCAGAAATAGCTGCCGGCAGCAGCCTGTGACGACACCGGCTGTCGTTTCGACGGATTGACAGAGGCCGCCCCTGAGGCCAACATCCGGCCAAATCAGGCCGGGGCGCCATGCCGACAGCTCCGGGAAACCCGCCATATTGCAGCATTTCGAAAGGGCAAAACCACCGATGAAGGATGATGCCCTGCCCTTGCCCATACAAAGCCCGCTTCTGTCCGAACAGGCGGGAAACGCCGTAAAACATGGCTATTTCACCCGCGCAGGCGGCGTCTCCGAAGGCATCTATCGAGGCCTCAATGTCGGGCTGGGCTCGAATGACGAGCGCGCCCGGGTGGAAGAGAATCGGGCCCGCGTCAGCGCATGGTTCGGCGCCGAGCCGCAAAAGCTGGCAACGGTGCATCAGGTCCATTCGCCCGACACCGTTATCGTCGACGGCAGTTATGACGGCACGCGGGCAACGGCCGACGCGCTGGTGACGGCGACGCCGGGGCTGGTGATCGGCGTGCTGTCGGCCGATTGCGGCCCGGTTCTTTTCGCCGATGCCGAAGCGGGCGTTGTCGGTGCTGCCCATGCCGGCTGGAAGGGGGCGCTTGGGGGCGTACTCGAAAGCACCATCGACGCGATGATCTCGCTCGGCGCCCGCCGCGAACGCATCATCGCCAGTCTCGGCCCCTCGATCAGCCGCCGCAACTACGAGGTCGGTTCGGAATTCGTCGAGCGGTTCCTCGAAAAGGACCCCTCTTATCAGATGTTCTTTTCTCCTTCGCCGCGCGAGGGGCACGCCATGTTCGATCTGCCGGGACTGACGATCAAGCGGCTCGCAGAGGCGGACGTCACGGCGGAAAATCTCGACATTTGCACCTATGCGGACGAGGAGCGCTTCTTCTCTTACCGCCGAACCACCCATCGCAGCGAGCCGGACTATGGCCGGCAAATCTCTGCAATATCGATTCGGGAGAGATGACATGGCACTGCATTTCACGCAGGACGAATTCGCGAGCCGGCTTGAGCGGCTGACGGCAAAGATGAAAGAGGAAAAACTTGCCGCCATGCTCCTGTTCGCACAGGAAAGCATGTACTGGCTGACCGGCTACGACACCTTCGGCTACTGCTTCTTCCAGACGCTGGTGGTGAAGGCCGACGGCTCGATGGTGCTCTTGACCCGTTCCGCCGATCTGCGCCAGGCCAAACATACCTCGAACATCGAACGCATCGAGATCTGGGTCGACCGCGTCAATGCCGATCCGACGATGGACCTGAAAAACCTCCTGAGCGATCTCGACCTGCTCGGTACGCGCATCGGCGTCGAATACGACACGCACGGCATGACCGGCCGCGTCGCCCGCCTGCTCGACCGTCAGTTGACCAGCTTTGGCGAGATTATCGATGCGTCGCTGCTCGTCAGCCGCCTGCGCCTCATCAAGAGCCCGGCGGAAATCCTCCACGTCGAAAAGGCCGCAAGCCTTGCCGACGACGCGCTCGACGCCGCCCTCCCCCTGATCCACGCCGGCGGCAGCGAAGCCGATATCCTGGCGGCCATGCAAGGCGCGGTGTTTGCCGGCGGCGGCGACTACCCGGCCAACGAATTCATTATCGGCTCCGGCGCGGACGCGCTTCTGTGCCGCTACAAGGCCGGGCGCCGCGCGCTCGACGCACAGGACCAGCTCACCCTGGAATGGGCGGGCGTCAGCGCCCACTATCACGCAGCGATGATGCGCACCGTGGTCGTTGGAGAGCCGACCAATCGCCACCGCGAACTCTACAGCGCCTGCCGCGAGACGATCCAGGCGATCGAAATGGTCCTGCGGCCCGGCAACACCTTCGGCACCGTCTTCGACGTGCATTCGAAAATCATGGACGAGCGTGGCCTTACGCGCCACCGGCTGAACGCCTGCGGCTATTCGCTCGGCGCGCGCTTCTCGCCCTCCTGGATGGAGCACCAGATGTTCCACATCGGCAACCCGGAGGCGATCGAGCCGGATATGTCGCTCTTCGTGCACATGATCATCATGGATTCAGACAGCGGCACGGCAATGACGCTTGGCCAGACGTACCTGACCACCGACGGCGCGCCGAGACCTCTGTCGCGCTTCGGACTGGACTTCATAACTGCTTAGGAAAATTGATCTACCGTTCGCGGGATAGGCGGAGAAAGCTGGGGGCCTGATCACTCCGCCGCCCGAGGAAACCGGACGGTAGAACGATGCGCCAGTCGATCATGCTCATTGCAGGCCTTGGAATTGCTGCGACCCTTTCGGGCTGCAACAGCATGGACGATCTGACCCCCCAGGTCGATGTCGGCGGCGGTACCTTCCGCTCCCCGCCCGTCAACCAGTCCGACCTCGACGCAATGTCGCAGCAGACCGTCCCTCCCCAGTCGACGACACCGGTTGAGAGTGCCCAGCTCGCCTCTCCCGTACAGGAGGGGTTTGTCGAGGGGGCGACCGGCACGGTTCTCGCCCAGGGCGACGGTGAATACACCGATCCGGCCGGATCGCTGGACGCACAGGCAGGACGCCTGCGGCAGGGACAGGTCCCGGCACAGCAGCGGCTGGCGCGCCGCCAGGTCATCGCCGAAGAGGCCGAAGCCACACCCGTTGAGGGCGCATCAGACGAACCACGGCAATCGGCGGCGCCGCTGCGTGCCGCGGAAGAAACCCCTGAGATCCAAAAACCCCAGAAGAGCGCCGCGATCGCCCCGGCGGCGACGCCGGGCACGATCCGCTTCCTGCCGATCATCGGCGCCCCGGTCGAGGCCGTTACGCCGTTGTCGAAACAGCTCGGCAACGAGGCGCGTTCCCACGGCCTGACGATCAAGAGCGCATCCGATACCAGCAGCCAGCACATCCTGAAGGGCTATTTCTCGGCGCTGAAGGACGGTGAGAAGACGACGGTCGTCTATGTCTGGGACGTGCTCGACAGCGGCGGCAACCGGCTGCATCGCATCCAGGGACAGGACACGGTCGATGCCACTGCTGCCAATCTCTGGTCGGTCGTGCCGCCGCAGACGATGCAGGCGATCGCCACCAGGACCATCGCTGAGTACCTGAACTGGCGGGCGAAAAACGCCGGCTAAGGTTGCCGGGCATCTCCGTGCGCTGCCTTGCAGCGCCAAATCCCGTCGCAAAACCACGCCAATGCAAAACTTTTTAGGATAAACCACGCTGCAACGCGGCAATCCTCTTGCATTCAAAGTCAAGGAGGTTATGAAGCGCGCATAGGCTTGGGACGATCGAGGCCCCGGCTGGCTTACGGAATTTGCGCGGAGGCAATCCGCGCCAGCACAGGCGGACCATCGATGAAGGTTTTCGCAGGCAACTCGAACCGGCACCTTGCCGAAGCGATCTGCAATTATCTCAACCTGCCCCTGGGCAAAGCAACCGTCAGACGGTTTGCAGACCAGGAAATCTTCGTGGAAATTCAGGAAAACGTGCGCGGCGAGGACGTCTTCGTCGTCCAGTCGACCTCGTTTCCGACCAATGACCACCTCATGGAACTGCTGATCATGATCGACGCGATGCGCCGATCCTCAGCCCGCCGCATCACCGCCGTCATTCCCTATTTCGGCTATGCGCGCCAGGATCGCAAGCCCGGCCCGCGCACGCCGATTTCGGCCAAGCTGGTGGCCAACCTGATCACCGAGGCCGGCGCTGACCGCGTCCTGACGCTCGACCTGCATGCCGGCCAGATCCAGGGCTTCTTCGACATCCCGACGGACAACCTCTACGCGGTGCCGATCCTCGCGCGAGACGTGAAGGAAAACTACGATTTGAGGAACGTCATGGTCGTATCGCCGGATGTCGGCGGCGTCGTGCGTGCCCGGGCGCTCGCCAAGCGCCTCGACTGTCAACTGGCGATCGTCGACAAGCGCCGCGAACGCGCCGGCGAGTCGGAAGTCATGAACGTCATCGGTGACGTTACCGGCAAGGACTGTCTGCTGATCGACGACATCGTCGATTCCGGCGGCACGCTCTGCAATGCCGCCGAAGCACTTCTGAAGAACGGCGCGACCAGCGTCACCGCCTATATCACCCACGGCGTGCTTTCCGGCGGCGCGGTTGCCCGCGTCACCTCGTCGAAGCTGAAGGAACTGGTGATCACCGATTCCATCCAGCCGACGACCGCGGTGCAATCGGCCCACAACATCCGCGTCATCTCGACCGCCAGCCTGATCGGCGAAGCGATCAACCGCACCAGCCAGGAAGAATCGGTTTCCAGCCTGTTCGATTGATCAGGCAGCCGGAACCCGCTTGCCATATTCCGCTTCCAGCGCCGTATGTTTCGGCCAGAAGAGGGACGGCTCCCGATCGTTCAGCCTGTCGGCGAGAATATCGAGATGCGTGTGCCAACCGGCGGCGAAGCTCAGCATCGCGTCTCGCGACAGTATGCGGCTGTGGCTGACGGTGAGGAGAACCTTGCTGCCTTGTTCCGCCAGATCGAAACGAACCTCCGACGGTTCGCCCGTTTCCTCCGCCCAGGTGTAGACAAGCAGCCGCGGCGGATCGCAGGTGATGACGGTCCCGTGCGATTCCATTGGTCCGGCATGCGCGGCATATTTGGCCGGAGGCCGATCGTCCCTCGCCGTCAGTCGTGAATTGTCGAAGAGATGGCGGACAGTTCCGCCCGCGCGCAATTCGATGGGGCCTGCCGCCATCCACTGGCGGCGTTTTTGCTCCTCCGTCAGATAGGCCCATATCCGTTCGATCGGGCCCGGCAGCAGGCGCTCGATGCGTACAGTGTCCTTCGGATTGATCACGCCGAACTCGGCGACAGGAATGGATTCGACCAGGCTCATGACTTCTTCTCCTTTTCACTATCTTCGATGTTGAGAATTTCCTCGAGAGTATCGAGCTGCGCATTCCAGAACTTTTCGTAGTAACGCATCCATTCAAGGCCAGCATGCATGGGCCCGACATCGAGGCGGCAGACATGAGCGCGGCCCCGCACTTCCCGGCGCAGCAGCCCTGCTGCTTCCAGCACCTTGACGTGCTTGGAGGCGGCCGCGAGCGACATGTCGAAGGGGGCGGCAAGATCGCCGACCTTCTGCTCGCCAGCGCTCAAATGTTTCAGCATAGCCCTGCGAGTCGGATCCGACAGAGCATGAAAGACGGCATCGAGTGGAGATAGATATTCAACCATGTAGTTGAATATAGCAGGGCGCCAGCAATTGTCAACCGAATGGTTTAATATCGACTGATGCAGCTGTGCGAAGGCTCACCGCGGCAGGGGGATGGCGCAGGCCTCGCCGCCGGAAAACAAGCGCGAACGCGTGAGGAAGCGCCGCTCGCGGCCATTGTCGAGCGAGAACATGCCGCCCCGGCCCGGCACGACATCGACGATCAGTTGGGTGTGTTTCCAGACTTCGAACTGGCTGGCGCTGATATAGACCGGCACGCCGCCGATCTCGCCGAGCTTCACGTCATTGTCGCCGACGATGTACTCATCCGTTGGATAACACATCGGCGACGAGCCGTCGCAACAGCCGCCGGACTGGTGAAACAGGATATGCGGATGGTCCAACCGGATTTCCCTGATGAAGGCGAGTGCCGCGTCGGTCGCGAGAACGCGGGGCTGGCCGTTGGTGACGTCGGTCATTGCTTTCTCCAAGGCAGTCCCCTCTCCCCGCCTGCGGGGAGAGGGTTAGGGTGAGGGGCAGATTAGAGCGGCCCCTCATCCGCCCCTTCGGGCACCTTCTCCCCGCAAGCGGGGAGAAGGAAGGACAAAACCTCAGAAGAAGCCCAGGGCCTTCGGGCTGTAGCTCACCAGCATGTTCTTGGTCTGCTGGTAGTGATCGAGCATCATCTTGTGGGTTTCGCGGCCGATGCCGGACTGCTTGTAGCCGCCGAAGGCGGCATGGGCCGGATAGGCGTGATAGCAATTGGTCCAGACACGGCCGGCCTCGATGTTGCGGCCGAAATTGTAGCAGCGATTGGCGTCGCGGCTCCACACACCCGCGCCGAGGCCATACAGCGTGTCATTGGCGATTTCGAGCGCTTCGGCATCATCCTTGAAGGTGGTCACGGACACGACCGGCCCGAAGATTTCCTCCTGGAAGATCCGCATTCTGTTGTGGCCCTTGAACACCGTCGGCTTGACGTAGAAGCCGCCGGCGAGCTCGCCTTCGAGCGTATTGCGCTCGCCCCCGATCAGCACCTCGGCGCCTTCCTGGCGGCCGATATCCAGATAGGACAGGATCTTTTCCAGCTGCTCGCTCGAGGCCTGGGCGCCGATCATCGTTGTCATGTCGAGCGGGTTGCCCTGCTTAATCGCCGCGACGCGTTTGATCGCCTTTTCCATGAAGCGGTCGTAAATCTTCTCGTGCACCAGCGCGCGGCTCGGGCATGTGCAGACCTCACCCTGGTTGAGCGCGAACATCGCGAACCCTTCCAGCGCCTTGTCGAGATAGTCGTCGTCCTCACGCATCACATCTTCGAAGAAGATGTTCGGCGACTTGCCGCCCAGTTCCAGCGTCACCGGAATGAGGTTCTGGCTGGCATACTGCATGATGAGCCGGCCGGTCGAGGTTTCGCCGGTAAAGGCCACCTTGTTGATGCGCGGGCTGGTGGCGAGCGGCTTGCCGGCTTCGAGGCCGAAGCCGTTGACGATGTTGAGCACACCCGGCGGCAAGAGGTCGCCGACCAGTTCGATCCAGACGAGGATCGAGGCGGGCGTCTGCTCGGCGGGCTTCAGCACGACGCAGTTGCCGGCGGCAAGCGCGGGCGCAAGCTTCCACGCAGCCATCAGGATCGGGAAGTTCCACGGGATGATCTGGGCGACGACGCCAAGCGGTTCATGGAAGTGGTAGGCGATGGTGTCGTGGTCGATCTCGCCGATCGAGCCTTCCTGGGCACGGACGCAGGAGGCGAAGTAGCGGAAGTGATCGATGGCAAGCGGCATGTCGGCTGCCATGGTTTCGCGCAGCGGCTTGCCGTTGTCCCAGGTCTCGGCGCGCGCCAGGAGCTCGATATTGTCTTCCATGCGTTGCGCGATCTTCATGAGGATATTGGCGCGCTCAGTGGTCGAGGTGCGGGCCCACTTGTCCTTGGCGGCGTGGGCGGCGTCGAGCGCCAGCTCGACATCGGCGGCCTGGCTACGGGCGATCTGGCAGAGAACACCGCCAGTGACCGGCGTCGTGTTGTCGAAATAGCGCCCGTCAACCGGCTCGCGCCACTCACCACCGATAAAGTTGCCAGACTTCTGCTTGAACGGATTCTCGACGATTTTCTGATGCAACATTTGATTTCTCCTCCTGAAACAGACTCCAACAATCTGCTGCCAGGAAGGTGCGCCGAAACCGGTCATGCGGATAGAGAGGCGAAACGTGCCGGGGCGGGCGAGTGTCTCAGATGTGCGACACTTGAATAACGCGAAGCATGCTGCAGCGCGGTACGGGGACCGCGCAGGCGTCCGGCCGATCAGTTGATCGAGAGCTTCTTCATTTTCCGGTAGAGCGTTGCCCGACTGATGCCGAGCGTATCGGCCGCCTGCGAGACATTGCCGCTGCTGCGCGACAGGACACGGCGCAGCGCCGCACGCTCGGCATCGAAAAGATCCTCGCCCTGCCCCGCCGGCACCTCATCGAGCACATCGGCGGCTGGTACGCCGGCGGCAATGCGCCGGTCATCGAGATTGAGGCGGAGACGCGCGGCCCGTGTCGCTCCGAGTACGAGGTCATCGCGGTCGATCGCAAGCAGCGCCGGACTGCTCTTGCCCTCGGCAGGGACCAGAAGGATGCGGGCGCCGTTGAAGGCGCGGCGGAAGAGATTGGCCTCGATCCGGGCGGCGGCATCTCGGATAGCCTGCGACATCAGCAGCATGGCCATTTCGCCGGCGTCCTCCCGGCAGGTCGAGATGTCGATGGCGGCAGCAACCCGGCCGCAATGGTCGCGGATCGGTGCGGTCGAGCAGATAAGGCCGGTATTGCAGCTGAGGAAATGCTGGTCTCGCTGGATGACGACAGGGCGCTCGTCGGCAATCGCTGTTCCGATGCCGTTGGTGCCGACGCTCGCTTCACTCCAGACGGTGCCGGACCAGAGGCCAAGCCCGCGAAAATCCTTGTCGTCGCCGGCAGCGCCGCGGCGTTCGAGGGCAACGCCATTGCTATCGGTCAAAAGCAAGCAGCACCCGGCTCTGCCGACTGTCGAAAACAATCGGTCAAGTTCGCCCTGGGCTTCTTCGATCAGATGCCCGGACGCCTCCCGCGCCGCGCGAAACTCGCGTTCGGACAGGCGCTGCGGCGCGCGCGCCTCTTCCGGAGAAAGGCCATGCACCGTCAGGCAGCGGCGCCAGGATGCCGCGACAGGCGAGCTGGCCGCTGCCGACGCATGATGTGCGACGGAATGAACGTGATCCGAATGATTCATCGGCTCTCCTCCCTGAGGGCTGACGCTGACGCAACTATAGGCATATTCGGCGAAACGTCCACCTCGACAAAGGTCCAAAGGCAAAACCGGTCAGCACCGCATGCGCCGCTTCGCCGGCGGCGTGCTCTTGCATGAACATGACGATGTGATAGGGCAGTTTACCCCGTTTACCTCCAAGCTTTCATGGTCCCCGCACGATGCTTCGTGAATTTTCGCTCCAGAGCCTTTTCATGGGGCTGCTTACCGCCTTTGTCGGCTTTGCCAGTTCCTTTGCCGTCGTGCTGCACGGGTTGACCGGCGTCGGGGCAACGGAGGCGCAGGCAGCGTCGGGACTGATGGCGCTGTCGGTATCGATGGGGCTGTGTGCAATCGTGCTCAGTGTCGCGACGCGGTTGCCGGTCAGCATCGCCTGGTCGACGCCCGGGGCGGCGCTGCTTGCCAGTTCCGGCACGGTGGCGGGCGGCTTCAGCACGGCTGTCGGCGGCTTCCTGATCTGCGGCGTGCTCATCATTCTGGCCGGCCTGTGGAAACCGCTCGGCCGCGCGGTGGCGGCAATTCCCACGCCACTCGCCAATGCCATGCTGGCGGGCGTCCTGATCGGGCTCTGCTTCGCGCCGGTCAAGGCGATCGCCTTCAATCCGCTGTTCGGCCTTCCGATCGTTCTCGCCTGGGTCATCGTCGGCAGCGCCAACCGGCTGTTTGCCGTGCCTGCGGCCCTGCTCGCCTTCGTTCTGGTGCTCGCTTTCGGTGTTGACATGCCGGCCGATGCCATGGCGCGGGTATCGGCGACGCTCATCCCGCATGTCGAATGGGTCAGCCCGAGCTTTACCCTGGCCGGCCTGGTCAGCATCGCGCTGCCGCTGTTCATCGTCACCATGGCCTCGCAGAACATTCCGGGCATCACCGTGCTCAAGGTCAACGGCTACGAGCCGCAGCCCGGGCCGCTCTTCACGACGACGGGTATCTTTTCCATCCTGAGCGCGCCCTTCGGTGGCCATGCGGTCAATCTCGCCGCAATCACGGCGGCCATGTGCGCGGGCGAGGATGCGCATCACGACCCATCCCGGCGCTACTGGTCGGCAATCATCGCCGGCGCTGGATATATCGTCTTCGGCCTCCTTGCCGCCGCCGTTACCGCCTTCGTCAGCCTGGCGCCGCCGATCCTGATCCAGGCGGTCGCCGGTCTTGCCCTGATCAGCGCCTTTGCCGGCTCGGCCATGGCAGCCTTCAAGGAGCAGGATAGCCGCGAAGCCGCAGCCGTCACGTTCCTGGTGACGGCCTCCGGGGTCAGCTTTGCAGGAATTTCGGGTGCATTCTGGGGGCTGCTGGCCGGCGGTCTCATGCTCGCACTCGCCCGCTTCACCCGATCGCGAGGGCGCCGATGACGGCATCGCTCGGTCCCGGGCTGCGCTTCAGGCAAGTTTTTCGGCCAGAACCGGCACTTGCTTGCATTTCACGGCATTCTCGGTTATGGACGCGCGTCCGCGCAGACACCCTTGGAGGCAAACGCGGATGAGGCGGTCAAAGGCCTCGGTTCATCCCTGTCTTCATAGCAAGCGGATGAGCTCTCCAAAAACACCAGAAAGGTACTGCCATGAGCCACGCATCCTACGAGCTCAAGGCCGAAACGCGCGAACGGGTTGGTAAGGGGTCCTCCCGTGAACTTCGCCGCAACGGTCTTATTCCTGCTGTCATCTACGGCGACAAGCAGGCTCCGATTTCCATCGCCCTTTCCTCGAAGGAAGTCACCCAGAAAATTCACGCCGGTGGTTTCATGACCACGATCGCCACGATCGAAGTTGGCGGCGAGAAGATCCGCGTCCTGCCGAAGGACTACCAGCTGGATCCGGTCCGTGACTTCACCATGCATGTCGACTTCCTGCGCGTGTCCAAGGACTCGAAGGTCACCGTCGAAGTTCCGGTTCACTTCGTCAACGAAGAAAAGTCCCCGGGCCTCAAGATCGGCGGCGTTCTCAACATCGTTCGCCACGAAGTCGAAGTGTTGGTTTCCGCCGACGACATTCCGGAATTCCTGACAGCCGACCTCTCCGGCCTGAAGGTCGGTGACGGCATCCACATCTCGAACATCAAGCTGCCGAAGGGCGTGACCCCGGTCATCGCCGACCGCGACTTCACGATCGCCACCATTGCCACCCCGGCCGGCGGCGTATCGGAAGCGGAAGAAGCAGAATCCGCGTCCGAATAATCGGCGCTTTCAAAGCTTGATCGACAACCCGTCCCATTTCACATGGGGCGGGTTTTTTGTTGCTCGCCGCCAGCGGCATCGCTTGCAGCCCGCAACGACAACTAAAACTCTTTACCCCGCGATTTCAGCAACATTTAAGACTTTCATGATGTGTTGTCGTCGGGGGATTGCTCCGGCTTCAATGTACGAGAATCCGAATGGGACGCGAGACTAGCAGCGCGATCGGGTGCATCCGATGATGCATTCTGTCGAGAACCGTTTTATTGCCATTGTCTGTGGCGCGATGCTTATGTTCGTCGCCCCTCTCATCGTCCTTTTCCTGACCCTGTCATCGGAACGCGTCG
Organism: Rhizobium giardinii bv. giardinii H152; assembly: GCF_000379605.1. Lineage (GTDB taxonomy): Bacteria > Pseudomonadota > Alphaproteobacteria > Rhizobiales > Rhizobiaceae > Pararhizobium > Pararhizobium giardinii. Next base: position 339,788 of record NZ_KB902680.1, on the reverse strand, counting down.
CCCGTGAACGGCTGCAAAACACACAGATCCTGCTGGAGGCGGGTGCTCAGGCTCTTGGCAAGCCCCTTTGGGATTTCGATCGCGACGGAGCCGAGCAGATCGCAAGATCCCTGAGCGCCAATGCCGACGTCCTCAGCGTGCACATCAGGGACAGCTCCGGAACCATCTCCGTACACATCCCCCCTGTTCCCGTCGATCCGAACGTGCCGCACAAGAGCCTCTCAAAGGAGATCCTCTACAATTCGCAGGATGGCCAAAGGTCGGTCGGCACCGCGGAAATCCGGGTGGCAGCGCCCGGCCTGTTGTCGCGCTTCAGCAAGGACGAACTCACCGTCTTTGCCATTCTGGTTGTCGCTGTCGGCGTGGTTTTCGCCTCCGCCATCCTCGGAAACCGTATCACTGTGATCCGGCCCTTGATGCGCCTCACAGCCGCGATCGAAGCGACACGGCGGCTCGGCTCCCGCCACCATGTCGACTGGACGTCGGACGACGAAATGGGCACACTTGCCCATAATTTCAACGAGATGCAGAGCAATCTGGAGCGCGAGGAGAAGGAACTGAAGCTCGCGCATGCCCGCGCGACGGATATCTACAACCTGACGCCGTCTATGCTGTTCTCGCTCGATGCCGACAACCGCCTCACTGCGGTCAGCGACTATTGGCTGATTGCAACCGGTTACAGCCGCCACCAGGTCATCGGGCGTACCTTCACGGATTTCGTCGACGACCACTGGCATGAGACCTATCGGGCGCGCCGCGGCAACGGCAATGCCACACATGCCAATATCTGTGAAGTCACCGTGCCGTTCATCAAGGCCGACGGCGAGACCATGACGGTTCTCATCCTCGAGATGAAGAGCGCCACGGGCGACGAGCACTACGGTCTTTCGCTCTCGGTCATGACCGACGTCACCGAACTCAAGCAAGCCGAAAGCCGCAACCACGCTCAGGCGATTACCGATCACCTGACCGGCCTTCTCAATCGCCAAGGTTTTGAGGCAGTGCTGGACGACGCCATTCGCAACGCCGACGAGACGGCGACGCAACTGGCCTGCATCTTCATCGATCTCGACCGCTTCAAGTGGATCAACGACCATTTCGGCCACGCCGTCGGCGACGAGGTACTGCGCCAGGTGGTTGCCCGCATCCGTACCACTTTGCGCCTGGAAGACACGATGTCCCGCCTCGGCGGCGACGAATTCGCCATTCTCGTCAATGCCGAGCAGGTCGAAGCCCTGGCAAGCGAGATCGGCGACCGCATCTGTGCCATACTGCGTGAGCCGATCCTCGTCGAGGGGGCGGACCTTTCGGTGAGCGCCAGCATCGGCATCGCGCTTTACCCCGATCACGCCGCCAACGCAGCGGAATTGCTGTTGAAATCCGACATGGCGATGTACGCCCGCAAGCGTGACGGCAAGAACGGCATGCTCGTCTTCGACACCAGCATGCTCGACAGCGCCCGCGAACGTCATGAAATGGAGCAGAATATCGATGCGGCCCTGAAGGAGGACTGGTTCGAGGCCTATCTGCAGCCGATCGTCAGTCTGGGAGACGGCCGTATTGCCGGGTTCGAGGCGCTGATGCGCCTGAACCATCCGGAAAAAGGCATTCTGTCTCCTGCCAAAATTATCGGCATCGCCGAGGAGAACGGATCGATCGCCCGCGTTGGTGAGCGCGTGCTGGAGAAAGCAATCGGCCATCTCGCTCGCCTGACCCAGCTCGAAGGCGCCGATACGACCTATCTCGCCATCAACTTCTCACCGCTTCAGTTCACGGAAACCCTGCCGCACAAACTCGCGGCGCTGCTTCTGAAACACCACATCTCGCCGACCCGCATCGTCATCGAGATCACCGAGGCCGTGCTGATGCTCGACAATCCGGACGTTCATGCGGTGTTGAAGCAGCTCAGCGAATTCGGCTGCCGCATCGCGCTTGACGACTTCGGAACGGGCTATTCCTCGCTCAGCTACCTCAACCGCTTCCCCGTCGATATCGTCAAGGTCGACCAGTCCTTCACCCGCTCGCTCAGCACCGGAACCGCCGATGTTCGCCGCAAGAGCAGAATGCTGATCAAGGGCATCCGCACCATCTCCCACCAGATGGGCTGCACCGTCGTTGCCGAGGGCATCGAGACGAAGGAACAGTGGGAGCTTCTGCGCAAGCTCGGACTTGACTATGGCCAGGGTTATCTTTTCAGCCGACCGATGCCGATTGAAAACATGTTGCTCATGCTGGAAATGGAATCAGAAGTGAAGGCTACCAACCGCGCATGACGAAAATGGAAGAAGAGCAGATATGAAACAATTCGCCTTCGCGCTCATTTTTCTCCTCTCGGGCACGGCGCATGCCGAGACCCTCCGTTTGCTCACCGAGGAATATCCGCCTTATAATTTCAGCGAGAACGGCGCTGTAAAGGGAGCGTCGGTCGAGCAGGCCGAACTTATGATGAAGGCGCTGAATGCCGAATATTCGCTCGAAATCCTGCCCTGGGCGCGAGCGCTGTCTCTGACGGAGAACCAGCCTTGGACCTGCCTGTTTACCACCGGCCATGACGAGGAGCGCGACGAGCGGTTCAAATGGGTCGAACCGCTGCTCGCCGACCGCATGGTGATGGTGCGCAAGGCGGGGTCGGGCGTCAATCCGTCCAATATCGAGGAGGCCAAGCGCTTCACCGTCGGCACACAGCGCGATGACTTTTCCGCCAATTACCTCAAAAAGCACGGGTTTCCGAAGATCGATCTCGCCGCCGACGTGGAGACAACGCGGAAGAAGCTGCTGAACGGCCGCATCGACTTGATGACGACGTCCGAAAAGACCTTCGAGACGATGCGCGATCAAGGCCAGCCGCTTGAATCCGCTCTCCTGCTGGAGGGGAAATTGTATGGTCTTGCCTGCAATCTCACTCTGTCGGACGAACTCATTGCAAAAATGCAGGCGGAACTCGACACATTGATTGCCAACGGCACCCAGGAGCGCATTTTCGCCAAATACGGTCTGCGATCGAACCAATAGCGGATCACAGGCGGCATTCGCGCCAGATGGGAAATAACGGGTTGTCTGTGGTAAACAGTTGACTTGCGCGCTCCGGCGCGGTGCAAGACAGCGCTGTTTGACTGGTAGAGATATATCCATGCTGATTTTCGCAGGGCTCGGCAATCCTGGCCCCCAATATGCAGGCAACCGCCACAATATCGGTTTTATGGCCGTAGACGCAATCCAGCGGCGGCACGGTTTTTCGCCCTGGTCCAAGAAATTCAAAGCGCTGATCTCGGAAGGCGAGATCGGCGGCGAGCGCGTGCTCCTGATGAAGCCGCAGACCTTCATGAACCTGTCGGGCGAGGCGGTCGGCGAAGCCATGCGCTTCTACAAGCTGGAGCCGAAGGACATTCTGGTGATCTACGACGAGCTCGACCTCATCCAGGGCAAGGCCCGGATCAAGACCGCGGGCGGCCATGGCGGCCACAACGGCATCAAATCGCTCGACGCCCATTGCGGCAAGGACTATCGGCGCCTGCGCCTCGGCATCGGCCATCCCGGCTCGAAGGAACAGGTACACAACCACGTGCTCGGCGATTTCGCCAAGGCCGACCGTGTCTGGCTGGACCCTTTGCTCGACGCGCTCGCCGACAATGCGGCGATGCTGGTCAAGGGCGAGGATTCGCAGCTCCTGAACAAGCTGGCGCTCGCGACCGGCGCCAAACCGGAACCGGAGCCGGCACCAGCGAAACCCGCCGGAAAGTCGCATATCCGCCAGGCCCGCAATAGCGCCCAGCCGAAAACGCTGCCGACAACCGGACCGATGGCCGACATGCTGAAGAAGCTGTTCGGCAATAAGGACGAATAGCCGGTGACGGCCGGCGACTTGGCCATCCGGCCGGCGAAGGCGAGCGACCTGTCCGGGCTGCTCGCTCTCTACCGGCAGCTCCATGCCGATGATCCGGCGCTCCCTTCCGGTCTTGCCGCCGAAAGGTTCGCCGAGATACTGGCGCATCCCGGCATGACGGTCTTCGTTTCCGTTTCGGCAGAAACGATCACGTCATCGGTGGCGCTGACCATCCTTCCAAACCTCACTCGCGGCGGCAAGCCCTATGCGCTGATTGAAAACGTCGTGACCGACGCCCGGTTTCGCAAGCGCGGCCATGCCGGGGCGCTGATCCGGCATGCCTTCGAGCACGCCTGGCAGAAGGGCTGCTACAAGGTGATGCTCCTGACCGGCTCGCAGGATCCGGCGACGCTGAAATTCTATGAGGGCTGCGGCTTCGTGCAGGACAAGACGGGTTTCCAGATCAGGCGGCCGGCCGGAATCTGATCATTCCTCCGGCTCCGTGGTGAACATCAGCGGAAATCCGGCCTGCTTGCCAAGATCGGTCGCTTCCTTCGCCTTCGTCTCGGCGATGTCGCGGGCGCAGACGACGACGACGCAGACGCCGAGCTTATGCGCCGTCATCATCATCCGGTAGCCGGTCTCCTCGCTCATGTGAAACACCGCCTTCAGTACCAGGATGACGAATTCGCGCGGGGTATAGTCGTCGTTGAGAAGAATGACCTTATAGAGCTTCGGCCTCGCCAGCTTCGGCCGAGTCTTCGTTTTCGGTTTGATGGTGGTGTCGTTTTCACTCATCTGGATATCCTCTCAAAAACAAAGAGGGCCGGCGGAGGATGATTTCAACCCGGCAATATTCGCACCGCCGAAAACGCCATTCAAGTGGGGCCGCTGTGGCAGCGATGACACGGGTGCTGCGCCTGTGAGATGGCTGCGTCCGGCCATGCCGGGCGCAGTTTCCCGGCGCCGCATGCGGCAAATCCGGAAAAAGGCCCGCCGTACCGCCGCAAGGCTTGACCATATCACCCCCTTCCCCCATAGGCAGGGCAAAGTTCTTCAAGATATGGACAAGGTGCCATGGGTTTCAAATGCGGTATCGTCGGACTGCCGAATGTCGGCAAGTCCACTCTCTTCAATGCGCTCACCAAGACGGCGCAGGCTCAAGCCGCGAACTATCCGTTCTGCACCATCGAGCCGAACACCGGCGAAGTGGCCGTGCCGGACCCGCGCATGCGCGCGCTTGCAGATGTCGCCAAGTCGAAGGAACTGATCCCGACCCGCATCTCCTTCGTCGATATCGCCGGCCTCGTGCGCGGCGCCTCGAAGGGTGAAGGCCTCGGTAACAAGTTTCTCGCCAACATCCGCGAGGTGGATGCGACGGTGCATGTGCTGCGCTGCTTCGAGGATGACGATGTCACCCATGTGGAAGGCCGCATCAACCCGGTCGGCGATGCCGAGACGATCGAGACAGAGCTGATGCTCGCCGATCTCGAAAGCCTTGAGCGCCGCACCGAGCAGACCCGCAAGCGCGCCGCCTCCAAGGACAAGGAATCGATGACGCTGCTGCCGGTCATGGACGCAGCCCTGAAGCTGCTTCAGGACGGCAAGCCGGTCCGCACGTTGCTGTCGACGCTGGATGCCGAAGAAAAGAAAATCCTGCAGGGCCTGAACCTGCTGACCGCCCATCCAGTGCTCTACGTCTGCAACGTCGCCGAGGGCGATGCGGTCTCCGGCAACGCCCACACCAGGGCGGTCGAGGAAATGGCGAAGGCGCAGGGCGCCGAAACCGTGGTTATTTCGGCTGCGATCGAAGCCGAAGTTGCACAGCTGCCGGAGGAGGAGGCCAAGGAATTCCTCGAGGCGCTCGGCCTTCATGAAGCGGGTCTCGACCGGCTGATCCGCGCCGGCTACAAGCTGCTCGACCTCATCACCTATTTCACCGTCGGCCCGAAGGAAACGCGGGCGTGGACGATCGAGCGCGGCACCAAGGCACCGGGTGCGGCCGGCGTCATCCACTCGGACTTCGAGCGCGGCTTCATTCGCGCCAACACCATTGCCTATGACGACTATATCGCCTTCAACGGTGAAACAGGCGCCAAGGAAGCCGGAAAGGCGCGTGACGAAGGCAAGGAATATGTCGTCCAGGACGGCGACGTGATCCACTTCCGCTTCAATACCTGATTTCTTAGAAAACTCTTTCGCCGGCCATCAGCGACGCTTGCCGTCGCCATGGCCGGCTGTATGTTGCCTGAAGACATATTTTAAGGAGTTTCTTCGATGCGCCTGATCCCCGCACTTCTGCTCTCCACCGCGCTCGTTACCCAGCCGGCGCTGGCCGCGGAGATTACCCATGAAGGCGCCCGGCAGCTCGAGCAGAAATTCACATCCTACCTGCCGGACAGCGTAGCGAAATCCGGCCTGATCAAGGTCCGGCCTGGCACCGCGGATTACGAAGTCACTTTCGATCCGACAGTTCTCTTGAAGGATGTCGACCCAAAAACCTTCAGCATTTCCGGACTGAAGCCCCTTCTGTCATTGATCCGCCCCTTGGAAGACGGATCGTGGAATTTTTCCCAGTCCGCCGATCTCGATGTCAAGGGGCAGTTCACCGCCGGAAGCGATAAGACGGATTTCAGCTACAAGATCGATGGCTTTCGTATGGACGGGGTCTACGACCCCGAAATTCTCTATCCCAAATCCGCGGAAATGACCGCCAACGGCATCTTCATGTCGTCCCATTCCCCGCTGCAATCGGTGGAAGCACATTTCGGCACGATGAAGTCGATCCTCGAAAGCAAGCGGGGAAACCCAGGCACGATCGATCTTCGCTCCAACACGGCGATGAATGCCTTCACTGAAACCGTCGTCGATCCGGCCAAGGTGCGGATCGATGTTTCGGCCGACAGCGTGACCGCAGATGTCGCCATGAACGGTGTCGCCTACAAGCCGCTGCACGACATCATCTTCTTTGTTCTGGACAAGGTGAAAGCCGATAAACTGACGCCCGAGGATCAGACACGCCTCAAGGAGGTGCTGCGCGCGAACCTGCCAATGTTCGACGCATTGCTGGAATCCATCGATGTCGCGAACCTCAAGGTCGCCACCCCCGCAGGCACCTTCGGCGCGCAGACCTTACGCTATACGGTCAATTCGAACGGCCTGAAAGATGGCGCAAAAGCCGGCTTCGGGATCGTCATCGACAGGCCCTCCGTGCCACCGGGCGTCGTACCCGACGCCTTCGTCGCAGCACTGCCGGAGACGGTTAGTTTTGGCGCCGCTTTCGAAAACCTCAACCTTGCAAGCGGCATCGGCTACTTCCTGGACCATGCCGATTTCAACGCCGAAAAACCGTTGACGGACGAGCAGTCCACCGCGGCTGGCCGCCTGTTCCTGCCGGGTGGTGCGCTGACGCTGAGATATGAGGACGTCTCCGCCCGCTCGTCGGTCTACGATATCAGCCTTTCGGGTACGACGACCGTCTACCCGGAACAGCAGGGGCGCCAAAGCACCGACGTCACGATCTACGCAAGGGATTTCGACAAGACGATTTCCTATCTGCAGCAGAATGCCCAGACCGTTCCGCAGTTCGGACAAGCGGCGTTCGTGCTGCTCATGATGAAGGGCTTCGCCAAGATAGAAGCCGATGGCCGCCAGATGTGGAACCTCGTGGTGGACGAGAGCGGCAAGATGAAGATCAACGGCCAGGAACTGGCGATCCCGCATTGATATCAGTGCCCTGCCGCCAGTTTCCAGCGCCAGGGCTGGATGCTAAGACGCTCCGGTAGGAGGACGACAACCCATGCTTCATTTCGAGGATTTCCCTGCCGGCACGCGGTTCGCGTTCAAGCCGGTGACGGTCGTGGCCGAGGACATCGTCGCCTTTGCCGCCGAATTCGATCCGCAGCCCATGCATCTGTCGGAAGAAGCCGGCAAGGCGAGCATTCTCGGCGGCCTTGCGGCCTCCGGCTGGCACACGAGCGCCATCATGATGCGCATGCTTTGCGACAGCTATATCCACCAAACGGCATCCGAAGGATCGCCGGGCGTGAACAGCATGGAGTGGAAGAAGCCCGTGCTTGCCGGCGATACGCTGTCGGGCACCTGCACGGTCATCGAGGCGCGGACTTCCCGTTCCCGGCCCGAGATCGGCATTGTGCAACTGCGTGGCGAGGTCATCAATCAAAGGGGAGAAACGGTGGCTATCTGTGACTACGCCAACATGATCCGCTGCAAACCGGCAGGAAGCGACGCATGAGGCTCTCCGAGGTTCACCCCGAAGGCACGAAGGTGATGACCGGCAGCGTTGCCTTCACCGCCGATGACATCATCTGCTTCGCCGAAAAATTCGACCCGCAACCGTTTCATCTGGATGCGGAAGCCGCGCAGCAATCGCTCTTCGGCGGCCTCTGCGCCTCCGGCTGGCACACCTGCGCGGGCTGGATGAAATGTTTCGTGCCCTATTGGCTGGGCGAAATGAAGCGACTGGCGGCCGAGGGGATAGAGCCGCCGAAACTCGGCCCATCGCCCGGTTTTCGCGATATGCGCTGGCTGCGGCCGGTCTTTGCCGGCGATGTGATCACCTATTTCGTCACCTTCGTTACGGCCAAGGATCTGGAATCGCGTCCTGGATGGCGGATCAACACCATCCTGTGCGAGGGCGAGAACCAGAACGGCGAGGCCGTCATCCGGTTCGAAAGCAAGGTGATCGAGTTTCCCTGACGCGTAAACTCAGTGGCCTTCAAACTCGATCAGCGTCAGCACCTTGACGCCCAGCGACTCGAGCTTCCTGCGGCCGCCGAGTTCCGGCAGGTCGATGATGAAGCAGGCAGCGACGATATCGGCGCCCATCTGCAGCAACAGCTTGGTCGCGCCCTCGGCAGTGCCGCCGGTGGCAATCAGGTCATCGACCAGGATGACCTTGTCGCCCGGTTTGATGGCGTCGCGGTGCATCTCCATCTCGTCGATGCCGTATTCGAGACTGTAGGCGATGCGCACCGTATCATGCGGCAGCTTGCCCTTCTTGCGGATCGGCACGAAGCCGGATGACATCTGGTGCGCCATCGCGCCGCCCAGGATGAAGCCGCGCGCCTCGACGCCGGCGACCTTGTCGATCTTCGTGCCGGCAAAGGGATGCACCAGCTCGTCGATCGCCCGGCGAAACGCGCGCGGATTGCCGAGAAGCGTGGTGATGTCGCGGAACATGATGCCGGGCTTGGGGTAATCCGCGATGTTGCGGATGGAGGCGATCAATTCCTGCTGAAGAGAGGATCTCATGATGGAAGGCATGCCTTTGCGGACGTCTTAGGGAGACGAAGGCATAGCATCAAAGCCGGGCATTTCTATAGTGGTTTCTTGGTCGACGGCCGGCGAATGCGCCGTCTGTCGGCCGGCAGCGCTGGAGCAGGATCGGATTTGCCGCCCTGCTCCGACTGTCGCCTCGCTACTGCGCTGACGTCGTCGTCTTCAACTTTTCCTGCACCTTCTGGGCAACTTCAGGATTGGTCTGCGCCGCGGTGATGATGGACTTGTATTCCTCCAGCGACATGTCGGGCGACTTTTCGACCGCGTTGATCATCTGCTTGTTGGCCTCGTTCTGAAGTTTCTGTTTGGCCGTCGCATCCTTCTCCGCGCCGATCTTGGCGGCATAGTCCTGCCGCACCTTGTCAACCTGCAGGTAGGCGACCGCAAAAGCTTCGATCTTCTTGTCGCTGATGACGGCGGGCGCGGTGCCCTGTATCGGCTGCGTGGCTTGTGTCTGAGAAGCACCCTGGGCAAAAGCCGGCGAGTTGATGACGATCAGGCTCAGTGCGGCAGCGGTCAACGCTGCCACGGGCATGTGGCGGATGGTCATATGCTTTCCTTTCCTTAGTCAGTCTCAAGGCGGCGATCGCCACCTGTCCGGAGGGGAATACCCCTGAGCCAAGGTAAGGACGGATCGGGCGACAATGTGACCTCGGAAAGGAACGTTCAAGGCCATGTCTGGGCCGGACCGCCCGCGGCCTGCCGCGATTGAAAGACCAGGCATCTACAATCGGGGAACCATTCGACCGCTTTTCCGGTTATAGTAGACGGTATTCCGCTTGCCGGACCTGCCCCAGCGGAAAAGCTCAAAAAGCAAGGAGGAGCATCATGCGATTGTTTGAATGCGGGACCCTCGTGCCCGGCTGCAACTGGCATACCCGGGCCGACAGTGACGCCGAAATCGTGCGCCGCGCCGTCGAGCACATGCGCCAGGCCCACGGCGAAACCCTGATCCGCGAAAACATGGTCGACAATATCAAGGCCCGCATCGTCGACGAAACGAAGGCAGCCTGACTTCAGACCATCGACTGAAGCCGGGCAACGAGCGTTGCCCGGTCGGCATTGAAGTTACCCTCCACCCACTGATCCTCAAGCATCGCCAGAACCTCGCCTACCCGCGGTCCGGCGGCAATTCCGGCAGCAAGCACATCAGCACCGGTGAGAGGGAATGCCGGCTTCTGCCAGTTTTCCGTCTTCCCGAGCAATCCCCACAGGCGTCCTGTTTCGGCAAGCTGCGCCGGATCGTTTTCCGATTTCTGCCGCGACGCGGCGAGAGCGAGCCTCAAGCTGGTATCGAGGCCGTTTGAGCCATGCCGATAAAGCAGCCGCGCGAAAGCCGTATCGGCGATCACGGCCGGCAGACGCGGTGCTTTCGCCCATGCGGAAAAGAAGGCCGCCTCCGTTTTTGAAAGGCGCAGCCGTTTCGCCATCGCTTCCAGCCGCTCGACATCCGGCGGCACGATGGCTGCGAGCCGCAGCAGCGGTTCGGGCTGCCAGCCGAATGCCTGTTCGGCAGCGACCAGGGCCGGGATGGCGTCGATGCCCCATTTTTCGCTTTCGGGCAGAATTTCGCTCAAGACGCCCGCCTGGCGCATCCACAACAGCGCCCGGCCGGGATCCCTGGCCGACAGCAGCTTCTTCATCTCCGACCAGACCCGCTCGGCCGAAAGCGTCCCCAGCTTGGAGCGAGCCTTGGCGCAAGCGCGAAGGCCATCCGCATCCGGCCGTCCCGAACCGTAGTGAGCGAAGAAGCGGAAGAAGCGCAGCACCCTCAGATAGTCCTCCGCCACGCGCTCGGCCGCATTGCCGATGAAGCGAATATGGCGTTTTTCGATGTCGGGAAGCCCACCGACGAGGTCGATCACCTCGCCCTTGGCATTGGCATAGAGTGCATTGATGGTCAGATCCCGTCGCTCGGCGTCGACCTTCCAGTCCGAACCGAAGGCGACCTCGGCGCGCCGGCCGTCCGTCTCGACGTCGCGGCGCAATGTCGTCACCTCGAACGGCGCGCCCTCGATGACCAGCGTCACCGTGCCATGGTCAATCCCCGTCGGGACCGACTTGATGCCGGCTTTTTTTGCCCGGGCGACAACCTCGTCCGGCAGAAGCGTCGTTGCCATGTCGATATCAGCTACTGGAAGCCCCATCAGGCTGTTGCGCACAGCACCGCCGACGACACGGGCCTCGCCGCCATCGGCATTGAGGAGATTGAAGACGCGCGTCAGCGCAGGCGCCGAAAACCAGGGTTCGGCGGCAACGGAGGTCATGCATAAAGCCTTTCGTACAACATACGGACGATGCCGGCGGTAATGCCCCAGATATTCCGGTCGCCATAGGGCATGCGGTAGAAATGCCGCTCGGCGCCCTGCCAGGTCGCGCGACCTCGCCCATGATTTCGCGGATCCATCAGGAACGACAAAGGCACGTCGAACACGGCATCGACTTCAACCGGGTTGAGCACAAGCTGAAAACCCGGCTGCACGACGGCGAGGACCGGCGTGATCCGGAAACCGGACATCGCCATGTAGTGGGGCAACCGGCCGACCGTCTCGACGAAACGTCGATCAAGGCCGATCTCTTCTTCTGTTTCCCGCAACGCCGCGCGCTCCGGCGTATCGTCCTCCGGATCGATCGCACCGCCGGGAAAGGCGACCTGGCCGGAATGCTTGCGCATCGTCGCCGTGCGCTGGGTGAAGATGACGCGCGCTTCATCGCCGTCTTCGATGACCGGCACCAGCACCGCCGCATCCCTGAGCTTCAGCGTTTCGAGATGGGGTATGACATCCGGATTGAGCAGGAAATCGCCATGCTCGCGCCAGGCGTCCTCCACCGGGCTGCCGGATTGGCTGCGCGCGCGGCGGCGAAAATCACCGGCTGAAAACAGAGTATCCATCATACCGACAGCGCTTCCAGTTCCTTCGCAGGCATCACGGTGAAGACCGCCCCGGCGGAACGCACTGCAAACATCTCGACGCCATCGATCGTCATGGTCTCGCCGAGTTCGACCAGATCGTACATCACGGGACGCGACACCAAGGCCTCCAGCCGCCCGCGTACATGCAAATAGGGTTTCAGCTCGTTGTTTTCGCCATGGATGACGAAATGCAGCGCATGCTCCGGCCCCGCCTCAACGACGTCGCCGACATTGGTGCGGAAGGTCAGCACCTGCTGGCCCTGGCGCTCTGTCCTGCTCATCTCGACGGCCACGAAAGCTGCATCCACGATGCGGATGCCCACTTTTTCCACAGGAGTTACAAGATAGGTTTTGCCGTCCTCGTCCTTGCGCAGGACCGTGGAAAACAGCCGCACCAGCGGCTGGCGACCGATCGGCGTGCCCATGTAGAACCAGGTCCCGTCGGCGCGGATTTCCATGTCGATATCACCGCAGAAGGGCGGATTCCATCGGTCGACCGGCGGCAATCCCTTGCTTTGCTCGCCCGTCTGCCCGGCGGCGCGCGAGATCAATGCCGCAAGGCCCGCCGCATCGCCGCTCTGATGTATTTTGGCTTCCGCCATCGTTCCGTCCCGTTTGGCCCTATTCTTGCGTTTTATAGACCACTGATTTCATGAGATAGTACCTCGTGGGCGCCTTGTCAGCCACCGAGCAGAGCTTAGATTGAAAAACAGAGACGGAAAGAGCGCTTTTGGCGATTCGAGACCGTTGCCGGCCACTGGAGACAGACGATGGGTGTGATGAAGACCACAGACGGCGCGGTTGACGAAAGGGCGATCATCGCCGCCGCAGAGAAGGCGCTCGGCGAAATCGCCCTGATCCGCAAGGAAGTGGGCAAGGTGATCTTCGGCCAGGAAACCGTCGTCGAACAGACACTGCTTGCCGTCCTCTCCGGCGGCCACACGCTGCTGGTGGGCGTGCCTGGCCTTGCCAAGACCAAGCTCGTCTCGACACTCGGCACGGTGCTGGGATTGAACTCCAGCCGTATCCAGTTCACCCCCGACCTGATGCCCTCCGACATTCTCGGCTCCGAAGTGATGGACCAGGACGAGAATGGCCGGCGGTCCTTCCGCTTCGTTCCCGGCCCGATCTTCACGCAATTGCTGATGGCCGACGAAATCAATCGCGCCAGCCCGCGCACGCAGTCGGCGCTGCTGCAGGCCATGCAGGAATATCACGTCACCGTCGCCGGCCGGCGCAACGACCTGCCGCAGCCTTTCCACGTGCTGGCGACGCAGAACCCGCTGGAGCAGGAAGGCACCTATCCGCTGCCAGAAGCCCAGCTCGACCGCTTCCTGATGCAGGTGGATGTCGGCTATCCGGAACTCGCCGCCGAACGGCAGATCCTGCTCGAAACCACCGGCGTCTACGAGAACGAGGCCCGCGGCGTCATCGATGCGGCGCAGCTTCAGGGCATCCAGCATCTGATCCGTCAGATGCCCGTCAGCGAGAAAGTTGTCGACGCGATCCTCGCGCTGGTTCGCTCTGCCCGCCCCGGCAACGGCAATGCGGCGACCGACAAGAATGTCGCCTGGGGCCCCGGTCCGCGCGCCGGGCAGTCGCTGATGCTGTGTGCCCGCGCCCGCGCACTCTATGACGGCAGGCTTGCACCCTCCATCGACGACATCATGGCGCTTGCCGAACCCGTCCTGCAACACCGCATGGCGCTGACATTCGCGGCGCGGGCGGAAGGCATGTCGGTGCGAGACGTCATCACCGGCCTGGTCAAGCAAGCCAGGGGATAATGAATGGCTGCCATAGGGCACATCGTCGAGCGAACGCCATCCGGAGAGGTCCTTTCCCGCGCGCAGATGCGTGCCAGGCTGATTCCGGACTGCATGGTCGAGGCCAAGCGCATCGCCAACACGGTGATTTCCGGCTGGCATGGACGCCGCAAGCGCGGCATCGGCGAAAATTTCTGGCAGTTCCGGCCCTATAGCGACGGCGAAAGCCTGTCGCGCATCGACTGGCGCCGCTCGGCCCGCGACGATCATACCTATGTGCGCGACCGCGAATGGGAGGCCGCCCACACCATCTGGCTCTGGGCCGACCTATCGCCCTCGATGATGTACAAGTCGAAGTTCGGCCATGTCTCCAAGGAAAGCCGGGCGTTGGTGCTGATGCTGGCTCTCGCCGAAATTCTCGCCCGCTCCGGCGAGCGCATCGGCTGTCCCGGCGTCATGGAGCCCGTCTCGGCCCGCAACGCCGCCGAACGGCTGGCATCGGCCCTGATGCACACGCCGCTTTCCGGTGGACTACCGCAAACCGGCATGATCCGCGCCGTCAGCGATCTCGTGCTGATCGGCGACTTCCTCGATCCCGTCGACACGATCATGGCGCGGCTTGCACCGCTCGCCCGCCGCGGCATGCGCGGACATATCGTCGAGATCGCCGATCCGGCGGAAGAGGCGTTTCCCTATGCCGGGCGCACCGAATTCACCGATCCTGAAACCGGCGAGAAACTGACCGCCGGGCGCGCCGAGATCGTCGGCGATGACTATCGCCGCGCCTATTTCGCCCGGCGCGACAGTCTCGGCGAGATCCTGCGCCATCTCGGCTGGACCTTCACGCCGCACCGCACCGATCACCTCGCCTCCGAGGCGCTTGTCGCGGTGCACATGTATCTCTCCGGCATGCCCGGACGTGCGACCCATGGAGGCCAGCTGTGAGCCTGTTGCCCTTCATGTTCGCCAATCCGATGATGCTTGCAGCGTTGGTCGCCCTCCCCGCGATCTGGTGGCTGCTGCGCATGACGCCGCCGAAGCCGGTCACGGAAATATTTCCGCCGCTGCGCATTCTTGCCGGTGTGCTGAAACGCGAGGAGACACCCTCGAAAAGCCCGTGGTGGCTGACGCTGCTGCGCATGCTGATGGCCGCCGCCATTATCTTCGCGATAGCCGATCCGGTCTTCAATCCGCGCTCCAACACGCTGTCTGCCGATGGCCCGCTGGCGCTGGTGATCGACAATTCGTGGGCTACGGCGGCGGATTGGGAACGCCGGGTGGAAACCGCCGAAGCGCTGATCGGCGACGCGGAAGACAGGGATTTGCCGGTTTCGATCGTCTTCACCGCCGACAGCGAACACAATGCTGTGCCGGGATCGGCGCCGGCCGCCCGCAACCGGCTCGCTGCGGCTGCGCCGCAGCCGTTACAGCCTGATCGGGCCGCGGCCGTCAATGCGCTGAAAACCGCTCTCAACGGAACGGCGCCCGGCACGCTCGCCTTTCTCTCGGACGGCATCGAGGCCGGCGACGACAAGGTGATGACCGAGCTTGCCGCGCTTGCGCCCGCCAACTTCCGGCTGATCGAAGGCAGCGGCGATCAGGCCGTGGCCATCACCAATTCGGCCAATGACGCCGATTCCATGGTGATCACCGCCAGCCGCCTCGATAACGCTGCTGCGCAGTCGCTGCCGATCACGGCCTTTGACACCCGCGGCCGCACGATCGCCAACGGCTCGGTCGCTTTCGCCCCCGGCGAAGGCGTGGCCACGGGAACGCTTGCAGCCCCCTTCGAACTGCGTAACGACTTTGCCCGCATCGCCATCGACGGCACGGCGACTGCCGGCAGCACCTTCCTGCTCGATGACGGGTTCCGCCGCCGCCGGGTGGCGCTTTTGAGCGGCGAAGCCCGCGACCAGTCGCAGCCACTTCTGTCGCCGCTCTATTACATCAACCGGGCGCTGGCGCCGTATGCCGATCTCGTCCAGCCGAACGAAGCCGATTTGGCCGTCGCAATCCCCGAGCTCCTGGCCCAGAAGCCTTCCATGCTGATCATGGCCGACATCGGCCGCCTGCCGGATGAAACTTATGCGCCTGTGACCAAGTGGATCGAAAACGGCGGCACGCTGATCCGCTTCGCCGGGCCTCGCCTTGCTGCCGCGCCCGCCGACGATCCGCTGGTGCCCGTTACGCTGCGTCAAGGTGAACGCGCGCTTGGCGGCGCGCTCTCCTGGTCGGAACCGCAACCGCTGGCCGACTATCCGGCACTCAGCCCGTTTGCCGGCATGCCGCGCCCGCAGGACATTCTCGTCAAGCGCCAGGTGCTCGCGGAACCGACAGCCGATCTCTCGTCACGCACCTGGGCAAGCCTCGCCGACGGCACGCCGCTGGTGACCACCAAGGCGCAAGGTGCCGGCCGTATCATCCTGTTCCATGTCAGCGCCGAAGCAACCTGGTCGAACCTGCCGATTTCAGGCGATTTCGTCGAGATGCTGCGCCGCAGCGTGCAATTGTCGCGCAGCGGCGGCGTGGCGAGCGAAGGTACGACGCCAGGACAGACGCTGGCGCCCTACCGGCTTCTGAATGCCGACGGGGTGCTGACCAGCGAAACCGGCCGCGCCCGGCCGCTGGAAATTTCTGCCGGCAAGGCACCGGTCTCCAGCGCTGATAACCCGCCCGGACTTTACGGCTCGGAAGAGGGTTTCAGCGCTCTCAATCTCCTTCCCCGAGACACCCAGCTGAAGCCGATCGATGCGACCGGCCTTCCCATGGCATACACATCCGAAGCGCTGATCGGCGCCGAGGCGTGGTCCTTGAAACCGTCACTGTTTGCCGTCGCACTCATCCTGCTGCTTGTCGACTCCGCCGTCGTTCTCTTCATGGGCGGCGCCTTCGCGCGATTGAGAATACCGGCCACGACTGCCTTCGTCATCGCCCTTGCCGCCGGCGCGCTTGTCGCAGCGCCGGGCCATTCGCTTGCAGACGACGGCAAACCCGGCGACGAGAATATACTGGCGCGGCTCGACAAGACCCATCTGGCGTATGTCATCACCGGCGAGGCCGAGGTCGACCGGCTCTCCGAGCGCGGGCTTACCGGCCTCACGGAGTTTCTGACCTACCGCACCACACTGGAGCCAGGACCGCCCGTCGGCCTCGACATCGCTTCGGACGAACTGTCGTTCTACTCGCTGATCTACTGGCCGATCTCCGCCAATGCGCCGATGCCGAGCCCGCAGGCGGTCAGCCGCATCGATGCCTATATGCGCGCCGGCGGCACGGTTTTGTTCGATACGCGCGACCAGTTCTCTTCGCTTGGAACGGGCTCCGGCAGCACCAGCCCGAATTCGGAGCGGCTGCAGGCGATCCTCGGCGATCTCGACATTCCGCCGCTGGAGCCTGTCCCGACCGACAATGTGCTGACCAAATCGTTCTATCTGCTGTCGAATTTTCCGGGGCGCTACAACGGCAGCCCGCTATGGATCGAAGCACAGCCTGACAACGGCTCGCAGCCGACCGGCAGGCCCGCCCGCGCGGGCGACGGCGTTTCGCCGATCATGATCACCGGCAACGACTTCGCCGGCGCCTGGGCGATCGATGCCAATGGTGCGCCGCTTCTGCCGACCGTGCCGCCGGACGAGCAGCAACGCGAATATGCCTATCGCTCCGGCGTCAACATCATGATGTATATGCTGACCGGCAACTACAAGGCCGACCAGGTGCACATTCCCGCTCTGCTCGAACGGCTTGGCCAGTGAGGGCGCGCACATGACACTCGATTTCTCGCCGCTCCTTGCCTGGCCCTTCATCGCCGTTCTTGCGCTGATCGCCGTTCTCCTGTCGGCTCTCGGCTTCTGGCGTGGCGTGCGCGGCGCGGCGTTCCGCACGGCGGCGCTTGCGGCGCTTGTGCTTGCGGTTGCCAATCCGGTTTTCTTTCAGGAAGAGCGTGAACCGCTGTCGACGATCGTCGGCGTCGTCGTTGACCGCAGCCAGAGCCAGGACAATGCCGGCCGGCGCGAAATGACCGATGCGGCCCTGGCGACGCTGAAGCAGCGGCTTGCCAAATTCCCGCAGATCGAGCCTCGCATCGTCGAGGCGGCCGATGACGAGAATACGGAAACGCCGTCGACGAAGCTTTTCACGGCACTGCAGACGGCCTTGGCCGACGTCCCGCCGTCTCGCGTCGGCGGCGCGATCTTCATCACCGACGGCCAGATCCACGACGTACCCGATATCAACCAGCCACTCGGCTTCGACGCACCGGTCCACGGCCTGATCACCGGCAAGCCGGACGAATTCGACCGCCGCATCGAGGTCGTCAGTGGCCCGCGCTTCGGCATTGTCGGCGAAGAACAGAAGGTCACGTTCCGTATCGCCGATGACGGGACGGCGCCGGGCGGCACGGCGGAAGTGACCATCAGCCTCAACGGCAACAAGATCGCCACGGAAATGGCCGAGCCCGGCACCGATGTGCCGTTTACCTTCACCGTGCCGCGCGGGGGTAACAACATCCTCGAATTTGCCGTCGCCGCGGTCCCGGCCGAAGTGACGGAGACCAACAACCGCGCCGTTCATGTCATCGACGGTATTCGCGAGAATCTGCGGGTGCTTCTGGTTTCGGGCGAGCCGCATGCCGGCGAGCGCGCCTGGCGCAATCTGTTGAAGTCCGATGCCGCCGTCGATCTCGTGCATTTCACCATTCTACGGCCGCCGGAAAAGCAAGATGGCACGCCGATCAACGAACTCTCGCTGATCGCCTTTCCGACTCGCGAGCTCTTCGTCGAGAAGATCAAGGAGTTCGACCTGATCATCTTCGACCGCTATCAGCATCGCGGTGTGCTGCCGATCCTCTACTATGACAACATCGCCCAATATGTGGAAAACGGCGGCGCATTGCTGATCGCGGCCGGGCCGGAGCATGCGGGCGACGATTCGATCGCAACCACCCCGCTCTCGGCCGTGCTTCCGGCCAACCCCACCGGCTACGTCAACGAGAAGGCCTTTTATCCACGGCTCTCGGATGAAGGAAGGAAACATCCGGTGACGCGCGGGCTGGAAGGCGCCGACAGCGAACCGCCGCACTGGGGCCGCTGGTTCCGCACGGTGGATGTCGACCGGCCACTCGGGCAGACGGTCATGCAGGCAGCCGACGGCAAGCCGTTGCTGGTGCTCAACCGCGTCGGCAAGGGCCGCGTCGCCATGCTGCTCTCCGACCAGGGCTGGCTCTGGGCACGCGGCTTCGAAGGCGGCGGACCGAGCGTCTCGCTCTATCGCCGCACGGCCCACTGGCTGATGCAGGAACCGGCGCTCGAGGAAGAAGCGCTGACGGCGCATGCCAGCGGCCGAACGCTGGAAATCGCCCGGCAGACGATCGCAGGCGATCCGGGTATGGCGACGCTGTCCTACCCTTCGGGCAAGACGGAACAGGTTGCGCTCAAGGAGGCCGAGCCGGGTCTCTACAAGGCAAGCGTCCGTACGGCTGAAACCGGCTTGTTCGAAGTGAACAATGGCGAACTTACCACACTGGTGCATATCGGCAGCGTCGATGCGCCCGAGTTCAAGGCAACGATCTCGACGCGGGAATTGCTCGCCCCCTGGGCGGAGAAGACCAAGGGGCTGGTGCGTCGTCTCGCCGACGCCGACGGTCCGGTGGACCTGCCGCCGATCCTCCCGGTGCGCGGCGCCGTCCGAGTCGCCGATGATCAGCGCATGTCGTTGCGCATGACCGACGAGACGGTGCTGAAGGGCATCAATTCGCTGTCGCTGTTTGCCGGTTTCCTCGGTCTTGCTGCCCTGCTGTTCGTGCTCTCCGCCACCTGGCACCGCGAGGGCCGGTGAGCGTTGGCGCAGCAGTTCCAGACATCACGGTTACCCGCCACGTGTAAGCAAAGGAGCAGCGGGAACTTCAGGTCGCAACCGAACAGCGCGCACCCCGCCTATCAGCCCTGCCAGCGAATTTCGCCCTTCAGCCGCGCATGCACGTCCTCGCCCATCGGCACGACGAGAACCCGGTTCGGATCGACCGGCCCGGGGAAGACCAGTGCCGCGTAGGCAACCTTCTCGAAGCCGAGCGGCTGATAGTAGGGCGGATCGCCGACCAGGATGACGCCTTCCGAGCCCTTCCGCCGTGCCGCCTCGACGGCGATCCGCACCAGCTCGCGGCCGATGCCACGGTTCTTGTGCGAGGGTCGAACGGCAAGCGGACCGAGCAGATGGCCTTTGACGGAGCCGGCAAGCACCGGGGTCATCCGCACCGAAGCGATGGTTTCGCCATTGTCAGCGCAGACGAAGGAAAGCGACAGATCGTGCGGCCCCTGCTCGCGGATACGCGCGGCGGCACGGGCGAACCGGCCGGGACCGAAGGCTTCCTCATTGATGATTTCGATCGCGGCGTCATGGGACGCGTCTTCGGTCAGATAGACGAGGTCGTGCTTTTTCATAAACATCAGAAAACCCTGCATGCGAGACGTATAAATGTGATGGCTACGCCCGAAGGGCGTGTTCAGCATCAGCGTCGTCGCGGGTTTCCTGGAAAGAACATCGAATATGAATCCGGTTGCATGAAAAAGTCTGGGAGGCCCGATAGCAGAAAAACGGCCTCTGTCAAAGCCCAAAACGCACTGTTCAGCATTTGCTGGCTAATATGGGCGGCCAAGACGCGTTATCTACTCGACAACCAAGTCACGAACAGCGGCACTCCCGCCGCAGGAGATCAATGATGGGCATGCTGGTTGAGGGTATCTGGCACGACGTCTGGTACGACACCAAGGAAACGAAGGGCCGTTTCGAGCGGGCCGCCGCACAGTTCCGCAACTGGGTCACCGCCGACGGTTCGGCCGGCCCCTCCGGCGAAGGCGGCTTCAAGGCGGAGGCCGGGCGCTATCACCTCTACGTGTCGCTTGCCTGCCCCTGGGCGCACCGCACGCTGATCTTCCGCAAACTGAAAAAGCTTGAGGACCTGATTACCGTCTCGATCGTCGATCCGCTGATGCTGTCGAAAGGCTGGGAGTTCAAGAACGAGATCGGTGGCACCGTCGATCATCTGTTCGGTTCCAAAACGCTCTGGCAGGTCTATGTGAAGGCCGATCCACGTTATTCCGGCCGGGTCACGGTTCCCGTCCTCTGGGACAAGAAGCGAAACACGATCGTCTCCAACGAATCCTCGGAAATCATCCGCATGTTCAATTCGGCCTTCGACGGGCTGACGGGATCGAAGGACGACTTCTATCCCGAGCAACTGCGAAGCGAGATCGACAGCCTGAATGCGCGCATCTACGACGCCGTCAACAACGGCGTCTACAAGGCCGGCTTCGCCACGACGCAGGAAGCCTATGCGGAAAACATCACGATACTCTTCGATGTGCTGGATGAACTGAACGAGCGTCTGGCGACCCGGCGCTACCTGACCGGCGGACGCATTACCGAGGCCGACTGGCGTTTGTTCACGACGCTGGTGCGCTTCGACCCGGTCTATGTCGGGCACTTCAAGTGCAACATCCGCCGCATCGGCGACTACAAGAACCTGCAGGGCTACCTGCAGGACCTTTATCAGGTTGCCGGCGTCGCCGAGACGGTCAACCTGCGCCACATCAAGGAGCATTATTACCGCAGCCACACGATGATCAACCCGACGGGCGTCGTTCCGGCCGGCCCGGAGCTTGATCTCGACACGGCGCATGAGCGCGAGAAACTCGCGGCTTGATCCTACCAGAAATCGGCTGGCGGCAAGTTGCCGGAAAGCTCCGCCAGCCGCCGGTGCGTGGCAGCCGTCGTGTCCTTCGGCAGATCGTCGAGCGCGAAAAATCCGGCCTCGACAATCTCCAGGTCCGGCTTGCGCGGTACAGTCTGGCGGACATTGCGGCAGCGATAGAAGAGCACGTGGTCACGCTTGCTCGTCAGCCGGTTGAAATAGACATGGAAGAGTTCGGGAGGATCAGTCAGTTCCAGATTGCCCTCCTCACGCAGCTCCTTGACCAGCGCCGCAAAGGCCGTTTCGCGCCGCTCCAGCCCGCCGCCCGGCATATGCCAGCCAGGCACGTAGGAATGCCGGACCAGGAAAATCCGCCCCTTGTCGTCGAAACAGGCGGCGCGCACGCCCATCGTCATGCCTCGCGCGAAGGCGAAATAGCCGTGCATCAGGCGGGTAACCAGCCGCGTCTTCCAGCTGCGCATTTCCGGCGGCGCTTCCGTCATGCCGATCCGGTTCCTTTCATCAATGTCATGCGGAGGATAAAGCGCATCGCATGATTCCCCTTTCCGGGAATATGCGCTAGGTACAAATTATGTTCAAACTCGCGCATATTTCCGACATTCATCTCGGCCCCCTGCCCGATCTTTCGTACCGTGAACTCGCCTCGAAGCGCATCACCGGCTTCGTCAACTGGCACCGCAACCGCCGCAACCACCTGGTTGGCAACACGCTCAACCTTTTGATGGACGAGATCGAGCGCGCCGATCCGGATCACCTGGCGATAACCGGTGACCTGGTCAACCTCGCCTCTTCGCGTGAAATCGAGATCATGACCGCATGGCTGAAGGAAGCCGGCGACCCGGAAAACATTTCGATCGTGCCCGGCAATCACGATGCCTATGTGCCGGGCGCCTATGAAAAAACGACCAAGGCCTGGTACCCCTATATGCGCGGCGAGCGCGGACCGGCGGAGTGGAACGAGGATTTTCACTGCTATCCCTATCTGCGCGTCCGCGGCCAGGTGGCATTGATCGGCTGCTCGACCGCCGTCGCCACGCCTCCCTTCGCCGCCAGCGGCTATTTCGGCAGCCGCCAGGCGCGCGAGACCGTCAATCTCTTGCGCGCAGCCGGTGAAGCCGGTCTGTTCCGCGTCGTCATGATCCACCATCCGCCGATCCGCGGCGCAACCTCCATGCACAAGCGCATGCTCGGGATCCGCCGTTTCGCCGCAACGATTTCCGCCGGCGGCGCCGAACTGGTGCTGCATGGCCACACCCATCTGAACACGGTCTACTCCCTCAAGGGCCAGATCAGCCCGGTGCCCGTGGTTGGCATCGCTTCGGCCTCGCAAGGTCGCGGCGGCAGGAAACCGCCGGCCGGGTTCAACCTGTTTTTCATTTCCGGAAGCCCTGGCCATTGGAACCTGGTTCGCGAACGATTCGAACTCACCATGGATGGCCGTTCGGTGACGCTGGTCGAAACCACGCGCTTCTGATCGCTTGATCGTTATCGATACTCGCCAAAACGGCAAAAAGCGCTATGCTGGGAAATATTCGGCGTTCGTCATCCGTCATACGGAACTGACCGGACCGCCGGCGTCATCAAAGACGTCGGGCAATCCCGTTTTCCGGGGGCAGTTTCAAAACCAGGAGATGACCATGATCAATCGCAAGACCGCACTGTTTGCCCTTTTTTCTGCGGTTTACACCTTTACGCTTGGGCAAACCGCCTGGGCCGCCGGTGAGGACACCACGGCCCCGCCGAAAAAGACCCAGACCTCCACGGAATGCAAGGACGGAAAGGTTTGGGACGAGAAAGAGAAGGAGTGTGTCAATGCCAAGAAGAGCGGCCTTGACGACGACATCCTCTTCAAGGCGGCACGCGAACTTGCCTATGCCGGCCAATACGAAAATTCGCTGAAGGTGCTCGACGCCGTCAAGGACCAGAACAGTGCCCGCATCCTGAATTACCGCGGTTATGCCAACCGCAAGGCCGGGCGCATGGAACTGGGCATGAGCTATTACAAGCGGGCGCTGCAAACCGACGAAAACTACATTCTTGCCCGCTCTTATATGGGCCAGGCCCTGGTTGAGCAGGGACAGATCGAAGAAGCAAAGGCGCAATTGATCGAGATTCGCGATCGCGGCGGCGAGAACACCTGGGCATATCGCGCCCTCCTGGAAACGCTTGGCGGCGTTCGCCACTACTGATCATGCTCAGGCCGGGCGGCTCTGGTCGACCGGCCTTTCATATGGCATTGGGAAAATGCCTTTGAAGCGGCAAAATATGCGCTGCCTGCCGGCTGCCGACTTGCAGACCATGGGCCAAATGTTTCATATCAACCGGCGTGTATTTCGACCCGGACGAATAAAACCTCGCTCCGGAACGTTTCTTTGGAAGAGCAATGCGTCCAGCGGCCGAATCGAACGAATTCAGAAGGGACTTGGTCAGCGTTCTGCCCAAGTTGCGTCGTTTCGCAATGACACTGACGCGCAATGCCGCCGATGCCGATGACCTGGTTCAGGAGGTCTGCGAGCGGGCAATCACCCGCAATCACCTCTGGAACGGCGAAGGACGGCTTGAAAGCTGGATATACGCAATGACCCGCAATCTCTGGATCGACGAAATCAGGAAGCGCAAGGTTCGTACTGGCGGCGGCACGGTGGACGCCGCCGAGCAGGACGAGTTGTCGGTCGAGGCATCCGGCGAGAAGGCGGTTTACGCCAATCAGTTGCACAAGATGATTCTTTCCATGCCGGAGGGCCTGGCGAGCGTCTTCGTGCTGGTGAATGTCGAGGGACACAGCTACCGCGAGGCCGCCGATATCCTGAAGATCCCGATCGGCACGGTGATGAGCAGGCTTTCGACGGCACGCATGCGTCTGGCCGCAATGATTACAGAGACGACGGAAAGGAGGGCCTGAACGTTGCAAAACACGAAAGGGCTCGCACTCGAAGTTCGCCTGTCGGCCTATCTCGACGGCGAAGTCAGCGAAGCAGAACGCAAGGAACTGGAACAGCTGGTGGCGCGCGACGACGAGGCCCGAATGCTGCTCGAGATGCTGAAAGCTGGAAATGCCTTTGGCAACAAGGCCTTCGAGGAATTTCTGCACGATCCGGTTCCGTTGTCGCTGGTTCGGCGGATCAAGCAGGGCCCGGGCGTCAATCCTAAGGCCGAGCGCGTCGTCAACGCTGCACCGCGCCAGACGAAGGTCCGGCTGTGGCCGCGGGCGCTCGCCGCCTCGATCACCTTGCTGCTGATTGGCAGTTCAACCGGCTACATCATCGGCAGGACCAGCAATGACGGTACGCCCTCGGTGAACGTGGCGGCGGCCCGCACCTGGCTCGACGACATCGCTGATTATCATCGCATCTATTCGCGGCAGACCGCAGAACATCTCGTCGAAGTGCCGGCTTCGAGCGGCGCCAAGATCGAAAGCTGGCTTGCATCGAGTGTCGGCGTAAACTTTTCCCTGCCGGACCTGAGCACGCGCGGCCTCACCTTCGAAGGAGCCCGGCTGCTCGTCGCCGGTGGAAAACCGGTGGCGCAGCTGATGTACAAGAACGAGGACGGTGACGTCTTCGCCATCTGTTTCCTGAAAAGCAAGCCGGGCACATCAGATGGAAACATGGCGGAAAGCATACGCGACGACATCGCGATGATTTCCTGGCAGAAGGGCGGCGCCTCCTATGTGGTCGTCGGTCCCTCGTCCGACGCAAGTCTGCAGCAGGTGGCCGATACTGTTTCAACCGCGATCTGAACGCGTTGCCGGCGTAGCACAGCGCAGGGACCGGAGCCCCTTCGGACGACGACGACGGGCGGTGTTCCGCGCTTGCCACCCCTTGGAATCGGGTCCATTATCTGTCGCTGTAGGGGCCACGGCCACGCTCAAGGGAGCCGGTGGGCGCATGGCTCACGAGGCTAGCGGTGATGAACTGCGTTCAATGCGGTTGTGAAATCCAAGCCGGATTTGCCTTTTGCCCGAGCTGTGGAGCAAAGCAGCCGAAATCCTGCCCTGGATGCGGCTATCCCTGCCAGCCGGACTTTGCCTTCTGCCCGCAATGCGGCACAGAAATTTCCGCCGGGCCGGCAACCCAGAAACCACAGCAGCCCCGCTCCCAGCCGTCACCTGTCACCATAGCGGTTGCCGAAACCTCCTCCGAGCCGGCAAGATCCGATCAGTCTGCCGATGCCGACCGGCGCACGGTTACGGTGCTCTTCGCCGATCTTTGCAATTTCACTGCGCTCAGCGAGCAGACCGATCCGGAACTGCTCCAGACATTGCAGAATGAGCTGTTTGAGGAACTGACCGAAGCGGTGCAAACATTTGGCGGGTTTGTCGACAAATTCATCGGCGATGCCCTGCTCGCCCTGTTCGGCGCTCCGCAAGCGCACGAGGACGACCCGGAACGGGCATTGCACAGCGCGCTCGAAATGCGCCGCCGGGTGGCCGGCGTCGCCGAACGCTGGAATACCCGCATCAGCCTGCCGCTTGCCCTGCATATCGGCGTGAACACGGGACCGGTGGTCGCCGGCGGCGTGGGTGCAAGCAGTAGCAAGGCCTATTCGGTGACGGGCGATACCGTGAACACGGCACAGCGCCTCCAGGCGATGGCGGAACCCGGCGACATCCTCGTCGGGCCCGTCACCCATCGCCTCACCCGGCATGCCTTTTCCTTCAGCTCGCTCGGCACGTTGCCACTACGTGGCAAAGCCGAGGGCGTGCTGGTACATCGGCTGACCGGCCGCATCGAGGCGGCGGCCAATCCCCGTGGCCTGTCCGCCCTCGGCCTCCAGGCGCCAATGGTCGGCCGCGATGCGGAGCTCGCTGGCCTGCTGCGCTGCCTCGATGCCGCCTGCTCGGGGGTTACGCAATTCGTCCGCCTGACGGGGGAAGCCGGCGCAGGCAAAACGCGCCTCGTGGACGAATTCCTTGAAAAAGTCCGGCACGAACCCCGCTTTGCCGACGTCGTCGTGCGACAGGCGGCCTGCTCGTCCTTCGGGGAACCATCCTATGGCACCCTCGCCGCCATCGTGCGCTGTGCCTATGACATTGGTGGAAACGACAGCCCGGACGACGCCCGCCGGCAGCTCACCAGCGGCCTCGACGCGCTCGACCTGGCGACCGCAGAGCGGGAGCGGCTGATACCGCTTTTCCTTTGTATTCTCGGTTTTGGCGATCCCGACGGAGTGCTCAAACACGTGGAGCCGGAGCAGTTGCGGCGGCAGATTTTCTATGCCATCCGCACCATTCTCGAGCGCCGGCTCCAACGGGCGCCGCTGCTCCTGATAATCGAGGATCTGCATTGGGCCGATACGGCCTCGCTGGAAACCTTGCGGTTTGCGATGGATCGGCTGGAGCGCAACCGGCTGATGCTGCTGACGACCCATCGGCCCGCATTCGAAACGGACCGGCTGAATTCTGCCAAGGCCAGCCTGACGATGCTGCGTCTGCCTCCCCTTTCCTCCGCCGAAGGCCACGAACTGCTTTCGGCCCTGTTCGGCGCGGGCGGGCTGCCGGCACGACTGTGCAACCGCATCGTCGAGCGGGCCGGCGGAAACCCGCTTTTCATCGAGGAGATCGTGCGGCGTCTGATCGAGAGCGGCGAGTTGAGGCGCGACGGCGCACGCTGGGAAGTGAACAAGGCGACGGCGGCTGCGGACATTCCCCTCAGTGTCCAGGCAATGATGCTGGCCAGGATCGATCGGCTGCCACCACGGGTACGCAAGCTCGCCCAGACGGCGGCGGTCATCGGCACGCGCTTCGAGACATCGGTCCTCGAAGCCGTCTTCAGCGATCCGGCCGGAATAGAAACGGGTCTCGACCATCTGTGCGACGCGGAAATCATCGAGGAGTCACCGGGCGGAGTTGCGTCAGACTCCTTTGGTTTCTGCCAGACAATGCTGCATGAGGTGATCTACGACAACCTGCTTCTGAAACGGCGTACCGAACTGCATGGGCTTATCGCCGAGACCCTGGAGCGGCGATATGGCACGCAACCGACCCGGCTCGAGGATCTCGCCCTGCTCGGCTACCACTTCGGCCGCTCTGCGCACAAGGCAAAGGCTGCCATCTACCTGACGGCTGCAGGTGACGAGGCTCGACGGACCTATGCCAATGAGGACGCGCTGCGCTTCTACCGCGAGGCGTTTGACGCACTCGGCGATCGCCAAGATAGGGCGTGGCTCGTGCCATGCGAGCGGATTGCCGACCTTTATGGACCGGCAGGTCAACGCGAAAGGGCGATGGAATTTTACAGGGACGCCCTCAAAGCCCACCAGGATGCCGACGATCACCTGGCGGCTGCGCGGATACTGCGCAAGCTCGGCCGGCTGCTCTTCGATGCCGGCAATCGCGATGCCGCGCGCACCCGTTTCGCCGAGGCCGCAGCACTGCTCCAGGACACGAACGCCCCGATCGAACAGGCGCATCTGCTACAGGAACAGGGTCACCTCGCTTTCCGCAGCGGTGACTATGCAGGCGCCGTCAGATGGGCCGACGAAGCATTGCGCTGCGCCGAGCGGCTGCCGCCACAAAAAAACGACGAGAGTGAAGCAAACGAAGCGACACTGGCGATCGCGCAGGCGCTCAATACCAAGGGAACGGCCTTGGCGCGACTCGGGAAAACCAGGGAAGCCGTCGCCGAGGTCGAGCGCAGCGTCGAGGCCGCGCTCCGCTGCGGCCAGCTCAACGCGGCCTGTCGCGGATATACCAATCTCGGCGTCCTTTACACGATCATCGATCCGGCGCTGGCCATCGAGATTTGCCAGCGCGGCTACGAGATGGCGAAACGGATCGGCGATTTCGGCTTCCAGGCACGGTTGCTGACGAACATCGCCGTCGCCTACTGCACCTTCACCGACCGCTGCGCGCGCGAGGGAATGCCTGCAGTGCAAACTGCACTGGCGATCGACCGGGCACTCGACCAGCGGGACCATCTGCCGGTGCCGCTGCTGGTGCTGGCGCAGATCTATCAGTGCCACGGCGAGCCGGATCTCGCCCGGCGCCATTATCTTGAGGCTCTCGAGGCCGCTCGCGACTCCGGTGAGGCGCAATTGCTCTTTCCGTGCTACGATGGTCTGGCAACGCTCAGCCTCGACGCCAACGACATGCAAGAGGCGGAACGCTACTTCGATTTGGCGCAGGACATCTGCGCGCGGCACGATATCGACCCCAAAACACTGGTGATACTGCCGTTCCTTGACTAGCGGAGGAATTCAGCAATGGAGCAGCACAACATCCAGGGCCCGTTGCGGCCCGGCGACCGCGCACCTAATGTGGTGCTTGACGCAATCACCCATGGCGGCAAGATCGCCATCGACGACTTTCGTGGCCGCAGACCCGTCCTTGTCGGATTGTTTCGCGGGCTGCACTGCGCGTTCTGCCGCCGCCAGATCGCGGCGATGGCGGAGCTGGAAACGCCTCTGCGCGACCAGGGCATCGACAGCCTGACGGTTGTCAACACCCCGACCGAACGTGCGCGGCTCTATTTCCGCTACCATCCGATACCCAATCTGCTCGCCGCGTCCGATCCAGAACGGGTGTCGCATCGCGCCTTCGGCCTGCCCAATCTCGAATTCACCGAGGACGAGAACAAATGGCCGTACAAGGTCGGCATGGGCACGATGATGAGCATGCGCGTCGATCTACCCGGCGAACTGCCCGAGCCGATGAACCCGGTGGCCGCATCCGAATTTCTCGACAAGCTGGACGGATACGAAGTCACAGATGACGACCGGCAGATGAAGGCCGATGGATACGGCCAGCTGACAGGGGAGTTCCTGCTCGACAGGGACGGCATCGTCCGCTGGTGCTTCACCGAAGTCCCCGACGAGGGGCGGTACCTGTTCACCAGCCCGAGCCGGCAGGAATTGATGTCCGCGGCCGCCCAGCTTCCCGCATAAGGCCACCGCCAGCCGTACGGCCGTCGCCGGGAGCGCGATGATCCGCAAGGTCGCATCGCCCTCGGCGGCGGTCGCGCTGCTGCCGCAACGGCCGAGCCTGCCGACACCTGGCAGGAATGCTGAAAAACCGGACCAACGCAAAAAAGGGCCGCATGCCCATGGGGTGCGGCCCTTTTTCATGCAAGGGAATGGATTTCAGCTTGCCTGAAGAACCCGGTTCGCCGCGGAAACGATGGCTTCGAGGGAAGCCGCCACGATGTTGGTATTGATGCCGACGCCAAAGAGTTTGCCGCCCGGATACTCCACTTCGACATAGGCGATTGCCGCCGCGTTCGAGCCGTGCTGCAGCGAATGCTCGGAATAATCGGCGACCGACATTTCGACACCGAGATAGATCGACAGCGCATTGATGAAGCCGTCGATCGGGCCGGTGCCCTTGCCTTCAATCCGCTTTGTCTCGCCGTTATCGGTGATTTCAGCCGCCACCACGCGCACGCTCTTGTGCTCGCCGACCGGATAGGTGTGGTGGTCAACGAAGCGGATGCGGGCATTCGGCTGATCGACGTAACGCTCGATGAAGCGCGCATGGATCGCCTTCGACGGCAATTCCTTGCCGTGTTCGTCGGTGATCCGCTGGATATCCTCGCGGAATTCGACCTGCAGATTGCGCGGCAGGTTGATGCCGTAATCCTCCTGCAGGATGTAGGCGATGCCGCCCTTGCCCGATTGCGAGTTGATGCGGATGATCGCCTCGTAGGAGCGGCCGACGTCCTGCGGATCGATCGGCAGGTACGGCACCTCCCACAGCGGCTTGTTGGCGACCTTGATCGCCTTCATGCCCTTGTTGATCGCATCCTGGTGCGAGCCGGAAAAGGCCGTGTAGACCAGTTCGCCGACATAAGGGTGGCGCTCCGGAATCGTCATCTGGTTGGAGTATTCATAGACGTCCTTGATCCGCTCGATATCCGAGCAATCCAGCTGCGGATCGATCCCCTGCGTGAACATGTTCAACGCCAGTGTCACGACGTCGACATTGCCGGTGCGCTCGCCGTTGCCGAACAGCGTGCCTTCGACGCGGTCGGCGCCGGCCATCAGGCCAAGCTCGGTGGCCGCGATGCCGGTGCCGCGGTCGTTGTGCGGGTGCAGCGAGATGATCAGGTTCTCGCGATTGTCGAGGTTGCGGCACATCCACTCGATCTGGTCGGCATAGATGTTCGGCGTCGCCATTTCGACCGTCGAAGGCAGGTTCAGGATCAGCTTGTTTTCTGCCGTCGGCCGGACGATCTCAGTCACCGCGTTGCAGATTTCCAGTGCGACCTCCAATTCCGTGCCGGTAAAGCTCTCCGGCGAATATTCGAAGCGGAAACCGCCCCCAGCCTTGGCCGCCATGTCGGTGATCATCTTTGCGGCATCGGTGGCGATCTGCTTGACGCCCTTGACGTCCTTGCCGAACACCACGCGGCGCTGCAATTCGCTGGTGGAATTGTAGAAATGGACGATCGGCTTGTTGGCCCCCTGCAGCGATTCGAACGTGCGGGTGATCAGTTCGGGCCTGCACTGCACCAGCACCTGCAGCGACACGTCATCCGGCACATTGCCTTCCTCGACGCACCAGCGGGCGAAATCGAAATCCGTCTGCGAGGCGGAGGGAAAGCCGATCTCGATTTCCTTGAAGCCCATATCGAGCAACAGCTGGAACATCCGGGCCTTGCGGTCGTGGCCCATCGGATCGACCAGCGACTGGTTGCCGTCGCGCAGGTCGACCGAACACCAGATCGGCGCCTTTGTGATGGTCTTGCCCGGCCAGGTGCGGTCCGGAATATTGATCTGCGGATAGGGCTGATACTTGATGGCAGCCTCGGGCATGCCCTGCTTGACGGTGTGGGATTTCATGATCATTGCGGCTTCTCTTCATGTCTGAGGCGCATTTCCCGCATGCAATAACCGATCGTGGATCGCATTGCGATGGCAAATGCTGGCTCTTGAGGTTCTTTTCGTCTGCTATTCAGGGAAGGCAAGGAGCTAGGGCCGGTGGGCTTTCGGCCACCGGGCGCTCCTTCAAAGAACCCGGCAACCGCGCGTAAGGCCGAGAAGAAGAAGCGAGGCGCGCGAACGGTCCGCAAAGGCGATGTGCCCGCGGGAAACCTGCTCGATGATCTGTGCGCCTGTGTTCGACATCAGCGCTGTATAAACGGAGACGAGCGGAAGGGCAAGCGCCCGATCGCGATCATTGAGAATGTGGCCACTTGCGGCTACATTTATCCTCATGACCCAGGTATCGATCCGCGAAGCCAAGAACAAGCTGGCCGAACTCGCCCGCCGCGTCGAGGCCGGTGAGACGATCACGGTCACCCGCAACGGCAAGCCGGTGATGGAGCTTGTGCCCGCGAAGAAGAAAGGGGGGATCAACTGGGCGGGTCTCGAGGCCTTCAAGAAGGAACGCGGGATAACGCAGTTCGTTACTTATGTCTCACCGGATTTTGATGATCCGCTCCCAGAGGATTTCCTGATAACGCCGCTTCCACCGTTCAAGAACGAGCGATGAGACTCCTGGTCGACACCCACATATTCATCGCTTTTCTGAACAGTCAGATGGACCAGCTTCCGTCCCAAATCCGCGGTGTTTTGTCGGACAATTCGGCCGCGCTGCATGTGAGTGTCGCAACACTTTGGGAGATGGCCATAAAGTGGCGCCTCGGCAACCTGGATTTCGGGACGACGCTGGAAAATCTCCCGGATGCCGCCAAGCGCGGGGATATCGAGATTCTGCCGATCAACGAACATCATGCAGTCGCCCATTTGACCCCCGAGCCACCAACCCGCGATCCGTTCGACCGCCTCCTGCTCGCCCAGTGCGCCGTCGAAGACATGAAACTTGTCACGATCGATGCAGCGCTCGCCGGTCACCCGCTGTCCGCCACTTCCGGTTCATGAAAAACCCCGCCGGAAAACCAGCGGGGTCGAAAGACGTCAGTCCGAAAAAGCTCAGATATCGGCCTGCGACGTGATGATCCGCGAGACGAGGCCGTAGGACTTGGCCTCCTCGGCGGAGAGCCAGTAGTCACGGTCGGTGTCCTTGGCGATCTTTTCGATCGGCTGGCCGGTGGCTTCCGAGAAGATTCGGTTCAGGCGATCGTTCATCTTGAGGATTTCACGAGCCTGGATCTCGATGTCGGACGCCATGCCGCGGGTGCCGCCGGACGGTTGGTGCAGCAGGAAGCGCGTGTTCGGCAGGCAGATGCGACGCTCCTTCGGAGCCGCGACATAGATCAGCGCACCGGCGGAAGCGACCCAGCCCGTACCGATCATCCAGACCTTCGGCTTGATGAACTTGATCATGTCGTGGATCGAATCCCCGGATTCGACGTGTCCGCCAGGCGAGTTCACGTAGATGCGGATATCCTCTTCGCTTGCGGCGGCAAGCGCCACGAGCTGCGAGCAGACCTTCTGCGCCAGTTCCTGATTGATCGGGCCATAGATGAAAATCGAGCGCGACTTGAACAGATTCGCCTCGGTTTCTTTGCCCAAAGGCAGCTCCGTCTTCTTGTCGTCTTCGTCTTCGTTCATCCGCTGTCTCCCGCGAAATAAAATCAATTGTCCTGCCGCAGTCAGATAAGGCGACTCGACTGCGAAAACAATGCAACAAAAGCGGATGGGTATGAAAGCGCAATCAGCAGCCCATTGCGGCTATGGTAAAGACGAGAGGTAGGGCAAATGCCGTATGGACAGGAGAGCATTGCGAAATAAGATGCGATGTCACGAATTCGCATCCGGCGGGGCTGCCTCCCACACTCCGCCCTCCAGTGGGGACCACAATGAAAAGACACCTTCTTCTTGCTGCATTGGCCTTCGCCGCTTCGACCGCTCCCGCCTTCGCCCATCTCGATCCGACCGAGCACGGGTCGCTGATGGCGGGCTTCACCCATCCGCTATCGGGCCTCGACCATATTCTGGTGATGGTCGCCGTCGGCCTCTGGTCAGCACAGATCGGCGGCCGCGCTCTTTGGGGCGTTCCGGCAGCCTTTGTCGGCATCATGGCCCTTGGCTTCGGACTGGCGGTGACGGGCATCCACCTGCCCTTCGTCGAGCCGGCAATCCTTGCTTCGGTCGTCGCGCTCGGCCTGCTGGTCGCCATGGCCGTCCGCTGGCAGGCGACCACCTGCGCTGCCATTGTCGGCGTCTTCGCGCTTTTCCATGGCTACGCGCATGGCGGCGAGCTGGGTGCGGCGGGCGCCCTGCCCTTCAGCACCGGCTTCGTCATGGCGACGGCGCTTCTGCACGTGGCGGGCATCGGCCTTGGTCTCGGCATCAGCCGCCTGCCTTCCGGCAGAATCTTTTCCCGGCTCCTTGGCGGCCTCACCGCGTTTGCCGGCCTGGCACTGATCATCAACTGATTGCCGCGCATTCAAAGAGAAACGGCGGGCTCAAAGCCCGCCGTTTTCATTTTCAGCCGCGACCGCGATAGGTCGGCACGCCCTGATCCGGCAACCAGACGCCTTCCGGCGGCGCACCCGTCTGCCAGAAGACATCGATCGGAATACCGCCGCGCGGATACCAGTAGGCGCCAATTCTCAGCCACTTCGGGTCGAGCAGTTCCACGATCCGCTTGGCGATGTAGATCGAGCAATCCTCGTGGAACGCGCCGTGGTTGCGGAACGCGTGCAGGAAAAGTTTCAGCGACTTCGATTCCACCAGCCAATCGCCCGGCAGATAGTCGATGACGATGTGAGCGAAATCCGGCTGCCCGGTCATCGGGCAAAGCGAGGTGAATTCCGGCGCGGTGAAGCGCACGACGAAGCCCGTGCCGGCATTGCCGTTCGGCACACGCTCCAGCACGGCCTCTTCCGGGCTTTGCGGCGCCGCAACGTTCTGTCCAAGCTGCGACAGGCCTGATACATCGGTTTTCGTCATTTTTTCATTCCTTCAACAACCTTGACCCTGATTCCATGGGCCTTTTCGCCTTCCGGCTCGACATGAATGGTGATCTTTGCGCCCCGATTGACCTCGCGGATCGTGTCTTCCAGCCGATCGCAGATGTCGTGCGCCTCGCCGACAGCCATCGTGGCCGGAACCACCATGTGAAATTCGACGAAGATCGCCGGCCCGGCTTGCCGGGTCTTCAGATCATGCACCCCGAGCGAGCCGGCCGCATGGGTCGCGATCACGTGCTTGATGGCGGCCTCTTCCTCCTCGGATACCGCCCTGTCCATCAGACCGTCGATCGAGCGCGCGATCACCTTCCAGCCCTGATAGAGAATGTTGCAGGCGACGAGGACGGCAAGCAGCGGATCGAGCACCGCATAGCCGCTGACGATAGCCAGCACAAGACCTACCAGCACACCCGCCGAAGTCACGACGTCGGACATGATATGATGTCCGTCCGCGGACAAGGCGGGCGAGCGGCAGGCTCGTCCGGCACGCATCAGCGCATAGGCCCATACCCCATTGATGATGGCGGCCAACAAATTGATCGCCAGACCGAGCGCGGGCGTTTCCGGCAGCCTTGGCGACAGAATTGCCGGTATGGCTTCGGAAACGATCAGCAGGGCGGCGACAACGATCAGCACTCCCTCGATGACCGCCGAGAAATATTCGGCCTTGTGGTGACCGAACGGATGGCTCGCGTCTGCCGGCTTTGCGGCATAGCCGATCACGACGTAAGCGACGATCGCAGCCACCACGTTGACGATCGATTCCAGCCCGTCGGACAGCAACGCCACCGAGCCGGTCAGCCACCAGGCGAGCATCTTCAGCCCCAGCACGGCAACCGCGATCGGGATACCCCAGAACGCCAGGCGCTGTGCGGCCGACACCTCCTGCATTGTCTTCTCCTTGCACATGCAAACGAATTGCAAAAACCAGTTCTCTAGAACGCCGAAACCGCTGAAGCGGTTCGAGCGCTTCAGCGGCTTCTGATAGTGCGCATATGGTTCAAAGCGACCGACTTGTCAAAGCCCCGCTGGCAAAAGCGCATGGTCGCCTCGAACCGGGCGAGCGTGCGCGGGGTTACGCAGCCTTGATCTTCGCCCGCTTGACCAGATGCGCCACCACATTCTCGATCATCCGCATGCCGGCATCGCCGCCGAGTGTCATGATCGATTCCGGGTGGAACTGCACGGCGGCGATCGGCTCCTTCATGTGCTCGATGCCCATGATCGTGCCGTCGTCGCTCTCGGCCGTGATCATGAACTCGCGCGGCAGCGTCGAGGGATCGGCGAAGATCGAGTGGTAGCGGCCGACCGTTACTTCCTTGCCGAGGCCAGAGAAGACGATGCCGGGCTCGAGCACGCGGATGCGCGACGGCTTGCCGTGCATCGGGATGGCAAGCTGGCGCAGATCGCCGCCATAGGCTTCCGCCAGCGCCTGCAGACCGAGGCAGACACCGAAGATCGGCAGATCGCGCGCACGCGCCTTCTTGATCGTCGCCTTGCAGTCGAAATCCTTCGGCATGCCGGGACCGGGCGACAGAACGACGAGATCCGGCTTCACCCTGTCGAAGATTTCCTCGGCGACCGGGGTGCGGACGGTCGTGACCGTCGCGCCGGTCTGGCGGAAATAGTTTGCCAGCGTGTGGACGAAACTGTCCTCGTGATCGACCAGCAGGATGTTGACACCGGTGCCGACGGAGGCGACGTCGCGGCCCGCACCGCGGGTGTTGGCGGATTTTGCGTCGCGGATCGCTGCGATCATGGCGGAGGCCTTCAGTTCGGTTTCAACTTCTTCTTCTTCCGGGTTGCTGTCGTTGAGCAATGTAGCGCCGGCACGAACCTCGGCAATGCCATCCTTGATGCGGATGGTGCGCAGCGTCAGGCCGGTGTTCATGTCGCCGTTGAAGCCGACCATGCCGATGGCGCCGCCGTACCAGGCGCGCGGGCTCTTTTCATGGGCTTCGATGAAGCGCATCGCCCACAGCTTCGGAGCACCGGTGACGGTAACGGCCCAGGCGTGGCTGAGGAAACCGTCGAAAGCATCCATGTCGTCGCGCAGCCGGCCTTCGATGTGGTCGACCGTGTGGATCAGGCGCGAATACATCTCGATCTGGCGGCGGCCGATGACCTTGACGGAACCGGGCACGCAAACTCTGGACTTGTCGTTGCGGTCGACGTCCGAGCACATGGTCAGTTCGGACTCGTCCTTCTTGGAATTGAGCAGCTTGAGGATCTGTTCGGAGTCGGCGATCGGGTCATCGCCGCGCTTGATTGTGCCGGAAATCGGGCAGGTCTCGATGCGGCGGCCGGAGACACGCACGAACATTTCCGGAGAGGCGCCGACGAGGTATTCCTGGTTTCCGAGGTTGATGAAGAAGGAATAGGGCGACGGGTTGATCGCCTTCAGCCGATTGGAGATTTCCGAAGGTTTGCTCTCACAGCGCTCGAAGAACTTCTGGCCCGGCACGACTTCAAAGAGGTCGCCGCGGCGGAAGCTTTCCTTCGCCTTGACAACCAGCTCGGCATATTCACCGGGGCGATGATCGCCATGCGGCGGGATGCTGTCGACCGCGCGGAACGGTTCGGGCGCGATATCGCCGGCCCTGCCCTCCGTCGTCTTGCCATCCTTGGCGAAATCATAGCGATCGATCCAGGCCTTGGCGGCATAGTGGTCGACGACGAGGATTTCGTCCGGCAGGAACAGCACCATGTCGCGCTGGTCGTCCGGGCGCTTCAGCTTCAGTTCGATCGCGTCGAACTGGAAGGCGAGATCGTAGCCGAAGGCGCCATAGAGCCCAAGGCTCGAATCTTCGTGCGAATGGAACAGATTGGTGACGGCACGCAGAACCGTGAACACCGTCGGGATCTTCGAGCGCTCTTCTTCGGTAAAGACCCGGTCCGGCATGTTGATCGTCAGATCGAGACGGCGGGCGGTCGATGTGCCAAGCGTGATGTCGCCGATCCCGGCGAGATGCTGCGAAATCATCGACAGCAGCGCCTCGCCGCGCTCGTTATAGGCTTCGATCCAGAGCGAACGCCCGAAAGAGGATATGGCAAGCGGCGGATCGATGACCGCCGTGTCCCAGCGGGTATAGCGACCCGGATATTCATAGTTGGAGGAAAACACGGCACCCCGGCGTTCGTCGAGCCGGTCGACATAGCTCGCGATCGCCTCGCCATAGGGCGCCTCGCGCCGCCGGCGGGTGACGGAAATGCCGCCCTTGGTGGTATAGGCTTCCGCACCGTCTTCAAGAATTGTCGTCGCCATTTTTCGCTCCGTTCAGGCCCGTCATTCCTGCGGCCCGAATACAAAAAAGCCGCCTCGAAACTTCCGGGCGGCTTATCGTCTCAATCACGCATGACTGGTCAAGGCCGCTTCAGCGAGCCCACCACCAGATCGAAAGGATGCGTGCCTGTGTCATGGCGAAAGTGTTAGCGTGAGACGAAAGATTGCGCAAGCGGGCGACGGCGGAAAAATATCGGGCATTTCCCGCCGCGCGCCGATCCCGCATCAAGCGGGCGGCGTGGTCTATTTCCGTGCCTGGACGCCCCTTCAACTCAGCGGATCGAGCGCGTGGCCGCAAGCCCGGCAGCCTTCGGGGCCGAGTAGGTGCCCATAGTTGGCAGGGTCACGAGCGAGAGAAAGGAAAGCAGCAGCAGCTCCATTTCCTATTATTCATCCTGGGCCCGCCTTTAAAAGCGCTGGGTCAGGGAGATCTTGAATGTTCGCCCCGGCTCGGAATAATAGGCCCTATCCGGTGATGCCGCGGAGAGGGTCACATCACGCACGCTGATGGCGTCGTAATATTCCTGGTCGAAAATATTGTAGACGCCTGCCCTTACCGTCAGATCTTCGACTTTTTCCGGTTTCCACCAGCCCGTCAGGTCGACGAGGCCATATCCGGGCGCCTTGAAGGTCGCGTCCGAATTGCTGGACACTGCTTTCACGGCGATGAAGGTCACATCGGCGCCCCAGGTTTCCGTTGCGTAGCCTGCCCCGATGACGCCCTTCAACGGTGCCACGGAGCCGAGTTTCAGGCCGGTTTCGAGGTCCTCACCATTCGCATAGGTGAGCGAACCGTTGATATGGAAGCCGGATGCGAAGGACTTGTGGGCAGAGAGCTCGACGCCGTAGATGCGCACCCGATCGCGGTTGAGGTATTGGGTGATCCCGTTCGGGTAGTTGGCGGGATCCTGGACGGGTGCGGCATCGGTATCGATGAAGTTGCGGTAGCGGTTGTAGAAACCGGCGATGCGCCCGCCAAAATCCTCGTCGCCGAGATTGGCGCCGATTTCGAAACCATTGCTGGTTTCCGGCTTCAGGTTGGGATTTCCCAGCCTGAGATAAGTGCCTGGACCGCCGTAATCGAGGTAGAGCTCGTTTGCCGTCGGCGAGCGGAACCCCATCGCCCACTGGGCGAAGAATTCGACATCAGGCACTGCTTCGTATTTGGCAAGCAGCTTCGGCGAAACGGCGTCGCCGCTTTGGCCGGCAGGCAGGCCGTTATAATTTGGATTGGCAGTGTAGGCGGCCGTTTCCTGGGGCGACTGGTCGTACCAGTCGTAACGGAGGCCGGGTGTCAGCGAGAAAGCGCTGTCGCCGATAGCAACCTCGTTTTCGAGATAGATGCCGAATTTCCGGCTGTCGACATCCGGCATGTCCGCCTGGTTGGTGTGCAGGAAATCGCAGGCCGGAGCGGGGGTGGTATCGCAGCTGTCGTCGCCGGAGGAATATTGCGTCGTCTGGCCGATCGAGAAATCACCGCCAAGCCGAACGGTATGGTTGAGCCGCCCGGTGTCGAACGACTTCTCCATCGAACCGGCGGCGCCGACAGAGCGGTTTTTTACCTCGCTGTTGCGCCAATAATCGCCGACGGCCGACCTGGAGCGATATCCCGCCTCGCCGCTGTCGCGGGTCAGGTCCTGCCAGTAGAAGACGGCGTTGGCCGCATCTATCAGCGCATCGTCGTCTACGGCTTCGAATTCGTAAGTCAGCGAAACACGATCGCGCTTGATATCCTCGTTGCCGTCCAGGTCACCCGGCCGATAGTTGCCGAAGGTGCTCTGTTTGGTTCTGAGGTCGATGTCCTCGTCGCGGTGGAAGCGTTCGCCGGTCAGCGTGAAGGTGTGGCCGGTATCGGTATATTGCTTGACCTTCACCAGCACGTTCTTCTGGTCGAAATCGGCGGGATTGGGCTCCGAGCGGCCCGCACCATAGATGTCGGACGTGCCGGCATTGTCGGTTTCGTTGCCCCTCTTGTAACCACCCTGAAACAGGACGGCGGTGCTGCCGTATTGGGCCGCCACTGCCGTTGACGTCCCCCAGCTTTCGTCCGTGCTGTCATAGGTGAACTTGAAGATGCCACCCCAGGTCTTGCCGTCGACGATCAAGTCCTCCGGCTGCAGCGTGCGAAGCACCACGGCGCCACCGAGAGCGCCATCGCCGGCGCGGCTCGAATCTGCGCCGCGGACGATGTCGGCTGCCGAAAGTGTGTCGAAATCGAAGCTGTCGATGCCTCCGTCGGCATCACGCGCGCCGTCATCGAGATAAGGAATGACGATGCCATCGATCGTCGTCTGGACCCGCGCGCCATCCAACCCGCGAATATTGACGCTGCCATTGGCCCGATTGAAACCAACGCCGGGCTGCAGCGTGCGGCCCAGATCGCTAAACGAGGAAACCTGATTGTCCTGAATGTCCTCGGCGGTCGTTTCCGTCGCAAGCGGAGTGTCTGCAACACCGGTCTTCTTACTAGCCTTGACCGACAGCTTTTCCAGCACTGTCGTGCTCTCATCGTCGGCAGCCGCTGTCGCCGTGGCGTCCTGCGCCAGGGAAACACAGGCAGGGAAAGTGGCAGAGAAAAACGCCGCACAAGCCAAGAGGGCAGCGCAGTGATGCCGGGTAATCATAGTCAGTCCTTTGACAAATTCACCGGGCTGGCTGCTGAGACGCTGTGCTCAAAGGGCTGGCTAGGTACGGGCGACGAAATATGGGCAGCTGGAACTGCCCTCGTTCGCCATCGGTTAGAAAACATGAGTATAACTGTCAACAAATAATATCATACTTTTGGTAAACTCCGGCGTCCCGATCCCGGCGCGTGCCGAATTGGCAACGATCCGGCGTCCGGCGGCTGCAATGCAACCATTCCCGCCCGAATGCGTTGTGGACGTGCCCCTGCCACATTGGCAGGACCGGAGCTCGTTCATGCACCTTCGAATCGTCGCCTGTCTTCTATCGGTCACCCTCCTCGCAGGCGCGAGCCTTCCGAAAACAGGTCCCCTCCCCGAGAAAAAGCCGACAGAGGCGGAGACTTCAAAGCCGGCGGAGGAAAAAAGCGAGAAGGACGCTCCCAAGACGGACAGGGACGAGAAACCCCTTCCAATCCCGGACCATGCCAAGCCCTTGACGGAAAAACCGGAAACGGAGCCCGAACCCGTGCTGACAATCGAGCCGGAGGACAGCAAGGAGTATGACGCCTGCCTGGCCGCCCTGAAACAGATTGGTGCGACCTTCAAGGAGGAGAAACGGATCGATGACGGCAAAGGCTGCGGCATCGACAAGCCGCTGACACTCGACATGGTGCTTCCGGGCGTCGCACTGAAACCCGAAGGTAAGATGCGCTGCGAAACGGCGCTGGAGCTCGCCCGCTGGACGAAGGAAGCGGTTATTCCGGCGGCCAAGGCGGCGCTGCCAAGCGAAGGACCACTGGCGACAATCAACCAGGCATCAAGCTATGTCTGCCGGTTGCGGAACAACGGCACGACCGGAAAAATCTCCGAACATGCACGCGGCAACGCCATAGACATCGCGTCCTTCACGTTCAAAAGCGGCAAATCGATCGAAATCCGGCCGCGCGACGAGGACTCGACCCTGGCCGGCGCCTTCCAGCGGGCGGTGACGGCGACAGGCTGCCTCTATTTCAAGACCGTGCTTGATCCCGGCAGCGACGCGGCTCATGAAACCCATCTGCATTTCGACGTGCTCGAGCGCAAGAACGGCTATCGCTACTGCCGCTGAAGACCATTGATCCGTCTCGCGCGCCTCCGGCATGAATAGTTGCGTGACGGGTGCTCTCGTCATCTTGCCAGCAGCAGGATCGGATACCATCTGCTGAGAGCGCTGGCCTTGAACCCGGGCTGGCTCCCCATTGCAAAGGATTGCCCCATGCCTGTTTCCATGTACAAAATCTCGGTTCCCGTCTTCATCCGCGCGCTGAACGTCCTTGCCGGACTGCTCGACAAGGCCGAAGCCCATGCGGCCGAAAAGAAGGTACCGCTGGATGATCTGTTCAACGCACGCCTTGCGCCGGACATGTTGCCCCTATCCGGCCAGATCCAGCGCGTCAGCGACACGTCGAAAAACGCCATCGGCCGTCTGACCGGCGTTCCCGCCCCAAGCTTTCCCGATGAAGAAAAGAACTTTGCCGAGCTGCGCGAACGCATCGCCAAGACGATCGCCTATCTCGAGACCGTCAAGCCATCCGACCTGGAGAAGAGCGAAGACAGGGAGGTGACGATCAGCTTCGGCAAGCTGAAGTTTACCTTCACCGGTGTCGACTATCTTTTGAAATTCGCGCTGCCGAACTTCTTCTTTCACGTCACCACGACATACGACATCCTGCGCAACCGGGGCGTGGCCGTCGGCAAGGTTGACTATCTCGGAACCTATAACTAGCGCGTCGCCGATCAAGGGCCCCGCACACCTCGTTCGGGATCCTCGAGTGACGGAGACTAAAACAGTCCCTCGATGTATCCCGCTTCATTGAGGAAGATCTTCTCCGACGACGGCGCCCTCGGAAGGCCCGGCATGGTCATGATCTCGCCGGTGATGACGACGATGAAGCCAGCGCCAGCCGATAGCCGGACTTCTCGGATCGGCACCGTATGGCCCGTCGGCGCGCCGCGCAGATTTGGATCGGTCGAAAAAGAGTATTGGGTCTTCGCCATGCAGATCGGCAGATGGCGGTAGCCCTGCGCTTCCCATGCATGCAGTTGATCGCGCACGCTCTTGTCGGC
Organism: Rhizobium giardinii bv. giardinii H152; assembly: GCF_000379605.1. Lineage (GTDB taxonomy): Bacteria > Pseudomonadota > Alphaproteobacteria > Rhizobiales > Rhizobiaceae > Pararhizobium > Pararhizobium giardinii. The sequence continues at coordinate 297,454 of NZ_KB902680.1, read as the reverse complement.
GATCACTTCGCCGGCGTGGTAGATATCCTTGGCGATGGTCTCGATCTTGTGGAACAGCGACATGTCATCGGGATAGAGCGGCGAAAACTGCGAGCGGCCATTTTCCGCCAGTTGTACGACTTTGCGGGCCAGATCCTCGATACCGGCCGAGCCCTCCGCCCAGTGCCTGCACAGAATTGCCTCAGCGCCGAGCGTGGCGACGAAATTCTTGATCGCCTCTATTTCGGCTTCGGTATCCAGCGTGAAATGGTTGATCGCGACGACCACGGGAACGCCGAACTTCTTGACGTTCTGGACGTGGCGGCCGAGATTGGCGCAGCCTTTGCGGACCGCGTCGACATTCTCCTGGCCGAGATCCTCTTTCTTCACACCGCCGTTCATCTTCATGGCGCGGGCCGTTGCGACGACCACCGCGACATCCGGTTTGAGGCCGGCCTTGCGGCACTTGATATCGAAGAACTTCTCTGCCCCGAGATCGGCGCCGAACCCGGCTTCGGTGACGACGTAATCGGCAAGTTTCAGGGCCGTCGTCGTCGCCACCACGGAATTGCAGCCATGGGCGATATTGGCAAACGGGCCGCCATGAACAAAGGCCGGATTGTTTTCCAGCGTCTGCACGAGATTGGGCTGCATCGCATCTTTGAGCAGCACGGTCATGGCGCCGTCCGCCTTGATATCGCGGGCAAAGACCGGCGTCTTGTCACGCCGGTAAGCGATGATGATGTTGCCGAGGCGCGCTTCGAGATCCTTGAGGTCGGTGGCAAGGCACAGGATCGCCATGACCTCCGATGCGACGGTGATGTCGAAGCCGGTCTCGCGCGGATAGCCATTGGCAACGCCGCCGAGCGGGCCGACGATATGGCGCAAGGCACGGTCGTTCATATCCATGACGCGGCGCCAGGCAATGCGGCGAATGTCGATGTTCTGCTCGTTGCCCCAATAGATGTGATTGTCGATCAGAGCCGACAACAGGTTATGGGCCGAAGTGATGGCATGGAAATCTCCGGTAAAATGGAGATTGATGTCCTCCATCGGCACGACCTGCGCATAGCCGCCGCCGGCCGCTCCGCCCTTGACGCCGAAACAGGGGCCGAGGGAGGCCTCGCGAATGCAAACGATGGCTTTCTTGCCGATCCGGTTCAGCCCGTCGCCGAGACCCACGGTCGTCGTCGTCTTGCCTTCACCGGCAGGCGTCGGGTTGATTGCCGTGACGAGGATCAGCCGGCCGTCTCTCCTCTCCTTTTGCCGGGATATGAAATCGGCGCCGATCTTTGCCTTGTCATGGCCGTAGGGAAGCAGATCTTCCGGTGGAATTCCGAGCTTTGCGCCGATCTCCAGGATCGGCCTCTTGTTGGCTGCGCGGGCTATTTCGATATCGGACTTGACCTCGGCCATATGGTGTCTCTCCCCTTCCACCCTTTTTTGTCTGTAAGCATAAGAGCGCGAAGCGGGCCTTCTGGCCACACCCTGGTTTGCCGCCGGATAGGTCAAAAACGACAAGGAATGTTCAAATCGAACAAAAAGGCGGGCGAACCGGAGTTCACCCGCCTGAAACACAGGCAGCCGCGGCTTATCGGGCCAGAATGTCGCGCATTTCGACGAGGTTGGAGCGGACGCGCAGGACATAGAAGCCGAGCGTTGCCAGATGGGTCGGCATGATCCAGCCATCTTCCTTGCCGTTCGAGATGATCAAGGGCTGGATGCGCAGGGACGCCCGCAGTTGCTTGATGCTCTCCGCCCAGATGGGCGCCAGGCCACGCTGGGTGATGATCCCGTCGAAATCGGCGCCAGCCGCCGTCAGGACGCCGTAATAGCCGTAGAGCTGCCCATAGGCGAACCAGAAGCGGTCATCGGCCCGTGTATCGAACCAGCCACCGTTGAAATTTTCCGAGCGCTCGCGCAGCATCGCCGAGGTGCTGCCGATCGAGCTTGCGATCCTGTCCATGAATTCCAGGAAATTGTCGGCGCGAGCATCGAACGTCGCCGAGCATCTGACGAGCTCGTCGTTGAAGGTCCGAAGATCTTTCATCGCCGCGCGATACTGCGACGGCGTCGGCGTCAGCGGGCCGAAGGGCGAGAGGCCGAAATACCAGTTGCTTTCCTCGTATTGCATCTTGCTGCGCACGCTTTGCAGCAGCGGATTGATGCCGGACGTGCCACGCATGCGGACAAGGGAATCGACAAGTTCGACCGTCGTGCGGCGCACCGCCTCGTTGACACCGCGCTGGAAGGAGGCCTTGTTGTCGAACCACGGGGTGTGGTCCCAATCCATGCCGAACAGGCCGGCCTTGTAGAGGATCATCGACGAAATCCAGGCATTCTGATTGACATTGTAGTCGATCAGATCGGCCGTTACGTCGACGATGGCCGATCGCTCGCAGGTATTGGCGGGTGCCGTCTGGCCGCCGGCAACCTTTACAGGAAGGCCGGCATCGTTCTTGCGTTCTGAAAAATTGTATGTGTTGACATAGTCCGGATTAAAATTGGTCCAGGCCTGCGTCTGCCAGATGAAATATCCGTAGAGCGCAATCAGCACCAGAAGGCCGATGCCGATCGGCCCCTTGATGATCCAGCTGCGGCCCCGGTACCAATTGCCGGCGGCAATGAAGGGAAAAAGGATCCCGGCTATCACCAGGCCAATGCCGCGGCCGATCGCGGAAAACACACGCTGGAAAAACGCGACGATCGGATCAAGCATTACTGTCCTCCTTGAGCCCGTAAAGACGTTTACGGAATGCCACTTTGTCCCTGAGATATGTTCCGGTCAGCGTCGCCACAACATATTCCCTGAACTTTTCGCTGTAATGTTCATAGGCTGCATAAAACCCCTGCTTGTCAAAAACGAAGCGGGAGACGAAATCGCTCGGGTTCAGCTGTGCGATCAGCCGGTTGGTTAGCCACTGGTCCGGATGCTCGGGCGCGGCGCGCACGAGCAGGAAACGGTTTTCAGGTGCGACCTCCTGCATCTTGATCGTGCCTGACGCGGATACCGTGCGGATCATAGCCTGCAGGAACGGATAGCCTCCATCCGACGATACCAGCGCCGAATTGCGGTGCATCCAGGTCTGCAGCCAGATCGCGTCGACCGTGTCGAGGTCGGCTGTCGGATCTGCCTGGTTGACCAGCCCGCGCAGGATCATGTCCGCACGATGCTGGTAGAGGCCGGAACTTTCCACCCAGGAGGCCTGCGGCAGTTGCAGCCGGTTGGTAGATGCCAGGAACTCGTAGATGCGCTGGTGATCCGAGAGGCTGATATAGCCGACCTGCCACGGCCGCGAGCGGCGGAAACCGGGCACGGAAGGATCACAAATCACCGTCGTCGTCTTCTCATCGAGAAAGACGTAGACGCCGCCGAAATGATTGGCCCAGAAGGCGTCGTGGCGAAACACCAGTTGATCGGGTACCAGTGCATTCTCACGGATGTCGCCGGTGACCTTCGCAAGCTCGACCATCCGGTTCAACATCGCATCGTCGGCCCAGGCGGTCGGTACCGTCTTCAGTTGATCTACCAGGCTCCTCAGTTCGGCTGCCTTGCCGAGCATGTCTTCGGCCGACAGCACGCGAAAATGCACTTCGTTGATCGACAGCAGGTCGTCTATATCGTTGACGGTCGAAACCGAATCCTCGATCTCGCCGTAGAGCGCATCCTTGATCGTCACCGCATTGATCGCGCGCGCATTGGCGGCGAAAAACTCGTGCATCAGCGCCGCCGTATTGGAAAAGCTCGTATGGACGACCGGAAGCTCCTCCTGCGCCGGCGTCATGATGATGAAGCGGCGGTTGACCCGGTTCGGATCGAGATAGTCGCGGTCGCCGAGTTCATCGGCAATGTCCGGCGAAAAGCCGGTCATGTCGATCCGGAACGAGGAAAGCCCCGTCGGGCGCAGGCCAAAGCCCTGCAGCGCCTTGTTGTAACGCGCAATCAGATGCGGCTCGGAAATTTCGAGCAGACGCCCATAGATGAGTTCGGCTTCGAGGAGGCGTTTCATGTGGCCAGCCGTTCAGTCAAAATCATGGATGGTCGGTCGGGTTGCTGGTTTCGTGGCGAACAAGATCATCCAAGTCGAGACGAAGCGCTGTCGCGATGCTTTTGAAAACAGACAAACTTCCGTCCTTCTTGTCCGTTTCCAACTCTGAAAGATACGCGGCGCTGATGCCGGCCATCTCCGCGAGCTTTTTCCCCGACAGACCTCGGTGCTCGCGCCAGACCCTGATGGGATTTTCACCATCGATCAACCGGCTGACAATCTCCAACGGGATCAATTCCTCCTCACCGCGCGCAAGCTTCTCATGAAAAACGCGAACCGCTTCCGCGTCTGCAAGGTCTTCTGCCAACTCGGCCTGCCTCACAAGATCCTCATAGTCCTGCTTGCTTAACAATACCAATTCTTCGCCATTTGGCGTTTTGAAGGATACAGCCGAGTTCATGCTACATACCCCTATAAACGTCCCCGCGCGGGGCGATTTTCACCACATCGATAACAACACCTGCCTCGCTGAAAATCACGCGCCAATCGCCGACTCTCAATCGCAGATAGTCCGAGCCTTGCAGTCTCTTCACATTGTTCGCCATTGATGCCGGATCGACTGAGTATTGTTGCAGTTTGTTCGTTATCCGCTTTGCGTCGGCCTGGGGCATGCGATGCAATGCCGTCGCCGCCTGTTTGCTCAGAACAATTTTCCTCATGAAAACTACGGCCTTTTAAACCCGACAGCAAGGAAAATTAGCTATCAGCAAATTCCTATCCTCACCACCGCCCGTCCTTCCGCATTGCCTCGATCTGCGCGATCGCCTTTTCCCTCTGGCGTTCACGGCGGATGATGTCGGCGACGGCTGCATCGTCGGATTTGTCGGTGTAACGGAATTCGCTGTCCGCGTAGCGGTTGATCTCCTGGATGACCATGGGAAGCGTGATCGGTCCGCGCAGTTCCTCGATCATCGCTTTTTTCTCGTCGTACGGCTTGTGCATGAAGGCTTGCGGCGCAACGAACCAGTCGTCGGGCAATTCCACATCCATCGCCCGCATCTTGATCGCATCTGTAATGTTCCTGATTGCCCGGCCGGTGAAGCGCGGTTCCGCCTCCTTGATCATGTGCAGATAGGCACCGACATCCGCGAGCGTCTCGATCTTGCCCTCTTCCCTCTCGAACCGTTCCCAGACGGCAAGCAGGTCCTCCTCCTTCGGCCGGGAATGGGCCTCGTAGGATTGCGAAACAGCCTTCTTAATTTCCTGCCCGGCGAAGAGCTGGTGCTCTCCGAGCGGTATCTGGTGGTTCTTGCCGACCAAAAGCGCAAAAATGTCGATGTAGTCACCTTCCGACTGCGGCCCGTCGACCAGCCAGCGGGCGCCGGCGCGCTGGCGCAACGCGTCGTCGACGTTTTCGGGATAGTTGGAAAACATGCCGAAGGTGCAATTGCCGCGGATCACCGTCGAGGCGCCGGCGAAACTCTCCATCAGCACCGCCGTCACCTCGTGCTGGCCAGCCGAGGCGCGATCGTCAGAGCGCTTTGCCGCGACCTGATCGACGTCGTCCACGGTGCCGAAGCCGATGGCGCGCGGATTGATGACGTTGTTGACGAATTCCTTGCAGTTCTGTCCGGACTTGCCCTGATAGGAGGAGATCTGGTCGACGCCGAAATTCTCATAGTGAAAGGCGTAGCCGGCGATCTCGCAGTAGTCGCTGAGCATGCCGGCAAGCATCTGGATCAGGATCGTCTTGCCCGTGCCGGGCATGCCGTCGCCGATGAAGGTGAAGAGGAAGCCGCCGAGTTCGACGAAGGGGTTCATCTGCCGGTCGAAATCATAGGCCATCAGCATCTTGGCAAGCTTCAGCGCCTGATACTTGGCAATGTGGTTGCCGATGATCTCTTCCGGCTTCTTGAAGGTCATCACCAGCGGCTTGCGCTTGGCGCCGGGCGCGACGTCGAAGCCGTTCAGGGTGAAATCGTCCTGATCGAGCCGGATATGAACGTTTTCGAAGGTTGAAAGCCCGATGAACCGCGCCTTGCGGCTGATCAGTCCCTCTATCGCCACCCTGGCAAACGCGCGAGCCCGGCTTGTCAGGGCCACATCGTCCGGCGCTCCGGCGATCGTCCTGTCGAGAGCCGAGACCAGGCTCTTCAAGGCATCCTGCGGCGTATCGAACAGGAAATCAGGCTCGGCGCCGTCCTCCACCGGTTCCCCTTCCCCGGCCAAGGTCGAGCCGAGATAGGCGGCGAAGGTGAACGCGGCGACATAGGCCGATGCCGACAACAGCGCCTTGAACTGGGCGGCATCGTCGCCAGCGAGAGGTGCCGTGGCGTTGCGCGACTGCAGGCCTTCAAGATTGGTCTGGCGGGCAAAGACATCTGCAACCGCCAAGGCCACCTGCAGGCCGCGCCGCGAGCGATAGAGCAGCGCGTGCTGGGCGGGAGACATCAGCGGATCACCTGTGCGAACCGCCTGGATCGTCTTTGCCAGCTCCACTTCCCGGGTACGGCGCTGGCCGCCGGTCGAGACGGTGGAGACGAAGCGGCGCCCGGTTCCCGCAAGTGCTGTCTTCGAGGCCGGATCGTCGGCTTCCAGGATGATGACCTTGGTCACCAGGCCCTGGGCCACCGCCTGATGCCGGGCGATGTCGTCCTCATGCAGTGTCGTCAAGCCCGCGTTCAGTGACATCGTCTCACACCTCGCTGATGACCTGGTTTCCGGAAATCACATGCACCTTGTAGTCGCCGAAGATCTGCGCTGCATCGCCGGCGGCATAGAGCGCCTGATAGGCGTCGTGCGGCACCAGTGCATGTTTCTCATAGGAACTGACCCCCATGCGCGTCGCTTCGAGATTGTCGGTATCGATATGGAATTCTTCCGCAGCCGGCGTCGACGACCAGAAGCCACGCTGGGCCGGACGCTCGGCCTTGGAAAAGACCTCCTGCACCGTCCAGGTCAGCAGCCAGGCATTTTCCTGTTTGCGGACCTTGGAGAGTATCTGGTTGATCTTGGCATTGTTCTCGGTGATCCCCGCCGAATAGAACGGCCCGAGAACGATGCGGCGCAGTTGCTTCGGATGAAGTTCGGGAAAATCCTTGTCGAGATTGGTGGCGATCGTCACGGGCGTCAGCGAGTAGGCGCTGTTCTTCAACGCGAAATCATCGAAGCGGCTGGCCAGTTCCGGATTGAGAAGACCGCCGATCGGCAGGGGAATATCCACCTCCGGATTGAGCTTGCCGTCGTCCGTCACCAGCATCGCGACGATCTTTTCCGACGAATCCTCAATCGTCGCCATGTAGACCATCGGCAGGGTGCTTGATCCGTCAAAGGCACCCCAGCAGACGACATAGTAGGGCCGCATCGTCTTCGGGTTGACGGCGACCCGGATCGTCTCGGGCATGATGAACGGCGAGAAGATGTCGCCCTTGCCGATCTGCTCGAGATAGAGCCGTTCGGCCATGCGCGACTGCAGCTCGGCAGGAAACGCCTTGTGGCGCAGGATGAAGTCGGCCATTTCCTGGCGCAACGCATCGGCTTGCGGAATGCCCGAGAGCCGCTTTTCCGCCGACTGCCGGTCGTTTTCCAGCTCCAGCACGTTCTGGAACACCGGAAAGCCGCTTTCGGCGCGGGAAATGCGGAACTGCTCGATGAACCCGATCCGGTTCTCCCAGCAGGAGAAGGATGCCTTCAGCCGCGCAAGATAAGGCACCACCACCTCGCCGACCACCGAATTACGGTACAGCGGCGAGTTGCGGTCGCCGAGAAAGATTTCAAGTCCGCCGAGCGCCGACCGGATCGAGGCGAAATACTGACCGACCGGACCTTGGGTTGCGGCGTTCATGGTGTCCACCCTCCCCTTGAGGGGGAGGGCCGGAGCGAAGCTCCGGGGTGGGGTGACCTCTTGCGACACCCCAAGATCACCCCCACCCGCGCGTTCCGCGCGACCTCCCCCCTCAAGGGGGAGGTGGAAGCCGCCATGCGGCTAAAAGGGAACAACCCATCCCACTTTCGATCAAACGGCATCATCGCGGATGACAATCACTGCTTCACGTAATTTGCCGAATTGTGCTTGTCCATCACGGCCTGGAACCGCCGCGCAAACGCGTCGTCGGCGAGCTTCTTGCGGCGCTGGATGTCCTGGGTCGAGAGCATGTTCTTCTCGTGCATTTCCAGGAGATCGCCGATGTGGCGTTGCGCCGCCGAGCCGATGCCGGCCATGGTTTCCTCGGCCGCGGTATCGACCTGGCTGCCAAGCGTGTTGATCTTGTGGGCGACATCCTGCTGCGCGGCCGTCTTCAACGAATCCTCCAGCGCCTTGTAGAGCACGATGCGCTGTTCGGTATCGATCGTCAGCTTGTTGATCAGCGTGTTCTGTGCGGCAATCTGGTTGTTGAGCGAATCGACGAAGGTCTGGAACATCGAGGTGTAGCGCTCGAGCGTCTGGCTTTCGGCAAGCAGTTCCTGCTCCTTGGCCTGCTTCTCGTTGTATTCGGTGGCCAGAACCGAGCGCTCGCCTTCGAGCTGGGTGCGGGTCATCTGATCGGTCGAGGCGGCGATCTTGTTTTCGATGTCCATCAACAGCGGGTTCAGTTCCTCGATCCGCTTCTGGGTCGCCTGAAGGTTCGTCATCGTGCCTTTGCGACGCTCGATCACCTGCACGAGACTGGCCTCGGATGTCTTGTAACGGGCTTCGAGAACGCTCTTCTGCTCTTTCAGAATGCCGACGATGGTGTCGGATTTGGAGAGCAGTTCCTGCAGATTGCCGGCAAGCGACATGTTGCGCACGCGATCGGTGCGCATGCGCTGGGCGCTCTGCTTGGAGAAGATGCTGACGAACTTCTCATAGCCCGTGTAGCTCTTCATGCTCTCGAATTCTGCGCCGAAAACATTGGTCGCATCTTCCAGTCCGATGATGAGGTCGGCGATGTTGCCTTCCATCACCTTCTGCTGGTTGATGACGTCCTGGATACGGGCGTTCTCGATGTCGAAATTTGCGTCACCCAGTTTGGTGTCGGCTTTAGCGAACTGGTCGAGCACCACTGCGGACTGGTTCATCTTGCCGCGCATCTGTTCGACGATGCCGCGCGTTTTCTCGATCTCGCTCTCAAAATTCTGAAGTGTCGCCATCGTTTCCCCCTCTCGCTCCGGTGCAAGACGCGCCGCGCAGGTCAATTATTCAGTCGTGACATCCGTTTATATAATGGGAGCAGCGATCTGAAGCACAAGTGCCCAGCGGCCGTTTTTCGATTGTGCATCCCGTTGTCGGCAACTCGCCTGCCGAAAACGCGTTATTTCGTAGCTGTGGCCTTTAAATAGGCAATGACGTTTTCAATGTCGTGAGGCTTCTTCAATCCGGGAAAGGACATTTTCGTCCCCGGCACCATGGCTTTCGGGCTGAGAAGATATTCGGCAAGCAGGGTCTCGTCCCAGACCTTGCCGCCTTCGCCGAAGGCTTTCATGGCGGCGGAATAGCTGTAACCGGCAAAGGTCGCAACCGGGCGGCCTATGACGCCCAACAGGCTCGGTCCGACCCGGTTGACCGGTTCGGACGCGGCATGGCAGGCTCCGCATTTCCTGAAGACCTGCGCGCCCGCTCCCGCGTCGCCATCGGCATGGGCGAGGCCCGCCCAAAGACAGAGACAGGCACTGATCAAAGAAAGACGCAGCGGCATCGGCGGTTCTCCGGAGAGCGAACGGAACGCCGCCACCATGACACGGCGCGGCTGTCGCGCGATAGCCCGTCAGTCTGCCTTCATGACGTCTTCCCAATGGCGCCGGCAAAAGACGACGTATTTCTCGTTGCCCCCGACATCGACCTGGGCTCCTTCGCGGACAACATTGCCATCGGCGTCCATCCGAACGACCATGGTCGCCTTGCGGCCGCAATGGCAGATCGTGCGGACTTCCCGCAGCTCGTCGGCAATGGCGAGCAGCGCCATCGAGCCGGGAAAGAGCTTTCCTTGGAAGTCCGTGCGCAGCCCATAGGCCATCACCGGAATGCCGATGCGATCGGCGACGCGCGCCAGTTGCCAGACCTGATCCTCACCGAGGAACTGCGCCTCGTCGACGAACACGCAGGCAACCGTTTCTTCGCCATGCAGGCGTTCGATCAAGGCATAGAGATCGTCTTCATGGGTGAAGGGAATGCCCTCATCGCTCAGACCGATGCGGGAGGACACCCGCCCCGTGCCTGCCCGATCATCAAAGGCTGCGATCAGGATGACCGTGCGCATGCCGCGTTCGCGATAATTGTAGGATGCCTGCAGCAGCAGGGTCGATTTTCCGGCGTTCATCGTGGCGTAGCTGAAATACAGTTTTGCCATGGCGTCCTCTTCTGTATGCTGTCGCTCGTTCATGAACAGACCGGGCGAGGAAGGCTAGAGCGCGAGCGCAGAAACCACAGAAAATCGACACTTCCCGGCAGAACGCGAACAATGCGACATCTTACGTCGTTTTACGCGGGCTGTCTGGCGAATGTCCCAATAAACTCAAGGGCAACACCGAGGGCGCTTGAATTGGCGAACATTTGGTGATTGGCTACAACCATAAGACGCAGGGGAATGACCATGATGACCAGACTGACATTGAAATTCATGCTGACTGCAGCCGTTTCGCTAGCTGCGCTGACGTCGGCTCATGCCGCCGAGCCTGAAAGCTGTGGGACCGTCCGTTTCGCCGATGTCGGCTGGACCGACATTACCGCGACGACCGCAACAGTCAGCGCCGTCCTGAAGGGTCTCGGCTACGAGACCGACATCAAGGTTCTGTCCGTTCCGGTTACCTATCAGTCGCTGAAGAACAAGGACATCGACGTCTTCCTCGGCAACTGGATGCCGACCCAGGAAAACGACGTGCGTCCGTTCCTCGACGACAAATCGGTCGAATCCTTCGGCCCGAATCTCGAGGGCGCCAAGTACACGCTGGCGACCAATGCCAAGGGCGCCGAAATCGGCATCAAGGATTTCAAGGACATCGCAGCTCACAAGGATGAGCTTGACGGCAAGATCTACGGTATCGAGCCGGGCAATGACGGCAACCGCCTGATCATCGACATGGTCGACAAGGACACTTTCGGCCTGAAGGGCTTCGAGGTGGTCGAATCCTCCGAACAGGGCATGCTCGCGCAGGTCGCCCGTGCGGAAAAGGATGGCGCACCGGTCGTCTTCCTCGGCTGGGAACCGCATCCGATGAATGCCAATTTCAAGCTCACCTACCTTTCGGGTGGCGACGATATCTTTGGCCCGAACTTCGGCGGCGCAACCGTGTTCACCAACGTGCGCGCAGGCTACACCACAGAATGCCCGAATGTCGGCAAGCTGATCACCAATCTGAAGTTCTCGCTTCCGATGGAAAACGAGATCATGGGCAAGATCCTGAACGACGGCATGGAGCCGGACGCAGCCGCAAAGGAATGGATCAAGGCCAATCCGGCCGCCATCGAACCGTGGCTTGCCGGCGTCACGACCAAGGACGGCGCCGAAGGATTGCCGGCCGTGAAAACAGCCCTCGGTCTCTGACCGGCGACGATGAGGCGGGGAAGATTTCCCCGCCTTTTTTGAACCGCTTTTCGTTTCGTTCTTCCGACGTGGGATGTTTTCCGTGGATTTTTTGACCGAATATCGTGTTCCAATTGGGACAGGGGCCAAGGCCTTCGTCGATTGGCTCACAACCAATTTCGAATTGTTCTTCGATCAGCTCGCAAATTTCCTGTCCGGCGTCGTGGCAGTTCTGCTGTTCATTCTGCAGACACCGCATGCGCTGATCGTCGTCGCGATCGTCACGGCGCTATCCTGGTGGCTGCGCCGCTCGATCGGCATTACGCTGTTTACCTGCCTCGGGCTGCTGCTGATCATCAATCAGGGATATTGGAAAGAAACCACTGAGACGCTGGCACTGGTGCTCGCCGCCAGCTTCGTCAGCATGGCCGTCGGCATTCCGCTCGGCATCGTGGCAGCGCGCAGACCGGTGTTCTATGCCTTTCTGCGCCCGATCCTCGACCTGATGCAGACCATCCCCACCTTCGTCTATCTCATCCCGGCGCTGATCCTCTTTGGTCTCGGTATGGTACCGGGCCTGATCGCAACGGTGATCTTCGCCATTCCCGCCCCCATCCGTCTGACCCGCCTCGGCATTATCTCGACGCCGCCGTCGCTGGTGGAAGCAGCCGTCTCCTTCGGCGCAACGCCGTCGCAGGTGCTGCGCAAGATCGAAATCCCGTTCGCCATGCCGCAGATCATGGCCGGCCTCACCCAGACGATCATGCTGTCTCTCTCGATGGTTGTCATTGCGGCCCTGGTTGGCGCCAACGGCCTCGGCGTACCGGTGCTGCGCGCCCTGAATACGGTCAATGTCGCCAAGGGCTTTGAAGCAGGCCTTTGCATCGTTATTCTCGCCATTGTTCTCGACCGCCTGTTCCGCTCGTCCGATGAAGGAGAAGGCGCATGACCGACGCCGTCGTTTTCAAGAATGTCGATATCGTCTTCGGCAACAAGCCGGAAGCGGCCATCGCCATGGTCGATCAGGGCAAGACCCGCGACGAGATCGGCGCCGCGACCGGTCTGGTGCTCGGTGTTGCCAATGCCTCGCTGACGATCACCGAAGGCGAAATTCTGGTGCTGATGGGGCTGTCCGGATCGGGCAAGTCGACACTTTTGCGCGCCGTCAACGGCCTTGCCCCGGTGGTGCGCGGCGAAGTGCAGGTGAAGACCGGGCACGGAACGATCAACCCCTACAAAACCAGCGCCAAAGCGCTGCGTGACTTCCGCATGCACGACGTCTCGATGGTGTTCCAGCAGTTCGCTTTGCTGCCATGGCGCACTGTGGAGGACAATGTCGGCTTCGGGCTGGAATTGGCCGGCGTACCGGAGAACGAGCGCAAGAAGCGTGTTGGTGAACAGCTGGAACTGGTCAACCTGACGAAGTGGGCCGGTCGGCAGGTCAAGGAACTGTCCGGCGGCATGCAGCAGCGCGTCGGTCTTGCCCGCGCCTTTGCCACCGGCGCGCCCATCCTGCTGATGGACGAACCGTTCTCGGCGCTCGATCCGCTGATCCGCACCCGCCTGCAGGATGAACTCCTGGAATTCCAGCGCCGGTTGAAGAAGACCATCCTCTTCGTCAGCCACGATCTCGACGAAGCCTTCCGGATCGGTAACCGCATCGCCATCATGGAGGGCGGTCGCATCATCCAGTGCGGCACGCCGCAGGAAATCGTCAAGAGCCCGGCCAACCAGTACGTCGCCGACTTCGTCCAGCACATGAACCCGATTACGATGCTGACGGCGATGGACGTGATGCAACAGGGCGTCAACCGCGCTGACGGCGCAGTTGGCGTGACGGCGACCGCCAAGCCGACAACGCCGCTGATCGACATCCTCGACGCGATGTCGCGCCAGCCGGGCAGCATCGGCGTCGTCGACAACGGCGCCGTCGTCGGCACCATCAATGCCCAGAACGTCGTGGAAGGTTTGACCCGGCACCGCAACAGAAGTTGACCGGATCAGCCCGAATGCCAGTATAAAGGACGCCCGGGGAGACAACAGTTTCCGGGCGTCTCGCATTCCAGACATGAGGCAATCCGATGGCCGAGAAACCCTCCGTGCTGCGCGAAACCGACGACGAAGCGCGCAAGCTTGCCCGCATCCTCCTGCGCTCCGCCCGGAGTGCCGCTCTCGCCGTCATCGAGCCGGAAAGCAACGGTTTTCCCTTCGTCAGCCGTGTGCTTCTCGGCATCGATACGGATGGAACACCGGTCATTCTGGTTTCTGCCCTGTCGACTCATACCCAGGCGCTATCCGCTGATCGTCGCTGCTCGCTGCTTGCCGGAGAGATCGGCAAGGGCGACCCCCTCGCGCACCCGCGTCTGACTGTTCAGTGCGAAGCAGAGAAAGTCGACCGCGACGGCGACGGCCATGCCCGTATTCGCGCGCGTTTCGTCCGCCGCCATCCGAAATCGGAGCTTTATATCGACTTTCCGGACTTTGCCTTTTTCAGGCTGCGGCCGCTGAAGGCCAGCCTCAATGGCGGCTTTGGCCGGGCCTATGCGCTTGATGGCGAAGACCTACTCATTCGCTCGCCGGCAATCGACGATTTGGCAGCGGCGGAAGAGCGTGCGATCGAGCACATGAACAACGACCATTCCGACGCGGCAAGCCGTTATGCACAGCTCTATTGCAAGGCAGAAGGAACGGACTGGCGAATCTGCGGTCTCGATGCGGCCGGGGTCGATCTCGCCTCTGGCGATCAATTAAAGAGACTGGAATACGATGCGCCATTGCAATCCGCGGCTGAACTGCGCATGATGCTGGTGAAACTTTACGGTTAAATTTACTCTACCTACCCCGAATTCTTACAGTAGGAGGTTGTGCTTTTATTCATCACGTCTAATTATCGCTTATTCACAATCATAACCAAGCGTGATGTGAACCTCGCACGGAGTACGGAATGCAAACGATCTCTCCTCAGAAACACGGCAAGGCTGAAATAGCTGCGGAGTTTCTGTCGGCCATGGCAAACCCGAAGCGTCTGCTGATTCTGCGTTCACTGGTGGACCAGGAAATGGCAGTCGGCGCGTTGGCAAACCAGGTCGGCCTCAGCCAATCTGCCCTGTCGCAACATCTCTCGAAACTGCGTGCCCAAAATCTCGTCACTACTCGGCGGGATGCGCAGACTATCTACTATTCAAGCTCCTCGGACGCTGTCCTGAAAGTGTTGAAAACACTGACGGAAATCTATGGCGAAGAAGCCGCCCCGGCCGAAAAGGTCGCGCAGCGCCGTACCGCCTGACACCAATGGGGGCCGGCCGCTCGCCGGTCCCTGTTTTCACCAGCCGCGTCCGCCAAGCCTATTTCTTCTCCTTGGCTCTGCGCCCATCCACATGTTCTGCAGCAGGCCCGACTTGACGTGCCGTGCCCCTTCTGTAGCGGCGCCTCACCGGCAGCGGTGATCGTCAGCAAGAGTGGCGGTCGTTCGCCTCCTCCCCATGCCCTCCTCTGCCGAAACAGTCTCCGGCTCGCTCGAAAAGGTTGCACGACTCATGCCGTCGCCGGCGAGAGCCCGATGTGCCGATGTTTACGCGACTTTGAGACTTGCCGTGCAGGATCGGCGCCATGAACACGACCTCTCAGAACCGGCTGTCGCCGTCCACGGTCAGATGGGCGGTGCTCGGGACCGGTACTATTGCCTCCAGCTTTGCCCAGGACATCCGCTTGGCCGGCAATGCCGAGCTTGTTGCCGTGTGCTCGCGGACGGCCGAAGCAGCCGCCGCGTTCTCGCAGCGCGTCGGCGGGCTGCGGGTTCTCCCCAGTATCGAAGCCTTGGCAACTGACGCGCAAATAGACGCCGTCTATCTGGCGACGCCGAACACCGCCCATTTCGAACAGGCGCAATTACTGCTACGCGCCAAAAAGCCAGTCCTTGTCGAAAAGCCGCTGGTGATGGCATCGGCAGAGGCACGGCGTCTGGCCGAACTGGCCGGAGAAATGAAGACATTCGCCATGGAGGCTCTCTGGCCCGTGTTCCTGCCGGCGATCGACCGGCTGCGCAGCCTTATCGCCGACAACGCGATCGGTTCCGTCACCGGCATTCGCGCGGAACTCGCCTATGCGAGAACGCTCGACCTGAACAGTCGCTTCTTCTCGAAAGCGCTCGGCGGCGGCTCGCTTTTTGACCTTGGTGTCTATCCCGTCGGGCTGACGCTGGCCTTGTTCGGTTTTCCGCAGGCGGTGAGCGGGCGGTGGCGCGCCGCACCAACGGGTGTCGACATGTCAGCCGAGATCCAATTGAACTATCCCGGTTTCGATGCCTCCCTCGCCTGCGCATTCGATCGCAATGGCAGCAATCGCTTCATCATTGACGGTGACGAAGGAAGCCTTGTGATCGACGCGCCATTCCTGCGGGCAACCCGAATCATCGTCACGAAAAATCCTGTTGCCCGTCATCTGGCGATCCCGGCCGGCTCGAGCCGCCTGGTGCTGTTCGCCGGCAAGGTGGCCCGCAAGCTGCCCCTGCCTGGCCTGACGGTCCACGATCACGATTTCCCCGGCAAGGGACTGCAATTCGAAATCGAAGCGGCAAGCAAGGCCATCCTCGAGGGAAAACACGAGCATCCGCTGATGCCGCTGAGCGCAAACATCGCGGCACTGGAAATCATCGAAACCGTGTTGGCTCAGCCGGCATCGTAGCCGCTCGGAGTGTGATCCCGCTTGCCGGCATTCAGCGCCAGAGCGATATCCGTCAGGTGAAGCGCGGTCTCTCCGGAAAAGAATGGCTTGGCGCCTTGCCGGATCGCATCGGCCTGCACGGCAATCCCGCGCATGAAATCGATCTGCGAGGGATAGGCCGGCAAAGCATTCTTCTCCGATGCACGCGGATAAGCGATCGGTTTGCCAGCAATCAGGCGAAACGCAAATTTCCGCTGGAATTGCCACTCCAGGCGGTCAATCAGGCGATGAAGCAGCGGCCGTCGAGCGCCCGCCAGCTCGACATGGATGGGCGAGCGGTTATCCCAGAGATCGCGCACGGCGATCGTGCCCTTGTCGCCAACGATCGTCAGCGAGCGATCGCGCGGCATGGCAAGTCCGCTGGTGAGACGGGCGACGAGACCGGAGCGGAATGTCAGGCAGCCGACGGAAAAATCCGGCCCGAGCGCAAGATTTTCAGTACCCGGCCCCTTGTGGGGAAAGGTGAGCGCGGAAAACGCCGCGACTTTGGCCACTGGTCCGAACAGCGATACGAGCCAGCTTGTCGCATAGCCCGCATGTTCCAGGGTGCAGCCGATTTCGAATTCGTGAACCGCGGGCCATTTCGCACCGGACCGACTGCGCCATTGCTGCCATTTGTCCAGGAAAACCGGACCGTCCTCCATTTCCGCGTAAGCGAGGCGCGGTGTGCCGATGACACCGGAGCTAAGGATTTCTGCGCAATGCGCCCGTGCATCGCTGAGCGCGTTGGCGGGCGCGCCGGCGAGCACCAATCCCTTTTCATTTGCCAGTTGGACCAGTTCCCGCGCCTCCTCCACCGTCATCGCCAAGGGTTTCTCGCAATAGACATGCTTGCGCGCGAGCAGCGCCGCCCTGTTGACGGCATGATGACTCTCCGGCGGCGTCAGGTTGACGATGATGGCAATGGCCGGGTCCGCCAGTAGCTCCGCTTCGGACGCATAGGCGCGGACGTTCCAATAGCTGCGGAACTGCTGCAGTCGCGCAGGGTCGATGTCCCAAACGCCGGCCAGCCGCAACTGCGGGTGATTTGCCAGCGTCGTCATGTAGTAATCGGCGACGAAACCCGTGCCGATGAAGGCGATGCCTGTCTGTCCACTCATCGCGCATCCGCCAGGAAGGAGGCGATATAGACCAGCGGCGCATTCCAATTGATAGCCATTTCGTTGGCCCCCCAGGCCATGATGTCATCGACATAGCAAATCTGCGGCGCGCAGCCCTTGAGCCTGGCCTTCGACACGTCATCGACCAGCGTCGAATTCGGTCCGCCGGCCAGTGTCCCGACTGGCGGATTGGGCAGTGTGTCATCGACCTGATGGGCATACCAACGGCTATGCTGGTTCTTCGCAAAGACGCTGCCATAGCCGGTGACATAGGACATGTTCATCGCATTGCGCCCGAAGATGTAGTCCATGCTCTCGCGCACGCCATCGAGGAACCGCTTTTCGCCTGTCAGGTCGTACCCAGCCGAGACGACGATCATGTTTTGCAGGATAAGCTGGTTGGATCCCCAGTCATACCGGTTGTTGGCCGGCCGATAGATGTGCCCGAAGGGCTCCTTCTTCTGCAGGCCAAGGAAGCTTTTCGCAGCCGCGACGACGGAACCGCGGATCATCGCCCTGTCCTCCTCGGGCAGCATGTCGCCATAGAGCGCCAGATCGAGACGGCCAAGGCCGGCCACGCTGCGCCAGTTGAACGCGCCGATGGCCGGAAAGACCGGCCCTGCCCAATAGACCGAGGTCTTCAGGTCTGAAAGATACTCGGCTTCGCCGGTAGTCAGGTAGAGCTCCGCTGCGGCCCAATAGGTTTCGTCCGCAATATCAGTGTCGTCGTAGTCGCCGCCGCCCTGCAGGCCATCCGACCTCGGCGCATAGAGCACCGGATTAGCAGCGGCGGCGAGCCACGCCTTTTTCGCGGCGGCCAGCAGCTTTTCAGCGAATGCCGCGTCGTAGGGCGCAAACAGCCGGGCGCCCTGCGCTGCCGCCGCCGCAAGGTCAAGCGTTGCGGCAGTCGAAGGGCGATGCAAGGCCCGCTCTTCCGGATCCAGATGCGGCAGCATCGGCACTCCGGTCCATTTCGTATCGTGCACCTTGTGATGCGCCATGCCGGCCAAGGGGTGGCCGTCCGGTACCGTCATCTTCATCAGGAATTCGAGTTCCCAGCGGGCCTCGTCGAGAATATCGGGGATGCCGTTTCCGTTTTCCGGAATGCGCGACAGGCTGTCGCTGATCACCGGCGAAGCCCCCTTCCCGTAGATCAAACCGCGCTCAAATGTGCCGAGAAGCTGCGCCGCCGCAATACCGCCGTTGACCACGTATTTGCCCTGGTCGCCGGCGTCGTACCAGCCACCGGAGACGTCGAGAGTAAAGTCGCAGGTCCAGTCCTTGCCGTAGAGTTCCGCGGCCACCTTTCCTGTCAGGCACGTCACCCGGCTGTCGCCCTCATTGGGACTTGCCTGAGCATGACCTGCCGGCCGGGCATAGGCCGCTCCGGCAATATCGCCCTTGATCTCGATGCCGCTGCGCTGCGGATAAAACCAGGAGAGCGCATCGACGCGCAATTTTCCGTAGACGTCATGGCCGATGGAAAACGGATAGCTCTTCCTTCCGCCGACAACCACGCGGTAGCCCTCGCCGGCTGTCGCGAAAGCGGAAAAATCGACAATCTGCGTGTCGGCTCCAACCGTTTCATCGAAACCGGCAGGCGAAGTCATGCCCTCGCCAACCACCATGCCATGCGTGTCCTCAAGCTTGAATGCCAGCGGTTTGGCGGCTTCCGACAGAATTGTCGCCCGCTTCGGCCCATCGAGGAAATAACCGGTCTGATTGACCAGCGCCGGCAGGCCGCGTGCCACCTTTTTCGCCGCGGCCACAGTCTCTTCGGGCGTGGCTTCGCTGATCGCTACGTCATCGAGGCAAAGCTGCCAGGGCCTTTCGGCGCCGCCGAGATGGAAAATGATCTGCGCAGGTTCAGCTTCGGTCGCCCCGAAAACCGTCGAAAATCCCTCCTGCCCTGCCTGGGTTCCGACGGTGAACGTTGCCTGTGCCGTCCACGGCTCGGCACTGCGCTGGATCAGCACCGGGAAAATGCGCTCCTCATCGCCCTCAGTCGTCATCCTCAGCCGATAGGACGTGCCGACGGCAAATTGCAGGTCGTTGACGCCGAGCAAGCGGTCCCATGGCTCCCCCCCGGCTTCGATATCGGCACATAATTTTCCGCGCTCGCGCGAAAGCGCGACGCCGCCGGCTGCCCAGAAGCCGTCTTCGCCCTTTTCAAAAGTGCCGTCGGCAATCATGTCGGCTGCATACGCCGGCGCCGTAAGGGCGACGAGAAGCGCAAGCGCCAGACCGGCCGGAAGTTTTGGCAAGATTTCCATCCTGAGCCCAGGTTTCGGGAACGCGGCGCCACTCTCCGGCAAACAGGTTAAACTTCAGAAAATGCAGCGCAACAAGTCTTGCCTCGGCCGGCTGCGAATGAGGAATCCGTGGCCTCCTTGCAGCCATGAAACGCGTCTGACCGTATCGGACCAAGGCTTGACGCTGAAAGGCGCCCTGATAGTTTGACCATCAGGTAAAGATTCCGCTTCATCCACCTGGATTTAGCCACCGAAAAACGCCACGGAGTACACGATGTCGAACCGCCTTAACGCCACGCCCAACGACCTGCGCGCCTTCTGGATGCCGTTCACGGCCAACCGGCAGTACAAGAAAGAACCGCGCATGTTCGTCAAGGCGAAGGACATGCACTACACGACCCATGACGGCCGCCAGGTGCTTGACGGCACGGCGGGCCTGTGGTGCGTCAACGCCGGTCACTGTCGGCCGCTGATCACCGAAGCCATTCAGCAACAGGCGGGTGAACTCGACTACGCGCCGGCTTTCCAGCTTGGCCATCCCAAAGCCTTCGAGCTGGCGAACCGCCTGATCGACATTGCGCCAGACGGCATGGAACACGTCCTTTATACCAACTCCGGCTCGGAATCGGTGGAAACCGCGTTAAAGGTGGCGCTCGCCTACCACAAGGTAAAGGGCAATGGCTCGCGCACCCGTCTGATCGGCCGTGAACGCGGCTATCACGGCGTCAACTTCGGCGGCATTTCCGTCGGCGGCATCGTTACCAACCGCAAGATGTTCGGCACGCTGCTGACCGGTGTCGATCATCTGCCGCACACCCACCTGCCTGAAAAGAACGCCTTCACCAAGGGCGAGCCGGAACACGGCGCCGATCTTGCCACGGAACTGGAACGCATCGTCACGCTGCATGACGCCTCGACCATTGCCGCGGTCATCGTCGAGCCGGTCGCGGGCTCGACCGGCGTGCTGATCCCGCCGAAGGGCTACCTGCAGAAGCTGCGCGACATCTGCACCAAGCATGGCATCCTCCTGATCTTCGACGAGGTCATCACCGGCTATGGCCGTCTCGGCGCACCATTCGCAGCGCAGTATTTCGATGTGAAGCCGGACATGATCGTTACCGCCAAGGGCCTGACCAACGGCGTCATTCCGATGGGTGCCGTCTTCGTCACCTCGGAAATCCACGACGCCTTCATGAGCGGCCCGGAGCACATGATCGAGTTCTTCCACGGCTACACCTATTCCGGCAATCCGATTGCCTGTGCCGCCGCTCTCGGCACGCTAGACACTTACCGCGACGAGGGTCTGCTGACGCGCGGAGCCGAGCTCGCTCCCTACTGGGCCGACGCGCTGCATTCGCTGAAGGACTGCCCGAACGTCATCGAGATCCGCAATATCGGCCTGATCGGCGCCATCGAGCTTGCACCGATCGCCGGCGAGCCGACCAAACGTGCCTTCTCGGCCTTCCTGAAGGCCTATGAGAGCGGCTATCTCATCCGCACCACCGGCGATATCATCGCGCTTTCGCCGCCACTGATCATCACGAAGGCGCAGATCGATGAGTTGATCGACGGCATCCGCAAGGTATTGCAGTCCAACATCTGACTGAATAATATTTAGTCATTTCTTACATTAAGAGCGGGCCGGAACTAACGTTCCGGCCCGTTTCTGCGCGACTACTGTATAAATTCTGCGCACATTGCTCAAAAATCCACCTTGCGGAATTGTCTAGTGGCTCCTAAACGCTAGATCATTGGAGTCTACCCGTCCGCCAGAGACGGAAACCCAATGGGCTCGACTTGCTTTCGACGGAGGTACCAGGCCTTCGTCGAAGAATGGCGATTGTGCCGCACGCGGGGAAGCAACGCATCCAAGGAGAAACAAGATGAATTTCAAGACACTGACGGGCGCCACCCTTGCCGCCACGCTGGCTTTTGCGCCGCTCGCCCATGCCGAGATCGTGATCGGTCTGATCGCTCCCCTGACCGGACCGGTCGCGGCCTACGGCGATCAGGTAAAGAACGGCGCTGAGGTCGCGGTCGCCCAGATCAACAAGAATGGCGGCATTCTGGGCGAACAGGTGGTGCTGAAGCTCGCCGACGACGCGGGCGAACCGAAGCAGGGCGTTTCGGCCGCAAACCAGATCATCGCCGAAGGCATCCGCTTTGTCGTCGGTCCGGTCACCTCCGGCGTTGCCATGCCGGCATCCGACGTTCTCGCCGAAAACGGCATCCTGATGGTGACGCCGACGGCAACAACCCCGGATCTGACGAAGCGTGGCCTTGCCACCGTCCTGCGCACCTGCGGCCGCGACGACCAGCAGGCTGAAGTGGCCGCAGCCTATGTGCTGAAGCAGTTCAAGGACAAGCGCATCGGCATCCTCAACGACAAGGGCGCTTACGGCAAGGGCCTCGCCGACGCCTTCAAGGCAACCCTGAACGCCGGCGGTGTCACCGAGGTCTTCAACGACGCGCTGACGCCCGGCGAAAAGGATCTGAGCGCGCTCACCACTCGCCTGAAAGCGGAGAAGGTCGATGTTCTCTATTTCGGCGGCTACCATCCGGAGGCCGGGCTGCTGGTCCGCCAGCTTCACGACATCTCCGCCAGCATCCAGCTCATCGGCGGTGACGGCCTCTCCAACAGCGAATTCTGGAGCATCGGCACCGATGCGGCTGCCGGGACCGTGTTCACCAACGCCGCGGACGCTCTGAAGAGCGAGAATTCAAAGGCTGCAGTGGCCGCTCTCGAAGCCGCAAAAATCCCGGCTGAGGCCTTCACCCTCAACGCCTACGCCGCTGTCGAAGTGATCAAGGCTGGCATCGAGAAGGCTGGAAGCGCAGACGACGCGAGCGCCGTCGCAACTGCCCTGAAAGCCGGCGAGCCGATCACCACCGCCATCGGCAACCTCACCTATGGCGAGACCGGCGACCTGACGTCGCCGAGCTTCTCGCTCTACAAGTGGGAAGACGGCAAGATCGTCTCTGCCGAATGAATGGAATGGCCATCAACGGGATCGGGCGCTGCGGCGCCCGATTTCCTTTTGGGCAACCGTACACTGTGGGAAGTCCACTTTCGTGGGCACCAATTTGCTGCCGTCTGCTATGCAATGTCTACCGCCAGCGGCTATGCTGGCAACGAGCCGATCGCGGCCAGGGCTTGAAGAGACAGGATCCACCATGAGCGAAAGACTTGAAAAACTGATCGACCAGGGCACGGGCCGCGCGCCCGCCGATGTCGTGCTCAAAGGCGGTCGCTTCTTCGACCTGGTAACGGGCGAGCTTGTTTCGTCTGACATCGCCATTTGCGGCGACCGGATCGCCGGGACCTGCGGAAGCTATAAAGGCATCACCGAAATCGACATTTCCGGCAAGATCGTCGTTCCCGGCTTCATCGATGCGCACCTGCATATCGAATCCTCGCTGGTGACGCCGCATGAATTCGATCGCTGCGTCCTGCCCTACGGCGTGACCACGGTGATCTGCGATCCGCATGAGATCGCCAATGTGCTCGGCACCGAGGGCATCCGGTTCTTCCTCGACTCGGCCCTTGAGACGATCATGGATATCCGCGTCCAGCTCTCGAGCTGCGTGCCGGCGACGCATCTGGAGACCTCCGGCGCCAACCTGCCGATCGAGAAGCTGCTGCCGTTCCGCGACCACGAGAAGGTCATTGGACTTGCGGAATTCATGAACTTTCCCGGCGTCATCCATAAGGATCCGGTCTGTCTCGCCAAGCTCGAAGCCTTTCAGAACGGCCATATCGACGGCCATGCGCCGCTGCTGCGCGGGATGGACCTGAATGGCTATCTTTCCACCGGCATTCGCACCGACCATGAATGCACCACGGCAGACGAAGCGCTCGAGAAGATCCGCAAGGGTATGCACATTCTCGTGCGCGAAGGCTCCGTCTCCAAGGACCTGCATGCGCTGATGCCGATCATCACGGAACGCCTGTCCCCGTTCCTGGCGCTATGCACCGATGACCGCAATCCGCTCGATATCGCCGAACAGGGCCATCTCGACTACATGATCCGCGAAGCGATCGCGCAAGGGGTCGAGCCGCTGGCCGTCTACCGCGCCGCCTCGATTTCGGCGGCGCGCGCCTTCGGTCTCAGAGATCGCGGCCTGGTGGCCCCGGGCTGGCGGGCCGATCTTGTCGTTGTCGACAGTCTTGAGAACTGCAAGGCGGACAAGGTCCTGGCCGCGGGCCGTCTCGTCACCGACGAACTCTTCGCAACCCGCCGCCCGGTTGCTCCCGTCGGGCTCGACAGCGTCAAGGCAGGCCACGTCAACGCCGCCGATTTCGGCGTACCCTATGCCGAGGGGGAGACCTCGGTGATCGGCGTTCTGCCGGGCAAGATCATCACAGAGCACCGGCGCTTCAAGCTGCCTGCCTCCGGCAATCAGGCGGGTGTCGACCTCGGCCGTGACATCATCAAGGTCGCGGTCATCGAGCGCCACGGCGTCAACGGCAATCACGCCAACGGCTTCGTCCAGGGGTTTGGGCTGAAGAAGGGCGCGATCGCCTCGACCGTTGGCCATGACAGCCACAATATCTGCGTCGTCGGCGTCAACGAGGACGATATGGCACTCGCCGCCAACCGGCTGGGCGAGATCAAGGGCGGCTTCGTCGTCGTCGAGGATGGCAAGGTGACCGGCGAGATCGCCCTGCCCGTCGCAGGCCTGATGAGCCTCGAACCCTATGAAAGCGTGCGCGACACGCTGCACCACCTGCGCGAGGCCGCCCACGCTCTCGGCGCAACGCTGCAGGAGCCGTTCCTGCAACTCGCGTTCCTGCCCCTGCCGGTCATTCCCCATCTGAAAATTTCGGATATGGGACTGGTGGATGTCGACAAGTTTGCGCTGATCGGTTGAGAGCAGCTTGGCGGCTAACGCATCATATCTTCGGAGATATCGCGAAAGCCGCTCAGCACGCGAACAACGGTCAAAGTCGTTTCGCCGAATGTATAAAAGATGATGTAGTTGCCAACGGCAAAACTACGCAAATCGTCATGAAGTTCCGGCCTTGCTCGCCCGGCAACCGGTTGATTTGAAAGCATCAACAACGCAGATTGGACGCGGTCCAACAGTCGGTCCGCCGCCCCTTCATTGTCGCGCGCGATGTAACGCCATATCTCTATCAGATCGGCTTTCGCCCTTGGCAGCCGGCGGATTTCAAGCGCCACGAGCAAACTTGGCAGAAGCCAGACGCGCTTCTGACTTGATGTCATCCATATCCATTGGCCCGGATTCACCGCTTGCGAAACCTTCATCGATAGCGGCCTTCAATGCCTGCAGTTTCGCAGCACGAAGTTGCTCTCGCTCTTCCAGCACGCGCAGGCCATCACGCATGATTTCGCTGGCGCTGGAGTAACGGCCGCTTGCAAGAAGATCGCGAATGAA
Organism: Rhizobium giardinii bv. giardinii H152; assembly: GCF_000379605.1. GTDB lineage: Bacteria > Pseudomonadota > Alphaproteobacteria > Rhizobiales > Rhizobiaceae > Pararhizobium > Pararhizobium giardinii. The sequence goes on along the minus strand of NZ_KB902680.1, from coordinate 272,513 downwards.
ACCTTCGTAATGAGCGCCCAATGTATAGCTCGATGCCATGTCATAGCTCCTCAGAAACCAGCCCGAGAATATATCATTAAATGATACTTGTCTCCTCCCGATTGAACCCCCGGGGTTCAGGCTAACCGTCCACAAAATACATCCAGCGCCTCAAGCAGAATCTCGCCGTCGACCACCTTTGGTGCGAAGCCCGGCATCGGCACAGCCTCGCCAACCTTAACTCCCCTCGGCAGTTGAACCGCCTGCGGCCCGCGGCGCAAGTTGAAGACGAACAACAGCCTCTCGCCGTCCTTTTCCCGCGTGAAGGCCAGAATGTCCCGGTTGGTTTCGAGAAAGCTCATGCTGCCGTCCAGCAGGGATGCGTGTTTCTTTCGGAAAGCGAGCGTCTGCCGGTAATGGGCAAGAACCGAATCCGTCACCGTTTCCTGCTGGTCGACGGCCAACGCGCGGTGTGCAGTTGGAACCGGCAACCACGGCCTGGCAGTCGAAAACCCCGCATGGGGCGTCTCCTTCTCCCAGACCATCGGGGTGCGGCACCCGTCCCGCCCCTTGAAGGCCGGCCAGAAGCGGATACCGTAGGGATCGCGCAGGTCCGCCAGTTCGAGTTCCGCCTCCGGTAGTGCCAGCTCCTCGCCCTGATAGAGGCAGATCGAGCCGCGAAGCGCGGCAAGAACGGAGATCGCGAGCTTTGCCACACGTTCGCGTTCCTCCTCGGTCTGCACGAAACGGCTGGCATGGCGGGTAACGTCGTGGTTGGAAAAGGCCCAGCAGACCCAGCCATCGGTGACGGCGTCCTGAAAGGCCTGGACGCAGCGGCGAATATGGGTCGCGGTGAAATCCGGCCCCAGCAGGTCGAATGTGTAGCACATGTGCAGCTTGTCGCTGCCGCCGGTATAGGCCGCCACCGTCTTCAGCGACCGCGCCCCATCGCCCACTTCACCGACCGACGCACGATCGCTGAACTCATCGAGCAGGGCGCGAAAGCGTTGCAGGAAACCGATATTTTCCGGCTGTGTCTTGTCGTAGAGATGGTTCTGCATGCCATAGGGATTGACGTCAGGCGCGTCGAGGCCGATCGCATCTTCGTCATAAACCAGCGGCGGATTGTCCCGCAGTTCCTCGTCGTGGAAGTAAAAGTTGACGGTATCGAGCCGGAAACCATCGACGCCGCGCTTCAGCCAGAAGCGGACGGTTTCCAGCAATGCCTCTTGGACATCCGGATTGTGAAAATTGAGATCAGGCTGCGATCCCAAAAAATTGTGCATGTAATACTGCTTGCGCACGCCGTCCCATTCCCAGGCCGGACCGCCGAAGATCGACAACCAATTGTTCGGCGCGGTGCCGTCCGGTTTCGGATCGGCCCAGACGTACCAGTCGGATTTCGGATTGGTGCGATCCGAGCGGCTTTCCTTGAACCACGGATGCTGGTCGGACGTGTGCGAAATGACCTGGTCGATGATGACCTTCAGGCCCAGTTCGTGGGCTCTTTGCAGCATGGCGTCGAAATCGGCGAGCGTGCCGAACATCGGATCGACATCGCAGTAATCGGAGACGTCATAGCCCATGTCGGCCATCGGCGATGTGAAGAACGGCGACAGCCAGATGGCATCGACGCCGAGGCTGGCGATATAGGGCAGCCTCAGCATCACCCCCTTCAAGTCGCCGATGCCATCGCCCCTGGTATCCTGAAAGGAGCGCGGATAGACCTGATAGATCACCGCGCCGCGCCACCAATCCGGATTGGACTTCAAGGGAGATGCCATCAAAAGACTCCGCGATCACAAGGGAATATGCCGGAAGATGTATCGTCGCAGAAACAGCGAGTAAACGGCATTCCCCGCCGTCTGGGGAGATTGACGGACCGTGGTGCAAAAATGATGATAGGTTCCCGCCAGCCACACCAAGCGGAGAAGCCAGTGCAGCATCCGTTTCCGAACATCCTTGTGCCGATCCGCGAGCGCCAAAAATCCCGCATGATCTTTGGCAGCCTGGCCGTTCATGACGAAGCAACCCTGGAGATGAGATGAGCGAGAAGTGGATCTCATTCAGCTTTGCCCATGCGCGTGAATTCGCCGTTGCAGCACTCCTTGGAGCAGGCGCGAGCCCTGCCATGGCCGCATCTCTTGCCCGCGCCACGGTGGACGCCGACGCGCGCAGCCCGACGGCTGTCGGCTTTTCCCATCTCGTCGACTATCTCGACAGTCTCGTCGCCGGCCGCATCAACAACAAGGCGGAACCCAAGCGGACAGACCCCGCCCTCGCCCTGATCCGGGTGGATGCCGATGGCGGTATTGCGCAGCTGGGTTTCGACCTCGCCTTTGACGATCTGACCGACAAGGCCAGGACCTACGGCATTGCACTCTTTGCCCAATTCAACAGCTTTACATCCGGCGAACTCGGCGACTATGTCTACCGACTGGCGCAACAGGGCCTCGTTGGCTTGGCCGCCACCAACGGTCCCGCGCTGATTGCCGGGTCGGGCAGCGCAAAACCGGTCTATTGCACCAACCCGCTCGCCTTCGCAGCCCCCCGCAGGAATGGCGCGCCGCTCCTCATCGACCAATCCTCCAGCGCCACCGCTTTCGCCCGGATTCGCGAGGCGGCGGCACGCGGCGAACCGATCCCGGCAGGCTGGGCGGTCGATGCGACGGGGCACCCCACAACCGATGCGAAGGAGGCGATGAGGGGCGCGATGCTTGCCTTTGGCGGCGCACGCGGCGCCAATATCGCATTGATGGTCGAGGTATTGGCGGCGGGTCTGAGCGGCGCCAACTGGTCGCTCGATGCGCCGGATTTCATGAGCGGCGACAGGACGCCCGGCAGCGGCCTCACCGTCATCGCTATCGCCCCCGCTCTACTCGACGGAGGCTTCGAAGACCGGCTCGCCGCGCAGTTGCAGCGGCTTTCAGGCGGCTACGGCGTCCATATCCCCGGCGTCTCGAAATTCGAGGCCCTGAACCGCGCACGGGGAGACGGCATCCGCTTGCCTTCCGCGCTGGTAAGCCGTATCTCGGCTTTCGCAAGAAGGCGCGACTAAAGCGCCGCGCGTCCAATACGGCGCGCAAAGGACGCGTTAGAACTTGAAAAATGGGCGGGAGGATTTCATGGCAGGCAGGCTGCTTTCGATCGGCGAATGCATGGTGGAACTGATGCAGGCCGAGGGTGATCTCCTGCGCAAGGGCTATGCCGGCGACAGCTTCAATACCGCCTATTACGCCCGGCTGTTTCTGCCTGAGGACTGGTCCGTCGACTATTTCACGGCGGTCGGCACCGATACGGTTTCCGACGAGATGCTTGCCTTTATCGAAAAGACCGGCGTCGGCACCGGTTACATCCGCCGTATCGAGGGCCGTACGCCGGGGCTCTACATGATCCATCTGAAGGATGGCGAACGCAGCTTTTCCTACTGGCGCTCGGTCTCCGCCGCCAAACTGCTTGCCGACGACGCCGACCACCTGCGTAAGGCCGCCGAAGCCTCCGATATCCTCGTCTTTTCGGGCATCACGCTGGCCATCCTTGCGCCGAACGCCGTCGAGACGCTGCTCCTGGAACTGCGCCGCGCCAAGGCTGCCGGCAAGCTCGTCGTCTTCGATCCCAACATCCGCCCGCGACTGTGGGACGACAACACCCGTATGCTGGAAACCATATCCGCCGGCGCCCGCGCCTCCAGCCTCGTCATGCCGAGCTTCGACGATGAAGCAACCCATTTTGGCGACGCGGATGTTGCGGCAACGATCACGCGGTATCGCAGTCTCGGCGTGGAGAACGTCGTCGTGAAGGATGGGGCAAAGGGCGTGACGCTGAGCTTCGGCGGAGGCGCCTCTGAATTCGTTCCCTCGGCCAAGGTGGAGAAGATCGTCGATACGACCAGCGCCGGTGACAGCTTCAACGGCGCGTTCCTCGCCCGCTACGCCGCCGACGGCGATCCTGTCGCGGCGGCACGGTTCGCTGCGCAGACGGCGGCCGCAGTCATTCAGCATCACGGCGCACTGGTCGCCAGGGACAAGCTGGAAGCCCTGTTCTAAATCGCGGCATTTCGCAATTCGCCGCGCTAAATACTATCCTTAGCTAAGTCTAGCCCAAGGATCCGACCGATGACCAAGGTAAACATGCTGGAAGCGAAAACCCGGCTTTCACAGCTTGTCAGCGCCATCGAGGACGGCACGGAAAACGAAATCATCATCGCCCGAGATGGCAAGCCGGCGGCGAGACTGGTCCCGATCATCAAAGAAAAAGGGCTGCGACGCCTGGGATTGCTTGACGGACAATTTCCGGACATGTCGCTGGAAAACTTCAGCGCGCTGGATGAGGATGTCGCCAAGCTTTTCGGTGTCGATACCGAATGAGGTTGCTCCTCGATACCCATGTCGCGATAGGGCGTTTGACTTTCCCCTGCGCCGCGCCGGTGCGCCGCCTTTAGACGGGGAGGACGCGGCTCGGTATTTCAAGACTGTCGGATACAGTTTTCTCGACATTTCAGTTGAGCACGCGGCCGCGAGCGGACATCTAAAAACAGTTCATGCTGACCCGTTCGACCGCCTGCTGATCGCGCAGGCGGTGACGGAACCGCTGACCTTGATCACACGCGACAGCAAGGTCGCAAGCTACAGTCCCACCTTCATCACGTGGTAGGCTCAAGCCAGCTATTCATTTCCGCTTCTTGCGGTTCTCGAACGGGTTTTCCGATGCCCTCAGATGGATGCGGATCGGCACGCCGGGCATCTGGAAATCGTTGCGCAGACCGTTGGTCAGGTAGCGGATATAGCTTTCCGGCACGGCGTCGGGGCGCGTGCAGGAAATCATGAAGCCCGGCGGACGGGCTTTCACCTGGGTCATGTATTTCAGCTTCAGGCGGCGGCCCGACACGGCCGGCGGCGGATGCTGCACCTGCTGATGTTCGAGCCAGCGATTGAGCTTGGCGGTCGAAATGCGGCGGTTCCAGACCTTGTCGGTATCGATGATCGACTGCATCAGCTTGTCGAGGCCGTAGCCCGTCTGGCCGGAAATCGGCACGGCACGGATGCCGCGGGCCTGCGGCAGCAGGCGCTCGGTCTTTTCTCTGAGATCGGCAAGCAACGCCTGCGGGTCTTCTACCAGATCCCACTTGTTGAAGGCGAGGATCGGCGCGCGACCTTCACGGATCACCAGATCCGCAAGCTGCAGATCCTGCTTTTCGAAGGGGATGGTCGCATCGAAGACGATGACGACGGCTTCGGCAAAGCGGATGGAGCGCAGGCTGTCGGCGACGGAGAGCTTTTCCAGCTTTTCCTGCACCCGCGCCTTCTTGCGCATCCCGGCGGTGTCGAACATCTTGATGGTGCGACCGCGCCAGTCCCATTCGACCGAGATGCTGTCGCGGGTAATGCCAGCCTCGGGACCGGTCAGCAGGCGGTCTTCGCCGAGAAAGCGGTTGATCAGCGTCGACTTGCCGGCATTCGGACGGCCGATGATCGCCACCCGCAAAGGCTTGGTGTCGTCATATTCCGGCTCGAAGTCCTCGTCGTCTTCCGCTCCCTCATCACCGCGAAGGTCGACATCGGTCTCGGCTTCGTCGATTTCCGGCGGAAAAGCGCGGTCCTCGCCGAGCGCTTCGACAATCGCATCGCGCAGATCGATCATGCCTTGGCCGTGCTCCGCCGAAATGGCGACCGGCTCGCCGAGGCCCAATGTGAAGGCGTCGTAATAACCGCCGTCCGAGCCCTTGGCCTCGGATTTGTTGGCAACCAGCACGACCGGCTTGCCGCGACGGCGCAGCATCTCGCCGAGCGTCTCGTCGGCCGGGGTCAAACCATGTTTGGCGTCGACGACGAAAAGCGTCAGGTCAGCCTCTGCGATCGCCGCCTCCGTCTGCGCCCACATGCGCCCCTGCAGGGTCTCAGGCCCCGACTGCTCGAGGCCGGCGGTGTCGATGATGGTGAAGCGCAGGTCCACGAGCTTGGCGTCGCCCGGCCGCCTGTCGCGGGTAACGCCCGGCGTATCATCGACAAGCGCCAGCTTCTTGCCAACCAGACGGTTGAACAGCGTGGATTTGCCGACATTGGGGCGCCCGACGATGGCGACGGTGAAGTTCATCAAGTTATCCTGTCTTCTTCAGAGCATCATGCCCTGGCACTTGTTTTTGAAACGTCCGGTCAGGCCGCCTTGCCGCTGGCGGCGATCAGGTCGAGCAGCATCTGGGCGCGGTTCGCCAGATTGCGCGGGGTTTCGGCATCATCGACGATCTGCTGGAACCACGTCTTTGCCTTTGCCATATCGCCGACCTTGTAGGCTGCGAGCCCCAGGGCTTCGCGCGCCGAATGGCGCATGCCGTTACCCGGGACGGCGAGTTGCTCGGCTTCGGCCGAAACCTGCTCATAGGTGCCGGTATCGATCAGCAGATAGGCCGCACGCATCCGGGCGGCATCGCGCATCGCCTGCGGCAGGCTGGCATCCTTGGCAATGTCGGAGAAAGCCTGAACGGCAGCGGCGACATCACCCTTCTGCGCGGTAAGCGTCGCCGCGCGCATCTTTGCCAGCACCGGATAGGCGCCGTAGCCTTCCTTCTCGAGTGCCGTCAGAGCCGCCAGAGCCTCGTCGGCCTTGTTTTCCTTGGAAAGCGTCAGGGCCGCCAGAAACTGGTCGCCCGACTGCGAAGCCGAGGTTTCGTGCCAGTATTCGTAACCCACCTTGCCGATGGTCCCGAGAACAATGAGGATGGCGATCCCGATGATGACGCCGCCAAAGCGCGTCCAGGCGGCCTTGACCTGCTCGGAGCGCAGTTCTTCGTTGACCTCGCGAATAAAGCTGTCGTCCTGGTTCGCCATTTCCTGTTCCGGTTGCCCGGCCTTCCCTGCAAAGATGAAAGTAAGATTGCGCGCTTCTAGCGTATTTTGAGGCCGTTGTAAGGGGGCACGCGCATTTAGCCCTGTTTAGCTGATGACAATCGGGGCAACACCGATCAGCCACTCGTGCAATTTCCAGACAAACAGGCCATAGGCGACAGCACCGATGACTACCGCCAGCAGGTCGTTGGACGTGGAACGAAAGACCGGCAGCACCTTTTCGCCCGCCCGCTCCCGCCGCTTCAGCGAGATGCGCAGAATGACCGCCCAGGCCAGGAACGAACCGAACAGCAATACCGAAGAGGTCTCGCCATTGGCGAGCAGATGGGCGAGCGCCCAGATCTTGATCGACAGGACCTGCGGATGCTTGACCGCGACGGCGATGCGGCCTGCCGGCAGAAAGCCGGCGGCGAGACAGATGAAGGCAAGCAACATCAAGAGCAGCGAAATGTGCTTCAGGAAGACCGGCGGGTTGTAAAGCATGCCGGTGACCGCCCTCGCCTCGCCGAAGCCGTAGATGATCAGCAGGAGGCCGACGAGGCTGATGGCCGTATAAATGCCCATCCAGGCGCCCTTGCCCTGGCGCTCGATGACCGAGGCACGCAGGCCAGGTGCCACGACGCGCACGAGATGCATGCCGAGAAAGATGACGATGCCCAGAAGAAGAAGTGTCATGAAGCCCATCCGCCGTTTGTGAGATTTTCTGCCTCTTCGAATAGCCGGATCGGAGGCAAGATTCCAGCGCGATCAAAGGATTGCCTTATTCATGAGGCAGGGGTCGCAACTCCGCACCCGCCTCCAAGGTTTCCGCATGCCCAGATTTCTCGCCGCTCCCGGCCTTGCTCTTGCCTTGGCCCTGGTCCCCGCCCTCGCCCAGGCGGCACAACCACTTGCTACAGCAGGCCGAAAACAGCTTGTCCTCATCTCCTTCGACGGCGCCCACGACAACAGGCTTTGGGAAAAGAGCCTGGAGATGGGCAAGCGGACGGGCGCGCATTTCACCTACTTTCTCTCCTGCACCTTCCTGATGACGCGAGCGGAGGGCGGCAAGACGTATCAGGCGCCCGGACAGAAGGCCGGACGCTCCAATGTCGGCTTTGCCCAGAGCCGCGAGGAAATACAGGCTCGCGTGCGCCACATCTGGCAGGCGCACCAAACCGGCCACGATATCGGCAGCCACGCCTGCGGCCATTTCGACGGCAAGGGCTGGAGCGCGGCCGACTGGACACAGGAATTCACCGCCTTCCACACCGCGCTCTTGAACGCCTGGAAGGCCGGTGGCATCGAGGGCGAGGAGCCTCAAGGCTGGGCGGATTTCGCCGCAAACGACATCAAGGGATTTCGCGCGCCCTATCTCTCCCTAAGCGATGGCCTGCTGCCCGCGCTGAAAAAGACCGGCTTTACCTATGATGCGAGCCTCGTCACCAAAGGCCCCGGCTGGCCATCGGACGCCGACGGCATGCCGCGTTTCGGCCTGCCTCTCATTCCGGAAGGCCCGCAACAGCGCCGCGTGATCGGCATGGACTACAATCTCTTCATCCGCCATTCGATGGGCGTGGAAAACCGAAAGGACAGCGCCCTCTTCGAGGAGCGCACGCTCGACGCCTACCGCAAAGCGTTCGAGGCGCAGTACGAGGGCGGCCGCATTCCGCTGCAACTCGGTTTCCACTTCGTCGAAATGAATGGCGGCGCCTATTGGCGGGCGCTCGACCGGTTCCTGACCGAGACCTGCAGCAAGCCCGATGTCGCCTGCGTCAGCTACGCCGAGGCGCTGCCGCTGATTGGGGATGAGAAGAAGGCGGCCGAAGCCGCCTCCCAATAGTGCCCTGAAGATCAGGCAAGGCTTTCATTCTCGCCGGCTTCGATAAATTCGCGGTCGATTGCCGGCAGAGGTTCCCCCTCCATCGCGGCCTCGAACGCCTGAAGACGTTTGTAGATCGAAATCAGCTCAATCACCGTCGGCCAGGAATTGACGAGGTACTGGAAAGAACTCGTGACCTGCGTAAAGGCGCCCTGAATCTGCTGCATGAGGCCAAAGGTGATCGTCGCCCCAACGATCGACGGAACCATAAGGAACAAGGGGAAGATATTGTCTGTCTGCAGATAAAAATATCGGGCGACGTTGAAGTAGGTGTAGTGGAAATACAGCCTGAAATAGTTCTTGCGGACGTTGCTGAACAATTCCTGAATCGTCAGGGGTTGAGCACGGTCAGCATGGTCTTCACCATACACGAGTTCCTTTCGATATGCCGCCTCGACACGTTGATTGCGGAACTCCAGGCCAGGCAGCCTCACCCCAACGATCGCCAACATGACCGTACCGAAGATTGACCAGGCAATTGCCGCAATGACGAGCGGATACGGTATCGCCCCGACGATAGGCAACTCTTTGATATTACTCGACAGCGCATGGAGCACCGGCAGAAACGCAATGAGCGTCATGACGGAGTCGATCAGGCGGACACCAAGCCCTTCGACCGTCGTCGCAAACCGCATCGTATCTTCCTGAATGCGCTGCGAAGCGCCCTCGATGTGGCGCACTTTGGGCCAGACCGAATAGTAGAAATCGTTCATGGCGGTACGCCAACGGAACAGATAGTGGCTGGTAAAGAAACTGATCAGGACTGCCGAAATAATGTAGACCGTGGCGAGTTGGAAGAAGATGAAGGCATAGCCATAGATTTCCGATGCTTGAACAGTGTTTGGCGCCTTCAACGCCTCGACAATGCGATCATATGTCGGACGACGCCAATTGTTGAGCGCAACGCTGATATCGACCGAGAAATAGACCGTGAAAATGATGAAGGTAGATCCCCAGACCGACCATGATTTCCAGGGGTGCTCAGCTGCGTAGAAATGCCAGAAGAGGCAGAAGAGCACCATGGAGGAGATGAAATAGATATAGAACCAGATGGAAGCCGTCGTGAAGAAATGCCCAAGGCCGATGGGGGGCTCCTGACCGGGGCCTAGTTGCGGCAGACCAAACTGGGCTCCGATGTCGGCCCCGACCGAGTACCATATGGCAACCACAACGATCGTCCAAAGCAGTGCGGAGGGGAAAAACAGCTTCGGATTGGGAAAGAAGGAATGGAACAAGGCTTGCACTCGCGTTTCTTGGGGCGGGCGAACGCCCGCGCTTCGATGCGCCGAACCTAGGGCAAAAGCCCTCACCTGCCAATCACGACAAGCTAATGTTACCGTTATTTAATCGCGGCCACGTGCGACGCATCTGGACGCCGGTCAGCGCTGCACAGAAAAGCAGTACGCCTGCCGCGAGCAATGTCGGCGCGGAAAAACTGCCGCTGCGCTCGGCGAGCAAGCCCGCGACGAGCGGCCCGACGATCTGGCCGACGCCGAAGGCGGCGGTCATGAAGGCGAGCGCCTTGCGCGGGCTTTGGGGTGCCAGCGCCCGGCCGATCTGCAGGCCATAGGCGGTGACCATGATGAACGTCGCACCGAGCATCAGACCGCCGATCAGCGGCGCGTAGGGTGACGGCAGGGCGACTGCCAGCACAAGGCCGACAGATTCGACCAGCAGCCCTGCCAGATAGACCCCGACGATCCCCAGTCGCGGCACGGCACGGTGCCAGGCATGCACCGATACGGCGGCGCTCAGGCCGGTGATCAGCCATGCGAAGAATTCGATGCTGTGATCGGTCGCGCCCTGGCGCGCCATCGCGACAAGGAAGGTGGCGGTGATGACGTAGCCGAAGCCGAACAGGCCATAGGTGAGCGTGATGACGACAAGCGGCCGGGTCCAGCGGAGCGGTTTTTCCTTGCCGCCGGTCCGGTGCCCCGCTGGTCCTTCCGGCAGCAGCGCGGCCACGATGAGCGTGCCGAGACAGGCGATGACGGCGCCGCCGAACCAGGCCACCTGCCAGCTTGCGAAATCACCGAAACCGCCGGCCGGCAGCAGGAACACCATCAGCGAGGAAACCGCGATGCCCATGCCGACACCGCCGAAATGCACCGACTGGACATGCGGATTGGCGGCGGCAAGCCCCCTGCTGAGCACGATCGCAGACGTGAAGATCATCGTAAAGGCGCTGGCCAGACCGGCAAGAAAGCGAATGACGGAAAACCACAGAAGCGACGATGTCAGCCCCATGGCCAGCAGCAGCACCGCCGTCGCAACCAGCGCCGAAAGGGCAATGGCCCTCTCCCGTCCTGCCGCCCAACCATAGCCTGCGGCAACCGCTCCCAGCAGATAGCCGATGAAATTGGCGGACGCGACGATCCCGGCGTCGGCGGGCGTCAGGCCGAGACCGGCCATCATGCCGGGCAGGATAGGCGTGTAGGAAAAGCGCCCGAAACCCATGGCTGCCGCCATGGCGATGGCACCGGCAAACGCCGTGGGAGCAAGGCTCCGGTTCAAAGGACGGTCCAGCGTCGTCATACCACCGTTATTGCAACGCAGCATGGCAAACACAAACGACAAAATTTGATGCAGTCGTTCAAGGACGTGAATAGTCGCCCTTGCGGATCAACCCGGAAGGGTGACGACCATGGGCCCATTGCGCGTGACGACCACCGTATGTTCGTACTGAACGGTCGGCGCGCGCGGCTCGCTGTAGAGCGTCCATTCGTCATCGCCGCCTTCGGCCCATTGGGCGCCCAGCGACAGGAAGGGCTCGATTGTGAACACCATGCCGTCGGTCATCCTGCGCTTCTCGTGCTTGTCCGGCCAGGTGGCGATTTCCGTCGGCTCCTCGTGCAGCGACCGGCCGACGCCGTGGCTCGCCAGGTTGGTAACGAGCGTATAGCGGTTCTTCCTGGCGAAGCTCCCGATGGCATTGCCGATCGCCGCCAGCGGCTTGCCTGCCTTGACCTCATTCAGGCCGACCCACATGGCGCGCTTGCCGTCGCGGCAAAGCCGCTCGATCTGCGGCTTGATTGGCGGAACCGCAAAGGAGGAACCGGTGTCGGCAAACAGCCCGTTCTTCTCGGCCGAGACGTCGATGTTGACCAGATCGCCGGCTTGGATGACGCGCGCTCCGGGAATACCGTGGGCGATCTCTTCATTGACGCTGATGCAGGTCGCGCCGGGGAAATTATATGTGAGTTCGGGCGCCGAGCGGGCGCCGGCATCCTCGAGCACCTTTCGGCCGATGGCATCGAGCTCCGCCGTGGTGATGCCGGGCTCGAGAGCGGCGCCCATGATCTGCACCGCATTGGCGCAGATGCGGCCGATTTCCTTCAACCGCTGCAGGTCTTCGTCATTGTTGAGGGTCATTGTTTCTCGCTTTCGGCGGTCTATGTAACGCGCCGAAAGCGGCCAATCCAGACGCCAATTGCAGGAAAAGCGGCGATATCAGGCGGTTTCCGCCTGCTGCGCATCTTCGGCCAAAGCCGCGCGCACCAGCGGCGCCACCTTCGTGCCGTAGAGTTCGATGCCGCGCATGATCTGGTCATGCGGCATCAGGCCGATCGCCATCTGCAGCAGGAACCGGTCATTCCTGAAGATCCGCTGGTGCCGGACGATCTTTTCCGCGACCGTTTCAGGATCGCCGAGAAACAGATTACCGTTTGGCCCGATCGCCTGGTTGAAATGCGACCGGTTGGTCGGCCCCCAACCGCGCTCGCGACCGATGCGGTTCATCACTTCCGCCTGCGGACCGTAGAACTGGTCGGCCGCAGTCTCTGTGGTGTCGGCGATGAAACCGTGCACATTGATGCTGGTCTTCAGTTTGGCGGCATCCTGCCCGGCGCGGCGGGCGGCCTCGCGGTAGAGATCGAAGAGCGGCGCATAACGGGCCGGCTCACCGCCGATGATGGCGAGCGCCACCGGCAGGCCGAGCGCACCGGCGCGCGCCACCGATTGCGGCGTGCCACCGACGGCAATCCAGACCGGCAGCGGATCGTTGAGCGGGCGCGGATAGACGCCCCGGCCGTTGATCGGCGCACGCTTCTCGCCCGCCCAGGTCACCTTCTCGCCCGCGCGTATGGCCAGCAGCAGGTCCAGTTTCTCGGCAAACAACTGGTCGTAGTCTTCGAGGTCGTAGCCGAACAGCGGGAAGGATTCGATGAACGATCCGCGCCCCGCCATGATTTCGGCGCGACCGTTGGAGATGAGGTCAAGCGTCGCAAACTGCTGGAACACCCGGACCGGATCGTCCGAACTCAGCACCGTGACGGCGCTTGTCAGCGTGATATTTTTCGTGCGCGACGCAGCGGCGGCAAGGATCATCGCCGGAGCAGACGCGACGTAATCCGGGCGATGATGTTCGCCAAGCCCGAAGACATCGAGCCCGACCTGATCGGCGAGTTCGATCTCCTCGATAAGATGCCGCACCCGCTCCTCGCCTTCCCGGCCGCGCCCGGTGGGCGCCTCGGGATGAACGTCTCCGAATGTGTATAGACCGAGTTCCATGACTTCCTGCCTTGTCAGCCAGAATTGCAAGCGTTGTTAACCATAGAAACGATGAAGACACAGCACGAAAGGCGAAACACTACGTTTCTCCTGGCTCTCAAATCTGCCAGGGATTGAGTATTTGGACACCCGTTCCCTGAAAGTCGCGAATATTGCGCGTCACCACGGTGAAATCCGTTTGAAGCGCAGTAGCCGCGATGAACGCGTCGCGCTCTGCGCGCTCGTCCGGAACATGAAGAGTGGCGCATGTCAGGGCAATTGGGAGATCAATGTTCAATATGCGCCCCGCAAAGGCCGGAATAATCTGATCATCCAGCCATCGGCGCATCTTGGCAGCTTGGAGCCGATCCCTCCTCTCAAGCAACAGGATACCGATTTCCAGCTCAAAAAGAGTGACAACAGAAACAAAGAGAGCTGATGGCGAAACCGTTTTCGACCAAGCGAAAACCGCCGGATCACACATTCCTTTCTTCACCTTTCGCAGTTCCGAAAGGACATTCGTATCTAAAAGATACATCAGGAAAAGTCGGGGATTTTCAAACCCCAATCACCACCGAGCCGGGGTGGCTCGAAATCGATGTCGTCGTCGGCCGGCATAGACAGCAGTTCCGCGATGGTTTTTTCCTTCACAGGCTCGGCCGCCTTCGGTTCGGTCAATCTTCGGTATTCCTCGATCGACAACAGCACATGTGCCGGCCGGCCCCGGTCGGTGATGAAAACCGGGCCGCTTTCCGCCGCTTTCTTGGCGCGGCCAGTATCCTGATTGAATTCACGGCTCGAAAGAGTGGTGACCATCCGCGTCCTCCGGCAAATTGTAGCAACGTTACTACATTTAACATCGGGCAGCAACGTTTCAACGTTTCCTAGCCTTCGCTCAACGTCCGCCGCACGGCATCCTTCCAGCCCTTGATCTTCGTCTTCCGTGTTGCCTCGTCCATCTTCGGCTCGAACCGGTGGTCCTTTGCCCAGGATTTGGCGAAATCCTTCTGGTTCGGCCAGACTCCTGCGCGGCTGCCGGCGAGCCAGGCCACGCCAAGCGCGGTGGTTTCAAGGATGGTCGGACGGTCCACCGGGGCGTCGAGCAGATCGGCCAGGCGCTGCATGGTCCAGTCGGACACCACCATGCCGCCATCGACGCGCAGGACGGTTTCCTTGCCGTCGCTCCTCCAGTCCTTGTGCATTGCGTCGAGAAGGTCGCGCGTCTGGTAGCAGACGGCCTCGAGAGCTGCGCGGGCAAACTCCGCCGGGCCCGTGTTGCGCGTCATGCCGAAGATCGCGCCGCGTGCGTCCGGATCCCAATGCGGGGCGCCCAGACCGGTAAAGGCCGGCACGAGATAGACCTCCTGCGACGGATCGGCGCTCTCGGCGAGCGTCCCGGCATCCGGAGCCGCCTTGATCACCTTCAGCCCGTCGCGCAGCCATTGTACGGAAGCGCCGGCGACAAAAATCGAGCCTTCCAGCGCATAGGTGGTTTCGCCGTCGAGACGATAGGCGATCGTCGTCAGAAGGCGGTTCTTCGAGCGGACGATGTCCTTTCCGGTGTTGAGAAGTGCGAAACAGCCGGTGCCGTAGGTCGATTTCATCATGCCGGGCTGAAAGCAGGCCTGACCGATGGTTGCGGCCTGCTGGTCACCGGCAACGCCGAGGATCGGGACTTCCGCCCCGAGGATCGACGCTTCGGTGACGCCGAAATCAGCGGCGCAATCGAGGACCTGCGGCAGCATTGCTTCGGGAACGCGCAGGATATCCAACAGGTCGCGGTCCCACTCGTTGGTGGCGATGTTGTACATCAGCGTACGAGAGGCATTGGTCGCGTCGGTGACGAAAGACTTGCCGCCCGTCAACCGCCAGATCAGGAATGTGTCGATCGTGCCGAAGCAGAGTTCGCCCTTGGATCCGCGGGTGCGCGCGCCCTTCACATTGGCGAGCATCCAGGAGAGTTTGGTACCGGAGAAATAGGGATCGAGCAAAAGGCCGGTCTTCTTGGTGAAGGTCTTTTCCAGCCCCTGCCGCTTCAGCTTGTCGCAATAGGAGGCGGTGCGGCGGTCTTGCCAGACGATGGCATTGTGGATCGGCTTGCCACTCTCGCGCTCCCAGACGACGACCGTCTCGCGCTGATTGGTGATGCCGATCGCTGAAAGGTCGCTCGCCTTGATGCCGGCCTTGCGGATGGCTTCCTTGATCGTCGAGGCGACCGTGTCCCAGATCTCTTCGGGATCATGCTCCACCCAGCCGGATTTCGGGAAAAGCTGCTTGAATTCCTTCTGCCCGGAACCGATCACCCTCTGCTTCGCGTCAAAAACGATCGCGCGGCTCGAGGTCGTGCCCTGATCGATTGCGAGAACATATCCGCTCATTCTGCCCCTCCCAGCGTTTCTGAGCCTGCCGATCTCTCCTCAAGACGGCACGCGTTTCAAAAACTTCAATACGATACAAAAACGAATGTCAAACGAAAACAAAACGCAAATCACCGCACTTTCGCGCTGCAGGCGAAGCAGGGACTGCAGCGGGAAAAACGCAATTGTCACGCTGCCTGTTTTAGGCATAGTTTCCAGTGTGGATACAACAAGAAGAGACCGCATGACCAAGTCCGCCGGCAGCATCCGCTTTATTCTGAATGACCGGGACATCGCGCTGACGTCAGTGTCGCCAACCGGGACGCTGCTCGACTTCCTGCGCCTGGAGCGGCGCTTGACGGGAACCAAGGAAGGTTGCGCCGAGGGCGATTGCGGTGCCTGCACCGTTCTCGTCGGCCGGCTCGCTGGCGACGATCTCGTCTACGAAAGCGTCAATGCGTGCATCCGTTTCACCGGATCGCTCAATGCGACCCATGTCGTCACCGTCGAGCACCTGGCCGCAAAGGACGGAGCGCTGCACCCCGTGCAGCAGGCCATGGTCGATTATCACGGCTCGCAGTGCGGCTTCTGCACGCCCGGCATCGTCATGTCGCTCTACGGGCTGTGGCTGTCGAAGGACAATCCAGGCCGCGCCGAGATCGAAAAGACGCTGCAAGGCAATCTCTGTCGGTGCACGGGCTACGAGCCGATCGTCAAGGCAGCTGAGGCGGTCGGCACGATAAGGCCTGATTCGGTGTTCGACCCGCTGATGAAGGCGCGCCAGGATATTACAGCCCGCCTCAAGGCAATCCGCAGCAATGAAACTATCTCGATCGGCGATGAAGCGGCCAGGCTCATCGTTCCCGGCTCGGCCGCGGCCCTGGCCGACGTTCTCGACAGCTATCCGCAGGCGACCGTGGTCGCCGGCTGCACCGATGTCGGTCTCTGGATCACCAAGCAGATGCGCGCAATCAATCCGGTCATCTTCATCAACGGCATCGAGGAACTGCAGTCGATCGAGGAGACGCAAGAGGGCATTGTCATTGGCGCAGGCGTGACCTATTCGGCGGCTTTCGACCTGATCTCGGCGTGCTACCCCGCCTTCGGTCGCCTGCTTGACCGGCTCGGCGGCGAGCAGGTGCGCAATATGGGCACGATCGGCGGCAATGTCGCCAATGGCTCGCCGATCGGCGACAGCCCGCCGCCGCTGATCGCACTCGGTGCCAGCGTGACGCTGCGCTCGAAAGGCGGACGGAGGACCATTCCGCTTGAGGACTATTTCATCGAATATGGACGGCAGGATCGCAGGCCCGGAGAATTCGTCGAGAGCGTCTTCGTCCCCAGTCTGCCCGATGGCGAGCTGTTCTCTGTCTATAAAGTCTCAAAGCGTCGTGACGAGGACATTTCCGCCCTGTGTGGCGCGTTCCGTATAGGACTCGATGGCGGCAACCGGGTGCAGTCGGCGAGGATTGCGTTTGGCGGCATGGCCGGAACGCCCAAGCGGGCAACGCAGGTCGAAGCGGCGCTGATCGGGCAGCCCTGGAACGAAGAGACGATCAAGACGGCGCAAGCAGCCTTTGAACAGGATTATCAGCCACTGACCGACTGGCGAGCCACGGCAACCTATCGCATGCTGGCCGCAAAGAACCTGCTGATGCGGTTTTTTCTGGAAACGGCCGGCGAAAGGGCAGAGCTCGTTCGGTTCGAGGAGACAGCATGAGCGCTCGCAATCCGATGTTGGGACTGCCCCTAGCCCTCTCCCCGCACGCGGGGAGAGGGGACGACGGAGAGCACCGCTTGTCCCTTCTCCCCGTTCCGACGGGGAGACGGTGGCCGGCAGGCCGGATGAGGGGTTCGACACTTGCTGCACGGAAGGTAAATTGATGGACAAATCCACCTTCGAAGAGCGCAAGACGATCGCCGGCCCGATGCATTCGGCGCTGCGCCATGACAGTGCCCACAAGCATGTCTCCGGCACTGCAGATTATATCGATGACATGCCGGAACCCGCCGGAACGTTGCATGGCGCGCTGGGAATGACGGACCGCGCCCATGCCGAGATCGTCGCAATGGACCTGTTGGAGGTCATAGCCACTGCCGGCGTCGTCTGCGTGCTGACGGCCAAGGACATGCCGCATTCCAACGACATCAGCCCCAGCCATCTCGATGACGAGCCGGTGCTTGCCGACGGCCTCGTGCAGTTTCACGGCCAGCCGGCCTTTGCGGTGATCGCCGAGAGCCGCGACATCGCAAGGCGTGCAGCGCGCAAGGCGAAGATCACCTATCGCGACCTTCCGCATTTCACCGACATCACCGATGCGCTCGAAAACGGCGCGGAACTCGTTACCAAGCCGCTCACGCTGCAGCGAGGCGATGCAGAGGCGGAACTGGAACTCTCTCCTCGCCGCCTCGCCGGCCGCATGCGGATCGGCGGCCAGGAGCATTTTTACCTCGAAAGCCATATCGCCTTAGCCATTCCCGGCGAGGACGACGAGATCACGGTCTGGTCTTCCACCCAGCACCCGAGCGAAGTGCAGCACATGGTCGGCCATGTTCTCGGTGTGCCGTCCAATGCCGTGACCGTACAGGTCCGGCGCATGGGTGGCGGCTTCGGCGGCAAGGAAACGCAGGGTAACCAGTTTGCGGTGCTCGCTGCCGTCGCGGCCAAGAAGCTCAATCGCGCCGTCAAATTCCGCCCCGACCGCGACGAGGACATGACGGCGACCGGCAAACGGCACGATTTCCTCGTCGATTACGAGGTAGGCTTCGACGACGAGGGCCGCATTCATGCAGTGAAGGCGAACTACGCTGCGCGTTGCGGCTATTCCTCCGACCTCTCCGGCCCTGTCACCGACCGCGCTCTGTTCCACGCCGACAGCTCTTATTTCTACCCGCATGTGAAACTGACCTCACAACCCCTGAAGACACACACTGTCTCGAACACCGCCTATCGCGGCTTCGGCGGACCACAGGGCATGATCGGGGGCGAGCGCTTCGTCGAGGAGATCGCCTATGCGCTCGGCAAGGATCCGCTCGACATCCGCAAGCTGAATTTCTATGGCGAAAAAGGGTCGGGCCGCGACCTCACGCCGTATCACCAGCAGGTGCAAGACAACATCATTCACCGCATCGTCTCCGAGTTGGAGGCGAGCGCCGACTATCAGGCGCGCCGTAAGGCGATCATCGACTTCAACACGACCAGCCGGGTGATCCGCAAGGGCATCGCGCTGACGCCCGTGAAGTTCGGCATCTCCTTCACCATGACGGCCTTCAACCAGGCTGGCGCGCTGGTGCATGTCTACCAGGATGGTTCAATCCACCTGAACCATGGCGGCACGGAGATGGGACAAGGCCTCTATACCAAGGTGGCGCAGGTTCTGGCCGACAGTTTCCAGGTCGATATCGGTCATGTGAAGATCACGGCGACAACCACCGGCAAGGTGCCGAACACCTCGGCGACCGCTGCGTCATCCGGCTCCGACCTCAACGGCATGGCGGCCTACGACGCAGCGCGGCAAATCAAGGAACGGCTGGTCGATTTCGCAGCCGAACGCTGGCAAACGGAGCGAGAGAACATCAGCTTCGTGCCGAACCACGTCAAGATCGGCGAAGAACTGGTGCCCTTCCCGGATTTCATCAGGCAAGCCTATTTCGCCCGCATCCAGCTTTCCGCCGCCGGCTTCTACAAGACGCCAAAAATTCACTGGGACCGCAACACCGGCCGCGGCACGCCGTTCTACTACTTCGCCTATGGAGCCGCCGTCTCGGAAGTTTCCATCGACACGCTGACCGGTGAATATATGGTCGACCGGGTCGATGTGCTGCACGACGTAGGAAAATCGCTCAATCCCGCCATCGATATCGGTCAGGTGGAAGGCGGCTTCGTGCAGGGCATGGGCTGGCTGACGACCGAGGAACTCTGGTGGGACGACAAGGGCCGACTGAGGACCCATGCGCCGTCGACCTACAAGATCCCGCTCGCCTCCGACCGGCCGAAGATTTTCAACGTCAGGCTCGCGGAATGGGCCGAAAATGCCGAAATGACCATCGGGCGTTCGAAGGCCGTCGGCGAACCGCCCTTCATGCTGCCGATCTCTGTGCTGGAGGCGCTCTCCATGGCCGTCGCCAGCGTCGCCGACTACCGTGAATGCCCGAGGCTCGACACGCCCGCAACGCCGGAACGGGTGCTGATGGCGGTGGAGCGCCTACGCGCAACGAAGGCATAAAAACGCAGGTTCGAATTTGCCTCCCGCCGTTATAACTGCGATGACGGCGGGGCTGAAATCTGCGCCATAGTCTTCTATCGCGTCAGATCCGAATCCTGGCGCGGGTCGCGTCCGTCCATGAAACCCATGTCCCGTTTCATGTAATCCGACATGGCGCCGAGGTCGAGTTTCGGATAGCCGGGCCGAAGATAGTGAAGTGTTTTTGACAGCCGCTGACGCCAGCCCTCGACGCTATTATACTGGATTGATTCATATTTTTCAATTGCTTGGCAATCCATTACGGCACCCCGTGTGTTCGTGAATGTGATTGCAGCATGCGCGCAAACATGCTCAAATTCCAATCGAACAACTGTCTGCATGCATCAAGAGAACTTATCCATGAAGATGTCGAAACAGTTCCCGTTGAATGCGCTTCGCGTCTTCGAGGCGGCAGCCCGGCTTGGCAGCTTCACCCGCGCGGGCGAGGAACTCGGCATGACGCAGACTGCCGTGAGCTACCAGATCAAGCTGATCGAGGAGAATGTCGGGGAACCGCTGTTTCTGCGAAGGCCGCGGCAGATCACGCTGACGGAGGTTGGCCAGCGATTGGCGCCGCGCGTCACCGAAGCCTTCGAAATGCTGCAGGAGGCCGTTTTGTCGGCGCGCGGCGATGTGGACAGCGCGCTCCTTATCAGTTCGACTGCGACCTTTGCGTCTCAATGGCTCGCGCGGAATATCGGGTCCTTTCAGCTGGCTCATCCGAACATCGCCGTACGGCTGACGACCAGCGACAAGATCATCGATCTCGCGACGGAGGCGGCCGACCTCGCCATCCGATCCGGCGTAGGCGTCTGGCCGGGTCTCGACAGCCATCCGTTGATGCGCATCGAGTTCACGCCGATGCTCAGCCCGGCGCTCGCCGAGACGATCGGCGGCATCCACGAACCGCGCGATCTCCTGAAACTGAGGATCATCGATGCCGCCGATCCGTGGTGGCGGCTGTGGTTCGAAGCCGCCGGTGTCAGCGATCCGGATCTCGAAGGCAGGCCGACCAGCCGGCTCGGCGCGCAGACCTTCGAGGCGCGTGCGGCGGTCGCCGGACAAGGCGTCGCCATTCTGACACCTGAATTCTACACGGACGACGTCGCGCTCGGCAGGCTCTATCAGCCCTTCGAACTCCGCTGCAGCGACGGACACGATTATTGGCTCGCCTATCCGCACGCCCGCCGCAATACGCCGAAAATCAGGACCTTCCGCGACTGGATTCTGGGCGAACTCGATCCTGACGCAAACGGCTTCAGCAAATAGCGCTTGACGACGAAATCCTCCCTCTTCCCCCGGCCTTTGTTTTTGCGCAAGGTGACGCGGCGGAGGATGAAAGGGACACTGAATGTATGAATTCGCTATCGCCTGGGAGTGGCTCGCCTTCGCCGTCCGCTGGTTGCATGTGATCACGGCGATTGCCTGGATCGGCTCTTCCTTCTACTTCATCGCACTCGATCTCGGGCTGGTGAAACGCGACCATCTGCCTGCCGGCGCCTCTGGCGAGGAATGGCAGGTGCACGGAGGCGGCTTCTATCACATCCAGAAATACCTCGTCGCGCCGGCGACCATGCCGGAACATCTCACCTGGTTCAAATGGGAGAGCTATGCGACCTGGCTTTCCGGGTTTGCCATGCTCTGCCTGGTCTATTACGGCGGTGCCGACCTGTTCCTGATCGACCGGCATGTGCTCGATATCTCCGCGATCACCGCGATTGCCATTTCGCTCGCATCGCTCGCGATCGGCTGGATCTTCTACGACCAGCTCTGCAAATCACCTCTCGGCAAGAACACCTGGACGCTAATGGGCATCCTCTATGTCGCGCTGGTCCTCATGGCCTGGGGCTATACGCAGGTCTTCACCGGCCGCGCCGCCTTCCTGCATCTGGGCGCCTTCACAGCGACGATCATGTCGGCCAATGTCTTCTTCATCATCATGCCGAACCAGCGCGTCGTCGTTGCCGACCTGATCGCCGGGCGAACGCCCGACCCGAAATACGGCGTCATCGCCAAGCAGCGCTCGCTGCACAACAACTATCTGACCCTGCCCGTCATCTTCTTCATGCTGTCGAACCATTATCCGCTGGCTTTTGCCACGGCCTACAATTGGGTGATCGCCGCACTGGTCTTCCTGATGGGCGTCACGATCCGCCACTGGTTCAATACGACCCACGCCCGCAGGGGCCAACCGACATGGACGTGGCTGGTCACGCTTTTGCTCTTCATCGTCATCATCTGGCTTTCCACCGAGCCGAAGATGTTGACCGGCGGCGCTTCGGCGGAAGTGTCGCCGGCCTTCCGGCAGTTCGCCGCCAATGCGCATTTCCCGGCAGTGAAGGATGCCGTTTCCACCCGCTGCTCCATGTGCCATTCTGCAGAACCGGTCTATGAAGGCATCAACCGGCCACCCAAGGGCGTAACGTTCGAAACGGACGCGGAGATCGCGGCCCACGCCCGCGAAATCTACCTCCAGGCCGGCCGCAGCCACGCCATGCCGCCGGGCAACGTTACCGACATGACCAACGACGAGCGCAAGCTGCTGACGGCATGGTTCGAAAGCTCGGTTTCGGAAGGCAAGACAGAATGACCGCCACCCTCATTCGTGGACGTACGTTGAGTTTCAAGCGCGCACCTGCCAGCCTGGATGATACCGGTGCCTATGCCTATGAGCCGGATGGCGCCCTGTTGGTGGAAGATGGCCTTATCGTCGCGAGCGGCGGCTATGACGTGGTGAAGGCACAGGCGCGCGATGGCGCGGTGGAAATCGACCACCGCCCTCACCTCGTCCTGCCCGGCTTCATCGACACGCATCTGCATTTCCCGCAGATGCAGGTGATCGGCTCCTATGCCGCCAACCTGCTCGAATGGCTGAACACCTATACCTTCCCGGAGGAATGCCGCTTCGTCGAGACGGCGCATGCCGAGCGTATCGCAACCCATTTCTTCGACGAGATGCTGCGTCACGGCACGACGACGGCAGTCGCCTATTGCTCGGTGCACAAAACCTCCGCCGACGCCTTCTTCGCCGAAGCCCTGCGTCGAAACATGCGGATGATCGCCGGCAAGGTGATGATGGACCGCAACGCGCCGCAGGGCCTGCTCGATACGCCTCAGATGGGCTACGACGAGACTCGCGCAGTGATCGACCAATGGCACGGCAAGGGCCGCAACCACGTGGCCATCACCCCACGCTTCGCCATCACCTCGACGCCCGAGCAGATGTCGGCGGCGCAAGCACTGGTGCGCGAGTTTCCGGACCTGCACGTGCAGACGCACCTCTCGGAAAACCGCGACGAGATCGACTTCACCTGCGCGCTCTACCCTGAAGCCGCCGACTACACCGATGTCTACGCCCGCTACGGCCTGCTCGGCCCGAAAACGCTATTCGGCCATTGCATCCATCTGTCGGAGCGCGAAATGGATGCCATGAGCGAGACCGGCTCGGTCGCCGTCCACTGCCCGACCTCCAACCTGTTTCTCGGCTCCGGCCTGTTTCCGCTGAAGAAGCTGGTGGGCCGCGAGAACCCTGTGCGCGTTGCAGTCGCAACCGATATCGGCGGCGGATCGAGCTATTCCATGCTGCGCACCATGGATGAGGCTTACAAGATCCAGCAATTGCAAGGGGAGCGTCTCAATCCGTTGGAGAGCTTCTACTACATGACGCTCGGCAATGCGCGGGCGCTGTCGCTTGAGAACAAGATTGGAACGCTCGAGCCCGGCACGGATGCCGACTTCATCGTGCTGAACATGGCGGCGACGCCGGCGATGGCGCTGAAGGCCGAAGTGGTGAACTCACTCGCCGACGAGCTTTTCCTGCTGCAGACCATGGGGGATGATCGGGCGATTGCTGAGACCTATGTGGCGGGAGTGGCGGCGAAGACGAGGCTTGGGACACCCTCTCCTTGAGGGGTAGAGCTAACACGTTTCATTGCGGAGGCTCAAAAATGAGTGTCGCAAAGATTCTGGAACGCCACGAATGGGCGGAACGGCCGGACGTATGGCAGGGCGAATTCGAAGGCGGCGCTTACGGCGCCAATGTATCGGTCATGTTTTACACGACAGACAAAATTGGCGGCGGCCCCAGATTGCACAAGCACCCCTACGCGGAGGTCTTCATCATCCGACAGGGCCGGGCGCTGGTCACAATCGGAACGGAGCAGATCGAAGCAACTGCAGGCCAGATCATTTTCGCGCCCGCAGATGTGCCCCACAAGTTCAGCAATCTCGGACCAGGACGGCTTGAGACAACCGATCTGCACGTCACGGATGCCTTCTCCACGGAATGGCTGGAGGAATAACCTCCGAGCGCGCGCCCGGCCGCCAGGCGAACTCCAATCCTCCGTGGCGGCGTCACAGCTGTCCAAAGGCGTGGAGATCGCCTATTCTTTCCACGCCGTCACCGCCTGAGGCTTCACGTCTGTCTCACCGAGAATGACGTTCGCACCTGCCGGTATTGCCCAAACCTCCGTCCCGTAGTTGAACGCAAACGTCACCCCGCCGCGCCGGCGCAGCCGGATATGATCGGGAAGCGCCACGGTTTCGAGGCCTGCTTTAGCCGCCAAGTGGGTCAAGGTCTGCCGCAGGAGCGCCTGATCAGGCCAGCAGGCGAGATAGTGGTGCCCGTCCTTGGCCGTCAGCGCAGGGTCACCATTGGCGAAGGTCGCAAGCACCTCACCGTCCGTCTCGAGATATTCCCGCCAGCGGATGGCGGCACCGCAGACAGTGCCGGAGACTGCATCGTCCAGCCCCGGACGCAGCGATGACACCTGGGTTATCCGAGCGCCCGTAAGCTTCGCAAGCGGGCCGGGTGGCAGATTTTCCGGAATGGCGAACTGGCGCGTGCGCGAGCCGGAGCGCGGGCCGTAAAGCACGATACCCTCGGCCGCATTGAAGGCATGCAAAGCAGCGTCGGCGACCATCATCAGCGACGGCACGAGCACCAGCTTGTAGCCGTCGAGCGCAGCACCCGGGGGGGCGAAATCGACGTTGAGACCAAGCTTGCGCACGGCTTCGTACCAGCGGAAGGCCAGGTCGTGATACTGGAAGTCCCTGCCCTGCGGCTGGATGACCGTCGCCCAATAGGTCTCGTAGTCGTAGACGATGGCGACCGGAGCCTGCTCCGTTGCCGGCAGCGCACCGGTGTCGATGAGTTCGCGCCCGACGATCTCGGCCTCGCGCCCACCGACCGACAACTCGTCCGAGCCCGGCAGGTTGAGGCCCGCATGCATCTGCTCCTGCGCAAACGGCGCCTGGCGCCAGCGGAAGTAGCTGACGACTTCGGCACCATGCGCCAGCGCTTCCCAACTCCACAGCCGGACCATGCCGGGCTTTGGCACCGGATTCCACGGCGCCCAGTTCACCGGTCCGGGCTGCTGCTCCATGATCCAGAACCGGCCGCGGCCAACGCCGCGATAAAGATCGTGGTGGAACGGCGCGATGTCGGGATGGGAGGTTTCCGCCCAGCGGTTTCTCTCTTCCTGGCTGAAGGGAAACTTCTCGACAAAGCCGATCGGATAACTGTCCCACGACGCGAGGTCGAGGTTTTCGCCGACCTTCCAGTGGTCGAAATCGTTGACGAAGCCCATGAAGTTATGGGTGATCCAGCGGCCCGGCGAATGCTTGCGGATGATCTCGCACTGCATCTTGTCATAGGCGGCCACCTGCTGCGACTGGAAGCGCCAGAAATCGAGCCGTGCCGCCGGGTTGGTCTCGGTGACGGTCAGGTTCGGCAGCACCACATCCTCGAAGCTGTTCACCTCCATCGACCAGAAGACATTGCCCCAGGCTTCGTTGAGCTGCTCGGTCGACTGGTAACGCATCCTCAGCCAGCGGCGGAACGCCTTCAGGTCTTCCGGCCCCCAGGACTGCGTCGTGTCGTGGCAGCCATATTCGTTGTCCGTCTGCCAGCCGTCGAGCGCCGGGTGTTCGCCATAGCGCTTGGCGATGATCTCGACGATGCGGGCGCTTTCGCGCCACCAGACCTCGGAGGAGAAGGTATAGTGCCGACGCGAACCGAAGCCGCGTACGCGCCCGTGCTGATCGACCGGCGCGATCTCCGGATATTCGTCCATCAGCCATTTCGGCGGCGTCGCCGTCGGGGTGCCGAGCACCACCTTGAGCCCCGCGGCTCCCAGCGTATCCATGGCGCGATCGAGCCATGCGAAATCGAATTCGCCTCGCTTGGGCTCCAGCCGCGACCAGGCGAATTCGCCGATGCGTACGAAGGAAATGCCCATGTCCCGCATGCGGCGGGCATCCTTCGCCCACCAGGCTTCCGGCCAGTGTTCCGGATAATAGCAAACGCCAAGCATTATTTCGTCAAATCCCCGTTGATGATGGCGACGCCCGACGCGTCGAAGAGATGGCAGGCCTTGGGCGGAATGCCGATGCGGAAGTCCGCGCCCGGATGCGCAGTTGCCAGCCCATCGGCCTTGACGGAGACGTCGCTGCCATCGGTGAGGCTCACATAGAACATCGTCTCGGAGCCGAGATATTCGGCGAGCCGCAGTTTCGCCGGCAGGATGGCCCCGTCCTTGCCGTCAGCATCGATATGCTCGGGCCGAATGCCGAGTGTCACCGCTTGGCCGTCGCTGACGCGGGCATGTCCGGCCGGCAGCAGGATTTCGACGCCGCCGACCAGGGTGACGCGAATCTGATCACCGGCGGGCGACGCAGTCGCCTTCAAGAAATTCATCTTGGGCGAGCCGATAAAGCCTGCGACGAAGAGGTTGTTCGGCCGATGATAGAGTTCCAGCGGCGAACCGATCTGCTCGATCGAACCGGCGCTGAGGACCACGATCTTGTCTGCCATGGTCATTGCCTCGACCTGATCGTGGGTGACGTAGATCATCGTTGCCTTCAGGTCCTGATGCAGCGTGCTGATCTCGGTGCGCATCTGGACGCGCAGCGCGGCGTCGAGGTTCGACAGCGGCTCGTCGAACAGGAAGACCTCCGGATTTCGGACGATGGCGCGGCCGATGGCAACGCGCTGGCGCTGGCCACCGGAAAGCTGCGACGGCTTGCGGGCGAGCAGCGGCTCGAGCTGCAGCATCTTTGCGGCGCGCTGCATGCGCTTTTCTATCTCCGCCTTGTCATGGCCGGTCATGCGCAGCCCGAAGCCGATATTGTCGGCAACCGTCATGTGCGGATAAAGCGCATAGGACTGGAACACCATCGCCACGCCTCGATCGGACGGGCCGACATGGGTCATGTCCTTGCCGCCGATCTTGAGTTCGCCCGACGAGATTTCCTCAAGCCCGGCAACCATCCGCAACAGCGTAGACTTGCCGCAGCCCGACGGACCGACGAAGACGCAGAACTCGCCGTCGGCGATCGAGAAATCGACACCCTTGATGACGCTGACCGAGCCGAACTGCTTGGTGACATTGCGGAGCGTGACGTCAGCCATTGGCCCTGCCTCCCGATGAAAGTTGAAATGTGGAAAACGCGGCGATCATCCCTTGGTCGCTCCCAGCGTCAGGCCGGCAATGAAATGCTTCTGCATCAGGAAGAACATCAGCACCGGCGGCATGGCAGCGACGATCGAGCCGGCCGACACCAGATGCCAGGCAGCGATCCATTGGCCGTTCAGCGAATACAGCCCGGCCGTCACCGGCATGGCATGCTGCCCCTGCACCAGGACCGTCGCCCAGAAATAATCGTTCCAGATGAAGGTGAAGACCAGCACCGACAGGGCAGCGATCGCCGGTCGCATCAGGGGCAGGACGATATAGCGGAAGATGCGCCATTCGCTGACGCCTTCGACGCGGGCGGATTCGATCAGCGCAAAGGGCAGCGACGTGATGAAATTGCGCATGAACAAGGTGCAGAAACCGGTCTGGAAGGCGATATGGAAGAGCACCAGGCCGGAGATGCTGTCATAGAGCCCAGCCCGCAGCGTCATGTCGCGCACCGGCACCATCAGGATCTGGAAGGGGATGAAATTGCCGGCGACGAACAGGAAGAAGATCAGGAGATTGGCGCGGAACTTGTAGACCGCCAGTGCGAAGCCGGACAGGCAGGCGAGCCCGACCGCGCCGATGACGGTCGGGATCGTCACCTTGAAGGAATTGAGAATGTACCAGCCGATCGGCGAATCCCTGAAGACAGCCGTATAGTTATCGATACCGGCGAAGCGCGAGGGAATGCCGAAATAGTTTCCGGCAGCCAGATCCGCGGATGGCCGCACCGAGGTGATGGCGACGCCGATCAATGGCAAGAGCCATAAGATCAATGCGATCGGCAGGATGATCGTATAGGCGTGGCGCACCCAGGGCGCAGCTTTCTGGACGGGGGTCGGAAACATCAGGCGTGCCTTTCCCGCATCAGCATGCGCACGATGAACAGGGTGATGAAGACCATCATGATCATGAAGAGGACGACGGCGATCGCCGCGCCATAGCCCATGCGGTAGCCGTATTCCGACAGCGCCTGCTCATACATGTAGAATGAAAGCACGCGGCTCGAGCCGTAGGGGCCGCCATCGGTCATGATCGAGACCAGGTCGAAGGAGCGCAGCGCGCCGATGACGGTAACGACGATAGCAATGAAGGTGGCGGGACCGAGCTGCGGCAGGATGATGTTCCACAGCAGCGACCAGCCCCTGGCACCATCCATGCGGGCCGCCTCCACCTGTTCCGGATTGATGTTGTTGAGACCGGTCAGGTAGAGGATCATGCAATAGGCGATCTGCGGCCAGAGACCGGCGGCGATGATGCCGAGCGTCACGTAGCGCTCGTCAGCAAGGATCGCGATGCTTTGGCCGGTCAGCGTCTTGATCAGCGCGGACAGAAGACCGAAATCCGGCGCATAGAACCAGGTGAAGATCAGGCCGACGACGACCTGGCTGATGACGAAGGGAAAGAAGAACAGCGACTTGTAGAGCCGGATGCCGGTGACCGTCTGGTTAAGGAACAGCGCCACGGCAAGGCCTGCGGGCACGGCGAGCAGATAGAGCACCAGCCAGAGAATGTTGTTCTTCAGCGAGGTATAGAAGGCTTCGTCATCGAGAAGCTCGACGTAATTTCCCAAACCGATCCAGGTTTTCGGGCCAAGTCCGTCCCAATCGTAGAAACTGATCCAGATCGATTGGAAGATCGGAATGATCACATAGATCGAAAACATGATCATGCCAGGCGCCAGAAACAGCCAGGGCGCCAGGCGCTGCTGGTTGCGCTTCCAGAAACCGGATGTCGCGGAAACGGTGCTGCTCATCGCTGCCACCTTGCTGAGTATTTTGATTTGAGCCGACGATAGTGCGGGCATCCGCCCCTCACCCTGGCCCGCTCCCCGCAGGCGGGGCGAGGGAACGACCGAGTTTGCCGCTCGTCCCTTCTCCCCGTTTACGGGGAGAAGGTGGCCGGCAGGCCGGATGAGGGGCCGAAGCCGGAAAGCGTTACTTGTAGATACGCCCGCGAGCCTTTTCGAGGCGTTCGAGGATCGCGTCGACATTGTCCGGCTTGACCATGAACTGCTGGAAGCCTTCCATACCGACCTTGGCCATTTCAGCCGGGGCGTCGCGGTCGTAGAACTGGGCAAGCGCATAGGCGTTTGCCAGCATGTCGAACCCGGCCTTCAGGAACGGGTCGTTCGACTTGGCGGACTGGTTGTTGACCGGAAGCTGTCCCAGGACCTCGTTCATCTTGGTCTGCGCCTCAGGCGTTGCAAGATAGGCGAGGAACTTGCGGGCGTCTTCCTTGTTCTTCGCACCCGACGGGATGTGGAAGGACTCGGTCGGTGCATCTTCGGCCATCGGAATGCCGGCGGTGATTTCCGGGAACTGCAGGAAGCCGATCTGCTCTTCCTTCAATCCGCCGTCCTTCATGGCGGCGACGGCAAAGTTGCCCATGAGGTACATCGGTGCTTTGCCCTGGACGAACTGCGGAATGGCATCCTGCCAATCGATCGCCGCATGGTTTTCGAGGAAATAGCCGGGCTTTACCAGTTCGGCCCATTTCTCGAACACCGCCTTCACCTTCGGATCGGTGTAGGGAACCTTGCCGGCGGTCAGGTCCATGTGGAATTCGTAGCCGTTGACGCGCAAGTTCAGGTAGTCGAACCAGCCGCCCGTCGGCCACAACGCCTTGGTGCCGATCGCAAATGGCGTCATGCCGGCTGCCTTGATCTTTTCGCAGGCGGCGACCAGCTCAGCCCAGTTCTTCGGTGGCGTGATGCCCTGCTCGGCAAAGATGTCTTTCCGGTAGTAGATGCCCCACTGATAGTAGGAATAGGGAATGCCCCATTTCTTGCCGTCGATTTCCATCGACTTGACGGCGGACTTCAACTGGTCGTCCAGCTTGTTTTCGGTCCACAGGTCGGTCACATCCTCGAACAGGCCGGCCTTGACGAAGGGGGCCATGCGGTTGCCTGAATACCAGGAAACCACATCGGGTGCGTCGGCGGTCAGGAAGTTGCGGATCGCCGATTTGTAGCCTTCGTGGTCGAAATTGTTCCATTTGATGGTGACGTCCGGATGGGCGGCCTTGAACCCTTCGAGCAGCGTTTCCATCGCCTTTTTCGGCGCTGGATCGGACTGGTCGGAGTTGATGACGAGTTCGCCGGCGAGGGCGGCGGACATGGTGAGCGCATAGCCGAGCGCGAGCCCGGTAGCGGCTTTAAAAGAAATCATTATATCCTCCCAAGGATCAGCGTGTGGTGTTCATGCCCTTGTCTCCTGCGGTTTATCCTGGTCCTCTTTCCCGCATGAGCCGCTTGACCTTGCTGCCGAAACCCGCAATCTACTTCCGACATTCCGGCATTAAATTCCGTTATCCTAAGATCAGCGAGGAGACATGGCGAGACGTCGCAAACCGGTGAATCTGCTCGGCGCGACAGCGGTCCATCCGGAACGCGACCCGGCGCATCCTCTCGTCGTCTTTGGCGATCATCGCTTCTGCGCGGGCGACAATATCAATGTGCGGCGAATGGCGGGCCCGCACATGCACAGCCAGATCGAACTTAATTTCGTGCTCGAAGGCGAGATGACCTACTGGTTCGACGGGCGCGAACTCAGCGTATCGGAGGGGCGGCTTTGCCTGTTCTGGGGCATGATCCCGCATCAGGTAACGGACATTAAGGAGCCGACTCGCTTCATCTGCCTCTATGTGCCGATGTCCGTCTTTCTGGCGCTTCCAAGCCTCAGCCGCTTTCGCGACGCCGTCTTTCGTGGCGCGATGATCGAGGCCCTGGATATCCGCCCCTACGACCGCGACATCTTCATGCGGTGGCGCGAGGAGCTTCTGTCCGGCGACGAGGAACTGGAACAGATCGTCCGCGAGGAACTCGGCGCCCGCGTCCGCCGCCTTGATCGCGAAGGCTGGCGCGACCTGCGCGAGCAGGGATCGGCGATCGCCTCCTTCGCGCACCATGATGCCGACCGGATGTTCCATGTCGAGCGCATGATGCGCTTCATCACCGAACACGCACTGGAAAACATAACCGCCGAGGATGTGGGACGCGATGTCGGCCTGCATCCGAACTATGCCATGGGCATCTTCAAGCGCACTGTCGGCATGACCATCAACCAATCGATCGTCCGCCACCGGCTGGATACGGCCCAGTCACTGCTCATTTCCACGGATCTGCCGATCACCACCGTCGCCTTCGAGGCGGGTTTCGGTTCGCTCTCCCGTTTCTATGAAGCCTTCCACGACCGGTTCGGCACCAAGCCCGGCACATTCCGCCGTCGCCTTGCCAAGCCGCCCCGGGCACGCGAGGTTCACGCGACCGCCGGCGGGCAAATTGTGGCGTCCGATTGAATGCCGCGCAGAGAGGTAAAATAATTTTACCTCTTGCCGTTCCCGCTCTTAACAACGGTTCGCCAAACATGGTATTGCCAACCACTCCCTTTGAGATGGAAAACCGCGAATGTCCCAAATCCTCGAAATCCGCGACCTGAAGGCGCTTGCCAAGCGCCGCGTCCCGAAGATGTTCTTCGACTATGCCGATAGCGGCGCGTGGACCGAGGGAACCTACCGCGCCAACGAGGATGATTTTCATAAGATCAAACTGCGCCAGCGGGTGCTGGTCGACATGACCAACCGATCGCTGGAAAGCACGATGATCGGCCAGAAGGTCTCGATGCCGTTGGCGCTTTCGCCGACCGGCCTGACCGGCATGCAGCATGCCGACGGCGAAATGCTGGCAGCGAAGGCGGCCGAGGATTTCGGTGTGCCCTTCACGCTTTCGACGATGAGCATCTGCTCGATCGAGGATGTGGCAT
Source organism: Rhizobium giardinii bv. giardinii H152 (assembly GCF_000379605.1). Lineage (GTDB taxonomy): Bacteria > Pseudomonadota > Alphaproteobacteria > Rhizobiales > Rhizobiaceae > Pararhizobium > Pararhizobium giardinii. The sequence continues at coordinate 240,519 of NZ_KB902680.1, read as the reverse complement.
CGGCGACGACCAAGCCCTTCTGGTTCCAGCTTTACGTCATGCGCGACCGCGACTTCGTCAGGAACCTGATCGATCGCGCCAAGGCGGCAAAATGCTCGGCGCTGGTGTTGACGCTTGATTTGCAGATCCTTGGCCAACGCCACAAGGACCTCCGCAATGGCCTCTCCGCCCCACCGAAATTCACGCCCAAGCATATCTGGCAGATGGCGACACGGCCGCTCTGGTGCATGCAGATGCTGCAGACCAAGCGCCGCAGTTTCGGCAATATCGTCGGCCACGCGAAAAATGTCTCGGACCTGTCGTCGCTTTCGGTCTGGACGGCCGAACAGTTCGATCCGCGCCTCTCCTGGGACGACGTCGCCTGGATCAAGGAATTGTGGGGCGGGCCGCTGATCCTCAAGGGCATCCTCGATGTCGAGGACGCGGAGATGGCAGCGCGGACCGGCGCAGACGCGATCATCGTCTCCAATCACGGCGGCCGCCAGCTCGACGGCGCCCCCTCCTCCATCAGCATGCTGCCGAAAATCGTCGATGCGGTCGGCGACATGATCGAGGTCCATCTCGACGGGGGTATCCGCTCGGGCCAGGACGTGTTGAAGGCGATCGCACTCGGCGCCAAGGGCACCTATATCGGCCGCCCCTTCCTCTACGGCCTCGGCGCCGGCGGCAAGGCCGGCGTGACGCTGGCGCTCGAAATCATCCGCAAGGAACTCGACATCACCATGGCGCTGTGCGGCAAGCGCGATATTCGCGACATCAGCCGGGATGTGATTGCGGAGGGACTTTAACTCCCCCGATAGGTCGAATAGCTGAACGGCGAGAGTAGAAGCGGCACGTGATAATGGCTGGCTGCATCGGCGATGCCGAAGCGTAGCGGGATGAGGTCGAGGAACGCCGGTTCCGGCAGACTGGCACCCGTCGCGCGCAGATAGTCGCCTGCATGAAACAACAGCTCGTACGTGCCGACCCTGAACGCCTCGCCGTCGAGCATCGGCCCGTCGACCCGGCCGTCACTGTTGGTTTCGACCGTGCGCAGCAGGCGGCGCTTTTCTCCCTCGACCGCGAACAGATCGATCTTCAGGCCCTGTGCCGGTTTGCCGAGGGCGGTATCGAGGACATGGGTTGTCAGGCGGCCGGCGTTGCTCATCGGGATTTGCTCGCGCTCACACGGGATTCGGAATGATGAAGGGCTCGTCGTAAAAGACTTCTACCAGATTGTTGCCCGGGCCGTCGCGATCCACAACGAGGAAATCGCTGACCGCGTCGACGGCCATCAGAGGGTGATGCCAGACGTTGCGACCATAGTTGACGCCCTGGCTCCCCGTCGCAAGGAAAACGCGTGGCAAACCCGGCTTGCCCCCATCGTCCGGCGCGACGACCGCGAGCCACGGGCCGCCGCCGATCGGCGAAAAGCTCTGCGACCCCAAGGGATGGCGTTCCATCATCGTCAGGCGGTAGGGGAAACTGCGCGGCTGGCCGCGAAAGATATTGATGATCACGCGGGCGCCGTCGCCCGTCATGTCGGCATAAGCGAGCGCATGAAACCGCTCGGTCGAGCCGCCGTTGATCAGGTGCATGGATGCCGGGTCCGCTTCGATGACCGTGCCGAAGGGAGCGAAAGCGGCCTCAGTCAAAGGCTCGATCGTCAAAAGATGTGGCATCAGTCTGTCGATCCCGCCGCAAAACAGTGTGGCGGAGTATTGTCAGGCATTGTCGTCTCCCGGAAGCATGGAATGCAAACGCAACAGCGCAATCTTCTCGACCTGCGCTGACGCCGTCTCAAATTCCTCTTGCCGGTCATTGTCAATCCGCCTTTCGAAGGCAGACAGAATATCGTCCTTGCTGAGCCCCTTGACCGCGATAATGAAGGGGAAGCCGAACTTTTCCGTATAGGCCGTATTCAGTTCGGTGAAACGGGCGTGTTCCGAAGGGCTGAGACGATCGAGACCTGCAGAAGCCTGCTCGGCCTTCGAATCGTCCGTCAGTTCTCCGGCGATCGCCAGCTTCCCCGCAAGGTCCGGATGGGCGCGGAGAACGCCGAGGCGCTCGTCATCCGAGGCGGCACGGAAGGCGGCAACGAGCGCGCCATGGACGGCGTTCGTCGTCAACGCAATCTGCGGATTTCTGTCGAAAGCACGCTCCGCCACCCAGGGAGAATGCTCGAAGACGCCGCCGAACCGCGCGACGAAGTTTTTGCGCGGGCTCATCACAATCCGCCCTCCGGCTTGTGATGCTCGTACCAGTGCCGCGCGATATCGATACGCTTGGGGGTCCAGACCTTCTCATGGCTCAAGACATAATCGATGAAACGGGCCAGCGCCGCGGCCCGGCCGGGGCGGCCGACGAGGCGACAGTGCAGGCCCACATTCATCATCTTCGGACTGCCCTCCTTGCCCTCGGCATAGAGCACGTCGAACGTGTCCTTCAGATAGGTGAAAAACTGGTCACCGGCATTGAAACCCTGCGGCGTCGCAAAGCGCATGTCGTTGGCATCGAGCGTATAGGGAATGATCAGATGCGGTTTTTCCCTGGTCAGACCGGGAACCCAGTAGGGCAATTCGTCGGCATAGCTGTCGGAGGAATAGACGAAGCCGCCCTCCTCCAGAATGAGCTTCAGCGTGTTGTTCGAGGGCTTGCCCTGATACATGCCCAGCGGATGCGAGCCGGTCAGTTCCTTGTGCAGGCGCACGGCCTCGAGAATGTGCTTTCGCTCTTCCTCTTCCGGAAAGTCCTTGTACTCCAGCCAGCGGTAGCCATGGCTGGCGATTTCCCAGCCAGCCTCCTTCATCGCAGCGACCGCTTCCGGATTGCGCGCCATGGCAAGCGTCACGCCATAGACCGTCACGTCGACATTGCGGCTGGTAAACATCCGCCAGAGCCGCCAGAAGCCGGCGCGAGCGCCATACTCGTAGATCGATTCCATGTTGAGATTGCGCTGGCCGGGCCAAGGCTGCGCACCGACGATTTCCGACAGCAGTGATTCGGACGCCTTGTCGTTGTCGAGAATGCAGCTTTCGCCGCCCTCCTCGTAATTGACCACGAATTGCACGGCTATGCGCGCATCGCCCGGCCAGCGGACCTGCGGAGGATTTCGGCCATAGCCGACGAGATCACGTGGATAGGATTGCTCTGCCATCAAATCACCCTTCGAATTTGCCGGAACGGTAGCATTCGGGGCGGGAAATTCGAAGTCGAAATGGTGAAAATCGCCGTCTATCCAAGGCAAGAACAGGCGATTGCGTCAATGCAACACCCTGCCTGCGATCAGCAATTCGCCTGCAGAAGACGCGCGGCAAGTGCCGCCTTTGTCGCGGTAGTGCGTGGCGGGTCCGATATCGCGGTCGTGCCTACGCGCGCGCTGGCCCCAACCGGCCGGTGAGCGGAGAGTTTTCCGAGTGGGTGCTGGGAATGGACACGGAGCGGCGCGCCGGCCTCCGGCTCGATAAAGAGCGCAAGGCTGGAGATCTTCAACGGCTCGTTCAGCAAAGGCGCGAAAAATTCGCGAAGCGCATGCTCGAAGCGGGCGTTGAGGCTTGGATGTATCGGCCCCGTCAGCGTCATGTGAAAACGAAACTCGTCCATCACATAGGGGTAGCCCCAGCGATGAAGATTGGAGAACTGCGATGCTGTCAGGCGGTCCGGATCCCGCCGTTCGATCTCCGCATCACTCAGCGGCGCACGGAACTCGTCGAATGTCTGGACGACCGAGGCGGCAAGGTGGTTCATCTGTTCGCATGGGACCGAGGGCGCCAAGCCGTAGAACTCGCCGAGCCTTGCGATTTCCATGCGCGGAATTTCAAACGGCGTCACGGTGCTGGCAAAATGCATCAGGGCTTTCAGCAACGCCGCCTCGCTCGTCTCCGAATGAAGCCGGAACGGCGCCTTGATCGTGCCGTGAAACCCATAGCGGCGCGGCACTGCCGTATGGAACGCCAGTTCCTGCCGGCTGAAGCCGGCGATCGACGGCGCTTCGGGGGCTTCGCCGGAATAGACGTTGCGGCCAAGCCAGCTTGCCGCTGCGACCGACAAGGGATCATAGATCGACGGCGTAAAATAGATGGCGTACCGCATCGGCTCCGCTCCGTTGCAACTCAATGCGAGCGGGTTAAGTGATTTGCGTGACAGAATGACGAATAATCACCGTCGCCAATCAGCCGAGAACGGTCAACTCAGTCCGAATGGCACAGAATTTCTCCGCAAAAACCCGCTGATTTTGTCGGAACCAACCTGCTTTTGCTTCGTTTTGTCTCCGGTAGCACCAAAAACGGAGAAGAATCGTGACTTACCAAGATACCAATCGTCAGGACGCCGACATCAGGGAAACCCACGACCTGATCGCCAGCGACAAGGTCGAGGGTACCCGCGTTTATGGTCAGGATGGCCAGCACATCGGCTCGATCGAACGCGTCATCATCGAAAAGCGCAGCGGGCGTGTTTCCTACGCCGTTCTCGCTTTCGGCGGTTTCCTTGGCATGGGCGAGGATCACTACCCCGTACCGTGGGCCAAGCTGACCTACGATGAAAATCTCGGCGGCTATCGCACGGATTTGACGCGCGAGCAGGTCGAGAACGCCCCGAAGTACCACGGCGACGACGAATATGACTGGAACAAGGATAATGGTCGCCGCGTCTATGACTATTACGGCGTCCCGCCCTACTGGATGTAGGCAAGGCAGTGAATGCTTCTGGCCCCGCTACCGCGGGGCCTTTGCTTTGTCCGACACCAGAAGATCGAAGTGAGCCCGGCAGCGGAACGACACAGGCAGGGACTTGTCCGTTTCGCCGCAGATTTCGCCGATCACGGCCGTTGCCAGCCGATGCGCGATGCCGAAACTGATCTTGAAACCGCCGGTCAAGGCGTGGATGCGCGGATGATCCGGATGACGCCCGGCCATTGGATCCCGCCCGATCGCCTTCGGTCGCACGCCTGCCCAGCGCTCGACGACCGGGGCATTGCGAATGCGCGGCACCAGGTCCTCCGCACGGGCGAGCAGGGCATCAAGTTGCCCATCCGTTGCAAAGGGTTGGTCGAAGGCGTCTTCGCTGGTGCTGCCGACGGCGACCATGCCGTTTTCGTGCGGCACAATATAAAGCCCATCGGTAAACACGACAGGCAGGGTTGGATCGATATCGGCTCTGAGCAGCGCCGCCTGCCCCTTGACACCCGTGCCGCTTACACCGGGCCCACTCGTCAAGCCGTCCAGAAAGGAGAAGGCGTCAACACCGTTCGCGATGACGCAATCACCGAAGGCCTGCGTGCTCCCGTCGCCGAAATCCGCGCGCCCGCCGATCGGATCGATGCGGACAAGCGCCCGCCCCTCTTCGATCCGGATAAGTTTTGACCGGCGCAGGTACGCCGAGAGCATGGCAAGGAACGGCCGCGGCGCGACCCGGGCAGCCAGCGTATCAAACACGACGCCGCTTTCGGAAAGCGCGCTGTTCAACCATCCATCAACTGGGGCCCGATCACGGACCTGCCAGTGGAACTGCCGGTCGCCGGCCCGCCAGTTGATGATCGCGTCCTGTTCATGCCGAAGGGCGGTCGTTCGCAGATGCGGCTTTGAAAGAGGCATGAGACGGCCGCAACGGCGATAGCCTGCCGAGAGCCCCGTCGCCGCCTCCAGCGCGGCAATCTCGGTCTCGAGCGAAACGAGGGCGTCGAACTGGAACTGTTTCTTGGCGTTCCAGCGATCCGGCATATGCGGCATCAGCGCGCCGAGCACGCCGCCGCTTGCCCCGGCGCCGATCACGTCGCGCTCGACTATCAGGGTTCGCAATCCGGCCCTGTCGGCCATCACGCCGGCCCAGAGCCCCATGATGCCGCCGCCGATGATCAACAGATCCGTCATCGATTGACCTTCTCAGATAGGCAGATTATCGCTTCGCCATGACCCGCGAAAACCTGGAAAATACGGCGGTGCCCGACCGGCAAACGCTTGAATGGCGCGAAGGCGATATGCCCTATTCGCAGGAGTTTGGCGACCATTTTTATTGCCGCGAGGATGGCCGGCTGGAATGCGGTCACGTGTTTCTTGGCGGCAACGGCTTGCCTGAAAGGTGGCAGCGACCGGGCCAGTTCCGCATCGGCGAACTCGGCTTCGGCACCGGGCTGAACTTCTGCGAAACCTGGCGCCGATGGAAAGAGACCCGCACCGAAGGCGGAGAGCTTCATTTCGTCTCGTTCGAACGCTTCCCGATGCGCGCCGGCGAGATCGATCGGGCGCTGTCACGCTGGCCGGAAATTGACGCAGAACGGCAAGCTCTCGGCGCGCAATGGCCGGCGCAGCCGAGTGGCATTGTCGACCTTGATTTCGGCGGAATGCGCCTGACCGTCGTCTGCGGCGTAGCCCTCGACGAGATCGCCCATTTCTCCGGCCTGTTCGATGCCTGGTATCTCGACGGTTTTGCCCCACGGCGCAATCCAGATATGTGGTCGCAAGAGCTGATGCATATTGTCCACGGCAAGACTGTGGACGGCGGCACCTTTGCCACCTATGCGGCGGCCGGTTTCGTCCGCCGCAATCTTGAGACTGCAGGCTTCGATCTCGATCGCCGCCCCGGTTTCGGCAGCAAGCGGGAAATGCTTTGCGGCGTGAAATCGACATCGCGCGCCGCTTAAAAGCCAGCCCCCACAACTATCCTTCTCTGCCAAGGAAGTTTGCTGTCGCAAATGGCAACGCATGCCGGGCGACGAAACGGCACCATGCCATTTGTGTCCTAACCGATGGTATAGCCATGCGTGAGAATGAATTTCCGCACTCCTTTCCGGCCGGCGCAGATGCTCCGCTGGAACGCCGCCGCAGAACCGGCGGGCGCGGGGCCGACCGGCAGCGCAGAGGCGCCGAGAATTCTAAATATCTCAATCTTGTCAACGGGATGTCGAAATCCACCGTTTTGACGGTCGAGGCGCTGGAAGCCGTTCACGATGCCTCGCTGACGATTCTCGAGGAAATCGGCATGGACATTATCCTGCCGGAAGCGCGCGCGCGCATGAAGGCTGCCGGCGCGGACGTGACACCTGGCACGGATCGTGTCCGCTTCGATCGCGGGCTGATCATGGACATGATGTCGTCGGTTCCATCCGGCTTCACCATGCATGCGCGCAACCCGGTCCGCAATGTCGAGATCGGCGGCAACAATCTCGTCTTCGCGCAGATCGCCTCAGCCCCCTTCGTTGCCGACCGGGAAGGCGGACGCCGGGCGGGCAATCAGGAAGACTATCGCAAGCTGGTGAAGCTTGCCCAGTCCTACGACATTATTCACACGACCGGCGGTTATCCGGTCGAGCCGGTCGATATCCACGCCTCGGTGCGCCATCTTGATTGCCTGGCGGACATGGTGAAGCTCACCGACAAGGTGTTCCACTGCTATTCGCTTGGGGCGCAGCGCAACCTCGACGCCCTGGAAATCGCCCGTATCGGCCGCGGCATCACCGCCGAGCAGATGGAGAGCGAGCCCTCGCTCTTCACCATCATCAATACCTCCTCGCCGCTGCGTCTCGACGGACCGATGCTCCAGGGCATCATCGAAATGTCGTCGCGCAACCAGGTGGTGGTGGTGACGCCGTTCACGCTGGCGGGTGCCATGGCGCCAGTGACGATTGCCGGTGCCGTCGTGCAGCAGAATGCCGAGGCCCTGGCGGGTATCGCGTTTACCCAGATGGTGCGGCGCGGTTCGCCGGTCATGTATGGCGGCTTCACTTCGAACGTCGACATGAAGACCGGGGCGCCCGCCTTCGGCACGCCGGAATATATGAAGGCTGTCATTGCCGGCGGCCAGCTCGCGCGCCGCTACAAGATCCCCTATCGCACGTCCAACACCAATGCGTCGAACACACTCGACGCGCAAGCCGCCTACGAGTCGGCGCTATCGCTCTGGGCGCTGACGCAGGGTGGCGGCAACTTCATCATGCACGCGGCGGGCTGGAGCGAAGGCGGACTGACGGCATCCTTCGAGAAATTCATCCTGGATGTCGATATGCTGCAAATGGTCGCAGAATTCCTTAAACCGCTCGACGTCGGCGAAGATGCGCTCGGTCTCGACGCAGTTCGTGATGTCGGTCCGGGCGGCCACTATTTCGGCACTGCCCATACGCTCGCGCGGTATGAGACGGCCTTCTACTCGCCGATCCTGTCGGACTGGCGCAATTTCGAAACCTGGACGGAAGCCGGACGGCCGACGACCTATGATCACGCCAACCGCGTCTTCAAGGCGAAACTGAACGAATATGAGCGCCCGCCGCTCGATCCGGCCATCGAGGAGGAACTCGATGCCTTCGTCGCCCGCCGGAAGGCTGAAGGCGGCGTTCCGACGGACTTTTAGCGGAACGGATCAGTGGGCCATCGCCGAGCGGACCGACGAGATCAGCTTGTCTGTCGGCAGGTTGCTGTAGTCCTTGCAGATTTCCACCATGGTTTTGGCGCGCGTGGCGGGAGAGAGGATGGAGCGCAGGTGGCCGAGCGTCTGCGGTGCAGCACAAAGCACGAGGCGGTCGAACGCCCCTTCCTGCGCATACATGTCGAGCTTGCTCGCGACGTCAGATGTAAACTTCTGCTGTTTTTCGCGCACCGGGTCGCTTGAATATTCCATCGCCGAGCGCCCGTGACCGACAGATGAATGGCTCCGTCCCGGCTTGTCGGCCATGATGTCCTGGACGCGCTTCGTATCCAGCTGGAAAATCTCCTGCTCGGGGCTCTGATGTCCGTCTTTGAAAAAATTCACTCCCTTCAACAGGCGTGCCTGATTTCCGTCGGCGGCAAGAATCCATGTCGTCGTCATCGTCGTCTTCTCCTCGAGCTTAGCCACCCAAATGTTCACAACACCTGTGGCGCGGCGAAGTGAACGCGCAACGCACCTCACTGCGGGAACGCGGCACCCGAGGGCACCAACGCGCAGGACAAAGGAAGGTTCCTGAAACTACCACAAACTCGAGGACGGGCAAAGGTGACAACCGCATCTGCCTCCCCGAATCACCCGCTATGTCAGGGCAGAATCGCCTATTTGCCCAAAACCGCCGACGAGCCTCCTTTGCTTCAGTCTGCGGTATCACCGCAGCCCTCCCGTCCGGGCCGGCAGTGTCATATTTGCATGCCGCAGAGGCCGTCCTTCGCACCTGCAAAAACTAGCCCTTGACTTTTGACGGCAAAACAACGACATGGGGCCAGCGTCACCTTCTGGCCGCCGCGTGAGCGAGCCCTGCGGGATTTTACCGATCCGTACCGAAGGATAAGCGCACCAGAGAATGTCCTGCCAAACGCGGCAGGATGCAGCGCAGACAGCTTAATCAACCCACAAGTTCCCAGATCACGCGGGGTTCTTGACGCGAAGCGAAACCGGAACCGCATGGTGCAGTTCCGGCGAAAATCGTTTTGCGCCCCCGAAAAGGTAATACATTGACCACTTTTAAAGACCTTGGCCTCTCCGAGCACGTTCTTTCGACCCTCTCCACCCTGGGTTTCGAAACGCCGACGCCAATTCAGGCTGAAGCGATCCCGCTCGTGATGGAAGGCCATGACCTGGTCGGTCTCGCCCAGACCGGCACCGGCAAGACCGCGGCGTTCGGCCTGCCGATGATCGAAAAGATGCTCGCCGACGGCAAGCGTCCCGATCCGCGCAACATCCGCGCCCTCGTTCTTGCTCCGACCCGCGAACTGGTGAACCAGATCGCCGCGAACCTGAAGGACTTCGTCAAGAAGACCCCGATCAAGATCGGCCTCGTCGTCGGCGGCGCCTCGATCAACAAGCAGTCCGAGCAGCTTTCCCGCGGCGTCGATATTCTCGTCGCCACGCCCGGCCGCCTCCTCGACCTCATCGCCCGCAAGGCCGTGACATTGACGCAGGCCCGTTATCTCGTTCTCGACGAAGCCGACCAGATGCTGGACCTCGGCTTCATCCATGACCTGCGCAAGATTTCCAAGCTGGTGCCAAAGAACCGCCAGACGCTGCTGTTCTCGGCCACCATGCCGAAGGCAATCGCCGAGCTTGCAGCCGAATATCTGAGCAATCCGAAGCGCGTCGAAGTCTCGCCTCCGGGCAAGGCTGCCGACAAGGTCGAGCAATATGTTCACTTCGTTGCCGGCGCCAGCCAGAAGACCGAAATTCTGAAGAAGACGCTGACCGAAAACCCGGATGGCCGCGCCATGGTCTTCTCGCGCACCAAGCACGGCGCCGAGAAGCTGATGAAGCATCTGGAGCATGTCGGCTTCTCTGTCGCCTCGATCCACGGCAATAAGAGCCAGGGTCAGCGCGAACGGGCCTTGAAGGCATTCCGTGACGGCGAGACGCGCGTTCTCGTGGCAACCGACGTCGCCGCTCGCGGCATCGATATTCCGGGCGTCACCCACGTCTACAACTACGACCTGCCGGAAGTGCCGGACGCCTATGTGCACCGTATCGGCCGTACCGCCCGCGCCGGTCGTGACGGTATTGCCATCGCCTTCTGCGCTCCGGACGAAATCCGCCTGCTGCGCGACATCGAACGCCTGATGAAGATCGACATCGCGGTTGCGAGCGGCGATGTTCCGGCCGACCGCGCCCGCCCGAAGGGTGCCCGCGGCGGCAATGGTGCCCGCAACGCTTCGCGTCCGGCCGGCAACGGCCACAATGAACGCCGTCCGCGCCCGCAGGGCGGCAGCGACAACGTGCACCGCGCCGAGCGTTCGGCTCCGAGCCCGTTTGCCGGTGACGACCTGCTGGCTGGCGAAAACCCTTCGCAGAAGAAGCAGCATCGCAAGGGCCAGGGCCCGGCAGCCCAGGCCGCCCACGAACAGGCACTCGCCAAGCGCCCGGGTGGCAACCGCAATGGACGCCCCGGCCAGAAGCACGGCGAATGGCGCAATCGCAACCACGGTGGCAATGCCGCTGGCACGCAGAACCGCGAAGGCGGCAATGGCGCCGCTGCTCAAGGCCAGCGCCGCCGGGCTAGCGGCAACGGACCGCGCCGCGAAGAGGCGTAAGCCTCCTGTTTAAGCGTCAATCGGACGGATAGCGGCGGGCTCGACCCGCCGTTTTTCATGCGTGGACGGCGCAGTCTTGCGGTTGGTGAGATAGACGCCGGCCACAGCGATCGCGGTTCCGACGATCATCGGCAGTGTCAGCGCTTCATCGAAAAACAGCCACGCCTGCAGCGCGGCGAGCGGCGGCACCAGATAGATCAGCGACGCCGCGCGCGACACCTGCCCACGGCGGATCAGATAGAGCAGCAAGGCGATCGCTCCCATCGACAGGCCGAGCACCGCCCAGCCGAGCGCGGCGAACAGCTGCACGCTCCAGACCACGCGCATGTCCTCGAGGAAAAACGCGGCCGGCAGGGTGACGGCTAGAGCGCCGACATATTGCAGCATCGCGGTCGAGCGGATGTCCTCATGCTGCAGATGCCGCTTCTGATAGATCGTACCGTAGGTAACGGCAGCCATTCCCAGAACATTGATGACGATCGGGAAAAGATGGATCGGGGTCGCGCCGGTATCGATCGCCATGACCTTCGGCACCACTGCAAGCGCGATGCCGAGGAAACCGAGCCCCAACCCGAGCTTCTGCTGGCCCGACAGATTTTCGCCGATCAGGACCGGCGCCACCGCCGCCGTCATCAGCGGTTGCAGCCCCGCAATAATGCCGGAGATCGCAGCCGGAACGCCCTGCCCGATGGCCCACCATACGGCACCGAGATAGAGCCCGTGGAGGAAGATTCCGGAAATCACCGCATGCCCGGCGGCAGCCCATGTTTTTGGCCAGGTCGCGCCGGTCGCGAAACAGAAGCCGACGAAAAGCAGCGTGGCGAGAAGGTAACGCAGCACCAGGAAGGTCAACGGATCGGCATAGATGCCGGCATATTTCGCGATCACCCATCCGGTCGACCAAAGCAGCACGAAAATGGCCGGAGCCAGACGGTCGAGGGTCATGTACGCTCCTGATGCGCTGTCGTGATCGGAGCCTGCCTAGAACGGTGCACGCTGATGGTCAAAGCAAAATTCCTGATGTTTAGGTTCAATAATCGGCGCAGAAGTCATTTTTTTCTTGTCCAAAAATTAGGCAGTCTCGTTCTTTGCAACGAGGCATTTTATCGACGCTTAAAACCACGCCGGCGATTGCCCGCCAAAAGTGCTCAAACTTGCATCCCCGCGGCGGTCGAACTCACTGCTACGGCTCAAAAAAGTGGCAATCCGGCGTTGAAATTTCTTTTGCCTTCCAGCGAGCATGCTTCTTGCATTGCCCCTGCTGTTGTACTCAAATGGCAAAAAAAGGGGACCACACCGTTGGCATTTGACGAAATGATGAATGCGGACAACAGTCCGCGCCAGCCTTACACGACTTACAATGATTGGTACGCCAGCCAGGACAAGGCCCGCCTGATCGCAAAATCAAAAGAGGCCGAAAACATCTTCCGCAAGACGGGCATCACCTTCGCGGTATACGGACACGCCGACAGCTCCGAAAAACTCATCCCCTTCGACCTGATCCCGCGCATCATTTCCGGCCGCGAATGGCGCAAGCTGGCGCAAGGCATCGAGCAACGGGTCATCGCCCTCAACGCCTTCCTCGACGACATCTACCACAAGCAGGAAATCATCAAGGCGGGCCGCATTCCGCGCGAGCTGATCGAGCGCAACGAAGCCTTCCTGCCGCAGATGATCGGTTTCCGACCGCCGGGCGGCGTCTACACCCACATCGTCGGCACGGACATCGTGCGCACCGGCGAAGACCAGTTCTATGTCCTGGAAGACAATGCCCGCACCCCTTCCGGTGTTAGCTACATGCTGGAAAACCGGGAAACGATGATGCAGATGTTCCCGGAACTCTTCCATCAGAACCGCGTCCGGCCGGTTGAGAACTACCCCTATCTCCTGCGCCACAGCCTCGCGTCGCTTGCCCCTCCCGGCTGCGAAGGCAAGCCGCGCGTCGCGGTGCTCACGCCGGGCATCTACAACTCGGCCTACTACGAACACGCTTTCCTCGCCGACATGATGGGCGTCGAGCTCGTCGAGGGCTCGGACCTGCGCGTCATCGACGGCAGGGTGAAGATGCGGACCACGCGCGGTTACGAGGCGATCGACGTCCTCTACCGCCGTGTCGACGACGACTATCTCGACCCCCTCACCTTCAAGCCCGAATCGGCGCTCGGCATTCCGGGGATCATGGATGTCTATCGTGCCGGCAACATCACCATTGCCAACGCGCCGGGGACCGGCATCTGCGACGACAAGGCGATCTATTCCTATATGCCGGAAATCGTCGAGTTCTATACCGGTCGCAAGGCCCTGCTCGAGAACGTACCGACGTGGCGTTGTTCCGAACCCGACAGCCTGAAATACGTGCTGGAAAACCTTAGTGACCTCGTCGTCAAGGAAGTGCACGGCTCCGGCGGCTACGGCATGCTGGTCGGCCCGACCGCCTCCAAAAAGGAGCATGCCGTTTTCGCCGAAAAGCTTAAGGCTCGGCCGGCGAACTATATTGCGCAGCCCACCCTCTCCCTTTCGACAGTGCCAATCCTCGTCAACAAGGGCATCGCGCCACGCCATGTGGACCTGCGCCCTTACGTCCTCGTTTCCGACAAGGTGCAGATCATTCCTGGCGGGCTCACCCGTGTGGCTTTGAAGGCCGGCTCACTGGTGGTGAATTCCAGCCAGGGCGGCGGCACCAAGGATACCTGGGTTCTGGAGGACTGATACGCATGCTCGGAAGAACCGCAAACGGCCTTTACTGGATGTTCCGCTATATTGAGCGCGCCGAAAACAGCGCCCGGCTGATCGATGCCGGCCTGCGCATGTCGCTCACCCGCTCGCAGGCGACGGAAGACGACTGGGACGGCGTGCTGCAAAGCTCCGGCGTCCGCGACATCTATGACGATCTCTATGAAAAACTGTCCGCCGCCGACGCCATCGACTTTCTGCTGCGTGACAAGTCGAATCCGTCAAGCGTGATGTCCTGCATCGACTCCGGCCGCAACAATGCTCGCATGGTCAGAACCGCGCTGACCCGGGAGACCTGGGAAGCGACCAACGAATGCTGGCTCGATCTCAAGAATGTGCTCGCCCGGCGTATCAAGGCGGCCGATCTTCCCGAGGTTATCGACGGGATCAAGCGCAAGACAGGCCTCATCCGCGGCGCGTTTCATGGCACGATGCTGCGCAACGAGATCTTCAACTTCTCGCGCATCGGCACCTTCATCGAACGAGCCGACAACACAGCCCGTATTCTCGACGTGAAGTACTACGTGCTGCTTCCGGCAGTCTCGCAGGTCGGCTCCTCGATCGACAACGTGCAATGGGAATCGATCCTGCGATCGGTCTCGGCACATCGCTCCTACGGCTGGGTCTATGAGGCGGAGTACAAGCCGTCGCATATCGCCGACTTCCTGATCCTCAACGGCCGCATGCCGCGTTCGCTTGCCTATTGTTATGAGAAGATCGTCAGCAATCTCGGCTATCTCGCCCGCGAATACGGTGAAAGGCACGCAGCACATGCAACGGCGGAGGAAACGCTCACCTCGCTGCGCAATCATTCGATCAAGGACGTGATGGACCAGGGCCTGCACGAATATATCGAGAACTTCATCAGCCATAATAACCGTCTGGGACAGGAAATCTCCGACGGTTACCGGTTCTACTAAGTCGAGTGGGGAGGAAAATGCGTCTGAAGATCAGCCACACGACCGAATACACCTATGACGAGCCGGTGCAATATTCGCTGCAGCGACTGCGGCTGACGCCGCTGACCCAACCCGGCCAGACGGTCATCAGTTGGGAGACCACTGTCGAGGGCGCCCACATGGAGGTCGGCTATGACGATCACTTTGGAAACCGGGTCAATCTGGTCAGCGTCAATGGCGACCAGACGTCGATTCGCATCATTGCCAGCGGCGAAGTCGAGACAGAGGACAAAGCCGGCGTCTTCGGCGTCCACCAGGCATATGCGCCGCTCTGGCTTTACCTGCGCGACACGCCGCTGACGAAGATGACGAAACCGATCCGCAACCTCGCCAAGGCGATGAGCGGCGACACGGACCTCGCCAAGATGCATGCGCTGATGGGCAAGATCAATGAGATTGTCGAATACAAGCCTGGCGAAACCGGAGCGCAGACGACGGCAGAGGAGGCCTTGCAAAAGAAGTACGGCGTCTGCCAGGATCATGCGCATATCATGATCGCAGCCGCCCGCACGCTCGGTCTGCCCGCCCGCTACGTCTCCGGCTACCTGATGATGGAAGACCAGCCGGAACAGGCGGCAAGCCACGCCTGGGCGGAAGTGCACCTGAACGGCCTCGGCTGGGTCGGCTTCGACGCCGCCAACAATGTTTGCCCCGACGACCGCTATGTCCGCATCGCCTGCGGGCTGGACTATCGCGATGCCGCGCCGATTTCCGGGCTCGTTCATGGGTCTGCGACCGAAGCCCTGAAGGTGGCGGTGACCGTGGAGCAACAGGAACAGAGCCAGACGCAAAGCCAGTGAAGCAAAGATCGTAACGCGCGGTTATGACGAGGCGGCAAGAGTGCCGACGTGGCCTTTCGCGCCATAGGCGAGGATCGCTTGGTCTGCCGTCATCAGTGGCACCTGATGAAACCGCGCAGTGGCTACGATCATCCTGTCGGCGGGGTCGGCATGAAAATCTCCCGGCAGCCGGACGCTGCCGACAGAAATGGCAACCTCCAAGGGTGCAAGTACAATGCCTGGCAGCGCCAGTGCGCGGCTGATCCATCGGCCAACGTCATCGCCGAGCGCGATACGCCCTTTCTGCGCCACCATGGCGATCTCCCAAGGCGTGATCGCGGCAATCAGGATGCTGCTGTGCCGCGTCATCTCGTCGATGATTTGTCGCGCCGTCTTGCCGAGATTCGGATCGTCCTGAAGGGCCCAGATCAGAACATGCGTGTCGAGAACGATCACCGGCTCGCGTCCCAGTCGTCGTCGACGATTGCCGGCGAAAACGGATCATCGTAGTTAAGCACACTGCCCTTCATCGCCCCGATAATGCTCGTAGGCTTAGCAGCATCGGCAATCGGCGAAAGCACGGCAACAGGTTTGCCGCGCTTGGTGATGACGATCGGTTCACCGTCATCAGCCATCTGATCAATGAGGTTCAGGCATTTTGCCTTGAACTCGGCAGCACCGATCGCCTTTCCATTCATGACCACATCTCCTGTACACGTATACAGGAATATAGTCGTGTTCTTGAACGGAAGCAAGCAACCCGTGGAATCGAAAGGGGCGGAACTCTCGTCCCGCCCCTTCATTTACGCATTTTGCAAGATCAGTGGCTGTCCCTGCCGACCGCGTTTCCGCGACATCCCTTGAGGAAGTCGAGGTCGGCGCCGGTATCGGCCCCCTCGACATGCTGCTGGTGCAGCCAGGCATAGCCAGAAGTCGGCAGATCATGGTTCGGCTGCCATTCGGCGAGCCGCCGCGCCAACTCCTCTTCGGAAATGTCGAGATGCAGGCGACGGTTCGGCACGTCCAGCTCGATCATGTCGCCGTTCTTCACCACGGCGAGCGGTCCGCCGACCGCCGCTTCCGGCGAGGTGTGCAGCACGACGGTGCCATAGGCCGTGCCGGACATGCGGGCGTCGGAGATGCGCACCATGTCGGTAATGCCCTTCCTGAGCACTTTTGGAGGCAGACCCATGTTGCCGACCTCGGCCATGCCGGGATAGCCCTTCGGCCCACAATTCTTCATGACCATGACGCAGGTCTCGTCGATGTCGAGATTGTCGTCGTTGATCTTGGCCTTGTAGTCGTCGATGTCCTCGAACACGACCGCCCGGCCCCGGTGCACCATCAGATGCGGCGAGGCAGCCGACGGTTTCAGCACCGCGCCCTTGGGCGCGAGATTACCGCGGAGCACGACGATGCCGCCTGACTGCGTCAGCGCCTTTTCGGCGGGCAGGATGACGTCCTCGTTCCAGTTGACGACGTCCTTGACCTCGTCCCACACGGTGTCGCCTGATACCGTGATCGCATCCTTGTGCAGGAGGCCGGCCTCGCCGAGGCGCTTCAACACCACCGGCAGGCCGCCGGCATAGAAGAACTCCTCCATCAGGTACTTGCCCGACGGCATCAGGTTGACGATGGTCGGCACGTCGCGGCCGCAACGGTCCCAGTCGTCCAGCGTCAGATCGATGCCGACGCGGCCGGCCATGGCGAGCAGGTGGATGACGGCGTTGGTCGAGCCGCCGATGGCCGCATTGGTGCGGATGGCGTTCTCGAAGGCCTTCTTCGTCATGACATCGGAGGGCTTCAGGTCGTCCTTGACCATCTGGACGATCCGCCGGCCGGTGAGCTGCGCCATGACCTTGCGGCGGGAATCGACACCCGGGATCGCCGCGTTGCCGGAGAGCGCCATGCCGAGCGCCTCGGCCATGGAAGCCATGGTGGAGGCGGTGCCCATGGTGTTGCAGGTGCCCGACGAACGGCTCATCGAGGCCTCTGCCTCGAGGAACTCGGCCTGCGTCATCTCGCCGGCCTTCACCATTTCGGAAAACTTCCACAGATGCGTGCCTGAGCCGACGCGTTCACCGCGGAAATAGCCATTCAGCATCGGCCCGCCGGTGACGACGATCGAGGGCAGATCGACGGAAGCCGCACCCATCAGAAGCGACGGGGTGGTCTTGTCGCAACCGACCATGAGCACGCAGCCGTCCATGGGCTGGCCGCGGATGGCTTCCTCGACCGCGAGCGCGGCGAGGTTGCGGTACATCATCGCGGTCGGGCGGAAGGTGTTTTCGGATGCCGAGAACACCGGCACCTCAAGCGGAAAGCCGCCCGCCTCCCACACACCGGCCTTCACCTTCTCGGCGAGCTCGCGCAGATGACCGTTGCAGGGGGTCATATCCGACCATGTGTTGAGGATGCCGATAACCGGACGACCGTCGAACAGATCGTGCGGGTACCCCTGGTTCTTCAGCCAACCGCGGTGATAGATCACGTCGCGGCTCGTGCCGCCGTACCATTCCTGCGAGCGCAGCTTGCGCGGCCACTCTGCTTTCTTCTTCATTGTCTTCGTATCCTTTGAAGTGCCGGACCGACGAATGCCGATGCGGCGAAAATGCTTACGCCAGCGTGTAGGCGGTCTTTACAACGGTGAAGAACTCGTTCGCGTATTTGCCCTGTTCACGCGAGCCGAAGCTCGACGCCTTGCGGCCACCAAACGGCACATGGAAATCGACGCCGGCGGTCGGCAGGTTGACCATCACCATGCCTGCTTCGGAATTGCGCTTGAAGTGCGTCGCGTGCTTGAGGCTCGTCGTCGCAATGCCGGCCGACAGGCCGAACGGCGTGTCGTTGGCAACTGCAAGTGCCTCGTCGTAGTCCTTCACCCGGATCACGGACGCGACCGGGCCAAAGATCTCTTCGCGGCTGATGCGCATCTGGTTGGTGGCTTCCGTAAACAGCGTCGGCTGCAAATAGAAGCCGGGGTTGTCGCGCGCGATCGTCTCGCCGCCGAAGGCGAGCTTGGCGCCTTCCTGTCTGCCAATATCGATATAGTCGGTATCGGTGGCAAGCTGGCGTTCGTCGACGACCGGGCCGATATGGGTGCCGGGCTTCAGTGCATCATCGACCACCAGCGTCTTCAGCCTTTCCGTCAGAGCCGCCACGAACTTGTCGTGTATGCCTTCGGTGACGATCAGCCGAGATGAGGCCGTGCAGCGCTGGCCGGTGGAGAAGAAGCCGGAATTCGCGGCAGCTTCGACGGCGACCGTGAGATCGGCATCATCCAACACCACCATCGGGTTCTTGCCGCCCATTTCCAGCTGGAACTTGCGGTTATGCTCTATAGAAGAAGCGGCGACGCGCTTGCCCGTACCGGTCGACCCGGTGAAGGTGATGCCGGCCAGATCCGGGCTGTCGAGCATTGCCTGGCCGACGACCGAGCCCTTGCCCATCACGAGGTTCAACACGCCCTTTGGCAGACCGGCGCGGTTGAGAATGTCGGCAATCGCCCAGGAGCAGCCCGGCACCAGCTCAGCCGGCTTGAAGACGACAGTGTTGCCGTAGCAGAGCGCCGGGGCGATCTTCCAGGCGGGAATAGCGATCGGGAAGTTCCACGGCGTGATGATGCCGATGACGCCGATCGGTTCACGGGTGATCTCGACGCCGATGTTCGGGCGTGCCGACGGCAGCACCTCGCCCGCAAGCCGCAGGGCTTCGCCGGCGAAGAAGTCGAAGATCTGCGCCGCGCGGATGGTCTCGCCGATCGCTTCCGGCAGCGTCTTGCCCTCTTCACGCGCAAGCAGCGTGCCGATTTCGTCCTTGCGCGCCAAAATCTCGTCGGCGGTCTTCTTCAGGATCGCATGGCGCTCAAGGATGCCCGAGCGCGACCAGGCAGGAAACGCCGCCTTGGCCGCGGCGATTGCGGTCTTGGTATCATCGGCACTGGCGGACGCGTAGAGGCCGACCACTTCTTTGGTGTTGGAGGGATTGATGTTCTCGACGCCATTCGTGCCGACCCATTCGCCGGCAATGAGATTCTGGTGCAATGTCATGGGCCTAAAGCCTCCTTGGTTTGCGCGGACGCCGCCTAACGGGCACCCGCAGTCAATGCGTAGCGGGATCAGAGCTGGCTGATCGTGATCTCGTCCTCGCCGGCAATCGCCAGCGTATTGCGCAGCGGCAACCCGAATTCCGAAGCCTCGATTTCAAAGATATCACCGGCCTCGGTCTTGATGCCGTCGCCGAAGGAAAGCGTCGCGGTCCCGAACATATGGACATGCACGTCGCCCGGAGCCCGGAAGATGCCATACTTGAAGTGGTGATACTCGAGATTGGCAAAGCTGTGGGACATGTTGGCCTCACCCGAGAGGAATGGCTTTTCCCACAGCACCGCGCCACCGCGGATGATGCGCGAGGTACCGCGAATGTCGGCAGGTGCTTCGCCGATGCGGATTTCGGGACCGAAGCTTGCCGGACGCAGTTTCGAATGGGCAAGGTAGAGATAGTTGACGCGCTCTGTCACATGATCGGAAAACTCGTTGGCAACGGCAAAGCCGATGCGGAACGGCGCGCCCTTGTCGGAGATCACATAAATACCGGCCATTTCCGGTTCCTCGCCACCATCCTGTGCGAACGAGGGCGAGACAAGATCGCCGCCGGGCGCCACGGTTTGCGAGCCGTTGCCCTTGTAGAACCACTCGGGCTGCACACCCTTCTCGCCGGGCTTCGGCTTGCCGCCTTCGAGGCCCATCTTGAACATCTTCATCGTATCGGTGGCACCCTCTTCCACCTTGGATACGGCCGCATGCATGGCATCGCGCGTCGAGGCAGACCCGAGATGGGTCAGGCCCGTACCGGTCAGATGCAGATGCGCGGCGTCCGGATGGGTAATCGGCGGCAGGAACAGCCCCTTGGCATAGACGTCCTGAAGATCGATGTCTTCGCCAAGACCATGCGCCTCGACGACCGCCTTCAGGCTTCTGCCGGAATTGGCCGCTTCCATTGCCAGCGCATAGACGCTGGTCGCACCCTTCACCGCGCGGGCGCCCTCGCCCAATTCGCGAACGGCCACCGTGATCGAGCCGTCATTGTTCTTTACCTGGGAAATCAGCACAGCCTTGTCCTTTTCTAGATCCGGGCTGCTTTGCGGCGTCAAGCGGCTGGCTATCGGCAACAACAACCCTTTGGGAGACACGGAGCGCTCCCGTCCATGGCGGCAAAGCCGCCGTTATCGTCATGATGCGCGGGCCGGAGCGTTATCGTCTCAAAGAGCACAAAGCCGCTCCGGCACCAGATTTGCATCAGCCGGCAAGCCGGCTGCGCGGGACGGCCCGGAAAGGGTCAGCCCTTGTTCTTGTTGTAGACGTCGAAGAACACGGCAGCGAGCAACACGAGACCCTTGACGAGCTGCTGGTAATCGATGCCGAGGCCCATGATCGACATGCCATTGTTCATGACGCCCATGATGAACGCGCCGATGACCGCGCCTGTGATCTTGCCGACGCCGCCGGACGCCGAGGCACCACCGATGAAGCAGGCTGCGATAACGTCGAGCTCGAAGCCGACGCCTGCTTTCGGGGTTGCCGAGTTCAGACGCGCGGCGATGATCATGCCGGCGAGCGCGGCGAGAACACCCATGTTGACGAACGTGTAGAAGGTCAGGCGCTCGGTGTTGATGCCGGAGAGCTTGGCCGCCTTCTCGTTGCCGCCCATCGCATAGATGCGGCGGCCGATCGTCGAACGTGTGGTGACGAAGGTATAGAGCGCAATCAGCAGCGCCATCACAACGAGGACGTTCGGGAATCCCTTGTATGTAGAGAGCTGGAAGCCGAGGAAAATGGCCACGGCACTGATGATCCCCATTTGGAGAACAAAGAAAGCGAAAGGCTCGTTTTCTGTTCCATGCAGCTCGTTGGTCCGGCGGTCCTTGATGCCGTAGTAAATCGCCAGCGCGACCAGGACGAGCACAGCGACCAAAGCAAAGAAGTTCGTGACGACGCCGGGAAGCGGATTGATGAAGTAGAGGAAGTCCGGAATGAAGCCGGTCGACAACAGCTGGAAATCCTTGGGGAACGGCCCGATCGGCCTGTTCTGCAGCACCAGATAGGTAAGACCGCGGAACACGAGCATCCCGGCAAGAGTAACGATGAAGGCCGGAATTTTCCGATAGGCGACCCAATAGCCTTGGGCTGCCCCGACCAGTCCGCCGAGAATGAGGCACAGCGGCACGACGATGGAGAAGTGCAATCCCCACTTGACCAGCATGATCGCCGAAAGGCCGCCGGTGAAGGCGACGATCGAGCCGACGGAAAGGTCGATATGACCGGCGACGATGATCAGCAGCATGCCAAGCGCCATGATCACGATGAACGAATTCTGCAACACGAGGTTGGTCAGGTTGACGGGCCTGAACAGCACGCCGGCGGTCAGAAACTGGAAGAACAGCATGATGACCACGAGCGCGACGAGCAGGCCGTATTCGCGGATGTTGTTCCTGAGGTAGTCCCCGATGGAGGGCGTGGTTTTCGGAGCGCTGGTTTCGGCGACCATTAGTGTTTCTCCCCGGAGCGCATGATGGCGCGCATGATGGATTCCTGGCTTGCTTCTTGCTTCGAAAGCTCGGCGACGATGCGACCTTCGTTCATAACGTAGATGCGGTCGCAGGTTCCGAGAAGCTCGGGCATTTCCGATGAGATCATCAGGATGCCTTTGCCTTCTGCGGCAAGCTGATTGATGATGGTGTAGATTTCGTACTTCGCCCCGACGTCGATACCGCGTGTCGGCTCGTCGAGGATCAGCACTTCAGGGCTGGTGAACAGCCATTTGGACAGAACGACCTTCTGCTGGTTGCCACCCGAAAGGTTGACTGCCTCCTGATAGATCGAATGAGAGCGGATCCGCAATTTCGACCGGTAATCGGTTGCGACCTTCCGTTCCTTGTGGTCATCGATCACGCCGTTGTTTGCCACAGCGTTGAGATTGGAAAGCGTCGTATTGTGCATGATGTTGTTGTTCAGCACCAGCCCGAGCTGCTTTCGGTCTTCCGTCACATAGGCAAGGCCTGCGTCGATGGCACGCGGGATGGTGCTCACATCGACCTGTTTGCCATGCATGAAGACTTCGCCGGTGATCTTGTGACCCCAGGACTTGCCGAAGATGCTCATCACCGTTTCGGTCCGGCCGGCACCCATCAGACCCGCAATGCCGACAACTTCGCCGGCTCGGACGTTGAAATTGATATTGTGCAGAAACTGCCGGTCGCGGTGTTGCTGGTGGAAGACGTTCCAGTTCTTCACCTCAAGCAGCGTCTCGCCGATCTTCGGCTCGCGCGGCGGATAGCGGTCTTCCATGTCGCGACCGACCATGCCCTTGATGATGCGGTCTTCGCTGATGTCCTCGCTGTGACAGTCCAGCGTCTCCACCGTGCCGCCATCGCGCAGGATGGTGATCTTGTCGGCGACCTTCTTGATCTCGTTCAGCTTGTGCGAAATGATGATCGAGGTCATGCCCTGCTTGCGGAATTCCATCAGCAGCTTCAGGAGCGCGTCGGAATCGGTCTCGTTGAGCGAGGCCGTCGGCTCATCGAGGATCAGCAACCGAACCTTCTTTGAAAGCGCCTTGGCAATTTCCACGAGTTGTTGCTTGCCGACGCCGATATCGGTGATCCGGGTTGTCGGCGCCTCCTTGAGACCGACTTTGGACAGAAGTTCCTGCGTGCGCGAAAAGGTCTTCGGCCAGTCGATGACGCCGTTGGTGGCGATTTCGTTGCCGAGAAAGATGTTTTCGGCGATCGATAGCAGCGGAACGAGCGCCAGTTCCTGGTGGATAATGATGATGCCGAGATGTTCGCTGTCGGAAATCGTGGAAAAATGGCGAACCTCACGGTCGTAGTGGATCTCGCCATCATAGGTGCCGGCGGGATAGACGCCGCTCAATACCTTCATAAGCGTTGACTTACCGGCTCCGTTTTCGCCGACAAGCGCGTGAATCTCACCTTCGCGGACCTTGAGATTGACATTGTCCAAGGCTTTGACGCCCGGAAACGTCTTGGTGATGGCCCGCATTTCCAGAATGATGTTGTCCATGGTCACGTATTCCTGCGGCAGTCCGTGAATGATGAGGCCAGACAGACCGACAATACAAAGTCCCTCATCAAGATAAAAGGGCCCGCAAGCAATCGCGGGCCCCAAATGGAAGAGACGGGATCAGTTGTTGATCTGGTCTTCCGTGTAGTAGCCAGCGCCGACCAGGACTTCCTTGACGTTGGTCTTGTCAACGGAAACCGGCTTCAGGAGGTAGGACGGAACAACCTTGACACCGTTGTCATAGGTCTTGGTGTCGTTGATTTCCGGCTCCTTGCCGCCCATGATGGCGTCCGTCATGTTGACGGCAACCTTGGCCAGCTCGCGGGTATCCTTGAAGACCGAGGAATACTGTTCGCCCGCGAGGATCGACTTGACCGACGGCAGTTCGGCGTCCTGACCGGTGACGATCGGCATCGGCATGTCGCCCGAGCCGTAGCCAACGCCCTTCAGAGCCGAAATGATGCCGATGGACAGACCATCGTAAGGCGACAGAACGCCATCAACCTTGGCGTCGGTGTAGGTCGAGGAAAGCAGGTTTTCCATGCGGGCCTGTGCAACAGCACCGTCCCAACGGAGCGTACCGACCTGGTCCATGCCCATCTGGCCAGACTTCACAACGATCTTCTTGGCGTCGATCAACGGCTGCAGAACCGACATTGCACCGTCGTAGAAGAAGAAGGCGTTGTTGTCGTCCGGCGAACCGCCGAAGAGTTCGACGTTTTTCGGCTCGGTGGCGCCATCGAGCTTGAGGCCCTGTACGAGCGAGGTTGCCTGGAGCACGCCGACCTGGAAGTTGTCGAACGTCGCGTAATAGTCGACATTGCCAGAATCGCGGATCAGGCGATCGTAAGCGATGACCTTGACGCCGGCGTCATGAGCCTTCTGAAGAATGTCGGACAGCGTCGTGCCGTCGATGGCGGCGATGACGAGAACCTTGGCACCCTTGGTGACCATGTTTTCGATCTGGGCCAGCTGGTTCGGGATGTCGTCGTCAGCAAACTGCAGGTCCGGGGTGTAGCCCGATTCCTTGAACAGCTTTTCCATGGTCTCGCCGTCGGAGATCCAGCGGGTCGAGGTCTTGGTCGGCATGGAAATGCCGACGGTGCCCTTGTCCTGGGCGATCGCCGGAACGACGAACGACGCGACGCTGAGCGCTGCGGCGGCGAGAAGTGAGCTAATCAATTTCATGTATCTCTCCCTGAGTGTTGATCCAGGCAAGCTGTCCGGCCGGCCTCGATATGCAGCGCTTCGCGCAGCCGAGAGAC
Source organism: Rhizobium giardinii bv. giardinii H152 (assembly GCF_000379605.1). Lineage (GTDB taxonomy): Bacteria > Pseudomonadota > Alphaproteobacteria > Rhizobiales > Rhizobiaceae > Pararhizobium > Pararhizobium giardinii. The sequence goes on along the minus strand of NZ_KB902680.1, from coordinate 215,747 downwards.
GAAATCCCCGGCGGAGGTTTAAGGGGTGAAAGAAAGCCCTCCCAGGCCTTACACGCTCCCAAGCACGCTAGCGCACATGGCGGCAAACTGGAATCAAACATCATAACTGTCAAATACAATATGGGTGTATATTTATAACATTTTTGGTATATTAAAGGAGAACAGTGTGATTTTTTGCATATGCGAAAGCATTTTTCTCGGAAGGCGGGTAAAATATGGACGATCCGATACAGCATTCATCCGTTCCGGTGGATTATTCAGACCGCGGAATTTTTCGTTCCGGCCTGAAGATGAGCCACCTGCAGCTGATTCTCGCCATCGAGGACCACGGCCAGATCAGCGCTGCCGCCGACGCACTGAGCATGTCGCAGCCCGCAGCCTCGCGCATGCTGGGAGAGGTCGAGGCTATTCTCAAGGCACCGCTTTGCGCCCGCGTCGCGCGCGGTGTCGAATTGACGCAATACGGGCGAGCACTGGCCCGGCGAGCCCGGACGATCTTCCTGGAATTGCGGGAAACGGCGCGCGAAATCACCGAATTGAAGACCGGTAGCGGCGGTTCGGTCTCGCTCGGCTCCGTCACCGGCCCGGCACTCAATCTGGCGGTTCCGGCCGTCCGCCAGGTTTCAACCGCCTATCCCGGCATCGAGATCAACATCCAGATCGAAAACAGCAACGTGCTCGTGCGCGAACTCCTCTCCGCCCGACACGATTTCGTCATCGGACGCATACCCGACGAGATGGACCCGCGGCAGTTCAATCTGATCGAGATCGGCGAGGAGGATGTCTGCCTGATCGTGCGCGATGGCCATCCGTTGTTCGATAAGGACGCTGTCAGTTCCACCGACCTCCCCGGCTACGACTGGGTTTTCCAGCCACAGGGAACGCTACTGCGGCGCGCCGTGGAAGACAGCTTCCTGTCGACCGGAACGCCCCTGCCCGCGACCATCATCAACACCTCGTCGATCATCCTGACGGTCTCGATCGTCCGGCACACCAACGCGATCGCCCCTGTCGCCCGCGACGTCGCCAATCTGATTGCCACCAATGGAAGCCAGGCCGGCGAAATCCGCGTACTGCCCACTGATTTCAACATCAAGATCCGCCCCTACAGCCTGATCACCGCGCGCGGCCGCGCCTTGCCGCCGAGCGCCAAGCTTCTCTACGATCTGATTCTCAAGCAGAGCACCGCATGAACAGGCCCGCAAAACCTTGTCGTGCATTGATATCCGCGAAAAAGGGAGAAGCACATGTTCGGGATGTCGGTGTTCCAGTTGGTGCTGGAACGGTTGAAGGCTGAAGAGGACGAGCAAGGCAAGGCTTACGACGAGCAGCTGCCGCCCGCGAACATACGCGGCCTCAATGCCGGCTTTGTCGGCAATCTCGCGTCGTCTGGCACGATCGACAGCGGCGCTGTGCAGCGCGCCTATTTCGATACGGCAAGCGAGGCCATGCGCGCTCCGCCAAAGCCGGCAGCCAGACCCGTCATGCCGGATCATCTTTCCCGCATTCGTCCCGAGCAGGTTGCCGCCGACCTCGGCTTGACCGACATGGAAACCGCGATGGGCCTGACCGACAAACGCCGGCGCTTCGCCGCCGAAAACCATCCAGACCGCCATCATCCGGACTTCCGCAACAACGCCACAATTCGAATGAAGATCGCCAACATGCTGATTGACGAGGCACAGCGGCGCCTACGCCTGATGCAGCGAAGCTAATGGATCAGGCTGGGTCGTCCGTTTTCGTCTCTTCAACGACAGCGGTCTTCGGCTTGAAGAAGATGATCAGGACACAACCGGTATAGGCCGTAACCGCCAGGAAGATCATCCCCCAAGTGTTCTCGCCATGCCAGAATTCGAACGCCGTCCATGCCGCGCAGAAGCCGACGATCAGAAGCCGAACCCAGAGTGGCCGGTAGAACGGATGGTCCGGGTCGATGAACTTGATCATGCAAAGCGTCCTTGAGAAGGGCGAACCTTAAGGCCCGCGACAATGATAACAGCTTTATGTCCAAAACGGCGGTCGCTGCAAGAGGAACACGGTTACCCGCTTGACGGCGCCTTCCAAGATAGAATAAATATTCCGAAAATAACAGTAATTGCTTTTTCATTCCGATTTTCAGCGCGCCAAAGGAGTGAGCGGCACGCCTGAACAAGGAATGAGAAGCGGGAGAGAGACAATCGCGCCGTCCGCCCCTAGGAGCGGGTTGCCGGACGCCTGAAAATCACATCAAACGCCGGAGCAAAGCGACTTCCACTACGCCTGTCCGAAGTGAGCGTCATCACTTCGCCCTTCGCGGCACCCCGCCGCCCGTCAAAAAGAGATGTAACATGACTGTCAGATTTGGTCTTCTAGGCGCCGGCCGCATCGGCAAGGTTCACGCCAAGGCCGTCAGCGGCAATCCGGACGCGGTGCTTGTTGCCGTTGCCGATGCCTTCCCGGCCGCAGCCGAGGCGATCGCGCAGGCCTATGCTTGCGAAGTTCGCACGATCGACGCGATCGAAAAGGCTTCGGATATCGATGCCGTCGTCATCTGCACCCCGACCGACACCCATGCCGACCTGATCGAGCGCTTCGCCCGCGCCGGCAAGGCGATCTTCTGCGAAAAGCCGATCGATCTCGACGTCGGCCGCGTCCGCGAATGCATGAAGGTGGTCGAAGAGACCAAGGGCAAGCTGATGGTCGGCTTCAACCGCCGCTTCGATCCTCACTTCATGGCCGTTCGCAAGGCGATCGACGACGGCAAGATCGGCGAAGTCGAAATGGTGACGATCACCTCGCGCGATCCCGGCGCCCCGCCGATCGACTATATCAAGCGCTCCGGCGGCATCTTCCGCGACATGACCATCCATGATTTCGACATGGCCCGCTTCCTGCTCGGCGAGGAGCCGGTCGCAGTCACCGCGCATGCCTCGGTTCTCGTCGATCCGGAAATCGGCAAGGCCGGCGACTATGACAGCGTTTCGGTCATCCTCGAAACGGCCTCGGGCAAGCAGGCGATCATCTCGAATTCCCGCCGCGCCACCTATGGATACGACCAGCGCATCGAAGTGCACGGCTCACAGGGCGTGGTTTCCGCTGAAAACCAGCGCGCCGTATCGATCGAGATCGCCAATGGCGACGGCTATACCCGCCCGCCCCTGCACGATTTCTTCATGACGCGCTACACCGAGGCCTATGCCAACGAAATCGCCAGCTTCATTTCCGCGGTCGAAAAAGGCACCACCATCACCCCTTCGGGCGCCGATGGGCTCGCCGCGCTGGCACTGGCCGACGCTGCGGTGAAATCCGTCGCCGAAAAGCGGCAGATCCGCATCGACGCCTAAGTCCGCGACAACTTATCTGAAAGGAAGGCCGGGTTTTCGCCCGGCCTTTCGTTTGCTCTCAGGAGGAGTCCGCTGCTGTCGGAAGCTGCCGAAAGGCCGCGATGTCATGATCCATGTCGGTCAGCGCCCGGTCGAGATGACCGTCGAAGACCAAGCGCTGCTCGTCGAAGATGACGGAAATCTCCGGCCGTCCCTGCAGCCGCACCTCATGCGATTGTTCGAGCCCTTCGTCGATGCCGCGCTGCAGCAGATCGAAGTAGCGTGTGCCCGGCCCGCCGATGTAGATCGGCATGCGCTCGTGCAGGCTGAGCACGCGCGAAAGGCCGTTGCCGAGCGCAATGCCGGCCTGGCGGAAGGCATAGCCCGCCATCCGGTTTCCCTGCCGGGCGCTGGCCGCGACCTTGTCCATTTCCGCAAGCGGCACGAATTTCGCCGGGATCGTATCCGGCGGCACCTCGAATGCGGCGCGCAGGATGCCATAGAACCCTGCCGACGCCTCGATGCATCCAAACGAGCCACAGCGACAGAGGCAGCCATTGGCCGCATGCAGCATATGTCCGAAATTGGGTGCAGTCGCCTCGAGTTCGCCAAACCGGTCCTTGCGGGCAATGCCGAGACCGACGCTATGACCGAGCGACAGCGCCGCCAGTGCGCGAAACGAGCCGCTCTGAGCCGAGTCCGCCTTCAAACCCAGTGCCTGGGCGACCAGCAGGGTCTCGTTGTTCAACGTCACCTTGGCGCGCCATTCCGGCTCCAGCAGGGCAGCGAAATCGATCTGCTCTCCGCCAAACACCGGCGACCACAAAAGCCGTTGCCCCTGCGCATCGACAGTACCCTTGCTGCTGATCGAAACCGCCAGGATTTGTGACCTGGCCAGATGCGAGCGATTGATCAGCCGCGTCAACGCATCGACAAATCCATCGGCGAATTGCTTGGTTCCCGCGATCTTGGGATTGCGCGGCTCTTCGAAGCGGTCGATCAGCCGTCCGGAATAGTCGACAAGGGAATATTCAACCACGTCCGAGGATATTCTCACGGCGATGAGGAACCCGCTATCGCGGCGCTGCGCAAACAGCACGCGCGGGCGGCCGCGGCCGCCATGGGGCTGCTGTTCCGCCTTTTCGATGACCTCGGCCCGCTCCAGTTCAGCGGTGATCGCCGAGACGGTGGCCGATGCCAATCCGGTCTGTTCGGAAATATCCGTATGCGACAGCGGGCCCATGCGCCTGAGCGCCGCAAGTACGAGTGCGCTGTTCTGCTGACGCACCAGTTCGGTGCTGGATTTGCTCAGCATTGCGCATTCCTGTTACCGCTGATGATTCTCACAAACACATGCTCCTCCCAAAGCATCTGTCCGGTGCAAAAGCCTTTGTCAAAGCCTTGTTGACAGCCCCAAGAAACTCTGACATCTATTTTCTCGACTGTCGAGAAAAAACTCTTTCGGGTTGACGACAGGCATTTTTTGCTGGCCGGGGGTCGTGCGGGAGGTTCGCACGGACGGCCAGCGGCCATTTGGGAGGACTTCATGAAATCAGTTTTGAAACTGATGGCAGGCGTTGCCATCATTGCGTCCATGCATTCCGCAGCCGTCGCCAAGGATCTGGTGGTCGGCGTGTCCTGGTCGAACTTCCAGGAAGAGCGCTGGAAAACCGACGAAGCTGCAATCAAGGCCGCGCTTGAAGCATCTGGTGACAAGTATATTTCCGCTGACGCCCAGGCGTCCGCCGCAAAGCAGTTGACCGACATCGAATCCCTGATCGCACAGGGCGCCAATGCTCTGATCGTTCTGGCGCAGGATTCCGAAGCCATCGGCCCGGCGATCGAAAAGGCCGCTGCCGAAGGCATCCCGGTCGTCGGTTACGACCGCCTGATCGAAAATCCGGCCGCCTACTACATCACGTTCGATAACAAGGAAGTTGGCCGGATGCAGGCCCGCGAAGTGTTCAAGGTGAAGCCGGAAGGCAACTATGTCTTCATTAAGGGCGCATCGACCGATCCGAATGCCGACTTCCTGTTCTCCGGACAGATGGAAGTGCTGAAGGAAGCCATGGATGCCGGCAAGATCAAGAACGTCGGCGAAGCCTATACCGACGGCTGGAAGCCTGAAGTTGCGCAGAAGAACATGGAGCAGTTCCTGACCGCCAACGACAACAAGGTCGATGGCGTCGTTTCCTCGAACGACGGCATGGCCGGCGGCGTGGTTGCGGCTCTCGAAGCACAGGGTCTCGCTGGCTCCGTGCCGGTTTCCGGCCAGGACGGCGACAAGGCCGCTCTGAACCGCGTCGCGCTCGGCACGCAGACCGTATCCGTCTGGAAGGACTCGCGTGAACTCGGCAAGAAGGCCGGCGAAATCGCCGTGGCGCTTGCCGGCGGCGCGTCCATGGATGCCATCGAAGGCACTGTCAAGTTCTCCGGCGGCCCGAAGGGTGTCGAGATGAATTCGTTCTTCATCGCACCGCAGCCGATCACCAAGGACAACCTGAACGTCGTCATCGACGCCGGCTGGATTTCCAAGGAAGAAACCTGCCAGGGCGTCAAGGCCGGAACCGTTGCCGTCTGCAACTGATCCGATTCCGGACATGGGCAAATAAGGTCCCGTCACGAGCGCCGCAGCGAGCACCGTTGCGGCGCTTCTCCGATGTCCGGAGCCTTGAACGACAAGAAAAAGGGGGAGTATCCAGGAAATGGCAAATACCACCATTGCCGCGCCTTCCGGCAGCGCACGCCACACAGAGAGCACGGCCTTGCAGAGATTTTTGCAGGCAACCGAGATAGATACACGGCTTCTCGGCATGATCGCGGCGCTTCTGATTATCTGGCTCGGCTTTCAGATTTCGACAGGCGGGCTTTTCGGCGGGCTCTTCCTGACCCCGCGCAACCTCTGGAACCTGACGGTTCAGGCAGCGTCCGTATCGGTCATGGCGACAGGCATGGTGCTGGTCATCGTCACCCGCAACATCGACCTGTCCGTCGGTTCGATCCTCGGCTTCGTCGGCATGATCATGGCAATCACCCAGGCCAAGATCCTGCCGCCGCTGATCGGCTTCGACCATCCCGCCACATGGATCATCGCGCTTGCGGTCGGCATTGCGCTCGGAACCGCCATCGGCGCCTTCCAGGGGCTTATCGTTGCCTTTCTCAACGTGCCCTCCTTCATCGTGACGCTCGGCGGACTGCTGGTCTGGCGCGCCGGCGCCTTCCTCGTCATCAGCGGTGCCACGGTCGCGCCGATGGATACGACCTTCCGCATGATGGGCGGCGGCGCAGAAGGATCAATCGGCGCCACGGCGAGCTGGATCGTCGGCGTCATCGCCTGCCTCTTCATCGTCGCGTCGATCATCAATTCACGCAAGCAGCGCAAGCGCTTCGGCTTCCCGCTGCGGCCGATGTGGGCGGAATATTTCCTCTCGGTCGTCGGCTGCGTCACGGTGCTCTGCGCCGTCTGGGTACTGAACAGCTATTACATGCCGGTCAACCTCGCCAAGAAATATGCCGAGGCCCATAACATTCCCTGGCCTGAAGGCGGCCTGCAGATCCCGCTCGGCATCGCCATCCCGGTTCTGATGGCCGTCGGCATCGCGATTGCCATGAGTTTCCTCACCACCCGCACCCGCTTCGGCCGCTATGTCTTCGCCATCGGCGGCAACCCGGAAGCAGCCGAACTCGCCGGCATCAAGACCCGCTGGGTGACGGTGCGCATCTTCGCGCTGATGGGCGCGCTCTGCGCCATCGCCGCGGCGATCTCAACGGCTCGCCTCAACGCCGCGACCAATGCGCAAGGGACGCTCGACGAGCTCTACACCATTGCTGCGGCCGTCATCGGGGGCACGTCGCTTGCCGGTGGCATGGGAACGATCGCCGGTGCGGTACTCGGCGCCATCGTCATGCAATCGCTGCAATCGGGCATGGTGCTCTTGCGTGTCGATACCCCGCTGCAAAGCATCGTCATCGGCGTCGTGCTGGTCATGGCCGTCTGGCTGGATACCGTCTATCGCGGTCGAGCCAAGTAAGAGGAGTTCGAACAATGACGGAACAACGCACTCCCCTCGTGGAAATGAAGAACATTTCCATATCTTTCGGCGGTATCCACGCCGTCGACAACGCTTCGGTCGATCTCTACCCGGGCGAAGTCGTTGCCCTGCTCGGCCATAACGGCGCCGGCAAATCGACGCTGATCAAGATCCTGTCGGGCGCCTACAAGCGCGACGCCGGCGAAATCCTGATCAACGGCGAACCGGTCCATATCAGCAACCCGCGCGACGCCAAGAAGTACGGCATCGAGACGATCTACCAGACGCTCGCCGTCGCCGACAATGTCGATGCCGCTGCCAACCTCTATCTCGGCCGCGAGCTGCGTACCCCCTGGGGCACGCTGGACGATGTCGCGATGGAAGCCAAGGCCCGCGAAGTGATGGGACGGCTCAACCCCAACTTCCGCCGCTTCAAGGAGCCGGTGAAGGCGCTGTCCGGCGGTCAACGTCAGTCGGTGGCGATCGCCCGCGCCATCCTGTTTGATGCCCGCATCCTGATCATGGACGAGCCGACGGCAGCGCTCGGACCGCAGGAAACGGCCCAGGTCGGCGAGCTGATCAAGCAGCTGAAGCGCGAAGGCATAGGCATCTTCCTGATCAGCCACGACATCCACGACGTCTTCGATCTCGCCGATCGCGTCTCGGTGATGAAGAACGGCCAGGTCGTCGGCCATGCCCGCACGGAGGATGTCACCAAGGACGAAGTGCTCGGCATGATCATCCTCGGCAAATGCCCACCCAAAGCCATCCCCGGCCCGGGCGCCATGCAGACGGCGTGAGCTTCGCCTCTCCGTGAAAATCAAATGCCGCGCTCGAAGGCGCGGCATTTTTCGTCATCTGATGCAGCCTTCACCGATAACATGCGGCAAACTCGGGATTTTCCTTCCAAAGCTGTGCATTGACCATTGATGCTGAGCATTTCCTGGGCTATGAACCGCTCACAGCCTGCTTCGGCGGTCTCGAACCGCCGCGGATGCACCCGTAGCTCAGCTGGATAGAGTGTTGGATTCCGATTCCAAAGGTCACAGGTTCGAATCCTGTCGGGTGCGCCACTTAACTCCTTGATATAACTGGGGAAACAGCCAATCAGTCAGTTGATTGCAGTGCGGCACCGCATGCCGGCGAGGCGATTCAATAATTGGTGTAACACGCTTCGGCTTTCAGCTGCGTCCCACATAGCACGCGCGAAACAGGTTTCGAACAGGGCGTGTCCGCTCCGTCTGGAGGCCGCGAAATAAGCGAAAGCGTCGCGTCCGGCGCAGCCAGTGTCCGTCGAGTTTTGCCAGTCAGGCCTCCCCCGCATGCCTAACTTGGAGACGGCCCTCATCCCTTTGGATGAATGGTTGTCGCACCCTGCTTGTGAGATATTTGCACAGACGCCGAGGTCCCCCCGCGAGGCGCTTGCATCTCAGCGTGAACGCTTTTCATCACGACAACGCACAAACCAATACCAACGATTGGTGCAAGTTGCTTACGAGGCGTGATCATGAAAACCTATGCGGCATTGCTTTTCGGAGTGGCCATACTGCTGTGCACCCCACATAGCCGGTACGTCACCTTGCCTGGATATGCCTTCAAAACCGATCCAGCTTGCAAGCGCACGCAACCGATCTCCAAGTTCGACAGGCGCTGTGATTATCCGAGGCTTGGATTTCCGGACTTCGTGCCGCCGATAATTGGAATTGTCGGAGTTTGACCCGAGGCGAGCGGAGGCGCTGCGGCCTGCGCCGCAGGGATCCACGCCGGCCAAAGCGGGGCGCGCGCCTCGGGCTCATCCCGTCTAAGCCGCGTGGCTGAAGCGGGCGACCTGCGCGTCCTTCATCAGGCTGCGGAAACTCGGTCCGCTGACATGCACCAAAGTCTTGTGATCACCGCCCTCGAAATAGACGTCGCTGGCGTTGCCGAGGCTTTCGTCGAGGATCACCGGTACGTCGTAGGCCGATCCGATGGGCGGCACCGCGCCAATGTCGCAATCGGCAAACAGCGAGCTGACCTCATCCTCCGAGGCGAGGCCAAGACGCCTGTTCATCACATCCTGCAATGTGGAGAGCTCGATCCGGTGGGTGCTCGGCACGACGGCGAGCACGTACCCCATTTCGTGATGGACGACCACCGATTTGGCCAGCCTGTTGCCGGGAACATGGGCCGCTTGCGCTGTCTGGCTGGTTGTCGCCGTACGGTGATGAGCGACGGTGTCGTAGGCGATACCCTCGCCGTCGATATAGTCCTGAAGTTTCCTGGCGATCGTCATCGTAGGTACCTCTTGATGTTGCGTGCTGACGCATGAAAGAGGCATTTTCCTCCCATCACCAGCGAAGTCAATGACGAATGGACCGCCGCAAGTGCGAGCGGCGGCCCGGTTCGATTGACCCGTCCGGTTGTCGCAGAAGGATCGCCGTTGCGGCGACGGTCACCTCTGCGGCCCGGCAGGCAGGCCGCTGTGCCGGTTCACACGGTCCGGCCGCCAACCGGCCTGACATTCTGGTTCATGCGGAACAGGTTCTGAGGATCGTACTGCTGCTTGATCTGCGCCAGCCGCTTGTAGTTGTCGCCATAGGCCGCCTCGACGCGGTCGGTCTCGTCTTCCGGCATGAAGTTGATATAGGCGGTTCCCGCCGAATGAGGCTTTGCCGCCTCGAAAAGCTGGCGCGCCCAGCCGATGCAGGCCTGATCCTTTGCGGCCTCACGCCAGCGCGCATGAACATTCATGACGAAATGCGAATTCCGCTGCGGAAAGGCTGTCGCGCCGGCAGCAATGCGACCGGCGGCACCGCCGACGTGAGCGATGAAGACCTCGCATTCCGGTCCGGGCAGCTTGGCGATCGCATCGAGCAGGACCTCGATCGCAGGGTCCGAAAGCGCGATGAAGTCGTGGCTTTTCCAGTAGTTGCGCGCGCCAGGCGTCAGCAGCGGATCGAAGGCCTGCTGCCAGCCGGCAAACGGATGGGGACCGACGACATCGGCGATCGGCTTGCCGATCGAACGCAAGCGTTGCGTCGCCTTCTCGCCGGCATCAAGATCGCCACACCAGCACATGGCGAGAACCAGGACCTCCTTGCCATGCCACTCCTGCGGCAGGAACGGCAGTGGCGGCGCCTGCCGCATCACCACCCAGCAGGTCAGCTCGTCCGGCGCCGTTTCCAGCGCCTGTCGATACTGCTCAAGAACGGCCCGCGCATCGGCGATGGGATGCACGACGAGGCCGGAAAGGACCTGCGGACCGAGGTCGTGAAGCTGAAACTCGAAGGCCGTGACGATGCCGAAATTGCCGCCGCCGCCCCGAAGCGCCCAGAACAGATCGCTGTTTTGCGTCTGGCTTGCCCGCACCAATTCGCCGTTCGCCGTCACGACATCCGCGGAAACGAGGTTGTCGATCGTCAGACCGAATTTGCGCGTGATCCAGCCGAAGCCACCGCCGAGCGTCAGCCCGGCAATGCCGGTGGTCGAGTTGATGCCGGTCGGCACCGCCAGCCCGAACGACTGGGTTTCCTTGTCGACATCGGCGAGCGTCGCGCCCGGTTCGACCCAGGCTCGCTTGGCGGTGATATCGACACGCACCGATTTCATCGGCGACAGGTCGATCATCAAGCCACCGTCGCAGACCGCGTTGCCGGCAATGTTGTGCCCGCCGCCGCGCACCGAAACGAGCAGCTTGTTGTCGCTTGCAAATCGCACGGCATTGATCACGTCGGCTGCCCCGGCGCATTGGACAATCAGGGCCGGCCGACGGTCGACCATTGCATTCCAGATTGTCCGCGCCTCCTCATAGGCGGCATCGCTGGCGTCCAGCACCCGGCCGCGCAGCCGCCCGGCAAGCGCCTCGATGGCCTCAGCACCAATCCATGTCTTTCCTGCCTGCAGATTCATGAGGCTCATATCGTTCATGGATTCGCTCCTCCCACGGTGAACCACGCCCCAGCCCGCGAATATTGCGCCTTTCCAATACACAGCACAAGGCGCGGTTCCGCCGATGCCGAGTGACCGCGCGACCGCGCCAGACCTCAGGCCAAGGCCGCCTTCCGCACGAACCCCTTGCTGGCGACCATCAGGTTCTTCGTGTAGGCCTCGCTGATCCGCCCTGCCACGAGATCGCCGGACGATAGCCGCTCGACAACTTTGCCCGATTTCATCACCGCCAGGCGTTCGCACATGTGGGTGACGACGCCGAGATCGTGACTGACCATGATATAGGTGAGCTTCCGGTCGCGCCGGACCTGTTCCAGGAGGTTGAGGACTTCGGCCTGCACCGAGGCATCGAGCGCCGAGGTCGGCTCGTCGAGCAGCATGATCTCAGGCTCGATGATCAGCGCACGGGCAATGGCAATGCGTTGGCGCTGGCCGCCGGAGAGCTGATGCGAATAGCGGAACCGAAAGGACGAACCGAGGCCGACTTCATCGAGCGCGCGCAGGATGCGGCGTTCGGCGTCCCCTACCCCGTGAATGGCAAGCGGTTCCTGCAGCAGGCGATCGACGGTCTGGCGAGGGTGCAACGAGCCGTAGGGATCCTGAAAGACCATCTGCACCCGGCGATAGAAGGCCTTGTCGCGATGGCGCGCATCAAGGGTCTTGCCGTCGAGCATGATCCTGCCGCCGGCAATCGGCGCAAGTCCCGCAATGGCGCGCAACAGCGTCGATTTTCCCGAGCCGGATTCGCCGACCAGCCCGAAGGATTCGCCGGATGCCACGTCGATGCTGACATCGTCGAGCGCCAGAAAGTCGTCGTAGGAGACGGTCAGGTTTTCCGCTGCGATCGCCGCCCTCATGCCGCCCACTCCGGTTTGCGGTCAAGCACCGGCAGGGGATGCCGGTCGGTACCGAGCGTGGGCATGCAGTTGAGCAGGCCCTGTGTATAGGGATGCTTGGCATTCGCCAGATCTCCCGCCGCGATCTCCTCGACGATCCTGCCGGCATACATGACGATGACCCGGTCGCAGAAGGAAGAGACGAGCCGCAGATCGTGGGAGATGAAGATCAGGCCCATGCCACGTTCGGCAACGAGCTTGTCGAGGATGCGAAGCACGTCAAGCTGAACCGTCACGTCAAGCGCCGAGGTCGGCTCGTCGGCGATCAGCAGTTCGGGACCGGCGATCAGCATCATGGCGATCATGGCCCGCTGTCCCATGCCGCCGGAGACTTCGTGCGGATGCAGGTCGAAGACCCGCCCCGCATCGCGGATCTGCACCGCCTCGAGCATGGCGATGGCGCGGTCACGAGCCTCGCGCTTGCCGACGTTCTCATGCGTGCGCAACGTCTCGACGATCTGGCGGCCGATGCTCATCACGGGGTTCAGCGAATATTTCGGGTCCTGCAGGATCATCGCGATACGGCTTCCGCGAAGGCTGCGCCGGACTTTCGCCGGTGCAGTCAACAGGTCGGTGCCGTCGAAGTTGAGCTTGCTTGCCGATATGCGGGCATGCGCGGGGGTCAGCCCCATGATCGCCCTGCCCGTCTGCGATTTTCCCGATCCGCTTTCGCCGACGATGCCGAGCCGTTCCCTCCCGAGCGTGAAGGACACACCGCGCACCGCTTCGATCAGCCCGGTGCGGGTTGGAAACGAGACGCGCAGATCATCAACGGTCAGCATCGGCTTCATTGGCCGCTCTCCCGCGGGTCGAGCGCGTCGCGCAGGCCGTCGCCCAAAAGGTTGAAGCCGAGGCTGACGACGAGGATGGCGATGCCGGGCATGGTGGCGACCCACCACTGGTCGAGGATGAAGCGTCGGCCTGCCGCGATCATCGCGCCCCATTCCGGCAGCGGCGGCTGCGCGCCGAGGCCGAGGAAGCCGAGGCCGGCGGCCGTGAGGATGATGCCGGCCATGTCGAGCGTGACACGCACGATCAGCGAGGAGACGCACATCGGCATGACATGGCGCAGCACGATGCGGAACGGCGAGGCACCCATCAGCCGCACGGCGGCGATGTAGTCGGAATTGCGCACCGTCAGCGTTTCGGCGCGGGCGATGCGGGCATAGGGCGGCCAGGAGGTGATGGCGATCGCGATGATGGCGTTCTGGATACCCGGCCCCATGGCGGCAACGAAGGCGAGCGCCAGAACCAGTTTGGGAAAGGCAAGGAAGATATCGGTGATCCGCATCAACACCGCATCGACCCAGCCGCCGGCATAGCCGGAGACGGCACCCACCAGCAGGCCGATGGGAGCGGCGATGATCGCGACAAGAACGATGACGAGCAGGGTCAGTCGCGATCCGTGCAGCAGGCGGGAGAGGATGTCCCTGCCCTGATCGTCAGTGCCGAGCAGATAGCCTTCGCTTCCCGGCGGCAGCAGCCGTGCGCCGGCAAGATTGCCGATGACGGGCGAATGCGGCGCCAGCGCATCGGCGAAGACCGCAACCAGAATGAGCAACAGGATGATGCCGAGCCCCGCGACCGCCAGCCTGTTGGCTGAAAACCGGCGCCAGGTCATATAAGCTCGGCCGAGACGCGCCTGCAGGCGCGATTGCGGCCGGTCTGACATCAGCCATTCACGACGGCTCATAGGGGCAGGATGGCTGATCTCGCTCATCGCGCGCGCGTCCTCGGATCGAGCGTCCGATAGAGAAGGTCGGACAAGATATTGATGGCGATGAACACCGAACCGATGACGATCGTGCCGCCCAGCACGGCATTCATGTCGGCGTTCTGCAGCGAATTGGTGATGTAGAGGCCAAGCCCCGGCCAGGCGAAAACCGTTTCCGTCAATACCGAGCCTTCGAGCAGGCCGGCATAGGAGAGCGCAATCACGGTCACCAGCGGCACGGCGGCGTTGCGCAGTGCGTGCACCCAGATGATGCGGCTTTCCGAAAGGCCCTTGGCGCGGGCGGCGACGATATATTCCTGCGCCAGTTCGTTCAGCATGAAGCTGCGTGTCATGCGGCTGATATAGGCGAGCGAAAAATAGCCGAGCAGGCTTGCCGGCAGGATGATGTGGCGGAAAACGTCACGGAACACGTCCCACTGCCCCTGCCATGCCGAATCGATCAGATAGAGCCCGGTGACCGGCGTGAAGCTGTATTCATAGACGATATCGATGCGGCCGGGAAAGGCGACCCATTTCAGCCGCGCATAGAACAACAGCAGCGAAAGCAGTGCCAACCAGAAGATCGGCACGGAATAACCGACGAGGCCGATGACCCGGACGATCTGGTCTGCAATCGAGCCGCGCTTGACGGCGGCCAGCACGCCGAGCGGCACTCCGATGAGACTGCCGATAATGGTGCCAAACGTCGCGAGTTCCAGCGTGGCGGGAAAGACGCGGCGGATGTCGGCCATCACCGGATTGGTGGTCAGCACGGAGGTGCCGAAATTGCCGGTCAGCGCATCGCGCACATAGATGTAGAATTGCTGATAGAGCGGTTTGTTGAAGCCCAGCAGTTCACGGGTTCGCTCCACGACGTGGGCCGGCGCCCGGTCGCCGAGAATGGCGAGCACGGGATCGATCGGGATGACGCGGCCGATGAAGAAGGTCACGGCCAGCAAGCCGAGATAGGTCGTGACGATGATGACCAGGAAACGCAGCGCATTTCCTGCCCAGCCATTGGCGCGGGCGCGCCTGCGCCCGGCCAGTTGTGTCGTTTCGGGAAGGGTCACCGGCCGTCTCCGGTCTATTCCTTGGAAACGTTGAAGACGTAGTTGGTGTCGAAGCTAGGTCCGAGCTTGAAGCCCTTCAGATTGCCGCGATAGCCGGCGACCTCCGTCTGCTGGAAGATGATCACGAACGGGCTGTTTGCGAGCACCTTCTTCTGAAGGTCCTTGTACATCTCTGCGCGCTTGGCGGCATCCTTCTCGAGCAACGCAGCCTTGCTCTGTTCCGTCCATTCCTTCGGGACGTCCCAGGCATTGCGCCAGGCGAGCGTCTTTACCTTGCCTTCGTCGGAATTGTCCGGATTGACAGTGAAGGTCTCGGCATTCGAGTTCGGATCAAAGTAATCCTGCCCCCACTGGCCGATATAGATGTCATGCGTGCGGGCGCGGTACTTGGTCAGCGTTTGCTTGCCATCACCGGGAATGATTTCCATCTTGATGTTGGCCTGGGCGAGCGTCTGCTGGATGGATTCGGCAATGCCGGTGATCGGCTGCGTGTTGCGCACGTCCATCGTCACCGAGAAGCCATCGGCAAGCCCGGCCTTGGCCAGCAATTCCTTGGCCTTGGCGACATCGAGCTTGTAGGGGTTCTCATCGAGCTCGCCGAGAACGCCCTTAGGCAGGAAGGTCTGGTGGATCTCGCCGATGCCCTTGATCAGGGTCGAACCGATCGCGTCATAGTCGACCAGATATTTGAAGGCTTCAGCCACTTCCGGCTTGGCGAGATTCTGGTTCTTCTGGTTGAGGCTGAAATAGTAAACGGTACCCTTTGGCGCGCTCGTCGTCTTCAAATCGCCATTCTTGGATACGGCGTCGAAATCACCCGGCTCGAGATTGCGCGCGACGTCGATGTCGCCGGCTTCCAGCGCCAGACGCTGGCCGGAGCTTTCCTTCATGTGACGGTAGATGACGCGAGCGAGCGGTGCCTTCTCGCCGTAGTAATTGTCGTTGCGCTCCATCACCACCACTTCGTTGGCGCGCCACTCACGCATCTTGAAGGCGCCGGAACCGGCGTAACCGGTCTTCAGCCATTCATTGCCGAAATCATTGTCGTATTTATATTCCTCGGATGGGGTGACGGCCTTCACATGTTCGAGAACCAGCTTCTTGTCGACGACCGACCCAACGGTCGCAGTGAGGCAGTTCAAAACGAAGCTCGGCGCGTAGGCCTTGTCGACGGTGAAGACAAAGGTGGTTTCGTCGGCTGCCTTTGCCTTTTCGGTGACGTTGTCGCCCGTCAGACCGAACTGGGTGAGGATGAAGGCGGGGCTCTTGTCGAGCTTGACGACCCGCTCGAAGGAATAGGCGACGTCCTCGGCCGTCACCGGATTGCCGGAGGCAAATTTCAGGCCCGGCTTCAGCTTGAACGTATAGGTCAGGCCGTCATCCGAAACCGTCCAGCTTTCGGCGAGATCACCCACGACCTTCGAGGTGTCGTTGAGGTCGAGCCGGACAAGATAGCTGTAGGTGTTGGCCGTGACTTCCGCGGTCGACAGTTCGAAGGCTTCGCCCGGGTCCATGGTGATGATGTCGTCGATCGCCCAGCCCTGGACTAGGGTATCGGCCGGCGTCTCGGCGAAAGCGGGCGCACCCGCCATCAGCAGCAGCGACAGGGCCGCACCGGCAGTCAGCATTCGGGCATGCTTGTTCAGTGAGTGCATCATCGTTCCGTTTCCCTCTTATTGAGCCCGTTTCGGGCTTTGTTCTCGGTTCAAGCAGCCTCGTGCCAGGCTTGGGCTAAAACGCGCAGCCAGTTTTCCCGGCACAATTTCGTAATTTCGGCGTCACCATATCCGGCAGCCCGAAGGGCAGCAATCAGGCTCTGATTGCCCGCCGCATCGCCGATTTCCTGCGGAATGGTCGCACCGTCAAAGTCCGATCCAAGCGCCACGCAATCGATGCCCATACGCTCGACCATATAGTCGACATGACGGACCATATCCGACAGCGGCGTCTTGGCATTCTCCTGCCCGTCCGGACGGAGCATCGTCGTCGCGTAATTGAGCCCCGCCAATCCCTTGCTATCGCGGATCGCATCCATTTGCCGGTCCGTCAGGTTGCGGGCGACGGTGGTCAGCGAATGCGCGTTCGAGTGGCTGGCGATCAGCGGCTGGTCCGTGGTTTTCGCCACGTCCCAGAAACCCTTTTCGGTGATGTGGGCGAGATCGATCAGGATACCGAGGCGGTTGCATTCGCGCACGAGAGCAAAGCCGGCATCGGTAAGGCCAGGTCCGGTATCGGGTCCCATCGGAAAGGCGAAGGGCACGCCATGGCCGAAAATGTTGTGGCGGCTCCAGACCGGACCGAGCGAGCGCAATCCGGCGGCATAGAATATTTCGAGTGCGGAGAGATCCGCGCCGATCGCCTCGCAGCCCTCCATGTGAAGCACGGCGGCGAAGACCCCCTTTTCCATTGCAGCCCTGATCTCGGCCACCGAGCGGCAGAGCTTCCAGGCGCCGGCGCGATCGAGCCGCAAGGCGATGGCGGCAAACTCCAGCGCGATATCCAGGGAGGGCTGCCTCTGCAAAGGTTCGGACAGCGGCGTATTGTAATGGCCATTCGCGTCCGGCGTTTTCAGCACCAGATGCGCGGACGGGATATAGATTGCCGACAGACCGCCAGCGAGGCCGCCGCGTTTGGCGCGCGGTCCGTCGATGTGGCCCTCACCCGTCCCGTTCACGAATTCATGGACCGGATCGGCGCCGTTCTTCGCATTGCTCCACAGCCGCAGCAGCACATCATTGTGCCCGTCGAAAACCGCCTGCATTCAAAAATTCCTGTCCTGCCTGGGCTTACGCCCATTTTTGTCCAGTTAGTCAAGAACCCGATGCTAGTGAATCGCGCGGCGAATAACAACGTGGCATCGATAAAATTCCGCGCTCTGAAAATGCTTTTGGAATAAAGACTTACGCTGCAGCAATCGGATTGCGCTATGCAAGAAACAGCTAATTTTTAGATCCGAAAAACAGGGAGAATTCAAAATAGGGTGTCATGCTGCTCGAAAATCTGGCATGGGCTTGCTGTTCACACGGGGGTTTCAACGATGACAGCCGATCTGCTGCTTCGCAACATCGAGGCGGCGCCTCGCGCGATCACTGGCGCACGATGATTAAGCAGCAGGAACGTCCCCGCCTTCACCTGCTTGGTGCCATTCTGCGCGCCGTATCGGTCCTCGCCATTCTTGGCTTTGCTGCCTGGGGCGCAGTCGCCCTCTTCTACCAGGCCCCCGGCCCCGCGCCCATCAGGCTCACAGCCGCGGTCCTTTGGGTCGTTGTCTCGCTGGCGGTGCTGAGCGCGCATCTTCGCTGGCGCTCGCGGCTTGCCGCGCTGATCTATCCGGTGCTGATTGCCGCGCTGCTCTTCTGGTGGCAGTCCATCCCGGCCAGCAACACCCGCGACTGGGCCCACGAGGTCGCACAGATGACGACCGGTGTGGTCAACGGTCCGGAAGTGACCCTCGCAAATGTGCGTAACTTCGACTGGCGGACATCGACCGACTACACGGTGCGCTGGGAAAACCGGTCCTACGATCTGGACAAGGTCGCCTCTGTCGACCTGTTTTTATCCTACTGGTCGGGCCCCGCGATTGCCCACACGCTGATTTCATTCGGCTTCGAGGATGGCAGTTTTGTCACCTTCTCGGTGGAGATCCGCAAGGAGCAGCACGAAAGCTTCTCGGAAATCGGCGGCTTCTTCAAGGAATTCGAGACGAGTGTTGTCGCGGCCGATGAACGCGACATCATCCGGGTCCGTACGAACATCCGCAAGGAGGATGTCTATCTCTACCGGATCAACATGGCCAAGCCGGCGATGCGCTCGCTGTTCATGGCCTATGTCGATGAAGCCAACAAACTCACTGAAACCCCGCGCTTCTACAACACGATAACGGCCAACTGCACCACCATCGTCTTTGCCATGGTGAGCCGCATCGTTGCAGGCCTGCCGCTGGATTACCGGCTGCTGTTTTCAGGTTACCTGCCCGCCTACATAATCGAGGTCAACGGCTTCATGCCGGGCTACACGCTCGAACAGTTGCGCGAGGGCGGTAAGATCAGCGCCAAAGCGCAAGCGGTGGATCGGGCTGCGGACTTCTCCTGGCGAATCCGCGAGGGCGTTCCTGGCATTGTCCCTTTGAGGCGGCCATGAAGCGGCATAGAGTAATACAATCTGCGCTGATGTTGACCGATTTCGAGGGCCCGGCGAAGTCGGTGACTATCAGCGCAAGGCAGCAGATAACAGGAAATCACGCATGAACCTCAAGGAGTTCGCAAGCAGGCTTGAACTTTCGCAGACGACGGTCAGCCGTGCGCTGAGCGGTTACCCCGAGGTCAAGCAGGCGACCCGGGAACGCGTGCTCAAGGCAGCGCTTGAATATGGCTACCGGCCGAACACCAGCGCCCTCGGTCTCGCCACCGGCCGGGTCGGGGCAATTGGCATCGTGCTGAAGGGCGGCGGCGAGTTCGGGCCGCATACGAGCGAATTCATGGGCGGGCTCGGCGGGCGGTTGCAGCAGGAAGAGATCGACATCCTGGTCTCCACCGTCGACTCCCAGGAAGCGGAACTGACCACCTATCGGCGGCTCGCCGCCAGCAAGCGTGTCGATGCCGTCATCCTGCATTCGCCCTTCCTGGACGATCCGCGCATTGCCTTGCTCAACTCGCTGCGCCTGCCTTTCATCGTGCATGGTCGCACCAATTATGCCGGCAATTTCGGCTGGCTGGACATCGACAATTTCGGTGCCGTGCGTCAGGCGACCAGACATCTCATCGATATCGGCCATCGCCGCATCGCGCTTCTCAACGGCTATCGCGGCCGGATTTTTGCCGAGCACCGACAAGAGGGCTATCACACTGCGCTCAGCGAGCGCGGTATCGCCATCGACCCCGCCTTGACGGGCAACAGCGAATTCACCGACGAGATGGGGTTCCGGCTGATGCAGGGCTTCCTGAAACTTGACCGGAAGCCGACGGCGGTTGTCGCCGGTTCCATGATGTCGGCTCTGGGCGCGATGCGCGCCATCAGGATCGCCGGCATGAAGGTCGGCGAAGACATATCCCTCATCGCCCATGACGACGTCTTTCCCTATATCAGCCCCGACCACCTCGTACCGACGCTGTCGACCACGCGGTCCTCGATCCGTGCAGCGGGCGCACGGATCGGCGAGATGGTGCTGGAGCTGCTCCAGGGAACACCGGCCGAGACCCTGCGCGAGGTCTGGCCGGTGGAACTGGTCATCCGCAACTCGACGGCTGCGGCAAAGACGAGCTGAATTTACACCGCCAGTTCGCGGCGCTCCTTCTCCGTCACCATCGCAAGATCGAGCACCTTCTGCAGCTCCGCGGCGTGGCGGAAGCCTGGTTCGTCGGTTTTGCCGGCCGCGATCGCATTGATGAAGCGCTGGTAGTTGGTGAGCACGGTTCCGGCGTCGACCTCCTGCCAAATGCCCTTCTCGACATTCTTGCCGAGGCAGGCGCGCAGG
Source organism: Rhizobium giardinii bv. giardinii H152 (assembly GCF_000379605.1). GTDB lineage: Bacteria > Pseudomonadota > Alphaproteobacteria > Rhizobiales > Rhizobiaceae > Pararhizobium > Pararhizobium giardinii. Next base: position 195,334 of record NZ_KB902680.1, on the reverse strand, counting down.
GTGGATCCATCCGGCGTGTCGATGACCTCGATCGCTCCCTTGTCGCCATGCATGCGCAGCCGCAACTCGTTGAGATGCCCGGTTGCCCAGCGGCTGGCATGGATGACGCCGATGGCGCCATTGGAAAATTCGGCGGTCATGGTGAAGCTGTCATTGGCGTCGAGGTCGTATTCGCCGATGCGGTTGCCGGGTGCCTTGTCGAAGGTCTTCAGCCGCGCGAAGATGTGGTCGATGTCGCTCGCTGCGCCGTAGCCGGCGAAATCGAGAATATGGATGCCGACATCACCAAGCACGCCGTTCGAACCGTGCCTGGTCGACAGCCGCCAGAGCCACTGCGATTCCGTCGACCAGTCACCCCAGGCCTTGGAGACCAGCCAGCTCTGCAGATAGGAGGCTTCGATATGGCGCACGTTGCCGATCTCCCCGGCAAGCACCATCCGGCGCGCTTTCTGGACCTGGGCGACGTTGCGGTAGGTCAGGTTGACCATTGTCACCAGTCCGGACTTGTCGGCTACCGTTGCCATCTCCTCGGCCTTGGCATGGTTTTCCGCCAAGGGCTTCTCGCAGAAGACATGTTTGCCCGCCGCCAAAAGCTTCAGCGTCGTCGGGTAGTGGACATTGTCGGGCGTGACGTTGGCCACCGCATCGAACTGACCCCAAGCGATTGCCTCCTCGAGCGAGGTGAAGGTATTGGGGATCGCATGGCGCAACGCGAAGGCCTGCACCCGGACGAGATCGACATCGACCGCCGCAACGAGTTGCACACCCTTGATGGTCGCGAAGTTCATCGCATGGGTGTTGGCCATGCCGCCGGTGCCGAGAATGAGAAGACGGACCGGCTTCATCACTTGTACCCCTGTTCGCCGGCCTGGTGCAGCTTCGGCCCGCGTTCGACGATCGGCTCCAGCGCCTGCTCGACCGGCACGTTCGGGGCCTCATGGATGGCGCTGTAAGTGCCTTGAGGGTTGTAGGCCCACCGCACAGAATTGCGCAGCACCTTGTGGACATTGGCGTCGTGATAGGTCGGATAGGTCTCGTGGCCGGGGCGGAAATAGAAGATATTGCCAGCGCCGCGCCGCCAGGTCAGCCCGGAACGGAACACCTCGCCGCCAGCGAACCAGGAGATGAACACGGTCTCCAGCGGTTCCGGCACGGAGAACTGCTCGCCGTACATTTCCTCGTTCTCCAGCACGAAGTTCTCGTCCAGTCCCGCGGCGATCGGGTGGCGCGGGTTGATCACCCAAACCCGCTCGCGCTCGCCCGCCTCGCGCCATTTCAGCGCGCAGGGCGTGCCCATCAGCCGCTTGAACGGCTTGGAGAAATGGCCGGAATGCAGGACGATCAGCCCCATGCCTTCCCAGACGCGCCTGGCGACACGCTCGACGATCTCGTCGGAGACCGCGCCATGATCCTTGTGGCCCCACCAGAGCAGTACGTCGGTTTTGGCCAGCCGCTCGGCGCTCAGCCCGTGTTCCGGCTCCTGCAGCGTCGCTGTCGTCGCCTCGATGCCAACATCGGTATTGAGCGCCGCGGCGATCGTGTTGTGCATGCCGTTCGGGTAAATCTCCCGCACGACCGCGTTCGTCTGTTCGTGGATGTTCTCTCCCCACACGACAGCCTTGATGGTCATAGCCACTCCTCTTCCTCGTCTCATCGATTAGCGCTCGATGAAATTGAAACCGCTTTCAATTTGAAGCGATAGAGCCAGTGTCGCGCTTTTGCAAGTGCAAATCCGGCTTCCCCAGCAGTTTAGTGAAAGGTGGATTTCGAGAAGAGATTGAGCACAACGACCCCGGCGACGATCAGGGCGAGCCCGAGAACGGCTGCAAAATCAAGTTTTTGGCCGAAGACGAAATAACCGGCGAGAGAGATCAGCACGATGCCGAGCCCGCTCCAGACCGCGTAGGCAATGCCGACCGGAATAGCCCTGAGCGTATAGGACAGGAAATAGAAGGCGACCGCATAGCAGACGACCATGACGAGCGTCGGCAGGAGCTTGGTAAAATGCTGGGCGGCCTGCATCGCCGAGGTGCCAAGCACCTCGAAAACGATGGCAAGCACGAGCATGGCATAAAGCATGGTGGGATTCATCTTGCGCTCCGACGACCGTTATTGCTGGGAAAGACTGATCAGGCGCGCTCGCATCTCGTGGCGCATCGGCTGATCGATGTCGTGGCTCTTGAGCAGATCGGCCAGCCACAGGCCATCCGCGGCAAGCCGCGCAAGCAGACAGCCGGTCGAGGAATCGGTGCCGCCATGTTCGCCGGCGCGGTCCGCCACCCATTGCCGCCAGCGTGCCCGCAAATGCGGCTCGGACAGGAGCGCAATGGTCAGCACCTGCCAGCCCTGTGCGTCAGCCTCATCCTGCAGCGCAAACACGCTGGACAGATAGGCGCGGGTAAAACGGCCATGCGCGACGGGATCGTTGCGCATTTCCTCGGCGATCGTCTGGTCGAGCTTGCCGATCAGGTCATCGAACAACCCGTCGAGCAACGCCATCTTGTTGGGAAAATGGTGCAGGAGCCCACCCTTGCTCACCCCGGCGGCCTGGGAGACCGCGTCCAGCGTCACGCCCGCTGCCCCCTGCTCGAAGGACAGGCGTGCGGCGACTTCCAGCAATTGCTGGCGAACGCGTCCGGGTTGTTTTCGGCGTTGATGAGCGATAGACATGGTGCCATAAAGATACCGTCTGGACGGTTTGTCAAGAAGAATGATGAAACGCCCCAGGCGCGATCAATCGCCGCAACGCCGCGGTGCAGCGAAAACCATTGGAACGGAAAAGCCCACCACGCTAGAAGTGGCCGCGATCAGGAACGGTGCGATGACAGACACGCAGACGGAAACACTTTACAACGCCATCGGCGGCGACGGCACGGTGCGGGCGCTGACCCATCGGTTCTACGAGCTGATGGATACGCTACCGGAGGCCGCCCGTTGTCGCGCCGTGCACCCGGCCGATCTCTCCGGCAGCGAAGAGAAATTCTACGAATATCTGACCGGCTGGCTCGGCGGGCCACCGCTCTATACCGACAAGCGCGGTCACCCCAGGCTGCGGAGCCGTCATTTTGTCGCAGCGATCGGGCCGCAGGAGCGCGACGAGTGGCTCCTCTGCTTCACCCGGGCGCTCGAGGAAACCGTATCGCATCCGCAGTTGCGATCAATCATCCTGGAGCCGGTGACGCGGCTTGCCCACCATATGCAGAACAAGGACGAATGAGCATGCAGAACGGCCAGTTGCGACCGGCAATTCTCTTCATTGCCGGGCTGATGGGACTGTTTGGCGTCGTCAGTGCCGCGGCCGCCTCGCACGGGGCGGATCCGCGGCTGCTCGGAGGTGCCTCGGCGATGTGTCTGGCGCACGCCCCTGCCCTCGTCGCGCTCTACGCAGCCTGGCCTATGGTGCGAACGGCGGCGATTGCTGCGCTGTTGCTTTCCACCGGCACGGCTCTGTTTGCCGCCGATCTCACCGCGCGACATCTCCTCGGCCACGGCCTCTTTCCGATGTCGGCACCGACGGGCGGTGGTTTAATGATGCTCGGCTGGCTCGCTATTGCCGCCGGGGCGTTCTTCAAGCGCGCGGATATTTGATCCGGCGTTCCCCGCCCGACAAACCGCGGTCAAGCGCCTTCGACGGCAGAAAACCCCTCGAATTTCGGCGGCCCGAGATACATCGCGCGGTTTTCGGCAGCGTTCTTGTGCGCGGCGCGAAAATTCTCCGACTTCGTCCAGGCAACAAAGGCGTCCCGGTTTTCCCAGATCGAACTCGATACGAACAGCGTATAGCCCTCATCCGCAACGGTTTCGCCACGCAGGAGCCGGAATTCCTTGAAGCCCGGCACTTCGGCAAGGCTGGAATCGCGGCCCTTCCAGACGTTTTCGAATGCGTCTTCGTGGCCGATGACGATCTTGAACCTGTTCATGGCAAAATACGTCAGGCGTCCTTTCAAGCTCTGCCCTTCGCACGTGTGCCAGTGGCAACGCCCGACGGAAATGGCAGAATATTGTCCCTACGCTCAGGCGCAACCCCGAATGTCCCACGTGCCGGCGGACGCGACTGCCAGGCAGGAAACTCGGAGACGTTCGGATTGTATTCAAGCATCTGCGCCCGGCGTGACAGGAGTTCGTAGAGCTCCGGAATCATCCCGTCGCCGATGTGCGACGCCAGTTTGTGCAGGCCGATCATCGTGAACTGATCGGGGCGATTGTCTTTCATCTTCATCTCCTGGGGAATCGACACGCGCACCCGCGCCGGGAAAAGGGCGATCAGCCGGCGTTGTTCCGGCTCGCCTTCAGATCCAGAAACGCCCGCTCTAGGCTCGACTTGCTGCCGTTGCGAAGCGGCACGAAGGCCTTGCCCCACTTCTTGCAGCCGGTCTTTACCCTGAGGCACGCATCGTGGCTGATACAGTCGATCGGGCAGAACACGCAGTCGACGGAGGGCAGGATATTGTCGATGCGCGAAACCGCCTCGCGCAACCCGCCATCGTGATGGATCAGTTCGGCACCATGGGAACTGGCAATCTGGCGCAAATGCGCCACCTGGCAATCACGGCCGCCGACATAAAGAAAGCTGCGGCCCTCAAGCTTCGATTTCTGCGCGTCGGGGCAAGACTGTGCATTCCGCGATTCAGCCTCCCGGCTCTGCTTCTGCTTCGGCTTGAGCTGATGCCGTTTGTCACCCATGTCAGTCTCCGCTTTGTCTCGGAATCGCCGTCCGGCTGGTTGTGGGGGGACCCTATTTAACCTGACAAAAAGAGTAAAGTATAAAGGTGACTTTTTTTCTCATATTTTTACAGATGCGCGATGCGACTGGCTATCGCCCGAATTGCAGCGGAAGCGTAAAAGGCCAACTGCTTCGGTTGGCGCCTTCCGGAATTTTCGGAAACGGCGCGGCACGGCGCACCGCATTTGTGGCGGCCTCATCAAGGACCGGCGAGCCGGAACTTTGGATGATTCTGACGGCGCTCACATCGCCACCGGACGAAATCGTGAAAGCCACTGTCACCGTTCCCGTTACGCCGGCACGATCGGCCGACTTGGGGTATCGGAAATGGCGCTGAACCTTGGAGCGAACCTTTCCCTTGTAGTTGCTTTCAGCCGCGTTTCCGAGCGCTTGAGATTTCGTCCCCTTCTTGCCGCTGCTGGAGCTGGCAACCGCATTCTCGACGCCATCAGCCTGCCCCTTGACGAGGGATTCCGTCTCCTGTCCCGCATCACCCGCCTTTTTCTTGGCGGTTTTTTTCTGTGCCTTTTCCTTTTCGGGCTTTCTCTTCGGCTCGGGCCTCTTTTCCAGCTCCGGCTTGATCTCTTTCGGCTTTTCTTCGGGAACCACCGCCTCTACCGGCGCGACTGTCGCGGTCACCTCGGGCTGCTCCGCAGCGACCGGCGGAATGTCCTCTGCCGGAAGGATCACGTCGGCTTCCGTCGGCACGATGTCACTGCGGGTTTCAGCCGTCACTTCGGATTGCACCGGCGCGACTTCCGCCACCTCAGAAGGTTTAACCTCCTCGGGCTCGACCTGCTCCGGCTCCATCGCCTCGGCCGGATCCCCCGCCTGGATCGTTTGCTCGAAAGCGTTGCCGAGAACCGCGACCTCCATCGCTTCGCCGCCAGCGACCAAAGACAGTTCGAACGGCTCTTCACCCGGCTCAAACAGCTTGGCAACGCCCGCATGCGCCAGCAGCGAGAGGACGATGGCCCCGGTCCATTTTACCGTATTGTTCATCACAGACACCGACGCGAAATGCGCGTCAGCCCTTCAACTCGACGGACGACTTCGACCCGGTTTTCAGCACCTTCATACATGCATCCCTGGCGACGCCCTCGCCGTCGCAGACCGGAGCATCGTTGATCAGAAGGCTCTTTACGGCCTCGCACCTGGTTCCGGAAAGATCGAACTGGCGGACCTTGGTCTTGCCTGCCGGCAGATCGCGGAAATCGAGAACCGCCATGCGCTCGACCAGACCCTTTTCATCGAAAAGCACGAATTCGAAGGACACTTTGGAGAGCGATTGCGCCAAGCCGTTGCCGGCCACGAATGTCAGCTTGCAGCCCTTGTCCGACGATGCCAGCTCGTTGATCTCAACCGTCAGATTGCCGGATGTCCCGGTATCCTGCGCCAGAGCGCCCGCGCCCGGATAGAAGGCAAGCGTCACGGCCAAGGGCAGCAGTCGGTCGAATTTCATCATTGTCTATCCACCCTCATGATTTGGTATCGCGGCCGCAGACGCGTCGAAAGAATTTGAACCCGCCATTAAACTTGACCAGCAAAATCCTGTATTGCGTCCTTAATAAAAGATGATTAATGAAGTCAAGATACCAATCACGATGACCCGGCTGGAGAAAGGGAGCAATCCCCCGTTTTCAGCCGCCATGATCAGGGCAGGAAGCCTGTGACACCGAACCAATCAGATGCCGTGCCGGCTTTCCCACCGGCCGGCCAGACGCAACGCATCGTCGAAAGCCGCGAGTTGTTCCGCGGCGAGAACGAAATCCTGATCTCGCATGACGGCGCCATCTACCGCATGAAAATTACCCGTCAGGGCAAATTGATACTGAACAAATAGGCAATCTCCATGACCCAAACGCCCCGTCCGACCCCGTCCGAAATTCGCTCCTACCGGGCAGCCAACCCGAAAATGCGTGAGCGCGATATCGCCGCTCACCTGGGCATTTCGGAAGCGGCGCTCGTTGCCGCCGAATGCGGCCTGACCGCCACCCGCATCGATGGCAATGCCAACCGCTTCCTCGAGCGCGCCGCTGAACTCGGCGAGGTCATGGCGCTGACCCGCAACGAAAGCGCGGTGCACGAAAAAATCGGCGTGTTCGAAAACATCACACCCGGCAAACATGCCTCGATCGTACTGGGCGAGAGTATCGATCTCCGCATTTTCCCCGGCGTCTGGGCGCATGGCTTTGCCGTGACGAAAACCGATGGCGACACCGTGCGCCACAGCCTGCAGTTCTTCGACAAGCAGGGAACCGCAGTCCACAAGATCCACCTGCGCACACACTCCAACCTCGAGGCATACAAGAGCATCGTCGATGACTTCCGGTTGCAAGACCAGTCGCAGGAATTTGTTGTCGAGGCCGCTGCTGAAGGCGGCGAAACAGATCTCGGACAGTTGGATGTCGCGGTGCTGCGCGACGAATGGAGCAGGATGACGGATACGCATCAGTTCCACGGTCTGCTGCGCAAGCTCAAGCTCGGCCGCCGCCAGGCGCTGCAGTCGATCGGCGAGGATTTCGCCTGGAAACTGCAGCCGGACGCCGTGGCGGAGATGATGCACCAATCCGCCAGGGTGGAACTGCCGATCATGTGCTTCGTCGGCAATCACGGCGTCATTCAGATCCATTCCGGACCGCTCGCCAATATCCAAACGATGGGTCCCTGGCTCAACATCATGGACCCGACCTTCCACCTGCACCTGCGCCTGGACCACCTGGCGGAAATCTGGGCCGTTCGCAAACCGACGGCTGATGGCCATGTGACCTCGCTGGAAGCGCTCGACGCCAGGGGCGAAATGGTCATCCAGTTCTTCGGCAAGCGCAAGGAAGGCTTCGCCGAGCGACCGGAATGGCGCTCGATCATGGAAAACCTCGCCCGGCTCGACACCACTGCGGCGGCGTGAAAGGAGCCCGAGATGAAAAATTCCTGTGATTTCCGCCGGTTGCGTTCCTGGGAACTGGCTCTTGCGGTCTTTGCCGTTTCCGCGCCGTTCGCTCTGCCGGTCGCGTCGCCCCCCTCCTTCGTGCGCGCAGCCGTGGCGCAGGACATGCAGAAGATCGACACGTCGCGCATGGTCTCCGTCGGCGGCGCCATTACCGAGATCATCTACGCGCTCGGCGAAGAGGGCAAACTCGTCGGGCGCGACTCGACCAGCGTCTATCCCGAGGCGGCTTCGAAGCTTCCCAACGTCGGCTACATGCGGCAGCTGGCACCGGAAGGCGTGATCGCCACAAATCCGTCCGCCATCATTGCCGTGGAGGGCAGCGGCCCGCCGGAGACGCTCAACGTTCTCAAGGAGGCAAAGATCCCCTTCCAGACGGTTCCGGAGAAATTCGATCGCGACGGCATCCTGGAAAAAATCAAAATCGTCGGCGATTTTCTAGGCGTACCGGAGAGGGCAGCGGCGCTGTCCGAAAAGGTCAACGCAGACCTGGACGCGGCGGTGGCAGATGCGGCCAAGCGGCCTGAAGCCGAGCGCAAGCGCGTGATGTTCATCCTGAGCACCCAGGGCGGAAAGATCATGGCGTCGGGCACGGGGACGGCGGCAGACGGCATCATCGCGCTTGCCGGCGCCGTCAACGCGACAGCAAGCTTCCCCGGGTACAAGCCTCTGACCGACGAAGCGATCATCGAGGCAAAGCCGGATGTGGTGCTGATGATGACGCGCAGCGGCGGCCATGCCGCCACCGACGACGAACTCTTTGCGCATCCGGCGCTCAGCCTGACGCCGGCGGCCAAGACCAAGGCGGTGATCCGCATGGATGGCTTGCATCTGCTCGGTTTTGGCCCGCGTACCGCAGGCGCCGTGCGCGAGTTGAATGCAGCGATCTACGGAAAACCGCATGCCTCGCAGTGAAATGGCGGCAGGTGACGGCCAATCACGGCCGTTTGCAGCGCGTCTGAAATCGGAATGGCTCCAGGGCGACCGGTCGCGGCTGGCGCGACTGGTGATCCTCGCGCTCATCCTGGCGGCGGCGGCGATGTTCGCCGCGTCCATCATGACCGGTGCGGCCGACGCTTCGCTGGGCAACGTGCTGCGCTGGCTCTTCGGCGTCGATGGCGCGGAACAGGCGCTGAGCGTCCGCGACCGCATCATCATCCTCGATATCCGCTTGCCGCGGGCGGTCATGGGCCTGCTGGTCGGAGCCTCCCTGGCGGTCTCCGGCGCGATCATGCAGGGCCTCTTCCGCAACCCGCTGGCCGACCCGGCGCTCGTCGGCATCTCATCCGGCGCCAGCCTGGGCGCCGTGCTGACGATCGTGCTCGGCAGTTCCCTTTTCGGCACGCTCTTCGCCGTCTTCGGCTTCTACGCGCTGCCGGTCGCAGCGTTCCTCGGCTGCCTCGTGACGACGCTCCTGCTCTACCGGATCGCAACCCGCAGCGGCCAGACGTCGGTGGCAACCATGCTGCTTGCCGGCATTGCGCTCGCCGCGCTTGCCAACGCCGTCACCGGCGTGCTGATCTTCGTCGCCGACGACAAGCAGTTGCGTGACTTGACCTTCTGGGGCCTCGGATCGCTCGCCGGCGCAAACTGGACGAAGATACTCTCCGCCGCGCCGATCATCCTTGTTTCGCTCGCCGTCGTGCCGTTTCTGGCGCGTGGCCTCAACGCGTTGACCCTTGGCGAAGCGGCGGCCTTCCACATGGGCATTCCGGTTCAGCGGCTGAAGAACATCGCCATCATCAGCGTCGCCGCCTTGACGGGCGCCTCGGTCGCCGTCAGCGGCGGCATCGGCTTCGTCGGCATCGTCGTGCCGCATGTGCTGAGGCTGATCATCGGGCCAGACCATCGCTATCTGCTGCCAGCGTCGGCGTTGCTCGGCGGTACGCTGCTGATCTTTGCCGACATGGTCGCGCGTACAATCGTGCCACCGGCGGAACTGCCGATCGGCATCATCACCGCCTTCGTCGGTGCCCCCTTCTTCCTGTGGATCCTGCTGCGCGGGCGCTCGCATCTGGGGCTTTGAGGACAATCATGATCAAGGCCAGCAATCTCTCCGTCCGACTTGCCGGAAAACAGGTGCTGCACGGCGTCGACATAGAGGCGGTAGCCGGACAGTTGACGGCCATCGTCGGTCCGAACGGCTCCGGCAAAACCACCACTCTCAAGGCGATCGCCGGCGAACTCCGCTATGACGGCACCGTCAGCATCAACGGTCACGACATCGCGACACTGAAACCATGGCAACTCGCGGTGAAACGCGCCGTCTTGCCGCAATCGACGGTGATCTCCTTTCCCTTCACGGTGCGCGAGATCGTTCGCATGGGTCTGTCCGTTGGCGCAAAGGCAGGCGCGGACGAAACCGACCGGATCGCCAGGGAGGCGCTGGAAGCCGTCGATCTGTCGGGTTTCGCCGGGCGATTCTACCAGGAGCTTTCCGGCGGCGAACAGCAGCGCGTCCAGCTTGCCCGCGCGCTCTGCCAGATCTGGGACCCCGTACAGGATGGCGAACCCGCGTTCCTGTTGCTGGATGAACCCGTATCAAGCCTCGACATCCGCCACCAACTGACGATCATGCGGCTTGCCCGCAATTTCTGCGCCCGCGGGGGTGGCGTCATCGCCGTCATGCATGACGTCAATCTGACCGCCATGTTTGCCGATCGGATGATCATGATGAAGAGCGGCCGTGTGCGCGCCGCCGGACATCCGAACGACGTGATGACCGACGGCGTCATGGAAGCCGTTTTCGGCTGCGCCATGCGGGTCAACGCCACGCCCGCCGGCTCAGTCCCGTTCGTCCTGCCCCACACGGCCGCCGGCTAAGCAGACTTTCGTTGTTTTGTCGCAGGTTTTGATCGGAAAACCGTGGAACACTTTTCCGAAACCTGCTTGGCCCGCCGTTCCGCCGGTGGAACCAATCACCCTTCTGCGCGTTGAGGTCGCGAACCGCTGACACGGTGATGATCTCCCGTGTCGGCATGACAGACGCCGGGTTTGCCGTAAATGGTGGACGCCCGCGACAGATAGGGGTTTATTCTCATGGCAACAGGTCTCTTTTCCGGTTCCGGCACAAAGAAGCGCTTCGTCGATACGCCGATCGACGATCAGATCACTGAACTGCGCGACGAAATCGCATCCCTTGCGCACCTCCTGTCGCAGCGTGGCGCCGACGCTTCGAAAGACGTTCGGACCAAGGCCCATAACGCACGCGAACACGCGGAAGCCGGCCTTCAGGACCTGATCGAAACCGGCGAGCAACTCATTGCCGACTTGCGCAGCCGCTACGCTCTCACTGAAAAGCAGGTCCGCCACACTGTTCGCGACCATCCCTTCGCGACGCTCGGGGCCGCGGCTGCCGTTGGACTGCTGATCGCAGCTCTCCTCCGCCGCTGATGTAACCAACTTCGGGCGGCGGTCAGCACTGATCGCCCGTCACATCGCTGGCAAGCGGCAAACTGTTGCCAGCCGAACTTGGGTTCTTGCCGTGGAGAAGAAAATGGGTCCCTTGGCCGCGATGCTTTCGGCTCTCGTACTGACGGACATTGGCGTTATTGTATCACGCTACAAGCGGAACGGAGCCCTGTGGCTGTTGGCGTCCTTGTTCTTCCTGACCGCCTATATTTTCGTTCTTGTCGCAGCCGCAATCTATCTCAGCACAATATTCACGCCGCTGACGGCCACCGTCACACTCGCAGCCATATCCCTCGCCATTGGCCTCGTCATCATCGGCATCATGTCCGCGCTCAATGCGCAGGACCGGCGGATCGCTGCCGAAAAGCGCCGGCGTTCGCAAGCGCAAACCAGCCTGGTAATCGCCACCGCCCTGACGCTGTTCCGCAAGCAGCCGCTTCTTGCTGCCGGTCTCGCCGTCGGACTGGGAGCCGCGCTTGGGCTGATGCGCAAACCCCCCAGCAGCGACCACTCCTGACCGCAGACCGGATCAAAGGGGGAGCCGGACGATCGCCGTCAGTCCCGCGGGCAGGAACTCGATCTTCACCGAACTGCCCATCACCTTGTCGAGGCTGCGTTCGATCAGGATCGAGCCGAAGCCGCGCCGCGCCGGCTCCCTGACAGGCGGACCGCCGACCTCAGTCCAGGTCATATGCAGAACACGATGGCCGTCCTCATCGACGCCGCGCGCGGTAAGGACGATCTTGCCGTTAGGAACCCCAAGAGAACCGTATTTTGCGGCATTGGTCGCCAGTTCGTGCAGGACCAGCCCGAGGCCGACCGCCTGGTCCGGACCGAGTAGAATCTCATCCTTGTGAATTTCGATCTGCCGCGCATAGTCGCGTACATGCGGCGCCAGTTGCTTGGCCAGCAGAGCCGAAAGGTGAATTTCGCCCCATTCGTGATCCGACAAAAGCCCGTGTGCTTCCGATATGGATTGAAGCCTGCCGGCGAAAGCTGTCATGAACTCTCGCGGATCGCTGGTCTGCCGCAATGTCTGCCGCGCCAGCGACTGCAACATTGCCAGCGTGTTCTTGACGCGGTGGTTGAGCTCGCGCAGAAGCAGCCGCGTGCGCTGCGCTGAAATCTGTTCATTCGTCACATCGATATTGATGCCGAGAAAAAGCGTTGGCTTGCCATTGGCATCGCGCTCATGCACGCGGCCGCGGCCAAGAAGCCAGCGGCCGGTGGAGGCGACCCGAAACGTGCCGTCATACTCCTCGTCCCGCGTCATGGCAGACCGCAGCTTCGACAGCGTTGCGATGCGATCCTCGGGATGAATTGTGTTGAAAATGTCCCTTGCCTGGGCAACTCCGGCGGGCGGCATGCCGAACATCCGCAGCATCGCGGGATTGCAGGAAACGCTGCCGGAGCGGATATCCCAGAGCCAGCTGCCGACATTGGCGGCATCGAGCGCCATGGCATGGCGCTGCTCCTCGCGTGAAAGCGCTGCCTCTTTCAACGCCCGCTGGCGCGCCTCGTGCTTGAGCTTGAACAACGCCGCCGCAGCGCGCGAAAGGCGCTGCAATTGGACGAGGAGTTGCTGCGGGAGATTCCGGCGCGGCTTGATATCGAAAACACAGATCGTGCCCACGGGCTGGTCGTCGATGAGGAGCGGCGCACCCGCATAAAACCGCAGTAACGGCGCACTCGTCACCTGCGGCAGGCCGGCAAACCGAGGGTCGGTCGAGGCATCGCCAACAACGAACACTTCGTTTGAGGGCGCCGCGATCGCATGCACGCAGAACGATTCCGTTGACAAGGCCTGCGTCTCAGTGGTCCCAGCCGCGGCCTTGAACCATTGATGCCGCATATCGACAAGGGTCACCAAAGCAATCGGAGCGCTGAAAAGATCGGCGGCAATCTCGGCGAGCTCGCGGAAATCGGCATCCGGCACAGCCATGTCCGGGACGACGGAGCGCAGGACACCAAGCCGTTGAGGCGATGTCATGACGGCCGCAACCGCCGTCGGAAGATCGCTATTCATTTCATCCATGAACTTCCACACCCAACCACGGGGCGCCGTCATTTATTGGAGCGCGCTGCATCTGCCAATGCAGCGCGCCTGTCGCTCGCTGTTCTGCACGATTGCCAACCCCGGTGCAATCATGCCCGCAGATCACGGCGCTCTGCGAAAGAGAAAGTCCGCCGGATCCGAAGAAGACGAAGGGCGGACACCAAATGCCTGTTTTCAGGAAACAAAAGAGCGCGAGATGATCGGCGCCGATGTCGCGTCCGGTCCATACTCGCTCTCACCCGTCACCTGGAGAATATCCTGAAGGCGCTGGCGGGCGCGGTTGACGCGGCTTTTGATTGTTCCGAGAGCGCAGCCGCAGATCTCCGCCGCCTCCTCATAGGAGAAGCCGGAAGCACCGACCAGGATGATCGCCTCGCGCTGATCCGGCGGCAGCATTTCAAGCGCCCGCTTGAAGTCCTGAAGATCGAGCGAACCATACTGCGAAGGATGCTGAGCCAGCGCCTCGGTGAAGTAGCCGTCGCTGTCCTGCACTTCGCGTCCACGTTTGCGCATCTGGCTGTAGAGTTCGTTGCGCAGAATGGTGAACAGCCACGCCTTCATGTTGGTGCCCATCTCGAAGTGGTCCTGTTTGGCCCAAGCCTTCATGATGGTGTCCTGAACGAGATCGTCGGCGCGGTCGTGCCGGCCGATCAACGACATCGCGAACGCGCGCAAGCTTGGAAGGGCTGCGAGCATTTCACGCTTGAAACTCGACTCCTCAGAGGTCATGCCGCCACTCATTCCGCCACGTCCGATAACGACCGGCGCTCGACCGCATCGAGCTTCTCCAGCAGGTCGAGAAACCGGTCAGGAATGGCTTCTTCCTGTACAGAAAGATAGAGTGCGCGAAGCTTGGTTGCAATCTGCCCATTCGGATTATCGGCGCGCACTGGAGTTGCCACATCGCGCCCAGCCCCAATTTTGTAGGTCATACAGTGAAAATACCTTCAGAGTTCATCTGGCTGCATAATGCACCGCGAAAAAAATCGTTCCGTCCCAAGGAACCTTTTTTTTCTCGTGGCGTTTTCAACCTGTCATGGCCACCACCTCGGCCAGATTTAGGGAGTCCTTACATGTCACTTTCCACGCGGATCGCTCCGTTCCTTCCCTATTTGCGCCGCTACTCCCGTGCACTGACCGGGTCACAGACGTCAGGTGACGCCTATGTGGCGGCTGTCCTGGAAGCGCTGATCGCAGATGTCACCATTTTCCCGGAGGCGAGCAGCGACAGGGTCGCGCTGTTCCGACTCTATACAGAGCTGTTCGGCTCGTCCTCCGTTTTGATCCCCGAGCCGGTTTCCCCTTTTGCCTGGGAAAAGCGGGCGTCGATCAACCTCGCGTCCGTGTCGCCGTTGGCGCGTCAGGCTTTCCTGCTCGTCTCCGTCGAAGGCTTCCGGACAAGTGAGGCGGCCGAGGTTCTGGGCACCACCGAGAGCGGCATGAACGAGTTGCTCGAGCGCGCTTCCGAGGAGATCTCGCGACAGGTCGCCACCGATATCATGATCATCGAAGACGAGCCGCTCATTGCGATCGATATCGAGCAGATGGTCGAAAGCCTCGGCCACAGGGTCACCGGCATTGCCCGCACCCGCGACGAAGCCGTGGCTCTCTTCAAGGCGACGCGGCCCAGTATGGTGCTTGCCGATATCCAGCTCGCCGACGGCAGCTCAGGCATAGATGCAGTCAATGACATCCTGAAGAACACGTCCATTCCGGTGATTTTCATCACGGCGTTCCCGGAACGCCTGTTGACCGGTGAGCGGCCTGAACCGACCTTCCTGGTCACCAAGCCGTTCAACCCCGACATGGTCAAGGCGCTGATCAGCCAGGCGCTGTTCTTCAACGAATCCACCAAGGCCGCGGCCTGAGACTGTCCGCCTGGACCGCCGGACAGATGATTTCAACGCTCTGCCGCACCTGCGGTGAGAGCCAGAACTTGAACCGGCCACATCGGAAAAGCCGATCGGATGGGGCCGTTTTCGTTGACACAGGAGCTGAACACACAATCAATCAGAGCATGGAAGGCGTAATCGCGTGGCCACTGCAGGCAATTCAGTTCCTCTCGGGACCGGAGGCAAATCAAACGCGGTCCTGATGGAGCTGATTTTAAAGAAGTCTGGTTCGGGCTATCTCTATCAATCCGACGATCTCGATGTCGTTCTTTCCGGCAACCTGCCCAAGGTCCTGCAGCCACTGGCAACGGGGCCGGAGGCGGAAAAAGAGGTGTTCGGATTTGAAGAAGGCGCCCGCCTGAGCGCCTTGAAACGCGACGTCGCCAGCCGCAACACGCCTGCTTCGACGGAAATCGACGTGCTCTCCCCCACGGGCGTGCTCACCTATCGCATAGACATTGAGCGCGTCGATACTCTCGGCATGATCGGTATTCTCTCCGTGATCACCGATATTTCCGAAGCTCGCCACCGCGAGCGCATTCTAAAAACCCTGCTGCGCGAGCTCAGCCACCGCTCGAAAAACCTCCTGGCCATCATCCAGGGCATCGCGACCCAGACCGCGCGCCAGGCGCTTTCCCTCGACTATTTCCTCAGCAAGTTTCGCGGCCGCATTCAATCACTTGCCTACTCGCAGGACCTCGTGACGGATTCCAGCTGGCGCGGCGCCTATCTCTTCACGCTGGCGGAGCGGCAAGTCAGCGCCTACTGGCCTGCGACGGAGAACCCGATCTCCGTCCGCGGCATCAACGCACATCTGTCGCCGAACGCGACATTGCACGTCGGCCTTGCGCTGCATGAACTGATCGTCAATTCGGCCTCCTACGGCGCGATCTCTGCCGGTATCAATTCGCTGACGATCGATTGTTTCGAGACGCTGCTGGACGATCAGGACGCGATCGAGCTGGCCTGGATCGAACATCTCCCGCCTGCGTCAGCGTCGAGGAAAGAGGTTGAGGATCACACGTTTGCACTGACGGTCCTGGAAAGGGTCGTGCCGGTGGCCGTCGGCGGCAGGGCCATGTACCTGACCACATCCGACCGTATCGAGTATCGCCTGACAATCCCGTGGCGGGAATACGAGATCATCACCTGCGTCGAGGAATGAGCCGGCCTCGGGCGACGGCACCTGCAACACCGTGGCTGATGGCAAAAAAAGAACAGCCAGCGTCCGGGGAAGACACTGGCTGATATCGACAACTCACCGAGGGGGCGTGTGAGTTGTGTGCCGGACATTATTAGAGGTGCTCGCATTGGGGGCGATGCGAAGCACTATCCGGACAGGGCGTAAACGGGCTCGCCGCAAAAAGGTTCCGCGCCATCTTTCTTTTTTCTGAAAAATCATCGCGGCGGAGAAATGCCGTCAAAGAGCCTCCAACTCGGCCCGATGTTTGTAGAGGCTGAGGAATTTGCGAAAATCTCGATCGTAAACCTCTTTCCACGCGGGATTGGGGCGGCGCTCAATCCCGCCCGGTGACATCGCCGGTCCCGCGACACCAAGATCGGGATAGAGATCGCCGGCAACCGCCGCGACCATGGCCGTGCCGAGCAACACCGCATCGTTTGTCTCGGGCACGACGACCGTGCAGCCGGTGACGTCGGAATACAGTTCCATCAACAGTGGATTGCGGACATGCCCTCCGGTGACGTGCAAGGTGTCGAGATCATAACCGGCCTGCTTCATCATCTCCAGAATATGCCGTATCCCGAGCGCGATGGCGACGCAGGTGCGCCAATAGAGCCGGCACAGGGCATCGAATGAACTGTCGAGTGCCAGACCGCTGATGACGCCGAGCGCGTGCGGGTCGGCGAGCGGCGAACGATTACCGTGGAAATCCGGAAGCACATGGAGGCGCGAGGCAAACTCCGCACCCTGGGCCGCGCGCAGCTCCTGGATGCGCAGCACAATCCGCGCGTGGATTTCCGCATCCGGCTCGCCGCCGGCGCTGTGGCTGCGCACGACATGATCGAGCAGCGCCCCCGTCGCCGATTGCCCACCCTCGACCAGCCAGCTATCCGGAAACACAGCCTCGAAATACGGGCCCCACATGCCGAAGCCCGGTTTCATGTCCTTTGAAAAGGCAACGATGCAGCTGGAGGTACCGGCAATCAGGGCGAGCTGCCTTTCGAGCTTGTCCGGCGCGCCGGCAAATTCCCCGAGAACGCCGATGGCTCCAGCATAGGCGTCGATCAGCCCCGTCGCCACCTGGCATTTTTCGTGCAGCCCGAGTTCGGCCGCCGCCGCAGCCGTCAAGTGTCCGGTCGATTGTCCGACCGGCAAGGCTTGCTCCGGCAGGCCGCCGCGCTCAAGCAGATCCTCCAGGCCGATCATGGCCAGGAATTCCTCCTGCCAGCCGTTCGCCTTGTGGGAAAGGTAGTTCCATTTCGCAGTCAATGTGCAACGTGACCGGGCCGGATTGCCCGTCGCCCGCCAGGAGAGGAAGTCCGCAAGATCGAAGAAGTAACCCGCCTTTTCCCATTGCTGCGGCAGGCTCTGCTTCAACCACATGAGCTTCGGCATTTCCATTTCCGGTGACATGACCCGGCCGGAGTGAGCAAGGACCGGATGCCCGGTGGCAGTGCAGAAATCCGCCTGTTCCAGGGCGCGATGATCCAGCCAGACGATGGTATCCCAGCGGGGATCACCCTTGCGGTTGACCGACAAGGGTGCACCGCTCCTGTCGCGCACGACAAGCGAGCAGGTGGCGTCGAACCCGATTGCGGCGATGGCTTCGGCCGGCACCCCGGCCTTGGCGCGGGCCGTTTTCACCGCGATGCAGACAGCCGCCCAGATGTTTTCGGAATCGTGCTCGGCGTGATTTTCCTCGGGCCGGTTCATCGCGATCGGATAATCGGCGCGCGCCAACTGCTTGCCATGCCTGTCGAAAATGCCGGCGCGGGCACTGCCGGTTCCAACATCGACAGCAACGATCAGATCGCGCATTAAACTGCGTTCCCGTCCGTTTGTTCTTTGCGGACAAAATGGATCAATTCCCGCATGTCGTCAAACAGGACGTCCGGAGAAAGCCGCTTGAGCGTTGCGAGATGCCGCTCGGACTTCGCATGCGAGGCGCCGGCAAAAGCAAAAACCCGCATTCCGGCAGCCTGGGCCGCTTCTATACCGGCTGGACTGTCTTCGACGACGATACAGTTTTCGGGCAGCGTGGCCATTTCTGCAGCCGCATGCAGGAAGAGGTCGGGTGCAGGCTTACCGCGCTTCACCATCGTGGAACTGAACAGATAGGGGTCGAGCTTGTCGATCAGGCCGGTGATGGTCAGCGACAGGCGGATGCGCTCCATCTGGCTGGAAGAGGCGACGCAGCGCGGGATGTCGAGCTGATCGAGCGCAGTCGCGACACCGGCCACCGGCTGCAACTCCTGCCGGAAGCGCTGGTAGAGGTCGAGACGCATCCGCTCAAGAAAATGGTCGTCCACCGCAAGCCCGTAGTCCTCGTGCAGGATGTCCGTCGTCGTCTTCAGGCTTTTGCCGAGAAAACGCACGGTCGCCTCCTCGGCATCCATATCGACGCCGGCATTGCGAAGGACCCGCACGAGCACATCGATCGACAGGGGTTCGCTATCCACCAGGACGCCGTCGCAATCGAAAATCACCAGCTTGGGTGGATGGCGCACGGTCATATCCGTCAAGCCGCTGCCGGCGCGCCAAGGCGGCAGTACAGCAAGGCCGCGACGTTACACGATAGCTGGAGCGTCATGACGTCATTCTCCATTTTCCGTCGAGATAGAGTTGGAGCGTTGTTCGCGTGCCCTTGTCCCAAAGCGTCCGCAACGCCTGTGCAAACCGCCTCTGAAACAGTGAGGACTGCGCAACTTCGCCGAAGATATCCGAAAGCGCAAGGAAGGCCTGCGGATCATCCTTCGCCTTTAGCGCCGCGGCATGCAGCCGGTCGGCGCTGGCATCGTTGAAGGCAATCGCCTTACCGCTTTCGGAGGTTCCGGCGAAGTAGCGGCACCAGAGCGCAGAGACGAGCGACAGCCCAATCACATCCTCGCCACGCCGCAGCCGGTCGGCCGTCGTCGGCAGAATGAATTTCGGCTGCCGATTGGACCCATCCTGGGCAAGGCGCGGGATGGTGTCGCCGATCTTCGGGTTGAACAGCCGCGTCTCGACCTGTTTGAAATAGGCATCGAGGTCCGTGTTCGGCACCGGCGGAATGACAGGGATGATCTCGTCGTGCTCCAGCTTCGCCAGGAAGGCGCGCACAGTCTCGTCCTCCATCGCCTCGTGCACGAAATGGATGTCGAGGAGCGCCGCCGGATAGGCGATCGCCGCATGGCCGCCATTGAGAATGCGGATCTTCATATGCTCGTAAGGGGCAACGTCCGGCACGAACTGCACGCCGACCGTTTCAAGCGCGGGACGGCCCGCGGGAAAACGGTCCTCCAAAACCCATTGCTTGAATTCTTCGCAAAAGACCGGCCAGTTGTCCTCGATGCCGTAGTCGTCGGCGACGATGCCAATTTCACGCGGACCTGTCGCCGGCGTGATGCGGTCGACCATCGCATTCGGAAAAGCGACGCTGGCATCGATCCAATCGGCAAATGCCGGGTCGGACAGGCGGGCGAGCCCCGAAACGGCGGCATGCGTGACTTCGCCATTGCCCGGAATATTGTCGCAGGACATGACGGTAAACGGCGTGATGCCTTTGTCCCTGCGCGCTTTCAGGCCGGCGATGATCAGGCCGAACACCGTTTTCGGATCGGAGGGATTCCGGCTGTCGGCAACGATAGCCGAATGGCCCGGATTGAACTTGCCCGACGCCGGGTCGATGAAATAGCCACCCTCGGTGATCGTCAGCGAGACGATCCGGATTGCGGGGTTGGCGAGCTGCGCGATCGTCACCGCGGCGTTGCCGGGCCGCAGATAGTCGATCATCGGTGCGGTGATACGGGCGGCACTCTTGTTGTTGTCCTGCTCGACGACCGTCGTCAGGAAATCCTGCTCTTCAAGCTTCGTCCGCATTGCTTCGTCGGACGGCAAAACCCCTGCCCCGACGATCGCCCAGTCGAGATCCTTGCCGGTGTTGAAGAGATCATCGAGATAGATCGCCTGATGGGCGCGGTGGAAGTTGCCGACGCCGAAATGGACGATGCCCGCCTTCAGCTTCGAACGATCATAGGCCGGGACGGCGGCCGTCGCCTTGATGGCGTTCAAATTGGCGAGCGAAAGTTTGGTCGTCATGTCTTCATTCCTTTCGATGAGCTTCGATCAGCTCATCCAGTTGCCGCCATCGACATTGTAGGTTTGCGAAACGACGTAGTTGCTTTCGGCAGAAGCGAGGAAGATCGCCATGCCCGTCAGGTCTTCCGCAGTGCCCATCCGCCCGTATGGCACTTCGGCACCGACGAGCTTTTTCTTTTCACCGAGCGGCCGGTTCTCGTACTTTGCAAACAGCGCATCGACCCCTTCCCAGTGTTCGCCGTCGACGACGCCGGGCGCGATCGCATTGACGTTGATGCCGTGCTTGATGAGGTTCAGTCCCGCCGACTGGGTGAGGCTGATCACCGCCGCCTTGGTGGCGCAATAGACTGCGACAAGCGCCTCGCCGCGGCGTCCCGCCTGGCTTGCCATGTTGATGATCTTGCCGCCGCGCCCCTGCGCGATCATTTGCCGTGCTGCCGCCTGCATGGTGAAGAGCGTTCCGGCGACATTGATCGAAAACAGCCTGTCGTAGCTTTCGCGGGTGATCTCGACGATCGGCGCGAGATCGAACAAAGCGGCATTGTTGACGAGGATATCGAGGCCACCGGCCTTCGCCACGACTGCGGCAATTGCCGCGTCGATCGAGGCCTGGCTGGTCACATCCATTTCCACCGCATAGGCCGACGAGCCGAGCTCGTTCGCGGTCGTCTTCGCGCGCTCGAGATTGATGTCGGCGATCGCGACGGTCGCCCCTTCCCGGATGTAGGCCTCGGCAAAAGCGCGGCCGATACCGCGCGCCGACCCGGTGATCAGCGCGCTCTTTCCCTGTAATCGTGTCATCGAATTGCCAGTCCCTTGTCATTGAAACGGTGAACGCGGCCCTCGTCCGGTGTCAGGAAGACCTGGTCGCCATGGCTGACGCCGAAATCGCCGCCGACCCGGGCCGTGACCAGGCCGATGCCCTCGACATGAATATGCAGGAAGGTGTCGGAACCCAGATGCTCGGCGACGCCGACCACACCGCTCCATGTCCCGGACTGCGTCGAGAGCTGCAGGTGTTCCGGGCGGACACCGATGGTATGGGCGTTGTACGGCCTCGAGAATTCGCCTGTTGCGAAGTTCATCCGCGGCGAGCCGATGAAGCCGGCGACGAAAAGATTGTCCGGCCGATGATAGAGATCGAGCGGCGAGCCGACCTGCTCGATATTGCCGGCGTTGAGAACGACGATCTTGTCGGCCATCGTCATGGCCTCGACCTGGTCGTGGGTGACGTAGATCATCGTCGTCTGCAACTGATGATGCAGCTCGCTGATCTCGAGCCGCATCGTTCCGCGCAGCGCAGCATCAAGATTGGACAAGGGCTCGTCGAACAGGAATGCCGAGGGTTCGCGCACAATGGCGCGGCCGATGGCGACACGCTGGCGCTGGCCGCCCGATAGCTGACCCGGACGGCGGTCGAGATAATTCGTCAGGTTGAGGATGCGCGCCGCTTCGGTCACCTTCTTGTCGATCGCGCTGTGATCGAGCTTGGCCATTTTCAACGGAAAGGCGATGTTGTTGCGCACCGACATATGCGGATAGAGCGCGTAGGACTGGAACACCATGGCAAGACCGCGCTTGGCCGGTGCCGCGCCGGTGACGTCGCGGCCGTCGATCTCGATCGTGCCGGATGTGGTGTCTTCGAGACCGGCGATCAGCCGCAGCAGCGTCGACTTTCCGCAACCCGATGGGCCGACGAAGACGACGAACTCGCCGTCTTCGATGTTGAGGTCGATACCCGGAATGACCTGCGTCGCGCCGAAGGACTTGTTGACCTTCTTGAGTGTGATGTTGCCCATGCGTTTCTCTCCCAAGTCTTTCAGTGAGACGTCTTTTCGTCGTTCTTCTGTTATTTGACGGCGCCGAAGGTCAGGCCGCGGACGAGTTGCTTCTGACTGAACCAGCCCATGATCAGGATCGGGGCGATGGCGAGCGTCGATGCTGCCGACAGCTTCGCCCAGAACAACCCCTGCGGTGAGGAGAAGGAGGCGATGAAGGCGGTGAGCGGCGCTGCGTTGGTGGTGGTCAGACGGATCGTCCAGAATGCTTCGTTCCAGGCCAGGATGATGTTGAGCAACATTGTCGATGCGATGCCCGGGACCGCCATCGGCGTCAGCACGTAGATGATCTCGCCCCAGAGCGAAGCACCGTCCATGCGCGCGGCTTCCAGAATCTCGCCCGGAATTTCGCGGAAGTAGGTGTAGAGCATCCAGATCACGATCGGCAGGTTGATCATGGTCAGCATGAAGGTGAGGCCAAGACGGCTGTCGAGGAGGCCGAAATCGCGGAAGATCAGGTAGATCGGCACGAGAACGGCGACGGCCGGCATCATCTTGGTGGAGAGCATCCACATCAGGACGTCCTTGGTCTTCTTGGTCGGCGAAAACGCCATCGACCAGGCGGCCGGCACCGAGATCAACAGGGCAAGCAGGGTCGAGCCGACCGACAGGATGACCGAGTTCATGAACGGCTTGAAGTAGTCCTTCTGGGTCTGCACCTCGACATAGCTCTCGACGGTGCCCGACGGAATGAGACTAAAACCCTGGATCGCTTCCGTTTCCGATTTGAAGCTGGTGATGATCGTGTAGAGGATCGGGAAGAAGATGATCAGCGCGACGATCCATGCGGCGATGGTGAAAGCGGCGGTTCTTCTTGTCGAGACGGCGCGGGCCATGGTGCTTGCCTCCCTTATCTGTCGAGGTTCTTGCCAACGGCGCGCATCAGGAAGAAGGCGACGATATTGGCGAGGATGACTGCAATGATGCCGCCTGCCGAGGCGCCGCCGACGTCGTAGCCGAGCAGTGCGGTGCGGTAGATCAGGAACGGCAGGTTGGTGGATGCGTAGCCCGGTCCGCCATTGGTGGTGACGAGGATCTCCGCGTAGACGCCGAGCAGGAAGATCGTCTGGATCAGGATGACGACGGTGATCGAGCGCGCCAGGTGCGGCAGCGTCAGATAGATGAACCGGTTGACGAAATTGGCGCCATCCATCTCGGCCGCCTCCTTCTGCTCGCCGTCCAGCGATTGCAGTGCGGTCAGGAGAATGAGCGTCGCGAACGGCAGCCACTGCCAGGCAACGATGATGATGATCGAAAACAGCGGATACTGGGCAAACCAGTCGATTGGCTGCAGACCGAGAGCCCGGCTCATATCGGCAAACACGCCGTAGCCCGGATGCATGATCATGTTCTTCCAGACCAGTGCCGCGACCGGCGGCATGACGAAGAACGGCGAGATGATCATGATGCGCACGATCCCCTGCCCCAGCATCGGCTGGTCGAGCAGAAGCGCGATTGCGATCCCGCCGATGACGGTGATAAGGAGCACGCCGACGACAATGACCAGCGTATTCCAGATCGACTGGAAAAAGGCGGGGTCGGTGTAGAAATACTGATAGTTGAACAGGCCGGCGAAGCTGACATTGGCCGGATTGAGCAGATTGTAGTTCTGGAAGGAGAACCACAGCGTCATCGCCAGCGGCACGATCATCCAGATCAGAAGCAGCCCGACCGACGGGGCAACCATAAGGCGCGCAAGCGCCCGCGTATTCTGTGTCGCCATTGGAACAACCCTCCCGCTGCTGCCGGGTCAGGCCCGCCCCGCCGGGAGGGCTGCAAACCGGTCTTCTTGGTCCTTGTCTCGGAAAGCCCTGACGTCAGCCGCTCCTACGATGGAGATTCGCCCACGGCTGACGTCAGGTTCCAGTTTGACGACCCGGATAGCAGACCCGGATCGTCCGCCCTTGGGAGGGACCTACTTGATGTAGCCGCCGCGGGTCATTTCGCGGGTGGTTACCTGCTGCGCCTGTGCGAGGGCATCATCCACACTCATCTGGCCGGCGAGAGCCGCCGAGAAGAGCTGGCCGACCGTCGTGCCGATCCCCTGGAATTCGGGGATGGCAACGAACTGAACGCCGACATAGGGAACCGGTTTCACGGTCGGTTTGGTCGGGTCAGCCGCATTGATCGAATCCAGTGTCATTTTGGCGAACGGCGCGGCCTTCTGATACTCGGGATTGGCGTAGAGCGAGGAGCGCGTGCCAGGAGGAACATTTGCCCAGCCTTCCTTCTCGGCAACCAGATCGAGATAGTGTTTGCTGGTTGCCCAGGACACGAACTTCTGGGCCGCTTCCGCCTTCTGCGTGCCGGCAGGAATGCCGAGCGACCATGCCCACAGCCAGTTGCCGCGCTTGCCAAGACCAGTGTCTGGAGCAAGAGCGAAACCGACCTTGTCGGCAACCGTGGAATCCTTCGGGTTGGTCACGAAGGATGCAGCCACCGTGGCGTCGATCCACATGCCGCACTTGCCCTGCTGGAAGAGCGCCAGATTTTCGTTGAAGCCGTTGGACGAGGCGCCCTGCGGGCCTGCGTCGTTCATCAGCTTGACGTACATGTCGAGCGTGTTCTTCCATTCCGGCTGATCGAACTGGGGCTTCCAGTTCTCGTCGAACCAGCGGGCGCCGAAGGCGTTGGACGTCGCGGTCAGGAACGCCATGTTCTCGCCCCAGCCGGCCTTGCCGCGAAGGCAGATGCCGCTGATGTCGGCCGTACGGTCGGTCATCTTGCGGGCCGCTTCACCGATGAACTCCCAGGTCGGTGCGTCAGGCATGGTGAGCCCTGCCTTCTCCATCAGGTCCTTGCGGTACATGATGAACGAGCTTTCGCCGTAGAACGGAGCCGCATAGAGCTTGCCGTCAGCGGTAAGGCCGGAGCGAATGGCCGGCAGCAGGTCGTCGACGTCGTAGTCGGCGCCCAGGTTATCGAGCGGCAGGAGCCAACCCTGCTTGGCCCAGATCGGCACTTCATAGGTGCCGATCGTCAGCACGTCATACTGGCCGCCCTTGGTGGCTATATCCGTCGTGACGCGTTCACGCAGCACGTTTTCTTCAAGGGTGACCCACTCGAGCTGAATGTCAGGATTTGCCTTGGTGAAGTCGTCCGTCAGTCCTTGCATCCGGACCATGTCGCCATTGTTCACCGTGGCAATGGTGAGGGTTTCAGCCTGGGCAAAACCCGCGATGACGACTGCCGAGCACGTGCCCAGCAAAAAAGTTTTCAAGTTCATATATCTTCCTCCCAGAAGAGTTATGAGCATTTGCCTTGCTCGTGAGCAATTACTCACACCTTTGCAAAAAATGTCAATCGCATTCGTTGCTGCACTGCAGAAACGAAGGACTAACCATTTGTATTTTTTATTGATTATTTATGGGCATCAGCTCACTGAGTGAGCAAAAACTCAGCCGTTGCCTCATCCGTAATGAGACCGTTGATCACCCGCCCCTTGAGCGCGGCGTTCAGCGCCAGATATTTTCGCTGGCCTTTGGCGATGCCGATGACGCTCGCCGAATCACGCGACGGCAAGGGCACGCTGGCGACTCGCTTGTTGATGCTACCCGACATCATCTGGCCGTCGCGATCGAACATCCAACCGCAGATTTCTCCGGCCGCCCCCTCGTCCATCAGTCGCACCATTTCGTCACGGGCGAGAAAACCGTCTTCGCACAAAGGTGCGCGATCGCCCAGTTCGCCGACGCCAACGAAGGCGACATTCGCCTCCGCGCCAAGCTGCAATGCCGATTTGACGAGTGCCTGATTGTGCAGCACCGCCCGCTCCTCCGGCGAGGAAACCAGAACCGGCAGCGGCATCGGAAAATGCCGCGCCTTGACGGCATCCGCCATGCTGAAGATGACGTTGTAATAGGCAGCCGAACCGTCGGGACCGATATTCCCGGTCAACGAGACGATTCGGTGCTGCGGACATTCCATTGCCGGCAATTGATCGATTGCCGCTTTCAGCGTCCTTCCCGTCCCGATGGCAAGGATGATCGGATCGGTCGATTTCAGCCAGCGCTCGATTTCGGCGGCGCCGGCTTCGGCAATGCCGACGGTCGTCGAGGTCGAGCCGGGATCGCTTGGCACGATATCCACCTGCCGCAGATCGTATTTTTCCTTAAGCCGCTGTCCGAGCTCGAGACAGGCCGCGATCGGATGGTCCAGACGAACCTTGATCAGCCGCTCGGCCATGGCAAGCGAAACCAGCCGTTGCGCCGACTGTCGCGAGATCCCCATGGCCGACGCAATTTCGTCCTGGGTGCGCCCCGCGACATAGTAAAGCCAACCCGCGCGCGCGGCATCGTCGAGCCTGTTGCTTGCTTCCGGTTTGCGGGCCATCGTCCTGTACTCCTGCAAAAAGTGCTGACACTTTTTCCGGTGTCCTGTCAAACACAGACCTCGATGCTCTTGCTAAAGACAGCAACGAACCTCCTGTGGCGCCGCGATTCCCGCGTTTTCATTTTTAAAATTTTACCGTTTGATAAAAAAATAAAGCATGCTACCGTTTCATCATCCTAAGGCATGACATTTGGGAGCAATAAAATGGGAACGACTGAAACAGGAATAGTGAGCGGACGCCTGACGCCCGCCGAATACGACAGGAATTTTTCCGATCTGCATCCGCCGCTCGATGAGCATGAAGCGCTGGTCGCCTCCGACCGCTGCTATTTCTGCTACGACGCGCCCTGCATGACGGCCTGTCCCACCTCCATCGATATCCCGCTGTTCATCCGGCAGATATCGACTGGAAACCCGATCGGGTCGGCCAACACGATCTTCGACCAGAACATTCTCGGCGGCATGTGCGCCCGCGTCTGTCCCACCGAGACGCTGTGCGAGCAGGCCTGTGTGCGCAATACGGCCGAGCACCGGCCGGTGGAGATCGGCCGGCTGCAGCGCTATGCGACCGATATCGCCATGCGCGACAACGTCCAGTTCTACGAGCGCGCCGAGCCGACCGGGAAGTCCATCGCCGTCATCGGCGCCGGCCCGGCGGGCCTTGCCTGCGCTCATCGCCTTGCCGTCAAGGGCCACGACGTCGTCATCTACGACGCCCGCGAAAAGGCCGGCGGTCTCAACGAATACGGCATCGCCACCTACAAGACCGTCGACAGCTTTGCCCAGAAGGAAGTCGACTACGTGCTCTCCATCGGTGGCATCGACATCCGCAATCGCCAGATGCTGGGTCGCGACTTTTCGCTGAACGACATGCTTTCGAAGCACGATGCGGTGTTCCTCGGCCTTGGCCTTGCCGGCGTCAACGCGCTGCGTACCGAAGGCGAAACGGCCGCGGGCGTGGAAGATGCGGTCGATTTCATCGCGGCTCTCCGGCAGTCGGCAACCAAGGCGGATATCCCGGTCGGCCGCAGGGTCGTGGTGCTTGGCGGCGGCATGACCGCGATCGACGCGGCCGTTCAGGCAAAGCTGCTCGGCGCCGAGGAAGTGACCATCTGCTATCGCCGCGGCAAGGAAAACATGAACGCCTCGGAATTCGAGCAGGATCTCGCCGCCTCCAAGGGCGTGACCATCCGCCACTGGCTGCAGCCGAAACGCATTCTCACCCGTGACGGCAAGGTAGCCGGCATCGAGCTGGACTACACGACGCTCGATGACGGACGTCTCGTCACCACCGGCGAAACCGGCGTGATCACCGCCGATCACGTGCTGAAGGCGATCGGCCAGACCTTCGAGGCCGACGGTCTCGGCGCCATCGCGCTGCAATCCGGCCGCATCGTCGTCGACGCCGAGGGGCGCACCTCGCTCGAGCGCGTCTGGGCCGGCGGCGATTGCGTGCTGGGCGGCGAGGACCTGACGGTTTCCGCCGTCGCCATGGGTCGCGATGCGGCCGAATCGATCAACCGGGCTCTCGCCGCTGCGACGCAGCCGGTCGTCGCCGTCGCTTGAAGGGGAGAATGAACAATGGCTGATCTGCGCAATAACTTCGTCGGCATCAAGTCCCCGAACCCGTTCTGGCTGGCCTCGGCGCCGCCGACCGACAAGGCCTACAACGTCGAGCGCGCCTTCAAGGCGGGCTGGGGCGGCGTGGTCTGGAAGACGCTGGGCGAGGAAGGCCCGCCGGTCGTCAACGTCAACGGCCCGCGCTACGGCGCGATCTGGGGGGCCGACCGCCGCCTGCTCGGCTTGAACAACATCGAGCTCATCACCGACCGCGACCTCTACACCAACCTGCGCGAAATGAAGCAGGTGAAGATGAACTGGCCGGACCGGGCCCTGATCGCCTCGATCATGGTGCCTTGCGAGGAAAATGCCTGGAAGGCGATCCTGCCTCTCGTCGAGGAAACGGGCGCCGATGGTATCGAGCTCAACTTCGGCTGTCCGCACGGCATGTCCGAGCGCGGCATGGGCTCCGCGGTCGGGCAGGTGCCGGAATATATCGAAATGGTCGTGCGCTGGTGCAAGCAGTACACCCGCATGCCGGTGATCACCAAGCTGACGCCGAACATCACCGACATCCGCAAGCCGGCTCGCGCGGCAAAGAACGGCGGCACCGATGCCGTCTCGCTGATCAACACGATCAACTCGATCACCGCCGTCAATCTCGACACCTTCTCGCCGGAGCCGTCGATCGACGGCAAGGGCAGCCACGGCGGCTATTGCGGACCGGCGGTGAAGCCGATCGCGCTCAACATGGTGGCCGAGATCGCCCGCGATCCGGAGACCTACGGCTTGCCGATCTCCGGCATCGGCGGCATCACGACGTGGCGGGATGCGGCTGAATTCCTGGTTCTCGGCGCCGGCAACGTACAGGTCTGCACCGCGGCCATGACCTACGGCTTCAAGATCGTCCAGGAAATGATCACCGGTCTTTCCAGCTGGATGGATGCCAAGGGCCATCGCAGTCTCGACGACATCTGCGGCCGCGCCGTCCCGAATGTTTCCGACTGGCAGTACCTCAACCTCAACTACGTCGCCAAGGCTCGCATCGATCAGGATGCCTGCATCAAATGCGGCCGTTGTCATATCGCCTGCGAGGATACCTCGCATCAGGCGATCACCCAGTATGTCGACGGCATCAGGCATTTCGAGGTGATGGAAGACGAATGCGTCGGCTGCAATCTCTGCGTCAACGTCTGTCCCGTGCAGGACTGCATCACCATGGTCGGCCTCGAACCCGGCACGCTGGATGAGCGCACCGGCAAGGTCGTCGATGCGAACTACGCCAACTGGACGACCCACCCGAACAACCCGATGGCGCGGCAGGCCGCGGAATAAGGAGTTTGAATGCAAATCGGCCGCTTCGTTTAAAATCGAGGCGGCCGATTGCCATTGATCGGCGCTGCAAACCTGTTATGGAGCGCCCGCTGCATCTTACTGCAGCGCCCCAGCACAGGAGGCGACCATGTCACGCAAGCCCTTCCACGATGTGAGCTTTTGAGATCACGTCCAAGCGACGCAAATCCTATCCCTCGGAAACCAAGGTCAAGACCGGCAACCAGTTCGTTCATGGCGACGTCGAACTGATCGAGAAACTCGGCCGCAAAGATCCCTGCCCCTGCAGATCAGGGAGGAGGTTTCAAGAACTGCTGCCTCGTCTCAGGCGCCTATGATGGCATCGAGCGGGATCATTACTTTTAGAGAGCGAACCTGAAGGATGACCACAGGCGCCGGCCTATTCCTGGCGCCTGTGGTCCGCGTTGGACTTCGCCGCGAAACCTTGTGAAACACGCTCGGCGATAAGGGATTGGACACGAAATTGCGACGAAGCGTCCATAAAACGTGCGTTGCCCCTGATCGCGAACTCGTCAATAAGAAACACGACACTACGCGGCCGCCAACTTCGGATATCTGATTGAAAATTGCCTCTTCTCGAACGCGCAAAAGGCTGCACCTGCTTTCGGGCGCCTGCCTGGGACTGTTCCTGCTGACCCATTTTTCCAATCACGCGCTTGGCCTTGTCTCGGTCGAGGCGATGGAAAGAATGCGCGTTGTCTTCAACCTGTTCTGGCGAAGCTGGCCGGGCACGATCCTGCTCTATGGCTCGTTGCTGCTGCATTTTCTGTTGGCGCTTGAAAGCCTGTATCGCCGGCAAACGCTGCGCATGCCGGTTCGGGAAGCGCTGAAGATCATCTTCGGGCTTTCCTTTCCCTTCCTCATCGTTGGCCACGTAGTCAGCACCCGCATCGAATGGATGCTGACAGGCTCCGGTGACGGCTACTACGATGTGCTGCCGGTCCTTTGGTCGAGCACTTTCGGCGCAACACGGCAATCCCTTGCTCTCATTCTCGCCTGGGCGCACGGCTGCCTCGGCGCCTGGTTCTGGATGCGCGGCCGCAACTGGTATCCGCGTTATTTCCTGTTTTTCTATTCCTTCGCAGTCCTCGTCCCGCTGCTGGCCCTGCTCGGTTTCGCCGTTGCTGCACGGTCCCTGGAGGTCGGGATGCCGTCCGAAGCATGGTTCATGTCGAACCATGCGCGGCCCGAAATCCTCGCACAAATCCGGCTTTCCATCGTAGCCGGCCTGTTGGCAATGATTGGCGCAACGCTGATCCTGCGTGCAATCCCGGTGCGGGGAAAGGTCAAGATCACCTATCCCGACCGCGCCATCTCGGTTCCGAAAGGCTTCAGCGTGCTCGAGGCGATCCGCGCCGCAGGCATTCCGCATATCTCGATCTGCGGCGGCCGCGGCCGCTGCTCGACCTGTCGCGTTCGGGTGACGGAGGGTGTGCATCGGCTGCCTCCGCCAAACGAGGCCGAGAAGGCGACGCTTATGCGTATCCGTGCGCCCGACGATGTCCGCCTGGCCTGCCAACTGCGGCCGAACCACAACCTGTCGATCGCGCCCGTTCTCGGAGCCGACAATATCGGCCTGAAGGCCCAGCCGAGCGAGCAGCAGGCAGCCGGTCGCGAGCGCCGCATCGCGGTCCTCTTCTGCGACCTGCGCGACTTCACCCTGCTTGCCCAGAAGCAATTGCCGTTCGATACCGTCTTCCTGTTGAACCGCTATTTCGAAACCATCGGCGAGGCTGTCGAAGGATCGGGCGGTGTGATCGACAAGTTTATCGGCGACGGCGCCCTGGCGATCTTCGGACTGAGCAACACCATCGAGGAAGCCTGCGCTCAGGCACTGGCCGCAACGGTGCGCATCGCCAATGGCGTCGAAGTGCTCAACCGCAATTTCATGAGCGAGCTCGATACGCCGCTGCGCATTGCGATGGGCATGCATGCCGGTCCGGCAATCATCGGCCAGATCGGCTATGGCAAGGCCTCGTCGCTGACGGCCGTCGGCGACACCATCAACGCGGCGAGCCGGCTCGAAGGGTTTGCCAAGGAATATGACGCGCAACTGGCCGTTTCAGCCGACGTCGTGCGCTACGCCGGGCTTTCGGTCGGCGACCGGGAAAGCTACAACATCTCCATTCGTGGCCGTGCGGGCACGCTCGAAACACTCATCATCCAGAACGCGGCGGAGATCGGAATCATGATGGCTTCCGCGAACCATCCGAAAGGGACCCCGGCCTGACGGGGGAGGAAAGCATTCAATGGCACATCGCCCCTCATCCGCCCTGTCGGGCACCTTCTCCCCGTCGTGGACGGGGAGAAGGGACAAGCAGCAACCTCTGTAGTCCCCTCTCCCCGCCTGCGGGAGAGGGCCAGGGTGAGCGGCCAGCCGGGAATTTCGTCGCTTCGTGTACGTGACGTCTGGATAGACGCGCGGCGCTTTACCGGTTGCGGCGTGAGCGCCGATGGCAGTTAGTCGCCCCCGTTCTTGATTTCCAAGCCCTTGACGAACAATTGCTCAAGAAACCGCGCTGCGTCTTCAAATCGTCCCTCGCCCGACCGCTCCTCGCCAAGCACGTCGCGCACCTGCACGTCGAAATCGGCATAATGCTGCGTTGTCGACCAGATGGCGAAGATCAGGTGGTAGGGATCGCATTTGGCAATCTTGCCGGCCTTCGCCCAGGCCCTGATCACCTCTGCCTTCTCGTCCACCAGCGCCTTCAACGGCCCCTTCAGTTCGTCCTCGATATGCGGCGCACCCTGCAGGATCTCGTTGGCAAACAGCCGGCTCTCACGCGGGAAATCGCGAGCCATTTCCAACTTGCGGCGGATATAGCTGCAAATCTCGGTAACCGGATTTCCCTCGGCGTCGAACTCACGCAGCGGATCGAGCCAGCTGTCGAGAACCCGGTCGATCAGCGCCCGGTGCATCGCTTCCTTGGTGCGGAAATAATAGAGCAGGTTCGGCTTCGACATGCCCGCCACGTCGGCGATCTGATCGATGGTGCTGCCGCGAAAGCCGTGGGTGGCGAACACGTCCAGCGCCGCCTCCAGGATCTGTTCTTCCTTCTCCTCCTGGATGCGGGTTCGCCTTTGTGTTCGGGCTGCCCTCGGAAGTACCATGTTCCCCCCTGTCTTCTCACCAATCGCCGCCTGCGCACGGCTTTGAAAACGCCCGAAAACCGCTTGATCTAAAAATTCGGGCGACACTTCCGTTTTTTCCGTTTTTCGTCTTGAGTGCGGCAACGGAAGTTGTAATGTTTTACCAACCGGTCAAATTATCAGTCAGTTCAAATTCAAACGCAACGGCTGATCGCAGGGCAATCGAAAAAACCAGATGGCCCCGATTCGACCGACGGGAACAAGGGGATGCGCGCCACCGCGTGCCGCCCGCAAAACGATGAGGAGAGCGGCCATGGTAGCAGCACCGGGCGAGAACATGCGCGTCAATGCGGACCGTCTGTGGGCGACGTTAATGGACATGGCGAAGATCGGCCCCGGCATTGCCGGCGGCAACAACCGCCAGACGCTGACGGATGAAGACGGCGAAGGCCGCAAGCTCTTCAAGACCTGGTGCGAGGACGCGGGGCTTACCATCGGCGTCGACAAGATGGGCACGATGTTTGCCACCCGCCCCGGCACCGATCCCGATGCTCTACCCGTCTATGTCGGCTCGCATCTCGACACGCAGCCGACCGGCGGCAAGTATGACGGTGTGCTCGGCGTGCTCGGCGCGCTCGAAGTCGTGCGCACCATGAACGACCTCGGCATCAAGACGAAGCACCCGATCGTCGTTACCAACTGGACCAACGAAGAAGGCGCGCGTTTTGCCCCCGCCATGCTCGCCTCCGGCGTCTTCGCCGGCATCCATACCCTCGACTACGCCTATGACCGCAAGGACCCCGACGGCAAGACCTTCGGCGACGAGCTGAAGCGCATCGGCTGGCTGGGCGACGAAGAGGTCGGCGCCCGCAAGATGCACGCCTATTTCGAATATCACATCGAGCAGGGCCCGATCCTCGAGGCGGAGGAAAAGACCATTGGCGTCGTCACCCACTGTCAGGGCCTCTGGTGGCTGGAATTCACCCTCACGGGCCGGGAAGCCCACACCGGCTCGACGCCGATGAACATGCGTGTGAATGCCGGCCTCGCGATGGCACGCATCATGGAAATGGTTCAGACTGTCGCAATGGAAAACCAGCCGGGCGCCGTCGGCGGCGTCGGCCAGGTGTTCTTCTCGCCCAATTCCCGCAACGTGCTGCCCGGCAAGGTCGTCTTCACTGTCGATATCCGCTCGCCGGACAAGGCCAAGCTCGACCGCATGCGCGCCAGGATCGAGGCCGAAGCGCCCGGCATCACCGAGCCTCTCGGTGTCGGCTGTTCGATCGAGGCGATCGGCCATTTCGCGCCGGTCACCTTCGATCCGACCCTCGTCACCGCCGTGCGCACCGCCGCCGAAAAGCTCGGCTACAGCCACATGGACCTCATCTCCGGCGCCGGCCACGACGCCTGCTGGGCGGCCAAGGTCGCGCCCGCCACCATGGTCATGTGCCCCTGCGTCGGGGGCTTGAGCCACAACGAGGCGGAGGACATTTCGAAGGAATGGGCGTCTGCCGGATGCGACGTGTTGTTCCATGCGGTGGTGGAGACGGCGGAGATTGTGGAATAGACCGATGCGTCTCGCCGTATCACCCCCCTCATCCGGCCCTTCGGGCCACCTTCTCCCCGCTGGGGAGAAGTGGGAGTTTGCCGCCATCCCGAATTCAACATCAGCGGATTCGAGGGAAGAGGCTGCATTGCAGAAGACGGAAACCACGAGTTCCCTCTTCTCCCCAGCGGGGAGAAGGTGGCCCGAAGGGCAGGATGAGGGGGGCGAAGCCACAAGCCAGAGGACAAGCCCCGTCAAACGTCGACCGGGTAAAACGAAGCAAGCGCGCGATCTTCGTCAAAATGAGCAGGAAGCCGAATATCGCCTGTGGGGCCACCTTCGAAACCGGCTCCTGAACGGCCATAAATTCACCCGTCGGATGCCGCTCGGTCCGTACATTGTCGATTTCCTCTGTCGCGAGAAGATGCTGATCATCGAGCTCGATGGTAGCCAACATGCGGCGTCGCAATCCGATTTGACGCGAACGCGCTGGCTCAACAATCAAGGCTATTCCGTTTTGCGGTTCTGGAATCACGAAGTGCTGCAGGAACGCCGCGCTGTTCTCGACACTATCCTCGCTGTGTTGAACGGTGAGATAACGTCCCAATGCGACTTCATCCGGTTTTCGCCCCCACTGATCGGCAAAACCAACAAGAACACGGAATGAGGGAACAAAAACAATGAGCACAGTCATCAAGGGTGGAACGATCGTCACCGCCGACCTCACCTACAAGGCCGACGTCAAAGTCGATGGCGGCAAGATCGTCGAGATCGGTCCGAACCTCTCGGGCGACGAAACGTTGGACGCGACCGGCTGTTATGTCATGCCGGGCGGCATCGATCCGCACACCCATCTCGAAATGCCCTTCATGGGCACCTATTCCTCCGATGATTTTGAAAGCGGCACGCGCGCGGCCCTCTCCGGCGGTACGACCATGGTCGTCGATTTCGCGCTGCCCTCGCCCGGCCAGTCGCTGCTCGAAGCGTTGACCATGTGGGACAACAAGACCTCGCGGGCCAATTGCGATTTCTCCTTCCACATGGCGATCACCTGGTGGAGCGAGCAGGTCTTCAATGAGATGCAGACCATTGTTCAGGACAAGGGCATCAATACCTTCAAGCACTTCATGGCCTACAAGGGGGCCTTGATGGTGGATGATGACGAGATGTTCCACTCCTTCCAGCGCTGTGCCGAGCTCGGCGCCCTGCCGCTGGTGCATGCCGAAAACGGCGACATCGTCGCCCAGATGCAGGCAAAGCTGCTCGCCGAAGGCAACAACGGCCCCGAGGCGCATGCCTATTCCCGCCCCGCCGCCGTCGAAGGCGAGGCGACCAACCGCGCCATCATCATCGCCGACATGGCCGGTGCCCCGCTCTATGTCGTCCACACCTCCTGCGAACAGGCGCACGAGGCGATCCGCCGGGCACGCCAGAACGGCATGCGCGTCTATGGCGAACCGCTGATCCAGCATCTGACGCTGGATGAGAGCGAATATGCCAATCCCGACTGGGACCACGCCGCGCGTCGGGTCATGTCGCCGCCCTTCCGCAACAAGCAGCATCAGGACTCACTCTGGGCCGGCCTTGCCGCAGGCTCCCTGCAGGTGGTGGCGACCGACCACTGCGCCTTCACCACCGCGCAGAAGCGTTTCGGCGTCGGCGATTTCACCAAGATCCCCAACGGCACCGGCGGGCTCGAGGACCGCATGCCGATGCTCTGGACGCACGGCGTCGCCACCGGCCGCATCACCATGAACGAATTCGTCGCCGTCACCTCGACCAACATCGCCAAGATCCTCAACATGTATCCGAGGAAAGGTGCGATCCTGGTCGGGGCCGATGCCGACATCGTCGTCTGGGACCCGAAGCGCTCGAAGACGATCTCGGCGGCCACCCAGCAGTCGGCAATCGACTACAACGTCTTCGAGGGCAAGCAGGTGACCGGCCTGCCGCGCTTTACCCTGACCGGCGGCGTGGTGGCGATCGAGGAATCGACGATCAAGACCCGTGAAGGCCAGGGCAAGTTCATCAGCCGCGAACCCTTTGCCGCGGTCAGCAAGGCGCTTTCGACCTGGAAGGAAATCACCGCACCGCGCAAGGTCCAGCGCACCGGCATTCCGGCAAGCGGCGTGTGACGAATCCGCATGTCGTATCAGCCGCTTAACACCCCACTCTGTCGCTTCGCGACATCTCCCCCTCAAGGGGGGAGATCGGGAGGGTGCGGCATCCCCCAACGATCGGGCAAAGCGCTAGCGGCAAGCCCTTCATCCCTGCACATAATCCGCATGAGGTCGATCCGACACACCCGGCCAATCTCCCCCCTTGAGGGGGAGATGTCACGAAGTGACAGAGGGGGGCATCCCGGCGGCCCCATTGACTTTAGTGCCTCACTCGGGAACCAACCCATCCAGTTCCGGCAACAGGACCACGCTCTCCTGCTCCTTCGGATCTGTCCGCGCGATCACCGCCGAACAGGGCTGGTCCGACAGATTGGCCGGCAGATGCGGTACGCCCGCCGGGATGTAGAACATCTCGCCCGCCCGCACGATAGCGTGATGCTCCAGCCGGTCGCCGTACCAGGTGTGCGCCTCACCCGACAGCACGTAGATCGCCGTTTCGTGGCTTTCGTGCAGATGGGCCCTGGCGCGGCCGCCCGGCGGGATCGTCAGGAGATGCATGCAGATGCCGGTCGAACCGACCGCTTCGGCCGAAATGCCTTCGAAATAGCTGAGCCCCTGCTTGCCGTCATAGGTCTGGCCGGGGCGGATGATCCGGCAGGTCGGTCTTGATGATTGCAACATATCCACATCTCCTGCGCAGCAACGTCGCGCGCAGCATACCTCATTCGAAAAATATGAAGTACGACTATCGAAGGCAGACAGCCGAATGACGACACTCCAGGCAATGGCATTCAGGACGGAGCGCACCGGATCCAATGACAATCACACCCGCATCCGTCGTCTCGGCCCGCAGTCTCGGCCTCACCTTCGAGACCAATGACGGCCCCGTCAACGCGCTGACCGGCGTCGATCTCGACGTCAACAAGGGCGATTTCGTCTCCTTCATCGGCCCTTCCGGTTGCGGCAAGACGACCTTCCTGCGCGTCATCGCCGATCTGGAAAAGCCGACGTCCGGCACGATCACCGTCAACGGCACGACACCGGAAGACGCCCGCAAGAACCGCTCCTACGGCTACGTCTTCCAGGCAGCCGCCCTCTATCCCTGGCGTACCATCGAGAAAAACATCGCCCTGCCGCTCGAAATCATGGGCTACAGCGCCGCCGACCAGAAGGCCCGCATCGAGCGCACGCTGGATCTCGTCAACCTGACCGGCTTCAGCAAGAAATTCCCCTGGCAGCTTTCCGGCGGCATGCAGCAGCGCGCCTCGATCGCGCGTGCGCTCGCTTTTGATGCCGACCTCTTGTTGATGGACGAACCTTTTGGCGCGCTGGACGAGATCGTCCGCGATCATCTGAACGAGCAATTGCTGAAGCTCTGGGACCGCACCAACAAGACCATCTGTTTCGTCACGCACTCCATTCCCGAGGCCGTCTATCTGTCCACCAAGATCGTCGTCATGAGCCCCCGCCCCGGCCGCGTCACCGACGTCATCGAATCCACCCTTCCCAAGGAGCGGCCGCTCGATATCCGCGAGACACCGGAGTTCCTGGAGATCGCCAGCCGGGTGCGCGAGGGCCTGAGAGCGGGGCATAGCTATGATGAATAGGCTTCTCTCAGTGCCTAAAAATACCCCCCTCTGTTACTTCGTGACATCTCCCCCTCAAGGGGGGAGATTGTTCCTTTCGCTCGCAGCCTCTCTGGTAAGCCGAGCACAACGCCTGCGGCTGATCTCCCCCCTTGAGGGGGAGATGTCACGAAGTGACAGAGGGGGGTGCCACGGCACGACGAGGTGCTTGCCATGAACCCATCCTTCATCCTCTGGCTCGCCGCCTCCATGGCCATATTCCTCAGTGCCGCAACCGCCTCGCGCTACTATGTCGCCAGCAACAACATCCTCGTCCTCATCTTCTCGCTTGGCCTCTACTGCGTCGGCAATCTGATGATGGTGCGGCTGATGCGCGAGGGTGGGCTGGGGCTTGCTATTTCGGCATCCGCGATTGCCCAGCTTCTTCTGGTGAATCTCATCGCCTTTGCCATGTTCGGCGAGCGGCTGACGCTCTCGCAGATGGCAGGCGTCGCCCTCGGCGTGGTTTCCATGGCGCTGATGCTGCTGCCGTCGAGCGGGAAGGCTTGAACATGGAGAAGCCGAGCTTTTTGCGCGACAGGATCATGCCGGTGGGTACCATCCTGCTTGCCCTCCTGGTCATATGGTATATCGCCGTCATCTTCCTCAATGCGCCGTTCGAGCGCGATACCGCCGCGCGTGCCGGAACGCCGATCAGCTTCTCGGAAATCGTGCCGAAGACGATGTTTCAGCAACGCCCCGTTCTCCCCGCCCCGCATCAGGTGGTCGCCGAGATCTGGGACACGACCGTCAACAAGCCGATCACGTCGAAGCGCAGCCTCGTCTATCACGCCTGGATCACGCTGTCGGCGACACTGCTGGGCTTCGGCATCGGTACCCTGCTCGGCATTCTGCTTGCCGTCGGCATCGTCCACAACCGGGCGATGGACCGCTCGCTGATGCCGTGGGTGATTGCCAGCCAGACCATTCCCATCCTTGCCATCGCGCCGATGATCATCGTCGTGCTGAATGCGGTCGGCATCGCCGGCCTTTTGCCGAAGGCGCTGATTTCCACCTACCTCAGCTTCTTCCCGATCGTCGTCGGCATGGTGAAGGGACTGCGCAGCCCCGAGCAGATCCAGCTCGACCTAATGCATACCTACTATGCCAGCCCGTCCCAGACCTTCTGGAAGCTGCGCTGGCCGGCTTCCATGCCGTATCTCTTCACCTCGCTGAAGGTCGCGATCGCCATTGCGCTGGTTGGCGCCATCGTCGGCGAACTGCCGACCGGTGCCGTCTCCGGCCTCGGTGCCCGCCTGCTTGCCGGCTCCTACTACGGCCAGACCGTGCAGATCTGGTCGGCGCTGTTCATGGCAGCCGCTCTGGCCGCAACCCTTGTGATCATCGTCGGCTTTGCCCACACGGCAGTCCTCAGGCGCATGGGGGTCAAGCCATGAATTCCGCTCTGATCGTCGGTGCCATCGCCTTCTGGCTGATTGCGTGGGCCATCAACGAATGGCTCGTCCGCCGTAAGTTTAAAAACCGGACGGCGGCTCGTGCCGCAAGGCTCGCCGTGCCGCTTCTTTTCGGCATCACCATTCTCGTGCTCTGGGAGGGCCTCGTGCGCGGGCTGAACGTACCCTCCGTTCTCCTGCCACCGCCATCGATGATCTGGACGCGGCTGATCAACTCGCTGCCGACGCTCTGGGCCGATTTCCAGCAGACCTTCCTCAAGGCCGTGATCACCGGCTACGCGCTCGGCTGCGGCCTCGGTTTCCTCGTCGCCATCGCCATCGACCGCTCCCCCTTCCTGCAAAAGGGCCTGCTGCCGCTCGGCAATTTCGTCTCGGCGCTGCCCGTCATCGGCGTGGCACCGATCATGGTGATGTGGTTCGGTTTCGACTGGCAGTCGAAGGTCGCGGTGGTCGTCATCATGACCTTCTTCCCCATGCTGGTGAACACGGTTTCGGGACTGGCCGCGACGAGTTCAATGGAACGGGACCTGATGCGCACGTATGCCGCAAGCTGGTTCCAGACCCTGCTCAAGCTCCGGCTGCCGGCAGCATGGCCTTTCATCTTCAATGCGCTCAAGATCAATTCCACGCTGGCGCTGATCGGCGCCATCGTTGCCGAATTCTTCGGCACGCCGATCGTCGGCATGGGGTTCCGAATTTCCACGGAAGTGGGGCGCATGAATGTCGACATGGTTTGGGCCGAGATCGCCGTCGCGGCGGTGGCTGGCTCCGCGTTTTACGGGTTGGTTGCGCTCGTCGAGCGCGCCGTCACGTTCTGGCACCCGTCTGTCCGCGGTGGGCAGGCGTAGAAAAAAACCGCCTGTCCGTGGTTGGACAGGCACAACAAAAATGAGGGAACTGATATGAAGACAAGACTCGCATCCCTGCTGCTGGCCAGCGCCTTTTCGCTGTCGGCCTTTCAGGCTGCTGCCGCCGACAAAGTAGTGCTTCAGCTGAAATGGGTGACGCAAGCCCAGTTCGCCGGCTACTACGTTGCCAAGGACAAGGGGTTCTATGAAGAGGAAGGCCTCGACGTCGAGATCAAGCCGGGCGGCCCGGACATCGCACCTCCGCAGGTCATCGCCGGCGGCGGCGCAGATGTCGTCGTCGACTGGATGCCGTCGGCGCTTGCGACCCGCGAAAAGGGTGTACCGCTGGTCAACATCGCCCAGCCGTTCAAGTCTTCCGGCATGATGCTGACCTGCCTGAAGGAATCCGGCGTCGCCACGCCGGCCGATTTCAAGGGCAAGACGCTCGGCGTCTGGTTCTTCGGCAACGAATATCCGTTCCTCTCCTGGATGAGCCAGCTTGGTCTGAAGACCGATGGCGGCCCGGATGGCGTCACGGTCCTGAAGCAGGGCTTCAACGTCGATCCGCTGATCCAGAAGCAGGCTGCCTGTATCTCCACCATGACCTATAACGAGTACTGGCAGGTCATCGACGCCGGCATCAAGCCCGAGGACCTGGTGACCTTCAAGTATGAGGACCAGGGCGTCGCGACGCTGGAAGACGGCCTTTACGTGCTGGAAGACAAGCTCAAGGACCCGGCCTTCAAGGAGAAGATGGTCAAGTTCGTCCGTGCCTCGATGAAGGGCTGGAAATATGCCGAGGCCAATCCGGATGAAGCGGCCGGCATCGTGCTGGAGAACGATGCGACCGGTGCCCAGACGGAAGAACACCAGAAGCGCATGATGGGCGAGATCGCCAAGCTGACAGCCGGCTCGAACGGCGCGCTCGACGAGGCCGATTACAAGCGCACCGTCGCTTCGCTGATGAAGGGCGGTTCCGATCCGGTCATCACCAAGGAACCGGAAGGCGCCTTTACGCATGAGATCACCGACGCCGCCTTGAAGTAGGCCATTTGCCGTACTTCGTAGACCGGGAACGCGCGGGCCAGTCTCGCGCGTTTCTCATTTGCACCACGCGCAAGCGACTTCTCCGCAACAAAACGAAATAAATCAGAAATTGCGTTGATGGCATCATACAAATAAAATGATGAGGCACCATTCTTCATTTGTATCGCCTTGCATCGCTGAAAGGGCCTAACTAAATAGAGCCCGAGGCATTTGAGGAGGATGCGGGGGAAACTTGCGCTCGATACGATTGACGCGACATTTTCTTCCCTTCCAGCAGGTGACGATGGCAAAACCTTCCTTGAAGGGCTGTGGCGTCACCGAATTTGATTTATCCGGAATTCGAGGAAAGTAAGCCGATGGCCCGTAAAAAGACCCACGCGTTTGGTGTTTCGATAACCGTTCTGCTGGCTTTCCTGTCGAGTGCGGCATTTGCGCAGGAAGCCGCACCGCCCAAGGCAGAGCAGAACCTGCCCTCGATCATCGTCAGCGAGGTTGAATCCAGGGCGATCGTCGATCGGGTTGTGGCGACCGGTGCGGTGAAGGCGGTTGAAGAGACCTATGTCTCCCCGCTGGTCGATGGGCTTTCCATCCGCGCCTTGAATGCCGATGTCGGTGACCGCGTGGAAGCCGAGAGCACGCTTGCCACTCTCAACCCGGACATGCTGGTGTTGCAGAAAAGCCAGTATGCTGCCAGCCTTGCCAAGGCGAACGCAGCACTGGCCCAATACGAGGCACAACTTGCCGAAGCGCAGGCCAATGCGGAAGAAGCCGTGCGCGTCAGCGAGCGGTCGAAGAAGCTTGCCGAAGCCGGATCGATGTCGACGGCCCAAAGGGATCAGGAACTGGCCGCTGCGACGGCAGCACTCGCACGGGTTCGTTCAGCCGAACAACTGGTCTCGGTTGCCAAGGCCGAGATCAAGGTCGTCGAGGCCCAGATTTCCGATATCGATTTGCGGCTTGTCCGCACCGACGTGAAGACGCCGGTCACGGGCGTGGTGTCGGCACGGACCG
Organism: Rhizobium giardinii bv. giardinii H152; assembly: GCF_000379605.1. Classification (GTDB taxonomy): domain Bacteria; phylum Pseudomonadota; class Alphaproteobacteria; order Rhizobiales; family Rhizobiaceae; genus Pararhizobium; species Pararhizobium giardinii. Next base: position 153,260 of record NZ_KB902680.1, on the reverse strand, counting down.
CCAAGGTCGGGGCGATCGCCAACGGAAGCGGAGAACCGCTGTTCACCATCATTCGCGACGGCGCCGTTGAGATGAAGGCCGACATCATTGAAACCGACCTGCCGAAACTCGCGATCGGCCAGAGGGCCAAGGTGATGCTGGCCGACGGGAAAACAGAAATCGACGGCAAGATCCGCCTGATATCGCCGGTCATCGATACGCAGACCCGCCTCGGCAACGTCTATATCAGCCTGCTCGAACCTGAAAAGGCACGCGTCGGCATGTATGCGCGGGCACAGATCATTGTCACCGAGAAACAGGCCCTGGTCCTTCCGCTGTCGGCGGTAACGAAGACAAAGGACGGCATGGTTGCTCGAAAGGTCGAGAACGATGTAGCCCGGGTAACCCCGATCGAGACGGGGATCGAAGATGACGGATTTATTGAGGTCCGCACTGGCCTGAAGCAGGGAGACCGGGTGATCACCAAGGCAGGCGCATTCGTCCGCGACGGTGATCGCATCAAGCCAGTGCTCGCAGCAACCGCAGCCGTATCGAACTGATCGAGGTCATAGCGATGAACTTTTCCGCCTGGTCGATCCGAAACCCCATCGCACCGATCCTCGGTTTTGCGCTTCTCATGTACCTCGGACTGCAATCTTTTTTTGCATTGCCGATCACAAAGTTTCCGAACATCGACGTTCCCGTTGTTGCCATCACGGTAACCCAGAACGGGGCGTCGCCTTCGGAACTCGAAATGCAGGTGACAAAGGAGGTCGAGGATGCGGTTGCCTCGATCGCCGGCGTCGACGAAATCCAGTCGACTGTCACCGACGGCCAATCGGTGACGAGCGTCGTCTTCCGCATCGAAAAGCCGACTGAGGAAGCCGTCCAGGATACCAAGGACGCCATCGACCGCATCCGCAGCGACCTTCCCGCCGATGTCGAAGAACCGGTCGTGACCAAGATCGATGTCGAAGGCCAGGCGATCCAGACCTTTTCCGTGACGTCGCCGGACATGACGCTGGAGGAACTGTCCTGGTTCGTTGACGACACGATCAAACGCGCGCTGCAGGGCCAGCTCGGCGTCGGGCGTATCGATCGCTACGGCGGCTCGGACCGGGAAATCAAGGTCGAACTCGACCCCAGCAAGCTGGATTCCTTCGGCATCACCGCGCCCGATGTGAACAACCAGCTGCGCAGCACCAACGTCGATCTCGGCTCGGGCCGCGGACAGGTCGGCGGCAACGAGCAGACCATCCGCACGCTTGGCGACGCCCGCAATGTCGCTCAGCTGGCCAATACCACGATTGCCCTGCCCAATGGACGGTTCGTGAAACTGTCCGACCTCGGCACGGTCACCGATACCTACGAGGAGCAGAGATCCTTCTCGCGCTTCAACGGTGATGCGTCGGTTACATTTGCCGTCTTCCGCTCCAAGGGAGCAAGCGAGGTCTCGGTTGCCGAAACGGTGGCCAAAAGCCTCGACGCGGTTCGTGCCGCCCATCCCCAGGTCAACATCGCGATGGTCGATGATGCCGTCTACTTTACCTACGGCAACTATGAGGCTGCCCTGCACACGCTGCTGGAGGGCTCGATCCTTGCCGTTATCGTCGTGCTTCTGTTCCTCAGAAACTGGCGCGCAACATTCATTGCCGCCGTTGCCCTGCCCCTGTCGGCGATCCCGACATTCTGGATCATGGACCTGATGGGCTTCTCGCTCAATCTCGTCAGTTTTCTCGCCTTGACGCTGGCAACCGGTATCCTCGTCGACGACGCGATCGTCGAGATCGAAAACATCGCCCGACACATTCGGATGGGCAAAACGCCGTACCGGGCGTCGCTCGATGCTGCCGACGAAATCGGGCTTGCGGTTATCGCCACGAGCTTCACGATCATTGCCGTCTTCGTGCCGGTATCCTTCATGCCCGGCGTCGCCGGTCAGTATTTCATCCAGTTCGGCCTGACGGTCGCGTTTTCGGTGTTCTTCTCGCTGATGGTGGCGCGTCTGATAACCCCGTTGATGGCAGCCTATCTGATGCGGCCGGAAGATGGTGTCGACGACCACCATGACAACGACAGCCGTATGATGAAGGCCTATACGTGGCTGGTGAGCGCCACGACGGCGCGCTGGTATATGCGTTATGCGACCATGCTGGCCGCGATTGCCTTCCTGGTCGGCTCGCTCTACCTGATGGCGCAGGTGCCCGGCAGCTTCATGCCGCCCGACGATTCCTCGCGTGTCGTCCTTTCCGTCGAGCTGCCGCCGAATGCCACGCTTGCCGAAACCGATGCGACAACGACACGCATTTATGATGCCGTGCGCGACGTCGACGGTGTCGAGAGCGTGTTCATTCTCGGCGGCGCATCGCCGAAGGGCGACCTCGAATTGCGCCGCGCAACGGTGCGCATCATCCTCGGCAAGATCGATCATTCCTTGCTGAAAACCCTCGTCAACAAGGGCCTCGGCGGTCTTCCGGTCATCGGTCAGTATATGCCCAAGATGCAAATGGATGGCCGAACCCGTCCGCAATGGGATGTCGAGAAGGACATCTTCGCCAAGCTGCGCGGCATCCCGGATGTGCGCATCACCAAGCTGAACGACCGTGGCGAACGTGAACTGACCTTCAACTTCCTGTCGTCGAACGAAGATGACCTGAATGAAGCCGTTGGTGTGCTGGAAGCAAAGCTTCGCGCCTCCCCCATTCTCGCCAATGTGAGCTCCGAGGGCGCCCTGCCCCGGCCCGAGCTCCAGATCTTTCCACGCAAGGATGAAATCGCCCGCCTCGGCATAACGCCTCAGCAGATCTCGCAGACGATCCGCGTGGCTACGACCGGCGATGTCGATTCGGCGCTCACCAAGATCTCGCTCGATGACCGCCTGATACCGATCCGGGTGCAAACCTCGCTCGACGTCCGGCGCGACCTGCAGGCGATCGGCGCTCTCAAGGTGAAAACAGCATCAGGGGCGACCGTACCGATCGATAGCGTGGCCGATATCAGCTATGCGGAAGGGCCGAGTTCCATCCTGCGCAATGCCCGCAATCGCGTGGCGTCGATCGGCTCGGACGTCCCGCAGGGGACAGCGCTCGATACCTCGACTGCCGAGTTCAAGCGCATCGTCGAAGAGACGAAACTGCCGCGGACCGTCCGGCTTGCCGAAAGCGGCGACGCGAAGATCCAGAGCGAAATGATGCAGAGCTTCGGCAATGCCATGCTGCTTGGTCTTTTGATGGTGCTGGTGGTTCTCATCCTGCTCTTCAAGGATGTGATCCAGCCGTTCACGATCCTTCTTTCGCTGCCGCTCGCCATCGGCGGCGTCGCGGTGGCGCTGATCCTGACGCGCAACGCCTTCTCGATGCCGGTGATGATCGGCGTGCTGATGCTCATGGGTATCGTGACCAAGAACGCGATCCTGCTTGTCGATTTCGCAGTCGAGATGAAGCGGCATGGCATGGGGCGGGTCCAGGCCATGATCGAGGCCGGACGGAAACGAGCCCAGCCGATCATTATGACCTCCATTGCCATGTCGGCCGGTATGATCCCATCGGCACTCGGCGTCGGCGAAGGCGGTTCCTTCCGTGCACCCATGGCGATCGCCGTTATCGGCGGAATCATCGTCTCCACCGTCCTGTCTCTTCTCGTGGTGCCGTCGTTCTTCCTGATCATGGACGACGTCTCGCGACTGCTCGGCTGGCTGTTCGGCCGCATGGTCGGCAAGAAGGATGACGAGTTGAAAGTGTTGGAAAACGAGGCCTTGACGGAAATCGTCACCGATCAGGGCAAGACGATCACGACACTACAGGAGCGGCTGGACAAGCTCGAAGCCCCGAAACGCAGCGGCAACGTCATCCACCTCGCCGCGGAGTGACGTAACCCACGCGGAATGACGTAACCCAAACGAAAAGGCCGGCCGCATCGCATGCGGCCGGCCTTTTCGTTGAGGCGACTGATGTCAGAGACCGCCTTCGACGCGCAGGAAATCGACGATCTTGTCGATGCCGTCGCCGCGCTTCATGTCGGAAAACACGAAGGGCCGCTCGGCCCGCATGCGATTGGCATCCCGCTCCATCACCTCGAGATCGGCACCGACATAGGGAGCCAGATCCTTCTTGTTGATCACCAGCAGATCGGAACGGGTGATCCCGGGTCCGCCCTTGCGCGGGATTTCCTCGCCCTGGCAGACCGAGATGACATAGATTGTGATATCGGCAAGATCGGGCGAAAAGGTCGCCGCCAGATTGTCGCCGCCGGATTCGATGAAGACGACGTCGAGATCGGGAATACGGCGGTTGAGATCAGCGATCGCCTGCAGGTTGATCGTCGCATCCTCGCGGATCGCCGTGTGCGGGCAGCCGCCGGTCTCGACGCCAACGATCCGGTCGGAGGGCAGCGCCTGCATGCGCACCAGAGCTTCCGCGTCTTCCTTGGTGTAGATATCGTTGGTGACGACGGCGACCGAATAGGTCTCGCGCATCGCCTTGCAGAGCTTGTCGGTCAGCGCCGTCTTGCCGGAGCCGACCGGGCCGCCGATACCGACGCGGAGCGGGCCGTTCGCAGATTTCATCGAAGTCTTCCTTTCTCGCAATTGATGTCGCAGCCGTCAGGAGCGGAAGAGCCGCGAATACAAGGTCTCGTGACGAAGCGCCGATATGTCGGCGACGATTGTAGCAGAGCCGAGGTCGTCCGGCGTGCTTGAGGATGCGCTTTCCGCCGTCTCGGCGATCGCGGCTTCCAAATCGGCAAGAACGCCTACACCGTGCTTCTGGCCCGTTACCCCGCAGCGGATCGCAACGGAAACCAGGTTCGATGCCGTGGCATGCAGATAGGCCGCCACGGCCGGCTCCAATCCGGTGCCATGCGCCCCGGCGACAGCGCCAACGGCGACCGGATAGGCAACGGCACCGACCAGCGTACCGAGCACCGGATGCGGCCAATGCGAAGCCGCAGCGAGGAAAGCCTCGCCCTGCAGCATCGTTTCCATGTGGCGCTCCCGCGAGCCTGCCAGCGCCTCGGCCAGTTCGCGCACCGCATCAAGCCTGCGGCGATCGTCACAGGCCCGATAGCTCTCCGCCAGAAGCACCGCGTCGTTCCAGCTTGAGCCATGGCGGATCAGCGCTTCCAGCCATCGCCTCAAGGCGGAAGCATCGGTGATCAGCCCATCGTGGACAGCCTGCTCGAGCCCGCCGGAATAGGAGAATGCGCCGACCGGAAAAGCCGGCGACAGCCATGTCACCAGCCTGAGCAGCGCCCGCGTATCTGCCTGCTCAGTCATGGGCGTGCTGATGACCGCCATGTCCGTGGGAGTGTCCATGGGAATGACCGTGATCGTGCCCGCCCGAACCGTGATAGGCGCCGCGCATCGGCTGGAAGGGTTCCGTCACCTCGGAGACCGTCGCCCCCAGGCCCTCGAGCATCACCTTGATGACCGGGTCGCGCAGGATCAGGATCCGGTCTTGGCGGATTTCCGCCGGCAGGTGCCGGTTGCCGAGATGCCAGGCGAGTTCGATCAGGTGCTGCGGATCCCGCGGACGGATGTCGTAGAGCGCCTCCTCGATCGCGGCGATGCGGACATAGTCGCCCGTATCGAGCACCAGAAGGTCGCCATCGGCAAGCATCACCGGCTCCTTCAGGTCGAGCATCACCACGTCGTCATTGTCGAGATGCAGCAATTTGCGGCGCAGATGCCGCTGGTCGTGGGCAAGCGCAATCGTGTGCAGCGGCGTCTTGTCCGTCGGGCCGGGCGACAGGATCTCAGTCGAGCGATAGGGCATTCAGAGAACCTCGACCTTGTCTGAGTGAACAACCCCGATACGGCCATCCGCCACCAGTTCCGCAGTCGCCTTCTGGAAGGCGACGATGTGCGGTTCGGCGAAATGCGCCTCCCATCGCTTGACAAACACCGGAGTGTCCGGATCGCCGGCCGTCTGGTCGAGATCGTAAAAGATGCAGTCCCTGCGCGTCCCCTCGATCAGGGGAGCGGCATTGGAAACAACCTCGGCGCCCGTGCCGGGATTTGTCTTCAGATGGGCGATGACGTCGATCATGTAAACCTCGGAATGCTTTGCGCCACTTTAGCCATAAAAAAATCCGGCGCCAGACCAAAGAGGCCCGGCTCCGGATTCAGATCGTCCGGGGCTTCAAGCTCAGGCTGCCAGTTTTTCCGACTTCAGAGCTTCCAGGATGTTCTGCGGCGAGGAGACGCCATAGGGATCGCTGTCGCAATTGTCCGAATAACCCTCTTCCTCGAACCACTGCTCGACGGCGCCGTCATTGATGATGGCCGCATAGCGCCAGGAGCGCATGCCGAAACCGAGATTGTCCTTGGCGACCAGCATGCCCATCTTGCGGGTGAACTCGCCGGAACCGTCAGGGATCAGCTTGACGTTTTCGAGGTTCTGCGATTTGCCCCAGGCGTTCATGACGAAGGCGTCGTTGACCGAGATGCAGTAGATCGCATCGATGCCTTGGGCCTTGAATTCACCAGCGAGCTTTTCGAAATCGGGAAGCTGATAGGTCGAGCAGGTCGGCGTGAACGCGCCCGGCAGCGAGAAGAGGATGACGCGCTTGCCGGCGAAATAATCCGCGGAGGTCATGTCCTGCCAGCGATAGGGATTGGGGCCGCCGACGGCCTCGTCGCGGATGCGCGTGCGGAAGGTCACGGACGGCACTTTTCTGCCAACGATCATAGCTATCTCCTTGAAAATGAACCTTTCCGCGCAGCAGGCTTCGGGAGGAGCCCGGCGCGGAAGCTGAAGCCGCTTTTTACCGCAAGCCGTGCTGCGATGCAGCATGGGACGGGCAAGAAAGTCGCCTCGCATGGCTGCCATGCGCCAGGCGCATGGTAGAAAGTCCATTCCGTCGCGAAATACCTGCCCTCTTCCCATCGAACAGCCGAAACATCCCCGCGCGGGTTGCCGCCGGGGTTTTTCAAACATGCATTAATCGGACGGGGCACTGGAAACCGTCGCTAGTGAATAAGTATATGTGACGCCTCCCAGCGCCCCGTTTGGCGTTCTCTCGGGAGCTTTCCCCCCTACAGACCCCGACTTCGGACCCTCTGCCTCGCGACGACTTCGTGGCGCAGTCTCCGGTGCCGGCATTCAGCATCGCAGCTCCGGTACGTCACGCGTCCTGCCCCGACATGTGTGCCCCACAGGCACGCCCGCCCCAGAAGGGCGGAGGGGATCCATTTTCCGGGGGCTCTCCTTCCGGTCCGCCTGACGTTCGTGGGCCTCCTTGCCGAAGGCCACGAGGCTTCCCGTGGAGCGCCAGCCCTGCCTCGCCGCCAACGTCTTGCGGTGTATCCGTGACAGGACGCCATGATCATGGCACGGGTTTTTGAGGCGGGGATCAGCGGGGATGAAATGCACGGGGAGGAAGGGTCGTGGCCGTCGGGACACGCCCTGTTGCCTCCTTAATCGAAATCGATCGATGAAGAAGATTATGAAGATATTTCATAGCGTTAAACTATTGGCCGCCCCTCATCCACGGTACAGGCAGCGTCGGAATACCCCCTCTGTCACTTCGTGACATCTCCCCCTCAAGGGGGGAGATCGGGAGCAAGAGGCCAGCCCCATGCCAATCTCCCCCCTTGAGGGGGAGATGCCCGGCAGGGCAGAGGGGGGTTGAGAAGGCTACCGTCGTGTACTGTGGAGGCCGGGCTGCAAATGGCGTTTTTCTGCGCTCCGATGCTCACCTACTATAGGTACGCTCCGCTTCGGTACTCGCAAACCAGCATTTTCGCCCGCGCCCTGACCAAATTCCAAGTCTGTTAGAACAGGAAATACCGCTGTGCCATCGGCAGCACCGTTGCCGGTTCGCAGGTCAGCAGTTCGCCGTCGGCACGAACCTCGTAGGTTTCCGGATCGACCTCGATATGCGGTGTCAGGCTGTTGTGGATCATCGAATGCTTGCCGATGCCATGGCGCGTGTTCTGGACGGCAACGAGTTCCTTGGCGACACCGAGACGGCCTTTGAGCCCCGCATCGAGCGAGGCCTGGGAAACGAAGGTGACGGAGGAATTCGTCCGGTTCTTGCCATAGGCGCCGAACATCAGGCGATAATGCACCGGCTGCGGTGTCGGGATCGAGGCGTTGGGATCGCCCATCGGCGCTCCCGCGATCGAGCCGCCGAGCAGAACCATCTCCGGCTTGACGCCGAAGAAGGCCGGATTCCAGATGACGAGATCGGCGCGCTTGCCGACTTCAATCGAGCCGACCTCGTGGCTGACGCCATGGGCGATTGCCGGGTTGATCGTATATTTGGCGATGTAGCGTTTGACGCGGAAATTGTCGTTCTCGCCGCTCTCCTGCGTGAGCCGGCCGCGCTGGCGCTTCATCTTGTCTGCCGTCTGCCAGGTGCGGATCGCCACTTCGCCGACGCGGCCCATGGCCTGGCTGTCGGACGAGATGATCGAGAAGGCGCCGATATCGTGGAGGATATCTTCGGCAGCGATCGTCTCCTTGCGAATGCGGCTTTCGGCAAAGGCGATATCTTCGGGGATGGAGGGCGACAGATGGTGGCATACCATCAGCATGTCGAGGTGTTCGGCCAGCGTGTTCTTGGTGTAGGGCCTGGTCGGGTTGGTCGAGGACGGTATGACGTTCGGCTGGCCGCAGATCTTGATGATATCAGGCGCGTGGCCACCGCCCGCCCCTTCGGTGTGGAAAGCGTGGATCGTCCGACCTTTGATCGCCGCGATGGTATCTTCCACGAAGCCGCTTTCGTTCAGCGTGTCGGTGTGGATCATCACCTGCACGTCATATTCGTCGGCGACCGACAGGCAGCAGTCGATGGCGGCCGGCGTCGTGCCCCAGTCCTCGTGCAGCTTCAGCGAGCTTGCGCCCGACAGCACCATTTCGACGAGGCCGGCCGGCAGCGACGCGTTGCCCTTGCCGGCGAGCGCAAGGTTCATCGGAAAGGCGTCAAAACTCTCGATCATCCGCTCGATATGCCAGGCGCCGGTGCAGGTCGTGGCAAGCGTCCCATGCGCCGGGCCGGAGCCGCCGCCAAGCATGGTGGTGATGCCGCTCATCAGCGCTTCCTCGATCTGCTGCGGGCAGATGAAGTGGATGTGGCTGTCCATGCCGCCAGCCGTGACGATCTTGCCTTCGCCTGCGATCGCCTCCGTCGAGGGACCGACGATGATGGTGACGCCCGGCTGCGTGTCCGGATTGCCCGCCTTGCCGATCCCGACGATGCGGCCATTCTTCAGGCCGATATCCGCCTTGACGATGCCGGTATGGTCAACGATCAACGCATTGGTGATGACCGTATCGACCGCGCCCGCGGCGCGCGTCACCTGGCTCTGTCCCATGCCGTCACGGATGACCTTGCCGCCGCCGAACTTCACCTCGTCGCCATAGGTGGTGAAATCCTTCTCCACCTCGATGAAAAGCTCCGTATCGGCCAGCCGAACCTTGTCGCCGGTGGTGGGGCCGAACATATTGGCATAGGCCGCGCGCGACATTTTATAGGACATGGGTATCAGGCTCCCTGAGCAAAAGCGGATAGATAATTTTGATCGAGGCGTATGAGACGCCCCCTTGAAATCAACGCGTCGACATACCGACGCTCGGCCGCGAACGGATGCCACTCCCAGCCGGCGTGACCAAAGCCGGCGAGAACGACGCGGTCCCCCGGCTGGCGCCAATGGGCAAGCACTTCGGCAATGACGATCAGGCCGCTGCTCGGCACGACGTATTCGCCGGAGTGGAAATATCCCAACTCGGTATCAACGCTTTCGTGCGTCGACGCCGGGACTGTATGGAAGGCTCGGCCGGTCGCCTTGGCGAAGGCCCGGAAGCCGTCCGTGTAGTCGTCGCAGAGATCGTCGAGCACCGGATGGCGATCCTCAATTTGCGGCCGAAGTTCCCTGAATTTTTCAGCCGCCCGAACGCACCAGATTTCGCGTGCCTGCCGCACCGCTGCATTCGATTTCCACTGACCGCCACCCAGCATCGCCAGGGCCGGACGTCCCGTGTTGCAGACGGCGACGATATCGGTTTTCTCGCCGCCCGCACCGCAGGAGCGGCAATCGTTGACACGGATCACCAGATCGGCCGCATCGATGACGGACGCCGCACCATCCTGTACCGGCCCGTTTCCCACGATCATGATGGTCCGGCTCACCGTCACTTGGCGTCCCTCAGTTTCCAAGGCCTTCGGTCAGGCTCTTCAGTTCCGCGGTGCGCTTCTGCGTCAGGTCGGCAAGACATCCGGAAACCAGCATCGGTTCCATCGATCCACCCCGCGCCTCGAAACCGGCAAGCTCGCACTGGCCGTCGCGATAGCCGATCCAGGCGCGCTGCGCCTTCTTCAGCGCTTCGACGGCACCGACATAGTTCGGGTCGATCTCACCCAGTTGCCTGTCGGTCGCCTGCATCGCCGTCATCGTCGTCTTGTAGACTGCGTTCAGCTCCTTGTCGGCCGCTTCATAGTCCTTGTTGGCGCAAATGTTCAGATCCGACTGGGTCATTGCCTTCTCGCAATCGACTTGGGGCTCGTCCTGCGCCTGCGCAAGCGGCGCAAAGGCCAGTAAGCCCGCCACGATTGCGCTTGCAGCATGGCGCCGGCTCATAGCTTGCCCATGACCTTCTGCTGGAACCCGTAGACTTCGCGCTTGCCGGCAAAGGGAATGAGCGTGACGTTGCGCGTCTGCCCGGGCTCGAAGCGCACTGCCGTTCCCGCCGGAATGTCGAGGCGCTTGCCGTGCGCCAGCGCCCGGTCGAAGGACAGGCCGGCATTGGTTTCGGCGAAATGATAATGGCTGCCGACCTGGATGGGTCGGTCGCCCGTGTTCGAGACCTCGAGCGTGACGGTCTCCAGACCGGCATTCAGCTCGATCTCGCCGCTGGCGGCAATGATTTCACCGGGGATCATGATCTGTCTCTCTCCTGTTCAGGCTGCCTTGATCGGCGCGCAACCGTCCGGCTTCGACACGCGTTCGGTGGATGCCGGGAACTTGCCCAGTTTGGCGGCAGGGCGAACCGGACGCCGCACGAGCTCGCCTGTGCAGTTCGGGCACTGCCCGTCCAGAACCTCGTAGGCGCATTGTGTGCAGAAGGTGCATTCGAAGCTGCAGATCATCGCTTCGCGGCTGCCCGGCGGCAGATCCTTGTCGCAGCATTCGCAGTTGGGTCTCAGTTGCAGCATCGCCTGTTCCTTCAGCGAATGGGTTCGTGGACGGTGACGAGCTTGGTTCCGTCCGGGAAGGTCGCCTCGATCTGGATGTCGTGGATCATCTCGGGGATCCCTTCCATCACCTGCTCGCGCGTGATGACATGGGCGCCGGCCTCCATCAGGTCGGCGACGGAGCGGCCGTCGCGGGCACCTTCGACGACAAAGTCGGTGATCAGTGCGATCGCCTCGGGGTGATTGAGCTTCACGCCGCGCTCCAGGCGCCTGCGGGCAACCATCGCCGCCATCGAAATCAGCAGTTTGTCTTTTTCACGAGGGGTGAGATTCATGCGCGGCCACCAAGATTGCGTGTCAACTACAGGTTCCAGACTTTCGGCACGGAAGCGCCCTTGCGCAAGTGCGAAATGACCGGGATGAGGATTTTTCTTAAGGCAAAACCGTCGGCGGCAACGAGGCGAGCAATCAGCTTGTCCTGTCCGGCAACGTGATAGTGGCTGACCCCGCCATTTGCACCGCCGATCAGCGCCCGCAGCTTCGCCAGCTGCTGCTCGCAGTCCATACCGGTGTAGAAGAGCGTGGCAAAGGCGACCTGCCCGCCAAGCGTGGCGGTCTCCTGCGTCAGCGCGGCGATGTCGCCGTTCAGGCGCAGATTTTCGGCGTGCAGCAGAATTCCCGCCTTGCGGATACGCCAGCAATCCTGAAACAGGCCCGTCCGCATTGCCTCGCCCATGGCCTTGCGGCCCAAAAGGATGGCCTCGACGGCCAGGAACTCGCCACCCTCGGCGATTTCGACGTCGAGACGGCGCGACAGAGAGGCACGGTCGAACAGGATCGTCTCCTGCGGCAGCCAATGCACCGTTGCACCGGCCCCGACCGAGATTTTCGCCCGCACTGCCGCCGTGCCGGCACTCGCCTTGTAGATCTTCTCGCAAGCCTGGGTCGTCAGGGTGAGATGCGTGGCCTCGCCGGCCGAAAATTCCCACTCCATATGGTCGCCGCCGGTCAGCCCGCCGGAACTGTTGATCAGCACCGCTTCCATCGAGGCGTCGAACGTATCGGGTAGCCTGATCTTGGCGCAGCCTTCCTGATAGAATTCGGCGAGCCGCGTGCGCCCGGCAAATGGCTTTGCCGTGAGCCGTCCCTTGCCCCACGCTCGTTGCGGAGCGATCGCCGCCGCTTCTGCCATAAAATCCGCCGTTAAACTGTCAGGTGGCGGCGTGCTTCCGGCGTGTCCAGCGTCTCTGCCGGCCCCTCGTGCACGATCTCGCCCCGATCCATGATATAGACATGGTCTGCAAGCTCGCGGCAGAAGTCAAGATATTGTTCCACAAGCAGAATTGCCATCCCCGTGGAATCGCGCAGATACTGGATCGCCCGGCCGATATCCTTGATGATCGACGGCTGGATGCCTTCCGTCGGCTCATCAAGCACGAGGATCTTCGGCCGCGTCACCAGCGCCCGGCCGATCGCCAGCTGCTGCTGCTGGCCGCCCGAAAGGTCGCCGCCGCGACGGCCGAGCATGGAGCGCAGGATCGGGAAGAGGTTGAAAATGTCCTCCGGAATGAAACGGTCCTTGCGGGCGACCGGCGCATAGCCCGATTCCAGGTTCTCCTTAACCGTCAGCAACGGAAAGATTTCGCGGCCCTGCGGCACGAAGCCGATGCCGTGCCTGGCGCGATTATAGGGCGCCATGCCGTTCAGCGGAGTGTCGTTGAAAGTGATCGTACCGGCACTTGGCCCATGCTGGCCGGTGATGGCGCGCAACAGACTGGTCTTGCCGACGCCATTGCGCCCGAGCACGCAGGTGATCTTGCCCATGGGAGCGGTGATGGAGACGCCACGCAACGCTTGCGCTGCGCCGTAGTGGAGATTGATATTGTCGACCGTCAGCATCTTGTGTTACCTCATTTCCTCACTGCCCTCACCCAGCCCTCTCCCCGCTTGCCGGGAGAAGATGGCCGCAGGCCGGATGAGGGGCAATGCATCTCACCGCCCCAGATAGTTCTCGATCACTTTCGGATCGTTGCTGACGAAATCGATCGAGCCTTCGGCCAGTACCGAGCCCTCCGCCAGGCACGTGACCTTGACACCGAGATCGCGGATGAAGCCCATGTCGTGTTCGACCACCACGACCGAGCGGGTCTTGGCGATTTCCTTGAGCAGGATGGCGGTTTCCGCCGTTTCGGCGTCGGTCATGCCGGCCACCGGCTCATCGACGAGCAGCAGCTTCGGCTCCTGCGCCAAAAGCATGCCGATCTCCAGCCACTGCTTCTGGCCATGCGAGAGATTGGCGGCGAGATCGTCCTTGCGCGCCGTCATGCGCACCGTTTCGAGGATCTCCTCGATGCGAGCCTTGTCCTCAGCCGTCAGGCGGTAGAACAGCGTCGCGAAAACGCCGCGCTTCCGGTTGAGCGCCAGCTCGATATTGTCCCAGACCGTGTGGCTTTCGAACACCGTCGGCTTCTGGAATTTGCGGCCGATGCCGAGCTGGGCGATTTCGGCCTCATCCTTCTTGGTGAGGTCGATATCGCCATTGAAGAAAACCTGGCCCGAGTCCGGCCGGGTCTTGCCGGTGATGATGTCCATCATCGTCGTCTTGCCGGCACCGTTCGGGCCGATGATGGCGCGAAGTTCGCCCGGCTCGACGACGAAGGACAGTGAGTTCAGCGCCTTGAAACCGTCGAAGGAAACCGAGACGCCGTCGAGATAGAGAAGGCTGCGCGAGGTCTTTGCATCCATCGGTCTTACTCCGCGGCCTGAGGTTCGAGTGAGGCAAGCCGGCTTTCGGCCTCGGCTGCCGCCTTGTCCTGATAGGCCCGCTCGACAGCGTCGGCTCGTCGCTGTTCCTTGCGAGACGCGAGGAACTGCTGGACCGTGCCGACGACGCCCTTGGGCAGGAACAAGGTTGTCGCGACGAACAGCGCACCGAGCGCAAACAGCCAGAATTCCGGGAAGGCGGCGGTGAAGATGCTCTTGCCGAAATTGACGAGGACGGCGCCGATGATCGGCCCGATCAACGTGCCGCGCCCGCCGACCGCCGTCCAGATGACGACTTCGATCGAGTTTGCCGGCGCGAATTCACCGGGGTTGATGATGCCGACCTGCGGCACGTAGAGCGCGCCGGCGATGCCGGCCATCATCGCAGAAACCGTGAAGATGAAGAGCTTCATGTTTTCCACCCGGTAGCCGAGGAAACGCGTGCGGCTTTCGGCATCGCGCACGCCGACCAGAACCTTGCCGTATTTGGAACGGACGATGGCCGAGCTCAGGATCAGCGCCAGGGCGAGAGCGATGGCGGTTGCCGCAAAGAGCGTCGCCCGGGTGCCGCCGGCCTGGACGTTGAAGCCGAGGATATCCTTGAAATCGGTGAGGCCATTGTTGCCGCCGAAGCCCATCTCGTTGCGGAAGAAGGCGAGCAGCAGGGCGTAGGTCATCGCCTGGGTGATGATCGACAGATAGACGCCGGTGACGCGCGAGCGGAAGGCGAACCAGCCGAACACGAAGGCGAGCAGACCGGGAACCAGCAGCACCATCAACGCGGCGAAGGCGAAATGATTGAAGCCGTACCAGTACCACGGCAGCTCGTTCCAGTTCAAAAACACCATGAAATCCGGCAGCAGCGGGTTGGCATAGACGCCCCGGTCACCGATCTGGCGCATGAGATACATGCCCATGGCATAACCGCCGAGCGCGAAGAACGCGCCGTGGCCGAGCGAAAGGATGCCGCAATAGCCCCAGACGAGATCGAGCGCGAGCGCAAGCAGGGCGTAGCAGAGGTACTTGCCGAGAAGAGGGACGAGATGACCCGGGACATGGAAGAAGTTGCCTTCCGGGATCAGAAGGTTGGCAAGCGGCACGAGAGCTGCCGCCAGAAGGATAAGCGCCACGGCCCAGAGGACCTTCTTCTCGTGCCGGCTGAACAGCATTTGCGTAATCATTGTTCGATCGCCCTTCCCTTGAGCGCGAACAGGCCGCGTGGCCGCCGCTGGATGAAGAGAATGATGAAGATGAGGATGAGGATCTTGCCCAGCACCGCGCCGGCATAGGGTTCGAGGAACTTGTTGGCGATGCCGAGCGTCAAGGCGCCGACCAGCGTCCCCCAGAGATTGCCGACGCCACCGAAGACCACGACCATGAAGCTGTCGATGATGTAGTTCTGGCCGAGATTGGGCGAGACGTTGTCGATCTGGCTGAGCGCAACGCCCGCCATGCCGGCAATGCCCGAACCGAGACCGAAGGTCAGCGCGTCGACCCAAGGCGTGCGGATACCCATGGACGACGCCATGCGGCGGTTCTGCGTCACGGCGCGCATCTGCAACCCGAACTTGGAGCGCTTGAGCAGCAGGAGCAGCGCGACAAAGACGCCGAGCGAAAAGACGATGATCCACATGCGGTTATAGGTGATGGCCAGGCCGCCGACGTCGAAGGCGCCCGACATCCAGCTCGGATTGTCGACCTGGCGGTTGGTCGGCCCGAAGATGGTGCGGATCGCCTGCTGCAGGATCAGCGAAATGCCCCAGGTGGCAAGCAACGTTTCCAGCGGCCGGCCATAAAGCCAGCGGATGACGCTGCGCTCGATGCCGATGCCGACCAGGCCCGTGAACAGGAACGCCGCGGGCACCGCAAAGGCGAGCGAATAATCACTCATCTGGGGCGCGACGGCATGAAGCGTCTGCTGCACCACATAGGTGGTGTAGGCGCCGAGCATGACCATTTCGCCATGGGCCATGTTGATGATGCCCATGACGCCGAAAGTGATGGCAAGGCCGATGGCGGCGAGAAGCAGAACGGAGCCGAGCGACAGGCCGTACCAGACGTTCTGCGCCACATCCCAAATGGCGAGACTGGTCTCGATCGACGTGATGTTCTGCTCGATCGCCGGCTTCAGGTCCTCCGGCGCATTTTCCATGGCCGCGGTCAGGATCGTCAGCGCATCGCGGTTTCCGCGCGCTGCGATCGTATCGATGGCGGCCTTCTTGTCCTCGGCGCTGGCATCGGTCTTGAGCAGGATGACGGCCCGTGCCGCTTCCATGGTCGACTTGACCTCGACGTCCTTCTCCTCAGCCAAAGCGGCGTTCAAAAGATCGAGATTATCGGGGTTAGCGTCCTTGAGCAGGTCCTGCGATGCGGCCAGACGGGCGGCCCGGTCGGGGCTCAGCAGCGTCAGCTGGCTCAGCGCCGCGCCGATCGCGCCGCGCAGTCCGTTGTTCAGTTTGATCCTGGCAAGATTGCCGGGGACATCGGCCACCGGCGCGCCGGTCAGCACATCGACATAGGCGCCATCTGTCGGTGCGGCGAGGTAGACGGAGCCACCGGTCTTCGGCGCGTAAAGTTTGCCGTCGCTGAGGTTTTGCAGGATTTCGGCAACTTTGGCGTCGCCCGAAGCCGCAAGCGCCTTGACGGCCTCTATCTTCTGGGGAAAGCCGCCGGTCCCGAGCGCATCGACCAATGGCCGGATATCTTCCTGCGCACGCAGACCGGTTGCAAGGCAACTGACCAGCAGGCAGAGAGCAATAAGGAAGGTCTGGAGGGCGCGATACATGAGCTCTTCAAGTTCCGTTTTGGCTGGCGCTGCGAATTCCGGCGGGTGCCTGACTGCTGGCGCTGCTGCTTAAAGTTTCCGCAATGCGCCCGTCCGGCGATCAGATCGGACCGATGCGGCATCGGGAACCACGTCGTCACGCTCCACTCATGCAGAAAACATGCCAGTACACCGTGGGGCAGATAGTCCCCCGTCCGGGTGGGAGACCCGAACGGAGGGGGTATTGGTGTCTGATCGAAAGGTGAGTGTATGATTTGGGGGAAACGGCGGTCAGGCCGTTTCCGGACTATGCTGGCCTTGATGAAAATCAGGAGCCTTTGCCGCCGCACTTGCCGGTGGCAACGTTGAAGTTGCCGCAGGACATCGGCTTGCGCCAATCAGAGATCAGGTCTTTCGAGTCGGGCAGGTAGTCGGACCATTCGTCGCCGACGACCGCCGGGGTCTGCTGAACGATTTCGAACTGGCCGTCTTCCTGGATTTCACCGATCAGCACCGGCTTGGTGATGTGGTGGTTCGGCATGACGGTGGAATAACCGCCCGAAAGGTTCGGAACGCTGGTGCCGATGATCGTGTCGAGAACCGCATCGGTGTCGGTGGTACCGGCAGCTTCGACGGCCTTCACCCAGGCGTTGAAGCCGATATAGGCGGCTTCCATCGGATCGTTGGTCACGCGCTTGTCGTTCTTGGTGAAGGCGTGCCACTGCTCGATGAATTCGGCATTGACCGGAGCATCGACGGACTGGAAGTAGTTCCAGGCAGCCAGATGGCCGACCAGCGGCTTGGTATCGAGACCGGCAAGTTCTTCTTCGCCGACCGAGAATGCGACGACCGGAATATCGGTTGCCTTGATGCCCTTGTTGCCGAGCTCCTTGTAGAAGGGAACGTTGGCATCGCCATTGATGGTCGAGACGACGGCGGTCTTCTTGCCGGCCGAGCCGAATTCCTTGATCTTCGCCACTTCCGTCTGCCAGTCGGAGAACCCGAACGGCGTGTAGTTGATCATGATATCCTCTTTCGGGATACCCTTGGCAATCAGGTAGGCTTCGAGGATCTTGTTGGTCGTGCGCGGATAAACATAGTCGGTGCCTTCGAGCACGAAGCGCTCGACGCCTTCGGTGTTCATCAGGTAATCGACCGCCGGGATTGCCTGCTGGTTCGGAGCAGCACCCGTGTAGAAGATGTTGCGCGAGGATTCTTCGCCCTCGTACTGGACCGGGTAGAAGAGCAGCGAATTCAGTTCTTCGAAGACCGGCAGAACGGACTTGCGCGACGACGAGGTCCAGCAACCAAAGACGGCTGCAACCTTGTTGACGGAGATCAGCTCGCGCGCCTTTTCAGCAAACAGCGGCCAGTCGGACGCCGGATCGACGACGACAGCTTCGAGCTTCTTGCCGAGCAGGCCGCCCTTCTTGTTCTGCTCCTCGATGAGCATCAGCATGGCATCCTTGAGCGTCGTCTCGGAGATGGCCATGGTGCCGGACAGTGAATGCAGGACGCCGACCTTGATCGTGTCCTCGGCAGCATGGACACTGGAGAATGCAGTCGTGGCAAGCGCACCGGCGAGGAACGCGCTCATGACGTGAGATTTGATTTTCATTGTGAACCCCTCTCGTTCTTTGGACGACGGCTCTGGGGAGACCTTTACCGTTCGTAAAGGAACTATCCGCCCGGGGCAGAGAAACCTGTATACGTCAATTGACGTAGACACGGGGGCGAAGTGTGCAATGCAGCACCTTTAAGGATCGCGATCTTCTGTGCTACGACTTTGTCGCGGACGCAAAGACAGCAAGGGGAACCGACACCGCCGATGACAGCCCGCCAGCGCATCATACCGGTCCGGCGTGAATATAACCGCTGGGTCGCCAACCAGACGCTGGAAGACTATGCGCTGCGTTTCACCGCCAAGAGCGCCCGGCAATTCTCCTCGCAGCGCATCTCGCAGACGGCGATCGGGGCGATTTCCTTTCTGGCGCTTGAGGCGATCGGCGGCGCGATCACGCTGTCCTACGGCACCACCAACGCCGTCATCGCCATTCTGGCGGCCAGCATCGTCATGCTCGCCGTCGGCCTGCCGATCAGCCGCTATGCCATTCGCCATGGCGTCGACATCGATCTCCTCACCCGCGGCGCAAGCTTCGGCTATATCGGCTCGACCATCACCTCGCTGATCTATGCGAGCTTCACCTTCATGCTCTTTGCCATCGAGGCCTCGATCATGTCGGCGGCGCTGGAACTGGCGCTCGGCATCCCGGTCTGGATCGGCTATATCATCAGCGCCGTCATGGTCATCCCGCTGGTGACGCATGGCGTTCGGCTGATCAGCAAGTTCCAGCTGGTGACCCAGCCATTCTGGATCATTCTCAACATCCTGCCCTTCATCTTCATCGCGCTCGCCGACTGGAGCAAATTCGACCTCTGGCTCGCCTTTGCCGGTGCCCACAAGTCGGCCGGTGCCCCTGGGACCCTGGCACCGTTTTCCATTGCCGAGTTCGGTGCAGCGTCGGCCGTCATCCTCGCCCTGATGGCGCAGATCGGCGAACAGGTGGACTTTCTGCGCTTCCTGCCCCCGGAAGGACAGCGCAAGCTGCATCATCGGATCGCCGTATTCCTCGCCGGTTCCGGCTGGGTGATCGTCGGCGCGCCGAAATTGCTGGCAGGCTCCTTTCTCGTCGTGCTCTGCCTCAACGCCGGCGTTCCGGTCGAGGATGCGGCGGATCCGGCACATATGTACCTGACCGCATTCGGCTACATGATCCCGTGGCACAATGCGGCCTTGCTGCTGATGGCCGCCTTCGTGGTCGTTTCGCAATTGAAGATCAACGTGATGAATGCTTATGCGGGATCGCTCGCCTGGTCGAACTTCTTCTCGCGCCTGACCCACAGCCACCCCGGCCGCGTCGTCTGGCTGATGTTCAACGTGGCGATCGCCCTGCTTTTGATGGAACTGGGCATCTACAAGCTGCTGGAGGAAACGCTCGGCATCTTCTCGATCATCGCCATGTCCTGGCTCTGCACCATCTCGGCCGATCTATTCGTCAACAAGCCGCTGGGTCTGGCGCCGGCAAACATCGAGTTCAAGCGCGCCCATCTCTATGACATCAATCCGGTCGGCGTCGGCGCCATGACGCTGTCGGCCTTGATCGCCCTCACCGCCCATTTCGGTCTGCTCGGGGCGATGGCGTCGTCGTTGGCGCCCTATATTGCGCTGATCACCGCCTTCATCACCTCTCCCGCCATCGCCTGGGCGACGAAGGGCAAATACTATCTCGCCCGCAAGCCGCGCCAGAGCTGGAAAAAGCTGTCCACCGTCACCTGCTCGATCTGCGAACATCCGTTCGAACCCGAGGACATGGCCTGGTGCCCGGCCTATTCCGCGCCGATCTGCTCGCTCTGCTGCTCGCTCGACAGCCGCTGCCACGACATGTGCAAACCGCATGCGAGCTTCAACTACCAGACGGCCGTGGTTGCCAAGACATTGCTGCCGCAGAAGGTGACGGAAACGCTTTCCACGCGCCTTGGCCGCTACGGGATCGCCGTTGTGCTGTCGGTTGCCGGCATCGGCATCATCCTGGCGATGATCGCGCACCAGACCGGCAGCGCATCGCCTGAGACCGCGGCGGTGATCAACCGGACGATCGGCATTGTCTTCTTCGTCTTTGCCGTCGTCACCGGCATCGTCTGCTGGTTCTACGTTCTGGCGCATGACAGCCGGCTGGTGGCGGAGGAGGAATCCTCGCGCCAGAACACCTTGCTGCTGAAGGAAATCGCCGCCCACAAGAAGACCGACGCCGCCCTGCAATATGCCAAGGAAACGGCGGAGGCAGCCAACCGCGCCAAGAGCCGCTATGTCGTGGGGCTCAGCCATGAACTGCGCACACCGCTCAACGCCGTGCTCGGCTACGCGCAGATCCTCGAGCGCGACGAGACCATCCCGGCGCCGCGTCAATCAGCGATCAAGGTGATCAAGCGCAGTGCCGACCACCTGTCGGGCCTGATCGACGGGCTGCTCGATATTTCCAAGATCGAGGCCGGCCGGCTGCAGGTCTATTCCAATGAGATCAACATCCAGGATTTCCTCGACCAGATCGTCGACATGTTCCGCCCGCAGGCGCAGGCCAAAGGCCTGGTCTTCGCGCAGGAGCGGGCAAGCACCCTGCCGCAATATGTCCGCACCGATGAGAAACGGCTGCGCCAGATCCTCGTCAACCTGCTCTCAAATGCCATCAAGTTCACCGACACCGGCACAATCCGCTTCGATGTCGCCTATCGCAGCCAGGTCGCGACCTTCACCGTCTCCGATACCGGTCGCGGCATTTCGCAAGCCGACCTGCCGCGCATGTTCGAACCCTTCCAGCGTGGCGAGGCCGAACATGTCCGGCCGATGCCGGGCCTTGGGCTGGGGCTCACCATCACCCGGCTTCTGACCCAGACACTCGGCGGCGAGATCGTCGTCGACAGCGAGCGCGACAAGGGTTCGACCTTCCGGGTCCGCCTGATGCTTTCGGCAATCAACCGGCCGACCGCCTCCCTGCCCTCGGTGCGCAAGATCGCCGGCTACGCCGGACCGCGCCGAACGATCGTCGTCGTCGACGACAACGAGGATCACCGCGACCTGATGCGCGAGGTGCTGATGCCGCTCGATTTCGTCGTCCTGACGGCCGCGGGCGGAACGGAATGCCTGACGCTGATCGAGGGCATCGAACCCGATCTCTTCCTGATCGACATCTCGATGCCCGGCATGAACGGCTGGCAGTTGGTCACCCGCCTGCGCGAGCACGGACAAACCGCACCGATCATCATGCTGTCTGCCAATATCGGCGACAGTAGCGAGGCAGACAGCCACGCTGGCCACAACGATAGCCTTGCCAAGCCTTTCGATATCCGCCAGTTGCACGACAAGCTGGCTGTCCATCTGGCGCTCAAATGGGAATACAGCGATACGGCTGCACCTGCGCCGAAGCCGAAGGTCAACGCCAAGGTCAAGACGCCCGGTGTTGCCCATGTCGAGGAACTGATCCGGCTGGGTGAAATCGGTTATGTCCGCGGCATCGAGGCAAAGCTCGCCGATCTCGCACGTCTGGAGGAAAATCAGCCCTTCACCGAGGCGGTGAAGACCTATGTTCAGGCTTTCGACCTTGCCGGCTATGCGGATTTCCTCCAGAGCATAAACAAACAGGGGAGAGCCGCCGGTGAATGACGCAGTCCATCCACGCGATATCGTGCTCATCGTGGATGATTCTCCGGAAACGCTGGGCTTCCTCACCGATGCGCTCGAACAATCCGGGTTCTCGGTACTGATCGCCACGTCCGGCAAGGCTGCGATCAATGTCGTTGATCGCATCACGCCGGATATCATCCTCATGGATGCGGTCATGCCCGGCATGGACGGTTTCGACACCTGCCGCAGCCTCAAGGCCAACCCCGGCATCGCTCAGGTTCCGGTGATCTTCATGACCGGGCTGACGGAAACCGAACATATCGTCCGCGCGCTCGAATCCGGCGGCGTCGACTATCTTTCGAAACCCATCAACATCGACGAGCTGCGCGCCCGCATCCGCGTTCATCTCGCCAATGCGCGCTCGGCGCAAAGCGCGCGCGTGGCGCTGGATGCGGCCGGGCGGCACCTGCTTGCCGTACGTGGTTCCGGCAGCATCCAATGGTCGACGCCGCAGGCGACGCGGCTGGTCAATGCCGCAACCGGCCGGGATGACGGGCTGGAGACGCTCGCCGACCATATCCGCACCTGGCTGGAGGAGCGCGAAAAACACGGTGTCACCAAGGAGCCGCTGATGATCCACCAGCATGGGCAACCGGTCTTGCAGCTCGCCTATCTCGGCGCCATCGGCGGCGACGAATTCCTGTTCCGCCTCACCGGCGTCAGCCAGACCAGCGACGACGACATTCTCAGGCAGAATTTTTCGCTGACGGTGCGCGAGGCCCAGGTGCTGCTCTGGATCGCCAAGGGCAAGTCGAACCGCGACATCGGCGAAATCCTGGGATTGAGCGCCCGCACGGTCAACAAGCACCTGGAACAGATCTACGTGAAGCTCGGCGTCGAAAACCGGGCGTCTGCCGCCGTCAAGGCGGCGAATGCCTTGCGCGAGGTCTAGAGTATGATGCCGAAGCGTGTAAGCGGCTTTCGCACGACATCATGCTCTGCTTCTTTGATTCCAGAGCGGATTCGAGGTTAGGTCGATTCGACTAAAATCATTCGGCTCTAGCCGCCGTCAATAGGAATGCGGAGGGACGAAGAGGCAGATGGTCCGGCTTCTTTCCTCACCGGCGACAGAGCACCAATGGTACTCGCCGTCCGGCGACGTCCTGACGCGCGTATCCCTATAGGGCACGACCTCACCGGTGATATTGATGACATAGCCTTGCGGCCTCTCGCTAATCGCCTTGGTGGCGACCGGCCGGCAATCCTGATTGGAGCAGCAGGAGAACGGATAGCTCCAGCCGGACGGCGCATCATGCGCCTTGGCCACCGCAGGCCACAAGCCAGCTGCAATCAGCGGCGGTATAAGCCAGGCGAGGTAGTATCTTCTTTCCTGAAGGACGAGGATCGCAACCGAAACATGTCCATCGGTTATGGGGCGGTAGGCTACCTTTGAGAAGCGCATGAAGAACTCCTGGTTTGGGACCACTGCTGTTCCCGCCGTCGAAGCGTTTCTTCCCGGATGCCGGCTGACGTCGGCAAGCTCCGCCGACGCCGACATCAGCATGATCCCTTCCGGGTCCTGCCTCCGTTCCTGGACATGGCGCCACGACAATCCTTGGGTGGTGCCAGCCTGCCTTATATTTAAGCATTATCTGCCGATTTGTCCGCGGCGGCAATCGGCGGTCGTCGACAAACGCTCCACGTTGCAATATCGCAACATTCTAAAATTTAACATTTAAAAGTCAGGGGCTTATGCGACGCGATCTGGAAGCTGCCGGCTTTCGAACAGCGCCGGGACGTTCCCAGCGACTTCCGTGCCCACCGAATTGGGTCTCTCCCCGTGAAGATCGGGGCGCCAGGGTAGCGCCCCGAATGGTTGTCGTCAGCCTTTCAGGAAGGCGAGCATGTCGTCGTTCAACTGCTGCTTGTGGGTATCGGTGATGCCGTGCGGCCCGCCAGCATAGACCTTCAGCGTGGCGTGCGGCACCAGCGCCTTGGAAGCGCGGGCTGCAGCGTCGATCGGCACGATCTGGTCGTCGTCACCGTGTACGATCAGCGTAGGGATGTCGAACTTCTTCAGGTCCTCGGTGAAGTCGGTTTCCGAAAACGCCTTGATCGAGTCATAGGTATTCTTGTGGCCGGCCATCATGCCCTGCAACCAGAATGAGTCGATCATGCCCTGCGAAGGCTTGGCACCGGGCCGGTTGAAGCCGAAGAACGGGCCTGCAGCGATATCCTTGTAGAGTTGCGAGCGGTCGGCGATCGACGCTGCACGGATACCATCGAAGACCTCGATCGGCAGGCCACCGGGGTTGGCAGCAGTCTTCAGCATCAGCGGCGGCACGGCGGCGATCAGACCGGCCCTGGCCACGCGGCTGGTACCGTGGCGGCCGATATAGCGGCTGATCTCGCCGCCCCCCGTGGAGAAGCCGAACAACGAAACGGCGTTCAAGTCCAGGACTTCGATCAGATCGGCCAGGTCGTCGGCATAGTGATCCATGTCGTTGCCGTGCCAGGGCTGGGAGGATCGGCCGTGACCGCGACGGTCATGGGTAATGACGCGGAAACCGTTATTGGCAAGATGCAGCGCCTGGGCTTCCCAACTGTCGGAAGACAGCGGCCAGCCGTGGCTGAGAATGACGACGGGACCATCCTTCGGGCCCCAGTCCTTGTAGTAGATCTCGACGCCATCGCGGGTGAGGATGGTGTTGACGCTCTGCTTTACCGGCGAGCGATCTGCCGATGCCGGCGCAGCCTGTTCCTCGGCGTCCGCGCGCGCACCGGTCAGAGCGCCTGATACGGCGGCGATCCCTGCTCCGCCGACACCGGCAAGCAGGACGTTGCGACGGGAAAAATTCTGGTTGGTGGCGCTGTTGGACATGAGATTGCTCCTTTTTCGATGCCGCTGGCGGCGCTGTGTCTATCTATGGCGATTTAATCGTGCACGATATAAATATCCGAAGCTTCCACTGTGAGCAGCTCAGCCGACCCACACATCTTTGTGCACAATCAAATCGTGCACGATCTTTATCCATCGGCGTTTTGAATGTCAATGCCTTGCTATTAAATCGCGAACGATTTATTTTATGCGCGACAGATATAGGACGGACACAATGGATCAAACATCGACCGGCAAGACCGACACAGTGAAACTCGACGACTTCCTTTGTTTCGCCATCTATTCCGCCAACCATGCCCTCAACCGCGTCTACAAGCCGCTGCTCGACGAGATCGGGCTTACCTATACGCAGTACATAGCCATGGTCACGCTCTGGGAGCAGGATGACCGGACGGTCGGTAGCCTGGGCGAAAAGCTGTTCCTGGAATCGAGCACACTGACGCCAGTGCTGAAACGTCTGGAAGGTTTGGGGCTTATCGCCCGGACGCGCGACAAGACGGATGAGCGGCAGGTGCGGGTGCAACTGACGGCAGCGGGACGCGCCCTTCAAGCTCGGGCGAAAGCCATTCCGCCCTGCATTCTCGACGCAAGCGGCCTGGAGGTGGAGGAATTGGCGCGGCTCAAGGAAGAGATCGCGACGCTGAGATCATCGCTGCTGCGATAGCGGCAGCGCGAGCTCTGTATAGAGACGCAAAAAGGCCCGGCGATGCCGGGCCTTTCGCGATCCAGATGGATAATTTGAACGACTATTCGTTCTGGGAGTAGGTGTATTTGCCGTCGTCACCCTTCTTCCAGGTGTACATGACGTAGTCCGGACGGGTGATGTCGCCCTTTTCGTCATAGCTCAATTCGCCGATGGCGGTCTTGAACGGACCCTTGCCCTTGATGTTTTCAGCAACAGCCTGCGCGTCGTTGCCGCCAGCAGCCTTGGCTGCTTCCGCGATCACCTGCAGAGCGGCATAGGAGTACAGCGTGTAGGCTTCCGGCTCAAAACCGGCAGCGCGGAACTTTTCGACCAGTTCCTTTGCAGCCGGGTTCTTGCGCGGATCCGGAGCAAACGTCATCAGCGTGCCGTCAACAGCGTCGCCAGCGATCGAAGCAAGTTCGTTCGAAACGATGCCATCGCCGGACATGAACGTGGCCTTCAGGCCCTGGTCAGCCATCTGGCGCATGATGAGACCGGCTTCGGTGTGCAGACCGCCCCAGTAAACCACGGTTACGCCGGCTTCCTTCATCTTGGCAATAAGCGCCGAGAAGTCCTTGTCGCCGGTCGTGATGCCTTCGTAAAGGACTTCCTTCACACCGGCTTCGTTCATGGCTGCCTTGGTCAGGTCAGCAAGACCCTGGCCGTAAGGCGTCTTGTCGTGAACCACGGCAACTTTGCCATCCTTGAAGTTCGCAGCGATGTAGGCACCGGCAACGGCACCCTGCTGATCGTCGCGACCGCAGGTACGGAAGGTGTTCCACAGGCCGCGCTCGGTGAAGACCGGGTTCGTCGCAGACGGGGTGATTTCCAGGATGCCGTTTTCTGCGTAGACTTCGGAAGCCGGGATCGAAACACCGGAGTTGAAGTGGCCGACCACGAACTTCACGCCGTCAGCAACGAACTTGTTGGCGACGGAAACGCCCTGCTTCGGGTCGGAAACGTCGTCGCCGAGGACGATCTTGATCTGCTCACCATTGATGCCGCCGGCAGCATTGATGTCAGCCGCGGCCTGCTCAGCACCCTTCTGGAGCTGCGCGCCGAAAGCTGCGTTCGGTCCCGTCAGCGGGCCGGCAACACCAACCAGCAGGTCAGCCCATGCAGTGCCGCTGAAAGCGACCATTGCAGTCAGCGCAACAGCCGACAAAAGTGACTTCTTCATCTTGTTACTCCCAAAAATTTAAGCGGGTGCCGTTTAAGCCGGTCACGATACCCACCATAATCGCGCCGGTATTCTTGTATCCGCAGGCAGCGCGCCCGGCGCTACCCATGGGTTTCCCTCTATTATTTCGATCGCCAGGAGAAAGGCGACGCCTTCTCATAGAGCCAGTAGTAATTGTTGGTCATCTGCTTCGTGCGGTAGTAGCGATAGCCGGCCGTAGCAAACAGCAAAAGAGCGACGGTGTCCACGATATAGTACTGCAAAGTCAACATGCTGCCGTTAAAAAGCGCATGATGGATAAAGCGGATCGCGACACCGAGAAGCAGTGTGTAGATGACCAATGTCGAGTATTTGCTCCACCCCTCGGCGGCGCTCTTTCCCGTGCGCCAAGCCGTCCATCCGCCCATCACCACGGTGACGAGCGCAAATTGCAGAACGGTCGGTTCTTCGTAGAGAATGCCTTGCATTCCATTTCTCCCTTCAAAGCGCTGCGGGTCTCAAGCCGCGCAAAACGCTCCAACGTACCGAAATCACCCCTGCCGGCTGCAAAGAGATGCCGGCGGCAGGCATGGCATCAATGATGGCCGCCCTCAAGATAGGCGGCACGCACTTCCGGATTGGCCAGCAATTCCTTGCCGCTGCCGCTCATGGTCACCTTGCCGTTGACCATGACATAGCCGCGATGGGAGAGCTTCAAGGCGGCAAAGGCGTTCTGCTCGACGAGGAAGACGGTCAGGCCCTCCTGTTCGTTGAGCTTCTTGATCGCTTCGAAGATGCCCTTGACGATCAGCGGCGCAAGACCGAGCGATGGTTCGTCGAGCAGCAAAAGCTTCGGGCGGGCCATCAACGCACGGCCAATCGACAACATCTGCTGCTCACCGCCGGACAGGGTACCGCCGCGTTGCGCCTGCCGCTCCTTGAGCCGCGGGAAAAGCGTGAAGATCTTTTCCACGTCCTCATCGAAATACTTCAAGTTGTCGAGGCTCGCGCCCATCTGAAGATTTTCAAAGACGGTCATGCGCGGAAAGATCCGCCGGCCTTCAGGAGACTGGGCAACGCGCAACCGGGCAATTTCGTGCGTCGGCATGCGGGTAATGTCCTGTCCATCGAAGGTGACAGAACCGGTCTTGGCCTGCGGACTGCCGCATATGGTCATCATCAGGGTCGACTTACCGGCGCCGTTGGCACCGATCATGCAGACGATTTCACCGCGCTTGACCTCGACATCAACACCGGCGAGCGCGCGGATATTGCCGTAATAGGTCTCGACGCTTTTTACATTCAGGAGAGTATCGCTCATCAGTGCGTCTCTCCCGGTGCGATTTCCTGGATCTCTTCGATCACTTCTTCGACCTCAACGTCTTCAACACCGAGATAGGCCGCAATAACCTTCGGATCGTGCTTCACAAAGTCCGGATTTCCGTCGGAAATCTTCTGGCCGTATTCCAGCACCACGACGTGGTCGGAAATTTCCATGACCACCGACATGTCGTGCTCGATCAACAGGATCGATGTGTCCGTGTCCTTGCGGATACTGCGCAAGAGCTCGTTGAGGGCGAGCGATTCACGCGGATTGAGACCAGCGGCTGGCTCGTCGAGGCAGAGAAACTCCGGCCCCGTGCACATGGCGCGCGCGATCTCCAGGCGACGCTGCGCACCGTATGGCAGGTCGCCGGCCGGGTCGTCGGCGCGGTCGGTCAGGTTTGCCTTGTCGAGCCAGTATTTCGCACGCTCGATCGATTCTCCGACCGCCGCCTTGTAGGTCGGAAAGCCGAGCAGACCGAGGATGGTGTAGCCCGAAGCCAGCATCAGCTTATTGTGCTGGGCGACCAACAGGTTTTCCAGGACGGTCAGGCCCGAGAAAAGCCGGATATTCTGGAAGGTACGGGCCACCTTGGCATCGCGGTTGACTTCATAATCCGACATGCGCTCGAGAAGGTATTCCTTCCCGGCCTTCTGCCGCAATGTGATCATGCCCATCGTCGGCTTGTAGAAGCCGGTGATGCAGTTGAACACCGTCGTCTTGCCGGCCCCGTTCGGGCCGATGAGCGCGGTGATATCACCGCGATAGGCTTCGAACGACAGGTCGTTGATGGCCATCAGTCCGCCGAAACGCATCGACAGATGCTCGACTTTGAGAATTGGATCTTTCGTCATGGTGTCTGTCTCGAGGGCCATCAGCCGTGCCCTTCCTTGGTAAAGCTGCCGGAGACACTCTTGCGTTCACGCAGGAATGCCGTGGGTTCGCGCGAGCCGACGAAGCCGCGAGGCTTCCAGACCATGACGACGATCATTGCCAGACCGAAGATCAGCATGCGGTAGAGTTCCGGCGTGAAGTCCGGGCCGAAGATCTGCTTCAAGAAGTTCATTTCACGCAGCAGTTCGGTGCCGCCGATCATCACGGTCGCAGCGACGGCGATGCCGACCAGCGAGCCCATGCCGCCGAGAACCACGATTGCAAGAATGATCGCCGATTCCAGGAAGACGAAGGATTCCGGCGAGACGAACCCCTGGCGGACGGCAAAGAACGACCCTGCAATCCCCCCGAACATCGCGCCGGTGGCGAATGCCGTCAGCTTGGTGGTAACCGTGTTGATGCCGAGCGAACGGCAGGCGATCTCGTCTTCACGCAACGCTTCCCAGGCACGGCCGATCGGCATGCGTCTCAGGCGGATCGTGACGAAGGCAGCCAGCATGCAGAGTGCTAAAGCGAGATAGAACAGGAAGATCTTGTAATAGGCCGAGGACATCGGCAGGCCGAACGCCTTGGCGAAGTTGTTCGCGGCGCTGATGTCGAAGGACCAGATGCCGAAGACACTTGCCTTGGCGATGCCCGAGATACCGAAGGTGCCCTTGGTGACTTCCGTCCAGTTGATCAGCACCAGCCGGATGATTTCCCCGAAGGCGAGCGTCACGATCGCCAGATAGTCACCCTTGAGGCGCAGCACCGGGAAGCCGAGGATGGTGCCCCATAGCGCTGCCAGGACGCCGGCCATCGGCAGGAGCAACCAGAAGGACAGGCCGAAATAGGACGACAGCAGCGCGTAGGAATAGGCGCCGACCGCGTAGAAGGCGACATAACCGAGATCGAGAAGGCCGGCGAGGCCGACGACGATGTTCAATCCCCAGGCCAGCATCACATAGATCAGGATCTGGATGCCGAAGTTGTCGACCCATTTCAGCGAGCCCTGGAAGCCGAACAATCCCACCATGACCGGCGGATAGATGATCAGGGCGAGGACGGCGAGCAGACTGAAATTGCGTGCCACGAAGCTCGCTTCCCGCTCGACCACGGGAGCCGCGGCCTTTGCTGCCTTGCGCTCCTCGAACCAGGGGCGAATATAGGCGACCGTCAGGAAACGGCCGACCACGGCAATGGCGACGAAGATCGCCAGAAGACCCCAGCGCTGAACAAGAATAAGCTCGTTCAGGATGTTCTGGTCGGTCTTCAGTCCGACGAACAGCACGAAAAGGCCAAGGGCGATGAGACCCGCATAGAAGGCCTCGCGCAGAGCCCGCGCCATCAGATTGGTGCCGACGGCCTCATTGGTTTGCGAAATGTTTGCCATAAAATTATACCTTCTCGACTTCCGGCCGACCCAGAATACCAGACGGCTTGAAAATCAGCACGATGGCGAGGATCGAGAATGTCGCGACATCCTTGTAGTCGATGGTGAAATAGGCAGACCAGAGCGATTCGATCAGGCCGATCATCAGACCACCCAGCACGGCGCCCGGAAGAGAGCCGATGCCGCCGAGAACGGCCGCCGTGAACGCTTTGACGCCCGGCGTAAACCCATCCGTGAATACGATCACACCGTAATACATCAGGTACATGGTACCGGCGACGGCCGCCAAAGCTGCACCCATGACGAAAGTGATCGAGATCGTCTTGTCGACGTCGATGCCAAGCAGCGCCGCCATCTTGCGGTCCTGTTCGGTCGCCCGCTGCGCACGGCCAAGCGGCGTGTGATTGACGATGTACCAGAAGATCGTCAGCAGAACCGCGGTCACCAGCACGATGATGATCTGCTTCAGCGAAATCGCTATGCCGAAAATGTCGTAAACGGACGACACCAGCGGCGGAACCGGCTTGTTGCGCGGACCTTGCGTCACCTGAACGAAGTTCGACAGCGCAATCGACATGCCGATCGCAGTGATCAGCGGCGCCAGCCTGAACGAACCGCGCAGCGGACGGTAGGCCAGCTTTTCGATAACCCAGTTCCACAGGCCCGTCATCAGCATCGCAATGAGAATCATGATGAACAGGGCAAGGGCAATCGGAATGCCACCGAACAATCCCAGCAGGATCAGGTAGACTATCAGAGCTGCAAAACCGCCCAGCATGAAGATATCGCCGTGGGCGAAATTGACCATGCCGATGATGCCGTAAACCATTGTGTAGCCAATGGCGACCAAACCATAAATCGAGCCAAGCGTCAGCCCGTTGACGAGCTGCTGGACAAAATACTCCATCTATATCCCCCGGGCCCGATCCTGTTAGGTCAGACCTCTTGTTTTAGAAGCTCTTAGCGAGCCTTTTTCGATACGGATTCCATAATGCTTTCGAACAAAAAGTGAAGCGTAAAATGACAGCTTGCTGAAATTCTTTCCCAATTTAGTGACATTGACGCTTTTAGGGCCAAAAAATCAAAAAAATAGCAGTCGCATGCCGGTTTTTAGGCAGCAAACCGTGAAACCTACGGCGAGAGCCCCGCCAGTCCTGTCGGCAAGATCGCAGGTGCGATCCGCGGCACAAAGGGTTGCACCTTCAGGCGAACTGTCAGGACATCAACAACGAACGGTTTCAGCCGGAGAAATCGACGGAGAGACCGAACTCCCGCCCCATCAGCCTCAGGTCGTCAAACAGCGATTCGGCAAGACTTCGCGTGACGATCAGTTCGAATTCGTTCTCGCCGGTTCGCGCCAGATTGACGCTGATATGTCCGCACAGAAGATTCGACGCGGCGCCGATCGCGAAAACGGAAGGGTGCAGATCGATCGCCACGCCCTTGGCCAGGATGCGACGCACGTTCGGACCCGACAACCGCAGGACGATGCGGCCGTCGCTCTGGTCAAGGACATAGGCGGTGTCGGCAAGGACAAGCGAAAGGCTGCGTCGCAGCAGGCCGTCCGGCGTTTCCGACTGCGACACCACCAGCCATTCTCCCGGCCCGACGAATCGCAAGGATGGCTCGCTCATCGTAGTCAGCGCCGCGGCGACGGCAGTTTCCTCGCCATCAGCCGCCATGACCGTCACGATCGCCTGCCTGCGAGGGACCTCCAGGTGATCGACGGCCCGAATGCCGGGATCCAGCGGAATGCGGCCTTCCAATGGGTGGTGGGAAATGTAGGTCTTGGTCATGTCCGCTCACCCCCTCAACCGCGTATTGCCGGGATCGACGAAGACCGGGTGACAGATCTCCGCCACTGTCTCGCTGCCGCCAAGCTCGTCCCAGACGACGACACGTTCGCCATAGCGTTCGCGGCCGGATTTGAGGA
Source organism: Rhizobium giardinii bv. giardinii H152 (assembly GCF_000379605.1). Lineage (GTDB taxonomy): Bacteria > Pseudomonadota > Alphaproteobacteria > Rhizobiales > Rhizobiaceae > Pararhizobium > Pararhizobium giardinii. The sequence continues at coordinate 121,176 of NZ_KB902680.1, read as the reverse complement.
AGGCGAGCGCGATGTCATGACCGAGCGTCGGCGAGTGGCAGGCGGAACTGACGTAACCCTGGTCGTTCAAGGTCGACGCCTTGGCGCCCTCGCGCAGCAGGTGCGCCCCGGCGCGGATATGCTGGTCCGTCTCGACGGGTTTCAACCCGACCATCTGCATGCGGTCCGCCGCCGTCAGTCCGTAGCGCGTCGAAAGCCGCTTGCCGATGAAATCGTTTTTTTGCGCCGATACCAACCGTCCGAAGCCGGCATCGTCCGGCGTCACGCGGCCGTCGAACTCGGCATGGGTGACATGACCTTTCTCGATGCGCAGCACGTTCATGGCCTCCAGCCCATAGGCGCAGATGCCATGCGCGCTGCCCTCTTCCATGATCGCGTCGGCGACGGCTTCACCCAAGCCCGCGGGCACCGCAAAAGGAGATGCGGAACAGCCGCGCGTTAAGCCCGCCCCTCAGGGTCACAACGCCGGCGGAAAGGAATGGAAAGGCCGTATCCGAGACATCATCCCCGACCAGCGCCTGGAGGACAAGGCGGGATTTCGGACCGGCAATCGCCATCTGCGCCCACTGATCGGTCGACGAGCAAAAACGAACCTTGAGCTCCGGCCAGAGCACCTGCGCGCAATGTTCCATATGGGACATGACCCCGCCGGCGAGCGCCGTGGTGGTAGTCATGACGAAGTGCTGCGGCGAAAGCCGGCTGGTGGTGCCATCGTCATAGACTATTCCGTCCTCGCGCAGCATCAGCCCGTAGCGCGCCTTGCCGACCGGCAGGTTGAGGATTGCAATAGAGCCGGTTGAGGAACTCGGCGGCGTCCGGCCCGAAAATCTCGATCTTGCCGAGCGTCGAGACATCGCAGAGCCCGACATGCTGGCGGACGTTGACAACCTCGCGGTCGGTGCTTTCCCGCCATGTCTTTTCGCCGTGCCGGGCAAAATAGGCCGGCCGATACCACAGGCCGGAATCGACAAAGATCGCACCGTTCTTTTCCGCCCAGCCATACAGAGGCGACTTGCGCACCGGCGCGGCACGCTCGTCACGCGCTGTTCCGGCCAGGGCACCGAATGCGACCGGCGTATAGAAGGGACGGAAGGTGGTGGTTCCGACGTCGGCGGGGCTGATACCCTGCATGGCCGCCAGAAGACCGGTGGTGTTGATAGCCGACAACTTGCCCTGATCCGTTGCCATGCCGGCAGTGGTGTAGCGCTTGGCATGCTCGACATGGCCGAAACCTTCCCTGAGAGCCAGGCCGAGATCCTTGACATCAACGTCATTCTGGAAATCGACAAAGGCTTTCGCCTTGGCGCCCGGGGCGTACCACAATGCCGTGAAGGAAGGATCGACTTCGTCGCCCACCGCCGGCAACGGATTGCCAACGGATGGAAAACCGAGATCTCCCGCGATCCTTGCAGCCCGTTCCGCGCCGTCCCGGAGACAGCCGCCAAGGCTGTAACGGCCGGCGGCAGAGCCGGCAACGACCAGCCCGTTGCCGATGTCAGGCGCAAGAAACGTGTTCAGTTCCGGCGACCAGACCGCTTTCGCGCCGCGCTGGCAGGCGAGATGAATGACCGGGTTCCAGCCGCCGGACATCCCGATCGCGTCACAGGCGATCGTTTCCTCGAAACCCGCACGTTCGACCACGAGGCCGCAGACGCGCTGGCGTCCGCGCGTATCGATGACCGAGGCGGACGGAATGACGCGTACACCCGCTGGCGCCGCATCGCGGGGCGCGTCGCGGCTGTCAATGATGGCCGCCACCTCGACCCCATGAGCAGAGAGATCGCTGGCTGTCCTGTAGCCCGCGCTGCCATTGGTGAAGATCGCCACCGACCTGCCCGCCGCAACGCCGAACCGGTTGGCATAGGTGCGCATGGCGCCTGCCATCATCACGCCCGGCCGATCGTTGCCGCCGAACACCAGCGGCCCTTCCTCCGCGCCCGTCGCCAACAGCGCGCGCTTGGCGACGATACGCCAGAGCCGCTCCACCGGCAGCTTCGCCTGCGGCGCGACCACATGCTTCTGCACCCGCTCCAGCGCACCGAAGACATTGTCGTCATACCAGCCGAAGACGGTAGTGCGCGGCATGATCGTGATATTCGGCAAAGCGCGAAGCTCGGCAAGGCATGCCTCGGCGAAATCCACCGCAGGGCGGTCGTCGATGCGTGTCGTCTCGGCCAGCAGCGAACCGCCGAGCCGGAAATCTTCGTCCGCCAGAATGACCCGCAGCCCGACGCGGCCGGCAGTCAACGCCGCCATCAGGCCCGTCGGTCCGGCGCCGACAACGATCAGGTCGCAATGCGCCCAGCACTTCTCGTAACTATGCGGATCGTGTTCCAGCACGGCCCGGCCGAGACCTGCGGCGCGGCGAATGAGAGGCTCGTAGACCTTCTCCCAGAAGGCAGCCGGCCACATGAAGGTCTTGTAGTAGAAACCCGCCGACAGGAATGGCGACAGAAGACCGTTGAGGGCGCCGATGTCGTATTTCAGCGACGGCCAGCGGTTCTGGCTGCGGGCATCGAGCCCAGCGTAAAGCTCGGCGACCGTTGCCTTGGTATTCGGGTCGGTGGCTGCCCCCTTGCCGATCGCAACCAGCGCGTTTGGCTCGGAAGGGCCAGCCGTGACGATGCCGCGCGGCCGGTGATACTTGAAGCTGCGGCCGACCAGAAGCTGATCATTGGCAAGCAGGGCCGAGGCCAGCGTCTCGCCTGCATATCCCTTCATGGCCCGGCCGTCGAACTTGAAGCTCAACGTGTTGCTGCGGTCGACGACACCGCCGGATCCGAGGCGATAGGCGGTCATCGGCCACCCTCCCGCGCCACGGCTGCGCCATCCGTCACCGAAAAGACGTCATGGGTAAACGTATCGCGCTCGACGACGAGCCATCGCCGACAGCCCGCGACATGGTGCCAGTGCTCCCGATGGCGGCCCCGCGGATTGGAACGGAGATGAACGTATTCGTGCCAGGCTTCATCTGCGGCGTCGGGGGCCGGACGCACCACCGATGCGTCACCGCGGATCGAAAATTCCTGGCTGGGCCGGACGCCGCAGTGCGGGCAATGGATAAGGCTTGCCATTCAGGGTCTCAATGCAGATTGGGTTGCGGGCCGGCGCCGCGTTCATCGATGGCATAGCCGCGCTGGAAGCGATCGAGACGCAGGAAACGGGCGACGGGATGGGGCTCGTCCCTGGCGATCAGATGCGCGAAACACCAGCCTGAGGCCGGCGTCGCCTTGAAGCCGCCGTAACACCAGCCGCAGTTCAGATACAGATTGCCGATCGGCGTATGGCTGATGATCGGCGAGCCGTCCATGCTCATATCCATGACGCCGCCCCAGGAGCGCAGCACGCGCACGCGCGACAGGCCGGGGATCATCGAGACCCCCTCCTCCATCACATGTTCCACCGTCGCCAGATTGCCGCGCTGCGCATAGGAATTGTAACCGTCGATCTCGCCGCCGAAGACGAGGCCACCCTTGTCTGACTGGGAGATGTAGAAATGCCCGGCGCCATAGGTGATGACGTGATCGATCGCCGCTTCAGCCCTTCGGTGACGAAGGCCTGAAGCACATGGCTTTCGATTGGCAGCTTCAGATCGGCCATCTGGCCGACTTGCGACGTATTGCCCGCCACCGCCAAGCCCAGCTTGCCGCAGCCGATGAAGCCCTTCGACGTGTCGACGCCCGTCACTGCGCCGTTCTCGCGGTGGATGCCGGTGACTTCGCAATTCTGGATGAGGTCGACGCCAAGGCGATCGGCGGCGCGGGCGTAACCGCAGGCGACAGCGTCATGGCGCGCCGTGCCGCCGCGCTTCTGCAGCAGCCCGCCCAGGATCGGGAAGCGCGCATGGTCGAAATTGAGGAAAGGGAGCATCTTCTTCAGCGCGGCTCGGTCGAGCAGCTCGGCTGCAACCCCCTCCATCCACATGGCATTTCCGCGGCGGATATAGGCGTCGCGCTGACTGTCGTTGTGGTAGAGATTGATGACGCCGCGCTGCGACAGCATGGCGTTGTAGTTCAGATCCTGCTCCAGGCCCTCCCAGAGCTTCATCGAAAATTCGTAGAATGGCTCGTTTCCGGGCAGCATGTAGTTGGAGCGCACGATCGTCGTGTTGCGGCCGACATTGCCCGAACCGAGATAGCCCCTTTCCAGAACCGCGATGTTCTTGAGGCCGAATTCCTTGGCGAGATAGTAGGCCGTCGCCAGTCCGTGGCCACCGCCGCCGACGATGATGACGTCATAGAATGGTTTCGGCTCCGGCTGGCGCCAGGCCGGCTTCCAGTTGAGGTTGCCCGAAAGCGCGTTCCTGACGATCGAGAATGCCGAATAGCGCATGCCAGTCCCATTTCCCCCATCATGCTGCAGCGCCACATTTCCACCGGCTGCGACCAGCGCAAAGGCCGCCTCGGCCCACGCCATGCTGTCGAATCTCTAGCCGAAGCGAACCTGCGATACAGTGCCAAATCCGGCACAGTCGATAAAATTCGACGAACAAATCTTGAAAAGACCGGTAAGGAACGTGGATGTATACTCGTCGTTCCGGACAACATCATTGGCGGTTTCCGGAGAAAATTCATCAAGGGCGCAGGATGCAGATGCTGGACATACTGGAAGAAGCGGCCGTGGCAGCGGGGAAAGCAATCCTCGACGTCTATCATGCCGGCCCGGATGTCAGCTACAAGGCCGACTCCTCACCCGTCACCGATGCCGACGAGAGCGCGGAAAAGATCATCCTCGATCGGCTGGCAGCGGCCTTTCCGGACATCCCTGTCGTCGCCGAGGAAGCCGTCTCGGCCGGATACGTTCCCGATATCGAGGGCAAGCCCTTCTTTCTCGTCGACCCGCTCGACGGCACCAAGGAATTCGTCGGCCGCAACGACGACTTTACCGTCAATATCGCCCTGATCGAAAACGGCGAGCCCGTGGCCGGCGTCGTCTACGCGCCGGCACTCGGCATTCTCTACGCCGCCAGCCGCAACAAGGCGAAGAAGGCCGTCGTCTCGGGCCAACGAGAAATCGGCCCGCCGACGATCATCGGCTGCCGCAGCCGCGGCGACCGCCTGGTCGCGCTGGCCAGCCGGTCGCACAACAACCAGGAAACCATCGCCTACCTCGCCGAGCACGGCATCACCGATTACGAGTCCATCGGCTCGTCGCTGAAATTCTGTCTTCTCGCCGAAGGTCTGGCCGACATCTATCCACGCCTCAGCCGGACGATGGAATGGGACACCGCCGCCGGCGACGCCGTTTTGCGGGCGGCCGGCGGCGAGACAGTCACCATGGATGGCAATCCCCTGTCCTACGGAAAGCGCAATCAGGCCTTCGACGTCGACTTCGCCAACCCGCACTTCGTATCGCGGGGAAAACACTGACGCGATTTTTCGGAAGGCGCGCACTGCGCGCCTACTCGCTGTGCGGCGGCAGCGGGAACAGTCGGGCGAAATTCCCCTTTGCGGCCAACGCTACATTGGAGCATCCGTCCCCGCTTTGCCGTGAACGGATACCCTTCTCCTCACGACAAAGGAGAACCGCACGATGAGCGAGACCACCGCCAATCTCGAACTGCCCTATATCCTGCCCTCCCAGGCACAAAAGCACGTCACCCACAATGAAGCACTGCAGCGGCTCGACGCCGTCACCCAGCTGACGGTGACAGCGAGCTTGGCAACCCCGCCTTCCGATCCAGAGGAAGGAACCTGCTACGATATCGCCACGTCCTCGACCGGCGCATGGACTGGCAAGAGCGGCAAACTCGCCTTCCGCCAGGACGGCGACTGGATCTTCATCAGCCCGAAAGAGGGCTGGCGCGGCTGGTTCCTGGCCGAGGACAAATTGAAGATCCACGACGGCGCGGCCTGGGCCATCTATGACGCCATCGGCACACCGTCGCTTCTCGGCATCAACACCACCGCCGACAGCACCAACCGGCTTGCCGTCTCGGCCGCCGCCACGCTGCTGACCCATGACGGCAATGGTCACCAGGTGAAGGTGAACAAGGCGGTGGCCGGCGACACAGCAAGCCTGTTGTTCCAGAGCGGCTGGTCGGGCCGGGCGGAAATGGGCCTTGCCGGCACGGACGAATTCGCCATCAAGGTCAGCCCCGACGGCACCAGCTGGACGTCTGCACTCGATATTACCGGTCAGGGCCAGGTGCGCATGCCGCAACGGCCGCTGGTGCGCGCCACCCGCGGCGGCGGTGTGCTGACGCCCGCATCCGGCTCGCAGACCGGGTTCTCTACCCCGAGCGTCAACCAGGGCGGCTTCACCCTTGGCGCCACGGTCGCCGGCGGCGGCAGCCGGCTGATCATTCCCGTGACGGCCCCTTACCTCGTAGCCCTCGGCGTCGAAGCCAATCCCGCCGGCGCGTTTTCGGTTGCCGTAAAGATCAATGGGACGACGACGATCGCCAGCATCAACGACAACGACGCGGCCTCTTCATCCTACGGCAATTGCGCGGTCGGAGTGGCGCTTCTGAATGCCGGAGACTGGCTGGTCCTGGAACACACGGGAACCACGCCGCTCGATTTCGGCTACGACAAAACGGAGCTGACGGTGGTCATGCTGTAAGGCGCGCTAAGCAGGTTTCGGAAAAGTGTCCAACGGTTTTCCGGCCAGAACCTGCGTTAAAACAAACGCCTAAGCAGACGTTCGTTGGCCTGCCAACGAAAGTCGGCTTAGAGGCGGTGCTGTTTTTCTCCGAGTCACATTACACGACAGCATCGAAATACCCCCCTCTGTCACTCCGTGACACCTCCCCCTCAAGGGGGGAGATCGGGAGCAAGAGGCCAGCCCCACGCCAATCTCCCCCCTTGAGGGGGAGATGCCCGGCAGGGCAGAGGGGGGTGAAGAAGGTGTGGAACAGTCCCAATAACATCCGACAGAGGGACGATATCTCCTAAACCGGCACGGCCTCGCCGGAAACCGGCGTTTCCGTGCCCGCGGCTGTCGCCTCGTCCTCCTTTTCCGGCGGCCTGATACGGAACCAGGCGAGATAGAGCGCCGGCAGGAAGAGCAGCGTCAGCACCGTGCCGACGATGATGCCGCCCATCATGGCGTAGGCCATCGGTCCCCAAAAGATTTCGCGCGCGATCGGGATCAGCGCCAGGCTGGCTGCCGCGGCGGTGAGCATGATCGGCCGCATGCGGTGTTCGGTCGCTTCCTGCACGGCCTGCCAGGGCGCCATCCCCTCCTTGCGCAGATCCTCGATCTGCACGACCAGGATGACGGAATTGCGAATGAGGATGCCGATCAGCGCCAGGATGCCGAGAATGGCGACGAAGCCCATCGGCGAATTGCTCGACAAAAGCGCCGCGACCACCCCGATCAGCGCCAGCGGCGCTACCGCAAAGACAAGGAACAGTCGCGAGAAGCTCTGAAGCTGGATCATCAGGATCGTCGCCATGACGAACAGCATCAATGGCACGACAGCCGCAATCGGCGCCTGGCTCTTGGCGCTTTCCTCGACGCTGCCGCCGAGTGTCACCTTGTATCCCGGTGGCAGCTTTTCGGCGTAGGCGGCGACGTCCTTTTCCAACTGCGCGACGATCGTCGCCGGCTGCGTCGGGCCGATGATGCCCGCCTTGACGGTCAGCGTCGGCATGCGCGACCGCCGCCAGACCACCGGCTGCTCCATTTCGTAGCGGAAGTTCGCAACCGCGGCGAGCGGTACGGAGGTGCCGCTTGCGCCCGGCAGCTGAAGATCACGCAACGTCTCGATCGATTGCCGCTCCGACACCTTGGCACGGGCAACGACGTTGATCAGATAGATATCGTCACGAACCTGCGTGACGGTCGTACCGCCGACGATGCCGTTCAGCGCCGAGGAGATATCCTGCGAGGTAACACCCAGTTGGCGGGCCTTATCCTGCAGAACATCGACCTTGATCACGCGGGCCGGTTCATTCCAGTCATAGACGATGCCGCCGAGCAGCGGATGGCGTGCGAGAACGCTGCCGAGTTCGAGCGCGTGCTTGCGCACTTCGCCGATATCCGGCCCGCTGACGCGATATTGCACCGGACGGCCAACGGGTGGGCCGATGTCGAGCAGCTTCACATAGGCATCCGTACCGATGAAGGTTTCCTTCAGGTATTTCTGCAGGTCGGCGCGGACCTTGTCGCGCACCTCCAAGCTCTTGGTGACGATGATCGTCTGGCCGAAGGACGTATCCGGCGGCTGTACATCGAAGGACAAGACGAAGCGTACCGCGCCCTGGCCGACATAGGTGGACCACCGTTCGATATCGGGATTGCCGACGAGCTTGTCCTGCTCGAACTTCGCCATCTGCGCGTCGGTCTCGGTGATCGATGCGTTTTGCGGCAGCGACCAGTCGACGATCAGCTCAAGCCGGTCGGACGACGGGAAGAACTGCTGCTGAACGTGGCCCATGCCGAAGACGGAGGCCGCAAAAACGACCACGGTGGCGACGATGGTGGTCCAGCGCCAGCGCATGCACAGGAGGAGAACGGCGGAGAACATCCGTGCCAGTCGGCCTTTCTCGCCGTGATGCTGCTTCATGGTTTTCGGCAGGATGGTGACACCGAGCAGCGGCGCAAACACCACGGCAACGATCCACGAGACCAGCAGCGAAACGGCGATGACGACGAACAGCGTGAAGGTGAATTCGCCCGCGGCGCTGTCGTTGAGGCCGACCGGAATGAAGCTCGCGACGGTGACGAGCGTGCCGGTCAGCATCGGAAAGGCGGTCGAGGTATAGACAAACGTCGCTGCCTTACGCAGAGAGTCGCCCGCCTCCAGCCGTGCCACCATCATTTCCACCGCGATCATCGCGTCATCGACGAGAAGGCCGAGCGCAATGATCAGCGCGCCGAGCGAAATGCGCTGCAGCGAAATGCCGAAATAGGACATGACGACGAAGGTGATGGCGAGCGTCAGCGGAATAGAAAGGGCGACGACGAAGCCGGCGCGCATGCCGAGGCTGACAAAGCTGACGGCAAGCACGATGATCACCGCCTCCGCCAGTCCGCGGGTGAACCCCGAAACGGCCTCTTCGACGATCAGCGGCTGGTCGGAGACGAGGTGCACGCCGACGCCGACCGGCAACTCGGCTTCCACCGCCTTGATCTGCTCCTCGACATGGGCACCGAAGTCCAGGAGGTTGGCGCCCTGCTTCATGCCGATGGCAAGACCGATCGCGGGCTGTCCGTTGAATCGAAACAGTGCTGAGGGCGGATCGGTATATCCGCGGGTGATCGTGGCGATGTCGCTCAGCCGGAAGAAGCGGTCGTTCACCTGCAGGTTGACGGCGCGCAGGCTTTCTTCCGAGGTAAACTGGCCGTTGACGCGCAGGCTGATCCGCTCTCCCTCGGCCTGCACGACGCCCGAGGGCGCGATGGCGTTCTGCGCCTGCAGCGTGGCGACGACAGCGTTCTGGTCGATGCCGAGTGCGGCGAGCTGGCGCGCCGAGAACTCAAGATAGATCACCTCGTCCTGCGCGCCGATGATATCGACCTTGCCGATGTTCGGAACGGTAAGGATCTGCCGGCGGGCGTCCTCGACATAATCGCGCAATTGCCTCTGCGTCAGGCCATCGGCGGTGAAGGCATAGATATTGCCGAACACATCGCCGAACCGGTCGTTGAACGATGGCCCCACGACTCCGGAGGGAAACTGGCCGCTGATATCGCGGATCATGTTGCGCACGGTCACCCAGATCGAGGCGACATCGCGGGCCTTCGTCGACTGCTTCAGATTGACGAAGACGAGCGTCTGGCCCGAAGTGGTGATGCTGCGGGTGTAATCGAGGGATTCAAGCTCTTCGAGCTTGCGCTCGATGCGCTCGGTGACCTGCCGCGTGGTCTCCTCGACCGAAGCGCCCGGCCATTGGGCCGAAATCGTCATGGTCTTGATGGTGAAGGACGGGTCTTCCTCGCGGCCGAGGCTCAGATAGGAAAAAAAGCCGAGCAGGCCGAAGACGATCATGAAATACCAGACCATCGAGGCATGATCGAGTGCCCAGTCGGAAAGGTTGAACTTCTTCATGACCGCGCCTTGTTTTCGAATTTCACTTTCTGCCCTTCCTGAAGACTGTGCACGCCGGCTGTCACGACACGCATCCCGGCGTCGATGCCGGCGGTAACGACGATCCCACTTCCGAGCGCATGCCCGGTGATCACTTCGCGGCTCTTGACGGTTCCGTCACCCTCGTCGACCACCCAGACAAAGGATTTGCCGTCGCGCAGAAGGATAGCGGTCGCCGGCAGAACCATTTGCTCGACGGCGGCTTCCTTCAGGGAAGCGGTGATCGTCGTTCCGAGCCGGAAACTCTCCGGCGGGTTTTCAAGAGCGATCTTGATGCGGCGCGTTCGGGTGGCGGCATCTGCGGCCGGCGCGATCTCGCGCACCTTGCCGCTCACCGCCATGGCAGGATTGATCTGTAGGGTCACCGAAAACGGTGTGCCCACCGGCAACAGCGCATTGCCATCCGGCACATCCACCACGGCGTCGCGCTCATCTGGCCGGGCCACCGTCACGACGGCGGCGCCGGCGGCGACGACCTGCCCCACCTCCGCCCCGGTCTGCGTCACGACGCCGTCGAATGCAGCCGTGACTTGCGTATAGGAAAGTTGCTCTTTGGCCTTCGCCAAGGCTGCCTGCGCCTGCACGACCGAAGCTTGAGCCGCCGTCCTCGCCTGCTCGGTGCTTTCCACTGCCGCCTGGGTTTCCGTGCCAACCTTGAACAGTGCCTTGGCGCGGCGCTCGACGGAAACGGCATTGGCGAGCGTGGCTTGGGCATTGGCGAGATCTGCGCGGGCCGACCCGACCGCAAGCTCGAGCGCCGTCGGATCGAGCGTCGCCAGCAATTGACCGCGGCGGACCACATCGCCGGTATCGACGTCACGGGCCACAAGAAGACCGGTCGTGCGCGGACCGAAAGCGGTCTGAACCTTCGGCTGCACGGTGCCTGCGAAAGTGGAACCGGGCAGACGCGTGGGAGTGACGATTTGTGAAAGCACCGGACGGATCACCGGAGGCCCCTGCTCCTCGCCCTTCTGGCAACCCGTGAGCATCAGAAGCGTGACAGGCGCGAAAACCAGCGCCAGCGATATCCGGTTCATTCCGCCTGCTCCTTGATGACGTCGACAACCTGGCCGGGACGCAGCATCTTTGCACCCTCGACCACCACGGTTTCGCCCTTGGCGATGCCATCGGAAATGAGCACGCGGCCCTTCTCGTACGTCGCCACCGTCACCGGCTTCAGATCGACGGTGCTGTTTTTTTCATCCACCACCCAGACGGCAGGCTTGCCATCCAGTTCGGAAAGGCTGGTCCAGGGCAGGATAACCAGTTTCATTGGCCGGGAACTGGCAAAACCGGTGACCGGCGCGCCCAGCGTCATGCGGTCGGGCGTGCTGTCCATAGCGACCTTGACGCGCACCGTGCCCGTCGCCGCGTCGATCGTCGGCGAGATCTCGCTGACCACTCCTTCGGCCTTGACCGAGGGGTCGCTGACCAGCGCCAGACCGATCTTGGGCTCCGCGGGCCTTTCGAAAAGCAGCGATTCATAGACGTTGAAGATCGCATCGCGCGGGCCGTCCCTCGCGACGCTGAACATGGTTTGCGCTGCCTGAACCACCTGGCCCGCTTCGGCGTTGCGCACGGTCACAATGCCGTCCGCATCGGCGCGTAGCTCGGTGTAGGAAAGGGCATCGCGCGATGTGCCGAGTTGCGCCCTGGCGGAATCGAGCGATGCCTCGGCAGTCCGCAAGGCCGTCTGCGCCTGATCGAAGGCTTCCTGCGTCGTGGAATTTTTCGCAAGCAGGGATTTTTGACGTTCGAAAGCGGATGTGGCCTGCCTCACCTGCGCTTCCGCCGAACGGACTGCGGCTTCCGAAGACCTGACATCCGCCTGCTGCACCCTTGGGTCGATGCGCGCCAGAACGTCTCCGACCGTCACGTGCGATCCGACATCCGCATACCACTCCGTTACCTGACCGCTGACGCGGAACGAAAGATTGGTCTGGACATGGGCGACGACCTCGCCAGTGAGCATCACCCTCTGCTGATAGTCGACAACGTCGGCGCTTTGCACCCGCACCGTCGCCTTTTCCTTCTCCGATTGCTGCGTCTCGCCCTGGCAGGAGGCGAGAACGAGCATAACGGCAGTCGCCGCCAACCACCTGCCCGGGCCGTGATTTTGTTTTCCGTTCATCTGCGGCTGCTCGCTCCGAAAATCGCGCTGAACCATTTATTGTGGCCCCTCAATATAGAAGGTCAAAGACCGTGACAAGCTACCCGGACGGACAGGACGCAATTTTCACAGCGAGAAGAATCGGCCCTCGTGGGCACCAAGCAGACTGGACGGCGAACTTATGAGAATTTCTTACAAAGGGCGAGAAAAACCGGATTGCTCTCTTGGTCGGGGAACGCAGAACGGGACGTCCGTGACCAGTTCCGAGGGCAGGAAACTCATGATCGACCAGTCACCACGACACCGAGGAGGCTGCCGAGCGACCGTTCATTGAACGGCTTGCCGATCCGGGGAACGTCCCGCAAAGCCGCCGGAAAACTTGCGTCCTCGCCATAGCCGCTGACGAAGCCGAAGGCGATGCCGCGCGCGATCAGCACGCCGGCGAAATCGAAGCTCGTGTGGGGACCAAGTTTGACGTCGAGAAATACGAAATCGAAGGTCTGCTGTTCGATGAGTGCCGCGGCCTGCGTCAGGTCAGTGGCAATCTCGACGTGCTCGACGCCCAGCGATTTCAAAATATCCTCCGCCTCCATGGCAATGAGCAAATTGTCTTCCAGCACCAACACACGCTTCGTCAAAACTTCGACTTCCGTAAATGCCACCGATATTGGTCCCTGCCTTCGGCCGCTCAGCTGCGAACGGGTCTCGAACCTTTCCAGTTAAAACAAGAACGGGGCGGCGGCATTTAAATAAGACATGTAGATCATCGAACGGCCGGACCATCTCGGCGATTGCGTTGGACGGGCGCTCTTTCGCAGTCAGATAAAGGGGCGCGTCTTTTCCGAATGCCCTTCCCAGCCCGAAATCTTCATCAGGCCTTTGTCGTCGAGAATATCGCAGCCGCGATCAGCCCAGCGGATCAGCTTCCGTTCCCCCAGTTTTTTCAATGTCTTGTTGGTGTGCACGATCGAAAGCCCGAGCGTATCGGCGACATGCTGCTGGGTGATTGGAATGGAGACGCGCGCGCCTTTGAAAAGATGCACCGCCCTGGCGCGCTGATAGAGGAAGGCTAGCAGATAGGCCGCCCTTTCCAGTGCCGAACGGCGACCGATGCTGAGCAGGTTTTCATCGAGGATGCGCTCTTCCTGCGCTGCAATCCAGGTCAGGTCAAAAGCAAGATCGGGGTAGTTGCGAAATAGCGTGCCGAGTTTGTCACGCTCGAACACACACAGGATCACGGGCGAAAGCGCTTCGATCGAATGTTGCATCTCGCCCATGAGGCTGCCTTGAAGGCCGATCAGGTCGCCCGGCATCATATAGTTCAATATCTGCCGTCGGCCGTCGTCCAGCATCTTGTAGCGAAAGCCCCACCCGGAAAGCACCGTAAAAAGATGGGCGCTGTGAGATCCCTCCACCAGGATCGTCGTTCCCGCATCGACAGCCAGTTCACCCGTCTTGAAGTTGGAAACAAACGCGAGTTCGTCCGGTTTGAATTCACGGAAATGCTCGAGCGCCCGCAAGGGACACTGCTCGCAGGGCGTCTGTTTGCTGTTGCGGGCTTTAGGAGCGGCCATCGGGTGTCCTCGGCAAAGTGAAAGATCGGCCCTGGAAACAGGGCTTTGATTTACAATGAAAATTAGAGGCCAATGTTTTCCCGGCAAGGGCAGCTTGCAACGCGCCGGTGGACTTCTGCACCCGGCAAGCCTAGTTTTTCGCTTCGAGATCATACCCTTCAGAATGGGACGGAACCGCAATGAACCATCCAGCCTTTGCCAGCAACCATGTCGCCGTTGTGACCGGAGCCGCGTCAGGCATCGGCCTTGCCGCCGCCCAGCGCTTCGCTGGCCTCGGAATGAACGTCGTGCTCGCCGATCTGCCGGGCAAACGGCTGGACACGGCGGCGCGCGAGACGGCGGCGCTGTCCCCGCATGGCTTAGACAGCGTGGCAGCCATTGCCGCGGATGTGGCGTCGATCGAATCGCTGCAGGCGCTGGAACGGGACGTCGTCGCGCTGTTCGGCCGCGTTCACGTGTTGATGAACAATGCCGGCATTCCGGGCAGCTCGATGTTCGGCGCGCAGGACGCGTGGGAAAAGGTCTTCGCCGTCAATCTGTGGGGCGTCATCAACGGTTCACGCATCTTTGCGCCCGGCATGATCGCCCACGGCCAGACCGGCCTCATCATCAATACCGGCTCCAAGCAGGGCATCACCACCCCACCTGGCGACCCCGCCTACAATGTGACGAAGGCCGGCGTCAAAGCCTTCACCGAAGCACTGCAGCACGAATTGCGCAACACGCCCGACTGCAGGATCACGGCACACCTGCTGATTCCAGGATTCGTCTACACGGCGCTCACCGCCCAGGGCCGGACGGAAAAGCCTCAGGGCGCCTGGACGCCGCAGGAAACGGTCGATTTCATGATGCAAAGCCTCGAAAACGACGACTTCTACATTCTCTGCCCGGACAATGACGTCGAGCGCGCCACCGACGAGAAACGCATCCTATGGGCCGCCGGCGATATCATCGAGAACCGCCCGCCCCTGTCGCGCTGGCACCCGGATTATGCTGACGCCTTCAAGGCATTCCTGACGAAGGATCGTCCCAAGATCGGCTGACGCCAGCGGCTCAAAGGCGCTTTCCTATCTTCGTGCGGTGACGCTGTGTTCGCCCGGCAGGGCTGGCGTCGACCGCCATTTGCTGCTTTCCTGCGGCGTGATCAAAAGGTTTCATGACATGACGAGCGGTATCCACCACATCACGCTGATCACCCGCAAGGTACAAGCGAATGTTGACTTCTACGCCGGTTTTCTCGGCCTGCGTTTGGTCAAACGGACAGCGGGATTTGAAGACGCGATGCAGCTTCACCTGCTCTATGGCGATGCCATCGGGTCGCCGGGATCGCTGGTGACGTTCCTCGTCTGGGAAGACGGGGCGCCGGGCCGCGTCGGTCATGGCCAGCCGAGCGAGATCGCCTTTGCCATTGCGCCGGAAAGCATCGGCTTCTGGCTGACCCGGGCGCTGCGATACAATATCTCTACAACTGGTCCGACCCAGGAGTTCGATGAACCCGTCATCCGGCTGAAGGATCCCGACGGCGTCATCGTCAAACTCGTCGGTACCGCGGCCCTTGCCACCGACACACCCTGCGCCACGCAGGAGATTCTGCCTCAGGACGCAATCCGGCGGCTGCGTGGCGCAACGATCCTGACGGACAAACCGGAGGGGACGGCAGCCTTCATCGGCCGGCATTTCGGCTATGCCGAAACGGCAAGGACCGAGACCATCCGCCGCCTCGGCTCGGCCTCCGGCGATGTCATCGACGTTCGCGATGCCAGCGGATTCTGGACCGCCGCCCCCGGGACGGGCACGATCGACCACATCGCCTTCCGGGCAGCCGACAGGGCCGCCGTCGACGATCTGCGTACACGGCTGGCGGCGGAGGACGCCGGAACGATCTCGGCCCACGACCGCAAATATTTCTTCTCGCTCTATGTGCGCGAGCCGGCCGGCACGCTGTTCGAATTCGCAACCGACGCCCCCGGCATGACGGTCGACGAGGATGTGGCCTCGCTCGGAACGCGCCTGTTCGTTCCCGAACATTTCGGCGGCGATCTGGAATCCAACCTCGTCGTCCTGCCGCAATTCGCGTTGCCGGGCGAGGAGCGTTTCACCCAGCGCGACCTGCCCTTCATTCACCGCCTGCACCAGCCAGACCATCCGGACGGGCGCACCCTCGTGCTGCTGCATGGCAGCGGCGCCAACGAGACGAGCCTCTTGCCACTCGGCCGGCAGATCGCCCCGAATTCCCTGCTCTTCAGCCTGAGGGGACGTAGCACCGAAGAGGGCTTCCCGCGGTTTTTTCGCCGGATCACGCCCTTCAGCTTCGACCAGAAGGATATCGTCTCCGAAGTCGAAGCGTTTGTCGCGATGATCGAGGGCGCCGTTCCGGCCTACGGCATCGACCGCGAAAGGATGGTTTTCATCGGCTATTCGAACGGTGCCAACATGCTGATCGCGACCATGCTGCTTCATCCGGGCCTGATCAGGAATGCCGCGCTGCTGCGCATGATGAACCCGCTGGAAACGGTACCGGACGCCGATCTTTCCGGCACCAATATCCTGACGGTGACAGGGGCAACAGACGCCTATTCCCGCTATGCCTCGCCGCTTGAGGCGATTCTGCGCAAGGCAGGCGCGACGCTTGAGACCGTCACGCTGAAAGCCGGACACGAGATCGGCGACATGGACGCGAAGGCCGTTCGCGAATGGCTGAAATCCTTCGGAGCCTGACGGCCAAGACTCAGGCGGTTTTCCGGGCGACATAAGCGGCGAAGGCCTCGACAAAGGCCCTCAGCCTTGCCTTGGCATCTTCGTCGACAAGGTTGCCGTCCTTGTCGAACAGCGAGCCCGCTTTCGGCAGCATCAGCCGCTTGCCGGACCAGAGGTCGGCGCCCAGCGTGCGCAGCACCGGCAGCCAGGCATTCTGGCTGAGCAGGGTGCCGAAGGCGCTGGGCGACGTGCCGGCCAGCGCGAAGGCGCGGCCCGCAAAGACATTCGGCGCACCGGTCATCGAGGAACTCACCCAGTCGATGGCGTTCTTGAAAACGCCGGGTATGGAGTTGTTGTATTCCGGCGTGAAGAGAATGACGCCGTCGGCCGCCGCGATCTGGTCTTTGAGAAGCTGCACCGCGGCCGGCACCCCTTCTTTCTCGACATCGGCATTGTAGAGCGGGATGCCCTCGATGGTTCCCGTCGTGAACGTCACGCCTTCCGGCGCCAGCGGGATCGCCGCGTTCAAGAGGGATTTGTTGAACGATGCCTTTCTCAGGCTCCCGGAAATGCCGATCAGTTTTGTCATCCGATTCCATCCTTTGTTTTCGCAAAAGATGGTCAGAAAAGCGAAAAAGTACAGATGGAAAAGCCGGAAAACGATGCTCCCCGGCCTATTCTGCTAGACCAGCGGCTTCAGCCTCGCTTCGATCTGGCTGCGTTTGTGTTCCAGGAATGGCGGTAGCGACAGCCCTTCACCGAGCGTTTCCATCGGTTCGTCGACCGCAAAGCCGGGGCCGTCGGTTGCGATCTCAAACAGGATGCCGTTCGGCTCGCGGAAATAGAGTGAGCGGAAATAATAGCGTTCGACCTCGCCGCTCGACGGCAGGCGGAAGTTTTGCAGCCGTTCGGTCCATTCATGCAGCGCCGCCACGTCCGGAGCGCGGAAGGCGACGTGGTGGACGGCGCCGGCGCCCTGCCGGGCAGCCGGCAACCCCGGCTGGACGGCGACATGCAGCTCCGCCGCCGGACCGCCCTTGCCCATCGAGAACACATGCACGTCGCCAATGCCATCCGGCGACGCATACTGGCGCACCCTGCTCATATTCATCACCTCTTCCAGAACCGCCGCCGTATTGGTGAGATCCGGCACGCTCATGATGATGGGGCCGAGGCCTTTGATCTGATGCTCGGCCGGAACCGGGCTCCTGTCCCATGGGTGAGATGGCGCCAGCCCGCCATCGTCGATCAACCGCAACCGCTGCCCCTCGCCGTCCTCGAAGTCGAGCGAGGCGCGGCCGTCGATTTCGGTCACTGCCTCGGATTTGACCTTGAGCTGGTCGAAACGGCTCTTCCACCAGGCGAGCGTGTCGCGGCTGCCGACACGCAGGCCGGTGCGCGATATGCTGTGGGTGCCACGGCCTTCCGGCTGGACCGGCCAGTCGAAGAAGGTCAGGTCCGTCCCGGGCGTCGCCTGTCCGTCGGCGTAGAAGAGATGGTAGGCACTGGTGTCGTCCTGATTGACCGTCTTCTTGACCAGGCGCATGCCGAGCGTCTGCGTATAGAAACGCAGGTTTTCAGGCGCGTTCGCGGTGATCGCCGTCAGATGATGAATTCCTGTCAGTTGCAAGCTCATGGCTGCCTCCTCCATCGGAAAGATATGGAGCGAATATCGGTCGCTTCACCTGTTTAATAAAGGGGCACAGCCCGAACAGAACGTTCAATGACCGTGGACAGTCGCGGCGGCTTTGCAGCACCTCGTCGCGCGAGGCGATCACGCCTGGCGCTGCAAATCGCTCAGATAGGTATTTTCGCTTCTCGAAACATCGAATACGGCCGGATCGACGGTCACGATCATCAGCGTCTCGCCATGGGATGCGGCGCCTGCAAGCAGGCTGCCATCGGGTGCGGCGATGCGCGAGGAACCTGCGAAGGTGAAGCGCTCGTCGGCGCCGCAATGATTGACATAGGCAACGAAAACCTGGTTTTCGAAGGCACGGGTCTGGATCATGTGATCGGCAATGAAGGTGCCCGAATAACCGGCCGGTAGCGCCGTGGGCACCAGTACCGCGTCGGCGCCCGCCAGAGCCAGCCGCCGGACGTTTTCCGGAAACTCCACATCATAACAGATCAGCATGCCGCACTTGACGCCGCGATGGGTGAACAACACCGCGCTCGGCGCGGCGGCAGCAAACAGCGCACGCTCGTAGGCCCCGTAGAGATGCGATTTGCGATAGACGACGGGTTCTGCCGCGCCGTCGACGTAAACAGCGCTGTTGAAGACTTCGGGACCCGCCCTCTCGGCAAAACCGGCGATCACCGCCACCCCGGTCGCCGTTGAAATCGCCTGTAGCCTCCGCACCAAAGGTCCATTCGCAGGCTCTGCCAGATCGCTTATGATGTCACCGGCGCCATAGCCCGTCAGCCCGAGCTCCGGCGTGATCAGCAGGCTTGCGCCCTTGCCGGCAGCATCCCTCGCCGCCTCACCGATGCGTGCCAGATTGGCGGCAACGTCGCCGCTTTCCGATCTCATCTGCAGGGCGGCGAGCGTAATCATGTGTCGTCCGATGACATGGCGCCGAGCAGCTTCGGCAAATCGCCGAACCGCGCGACGAGGGAGAAGATGACGGCCGCCGTCACCACGAACAGGATCGTCACCGAAGCCATGGTCGGCGTGTAACCGTAGCGGAGCGCGTTGAAGATCTTGATCGGCAGTGTTTCCATGATGAAACCGACGGTCATATAGGCGACGATATACTCGTTGAGCGACAGCACGAAGGCGAAGGCATAGCCAGAGACGATATAGGGCAGGATCAGCGGCAGGACCACCGTGCGAAAGATCGTCTTGTCATCGGCCCCCATGGTGGCGGCCGCCTCGACCAACGACCGGTCAATCGCCGTGAAGCCAAGCGACAGGGTCACCAGCGGCAAGGTGACGAAGAAGATCGCATGGCTGACGACGGCGGTCCATGGCTGGCCGTAAAAGCCGGTGGTCGCCCAGAAGGTGAGCAGCCCGAGTGCCGTGATGACCGGTGGCAGCGTGAAGGGCGCCACGCCGAGCAACTGGAAGATGTTCGCCCAGGGAGCGATCCGTCGCCACAGGAACCAGGCAAGCGGCAGGGCGATCGCCACCGCCAGAGCCGCCGACAGGATGGCGAGCGTCAGCGAAGCAAGCAATGCGTTGCGCCATTCGGGATTGAGGAAGATTTCGCCGTACCAGGAGAGCGAGAAGCCTTTTGGCGGGAAAGCCAGCGTCTGCTTCGCGTTCACCGACACGCCGGCAACGACGATCATCGGCAGCGCCATGAACAGGCCGATCAGGAAGAAATAGACTTTGCTGAGCGCACTGGTCATGCTGCTTCTCCCTTGCGTCCGGCTATCACGGTCAGCGCCACCAGTCCGAGCGTCACCAGCACCAGGAACACCGCCATCGCGGCCGCAAACGGCATGTTGGACTGGTAGATCGCCTGATCGGTGATCAGCACCGACAGGGTCCAGTGCTGCGGGCGACCGAGAAGCTGCGGCAAGAGATAGGAACCGAGCGCGAAGATGAAGACCATGATCAGCGTCGCGGTGATGGTGTTGCGCAACGCCGGCACTACGACGGTGAAGAAGGCCTTGATGGGCGAAGCGCCAAGCGTGCGAGCCGCTTCCGTCAGTGTCGGGTCCAGCCGCACCAGTGCCGGATAAAGCACCAGCACCGTATAGGGGAAGGCCTGATAGACCATGCCGGTCAGGACCGCGCCGAAGCTCGGCAAAAGCGCCTTCGCCTCGCTCATGAGCCCCGCCATGACCAGCAGATTGGTGATCCCGGCGGTGCGTGAAAACAGCGTCGACCAGGCAAAGCCGATGATGACTTCCGACAGCGACAGCACAGACAGCAGCGCCACCAGCCAGATGATCTGCACTTTTCTCGCCATGCGAGTCAGAAGGTAGGTAAAGGGGATGGCGAGCACGACGCAGCAGATCGCAACCGCGATCGCCAGCATCAGCGAGAAGCCGAGCACATTGGCGAAGAACAGGCTGAGGAATCGCTGGTAGTTCGAAAGTTCGAAGGCCGGCACATAGAAGCCGCCCTGCTGGCGCTGGAAAAACGAGACGGCGATCATCGTCGCAAAGGGCACGACGAAGAAGACGATGAGCATCATCGCCGGGAAGAACAGCGGCCCGTAGTCGGCCAGGCGTTGCGGCGTTTCGCGTCTCATTTGGCAAGCACCACGCAAACGTCGGGCAAGAGCACCACGCCAACCGGCTGGCCGACGGAAACATCGGGCCGCGCCCGCGGCGTCGAGACGGCGATGATCTGCCGGCCGGCAACGTCGACGAATGTCTCGATCGTGCCGCCGAGATCGCGCACGAAGGTCACCGTGCCGGACAGCGCGCCGTCGCCGGGCGCCGTCAGATGCACGTCTTCCGGCCGGACAGACAGCGTCGCCTTGCTGATATTCGGGCCAAGGGAAATGCCGGCAACCGGCTGACCGAGCACGGTGACTCGGCCGGCGCTGTCGGCTTCCGCCTCGAGCAGGTTGGTGGAGCCGATGAAGTCGGCGACGAAGGTGTCGGCGGGGCGACGGTAGATTTCAATCGGAGATGCCGCCTGACGGATCTCTCCACGGTTCATCACCACGACCGTGTCGGCCATCGTCATCGCCTCGCGCTGGTCGTGCGTCACGACGATGGTGGTGATGCCGAGTTTCTGCTGGAGCTGGCGCAGTTCGACCTGCATTGCCTCGCGCAGCTTGGCATCGAGCGCCGAGAGCGGTTCGTCGAGCAGGAAGAGCTTCGGCGAGATCGAAAGAGCGCGCGCGATCGCCACGCGTTGCCGCTGGCCGCCGGAGAGTTTCGATACCGGCCGGTCCGCATAGCCGGAGAGATGGATCATCGAGAGCAGTTCATCAACGCGCTTTTTCTGGTCTTCCTTCGGCGCGCTGCGGATACGCAGGGGATAGGCGATATTCTCGCCGACCGTCAGGTGCGGGAACAGCGCCAGCGACTGGAACACCATGCCGAGATTGCGCTTGTGCGTCGGGACGCGGGTGATGTCGTCGCCGTCGAGCCGGATTGCGCCGCCTGTCGGCAGGTCGAGGCCGGCGATCATCCTGAGGAGCGTGGTCTTGCCGCAGCCGGACGGTCCGAGCATGCAGACGAACGTGCCGTGCGGCACCGTCAGATCGACATTGTTGACCGCAGTGAAGGTCCCGAATTCCTTCGTGACGTTGTTGAGCGCGAGGCCTGACATGAGTTTCCTTGTTCCGCTTCTCGAACGTAATATTCAAAGCCCCTCACCCTAACCCTCTCCCCGCGAGCGGGGAGAGGGGACGATCGAGGTTGCCGCTTAGTCCTTCTCCCCGTTCACGGGGAGAAGGTGGCCGATAGGCCGGATGAGGGGCGCACCCTCAACCGACGATCAGCTCGGTCCACTTCTGGTTCAGCCAATCCGATTTCGTCTGGTAGAGGTCGTAGCGCGGAATGATCGGCTCGATGTCGGACGACACGGCGGCGAACTCTTCTGCGGTGAGATCCGTGAGTTCGCGCTTGACGGTCGGCGAGGTCCCGACCTTGCGCGACAGAATGGCCTGGATCGACGGCTGGCTCATATAGTCGATGAAGATGTGGGCCTCCTCGACCTTCTGCGAGGCGCGCGACAGCGCCCAGCAACCGGAGTCCTGAATGCCGCCTTCCTTCGGGAAGGTCGAGCGGACCGGATTGCCGTCGGCAGCCGCAAGGCCGGTAACGTCGTGATAATACTGCCCCATCGGGATTTCGCCCGACTTCAGCGCCTGCTCGAACTGTGCCTCGTCGCGATACCAGAGCCGAACGTTCGGCTTGACTTCGGCGAGCTTGGTAAAGGCCTTCTCAATCCCCTCTTCCGTATCGAGCGCATTGGTGCCGCCAAAGAAGGTCTTGGCCGTCACTTCGAGCAGGAAGGAATTGGATACGAGCGCCAGCAGACCGAGCTTGTCGACATTCGCCGGATCCCAGAAAGCTTCCCAGGAGGTCGGGGCTTCCTTGTAGACATCGGTGTTCGTCACCAGCGTGATGTACCACGAAACGGCGCCGATACCGGCAATGCGACCATCCGGGTATTTGTTGACGAAGCGATCGATCAGATTGGACGCATTCTTGATCTTGGCAACATCGAGCGGCGCCCAGAGGTCGGTCGCCTGGCCCTTCAGCATCGAAACCTGCGACATCATCGAGACGTCAGCAGGCGCCTGGCCGGCCTTGGCCGCCTGTTCGAGCTGGACAAGCCAGGCTTCGCCGGTCGGTTCGGCAACGGCTTCGATCGCGATGCCCGTCGCCTTGGTGAATTCCGGGAAGATGTTCTTGTCGAACGAATCCTTGAAATAACCACCATAGACGCCGACTTTCAGCGACTTGTCCTGCGCCCGCAGGATCGATGGCATGGCCAGCATCGACACACCGGCAAGGCCGGCGCCGAGCACGGCCCGGCGGCCGATATTTTGTTTCAGAAATTCAGTCATCGTCACTCTCCTGTTTTTGCCGGTGCCGCTCTTTTTCAGCTTCCGGTCTGTTCCCAATTTCTGACCCGGCATGCAAGTCCGGATTGCATGCCAGTCAATGTTTCAAGGCCCTAAGTTCCAGCACCTTTGCGTATCGCGTCAACGGAAAACACAAGGCGAAATAGATCAAGGCAACAAACCCATAGACCGTGAACGGCTCGAAGGTTGCATTGTTGATCGCATTCGAGGTTCTGACCAGTTCCTCAAAGCCGATAATCGACGTGAGCGCCGTGCTTTTGATCAACTGCACGAGAAAACCGACGGTGGGAGCCCGAGTGATTGCAAAAGCCTGCGGCAGGATGATCAGCCGCAATTGCTTGAGATAATGCAGCCCGAGACTGCTGCCGGCATCCCACTGCCCAAGCGGCACCGCCTGTACGCCGCCGCGCCAGATTTCCGCCAGAAACGCGCTGGCGCACAGGGTAAGCCCGAGCACGGCAGCGGTCCAGGGTTCGATGCGAAACCCGAGCAGCGGCAGGCCGAAGAACAACAGGAAAAGCTGCATCAGAAGCGGCGTGCCCTGGAACAGGCCGATGTAATATTCGGCGAACTGCCGCATCCAGTAGCGCTTGGATATCCTCAGGAACAGGATGAGCAGGCCGACAATCGTGCCGCCCGCGAAGGCCACCGCCGACAGAAGCACCGTCCACCGGGCTGCCAGCAAGAGGTTGCGGATGATGTCCCAGAGCGTGAACTCGATCACGACACGCCTCCAGCCAACATGCGGTTGCCTCCGGCGATCAGCAAGCGGCGCAAGCCGATACTCATCGCGAGGTAGACGAGCGTGACGATCAAATAGGTCTCGAACGCGCGGAAGGTGCGGGCCTGCAGCATGTCGGCCTCATAGGTCAGTTCGCGCACGGCAATCTGCGAAACGACGGCTGATTCCAGCATCATGATGACGATCTGGCTCGTCAGCGCCGGATAGATCACCTTCAGCGCCTGCGGCAGCACGATCTTCATGAAGACCACGCGTGGCCGCAAGCCCAGTGCAAGCGCTGCTTCCCTCTGCCCCTTCGGCACGGCATCGAGCCCGGCGCCGACGATTTCCGTCGTATAGGCCGTCATGTTCAGCGTCATCGCCAGAATGGCGGCGACGACGGGATCGAGGCGGATGCCAAGGCTGGGCAACCCGAAGAAGATGAAGAAAAGCTGCACCAGAAATGGCGTATTGCGGACGAGCTCGACATAACCGGCAATTCCCTGGCGCAGGATGGCATGGCGACTGCGCCGGGCTGCCGCGCCCAAAATGCTGAGCACGATGCCGGCGATTGCCGACACCGCGATCAGGAAGATCGTCATGGCCGCGCCGCTCGCGATCAGCGAGACCGCGTCATTCAGCCAGCCGAAATCGAGCGCATAGCCCAAAGGATCAATCCTTCAGGTTATCAGGGTTGAGCGGGGTCTTCAGCCACGCTTGCGAACTTTCATTGAGCTTGCCGTCGGCGAGCATCTTGGCGACCGCGTCGTTGATTGCCTGCTTCAGGCGATCTTCGCCCTTGTTGAGCGCCAGATGCGACGGCGAGGTCAGGAGCTGGAACTTCTGCTCCGGCTTCAAGGCTTCCTGGCGGGCCAGAACCTGTGCGCCGACGTCGTTGCCGACAACCATCAGTTCGGTCTGGCCGGAGATGAAGGCCTGGATCACCGAGTTGTAGTTGTCGAAGCGCTTGATGTCGGCATCCTTCGGTGCTGCTTCCGTCAGCGACGTGTCTTCGAGCGTGCCGCGATTGACGGCGATGCTCTTGCCGGCGAGGTCTTCCTTGCCCTTCACTTCCAGGGCAGCCGGACCGATCACGGCGATATAGTAAGGCGCGTAGGCCGCAGCGAAATCGATGACCTCGGCGCGCTCCTTGCTGTAGCCGACGCTGACGAGCACGTCGACGCGCTTCTCGGTCAGGTAAGGGATGCGGTTCTGGCCGGTCACCGGCACCGGAACGAGCTTCACCTTCAGGCTGTCGGCAATATACTGCGCAACGTCGATGTCATAACCCTTGAGGCTCATATCGGCGCTGGCCGAGGAGAAGGGCGGGAAATCGGCGAAGACACCGACATTCAGGACGCCTGCCTTGGTGATATCGTCGATGGCGTCGGCCTGGGCGTTGCCGGCGAAGCCGAGAACGGCGGCGCTCAGCATCAGGGCGCCGGCAAAGGATGATTTCATTACATTTTTCATTGTCTTCCCCTTTATACGGACATTGCTTTGGGTGGTGCGGGCAATCCGGCCGCAGATGTGGGATCAGACCCGCTTGCCGTTGACGAAGGGGCTGAACACCATGAGGCTGAGAATTTCAAACAGCACCTGCGCGCCGACATGCGCCGTATTGGTGGTCGCGTCATATTGCGGCGCCACTTCCACGACATCGCCGCCGACGAGGTTGATGCCTTTCAGGCCGCGGATCAGTTCCAGCACTTCGCGGGTGGTGAGGCCGCCAATCTCCGGTGTGCCGGTGCCTGGCGCAAAGCTCGGATCGACGCTGTCGATGTCGAAGGAGAGATAGGTCGGGCCGTCGCCGACAATCTGCTTCGCCTTCTCGACGATCGCCGGCATGCCCATGCCGGTCACGTCCTCGGCATGGATCACGGTCATGCCGGACTCGTAGGAAAACTCCCAGAGATATTCCGCCGAACCGCGAATGCCGATCTGGACCGTGCGCGTCGGGTCGAGCACGCCATCGAGAACCGCATTGCGGAACGGTCCGCCATGGTGGAATTTCGTCTGGTCGAAGGCGCCGCCGGTATCGCAATGCGCGTCGATATGGATCAAGCCGACCGGGCGGTTCTTGCCGACGGCCTTCAGGATCGGATGGGTGATCGAGTGGTCGCCGCCGACCGACAGCGGCACAACGCCGGCATCGACGATCTGGTTGACCCGCTTCTCGATATCATCATGGCTGAGTTCCAGCCGGTAGCGGCTTTGAAACGGGACGTCGCCGATATCGGCGACGCGCAGGTCGAATACCGGTGCGCAGTCGAGCACATGGTTATAGGGGCCAATACGTTCGATCGTGCGCATGGCGCGCGGCCCGAAGCGGGAGCCTGGACGGTTGGTGACGCCGAGATCCATCGGCACGCCGATGATGGCAACCTGGAGATTGCCGAAATCGGGCGCGCTGGCATCGACCGGCATATAGGGGGCAGTCAGGAAGGTCGGAACGCCGGCATAGGGCGCAAGGCGCGTGCCGGTCTTGGAGAAAATCTTGTCCGCTACCTTGCGGAAGGCCGGATCGAACAACTCGCCGCCGTGGCTTTCGCCATACTTCGCCTTCAGCGCGCTCAGCTTTTTCTCGTCCCACGCCATATCAGTCACCTCGTATCGGGCCGGAGGAGACGTGCGGGATCGGCGATCGAAAAGCCTTAAAGCGGCTCGAATGTTCGCCGAAAACGGTTCGCGCATCGACATCGGTGTCAAAGCGCTTGCGTGCATGTTCCCCAGGCTTTTGCCCTTGTTGCCGACATTAGGAAACAATTTGATTGGAAAATCAATTGACATTGTTATAGCGTTTGGTGTGAGAAAAACTCACATCATTTTCCGCCTTTCGGAGCCGTTTCCGTGTCCAGCCGCCTGCCCCCGCTAAACCCGTTGCGCGCTTTTGAGGCGACGGCCCGGCGTGGCTCCGTTTCGGCGGCGGCGCGCGAGCTCAACGTCACGCATGGTGCGATCAGCCACCAGATAAGAGCGCTGGAACTCTCCTTCAATGCGGCGCTTTTCGAACGCGGCGGCAAGCGGCTGAAGCTTACGCCTCAAGGGGCACTGCTGCTGCCGGCCGTTACCGAGGCATTCCAGGGGATCGCCGCGGCCACCGCGGCCATGACGCGACCGACGACGAGCGGTCAATTGCGCATCGCCTGCGTGCCGGCGCTCCTGTCCTTCTGGATGATCCCGCGCCTGCACCTGTTCACCGAACAGTTTCCCGATGTGCAACTGACCCTGATTGCCTCGAACGACGCAGCCAACCTGTTTTCCGGCGATGTCGATATCTGCCTCCTCTACGGCGACGGCAACTGGCCGGATTGCTGGGCGCGTCTGTGGAGCCGGCTGGAACTGTTTCCCGTCGTCAGCCCGACCTTGCTCAACATGCGGCCGCTGCGCTCGGTGCGCGACCTGCGCGACCACGTCATCCTGCATGGCGACGATGGCCGCGAATGGAACACCTGGCTTGCCGCCGCCGATGGCATCGATATCCAGCGCGGCCGCCAGCATTTCATGAGCGACGCCCGCCTTTCGACGGAAGCGGCGCTGCACAATCAGGGCGTGGCGCTCGGCGATACGATCACCGCCGGCAGCCTGATCGCCAAGGGCGAACTGATCGCACCTTTCGATCTCACCGTGCCCGCCAACGACGCCTTCTATGTCGCCTGCCGCAACGAGGTCCGCGCCGCCCCCATCGTCAAGGTCTTCATCGACTGGCTGTTCTCGGCGCTGGAAAGCGACCCCATGCCGGAGTTGCAGACCTCGGCGCGCACCATCATCCGCGCCCGCGCCGCCAAGGTCAGCGCCCCCGAGCGCCTGCCATCCAAGGATGGCTTCAAGCCCGTCTCCTCTCCTGCCCGCGCCCGTCGGCCCGAACCGACCCCAAAGCGCCGGGTCAAGTCTTGAAAACACAGGATAATCAGAATGCCGCGTTTCAATCCGCTGATCGCCAGACTATCGCCGCCGCCGGTGCCTTCCGTCCTCGCCTGGGCGAAGGCCTATGACGGCGCGCGTGGACCGCTCATCGACCTTAGCCAGGCAGTTCCCGGCTATCCGCCGCATCCCGAGATGCTGAAATGGCTCGGCGAGGCCGCCGCCTCTCCCGCATATGCAGGCTACGGCGCGATCGAAGGCGAGCAGGTTCTGCGGGCCGCCTATGCCACGCATGTCTCAAGCCTCTACAACGCCTCGATCAACGCGCGGAACATCCACATCACCTCCGGCTGCAACCAGGCTTTCATCTCGACCGTGATTGCGATCGCCGGCGCCGGCGATACGGTCCTGATGACCAACCCCTTCTACTTCAACCAGGAAACCACGCTTGCCATGCTCGGCATCGGTGTCGAGCTGGTACCCTGCGACGCAAGCGATGGCTTCCTGCCGGATATCGACGCCATCGCCTCATCGCTGAAACCAGGCGTGCGGGCGCTGGCGCTCGTCACGCCGAACAACCCGACCGGATCGGTCTATCCGCCGGCCTTGCTGCGGCGGATCTATGATCTTTGCCGCGCCAACAAGACCTGGCTGATCCTCGACGAAACCTATCGCGACTTTCTGGGCGAAGGCAGCGGCGCGCCGCACGATCTTCTGGCGCTCGAGGGGTGGCAGGACGGCCTGATCTGCCTCTACAGTTTCTCCAAATCCTTCTGCATTCCCGGTCACCGCCTCGGCGCGATCACGGCTGGCCTTGCCGTCGTACGGCAGGTCGCAAAGGTCATGGACAACCTGCAAATTTGCGCGCCACGGTCGGCGCAAGCGGCCGTGGCCAGGGCGCTTCCGGCGCTGGACGACTGGCGTGCGAGCAATCGCGCAGAAATTGGCAGGCGGGCCGAAGCGCTGAGACAGGTGATGAGCAAACTGACCGGCTGGAAACTCCAGGCGATCGGCGCTTACTTTGCCTATATCCGCCACCCCTATCCAGATATCAGCTCCGAATTCGTGGCCGAGAAGCTGGCAAAGATTGCCGGCGTCGTCTGCCTGCCGGGCGACTATTTCGGCGAGGGCCAGGAAGGCTACCTGCGCTTTGCGTTCGCCAATGCCGACGTGCCGACGATCCTTAAACTGGAAGAACGCCTGTCGACCTTCCATCTGCCGGGGATCTGATCAGCCCCGGCGGGCAACCATGATGCCGGCAAGCACGACGGTGCCGCCGACCGCCTGCATCAGGCCAATGGGCTCGCTGAGCAGAACCCAGGCGAGGACTGCCGCCACGACGGGCTGCAGCAACAGCGTCAGCGACGAAAAGGCCGGCGCCAGGAAGGCGAGCGCATAGATGATCAGCGCCTGCCCGCCGGCGTGGCTGATAAGCGCAAGGCCGATCAGAATGGCCCAGCCGAACAGCGCCATGGGGATGAAGCTGTCTTCGAGGAGGAGTGCCAACGGCAACAGGCACACCGCTGCCGAAGCGGTGCTCCAGATCATGATCCGGCTGGTGGAAAAGCGGCTGCGCAGGCGGCCGATCGAGAGGATGTAGCCTGCATAGAAGACGGCAGCGACGACTGCCGCCGCGTCACCGGCCAGATGACCATCGCCGAGTGCCGCAGGCCCGCCTTTGAGCACCACGACGCCGGCCAGCGTCGTCGCCAGGCCGGCGAGGAACACGCCGCTGACACGGGCGCGAAACAGCACCCACGAGCCGAGCGTCACGAAGATCGGCGCCATATTGGCAAGCAGCGTCGCATTGGCGACCGAGGTCATATGCAGGGACAGGTGCCAGGCGGCGAGATCGGCCGCAAGGAAGACGCCCGGCAGGACGAGCAGGCCGTAATCGGCCAACCCGGCCGGCCGGGAATCCGAAACCGTCTTTTCCGTCGCCTTGGCCCAGATCAGAAGCGGCAACAGCGCCAGCGCCACCCGCCAGAACGCCGTCGCCATGGGGCCGACTTCCGACAGCCGCACGAAGATCGGCGACCCGCTGATCGCCACACCACCAACCAGCAGTGCAACCAGGGCAAGGCGGCTTGCGGACGCAGACGCGGAAGAACCAAGGGCAGTGTCTGACACGAGAGCTGTCCACAGAATCTGCGCGGCACGGCGCCGCCACGCGATAACGCATCGGAGCTAGCAGAAACCCGCCGCCGGAAACAACGACTTCTCCTTATGGAAGCATGAGAATTGGTGAAGCGAGCCCCGCAGCCGCAAGGCCGCGAGGCATATGTTTCAACACACGGGCCTCACCCCGCATCCGGCCGGTGCACCGTCTTCACCTCGAGGAAATCCTCAAGGCCGAACATACCGCCTTCGCGGCCGTTGCCCGACTGCTTGTAGCCGCCGAAGGGACTTCCGTAGCGATGCGGGCCGCCGTTGATGTGGACCATGCCGGCGCGAAGCCGCGCGGCAACGCGTTCGGCACGTTTGGGATCGCCGGTCTGGACATAGGCGGCGAGACCGTAACTGGTATCGTTGGCGATCTCGATCGCCTCTTCTTCAGTTTCGAACGGCATGATGGCAAGCACCGGGCCGAACACTTCTTCGCGGGCGATCCGCATCCTGTTGTTGACGTCGGCAAAGATCGTCGGCTTGACGAAATAGCCTTGCTTGAAACCCTGCGGCTTGCCGGCGCCGCCGACCAGAAGCCGGGCGCCTTCGGTAATTCCCGCCTCGATCAACGCCTGTACCCGGCTGAACTGGATATCGCTGACCAATGGGCCGATATGGCTGCCCTCTTCGGTCGGATTGCCGACCTTGACTTGCTTGCCGACCCGCGTGGCGATCTCGACGACCTTGTCGTAGACGGATTTCTGCGCCAGAAGCCGCGTCGGCGCGTCGCAGGACTGGCCGGAATTGTTGAAGCATTCCAGCACGCTGGCAGTAACGCGTTCTTCCAGGTCGGCATCTTCGAAGACGATGTTCGGCGACTTGCCGCCGAGCTCCAGCGTGACGCGCTTGACGGTATCGGCCGCATCCTTGCTGACGGCGATGCCGGCGCGGGTCGAGCCGGTGAACGACATCATGTCGACGTCCTTGTGCCGGGAAAGGGCCGCGCCCACATTCGGCCCATCGCCGTTGACGAGGTTGAACGTACCGGCCGGGAAGCCGGCCTCGTGCACCATTTCAGCGTAAAGGAGCGCATTCAGCGGCGTGAATTCACTCGGTTTCAGGACGCAGGTCGAGCCCGTCGCCAGTGCCGGAACGACCTTCAGCGCGATCTGGTTGATCGGCCAGTTCCACGGCGTGATCAGGCCGCAGACACCGATCGGCTCGCGCAGCAACACATCGCCGTTCGCCAGCACCTTGCGCACATGCAGGCGCTTCAAGGCATCGATGAAGCCCTGAAGATGACCGATGCCGACATCGGCCTGCTGCTCGCGGCTCATCGTCGCCGGAGCACCCAGTTCCATGGTGATGGTCTGCGCCATTTCGTCGTAGCGGCGCTTGTATATCGAAAGCAGCTTTTCCAGAAGCGCCAGTCGTTGCTCGACGCTGGTGCGGCTATAGCTGACGAAGGCCTTCCTGGCGGCCGCAACCGCGCGGTCGATATCGGCCGCCGTGCCCATCGAGATCACGGCGACCGGCTTTTCCGTTGCCGGATTGAGCACCTCGAGATCATTCGGCGTGATCGGGTCTACCCATTCGCCGTTGATGTAGAACTTGCGTTTGTCGAGCATGAGTCGCTCCCTCCCGTCAGATCGTTTTCTGTTTTTCCTGCAGCCAATCGGTGATCAATTGGCGGTAACGTGCGCCGCAAAAGCTTGGAAAATGTCCGCCATGTACGATGCGCACGGGGATTTTCAACAGCCGCTCCATGGATGTGAGATAGTCAGCGGCATTTGAGTGATAGATGTCCTCGACCAGCGGGCCATCGTAGAGGATGTCGCCGGAGAACAGAATTTCGGTAGCCTTCTCATAGAGCGCAATGCCACCCGGGGAATGGCCGGGCGTATGAATGACCTCGAAGACCCGGTCGCCCAGATCGATGACATCACCGTCGTCGAGAATGCGCGTCGCTGGCGCCTTTTTTACGGCGTAACATCTCGAACAATAGGGTTCCGGCGGCAGGGCGTGAAAAATCTCGTCTGTCACGTAGAGGTCGGCAAGGGTGTTTGCCCGGGTCGGGCTGGCGAGCAGATCGGCCTCGGCGGCATGCACCGCGCGGCATTCGAATTCGTGATGGCAGCCGATATGGTCGAAATGCGTGTGGCTGGCGACGGCGACGAGATCACGTTCGGTCACCAGCGGCACCCACTGACGCAGGGAAACCACGCCCATGCCGCTATCGACCAGCATGTCGCGATCGCGGCCGCGCACATGCCAGATATTGCAGCGGTAGAATTCCTGGATGAAGGGCTCGGAGATTGCGGTTACGCCGTCATCGAGACGTTTGACGGCATACCATTTGTCGGGACCGAGGCGTTCCATACCCATCTCCTGCCGTGTCACGCTGGCAAGGCTACGACATCGGCAGGATTGACGGCAAGTGGGACGATCTGACCTCAGCCACCGCTGCCGGTTACGGCCCATGCGCCACGATCGCAAACTCCCGGATGTCGCCCGGCCTCAGATGGCAGCGATACTGCGGACACGGTGCGAACGGAGGGCGCTACTGACTGCACCGCGACGGAGGCGAGCGACCAAAACAAACGAGGCCTCTGAATCAGTATCGATTCAGAGGCCTCGCAATCTTGAAACTCGCCGTTTCGAAAAGGCTCAGATCGCCCCGAAGACGAGCGCGCAAACAAAAAGGAACGCTGCAGCCAGTGCGACCGCCTGCGCTGCCATGTTCCAGGAAAACTGAGGTCCGGTATGCGCGCCAAAGGCGGTTGAGCGATTCTGAATCACCGGTTTCGAACCTTGCATCCTGTCCTCCACTTCGCGTTGTTGCAGATATTCTGCCGGCCGTATCGTCGCCCCGGTTTTCTCCGATATTTTCCATTGAGTTTATAGATATTATTTTCTTTGTTTTTCCACTCGGGAGGAAAAACCGTCCTCGGGCGCGATCGGCCAAAGGAAGAAACGCGGCAGGCGCCCTAATGTTCCCGGCCGTGTTCTCTTTCTCTTACGTGCCGGGACCATTGCTCGCTGAACCAGGGACTGAGCAACGAAACATCCGGTTGGCTGTGCGGCTTCGTCATCGCACCGGTCTCTTCCATGTAGGTCCATACCTTGAAGGTCGTCAGCTCATGCTTGCCGAAGGTCTGGATCAGCGGAATGTCGGCGGCGTCACGGCCGCGTGCAACGGCAATGCGGCCAATACGCGGAATATTGTGGCGGGCATCGAACGTGTACCATCGGTCCTGAAGATAGACTTCGAACCAGGCATTGAAATCCATCGGCGCGGGATCACCGGCGACACCAATATCACCCATATAGCCGTTGACGTAGCGGGCGGGCATGTTCATGCAGCGGCAGAGGGTGACGGCGAGATGGGCGTAATCCCGGCAGACTCCTGCCCGCTCCTCATGCGCCTCCATCGCCGTCCGCAAGGCTGGTGCATATCCGTAGCTGAAGATCAGTCGGTCATGCACATAGTCGCAGATCGCCTTCACACGTTGCCAACCCGGTTCGATATCTCCGAACAGGCGCCAGGCAAGCGGGCCAAAGCGGTCGGTTTCGCAATAGCGGCTGGCAGAAAGATAGGGCAGGCAGGCGGAAGGCAGTCTCTCGACCGGTACAGCCTTCGCGTCGAGATTGACGCGATCAGGCCGGCCGCTATCCCTTACGACGGCGTCGTAGCTCAAATGCAGCCCGCCTGCCGGCGCCACCATGCGCATGCAGACATTACCATGCGGATCGATGACCTCGCCGATTTTCACGGCTGGATCGCTAACCGGTCCCCGCTCGCTGATGATGTCGGACCGCCTGGCCCGATCGACGGAAAGATAGGTCATCATCGGCGTCGGCTGGTCGCAGCTGATACCGATCTCGTATCCGAACCGTATGAACATACGCTACCTCCCACCACCGAGCGGGAACGGATTTCCCGCGTCATTCTTCCGGCTTCAGGTCTGGAAAATGAGAACCCAAGAGAGCTTACGCTACAGAACGCAAATCGCACATCTGACGCATGTCTTTATCGCTCGTCCCGGCGTCTTGGAGGATCGAGCCTTGAGAATAAGGTGCCTACCGCCACTGCCCGGGGCCCTCGATAATCGGAACCGGGCGCCGTTCGGGCGTCGCCGCGAGGCAGACATTTACCGCAAATACTAAGCCGATCGCCAAACGCTGACAACCTACCGATGGATGCCGGGTATTGATGTGCAAGCGAAAAGGTTCGCAGGGGATGCCCGAAGGCGTGCGCGGCTTAATCGCGACATCCAACATTAAACTTCTGATTTATAAGCAGATTCAAACGATCAGCATCGCCCGAAAGTCGTTGACGTTCGTTCCTGTCGGACCGGGAATGAACAGGTCGCCGCTCGCATGAAAGGCGCTCCAGGCATCGTGCCGGGCAAGATAGTGGCGCGGATCGCCACCGGCCGCACGCACACGCGTCACCGTCCCCGCATCGGCGAAAGCCCCTGCATTGTCCTCCGAGCCATCGATGCCGTCGGTATCGGCCGCCAGGGCATGGATGCCTTCAACGCCCTCGATATCGAGCGCGAAGGACAACAGGAACTCGCTGTTGCGCCCGCCCTTGCCATAGGTGTTGCCGGAAATGGTCACCGTCGTTTCGCCGCCGGACAGGATGGCGACAGGTTTTTGGAACGGCCGGTTGCGCAACGCCGTTTCGCACGCGATCGCGGCATGCATGCGGCCGATATCGGCGGCCTCTCCCTCGATCGCGTCGGAAAGGATCACCGCCTCGATGCCCTGCTGCCGGGCCTTGGCAGCAGCCGCTTCCAGCGAAACGCTGGCCGAAGCGATGATATGACGCTCGTGACCGGCAAAGGCCGCGTGGTCCGGCCGAGGCGCTGCGGCTTCGGATGAGTTCAGGTGCCGCATCACCGCCTCGGGCAATTCCATCCGGTAGCGCTCGACGATGGCAAGAGCATCCGCCGGTGTCGACAGATCCGGGATGGTCGGGCCGGATGCGACAAAGGCCGGATTGTCGCCGGGCACGTCGGAGACGATCAGGCTGACGACCTTGGCGGGTGCCGCCGCAAAGGCCAGACGACCGCCCTTGATGCGCGAGACATGCTTGCGCACGACGTTCATCGCCGAAATCGGAGCGCCGGAAGCGAGGAGAGCGCGGTTGACGGCAATCTCGTCCTGAAGCGACAAGCCGGCGGGCGGCGCCGGCAGCAACGACGAGCCGCCGCCGGAAATCAGCGCCACGACGAGGTCATCCGGCGTCAGCCCCTGCACCAGCCGCAGCAATTCGGCCGAGCCGGCAAGGCCGGCCTCGTCCGGTACCGGATGCGCCGATTGCAGGATGCGGATACGCTCGCAGGCAGCGATCGGCCCGTGCCGGGCGACAACAGCACCCTCGAGCGGGCCATCCCACAGGCGTTCAAACGCCGCCGCCATCTGGCTTGCCGCCTTGCCGGCGCCGACGACGATGGTTCGGCCTCTGGGCCGCGCAGGCAAATGGGCACGAATGGCCGCAAGCGGATCGGCAGCTTCGACGGCGGCCTCGAACAGGCTGGCCAGCAAGGGACGCGGTTCTAGCATCATTCAGGATCATCTCGCGATTTCGAAGTCGTAGACGAAAACGCCATCAACGCCGCCTTCCGTCGCAGCAATGATGCGGCCTCCCGCCTTCTCATGCTCGGGATGGGAAAGATAGGTGTCGCGCGCAGCTGCATCGGCGAAATCGATGATGAAGCCGCCATTGTAGCCCTTTCCAAGGCCCTCGGGGCTGACATTGGGGCCGATGTCGATGGTGAGATATCCAGGAACAAGCGGCTTCAACGCCGCTATGTCGGCGAGAATCGATGCCCTCTCGGCATCCGGTACGCTCGTCTTGAAGCGGAGGAAGACGCAATGGCGGATCATGGTAGCTCCTATCGGATCTCGGCGCGTGCCCGCGGTCTGAGGTCGTTGCGTTCGTGGCTGAAAATCGCCGCCGGCAGCGGCTGCCGGTTGCGGATGATGTCGGATCCCTTTTCGCCCATCATGATCGTCGGGCCGTTGGTATTGCAGGAGGGCACGCGCGGCATGACGGAACTGTCGCAGACACGCAAGCCTTCAAGGCCATGGACTTTCAGCTCCAGATCGACGACGGCGTCCGCACCGGTGCCCATCTTGCAGGTGCCGACCGGATGATGATCGGTCTTGGCGTTGGCGCAGCCATAGTCGAACAATTCCTCGTCCGTCATGACCTTGGGTCCCGGCAAACGCTCGGCCATGACGAACGGCTTCAGAGCCGCCTGCTGGAGGATTTCGCGCGCGATCTTCAATCCCTCGATCGACATCTTCCGGTCATGCGGATCTTCCCAATAGTTCGGATCGATCAACGGAGCGGCCGCCGGGTCGGAAGAGGATAGCCGCACGGTGCCGCGCGAACGCGGATGCAGATAGGCGGAGTTCAGCGTGACGCCGGCATTCTTCAGCTTCTCGACGCCCGCCTCGATGCCGGAACCGAGACCGAGGTGGAATTGGATATCGGGCGAGCGGGCATTCGGATCGGCATACCAGAAGCCGCCGGTCTCGAAGAGCGAGGAGGCCACCGGGCCGGAGCGGAACAGCACATATTGCACCCCCGCCCAGAGCGTGCGGTGCAGTTTGGCGACGCCGTCATAGGTGTGATCGCCGGTGCATTCGGAAATGACGAAGAGATCGAGATGATCCTGCAGGTTGGAGCCGACCCCCGGCAGATCGTGTTTCACCTCTATACCGACCGAGCGCAGATGATCGGCAGGCCCGATGCCGGACTGTTGCAGGAGCTTCGGCGAACCGATCGCGCCGGACGTGATCAGAACCTCGCGCCCGGCGCGGAGGATCTCGGCGCCGCGCGACGTGGCGATCTCGACGCCGACGGCGCGTTTGCCTTCGAGCACGATCCGGCTCACCCGCGCGCCGAGCCTGACCGTCAGGTTCTTGCGGTTCCTGATCGGCGAGAGATAGGCGAGCGAGGCGGAGGAGCGGCGGCGATTGCGCTGGGTGAGCTGGTAGAAACCGACGCCGGCCTGTTGCCTGCCATTGAAATCATGATTGTAGGGAATGCCGAGCTCCTGGCCGGCACGGATATAGGCATCGCAGATCGGCAGGCCGGAAACAGGCATGGAAACACCGAGCGGCCCGCCATAGGAATGATAGTCGTCGGCGAAACGCTGGTTGTCCTCCGCCCGCTTGAAATAGGGCAGGACGCTGCGGTAATCCCAACCCGCGCAGCCGTCCTCGCTCGCCCACAGATCATAATCGACCGCATTGCCGCGCGTATAAAGCTGCGCATTGATCGATGAGCCGCCGCCGATCACCTTTGCCTGCGTATAGCGCAGCACCCGCCCCTTCATGTGCTTCTGCGGCACGGTTTCCCAGCCCCAGCTTGCCACGCCCTTGGTCATCTTGGCGAAACCGGCCGGCATATGAAACAGCGGGTTCCAGTCGCTGCCGCCCGCCTCGAGCAGGAGCACCTTGACGTCGGCATCCTCCGTCAGCCGGTTGGCAAGCACGCAACCCGCCGGACCGCCTCCGGTGATGATGTAGTCGTAAGTCATGTCGTCGTCCTCAAATTCCACGTTTTGCCAAGCCAGGGCCCCTCATCCGGCCCTCCGGGCCACCTTCTCCCCGCAAGCGGGGCGAAGGAGAGTACGGCAAACTCAGTTGTCCCCTCTCCCCGCCTGCGGGGAGAGGGCCAGGGTGAGGGGCAATCGCCGACGCACCCTCACAGCCGTCCGATCGACAGCCCGCCATCGGCATTGATCACCGATCCCGTCGCAAAGCCGAAACCGCCGCTCGCCAATGCCGCAACGATTGCGCCGATATCCTCCGGCTCGCCCCAGCGCTTCATCGGCACCAGACCGTCATTGATCAGGGCGTCATATTTCGCGGAAACGCCGGCGGTCATGGCAGAGCGGATGATGCCCGGCCGCACCTCGAAAACGGCGATGCCGGTTTCTGCAAGACGCAGCGCCAACCCTTGCGAAAAGGCAGCGAGCCCGGCCTTCGTGACGCAGTAGTCCAGCCGCTCCGGCGAACTCATCGTCGCCGAAACGGAGGTAATGTTGATCACCGAGCGTTTCGCCTCGCAACCGACGGCCAGCATCGCCTTCACCACGGCTTGGGTGAAGAACACCGTGCCGCGCAGATTGGTGGCGACGATCGTGTCGAAATTCTCCGGCGCCAGATCGAGAAAATCACCGCGCACCACCGACGCCATGCCGGCATTGTTGACGAGGCAGGCGATGGGCCCCAGTTGCGCCTGGGCGGCATCGACAGTCGCTTGGTGCCCCGAGAGATCGGAAAGATCGGCCTGCAGAAAGATCGCCTTGGCACCGAGTGCGGAAAGGTCGTCGAGCGCGGTGCCGATCTGATCAGCCTCGCCGATGCCGGTGATGGCGATGTCGAAACCGCCTTTTGCCAGCGCCTTGGCGATGCCAAGGCCGATACCGCGGCGGCCGCCGGTGACGATGGCAACGGGACGTTTCGTCATGCCGCCAGATCCTTCGAAGCGATGTGATCGGCAACGCGCAACGCCTGCGCCGCGACCGTCAGGGCCGGATTGACCGCTGCCGATGTCGGCAGGAACGACGCGTCGACGACGAACAGGTTGTGATGATCGAAGGCGCGGCAATAGACATCGAGCGGCGCAGACGCCGGATCGTTGCCGATCCGCACCGTGCCGCATTGATGCGACGGCGTGCGCTTGTCGAAGGGGCGCGACAGCACGATCGGGAATCCCGCCGCCTTCAGCGCCTGCTTCAGCTTCTTCACCAGCATCAGATGCGCCGGCCAGTTGGTGCGTACCCATTGCAGCACGATACGCTCGCCATCGACCATGATCCGGCTTTCCGGATGCGGGATATCCTCGCTCATGGCGTAGAAGTCGATGGCATGCGCCGAGATCCGACCGAGCAGCCATTCCGGCACGGACGGCATGTTCGCCTTCAGGATGGGACCGGAGATGCGACCGAGAAGCTGCACATTGCCGAGCGGCGGGCCGCCCTCACCGTCCGAAAGGTAGTAGTCGTTGAAGCCGAAGGTCTTCTGGTAGATCGAGCTGTTCCTGTAGAACGGCGAAACCGCGATCACTGCGCTCGAATTGTGGTTCATGAAGTTGCGGCCGACCTGGTCCGAACTGTTGGCAAGCCCCTTCGGATGAGCCGCACTGGCCGAGCGTAGCAACAGCGCCGCCGACTGCACCGCACCTGCCGACAGGATGACCAGTTTCGGCGTCACCGTCTGCTCGACGCCATCCTTGGCATAGCGAACGGTCTCGATCCGCTTGCCATCCGGCGCCGTTTCCAGCAGCGTCACCCGCGACCCGGTCTGCAACCGGACATTCCGATGCTGCAACGCGACCGTCAGCGCCGCGGTCTCCGCATCCATCTTGCCGTCGAAGCTGTTGGGGTGCGCGTCCCAGGGTGTCTTCGCCTTGGCGAGCCACTTGTCGATATCGATAGCAAGCGGCAGCGAATAGGGATGCAGGCCGTTGCGCTTGAGCTTCTCGCGCACTGCGGCAATCGGGGGTTCGTCCGGCACAGGCGCAAAGGCGTAGCCTTGCGAATGCGGCGGCTCCGTCGGGTCCTCACCGAGCGTGCCACGCACCTGATAGAGCTGTTCGGCGCGACTGTACCAGGGCTCCAGTTCCTCATAAGGGAACGGCCAGGCGGGCGAGACACCTTCCAGATGCCGCATTTCGGCAAAATCTTCGCGGCGATAGCGCACCAGCACGGCACCGAAGAATTTCGAATTGCCACCGACATTGTAATAGTTGCCCGGATTGAAGCCCGTGCCGTCGGTTTCGTACCAGAGCTCCTTTGGCCGGAAATGGCCGCGCTGGAAGATCGCTCGCTGGTCGCGGTTTTCCGGCCGGTCCTCGATATGACTGCCGGCCTCCAGGATCAGGATGTCGGCGCCGGAACCCGCAAGGGCAGAGGCGATCGTCGCCCCGCCGATGCCGGAGCCGATGATGACGATATCGGGCTGCTTCACCATGACAGACTCAGCCGATGCGCTGCTGGCTTTGCGGATCGAAGTACACCGCCTTGTCCAGGTTAAAGGCAAGCCTTGTGTGTTGTCCGGGCGCGATACGCGCATCGGCGCGCAGGCGTGCGACCACTTCCTTACCACCGAGCTTGGTCACGGCGAACGTATCGGAACCGGCCGGCTCGACCACTTCGATCAAGCACTCCCCTTCGACCAGCGAGCGGGCATTGCGGTCGGCGCCATCCGGATCGGTCAAGGCTTCCGGCCGGATGCCGAAGACGATCTGCTTGCCGGCATAGGCGGAAAGGCCATTCACCTGCGCCACCGGCAGATGCAGCGGCTCCGCATCCGGGCGTGCCAGCGAGACCCGAAGATCGTTGCCGCCCCCTTCGACGGTCGCGCTCAGGAGGTTCATCGCCGGCGAGCCCATGAAATCGGCGACGAACAGGTTGGCCGGATTGTTGTAGATCTCGGCCGGGGTTCCGAACTGCTGCAGCACGCCATCCTTCAGGACGGCGATCTTGGTCGCCAGCGTCATCGCCTCGATCTGGTCGTGCGTGACGTAGACGATCGTCGTCTTCATGCGCTGGTGCAGGCGCTTGATCTCGGTGCGCATGTCGACGCGCAGCTTGGCATCGAGGTTGGACAGCGGCTCGTCGAACAGGAAGACCTGCGGATTGCGCACCAGTGCCCGGCCCATGGCGACGCGCTGCCGCTGGCCGCCGGAGAGCTGGCTCGGCTTGCGCTCGAGCAGGTGGCCGATCTGCAGCATATCGGCGACCTGCTTGATCGCCTTCTCGCGCTCCTCCTTCGGCACCCCGCGGATTTCCATGCCGAAGGCGATGTTGCCCGCAACCGTCATGTTCGGATAGAGCGCGTAGGACTGGAAGACCATGGCGATATCGCGCTTTGAAGGATGCAGGCCCGCGACCGACCTGCCATTGATCGAGATTTCGCCCGAGGTGATCGGCTCCAGCCCCGCGATCGTGTTCAGAAGCGTCGATTTTCCACAGCCGGACGGGCCGACCAGCACCAGGAAGCCGCCCTCCTCGATCTCGAGATTGATGTTCTTGAGGATTTCCAGCGAGCCGTAGGACTTGCGCAGATCGGTGATTTTCAGAAACGACATGGTCTTAACCCTTCACGGCGCCGGACATCAGGCCGCGGACGAAGTAGCGGCCGGAGACGATGTAGACGACAAGCGTTGGCAGGGCGGCGAGGATCGCGCCTGCGAAGTGGACGTTGTATTCCTTGACCCCCGTGGAGGAGGACACGAGGTTGTTGAGCGCGACCGTCATCGGCGTCGAATGCGCACCGGAGAACGAGGCGCCGAACAGGAAGTCGTTCCAGATATTGGTGAACTGCCAGATGACCGAGACGACGATGATCGGGCCTGAGGACGGCAGGAGGATGCGCCGGAAAATCTGGAAGAAACTCGCGCCATCAATCTGCGCCGCCCGCACCAGTTCGGTCGGGAACGCCTCATAGTAGTTGCGGAAATAGAGCGTCGTGAAGCCGAGACCGTAGATGACGTGCACGAAAACCAGGCCAGGCACCGACCCCGCCAGCCCGAGAATGCCGAGAATGCGTGCCATCGGGATCAGCACGATCTGGAACGGGATGAAGCAGGAAAGAAGCAGCATGCCGAAAAAGATGCCCGATCCAGGGAAACGCCACTTGGTGAGCACATAGCCGTTCAGCGCGCCGACGATGGTCGAGATCGCCACAGCCGGAATGACCATGAGGATGGAATTGATGAAAAAGGGGCGAAGGCCGGTCGGCTGCACGCCGATCTGCGCGGTCGACCAGGCGGAAAGCCAGGGCTCGATCGTCCAGGTCTGCGGCACGCTCAGCATGCCGCCCTGACGGATTTCATCGAGCGGCTTGAAGGAATTGACCACCATCACGTAGAGCGGCAGCAGCGAATAGAGCGCAAACAGGATCAGCACCGAATAGATGATCGCGCGCGTCAGGCGGCCGCTGGAAATGGCGTTGTCAGGGCTCTGGACGCTCATTGGCGCTTCTCCCCTTTGATTTCGGAATAGAGGTAGGGAATGATGATCGAGAAGATCATCACCAGCATGATGATCGCCGAGGAAGCGCCGATGCCCATCTGATTGCGGGTGAAGGTGTAGGAATACATGAAGGTTGCCGGCAGTTCGGTTGCCTGCCCCGGCCCGCCGCCGGTCAGCGCGATGATCAGGTCATAGGCCTTGATGGCAAGATGGGCGAGCACGACGAAGGCCGACAGGAAGACCGGGCGCATCAGCGGAATGATGATCCGGCGGTAGATGGTCGTCGTCGAGGCGCCATCGATCTGCGCTGCCTTGATGATCTCGTTGTCGACGCCGCGCAGACCCGCAAGGAACATCGCCATGATGAAGCCCGAGGATTGCCAGACGGCTGCGATCACCACGCAATAGATCGCGTAGTTGCGGTCTTTGATCCAGTTGAAGGTGAAGCTCTCCCAGCCCCAGAGATGCATGGTGTTTTCCAGCCCGATGCCGGGGTCGAGGAACCATTTCCAGGCGGTGCCGGTGACGATGAAAGACAGTGCCATCGGATAGAGATAGATCGGCCGCAGCAGACCCTCGGCGCGGATCTTCTGGTCGAGCAGGATCGCAAGACCAAGCCCGAGCACCGAGCAGATGCCGATATAGAGCGTCGCGAAGATCGCCAGATTGGAGATCGCCCGCCACCAGTGCGGCAGGGCCCAGAGCTTGGAATAGTTGCTGAGGCCCACGAAGTTGTAGGACGGCAGCATCTTGCTGTCCGTCATCGACAGGAAGCCGGTATAGGCGATGAAGCCATAGACAAAAATCAGGACGATGAGGAAGCTTGGAGCAAGTACCAACTTTGGCACAATATCCTGCAACCGGCTGCGGCTATCCATAGTGACACCACCTTTGGCGCATACCTCCGGGCCCGCAAGGTCCGGATCGATCGCGCACAATTTCGAAACCCAGAAAATCCGCGGGCATTTCCTGCCTTTGGAACAGTCGTAAAAGCCCCTCATCCGCCCTGTCGGGCACCTTCTCCCCGCTTGCGGGGAGAAGGGACAGCGGCAACCTCCGTGATCCCCTCTCCCCGCCTGCGGGGAGAGGGTCAGGGTGAGGGGCAAAACCTCGAAACCCTCAAGCCTTATTTTGCGGCTTCGACGGCGGAGGCCAGTTCCTTGACGGCATCTTCCGAAGACAGTTCACCGTTGAACTGGCGCGTGACAACGTCGTAGATCGCGTTCTTCACCGAGGCCGGATTGGCATGGCCATGCGCCATGGAACCGAACAGCTTGCCGCTTGCATTGGCTTCGGCCAGGTCCTTGATCCCCTTCTTGCCGCAGGC
This sequence comes from Rhizobium giardinii bv. giardinii H152, assembly GCF_000379605.1. Classification (GTDB taxonomy): domain Bacteria; phylum Pseudomonadota; class Alphaproteobacteria; order Rhizobiales; family Rhizobiaceae; genus Pararhizobium; species Pararhizobium giardinii. Next base: position 78,233 of record NZ_KB902680.1, on the reverse strand, counting down.
GTCGAAATCCGTGTCCGGAACATCGGTGCGCGCGGGAACGGAGCCCTTGACCACGTTGAAGGCCGACTGGAAGGTCGGGCTTTCGATCGCCGAAGCCATCTGCAACTGGGCCGGCACCTTGTCTTCGGAAACCTTGAACATCGCGAACTGGTCGGAGTTGAAGGTCACGGCCCCTTGAGTGCCCGGGAAGCGCATGCAGATGAAGTCGGTGCCCGGCACCTTCTTGGCCTTGACGAATTCACCCTTTGCCCAGTCGCCCATGAACTGCAGACCGGCCTTGCCTTCGATGACCATGGCGGAAGCAAGGTTCCAGTCACGGCCGGAGAAGTTGTCGTCCACATAGGAACGAAGCTTGGTCATGCGGTCGAAGGCTTCCTTCATCTTGTCGCCGCCGAGGGCTGCCGGATCGAGATCGATGAAGGCCTGCTTGTAGAAATCGGTGCCGAGCGAGAGCACGACGGCGTCGAAGATCGTCGCGTCCTGCCAGGGCTGGCCGCCATGCGCGACGGGGGTGATGCCCTGAGCCTTGAAGTTGTCAAGCAGAGCGATCAGTTCGTCCCAGTTCTGGGGCTCCTTGCCGCCTGCCTTGTCCAGCGCTGCCTTGTTGATCCACACCCAGTTGGTGGAGTGGACGTTGACCGGAGCGGCGATCCAGTGGCCGTCATATTTGGAGAATTGCTGCAGCGCGGTCGGGATGACCTTGTCCCAGCCTTCCTTGGCAGCGGTGTCGTCGAGATTGCCGAGTGCGCCTTCCTTGGCCCAGTCGAGAATGTCGAAACCGAGCATCTGAACCGCCGTCGGGGCATTGCCCGAGGTGACGCGGGCGCGAAGCACCGTCATGGCTTCCGTGCCACCGCCGCCGGCAACCGGCATGTCGGTCCACGAGATGCCCTTGCTTTCCAGATCCTTCTTCAGGACGTCCAGCGCGGCCGCTTCGCCGCCCGATGTCCACCAATGCAGAACCTCAACGCTCTCGGCCGCATGAACGGCGCTGACGCCCGCCATGCTGCCCATCATGATCGCTGCCACTGCCGTCGTCGTCAAAAACTTGCGCATCGTATTCCTCCCGTTTGCAAGTCGTAGAGCGGGAAAACTCCTCCCCCGCCGTTGAATGCCGTCCCGTCTCGAAACGGGAAGCAATTGGTCGCGGCCTCCGCCGCTGGCACATTTAAAACGTTATAAGTTACCTCAAGTCAAGGGTTGCTCACAATCTCCATATCAATAGCTATAACATACTGAATTTGGATGATTATAGTCCATTTTACCGATTCCGCACTGCAGCAAATACTTCCGATAAATGCTGTTTAAAACGTTTGCATAAAACACATTGCACATCCGTTCGTGCAGCGTTACAAAGGCGGTCTTGTGTTCGCCTCGCGGGAGTATTTCATTGCCCGACACTCCCAAACCCGCCCCCTCGGAAAGCATGCTGAAAGGCGGCAAGCCGACCCTGCGCACGATTGCCGACATCACTGGCTTTGCCGTGACCACCGTGTCGCGTGCGCTCAGCAATGCGCCGCAGATTTCGCTCGATACCCGCAAGCGTGTTCACGAGGTTGCGGCCGAAATCGGCTATCTGCCGGATCGTGCCGCCCAGCGACTGAAAACCGGCCGAACCAACGTCATCAGCGTGCTTCTCGATCCGCACGAGGAAATCCTCGGCTACGGCACGTCGCTGATGCTCGGCCTTGCCAAAGCGCTCAAAAACACGCCGTACCACCTGATCGTCACGCCGAACTTCATCAATGACAGCAATGTCGACGCGATCAGGCACATCGTCCGCAACGGCATGGCAGACGGGCTGATCTTCTCCCGCACCGAGCCCTTCGACCCGCGCGTGCGCCTTCTTCTCGAAAACGGCTTTCCCTTCGTCACGCATGGGCGAACCGAGTTCACCACGCCTCACCCCTACGTCGATTACGACAATTTCTCGTTCGCCTACGAGGCCACCAAACGGCTGATCGCCCGGGGCCGCCGCAAGCCGATGATCATCCTGCCGCCGAAGCGCATGACCTTCTCGCAGCACCTGCTGCACGGCTTCATGACCGCCGTTCGCGAGGCGGGCGTCGCCTACGAGATCCCCACCGAAATCGACCTCGACTGTCCCGTCGACCAGATCCGCGACTACATCAGCCGCCGGGCCGGCGAGCCCGATGCCCCCGACGGATTTGCCTGCGGCGGGGAGGTTTCCGCGCTCGCGACCATCACCGGCATGAGCGACCATGGCCTGACGCTCGGCGTCGAATACGACATCGTCGCCAAGCAGACGTCGAAACTGCTGGTCAACATCCAGCCCAAGGTCGAGACCATCTATGAGGACCTGACCGACACCGGCGAGCAGATGGGGCGCATTCTTCTCGCGCGGATCGCCGGCGGCGAAACGACCGATATGCAGGTGCTGCTCAAGCCGCAGATCAACTTTCCGGCGCCGCAAAGCGGAGGCTGAGAATACGCCCCCCTTCCGGTCAGGCGTCGAAAAAGCCGAAATGGCGGTCATCTACGATTCTCTTCCGTTGCTCAGCGCGGCATCCACATGGCCGTGCGGCCGCCGATGTGCATGTTGAGCGTCTTGGTTTCGGTATAGTCTTCCACCGCATGGCGACCGAGTTCGCGCCCAAGGCCGGATTGGCGATAGCCGCCGAAGGGCAGCTCGGAGGCACCGTCCATGAAGGTGTTCATCCAGACCGTTCCCGCCCGCACCTTGCGACCGACGGTGAGGCAAGTGTCAAAATCGCGGCTCCAGACGCCGGCCGACAGGCCGTAATCGATGGAGTTGGCTGTCCGGATCGCCTCATCGGTCGTCTCGAAGGTGAGGACGGAGAGAACCGGCCCAAACACTTCCTCGCGCGCCACCGCCATGTCGGGCGTCACGGCCGACAGAATGGTTGGCGACATGAACTGGCCGGAGCCGAGATCGAGCGCCGCGCCGCCATGCGACACGGTCGCGCCATTGCCGGAGGCGGCCGAAACGTAACCGACGATCTTTTCCAGATGCTGCGGCGTGATGATGGCGCCAACCTGCGTCGAGGGATCGAGCGGATCGCCGACCCTGACCTTGGCCGAAAGCTCGGCAACGCGGCGGGTGACTTCGGCTGCGATCTCGCGATGAACGATCAGCCGCGAGCCGGCATTGCAGCATTCGCCGGCATTGAAATAGGCGCCGAACACCGCCGCATCGATGAAATCGTCGAGATTGGCGTCCGGAAAGACGATCTGCGGGTTCTTGCCGCCGAGTTCCAGCGAGACTTTCTTCAGGGTCTGCGCCGCATTGGTCATCGTCAGCTTGCCGACGCCGGTCGAGCCGGTGAAGGAGACCATGTCGACATCCGGGTGGCTCGTCATCACTGCGCCGACATCCGGGCCGGTGCCGGTGATGATATTGACGACACCTGCCGGAACGCCGGCGGCCTCGAGGATTTCACCGAGAACCAGAGTAGACCCCGATGTGAGCTCGGAAGGTTTGACGACGGTGGTGCAACCGGCCGCAAGCGCGAAAGGCAGCTTCTGGCTGACGATCAGGAAGGGGAAGTTCCAGGGCGTGATGATCGAGACGACACCGATCGCTTCGCGCAGGACGACGCCGAGCGTGCCGTCGCCCAGCGTATTGTAGCTCTCGCCATGCAGGTCGCGGGCAAGGGCGGCCGCATAGCGCCAGATATCGGCGGCCCCGCCGAGTTCGCCCTTGGCCTGGCTGATCGGCTTGCCGGATTCGATGCAGTCGAGATAGGCGAGTTCATCGGCACGGGCGGCGATCATGTCGGCGGCCCTGAGCAGGATCAGCGAGCGCTCCGACGCGGTCATGCGCGGCCATGGACCATCGTCGAACGCCTTTCGCGCGGCGGCGATCGCCCGCTCCGCGTCCGCCTTGGTGGCGGCCGGATAGCGGCTGATGGTGACACCGTGACCAGGCGCCACACGCTCCAGCGTCCTGCCTTCGGCAGCAGCATCCCACTTGCCGTCGATCAGCATCTGGAAGTCGCGCACCTTTGCGTCGACCAGAGCCTTGGGCTTCACCACAACCGTCATTACCATTCTCCCTTGAATTCCGCCGGGCGCTTGCCGGCAAAAGCCGCAACGCCTTCCTTCATGTCGCCGGTCTTGGCGGCGAGCATCGACCCCAGCGCCTCGACGGCCGTGCCGTTGTCCTCGCCGTTGGCAGACGCGATCATCAGCTTGCAGATCTCCAGTGCCGCCGGGCCGCGCCTGGCGATACGGCCGGCGTAATCCTTCGCCACCGCCAGCACCGTTCCGCTCTCGGCCACCGCATCGACCAGCCCGAGCACCCTCGCCTCTTCGGCGGTAAACATCTCGCCGCCGAGCACCATGCGGCGCACCACCTGCGCGCCGAAGCGCTTGACCAGACGCTGGGTGCCCGACCAGCCCGGCACCATGCCGAGCCCTGTTTCCGGCAGGCCGATCTTGACATGCGCTTCCGCGATGCGGATGTCGGCCGCCGCCGCCAGTTCCAGCCCGCCGCCAAGCGCGTGGCCGTTCATCGCGGCGATCACCGGCATGCGCAGCGTCGCCAGCCGCTCGAACACCCGGTGGCCGAAGCGTACCCATTGATGGCCGAATTCATTGGGGCTCATCGCCGCCCACGCCTTGATGTCGCCACCGGCGGAAAAGGCCTTGCCCTCGCCGGTCAGGATGACGACACGCACGCTGGCGTCAGCCTCGACCGTATCGCACGTGGCCGAGAGCGCCTTCAGCATGTCGATGTCGAAGGCATTCAGCTTTTCCGGCCGCGCCACCGTGAGGAGCGCAATCGCATTGTCGATCTCGATCTTGAGCCGGGCATCAGACATCCAAGGCTCCTTCCAGTTTCCGCACCGGCTTTTGCGGCAGCGTCAGGCCGATCGGCGCCTCGTGGAACAGGGCCTCGTCCATTACTTTAAGCCGGTCGGATACGATCAGCGGAAACTCCGACTGGTCGAGGATATGCGTCTGCAGGTCGACGCCGGGCGCAATCTCGGTAAGCATGATACCTTCCGGCGTCAGCTTCATCACACAGCGCTCGGTGACATAGGTGATGTCCTGACCTTGGCTGACGGCCCGGCGGCCGGAGAAGGTGACATGCTCGACCTCGTTGACGAGTTTCTTCAACTTGCCTTCCTTCTCGATCACCAGCTTGCTGTCGACCATCGAGAGCTTCGCGCCGGCATTGAACATGCCCGAAAAGACGATCTTCTTTGCCCGCGCCGTGATATCGACGAAACCGCCCGCCCCCGCCGTCACATGCGGCCGGAAGGAGAGTTTCGAAACATTCACCGAGCCGTCCCTGCCGATTTCGAGGAAGGAAAGCAGCGAGGCATCGAAGCCTGCCCCTTGAAAATACGTGAACTGGTAGGGCGACGGCATGAAGGCGTCCGCATTCGAGGCGCAGCCGAAGGCGAAATCGAGCAGCGGCACGCCGCCGACAGCGCCCTGCTCGATCACCCAGGTAACCGACCCATGCAGGCCTTCTTCGAGCAGGATACGCGGCACGTTGGCCGAGATGCCGAAGCCGAGATTGACGCAGGACCCGCCCTGCAATTCCTGCGCCACGCGGCGGGCGATGACCTTCTGGATGTTGAATTCCGGCACGCGGAACGTTTCGAGCGGCCGGAAGATTTCGCCGGAAATGGCCGGGTCGTAATCCGTCAGCGTCGTCTGCTTCTGGTCCGGATCGACGACGATGTAATCGACCAGCATGCCGGGCACGCGCACGTCATGGGGTTTGAGCGAGCCGGACTTGGTGATGCGCTTGACCTGCGCAATGACGATGCCGCCGTTGTTGCGGGCGGCCAGCGCCTGGTCGAGGCCGCCGAGATAAGCACCCTCGTGCTCATAGGTGAGGTTGCCGCGCTCGTCGGCCGTCGTCGCGCGGATGATCGCCACCTGCGGCACGATCGCCTTGAAATAGAGCCAGTCCTCGCCTTCGAATTCGATCTTTTTCACCACCGGCTCGGCAGCGGCCTTCGCGTTCATCGCACAGCCCTGGCGCGACGGATCGACGAAAGTATCGAGCCCGATCTTGGTCAAGACGCCCGGGCGCTTCGCCGCCGCTTCCCGGTGCATGTCGAACAGCACGCCGGAGGGGATATTGTAGGCCGCAACCTCGTCATTGCCGATCATCTGCCAGATCATCGGCGGTTCGGCCGTCGATGGGCCGGAGGGATAGGAGCCGCCGATGATCTTCTTCAACAGGCCCTTTTTGGCGATGTGGTCGACACCCTTGATGCCGCTCATGTCGCCGGCGGCGATCGGGTGCAGCGTCGTCAGATCGCGTGGGTGACCGGTTGCATCGAAGCGTTCGCCGATCGCCTTCAGCATCAGGTCGGGGCAACCGAGCCCGCTCGACGACGACAACGACACGATCGCGCCATCCGGGATCAGGGAAGCGGCTTCCGCAGGAGTGATATGCTTGCTCATCAGTCTCGTCTCAAAGTCCGGGTTCGATGCGAACGGCGCTGCCGCTCGCCGCGGCCTGCATAACGGCAAGGCCGGTGCTCAACGACCAGATGCCATCCTCGCCACTACAAAGTGGCTTGCCCCTACCGGCGATGGCGTCCTCGAAGCCCGCGAGCGTGTTCTGGTAGAGATTGCGGTGATTGAGTGACAGTTCGGTCTCGCCATCGACGTTGCGCAGCGTGACCGTGCCGACCGGCTGCTGGGTCATGCAGTTGCGACCGATCAGCGAGCCTTCGGATCCATGCACCTCGAAGCCCGTCGTCGCGTATTTCGTGGTGAAGCCGTCGTGGAATTGCGCGATCAGCCCGGATTTGAACCGCAGCGCGCCCATCGCCGCGTCCTCCAGCCCGGCCTTCGCCATGCCGCCATATTGCCCAACGGCGATGGCCTCGACCGGATCGTCGCCGAGCACGAAGCGCAGCGTATCGGTGTCATGCACGGTGATATCGAGGATGACGCCGCCGCCGGCATCCGGCCTGTCGAGACGCCAGCCCTGCAGGTGCGGCGGCAGGTAGACGGCGTGAAAGACGCGCGCCGCCAGAGGCTTGCCGATCGTCCCGGCCGCGATCGCGTCACGCATGGCGCGATGGGTGGCAGCTCCCCGCAGATGATGATTGGTCGCCATCACCACACCGGCGTCGCGGGCAGCCTTCACCATCGCATGGGCATCGTCGAGCGAGAGCGCCAGCGGCTTCTCGCAGAGAATATGTTTTCCCGCCCGCGCGGCTGCTAACACCTGATCGCGATGCAGTTCGTTGGTGGTGGAAATATAGACGGCCTGCACATCGGGATCATTGACGAGTTCGTCAACACCGTTCACCGACTTGGCGATGCCGTGATCGCGCGCATAGGCAGCACCCCGCTCGGCGCTCGTACTCATCACCGACACGATCTCGCCACCGACGGTGCGGATCGCATCGATGACCCATTCATGGGCAATCGTGCTTGCCCCGATCAAACCCCAATGCGTCATAGCAGAGACAGCCTTTCTCTCTTGTCGGTCGCAGCGCCACAGCTCTGGCGCACGACGAGACGCACCGAACTGACGATTGCTTCGGCGTCCGCCTTGCCGGCATTGATCTGTTTCAGGAGCAGTTGCGCGGCGCGCCGGCCCATGCCTTGCGGGTCGACGGAAATCGTGGTCAGCGCCGGCACCGCCGTCTGCGCCTCGATCACGTCGTCGAAGCCGATGACGGCAAAATCCTCGCCCGGATCGAGGCGGTGGGCGCGCAACCCGTCGCAAACCCCGAAGGCGACCGCATCGTTGAAGCAGACCGCCGCCGTCGGCCGCTCGCGCAGCAGCAGCGCCCGCTCGATCGCAGCCACGCCACCTGCCCGCGACGGCGCGGAACTGATGACCAGTTCACCATGAACGGCGAGATCCATGTCCGAGAGCGCATCGCGATAGCCTTGCAGCCGCTCATGAAAGACCGCCGTATCGGGAAAACCGCCGAGGAAGGCGATGCGGTGATGCCCGAGCCCGGCAAGATGCCGCACCGCTTCGCGCGTGCCGGCATGATTGTCCGAAACCAGCGACGAGACCTTGGCACCGGCGACCTGGCGGACGACATTGACCACCGGAATGCCGCTTGCCACCAGCGACTTCAGATCGGCCGCCTCCGTGCCGCGCGCCGGCGACAGGATCAGCCCGGAAATGCCATGCTCGCGCATCGACGCGATGACCTCGCGCTGCCGGTCGACGCTCTCGCCGGTATTGGCGAGGAACTGCACATAGCCGGCCGATTGCACGACCATGTCGACCCCGACGGCAAGCTCGGCAAAGAAGCTGTTGGTCAGATCGTTGACGACGATTCCGATGATTTTCGATTTGGCATTGGACTGGCGCAGATTGGCGGCGCCGCGATTATAGACATAGCCAAGCTCGCGGATGGCCGCATTGACCTTGGCGCGGGTCGCCTCGTTGACGAGCGGACTTGCCTGCAGGACGAGCGACACAGTCGACTTCGACACGCCGGCGGCGCGCGCAATATCGATGACCGTGACCCGTTCCTTGCCCACATCTTCCTCCCTACGAGGTCTTTCGCCTCAACATCCGCCATTAGATAATTGGAACGTTCCAAAGTTGTCAAGCGTATTTCTTGAAAAATGTGCGGGCGCGCTGACAGAAGGCCTTCAGTGAAGCGCCGTGACGACTTGCCGATCGCTCATTCCGTTGATTTTGAACAGTAAAATCTTAAATCAGTAAGGAATTCCATCGTCCACAACCTCGAAACGAGGCAATTAAGACCATTGCTCGAGCGTCCCAAAGCACAATAGCCACATTAAATTCCTCTTGAAATTTGGAACGATCTAAATTATTCGACCGATAACGCCCGAGGAGGAACCCGCATGTCCTTTACCCTGTCGCTGCCGCGCGTCGATGGCACGCTCGAGCCTTACCGCCTGTCAGGAACACCGATCGTGCGGCCCGCAGCAGTCCCCGCCTTCAATCGCATCGCCTATGCCGCCGCCCACGTCGTGTCCGATCCGCTGGCCGATCTGCAGCCGTGGGGCCGCCCTGCCATCGACTGGGAAGCGACGATGGCGTTCCGGCATCATCTCTGGGCGCTGGGCTTCAAGGTAGCCGAGGCGATGGACACGTCACAGCGCGGCATGGGTCTCGATTGGGCCGGCGCTCAGGAACTGATCCGCCGCTCGCTGGCCGAAGCCCGTACCGTGCCGGGCGCCGATCTCGCCTGCGGCGCCGGCACCGATCACCTCGCCCCCGCCGATACACGCTCACTCGACGACGTCATCCACGCCTATGAGACGCAGATCGGTTTTGTTGAGAAGGAAGGCGGCCGGTCGATCATGATGGCAAGCCGGGCGCTCGCACATATTGCCAGATCGCCGGATGATTATCGCAAGGTCTACGGCCACATTCTCCGCCAGACGAAGGACAAGGTCGTGCTCCACTGGCTCGGCGACATGTTCGATCCAAAGCTGAAGGGCTATTGGGGCTCTGAAAAATTCGAGGACGCGCTGGAGACGGTCCTGTCGATCATCGAGGACAACAGGGCCAAGGTCGAAGGCATCAAGATTTCACTGCTCGACAATGCCTGCGAAGTCGCCTTGCGCAACCGGTTGCCGGACGGCGTGCTCTGCTTCACCGGCGATGATTTCAACTATGCCGAACTGATCGAAGGCGACGGCCGGAAATACAGCCACGCCCTGCTTGGCATTTTCGATGCCGTCGCGCCCTCGGCTTCGAAGGCGTTGGCGTCGCTGGCGGCGGGCGACGTCGCAACATTCCGCAGCGTCATCGAGCCGACCGTGCCACTGTCGCGCAAGATCTTCGAGGCGCCGACGCAGTATTACAAGGCCGGCGTCGTCTTTCTCGCCTGGCTGAACGGCCACCAGAAGCACTTCACCATGCCGGCCGGCATGCAGTCGGCTCGCGGCGTGCTGCACTATGCCGACATCTTCCGACTTGCGGACAGGGCCAACGTGCTCGACAAGCCGGAACTGGCCATGGAGAGGATGAAGGCGTTTCTCGTCACCCAGGGATTCTGAGATCCCGGACTTCACGATTGCTTCCCGCTTTTCGCAGAAACGCCTTCATTTCTTGCCTGATCTCGTGTTGAAGAAGGACCTGGAAAATGCGGGAGACGGCGAAGGCATGCTTGCGATGAAATCCTGGAAGCGACGATTGCGCAAATGGCGCAACCGCATCGCGAGACGCATCCTGAGCACCCGCGCAGGCCGCGAGATGCTCGTCAACGCCATAAGCCCCCGGGTCCTGACGATGACGGCCGATTGCGGCGACCACCTGATGACCTTCTCGCCACATGACTACATTGGCCGGAAAATCTATCGCAAGGGCCATTTCGAGCGCGAGAACGTCGACCGCCTGCTGGCCATCCTGCGCCAGCGCAATCTGCTGAAGCAGGACGCGGTTCTTCTCGAACTCGGCGGCAATATCGGCACGCAAACCCTCTATTTCGCCCTGAGCAAGGCGTTCCGCCACATCGTGACCGTCGAGCCCGACCCACGCAATTACAGGCTCCTGAAGACCAACATCGACCAGAACGCGATGGGCGACCGCATCACGGCGATCAACAGTGCAGCCGGCGAAAACGAAGGCGCGCTCGATTTCTTCCTGCATCGCGACAACCACGGCAAGAGCAGCGCCCTGCGCCAGAGCGACCGGGACATCGCGATCACCGTTCCGGTGAAGCCCGTCACCGCCATCCTCGCGGAAGCGGCCATCGCGCCGGAGGAGATCGGGCTGATCTGGATGGATATCGAAGGCTACGAGCCGGTCGCGGCCCGCTCGATGCAGCCGCTGCTTGAGCGCCGCGTGCCGTTCTATATGGAGTTTTCGCCGGTCTTCTATGGACCTGACGGATCAAAGGCCTTCATCGATCACCTCGCACAATTCTACACCAACTGCATCGTCTTCTTCGAGGACCGGCAGGTGGAGATGAAGGTGACGGCAATGCCGGCCGACATCGAGCAGTTCGACGTCCTGCTCCTGCCCTGACGGCATCGGCTCAATCAACGCTTTCGGTAGAAATAGGTCCGCCCCGGCTCGGCGCCGGCGGGAAGCGGCAACGGCTCAAGTGCTGAATGGTCAAGCGGCAGGCCGCTTGCGGCGATGCCGCCGGATACAAGCGCGGCGGCGACCGATTGCGGCAGCCATGTCAGCGTCTGGGCATCCCGTTCCGGATAGGCCGTGCCGATATCGGCATGCGCAAAGGCAACATCCTTTCCGGCAAACTGCCTGATCGTCTCCCGGATGTCGCCAAGCACGAGATCGGCCTCCGGTGGCGTCGAGTGCGGATGAGAGCCCACGGCTCGGTCGAAAGCGATGATGCGGTTGGTCGGAAACAGTTCGCGGATGTGGTCATAGGTCCTGCCGTTTCCGAGCCCGATTTCCAGAATCACGCCATCGGCCGCAACCATCGACGTGTCCTTGATATGGTTGAGAACAGCGCGCTGCGACTGCATGCGTGAAATAAAACTATCGAGGCGGCTCATCTAATTCTATCCATCCATTTCAAATCATGCGACCCAAATCATGCGACCCAAATCACGCGGCCTAGATCATGCGCATTGTCCCGCTTAACACGAGGTTGCGCGACCGGTCGACCGCAGCGGCACGAAATAAGCAGCTATTTCAGCACGCGAGAAGGATGCCGCAAGCGCGGTCGTATCCACACATTTTTGACATCTGCGCTTGTCAAACCGCCGTCGCCTGCCTTGCACGAATATGTTAGCCTCCCGCCATGAACGAGCTTTCCAGCGAAACATTCTTCAATGCGCTTCCGGTCTTCGTCGATTTTCAAGGCGTTGCCGATGCCAGCAATTATCGGGGGCTGCCCGCCGACTGGGCGCTGGCCACCGCCGACATCGTCGATTCGACCGGCGCGATCGAGGCCGGGCGCTACAAGGCCGTCAACATGGCGGGCGCCAGCGTCATCTCGGCGATCCTGAATGCGCTTGGCAAGCATGACCTCCCCTTCGTGTTCGGCGGCGACGGCGCGCTGGTTGCCGTACCGCCGTCGGGAATTGAGAAAGCCCGCACCGCCCTCTCGGCGGTGCAGAAATGGGTCAGGGAAGAACTGCAGCTGACGCTCCGCGCCGCCCTCGTTCCTGTCGCCGATGTCGTCGCCGCCGGCCTCGAGGTCCGCGTCGCGCGCTTTCAGGTCAACCCGAACATCTCTTATGCAATGTTCGCCGGCGGTGGCTCGAGCTGGGCGGAAACCCGCATGAAGGAGGGCCAGTATGCCGTCCCGCCGGCGCCGGAAGGCGCGCGACCCGACCTGACAGGCCTCTCCTGCCGCTGGAACCCGATCCAGTCCCGCCATGGCGACATCGTCTCGATCATCGCGGTGCCAGCCGGTTCGGGCAACAATGAAGCGTTTCAAGCCCTGATTTCCGATGTCGTGGCGCTCGCCGCCGGCGAAGAACGAGATGGCCATCCGGTCGCATCCGAGGGACCGCAGTTGGGATTGTCGGCGGCGGGTTTGTCGGCGGAGACGAAAATCGCGCCGCAGGGCAAACGCCTCCGGCGCCGGCTTTTCATTCTTGCACAATATCTGCTTCTCGTTGGGCTCTACCGCCTCGGCCTGACGCTCGGCAATTTCGACCCGCGCAGCTATCGGCGGGAAGTCTCCCGCAATTCGGATTTTCGCAAGTTCGACGATGGCCTGAAAATGACGATCGATGTCGCTCCGGAACGGCTGCGCCTGATCGAGGCGCGGCTGGAGGAAGCCGCCAGGGCCGGCGTTTGCCGCTACGGCCTGCACCGGCAGGATTCGGCGCTGATGACCTGCATCGTGCCGACGCCGCTCAGCCACGACCACATGCACTTCATCGACGGTGCTGCGGGTGGCTATGCGGTGGCGGCCAGCCGCCTGAAGAAGCAGGCGCTCGCCCCGCCCGCCGTCTCCGCTACGCCTTGAGGATCGTCTGGCCCGCGATGCCTCGTCTAGCAAAAGCATTGCGGGTATCGACGATGAGCGGCGCCCAACGGGCAAGCGCGGCATAGTCCACCGCATCGTGATCGGTGGCGATCAACACCGCATCGAAGGCCTTCACCGATTGCTCGGTGAGCGGCACCGATTGCCGCCCCTTCAAAGCCATATATTCGCGCGTCCGGGGAATCTCGGCGACGTGCGGGTCGTGATAGGCCGCACTGCCGCCCCGCTCCTCGATCAGTTCGATCAGCTTCAGCGAGGGGCTCTCCCGGATGTCCGGCACATTCTTCTTGTAGGCAAGGCCGATCACAAGAACGCGCGAACGGCTAAGCGCCTTGCCGAGATGGATATCCAGCGCCTCGGCAAGCCGTCCCACGACATGACGTGGCATCGCCGAATTGATCTCGCCGGCGAGTTCGATGAAACGGGTCGGCAGTTCGTATTCGCGCGACTTCCAGGTCAGGTAGAAGGGATCGATCGGGATGCAGTGGCCGCCAAGTCCCGGGCCTGGATAGAATGGCATGTAACCGAACGGCTTGGTCTTGGCCGCGTCGACCACCTCCCAGATGTCGATGCCCATCGCCTCGTAGACGACCTTCAACTCATTGACGAGCGCGATGTTGACGGCGCGAAAAATGTTCTCGGTCAGCTTCACGGCCTCGGCCGTCGCCGTGGACGATACGGGCACGACGGTTTGCACCGCAGCCCCGTAGAAGGCCTCCATCAGTTTCGCCGCCTCGGCGCCATCGCCTGCGACCACCTTGGGAATGCTGGACGTATGGAAATCGCGATTGCCCGGGTCTTCGCGCTCCGGCGAAAAGCCGAGAAAGAAATCCTTCGCCGATTTCAGCCCGGTCTTTTCCAGGATCGGCCGCACGACCTCGTCCGTCGTGCCGGGATAAGTGGTCGATTCCAGCACGATCAACTGCCCCGGCCTCAATGTTTCGGCGATCCGGTCGCAGGTCTTCGTGATGAAGGAAAGATCGGGATCTCGGTATTTCGTCAGCGGCGTCGGCACGCAGATGACGACGATGTCGCAATCGGCAAGCCGCCCGAAATCCGTCGTTGCACGAAAGCGACCCTTCGCCGTTTCCCCTGTCAGGACCGCATCCGGCACCGCCTCGATATAGGAACGTCCGGCATCGATGGCGACGATCTTCTCCGGGTCGATATCGAAGCCCGTGACGGCAAATCCGCTGCGTGCGACGGTGATTGCGAGCGGCAGGCCGACATAGCCGAGGCCGATCACGCCGGCATGGGCGTTGCGGTCTGCGATCTTCGAAAGAAGGGTTTCGCTTGGGGAGGAAAGGACGGTCAAATGCATATTCCCGGCTGATCGTGGCACGCGAAAGCGGCTTTGCTGATGCCGGTCAGTTGAGGATAAATTCACCGGGTGTCAAGCACGGGCCTCTATCGTGCTGCGGCCGACACGCAGCGGTCTGCCAAATTGTTGGCGCGCAATCTGGTTTCGCCGATATCGCCACCTATATTGAGCGAGGGCAAATACCGGGCCACCTAGAAGCGGCTTGCATGTGCCGGATCGGCGAACCGTCGGATTTTCCTGTAGAAAGCGGCAGAAACGCAATGAACATCAACGAGACGAATGTTTCCGTTCACCTGCTGGACCGCGTGTCGAATTGGCTGCAGCAGGCTGCCCTCAACGGCGAAAATCTCGAAACCGTGGTGACGGGCTTCTGCGAAAGGCTGGCAGCGGCCGGCTTGCCGCTCAATCGCGTCCACCTGAGCTTCTCAATGCTGCACCCCCTCTACGATGCATTGGGGTTCACCTGGCTGCGTGGCCAGGGTGTCACCGTCGAGGGCTACCGCGCCGATCCCAACGACGACAAACCCGATCGTTTTCTGCTCAGCCCCTATTATTACCTGCTCAGCAACAATCTCGACCACCTGCGCCGGCAGCTCGATCCGACGACCCCGTCCGAATTCCCCATCTTCGACGACTTGAAGGAAATGGGCGTTACCGATTACATCGCCTTCGTGCAATCCTTCGGCGAAACCTCCGGCCAGGGCATGATCGGCTCGTGGTCCACCGATGCCCATGGCGGCTTTGGCGACAACGTCATCGAGGCGCTTCTGCGCATCCAGAACAGCCTCGCGGTGGCAGCCAAGATGGCGGTTCTCGGCAAGCTCGCCGACAATATGCTCACCACCTATCTCGGGGAAAATGCCGGCAAGCGCGTCCTGTCGGGTCAGACCCGCCGCGGTGACGGCGAGACCATCCGCGCCGCGCTGGTCATGGCGGACATGCGCCAGTCGACCGTGCTTGCCGAGAAGGAAGGCCGGCAGGTCTACATCGATACGCTCAACCAGTTCTTCGATGCGATCGCGACGCCGTTCAGCCGCAACGGCGGCGAAATCCTCAGTTTCCTCGGCGACGGCTTTCTCGCCGTCTATCCCTGTGGCCGTCACCGCGACCCATCACAGGTCGCCTCCTTGGCCGCGATGGCGGCGGTTCGCCAGGCGACGGCGCGCATGGCGGAACTCAATGACGGCCGCCGCAGGCATGGGCTGGCCGATGTCAAATACGGGATCGGACTGCATGTGGGCAATGTCATGTTCGGCAATGTCGGCCTCAACGACCGCCTGACCTTTTCCGCCTTCGGGGCCGCGGTCAACGAGGTCGAGCGGTTGCAGGGGCTGACGAAGAAATATTCAAAACCGATCATCGCCAGCCAGTCCTTCGCCACCTATTGCGGCGGCGACTGGGTGACGCTTGGCCAGGAGAAGTTGCGCGGCGTGGGCCAGAAGGTCACGGTGCTTGTGCCTGGCGAAGCCAACATGAAGCTGGACAATGGCGAGGCCACGCAAGGCCGGTCGTTGGAGACGCGCTCGGAAGCGGAACAGGTCATGCTGCTCTATCGCAACAGCAAGAAGAAAGCGGAGCCGCGCGAGCTTCTCTGGAACAAGCTGTTGCAGTAAAGACCGGGTGGCGGTGCCCCTGCGGCACCCATTGTCCCGCGGGACGCAGGATGGCGCGATCCCGCTCGAATGATTGGTGTTTCTCCATTCGCGGCACTTCGCCGCCGAGGCATTATATCGGCGCGAACTTTACCAGCCGTAGGTCATGGACAGGCCAATTTCCGTGCGATAGTCTGGCTAAGATGAAGCCGGGTCTCCACTCGGAGGCGAGCTCTGCGTGACCGCGAGCAGCCATGATACAAGGACACCTGCTGGCATGAATTCAGGCGCAGACCTGCTGCGGATCGAGGATTTGAGTGTCTCGTTCGCGATGCTCGGCGGGCAGCTCGATGCCGTGCGCAAGGCGAGCCTGCGCGTCCTGCCGGGCAAGGTAACGGCTCTGGTCGGCGAGTCCGGCTCGGGCAAGTCCGTCATCAGCCAAGCCGTGATGGGTATCCTGCCGAAGACGGCATCGTGCAGCGGCCGTATCCTCTTTTGTGATCCGGCGACTGGCGGAAGTCCGGCCGATCTTCTGCAGATGCCGCGCGACGGGCGGGAAATCCGCCACCTGCGCGGCAACCGCATGGGCAAGATCTTCCAGGAGCCGATGACCTCGCTGTCGCCGCTCCATACGATCGGCAACCAGATCAGCGAAGCGCTCAAAATCCACACGGACAAATCTGCCAGGGAGCGGCGTGAGCGCACCGAGGAAATGCTCGCACTGGTCGGCTTTGCCAAACCGTCGCGCGCCTTCGACATGTATCCCTTCGAACTGTCCGGCGGCATGCGCCAGCGTGCGATGATCGCCATGGCGCTGATCTGCAATCCCTCGCTTCTGATCGCCGACGAGCCGACGACAGCGCTCGACGTGACCATCCAGGCGCAGATCCTGCAATTGCTGCGCGGCTTGCAAACGAAGCTCAACATGGCGATGCTGCTGATCACCCACGATCTCGGCGTCGTCGCCAACGTCGCCGACGAAGTCGTGGTGATCTATCACGGCGAGATCATGGAAGCAGGACCGGTCGAGACCATCTTCCGCAAGCCAGCGCATCCCTATCTCAAGGGCCTGATGGCCGCCGTGCCGCATTTCGACATGAAACCGGGAGAACGCCTGAAAGCGCTGCGCGAGGTACCGGTCAATACCAGCAGCCTGCTTGGGAAGAAGAGGCTTGTTGCACATGCAGCGCCTACCAAGCCCGATGTGCTCCTCTCCGTGCGCGACATCAGCAAGACCTTCAGCACGCGCAAATCGAGCTGGCTGACGAAGGATACGTCTGCCGGGACCAAGGCGGTGGATGGCGTCAGCTTCGACATCATGCGCGGCGAATGTCTGGGGCTCGTCGGCGAAAGCGGCTGCGGCAAGACGACGGTCAGCAAGATCCTGATGCGGGCCGTGACGCCCGACGCGGGCGCGGTCCTGCTCAACAGCAGCGACGGCCCGATCGATGTGCTGAAGGCGGAAGGTGACGGACTGCAAACGCTGCGCACCAAGGTGCAGATGGTCTTCCAGGATCCGGTCTCGTCGCTCTCGCCGCGGATGACGGTCCAGAACATCCTGAGCGAACCACTCGAAATTCATGATCGCGGCAGCGGCAAGTCGCGCGTCGAGACGGTCAAGGCCTTGCTCAAGGCGATCGGCCTCAACGAGCGTCATCTCAACCGCTATCCGCACAGCTTTTCCGGCGGCCAACGCCAGCGCATCGGTATCGCCAGGGCGCTTGCGCTCGGACCCGATCTCCTGATCTGCGACGAACCCGTCTCGGCGCTTGACGTTTCCGTCCAGGCGCAGATCCTCAACCTGTTGAAGGACCTGCAGAAGGAATTGGGGCTCACCTATCTCTTCATCTCGCACAACCTTGCGGTCGTCGATTACATGGCAGACCGGATCGCCGTGATGTGCGGCGGGCGGATCGTCGAGGTCGCCCCGCGCGAGACGCTGATGCGTGCGCCCGTCCATCCCTATACGAAGTCGCTGCTCGCCGCCGTGCCCTTCCCCGATCTCGACCGGCCGCTCGATTTTTCCATTCTCGATCCGGGCGGCGCCTCCGACAAGCGCAGCTGGGGCAAACAGTTCTCCGATGAGGGAGAAGAGGGCGTTCTATCGACGGCGGATCTTGGCGGTGGCCATCTGGTCCTTGCGCGGCGAAACGCCGATGTGAGGGAGTTACGACCGTGATTACCCGCAGAACGACACTTGGCATGCTTGCCTCCGTGCTGGTTCCCGGCACCAGCCGCGCCGCGCCGGAGCCTGCATTTCTGCGACCCTACCTGCGTGCGCAAACGCTGCCTGTGCTCAGCGAGCGGATTCCGAAAAATCCCCGCCGCGTCAATCTTGCGGCCATGGGTCGTGAGCCCGGAAAATATGGCGGAACTGCCCGCATGCTGATCGGCAGCCAGAAGGATATCCGCTATATGACGATCAACGGCTATTCCCGTCTGGTTGGCTATGACGAAAACCTGCAGTTCCAGCCGGATATCCTTGAGAGCTTCGATGTGCAGGAAGGCCGCATCTTCACGTTCAAGATCCGCGATGGTCATCGCTGGTCGAGCGGCAGCTATCTGACAGCCGAGGATTTCCGCTACACGTGGGAAGACGTGATCCTCAACAAGGACCTGCGCAAGGGTGGCGTCCAGCGCGAACTTCTGGCCGATGGCAAACCGCCCGTCTTCGAGGTTCTGGACGAATTGACCGTCCGCTACACGTGGAGCGCACCGAACCCGGACTTCCTCCCGGGTCTTGCCGCCGCGTCCCCGATCATCCTACTCTTGCCCTCCGCCTATATGCGGCATTTCCACAAGAAGTATCAGGACGAATTTCGCCTCTCGGCGCTGATGAAGCAGTACCGCGCCAAGAAATGGGCCGACCTGCATATCAAGATGTCGCGGCAGTACCGCCCCGAAAACCCCGATCTGCCGACGCTTGATCCTTGGATGAACAGAACGGCGCCGCCGGCCGAACAATTCGTCTTCGAGCGCAATCCCTTCTTCCACCGGGTCGATGAAAACGGGCTGCAACTGCCTTATATCGATCGTTTCCTGCTCAATATCAGTTCGTCCGAAATCATTCCGGCCAAAACGGGGGCGGGCGAGAGCGACCTTCAATCGACAGGCGTCGATTTCTCAGACTATGCGTTTTTCAAAGACTCGGAAAAACGCTACCCGGTGAAGGTCAAGCTCTTCAAGAGAACGGAAGGCTCCCGCATCGCCCTTTTGCCCAACCTCAACTGCAGCGACAAGGTTTGGCGCAATCTGTTCTGGGACGTACGGGTGCGCCGGGCGCTTTCGCTCGCGATCGACCGGCACGAGATCAACATGGTCAGCTTCTATGGTCTTGGCAAGGAAAGCGCCGACACGATCCTTCCGGACAGCCCCCTGTTCAAGCCCGAATATGCCTCGGCCTGGGCCAGCCACGATCCGGACCAGGCCAATGCGCTGCTCGACGAGGTCGGTCTTACAGAGAAAAACAGCGCGGGCATTCGCCTCCTGCCGGATGGCCGCGAGGCCCAGATCGTCATCGAGACCGCCGGTGAAAGCACGCTCGAAACCGATGTTCTGGAACTGATCAAGGATCACTGGATGAAAATCGGTTTCTCGCTTTTCATCAAGACATCGCAGCGCGACGTCTTCCGCAGTCGTGCGATGGGCGGCGACATCATGATGTCGATGTGGAACGGCCTCGAAAACGGCGTGCCGACGGCGGACATGAACCCTTCGCGCCTTGCGCCGAGCGCCGACGACCAGTTGCAGTGGCCGGTCTGGGGTATGTACTACCTCTCCCTTGAACAAAACGGCCATGCTCCGGAACTGCCGGAAGCGATCAGGCTCGTCGAGCTCTTGAAGGAATGGCGCAGGACCGTCAATACCCCCGAAAGGACGCGGATCTGGCACGAAATGCTCGCTATCTACACGCAGAACGTATTTTCGATCGGTATCGTCAACGCCACGCTTCAGCCGGTGCTCCACTCTTCCCATCTGCGAAACGTTCCCGAAACGGGTCTCTACGGCTTCGATCCGACCTGTTTTCTCGGTGTCTATATGCCGGATACCTTCTGGTACAGCAGCGAGGTTAGCTGATCATGTTGCGTTACGTATTCTGGCGCATCCTGGCGATGATCCCGACGCTGCTGATCATCTCCGCGCTGGTCTTCACCATCATCGAACTGCCGCCGGGCGACTATTTCGAAAGCTACATCTCCGAACTGCGCGCCCAGGGCGAAGCCGTGGACATGGCGGAGATCGAAGAACTGCGGGCCCAATACGGCTTCGACCGCCCGCCGGTACTGCGCTATTTCCATTGGGTTGCCGGCATGCTGCAGGGCGATTTCGGCTATTCCTTCGAGTACCAGCTTCCCGTCAACGAGGTCGTCGGCGATCGTCTCTGGCTGACCGTGCTCGTCTCCTTCGTCACCATCCTGTTCACCTGGCTCGTCGCCTTTCCGATCGGCATCTATTCCGCCACCCATCAATATAGCTGGGGCGATTATGGTCTCACCTTCCTCGGCCTGATCGGCATCGCCATTCCGAACTTCATGTTCGCATTGATCCTGATGTATTTCGCCAATATCTGGTTCGGGACCTCCATCGGCCACTTGATGGACCAGAAATACCTGGCCGAGCCGATGAGCTGGGAGAAGATGAAGTCGATTCTGGAGCATCTGTGGATCCCGGTGCTGATCGTCGGCACGGCGGGCACCGCGGGCATGATCCGAAGGCTGCGCGCCAACCTGCTCGACGAGCTGCAAAAACAGTATGTCGTGACTGCCCGTGCCAAGGGCTTGCATCCGTTCCGCGCACTGGTCAAATATCCGCTGCGCATGGCACTCAACTTCTTTATCTCGGATATCGGTTCGATCCTGCCGGCGATCATTTCCGGTGCCGAAATCACCGCCATCGTCCTGTCTCTCGAAACAACGGGTCCGATGCTGATAAAAGCGTTGCAAAGCCAGGATATGTATCTTGCCGGCTCGTTCCTGATGTTCCTGGCGTTCCTCACGGTGATCGGCGTCCTCATCTCGGACTTTGCGCTTGCCCTGCTCGATCCGCGCATCAGACTACAAGGCGGTAGCACCAAGTGACGATATCCCTTCCCGAATCCGGCGCGCCGCTGGCGCATTACGTATCGACCGCACCCTTCGACCCGCATTCCGTCGATGTGATGACCGAGGAACAATCGCGCGTCTATCAGGCGTCGCAGATGCGGCTGATGTGGTGGAAGTTCAAGAAGCACCGCCTGGCGCTGTACTCGCTCTATTTCCTCGGGTTTCTCTACGCGGTCATCGCCATTGTCGAGCTCCTGGCGCCCTATAATCTGCACACGCGCAACGTCGATTTCATCCATTCGCCGCCGCAGCGGGTTCACTTCTTCCATGACGGCAATTTCGTCGGACCGTTCGTCTATGGGCGCACAATGACGCTCGACATGGACACGCTGCGCCGGATCTACACCGACGATGTGAACAAGGTCGAACCGATCCGCTTCTTCTGCAGCGGTGACAGCTACCGGTTCTGGGGCCTGTTCGAAGCCAACAAACACCTGGTCTGCCCGGCCAAGGACGGAGAACTGTTCCTGCTCGGCAGCGACCGTCTGGGTCGTGATGTCCTGTCGCGCATCCTCTACGGCGCTCGCATATCGCTCACCATCGGCCTGCTCGGCATCACCATGAGCTTCGTGCTCGGCATCGTCATCGGCGGTCTCGCCGGCTATCACGGCGGCGTCTTCGACCTGATCGTCCAGCGTGTCATCGAGGTGCTGCAATCCATCCCGAGCATTCCGCTTTGGATGGCGCTGGCGGCGATCATGCCGGTGACCTGGAGCCCGATCCTCATCTATCTCGGCATCACAGCCATTCTCGGCATGCTCGACTGGACGGGCCTGGCGCGTGCCGTGCGCTCGAAGCTGTTGGCGTTGCGCGAGGAAGACTACGTCCTGGCCGCGCAGCTGATGGGCGCCGGCTCGAGCCGCGTCATCGGCCGCCACCTCGTCCCCGGTTTCATGTCGCACCTGATCGCCACGGCGACGATGTCGATCCCCGGCATGATCCTCGGCGAAACCGCGCTGAGCTTCCTGGGCCTGGGTCTGCGCCCGCCGATCACCAGTTGGGGTATTCTTTTGACGGAGGCCCGCAGCGTCAGCGTCATTGCATTTTATCCCTGGCTGTTGTTTCCAACCATTCCGGTCATTCTCGTGATTCTGGCGTTCAATTTCCTGGGCGACGGTCTTCGTGATGCTGCCGACCCCTATAAGTGAAGTGGAACCTGATATGCTTAGGAAGAAGGGCAGCGCGAGAGGAGACAAGGGGCTCCGCTCATGACCCGTCGGATTGAGGACGCCCGGATCCTGATGTACAGCCACGACACGTTCGGCCTCGGTCATCTCCGGCGCTGTCGCACGATCGCGCATTCGCTGGTCGAAGACTATCGCGGTCTCAACATCCTGATCATCTCGGGCGCCACGATCGCCGGTGCCTTCGACTATCGGGCCCGCGTCGATTTCGTGAAGATTCCGAGCGTCATCAAGCTGCGCAACGGCGAATATACCTCAATGGACCGGCATATCGATCTGCACGAGACGCTGAAGATGCGCAAGTCGATCATCCGCCACACGGCGGAGACCTTCCAGCCGGACATCTTCATCGTCGACAAGGAGCCGCTTGGCCTGCAGGGCGAAGTCGAGGAGACGCTCGCCTATCTGAAGATGCAGGGAGCGACCCTTGTTCTTGGCCTTCGTGAAGTCATGGACGCCCCGCATCTGCTCGATGCGGAGTGGAAGGCCAACGACGTGATGCGCAAGATCGGCCAGTTCTACGACAACATCTGGGTCTATGGCCCGCCGGAATTCTACGATCCGCTCGTCGGTCTCGATGTCCCGCCGCATGTCCGGGCGAAGATGGATTTCGTCGGTTTCCTGCAGCGAAGCGTCTCGCAGGACGTCGAGTCCGAGCACAAGCCGAAAGGCGAGTACATCCTGGTCACCACCGGCGGCGGCGGCGACGGTTCCGATCTGATCCACGACGTGGTCGACGCCTATCAGGAAGATCCGACCCTGACGCACAAGTCATTGATCGTTCTTGGTCCGTATATGCCGGCCAAGCAGCGCCACAAGCTTTTGACGAAATGCGCGAAGATCCCCTCCCTCGAGGTGATCGAATTCGACAATCGCATGGAAGAGCTGATCGCCGGCGCCAAGGCCGTGGTGGCCATGGGCGGCTACAACACCTATTGCGAAATACTGTCCTTCGACAAGCCGGCGCTGATCGTGCCGCGCGTGACGCCGCGCGAGGAGCAGCTGATCCGCGCAAGCCGCGCCGCCGAGCTTGGATTGATCGACATGCTCCGGCCCGAGGAAGCACGCGACCCGATGCGCTTTGCCGCCGCCCTCAAGGCCCTTCCCGACCGCGCTCCGCCATCGAAAAGCGCGGCCGGCATGACGCTCGAAGGACTGGTAAACATATCGCAGACGGTTGGCGAATGGCTTGGCCGCCGCGAGCATGAGCACCTGACCGTCGTTAAGGGGTGATTTCACTTTGACGAAACGCCGCAAGATCGTCGTGGTGCTGAAGGGATATCCGCGCCTTTCGGAAACCTTCATCGCCCAGGAACTGCTTGGATTGGAACGGGCCGGCTTCGAACTGGCGCTGGTGGCGCTACGCCGCCCGACGGACAAGAAGCGCCACCCGGTGCATGACGAAATCCGCGCGCCGGTTCACTACCTGCCGGAATATCTGCACGAGGAGCCTTTGCGGGTTGCCCGCGCCTTCGCACACTGCCTTGCGAAACCCGGCTTCTGGCGCAGTCTTCCGGCATTCATGGCCGATCTCTGGCGCGACCGGACGCGCAACCGGGTTCGGCGCTTCGGCCAGGCGATGGTTCTCTCGGCCGAATGGCCGAAGGGCGGCGACTGGCTGCACGCCCACTTCATCCACACGCCGGCTTCCGTTACCCGCTACACCAGTACCATCACCGGCATCGCCTGGACCTGCTCGGCTCACGCCAAGGACATCTGGACGTCGCCGGCATGGGAACTTGCCGGCAAGCTCGCCAGCACGCGCTGGACCGTGACCTGCACGCAGACCGGATTTGAGCATTTGCGCCATCTTGCCGGGGGCAGGCCGCACGTGCATCTGAGCTATCACGGGCTCGATCTCAGCCGCTTCGGCGTCTTTGAAGGCGTGCGGTCGTCGTTCGACGGATCGCGGCCGGAAACGCCCGTGACGATCATCAGCGTCGGCCGTGCCGTCGAGAAGAAGGGCTTCGACATTCTGCTCAGCGCACTCAGCCTGCTTCCGAACGATCTTCATTGGAGGTTCGAGCACATTGGCGGCGGCGAACGGCTGAAGGAGCTTCAGGCGCTGGCGGCCGAGCTCGGCATCGCGAACAAGGTGACCTGGCACGGACCGCTGTCGCAGACGGAGGTTTTGCATCACTATCGTAGCGCCGATATCTTCGCCCTCGCCTGCCGCATCACCGCCGACGGGGATCGCGACGGGCTGCCGAACGTATTGGTCGAAGCATCGAGCCAGGCGCTGTTCTGCGTCTCGACGAACATTTCGGGCGTCCCGGAATTGCTCGTCGACGGCGAAAACGGGCTTGTTGTCCCGCCCGAGGATCCCCAGGCTCTTGCCAATGCCTTGGAAAGGGCCATCCGCGATCCGTCCCTGCGCCAGCGGCTGGGCGCAGCCGCGGAAAGGACCGTGCGGCGCGAGTTCGACCACCAGACCAGCATCCACCAACTGAAGACGCTCTTCGAGACGGAATGGCAGGCAGCGCAATGACCAATGGCCAGGCCGCGTCGCCGCGCGTCTTTTTCTATGTCCAGCACCTGCTCGGCATCGGTCATCTGGCACGCGCCAGCCGTATTGCCGGGGCGCTTGCTAAGGACGGTTTCGACGTGACGGTGGTGACCGGCGGCACGCCGGTGGCCGGCTTTCCCGGACCGCATGTGCGCCATATCGCCTTGCCGACGATCACAGCCGGCGACGCCGGCTTTTCCGGGCTTGCCGACATCGACGGCAAGCCGGTCGATGATGCCTTCAAGGACAGTCGCCGCGACCTCTTGCTGGCGGCGTTCCGCGAAAACCAGCCTGACGTCGTCATCATCGAAGCCTTTCCCTTCGGCCGTCGCCAGGTCCGCTTCGAACTTCTGCCGCTGCTCGACGAGATCGCCGCCATGGACAACCGGCCGATGGTGATGACGTCGCTGCGCGATATCCTGCAGGAGCGCTCCAAACCCGGGCGCGACGAGGAAACCGTGGCGGTCTTGAAACAGTATTTCGACCGGGTTCTGGTTCACGGGGACCCGGCCTTCGCTCGGCTGGAAGATACATTTCCCCCCGCCGCCGAGATCGCCGACAAGGTCATCTATACCGGCCTCGTTGCGGCACCACCTCCCGCAGAACCGGCAAAGCGTTTCGACATCATCGTATCGGCCGGCGGCGGCGCCGTCGGCAACGCCTTGATCCGTGCAGCGCTTGAAGCGGCAAGATCGATCGACAGGCGCCTGTCCTGGGCCCTGATCACCGGTCCCAACCTGCCGCAGTCCGATTTCGATGCCATTTCTTCGGCTGCGCCGGCGCATGTCAGCGTCTATCGCTTCCGCCCGGATTTTGCGAGCCTTCTCAAGGGCGCCAGACTGTCTGTGTCACAAGCGGGCTACAACACGGTTTGCGACATTCTGCGGGCCGGATGCCATCCCTTGCTCATCCCCTTCACCGCCGGCGGCGAAACCGAGCAGACGGTCAGAGCCGAGCGCCTCGAAAGGCTGGGCCTCGCCCATGTCCTGCCCGAGGAAACGCTGTCGCCCCAGACCATGGTGCAAGGGATCGAATCGGCGCTCGCAGTCTCCGGCCGTCCGCCGCACAGGCTCGACCTCGACGGCGCGCAGCGCACGGCAGAAATTCTGCGCGGTCTCCTCCGACCGGCGATCAGACGGTGCCAATCACCATGAAGCGGGTGTATTTCTTCATCGCCAGCGCGCCGGCAAAGGCAATGTGGCGGAGTGCCGTCTGCTCCTTGAAGGCCTCAAGCGTCGGCACGCAATTGATGTGCGTAGGCTCGCTGAAATAATCATTGGACTGCAACAGGACCTGCGTACCCCGCGGCAGCAAGGACAGCCACGCCGGAAGATCGGCAATGTGTTCGCAACTGGTGTTGATCACCAGATCGGGTCGGGAAGTCTTGTAATCGAGCCCGTACATATCCTGGGCGACTGCACGAAAACGCTCGCCCGCCCCGGCATTCAGCGTCTCGGCCACCTTGGCAACCTCCGGATCGATATCGACGCTCTCGATCATCCCTATGTTGAAGCGGTTGTCGTCGAAAAACATCGCCGGCAGCACGCCGTACCAGCCGCCGAGGACGACGATGTGATTAAAATTTCCGCCGAGGCTTTCAAACAGGCTGTCGCGCGCCCATATCTTGCATCCAACCTGCTTGTGGTTGAAGGCCGTACCCAGGTCCGCGTCCGGATATCTGGCCACGACTTCCGCAAGACCTTCGACCAGAGAGCTTCCCGTATAGGCGGCCAGACCGCGGATAATATCGAAGGCACTTTCGTGCCAATCTGTTGTGTTTGCTTCGTTTGTTCGGGTGGTTTTCATCATGCGCGTGTTGTAGTCTGTGCTTTTCTGGAGTGCAAGGAATGCAAGTCAACCTGAAGGATGCCGCTGCCGTTTCCGAAGCTCCCGGAGCGGGAAAGGACATACCGCATCTGGCAGGACTTGGTGCAACCATGCGGCAAGTCTTTGCCGCCCACTTCCTGCGCGATTGCCCGCACGTCCTGGAAATCGGTGGCCACATCCGGCCCATCACGCCATACCTTACCCATCACCCGCTGTCCGTGACTTCGCTCGATCCGAAGACCGAAGCGTATGAGGCGCATGAACTGAACGGCAAACAGTGCCACGTGCGGCATATTCAAGCCAAGTTCCAGCAAATCGACTACCACTACCAACCCGGCAGTTATGGCTTGGTCCTTCTCGGTTACTCGCTGAAGCCGTTTGGTCACAAGGACCCGCTCGGTGCTCTGCTGTTTTCGCTGATCGACAATGCCAGGACTGTCGTCATCGAATATGCGCCCGAACTCGAACGCGCTGCATCGCAGGTGCCGCACATCGTCAGCCGCCCGACCGTCACGATCAGGGGACAGTTCGACCTTCGTCTCCACGACCCGGAAATCGCCGACACGCCCTATGCCGCCCGGCGTTTCTACGTCCTCGACACCCGCTATTCAGTTAGTTGAACCTGCCCATGGAAAAACGTCTTGCCCGATATATCTGGACCCATACGCGCGGTCAGCAGCTCTGGATTCTGCTGGTCGTCGCGATCTCGATGGTTCCCTATTTCCTTTCATTCGACCTGCCCAAGCAGATCGTCAACGGACCCATCCAGGGCCAGGGCTTCGATCAGCCGGGCGCGACCCAGACTTTCATGAACATCAGCTTCGACCTGCCCTGGCTCGGGCCGGTCACGCTGTTTGACGGCATCGACCTGACGCGCATGCAGATGCTGTTTGCGCTCAGTCTCGTGTTCCTCGCGCTCGTGATCGTCAACGGGCTCTTCAAATTCTACATCAACACCTACAAGGGGCGCCTCGGCGAGCGGCTGCTGCGCCGAATTCGCTTCGAGCTCATCGACCGCATCCTGCGTTTTCCGCCCAGCCAGTTCAAACGCATGAAGGGGGCGGAGGTCGCCAGCATGGTGAAGGACGAGGTCGAACCGCTCGGCGGCTTCACCGGCGACGCCTTCGTGCAGCCGGCGCTGCTCGGCGGACAAGCGCTGACGGCATTGTTCTTCATCTTCATGCAGAATGCCTGGCTCGGGCTGATTGCCGCCGTCATGGTCGGCGTCCAGGCGGTGATCATTCCGCGCATGCGACGGCGCTTGCTGGTGCTCGGTCGCGAACGCCAGATCACCGCGCGCGAGCTTGCCGGCCGCGTCAGCGAAATCGTCGACGGCATCGGCACGATCCACGCCTATGATACCACAAACTACGAGCGCGCCGACATCGCCTCTCGCCTCGGCCGCATCTTCAAGATCCGCTATGACCTCTACCAGTGGAAATTCCTGGTCAAGTTCATCAACAATTTCCTCGCCCAGCTGACACCCTTCCTGTTCTACTGCATCGGCGGCTACCTGGCGCTGCAGGGCCGCCTCGACATCGGCCAGCTGATCGCGGTGATCAGCGCCTACAAGGACCTGCCCGGTCCGCTGAAGGACCTGATCGACTGGGATCAGACCCGCCAGGACGTGCAGGTGAAATACGTTCAGGTCGTCGAGCAGTTCAGCGTCGAACGGACCATCGATCCATCCATTCAGGCCGTCGCCATCCAGGACCCCGGCCCGATGAAACACCCGCTGGCCGCGGTCAACCTGTCGCTCGCCGACGATAGCGGCGCCAAGCTCCTGGAGCGTGTCTCCGTGCAGATCCACCCCGGCGAGACGGTGGCGATCGTCGGCGGTGCGGCGGGTGGCGGCGACATGCTGGCCGAAGCCTTTGCCCGCCTCACCTGGCCCGAGAGCGGCAAGATCACTGCCGGCGGCGACGATCTGCTGGAACTGCCGGAATCCATCGCCGGACGCTGCATTTCCTATGTCTCGGCCGACACCTACTTCTTTTACGGCACCCTGCGCGACAACCTGCTCTACGGCCTCAAACACGCGCCTTTGAAAGATGCCGCCTATGAAGGTAGCGGTGCTGCCCATCGCAAATGGGAGATCAACGAAGCGCGAATGGCCGGAAACCCGGACTACGACGTCAACGGCGACTGGATCGATTACCGGGCCGCCGATGCGACGGATCGGGAAGACCTGTTTACCCCGGTCCTGTCGGTGCTGGATACCGTGCAGCTATCCAAGGACATTCTCGACCTCGCGTTGCGCAGCACCGTGTCTCCCAACGACCATCCCGGCCTTGCCGAAGGCATCGTCGAGATGCGCCATGCCCTTCGCGAGGAGCTTGAGGAAGCGGGCCTCAGCAGCCTCATCGTTTCCTTCGAGCCGGGAGCCTACAATACCGAGGCGACCGTCGGCGAAAACCTTCTGTTCGGCACGGCAACCGGTGCGGCGTTCATCGGCAAGGCGATCGCCAAGAACGCCTATTTCCGCTCCGTGATCGGCCGCACCGGCCTCGACCGCATCATGTTCGATATGGGTTACAGCATCGCTGAAAACGCGGTGGAACTGTTTGCCGACCTGCCGCCGGATCACCCGTTCTTCCAGCAGCTTACCTTCATGACGGCGGACGACATTCCGGAGTACCAACTGCTGCTGCAGAAACTCAAGGGCAAGGGCTTCGATGCGGCCTCCGAGGATGAAAAAGGCGCCATCATTCGCCTGAGCTTCCGCTACATCGAGCCGCGGCATCGTTTCGGTCTCCTGACTCCCGAACTGATGGCGAAGATCGTCGATGTCCGCCGCCAGTTCCATGACGGCCTGCCTGAGAGCATGCGCGGCGACATTGAGCGCTATGACCCGGAACACTACCTGGCCTCCGCAAGCCTGATGGACAACATTCTGTTCGGCCGCATCAGTCACAAGCATTCCGACGGTTCGAAGCGCATTCGCTCGATCGTCAGCTCGCTGTTGAACTCGCTCGGCCTCTTGGAAAACGTGATTGATATCGGTCTGGACTTCAATCTCGGTGCCGGCGGCAAGCGCTTGACCGCCGTGCAGCGGCAGAAGCTCAATCTGGCGCGTGCACTGGTGCGCCGTTCGGATTATTATATCTTTAACCGTCCGTTACCCGGTCTCGACCATCGCCTTCAGGATGAAATCGTCCGCGACGTGCTGAAGCTGGTGCGCCGCGACGGACGCGATCCGGCGGTCGTCTGGGTACTTTCGAATACCGCTCTGTCGAGCCTTTTCGATCGTGTCCTGGTCTTCGACCGAGGCATGCTGGTGGAGGACGGGACACATGCGGCACTTGTCGAGAATAACGGTATCTTTAAGGAACTTGTGTCATCATAATATCAAAGGCAAAGTGCATGCGTGCGGCAGGGGCGCAGGCAGGGGCATTCTTCCAGATGGCGGCGCTGGTGCGTATCATCGGCAAATCCGGGGGGAGGAAAATGGGGAATGGGCACGGAAATGCTTCTAAAGGATGAAGTTCAAATGCTGCGGCGCGTGCCGCTCTTTTCGAATGTCGAGCCGGGAAAGCTGAAGCTTCTCGCCTTCACATCGGACCGTGTCAGCTACGATGCCGGCGAGGCCATCTTCCACCAGGGCGACACCGGCGATGCGGCCTATGTCGTGCTCGCCGGCAAGGCGGACATCCTGGTCGACTCCTCGACAGGCCCGATCAAGATCGCCGAGGTCGAAACCAATTCCATCGTCGGCGAGATTGCCATCCTCTGCGATGTCTCGCGAACCGCCACAGTGCAGACGACGACAGCGGTGGAAGCCCTGCGTATTCGCAAGGAACACTTCCTCAAGCTCCTGACCGATTTCCCCGAAATCACCATCGAGATCATGCGCGTGCTGGCCGACCGTTTGAGCCACACGACCAGCGAATTGTCCGAGGCGAGAAGCCGCGCGCGCAAGGCCGAGTAAGTAAGCCTCGGCTTTCGCTCCCGGGCGAGCCTCAGTTGGTCCCGAGCCTCTCCAGTGGCGCATTCGCCGGCGAAGCTCTCGAGGCGATGGCTCCGGTCGTCCGGTCGATACGGAAATTGCCTGACGGCAGACCGGAGATGGATTTCTCGAACATCCTGAAGATGAGGGCGAAGCGCGCCTGCGCCGCATTCACACCGTCCCAATCACCCTCGGCATAAAGTCGGCCAACCGCCTGATAAAGTGCCATACGCCCGTCGGCGATCCATTCGAGAGCTAGATCACTGCCCATCCGCAGCCGATACCAGTCGGCGAGGAAACTTATCGCGGAAACCTCGCGCAGCAGCTCGGCTCTTGCGCCGGCGGCTTTCAACCGCGCCGCAAGGCGGCCTTGCAGCACCCGGTCGGCGCGGGCAGCCGCAGTCGCGCCGACCGCGTCATCCGCCGCAACCGGCTCCATCAGCGCCAGTGCCGCCAGATCGGCAAGATCGAGGACGCGGATGAGCGCTGCCAAGTCCTGCGGCCATTCCCGCTTGAGAAACCGCCGCCCGACCAGATGGCCGAGATGCTCGAACAGGAAGCCGCCATAGTCGCCGACATCCAGCATGCCGCCCGCATCCAGCCCGGAGGGCACAATCTCCCGGTCGTAGGTCTGCCGCAATTGCGGGTTCAATGGCATGTCATCGATCCCGACGGTCTCGATGTCGAGCCGGCGCTCGCCGATGGTGATCACCTTATATGCACCGGGAAAGGCAACGAGCGCCGGCACCGCGACATTGACCAGAAAGCGGTCGCCATTGCGATACTGCGCCGTGTCGTTGACATGCAGATGCCCGCTGAAATGCACGTCGATGCCGGCCCCGATCAGGGCTTCGGCTACAGCCGCAACCGGAATGCGCGCCGACATGCCCGTCCGGCCAAGCAGGGAAACTTCTTCGTCCGCTGTCCCGTCGAGAGGATCGAGCACGGGGTAGTGGGAGAAAGCCAGAAGAGTTTTGCCCAACCGGCGCGCGCGCGCCGAGACGTCTTTCATCCAGTCAATGACGAACCGCTTATGCGTCAGCATGGCGTTCCAGCCGGCGCTGGTGCTGTCGGCCAGATCGCCTGCCTCACCCGGCACGGCGCCATCGACCGGGACGAAGACATTGGCATCGATCATCAACAGCCAGACGCCGGGAAAGGGCTCGATGAGATAAGACGCATCCATCAGCGAGCGCGTCGTTTTCCCATCCGGCGAACGCACCTCGTAAAGCCGGGCCGCAGGATCACCGTCGCTGCCGAACGGCGTTTCCCAATGGAGGTCGCCGGAACGCGGAAAAAAGCCAAAATCCGCCACGGCGTCGAGACCGTCCGGATAGCCCTGGCAATACATGGCTTCGCTGGCGACGACCGACCGGGCGCCCCGGTCGCGCATGTGCGGATCGCTGCTGACAACGCTGTAGCTGCCATCTTCGTTCATGAACCGCTTGGCGCGGTGCCGGCCGGACGCGCCGAAGATGTCGTGATTGCCGACGGTGGCATAGAAGCGCATGCCGTAACGCGCCGCATAGCTATCAAGCACCTTCTTGACGCCCTGGACGGTTTCCACCTGCCCGTCGTCGGAATAGTCACCGAGCAACACCACGTGGTGAATACCGCCCGCTGCGATCCCATCAAGCGCGTGGTGAAGCGCAAAGTAGCTCTCGTTAAAGACGCGTGTCGACCGGGCGGTATCGGAGAGCAGCCTGAAGGTCAGCCGCCGGCCGCCCTGCATTATCCCGGGAAAACCAAAATCTGCGTAAGGATCATGAAAATGCGCATCGGCGATGACGGCGATGCGCGGATGCTGGGAGGGCGGCATACTGTCAAGGTTCCGTCAGCGCGTTCAAACGGGATTCGTTTACTTTCGTATCTGCCAGATATGGAAAGAAAAAGCGAATTGGTGTCTCGCTTAACCCGGGCAGTTTGGCTAACATGATTGAAATTAGGCTTTTTTAATCAAGCCTGCCATAAAAAGACGACGTTAAGAACCAAGTGGAACAGGTGCAGACGGACAGCCGATACGGGCAGCCGTGACTGAGGCGAGAGAGTGAACGAAAACGTGTTTCGGGTGAGGTTATGGGGAGTGCGCGGCAGTCTCCCGGTCTCGGGAGCCGAATTTCAACACTATGGCGGCAACACCATCTGCATCGAAATGCAATGCGGACCGCATAGATTGCTGTTCGATGCCGGCTCCGGGCTGATGCCGGCCGGCCAGGCGCTCAAAGCCGCCGGCGTTGCCGATTTCAATCTGTTCTTCACCCACTGTCACTACGACCATATCATCGGCCTGCCCTATCTGCCGGCACTGTTCGATCCGCATGCTTCGGTGACGCTGTGGTCGGGACATCTGGCCGGGCGCATGTCGACCCGCCAGATGATCGGTGAATTCATGCGGCCGCCCTGGTTTCCGGTTGAACCTGACATCTGCCGCGCCGCCATCAATTGCCGCGATTTCCGCTCCGGCGACGTGCTGGCTCCCTATGAGGACGTGGCGATCAAGACCGGCAGTCTCAACCATCCCGGTGGTGCGATCGGCTACCGGGTGGAATGGGGAGGCCGCGCGGTGGCGCTCGTCACGGATACGGAGCATCGGCCGGGAACGCTCGATCCGGCCGTCCTCGATCTCATCGATGGCGCCGATCTCTTCCTCTACGACTGCATGTATACCGACGAGGAGATGCCGCGCCATGTCGGCTACGGCCATTCCTCCTGGCAGCAGGCCATCCGCCTCGCCAAGGCCGCCCGCGCCAAACGGGTTGCCTTCATCCACCACTCACCGCTGCGCACCGACCGCGAACTCGACGCCATCCAACGGCTCGCCGTGCAGGAATTCAAGGGCGCCTTCATGGCACGTGACGGCCAGGCGATCGATCTCTGAACAAGTCGGGCGTCAAGGCCTGACACCCCGCTCCTATTGATCTCGCAGAATATCCGTGACCCGGCACCAGCGGCAGGCAGGGTGGCGCGCGGTGCTCTTGAAAAGAGCGTTCATGAAATCCCAGACGACCTCGTCATGAACGAGATGATGCGTCAAGAGCCCCAGCGATCCGCCCTGATCGAACATCTGCCCGAGACGCGCGACGATCTCCGCGGCAAGCGCCATCCGGTCGCGTCCGCCGCGCGTGCCGTGCCAGTCCATGACATCGACATGCGTATTCACCACCGGCAGGGCGGACGGTTTTTCCGGGCCGTAGACCGACAGCGCCTCAAAGCCGATGCCGGCAAGCTGCGGCACGAGCGCTGCATCGATCCGGTTCCACGGCGGCACGAGGATAGGGACGAAACGGTTCGGGTGCAGGTCGGCTAGATGACTGAACCCCCGTTGCAACTCGCCGAGCACGTCCGAAGCCGGGCGATGGCGGCCAAGCTCCTGCTTCTTTTCGTCGGCGCCCGCATGGTTCACATGCGACCAGCCGTGCACCGCAACGGCGCATGACGGCTCGCGCTCCAGTCTGCGAGCGAGCGCATCACCGGTATGGGCCGGAATGACGGCGAGCGTCAGCGGTACGGAAAATGCCCCGGTTATCTCGAGCAGCCGCTCGAGCGGCTCGCTCGGCTCGACCGCATCATCGTCCCTCAGCCAGAAGGGCGCGACCTTGCGCGCCTGCTGCCACCGGTCCAGTTCCTCGGTGATGATCCTGGCAAAATCGTCCATTTCATTCCGCCCGCTTGAGATGCTGATCAAGGATAGCGCCCAACCGCACGGCGGCCCGATCGAGCGAGCGCTCCTCGCCGGCAAAAATCCGTGCCGCTGCGGCAAGCGCGCTGCGCTCCCCGTCCCGCATCAGCAGCCGTTCGATCGCTTTCGCATAGGCGTCGATATCGCCCGGCGGCGTCAGCAGGCCGCTATGTCCGTGCGCCACGACTTCCGGCACCCCGGCGATCTCCTGTGCCACGACCGGCAGGCCGGCCGCCTGCGCTTCGAGATAGGCGAGACCATAGGCCTCGCCGCAGCCGGGCCAGACATAGAGCGCGCTCTTCGACAGGAGATCGGCGATCTCGCCAGCCGTCTTCTCTCCGTGCCAGACAACGCGTCCTTCGTCGAAGCCGGCAAAAAGCGCCCTCACCTCGTCCGCACGCGGTCCATCACCAACGATGGACAGTTGCCAGGGCAGATGAGCCAGTCGTGCAAGGGCCTCCGCGAGCATGACATAGCTTTGCATCTTGTCGCCGGAGCGCATCATCGCCACGGTGATCAGTTGTCCGGGCTGAGGCGCAGGTTGCCTGTCGAGCAGCAGGCCCGAATCGATGAAGGGCGGCAGCAGGGCGAGCCGCGCATCCGGAGCGACTGCCGCAAGCCCATCGCGGTCGCGTCTCGTCAGGCAAATGTTTACCGAAGCGAGCTTCACCGCCTCCAGCACATTCGCTTGCATTTCCGCCCACAGGCCGGTGTTGCGTCGCGCGGAATAGGACGCTTCCGCCGTGACATAATCCAGGCCGAAATCGCGGGCAAGCGCCGGGCCAATTAGATCGGGCGCCTTGTAGTAGGGGTGGTAACAGAACCAGGCGTCCGGTCGACCGCCTTCTCGCCAGCGCGCCGAAAGCCGCCCCCTCTCCGCTTCCGCCGCGGCTGCCAAAGCCCCGACCGCCGCGCTCGATGCCTCGGGCATGAAGGCGCGCAGTTCCGAAGCGATCTCCACCTGATGCCCCGCGCGTTCCAGCGCCGCCATCAGAAGACGCGCCATCAGCCGGTCGCCGGAGGGAACCGGATGGTTGGGCGATTTCAGCGGGCAATAGAAGGCAATCTTCATCAGAAGGCGGTTTAGAGCATGATGCCGAAAAGTGTAAGCGGTTTTCGGAATCATCGCGCACTTGTGCATTCACCAGAACGGCAGACGCCGGGAAATTCTACCGCCCGAACGCTAGTTCGGTTTCGGCATCGAAGAGATGCAGCGCATCGTCGTCGAAGGCGAAAGCCTGCGTGGTGCCCACTGCCAGCTTTGTGCGCGGCGGCAGGCAGGCGGTGACCCGCTGCCCGCTGACGCGGCCGGTGACCACCAGTTCCGGCCCCGTCAGTTCGACAACCTCGACCGCGACCTTCAGCGCAGACTGCCCTTCGCCGTCCTCGGTCAGCCGCAGCGCTTCCGGGCGAATGCCGACCTTGACGCGCCTGCCGGGAGGGACGGCATTTTTGAAACGGACAGGCAGCGCGATGAGGCCGTCCGACCCGTCAAGCCGGAGGCTTTCGCCCGTCACCACGCCGTCCAGGACGTTCATCGGCGGTGAGCCGACGAAACCGGCGACATAGAGCGTGGCGGGATGGTCGTACACCTCCTCCGGCGTTCCCAACTGCTCGATCCGGCCATTGCGCATCACCGCAATCCGGGTTGCCAGCGTCATCGCCTCGATCTGGTCATGGGTGACGTAGACGATCGTCGTGCCCAGCATCTGGTGCAATCGCTTCAGCTCGGTGCGCATCTCCATGCGCAGCTTGGCGTCGAGATTGGACAGCGGTTCGTCGAAGAGAAAGACCTGCGGCTTGCGGACCAGCGCCCGACCGATCGCGACGCGCTGGCGCTGACCGCCGGAAAGCTGGCCGGGCTTGCGATCCAGCAGGTTCTCGATCTGCAGCAGCTTTGCCGTATCCAGAACGGCCTTTTCCCGCTCGGCAGCTGGAACGCCGCGCATCTCCAGGCCAAAACCGATGTTGCGGCGAACGGACAAGTTCGGATAGAGCGCATAGGACTGGAAGACCATCGCGATGTCGCGATCCTTGGGATGCACGCCCAGAACCGACCGCCCGCCGATCCTGACATCGCCGCCGGATGCCTCGGCAAGCCCGGCAATGATGTTGAGCAGGGTCGACTTGCCGCAGCCGGATGACCCGAGAAGCACCAGGAATTCGCCGCTCTCGAGCGAGATGTCGATGCCCTTCAGCGTTTCGATCGCGCCGTAGGTCTTGCGGATGTTGTCGATCTCGAGCGCGCTCATGACGCGGCCCCCGCGGACGCGGCAGACAGCGGGCTGCCATAGCTGCGGGGAAGCGTGGAAATGGCGCGCGAGGCGACGCGGGTGCCGGCTGCCAGGCAATCGGAGAGCGGCAGGCCATCCGCCAGCGCGGCGAGGAAAGCCGCATTGAAGACATCGCCGGCACCGATCGTGTCGACGACCTGGACACTGGGGGCCGCGACGGAAGCGAACGTGCCATCGGCATCGATGGCAATGGCGCCTTCGGGACCGCGCTTGACGACGACGATCGCGCCCTCCGGCATATGGCGCTTGATCTCTCCCGCAGCCTCGACCGCGTCGGAGAGGGCGGAAAGCGTGGTCGCTTCCACCTCGTTCAGGAGGGCGCAGCCGCAACGGGAAAGCCAGTCGCGGGTGGCCTGCCGGTTCGCCTCGGTCCAGCCGTCGAGCGGCCAGCCGGTATCGAGCGCCAGCGTGACGCCATGGCTGTCGGCCCAGTCGAACAGGGCAGGATAATCGCCGGTCAAGTCGTCGGTGAGGAAGGAACCGCAGAGCAGCGCATAGCCACCCGACAGCCGCGAACCATCGAGCGCGGCAAGCACGTCCGTGAGCGAGAAGCGTGGCAGGTGGCCGCGCGTGGTGAAGAAGGTCCGCTCGCCGTCGGGATGGGTGATGCCGACCGAAAGCGTGGTGCCTTCCGGCCGGATCGGCCATTTTTCAGCGCGGCTGCCGAAGGTTTCGCGCAGCCAGC
This sequence comes from Rhizobium giardinii bv. giardinii H152, assembly GCF_000379605.1. Lineage (GTDB taxonomy): Bacteria > Pseudomonadota > Alphaproteobacteria > Rhizobiales > Rhizobiaceae > Pararhizobium > Pararhizobium giardinii. Next base: position 41,222 of record NZ_KB902680.1, on the reverse strand, counting down.
GACCGAACTCGTCGGTGCCGGTGTTGGCACTGATGTCGAAATCGACGCCGAGCGCTTCCAGGGCAAGTGCTGCGTTGCCGGCCGAACCGCCGACACGCAACTCGTCATGATCGACGATGATCTCGGTCCCCGGCTTCGGCCAAGGCTCCGCGGGCCCCAGGATGAGGTCGACATTGACGTTTCCGATGACGGCAAGCGGACGCATGTCATTCACTCCGGGTGATCTTGGTCGAGCGCACCGGCGTACCGGCATTCTCGACGCGTGCTGCGGCAAAGGCGATCATGAAGCGCTGCGCAACTGGCAGCATAGCCAGGATAGCGGCAAGACCGTCCGCCGGCGCAAAGCTCAGCGTCGTCGCGCCCTCGACCGGCGGCTTGCCGGAGCAGTCGAAGACCACGACCGGCGCACCGGTTTCGACCGCGGAAACCGCCATGGCAGTGACGAGATCGAGGGTGGCATCCCGGCCTCGAAACAGGACAACGCCGACCTCGGCGCCAAGCATTTCCATCGGCCCATGCCGAAGCTGTCCTCCCTCCAGCGAGAAACACGGGCGGCGGGAGAGCTCGGTCAACCCCAGCGCCAGTGCCTCCGCCAGCCCCTGCAGCCGCCGGCCCGAGGTCACAACGAGTGAGACGTCGCCGAAAGCAGAAAGTGCCGGCTCGATATCGACTTCGGCCGGTGCCCTGAGCGTGGCCAGTACAGGTGCGGGGTCAGTGCCGAGAGCCGCAAGGATCGCAAGATGCAGGGCGAAACTCACCGTCAGGCTGCGCGTCGCGGCAAAGGCCAGTTCGCTGCCGCCGGCGCCGACCAAAGACGGAGCCGACCGCGCAAGAAAGGATGTGCCCTCCAGGGTCAGTCCGAACGTATCCCGGGTGCCGCCGGTCTCCGCAAACCAGCGCAGCACCTCGGCGCTTTCTCCGGATTGCGACGTGATGAGCACCGTTCGTTCCTCGAGCGGCAGCGGCATGCCGAGCTGTTCGGAAAGGGTGACCGCAATCGCCTCGATGCCGTGGGCGCGATACAGCGCCTCGACGGCGCGATTGACGGCGTGCGAGCCGCCCATGCCGAGCAGCAGCAAACGGCCTGTCCTCCTGATCGAGGCAACGACGGTTTTCGCCTGTTCGGCATTGTCCTCGTAGGAGGCGATGGCATCGGCACTCTGCCGCGCCATTTCGCGATCGATAGCCTGGAGCCCTGCCGGGCGATTGCCGATAGAAGTCATCGTTACCCCTTGACGCCACCGCTGGTGAGCCCGGAGATCAGGGCTCGTTGCATAACAAGGCCGATCGCCACGGGCGGCAGGGCGGCAAGCACGCCCGCAGTTGCGATCAGTCCATAATCGGAAACACGGCCACCGGCGAGATCGGCGATGGCGACAGTGAGCGTCTTGGCGCGCAGGTCGGAGGTGAACAGCAACGCGTAGAAGAATTCGTCCCAGGCGAGCAGGAAGGCAAACAGCGCCGAAGTGGCCATCACCGGCGCGGCAAGCGGCAGGGTGATGATGCGCAGCGTGGCCAACAGCCCGGCGCCATCCATCATCGCCGCCGCCTCGATCTCCCTCGGGATCGCATCGAAACCGGACTTCATCAGCCAGGTGGTGAAGGGCGCAAGGATGGTGAGATAGACCAGTGCCAGCCCGAAGACATTGTTGAGCAGGCCAAGATGCGACAGCCCGAAATAGAGCGGCACCGCCAGCGCCACGGGCGGCAGCATATAGGTGGCGATCACCATATAGAGCGACCAGCCGACGGCAGGCGTGCGCGATACGGCCCAGGCGGCCGGAATGGCAAGCGCCAGCGCCGCGATCGTCGCCATGCCAGCGACGACGATGCTGTTGATGAGAGAGGCGACGAAGGCGGCACCGGCGCTGTTTTCGATGCTGGAGAGCAATATGCCGTACCGCGAAAAATCGACAGCCTGCGGCCACCAGCGCAATGGTTTTGCTGTGAGATCGGCGGCCGGCGATATGCTCATGACAAAGAGCCAGACGAGCGGCGCGAGGATGACGGCGGCAAGCAGCAGCGCGCAGGCATGGACGAACAGGGAAAACAGGACACTCTTGCGCTCCATCAGGCGTTGCTCCCGGCGGTCTTTCGCACAAGCGCAGCATAGGCCGCAGCCAGCACCGCCACCAGCAAGGTGACGATCAGAGCGAGCGAGGCGCCGGATCCGGCGCGCTGGAAGGAGAACGCCTCCTGATAGACGAGGATCGACAGGGTGCGCGTGCTATTCGCCGGTCCGCCGCGGGTCATCACCCAGATGATGTCGAACACCTTGAACGCCTCGATGGTGCGAAGCACCAGCGCCACCATCAGCGGCCCGGCCAGATAAGGCAGGATGACAAAGCGGAAGCGGGCAAAGGGACCCGCGCCGTCGACCAGCGAGGCGGCGGTGATGTCGCGCGGCACGGCTTGCAGCGCGGCAAGCGCGATCAATGCCACCAGCGGAAAATTCTTCCAGCAGTCGGCGACGATCAGCGAGGCGAGCGCCGTTCCGGGTTCGCCGAGCCAGGAGCGGTAGGCATCGAGCAAACCGATCTGCGTCAGTGCCGCGTTCAGCGCGCCATATTCCGGATTGTAGATTAGCCGCCACAGCGTCGCGTTGACGACCGTTGGCAGCGCCCAGGGCAGGATCATCAGCCCGCGCAGCACGGTGCGGCCATAGAATTGCTGATTGAGGAGAAGCGCGGCAAGCACACCGAGAACCATCTCGGCAAAGACTGAAATGATCGCGAATTCCGCCGTGGTGATCAGGCTGCGCTGGAAATTGGAGCCCGAGATCGTCTTCACGTAATTGTCGATGCCGACAAAATTTCCGGCGGTGCCGACGAGCTTGGCATCGGTGAAGGAGAGCCCGACGGTATCGACGAGCGGCCAGCCGATGACGGCAACCATGACAGCGAGCAGCGGCAGCATCAGAAGCCATGCACGTGTGGTCATCGAGGTCCCGGACATTGGGGCTGCTTTTCCTGAAATCATCTGGCGCAAGGGGCCGGGCGGCAGGGAGGATGCCGCCCGGAGATGGCGAATGCGAGCGAAGGGGCGGACCCCTGCGCCTTTAGAGACCGCTGTTTTCGGCGGCGGTCTTCAGCGCATCCTCCGGACTGGTCTGGCCAAGCAGCGCTTCCTGGATGGCCTGCTGCAGGGCTGTCGAGAGCTCCTGATATTTCGGCGTCGTCGGCCGCGGATACATGGCCGCGAGCCCCAGCTTGGCGGCCGCGATCAGTTCTTCCTGGCCCTTGGTTACCGCCGGATCCTCATAGGACGATGCCCAGATCGGCAGGCTGAGCTTGGCGTACTTGTTCTGCACCTCCTGCGAGGTCATGAAGGTGATGTACTTCCACGCTTCGTCCGGATGCTTGCTGGTCGAGGTGATGCCGAGGCCCATGGAGCCGTTCACGGCGGAAACCTCGCTCTTGCCGGCGACGCCCGGTGCCGGCACGACGCCGACCTTGCCGGCAACCTTGCTGTCCTTGCCTGCATTGGCCAGGTTGTACATGTAGGTCCAGTTCAGCGCGAAAGCGGCTTCACCGTTTTCGAAGACCTTGCGGACGTCTTCCTCGAGGAATTCCTTGGAGTTCGGGTTGGAGATGCCGGAGGTATAGCTGGACACCATGTATTTCAGCGCATCGAGACCGCCACCCGTCTGGAATGCCGGCTTGCCGCCATCGAGGAACTTGCCGCCATAGGCGCTGACCAGTGTCGTGTAGTCGCAGATCGCCGCTTCCGCCTGCGACCAGCTCCAGGTGATCGGCGTCGCGAGCAGGCCCTTGTCCTTGATGGTCTTCGCCTGTTCGGCAAGCTCGTCCCAGGTCTTCGGCGGCGCCTTGATGCCGGCCTTCTCCAGGATTTCCTTGTTGTAGAACAGGTACTTCGTATCGAGGATCCAGGGCATGCCGTAATAGGCGCCGTCATACTGGACCGTCGTCCAGGCACCCGGCAGCACGCCCTTCTTCATGTCGTCGGTGATGCGCGAGGACACGTCGACCAGAACCTTGTTGCTCGCATATTCGGCCGGCCAGATCACGTCGAACAAGACGACGTCGTAGCCGCCGCCGGAGCCCTGCGCCAGCACCGTCTTGTCGTGCAGTCCCTCGTAGGGCACGAATTCGAGATTGACCTTGACGTCGGGATTGGCCTTGCTGAAGGCCTCCGTCATGGCGCGGACATCCGCCTCGCTATAGGCCGCCTGCGCCATGAACAACGCATTGAGCGTGGTTTCGGCATAGGCGTTGGTCGCAAGGAATGCACCGATCAGTGTCGCGCCGATAAGCGCGTTGCGCTTGGATTTCAACATGTCTTGCCTCCAGTGATTGACAACAATCGTTTCGCCGGCGCGCGACTGCGCGCATCACTCCGGAAAGCTGCCTTTCGGCGGCATCCGGCATGTCTTGTCGAAGTGTCGCACGGCCATGGGAGAGTTCCGCACGCCGTTTCGTTCCCATGAAAGCTCTTCGGCTCTCTTCATTAAGTCAATTGATTTGACTTATTTCTTGTTCAATAACCTAATAGTGTCAAGAGGAATTTGCGAGTGAATGAGATGCGGGTGATACGAGGCAAGAGCGGCACCAACCAGGAGGGAACGAGCGCCCACAACCGCCGCGTCATGATCGACGCACTGCGGCTGAACGGCAAATTGTCCCGCGCCGACCTCGCCCGGGCGTCCGGTCTCACCAAACAGGCGGTCTCCAATATTATCGACGATCTGGAGCAGGACGGGCTGGTCGTGTCGCTGGCGGCGGTGCGCAAAGGCCGCGGCCAGCCGTCGACGCCGTATCGGCTGGTGCCGGAGGGTGCATTCGCGATCGGCCTGCAAATCGACCGCTATATGACCCGGGTGATCGCCGTGAACCTTCTCGGCACCGTGCTGGTGCGCGCCGAGACCAACCTGCCACCGGGCGGACCTGCGAACGGCGTGAGAGTGATCCTCGATCTCGTCCAGCAGGTGAGGAAAGAACTCGCCGGTATCGCGGAACATTTAGAGGAGCGCCTTGTCGGCCTCTGTGTCGCCATGCCGGGGCCATTCGGGCTTGCCTCCGACAATGACGATCAATGGATGATGGCGGCCTGGCAGAGTTTTCCGCTGCTTGAAACGCTCGCCGCCGGCACAGGGCTGGAAGTCGCCCTGCAGAACGACGCCGCCGCCTGCGCCACCGCCGAGCGCATGGTCGGCGCCGCGCACGGCGTTGACCACGCCGTCTGCCTCTATGTCGGCTACGGCATCGGCGCCGGCCTCATCCTCAATGGCGAACTCTATGCCGGTGGCAACGGCAATGCCGGCGAAATCGGCATGGCGCTGCTGCCGCCCACCGCCGGGCGCCCGGAACGATCACCGCTCGAACACCGCGCATCGCTTGCCTCGCTCTACCAGCATCTGAATGCCGATCCGGCCGATCCGAAACTTCATGACCGGTTGAACACATTGGTCAGCAAGGACGATCCGGCGGTCGCCTCATGGGTCGACGCCGCCGCCGAGGAATTGCGCTGGGGGGTGCAACTGATCGAGACGATCTTCGATCCGCAGACCGTCATCCTGTGCTCCAGCGCACCGGAAGCACTGACACGGCGGATTTTCGACGCCATCCACCCCCTGCTGCCATCCATCGCAAACCGCCGCGGGCGCGCCCTGCCGCGCCTGCAACTCGGCATGACCGATCCCTGGTCGGTCGCGCTCGGCGCCGCCGCCGAACCGATCAGCCGCGCCTTCGACCCGCGCTTTTCCGCAATCCTGAAGACGCGGGCGAGCGCCGGCGGCTGGAATGTGCAACCATGATATCCCGTATCCAGCTTCATAGCGACGGCCCTGCATTTTCAAGATTGGTCTGGGGGGCATATCGCATCACCAACGATCCGGAGAGACGAGAGATCGCTCACATCGCCCGCATGGTCGACACCTGTCTCGACGCGGGGATCACGACGATCGATCACGCGGATATCTATGGCGGCTATCGCGTCGAAGCGCTGTTCGGCGAGATGCTGGCAAGCCGCCCCGATCTGCGCAACAGGATCGAACTGGTGACGAAATGCGGCATCGCGCTGGTCAGCCCGGCCCGGCCGGATCATCACATTAAACACTATAACAGCACGCCCGAGCATATTCGGCAGTCGCTCGAAAACTCACTGCGCAATCTGAAGGTCGATCACATCGATCTGTTGCTTTTGCATCGGCCAGATCCTCTGCTGGACGGCGCAGAGGTTGCCGGCGTGCTGGAAGCCTTGGTCGCGGAGGGCAAGACACGCGCCGTCGGCGTCTCGAACTACACGCCGTCGCAATTCGCGCTGCTGCAATCGAAGCTCAGCATTCCGCTCGTGGCAAACCAGATCGAGTTGTCCGTCAGCCACACGGCACCGCTTCATGACGGGACGCTCGACGACTGCCAGCGCCTCGGTGTGCTCCCGATGGCCTGGTCTCCGCTTGCCGGTGGCCGGTTGTTTGACCCGGAGAAGGGCAATCCGAGACTTGTCGAGCTACTGACCGATCTCTCGGCCCGCTACAATGCGGGTGGTCCGGCTGCCGTCGCGCTTGCATGGCTGCTGCGCTTGCCCTCCAAACCACTGCCGATCATCGGTTCGACCGACCCCCAACGGCTGCAGACGCTAACGCGCGCCGGCGAAATCGAACTCGAGCTTCAAGATTGGTTCCGGGTGCTGGAAACGGCAACCGGGCGACCAGTGCCTTAGCTGGGTTCCGGACAGGCCGGGTCAGGCAGCCCGAAAAGCCATGACGAAGCAGCCGAGTGCACCGAGGGAGGAGAGCGTCCGCACATGGTTCCACCTCACCCAATCGACGAGATAGGTCGATGACCACAGCCGGGCGGCCTCCTCGCTTTGCGGCAGCAGCGCTTCAAGCTGATTGTTCATAGGCACGTTGACGACCATCGTCACGAGGATCGTGCCGGCAAGGAAGAGAAGACCGCCAGCGATCACATAGAGCCTCGCCGGGCTGCCGGTGAAGACCGCGATGGCGACAAGCACGAGCGACAACAGGGCCGTTCCCAAAAAGGCCAGCATGAACCATGGATTGAGGATGACGACATTGATCGACTGCATGGCGGCGACGCCTTGAGCGGCCGGCAGGCGGCCAAGCGCGCCCATGATGCAGACGGAGAAGATGAAGAACAGGCCGGCATTGACGCCGGCGCCGATTGCTGCGGAAAAGATCAATAAGGGAAAAACGCCAGCCATCCTGTCAGGTCCTCCCGCATAACGGTTGCAGTCGACCCGGATCCGCCGACGACCGGTTTGCCAGCACGCAGCCGGCGGAATCCCAACCGACGATGATGAAATCATAGCTGCCCGCATCAACGGCAGTCCCACGCCTGCTCACGCCCGCCACTCCCTCGACTGCCGACGTCGCAATACGCGATGTCCCGATCGAGACCGTATCGCCGCGCCTGACGCCGCTCAAGCGCAAGTTCGCACGATATGAGCGATTGCCGCCGCGGCGGCGCCGACTAAGCGCAGAAGACGTGCGCGCTGGCCGGGTCGAAACCGAGCGACACCGTGTCACCCCGCGCCAGGCCGGCGGTTGCCTCGTGTCCGAAGGGCAATCGCACCGACAGCGCTTCACCGGACGGGACCGTTGCGGCAACATGGATGTTGCTGCCGAGGAAGGTGATGTCCGTGACGGTGGCCGACAGCCCGTTGCCGCCGGTCTGTCCACGCTTGAGGGAGAGGCGTTCGGGGCGCAGCATCAAGGCGGCGTTGCTGCCGGCCGCAGCACTGCCATGGATGGGAACGCCGCTGATCGTCATGTCCTTGCCCACCGCGAGTTCCGCCCGCCCGTCCCGCGCTGACAGGACGCGGCAGGTGACGAAGTCGCTGTCACCGATGAACTCCGCGACAAAGCGGGTCGAGGGATTGGCGTAGAGCTCCGGCCCGGTGCCGATCTGGTCGATCACCCCCTTGGAGAACACTGCGATGCGATCCGACAGCCGCAGCGCCTCCTCTTGGTCGTGCGTCACATAGAGGATGGTCACCTCGGTTTCCTGATGGATACGGCGGATCTCGTGCTGGATCTCCTCCCGCAGCTTCTTGTCGAGCGCCGATAGCGGCTCGTCCATCAGCAGCACGGGTGGATCATAGGCGAGCGCCCGCGCCAGCGCCACGCGCTGCTGCTGGCCACCCGACATCTGCGCCGGCTTCCGGTCCTCGAACCCTTCGAGCCGGACGAGCTTCAGCATCTTCGCCACCTTGGCATCGACTTCGGTCTTGGGAAGGCGCCGGACCTTCAACGGAAACGCGATGTTCTCGCCGACCGACAGATGCGGAAACAGCGTATAGCGCTGGAACACCATGCCGATATTGCGCTTGTGCGAGGGCGTCGCAATCAGGCTCTGGCCGTTCAGCAGGATGTCGCCCGCCGTCGGGTTTTCGAAGCCGGCGAGAATGTAGAGCGTCGTGCTCTTGCCCGATCCGGAGGGCCCGAGGAAGGTCATGAACTCGCCGCGCTCGACCGTGAGGTTGACATCCCGGATGGCCGTGACGATGCCGTAGTCTTTTCTCAAGGTGCGGATTTGCAGGAAGGGTGCGGTCATGATTTCAGTCCTTTGCGCAACAGCGCGACCAGAAGCATCAGGGCAATGGTAATCACGATCAGAAGGGTGGAAGCGGCGGCGATCACCGGCGTCAGGTCCTGCCGCAGTGTCGCCCAGATCTTGACGGGAAGCGTCTGCAGCGTCGGGCTCGCCATGAAGATCGCCAGCACGACCTCGTCCCATGACGTCAGAAACGAGAAGACGGCTGCCGAAAACAGCCCATGGCTGATCGACGGCAGGGTAATCCGCAGCTTCGCCTCCAGCGGGCTTGCGCCACAGAGCACCGCCGCATCCTCGATCGACTTGTCGAAACCTTCCAGCGCATTGGTGATGGAAAGGATCGAGAACGGCAGCGCCACCACGAGATGGGCGATGACGAAGCCGGTCACCGTGCCGTTGAGGCCTATTCTGAGGAAGAAGGCATAAAGCGCGACGGCAAGCACCACCACCGGCAGGATCATCGGCGTCAGGAACAGGGCTCTCAGGCCTTCCTTGCCGATGAAGCGGCCCCGCACGAGACCGAAGGAGGCGACGAGACCAATGAGGACCGACAGAACCGTGACGATGGCGGCGATGTAGAAGCTCGTGCCGGCGGCTTCAAGCCAGCGCGGGTCGGCGAAGAAGGCCTCGTACCATTTCAGCGTCCAGGCCGGCGGCGGAAAGATCAGCCATTGCGACGAACCGAAGGAGAGCGCGGCAATGAAGACAATGGGAAGGACAAGGAAGGCTGCCGTCAGCCCGGTGATCCCAACCAGTATCCATTTCCAGCCGCCGAGACGATCGAAATTGAGCAGCATCTCAGCGTCCCTCCATGCGGGCGGTGCCGAACAGCCTGAGCTGGATGGCATAGAGTGCCAGGGTGACGACGAGCAGCACGAGCGCCGCTGCGCCGCCCATGCCCCAGTTGACCAGCGACTGGACGAATTGCGCGATGAGCTCGGCCAGCATCATGTTCGCCGTGCCGCCCAGCAGCGCGGGGGTGACGAAATAGCCGAGCGACATGACGAAGACCATCAGGGCACCGGAGACCATGCCGGGTGTCGCAAGCGGAATGAGGACGCGCGTCAGCGCCTGCCACCGCGTCGCCCCGCACAGCGCCGCCGCCTGCAGGATAGCCGGATCGATCTTGCGGATGACGCCATAGAGCGGCAGGATGATGAACGGTAGCATGATATAGGTCATGCCGATGGTGACGCCGACAAGGTTGTTGACGAGCGGCAGGGGTTCGCTGATCAGCCCGAGCCCCATCAGCGTCTTGTTGATGACGCCGGTGCGCTGCAACAGCACCATCCAGGCATAAGTGCGCGTCAAAAGATTGGTCCACATCGACAGAAGCAGGATGGCGAAGACGATCGAGGACAGCCGCGAAGGCATGATGGCCAGCGCCCAGGCGACCGGAAAGCCGATGGCAAGCGTCACCACCGTGACCAGTGCGGACACGCTGAAGGTGTTCAGGAATATCTTGAGGTAGGTGGTCGATCCAAGCAGTGCCTGGTAGTTGCCAAGGCCCGGCTCCGGCTCCAGCACGCTGCGCAGCAGCAGCGACAGCACCGGCAGGATGAAGAACACCACCAGCAGCAGCAGTGCCGGAACGGTCAGGGCGAAATTCCTCGACCGGACTGGACGGATCTTGCCCATCACTGTTGTGTTGTCTCGCTCGGTCAGCAAGGCCATGCCGAAAACCCTTTATCAGAACGGTTCCGTCGAGTACGGAAGGCGGAGCACGAACCGGTCGCGCCCCGCCGATGACGTCTTACTTGGCTTGCCACGCGTACCAGCGTTCGCCGATCGCATCGCGGTTTGCCGCCCAGTAGTCCATGTCGGCATTGATCTGGCTCGCCGACTGCATGTCCGGCAGCGTCATGCGGATCTTTTCATCCATGATGGCGCTGGAATCGAGGTTGATCGGAGCGTAGCCGGTACTGATCGCCATGTTCGCCTGGGCGTCGGCGCTGGTCGCGGCCGCAATGAACTTCATCGCCGCTTCCTTGTTCTTCGTGCCTTTCGGCACGACAAGGGCGTCTGCCGCCGTGATGTTCTGCTCCCATGACGTTTCGACGGTGACGCCGGTTTCGGCAAGCGCCGTCAGGCGACCGTTCCAGAACGAGCCGAAGGGCGCTTCGGCGGAAGCCAGCAGCTGCTGGGATTGGGCCCCGCCGGTCCACCAGATGATGTCGGCCTTGATGGTATCGAGCTTCTTGAAGGCACGATCGAGGTCGAGCGGATAGAGCTTCTCGGGCGCGACACCGTCTGCCAGCAAGGCAGCTTCGATCACGCCGGGCGCCGACCACTTGTAGAACGTCCGCTTTCCGGGGAACTTCGCGGTGTCAAACAGGTCCGCCCATGTCTTCGGGCAAGCCGAAACGGCATCCTTGTTGCAGCCGATGACGAAGGAATAATAGAAGCTGCCGACGGAGTAGTCGGTCAGGAAGCGTGGATCGAGCTTCGACTTGTCGATGACCGAGAAATCCAGCTTTTCGAGCAGGCCGGCCTTGCCAGCCTGGACCGCATAGTCGCCCTCGACGTCGACCACGTCCCAGGTGACGCTGCCGGCTTCGACCATGGCCTTGAGCTTGCCGTAGTCGGTCGGTCCGTCCTGCAGCACGTTGATGCCGCTTTGCGCCGTGAACGGATCAGCCCAGGCCGTCTTCTGTGCATCCTGGGTGGTTCCGCCCCAGCTGGTGAACACCAGATCGGCGGCCGCAGCCGCGGTGGAAAGCCCGAGTGTAGCGGCCATGGCCGCGATGATGAATGTCTTTGTCATGTTCCCTTGCTCCGTTATCGTTGACTGTTTTGTGATGGTTTGCAGCGATCTGCGCCGCTGATTGCGGACCTGTTGACGCCGGATTTTTTCCTACTCCGGCATGCAGGCCTTCTGTGCTCACGCCGGCCGCGATCCTCCCGTGGGCGAAAAGGCTGCCGGTTTCATGATCTTGTTTTCGGCGACCTCGATCAGGTCGCGGATCTTCGGCAGAAAGCCCTGCCAGTCCGGATCGGCCATCAGGCGGCCGCGGCGCGACTCGCGATCATCGAGACTGGAAAAGCCCCAGATATGGACGATCTCGTTGATCGGGCCGATCTCCGAGAAGAAATAGCCGATCAGGGCGCCGAGATGCTTTTTCTGGATGGCGATGCCTTCCTCTTCCACGACCTTGAGATAGGCCGGGATGGCACCGTTCTTCAGCCGGTAGGTGCGGATTTCGTAGAACATCGCCGTCACCGCATCACGAAGGGATCGGGGATCGGATCATCGGACGTCCGCAGCCACACGGTCTTGGTACGGGTGTAGCCGAGCGCTGCGGCGAGCCCGCCTTCCCGCCCGTCGCCGGAAAGGCCCGACCCGCCGAAGGGCGCGATCGGCGACACTGCGCGGTACGTGTTGACCCAGACGATGCCGGCGCGGATCGCTTTCATCAGCCGGTGCGCCCGCGTCAGGTTCTGTGTGAAGATACCCGAGGCGAGCCCGTAGGGCGTGCTGTTGGCAAGCTCGATCGCTTCGGCCTCCGTCTCGAAGGAGATGACGGAGAGAACCGGGCCGAAGAATTCCTTGTCCAGCGACGGCGCGCTGGTGCCATCGCAATCAAGGATGGTCGGGCGATAGAAATAGCCCTCCCCGGCCGGTGCCGAGCCCCCGGTCACGACCTTGGCACCCGCATCGAGCGAGGCGGCGACCAGCGTTTCGATATGCCGGCGCTGCCGTTCCGTTGCCAGCGGTCCCACCTCGGTCTCCATCGAGAGCGGCGAGCCGATGCGGATCGCCTCGGCCTTGGCGGCGAGGATTTCGAGGAAGCGGTCCTTGACGCTGCGCTCGACGATCAGCCGCGAGGCGGCGACGCAGCTCTGGCCGGTGGCGGCAAAAATGCCGGCGACCTGCGCATTCGCGGCACTTTCGAGATCGGCATCGGCGAAGACGATGAGCGGCGACTTGCCACCGAGTTCGAGCGAGGTCGAGGCGAGGTTCTCCGCCGAACTGCGCACGATATGACGGGCGGTCTCGGCCCCGCCGGTAAAGGCAATATGGGCGACCTTCGGATGCGCGGTGAGCGCAGCGCCGCAGGTGGCCCCAAAGCCGGTGATGACATTGACGACACCCGGCGGGAAACCGGCCTCATCGACGAGCCGGGCAAATTCGAGCAGCGGCGCCGGTCCGTCTTCCGACGCCTTGACGACGATCGTGCAGCCGGCCGCAAGCGCCGGGCCGATCTTGACGGCGGCGAGGAAGAGCTGGCTGTTCCAGGGCACGATCGCTGCGACGACACCAACGGGCTCGCGGCGCAGCCAGACGTCCATGTCCGGCTTGTCGATCGGCAGGAAGGCGCCTTCGATCTTGTCGGCGAGCCCGGCATAGTAGCGATAATAGTCGGCGACATAGGCGATCTGCGAGGACGTTTCGCGGATGATCTTGCCGGTATCGCGGGTTTCGAGCTCGGCCAGCCGCGGCACGCCCGCCGCGATGAGATCGGCGAGCCGGTAGAGCAGCTTGCCGCGCTGGGTCGCCGTCATCCGCGCCCAGCGGCCGCCGCCGTGCAGCGCCTGGTGGGCCGCCTCGACCGCGCGGTCGACATCGGCCTCGCGGCTCTCGGGCATCTCCGCCCAGGCAGTGCCGGTTGCCGGATCGACGCTTGGGAACCGCGCCTCGCCATTGCTGAAACGTCCGTCGATGTAACATTGGAACTGCTGCATCGCCTTACTCCCCGAATGCCGGCATGACCTCGGCGATGAAGCGTTCGAGCGAGGCCTTCTTGCGCTCGAAGCTCATGCCGGTGTCGATCCAGAAGGAATATTCGTCGTAGCCCATCGCCTCGTAGGCTTTCAGCCGGCCGATCACCGCTTCGGCACTGCCGACCACGTTGTTGGCCCGCATGACGTCGGCCGACAGCATGGCATTGGCGGCGATATCCTCGGGCGGAATCCGCTCGATCAGGCCCTGATGGATCGGCTTCTCGTTCTTGAACCAGGCGAAGAAGTAATTGTAGTAGACGCTCATCTCGTTGGCGGCCTGGGCGATGTCGGCTTCATCGGTGCCCACATAGGTGTGTCGCAGAAGCATGATCTTCGGCCGCTCGACGGCGGCGTTCTTGGCGCAGGCCTCGTTGAAGCGCCCCATCAGCGTCGCAACTTCGTCGTCGCCCTGCCAGAGCGGCGTCACCTGGACATTGCAGCCATTGGCGACCGCGAATTCATGGGAGTTGGGATCGCGCGCCGCCACCCAGATCGGCGGGTGCTGCTGGATCGGCTTCGGTGCGGAGGTGGTCGACGGGAATTTGTAGAACTCGCCGTCATGGGCGTAGTCGCCTTCCCACAATTTCTTCACTGCGGGAATGAGTTCGCGCATGCGCTGGCCGGCCCCCCAGGCATCGAGGCCCGGCAGCAGGCGTTCATATTCGAAGGAATAGGCGCCGCGCGCGATGCCGATATCCAGCCGGCCGTCGCAGATGAGATCCGTCATCGCCGCTTCGCCGGCAAGCTTGATCGGATGCCAGAACGGCGCGATCACCGTGCCGGTGCCGAGCCGGACATTGGTGGTGCGTCGCGCCAGATCGGCGATGGTCACGAACGGATTGGGGGCGATGGTAAAGTCCATGCCGTGATGTTCGCCGGTCCAGATGGCGTGCATGCCGCCCTTGTCGGCAATTTCGCAGAGCGCCACGAATTCCTCGTACAGGCGCTTGTGATCCTGACCGGCATCGAGCCGCTCCATGTGGACGAAGAGGGAAAATTTCATCGCGATCAGGCCTTCCTTGAAACCGGGTGTACTTTGCCGGCCGTCTCGTTGCCGAAATAAACGCCGAAATTGCCGATGGAGTTTTCCAGATCGAAACGCCGGACGATGTCGGCAGTCGCGGCGGCATCGAATGTGTGCTTGAGCGCCTCGCCAGGCGGCAGGAACCGTCCGGCGGCCGGCTCGCCCGTTGCCGCGGTTGCGCGGTAGACGATATGTTGCCGGTTGTCGGCGCGGCTTTCATAGACGGAATAAAGGAAGCCGATCGACACGCTCAGTCCGGTCAGCGTCTCCAGGTAATCCCGCAGCATCTGCGTCGGCTCGCCGCCTTCCATGGCGCAGGTCGGAAGGCTGAGGACATCGTCTCCAAGCAGAAGGACGGAGCCGTCGCGCTCGATCACGGCGCTCAACTGGGCCTCGCCTTCGGCCGCCGCCGAAACCGCCTTGCCCGCCAGTGCCGGCGTGAAATAGCTGCCCCTGGCATAACCCAGGCCATTCAGGCCGCTGTTGGCAAAGGCCTTCACCCGGCCGGTCATGATGACATGGTCGCCCGCATCCAGCACCTGTTCGGTGGCGCAGTCGAACCAGGCCGCGACATCGGCAAAGATCGGCGAACCTTCCGGTCCCCTCTTCCATTCGACGGCGGCGAAACGGTCCTCGACCGGCCGGGCAAACGTGTTGGAGACATCTTTCTGGGTCTCCGACAGGATATTCACCGCGAACCTGCCGGACCCGGTCATGGCCGCAAAATTTCGCGAGGTCTTCGCCAGGCAGATCAACAGCAGCGGCGGATCGAGCGACACCGAGGTGAAGGAATTGGCGGTAAAGCCGATCGGCTGGCCGGACGGATCATGGGTCGTTACCACCGTCACGCCGGTCGGAAAGGCGCCGAACGCATCGCGCAGGGCGCGCGCATCGAAACTCGCTTCGTTCATTTCATTTCCTCCGGTTTCGCCAGCCAGTCCGAGAGGATCGCGTTCACCTCATCGGGCGCCGTCAGGTTGACCATATGCCGGTGCCCGTCGATCAGCACCGCGTAACCGGCAGGCGCCGCATCCGCCATGGCCTGCGCCATGGCGGGGGTCGAATTGGGATCGTCGGTTCCGGTCAGAAACAGTGCCGGACATCCGACATTCGGCCAGCAATCGGCATAGGTGCTGTCACCGGCGGCAAAGGCGGCATAGGCCGTAGCATACCCCCCGCGATCGACCGAAGACAGCCACCGATGGGTCAGGCGGTAGACATCGCTTTCCTGGCTGTCCGTCCCGAACCAGCGCAGCAGCGGACCGTCGACATCGATCTGCCCGGCACGGATTTCCCGCGCCCGGTCGATGACCGCCGCACTTGCGGCCGCATCGCGACGATAGACGCCGTTCAGCAGCGCCACCCGCGCAATTCGTGCACCGAACGTGGCGGCAGCGCCGCCGGCAATCAGGGCGCCCATGGAGTGTCCGGCCACATTGACGCGCTCGAGATCGAGATCATCGAAAAAACGGCCGAGCCACTCAACGAAGGCCTCGAGACTTGCCCCCTCGGGCAAGGCCCGGCTCTCGCCATGCCCCGGCATGTCGACGGCGATCACCCGATGACTGTCACCGAGCGCCGCCATCTGCGGCGCCCACGCCTCCAGCCGCATGCCGACGCCATGGACGAGCACCAGCGGCTCGCCGGCGCCCTGCTCCGCATAGGCCGTGCCGTTCTTGGTGTGTGACCGCCGGACCGCTTTCATGTCGGCCTCAGACCGCTGCCGGATTGTTCGCGTCGTTGCCAAGATCCTTGAGGTCCTGGTAGCGATCGCCGATGCGATGATGCGGACGGCCGCCGACCGAAGCGCCAAGCGCGACAACGATCTCATTGGCAGCCGGCGCGTCGGCAACCGACGTCTGGATGGTGAGGTAGTGCGAGCGGCGCCCCTCGTCGTTCTTGTCCATCAGCGGGATCATCAGAGGCGCATTGGCAGGCCCCCGCGTGTTGCAAAAGGCAAGATAGGACTTTGCACCGACCGCGGTACGATAATGATTGCCGAAGCGAAGCGTATGGATCAGCGCAGAGGCATGCTCTATCTCGCCGTCGAGCCCGACGATTGCGGCTTTGCCATAGGCCTCGACCTTTTCGCCCGAGCCTACAGCTTCGATGATCATGCGGGTGAGGAGTTCGCCGAGCACCGGTGCCGCAGCATGGATCTCCGGCTTGAGGTCTTCGACGAAGCCCTGCCCGGCCCACGGATTCTTCACCACCGCGATCGCGGCATAAAGCTTCAGCGGCGTCTGGGCGGCCCTGCCGCCCTCGACCAGCGTGGTTTCCACCTGAAGAAGTGTCTTGCGGATTTCGATAGCCAAGGCCGTATTCCTTCGATGTGTCGATATGCCTTATGATGGTATACCATAATACGACGTGTCAAGCCTTGTTTTGAATCATTTCAGCGTCTATGAATGGAACCATGAACAACAAGCTTTTCGCCCAGACCGCCGAACCCGCCCGAGATCTGGCATCGCTCCGGATCGAAACGCCGCCTGTGACCCTTCGGGAAATGGCGCTCGACCGGCTGCGCGATGCGATCATTGCCGGCCTTTTCAACCCCGGACAGCGACTCGTCGAGCGCACGCTCTGCGACCAGCTCGGCGTCTCCCGCTCCGTCATCCGCGAAGTGCTGCGCCATCTCGAAACGGAAGGTCTTGTCGAGACGGCGCCGAAACAGGGGCCGATCGTCGCCCGGATCGATTGGCGCCAGGCGCGGCAGATCTACGACGTCCGCATTGCGCTCGAAACGACGGCGGTCGCCGATTGCGCCCGCAACGCAGATTCGAAGACGAAGGAAAAGCTGAAGGCGATCCTGCAGGATCTCGACCGCAATTCGCGCAAGAACGATGCCTTGACGATCCTTACCGCGACCACCGATTTCTACGAGACGATCTTCCTGTCGGGCGTCCACGAGATCGCCTGGGATATCGTCAAGCGGCTGAACAGCCGCATTTCCCGCCTGCGGGTCATGACCCTTTCCACCACCAACCGCACCGTCTCGGGTCCGGCGAGGATGCGCGAGATTTTCAACGCCATCGAACGCAACGACCCCGATGCGGCGGCCGCCGCCTGCCGCGCGCATATCGAGGAAGCAGCCCGAATTGCGCAAAGTCTGCTGGTACCGGTCGACCAGCCGAAGCTTTGACCGCCCCTACCTTTGCGCGTCGTTTCGAACACAACAACTTCGGCCAATCTAACCGATTGACTTATCAGGACTGAGGCATACCTTTTCCTGAGCGCAACCGCCTTTCGCCGGCAACGGTTACGAGTGGTGCGCTCCGACCACGGCGGCACGTCACGATCCGCGGGCCGGTGTTTCGGGCAACCTGGAGGAGGATTGCAGTGCGAAACCAAATTCTGATGATCGGGCTATCCCTAGCCGTACTCTGTCCACCCGGCGCCCTCGCCCAGGAAGGCGATGCCGAGGCGGGCGCCGCCGTCTTCAAGAAATGCGCAACCTGTCACGTCGTCGATAGCGACAAGAACAAGGTCGGCCCCTCGCTGAAGGGCCTGTTCGGCAGGAAGGCCGGAACACACCCGGATTTCAGCTACTCGTCGGGGATGAAGGCGGCGGGCGAAGGCGGGCTGGTCTGGGACGAAACATCGCTGCGCGACTACCTGCACAATCCAAAGGCGAAAGTAAAAGGAACGAAAATGGCCTTCGCCGGGGTGAAGAAGGACGACGAAATCACCAACCTGATCGCCTATCTCAAGCAATTCCCCTGACAACAAACATGCGCGCCCACTCTTTAGGCGTATGCACACTGCTAATTGCCTGAATTTGTTGTTCGTGCGATACTGATTCTGCAATATTTCTACAGGTTACGCATTCATGTCCGCAGCCGTCCGAGGCAGGGAGGGGACAGGAAATGGCTGTAGTGCTTATTCTCGTTTTCGTGGCAGTTGGATCCGTGGTGTTCCATCTGTTCAGCCCCTGGTGGTGGACGCCGATTGCGTCTAACTGGAACTACATCGACAATACCATCATCATCACGTTCTGGATCACCGGCTTCGTCTTCGTCGCGGTGGTGCTGTTCGTCGCCTATTGCGTCTTTCGCTTCCGCCACCGCCCGGGAAACCGCGCCGCCTACGAACCGGAAAACAAGAAGCTGGAAGTATGGCTCGCCTCGGTGACAAGCATCGGCGTCGCCGCCATGCTGGCGCCGGGGCTTTTCGTCTGGCACCAGTTCGTCACCGTGCCGCCCGGAACCACCGAGGTCGAGGTCGTTGGCCAGCAGTGGCTCTGGAGCTTCCGGCTGCCCGGCGCCGACGGCAAGCTCGGCACCTCCAACACCCGCGCCATCGGCGACGGCAATGCACTCGGCGTAAACCCCGATGACGCAAACGGTCTCGACGACCTCATCATCGAGGGCGGCGAATTGCACCTGCCGGTCGGCAAGCCCGTCAAGATGCTGCTGCGCTCGGTCGACGTGCTGCATGATTTCTACGTCCCCGAATTCCGGGCGAAGATGGATATGATCCCGGGCATGGAGACCTATTTCTGGTTCACGCCGACCAGAACCGGGACGTTCGAAGTCCTGTGCGCCGAACTCTGCGGCACCGGGCACCCGCAGATGCGCGGCACCGTCGTGGTCGACAACGAGGCCGACTATCAAACGTGGCTGCAGGAGCAGCAGACGTTCACCCAGCTTCTCGCAGCAAGACAGGAACAGACGACGATTGCATCCAGCACGTCCTCCTCGAAGTAGAAGGCGCGCCAAAGACGAACCGGGAGGGAAATGATGGTCGATATCAGGTCCGACGCAAGCGAAGCCATCCCGCCTTCTGAAGTGGAGGATGTCGAGCTTTATCATCCGAAGAGCTGGTGGACCAAATATGTCTTCAGCCAGGACGCCAAGATCATCGCCATCCAGTATTCGATGACCGCGACCGCCATAGGCATGGTGGCGCTGGTGCTCTCCTGGCTGATGCGCCTGCAACTCGGCTTTCCCGGCACGTTCGATTTCATCGACGCCGATCACTATTACCAGTTCATCACCATGCACGGCATGATCATGGTGATCTATCTCCTGACCGCGCTGTTTCTCGGCGGTTTCGGCAATTATCTCATCCCCTTGATGGTCGGCGCCCGGGACATGGTGTTTCCCTACGCCAACATGCTGAGCTACTGGCTCTATCTGCTCGCCGTCCTTGTCCTTGCCGCCGGCTTCTTTGCCCCCGGCGGACCGACGGGCGCCGGCTGGACGCTCTATCCGCCGCAGGCCATTCTTTCCGGCACGCCGGGTGGCAAGGATTGGGGCATCCTGCTGATGCTGTTTTCCCTCATCCTGTTCATCATCGGCTTCACCATGGGCGGTCTGAACTACGTCGTCACCGTGCTGCAGGGCCGCGCCCGCGGCATGACGCTGATGCGCATGCCGCTCACCATCTGGGGCATCTTCACGGCGACGGTCATGGCACTGCTTGCCTTCCCCGCCCTCTTCGTCGCCGCAGTCATGATGCTGTTCGACAGGCTTCTCGGCACCAGTTTCTTCATGCCGGCAATCGTCGAGATGGGCGAGCAGCTGCAACAGGGCGGCGGCAGCCCGATCCTCTTCCAGCACCTGTTCTGGTTCTTCGGCCATCCCGAAGTCTACATCGTCGCCCTTCCCGCCTTCGGCATCGTGTCCGATCTGATCAGCACCCATGCAAGAAAGAACATCTTCGGCTATCGCATGATGGTCTGGGCGATCGTCATCATCGGCGCGCTCTCCTTCATCGTCTGGGCGCACCACATGTATGTCAGCGGCATGAACCCGAAATTCGGCTTCTTCTTCGCCACCACGACGCTGATCATCGCGGTTCCGACCGCGATCAAGGTCTACAACTGGGTGCTGACCCTCTGGCGCGGCGATATCCACCTGTCGCTGCCGATGCTGTTTGCGCTTGCCTTCATCGTCACCTTCGTCAATGGCGGGCTGACCGGTCTGTTCCTCGGCAATGTCGTCGTCGACGTGCCCCTGTCCGACACGATGTTCGTCGTCGCGCATTTCCACATGGTCATGGGCGTCGCACCGATCCTCGTCATTTTCGGCGCGATCTATCACTGGTATCCGAAAGTTACCGGACGGATGCTGAACGAGGCGATGGGCCAGATCCATTTCTGGGTCACGTTCCTCGGCGCCTATCTGATCTTCTTCCCGATGCACTATCTCGGCCTGCTGGGCATTCCGCGCCGCTATCACGAACTGGGCGAAACGGCCTTCATTCCGGAATCGGCCCACACGCTGAACGCGTTCATCTCCGTGATGGCGCTCACCGTCGGCGCCGCCCAGATCCTGTTCCTGTTCAACCTTGTCTGGAGCCTGAAGAAGGGCAGAGAGGCCGGCGGCAACCCCTGGCGGGCGACAACGCTCGAATGGCAGACGCCGCAGACCCCGCCCGCCCATGGCAACTGGGGCAAGGAACTGCCGATCGTCTATCGCTGGGCCTATGACTACAGCGTCCCGGGTGCGGCCGAAGACTTCATTCCCCAGAACCAGCCGGGGCTCGGCGGCCCGACGCGAGAGGCGGCATCATGAGCGTCATGCTGCTCTTCCTCGCCGCCATCGCCGCCATCATCATCTGGTGGATGGCCCAGCAGCGGCTGACCTCCAGGCCATGGCTGGAAGTGGGCCACCTTGGACAGCCGGGAGGCGGCGAACGGTCGCCGATCCCAGCGGTAAAAATCGGCCTCTATGTGTTTCTCGCCGTCGTCGGCGCCCTCTTCAGCCTCTTCATCAGCGCCTATCTGATGCGGGTCGGAACGCCCGACTGGTGGTCGACGCCCATTCCCCGCCTGCTCTGGCTGAACACCGCCATGCTGATCGTCAGCAGTGCGGCGATGCAATGGGCGAAAACGGAAGCGGAGCGCGGCCGTGACGACCCCATGCGCACCGCCCTGCTTGCCGCGCTGGCAACCGCGATCCTCTTTCTGACCGGGCAAGTCTTCGCCTGGCGGGAACTGACGCAGGCAGGCTATGTGCTCGCCGACAATCCCGCCAACAGCTTCTTCTACGTGATCACGGGAATGCACGGCCTCCACATTCTCGGCGGCCTTGTGGCGCTTGGCCGGACGACGGTGAAAGCCTGGAGCGCCCCCGCATCCCGCAGCCTGCGGCTGAGCGTCGATCTCTGTGCCGTCTACTGGCACTTCATGCTCGCCGTCTGGCTGATCCTGTTTGCACTCTTCGCTGGCTGGGCAAATGATTTCGCCGATCTTTGCCGGCAATTGCTCACATAGGGAGTGGTGACGATGGCGCAGTCCGTACAGACGCATACCGGCGAAACTGATGGGCGCCCGCCCGGCCTGCGCGGAGTCGTCGCCGACTTTTCCTCCGACCAGCGCGCGTTCAAGAACGTGTCCTGGGGCAAGGCCATGATGTGGATCTTCCTGCTCAGCGACACCTTCATCTTCGGCTGCTTCCTGCTCGCCTACATGACCGCCCGCATGTCGACACCCGTGCCCTGGCCGAACCCCAGCGAGGTCTTCGCGCTGACGATCGGCGGCCAGGAAATTCCGTTGATCCTGATTGCCATCATGACCTTCATCCTGATCTCGAGCAGCGGCACGATGGCGATGGCCGTCAATTTCGGCTATCGCCGCGATCGGCGCACGACGGCTGCCCTGATGCTGCTGACAGCTGTTCTTGGGGCATCCTTCGTCGGGATGCAGGCCTTCGAATGGTCGAAACTGATCGCGGAGGGCGTTCGCCCCTGGGAAAACCCCTGGGGTGCTGCCCAATTCGGCTCGTCCTTCTTCATGATCACCGGGTTTCACGGCACCCATGTCTCGTTCGGCGTGCTGTTTCTGCTGATAGTCGCGCGCAAGGTCTGGCGCGGCGATTTCGACGCGGAAAGGCGAGGCTTTTTCACCAGCCGCAAGGGCAATTACGAGATCGTCGAGATCATGGGCCTCTACTGGCACTTCGTCGATCTGGTCTGGGTCTTCATCTTCGCTTTCTTCTATCTGTGGTGAGGTGATCTGATGGAACAAGTTGCAGCGCATGCCCAAGCGCAGGTGAAGGAGCAGCATCAGCAGCATCCGATCCGGCTCTATCTCGTCGTCTGGGGATTTCTGTTCGTCCTCAGTGCCGGCTCCTATTTCGTCGACTATGTCGGCCTGCACGGATACCTGCGGTGGTTCCTGATCCTGCTTTTCATGATCCTGAAGGCGGGGCTGATCGTCGCCGTGTTCATGCATATGGCCTGGGAGCGGCTGGCACTCGTCTATGCCATCCTGCTGCCGCCGCTCTTGGTCCTCGTCTTCGTCGCCATGATGGTATCGGAATCCAACTACACGATTTTCACGCGCATGGCCGTCTCCGGCGGCGCTCAATAAGCGGCCCCGGCTACCCGGGAGCAACCAATGCCCATTTCCGCCGAACGGCTGAAGGACCTTCTGCATGTGACGGATGCGTCGCTGGATCTGGTCGCGTCCGTTGCCGAGGACCGTGGCGACCATGCCGTCGAACGCCTCCGCTTCCGCCTGTCCGATGGACCGGAAATCCGCGGTTTCATTACACGGCCGATCGCAAGCCGCGGGCGAGGACCAGCGCTTCTCTACGCTCATGCCCATGGAGGCAAATATGATATCGGCGCCAGCGAACTGCTGGACGGACGGCCCGCACTGCTGGATGCTCCCGGACCCGTCCTGGCTCGGGAAGGCTATGTCACCCTTTGCATCGAGATGCCGACCTTCGGCGAGAGGGCCGGGGTGACCGAGAGTGCAGCGGCAAAGGCCGCTCTTTGGCAGGGGCGAACGCTGTTTGGCCAGATGCTCGGTGAGCAGGCTGCCGCATTGACCTGGCTTGCGTCACGCGGCGATGTCGATACGGGCCGCATCGGCATGACCGGCATCTCGATGGGTGCCACCCTTTCCTATTTCCTCACCGCCATCGATGCCCGTATCGCTGCCGTCGCACATCTGTGCAGCTATGCCGATTTCACCACTCTCATCGAGACCGGCGCCCACGACCTGCACGGCCATTACCTGACGATCCCCGGTTTGCTGTCGGAAACCTCGAACGGCGAGATCGCCGGTCTCATCGCGCCGCGTCCCCAGCTGATCTGCGTTGGCCTCGATGATCCGCTGACGCCGCCGCCGGCCATTCGCCGCGCCTTCACCGCAACCGCCGCCGCTTACGACGCTGCAGGCAAACGGCCGATGCTCGCTCTGCTGGAAGAAGAGGGTGTCGGGCATCGTGAAACGGAAACCATGCGTCGCGCGGTGCTTGATTTCTTCCGCCGCCATCTGTGAAGCGCCAGTCGAGCAGCTGCACCGGGAGGGCCGGGATATTGGCGCGCAGGTTAGTTTTGTTGGCAGATCTGGCTGTTTTTACTGTCGCTTTGAGAGCCGCGCAAAGTGCTGTACTGTATAGTCCGGAGCCAACGTCCGGTCGCGCATTTCAACCGATTGAAGAAGTAGCCGCGGATCATGGAACTTGCCGTTGCCCTTGGCCTGATCGTCTTCAAGGTCGCGTTTCTGATTGCGATCCTGCTGCTGCTGCCCTTGCCGCTAACCTGGGTGGAGCGCAAGGTCGCCGGACACATGCAGCAGCGGATGGGGCCGATGCGCGTCGGCTGGCACGGGCTGCTGCAGCCGGTGGCGGACGGGATCAAGCTCCTGACCAAGGAAGACCACATCCCGGCCGAAGCCGACCGCTTCCTGTTCAAGCTGGCGCCAATCCTGGCGCTCGCCCCGCCCTTCGTGGTGTTCGTCGCCGTTCCCTTCGGCGAGAGTATCTCGGTCCTCGGCACCGAGATCACGCTCTACGTCTCCAACATGAATGTGGCGCTCCTTTTCGTTTTCGCGGTGATCGGCATCGAAGTCTATGGCGTCATTTTCGGCGGCTGGGCCGCCAACAGCAAATACGCCGTGCTGGGGAGCCTCAGGACCTGCGCGCAGATGATCAGCTACGAGATCCCGATGGGGTTCGCGGTCATCGGCGTGGTGATGCTGGCGCAGTCGATGAGCCTGCTCGACATCGTACGGGCGCAAGCCGATGTCTGGAATGTCGTCTACCAGCCGGTCGGCTTCTTCGTGTTCTTCGTTGCCGGGCTCGCCGAGGCGCAGCGCATTCCTTTCGACCTGGCGGAAGCGGAAGGCGATCTGGGAGCCGGGTTCCATACCGAATACAGCGGTATCCGCTTCGCGTTCTTCATGGTCAGCGAATATGCCATCGTGTTGCTGGTGTCGGTCCTGGTGGTGATCCTGTTCTTCGGCGGCTGGAACGGTGTATTGGTCCCCTTGCCACCGCTCCTCTGGTTTGTGCTCAAGGTCGCATTCTTCGTCTATCTGTTTATCTGGTTCCGCTTCACGTTCCCGCGCTACCGTTACGACCAGCTGATGGCGATCGGATGGAAAGTCTTGCTTCCTCTGTCGATGGCGAACATAATTATAACCGGTGTACTTTTAGGAGCCGTAGGGGCTCCGTAGCGAGGCGGCGATGTCGCGCGCAAAGGACAGAGTTGGAACATGGATCGGCTGGGGGTTCTTCGCCGATCTGGCGAACGGCTTGGCTTTGACCTTCGGCTACATGTTCTCCAGGCCCGTCACCATGCAGTATCCGGACCAGGAAAAATGGCTGCCCTACCCGCGCTACCGCGGGCATCACTTCCTGAAGCGCGACGAAGAGGGCGAGATCAAATGTGTGGCCTGCGAGCTTTGCGCGCGGATCTGTCCCTGCGACTGCATCGAAGTTGTCCCCTACGAGGACGAGAACGGCAAACGTCACCCGGCGAAATTCGAGATCGACACGGCCCGGTGCCTGTTCTGCGGGCTGTGCGAGGACGCCTGCCCGGCGGACGCGATCGCGCTTGGCCAGCAATATGAATTCTCGAGTTTTTCCTCGCGCGACCTGGTGATCGGGCGCGACGATCTGCTCGCCAAGCCTGGCAAGGCGGCAACCGGCGGCGGCGTGGTTGCCGCGCGCCTGGATACGAAGAAGGACGTACGCGTCGAGACGAAGGAGACGCAAGGCTACAACTGGTGGCGGAATATCCGGAGAACGTGAACCCGCGCCAGCTGTCAAACAGAAGCGCTTGGAAGGAGGCTCAGATGTTTGTCGGCGAAATCATGAAGAACAAGGGTGCCGGTGTCATCGCCGTCGCGCCCGATCAGACGATGGTGGAAGTCCTCAGGCTGTTTCGCGACAACAATATCGGCTTCGTCGTCGTCAGCCAGTCGAACAGCGAATATCTGGGTACGCTGTCGGAGCGGGATTGCTGCAATGCGGTGGCGGAATACGGGGCCAAGGCGGCGATGATGCGGGTCGCGGACATCATGAACCGCAACGTGGCGACCTGTTCGACACGGGATGTGCTCCCCGTCGCGATGGGGATCATGACCCAGCGGCGGACGCGTCATGTGCTGGTCAGGGACGGCGACGACATTGTCGGCGTGGTCAGCATCGGCGACGTGGTTAAACACAGGCTCGACGAAGCGCAGCGCACGGAGCAGGATCTGCAGGATTACATCTGCGGGACCAGGTATCACTGACGTCGGCGGATCGTGGTGCAGACGCTGGGTCAACGGCAGCTTGCCGTAGAGGCTTGCAGTGCCTCGCCCCCAAAAAATCTTCAGACCCCACGCCAGATCCGGCTCGTGCGGTCGACCTCGAGAGTGCGATGCACCCCCTGGACCTCCACCGGGCACGGGTATTCTCCCCGTCGCATCAGGCTGTTGAGACGCAAGGCTCTGTAGTTTTCAGGAACAAACACCAGGCCCCTGGGAAACTGCCTGTCTACCTTGAGCTGCGCCGTCAGTTCACCCCCGGCCGAACGCACGACCACCTGATCGCCGTCCGAAAGGCCGAGCCGTGCGGCATCCGGCGCGCTCATTGCGACATAGGGGTCATTGGCGACCGTGTTCAGGATGTCCGAGCGTTCGGTGAGATAGCCGTTGTGGAACAGGCCGTTGCCGGTGATCAGCATGAGCGCGTCCGTTGCTGTCGGGGCAGGCGACGGCGCGACGAACTCTCCGGTCGGTGGCGTCGGCACCGCCGTGGTGAATGTGCCGTCGGCACCAAGCCCGTCCTGCGTCAACCCTCGATAGGCCGGCACCAGCCGGGCAATCTCGTCGAAAATTTCATCTTGCGTCGATGGCTGCAGCGCCCGGCTGCGGAGCGCTGCAACGAAATCGAAGATCGAAAGGTTGCCGCGCGCCTCGAAGGCGGGTTCGCGGAATTTGCGGACCTTTTGCGTGCGGCCCTCATTGTTGGTGAACGTGCCGGACTCCTCGCCATAACCCGCCGCGGGCAGGACGACGTCGGCTAGGCCCGCCGTATCGGTAAGGAAGGTGTCCTGTACGATCAGCAGATCGGTCGCACCAAGCGCCCGCGTCACGAAATCCCGGTCGGGATAGGCAATCAGGGGGTCGGTTCCGGCGATGTAGAGCGCTCCCATACGTCCACCAACGCAGAGATCCAGCATGGCGTCGAGACCCGCGCCGGGCTCAGACGGAATTTCGGTGCCCCAGGCCGCTGCAAGTGTCGCGCGCGCCACCTCGTCGGTAACCGCCTGCAGCCCCGGCAGAGCCCCCGGCAGTACCCCCATGTCCCACGCGCCCATCTGGTTGGCGCGGTCAAAGAGGAACTGCATCGCCAGACCCTTGCCGAGCAGGCGCAGAACCTGCAGCAGGTTGTTGAGCTGCTGCAGCGTCGCGCGCGCTCCGGGCGCTCTCAGGAGGTCGACGCTGACAAGCACGGTGACGCTTCGGCCCTCCCTGAGCGCTGTGGCCAGGCGAGCCGGCCCGTCGCCGGTTTCCGCCATCGGCCGGCCGATGGTCGCTTCGATGGTCGCAAGGACATCGCCCGGCAACGCCTGGCCGGCGGCCGCTGCAAGTCCGGCTACCATCGAAGCAATACTCGCCGCTTCTCCACCCGGCGGCACGCGAACCACCACCTGCGCATCGGCGTCCAGGCGGGATGGCCGCGCCGAAAGCATCAGCAATCCGGTCTGCCGCCGCCGCGCGGCGTCCCGCAGCAGGTATTCGGTGACCGGGTTCTCTTCGGTCACGTTGCCGCCGACGACGAGTACGCAGTCGTTGCCGATGACGTCGTCCAGCGGTGCGCGGCTGTGGAAGGCTGCCAGGAGCGGGCCGAGCGTATCGAAGGGCGCGGACCAGCGTGACGAGCAATCGATGTTGTTGGTCCGGAATACCGTCCGCATCAGCTTCTGGAATTGATAGAGCACCTCGTTCGGCAACCGCGCGGAGGCAAGCCCGCCCGCGGCCTTGTTCTCGACGGCCGACAGGCGCCGGCGCAGGTAGTCCCCCGCCTCATCCCAGGACACCGGAACCAGGGCGCCGTCGCGACGGATCATCGGCCGTTTGATCCGATCTCGGCTCTCGATAAAATCAAGGCCGAAGCGTCCGCGCACGCAAAGCGTTTCGCGGTTGACCCCGTGTTCCTGCTTGGAGCGGACCCGCATGAACTCACCCTTGCGCGCGCCAACCGTGAGCTGGCAGCCGGTGCCGCAATGCGGGCATACCGTATCCGTCTCGGCCAGATCCCAGGGACGCGCCTTGTAGCGATAGGGAAAGCTCATCAGCGCCCCGACCGGGCAGACTTCGATGCAGTTGCCGCACTGGTCGCAACTGGCGAGGCTGCCCTCGAAGCCGGTGACGGCCGTATCCATGCCTTTTTCGACGGTGCCCAGGGCGACGGCTCCAACCACCTCCTCGCACATCCGCACGCAGCGCTGGCACTGGATGCAGCGGTTGACGTTCATGATGATGACCGGGCTGAGGCGTATGTCCCGGGAGTGGAACACGCGTTTGGGATCGCGGAACTCGCTTCGGCGGGGGCCGTAGGCCATGACCATGTCTTGAAGCTCGCACTCGCCACCCTTGTCACAGATCGGACAGTCGAGGGGATGATTGGCAAGCAGCATGTCGAGCATGGAAGAGCGCGTTTCGTCGATCAGGGTCGTGTTCGTCCGCACGACCATGCTATCGGTGACCGCGGTCGCACAGGACGGCTGCAGCCGCCGCAGGCCCTCGACCTCCACCAGGCACATGCGGCACGAAGCCAGCGGCGGCAGCCGCTTCAGATAGCAGAAGGTCGGGATGTCGATGCCCAAGCGCCGGGCGGCCTGCAGCACTGTCGAGCCTGGCTCGACTTCCAGCATTTGCTCGTCGATCGTGACTTTAAGCATGGTTTCCTCACTGCCCCGATCCAGCCTTCAGTGAAACGGGCACCTCCGCTCCTCGATATGGGCCGAAAACTCGTCGCGGAAATGCACGAGTGCCGCCCGCAACCCCATTGCCGCCCCGTCGCCCAACGCACAAAACGTGTTGCCGAAGATGCCCTTGCAGAGCTTCTCCAGCTGCTCCAGGTCGCCGGGCGCACCCTCCCCGGCCTCGATCCGGCGCAGGACCTTCACGACCCAGTTCAATCCTTCCCGGCATGGCGTGCACTTGCCGCAGGACTCATGGTGGAAAAACTCGATGATCCGGGTGGCCACCTTGACCATGCAGGTCGCGTCGTCGATCACGATCACCCCGGCCGAGCCGAGCATCGAGCCGGCGGCCGCCAGCGAGTCGAAGTCCATCCCGACGTCCATTCCGCGCTCCGGAATGACCGGCGCCGAGACGCCGCCGGGGATCACGGCCTTGATCTTGTGCCCGGGTAGCGGCCCGCCGGCATGCTCTTCGACCAGTTCGCGCAACGATATGCCCATCGGCAACTCGTATAGGCCGGGTTTGCGCACCTGCCCGCTCAGGCAGTAAAGCTTCGGGCCGGGGCTCCTGTCCGGGCCGATGCCGCGGAACCAGTCCGCCCCCCGCACCACGATATGCGGCACGCAGACCAGTGTCTCGACATTGTTGATCACGGTCGGGCTGGCGTAGAGTCCGGCCACGGCCGGAAACGGCGGTTTCAATCGCGGCTGCGCCCGCTTGCCCTCGAGAGATTCGAGCATTGCGGTTTCCTCGCCGCAGATATAGGCGCCGGCGCCGCGGTGGATGTGAACGGTAAAATTGAAATCCGAGCCCAGGATCCGCGTTCCCAGATAGCCTTTTGAGCTGGCCTCGGCGATCGCCTGCTCCAGGCGACGAATGGCCGTCACATATTCTCCGCGGATATAGACATAGGCGATTTCGGCTCCGATCGCGTAGGCGCTTACCGCCAGTCCCTCGATCAGCTGATGCGGGTCGCGCTCCATGATGATCCGGTCCTTGAAGGTGCCCGGCTCGCCCTCATCGGCGTTGCAGCAGAGATATTTCGGCTTGTCGACCCGCTTCGGCACGAAACTCCATTTCATGCCCGTCGGGAATCCGGCACCGCCGCGACCGCGCAGGTTCGATTGCTTGACGAGGTCAATGACCTCATCAGGTGTGTCCTGGCGCAGCACTTTTGCCAGAGCCTGGTAGCCTCCGCCGGCCTCGTAGGTGGGGAGCAGATGGCCATCGCGAACATCGACATTCTTGAGGAGAACCGGTTCGAACATGACGCTATTCTCCCGGCGATGCCGCGGCGGCGTGACCGGCACCCGCCGGGTGCCCCTTCTCCGCCCGCAACCTGTCCAGAAGCGCGTCGATCCGCGCGATGTCGAGGTCGCCGTGATAGGCATCGCCGACCTGCATCACGGGAGCCATCTCGCAGGCGCCGAGGCATTCGACGGTCGAAAGCGTGAACAGCCGGTCCGGGGTGGTTTCGCCCTTCCTGATCCCGAGGACCTCCTCCAGATGCCTTAGCAGGTCTTCCGATCGGCGCAGCATGCAGGACACGTTGTCGCAAAGCTGCAGGTGGAACATCCCCACCGGCTCGGTATGGAAGAGGGTGTAGAAGGTCGCCAGTTCATAGACCCAGATCCGCTCGACGCCGAGGATGTCGGCAACCTCCTCCAGCACGGGGCCGGGCAGATAGCCATGTTGCCTCTGCGCGATCAGCAGCGCCGGCATGATCGCCGAGCGCTGGTCTGGGTACCGCGCCGCTGCCTCTTTGATCTTTTCGCGCATGGTCATTGCGTCCAAATCCCTGCTACTTG
Source organism: Rhizobium giardinii bv. giardinii H152 (assembly GCF_000379605.1). Lineage (GTDB taxonomy): Bacteria > Pseudomonadota > Alphaproteobacteria > Rhizobiales > Rhizobiaceae > Pararhizobium > Pararhizobium giardinii. Next base: position 10,973 of record NZ_KB902680.1, on the reverse strand, counting down.
TCCACCTCCGCCATCACCGGATCGAGGCTGCCGAGCACGGCGATCATATCCGCCAGATAGCGGGCGTTGGTGACCCCGAAGAGTGCCTGAAGGTTGACGAACGAGGGTGCCCGCACCTTCATGCGGAACGGTTTTGGCGACCCGTCGCTGATGATGTAGAAGCCGAGCTCTCCCTTTGGCGCTTCGATCGCCGAATAGACCTCGCCCTTCGGTACCTTGAAACCATAGGCCGACAGATCGAAATGCTGGATCAGCGCCTCCATCGAGCAGTGCACCCGATCCTTGTCCACCGGGAAGGCGATCGTCGGCATATCGATCTGGAACGGCCCCTCGGGCATCTGGTCGAGACATTGCTCGATGATCCGGAGGCTCTCGCGCATTTCCTCGACCCGGCACCGCCAACGCGCGTAGCAGTCGCCCTCCTTGCGGGTGATGACGTTGAAGTCGAGCCGATCGTAAATCTCGTAGGGCTCGTCGCGGCGGATGTCCCAATCGACGCCCGAGGCGCGCAGGTTCGGACCGCTCAGGCCCAGATCGATGGCGTCCTCGGGGGCGATCACGCCGACACCCCGCGTGCGCTTCAGGAACACCCGGTTGTCCTCGAGCAGCCGCTCATAGTCGCGGATGCGGTTGGGAAAGATGTCGCAGAACTCCCGGATCTTGGGGAGAAACCCCTCGGGCAGGTCCTCGCGCACCCCGCCGACCCGGCAGAACGAGGTATGCATCCGCGCTCCGGTGACCATCTCCAACAGGTCCATGATCATTTCGCGCTCGCGCATGGCGTAGAGCAGCGCGGTCATGGCGCCGAGATCCATCGGCAGCGCGCCGGTGATCAGGAGATGGCCGGAGATCCGCGCCAGTTCGGCCATCAGCACGCGGATATATTGCGCGCGGATCGGCGCCTCGATGCCGAGAAGCTTCTCCACCGCCAGCGCGAAAGCCAGGTTGTTCGACGGCGGACAGACATAGTCGAGCCGGTCGGTCAGCGGGAAGATCTGGGTATAGGTGAAGCTCTCGGCCAGTTTTTCCGTGCCGCGGTGGAGGTAGCCGATATGCGGGTCGACCCGCGTGACATATTCGCCGTCCAGCTCGAGGACGAGCCGCAACACCCCATGTGTACTGGGATGCTGGGGGCCGAGGTTGAGGAGCACCTCCTTGGTGCCGGGCGCTTCGCCTTCCGGCCTGCTCAGTTCCGTGACTTCGGTCATCTCAAGTCTCCGGCGTGACACGGCCTCCCGTTGGAATGTCCCTGGTGGCTAGGTCCGGCTGCGTCGGCCGCGGGCCTTCCGCACCAAACGGGTTCAACTCGTCCCGGTAGCCCCGGAGCGGAAAGTCCTTGCGCTGCGGAAACCCCTCGAACCCTTCCCACATGTAGATCCGGCGCAAGTCCGGGTGACCCTCGAACCTGATCCCGTACATGTCCCAGGCCTCGCGCTCATGCCAGTTGGCGGTGCGCCAGACCTCCGTCACCGAGGGGACCCGCGGCGGATCGCCGAGGCGGCACTTGATCCGAATGCGCCATTTGTTCGGCAGCGAATAGAGGTGGTAAACGACCTCGTAGCGTGGCGCCTCAGGGTAATGATCGACCCCGCAAATGTCGGAGAGGAAATTGAATTGCAGCGCCGGGTGCTCCTTCAGGAACCGACAAAGCTCGACGATGATGTCTGGCGGAGCGACAAAGGCATGAACACCATGGGTGAAGCCGATATCCTCGATTGCCTCGCCGAAACGCTCCATGATCGGGGCACGGTTGAGGGGCGTCTCAGCGCTCATGGCAACGCGATCCGGTCGAGCGGAGTCCCGGCCAGCGCCCGGGAGTTTTTTATCTTCTCCTGAAGCAGAAGGAAGCCGTGCATCAGCGCCTCGGGCCGCGGCGGGCAGCCGGGCACATGCACGTCTACCGGCACGAAGGTTTCCGCGCCCTGCACCACGGCATAGGTGTTGTAGACCCCGCCCGAGATGGCGCAGGTGCCCATGGCGATGACCCAGCGGGGCTCCGGCATCTGGTCATAGAGCCGGCGCACCACCGGCGCGAACTTCCGCGTGATGGTGCCGGCGATGATCATCACGTCGGACTGGCGGGGCGATGGCCGGAACACCACGCCGAACCGGTCGAGATCGTATCGCGCACAACCCGCGGCAATCATCTCGATGGCGCAGCAGGCGATTCCGAAGGTCTCTGGCCACAACGCCGATCTTCGGCTCCAGCTGATGACGCTGTCGGCCGTCGTGAACAACACGCTGTCGCGGATCGCGTTGTTTACGCCTCCCATTCCAGCGCCCCCTTCAGCCAGGCGTAGGCGAAACCCACGAGAAGCAGCAATATGAAGACGAACATCTCGATATAGCCGACCAGCCCGATCTCTTTCAGCACGACGGCCCAGGGAAAGAGGAACATCGTCTCGACATCGAAGACGACCAGCAGGATCGCAAGGACAAAGAACTGCACCCTCAAGCGGCCGCCAGCGGCCTCGCCAGCCGGGTCCACACCGCATTCATAAGGCATGTTCTTTTCGGGATAGGGATTGGACGGGCGCAGGAGCGAGGAGACAAAAAGCGTCGCCCCCGTCACCAGAACAATTCCGGCAACCATGACAAGAACCGGCAGGAATTCCATCGCAGCCATATCGCGTGCACCGGCCACCCACCGAGGGCTCCTCAGGCTGCGACCGACACCTTTCGGGACCAGCAACGCGGTCGCCCCAGGAAACGAAGTGGGCAATCCTTTCTTGAACTGCCAGTCTATTCCGTCGGGCGGATCATTGCAAATTCAATCGGTCAGCCGCCAAACACAGAACTTTGGGCAAGCCTCAGAAACCATGCCGGAAACAGGCCGATGCCAAGGGTACCGACCGCCGTGAAGGCGAGCGTGGCGCGGACCGACGGCGTCAACGCCGGATCGAACACCCTCTCCGGCTCGCGCATGTAGATGACCATGACGATGCGGATGTAAAAGTAGGCGGCAACGGCACTCAGCAGTACGGCGATCACCGCCAGCATGACGAAACCCCGTTCGACCAGCGCAACGAGAACGTAGAACTTGGCGAAGAAACCGGCCGTCGGCGGAATGCCGGCCAGCGAGAACAGATAGAGCAGCATCAGAAGCGCGAGCCCGGGATGCGATTTGGAAAGGCCCGCGTAGTCTTCGATCACCTCGCCCGAGAAATCGCCGTTGCGCATCATGATGACGATGCCGAAAATGCCGAGGGTCATCAAAGAGTAGATCAGCAGGTAGAGCATGACGCTGGCGATCCCGTCTGCACCACCCGCCACCACGCCGAAAATCGCAAAGCCGGCATGGGCGATGCTGGAATAGGCCAGGAGGCGCTTGAAATTATCCTGCACCAGCGCCACGAAACTGCCGAGCGCCATCGTCACCACCGCGATGACCGCGACGATGATCCAGACGTCCGAGGCTGCGACCAGAGGGTTGAGGAAGACGCGCAGGATGACCGCGAAACCCGCCGCCTTGGGGCCGACCGACATGAACGCGGTGATCGTCGTCGGCGCGCCTTCATAGACGTCCGGCAACCACATATGGAACGGAACCGCGCCGACCTTGAAGACCAGCCCCGCGACGATGAAGACCACCGCCAGCAGCAATCCGGGATCGAGCGGATCGCCGGTCACTGCAGCGGCCATCGCGTCCAGTTGCGTCGTGCCGGTGAGCCCGTAGACCAGCGAAACGCCGTAGAGGAAAATCCCGGTCGATACCGCGCCGAGGATCACGTATTTCAGCGCCGCTTCGTTCGACCGCCGTTCCTGCCGCAGGAAGCCGGTCAGGACGTATGTGCACAGCACCATCAGCTCGAGCCCCACATAGATCGACAAGAGATCGGTCGCCGAGGCCATGATCATCATTCCCGACAGCGCAAAGAGCAGCAGGACATAGTATTCGCTGCTGCCGATCCCCTCGATCTCGGCATATTTCCGCGAAAGCAGGAACGTCAGAATGGTGGCGAGGTAGAACACGAACTTGAAGAAGACCGCGAAGCGGTCGGCGACGAACATGCCCGTATAGGCCGGCCGCACCTCGCCCGCCAGCATGAGTGTCGCTAAGGCGGCAATCAGCACGATCGCGACAGAAGCCCAGACAAGGAAATGCTGCTGCCCCTTTCGCAAAAGCTGTCCCAGGATCAAAAGGATGCAGGCGCCGGAGATCACCACGATCTCGGGAAGGCTTGCAAGAGCCGACTGGAAAAGCGCAGCGGCAGTCATTGGCCGCTCCCCCTGCTTTGCACATGCGCCAACAAGTGCTTCACCGAGACGTCGATGACGTTGAGAAAGGGCTTGGGATAGAGGCCGACCCAAATTACCAAGACGGCCAGCGGCAGGATCGCCGCCATCTCGCGGGCGTTCACGTCGCGTATCTTGTACCGACCGTCGACGCTGGCCGGACCGAGCGCGACCTTTCCATACATGCCGAGCAGATAGGCCGCGCCCAGCAATGCGCCGAAAACAGCGGCCGAACCGGCGGCCAGGCTGGCCGCAAACCCGCCCGACAACACCAGCAATTCGCCGATGAACGAATTCGTCCCCGGCAGCGCCATCGACGAGAGGGTGAACAGTGCCAGAAACGCGGTGTAGACCGGCGCCGCCTTCATCAACCCGCCATAGTCGGCGATGCTGCGCGTATGTGTCCGCTCGTAGATCAGGCCGACGAACAGGAACAGGGCGCCCGTCGTTACGCCATGATTGAACATCTGCAGGATGCCGCCCTCGAGCCCGCGCAGATTGAGCGCAAAAATCCCCAGCGTCACGAAACCCATGTGGCTGATGCTGGAATAGGCTACCAGCTTCTTCAGATCGTCCTGCGCCAGCGCAAGCAACCCGCCATAGACGATGGCGAGCGCCGACAGCGCCAGCATCAGTGTCGAATAATACATCGACGCCTCGGGCAGCATCGGCAGCGAGAACCGCAGGAATCCGTAGGCGCCCATCTTCAGGAGCACGCCGGCGAGGATGATGCTGCCCGCCGTCGGCGCTTGCACATGAGCATCCGGCAGCCAGGTATGGACCGGGACCATCGGCACCTTGACGGCAAACGCGACCAGGAAGGCAAAGAATAGCCAGGACTGTACCCGGAACGGCAGATCCTGCGCAGTCAGCGCGAGGATATCGAAGGTCTCCCCGCCGTTGAAATAGAGCACGATGACACCAATCAGGAACAGGAGGCTGCCCGCCAGCGTGTAGAGGAAGAACTTGAACGCCGCATAGACCCGGCCGTCGCCACCCCAGACCCCGATGATCAGATACATCGGGATCAGCATCGCCTCCCAGAAGACGTAGAACAAGAACAGGTCGAGCGCACAGAACACCCCGAGCATCAGGGCCTGCATGACCAGCAGACTGACCATGAACGCCTTCACCTTTCGGTCGATCGCGACCCACGAGGCGAGCACGCAGATCAAGCCCAGCAACGCGGTCAGGAACACGAAGAGCGCGCTTATCCCGTCAATGCCGAGCGCATAGGTGATGCCGAGCGCCGGCACCCAGGCGCGCCTCTCGGTAAACTGCATTTCGTGGGTCGTGGTGTCGAACCCGGCCAGCATGGCGATGCAGAGAACAAGGTCGAGGACGGTGACACTGAGCGCCGTCCACCGCACCGCATCGTCATTACGCAGAAATACCAGGACCGCTGCCCCGGCGACGGGCAGGAACACGATGAGGCTGAGCAGCGGGAACGTCATCGCACCCCCTATTGCCACACGACGGCGAACACGGCGGTGGCTGCGATCACACCGGCGATCATCGCCAACGCATAGTGTGTCACGACGCCGGTCTGGAGCCGCCGCAGCGCCCCGCCACCGCGCAGGATCGAGCGGGCAACGCCGTTCACCACCGCATCCACGCCGTTGAGATCGACCCGCAGTCCGGCCCGGGCCGCCCCATGCAGCAGGGGCAGCGCCGCGGTCTCGGACACGTCGCTCACCGCCTTTTCGTACCGAGCCAACGGTTTTTCGGCGAGCCACATGAAGTATCGTGCGCCCTTGCGATAGAACCAGTCGGTGTCGATGCTGATTGTGTTCTCCGGGTCGAGCGCCCGGAGGAACAGCACGAAACCCAAGGCGGTGAACATCAGCAAGCCGAGACTCTCGGTGACATGGACGCCCGTATAGGGCTCGAAGTTTACCGGATAGGGAAGAAGCGCATAAAGCTGCTGCGGGAACACCCCGATCGCAATGCAGAGCACCGCCGCCATGCCCATCGCGACCAGCATGTTGCGCGGCGGCTCCCGCCCCGCCAGCCCGCGGTCGGTCCCGAAGAACATGTAATACGGCAGCTTGAGCCCGGTGTGCAGGAACGTCCCCGACGACGCCATCGTCAGCGCCAGCACGACCAGCGCGCGGTGATCCTGTCCGGCAGCGGCCACCACCATCGACTTGGTGACGAAACCGGAGAAGAACGGAAATGCCGAGATCGCCAGGGCGCCGACCATGTAAAGCGCCACGGTCAGCGGCATGGTCCTGTAGAGACCGCCAAGCTCGGTGAGCTTGCGCCGCCCGGTGACGTAGATCACCGCCCCTGCACCCATGAACAGCAGTGCCTTGTAGAGGATGTGCGCGAAGGCATGGCTGGTGGCACCGTTCACCGCCATCTCGGTCCCGATGCCGATGCCCGCCACCATGTAACCCACCTGGCTGACGATGTGATAGGCGAGCAGCCGCCGGCAATCATTCTCCAGAACCGCGTAGATGACGCCGTAGAGCGCCATCGCGGTGCCGAGCCAGACCAGAAGCTCGGTCCCCGGAAACGCCCGTGCCAGCACATAGACGGCGGTCTTGGTGGTGAACGCGCTCATGAACACCGCCCCGGTGACCGTCGCCTCGGGATAGGCGTCGGTCAGCCAGGCATTGAGGGGCGGCACGGCGGCGTTGAGCAGGAACCCGGCAAGGATCAGATAGGCGCCGGCGCCCATCCCCCCCTCGATCGGGCCGAAGAGCAGCGAATCGGTGGCGACCGCGTGGAGAATGATGCCGCCGAGCAGGACGACGCCGCCGGTAATATGGACCATGAGGTAGCGGAACGCGGCGCGGATCGCCTGCCCGCCTCCCTGGGCGAAGACCAGATAGGCAGAGGCAAACGCCATGCCCTCCCAGAACAGGTAGAGCGTCAGGTAATCGCCGGCAAATACCACGCCGAGCGCCGAGCCGACATAGACGAACGCCGCAACATGCTGGCCGGGGCGCGTCAGATGCAGTGCATAGATCATACCGATCAGCGCCATGATGGTGAAAACGGTGGCGAAGACGATGCTCAGCCTGTCGACCTTGGCGACCAGGATTTCCTGCCCGATGACCTGCGCCGCGCCGTAGCTGCCCGGCTGCAAGCTGACGACGGCGAGGATCGCCAGCGTCGGGACCAGCACGAGATAGGCCTTGCGGATCGATCCGTTCAGGAAGGCGATCGGCACGGCGCCCAGGATGAACAGGAGGGCGGGATGGACAAAGTCAGTCATAATAGTCCTCGCGCCGCATCAGCCCGCCCTGGTGGCCGAGGAACTTCGAAACGAAAATCAAGAGCACGCAGGACAAGAACCCGTAGACGGCCGACCAGCCCGGCACGCGCTCCCACAGATATTCGGCGTGTTCGCGCAAGACCAGGACGTCGGTGACGACGACCAGCACGAGCACCAGATACAACAGCCGGCGGCGGCGTGTCGCATAGGCCTCGTTGCCGAAGAAATCGACGATGCTCCTGATCATTTGACCACTCCTTCCGCCAAAGTGAGGAAATAGCCCGGGAAGACGCCCATCAGCACCGACAGGAGAGCGGTCGCGACCAGCGGGATCGTCACCATCGGAATTTCGCGGACGGTCGCTGCGCTTCCGGCCACCGGGCCTTCGGACGCCGGACTTTCCGGCACCTCCGCCCCGAAAAAGGCGACATAGCTCACCGGCAGGAAATAGGCGGCATTGAGGATCGAGCTCGCCAAAAGGACGACCAGGAACGCAATCTCCCCCGCCTCCACCGATCCCAGCGCCAGATACCATTTGCTGACGAAGCCTGCGGTTGGCGGCACGCCGATCATGCTGAGCGACGCGACGAAGAATGCCCCCATTGTCCAGGGCAGCCGGCGGCCGATACCGGCCATGTCGCTGATGTTCCTTTTGCCGGACGCGCAATAGATCGAACCGGCGCAGAAAAACAGCGTGATCTTGGAGAAGGCATGCGCCGCGATGTGGATGATGCCGCCGACCATCGCGACAGGAGACAAGAGAACCGCGCCCAGCACGATGTAGGAGAGCTGGCTGACCGTCGAATAGGCAAGCCGCGCCTTCAGGTCATCCCGCGTCAGCGCGTAGACCGACGCCATCAGGATCGTGAACGAGACCAGATAGGCCGTGGCGATGCCGAGGCCCAGCCCGTCCACCAGTCCCGTGCCGAAGACATGGAACACCAGCCGCAGCACACAGAACACGCCCATCTTGACCACGGCCACCGCATGCAGGAGCGCGCTGACCGGTGTCGGCGCCACCATCGCGGCGGGCAGCCAGGCGTGCATCGGCATCACCGCCGCCTTGGCGAAGCCGAAGAGATAGCAGAAATAGACGACCGTCAGCAGCGGCGCCGAAGCATTGCTCCCCGCCAGCAGGCCACCGGCGACGAAGTCGAGCGACCCGGCGATGTGGTAGGTCAGGGCCAGCGCGGCGAGAAGCACGCTTTTGGAAGCCCCCATCAGATAGACGAGGTACTTGCGGCTGCCCGCCCATCCTTCCTCGTCCTCGTGGTGGTAGACGAGCGGATAGGTCACGAGGCTCAGCACCTCGTAGAAGATCACCAGCGTGAACAGATTGGCGGCGAAGGCGCCCCCGACGGCGGCTGCAAGGCTGGTGGCGAAACAGGCGAAGAACCGGGTCTGCGCGTGTTCGTTCAGGTGCCGCATGTAGCCGATGGAATAGATCGCCGCGACGATCCACAACAGCGACGAGACGGTGGCGAACACCATGCCGAGCGCATCGACCCGGAATGCAAAGTCGATCCCCGGCAGAATCGCAAACAGGCGCAGATCGACCGTCCCGCCCGCCAGCACGGTGGGCGCCATGGAGGCGACGATCACGAACATCGCGGTCGCGGCCAGTGGCGAGACGATATCGCGAAGTTTCTCGCGGTTGTTCAGGAGAAGAACTGCGACGGCCGCCAGGCCAGCGACGGCGACGGCAAGAAGCGGCCGGATCGATAGAACCGGGTCCAAGCCACTATCCTTTCATCATGGTCACGTCGTCGACCTTGAGGGTGGATTTGTTCCTCACAAGGGCGACCAGGATGCCAAGGGCGACGGCAACCTCCGCCGCGGTGATGGCGATGACGAAGATGGCGAAGATCTGCCCGCGGAAATCGGCGTAATAACGCCCGAAAGCGATGAAATTGATGTTTACCGAGTTGAGCAGCAGTTCCAGCGACATCAACACGACCAGAATATTGCGCCTGAGCAGCACGCCGGCGGCCCCGATCACGAAGAGGACCACGCCGAGCAGGATGGACCATGAGAGCGGGACCATCACTCCCACTCCTTGCGTGCGAGCACGATGGCGCCGACCAGGGCTGCCAGCAGGATGACGGAGGCGACTTCAAACGGCAGGAGATAGTCGGCGAAAAGCGTGGTGCTGAGCTGCCTGATTTCGTCGCCGCCGCGCCTCGCGACGGGCTCGGTGGCTGAAAAGCGGTCGCTCCAGAGCACCAGCACGAGCATCTCGACCCCGAGCAGGGCAAGGAGCGCCAGAGCCGGCAGGTTGCCACCCGGCAGGAACCGCTGCACCACCGCTTCGCGCATGTCGATCATCATGATCACGAACAGGAACAGCACCATGATCGCGCCGACATAGACGAAGATCTGGATGACCGCGAGCAACGGCGCCTCGAGCAGGACGAAGATGGCGGAGATGTGTAGGAAACAGGCCATCAGCGCCAGTGCGCTGTGAACCGGATTTCGAGCCAGGACCACGGTCAGGGCCGTGATCACAGACACCGTAGCGAACAGAAGAAAGAACCCCTGATCCATCGACGCCGACCCTCCAACGCGAACTGTCACGTGGCGCGGATCGGGCGGAATCGAAAGTGCGCCGCACTTCAGATGCGTTTATAAATTGTGCCCCAGTATCGGATTTTTCACAAGATTATTGTCATCAGCCAAACAAAACGCCGGCGCCGGGTTACCAGGATTTTCGAACAATCGGGCTGCTGCATAAGGGTGAGCGTCCGGCGAAGGCATTTTCGCTTGGTTGAGAGGCCGATATTATAGGCCGCGTTTCATCTCGTCTGCCATAACGCGTTCGACCACATCCGGATCGCATTGTTCATCGACGAGAAACTGGCGGATTCCACCATCCCATGTCCTTATGTCGGCGATGAGATTTTGGAGCTCGTCCACGCCGTTCTCGGTCAGGCCCTTCGTGCCGTATTCGCTGCCGTCGCGGACATAAAGCAATTCGCCCTCGCTGATATTATCCGAGTTGGCGGTCACCTCTTCGATCAACTCGAGGTTCTCGCCGATCATCTCAGCGACCTCTTTGAGGGTATAGATGATCCTTGAGCGCGCCATCACGCAGCCTCGTACCGGTCTTTTGCCGGAGTCCACTGCCACGGGAGCAGTTCCTCAAGTCGATCCTTCGGATGGCTCTGGATCCTGGTCAGGACGTCTGTCAGATAGGTCTCTGGATTGTGGCCATGGAGTTTAGCTGTCTCGATGATGGTCAGGATATTGGCGATGCGCTCGCCGCCCTTGTCGGAGCCGGCGAAGAGCCAATTTTTTCTTCCAATTCCGAGTGGCCTCATAGCGCGCTCAGCNATGTTGTTATCGATTTCGACACGGCCATCGTCAACGTAGACGCTCAAAGCTGCCCATCGCGAGAGAGCGTAGCGCATCGCTTCTGCAAGCTTCTGTTTCTGCGGCAGCGTCGAAAGCGTCGTTTCAATCCAGGCCTTGAGGTCCGCCAGAATGGGTCTGGCGTGTTGCTGGCGGAGTGTTCGCC
>NZ_KB902679.1 GCF_000379605.1 Rhizobium giardinii bv. giardinii H152 | reverse complement strand
CCCCGCAGTTTCCCCGCTGATCCCCGCCCCGAAAACCTGTGCCATGATCGTGGCGTTCCGTCATCGGCTACCCCGCGAGGCGTCGCGGCGAGGCGGGACCGGTGCCGGGTTAAGGAAGGACGTGAGCCTTTGCCCGGTGGACCGGCAGAAAATGGTTTCCCTCTCGTCTGAAACAGGACGGGGCGTGCCTGTGAGGCACACATCAGGACCGGCGACTGGGCTTGCGACGAGCAATTCCTTTCGTGGCGCCGTCGATGCTGGAGCAATCCGGCATCAGTCGAGCGTCACCCTGTACCGAAAAAAGGTGCCGCCATCCCCGCAGAGAAACCGGAGTTGCCCGTCGACCAACACTGAACGGGGCGCTGGAAGGCGTCATATAAAATTACTTAGTCATCGGCACTTTCCAGCGCCCCGGCCAAGTAAACATGAAGCAGAACCACGGCGGATTTTCCGGGCGTGGCTATCGGCCGTTGGGGGATCCACTTTCCCCCTCGAGGGCTTCTACCGGTGCAGATGATAGAGCTTGTTGACGATCACCCAGTGGCCGCCGATCTTCAGAAAGGACAGATAATCGGTGAAGCGCATTCCGGCAAACTCGTCGGTCACCTTGACGAAGGCAGCGTCGCCCTCGATGTCGGTGATCTCGATATCGAGCAGGGGCTGGGTTCCGGGCGCGGCCGGCGGTTCGGCGAGGATGGCGGCGATGAACTCGTCGCGGGACATCCATTCGACGGCGCCCTGAAAATTGCCGATGATCTTGGCATCCGGATGGAAGGCCTTGCGCAGGGCCGCTTCGTTGCAAAACGCCATTCCATCGACATAGAGATGAACGACTGTGCCAATTGCCTGTTCGTCCGACATACGGAGCCACCTCCCTACTGCAGCGTCCTTTGCGCGTCACGTTTGACGCGCGGCGCTGTAGCGTGCCGTGCGATCCTACCACGACGGCCCAAGGGAACAAGGACGAACCGAAGGATACGGCGCAGAACGCGTCAAGGGCTTTGCCCGAAGGGGCGAAGCCCTTGACGCCACTACCGGTTCGTCAATGCCAGCGAAGCATCCGAGTAGCGCTTGCCCGCCACGCGGCTCGGAGACACGGCCTCGCCAAGCATTGCCAGCTCGTCGACCGATAGATCGATCACTGCCGCGGCCGCATTCTGCTCGAGATGGTCGAGCTTGCGGGCGCCGGGGATGGGGACGATGAAATCGCCCTGATTGAGCACCCAGGCAAGCGCCAGCTGCGCCGCCGTCACACCCTTGGCTTTAGCGATCCCGGCCAGCGTTTCGACAAGCGCCGCATTGGCATCGAGGTTTTCAGCCTGGAAGCGCGGCAGGTTGCGGCGGAAGTCGTCCTGTTCGAGATCGTCCACCTTGCGGATCGCACCGGTCAGCATGCCGCGTCCGAGCGGGCTGTACGGCACGAAGCCGATGCCAAGTTCGCGGCAGACCTCGAGCACCTCGTCCTCCGGATCGCGAGTCCACAACGAATATTCGCTCTGGACGGCGGCAATCGGGTGGACGGCATGGGCGCGGCGAATGGTGGCGGCACTTGCCTCCGAAAGGCCGAGCGCGCGAACCTTGCCTTGGCGAACCAGTTCCGCCATCGCGCCGACCGTCTCCTCGATCGGCACGGTAGGATCGACGCGGTGCTGGTAGTAGAGATCGATGACGTCGGTGCCGAGGCGCTTCAGCGACGCTTCGGCGACCGCCCTGGCATTTTCCGGGCGGCCATCGACACCGGTGATGGTTTCGCTGGAGGATTTCCCGGCGGCGATGCGAAAGCCGAACTTGGTGGCAATGGTGACGCGGTCGCGAACGTCCTTCAGGGCTTTTCCGAGCAGGATTTCGTTTTCATAGGGGCCGTAGACCTCCGCCGTATCGAAAAAGGTGACGCCGAGATCGACCGCCCGGTGCAATGTGCGGATCGATTCCTGCTCATCGGCTGCGCCATAGGCAAAGCTCATGCCCATGCAGCCGAGGCCAATGGCGGAGACGGTGAGATCCTGTCCAAGTTTGCGGGTTTTCATCTGATTGCTCCTTTGTGAGCCGGAAAGGGAACGCGAGCACCGACCGGCACCGGCGTTACAGCATGAAACTAATGCGCCTGGGATCGTTTGATAATGGCTGCAAATCCTAACGGGTTGTTCTATCACTTCGAGCAATGAACAGAAACCAACTCGCCCAGCTCGCCGTCCTGTCAACCGTCGCCGCGCATCGCAGCTTCCGCGCGGCCGCCAAGGAGCTCGGCATCGCGCCGTCGGCGGTCAGCCATGCGATCTCGACACTGGAGGAGAGCCTCGGCGTCCGGCTTCTGGCACGCACCACGCGCAGCGTCGCGCCGACCGGAGAAGGCCTGCTGCTCCTGGAACGCCTGCGCCCGGCGCTGAACGAGATCGGCATGGCGCTCGACGCCGTCATCGAGGCGAAGGGGCAGCCCTCCGGCAATCTGCGCGTCACCGCGCCGCGCTTTGCCGCCGACCTCCTGATCGCACCCCGGCTTGGCGAGTTCCTGGGTCTTTATCCGGATATCATGCTGGAAATCGCCGACGAGGACGGCTTTACCGATATCGTGCGCGAGGGCTTCGATGCCGGTATCCGGCTGGAAGAAAGCCTGGAAGCCGATATGATCGCAGTCAGGATCGGCCCGCCGCTGCGCGGTGCCATCGTCGCCTCGCCCGCCTATTTCGACCGGTTCCCGGTCCCCGAGCATCCGCGCGATCTTCTCCGGCACCGCTGCATCCGCCGCCGTTTTTCCAACGGCACGCTCTACAACTGGGAATTCGGCAAGGATGGGCAGGAACTGACCATCCCCATCGAGGGGCCGCTCATTCTCGGCGAGGACCGGCCGATCATTGCGGCGGCGATCGGCGGCGCGGGGATCGCCTACGCCTTCGAGATGCGGGTGATCGAGCATATCGAGGCGGGGCGGCTGGTTCGGGTCCTGGAGGACTGGTGCCCGCCCTATCCCGGCCCCTATCTCTACTATGCCAGCCGCCGGCAGATGCGCCCGGCCTTGCGCGCCTTCATCGATTTCTTCCGGCACGTTGGCTGAAGGAAAACGGGTGGAACGCAGACCGCCGCCGGCATAGTCTCCCGGAAAAGGGGAGAAGTTGCATGAAAAAGCCTGGATCGATGAGGGCGCTCGAGAATCTGGGCCGCGTGCGCCTGTCGGAGAATTTCTTTCTCAGAGACTTCCTCTATTCCGAGATCGCCGATTTCTATGGCATGCCGAACATCCCCGACGATCCGGAACTGGCGATCGCTGCCGGCACGAAGCTCTGCGAGGAATTGCTGGAGCCGCTGCAGCGGACCTTCGGCCGGCTGCATATCCGGTCCGGCTATAGGTCCCGCTCCATCAATGAATTCGGCAATCGCAACAAGCTGAACTGCTCGACCAATGCAGCCAGCGCCGCCGATCACATCTGGGACATGCGCGACGCCGACGGCTGCATGGGGGCGACGGCCTGCATTGTCGTTCCCTGGGTCTGGGACCGGCGCGCGGAACTCGGCGGCTGGCAGTCGCTCGCCTGGTGGATCCACGACAACCTGCCCTACGCGTCGCTCTGCTTCTTCCCGAAACTCTGGGCGGTGAATATCCAGTGGCACGAGCGGCCGGCACGGCGCATCCGCAGCTATGCGGCGCCGGCTGGCCTGCTGACGAAGGAAGGCATGGCCAATCATTCCGGCAGCCATGCCGTGTTATATCAGGGCTTTCCGTCCCTGAACGGTTAAAAGCTCATCCGGTAGTGAACATGGCCATCGGCCTCGGTATATTTGTCGTAGAGCCGCCGTGCCGTCTGATTACCTTCGTCGGTATGCCAGTAGAGGCGGGCCCAGCCGTTGGCCTTGGCCTTGTCGACGAGATCGTCGAGCAGCGCCTTGCCGATGCCCTTTCCGCGCACAGCCTCATCGAGGAAAAGGTCTTCCAGATAACAGACCGGCTCCTTCACCCAGGTCGCCTCATGCAAGAGGCAGATGGCAAAGCCGACGACGTGGCCGTCCAGCACCGCGACACGCATGAACAGCGGCGTTGCAGGATCGATGATCCGGCCCCACGTCGTTGTCGTCACGTCCGGGGATACCGCCACCCGGTAAAACGCGACATAGCCCGCCCAGAGCCTGCGCCAGTCCGCTTCGTCGCCGGGTGCCGCGTGGCGTATCTCAACCGTCATGCCTTCTTCCTCCCGGGTCTGCTATTCGCTGGCCTCGTTTAGCAGCTGGCAGGCCTCATTGGAAAGGCGGATCGAAGCCGCCTTGACCAGGCTTTCGAGCTGGGTCAGGTTCGTCGCGCTGGAAATCGGTGCCGTGACGCCCCTGCGTGCCATGATCCAGGCCAGCGCGATCTCTGCCTGGGTGTTGCCGGTCTCCGCCGCTACCTCGTCCAGCGCGCCCAGGATCCGCATACCGCGGCCGTCGAGATATTTGCCGATGCCGCTGCCGCGCGCCGAGGCTTCCATATCCCTGTGCGAACGATATTTCCCCGAAAGAAAACCTCTCGCAAGGCCGAAATAGGTGATCACGCCGATCTCCTCGGCGATGCAGAGATTGCGCAGCGCACCGTCGAAGGACGCGCGGTCATAGAGATTATATTCCGGCTGCAGCACGTCATAGCGCGGCAGGTTCTGCTGTTTCGAAACATCGAGTGCGGCGCGCAGCTGCTCCGCATTCAGATTGGAGGCTCCGATATGGCGAACCTTGCCCTGCTGCAGAAGGCTCTCATAGGCCCTGAGCGTTTCCTCATAGGGCGTTTCCGGATCGGGCCAATGCGACAGATAGACGTCGATATGATCGGTCTGCAGCCGACGAAGGGAATCCTCGACGGCCTGCAGGATCCATCTTGCCGAAAGCCCCTTGCGATCCGGCCCCATCTCGGAGCCGACCTTGGTGACAATCACGGCCTCGTCCCGCGATCGGCCCGACTGCTTCAGCCATTTGCCGATGATCGTCTCGGATTCGCCGCCGCTATTGCCCGGAACCCAGGTGGAATAGGCATCGGCAGTATCGACGGCATTGAAGCCTGCGGCGAAGAAGGCGCCGAGCAATTGGAAGGAGGTCTTTTCATCCGCGGTCCAGCCGAAGACATTGCCACCGAAGACCAGCGGCGCGATGGACAGGCCGGTGCGGCCGAGGGTTCGCTTTTCCATGAAGTCGCTCCTGGCTGCTAAGGGGTATCGCTTGGGAGGCTCCGAAGTCTGCCCCATGGACATAGGCGAGGTACAGCGTTTTTACATGCCCGGCGGCAATTTTATTCCCGCGCACCTAAGCAGACTTTTGTTGGCAGGCCAACGTTTCGTCTGCTTAGGTGTTTGTTTTAACGCAGGTTCTGGCCGGAAAACCGTTGGACACTTTTCCGGAACCTGCTTAGCTTGAACGGCACCTACCGCGCGGTTACTGTGCCGCCGAAACAGGGAGGATAGGTCATGTTGCGTTTCGGTATTCTGTCGACGGCCAAGATCGGCCGCGAGCTCGTTGTTCCCGCCATCCAGGATGCTGAGAACTGCGTCGTCGCGGCGATCGCCAGCCGCGATCTCTCCAAGGCACGCGCCATGGCCGACCGTTTCTCGGTGCCCCACGCTTTCGGCTCCTACGAGGAAATGCTGGCTTCTGACCTCATCGACGCCGTCTACATTCCGTTGCCAACCTCACAGCACATCGAATGGACGATCAAGGCGGCCGATGCCGGAAAGCACGTGCTCTGCGAAAAGCCGATGTCCTTGAAGGCATCGGAAATCGACGCCGTGATCGCGGCGCGCGACCGCAACAAGGTGCTGATATCGGAAGCCTTCATGGTGACCTACAGCCCTGTCTGGCACAAGGTTCGTTCGCTCTTGCAGGAAGGCGCGATCGGCAGGTTGCGCCACGTTCAGGGCGCCTTCACCTACTATAACCGCGATGCCACCAATATGCGCAACAAGCCGGAACTGGGCGGCGGCGGCCTGCCCGACATCGGCGTCTATCCGACGATCACGACGCGTTTCGTCACGGGCAAGGAACCGATCCGCGTTCAGGCGAGCACCGATCGCGATCCGGAATTCGGCACCGACATCTATTCGAGCGTCAGGGCCGACTTCGGCGAGTTCGAGCTGAGCTTCTACATTTCCACCCAGCTTGCCGCTCGCCAGGTGATGGTGTTCCACGGCGACAAGGGCTTCATCGAGGTCAAGTCGCCGTTCAACGCTGATCGCTACGGTGCGGAAGAACTGGAACTGACAAACCAGAACCACTCGCAATCTCAACACTTCCGCTTTCAGGACGCGCGCCAGTACAAGCTCGAAGCCGAGGCCTTTTCGCGCGCCGCAACGGGGGAGACGGAAGAAGTAGTGACGCTGGAAAGCTCTGTGAACAATCAGAAGCTGATTGATGCGATCTACCGCGCCAGCGAAAAGGGTGGTTGGGAGCCGGTCTGAACGGGAAATACCCGCCCGCTGCAGAAAGCGGCGGGTTGCTCACATAGTGGGGGTCTCGCCCTATGCCTGCCTTCTTCGCGCAAGAATGAACGCGGCGAAGACCGGTGCGGCGATCCCCGCATTGTAAGCGAGTAACGCGAGAACGAGCGCAATCAGGGAGACGGCGCCGGCTGAAAAGAGTGCCGCAAGAACGAAGGCTGCGATGATCAGACCACCGGCCAGAGCATAGCAAGGCACAGATCGCAAACCCGCCGTCGAAAGTCCGATTGCAAATGTGGTCAAGACTATCATCCGACCCCTCCCGATGATCAGCATAGCGCAAAAATCTGCCCAAGGCTCGCAAAAACTGGTTTAACCCTCCGATTGCTCTTGACGAAGCGGTCGCCGAAGAGCTCCTCGGCGACCGGCATAAGGTACATTTGCGGGAAATCTATGGCCGTTGCTTGGGTCAGGAATAGGCTAAGGCCTTTGCCTGGATCGCCGCGTTGGACGCCCCAAAGGGCCAGACCGTCAGGCTGTCATAACGGCCGGCGGCAAACAGGCCCGCCTGATTCCGCCCGAGGAAGACCTGACCCGCTGCTGCCGGTACCGTCGCATCGGTGGCGATTGTCCCGCCATTGTAGCTGCCTGACCGGCCGGCGGCGCTCCAACCGAGACAGATGCCGAAGGCGGGCAGGGGCACGCTGACGCCCGCAATCGCCAATGAATTGCCGGCAATCACGTTGGTCTGAGCCGTGTTGAGGCGCATGATCTCGTCACCCGTGCCGATGCCGACGAGACGTCCGAGAGAACCGGAGATGCCCTGCCCCTTCAGGAGAAGGGTGGCTGCGCCCCTCTGAATCAAGGCTTCGCCGACCGGCGACAGGCGGCAACTATCGGCGCTTCGCGCTGCTGCGCTGGCCGCCGTCTGGACGAAGGAGCTGGCCGCCGCCCCCGTTTCCAGCTGCACCCGGCTCAAAGCGCCGTTGACCGTCAGCGTCAGGCTTGTCGACGTCGCGGTGAAGGTGACTGGCGCGGCTTGCGTCACCGTGCCAGCCGCCGCGCCTGACAGGTTCAGCGAGCCAGTGCCCCGACAGGAAACGGTGTATTGCGCTGCATTGGTGACCGCGACAGTCTGCGTCGCGGGTGTGAACGCATTGAGGAAAAGGTTGGTCGCATAGCCGTAAAAGCTGCGCCGGCAAACGATGCGGCGCCTGTGCCGGCCAGACCAAGGCCTGAACTGAGACCGAGCGACACCATCAGACGAGCCCAACGATGCTGCCGGCGGTCGTGCCGGTTGCCAGCACGCGATCGGCGCGCAGCGGCAGTATGCTGCCGGCGGAGACGCCGGCGAAGGTGACGGTCTGGCCCGACAGGAGGCGCACCGCGAGTGCACCGCCGGAGCCGACATAGATCGCCCGCGTCACCTCGGACAGGTCGATCGTGTCGCTGGGGGTGACAGTAAATCCGTGCGTTGCCGGACTGGTGAGGGACGGAATATTGCTGGAAAAACGGTCGGGCATCGGCTTGTTCCTCGGTTGCGGTTGACGTTGGCGCCATGATGCGCACGGCTTTGAGCACCGGGGACAAACGGGGAAACTGAAAGGCCTGTTGAGTGGCGCCGGCAACGGCTGGTCATCCAGGGCTGGGCGCGGCAAAATAGGCCATGAGCTCTTTCTTCGATTCCGATTCGCCCACCAATCTCACCGAATATTCGGTCTCCGAGTTGTCCGGCTCGATCAAGCGCACGGTCGAGCAGGCCTTTGATCAAGTGCGAGTGCGCGGCGAAATCTCCGGCTATCGCGGGCCGCATTCCTCGGGGCACGCCTATTTTTCGCTGAAGGACGACAAGGCGCGGATCGATGCGGTCATCTGGAAAGGCACGATGAGCCGGCTGAAATTCCGGCCCGAAGAAGGCATGGAGGTGATCGCCACCGGCAAGGTGACGACCTTCCCCGGTTCGTCGAAATACCAGATTGTCATCGAGACGCTTGAGCCGGCCGGCGCCGGCGCGCTGATGGCGTTGATCGAAGAGCGCAAGCGCAAGCTCGGAGCCGAGGGACTTTTCGATCAGGCGCGAAAGCGGCCCCTACCCTATATGCCGCGCATCATCGGCGTCGTGACCTCGCCGACCGGCGCCGTTATCCGCGACATCCTGCACCGGATTTCGGATCGTTTCCCCGTTCATGTCATCGTCTGGCCGGTGCGAGTCCAAGGCGACGGCTCGGGCAACGAGGTGGCTGCGGCGATCGAGGGTTTCAACGCCTTTGCCGCGGATGGCCCGATCGCTCGGCCGGACCTGCTGATCGTCGCCCGCGGCGGCGGCAGTCTCGAAGACCTCTGGAGCTTCAACGACGAAGCGGTGGTGCGTGCCGCAGCCAATTCGCAAATCCCGCTGATCTCTGCGGTTGGACACGAAACCGACTGGACGCTGATCGACTATGCGAGCGACCAACGGGCGCCGACGCCCACGGGTGCCGCAGAAATGGCCGTGCCGGTGAAGGCCGATCTGGAGGCGAGCGTCTCGGGCCTCTCTGCGCGTCTGAAGGCAGCCGTGACACGGCAGATGGACAATCGGCGGCACAACGTTCGTGCGCTGACACGGGCGCTACCCTCGCTCGACCAACTGCTCGCCTTGCCGCGTCGCCGCTTCGACGAGGCGTCGGCAGGGCTAGGGCGTGGGTTGCAGATGAACACGGCCAACAAACGGCGCGCCTTCGAGCGCACGGCCGCGCATCTGCGCCCGGATGTGCTGTCGAGCCGGATCTACGAGCGGCGGCAGAAACTGTCTGAGCATATGATCCGCGCGGAACGCATCGTCGAGCGCCTGATCCATCGCTCGGCTGCCAGGATATCGTCGGCTGATGCCTCACTCAGAACCCTGCCCGGCCGGCTGCTTAGCCAGATTCACCGCACCCAGGATCGCCTGACGGGCCTCGCAGGCCGAGCCGACAACGCGCTTCTGGCCGATCTGCGGCGACGACGCAGCGCCATCATCGCGCAGGACCGCATCCTTCAGTCGCTGTCCTATCGCAACGTGCTGAAGCGCGGCTATGCATTGGTCCGCGACGAGACGGGTGCCCCGGTCAAGGCGGCCTCGGCCCTGTCGCTGAATCAGGCGATTGCGATCGAATTTGCCGACGGGTCTGTCAACGCCATGACCACGGAAGGCGGCGCTCCAACGCCGCCGCAACCTGCCAGGAAGCGTGCGGAAAAGCACGCGTCGCCGGAACCGCCGAAGCAAGGGAGCCTGTTCTAAGCATGGAAACCGCGTGCGCTTTCTGATGGTTCTCGCTCATCCCTTGGCCGGCAGTTTCGCCTCGAGCGTTGCTACTGCCGCCACGGCGGCGCTGGAGAAGAATGGCCACAGTGTCGATCTGCTCGATCTCTACGGGGAGGACTTCGACCCCTGCCTGAGCGAAACCGAACGGCGCGGCTATTTCGACGTTCCCTACGATGCGTCCGGCGTCGATGATATCGTCGCACGGCTCAAGGCGGCGGACGGGTTGATCCTTGTGTTTCCGCAATGGTGGTTCAATTTCCCGGCAATCCTGAAAGGTTTCTTCGACCGGGTCTTTGCCCCCGGCATCGCCTTCGATCATGAACAAGCCGGCGGCCGCATCATTCCGCGACTGACCAATATCAAGCTCTTCTGGGCGCTGACAACGACCGGTTCGCCCTGGTGGGTCGTCAAACTCTATATGGGCGACCCCGTTCGCCGCCTGTTGAAGCGGGGCATCGCCGCCTTTTGCTCAAGGGAAGTACAATTCCGGACGATCTCGTTGCATGACATGGATCGCGCGACATCCAAGCAGCGCACGGCGCATCTGGCGAAAATCGAAAAGGCGATCGCGCGGATTTGAAAAGGGTCAATGGGCGAAAAGAAACGCTTCCGTAACGAACCCGCCTGTACATTTGACCACTCGCAACCAGGGGACGTCGGATGCCTGTCGAACTCACAGCCTCTCAGGCGCTGAATCTCTGGCACGCCGTCTCGCTGGAGCGGGTGCGCATCGACAATCGCGACCTCACTCTGCGCCAGATCTCCATTCTTCTGCATATTTACCTCGTGCCGCCACCGCATACCGTACGCGGGCTGGCCGCCATTCTCGGCGTGACCAAGCCCGTGATCACCCGTGCCCTCGACACGATGGGCGATCTCGGCCTCGTCGCCCGCGCGCGCGACGAGCGCGACAGGCGCAATGTGATCATCAAACGGACGGTCGAGGGCGCACTTTATCTTGAAAAACTGGGCGATCTGATCATTGATCAGGGACGCAAACTGTCTATCTGAGGACACATGCCTGATCTTCCCGACCGCCGGCTCAACGCCTATCGCCCCGACCTTGCCGAGGAGCGGTTGCGTGGCATCGTCGAGGCCGCAAATTATGTGAGCGGCTCACCGGGTATCATCTCCGCACCGGTGGTCCAGATGCGAGCCCGTCCGGAGCTCGAATGCGGCACCGACACTGAACTTTTGCTCGGAGAAACGGTCCATGTCTTCGACAGCGCGGGTGGCTGGGCCTGGGTAAAGGCCGATTTCGACAGCTATGTCGGCTATGTTCCGGACTATGCCATTTCGCCTGTGGTTCACAGCCGCACGCATATCGTCACCGCGCCCCGCACCTTCGTCTATTCCGGCCCTGATCTCAAATTTCCGACGGTGCAGGCACTTTCCATGGGCAATCGCATTGCCGTGATCGACGAGCGCGAGACCCGCGGCACGCGCTATTTCCTGTTGGAAGGTGGACAGGCCGTCATTGCCAATCACTGCGCGGAATTGGGAAAGCCGCTCTTTGGAGATTACGTCTCCGTGGCGGCACGGTTCCTTGAAACGCCCTATCTCTGGGGCGGACGCTCCGGCTTCGGCATTGATTGCTCCGGTCTTATCCAGCTGTCGATGATGATGACCGGAAAAACCGCACCGCGCGACACCGACATGCAGGCCAAGGAACTTGGCACCGCCATTGCCCGCGACGAACTTCGTCGCGGCGATCTCGTCTTCTGGAAGGGTCACGTGGCCATCATGCTCGATGAGCGTACACTGCTGCATGCCAACGGCCATACGATGAACGTCGCGCTGGAGGGACTGGACGATGCGATCGCCCGTATCGGCTGGCTTTATGATCAGCCGACGGGGTATCGCCGGCCCTGATCAATAGCCGGCTTTGCGATCCACCAGATGCTGAAGCGACAGACCGCTTTCGAAACGGTTGATCTGCTGCTCGACATGAGAAAACAGCGCCTTGACGTCCGACGAGGCCGCGACGTGCGGGGTGACATAGACGTTGTCCATGTCCCAGAAGGGGCTGTCCTTGGCCAGCGGTTCCTGCTCGAACACGTCGAGCGAGGCCCCGCCGAGCACGCCCGATTGCAGCGCTGCCAGAATGTCGGCCTCGACCTGGCTGCCGCCCCGGCCGCCATTGATGAAGACCGGCGCGCCGAGTGGGCTGCCGCGCCTGAGCTTTGAGAAGACCGCGGCATTGAAGATGCCGCGGGTTTCGTCCGTCAGCGGCAGCAGGCCGACGAGGAAATCCGTTCGAGCGAGGAACGCTCCCAGTTCAGCGCCCGCGAAGGTCTCGACACCGTCAATCTCCTTCTTCGAGCGTGACCAGCCGATGGTCTGGAAGCCGATGACGCCGAGCTTGCGGATGGCGTCCTGCCCCAGCACGCCAAGGCCCATGACGCCGACAGTGATCTCGGCGGCCTCGGGCTGGCTCAGATCTTCCCAGACGTGCGCCTTGGCGCGCGCCTCATAGGCGCGGTGCTGGCGCAGATGCAGAAGGCAGTTCATCACCACCCACTCGCTCATGCGCGTCGTCAGGCTGCGATCGACGAAGCGGACCAGCGGCACGTCCGGCAGGCCGGGAAGCGTCAGCACGTGATCGACGCCGGCGCCGCCGGAAAACACGACTTTCAGATCCGGCGCACGCGAAAACAGGTCCGGGGCGGATTTCCAGACGACCGCATAGGCGATGCCGGAGAGGTCGCGGCCCTTGTGCGCGGGATCGGCGAGATTGATGACCTCGCGGCCGGAAAAGGCACCTTTCAGGCCGTCTTCGACCTCCTGCGGAATGAACTTCAGATCGATGATGACGGGGCTTTTCGAAGGCATGAAACGGAACTCTATTGATTGATGGCGGGGACGTTGACCGCTTCCAGGTTGAAGGCGGCGGCCATCAGCGCCTTGGTATAATCTTCCTGGGGAGCCATGAAGATGCGTTCCGACGGCCCCTGCTCGACCACCTTGCCGAACCGCATCACGATCATGTCGTTGGCGAGCGCTCTGACGACCTTCAGGTCGTGGCTGATGAAGAGATAGGCGAGCGAATGTTTTGCCTGCAGGTCACGCAACAGGTCGACCACCTGCGCCTGCACGCTCATGTCGAGCGCCGAGGTCGGCTCGTCGAGCATGACGAATTGCGGTTTGAGCACCATGGCGCGGGCAATGGCGACACGCTGGCGCTGGCCGCCGGAGAACTCGTGCGGATAGCGCCACCGCGTTGCCGCATCGAGCCCGACCTCCTCAAGGGCAGCCGCGACGCGCGCATCGCGCTCCTTTTCAGACAGCGAGGGCTCGTGCACCTTCAGGCCTTCGCCGACAATATCGCTGATGGACATGCGCGGGCTCAGCGAACCATAGGGATCCTGAAAGACGATCTGCATGCGGCGGCGCAAGGGGCGCATCTGTGTAAACGAGTAGCCGGCTATCTCATTGCCGACGAAGCTGATGCGGCCCCTGGAGGAGATCAGGCGCGTCAGGGCAAGGCCAAGCGTCGTCTTTCCCGAGCCGGATTCGCCGACCACCCCGAGCGTCTGACCGGCGCGCAGCGTCACGTCGATCCCGTCGACGGCTTTCACATGGTCGACGACCTTGCGCAGGAAACCCGCCTTGATCGGGAACCAGACCTTCACATCCTGTGCTTCGATCACCACAGGCTTCGTGGTGTCGGAGACCGGCGGCACACCCTTGGGTTCCGAAGCGAGGAGATGGCGGGTATAGGCGTGCTGCGGATTGGCGAAAATCTCCGCCGTCGGTCCTGTTTCGACGATCTTGCCTTTGGTCATGACGCAGACCCGGTCGGCGATCTTGCGGACGATGCCGAGGTCATGGGTGATGAACAGCATCGACATGCCATGCTCGTCCTTGAGCTCTTTCAGAAGCTCGAGGATCTGCGCCTGAACGGTCACGTCGAGCGCCGTCGTCGGCTCGTCGGCGATCAGGAGCTCCGGCCGGTTGGCGAGCGCCATGGCGATCATCACACGTTGGCGCTGGCCGCCGGAGAGCTCATGCGGATAGGCCGCGAGGCGCTTCTCCGGCTCGCGGATGCCGACCTGATTGAGCAGTTCCAAAACACGGGTTCGGGCAGCGGCTCCTGTAAGGCCCTGATGCAGTTCGACGATTTCGGCAATCTGCCGCTCGATCGAGTGCAGCGGGTTGAGCGACGTCATCGGCTCCTGGAAGATCATGGTGATGTCGTTGCCGCGCACCTGGCGCAGTTCGGCCTCGGACGCCTTCATCAGATCCTTGCCGTTGAACAGGATCTCGCCACTCGGATGGCTTGCCGCCGGATAGGGCAAGAGCTTCAGAATCGAATTGGCCGAAACCGACTTGCCCGAGCCGGATTCGCCGACCAGCGCGACGACTTCGCCGCGCTTGATGCCGAAGGATATGCGGTCCACCGCCACCGACGTCTTGCCGCCCTGGTGGAAGGAAACGGAGAGGTCGCGCACGGAAAGGAGTGTATCTGTCATCGAGTTGATCACCTGAACGTCTTTCTCGGGTCGAACGCATCGCGGACCGCTTCGCCGATGAAGATCAAGAGCGACAGCATCACGGACATGACGACGAAGGCGGTCAGGCCGAGCCATGGGGCCTGCAGATTGGATTTGCCCTGCGAGATCAACTCGCCGAGCGAGGCAGAGCCCGGCGGCATGCCGAAGCCAAGGAAGTCGAGCGAGGTGAGCGTGGTGATCGAGCCGGAGAGGATGAACGGCAGGAAGGTGAGAGTCGCCACCATGGCATTGGGCAGCAAGTGGCGGAACATGATCGTCCGGTTGTTGACGCCGAGTGCCCGGGCGGCGCGGACATATTCGAAATTGCGGGCTCTCAGAAACTCGGCCCGCACGATGCCGACGAAACCGACCCAGGAGAACAGCAGCATGATGCCGAGCAGCACGAAGAAGCCGGGTGGCAGGATCGCGGCGATGATCAGGAGGATATAGAGCACCGGCATCGACGACCAGATCTCGATGAAGCGCTGCAGGAGCAGGTCCGTCCAGCCGCCAAAATAACCCTGCACGGCACCGGCGGTAACACCGACGATGGCGGAGAGAACGGTCAAGGCGAGACCGAAGAGCACGGAAATACGAAAGCCGTAGATCATCCGGGCCGCAACATCGCGGGCCTGGTCGTCGGTGCCGAGCCAATTGAGGTTGCCGAGCGTGCAGCCGGGGTCGTTCTCCCCTTGAGGATAGCCGGAGCAGCGTTCCGCCTTGTCCATCAGCCAGAAGGGTGCCGTCGGAGCCGAATGCGGGATGTTGGAATTGGCCGTCTGGTAGGAATAGCGGATCGGCGGCCAGATCATCCAGCCATTGGCGTTGATCTCGTCGCGGATATAGTCGGAGCGGTAATCCGTTTCGGCCAGGAAGCCGCCGAACTTCTCTTCCGGATAGTTGACGAGCACCGGCACCAGAATTTCGCCCTTGTAGGAAGCAAGGACCGGTTTGTCGTTGGCGATGAATTCAGCGCAGAGGCTGAGGCCGAACAGCACCATGAATATCCAGAACGACCAGTAGCCGCGCCGGTTGGCCCTGAAATTCTCCCAGCGGCGGTGGTTGATCGGCGACAGCCGCCCGGACGCGCCGGTGACGAGGCCCGGATTGGTGGAGATGACATCTGCCATCAGACATCCCTCCGCTCAAAATCGATGCGCGGATCGACCCAGGTATAGATCAGGTCCGACAAGAGGCCGACGAGCAGGCCCATCAGCGAGAAGATGTAGAGCGTCGCAAAAACGATGGGGTAGTCGCGCTTGACGACGGATTCGTAGCCAAGCCGGCCGAGGCCATCGAGCGAGAATATATATTCCGTCAACAGCGATCCGGTAAAGAAAGCCGTGATGAAGGCGCCCGGAAAGCCGGCGATGACGATCAGCATGGCATTGCGGAAAACGTGCCCGTAGAGGACCTGTCGCTCGTTCAGACCCTTGGCGCGGGCCGTGATGACATATTGCTTCTTGATCTCGTCGATGAAGGAATTCTTCGTCAGCAGCGTTGTCGTTGCAAAGGCCGACATCAGCAGCGTGATCAACGGCAGGGTCATGTGCCAGAAATAATCGAGGATCTTCTGCCACCAGTTCAACTGGACAAAATTATCCGAGACGATGCCGCGCAGCGGGAACCAGTCGAAGAACGAGCCGCCGGCAAAGAGCACGATCAGCAAAATGCCGAACAGGAAGCCCGGCACCGCATAGCCGATGATGATGATGCCGGACGTCCAGACATCGAAGGTCGAGCCGTCCGAGATGGCCTTCTTGATGCCCAGCGGAATGGAGATCGCGTACGAAACCAGAAGAATCCAGAGGCCGAGCGAGATGGAGACGGGCATCTTGTCGAGGATCAGGTCGATCACCGAGGTGTTGCGGAAGAAGCTCTCGCCGAAATCGAACCGGATATAGTTCCACATCATCAGGCCGAAGCGCTCGAGCGGCGGCTTGTCGAAACCGAACTGCTTTTCCAGCTTCGCAATGAACTCCGGATCGAGCCCCTGCGCGCCGCGATATTTTCCGGAGGACTCGTCACCGAGAGGCTGGACAGCGAGATCGCCACCGCCGCCGGACAGCCGATCGCCGCCCTGATTCTGGCCGGTCAGGTCGGAGATAACCTGTTCCACCGGCCCGCCGGGGGCGAACTGAACGACGGCAAAGGAGATGGCCATGATGCCGACGATCGTCGGGATCATCAGCAGAAGCCGCCGCAGAATATAGGCACCCATCAGCGAACCTCCCGCTTGCCGTTTGCTCCGGCAGCAAGATTCGATCCGCTATCGGCAACGCACCTGTTTTCAGTCAATCCGCTGGTCTCCTTCAAGGCGCCGCCGCCACGACCGGCTCCGGCGCCCAACTGATTCGCATATGTGCATTTGGAGTACACCGCGAGCCCTGTGCAAGGCTTTCATTGCGCGGCAGCCGACTTCGACCACCAGATGTCGGGGAAGCCCACGGCGTATTTGGGAAGTTCCGGTGGATGCTCGAGATTGGCCGAATAGGCGAGCCGCGAATAACGCGCGGTGTAGCTGGGCACGACAAAGTGATGGGCGAGCAGCACCCGGTCGAGGACCTTGGTCGTGGCAATCAGTTCGTCTCTGTCCTTGGCGAAGATAATCCGGCGAATAAGTGCATCAATGCCCGGATCGCTGATGCCCGCATAATTCTGCGAACCGTCGCGCTTGGCGGATTCAGACCCCCAATATTCCGCCTGTTCATTGCCGGGGTTCAGGGATTGTCCCCAGCCGAGATAGATCATGTCGAAATCGCGCGAGCGCCAACGGTTGGTATATTGCGACCGATCCACCGTACGAACGCTGACTTGAACACCGATCTTCTTTAGATTTTGCGCAAAAGGCAGCGCCACGACCTCGATCGTCGGACCGTCAAGCAGGATTTCGAAACCGAAGGGTTCGCCGGTCTTTGAGTTGACCATCCGGTTACCCTTCAGTTCGTAGCCGGCTTCCTTGAACAGGGCGATCGCCCGGCGCAGATTATCCCGCTGCTTCTTCTGGTCGCCGCCGACCGGATTCTTGTACTCCTTGGTAAAGACTTCGGGCGGAACCTGATTCTTCATCTCATTGAGGATTTCCAGTTCGCGGCCCTGCGGCAAGCCGCTGGAAGCGAGTTCCGATCCGAAAAAGTAGCTGTCGATGCGGTCGTACTGATTGTAAAAGATCGTCCGCTTCAGCTCCTCGAAATCGAAGGCGTAGTTGAGCGCCTCGCGCACACGCTGATCCTGAAACTTCGCACGGCGCAGGTTGGGGATGAAACCGACCAGAACGCCGCTGTTGCGATAATCATTGTCAAGGATTTCGCGTTTGATCCGGCCATCCTTGACGGCCGGGAAGTCATAGGCTGTCGCCCAGCGCTTGGCGGTGTTTTCCACCCAATAGTCGGCATTGCCGGAACGGAACGCTTCAAAGGCGACATCGAGGTCGGCATAATAGGAATAGGTGTAGGAAGCGAAATTGTTCTGGCCGATATTCACGTTGAGGTTTTTGCCCCAATAGTCGTCGCGCAGCTCGTAGCGGATGGTTGCGCCCGGCGTCATTGCTGCGATCTTGTAAGGCCCCGAACCCATCGGGATTTCAAGCGTGGTTTTCGAGATGTCGCGCTGAACGCCCCTGGCGTCCTTGCCTTCCCACCAGTGCTTCGGAACGATCATCAGTTCGCCGACGATTTTCGGCAGTTCCCGATTGTTCTTCTCGTCGAAGAAGAACGTGATTTCGCGGTCGCCTGTCTTTTCGGCCTTGGTCACATGCTTGTAGTAAAATTCCTTCTGGGGGTCGAGCTCCTTGGTTTTCTCGAAACTGAAGACGACATCCTCCGGCGTCACCGGCTGGCCATCTGCCCATTTGGCCTCGGCCCGCAGCCGGAACTTTACAAAGCCGAAATCGTCCGGATAGGCGATGGCCTCCGCCAGAAGACCATAATCCGAGGCGATCTCGTCCATGGAGGGCGTCATCAGCCTGTCGTAAACGAGATTGCCTGCCGGCGGCGATGCCATTCCCGCAGCGATTTCGCCCTTGGCAAGCAACGAATTGAGCGTATCAAACGTGCCCGAAGCCGTCAGGTTCACGTTGCCGCCCTTTGGCGCATCGGGATTGACGTAGTCGAAGCGGGAAAATCCGTCCGTGTATTTCAGTTCGCCCACCGTCGCGGTGCCGCCATGCCATTCCGGCTCCTCAGCGGTGGCCGGCGCAGGTAGTGACAGGAAGAGCACTGCCACCAACGTCACAACATTTCTGAAAGTCATGCCAATTCGCCGCATCCAGCTTTTCCTTTTTTTCTTGCTTGAAGGACAGAATAGGCAAAATCCGGGCAATTGACAGAAGCTGCCTCAAATCAGGCATGTTTTTTGGGTCAGCATCGCAGCCTCCGCAAGGCTGACACAACGACACCGTGTCACGCCAAGCGAGGACAATCGCGACTGGAGCTGCGCTTCGGGATGCGGCATTATGACGACCGGGGAATCAGCGGGGAATGACAGTGAGAATGGCAGGACTCTTTCGGCATCTGGGATCGATGGCACTGGCGGCGCTGGTCGGCTCGAGCCTCGTCTTCGGCGACGCAACCGCTGCCGATGACACGCCGGCCAAGCAGATTTTCGGCAAGGTTCAGCTTCCCAGCAACGCGGCTGCGAGCCCGATCGGTTTTTACGCCAAAGGCTGCATGGCCGGCGCCGTCGCCATCCCGACGGACGGACCGACATGGCAGGCGATGCGGCTGTCGCGAAACCGCCGCTGGGGCAATCCGGCGATGATCGCGCTTCTTGAACGGTTCTCGAAGGACGCAGCCGGGCTCGGGTGGGGCTCCGGCATCCTGATCGGCGACATTTCCCAGCCGCGGGGTGGGCCGATGCTGTCCGGACACTCCTCCCATCAGATCGGGCTCGATGCGGATATCTGGTTCACGCCGATGCCGGCGCAGCGCCTCTCCTCCCAAGCCCGCGAGGATTTCCCGTTCACCTCCATGCTCGACAAGAGCAAATTCCTGACCGTGAACCCCCAACGCTGGACGCCGACCCATGCCAAGGTCGTCATGCAGGCTGCGAGCTATCCGCAGGTGGAGCGGGTCTTCGTCAATCCGGCGATCAAGAAAAAACTGTGCGACACATGGACGGGCGAGCGCTCGCTGCTCGGCAAGGTCCGCCCGATCTATGGCCATGACGAACATTTCCACATTCGCATGCACTGCCCGCCCGGCGCCGCCGGGTGCAAGGCGCAGGCGCCGGTTGCAAGCGGCGACGGCTGCGACAAGTCGCTGTCCTGGTGGTTCACCAAGGAGCCTTGGGCCAAGCCTGTGAAGAAACCCGGCGACAAGCCGGTGAAGCCAAGGTTTGCGACGCTTTCCGACCTGCCGAAAGCCTGTGCCGCGGTGCTGGCCGCTCCGGCAGCCTCCGAGCAGTCGGCGACCTTCGGCACCGCCTATGTCGCGCCCCAGGTCCAGCCAGCGCAGTCTAGCGATGCGGCGATCCAGCAGGTGATCAATGCCGGGACCAGCGATCTGCCGGATGGCACGATTCCGATCCCGCTGTCGCGCCCCTCCCTGCAATAGGCTGGTGGGGGGTGCCCCTTAAGCGCTTTTCATCCGCGAAACTGTGCTGTACAGGAGATCAAATCGATTTAAATCGAGACCGTCATGGTCGGTTGACGCCGGGGGATCGGGGATGACCAGTCAAAAATGCGTGGCGCTGATAGCGCATGACCAGAAAAAGGACGACATCGCAGCCTTTGCCAAGGCGAACGAAGCCGTGCTTGCGCGCTGGAAGATCGTCGCCACCGGCACGACCGGCGGCCGGGTGCAGGAGGCCTGTCCAAGCCTCGATATCATCCGCATGAAGAGCGGCCCGCTCGGCGGCGACCAGCAGATCGGCGCGCTGATCACCACCGGCGAGGTGCACATGCTGATCTTCTTCACCGACCCGCTCACCGCCATGCCGCATGACGTCGACGTCAAGGCATTGATGCGCCTTGCCACCGTCTACGATATTCCGATGGCGCTGAACCGGGCAACGGCAGAACAGTTGATCGACTTCCATCATCCCTGATACAGCTCTCTTTGAGCCCGCACGATCACAACGGAATGTCCCCATGCCCACGCTCACAGACACCGAAAGCAGCCTCACCTTTCCGATCCTGATCGGCGATATCGGCGGAACCAATGCGCGGTTTGCACTGCTTGTCGACGCCTTCGCCGAGCCAAAGATGTTCCCGATCATCCCGACGACGAGCTATGCGAGCATTGAGGAAGCGCTGCAGACCAGCATCCTCGACAAGACCTCGGTGCAGCCGCGCTCGGCGATCATCGCGGTTGCCGGCCCGGTCAAGGGTGACGATATTCCGCTCACCAATGCCGGCTGGGTGATCAAGCCGAAAGACATGCTGACGGCGCTTTCGCTCGAGGACGTGATCATTATCAATGATTTCGAGGCCCAGGCGCTGGCGATCGCCTCGATCGGCGAGGCAGGCCGCGAGCAGATCGGTCCCGGCAGCATTCTCGAAGACGCCTCCTGCGCCGTACTCGGCCCGGGCACCGGTCTCGGCGTGGCCGGCCTCGTTCATGCGCAACACAGCTGGATTCCGGTTCCCGGCGAAGGCGGCCATATCGATGTCGGTCCGCGCACGGAGCGCGACTATCAGATCTGGCCCTTCCTCGAGCCGATCGAGGGCCGCATTTCGGCCGAGCAACTGCTCTGCGGCCGCGGCATCATGAACATCTACCGCGCGGTGTGCGAATCGAAAGCCTGGTATCCGGAGTTGCCCGACCCGGCTGCCGTGACGACCAGTGCGCTTGCCGAACGCGATGAGGCGGCGGTGGAGACCATCTCGCTGTTTTGCACCTATCTCGGCCGCGTCGCCGGTGACATGGCGATGATCTTCATGGCACGCGGCGGCGTTTTTCTTGCCGGCGGCATTTCCCAGAAAATCCTGCCTGCCTTGAGAAAACCGCAGTTCCGCGTCGCCTTCGAAGACAAGGCGCCGCACTCGGCGTTGCTCCGGACGATCCCGACTTTCGTCGTCACCCATCCGACGGCTGCGCTTTCAGGCCTTGCCGCCTATTCGCGCACCCCGTCGCGCTTTGGTGTGGCAACAGAGGGACGGCGCTGGAGAACTTGAAGGGCAAGCCAGCGTCAAGGACTCGCCAAAGTGGGATCAAGGGACTATAGAGCCCACTGAAATAAAGCGCCTGCAAGCGCGTCGGGCTTTAAGGAAACCTGCTTGAAACAAGCCAAGACAAAGCTGCCACCCGTTGACCGCGAGACCATTGCCAGCGTCCTGAAGCGGGTTATTGCCGAGAACGGACGCGCCCATATGCGCGGCTATATCTTCGCCATCGCCTGCCTCGGGCTTGTCGCGGGCACGACCGCCTTCACCGCCTGGATCATGGAATCGGTGGTCAACGAGGCCTTCGCCAACAAGCGGGCCGATATCGTTCTCTATATATGCGGCGCGATCTTCATTGCCTTCGTGGTGCGCGGCTTTGCCACCTACGGCCAGGCCGTGGCGCTCTCCAAGATCGGCAACAGCATCGTCGCCAGCTACCAGCGCAGACTCTATTCGCATCTGATGGCACTGAGCGTCGGCTATTTCAGCGAAACCCGCTCCGCCCGCATCTCGGCGCAGATCAGCCAGAACGTCTCCGGCATCCGCGACGTCCTCAACATGACGGTCACATCGCTGGCGCGCGATTTCCTGACGCTCATTGCGCTGATCGGCGTGATGATCAGCAAGGACTGGCTGCTGACGCTGATCGTCTTCGTCATCGCGCCACCATTGCTGATCGGCCTTCGCTACATCTCGCGGCGGCTGAAGCAGGCAACCCGGGAATCCGTCGAAATCAACAGCCACGTGCTCGGGGCCATGCAGGAGACCATTCAGGGCATCACCATCGTCAAGGCCTTCACGATGGAGAAGCAACTGAAGACCAAGGTCGAGACGATCATCGACCGGGCCGAAAACCGCGCCAACCGCATCGCCCGCCTCAGCGAGCGCACCGCCCCGATGACGGAGACCTTTGCCGGCTTCGCGATTTCCAGCGTACTTGCCTATGCGGCATTCCGATCGATCTACAACGGCATCCAACCGGGGGCCTTCTTCGCCTTCGTCACCGCGCTGCTGATGGCCTACGACCCGGCCCGCCGCCTTGCGAGGCTCCAGGTCTCGCTCGAACGCGCCGTCGTCAATGCGCGGATGATCTACGAGATCCTCGATACCGTGCCGCATCAGCGTGACCTCCCCGGTGCCGGTAATCTCGCGCTTCAGCAGGCGACGATCGAGTTCAGGAACGTCCGCTTCGGGTATAACCAGAGCGACGACATCCTGAAGGGTGTCAGCTTTGTTGCGGAAGGCGGCAAGACGACGGCTCTGGTCGGCCCCTCCGGCGCCGGAAAGTCGACGGTGATCAGCCTTATTCCGCGCTTCTACGACCCTTCCGGCGGCGAGATCCTGATCGACGGGCAGGACATCGCCCACGTCACCAAGCAATCGCTACGCAACGGCCTCGCCTATGTGTCGCAGCAGCCTTACCTTTTCGAAGGCTCGATCCGGGACAATATCCGCTACGGCCGCCCCGAGGCGACCGATGCCGAGGTCGAGGAAGCGGCAAGGCTCGCCTATGCGCATGACTTCATTCGCGCCCAGCCGCAGGGCTACGATACGCCGGTCGGCGAAAACGGCGTGACGCTGTCCGGCGGCCAGCGCCAGCGGCTGTCCATCGCCCGCGCGCTGGTGCGCCAGGCGCCGATCCTGCTGCTCGACGAGGCAACCTCGGCGCTGGATACCGAATCGGAAGCCGCCGTGCAGAAGGCGCTCGACCATGCCATGAGCGGCCGCACCGTCGTCGTCATCGCCCACCGGCTTTCGACCGTCGTCAACGCCGACAAGATCATCGTCATGAAGGATGGATTGGTCGTCGAGGAGGGCACCCACGAGGCGCTTGCGAAGCGATCGGACGGCCTTTACGCTCGATTGCACAATCTGCAGGGCAGCACGGCCCAGCCGGCGGTGGAAGCGCAAGTTTGATAAAGAGGAATTGAGGCAGGCATGAGCGGGACGGAGATGAAACTCGTGGTGGTGGGCGCCGCCGGACGGATGGGCCAGACGGTGATCCGCACGATCAATGCGATGCCCGGCGCCCAACTCTTTGCCGCCGTCGAACGGCCGGGCTCGGCCTTCATCGGCCGCGATGCGGGCGAGATTGCAGGATTGGGGCCGATCGGCGTGGCGATCAGCGACAAGCCGCTCGAGGCCTTCGTCGAGGCCGAAGGTGTGCTCGACTTTACCTCACCGGCAGCCTCCGTCGAGTTTGCCGGTCTCGCCGCGCAGGCGCGCATCGTCCATGTCATCGGCACGACCGGCTGCTCCAGCGGTGACGACGAGAAGATCAAGGCGGCGGCGCGGCACGCGCGGATCGTAAAATCCGGCAATATGAGCCTCGGCGTCAATCTTCTCGGCGTTCTCACCGAACAGGCTGCGCGCGCGCTCGGGCCGGCAGACTGGGACATCGAAATCCTTGAAATGCACCACAAACACAAGGTCGACGCGCCGTCCGGAACCGCCCTCCTGCTCGGTGAAGCTGCCGCAAAAGGCCGCGGTATAGATCTCGCCAGCCAGTCCGTGCGCGTGCGCGACGGCCATACCGGCGCTCGCGTCGCCGGCACGATCGGCTTTGCGACGCTGCGCGGCGGCTCGGTGATCGGCGAGCATTCGGTCATCCTCGCCGGCGAAGGCGAACAGGTGACGCTCTCGCACAGCGCCACGGACCGCTCGATTTTTGCGCGTGGCGCCGTGACTGCAGCCCTTTGGGCCCGTGGCCAGAAGCCCGGTCTCTATTCCATGCTCGACGTGCTCGGGCTGTCCTGAACCTTAAAATCCCGGAGAAACATCATCATGAGCGGCACCCTCGTCCTTGTGCGCCACGGCCAGAGCGACTGGAACCTGAAAAACCTGTTCACTGGCTGGAAGGACCCGGACCTGACGGCGCTCGGCGTCGAAGAGGCCAATGCGGGCGGTAAGGCGCTTGCCGAATACGGCATCAAGTTCGACATTGCCTTCACCTCGGTGCTGTCCCGCGCCCAGCGGACCTGCCAGATCATCCTCGACAATGTCGGCCAGCCCGACCTCGAGACGATCTGCGACCAGGCGCTGAACGAGCGCGACTACGGCGACCTTTCCGGCCTCAATAAGGACGACGCGCGCGCCAAATGGGGCGAAGAGCAGGTGCATATCTGGCGCCGTTCCTATGACGTCCCGCCGCCGGGCGGCGAAAGCCTGCGCGACACCGGCGCCCGCGTCTGGCCCTATTACCTCACCGACATCCTGCCGCGGGTCCTCAGAGGCGAAAAGGTCCTGGTTGCGGCGCACGGCAACTCGCTGCGTTCGCTGGTGATGGTGCTCGACCGGCTGACCAAGGAGCAGATTCTCGCGCTCAACCTCGCGACCGGCGTGCCGATGGTTTACAAGCTGAACGCCGACTCCACCGTCGCCTCGAAGGAAGTTCTCGGCGACATGTCGGGCGCCCATTGAGCACAGAGACCAACAGATGACGAAAGGGCCGCGGATGCGGCCCTTTTTCATTGTCAAACCTTGCCGGCTTCCCAGCCGAGCATCGCCCGCTTGCGGGTAAGGCCCCAGTGGTAGCCGGTCAGCGCGCCGCTCTTGCCGAGCGCCCGGTGGCACGGCACGACGAAGGAGATCGGATTGCGTCCGACTGCAGCGCCGACGGCGCGCGAGGCAGTCGGCTGGCCGATATTGCAGGCGATATCCGAATAGGTGACCGCCTTGCCCATCGGGATTTTCAAAAGGGTTTCCCAGACGCGGATCTGGAAGTCGGACCCGATCAGCACGATGCGCAACGGCTCCTCCGGGCGCCACTCGCGGGAATCAAAGATGCGTGCCGCATAGGCGGCGGTCGCTGCGCTGTCTTCGACGTACTGCGCATTCGGCCAGCGATTTGCCATATCCTCGAAACTGGCTTTTTCACCACCGGCATCGCTGAAGGCAAGACCCGCAAGGCCGCGATCGGTGACCATGACCAGCGCCACGCCGAAGGGACTGGGATGGAAGCCGTAGCGGATCGTCAGACCGCCGCCGCGCTGCTTCCATTCGCCCGGCGACATTGCCTCATGGGTCACGAAGAGATCATGCAGGCGGCTCGGACCGGAAAGGCCGACCTCGAAGCTGGTTTCAAGCAGCGGCAGTTCCTCCTGCCGCAGCAGGCGCTTGGCGTGGTCGAGCGTGACCGCCTGCAGGAATGCCTTCGGCGACAGTCCGGCCCAGCGCGTGAACGTCTTCTGCAATTGCGTCGGCGGTTGGCCGATTTCACCGGCGATCACCTCCAGCGACGGCTGGTCGCGGTAGTTTTCGGTCAGCATCTCGACCACCCGGCTGACGATCTCATAGTCGCTGCCATGCGGCGTAATGTCGGCGGCAAGCGATGTCGTGATATTCATGATCGTATCTCCTTAAGGGCAGAGATAATCATCGCAACCGGCTCTTCGCCACCCGATTCTTGCCCTAGAGCAACGCAGTTGAGCATGATGTCGTCCGAAAACCGCTTGCACTTTTCGGCATCATGCCCTAGCGGCGCTTCACTGTCGCCAGCGCGCAGGCAAAGGCGGTGGCGAAGGTTTCCCGGTCGTCGCGGTTGAGGAAGGAGCCGACATCGGTTGCCCTGCGCCGGTCGCTGATCTGCATGGAGACGATGCCGATCTCCTCGTGGCGGGAAATGTTGAACCGCGCCCAGAATGTATTGAAACGATGCTCGGTCATGCGGCCGGTCGGCGTGAACTTGCGCACGGACACGTCGGTGCGCGAGACACTCACCTCTTCACGGGCGCGGGCGGACCGATAGTTCAGCCAAAACGCCCCGAAGAGCAGCAGGAAATCGAGCCCGAAAAAGAAAACGATCGGCCAGGCGCCGATGACGACGAAGACGAAGATGTGGACGAGGCTCAGCAGGCCGGCGATCAAAAGCAAAATCCTGAAGCCTTTGAGGCCGAGCGAACGATGCGGCGTCAGCTCGGCGGCGAAAACCGGCTGCTCGTCTGTCGCTATCTCGGCGTTGCCATCGTTCATGACCAATGACTATAGATGCATCATGAAAAACCTGAAATCGAAATCAGCGATCGGTGCCGTGAAAGCGAGACCAGCGACAGTCAGCCGCGCCAGAACCAAGCCGAAGACCGTCTACAGCAAGGCGGAAATCGAGGAGATTTTCCGCCGCTTCTCGATCCAACGTCCCGAGCCGAAGGGAGAGCTGGAACACGTCAATCCGTTCACGCTCGTCGTCGCGGTGGCGCTGTCGGCACAGGCGACGGATGCGGGCGTCAACAAGGCGACGCGGGCGCTGTTTGCCGCAGCTGATACGCCGGAAAAGATGGTTGCACTGGGAGAGGAAAAGGTTCGCGAATACATCAAGACCATCGGCCTCTACCGCAACAAGGCGAAGAACGTCATTGCGCTCAGCGAGAAGCTGATCGCCGATTTCGGCGGCGAGGTGCCGCGCACGCGCGAAGAGCTGATCACCCTGCCCGGCGTCGGCCGCAAGACCGCCAACGTCGTGCTTTCGATGGCCTTCGGACATTCGACGATGGCCGTCGATACGCACATCTTCCGCATCGCCAACCGACTCGGTCTGGCCCCCGGCAAAACCCCGGACGAGGTCGAGGAGCAGCTGATGCGGATCGTTCCGGATCACTATTTATACCATGCACACCACTGGCTGATCCTGCACGGCCGTTATTGCTGCAAGGCGCGCAAACCCGAATGCCAGCGCTGCGTCATTGCCGATATCTGCAAGTCGGCGGAAAAGACCAACGAAATCCCCGCACCACTGGTCGAGCTGCCGGCGCAGGTCATTTGACGGAAATGCCGTCGATCAGCGCGGCGATCGCCCTTTCGTAGTCCTCGCGATTGCCGCCGGCTTCGATGGCAAGTGCAGCCCGATCAAACGCCGCGGCGAGAAGACCTGTGTAAGCGTCGAGCAGGTCCGGGGCCTTGCCGCCGACGGCGAGGAGTTCCTTCAGGCCCTGCTTGAGGCTGGCTTCCGAATATTTCTCGTCCACCTGCCGCATGGCGGTTGATCCAAGAACGGCAGGCCCCTCCAGCAGCAAGAGCCGAGTGCGCCCCGGCACTGCCAAGGAATCGAAATAGGCACGCGTGCCGTCGAGAATGGCCTGGCGCGCTGTCGCCGAGGCTGCCGAGGCAGTTTCGATTTCTTCACTGACCTTGCTTGCCTCGTCGGCGACAACGGCAGCGAAGAGCGCTTTCTTGTCCTCGAAATGATGATAGAGCGCGCCGCGGGTGACGCCCGCCGCCTCGACGATGTCCGGGGTCGTCGTCTCCGCATAACCCTTCTCGATGAAGAGGCTCCGGGCCGCCGCGATCAGCGCTGCCCGCATCGTTTCTGTCCGCTCGCTGTTGCTACGTCGCAATTTACCGCCTTTACATACAATCTGTATGTATGTTAGTTAGATACAGACAGATTGTATGTGGATTTCGGAGGAGAAGAAAGCCATGAAGATCACCAGCTACTATCCCGTCATCATGACCGGCGACGTCAAGGGAACAGTCGATTTCTACAAGCGCCATCTTCGCTTCGAGGCGCTGTTTACCAACGACTGGTACGTACACCTGCAATCGACCCTGGACGAGCACGTCGCGCTGGCGGTCCTCGACGGCAACCACCACACCATTCCGGAAAGCGGCCGCGGCACCGTTTCCGGGCTGCTCCTGAATTTCGAGGTCGAAGACCCGGACGCACTCTATGCCGAATTCCAGGCAGCAGGCCTCCCGATCCTTCAAACCCTCCGCGACGAGGATTTCGGTCAGCGGCACTTCATCACGGCCGACCCGAACGGCGTGCTGATCGACGTGATCAAGCCAATTCCGCCGACCGAAGAATATGCCGCGCAGTTTGACGCGTTCGTCTTGCCCGTCTGACGAAACACGGTGGCGGCGCCACATGCCCGCGCAATCCAAGTCAAAATATCCGGGCAAAATCCGGACTGTGGCGCTCTTCCGTTCTTTTCCCTTCCAAACCGCGGAAAATCCGCTATTACCGGTCACCGGCTGACACAAACACTTCAGGCGGTTCCGAATGACCAAATTCGACGTGCTCACGATCGGCAATGCCATCGTGGATATCATTGCGCGCTGCGACGATGCATTTCTTGTCCACAACGGCATCATCAAGAGCGCGATGAACCTGATCGATGCGGAGCGGGCTGAGCTGCTCTATTCGCGCATGGGACCGGCCCTGGAAGCCTCCGGCGGCAGTGCCGGCAACACGGCCGCGGGTGTCGCCAGCCTTGGCGGCCGGGCCGCCTATTTCGGCAAGGTGGCCAACGATCAGCTCGGCGAGATCTTCACCCACGATATCCGCGCGCAGGGCGTTCATTTCGAAACGGCGCCGCTCGACACGCATCCGCCGACCGCCCGCTCGATGATCTTCGTGACTGAAGACGGCGAGCGCTCGATGAACACCTATCTCGGCGCATGCGTCGAGCTCGGACCAAGCGACGTCGAACCCACCGTGGTTGCGGACGCAGCCGTCACCTATTTCGAAGGCTATCTCTGGGATCCGCCGCTTGCCAAGGACGCGATCCGCGACTGTGCCCGCATCGCCCATGAAAACGGACGAGAAGTGGCGATGACCCTGTCCGACAGTTTCTGCGTCCATCGCTACCGGGCGGAATTCCTCGAGCTGATGCGCTCCGGCACCGTCGACATCGTCTTTGCCAACCGGGCCGAAGCCCTGGCACTCTACGAGACGGACGATTTCGAGCATGCGCTGTCGATGATCGCCAGGGATTGCAAGCTTGCCGCGGTGACGCTCAGCGAAGAAGGGTCGATCATCGCCAGGGGATCCGAACGCGTCAAGGTCGAGGCAACGACGATCACCAATGTCGTCGATACGACGGGCGCCGGCGATCTCTATGCGGCCGGTTTCCTGCACGGGTATACGACCGGCAGGACGCTTGCCGACTGCGGCAGGCTTGGAAGCCTGGCTGCCGGCATCGTCATCGAGCAGATCGGCCCACGCCCGATGGTTTCGCTGGCGGCAGCGGCAAAGGAAGCCGGCCTCCTCTGAAGGTCGACAGCCGCTCGTCTACTTGAAAGCTTCACCCGGATAGGCGCCCCAGATCTCGCCCTGGGCGATCCAGCCTTCCACCCCTTGCGCTTCGGCGCGGCACCAGTCGCCGTTGCATTCGCCGACATGCACGACGACACCCGGCTCCATGCGCGCGACAATGGCGCTGTTGGACTGCGGATCGTGCCGCATGTTGACGAAAATACCCTCGCCCTTGCCGCGCATCCACGGCGCCGTGATTGCGGTGCGATCCCCCGAGAGCAGTGCCTGGTTGACCCAGCCCTCCGTGCCGTCTGCGTCGCGAATGCGCCGCCAGTTGTCATATTCCTGGATGATTTCCACCGGAACGCCGGACTTCATGTAACGCCAGGCGACCGCGTAGTCGACGCTCGGTCCGACACGCAGGTTGACGCTCTTGGATTTCAGGCTGACGAAGCGCGGCAGCGGCAGGCCGCTTGCGCCCTTGGCGGCCTGGGCGAAAGCCGGCATTGCATCGATGGCGGCGACAGACAGGAGGGCTGCCGTGACGAAAGCGAGCCTGGAAAGGAACTGACGCATGACGAAATCCGTTTTCCAAAAAGATTCAGGAACTTGCAGCCAAATCTCTGACCGGCTCTGCCAAAGACAGGCAAATCGTCAGGGGCACCTAGAGTTTTGTTTGTCTTCCACACCGGGTCTGGTAGAAAATGAACTGCAGGGAGAACGATCACTCATCTTGGTTAAAAA
This sequence comes from Rhizobium giardinii bv. giardinii H152, assembly GCF_000379605.1. Lineage (GTDB taxonomy): Bacteria > Pseudomonadota > Alphaproteobacteria > Rhizobiales > Rhizobiaceae > Pararhizobium > Pararhizobium giardinii. The sequence continues at coordinate 71,190 of NZ_KB902679.1, read as the reverse complement.
CCCGTCAACAAGGGCTCGGCAGCAGCGATGACAAACAAGAAAAAGCCCAAGGTCTACATCACCCGCAGATTGCCCGATGTGGTCGAAACGCGCATGCGGGAACTGTTTGACGCCGAGCTCAACATCGATGACACACCGCGCAGCCAGCCGGAGCTCGTCGCTGCTGTAAAACGCGTCGACGTGCTGGTTCCGACCCTCACCGACCGGATCGATGCGGCACTGATCGAACAGGCCGGACCGCAGCTGAAGCTGATCGCCAGCTTTTCGAACGGCGTCGACCACATCGACATCGATGCCGCTGCACGCCACGGCATCACCGTCACCAACACGCCGAACGTCTTGACGGAAGATACGGCCGACATGACCATGGCGCTGATCCTTGCCGTTCCGCGACGCCTGATCGAAGGCGCCAATATCCTGACCGACCCGCGCGGCGATTGGGCGGGCTGGTCGCCAACCTGGATGCTCGGACGACGCATCTCCGGCAAGCGCATCGGCATTGTCGGCATGGGCCGCATCGGCACCGCCGTCGCCCGCCGCGCCAAGGCCTTCGGGCTTTCGATCCACTATCACAACCGCAAGCGCGTCAGCGCCGAGACCGAAGAGAAGCTGGAGGCGACCTATTGGGACAGTCTCGACCAGATGCTCGCCCGCGTCGATATCGTGTCGGTCAATTGCCCCTCGACGCCCGCCACCTTTCACCTCCTGTCGGCACGGCGGCTCGCGCTGATGCAGCCGACCAGCTACATCGTCAACACCGCGCGCGGCAGCATCGTCGACGAGACGGCGCTGATCAAATGCCTGCGCGAGGGCAAGATCGCCGGCGCCGGTCTCGACGTGTTCGAAAACGAACCTGCCGTGAACCCGAAGCTGGTGAAGCTTGCGACCGAAGGCAAGGTCGTGCTGTTGCCGCATATGAGCTCCGCGACGCTCGAGGGGCGCATCGACATGGGCGACAAGGTGGTGATCAACATCCGCACCTTCTTCGACGGGCACCGACCGCCGGATCGCGTCCTGCCGGGCAGGGTCTGATTAAAGCGCCTTGCGCATCTCGATGAAGGTGGGGCGCGTAAAGCCGGGATGCGACGCTTCGGCGGTCCTGACAAAGCCCCACCGCGCAAACAGGCGGTGATTCTCTTCAAGCTCGATTCGCGTCTCCAGGCGCAGGCATGACAAGCCGCATTCGAGGGCACAACCCTCGGCTGCCTGCAACAGCAGCCGCCCGACGCCTCTGCCCTGCGCATCCGGCGCGACGGCAAGTTTGCCGATATAGAGGCATTCCGGTGGTTCCGGCTTGCAGAAGATGCAGCCGACCAGATGACCGTTTTCGATGGCGGCATAGGCCTTCTCGGTCTCGGCCTTCTGCTTCAGCGACTGCCGCGTCAGGCGAAGGGCCGATGATGGCGGATCGATACGCGGGTGCATATAGGCGAAGGAGGCGAGGATCAGCGACATCAACGCATCCCAGTCCGCGAACGCCTGATCGATCGGCACGAGCTTCATCTGACCTTCCGGCCGTATCGGATCGTATCGAATCGAGCCGTAAGCGCGTCATACATCAGCAGACGGCCGATCAGCGGTTCGCCGGCGCCGGTAACGAGCTTGATGACTTCCATCGCCTGCAATGTACCGATCACGCCGGTCAACGCGCCGACGATGCCGGCCTCCGCACAGCTGGGCACGACGCCGGGCGGCGGCGGCGCGGGGAAGAGGTCGCGATAGGACGGGTTCTGCCGGCCATCGCTCCCCCTTTTCCATGGCTGGAGGACGGTGAGCGAGCCGTCGAAGCGACCGACGGCACCGGTCACCAGCGTGATCTGCAGATGCTCGGCCGTATCGGCGGCAAGGTAACGGGTCTCGAAATTGTCGGAGCCGTCGACGACGATATCGTAGCGGGAAAACAGCGTCTGCGCATTGGAGGCGTCAAGTCGTACGCCATGCCGGATCACCGCGACATGCGGGTTGATGCGGCCAATGAACTCGGCTGCGCTATCGGCCTTGGCCCTGCCGATATCGGACGTGGCGTGGATCACCTGCCGCTGCAGGTTGGACAGCGAAACGGTATCGTCATCGACGATCCCGAGCGTGCCGATGCCGGCCGCGGCAAGATACTGGAGCACCGGCGCGCCAAGACCGCCGGCACCAATGACAAGGACGCGCGCGGCCTTCAGCGCCTGCTGACCGGCGCCGCCGATCTCCGGCAGGATGATGTGGCGCGCATAGCGCTGGATTTCTTCGGGATTGAGCGGCTCTGTCGTCATGATGGCGGAATGTCACCCGGAAACGGTGCCATTGGCAACCGTAAGATAACGCGCGCGCGCGCCAAGCGCCGAAAACATCGACTGGTCGGTGCCGGTCATGAAGGCCTGGCCACCGAGATCGTCGACGAGATCGAACAGTGCCGCCCGCCGCCCTTCATCGAGATGCGCGGCGATCTCGTCGAGCAGCAGCACGGGCGCATGGCCGGTCATGTTGGCAACGAGGCGGGAGTGGGCCAGCACAAGGCCGACGAGGAGCGCCTTCTGCTCGCCGGTCGAACACCGCTCGGCTTCCATGTTCTTCGCCCGGTGGCGGATCAGAAGGTCGCTGCGATGCGGGCCATCGAGCGTGCGACCGGCGGCGGCGTCGCGATAACGGCCGTTTTTCATCATCTCCAGGTACTGTTCCTCCAGATCGAAGGCGGGACGGTGCCATTCGCCGTCGAGAAAACCGGACAATGCAAGATCGGCAGCCGGGAAGACGCCGCCCGCGTGATTCTTTTCCACCAGGGCTGCCAGAAGACCCAGCATCTCCTGCCGCGCCAAGGCCATCGATATCCCAAGTTCGGCCATCTGGCGCTCCAGCCCCGTCAGCCAGGCGGGATCCGCCCGCCCCTCGGACAGCAGCTTGTTGCGGCTGCGCATGGCGCGCTCGTAGTCGCTGGCGCGACGGCCATGGTCCGGATCGAGCGACAGAACCAGTCTGTCAAGGAAGCGGCGGCGGTCGCTGGAGCCGCCGGTAAAAAGCCCGTCCATGGCGGGTGTTAGCCAGAGCACCCGCAGATGATCGAGAATCTCATCGACGGTTTTTGCCGTTGTTCCGTTGATGCGCAGGCGCCGTGCCTGCCCCTCCTCGGCCCCGGCCGTGCCGGTACCGATCTCGACCGGACCCTCCATGCCGTCCAGCTCCGCAAAGACGGAGAACCCGGTTTCCGCGCCGACCCGGGCAACATCGGCATAGGCGGCTCGGCGCAGGCCTCGCCCGGGAGACAGGAGGGAAACGGCTTCCATCAGGTTGGTCTTGCCCGCGCCATTGTCGCCCGTCAGCACCACATGGCGCGCGTCAAGCTGCAGCGACAGGCCCGCATAGTTGCGGAAATCGCTGAGCTTGAGGCGGCTGAGAAAGACCTTGTGCGGCATGGCTTATCCGGTTGCGTATCCGGTTGAGAGCTATGCCGAACAGCGCCGGATGGCAAGACGAAAGGGCGACGCGGCCAAGACCGGGACGCCGCTGGCGCGTTGCGCGGACTATTGCCAACGGCGCCTACATCCCCTCCAGTAACTCCCGGAAGGCAAATGACGAACGGCCGATAAGCCTGCGTGGATCAGGCGTGAATATTTGCCGCATCAGCCGGCGAAACGATCACCGGAAGCTGCTGAGCCAACTCCGGCGCAACGAGGCCGGCAGCTTCGGCCACCGATAGCGTATCGACGAACTCGGTCAGTTCGGTGACGCGTCCGTTTTTGAATGTGAATTTGTCCACGAACTCGGTATCGAAACGCGTATTCGTCGGGATGAACCGAACCGTTCCGGCCCGATGGACAAATACCGTATCGCCATCAATGCAAAGGCCGGTATTTCCGACAGCCGTAAGGTCCCAGTTCTGCGTGAGCGCCGTCAAGGTTGCGCGTAGAGATACCGGATCATCCACCTTCTGCGTCATCGGTCCCAGGCGGCCGGTCCCCACAATCCGGAAACTGCAGGCGGGATCGATCCAGTTCATCAAGGCGTCGATGTCATCGGCATCGCGCGCCTGATAGATTTCCCCAATTGCGAGTTCAAGTGTGCCTCGATCAGTCATTGACCAGCCTCCTCTTTTCACTCCGGGATCTTGCGCCTGTTTCGCCTACGTCGCAACCGGCACGGGCGGCGAACACGCGCCGCAGCGGACATCCAATGCGGGGCACGTCAGCCAGAGGGAAGGTCGAGTTCCGGGTAGTGGCGGAAGATGCCTTCCTCGTTGAAGGCAAGCCGGCGCTTGGACGCGAGATAGGCCTTGATCCGGGGCAGTTCGCGCACCTGCGCGTTGAGCGCGACGAGAAGCGGATAGTCCGGTTCGGCCGCCTGCATCGCCTTCGGGAAGGCATAGCGCAGCCCCTCCAGGAGATGAAACAGAGACAGGTCGACATAGGTCAGCGCTCCGCCGACGGCATGGACCTGTCCCTCGCCATTGCCGAGCGTCCTTTCGAAGTAGCCGAGGAATTTCGGCAGGCGCTGGTCGCGGAAATTTTCGGCCCGCCGGAGCGCCTCGTCCCTCTGCTCATGATAATACAGCGACACGCCGATCGGGTGATGGACGTCGTGAATTTCGCCGACGAAATCGGTGATGGTCAGTTGCAGCCCGTTTGCCTCGAGCCGCCCCGCTTCGTCCTTGGGCGCAAGCCCGAGCCTGCCGCCGAGATAGAGCAGGATATTGGCAACGTGGGAAACGACGACATCTCCATCCTTCAGGAAGGGCGGCGCAAAGGGCGCGAATGTTCCCGCTTTGCCTTTCATCATCGCCATCATGCGTCCCATGCCGCCCTCCGTGCGGGCGACGTCGATGTAGTCTGCACCCGCCTGTTCCAGTGCAAGACGGACGAACTCACCGCGGCCGGGTATGCCGTCCCAATAAAAGAGCTCATAGGTCATGGGAAAACCTTTCGCTTGCGAACGCCATGCCGGCGGCACCGGCAAATGGATAAAAAAAGCCGGAGGCATTGCTGCCTCCGGCCGGGATATATTGCCGATTGTCGGCTTGGCCAGTCACTCGATGTCGAAGAAATCCTTCATGCGCGAAAAAAAACCGGCGGATTCGGGATTGTTGTCCTTCGAAGACAGTTCTTCGAACTCCCGCAACAGCTCGCGCTGGCGCTTGGTGAGCTTCTGCGGCGTTTCGATCTGGATCTGGATGTAGAGATCACCGATCTGGCTGGAGCGCAGCACCGGCATGCCCTTGCCCTTCAGGCGAAACTGCTTGCCGGCCTGGGTGCCTTCCGGCACCGAGACGCGCGACTTGGTGCCGTCGAGCGTCGCCACATCGAACTTGCCGCCAAGTGCTGCCGTCGTCATCGAGATCGGCACGCTGCAATAGAGGTCCGCGCCATCGCGCTGGTAGAACTCATGCGGTTTGACCGACAGGAAGATATAGAGATCGCCGGCGGGACCGCCGCGCAGGCCTGCCTCGCCTTCGCCCGAAAGGCGAATCCGTGTTCCGTCCTCGATGCCGGCCGGAATGTTGACCGACAGCGAACGCTCCTCGGTCACGCGGCCTTGGCCGTGGCACTTGCCGCACGGATCGGTGATGGTCTGGCCGCGACCATGGCAGGTCGGGCAAGTCCGCTCGATGGAAAAGAAACCCTGGGCAGCGCGCACGCGGCCCGAGCCCTGGCAGGTGCCGCAGGTCTGAGGTTTCGTACCCGGCTTGGCGCCGGAGCCCGAGCAGACATCACACGTGATCGACGTCGGCACACGGATCTGTGCCGTCTTACCGGAATAGGCCTCTTCCAGCGAGATTTCCATATTGTAGCGCAGATCGGCGCCGCGTTCGCGTCCGCCCGACGACCGTCGCTGGCGGCCGCCGCCCATCATCTCGCCGAAAATGTCCTCGAAGATATCGGAGAAGCCGCCGGCGCCCGCACCGCCGAAACCGCCGCCACCACCACCCATGCCGCCATTTTCGAAGGCAGCATGGCCATAGCGATCATAGGCAGCCCGCTTCTGCGGGTCCTTGAGGGTTTCATAGGCGTGGCTGATATCCTTAAAAGTCTTTTCCGCTTCCGCGTCGCCGGGATTCTTGTCCGGGTGATACTTCATCGCCAGTTTGCGGAAAGCGCCCTTGAGCTCTTTCTCGTCCGCTGTTTTCCCAACGCCGAGCGTTTCGTAAAGATCACGTTTCATACTTGCAGGTTGTCCTGTTGAATAGGCATGCCGAAAAAGGCCGCCCGATGGTCGCCTGATTTCCTTGCAACAGGATTTAGTGAACCTTCAAGCGCGATACCATAGGCAATACACTATCCGTGCAGGTTTTTGTCGAAAAAGCGCAGATTAAAGCCGTCGCATCTGCGCTCCGGACCGGGTGCGAGAACCCGTCGCCGCCAAACGGCGGTGGCAACATCCTCTGTCGAGGCACGCGGCGACACCGGTTTGAGCAAAGGAAAAGCCCGGAGCGGGTGGCTCCGGGCTCAGATGATTTCCAGGTCGAAGAAGGCTTATGCGGACTTCTTGCGATCGTCCTCGTCATTGACTTCTTCATAGTCGGCGTCAACGATATCGCCATCGCGGGCAGCGTCAGCGGCCGCATCGGCATTGGCCGCATCCGTCTGCTGGGCTTCATACATCGCCTGGCCGAGCTTCATCGACGCTTCGAGCAGCGTCTGGGTCTTGGCCTTGATGTCTTCAGCATCGGGCTCCGAGGCTTCGACGGCGGTCTTCAATGCGGCGATCGCATCGGAGATCGCGGTCCGCTCAGCTTCCGTGACCTTGTCACCATATTCCTTCAGCGACTTTTCCGAGGAATGAATCAGGCTCTCGGCCTGGTTCTTGGCTTCGACGGCTTCGCGGCGCTTCTTGTCGGTTTCGGCGTTGGCCTCGGCATCCTTGACCATCTTCTCGATATCCGCGTCGGACAGACCGCCCGATGCCTGGATCCGGATCTGATGTTCCTTGCCGGTGCCCTTGTCCTTGGCCGAAACCTGCACGATGCCGTTGGCGTCGATATCGAAGGTCACTTCGATCTGCGGAACGCCGCGTGGTGCCGGCGGGATGCCGACGAGGTCGAACTGGCCCAGCAGCTTGTTGTCGGCCGCCATTTCGCGCTCGCCCTGCGAGACGCGGATGGTCACGGCGGACTGGCTGTCCTCGGCCGTCGAGAACGTCTGGCTCTTCTTCGTCGGGATCGTCGTGTTGCGTTCGATCAGGCGGGTAAAGACGCCACCCAGCGTTTCGATGCCCAGCGACAGCGGGGTGACATCGAGGAGTAGAACGTCCTTGACGTCGCCTTGCAGAACGCCCGCCTGGATAGCGGCGCCGAGGGCAACCACTTCATCCGGGTTGACGCCCTTGTGCGGTTCCTTACCGAACAGCTGCTTGACGGTTTCCTGCACCTTCGGCATGCGGCTCATGCCGCCGACCAGAACCACTTCATCAATCTCGGCCGCCGTGACGCCGGCGTCCTTGAGGGCTGCCTTGCACGGAGCAACGGTGCGCTGGATGAGGTCGTCGACCAGGCTTTCGAACTTGGCGCGCGACAGTTTCATCGTCAGGTGCTTCGGACCGGAAGCATCTGCCGTGATGAACGGTAGGTTGATTTCAGTCTGCTGCGAGGACGACAGCTCGATCTTTGCCTTTTCGGCAGCTTCCTTGAGGCGCTGCAGAGCCAGCTTGTCGTTCTTCAGGTCGATGCCCTGATCCTTCTTGAACTCGGCTGCGAGGTATTCGACCAGACGCATGTCGAAGTCTTCACCGCCAAGGAAGGTGTCGCCGTTGGTCGACTTCACCTCGAAGACGCCGTCGCCGATTTCAAGAACCGAGATATCGAACGTGCCACCACCCAAGTCGTAGACGGCGATGGTCTTGCCGTCCTTCTTGTCGAGGCCATAGGCGAGCGCCGCAGCCGTCGGCTCGTTGATGATGCGCAGGACTTCCAGACCGGCGATCTTGCCGGCATCCTTGGTTGCCTGGCGCTGCGCGTCGTTGAAGTAAGCGGGGACCGTGATAACGGCCTGCGTCACCTTTTCACCGAGATAGGATTCGGCGGTTTCCTTCATCTTCTGCAGGATCATGGCGGAGATCTGCGACGGGGAATACTTCTCGCCGTGCGCTTCGACCCAGGCGTCGCCATTGTCTGCCTTGATGATCTTGTAGGGCACCATGCCCTTGTCTTTTTGCGTCGTCGGATCAGCGAACGTGCGGCCGATCAGGCGCTTGATTGCAAAAAGCGTGTTTTCCGGGTTGGTGACGGCCTGACGCTTGGCCGGCTGGCCGATCAGGCGCTCGCCATCATCGTTGAATGCAACGATCGATGGGGTCGTGCGCGCGCCTTCCGCATTTTCAATGACCTTCGCGTCCTTGCCGTCCATGACGGCGACGCAGGAGTTGGTCGTTCCCAAGTCAATACCGATTACTTTAGCCATGTCGTTCTCTCCTTGCAGCGGACTGTCAGAACCCGGTCAGGCATTCATTTGACAGCCCCTAACGGGATGGTCTGTGGAATATTCGCAGCGGAAGCCGCGGTGATGGGGCGTATATAAGGAGCGGCGTTTCGGACTGCAAGGCATCTGAGGGGGCGAAAACACGCAAAAACCGAGCCGTAAACGACAAGCTGGCAGAAAAACCCACCCTTCCAAACGCAGGCATTTCGCGCTCGGCCTGCGTTTGAAGGCAACGGGTTCACCCGGCAGCGCCTCCTGTGCTGCAAAACGTAGGAAAGAAGGGATCAACGGTCAACCGCCGGTGAGGATATCGAGCAGCGTGGTCCGCCGTGTCGCGCCGGTCGTCTCGCCGACATCGGCCGGTGGCACTAGCCCCGAATTCGCCGGCTGGGCCAGGTCCTGCTGGGCAGCAGCCTGCCCGTTGCCGACCGGAGCCTGCGGAAACTCCTCCGCGCCACCATTGCCGAAAGTACCGGAAATGACATCGCCGACGGTCTCGGGGGCGGCCTGATTGTCCTCGAATGTCGGCTGGACACCGGTCGTGCCGAACACCGGCGATGGTGGCAGGCCCTCATGTGCGGCCGTCATATAGTCGTGCCAGGCCTTGGCCGGGAGACCGCCGCCAGTCACCTTCTTCATCGACTTGCCGTCGTCATTGCCGAACCAGACGCCGGTCGTCAGATTGCTGGTGAAGCCGACGAACAGCGCATCGCGGAAGGACTGCGTCGTGCCCGACTTGCCTGCCGCCTGCCAGCCCTTGAGCTTGGCGCTCTTGCCGGTGCCATGCTCGATCACGCCCACCATCATCTGGTTCATCTCGCTGACGACGGCGGGATCAAGAACGCGCGGCGGATTGTCATAGGTGTTTTCGTAGAGAACCGTGCCATCGGCCGTCGAGACCCGCTTGATGACGTGCGGCGTCGCCTTGAAGCCGCCATTCATGAAGGGCGCGTAGGCGGATGTGAGTTCGACCAGGCTGACCTCCGAGGTGCCGAGCGCAATCGAGGCATTGGCCTGCATTTCCGATTCGATGCCGAGCCTATGGGCGAGCTTGATGACGTTCTGCGGTCCGACCTCCATGACGAGTTGGGCGGCGATCGTGTTCAGCGAATTGGCAAGGGCCGTCGCAAGCGAGACCTCGCCGCGATATTTCTCGTCATAGTTCTCCGGCGTCCAATTGCCGATCCTAACCGGCGCGTCGTTGCGGATCGACATGGGCGTACGGCCGATTTCCATGGCGGCGGCATAGACAAACGGCTTGAAGGCGGAACCGGGCTGGCGCTTGGCCTTGACGGCGCGGTCGAACTGACTGTCGGCATAATCACGGCCGCCGACCAGCGCGCGAATGGCGCCGGTGCCGTCGATCGATACCAGGGCGGCTTGGCTGACGTTCAGCTTCTCGCCCGATTCGTCGAGGCTGGCGGCGAGCGTCTCTTCGGCTTTCTTCTCGAGGTCGAGATCAAGCGTCGTATCGACGACGAGGTCCTGGCTGATTTCGCCGACCATGCCCGGCAACTGGTCCATGACCATGTCGGCCACATAATATTGCGCGCCGGACCAGAAGCTCTTTGCCTTGGTCGGCGGCTGCGACATGGCCGTCTTGATCTCGGCGTCGGTGATAAAGCCTTCCTGACGCATGGCGCCGAGCACCAACTGCGCGCGCTCTTCGGCAGCCTTCGGATCGCGTGCCGGCGACAGGCGCGACGGCGCCTTGAGCAGGCCCGCAAGGAGCGCCGCCTCGCCGAGGTTCACATCCCGTGCCGACTTGTTGAAATAGCGCCGCGATGCCGCCTCGACGCCATAGGCGTTCGAGCCGAAAAACACGCGGTTCAGGTACATCGCAAGAATCTGGTCCTTGGTGTATTTCTGCTCCAGCCAGACGGCGAGCAGCACTTCCTGCACCTTGCGCTCGAGCGTGCGCTCCGGCGAGAGGAACAGGTTCTTGGCAAGCTGCTGAGTGAGCGTCGAGCCGCCCTGCACCATGCGCCCGGTGGTGATGTTGGTCAGCATCGCGCGCGCCAGGCCGAGCGGATCGACGCCGAAATGCGAATAGAACCGCCGGTCCTCGATGGCGATGACCGCCTGCGGGATGTAGGGCGACATGTTTTCGAGCGACAGCGCCTCGCCGCCGGTGGCACCACGATTGGCAATGATATCGCCGCTGACGGCAAGGATCTTGACGTTTGGCGGACGGTCGGGAATGGCCCAACTCGTGGCGCTCGGCATGCGAGAGCCGTAATAGAGCACCAGCCCGCCGACGCCGATGGCGCCCCAGATGCCGAGAACGACACACCAATAGACCATCGAGCGGATCAGGCCGGTCAATCCGCCGCCACCGCGCGAGCCGCCGCGGCCGGAGCCTCTCTTCGATCTGTTCGTTTTCGCCGCCGATTTCGAGCTTCCAGACTTGCGGCCTCCCCCGCCGACGCGATCCGCGGCATCGACCCGCAGTTCGCCATCGTCGCGGCCCCGCCCGCCCTCGAAAGAAGGCTCTATTCTCTGCGGTGATTTGCGATTTCCTGCCATGCCGGGGTAGGGTTGCTCCAGATGAGCGTTTCGGGAAGCCAGGCCGGCCATTCCGCCGCCACGCCGATTTTAAACAGTGCGATGAAGTGTAAATGCGGCGATTTAAGGGGGAGTTAAATTTCCGTTCGAATAAAATCGTGCGCTTTCAACTCGTTGCGCGGAAGCGTTTTCGGTGCGCTCCCGGCGGGAGTGCGGGTATGGCGCGGCGTTGCACAGCGCGCACCATCGAGGTGGCCGCACGTTCGCTGTACACCGCAGCTTCTCGCAGGTTTCCTCAGTTGGCGTCCGCATTCGCGACGCGGCGCGTCGCGTCATCGAGGGCATTGCTGGTCTGCACGCCGTCCTGCTTTAAACCGCGCGCGGTGTTGCCGCATGCGGCGAGCGTCAACAAGGACAGGCAGGCAACGGCGATCACGACTTTCGACATGGTTCTTCCTCCCGTGAATTCGGCAATGAGAGGAAGATGATGCGCGTCGCCGAGAAATCAATTCGGCCGACCCAAAAAACTGGCATTCTTCCCGACGTCTTCAGAAACAGCGACCTCACGGCGCCGGAAAATAAACTCTGCGGATCTTCGGTCCCGGTTTATAAAAGACAAACGAAAACAACGAACATCGCAAAATAAAAATAATAAAACTTGACTGCGCGGTCCCGGTAACCTATCTGAGCCTTGGTCGATATTTGTTAGATGACTTTGGTTTTTGCGACTTAGAGCGCAATCGGACGAACTTTCCTTCAGATTCGAACATCAAGCCTCGCTGTAATATCTACGGCTTGGTTCACTATAATTTGCTAGAGAAAGGGATCGTTATGGCCACTGGCACTGTAAAATGGTTTAATTCCACCAAGGGCTTCGGCTTTATTCAGCCGGACGACGGCAGCCAGGACGTATTTGTCCACATTTCGGCTGTCGAACGCGCTGGAATGCGCAGCCTCAACGACGGTCAGAAGATCAGCTTCGAGCTGGTTCGTGACCGCAAGTCCGGCAAGATGTCGGCAGACAGCCTCCAGGCTGCCTAATTCCAATCTGGCGCGATTATCCGCGCCGGAGAAATGCGCTTCCGCGGTTGACCACGGATGTACTGGCAGGTGTGTCGAAGCGCGTTGTGAAAGGTCGGGTTTTCCCGGCCTTTTTGTTTTTCTGGACTTGGATGCCCTCCAGAAATCGGCCACGACCTTCAAATCGCCGTATCCGCATTGAAATTTCCCTGAACACCAGGAGCAATGCGATGAAAACCATCCCTACTTCCCTGATGACCGCGGCCATGCTGACCGTTCTCTGCATCAGCGCAACGGCGCAGGACAAGACCGCCTATGTCGATGACCGCTCCGATGGGCCGGCGCTGATCCGCTCGCTCTACAATGCGATCAATCGCAGGGAATATGCGCGCGCCTACAGCTATTTCGCCGACCGGAAACCCTTCGCCGACTACCAGTCCTTTGTTGAGGGCTATGCAAAGACGGTGGATGTCCAGGTGATCACCGGCACGGTAACGCCCGAGGGTGCGGCGGGAAGCATCTACGCGCCAGTGCCGGTCGCGATCAAATCGACGGAAGAGGGTGGCAAGGAACGTATTTTCGCCGGCTGCTACGTCACCCGCATCGCCAACGCCGCGATCCAGGAGCCGCCCTTTGCGCCGCTGCATATCGAGAGCGCCGAACTGGAAGAGGTCGATGGACCCCTGGAGAAGGCCTTGCCGAGGGTTTGCTATCCGCCCTCGTGAGAGGAAAGCCTATTCGTCCCGCTTGCGCCCGCTGCCTGCCTGTCTGCCGGCGAGGAATTGCGAATGCTCGAAAACGATCACGACGAGGAGCGCGAAGAGAAAGGGTACGATCAGGTAGAACAGCCGGAAGATGGCAAGTGCGGCCAGAACACCCGCCGGATCCATTTCCGGCAGGCCGGCAATGAAGACCAATTCCAGCACGCCAAGGCCGCCGGGCGCATGCGACAAGAGTGCGGCCGAAAAGGAGGCGAGGAAGACACCGAGAATCACCATGTAGCCCGGATTCCCGGCTTCCGGCAGCGCGAAGTAGATGATGGCCGCCGCAGCGATCAGTTCGACGGGCGCGATCAGCAATTGCCGCAGCGCCAGCGATGGCTTCGGATATTCCAGTTGAAACCACCGGGTTTTCAACGGCTGGAAGCCGACCAGGCTGCCGACAACGTAAAGCGTGATCAGCGCGAGAATGACCAGCCCCGTCGAGAGCGACGCACCGATCGGCAGGAAGGCGGCAAAGCGGGCGGTGATCTCCGGCTCGATCAAAAGCACGATGGCCGACAGCATCAAGGTTCCGAGCAGGAAAGTGAAGGAGCAGAAGGCGACGAGGACACCGGTTTCGCCGGCGGAAAGGCCCTTCGAACCATAGGCGCGATAACGCACCACAGCGCCGGAGAAAACCGATGCGCCCACCGTGTGCGACAGCGCATAGGCGGTGAAGGAGCAGATGGTGATGAACCACAGCGAAATCCTGTGACCGAGATGCTCCAGCGCCAGGTGATCATAAGCCGCCAAAGCGGCATAGGCGGCAAGGGTTGCACAGCCGGACAGCATCCACCCCTTGAGGGACACGGCTTTGAGGCTTTCGACGAAATCATGGGCCGAAAGGCCATGCAGCTCGTGATAGAGGCCGTAGACCGAAAACAGAATCGCGGTCAGTCCTACGACCGGCCAGGCGAATTTACGAACCAGTTTCATGAGGCCGGAATTCTTGAAGGCTGCAGGCAAAACATCATCCTGACGATGAGTACACCGCCAGCCAAACGGGTCAAGGGTGCTAACCGTTAACAACAGACCCTGTGGCGCGCGGCAGCGTAGCGCACCGGGCCAGCCATCAGCCGGCGAGTGCGGCGAGAATCCGAATCCACGAGCGGATACCTTTGTGGAAGGACTGCAGCTCGTATTTCTCGTTGGGCGAATGGATGCGGTCGTCCGCGAGGCCAAAGCCGACCAGCAGCGATTCCATACCGAGCATCTTCTGGAAATCGCCGACGATCGGGATCGATCCGCCCATGCCGATCAGCACGGCAGGTTTCGGCCATTCGTCGGACAAGGCAGATTTCGCCGTGTTCAGCAGAGCCGAATCGTAAGGAAGCTGGATCGCCGGCGAGCCGCCATGCTCGTGGAATTCGACAGAGCAATCGGCAGGGATTTTCGACGCCACATAGGAACGGAAGGCGGCCCGGATCCTGTCGGGGTCCTGGGTGCCGACAAGCCGGAACGAAACCTTGGCGGATGCCTGCGCCGCGATTACCGTCTTGAAGCCTTCACCGGTGTAGCCGCCCCAGATGCCGTTGACCTCGGCCGTCGGTCTGGCCCAGGTCAGTTCCATCACCGAACGGCCCTTTTCGCCGGATGGAATGGCAAGACCGATCTCGCCGAGGAATTTTTCGGTCGACATACCAAGCGTTTCCCAGGCCGCCTTGATCTGCGACGGCGTTTCCTCGACGCCCTCGTAGAAACCGTCGAGCGTGATGCGGCCGGTCTCGTCGTGAAGGCCGGCCAGAATATTGGCGAGGATATGGATCGGATTGGCCGCTGCGCCGCCGAAATAACCGGAATGCAGATCGCGGTCGGCCGCGGTGATGACGATCTCCTCACCGACCAGGCCCCGCAATCCGGCCGAGATGGCCGGCGTGTCGCGGTCCCACATGTTGGTATCGCAGACCAGCGCATAGTCCGCCTTCAGCTCGGCCGCATTGGCTTCCAGGAAGGGCTTCAGCGATGGTGAGCCGGATTCTTCTTCGCCTTCGAACAGGATCGTGACTTCGCAGGGCAGCGAACCGTTGATGTCCTTATAAGCGCGGCAGGCTTCGACGAAGGTCATCAACTGGCCCTTGTCGTCGGCCGTTCCGCGGCCGGTGATGACCTTGCGGCCCCCGTCCAGTTCCTTGATCGACGGCTCGAAAGGCGCCGTGTCCCAGAGATTGACCGGATCGACGGGCTGGACGTCGTAATGGCCGTAGAACAGCACATGCGGGGCGCCGGCCCTGCCGGCTGCGTGGTGGGCAACCACCATCGGATGACCGGACGTATCGCGCACCGATGCGTCGAAACCGAGGCCTGTCAGTTCGGCCACGAGCCATTCCGCCGCCTTGCGGCATTCCGCCTTGTAGGCCGGGTCGGTGGAGATCGACTGGATCCGCACCAGATCGAAAAGCCGCTCCAGGCTCTGGGGGAGATTATCGTCCGCGCGGGTGAGAATGCTGGCCGTGTCTGTCATGTCCGAATCCTTGTTGTGCGGGCGAAACCTAGACAAAGATCGCAGCGGCTTTAAGCAAAATATTTTGATCGTCCTATCATGGCCGGCGACGGGGCGATCCTTCAGCTACGCGCGCCGTTGACAATCGCCTTGCGCATATATTCGAGCATCAGTTCCCGCTCAAAATGACGAAAGTCGGAGAAGTGCGACTGGTCCGCGGCAATCGCTGCCGCCTTGGCTTCCGCCTCCATCGCCCGCGCCTTGTCGGTCAGGAAAATCTGCTGGGCGCGTTTGTCGGTCGGGTGCTTTTTGCGGTGGATCAGCCCGTCGCGTTCCATCCGCGCCAGCGTATTGGCCATCGTCGCCTGCTCGATGTCGACGCGATCGAGAAGCTGCCTCTGGGTGAGGCCCTCTTCGCTCCAGAGTTCCAGAAGAACGGGAAACTGGCCGGGCGCGAAGCCGAGCTTCTGGCCCCTCTCCTGCAAGGCACGGGAGAAGCTTTTTGCCAGGAGGCTCGCCAGGTATGTCGCCGAATCCATGCGGTCGAAGGCCATGGGTATGGGTACCTCTCACCAAGCTGGAACACAAGTTACATTGCAGGCGATGCACTCCGGGGGGAGCGCCTTTCACATGGATGCGATTGCTCCCGTACACAAACAAAAACCGCCATGGCGGAGGCGGGGCCACGGCGGTCTTGTCAGAATTCGGACAAAGGCCCGGAGAGGGGGGATAGGCCTTTGTCCTAACATCTGGCTTCGGCGGGGGACAGGCCTTGTGCCAGACGACGGCGTGTTCAATTTGCCGTTGCCTATGATTTGTGGTGTGAAATGTGGCTTTTCAAGGGAGAGGCGCGTCGAGACGACATTACAAATTGGTAACGTCTCCGTGAGGGCCCTCAATTTTCCCCCGCGCGATAAAATTCCTCCTGTTCCGGAATGAAATATGGACGCCCAACGCGGCCCACGCTATCCCTTGTCGCCATGAAAAAAGGTGATCATCTCTTCCTCGTCGACGGCTCCGGTTTCATTTTCCGGGCGTTCCACGCCATTCCTCCACTCAACCGCAAGTCGGATGGCCTGCCGGTCAATGCCGTTTCCGGTTTCTGCAACATGCTGTGGAAGCTGCTGACCGATGCCCGCGATACCTCCGTCGGCGTGACGCCGACCCATTTCGCGGTGATTTTCGACTATTCCTCGAAAACGTTCCGCAACGCGCTCTACGACCAGTACAAGGCGAACCGCACGGCTCCGCCCGAAGACCTGATCCCGCAATTCGGCCTGATTCGGCAGGCGACGCGCGCCTTCAACCTCCCGTGCATCGAGAAGGAAGGCTTCGAGGCCGATGACCTGATCGCCACCTATGCGCGAATGGCGGAGACAGCAGGCGCGGGCGTCACCATCATATCGTCCGACAAGGACCTGATGCAGCTCGTTACGCCGAATGTGTCGATGTATGACAGCATGAAGGACAAGCAGATCTCGATTCCGGACGTGATCGAGAAATGGGGCGTGCCGCCGGAGAAGATGATCGACCTGCAGGCGATGACCGGTGATTCGACCGACAATGTGCCCGGCATCCCTGGCATCGGCCCGAAGACGGCGGCACAGCTTCTGGAGGAATTCGGCGACCTCGACACGCTGCTTGCCCGCGCCGGCGAGATCAAGCAGCAGAAGCGCCGCGAGAACATCCTCGCCAATGCCGAGCTTGCCCGGCTGTCGCGCCAGTTGGTCATGCTGAAAACCGACACGCCTATCGACGTTCCGCTCGAGGACTTCCAACTTCACACACAGGACGGGCCAAAGCTCATTGCCTTCCTCAAGGCGATGGAATTCACGTCTCTGACCCGTCGCGTCGCCGCTGCGACGGAAACGGATGCGGATGCGGTGGAAGCCGCAAGCGTGCCGGTCGAATGGGGCGCGGCGGCCCACGGACCCGATCTCGACATGGGCGAGCTCTCGCCGCCCCCGCCGCCGTCCGAGCTGTCGTCGGCAACATCGCCGACGCGCGGTAGCGCCGCCGAAGCCGCAACCACCCTTGCCGCCGTCAAGGCAGCCGAGCCGGCCGCAACACCGCAAACCCTTGCGCAAGCGCGCGCCGAAGCCTTTGCCGCGGCAAAGATCGACCGCAGCGCCTATGTGACGATCCGGGATATTGCCACGCTCGACGCATGGATCGCCATGGCGCGCGAGAGCGGCATTGTCGCCTTCGATACCGAGACGACGTCGCTCGACGCCATGCACGCCGAACTGGTCGGCTTTTCGCTGGCAATCGCCGACAACAGCAAGAACCCGACCGGCACCGACATCCGCGCCGCCTATGTTCCGATTCTTCACAAGACGGGCGGCCACGATCTTTTCAGCGACGGCGTGAAGCTGGCGCCGGATCAGATCCCGGCCGCGCTTGCCCTCGAACGGCTGAAGGACCTGCTCGAGGATCCGTCCGTCCTGAAGGTGGCGCAGAACCTCAAATACGACTACCTGGTGGCGCGCCGCCACGGCATGACCATAGCCAGCTTCGACGATACGATGCTGATGTCGTATGTGGCTGACGCCGGGGCCGGTGCCCATGGCATGGATTCGCTTTCGGAAAAATGGCTCGGCCACCAGCCGATCCCCTACAAGGACGTCGCCGGCAGCGGCAAATCCGCGCTTGGCTTCGACTATGTGGACATCGACAAGGCGACCGCCTACGCCGCGGAAGACGCCGACGTGACGCTGCGGCTGTGGCAGGTGCTGAAGCCGCGCCTTGCAGCGAAAAACCTCAACACGGTCTATGAGCGACTGGAGCGGCCGCTGGTCCCGGTGTTGGCGCAAATGGAAGAGCGCGGCATCACCATCGACCGGCAGATCCTGTCGCGCCTTTCGGGCGAACTGGCGCAAGGTGCGGCCGGCCTCGAACACGAAATCTACGCCATTGTCGGCGAGAGCTTCAACATCGGCTCGCCGAAACAGCTCGGCGATATCCTGTTCGGCCGCCTCGGCCTGCCCGGCGGCGCGAAGACCAAGACCGGCCAATGGTCGACGTCGGCCTCGGTGCTCGAGGACCTGGCCGCCGAGGGGCACGAACTGCCGCGCAAGATCGTCGACTGGCGGCAACTGACCAAGCTCAAATCCACTTATACCGATGCGCTTCCCGGCTTCGTACATCCACAGACCAAGCGCGTCCACACGTCCTATGCGCTGGCCGCCACCACCACGGGCCGACTCTCGTCGTCCGATCCCAACCTGCAGAACATTCCGGTGCGTACCGCCGAAGGCCGCAAGATCCGCACCGCCTTCATTTCGACGCCCGGGCATAAACTGGTTTCGGCCGACTACAGCCAGATCGAGCTGCGGGTGCTTGCCCATGTCGCGGAAATCCCGCAGCTGAAGCAGGCTTTTTCCGACGGCATCGACATTCACGCAATGACCGCCTCGGAAATGTTCGGCGTACCGGTCGAGGGCATGCCGAGCGAAATCCGCCGCCGCGCCAAGGCGATCAACTTCGGCATCATCTACGGCATCTCGGCTTTCGGCCTTGCCAACCAGCTGTCGATCGAGCGCTCGGAAGCAGGCGATTACATCAAGAAATACTTCGAGCGCTTCCCCGGCATCCGCGATTACATGGAGAGCACCAAGGCGTTCGCCCGCGAGAACGGCTATGTCGAGACCATTTTCGGCCGCCGCGCCCACTATCCGGACATCCGCTCCTCCAATCCCTCGCACCGCGCCTTCAACGAGCGCGCCGCGATCAACGCGCCGATCCAGGGCTCCGCCGCCGACATCATTCGCCGGGCAATGATCAAGATGGAGCCGGCGCTGGAAAAGGCCGGGCTGTCCCAGCGCGTGCGCATGCTGCTGCAGGTGCATGACGAACTGATCTTCGAGGTCGAGGATGGCGATGTCGAAACCTCGATCCCGCTGATCGTCTCGGTGATGGAGAACGCCGCCATGCCGGCGCTCGACATGAAGGTGCCGCTCAAGGTCGATGCCCGCGCCGCGCATAACTGGGACGAGGCCCACTGAACGATCGCGGCGTCCGACGCATCTTCGCGCCGGACGCCTGATCGCGCAGCGCGCGAGCCAAAATCAAACGCGCGACAATCCTCTCATGGCCTGACAGCTTCGCGCCACTATTCTTGCATTTTCGACCATCAGATCGATCATCGACCCGCCCGCCCCTCAGGATGATAGAAACGGAACTGCCGCCCCCGCGAAACGGTTGCCGCCGTGGCTGTCCGGCGATACCGGCGTGTACTTCCGGGCGGAACTGACCTTGATCCTTCCTGCCCCTTACGTCGATTTGGAGGAAATCATGGCGTTTCAGACTTTCATACTCGTGCTGTCCTGCGACGATAAACCCGGCATCGTAGCTGCCGTGACGACGGAGCTTTCTGCCGCCGGCGCCAATATTGCCGAGAGCAACCAGTTCTGGGACACGCAGACGAACCGCTTCTTCATGCGGATTGCCTTCCAGGTGCCGGTCGGCGTCTCGCGGGAACATCTGGAGCGGGCGTTGAAGGCGCCGATCGATCGCTTCGGCATGAAGGTCAGCATCACCGATGGCGGCCGCAAGGCGCGCATCCTCATCCTCGTCTCCAGGTTCGATCATGCACTGCTGCACCTGGTCTACCAAATCCGTGTCGGCTGGCTGAATGCCGACGTGGTCGCCATCGTTTCCAATCACAATGACAGCCAGAGGACGGCGGAGCTGGAGAAAATTCCCTTCTACTGTTGGCCGGTGAACAAGGAAAACAAGGCGGAGCAGGAAGAGAAGCTGTTGCGGCTCGTCCAGGAAACCGGCGCTGATCTCGTCATCCTCGCGCGCTACATGCAGGTCCTTTCCGACAACCTGTCGAAGCGGCTCTACGGCAAGGCGATCAACATCCATCACTCCTTCCTGCCGAGCTTCAAGGGCGCCAAGCCCTATCATCAGGCCATGAGCGCGGCGTCAAGCTGATCGGTGCCACTGCCCATTACGTGACGCCGGATCTCGATGAAGGCCCGATCATCGAGCAGGAAACCGAGCGCGTGACACATGCGATGAGCGCCGAGGATTTCGTCGCCGCCGGCCGCGACATCGAGAGCCGAGTGCTTGCCCGCGCCGTCAAGCTGCACCTGGAAGACCGCGTGATGCTCAACGGTCACAAGACCGTGGTGTTCCGCTAGGCCATAGAGTGGACATCAGCCGAAGCTGTGATGTCGATGGTTGCCGGCCTGAAGCTGGCGAACAATCGTTTCAATCCGTCCCGGCCTTCGGCCGCCAGATCGAACCGGCGGCCGAAGAGAAGCCACTCGGTGCAGAGCCCGCCCACCATCCACCACAATGCCCTGGTCGCCGAGTGCGGCGTCCAGTTTGCATTGAGATAGCCCTCGTTCCCAGCCCTTGCGAAGGCGCTCTCGAGCGAAGCGACGTGCCTGTCGTCGACCTCCTGCTGTCTTTCGAGAACCGGCATGAGGTCCCCGCCATAGCTGCAGCGCAGGAGGATGGTGAAGATACGCTGCCGATGCTCGTCGCTTGCCAGTTCGTCCAGCCAGTCGACCGTCAGCTTTTCGATGAATGCGAGAACACCGGAGGCCGGTTGCTCGATATCGCGCGCAATCATGTCTTCCAGCGGCAAGGACACGGAATTGTAAAGTTCGAGAAAAAGATCGGTCTTGTTGGAGAAATGCCAATAGATGGCGCCGCGCGTTACGCCGGCCGCCTTGGCGACATCGTCAAGCGTCGCATTGGAGACGCCCTTCTCATAGAAAACCCGCTCCGCCGCATGGAGGATGCTGTTGCGTGTTTCTTCCGCCTCGGCCTTGGTTCTGCGCATCGCCGCTCCTAAAAAGGGCTCGCCATTGGCGAGCCCTTATCATCATCATTCGCCCGGTGCTGCCACTGTCTCGGCTGTCTGCGCGGCCGGCTTTGCCTTCGTCCGCCCGAAGATATTCATCACGAAGACGAAGAAGATCGGCACGAAGAAGACCGCCAGAACCGTCGCCGAGATCATGCCGCCCATGACGCCGGTGCCGATGGCACGCTGGCTGCCCGAGCTTGCGCCAGTGGCGATCGCCAGCGGCAGAACGCCGAGCGTGAAGGCCAGCGAGGTCATCAGAATCGGCCGGAAACGCAGATGCGATGCCTCGATCGTTGCTTCCAGCAGCGATTTGCCGGCTTGCATCTGTTCCTTGGCGAACTCGATGATCAGGATCGCATTCTTCGCCGAAAGGCCGATGATCGCGATCAGGCCCACCTTGAAGTAGACGTCATTCGACATGTCGCGCAGGGTGACGGCCAGAACCGCGCCGATGACGCCAAGCGGCACAACCATGATCACCGAGACGGGGATCGACCAGCTTTCATAAAGCGCGGCCAGGCACAGAAACACCAGGAGGCAGGACAGCGCGATCAGGATCGGCGCCTGCGAACCTGACTGGATCTCCTGCAGAGACTGGCCGGTCCATTCATAGCCGAAACCGGCCGGGAGCTGCTTGACGAGGTTCTGCATCTCGGCAATCGCGTCACCCGAGGAATAACCAGGCTTGGTATCGCCGCTGATGCGCACGGCCGGATAGCCATTGTAGCCAACGGTCTGCGTCGGCGCCTTCACCCATTCGACGGTTGCGAAGGAGGAGATCGGCACCATGCCGCCATTCGAATTGCGAACATTCAGATTGAGCAGATCGGCCGTCTGCATGCGCTTGTTCTCGTCCGCTTGCACCGTCACGCGCTGCATGCGGCCGGCATTCGGGAAGTCGTTAACATAGGTCGAGCCGAGGTTGGTGGAGATCGTCGCGTTGATATCGGCGAAGGTCACGCCGAAGGTGTTGGCCTTTTCGCGGTCGATGATCACGTTTGCCTGCGCTGCGTCCGGCATGCCCTCGAAGCGCACGCCGGCGACGACCGGGCTCTGCGCCGCAAGACCAAGCAACTGGTCGCGAGCCTGTGCAAGGGCTGCCTCGCCGAGACCGCCACGATCCTGCAGGCGGAAGGAGAAGCCACCCGTCGTACCGAGACCCTGGATCGGTGGCGGCGACAGCGCAAAGCTGATTGCATCCTTGATCTGGCTCATCGCCATGCTGGCGCGGCCGGCGATCGCCTGCGCTGCGTTTTCCGGCCCGCGCTCCGCCCAGTCCTTCAGCGTCACGAAGGCAAGCGCCGCATTCTGGCCGGCGCCGAAGAAGGAGAAGCCGTTGATCGCGACGATGCGATCGACGCCCTGTTCCTTGCTGAAGATATCCTCGGTTTGCTTGATCACCTCGTCAGTGCGATGTCCGGTCGCTTCGGACGGCAGCTGCATCATGACGATGACATAGCCCTGGTCCTCATCCGGCAGGAAGGAGGACGGCAATTTCAGGAACAGATAGCCGAGCCCGGCCAGCACCGCCAGATAGATGATCATGAAGCGACCGGTTCTGCGGGTGAGCCATGACACGGAACCGCTGTAGCGATGCGAGGTGCGCTCGAACAGGCGGTTGAACCAGCCGAAGAAACCGCTTTTCGCATGATGGTGGCCCTTCGGCACCTGCTTCAGGAAGCTGGCGCAGAGTGCGGGCGTCAGCGACAAGGCGAGCAGCGCCGAAAACAGGATCGACACCACCATCGTCAGCGAGAACTGACGATAGATGACACCGACAGCGCCCGGGAAGAAAGCCATCGGGATGAACACCGAAGCCAGAACCAGCGTGATGCCGATAACGGCACCGGTGATCTGCTTCATCGCCTTGCGGGTCGCTTCGCGCGGCGTCAGCCCTTCTTCCGACATGATGCGCTCGACATTTTCAACGACGATGATTGCATCGTCGACGAGAATACCGATCGCCAGCACCATGCCGAACATGGTGAGCACGTTGATCGAGAAGCCCATGAAATACATCACGGCACAGGTGCCGAGCAGGGCGACAGGAACGACGATCGTCGGGATGATCGTATAGCGGATATTCTGCAGGAACAGGAACATCACCAGAAAGACGAGGCCGACCGCTTCAAGCAGGGTGTGCAGCACCTTCTCGATCGACACCTTGACGAAGGGCGAGGTATCGTAGGGGATCGAGTATTCCAGCCCTTGCGGGAAATAGGCCGAAAGCTCGTCCATGCGCGCCTTGATCGCGGCCGACGTTTCCATGGCATTGCCGGTCGGCGAGAGCTGTACGCCGATGGCAGCAGAAGGCCTGCCGTTCAGGCGGGTGGTGAAGGAATAGCTTTCGCCGCCGACCTCGAGCCGCGCCACGTCGCGCAGCCGCACCGCCGATCCATCCGGATTGGCGCGAAGAACGATGGCGCCGAACTCCTCCGGCGACGACAACTGGCCCTTGATGATGACGGGCGCTGCGATCTGCTGGGTGATCGGGTTCGGCTGCGCACCGATCGAACCGGCCGCGACCTGCGCATTCTGTGCGCCGATCGCCGTCGTCACGTCTGCCGCCGTCAGGTTGAGGCCGAGCATCCTGTCGGGATCGAGCCAGACACGCATCGAGCGCTGGGTGGCAAACAGCTGGGCGCGGCCAACGCCGGGCACGCGCTGGACTTCGCTCAGAACGTTGCGGTTCAGGTAGTCGCCAAGGCCGATGGCATCCATCGAGCCGTCGGTGGAGGTCAGAGCAATGATCAGAAGGAAGCCGGAGCCGGCTTCATCCACCTGCACGCCCTGTTGCTTGACGCTGTCGGGCAGCCGCGCTTCGACGCGGCGGACACGGTTCTGCACATCGACCGCAGCCTGCGCCGGATCCGTGCCCGGCTCGAAAGTGACGTTGATTTCGCTCGATCCTTGAGCGCTGGAGGTGGACTCGAAATAAAGAAGCCCGTCGACGCCGTTCAACTCATCCTCGATGAGACGCGTAACGCTCTGGTACGTGTCCTGCGACGAGGCGCCGGGATAGGTGGCGGTGATCGAGATCTGCGGCGGCGCCACATCCGGATATTGCGAGATGGGAAGCTGCGGGATGGCGATGGCGCCGGCCACCATGATGAAGATCGCAACCACCCAGGCAAAAATGGGCCTGTCTATGAAGAAGCTTGGCATAGTCCCGCCCTCACTTCTGCTCGGTGGCGGGCTTTGCGCCGTCCGCCTGTGCGGACTGAGCCGCTCCCGCCTCACCGGCAGGCTTGCCGTTCGGGTCCCATTCGGCCGGAACGACCACCGCTCCGGGGCCGATCTTCTGGAAGCCCTCGACAATCACCTTTTCGCCAGCCTTCAGGCCTTCCGTCACCATCCAGCGATTGCCGACGGTGCGCCCCAGCGTGATGCTGCGGAACTCCACCTTGTTCTCGGCGTTCACGACATAGACCTGCGACTGGCCGCTATTGCTGCGCTGGACAGCCTGTTGCGGGATGGCGATCGCGTTCTTCTCGACACCCTGCTGGATCTGTACGCGGACATACATGCCCGGCAGCAGATCGCTGTGAGGGTTGGGAAATTCGCCACGCAGCGTCACCTGCCCGGTCGTTTCATCGACGGCGGCCTCCGAGAAGAGCAGCTTGCCCTCCTGCTCGTAGAGCGTGCCGTCATCGAGGATCAGCTTTACCGCCGCTTCATTTTTCGCCGTCATCAGCTGGCCGTCCTGCAGGGCCTTGCGCAGGCGGATCAGATCGGTCGCCGGCTGGGTGAAGTCGGCATAGACGGGATCCAGCTGCTGGATCGTTGCCAGGTTTTCCGTGCCGTTGGCGCTGACCAGCGCACCTTCGGTGATCAAGGCGCGGCCGATCCGGCCGCTGATCGGCGCGGTGACGCTTGCATATTGGAGATTCAGCTTGGCGGTCGCAAGACCGGCTTCGGCAACTGCGACGTCAGCATCGGCCTGCGCCAGTTGCGCGATCGCATCGTCGTACTGCTGCAGCGCCGCCGCTCCGGATTTGCGCAGCTGGGTCTGCCGGTCGGCGGCCTGCCTGGCCTGAAGCTGCACGGCCTTGGCGCGTGCCAGTGTCGCCTCGGCGCTGTCGACCTGGACCTGGAAGGGGGCCGGGTCGATCTTGTAGAGTACCTCGCCTTCCTTGACCATCGAGCCCTGCTGGAACACGCGATCGACGATAATGCCGCTGATGCGCGGACGGACCTCGGCGATCCGGGTTGCAGCGATTCGGCCCGGAAGCTCGTTGGTGATCGGCAGTTCTTCGGTCTTCGTCGTCACGACCGCGACCTGGGAGGGAGGAAACGCCGGAGCAGCCTGCTCGTCCTGTTTCTGGCATCCGGCAAGCAAAGCAAGTCCTGCCACAGCCGCTGTCGAGAGCAATCGATTCATCCGCATCGTCGGTTCCATGCAAAAGTCCGGCGCGAACCAGCTTCTCGTGTAAGGAAGCGGTAGCGGCCGGAAGATTAAAAAATATCAGTGAGATACGGCCCACCGAACACGTATCGAGGCGGCCATATCAAGCTATACAAACAAACATGTATGTTAAAATCAGAGGGAGCGCAAGCCGATGATGCGGCGCACAAATAAACGTGATCGAGCGATGGACTTCGCCACCGCTCGATAAAAATGGTTATTCGAAGATCAGCGTTGAACGCGATCGTCAGCGCCAAAACGATGCATGAGCGCCTTGTCCGGCGTTGCGTAGACGACGTCATCGACGTCGTAGCGGTGCTCGCCGAACAGCCGCACCGTCAGTAAGCCGGTAACCTCGGTCTCCAGATAGAGGATGGTATCGGCGCCAAGGTGCTCGACATGGATGACCTTGCCTTTCCAGTCGCCGCCATCGCGCGACAGGGTGATATGTTCGGGCCGGATGCCGATGGTTTTCGCCTGGCTGTCGCCGAGCCTGCCCGCCTCGATGAAGTTCATCTGCGGCGATCCGATGAAACCGGCAACGAAGACATTTGCCGGCTTGTTGTAGAGCTCCATCGGCGAACCGATCTGCTCGATCTGGCCGGCATTGAGCACGACGATCTTGTCGGCGAGCGTCATGGCTTCGACCTGGTCGTGCGTCACATAGATCATCGTCGCCTTGAGGCTGCGGTGAAGCCTGGCGATTTCGAGGCGCGTATTGACGCGCAGCGCCGCATCGAGGTTCGACAGCGGCTCGTCGAACAGGAAGAGCTTCGGTTCGCGCACGATGGCGCGGCCGATGGCGACGCGCTGGCGCTGGCCGCCGGACAGTTCGGCCGGACGGCGGGCGAGATAGGGGTCCAGCGACAGCATCGAGGAGGCCTTGCCAACCTTGGCGTCGACCTCGGCCCTCGGGGCGCCCATCTGTTTCAGGCCAAGGCCCATATTATCCTTCACCGTCAGGTGCGGATAAAGCGCGTAGGACTGGAACACCATGGCGATGCCGCGTTTGGCAGGTGGCGTGGTGATGACTTCCTTTCCGTCGATCTGGACGCTGCCGGAGGTCGCATCCTCGAGACCGGCGATCACCCGCAGCAGCGTGGACTTGCCGCAGCCGGACGGGCCGACGAAAATGACGAACTCGCCGTCCTTCACCTCAAGATCGATGCCCTTCAGCACCTCATGGGTACCGAACGCCTTGCGGATTGATTTCAGATTCAAAGATCCCACGTGAGGTGCCTCTTGTTTGTCGCATATGGTTTCGTTCCGCTGCCTGGCACCGGAACGAACATGCTTCGTTACAGCTTGACCGGACGGCCGGTGCGCACGCTTTCATCGGCCGCAAGGCAGATGCGCAGCGACTGGACGGCATCATCCATGTGTCGTTCCAGATTGATGTTTTCGGTTATGGCTTTCAGCACATAGGCCTGTTCCAGATCGCAGAGTTCCTGGTGCCCGGGTTCTCCGTCCATCGTCAGGTCTTCGTCCTTGTGGAGAAATTTTCCGTCCGACCCGGTCTCGGCCTTGTGGACTCGAATGACCGCTGTCTTGGTATGCGTGTCGATGTCGTCGGACTTGGCGTTCGGGTCCATGACGATCGAGACCGAACCGTTCGGCGACATCACGTCCTTCACGAAGAAGGCGGTTTCCGAGATCATCGGTCCCCATCCCGCCTCGTACCAGCCGACCGAGCCATCCTCGTAGATCACCTGCAGGTGGCCGTAATTGTACATGTCAGCCGCGATCTCATTGGAGAGCCGGAGGCCCATGCCGCGCACCTCGACGGCCCTCGCGTCGGTGATCTGGCACATGACATCGACGTAATGGACGCCGCAATCGACGATCGGCGGGGTCGTCTGCATCAACGCCTTGTGGGTCGCCCAGGTCGGCCCGCTCGATTGCTGGTTGAGGTTCATGCGGAAGACATAGGGACCGCCGAGCAGCCTAGCTTCGGCGATCAGCCGCACCCAGGAGGGGTGATGGCGCAGAATATAGCCGACGATGAGTTTCCTGCCGGCCGCCTTCGCCGCTGCCACCACCCGCTCAGCGTCGGCGACGGTCGTTGCAAGCGGCTTTTCAACAAAGACGTCACAGCCGGCCTCGAACGCCATCACAGCATAGTCCGCGTGACTGTCGGAATAGGTGCAGATCGAGCAGAGATCGGGCTTCAGCTCCTTCAGCGCCGCCTCGAAGCTCGGATGGATCGTGTAGCCCTGGAGTTCAGGCACCAGATCGACCTTCGAGCGGTTGACCAGGCCAACGATCTCGAAGCCCGGATTGTTGTGATAGGCGAGCGCGTGGCTGCGGCCCATATTGCCGAGGCCGGCGACGAGGACGCGGATGGGCTTGGCGCTCACTTCACTGCTCCTGCGGTGATGCCGCGGATCAGCTGCCGCGAGAAGATGACGTAGAGGACGAGAACCGGGAAGATCGCCAGCGACAGGGCGGATAGCACCGCGTTCCAGTTGGTGACGAACTGGCCGATGAAGACCTGTGAGCCGAGTGTCACCGTCTTGGTGGTTTCGCCGGGAGCGAGGATCAGCGGGAACCAGAGATCGTTCCAGATCGGGATCATCGTGAAGACCGCGACCGTTGCCATGGCCGGCTTGACGAGCGGCAGCACCAGGCGGAAGAAGATCGCATATTCCGACAGGCCGTCGATGCGCCCGGCATTCTTCAGATCGTCCGAAACCGTGCGCATGAACTCCGACAGGATGAAGATGGCAAGCGGCAGACCTTGCGCAGTATAAACCAGGATCAGCGCCGTCAGCGTGTTCACCAGACCGGCGGCGACCATGCCCTGCAGGATCGCAACCGTGCCGAGACGGATCGGGATCATGATGCCGATGGCGAGATAAAGCCCCATCATCGTATTGCCCTTGAAGCGATATTCAGACAGCGCGAAAGCAGCCATCGCACCGAACAGCAGCACGAAGAAGATCGAGACGACGGTGACGATCAGGCTGTTCTGGAAATAGCCGACGAAATCACCCTGCTTCAGCACCGTCTCGTAACCGACTAGACTGAAGGTGTTCGCCGTCGGCGGCGCAAGCGGCGTGCGGAAAATGGCGTTGCGGTCCTTGAACGAATTCAGGATCGTCAGCAACACCGGGAACAGGGCGATGACGGTGTAGCCGGCGAGCGCCAGATGCACGAAGCCGGAACGCAGGGGCGATACGCGTGCTTTTGACATTGGTCTTCTCCCTTAGAACTGGTAGCGGCGGACGCGCCGCTGGATGCCGAAGAGATAAAGCGACACGCCGGCAAGGATGATCAGGAACATCACCGTGGCGATGGTGGCGCCCATCGAGCGGTCGCCGAGCTGCAGCTGGAAGCCGAAGAACGTGCGGTAGAGCAGCGTGCCGAGAATGTCGGTCGATCCGTCCGGCCCGGCAAGCGCCCCCTGCACGGTATAGATCAGGTCGAAGGCATTGAAGTTGCCGACGAATGTGAGGATCGACACCATGCCGATCGCCGGCAGCACCAGCGGCAGCTTGATCTTCCAGAACTGGCTCCAGCCGGTGACGCCGTCGCATTCTGCCGCCTCGATCACCTCGTCCGGGATGTTGAGCAGCGCCGCATAGATCAGCATCATCGGGATGCCGATATTCTGCCAGACGGAGATGAGCGATACCGCGATCAGCGCCGAGCCAGGTTTGCCGAGCCAGGGCGCGAAGAAGGATTTCAGCCCGACGAGATCCATGAAGAACGGCGTGATGCCCCAGATCGGCGACAGGATCAGCTTCCAGATGAAGCCGACGATGACGAAGGACAACAGCGTCGGCAGGAAAATCGCGGTGCGATAGAAGGTTGCGAGCCTGAGCTTCGGGATCGACAGCATGGCGGCAAGCGCGATGCCGACCGGGTTCTGAACCAGCATGTGGATGGCAAAGAAGATGAAATTGTTCTTCAGTGCCCGCCAGAAATCCGCCGCCCAGCGCTCCTCGCCGAACAGCACCTGGAAATTGGCCAAGCCGACGAAGGTCGACTGGCCGTCGACAGTGTTGAACAGCGACAGGCGCAGCGTCTCCACCAGCGGCAGGATCATCACGGCCGAATAGATGATAAAGGCCGGCAGCAGGAAAACCAGAATATGCCAGCGCTTCGGCCGTGCCAGTGTTTGGATGCTGTCCTCAGACATTGTGGCGCTGCTCATGGCTCTGCCGCTCCGACCCGTTTTTCGTCGATTGCCGCGATATGCGGCAAGGCGCTGCGCCGCCGGTCCCCACCGCGCATGCCTGAACCAGCGGAACGCCGGTGGGATGTGATTTCAGATTACATGTTTTCCGCGGAAGCTTCGCATTTTTGCGAGTGATCGTCCGGCGCAAGAGCCGCCCCTCATCCGCCCTGTCGGGCACCTTCTCCCCGCAAACGGGGAGAAGGAGGATGCGGCGACCTCCGTAGTCCCCTCTCCCCGCAAGCGGGGAGAGGGCTAGGGCGAGGGGCTTTTCACAAGAGACATCCCCATTCAAATCCCCCCCACCACCCAAGCTTACTTCGCCGGCTTATACCAGCTGTCGAGACCCTTCTGCAGTTTCTCGGCGGCAACTTCCGGCGTATCGGTGCCGTTGATGACGTTGGCCGATTCAACCCACGTCTCGTTTTCGAGGCTCGGGGTGCCGCGCGCCAGGATCTGGTAGGTCGAGCGGATGGTCGGCTTGCACTTTTCGCGCCAGGACACGAACTCCTGGGCGAGCGGATCGGCCATCTTCACCGGTGTCGAATTCAGGCTGAAGAAGCCCGGCAGCGCGTTGGCGTAGATGTCGGCGAATTCCGGCGAGGCAACCCAGCTCAGGAACTTCTTGGCTTCTTCCGGATGCGCGCTCTTGGCATTCAGGCCCACGCCGATGTCGGTGTGGTCGGAGATATAGCAGGTATCGCCAGCGGCCTTAACAGGCGGCGGGAAGGCGCCCATCTTGAACTGGGCCTGGGTGTTGAACAGGCCGATTTCCCATGAGCCGGCCGGATAGATGGCGGCGCGGCCGAGCGTGAACAGGTTCTGGCTGTCCGGATAGGTCTGGGCTTCGAAGCCGTCGCCGAGATAGTCCTTCCACTTGGCAAGAACGCGGTAGGGCTCGACCCACGGCTCGTCGGTCAGCTTCTGCTCGCCCTTGATGAGAGCGGCGCGGCCTTCCTCACCCTTCCAATAGGTCGGGCCGATGTTCTGATAGCCCATGGTTGCGGCTTCCCAGAGATCCTTCGTGCCCATGGCCAGCGGGACATAGGTGCCATCGGCCTTGATCTTGTCGAGCGCGGCGAAGAATTCGGCCTCCGTCGTCGGAATGGCGATACCGAGCTTGTCGAAGGCATCCTTGTTGTAGATGAAGCCGTGAATAACCGATGCCATCGGGACGCAGAAGGTCGCCGAACCGTCGTCCGTCGTCCAGGCGGATTTGGCGACCGGAGAGAAATTCTCCATGCCGGCAAGACCCGTGAGGTCGGCGAGGTGCTTCTTGTTGTAGAGTTCGAGCGAGACGTCGAACGGACGGCAGGTGACGAGGTCACCAGCGGAGCCGGCGTCGAGCTTGGCGTTCAGCGCGGCGTTGTATTCTGTCGGCGCCGTCGGCGCGAACTTCACCTTGATACCGGGGTTCTTCGCTTCGAAGGCCGGGATCAGCTTTTCCTGCCAGATGGTCAGGTCGTCGTTGCGCCAGCTTTCGATCGTCAGAGTGACGTCTTCTGCATGCGCCAGCCCGGCGGAGCCGAGGATGCTGGATGCAAGCAGCAGGCCTTTCAAAGTCGTGCGGGTCATTACGTTCTCCCTTTTATATGCGCCGGCATGGCGCGGTTTTGGAACCCTTGAAATCAATGTGGCGCGACGCTTGACAAAGCGCGGCGCAAGTTTTGACCGGCTTCGGCCAGTGCGGTCTCTGCCGCCGCCACATCCCTTGCCCCAGCAGCAAGAAGGATGGCGATCTTTACCGAGCCCGATGACGCGGTGAGATAGCGACCCGCTTCCGTCGCGCCGATACCAGCGATATCGGAGACGATACGAACGGCGCGACCGCGCAGCTTGGCGTTGTCGGCCTTCAGATTGACCATGTGTCCATCGTAGACATGGCCGAGATGGATACCGACAAGGGTCGAAAACATG
The DNA here is from genome assembly GCF_000379605.1 of Rhizobium giardinii bv. giardinii H152. Taxonomy (GTDB): domain Bacteria; phylum Pseudomonadota; class Alphaproteobacteria; order Rhizobiales; family Rhizobiaceae; genus Pararhizobium; species Pararhizobium giardinii. Next base: position 39,754 of record NZ_KB902679.1, on the reverse strand, counting down.
TTGAAGGCGATCTTCTGGGCCGTCGCCGCCCCCATGCGGGTCGATCCGGAAATCACCTCGGGCGGCGTCTGCAACAGGACGGCCACGTCGGCACCGTCAAAGAGCACCGCGCCCGGATTGTTCGCCATGGCGATGACACGCGCCCCGCGCTGCCGCGCTTCATCGGCCGCAGCCAGCGCATAGGGCGTCGAACCGCTGGCGGACACGGCAATCAGGCAATCGCCGTTGCCAATGCCGGCATCGCGCACATCCTTGCGCGCCAGATCCATGTCGTCTTCGTAACCGCCGGCGAGATCGGTCAGGCTTGCAGCACCGCCGGCCAGCAGGACAACGACCTTGTCGTGGGCAATTCCATAAGTCCCGGGCAATTCCAGCGCATCGGTCATGGCCATCAGACCCGAACTGCCGGCGCCGGCATAGGCAAGGCGGCCACCGCCGGCGAGCACGTCGGCGGCGATCTGCGCAGCCATGGCAAGCGGCTCGATTGCGGCATCGACCGCCCTGGCCGCGGCCTGCTGGCCGGACGCAAGCAGGCGAAGCGCCAGGGCCGGATGCATCACATCCAATCCCTCCGATTTGTCATGACGCTCTTCGGTCTTCACTGACGGCATGCGCTCAATCTCCCTCTTCACAAATTAATGCCAAAAAAATACCAATTGTCTAGGGAAAATTAACGTTTGAGCGAAGAAAATTTTCGACGCTTAAAATTACATCGTTATTTCAGCGACTTAAATGATAATTCCAATTAAAGACCAAATCCCTCTTGGTTAATGGTATTTTTTTGGTATCCTTCTTCTCGGAGGTATCCATGCCACACTACATTCTGGGAATCGATGGCGGGGGCACGAGTTGCCGCGCGGCCGTAGCGGACGCCAAAGGGCGCATCCTCGGGCGCGGCAAGAGCGGTGCCGCCAATATTCTGACCGATCCCGACAATGCCCTGATCCATATTGTCGGCGCAGCCACGGCCGCGTTCGAGGAGGCGAATATCGCACCCTCGGAGATCGGCTCAGCCTCGGCGCTGCTGGGGCTTGCCGGCAGCAATGTCGGCGACGCCGTGCACTATGTGAAGGAGCGCCTGCCGTTTGCGAAGGCCGATATCGAATCCGACGGGCTGATCGCGCTCCAGGGCGCGCTCGGCGACAACGACGGTGCCGTCGCCATCCTCGGCACCGGCTCGATCTATATCGCCCGGCAGGGAAGCGACATCCGCTATATCGGCGGATGGGGTTTTCAGATCGGTGATCTCGGCAGCGGCGCGCGTCTGGGGCATGTCCTTCTGCAGGAAAGCGTGCTGGCTTTCGACCATATCCACCCTTCCTCGCCGCTGACCGATGCCGTGATGGCGGAATTCAACGCTGATCCGCGCGACGTGGTGGAGTTCGCGCGCGTTGCACGGCCCGGTGAATTCGGCCGCTTCGCGCCGAAGGTCTTCGCGTTCGCGGAACACAACGACCCGGTGGCGGTCACGCTGCTGCGGGCATCGGCGCAAACCATTGACGAGGCGCTCGACGTAGTCGTGGCGCGCGGCAGCCGCAGGCTTTGCCTGCTCGGCGGGCTGGCACCACTCTATCGCCCCTGGCTGGCAGAGCGGCACCAGCCCCTGTTCGTGGAGCCGGAAGCCGACGCGCTGACCGGTTCGGTGGCGCTCGCCGCCAAGCGTTTTTCGGCTGATGCGAGGGAAAAGGCATGACCCAGCATCTCGAAGCCATACTGCCGCTGGACGGCCTGCAGGGCGGAGGCTCCGGCCCGCTGTACCTGAAACTGCGGCAATCGCTTGAAGAGGCGATCCTGTCGGGCAAGCTCAATCACGGCGATGCACTGCCGCCCGAACGCGATCTGGCCGACTACGCCAATATCAGCCGGGTGACGGTGCGCAAGGCGGTCGACGATCTGGTCAAGGACGGGCTCTTGGTGCGCCGGCATGGCTCGGGGACCTTCGTGGTCAAGCCGGTGAACCGCGTGCAGCAGTCGCTCTCACGGCTGACCTCCTTTACCGAGGACATGGCGCGGCGCGGGCTCACGACAACGGCGCAGTGGATCGAGCGCGGGCTGTTTCACCCGTCGCCCGATGAAATGATGGTGCTCGGCCTTGCCGCCGATTCGCTCGTGGCGCGCCTCGGTCGCCTGCGTATTGCCGACGACATGCCGCTCGCCATCGAGCGGGCGAGCATTTCCGCCGAATTCCTGCCCGACCCTGTCCGGATCGGTGCATCGCTCTATGCCGAACTCGACAAGACCAAGTCGCGGCCGGTGCGCGCGGTGCAGCGGATTTCCGCCTGCAGCCTGAAGGATCCGGACGCGGCAATGCTCGGCGTGCCGGTGGGATCGGCGAGCCTGTCGATCGAGCGTATTTCCTATCTCGCCTCCGGCCGCGTCGTGGAATTCACCCGCTCGCTCTACCGGGGCGACGCCTACGACTTCGTGGCGGAACTGACCCTGCCGGAATCGTAAGAACGGCCAAAGAAGAAAGACATGACCATGCAGACCAACATGCGGCGCGAAATCGACGAGATTCCCGAAGCGGCGGCCCGCCTTCTCGACCAGTCCGGAGACGCGATCAAACAGGCCGGCGCGGCGCTGCGCGACAAGGATCCGGCCTTCCTCGTCACCATTGCCCGCGGCTCGTCCGACCATGCCGCCCTGTTTCTGAAATATGCGATCGAGCTTTCGACCGGCCGCCCCGTTGCGTCGCTTGGGCCCTCGCTCGCATCGATCTACGGCGCGAAGATGCAGCTCTCCGGCGCCGCTTCGATTGCGATTTCGCAATCCGGCAAGAGCCCGGACATCGTCGCCATGGCTGACGCCGCCACCAAGGCGGGCGCGGTGACCATTGCGCTTACCAACACCATGCCTTCGCCGATTTCGCAAGCCAGCACTCATCCACTCGATATCCTCGCCGGCCCGGAAATCGCCGTGGCCGCGACCAAATCCTACGTCAACTCGATTGTCGCCGGGCTTGCCATCCTCGGCGACTGGACCGGCGACAAGGCCCTGCAGCGCGCTGTCGCCGATCTGCCGGCACAATTTGCCAAGGCCGTGAAGCTTGACTGGCAGCTACTGGCCGATGAATTGGGCGACGCGGAATCGCTGTTCGTGCTCGGCCGCGGGCCGGCCCTTGCCATTGCCAGCGAGGCCGCGCTGAAATTCAAGGAAACCTCCGGCATGCATGCCGAAGCCTACTCGGCGGCGGAAGTGCTGCACGGGCCGGTGGCGCTGGTGGGGAAGCGTTTTCCGGTCATCGGCCTTGCCGCGCGCGACGCCGCGGAAGGCTCGGTCACCGACATTCTCGATGGTCTCAGCGGCAAGGGCGCGCTTGCCTTCGTCACGTCCTCCAACGCCAAGGCCGCGAAGATGCTGCCCTTCGTCGAGACCGGCCATCCGATCACCGACGCGCTGACGCTGATCCTCCCATTCTACGGCTTCGTCGAATCCTGGTCGCGATCGCGCGGCCTTAACCCTGACGCGCCCGTCGCCCTCAAGAAGGTAACGGAGACACGATGACCGCACAGACAGCAATCACCGGCGCCCGGATTTTCGACGGCCTTCTGTGGCACGACGGTCAGTCCCTGCTGCTGGACGGCGGAACCGTCACCGGTATTTTGCCGGAGAACGACCTGCCTGCCGGCACGGAAACGACCGCTGCCCAGGGGCAACTGCTGGTCCCCGGATTCATCGACCTGCAGGTCAATGGCGGTGGCGGCGTGATGCTGAACGATCGCCAGGACGTCGATGCCATCCGCACCATCTGCGCCGCCCACGCGCAATTCGGCACGACTGCGCTTTTGCCGACGCTGATCACCGATACGTTCGAGGTTCGCGCACGCACGATCGAAGGCGGACGGCAGGCGAAGGCTGAAGGTGTGCCCGGTTTCCTCGGGCTTCATCTGGAGGGACCGCATCTTTCCGTTGCCCGCAAAGGCGCCCATGATCCGGCGCTGATCCGTCCGATGGAGCAGGGGGATCTCGATGCCATGCTCGCCTGCGCCGGCGTATTCGACGCGATGATGGTGACCGTGGCGCCGGAAAATACAACGGCGGCCCAGGTGAAGGCGCTGGCGGAAGCCGGCATCATCGTCAGCCTTGGCCATACGGACGCGGGCTATAGGACCGTGGTGGACTACGCCGCCGCCGGCGCGCGCACCGTCACCCATCTGTTCAACGCCATGAGTCCGCTCGGCCACCGCGAGCCCGGCGTCGTCGGCGGCGCCCTTGACACCGGCAGCCTCTATGCCGGGATCATTGCCGATGGTTTTCATGTCGATCCGGTGTCGATGGGTGTGGCGCTGCGCGCCAAGACCGGGCCGGGGCGGATTTTCATCGTCACCGACGCCATGTCGACGATCGGCTCCGACCAGACCAGTTTCCTGCTCAACGGCCGGGAGATCTTTCGCAAGGATGGGCGCCTGACGCTGGCCGACGGGACGCTCGCCGGCGCGGATATCGATATGCTGTCGTCGGTGCGCTTTGCCCATGAAAAGCTGAACCTGACGCTCGACGAGGCGATCCGCATGGCATCTGCCTATCCCGCTGATGCCGTGGGCATTGCCGCCCGCAAGGGCCGGCTGGTGCCCGGCCTCGACGCCGACTTCGTTGTGCTGACGGAGGGGCTGGACATGGTCTCGACCTGGATTGGCGGCAAACGCGTTTTCCAGGCATAAGTCGGGCGGTTCGTCAGGGCGTGGCGGTCAGCCGCGCCTTCAGCTTGCGCACGACATGTGCATCCGTCCGCTTGGCGCTCGGCGCGACAAAGCCGAGCGATACCAGCCGCGGATCATGAGCCGGCTGATCGATCGAGCATGACGAATGAACCTCACCAACTGCAAGCCGTGCCAGCAGTGCGTCGATCGTATCCAAGGTCACGCCCGACCCCGGCATAATGGATATGCGCCCATCGGCTGCCGTGATGATCGATGCCAGGGCGTCGACACCCTCCAACGCCCTTTTCGCTCCGCCCGAGGTGAGGATCCGCTCGAAGCCGAGGTCGACCGCGATTTCCACCGCCTCGGCAAAGTCCGGCACCAGATCGAAGGCCCGGTGCAGCGTCAGGCCCAGCCCGGCAGCATGCTCGACCAACAGCCGCAATGTGGCCACATCCAAACCACCATGTCGACCGCTTACCCCCAGGACAACGCCGGCAAGACCTGCGGCGCGCACTGTATCGATCTCCGCGCACATGACGCTGATATCATCGGCATGGAAGACGAAATCGCCGGGACGCGGCCGGATCATTGCGTAGACCGGAATATCAAGTTTGGCGGCCATGCTTATCAAACCCGGCGAGGGCGTGAGGCCACCGACCGACAGCGCCGAGCACAGTTCGATGCGATCGGCGCCACCTTCGACAGCTGCCGTGAGGCCTGCCGCATCCTCGACGCAGACTTCCAGAAGAATGTTCGTCATTGTGCTTCTCCGCCGAGGCCGAGGATTGCGGCACCAATCAGACCCGGCTCGATGCGACATTCACCCGGCACGACCAGGGGCCGATCGAATTTCCGCAGGATGCGCGAGCGCACGGTCGTGTCGATCCGGGCAATGAGCGGAGCCACGTTTGAAAGGCCGCCGCCAACCGGAACGATCGTCGCGCCGGTAATGTTGACCGTCAGCGCCAGCGGCGAACTCACGAGATCGACCAGCACATCGATGGTCCGGGCAGACTCGGCATCGCCCTGCTGCCAGAGCGTCGTTATCTCTTCGCTGCTCAGCGCCTTGCCATGCAGGGTTCGGTGCAGGCGCTCGATGCCGCGGGCGCCGCCGATGGTATCGACACAGCCGCGCTGGCCGCAGCCGCAATCGAAGGCGGGAATGGCAATCGGCGGCGTGCCGGCCATCGAGGCGACCGCCGGGCCGTGACCCCATTCGCCGGCGAAACCGCCATCCTCATTGATCAGCCTGCCATCCACCACAAGTCCGCCGCCGACTCCAGTGCCGAGAATGACGCCGAGCACGATCCGGTGGCCGCGTCCGGCACCGGCACCGGCCTCCGCCAGCGCGAAACAATCGGCATCATTGGCGACGAGCACGGGCAGGCGAAGGATATCGGACAGGTCGGCAGAAAGCGTGCCGCCGTCGATGCAGGGAATATTGGCGCACTTGATCGCCTTGGTTTCCGGGTCGACGACGCCGGTGATCGATATGGCGATGCGGTCGGGCTTGCCGCCCGCCTCACCGATGACATCGCGGATCGTCGCGGCAAACGCGTCGAAATCATCAAGCGGGGTTGCCCGGCGGCCGAGCGGTTCTATTCGTTCCGCCGAATGTGCAACTGCACCTTTGATAGCCGAGCCGCCGATGTCGAAGCAGACGATCATGCGTCACCGCGGATGACAGCTTCGGCCGAAAGCGCCGCCGACAACAGGCGCCCATCCTCATTCCTTTGGCCAGAGAGGAGGAAACCGACCGGCATGCCGGCATCGCCCGTGCCGCAGGGAATGGAGACGCCGCAGCCATCGAGAAAATTGCCGATCGAGGTGTTGCGAAGCGTTTTGCCGTTGACCCTGAAAAACAGGTCGTCATCGGCAAGCAGCGGCGCGATCGGCTGTGCCACATGCGGCAGGCTCGGATGCGCCATCAGTCCGCCGGCTTCGAGATTGTCGGCCAGGGCCGCGATCAACCTTTGGCGGGCGTCGAGGATCGCGACGTAGTCCGTCATGCTGATCCTTTCACCCAGCCGGGTGCGAGCGACCACGCGCTGGTCCATCCGTTCGGCATCGGCGCCCTGCAGGCGCTCCTTGTGAAGGGCATAGGCTTCGGCCGTCACCAGGGCACCATGACGCGCCATCAGCGCAAAGATCTCGGCAAAGATCGGGAAGGCGCGCCGTATGATCCGCGCTCCCGCCTTTTCAAGACGGGAAATCGCCGCTTCGAATGCGGTGACCACACCGGGTTCGGCATCATCGAAAACGACGGTTTCCGGAATGACCAGCTTCAGATCGCTGACGTCGGTGCGGCCGACTTCCGGCGCCGCGCGGCCGCGCATCGCCGCGTCCACCCATACTGCGTCCTGCACCGTGCGGCAGAGCGGCCCAAGCGAATCGAGGCTCTTGGCCAGAGGATAGACGCCCTGCATCGAATAGCGGCCGCGCGTTGCCTTGTAGCCGACGATGCCGTTAAGGGCTGCTGGAATACGGATGGAACCGCCCGTATCCGTGCCGATCGCAACAGGCACCAGACCCGCCGCCACCGCCACCCCGGAACCGGCCGAGGAGCCACCCGGAATGCGCGGCAGGTCGCGGGAGGCCGCGTTGTGGGGCGTGCCGTAGTGCGGATTGATGCCGAGACCGGAAAAGGCAAATTCGCTCAAATTGGTGCGTCCGACACTGACCATGCCGGCCTCGGCAAGCGCCTTGACGACGGCGGCGTCAGCCTCTGCCGGAGCGCTGTCGGTCAGCACGGCGGAACCGGCCGTCGTCACCGCTCCCTTCGTGTCGAACAGATCCTTCCACGCGACCGGAATGCCATCGAGAAGACCGCGGGACCGGCCCGAGCGGATGCGCTCGCCTGAAGCCTTGGCCTCCGCCAGCGCCCGCTCCCCCAGCAAAGCGGTAAAAATCGCCTGATCCTGATAGCCGGCTATTCTTTCCAGCGTCGTTTTTGCCAGTTGCACCGGATGGAGGTTACCCGCCTGCAGCAGGACGGAAAGGCCCGCAATCGAAATGTTTCCGTCCAATCCATCCATCGTCATCTTCTCCGCAATTGCTTCAATGCAGCATCATATCGGTGTGACCCGTTGAATGGCAGCGCATTCCTCTTCGTTCGCACATGATTTTCGCCGTGACCTTGCCCGGTGGTGTGCGCCCTCCTACATGCCCAAGGCGGCGAAGGAGCCGTATTACCACGGAGATGACAGATGATACTCGACGCGGCGCGGCTTTCCTTTGCCAATCTCTTTGCACCGGAGACGCGTTCGGTTTTCTGGAAGGTCCTGGGGCTGACGCTGCTGGCGCTTGTCGCACTGTGGCTGGCGTTGCGCGAACTCTTCATCTACCTCGCCCTGCCATGGCTCGACGGACTGATCCCCGGCACGGCCGGTTGGGAAGGGTGGCTCGCCTTCGTCATCGGCATATTCGCAAGCCTCGGCATCGCGCTGGCGCTGGCGCTGCTTCTGGCGCCGGTCACGGCGCTGATCGCCGGCTTCTTTCTCGACGACGTGGCGGAGGTTGTCGAGAAGCGTGACTACGCACAGGAACCAGCGGGCCGTCCGCTGCCGCTCCGCGAAGCGACTGCGGGAACCATCAAGTTCCTTGGCGTCATCATCGCCGGCAATATCGTCGCGCTGCTCCTGCTGCTCATCCCCGGCATCAACCTTATCGCATTCTTCCTGGTCAACGGTTATCTGCTCGGCAGGGAATTCTTCGAATTCGCTGCCATGCGCCACCGCCAGCCCGCCGAGGCGCGGCTGTTTCGTGCCAAACATGCGGGCACGGTCTTTATGGCAGGCCTCATTCTCGCAGCCTTCCTGGCCGTGCCCCTTCTCAATCTGCTGACGCCTCTCTTTGCTGCCGGGATGATGGTGCATCTTCACAAGAAGCTGTCCCAGCGCGATCCAGCCTTTCGCCAGCAACTGAGCCAAGGCGCAATGTCCTAGGTTTACAATTCGTCTATCTTGACTAATTGTAAAAATCGATGGATAAGACTGCATGTCTCATCCATTGACACCCTTCATCCCCGTCTGCGACGCGATCGCCACGCTGTTCTCGCCACACGTGGAAGCCGTTCTGCACGATCTCGACAGCGGACTGATTTTCCATATCACCAATGCCTTCTCGAAGCGGCGGCCGGGGGACAGCTCGCTCAACGAGGCTGATCTGACATCCTCGCTCGACGGCGATGTGATCGGACCTTACGGCAAATCCAATTGGGATGGCCGCCGGCTGAAGGCGATCACGGCGGTGCTGCGCGATGCCGAGGGCAGGCCGATCGGGCTGCTCTGCATCAACCATGACATCGAAGCCTTTGCCGGGGTGTTCGACCAATTGAAATCGATGGTCGACATCGCCGCGCCCCTGACGAAGACGTCGGCACTGATGGCGGAAGATTGGCGCGAGGCGGTCAATTCGGTGATCGGCGACTTCCTTGGCACACGCAGGGCCGCGCTCGCCGGTCTCACAAGCGCCGACATGGATGAGCTGATCGGCATGCTCGACGCGCGCGGCGTCTTTGCCATCCGCAAGGCCGTTCCCTATGTCGCCGAGATCCTGAAGCTGTCGCGTGCGACGATCTACAATCGCCTCGGCGTCATCCGCCGGAAACAGGAAACCGCCAATCGGGGAGAACCGCGGTGATAAAGCCGATGCGTGACTTTGCGCTGGAAACCTACATGTCCAAGTGGGAGTTCGTCGCAAAATACAACATGACCGCCTCCGACGCGGAAAGCATGCGGCTGCCGGAATTGCTTGCCATGGCAAGCGACGAGGATCGGGCCGATTTCGATAACCTGAGCCTCGGCTATACCGAAACCTTTGGCGCGCCCGCACTCCGCCAGGAGATCGCCGGCACCTATGACACGGTCGAGCCTGAAAACCTGATTTGCTTTGCCGGCGCCGAAGAAGCGATCTACGTGGCGATGAAGGTCCTGCTGACCGCGAACGACCACGCCATCGTCATCACGCCGAACTATCAGGCCGCCGAAACCATTCCACTCAGCATCTGCGCCGTGACCGGCGTGGCGCTCGACATCGACAATGATTGGGAACTCGACATCGGCCTTGTCGAAAGAGCGCTGCGGCCGAACACCAAACTGATTTCGATCAACTTCCCCAATAACCCGACCGGCAAGATTCTTCCACGCGCGGCCTTCGACGCTCTCATCGGCCTCTGCCGCAAGCATGGCATCTGGCTGTTCAGCGACGAGGTCTACCGGCTGATCGAGAAGGACGAAACGTTTCGCCTACCCCAGGCAGTCGACGTCTATGAGCGCGGCATTTCCCTCAACGTCATGTCGAAGGCCTATGGCCTGCCGGGGCTACGTATCGGCTGGCTGGCATCCAAGGATCGCGACTTCCTGGTGCGCTGCGAGCGCTACAAGCATTTCCTCTCCATTTGCAATTCCGCGCCATCGGAAATCCTGGCGCGGATCGCGCTGAAAAGCCGCGACCGGATTCTGGCGCGAACGCGGGGGATCGTTCGCAATAACCTCGGAGTGCTGAACGACTTCTTCGCAGAGTTCCCGCACCTGTTCGACTGGCGCGAACCCGATGGCGGCTGCGTCGCCTTCATCCGCTACAGGGGCGCGGATGGCGTCGAGGAATTCACCAAGCGGGTGGTCGAGGAAGCGGGCGTGTTCTTCCTGCCCTCAAGCGTCTATCGCTCGGACCTGACGCCCGTTCCGGAAAACTGCCTGCGCATCGGCTTCGGCCGCCGGCATGTCCCGGAAGGACTTACCGCCTTGCGCAACTGGCTGCGGCGAAACAACGTCTGAGCGCAAGGTATGCCGGCTAAATATCAGCCTCGCGCAACCGGTATCCGACGCCGGTCTCGGTGGTAATGTATTGCGGCTGGTCGGGGCTCACTTCGATCTTCTGGCGAAGCTGGCGGACATAGACGCGCAGATATTGCACGTCGGCCGTATTGCCCCAGACCTGCTTAAGCAGGAACTGGTGGGTCAACACCTTGCCCGCGTGTTGTACCAGGATGCGCAGAATATCGTATTCCTTCGGCGACAGCTTCACTTCGCGTCCATCCACCCTCACGCTACGCTTGACGAGATCGACGGAGAGGCCGCCGGTATGGAACAGCGGCTTTTCGCCCTGCTGCTGCAGCCGGTGGCGCAGTGCCACGCGGATGCGCGCCACCAGCTCATTCATGCCGAACGGCTTCGTCACATAATCGTCGGCACCGAGCTCCAGTGCCTTGACGATCCCCGCCTCGTCGGTGCGGCTCGACAGGATGATGATCGGCAGCGTCAGGCCCTCTTCGCGCCATTCGCGCAAGAGGTCATGACCGGGAATGTCGGGCAGGCCGACATCGAGAAGGATGAGGTCGGGCAGCTCTGTTCTGACCATGTCCTGCGCGGATCTGCCATTGCCCGCTTCGCTTACCGCATAGTCCTGTGTCGCCAGGCCAACGCGCAACAGCCGGCGAATGGGCGGCTCGTCGTCAACGACGAGAATCTTGACGGCCGTAAGGGTCATGGCATGTCCTTGAGATTGGGCGCATCCGGCAAGAGTGGCAGGCTGACGGTGAAGACGGCGCCCGAGCGATCCGTCCTGTTTTCCGCAGCGATGGTGCCGCCCATTGCCTCGACGAAGCCCCGGCAGATCGACAGGCCAAGCCCGGTTCCGGCTCGGACATGGTCACCCTTGCGCACCCGGTAGAACGTGTCGAAGACGCGCTCGAGATCAGCGGGCGGAATGCCCGGCCCCTCGTCGAAAACACGCACCAACACGCGCTCGCCAGTGCTTTCCGCCTGCACCCGGACAATCGATCCCTCCGGCGCATATTTGGCGGCGTTGTCGAGCAGATTGAAGAGCACCTGCTCGAATAGAACCGGGTCCACCCTGACCATGGGCAGTTCGGCGGGAACGCGAACATCGACCTTGTGGTGAGCCAGGATCTTGCTCGCCCGGCGCAAGGCGCTGCCGGCGATATCGCCGATATAGTGGAACGCCGCATTCGGCTCCATCGACCCGGATTCAATCCGAGTCATGTCGAGAAGGTTGGCGATGAAACGGTTCAGCCGCTCCGATTCGTCCGTCACCGTCGTCAACAGCTCGAGGCGATCTTCTTCCGGCAGCGCCGACTGATAGTCCCGCAAGGTGCCCGCCGCGCCCATGATCGCCGCGAGCGGCGTCTTCAGATCGTGCGAGATCGAGGTCAGCAGTGCCGAACGGAGCTTTCCGGCTTCCTCTGCAAGCCGGGCATTGTCGACATCGGCCACAAGCTGAACACGCTCGATGGCAAGTGCGGCCTGATCGGCAAGCGCGTCGAGCAGGCGCTGCTGTTCCGGCGTGAGCAGCGGTCCCTGCCGGTCGTTGTCGAGGCCAATGACGCCGACGGCGGCGCGCGCGGTACGCAGCGGCACGTAGAGCCGCTTGGCGCCCGGCAGCGTATCGGCGCCGCGGCCGGCGGCACGATTATGCTCCCAGGCCCAGCGCGCCGCGGCGATATCGGCATCGTCCAGTGTATCGTCCGGCGGATAGCCGGCCTTCACGGCAATCGTGCCGTCTTCCGGCAGAAGCAACACGACGCGCACCTTCAGCATGGAGGCGAGCTGAAATGCTGTTGCCCAGAGCACGTCGTCCAGTGTGCCGGTGCCCGCCAGCTTCTTGCTGAACAGATAGAGGTCTTCGGTGGTGCGGGCGCGCAGGCGAGCCGCCGCCGCCTGACGTTGCACGCTCGCCGTCAGATTGCTGGCGACAATGGCCACCACGAAGAAAAAGACGAAAGCGACGACGCTTTCCGGATCGCCGATCACGAATGTGTAAAGCGGCGGCAAGAAGAAAAAGTTCAGGGCGAGCGCACCGATGACGCTGGCATAGAGAGCCGGCTTCAGACCCTCCGTTACCGCCGTCGTCAGAACCGCCATCAGAAAGACCAGCGCGATATTGCGCACGTCGAGGGACTGGTCGAGCAGAAAGCCGACACCCAGCGCGCAGCCGACATAGAGGGTCGCAAACACATAGGGCCACATCTTCAACGGCGCCGGCGTCGGCACCGTCTTGACGCCTGTTGCGACCGGATCGCCCTCGCGGTCGTCCCCAGCAAGGACATGGACGCTGATATCGCCGGCGCGGCGGATGAGCGTGTCGGTCACCGAACCTTGGAACCACAGCCGCCAGCGCGAGTTTTTGGGGCTGCCGACGATGATATGCGTCACATTGCTCGCCGCTGCGTGGCGCACAATTTCCTCGGCCTCATCGGAGCCCGGCCAGGTGATCGCCTCACCGCCCAAATGTTCCGCGAGACGCAACGTTGCTGCAATCCTGTCGCGCGCGGCCTCGGGCAAATGTACGGATCGCGCCGTTTCGACGTAGAGGGCCGCCCAGGGCGCACGCAAGCGATCAGCGAGGCGCGCGGCATAGCGCACCAGCGAAGCGCAGCGGGGGTGATCGTCGACGCAGACAAGCACCCGGTCTCCCGCCGCCCAGGGACCCGATATGGCATGCGCCTGCATATGGGTCAGCAACTGCTCGTCAACCCGCTGTGCCGTGCGGCGAAGCGCGAGCTCACGCAGGGCCGTCAGGTTTCCGGGGGAAAAATAGTTCTCGATCGCCCGCTGCGCGGTGTTCGGCACATAGACCTTGCCGTCATGCAGCCGCTTGATCAGGTCATCGGGCGTCAGGTCGATGATCTCGACGTCGTCGGCGCGATCGATGATCGAATCGGGCACTGTTTCACGCACGCGGATACGGGTGATCTGGGCGACGACGTCGTTCAGGCTTTCGACATGCTGGATGTTGAGCGTCGAATAGACGTCAATGCCGCGCGAGAGCAGTTCCTGCACATCCATATAGCGTTTGGGATGGCGGCTGCCGGGCGCGTTGGTATGCGCCAGTTCGTCGACGAGGACGAGGGCGGGACGCCGCGCGATGATGGCGTCAATGTCCATTTCATCGAGAATGCGGCCCTTGTAGTCGATCGTGCGACGCGGCATCACCTCCAGGCCATCGACCAGTGCCTGGGTCTCCTTGCGGCCGTGAGTCTCGACGACGCCGACGACGACATCGACCCCGTCGGCTTTGCGCGCATGGGCCGAGGTCAGCATTTCAAAGGTCTTGCCGACACCGGGCGCTGCACCCAGGAAAATTTTCAGGCGGCCGCGGGTTTCCCGCTCCGCCCGCTCCAGGAGCGCGTCCGGCGATGGTCTGCCATCCATGTCGCGGCTATCATCTCGCATCAAATGTTCGGTCTTCCTCCACCGGCGACGGAAAGCGGCACAGCGCCGCTTTCCCTACCGGCGCTGTCAGGGAGAGACAGCTGTATCAAGTGCCCTGTTCAGCGCCAAGACGTTGACGGCCGGCTCACCGAAGACACCGAGTTCGCGGGTCTCGATGGCTTGGTCTACCGCCGTGCGGACTTGACCTTCGTCCATGCCGCGGGCCTTGGCGACACGCGGCACCTGGAAATAGGCCGCTTCCGGCGTGATATGCGGGTCCAGACCGCTACCCGACGTGGTGACCAGGTCCATCGGTACGGCGGCACCGGGGTTCGTCGCCTTGAGAGCGTCCGCTTCCGCCTTGATCCGGTCAAGCAGCTTGGGATTGGTCGGGCCGAGATTCGAACCGCTCGATGCGGCGGCATTGTAGCCATCTCCCGCAGCGGAGGGGCGGCCGTGGAAATAGCTGTCGCCTGAAAAGACCTGGCCGATCAGCGCCGAGCCGACGACGGTTCCATCCTTTTCGACCAGGCTGCCATTGGCCTGGTGCGGGAACAAGGCCTGGGCGATGCTCGTCATGCCGAGCGGATAGGCAAGACCGGTGATCAGCGTGATGGCAACGATCATGACAAGGGCTGGTCTCAGTTGTTTCAACATGGGTGAATTCCTTTAAACGAGGCCTTTTTACACGAGACCAAGGGCGGTGATGGCCAAATCGATGGCCTTGATGCCGATGAACGGCACCATGACGCCACCAAGGCCGTAGACGAGCAGGTTGCGCGACAGCAGCGCTCCAGCGCCGACGGCGCGATACTTCACGCCCTTCAGCGACAGTGGGATCAGCGCCACGATGACCAGCGCGTTGAAGATAATGGCCGACAGGATGGCGCTCTGCGGTGACGCCAGCCCCATGATGTTCAGCGTTGACAGCTGCGGATAGAAGGCCAGGAACATCGCCGGGATAATGGCGAAATACTTGGCTATGTCGTTGGCGATCGAGAAGGTGGTGAGCGCGCCGCGGGTCATCAGGAGCTGCTTGCCGATCTCGACGATCTCGATCAGTTTCGTGGGATCGGAATCCAGGTCGACCATGTTGCCGGCTTCGCGGGCTGCCACCGTGCCGGTGTTCATCGCCACGCCGACATCGGCCTGGGCAAGTGCCGGGGCGTCGTTGGTGCCGTCGCCGCACATGGCGACGAGCTTGCCCTTGCCCTGCTCCTCGCGGATCAGTGACAGCTTGTTTTCGGGCGTCGCCTGGGCAAGGAAGTCATCCACGCCGGCTTCGGCCGCGATCGCCGCTGCCGTCATCGGATTGTCGCCGGTGATCATCACGGTGCGGATGCCCATGCGGCGCAGTTCGGCAAAACGCTCGCGAATGCCGCCCTTGACGATATCCTTCAGGTGCACGACACCCATCAAACGGCCGTCACGGGCGACAGCCAGCGGCGTCCCGCCCGCCTTGGCGATCCCGTCGGCAATGGCCTGGATTTCCCGGACGCTTTCCGGGTGCGCCGAGGCAGATCCGCCGACATAGCTCAGCACGGCGTCCACCGCACCCTTGCGGATCGACGAGCCCTCCACATCGACGCCGCTCATGCGGCTCTGCGCCGTGAACGGGACGAAGCTCGCGTGCAGTTGCGCCATGTCGCGCGCACGGATACCGTACTTTTCCTTGGCGAGAACGACGATTGACCGGCCTTCCGGCGTTTCGTCGGCCAAGGATGCCAGCTGGGCGGCGTCGGCCAGGTCCCGTTCCGAGACACCGGCGATCGGCCGCAGCTCCGTTGCCTGGCGGTTGCCGAGCGTGATCGTGCCCGTCTTGTCGAGCAGCAGCGTATCGATGTCGCCGGCAGCTTCGACGGCGCGACCCGACATGGCAAGCACGTTGAAGCGGACGAGGCGATCCATGCCGGCAATGCCGATGGCCGAGAGAAGCGCGCCGATCGTCGTCGGGATCAGCGTCACGAACAAAGCGACGAGAACGATGACCGGGATGGCGCCGCCGGCGTAGGTGGCAAAGCTCGGGATCGTCGCCACGGCAAGCACGAAGATCAGCGTCATGCCGGCGAGAAGGATGTTGAGCGCGATCTCGTTCGGGGTCTTCTGGCGTTCTGCCCCTTCAACCAGCGCGATCATCCGGTCGATGAAAGTGGAGCCGGCAGCGGCGCTGATGCGCACCCGGATCCAGTCCGACAGCACCTGCGTGCCGCCGGTGACGGCCGAGCGGTCGCCGCCGGATTCACGGATGACCGGGGCCGATTCGCCGGTGATCGCCGCCTCGTTGACGGAGGCGACACCCTCGATGACTTCGCCGTCCGACGGAATGATATCGCCGGCCTCGACGAGCACGACGTCCCCGACCTTGAGGCTGGTTCCCGGAACCATCTTGTAGCTCTTGAGATCGCTGCCGGTCAGCAGCTTCGCCTGGGTTTCGGTGCGCGTCTTGCGCAGCGAATCCGCCTGCGCCTTGCCACGGCCTTCGGCGACGGCTTCGGCGAAATTGGCAAAAAGCACGGTGAACCAGAGCCAGACATTCAGCTGCAGCGAGAAGCCGAGGTCTTCGCCGCCGGTGACGAGATCACGCAGGAACAGAATGGTCGTCAGCGTCGACACGACAGCGACGACGAACATCACCGGATTCCTGGCGAGTGCGCGCGGGTCGAGCTTGGCAAAGGCCGAGCCAACGGCGGGAATGATGATGCGCGAGTCCATGAGGCTCGCAGATTTGGACTGGCTCATGACAGAACTCCAGTTTCTTTTGTTGTGATCACGGTGACTGCGGTCAGCCGTGGAACAATTCGGTGAAGGCAAGGGCGAGAACGGTCACCACCAGGAGGACCAGCATCATCGCGAGGACAATATCGGTAGCCGGCGTTCCATGAGCCCCTCGCGGCGGGTCGCCGTCGCGAGGGTGACGGAGCTTGCCGAACGTCATCAAGGGGCGAGCCATGATCATCGGCCTAGAACGTCTGGCCGGAGATCATGGCCAGGTGCTCGACGATCGGCCCCAGCGCAAGCGCCGGAAAGAAGGTGAGACCGCCGACAATCAGGATGACGCCGCAGAGCAGGCCGACGAACAGCGAGCCGTCGGTCGGGAAGGTGCCGGCCGAGGCGGGAACCGTCTTCTTCGTCACCAGCGAGCCTGCGATGGCGAGCGCCGGGATGATCACCAGGAAGCGGCCCATCAGCATGGCGATGCCGATCGTGATGTTGTACCAGGGCGTGTTGCCGGTGAGCCCGCCGAACGCCGATCCGTTGTTGGCGGCAGCCGAGGTGTAGGCATAGAGGATTTCCGAAAATCCGTGCGGCCCGGGATTGCCGATCGAGGCGACCCCTGTCGGCAGGATCACGGCGATCGCGGTGAAGATCAGCATGGCCGTCGGCAGGCAGAGGATGGCAAGAACGGCCATCTTGACCTCCTTGGCCTCGATCTTCTTGCCGAGATATTCCGGCGTGCGTCCGACCATCAGGCCCGCCACGAAGACAGCGAGAACGACGAACAAGAGAATACCGTAGAAGCCTGCGCCGACACCGCCGACGATGACTTCGCCGAGTTCCATGTTGATCAGCGGAATGAGGCCGCCCAGCGCCGTGAACGAGCCATGCATGGCATTGACCGCGCCGCAGGAGGCCGCTGTGGTGATGACCGCAAACAGCGACGACAGCGCGATGCCGAAGCGGACTTCCTTGCCTTCCATGTTGCCGCCATCGATGCCCATGGCATGGACAAGCGGATTGCCGGCGGCTTCTGCCCAATAGGTCACGACCACGCCGGCGACGAAGAGCACGCCCATCGTCGCGAAGATCGCCCAGCCCTGGCGCTCATTGCCGACCATGCGGCCGAAGACGTTGGTGAGACCCGCGCCGAGCGCGAAGATCGTGACCATCTGGATGAGATTGGAGATCGCATCGGGGTTTTCGAACGGATGAGCCGAGTTGGCATTGAAGAAGCCGCCGCCATTCGTGCCAAGCATCTTGATCGCCAACTGCGAGGCGACCGGACCGAGCGCGATCGTCTGCTGCGCACCCTCGAGCGTCGTTGCCGTCACATAGGCGCCCAAGGTCTGGGGAACGCCGAGATAGACGTAGACAAGCGTCAGGATGATGCAGGCGGGGAGCAAGATATAGACCGTGGTTCTGGTCATATCGACCCAGAAATTGCCGATCGACTTGCCGGAGGCCCGCGAAAAACCGCGAATGAGCGCGACGGCGATGGCAATGCCGGTCGCGGCCGAGGCAAAGTTCTGGACCGTTAACCCGGCCATCTGCACGAGATAGGACATCGTGCTTTCGCCGCCGTAATTCTGCCAGTTGGTGTTGGTCATGAAGCTGGCGGCGGTATTGAACGAAAGCTCGGGACCGACGGCCGTCATGCCGGCCGGGTTGAACGGCAGGGCGCCTTGAAAGCGCTGCACCAGATAAAGAATGAAGAAGCCGGCGAGATTGAACAGCAGGAGGGAAAAAGCATAGCTCGTCCAGTGCTGCTCTTCCTTTTCATGGGTGCCCGCCAGCCGATAGAGGCCACGCTCTAGCGGAACGAAGAGCGGTGACAGAAGCGTCCGCTCGCCGTTGAAAACGCGCGTCATGTAGGCGCCGAGCGGCTTGACGAGCAAAATGACGATCCCGCAGAAGACGAGGATCTGGATCCATCCATTGAGTGTCATAGCAATAACTTTCAATACCCGGGCGTTAGAAGCGCTCAGGGCGAATGAGGGCGTAGGTCAGGTAGGCGAGGAGAAACAAGGTCACCCCGGCTCCGAGCACATAATCGACAAACATTCTTCTGATCCTTCGAATTAAAGACGGTCGCAGGCGTTGGTGTAGGCAAACGACAGCGCGAAAAACAAAACGCCGATCCCGATCAAGACGATATCCAGCATCGATGCAGGCTCCATTTGTTGAATTTCAACGTTCCCTCTTCGTCAAAGGAGGGAAATGACGCGAAAGTGGCCCCGTCAGACCTTGCTCAGCACAAGATCCGGGGCCTGAATTCCACGCTCACTATGCCGCCGAACCGCATAAGCGTTCGAGACGCATGACCCGGGAGAGAAATAAAAATCTCATAGGAATTTAGGAGCGTTGAGGACGTGACCGAGCTTGCCGATGAACGCACCGCGCCGGCGGCGCTTGCCCGGCGGCAGCAAGACAGGCCAAGCGTTGATTGTCGTTTGAATAGATCGCAACTCGTGTGCGTCTTCCAGAGGTTGCAGCCGAGCTTCTTCATGTATCGACAGGAATACCCCCCGGATGTTGTAATGTGTTTCTTCATTCCTACACCGCTCCTGCAAAGCAATGTTCGCGCGCCCGTCCGGCTTGACTTTTGGGGTGGTCAAATCCAGTGATCATCTGTGCATTTTTTGGGGAACTGCATGAAATACGCATCCGTGGGGGTCGTGTATGCGTTTGGATTGCTCTGTCTCGCTGCGTCCGCAGCATTGGCAGACCCTTTGCCGCGTCCGTTTCCCGCCGCCGGATCGGTCATTGCCCGCAAATCCGGCGAGGAGGTGCGTTTCGTCGATGTCTCCAGCTGGCGCTATGTCGACCTCAAGCAGGATCTGCTGACCGGCGACGTGCTGCGCACCAATGCGACTGGCCAGCTGGCCGTCCTGTTTTCCGACCGCACCCAGGTCCGTCTCGGGCGCAACACGTCACTTCTCGTCAAGCAGATGGGCGGCAGCAGCGATACCGGGCTCGAGCTGCAGTCCGGCACGATCTGGGCCCGCGCCGAACGCGGGGGGCAGGGCGTATCCATCGACACACCTGCCGCGACAGCCGCCATTCGCGGCACCGACTGGACGATGACCGTCGGCGCCGACGGCAAGACCTCGCTGATCGTGCTCGAAGGCCTGGTCGAACTGTCAAATGCGCAGGGTTCAGTAACGGTCAGCCAAGGGGAAGGCGCCGTCGCGGCCATTGGTCAGGCGCCCTCGAAGATCATCATTGCCAAGCCGAAAGACCGGGAGCAGATGCTGTTCAGCCTGCAGCTGCGGACCGCCTTCCAGTGGATGCCTGCAACGCCACTGATTGTGCCGCAAATGCGCTCCGAGCGAAGCCGTATCGAAATGGAGGAAGCCGGTGCGCGTTCGGCGGCGGATTGGCTGAGCCTGTCGGAAATCTATCTCGCGCTCGATGGAAAGCAGAAGGCAAACGCTGCGCTGGCAGAGGCACGCGCCAGAGGCCTGCACGGCGCTGAGGTGGCGCGCGCGGATCTGCTCGATGCGCTGATCGCCGGCTCCGAGAACCGCTACCAGGATGCGGCGAGGCTGTTCGAGAAAGCCCGGCCAGGGCTTGATGCCAAGCGCCGCGCGATCGCTGCCTATGGCGGTTACTTCGCCCGGTCTCTTGCCGACCCCAACCACGTCGAAGAACCGCCCAGGGTCGGCAGCAGCGGTTATGCCGCCGTGGCAAAGGCCTGGACCGCCGGCTTCCGCGAGGACCTCCCGGCAGCGATCGCGGTCATCAAGGAGGGCGAGCGCAATACGCCCAACGATCCAACCCTGCCCGCCATACGCGCCCAACTCGGCATTCTGCTCGCCGATGAAAAAGAGGCTGTCGATGGCTTCGAACGCGCCCTGGCAATCGACCCGGACAATCCGACCGGGCTCGAAGCGCGGGCGCACTATAAGCTCGCTATATTGAACGACCGCCAGGGGGCACTGGACGATCTGAACCGCGCTCTGCAAACCGCGCCGGGCTCCAGCACCATCTGGAACACGATCGGCATTGCTCAATCCGACCGGGATGCCAACCGGGAAGCCGAAGCCGCCTTCAAGAAAGCGATCGAGCTCGACCCGCTCGATCCCGTCGGCCACGCCAATCTTGCGCTTCTCTATCTCGACGAGATGCGCATGGCGGAAGCCAAGCGAGAGATCGACGAAGCGATGAAGGTCGATCCGTCCTTCGACATCGCCTTGGTGGCCCGCGGCCGGTATCACCTGCAGACCGGCGAGATGGAAAAGGCGGTGGAAGACCTGTTGGCCGGATCGACCGCCAATCCAGGCTATTCCCAGGCGCAATTGCTGCTGGCTGCCGCTCACTATGAAAAGGGCGATCGCCTGCCTGCCGCGCAAGCGCTCGACAATGCCGAGCGGCTTGATCCCGAAGATCCCATTGTCCCGGTCGTTCGCACGACGATCGCCATAGATGAATATGATTCCGATGCCGCGATCCGAAACGCGCAGGAGATCATGCGACGGACGCGTGCTCGGGGCGGCGACTACGCACCGCTCGGCGCCAACCAGCAGGCGGGTTCGACGCTCAACGACGCCTTCCGCCTGCAGGGGCTCGATGCCTGGGGGCAATATTATGGCGACGTGGTGTTCGATCCCTTTACCGGTTCGAGCTATATCGACCAGGCGGTGCGCGGCAGCGTCAATCCGTTCACCGGCGAAGACGGCTATGATGGCCAAATCATCGAAAACAGCATCAATGATGCGTCGTTCTCGTCCTACATTCAAGGGTTGCTGATCGAGCCCCATATGCTTGTCAGTCGCGACCGCACCGCCAATCTCATCCAGAGACCGTTCGTGGAGGCATCCCTCGGCGGCGGCCTGATTTCAGGTGACGGAGAACTCGGATATATCGGCGAGGCCGACATCCGCAGCTTCAGCAATTCAGTCTTTCCCATCAGCCTCTACGGTACCCTGCAATGGGAAACGACCCCGCAGGGCCGTGCGCTCGATGGCGTCATTGACAACTTTGCAGCCGAGACCGAGCTTCTTGCCGGGAACGGCTATCTGACGGCAACTCCGACGCCTGACGACCGGCTCGTCTTCTATACCAATTATGCGCGCAGCGACCTTTCGCGCGATTCGAGCACTCTAACAACATTGCCACTGTTTCCACTTCCTGAGTTGGTGGACGGTCCGCTGGACGTATCGGCCAAGAACCTGAACGTCGGGGCCGGGTGGAGCCACACCATCGCCTATCAGAATGTCGTCAATGCCGGTCTCTTCTATTCATCCAGTGAGGCACACATTCTTGAGCGATCGCTGGTCCGTAACATTCCGCTGGTCGAAGAATCCACAGACGTTGAAACAACTAGCGTCGTTGCTGCCGTTGGTCATATCTATGGAGATGGCGGCCTGACCTTTCGGTATGGACTTGAAGGTGGCACACTCGCAGTAAAGTCGCGCCTGGTGCACAGCGATATTACACCACCGGGCGCGTTTTTCGATATCGCGTCGAGCGAGACGTCGCCGCTCGGCAGGGCTTATGCCTCCGTACTTGCCGAGATAACGCCTTCCGTCAAAACAGAGGCATCCCTTTTCGCCACCTATCTGGAAAGCGGCGGCGCCAGCATCGAGAGACTTGAGCCCCGCGTCGGTCTCGCCTGGAGCCCCTTCGAGGGGCAATGGCTGCGGGCCGCCTATTTGCGCGAAGGCGCCGCATCGGATACCCCTACGCTCGCCCCGATCGGCGTGGTCGGCATACAGTCAAACCAGCTCGATCTCGCACTGGACGGTGAAGTCGACACCTTCGCGTTTCGCTGGGACGCCGAATGGACCGATCGCTTTTTCACGTCGGTCGATGTCCAGCACCAGGAATTTGATTCCATAACGGCGACGTTGCCCTATACGATTGATTTGATCGCGATCGACGAAGGGCGGCTGGACCGGGGAAGCCTGACGGCCAACTTCTGGCTTGGGTACGGCTTCGGGCTTTCGGCCACCATCGCCGCCAACGAGTCCAGCGGCCACGGCGCCGCCGTCGGCGACATGTTCGATGGTGCCTTGCCATTCGTTCCCGATACTGCGGGCCGCATTGCCCTGACATGGGTCAACACCAACAATATCCGCGCCACACTTGCCGCGAATTATACCGGCGAACGCCTGGACAGTTCGGGGACCCGTCTTGAAGACTACTGGACGCTTGACGCCGGGGTGAAATGGGAATCCTTCGACAAACGCGTCGAGGTGGATCTCGCCGCATTCAACCTGCTGGACGAGAACTTTGACCTCGAGTCCGGCCTGCCCGGCTGGGGACCGACCTTCAAGGGAACGGTGAAAGTGCGCTTCTGATGGCGATACTCAAAGCGCATCGCCGGAATGCCAGCGGCCCTTCGACCGAAACAGCCGCCGGGCGCATCCGACGCCGGCGCACCCGCTTGGGCCTGCTCGCGGCCCTCACGGTCGCCGCCCTTTCCCTCGTCTCGCTGACCTCTCCCTTCTCGCTCGTCGAGTTGCGCAGCTTCGACTATCTCTCCACCTTCGCGCCACCACCACTGCCGCAGGACGGGCCGGTAATCGTGGCGATCGACGAGCCCTCCATGGCGGAGATCGGCAGCCAGTGGCCCTGGCCGCGCGCGCTGCATGCAAGGCTGATCAAAGCGCTGCGCGGGGCCGGGGCGAAAGCCATCGGGGTCGATATCATCTTTGCCGAACCTTCGGTGGCGCCGGAAAACGATGCCACCCTTGCTGCGGCGGTGGGCCCGGATGTGGTGCTGGCGGGCGACGAGACGCTGATCGAGACGCCGCAGGCCGATCAGTTCGTGCGGACGGAACCGCTGGCCCAGCTTATCGAGCGCGGCGCGAAAACCGGGATCGCATCGGTGCAGTTGAGTGGCGACGGTACGTTTCGGCAGGTGCCTGCCTATCCGGACGGCTTTGCCGCACTACTGGCGCAGACCGCCGGACGGCAGCCAAAGGCGCGATCCGGCCCCGCACTGCTCCAGATGTTCGGGCCGGCGCGAACCTATCCGACCGTGTCCTATTATCAGGCGCTCGATCCCGGCCAGTTCCTGCCGGAGGGCTTCTTTCGAAACCGCGTCGTCATCGTCGGGCTCAGTCTGCAGAACGCGCCGACGCTTCAGGCCGGCGGCGCGGATGCGTTTGCGACGCCGTTCACCGTCCATACCGGCCAACTGATCTCCGGCGCCGAAATCCAGGCGACGATCTTCGACAATCTAACCGGAGGCCTGTTCATCGAAACGGCCGGGCGACCGATCGCTATTGCCGCGATTGCCCTTGGTGCATTGCTGGCGGCCGGCATTGTCTTTCGTTCGATCGGTTGGCCAACGGCGGCCGTCAGCGCCCTGGTCCTGCTCCTTTTTGCGGCCGCGAGCTATGCGCTGCTGCGACTCGGCCACATGTTCGTTTCCCCGGTCGGCCCGGTTTTGTCCTATATCTGCGTCGTTGCAGGTCAGACCGGGGTTGATTATGCTGCGGAGCGGCGCAGTCGCCGGGAGATCACGCGCGCCTTTTCGCGCTACCTCTCCCCGGCGCTGGTCGAGCGGCTCGCCAACGACCCCTCGCAATTGAAACTTGGCGGCGAGCGACGGACGCTGACCATTCTTTTCTGCGACGTGCGCGGCTTCACCACGATTTCCGAAACATTGAAAGACGATCCCGAGCAGCTCACGACCCTGATCAACCGGCTGCTCACCCCGCTTTCGGAGATCGTCCTCGAGAGCGGCGGCACGATCGACAAGTTCATCGGGGACTGCCTGATGGCGTTCTGGAACGCACCGCTCGATGATCCCGACCATGCCAGCCATGCAGTGGGTGCCGCGCTGCGCATGCTGGAAGCGATCGAGACACTGAATGCCGAACTGCGCCGGGAGGCAGACGGCAAGGGCACAGCGCCGCATGTGCTGAAGATCGGCATCGGCATCAACACCGGCGATTGCGTCGTCGGCAATATGGGCTCGTCGCGCCGCTTCGACTATTCGGTGCTCGGCGATTGCGTCAATCTCGCCTCTCGGCTCGAGGGCGAATCGAAGAATTACGGCGTGCCACTGCTCATCGGCGAGCAGACGGCACGATTGAGCGCGGCTGATTTCACCAGCATCGAGCTCGACAGCATCACCGTCAAAGGCCGCACTGCACTGTCGCCGATCTTCACAATCCTGCAGCCCGCGCCCGCGCCGCAGGCTCTGGAGAACCACAAGCAGATGCTTGCTGCCAAATACGCCGGAACGCTGCGCGCGCACGATTCTGCGCTGGAGCGACTGGAACGGGAGATTCCGCGGCTTGGCGGTTACTACCGCCTGCTGCGATCGCGCCTCGCCTGATGAAGGTGCATCGAACCTCAGGACTGTGTCGGAACGAACATGCCCAGCTTTACGGATTTGAGGACGACATTCGTGTGGATTCGCTTGATCTGCGGGTTCTGCGACATGATCTGCGCGGTGATTTCATCATATTGGCCAACGTCCTGCGCCGTAATTATCGCGACAAGGTCCACTGAACCTGTCACGTAATAGACCTGCTGGATATGGTCCTGCTTATCGACCCAGGTGCGGAATTTCGCCAGCGCATCGTAGTTCTCGCGCTCGATCTCCATTCCCGCGATGAACGTCATCGGATTTCCGGCAACCTTTCGATCGACGACTGCGATTTCCGCCGAGATGATCCCCTCTTCTCGCATTCGCTTCAGGCGGCGTTGCACGGCGGACGCAGAAAGGCCGATCATCTCGCCGACCGCTTCCGCTTTCATCTGACAATCGCGCTGCACAATGTCGAGGATGTTTCGGTCGAATTGGTCCAGTGGTTCCGTCATCTGCCTCTCGCCTATTGTGGATAAACCCTGAAACCGAAATGATTCAAGGGAAGGACTGTGCACGGTTTCCACGTGCAGTGATTTGCCGCAGCCTATCCTAGATCAGCGCGGCGATTCGTCAAAAATCGAACGATGCGCGCATCCTCCCCGCACTTCTGCATCGCTTTAAGGGAAACTGCCGAGGTCGTGCCGTTCTACTCAGCCAAAGGTCCGTCATGCCGGACGTTGTTGCCGACTCTCCGCGCCTGGAAGGCGCTTGCGCGCAAATTCCGCGTTGTGCATACCAATTGCGCGGGAATGCCGCGCATGAGCGCACGATAATATCGGCCCAAAGGCAACGCAAAAAAATGCAAATGGGGAACGTGAGGCATGACGAGACTGGCTCCTCCCGCCTTACTCGTGGACGATGTTCACAAGAGTTATGGGATCCACGAGGTCCTGAAAGGCATATCGCTATCGGCCGCGAAGGGCGACGTCATCTCGCTCATCGGATCGTCGGGCTCCGGCAAGAGCACGTTCCTGCGATGCATCAACTTCCTAGAGATTCCGGATCGCGGCCGCTTCGTCTTCAACGGCGAAGACGTCTTGCTGAAGTCCGGTCAAGGCGGGCGCGCGTATCCGGCCAGTTGGCGGCAGATCGAACGGATTCGGACCGGCCTTGCCATGGTGTTCCAAAGCTTCAACCTCTGGCCCCACATGACCGTGCTAGAAAATGTCATCGAGGCTCCGGTTTACGTCCAGAAAATGAACCGCAAGGAGGCGATCGAGCGGGCCGAAGGGCTGCTTGCCAAGGTCGGCCTCTACGAGAAGCGCCACGTCTATCCGGCTTTCATGTCGGGCGGCCAGCAGCAGCGCGCATCGATCGCGCGCGCCCTATGCGTCGACCCTGCGGTGATGCTGCTCGACGAACCCACGTCGGCGCTCGATCCGGAACTTGTCGGCGAGGTGCTCAAGGTCATTCGCGATCTGGCGGAAGAGGGGCGGACGATGCTGCTCGTCACCCACGAGATGAAGTTCGCCCGCGACGTCTCCAATCACGTGATGTTCCTGCATCAGGGGCGCGTCGAGGAGGAAGGACCGCCGGCTCAGGTCTTCGGTGCACCGATCAGCGCCCGCTGCCGCGAATTCACGGGCGCGCTCGACAATTGATCATTCAACCGCGCCCATTCTGCCCAAACTGAAAAAGGGGAAATACATGAAATTGCTGTCTATCCTGCTGGCCGGCGCCGCGCTTTCGGTTTCAAGCGCCGCAGCCAATGCCGAAGTCCGCTTCGGCGTCATGAACGAAGCCTATCCGCCCTTCTTCACCAAGGACGCCTCCGGCAAGTGGGTCGGCTGGGAAATCGAGTTGATGGATGCCGTCTGCGCCGAGATGAAGGAGACGTGCTCCATCGTCGACATGTCCTGGGATGGTCTCATTCCCGGTCTCGAGGCGAAAAAATTCGACGTCATCTGGTCGTCGATGTCGATCACCGACGAGCGCAAGAAGACCATCGACTTCACCGGCAAATACTACAACACGCCGAGCAAGCTGATCGGCGCCAAGGATGGCGAGACCGGCGCATCGCCCGACGACGTCGCCGGCAAGACCATCGGCATCCAGGTTTCGACCATCCAGTCCGACTACTACAAGAAATACTTTGCCGACAAGGCATCGGAAAACACCTACACGACGCTGGATGAAGCGTTTCAGGACCTTTCCGCCGGCCGGATCGACTATGTCTTCGGCGATTCCATTCCGTTGTCGGAATTTCTCAAATCCGACTTCGGCAAGGACTGCTGCGAGGACAAGGGCAATGTGAAGGACGATCCGGCAATTCTGGGGTCCGGTATTGGCGGCGGATTGCGTAAAGACGATCACGCGCTGCTTGAAAAACTCAATGCGGCCATCGCGGCAGTCCGCGCGAATGGCAAATATGCCGAAATCTCCAAGAAGTACTTCGACTTCGATCCCTATGGCGAATGATTGACGGAAACGGCGCATGCGGCTTCGTCATGCGCCGTTTCCCCACTGCGGGCTGAGCCGAACCGCGCGGCCGCCCTTTGCAGATGCGCCGCAGCTTCCCGACACCAAGGTACGTCATGTCATCCACCCAATCCATGCTGGAACTGCTGTCGCCCTACCCGCCGGGTTGGGGTGGCGTTCTTCTCAGCGGAGCACTTTCGACGGTCATGATATCGCTGGGAGCCTATCTTGTCGGCGTGCTGATCGGCCTTCTCGGGGCAACCGGCAAGTTGAAGGGCAACCGACCGGTTCTCTTCGTTCTCGATGTCTATACGACGGCGGTCCGCGCCATTCCCGAACTGATCCTGATCATCGGTCTCTATTACGCCGGCACTGATGGCCTGAACCGCATTCTGCTTAGCCTTGGCCTTCCAGCCATCGAGATAAACGGCTTCGTCGCGGCCATTGCAGTGCTCGGTATCGTCCAGGGTGCCTATATGACGGAGGTCCTGCGCGGCGCCATCCTCGCCATTCCGGTCGGCCAGATCGAAGCTGCCAGCGCGTTTGGGATGCGGCCATTTCTACGGTTTCGCCGCATCGTGCTGCCGGCTTTGATGCCGAATGCGCTCCCCGGCCTTGCCAATCTCTGGATGTCCGTCACCAAGGACAGCGCGCTGATCGCGGTCGTCGGCTATCAGGAACTGGCGCTCGCGACGCGCCTCGCAGCCGGCAACACCAAGCACTACTTTCTGTTCTTCCTTGCCGCCGCCGCCCTCTATCTCGTCATTACGCTGCTTTCCAACGTCGTTTTCGGCCTGCTGGAGAGCCGCTTCCGGCGCGGACAACCGAAAACCGCATGAGGATTGGCCGGTGAACTTTTCGTGGATTTTCTCCTACTGGCCGCTGCTTGCAGCGGGCGCAGTTCAGACCGTGCTGCTTCTGGTCATTTCCGTCGGTTTCGGCTTCATCCTGGCGATCGGCCTCGCCCTGGCGCAGGTCAGCGGCCCGCGCTGGCTCAAATGGCTTACCCGGGGCTATTGCACCTGCCTGCGTGGAACGCCGCTTCTGATCCAGTTGTGGCTGCTCTACTACGGCGTCGGGTCGCTGCTGCCGCTCGTTCCGGGCCTGCGCGGCAGCTTCCTCTGGCCGATCGTACGCGAAGGCTTCTTCTTCGCGGCGCTGAGTTTCACCCTCAACTATGCCGCCTACGAAGCGGAAGTACTGCGCGGCGCGCTCCTGGCCGTCCCCAAGGGTGAACTCGAAGCGGGCCGATCCTTCGGCATGTCCTCCTGGACGCTGCTGAGGCGGATCTGGCTGCCGCGCGCCGTCCGCATTGCACTGCCGACGATTGCCGGCGAGGTCGTGCTGCAGCTAAAGGCAACGCCGCTCGCCTTCACCGTCACCGTGATGGACCTCTATGCCGTGGCGTACAAGGTCAGGCAGGACACGCTGCTGGTCTACGAGCCGCTGATGGTCGTTACGGTCTTTTACGTCTTGCTGACGCTTCTCATTACCCGCGCCTTCAAGCTGGTCGAGGCGCAGGTCC
Source organism: Rhizobium giardinii bv. giardinii H152 (assembly GCF_000379605.1). GTDB lineage: Bacteria > Pseudomonadota > Alphaproteobacteria > Rhizobiales > Rhizobiaceae > Pararhizobium > Pararhizobium giardinii. The sequence goes on along the minus strand of NZ_KB902679.1, from coordinate 10,948 downwards.
CGGCGCGACGCTAGTATCGCTTCTCCGCGCCGGCGCGCGACAGGCCCGTCTGGCGCCGCTTATCGGCATATTCCGAGCGATTGAGCGGTCACAAACATGCGGGCCGGACTAGAGTTCCACACCTCACTGCATTTCAGGAAAGGTCTTCCATGTCCCCGAGCGTATCGTCCTCCCTCGCGGCAGCGGATCGCCCAAGCGGCGCGGTTCCGCTGCGCCCATCCTGCGGAGCCAATCGTGTGCTGCGCCGCGAAACACTGGCGCTCGATGGCGGTCTGGTCATCGACGCGGCGACTAAAGCCATCGCCCCCAACATCTCGATGTCGGTCAACAACATCCTTACGCCCGGTGACGGAGCCTTTTCGGCTGAAGGCGTCGCGGACCTCACCGCCCTGCCCTTTCTCTATGCCCGCTGGACCAATCCGACCGTTCGACAGCTTGAGCAGCGCATGGCGGCACTCGAGGGCGCCGACGATGCGCTCGCAACCGCAACCGGTGTCGCAGCGATTGCCGCCACGTTCCTGACCTTTCTCAAGAAGGGCGATCATCTGATCGTCAGCGACGTCTGCTACGCCGGCGCCAATGAACTCGCGCGGCGAATATTGCCGGATTACGGCATCGAGGTGACTGCCGTGAACATGTCGCGCCTCGGCGAACTGGCGGCGGCCTTCCGGCCCAACACGCGGCTGGTCCATTGTGAAAGCCCCTGCAACCCGATCCTGCGGCTGACCGATCTTGCCGCGGTGGCGACGCTGGCACATCGACATGGTGCCTTGGTTTCGGTCGATTCGACCCTTGCCACACCGGTCGCAACCCGGCCGCTGGCGCTCGGTGTCGATCTGGTCATCCATTCGCTGACCAAGTTCATCAATGGCCACGGCGATGCGCTCGGCGGTATCGTTTGCGGTTGCAAAGACCTGGTCGAGAAAATTCGCTCCCGCGCCGGCGTCTATCTTGGCGCAACCCTGTCGGCACAGAATGCCTGGCTGGTCATGCGCGGTATCGATACGCTGTTTCCACGGCTGCGGACCGTGTCCGATTCCGCCCTGCGGATCGCGCGCTTCCTCGGCGATCACCCCGGCGTCACATCGGTCACCTATCCCGGGCTGGAAACCCACCCGCAGCACGATCTGGCGAAACGCCAGATGGACGTCTTCGGCGGGCTGCTGACGTTCCAGACCGAAAATCCGCAGATGATGGCGGTCCGTCTCGCCAGCAAGCTTCGGGTTGCGCATTACGCCTTTTCGCTCGGCCACCAGCGCAGCATCGTCGTTCTTCTCGATACGGCCGAAATGATGCACTCCACCTATCGTCTTGAAGGGGCGCAACTGGCGGACTACCGGACCTTCGCCGGAGACGGCGTGTTCCGGCTCTCCGTCGGCCTCGAATCGGTCGACGACCTTGTCGAGGATCTGGACCAGGCGCTGAGCGCATGATGCCTTGCCGACAGCAACCGCGAGAGACGCCGCTCGCAGCGTCGACGATCGCGGCCATGATGTTCGGCTACCGTGGCGACCGGAGGCGCGGCGGCGACGTCGCCCACGCGCGAGGCGTCCTGCGAGCAAAGATGCCACATTCCCCGACGTCCGCGACACGCTGACCGCCTTTGCGCTGCGATCGATGATCCGGCGCTGACCGAACTGTTCTGACTTGGAGTTGTTACCTGATGAGCAAAACACGTATTTTGGACGGCGGAATGAGCCGGGAACTGATCCGCCTTGGCGCCGAGTTGCGGCAACCGGAATGGTCCGCCCTGGCGCTGATGGAAACCCCGCATATCGTCCGGCAGGTCCATGCGGACTTCATCGATGCCGGCGCGGATGTCATCACCACCAACAGTTATGCGCTGGTGCCGTTCCACATCGGCGAAGAGCGTTTTCGCTCCGAGGGACCGGCGCTGATAGCGTTGGCGGGGAAGCTTGCACGCGAGGCTGCCGATGCACAGGCCGGCCGCCAGGTCCTGGTTGCCGGCTCGCTGCCGCCGATTTTCGGCTCCTACGAGCCGGAGCGCTTCGACCCCGCACGCGCCGGTGAATACCTGAACGTCCTCGTCGAGGGACTGGCGCCTCATGTCGATGTCTGGTTGGGGGAAACGCTGAGCCTGATCGCCGAAGGCGATGCCGTGCGCGCCGCCGTTGCTGCGCTCGGCAAACCATTCTGGATTTCCTTCACGCTTGAGGACGGCGATGAGGCCTTTTCGCTTGACGAACCAAGGCTGAGATCCGGCGAAACCGTTGCAGCAGCCGCCGCCTGGGTAGCCGGTTCAGGCGCGCAGGCGCTTCTGTTCAACTGCAGCCGGCCCGAGGTCATGCGACGCGCCGTTGAAACCGCATCCGCCGTGTTTCAACGGAAGGGCGTGACTATCGATATCGGCGTCTACGCCAATGCGTTCGAAGCCGAGGAGAGCGACGGCGGCGCAAACGAAACCCTTCATGGCACACGCGATGACTTGACGGACGACCGCTACTCGCTTTTCGCCTGCGAGTGGGTCGAGGCCGGCGCCACCATCGTCGGCGGCTGCTGTGGCATCGGCGCCAAGCACATTCACAAGCTTGCGCATAGCCTTAACGGCTAGGAGCCGCTTGCCGCTGCCGGGCAAGTCCGGACATGGGGCTGTCTCCGCACTCTTGAGCTTGGCCCGCGTCTACGAGAATCCATAACGATGGCCCCCAAATCCGGCCGCTCTACGGCCGGATGTTCGTCCGGGCAGACGGTTGCTGCCAGAGATAACATTCCGGGCAATCGCCTTACGGGTCGACCAAGGTGCGACGATTGTCCGGTGGCTGCTGCGCGGCTCTGGCCCTGAACACATCTGGGCAATCAGCGCCGGTCGCGACCCCATGCTGATTGCGATAGCCCGCTCGCGATGAGTCGGCCGTTCGCTCTCGGTCGGCCAGAGCGTTTTTTCCAGCCAACGGCCAATTTTTTCTGCAATCGTCGGTGCGCCTAGTTCGCCGTTGCTTTAGTCTATCATTTTTATGGGCAATTATGTTGTCTCATTTCCTCGACAGCGAGGATGGGACTTTCACCCCTTTGGAATGAGGACACAATGAGCTTGCTTAGCCATTTTGACCGACTGCAAACAATGAGAGACCAGATGGAGGAAAGGCTCGATCTTGATGAGGCGGGCATTTCGGGAAGTGGTCGCATGGATTACCGGAGGCGGCGTGACCTGCGCGACCGGATAGCCGAGATCTCGGAAGAAATCTTCGCATTGGAACAGCGGTCTCGCTGCTCCTTGCAGTACTGACACCGTCGCGGTCGAGGACAGCCCGGATGACGCTCACCTTAATCTTACCTGGCTTGAATGGATCCGGCGAGGGGCACTGGCAGCAGTTCTGGCTCAAGGACGATGCCGAAAGCCGTCTGGTCGAGCAGGATGATTGGCAATCCCCGAGGGTTGAGGTCTGGCTGGAGCGCCTGGAAGAGGTTCTTGTCCGGGAGGGGCCGGCCTACATTGTCGCTCACAGCCTTGGCTGCCTGCTCGCCGCCAAATGCGCAGATAGGCCCTCCGCGCGGCTGATCAAAGGTGCTCTGCTCGTTGCTCCCTGTGACCTGTCGACCACCGAAAAGCTTCATCCCGGCGCCATCCATTTTGGGCGGATGCCGACCCGGACACTTCCATTTCCAACCATCACCGTTGGAAGCTTGAACGATATCTACATGCCTCTCGAAAGCCTGTCGCTGTATTGCCGCCTCTGGAAGACCGAGGCCAGAAACCTTGGACAGGCCGGGCATATCAATATTGCAAGCGGCTTCGGCAGGTGGACGGGCGGCTACGGATTGCTGTCCTTGTTGAAAAGGAAAGCGAGAACGTACCGCTATTCTGATCGCACCTCACTCCAGGGCGGCGAGGCATTTTTGACTTGGCCTTAATGGCTTGACTGTCAGATGGCGACTTGTTCGCCGATCTCGACGACCCGATTGGCAGGGAGGCTGAAATAGGCCGAGGGGTCGATTCCCAGTCCTGAAAGCGCGATGTAGAGCTTGTCCTGCCAGCCCGGCAATCCCGAATTCGCCTTGCTGACCAAGGTTCGCCGTCCAAGGTAAAACGATGTCTGCATGATTTCGAATTTGAGGCCGGCTTTCTTGCACAGCGCGAGCGCCTTCGAGACGTTCGGTTCATCCATGAAGCCGAAGTAAACTTCAATCCGCGCGAAGCGCTCCGACAACTTCGTAATTGTCACGCGGTTGGCGTCGGCCACATAGGGCTGTTCCGTGGTCTTGACCGTCAGGATGATGTTCTTTTCATGAAGCACATGGTTGTGCTTGATGTTGTGCAAGAGGACCGCCGGGGCCTTGTCCCCGACACTGGTGAGGAAAACGGCGGTTCCAGGCACCCGCACCGGCGCATGCTCCGAATCCTTTTCAATCGAGCGAATGAAGGCATCGAGCGGAATGTCGTTCCGGGCCGTCTTCTCGCGCAGCAGTTGGGATCCCCGCGTCCAGGTCCACATGATCAGCATGATCGCGATCGCCAGCAGAATCGGTACCCAGCCGCCATCGTGAACCTTGAGAAGGTTGGCGCCAAGGAAGACGGTTTCCAGGAGGAGCAAAGGCACGAGTGTCACCCCGGCCATGATTGCCGACCATCCCCAAACCGAACGGAGGAACTGAAACGCCATCAGGGTCGTGACGACCATCGCGCCGGTGACCGAGATCCCGTATGCGGTCGCAAGCGATTCCGAGTCACCGAAGGTGAAGATCAGAACCAGCACGCCGACGAACAACAGGGTGTTCACCGCCGGCACGTAGATCTGCCCGGTGTTGGTCTCGGACGTGAATGCAATCAGCAGGCGTGGAAGGAAACCGAGATGCACCGCTTGCCGCGCCAGAGAAAAAGCGCCGGTGATGACGGCCTGGCTGGCGATGATTGTGGCGGCGGTAGCAAGCAGGACGATCGGCAGAAGTGCCCAGTCCGGATACATCAGGTAGAATGGGTCTGTGGCGGCTTCTGGATGCGCCAGCACAAACGCACCCTGGCCAAGGTAGTTCAGGGCCAGCGACGGAAAAACGAGCGTGAACCAGGCGACCTGAATCGGCTTTCTGCCGAAATGACCGAGATCTGCATAGAGCGCCTCGGCGCCGGTCACGGTGAGGAAAACGGCGCCAAGTACGATGAGGCCGACAAACCCCGCATGGGTGATGAACCAAATGGCGTTCACCGGGTTGAAGGCCTGGAGAATGGTGAAGTCGTCGCCGATATGCAGAAGACCGCCCCAGGCCATGGCAAGAAACCAAAGCGCAGTAATCGGTCCAAAGAAATTCGAAACGGCCGCGGTGCCACGCGACTGAACAGCAAACAGCAGGACCATGATGATGGCCGAGATCGGCAGCACGTAGCTTTCAAGGGCGGGCGTGACGAGCTTCAGCCCTTCGACGGCAGACATTACCGATAGCGCCGGCGTTATCATTGCGTCGCCGATGAAGAGCGCTGCGCCAATAAGACCGGCGAAGAACAGCACCGGCATATATCGACCAGTCTTCTTCATCAGCAGCGCCAGCAGCGACAATGTTCCGCCCTCGCCGTCATTGTCGGCGCGCAACAGAAACAGGACGTATTTGAAGGTGACGATGATCGTCAGCGTCCACACCATCAGCGAGATCAGGCCAACGATTTCTGCCTGGGTCACGCCGTCGTGGGAGAAAGGTCTGAGCGCCTCTCGGAAGGCATAAAGCGGACTGGTGCCGATATCACCATAGACCACCCCGATGGAGCCAAGCAGAAGGACGAGGAATTTCCGTGTACTAGCCGGTTCGACCGTGACATTGTCTGCAGGCGAGCTCATTTGGCCTCCGGCCTTGAATGCCTCTGCGAGGCGGATGCCTGGATATATGGACGAGAGCCGGCCGTGCCGCAACTCCTCTTCGGCAGGTCATCCAACGCCGGCGGCTCGCAAAAGCACGGATTTTTGAGCCTTGGTCTGCTGCGCGACCTGATATTCGCCGTCCGTCAACGACGCCGATCTGGATCGCCTTAAAAATTGCGTGCGCTCACGCCTTTCACAGCGGTTCTCCTCCCGCCCAGGTGAGCAAGCAGTATCCCTTATTCTCCGTAGGGGATCCAGATATTCTTCACGTCCACGGCGCGGCGAAGGTATAGCGCCCCTTCTGCCGCAGCCCTGTCCATCCAGTCCGTCGCCTTGCCATTGTCCACGAACGTGCGTTTCAGATTGCCCGAAGACAGCTTCTCCACCATCGCCGAAAGCTCGGTGGAGCCGAAGGCCCACACCGCATCGACATCATTGTGTGCAGCGAGGGTCTTTGCCAGTTCGATTGCCGAGCCGGTCACGATGTTGACGACACCGGCAGGCAGGTCCGACGTTTCCAGAATCGAGTAAAAATCCGTCGCCGACAGCGGATAGGGCTCGCTCGGCACGACAACGACACGATTGCCGGTGGCAATCAGCGGCGCAACCAGACTGACAAGGCCGAGCAGCGGCGCTTCCGGCGGGCAAATGACGCCAACCACCCCAATGGCTTCCGGCATGGCCAGGGCCACACCGCGGAGTGGTGGCTGGTGAACGACGCCTTCATATTTGTCCGCCCAGGCCGCATAGGTGAAGAGACGCGAAATCGCGGCGTCAATCTCGGCTTTTGCACTGGCTGCGGACGCTCCGGTCATCGCGGTTATCCGTGCGGCGAACTCGTCGGCGCGGCCGCTGAGGTTTTCGGCGATGTAATACAGAATTTGAGCGCGGTTGTGGGCGGTAGCATTCGACCAGGCGGTCGCGGCTCGAGCGGCAACCACGGCATTGCGGATGTCCTTGCGGTTGCCCTCGCCGACTTCGCCGATCGCCTTGCCCTTGGGTGAGGCGATGACACGGGAATAATTGCCGTCCGGCCGCGCCTGCTTGCCGCCGATGAAGAGCTTTGCCGTCCGGTCAATGGTGGACAGGGTAAAATCGCCGGCAGCCGGCTTAACTGGCGAAGGAGCAGGGGTTGCAGGGCGCGCCTTGCGGCCGATCCAGGCCTTCGGCTTCAGATATTCGTAGCAACCTTCCCGTCCGCCTTCCCGGCCGAAACCGGATTCGCGCTTGCCACCAAAACCGACGGCGGCGTCGAATAGATTGGTAGCGTTCACCCAGACCACGCCTGCTGCGAGCTTCGCAGCAACGTTCAGCGCCAGGCCGATCGTCTCGCTCCAGAGGCTCGCGGCGAGGCCGTAGCGCGTGTGATTGGCAAGCTGGATCGCCTCTTCCGGCGTACGGAAAGTCATGGAGACCGCAACCGGCCCGAAGATTTCCTCAGTCGCCACGATCGATGTCGGCTGCACGCCGCTGAGAAGCGTCGGCGGATAGAAGCTGCCGCCCTTCGGCATATCGATCTTGGCTTGATGCAGCGTCGCGCCTTCTGACACTCCCTTATTCACCAGTGCTTCGATGCGCGTCAATTGCACCGGTGCGATGATCGCACCCATGTCGATGCACTTGTCCAGAGGCTGACCGACCCGCAATGTCTGCATGCGGCGCTTCAACCGCTCATGAAAAATGTCGGCAATTCCTTCATGCACCAGAAGTCGCGAACCCGCGCAGCAGACCTGCCCCTGATTGAACCAGATCGCATCGACGACCCCTTCCACGGCGCCGTCGATGTCGGCGTCGTCAAAAACGATGAAAGGTGACTTGCCGCCGAGTTCCAAGGTCAAGGATTTGCCGCTGCCCGCCGTGCGCTCGCGAATGACGCGTCCGACCTCGGTCGATCCGGTAAAGGCGATCTTGTCGATATCCTCGTGCCCGACAAGCAGCGCTCCTGTTTCGCCGTCTCCCGTGACGATGTTGAGCACGCCCGGCGGAAGACCCGCCGCGGAAGCGAGTTCGGCAAAGAGAAGGGCCGTCAGTGACGTGAATTCGGCAGGTTTCAGAACGACGGCATTGCCGAGCGCCAGAGCAGGCGCCACTTTCCAGGCCAGCATCAGGAACGGGAAATTCCACGGAATGATCTGGCCGACGACGCCCACCGGCACATGATCGGCAAATTCCGTGTCCTGGATCTGCGCCCATCCGGCATGATGATAGAAGTGACGGGCCGCCAGCGGCACGTCGAGATCGCGGGTTTCGCGGATCGGTTTGCCATTGTCGATCGCCTCGACCACAGCAATCAGGCGCGCATGACGCTGGATCATCCGGGCAAGCGCATAGAGATGGCGCGCGCGCGCATGGCCCGGCAGTCGCGCCCATGACACCTGTGCCTTGCGAGCCGCGGCAACCGCGTTGTCGACATCCTCGGCGCCGCCCGTCGCGAGCTTCGCAAGGACCTTGCCGGTGGCTGGTTCGAACGTGTCGAAGCTCCTGGCCGACGCGGAAGCCACGAACGCCCCATTGATGAAGTGGCCGAAACCGGAAGTGTGGCGCGCCAGCCATTCGCGAGCTTCCGTGTCGGCTTCAGGTGCAGGCCCGTAGGACATTTCGTCGAAATACTTGGCAACGGTCATCTGGATCATCCAATCGGGTGTCTGTTGAGGGCAGAATAGGCACCGGTGACGTGGTGCTCCAGCTGCCGCTCGATATCCGCAAGCAGGCTTGATGCCCCGATACGGAAGAGGTCGGGCTCCAGCCACTCGCGGCCCAGTTCGTCCTTCATCAGGAACTGGTAGTTCAACACGTCCTTCGCCGCGGAAATGCCGCCGGCCGGCTTGTAGCCGATCTTGATGCCGGTGCGCTCCTGATAGGCGCGGATCGCCCGCAGCATCGTCAATGTCACGGCCAGCGTCGCGTTGACGCCTTCCTTGCCGGTCGATGTCTTGATGAAATCGGCGCCTGCCATCATGCAAACGAGCGAGGCCTTGGTGACATTGCGCAAGGTCTTCAGGTCGCCGGTCGCCAGAATTGCCTTGACATGGGCATCGCCGCAGGCGGCGCGATAGTCCCTCATTTCCTCGTAAAGCGCTGTCCAATTGCCGGTCAGCACGTGCTCACGGGTGATGACGATGTCGATTTCCTTGGCGCCGTCGGCAACCGATGCTTCGATTTCCTTGACCTTGAGATGGTGCGGGCTGAGACCGGCCGGGAACCCTGTCGAAACCGCAGCAACCGGAATGCCGGAATCTCCGAGCGCCTCGACGGCGGTGGCAACAAAACGATGGTAGACGCAGATGGCGCCGGTGGTGATCGAATGGCCGCTCATGCCGAGGGAATCCAGAATGTCGGCGCGGATGGGGTTCATCGCCTTGGCGCACAACCGCTTGACACGCTCGGCCGTGTCGTCGCCGTTCAGCGTCGTCAGATCGATGCAGGTAACTGCCTTCAGCAGCCAGGCCGCCTGCGCGTCCTTCTTGACCGTGCGACGGCCGGGCAAGGTCGCGACGCGGCGCTCGGTCGCCGACAGATTGACGCGTGAATCCAGCACCCAGGAGAGATCCAGCGGCATGCCTGGATTGCGCACCGCGGCATGGTTCGACAGCATGGGGGACGCTTCGTCACCGGCCAACCTGCGCAGCCCGCTTTCTCGTTCCACTTGATTATCCTCCCCCGTGCTGGGCGGTGTTACACCATCGGCTTGCTTGTTATTTTCATAACATTATTTTGTGACATTTCCACCATACCGAGGCGGCGTCAAGTTTGATTCTTGCCAGCAAATGGAAAAAAGGCAATCACTCCGGGAAGTGTTTGATTCCATCTTCGGTGATGACCGCATCGAAGGACTGCAGATCGCTGAAGAAAGCGGGCTTGAGCTTGCCGATCTTGCTGCTGTCGACAAGGAGAATGGTCTTCTGGGCCCGGGACATGGCTTTCCGCTTGATTTCCGCCTCGTGGAAATGCGCGCATGTCGCGCCGCGGCGGCTGTCGACGCCTGCGGCGGAGAGAAACGCGACATTGATGCCGAGGGCATCAAGCGTTTCCAGCCCTGCGGAACCGGAAAAAGACGCCGAAGCCGAATGATAAAGCCCGCCCAGCATGACGAGGCGAACGTTCGGCTTGCGGGTCAGCCGCTCGGCTATGTTGAGGGCGTAACAGATCGCGGTGAGGTGATAGTGATCGGGAAGAAGGTCAACAAGATATGGCACCGTCGTGCCGCAATCGAAGAAGATCGTGTCGTCGTCGTGGATGTATTCAACAGCGTGGGCGCAAGCTTGCCTCTTTGCCGCGGCATGACTGTCCGCGGCTCTGGATAGTTCATAGGGATTGTCGTTCTCCACATCCGAGGCAGGCACGATATGGCCGCCGAAAAACGCGAACTGATCGGCGTTGGCGCTCACATCCCGACGAACGGTCATCTCGGAAACGCCGAGTATCTGGGCCGCCGTCTTGATATGGAGGATGCGGTGCTGTGACAGGGCATCAGACAGCACCGCAATGCGTTGTCCTTTTCGAGGGTTCATTCGATCCTCCCCTTTCCCCTTTTTCCGAGGAATATCGTTTTGATGCGATTTTAACAAGTGGCCATTGCAAGGACCACAATCCTGGAACCGCGCCGACATTCCTGTCTCGTATATCGCAATGATGCAACACTGTTGGTTTGTGTTGCTGGCCACTCTCCGGGAGGGCCTGCGCTACAGGCGCTGACCCAGGGCACAACCGTTTCACAGCGCCCCAGCCAGGGAGGGGCATAGCACCAGCAAATCCGGCCTGAAGCTGGCGCCAAACCATCAGAGAGCTATCAAAAGCCGGACCGCTCATCGGGGATCTTGTGGCAAATTCGTGCCTCCCCCAAGGGGAGACCCTGTAAATTCTAAGCTCAGAAACAGAAAAACCCTTGTGCGTGAGGGCACAAGGGTCGGGTATTTTGGGAATTTTTGGTTGCGGGGGCAGGATTTGAACCTGCGGCCTTCAGGTTATGAGCCTGACGAGCTACCGGGCTGCTCCACCCCGCGTTATCTCCGCATTCGGCTTTAGCCGAATGTCGGTATTACCAGCGCAATCCGTTAGGATTGTCGCGTCCGCATTCGGCTTTGCCGAATGTCCAGCGTTTTGCGTGAGCAAAATCGCCACTATTACCAGCGTTTTGCGTG
>NZ_KB902678.1 GCF_000379605.1 Rhizobium giardinii bv. giardinii H152 | reverse complement strand
AACGCCTGGAATTCTTGTCCCAAGGTCATTGGGACGGCGTCCTGAAGCTGGGTTCTGCCAAGCTTGATCACGCCCGAAAACTGATCCGCCTTGCTCTCAAGTTCGCTCGCCAGTTGGCCAAGAGCACGCTGCAGCGTTCCCTGGGAGAGCAGGATCGCCACCCGGATCGCCGTGGGGTATACGTCGTTCGTGGATTGGGCGAGGTTGACGTCGTTGTTTGGGTGTAGGTCGGCATACTGTCCGCGTGGCAGCCCCATGATTTCCAGGCCCCGGTTAGCGATGACCTCGTTGACGTTCATGTTGGTCGATGTGCCCGCCCCGCCCTGGAAGACATCGAGAGGGAATTCGCCCATATGGTGCCCCGCGACAATTTCTTCGCAAACCGCGCATATCACATCGGCTTTGGCGATATCGAGGTCGCCAAGTTTAGCGTTTGCTCGCGCTGCCGCCATCTTCACGTAAGCCAGAGCCCGAATGAAGTTTGGAAAGTGACTGATCGAGATACCTGAGATCGGGAAGTTGGCAATCCCTCGCGCCGTTTGCGGTCCATAATAGGCAGCCGTCGGAATGCATACCGGCCCAAGCGAATCTCTCTCGATGCGTTCAATTGTCGGAGCCCTGGTCAATTTGCTTGGTCCTTTGCTAATGCTCATGGGAAATCGCGTTTAGTGCGTGAATGCCCCGGCCATCCCAGGCGGTCGAATGCCCGTGCGCCAATGCGCTGAAGCGACCGAACCTAGGCCGCCTGCGTCGATTGGCCATTTGCCTGGCGCCGAGTGCGTATGACCTCCAGAAGGCGGTCTATGTCCGAGGCATTGTTGAACATTCCAAGCGAGATCCGCACTCCGTCACGTTCCGGCGAGACGCGGACGTCGACGGATGCAAAGTAGTCCACCCATTCATCTGCAGGGAGTGCCGCCACATAGATGTGGGGCGCGCGAACGGCTCGGTCGCGAGGTCCTACCAATGGGATGTTCAATGCATCAAGGCCGGCGATCAGCCTG
>NZ_KB902677.1 GCF_000379605.1 Rhizobium giardinii bv. giardinii H152 | reverse complement strand
CCAACCAAGACCGAGCCCCGACCGCAAGGCAATCACATAGGCTGGCAAGACTGCCGGCATCATCACCCGCCGCACCATGGTAAATCCGGACAGCCGGAAGATCCGCCCGACCTCGACGATCTTGCGGTCAACCGACAAAATAGCGCCCGACACACCGAGATAGACCGGAAAGAAGACACCGACAGCGATCAGCGCCACTTTCGACGCTTCGAAAATCCCGAACCAGAGAATGAACAAAGGCACCCAGGCGATTGACGGAATGGAGCGAAGCGCCTGAAGCGACGGGTCGATCAGGCGGCGCGCCAATCCGAAATATCCGGTCACGGCGCCCGCCATAGTGGCCGTGACGGTGCCGAGGACAAATCCGAAGAACACCCTGACAGTCGTAATGCCGATATGGTTGAACAATTCGCCGGACTTCAAAAGAGCCCACAAGGTCGCCGCAACCCTGGACGGAGGCGGCATGAGACGGCCGGAAAACCATCCGGCTGCAACCGCGACTTCCCAGAACAGCAGCCCGAGAGCGGGCACGATGATGGCTGCCGTCGCCTGACGGCCCACTCCATAAAACGCCGACGCCGCGACTGATCGCGACGTGTTTGTCTCTGTGTTGATTCCAGTCTCGGCCAAATCCGCCATGACGATGCTTTACGCCTTCACTGCGTTTTCCCGACAGCGAAACTGTCATCGATCAGTTCGCTGGTGACTTTCTGGATATCCACGTCGGCCGGAAGAACACCGGCGCTCTGCAAGGCGATACCCGCTTTCGAGATCGTGTCACGCTGAAGGTCGCCGATCGTCGGCTGGGAGATATCCGTGCGTTCGAGTTGCTTGGCGATCACCTCGTCCGGCAGCTTCGCCGCCTCGACTAAGGCCGCCTTCAATGCAGTTGGATCGGCGATCGCCTGAGCGCGCGCCTGCTCATAGGCGGCGATGACACGCCTGACGATGTCCGGATGCTCGGTGGCGAAGGTCTCGGTGGTG
>NZ_KB902676.1 GCF_000379605.1 Rhizobium giardinii bv. giardinii H152 | reverse complement strand
TGATTGGCAACAACCACCCGGCCCTTTACGCCCATGTCGAGCAGACGACGTGCCGAGAGCTGTCCGGCAGCACCTTCATCAGAACCGGCACGGAAGAGGAAGATGTCATCCGGCTTGCGAGCGAGCGAGCCCGGAGGAGGGGCCGCAGCGCTGCCGAACGCTATCCCGGCTTCCTTGGCTCGAGCGGCGACATCCGCGTATGCGGAATCGTCGGCGAAAGCACAGACGGCAATACCGTCTGCCTGTGCCGCCATCGCCTCCTCGATTTTCTGGATCTGGTTTGGAATGGTCAGCTGGTCTGGGTAGATATAATGCACATCAACGCCGAGGTTCTTTCCGGCTTCTTCCGCGCCGCGCGCAAGGTAACCGTGAAAGCCCGTCGGCGCCGCGCAACCTACGAAGTAAATTGAGATATTTTCTTCTGCAGCCGCAGATCTCGTGTGCAAGCTGCTGATGGCTATAAGCGCTACTGCAAATTTGCCTAGCATCGAAATCTTGGGCGCAGAAGCGGCAGGCGAGGCGAGGCGCGTTATCGTTTTTAGCACTTCCATGTTGGTTCCCCTTGTTCTCCCGCAATTGAAAGCGGCTGCGGGTTTTAGAACACTAGTTCGTATTGGTCCGATAAACAGAGCCATTTCAGCGCGATCTCTTAGGTCCACATTGTTCTGGACCGAGAGGCGTCATTCGATAATAGTTATCGATCGTCGTGGAGTGGTTGTTGGTTACGGTGAGACGAAGCCCAGTTGTTCCAGGAGAGCAGGAACGGCCTCGCCTCTCCAAAGCCGAGCGGGCTTTTTATGCCCAAGCGGCCGACTTCGGCATTCGCTCCGGCATCACTGTCCCGATCAAGGCAGCAAACGGGTCGATGTCGATGTTCACCTTGGCCTCAGCGAAGACGGCAATCGACCTTAAGCGCGATATCGACGCTGTTGCGGCCGCCGCAGCCGTTGGGCAACTCCATACCCGCATGTGCTCTCTGCCACTGACGCCGAGCGAACAGCATCC
>NZ_KB902675.1 GCF_000379605.1 Rhizobium giardinii bv. giardinii H152 | reverse complement strand
GCCGTTCTTCGCAATCGTCCTCTATGCAAGCCTGCTGGCCGTCCCCGACGAGATTTTAGAGGCCGCACGCCTGGATCGCGCGTCTGCGTGGACGATCCTGATGCGGATCAAGCTGCCGCTGATCAAACGCACCGCAATCATTATCGTCATGCTGCGCTTCATGCAGATTTTCAACACCTTCGACACTGTGCTTGTGCTGACCCGCGGCGGGCCTGGCACCTCCACCCGCACACTTGGTTATTCGCTTTACGAACAGGGTCTTGTGAACTTCAACATTGGTCTTGTCAGCGCAATGACATGGATCACCGTGCTGATCGTCAACGTCATCGTTGCCCTCTACGTGTTCTTCGCGTTCCGAAACGAGGAGTGGTAAAATGTCCCGTCGCCACACAAGCTTCAACACAGCACTGACATACGCCGCCGGCCTCCTTTTCCTGGCAATCTTCGTCGGGCCAATCCTGTGGTTCATCGCGCTTGCGATCCGGCCGGCCGAGACCGCGTTCACAATGCCGCCGCAATTCGGCTTCGAGCCCAATCTCGATGCTTTCCGGCATATTCTCGTCGATCCCGGCACCAATGCGCCGCAGTTGGTCAACAGTCTCATCGTCGCCATCGGAGCGGTATTGCTCAATTTGCCCTTCTCGGTTCCTGCTGCCTATGCGCTGTCCCGTTTTAAGCTGCGCGGCAAGAAGAACATCATGTTGTGGTATCTTGGCCTGCTGATGGCTCCGCCCGTCGCGTTCTTGATCCCTTATTTCGTCCTTATCACGCGCATTGGCCTCCAGGGTTCCTACTTCTCGATGATCTTGGTTTTACAGACGCTGACGATCCCGTTTTCCGTCTGGTTGATGAAGAGCTTCATCGATGAAGTACCAGTGGAGCTTGAGGAGGCTGCGCGGGTCGACGGCGCCCGTTGGTACACAATCATGTGGCGGATCACGCTTCCGATCGTTCGCCCGGGTATCATTGTCACATCCATGTTCGCCTTCGTATTCGCATGGAACA
>NZ_KB902674.1 GCF_000379605.1 Rhizobium giardinii bv. giardinii H152 | reverse complement strand
CAGGGAGACTAGGGTCTACGGCTAGAGCTTTGTCGCCCGACTGAGTTGGGATCAATGCGTTCCAGCATGCAGCGAACATTTGCTTAACAAGCCTTTGACCGATCTCAACAATCTGGTTTCGAGATGAGCACATATCGAAACTCTATTTGTCAATTCCATTCGATGTAGCCAGTTTGCTCGCCGGAGAGAGAGACGCGCCATCAATATCGCTCAGGGACATTTAGTCCGCGTCGTTACAGCTAACGCAACTCCATCACTGACCAAATGAAATCAAAAACAAGTAGGGGAACTTAGACAATGGAGATCTCTCGGAGAAACGTAATCAAAGCGAGCATGGCCATGGGAGCGGCAGCGTCGTTCCCTTCCCTGCTCCGCGCACAGGCATCGACCGGAGGAGAACCAGTGAAATGGTCCCACGGCGTGCCGCAGGCCTTCGATCCTTACACGACGACAGACGTAGATATCGGCGATTACGCCTTTGGTGTCTACGATATGCTCTTCGGCCTCGATTCAAAGCTCGTGCCACAGCCGCAAATGATCGGGGATTGGAGCGCTTCGGACGACAAGAGGACTTACACCTTCCAGCTTCGAGACGGACTGAGCTGGCACGACCACACAAAGGTTACGGCGGCGGATTGTGTTGCCTCAATTCGCCGTTGGTTCCAGACACCAGGTGGAAGTCTGGTACAGCAGCGGGCGCAGGATGTTTCCATAAAGGACGACAAAACCTTCGTCATCACCCTTAAAGAGCCACTTGGTTTGTTGATTGATCAACTGGCACAAGTCAGCACCTATCCGTTGTTCATCATGCGCGAAAAGGATGCAGATCGTCCGCCGAGTGAAGCGGTTACCACACACATCGGATCGGGGCCATTCAAGTTCAACGAGGAGCTTTTTGTACCCGGGGCTAACATTACGTTCGACAAGTTTGAAGAGTATGTTCCCCGCAGCGAGGCCCCCGACGGACTTGCAGGTGGCAAGATCGCCAGAGTCAGTCGTGTCATCTGGAA
>NZ_KB902673.1 GCF_000379605.1 Rhizobium giardinii bv. giardinii H152 | reverse complement strand
CGGGCGCCCGCAGCCGGGCGTCATGGCCGCAGATATCGCCCTCACGCTTACTGCATTTCTGCGCAAGGCTGGCATTGTCGGCAGGTACCTCGAATTCGTCGGAGAAGGCGTGGACAGCCTCAGCGTGCCAGACCGCTGTACCCTTGCAAATATGGCGCCCGAATATGGCGCGACCCTTGCCTTCTTTCCCTGCGACCAGGCCGTCATCGACTATCTGAAAGACACAGGGCGAAACGAAGACCATCTCGAGATCATTGGCGAACACCTGGAAAACCAGAGGATTTTCGGCTGGTCCTCCCGTCCGGAGGCAGTCTACAACAGAACCCTTCACTTCGATCTCGGCTCGATCACGCTGCGCGTGGCAGGCCCATCGCGGCCTGACCAGCTCGTTGACGTGCCGGATTTGGCGAGACTGCGCAATACGGTAAAGTCGTCCTGGGATCACCGCATTGCGCTGGCCGCCATAACCTCGTGCACCAATACCGCCAATCCTGCATCCATGGTGGCCGCGGGTCTGGTTGCGCGTAAAGCACGGGCGCGGGGGCTTGCCATTGACCCGTCCATCAAGACAGTGCTTGCACCGGGATCGCGCCGAATAGTCGGCTATCTCGAAACGTCGGGTCTCCTGCAAGACCTCTCCGCTTTGGGCTTTCACATTGCGGCCTACGGCTGCGGCGTGTGTGTGGGCAATACGGGAGATCTGGCGCCGGGCGTTGAAGACATGATATCGGCAGAAGGAGGCGCGGCCGTTGCGGTACTTTCCGGCAATCGGAACTTCGAAGGCCGTATTCATCGGGCACTTCCATCCGCTTATCTGATGAGCCCGGCGCTGGTTGTAGCTTTCGCGCTCGCCGGGCGTATCGATATCGATATCGCCTCGCAGGTTATCGCCCATGGCAATGGAAGGGACGTGGTGTTTTCGGACCTTTGGCCCACCGCCGCCGAGATTTCCGATATCCTCGACCATTCTCAGCCAACGTCGAGCACGATTGTCGAAACGCAGGCCTGGAGC
>NZ_KB902672.1 GCF_000379605.1 Rhizobium giardinii bv. giardinii H152 | reverse complement strand
GTGATTGTCGATCGGCGTGAGATCGCAAAGCCGTTCGACGTTAAAGACATTGGATCTGCAGCACAAAAATCGGAGCTGGCGGTGGACAACTGCTCACCATCGGGAGCCTCTCCGACGAGGGACGAAAGCTCGCGCTTACCCGCAGATAAGGATCTTTGGGGTGCGATGACGAGAGGAACAATCGGCCAAGCACTTGGCATTGCGGCAATGGCCGCGAGGCAATTCTGCGCCGATCGCACGTAAGACTTTCCCATAAAACTTGAAACGATCTGGAGAGATCGTTGTAGCGGTCCAATAG
Source organism: Rhizobium giardinii bv. giardinii H152 (assembly GCF_000379605.1). Classification (GTDB taxonomy): domain Bacteria; phylum Pseudomonadota; class Alphaproteobacteria; order Rhizobiales; family Rhizobiaceae; genus Pararhizobium; species Pararhizobium giardinii. The sequence goes on along the minus strand of NZ_KB902672.1, from coordinate 722 downwards.
AGACCAACATCAGAACGAAGAGCACTAAGATAATGAAGATTACTGCATCACCGAATAGCGTTGCGTATGGAGAGCCCGGCGTCTTCCGAGGCCACTTGTCCTTCGCCAACCCGGGCCTTTCCGGATACACGTGGCCTCTTTGCGAGATCCGCGGCGATCGTAGTGGGCCGAAGCTTTGCGTTTCCGCAGGGGTGCACGTGAATGAAGTTGCCGCCATTGAGGCCGCGGTTCGAATTCAGACATTGTTCGATCCCAGCCACATCCGGGGGAGTGTTTCTATCATCCCGCTCGTCAACCAGCCCGCGGTCTACAAGTACAGCCAATACGTTTGCCCGATTGATGGGAAGAATATTAATTTCTCTTTCCCTGGTAGCCCTGACGGCTCGTTCTCAGAGATCCTTTGTGACGCGATAATGAACGAGTGGTGCGTGGATGCGGATTGCTATGTTGATATGCACGGAGGCGATCTTCGGGAGAATGTTTCCAAGTTCGCCATCTACCAGCGCACAGAAAATCTTCCACTAGACGAGCGCGCCAGACGCATGGCGATGTGCTTCGACGCCGAACTCGTTGTCGGGCTCCCCGTTGCTCACATGTCCAAGCCGGGCCGCCCGCCGACAGGATTTGCCTCGAAGGACAGGCTCGCAGTCATGTCTGAGGCCGGCGCGAACGGACTAATTGACGAAGCCTCGGTACAATTTCACGTTGACGGCGTACTCAAT
>NZ_KB902671.1 GCF_000379605.1 Rhizobium giardinii bv. giardinii H152 | reverse complement strand
AAAATCGATCACGGCCGAGTTGTTGCCGATGGTGGCGAGGCTGCCCTGGTGTTTGTAGCGAAACACCTCAGTCTTCGAAGTACCCAATAGGCGACCCCGAAGAACCTTGGCAACGAATGCCCCTTGTTGCTTCGCTGCTGGAGCGATGCCTGGCACCGGCCGTCCATCAGCCTGCACTACCGCTGCCGTATCTCCGACAGCAAAGATTTCGGGATGGCCGGGCACCGTCAAATCTGGTGAGACGACCACTCGTCCTGCGCGGTCGGTCGGAGCATCCAGCCAGCGTCCCGCCGGAGAGGCCTGCACGCCAGCGGCCCAGATAATCGTACGGCAGGGGATAAAAGTGTCGTTGACTGTGACACCGTCGGCCGTGCAGTTCGTGACAGGCTTACCGAGCATTATTTCGATGCCGCGCTGCTCCAGGCTACCATGAGCATACCGCGATAAGTCTTCCACGAATGAGGGCAGTATTCTCGGGCCTGCCTCGATTAAAAGCACCCGTGTCTTTCGCGTATCGATTCGACGAAATTCTTTCGGGAGTGTTTTCTGGGAAAGCTCGGCGATAATTCCGGCCAGTTCGACGCCAGTCGGTCCGGCACCAACAATCGCAAATGTAAGATACGAATCCCGTTCCGCCGCCTCATCCGCCAGTTCGGCCCTCTCGAATGCCAGGAGCGCACGGCGGCGAATGGTCGTTGCATCCTCCAATGTCTTCAAACCCGGTGCAACGGGCTCCCATTCATCGTGTCCGAAATATGCATGGGTGGCTCCCGATGCCAGAACCAAGGTGTCGTAGGGGATGACTTCTCCGGTTCGGAGAGTAACGGACCGAGCACCGTTTTCGACGGCTACGACGTCGCCAAGGAGTGTGGTGACCTCTTCGCGATCACGGTATAGCGACCTTATAGGCCAAGCGATCTCGGACGTCGCAAGCAGGGTTGTTGCGACTTGATACAGAAGCGGTTGGAAGAGATGGTGGTTTCGCCGGTCGATCAACGTGATCCTGACTGGAAGTCCCTT
>NZ_KB902670.1 GCF_000379605.1 Rhizobium giardinii bv. giardinii H152 | reverse complement strand
AACAACCCCTCTTCCGCGACACTCCGTCCGCCCAGCGGCTCTGCCTCTTCGGCAGGCTGAAAAATCACTCGCACTCTGCCTGAAAAGCTTTGCCGCATCCGGTGAAACGCCAAAGCCGTTCCAAGTGCGATCGAGGCATGCATGCCATGCCCACACGCGTGCAGTACACCCGGGGTCTGCGACCGATAGAGAAGATCGTCACGGCTTTCGTGAATGGGAAGCGCGTCTATATCACCGTGCAAGGCAATCGAACGTGTTGGACCGGGAGCGTGGCCTTCAATGTCGATATAGACACCGGTATTGTGAAATGTCTTTGCTCCCTCCAGCCCAAATTGCCTCAGCGCGTCGAGGATCCGCTTCTGCGTTTTAGTCTCCTGGTTCGACAACTCGGGTTCGCGATGCATCGCATGCCGCATTTCGATAACGGTTTCGCGCTCCTCGCGGGAGAGCAGATCGTTCGTAAGCATTGTCGGGCTACTCCAGGTCAGGACACCGAAATTGTTGGTTGAGACAGGCGTGGCAGCCCAAGGTCCAAAGCGAACTTATCCCTGAGGCCATGTTCCCCTACGAGGTCCAAAACGTGCCATGCGGTGGAATGCACGCTAGCCAGCACCGGACATCCAAGTGCCTCAGTCATCTCCACCAAGTCGGATTGCTTTACCGAGAAGGCTGCGCAAGATACGAAGGCCGCGTCTACTGGCTGTGCATTCCCCAGAAGTTGGCTCAATTCTGCTTCAATCCGATTGACCGGCACTCGACCAATATCGTCGTCGGTTACCAGGTTCATAGAATGCGCGAGGGAAAGATCAGCGACGACCTCAATTCCGTAGCGAGCTAGATAGGGTGCAAAGGCATTGTGCAGAGTAGGGCCATAGGGTGTGAGCAAGGCGATACGTTTGATATTGAACGCTTTCATCATCGCGACCGCAGCCATGCCCGGCGACGTATAGTGAAGACCGGGGCGC
>NZ_KB902669.1 GCF_000379605.1 Rhizobium giardinii bv. giardinii H152 | reverse complement strand
TGGATGCTCGAGTTCGACGACGAACACGTCCCCCGGTTCTTTGCGGGTGGCGACAACCTTCAGCTTCATGATGATACGTGGTGATGCCATGTCGTTCACTCGTCCATCGGAAGAATGGGATCGCCGGGGCGGATGACGCCACCAACCTCGATCACGCAGTTCAGGCCGGAGCGGTTCAGAAGACCTTCGTAAAGGCCGGGAATGCCGAGCAACTCCTCGATATATTTGCAAGGAAAGTTCAGCCGCGCTGCCCGAAGAATTGTTTCTCCGACCCGAAAGCGCTTGCCAACAAGATGACTGAGCGGGACGCCGCGGGTGGTCAGATTGCGTCTATGATCCTCAGGCGCAAGTTCGGCTTTAAACCCCGGGATCTTTGGCTCACCTTGGGCTATCGCCTCGAGAACCTCGACCTCGATCAGCGTGACTTCGCGAACATCGGGTTTCGGCGAATAGGTTCCCGTGCCGAGATAGTAGCGGTCCCCAAGAATTCCACGTCCCGCAATGAGTTGCGCTTCAGCCAGTTCTTCCATTTCGTAGGAAGCTGCCGGCGCAATATGGATGTGGAGCAGCTTACCCTGCCAAGTCATGCATCAGCCCTATCAAGCCTCGGTCCGGACCTTCAAGCGAAGACCATCTCAACTTTGTTTACCGCATACTGGTGCTTGGCTGTGGAACGACAAATCCCAACAGTCATTGCACTCGTCGCCGCTCTTGATGAACTTTGGCGGAGAACTGGCCTTCTCGACAGTGCCAGTTTGATGACTTGTTTCTGGTCCAGTTTCAATTTTCATGCGACTGGCTGCCATCGGGCAAAGGCCCATCGTGTTTGTCCGGGGTTCGGCATGCGGAACGCGACTTCAGAATTCTTCTGTCACTGTCTCGATCGCTGCCAGAAGCAGTTGGACCCCCCGTTCAATCTGCCTCGGGCTCAAGGCTGAATAGCCCATGACAAGTCCGAGCCTGTCCGCCGTCGCCTTGCCTGGTTGCGGTTCATAAAGAGGTGAGATGCAATAGACGCCAATGCC
>NZ_KB902668.1 GCF_000379605.1 Rhizobium giardinii bv. giardinii H152 | reverse complement strand
TGGGGCATGACATTGATCTCCAATTCGTGTCCAGAACGCCGCGAAACGTCTGAAAACGAGTAGAATCAATGTCATGCACCGTGTCTAGAAATTTAAACCGGACAGCAGTGGGCTCGACCCGAGGATCCACACACAGACCCAACGCGCAGACATGGGTTGGCTCCCGCTCTTTATCCTCGGGCTTGACCCGAGGATGCCGACACCGAAGAGGAGGCCCCAGCAACAAACAAGAATCTGCGCCCGCACCGGAGCAAGCGGGCCGAACCCTTGTTTTCCCCATCGGCGCCGGTTGTGCTAGGCTCCGCTGTCGGAGGGCGGATGGCGTAGTCATGACACGCGCGCAGCAAGTTGGCGTCATTGTCGGTCTGGTGATCGTAGCGATCCTGACGATCCTGCGGGCGAGCGACCCGCAGTTGATGCGGCAGGCCCGCGAAGTGGCATTCGACGAGTATCAGCGCATTGCGCCGCGAGCGTTCCAGGACCTGCCGGTGCGGGTGATCGACATAGACGAAGCGTCGCTGAAGGAATTCGGCCAGTGGCCGTGGCCGAGGGACCGCATGGCCAGGCTGGTGGACCGGCTGTCGGAAATGGGTGCAGCGGCGATCGCCTTCGACATCCTCTTCTCCGAACCCGATCGCCTGTCGCCACGCACGGTCATGCGCGATGTCGTCGGCGTCGATCCCCTAATCGTTGCGCGGCTGCCGGACAATGACGAGATCTTCGCCCGCTCGATTGCCGAAAAGCCGGTCGTGCTCGGCTTTGCGCTCTCCAACGATGGCAGCGCCCGGCCCGAGGTCAAGGCCGGCTTTGCCTTCACGGGCGAACCGCCCTTCCATGCGCCGCCCCGCATCACCGGCGCGACGCCGCTGCGGCCGCAGCTTGAGGCCAATGCCGCCGGCATCGGCCATATCAGTCTCAATCCCGGCGATCCGTCAGCTGTGGTGCGCACCGTGCCGCTGCTGCTGAGCGACGGGCGGCAGCTCTATCCGAACCTCGCCATCGAGGCGCTGCGCGTGGCGCTCGGCGCTTCGACCTACGTGCTGGCCAATGCTGCGGATATTCCAGACACCATCACCCTGATCAGGATCGGCGATTTCGTCGTGCCGGTGACCGCCGCAGGCGCGCTCTGGCTCTATCTCACCCCCGACAGGGCCGACAGGTATGTTTCGGCGCGGCAGGTACTGGCCGAAAAAGGCGTGTCGCCTGAAACACGTGCGGCCGTGGAAGGCAGCATCGTCTTCGTCGGCACCTCGGCCGCGGGCCTGCAGGACATTCGCACGACCGCGCTCGGGCAGAACGTACCCGGCGTCTCGCTCCAGGCGCAGATCGTCGAGCAGATCCTCTCCGGGCGCTTTCTCTCGCGGCCCGACTGGGCCGATGGCCTCGAAATCCTGTCGATTGCCGTGGCCGGCATCCTGCTCGTCCTCCTGACCACCTTTGTCAGCCCCGCCATGGCGCTGGTCTGCGGTCTGCTGGTCACGGCGCTTGCCCTTGCCGCCTCTTGGCTCGCGTTCCTCTACGGCGGCCTGCTCCTCGATCCGCTGGCACCGATCGTCAGCGGCTCGATCACTCATTTCGCGGCCACCGCGTTCCGCTTCCTGGTGATCGACAGGGAACGCCGCGAGGTCCGGTTGGCCTTTGGCCACTATCTCTCCCCCTCGCTGCTTTATCGCATCGAGCACACGCAGGACGCCCTGCGTCTCGGCGGCGACGACCGCGAACTGACGGTGATGTTCGTCGATATCCGCAACTTCACCGAGATCAGCGAACGGCTGGCGCCGACCGCCGTGGTCACATTCCTCAACACGTTCCTCGACGCCCTCAGCGGCCACATCATCGCCAATGAAGGGACCCTCGACAAGTTCATCGGCGATTCGATCATGGCCTTCTGGAACGCGCCCGTCGATGTCGGCGACCATGCGGCCAAGGCCGTTCACGCCGCATTGGCCATGCGCGAAACGCTGGCCCGCCTCAATGCGCAGGACGCCTTCGGCTTTGGCAACGGCCAGACGGTCGGCATCGGCATCGGCATCCATACCGGCCTTGCCTGCGTCGGCAACATGGGGGCGGAAACCCATTTCAACTATTCGGCGGTCGGCGACACGGTCAATGTCGCAGCCCGCATCGAGGCTGCCTGCAAGGATGTCTGTTTCGATATCCTCGTCTCGGAAAGCACGGCGAAGCTGGCGCCGCGCTATGCCCTGCTCGAGGCAGGCGCGCTCGCCCTCAAGGGCAAGAGCACGCGGACCCGCACCTTCGCCGTCGTCGGCGACGAGGATTTGGCCGCGTCGGCCAGCTTTGCCGCACTGAAGCATGTCCACGGGCGGCTGATCGACGCGCTGGCGGCACAATCGCCGGCCGCTCGCGAAATCCTGCGCGAAGCAAAAAGCCATAGCGGGGGATTGTCGGCAGATCTGGCGGAGTTCTATCGCCGCATCGCGCGCAGGGCAGACCACTTTCTCCAACGTCCCGCCGCACCGCCGCACGTCCTTCCGGGCGGCAAGACGCTGCATTAGCCAGCCTATGGGTACCGCCCCCGGCAGGTCAGCCTATCCTGGCAAGATAGCAGCATCGTCGACGTCAGATCCGCAAAGACGCCCCGCCCGTCACTTGCCCTTCCGGCCTTTGTCGCCGCGGTCCTTGTCATGGCCGCGACGATCGCCGTCGCTGCGGTCCTTGTCGCGGCCGCGGTGATAGCCGTCGTCGTGGTCGCCGTGATGCTGGCTGCCGTCGTCGACACTGTGGCCGTCGCGATCATGATGCCGGTGGCCCTTGTCGCGGTCGCGCGGCCTTTCAGGCTTTTCGTCATCCGGCTTGTCGGGCTTATCGTGGTCGCGCGGCTTGTCGTCCGGCTGCTTGTCGGGCTTGTCATCCGGCGGCCGGTCGTCGTCGGGTTCGACGATCGGCTTGACGGGAGCAGCGCGTTTCGCCCTGAGTGGCGGCTTGTCCTGCGGCACCGCAAGGCTCGCAAGGCCGCAACCGCTGCCGCCAATGCCCGAAAGCTTCTGATTGCCCGAGAGGAACGGCAGCGCCTTGGTATTGCCGAGCGTGTCGAAGATGCCGCGATCGACCTTGCTGGTATCGGTCAGGCTGCCGTTGGGCTTGGCAACCACGCAGTCGCAGCGCCGCGTCAGTTCCCTGCAGCCGCCCGGGCCGCAAAAGCTGGCGGATCCGCCCAGCAGGACGATCGCCGTCGTGCCGTCGGCACCGATGTAGAAATCAAAGGCGGTGCCGCGAACGCCGATTGTTCCGGCTGGCGTCAATATCTCATAGGCCGCATGCTTGGAATTGCCGCTGATCCAGCGAAACGTGCCCTTGGCCGCCTTGACGGTGAGCTTCTTCACCGACCGCGAGCCGTCGAAGACGAACTTGTCGATGACCACGGACGATCCCCAGCCGACGGCGAGCTTGGTGCCATCCCGGAAGACAAACTGGCCGAGCCCGGATTTGGACGTGCGAATCCGTTCGTCCTGATAGACCGGATCGTCGACCGCAAGCTCGCCGCTCGCCCCCGTCACAGCCGTCTTGATGTGGACGGCCTTGCCGATCGACTGCGCGGCAACGGACGGCGTTGCGGCGGAGAGCAGAACACTGAACGCGGCGACAACAACCCGATCTGGAGCAAACATCTCCCCCTCCTCGAGAGGGAGGCACATTAGCATATCGTAATTTATATGTCTCGCGCATCCGCAGACGTCAATGCGGCCGCAAGCAGCGTCTACGCGCCCTTCGAAAACAGCGAGGCCAGCGTCTTCTTCGGTGCGGAGAAGCCGCCCTTCATGCTGTTGACGATGACCATATGCGTGATCTCGCCGCGTTTGAAGGCCTTGAGGAAGCGCGGATATTCCTCGAAGGCGACGCAGCCGTGCGAGTCGCCCCGGTTGCGCAGGAGATAGCTGTGGGCAAGCAGACCGACGCGGCCATGCGGCGCTACACCGTTGACGGGCGTCAGACGCACGGCCTCGACGCCGTGGAACAGCGCCTCGCGCATCGTCACCCTATAGGTGCCGGGCGGCGTCGGGCCCTTCATCTTGACATGGACGTAGGCGGGATTGTCGCGCATCTTGCCGATGCCGGAATGCGCCTCAAGCTTCTCGCCGTTCGGCATGTAAACCACGCCGGCCGAGATATCGTAGTAGGCGACACCCTTGCGGCCGCGGAAGGTCGGACGAGCCTCGTCCCCATCGTCCATGGGAAGGCCCGGCTTTGCGTAGGCAAGCTCCCTGGTCGCCGGCTTGGTACCATCGGCAGGTTTGCGGGCGCTGTCGGCAAGGTTCCTCGGCTTCGAAAGCGGCAGCGGCCCCAAATCCGGGAGCATGCCATTCAGCGACGAGGCCGGTTCCTGCATCACCAGATTGAAGGGCTTACCCAAGCCTTCCTTGAGCGAGACGTTTTCAACGAGCGCATTGGCCACCATGGGCGTCGAGCCGGTGATCACCTCGTCGCCCTTCGCCGCAGCCGCCTTCGCCAGCGCCAGAACCTGTGTCTTTTCGATAAAGTCGACAGGGGGCTTCGTCAAGGCAACGGCCGCAATGCTCTTTTGCGGGACAAGCCTGGAGGCCAGATGGATACGAGGCAGGACTGTGAGCCGCGAGAATTTGGCAAGCCGCACCAGGCGCTGCTGCTGTGGGGCAGCGCGCACGATCGCATTCAGCCCCAGGGACGCCTCCAGGCGCGGATTTTTATCCGACGGCAGCGACGGCCCCATACTTTGCATGGCCGCGAAGGTCGCAATCATCCAGACCGCCGCGGCGATACCAACACCGATAAAGGTCGCTCCGGAAACGAGAGAATACGCCTTTTTCGAGCGGCCTGCCGGTTTGCCGGATGAGGCGACATGACTGAACTTTTCGACCGCAAACGCCATGATACTCGTTACCCAAAACGCATTACACAATCCGAAGGCAACGGAACGCATTGCCGAGGAGGCCGGTCCAATGCTTGAGGGGCGCCAAACTCTGCGCTTTCCCGGGCATGCCGATCGATCAGAAGAATGACAAAGTATGGTAACCAATTCCTTTACGCTGGCCCTCGAACGAACGAGGAGGGAGAGGCGGGAAGACGGGCAGCAATTGCGGCATATAAAAAGGCGAAGAAGGCTGCGCCCTCCCCGCCCACGACATCATGGTCCAGCGGACATGCGGTATGCATCGACAGCAGCACGGAACCCAAGGTTCGAGAGGCTGCATCTGCGCTTGGTCTCAAACCTTAATTTTTGGCGATATTATGGACGCGAAGCGGTGGGCGGTTTTTTTCTCAGCCATGACTGCAATGCTCGGCCTGCAGTTTCCACAGAGTGCAAAAGGTGCGGCAGGCTTCACGATGCCAGGTCGACCTCTCGCCGATGACGCGCATTCGGGCTTGCGACGCCTAAATCTGCGGTAGCCGACGACAATCCTCCCTCGATGTGTGAAGAGCAGTGGAAATTGAGGGGAAGTAACCGGTTTGGATAAAATTGCAGCGAATTTCGGCCGGAAAAATTAAAGTGCCATGACTACGAATTCAGGCTTATCCGCGCAAACGGACCAAACCTTTTAAGCGCCGCCCGGCAGGAATTCGCCCCATGAGTTTTCTTTCCGCCATCGCAGTCATTTCCCTTGCGGTAATGTTTCCCGTGCTGCTGTTACTGCGCAAGAGCGGCGCGCCGGGTGTTGGCAGTTTCATCCTCGCCTGCGTTTTCTCGACGCTTTGCGCCGGCGCCAGCCTGGCATCGACGGCGACGCCGCCCTGGTTCAATGCGGTGGTCGGATCGACGCTGATGGTCACTGCGTCTCTGGCCGCCTTGAACGGCTTTCGCGAATTCCTCGGGCGGAGGCCACTCGGATCGACGCTGCTCGTCGCAACCCTTGCCTGCACGATGATTGTCCTCGGCGTATTCATTCAAGTGTTCGAAAATCCGGAACCGTCTTTCGCTTTCAGTGGCGCCCTGGCAGGGCTGGTCTATTTTCTCACCGGTGTCACGATCCTGCGCCATTGGTCGGGGCAAAAGGCGATCGCCCCGTATGTGCTGTTCTGCTGGCTGTCCGCCCTCGCAGTGGCTGCCCTGCACGCCATTCGGGTCCTTGGCGTAGCCACCGACCTGGGCAGCGGCATCGAACCGCAGATATGGGCAACGGCGCTCGTGGCTGCCCGACACCTGATGATCCCGCTGTTCCTGCTCGGCGTCGTCCTGCTGCTGCACGGTTGGGTGATTGCCAATCTCCGTCATTTGATCGCCCATGACGAACTGACGGGCGCCCTGTCGCGGCGGGCCTTCATGGCCGAATGCGAGCGAATGTCCAACGCCGCCGCCGGATTTGGGCGCCAGACCGCATTCATGCTGCTCGACCTCGACAGGTTCAAGCAGATCAACGATCAGCACGGCCACGCTGGCGGCGACGCGGCGCTTGGACACTTCACCAGGATTGTCAAACAGACACTTGCCGGCCGTGGCTTTCTGGGGCGTTTGGGCGGCGAAGAATTCGGCATCGTGCTGACCGGCGTCGGCCGCCCGGAAGCGGTCGCCCTCGCCGAGGCGATCTGTTCAGCGGTCAGAACAACGCCAGCCAGCAACGGCAAAGGCAGGGCGATACCGCTGACGGTCAGCATCGGCATTGCCATCGCCGAGCCTGGCGGCGCATTGGCCGATCTGATGATGCAGGCGGATCTTGCGCTCTACGAAGCCAAGGCGACGGGACGCGACCGGTTGAGTATCGCCAACAGCCTGGAAGCGGCTTCCGCAGCCAGCGCCCGGGCGCTGGCCGGTGCCGCCGCGCAGATGCGGGCGGCGGCCATGGCAGTCACCTCGGCACAGCCCCTGTCGAACGTTGGCTGATACCGGCGCTGCCCGGCCATGCGGCTTGCATTGTCAAGCGGCCATACTATGTCAGGGATACCGTCTCTGGAGAACAATCGATGCCGATTCCCCTTCGTCTTCTCACCGCCTGCGCGCTTATCGCGGCAAGTGTCGCATCCCTGCCCGCGCAAGCTGAAACCGTCGGCGAGGTCGGCGTCGACTGGCTCGGCAACGATATCCTGATCGATGCGGTCACCGATCCGAAGGTTACCGGCGTCACCTGCCATGTCACCTATTTCGACCGCAGCGTCATCGACCGTCTGAGAAAGGGCAATTGGTTCGAGGACCCCTCCAACAACTCGATCGCCTGCCGCCAGACCGGGCCGGTGACGATCGGCGACATCGATCTCGGCCAGGAGGGTGAGGAAGTGTTTCGCGAAGGGCTTTCGCTGATCTGGAAGAAGCTCGTCGTCAACCGCATCTACGACAAGAAAAACAATACACTGATCTATCTCGCCCATTCGCGCGAATTGACCGACGGTTCCGCCAAGATGTCGATCTCGACCATACCGCTTTTCGGACAGCCGGTGACATGGAAGAACGGCGCGCCGAAGTAGACCGCGTCATCGCTCTGCGAGCACATCCCTGGACGTCATGATGCGCACGCCTGCAGCTGCCATTTCGGCAGTTGCGGCCTGCACGCCGGCGGGATCGATGCCGCGGCTTGCATCGGCAATGAACCGCACGTCAACGCCGGGCATCATCGCCTTTGCGTCGAGCGCCGTCGCCTTGACGCAATAATCGGTGGCCAGGCCGCAGATATCGAGCGTGCCGACGCGCGCCCGCGCGAGGTAGCCGGAGAGCCCGGTCAGCGCGGCGTGATCATTGTCGCGAAAGGCAGAGTAACTGTCGACCTCGCGGTTTTCGCCCTTGCGCTGGACGTGGTCGATGCCTGCGAAGTTCAGGCCGGGGTGGAATTGAGCATCTCGAGTGCCCTGGACGCAATGATCCGGCCACAGCATCTGCGGCTTGCCGTTCAGCGTGCCCATCTCGAAAGGCTTCTTTCCGGGGTGCTGCGAGGCAAAGCTGCCGTGATCGGCGGGGTGCCAGTCCTGCGAGGCGACGACGAGATCATACCTGCCCTCGGCGATCAGCCGGTTGGCGACCGGCACCACATCTTCGCCATGCGGGACGGCAAGATTGCCCCCCGAGCAAAAGCCATTCTGGATATCGACGAGCAGAAGGCATTTCACGGTAGTCTCCTACATTGCAACAACAGGTTCGGGCAGAGAACGGCGCCCGTATTTCGCATCGCACAATAAACGGAGTGTCGGGAAAAACCAGCTGCCTCTGCCGACGATCAATCTACCACGAACGCAGCAAAACACCGCGCGGTTTCCCGCGCGGTGCCTCCCCTTCTCGTCAATGACAGCTCAGGCCGCCTGTGCCAGTTCGTCGGCAATGACCGTGTCGAGGTTGAGGAAGCAGACCATGGTCTTTTCCAGTGCGACGATGCCGCGGCAGAAGGCGCGCTGTGCCTCCGGAATGATCTCCGGCGCCGGCTGAAGGTCCTCGCTCTTGATGGTCATCATGTCGGAAACCTGCTCGACCAGGAGACCAACCAGCTTGCCGGCGATATCGGTGACGATGATCGCCGAGCGCTCCGACGGCTCGGTCATCTTCATGCCGAGGCGGCAGGCCATGTCGATGACCGGGATGACGGCGCCGCGCAGGTTGATGAGACCGAGCACGTAGGGCGGCGTATGCGGCATCGGCGTCACCGGCGCCCATCCGCGAATTTCGCGGATCGCCATGATGTCGATGCAGAATTCCTGATCGCCCAAGTGAAACGAAACGATTTCGAGATAGGCACCGGACTGCTTGATTGCGTTTGACATGATCAGAACTCTTCCCAGTTTTCAGCGGACCCCGATGCCTTCGGCACGGACGACGCAGGGCTGTTAAAGGCGCCCGCCAGCTTGCCCATCAAGGCCTTGGCGGGAGATGGCGCCGGCCGCGCCGTGGCCGATGTGGCGACGCGAACCGGTTGACGGATTTGCGGGGCGGACACGCCGCCGCCGAGCTTGAACTGGCCGATCAGCGCGGTCAGGCCTTCGGCATCCTGCGCCAGCGTATGGCTGGCGGCGTTGGTCTGCTCGACCATCGCCGCATTCTGCTGGGTCATCTGGTCCAGCTGGCCGATGGCAGTGTTGATTTCCTGAAGACCGGTCGACTGCTCGCGGGCGGCCATGACGATCGAGGTCATGTGCTCGTTGATGCGCACCACATCCGTGCCGATGCGACCGAGCGCCTCGCCGGTTTCCTGCACCAGGCGTACGCCTGTTCCGACTTCGGTGCTGGAGCGCCCGACCAGAACCTTGATATCCTTGGCAGCGCCCGCTGCCCGCTGGGCGAGCTCGCGCACTTCCTGCGCCACCACGGCAAACCCCTTGCCGGCTTCACCGGCACGGGCAGCCTCGACACCGGCATTCAGCGCAAGCAGGTTGGTCTGGAAGGCGATCTCGTCGATCACATTGATGATCTTGCCGATTTCGGACGATGCGTTTTCGATCCGGGCCATGGCTTCGACCGCCTCGCGAACGATACGGCCCGATTCTTCCGCATTGGTGCGCGTCTCGCCGACCATCTGGCTCGCCTCCTCGGCGCGCTGGGTGGCGGTGCGCACCGTGACGGTGATCTGGTCGAGCGCCGCTGAGGTTTCTTCGAGTGAGGCCGCCTGCTGTTCCGTCCGCTTGGCAAGATCGTCGGCGGCGCCGCGCATCTGCTGGCTGTTTGACTGGATCGAGCTGCTGTTTTCGCGGACGCTGGCAAGCACGCTCTGCAGCCTTTCGACCGTGTGATTGAAATCCTGGCGCAGAGTTTCGAGATCTCCGCGGAACGGCTGGTCGATCGTTGCCGTCAGATTGCCTTCGGAGAGGCGGTTCAGACCCTGCCCAAGCGCGGCAACCGCAGACTGCACCTGCCGGGCCTCTTCCGCGCGGGCTGCTTCGCCCGCCGCGCGCTCGGCTTCATTTTCGCTGCGGCTGGCAGCAGCCGACCGTTCAAGATCGCGCTTTTCGACGGCGGCTGCCCTGAACATCTCGACGGAACGGGCCATTTCACCGATCTCGTCGCTGCGATTGACCGCCTCTACCGCAGTTTCATAGTCGCCTTTCAGGATGCGCTGCATGCTGTCCCGCACGGCAAAAACGCCACGGCGAAGGACGTTGCCGTGGAAATAGAGCATGCCCAGAAGCGACGCCATGGCAAAGAGCCCAACGCCAATCTGGAACAGAACCGATTCGTGTGAGCGCTCGGTTGCGTCGGCGACGCGCGCGGCAAGCGCCAGGCCAGCCTCTTCATACAATTTCCCAAGCGACGCAGCCATGCGCGCGCCGGCGCCATCAATCGTATCGTCGATCGCGCCGTAGGCGTCGCCGGCTGCGCCCTCTTCCACCATTTTCTTCAGGTCCACCCGAATGGCCTTGGTGATCTCGGCGAGATCGGCCGCAAACGACGCCATGATCTCCGGCTTGCCGAGCGATGCGGCCAATTCTATTGCCGCCGGCTTTCCGGCCTCCAGCACTGAGGTGAGATCAGCAATCGCCTTCACCCGTTCCGGCGCGACCTGGCGCTCTTCGCGATCGACGATCGTATCCATCGCCACCAGGGTCAGCTCGACGCTGGCAAGCCGCATGGTTCCGGCGTTCTTGATGGCATCCTGCGCGATGATGGCGTTGTCGAGCGCCTCGCTGACATGCGAATTCTGATACCAGCCAACAGCCAGCATCGAGCCAAAGCCGATGAAGGCAGCCAACCCCAGAGTGCCGAGCCGCTGGCTGACGGAAAGTTTACGGTCGAGTTGTGCAGACGTCATACAGCAGTATCCAGTTCGTGAGGCGGCAGCGAGCGTCGCGCGCGCAGGAAAAGGGAGCGATGATGCGGGAAACCGGGCTGAGGCAAACCGGCGACGTCATGTCGGCAAGGGGACAGGCACCCCTCCACGCGCTTAGAACATGGCAAACACAAATTAACCATTCGCTAAAACGCGTACCGAATTCTCGCGATTCGAATGGCCCGGACCGCGCTCTAAACGCGCGCTCCACACCTTTCAATCTTCGACGCCGCCGGGTAACATGGCGGCATGCAGGACAATGCGAAAAAGCACCCGCCAACCCTGATGGTCACCGCCCTTGCCGGCGGGGGCCTCGTTCTGCTTCTCGGCGCGTTTCTCGGATGGATCGTCCAGGGACCGGCGATCTTCCTGACCATGGCCGAAAACGGCCTTTCCTGGTGTTTCTGATCCTGCCTGCCGCATATTTACGCTGGCCGCCCGAATGTTTGCAACCTGCGGTCCGAAGGTCTATCTGGGCATGAAGATTGGTTAAATGGACCGGACATCATCATGAAAGCACTTCGAATCGTTCTTTGGGCTGCCGTTGCCATCGTCGCTTCTGCTCTCGGCTGGATGACCTATCAAATGACCGCCTCGAAGGACCAGATCGCGGCCGGTCCTTTCGGCGTGCCATTCGAGCTCGTCTCCCAGACCGGCCAACCGATTTCCGAGAAGGCTTTCACCGGCAAGCCGACGGCTTTGTTCTTCGGCTTCACCCATTGCCCGGAGGTTTGCCCGACGACCCTGTTCGAATTGAACGGCTGGTTGGAAAAGGTCGATCCGGACGGCACCAAGCTGCAGGCCTATTTCATCAGCGTCGATCCCGAACGCGATACGCCTGAAGTCCTTGGCCAGTATGTCTCGAACGTCTCCAAGCGAATCACCGGCATTTCCGGTCGGCCGGACAAGGTGATGGAGATGATCAAGGGTTTCCGTGTCTACGCCAAGAAAATCCCGCTGGACGAGAAGAAGCCGGACGGCGATTATACGATGGACCACACCGCCTCCGTTTTCCTTCTCGATTCCGAAGGCAAATTCACCGGTACGATCGCCTACGGCGAAAATCCGGACACCGCGGTCAAGAAACTGGAAAATCTGCTCAAGACGTAAAGATCGCCGCGAGGGGCTGATGGGGGAGCGCACCGGAAGGTCAATTCTGATTGCCGGTGCGGGGCCCACCGGACTTGCTCTGGCGCTCGAACTGGCGCGGCGCGGCTATCGGCCCCGTCTGGTGGCAAACGCCCTGGGACCGGCGCCAATCAACGAGAGCCGGGCGCTCGGTATCAACGCCAGAACCCTGACGCTTCTGGAAGCTTGCGGCGCCGCGCCCCTGATCCTGGCCGAGGCCCGGCGCCTGACCGAATTCAAGATATCTTCGGCAGGCAAGTTGCTGCTGACGATCGACACCGAAAAGTTCCGCGGCCCCTATTGCCCGATCTACGCATTGCCACAGGGACAGACGGAGCGATTGCTGCTCCAGCGGCTGTCGGCTGTCGGCATCAGGCCTGAATGGTCAACGCACCTTCAGGCGGTGTCCGGCGATGTCAGGGACCCGATCGTGACGCTTCTGCACGCGGACGGCGGGGCAGAGACGGTGCTGCCGGACGTGTTGATTGGCGCGGACGGGGCCCATTCCGCTGTGCGCAAGGCCTGTGGCTTCGCTTTTCCAGGCGATGCGATCGAAGGCCGGTTCTTTCTCGCCGATTACCGCTATTCCCAGCCAGTCGATACCAGTTTCGTCCAGATGAATTTCCTCAATCCGGGTGTGCTCGGCCGCCTGCCGGTGTGCGATGATACGCTGCGCTACGTATCGACGATCGAGGATTTCGAGACGCGCATCGATCATCCGGCCACGGTCCTGGAACGGACATGGGCATCGGACTTCACCATCAGTTTTCGCCATGTCGAAGCGATGAGCCGCGGCAATGTCTTTCTTGCCGGCGATGCCGCCCATGTGCATTCGCCGGCCGGCGCGCGGGGCATGAACCTCGGCATCGAGGACGCCTGCTGGCTCGCCTGGCTGATTTCCGAAGGACGCGAACAGGACTATTCCAGCCTGAGAATGCCCGTCGTTGAGACCGTGCTCAAGGAGACGCGGCGCAACACCGCCTTCATCACCCTGAAGAATCCGCTGCTGACGGGTCTGCGTGCACTGTTGATGCCGCTGTTGACCAGCATCCCCGGTTTCACCGCGGCGGCGCTGCGCAATGTTTCCGGCCAGGATACGCCGCCGCCGCCCTGGATTCCGGGCGCCAGGTAGTCCTGCGCTTTACCTTTGATCGGCGGGCATGCTAGAGCGCGCAAGCCGCGCGCCGACCAAGGATAAAGACATTGAGCGATCTTCGCCTGTTCATCACCACGACCGAAAAGCAGTCGGAAGTCATCATGGAACTGATGACCGAAGCGTTCGAGGATGACGGCTACGCCATCGCCACGATGGAGATGGATGAAAAGAAGGACATCTGGGAGGCGTCGCTCTACATCGATTTCGACGAGGAAGAAGAGATGCGGGCGCGCTTCGCCGAAGTCGTCGCTCCACATTTTCCCGATGCGACGATCGAACGGGAAATCATTCCCGACGTCGACTGGATCGCCAAGTCGCTGGAAGGCCTGTCGCCGGTGCGCGCCGGCCGTTTCCTCGTCCACGGCTCGCACGACCGCGACAAGGTGCGGGCCAACGACATCGCCATCGAGATCGATGCCGGGCAGGCGTTCGGCACCGGCCACCACGGCACAACGGCGGGCTGCCTGGAAGTCATCGAAACCGTCATGCGCGCCCGCAAGGTTCGCAACGCGCTCGATCTCGGCACCGGCAGCGGCGTCCTGGCAATCGCCGCGCGCAAGCTGAAGCCCATCCCGGTCCTTGCAACCGACATCGACCCGATCGCCACGCGTGTCGCCGCCGAGAATGTGCGCCGCAACGGCATCGCCGCCGGCATCACCACCGTGACCGCCCCCGGCTTCCACTCGCCGGCCTTCGCCGCCCATGGTCCCTTCGACCTGATCATCGCCAACATCCTTGCCCGCCCGCTGATCAAGATGGCACCGCAACTTGCCGGCCATCTGGCGCCCGGCGGCTCGGTCATCCTGTCGGGCATTCTGGCATCGCAGCGCTGGAAGGTGCTGTCCGCCTATAACGGCCAGCATCTGCGCCATGTCCGCACCATCTGGCGCAACGGCTGGGTGACGATCCATCTCGACCGTCCCTGACGGTCGGCATTTTAAACGTCCGAACAATGAAAAACCCGCCTGTCCGTCATGGACAAGCGGGTTTTTCAAAACAAAGGCGATGCCGAAGCACCGCCCGCTGACCGGCAAGCCGGTCATGTCCGCGAGCTTGAGGAGGAGGAGCGCTCAAGCGGACCCTTCATGATCTGAAATTGGCCACCCGGAGGGAGGAGGAGAAGGGAGACCAACCGTATTCAGACCATGCAGCTCTTGCCTTTCGGCATTCGCGTGAACAACAGATTTGCGTCCGTGTTCGTTGAGCGGGTTTATAGACTATTTTTGAAATGGGTCTAGGTGCATTGCAGCATGGGAGCCATGCACACTGCGCATAAGTATGATATTTGTGACGGTTCAGACGCTGGAGGACGGATGCTGGCGACAATCATACCTCTCATCGGCCTGATGCTGATCGTCTGGGTTCTGGGCGCGGTCCTCTGGTCGATGCGTGGCGGAAAAAGGCACAGCCGGACCAAATGGCCACCCTACCCTGTCATCAACGCCTCGGAAGAGGAGATGCAGCGCCGGCATCTCGAATGCCGCGACCGTCTCAGTCACGCCGCCTACGGCGAGGCAGCCGCGCGATCGCTGTGGCAAAAGCTGATGACATGCGCGCCGGGCACGGGCCTGATCCACGAATTCCACCGCGACTACTGCGGACACGGCCTGATCCGCACCGGCAACACGATTACGCTGCGCGAAATCTACGATGGTTACAGCACCGGCGATCCGATTGCAGAATGGCGGACGCAAGCCGATTTCGTCGCCTTCTGCTCCCGCCCGTCGGATTTCAGTTGCAGCGGCTTCGACCCGCAGGAGCCGGTATTCTTCACCGACGATCGATGGTCGCAGAACAATCAACGGCTGACATGGGAGGTTATCCGCAAATTCCTTGACGGCCGAGCAGGAAACACGGGCTTTCGCAGCTTCGCCTGTTTCCGCTAGAGTGCCCGCACCCTTTCAGGAATCGGTCCTTTCGCCAGGGCTCCTCTTCGGGCCGACCCATCGCAGGAAAATCAGATGTTCCAGTCTTTCGAAGTCACCTCCACTCCCCAGTTCGGCAAGGAGCGTGTCACAGCATTGCGCGCCGCGCTCGCCGCCCTGAACGTCGACGGCTTCCTCGTTCCCCGCGCCGACGAATTCCAGGGCGAATATGTGCCTGCGTCGGCCGAGCGCCTGTCCTGGCTGACGGGCTTCACCGGTTCCGCCGGCATCGCGCTCATCACGCAGGAGCAGGCGATTGTCTTTGTGGATGGCCGTTACGTCACCCAGCTCAAGGAGCAGGTGGACGGCACGGTCTTCGAAGGCGGCGACCTGATCGGCGAACCGCCGCATCTTTGGCTTGAGCGGCACGGCAAGAAAGGTTTTCGCCTTGGCATCGACCCGTGGCTGCATACGGGCGCCGAGGTGCGCAAGCTCCAGAAGGCGCTGGAAGGACTAGGCGGCGCGCTGGTCTTCCTTGACCACAATCCGCTTGACCGGCAGTGGGCTGACCGGCCCGCAGCGCCGCTCGGCCGCGTCAAGATCCAGCCGCTGGATCATGCTGGCGTGCTCGCCAGGGACAAGCTCGCGACGATGGCGCAGGACGTTGCCAAGGCAGATGCCAGTGCCGTGGTGCTGACCGACCCCTCGTCGATCGCCTGGACCTTCAACATCCGCGGCAGCGACGTGCCGCACACGCCGCATCCGCTGGCCCGCGCCATCGTTCATGCCGATGGCAAGGCCGATCTGTTCCTCGACAAGCGCAAGACAGGTATCGAGGAGGAAGCCTATCTCACCCAGCTTGCGAACCTCGAGGCTCCCGCCTCGTTCGAGGATCGTGTCGCAGCGCTCGCAGCGACCGGCGCAAAGATCATGATCGATCCGGAGCACGCGCCGTTTGCGCTCGCCGAGCGCATCCGCGTGAGCGGCGGCACGGTGATCGAGGCGATCGATCCTGCCCGCCTGCCCCGCGCCCGGAAAAACGCGGCAGAACTCGAAGGCTCCGCCCGCGCCCACCTGCAGGACGGCGCGGCCATGGTCGAGTTCCTTGCGTGGCTCGATGGGACCCAACCCGGAACCATCACGGAAATTGCCGCGGTCGAAAAGCTGGAAGCCTGCCGCGCGGCCGTCGGCGAGCGGATGCAGAACCCGCTCAAGGACATTTCCTTCGACACGATCTCAGGCGCGGGCGAACATGCGGCGATCATGCACTACCGGGTAACGACGGAGAGCGATCTGACCATTGCCGACGGGACGATGTTCCTGATCGATTCCGGCGGCCAATATGTCAACGGCACCACCGACATCACCCGCACAGTCGCGATCGGCACCGTGCCGGAAGAACAGCGGCGTTTCTTCACACTGGTCCTGAAGGGGATGATTGCCATCAGCCTCGCCCGCTTTCCCAAGGGCTCTCGCGGCGTTGATCTCGATCCGCTGGCCCGTATCGCGCTGTGGAAAGCCGGGGCCGATTTCGCCCACGGCACCGGCCACGGCGTCGGCTCCTATCTCTCGGTGCATGAAGGGCCGCAACGCATTTCCCGTGCCTCCACGCAGGAACTGCTGCCCGGCATGATCCTGTCGAACGAGCCCGGCTATTACCGCCCCGGCGCCTTCGGCATCCGTATCGAAAATCTCGTGCATGTGCTGGAGCCAACCCCGATCGAGGGTGGCGACCTGCCGATGCTCGGCTTCGAGACGCTGACCTTCTGCCCGATCGACCGGCGTCTGGTCGTCACCAGCCTGCTGACGGACGAGGAACTCGCCTGGCTGAACGCCTACCATGCCGAGACTTGCGAAAAACTGTCGCCGCTGATCCCGGACGAAAAAGTGCTGGAGTGGCTGAAGGCGGCGACGGCGGTGCTTGTGCGATAGCAATCCCTTCAGAACTACCCTCTCCGGTCAGAACCAGAGCAATGGATCGCAGGCGTTGCTACAAGCTCCCTCTTCTCCCCCCGGGCAGAAGTGCCGAGCGCATGCGAGGCGATGAGGGGTTTTCTCGCCGACGCTGGTGCAAGCCGCCCCCTCATCCGGCGCTTCGCGCCACCTTCTCCCCACGGGGGAGAAGAGGCAGCAAGGCGCTTCCTACACGGTCAAATACCGAATCGTCATGACGACGAGCCAGCCGATGGCCAGCATCCAGAGAGACGAAACCCGTAAGCCCACGGCGAAGGCGACGAGCATGGCGGCTGCGACATCGAAGCCGCCGCGGACGAAGGCGGGCGCGACCAGCGTCGACAGCACGGCGGCGGGCACCGAATTCAGCGCCGCTTCCATGCGCGGCGGGATGCGCTTCATCTGCGTAATCATCACATAGCCGCCGATGCGGGTGAGAAAGGTCGCAAAGGCGGCCGCAAGGATGATGTAGATCAGTTGCATGTGCTCTGAGCTATCCATGATCAGACCTCGTGCTCCAGGGTGACCGGCTCTTCATGCCGTTTCGGCAGCGGCAGGCAGGCGGCAAGCAGGATGCCGGCGATCGCGCCGATGCTGACATGCCAGGGCGAGCCGACGAAATGCATGGCCGCGATGGATGCCAGCGAACTGACAGCGACGACCGGCAGCCAGTTGTCCCGCTTGCGGAAACCGAGAACCAGACCCATGAAATAGATCGGCAACAGCACGTCGAGACCGATCGCGCGCGGCTCGCCGATCATCTGCCCGAAGATCGCGCCGAGCAGCGTCATGATCTGCCAGGGCACGTAGATGATCATCGCAAAGCCGAGATACCAGGCGAACGTCACCGGTTCACCGCGCTCGGCCCGCTTCTCGGTTTCGGCATATTGCGGATCGACCAGCAGGAAGAAGGTGAAGAACTTCTGCACGCCGGAGAAATGCCGGATATGCCGGGCGATCGATGCCGAATAGAGGATATGGCGGAAATTCACCGCGAAGATCGAAAGCACGATCAGCCAAGGCTGGACCTTGTGGCCGAACAGCTCGATGCCGACCATCTGGCTGGCGCCCGCATAGAGCGTCGCGCTCATGAACACCGCATCGAAGACCGAAAAGCCGTTGTCGATCGCAAGCGCGCCGAACAACGCCCCGAACGGGGATGCCGACACCATGACGGGAAAACCGCCGCGAATACCCTGCCAGAAATCATCTTGCGTCATGAGGGAAACTTTCCGGAACAGCCAGCACCAGCGGTCAAGCCACGCCTTCCCGAGTTGTGCGAGGGATGGAGCGCACAGATAGGCCGCGACCGGCCGCGGAACAATTCAATAAGATTGATGCAGCAATCCGAATTTCTGATCGAACCGGACCGGGCAGGCACCCGGTCCCATGCGCCCTCAGCGCTTGAGCTGAAACGTGTGCTCGATGCCGGGAAAAGTCCGCGCCTTGACCTCGTTGGCATAGGCTTCGAAGGCCGCGGAAATCTGCGGCGCCAATTCGGCGAAATGCTTGACGAAGCGGGGCTTGAAGTCGCTGAAGATGCCCAGCATATCGTCCGACACCAGGATTTGCCCATCGCAGGCCGGCGACGCGCCGATGCCGATGGTCGGTGCTCTGAGCTCGGCGGAAATCTCTCGCGCCAGCGGTTCGATCGTGCCCTCGACGACGATGGCAAAAGCCCCCGCATCGTCGATAGCCTTGGCATCGCGCCGGATTTTTGCCGCTTCCTTGTCGTTGCGGCCAACCGAGCGGTAACCGCCCATGGTGTTGACGAGTTGCGGCATCAGGCCGACATGGCCGAGCACGGGGATGCCGCGCTGGGTGAGAAAATCGACCGTCTCAGCCATCTCCGCGCCCCCCTCGAGCTTCACCGCGCTGCAGCCGGTCTCCTTCAGCACGCGCGCTGCGGTGGCGAAAGCCTGCTCCTTGGACTCCTGGTAGGAACCGAAGGGCAGATCAACGACGACGCACGCCTTTTCCGAGCCGCGCATGACCGCCTGGCCGTGGGCGATCATCATGTCCAGCGTGACGCCAACGGTCGAATCCAGGCCGTAAAGCACCATGCCGAGCGAATCGCCGACCAGCATGAAATCGACATGCGGATCAAGCAGCCGGGCGATCGGCGTGGTATAGGCCGTCAGGCTGACGATCGGCCGTTGACCCTTGAGCGCCTCGATGTTGCCCGGGCTCAGGCGCCGCTTCATTGCCTGTACACTCATGCTTAGGCCACCTTTGCAAATTTTGCGGTTTTCGGCGTGAAAACCCGATTATCGAGCAGTTTCGTGCTCCCGAAACGGACAAAAAGCAACAGAAGAACCGGCTTTTCGCCGATTTCCGTCACTGTGTGCAGTGTTTCCGGATCACGCACGGCAACCACTTCCGGCGTTGCCAGAGGCTCCGAAGCGATGAAATCCGCAATCGCCTTTTCCAGGGCTGCGACCTCCGTCAGCCCGCCGGCGATCAGCCTTTCAGCCTCGTCGAGCGCCTTCGGCACGATCGCCGCAGCGGTCCGTTCCGCCGGTGTCAGGTAAACATTACGCGACGAGCAGGCGAGGCCGTCGGCCTCCCGCACCGTCGCCACGCCGACGATCTCGACCGGCTGCGCCAGATCCTCGACCATGCGGCGAATGATCTGCAGCTGCTGGAAATCCTTCTCGCCGAAATAGGCGCGGTCCGGCTGGACGATGTTGAAGAGCTTGGTGACGACTGTGGCGACGCCGGCGAAATGGCCGGGCCGGACAGAGCCTTCGAGCTCGCTGCCAAGCGTCGGCACATCGACCACGGTTTCCATCGGCCGCGGATACATATCGGAGACGCCGGGCGCAAACAGGAAATCGGCGCCAGCTGCGACGAGCATTGCCTGATCGCGGGCGAGATCGCGCGGATATTTCGCCAGATCCTCGTTGACGCCGAACTGCAACGGATTGACGAAGAGGCTGACGACGACGATGTCATTCGCCGCCCTCGCGCGACTGACCAGTTCCATATGGCCGACATGCAGATACCCCATGGTCGGCACCAGGCCGATGCTCTTGCCGGCGCGGCGATGGTCCGCAAGGCGGGCGCGCAACGCTGCAATCGTGGTGATCGTTTCCATCCCGGGATCCTCCAATCCGCCTACAGCGCCGCGCGTCAAACATGACGCGCAAAGGACGCTGTAGAATTTTGAAACTGCTGCATAATTTCGCCCTTAGATCGATTCCGATTTAAGGAATTATGCAGCAGGCTGCCGCCTTAGACGTGGCGGCTGGCTCTTGCCGGATTTCACGGGCGCTCCGCAAAATCCGGCGCGATTTCCCTAACGTGTGCGGTGCAAAAAAACAATTCAAGAATTGCCTGCGGGGAAATAGGGGCCCGGCGTAGCGGGACAATCATTTGCCGCGCGTTTTGACCGTCTGCTCGATGGCGCCGAAGATGGAGTGTCCGGTCCGATCGTTCATCTCGATGCGAAGGGTATCACCGATGGAAAGGGCGCCCTCGGTTTTGCCGAGACCTGTTCCAATGATGCTGCCGGCAAGCAGCGGGTGAAGAGCTGCAGCCGCAGCGATCACGCTTGCAGGCTCCTGCTTGCCGTTGCTGCCGCCGTCGAAGGCCTTTCCATTGCGGCGGACGAGCAGTGAAAGGTCGCCGCTGTTCCAGCCCTCGCGCAGTTCGTCCGGCGTCACGGCAACGGGAGAAAACGTCGAGACGGCCCTCCCCTCGCCGACCGAAATGTCACTGGCAAGCAGGACGAGAAGAACGGCATCCTTCGCATCGGCACTGGCGACCTGCGCCTCGACGTCGCCGGTAATGAGGGCGAGTTGCGCGGTGACAGCGATGTCGGATGCCCCCTCGACAAGCGAAAGGGAATCGCGCGGTCCGGAAAAACCACCGGAGCCGCCGGTCCAGAAGAAGGCGCGCGGCAATGGCGAAGCAGCATCATGCTCATGGAACCGCATGGTCGGCTGCGAGCCGCTCTCCACGCCGATCGCGACCTGCTGCAGTCGGGGGGCGACATAGGCCCAGTCGTCCAATGCCGCCTGCAGCGTGCGGGCGATATGGCCGACTTCCGAGCAGCGCGTGAGATCCTTCGATACCACGACGAGTTTTCCGTCCCGGGTCGAATCCTTCAGGGTAGCAAGCTTCATGGATGGGTGTTCCTCGGTTCCGTTCAAAAACGGCGGCTCTGCGGTCGCCTGCACCCATAGGATACTATTTGACGGCGGGTGTCGCGCCGAATTTGCGACACTGCCGGGATGCGAGGAGAAAACGGCAATCTGTCTCGTCGCACAGCAGCGATTGGAACACCGGCCAGCCAAACGTGACGAGGTTGCCAGCAGCGGGGCGGCCGGCAACCTCGGCTAAAACGCCGAGGCGATGAAGTAAAACAAGGCGGAGATCACGGCAGCCGACGGCAGCGTGACGATCCAGGCAATCACGATATTGCCGGCAAGCCCCCAGCGTACGGCCGTCACACGCCGTGCGGCACCGACGCCGATGATGGCGCCGGTGATCGTGTGCGTCGTCGAGACCGGGATACCGAGCCAGGTGGCGCCGAACAACGTGATGGCGCCGCCTGTTTCCGCGCAAAACCCCTGCATCGGATTGAGCCGGGTGATCTTCGAACCCATCGTATGGACGATGCGCCAGCCGCCGAAGAGCGTGCCGAGCGCCATGGCCGACTGGCAGGTGATCACCACCCAGAGCGGCACGTGGAATGTCGGCCCGAGGTGACCCTGGCTGAACAGCAGGACTGCGATGATGCCCATGGTCTTCTGCGCGTCATTGCCGCCATGGCCGAGCGAATAGAGCGAGGCTGAAATGAACTGCAGGCCGCGAAAGCTGCGGTCGACGGCAAACGGCGTCTGACGCAGGCAGATCCACGAGACGATGAGAACGAGCATGAGAGCCAGGAAGAACCCGATCATCGGCGACATGAAGATCGCGCCGACCGTCTTCAACAGACCGCTGAGCACGATCGCATCGCCGCCGGTCCTCGCAAGGCCCGCACCGACCAGCCCGCCGACCAGCGCATGCGACGAACTCGACGGGATGCCGAAGATCCAGGTGACGATGTTCCAGATGATCGCGCCCATCAAGGCGGCGAAGATCAACTGCGGATTGACGATCGCCGGGTCGATGATCCCCTTGCCCAGGGTTTCGGCGACATGCAGGCCGAAGAACAGGAAGGCAATGAAATTGAAGAACGCCGCCCACATCACGGCATATTGCGGCCTCAGCACGCGCGTCGAAACAATCGTGGCGATCGAATTCGCCGCGTCGTGCAGGCCGTTGAGGAAGTCGAAGAACAGCGCAATGCCGATCAGACCCGCAAGCAGCGGAAGCGCGAGCGTGGCCTCCATCAGACGTTCTCGATCAGGATGCCGCTGATTTCATTGGCGACGTCTTCGAAGCGATCGACAACCTTCTCAAGCTCGCCGTAGATTTCGCTGCCGATGATATAGGCCATCGGGTTCGACGTGCCGTGACGACGGAAAAGGTCCTTCAGACCTTCTTCATGCAGGCCGTCGGAACGCTCCTCGACGCGGGTGACCTCCTCGGCGATGGCGCTGAGGCGCGCGGCGTTCGTGCCCATCCGATCGAGCAGCGGGATCGCCTCGGCGATCAACCGGGCGGCGTCGACGACGAGGGCGCCCATCTCGCGCATGCCGGGATCGAAGCTTTTCTGCTCGAACAGGCGGATGGTCTTCACCGTCTTGTGCATCATGTCGATGGCATCGTCCATCGACTCGATCAGATCCTTGATGTCGCCGCGGTCGAACGGTGTAATGAAGCTGCGACGGACGGCCAGCATCACCTCGCGCGTGATGCCGTCGGCCTCGTTCTCCAGCGCGATGATGCGATTGCAATGCGCCTCTTGATCGCCCTCGCCCGCAAGCAGAGCCTTCAACGCCTCGGCGGCGCCGGCGACAGTGCGCGAATGCGCATCGAAAAGCTCGAAGAACTTATCCTCGCGCGGCAAAAGCTTGCGAAACCAACCCAGCATTGTTCAATCACCCGTCGTCGCCACTGTCACGAAACTGTCATAAATCTGACGGTCCACATAGAGAAGACAGCGGCGCAAGGGAAGCTCTTCAAGCCGTTGGAGCGCAGTTACCCACCGATCAGGACAAACCAGCCATCCTCATCGGTGGTTTCGACGCCGAGTTCACGGGCCTTTTCCAGTTTCGAACCGGCGCCTGGGCCGGCGACGAGCAGGTCGGTCTTCTTCGACACCGAACCGGCAACCTTGGCGCCCAACCGTTCCGCCATGGCCTTCGCCTCGTCACGCGTCATTTTTTCTAGCGAGCCGGTGAAGACGACAGTCTTGCCAGCAACCGGACTCGAGCTTGAAACAGGCGCCTCCGCGTCAAGCGGTGTGACCTGTTCGAGAAGGCGCGACACGACGTCGATGTTGCGCGGCTCCTTGTAGAACTCGACGATCGCCCGGGCGACGACCTCGCCGATACCGTCGATGGTGTTGAGATCGCTCCAGGCTTCCGACGTCGTATCCGCAGCGGCCTTCATCGCCTCGGAAAAAGCGGCGTAGCTGCCATAGGAGCGCGCCAAGAGCTTTGCCGTCGTCTCGCCGACATGACGGATGCCGAGCGCGTAGATCAGCCGATGCAAGGCCACCTGCCGCCGGTCGTTGATCGCGTCATAGAGCTTGCGAACGCTGACCTTGCCGAAACCGTCGATGTTTTCGAGCTTGGTGAGCGGCGACTCGCTCTGCCGCTTCTCCAGCGTGAAGATGTCCGGCGCCGTCTTGATCGACAGCGCGGGATCCTCCGCCTCGAAGAAGAAATCGATCTGCTTGGAGCCCAGCCCCTCGATGTCGAAAGCATTGCGAGAGACGAAGTGCTTGAGATGCTCGACGGCCTGCGCGCGGCAGACAAAGCCGCCGGTGCAACGGGTCACCGAATCAAGCTTGCCGGTCTTCTCGTTGCGCTCGCGCACCGCGTGGCTGCCGCAGACGGGGCAGATCTTCGGGAACCGATAGCGCTCCGCCGTTGCCGGACGTTTTTCCATCACGACATCGAGAACCTGCGGAATGACATCGCCGGCGCGCTGGACGATCACCGTGTCGCCAATCCGGATATCGTGCCCCTCCTCGCGGATACGCTCACCGCTATTGCCGATGCCCTCGATATAGTCGGCATTGTGCAGCGTCGCATTGGTGACGACGACACCGCCGACCGTGACCGGCGTCAGCCGCGCGACCGGCGTCAGCGCCCCGGTGCGGCCAACCTGGATGTCGATGTTCTCGACGGTGGTGAACGCCTGCTCGGCCGGGAACTTATGGGCCGTTGCCCAGCGTGGCGAGCGCGAGCGGAAGCCGAGGCGCTGCTGCAGGTCGAGCCGGTCGACCTTGTAGACGACGCCGTCAATATCATAGTCGAGATCGGGACGTTTGAGGCCGATATCGTTGTAGTGGTCAAGGATCGCCTCGATCGACGACAGCCGCTGCATCAACGGATTGACCGGAAAGCCCCAGCGCTTGAAAACCTCGACCATGCCGAACTGCGTATCGGCCGGCATCTCGGAAATCTCACCCCAGGCATAGGCGAAGAACTTCAGCTTGCGGCTGGCCGTGATCGTCGGGTCGAGCTGGCGCAACGACCCGGCTGCCGTATTGCGCGGGTTGACGTAGGTCTGCTTGCCCTCTGCCGCCATCTGCTCGTTGAGTGCCAGGAAATCGCCCTTGGCCATATAGACCTCGCCGCGCACCTCGACGACCGCAGGGGCATCGGACGGAAGCGTCTGCGGAATTTCCCTGATGGTGCGGATATTGGCGGTGACATTCTCGCCGGTCGTGCCGTCGCCGCGCGTGGCGGCACTGACGAGCCTGCCGTTCTCGTAGCGCAAGGACATCGACAGGCCGTCGATCTTCGGCTCGGCGGTGAAAGCAATGGAATTGTCCGGCAAAAGGCCGAGGAAGCGGTAGACGCTGGAGATGAAATCCCGCACGTCGTCGTCGGAAAACACGTTGTCGAGCGACAGCATCGGCCGGGCATGGGTGATCTGCTGGAAGATCGCCGAAGGTGCCGCCCCGACTTTCCGCGACGGGCTGTCGGCGCGAATCAATTCCGGAAAGCTGGCCTCGATCTCCTCGTTGCGCCGCTTCAGCGCGTCATAGTCCGCATCCGAAATCTCCGGCGCATCCTTGCCATGGTAGAGCGCATCGTGATGCGCAAGCGCCTTGGCCAGCCGCTCCAGCTCGGCAGCGGCATCTTCGAGCGTCAGATCTTCAACGGCAACAGATTCGGTCGACATGCTGGGCTCCCTATTTTGGGAGTCGTTTTAGAGAAATTTCGAGGAATGGGAAGATGTTGAAGCCCTCAACACTCGAGGGATCCTCCCCCTCAACAGATCGTAAAACTAAACGTTACCGGCCAGCAGCCTCACGGCCGCCGCCCTCGCCTCGTCGGTCACGGAGGCGCCGGCAAGCATGCGGGCGATTTCCTCGGTGCGGGCCCTGTCGTCCATGCGGGCGACGCGCGTGGCGATGGCTTCGGATTTTTCCGCAGATGGCCCCTTGGAGATCAGCAGATGCGTCGCGGCGCGCGCCGCCACCTGCGGGGCGTGGGTCACGGAGAGCACCTGCACGGTCTTCGACAGGCGCTTCAGCCGCTGGCCGATGGCATCCGCCACGGCGCCGCCGACGCCGGTATCGATTTCGTCGAAGACCAGGGTCGGCGCTGACCCGCGATCGGCAAGCGCCACCTTCAGCGCCAAAAGGAAACGCGAGAGCTCGCCGCCCGAAGCCACTTTCATGATCGGGCCCGGGCGCGTCCCCGGGTTGGTCTGCACGTGGAACTCGACCACGTCGATGCCGTCTGCCGTTGCGGCGTCCGGGTCGGATGTCACCTCCACCATGAACCGGGCCCGCTCCAGCTTCAAGGCCGGAAGCTCGGCCATCACCGCTTCCGAAAGCGCCGTCGCCGTGTTGTGGCGCTTGGCGGAGAGCGCGGCGGCGGCGGCATCAAAGGCGCGCTTGGCGAGGCCAAGCTGCGCGTCGAGCTGCTTCAGCTTCTCCTCGCCGGCATCGAGATCGGCAAGGTCAGAAATCATCTTCACGGCGAGTGCCGGAAGCGCCGTTACCGGCACGGAATATTTGCGCGCGGCGGCCCTGAGGGCAAACAGGCGCTCCTCGACGCGCTCCAGTTCCTTCGGATCGTATTCGGTTTTCCGAAGTGCCGCCTCGACGGCCATCTGCGCATCGGAGAGATGGTTGAGCGCGGTGTCGAGATATTCAACGGTTTCCTCGAGAAGCCCCGGTGCCTCGTGGCTCTTGCGCTCGAGCCGGCGCACCAGCGAGGCGATCAGCGGAACCGGCGATGCATTGCCGTTGAGGAATTCGCTCGCCTCGTTGATATCGACGGCGATGCGCTCGGCCTTCATCATCCGCGAACGGCGTTCGGCGAGATCGTCCTCCTCGCCGTCCTGCGGCGAGAGGGTCTCCAGTTCATCCACCGAAGACCGCAAATAATCGGCTTCGCGGGCGGCCGCCTCGACCTTCTCGCGGTGCTTCCTCAGCGTGCGCTCGGCGTCCTTCCAGACGCGATAGAGGCCCGCGACATTCTCCGCCTCTTCGGCAAGGCCGCCAAAGGCATCGAGCAACGTGCGGTGGGCATGGGTATCGACGAGGGCGCGGTCGTCGTGCTGGCCGTGGATTTCGACGAGCAACTGCCCCGCCTGGCGCATCAGCTGGACGGAAACGGGCTGGTCGTTGACATAGGCCTTGGTGCGGCCGTCGGCCGATTGCACCCGGCGGAAAATCAGGTCGCCGTCGTCGTCGATGCCGTTTTCGCGAATCATGATGCGAGCCGGATGGCCCATACCGACATCGAAAACCGCCGTCACCTGCCCTTTGTCGCCGCCGTGACGCACCAGCGAACCATCGCCGCGCCCGCCGAGCGCGAGCGAGAGGCTGTCGAGCAGGATGGATTTTCCGGCACCGGTTTCCCCCGTCAGCACGGACAAGCCGGCGTCGAAGGACAGGTCAAGCCGTTCGATCAGGACGATATCGCGGATCGAAATCTGTGAAAGCATCCTGGTTCAAATCTCTTCGCTCAGACGCCGAGAATTTTCTTGCCCGCGCGCGAAATCCACGAATTGCCGCTTTCGCGCGGCTCGAGGCCGCCGCTCTGCAGCAGTTTGTAGGCATCGGCATACCACTGGCTGTCCGGATAGTTGTGGCCGAGAACCGCCGCCGCCGTCTGCGCTTCGCTGGTGATGCCCATGGCGAAATAGCTTTCCACCAGCCGCGACAAGGCTTCTTCCACCTGGTTGGTGTTGGGATACTGCTCGACCACGGTACGGAAGCGCGTGATCGCGGCAAGATATTCCTTGCGCTCGAGGTAATAGCGGCCGACCTGCATCTCCTTGCCGGCGAGCTGGTCCTTGGCAAAGCGGATCTTGGCCTCGGCATCCTCGACATAATCCGAATCCGGATATTTGGTAACGACAGCCTGCATCGCCTCGATCGTTCTCATGGCCGGTTTCTGGTCCTGCGTCACCGCCGGAATCTGCTTCGAATAGGCGAGGCCGACGATGTATTGCGCGTAGGCCGCATCTTCGGATTCGGGATAGAGATTGAGATAGCGGGTCGCGCCGTTGATGGCGTCCTGATACTGGCCGTTGCGGTAGTTGACGAAGGACCGCATCACCAGCGCCTTGCGGGCATATTCCGAGAAGGGATGCTGCTGGTCGATCGCGTCGAACTTGCGCGCCGCTTCAGTCGTCTTGCCGGCATTCAGGTTGGCAAGGCCCTGATTGTAGAGGACATCCGGCGGATCCGTTTCCGCAGCCAGCTTGGTGATATCGATGTCGGGATCGTTCTGGCAGGCGGTTACCAGAACACTGGTCGCGGAAGCCGCAAGCGCGACGACGGCGACACGCGCCATCTTCTTCAATTCAAACTGGCCTGCAAATACCATTCGTAAATCCCAACTCGCACAGCGGTAAGAATACCGCCGCCTATGAACCGCGTTTTAGATCAAGATGCAACAAGACCGCAACGTCATGGCGATCGATTAACGCAATTTTGTGGCGACGGGATCATGAAAAAGCCGGTCGAAAGACCGGCTTTTGGCAAAATCAGCAACGGTTTTCCGCCTCCGCAGAACCGAATCCGACTTACGGAGCGTTGACGGCCATCCCTTCGCGCTGGGCTGCACGCTGGCGCCGAGTTGCAGTCTCGACGATTTCATAAGCCGTCGGATCGCTCATCAGAGCCTTCAGTGCGTTCGCGTTCATCTTGTGGCCGCCGCGATAGGAACGGTAGCAGCCGATGAACGGCATACCGGCCAGGGCAAGATCGCCCACCGCATCCAGCGTCTTGTGGCGCACGAATTCGTCCTTGTAGCGCAGCCCCTCGACGTTGATCACCGTGTCGTCGTCAGAGATGACGACCGAATTCTCGAGCGATGAGCCAAGACCGCGGCCTGCCGCCCACATGCGCTCGACATCGCGCATGAAACCGAAGGTGCGGGCGCGCGACAGTTCGGTCTTGAAGACCGAAGGCGTGAGGTCGCCCTTCCAGTCCTGACGGCCAATCAGAGGGCAATCGAAATCAATCGCCACTTCGAAGCGCATGCCGTCATAGGGCGTGAATTCCGACCAGGAAGAGCCCGATTCGATGCGGACCGGCTTAAGGATACGGATATAGCGGCGCTTGACGGCAAGGGCCCTGAGGCCCGTCTGTTCAATCGCCTCGATGAAGGGAGCCGAGCTGCCGTCCATGATCGGCATCTCGGCGCCATGCACTTCGATGAGAAGGTTGTCGAGGCTAAGCGCGTAGATCGCCGCCATCACATGCTCGATCGTCGCGATCGAGGTCGCAGGTGAGAAGCCGAGAACGGTGCAGAGATCGGTGTTGCCGACCTGCGAGGACACCGCCCTGAATTCACTGATCGCCCGATCGCCGTCCATCCGCTGGAAGACGATACCGCTATCGGCTTCCGCCGGATGGAAGGTGATTGCTACTTCGGCGCCTGAGTGAACGCCTGTGCCGCTCAGAGTTACAGAGTTTGCAATGGTTGTCTGAAACCCAAGCAGTCCAATTCCAATTCCCATGCTTCTCGCCTTCAAAATGCTTCCTGGCGCTGCCGCCGAATTTCTCCAGGGGACCCGAGCCGCACGCTTTCAAACGCCGCAAGTCACACAGTCGGAAAGCAGCGCCACGCACCGCCA
This sequence comes from Rhizobium giardinii bv. giardinii H152, assembly GCF_000379605.1. Lineage (GTDB taxonomy): Bacteria > Pseudomonadota > Alphaproteobacteria > Rhizobiales > Rhizobiaceae > Pararhizobium > Pararhizobium giardinii. The sequence goes on along the minus strand of NZ_KB902668.1, from coordinate 107,631 downwards.
ACCGGTCCAATCTGCAGCCAGCGATGCATCGAATCGCGGTTCAGCCCCATCAGTCCCAAGTGTGAAGATAGTTGCACGCGACCGTCATTCCAAATCACTGTTCGTTTCGGTTTGTTACGCTGGTCAGGGACAACATTAACCACTGAAAATAATTGATAATCCATAAAAAATGCCCGGGCGCGAACCCGGGCATTTCGGCAAGGTGGAAGGCGGGTAGAAAATCAGTTCGACTGACGGCGCAGGAACGCCGGGATTTCGAGCTGATCGTCTTCATGCACGCGCGGCTGCGAGACGGCGCGGGCACGGTCGTCGAGGGGAGCAGCCCGGCGCGGCGCATAGACGCTTGCTTCCGGAGACAGCGGGCGGCGCTGCTGCGAGGCGGCGCTCGGCGCGCCTGTGGTCATGTCCGCCGTGACATTGTGGTCTTCCTCGTCGCGTCGTCCGAGCGAACTGGTGATTCGCTTCAGGAGGCCCATGGGGCCGCGTTCTTCCTGAGGCACCGGCTGGGCGCGATGCTCGGCCTCGGCCTTCACCATCGGCGGAAAGTCTTCCACCTTCGGCATGCGGACCGGCTCGGCCTGCTGGCGGATCACCGGAGCGATCGGCTCCTGACGAACCTGGGCAACGGGAGCGTGAACGGCAGGCTGCGGCTGGTAAGCCACCGTTTCGACTGTGCGCTGGACCGGGGCAGCGGCCTGGACGACCGGTTGCTCGACCGCAGCAACGCTGCCGAAGAGCTTGCTCTGCGGGCGGAACTCTTCCTGCGCCTGCTGAACCGGAGCGGCGGCACCTCCGCGCGGCATCGACAGGAACAGTTCCCGTTCGAGTTCGGCTTCGCGGATTGCACGGGCAATGTCGTCGGACGTCTGCGGAGCGGCCTGAGCGACCGCCTGCTGAACGACCGGAGCCGGCTGAACGGCAACCGGTGCCGGCTGCGGCTGAACGGCGACGGGCGCTTGCTGGACGGGAGCTGCCGGGATGGCAGCCGACGGGCGAACGATCGGCCTTGCTACCGGACGAAAGTCAGCGGAGCGACCAGCCACCTCCGCGGCGGTACGATCGATACCCGTTGCCACAACCGAAACGCGGATGAGGCCTTCGAGTTCTTCGTCGAACGTTGCGCCGAGGATGATGTTGGCATCCGGATCCACTTCCTCGCGGATGCGGGTCGCGGCTTCATCGACTTCAAACAGCGTCAGGTCGCGGCCGCCGGTGATCGAGATCAACAGGCCCTGAGCGCCCTTCATCGAGGTTTCGTCGAGCAGCGGGTTGGCGATCGCAGCTTCGGCGGCGGCCATTGCGCGGCCTTCGCCGGATGCTTCGCCGGTGCCCATCATGGCGCGGCCCATCTCGCGCATCACCGAACGGACGTCGGCGAAGTCGAGGTTGATCAGGCCTTCCTTGACCATCAGGTCGGTGATGCAGGCAACGCCCGAATAGAGAACCTGGTCGGCCATCGCAAACGCGTCGGCAAACGTGGTCTTGTCATTGGCGATCCGGAACAGGTTCTGGTTCGGGATGACAATGAGGGTGTCGACCGACTTCTGCAGCTCGGCGATCCCCTGATCGGCGAGGCGCATGCGGCGCTGGCCTTCGAAATGGAACGGCTTGGTGACGACGCCGACCGTCAGGATGCCCTTGTTGCGGGCCGCCTGGGCGACGACCGGAGCAGCACCCGTGCCGGTGCCGCCGCCCATGCCGGCGGTGACGAAGCACATATGCGTGCCGTTCAGGTGATCGATGATCTCATCGATGCATTCTTCAGCGGCAGCCCGGCCGACCTCCGGCTGCGAGCCGGCGCCAAGACCCTCGGTCACCGCGACACCCATCTGGATGATGCGTTCGGCCTTGGTCATGGTCAGTGCCTGGGCATCGGTGTTGGCGACGACGAAATCGACGCCCTCGAGGCCTGCCGTGATCATGTTGTTGACAGCGTTGCCGCCGCCGCCGCCGACACCGAAGACGGTGATGCGAGGCTTCAGCTCGGTGATATCCGGCTTTTGCAAGTTGATCGTCATTGTACCCGTTCCTTCCTGGTTTCTGGCCGCCTTGCCGAGCCGGCCAAATCACTAAATTCAGTATTGCATCCCGCCAGCTCCGCCGAAGGGATCAGAAGCTTTCCTTCAGCCATTGGCCCATGCGGGCGATACGGCTGTTGTTTCCTGCGAGCGACGACAGCAGACCGCCCTGCGACGCATGCGTTTCCATGTCCGCGACCTGCGGATAGATCATCAGGCCAACTGCCGTCGAAAAGGCCGGACCCTTGGCCGCCGCCGGCAGGCCCGACACGCCGAGCGGGCGGCCGATGCGAACGTTGCGGGCCAGGATACGGCGTGCCGCTTCCGGCAGACCGGTGAGCTGGCTGGCGCCACCCGTCAGAACGACGCGCTTGCCGACGATCGGGCTGAAGCCCGAACGCTGGATACGGTCGCGGATGAGTTCGAGCGTCTCTTCGATGCGGGCGCGCACGATGCGCGAGACAAGCGCGCGCGGCACATGCGTCGGCTGATCGCGGTCGTCCTCGCCGATCGGCGCGACCGAGACGATATCGCGTTCGTCGGCGCTGTTGGGCAGGGCCGAACCGTGCACCACCTTCAGCCGCTCGGCATCCTCGATGCGGGTCGAAAGGCCGCGCGCCAGATCGGTCGTGACGTGATGGCCGCCCAGCGAAACGGCGTCGGCGTGCACCAGCTTGCCTTCGGCGAAGACGGAGATCGTCGTCGTGCCGCCGCCCATGTCGATGGCGGCGCAGCCGAGTTCGACTTCATCGTCCACCAGCGCCGCGAGACCGCTGGCGTAAGGTGTTGCGACAATGCCCTCGACCGACAGGTGCGCCCGGTTGATGCAGAGTTCGAGGTTCTTCAGAGCGGCCCGCTCGGCCGTCAGAACGTGCATGTCGACGCCGAGAGAATCGCCGAACATCGCCAGCGGATCACGGATGCCGCGCTCGCCGTCGAGCGAAAAGCCGGTCGGCAGCGAATGCAGGATGACGCGGTCCTGGCGCTGCGACTGCTGGCCGGCAGCGGCGAGAACCTTCTTCAGGTCGGCAGCATCGACTTCCTGGCCACCGAGATCGATGGAGGCCGTGTAGACATCGCTCTGCAGGCGACCGGCCGAGATGTTGACGATCAGGCTGTCGATCGTCAGGCCCGCCATGCGCTCGGCGGCGTCAACGGCGAGACGGACGACACTTTCGGCGGCGTCGAGGTCGGCGATCACGCCGTTCTTCATGCCGCGCGACTTGTGATGGCCGATGCCGATGATGTCGATCGAATGCGTGCGACCCGGCAGGATCTGGCTTTCGGCGCGCGGCATGAGCCGGCCGATCATGCACACCACCTTGGTGGAGCCGATGTCCAGAACCGAAACGACATGAGACCGCTTGGAATTAAGCGGTTTCAGGCGGGGCAGACCGAGGTTGGAAGAACCGAAAAGGCTCATGTACGGTTCTCCTGTTCCTGCTTCTTCAGCATCTTCGTGCGCGCTTCCAGAACCACCTGCCGGCGGGCGGCGGCTTCGGGCGTCAACTGTATCGTCGTGCGATCTTCCAGCCGCAGATCGACCGCGGCGATATCGCGTTCCAGCAGTTGCTGCCCCTCCTCCATCGTCGAGAGAACCTGCATGGCGCGGTCGAGATCGTATTCGGGCAACTTGATGGTGATACCGTTGTTGAGCATCAGGTCCCACCGGCGGCCGGCAACACGAACATAGGCTTTGACGCGCTTTGCGATTTCCGGCCACTGCGAGAAACGCTCGTAGAACTCGGCGGCAGCCGTCTCGGCGTCGCGACCGACGAACAGCGGCAGGTCCGCGAACTTGTTGTCGCGCAGCGGCGCAATCACGCTGCCGCTCGCTTCGATCAGCGACAGGTCCGTGCCGTGCTGCCAGATGCCGAAGGCCTTGCGCTCCTTGAGGCTGACTTCGATCGTACCGGGATAGACCTTGCGGACAGCAACGTCCTCGACCCAGGGCATTTCGCTGATCAGCTTGCGGGCGACATTGATGTCGAGTGCCACCAGCGACGTCGCGCCGTCGAGGCCGAGTTGCTGCAGGATATCGATTTCCGAGGTCTGCTCATTGCCGGAGACCTTGACATCCTCGATCGCAAAACCGGCCGCCGTGGTCGTCGTCTGGGCGAAATCCTGGCTGTGGCCGCCGAGCGACATGCCGTAGAACCCGGTCGCCGCCAGGAAGGCCAGCGCCGAGACGGTGCCGGTGTGCGGAGCGAAATGAATGCGGCCGGTTCCAAGGCTGACGAGGAAGCGCACGACGCGGCGCAGCGGGCGCGGCAGAACGCGCTGACCGTCGAGATCAGCCGCCTCTAGCGGAGCCCGCACCCTTGCTGCCTTCCTGCCCTTCAACGCAAACACGACGCGTCCTCCACCATCCACCTGAGGAATTCACCGAACGTATGGCCGGCATGCGCCGCCATTTCAGGCACCAGAGAGGTTGGAGTCATTCCGGGCTGAGTGTTGACCTCCAGCCAGATGAGCTCTCCGTCTTCAGAGAAACGGTCGTCAAAGCGGAAGTCGGAGCGGCTTACGCCGCGGCATCCAATCGCCTGATGCGCCTTGACTGCGAGTGTTTGTATTTTTTGGTAAATATTCGGTAAAATATCGGCCGGGATGACGTGTTTTGAACCGCCTTTTACATACTTTGAATCGTAATCGTAGAAAGCGTGCCCCTGCGGGATGATTTCGGTCACACCAAGCGCCGTGTCGCCCATGACGCCGCAGGTCAATTCACGGCCATAGACATAGCGCTCGACCATCACGCGGTCGCCGTAGCGCCACTCGCTGGAGGTTATCACCTGCGGCGGATGGGACTGATCTTCCTTGACGATGACGACGCCGAAGCTTGAGCCCTCACGAACCGGCTTGACGACATAAGGCGGCTTCATCGGGTGCTGCGAGCCGAAATCGTGGCGGTCCATGATCCGCGCCTCGGCGACCGGAATGCCGGCGGCACTTGCGACATGCTTGGCCTGCGCCTTGTCCATGGCGAGCGCGGACGCCAGGACGCCCGAATGGGTATAGGGGATTTCGAGATATTCGAGGATGCCCTGGATGGTCCCGTCTTCGCCGAAGGGGCCGTGCAGCGCATTGAAGGCAACGTCCGGACGCAGATCGGCAAGCACGGAGGCGACATTGCGATCGACGTCGACGCGGGTAACGCGATAACCCTCGGCCTCGAGAGCGTCGGCGCACGCAGCCCCGGACGACAGACTCACCGGCCGCTCCGAAGAAAAACCGCCCATCAGGACAGCGACGTGCTTACCACTCATAAAAACCCCCGACATTACGCCAGTCTTACAAATTTCCGCTTGCGCCTAGCTTGTTCACGCTCGCGAGTCGCACCCCTCAGGCACAACCCCACTAGAGCGGCATTATGGTTAATGAACCGTTTACTTTGGTTAACCCGTTCCAAGGATGGATGAAATATTTGCTATCGAATCAACGGCCTGTTCGATTCATCGCTTGGAATCAGAGAGTTAGGTCCGACGCAACTGATTTTCGTAAGGGCACCTGCAAAGAGAAAGGCTCCGCCGTTGCGCGAAGCCTCCCTGCAGACGATCAAAGTCGGGATTGCGAGCTGTCACTCGCCTTCGCCGACAGCCTTCCAGGCGATGCCGCCGATTGCTGCTCCGATGATCGGAGCAAGCCAGAACAGCCACAGCTGCTGCAGCGCCCAGCCGCCGACAAAGAGCGCCTGCCCCTTCGACCGCGCCGGATTAACCGACGTGTTGGTGACCGGAATCGAGATCAGGTGGATCAATGTCAACGTCAGGCCGATGGCGATCGGCGCAAAGCCTGCCGGGACGCGGCCGCTCGTGGCACCAAGGATGATGAAGAGGAAGAAAGCAGTGAGCAGCACCTCGATGACCAGCGCCGCGGTCAGCGAATAGCCGCCTGGCGAGTGCTCGCCATAGCCATTCGCCGCGAAGCCGCCCCAAAAACGAAAGACCGCCGCGAATCGGTCCGCGGCGGTCTCTCTTCGTCCAAAGGTTGGTTCAGGCCGTCAGTTGACCGAGAAATTCCCTCACCTCGTAGCCCGGCATGAAAGTGCCGATGCGCTTGATCTCCCATTCGAGCGTGACGCCCGAGGTCTCATAAACGCGCTGGCGCACGGTTTCGCCGAGATATTCAAGGTCGTAACCGCTCGCCTGGCCCGTATTGATCATGAAGTTGCAATGCATCGGCGACATCTGCGCGCCGCCGATCATCAAACCACGGCAGCCGGCTTCGTCGATAAGCTTCCAGGCGGAATGGCCGTCCGGGTTCTTGAAGGTGGAGCCTCCGGTTTTTTCGCGGATTGGCTGAACCGTCTCGCGGTGCTGGCGCACGGCATCCATGTCGGCGCGAATCTTGGCCTTGTCTTCGAGATAACCCTCGAAAACCGCGTGCGTGAAGATCAGATCGTTCGCGGCGGCAGAGTGCCGGTAGGTATAGCCCATGTCGTCGTTGGTGAGCACGTGCCTGTTGCCGCGGCGGTCGACCGCGTGAACCTCCACCACGCGGTCGCGCGTCTCGCCGCCGTTGGCGCCGGCATTCATGCGCAGCGCACCGCCGATCGAGCCGGGAATGCCGTAGTAGAAATGAAAACCGCCAATGCCATGATCGAGCGTCATGGCCGCGAGATTCTTGTCCGGGCAGATCGCGCCCGCTTTCACGCGGGTCTCGGAGACAAGCTCCACATCACCAAACCCTTTGGCCGAAAGGCGAATGACGACGCCCTTTATGCCACCGTCGCGGACGAGCAGGTTCGAGCCTACGCCTGCGACCATGACGGGCACTTCGTCCGGCAGCAGCTTCAGAAAGGTGACGAGATCATCGGTGTCATGCGGTTGGAACATCAGTTCGGCAAGGCCGCCTGCACGGAACCAGGTGACGCGGTCCATCGGCGCATCCGGCGTCAGGCGCCCGCGCAGTTGGTTTACGCTGTCCCCGAGAGAGGCTAGCAGCTTTGTACCATCAACCTGTTTCATGCGGAATTTCCTGAAATACCTGCGAGTTCCTTCGGAAGGGCGGCAGCCCAGTAAGTGATGCTGCCAGCCCCCAAGAGAACCACAAAGTCACCCGGTTGCGCAATGGCGGAGACGATCGGCGCGATCGCGTCAGGGCCTTCGATGAAGCGCGCATCGCGGTGACCGCCGGCCTTGATGCGGGAGACGAGTTCCGGCGAATTGACCCCTTCGATCGGATCCTCGCCTGCGGAATAGACAGGCGCAAGCAGCACTGTATCGGCATCGTTGAAGCAGGCGGCAAAGTCCTCAAAGAGGCTGTGCAGCCGCGAGAAACGATGCGGCTGGTGCACGGCAATGACGCGGCCCTTGCAGGCCTCGCGGGCGGCCTTCAGGACCGCCTTGATCTCGACGGGATGATGGCCGTAGTCGTCATAGACGCGCACATCGTTCCACTCGCCGGTAAAGGTGAAGCGCCGTTTCACACCGCTGAAGGCAGCAAGACCCTTGGCGATATCGTCGGGCTTGATGCCAAGGCGTTGGGCAACGGCGATCGCAGCGGTGGCGTTGGAGACGTTGTGACGGCCCGGCATCGGCAGCCGCAGATCCGGCAATTTGATGACCTGGCCTGTGCGGCGGCGGCGGATTTCCACGTCAAAGATCGACGTCGCCCCATCCATGCGGATATTGGAATAGCGCACGTCAGCCTGCGGGTTTTCGCCATAGGTGATGACCTTGCGATCCTCTATCTTCGAAACCATGGTCTGCACCTCTGGATGATCGAGGCACATGACGCCGAAGCCGTAGAAGGGCACGTTCTCGACGAACTGGCGGAAAGCGGCACGCACGGCATCGAAATTGCCGTAGTGATCGAGATGCTCCGGATCGATATTGGTGACGACGGCGATATCGGCGGGAAGCTTCAGGAAGGTGCCGTCGGATTCATCGGCCTCCACCACCATCCACTCGCCCTCGCCCATGCGGGCATTGGTGCCGTAGGCGTTGATGATGCCGCCGTTGATAACCGTCGGGTCGAGCCCGCCGGCTTCGAGAAGCGATGCAACCATCGACGTCGTGGTGGTCTTGCCGTGGGTTCCGCCGATCGCGATCGCATTGCGGAAGCGCATCAGTTCGGCGAGCATTTCGGCGCGACGCACCACTGGCAGCAGTTTTTCGCGCGCGGCGATCAGTTCAGGATTGCTCTTCTTGATGGCGGTCGAGACGACGACGACTTCGGCGTCGCCGATGTTTTCCGCCTTGTGGCCGACGAAGACCTCGATACCCTTGTCACGCAGGCGCTGGACATTGGCGCTGTCGGACTGATCGGAACCCTGCACCCTGTGGCCGAGATTATGCAGCACCTCGGCAATACCGCTCATACCGATGCCGCCGATACCGATGAAATGAACCAGGCCGATCGTCTGCGGCATTTTCATGAGCGTGTTTCCTTGAACTGTGCAATCGTCGAACCGCTGGCAATAGCTTCAACCATGGCGGCAAGCAAGCGTGCGGCATCCGGTTTGCCCGCCTGTTTGGCGCTTGCGGCCATGCCTGCGAGCTTGGCGGGGTTGTTCATGGCTTCCGTCAGGATACGGCTCAGTTTTTCGGCCGAAAGCTCTGCCTGGGCGATCACCTTGGCACCGCCGGTCGCCGCAAGTGCGGCCGCATTGGCCGCCTGATCATGATCAAGCGCGTAAGGATAAGGCACCAGGATCGCCGGACGTCCGATCACGGCTATCTCCGACACCGTGGAAGCGCCCGACCGGCAGATGACCAAGTGAGCCTTGGCGATCCGCTCCGCCATGTCGGTAAAGAACGGTGCAATGTCCGCGCTCATCTCAAGCTTGGCAATGCAGCCTTCGACCATGGGCATGTCTTCGGCGCGGGCCTGCTGGGTGACGCGAAGCCGCGCCCGCAGGCTGTCGTCGAGCAGGCTGATTGCCGTCGGCACGCTCTTGGAAAAATACTGCGCGCCCTGGCTGCCACCGAAGACGACGAGGCGGAATTCTTCGCCTTCACCCGACGGTTGATACGGCACCTTGGCCGCTTCCAATACCGCCGGCCGAACAGGATTTCCCGTCGTCACGGTCTTTGCGGCATAAGGGCCATTCGTTTCCGGCAGAAAACCGCCGGCAATTGCCTTGACGCGTTTGGCGAGTGCCTTGTTCGCCCGGCCCATGACCGCATTCTGCTCGTGGATCATCGAGGGAATGCCCATGCCGGTTGCGGCCAGCAGTGGCGGAATCGTCGGATAGCCGCCGAAACCGACGACGACCTTCGGCCGCACCTTTGCCATCAATCGGCGCGCGATACGCATGCCGGACCAGAGCGTCCACAGCGAGCCAGCGACCTTCAGGGGATTCTTCGAGCCGATCGTCGCCGAGGGCACGACATGGATTTCATCGGCCGGGAATTTTCCCGCATAGCGCTCCGCCCGGCTGTCCGTCACCAGATGGACGGAATAGCCGAGCGCCTTCAACTCGTGCGCCAGCGCTTCCGCAGGAAACAGGTGGCCGCCGGTGCCGCCGGCGGCAAGCATGATGATGCCTTTACTCATGGTCAGTCCTTACTCCGCCGGAACGCCCATGCCCGAGCGGAACAGGCTGCGCTCGACGGCACGTTTTTCCGGGCGATGGCGGGTCAGCGCCAGGATGAAGCCCGCCGTCACGCAGATCGCCACCATGGAGGAACCGCCATAGGAGATCAACGGCAGGGTCATGCCCTTGGCCGGCAGGAGCTCCAGGTTGACGCCGATATTGATCATCGACTGGATGCCGATCTGCAGCACGAGGCCGGCAACGGCGAAGCGGGTGAAATCGTTGCGTTCACGGAAGGCATGGGAAAGACCGCGCATGACGAGGAAGGCGAAGATCAGCACGATGACCATGCAGAAGATGATGCCGAACTCTTCCGCCGCGACCGAGAAGATGAAGTCGGTATGGCTGTCCGGGATGATCCGCTTGACGACGCCTTCGCCGGGGCCTTGCCCCAGCCAGTCGCCGCGAATGATCGCCTCGCGCGCCGTATCGACCTGGAATGTGTCGCCCTCGCCGGTCAGAAACCGGTCGATACGACCAGCCACGTGCGGCAAAATCGTATAGGCGACCACCAGCCCCCCGACCGCCGAGCCGCCGAGCACGACGATCCAGAGCCATGGCATGCCCGCCATGAAGAACATGCCGCCCCACACGGCCGTCGTCAGGATCGTCTGGCCAAGGTCTGGTTGCGCCACGAGCAGAGCGACGACGATGCCGTAAAGCAGGATGGCGAACAGATTGCCTGGAATTTCCGGCTGGCGCGCATGCTCTGAAAACAGCCAGGCACAGACGACGACGAAGGCCGGCTTCATGAATTCGGACGGCTGGATCGACAGGCCAGCCAGCGAAATCCAGCGACGGGATCCCTTGACCTCGGCACCGAAGAACAAGGCAAGCACCATGAGGGCAAGCGAGACGAGGAGCAGGATCATCGCCGTCCGGCGCACCTGCCGCGGCGAGAGGAAGGAGATGCCGATCATCACCGCAAGCGACGGCAGAAGGAACGCGGCGTGCCTCTTGACGAAGTGGAAGCTGTCGAGATTGAGCCGCTCGGCCACCGCCGGGCTTGCGGCGAAGGACAGCATGAAGCCGATCCCCATCAACAGAATGAAGGTCGCCAGGAAGAACCTGTCGATCGTCCAGAACCAGTCGGCCACGGGGCCACGTTCGGCACGGCTTACCATCTCTTCGTCCCCTTCAACGGCGCGTCCGGCGCCAATCCGTCTTCATCAGGGCTATCGGCCCTCATAATCCGCAAGGTGCGGCCTCATATCAGCATCGTCACGCCGTCGATCGCAGCCACATGGCCGACGAAAGCATCGCCCCTGACCTCGAAGTTCTTATACTGGTCGAAACTTGCGCAAGCCGGGGAGAGCATGACGGCGGATGGCCCCGCTTCGTCCTTCGCGGCGTCGGCTGCGGCATGGGCCACGGCCTGCTCCAAGGTCCCGGAAATCTCGAAGGGTACCGCCTCACCCAGTGTCGCGGCGAAAGCGGGCGCAGCCTCGCCGATCAGGTAAGCCTTGGCGATCTTCGGGAAGAACGGCGACAGTGTCGTGATCCCGCCTTCCTTGGGCACACCGCCGGCGATCCAGTAGATCCGCTCATAGCTCGACAAGGCGGGCGCTGCCGCATCCGCATTGGTCGCCTTGCTGTCGTTGACGAAAACCACCTGCCCCTTGCGACCGACCGGCTGCATGCGGTGCTTGAGGCCAGGGAAGGAGGAGAGCCCCTTGACGATGTCTGCCAGCGAAACGCCGACGGCAAGGCAGGCGGCAATTGCAGCCGCCGCGTTCTGGGCATTATGACCGCCGCGCAGCGTCTGGATGCCATCGAGATCGACAAACAGGCTGGTTGCTCCGGAAACGGCCTGCACGATCCGGCTGCCCTCGGCATAGAGACCATCCGCCAGCACGTGATGCCGCGAAATCCGCACGACTTTCGTGCCGGCGCGCTCGACGCGGTCGGCGATCAGACTGGAAAAGCCGTCATCGACGCCGACAACGGCAACCTCGCTCCCGGCAACAAGGCGTTCCTTGATATCGGCATAATTCTGCATCGTGCCGTGCCGGTCGAGATGATCGGGCGTCAGGTTGAGCAGGATGCCCGCGGACGGATTGATCGTCGGCGCAAGGTCGATCTGGTAGGACGAGCATTCGACGACATAGAAACGGCCGCTCCTGGGTGGATCGAGCGTCAAAACAGCCGTGCCGATATTGCCGCCGAGTTGCGTATCACGCCCGCTCGTCTTCAGGATATGGGCAATCAGCGCTGTCGTGGTGGACTTGCCATTGGTCCCGGTAATGGCGATGAACGCGCAGTCCGGGGCATGGGCGCGCCGTTCGCGCACGAAGAGTTCGACATCGCCGATGATCTCGACGCCGGCTGCATGGGCAAGATCGACGGTCCAGTGCGGCTTCGGATGGGTGAGCGGAACGCCCGGCGACAAAACGAAGGCGGAAAAGGCGCTCCAGTCCGCCTGTCGCAGATCACCGGTACCCACACCCTCGGCAATCGCCTTGGCAACGCTATCGGGGTTATCGTCCCAGGCCGTCACCTTGGCGCCACCGGCGACCAGCGCCTGCGCCGTCGCCAGGCCGGAGCCGCCGAGGCCAAAAAGCGCGACCTGCTTACCCTGGAATGTCGTGACCGGGATCATCGGCCTTCACCTCAGCTTCAGGGTCGCGAGGCCGACCATCGCGAGGATGACCGCGATGATCCAGAAGCGGATGACGACCTGGCTTTCGGTCCAGCCCTTTTTCTCGAAATGATGGTGGATCGGCGCCATCAGGAAGACGCGTTTGCCGGTGCGCTTGAACCAGAAGACCTGGATGATCACCGACAGGGTTTCGATGACGAACAGGCCGCCGATGATGATCATGACGATCTCATGCTTGGTGGCGACGGCGACCGTGCCGATCAGACCGCCCAAAGCGAGCGAACCGGTATCGCCCATGAAGATCGCCGCCGGCGGCGCATTGAACCAGAGGAACCCGAGACCTGCGCCGATGACGGCGCCGAGGATGACGGCGAGTTCACCGGTGCCGGGGACGAAATGGATCTGCAGGTAGTTTGCAAACACCGCGTTACCGGCAAGGTAGGCGATAACGCCGAAGGAGGCGGCGGCAATCATCACCGGCACGATGGCAAGCCCGTCGAGGCCATCGGTCAGGTTGACCGCATTGCCGGCGCCGACGATGACGAAACCGCCGAACAGGATGAAGAAATAGCCGAGATTGAGGGTGAAGTCCTTGAGGAACGGGAATGTCAGCGACGAGCCGAAGGTCGAGCCGCTCGTTCCCGCGGACAATGCGGTCCGCATCATGAAGAAGACGGCAATGGCGGCGATGACGAATTCGATACCCAGACGAGCCTTGCCGGAGAAGCCCTTGTCCGACTGCTTCGTCACCTTGAGATAATCGTCATAAAATCCGATGGCGCCGAAACCGAGCGTCACGAGCAAAGTCGAAACCACGTAGACGCTGGACAGATCGGCCCAGAGCAGCGAACTGCAGACGATGCCGGCGAGGATCATCAGGCCGCCCATGGTCGGCGTGCCGGCCTTCTTGAAATGCGTCTGCGGCCCATCGGCGCGGATCGGCTGGCCTTTGCCCTGGCGGACGCGCAGCGACGAGATCATCCGTGGTCCGAACAGGAAGACGATGATTGCCGATGTGAACAGGGCGGCGCCGGTACGGAAGGTGATGTACCGGAAGAGGTTGAAGAATTGAAAATGGTCCGCCAGTTCGACAAGCCAGATGAGCATAAGGGACCTTTCCCCAAAGGTTCGTTGCAGGTGTCATCCATCAGAATCACCGAATGGAAGAATAGCTGCGAAGTATCAAAAGTGTCAGCAGGGAACAGCGCCGCAAAAGCCTTGTCCCAGCCTTATTCGGCGTGCCCCGTCCCGGATGAAGGCGGATATTTCTCAAGCAAAGCCGCAACGATCCTGCCGCAACCGGTCCCCTTCGACGACTTGATCATCACCACGTCGCCGGCCGCGATCGAGCCGAGCGCAAATTGCTTCAGCTCATCGACCGTTTCACGGTATTCGACATGAACATCCTCAGGCAGCGCATCGCGCAAATGCGCCATCTCCGGTCCGGCAAGCCAAACGTCGCGGATATCGGCTTCGACCAGCGGCACAGCAAGCTCGGCGTGAACCCTGCCCGCGAATTCGCCCATTTCCAGCATGTCGCCGAGAATGGCGATACGGCGCCCGCCTTCGGGCAGTTCGGTATCCTTGAGGAGCGCGATCGCGGCGCGCATCGATGCCGGATTGGCGTTGTAGCTTTCGTCGATCAGCACGAAGGAACCCGATCCGATCGGCAGGCGGTACCTTGCGCCCCGCCCCTTCTCCGGCTGCAAAGTCGCAAGAGCCGCAACCGCGGCATCCACATCCGCCCCGACGAGAGCCGCAGCGCCGATCGCCGCCAAGGCGTTCTCCGCAATATGGCGGCCCGGCGCGCCCAGCTGGATCTCCAGCGTCCTGCCGCCGATCGCCGCCCAGAGCACCGCCCCTTCCGCCCCCCCTGCAAACTCCACCATGCGGAAATCGGCCTTCGCGCTGCTCCCGAAGCTGTGCACGTGGGCAACGCCCAGAGCGGTTGCCGCTTTTTCCAGCGTGTCAAACTGCTCGTTATCGCGGTTGAGGATCACGTGGCCGTCGTCAACGAGGCCTTCCATGATCTCCGCCTTGGCAGAGGCGATCTCGCCGAGATCCTTGAAATTGCCGAGATGGGCCGCCGCGATCGTGGTGATGATCGCCACATGCGGACGGACCATATTGACCAGCGGCCGGATTTCATCGACGTGGTTCATGCCGATCTCGAAGATGCCGAAATCGGTGTTTTCCGGCATGCGCGACAGGGTCAGCGGCACGCCCCAGTGATTGTTGAACGAGGCGACCGATGCATGCACGCGGCCCGACGGCGAGAGTACGTGACGCAGCATCTCCTTGGTCGTGGTCTTGCCGACGGAACCGGTGACGGCGATGATCTTGGCGGCACTGCGGTCGCGCGCCGCACAGCCGAGCCGCACCATGGCCTCCAGCACGTCGTCGACGACGATCATCGGCGCGGTCAGCCGCCCGAGCGCCGGCAGTTTTGCTTCGCTGACGACGAGCAGCGCTGCGCCATTGGCGATCGCGATCCCGGCATAGTCGTGGCCATCGACCCGGTCGCCCTTGATCGCAAAGAAAGCTTCGCCCTTGGCGATGGAGCGGCTGTCGATCGAGATGCCGGTGATGCCTTCAGGCAGGTTCCCCATCGGGCGGCCGTGCATGGCCGCCATCAGGTCGCTTACTGTCCAGAGAAAGCTCAAATCATTGACCTCCCAATGCTTTTCGGAGCTCGGCATGGTCGGAGAAAGGCAGGGTAACGGAGCCGATCGTCTGCCCTTCCTCATGCCCCTTGCCGGCGACAATGAGCGTATCGCCGGATGTCAACATGGCGACGGCAGCCCTGATCGCTTCCGCGCGGTCGCCGATTTCGGTGGCGCCCCTGGCCTCCGCCATGATTTCGCTGCGAATGGTTGCGGGAACTTCCGAGCGAGGATTATCGTCGGTGACGATCACCACGTCGGCAAGCCGCGTTGCAATTTCGCCCATGATCGGCCGCTTGCCCTTGTCTCGGTCTCCGCCGCAGCCGAAGACCAGGATGATACGTCCGGTCGTGAACGGACGGACGGATGTCAGGACGTTTTCCAGCGCATCCGGCTTGTGGGCGTAGTCGACATAGGCGAGCGCGCCATCCCTGGTATGGCCGACCAGTTCGAGACGGCCCGAAGCGCCCTGAAGCTGTTCGAGCGCCGCCATCGCCGCCCTGGCATCGACACCGGTCGCCATGGCGAGACCGGCGGCAACGAGCGCATTGGAGACCTGGAAGTCGCCGGCCAGCGGTACGTGCACCTCGAAAATCTCATCGCCGACGTGAACCTCGGCGATCTGCTTGTGGCGGAAATGCTCGACGCGCTTCAGGCTCAGATAGTCGCCCTTGCGCCCGACGGTCAGAACCTCGTGGCCGGCCGCCCTGGCTGCCGTGATCGCCGCCGCCGACCAGGCGTCGTCGGCGAAGATCACCGCCGGCGATCCTTTCGGCAGCACACCGTCGAACAGCCGCATCTTGGCGGCCATGTAGTCCTCGACGGTCGGATGGTAGTCCATGTGGTCGCGGCCGAGATTGGTGAAACCGGCGGCGGCAAGGCGCACCCCGTCGAGACGGCTCTGGTCGAGCCCGTGGCTCGATGCTTCCATGGCCGCGTGGGTGACGCCGGCATCGGCCAGTTCCGCGAGCAGCTTGTGCAAGGACACCGGATCCGGTGTCGTCAGCGAGCCGTAATCGTTGCGGCCGGGCGCGATGACGCCCGTGGTGCCGATCATGGCCGCCGCGTGGCCGCAATGGGCCCAGATCTGGCGGGTGAACGAGGCGACCGACGTCTTTCCGGCCGTCCCGGTTACCGCCACCATCGTCTGCGGCTGGCGCCCGTAGAAATTTGCGGCGGCAAGCGCAAGCACGCGGCGAGGCGCCGAGGCGGCAAAAACCGGTATTGAGGCATCATTCGAGAGTTTAGCGCCTGCGACCACGGCTGCGGCGCCGCGCGCTATCGCGTCATCGATGAAGGCCTTGCCGTCCGCCTTGCTACCCGAGAGCGCCACGAACAGCGCCCCGGGAACGACCTGCCGGCTATCGGCGGTGATGGCGGCAATGTCGATATCGCCGGCGGCGGCGTTCAACTGCGCGGCAATTTCCGGGAAATCCTTCCCGATCAGCTCTTTGATCTTCATGGATGCACTTTTCAGTTATACCGACCCGCCGGGCGGCGAATCCTCCGCGTTGTCATTCCATGGTCAATAAGACACAAGCAAGGCAGAACCGTCTTCACCGAACTTCGGCTCGACGCCGAGAAGCGGCGCAGAGCGGCTGATGATGTCGCGAACCATCGGGGCTGCGGTGTTGCCTGCAAGTGCTGCGCCATTGCCCTTGTCGGTTTTCGGCTCGTCGATGAAGGTCAGAACCACGTAACGCGGATCATCAATCGGGAAGCCGGCCAGAAAGGCGTTGAAATTGGCCGCGTTCGAATACCGGCCGTTCACAACCTTGTCTGCGGTCCCGGTCTTGCCGCCGACATTGTAGCCCGGCACGCGCGCATTCTTGCCGGAGCCATTGACGGCGTTCCAGCGGAACAGGAAGCGCATATCGTCGCTGGTCGATTTCTTGATGACGGTCGTCGAGGCGGCCTCTGCCTCCTGCGCCGTGCGCGGCAGGAAGGTCGGTTCGATGAGATGGCCGCCGTTCAACAGGGCGGCACCCGCCACTGCGGTCTGCAAAGGCGTCGTGGAGACGCCGTGACCGAAGGAGATGGTGATCGAGTTGATCTTCTTCCATTCGCGCGGTTGGCTCGGCGTCTTCACTTCGGGCAGTTCGGTCTGCATCTTGGAAAGCAGGCCTATCCTGGTCAGGAACTCCTTGTGACCGGCGATGCCAACGATATCGGCCATCTTGGCCGTTCCGATATTGGATGAATACTGGAAGATTTCCGGCACGGTCAGAACGCGATGCTTGCCGTGGAAATCCTTGATGGTGAAGCCGCCGATGCGAATGGGGAAGCGGGCATCGAAGCTATCCTTCAACGTCACCTTTCCGGAATCGAGCGCCATCGCGGTCGTAAACGACTTGAAGGTCGACCCCATCTCGAACGTGCCGTTCGACATGCGGTTCATCCAGCCTTCCTTGGCGCCATCGGCGGGCTTGTTCGGATCATAATCGGGATAGGACACCATGGCGAGAATTTCGCCGGTCTTCACATCCATCACCACGCCGCCTGCGGCCAGCGACTTGAACTTACCCATGGCATCGACGACGACATCGCGCAGGATGTTCTGCACACGCAGGTCGATTGAGAGCTTGACCGGCTCGAGTTTCGCATCGCTGGTCATGCCGATGGCGGCAAGATCGGCCAGCCCCTGATTGTCGATCCATCGCTCCATGCCGGCGATGCCGCGGTTGTCGACATTGACGTGGCCGACGATATGCGAGGCTGTGGCGCCACCCGGATAGAAGCGGCGCTTTTCCGGCCGAAAGCCGATGCCGGGAATGCCGAGCGCCAGGATTTCACTCTGCTGTTTCGGCGTGAGCTGGCGGCGCAGCCACTGGAACCGCGATTTGGATTTCAGCTTGTTGTAGATTTCCGCGACGTTGAGATTGGGCAGGACGGTTGACAGTTGCTCGACCGCCTCGTCGGCATCGACGATCTTGTGCGGCTCGGCATAGAGCGAGACCGTGCGGATGTCGGTTGCCAGGATCTCACCGTTGCGGTCGAGAATATCCGGGCGCGAGGCCATCAGGTTGTCGGCGCGGCCGATGCTGGAAACCGTGTCCGGCTTCGCCAGACCGTACTGCACGAGGCGGCCGCCGATGACGCAGTAGACTGCCGCGAAGCTGACGATGACGATCGCGACACGGCTTCTGGCCTGATTGCTGCTCTTCTTGCGGGTTCCCTGGAACGGGATGCTGAGATCGCCTGGATGATTGTTGCCGCCGGCGGAGAAATGGGCCTTGCTCTTGACGACCATGATGCGGGAAAGAAAAGACATCAGCGCGCCACCGAACCTGTTTCAATGTTATCCGTCTTTGCTGCCGGCTTCTTCGACTTGCTTTTGGCCAGCCCCATGACTTCGAGAACGTCCTGCGGCGGCGGCAGATCGGCCTTCAGCATCGGCAGTTCTTCGGGACGGGCAAGCTGGGTCGAGGCGGTCGGCGCGAGCTGCAGGTCCTGCTGATAGACGGTCACCAGCTTTTCAAGGCGATTGGGCTGGGTGAGCAGAGCCCAGTCGGCACGCAGCAGGTCGATCGTGTCTTCCTCGAGCTTGATCCCGGCCTCGAGCTTGCGCACTTCTTCAAGCTTGTTTTCCGCCTGGTGCTTGATCGTGTAGGTGACGGTCGCTGCGGCCGTCATGACGACGATCAGGACGATGTCAAAGGTACGCAACATGTCTCAACCCCCAATCTTTCCAAGGCTCGCCAGGTTCGGCAAATCGAATATGGACAGATCATCTGCCTGAGGCGGGGCATCGGTGCGGGCGCCAACCCGCATCTTGGCGGACCGGGCGCGCGGGTTGCTGGACGCTTCGTCTTCACTGGCCGCCACCATAGACTTGCCAACTGGTGCGAAGGTTGCCGCACGCTCATGCACCAGCGGCATGTGACGGGAACCGGAGGCCTTGCCGGCGCGATCCTGGAAGAATTTCTTGACGATCCGGTCTTCCAGCGAGTGGAAGGTGACGACGGTCAGCCGCCCGCCGGGCTTCAGCACGCGCTCAGCCGCAAACAGCGCCCTGGCAAGCTCGCCGAGTTCGTCGTTGACGAAGATGCGCAGCGCCTGGAAGACGCGCGTGGCAGGATGAATCTTGTCCTTCGCCTTGCGCGGCGTAACGATCTCGATCAGCCCCGCAAGATCCCGCGTCGTGACGAAAGGCTCTTCAAGCCGGCGCTTTTCGATGGCGCGGGCGATGCGGCCCGACTGCGGCTCCTCGCCGAGGAAGCCGA
Organism: Rhizobium giardinii bv. giardinii H152; assembly: GCF_000379605.1. Taxonomy (GTDB): domain Bacteria; phylum Pseudomonadota; class Alphaproteobacteria; order Rhizobiales; family Rhizobiaceae; genus Pararhizobium; species Pararhizobium giardinii. Next base: position 88,588 of record NZ_KB902668.1, on the reverse strand, counting down.
AGATGCGCGTGAGGTCCGAAACTTTCGCCCGGTTGACGACGTCTGCCGCGGAAACCCCGTCCGACGACATGCGCATGTCGAGCGGACCGCGCCTCTGGAAGGAGAAGCCACGCTCGGCCTCGTCGATCTGCATGGAGGAAACACCGATATCGAGCACGACACCGTCGAGCCCGCCTTCGGGAGCATAACGCGCAAGATCGGAGAACCGCGAATGAATAAGGGTGAGATGACCTTTGCTGGCCTCAACCAGCGACTGCCCGCCCTGAATGGCCGCCGGATCGCGATCGAGCGCGATCACATCGGCACCGGCCGCCAGAATGGCCGAGGTGTAACCACCAGCACCAAAGGTACCATCGAGAATGATCTTGCCGGGAGTGAGATCGAGGCTCGCAAGCACCTCTGGGAGAAGAACCGGAATGTGGCGGACCGGTCCGCCATCGGCATCGGCATCGGGTAAGCCTTCGCCTTGATCCGCCATCATTCCGCCTCTCCACTCTAGTCCGAACGCTGACCTCGCAACCTGCGTTCTTCCCGCGCCGCCGCCTGGCGTTCCAGAAACACTTGCGGCGCCCACAACTGAAAATGATCCGCCCGCCCCACGAAGGTTACCTCCGTGGTGATGCCAGTGAAGTCGCGGATGAAATCCGTAACCATCAATCGGCCTTCCTGGTCGAGCTTCATGAAGACCCCGCCCCCATGAATCAAGAGCGACATCTGATTGGCCTGCGGCGAAAACGGATCCTCGCCGCCGATCTGCCTTTCGAAACGGTCCAGCAATTCCGGACCGCCGGCGCTGATAGCCGGAAAGACGAAATCCTGAAAGCAATAAAGCTCCCGAATATCGAGCGCCGACAGAACAGAGCGAAACATCGAAGGAACGGAAACCCGCCCCTTTGCATCGATCCGGTTTGTCGCATGCGACAGGAAGCGGTTCATGACGCGATACTGCCGTTTCCGCTAAACGTGCAAGCCCCAACGGCCCGCACACACCCTCAAAACAAGGCACAACACTCCACCAGCGGGCGACATGCCCGTTCGAAAACCCTCCGAAGGGAGGTCCCGAGACTTGCGGTGAATCGGCCTGAATCAGCCCGTGTTTTGTGCATGATTGGGATAACATGGGACCATATGGGCGTCAATGGGATTTGCTCTATTTCAGCACGCGTCGTCAGCAAATATTGATAGACCGTTAAGTTTAACAAATGGTTACAACAGCCACCTCAACGCTTTGGATTCACTGTCGAATCGCCGCCGGAAAAATGATTATTTTAAATCTTAGCAATATATAAAAATAATAATCATTCAAGCGGATACGCGATTTCTGAAATCGCGATCGCCGGGATCAGGAAAAAGGAGAATTTGCCAGTTGGCCTATAAGCCGGGTTCTGTATGGCCCCGGCCCGAAAGCCGGAACGTGGCAGCCATTCATCTGGGACAACGCTTGCGCGCTGCCTCCTGCAACCCACCCGGATGACTGGCCCGGAAAAGGCCGGATCGCTTGCGCGGTCCACGTCATCCCTATTCGGTCTTGCTCCCGGTGGGGTTTGCCTTGCCACCCATGTTGCCATGCGCGCGGTGGGCTCTTACCCCACCCTTTCACCCTTACCTGCTGGGAAGCAGGCGGTATCCTCTCTGTGGCACTTTCCCTGGGGTCGCCCCCGCCGGACGTTATCCGGCACCGTTTTTCCGTGGAGCCCGGACTTTCCTCCCCCCGCAGCCTTTCGGCCCTAGCGGAGAGCGGCTGCCCGGCCAACTGGCAGGCGGTGCATAGCCGACGCATCCGCCAATTGCCATAGGCAAAAGAAAATAAGGCCTCGCCGCCCACATTTCTACCGGTAGCAGACCAAAAAATCCGTCTGGTATTCCGACGTTTCCAACTGGCCGTTCTCGAGCAGCAACGCCCCGAGCCGCCCGATCTCGTCCGAGCTTTTTGCCGCCATGCCATTGCCGCCAGTCAAGACGGCGATGCGATCCGATCCGGAAAAGCCGATATAGGGGTAACCGTGACGGGTGAAGGTCGTAACGCAAGGGCTCCACTTGAGCGATACCGGCCTGAAAGTAGGCATGGCACGAGACAGCAAGCCTGCCATATGGTCGGCTGCTGCCTGATTTGCGCCGCGACGGAACCAGGCCCGCACCTCACCCTCGCTGCCAAGATTGATGTCGCTCGGATCGCCACCGATCTTGATGTAGGACTTGCCATCGGGGTAGCGGATCGGCGGCAGCAGGTAATAGCTCTCGTCCTGCCGCGGCGAGGACCCTATCAGAGATGGCATTCCGGCAAACCGGGGCAGATCGTCGTCTGCCACCTCGGCAAACAGAACCGTCCGGGCCTTGACCACAAGATCGAGCGGCCGGGAAAATAATTGTCTGGAAATCGAAAACCCGCCAGCCGCAATGAGCACGCGGCCGCAGGTATACGATGCGCCCCGCGCGGTGCCGACCACGACGGCTTGCGCGGTCTCCTCGACCGAGACGACTTCCGAACGATCGATCGTGACGCCGGCCCTTTCGGCAAGAGCCACCTGCGCCCGTACCAGCGCCCGCGGGTTGATATGCCCGGCATTGCGGGGTTCGAACACGCCGCCGTAACCGACAGGAAAACGGAACCAGGGGAATTGATCGGCAAGATCCCGTTCCTCGACGAACGGTGCGTCGACGCCGAGGCGGTCGCGGGCGGAGATGACCTTGTCGAGATAGCCGTCCTCGCCACCCGGCAGCGGGGCCGCGATCAGGCAACCGGTTTCGCTGTAGAAGTCGACGCCGCTCTCGTTTTCGATCTCGGCGTAACGCTCGATGGACCGCCGGGCCAAAAGGGCCCACACGGGATCGGGATCGATCGTGCGCGTAATGCGACCGTTGTCGTAGTGGCTGCCGAACACACCGTCGTGGCTCTGCCAGGTTTCCGGTTCGTCCGGTCCAATCAGCGCAATCCTGGCGCCGCTGCGGGCCAGATGGCGGGCGGCGGCCGCGCCCATCATGCCCTTGCCAACAATGATGAAATCGAAAGTTCTCGCCATTCCTGCCGTCCTTGAAAACGATCCGACGGAGATAGCATGGCACTTGCCGGCTGGCATCTGCGAACTTCAAAAATGTCGGTACTCAAAACCTGGTCCGACATCCGAAGCGCTTAATATTAGTTGATGATGCTCTGGACCTTGCCGCAATAACGGCGCGACACCGGATTCATCTTCGTGGCGCCGTGACCGGCATTGTAGCGCAGGATCGTGCCGCAGGTGAAACCGCCGGACAGTTCATGCGCCATGGCCAGGTATTTCATACCGAACTTGATGTTCGTCTCTGGATCGAACAGGCCACCCTTGCCCCCGGTATAACCCATCATCCGGGCCGTCGCCGGTTTGATCTGCATCAGGCCGATTTCACCGGCGCTGCCGCGTGCCTTGGGATTGAAGTTGCTTTCGACCTTGACGACCGCGTGGGCGAGATCGACCGGAACGCCGTATTGCTTTGCATAGACCTGGATGAGGCCGCTATAGGTCGTCGTCTCGAGGGAGGCGCCCGGCGCAGGATAACCCGTGGTTCTCGTGGCTGGCGTGATGGAGGAAGTGATGGTCTTGTCTATGCCCTCGGCATATGACGTTTCAACCCCGGAAAAGAGCATGCAGAAGCATGCCGCAGTCGCAGCAAGATGCGATAGTCTCATTTAGCTTGAAATCTCCACTTTCGGGCACAGCAGCATCTGGGCGCACCCCGCCCTGCCGTCTTGCATTCCGATCTTCGTCATCAGCAGGAAGAGGCGATGCGCCTCGAAATCACCTGCAATTCGGTACGGCCGCAAAAGACCCCGGCATCTTGACGATCATGTGGCAGTGCACAAATTTTGTAACAGGAGGGCTCCAGGCGGGTCTTCAAAAACCGCCTCGGCAAGTCCGCTCAGCGGCTGAAATTCGGCAGCGCGGACAGGAGCCTGTGGAGTGTATCGAGTGTCGAAATATCGGCGATGCCGTCGACCCGGGCCCGGCGAAAATGGCGCTGGAAGGCGGCAACCGCCCCCTCCGTCGTCTCGCAAAAAATGCCTGTCACTTCAATTCCGTAGCCATAGAGCGACAGCATCGTCTGAACCGCTTCGACTGGCTGGCCCTGATCGCCCTTTTGGAAAAATCGTCCGCCGCCGATCGGAGCTGGCGCAACCCAGTGGCCGACGCCCCGCGAATGGAGCACTTCCCAGGGAAATTTTTCTCCCGGATCCACCTTGCGAATGGGAGCCACATCGCTGTGCGCAAGCACCCGTTCAGGGGCGATAGACCAGCGATTGCCACAGTCCCGACACAATTCGGCGACCGCTTCGATCTGCGCCGGGGGGAAATCCGGCAGTCCGCCGAGGTGACCGGCATTGGCGATTTCGATGCCGATCGAACGGGAATTGATGTCTGTCTCGCCCTTCCAGACGCTCTTGCCGGCGTGCCAGGCGCGACGATCCTCGGTAACGAGCTGATCGATTCGCCCATCCTCATGGACGAAATAGTGGCAGGAAACCTGGCTTTCCTCACGACAGAGCCAGTCGAGCGCGGCAGCCGCCGTCTCCATGCCGGTGTAGTGCAGGATGATCATGTCCGGTTTCAGGCCGCCTGCCCTTTCGCCATGGTTGGGCGATGGCACGGCGCGCGCGGCCGCATAGTCACAGGCGAAGTGCGTCATGCAGCGCGGCGTTCTTTCTCGATCGCCTCATAGGCGGCATTGAGAGCCGCCATGCGATCATTGGCGATCGCGTGCAATTCTTCCGGCACGCCGCGCGCAACCAGCATGTCCGGATGATTCTCCGAGACGAGCACGCGGTAGCGCGTGCGGATGATCGAAAAGTCGTCCTTCGGCGAGACGCCGAGCACTTCGTAAGGATTGGCACCGGACGGATGAACATGTCGCGCCAGGATTTCCTGGAACTGCTCTTCGTCCATGCCGAAGATTTCACCGACGCGCCTCAGGAACACGATCTCCTTTTCGTGCAGGGCGCCATCCGACTTGGCGATATGGAAAAGCCCGTCGATGATATCTTCCAGCACCGGACAATGCTGCTCGCAGGAAACGCAGAGCGACGCCATCTTTTCCGCATAGGCCTCGTAACCGGCGACGTCCTGGCGCGCAAGATTGTAGAGCCGCGCAACGTTTTGCGCCTGATCGTTCGGAAATTTGAAGATATCCCGGAAGGCGGACACTTCGGCCTCTGTCACAACGCCGTCGGCCTTTGCCATCTTGGCGGACAGTGCGATCATGGCGACCGAAAAAGCCACCTTGCGGCGCGTCTCCGGGTCACCTTCAAACAGCGTCCGGACCGCCTCGACCACGCCGGCAAGCGCGTTGCCCGCCGCGGTGACGATGCTGAGGATGCGATCCCAAAGTGACATAGGCACGTTCTTTCCCATCATTGCTGATCCACATTGCTTTCGGGAGCGGCAGCACGGGCAAAGCGCCCATGGACGAGTGCGAAGAGGCAGACACAGCGGTGCGGCCGCAATAGGCGGGCGGCTTATGGAGCAGCTTGAACAGATGTTGACGCAGATTGCAAGGCATGGAACCCGCCGAATCGGCCCAGATGACGAATTTGTGATGGCACCTCACTATTTCCATCAGGTGGGTGGCCGTCGCATGCAGGTCTGGCGCTCGGGCGCAAGGCGCGCATCGGATAAGCCTGCGCCTCTGCCTCAGTGACGGGATGTCATTTAACTTCCACGGGATTTGCGCTAGAGAGACCTCGAACGATCTTGCCGAAATCCCGAGGAGACATCCATGCCCAAACAGAAAGTTGCAATGCTGACCGCAGGCGGCCTCGCCCCCTGCCTGTCCTCCGCCGTCGGTGGCCTGATCGAACGTTACACCGACATCGCGCCGGATATCGAGCTGGTTGCCTATCGTTCCGGTTATCAGGGTCTGCTTCTTGCCGACCGGATCGAAATCACCCGCGACATGCGCGAGAAGGCCCCTATCCTGCACCGCCATGGCGGCTCGCCGATCGGCAACAGCCGCGTGAAGCTCACCAATGCCGCGGACTGCGTCAAGCGCGGCCTCGTCAAGGACGGCCAGAACCCCCTGCGGGTTGCTGCCGAGCAGCTTGCTGCTGATGGAATCACCATTCTGCATACGATCGGCGGCGACGACACAAATACGACGGCAGCCGATCTCGCCGCCTACCTCGGCGCCAATGGCTACGACCTCACCGTCGTCGGTCTGCCCAAGACGGTCGACAACGACGTGGTGCCGATCCGCCAGTCGCTCGGTGCCTGGACAGCCGCAGAATACGGCGCGAAGTTCTTCGACCATGTCAGCAACGAGCAGAGTGCTGCTCCGCGCACCCTCGTCGTGCATGAAGTCATGGGTCGTCACTGCGGCTGGCTGACCGCCGCCACCGCCCGTGCCTACATCCAGATGACCGACGACAAGGAGTTCGTCGACGGCTTCATGATGAACGCCAAGATGAAGAACATCGACGGGCTCTACCTGCCCGAAACCGCCTTCAACCTCGAAGCCGAGGCGTCGCGTCTGCGCGCCACGATGGACAAGGCGGGCTTCGTCACCCTGTTCGTCAGCGAAGGCGCATGCCTTGACGCCGTCGTTGCCGAGCGCGAGGCTGCCGGCGAGGCAATCAAGCGCGACGCCTTTGGCCATGTGAAGATCGACACGATCAATGTCGGGGGCTGGTTCTCCAAGCAGTTCGCGGCCCTGCTTGGCGCCGAACGCTCGATGGTGCAGAAATCCGGCTACTACGCGCGCTCGGCACCGGCCAACGGCGATGACCTGCGTCTTATCCAGGGCATGGTCGATCTTGCCGTCGAAAGCGCGCTGAACAAGGTTTCCGGCGTCACCGGTCACGACGAGGATCAGGGCGGCAGGCTGCGGACAATCGAATTCCCGCGCATCCGCGGCGGCAAGCATTTCGACACCTCGGTCAAGTGGTTCGGCGAAGTGATGGATGTCATCGGCCAGAAATGGTCTCCGGCGGCCTGATTCGCCGGTTGGAAATGCCTATTGACGGCTCCGTTTGCGCATGGCTTCCTCGATGGAACGCCACGTCCAGACGGAGCCTTTTTCATGTCGATCGAACACTGGCTGGCCTTCGCCGCCGCCTCGGCCATCCTGCTCGCTATCCCCGGCCCGACCATTCTCCTGGTGATCTCCTACGCGCTCGGACACGGACGCAAGATTGCACGCGCCACGGTTGCCGGCGTCGCTCTCGGTGATTTCACGGCGATGACCGCCTCCATGCTCGGCCTCGGCGCACTGCTGGCAACGTCGGCGGCGATCTTTACCGTTCTGAAATGGGTGGGTGCCGCCTATCTCGTCTGGCTCGGCATCAAGCTGTGGCGCACGCCGATCGCGACCGAAACCACTGACGGGACGATGACAGTGCCGGCCGAGAAACCGTTGCGGATTTTCCTGCACACCTATGTGGTCACGGCGCTGAACCCGAAAAGCATCGTCTTCTTCGTCGCCTTCCTGCCGCAGTTCCTTGATCTCGGCCGTCCGCTGTTCAGCCAGATGCTGATCTTCGAATCGACATTTCTGGTGCTCGCGGCGATCAATGCAACGGCCTATGCGCTGATGGCTTCGGCCGCCCGCAGCACGATTCGAAAGCCGAAAGTTCAGACCATCGTCAACCGCGCCGGCGGCTCGCTGTTGATCGGCGCCGGCCTTCTGACGGCTGGCCTGCGGCGTGCCGGCGCCTGAAACGGCGTCCCGTGCTTGCGGTTCCCTGCCCCATGAGTTAATGAAGATTCATAGATGGCGGCTCTTGGCTGCTGATTTGCAGGGGGCTGCGGGGCCTGACAGCACGAAAGCGACAGCATGCCAAATTTCCGTTTTTCCGTTTCAAAACCGGCTGTTGCGGCCTGTGCTCTGGCCTCGGTGACCCTCGTTGGCGGATGCTCTAGCGTCGAGCGAACCCCGATGGAGCAACTGATGGCGGTGCAGACGGTGACGCCACTGCCGAAGCCCGGAACGGAAATGACGGCTTACGCTCTGCCGACCCCCGACGGCGCAGCGACCGCGACGGCCGCGGCGCTTGCGGCCGAGACCGCGATGATGAAGCCCGGCGAGAATCCGGCCGCAACACCGGTCGGCGCGAGCAATGAAGGCGTTCCGGCTGCCACCCGGATGGCCGTCGCCGTCCCGACGGCAAATCCGCTGGTCACCCCGCAGGTGACGGCGCAGGCCGCGACCCCATCGGCGCTGCCGCAGACGGCAATGGCCATGGTCCCGGCGACCGCGGACCAGACCGCCACCGCCACTGCCCTGTCGCCGCAGATTCCCGAAGGCATGATGATGGCCGCGATGGAATCGGATTTCGACACCGGCGAACCGGTTGGTCTCGAGACCTTGGTCGCCAAGCGCATGATCGTGCCGGTGCAAAAACCGTCGATCGCGGCGGCGGCACTGGGCGGTGCCAAGGAGATGCTGGCGTCGCTGACCGGCGCGGAAAAGCCGACCAGTTCGCGTCCTGAACTCGACCGCCTGATCGCCTATTATGCGAAGCTCAACAATATTCCGGAGGAGCTGGTTCATCGCGTCGTGAAGCGCGAAAGCACCTATAATCCGCGCGCCTATAATGCCGGCAATTACGGCCTGATGCAGATCCGCTACAACACGGCCAAGGGCCTCGGTTACGAAGGTCCGCCTGAAGGCCTGTTCGATGCCGAGACCAACCTGAAATATGCGACGAAGTATCTGGCCGGCGCCTGGATGGTGGCCGACAACCAGAACGACGGCGCCGTCAAGCTCTATGCCAGCGGCTATTATTACCACGCCAAGCGCAAGGGCCTGCTTGAAACGCTGGGCATGAAGTAAGCCTCTTAAGCTGGCCGAAGTCGCCGGATTTCTTCAGGGGCGCTCAATTGACCGCCTCAACGACTTTTGCCTCCAGCATACGCACGTCATAGCCCAGGCTCGCTGGCGTGAGCCCGAGACGAACCACGGCAAGCCCAAGCGACGGGGAAAGCATCACGGTCTGCCCGTCATGCCCCTGCAGCCAGTAGGCATCCGCAGGCAATGGCGGGCCGCCATCCTTGCCGAACTTCGTCCAGACATGTCCTGCGCCATAGCGCCCGTTTGATGCCTTCGTGGGCGTACGCATGAACGTGACAAAATCCGGCGGCAGGATCTGCTCGCCTTTCCAGCTGCCGTTCTGCAACAGGAAGAGAGCGAACCGGGCCCAGTCCCGTGCCGAGGCGTACATGTAGGAGGAGCCAACGAACGTGCCGTGCGCATCCGGCTCCAGCACCGCGCTCGTCATGCCGAGCGGCCGGAACAGCGCCGCGCGCGGAAAGGTGAGCGCCTCGCGGATACTGTCGAAGCTGTCCATCCAGAGCCGCGAAAGAATAGTCGACGTGCCGCTGGAATAGTTGAAGCGCTCGCCTGGCTGCGCCTCGAGCGGTTTCGAAGCCGAGAAATTCGCCATGTCGCCCTCGAGAAACAGCATCCGGGTGACGTCGGTCACATCGCCATAATCCTCGTTGAACTGAAGTCCGCTCTGCATAGCCAGAAGATCGCCGAGCTTTATCTGGCTGCGCGGGTCGTTTCGCCATTGCGGCAGCAACTCCGTACGATCAAGCGCCATCTGCCCTTCCCTGATGCGCAAGCCGACCAGCGCCGCCGTTACCGACTTGGTGATCGACCAGCCAAGCAGCGGCGTAGCGCTGTTGAAACCCTCGCCATAGCGTTCGGCAACGATTCTCCCGTCCTTGACGACGACGATAGCGCGCATGCCGGGCCCGGCAAGCTGCGGATCGGTCAGCAGCGTCTGCACCGCGGGATTGACGTTCGCACCGCTGCCGTCGGGCCAGGGTTTGCCCTCATCGGATTGCGGCGGCCTGCGGCGAAGCTGCCGGTTGCCCGGAAATGCGGCGAACTCACCTTCAGTGACGTTGGTGCATCCGAGACCCTCGCGGTAGATCGCATGGCCGGGAGCGGCAAAGCCGAACATGCGGGCTGTCACCGCCTTGCGGGTTTCATCGACCGATATGCGCACGAGGCGCAGGAGCGGATGCCCGGGCGCCTGGACGTCCTCGGCCAGCACCTCATCGGCGTCGCGGCCGGCCAGGAAAACACTGGAGCAGACAATCTTGGCGGCATAGCTGTCGCCGACGCGCAGCAGTTCTGGCGGCATGACGACAAGCCAGCCGGCAATCGCCGCCACGGCAACCGACACCGAGCCCGCAAGCCACAACAATCTTCTGCGCATACGCACCGCCCTTGCTTCGCCACCGCCACAAAAACAGGATTTCATGCTTTTAGGAAGGGTTTATGGCAATCACTTTGGTGCGAGAATTGTTTCTAACCTATTGATCGCGCCGCTATCTCGCCTGTTGGTAGCACAAACTGGCGATCACGTCCGCGGCTTAAACCGACCCGGAATGGGAACCGACCATTCACGTCATTCGCGCCGCCGGCGATTAGGCAAACGCAAGCGATTTTTGTGAACCGGAATTTGTATAAGCCCTCCGTCATCAAAGTGTAGCGGACTCGTCTTAGAAGCCTTCCAACTTCAACAGATGGCAGGCTGACATGACCGATCTCGCCCCCGATGCAGGCTATGGCAAAAAGAACCACAAGCTTAAAACCGCGTTGATCCAGCACAAGGCGCTTACGCTCGACGGTCTGTCTGAACGTCTTTTCGGACTGCTTTTCACCGGTCTCGTCTATCCGCAGATCTGGGAGGACCCGGCTGTCGACATGGCCGCCATGCAGATCCGGCCGGAACACCATATCGTCACCATCGGGTCGGGCGGCTGCAACATGCTCGCCTATCTCTCTGCCGCACCCGAGCGCATCGACGTCGTTGATCTCAATCCACATCATATCGCGCTCAACCGGCTGAAGCTTGCCGCTTTCCGCCACCTGCCCGCCCATGGGGATGTCGTTCGCTTCCTTGCCCGGCACGATGTTGCCAGCAACGTCCAGGCCTTCGACATGTTCCTCGCGCCCAAGCTCGACACCGCGACACGCAAATACTGGAACAGCCGCGGCCTGACTGGCCAACGCCGCATCCGGGTTTTCGGCAAGAACATCTACCGCACCGGCCTGCTCGGCCGCTTCATCAGCCTCGGTCATCTTCTGGCGCGCTTGCACGGCGTCGATCCGAGCGAGCTTGCCGATGCCCGCTCGATGCGCGAACAGCGGCAGTTCTTCGATGAGCGGCTGGCGCCCCTGTTCGACCGCCCGGTGATCCGCTGGATCACCAGCCGCAAGAGCTCGCTGTTCGGGCTTGGCATCCCGCCGCAACAGTTCGACGAGCTTGCCAGCCTGAGCGAGGAAAAGTCACTGGCCGGCGTGCTGCGCCAGCGTCTCGAAAAGCTTTCCTGCCATTTCCCGCTGAAGGAAAACTATTTCGCCTGGCAGGCCTTTGCCCGCCGCTATCCGCTGCCGCATGAAGGCGAACTGCCGGTCTACCTGCAGGCCAGCCGTCACGAGACGATCCGCAACAATGCCGAACGCGTGCATGTCCATCACGCCAGCTTCACCGAGCTTCTTGCGAAGAAGCCGGCCGGTTCCGTCGACCGCTACGTCCTGCTCGATGCGCAGGATTGGATGAGCGACCGCCAGCTCAATGACCTGTGGAGCGAAATTACCCGCACATCGGCGGAAGGCGCCGTCGTGATCTTCCGCACGGCCGCGGAAGCCAGCATCCTGGAGGGCCGCGTATCGCAGGCCCTGCTTGGCCAGTGGCACTACGATGCGGACAAGTCGCAGGCCCTGAACCTCAAGGATCGCTCTGCCATCTATGGCGGCTTCCATATCTACAGGAAAACGGTATGACGGCGATCGATACCGGCGCCAGCCATGCCCAGCGCATGGACCGGATGTACCGCACGCAGCGGCATTTCTACGACCTGACCCGCAAATACTACCTCTTCGGCCGCGACACGCTGATCCGTGGGCTTGATGTTCCGGCCGGCGGCAGCGTGCTTGAAATCGGCTGCGGCACCGGCCGCAATCTGGCGCTGATCGGCCGGCGTTTTCCGCAGGCGCGCCTATTCGGGCTCGACATCTCGGCTGAAATGCTCGTTTCGGCCGAGGCGAAACTGGGCAGGCCCGGGCGGACGAAGACGGTTCTGCGCGTCGCCGACGCGACCGATTTCCAGCCGTCGGAATTCGGCGAAACCGGCTTCGACCGCATCGTCATTTCCTATGCGCTGTCGATGATCCCGGACTGGGAAAAGGCGATCGACGCGGCGATTGCGGCGCTCAATCCCGGCGGTTCGCTCCATATCGCCGATTTCGGCCAGCAGGAACGCCTGCCGCGTCTGTTCCAGCGCCTGCTCCAAGCCTGGCTGAAACGCTTTCACGTGACGCCGCGCGAGGCGATGGTGACCGTGCTCACGGCCAACGCTGCGAGGTTCGGCGATGCCGTCGACTTCCGTCCGATCGGCCGTGGCTATGCCTGGCTTTTCGTCTATACCCGCTCGTCGAAATAAGCCGCCGCAGGCTGCGCATCACGCTCCCGCGCCAAGGTCGGATCAACCGGCGGGCGGCGACGGCAATGCCATTTCAACATTGCGGCTTGAAACTAACTCAATTTTTACCATGATGTGGCGAATATGGGGCTCACGCCTCCGGGGGATTCACATCAGCGGGCACCATCGTGTGAGGCATCATCGTCGATCGTTTCAGAACGGGAACCTCATGCGCCGGCTATTCCTGGCTCTTCTGCCTATTGTGACGCTTCTTTCCGGCTGCACGTCGACCGACTACGATCTGGTTTCCACCGCATCGATCCCGCCCAAGTTCCAGGACAAGGACCCGCAGGATTTCGGCGAACGCACGCCGTATAATCACAATATCCACGGCGTCGACGTCTCGAAGTGGCAGGGCGATATCGACTGGGTCAAGGTGAAGGGATCCGGGGTTTCGTTCGCCTTCATCAAGGCGACGGAAGGCAAGGACAGGGTAGACGCACGGTTCAACGAATACTGGCAGCGCGCCCGCGCCGCCGGCCTGCCCTACGCGCCCTATCATTTCTACTATTTCTGCTCGACGGCCGATCAGCAGGCCGACTGGTTCATCGCCAATGTGCCGAGGAACGCGGTCTATCTTCCGCCGGTTCTCGATGTCGAATGGAACGGCGAATCCAAGACCTGCCGCTACCGGCCTTCGCCGCTGACCGTGCAGACCGAAATGAAGCGCTTCATGGACCGGCTTGAGCAGCATTACGGCAAGCGCCCGATCATCTACACCTCGGTTGACTTCCACCGCGACAATCTTGTCGGCCAGTTCAAGGACTATCATTTCTGGGTTCGTTCGGTGGCCAAGCACCCGACGGAGATCTACCCGCAGCGCCGCTGGGCCTTCTGGCAATATACCAGCACGGGCGTCATCCCTGGCATTGACGGCGACGCCGACATCAATGTCTTTGCGGGGTCGCCCAAGAACTGGAAGAATTGGGTGGCAGCCGTTTCGAAAGCGCGCGAACAAGCCGAGAATTGAGCGACCAATGCAATGTCGCCCAACAGTGTGCGGCGGGTTTCGGGTAGCGACATGCATGGAAACAAGGACCCAATTATCCATTTTGCCGTGATGCGCTTCAGGGGCGGTTTTCTTCTTTCCGCCCCATTGCCGTGCGACAGCGGCTTCCATATTCACCAACAACCGCGGCTCTTTTGCGGGCCGCATCCGGCCAGTCCCGGCCTGACAACAAGGACTTGCGATGACACGCGGCACCCTGCGCTCCGTTCTTTCGATCGGCTTTCTCACCCTTCTGACCTCGTCTGCCCTTGCGCAGCAAACGACGACGCCGGCAGCGCCCTGCGGCGGCGACCTCGCGTCCTTCCTGCAAGGCGTCAAGGCCGAGGCGATTGCCAAGGGTATCCCGGCAGAAGCCGTCGACCGCGCGCTCGCCGGCGCTGCGATTTCCGAGAAGGTACTGAGCCGTGACCGCGCGCAGGGCGTCTTCAAGCAGAGCTTCACCGATTTCTCCCAACGCACCGTCAGCAAGGGGCGTCTGGATACGGGCGCCAAGAAGATGAAGGAATATGCCGCGGTCTTCGAGCGGGCGGAAAGCGAATTCGGCGTTCCGGCCCCGGTGATCACCGCCTTCTGGGCGATGGAGACGGATTTCGGCGCCGTCCAGGGGGATTTCAACACCCGCAATGCGCTGGTCACGCTGGCGCACGACTGCCGCCGCCCGGAAATGTTCCGGCCGCAGCTGATCGCCGCCATCGAGATGGTCCAGCACGGCGATCTTGACCCGGCAACCACCACGGGCGCCTGGGCCGGAGAAATCGGTCAGGTGCAGATGCTGCCGGAAGACATCATCGCGCAAGGGGTGGATGGCGATGGCGACGGCCATGTGAACCTCAAGCAGAGCTCGCCAGACGCGATCCTGACGGCCGCGAAATTCATCAAGAGCCTTGGCTTTACGGCCGGCCAGCCCTGGATCCAGGAGGTTAGCCTGCCGGAAAACCTGCCGTGGGAGAAGACCGGCTTGCAGTCCGGCATGACCGCCGGCGACTGGTTCGCCCTCGGCGTCAAGCCGCGCGACGGCAATACCACATTTTCGCAGCTTCCCGCCTCGGTCGTCGTCCCGCAGGGACGCCATGGCGTTGCCTTCATGACCTACCCGAATTTCAACATCTATCTCGAATGGAACCAGTCATTCATCTACACGACCTCTGCTGCCTATTTCGCCACCCGCCTTGCCGGCGCGCCGCCCTATGAGAGCGGCAATCCTGAACAGGGATTGAGTGACGAGCGCATGAAGGCGCTTCAGGTTAAACTTCAGACGATGGGCCACGACGTCGGCAAGATCGATGGCATCCTCGGTTCCGGCACGCGCGCCGCGCTGCAGAAGGAACAGCTGCGCCTTGGCCTGCCGGCTGACGGCTGGGCGACGGAAACGGTTCTCAACGCTCTTTAGCGTCTGCCTCGCGCTCGCCGCGCAAACGCGCCCGCCGCCGGTGGTGGCGGGCAAGCCGCAACGCGCGGTACCGCAGGCGAAGCGACCAACGGGCATCCGCAAGCGCTGCCCCTCCCTTCGACACCTCGCTCAGTTCGCGCGCATAGGCGATCGCAAACGCCTTGCGGTAGGTCGAAAGATGTTCGGAAGCGATGTTCTCCAGCCGGTGCATCACGCTGACCCACACCGGCGATACCAGCAGCGTGACGGCGGTAACGGCGATTGCGACCTTGTAGGTATCGAACTGCAGCACGCCTGCGCTCAGGCCGGCAGCCGCCAGCACGAAGGAGAATTCGCCGATCTGCGCCATCGACAGGCCGGCGATCAAGGCGATCTGGGGTGACGATCCGGTCTTTCGCAGCAGGAAGATGTTGAGCACCGTCTTGGCGGCAATGACGATCAGCGCGGCACTGAGGACCGACCAGAAATTTTCGCCGATGAAGGTCAGGTCTATCAGCAACCCGATCGACAGGAAGAACACCACCAGCAGCACGCTCTGGATCGGCTCGATCACCGGGATGACGCGGCTGCGCAAGGTGGAATTGCCGATGACGATGCCGGACAGAAAGGCGCCGTAGGCGGGCGACATGCCGGCAAGGCCGGAAATCGCCGCCGCGCCGAAACAGACGGCAAGTGCCCCGAGCGCCAGGATCTCGACCTTGTCCTCGACCGCCTCGCTGAACGGAATCCTCAGTTTCCCATGCCGGCCGAACCACCATAGCAAGGCGGCAAGGATGGTAATGGCGATCAGCATCTTCACTGCGATCGTGGCGATCCGCATGTCCTCGCCACCCAGGCTCGAAACAAGGATCAGCATCGGCACCACGGCGATATCCTGGGCGATCAGTACGCCGACGGCAATTCGCCCGGTTTCGCTGCGCAGTTCGCCCATATCCTCCAGCATCTTCATGGCAACGACGGTGGACGACATGGCGATGACGAAGCCGAGGATCAGCCCTTCCGCCAGGCTTGCCCCCATCATCAAGGCAATCAGCCCGGCGGCTGCGATGGCGGCGATAACCTGGCCGCCGGCGACAAGCAGCGCCTGCCGCAGGCTGAGCACGAAGGCCTTGATCGAGAGCTCCATGCCGATGAAGAACAACAGGACGACGACGCCCATCTCGGCAAGCAGTGTGACGTTGCCGCTGGAGGAGATGAAGCCGAACCCCGTCGGCCCAAGCGCAACGCCCGCCAGGATGAAGCCGACCAACGGCGGCTGGCGCAGGCGCAGAAAGCCCAGCCCGAGCAGCGCTGCGACCGCCACGACGATCGCGATGGGAATAAGCCCCTGCCCCTCATGCGCGGCAGCGGCGATGGATTGTGTCGTCAGTGGCTCCAGCGGATCGTCCTCGCGTCGATGGCCAAGCTCAAGAATCGGGTGGATAAATCCCGCTTCAAGCCTTACCCCTCGGTATGTTCCGAATGAGGCAGGGGAAGGTCAAGTCGCATGCACGCAAAAACGGATGGTTTGCAGCACCGGATGACACCGGCCACCTGGGGCCTTCTGGCGCTGCTGGGGCTGATCTGGGGCGGCTCGTTCTTCTTTGCGCGCATCGCCATCCAGCATGTGCCGGCCTTGACGCTCGTCCTATTGCGCGTGGCGCTCGCGGCCCTGGCGCTGCACATCTATGTGTCCGGCCGTTACGACATCTACAGCGAACTCAAAGCCCGCTGGCCGCAATTTCTGATGCTCGGGCTGATCAACAATGCCATTCCACACACGCTCATCTTCTTTGGCCAGACGCAGATCGGGGCCGGCCTCGCCGCCATCCTCAACGCCACGACGCCGGTCTGGACCGTCTTGATCGCCAATGCGCTGACGCATGACGAGAAGCTGAGCCTTGCAAAGATATCCGGCTGCCTGCTTGGCCTTGCCGGAACGGCCGTGCTGATCGGACCGAGCGCCCTGCCCGGGCTGATGCAGTCCGGCAGCAACATCCCGCTCTGGGCGTTGCTTTTCCCGGTCATTGCCGCAATCAGCTATGGTTTCGCCGCGACATACGGCAAGCGCTTCAGGGGACTGGCGGCGCCCGTGACCGCGGCCGGGCAGCTGACCGCATCGACGCTGATCATGTTACCGCTCGCCCTGGTCATCGACACGCCATGGCAACTGCCGGCGCCGCCGATCACCTCCGTCCTCGCGGTGCTTGCCCTGGCGCTGATCTCCACGGCCTACGGCTATATCCTGTTCTTTCGCATCATGAGCCGTGCGGGTGCGACGAACACCTCGCTGGTGACGCTGCTGGTGCCGCCCAGCGCGATCCTGCTCGGTTTCCTGTTCCTCGGGGAAACGCTCGAGCCGACGGACGTCGCCGGCATGCTGCTGATCGCCGCCGGACTGGTGGTGCTGGACGGCCGCATCCTGCCTTTGCGTCGACCTTGAAAAGGACCGGATTCGGCGTTCGTGCCGAGCGGAAATGTCTCTTTTCGGTCACTCACAGCGCATTTCAGTGCGTTACATTAACCAAATCGAAGACATTGTGAAAAAAATGTGGCGACGTCTAAAATCGTTGTTATTCAGCGGCTTAACCTTGTGCATAACGGTTTTTTAAGCACTAGGTACCGCACCGCAGCATAACTTTTTCTTTCACCCGTGACATTTTCACCCTATGTTTCGTGCGTTAACGCAAGGAGGGCCGGTTATGGGAATTACACATTCTTTGAATGTCCTCATGATAAGTGCAGCGTTCGTTTTCGTAGCAACCATGCTTTTCATCTGAAAACGTCAGGCGAACAGTCCAATCGGTAAAGAAGGACTATAATACCGTAAACCAATTGCAGCATGCTAATCGCTCCACCGAGCACGGCAAAGCAACGCTGCCAGACGACAAAGCCCTTGAAACCCTCCGGTCTCAAGGGCTTTTTTCTGTCCGGATGCCGATGCAATCCGCCTACGCTGCAGCACCCGCTGCGCGGGACGCGGCCGCAGCCGGCGCGGCCCGCTCAAACCCGACGAGATCGCAAACCGCAGCGACGAGCGGCGACCGGTTCATGGTATAGACATGGAAATCGCGGACACCACGACGGGCGAGATCGACGATCTGCTCGGCAGCAATATGGGTTGCTTCCTTGAAGCGCTCCTCCGGGCTCTCGTCGAGATGGGCCAAGCGGGCGACAACGACCTCGGGAATCCGCGCACCGCACAGCCCGGCAAACTTGCTGACCTGCGTCAGATTGTTGATCGGCAGGATGCCCGGAACGACGGGGATGGTAATACCGGCGCGCCGCACGCGTTCGAGATAGCGCTCGAAATCATTGTTGTCGAAGAAGAACTGGGTCAGTGCGCGGGTTGCGCCGCTGTCGACCTTGCGCTTCAGCATATCGATATCGGTGGCGACGTCCGGGCTTTCGGGATGCTTTTCCGGATAAGCGGACACGGAAATCTCGAAGTCGCCTCTGCCCCGGATCGCCGCGACCAGCGCGGCCGCGTTTTCGTAACCACCGGGAAAGGGCTCGTAGCGAGCGCCGATCCCGCCCTGGGGATCACCGCGCAGGGCGACGAAATGCCGAACCCCACCGTCGATGAACTCGCTGACGATCGCATCGACGTCATCCTTGGCGGCGCCGACACAGGTCAGATGGGCGGCCGTGTTCGGAAAGCCGGCCTCGTGGATCATCCGCCGCACGGCCGTCAGGGAACGCGCCTTTGTGGAGCCGCCGGCGCCATAGGTCATCGTCACGAATGCCGGATTGAAGGCAGCGAGATTCTCGACGGTCTGGAACAACTGCGTTTCCATCTCGTCATTCTTGGGGGGGAAATATTCGAAGGAGAGCCTCAGATTGCCGCGTTCGGCCGGGTAAAGGGTGTGTATCGGCATGTCATGGTCTCCCGGCATAGGCTAGGGCTTTGCCGCCCTCGGATAAATCCGCGACGGTGGTCTGCCGCTGGTCGCGGGCTAGCCATATGGTCACGGTCAACTGGCGGTCGCGGTCCTTTTCCGGGGCTAGATCGACGACCTCTTCGACACTGAGCCCGGCCTTCTCCAGCCATTCCGCCATGGTCTGGCGCGAAAAGCCCAGGCGCATATGGGCATGGTCGTCGCGCAGATATTCTAGCGCGTGCGGGGCGAGATCAATGATCGCCAGCCGGCCGCCGGGCGACAGCATGCGGGCGGCCTCGGCGATCGCCGCTTCCGGCTGCTGCAGAAAGTGCAAAACCTGATGAATTGTGACCAGGTCGAACTGGCGCCCGTCCAGCGGCAGGTTGAAGATATCACCATGCCGGATGGAAGCCTTGGTGATGCCGGCCCGATCCAGATTGGCGCGGGCAACGGCCAGCATGTCGCGGCTGGCATCGACGCCGACGCCGCGCCGGTAGAGGCCTTCGAACAGTTGCAGAATGCGCCCCGTGCCGGTGCCGAGATCGAGCAGCCCATCAACCGGTTCAGTGCCGACGACCTTTTTCAGCGCCGCCTCGACATCCGCCTCGCTGACATGCAGGCGGCGCAATTCGTCCCATTCGGCGGCATTGCGGCTGAAATAGGCCTGCGCCTTCTCCGAGCGCGCCTGCTTCAATGCCGCCAGCCGCTCAGCGTCGCGCGTCAACACCGCATCAGAGACGCTGGAAGCGGCCAGGAGATCGCGCACCAGGGCGACCCCCGCCCCCTCGCCTTTTAGGCGGAAATAGGCCCAGGCACCTTCCTGGTAGCGATCGATCAGCGCCACTTCTGCGAGCAGTTTCAGGTGGCGGGAAATTCGGGGCTGCGATTGTCCGAGAATTTCGGTAAGATCGGTGACGGTCAGGTCGCCGGCAGCCAGCAAGGCGAGCAGACGCATCCGCGTCGGCTCTCCCGCCGCCTTGAGGACGTCCACCAACGCGTCCAGTCCAAGCCCTTGCTCTCTCGCCATTGCGACCCTCATCAACACATAAAGATATGTTTATGTGATTTTCGCAGGTGCCGCAAGATGAAATGTGGCGCAATGCCGCAACGTCCACAAATGGAAAAGGCGGCCAAATGCAGCCGCCTTCCGGTTCACATATCCGAACACGCCGAAAAGGCGGCGCGTGGGCTTGTCCCTACCGGGTCAGACGCTTGTAGCTGACGCGGCTCGGATTGACCGATTCCGGGCCGAGGCGGCGGATCTTGTCCTTCTCGTAATCCTCGAAGTTGCCTTCGAACCATTCGACATGGCTATCGCCCTCGAAGGCGAGGATATGCGTGGCAAGACGGTCGAGGAACATGCGGTCGTGGCTGATGATCACGGCGCAGCCGGCAAAATTTTCCAGCGCGATTTCCAGCGCCGCCAGTGTCTCGGTGTCGAGATCGTTGGTCGGTTCGTCGAGCAACAGGACGTTGCCGCCGGCCTTCAGCATCTTGGCCAGGTGAACGCGGTTGCGCTGACCGCCTGAGAGGTTGCCGACCTTCTGCTGCTGGTCCGTGCCCTTGAAGTTGAAGGCGCCGCAATAGGCGCGCGAGTTCATTTCGAGCTTGCCGAGCTTGATGACTTCGGCGCCGCCGGAAATTTCTTCCCAGACGGTCTTGTTGCCATCCAGCGCATCGCGGCTCTGGTCGACATAGCCGAGCTTCACGGAATCGCCGATGCGGAAGGTGCCGCTATCCGGCTTCTCCTGACCGGTGATCATCCGGAACAGGGTCGTCTTGCCAGCGCCGTTCGGTCCGATGACACCGACGATGCCACCCGGCGGCAACTTGATCGACAGGTTGTCGATCAGCACGCGATCGCCGTAACCCTTGGTGATGTTCTCCGCTTCAATGACGACCTGACCAAGACGTTCACCGATCGGAATGATGATCTGCGCATCGCCGAGACGCATCTTATCGGCGGCATCGACCAGTTCGTCATAGGCCTTGATACGCGCCTTTGATTTGGCCTGACGGGCTTTCGGGCTGGAAGCGATCCATTCCTGCTCGCGGCTGATCGCCTTCTGGCGGGATGCTTCTTCGCGGTTTTCCTGGGCCATGCGCTTGGCCTTGGCGAGCAGGTAGGCCGAGTAGTTGCCTTCGTAGGGAATGCTGCGGCCGCGGTCGAGTTCGAGGATCCAGCCCGTGACGTTGTCGAGGAAGTAGCGGTCGTGGGTGATCATCATCACGGCGCCCGGATACTGGCGCAGATGATTTTCCAGCCAGGCAATGGTTTCGGCGTCCAGATGGTTGGTCGGTTCGTCGAGCAGAAGCAGGTCCGGCTTCGACAGCAGCAGCTTGCAGAGCGCCAGGCGGCGGCGCTCACCACCCGAAAGGCTCGTCACGTCGGCATCGCCGGGCGGGCAGCGCAGCGCGTCCATGGCCATTTCGACCTGGCTTTCCAGATCCCAGAGGTTCTGGCCATCGATGATGTCCTGGAGCTTGGCGCCCTCTTCCGCGGTCTCGTCGGAATAGTTCATCATCAGTTCGTTGTAGCGCTCGAGGATGGCCGTCTTGTCGGCAACGCCTTCCATGACGTTTTCCATCGCCGTCTTGGTTGGGTCGAGCTGCGGCTCCTGTGCCAGGTAGCCGACGGTGGCGCCTTCGGCGACCCAGGCTTCGCCGGTAAATTCCTTGTCGAGGCCGGCCATGATGCGCAGCACGGTCGACTTACCGGCGCCGTTCGGGCCGAGGATACCGATCTTGGCATCCGGGTAGAACGACAGATTGACGTTCTCCAGCACCTTCTTGGTGCCGTAGGACTTATTCAGCCCGGACATATGATAGATGAATTGACGTGCCATATAGAGACTGCTCCGACGGAATGGGATTTTGCCCGCTATGTAGGCGAATTATCCCGGCGGAGCAATGAAGAAACAGGCTTTGCCTCAGCCATTCATTGAACGCCGGCGGCGTCAACGATCCCCCTGCCGCATTTAAAATCGGTATCGGCGGCAGCCAGGATCAGAGGCGACAGGCCAGCACCGGCCGAGACATCGCCGGAAAGCCCGATCGTCAATCCGGTGATCACACTTCGATCACCCGCCTTCTGGCAGCGCATCCGCACGCGTTCGCCGGCCCCCTTGCCGAAACTCGTGTCGAAGGCCTGCTTGATCTCGCCTTCCGTCACCTCTTGTCCGAGGCGAGCGGTGAACAGGGTTCGCACCGCCGAGCCGTTGAGTTCGTCGAGAAGACGCAGTTGCATGGCGAAATAGTCCTGCGCCGTGCCGCCCTGGCAGGTGCCGCTGCGCAGCCATTGATGCCGGTCGAGGCCCGATTGCGTTCCCGGCATGGCGATCAAAAGTTTCGCCTGCGTTTCCTCAGCCATCGCCAGTTGCGGCAGCTCCAGCCAGTCACCTTTCCTGTCGCGCGCCCGAATATCTGCCGCGACACCGCAATAACTCTTCTTCATCGGCCAGAGACCATGCAGGGAGAAATGCGTCGCATCGTGGCGTTCGGCCGTCAGCCCGACGCATTCCTTGCGCTTCGGCCGCGTCTCGCAGAAACCCGGCTGCCAGCTGACGGCGAGAATATATTGCGTTTTTCCGCTCGGCGCCTCCTTGTCATCGGCAAGCACCGGAAATGCTATCATGACCGCCAGCACGGCAAGTCCCGCACGGCTGAGAAAGCGCATAAAGATATTCCCCTGCATCGAAAGCCCTCCAAAAACAAGAACAAAACATGATCATTTAGTGACTAAAACGGGAAAAATGCAACCCTGAATCTATATCCGCCCGAACTTTCCTGACCTGATGCGAAACGAGCACCAAGCAGAGATTGCCTTTCGCTGACAAATCAAGTTGATAGCGGGGACGTGCTGGAACTTCGCCTGGGAGGATTGGCGTGTTTGCCAAGGTCGAAACGTTGCAAAGCCCGAGCGGAGCCGCGCTCGCCTGGCGCCGCTCACCGGCAGTTGCGCCGGAAAAAGGCGTGCTGATCATCAGCCACGGGCTTGCCGAACATTCCGCCCGCTATGCTCGGTTTGCCGAATTCATGGCCGGGCACGGCTTTCACGTCTATGCGCACGACCATCGCGGCCATGGCGCAACCAAAGCCGGCGATGCGCCGCTCGGTCGCTATGCACACCGGCAGGGCATCGACAAGGTCTTGACCGATGTTAGGGCAATGCGCGACATGGCGGCCGCCAATCATCCAGGCCTTCCACTTATCCTGTTCGGTCATTCGATGGGCGGACTGATCGCGCTCAATGCCGCAGAGACCGATCCTGGCCTCTATGATGGCCTGGCGGTGTGGAATTCGAACTTCAATCCGGGTCCTGCCGGCCGCGCCGCGCAGGTCATTCTCGGTGCCGAAAAGATGCTGAAGGGCTCGGATGTCCCAAGCGGGGTTCTACCGAAACTGACCTTCGGCGCCTGGGGCCGGTCTATTGCCAACCCCAGCACCGCGTTCGACTGGCTGTCGCACGATGCCGCGGAAGTGGCAAAGTATGTCGAGGACCCCCTCTGCGGTTTCGACGCCAGTGTCTCGTTGTGGATCGACCTCTTCGAACTTACGTTCCGCGGCGCAAGGCGGGAGCGGTTGCGGCGGCTGCCTCAGAACCTGCCGATCCATCTTGTCGGCGGAGGCGAGGATCCCGCTACCAATGGCGCCCGGGAAATCAAGTGGCTGGCCAGGCGCATGGTATCCGTGGGCCTTCGGGGCGTGACGATGGTGGTCTATCCAACGATGCGCCATGAAACGCTGAATGAAACGGAACGCGACAGCGCCATGCGGGATTTTGCCGGCTGGTGCCTGACAGTGGTGGGGCGGCGGACATAACGACGGCGTGGATGACCGACATTGCGGCAAAATTTACAGTCAGCGCAATGTTCATCGCGTCCGGCCTCTGACCGCAGGATCGACGGTGCCGGTCCGGAACCGATCAAATTGACAAAACATGTTTCACGAGCTTTGGGAGGAGCGGATATGAAGACAGGCGGGGAACTGATCGTCGAGGCGCTGAAGGCGAATGGCGTCCAGCGGATTTCCTGCGTTCCGGGCGAAAGCTATCTGGCGGTGCTCGATGCGCTTTACGATACCGACATAGACGTGGTGGTCTGCCGCCAGGAGGGCGGTGCGGCGATGATGGCGGATGCCTGGGGCCGTCTTACCGGCGAACCGGGCATCTGCATGGTTACCCGCGGACCGGGTGCGATGAATGCATCCGCGGGCCTGCATATCTCCCGCCAGGATTCGATCCCTATGATCCTGTTCATCGGCCAGGTGCAGCGCGACGCGCGCGAGCGCGAGGCCTTTCAGGAAGTCGAATATCGTCGCGCCTTCACCGAAATCGCCAAATGGGTTGGCGAGATCGACGATCCCGCACGCATACCCGAATTCGTCACCCGCGCCTTCGCCATCGCAACCTCCGGCCGCCCCGGCCCGGTGGTACTTACCTTGCCGGAGGACATGCTCACACAGAAGACCGAGGCGCCGGCCGCCAAACCCTATCAGCCTGTCGAAAGTCATCCCGGCAGCGGCCAGATCAAGACGCTCGAAGGCTTGCTGGCTAAGGCCGCGCGCCCGATCGCCATTCTCGGCGGTACGCGCTGGAGCGAACAGGCCATCCGGCAATTCCAGGCATTTGCGGAACGGTACACGCTGCCGGTCGGCTGCTCCTTCCGCCGCCAGATGTTGTTTGACCATCTTCATCCGAACTATGCCGGCGATGTCGGCATCGGCATCAATCCGACGCTCGCCAAGGAAATCCGCGAGGCGGACCTTGTGCTTTTGATCGGTGGCCGCTTCTCCGAAATGCCATCGTCCGGCTATACGTTGCTTGACGTGCCCTACCCGCGCCAGACGCTGGTGCATGTCCATCCAGACGCCGGCGAACTCGGCCGCGTCTACCGTCCGGACCTGGCGATTGCGGCGGCGCCAGCCGACTTCACAGCTGCCTTGGACGACCTGAAGCCCGCCGCCCCGCCGTCATGGCACGATCGCACCACGGCGATGCATGAGGCTTACCTGGCCTGGTCCACACCACCGGAAACCGGCCCGGGCGATGTGCAGATGGGACCGATCATGCAATACATCGAGGCGAACACGGCCGAGGATGCGATCTTCACCAACGGTGCCGGCAATTACGCGACGTGGCTGCATCGCTTCCACCGCTTCCGCCGCTTCAACACGCAAGCTGCGCCGACATCGGGCTCGATGGGCTATGGCCTGCCGGCCGCCGTCGCGGCAAAACATCTGTTTCCTGAACGCGAGGTGATCTGCTTTGCCGGTGACGGCTGCTTCCTGATGCACGGACAGGAATTCGCAACCGCCGTCCGCTATAACCTGCCGATCATCACGCTGGTCATCAACAACGGCATCTACGGCACGATTCGCATGCATCAGGAGCGGGAATATCCCGGGCGGGTGAGTGGAACCGATCTCACCAATCCGGATTTTGCAGCCTATGCCCGCACATTTGGCGGACATGGCGAGCGCGTGGAAAAGACGCAGGAATTTGCCGGCGCTTTCGAGCGCGCGCGCAGGAGCGGCAAGCCGTCGATCATCGAGATCAGGCTCGATCCGGAGGCGATCACGCCGACGCGGACATTGAGCCAGATCAGAAACGGCTAGCCGCACAGGTGCAAGCGGCGTGCGATCGCAAGGACGCGTGCCGTTCACAAGGCTTCGTCAGCCGCGAATGTGCTGGGTCTGCTGATACACATTGGTCGAGCGGGCGCCGGAGCGGCAATAGCCGAGCATCGGCCTCTCGAACGTATCCAGCGCATCGACCATCTCGCGCACCGCATCTGCCGTCACGCCCATCGGGCCGACCGGGATATGGGTGATGTCGAGGCCGAGCTCCCTGGCGCGGGCGGCGATGGTTTCGAACTGCGGCTGATCCGGCTGCTCGAAGTCCGGGCGGTGGCAGACAATCGACTTGAATCCCATCGCCTTGATCGTATCGAGGTCTTCGACGGAAATCTGTCCGGTGACCGAATATTCATCGTTGATCTGGCGAATGTCCATGGAAAAACCTTCCTGAAAATGGTGTCCGGACTGATGTAAGACCGCCAGCCTAAGGCGTCAATCGGAAAGCCGGTTTCACCGGATCTGGAACGCCAGTGCATAATCCACCGTTTCGCCCAGTGCGAGCATCGGCATTTCACCCGCAGCAGCAAGATCGGTCCGTTTGGCAATCCGGTGGGACACCGGCTCGATGCTAATGACGTCGGCCGTCCCGCGCTGGCATCGCCACATCTGCAGGAACGGCAGGGTTACGGTCGAAAACCTGACAATCACCGAGCGGCCGGACAAGGCGTCGAACGGACCGAGGCTCACCTGCGCCCAGCCGTCATCCGCCGTCTTCGCGGCCGGCAGACAGAAATGCGCGCTATCGCCCTCTCCGAACCGCCATGGTTGCCGCTCGTCGCCGAACATTGTCCCGCCGATATGCGTGTCCTCCCCGAGCATCGAGCCGCTTATGTTCATGTGGTACATCAGCATCGGAGCGAACGGTTTGGCCCCCGTATTGGTTACACGGTCCGACAGCAAGACTTCTGCTTCGTCCCGGCTGATTGCCCAGCGTCGTGTCACCAGCGCCGTTCCGCCGTCGGCGAGCAGAACTTCGGTTTCGGCAAAACATCCCGGCGGCTCGCCCGGGGCCGGCATTTCCGTGCGCCGCACCGGCGTGCCGCAAAGCGAGCCGTGCAACGGAAACCTTCGCCCGTCATCGAAACCCTCGACCGGTTCCGGATGGCGGATATGATCTGGACCGCAGGTAAAGAAGAAGCCCTGCAGCGCCTGATCGATGCGCCGGTCACCGTCCGAGGGAATAGCGGCACCGGGGGAAATATCGACGCCGTCGACGACAAATGCACCGATATCCAGCGCCGATTGGCGATCGAGCAGGATCTGGAATTCCGCCTCCTGATCCCTCCTGGACATCGTGATCGGCATCGAGCATCTCCCCCGGCGCATGAGTCGGCGAGAACCGCCGGCAATCCAGTCCCGCGAATCTACCGCAAAGAAAGCATCAAATCTTCTGCTTGAAACCGGCAACCCACCGAATTAAATGGATTTTAGGGAACTGTTCATGATGAATTCAGTTTATTCATATTACCGTCCCATTTGATTTGTAGGCCCGACCACAACCGCCAGACTATAGGTTTCATCGTGACGCTTGTTTCCCGAACCGGAATTGCCCTCCTCGCTGCCGCAAGCATACTCGCCCTTGCCACTACCGCAAAGGCGCAGGACAGCTTCGGCCGTTTGCCGGCCAATGCGGTTCTCGTCACGCCGGAGGGCGACATTCTCGATTATCTGCCCGGAGGCGACGTGCAGATGATGCGCGACCGGCGTGGCCGCACCGTCCTGGTCGATTCCTGGGGCAATATCGTGGCGACCGTGATGGGCAGCGGAAGGCAACGCAACGAAATCCGCCGCCGCGAGATGAGCCGCGACACCTACGCCAACCAGGGCTTTGGTTTTTCCGAGCAGGAATATCCCGAACAAGGGTTTTCCGAGCCCGGCGACGTGACCGCTTCCATCCCCGACTATCGCGATGCAACGCCGCCGAGCGTCGAGCGTCAGGCACTGCCGAACGAGTATCCGGCGTCTCTGGACGAGAACGACATGGAAGCCCTGCCGCAGGAAGAACGCCAGACCCTGCCCCCGGCCGCGCAGATCACGAAGAAATCCAGCGCCGAAATCACGGCCCTGCAGGTGTTTCTCGACCGCGAAGGATTTTCTCCGGGCGTGATCGACGGCAAGAGCGGCTCGAACGTCACCAAGGCGATCGAGGCCTGGCAGCAGGCGACGGGCGAGACACTGGACCCGAACAATACCGACGACATCATGGAACGGCTGCGCTTCTCCGGCGGACTGCCGATCACGACCTATACGATCACGGCCGCAGATGCCGCCGGCCCCTATGTCGCCGCCATTCCGGAAGACTATGCGCACAAGGCTGCTCTGCCGCATCTGTCCTTCACCTCTACGGTGGAAATGCTCGGCGAAAAGTTCCACATGGACGAAGCCTATCTTCGGGAGTTGAACCCCGGCGTCGATTTCACGATTCCCGGCACGATCATCAAGGTGATCAACCCCGGGGAAATGAAGAAGGGCAAGGTTACCCGCATCGTCGCCGACAAATACCGCAAGCAGGTCTTTGCCTATGACGAGGCCGGCACACTGATTGCCGCTTATCCGGCAACGATCGGTTCGTCCGACACCCCATCTCCCTCGGGCACCGTGCAGGTCGATCGCATCGCGTTCGATCCCGGCTATACCTACAATCCGAAAATCAACTTCAAGCAGGGTGAGAATGACAAGGTACTAACCCTGCAGCCCGGCCCGAATGGCCCTGTCGGCACGGTCTGGATCGCCCTGTCGAAGCCGACCTATGGCATTCACGGAACGCCGGAACCCTCGAAGATCGGCAAGACCCAAAGCCATGGCTGCGTACGCCTGACCAATTGGGATGCGACAGAGCTCGCCAAGATGGTCAGCGTCGGGACCACCGTCGAATTCCTCGATTAAAAAAATCGACATCCTCCTCCATTTGGGGGAGTAAAGGTGCTCAAAACCTGTTAGAAATAAGGGGTATCTGGAGCGCTGGGGTCATCCAATAGCGCGCCTGACGGTTTTCAGCACGAAAACATTCACTGAGGGCTGCGCGCCACTCGGCCAGAGAGATATTGGGCACACTTTCGGGAGATGGAATAGGGGGTCGCGGTGCGTAGCTTGGAGCACCGCGGCCCCAGCCGTTTGAGCGGTTTTTTCACATCCCTGCGCTTCATGACCTCATCATGTTTCATCATTAAAAAACATTGCAGCAATGCTCTATCTGTCGGAAGAAAGTAAGTTCAATTTCGACAGACCGAGGAATGCCGCGATGGCCGCCGAACGCTCCCTTCCCAACCTTTGGCATGCCACGGCGCCTGCGGCTCCCGAAACCCGGCCGCTGGCACGCGACATCACCGTCGACGTCGCGGTGATCGGCGGCGGTTTCACCGGTCTTTCGGCAGCCCTTCATCTCACCGAAAAGGGCGTGAAAGTCGCCGTTGCCGAGGCAAAGATGATCGGCTTCGGCGGTTCCGGCCGCAATGTCGGTCTCGTCAATGCCGGCATGTGGACGAAACCCGACGATCTCATTGCGACGCTTGGCGCCGAAGCCGGTACCCGTCTGCTCACAGAACTCGGCAACGGGCCGTCCGTCGTCTACGACCTGATCGCCAAGCACGAGATCCAATGTGAGGCGGTGCGCAACGGCACGCTGCACATGGCGGTCGGCGCCGAAGGCCTGGCCGAACTCAGGGATCGGGAGACGCAGTGGAGGAAATTCGGGGCGCCCGTCGAGGTGCTGTCCGCCGAGCACGCCAATATGCTGACGGGTGCGGAAGGATTCGCCGGCGCCCTGCTCGACCGGCGCGCCGGCACGATCCAGCCGCTCGCCTATGCCCGCGGCCTTGCCCGCGCCGCACTCGCCGCCGGTGCCGAAATCTATACCGAGACGCCGCTGCTCGCCGCGGAGCGCAAAGGGGACAGCTGGAAGTTGACGATGCCGGGCGGCTCGATCACCGCGAAAAGCGTGATCCTTGCCACCAATGCCTATGGCAAGCTCATTGAGCGCACACCCTGGACCGCCCATACGGAAGAACTGACAATCCTGCCCTATTTCCAGTTCGCCACAGAGCCGCTCAGCGACAATATTGCCCGCGGCATCCTGCCGGAGCGGCAGGGCTGCTGGGACACCGGCCTTGTGATGACGTCGTTCCGCATGGACCAGCAGAACCGGCTGATCTTCGGCAGCATCGGCCGATTGGACGCGCTGGCGAAAGGTACGCACCTCGCCTTCGTCAAACGCTCGCTGCGCAAGCTTTTCCCGATGATCGGCGATCTCCGGCTGGAATACTGGTGGGACGGCCGCATCGGCATGACCACCAACCACCTGCCGCAGATGCATGTGATGGCGCCGAACGTGTTTTCGATCAGCGGCTATAACGGCCGCGGCATCGCCCCGGGCACGGTCTTCGGCCGGGCGCTTGGCGATCACGTCACCGGAGAGCCGAATGCGCTGCCGCTGGCCGAAAAACCGGTGACACCCGATCCATGGCGCAACCTCAAGTCGGCATTCTACCACGCCGGCGCCCAGGCCAAGCACTTCATCGACCGTCGTTTCTGATCGGAATATCCGGCAAATCGAACGCCGTTATTCGTCTTTTCCAACCGAATGGAACCTTTCTCCGGCTGTCCTGTTGAGGAAGAGGATTGAAAGGAGCCAGATATGGAACAGAAGACACCCAAACCAGGCCCTGCAGGAACAACCGAACAGTCGCCGCGGTGGGAAGGGCCCGAAGAGACCCGGCCGCGCGGTTATCTGCCCGCTAAGGACAATCCCGCGACGGCGCGCGATGCGCATGGCGAGAACCTGAACGATCCCGACCGCAACAAGGCTACGGACGTCGGCAAGACAAAGGGAGATCGCTGATGGTCGCCCGGGACAATCCGCCGCGCTCCGGCGGGAAAAGCGTTATTCGCAAGGATGCCGAAGGTCAGTTCGCCAAGCCGAAGAGGCGCAGCGACAACAATGGCGTTATCAGCGCAAAGCCTCGTGTCATCACCGGATCGGACGATGCGACCGCCCATAAAAACCCGCCCGGCCAGAAAAAGCCAGGCAAGGAATGGGACCTGAACTATGATGCGCGCAAGATGAAGGACGATGATTTTCGCGGCTAAAATCCGTCATCGCAGCCTTGCGCAACAAGACAAACCGCGCAGATCGATCCGCGCGTTTTGAACTGCAGTCGGGCAGTCACGCCGCCCGGCGTGCCGGGCTGACCTGTCGCAGCGGAACCAGCTTGCGCACTTCGTCGCCGAAGGCGCGGGCGTTTTCGCAGGCCTTGTCGAGGTTGCTGACCCGGCCCGGGTCCATCGTTTGAAGAGTGCCTCCGCAGTCGAAGACATCGCGAAACGCGGCGCGTTCGATGATTGGCGTATCGAGGACCGGCACGGACCGCTCTGCCAGCAACTGCTTCACGACCTGAAGCGCCCGTGTCGTCACCAGCGAGTTGACGCGGGTCAACACGACGGAATGGTTGATCCGGATGCCAGCCCTTTCCTGCAGATGACAGAGCAGCTCAAGCACTTGTGCGCCTCCCTTGGCATCCATGGCACAGCCCTGGATCGGGATCATCACATGATCGGAAAGGCCGATCGCAGTAGCCATCAGGGTGTTGCGGGCGCCGGCGAGATCGATGACGAAATAGTCGGTCGTGGCCCGGTTTTCGCGAATATGCGTCTGCAACGATGCTATCGTCACATTCGAAATGACGTCGATATTGGCGACTTTTCCCGAAATTTCATGCCAGTGGGAGATCCAGTGCTGCGGATCGGCGTCGAGAATGGTGACGCGCGCGCCATGGCGCGCGAGTTCCGTCGCGAGGATAAGCGCGGCCGTCGTCTTGCCCGCGCCGCCCTTGGTGTTTGCAAATGTAATGACTGGCATTGCTGTTCCTGTCTCAAGAGCGTCCGAGCCCCGGCATGGCTCTCCGAAAAGCGCAAAATCCATCGCGCTCCGGTTAATCAAACCTTTCAGATCGTGGTTAAAAAAATCTAAACACGCGCCTCATTAGAATAACGTGGCAGCCCAAAGCGGTGGCGGAGCCGCGCCGCTGGGCGCTCACCTCATGAAAAAATCGTCGCGATTTTGAGCGATCAGGGATCGGCGTGTATCGCACCGGCGTGGAAGGACCGGGAGGCCCGCGCGGCTGGCAAAGGTCCGGCAACGCCTTCTGGTTGCTGGATGCGGTCCGGCGCCTTGTAGCAGATACGTGCAAGCGAACCGCTCGATTGCAGATGCGGCTGCCCATTCACCAGGCGCAGGACTTCCAACGCCAGTCCTTGCATGTTTCGCTGTGCCTTGGCGAGATTGCTGACCTTGGTTTCGTCGATCGTATAGAGCGAGCCGCCATGTTCGAACATGTCGCGATAAACACTGCGCTCGATAATGGGCGTGTCGAGCAATAGCACATTGCGCTCGGCAAGCCGCGCCTTGACGCTCCGGATGGCGCGCGTGGTCACGAGAGAACTGACCCGCGTCAGGACTACGGCATGATCGATGTGGCTGTGCGCATTGTTTGCTACCTGGCCGATGATCTCGAGCACATGCACAGCGCCCTGCGCATCCATGGTGCAGCCCTGCACAGGGATAAGCATAAGGTCGGAAAGACCGGCGGCCAAGGCGATCAGCGCGTCGCGCGCCCCGGAAAGATCGATGATGACATGGTCTGCCTGGCCGCTTTGAGCCCGCAGGTTGGCACCCAGATTGGCGAATGTCACACCGGTCACGACAGTTATGCCGTCGACCGCGCCGGGCAACCCGTGCCACTTGGCTGCGAACGCCAGAGGATCGCAATCGAAGATGACGACCTTTCCGCCCGCTTGCGCAAACTCCATGGCCAGAAGCAATGCCGCCGTCGTCTTGCCGGCTCCCCCCTTGGCATTCGCGATTGAAATTACAGCCATCTCACTTCCGCCGGCACGCTTCGCTGCCATCACCATGCCCTACATGCAAGGGCGCTCAGTGCCTTCAGCCTTGCAAATCAGGGTTAACGAACGGCAAACAAATCATTAGCCGGGAAACAAAAAACGGAGCGACCGCCGGGATCGCTCCGTTTAAATGTGACGACGGAGCGGGTGGCCTTTTTTGAAAAAGGCGATCCACTGCGGTCAGATGCACTCCTTGAAGAGCTGCTTTGCGGCATCGAGCGTCAGTTCGACCGGATTGCCGCCCGCCGTCGGATCGACGATGGCCATTGCAGCCATCTCGTCGATGCGATCCGTGCCGACGCCGAGCGCAGACAGCTTGTCCGGCACGCCCAGCTCTTCGCGCAGCTTCAGGACGTAGTTGTAGAAGCCGTCGAAGCCGCCGGAAATGCCGAGATAAGCGGCGGCCATGCCGATCTTGTCCTCGATGGCCGGGCGGTTGAAACGCAGCACCGGTGGCATGACGACGGCATTGGTCGTGCCGTGATGGGTGTTGTAGATCGCGCCGACCGGATGCGACAGCGAGTGGATGGCGCCGAGCCCCTTCTGGAAGGCAACGGCGCCCATGGCGGCCGCACTCATCATATGGGCGCGGGCCTCGATATCCGTTCCGTCCTTGTAGGCGCGCGGCAGGTACTCCTTGACTAGCCGCAGGCCCTCAAGCGCAATACCGGCCGACATCGGATGATAGAACGGCGAGGAATAGGCTTCCAGGCAATGGGCGAAGGCATCCATGCCGGTACCGGCGGTGATCACCTTCGGCATGCCCACGGTCAGCTCAGGATCGCAGATCGTCACGGCGGGCAGGAACTTCGGATGAAAGATCACCTTCTTCGTATGCGTCTGCGAATTGGTGATGACCGAGGCGCGGCCGACCTCGGAGCCGGTGCCTGCCGTTGTCGGCACGGCGATGATCGGCGCAATGCCCTCGACGCTGGCGCGCATCCACCAGTCGCCGATATCCTCGAAGTCCCAGACGGGCCGGGTCTGCCCCGCCATGAAGGCGACGCACTTGCCGAGATCAAGCCCTGAGCCGCCACCGAAGGCGATGACGCCGTCATGACCGCCGTCCTTGAAGGCCTTGACGCCGGCGGCGAGGTTGACGTCGGTCGGGTTGGAATCGACCTCGCTGAACAGCGCCCGGCCGAGCCCGGCCGCATCAAGGATGTCGAGCGCGTTCTGGGTGATCGGCATCGGTGCAAGGCCCCGGTCGGTGATCAGCAGCGGTTTCTTGATACCAAGCGCCGTGCAATGATCGGCAAGTTCCTTGATCCGCCCCGCCCCGAACTTGATGGTGGTCGGATAGCTCCAGTTGGCTGTGATGGTCATCGCTTAGGCTTTCTTCAGATGGTAGGATTTCGGACGGGTCAGGTTCTGGAAACCGATGACCGACAGCGAGCCGCCACGGCCCGTTTCTTTGACGCCGGTCCAGCAGAGCGCCGGATCGAGATAATCGGCGCGGTTCATGAAGACGGTGCCGGTTTCAAGTTCATTGCCGATCCGGGCGGCGCGTTCGGGGTCCTTCGTCCATAGCGACACCGTAAGCCCGTACTTGCAGTCATTCATCAAAGCCAGCGCTTCTTCGTCGTTCTTCACCTTCATGATGCCGACGACCGGGCCGAAGCTTTCTTCCGTCATCACCTTCATGGAGTGATCGACATCGACAAGCACCTGCGGCGCAAGATAGGCACCGCCGTCATCCTGCGGAAACAGCTTCGGATCGACCAGCGCCCTGGCACCCTTGGCAACGGCCTCGGCCGTCTGGGCGCGGACCTCTGCGGCAAAGCGCTTATGCGCCATCGGTCCGAGCGACGTCTCCTGCTCGAGCGGATTGCCAAGCTTGTAGGAAGAGGCGAAGGCGACGGCCTTTTCGACGAAATCGTCGTAGAGGTTCTCGTTCACGTAAATGCGCTCGATGCCGCAGCAGCACTGCCCGGAATTGAACATTGCGCCATCCATCAGCGTATCGACGGCAGCGTCGAGATCTGCGTCTTCCATGACATAGCCCGGATCCTTGCCGCCGAGTTCGAGGCCAAGGCCCGTGAACGTACCGGCAGCAGCCCGCTCGATCGACCGGCCACCTTCGACGGAGCCGGTGAAATTGACGAAATCGAAGCTCTTGGCCGCGATCAGCGACGAGGTCGTGGAATGGTCGAGGAAAATGTTCTGGAAGACATCTTCGGGAACGCCGGCCTCGACAAAGGCGCGCACCATGCGCTCGCCGACGAGGATCGTTTGGCTGGCATGCTTGAGGATGACGGCATTGCCCGCCATCAGCGCGGGCGCGACCGTGTTGATCGCCGTCATATACGGATAGTTCCAAGGCGCGATGACGAAGACGACACCATGCGCGACGCGTTCGATGCGGCGCTCGAAGCTGGCACTGTCCTCGACGATGATCGGCGCCAGCGCATCGGCAGCGATGGACGCGACATAGTTCGACCGCTCATTGAAGCCGCGGAACTCGCCGCCGTAGCGCACCGGCCGCCCCATCTGCCAGGCGAGTTCGGGCACGACCTCGTCAACCATCTCGTTGAGCCGTGCGACACCGGCAAGCACGAGCTTGACCCGATCTTCGATCGGCCGTTTCGCCCAGGCCCTCTGAGCGGCGCGCGCGCGGGCTACCGCAGCCGAAGCGGTGGCCGCATCGACCGCGGGGCGCTCCGCGTAAACCTCCCCGTTCACCGGGGAAATGCATTGGATCATGGTCATGATCGTTTTCCTGTTCTGTCGTCAAAAAGTGCGATCCGGCACCGGTCGTTCGGACAGATGCCGGATCGAAGTCCGTTGTTGAATGATGGCGTTACGCCCGCTCGAACCCACGCGCAACTTCCCAATCGGTCACGCGGCGATCATATTCCTCCTGCTCCCATTCGGCAGCGCGGGTGTAGTGCTCGATCACCTCCTCGCCGAAAGCGTCGAGCAGCATCTTCGAAGAGTTCATCGCCCTCGTTGCATCGCGCAGCGTGCCGGGGATTTCGCGGATGTTCTTGCCGCCGTAGGCATCGCCGACGAACGGCGGCTCCAGTTCCAGCTTGCCCTCGATGCCGGCAATGCCGGCGGCGATCAGCGCTGCCATGGCGAGATAGGGATTGAGGTCGGAGCCGCCGACGCGGCACTCGATGCGGATCGCCTTGGTACCCTCACCGCAGAGCCGGTATCCGGCGGTGCGGTTGTCCTTGCTCCAGACGGCCTTGGTCGGCGCGAAGGTGCCGGCCATGAAACGCTTGTAGGAGTTGATGTAGGGCGCGAGAAAATAGGTGATTTCGCTCGCATGCGTCAGCAGGCCGGCAACGTAGTGGCGCATCGTGTCCGACATGCCGTATTTGGCTTCCTTGTCGAAGAATTGCGACGTCTTTCCGTCAAGGCTCCAGAGCGACTGATGGATATGCGACGACGAGCCGGCGGCATGATAGTTCCATTTGGCGAGGAAGGTGATCGCCTTGCCGCGCGACCAGGCGATTTCCTTGCAGCCGTTCTTGATGATGACGTGCCGGTCGGCCATGGTCAGCGCGTCGGCATAGCGGACGTTGATTTCTTCCTGGCCGGCGGACGCCTCGCCCTTGGAGTTTTCCACCGGAATGCCGGCGCCCTGCAGGCCGTTGCGGATCGCCCGCATCACATCCTCTTCCTTGGTCGTCTGGAAGATGTGGTAGTCCTCGTTGTAACCGCTGACCAGCTTCAGGTCGCGGTAACCGCTTTCGCGCGCGTCGTCATAGCTCTGGTCGAACAGGAAGAATTCGAGCTCGGTCGCCATGTAGGCCTTGAGGCCCATCGCTTCGAGCCGGGCGATCTGCCGCTTGAGGATGGCGCGCGGCGAATGCGGCACTTCCTTGTGGGTGTGGTGATCGAGCATGTCGCAGAGAACCAGCGCCGTGCCTTCGAGCCAGGGAATGCGGCGAAGCGTCGAAAGATCAGGCTTCATCGTATAGTCGCCGTAGCCTGCTTCCCAACTGGTGGATTTGTAGCCGGACACCGTGTCCATCTCCATGTCCGTCGCCAGCAGGTAGTTGCAGCTATGGGTCTCTTCCCAGGCGCTGTCGACGAAGAACTGCGCGTGAAAACGCTTGCCCATCAGGCGTCCCTGCATGTCCACCTGGCACGCCAGAACCGTATCGATGCGGCCTTCGGCGACATCTTTCTTCAATTCCTCAAACGAATAACTCGCGCTCATTGCAAAAATCCCGTGCTTGATCGTAACGGAGCCGTCAGGCGCTCCATTGCTGGATGTCTGGCGGAAGCCGCGCAAAGGCGGCCCCCGCACTATCTCACCGGTTCACTTTTCCCCAACCGCCTTTTCGGCGGCGGCGATCACGGCGGCGCGGCGCGCAACCTCTTCGCCAATCGGCGGGCCCTTGAAGCGGCGCGTTTCGAAGCCGAACCAGACAATGGCGGTGACGATCAGGAACCCGACGGTGATGTAGAGCGCCCAATCGTTCGGCGGTTGGATACCGAGCACGAAGATCAGAACCATCGCGATGATCGACAAGACGGCAAAGAGCTTGAACATGCCCTCACCGAGGTTCCACGGCCCCATCTTGTCCCACTTTGACGTCCCCCAGGCGAGCAGGCCAAGTGTGATCGGGATTGCAAAGGAGAAGAACAGGAAGATGACGGTGCAGGAAACGACGATCGTATAGACCGGCGTTTCGCCAATCGAAACGAGCGACGAGCCCCAAACGAAAAGCACGGAGAGGATCGAGCCGGTCCAGATCGCCGCAACCGGCGTGCGATAGGTCGGGCTGACCTTTGCGAGGGCCTTCGATGCCGGCAATCCGCCGTCACGCGAAAAGGCGAAGATCATGCGTGAGACCGACGTTACCGTCGCCAGACCGCACAGCCATTGACTGACGAAGATCGCAAGATAGAGGACGTCCTTGATAAGCGGGTGGACCTGAGTGTCCATCGCCCAGAAGAACACGTTCCAGCCCTGCTTGGCGGCTTCGTCCATGTTCGGGATCATCAGCACGAAGCTGCACAGCATGATGTAGCCGAACAGGGCCGACCACAAAACGGAGGACACCATCCCCTTGGGAACGGAAACCGCTGCCTTGACCGTCTCTTCCGACGTATGCGCCGAAGCATCATACCCGGTGATCGTGTAGATCGGCAAAAGCAGGCCAAGCAGGAAAACCCAGGTGCCCGAGGTTGCCGGCCATACATTACCGCCGGTTTCACCGGAATAGTTGGAGAACGTAAAAAGGCGGCCTACCTCGTAGCTGTCGGCGGCGACCAGGCATGTAAGGGCAAGAAGGATCGCCGTGGCGAAGATCAGGTAACCGGAGAAGTCCGTGAGCTTGGCGGTGAGGCCGATGCCCATGTGGTTCACGATCGCCTGAAGGCCGGTGACGATCACCAGGAAGACGAGACGAACGGTCATGGAATCTTCAAGACCGAGATACGGCGTACCGAAGGACCCCATGAAGAAATAATAGGTGCCGACGTTAATTGCGCCGAGCACGGTGACAAGACCCAGGAGATTGAACCATGCGGTCAGCCAGCCGGTGAAGCGGTTGCCGAGGATCGAGCCCCAGTGATACAGGCCGCCTGCTGTCGGATAGGCCGAGCTGATCTGTGCCATGGCAACCGCGAAGACGAGCGATATGAAGCAGCCCAGCGGCCAGCCGATGCCGATCGCGGCACCACCCGCTCCCGACGTGGCCTGCGCGAGCGAGTTGATACCGCCCGAAAGAATGCAGATGATCGAGAAGGATACGGCAAAGTTGGAAAATGAACTCATGCGCCGCTCAAGTTCCTGCGCATAGCCCATGGAATGGAGGACTTTCATGTCCTCATGCTTGTCTACGTCTGTATAGTCTGACATTTTTTTCCCCTGTATCGACCAGCCTCCGGCGGTATTGCCGGCCGGCTGAAGTGCCAGTGTCCATGGAAGCCCATGGACCAGTCTCCGCGGACATGCCGCTCCCCAGGTCTTTTTATTGCGACAGTGACGCCAGGCTTTCACCCAGCAGGCCCGTCAGATAATCGGCCATGACCTTTTGACCGATTTCATCCGAAACGAGATCGTTGCGGATCTCGATCATTACGTTGAGCAGGCCGTTCTTCAAGCCATGCTCGATGAGTGTATGCGTAACGCCGTCGGCCGGCCCATAAGGCTCGTTGCGGCGGGTATCGTAGCGTTTCGTTTTTCCGGCGGCCGCCAGCATACAGTCGGCCAGCCGTTTGTCCGTGTCGTGCAGGATACCGACTTCGACCTCGCGCTGCCTGCCGTGATAGACCGGCGTGAAAGTGTGCATGGTCACCAGCACGGGTGGTCTGCCGCTCACCTTGCGCGCAGCAATGAAATCGGCCAGCTCGTCCCGGAACGGCAGATAGAGCGCCTCCGTCCGCGCCCGGCGCTCGGCTGCGGAAATCGCGGCATTTCCGGGTATCTCGAAGACCTCGCTGACGGGCGGCATGGCAGCTTGCGCTTCCGGCGGGCGATTGCAATCATAGACCAGACGTGAAAACCGCTGATAGATCAGCGTCGCATCAAGGCTTTTCACCAGAAGCTCGGACACGGCCAGCGCGCCAGGATCCCAGGCGATATGGCTGGACAGGGCCGCGGGCGACAGACCAAGCGTGCCCATTTTCTCCGGAAGTCGGGGGGACGCGTGCTCGCACACCAGCAGAAACGGGCTCGACGCCTGCGAATTTTCCACCGCGACAGGCGATCCCTCCGCCTCTGTCAAAAGCTTCGTCAAATGCGATTTCCTTTTCAGTTGCCTTCAGGCCTGAAAGCAGGCCCGGTGAAAAGGGCCGCAGCATTCGTTAATGAAAAGAATTCTTCACGACTTCACCCGTGTCAACCGAAAACTGAAACGATCTCTTCAAAAAACCCATTGACTCCAATTGTGACAGCGATGTTTACTCTGTCACAAAGCCGGCAAAGACCGGCTCAGGGGATCGATATTGACAAGCTCTGAAGGCACTGTGACGGTGTCAGATGTGATCAACGCCCATTTCTCCGTGCTGACGCGCGCGGAAAAGCAGTTGGCGGCGACGCTTCTCGACAATTACCCGGTCTCCGGGCTCGGCAGCATCACGACTGTTGCCGAGAATGCAGGCGTGTCGACGCCGACCGTCGCGCGCATGGTGCAGAAGCTCGGCTTCCGCGGATTTCCCGATTTCCAGCAGCGACTCCACCAGGAACTCGAAGCGACGATCTCCAACCCGATCAGCAAGCACGACCGCTGGGCCGCCAACGCGCCGGGCGCGCACATCCTCAACCGCTTCGCCGACACAACGATAAACAACCTGCGCGCCAGCCTCGCCCAGCTCGAGACGGCAGAGTTCGACGGTGCGGCCGCGATGATTGCCGACCGCAAGCGCAATATCTATCTGGTCGGCGGCCGCATCACCGGCGCGCTGGCCGATTATTTCTTTACACATCTTCAGGTCATCCGCTCCGGCGTGACCCGGATCGCCGCCAACTCCAGTTCCTGGCCGCACTACGTGCTCGACATGAGGAAGGGCGACGTCCTGATCCTGTTCGATATCCGCCGCTACGAGCAGGAAATGGAAACGCTCGCGCGCATTGCCCGCGACCGCGGCGTCGAAATCATTCTGTTCACCGACCAGTGGGGCTCTCCCGTCGCCAAGTCGGCACGGCGTGTTTTCCGCATCCAGATCGAGGCGCCGTCCGCCTGGGACAGTTCGGTCATCATCCTGTTTGCCGTCGAGGCGCTGATCGAGGCCGTGCAGAGTTCCATCTGGGACGAGACGCGCGACCGCATGAAAACGCTCGAGAACCTGTTCGATTCAACACGGCTTTTTCGCAGGCCGCTTTAGGAGGAGCAAGAGAGATAGAACGCAGCGCCGAACCCTGACGAAGGATGTCGCGAACCGCAATTCGATAAGTGGTATAATTACCGCCTGTATCCGGGCGGGTTCAAATTTTGAAAATAAAATGAAGGTGTTCCGGCTGCGAATGTCCTGTCGCAAAGGGAACGGTGCCTGTCACATAAGCTTCATCGGACCCCAGTATCAGCTTCCATCGAAGCTGCCTGATATAACCACAAGAGGAGAAGACCAGTGATTTCACATATGCGCCGCCTGCTTTCGCTTTCGACCGCCATGGTCGTGGCATCGACCGCCATCGCGGCTGCCGAGCCGAGCGCCGAACTGATTGCCGCTGCCAAGGCAGAAGGCACGCTCACCACGATCGCCCTGCCCCACGACTGGTGCGGCTACGGCGGCGTCATCGAGGGCTTCAAGGCCAAGTACGGCCTGACCGTCAACGAACTCAACCCGGACGCCGGTTCGGGCGATGAAATCGAAGCCATCAAGGCCAACAAGGACAACAAGGGCGACCAGGCCCCTGACGTGATCGACGTCGGCCTTTCCTTCGGCCCCTCGGCAAAGGCTGAAAAGCTGATCCAGCCCTACAAGGTCGAAACCTGGGACACGATCCCGGACACTGCAAAGGATGCTGAAGGCTACTGGTACGGCGACTATTACGGCGTCATGTCCTTCGAAGTGAACAAGGACATCGTCAAGGAAAGCCCGAAGGACTGGGCCGACCTGTTGAAGCCGGAATATGCCAACATGGTCGCTCTTGCCGGTGACCCGCGCACCGCAAACCAGGCCATCTCCGGCGTTTTCGCGGCCGGTCTTTCCGCTGCCGGCGGCGACGTAGCCAAGGCCGGCGAAGCGGGCCTTACCTTCTTCAAGGAACTGAACGCGAAGGGCAACTTCGTCCCGGTCATCGGCAAGTCCGCTCCGCTCGCCCAGGGCACGACGCCGATCATCCTGCGCTGGGACTACAACGCGCTTGCCGACCGTGACACGCTTGCCGGCAACCCGCCGGTCGACGTCGTCGTCCCGGCTTCCGGCGTTGTCGCCGGCGTTTACGTCCAGGCGATCTCCGCCTATGCGCCGCACCCGAACGCTGCCAAGCTCTGGATGGAATACCTCTATTCCGACGAAGGTCAGCTCGGCTGGCTGAAGGGCTATTGCCACCCGATCCGCTTCAACGATCTCGCCAAGAACGGCAAGATCCCGCAGGACCTGCTCGACAAGCTGCCGCCGGCCGCTTCCTATGAAAAGGCCGTGTTCCCGACGCTGGAAGAACAGGAAGCCTACAAGGAAGTCATCACCAAGGGCTGGGACACCGTCGTCGGCGCCAACGTCCAGTAAGACTGCCGCATCAAGGCCTTCCCGCGACCGCGCGGGAAGGCTGTTTTTCAATTTTCACCAAACGGTTTCCGGATGAGCGCCAAACAGGCCATTGATTTGAAGAAGACGGCCATCGACTGGCTCGGTATATTGCCTTTCCTGCTTTTTGCAGTGATGTTCCTGATCGCCCCGACGCTCTACCTGGTCACCGGCGCGTTTCTCAATCCGGCCGGCGAGTTCACCTTCGACAACATTTCCGGGCTCTTCACCGACAAGATCCTGGCCTCCTACTGGATTTCGATAAGGGTCAGCCTGGCGTCGTCGCTGGGCGGCGCGTTCATCGGCTTCTTTCTCGCGTGGGCCGTGGTGCTCGGCGGCCTGCCCTCCTGGATCCGCTCCTCGCTTCTGACCTTTTCGGGCGTCGCCTCCAATTTCGCCGGCGTGCCGCTCGCCTTCGCCTTCCTTGCCACGCTCGGCCGCACGGGCCTGGTGACGTTGCTCCTGCGCGACTGGTTCGGCATCAATCTCTATGCCACCGGCTTCAACCTGTTGAGCTTCATCGGCCTGACCATCACCTATATGTACTTCCAGATCCCGTTGATGGTGCTGATCATCACGCCGGCACTTGACGGCTTGAAGAAGGAATGGCGGGAAGCGGCCGAAATCCTCGGCGCGACCAACACGCAATACTGGCTGAAGGTGGCGCTGCCGATCCTGTTCCCGAGCATTCTCGGCACGACGCTGCTGCTGTTCGCCAATTCCTTCGGCGCCATCGCCACGGCCTACTCGCTGACCGGTTCAACCTTCAACATCGTGCCGATCCAGCTTTACGCCCAGATCCGTGGCGACGTCCTGCACAATCCTAACCTCGGCTATGCGCTGGCGCTCGGGATGATCGTCATCACCGGCATTTCCAACCTCATCTATATCTGGCTCCGCATGCGCGCCGAACGGTGGCAGAAATGAAGACACAAAAGATCGGCGCCTGGATCGCTGTCCTTTTCGGCGCCTCCTATTTCATCATCCCCTTGATCGCGACGTTCGAATTTTCGCTGCGGATGCGCCGCGGCGAATATTCCTTCGATGCCTACCGCTCGGTGTTCTCGGACGTCCAGTTCCGCGAATCCTTCAGCTATTCGATCGTGATGGCCATCCTGACCATCGTCTTCGGCATCCTGCTCGTCGTGCCGACGGCCTATTGGGTTCGCCTGCGCCTGCCGCAGATGCGGCCCTTCGTCGAGTTCATCACGCTGATGCCGCTGGTCATCCCGGCCATCGTCATCGTCTTCGGTTATCTCCGGCTCTACAATTCGTCGTCGTTCATTCCTTTCACCGGCTCCGCGCGCGGCACCGACCTGCTCCTGATGTTCTCGTTCATGACGCTGTCGCTGCCCTATATGTACCGCTCGGTCGACACAGCCATGCGCACCATCGACGTCGCCACGCTGACGGAAGCGGCCCAGAGCCTTGGAGCATCCTGGCCGACCATCATGTTCAAATGCATTTTTCCGAACGTGATGAGCGGCGTCCTGTCCGGCGCATTCATCACCTTCGCCATCGTCATCGGCGAATTCACCATGCCGTCGCTGCTCAACCGCCCGGCTTTCGGCCCCTATCTGCAGCTGATCGGCGCCAACCGCGCCTATGAACCGCCGGCGCTTGCCATCATCGCCTTTGCCATCACCTGGGCTTCGATGGCGCTTTTGCAGCTTGTCTCCCGTTTCAGCAAATCGGCTCCTTCCAAGCCCTGAGGTATTGATCGTCCATGTCCTTTCTTGAACTCGCCGGCATTCAGAAGAGCTTTGGTCCTGTACAGGTCGTCCATGATTTCGACATGACGATCGAGAAAGGCGAGTTCGTCTCCTTTCTCGGCCCTTCCGGCTGCGGCAAAACGACGGTTCTTCGGATGATCGCAGGTTTCGAAACGCCAAGCGGCGGGACGATCAAGATCAACGGCAAGAACCAGGAAAGCCTCAAGCCCAACCAGCGCAATATCGGCATGGTCTTCCAGGCTTATGCGCTCTTCCCCAACATGACAGTGCACGACAACGTCGCGTTCGGCCTGAAGATCGCCGGCATGAACAAGGCGGCCGTCGACGCGCGCGTCAAGGAAATGCTGGGGCTCATCCATCTCGGCCACCTCGCCGATCGCTTCCCCTATCAGATGTCCGGCGGCCAGCAGCAGCGCGTGGCCCTTGCCCGGGCGCTGGCACCGAAGCCGCAGGTGCTTTTGCTCGACGAGCCTCTGTCGGCCCTTGACGCCAAGATCCGCGTCTCCCTGCGCGAAGAAATCCGGATGATCCAGCAACAGCTCGGCATCACCACGGTCTTCGTCACTCACGACCAGGAAGAGGCGCTGTCGATCTCCGACCGCATCGTCGTCATGAACAGCGGCCGTGCTGACCAGATCGGCACACCGTTCGACATCTACAACAAGCCGGCCACCCGCTTCGTCGCCTCTTTCGTCGGTACGCTGAACCTGATCGAAGCGACGGTCGTCGACCCTGCCTCCAACCGCATCTCCATCGGCGACCAGGCCATCACGCTGCGTGAGCCTCTCGGCCCGGTCAAGGCCGGCGACACGGTCTCGCTGGCGCTGCGGCCCGAAGCGGGCTCGATCGCGGAAAGCGCCAAGGGCGATACGGCGCTGACCGGCCAGGTCGTTTCCAGCAACTTCCTCGGCTCAGTTATCCGCACGCGCATGAAGGTCGGTGACCCGGTGATCTCCTTCGACATGTTCAACGCACCGGGCCTCAGCCCGCCCGCCGTCGGCGACGTCGTCACCCTGCGATTCACGGCAAGCGATCTGCTGATCATCCGCGAGTAGCACCTGATCCGCAAAAATATGTTTCGGGCGACAGTTTGATTGGAAAATCTGTCGCCTTTTTCGTCGCGCGCGTCGCACACTGCGTTTGACGCCCGCCTGCCAGTCTTTATAGTCGGTCTCGCACGTTCTCAGGGCGGGGTGAAACTCCCCACCGGCGGTAACGGGACGAAATTCCCGGAGCCCGCGAGCGCTTCATACGTCTGTATGAAGGTCAGCAGATCCGGTTGAATTCCGGAGCCGACGGTTAAAGTCCGGATGAAAGAGAGCAAGCAGATCGGGGTGTCCTTCCAAGGGGTCACCGTGTCTGCGTGTTCGCCCAAGGGGATCATTGAAAAATGGCTCAACCCTTGAAAGGCCAGACTGACATGACAATCGCTTCCCACCCCACCCAGAAGATCGCTATCATCCGCGCGC
This sequence comes from Rhizobium giardinii bv. giardinii H152, assembly GCF_000379605.1. Lineage (GTDB taxonomy): Bacteria > Pseudomonadota > Alphaproteobacteria > Rhizobiales > Rhizobiaceae > Pararhizobium > Pararhizobium giardinii. Next base: position 43,980 of record NZ_KB902668.1, on the reverse strand, counting down.
GCTGGCACGCCGACATCGTCGATCAATGCGTCAATTCCTTCGTCGCCCATTGGGAAAAGCTTGGCGGCAAGCCATCGGACATCGAAATCTTCGACGTGCCCGGCGCGCTCGAAATTCCGCTGCATGCGCAGACGCTCGCCAAAACCGGCCGCTTCTCGGCGATCATCGGCTCGGCATTCGTCGTCGACGGCGGCATCTACCGCCACGATTTCGTCGCCGGCACCGTTCTTGACGGCATGATGCGGGTACAGCTCGACACCGGCGTGCCCGTCCTGTCCACCGTCCTCACGCCGCACAATTTCCAGGAATCGGAAGCCCATATCCGCTTTTTCCGCGATCACTTCGTCGTCAAGGGTGTGGAAGCCGCCAACGCCTGCTCGCAGATCCTGCAGGCTCGCGCCCAGCTGGCGCTCGTAAACGCCTGATGGAGGGCGGCGCGGCGTCCACGACGGATACCGCGCCGCGACCCATCGCGATGATCCGTAGCGCCCGTGGTCGTCTCGAAAGACGGCCCTTCAGGCGGAGGGGACGACACCCCGACAGGCCCAGGCCACGGCTGCAAACGACCTTGGTCCATCGGGCTGGCCCGCCTCATAGGCGTCCCGCACAGCGGCATCAATTTCTGTGCGCTGCGCGGGGGCGAGGGCAGCCACATACTTGCCCAAAGGCCCCTCGCCGGCGGCGATGGGCTCCCAATAATCGTCAAATGATTGGTAATCCATGCGGATCACCAGCGATGCCTGCTCCACCTCCAGCAGCCCATTTTCGATGAAGCTCTGCTTCATTTCGCCCGGCCGCATCATCGGCTGGAAACAATACCAGCTCCGCAGTTGGCGCGCGTTTTCGTCCAGCATGGCCACGGTGTCGACCATCATCCGCATGCCCGGCATACCGCCAAGATGGTCCCAGACCGCTGCTGCGACCACGCCGCCCGGCCGTACGACGCGCCGCATTTCGCAGACCGCCTTTCCCGCCTCGGGCACGAAGTGCAGAACCAGAAGCGAAAGCGCCCGATCGAAGTAGCCGTCCGGAAACGGAAGCGCGCACGCATCGGCTTGCTGGATAGTGATCCGCGGATCGGCGTTGCGTCGAGTCGCTTCGGCGACAAAGACAGGCGAATAGTCGATCGCGGCAATTTCGCTGACATTGGCGGCTTTCGGCAGCGCAAATGTCAGGCTGCCGGTGCCGCACCCGACGTCGAGGACGCGTTCGCCATCTGCCAGGCCTGCAAAGTCGATCAGTAGAGGCGCGAGTTGCTGGCTCCAGCGCCCCATGAGCTGCTCATAGCCCGCCGCACTGTGGACATTGAAGCTTGACGTCATGGCCGCTTCCTCCAGACGGATATGCTAACGCGTACCATAAGCATTGCCAAGCGTCGGCAATCCGCTTGCCGAAGACCCGGCCGACCAGCACCCGCACTACGCCAAACCGATATACCCGATGCCCTTCTTGCCGATCTCGTCCAGCGACTCTTCATAGCCCGCATCCGCATAGCGGATGACACCGAGCGACGTGTCATTGGTCAGCGCGTGGCTCAGCCGTTCCGCTCCGCTCTCCGTGCCATCAGCCACGACCGTCACGCCGCAGCTGGTCATATAGCCAGCGTAACCACCGCCGCCCGAATGGACGACGACGAGGTCGGCCATGGAGGAGCAGAGCAGCATCGCGTCGAGCAGCGGCCAGTCGGCGATGGCATCCGATCCGTCCTTCATCCGCTCCGTCATGATGTTGGGATGCGCCATCGCGCCGGCGTCGAGGTGATCGCGGGAAAAGGCGATCGGGCCCTTGAGCTCGCCGGATGCGACCAGCGCGTTGACGGCAAGCGCCAGTTCGGTGCGTTCACCATGACCGAGCCAGGCGATGCGGGCGGGCAGGCCTTCGAAGGGCACGTTTGCCCGTGCCAGCCAGATCCAGTTGGTAACGATTTTGTTGTCCGGGAACATCGTGAGGAGCAGGTCGTCGATGCGGGCAATGTCGCTCTCCTCGCCCGACAGCGCCATCCAGCGAAAGGGGCCGATGGCGCGGGCAAACAGCGGGCGCAGGTAGGCTTCGGTGAAGATGCGGATGTCGAAAGCGTTCGCAACACCGCCCTCGCGCGCCTGCGTCCGGATCAGGTTGCCGTTGTCGAAGACTTCCGAGCCCCGCGCCTGAAATTCCAGCATGGCCTTGACGTGATCGACGATCGAGGCGCGGCTGGCGGCCATCAGTTGCCCCTGCCCCTCGACCCGCAGGCGCTTCACCTCGTCGAGGCTCATGCCCTTCGGCACGTAGCCGTAGACGAGGTCGTGGGCGGATGTCTGGTCGGTGACGATATCGGGGACGACGCCGCGCCTGGCGATTTCCGGATAGAGGGCCGCTGCGTTGCCGACCAGGCCGATCGAGGTGGCGCGCTTCTTCTTGACCGCCTCACTGATCATCGCGAGCGCCGTATCAAGATCCGGCGCGACATGTTCGAGATAGCCGATCGCCTTGCGCTTTTCGGCCCGCACGGGGTCGATGTCGATGCAGAGGATCGCAGCCCCAGCCATGCGGCCGGCCAGCGGCTGCGCGCCGCCCATGCCGCCCAGCCCGGCCGTCAGGATGAAACGGCCGGCAAGATCGCCGCCGAACCGGTTTTCGGCGATGCGCATGAAGATTTCATAGGTACCCTGGATGACGCCCTGGCTGCCGATATATTGCCAGGCGCCGGCCGTCAGCCCGCCCCAGCAGATCAGTCCCTGCCGCTCCAGTTCATAAAACACCTCGGCCTTCGCCCACTGGCCGACGATGTTGCAATTGGCCATGATGACCAGCGGCGCCTTCGCATGGGTCTTCAAGAGCCCAACCGGCTTGCCGGACTGGATCACCAGCGTCTGGTCCTCGTCCATTTCGATCAGCGCCTTGACGATCGCCTTGTGGGCGGCCCAGTTGCGCGCGGCCTTGCCGAGCGCGGCATAGACGATCAGATTGTCCGGATCCTCGCCGACCGACAGCACGTTTTCCAGAAGCCGCAGCAAAGCCTCCTGCCGCCACCCCTTGGCACGCAGTTCGGGACCACCGGGGATAGGAAAGTTCGGGTGGCGAGGGTTTGGTTTGGGCATGACGGTCTTCCTTCTTCCTATCTGCGATCGTATCCCTGTCTCCTCGCACCGCTTCCGCGGAAGAACGAGCGAAGGCAGAAAGTATGGATCGCTTGCCGTTCACTTCGGCGGCAGCGAGACAACATAGGCGAGCGCTGCATCGAGCAGGCGCTGGCGCAAGGCATCGTCGCCATACGCCTGCGCACCCGCGCGCACCCAGCCATTCATCGGACGATCCCCCATCACCATGAGTTCGATGCCGGGATGTGCCAGTGCCCAGCCGTCATTGCCCTTGCCGAGCCGCGCCAACATGCCGTCGTTGCGGGCCCCGCAAAGAAGATTGCCGTCGAGGAGAAAGGCAAGACCACCGAACATCGGCTTCTCGGAAAGTCCCGGCCGTTCGCCAAGCTCCTGCCTGATCAGTTCCTCGAGACCCGCGTCGCGCGCCATGGCACAATCTCCTATATCCGGCCGGACAAGGCGTAGCGCGCGATGTCGATCCCCATCGCCTTCTCCACCGGCGGATAGACGGATGGATCAAGCACGCTGGAGGCGAGCGGGATGACCGTCTTCGGCACATGCAGCACGAAGATCTTCATGCCGACCTGCAACTGTCCGACGCTTAAGGGTTCGCCGTCCGGCGCCAACGTCGTGATCACGTCCGGGAAGGTCGCCAGCCGCTTGCCGCCGGCATTCTCCACCGCCATGTATTCGTTCATGATGTGGAGTACCGTAGAGTCATCGCCCTTCCCGAGCGTCACCGTGCCGATATCGAAGGCTTCCCTGGTGTAGGCGACCGACTTGTCGGTGATCGTTCCTTCCGCGAGGATTGCGCCGTTCGTCGTCTTGACGATCGCGTCGATGATGGCGCCGCCGCCCTTGGCTTCCGCAGCGATGATCGCCTCACCCAGAGTCAAGGCGAGCGAGATGCCGCCGAGCGCTGCATTAGCCTTGACGTAGGTGGCGCGCACAGGATTTCGGGCCGACGCGATGAAGCCGCCGGACATGTCTGAGGCCGTGCGCAGGATCGGCGAAACCTTGGCTGTCGCGCCGCGTACGACGAGTTCGATATAGCGGTTTTCCTCGCGATTGCCGCCGACGGCCGTCTGGATCATCGGCTCGGGCGAGCCGGCAAGACCGATCGATCCCATGTCGCCGGTCGGATGCGCGCGGATATCGCCGACGGCATCGACGACCTTGGTGCCGAGGATCGCCGAGGGCAGCCAGCCGTTCAGCGTCGACGACTTGCCGTTCTGGCCGACGATCAGACCGGCGATCTTTTCGCCGAGCGCCTCCTGCAGCAGTTGCACCGCCTTGACGTAGTCGACGCCGCGCATTTCCCAGGGCGTGGTCGAGGCCGGCGCACCGATCGCGGCGGCCGTCGCCACCCAGTCGTTCGCGTCGAGTTCATCGATCGAGACCAGCTCCGGCTTGCCGATCGACACCGCCGCATAGCCGAGCATGCGGCCGTGATCCGCCCATCCGCCGCCGCCGGCCGCATAGACCGAGCCGCCCTTGACCGCCGCCTCGACGTCTTTCTCGATGAGTATCCGGCCCATCAGCGCGCTCCCTGTAAATCCGAGTCAAGTTTCCTCACCGCCTCGAACAGCACCGCCGCACCCAGCGTGATGTCGTCCTTATCGGCCCATTCGTCCGGCGTGTGCGATCGGCCCTCGCGGCAGGCGATGAAGATCATCGCCGCCTTCGAAATCCGCGCCATCCAGGCCGTGTCGTGACCGGCGCCGGAGGCCATGCGCCGGTGTTTTGCGCCGACACGGTCGCAGGCCGCTTCCAGATTGCGCAGCACCAGCGGGTCGGCGGGCGTCGGGAAATTGTCGGAGATCAGCTTCGGTGAGGCGATCGATACGCCGGTATCGCGCTGGATATCGACGGCAAGCTGGTCGATCTCGGCAATGAAGCGCTCCATGTCGGGCCGCAGTTCCGCCCGCGCGTCGATCAGCAGCCGGGCTCGGGACGGCACGACATTTGCCGCGTTCGGCTCGATCGAAAATTCGCCGACCGTCGCGGTGAAATGCCCCTCGCCCTTGGAAAATTCCGTCCCGAGGCGTGCGACCTCGCCGACCATCCTGGCAGCAGCCGTCAGCGCGTCACGCCTGCGCCCCATCGGCGTGGTGCCGGCATGATCTGCCTGGCCCTCGAACAGGATTTCGACCCGGGTAATGCCGGCGATGGCTGTGACGATCCCCACGTCGCAGCGTTCGGCTTCGAGCACCGGCCCCTGCTCGATATGCAGCTCCAGAAATGCCTTGATGTCCGATCGTTTCTGCTGGGCCAACCGAGACGGGTCACCGCCGGCATCGATCATGCCCTGGCGCAGCGTCAATTCGCCGTGAGCGCGGCTCAGCCATCCGTCGGGGATCAGCCCCGCCATGCCGCGGCTGCCGATGCAGGAAACACCGAACACCGAGACTTCTTCGGCCAGGAAATCGACGACCTCAAGATCGTGGTCGAGCCGGATGCCGGCATCGCTCAGCGCTTGCGCGACTTCAAGCGCTGCTGCCACGCCGGCGATACCATCGAACCGGCCACCCTCCGGCACCGTGTCGGAATGCGAGCCGAGCATGATCGTGCCGAGGCCCGACTTGCGCCCCTTGCGCCGGCCAATGAGATTGCCGGACGCGTCGATCCTTGTTTCGAGGCCAGCGGCTTTGAAGCGCTGCTCCAGAAAGGCGCGCCCCTCCAGAAAGAGCGGAGTGAAGGCGCGCCGCGTATAGGGTCGGTCCGGTTCGGTGATCCGCGCCAGCCCCTTGATTATGTCGGCGATGCGGCGGGCATCGACCGGCAGATTGGTTTCGATGACGCCCATCACACGGCCTCGCGCAGCGGCAGGCTCCGCAGCGGCCGGACGAACGTACCGGAGCCGGGTGCGGCGAGTACGGACGTCCCATCGAAGACAAGCGTGCCGCGATCGTAGGTGGCAGCCACGCGCCAAGGGAGCCGAATGCCGTTGTAGGGCGACCAGCCGACGACGTTGTTGCCGCTTGCCGCCGCGTCGTAGGTGTAGGGTTCCTGCGTCAGCACGGTGATATCTGCATCCTTGCCGACCTGAAGGGCTCCCTTGCAATGATCGAGCCGGAAATGCCGGGCGGGATTGCGCGCCATCAATTCCGCTGCACGGGTCAGCGGAATGCCACGCTCCAGCGCGCCCTTGACGAACAGCGGGATCATCACTTCCAGCCCCGGCACGCCGGAGGCATTGGCCAGCATATCCGGATTGGTCTTGCGGTTTTCCGACCAGCTGACGTGATCGGTGGAAACCAGCGTCACCGTGCCATCGGCCACATGCCGCCAAAGCTTTTCCACCTCGGCGCGCGGCCGGATCGGCGGATTGATCTTCGCCTTGCCGCCAAGCCGTTTTACGTCGTTCTCCTCGTCGAGGACGAGATAGTGAATGCAGCACTCGATCGTCGCGCGGTATCCTTGCGCCCGGTAGGCGGCGGCGATCTCGTAGCCGCGGCCGACCGAACAATGCACCACATGTGCCGGGCAGCCGGTCGCCGCCCCCGTCTCATAGATCTGGTTGGTGGCGAGCAGTTCGGTCAGCGGCGGTCGCGACAGGCCATGCGCCCGGTAGTCGGTAATCCCGGCTGCCTTGACCTTGTCGATCGCCGCCCGCACCGCTTCGTCATCCTCGTTATGGACGCCTGCCGTGAGCCCGGTCGGCGCGATGGCGCGAAAGCAATCTTCCAGCAGCCCCGCGGGGATACGCGGAAACCGCTTCGGATCCGTGCCGAAAGTCGAGAACTTGAAGGCGGCGACCCCGGCCTCGACCATTTCGCCAATTCTCGCCGGGCCCTCCTCCGGATCGATCGTGCCGTAGAGCGCGAAATCGACGCGCGCCTGCGCACCGGCATGGTCGATCTTGCGCTTCACGGCCTCCGCCGAGCAGACGAGATTGCCCTCGTCATAGGGCATGTCGACGATCGTCGTGACGCCACCGGCTGCGGCAGAACGTGTCGACCAGATGAAATCCTCCTGATCCCTCTGGCTCAGAGAATGCACCTGCGCATCGATTGCGCCGGGCAGGATAAGTGCCGGCCCGAGATCATGGCGTTCGCGCGCGGCAGGCATCGCGCCTTGCCCGACAAAGGCGATCTTGCCGTCACGCACCGCCACATGACCGCCGTCGACGACGCGGTCGGCAAGAACCACCGTGCCTTTGAGAACGAGGTCGAAATCTGACATCTCAATTCCCTTTCATTTGCCGAGCGCGAAGAAATCATCGAACTCCGGCATCGGCGCCATTTCGACAAGGGTATGCAGCAAGCCCTCTGACGCGAACTCACGGTGCAGGGCCTCGATCTCCTTCGAGAGGGGTCGATCCTTCAGGTAGATCGCGCTCAGCGCACGAACGCGATCATAGGCGACCTGCGTCACGCCTTGCGGCTTGTCACCGAGCAGATCGATCGCCTGTGCCGACAGCAGTGCCTCGATCGCCGCCATCTGGCGCAGATCGCGCACTTGCGTCTCCATGCGCTCGACGATCAGCGGCAGGAAGGTCGCTTCCTCTTCGAGACCACCGGCAACGACGATCGACTGTGCCGACAGCGGCACGGCCATCGACTGGACGCGCATATAGAGCTCGACGACCAGTTTCATCAGCGGACCGAGACCGCTCGCCACCTCGCCCGGGGCGACCAGATTGATCGGCAGGTTTCGCCGCACGCCGTTCGAGAGCAGGATGCAACGGTTCAGCATGTTGCGCGCTACATGGGAAAAGGCGATCTGCGCCGTCTCGATATAAAGCGTGGTCGTCAGCGGCAGCGAGGCACCCGACGCATGCACCTGGCCACCAAGCACCACCGGATTGTCGTCGGACAAATAGGTTGCATCGACCAGCCGCTCGGCCGCGACGAGCAGTGTATCGACAACCGCCCCGAACACCTGCGCCGTCATGCGCAGGCTCAAGGGGTCGTGAATCGCCGTCGGCAATGGCCAGTCCACGACATTCGATTGGCCGTAGAGCCAGGAGCCGACCAGGGCTTCGCCGCGCGTCGAGAGCGTCGCGGCAACCCGCCACGGATCGGCGGAAGCCCCCAATGACAGGGACGACATCAAGCCGGTCGCCATCGCAACCCGGACGGCGGAGGCCGCCTCGCGCAAGACGTCGGCCGCCGCTGCAAAAGCCGTCGCGTTGACACTCAGCGAAGCCAGCGCATCACGTGGCTGCATGACGAACGGCTCGAGCCCGGCGCGGCTGAGCGCTTCTGCAGCGGGGAGCAACTCACCACGGAAAAATGCCTCGCCGGTGCCGGTCAAAACGGAAGCCACCTGCCCCATCAGGCCGATATCTGCGCAACCGATCGAACCATGCCGATGGACGGCCGGGACGACGCCCCGCTCCAAAAGGTCAAGGAACGCCTTGACGAGCTCGACGCTACAGCCGGTATGGCCACCAAGTGCCGTATTGATGCGGATGGCGATGGCCTTGCGGACGATGGCCGCAGAAAACAGTTCGCCGGTGCCGAAATGGTGGGCCTTGACGAGCGCGGCGTTGAATTCGACGAGGTCATCGACGGTCCACAAACGGTCCTTCATCGAGCCGACGCCGGTGTTTGCGCCATAGACCGGCAAGCCCATGGCGAGACGATCGGCAATCACCGCATGCGCCGCTTCCACCCGCGCGAAAGACTGCTCGGCCACCATCGGCACATAGAGCCCCGACCCGATCTTCTCCAGTGCGGCGAAGTCGAGCGGATTGCCAGTCAGGACGATGGTTCTCACCGATGCGTGCATGCTTTGACTCACGTTTGATGCCGCACATGCTATGCCCAATCACCTCGAATGCGATATATCCCAAAAACCGAACATGAGATAGGAAGAACCGAACATCCACTTTCATCCCGCGTATTCTTCAACTGAGACACACCGGCCATGGATATCGCCACGCTGTCCCTCGTTCATGCGATCCTCGAGGAAAAAGGAATTCGCCGCGCGGCGAAGGCCGGTAACCGACCGGCCTCAAGCGTCAGCGCCGCGTTGAAGCGTTTCGAAGCCGCAATCGCCGTACCGCTCGTCAGGCGCGAGGGAGGCATCCTGGTGCCGACGCTGGAGGCGCAAAGCCGGATGCAGGACCTTGCCGCCGCAAACCGGGCGATCCAGTTGCTGCTTTCGCCGGCGGCAACCGGCCCCTTGAACACGGTCCCATCGATCAGCCTGACCGCGCTCGAGCGTTTCGTTACCGTCGCACGCAGCGGCAGCATACGCGGCGCCGCCAAGATAGCGGGCACCGGCCAGCCGCAATTGACCCGGCAGATGGCCGATCTTGAACGAGACCTCGGTTATGATCTGCTCATTCGTTCCCCGTCGGGTATCGCCTGTACGGAAGAGGGTCTGGCCGCGATGCCAATCGCCGAAAGCCTGCTCGATATCTGGCAGCGACTTTCGCGTGCATCCGGCGATCGCTTCCGCCGGACGGCCGCGACATGGCGTCTCGGCTCGGTCATGCCGCTTGGGCCGGAGAGCGAGATCGCCCGCATGCTGGCAGTGCTGACCGCGGAATGGCGCCGCACCCATCCCCGTGAGCCGCTGTTCATTTCCAGCACCACCGCCGACGAGTTGATCGCCGGCTTGAAGAGCCGCCGGTTCGACGTCGTGCTGCTTGATCTCGAAACCTTCCCTGCGGAGTTCGAAGGCAGGCTGATCTCGCGCGCGCCGCTCGCCCTGACGGGACACGCTTCTCTCTTCGACCGGCACGGCGCGGATCTGCATGCACTGCTACAGTCCAATCCGATCGCCGTTCCCAGCCGGAAAAGCGGGCTGCGTCAGCAGGCCGAACAATTCATCGGCGAGACGCTCGGCGAACACGAACGCAGTCGGCTGGCGATAACCGAGGTCGACTCCATCCCCGTCATCCTCAACCTGGTGATGAACCACGGGTATCTCTCGGTGCTCCCGGAAAGCTCCACCGCGCGCGTGCGAAACGGCCCTGCCATGCGCCGGCTGGGGGCCGGTTTTATGCAGAACCTTTGCCTCGTCTGGCAGAAGAACGCGCTGTCGCGGCAGGCTGGAGAAGCGATGCTGGCGATGATGCTGGCGACCGCGATTGAATCGGAATCTCCGAACCACGCTGCAATCCCTTGAATCGACTCCAAAATCGATCGCCACCTGAATCAGCGCATGAAGGGATTGAATCACTTCTTGAGCTTCAGGCGTCTGCGCGTTTCGCTCGGACTTTCGCGATAGTGGGCGCGGTAGCTGCGGGAAAAGGCCGAGGATGAATTGAAGCCCGTGGCCGCGGCGATATCGGCGAAATCGGCACGCGTCTCGATAACCTTGCGCCGCGCCGCGTTCAGCCTCAGCGCCAGGTAGTGCGCATGCGGCGCGACGCCCATCGTTTCCTGGAACAGGTCCTGCAGATGACGGGCGCTGACGCCGACCCTCCTGGCGAGACGGGTAAGCGTCATCGGCGCATCCACCGTCTCCTCCATCAGCTTCACGGCCGCGCCGACGCGTGCGTCGAGAATCCGCATATTGCCGATCGCCGGCACCTGCAGGAGGTCGCCGCGCGTGCGCTCCTGCTCGTAGATGAACAGCCGCGACACCTCCAGTGCCAGCGAGTAGCTGTGCTGGCGACGGATCAGTTCCAGCATCAGGTCGAGCGTGGGCAGCGAGCCGCCGGTGGTGATGCGTTTGCCGTCGATGACGAAGCGCTCGTGCACCATCGTGATCTGCGGATAGGCGGCAGTGAAATCCTCGAAATCCTCCCAGTGGGTCGTGGCCGAATAATTGTCGAGCAGGCTGGTTTCGGCCAACATCCACGAGCCTGACTCGATGCCGGCCATCACTTCGCGATAGCGTGCCGTCTGGGAAAGCTGCATGCGCAGATGCGACGTCGTATAGGCCTGCCAGTTGTAGCTCGACAGGACGAAAAGTGGTGCGGTTTCCTTCTGCGGCCGAAAGGGACCGGCCACCGGGATCGGGATGCCGCTCTTGGTCTCGATCGCGTTGCCGTCCGGACTGAAGATCTCCCAGTCGTAGAGCGCCTTTCCGGCAATGCGGTTTGCGGCGCGCAAGGGTTCGATCACCGATGCGACGAGGATCAGATTGGTCTCCGGCAACACGAGCAGGTCGATATGCTGAGTTTCGTTCCTCGGAGCAAGCATTCGTCCATCTCCGGCTTTTGGTTCTGGAAATGTATACTACACACCCGAAAAGGGAAAGCAGCGCACTCGTTCTTGCCTCGTAATGCACGACAAGAACAAGGGGAGGCTTTTTATGCCGCTAAGCATGAACCGCGACGTTTTCATCACCTGTGCCGTGACCGGCTCCGGCGACACCGTTTCCAAATCATCGCATGTGCCGATCACGCCGAAGCAGATTGCCGATGCCGCCATCGAAGCCGCGAAGGCTGGTGCCGCCGTTGCCCATTGCCATGTCCGCGATCCTGAAACGGGTGCCGCCGCCCGTCGCCTCGACCTCTACAAGGAGGTGACCGACCGTATCCGCTCCGCCGATGTCGACGTGGTGCTGAACCTTACCGCCGGCATGGGCGGCGATCTCATTTTCGGCAATGTCGAAAGCCCGCTGCCGCTCAATCCGCAGGGCACCGACATGGCCGGCGCCACCGAGCGTGTCGCCCACGTCGCCGAATGCCGGCCGGAAATCTGCACGCTCGATTGCGGCACCATGAACTTCTCGCTCGGCGATTACGTCATGACCAACACGCCGTCGATGCTGCGCGAAATGGCCCGCCAGATGACGGCGCTGGGCGTGCGTCCGGAAATCGAAGCCTTCGATACCGGCCATCTCTGGTTTGCCAAGCAGCTCGTCGAGGAAGGCCTGATCGAGGATCCGGTGCTCATCCAGCTCTGCATGGGCATCCCGTGGGGCGCGCCAGACGACCTCAACACCTTCATGGCGATGGTCAACAACGTGCCGGACAACTGGACCTTCTCCGCCTTCTCGATCGGCCGCAACGCGCTTGCCTATCCGGCGGCAGCGGTGCTTGCCGGCGGCAATGTCCGCGTCGGCCTCGAGGACAATCTCTATGTCGGCAAGGGTCAGCTCGCCACCAATGGCCAGCTCGTCGAAAAGGCCGTGAGCGTCATCGAAGGCATGGGCGCCCGGGTGATCGGCCCCGCGGAAGTGCGTGAAAAGCTGAAGCTGACGAAGCGTTGATTTCGAGTTGGACGCGAAGCCCCCCTCATCCGCCCTACGGGCACCTTCTCCCCGCTGGGGAGAAGAGGGTGGCTGGAGCAACCGCTTCGCAAAAAGCTCGCACCGCGCAAGCGGTACGATTTGAAGGCAGAGGGATCGGCAACCTCCCTCTTCTCCCCAGCGGGGAGAAGGTGGCCCGCAGGGCCGGATGAGGGGAAAGCCGCGAATGCAGAATTTACGAGGGAACGCAGAACTCATGACCAAAATCACCAAGGCGGCCTGTATCGGCGGCGGCGTTATCGGCGGGGCCTGGGCGGCGCGCTTCATCCTGGCCGGCGTCGACGTCAACATGTTCGATCCGCATCCGGAGGCAAAGCGCATCATCGGCGAAGTCATGGCCAATGCCGAAAAGGCCTATGCCATGCTGACCATGGCGCCGCTGCCGAAGAAAGGCACGCTCACCTTCTGCAACAGCATCGAAGAGGCCGTGCAAAACGCTGAATGGATTCAGGAAAGCGTCCCGGAACGGCTTGCGCTGAAGCGCGGCGTTCTCACAGAGATCGACGCGGCCGCCTCCCCCGATGCGCTGATCGGCTCCTCCACCTCCGGCCTGATGCCGTCCGACCTGCAAGCCGAAATGAAACACCCTGAGCGCATGTTCGTCGCGCATCCCTATAACCCGGTCTACCTCTTGCCGCTGGTCGAACTCGTCGGCGGCAAGCAGACCTCGAAGGAAACGATCGCCCGCGCCGGCGTCGCCGTCGAACAGATCGGCATGAAGGGCGTCGTCATCGCCAAGGAGATCGAGGCCTTCGTCGGCGACCGCCTGCTGGAAGCGCTGTGGCGCGAAGCCCTGTGGCTGATCCAGGACGATATCTGCGATACCGAAACGCTCGACAACGTCATGCGCTATTCCTTCGGCATGCGCTGGGCCCAGATGGGCCTCTTCGAGACCTACCGCATCGCCGGCGGCGAAGCCGGCATGCGCCACTTCCTGGCCCAGTTCGGCCCCTGCCTGAAATGGCCATGGACGAAATTCACCGATGTCGTCGATCTTGACGACGCCCTGGTCGAGAAGATCGGCGCCCAGTCGGATGCGCAGGCGGGCGGACGCTCGATCCGCGAACTGGAACGCATCCGCGACGAAAATCTCGTCGGCATCATGCATGCGCTGAAGAGCGGCGACGGCGGCAAGGGCTGGGGTGCCGGCAAGCTGCTCGCGGAATTCGAACAGCGCCTTTGGGCCAACGCAGAAAGGCCGCAGACCGATCTGGGTCAAGCCGAACCCATCCGCATCCTCGACACCAAGGTCAATGCCGCCTGGGTCGACTATAACGGCCACATGACCGAACACCGCTATCTGCAGGTCTTCGGGGACACATCCGACGGCCTGCTGCGCCTGATCGGTGTCGATCTCGACTATGTCAAAAATGGCCACAGCTACTACACTGTCGAAACGCATATCCGCAATCTCGGCGAAGCCCGGCTCGGCGACGCACTGTACTCGACCTGCCAGATCCTGTCGCACGACGAAAAGCGCCTGCACATCTTCTCGACCATCTACAACGCGGCATCCAGCGAGCCTGTCGCAACGGCCGAGCAGATGCTGCTGCATGTGGATTCGAAGGCCAGCAAGGCTGTTCCGGCACTGCCGGAGGTGATTGCCAAGGTCGAGGCGATTGCTGAGGCGCATGCCGGGCTAGCCAGGCCCGAGGGTGTCGGGCGGAGTGTGGGGCAGAAGCGATAATTTAGACGGACGCGTTGCCCCTCATCCGCCCTGTCGGGCACCTTCTCCCCGTAAACGGGGAGAAGGAACAAGCGGCAGCCTCCGTCGTCCCCTCTCCCCGTTTAGGGGGAGAGGGTTAGGGTGAGGGCAAGGTTCGAGGAGAGGCCAGGCCCAAAACAAGAATACGAGGGAACGAACCATGGATTTCGCATTGACCGAAGAACAGCAGATGATCGTCGACACCGTTCGCGGCTTCGTCGAAACCGAAATCTATCCGCACGAGAACGAGGTGGAGCGCACTGGTTTCGTGCCGCGCGAACTCGGTCGGGAGATCGCGGCCAAGTGCAAGGCGCTCGGTTTCTTCGCCTGCAACATGCCCGAGGAGGTCGGCGGCGCCGGTCTCGATCACCAGACGTTCACGCTGGTCGAGCGCGAACTCGGCCGCGGCTCGATGGCGCTGACCGTCTTCTTCGGCCGCCCCTCCGGAATCCTGATGGCCTGCAACGCGGAGCAACGTCAGAGATATCTGATCCCCGCCGTCACCGGCGAAAAATTCGATGCGCTCGCCATGACCGAACCGGATGCCGGCTCCGACGTCCGCGGCATGAAATGTTTTGCCCGCCAGGACGGCGACGACTGGATCGTCAGCGGCACCAAGCACTTCATCAGCCATGCCGACATCGCCGATTTCGTCATCGTCTTCATCGCCACGGGCGAAGAAGACACGCCGCGCGGGCCGAAGAAGAAGATCACCTGCTTCCTCGTCGATCGCGACACGCCGGGCTTCGAGATTCGCGACGGCTACAACTCCGTGTCACATCGTGGCTACAAAAACTGCATCCTGACCTTCGACGATTGCCGCCTGCCCTCCTCTCAGATCCTCGGAGAAGTCCACAAGGGCTTCGACATCGCCAATGACTGGCTCTATGCGACGCGCCTTACGGTCGCTGCGACCTCCGTCGGCCGTGCCCGCCGCGCTTTCGACTATGCGCTGTCCTACGCGGCCGAGCGCAAGCAGTTCGGCAAGCCGATCGGTGCCAACCAGGGCGTTTCGTTCAAGCTCGCCGACATGATCACCGACATCGATGCTGCCGATCTGCTGACGCTGTCGGCCGCCTGGCGTCTCGACCAGGGCCTGCCATCGAACCGCGAGATCGCCTCGGCGAAAGTCTTTGCGACGGAAATGCTCGCCCGCGTCACCGATGAGGCGATCCAGATCTATGGCGGCATGGGGCTTATGGACGACCTCCCGCTTGCCCGCTTCTGGCGCGACGCCCGTGTCGAGCGCATCTGGGACGGCACGTCGGAAATCCAGCGGCACATCATCAGCCGCGACCTGCTCCGGCCGCTGGGAGCGTGATTATGTTTTTGACTTGGCAAGACACCCCTCCCCAACCCCTCCCCACAAGGGGGAGGGACTTAATTCGCCGCGCCCTTGTGCGACCTTCCCGATTGCCATGTGCAGGAGTTCCCTCCTTCGTTCGGCGGGTGATTGGCGCAATGCCGTTGCCGCAGGTTAAGCCCCTCCCCCTTGTGGGGAGGGGTTGGGGCGGGGTATTCGCGTCAAACGAAGGTGCCACCGAATGACGCGTTCACTCACCCGACTGATCAGGCCCGGATCCATCGCCGTCTTCGGCGGCAAGGAGGCGCGCCGGGTGATCGAGCAATGCGACAAGATGGGGTTCAAGGGCGAGATCTGGCCGGTCCACCCCCGGGAGGACGAAATCTTCGGCCGCCGGTGCTACCGCTCCGTGGCAGACCTTCCATCCGCGCCGGATGCCTGCTTCGTCGGCGTCAACCGCCAGCTCACGATCGACATCGTCCGCGATCTTTCCGCCAAGGGCGCCGGCGGCGCGATCTGCTATGCGTCCGGATTTCGCGAGGCCGTCAGCGAACTTGCCGATGGCAACGACCTGCAGGACGCGCTGGTCGCAGCCGCTGGCGATATGCCCATCGTCGGGCCGAACTGCTACGGTTTCATCAATGCACTCGACGGCGCCCTGCTCTGGCCCGACCAGCATGGCATGCAGCGCGTCGACCGGGGCGTCGCCGTCTTGACCCAGTCCTCGAATATCGCCTGCAACATCTCCATGCAGATGCGCGGCCTGCCGCTTGCCTATATCATGACGGCCGGAAACCAGGCGCAGACCGGCCTTTCCGAACTCGCTATCGCCGCCCTTGAAGACCCGCGCGTCACCGCCGTTGGCCTGCACATCGAGGGCTTCGACAGCATCGAGGCGCTGCAGCGGCTGGCCGCGCGGGCGCGGGAACTGAAGAAGCCGGTCGTCACGCTCAAGGTCGGCAAATCGGAACAGGCGCAGCTTGCGACCGTCTCGCACACGGCCTCGCTTGCCGGCAACGATGCCGTTTCCGGCGCGTTGCTCAAGCGCCTCGGCATCGGCCGCGTCGATACTTTGCCGGAATTGCTGGAAACCCTGAAGCTGCTGCACCTTCACCCGCCACTGAAAAACCTCGACATTTCATCGATGAGCTGTTCGGGCGGCGAGGCATCGTTGATGGCCGATGCCGGCGTCAGGCGTAAGACGGTGTTTCGCGCCCTGAAGGAGGAACAGCGCCAGCCGCTGCGCGAAAGCCTCGGCGACATGGTCACGATCGCCAACCCGCTCGACTACCACACCTTCGTCTGGGGCAACCGGGAGAAGCAGACGACCGCCTTTACCGCGATGATGAAGGGCGACTATGCCCTCAATCTCGTCGTTCTCGACTTTCCCCGTCAAGACCGCTGCGACGCGGCAGATTGGAACACCACCTGCGAAGCCGTCGTCGCCTCTGCCCGGGCAACCGGCGCCGTGGCCGGCATCGTCGCCAGCCTCGGCGAAAACATGCCGGAGGAAACGGCGCTATCGCTGATGGCAGCCGGCGTCGTCGCGTTCTGCGGCATCGATGAAGCGCTGGCCGCGGCCGAGATTTCCGCAGGCATCGGCGCAGCCTGGGCAAGGCCGGCGCCGATGCCGCTTCTGCCTGCGAAACCACTGCCAGGCGAAATCGTCACACTCAGCGAGAGTGAAGCCAAGGCCGAACTGGCGAAGTTCGGCCTCGCCGTGCCGATCGGCAGGGTTGCGAACACCGCGGCCGAGGCGGCCGATGCGGCGGAAGCGCTGGGCTTTCCCGTCGTGCTCAAGGGCCTTGGTGTTGCCCACAAGACGGAAGCAGGGGCGGTCAAGCTCAATCTGAGCGATCGTCAATCCGTGCTCGACGCGGCAGACGCCATGAAGAACGTCGCCACCGGCTACCTCGTCGAAAAAATGATCGCAAGGCCCGTCGCGGAAATCATCGTCGGCGCGCTGCGCGATCCCGTCGCGGGCCTTGTGCTCACCGTCGGAGCGGGTGGAATCCTCGTGGAACTGCTGGAGGATTCCGCGATTTTGACCCTGCCGACCACGCCGGAGGCGATCGGCGAAGCAATTTGCGGCCTGAAAATCAGAAAGTTGCTCGACGGCTATCGCGGCAGCCCGAAAGGCGACATCGAGGCGCTGATGGCGGCTGTCGCTGCCGTGGCATCCTATGTCGCAGCAAACGCTTCCAAGCTCGAAGAACTGGATATCAATCCTATCATGGTGCTGCCGCAGGGGTCTGGAACCGTTGCCGCCGACGCCCTGATCCGTCGAAGGAAATGACGCCTATGACCGGACCAATCAGAACCCGCCGCGAAGGCGGCATTCTCGAAGTCACCATCGATCGGCCGAAGGCCAATGCCATCGATCTGGTGACCAGCCGGATCATGGGCGAAATTTTTCACGATTTTCGCGACGACCCAAAATTGCGTGTGGCGATCATCACCGGTGAGGGAGAGAAATTCTTCTGTCCGGGGTGGGACCTGAAGGCCGCTGCCGCGGGCGACGCGGTCGATGGCGACTACGGCGTCGGCGGCTTCGGCGGCATGCAGGAACTGCGCGATCTCAACAAGCCGATCATCGCCGCAATCAACGGCATCTGCTGCGGCGGCGGCCTGGAGATCGCGCTTTCCACCGATCTCATCCTCGCCGCCGACCACGCGACCTTCGCGCTTCCGGAAATCCGCTCCGGCACGGTGGCCGATGCCGCCTCGATCAAGCTGCCGAAGCGCATCCCCTATCACATCGCCATGGACATGCTTTTGACTGGCCGCTGGCTCGATGCCAACGAGGCGCATCGCTGGGGCTTCGTCAACGAAATCCTGCCCGCCGGCATGCTGATGGACCGAGCCTGGGAACTCGCCCGCCTGCTCGAAAGCGGCCCGCCGCTGGTCTACGCCGCGATAAAGGAAGTGGTCCGCGCCGCCGAAGGCGAGGATTTCCAGACGACGATGAACAAGATCACCAAACGCCAGTTCAAGACGGTCGACATTCTCTACTCGAGCGAGGACCAACTGGAAGGCGCGCGGGCATTTTCGGAGAAACGCGATCCGGTCTGGAAGGGGAAATAGCCGTCACGAATTCCACGCGACCGTCTGGGCGCAACACTACTGCCTTACCGCGGCGTGCCATAAGGCATACTTATGAAAACTGCAGATTTTTTGTATCAATACAGGTCGTCATTTGGACGATAGCATCAATTTCAACAGGGTCTTCCGGCAGCGGAACGCCCACTTCAGGAAAGGTACCGAGCGGCAGACAAAGCCGCAAAAATGACTGGCCTCCCTGTCTTTCGGCAGGCATTCTAGCAGCAACCTGATCAACCAGTGATCGAACAATAATCAGAACGGCAAAAGCCATCAAACAAAGGGAACAGGGGAATGAGCGAATACAAGAACTACCTCGCCAATCAGGTCAAGATCGGCAAGATGAACCGGCGTGAATTCATGGGCCGGGCAATGGCCGCCGGCATCGCCCTGTCGAGCGCCAGCACATTGTTTGCCGCAAGTGCGGCCGCGCAGGAACCGAAGCGCGGCGGACATCTGAAGCTCGGTCTCGAAGGCGGCTCGGCCACGGACGCACTCGATCCGGCCAAGGCCCTCTCCCAGGTGCTCTTCTGCGTCGGCCGTAACTGGGGCGACCTCTTGGTCGAATCCGATCCGCTGACAGGTGCTGCCGTTCCGGCTCTTGCCGAATCCTGGGAGCCTTCACCGGATGCAGCCGTCTGGACCTTCAAGATCCGCAAGGGCGTGCAGTTCCACGACGGCAAGGAGCTGACGATCGAAGACGTCGTGAAGACCCTGCAGCGCCATACCGACGAGAAGTCGGAATCGGGCGCCCTCGGCGTGATGAAGTCGATCAAGACGATCGAGAACAAGGGCGGCGATCTCGTCCTGACGCTGACGGAAGGCAATGCCGACCTGCCGCTGCTTCTGTCCGACTATCACCTGATCATCCAGCCGGGCGGCGGCTACGACAATCCGAACGCGGCGATCGGCACCGGCCCCTACAAGCTGACCAGCTTCGAGGCTGGCGTTCGTTCGACCTTCGAAAAGAACCCGAACGACTGGAACCCGAACCGCGGCTATGTCGACAGCATTGAGATCATCAACATGAACGATGCCACGGCCCGCATCGCCGCCCTTTCCTCCGGCCAGGTTCACTATATCAACCGCGTCGATCCGAAGACCGTTGCGCTGCTGAAGCGTGCGCCGTCCGTCGAGATTCTCTCGACCGCCGGCCGCGGCCACTACGTCTTCATCATGCATTGCAACACAGCGCCATTCGACAACAACGACCTGCGCATGGCGTTGAAATACGCGATGGACCGTGAAAACATGGTCCAGACCATCCTCGGCGGCTACGGCAAGGTCGGCAACGACTTCCCGATCAACTCGACCTATGCGCTCTTCCCTGAAGGGATCGAGCAACGCGCCTACGATCCGGACAAGGCGGCCTTCCACTACAAGAAATCCGGCCATAGCGGCCCGGTTCTGCTGCGCACGTCGGACGTCGCCTTCCCGGGCGCCGTCGATGCGGCCGTGCTGTACCAGGAAAGCGCCAAGAAGGCGGGCATCGAGATCGAAGTGAAACGCGAGCCCGGCGACGGCTACTGGTCGAACGTCTGGAACGTGCAACCCTTCTCGACCTCCTACTGGGGCGGTCGCCCGACCCAGGACCAGATGTATTCGACGGCCTATCTGTCGACCGCCGACTGGAACGACACCAAGTTCCTGCGTCCGGATTTCGACAAGATCCTGCTCGAAGCCCGCTCGGAACTGGACGAGGCCAAGCGCAAGGAAATGTACCGCACCATGGCAATGATGGTTCGCGATGAAGGCGGCCTGATCCTGCCGATGTTCAACGATTTCGTGAACGCCTCGACCAAGCAGGTGAAGGGCTATGTCCACGACATCGGCAACGACATGTCGAACGGCTACGTCGCAACCCGCGTCTGGCTCGACGCCTGATGACGGGCGGCGGACCACTCACGGGTCCGGCGCTGACGACGGGCATGGGTGCGGGGGGCGACAGTCCCTCGCAGCCCGCACCCGCCTCCGGAGCGATGGTCACACCCACGACGGGTGTCGTGACCGGGACGTTCTGGCGCCGTTTTACCCTGCGCCGCCCGCTGGCGGCCCTCATCATCCAGCGCCTGGGTTTGAGCGTTGGTCTACTCTTTGCCGTGTCGCTGATGATCTTCGGCGGCGTGGAAGCGCTGCCCGGCGACTTCGCCACCACCTATCTCGGCCAGTCGGCGACCCCGCAGGCGGTTGAAAACATCCGCAAGGATCTCGGCCTCGACAAGCCGCTTACCGAACGCTACCTCAACTGGCTCGGCGGCGCCGTCAAGGGTGATTTCGGCACCTCCTGGGCGAGCAAGAACTCCGTCAGCGAACAGATCGGCAAGCGGCTTGGAAACTCGCTGTTCCTCGCGTTTTTTGCCGCGCTGATCTCCGTGCCCCTTGCCGTCGCGCTCGGCATGCTTGCCGTTCAATATCGAAACCGGCTGCCCGACAAGATCATCAACGTCATCTCGCTGGCGGCGATCTCGCTGCCTGAGTTCTTTGTCGGTTACCTGCTGATCCTGTTCTTCGCGGTTCAGCTCGGCGTCGCGACCTTCCCGGCCACAGTCTATGACAGCATGGGGTTTGGCGAGCGGCTTTCGGCCATCGCGCTGCCGGTCGCGACCCTCGTGCTCGTAGTCCTTGCCCATATGATGCGCATGACGCGGGCTGCGATCCTCAACGTCATGTCATCGGCCTATGTCGAGACCGCGGAGCTGAAGGGGCTCAGCGCCTTTCGCATCATCGCGAAGCACGCAGCTCCCAATGCCGTTGCGCCGGTGATCAACGTCATCGCGCTCAACCTCGCCTATCTCGTCGTCGGCGTCGTGGTGGTGGAAGTCGTGTTCGTCTATCCGGGCATGGGCCAGTACATGGTCGATGCCGTCACGGTGCGCGACATGCCGGTGGTGCAGGCCTGTGGCCTGATCTTCGCCGCCTTCTACATTTTCCTCAACATGGCGGCGGATATTCTCGCCATCCTCGCCAATCCGAGATTGAGGCACCCACGATGAGATTGAGCTCCATTCCATTCAGTGCATGGGTCGGCATCGCCGGCATCACGCTGGCTCTGTTCTGCGCCCTCTTCGCCCCCTGGATTGCACCCTACGGCGAACGTGACGTGGTCGGCGATATCTGGCTGCCGATGGGCGGCGACTTCCTGCTGGGTACCGACAACCTAGGCCGCGACCTGCTTTCCCGCCTGATCTTCGGCGCCCGCACGACGATCTTTGTCGCTCTGGCAGCAACGGTCATTTCGTTCTCGCTGGGCATGCTGCTGTCGTTTACGGCGGCCGTCACCGGCGGCTTCGTCGACCAGCTGTTCTCGCGTTTCAACGATCTGATGATGGCGATCCCGACGCTGATCTTTGCGCTTGTCGTGCTTGCCGTCCTGCCGCAACAGCTCTGGATCCTGATCCTCGTCATGGCGGTGCTCGACAGTACCCGTGTCTTCCGCATCGGTCGCGCCGTGGCGCTCGATGTCGCGGTGATGGAATTCGTCGAAGCGGCGCGGCTGCGCGGCGAAGGCACGAGCTGGATCATCTTCCGGGAAATCCTGCCTAACACCCTGTCGCCGCTTCTGGCGGAATTCGGCCTGCGCTTCGCCTTCTCGATCCTGTTCCTGTCCACCCTCTCCTTCCTCGGCCTCGGCATCCAGCCGCCGGCCGCCGACTGGGGCGGCATGGTCAAGGACAACAAGGACGGCATCATCTTCGGCATCTCGGCAGCACTCGTGCCCGGCGGCGCGATTGCCGGCCTTGCCATCTGCGTCAACCTCGTCGTCGACTGGCTGATGAAGCGAACCTCGAGCCTCAAGGGAGGGCGCGGCGATGCCTGATCTGCTTTCCGTCAAGAACCTGAAAATCGAGGCCACCAGCTATCCGCCGGGTGAGCCTCCGAAAACGGTAACGCTGGTCGAAAACGTCTCCTTCGATGTCCAGAAGGGCAAGGTGCTGGGCCTGATCGGAGAAAGCGGCGCCGGTAAATCGACCATCGGGCTTTCGGCGCTCGCCTATGGCCGCGGCGGCGCAGCCATCACCGGCGGTCAGGTGCTGCTCAACGGCAAGGATATCCTGACGCTCGGCCGCGACGGCGTTCGAACCATCCGCGGCTGCAAGGTCTGCTATGTCGCGCAGTCGGCAGCCGCCGCCTTCAACCCGGCCCACAAGCTCGGCGATCAGGTGATCGAGGCCGCTCTGCGCCACAAGATCATGAGCCGCCCCGAGGCGGAAAAGCGCGCGCTCTATCTCTTCAAGGTGCTCGGCCTTCCGAACCCCGAGACCTTCGGCGACCGCTATCCGCATCAGGTCTCCGGCGGCCAGTTGCAGCGCGCCATGACCGCCATGGCCCTCTGCCCCAACCCGGAGCTGATCGTCTTCGACGAACCGACGACGGCGCTCGACGTCACCACGCAGATCGACGTCCTGGCGGCAATCAAGCATGCGATCGAGGAAACGCATACGGCCGCCCTCTACATCACCCACGATCTCGCCGTCGTCGCCCAGATCTCCGACGACATCATGGTGCTGCGCCACGGCAAGACCGTCGAATACGGCACGACCAAGCAAATCATCGAAGCCCCGAACCAGGACTATACGCGCGCCCTGGTCAGCGTCCGCCAGACCAAGCGCGAGGAAGCCCGCGACCAGAGCAACACGTTGCTCAATATCGAGCATGTCAGTGCCGGCTATGCCAACGGCTTCAAGGTGCTGCATGACGTTTCCATGCATCTGCCCAAGGGCCAGACGCTGGCGATCGTCGGCGAAAGCGGCTCCGGCAAGTCTACACTGGCTCGCGTCATCACCGGTCTTCTACCGCCCCAGGAAGGCAAGATCACCTTCGACGGCAAGGAGCTTCCAAGGGCGCTGAGCGGGCGCACCAAGGACGAACTTCGCCGCGTGCAGATGATCTACCAGATGGCCGATACGGCGATGAACCCGCGCCAGACGGTGCGCGACATCATCGGCCGGCCGATCTCCTTCTACTATGGCCTGCACGGCGCCAAGAAGACGGAGCGGGTCAGGCAACTGCTCGACCAGATCGAGATGGGCGACCGGTTCCTCGACCGCTACCCGGCTGAACTGTCCGGTGGCCAGAAGCAGCGAGTCGCGATCGCCCGGGCGCTGGCGGCAAAGCCGGAACTCATCCTCTGCGATGAGCCGACCTCAGCGCTCGATCCGCTGGTGGCCGAGGGCATCCTGAATCTGCTTATGAAACTTCAGGAGGAAACCGCTGTTTCCTATGTCTTTATTACCCACGACATCGCCATCGTGCGAGCCATCGCCGACAGCGTCGCCGTCATGCATCGGGGCAAGCTCGTTCGGTTCGGGCCGAAATCCAAGGTCCTGTCACCGCCCTTCGACGACTACACCGATCTTCTCCTTAAATCCGTGCCGGAGATGGAACTCGGATGGCTGGAGAAGGTGTTGACGACACGCAGGATGGAGAGCGCTGGAAATTGAACCTTGGCGACACACATGCAGCCCGAAGCCGACTGGCTCGGGCTGCGAACTCATTTGCCCGTGCAGGTCACATCCCCGAGCCGTTGCGCGGCCTCGCCCTCCAGCGCGACGGTTGGATCGCCTTTCGCGGCACAATCGCCCTTGGCGCCTGCACCGGAGCGGAAATGCACGACCGGCTGTCCTTCGATGGAGATGCTCGGCACGATTTCGTAAAGTTCGGGCGGGCAATTCACGACGTCGGACATCCTGAGCGCCGGCTGTCCGCCTATGGTGACGCTGGTCGCGCCGGAAAGCGCGCAGGATGGCAGGAGCACGACCTGATCGGCGGCAACTGGCCCCGCCAGCGCCAGGATCAAAACGCTAGCGACAACATTTCTTCCTAACATCATCGTCCTTCCGCGACGCTGGTGACATGACCCTCACCAGCATGAAGAAAAGATATGCATATGACCACAGGCAATTTCACCGTCATCGAGAACCAATGGATCATGCTGAAGGACGGCACGCGGATGGCCGCGCGCATCTGGATGCCGGAGGGAGCCGACAGCAATCCGGTTCCGGCGGTCTTCGAGTACCTGCCCTATCGCAAGCGTGACGGCACCAGCCCGCGCGATGAATCCACCTACCCGGTATTTGCTGCTGCGGGAATCGCCGGCGTCCGCGTCGATATCCGCGGTTCCGGCGAATCCGATGGCGTCATCGACGGCGAATACACACCGCGTGAACTCGCCGACGGCTGCGAGCTGATCGCCTGGATCGCCGCCCAACCCTGGTCCAACGGCAAAGTCGGCATGATGGGCATCTCCTGGGGCGGCTTCAACTGCCTGCAGGTGGCCGCCCTCAAGCCGCCGGCACTGAAAGCGGTGATCTCGATCGCCTCGACGGTCGACCGTTACAACGACGACATCCACTACAAGAATGGCACGCATCTCTCCGCGCAACTCTCCTGGGCGGCGACAATGCTCGCCTACCAGTCGCGCTCGCCCGATCCTGCGCTCGTTGGCAACAGGTGGAAGGAGATGTGGCTGGAACGGCTGGAAAACGAACCCTTCTTCATGGAGGAATGGCTCGAACACCAGCGCCGTGACGACTTCTGGAAACACGGTTCGATCTGCGAGAATTTCGACGGCTTCCCGGTCCCGGCCATGGTCATCGCGGGCTGGGCAGACGGCTATCGCAATACGCCGATGAAGGCAGCGGAAGGCATGGGCGACCGCGTGAAAGCGCTGATCGGTCCCTGGGTCCACAAATATCCGCATTTTGCCTGGCCGAAGCCGCGCGCCGATTTTCATGGCGAAGCGATCGCCTGGTGGAACCGCTGGCTGCGCGACGAGGATACCGGCGTCGAAAACCTGCCGCAGATGCGGGCCTTCATTCTCGATGGTCCGAAGCCCGCGCTGCGGCGCGATATAGAGCCAGGCTTCTGGATTGCCAAGGAAACATGGCAGCCGCCGGAAATGCAGTGCTTCTACGTCGATCAGTTCGGCAGCCTGCAGGATGGCATGCCGATCGCTGGCGCCCACGACCACAACGCCTATCTGAGGTCGCCGCTCGATACCGGCATCGCCGCCGGCGAATGGTTCACGCTGAAGCCGGACGCAGAAATGGCGGGCGACCAGCGGATAGACGATGCCGGCTCGCTCACATTCGAGACCGCGCCGCTGACGCATGCGGTCGACTATCTCGGCCAGCCCGTGCTGACCGTCGAACTGGCTTGCGACGGCGATTGGGCAAACCTCATCGCCCGCCTTGTCGATGTCCATCCGGACGGGACGGCAACCCGCGTCACCTTTGGCGTCCTCAATCTTGCCCACCGCGACGGTTACGCCGAGCCGAAGCCGATGGAGAGAGGTAAGAAGACGCAGATCAGGCTGGTACTCGACGCCTGCGGTTACCGCTTCGGCGAAGGCCACCGCATCCGCCTGTCGCTCTCGACATCCTATTGGCCGATGGTGCTGCCCGCCCCATCCGATCCGGGGCTGACGTTCGATCTCGCCTCGCTCGGGCTTGCCTTGCCAAAGCTGGGTGACCATCAGGTCATCACCATGCCGGAGCCGGCAAATCTCGATCCGCTGCCGAAATATATCGAGCTTGCGCCCGGCAAGACCAGCCGCCGCGTCGAGCGCGACATGACGACCGGCGAGACGCGCTACCATATCTACGAGGATACCGGCCTGTTCGAACATCCGGGTACCGGTTTCGCCACGCAGGACATTCGCGACGAGACCTGGTCCATCGCCACGGACGACCCTCTGTCGATGGCCGGGGTATCGACCTGGACCTGCATTGCAAAACGCGAAAACTGGTCGGTCAAGACCATCTCGATCTCGCGGATCGGCTGCACGGCGACCGAATGGCTGACATCCGCCTCGGTGACGGCTTTCGAAGGCGAAACGCAGATCTTCCAAAAGATCTTCGAGAAGCGTTTTCCCCGCGACTTTATGTAATCGGTCAGACGGGCCTTGCTTCGGCCAGGGCGGCGAGCGCCCGCTCCCCGTCTGCGGCCGGCACGAAAATGTGGTCGTGGTAATAGGCTGCAACCACGTTGGCGCTGATGCCGTGCCGCGTCAGCGCCGCCGCGACCGCCGCGGTCAGGCCAACCGCCTCGAGCGCCGAATGCACCGTCAGCGTGATGCAGCGCAGCACCGGCCCGTAAGCCAGGCCGGCGCTGTCGGCCACCGTGCGCTCGAGGATCAGCGTTATCCCTTCATCCTCGCGGAAGAAACCGAGAGGCGACAACGAAAGCCAGTCCCCCGCTTCCTCAGGCGCCACCGTGCAATAGACATATTCTGCGGGACGCAAGTCCGGGCGCATGTCGCGCAAGAGCACGTCGAGATCGGTGATAGCCGTCATATCCATCCATTCCTCTGACATCACACGAGCGTGTAGCGCTGCGGCCGGCTTCTCACTTTGGCGTTACGCACGCATTTGCGATTTGACCCGTGAAGGAGCATCAGGCCAGAGTTGGCTCATGAAGCAATGGCTCATGTCGCCGGATTGAGGCCGTGAACCACATTGCGGCCGCGGTGAAACAGGAGGAATGCCATGCCGTCCATCAAAACACAAACCGGCTTTCGAAAGCCCGGGCGCTCCCTCGTGCTCGGCCTTGGCGCAACCGCAATCGCCGCGGCACTCTTCGCCATGTCCTCGACTTTCAGCAACGCCGCCGAAGAAGCCGTCGTCATTCCTCCTCCCGCCATCGACGAAACGACGAGCGCTACCACCGAAAAGGCCGTCTTCGCCGGTGGCTGCTTCTGGGGCGTGCAGGGTGTCTTCCAGCATGTGAAGGGCGTGAAGAATGCGGTGTCCGGCTATTCCGGCGGCGCGAAGGAGACCGCCGTCTATGAGACAGTCGGCAGCGGCAATACGGGTCACGCAGAGTCCGTCGAGGTCACCTACAATCCGAAAGAGGTCACCTACGGTCAGCTGCTGCAGATATTTTTCTCGGTGGCACACAATCCGACACAGCTGAACTATCAGGGCCCGGACCACGGTACGCAGTATCGCTCGGAAATCTTTGCCACCAATGGCGAGCAGAAGAAGATCGCGCAAAGCTATATCGCCCAGCTCGACAAGGCGGGGGTGTTCGGCGAACCGATCGTCACCAAGGTCTCGGATATGAGTGCCTTCTATCCGGCCGAGGAATACCATCAGGACTTCCTGACGCTCAATCCGACCTACCCCTACATCGTCTACAACGACTTGCCGAAGATCGAGAACCTCAGGGCCCTGTTCCCGGCGAAATTCAGTGCCGACCCGGTTCTTGTCCTCAAGGCCAAGGGGTGATCAGAGCGTTCCTGCAAGGACACTGACAGCGCGACAGAGATGCAGAAAGCCTTGCCGCGCACCCTCGCTCATGTGACGGGCGCGCAGCCATGCATGGATCATCTGCGGCTCGTCGCGATAGGTGACGTTGACGCCGGCGGCGATCAGGCGCTGAGCGTAGACTGCAGCGTCGTCGCGCAAGGGATCAAAATGCGCCGAAGTAATGTAGGCGCTCGGCAATCCGGAGAGGTCGGCGGCCTTCAGCGGATGGGCAAAGGCGTTCTCCGCCGGCGCCTTCAGCACCTCACGGTAGTAGAGGACATCCGCCGTCGACAGGCCCGGCGCCTCGGCCATTTCCGCATAAGAGCCCGACGTCAGGTCACCACCGAGCCCCGGATAGATCAGCACCTGCCCGACGATAGCCGTGATTGCCTCCGTCTTCGCCTTGAGCACGATGCCCGCCGCCAGATTGCCGCCGGCGCTGTCGCCCACAACGACCAGCGGCCGGCCATCGGCGAGAAGCCAGGTCAGCACCTCGAAGCAATCGTCGAAGGCGGCCGGCCAGACATGCTCCGGCGCCAGCCGGTAGTCGATGGACACCAGTTCAGCCCGCGCCGCATGCGCAATCTCCGCACAGATGGCATCATGGCTTTCCAGCGATCCGACAACGAAGCCGCCGCCATGAATGTAGAAGACCCGCGTTCGGGTTGCGATGTCCGCCGGCCGGTACCGGCGTATCGGAATGCGGTCGCCAACCATTTCATCGTGCCGCGTGAGCCCCTCCGGCAACGGCGCATCGAACTCGGCGCAGAGCGCGTCGTACCACTTACGCTGCTGCTCAATCGGCGCATCGACGGCATCGGCCGGATAAAATTCTTCGCAGCGCTTGTGGAAGGCGAGGATACCCGGCTCCGTGGGGAAAAGGCTATCTGTTGACATGAGTGACCAATCCTGAATGACCACTGATCATAACCGGAATTCTAGTAGGTTCTGTCCTCTATCCGACATTCTGAAACTTCCGACACATTCGAGTATGACAATGTCATGTTGTCGTGCTAATTTCAGCCCTATGCGAACAAGCAAACCCATCACCGTAACTCTCGGCAAGCAGCAAGCCTCTCTGGATGCGCGGCTACAGTCAGGCGCGTATGAATCAGCAAGCGAAGTCGTGCGCGCAGGTTTGCGCGCCCTTGATCGCGAAGAGGCAGCTTTGGACGAAATCATGCGCGCCAAAATTCGTGAAGCGATAAACGATCCTCGGCCCGATATTCCGGCGGCGGACGTTTTCGCGCGCCTTCGCTCTCGCCATGCTGGAAGGTGAGCTGTGACGCATAAAGTCGTCTTTCGTCCCGCGGCGGAAAACGATCTTATCGCACTCTATCACTACATCGCGACAAACAGCGGCGTCCAACGAGCGGAAGTCTATATCGATCGTATTGAACAGGCATGCATGGCCCTTGCCGATTTTCCCCTTCGCGGTACGCAGCGCGACGATCTTCATCCGGGCCTGCGCATCACTGGCTTTGAACGTCGCGCGTCGATCGCGTTCCTTGTCGAGAACGATACGGTCCGCATCGTGCGCATATTCTATGGAGGCCGCGACTTCCCGGAGGATTGGGGCGACAACTGAGGCGTACGTCACTCCGAAGATCTATCCACCTTGCCACTCCCCCCTCTGCCCGTGTTAGCTAGGCCATGGCCTTCACACTCCGTCAGCTCCAGTATTTCGTTGCCGTCGCCGAACAGGGCTCCATCACCCGGGCGGCGCAGAACCTGTCGATCTCGCAATCCTCGATCACCGAAGCCATCAAGGAACTGGAGACGGACCTGGGCGTCGAGCTGTTCGAGCGCCACCCGCGCGGGCTGCACATCACCCATAACGGCCACCAGTTCCTGCGCCATGCGACCAAGATCCTTGCCGGTGTGTCGGATGCGCGGCGCTCGTTTTCACAGGAGCGGGTTGAGCGCACCGGCGGCAAGCTCAATCTCGGGGTGACCTCGCTCGTTGCCGGTTACGTTCTCTCCGATCTCCTTGCCCGCTATCGCCGCGCCTGCCCGGAAGTTGAGGTCAGTGCCATCGAGGACAATGGCTCCTATCTCGAACATCTGCTGGTCGGCGGCGAGCTCGATGTCGCCGTCATGGTCATCTCCAACCTGCGCGACCGCATGGCGCTGCAGGCGGAAATCATCGAGACGTCCCCCTACCGTCTCTGGCTGCCGCTCGGTCATCCGCTGGTTTCCGCCGATATCATCTCCGTTGCCGATATCGCCAAGGAGCCGCTGATCATGCTGACGGTCGACGAAATCGAGGAGAATACCGGCAAGCTTTTGACCGCGCTCGGCGCTCGCCCGCATGTCGCCTTCCGTACACGCTCGGTCGAGGCGGTGCGCAGCCTGGTCGCCACCGGCGCCGGCATCGCGCTCCTGCCCGATCTCGTCTACCGGCCCTGGTCGCTGGAAGGCGACCGGATCGAAAGCCGCGACGTCTCCGGCGCTCTCCCCGTGGTTCAGGTCGGCATGGTCTGGCGCAAGGGATCCGGGTTGCCGCAATCGGCAAAAGACTTCATCGGGGTTGCAGAGGCCCTGCGCAGCGGCAGGTCCCGTTAAAGTTGATCGATATCGGAAAAACAGATAGCAACATTCTGATTAATGAATTTGCGAAAGCGGCAAAATAGAGGCACCTTTCTTCTGGGAACAGAACCGTGAAAAACACGGACCAAACCGGGAGATTGAAGATGAAGCAGATTCTAAAATCCTGCACCGCGCTCACCCTTTCGCTCGCCTTCGCCACCCATGCCTTTGCGCAGGAGCCGCTGAAGGAATTGGGCAAGGGAGAAGGCGAACTGTCGATCGTCGCCTGGGCCGGCTATATCGAGCGCGGCGAGACCGACAAGGCCTATGACTGGGTCACGGGCTTCGAAGAGAAGACCGGCTGCAAGGTCAGCGTCAAGACGGCCGCCACTTCTGATGAAATGGTTGCGCTGATGAACGAAGGCGGCTTCGACCTCGTCACCGCCTCCGGCGATGCATCGCTGCGGCTGGTTGCCGGCAAGCGTGTCCAGCCGATCAACACCGCCCTCATCCCGAGCTGGTCGACCATCGACGAGCGCCTGCAGAACGCCCCTTGGCATACGGTGAACGGCACCCACTATGGCACGCCCTATGTCTGGGGGCCGAACGTGTTGATGTACAACACCGAGGCTTTCAAGGGCCAGGCGCCGAAGAGCTGGAACGTCGTGTTCGAGGAGATGACATTGCCGGACGGCAAGTCCAACAAGGGCCGCATCCAGGCCTATGACGGTCCGATCCATGTGGCGGACGCCGCCAACTACCTGATGTTCCACAAGAAGGAACTCGGCATCAAGGACCCCTACGAACTCAACGAAGACCAGTACAAGGCCGCACTCGACGTGCTGCGTGTCCAGCGCACGCTGGCCGGCCGCTACTGGCATGATGCGATGATCCAGATCGACGACTTCAAGAACGAAGGCGTCGTCGCCTCCGGCTCCTGGCCGTTCCAGGTCAACCTGCTGAAGGCAGAAAAACTGCCGATCGCCTCGGTCTTCCCGGAGGAGGGTGCGACCGGCTGGGCTGACACGACCATGCTGCATGCCGAAAGCACCCACCCCAACTGCGCCTATATGTGGATGGAACACTCGCTGTCACCCAAGGTGCAGGGCGACGTTTCGGCCTGGTTCGGCACCGTTCCCTCGGTCCCGGCCGCCTGCAAGGGCAATGAACTGCTGACCGACGAAGGCTGTGCGGCCAACGGCTACAACGACTTCGAGAAGATCAAGTTCTGGAAGACGCCCGTTTCCAAATGCGCGAGCCAGGGCGAGTGCGTGCCCTATCACCGCTGGGTGTCGGACTATATCGGCGTCATTGGCGGCCGGTAAACGGCGGTCTCAGATCTGATCTCCCCCTTGTGGGGGAGATGTCAGCGAAGCTGACAGAGGGGGGTGCCAGCCCCAACCTCGCCCCCCTCTGTCCCTCCGGGACATCTCCCCCACAAGGGGGGAGATTATAACAACCTCCGTCGCTTCCTCGCGAAGGGAACGATGGTGCATGCCCACGGAGTCCCCCATGACCGCCGCCGTCCTGTTCGAAAACGTTTCCCGCCATTTCGGCACTGTCAAAGCGGTCGATGCGGTCGATCTTGAAATCGCGGCGGGCGAGTTCTTCGCGATGCTCGGCCCGTCGGGTTCCGGCAAGACCACCTGCCTCAGGCTGATGGCCGGCTTCGAGCAGCCGACCGGCGGCCATATCGAGATTTTCGGAGAAACGGCTGAAGGCGTTCCGCCCTATCGCCGCAGCGTCAACACGGTGTTCCAGGACTATGCGCTCTTTCCGCATCTCTCCATTCTCGACAACGTCGCCTATGGCCTGATGGTCAAGGGCATCGGCAGGCAAGAGAGGCACAGGGCGGCGGAAGACGCACTTGCCATGGTCAAGCTGCCGGGCTACGGCCAGCGGCGGCCGGGCCAGCTGTCCGGCGGCCAGCGCCAGCGCGTCGCGCTCGCCCGCGCCCTCGTCAACAAGCCGAAGGTGCTGTTGCTCGACGAGCCGCTCGGCGCGCTTGACCTCAAGCTGCGCGAGCAGATGCAGGAGGAACTGAAGAGCCTGCAGAAATCGCTCGGCATCACCTTCGTCTTTGTCACCCACGACCAAGGCGAGGCCTTGTCGATGGCAGACCGGATCGCCGTGTTCAACGACGGCAAAATCCAGCAGCTTGGCACGCCGGAGGATATCTACCAGCGGCCCCAGACCCGCTTTGTCGCCGATTTCGTCGGTTCGTCCAACATCCTGTCCAGCGCCATCTGCGCCCGGCTCGGGGTTCCCGCCGCAGCCGCAAGCCTGCGCCCGGAAGCGATTGCCATCGGCACGTCCTGGGCCGAGCAGCTCACCCTGCCCGGTACTGTCACCGCCCGCAGCTTCCTCGGCGCGGTTCATCGCGTCAGCGTCGACTGCGACGGAGAAAAGATCGTCGTTTCCAGCCCCGCCGCCATGCCCCTGCCCGACATCGGCGCTGAGGTGCAGCTCGCCTTTTCGCGCAACGACCTTCATCTGATGGAGGTTGCATGACTATCGCCGCCACCCAACCCATCCTGCCGAACAGACCGCGCCTCACCGGACGAATTTCGGACTTCCTCTGGAAGCACCCGCAGGTGCTGCTCGCCGTGCTGCTCGGCCCGCCCGTCCTCTGGCTCGGCATCATCTATCTCGGCTCGCTGTTTGCGCTTCTCTTGCAGAGCTTCTTCTCGATCGACGATTTCTCCGGGCTGATCAATTACGAGTTCACGCTTGCTACCTACAAGCAGCTGCTGTCGGATGCCAATTTCGACATCATCGTCCGCACGGTCCTGATGGCCGCCACTGTCACGCTCTTTTCGGCGCTGATCGCCTTCCCGATCGCCTATTACGCTGCACGTTATGCCAGAGGAAAATGGAAGGCGGTCTTCTATCTCGGCGTCATGCTGCCGCTGTGGTCGAGCTACCTCGTCAAGATCTATGCCTGGAAGCTGATCCTCGCCAAGGAAGGCATTCTCACCTGGGCCTTCACCAAGCTCAACCTGCTCTGGCTGCTCGACGGCTGGCTTTCGCTGCCCGTCATTGGCGGCAATTCGCTCTCGGTCAGCTATACCGGCACCTTCCTGGTCTTCGTCTATGTATGGATGCCCTTCATGATCCTGCCGATCCAGGCAGCGCTTGAGCGTATACCGGCCAACCTGATCGAGGCCTCCTCCGATCTCGGCGGCACGCCGCAGCAGACTTTCCGGCATGTGCTTTTTCCGCTGGCGCTGCCCGGCATCGTCGCCGGCTCGATCTTCACCTTCTCGCTGACGCTTGGCGACTACATCATCCCGCAGATCGTCGGCTCTTCGCGCCTGTTCATCGGCCAGGCCGTCTATGCGCAGCAGGGCACGGCCGGCAACATCCCGCTCGCCGCCGCCTTCACCGTCGTGCCGATCATCATCATGGGCCTTTATCTCTGGATGGCCAAACGCATGGGAGCCTTCGATGCGCTCTGACCGCTCCACCTCCGCGCCGTTGGGGCTGAAAGTCGCCGCCATCGGCGGCCTCGCTTTCCTGCACATCCCGATCCTCCTGATCTTCCTCTACGCCTTCACGACGGAGGAAAAGAGCTACCAGTTCCCGCCGCCGGGCCTGACCCTGCAATGGTTCGCGGTCACCTGGAACCGGCCCGACGTCTGGGCAGCGCTCACCTTGTCGGTCAAGGTCGCGACGATCGCCACAGCCATCGCGCTGGTGCTCGGCACGCTCTGCGCCGCTGCCGTCAGCCAGACGCGCTTCTTCGGTCGGGAAACCATCTCGCTGCTCGTCATCCTGCCAATCGCGCTTCCCGGCATCATCACCGGCATTGCCCTGCGCTCGGCCTTCTCGATGGCCGATATCCCCTTTTCCTTCTGGACCATCGTGCTCGGCCACGCGACCTTCTGCATCGTCGTCGTCTACAACAACGCGGTTGCCCGCTTCCGCCGCGTCTCCGGTTCGCTGATCGAAGCGTCGATGGATCTCGGTGCCGACGGCTTCCAGACCTTTCGCCATGTCATCCTGCCCAACATCGGCACGGCCCTTCTGGCCGGCGGCATGCTCGCCTTCGCGCTGTCCTTCGACGAGGTCATCGTCACCACGTTTACCGGCGGCCAGCAGTCGACGCTGCCGATCTGGATGCTCGAGGAACTGATTCGCCCGCGCCAGCGGCCGGTCACCAATGTGGTCGCCATGGTGGTGATGCTGGTGACATTCCTGCCGATCCTGGCGGCCTACTATCTCACGCGCGACGGCGACCAGATCGCCGGCGCCGGCAAATAATCACACGTCTGTTTCGGAAAAGTGGACACCGGTTTTCCGAAAAAAACAGACGCAGAAAAAGGGAGAACGGACATGGACACGCAATTGCTGATCGGATCGACATTCGAGGCCGGAACCGAAGCGGAGGAACTGATCCTCAATCCGCGGACCGGTGCGAAAATCGTAGACCTGCCGGAGGCGTCTCAATCGCAGATCGAGCGGGCCGTCGATGCGGCGGAGAAGGCCTTTGCCACGTGGTCAATGACGACACCCGGCGAGCGCTCCGGCTACCTGCTGAAGATCGCCGATGCCATCGAGAAGGACGCCGACGCTTTTGCGGTGCTGGAGGCGCTGAACTGCGGCAAGCCGATCAACGCCGTGCGCAATGACGAGCTGCCGGCGATCATCGATTGCTGGCGGTTCTTCGCAGGCGCTGTGCGTTCGATGCACGCGCCTGTTGCGGGCGAATATCTGCCGGGGTTCACCTCGATGATCCGCCGCGATCCGATCGGCATCGTCGGATCGATCGCGCCGTGGAACTATCCGCTGATGATGATGGCCTGGAAGCTTGCGCCTGCGATTGCCGGCGGCAACACCGTCGTCTTCAAGCCGTCGGAACAGACACCGCTGACGGCGCTGAAAATGGCCCGCGTGCTTGCCGACATTCTGCCGGAAGGTGTCGTCAACGTCATCCTCGGCCGCGGCGAAACGGTGGGCAACACGCTGATCAACCATCCGAAGATCGGCATGGTCTCGATCACCGGCGATATCGCCACCGGCAAGAAGGTATTGCAGGCCGCCGCCAAGACGGTCAAGCGCACACATCTCGAACTCGGCGGCAAGGCCCCGGTGATCGTCTACGACGACGCCGACCTCGAAGCTGTCGTGAGCGGCATCCGCACCTTCGGCTATTACAATGCCGGCCAGGACTGCACCGCCGCCTGCCGCATCTACGCCCAGGACGGGATCTACGAGAAACTGGTCGCTGATCTCACGTCGGCCGTCTCAACGATCAAATACAATCTCGCCGACGACACCGAAAACGAAATCGGCCCGTTGATTTCCAAGCGTCAGCGCGATCGGGTGGCAAGCTTCGTCGAGCGCGCGAGCGAACAGAAGCACATCGAGATCACCACGGGTGGAAACCTCGGCAGCAAGGACGGCTTCTTCTTCCAGCCGACGGTTGTCGCAGGGGCAACGCAGGAGGACGAGATCGTCCGGCGCGAAGTCTTCGGCCCCGTCGTCTCCGTCACCCGCTTCACCGACAACGACCAGGCCGTCGCCTGGGCGAACGACAGCGACTACGGCCTTGCCTCCTCGGTCTGGACCAAGGATATCACCAAGGCGATGAAGGCGGCGTCTCGCCTGCAATATGGCTGCACCTGGATCAACACCCACTTCATGCTGACCAACGAGATGCCGCATGGCGGCATCAAGCAGTCTGGATACGGCAAGGACATGTCGGTCTACGCGCTTGAGGATTATACGGCCGTCCGCCACGTGATGATCAATCACGGATAAAACGCCTCTGCCGCCTGGCCGGCCGACACCACTTTCAAAGACCGCGCCTTTCGAAGACGCGGTCTTTTAAGTTGTGTGCTGACAAGCGTTAT
This sequence comes from Rhizobium giardinii bv. giardinii H152, assembly GCF_000379605.1. Lineage (GTDB taxonomy): Bacteria > Pseudomonadota > Alphaproteobacteria > Rhizobiales > Rhizobiaceae > Pararhizobium > Pararhizobium giardinii. The sequence goes on along the minus strand of NZ_KB902668.1, from coordinate 8,002 downwards.
ACACTGCAGGTTTCCTGAATGTTGCGCAAATCCCACACGCTGTAAACGTGAGTATTTTACTCATGCATTTTCGCTTTTCGACGAAAAGAATCTTGATAGAAGAAGTCATCTTTATGACTGCTCTGTCCAGAAAGTGCATGACATGCCCGATCCTCGCTGCGTCACCCGGCCCACCGTCCGCTTCGCCCTTGCGGGCACTTCGCTTCTCGCCTTGTCGCTGACGGCCTTTGCCCAGGATACGGCGCATTCCATCACGAGCGAAGGCGCAACGGTGCTGGAGACCCTGACCGTTACCGGCGGCAGCGGCGGCGTCATCACTGCCGATGGCTATGTCGGCACCAGCAGCGCGACGGGCGCCAAGATCGACACGCCCTTCCTGCAGACGCCGCAGTCGATCTCGTCCGTGACCGAACAGCAACTGAAGGACCGCAACCCGCAGACCCTTCTCGATGCGCTCGCCTATACGCCGGGGTCGCGCGTCGGTGCCTACGGGTTCGATCCGCGCTTCGATTCCTTTACGGTGCGCGGCTTCGACGTCACCTATACCGGCGTATTCCGCGACAACCTGCGCCAGCCCGGCGCCAGTTCATCGCTGTTCAAGACGGAGCCTTACGGCCTTGAAGGCGTGTCGATCCTGCGTGGTCCCTCGTCTGCCCTCTATGGAGCATCTGGCGCCGGCGGCCTCTTCAACCTGATCACCAAGCGCCCGACGGATGAGCCGCTGCACGAATTGCAGCTGCAATACGGCACCGACAACCGCTATCAGGGACAGTTCGATTTCTCCGGCCCGGTCAACGACACCGACCCGGTCTACTACCGCATGACCGGGCTGCTGCGGGACGCCGACACCGAACAGGTGAGCGTGCCGGACGACCGCGCCAATATCGCCCCCGCCTTCACCTGGAAGCCGGACGAAGACACCAAGCTGACCATCCTCGGCGAATACTCCCGCACCAGGACGGGCGGCACGGCGGCCTACTACAACGATCCTCTGACCGGCGAAGTAACCGACATCTTCGCCGGCAACCCGGATTTCAACGATTCCGTACAGAAGCAGGCCCGCATCGGCTACGAATTCGAGCACCGGCTGAACGAGACATTCACCTTCCGCCAGAACATGCGGGTCTCCACGCTGAATACCGATGCTGACTGGGCCTTCGCTTATGCGCCGAACGCCGTCGATCCGACGCTGCTCGACAGCAGCGCCGGTACGTTCGACGAGCGCCTGACGGCCTTCGTGGTCGACCATCAACTGGAAGCCCGGTTCGATACCGGCGCGCTCGACCATACCCTGCTTGCGGGCATCGACTACAGCAAACTGCGCTTCCGCTCGCTTTCCGGCACCGGTTTCACACCGCCGCTGGATACCAATAATCCGACCGAAGGCCGCCCGACCGATCCAATCGACTTCACCAGCCGTGTCGTTCAGGACCAGTGGCAGCTTGGCACCTATCTGCAGGATCAGATCCGCTACGACGCCTGGACCCTGACGGCAGGCGCGCGCTATGACTGGGTCTCGACCGATACCGACACGACGGATCTCACCACCGATGCGATCGACTCGGTGTCCCAGAAGGACAAGGCGTTTTCCGGCCGTATCGGCCTGACCTACGAAACCGATTTCGGCCTCGCACCCTATATCAGCTACTCCACCGCCTTTTCGCCGAACGCCGGTATCAACCGGGAGACCGGCTCCCCCTTCAAGCCGACGAAGAGCGAGCAGGAGGAAATCGGCGTCAAGTATCTGTTGCCGGACAGCAATACGATGATCACCGCCGCGCTGTTCAACATCGACCAGAAGAACAGTCTCTATTACGAGGTTATCGATCTGGGAAGCGGTCCCGAGAACGTTCAGGTGCAGCGCGGCAAGGTGCGCTCTCGCGGCTTCGAGATCGAGGCCAACACCAGCCTCGACAACGGCCTGTCGCTGGTCGCGTCCTATACCTACACCGACATCAAGATCACCGAGGGCGCGGCCGACACGGTCGGCAACTACGTCTCCTCCGTGCCCCGTCACATGGCGTCCATATGGGCCGACTATACGCTTCCCGAAGATGGCCAGGCGGCAGGCCTCGGTTTTGGTGCCGGCGCACGGTTCCTCGGATCGAGCTACGGCAACGACCAGAATACGACCCGCAACTCGTCGCGGGTGCTGTTCGATGCCGCCGCCCACTATGACTTCGCGGCAATGGACAAGAAGTATGAGGGCCTGCGTCTGCAGGTGAATGCCACCAATCTCTTCGACCGGCGCGAAGCGGTGTGCTCGGCAAGCTTCTGCTACCGAGAACAGGGCCGCGCCGTCATCGGCTCGCTGAAATACAGCTGGTAAGACCTTGGCCATCGCCGCGAACCTTGATGCAAGGACCGCTTTCGGGCCACCCGGCCTGAAGGCGGTCTTTGCCGGCGAGCATGCCTGGTGCGGCGAGAAGATGATGCTCTCCGCCGAACTCGAAGGTGCCGTCCCGCTGGCGGACTTCTTCGGCTCCGGCGGCTTTTGCGCTGCCCTTGATACCTATGCCGCCGCCCATGCCGGCACGGATCGGCGCGCGGTTGCCTCCATGTGGTCCCTCTACTATTTCTCGATCCTGACGATCCCCTACATCGTCGCACGTCGGGCCTTTTGTGCCCTGCCGATCGCCGTTCACGACATGACGATTGCCCTTGCGGAAGACGGGCTGCCGCGCGCACTCGGGCTTGCCGGCGAAGGGGATTGGAGCGACGGGAACGGCGACCTCCTCTCTTTCGTGGTTCCCCTGGTCAGCCAGCATATTCCCGAAATCATTTCGCAGTTGAAGGCACAGGGCGGCATTGCGCCGAAACTCGCCTGGAACAATGCGGCCGTCTATATCGACTACGCCTTCAACGCGACGGAGCGCGAGCGCCCGGCCGATGGCGAGCCCTGGGCCGCGCGACCGTTGTTCACGGAGCCGCGGCTGCCGGACGGTTCTCTCAATCCCTTCCTGGGTTGCCTTCGCCATGAGATCGAAGGCGAGCAAACCGTCTGCCGCCGCAAGGTCTGCTGCCTGCGCTATCTGCTGCCCGGCATTCCAGGTTGCGGCGAACTCTGCGCCCTGCCCGCTCAAAGAAAGCAATGATCGTGAAGCGCCTTTTCCTCCTGACCCTTGGCCTGTTTCTCGCCTTCGCCTCCATAGCGAAGGCACAGGAGCGCTGGCCGCTGACGCTTACCGACGCCCTCGGCCGCCAGGTGACGATCAAGGCAAAGCCGAAGGCGATCCTGCTCGGCAGCGGCTTCAACCTGGTCGCGCTGTCGCTGATCCACCCGGACCCGGTCAGCCTGCTCGCCGGCTGGTCCGGCGACATGAAGGGCGACAATCCTGAGATCTACAAGGATTTCGTGGCGAAGTTTCCGGCACTTGCCGATGTACCGATCATCGACGACAGCACCGGCGGCCTGTCCTTCGAGACCATCCTGTCGCTGAAGGCGGACCTCGCCATCATGGCGAACTGGCAGGCGGATAGCGAACTTGGAAAAAGGGCGATCGACTATCTGGAAACGACCGGCGTTCCGGTCTTCATCGTCGACTTCAACAGCGACCCGATGAAGAATACGCCCGGCAACATGCGCCTGCTCGGCAAGATACTCGAACGCGAGGAACAGGCAAACGCCTTCGCCGATTTTTACGAGGAACATCTGAAGCGCATCATCGATCGCGTCGCAGCCCATCCCGAACCAGGCCCGACCGTTTTGATGGATGCGTTCCCCAATCCGGATCGCTGCTGCTATGCTTACGGAACGGGCGGCCTCGGCGAGTTCATCGGCATCACCGGCAGCCGCAATATCACCGACAACCTGCCGCGCCAGGGCGGCATCGTCAGCAGCGAATACCTGATCGCCGCGGACCCTCAAGTCTATATCGCCACGGCGTCACCGGGCGGCACCTACAGCGCCTTTTCCGTGGGCCCCGGCGTCACCGCCGCGGAGGCCCGCAAGACGCTTGGCGAGGCCGTAGAAAGTCCTGTGCTCGCCAATCTTTCTGCCGTCCAGAAAGGCCGCGTGCATGGATTGTGGAACTTCTTCAATGCGGTGCCGCTGAATATCCTCGCCGCCGAGGCCTTTGCCCGATGGCTGCGGCCGGAACTCTTTGCCGATGTCGATCCGGACGAGAGCCTGAAGGAAATCAACGAGCGCTTTGCCGCCGTCCCCTTCAACGGATCCTATTGGATCAGCCTGAAATAGAAAAATGGCCGGGTGTAAATCCGGCCATTTTTGACGATGTTCTGTCAGGCGGCTTTCTTGAGAGCCGTTGCATTGACCGATGCTTCGGCGAGCTTCGTCAGGTCGTGATCGGTCTTGCCTTCCTGCTGCAGCGTTTCGTCGAGCAGTTTGACCGCATCGTTGAGACCGAGCATCATTGCCCAAGTCTTCAGCGCGCCATAGCGGGCCATTTCATAGTGCTCGACGGCTTGCGCAGCAGCCAAAAGGCCAGCATCGAGAGCGGGTGAATTCTTGAATTCATCGAGAATTTCCTCGCCTTCCTCTATCAGGCCGTCGATCGCCGGGCAGGTCTTGCCGACGGCGCGCTTGCCGAGGATTTCGAAAACCTGCTGCAGGCGTTCCAGCTGACCTTCGGTTTCGTCGCGATGCTTTTCGAATGCCGCCTTCAGCTTCGGGCTCTGGGCGCCCCTGGCCATTTTCGGCAGGGCCTTCAGAATCTTGCGTTCGGCGTAGTAGACATCCTTGAGCAGGCCGTAGAACAGGTCTTCCAGGGCTCTTTCTGCCATTGGTTTCCTCCTTTTGATGATTGAAACACGTCGGGGGCGACCTGCTGGAAACGGGTTAGCGCGCGCTTTGTTCCACTTTGCATGACAATCGCAGCCCTGCCCCGCACCCCGCTTCCCTCGCGTCCACGCCCCGCCTATATAAAGAGCGGGAGGACTTTGATGATTTGGATTTTTCCTGCGCTTGCAGGCCTTTTGATCGTCTATTTCGCCATGCGCTCGTCGCGCTTCCAGCGTTTTGCCGAACCAGCACTCAGCCTGATGGTCGCAGTCGGGCTGATCATCGCCTTCATCATCTGGATCAGTGAAGGCAACAATACTCCCAACGCGGAGACCGATCAGACCCCGCAGCAGACCCGGCCGGCGCTGACGCCGGACGACATCTCCGTTGACGGGTTGGCGTTCACACGCAACCGCCCGGACACGAGCTATCGTGCCACCGGCACGGTGGCAAACAAGAGCGGCTTCAATCTCGACTATTTCAGGCTGTCGGTGACGCTGGAGGATTGCCCGCAAAACCAGTGCAGGACGCTCGGCGAGGACACCGCCCTCATTCTCGCGCGCATTCCCGCGGGCCAGAACCAGAGCTTCGAAACCTACTTCACGTTCCCCAATCGCTACGGCGTTGAACCGACGGCGCCCAAATGGTCCTACCGGGTCACCGAGGTGCGTGGACGCATCCCGTGAAACCGGGCGTCAACTCGCCCGGCTGATCTCATCCAGATACCAGTTGATATAGCGCAACTCGTTCTGCTCCATCGGCGCGATCGGGCCGGGCACGAAATAGTGCGAGCGGACGCCGCGCGACGTGTGTTCGATGATCGCCTTGTCCTCGTCGGTCGTTACCGTCCAGAGCCAGGTGAGCCTGGCGAGATCATAGTCCCTGCCCTCCTCGGCCTCGCCGTTGACGAGCCAGATCAGCTCCATCTCGCAGGTTTCCGGCCCCTTCGGAATGAATCGGTAGATCATCCCGTGATCGGGGTAGCAGACCAGGAAGGACGTGCCGCCGAGATGGACGGAGGTCACGCCGCCGTCGAAGTCGGTAAAACGGCCCATCAGCGTGCTAAGCGGCGAGCCGTCCTGGCTGCCGGTCTTGACGCCGTCATAAAGCGCATAGCGAAACGCATGGATGGTTTCCTTGCCGTTCGCCGAGGTCTGCCAGTGATCGCCGGAACCGACCTCTATGCCGAGCGCGCAGGTACGTTCTTCCATCGCGGCGTTCAGCGCCTCGATCATGTGCAGCGGCTGCTCGAGCGCATGGGTCTGCGAATATTCCGGATGCGCCGGACCGCAGTGGTAACATTCGACATAGTTTTCAACCGCCAGCTTCCAGTTGGCATCGACCGGATAGCTCTGCCGATGCGCCACCTTGGCCTGCCCCCAGCCATATTGGCCGCAGGTGGCGTGCAGCAGGTTCTCGACCTCGGAGAAGTCGAGCGGGTTTTCGGCAAAGGAAATGAAGATCAGCCCCTCGACCACACGAACATGCAGCGTCTTCAGCCCATGGTCCTCCCGCTTGAAATCCTTCGGCATCAGCCGCGCCGCCTTGAGCGCCCCATCATTGCCATAGGTCCAGGCATGGTAGGGACAGACGAAGACACGGGCATTGCCCTTGTCCCTGGTGCAGACTTCCGCCCCGCGGTGGCGGCAGACATTGAGCAGAGCGTGGATGGTCCCGTCCGCATGGCGCGTCACGATCACCTGCTCGGAGGCCATGCGAAAGACTTCGAAATCATTGGGTTTCGGGATAACGCTCTCATGCGCGACGCAATGCCAATGGCGGCGGAACACGCGCTCCAGATCCCGCTCGTAGATGTCCGGATCCATGTAGAACGGCCTGGCAAGACCGTGGCCCGGCTTGTGCGCCGCCACGAGCTGGTCGATGCGGTCCGGCAACGGTGCCTTTGTCTTGGTATCAGGTGCGAGCATGGGAATGTCTCCGGGCTGAAGAGCGCGTGGCGCACCCCCCTCTGTCACTGCGTGACATCTCCCCCTCAAGGGGGGAGATCGAGGGCACGCGGATAAGTCTCTGTCCAGCAGAAATGAACTGAAACGGTGTAGAGCGAAGAAAGCCGGAGTGAGCCGCAGCGGTTGCGGCCAATCTCCCCCCTTGAGGGGGAGATGTCACGGAGTGACAGAGGGGGGTAGCCCCGGGAAAAGCCGGCGTGCCGTGCATCATACCCTCACCCGCTCCGCCTTCGGATCATACATTGGCGCAAGCGACGCCTCCGCCCTTACCCGCGTTCCGGCAATCTCGATCTCGTAGGCCGAACCCAGCACCTCCGCCTCGCTCTCGCCGATACACGGCACGTAGCCAAGCCCGATCGCGCCGCCGAGATGGTGGCCGTAATTGCCGGAGGTCACAGTGCCGACAATCTTGCCGTCGCGCACCACCGCTTCGTTGTGGAACAAAAGCGGATCCGGATCGGTCAGCCGGAACTGCACAAGACGGCGAGACAGGCCCTTGTCCTGTTTCCTCAACACCGCGTCGCGGCCGATGAATTCGCCTTTCTGCGTCCGCACGGCAAAACCGAGCCCGGCTTCCAGAACATGATCCTCATCGGTGATGTCATGGCCGAAATGGCGGAAGGCCTTTTCGATACGGCAGCTGTCCAGCGTATGAAGACCGCAGAGTTTCAGCCCGACGTCCCTGCCCGCCGCCTCCAGCGCCTCGAACACATGCGCCGCCTGGTCGGTGGAGACATAGAGCTCCCAGCCCAGTTCGCCGACATAGGTGACGCGGTGGGCGCGAGCGAGGCCCATTCCGATTTCGATCTCCCGCGCGGTGCCGAAGGGATGGGCGGCATTGGAGAAATCGTTGGGGCTGACTTTTCCCATCAGCTCGCGTGCCTTTGGCCCCATGATGCAAAGCACCGATTCCGAGGCGCTAACGTCTGTGACGACCACGAACGCGTCGGCGATATGCTTGCGCAACCAGGCAAGATCACGTTGCAGCGTCGCGCCGGGAACGACGAGCAGAAACGCCGTTTCGGAAAGACGCGTGCCCGTCAGGTCGCTCTCGATGCCGCCGCGCGCATTGAGCATCTGGGTGTAGACGATGCGGCCTGCCGCGACGTCCATCTGATTGGCGCAGAGCCGCTGCAGGAAGGAAAGCGCATCACGGCCCTCGACGCGGATCTTGCCGAAGGACGTCATGTCGAACAGTCCAACGCCGGTGCGAACCGCCAGATGTTCGTCGCGCTGGTTTTCGAACCAGTTCTGTCGCTTCCAGCTGTATTTGTATTCCCGCTCCTGCCCCGGC
>NZ_KB902667.1 GCF_000379605.1 Rhizobium giardinii bv. giardinii H152 | reverse complement strand
CACTTTCGTAAACTGCGCCAGCGATGAGATAGCGATAGCTGAAAATGCAACGATCGCTTGGCAGCGCGCCTTTTATTCCCTGTCCTTTGGGCCCGGGGACCGGATCCTGACGGCAAGTGCTGAATTTGCAGCCAACTACGTCGCCTTTCTGCAGGTTGCCAAGCGCACCGGCGTGTCGATCGAAATCATACCAAATGACCCGTCTGGCGTCCTCGATCCGGACGCGCTGGCGAAAATGCTTGATGAGCGCGTTCGGTTGATAGCGGTTACCTGGATCCCGACGAACGGCGGGCTTATCAATCCAGCAGCAGCGATCGGTCGGATAGCGCGCGAAAATGGCATTCTATATCTGCTCGACGCATGCCAAGCTGCGGGTCAAACTCCGATAGATGTTAACGCGCTCGGCTGCGACATCCTCACCGCTACTGGCAGGAAGTTTCTCCGCGCGCCGCGGGGAACCGGATTCATGTATATGCGCAAGTCGTTGCTGGAGAAGATTGAGCCAGCGATGATCGACCTCTATGGCGCGCCTTTGACTGCGCCGGGTCGATACGAATTGAGACCTGATGCCAGACGTTTTGAAACGTGGGAGAAGAACTATTCGGTTCGTCTTGGCCTGCGCGCAGCAGTGGATTACGCGCTCGACATTGGGCTGGAGGCCATCGAAGAGCGTTGCAATCACCTCTCTTCCAAGCTTCGCGAAGGCCTGAGGGGGATGAGCGCCGTATCGGTCCATGATCTCGGGGCGCATCTTGCTTCCATCGTCTCTTTCACAGTCAGCGGCTGGGACGCGCAAGCCGTCATGGCTTATCTAACTGGCAAGGGAATTAACGTCTCAGTTTCCCCTCCCTCTAGTACACCCGTTGACGCCTATACGCGACAACTCCCGCCCGTGGTGCGAGCGTCGCCACATTATTACAACACTGAGGAAGAGATCGATGCGTTCCTGGAGGCGATTGCTGGTATTGCCTCGTACGAATGAAGCAGCTCGTCCCAAGCGGCGAGGCATGACCGCAGATGTGGGGG
>NZ_KB902666.1 GCF_000379605.1 Rhizobium giardinii bv. giardinii H152 | reverse complement strand
TAGCACAGACCTGTCAGCGCGTGATCGTGATGTATGCCGGCAGGATTGTCGAGCAGGCGAGCGTGACGGAATTGTTTGCGCGGCCCATGCATCCCTACACCATGGCGCTCATGCGATCGGTGCCGGACAGGCGACGCGGTAAGGAGCGTCGTCTGCCAGAGATCCCCGGGATTGTGCCGAGCCTGCGCGAGCCGATTGCCGGATGCAGTTTTGCGCCGCGTTGCCCGTTCGCAACAGATATTTGCCGGGAGAAGACGCCTATCCTTGAGGAATCCGGGCCGGATCACGCGGCCGCCTGTTGGCATACAGGAGAGGTATTGAAGGTATGAATTATCCGCTGTTGAAGGTCGAGAACCTAGTAAAACACTATCCGCTCGGTGGGGGCATGCTGAACAGGAATGGCCCCGTCGTTCGGGCCGTTGAGGGTGTGTCATTTTCGGTTGAGGCAGGTGAGACGCTCTGTATCGTCGGCGAATCCGGGTGTGGCAAATCCACGCTTGCACGGCTTCTGATGAGGCTTGTGGACCCTACCGACGGGCGTGTGCTGCTCGAGGGCATCGATATAGCGAATCTCAAGAAAAGCGAGCTTCGGAAGTCGCGGCGTCGAATGCAGATGATCTTCCAGGATCCTTACTCCTCCCTCAATCCTCGGTTAACGGCTGGAGAGATTATCACCGAACCGGTCGAGAACTTCGAGCGCATGAATCGCAAGACGCGCGAGGAGCTTGCAGCGGAGCTTCTACAAAAAGTTGGGCTGGCGTCTGAGATCATGCACCGGCTTCCCTCAGAGTTGTCAGGCGGCCAACGCCAGCGGCTCGGTATTGCACGCGCGCTTTCTTTGAAGCCCTCAATTATTATTGCCGACGAGGCGGTTTCGGCTCTCGATGTCTCTGTGCAGGCGCAGATACTGAATTTGCTGATGGACCTGCAAGAGGAACTAGGAATCGCCTTTGTCTTCATCTCGCACGATCTTGGGGTCGTGGAGCATATCGGCCATCGCGTTGCGGTCATGTACCTCGGCCGAATTGTTGA
>NZ_KB902665.1 GCF_000379605.1 Rhizobium giardinii bv. giardinii H152 | reverse complement strand
CAGAAGGATATGAGACGGACGCGGGTTTTACTGATCCGTTATTCTACGAGAGCGTTATTGCAGTGAGCCGGTTTGCAAATAATCAGCTCGCGGAAACGCGGTTGTATCCTATCGAACTTGGCCACTCGAAAAGTTTTGCCAATCGCGGTGTCCCGCAGCTTGCCCGCGGACAGCAAGGCCGGGCCATTTTGCTACGGATCCAGGAGCTATCGAAGCCATTTGAAACTGAGATCGCAATTGAGGACGGCGTTGGAGTGATCGCTCTGTGCCCCTGAACCGCGCCGAACAGATGGCAGGAGAGCGGATATTTCTGGCAGACGGGAGTCGCCGAGCTACAGCATGAGAACTCCGCTATCACAAGGGGGCTGGTAGGACTGTCTTTACAAGGTTCGCCCAGTATCCGATCCCGTAGGGAAGAGCCTCATCGTTGAAGTCGTATGTTGGGTTATGGAGGGAAGCTGTTGAACCGTTGCCAATGAAAATCATCGCACCGGGTCGAGCTTCGAGCATGAACGCGAAGTCTTCCGATCCCATGACGGGCGCGAACTGGTCATCGACGCAGATTGGACCGACCAGATTGCGCGCGGCGCTGATGGCGAGATTCGTCTCCTCAGGAGAGTTGGTCATGATGGGATCAATCCTGCGGTATTTAAATTCGATCTCCGCGCCATATCCGCTTGCTATCCCGCGCGCTACGGCAGGTATTTGCGTCTCAGCCAAGCCTCGAAGCTCATGCTTCAATGTTCTGACTGTCCCGGACAAAGTCGCAGTCTCGGGAATAACATTATAGGATTCCCCGGCGTGCATCTTGGTAATCGAGACGACCAAAGATTCGAGTGGATTCGTCGATCGTGAAACCAAGGGCTGCAGGCCAACAATGATTTGTCCTGCAATCACGATCGGATCGATGTTGCGATGAGGGCTGGCAGCATGTCCTCCTTGGCCCTTGATCACGATATCAAACTCATCCAGCGCTGCCATAAAAGGACCGTCGCAAATCGCGAACCTCCCGACATCAAGGCCAGGCGAGTT
>NZ_KB902664.1 GCF_000379605.1 Rhizobium giardinii bv. giardinii H152 | reverse complement strand
GCACCGAGGCTTGCCGGCGCGTGATGTGCGACAAAGTGCAGGACACGGTCGCGCGCCGACCTGGCGACGCCGTGATAGACGGCGCCGATCAGAGAGAAGAAGAAGGCGGTCGCATGCTCGTGGCGAGCGATCGGTTCCGAGGCGGGTTGCGCTTCGATGATATCATTAACGGGGATGACGACGTCGTCGAGAATGATGTCGTCGCTGGCCGTTGCATGCATGCCCGCGGCGTTCCACGTTTTTTCGATACGCAGGCCGGGTGCATCGGTCGGCACGAGGAAGGAGGCAAGGCGCGGCGTCTCCTCGTCCGTCAGCGCCAGCAGCGCGACCCATTTCAGGATCGGAATGCCGGTGACGTAGCTCTTGCGCCCGGTAATCCGCCAAGTGTCGCCATCGCGTCGTGCTATCGTCTCGGGCAGTGCGCCGTGCGCGGGCGAACCGATGCGCGGCTCGGCCTGGGCGGCGTTGATCAAAGCCAGACCAAGACGGTTTGCCCACAATACACGCTCGGCCAGGTGAGGCGCCCATTTGCCGATGCGGCGAATAGAATAGTGCGTGTTGTAGTGCATGGCGAGGACCAGCGCCGTCGATGGCTCGCCGCGGGCGATTTCGCTGATGATCGCCTGTGCCTCACTGAGACCGCCGCCGAGGCCGCCATGCTCGCGCGCCGTCACGAGCCCGAGGAGGCCGGCTTCAAACAGGCGCTCGAAATTGGCGAAGGGAAAGTCGCCTGTGGCGTCGTGATGGGCGGCACGGGCGGAGAATTCATCGGCAAGGCTTTGCGCCTTGCCGATCGGGTCGTTGAGATCCTGCGTCAGGATTATCGGGATGCTCTGCGTCATGCGACGGCGCGGGTGTCGAAGGCGTCGATGTGACGGCGATCGACCCAGTCGGCGATGGAGAAATCGGCGGCGAGGAAGCCCCAGTCGCGCAGGAAGTCCTTGTAGTGTCCGATGGCATCGACGAGTTCCGGCTGCAGGCCAAGGCCGAGACGGTGGTGGATATCGGGGCCGTTGGCGGCGAGAACCTGTTCTTCTGTCGCA
>NZ_KB902663.1 GCF_000379605.1 Rhizobium giardinii bv. giardinii H152 | reverse complement strand
GGTGACTGCTATCGAGATGTTCGAAGTCGCCGTCCCCGTACTGACGGAGCGCAAGGAACTGATCGCGGACTCCGGCGGTGCCGGAAAGCAACGCGGCGGTCTCGGCCAGCGCGTCGTCCTTCGCAATCTCGGCAACGCTCCGATGAGCATCTATCTTGCCTCCGAGCGCGTCCGTCATCCATGCTTCGGCGTTGTCGAAGGGCAGAATGGTACCGCAGGCAAGGTCATGAAGGAAGGCAAGCCCCACTTCCCGAAAGGAAAGGTTACACTGAAGACAGGCGAGCGCCTTGAGGTAGAGACGCCAGGTGGCGGCGGTTGGGGCCGTGCAAGCGAACGTTCCGTCGAAATCATCGAGCAGGATCTTGCCGAGGGCTTGATCACCCCGAAGGCAGCGAAGGCTGTATATGGCTACAAGGGTACGCCGGCCGTTGCGGCGGAATAGGAGGACGTGATGGGTTTGCTTGACGGAAAAGTCGCTCTGATCACAGGAGCAGGGACGGGTATCGGCCGCGAGGCCGCGCTGCTCCTTGCCGAAGCGGGAGCACGCGTGGTCCTCACGGGCCGTCGACTGACGCCCCTGCGTGAGGTTGCCTCCACGATTGAAAAGAAAGGCGGTCGCGCCTTCACCCGAGCGCTTGACATAGAATCCCGGGACGAGATTTTCGCAACCGTGAAATGGATCCGCGACGGCGTCGGTCCGGTGGATATCCTGGTCAACAATGCCGGTAGTGCCAGCAAGGTCCTGAATGCCCGGTTTCTCAGCGAGGACGAGTGGAATTCGACCGTCAACGTCAACCTGACGGCGGTCTTCAATCTCACGCAAGCGGTGCTTCCCGATATGATTGCCAAAGGGGAAGGAACGGTCATTACCGTTTCCTCGCTCGCGGCGCTCAATCCAAACCTCCTGGGCGGCGCAGCCTATGGCGCGGCCAAGGCAGGCGTGAAGAACTTCATGACCTTCCTTCACAACACCTATCGCAACCAGGGCATCCGCGCGACGACCATCCTGCCAGGCGAGACCAATACGCCGAT
>NZ_KB902662.1 GCF_000379605.1 Rhizobium giardinii bv. giardinii H152 | reverse complement strand
ACCCTTCTCAAAGACGCTTGACTTAATGCGGCCAGTTCGTCACATTATGCGATATAGAATATTGCATTCCAATGCGAGGACGGATCATGGATCGCTACATAATCGTTGAAAAAAGGGATGAGGTTGCAGTTGTCACACTGAATCGGCCCGAAATCCTCAACGCCTGGCACAAGCCTATGCGGAGCCAGTTCGTTGAAGTCCTGGTAGAGCTCGAGGAGGACAGATCCGTCCGTGCGATCGTACTGACAGGGGCAGGGGAACGCGCATTCTGTGCCGGTCAGGACCTCAACGAAGCCAAGTCATTTGACGGAGAAACAGGCTCCGAATGGATCGCCGAGTGGGAGCGCCTGTACGGCGCAATTCGCTCCCTCTCCAAACCTCTCGTCGCGGCCTTGAATGGTGTTGCCGCCGGATCCGCGTTTCAGGTTGCGCTGCTGTGCGACTTTCGCATCGGTCATGCCGGAGTACGCATGGGGCAGCCTGAGATCAATTCGGGGATCGCCAGCGTAACCGGGCCGTGGATCATGCGCGAGATACTCGGATTGGCGCGAACAACCGATCTGACGCTCAGCGGCCGGCTGATGGGTGCCGAAGAATGCCACTCGATAGGGATCATCAACAAGATCGTTCCGCAGGCCGACGTCCTGACGGCTTCACTTTTACTCGCCCGTGAGCTTGGCGGCAAGCCTCCCGTCGCAATGCGCCTCGATAAGCAATGGCTGCGCGAAATGACCGAGCTGGGTTTCCGTCAGTGCCTGGATGCTGCCGTCCGGATACACCGGGAAGCCTACGCATCGGGTGAAACAGCTCAAATGATGGAGAAATTTTTGGCCGAACGGGCATCTCGAAAGGCGTGACTTTTCCATGATAGACAATCTTAAGGGCTTTATTGCCGACTTCAATGCAAAAGCCGAGCGAAACCCGGATCAGGTCTTTGCGTTTTTTAACGGTGAGCCGATCACCTTTGCTACGCTGAAAATGGAATCAAGCGCGTTCGCCTCGGCACTGCGACGCAAAGGCCTGCAAGCAGGCGACCGTGTCGCGGTAATGATGCGGAACTCGCGTCT
>NZ_KB902661.1 GCF_000379605.1 Rhizobium giardinii bv. giardinii H152 | reverse complement strand
CCCGCGCGTCGGTGGCCGTAGCGATCTCAGTGAAGCCGTGAAGCATGGACCATTCGATAATTCCGGCGAACATCGTCAACGTGGCTTCGTGAAGCGGCCTTGCGCCCCTCTCCTCAACGATCGCGGTGTCAACGCAGAAGCGTGAGCTTTCGATCATCGCCCGGTGCGCGTTCAAACGTCCGTTCGCGAGGAGTTGAGGAAAGGTACGTTCCAGCATCGTTGGTCCGGTCGCGGGCAACAGCCGCACACAGCCTGCAATCTGACGGGTGGTGCACAGTGCGACGATATATGTCGGGCTCATAAGATCAAACTCGTCAAACTCACGTCCGGCGCGACTGCTGACCTGCCAGGCAAGACGTCCGCTGAACACGCGCATGCGCAGCCGATGCATGGCATCGAGCAGTATGCGCTCCGCCGATGAAGGCCTGCCCTGTAGCGCTATGACTTTCATCCGTTCACTCCGCTTGTGTTTTTTAGCGGAGACAGGTGTGCAGGACGTTTGACGCGGGCTCTACTGGTAAAAATACCAGTAGTGATTCTTGCCTTTTGAGCTCGATTGGTCTGCAGGGGCAGCAGCATACGTTGTAGGGCAGGCATCTCTCAGCAGTTCTGCACTGGTAAAAGTACCAGTGAGTCAATCGGTGATTGCCAATGATGAGTTGCCGTAACTAACGGAAAACACAGAAGGAATATTCGATTTGTCAGCTCAAAGCTAACCAGCGAAAGGCATTTAGTTAACATTTCATTAACCTTAAACCGCTTGTCGAGACTGGGAGAATCGTGTCTCTAATTCCAGACGGAAAGAATGCGTCAGACGCGCAGAAACCGTTTTTGAAGAGCTGATCATGCTGAAACCTGCGACACCCCGCTTTGAAGACGAGACGACATCGGAGAGAATCACGCGCCAGGCGTCGGCTCTTTCGGACCGGCTGCGTGCGGTTGGCGAACTTGCTTTTCCCCCTACCGCCATGAAATCGTTGCGCTCTTTCACCTCCGGTGAAGTCGCTCAGATCGTAGGCGTCTCGGATGGGTACCTGCGACAATTGTCTCTTGATGGTCTTGGTCCA
>NZ_KB902660.1 GCF_000379605.1 Rhizobium giardinii bv. giardinii H152 | reverse complement strand
CGGCTGAGCGCTTCGATGTCCGTTCCGCGGGTGCCGACGCCGTCAGCCATGAAGATCAGGTCGAACTTTGCTGCTTCGGCCACCTGCGCCAGGCCGATATAGTGCGAAAAATTGGCACCGGCGTCAGCTTGCGCATCTGGATGGCGCCAGGCAGCGACGTGGTGGCCGGTGGGATAAAGAAAAGCTCCAAGTTTTAGCTGGCGTTTCTGATCGGTCATGCTGCTCTCCTGGGTCTCGCCCACAAGAGGCTAGCATCTCGCAATTTATTCTATAGAAATTATATTCTATTGAGATGGCCGCTCGCGATTTAGTTGCCGCAATGCTCGCGAAATACGCGGATAAAGTTCCATTGCACGGTCCTTGGCATGCCGCGATGACCGTCCTCGCCGATCTTCCGCGCTGATCGGTGAAAAGATTTTCTTCGCGTGAGATCAAATAGATATTGCTGGACTTACGGTGGCGCCCGTCAAACCCTCGACGCCTAGGTGACCCACCAATCGGGATCACGACAGCGTGGGCCAAAGATGTCTTTCGAACCTGACCTGACCGATCCTTTCGTCGCCAAAGCAGTCGAGCTTAGAACACTCTTCGACACGGACGCCGTGGAACGCGACAAACGCGGCGGACGACCGACCGAACAGGTACGGCTGCTCAAGGAGAGCTGCCTGCCCTCGGCGCAGATCCCCGTTCAGTATGGCGGGAAGGGCGCATCCTGGCTCTCGATCATGCGGGTCGTGCGTGAACTTGCCCGCACGGACGGGTCGCTCGCCCATCTGTTCGGCTACCATCATCTGCCGCTCAATCTCGTCCTCTTCCGGGCATCGCAAGCGCAGAAGGATCATTGGCTGCGCGCGTCTGCGGCGGCGAATTGGGTCTGGGGGAACTCCGGCAACGCGATGTCGAAGACGTCGTCAGGCAGGCGTGCGACCGACGGCTGGATCGTCAGCGGAAAGCGTCCCTTCTCGTCGGGCTCCCACATTGCCGACTACATCCAGATTTCCTGGGAAAATGCACAAGGACAGCGGCTGACCGCCGCCGTGCCGGCGGGGCGGGAGGGTATTTTTATC
>NZ_KB902659.1 GCF_000379605.1 Rhizobium giardinii bv. giardinii H152 | reverse complement strand
AGCTGCTTCCCAACCCGTGAATGCGACAGCGAAACCGAGTGTAACGCCGTCATCTGCTGCGTTTGCGGGCATTGAGACACCTGCCAGAAAGGATGCCATCAAAGCCGAAGCTACAAAATTCTTGAACATTGCTATTCCCCTTTTCCATCGTCTGACCCTGTTATCAGGGCGCAGAACACCAATCCTTCCAACGACGTTGGAAAGTCCTTTTGGCCTTTGGGCCATCTTTTTGGGTTTTTGATCCGGACGGGGAGACTGATCCCGCCGCCCGGAAACCTTCTTTTTTTTAGGCTCTCTGAGTTTTCTTTTGAGCCAACAGTACCAGACCTGCGATGAGCACCGTTCCTACGATGAAGAGGAATGCTGCGGCCGCAATTGCCGGGCTGATATTTTCTCGAATTGTCGAGAACATTTGACGCGCGACCGTTCGCTGGTTCGGACCAGCGACGAACAGCGTCAACACGACCTCGTCTAAAGATGTGGCAAATGCGAACACCGCGCCAGAGACGACGCCGGGCATTGCCAACGGCAATGTGACCTTTTGGAGAACCACTAACGGCGATGCCCCAAGACTGGCTGCGGCGTTTTCAAGACGACGATCAATACCCTGCAGAGCAGCAGTCACGTTGACGACCACGAATGGGATCGCGATGACAGTGTGGGCAATGATGACGCCAAGATATGTATTGGCGAGACCGTATTGAGCGAACATCAGCTGCATACCGACGCCGAGAACGACCGCAGGGACCACCATCGGCAGCAGAAACACGGTTCGGAAAAAACTGAACAGCAGTGCCGCTGAGTTACCGCGCAGACCGAGGGCGGCGACCGTACCGAGGATCGTCGCCAGGATTGTGGTTCCCGAGCCGATGATGAGGCTGTTCATGATTGAGCGACGCCATGCATCAGCTGTGAACAGTTCGTGGAACCAACGGAACGAGTATCCGGGGATCGGATAATTCAGGAATATGCTGCCCGTGAATGCTAGTGGAAGAATTGCAAACAGGGGAGCCATGAGAAAGATGACG
>NZ_KB902658.1 GCF_000379605.1 Rhizobium giardinii bv. giardinii H152 | reverse complement strand
TCCTGTACAACCCTAATTTCATCGAGGGAGAAACCAAAGGCCTTGGCAGCCCTCATTTTCTCGCCGTGCAGTTCAGTTGAATTAGACATTGCCGTAGTAATCTCCGCATATCTTGCGGCTCGCACCAAGCTTGGAGCTCGCCGTCCTAAATCGTATCGTTGATCTCCAAAAAAATCGCGCCACTCAATGCCCTACTTTGAATGGCACGACCGGGTACACGCCTTAGGCGTGCTGGATGACCACGGTTTTGAGGTTTGAATAATCGTCCAACGCGACAAGACCTTTCTCACGGCCGTGGCCGCTTTTGCCCGTCCCGCCAAACGGCAATTCGATGCCAGCGCCAGCGCCGTAACAATTTATGAAAACTTGGCCCGCACGGAGTCGCTTGGACATCCTTATCTGACGTCCGCCATCCCGGGTCCATGCTGCGGCAACCAGGCCAAAGTCGGTGCCGTTCGCGATACGAACGGCGTCGTCCTCATCTTCGAAAGACAAGGCGGCGAGGACCGGGCCGAACACTTCTTCCTGTGCAAGACTACTGGAGTGCGGAACCGGGCCGAAAAGGGAGGGCCGAACAAAGAACCCGGCAGGGTCGGCGCCATCGGCGATTGTACCTTGTGCAAGCAACGGAATTCCATCTGCCTGCGCCCTATCGATAAAGCCCTGTACAGTCGCCCTCTGCTTTGCGGTGATAATGGGACCACAATCAAGGTCCATCTCCGGTGACCCAACACGAACTTTGCCAAATGCTTCGGCGAGACGCCCCATAAACTCATCGTAGATGTTGCGCTGAACAAGCACCCGGCTACCGGCGGAGCACGTCTGGCCGCTGTTCTGAATTATTGCGCGGCAAATTGTGGGGATGGCGAGGTCGAAGTCAGCATCGCTAAAGACTACTTGTGGCGACTTTCCACCCAGTTCGAGCGTGCAATTGATGTAGTTGTCGGCGGCAGTTTTTTGAATGAGCTGCCCAACTTCAGGCGAGCCAGTGAAGGATATGAAATCGACACCTGCATGACTCGCAAGGGCCGTTCCGATCCTGCTTCCCGACCCCGTCACGACATTGATAGCA
>NZ_KB902657.1 GCF_000379605.1 Rhizobium giardinii bv. giardinii H152 | reverse complement strand
CCCCGCCATGAGACTTCCGTCCTTGAGAAGAATGGTCCCATTGTCGACCAGTCCGGCATAGGGCACGAGATCGGCGAACGACGGTGCAGACGGGCGAAGGGAACGCAAAGCGACCATCATGGCACCTCTAAAAACGCCGCCACGGCGAAGACGTGGGCAGGTAGTGATGCCGGTAGCGCAAATGCCGCACGTAGACATGACGCATGAGGGGATCGGATTTTGCCATCATGCGCAGTGCGCCGACGATCACGAACCAGATGGCGATGCCGAACAGCGCTGAATACAGGGTGAGCACGACGAAGATCAGGATGATCGCCACCAGCCCTGTGACAAGCAGGAGCTCTCGGTCTGCCCCCATCAGCAGATTCGGTCGTGAAAGAGCGCGGTGAATGCGATTGCGTTGGAGAGCGGAATGCGGCTCACCCATTGGCCCCCTCCCCTCTTGCAACGGACATCGGCTGGGAAACGGTCCCTGGCAAACTTGTGGCAGTGATGCCGATCGACGCGCCAGTCGCACCGAACAGTCCGACAATCGTCGTCGCCCCCAGCAGGATACCGGCGACCAGTACGATATAGACGAGGCGTCGCGCGAAATCGTTGAGCTCGCCGCCGAAGATCAGCATTCCGCCGGCGATCGCCATGGCGGCGAGGGCAATTGCTCCTGCGACTGGCCCAGTGATGGATTCCTGAATCTGTTCAAGCGGCCCCTCCCAGGGAAGACTCCCACCGGAACTGGCAAGGGCTGGCGCGGCAAGCGCCGCGCAGAACATCGCAGCGAGCAGTCCGAGGCGAAAAGAGCGATTATGCAGCATGAATGTCCTCATCAATTTGAGCGTAATGTTCGGTCTGGTACCGGCTACCGCTGAAGCCCTCGACATTGATGACCTCTCGTACCCGTCTCCCCCTCCCCGCGCGCTCGATCGAGATGACAAGATCAACGGCCTCGCCGATCACAGCCTGCATCGGTTGCTGGCTGACCTCGGCGGTCAGTTGCTCCAGACGACGCAAGGCGGACATGGCGGTATTGGAGTGGACGGTGGTGACGCCACCGGGATGGCCAGTATTCCAGGCTTTCAGCAGCGTTAGTGCGGCGCCGTCGCGGACTTCGCCAACGATGATGCGGTCGGGACGGAGGCGCATGGTGCTCTTGAGCAGTCGCGCCATATCGATCGTGTCACTGGTATGCAGGCACACCGCATTCTCTGCCGCACACCGGATTTCCGCAGTATCTTCAAGAATGACCATGCGGTCGTCCGGCGCTGAGGCTATGATTTCAGCGATCACGGCATTGGCGAGAGTCGTTTTGCCCGAACCCGTTCCACCCGCGATCACGATATTGAGCCGATTCGCGATTGCGCTCCTGATCACTGTGGCTTGCGCCTCCGTCATCACCTTGTCAGCGATATAGTCGTCGAGTGGGATCAGCCTGGAGGCTCTGCGCCTGATCGTGAACGTTGGGGACGCGACAACCGGGGGCAGCAACCCTTCAAAGCGGTGTCCGCCAATGGGAAGTTCGCCCGAAATGATCGGCCGCTCATCGCCCGCCTCAGATTGTAGAGCGTGTGCGACGGAGCCGATGATTGTTTCCGCTGCTGTCGCAGCCATCTCACCCGCGGGCGCAATGCCCTGCCCTAACCGCTCGATGAAAACTTTACCGTCCGGGTTGAGCATGATCTCGACGACGCCAGGGTCGTCGAGGGCGATACATAAACGATCGCCCAGTGCTTCTTGAAGCTTGCGCACAAGGCGGGAATGCGACTGAAGCATTGCAGCTTTCTCCTCGCTGATTGGTTTGTGAGGGAAAAGAGCCGCGCCACGCTTTGATGTCCACGTACAAATTTGTGGGTCGCCTGCGTGAGGTGATTCCGTCAGGTTCCCATCGATTCTCTCAATGGGCTTCTGGGTCGCCTCAGATAAGGGCGGAAAAATCTGAGGAAAGAAAGGACATGGACGATGGCGATGAAATGCTCAACACACTGAAATATAACACCTAATCACGCGCTTTTGCGATGGTCTTGGATCATCTTAAGACATTGTTAACTTTAAATTCCTTGTCGCGCAGGGGGAATCGGACGATAGTTGCGCAAATTATGGCTTTATGGCCATTTTTTCGAAAGTGACGCCACCTAGGAAATAGTTTGCAAAATGAGCCAGCTGCCCAACAGATTTGACGTCGAGATCGCCCAGCAAGGGGCAAAGATCTCAAGCGCGTTGCATATGCTGCGCAGCCAACAGTATCCGCCGGACGCTCGTAAGGGATTACGCAAGTTTCAGCTCGGCGAGGTCGCCGATTTCATGGGTGTGACCCAAAGCCATCTCCGACAAATCCATTCCGAAGGGAAAGGCCCGGAGATCGAATCGGTCAGCGGTCGCCGATATTATACGGCCGATCAAATGCGGGAGCTTCGCGAATATCTCGAAGCCAACAAAAAATCCGACAAGCGCTATTATGTTCCTCAACGTCGCGAAGGCGAGCCGATGCAAGTCGTTTCGGTCGTGAACTTCAAAGGTGGAAGCGGGAAGACAACGACCGCCGCACACTTAGCACAGTATCTCGCCCTCACCGGTCACCGTGTGCTTGCCATCGATCTAGATCCCCAGGCGTCGCTAACGTCACTGTTCGGCATTCAGCCCGAACTCGATGATACAGCGTCCCTGTACGAAGCGCTTCGTTTCGATGAGGAGCGAAAGCCAATATCAGCGGTAATTCAGTCGACCAATATTCCAGGACTAGACGTTGTACCGGCGAATCTTGTGCTGCAGGAATTTGAATACGATGTGCCACTGTCAATTTCTTCTCGAAAAGGTGACGAGGGTCGGTTGTTCCACATGCGCATCGTCAATGCGCTTAAAGAAGTGGACGACAAGTATGACGTGGTTGTCATCGACTGCCCGCCGCAGCTCGGCTACCTTACTATCACCGCGTTGATGGCTTCCACAGGCATCCTGATTACAATCCATCCCCAGATGTTGGACATCATGTCGATGAGCCAGTTCCTACAGATGCTGGGAGGGATTATGACCCCTGTTGCAGAGGCTGGTGCCGAAATCAGGGTGGAATGGTTCCGCTACCTCGTGACACGCTTTGAGCCGACCGACATTCCGCAAGCGCAGATGGTCGGTTTCATGCAGTCGATGTTTGCTCAGCAGATGCTGCGAAACCACGTTCTTAAATCTACCGCTATTTCTGACGCTTCAATCAAAAAGCAGACTTTGTACGAGGTCGAGCGGGGAGAGTTCGTTCGATCTACTTACGATCGAGCAATGGAAAGCCTGAATGCCGCAAATGGTGAAATTGTCGACCTGATACACAATGCTTGGGGGCGGAAATGACAAACTTGTCAGCCGTTTTTTTTCCTATTTTTGCAAGGCGAAATAATGCCTTAGCGGAGTTGAAGTCAAAGCTGGAGTTCGGTCATGGCGCGTGACAATCCATTTGCGAAGCTTGATATAGCGTCGATATCGACCGACAAATCTCCCGTAAAGCCTGGATACGCGATGACGGGCGCCGCGAAGACGGTTGTGCGATCGATTGAAGATCTCGCCGAAAACACCAAGAAGCTCATGGAGGGCGAGGTCGTCGTGGAGCTGGATCCGCGGCTGCTGGATGTATCATTCGTGGCCGATCGGCTGTCGGATGAGGGCGAAGAATACCAGGAGCTCAAACAGGCGATCAAAGAATCCGGTCAGACGACACCAATCCTGGTTCGGCCTAGCTCGTATGACAGCCAACGCTTCATGGTCGTTTTCGGGCACCGTCGTCTCAAGGTCGCCAAAGAGCTCGGGATTTCGGTCAAGGCGGTTGTCAAAAAACTTGACGACATCACGTCCGCAATCGCCCAAGGGCAGGAAAACTCTGCCCGCTCAAACTTATCCTTCATCGAACGTGCGTACTTCGCACAGAACCTGCTTGCGTCCAACATGACGAAGGACGTGGTGCGGTCGTCTCTCGCGATCGACGAGGCGATGTTGTCCAAGATGCTCGGTGTCGTGGAAGTGGTCCCTGCTGCGATCATCAAAGCTCTCGGTGCGTCCAAAAAAATCGGGCGCGACAAGTGGCTTAGCCTGCGTCAACTACTTCTCGTTCCTGCCCTCTTGAAGGTTGCTACTGAATTTACGGAGACCGCAGGGTTTGTTGAACTGGCAGAAGAGAAGCGGTTCGACGAACTTCATGATTACCTGAAGCGCTACAAGGTCAAATCGGCTGCTAAGAAGCCCAAGGGCAACGCATCCGGGAGGGATTGGACGTCGAGCGACAGTTCACTGAATTTCGTAATGAACACCAAATCGAAGAAGGTTGCGATTGAGCTTTCGAATGTCGAAGCGAAGCCCTTCAGCGACTGGCTTTCGGGCCGGATGGACCGTTTGTATGACGAGTACAAACGGTCAAAAACCGAACGCAACGGAGATTAAACCGCAAAAGAAAAAGGCCCCCAAACGGTAAACCGTGGAAGCCTCTCTCGTCATCTCTAGCAGGATCGAGAATCGCATTTCCCGGAATCGCAGTCAAGAGTGTTGGCACCGATTTGGTGAGCGAATTTCTTTTGCCTAGAGAAAGGTGAGAGAAAAAATGCAAACGGGACATGTAACGACGCCTTTTGGGCGGCGACCGGCTACTCTTGCCCTAGTTAAGGGGCAACTGGCCATCACAGCACCGAGCCCAGGCGCACGCGTAGAAAAGTGGAAAGTGTTTCGTGACGTGTGTGAGGCGAGGGAGCGCTTCGGTCTGCAAGACAGAGCGCTCGCTGTTCTCGATGCACTCTTGACGTTCTACCCTGAGCCACAGCTCGACCAGGATCATGGACTTGTCGTGTTTCCATCTAATGCGCAGCTATCTGTCCGCGCTCATGGGATCACAGAAAGCACACTCCGCCGGCAACTCGGAGCACTGGTCGATGCCGGACTTATCCAGCGCCGGGATAGTCCAAACGGCAAGCGTTACGCGCATCGCAGTCGAGATGGCGTAATTGAGCAGGCATACGGCTTCGATCTCAGCCCGCTGCTCACGCGCGCGGCGGAGCTTGCCCTACTTGCGCAGGAAGTCGCAGCAGAACGTGTACGCTTCCGCAGAGCAAAAGAAGCACTGACGATCTGCCGTCGCGATGTCCGTAAGCTGATTACGGCTGCGATTGAAGAAGGAGCGTCAGGAAACTGGCTGGACGTCGAGATGATGTATGTTGGAATTCTTGGTCGACTACCTCGTTATCCCGACAGAACCCAGGTCGAAGCAACACTCGACGAGATGGAGCTTTTGAGGAATGAAGTCATCAACCTCCTGGAGATGCAGTTAAATACCAACTATATGCACGGCAATGCCATTCAAAATGAACGCCACATACAGAATTCAAATACCGAATCTATCTATGAACTTGAACCTAGCTCTAGAAAAGAGCAGGGCGAAAGCTTGCCGGAAGAGCCGCCAGCCAAGAGGATAGGCGTTGAACAGAAAAGGGCGAATGCAGAACAGATCAAGTCGTTTCCGCTCGGTATGGTCCTTCGAGCTTGCCCCCAGATCGTAGACTATGGGCCGGGCGGTGGCATATCGAATTGGCGCGAGTTGATGACGGCGGCCGTAGTGGTCCGCTCAATGCTCGGAGTAAGTCCCTCAGCCTACGAAGAGGCCTGCAATGCGATGGGGCCGGAGAATGCTGCCGCGGCAATGGCGTGCATCCTAGAGCGCTCGAACTACATCAACTCGGCCGGTGGTTATCTACGTGATCTGACTAAACGCTCGGAACGAGGAGAGTTTTCAATTGGGCCTATGCTGATGTCGCTGCTCAAGGCAAACGGCGATGGCAACCGGCTTGCGGGTTAGCGATGTCAATAAGCGCAATGTGTTGAACCTAGATGACGAGGTAGGGCTCTCATACAACCGCTACAATCTTGTCAGCCGTTTTTTTCGGAATTTTCCTCATAAATTACTGATGCTTATACGAGATGAGTGCGCGTAATTTCTCGTTGAATTGATGACTGGGCCTGGTCTATGCCAATCGACGCGAGAGCGGCTTTCACGCTACCGGACGACGGAAGCTTTATCGTGGGTAGACGCCTGCCTTCACAGCAAACGTGCAGCACGACCGCTTCGACGGGTAGCGCTATTGTAATAGCTCGACGCCTGCTGCACTGAACGATGCCTCGACTGCTCCATGGTTTCGGGGAGGGGGATCCCACGGTTGGCGGCTTCGGTCAGATATCCTGATCGTAGCCCATGTGCCGAAAACTCCGCAGGCTCCAGCCCCGCCAAGCTACGCCGCAGCAAAGGCGGCGCTTGTCAGCTTCACCCGGAGCTGGGCCCTTGAACGGGCTGCGGGCGGAATAACGGTGAACGCCGTTTCGCCGGGGCCAACGGAGACGGCGTTGTTTCGGGCGAACAATCCTGTCGGCAGCGAGAGCGAAGCGCGTTACCTCTTCGGCGTTCCAATGGGCCGCTTCGGAAGACCGGAGGAAGTCGCTGGGGCAATCGAATTCCTGCTATCGGATGACGCTGGGTTTATTACGGGGCAGACGCTTCATGTCGATGGCGGGGCCTCAATCGGCAAGTCTTCGTTGTAGATTCATCGCGGTCTATCTGGAGGCAGTGCCGGCCGATCCGCGTCTTCAAAGCATACGCGCAGCGCGCCCGCTTCGGCGGGTCGCGTTGTTGTAATAGCTGGAGGCCTGTTGCACCGAACGGTGTCGCGACTGCTCCATGGCTTCGGGGAGGGGGATCCCGCGGTTGGCGGCTTCCGTAAGATATCCCGACCGCAACCCATGCGCCGAGAATTCCGCAGGGTCGAGTCCAGCCATCTCGGCCCGCTGTTTGACGATCGCATTGACCGCGCCCGGCTCCAGCGCCCGCTTCGAGACATTGCCCCAACGATCGATCTTCCGAAAAATACTCCCGCTTTCGATTCTTCCAGCCGCCATCCATGCGTTCAAAGCATCCACGGGCCGGCCCGTCAGATAAACGGCCTCATCGCTTTCGGCACTTGACGTCTTGGTGCGACCGAGATGGATGGCGAGAGAGGGGAGGGGAGGGGCACCCTCGACGGTGATGGGTGGCTCGACGGTGAGCTGCTCCCTGCGCAGACCGGCAATCTCACTGCGACGACGACCGCCCGAGGCAAAAGCCACCATCAGGATTGCCCGGTCGCGGATGTCACGAAGGCTGTCGGTGCTGCAGGTCGCGAGCAGCTTTGCCAGGACGTCGCCGGTGACGGCCTTCGCGCTCTTGCGTTTCCTTGGCCGCGGCGTCGCCCGAACTGCGAGGCGTATCGCGGATTTCAGCGACGGCGAGGAAAAGACGCCTGACAGCCCGCGCCATTTCGTCAGCGTCGACCAGCTGGCAATCCGCCGCCGCACCGTGTCGGGCGCGTGCGCCCCTGGCGAGCGCAGAAAACCCTGTTCCCGCAGGCTCTGTTCGACATCGGCTGGCATGCCGTGGTGAGGATCGATGTCGCGCTGTTCGGGCTGCCACAAATGGTGCGCGACAAATTTCAGGAGCATAGCCTCTGGCGCTGGCCAGGGGAGGCAGGCGCCGGTTGCGGCCAGCGACCAGGCCTGCAGATAGGCAAGATCGGAGGTAAGCGCACGCAGCGTGTTTTCGCCCATGCCTTCGTTGACCAGGTGACGGAGAGTCTCGACATCCTGATCGGTAAGGAGTTCGGCCAGTTCGTCGCGCCGGTCGATCGGCAGCACGCTGGCGATGGTGTCGAGTTCGTCGGCCCGGCGATCGACGGCGGTCTTGGAGATGGACGGTTTGGCCACAGAGAAACTCCGGATCGGCGGCTTTTGACGGCCGAGCGGCCGTGGATTTACCGGATACTTTCTGATTTGCGGCGGGAAATCAATCACCTCCGATAAGAGGTACTTATCGATGGTTAGCCACTCAACCGCAAACCATACCATGTGAGGAACCACAATATTCAGATAGTGTTCCTATAAGAAATCATTTACCATGATTTCAATGGCTTATGATCTTGCGAAAATCAGCATGACAGCTTTCATGGAGCCGGCATTCCGCGCCGGTGTCGCGCTCACGCGTCTGGACGAACGCATTGCCCGCTCGCCGGTCGGCGTAGGCTTCCTCGAACGATCCCAATTCACCGACGCTTGCGCCTCGCTGTGGATCGACGGCGAACTCGTCCATCTCGAAGACCTCGTCCTCCATGATGCCACGCGAGACATTCGCACGCCAACCCATGAGCTGACCATCGCTCGCGATGTTTTGCGAACCCGTCGGCGCATCGCTGCCCAGTCGCCGGATTGGGCCTTGTCCGCCGAGGGTATCCGAACCTTGCGACAAACATCGGACATCAATTCGGCCGGCGCGGGCGAGGGGAAGACTGCCGTCGTCATTCGCCCCGCGGCGCCGATAAATCCGGAAGGGGAGGGCGAGGAGGGTGACGACGTGGAAAATCTCCCCGGCGTCGACTATGCCGCCATCGATGCGGTGTTGGCCCGATCGGAGGCCGCGATTGAGAACGCAACACGGCCCGGCCGCGCCGGCGCGGCGGAAAAAGATCCGATGATCTACGATCTCGACTGGGACGAGGACGCGCGGCTGGAGGAATGGCGCGGCGAGCTGCGGCAGTCACAAGACTTGCCGGCGGTGCTGCAGGCGATCGTCACTCTCGATGCCTGGAACGAACTGTCCGTCCTGCAGCATGCGCCCTGGCTCGGCCGGCTGCTGGCCGCGTCGATCCTGCGCCAGGCCGGCGTCACCAGCGGCGGCCATCTCGCGGCTATCAATCTCGGCCTCAAAACCATTCCCGTCGATCGGCGCCGGCATCGCGATCGCGAAACCCGGCTGCTCGCCATCGCCCATGGACTTTTGGCGGCCGCCGAGCTCGGTCTGAAAGAGCATGACCGGCTGGCGTTGGCGCGCACGATGTTCGAGCGAAAGCTGGGCGGACGCCGGACGTCTTCAAAACTGCCGGAACTGGTCGAACTGGTGATGGCGAAACCGCTCGTGTCGGCCGGGATGGTGGCGAAGGTGCTCGAGGTGACGCCGCAGGCGGCGCGGCGGATTGTTTTGGAACTGGGCCTGCGCGAGATGACGGGCAGGGGGAGGTTTCGGGCGTGGGGGGTGTTGTAAGCACACTGGCAGCTTTGCGCCGTTTGGGACGCAGAGACTACGACGAGATCCGTCGAAAGCAGACACCGCTCCTACTATCTGGACATGCCAAGCTTGACCGCCGGCGATGACGCGGGCCAGCCGAGACAGGCTTTAGACCACGTCAGTTGCGATGTTGATCCCGAACGCGGTCGAAAGCGTCTGGAAATAGAAAATTAAGACGATCGCCGGAGCGGGCTTTGCGAGCCGCGGCCCGCTTGCCATCAATTTAATACAACTGCTGGCAGGATTTTGGTCGACGGCGCGACAAATCTCATGTCATAGAATCACCCAATTCCAATCAACCTCGATCTGCCAATGCATGCTCACGATTTAACGGTTTGTACCGAGCTGTTCCACTTGCTGTGTACGGTGCGCAGCGAAGCGGGCGCGACCTTCACAGGGGTCGGGGTCTTGATAAGTGACCACCCACATGATCTCCCATTGTCGCCGCTAAGGCCCGACGGGCGCGCTCAGAACGGGAGAACGCTCGCTAAATTCTTGTCGGAGATTTCCAGGGAATCAAGCGATCTGCACGATGGATTCCATCTTCTATCGTCGGATTTCAAAGTGATATCGACATCCCTCTATTTCGCACCTCCAATAGTCCCCACCCTCGGATTTGATAGCAATCGAAAGGTCGGCGCACGCTTCCTGACGGCGATGTTTGGGTCATCACTCAGCAGCGTCATCGCAACAGGCGTGGCGAGCCCTTCGTATGGAGTGGTGGTATTTCATCGTGGTACGGAGGTTCGGGCGGCGTCATGAATCCTATTGACCATTCGAGCGATGCCACGGCTTCTCAACCCACCAACCAGAAAAATGGCCTGTCGACTAACCAGCTGCTCAGTGGGCGCTGGGACATGGAGATAGTTTGGCACCGAGCTGAAGCCACTGGGAAAGCTTCTGCGACTGCGGTAATTCGCGAGACCCCGTTAGGCATCGATATGAAGGTCCACTCCCCCGGGTCGGATTCGCACACAATTCTCGCGCATCCAAACCAAGAACTGTCAGGCGCAACCGTCCTTCATTACATCTATCAGGTCGAACCGAAGGCGATTTGGCCGGATGCACACGGTAGCTACAAGGGAGCCGCAATTCTTCGCCTTGACGAATACACAGGTGAATTGAGTGGCAATTATTGGACTGACAGCCTCTCGCGCGGCCACTTCAAGCTAAACAGACGAATTGAGAGAACAGAAACGGTGAAACCACAAGCGGTCGATGTACTCCTGATCGCCGCACTGGAGGAAGAGTTGTCGGCAGCGGTCGAGGTCTTCTCAACAGGCATCGGAACGCTCAAGGGCGTGCAGTCCTGGGATCAGGCGGTCACTGCGGATGGGGACGAATATCAAGTCGGGGACTTCGAAGGAAGTGGCGGAACGTTGTTTCGGATCGCTCTTGCAAGGCCAACGCGGATGGGCTCGATAAGAACCGGGGGGCTTGCGACGACTCTGACCGACCTTGTCAGGCCCCGATGCTTGGTAATGTGCGGAGTTTGCGCCGGGAATCCGAAAGACATGGAACTCGGCGATGTGGTGATCTCCGAGCTTACTTATCAATATGACGAAGGCAAAAAGGAAGCAGAACGGTTCGTCGGCGATCATCGACAAGTCCCGATCTCGAAGCGATGGCTAAAGGCTAGCCAAGCGCTGAAAACCGAGGGCCTACCTAGTTTTGGTCCGCCGTCCGACGAAGATCGCACGCTTTGGCTGCTACGCAAGATTTACCAAGGCATCTCACCCGCGACCCATCCTGCTCGCACACGATATGTACCTGAAGGGACTTGGAAAACCACAATGACCGGTTTGGAAACAGCCGGCCTGATCAAGGCCAAAGGCAACGCGTTCAGTTTGACGAAAGCGGGGACCGATCTGGTCAATCGGTCGATGCTAATGGACGTCGATCCTCCTCGTACCCTCCCATTCGCGATCAAGACGGGTCCAATCGCCAGCGGTAACGTTGTGGTCAAGGACGGTGTCACATGGGAGCGGCTGGCGGAAATGGGCGTACGCTCAGTCCTGGGGCTTGAGATGGAAGCGGCGACCATTGGTGAAGTGGCGAATACGAAGGGCGTTGCGGAATACTTGGTCGTGAAGGGTGTGATGGATCACGCAGATGCCAACAAGGCAGATAGGTTCAAGGCATTCGCGGCCAGAGCGTCGGCTGAGGTCTTGCTTAGATTTCTTATCGACCGTTTTCTCGACCACCAGCTATCTAAGGCCGCGAACTTAGGTTAGCCGTGAAATGACACGTGCAAACCACCCGGAAAAGCCGCAAGGCCGACGACTATCAATAGCAGACCCGGGGTGTAAAGCGTTGATTCCCTCACCACATTCTCGATGCTCAAGATGTCGTCGCGAGAGGGCGTCGGCACCTGCTCCGGATGAGTGTGCCAATCCCCAACGTATTGAAGCCCGGCGGAGAAGTGCTGGTCGATTTCCTTTTGCTCGCTCTTTCGATCCGGCCAGAAATGAAAGCGGCCCCGACGGTCGGTAGCCTTCGGCCCTGTCGCGGCGACCACATGCCAGACATTGCCCTTGATGTCTGCGAAAAGCTGGCCTCCGGCCTCTCGTGTGAACCACCCCTTTTGGCGGTGCGCGTCAAAGACCCCGAGCGCCGCCGGCTCGAACCGGACCGTCACCCGATGGAACTTGGCGACGACCGCACCACCTTCAATACTCACGGCCACTGTCGCTCCAATATACCTGACAACGACGACGCCGGCTTCACTTCGATGAAATCATCCGTCCATCGCCCTTGCGCACGCGCCAAGTTCCGATCCGACGTCCACCATGTTCGCCAAGCATTATTCATACCGAGGTCAAGCAAGCAGTCCAGACTAAGCTCCGCTATCATGGCCTGGACGGCAGCGACCTCTGTCGATCCGAACGGTGTGGTCCCGTTCCCGCATTCCTTCGGCGGCGACCGATCGCTCTGGGACGACGGACGACGAGGCATCCCGTCGTCAAAACCTTCGAGGAAGCGTGCTCCATTGCCATGCAACAACAACGCATGCCCCGCTACACCCCAGGCTTCCATCCAGCCGAAAACCACCGGGATCGGTTGATCGGATTGGCGCGCGAGCTCGTCGATGTAGCTATCGGCGTGAAGTGAACCCGTCGTCGCGATGATCAGGTCCGCCCCTTCCACGATGTTGGTCCCCGATCCGATAAGGTCTTGGATGGTCTTGGGGTACGATCGAACCTTGACGATTTCGGGAAGGTCTTTCCTCAGGTCGGACGCAAGCGCGTTCACCTTCAAGAGGCCGACGCTTCGACCTCCGAGTTCATGCCTCCGTATGTTCTCCCATCCGAGCAATTCGCGATCGACGAGATCAAGTCTTCCGATCCCGGCTTTGGCCAATAAGCGTGCGACGCCGCCGCCGATGGCCCCGCAGCCAACAACGACAGCCCGTTTGCCAGCGAGGTTGGGTAGGTCGATCACGCTTCTGGTAACCGCACTGTCCAACCGCGACGTTCTGAGGCGTTGGATCGAGTAATGTTCGAGCAGGTCTCCTACGCTAACGACATCACCACGGCGAAGCCCGGTTCGGGGCTTTCGGCGCGACCCATTCTTCTGCGGTGGGCTAGACTTGAGAAGCCTCACTCCCGCGAAGACGCGGCGACCGGAGGGGGCCGTACCAACAAGAACCAACACAGTGCCGTTGGGCAATTGGCTCAAGGCGCTCAACATCCTTTCGCCGCCGTCGACTGAATGGGTTTGGAGCAACTCCAGGAGACTGGCTGGGCTGGAAGGAAACATTGAT
This sequence comes from Rhizobium giardinii bv. giardinii H152, assembly GCF_000379605.1. Taxonomy (GTDB): domain Bacteria; phylum Pseudomonadota; class Alphaproteobacteria; order Rhizobiales; family Rhizobiaceae; genus Pararhizobium; species Pararhizobium giardinii. The sequence goes on along the minus strand of NZ_KB902657.1, from coordinate 135,116 downwards.
GGTTTGGGAAGCTTGCTGAGCTCGATGTAATGGGCGGCATTGGTATGGCGTGGTGCCGCCTCCATGCGGTTCTCCCACCACCGCAGCATCGCCGCATTGCTCGAAAAGGCGAAGACATCCTTACCGACCAGCACGTATCGCCCTGTGGCCGCACCTTCGTCATGAAGCACCGAAAGAGCTGGACTACCGACATCGGCGCGCTGGCTCCAATAATTGGAGAAGTCCTCCTTTAGGTCGTTGTCCTCCGCTCCCGTCTGGTGGGCGTAGAGCAGTTCGAGGGCTTCAGCGAGGACCTGTCGTGCGGCCTCCGCTGGATCGGTCGAAAACTCAACCTTAGTCAAGCACAGACGACCATCGAGCTCGACATGCGGAAGATCGAGTGCGGCGTCGTACTTGATGATGTAGGCGTTCGGTCGTGAATATGGAAACGCCAAGTCTGCCGCGATAGCGAGATCGCGTCCCCATACCTCGAAGAACCAGAGGTGACGACCCGTCGACCGCCCGTTCGCGTCCAGACAGGCGCGATTGCCCCGATACTCCGGCCGGAAGGTCTCGAAGAGCGCGGACACGGCTCCAATAGCATCTTCGTTCGTAAGCATGACCGTTTTCTCAGGCGTAGCGCGTTTCACCCCGCTTGACCGCGGGACCGACTTTCTGCGCCAGAGACTTGGCTCCATCGGGTTCCGGCTGCCCGGAGAACCAATCGGTCGCAAAGAACTTGTCCCACGCGCTCATCGCGGTCGCGTGGTCGCACTCCGGATTGTCGAGCACGTCGAGGTGCTTGAGCTTTTCGTCCAATTTTTCGTGGAGGAACTTGGCCTTGGCATTCCCATGAGCGATAATGTTTTCGTCGAGTACCGGGTGTTTGACCGCCTGGTTCCAGGCGAGCTTATCGCGGATTGCTTTGGCGACATCGCGAAGTGCCTTGTCATCTCGATCAGCCACTTCGACCCAATGGTCGGCAACAAGCTTCGAAATGACGAAGCCGTTCGAGATAATCCCCTTCCAGCTGTTCCTGCTTCGAGCGAACGCCTTCAGGAGTCTGACCACCTCCACGAATTGGCCGTTGTCGCCATTCTTCGAGGCGTTGCCGCAGTTGTCTTTGTTGAAATCCTGGAACCAAGAAGTCACCGCCAATGCGTCCGACTTCTTCCAGACGGAACTCGCCAACTCGTAATGGTCCTTCTCTTCACCCGTCCACGGGTCCTCGACGACAACATGTCGATAGACGGGGACGTCGATATGGTAGCCCTCGTTGTAGTAAACTCGGACGCAGTTCTTCAGCACCTCGGGCGCATCGTTGAAGCGCTTGTCCTGAAGAGCGTCGCAAACCATTTCCCTTGCGGCGAGAGATGTCTTGTCACCGCCATTTGGCCCGACTAGGTCTTCCTTCTTGAAGTAGACGCCGTCATCAATGTCGTAGTCCTCGTCCGTATTGACGATCATCGTCCGCATCGCATAGGAACCCTGCGTCCGTTGGCCGATCGGCGTCGGATCGTCATTCGCCGCAAGGCCGTCCTTCAACCGCTTGCGGTTGGTCTTGGCTTTCGAGAAAATGTCCTTCCGGCTCTCGTTGGGGAGCCGGACCTCGTCACGCTGGTACTTCGCTACCTGGATATGGCAGTCTCTCATTCGAAGAACTCCTTGGGTATGCCTGCCTCCGGCATCGTCGGCAGTGACATCATCAGACTGTGGATCAACTGGCCCTGTGGATTGCGGGGGTCATCGCACGCGCTTTTAACCATGTCAGCATCCGTCGACGCCTGGCTTATGAGCGCATTCATCGCCTCGGGTCGGCTATCATCAAGACCAAGGTATTCCAGCTTTGCCGCAGGGATTTTTTGTTGCGGAAACCGTACATGGTGGACTTGCCGGCCGCATTTGCTCAACACGTTCGCGAACATGCGGGCCATGTTGTCGAACGCGAATTCCTGTGCGGTGATACTGAGCGGCCCGACATCTGCACCGAGCTTCCACTGCAGCATCGACCTGTGGACATCGTCGGGGGCGATCTCTTCGCCCTCCGGCCGCGAACATGTGCCGAGGGAAAAGATTTCGATGGGCTGGCCATCGTCGGCGTTCAACAGCGCGTCTAACATCCCCACCATTACGGGATTGTTTGCCCATAGTCCGCCGTCAGCGAAAACCTGTATCTGCTCATGCTTGCTATCAGGGTTCTTGATAGCTGCCAACGACCGGTAGATCGGCGCGGCGCTTGATGCGAGGCAGACGTCGACAAGCCTATAGTTGTCGTCGCGGACGCCGCTGGTCTTTGTTTTTTTAAAAACCCAGGAGCGATGGGTGCTCATGTCCACCGCCGGGATCGCAAGTGATAACCCGCGCCTTTTGAACACGTCGAGCATGGTTATCTCGCCGAGCTCGGCCGTGAGCGCTTCCCGCAACGCGAGGTCGCCGGCCCGCACGACTGTGCCGCCTTTCGCGATCCGGCTGACGAGCTTGGCCTTGCTGTCGGTGATGCGCTCGGGGAAAATCTTGGCTCCGAAATCCCAGTACAGCTTCACGAGATCGCTCATGGGACGCCCGATCGCCGCAGCACAGGCGATGATCGATCCTGTGCTGGTCCCGGCGATCAAATTGAAACCGCTACCAAGGTCGAGATGCCCCTCACTGCGGATTCGGCGATATTGGTCAAGTAGGCGATCTAAGAACGCGGCGGTGTAGATTCCACGCATCCCGCCACCGTCGAGACACAACACTCGGAAGGGCTCGATCCGAGGGGGTGTAGGCCCTGTAAATTCTGCCATCGCGTTCAATTCTTAATTCGTTTTTCGAAGCTGTTCTCCGCCACTTCTTATGGATGAGACTTTCAAAGTTTTAGGGGATCACTCACAATTCTCATTAATATTGAGCTTCGCGATGATTGTGAGGCGTAAAACAGTTGTAATGTCTTACAGCGGAATGTCCATGACGCGAATGACTAGCTCCACCGAGAGACAGCTTGAGAATGACGGTGGTTTTACTTCTCTGTCAACCTATGCGATTAACGATTTTCGGATATCCACGGTTCCGCCGAAATCAGTCTTCAAGCATGCGCTTTCAGGCCGCCGCTCGCTCCGCGCTGAATCGTGAGCGCTCCGCTATACCCACTTAGGCCATCTCCATCGGAAAATTTCAACCGAAATAGATTCTGTGGAAAGTTCGCCAATTGTTCTAACGCGAATTGATTTCGCAGAACAACTTTATGTAAATGATAATGATCTCCAAAAGGACGGTAGCGTGTTTAAAGAGCATGAGTACGCCTTGCTAGGCGGAATGAACCGATCCAACGTTGGACGGCATTTGGCGAGATTGGCGGCCCTGATCTCCGCAGGTATTGTTTTCCTTCTCTTGTCAGCAATCGATATTGCTGCCCGCTACGGCCTACCTGTGAATTTGCCACCTACAGTGCTTTCGCTTGTAGGTGCAAGCATGGTATTCGCGGCCCTGTATTGGTTTTTTGATCGCTTTCTATGGCGTTGGCCACTGCTTGCCCGAATTTTGAAAGTCCCGGATATAAGCGGCAAATGGGTGTGCAAGGGCCGCACGTTCAACCGTGCGGATGGCACGTTCCGAAACGACTGGGATGGGACGATAACGATTGTTCAGTCCTGGGATAAGCTGTTTGTCCGGCTTAAAGGTCCTCAGTCCGGCTCCCATAGCATCGCAGCAGCGATAACCTGTGACCCGGTAGAAGGATACCACTTGCTCTATAATTACGTGAACGAGCCCAAGGCGGGGGAAGCCGATCTCAAATCCCATCGGGGATTCGCGCAGATTACATTCACAGCCGACCGCCAATCGGGCGAAGGCGAATACTTCAACGGCTTTTCCCGCGATACCTTTGGAACCCTCCAACTGGCGAGGGCTGAAAATGGCTCGTGATGTCAATAGGCGACTCGAACAGCTCGCGAAGCGTCGCAAAGGGACTGACCGTCTCGGAAACCTGAGCTATTCCGAGCAGACGGAAGTCATCAATAAAAGCATTCTGGACGAATCTTGGCAGAAACGCGCTTTGGATAAGCCCAACACGCGCTACGCCCTTGGAGCGATGCAGGCTGTTGATCCTGACTACACCCGTATCAGTTTGGAAACAGCAGAGCGCGTCGGCAATCAACTTCTCAGCAGGTTGGAAGCCCAGGGGCTTTTTGTTGAATTCAGAATCCAAGGTTCCGTCGCGCTGGATGTGCATATTCGCGGCGTAAGTGACGTTGATCTGCTGACATTGGACAGATATTTCTACACATTCAATCGTTTCGGGCCGAAAAGCGGAAGCTACAGCGGAACAGGGACAACAGAAACCTCACAAGAACGACTAATGAAAATTAGGCTGAAATCTGAGGTCGCTTTGAATGACGCCTTCCCAGCTGCAACAGTCGATAAATCCGGAGGGAAAGCGATTGCCATTTTTGGAGGATCGCTGGCACGGCCGGTCGATGTGGTGCCATCCCATTGGTACGATACGGCGGAATACCAAACCTCGGGCCGCGAGGCAGACCGAGCAGTGACCATTCTGGACAAGGATGTCCCCATAACCATCGATAATTGGCCTTTTCTTCACATCCACAAGATCCATGAGCGAGACAGCGCGATAGGTGGCGGCATGAAGAAAGCTATCCGCCTTGCCAAGAATGTGAAAAATGACGCCGAAACGGAGGGCACGTCGATCGCCCTACCTAGCTTTGACATTGCCTCTATCATGTATCACGCCGACCTACAGGCTCTATCGCGAGGAAGCATTTACGAGTTAGCGGTTCTCGCAGAAGCGCAGCGTCACCTTGATTTTCTTTCCAATAATCAAAGCTATGCAATGACACTTGAGGTGCCAGACGGTTCGCGAAAAATCATCGATAAGGCCGAGAAGTTCAATGCATTAGAAAAGCTATCAACTGAATTTGATGACTTGGTGCGCGAGGTGGCTAGAGAACAGGGTAAGAATTTGGGTCTCCTCCCCAGCCTTCAGGAACAGCGCAACATTCTACAAGACAGTTACATTTTGTAGTTGCACGCGGGCATGCGGGGGTCTGTACGCCAGCCTGAATACCTGCGCATTTGGAATGCTAATTCCCTTGGAGCTGCCGTTACAGGGAATCCAGCAGGAGCTAAAGGCGCCGACACAATGCCCTGTTACCGCAGGCGACCTCTGGCCGAAGCTTATGAAGGGGACTGCAGCGAGCGACAAAGCCAAATGGTGCTCGTCCCACACTGACCAGGCTGAAAAGGCACCAAGGCGGTAGTTTCGAATGCGGCCGCTGCAATCGCCCGATCGAAAGCCATTATTAAGTAATATCAGCAGCTTCGTGGATTCTGACAGCCGAAACTATTGGGGTCGTGAGTTCAGGTCCGTTCAAGGCGAGTAATCTGACAGGTTTCGGCTCAGAGCCTGTAGAACCTTTCGGCGTTCTCATAAAAGAGCTTGTGCCGCTCATCGGAACTGAAGGATGCGGTGATTGCCTTGAAGGCGCTCCAGATCGCGTCATACGTTGAGAAGAGTTTATCGACGGGGAAATTGGAAGCAAACATGCAGCGATCCGTCCCGAAGGCATTGATGGCTTCCTCAACATAGGGGCGTATGCTGTCCACCGTCCAAGTCCAGTCGCCCATCCCCAGTCCCGAAATCTTACAGGCGACATTCGGCGCTTGCGACAAGGCTTTCATGCCGGATCGCCATCCCTCGAAATGGTCAGGTCCGTCGACCTGCATCCCCGTATGGTTGAGAATGATCTGAATGTCCGGGAATTCGCGTGCAAGATCAAGGAATTCCTCCATCTGCCAATAATAGAGCTGCAGGTCGAAGCTTAGGCCACGTCGGGCAAGCTCCCGAAAGCCACGCCGCCATTCCGGCGTGCGGCTGACTTCAGCTTCTGTCAGATAGGTCTTCGCGGGGTCAGTGTGAAAGTTCATGGATTGGCGGATACCGCGGAAGTTGGCGTATTGCCCATGCTCATCGAGCAGTCTTCCGACATCCGGCTTGCGCAGGTCGGCATAACCGACGATGCCGTGCGGAAATCCATGCCGGTCCGCGATGCCCTGCAGCCAACGGGTTTCGCCCGCCGGATCCGCCGGATCATATCCGACGTCGAGATGCACGGCCTTGACCAGGTTCTGTCCCTTGGCATCGGTCAGGAAATCATCGATCAGGTAGGTCTTGTTGATAGCGGTATAATCGCCGAAAGCCGATGGCTTCACACCATCGGACAGCCAGGGATAATAGCCGTTCTCGAGGTCCCAGAGATGGAAATGCGGGTCGATGATGGGGAGATCTTCCATGGTGGCTTCCAGTGATCGTGATCGGGTGGACAATCGGGGTGCCCGTTTCACCACGGACACCCCGTCGACTATCAGTTGGCCGGCGGGAAAACGCGCGCGATGACTGCCTTGGCCTCCGGGGAATCGACCTTGTCGGCGGTGACCAGCGGCATGACCAGCGCCAGATCCTTCTCGACGGCTGCACCCGTCAGCGCATTGTAAACCTGTTGCGTTCCATCGATACCCTGGCCGACAGCTTCCTGGAAGAAAATGCCCTGAATGGCGTTCGCTTTCAGCAATCCGATGGTGGTCGGGCTGCCGTCGGCGACGGCGATGCCCACCTTGCCGGTCAGCCCGCGCGTCTCCAGAACCTTGGCCGCCCCTGTGCCCGCCTCGTCATACATGCCATAAATGGCCTTAATATCGGGATGGGCGGTCAGCATGTCGTTGGCCTGGGTGACCGCCTCATTGATCGTCAGGGCGCGTGTTTCCAGCATCTGCGCGAGATCGCAGCCATCCGCCTTGAACGCTTCCTCGGCTCCCTTGAGGTATTTCTGGGCGTTCTCACGATCCTGGGGCAGAGAGAGCATGCCCACCTGGTTGCCGCCGCGCTCCTTGGCGAGCTTGCAGACGAAGCTGCCTTGCGCCTTGCCCGTCTCGTAATTGTTGGCGGTAACCGAAGATGTGTAGTCGGCCTGTCCCGGCTGCGGACCGATGCCGGCAAAAGCAATGGGGATATTCTGAGATTTCAGGTAGGCCAGCAGCGGTGGTGTGCTGGTCGAGCTGACCGGCCCGATAACGATCGCATCGACACCTTTCGTCACGGCCGTGCGGGCATTGTCCATCTGCTTGGCCGGCGAGTTTTCGGAGGTCAGCTCGATGTAGTCCATGCCGAGCTCCTCGGCCTTCTGCTTGACGCCGTAGCCGACCCACTGCCAATAGGAAATGTCGAGCGACGGGGCAAGATAGGCGACCGTCTTTTTCTCCTGCGCCTGCGCGGCATTGGCGCCGAGCGCCGTCGCCAGGGCAACCATCGCCAGAGTGGCATGTTTATGCAGACTGTTTTTCATTTCTTCCTCCTCAACGAAGCCAGCACTGTGCTGGCCTTTCTTCATCCGGCTCCCCGCCGGGATTTGCTGAACCGATCGATCAGGACGGCGATCAGGATCGCCACGCCGGTGACGGAGCCCTGCCAGAAGCTGTTGATGCCGATCAGGTTGACGCCATTCTGAATGACCGTGATCATCAGGGCGCCGAGTACCGCGCCGACAGCCGTGCCTGTTCCACCGAGAAGACTTGCCCCGCCGATTACGACTGCGGCGATCGCCTGAAGCATGAGGCTGGAGCCTGCTGTCGATTCTGCGTTGAGAATGTAGGAAATCGTCAGGAGTCCGGAAAACGAGGCGAGAAGCGACGAGGCGACATAGGCCAGGAACGTCGTGCGCTTGACGGGGATGCCGAGCAGACGGGCTGCCTGCGCACTGCTGCCTACGGCGTAGAACCAGCGACCGGCGACTATCTTCTTCAGGAAAAGCTCAATCACCACCAGCAGCACGATGCAGAACAGGATGTAGTTGGGCATGCCGGGAACAAGGCTGCCGCTGTTCAAAAGCCAGAAGTCGGGATCGCCGATGGGCATGGAGCGGCCATTGGTGACAATGAAGGCGAGGGAGCCTGCGACGGCGAAGGTGATGAGGGTGACGACAAAGGGTGCAAGCCCGGCGATGGTGACGAGAAATCCGTTGATCGAACCGAACAGCAGCCCGACGGATAGTCCGATCAAACTGGCTTCGAAGCCGCCGAAGCCGTGGGCCATCGCCTGGGCCGTCACCATGCCCGTCAGCGAGAAGACCGAGCCGACCGAAAGGTCGATGCCGCCGGTGATAACCACGAGGAGAACCCCGAGCGACATGATGATCAGCGGTGCGCCGGCCTGGGTGATGTTTGCAAAATTGCCCCAGCTCAAGGCCTGCGGCACCTGCGAGCCGACGGCCAGAGCCAGAACAATGATGGCAATCGCGATTGCGATCTCGGTCCGGTAGGATCCGATGATGCTTTCCCTGTGCTGGATTTCAAACGTCGCTTGTTTGGTGTCCGCCGATGCCTGGGTCGTATTCTGTGTCATGCTGCCATTCCCGTGAGTTCTGCGAGCCTGTCCTCGCTCAAGTCTTCATTTTCGATCACCCCGGCGCAGCGGCCCTCCGTATCGAATGCCATGACGCGGTCGCAGACCTCGAGCAGTTCGGCGTTCTCGGTCGACCACCAGACGATGACGGTCCCGCTCGCCGCCATCTGCCGGATAAGGTGATAGATTTCACGTTTGGTGCCGATATCAACGCCGCGCGTGGGCTCTTCCAGAACGAGCAACCTGGAGGGCAGACCGAGCCATCGGGCGAGCAGCAGCTTTTGCTGGGTTCCCCCACTGAGCGTGTTCGGGAGGTTCCAGATCGAAGCAGCTTTCACCTTGAGCGCCTGCATCAGATCGAGACATTCCGTCTGTTCGTGTACACCAGTCACCTTGCTGCCGCGAACAACGCGCCGGGATGCAAGGACATTATCGATGATGGGCAGGCTGTGCAGAATTCCCTTATGGGACCGGTCGCCGGTGATGAAGCCGGAGCCAAGTCTTGCCGCCTGCCGCGGCGAGCTGAAACTGTCCGGCCAGGACGCGTGCGACACCGTCCAGCGTCTGGATCGCGCCGCGCCAACCAGCGTGGCGATCAGCGTCGACGGACCAGCCGGAGCGCCGGCGACACCCAGTATGGTGCCCGGCCTGAGTTCAAGACGGAAGCCGTTTTCCTTGATGATCAAGGGTTCCCCGTCAAGGGCGCGGCGCGTGGGGACAGCCGCTCGTTCGGAGACATGGGCGGTCGCCGTCTGCCCCATCTTCTCGATGATGTCCGCATCCGTCAGGCTGGCAGTCGCGGCGCGATCGACGACGGTGCGTCCATCGCGGATGATGGTGCATACATTTGCTATCTGCCGGATTTCCTTCATGCGATGGGAGACAAAGACGACCGACAGCCCGCTTTCCCGGGTAAGCCGTCGCAGCACGGTAAAGAGCCGATCTGTTTCCTGGGCGGTCAGATTGGCCGTCGGCTCGTCCAGCAGGATGAGTTCGGCGCCCGAGGCAAGCGCGCGGGCAATCTCGACCATCTGTCCTTCATGCAAGCTCAAATCGCCGATGAGCCGCTGAAGGGACGTCGCCGCAAACTCACGGTCGATCATCGCGAGGGCATCATAGGCCTGCCCGGCCGCACGCTTTCTGTTGAACAGGGCGGCGCCATTGGCGAAGTAGGGAAGAGCGATGTTTTCGGCAACGGTCAGATGCGGCAAAAGGGCCAGTTCCTGATGGACGACGGCAATCTTCCGCCGGCCTTCGGCTTCTGTCCGGAGCTCTCCCGACGGACTATGGAACACGATGTCGCCGGCATCTTTCGCCGCCGACCCGGTGATGATCCGGATCATCGTCGATTTACCCGCGCCGTTGCCTCCCAGCAGGGCATGTACCTCTCCGCGATCGACGGAAAAATCGACCCCCTTCAGGACAGATGTTGCACCATAGGCCTTGGTCAGCCCGCTCACTGAAACGACAATTTGACGTGCCGTACCCATGTCATGCCCTCAATAGATGGTCAGTGCGGGGATGAAGCTCACGCCGAACAGCACGAGCATCGCCATGGTGAAAAAGGGCCAGAGTTCGCGGGTCGTCTCGCCCAGCGGGGCCTTTGCAATCGACGACGAGATAAACAGGGTTGTCCCGATCGGCGGCGTGTAGAGGCCGATGCCGAGGTTCACCACCATCATCAGGCCCAGTTGCACGCGATCGAGACCGATGGAATCCGCCAGTGGCACGAAGATCGGACCGAGAAGAAGGATTGCCGGCGGCATGTCCAGAGGCATGCCGACTACCAGCATGATCAGGTTCATCATCAGGATGATCATGATGGGGCTCGAAATGTTGCTGGATACCCACGCCGCCATATGTTGCGGAGCCTGGTCGAATGTCAGCACCCAGCCGACCGCCGCGCTACCCATGATGACCAGCATGACGATCCCCGTGCCCGTGCCGGCCTCGACGACGTTGTCGCAGAAGCGTTTCCAGGTCAGGTCGCGGTAGAACAGCAGGCTCAGCAGCAGGGAGTAGACCACGGAAAGGACGGCGACCTCGGTGGGTGTCGCCAGTCCGAACCGCAGGAAGAGAATGATCAGGATCGGCAGAAGAATGGCCGGGAAACTTTTGAGAACCAAGAATCCCAGATCGCGTTTGCGGATGGCTTCGGCGCTGGTCTCGTAGCCGCGGCGCACGGCAATGAACCAGCAGACGAAGATGAAGCCACCTGCCATCAGAAGGCCGGGCAGAATGCCCGCGATGAAGAGGTTACCGACACTAACCCCGCTCACCAGCGAAAAGAGGATCATCGGGATCGACGGCGGAATGAGTACGTCGATGACGGAGGACGTCGCATTGTTTGCGGCACAGAGTGCCGGCGGATAGCCGTGCTTTTTCTGCCATGGAATGAGGACGGATCCGAGCGCGCTGGCATTTGCGACCGCCGAGCCGGAGACGCCGCCGAAAACCACCGAGGAGACGACGGTTGTCGACAAAGGCCCGCCGCGCCAGCGTTGCATCGCCCGGGACGCCAATTCGAGGAGCTGCCGGCCGAGCTCGCCGCCCAGCATCAGCGTGCCGGCGAGCATGAAGAAGGGCAGGGCGAGCATCGGGAAGGACTGTGTTTGATCGTAAACCTGCTGGGCGACGACCGAGAGCGGCACGTACCCATTGAAGAGGACGGCCGCACCGGCCGCGATGATCAGGGCGTAGCCGACCGGCACGGCCATCACCATCAGAATGCAGAATGAAAGGATCATGATCAGGGTCATAGCGGCACCTCTTCGGCGCTTGGTTCGACGCGGCGGTCCCAGCCGAGGCGCAGGACACGAAGGGTCGCCGCGACGGTAACGATGGAGACGAAGAAGGCTCCGATGGCGAGAGAGTAGTAGCCGATGCTGTTGGGCAACTGCAGGACGGGGCTGCGCTCGATGCTTGCAATCTCGGCGACGATGCTCGCTTGATAGGCGAGGACGAGGAACGTCGCGACACTGATGCCATTGGCGACACTGAAGGCGATGAGACGGTATGGCCCCCGGAGCTTGTCGTACAGCCACTCGACCGCCATATGGCCTCCGGCATATGCCGCCAGCACGATTCCCGCGAGGATGAACCAGGGAAAGATCAGCATGGGCAGTTCCTGCGCGAACGAGAAACCGCCGCTTTTCAGCGTGTAGCGGGCGACGACGTTTGCCGTCGTCACCAGTGTCAGGGCGATGCCGGTCACGATTGTCACGAAGCGCGAACCCTGCACGACGAGTCGTGCAACTGCCTCCACGAGGTCCTGCAGCCTATCCATGATAGCCTCCGGATGATGCGAGGGCGTCAAGCCCTTGCTGCCGCTTCGATCTGACCGACGAAATCTCCGAATGGCTTGGCTTTCCAGAGATCGTAGACTGGTGCTGTGGCCTTGATGAAGGCCTCGCGGTCAACCTCAGTCACTTCGACCGCGGCGTTGCCCTTGAAGATCTCGAGCACCTCGGCCGCCTTTTCAGTCGATAGGCGACGCTGCAGTTCGCCGGCCTCCTTGGCTGCCGATTGAATAGCCTCGAGGTCGCTGCCAACGCGCGCCTGGGCGATTTTCGACATCAGGAAGGGCGTCGATTCCCATTTGTGCGCGGTAAGGCTGATATATTTGTTCACCTCGTAGAGCTTGGAGCTCTCGACGTTGGCGAGGGGGTTTTCCTGCCCATCGACCACGCCTTGCTGAAGAGCGATGTAGAGCTCGCCAAAAGCAATCTGCTCGGTGCTCGCACCCAGAGCTTGGAAGATGTCGATCGTCATCGGGTCGGCGGGTGTGCGAATCTTCAGGCCGGCAACATCTGCCGGGGTTGCCACCTTGCGTTTGGAGTTTGTCAGATGGCGGACGCCATTGTCCCACCAGTCGAGCGGAACGACGCCGACGGCATCGAAACGCGTGTTGAGCTCTGCCCCGATGGGGCCTGAGAGAACGGCGATGGCCTTTTCTGCGCTATCAAACAAAAAGGGGAGGCCAAGGGCTGCCAGTTCGGGCACGAGGGCTGACGTTGCGCCCTGGCTGTTGGCCGTGAAATCGAGCGCGCCGGTCCGCAAGCTGGTCAGCATGGCGGCATCGCTGCCAAGCGTTTCAGCGCCTGCGACGTTGATCGTCACCCGGCCGGCTGTCTTTTCGGCGACAAGTTCCGCGAACTTTGCGGCCGCAACAGTCCGGGGGTTTCCTGGTGCTGCACCGTGACCGAGGGTAAGTGTCGTCGCCGCCCTTGCGGGCCTGACGCTTGCAAGGATTGTCGGTGCAGCGAGCGTTGCAGCCGCAGTTGCCAGGAATGTACGTCTATCAATTCGCAAGTTCATTTTCTCCTCCTGAATTTACTTTCGTGATACCCGGCCCTGACGGCTCCTCCCTTCAGGACCGGGTATCGATTGTCATGCGTCCAGCCAGCGCCGGATCGACGCTGCGATGCTGTTCGTGGAAAGGCCGTATCGATCATGGAGCGTGGGCAGGGCGCCTGCGTCGAGGAATTCGTCAGGCAGACCGATCTGCCTGAAGCCGGCCGGCCTGACATCCGATCGCATGAGGGTTGCCGCCACCGCTTCTCCGAGCCCGCCGATGACGGTATGGTTCTCCGCGACCACGACGAGGCGGTTTTGTTTCCGGCATTCGGCGAGAATGGCCTGCTCGTCGAGCGGCTTGATTGTCGGAACGTGCAGGACGGCCACGTCCACGCCGTCCTTTTGAAGCGCCTTTGCGGCCTCCAGCGCACGCATCGTCATGAGGCCGGTCGAGATGACCAGCGTGTCGCGACCGCCGCGAAGCAGCTTTGCCTTACCCAGCTCGAACGTATAGCCGTACTCGTCGAGGACCAGCGGCACGTTCCCGCGCAGAAGACGCATGTAGACCGGGCCCTTGTGGGCCGCGATCGCAGGCACCGCCTGTTCGATTTCCAAGGCGTCGCAGGGGTCGATGATCGTCAGGTTCGGCATGCCGCGGAACATGGCCAGGTCTTCGGTTGCCTGATGGCTTGGGCCATAGCCCGTCGTCAGGCCCGGCAATGCACAGACAATCTTGACGTCGAGCATTTCCTCGGCGATCGCAAGGCAAATGAAGTCGTAAGCCCGGCGCGACGCGAAGACGGCATAGGTAGTCACCCAGGGCTGGAAACCTTCGCGCGCCATTCCGGCGGCAGCCATCATCAGCAGCTGTTCGGCCATGCCCATCTGGTAAAAGCGATCCGGATGCGCGGATCTGAAGACATGCAGATCCGTGTATTTTGCGAGATCGGCTGACATGCCGACGATACGGTCGTCCGTTTGCGCCAGCGCTGCCAGCGCATGGCCGAACGGTGCAGGTCTGGTTGGCTGATCGGGTCCGGCGATCGACGCAATCATCGCCGATGTCGTCAGCCTGGGGCGATCTTCGCCCTGCGTCAGGAAATCCGGACGACTATATTTCGAGCGTCTCATGCCGTCCCTCCCGCATCGATGATCCTGAGAGCCTCGGCCCATTCATGCGGTTCGACCCGCAGGAAGTGATTGCGTTCTCTTGCTTCGAGGAACGGTACGCCCTTTGCCATCTTCGTATCGCAGATGATCATGCGGGGTCGGGCCTCGGGATGGCTTCGCGCGGCATCGAATGCCCGGACCACGGCTTCGATGTCGTTGCCATCGACCCGCTGCGTGAACCAGCCGAACGCTTCGAACTTGGCGACAAGCGGCTCGAAGTTCATGACGCCAAGGGACGGGCCGTCCGCTTGCATCTGATTGACGTCGACGATCGCGATCAGGTTGTCGAGCTTGTAGGAGCCCGCCGACATCGCCGCTTCCCAGGTCGATCCTTCATCCAGTTCGCCATCGGAAAACAGGTTGTAGACAAAGGATGCGGACTTCTTACGCTTCAGCCCGAGGCACATGCCGACAGCAATTCCGAGTCCATGGCCGAGCGACCCGCCGGTGATTTCCATGCCGGGCGTGTAGGCAGCCATTCCGGACATGGGCAGGCGACTGTCGTCCGTACCGTAAGTTTCCAGTTCATCCTCAGGAATGATTTTTGCTTCGATCAGGGCGGCGTAAAGCGCGATCGCATAATGCCCGATCGACAGAAGAAAGCGGTCGCGTCCTTCCCATTCGGGATCGTCCGGCCGATAATGCGTGGCGTGGAAATAGGATACCGCGAGAACATCCGCGATGCCGAGAGCCTGAGCGATGTAACCCTGGCCTTGGACTTCGCCCATCCGCAAGGCGTGGCGGCGGATGCGTCGCGCCCGTTCCGGCAGGCTTACATTGTGACCGATCTGGGTCATTGAATTCTCCTGTGGCGAGCCTGCGCTCTATCAGTGGATCAGCATGCCGCCATTGACGTCGATCACCGCACCGGTGACGTAGGCAGAGAGGTCGGAGGCCAGAAACAGGTAGATGTTCGCAACATCGCGCGCGTCGCCTAGCCGGCTTAAGGGAATGCCCTTGATGATGTCGGTTCGCATCTCGTCGGTCAGCTTTCCGCCCGTGATGTCCGTCTGGATCAGGCCGGGGGTCACGGAATTCACGCGGATGCCGACCGGGCCGAACTCGCGGGCCATCGCCTTGGCAAGTCCGAGCACGCCTGCCTTGGCCGCCGAATAATGGGGGCCACCAAAGATGCCGCCGCCGCGTTGTGCAGAAACCGAGGAAATGCAGGCAATGGAGCCGCCGCCATTGTCGCGCATATTGGGAATGAAAGCCTGGCTGAGAAACAGGATGCCAGTCATGTTGACGTCAACAATGCGATGCCAGTCGGCCTCTGTGATGTCGAGCGTCTTGACCGGCTGGGTGATGCCCGCATTGTTGATCAGCACGTCAACCTTGCCGAATGCCGATACGACCGCTTGGGCGGCCGAATCGCATTCAGCCTTGTTCGAAACGTCGCAGCGAAGGCCGATGTGGCTGCCCTGGTCATTCACCGGCAAAGTCTGGGCCGCTTCCTTCGCGGATTCACCATCAAGATCCAGTATGGCGAGACGCGCTCCATGTTCTGCAAACAGTTCTGCAGTCGCACGGCCAATGCCGCGTTTGCTCGCCGCGCCAGAAATGACCGCGGTCTTCCCCTTCAGTAGCATCTATGTCTCCTCCCAATGCCTTCCTCAAAGCATCTGGTTGATGTTCCGGCAGCGGATGAAGGCTGCTGCTGGAATTTGTGGCTGAAAGGGGCATGTTCGACAAACGCCAAGTTTACATCGGTAGGTGACTGTGATTCACTAATCCGATGCTGCACATGACATCACTATCCGCCATGCGTATTTTCGAATCCGCCGCGCGGCTCGGAACATTCCGGTCCGCTGCCGAGGAACTGAATCTGTCGCCAAGTGCCATAAGTCACGCGATTTTCAGGCTAGAGAGAGACCTGGGTGTCGCGCTGTTCGAACGCAGCACGCGCAGTGTCAAGCTGACATTTGCTGGCCAGACGCTCTTGACGCATGCCTCGAATGCCTTCGAGGAACTGCGCAGAGGTGTTGAGCAAATTTCATCGAATAAGGCGCAGCTCCTGCGTCTCCATTGTGCGCCGAGTTTTGCCGCACAGGTCCTCTCGCCGCGATTGCCGCAGTTCCTGAAAGAAAACCCGGGCGTGGAGGTGAGGGTTGCGGCCAGCACGAACTATGCCCGTTTCGTCGACGGGCTCTTCGATGCCGATGTTGTTTACGGGGAGCCTCTCAACCGCGAAGACCTGATAGTCATTCCGCTGTCGGAGGAAATCATTGCCCCGCTCTGCTCGCCAGAGATGGCGGCGCAGATCAAATCTCCGAGGGACCTCTTCCGCCTGCCTCTCATCCGGAGCGATTTGAAACGGATTCAGTGGATCGACTGGTTCGAAATCAACGATCTTGGCCCTCCGCCCGCGCCATCGATCAGCTTCGACAGAAGTTTCCTGGCGATAGACGCGGCAGCCAATAGCGTTGGCATAACGCTTGAATCGAACGTCCTCGCTAGGAGAGAGCTAGAGAGTGGAAGATTGGTGAATCCGTTTGCCGGCAAATTCCGAGACAATCGATACATCGGCCACTACGTCGCTTATCCCAAATCGGGCAGCCAAAGGCGACTGGCGCGCATTTTTGCCGATTGGCTGATCAATCAGCGCTGACTCAACATAAGAAGATCTCGTCAATCACGATATTCCGCTCCACCACATCCCGGTCACCAAGGCCAATGAGTCACGGGCCGAAGCCCGCATCATGGCCGTGGTCGAGCAAACCGGCACGGAACTCATCGTGCTGGCCCGCTACATGCAGATCCTGCCGTCGTTCCAGGGCGCCAAATCTCTAAATGAGTAGGTCGATTGGACACATTTAAGTGAGCCATTGCGCCGTTTGCATCAGACGTCGACCCAACACTGAGCTTCTGCCGACCGGGCCATGGCGTGCACGACTTGTTCGATCTCCAAGCCTTTATCAAAGTCGCTCACGTTTGCATTCATGTCCCCACCAATCGCCATTAGCAGCTCGTGGCACTCGATCACCTTAAGTTCGTTGAAGCCCAGTCCATGGCCGGGTGCTGGAATGAATTGGCGATAGGGCGGATGTTCCGGGCCGGCGATTAGTGTGCGATAGCCCTGCTGGCCGACCGGATCGTCGACGGAGTATAGCTGCAGTTCGTTCATGGCGGAAGTAACGAGAGTTCCTGACGCGGCCGAAGTATTGGCGTCGTCCGCGTTGACGGGTGCAGATCATGGCTGTTGGCACGCATGCAGTCAGTACCCAGTTCCACTGCGAGTGTTCGCCGCAATCGCTTTCGGCGTGGACCGCGACGCCCGGCTACATACCAATCTTCGAGAAGCACAGAGGAGTGGGCTCATATCGTCGCTTTCTTGAGCAGGCCTATCCACTCATGGGCGACATGAACGCGATGACGAAGCGCTTGTATGCCAATATGGCTATAATTAACGGCCTGAAGAAATAATACCTTCTCTGGGCTTCAACGTGGTTCGGCCGTGCTCAACTTGGTACATTGGGCCACGGCAGAAACTGTGTCGTGGGAGCAGAGGTACTGATGATGAATAGCGTTCCAGATAAATTAACCAGGTCACGCTAGTCGACTAAGCGACGTTTTTCAGTTTTGCAGCTGCGCGAGCCTCCTCTGCAAAGGCTTTCACAAGGCGTTCGTTCGTCGTCAATCTCGGAAAAATTATACCCACGCCTCGAAAGGGTGCTCCGTCCAAGGATATTTTTCGTAAGGACAGCCCCTCCGGCCATGGCGGCAGCCAGTCAGGCACCAGCGATACCCCCAAGCCCCTGTTCACCAGTACGGCGATCGCCTCGAGTGAATCAAGTTCGTATTTCTCTTGAAGGTTGATTTTCAACCGTCTCAGGTACGTTTCCGCCGATCGTCCGCCCCAGTGCTTTCGGTCATAACGGATGAATGGGGCGTGCTTCAGAAGCGCGATTGGATCGTTCTCGGCTTCATCACTACTGCACAGAAGGACGAGGGGATCTTTACGAAGCTCATGCCATGTAAACTCTTTGGGAATGGCAAATGGGGGCTCTACCAATATTGCCGCGTCAAGGTTGCCGTCGATCATTCTCTGAAACAAATCCGACGACTGTCCGGGCTGCACGTCGACCTGTATCCCGGGCCGCTTCTCCTTCATAGAGGTGAGGATTTCCGGAAGGAGTCCGGTAGTCATCGAGTGGATGATGCCGACGCGAACCCGGCCAATCTCTTCATTCTGGTTCGCTAGGCCAGGCAGGCTTTCCGCCATTTCGACGATGCGCCTGGCTGCATCGACAACGGCGGTTCCTGCTTCAGTGGCTCGCATCGAATGACCAGCTCTCCTGACCAACGCTGCGCCAATCTCATCCTCTAACGCCCGCAGCCGCTGAACGACCGCGGAGGGTGTGAGGTTTTCCTTTCGCGCGGCAGCAGCGATGGAGTTAGAGTCCATCACCGAGAGTAGCGTCTTCAAGAACCGCGTTTCCATTGTTTAGACTTTCTGCATCTCAAACACATGAAAGCGCATGTTTTCTTACGTTGGAGTGCGTGTCAATATTCCTGCTGAAACTGAGGACAAATAGGACCAGCGATGACAATGCGATTTGAGCCAACCAGTCTCTCCCAGCGATTAAGGACAGTAAAACCTTCGCCGACAATTGCCATCACGCGTTTGGCGGCTGAACTTCGTCGCAGTGGAGCCGACATCATCGCCCTGTCCCAAGGCGAGCCGGATTTCGATACGCCAGATCACATCAAGGCGGCCGCGAAGAAGGCAATCGACGACGGTGTCACGAAATACACCGACGTTGACGGAACGCCGGAACTCAAGCGGGCGATTGTTCAGAAATTCAAGCGAGAGAACAGCCTGGAATATGAGACCACTAGTATTTCCGTCGGAACCGGCGGCAAGCAGGTAATCTTCAACGCGTTCACAGCAACGCTGGACGAAGGCGATGAAGTCATCATTCCAGCGCCCTATTGGGTGTCATATCCCGACATGGTTCTGCTCACCGGCGGTGTGCCTGTCATTGTCGCCTGCGGTGAAGATTGCGGGTTCAAGCTTACCGCTGCCGCCCTGGAGAGTGCGATCACTGAACGGACGAAATGGCTGGTTCTCAACTCGCCTAGCAATCCGACGGGGGCAGGGTACTCCGCCCGCGAACTCAAGGCGATTGCAGAAGTTCTCCTGCGCCACCCACGTGTTCTCGTGCTGACCGACGACATGTACGAGCACATTCGGTACGACGGCTGGGATTTCAGCACGATCGCCGCGGTTGAGCCTCGTTTGCGCGAGCGTGTTCTCACTTGCAATGGCGTTTCCAAAGCTTATGCGATGACAGGTTGGCGTATCGGCTATGCGGGCGGCCCCGCTGAATTGATCAAGGCAATGGCGACGATCCAGTCGCAAAGCACGACCAATCCGAGTTCGGTTTCACAAGCAGCGGCTGTCGCCGCTCTTACAGGTCCCCTCGATTTCCTTGCTGAGCGGAATGTCGTTTTCCAGGAACGTCGCGATTTATGTCTTTCTGCTTTCAATTCGACTGACGGCCTGACCTGCCGCACGCCGGATGGCGCGTTCTACCTGTTCCCGTCCTGCGCCGGAGTTATCGGCAAAAGGCAGCCCAATGGCAATCTAATCGAAAGTGACGTGGGTTTCGCGACCTACTTGCTGGAATCGGTCGGCGTAGCAGTCGTTCCCGGCTCCGCGTTCGGCCTTGGGCCCTATTTCCGGATCTCGTTTGCAACTTCGACTGAGCGCCTTCAGGCAGCGTGCGCACGAATTGGCGACGCATGCTCGTCCCTACGATAAACACAGTGAGGACTGAATAAAATGGATTTGGGAATTAACGGAAAATGCGCCCTGGTCTTGGGTGCCGGCGGCGGTCTGGGCGGAGCCATCGCGCAAACTTTGGCAGCTGAGGGTGCAAAAGTCGTCGTGGCGGATATTGATCTCGACGCGGCGGAAAAGACCGTTGCCGAAATCAAATCTGTGGGTGGGGACGCATTCGCCCTAACGTGGGACATCAGCGATCTCGCGGTGATCGAGAGCAACGTCGCGCGGATCGAGGGTGTATATGGAAATGTCGCGATCTTGGTGAACAACACAGGTGGACCCCCACCGACAGCGGTTTCTGGCCAGTCTCCCGAGCTGTGGTCTAAGTTCTTTCAGTCGATGGTCCTTTCTGTAATCGCGCTGACCGACAGGGTGCTCCCCAACATGCGAAGCGCCGGGTGGGGCCGCATCATCACATCGACGTCCTCCGGCGTCGTTGCTCCGATCCCTAATCTGGGCCTGTCGAACGCGCTCCGCTCCACTCTGGTGGGCTGGTCGAAAACGCTTGCGAAAGAAGTCGGTGGAGCTGGAATCACATCGAACATCGTCCTTCCAGGCCGCATTGCGACTGCGCGGATCATGTTCTTGGATGAGCAAAAGGCGAAACGGGAAGGTCGATCAGTGGAAGATGTTGCAACGGAAAGCACAGGCTCCATCCCGGTTGGTCGGTACGGCAAACCTCAGGAATACGGCGACGTGGTCGCCTTCCTTGCGAGCGCCCGCGCATCTTTCATCACCGGAAGCGTTATCCGCGTCGATGGCGGCATGATCGCAAGCATCTGACAAACCAACATTTTGAAAGGCAAACCAATGGCTACCGACGCAGAAATAAGAAGTATCCTGGCGGGTGTCACAACCGCAACCCTGACGACTATCCTGTTGAAGAAGGGACTACGCAACGTCTGGATGCGCGGCGCATTGCCGATCAAGCCCGGGCAGGGGCGCATCATCGGCCGTGCGTTCACGCTACGGTTCGTTCCCGCACGTGAAGATCTCGCCACGCCAGAGTCTTGGTCGTCTCCAAAATCCACGCGGGCCGCAATCGAGGCGATGCCGGATGGCTGCATTGCCGTCGTGGACGCTATGGGCATCACCGATGCTGGTATCTTCGGAGATATCCTGTGCGCCCGTATGGCAAAGAAAAATGTTGCGGCTCTCGTAACTGACGGCGTCGTACGAGATCTGGATGGCGTGCTCGGCACAGGCCTGCCCGTGTGGTGTGCGGGCGTAGCAGCTCCGCCGTCGGTGGCAGGGCTTACTTTCGTGGACTGGGACCAGCCAGTCGGCTGCGGTGGAGTTGCCGTCTTCCCGAACGACATTATCGTGATTGATAACGATGGTGGCGTCGTGATCCCGGCGGCCTTGATTGACGACATCCTCGAGCTCGCTCCCGAACAGGAACGCCTCGAAGGCTGGATTATGCAGGAAGTCAACAACGGTGCCGCTTTGCCGGGCCTATATCCCGCAAACGCCGAAAACAAAGCTCGCTACGAAGAGTGGAAGAATCAGTCGGGCAACTGACAATGACACTGGTGAGCGTCGGATTGCCCTCTCCTGTAATCTAGCGAACACTTACCTTGCGGCGTCGTGTCACCCCATCGGCACGGCGTCTCGTTTTGTTTACTTGGGCGGACGAACATTTCAGAGCGTCCTCGCCGTCTAGAAGGAGGTTCTTGTGCTACTCGACCATACGGCAAAAGGCGTCTTTGCGATCGCGGCAACTCCCTTCCATCCGGATGGCAGTTTAGATCTCGTCTCTCTCGAAAGGCTTACTGACTTTTATTTAGCTGCAGGTGTCTCCGGACTTACGATTCTCGGTATTATGGGCGAGGCGCACAAATTGGAACCTGAGGAGTCGATAGCCGTTGCGCGCCAAGTGATAGCCCGCGCCACAGTGCCAGTTATTGTTGGTGTCTCCGCACCCGGTCTGGCCGCCATGAGGTCGCTAGCAAAAAGTGCGATGGAACTCGGTGCAGCAGGGGTGATGATCGCTCCGCCTTCGACCCTCCGCACCGATGATCAAATCGTGACCTATTATTCGCAGGCAGTCGAAGCGATCGGGACCGACGTCCCATTCGCTATTCAAGATTACCCACTCATTCTAAACGTTGTTATGAGCACAAACGTTATCCGTACCATTGTAAACAATCACTCCTCCTGCGTGATGCTAAAGCACGAGGACTGGCCGGGGCTGGAGAAGATCTCGACACTTCGTGCACTCCAGAAGAAGGGTGAGATGCGCGATATTTCGATCCTTTGCGGAAACGGTGGTCTTTTTCTCGATTTCGAAGGAGAACGTGGAGCGGATGGTGCGATGACGGGGTACGCCTTCCCAGATATGCTTACTGATCTCGTCCGCCTTCAACAGAGCGGCGAGCGTGATTTGGCTCATGACCTCTTTGGTGCTCATCTGCCGCTCCTTCGCTATGAGCAACAGCAAAACATCGGCTTGGCTGTGAGAAAATACGTCCTCCAAAAGCGCGGCGCTATTGCTCACGACACCCAGCGCAAACCGGGCGGGGCCCTTAGCGGGGCTGGCAAGGCGGAGGTAGATTACCTACTGGCTCGATTAGCCAAATACGATCCCCGGGCCAGGCGGGCATAGGTGCGCTACGGCACGGTCGATTTTTACATATCCGCCAAACCTCGTTCAAAGATCGCAACTTCACGCGATCGAGCTGCAACATAACGTTGTCTTTCACTCAACTTTATGTCTTGGCGAAGATTTTCCTACCACGTGGTGTGCCGTTGGACACTCTGTCTACAAGGTCGCCGCGTTAATCTCTCCGAATTTACCAAGGTCCGTAAGGAGCACAGTCGTCTTTACAGTGTTTGCAAGGCTTGTTCCTGCTGCAAATGCAACCGCTGCGATGTTCTTGAGACACTGATCGGCCTGGGCAGCCGCGTCGTCCGAGTTGAACTCGCCAGTCGCAGGGTCGATAGGCAATTTGCCTGAGACGAACAGCAGGTTGCCGACCTTGATCGCCTGCGAGAAGGGCCCTACCGCCCCGGGCGCCTCGTTGGTGTTGATTTCTTTAAGCATGGGCGTGTCTCCTGTTGAATACGATTAGGCGTAACGTGCGACGGCAAGGTCTGTGGCGTCGATCTCCGGCTTGCGACCGGAAACAAGATCCGTAATGACGCGAGCAGAACCGCAGCTCATTGTCCAGCCCAACGTACCGTGCCCGGTGTTGAGATAGAGGCCCTTGACCTTTGTCGGACCGATGACTGGCGTGCCGTCCGGCGTCATCGGGCGAAGGCCAGACCAGAAGCTCGCCTTCGACACGTCGCCGCCCGGGAAGAGGTCGGTAACGGAATGTTGGAGGGTCAGGCGGCGCCGTTCGCCGAGGTCGTTGGTGTAGCCGGAAATCTCCGCCATGCCACCAACGCGGATACGGTCGCCAAGCCTCGTGATGGCGATCTTGTATGTCTCGTCCATCACGGTCGATTCCGGCGCCCGCGTGGCGTCGGTGATCGGGATCGTCAGCGAATAGCCCTTGACCGGATAGACCGGCAGGCGGATGTCCTGCGGCCGGACGAGGAGCGGCGAGAAGCTGCCGAGCGCCACGACAACGGCGTCGGCTTGAAGCGTGCCATGCGCAGTGACAACGCCGCGCACTCGGCCGCCCTCCACATCGAGCCCGCGGATGATGCTGCCGTAGTTGAAGCGCACACCGAGCGTCTCGGCCTTCTTGGCCAGCACATTGGAGAACTTGAAGCAGTCGCCGGTCTCGTCCTTCGGCGTCAGCAGGCCGCCGACGATCTTGTCGCGCACGTGCTTCAGCGCCGGTTCGACGCGGATGCAGCCTTCGGGATCGAGCACTTCATAGGGAATGCCATCGGCGGCGAGCGCGTTGACGTCCTTGGCGGAGGCGTCGAGCTGGGCTTCGGTGCGGAAGAGCTGCAGCGTGCCCTGCATGCGCTCGTCATAGGAAATGCCGGTCTCCTCCCGCAGAGCGGCGAGCGAGATGCGGCTGTAATCGGCAAGGCGCAGCATGCGGCTCTTGTTGAGCGCATAGCGCGCGGCGGTGCAGTTGCGCAGCATCTGCGCCATCCAGGACAGCATGGCCATGTCGACCTTGGGGCGCAGGATCAGCGGCGCATGCTGCATGAACAACCATTTCATCGCCTTCATCGGGATGCCGGGGGCAGCCCAGGGTGAACAGTAGCCGAAGGAGACCTCGCCGGCATTGGCGAAGCTCGTCTCCAGCGCCGGGCCAGGCTGGCGGTCGATGACCGTGACCTCATGTCCCGCCTTGGCAAGCTGGTAGGCCGACGTGACGCCGACGATGCCGGCGCCGAGAACGATGACTTTCATGATATCCTCACAGGAAAAGAAGGAGAAGGTTTAGCGGTAGTGCCGCTCGTAGCGATGGCCGAGACCGGTGAGGATCTCGTAGGAAATCGTACCGGCGTCGCGCGCGACGTCTTCCAGCGTCTGGTGCGGACCCAGCATCTCTACGCGGCCGCCGAGTGTGAGACGGCCCTCCGGCAGGGCAGAGGCGTCGACGGTGATGCTGTCCATCGAGACTCGGCCGACTATCGGCAGACGAATGCCGTCGCAATAAACGGCGCCCCGGCCCGAAAGGCTGCGCGGCAGGCCGTCCGCATAGCCGGCCGCGATGGTGGCAAGGCGGGTAATGCCTGTCGTGACATGCGCGCCGCTATAGCCCACTCGCGTGCCGGAGGCCACGGTGCGCGTCTGCACAACGGCGATATCGAGGCTGACAACCGGCTCCATGGGGTTTTGCCTGCCGGCGGTCGGGGCGCCGCCATAGAGTGCGATGCCGGGGCGGGCGAGGACGCCGTGATAGTCAGCGCCCAGGAAGATGCCGCCCGAATTGGCGAAGCAGACAGGAAACTGCGGGAATTCCGCCGCGATGCTGTTCATCGCGGTGCGCTGGTCGTCGTTCTGCGTGCTGTCCGTATCGTCGGCGGAGGCAAGGTGGCTCATGAGGAACAGCACGTCGATTCCACCTTCCTCCTTGACGAGATAGGCGAGGGCCGCGCGGTCTTCCGGTGGCACGCCGAGGCGCGACATTCCAGTATCGAACTGCAAGACAGTCGGAAGCTTGCGGCCGAGAGTTTGTGCCATGCCGGCCCATTGGTGCCATTGCTCCAACGCGTTGATGACCGGTACGATGCCGTCGTGCGCGCAGGCAAATTCGTTGCCGGGCTGGAGGCCGTTCAGCACGAAGACGGTGGCGTCAGCGGTAAGATGGGGGCGCAGGGCAAGAGCTTCGACGAAGTGGGCTACGAAGAAGTGGCGGCAACCATGGGCGTAGAGTCGTTCGGCGACACGGACAGCACCGAGGCCATAGGCGTCTGCCTTCACAACGGCCGCTGCGCGCGCCGGGGCAACCTCTTCGGCTAGACGCTCGTAGTTTTTGGCGAGTTTTGTCAGATCGATAGTCAGGTATCCGGAAGCACCTCCCCAATCGATGTTCGCGATGTCCGTTCCAATCCGCGATGTGCCGTGCATGTAAGAAACCTCCAGAACTCGTCAAAGCCTATTGAAACAATCGCGGGATTTCTGATGAATGTGTTTCCGATTATTGCGTAAGATGGTAATTGTTGAAATAAACCGCTAATATTTTAAAGAAGGTGCCATGACAGCGCTCGATGCCATCGATCGAAATATTCTACGGCTGCTTCGAGTGGATGCACGCAGGAGCAACGCTAGCCTTGCTGCAGAAGTTGGGCTATCTCCGTCTGCAACCCTGAGGCGCATCAAGCTGATGGAGGCGGGCGGCGTTATCCGAGGCTACACAGCACTCGTGGAAACCGGAAGCACCTCTGCAACGATTGCGGTCATAATAAACATCACGCTGGAACGGCAGACAGAAGATCATCTCGATCGCTTCGAGGCAGCGGTGCGAAGGTATCCTGAAATCCAGGAGTGCTTTCTGATGACGGGTGGGTCGGATTATTTACTGCGCGTTGAAGTCGCAAGTGCCGGGGAGTTTGAGCGCATTCACAAGGACATACTTTCCAAGTTGCCAGGTGTTTTGCGGATCCATTCGAGCTTCTCTATCCGCAACGTCTTGGCGACCAGGCTCAAGCGTAGCGCTGATCGAAGGTGAGCTTGGACGAGCAAGTCAAGCAAAGTGATGTGTACAGCTTAGCTCTCGTCCTTCTAAGCAAAGATTAAGTAGCGAAGGTCACCGGTATCGCGCGTTTGGACGAAAGATCGCAGAAAATTATATTCTTACTGATGAACAAATGTGATTATTCCGTGCAAGTGAATTGTCTTTCCCTCTCAGATCTTTGTTCCAGCAGACGGTTATACGTCAGAGGACGATCAGGAGTAGAAATAATTCCACTCAAGGCACAGCGCGGTTCATGTAAAAGGACTCCTGCCTGTCCAGGATTTGAATGCGCGTGAGAACGCCGTCGCCTCGGCATAACCCAGTGCGGTGGATATTGCTTCGGCTGTCATGTTGCCTTGTGCGAGATACGCGGTCGCCATCTGCTCTCGATAGTCCTTCAGGATTGCGAGCAGAGAGGTGTCCTCTTCTTTAAGCCGTCGCTGGAGTGAACGCGGCGTGATCGCCACTTCCGCGGAGAGGTCGTTCTGTTCCACTGACGTCAGGCCGAGCCGAACGCTGATCAATGCCTTCACCTTCCAGCATAATCTCGGCGTAGCCGACGGGCTGAAGGGCTTCGGCGAACGGCTTGCAATTCTTCCCTAAGGATCCGCGAAAGTGAACACAATGTGGGTGTTTCAGGTCGGCGACCTCGTCTTTGCCCACACGGATTACAATTTCTTCGAACTGAAGATCGGCTTCGACATCTTCCGCTTCAAGAATGGCAAGATAGTCGAGCATTGGGACAACCTGCAGGAAACCGCTGGTCCAAATCCCAGAATCGCACCATGACTGACGGCCCCACCGAGGCTGTCGATATTTCGAAGACAGAGGCGAACAAGAAATTCGTCAAGGGTTTCGTCGAGGGCATCCTGGTCAACGGCAATATGGAAAAGCTCACCGGCTAAATCACTGGCGACAACTACATCCAGCACAAGCCGCAGATTGGTGACGGCCTCTCGGGTCTCGGTGCAGCGCTCAAAGCCGCAATAATCCTCTATCGCGCTCAACTCAAGCCGGTCTTTGGCGGGCACAAGGTTCCCCTCAGTGACTACTGGCACACCGACGCCTATGAGAAGCGCAATGGGCAATGGGCGGTTGTCTGGTCACAAGCCACCGGCATCCAAAAGTAAGCTCTCACCGCAACCAATGGGTGGGGCGCCGGCGCAAGAGAAGATCGGCACACGGGCGCATTGGACAGATGGCACCGAGCGGCTAACATGCCTAACGTCTGGATTGTTCATGTACTCTCCGCGCGCCTTCGTTTTGCGATCTCAGTCACGGTATTTTTGCTGATGCCAAAATCACGAGCGATCCAAAGGTAGCTGCGGCCCGCTTCGACGAATGCCATGACTTTCGGTGTAAGCCGGTCCGATTTTGGGCGTTCGCCGATTTGGCGGCCTAGTTTCTTGCCGCGCGCTTTTGCTGCGGCTAGGCCAGACTTGACCCGTTCACCGATCACGCTCGAATTCCGCAATACCGGAGTGCAAGGTCGCCAGCATCCGCCCATGCGGCGATGAAAGGTCGAAGGCCATGCCGTTCATGGCGATGACCGACACTTTCCAGCTTTCCAGTTCGCGCAAAGTGTGGAGAAAATCCGTCGTCGAGCGGCCCCAGCGAGACAATTCCGCAACAAGGATCGCGCTTACATCACTGACGCCTTTCTTCACGGCCCAGCCCCGTACTGCCTAACAGTTGCGACGCCTTCTTCATCCGGGCTGGAATCAACCGTTGCCGCCCGGTCTTATTGCTAGTCCGGTCATTCCGCCGCCTGGCACATTACCCACGCTGGCTCGGACGGACCAGACAGCCGCCGCCGCGGCTCAGCTACACCTCTTTGCCTAAAGCCCCATCACACTTGGTGGGGGCGACTAGAACGGATAGTGTTGGTGTGGGTCCTCTATGGTGATCCAACGAACATCCGTGAACTCGTTGATTGCTGCCTTTCCCCCAAAGCGCCCATACCCCGAATTCTTGACGCCGCCGAATGGCATCTGAGCCTCGTCGTGGACGGTCGGGCCATTAATGTGGCAAATGCCCGTTTGAATCTGAGTGGCGACCTCCATCGCGCGCTGTACATCGCGGCTGTAGACTGACGATGACAGCCCATACTCAGTTTCGTTCGCAATACGGATCGCTTCGGCCTCGTCCTGCACGCGGACAATCGGCTTTACAGGTCCAAAGGACTCCTCTTCGAAAGAGCGCATACCCGGTTTCACGTGGTCGAGGAGGGTAGCATCGACCACTGAACCGGTGCGGTTGCCGCCGGCCACGAGTTTGGCGCCCTTCCCAACGGCGTCCGCGATAAACTCTTCCATCTTGGTGGCTGCCTCGGGTGTGACCAGCGAACCGAGGACGACATGCCCGCGCGGGTCGCCGGCAGGCAGCTTGCTGGCGCGCGCTGCAAGCTTGGCCACGAATTCGTCGGCGATCTTCTCGTCAACGATGATCCGTTCCGTCGACATGCAGATCTGCCCCATGTTTGCAAACGCACCGAAGATCGCGCCGTTCACCGCGGCATCAATGTCGGCGTCGTCTAGGACGATCATCGGCGCTTTACCACCGAGTTCCAGCAGTGCGGGCTTCAGATGACGCCCACACAGCTCGCCGATGATGCGCCCGACCTTTGTGGAGCCGGTGAAGTTGACGCGACGTACCTCCGGCGCGGCGATCAGCGCCTCCACTACCTTCGCGGCATCCTCAGGCGCGTTGGTGATGACATTCACGACGCCATCGGGCAGGCCTGCTTCTACGAGGCACTTGCCGATAAGGAGATGTACGCCCGGGCATGCCTCGGACGCCTTTAAGATCACCGTATTCCCGCAAGCAAGTGCCATCGCGATAGCGCGCGTTCCCAAGATAACAGGTGCGTTCCATGGGGCGATCCCCAGACAAACCCCCGCCGGCTGGCGCACGGCCATTGATAGCGTGCCGGGCTTGTCGGACGGAATAACCTCGCCCTGGACCTGGGTGGTCATACTAGCGGCTTCTCGAAGAATGCCGGCAGCCAGCACGGTATTGAAAACGGCCCAAGGCACCGTTCCGCCGGTTTCCTCGATCATGAGGCGGCCGAACTCGTCGGCTTTCGACTCCAGTAGGTCACCAGCCTTTAAGAGCAGTCCGCGGCGCTCTGCGGGGCCGGTCTTCGACCAGGCCTGATATGCCGCTGCAGCCGCAGCCACGGCGGCCTTCACATCCTCCAGGTCGGAAGCCGGGGCGCGGCTCGCAACCTTACCCGTATACGGGTCAACGCGATCGTAAGTCCTGCCGGAAACGGCCGGTACGGACTTGCCGGCGATTATCTGTTGAAGTTCAAACATGGTTCTTCCTCCTGCCCAAAAGCTGAGCCCTCGACAACAATTTGGATCTCGTGCGTTAGTACTGCGCGTAGATTTCAGTGATGATGTTTTTCGTGGTTTCGATGTACCCAGCAATATCTTCCTCCGTCATAGGAAGCGTAAGGCCGAGTTGTCCGCGATGGACGGGGAAATAGCCGCGCGTCGCCATCTCCAACGCATAGATCGTCATCTTTTCGTCGTCGATCTTGTTCCAGTAATCCCTGTGCGTCGTAATCGTCTGACCCGGCTCCTTGGTGAAGGCATAGCCGAGGATGGAAAAGTCACCAAACACGACAAAGGGATAGTTTTTCTCCTCTGCCCAGGAGTTCAACTGATCTCGGACCGTTTTCGCCATCCTATTGAGCTTCTGGTAGGCATCGCGGTCCATGACCCTCATAGTTGCTAGGCCGGCCGCACAGGCCATTGGATGGCCATGGTGAGTTCCCGACATCATGACTTGGTTTTCTTCGATGATACGAAAGATCTGCCGCGAGCCCCCGACAGCGCCGATCGGGAGGCCGCCGCCGATCATTTTGCCCATAACCGTCAGATCAGGCTTAGTCTCGTAGAGGCTCTGCAGACCGCCGAAGGCGGCACGCAACGTAATCGTCTCGTCGAATATCAGCAGGATGCCTAGTTCTTTTGCGAGATCGCCTAGTTTGCGCACAAACCCCTCATCGAGAGCGACGATACCGCCGGCGCAAGACTGAAGTTCCATGATGATGCACGCGACGTCGCCAGCGTGCCGTCTCAGAATACTTTCACAGGCTTTGTAATCATTTTGGACCAAAGTGATAACATTATCGACCTTGTAGGCGGGGATACCGTCGGAGTCGGGAACTGACCTTGGACTGAAGTTAGGGCCGGGAAAATTGGCGGGGCTTGGGTGAGTGGAGATAGCGAGGTCATCGGCAAAGCCATGATAGCCACCTTCGAATTTGGCGATTTTCTTTCTGCCCGTATATCCCCTCGCTATGCGGACCGCGCCAAGACAAGCCTCACTGGCCGAACAGAAGAACTTTATCTGTTCTACCGACTCGATGCGCTCGCAAAGCAGTTGCGCAAGCTCGAGCTCGTGGCCCGTGGGGTTGCCAAACGAAAATCCTGAAGCAAGAAGCTCCTCGATAGCCCTAACGACCGCAGGGTGATTGTGGCCCAGGACATTGGTGGAGAAATTGTTGTTTAGGTCGAGAAGCCGCTTTCCGTCAATCGTATTGATGTACTGCGCCTCGCCGCTCTTCGCGAAAACTGCGTGAGGACCATAATTGAAGGTTCTTCGGCTGAAGCCGCCGGGAACCAAGTCCCGACCCCTCCGTGTCTCGATCTTGGATAGATGGAATGCCTCGGAAAAGTTCTTAAGAGACGTCTCATAATCGAGTTTCATCTTTTTTGCTCCGTTCATTTCAGGGGACGAACTCAGTCCATCCCGGAATGGGTCATTGCCGTGGTTTGTTTTGATGGATAGCTAGGTTGTCAGTGACCGCAAAAACCGCTCATGTCTCGGCCGTCGCCTCGGCGAAGGTGCGGTCGAGCCTGTCGTAGAGGGCGGGGTTGGTACGTCGGATGTACAGGGCGATGAGAATGCCCGCCACCGCGATCAAGATTACAGATGCTGGAAAGGAGGCCACGATGGGACTCTCGCTCCCGGTGAGCAGCGGCAGATTCATCGAGACCTGAACGAAGGCTGCGGCAAGGGCGATTCCAGAAGCAATAGGAGCAACCACTACACGCATGGTTGAGAAGCCACGTCTTTCTGTCCGGAAGAAGGCGAGGATGGAAATTGATACCAGGACTTGCACAGCCAAAATTCCGATACCTGCGAAGGCCAGAGTCCAAGCATACACGACCGCATAGGGATCAGCACCGATCAGGGAAAAGCCTACGAGGACGGCGGCCACAAGAACCGACTGAACACGCCCGGCTACATGTGGGGATGCGTTCGCCGTATGGACGCGCGACAGGCCGGTCCACAAGAGTCCGTCGCGACCGAGCGCGTAGATATACCGGTTAAGAGTATTGTGGAAGGACAACAAGCACGCGAAGAGGCTTGTTAGCAGCAGGATGTTCACGGTCACTGCGGACCAGCCGCCGAGGACCCCGGCAACCGCGCTGATATAGAAGTTCTCCATCGATTCACTTGCCTTAGCGGCAACGACGGAGGAGCCATAATACTGAATAACTGCCCAACTAACGAAGGCGTAGAAAACGGTGATGATGGTCACGGCCGCGACGGTCGCGCGT
Organism: Rhizobium giardinii bv. giardinii H152; assembly: GCF_000379605.1. Taxonomy (GTDB): domain Bacteria; phylum Pseudomonadota; class Alphaproteobacteria; order Rhizobiales; family Rhizobiaceae; genus Pararhizobium; species Pararhizobium giardinii. The sequence continues at coordinate 103,826 of NZ_KB902657.1, read as the reverse complement.
GGAATTGCGCGGTCGGGATTAGCAGCCTCCTCCCCGAAGATGGCAGTCGCCTCAAAGCCGATGAAGGCGCTGACAACGAATATTAATGTGATCCCAAGCCCTGGTGCAAAGACATCGGACGGTTGAAGGCCAGCCGCTGTCAAGCCCCCATCGCCGCCACCGATCAGGACTACACCGATGGCAAAAAGCGCCAAAATTAGAAGCTCTGCGATCATGCAGATGCCGAGTAGCCGTCCCGAGAAAACAATATGCCGCTGGCCGCACCAGAGGACCGCCGTGAGCACGAGAAGCGACCAGAACCACCAAGGCAGACCGATCCCGAATGGCTCCAGAGCCGCGCGCGCGAAGACACCGACTTGCGCATAGACGCCGATCTGGATGGCGAAATAGGTCACGATGGCGAGGAACGCGCCGGCGATACCGAATGGTCGGCCGAGGCCCTTGGAGATGTAGGCATAGAAACCGCCCGCGCTGCTCACATGGCGGGCCATAGCCGTGAAGCCAGCGGAGAAGATAAGGTACAGTAGCCCCACCAAAAGGAACGCGCCGGGAACGCCAATATTACCGAAGGCAAACGCAGGAGGTGTGGCGCCGACTACCGCAGCCATGGGCGCCGCAGCGGCCACGACAAAGAAAACAATATGCGCCACTCCCAATGAGCTGGCCGCAAGCTTCGGTTTCGCAAATTGTGAATTTTGGTTATCTGACATGTGGTTCCCCTGACAAGTCTACTTGATTTTTGTTAGTGTATGATGCGCTCCTTGCGCGGCAGGTCCATCACAGAGCATGACAGGAAGATGACAATTTACGACAAACGCTGCAAATAGAGGGTCGGATGGTGCTTAGCATCAAGCGCCGGCCGGCATCCATTCGAGTGTTCGTTTTGCAGGCGATCATTCAGAATCTGCCGAGAGCTGGCACACACTTGAAAGCATTGCTTACACGTCACGGCCTTTCGGACGCGCGTATTGGCAATCCGAATGCACGTGTCGATATGCGTGACTACTTGGAATTCTTTGAGGACGCCGCGAGGACGTTTGAAGACCCAGTGCTGGGCGCTCGGCTCGGCTTCGCGTTGCGTCCCGGTGATCTCTGGCCAATAGGCTTGCTTCTGATGCAAGCAAGTTCGATTGGCTCCGCTCTGAGCTACTATGCACGTTACGCCACAGCGTTTCAAACAGCGACGACCTTCTCGGTTCAGCTCTCCCCGGAAGGCTTGATGTGTAGCTATAAAGTCCACGACGACATTAAACCAAAGAGCCTCCTCAGGCAGGACACCGAGTTTACTCTTGCGTGCATATGCAGCCAGATCCAAGCAGCCTTCGACAGCAACTGGCGGCCGTTGGAGGTCCATCTCGAACACACGTCTGTCGGCCAGGAAGCTGCACTGCAGCGCATCTTCGGGGCGCCAGTGCGTTTCGGTCAGACTAGGAACTGTATAATCATTGATCCGCGGGATGCTGATCGACAATATAGGGTTGAAGACAGGGAGTTCATTAACATCCTCAACCAACACATGGCCTCGGTCATAGCGGCGAGCAACGAGGAGGTATCAGCGACGGAACAAGTAAAGGCTCTAATAAGCGTCCGATTGGGAATCTCGCCTGTTGAATTACCCGACCTTGCTTCGGAGATGGGGATAACGCCGCGGACTCTTCAACGACGCCTCTCGGAGGAGGGAGCCTCGATACGCGCTATTTTAAGGGACTATCGGGAGCAGATGGCGACTGCGTATTTGGCGCAGGGCAATGTGTCGGTGGAAGAAATTTCGGCCGCGCTCGGATACGCCGAATCGACTGTGTTCTCACGGGCGTTTAAGGCTTGGACAGGCAAAAGTCCTGCCCGCAGATTCAAAGTTGGAAAACAGTAGCCAAGGCGCGCCGTGGTCCGGGAGTAGTGGACCTTTGGACAATTGGGCGATGACGTCACGCCCAGTAGCAGCAGCTTTTGGGTTACTCTGCCCGCAACATCGAGTCCATTACGGCTGCTGGCGTGGCTCTCCGTGGTCACTTGAGATTAGCTGAGCGACGAATGCAAGTGCGGCGGCGTTAACTGCTCCGCCAATGTCGCATTGTCTGAAGCGACAAATGCCCGTCAAGCCCCGGCAGGCAACGCTTAAGATGTTTCGCCACCACCTGTGTAATGACCTTGGCAACCTCGTCGATCGCGTGAGACTTGATGCGACCAACCGTTGGATGCGAGAGCAATAACTTCATGAGCGCCGACGCGGACGTTTCGGAGCAGACAGGAATCAGACGAGTCAACAAGCCGCAAGTAGCTTATTAATTGAACCCTTGGCATCACCATAGAACATCCGCGTGTTCTCCTTGTAGAAAAGCGGGTTCTCGATCCCCGAATAGCCGGTGCCTTGGCCGCGCTTGGAGACGAACACCTGCTTGGCTTTCCAGACTTCGAGCACTGGCATGCCGGCGATGGGCGAGTTCGGGTCGTCCTGGGCGGCCGGGTTGACAATATCATTGGAGCCGATGACGATGACGACGTCCGTGTCCGGGAAATCCTCGTTGATCTCGTCCATTTCGAGAACGATGTCGTAGGGGACCTTGGCTTCGGCAAGCAGCACGTTCATGTGGCCCGGCAGGCGGCCGGCGACGGGGTGGATGGCAAAACGCACGGTCTTGCCGGCGGCCCGCAGCTTGCGGGTCAGTTCGGAGACCGATTGCTGCGCCTGCGCCACCGCCATGCCGTAGCCCGGCACGATGACGACCGAGTCCGCATCGTTGAGGGCGGCGGCAACACCGTCGGCATCGATGGCGATCTGCTCGCCGACGATCTCCATCTGTGGCCCGGTCGTCGCACCGAAACCGCCGAGGATGACCGACGGGAAGGAGCGGTTCATCGCCTTGCACATAATGTAGGAAAGGATTGCGCCCGACGAGCCGACCAGCGCGCCGGTAACGATCAACAGGTCGTTGCCGAGCGTGAAGCCAATGGCTGCGGCCGCCCAGCCGGAATAGGAGTTCAGCATCGACACGACCACCGGCATGTCGGCGCCGCCGATGCCCATGATCAGGTGATAGCCGATGAAGAAGGCGGCGAGGGTCATGAGAACCAGCGTCCAGGTTCCGGCGCCGTTGACGTAGAGCACCAGGAGCACGAGCGACAGAAGTGCAGCCCCCGCATTGAGGACATGCCCGCCCGGCAACTTCTTCGCCTTGCCGTCGACCTTGCCGGCGAGCTTGCCGAAGGCAATGACGGAACCGGTGAAGGTGACGGCGCCGATGAACACGCCGAGGAAGACCTCCACCTTCATGATCGACAGCTCGACCGGCACCTTGTAGGCAAGGATTGCGGCAAAGCCGGTCAATGCGGAGCGCGCCGCTGCATCGAGGCCAGCGACGTCTTCCGCTTCGATATGGGCGTTGAAGCCGATGAACACGGCGGCAAGACCGACGAAGGAATGGAGTGCAGCAACGAGTTGCGGCATCTCGGTCATTTGGACGCGAGAGGCGACGAAGTGGCCGAGCACAGCACCGCCTGCAATCATCAGGACGATGACGAGCCAGTTGCCGACCTCAGGTCCGAAGACCGTGGCGACAATGGCAAGTGCCATGCCTGTCATGCCGTACCAGACGGCACGCTTGGCGCTTTCTTGGCCCGAAAGCCCGCCGAGCGAGAGGATGAAGAGGACGGCTGCCGCAATATAGGCGGCCGATACGATACCGATCATCATAATGATTACCCCTGCCCGATCAGGATTTCTGGAACATGGCGAGCATGCGCCGCGTGACGAGGAAGCCGCCGACGATGTTGATCGTGGCGATCAGTACCGACAGCGCCGCAAGCAACACCACCAGCCAGTTGCCAGACCCGATCTGCAGCAGAGCACCGAGAATGACGATGCCGGAGACCGCATTGGTAACGGCCATCAGCGGTGTGTGCAGCGAATGCGAGACGTTCCAGATGACCTGGAAACCGACGAAGCAGGCGAGCACGAAGACGACGAAGTGGCCCATAAAGGCCGGCGGCGCAAAGGCGCCGACGACAAGCAGTAGCGCCGTGCCGATGGCGAGCAGTCCAAGCTGGTTCCGCGTCTGGGCCTTGAAGGCTGCGGCTTCAATGGCCCGCTTTTCCTCCGGCGTGGGTTCCTTCACCTTTTCCTTTGGCCTCTGCGCCGCAATCGCGGCGATCTTCGGCGGTGGCGGCGGATAGGTGATGCCCCCCTCGAAGGCGACGGTCGCGCCGCGGATCACATCGTCCTCCATGTTATGGACGAGCTTGCCATCCTTGCCCGGCGTCAGATCCGTCAGCATATGACAAATGTTGGTGGCATAGAGCGTGGACGCCTGCGCGGCCATGCGGCTCGGGAAATCGGTGTAGCCAATGACGACGACGCCGTTGTCGGAGAAAACCCGCTGACCGACGACGGTGAGATCACAGTTGCCGCCCCGTTCGGCCGCCAGGTCGACGATAACCGATCCGGGCTTCATTGCCGCCACCATGTCGGCAAGCCAGAGCTTTGGCGCAGCGCGACCGGGGATCAGCGCCGTGGTGATGACGATGTCGATCTGGGGCGCGAGCTCACGGAACTTGGCAAGCTGCTTCTCGCGGAACTCCGGCGAAGAGGGGGCCGCGTAACCGCCGGTTGCCGCCCCGTCCTGCTGACCGCCGTCGAAGTCGAGATAGACGAATTCGGCGCCCATGCTCTCGATCTGCTCGGCCACCTCAGGACGCACATCGAACGCATAGGTCTGCGCGCCGAGCGACGTGGCGACACCGATCGCCGCAAGACCGGCGACGCCGGCGCCGATCACCAACACCTTCGCCGGCGGCACCTTGCCGGCCGCCGTCACCTGGCCGGTGAAGAACCGGCCAAAATTGTTGCCCGCCTCGATTACCGCGCGGTAGCCGGCGATGTTGGCCATCGAGGACAGCGCGTCCATTTTCTGCGCGCGAGAAATGCGGGGCACCATGTCCATGGCAACGACATTGGCGCCCTTGCCTTGGGCAAGCTCGAGAAGATCCTTGTTCTGGGCCGGGTAGAAGAAGGAGATAATAGTCTTGCCGGAGCTAAGCCTTTCTACTTCGTCCGCCGTCGGCGGCGCCACCTTGGCGACTACGTCCGCCCGTGCAAACAGTTCGTCAGCGCCGTCCACTACAGTGACGCCCGCAGCGCGGTAGGCTTCGTCGGAAAAGCCTGCGCTAAGCCCCGCATCCGCTTCAACGAGACATTCATGTCCGAGCTTTTGCAGCTGCTGCGCAGTCGCAGGCGTGAGCGCCACTCGGCCCTCATTCGGTGCTATTTCCCTCGGGCTTCCTATCCGCATATGATCTCCTAGTGCAGATGTGGACGGATTAACCGCCCCACCAAATTTGTGTGCGGAGCCTAGCTGCTGATGGGCAGCGCTCTGCCAGTCTCAGCCTGCTCGTTCAAGCGCCACGGCAATGCCTTGGCCGACGCCAATGCACATGGTGGAGAGCGAGCGCTTCCCGCCCGTCACTTGCAGCTCCAGAGCCGCCGTTCCGGTGATACGCGCGCCGGACATGCCGAGCGGATGACCGAGCGCGATGGCGCCGCCGTTCGGGTTGACGTGCTCGGCATCGTCTGCGATGCCGAGGCTGCGCAGCGTCGCAAGGCCCTGCGAGGCGAAGGCTTCATTGAGTTCGATCACGTCGAAATCGGTGGGTTTCAGGCCGAGGCGCGCGCAGAGGCGCTGCGTGGCGTAGACCGGGCCGATGCCCATGATGCGCGGGGGAACGCCCGCCATGGCACCGCCGAGAATGCGGGCGATCGGCGTCAGGCCGTACTTTTTCACCGCTGCTTCAGACGCGATAATGAGGGCTGCCGCGCCATCATTGACGCCGGAGGCATTGCCGGCCGTCACCGTACCGCCTTCTTTCTTGAAGGGCGTGCCGAGCCTGGCGAGCGCTTCCAGCGTGGTTGCGCGCGGATGTTCGTCCCTTTCTACGACGGTCGAACCACCCTTGCGCTGCGGAATGGTGACGTGCGTGATTTCCGTCGCCAGTCGTCCGTTCGCCTGCGCCGCCGCGGCCTTAGCCTGCGAGCGCAGGGCAAAAGCGTCCTGGTCCTCGCGAGACACCTTGAAATCCGCGGCGACGTTCTCGCCGGTCTCCGGCATGGAATCGACGCCGTATTGCTGCTTCATTAGCGGGTTGATGAAACGCCAGCCGATGGTCGTGTCGTGGATTTCCGCATGGCGCGAGAAGGCACTGTCCGCCTTGGGCAGCACGAAGGGCGCGCGGCTCATGCTCTCGACGCCGCCCGCGATCATCAGCTCCGCCTCGCCCGCCTTGATGGCGCGGGCGGCGGCAATGACGGCATCCATGCCGGAGCCGCACAGCCGGTTGATCGTCGTGCCTGAGACCGAGACGGGCAAACCAGCCAGCAGCGACGACATGCGCGCGACATTGCGATTGTCCTCGCCCGCTTGGTTGGCGCAGCCGAAGATGACGTCGTCGACGGCTTCCCAGTCAATGCCGGCGTTTCTCGCCAACAGCGCCTTTAGCGGGATCGCGCCGAGATCGTCGGCACGCACAGACGACAGCGAGCCGCCGAAGCGGCCGATGGGCGTGCGGATATAGTCGCAGATATAGGCTTCTCTCATGGTTTTCCTCACAGTTCCGGCACGACGAGATCGGCGACGGGGCCTTCGACATGGAGCGTGGCACCCGTCATCGCCTGCAATTCCTCGATCGTCATGCTGCCGAGTTTCTCCCGCAGGACGAAACGGCCGCCCGAGATGTCGATGACAGCATGGCTGGTATAGACGCGGGTGATGCAGCCGACGCCGGTCAGCGGGAAGGTGCATTTTTCCACCAGCTTCGGCTCGCCGTTCTTGGTGACATGTTCGGTGATGACGACGACCTGTTTGGCGCCATGCACGAGGTCCATCGCGCCGCCAACGGCGGGTACGCCCTTCGAGCCAACGCGCCAATTGGCGAGATCGCCGTTTTCCGCCACCTGGTAGGCGCCGAGGATCGCCACATCGAGATGGCCGCCGCGCACCATGGCGAAACTGTCGGCGTGATGGAAGAAGGCGGAACCCGGCTTCAGCGTCACAGCCTTCTTGCCGGCATTGATCAGATCCCAGTCCTCCTCGCCGGCGGGCGGCGCTTCGCCGAAATCCAGGATGCCGTTTTCTGTATGGAAGATTGCCTCCCGGCCAGGCGGCTGGTAGCGCGCCACCATTTCGGGAAAACCGATGCCGAGGTTGACATAGGCGCCGTCGAAAATGTCCTGTGCCGCGCGCCAGGCGATCTGTGCATTGGAAAGCTTGATGTCCTCACGGGTATCGACGGTCATGCGTAAACCACTCCTGCGCGGATGAGATCTTCTTCCTGCTTCGGGTTGGCGACTTTGACGACCTGGTCGACGAAGATGCCGGGTGTGATCACCTGTTCGGGATCGATGTCGCCCGGCTTCACCAGTTTCAAGACCTGTACGATGGTCTTTGCCGCCGCCATGCACATCAGCGGGCCGAAGTTGCGGGCGGCTTTGTTGTAGGTGAGGTTGCCGTTGGTATCGCCGATCTCGGCCTTGATTAGCGCGAAATCCGCCTTCAGCCAGCGCTCCTGCACGTACATGCGGCCATCGAATTCGGCAACCGGCTTGCCCTTGGCGAGTTCCGTGCCAAAGCTCGTCGGCGTGTAGAAGGCGGGAATGCCCGCCCCGCCGGCCCGGATGCGCTCGGCGAGCGTTCCCTGCGGCACCAGCTCCAACTCGATCTCGCCGGCGAGATATTTTTCCGTGAAGGCGCGTGGATCGCTGGAGCGCGGGAAGGAGCAGATCATCTTCTTCACCATCCCCGCGTCGATCATCGCCGCAATGCCGATGCGCCCGTTGCCGGCATTGTTGTTGATGACGGTGAGGTTTTTCGATCCCTTGTCGATGAGTGCGTGAATGAGCTCGATCGGCGCGCCTGAGCCGCCGAAGCCGCCGATCATCACGGTCGCTCCGTCCCCTATGCCGGAAACGGCCCCCGCCAGGCTGCTGATGGTCTTGTTCATGCAAAATCTCCCGATGTCGGCAGTAGAGGTAAATCCAAACTGGAAAATCAGCAATCCCTGTTGTGCGTTATTTGACGCTTGTTCAAATAACGCACAAAATTAAAGGAACTTACAAATGAGTCGTGCCGTTCGCCCCACTCCTGACGTTATCCTCGGCCTTAAGCCGAGGATCCATGCGGCATTCGGATGCGCGGGTGAAGGCAAGACCGAGACGGCGCGATATGTCTGAAGGCTGGAGCGCCACCCGATGACAGGAGATGAGCAATGCGAGAAACGGATTTCATCGGCGGTTTTGCCAAGGGGCTGAAGGTTATCGAGGCCTTCGGCGAGGCGAAACCTCGCCTCACCATCACGGATATCTCGAAGGAAACCGGCCTCGACCGGGCGACGGCGCGGCGCTGCCTGCTGACGCTCGCCGAACTCGGCTATGCCGCCTATGACGGAAAATTCTTCGAGTTGACCCCAAGGATCCTGCGGCTCGGCCATGCCTACCTCTCTGCGACGCCACTGCCGCGGCTGGTGCAGCCCTATCTCGATCAGCTTTCAGAAAAGGTTGGGCAGAGCGCTTCCGCCTCCGTGCTTGATGGGACTGAGATCGTCTATGTGGCGCGCGCGGCGCAGAAGCGCGTGATGTCGATCAGCCTGACGCCGGGCTCGCGCCTGCCCGCGTATTGTGCCTCGATGGGCCGCGTGCTGCTGGCGTCCCTGCCGGAGGCGGAGGCGCGCAAGATCGTCGAGGCCTCCGACCGCAAGGCGAACACGCCCTTCACCAAGACGGACCCGGATGTGCTGATGCAGGAATTTTCATACGTGCGCAGAGAGGGTTTTGCGCTGATCGACCAGGAGCTAGAGATTGGCCTGCGCTCCATCGCCGTTCCGCTGGAAAACGCCCGCGGCCGCGTGGTCGCCGCGCTCAACATCGGCGCACCGGCGGCGCATGCAGAGGCTAAGGACATGGTGGAACACTACCTGCCGGCAATGCGCGAAGTGCAGGCGGCGCTCAGGCAGGTGCTGGCCTGAGGCGATCCGTTAGACATGAGGACGCGTCCCCACCTTCTGCATCATGGCAGGAGGCAGTCATGCGACGACGACAGCGAGCTTACCCGCACGAAACGCCGTCGGGCCGACGAGGGGAAAGTTTTTGACCGGCCGCATCTCGCGGCCGGAGACCGACTGCCCGCCCCCGGCCAACAACTGGTGAAAAACCGGCCGGTGTTCGAGCTCGACCAGCTACCAAACATCCGTCCGGAAGGCTGGCGGCTCGATGTGACGGACGGCGCTGGAAACCCAAAGTCTTTCGGGTGAAAGGATTTTCTGGCGCTGCCGCGGAGCCGGAGCCTCTCCGACATCCATTGCGTGACCACATGGTCGCGCTACGGCAACAGGTGGGAGTGCGTGGCGACCCGCGATCTGCTCGATCTCGCCATGCCGCGCCGGAAGCGGATTTCGTTCTGCTGACCGGCTATGACGGTTATACGACCAACCTGCCGCGTGCCGATTTCGCCGTCGAAGACGCCATCCTCGCCACCCATTGGGAAGGCCAGCCGATCCCCGCCGAACATGGCCGGCCGATGCGTTGGTCGTGCCGCATCCCTATTTTTGGAAGTGCGCCAAGTGGCGGACGCGCATCGATTTCCTGCCCGGCGACCAGGCCGGTTTCTGGGAGCGCAACGGTTATCACATGCGCCGCGCTCCCCGGGGCGAGGAGCGTTATTCCGACGACTGAGCGGCGAGCCGCGCCCGTTCGGTGAGCCGGAAGGCCCGCGGCGTCTCGCCCGCCTCGCGCAGAAAATAGCGGGAGAAATAGGCGGGGTCGGCAAAGCCGAGCCGCAGGCCAATTTCCTGCGCTGACATGTCGGTGAAGACCAATTCACGCTTCGCTTCGTCGATCAGTTTTCGCCTGATATAGGCGTGGGCCGAAAACCCAGTGGCCGCCTTGACGATGCGGTTCAGGTGGGTCGGCGAGATGCCCAACACTCCGGCATAGAAGGCAGCCGGCTTCTGGGCGCGAAAATGCTGCTGGATCAGGCCGTTCAGGCGCTCCATGCGCTGCGCCGTCTCGCCCGTGCCGTCCGCCGGATTGTCCCGGCGCCAGAACCGCGCCGAAAGTGTCAACACCGAGACGAGGTAAGCCTCCATCAGGTCGGTGCGCCCGCTCCGTCGGGCGGCCCATTCGGCGGCGAGCCGTTCGAGCGTGGCGCACACGAAAGCGCTGTCGGGATCCCCCCCACCAAGCGGCGTCAACCGCGGCTCCGCCACGAAGCGCGCAGTCTCGCCGGCAAGGCCTAAGTGCGAGGCGAGCAGCGTGAAAACGTACCCGTCGACATCGCGCGAGAACCTGAAACCGTGGCCGATGGCCGGCGGCACCGTAACGATGGTGGGCGGGGTAAGCGTCAGCCGTCTTTCGCCGAACAGCGCATCGCCCGAGCCGCCGGAAATGTACAGGATCTGGAAGAAGCCCTCATGCCGGTGCAGGGCGATCTCGAAGCGGTGAAGGCTGCTGCGTGAGGGGATCGTTTCGCAGTGCAACCAGAAATCCGGCGCATTGCCGGCCCTTTCGCCATAGAGGTCATAGGTTGGGACGGTTTTGGTCATCGCGGCGACGCTCCTTCGTCGTGTTCGATTTGTACAAGATGAGGACCGATCCGTCCATTGCCCGGCACCACCCCTTCCTGTGACAATTTGCCGAAAGCCAGTTCGGGAGGATTTTTCATGCGTGTTCAGGTCGTCATCATCGGCTCGGGTCCGTCGGGCCTACTGCTCGGGCAGTTGCTCGGCAATGCCGGCATCGAGACTGTTATCCTCGACCGCTCCAGCCGCGAGCACATCTTGAGCCGCGTGCGCGCCGGCGTGCTGGAGGAGGGCACGGCGCAGCTTGCGGACAAAGCCGGCGTCGGCGCGCGCATGGTCGCCGAGGGCCTGCCGCATGATGGTTTTTCGCTCGCTTTCGACGGGCGCGACCACCGCATCAACCTCTTCGATCTCACCGGCGGAAAACGTGTGCTGGTCTATGGCCAGACGGAATTGACGCGCGACCTGATCGAGCGGCGACAGGCCGATGGCCGGCTAACCATCTATGAGGCGGCAAATGTGACGCCGCATGATTTCGACGGCCAAACTCCCTTCGTCACCTATGAGACGGACGGGGCGACGCACCGTATCGACTGCGATTTCATTGCCGGCTGCGACGGGTTTCACGGCGCCAGCCGCAAGGCCGTGCCTGAAAAGGCGATCCGCACCTTCGAGAAGGTCTATCCCTTCGGCTGGCTTGGCATCCTCGCCGATGTGCCCCCGGTCAGCGACGAACTGATCTACGCCAACCATCCGCGCGGCTTTGCGCTCTGTTCCATGCGCTCGCACACCCGCAGCCGCTACTACATCCAGTGCGCGCTGGAGGAAAAAATCGAGGACTGGTCCGACGATCGTTTCTGGGACGAGTTACGCCGCCGGCTGCCCGCCCATCATGCGGAAGCCATGGTCACCGGTCCGAGCTTTGAAAAATCGATCGCGCCGCTGCGCTCCTTCGTAGCCGAGCCGATGCGCTTCGGCCGGCTCTTGCTTGTCGGCGATGCCGCCCATATCGTGCCGCCTACCGGGGCGAAGGGGCTCAACCTTGCGGCAAGCGACGTGCACTACCTCTTCTCCGGTCTTCTGGAGCACTATCAGGAACGCTCGAATGCCGGGCTCGACGCCTATTCGGCAAGGGCGGTCGCGCGGGTGTGGAAGGCGGTGCGTTTCTCCTGGTGGATGACGACGATGATGCATCGCTTTGCCGACACTGGAGAGTTCGGCCAACGCATTCAAGAAGCTGAGTTGGACTATCTCGTCCAGTCCCCTGCAGCCTCCGCCGCGCTTGCGGAAAACTATGTTGGCCTGCCCTACTGAGCGGAGGAGGCGGCAGGGCTCTTTTGGATCGGTAGAAGAAGAGGGCGACCATGCGAGCAGGACGGGAAGGGTTCTGATAGCTACGGGCATAAGCGTTGTCCGCGGTAAGCCAAAGCTATGCCCTCCGTTGTCGCCCATCGCGTTGGCAAAAAGTGCTGGCCCCGAACTCAGGGAAACGCTTATTTCAGTCACCTATCAGTGATGCTTCCTCCTCGCCTCGGAAGCGAATCTATCACCATGATCCCGCAATTGGAGCCCCTCTTAAAGACGCCCTGCGTCGATGATCTGCTTAAGGAATGCGCGTGTACGTTCTTGGGTGGGTGAGCCGAATATCTGCGCTGGTGGGCCGGCCTCGAGGAGTCGACCCTGCTCCAGGAACACGACAAGGTTTGAGACTTCTTTTGCGAACTGCATTTCGTGGGTAGCGAGGATCATTGTCATCCCCTCCTTTGCGAGATCACGAAGAATATTTAGCACCTCGGCGACAAGTTCTGGGTCGAGGGCAGACGTGATCTCGTCCAATAACAGGGCCTCCGGCTCCATCGCGATTGCGCGCACGATCGCCACGCGCTGTTGTTGCCCTCCTGACAACTGGTCCGGATAATATTTCGCTCGGTGCCCCAAATTGACCCGTTCGAGTAACTCTGCAGCTCGCGCCCGCGCCTTTTCGCGCGAATGATGCAGGAGCTTGATCGGCCCAGTGACGATGTTCTCCTCGACAGACAGGTGCGGAAAAAGGTTGAAAGACTGGAACACCATGCCAACCTTGCGACGAAGTCTGTTGAGGTCAACGCCGGGCCCGGAAACGACGTCGCCGTCGACACGGATTTGTCCATTGTTAATTGTATCCAGTGCGTTTAGGCACCTTAACAGAGTGCTCTTTCCCGAACCAGACGCACCTATCAGCGTGACGACTTGATGCCGATCAACATTCAGGCTGATACCTTTCAGGACCTCGTGCTCGCCATAGCTTTTTTGAAGGTCTTCGATTTCGATGAATGCCATTTCAACCTCTTAAGCGTTTGTTAGCCCGCGCAAGTCTCCAGTCGACGTAGCGCGTCTGAGGTATTGTCAGAACGACAAATACAATGGCTACGACTGATACCGAGGACAGATTGAAGCTGGAGGATGCATAGAACTTCGCTTGGTTGAAAGCATCTAGCGTCCCGATGACGTTGACGAGCGAGGTGTCCTTCTGAAGGGCAATAAATGTGGACAGAAGAGGTGGCACCACGAGTCGGATGGCCTGTGGCAAGATGAACCAACGGAGCGTTTGAACGTAGCTGAATCCCAGGGAACGACTGGCGGACCACTGAGACGGATGAATGGAAGCGATCCCGGAGCGATAGATTTCCGCGACGTAGGCGCTGTATGTAAGGGTCAGAGCGATGATTGCGAACCAATCCGGGGACAGGCTCGCAAGGACAGGCAAATTCGTCAATGGCAGACCGAACCCGATAAGATAAAGAACGATGATTGCCGGTACCGCGCGCATGAGGTCGATATACGCAACGGCCATGAAGCGGATCGGAGCGCCGGCCTTTCCGGGAGCCATTCGTGCCACGGCGAGGACCAAACCGATCACCAGGACCAAAATCTGCGAGATGACCGCCAACTTGACGTTGACGGCGAAGGCCTGGAGCACATCAACAGCGCTTTCGCGCATTAGTTGCCATTGGAGGAAGGTCTGCTGGAGCTTCCCGTCATTTTGCAACAGAAGCTGCACGAAGCAGAAAATGGCGAGCACTGCGAGGCTCAAGCCAAAAGCGATGAATGCGTCTTGTCGCGAGGCGGCCGCGGAAGAACGCGCAGCGAGAATATTATCGGCCCGCGTTTGGCGATTTGCCCGCATTGCCAGGGTCATTGACCAGCCTGCCATAAGCAGCACCAGCGCTCCGGCGGCCATGGCAACGACGATCAGCCATAGGCTGATCGTCTTCAAAGCGGGATCCGCGATGCCATTCCTGACTGTGCCCCCGAGTGTAGCGATTATGAACAACAACAGCAGGGAAACGCCGACCGCGGTGGAAGCAATCGGCACTGCGCGCGGAGCGGGGCTAAGCCTTTGCATGGGAAATCCTTTTGTTATTAGGGCAGTTGCCACACAGGCACGCTGTTGGGATCTTTCCCGAAAAGGGGGGCGAGATAACTGGCAGACAGGGCGACGATCGTGCCATCTTTCATCATGTCACCGATCGCCTTGTCGATCGCGGCGGAATTTTTTGAATTCTTCGGTGTAACCGCCCCATAACCTTGATTGACGTCATACTGGCCAATGACCTCGGCTGCTCCTTTGGTGCCAGCGGTCGCCGAAAGAACCAAGGTCGTATCCGAGATAATCGCGTCGACTTGGCCGGCCAGCAATGCAGTCACCAGATCGGGTTGGGTTTGGTAGAGCGCGGGCTGACGGCTCGGCTTCAGGGTGTTGATCACCCAGTCCGATCCCATATTACCTTGAACGACACCGATGTGCTTCGATCGGATGTTGGACGCCGTAACTTCCGCACCGTTCTTGACGGCTACCCCGAGGTTCGAGTTGAAATAGGGCTGCGAAAAGTCGAATATTTGCTTGCGCTTGTCGGTGATCGTCGTTGTTGCTATCGCTACATCATAGCCCTTGGCGGTGCCGGATATGTATTGATCCCAGGCAAGATTGAGTAGCTTGAGGTTCTTCAGACCGGCGCGGCGAGCAATCTCGGCAGCCATGCAATATTCAAAACCGTCCTGGGTGGAGGCCGGCGACATGCCGTTATACCAGCCAGGGTTGGGCAGGACCGTGGCGACGATTAAGGTATCCGGTTGATCGGTCGTAAGGCTTATCGACCCTGCTGGTTCCTTGGGGTTGCACTTGCCATAGGATGGAGCCACGCCATCGGCGAGGGCGTGCTCGGCCCCGAAGATTGCAATAACCACTGCTGCTAGAATCTGCTTACGTTTCATGTCTTCTCTCCCATGAAGTTTCTAATTCAGTCCCGCGGCCGAGCTCGATCTTTGGCGGCCCAAAGGAAATGCTCAATGAGCGATCGGAAGTCCTGCTTTGAGGCCGCAAGCGCTTCGGGGTGCCATTGCACACCGACCATCCAATGTTCACCGGAATTCTCTATAGCCTCGACGAGGCCATCGGTGGCCTGCGCGGCGATCGTCAGTCCGTTACCGAGCCGGCATACGGCCTGGTGATGCGCGGATTGAACGGAAATTTGTTTGTCGGGATAGATGCTGGCGAGGCGACAGCCGTCGGCAATCTGCACTAGATGAGAAACCATCACCGAATTTTCGTCATTGCCGATGTGGATCGTGTCGGCGCCGATGTCCTGGATGAGATCACCTCCGCGCAAAATGTTCATCAGCTGCATGCCGCGGCAGATGCCAAGAACGGGAATGCCACGCGCTTGGGCCGATGCCATCAGATCGAGCTCGAACTTGTCCACTTCGACATTCAAGCCGTAGATGGTGTGGGAGGTGGCCAACTGTCCGTAACAACTAGGATCAGCGTCGGCTCCTCCAAGCACAAGTAGACCGTGTTTACAGTCGAGCAGCGTTTCCGTATTGCTGTTCGGATTGGAAGCTTCCAGAAATGAGCCGCTCGCTCCGCACGCTGCGAGTTCGTCCAGGACATTGTCGGCCAGAGACCTCAATGCGCGTTTTAGATTGTCGCTCGCGCCAGGTGGCACCAAGGATCCAACGACGAGAACCTGAGGCGCGTCAAGGTCGGCAGGCGCGGAGCGTGAATCGATTGCTTTTGTCATGTGTCATGACCTTCCCTAGTATCTAAGCCAAGCAAATAAACATCTAAAGTCTAGAGGTCAAATGAAATTTGTATACCCACTGAGTGTCGCCTCTGTGTCCACGCCCAGCCTCGTAGCAAAACGGGTGCATGAAGCCATTGTCAGCGGCGAGCTCCGTCCTGGCGATCGGCTGCCATCTGAGTTCGAATTGGCGCAAGGTTTCGGTATCGCTTTGATGACAGTCCGGGGGGCGCTTACCGCATTGCGTGATATGGGGTTATTGACGACTGTGCGGGGACGACACGGGGGCAACTTTATTGCAGAGGACGTCGGGGATCGGCTGGCGGAAGCAGCACGAAAAGCACCGCTGAATCGGGCTCTTCTACGCGATCTCACGGACTGGAGGCGCGCTATTTCGGGTGAAGCCTGCTATCTGGCTGCCGAACGCTCAACGCCAGAACAGTTATCGCAGATCCGTTCGTTAGAACAGGCATTTAACTCGACAGATCAATTTCCGGACCTGCGCTTTGCCGATGTCAGGCTGCATGTCGCCATTGCCGAAGCGTCGGGTTCATCCCGGCTGATAAGGGCGGAAACGGAGCTTCAAGTTGCTCTAACGGACGTCATCCTATCGACCGATCGCCCCGTTAGAAGCCGCAAACTGACCTCGTATGATCATGGTCCGATAGTCCAAGCCATAGAGCTCGGACACGCTGCGCAAGCGCGGGAAGCGATGATCCGTCATGCTGAGGACACGTTCAACTGGGCTGTCTTATTGGTGTAAAAGCAGGCCTGGCCACCCGTTTCGTCCCTGCGGTTTGCCCGAATGAGCTGCCAGCTAGCGGCCTTTCACCGCCAGCTGGCACTGATAGTATTGGGCCGCATTCAAGGCTAGAACGGCAATGCAGCTTTCCTGCGCTGTGTGCTAATCCAGCGCTGAACCGTGAATGCCTCGATGGCGCCCTTGGGACCCCATTTCCCGCCTCCGCCCGATGCTCCAATTCCGGAGAACGGGCAATGCGGCTCATCGTGGACTGTCGAAGCGTTCACATGGACCATTCCGGCATTGATCCGCTCGGCTAGAATTTCACCGGCCTGCCCGTCGGCAGTGACGATGGCAGCGGTTAGTCCGTAGTCGCTGTCGTTCGCCAGTGCAATGGCGTGTTCCGTGTCATCAGCCGGAACCACACAGGTGACAGGACCAAAGATCTCCTCGTTCCAGATGCGCATGCCCGGCGTAATACCGGTCAAGACGGTGGGCTGATAGAAGGGGGCCTGAGCGTGCCCACCACAGCAAACGATCGCACCTGCGGCGCGTGCTTCGTCGACCAATGCCACAACGCGTTGGAGTTGACGATCATTGATGATTGGACCGATGACAGAATGGGGATCATCAGGCGGGCAGGGAGCAAACTTCCGGACTT
This sequence comes from Rhizobium giardinii bv. giardinii H152, assembly GCF_000379605.1. GTDB lineage: Bacteria > Pseudomonadota > Alphaproteobacteria > Rhizobiales > Rhizobiaceae > Pararhizobium > Pararhizobium giardinii. The sequence continues at coordinate 86,806 of NZ_KB902657.1, read as the reverse complement.
TCTCGACCAGGTTACGGGTGAACTCGTCATAGAGTGCCTTTGCCACGATCACACGGTCAGTCGACATGCAAATCTGGCCCTGATGCAAGAACGCGCCAAAAAAGGCGAGATCCACAGCATGGTCCAGGTCAGCATCCTCGAGAACGAGGATCGAGTTTTTTCCGCCAAGTTCAAGCATGATCGGCTTGAACAGACGGGCGCATTCGGCTGACAGCTGCTGGCCTACCTTAGTCGAACCAGTAAAGCTGATGCCGGCGACCTTCTTATCGTTTACGAAGGCCGTCCCAATTCGGGGAGCGCTCTCGCGCGAAGCGGTGACGACATTGAACACGCCCGGTGGAAAACCCGCATCAGACAGGAGATGTGCAAGCATCAACCCACCGGAGACCGGGCTATCCTCCGACGGCTTGAGCACAATCGTATTCCCTAACGCAAGCGCGTAGACGAAGCCCCGCACTGACAGATAGAGCGGGAAGTTCCAAGGAGAAATCACGCCGATCACACCACGTGGTCGACGCATTGTGCGGTTGATACGACCCGGCACATTCGATGGAAGCACCTCGCCGATCTCACGCGTCGTTAGTCCTGCGGCCTCTCGCAAAGCGACCGGAATAAGCGAGCATTCGTACATCGCTTTTCCGAATGTTGAGCCGGTTTCGGCAATGAGTGCTCGGGCGAAGTCATCACGCCGCTCCACGAACAACTCGGCGGCACGATAAAAGAACGACGCCCGATCCGTGGGCGACAATTCTTCCCACATCGGCTGTACGCCGGCGGCTGCAGCGATCGCGCGATCAATATCACCCGATGTTGAATCGGCGATCCTCGCTATGAGACGTCCCGTCGTCGGATCACGATCCTCGAAATACGCTGCGTGAGATGCGTCCGACCAATGCCCCCCGATGAATAGTTTCTGCTCTGGGGGAGTGGTATTCTCTTCGATATTCTTCCAGTAAAACATTCTGGATTTCCTCCTTTGATTGGACATTTCTTATTGGTGCTCTGTCCGAGGATGGATGTAGGGGCGGGTTGGCGCCCCCTGGTTCGGTCTGGAAGTCAGGCCGCCACAACGTTTGTGACCGAGCCATCGACTCGAACGCGCTCCAAGACGCTGGCGACCGAGTCGATGGCGCGGTCAGCTTCACTCTCCGTGACGACGAGAGGTGGCGACATGACGAGCACATTTTCGTTGGCCATTCTGACAATGACGCCGGACTCTCGCTTGATAACATCAGGAATTGCGTTGTCGGGAAGAGGCTGGCGTGCCTTCTTGTCGGTTACAAGTTCAATGGCAATGCCAAGGCCAGCGTGTCGGATCTCTCCAACGCAAGGAAGATCCTTGATCCGCTGAAGGCTGTCGGAGAAGTACTGCCCCATGATATTGGCCCGCTCGACAAGCCGTTCCTCCTCGAGAATGCGAAGGTTTTCGAGCGCGATTGCGCAGGCAACCGGATGTCCGCTGTAGGTGTATCCAACCGGAAAGCCATGTCCTTCCCGAACAGCATCGGCTATCTCGCGAGTCATCAGAACTGCACCCAGGGGGATGTAGCCGCTCGAAATTCCTTTTGCCGTCACCAGGATGTCGGGTTTGACATTGTACTTGTCAGCGCCAAACCACGAGCCGATACGGCCGAAAGCCGTTACGACCTCGTCAAAGATCAGCAGGATCCCGTTCTTGCGAAGGACCTGCGCGACCCGCGGCCAGTAGTCATCGGGCGGAATGACCATGCCACCGACACCCATCACCGGCTCGCCGATCATTGCAGCAATGTTCTTGGGCCCGATCCGAGCAACGGTGGCTTCAAGCTCGGCAATACAGAAATCCGTCGTGGACTGCCCATCATAGCGCCACGTTTGAAATGGCTTGGGAGGGGTCAGATGGTGCACGTGTCCGATACCGGGCCCGACGCCAGCCTTCAATCCGTCAAAGCCGGTCGCCGTGCCGCCCCCGTAGGCAAGCCCGTGATAGGCATCGTTGCGAGAGAGGATCCAGGTACGCTCGGGTTCGCCACGGTGAGCATGGAATAGCCGCGCGGTCTTGATTGCGGCATCATTGCTCTCGGAACCACCGGACGTAAAATATACAACGTCGAGCCCTGTAGGGCTGAGGGTCGCAAGTTTTGCAGCAAGGGTAATCGCCTTGTCGTTGGAAAACTCCCAGAAGGCGGTTGCATATTCGAGCGTGGCCATCTGCTTTGCAGCAACCTCGGCCATTTCGGGGCGTCCATGGCCAATCTGGGCCAGCCACAATCCCCCGGTCATGTCGAGGTACTCGCGCCCCTCGACGTCCCAAAGGTTGCATCCTTTGCCTTTGATGAAGATCGTTCGCTCTCGGGTCTCCAGCGGAAGAAAAGTATGGATCATGTGCTTAGCATCAAGATCGCGCAGGCGCTCATAGTCACTCATTGTTCACTCCTATGTTAATGTTTGCCGCGCGTCGGCCAGCGCGACGCGCAATTGCGCTGAGATGTCGTTGGGATCAGGCTTCCGCGGTGGCGGCTGCGAACGTATTATCCAGCCGGTCGTACAGTGCAGGATTTGTCCGGCGGATACGTAGCGCTGTCACCACACCTGCCGCGGCGATGACGAGGACAAATACCGGAAACAACGTCACAATCACGCTCTCGCTTCCTGTGAGCAGCGGAAGATTTCGGGATACCTGGACGAATGCAGCCAATAGAGCGAGGCCGGCTACCGCCGGAGCAACGAACACACGCAACGCCGAGTGTTCTCCAGGCACCTTGGCGAAGTACGCGATAATCGAAACCGAGACCAGGACCTGGATCGCAAGAATTCCGATACCCGCAAACGCCACCATCCAGGAGAAGACCACGGCATAGGGATCGGCATTGATCAGCGTAAACCCGATCAGGATCGCAGCGACCAATATCGCCTGAACACGACCGGCGACATGGGGTGAGGCATGGGTCTGATGGACGCGTGCAAAACCTGCCCACAAGAGGCCGTCCCGGCCGAGAGCAAAGAAATAGCGGTTGAGTGTGTTGTGGAAGGAGAGGAGGCAGGCAAAGAAGCTCGTCAGCAGCAGCATGTTCATTGCAACGATTGACCAGTCGCCAAGCGTTCCAGCAATGGCACTGAAATAAAATGTCTCCATCGATGCGCTCGCCTTGGAGGCGACGCTCGAGGCGCCGTAATATTGGATCACGGCCCAGCTGACGAGCGCGTAGAACAGGGTGATGATCGTCACAGCCGAAACGGTGGCACGCGGGATCGCTTTGTCAGGATTAGAAGCTTCCTCACCGAAAATCACAGTTGCTTCAAAGCCGATAAAGGCGCTGACCACGAAGACGAGAGTCACACCGATGCCCGGTGAAAAAATGTCGCTTGGTTTCAGACCTGCCATCGTCAGGCCCTCAGGACCGCCACCGTGGAAGACGACGCCTATGGCGAAGAGACCCAGGATCAAGAGTTCCGCGATCATACAGAAACCAAGGAGACGCCCGGAGAACACGATGTGACGCTGTCCGCACCACGAAACAACGAGAAGCACCAGTAGCGACCATACCCACCAGGGCACAACGACGCCGAGTGGCGCGAGCGCCGCGTGGGCAAACACGCCGAGAGAGGCGTAGATACCAATCTGAATCGTGAAGTACGTGGCGATGGCAAGAAAGGCACCAGCCACACCAAGGGGGCGACCAAGGCCCCGGGAAATATAGGTGTAGAAGCCGCCGGCGCTACTGACGCTCCTGGCCATTGCAGTGAATCCGGCGGAGAAGATCAGGTAAAGAATCCCGACGAGCAGGAACGCTCCGGGCACGCCGATATTTCCGAAAGCAAAGGCCGGTGGCGTTGCTCCGACAACCGCCGCCATGGGTGCAGCCGCAGCCACAACAAAGAACACAATATGCGCCACGCCAATTGAATTGGATGCGAGTGAACGCTTCTCAGCGATCGAGCTCTCCATGATAAACCTCCAAAGTTCCCATTTATGGTTCTATTTTGGGTTTGGAGTGTGAGACCGTACTCTGCTCAGGTCTATTGCGGTTTGTGACAAAATTGCGATAATTTGCGCCAGCACCCGCGACGGAGGAGACGATGTGCCGAAACTACTGTTGAAAGATTGGGAGCGCAAAAGCGCCCTGATCCGCGTCTTTGTCCTGCAGGTCGTCATCCAGGGCTTGGCGGGCGAGGGCGACCGGCTGAATGCTCTTCTCAAACGGCATAACCTTTCGGACGCGCGGCTCGGCAATCCCTATGCGACTGTCGACCTCGCCGATTATCTGGCGTTTTTCGAAGACGCGGCGGCAACCTTTTCGGACCCGGTCCTGGGGGCACGACTGGGAATGAACCTGCGGCCCGGTGATTTCTGGCCAATCGGCCTGGTTTTGATGCAGGCGGGATCGATAAGCTCTGCGCTTGCCCATTTCTGTCGTTACGCGCCAGCCTTCCAGACAGGGTCGACCTTCCCGCTGCGAAGCTCCGCTGAGGGATTGATATGCAGCTATGATGTGCATAGCGCGCCCTTCGATCAGGATCTGTTCAGGCAAGACAACGAGTTTACGCTCGCTTGCATCTGCAGCCAAATACGGACGGCTTTCAATAAAAAATGGAGGCCTTTGGAGGTCCGCTTCAGACACAGGTCCCACGGGCAAGACCGTCTCTTGGAACGTCTATTCGATGCGCCCGTCCTTTTCGGGCAGACTCACAACTCGCTGGTTATGGATCCCAGGGAGGCTGAACAGCAGCATCGAAAGGAAGATCGCGAGCTGATAAGCATTTTGAACCAGCATCTCGGCACCCTCGTCGCCGCAAGCAACATCGAGCTTTCCGTAACCGAACAGGTTCTGGCACTGATCCATGTGAAACTGGGAATCTCCAGCGTTGCAATTCCCGACCTTGCTAAGGAAATGCGGATGACTGCACGAAGCCTGCAGCGAAGGCTGGAAGAAGAGGGAACATCTGTACGCGAAATATTGCAGGAGCACCGGCAGCGCATGGCCGAGAATTATCTCAGCAGGGGTGACATGACGATGGACGAGATATCGGTCGCGCTCGGCTATGCCGAACCCTTAATCTTTGCCCGAGCCTTCAAATTGTGGACTGGGTCTTCACCTTTACGGCGCCATGGAAACAAGGGACTCGTCCGGCCTACATCGTCTGCCGAAGAGTGAAGGGTTATCCGTCGAGAGGTTCGATTTTTTCAACATTCAATCGCATCTGGCACATCACCCGAAGGAACACCTCGAGGTCTTTTGGCTCAACGTCTGAGATGAGCTGCTCCTCGCGCCTCAAGGCAATGGCCAGAATGCTGTCGTGCAGAGTATAGCCTGTTGGCGTCAGACGCCAGTTTCTCCGGCGCAAGTCGGTTTCCGATGCTTGATCGCTTTTAACTAATCCCTGATTGTTCATAGTTGCCAGCGCCCTGCTGACTGCGGCCTTATCAAGAGACACGAAATCACAGATTCGGGCAGCTGGTCGGGCTCTGCAGCAAGCATTGATATTGTTCGCCACGCGACAATGCCAATTCCGAATTTTTCGAGATAGATGTCAGACGCTTTGCGGGTCAGCGCATTATTGATTGGATGACAAGAAATACGGCACATAGGTAGCAAGATCGAGGACTATCCTGTCGTGAGGACCGATCTTCATCGAGCTGGAGATTCTCGTCTTTTTGCTTCAGCTGCTGTCATCAACCTTCTAAAGGACTTGCAAAAAAGCCGCGGCCTGACCATGTTGTTCATAACGCACAATCTGGCGCTGGTTGGTAATTTGGCCGATCGAGTCCTTGTCTTCAACATGGGAAAAGTTGTTGAATTAGGTCCCGTCGCTGACGTCGTTGACAGACCCAAACATCCTTATTCCGGTCAGTTGCTGGAAAATGCATTGATCGCGGATGTGGAAGCACGGGCACATACCACTTCCGGCTTTCCTTTGATGCCGATTTCGCGCTGAGCACTCGTTGTCACGAGCCCGGGAGAGGGCTGCGTGAGAACCGCGCCGCCCGCAGGACCCAACAGTAAGACGGCGCAGGGTTAGGCTCAACGTACTCCGCCGCTTATTCATCGAAGGTCAGGAGCTCTTGTGCACGTCGAAAGCTCAGCCAGAGGCGTCGCCGAAGACAGGAGACTGCAGATCGGACGTGGGGTCACGGTTCAAATACAGTTTGGCGACGAGGTTCCGCATCCAGACCACCGCGAGATCGTTGTTAACGCGGCGATGCCAGAACTGCTTTAGTTCGATCGCCGGGATATCAAGGGGGGGCTGAAACGCCTTCACATTGGCACTACGGACAGCAAGCTGCCCGACGGCCCGGGGAACTACAGAAATCATATCTGAATTGGCGATCTGGAACGGAAGGCTCATGAAATGCGGTGAGCGCAACAGCACACGGCGCTGTAGGCCCATATCCTGCATCCGGCGTTCAAAAATTTCCTGACTTCGTCCTTCGGCGACCACGACCGCATGTTCGGCGGCCAGGAAGAGCTGGAGCGTCAGTGTGTCGCCTATAAGGGGATGGTCTTTGCGGACAATGCAAGAGAACGGATGGTCGAACAAGCTCTGCTGATAAAAAGCAGAATCGGAGAGGTCGGGGAAATACCCGAGGGCAAGGTCCACAAGACCGTTTGCCATCGCCTCCTTCAATTCACCCGGTCGCATTGAGACACAGCGGATGCTTGCCCGTGGAGCGAGTGCGCGCAAGGCTTTCAGCAGCTTCGGCAAAAAAACCAGCTCTCCGATATCAGACATCGTCAATGAAAAGACCCGTTCCGTTCCCGCGGGGTCAAAGGTCTGTTCCTGCATCAATTCAGAGCGGATCATGTCAATGATGCGGCGAACAGGGTCTGCGAGTGTTTCCGCAAAAGCGGTGGGCTGCATTGTCCCTCTGTGGCGAACAAACAACTCGTCTTTGAAGAACTCGCGCAGCTTGTTGAGCGAGAAGCTGACGGTTGGCTGGCTTATCTTCAGTCGTTGCGCGGTCAGCGTCACGCCTCGTTCGTCGTAGAGCGCTTCAAACACAAGGAGCAAATTGAGATCGAGCTGACGAAAATCCATGTCGCTAATATAGAATATTTATATAATTCTGTATACTGATAATGTTCGGGCGGCTATATTTGCCAAGTCGGTTTCGGATCGAGGCGTCTTGGAGAGGCGCACGGGTGAGTTCAGTTTTCTATCGATGCCATGCCAATCGAAGGGCAGACGTCTGCCTTTGGAGCGAAAGAGTCATCTCCCCTAGTCTAGGGCACGTAACATGGGCACGCTTTCAAGGTAGGCCTGCGGGAGGAGCAGCTATGCGGAAAACAATTCTGAAACTATCGTTGATGACGCTGCCAGCGACCAGTTTTATGGCTGGGGCTGCGCAGGCAGATATCGTCAAGGTCGGCGTAATTGCGCCGATGACCGGTCCGAAGGCCATCTTTGGAAAACAATTCACCGAAGCGCTTGCCGTCTACCAAAAGCAGAACGGCACGAAGGTCGGCGAACACGAGGTCGAATTCGTTATTCGCGATCTGCCGGACATCAATCCTGGTCAAGCGCGCGCGCTGGCGCAGGAATTGGTGATCCAGGAAGACGTGCAATATCTCGCCGGCTTCGAATTCACACCCAACGCGATGGCCGTGGCACCGATCCTAGAACGAGCAAACGTTCCCCTTGTCATCTTCAACGCAGCAACGTCGGCAATCGTCGGCGCCTCGCCCTACGCACTGCGCACCTCCTACACGACCCCGCAGGTGACCGTGCCAGTTGCCGATTGCGCGTTGAGGAAAGGGATGAAGAAGGTCGTCGTCATGGTCTCCGACTACGGCCCGGGTATCGATGCGGAGAGGGCCTTCACTTGGCGCTTCCAGGAGAACGGCGGAGAGATCATCGATACGATCCGCATGTCGACGAACACCACCGATTTTTCGCCGATGCTTCAAAGAGCGCGGAATGCCAAGCCAGATGCGATCTACATCTTTCTGCCGGCCGGGCCGTCGGCTTACGCTTTCATGCGGGCCTATGTCGACAACCATCTCGCTGGTGAAGGAATAAAGCTGCTCGGCACTGCGGAAACCGACGAGACCATGCTGCAGGAACTGGGAGATCCAGCCATCGGCATCCATACGGCCTACCACTACTCACAGGCCCACTCCAGCCCGGAAAACGACCGGTTCACCAGGGATCTGAAGGCCTTGTTTCCGAAGGCAGAGGCAAATTTCGCGTCTGTCGGAGCATATGACGGAGCGCATGTCATCTACAAAATGATCGAGGCGACGAACGGACGACAGGATGCCGCCAAGGCAGTCGAGGCTGTCAAAGGGCTCGAATGGGTCAGTCCGCGCGGATCAGTTAAGATCGATCCGGAAAGCCGCGGCATCATCCAGAACGTTTATATGCGCGTGGTCGAGAAGAACGGCGAGGGACGTCTCATCAACACCGAGATAGAGACTTTTCCGATGCAGCCCGACTGGGGCCATCTCGTCCCCAAGCAGTAAAATTTTCCGACTGAAGTGCCGCACCGGATGGCGCGGATCGTTAAGACGATGAGGAGCTAAGATATGAACGGGATTCAAGACACCACCGCCACAGCGCCTATGGCCGCTCAGACTCCGCCTCCGGTTTCAGACTTCGACCCATTTTCGATGGACTTTTTTCGCAATCCCTTTCCAGTCCATGAGTATCTGCGCAATCTCGGACCGCTTATCTATCTATCCGCATACGACGTCTATGCGGTCGCGCGCTACCAGGAGGTTCATCGCGTCCTTCATGACTGGGAGACCTTCTGCTCCAGCCGTGGCGTTGGCCTGAGCGATTTCGCCAAGGAGAAGCCTTGGCGTGCGCCGAGCCTCGTGCTTGAAAAAGACCCGCCAGAACACGATAGAGCACGTCAGGTGCTGTCCAAGATTCTATCGCCGGTGACGATGAAGAAGCTGCGAGAGAGTTTCCAGGCCGCCGCCGAGCGCAAGGTCGACGAACTGCTCGCACGCCGAAGCATCGACGGCATTACCGATCTGGCCGAGGCGTTTCCAATGTCGGTTTTTCCCGATGCGATCGGCGTGCCCTCTGAGGGCCGGGAACACCTTCTGCCCTATGCCGGTCTCGCCTTCAATGCATTCGGCCCGTCCAACGAACTTCGCAACGAAGCAATTGCGAAGGCATCACCTCACATCGCCTACGTCACTGAGCAATGTCAGAAGCACAATCTGTCGCCGACCGGCTTCGGCGCCCAGATTCACGCAGCCGTCGATACGGGTCAGATTACCGCCGAGGAAGCACCGCTTCTCGTACGCTCGCTGCTGACGGCGGGTATCGATACTACGGTGAATGGCATCGGGGCGGCGATTTACGCGCTTGCCCGATTTGACGACCAGTGGGATGCGCTGAAGGCCGAGCCACAACTTGCCAGAGCCGCGTTCGAGGAGGCCATCCGCTTTGAATCCCCGGTACAGACATTTTTCCGCACAACTACACGCGATGTGGAGATTGGCGGCCATGTCGTGCCCGAAGGATCGAAGGTTCTGATGTTCCTTGGTGCCGCCAATCGCGACCCACGCCACTGGAGCGAACCGGATACATATGACATCCGCCGCAGTGCCAGCGGTCATGTCGGTTTCGGATCTGGCGTTCACATGTGTGTTGGCCAGCTCGTTGCACGGCTGGAGGGAGAGCTGATCCTTGGCGCACTCGCGCGCAAGGTCAGCCGGATCCGCATCACCGGCGAACCCGTGCGCGCTTTCAACAATACTCTGCGGGGCTTGAAGAGCCTGCCGCTGGAAATCGAATAAGGAGTAGAGGCATGGACATTGTCTTTCTATCGCCCGACGGGAGCGAGCGCCGCGTAGTTGCACGCGAGGGAATGAGTATCATGGCCGCCGCCACCAGCAACGGTATTGGCGGGATTGTTGGGGAATGCGGCGGCAATGCCATGTGCGCGACCTGTCACATCTATGTCGATGACGATCGATTACCGCCTCTGTCGCCGGAGGAGGATGAACTGTTGGAAGGCACGGCGGACGAGCGCACGGAAAAAAGCCGGCTTGGATGTCAAATCGCGCTGACAGCCGAGATGGATGGTCTCCGCGTGCTGCTTCCGGAGCACCAGATATGACGCAGGAAATCGTCATCATCGGAGCGGGTCAGGGAGGTTTCCAGCTTGCTCTGTCTCTGCGCCAATCCGGATTTGCCGGCAGGGTGACACTTATCGGTAACGAAGGCTGTGCACCCTATCAGCGCCCGCCGCTTTCCAAAGCCTATCTCATGGGAAAGCTCGATGCAGCCGGCCTTGCCTTTCGCCCCGAGAGTTTCTTTCCCGAAAACGCGATTGACCGGATCGATGCGGCGGCAACCGGCATAGACCGACACGCGCAGACAGTTCTCATAGAGGGCGGCCGATCCATCCGTTACGATGTTTTGGTGCTCGCCACCGGTGCGCGAAGGCGAGAGCTCAATGTTGGCGGATCGTCACTGAATGGTCTCTACGGGCTTGCAACACGTGCCGATGCAGACAGCATTAAAGCCGCACTGTCACCAGACAGGCGTGCTGTTGTCGTCGGTGCGGGTTTCATCGGGCTCGAGTTCGCATCCGTTGCCCGTCATCTCGGGATGGAGGTCACGGTCATCGATGCCGCGTCGCGGGTCATGGCCAGGGCTGTCAGCCCGGCGATGTCCGCTTATTTCGAAGACTTTCATACAAATGCGGGCACATGCCTTCTGCTCGACGACGGGCTTTCACATCTTGAAGGCCAGGATGGGCGGGTCACGGGCGTCGTCACCGCTTCCGGCGAAAGATTGGCCGCTGATCTGGTCGTGGCGGGTGTCGGTGTTATCCCCAACGACGAGCTTGCAGCGGAGGCCGGGCTTGAGGTGCAGAACGGGGTCGTGGTCGACGACCATCTTGTCACGAGCGACCCGAAAATTTTCTCGATCGGCGACTGCGCCAGCTTCGTCCATGCGGAAACGGCCCTCAGGTTGCGGCTTGAGTCGGTGCAGAATGCCACAGATCAGGCACGGGCACTGTCGATCCGCCTCGTTACCGGTCAAGCCGTTCGCTATACGGCGGTACCCTGGTTTTGGTCCGACCAAGGGGAGCACAAATTGCAGATCGCTGGCCTTTCAATCGGCTGCGACGCGTTCGTAGAAAAGCGCGACGACAATGGCATATCTGTCTTCTGCTTCCGTCAGGATAGGCTCGTCGCAGTTGAATCCGTCAATCGTGTTGCCGACCATATGGCCGCTCGCCGTCTGCTGGGCACTGGCGCAAGGGGACCCAGCATATCAACCGTCAATGATGTTGGCTTTTCTCTCAAAAGCTTTGTGGCAAACACCAACTTGGTAGCGGAGGGCACGCGGTGACCACGGGCAGATTCTTCTCGTGACCAACACTCCGCCGCGCCACAGGCCGCTCGTCTGAGGGGCACTTTGCAGGGTTGCGCTGACGTGGCGGGATGAACAACACAAACACTATTTTGATAAGGAATTCATATGGACGTACGCGCCGCCGTTGCCGTGCAGGCAGGCAAGCCACTCGAAATCATGACCGTTCAGCTCGATGGCCCGCGCGCCGGCGAAGTGCTGGTCGAGGTCAAGGCGACCGGCATCTGCCATACCGACGAGTTCACGTTGTCGGGCGCCGATCCGGAGGGCCTGTTTCCGGCCATTCTCGGCCATGAAGGTGCCGGCATTGTCGTCGATGTCGGCCCGGGCGTCACCTCGCTGAAGAAGGGCGACCATGTCATTCCGCTCTACACGCCGGAATGCCGCGAATGTTATTCCTGCCTGTCGCGCAAGACCAACCTTTGCACCTCGATCCGTTCGACGCAGGGACAGGGCCTGATGCCGGATGGCACGAGCCGCTTTTCCATCGGCAAGGACAAGATCTTCCACTACATGGGCTGCTCGACCTTCGCCAACTTCACCGTGCTGCCGGAGATCGCGCTTGCCAAGGTCAACCCGGACGCGCCGTTCGACAAGATCTGCTATATCGGTTGCGGCGTCACCACCGGCATCGGCGCCGTCATCAACACGGCCAAAGTCGAAGTCGGTTCGACGGCCATCGTCTTCGGTCTCGGCGGTATTGGTCTCAACGTCTTGCAGGGCCTGCGCCTTGCCGGTGCCGACATGATCATCGGCGTCGATATCAACAATGACCGCAAGGCCTGGGGCGANAAGTTCGGCATGACGCATTTCGTCAACCCGAAGGAAGTCGGCGACGATATCGTTCCCTATCTGGTCAACCTGACCAAGCGCAACGGCGACACGATCGGCGGCGCCGATTATACATTCGACTGCACCGGCAACACCAAGGTGATGCGCCAGGCGCTGGAGAGTTCGCATCGCGGCTGGGGCAAGTCGGTCGTCATCGGTGTTGCCGGGGCCGGCCAGGAGATCTCCACCCGTCCCTTCCAGCTGGTCACCGGCCGCAACTGGATGGGCACCGCATTCGGTGGCGCGCGCGGCCGCACCGATGTGCCGAAGATCGTCGAGTGGTACATGGAAGGCAAGATCCAGATCGACCCGATGATCACGCATACGATGCCGCTCGAGGACATCAACAAGGGCTTCGACCTGATGCACGCCGGCGAAAGCATTCGCAGCGTGGTGGTGTTCTGAGCATCGGCTCTTCTGCGAGCCAAGATTTCAACATGGAGGAGAACTGCAATGTCCAGTCAAACATCGATACATCCGCTGCTCGACAGCGGAGTGAAAACGGGAAACGCGTCGTTCGCCGGAGGGACATTGGTGTGCGCCTGCACCGACCGTCCGGTCAAGGTCGCCGTCAAAGGGGCGGTTGGTCATAACCACGCCTGCGGATGCACCAAATGCTGGAAGCCACAAGGTGCGAAATTTTCGGTCGTCGCGGTCACCGCGCACGAGAACATCGAGGTCCTTGAAAACGGCGACAAGCTTGAAATCGTTGATTCGAGCGCGCTGATCAGGCGTCATGCCTGCAGTGTCTGCGGCGTGCACATGTACGGCCCGGTGGAGCGCGACCACGCCTTCCGGGGCCTCGACTTCATCCACCCGGAGCGCTTTCAGGAAGGCGACTGGCCGGAACCGACGTTTGCGGCGTTCGTTTCGTCAATCATCGAATCCGGAACCGCGCCATCGCAGATGGCGGCTATCCGCACGCGTCTGAAGGATATGGGACTTGAACCCTACGACTGCCTGTCGCCGGTGCTGATGGATGTCGTGGCAACATGGCAGGCAAAAAGGTCCGGCCTTTTGACTGATTGATCACACTGGGCAGTCGTCATACCCCTGAGAAGGCCGCGCTTCCCCTCCTGGAGCGCGGCCTTTTTGCTGTTGCGGCATCGGGCAGGGCTTCAATCCTAAACCAGACCGTACTCAACAAACCCTTGCGAAGGCTTGATGAAAAGCGGAGCTTCGCCGACCTGGCGAAGGGAATCGACGCCCCCCGCAAGTTGGCCGATCGTGGAGACCGTGAGTTTGCGAAACGCATACAATGATATCTGCGTCAGCTTCCAGTCCGCAGGAGCCGACGCCTTCTCGGGCGCACCTGTGGAATCTTTGTTCGCATTAGGGGCTTGGGGTGGTTGCAATCACCTTTTCCGGGTTCAGGATGGCGGCCGGATCCAGTGTTTTCTTGATCTGCTTCATCAGCTCCAGTTTTCCTGGGTCTGCCATCTCGCTAAGCGAATGAACTCTTTTCGTGCCGATCCCATGTTCGGCAGAGAAAGAGCCGCCTTTCCAGACGATGTCATGGTAGAGCACCGCTTCAACGGCGGCTGTCTTTTCCGGCGTCATGTCCGCACCCGCCGCATTTAGCACGATGTGCAGATTTCCATCAGCGAGATGGCCAAAGAGATACGGATCCAGATCGGGATCGATAGAACTTAACTCCCTGGCTTTTGTTAAGCGCATAGCGGGCAGAGGTGCAGTTGCGCAGCATCTGCGCCATCCAGGTCAGCATCGACATGTCGATCCTGGGGCGCAGGATGAGCGGAGCATGCTCCATGAACAGCCATTTCATCGCCTTCATCGGAATGTCGGGCGCTGCCCAGGGCGAGCAATAGCCGAAGGAAACCTCGCCAGCATTGGCAAAACTGGTCTCCAGCGCCGGACCGGACTGGCGGTCGATGACCGTGACCTCATGGCCTGCTCGCGCAAGCTGGTAGGCCGATGTGACGCCGACGATGCCGGCGCCGAGAACGATGATTTTCATGATGCCCTCGATTGAAAGAGACGGTGTCAGCGATAGGTGCGCTGGTAGCGGTTCCCGAGACCGGTCAGGATTTCGTAGGAAATGGTGTTGGCGTCGCGAGCCACGTCTTCCAGCGTCTGGTGCGGGCCTAACATCTCGACGCGGCTGCCGAGCGTGAGGCGGCCAGCCGAGACGAATACGGCACGGCTGGAGATGAATTTAGCCGGCACCTTTAGGGCATGTTGTATGCCTTTACGCCGCCATGCGACCCGCGTCCTGGTTGCGCCCGATGCGGAACTGCTCCAGGCGGTTCGTCAGGGCTCTGACCTCGCTGGCAAGTGTGTGGGTCGCCGCATTGGATTCTTCGACCATTGCAGCATTCTGTTGGGTCATCCGATCCATCTGTCCAACGGCGGTATTGATCTCTTGAAGGCTGCTGGCCTGTTCGCGCGCGGCGCCCACAATGGCCTCCACGTGGCGATTAATCTCTTGGACCTCTTGTACGATCGTCTCCAACTCTTCACCGGTCTGTCCAACGAGTGAAACGCCTTCCGCAACCTGACTGCTCGACGTGTTGATGAGAGCCTTGATCTCCTTTGCTGCCTGCGCAGAGCGCTGCGCCAGCTCTCGAACTTCCTGCGCTACGACAGCGAAGCCCTTACCAGCCTCACCAGCACGGGCGGCCTCTACGCCAGCGTTAAGGGCGAGAAGGTTGGTCTGGAAAGCGATTTCGTCGATTACGCCGATGATATTCGATATGGAGCCAGCGGATCGCTCGATGGCACCCATGGCATCGACGGCGCGACGGACAACAATACCAGACTGCTCCGCCCTTTCCCGGGTTTGCGAAACTCGCTTACCAGCGGTCTCGGCACGTGACGTGGAGTCCTTTACCGAACTCGTGATTTCCGCGAGCGCCGCTGCAGTTTCCTCAACGGATGCCGCCTGCTGCTCAGTTCGACGGGCCAGATTGTCGGCGGCATTTCGAATCTCTTCGGATCCGCCATGAATGGTGTTGGCGTTCTCGGAGAATGCGAGCATGGCATCTTCGAGCGTTTCAACCGAGTGATTAAAATTGAGGCGGATTGGGTCGAGAGAAGCGGTAAAGGGTTGCCCCAAGCGAACCGTCATGTCGCCGCCTGACAGTCTCTTCAGGCCCTCTGCGAGTTCGTGGACTGCAAACTCCACCTCAGCTTCCTGTGCTTCAGAAATGCGCGCACGTTCAATCCGTTCGGCTTCCTGTTGCTCACGAGACAGTTCTGTCTCGCGTTCGAGTTCGATCTTGCGCCTTCCGGCATTGCGCAGGATCTCCAGTGCGCGCGCAAGGTCGCCGATTTCATCGTTCGTTGCGGTGTCAGACAAGGCCACGTCAAAATTGCCTCGCGCCAATTCAGTAGTCTGGCTGATGGCACCAGCGATGCGCCTGCTGAAGCGGCTCGCGACGAACCAGCCGGCAAGGCACATGACAATCGCACACGCTACGATTGTCGCAGTAGAGGTGATGATCATCCGATCCAGATCAGCCAGAACCACTGATTTTGGCACTGAGACGATGACATACATAGTCGCGCCCTCGAAAGGGGTGATCCGCTTGGAAACGGAAATGTCTGGAGCGCCGCCCTGTCCAAATGTTTCGGCATAACCGGTCTCTGTTGATACCAAAGCATCCAGGGATTGGCCATTTTTGGTGTCATCGGTCAGCGGTTTTGTCAGGAGTGCCGCATCTGAATTGACGATAAACGTCTTACCAGCAGATATCAGCATGACGCTGCCAACACCCATTGGCTTTGCCGAAGCCAGGCGGGCGGCAATTGTCTCCAGGTCGAAATCCATACCCAACGAGCCCGCAGTTTTGCCATTGATATGGAGCGGCATTGCGATGGTCGTCATTAGCAGCTTCTTGTCGCCGATCGGGTATAGATAGGGGTCAAAAAGCAGTGCCTTTCCTTGCGGTAGCGCTCCTACCACGCCGGCTAGTTGGGGGTCATCGTAGCCTGGCGTAACCATGCTTCCCACCCCGGCGCCATCACGGAAGAAATAAGGCACCAATCGACCGGTCTGGTCGTGGAGTGGCTTTCCGGCGAATTCCTTGTCTCGTCCATCGAAAGCATCTGGATTCCAGACAGTGAAAGCCGCGAAGGCCAAAGGATTGTTTCCTACCGTTTCGGACAAAATGTCGTTGACGGTGGCGCGGCTCTCATTATTTGCATGTTTCTGCAGTTGCGAGAGTGTCGTCTTGAGGTCGAAGACAGTTTTATAAGCGTCGCGAAGGTCGGCTTCGACCTGAAACGCCACAGTATTTGCCTCCGTGGAGACCTTCTCGATACTTTGGTTGTAAGCGCGCTCATAGGACGTCAGGAAGAGTGCGCCTGCTACAGCAAGCGTTGATACCAAACCTAGCCCTACAATCGAGAAGGTGTTTCTGAGTGTTGCAGATCGAAACATAGGATTCCTCTTTGAAGCGGCAGGTCGCATCTGCGAAACACGCAAGAAATCAGTGACGGACGCCGGCGGTAAAGTTGCTATCGCAACTACTGTGTAATCTGAAAATACTAATATGGCGTCAACGCGATCGTCACTCATAGGTGTCGGCCTTTCGTCGGGAGCGGCTACGCTTTTGCCTGAAGCGACAGGGAGTAAGGTCAGGTCCGCGCGAGTCGAAGCGGTGGCGATGCGAGGGGTGGAGATCGTCATGCGCGATATTCTGGCTCGGGCGGGCGGTGATGTTGCCACCTGATACCCGGTGAGGGTTTTACGGGAGCTCGCCCTACTACATGATCTGCTCTGATAATCGTTCAGAGACGTATTGCTTTAGGTGCGGGAACCACAAAAGCACCAAGTGCTGACTGTGGGTTCAAATAGCTCGGGCTTCTAGACATGATTGTCAGGCTATGTAGGGTTGCGATAGCGGATTCCAGCACAGTCACAAATCGAGGACGAGTTTGGGTGTACAAGAACGTGAACAGCAGATCGTCATGATCCTATTGCTCGCCCGCTCGTCATCGGAAAGTAGATCGTCGTCTCGGTGGTCGGGCACACCCTCCAGAACAGCTGTCAGGCAGGTGCCGCAATAGCCTTTCTGACAGGCGCTTTCAACTTGTATGCCGGCTCTGCGAACGACGTCCAGCACCGAATCCGAAGGCGGTACTTCGAGGAAAAGACCTGATCTACGAAGCTCTACTTGAAACAAGTTGTTCGTCGCCCCGACGCGGTCGTCATTCTGAGATGAAGGGGCGAAGACCTCCCAATGAAGATTAGCTTGCGCCCATCCGCGCGCCTTGCCGGTTGCGGAGACAGCATCGATTAGGCCGCGCGGCCCACAAACATACACATGTGCGTCGGTTTCCAAGCTGTTGAATAGTAATTGTATGTCCAGTCCTTGGCTCGGGTCGCCATTATCAAAGATGAACGTTGTGTTCCCGTCACCGAGTTGTTCGACTTCTTCAACCAGTGCAGCCTGTTCGCGCGTCCGGGAGCAGTATATCAGGCGCCAGTCTCTTCCCTGCTGGTGGAGTTCCCGAGCCATTGAGATGATCGGGGTGATACCGATGCCGCCTGCGATAAGTACATGCGAGGCCCCATCTTCCACCAGAGAAAAATGGTTGGCAGGCTTTGAGATAAATAGCCTAGCGCCCTCGGTGAGCGCATGCATTTCTTTCGAGCCTCCACGTCCGGAGGCCTCATGGAGAACGGCGATGTCGTACGAGTTTGGAGTCCGCGACCGCATCAGGGAGTACTGCCGGACCGTGCCGGATGGCAAGCGAACCTGAATATGCGCTCCTGCGCTCCAGGTGGGAAGAGTCCACTCCTTCGAGGTAAGCGTGAAAGTTTTCACGCGCTCTGTCTCCTGTCGAATACCGACAACGACTACCTCGATCCAATGCTCGTTCATACGTTTCCTCCTCGTAAGCCCGACAGCCAGTGATCGTCTATCGTGGTATAGCGAAGGGATCGTAACGGGTTCTGGAAAGGACCCATCACGATCACTCTCTCGCACATTAATCAGAGTGCCTGCGGCCTGGCCGACACCGCTTCCATGTACCACTTTGCAAACTCAGCGATCCGGCGTTCCTGGGTGGAGTAGCGGCCGGGCTGGTATCGCGCGGAGTTCACCCCCAGCTGATTGTTTTCGGTGATCGTCTTGTCTTCGCCAAGTGTTACGTCCCAGACCCTCATCAGATCGGCTGGCTGATAGTCCTGTCCTTCCACCGCGTGCGGAGCGACCAGCCATATTGCCTCGACATCGGTCTGGTGAGCCGACTTCGGGATGAAGTGAAAGATCACTGCGTGATCGTTGTTGACGAGGACGGTGCCTATTGGATTGAAAACGCATCCTGTTTGACCGCCGTCGAAAACACCAAATTCGGTCATTAAGGGAGCAAGAGGCTTTCCATCCAGGCTTTCAGTTTTGGCATCATCCGCAATTGGCAGACGATTGCCGGACCGGAAGTAGACGCTCTCCGCATTGTCTGCGAACATGCCGACCGGATAGCCCAGACCCTCGGAATGCTCCTCCCAGCGTTTCAGCTTTTCTTGGTAGAGAATTGTGTCCTGATCGTCTCCTGATCCCGCGCCTGCGCCGAATGCAAGCATTTTCATCTTGTCATGGACCGAGCAGTAGGTCGGGTGAGCGGAGTTGCAGTGGTAGCATTCAAAGAAATTCTCGACGACGAGCTTCCAGTTGGCGGCTGTCGGATAAAGTTTTCGCGCCGCTATCTTCGCGGACGCCAGACCTTGTCCGCGCAAAAGCGCGCCGAAGGGAGCGCAGAAGGCGTCAAAGTCAGGGGGAGTCCCTTTCATGAAGTTCAGGAAGATGAGGCCTTCGAACACTCGAACATGAGCTGGCGCCAAAGCGACATTTGTCGGATCGAAATCCGACGGCATGAGATGAGCACCGCGAAGCTTGCCGTTCAGGTCGTAACTCCATGAATGATAGGGGCAAGTCAAAACGCGCTTATTGCCTTCATTCTCCAGACAGATCCGTGATCCGCGATGGCGGCAGACATTAAAGAACGCATTGACGTCGCCGCTGCGATTGCGGATGACGATCACGCTTTCGGCGCCAAATTCGAAAAGAAAATAGTCGCCAGGTTTCGCAATCCGGCTCTCGTGGTCGACAAGCAGCCATTGGCTGGTCGAGAGCATTTCCATATCAGCGTTAAATGTCATTCCGGATGTGTAAAAAGACTGGGGAAGCGAGTGCCCCTCTCTCCATTCCGCAACTCCTGTCTCTGCAGATGCCATGAACCCCTCCATTTGTTTTATAGTGGTTTCATCCGTTGGTGCGCTACGCGACCGCAGGTGAAATTGGACTTGAACTGGTGACATTACAGGGACGCGACGCTAGATCAGAAGTCCAATAGCTGGTACGAAACATACATACCTTCTGGAAGGTATGTATCAAGGGGGCTACATTTTGGCAAGAAGAAAGTTTACTCGTGAGCAGATGATTGCAGCAGCACGAGACATTGCCCTGCACCGTGGCGCCGGCCGTGTGACATTGGAGGCGGTTGCAGAGGTCATCGGATCGACAAAGGGCGCCGTGCTCCACACCTTTCCCAACAAGCTAACGCTTTTGGAAGAGCTGCTACGTTCAATGTGCCAGGAATGGGATCGTCGTTTTGACGAGATCCAGTCTAAGACGACCGGTGATGCCTTGTCTGCCTACATTGAGACCTGGGAGCAGAGCGACCCGCAAGCGCCATCATATCTCGAGGCTGTTGCCGTGGCGAGGGCGGAAGATCCCAAGTTGCTTGAGCCAGTGAGGCAGGCCTACCAACGCTATGGAAATCTCATGCAACTTGACGGGCCTATCGCCACCGACGCGTTGGTGGCCTGGATGGCATGTGAAGGTCTGGTCCTGCTTGACCTTCTGGGACTACATCGGTTTGATCAAACCACAAAGGACGCCTTTTTCTCCCGTTTGAAAGCTATTGCGGCAGCCCACAATGGTGAAGGCACCTGAAGTCGCGTGCTAACGTATGGCGCTTAGTGAGGGCGTTGGGTAGCCGTCAACGCTTCATCAGCATCCCCAGCAAATGGATAAGTTCGGCAGAAATCTGCTCCCCAAGGTCT
This sequence comes from Rhizobium giardinii bv. giardinii H152, assembly GCF_000379605.1. Classification (GTDB taxonomy): domain Bacteria; phylum Pseudomonadota; class Alphaproteobacteria; order Rhizobiales; family Rhizobiaceae; genus Pararhizobium; species Pararhizobium giardinii. The sequence goes on along the minus strand of NZ_KB902657.1, from coordinate 66,624 downwards.
GCCCGCAATTTTCTATCATACTCGTTTGCGCGATGGCCAAGATCGCGGAACACAGTCATTCCCTGCTCAGTAAGACTGAGAAATTCTGCCCGTCGGTCATCCTTGCTTGGCGTTCGCAGGAGAAGACCTCCCGACTCAAGCGTGGAAACGGCTCGGCTAACTTTGCTCTTTTCAATATGAGAGATGTCGCAGATGTCTTTTGCCGTCATCGCGCCGAACTTGCCAAGGTTGGCCATGACGCGCCACTGCGTGCGTGTCATCCCGTAAAGATCAACATAGACCGCCTGAAATGAGCGCGAGGTCGCTTCCGCCGCCTGATTGAGCAGATAGGGGAGAAACTGCTCTAGATCGAATTCAGGGTCCGTATCGTGCTCTGCCATTCCGACTTCCATTGTCCTGCCGCCCTAACGTGCCACAGGATTCGGAACAAGTCACGATTGGGGACTTGCCCTGTCTGGATGGGCGTCAGCAAATGCCTCTAGTATTTCTAGCCGCGCGGCGATAGCCGCAGTTTTTGGGAACTCAGCCATATCCACGTTCCAGCGCGTCGCGTTGTAGACCTGCGGAACAAGGCAGATATCGGCAAGGCTAACCACGCCGCCGTGGCAGTATTGGCTTGGGCGTCTGTTCTGGGCAAGCATGGCTTCGAAATCGGCAAGACCATCACGGATAAAATGCTTCATCCAGTCTTCAAGAGTCGTTCCGCCAAGCGAAACTGCATAACGCGCGACGCGGAGATTGCAGACCGGGTGAACCTCCATTGCTATCGCATATGCCAGCGCCCGGATACGCGCCTTCTCCAGTGAGGCCGAGCCAAGCCAACCGGCGGCATGCGTCTCGTTGAGATACTCAAGAATGGCAAGTGATTGCGTTAGGATGACGCCGTCAATTTCGAGCGCGGGCACAAGCCCCTGAGGGTTGCGAGCGAGATAGTCGGCGCCCCGCTGATCGCCCCCAAGCAAATCAACGGATACGCTTCGATAGGGCAATCCAAGCAAATTTAGGCCGATCCGCACCCTGTAGGACGCTGAAGACCGCCAGTAGTCATGAAGAATCGCCTGCATCACCGCTCCTGCCTTACCATCCATCAAACTTTATCTTGACAAAGTTGTGAATGCAACTAGTTATTTGATCGATCAAAAGACCTGCTCCTTCAGGAGGAAACGATGCACCACCATCCGCTTGCCCCAGGCATGACCCGAGCACTCACAAATACGGGCCCCCATGATGGTTACATGCCCGGGTTCGGAAATGATTTTGAGACCGAAGCGTTGCCCGGCGCGCTCCCTCAGGGGCAGAATTCGCCGCAAAAATGCAGCTACGGCCTCTATGCAGAGCAGCTATCCGGGACTGCCTTCACCGCTCCGCGAGGGCAGAACGAGCGTACCTGGTGCTACCGCATACGCCCTTCAGTCAAGCACACCGGGCGCTTTGCGAAGATCGACATCCCACATTGGAAGTCTGCTCCACATGTTCTGCCTGACGTGGTCTCATTGGGTCAGTATCGTTGGGATCCAATCCCGCATGCCGCTGAAAGGCTGACCTGGGTGACTGGCATGAAAACGGTGACGACCGCCGGCGATGTGAACACGCAGACCGGCATGGCGAGCCATGTCTATCTCGTGACAGACTCGATGATCGACGAATATTTCTACTCTGCCGATGGCGAACTCCTCGTGGTACCGCAGGAAGGCAGGCTTCGCTTCTATACGGAGCTGGGGGTGATCGATCTTGAGCCGAAGGAAATCGCCATCCTGCCACGCGGTCTGGTCTATCGCGTCGAGGTTCTGGAAGGGCCTTGCCGCGGGTTCGTCTGCGAGAATTATGGTCAGAAGTTCGATCTGCCCAATCGCGGACCGATCGGAGCCAACTGCATGGCCAATCCACGGGATTTCAAGTGCCCGGTCGCCACATTCGAGGATCGCGAGGCGGCTTCACGCGTAATCCTGAAATGGTGCGGTCAGTTTCATGAGACCAACATCGGTCACTCCCCGCTCGATATCGTCGCATGGCACGGCAATTACTGTGCATACAAGTACGATCTGCGCACCTATTCGCCCGTCGGCGCAATCCTGTTTGACCATCCCGACCCATCCATTTTCACGGTGCTGACGGCGCCATCCGGGCAGGAGGGAACCGCCAACATCGATTTCGTTCTGTTTCGCGAACGCTGGATGGTGGCCGAGCATTCCTTCCGCCCGCCGTGGTACCATAAGAACATCATGTCCGAGCTGATGGGCAACATCTACGGGGTGTATGATGCCAAGCCACAGGGCTTTGCGCCTGGTGGCATGAGCCTCCACAATTGCATGCTCCCGCACGGACCCGACCGCAATGCATTCGAGCATGCTTCGAACGAGCCGATGGTTCCGCAGTTCCAGTCGGAGACCATGAGCTTCATGTTTGAGACGCGCTTCCCTCAGCACCTTACGGAATGGGCGGCCAAGGACGCGCCGATGCAGGACGATTATATCGACTGCTGGGACAGTCTGGAGAAGAAGTTCGACGGCACTCCGGGCATAAAGCCGTAAGCAGCCCACAGGTTGACGTACACCTCCTTAAAAATGGATTTTCAAAATGCCGCTGAAACGCAGCTGGGTCGAAGGCGCCAACGATGCGGGATGTCCTTTCCCGCTCAACAATCTGCCGTGCGGCGTCTTTTCCACCGCGGACGGTGCAAGACATTGCGGCGTAGCCATAGGCAATCGGATTCTTGATGTGACGGCACTGGAGAAGACGGGCTTGATCAGCCTGGACGGGGGGCCGATTCTCGATCAGCCCCGGTGGAATAGCGTGATGGCGGCCGGTCCCGCAGTCTGGGACGCACTGCGGTTGCAACTGACTGAACTTCTCCAAGAGGGCGCCGCGCGTCAGGGCGCGGTCGCGGCCCATTTGGCGCCGCTTGCAGGGGCCAAGTTGCATCTGCCATTCCAGGTCGTCGAGTACACCGATTTCTATGCGGGCCGGCATCATGCCTTCAACGTGGGCACTATGTTTCGAGGGGCGGAAAACGCGCTGCCGCCCAACTGGCTGCATATTCCGATCGGCTATAATGGCCGCGCCTCGTCGGTGGTGGTCTCTGGCACTGACGTGCGTCGTCCTTGGGGACAATTAAAAGGCCCCGATGATGTGGTGCCGCGATTTGCTCCGTCGCAGCGCTTCGATATCGAACTGGAAATTGGCGCGGTGGTTGGCCTGCCCTCTAAAAGTGGGCAACCCGTCACCGTGGCCGAAGCGGATGCGATGATTTTTGGATACGTGCTCCTGAACGATTGGTCGGCGCGTGACATCCAAGCATGGGAGTATCAGCCGCTCGGACCATTCCAATCGAAGGCGACTGCCACGACAATCTCGCCCTGGATCGTGATGAAGTCGGCCCTTGAGCCTTTCCGCATCTCGACACCGGTACGTGAAGTGCCGCTTCTGCCACATCTGGCGGAACCGGGGCCGCTGCTTTACGATATCGACCTCGAAGTCGGCCTTACGCCTGAAGATGCCGCCGAAACGATCCTCAGCCGCACCAGTTACCGGGAAATGTATTACTCGGCAGCACAGCAGCTCGCCCATCATACAACCGCTGGCTGCCCGATGAATACCGGCGATCTTCTCGGCTCCGGTACGATTTCCGGACCGCTGAAGGAAAATCGCGGCTCCCTGCTCGAGCTCAGTTGGGGTGGCAAGGAACCCCTCACGCTTGAGAACGGAGAGACGCGCACCTTCCTTCAGGACAACGACATCATCACCCTGCGCGGAGGTGCAAAGGGTAACGGCTACATCATCGGTTTTGGTGAGTGTACGGGACGCATTCTTCCCGCACTCGCTGACCCTTACTCACGACAAGGATAGTTCCATGGCCAAAGCATTTGCTTCGCAAGGCGACCTCGCCGACAAGAAGATCAGCTTCACAGAAGTCGGGGAGGGTCTCTATGCCTTTACCGCCGAAGGCGATCCTAATTCGGGCGTCATCATCGGTGATGAAAGCGTGATGATCGTTGAAGCTCAGGCCACGCCGCGTCTGGCGCAAAAGGTCATCGACTGCGTCCGCACGGTCACCGACAAGCCGATCAGCCATGTTGTGCTGACGCACTATCATGCGGTGCGGGTGCTCGGGGCCAGTGCCTTCAACGCCGGCCAGGTAATCATGTCGGAAGCTGCGCGTAAGATGGTGGTCGAGCGCGGGCAGGAGGATTGGGAAAGTGAATTTCAGCGCTTTCCACGCCTGTTCCAGGGTCATGAGTCCATTCCGGGTCTGACTTGGCCTACAACGACCTTCAACGGCAAGATGTCTGTTTTTCTGGGTAAGCGCCGCGTCGATATCATGCAAGTCGGCCGCGCTCATACTGCCGGCGATGCCGTCATTCACGTGCCAGACCAGAATGTCATGTTCACGGGCGATATCGTCGAGGCGCATTCGGCCTGCTATTGCGGCGACGGGCATTTTGCCGAATGGGGTGCGACCCTGGAGGCAATCCGCGCCTATGACCTCGCGGCCATCGCACCGGGCCGCGGCGATGCAGTGATCGGCCGCGATGCAGTGAATGGCGCCCTCGACCGAACCAGGGATTTCGTGGACTCAACCTACAAGCCGGTGGTGCGCATTGCCGCACGTGGGGGCTCGCTCCGCGAGGCATGGGACGCTGTGCGTTCCGAGTGCGATCCGAAGTTCAAGGATTATGCCATCTACGAACATTGCCTGCCGTTCAATGTGGCGCGGGCCTATGACGAGGCGCGCGGTATCGACCATCCGCGTATCTGGACAGCCGAGCGCGACATGCAGATGTGGGCAGACCTTCAAGGCTAACCGTTTCCCGGAGGAGGGATCATGAGAACTCCCGTCACGGAGCGCTACCCGCTAGCGTTCCGCCTGTATCCTTACGTCAAGTCACCGGACCAGACCGCCGTAACGCCGATCAGGCACAAGGTGGTCGTCGCTGGCGGCGGGCCAGTGGGGCTTGCAACCGCACTCGATCTTGGCCTGCGCGGCGTTCCGGTTCTCGTTTGTGACGACCAGGAGGGAGTGGGGCTCGGCAGCCGGGCCATCTGCTTTGCCAAACGAACGCTGGAAATATGCGATCGCCTTGGCGCGGGTGTGTCTATGCTGGCGAAAGGCGTGCAATGGAACATTGGAAAGGTCTTTCACGACAACAGGCTGCTCTATGAGTTCAATTTGTTGCCGGAAGACGGTCATGCCTTTCCCGCCTTTATCAATCTCCAGCAGCCGCTGTTTGAGAAGTTCCTCCATGAGGCCATCGTCAAGGCGCAGAGCCAGGGCGCGCCAATTGAGATTCGCGGCAGCAACCGTATCGACGCCGTGGTGCGGCATGAGGATCACGTAACGATCGATGTTATGACACCGGACGGTCCTTATGTGTTGGAGGCGGATTGGCTAGTCGCATGTGATGGCGCTCGCTCTCCCATACGTTCCATGCTGGGTCATGGCTTTGACGGACGCGTGTTCGAGGACAACTTCCTGATTGCCGACGTAAAGATGAAGGCGAATTTTCCGACCGAGCGCTGGTTCTGGTTCGAGCCGCATTTCAAGTCGGGTGACAGCGCCCTTCTTCACAAGCAACCCGATGACATCTGGCGCATCGATTTCCAGCTTGGCTGGAATATCGATCGGCAAAAGGAACTCAAGCCGGAGAATATCAGAGCGCGCGTGAGCGCAATGCTCGGGCCAGATGTGGACTACGAGCTGGACTGGTGCTCGATCTATACATTCCAGTGTCGCCGCATGGAGAAGTTCCGCAACGGGCCGGTTCTCTTTGCTGGGGACTCGGCGCATCAGGTGTCGCCCTTTGGCGCACGCGGCGCGAATTCAGGCATGCAGGACGCCGACAATCTCGGCTGGAAGCTTGCCCTCGTGGTGCAGGGACTTGCGCCTGATACGCTGCTCGATAGCTACGACAGCGAGCGGGTCTACGGAGCGGACGAGAATATCGCGAACTCGACGCGGGCGACGGATTTCATTACCCCGAAATCAGCCATTTCAAAGCTTTTCCGCGACGCCGTGCTCCAGCTCGCCGAGACTGTTCCCTTCGCGCGAACGGTCGTCAACTCCGGTCGTCTGTCCATGCCTTGTACCTACGATGGTTCTCCACTAAATGGTCCTGACGTGGCGAGCTTTCCTGCCCGAACGCGACCCGGGAGCCCCTGCCCGGACGCGCCTATCGGCGCTGACTGGTTGCTTCGCCTGCTTGGCGGCAATTTCACCCTTCTTGCTATCGATGCCGATGTTCCGACGACATTTTCCGCCTGTGGCATCCCGTTGAGCGTACTCTCGGTCTCAGGCCGTGACAACAAGGCCCTTGGCGAACGCTATCTCGGGAATGCGACGAGCGCTGTTTACCTTATACGCCCGGATCAGCATGTGGCCGCGCGCTTCGAGCATTTCGATGAAGAGGTCGTCGCCGCCGCCGTTGGCCGCGCCATTGCAAAGGATGTCGTGGATGCTTGAGACTAGGCCCAATTTCGACCGGCCCGACGAATCCTATGCGCTTTTGATCAAGGCGCATGAGGGCCTTTCGGAAGCCGAGAGCCACGCCATGAACGCCCGTCTGATCCTCATCCTGATGAACCAGATCGGTGATCATGCCGTCATCGCCGAGGCACTCGCCCTTGCACGAAACGTGCGTGCTGCGACCTGACGGTGTTACCGGCATTATCTGTCGGATCGGCTCGTGAAGCAGGGGCGTGGTGGCTTTGCGAGGAAGCGGCCACACCAACAGGGTGCGTCGGTCGAAGTGAGTTGGCTACTATCCGGCCCGTCATTTGCACTGTCGTTTGGCACTGCCATCCAGACATGGTGGCGTGATGCTGGCGAGTAGAACGGAAATGACGGGCCGGCGGCCCCAAGGCCGCGACAGTGTTAGAAGGGGATCGTGTGATGGAGGGAAGCATGGCGCTGCATTTTACGCCGAGTGAAACGCGCATTGAAGAAGCGGAGATCACCCGCTTTCGGCTTTGGTGCGCGGAAAGGTTCGGCGTTTCCCTACCATCCCATGACGCTTTTCACCAATGGTCCGTCCGCCAGCGCGGCTCATTCTGGTCGGGGCTCTGGGACTATTGTGGCGTGCAGGGCCATAAGGGCGAGACGGCTTTACTTGAGACCGGCAAAATTCTGGAGGACAGGTTTTTCCCAGAGGCCAGGCTGAACTTCGCGGAAAATCTGCTCGCAAAACGCGGTGTCGACGATGCGTTGATCTTTCGCGGTGAAGATAAAGTGGCAAGCCGTTGGAGCTGGGACAGGCTCACCGAGACCGTCTCGCGTGTTCAGCAGGCCTACCGGTCACTGGGGATCGGACCGGGCGACCGCATCGCCGCAATGTTACCAAACGTGCCAGAAACGGTAGCCTGCATGCTCGCGGCAGCGTCGATCGGGGCCATCTGGTCGTCGTGTTCTCCTGATTTTGGCGAACAGGGTGTGATGGACCGTTTCGGCCAGATCGAGCCAAAACTATTCCTAGCCTGCGACGGCTACTGGTATAACGGCAAACGCATCGATGTCGGCGAGAAGGTGACGGCGCTGGAGCCACGGCTCGGCGTTCCGGTCGTTATCGTGGAGTATTGTGGCGGAGCGGAAAGCCTTGCCGCTACGCTGTCGAATGGGCGCACACTTGAGGCTTTCATGTCCTCCCATGACGCGCGCGAACCCGTCTTCGAGCAATTGCCATTTTCCCATCCGCTGATCATCCTGTTTTCATCGGGGACGACGGGCGTGCCGAAATGCATTGTCCACTCAGCCGGGGGAACGCTGCTCCAGCATCTGAAGGAACAGCGGTTCCATTGCAATCTCGGGGGCGGAGATCGCCTCTTCTACTATACGACCTGTGGCTGGATGATGTGGAACTGGCTGGTTTCGGGTCTGGCGAGCGGGGCCACGCTTTGCCTATACGATGGCTCTCCCTTTTCGCCCGATGCAAAGGTCTTGTGGGATTATGCCGAAGAGGAGCAGTTTTCCATCTTCGGCACCTCGGCCAAGTATCTCGATGCCCTTGCCAAGGCAGAACTAAAGCCGCGTGGAAGTCATCGGCTGGACCATCTGACAGCTGTACTGTCAACCGGCTCGCCCTTGTCGCCCGCCAGTTTCGACTATGTATACCGAGACATAAAGCCCGACGTGAGCCTCGCCTCGATGTCAGGCGGCACCGATATCGTTTCCTGCTTCGTGCTTGGCAATCCGGTGAAGCCGGTTTGGTCCGGCGAAATCCAGGGGCCGGGATTGGGCATGGCAGTCGAGGTTTTCGACGACCTCGGCCAGCCGCTGCTGAGCGGCAAAGGCGAACTGGTTTGCACCTGTGCATTCCCTGCGATGCCAATCGGCTTCTGGAACGACCCGGACCGCTCGCGCTTCCGCTCTGCATATTTCGAGCGCTTCGAAGATAACTGGTGCCATGGGGATTTTGCGGAATGGACCGGCCATGGCGGCATCGTGATCCATGGTCGCTCGGATGCAACGCTGAACCCCGGCGGTGTCCGGATTGGCACGGCCGAGATTTACAACCAGCTGGAGCGGATGACCGAGATCGAAAGCGCCGTCTGCATCGGCCAGGATTGGGACAACGACGTTCGCGTGGTCCTCTTCGTCAAGCTCCGCAGCGGCGTGACGATCGACGCGGCCCTGACACAAAAAATCAAGCAGAAGATCCGAACGGGGGCTTCACCACGGCACGTGCCAGCAAAGATTATCGGCGTTGCCGATATTCCGATGACCAAGACCGGCAAGGTGGTCGAGCTTGCGGTGCGTGAGGTTGTGCATGGGCGGCCAGTCAAGAATCAAGAAGCGCTTGCTAATCCGCAGGCGCTTGTCCTGTTCGCCGGTCTAGCGGAGCTGGCAGGCTGAATTCAACGGCGATCGCCTGCTGCGGCTTGCGTTGCGTTTGTCTCTTAGACCAGGCTCGTGCTCCTATGGCTTAATTTCGAAGCCTTGTTTTCCGTGGCGTGCGGCCACTTAGAATTCCTTTGATAGCCTGGCGACCGGGAGGTCCAGCCTCCCGATCTCCGAACAATATCAGTTGTGCGCGGACTTCAGTCCCGCATCGAGAGCGTCAAGAATGCGCGCGACATCGGCCTTTGAAATGATCAGCGTCGGCGACAGGATGATGTTGTTGCCCGACGTGCGGATCATCACGCCGGCGTCATAGGCGCCCTGATAGACCTTGCCCACGACATCTTTCCCGGCCGGCGTCTTATCGTCCCTGTTGGCAACCAATTCGAGCGCGCACATCAGACCCTTGCCGCGTACATCGCCGATGATCGGGTGACGAGCCTGCAGATCATTCAGGCCATCGAGCAATTCCACACCGCGCGCTGCTGCATTCGTGGGCAGATCCTGCTTGATCGTTTCGGTAAGGCAGGCGAGGGCAGCTGCTGCTCCAACAGGGTGACCGGAGTAGGTATAGCCATGACCGATGCTCCCCATGGCTGTACGGTCAGCTTCGAAAGCGTCCGCGATGCGACTGCCGATCATGACAGCACCGAAAGGGAAGTAGCCATTGGTGATGGCCTTCGCCGAGCACATCATGTCCGGCTGAACGCCCCAGAGCCGACTTCCAGACCACGCACCGGTGCGGCCGAAGGCAGTGATGACCTCATCGGCGATTAGCAGGATCCCGTTTTTGTCACAGAGCGTGCGCAGCCCAGGCATCAGACTCTCATGTGGAACGATGACGCCTCCGGCGCCAAGTACTGGCTCCATGATGAGGGCAGCAATAGTGTCCGCGCCATTGAAGGCGATCTCGTCGGCGAACTGCCGGATAATGGCGTCTGCGATCAGCTTCGGGTCATCGGTATTGAATGGGTTACGATAGGCATACGGTGCTGCCAGATGGATAGTGCCCGGTAGGAGCGGCTCATAGGCGCGACGGAAATTTTGATTTCCATTGACACTCGCCCCGCCAAAATGTGTGCCGTGATAGCCTTTCTTTAACGATACAAATTTCGTCCGCTCCGGTTGGCCATTGATTTTGTGGAACTGCCGGGCAAGGCGAAGCGCTGTTTCAACGCTGTCGGATCCACCCGATGTAAAGAAGCTGCGTACCATGCCATCGGGGCCGAAAAATTCGGCAAGAGCTACGGATAGTTCTATTAAAGGCCCGTTGGTGGTGCCGCGGAAAGCTGAGTAATACGGCAACTCGTTCAGTTGCGTCGTGATCGCATGTTTGACCGCATCGCAGGAATAGCCGAGGTTGACATTCCAGAGGCCTCCCACGCCATCGAGCAACCGTTTGCCGTCTATATCAATGATTTCCGCCCCTTCCCCACCAGTTATGATCGTCGGAGGATTGGCCCGCATTTCTGCTGGATGTGCCATTGGATGCCAGACATGGCGGGCGTTGTGCTCGGTCAGGAAGTTGCTATCGGCCATCGTATCGTACTCCTTGGAATCGGTTTTGTTCAGGCGGAAAGAAGCGAGAGAGCGCGCTCATAGCTAGCGCCTGGGCGGGTTACATCGAAATGCACGCAGGACATCCCAATAGCCTCGCCGCCACGGATGTTCTTCAACTGATCGTCGACGAAAACGCAGTCGCCGGCGTCTATTGACAGGCCGTTGGTAATAAAGGCGAAAGCGCGTGGATCGGGCTTCAGGATCTCGGTATATGTGGCATCGACGATCAGGTCGAAATCGGCGAGGAACGGCAGCTTGGCGCGGAACTCCTTGCCATAGAAGAGATCGAGTTCATTGGATAGAATGGCCAATCGATGGCCCGCACGCTTTGCTGCGCCGATCGCTTCAAGCGCTTCGGGACGGATGACTTCCGATGGATCGTTGCCGCGAACGGCGGTCAGGAAGGGCGGCAGTGTGTCCCAATCCTTGCCCACAAGCCTTCCGGTCTCGCGAGCGCGCGTGGTCCAATAGTCGCGCTCGGTGATGACGCCGGCCTGCATGTCGCGCCAGGGCGGATCCGTGTCGACGTCAAAAGGGCCACGCCAGGTCAAAGTACCAGCGGCAAGGTCGAGCGCCCTTTCGCTCAGGTCATGCGTCTCGAAGAGGGTTTTCGAGATCACCCCTCCAAAGTCCAGCACCAGTGCTCTTCGCGTCATTTACGCGTTCTCCTTGATCTTCATGAGAAAGGTATTCGGCGGCTCTCCACCCATTGCCCGGGTTGCCGTGACCGATGCCCGCAGCACAACGCCCTCAATTTCGCGTTCCAGCTCTGGTGTCATGCGCGTGGAGATGCATGCCGCTGAGATCGTCGCCTGGATCTTGCCGTGCCAATTGAAAATTGGAGCGGCGATACCAGTGACGTCATTTTCAAAACTCCTGCTGGAGATGGCGCAGCCGTTCTTCCGTATCTCCTCAAGCCGCTGTCGAAGCTCAGTCTCAGACTTGACGGTGCTATCGGTATAGGTTGTCGGTACATTGAGGCGCCGCAGCGCTTCATTGACGATCGCATCGTCTGCGTAGGCCAGAAACACCAGGCCGGAAGCTGTGGCGTGGATGGGAAGAGGCTGCGCCGGATCAATAAATACTCTCGTAGATCGGTGCGGCTCGGCAATAGCGATTGTCGTCATGCCCTTGCCGGAGAATAAGCATGCATGCGTCGATTCCCCGACCTCTCCCGTTAGGGTCTCAAGTATCGGCTGTAGTACCGCAATCACCGGAAAACTCGCCTCACGGATGCGGGCGAGCCGCAGGACTGCGGTGCCCAGACGGTAGCGCCGGGTCTCCGGGTGCTGTTCCACAAAACCACTGGCAACAAGCGAAGCGAGGATCCGCATCGTTGTGACCTTGTCCATGTCAGCTGCGCGCGCAAGATCGCTAAGTCGATATTCAGGCGTTTCAGGTGCGAAAAAGCCAAGTAAAAACATGGCTTTATCGATCGTTTTCATGGTGGAACCAGGACGCTTGTCTTTGCTCTCGATCATTTTCTAATCCCCGCAATCTTTAGATACTTGACAGAAACTAGTCGCGGATGCAACATGTTTGAAACAGCGTAGATAATAATGGAACAGCACGCAACCCAACTGGAGGAATCGAATGAAAAATTTCCTGAACGGCGCTCTTATTGCGCTCATGGCGTCAACCGGAATGGTCGGAAATGTTCAAGCCGAATACCCGGAGCGGCCTATAACGATTATCGAACCCTGGCCGCCGGGAGATGTGGATGACCAGCTTGTTCGCGTGATAGCCGAAGAGTTTACGAAGCAGACAGGCGTCCCCGCAAAGGTAGTAAACCGGCCCGGCGGATACGGTGTCGAAGGTGCCCAGTCTGTGCTGACCTCCGCCGCAGACGGCTATACGGTTGGCAACTTTCTGATCGACATTCCGACGAGCTACATCGTGCAGGGCATCACGCCCTTCGGGCGCGAAGACATGGAAGTCGTCGGTCTCAATATGAACTTCCCCTTTATCCTCGCCGCCAAGAAGGACGCGCCCTACAATAATCTTGCCGAACTGGCCGAGTACGCGAAGAATAACCCGGTCAAGCTGGCCCATTTCGGCTTTGAGACGATCCCTGCGCAGCAGACGTTTGAGGCTGCGCGCCAGCTCGGTTTCAAGTTCTCGACTGAAACAGGCTACGACGCGACGGACTGCACGACGCTTGCCAATGGCGATGCCGACGTAATGAACTCCACCGTCGGGCTGGTGCTGGCCTGTAAGGACGATATCAAGATCATCGCGGCCTATACTGAAAAGCCGATTTCGGTCTTTCCTGAAGCGCCTCTGCTGCGCGACCAGATCACGGGTCCAACCTTCTCTCTGTGGTCTGGGCTTTTTGTACCAAAGGGCACGCCCCAAGACGTAAAGGACAAGCTCGCCGCAATCGCGGAAAGGGCCATGATGTCCGAGCAGGCAAAGCAAATCGCCGCAACAAGCGGCGCCGAAGTCTACTGGCAGGGCTCTGCCGAGGCGCAGGCACGTATCGACAAGGACTTCGAAGCGGTCAAAGACCTCTTCTCGAAGATGAAGAAATAAGTCTTCACATCGGTCGGGCTCCTCGTCCGGAAAGCCCGACCGTCCTCGGTCTATAACATGTCAGGATATCGCGCCATGACTGTCCATGTCGATCACATCCCAACAGCTGCGGATGCGGAAACGCCGCAGTTTGAGGATGACGTCACACCTGAAGCCGCATCCACGGCAGGGACCCTATTTTGTATTTTCGCAGCGTTCGCGCTCATTCTTCTGCCCTTCGCAACGGTCGCAGGCAAACGTCCACTCGGCTGGATCCAGGAGCCGTGGTCCTGGCCTTTCATTGTGCTGGTCGTCGCCCTTCTCGGCGGCGGCGGACTGGCCTTCGATTATCTTAGGCTGCGCCGGAAGCCGGGATTTTCTGCGAAGGCAAAGGAAGCCTTTGCAGGAATGGGAAGGTCTTTTGCCTATGCGGCCGCCTTCTTGGCTTTCATCGGAGGGGTATGGCTGATTGGGTTCACGTTGGCCTCCATCCTCTTCATGCAGGCCTTATATTACATGTCTGGTCTTCGGGGCGCGAAGTGGAGCCTTATCGGGCTCGCTGTGACCGTGGCGATTGTTCTCGCCTTCCGCGTCGGCCTCGGCATCTGGTTCCCACTCCCCCCGATCATGCTTCTCTTCCCTGACTGGGTAGGCAACGCGCTTGGAGAATACCTATGATGGATTCGATCATCCTCGGCTTCCAGGAAGTCGCGCACTGGCAGGTAATCGCTGCGCTCCTGATCGGTGCGATCGCCGGCATCCTGGTTGGCGCAATTCCAGGCATGGAGCCAGCCGGCGCAATGGCTATCGCCTTGCCATTCACGCTCACCATGGAGCCGCTACCGGGCATTATCCTCCTGCTCGGATGCTATGGTGGTGCATGGTATGGCGGCGCCATCCCGGCAATTTTGATTAGGGTCCCAGGAACACCCGTAAACGTGCTGACGACCTATGACGGCTACCCGCTCGCCCAGAAGGGCCATCCAATGCGGGCACTGTCGCTCGCCTACTCATCGTCCTTCGTCGGCGGTATAATCTCGATCCTCGCACTGATTTTCCTGGCCCCCTTCATGGCCAAGATTGCTGCGAAATTCGGTCCGCCGGAATTCGCGGCGGTCATGATCCTCGCATCGGTTTCGGTCGTTCTTGCGCATCACCAGAATATCCGGGGCGCGATCTTGACGTTTGGCATCGGAATGTTCCTCGGAACCGTCGGCTTCGAGAGCCCACACCATACGCTGCGCTACACCTTCGACCAGACTTGGCTGCTGGGCGGTATTCCAATGGTGCCAATGGTCATCGGCCTCTTTGCGCTGAGCCAAGCCTTCATCTTGCTCGAAACAAAGTCGCCGCCAAAAGTACCGGAGAACCTCTCGTCGACCGGACGGTTTGTTGGTCTACTCGAAGTTTTCAAGTACCGCGCAACCGTGATCCGGTCATCGCTCATCGGGCTCGTTATGGGGCTGCTTCCGGGGGTCGGCGAATTCGGGGCTCAGTTCCTATCCTATTCGCTTGCCCGCCGCTTCTCGAAGAAGCCGGAGGAGTTTGGCAAGGGCTCGCCCGAAGGTCTGGTGGCGTCCGAAGTCTCCATCAACGCCTGCACCTCGACCGTTCTCGTGCCGCTGCTTTCGTTGGGCATTCCGGCCGATCCGCTGATGGCTATGCTGCTAGCGGTGTTCATGATCCACAACATCGTGCCCGGGCCGCAGCTTTTCGTTGAGCATGCGGACTTCATTTCTGGCCTCTATATTTCACTGTTCCTGCTCAACATCTTCGTGATGATATTCCTGCTGATTTTCACCAAATATGTCGTGCGCCTGTCGTCAATCTCGCCACGCGTTATCGGCGCGGCGATCATGATTCTGGGCTTTATCGGCACATATACGCAGAACTTCCGCATTACGGACGGTTTGGTCGCACTGGCATTCGCCATTGTGGGCCGCTTCATGTTGAAGAACGGAGTGCCGGCTTTCCCGATGGTTGTCGGGCTTGTGCTCGGACCAATGATGGAAGGCAGGATCAAGCAGGCCTTCAGTATCTCCAATGGAGATCCGTCAATCTTCCTGACGCGTCCGCTTGCCGCGACGTTTCTTACGCTCGCTGTGGTCGCCGTCGTCACGTTCAGCTGGAACCACTTCAGGAACAAGACTGTGGAGGCGCACTGATGCAGAACGAGATCAATGCGATGCGGGGGGATCACATCCCGCCGCAAGGGCTTCTTGTTGACGGTAAGTTTCGCTCCGCCTTATCCGGTCAAGAGCTTGATGTTCTCTCGCCGCTTGACGGCACGCGGCTGACGACCCTTGCTGATGCGGGTCGGGAAGATGTCAATCTCGCCTGCCAGTCGGCCCGCGCCGCCTTTGAGGCGGGTGTCTGGTCGCGGACGGCGCCTGCCCACCGCAAGAAGGTGCTGCTGAAGCTGGCCGATCTCATCGAGAAAGAAGCCTTGAAGATCGCCGTGCTTGGCGTGCGCGACAATGGCACCGAGATCGCCATGGCGTTGAAGGCCGAACCAATGAGTGCGGCCTCGACTTTCCGTTACTATGCGGAACTGATCGATAAGACATACGGCGAGATTGCGCCGACCCAGAGCGATGTGCTCGCACTGGTGCACAGGCACCCGGTTGGCGTGGTGGCTGTCATTGTGCCGTGGAACTTCCCGCTGATGATCGGCGCCTGGAAAATTGCGCCGGCGCTCGCAGCCGGCAACAGTGTCGTGCTGAAGCCTGCGGAGACCGCTTCGCTCACATTGCTGCGGATTGCCGAGCTAGCGCTTGAAGCCGGCGTTCCGCCTGGTGTCTTCAATGTCGTAACGGGACAGGGCGCTGTCGCCGGCGAAGCACTTGGGTTGTCGATGGACGTCGACGTGATGGCCTTCACCGGATCCGGTGGCGTCGGGCGAAAACTCCTTGAATATTCCGCCCATTCCAACCTGAAGCGGGTCTATCTCGAACTTGGTGGCAAGAGCCCGAACATTGTCTTTGCCGACGCGCCCGACCTGGACAAGGCAGCGAAGGTCGCTGCTTACGGCATCTTCCGTAATTCCGGCCAGGTCTGCATTGCCGGGTCGCGTCTCCTGGTCGAGGCGTCAATTGCCGACCAGTTCGCAGACAAGGTGGCAGCGATTGCGGCGTCCATGAAGGTCGGAGATCCGCTTGATCTTACGACCGAAGCCGGCGCCCTCAACTCTGAGACACATCTGGACCGTAGTCTCGGCTTTGCCGCGCGGGCTCAAATGGAAGGTGCTGAGCTTCTAACCGGCGGCAGCCGCATCCTGCAGGAGACGGGAGGGTGGTTCATGGCGCCGACCGTCCTGTCGAATGTTCGTCCGGAAATGGAAGTTTCGCGGAACGAGGTCTTTGGCCCTGTCCTCGCCATCACGCCTTTTACCGACGAAGCGGATGCTATCCGCGTGGCAAATGGCACCGATTTCGGCCTGGCGTCTGCGGTTTGGACCTCCAATCTTTCGCGGGCGCATCGAATGGTGGAGAGCCTTCGCACTGGCTTGGTACACGTCAACACCTATGGCGGCTCGGACCTCACCGTGCCGCTTGGTGGTGTCAAGCAGTCTGGCAATGGCCATGACAAGTCTCCGCACGCACTCGATAAATATCTCGACCTCAAAACTGCATGGATACAGCTGTGACCGTAACCAAAGCGCTTCCGCCATCCGCACCGGCCGTCATTATTGGCGGCGGCATCATCGGTGTCTCGACACTTTATCACCTTGCGAAGAAGGGGATGGAAGGAGCCGTCCTTTTGGAACGCAAGCAGCTTGCGTCCGGCACTACGTGGCATGCGGCCGGCATTGTTGGCCAGTTGCGTGAGAGCTCAGCGCAGACCGAGCTTTCGAAATATACTGCGCGCCTCTTTACAGAACTGGAAATCGAAACAGGACAGGCAACCGGTTACAAGCAGAACGGAACCCTGCATCTGGCCTTGTCGGATATCCGCGCCGAGCAACTGCTCCGGAATCAGGATCATGCGGCCCGCATGAAGATCGAAAGTCGCATTCTCTCGGTCGAGGACATAAACGAGCTTTGGCCACTCGTCGACACGTCCGATGTGCATTGCGGCTTCCTTGTTCCCTCGAACGGGCAGGTCAATCCACTTGACGTGACCCAGGCGCTGGCAAAAGGCGCCAAGGCGCGAGGCGCACAAATCTTCGAGAACACTAAGGCCATTCGTATCCTGACACGGAACGGCAAGGTGGTCGGCGTCGAGACAGATCAGGGCGTTATTGCAACGGAGAAGGTTCTTCTGGCGGCGGGCATGTGGTCGCTGCGTTTTGCCGCCGAGCATGGCGTGACCGTTCCGCTCCACGCGGCCGAACATTTCTACATCCTCACCGAAGCCATTCCTGACCTGCCGCGCACATTGCCCGGTCTCGTCGTTCTTGAGGAACGGCTCTACACCAAGGAGGATGCCGGCAAACTTCTGATCGGTGGCTTCGAAGCACGGGGCAAGGCCTGGGGTCGCGAGGGCATCCCAGAGAGTTTCGAATTCGACGAGCTACCCTTCGACATGGATCATGTGGAGCCGGTACTGGAGAAATTCTTTACGCGTTTCCCGGCTCTTGAAACGATGGGTATCCAGACCTTCTTTAATGGACCGGAGAGCTTTACACCGGACGGACGGCCATACATCGGTCCCGCTCCGGAGATGCCCGGGCTCTTCATCGCCGCCGGCATGAACTCGAACGGCATCCTCAATTCTGGCGGTGTCGGGCTCACCATGGCAGCCTGGATGACGGAGGGCCAACCACCGCGCGCTGTCGCCTCGATGCTGGCCGCACGAGCGCATCCTTTCCAGAAGAACATGGCCTACAATGCCGAGCGTGTGACCGAAGGCGTCGGTCTTCATTGGGGCTTGCATTGGCCGGGCCGGCAGATCGAGACAGCGCGCGGCGTTCGCCGGGTACCGCTGCATGACCGTCTACTTGCGGCCGGGGCCGTTATGGCCGAGCGTATCGGCTGGGAAGTGCCGATGTACTTCGACCTCGAAAACCCGAGCTGGACTGAGCGTGCAAGTCTGGGTTGGCAGGACTGGTCGGAACGGGTCAAGGCAGAGTGTTTTGCAGCACGCGATCATGCGGTGCTCATTGACCAGTCGATGTACGGAAAGATCCTCGTGCAGGGACCGGATGCCGTCAAGGCTTTGAACCGTGTCTCCGGCGCCGAAATCGATGTTGCGGTCGGCACCTCGGTCTACACGCAGTTCCTCAACGAGAAGGGCGGGATCGAAGCGGATGTCACCGTGACCCGCATCGCCGCGGAACAGTTCATGGTCGTGACCGGTCATCCAAGCCAGATCCGCGACCAAACCCACATTCGCGCCCATGCAGAACACGCCTGGCGCTTCGAGATTTTCGACGCGACCTCGGCCTATGGTCTTTTGACCATACACGGCCCGCAGTCCCGTGCGATCCTCCAGCAGCTTTCGGCGGACGACCTGTCCAATGAGGCATTCCCGTTCGGCGCGGCGCGCGAGATTGACCTTGGCTTCGCGCGCGTCTGGGCCATCCGCCGCTCGTTCCTGGGCGAGCTCGGTTATGAGTTGATGATTTCGAGCGAGTTCACGGCGCACGTATACGACGAAATCATGCGTGCCGGCGCTCCACTAAGTCTGCGCCACGCCGGCATGTTTGCACTCGGTGCTTGCCGCCTCGAAAAGGGCTTCCGGCACTTCGGCCACGATATCGGTGAGGAAGACACGCCAATCGAAACGGGCCTCGGCTTTGCTGTGAAGCTCGCTAAGGAAGGCTTTGTCGGTCGCGAGGCGCTGATGCGCCAGAAGCAGTCGTATGGTGCCGCCACGCCGCATCGCAGCGTTTCCGTGTTGGTAGAGGGTGCGTCCGCTGAAACAGGTC
The DNA here is from genome assembly GCF_000379605.1 of Rhizobium giardinii bv. giardinii H152. Lineage (GTDB taxonomy): Bacteria > Pseudomonadota > Alphaproteobacteria > Rhizobiales > Rhizobiaceae > Pararhizobium > Pararhizobium giardinii. Next base: position 47,857 of record NZ_KB902657.1, on the reverse strand, counting down.
CATATCTCATTCACAACGAGCCGGTCTTCAAGGATGGCGCACTCGTTGGTCATATTACCTCCGGGGGCTGGGGCTGGAGACTGAACGCGATGATTGGACTTGCTTCTCTTAACCGCGAGAACGGCGTCACCAAGGATTGGATCGATGAAGGTCGTTTCGAGGTGCAGGTGGCAGGCAAGCTTTATCCGCTCCGGGTCCAACTCGGCGCTTTTTATGATCCAGCCGGGACGATCATGCGGGGCTGATTCACACAAAAGAAGGGGAACTGAAGATGAGCGCAATAAAAACAATCCTCGTGATCGGCACTTACGACACGAAGGATCAGGAGCTCAACTACGTCGCTGATTGCATCAAGAAGCTGGGTGGGAACGTGATCTCGATGGACGTCAGCGTGCTTGGGGATCCGTCGCAACCAACGGATATTTCCAAGCACGAGGTCACTGCCGCAATTGGAAAGACTATCGATGAGGCGGTGAACGCCGGTGACGAGAATCTGGCCATGCAGATCATGGCTTCTGGTGCGTCCACGCTCTGCGCCAGACTCTATGCCGAAGGTCGCATCGACGGCATGATTGCCCTTGGGGGCACCATGGGTACCGACCTTGCATTGGATTGTGCCCGTGCGCTGCCGATCGGCGTTCCGAAATATGTCGTCTCGACGATCGCGTTTTCACCGCTGATTGCGCCGGATAGGCTTTCCGCGGATATCCAGATGATACTGTGGGCTGGCGGTCTCTACGGCCTCAACGACATCTGCAAGGCGACGCTCAGCCAGGCGGCCGGCGCCATCTATGGCGCGGCGCTCGCAGTGGAGCCGCCTGACCCGGACCGGCCAGTCATCGGTATGGTGAGCTTCGGCTCTTCCGCGCTTCACTATATGATTCACTTGCGACAGCCGTTGATCGACCGCGGCTTTTCCGTCGCAGTCTTTCATGGAACTGGCATGGGGGGCATGGCTTTGGAAAGCCTCGCGGAGCAAGGTTACTTCGCGGCAGTGCTGGAGCTCGCGGTGGCCGAGATCGGCAATCTTATGGTCGGTTCTGTCGTGAACGCGGGCGCCAACCGCATGACGGCTGCCGGCCGCTTGGGCACACCGATCATTGCCGCACCCGCCTTTGGCGACATGATCGACTTCGCGACATGGCAGCCCGTGCCCGAACGGTTCCGGGATCGGCCCTATCATGCTCACAACCGCCTGCTCGCCTCTGCCTCGCTGACTGCGGATGAACGCCGCGAACTTGCTCGTGAAGTGGCTCACCGGCTGCAGCAGTCCTCGGGGCCGGTCCATTTCGTGCTTCCGACGCAGGGTATTCATGCCTGGGACGTTGAGGGCATGCCCGCGCATGATCCGGAAGCGCTTGCCGAAATGGTAGACGAGTATCGGAAGGTGATGGTCGATCCGATCGAGCTTTCGGTGCTCGATTGCCACATCAACGATTTGGCCTTCTCAGAAAAGGTGCTCGAGGTCATCGATCGGTGGATTGCTGACGGCACCATCAAGATGACGCGGTAAAGATGTGATGGATCCGCGCTATTCAATACTTTTCGAGCCGCTGAAGATCGGGCCGGTCACCGCGCCAAACCGCTTCGTATCGATGCCGCATGCAATCGGCCACAGCTATTTGATGCCGAACGGAGCCATTGGCATTCGCGAAACCCGTGCCGAAGGCGGTTGGGGCATTGTCGCAATGCATCTGAGCGAAATCGATCCTACTTCTGATCTCGCCGGTTTGCCATATGAGCGGCTTTGGGACGAGGGCGACGTTGCCGCGCATGCGCGATCTGTCGAGCGAATCCATTCTCATGGAGCGCTCGCCTCGATTGAGCTTGCGCATACGGGAATTCGTTCGCGGGGGATATCAACAGGATATCCGGCGATGGGGCCATCCGTCGTCCCTATCCTGAAGCCGGACATGCCCTTCATGGCAAAGGCTATGGACAAAGAAGATATCCGCAATCTGCGACAGATGTACCGCGCGGCAACGCGACGGGCAAAGGCCGCCGGTTATGACATCGTCTATGTCTATGCCTCGCACGAAGCCTCGATTTTGTGGCACTTCCTGTCTCCTGCTTACAACTTCCGCACAGATGAGTATGGCGGCAGCTTTGAAAACCGGTTGCGGCTTTTCCGTGAAGTGCTGGAGGAAACCAAGGATGAAGCGGGTGACGACATGGCTGTTGCGGTGCGCTTTGCCGTGCATGAGCTTTCCGGCCCGAAGCGTATCCTGAATAGCGGCGAGGGCAGGGATGTCGTTGAGGCGCTCGCCGACCTACCTGACCTTTGGGATGTGAATGTCTCGTCCTGGAGCCGAGACAGCGGCACGGCTCGCTATGATGCCGAAGGTTTCCAGGAGGAATTTACCAGCTTTGTGAAGCAGGTAACCGGCAAACCGGTCCTGGGCGTCGGGCGCTTCACCTCCCCCGATGCAATGGTTAGCCAGATCAGGCGCGGGGTCCTCGATCTCATCGGTGCCGCCCGTCCGTCTATTGCGGATCCATTCCTGCCTGCAAAAATCCGTGAAGGCCGGATCGAAGACATCCGAGAGTGCATTGGCTGCAACATTTGCGTCGCGGTTGAGACGATCGGGGTGGAACTGCGATGCACGCAAAATCCGACGATTTCCGAAGAATGGCGTCGCGGTTGGCACCCTGAGAAAATCCCTGCGGCCGGCAATGCAAAGACCGTACTGATCGTGGGCTCTGGACCTGCGGGTCTTGAGGCGGCGCTCGTTCTTGCCAAGGCGGGCCACGAGGTGACGGTGGCTGAACGCGCCGAGGAAATGGGTGGTCGCTCAGCGCGCGAGGCTCGGATTAAGGGTCTTGCTTCCTGGGGGCGGGTCAAGGACTATCGGCTGTATCAGCTTCAGCAGATGCCCAACGTCAATCTCTATCCCGGTAGCGAGCTGGATGCCGATGGCATTGCTGAGTTCGGGGCTGACCATGTCCTCCTCGCAACCGGTGCTCCATGGCGCGGCGATGGGGCTGGGCGAACGCGCCTCACTCCAATACCTGGTTTCGCGGGTGCAGCTCTGACGCCCGACGATGTCATGGACGGTGCTGCCATAGCCCATTCAGTCGTCATCTACGACGACGATCACTATTACATGGCCAATGCGCTGGCGGCGGATCTTGCTGCCAGGGGACACGCCGTGCACCTGGTAACTCCCATGCCATCCCTTTCGGCCTGGATGGGGCATACGCTTGAGCAACCCCGCATGGTTGCCGAGATGAAAGCCGCCGGTGTGCGTATGTATCCGAACAGCGTCGCAACCGGCTGGAGCGGGGAAGGGCTTGCTGTCAGCCGAGGTGACACGGGGGAGGCGCTACCGGCAATTGCAGGTGCGACGTTGGTCGCCGTGGGCACACGGCTGCCTGACACGCGTCTTGGCGAGGCGCTCACCGCACAAGGCTTGCCTTACCGGACCATCGGCGATGCAGAGTGTCCGGGCATCATTCAGGGCGCTGTTTATTCCGGCCATCGTCATGCGCGCGAACTGCTAGGCACGGAGCCCGATGACCGCGTTTTCAAGCGCGAGCGCCCAACACTTTTTCTCTGAGATCGAAGGGATCGACAATCATGACCGCAAAACGGACGCCGCTTTATCACGCCTTCAAGGCGCGCAATGCCGAGATGGCCGAGAAGGCCCATTTTCTCACCGCCAACGTCTTTACGGATGCGAAATCAGAACATGAGGCCGTGCGAAACGCGGCAGGCCTGTTCGAGATTTTCGGGCAGTTTCTTGTCGAAGTCGCAGGCGCAAAAGCCGAGACATTTCTGAACGAGACGTTCGTGGCGGATATGTCAAAGGTCGCTCCGGGAAGGGGCATCTATGGCGGCATCCTGAACGAAAATGGCGGCTTCATCGACGATGTTATCACCTATCGTCCGGCGCCGGACACGTTCTGGGTCGTTCCTGCGCCCCATCGTGTCGAAAAGGTCGAAGCCTACCTCAAGGAGTGCGGAAAGCCTTACGGCGTGCACGTCGTTTCGCTCGGATATCGATACGTGTCGCTTTCCCTTCAGGGGCCGCAGTCACGTGCCTGCCTGGAGCGCGTTACGAGTGAGGATGTTTCGGGCCAAGCGCTTCCTGGTTTCGGGATGGTGAAGGCAACGGTAGCCGGCGTGGACGACGTCATCGTCACGCGAACGGGTTTCACCGGAGAACTTGGCTACGAGCTCTGGGTGCCGACCGAGCACATCGAGAGTTTCTATGACGCCCTCCTGGAAGCTGGCAAGCCGCTCGGGCTCGTGCCGTGCGGGGCCGGGTCGATGGGCTCGCTTCGTATCGAGAAGCGTTTTCCGATCTGGGGCCGGGATATCGGTGAGGACACGACACCCGTTGAAGCGGGATTGGGTTGGACCGTGAAACCGAAGGACTCATCCTATCCTGGCAAGGCGGTTGTCGAACGACAGAAGCAGGACGGAGTGGAGCGCATGCTCGTTCTTCTCGAACTTCCTGTCGGTTCTGTTCTTCCCGCCATTGGAACGGTGGTGAAGCTTGGTGGTGACGCCATCGGAAAAGTCACCTCGGCTGCGCATGGACACACTGTCGGGCACGGACTTGCCTTGGCTTACGTCCAGATCGCCTGCGCAGGCGACGGACAAGTTCTCACACTGGAAGATGGGACAGGTGTCACGGTTCGCAGGACCGCCGTCTACGACCCAAAGTCCGTCCGTTCGCGTGCTTGAGCAGGAGGATCGGTCATGAAAATTCTGGTCACAGTCAAGCGCGTTGTCGACTACAACGTGAAGATCCGCGTCAAGACGGACGGTTCGGGCGTCGAGCTTACCAACGTCAAGATGTCGATGAACCCGTTCGACGAAATTTCGGTCGAAGAAGCCCTGCGCCTGAAGGAAGCCGGCAAGGCGTCCGAAGTCGTTGTCGTATCCATCGGCCCGGCCAAGGCGGAGGAGACGCTGCGCACGGCACTCGCCATGGGCGCGGATCGCGCCATTCTGGTCGAGACCGATGACGTTATCGAACCGCTGGCAGTGGCCAAGATCGTCAAGGGCGTCGTCGAAGCCGAACAGCCCGGCCTCGTCATCGTCGGCAAGCAGGCGATCGACGACGACAGCAACCAGACCGGACAGATGCTGTCGGCCCTGCTTGGCTGGGCACAGGGCACATTTGCCTCCAAGGTAGAGATCGGCGACGGCAAGGCGCAAGTGACGCGCGAAGTCGATGGCGGTCTGCAGACCATCGAGATCAAGCTTCCGGCCGTGGTTACTACGGATCTTCGCCTGAACGAGCCGCGCTACGCCTCGCTGCCGAACATCATGAAGGCCAAGAAGAAGCCGCTCGACAAGAAGACGCCCGCCGATTTCGGCGTCGACACGACGCCGCGCCTCAAGGTCCTCAAGACCGAAGAGCCGGGTGGTCGTAAGGCTGGCATCAAGGTCAAGTCCGTCGCCGAGCTTGTCGACAAGCTGAAAAACGAAGCCGGCCTTCTGTAAGGTTCAGGAAAGGAATATACGATCATGACCATTCTTCTTCTGGCTGACCACGACAATGCAACGCTTTCGGACCAGACGGCCAAGACGCTGACCGCAGCCGCAAAGATCGGTGGCGACGTGCATGTGCTGGTCGCCGGCAAGGGCGCGCAGGCCGCAGCCGACGCAGCCGCCAAGCTGTCGGGCGTCGCCAAGGTGCTGCTGGCCGATAGCGACGATCTGGCCAACAATCTGGCCGAGCCGCTGGCAGCCCTGATCGTCTCGCTGGCGCCGGCCTATGACACCATCATCACGGCGGCGACCTCCGTGGGCAAGAACGTCGCACCGCGCGTCGCGGCCCTGCTCGACGTGGCGCAGATCTCGGAAATCACCGAGGTCGTCTCGGCAGACACCTTCAAGCGGCCGATCTATGCCGGTAATGCCATCCAGACCGTCCAGTCGGGAGATGCCAAGAAGGTCATCACCGTGCGCACGGCCAGCTTCGCCTCGAACGGTGACGGCGGTTCGGCTGCGGTTGAAGCCATCGCGGCTGCCGCCAATCCCGGCCTGTCCTCCTTCGTTGGCGATGCTTTGTCCTCGTCGGACCGTCCGGAACTGACCTCGGCAAAGATCATCATCTCGGGTGGCCGCGCACTCGGCTCGTCGGAAAAATTCCAGGAGGTCATCCTTCCTGTTGCCGATAAGCTCGGCGCCGCCGTCGGCGCATCGCGCGCCGCTGTCGACGCCGGTTATGCACCCAATGACTGGCAGGTCGGCCAGACCGGCAAGGTCGTCGCTCCGCAGCTCTACATCGCGGTCGGCATTTCCGGTGCCATCCAGCATCTCGCCGGCATGAAGGACTCGAAGATCATTGTCGCCATCAACAAGGACGAGGAAGCCCCAATCTTCCAGGTCGCAGACTACGGTCTCGTGGCTGATCTCTTTGAGGCACTACCTGATCTTGCGCAGGCCATCTAATCAACACAAATCAAATGGACCTGAAAATGAACACGTACATCCTCAACGTATCATGCGTATCGACCCGCGGAATTGTGGCCGCTATTACCGGGTTGCTGGCGGAAAAAGGCTGCAACATCGTTGACTCCTCGCAGTTCGACGATCTCAACACGGGCATGTTCTTTATGAGACTTACCTTCACTAGTGAACAAGGTGTAGGTATCCAGGAGATCACAGAGGCTTTTGAGCCCGTCCAAAAGAAGTTTGGCATGATCAGCGACTTCCATAGCGGCGACACAAAAATGAAGGTGTTGCTGATGGTGTCGCGTTTCGGCCATTGCCTCAACGATCTGCTCTACCGCTGGAAGATCGGCGCGCTGCCGATCGAGATCGTCGGCGTCGTCTCCAATCATGTCGACTACCAGAAGGTCGTCGTGAACCACGACATCCCCTTCCACCATATCCCGGTGACTAAGGCCAACAAGCCGCAGGCGGAAGCCCGTATCATGGACGTGGTTGAGCAGACCGGCACCGAACTCATTGTGCTCGCTCGCTACATGCAGATCCTGTCTGATCAGATGTGCCAGAAGATGTCGGGCAAGATTATCAACATCCATCATTCCTTCTTGCCGAGCTTCAAGGGCGCTAACCCCTACAAGCAGGCCTTCGAGCGCGGTGTGAAGCTGATTGGAGCGACGGCGCATTACGTTACGGCCGATCTTGACGAAGGACCGATCATTGAGCAGGACGTCGCCCGCATCACTCATGCGCAGTCAGCCGAGGATTACATCTCGATTGGTCGTGACGTCGAAAGCCAGGTGCTGGCCCGCGCCATCCACGCGCACATCCATCACCGCACCTTCATCAACGGGAACCGGACGGTGGTATTCCCGGCGAGCCCAGGCTCCTTCGTTTCGGAACGGATGGGCTGACCGATGGGGAGAATTATCGACGGCAAGCAGATTGCTGGGTCTGTGATTGACTCGGTGAAGACTTCCACTGAGGTCCTGGAGAAGGAGGCGGGCGTCACACCTGGTCTTGCCGTTGTGATTGTCGGCAATGATCCAGCGAGCCGCGCCTATGTTACGTCAAAAAGCAAGATGGCGAAGGAGTGCGGCTTCCTTTCCGTTCAGCACACGCTACCGGAAGAGACGACGCAAGAAGAGCTTGCGCGTCTGATCGAGACACTGAATGGCGATGAAGCGATCCACGGCATCCTTGTGCAACTGCCACTGCCTAAACATCTCAGCTCCGAGCCAGTCATTCAGTCGATCAGCCCGGAGAAGGATGTCGATGGCTTGCATGTTGTCAACGCCGGCAAGGTCACGACGGGTGACCTGGATGGCGGGCTCCTCTCCTGCACGCCCGCTGGCGCGATGGTGTTCGTTCGCCATGTCCACGGTCAAGACCTCTCAGGCCTCAACGCGGTCGTGATCGGCCGGTCCAACCTTTTCGGTAAACCAATGTCGGCCCTGCTGCTCGCCGCCAATGCCACTGTCACGACGGCGCATTCACGCACGAAAGACCTCGCCAGTGTCTGCCGGAATGCGGATATCCTTGTTGCCGCAGTAGGCCGTGCGGAGATGGTAAAGGCCGACTGGGTAAAGCCCGGCGCGACAGTCATTGATGTTGGCATCAACCGCGTTGATGCTCCGGAAAAGGGTGAGGGTAAGTCCCGCCTCGTCGGTGACGTCGCATTCGATGAATGCGCCAAGGTCGCCAGTGCCATCACCCCTGTTCCCGGTGGCGTCGGTCCGATGACAATCGCCATGTTAATGGCAAATACCGTTATCGCCGCCCACCGTAAGGCCGGCAAGACGCCACCAAAATTCTCGTAGGTAATGAGGCCCGCGCTAAATGAGAGAGATGCCTGAACGCGAAAGCATGGAATTCGACGTGGTGATCGTCGGTGCCGGACCGGCCGGTCTCTCGGCTGCGATCCGGCTGAAGCAGGTCAATCCGGAGCTGTCCGTTGTCGTGCTGGAAAAAGGCGCCGAAGTCGGCGCGCATATTCTGTCCGGCGCTGTGGTCGACCCTGTTGGCATTGACCGACTTTTGCCGGGCTGGCGCGAGGAGACGGATCATCCCTTCAAGACGCTGGTTACCGACGACCAGTTCCTGCTGCTCGGTCCGGCCGGCTCCCTGCGTCTCCCCAATGCCGCTATGCCGGGCCTGATGAGCAATCACGGCAATTACATCGTTTCGCTCGGCAATGTCTGTCGGTGGCTGGCCACCAAGGCGGAGGAACTCGGCGTCGAAATCTACCCCGGCTTTGCCGCGACTGAAGTTCTCTACAACGAGGCCGGTTCGGTCATCGGCGTGGCTACCGGCGACATGGGCATCGAGAAGAACGGCGAGCCAGGCCCTAGCTTTGCCTGCGGCATGGAGCTTCTCGGCAAGTACACGCTGATCGGCGAGGGCGTGCGCGGCTCGCTCGCCAAGCAGCTGATCGCGAAGTACGATCTCCAGAAGGATCGCGAACCGCAAAAATTCGGCATCGGCATCAAGGAACTCTGGCAGGTCAAGCCCGAGAACCACAAACAGGGCCTCGTCCAGCATTCGTTCGGCTGGCCGCTCGGCATGAAGACCGGCGGTGGCTCGTTCCTTTATCACCTCGAAGACAACACCGTCGCCGTCGGCTTCGTGGTCCACCTGAACTATAAGAATCCCTATCTCTACCCATTCGAGGAGTTTCAGCGCTTCAAGACGCATCCGGCCATTCGTGGAACGTTCGAGGGCGGCAAGCGGATCTCCTATGGCGCCCGTGCCATCACCGAAGGCGGCTGGCAGTCTGTGCCGAAGCTTACTTTCCCCGGCGGTGCGCTGATTGGCTGTTCGGCCGGCTTCGTCAACGTGCCGCGCATCAAGGGCAGCCACAATGCAGTGCTGTCGGGGATGCTAGCGGCCGACAAGCTGGCGGAAGCGATGGCGAGCGGTCGCGCTCATGACGAGGTGATCGAGATCGAAAACAGCTGGCGCGCCTCCGACATCGGCAAGGACCTGAAGCGGGTGCGCAACGTCAAGCCGCTGTGGTCGAAGTTCGGCACGGCGCTGGGCGTGGCGCTAGGCGGTCTCGACATGTGGATCAACCAGATCTTCGGCAGCTCGCCGTTCACGCTGAAGCACGGCAAGACCGACGCGGCTTCGCTGGAGCCTGCGGCCAAGCACAAGAAGATCGACTATCCCAAGCCCGACGGCGTGCTGACCTTCGACCGCCTGTCGTCGGTGTTCCTGTCCAACACCAATCATGAGGAGGACCAGCCGGTCCATCTGAAGGTGAAGGACATGGACCTGCAGAAACGGTCCGAGCACGATATCTATGCCGGCCCGTCGTCGCGCTACTGTCCGGCGGGCGTCTACGAATGGGTGGAAAAGGATGGCAGGCAAGTCTTCGTCATCAACGCCCAGAACTGCGTCCACTGCAAGACCTGTGACATCAAGGACCCCAACGAGAACATCACCTGGGCTCCGCCGCAGGGTGGCGAAGGGCCGGTCTACTCGGAGATGTAGGGACAATGAAAATTGAAGAATATACCGAGAAGCTGCGAGAGGCTCATTTTGGGGAACTCGTCGGTGAAATATTGTTTAGAGAGATGGCAATTCTCTTCCCCGATAAGGCACAAGATTTTCAGACGCTCTCAATAGTAGAGCAACTCGTCGGAAATGCTCTTGGTGAACTCCTGGAGCGATACGAAGTGCGGCCGGTGGAGAACGCGCGTGTTATTGAACTTACCAGGCATCTTCTCGCAGACATACAGCCGGACGATTGGAACGGCTGGCTACATCAGTTTCGCGACGTTCTAAAACCATTTGTGCAGGAATTTGACGACCTGTACATTCACGGCCCGTCATCAGATTTAGTGCAATTGCGTTTACTGCGCGATCACGAGCGCATGTTGTTGTCCTACGTTGATCTTGAGATCGCCGGACATAATGGTCTATCAGTCATACAGTCCTTGCTGGAAAGCTTCAATTATCGAGGCGGACGATAGTTCCATAAATATGCTTATGCAATTTTTGCTAAGCTATTGAAATAGTGTATTTAATACCACCTCTCTATCATTCGGAGTTTGTGGTAACTTGCCTCTATCGCCACCGGTCTCGAGAGATAGATGATCCGCTTCCTCAGACGATGGCTCGCACATCGCCGGGCAATACGGCGGCGATGGCAGGCTGATGCGAGGCTTCTCGCAATCTCGGATCCAGCAGGATCCTACTACGAAGCACAGCGCCGTGCGTTCCATAGCCGGTCCATTGATGATCTCGACGAGTTCTGGCACTGGTCGAAAGTCGCCAGCGAAATAGCCCGGATAGAGCCACGCGCTGAGATGGACTTCGCTGTTCTCAAAGCCTTGTCCGATCAGGAGAAAGCCGGCCGTCGCTGACTGGTGGGCTGGTCAGACAGATGCTCGGCAACAAATGCTGAGCTGGCTTCCGTGAACCATCTCCGCCGCATACCTCAATTCCCGCCGAAGCAAACCAATCCCGCTCTTTATGGATGGCGTCCTGGACCAGGTCCGGATCTCCGTCGATCAACCCACTATCGGGGTCGGCTAGCAAGCTGCCGCCGCTTGTCTTCGACTGCGCGGTGATCGCGACCGTCCCTGGTCCTTTGAGGAGCCATCGAGCGGGATCGGCCCGCTCCGGACGGAGGTTTCTCACATGGCACAGGATCTTGCACTCGCACAAAGCCACGCATTTTCGCTTTCCCGCATCCTCATGGTTCCCGTCACACTATTCAAATCCGGCGACGAATTCGGCGTCCTTCCCTCCGACGAACTCGATGACGAAGACGATCTTGAGATCGTGCATGAATATTTCCCCCGCGGGTCTCATTGAGACCCGCATGTCCCTGCCGCTGGCGACCTGTCGGCCGCAAGGGAAGCTTCGCCGCAGCAATGTGCTGCAACATTTGTCAGTTGCTTGCTGCGCCCTTGCCCCCTTTGCTCTTCGCGGCGAGTGGAGGGTGGCCCGCACATTGCGGGCATGAAGAACGGATGGCCGCGTCGCGGCTGAGGAAAAAAGATGAAACGAGAAGAGTTGGAGGCGCTGCGCGCCAAGGTCAGTTGCGAAGCCGTGCTGGAACGAGCCGGCTATGAAATCGATCTGAAGGAAAGCACGCGACGCGCCGTCAAATACCGGCGTGGCGACACCATCGTCATTGTCACGCATGACGGACGCGGCTGGTTCGATCCGCTCAGCGACGAGAAAGGCGATGTCTTCGGCCTTGCCATGTTCCTGGAAGGAATTCCATTCCCGTCCGCAACGGAAGCGGTCGCGTCAATTGTCGGGTATCAACTCTCCCGGCCGGCATGGAGGTCCTTGCGGTCTTCAGTGCCCATAAAAGACATCGGCGATCGTTGGCGCAGCCGGCCCACGCCTTCGCCCGGATCCGGTACCTGGCGCTATCTGTGCTGGGGGCGCTGGATCCCGACGGCCATCGCCCGGCAGGCTATTCGAGAGGGTGTCCTGCGGGAAGGCCCCTTCGGCAGTATGTGGGCGGCCCATGTCGATAGCGAGGGTCGCGTCGTCGGTTGGGAAGAGCGCGGTCCCGACTGGCGTGGCTTTGCCACCGGGGGCTCGAAGGTTCTTTTCCGTTTTGGACCAAGCGATGCCTCTCGTCTTTGCGTTACCGAGGCCGCGATCGACGCGATGAGCCTTGCGGCACTCGAGGGCTCGCGCGAGCAAACTCTATATCTGAGCACTGGCGGTGGGTGGTCTCCGGCGACAGATGCGGCGCTTGCCGAACTTGCTGTGCGGCCGGGACTGACACTGGTCGCGGCCACGGATGCGAATTTCCAAGGGGATGTCTATGCAGAACGATTGCGGGTGCTCGCCGAGGCGTCCGGCTGCGATTGGCAGCGATTGCGTCCGCCGGCGGAGGATTGGAACGAAGTTCTCCAAAACAGGGAAAGGGAAAAGCGGGAAAGGAAGAGCGGGAAGAACAACGAGGACTGCCGCATGCGCGCCGGCCGCATCAAGGGAGGCTCCGCCCGGCATGCGCCGGCCCTTGACCCGGCCGGACACGAGGCCGGCAGCGCGGAAGGGGTCATGAAGGACTGAAGAGGATGGCGAGGTTGAAACCACATTGCTGCCTTTGGTCCTAAACCCCGAAAGGATTAAGCTGATGACCTCGAGAGCCCTTCCCCGCAAAATCTTTCAAGGAGCGGCCAAGCGCGCCGACATGTTCCGGATGTTCGACAGGCACACGATGCGCCCCGACCGCTTTGCTGGCGACCAGTCTGCCGTCTATGCCGGCGAATGGTTCGAGATCGATGAAACCTCCTACTCCTATATGCTCGACATTCTGCCGCCGCTCTGGATGCGCGGGCCGATCTTTGCGATGCGGGAGTTCATGAGCGGTTCGGTGACCTCGGTGTTTTACGCGATCCGGATTGATGAAGCGGTCCGTTATTTTCACACCTACTGCGACCTCTCGGATCTGGCCTCTGTGGAGGCGATGCGGACCGCAATCATTGACCGCGAAACCCGACCAGTCCGGGGGATGAGCCGGGAAGAGCGGCTCGAGCATATCTGGAGCACGACAACCGACGACTATCGAGGCTATGCCGGCGCGTGTTGGCCGACGGCGATGCAGGGCCATCGTACGGTGATGCTCTACGGTGGCAGTGAAGGCACGTTCCTGAAACTGCTCGACACCCTGTCTGACGACGAGATCGCGGCAAAGCTGCCGGTGCATCTACGCCACCTCCCCTCAGCCCTGGCCGCCTGAGCCAGATCATCATTCGCAAATTTCGCGCCGATAGCGGCCTTCTCGGTGGCCGAGCGATGGCGCACGCCCTCATTTCAAGGAGCTTTCCCATGAGCAACGATCCCTTTACATCAGACATGTTCGGCTCGAGCGTGCTTTCGTCCGGCCTCGGACTTGGCGTGACAGCGTTCGGCGGGTTCTCGCCTGATGCCGCCAATGACGACGATCCGGATCCCCTGCCGCCAGCACCTGCACCCGCCCTCCCCGTCGCTGCCACGCCTGTCCGGCGCGCAAGGCTTCGAGCAAACTTCCATCTCGACGGCGACCGCGGGCTGGCCGCCTCCTGGAAGGATCGCGCCCGCGCCAATGTCGTAGCGATCCTCGTCGCCGACGGCATTGCCAAGCAAGACCGGCCGGCGACACCCAAGGAGCAGGCGCAACTGATCCGGTTCACCGGCTTCGGCGCCGGCGAGCTGGCCAATGGCATGTTTCGCCGACCGGGCGAGGTCGATTTCCGCAAAGGTTGGGATGATCTCGGCTCCTCGCTCGAAACCGCTGTCTCGGAGGCAGATTACGCCTCGCTCGCCCGCTGCACCCAATATGCGCATTTCACGCCCGAGTTCATCATCCGGGCGATCTGGGCGGGGATCGCAAAACTTGGCTGGCGCGGCGGCCGGGTACTCGAGCCGGGCATTGGCACGGGCCTCTTCCCGGCCCTGATGCCGGAGCCATATCGTGACACCGCTTACGTCACTGGGATCGAACTCGACCGTGTCACGGCGCGTATCGTCGGCCTGCTGCAGCCAAAGGCGCGCATCATCAGCGGCGACTTCGCCCGCACCGATCTGGCGCCGATCTACGATCTCGCCATCGGCAACCCGCCCTTTTCCGATCGTACTGTCCGCTCTGACCGCGCTTACCGGTCGCTTGGCCTTCGTTTGCACGACTATTTCATCGCCCGGTCGATTGACCTGCTGAAGCCCGGCGCGCTCGCCGCCTTCGCCACCTCGCATGGCACCATGGATAAGGCCGATATCACGGCACGGGAGCATATCGCCAAGTCCGCCGATCTGATCGCAGCGATCCGCCTGCCCGAAGGCAGCTTCCGTCGCGACGCCGGCACGGATGTTGTCGTCGACATCCTCTTCTTCCGCAAGCGCAAGCCCGGAGAGCCGGAGGGAAATCAGCTGTGGCTCGATGTCGATGAGATCAGGCCGGCCACCGACGACGAAGGCGCGATCAGGGTCAATCGCTGGTTTAGTCAGCATCCGGACTTCGTGCTCGGTACACACGCCCTGACCTCCGGCCCGTTCGGCGAGACCTACACATGCCGCCCACGCGATGGAGAGGATCTTGAAGCCGCCCTTGCCACTGCCATCGAGCTTCTGCCGGCTGATCTCTATGACAGCGAGCCGACACCGATCGATATTGATCTGGAGGAAGAACTCGGCGAGATCATCGATCTGCAGCCGAACGGCGGGACTGTTCGCGAGGGCAGCTTCTTCCTCGACCGGTCGAAGGGCCTGATGCAGATGCTTGACGGATCGGCCGTGCCGGTCACCGTCCGCAAGGGTCGCTCAGGCGATGGGGTCCCGGAAAAGCACGTCCGGATCGTCTCAAAGCTGATCCCGATCCGCGATGCAGTGCGCAAGGTCCTGAAGGCGCAGGAAACCGATCGGCCATGGCGCGATCTCCAGGTGCGATTGCGCATCGCCTGGTCGAGTTTTGTGCGCGATTTCGGGCCGATCAACCACACAGTCGTGTCCGTTCATGAGGATATCGAGACCGGCGAGGTCAAGGAAACTCATCGCCAACCGAACCTCGCGTCGTTTCGCGACGATCCCGATTGCTGGCTGGTCGCCTCGATCGAGGACTACGATCTGGAGACCGACACGGCAAGACCCGGCCCGATATTCTCCGAACGGGTGATTGCTCCGCCAGCCGCACCGACGATTACCTCACCTGCCGATGCGCTCGCTGTCGTGCTGAATGAACGAGGCCACGTCGATATCGACCATGTCGCCGAGCTGCTGCACAGCGATCCTGCTGATGTGGTCGACGAGCTGGGCGAGGCCATCTTCCGTAATCCGGCCGATGGATCGTGGAAGACGGCAGACGGATATCTCTCAGGGGCCGTCCGCACAAAGTTCGCCGCCGCGCAGGCCGCAGCCGAGCTCGATCCGACGTATGAGCGCAATGTCCGCGCGCTTCAGGAAGTCCAGCCGGCTGATCTCCGGCCATCCGACATCACAGCCCGCCTCGGCGCCCCGTGGATCCCGGCCGCCGATGTCGTGGCCTTCGTCAGGCAAAAGATGGAGGCGGAAATCCGCATCTACCACATGCCAGAGCTTGGGTCCTGGACGGTGGAGGCACGGCAGCTTGGTTACAGCGCCGCTGGCACATCGGAATGGGGAACGAGCCGCCGCCACGCCGGTGACCTGCTCTCTGACGCGCTCAACAGCAGGGTCCCTCAGATCTTCGACGTCTTCAAGGATGCCGGCGGCGAGCGCCGAGTGCTCAATGTCGTCGATACCGAAGCCGCGCGCGACAAGCTTCAGAAGATCAAGCTGGCGTTTCAGGACTGGGTCTGGACCGATCCGGATCGCACCGACCGGCTGGCTCGCGATTACAATGATCGCTTCAACAACATCGCGCCGCGGAAATTCGACGGCTCCCACCTGAAACTCCCTGGCGCCTCTGGCGCCTTTGTTTTGTATGGGCACCAGAAACGCGGCATCTGGCGGATCATTGCCGATGGCTCGACCTATCTTGCCCACGCCGTCGGCGCCGGTAAGACGATGACGATGGCGGCGGCCATCATGGAACAGCGGCGGCTTGGCCTGATCGCCAAGGCGATGCTGGTCGTGCCCGGTCATTGCCTGGCGCAGGCCGCCCGCGAGTTTTTAGGCCTCTATCCGAATGCCCGCATTCTCGTCGCTGACGAGACCAACTTCACCAAGGACAAGCGCGCCCGGTTTTTGTCGCGTGCGGCGACTGCAACGTGGGATGCGATCATCATCACGCATTCGGCATTTCGCTTCATCGCCGTGCCATCGGCCTTCGAGCAACAGATGATTCAGGACGAGCTGCAGCTCTACGAGGGTCTGATGGCCAAGGTCGATAGGGAGGACCGCGTCTCGCGCAAGCGCCTCGAGCGGTTGAAGGAAGGTCTGCAGGAGCGGCTCGAAGGTCTGGCGACCCGCAAAGACGACCTTCTGACGATCTCAGAAATCGGTGTCGACCAGATCGTCGTCGACGAGGCGCAGGAATTCCGCAAGCTCTCCTTTGCCACCAACATGTCGACGCTGAAGGGCATCGATCCGAACGGCTCGCAGCGCGCCTGGGATCTCTATGTGAAGTCCCGCTATATCGAAACGAGGAACCCCGGCCGCGCGCTCGTACTCGCTTCTGGCACCCCCATCACAAATACTCTCGGGGAGATGTTCTCGATCCAGCGCTTGCTCGGCCATGCAGCGCTTTCTGAGCGCGGGCTGCATGAATTCGACGCCTGGGCGTCCTGCTTTGGCGACACGACTACCGAACTAGAGATCCAGCCATCCGGCAAATATAAGCCGGTCAGCCGCTTCGCTTCCTTCGTCAATGTTCCCGAACTGATCGCCATGTTCCGCTCGTTTGCGGATGTCGTCCTGCCTGACGATCTCAGGCAATATGTGAAGGTCCCCAACATCTCGACCGGGCGCCGGCAGATCCTGACCGCCAAACCGACGGCTCTTTTCAAGACCTATCAGCAGATGCTTGACGCGCGGATCAAGGCGATCGAGCAGCGTGAGAGACCGGCCAAGCCCGGTGATGACATTCTTCTATCGGTGATCACCGATGGACGGCATGCCGCAATCGACCTGCGCTTCGTCATGCCGGCAGCTGAAAACGAGGAGGACAATAAACTCAATCGCTTGGTCCGCAATGCCCACCGGATCTGGAAGGAGACCGGGCAGGCAATCTATCGGCGCCCCGATGGGAAGACCTTCGAACTGCCCGGTGCTGCCCAGATGATCTTTTCCGATCTCGGCACGATCAATGTCGAAAAGTCCCGCGGCTTCTCGGCCTATCGTTTTATCCGCGACGAGCTGATCCGGCTCGGCGTGCCGGCATCGCAAATCGCCTTCATGCAGGACTACAAGAAGACCGAAGCCAAGCAGCGGCTGTTCGGCGACGTCCGCGCTGGCAAGGTACGGTTCCTCATTGGAAGCTCGGAGACGATGGGCACCGGGGTCAACGCCCAGCTTCGGCTGAAGGCGCTCCATCACCTGGATGTGCCATGGCTGCCGTCGCAGATCGAGCAACGGGAAGGCCGGATCGTGCGCCAGGGCAACCAGCACGACGAGGTCGATCTTTTCGCCTATGCGACGGAAGGCTCGCTCGATGCATCGATGTGGCAGAACAATGAGCGTAAGGCTCGGTTCATCGCCGCGGCCCTGTCAGGCGACACCTCGATTCGGCGGCTGGAAGATGTTGGTGAAGGGGCGGCCAACCAGTTCGCTATGGCCAAGGCGATCGCATCTGGCGATGAACGGTTGATGCAGAAGGCAGGCTTGGAGGCCGATATCGCACGGCTCGAACGGCTGCGGGCCGCCCACGAGGACGATCAATACGCCGTCCGCCGGCAGATGCGAGATGCAGAGCGCGAAATCGAGGTCTCGACGCGGCGGATCGACGAAATCAGCCAGGACATCGCGCGGCTACAGTCGACCACCGGCGAAGCCTTCACCATGACGGTGCTCGGTAAAGAACATGCCGAGCGCAAGGAGGCCGGCCGGGCGCTGATGAAGGAAATCCTCACGCTTCTGCAGCGCCAGCATGAGGGCGAGGTGCATCTCGCCACGATCGGCGGCTTCGATCTGGTCTATGAGGGTGAGCGTTTTGGCAAGGGCGATGGCTATCACTACGAGACGTTGCTCCAGCGCACTGGCGCAGAGTATCAGATCGACCTTGCAATCACGGTCACTCCATTAGGCGCGATCTCACGGCTGGAACATGGACTCGATGGGTTCGATCAGGAACAGCATCAGTATCGCCGACGTCTCGAAGAGGCCGGGCGCCGGCTGGCCTCGTACCGTTCGCGAGACGGAGGAGCGTTCGCGTTCGCTGACGACCTGAAGGAGAAAAGGCGCGAGCTACGTGATATCGAAACTCAGCTGGCGGGCGGCCTCGGCAATGAGACCAACGCGCTGGCCGCATAGCTGCATTGCACAATAAATGTTTTCCGATTGGCCAAAATCAGGCACAAAGCCTGCAGCTGATGCATATGGCGGTCACCTCCCAGTTTCGCCGCAGCAGCTGTTCCCCTCTGGAGGTCAAAGATCTCCACACTTTATGGGCCGCGGTTTACTCCGTCGGCCCTTTTTTCTTGCACATTATCATCCAGAGATATCTCATTCTGGCCAGGCTGCCGACCACGGTGCTGTTCTTCCTTGAGAGAAAAACTGTCGAGATAGCGCTGGCGCATCGTACGCATGTCGATGTCGCCACTGATCCATGCATCCAGCAGAGCCATAAAGATTGGGCCCTCGTCGATCGGCATACCACGCGACTTCGCGCGATTGATGGCGCGGTGTGCGATGGCCCTCCGGGTTTCAGGATCGGTACTCATCTTTCCTCGACTGGCACTCTTGAGGGCGGCGACATTTATCAGCGAGTATTCACGCTCGCGACTTGAATATTCCCGCCATCAACAATATCTGAGCATCACTTCCCGTTCAGATGATGTCCTGCCGCCGCAATCGCTGTGGCTTTCGACGTCGTCCGGGATCTTAAAGGGCGCTCCCCTCGCGGGTCGAGCGCCCTTTTTCGTTTCTGTTTCCGGTCGAGGTTTTTGCATGTCGTTTGCGCCTGCCCGTGCGCGAGCCGGCTCTCCGGTAGAGAAGAGGAAATGAAGGAGGGAAAGAACCGATCGCCGATCGGTCCTCCTGCCGACGCGTGCGCTCAACCGCCGCCTGCGCTATCCCGGCCACTCGTTCTTCGCAGGGCTGTCAGCCCCGCTTGTCCTTCGCAGCAGGGATGCTCGGTCGCAGTTGCGTCAGTCCGGCCGTTCGGCGGTCCGGGAGGTGTCTTCGAGAAAAAATGAAGACAGGAAGGGCTGGCATGGCGCCGGTCCGGAACCCTCTAGACAAGGACAAATCCCATGCAGATCATGAAGGTTGACCCGCGCGCTCTGAAGGAAAACCCCGACCGGATGCGCCAGTCGAAGTCGTCGCCGCAGGCCGATGCGCTGATGCTGGCGACGATCAAGGCCGTCGGCATCGTCCAGCCGCCGGTGGTCGCGCCGGAGACGGATGGTGGCAACGGCTACATCATTGACGCTGGCCATCGCCGCGTCCGCCTCGCCATCGCTGCCGGCCTCGAAGAAATCGAAATCCTCGTAGCTGATGCAGCCAACGACAATGGCGCGATGCGTTCCATGGTCGAAAACAGCGTTCGTGAAGCGCTCAATCCCGTCGATCAATGGCGAGGTATTGAACGCCTTGTTGCTCTCGGCTGGACCGAGGAAGCGATCGCCGTCGCTCTCGCTCTTCCCGTCCGTCAGATCCGCAAGCTGCGTCTGCTCGCCAATGTCCTGCCGGCCATGCTCGAGCAGATGGCGCTGGGCGACATGCCGAATGAGCAACAGTTGCGGGTGATCGCAGCGGCGGGCCAGGTCGCCCAGAAGGAGGTCTGGAAAGCGCACAAGCTCAAGAAGGGCGACACGGCGCCATGGTGGCAGATCGCAAATGCGCTCACGAAGAAGCGCATGTATGCCAGGGACGCGAGCTTCGGCGACGATCTGGCTCAGGCCTACGGCATCGAATGGGTGGAGGATCTCTTCGCACCGGCCGACGAGGACGGCCGCTACACCACCAATGTCGAAGGCTTTCTCGGTGCCCAGCACGAATGGATGACCAGCAATCTGCCGAAGCGCGGTGCGATCGTCGAGGTCAACAGTTGGGGCCAGCCGGAGCTGCCGAAGAAGGGATCCCAAGTTTACGGCAAGCCTTCCAAGTCCGACCATACGGCGCTCTACATCGATCGTGACGGCAAGGTCCAGACGGTGCATTACCGCATGCCCGAAGCGGCGAAGCCGAAGGGTGCTGTTGGCGACGGATCGGTCACTGGCGGCGATGACACCGACGCAGTCGCCACGCCGAAAGCCCGGCCCGACGTCACGCAGAAGGGCCACGACATGATCGGCGATTTCCGCACCGATGCCCTGCACGATGCGCTCGGTCGCGCGCCGATCGAGGATGATATGCTGATGGCGCTGATGGTCCTGGCGTTCGCCGGCCAGAATGTCCGCATCGACTCCGGCGCAGATGGCACCTTCTACGGCGGCAAGCGCTTCTCGCGTCATGCCGTCGGACTGTTTGACGAGCATGGCAAGCTCGCCTTCAATCAGGACACGCTTCGGGTCGCCGCCCGCTCGGTGCTGATCGACGTCCTCTCGTGCCGGCGGGGCATGTCGAACAGCGGCATGGTCGCGCGCATCGCCGGTGAGGCTATAGGCGCCGACGCGTTCCTGCCAAACATGGGCTCGGAAGATTTCCTCTTGTGCTTGTCGCGCCAGGCACTGGAAGCCTCTTGCGCTGAGGCATCGATCCAGCCGCGCCCGAAGGTCCGCGAGACGCGTACAGCGCTCGTCGAGCATTTCGCAACTAAGCACTTTGTCCATCCGTCGGGCCGCTTCGCACCGCCGGCTGACGAACTGCTCGACTGGATCCGGGCAGGCTCTGCCACAGATGTCGTCGGCGCCACGCCCGAGGATGAAGGGGAAAGCGATATCGATGATCCGTCGGAAGTTCAGGCAGAACCAGATAGCGACGACGGGGTCGAAGGCGAACCCAAGGATGCCGACCTGCCCGATGACGCTGAGCTTGACGAGGACTTCGATCAGAGGGCAGCAGCATGACGGCCGCCCTCAATTCGAACATGGCAGCATCCACCTCCGATCTTTCGGGGGTGGAGTTTGCCACCAGCGCGGACGGCCTGCCCGTGGCCCGCATCGGTGACCTGGTCCTTGGCATGATCACATCACCCAGCGGCTTTGCTTTTGTTGCAAGCGCCGGTGCGATCCGTCGGCCACTCGCAGATCTGACGCGGGCAGATTTCATCGGGCATGACGGCCGGGTGGCGGATGAAGCGGAATTCCGTGCGCGCGTCGCCGAGACCGCTGGTCACAAACGTGATCTGGCCAAGCTGCACCGCGTGCAAACCCGCATGTCGGCTAGTACACCATGGGGCGGATCGCAGATGGCGGTCGTGTACGCAGAGGGCGTCGTCGCCCACATGACATCAGGGCATGGCGGCTTCCATCTCTCGACAGAGCGCAATGCCAAGGTCCATCGGCTGCTGCGGAAGGATATGCCCTGGTACGAGGAAGACTGCGAATGGGCGATCGTCGCGATAGGTTTCCCGGACCTGTTTACCGCCTACGAGCGGTCAATGGCAGAAAAGACTTACCGTAATACCTGGCCCGACGTCTGGGAGAAAATCCATGGCCGCTCGCTCGCCGAGGGTGAGAGCTGGGTCAAGGATCGCCGGGCGTTCGATCAACGCCATGCTGCGGACTACATCGTTATGTCGGCAATCTTGTCCGATCAGCGCCCCGGTATGACGGAGGTCGTGGCGAAGATCGGCGGAGGCCATATCCGCGGTGGTGCAGAACGCCGCTTTCTGTTGGCAAGCGACGAGTATGCGGGGCGGGGGCGGTTCGGCTTCGTCACCGATCTCGCTCGCCACGCTGAATATGATGGCCCCTCCTCCTTCATTGGCTGGCGAAACCGGGGGGATGGGTCATGATCGACATCCGCCTCTTGAGGCCGCTGGCGAAAGCAATCGGCGCCCGGCGCGAGACCCCGCGGCATCTCGAGTGTCTGAACCGTCAGATTGCGGCGCGCGCCGGAAGACAGGCGACCACAGTGAAGGTCCGGAGCCGCGCGCGGCGCCGGTCCAGTCCCCGCCTCTACCATCGGGAGCTCGTCGACCGCTTTGCCTTCGAGCGCTGGGAAGAACTCGAGACGATCGCCTGCAGGCTGGCGATGCAGGAGCAGCTCATCGGGGCGTTCTAGCATCGCGACCGCGAGCCTGTGCTGAATTCGGCGATATAGGAGGACCCGGGGCGAAAGGACCTGGCGATGTCATACCCGGCTTCGATGTCATCGTCAGGGGGCTTGGCCATGTCTATCGCTTGCCTTGGGATTGATTTCGGACCCGTGCCGGACTGCCCTTCTTGTTCGCTGCGGTCTGAACCGGCGGCCGGTCGTTTCAAGGCCGCTGTCGCGCCGCGGGCGGCCGATCCAGCCTCTCTGCGCGAGGGCAGGCTCGCGGTCTGCTCAGGTCAAGACCTGCTGGCCCGCAACCCTGCCCTGCTCGCTCAGTTGGATCGGACCTGTGAAGCCGCCCGTCCCTTGCCGGTTCCTGGTTGTCCGCATCGAAGGGCAGACCGGCACGGGCCGGAACCGCTTCGCAACCAAGGAAGGAACAGATATGGCCAAGCCCTCTACCCCCAATCGCTCCAACGCCAGGTCGTTGCAACTCCGTAAGGGCGCAACCCTTGAAATGGTCCGCCTCTCCTGCCCAGACGCCACCCAGGCGTCCAAGATCGCGACAAGCTTTGGCACGGCAGTCATCGACAGCGATGGCATCCGTAGCCTCCACGAGCGGCTGATCGTTGAGACCGCCGAAAGCCTCTCCGAAGGCCTCGGCGAGAAGGCCATGCAGATCCATCTGCAGCGCATTGTCGGGGCCTTCGTCGGATCCGCGCATGGCGCCGGGCAATTCTACTCCCGCGCCGTCACAGAGGCGCGCGACGCAACGGCCAAGGCGTCAAACGATGCTCGCGACGAGGATCTCGACGGCCCGGTCGGCTATGACAGTGCCGCCCAGCGCAAGCGGGAGTTCGCGGCCGACATGGGTGTCCAGTCCCACGCGCTGCGCATGGCGGCCGAGGGCGCAGTCGCGGCTTACGAACAGGTCATCGGCGAGACCTGGAAGCCCTTCGACCGGCCGGTGGAGAACCCCGGCGCATCGCTCGACCGCAAAGCAGCCGAAGCTCAGTTGGCTGCTTTCGGATAATACGAACGGCGGGGTCGTACCCCGCCCCTTCCTTCTTGTTTCTTGGCTGGCGCCTGCATGCGCCGGCCTTTTCTCAGGTCGAAAATGAAGCTGGATGCGCGCCTATAGCGGCCCGTCCCGCTCGGCGGTCCTGCAGGAGCCGGGCACCCATGCAACGGCTTTGCCGTCCTCCACGCTGTTACGGCCGTTCCGGTGCATGGCCGCACTATCGGCCCCTGACTTCGGACCTCCGTGACGGACCGCGATAGGCGCGGTCCTGAGAAAAGGAGAAGAAGTCATGACAAAGAAATCGGAATCGGACCGTGCGGATATCTACACGCGGATCACCGATCGGATCGTTGAAGATCTCGAACAGGGCGTTCGCCCCTGGATGAAACCATGGAGCGCCGCCAACACGCATAGTCGCATTACACGGCCGATGCGCCACAACGGCCTCCCCTATTCCGGCATGAACGTGCTGCTCCTGTGGTCGGAGCAGGTATCGCGCGGCTTCTCCTCCTCGATGTGGATGACCTTCAAACAGACCCTCGAGCTGGGCGGGGCCGTGCGAAAGGGCGAAACCGGCTCGACAGTCGTCTTCGCCAGCCGGTTCACAAAGTCGGTGGCCGACGGAAACGGCAATGATGTCGATCGAGAGATACCGTTCCTCAAGGCATATTCTGTGTTCAATATAGAGCAGATCGAGGGTTTGCCCGACACCTATTATGCTCCGCCGGCCAAGGTCCGGGATCCTGTCGAGCGAATAGAAAGCGCCGATCTCTTTTTCCGCAACACCGGCGTGGTCATCCGGCACGGCGGCAACCAGGCCTATTATTCGCCGATCATGGATTACATCCAGATGCCGCCTTTCGAGGCGTTCTGTGATGCTGCCGGATACGCGGCCGTCCTCAGCCATGAGGCGACCCACTGGACGGCGGCGGAACATCGCGTCGGTCGAGATCTTTCGCGCTATGCGAAGGACCGGACGGATCGCGCGCGCGAAGAACTGATTGCCGAGCTCGGCAGTTGCTTCCTCTGCGCCGATCTCGGTATCGCGCCGGAGCTCGAGCCGCGGCCGGATCATGCATCCTACCTGAAGTCGTGGCTTTCAGTGCTGGCCAACGACAAGCGGGCGATCTTCCAGGCGGCGGCCCATGCGCAGCGCGCTGTAAGTTTCCTGCATTCCTTGCAGCCGGAAGCGGAAGTCAAGGCTGCGGCCTGACGCTCAGTCGCGGTTGTCACCGCCTGTGGCGACCGCGTGATCCTCATCCTGTTCGTCCTTGAGACCTTGTGCGATGTCAGCATCCAGCCTTCCCCAGATTGACGGTTTTTGAGCGTCGGGTTTGGGTTTACGGGACGGCTTGCGCTCAATTATGAACGGCTTGGTCTGCTGGCGCATTGATCCTCCAGGCTGCGATTGGCGAGTGCAACGATATCGCACCGGGGAGATCGGGCAAGCGAGCCAATGTTAGCCCGAACTTGTGTCCCCGACTGAAGCAAACAACGACGGTCGAAGCGGGGGATGGCGCAAGATGCCATTCGTGCCTGGGCGAGTGCGGCGGAGCACCATTGCTGTATCCCTTCACGTCAGAGTTTCCGGCAACCCATCTGCGGGCTCGATAAGGCATGTCTGACCGGAGACCGGCTGCGCCTCGATCGTTTTCCCGCAACGGCTAGCCGCAGATTTCTTACCCCGGAAGGCTGCGCCTTTCTCCTCGCCCACTAACAAATCTGCGACTTGCCGCCCTCCATTTCATTCCGGCCTATTGGGTGCGGTCCGATCGTCACCGGTCTTTTGACAGCTATCGAGGTCGCGATGGGCGCGGCCCGAACATGAGAAAAGGAATACGACAATGGCAACCATCGGCACATTCACCTCCACCGAAAACGGCTTCACCGGCTCCATCCGCACGCTCGCCCTCAACGTCAAGGCCCGCATCGCCCGCGTCGAGAACCCCTCCGACAAGGGCCCGCAGTTCCGGGTCTACGCCGGCAGCGTCGAGCTAGGTGCCGCCTGGCAGAAAACCTCCGAACAGGGCCGCGACTACCTCTCGGTCAAGCTCGACGATCCGAGCTTCCCAGCTCCGATCTACGCAACGCTCGCCGAAGTTGAAGGCGAGGATGGCCTCCAGCTCATCTGGTCCCGCCCGAACCGGGACTGATTGACATCACGGGGCTCCGCCGTCGGCGGAGCCTTCTCCTCTGCCGAGAAGTCAAAGCAGGACCCGGTATCGAGCCAGGTCCTGCTTTTTTGGTGGCATACGGAAACGGGGGATAGCTGCTCAGATCTGTCGAGAATGCCGGGCCGGAATGACGGCCTCAAGGACGAGCGGTTCCCCCAATTTCGCGCGAACGCTCGAAGAGCGCCCGCACGAAATCGGCTCCCCCACTCGCCGCCGCTGGCGGTCGCATCCGCGATCCCTGACCCCGCCATCCCGTCCCGCCCTGCGAAATCGTCTTTCACAAACTCAAGGAGATGAGACGATGACGATCGAACAGCACATCGAAGAACTGCGGGCCGAGCTGAAGACCGCTTGCGACGCTGCGGAGCGCCGCGAGATCCAGACCGAGCTGGACCTGGCTCAAGCGGAGTTGGCAATCATCACGGCAGAGCAGGACGGTAGCGTCGATGCCGGGCCGCCCTTCTGAGGGCGGTAGACTACACAGCCAGGCGTTGTCTCTGTGTAAGATGTCGAAAGGTGGAGACATTGCACGGTGTCCTGTCGAGTGAGGTCATCGACATAAGGGATGTTGCAGTCCGGTCGTCGGTCAGCAACTCATCGCCATCAGAATTTTCCCCGCCGCTTCGCGTCTCCTTGCGCGCCAAAATTCAGATGTCGATAAGTCCTCCGCTTCGCTGCGGTCGTACCGATGCAACCCTCCTTGTCCCGGCCTGCGGCAGATCCCTGCGATGTCCGCAATCGACAAGGAGAAACCACCATGCAACGTCTCGCACAATTCCTCGCAGCCACCGGCCGCCAACTCCGCAACCTCGGCAAAGTCATCTGTCACTTTTTCCGCAAGGGCAAACTCGGCCTGAAGCTCGCGATCAAGATCCCGTTCTTCGTTGAGATCGAGATCAGTTTCGAGACCGACGGCAACCGGCGCCGCTAACCGAATGCTGGACGGCCCTCACACGGGCCGTCTCCAGCACCACGGCTGTCGCCGGCCGTTCCAAGTTCTGGCCAGGCCTTCCGATACGAGAATATCGCCGAGGCTCCTGCCGTCACGGATGAGGACGCGGAGCTTGCGACCATATCTGTCTTCGTCGCGTCCGGGCCATGCGCGAAGCTTGAAGGAACCCTGATTGACCAGTTCGATCAGGCGATCGGTCGCTCGATTTCCCAGCGCCAGCTCTGTTGAGCATTTCGGCTCGCTGATCTCGGGAGCGTCGATATCGGCAATGCGGATCTTTGCGCCCTCAATCCAGAGAGTATCTCCGTCCACGACGCAGGCGAAGCGATCACCACCGAAACATTTCCCGTATGTTGTCTCCGGACTGATGACCAAGCTCGCAGCCTCGGCGACTGGAACGATCCCAAATATGTGAGCGCCCAGCGCACAGCCGGATACTGCGATCGCGACGATGATCTTTCTCACGGGATAACGGAACTCTGGCCGAAGGCTATGGTCATTCTTCTGCAATTCCATGGGTCTCAATTTGAGTTCGATCCGTCAGAGATGGTTTTCATATCGCTCTTCGGTGCAACTGGCGCTAACGCTGCTGCGAGCTTTCGCGATACGTATGTTGCGCCGAGTTGATTGTACGGTATCCCCGGTGACGTTTTTGCCTGACGAGATCAAGGAACAATTCAACCGCGTCTTTCTCTTGCTCGAAGTGATGAAGCTTTAGCTGGCCTCTGGTGCCGATGCGTCCCCAACGCCGCATAAGACAGGCCTCTCCGAAGAGGGTCGGCTCGATCGATATGGCATAGAAGCGTGCCATATTCTTCTCAGCATCCGTGCGTTCGATATAGAGGTGATAGGGCTGGGCGATCATGGTGAGAGGATCGCGCAATCGGGCCCATGCGTCCAACGACAGTTGTGAATCGATGGTCGCGGAACGATTCAGTTTTGTGAAGTATGGACAGAAGGAGCATTGGGCGGTCCGCCTTTGGCGTACGGCTCTATTCGCTGAAGCGAACGAAGCCCAACTGTGGTCTTCGCCGATCCCGGTAACGATCCTCCCGCGATAGCCGACTGCCATTGATCAGTATCCCAGGTAACCGAGAATATCGGCGCCACAATAGTCGGCTTGCTCGTCTGGATGAACGATGAGATCACCGGTCGTGACATCCACCGAAGCGCTATCGCTTTCGCGAACGATGGCCTCAATTTGATGGACGCGGCATTCTTCGATGGCCTCTTCTACCGTGACCTGTGCCTCGCAGGCTTCCCAATATCTCATCGCCCGGTCTCCGGATTTGGGTTCTCCCTCAGACCTTGATTTCCAATGGTCCACGGTTTCCATGGAAGCGGTTATCGCCAACGCAGGACTTCATGTCGGTTCGCCGGAACCACATCGCGCGACCGCATCGAAGCGGCGCATTTCCCCCGGTGAACACAATCTGCTCATCGGCACGCATTCGCAGGACTTCGTGCGGCTGGATCAATGGTCGGCTGGCAAGTTGCTTTGATCGGGTTCGTGACGAACCCCTCGCCTGAAAGCTGCGGCTGACCTGGTCGATCTCGACTGTCGTTGTTCCACAACGCCGGGAGATATAGTCCGCGGTCTCCGGATCGTTGATCGCTGAGAAACTGATCCAGCTCGCGCTTTCGAACCACTTGCTGGTGGCGTCGCGTCCGCCATAGGTTTCGCGCATCTGGCCGATCGACTGATAGATCATGAGAAGCGTGATCCCGTACTTTCGGCCGGCATCGCGTGCCGTCTCAAGGATCCTCATGAAACCCAGGCGAGCGACCTCGTCGAGAAGGAACAGAGCGCGTCCCGGCATCGCCCCGTCACGATTATAGATGGCGTTCAGGAATGAGCCGATGATCACCCGCGCCAGACCTCCGTGGGTTTCCAGCGTTTTGAGATCCAGTGCGACGAACACGTCGGTCGTTCCCGACGCGATGTCATCGGTCGAAAAGGTCGAACCGGACACGAGACCGGCATAGTTCGGATAGCTCAGCCAATGTGTTTCTTTGATCGCATTGGCATAGACACCGGAAAATGTCTCCGGCGTCATGTTCACGAACGCTGCCACGTTCTCCTTCACAAAATCGGACTCGGAGTTGTCGTAGATTTCCTGAAGCCGCGCGCGCAGCTTCGGCTCCGGTTCCGAGAGGTTCATGCGCACTGTCCGCAGCGTTTGATCCTTTTTTTCCGTATGACCGGAGAGGCAGACATCGGCGATGATCGCCGTCAGCAGCTGCAAGCCGGATGCCCGAAAGAAATCGTCCCGTACGCCGCTGGCGCGGCCGCTTTCGCTCATGATCCACGAGGCGACCGCAGCGATATCCTCTTCCTTCGTCCCGCCATGCTGACCGATCCAGTCCAGGGCATTGAACCCAATATCGGGATCTTTCGGGTCGAGCACGATTACATCACGGCCGGCCTTAATCCGGTGCGCCTTGACCATCGGCGCCACCTCATTGGATGGATCAAGTACGATCAGCGTGCCGCCCCATTTCAGCGCCGTGGGAATCGTGACCGACGTTGTCTTGAAACCCCCGGAGCCGGCGAACACGATGCCATGTGACGATCCGAACGAACCGTCGAAGCAGAGCAGCGGTGACTTGCCCCCGGCGCCCCATGTTTCAGGCAGATCGGCCCGGAACGAGAGTGCCGCTGTGCTATCGCGATCGACACGATATCGCTCGCCGATGACGATGCCGCCACCCTCTGCGAACAGCTTCCCTGCTTCCGGCAGTTTCATCCATTCTGCCTCGCCATGCAGCGCACGTTTACCCTGGATTCGTTTCGGCTCGGAACGCGAGAATGCCGCGTTGCCGATCACCGCTACCCGCAGCGCGAAGATGCCGGAGAAGAGAGCTGCCGCAGCACCTGTCATTGTTGCCGGATCGATATAAGACAGGATCGACCGGACCGCTGGCAACTCTCCGGCAAATTGCGAAAGCCGTATTCCTTCCCGAACGATGGCGAGTGCAATGACGGCCACCGATCCCGCCACGCCGCCCCACCCTGCGGTCTTGATATTGACCGATCCCTGGGCACTGAGGAGAAAGATCAGCCCGATCGCAGCGCTCGCGATATAGGGCAGCGACAGTCCAATTCGGCCGAGGGTCAATTTCGCCTCTGCCGTTTTTCCGAACGTCGCAAGCCATTGTTCGATCCCCGGCAACGCGAGGGCGATGGCAATCATCATCAGCGGCGGGACAACGGCGAGCAGGATCCTAGTCGCTGTCATTGCCGAATGCCTCCGCGCCGATTGCGGTCAGACGGGATCGCTCCGCCTCATCGTCCTTGATCCTCGTCTTCGCTTCGATCAACAGACCGAGCAACAGCGCGCGTTTCTCATAGCGCAACCCGGCTTTGACGATCAGGCCGCCCAACTCGATCTTCTCGCGAGCGTCCTTCTTTCTGGCCTCTGCTGTGGTCAGTCGCTGCATCCGCTCAAGCCTCGCCAGCCTGGCCCGCAACCGCGCCAGCACTGAGCGACGTGGCCGGCAATGTTCCGGTCGCTCCAGCGGCACTCTTTTCTTTTCCGTTCGATCCGGCTTTGGTTCCGCGAAACCGCTTCGCCACGTCCTCGAACGCCGCCTGAAGGTCGGCGTCGTCGATTTCGATCTCTCCAAGTCCGGCCTTCAGCGCAATGCGGCCGATGCGTTCGGCGTCACGCGTTTCCGCCTGCTTCAGCTGTTCCTGCAAGCGGGCAAGTTCTTCGCGGATTTTGGACGTTGGCTTCTTCATCGGGATGCAATCTCCAGTGATATCCGTGGAATGATGGCGGAGAGTCCCCGATTTTTTCCCGGCAGGACAGGTACAAATTTGTACCTCGCCAAAGCGTCAGCATTTGGCGAATGATCCCGCCGCTCGACAAGAGCGGATCCAAGGGCGCAATTATACGTCGCTGACGCGACGTTCTGCTTTTGCCCCCTAGCGGGGCCACCTCTTGCGATCAACCTGTTGATTTCGTTCGTAAGAAGGAACGCTCCACCCGTGGCCGTCCCGCATTTTTCAGTCAGCATCGTCGCCCGTGGCTCTGGCCGCAGCGCCGTGCTGTCTGCGGCCTACCGGCACTGCGCCAGGATGGACTACGAGCGGGAAGCACGCACAATCGACTACACAGGCAAGCAGGGTCTGCTGCACGAGGAGTTCGTGATCCCTGCCGATGCGCCACACTGGCTACGCGTCATGATTGCCGATCGATCGGTCTCGGGAGCCTCGGAAGCGTTCTGGAACAAGGTGGAAGTGTTCGAGAAGCGGGTCGATGCCCAGCTTGCCAAGGATGTGACCATCGCGCTGCCGATCGAGCTATCCTCCGAGCAGAACATCGCGCTGATGCGAGACTTCGTTGCCGAGCATATCACGTCGAAGGGTATGGTCGCGGACTGGGTCTATCACGATGCACCCGGCAACCCGCATGTCCACCTGATGACGACATTGCGGCCTCTGAGCGGGGACGGGTTCGGTGCCAAGAAGGTCGCTGTTCTTGGACCAGACGGCCAGCCCTTTCGCAATGACACTGGCAAAATCATCTATGAACTCTGGGCGGGTGGCACCGAGGACTTCAATTCCTTTCGTGATGGATGGTTTGCTTGTCTGAACCGGTGCCTGGTGCTTGCCGGGCTGGATATCCGCATCGATGGCCGATCCTTCGAAAAGCAGGGTATCGACCTGACCCCGACCATTCATATCGGGGTCGGCGCCACCGCCATCGAGCGAAAATCGGAAACGGAAAACGGGCTGGCGACAGCCGGGTCACGGAAGCTCGAGCGGATCGAATTGCAGGAAGAGCGGCGCGCGGAGAATGTCCGGCGCATCCAGCGCAATCCCGGCATCGTGCTTGATCTCATCACTCGGGAGAAGAGCGTTTTCGACAACCAGGACGTGGCGAAAGTCCTCCATCGCTATGTCGACGACGCGGCTCTCTTCCAGAGCCTGATGGCGCGGATCATGCAGCATCTGGACGTGCTGCGTCTCGACCGTGAGCGTATCGACTTTACCTCCGGTGTCAGGACGCCCGCGAGGTATACGACGCGCGAGATGATCCGCCTTGAGGCTGAGATGGCAAACCGGTCGATATGGCTGTCCCAGCGATCATCGCATGGCGTCCGCCAGAAGATCATCGGGGCGGTGTTCGAGCGCCATGAGCGCCTCTCGGATGAGCAGAAAACGGCCATCGAGCATGTTGCAGGTCCTGAGCGGATTGCAGCCGTGATCGGCCGCGCCGGCGCCGGCAAGACCACGATGATGAAGGCGGCGCGCGAGGCCTGGGAAGCGGCCGGCTATCGTGTCGTTGGCGCCGCCCTGGCGGGGAAGGCGGCCGAAGGGCTGGAAAAGGAAGCGGGTATTCTTTCCCGTACATTATCCTCCTGGGAACTGCGCTGGGCCCAAGGTCGCGACCATCTCAATGACAAGACCGTTATGGTTTTGGACGAAGCCGGCATGGTCTCTTCGAAACAGATGGCGCAGCTTGTTGAAGAGGCAACGGTGCGCGGGACAAAGCTCGTTCTCATCGGTGATCCCGAACAGCTGCAGCCGATCGAGGCAGGTGCCGCCTTCCGCGCCATCGCTGATCGCATCGGCTACGCCGAACTCGAAACCATCTATCGCCAGCACGAGCAATGGATGCGCGACGCTTCTCTCGATCTCGCCCGCGGCAACATCGCCAAGGCTGTCGAGTCCTACAGCGCAAACGGTCGGATGATGGGATCGACCTTGAAGTCACAAGCCGTCGAAAACCTTATCTCCGATTGGAACCGCGAGTACGATCCGGCCCGGTCCTCGCTGATCCTCGCACACCTTCGCCGCGACGTCAGGATGCTCAACGAGCTGGCGCGCGCCAAGCTGGTGGAGCGCGGCCTTGTCGATGGCGGTCACGCCTTCAAGACGGAAGACGGTATTCGTCATTTTGCCGCCGGCGATCGGATCGTCTTCCTCAAAAATGAAAGCTCGCTTGGCGTCAAGAACGGCATGCTGGCCAAGGTCGTGGAAGCCGCCCCGGGGCGTATCGTTGCCGAAATTGGTGAAGGCGAACATCGCAAAGCTATCAGCGTAGAGCAGCGGTTCTACAACAATGTTGATCATGGATATGCGACCACGATCCATAAGAGCCAGGGCGCGACCGTCGACAGGGTCAAGGTTCTGGCCTCGCTATCCCTCGACCGTCACCTGACTTATGTGGCGATGACCCGTCATCGCGAGGATCTCGGCGTCTATTATGGCTCGCGGTCCTTCGCCAAGGGGGGTGGCCTTGCCGAGCTTCTATCGCGCAAGAACTCCAAGGAAACGACGCTCGATTACGAGAAGGGCGCCTTCTATCGCGCGGCCCTTCGCTTCGCCGACGCGCGCGGCCTGCATCTGGTCAATGTCGCACGCACCCTCGTTCGCGACCGCCTCGCCTGGACCGTTCGCCAGAAACAGAAGCTCGTCAATCTCACCGCCCGGCTGGCGACGATCGGCGCACAGCTCGGTCTCAAGCGCTCGAATACCCAAGTGACCCCGAAACCCGTCATGGAGGCAAGGCCGATGGTATCAGGCATCACAACGTTCCCGAAATCGATCGACCAGGCCGTTGAGGATCGCTTGGCCGCCGATCCGGGGTTGAAGAAGCAATGGCAGGAGGTCACGACACGCTTTACCCAGGTCTTCGCTGAGCCGGAGACCGCGTTCAAGGCTGTCAATGTCGACGCCATGCTGAAGGATCCGGCAAGAGCGCAGACAACGCTTGCGAAGATCGCAGCAGAGCCGGAAAGGTTTGGAGCGCTCAAAGGCAAGACCGGCATCTTCACCGGAGCGAATGAGAAGGCAGCGCGCGACACGGCGCTTGTCAACGCGCCTGCCTTGGCGCGAAACCTCGAGCGGTATGTAACGGCGCGCGTCGAGGCGGAGCGCAAGCATGAAGCGCAAGAGCGGGCAATCCGTCTCAAGGTCTCCATCGACATCCCTGCCCTCTCGCCATCGGCCAAGCAAACGCTTGAGCGGATCCGCGATGCGATCGATCGCAACGATCTTCCCGCCGGTCTCGAATATGCGCTGGCCGACACAAACGTGAAAGCTGAACTTGAAGGCTTCGCCAAGGCTGTGTCCGAGCGTTTCGGAGAACGCAGCCTGCTGCCGATCTCTGCTAAAGATGCAAACGGCGAGACCTTTCACAAATTGACGGCCGGGATGAACCCTTCGCAGAAAAGCGAAGTGCAGTCGGCTTGGAACAGCATGCGCACTGTGCAGCAACTCGCCGCGCACGAGCGCACCACGCTGGCATTGAAGCAGGCTGAAACAACGCGGCAAACCCAGACCAAGGGGCTCTCCCTCAAATGATTATGATGATGCGTGAAGGTTGGACGATGCCTCGTCAACGACGCCGCGCCTGCGTCACGATATCCGTGGCCGCTGGCATGATTGGCGTCCTCTTTGCTGCCGGTTGGAGTGGTGGTCTGCGCATCAACACGACGCGGAGTGAGCCGCTCGGCCTCTGGCGCATCGTTACGCTCACCCGCCCGGTCCTGCCCGGCGAAACAGTTTTCGTCTGCCCGCCCGACAATGCCGCCATGCGCGAGGCGAGGCAGCGTGGCTATCTCCGCCCGGGACTTTGCCCCGGCGGGTTTGGGCCGCTGATAAAGACTGTCATCGCGGTGGCGGGACAGCGCGTGGACGTCACCGATCACATCGCAGTTGACCGCGTACCGATCCCCGGCTCCCGCATCATGGAGAAGGACGGACAGGGGCGATCTCTTCGGCACGGTCAAAGCGGAATGGTGCGAGCCGGAGAGGTGTATCTGCACTCCGACTTCATCGGCTCATGGGATTCCCGATATTTCGGGCCGGTGCCTGTGTCAGGCGTGCTCGGTCTGGCGCAAGAGGTGTTGACCTATGCGCCGTGAGATCGTGATCACGGCCGTTCTCGTCCCCCTTGCCGTCGTCGTCGGGGCGATCGGCTGGAGCGGTCAGGCGCCGCTGCTGCCAGCGGCAACCTTCTTCCCGCTTCTGTGGGCCCGATCACCGACGCGGATCGCAGCGGCCCTCGTCGCGGCCGGCTATTTCCTGGCGGCGTCGCGAGGATTGCCGTCGGGCGTCGCACAGTTCTTTGCTGCGGATCTCTGGGTTGGCCTCCTCTTCTGGGTCGCGGCGGCATCGTCTTTCGTTGCTCTCCATGCGGTATTCTGGACAGCACGGTCGGGCTTGGTAAAAGCGGTGCGATATCTCCTCATCTTGGCTCTCACCGGTCTGCCTCCGCTCGGGATCACAGGCTGGGCGCATCCGTTGACGGCGGCGGGAATTCTGTTTCCTGGATGGGGATGGTGGGGGCTTCTCGTGTTGTCAGCCGGCCTAATCGGTCTGGTAACCCGGATTGGGCCGGCTATTGCCATTGCCCTGTCAGGTCTATGGCTTTGGTCCGCCGCATCGGGGACACATCAGATTCTACCGGAGGGGTGGCGTGGTGTCGACCTTGAAATGGGCGCAAGTCTCGGCCGCGATCAATCCCTTCAACGTCAACGTGACGTGGTGACGACTGTTCGGAAGGCTGCCGGAACACGAGAGACCGTCGTCGTGCTTCCCGAGAGCACACTGGGCTTTTGGACGTCAACGCTTGAACGTTTCTGGCGGAATGAGCTGCAAGGAACCCACGTGACTGTGGTCGCCGGCGCGGCGGTCGTCGATGCGGTTGGCTACGACAACGTCATGGTGGCCATCGATGCGCATGGGGGGCGTGTCCTCTATCGCGAGCGCATGCCTGTGCCGGTTTCGATGTGGCGTCCATGGGAGCGATGGACAGGAGAGACTGGCGGCGCCCGCTCCAACCTCTTGGCCAATCCTGTCGTCGAGGTCGCGGGCCGAAAGATCGCGCCTCTTATCTGCTACGAGCAGCTCGTACTGTGGCCCATTCTCCAGTCGATGCTACACCGACCCGACGCGATCGTTTTGATCGGCAATGGCTGGTGGACGACGGGTGGAAACATCGTCGCCATCCAGCGCGCGAGCGCCAAAGCCTGGTCCGCCCTGTTCGGCGTCCCCCTTGTGATTTCCTTCAATACCTGAACTTTGGAGCCTTCGTCATGGATGCTGCCTTTATCGCGGAATGCGCCGATCCCTCGCTGAAACCCGCCATCGTCGAGCAGTTCGTAGCCGCTGTCGGTCCGGGCGATCCGCTTGCTGTCACGGTCAAAGCCGGAGGGCGGCTCATCCTTGTACCAAAACCGAAGACGCTAGACGAGGCGATGGAGGTCATACGCCAGTATGTCGGGCAGGCCGTCGTGCGTGTGGGCCTGACACAGTTCCCGGCGGGTGTCGGCGTGAAGGACGCGTCCGCGCTGAAACCAGATCTGGTTGACCCATGCGAAAATCTTCGCATGGGGACGAGGATGTTTTCAAAGATCATGCGCATCGTTTCAAAGTGGTATGGCAACCCAACGAGCAGTGAGGTGCTTCCGCAGATCTTCGAAGATGCCGTTTACGCCTGGAACACCGGCCAGTTCGAAGGTGAAAGCGTGTTTCAGGCGGAGGATCCAGGTGGTACAATCGTCGATCGGAAGGAAGTTTCTTCGGATGCCGCAGACAAACCTGCTGATGCCACCGCCTCCCAGAGCGAAGGGGAGCCCTCAGACGAAAAGGAGGTTGGAACCGCGGGAATTCGGGTCGATCTGTCCCGGATCGGCGGGCAGTAACGCCCAAACACTGCAATCCGGCGGTGTATTCGTGACACTGAGCTCGTCAAGGCCATCCACCGAACTTGGAGTTCGGGCGTCAAGATAGCCCGGCGCGGACACTTATGCCTACCGTGCCGCGACTTCGATATCGGTGTGTATGAAGTCATCTCCCTTGAACAGCAAAGGCGCCGAAAGGCTTTTGGCGAGCGCGTATGCGGCACAGTCGGCAAGGTTAAGCCTGGCCTTCGCATCGATGCCCTTGCCGTACTTTCCGAAGGCCTCTGAAGCTCTTCGAGCCTGCTCCTCATCAAAGGGCAGGATCTGGACGCCGTTGTCTGTCAGAAAGAGCCAGAGGATTCGCTCACCCTCCGGCCCTCTACGGCGACGTAGAACGACCGCACATTCATGGGCGTTGACGGCCGACATCGTGAGATCGTCGGCATCCTGAATTACGCGAGCATAAAGAGCACTGTCGTCTTCCCGTTCGAGGATGGCGACTACTGCGGAGGAATCGACGACGATCATTGTTCGTTCAGGT
Organism: Rhizobium giardinii bv. giardinii H152; assembly: GCF_000379605.1. GTDB lineage: Bacteria > Pseudomonadota > Alphaproteobacteria > Rhizobiales > Rhizobiaceae > Pararhizobium > Pararhizobium giardinii. The sequence continues at coordinate 11,398 of NZ_KB902657.1, read as the reverse complement.
CGTCGAGAATCTCTTTCGGCGACGATGGGTCAAACAGCGGCAGGGCCGAGACCTTTTCGCCGACGGCCATCATCTGCTCGACGGTCATGCGGTTGCGAACAGGCAAATCAGTGGAAACGCCAAGCGCCGCAGCCTCACGTTCGAGCGCCGCGCGAATAAGATCATCCGGTCTACGGCCCACACGGGCCGCAACCTTTCGGGCAAGCTGTTCGGTATCGTGTGTAAGCTGCAACATGGTCTCTCTCTAATGACAGTCCAGATATAGGACATTTTTAAAGACAATAACAGGTGGATGGACCGCACTGTCTGAAAAGTGAGGTCGGTCGGTCGACACCCCGACACGTTTTCCGCGAATAAACAAATTCCGAGGTTTTCAATCTCGCGGAAACGATTTAGAAAACCATTCCGTGATGGTCAACTTATGCGATTGAATATGCTTCATTCTTTACCAGGTCACTGTTCGCGCGCGTCGCGGGCCCTCTGACTGCCGACGCATTTCGCCACCGCGCAACGGGTGCGATTTACAGGGAGAGTATGGATGTCAAACTGGGTCGAGAAACTGCTGGATATCACCGTGATCGGAAACGATCAGTCCATGGTGAAGGGCGCCCTGGCCAATCTGGCTGATCGGTTCGATTTTGTGGGCTATGCCTTCGTAAACATTCGTCCCGGGCAGACCTATGCGGTCTCCAACTACGATATCGACTGGCAGAAAATCTATGACACGCTGGACTACCGGTTCATCGATCCGGTCATGCGGCAGGCCCAGCTTATAAGGCGCGCTTTCGCCTGGTCCGGCGAAGCCGACAAGAGCTCGCTGTCAAAAGAGCAGAAGAACTTCTTTTCGAAAGCCGCTGATTTCAACATTCGCTCGGGCGTTTCCATCCCGGTCGCCACCGCCAACGGTGCGATGTCCATGCTGACCTTTGCATCGGCGAAGCCTTCGCTTGCCAGTGATATGGAGATCGATGCGATTATGGCAGCCTCAGCGGTCGCCCAGCTTCATACGCGCCTTGAGCACATGCGGGTCACGCCCTCCATCGAGGAAAAGATCGTCCTGACGCCGAAGCAGGTGAACTACATTCGCTGGCTGTCGCTTGGCAAAACCGTCGAGGTGATCGCTGAACTGGAGCAGGCAAAGTATGCTGGCGTCCGCTCTGCGATTGACGATGTCAGAACGCGCTACAATCTGGCCAATCATGCGCAGGTGGTGGCTTTGGCTATCCGACGCGGCCTGATTTAGGATGATGTGGCGTTGTCAGGCCTTGGGCGTATAGCCTAGAATGTGCAGCAAGGTGGTCAGCACCGACATTTGCGCGTGCATCCTGATGGTTGCTTCGAGATAGGCAATATGGGTATCGCCAACAAGCTCCTTACCGGCTTTAACGTCAGCCGGCAGTTCATTGAACAGATTTTCTGCCCGCTCCAACAGTTCGCGATGTTCGCGGATTGCATCGATCGTGAGACGCTCAACGAGCGGTGACGGAAGCCCATGCAAGAGCCCTATCAGCGGCTTCAGATCGACTGCCTCGCCATTCAATCGGTCGTCGGCGTCCATGTTCAACTCCCAAAACAGGAATGCGCGGTGCGCCCCCGCATAGTTCCTGACCCCTGGCGATCGGGGAGTTAGTAACCGAGCATGCGCCGGCCCATAGACCTTTAGTTCCGAGGAACCTGGACATACGTCCATGGCTCCCCGACCATAGGTCGAGGAATTCGGCGCCCTAACGGCGGACGCCAAACCGGCATGCGTCGGGTTACTAAGCCCGGAGGCAGCGCGTACTGCCTCACCAGCGCTTATAGCGACCTAACCTCATCCGCGCCACCGCAGATTTGTTGGCGAACGAGGTCGGCTCGCGGCCAACGATTGAAGAAGGAGACTGCGTCGTTGTCGCTTTGGTGTCCAAAATGAAACGGGTGATCGTCCAATAGTCGAACGAAATTAACCTCGGCATTGCAATGCCTCTCTTCGCCGGAAAGTTGCGTTTGAACCACGAAAGCAATCAGGTTACAGCACGATCCCTTGAAGTTCTGCATCGCCGGCGAACTCGTTTGGCTGATCATTCGATCTCTGCGGCGGATTGTCAGGTCGCAGTGCTGGAAGCGGATATTGACACGATCTCTCGCCGATTTTTCCGACGTTAAGGAACGCCTTGCAAAGACGGGCTCGGTGACGGAAGCGCTACATTTCATACAGTCGGTCTATCGCGTCGATTTCATAACCTACCATCTCGCTTCGACGGTAATTGGTGATTTTGACACCCCGTTCGTGCGCACGACCTACCCGGATGCGTGGGTATCCACCTATCTGTTGAAGGGCTATGTCACCATCGATCCTGTCGCGCGAGGGCTTTTTGCGCCAGCTGCCATTCGATTGGCGAGAACTCGACGTCACGCCCGAGATGCTGATGTTTCTGGAAGACGCAATACGCCATGGGATCGGCCGTTTTGGTTTTTCCATCCCGATATCGGATAAAGCCGGCCGTCGCGCCATCCTCTCTTTGAATTCGAACGCCTCCGCCGAAGACTGGGAGGATCTGGTCAGTGCTCATCGGAGTGAATGGGGCGATCTCGCGTATCTCGTCCACCAGATGGCAGTGTTCGAGCTACATGGAGCGAGCGATCCGATCCCGGTCTTGAGTCCGCGGGAACGTGAGTGCCTCTACTGGAGCGCGCTCGGCAAGGATTACAAGGATATCGCGCTTATTCTCGGCCTTTCGCATCACACGACCCGCAGCTACATCAAGTCGGCGAGGACAAAACTCGGTTGCGCCACGATCTCGGCGGCGGCCACTCTTGCCCTGAAGCTACGCGTGATCACGATATGAGCCGACCGCCCGCCAGCCTTTGACAATACCCGCATATGGGTCTGACCATATGCGGGAATATCTGGCTCCTCCGCCAAGCGGCATCTTCCAGCCAAGATCAACAGCTGGAGATAAACCTTGTTCATTCTGGTTCAAGCGCATCAATACACCCGTTATCAGGCTCTCATGGATCAGGCATTTCGCCTGCGAAAACGCGTCTTTCACGACCAGCTCGGATGGGCCGTCACAATCGACGGTGATTGCGAGCGCGACGAATACGATGCTCTGCGGCCGGCTTACCTGATGTGGTGCAATGATCGCGCGGATCGCCTTTATGGAACCCTGCGGCTGATGCCAACCACCGGCCCGACGCTTCTCTACGACGTCTTCCGCAACACGTTTGCGGGTGCAAACCTGATTGCACCCGGTATCTATGAGGGAACGAGAATGTGCCTCGATGAGGAAACACTTTCCGTGGATTTCCCGAGCCTGGAAACGGGCAAGGCTTTCGGCATGCTGTTGCTGGCTTTGTGCGAATGCGGATTGTCGCACGGTATCGAGACGCTGGTGTCGAACTACGAGCCGCACCTGGCGCGCGTCTATCGTCGGGCGGGGCTCGCCGTTGAAGAGGTTGGCCGCGCAGACGGCTATGGTCGCTCTCCGGTTTGCTGCGGTATCTTCGAGGTTTCAGAAGAAGTTCGCACGCGCATGCAGCAGACGCTTGGTGTCGCGGCTCCCCTTTATGCAGGATATCGGCCGCGCAAAATTGCGAACAGCGAGACCGTGCGCATATCGGCCTGATCCAGGAATTGTCCAAAGGGCGGTTGCGGCAACGTGTGCCTCAACCGCCATAATTTCCGGGAAAGACAATATCCTGGTCGACGAGAACGTTGAACTTGTAGCCCGGTCGGATCTGGATGGTGGGCTGAACATTCAGGTTCTTGGAAATCGTCTGCTCCGCGACGCGGCCGAAGGTCTCCGCAAAGTTTCTACGCGCCGCGTCAGAAGCCGTATCCTGTGTGGCGAGGGTCGAACTCTCCGGAACTGCCATATCGATGCCGGTACCTATGAGTGCAACAAGCGCTGCCGATCCAAAGGTTCGGAAATAATGATTGTTGACCTTGTCGGAGAAGCCGCCATAGCCCTGCGAGTCTGTTCCAGCCATGCCGCCGATCTGCAGTGTAGAGCCATTCGGGAAGATGACATCCGTCCAGACGACCAGAACGCGGCTTTGGCCAAACGAGACCTTGCTGTCATAGCGTCCGAGTAGTTTGGTACCCTGCGGAATGAGAAGAAAATGCCCGGTGGCGCTGTCGTAGATGTGCTGGCTCACCTGCGCTGTGATCCGGCCCGGCAAATCGGAGATGATGCCGGTAATCATGGTGGCCGGGATGACGGAGCCGCGCTTCAATTCATAGCGTGACTGTTGGGGTACAACCTGGTTCGGCAGGTAGCCGAGATCCTTGATGTCGGCGTTGAAGAAATCTTCCTTCGAAGTCTGTCCGTTCGGATCGGCATTCTGACCCATCAAACCCGATTTCATGGCCGCCGCATAGAGATCGGAGGCACCGTTATTGGTGGCCGGCTGCCGGTCTGTTGTCCTGGTGTGGTTGGAGATATTTCCCAGCTCCGAGATTTTGACCTTCAGCGGCGAGTCAAACGCAGTGGCACGGGCCTGAAGGCTGGCCATCCGCTGTCGTTGCTGTTCACGCAGGACTTGTTCGCGCTGCTCGCGGCGAAGTCGGGCCAGCCATTCTTCTTCCGACTCCATTTGGGGTCTGCGCTCTTCCCGTGCCTGCTGCTTTATCTGCTCCTCTTCAATCGGCTTGGCCTCCACCTTTGTCTGGGTTGCGGGCGTGGGCTGGAATACGGACTGCTCTTCGCGATCCCCGATGATGCCGTCTTTCACCCCGCGCTTCATCTGATCAGCGAAGGTCGAGGCCGGGACGTTCGAGCCTGCTTCATCCGGAATTCTGTCGCCGAACCGCAGTCCCCTGGATGAGATGCCGTAGACAAGGACACAGGCGACGACGACTGCGATACCGATGCCACAGAACACCGGCAGGCGATTGAGCCGTTTCATGCCCTTTTCCTGCGAGGCGCTGCTCGGATTGCCGAGCTGGAGCGACTGGACCATATCTGTCTCTCCTCAGTTTCGCTTCATCAATGAAAGCGGGCTTGCCGGCGTGGCGCCACCTGATGACACCGAATAGGCTCGCCCAAGCTCGAGTGTCTCGCTGGAAAGTCTTGCCAGCACCTGTCCATCAACGTCGATCAACGAATATGCCAGCTCGATCGGTTTGGCGGTGTCTTTCAATGAGCGCGCCTTGTCATCCGTCACGACAGTGAAACCCCACCCCTTCAACGCGGCCTCGAGCGCGGTCGCGAAATCCGATGCGTCGTTGTGAAGCCTGATTGGCGTCGCGGTTGACCCTGCCTGCTCGGCATAACGCCCAGCCATGTCGCCGGCGATCGCGCTTGCGGCGGGGCCTGTTAGCGTCGAAGGCGCAGCACTCGTCGTGAGCGCGTCAGTTCCGGTCTGGCAACCAGAGAGAAGAACGGCAGCGACAAAAGGAAAAAGGCAAAGGCGCATCGATCAGCCTCCCTTCCTGATGGTAATTTTCTGCTGACGCCAGCCGACGCCCGAAACAAGGACAGCCTTGTCGATATTGTAATCGACGATCATCATGTCGTTCTTCATCCGGTAGTTTACGATCCGGTTTTGCCCGCCAGAAACCACGAAGAGGACCGGCGCATCCTGACCGGAGAGCGTTCGCGGAAACTGTATGTAGGTCTTCTGCCCATCCGAATAGACGCGCTTCGGCTTCCAGGGCGCGCTGCCGCTCAGCGAATAGGCGAAGGCAAGTTGCTCTGGCGGTACGCCGCCGTCGGAATTGGTCATCGTCTGAATTCGAGCGTTGATGTCGGACAATCTCGTCGCGGCCTCTTCCGGATACTCGAAGCCAACCCGGGCCATATACTGGTTTGGATGCGATTTGAGCTGAATATGATAGGTACGCCTCGACGTCGTCACCACCATCGACGTCACCAGACCCGCTTCAGACGGTTTGACGATCAGGTGAATTGCCTGGCCCCCTGCAGCACCGGATGTGGCCGGCTCGACCTTCCAGCGCACCGTGTCCCCAACAAGCACGTCGCGGACAATCTCCCCACCCTGAAGCTCGATGTCGCAGACCTGTAAAGGTGAGCAAACGACAGAGGGCTGCGTCTCACCGAACAGAAAGATGACTTTTCCGTCGGCACCAGTTGTTACCAGTCCCCGCTGCCCACGCCATTTGTTGGAGAGGGTGGTTCCTTTCGCCTCATTCGTCGTCAGGCTCTGGGCAAAGCCCGATGTCGTCGCCGTGATCAAAAGCGCAAGTGCGGTCATGCAGCAAAGCGCTGCCCGATTTAACCTTGTATTCATTGAAGTCCCCTGCCCTTACAGTTGCGCGGTCCAGTCGAAGTCCTTGACATAGAGGCCGATGGGATTGAGCCGGATGGTCGCCTCGTCCTGGGGCGGGGTGATCGCTACCGTGGCTATGCCGCGAAATCGGCGTGTTGCGATTTCCTTGCCTTTGCGGTCCCGTTCGTACTCAGTCCAGTCGATCTGATAGGTCTGGTTCGACAGCGCGACGATGTTGTTCACCTCGATGGCGACGGTCGCATTCACGGCCTTTTCGAATGGCGAGTTGCCACGGAACCAGGCATTAATCTTCTGGGTCGATGGATCGCTTGTCCTGAGAAGCGCATAGGTCCTGTCGATGTATTGTTTCTGGACGACGGCATCCGGCGTGATCGAGCGGAAACTGGTGATAAAGCCGCCGAGCGTTGCCCGGATGACCCGGGCGTCGGCATATTCGATCTGCTGCGGAAATCCTGCCGAGACGGTGTTTCCGACTTTGTCGACCTCGACGATGTACGGCACGAGTTTGACCTGCGTGCTCAGATACAGCGAGTAACTGAGACCGATCACCGCCATGCCGAGGCTCAAGATGCCGACCGTCCGCCATGCCGAGGCCGCCCTCACGTAAGAGCCGTATCGTTCCGACCATTCCTGCCTTGCGGCAAGATACGGGTTCTCCGGGGCGCGTTGCGCTGCCATATTATTTTCCCTGTCTTGAATTTACGATTTATCCTGCCGCTCCGGCGGCTGACCGGGTGAGGCTCCCTTGCCGCGAGCCTGGTCGAGCTTCGCGTTCGCTAGGCCAAGGATGGAGCCAGCATAGGCACCGGGCGACCCGATCGCCTTCTCCTTGGCTGCGGATCCTGCGGCCTGCCCGGCCGAGCCAAGGCCTGCACCCACTCCGCGAATAGCCGCTCCTCCAAAGGATGATCCGGCGGCCCGCGCCGCTTGACCTGCTGCAAATCCTGCTCCGGCCGCACCTGCGGCCAGGAAGGCTCCGCCAGTCGCGAAAGACGCCGCCTGCCCACCGTGCTGAATGGCTTCCATCCCGCCGGAAACAGACGCCCCCTGAACGACGCCCTGCATGATGTTTGGAATATACATCGCGATGATAAACACAACGACCGAGATGCCGGCGATCGCAAGTGTCGTGATGAACTGGTCGGTCTCGGCGGTTGGGGCCTGAGCAAGTCCCAAGAGGACTCCGGAGCCGATTTTAGCGATCATGACCAACGCCATGAGCTTCATGCCAACGCCGAAAGCATAAACGAGATATCGGACAGCAAAGTCCTTGGTGAACGAGGATCCACCGAGGCCGAGCATAATCATTCCCGCGAGTAGGCCGACATACATCTCGACCATCACAGCCACGAAAATCGCTGCCACCAGCGAGAAGCAGATCACAACAATACCCATGGCGAGAACGGCTGCGATCGCAAGAGCATTATCCTCGAAGACACCGAACTTGGCCTGTTCCGACATCTGCGAAGCGACACGGATACCCGCATCGAACACCTCCGCAGGCGAAGCTGACCCGCTGCCGGCCCCGATCTGATAGAGACTATCGACAACAGCTTTGGCAAACGTCGGTCCCTGGGTCAAAACAAAGGCAAAAAAGCCGATGAACATGATCCTCCGCACAAGCTCAGCGAACCAGCTGTCGAGGGATGCCGACTGAATGGCGAGCCACACCGCGGCAATCCCTACCTCTATTCCGGCGAGGATCCAGAACAGAGACCTTGCCGCATCCATGATGGTTGTTTCCCAACCCTTGGCAGCGGAAGAAACCTGATTTTCAAGCTCTGTGAGGACTTGGCCCTGCTGTGCAAACGCAGGGCCGGCCAGCATAAGGCAGGCAAGTCCAGTTGCGAAAAAGATCAACTCGATCCGTGCCCTCACCATCTTGGACGCATTTCCTGGCCCTTTTCGATCGGGGGCAGGTCCTTTTTCACACCGAAAAATTTCTCGCTCTTTTTGGATGAGGATCTCTCGTCGGACTTCATGATGAATACCGTTGCTGCTGACACTGACGCCGCCGCGACCAAAAGCGCGATAGCAATGACGATCGCGCGGCTCACCAGCGGGGCTCCATCTTCTGACCTTCGGGGACGGCACTGGTATCCGCGTTGAAGAACTTTTCCCGTCGTGCCTGTGCCAGATCCTTGTCGGTTTGCTCGCTTTGCAGCCACGTCCCCATCATCGTCATCTGCTGGGATACGAGACCACGCAGCTTTTGCGTTTGTGCAACCTGCTGCGCTGCAATCTCGTGGCCGACCTGGAGAGCTTTCATTTGGCCATCGGCAGATTCTGACATGTTTCTGAGGGAGCCCATCGTATCCTCCTCGCTGTCGAACTGGTCAGCGGTCAGGCTCGCAGCCTTAAGTGTGCTGGCGATGGTGTCGCGGTTGGTGTCTGACCAACGGGCGTAGTTCGAGGATAGGTCCGTCCCGTTGCCGGCGGCAGTCTGAAGATCAGCATAGGATTGAAAGCGCTGCTTCAGCACATCATCTGCGCTCCCCATCGAGAAAGAGATGCTCTGTCCCTGATCGATGATATCGCGGAGCTGATTGAGATCGCTCTCCACCTGCCCCCAGATATGATCGGGCAGCTGCGCCGTGTTTTGCAGCATGTTTTCGTAGATGTTCAGCTGGTTCTGGATCTGCTCGGCCAGCTGACTGATCTGTGTCAGCTGATTGTCGACTTGCAGGCCGGAGCTTTTAAGGAGGTCGACGAGCTGTGCATTGTTGGCAAGCTGTGTCCACTCGGTTGCAGCGCCCGTCGCTGAGCCGGCAAATGCTGGTGCCGAAGCGCAGACTGCAAAAGCTGCCACGACAGCGGTGGCGGATTTTCTTCTGAGCGATAGGATATGGTCAAGCATAGCTATTGATCCCTCTTTCATTGAGCCATTGGGTTGGCCAGTCTTTGCCGAAGGTTGAGAGAAGTTCCCGGATCCGAGCGAGGTCGGCTTTGCCGGAAGCACCGACGAAGGAGAGGGTGAGCGGCCCCAGCGCCATATCAAAAAGACGGCGTCCGTCCGGCGACGTCACGTAATATTCCCGCTTTGGAATAGCGGCTGCGACGATTTCGATCTGGCGAGGATTAAAGCCGATGCGCTCATAGAATTCTCGTGTCCCGGACTCGCGGGCAGCCCCATTCGGGAGGCAGATCTTGGTTGGGCAGGATTCCTTCAGGACATCGATGATGCCCGAGCGCTCTGCGTCCGAAATTGACTGTGTGGCGAGAACGACAGCGCAGTTTGCCTTTCGCAGCACCTTCAGCCACTCGCGGATCTTGTCGCGGAACACCGGGTGGCCGAGCATCAGCCAAGCCTCATCGAGAATGATGAGGCTTGGTGCCCCCGTGAGCCGTTTTTCGATCCGGCGAAACAGATAGGTCAGCACGGGGACGAGATTTCGCTCGCCCATATTCATCAGTTGCTCGATCTCGAAGCACTGGAACAGACCGAGGGTTAGCGAATCCCGTTCAGCGTCGAGAAGTTGGCCCATGGGGCCATCAACAGTGTAGTGGTGCAACGCGTCCTTGATCTCCCGCATCTGCACGCCGCTCACAAAATCCGACAGCGACCGGCCTGGAGCCCCCGCCATCAAACCGATCTGCCGAGATATGGCGTTTCGGTAGTCCGGGTTGACCGTGACACCCTGCAGGGAGACGAGTGTTTCGATCCACTCGGAAGCCCAGGCGCGGTCGGTCTCGGTCGAGAGGTCGGAGAGAGGGCAAAAGGCAAGCCTAGCCCCCTCCCCTGCCTCGCCGCCGATTTCGTAATGATTACCATCAACGGCCAGCGTCAGCGGCAGAATAGAGTTGCCTTTGTCGAAGGCGAAAACCTGCGCACCCTTATACCGGCGAAATTGCGCTGCGATGAGCGCGAGAAGCGTTGACTTGCCGGAACCGGTTGGTCCGAAAATAAGCGTATGCCCGACATCATCCACATGAAGGTTCAGTCGGAAGGGTGACGATCCGGAAGCCACCTGCGTCAGTGGCGGCGCGTCGGGTGGATAGAACGGGCAGGGCGCAAGTGGACTGCCCGACCAGACGGAATTGAGGGGGATGAGGTCCGCGAGGTTGCGGGTGTTTATCAGCGGTTCCCGGATGTTGCAGTACCAGTTGCCTGGCAGGCTCCCGAGGAATGCGTCCGTCGCATTCAACGTCTCGATCCGCGCGCCAAATCCCTCAGCCTGGATCAACCTTCGAACCGACTCAGCTTTATCGGCGAGCTTTTCTCTGCTCTCGTCGAATAGAATGATGACCGGCGTGTAGTAGCCATAAGCGACCAGCTGCGAAGAAGCCTCGGCGATCGCGTCTTCAGTCTCAGCGACCATGGCCATTGCGTCCTGGTCAACCGATCGGCTTTGCGTCTGGAAGAGTTGGTCGAAGAACGGCCGCACCTTCTGTTGCCATTTCTTGCGCGTGCGCTCCAACCGCTGTTTGGCTTCCTCGGCATCCAGAAAGATAAAGCGTGACGACCAGCGATAGGTGAGCGGCAAGAGATCGAGGCTATTCAAGATGCCTGGCCAGCTCTCGGCCGGCAAACCGTCGATCGCAATCGCGCTGAGGAACCGGTTTTCGACTTTCGGGGTAAGGCCGTGCTCTAGCTCCGCGGTCGCCAGCCAATCCAAATACATGGGAATTTCAGGCAGACGGACTGGGTGGTTTTCACCGGTGATGCAGAACCGGATGAACTGGAACAGCTCATCGTAGCGGGCAATGCGGGTGCCACCGCGTTCCGGCACCTCACGCGTCCGCATACGCTCAATGGAGATGACGTTGCCGAGGTATTGCTCAATCTCTCGGGTGGAGCGCCTGAAACTGTCGAGCACCGTGTCGGCATAGGTCGCCGTCCGGCTCTCAGTGTCCGAGTAGATATAACGCGTGACGCCAGATCGCCGGCGCTCGGGAGGGCGATATGTCAGGACGAGCGCATGCCGGCTCTCGAAATGCCCGCGCTCTTGTTCGAAGTGCTTGCGCCGCTCATCATCGATCATTCGAGTGACAGCATCGGGGAAATGACTGCGTTCCGCAGAAGGATAGTCAGTTGTTGGGATGCGCACGGCCTCGACCTGGATCATCCAGCCGGAACCTAGCCGTGAAAGGATCGTATTGATCTGACGGGACAGATCGTTGCGCTCGAAATCCGTGGCGCTCTCGGAGTCAGGGCCGGCAAAAT
>NZ_KB902656.1 GCF_000379605.1 Rhizobium giardinii bv. giardinii H152 | reverse complement strand
CAGCTTCACCCGGAGCGAATCGGTCTCACGCATATATCGGGGATAGCTCGTTTGGAACTCGTTTCCGAAGAGCTCACCGAGCCAGACCGGGGGCTGGTTTTCACTGGTGACCGCGTTCACAATATCAGTCAATTGCTGGAACTGAAGGCTTCCGGGTATTCGGGCTATGTTTCCTTCGAGCCGTTTTCCCCAGAAACCCAGCGAGACCCGGGCCTGGGCTCGAAGCTGCGCGCGAGCCTTGAATATGTCGCTGGCGCGGTCGGGATTGATCTATAACAAGGCCGCCAAACCTAATTCTTTAATGCCCGCCCTCCTTTGCACGCGGTCTTGCTTTTATAGCCTGCTAATTCGGTCTGTTGAGGACATCATCCCTCCACATGGCTATCGCTGATCAGAGCGCGGCTAACAGCGATCATATCGAACTCGTCGCGCTCCGTTCGTTCGATCAAACGTTCCAGTGCCTTGGTTTCCGCCCCTTTACCCGCAAAAGCAGAAATGAAATCGCCATCAAGGCCGACCGAGCTTACGGTATTGTTGCAGCACCGGTTAGTTTTTTAGCCCATCCAAGTTCAGGTCTTTCTCGCCATCGATGTCAGGAAACTCAGGCTTCCAGAACCGCCGCTGCGACCAGTGCAGGACATCCACTCCAGCTTCCACCAACGGCAGCAGCCAGTCAGTCATCAGCGCCGGCGTCTCGCCCAGCCGTACAGTGAGATCCTGCTGCTTCCACTGGCTCACGCGAAAAATAATCGGAAAGTCTCGATCAACGGCCTTACGAATGGCCGCGACGACCTCGCTTGCGAACCGTGAGCGCTCCCTGATCGTCCACGGCCGAGATGCCGAGCGATTTTGCAAGCGCGAAAAAATCGTCCAGCGGCAGGACCGGAGCAGTTATATGGTTGAGGGCGAATGCGATGGTCGTCATGGATGCTGTTCCTCCTGCAAGTAAACTCGAATGAGAGGGCGGGCGCGGAATTTCCACGCAGCGCCGCGCGCAATGCCTTGCCCCTTGAAGAATTGGAGGATCATCAGCTTATCGCGGCGTAGTCAAAGCGGAACACGCCATTTCTCTTTCATCCGTGA
>NZ_KB902655.1 GCF_000379605.1 Rhizobium giardinii bv. giardinii H152 | reverse complement strand
CAGGGTATTCTTGGCACACCGGCTCTGATTGCCGCCCATGTCGTGCTCGCCCTGCCCTTCGTGACCCGCATGGCGGCAACGTCCCTTGCCAATTTCGACGGAAATCTTGATCGCGCGGCCCAAAGCCTGGGCGCCTCCAAGCGCCAGAGGCTGCAGCATATCGTGTTGCCGATGATCAAGCCGGGGGTGCTGTCGGGGGTCACTTTCGCCTTCATCATCTCGTTCAACAACATTCCGCTTTCAGTCTTTCTCGTCCGCCCCGGCGACACGACACTGCCGATCGCGGTGATCAACTATCTCGAATACAGCCTCGATCCTGTGATGGCGGCCGTCAACGTCGCGTCGATGATCTTTATCCTGGCGGTGATTTTCCTATTCGAGAAAATCGGTGGTTTCTCGGCCCAACTGCATGGTGGAAGCAAATGAACAATTACGACATTGAACTTGTCTCGGTGAGCAAATCCTTTGCCGGCCTACCGGTGGTCAAGGACCTCGACCTTCACATTCCGCGCGGCGAATTCGTCAGCATTCTTGGACCCTCCGGCTGCGGCAAGACGACAACGCTCAACATGATCGCGGGATTCAACACGCCGAGTAGTGGCGATATTCGAGTTCGGGGAAAAAGTCAGACACGCGTCCCGCCGGAACGACGCAATTTGGGGCTCGTGTTTCAGAACTACGCGTTATTTCCCCATATGACCGTGGCCGAAAATGTCGGCTTTGGGCTTCGCATGCGCGGCACGCCCAAGGCCGAAATCGGGCCGGCCGTCGAGGCCGCTTTGCGTAGCGTTCGCCTCGATGGCCTGGGCGCGCGTTACCCAAAGGCCCTTTCGGGTGGCCAGCAGCAGCGGGTTGCCCTGGCCCGCGCCATCGCTCCTCGGCCAACGGTGTTGCTTCTCGATGAGCCGCTCTCCAACCTTGATCTGAAGCTGCGCGAGGCTATGCGCATCGAGCTCAAGGAAATTCACGAACAGCTGGGTATGACGTTCGTTTATGTCACCCATGATCAGGAGGAGGCGATGGCCATGTCCGATCGGATCGTGGTCATGTGGCAGGGCGCCATCGCTCAGCAGGGAGAGCCTAATTCGATCTA
>NZ_KB902654.1 GCF_000379605.1 Rhizobium giardinii bv. giardinii H152 | reverse complement strand
GAAGGCCCCACCAACCGGAACGCATTTAAGCTAATATCCGAGGAGCTTGGTCTCACGTTGCCCAGCCATCCCAAGTATCTTGAGAAGGCGATCCTTCTGAATGGCGCCTGGTATTCCGAAGTTGGCCCCGATGGTCTCTCGAATATTCAGCGCCTTGTGCAGCGCTGGAGCGACTGGGTCATTCAGTAAGCAGCGCACGCTCGAAGCCAATGTGTCGCACGGCGACACATTGGCAACGCAACATAGGCGTTTTGGGCGCCACAGATGGAGGACAGCAGTATGTTTCAGTCTGCTCACCTGCGGTCGGATGAACACCCCGTCGCGAAACTGCCAACACAGGCAACTACCGAGGATCAGAAATTGGAAGACCGCGTCCCCGCCCAAATTGAGTTTCGCGACGTCACGAAAATGTATGGCCCGGTCGCTGCCGTCACCGAGCTTTCACTCACCGTTCGGCGAGGCGAATTTCTGACCATCCTGGGTCCGAGCGGCTCGGGTAAAACCACCGCGCTGATGATGCTAGCGGGATTTGAGTCTCCTACGAAGGGCGACATTCTGATCTCAGGCAAGTCTGTTGCAGCCGTGCCTTCATACGGCCGAGACCAGGGCATCGTCTTTCAAAGTTACGCACTATTTCCGCACCTGACGGTTCGAAGGAATCTCGAGTTCCCCCTCGAAATGCGTGGCATGAAGGCGAGCGAGCGGGCTCCTTTGGTTGAACGAATGCTCAAGCGAGTCCACCTGGACACATTCGGTGAGCGCATGCCCTCGCAACTCAGCGGCGGCCAGCAGCAGCGCGTCGCTCTTGCGCGCGCCCTTATCGCTGATCCTCCCATCCTTCTCCTGGATGAGCCACTTGGCGCCCTGGACAGAAACCTCAGAGAACAGATGCAGGGGGAGATCAAAGGCCTCCATCGCGAGTTTGGAAAAACTACCATTTGCGTTACCCATGACCAGGAAGAGGCGCTCACGCTGTCGGACCGCATCGTGGTCATGAGGGGCGGCAGAATCGAGCAGCTGGACACACCTGAAGCACTCTACGACCGGCCAGCTACTCGCTTCGTTGCCAACTTCTTGGGAGAAGCAAATGTTCTGGATTCACCGGAGCTCGGCTTCAACGATCA
>NZ_KB902653.1 GCF_000379605.1 Rhizobium giardinii bv. giardinii H152 | reverse complement strand
ATATGGAGTTTAGGAACAACACTCCGATCTATCAGTTGTGGGATGATGTTTACCGCGTCCTTCCCCCTTTCAAACATATCCGTGTGAGGATGGTAGTGAGTGCCGAATGCCGCATCGACTAATTCAGCTAGCCTGGGGTTGAGGTTTCCATGCAAATCCAGAGTTATCACAATCTTTACTTCTGGTCCGACCAGCTGCCGAACCCTTTCGCAAATGTCCACTTCAATATTGCTGACACGATGGGCGACACCTGCGCCATGTAGAGCCAAGGCCACCGCGTCGAGTGGAAGAGCTTTCTCGATGTCTGAAAGGAGGTCGTCGACCATTCTTGCATAGGCGTCCGCGGCAATGATACCCGAGGGCTCGTCATCAGCGTGTAGAGTTGGCACCACGGTCGCACCTAATCGAGTTGCCGCATCCAGCATTCCGCCGACGTAGGATCGTACCCCTTTGTGCTTAATGATAAGCCCGTCTCCCCGCACCACATCAAATTCGGAAAGTTTCGCATCTTCGAGCCGAAAGGTATTCGTTTCATGCTCGATGCCGCCCACTGCAAGCTTGAAAGTCATTACAATTATATTCTCCGATTAAATGGAGGTGCTATGAGAAAAAGCGCTACCGCCCTTCCAACATAGCCCTACCTCCAACCCCTCATGATGAGCTTCCAATACGAAGCTGAGTACAGGGACGTGTCCCGACTTGCCGGGAACCTTTCGTCCGCGACTGCAACGTCTTTTTCACCTCAGTTAATCTAGCATGACACAGTCCTCGGCTTTCCATGACACCGTCACCGGGGTACCGCCCGTGAAGTGGGGTTGGCCGCGGTTCTGCCGCTTGACGATGATAGTTTCGTCACCGCACCGAATGTGGTATCTGGTCATTTCACCAAGGAAGAGCGCGGTCTCGACGACGCCCGCGAGCGAATTCGGCGCCCCGGAAGAGGTCGGCATTGGGTCAATATCAATGTGCTCCGGCCGGACGAAGAGCCATCCATCATCACCTTTCGCCTGGCCAGTCAATTGCGCTGAGGCAGCAGAAGCTCCCGCCATTGTTACTATGCCACAGCCGTTCTCCGCCTGATCAACGCAACAAGGAATCATATTCGACT
>NZ_KB902652.1 GCF_000379605.1 Rhizobium giardinii bv. giardinii H152 | reverse complement strand
TTCGCATCTCGTCTCATACTTGTTCATCCAGATTTCGACGCCGAATTCACGAATTTTCATATCTTTCTCCTCGCTTTATTGTTCAGGCGCGCGCGCCGTTAAGCAGCGCGACGGCTGCCGCGATATCTTCCAGACCGAGGCCAACGGATCGGAAGAAGGCAGGACGCTCACGGCTTGGAGCCTTGGCGCGACCTGTTAGCAGTTCTGGAAGATCACCGCACAACGCCTCGGGATTCCATTGACCTGCTGCGGCCGCCAACTTCATCTCGCCGGCCGCGGCTGGCGTTGTTTTTCGGTAATCGCAATAAACATCGAATCCTCGGAGCGCGGCGGGGTCGACCTCATGGGCGTTGGCGACATTGGTACTGATCGATGTCACGACCGCCGCTTTGGATAGTGCCGTGGCATCTATCACCGGCGTCCCCGATGACGTGCACAACAGGACTACATCGGCACCTCGTATCGCGTCGTTCGCGTTTGTCGACTTGGCGACCGGAACTCCGCTCGAGAGCGTGTCCGGAACTGAGCTCGATTCAACGTCGGGAGACGCAATCCTCACTTCCTTCCACACACGAATGCTCTCGGCATAGCGAAGATGCGCAAGCGCCATCGGACCGGACCCGACGATCGTAAGAATTGAAGCGTCTGGAGCTGCGAGCACGTCGGCAGCGATGATCGACGCCGCAGCCGTCCTCTCAGTTGTCAGCTTTCTGGAATCACAAAGAAGAAGCGGAGTTCCTGTTTCCGTCGACATAAGCAAGGTCCAGGCTGTAACAAGCGCCTTGCCGTTGCCAGGGATATATGGGGAAAGCTTTGCGCCGAACACCTTTTCATCGGCAAGTACGCCGAGATACGTGATGAAATCACCGGTGTCGCGCGGGAAGAGGCTCAATGTCTGAGGAGGCTGAACCGCTTCTCCTGCCGCTAGGGAGCGGAACATGCGCTCCAAAACGTCGCGCACATTAACTTTAGGAAGGAGCGCTGTGATCTCAGCTTCGTTCAGAACGATCGGTTGCGTCATCGGGTACCTCGCCGTTACATGAAGGGCAGCATTGAGACGCACAGGATCGTTCGCGCGTCTGCAGAGACGCACGGTAGAATACGCTGTTGA
>NZ_KB902651.1 GCF_000379605.1 Rhizobium giardinii bv. giardinii H152 | reverse complement strand
TATCATGTCAGCTTGCCAGAAACTGGGCCTGATCTAAGGACGATGGGGTTCAATTTGGTCAGCTACGCAAACAACCACTCTTTCGATTGGGGCGTAGAGGGCATGCGCCTTACGTGCCGCGCGCTCGCGGAAAACGGCATTGCCTACGCCGGTGTTGGCGAAAATCTGTCACAGGCTGGTGCCGCACGTTTTGTAGAAACAACCAAAGGACGGGTAGGGTTGGTATCGTCCGCATCCACGTTCACACCTATGTCACGTGCCTGCGACGCAGCGGGCGAAGCTCCGGGCAGGCCTGGCATCAACACTCTCCGATTGGAGAGGAGCATCGTTGTGGAGCCCAAAATGCTCGATAGCCTCCGGATGGTGCGCGATTCACTGCCGAACTTTGGGCGGTCCGGGAGACAGTCCGACCAAGTTAAGGTTGCGAATGTGACTTTCAGAGCCGGCGAGCGGCCCGGGTATTCCTATGAGCCTAATTCTAGGGACGTCGCGAACATCCTCCGAAATATTCGCCGCGGCAAGCAATTTTCTGATTTCTGCATCTTTACAAATCACGGGCATGAACCGGGGAATTGGAGTGAAGAACCGGCGGATTACGAGAGGGAATTCGCACATCAGACTGTCGATGCAGGGGCCGATGCTTACATCGTACACGGACCGCACCGATTGCGGGGTATCGAAATCTACAAAGGCCGGCCGATTTTCTACAGCTTGGGAAACTTCATGATGGACGACCTTCGGACGCCCGTGGGCGCCGATATGTACGACGTCTATGACAAGGACTTGGTCGATGCCACAGATGCTGACGTGACTGTCTCGGAAATGTCATCGGGATACGAGACCTCCCCCGGTTTCGGCGACCCTGTATTCTATGAGAGCATTATTGCGGTTAGCCGCTTCGAGAAAAACAGACTCACCGAGTTGCGCCTATACCCCGTTGAACTCGGTCACTCCAAAAGGTTCGCGAACCGAGGAATTCCTAGTCTCACATCTGCTGCGAAAGCTGAGATGATCTTAGACCGCCTGCGTAGGCTTTCTGAACCTTATGGCACACGGATTTCTTTCGAAAACGGCGTTGGGGTGATCAGCCTGAAGCGTAAAGAATGAACC
>NZ_KB902650.1 GCF_000379605.1 Rhizobium giardinii bv. giardinii H152 | reverse complement strand
GGAGATCAGCGGATATCGAGTGTCGAAGTAAGTGTGGATAGCGGAGGCTCGTGGCAGACTGCAACAGTAGGTCCGCGCGAGGGCAGAAGTTGGCAGCGGTTCGAGTTGCCATGGTCGCCTGAACCGGGCCAACACGTCTTGCTATGTCGCTGCACCAACGAAGTTGGAGAAGGACAGCCGTCATCCGATGCGAGAAACGAGGTTCATTCGATCCAAGTTGAAGTTGCAAGGCTCTAGTTTAAGCGATCTGGGCGTGAGCCCGTGTTTCCAACGCGCAAGCAGGAATTTCCTGAGAATCGAAGCCCAGGCTCACGACGGCACGGATGCTCCCACTCTGCTCGCCTTGATCTGTACCTCAGGTGATCAGATTGCCTTTGTGCCCCCCGAAAGCATACCCTCGCCGCCATGAGGATCGCGACCGAGCCATTGTTGCATCAACAGGCGTTCCTATGCACGCTCGGTAATTTACGCAACCCTAGAGACCTGCATATTCTAAAACGGATCAGCCAGCTTCAAGGCGACAATTGCCTAGTGTAAGCCTCCGAAGTAAGCGCGCTGAACCTCTGGATTTGACCTGAGGTCGTCGGCTGTGCCCTTGACGATAACCTTGCCCTGCAGCAGGACATATCCATGGTCGGCGATGGCGAGGGTTTGGTTGACGTTTTGCTCGACCAGGAGGACGGTGACCCCGGCTTTTGCGATGTCGCGAATGACATTGAAGTTTTCCTGCACGAAGAGCGGCGAGAGACCGAGCGACGGCTCGTCGATGATGAGCATGTGCGGGTCCGTCATGAGTCCGCGTCCGATCGACACCATTGCCTGCTCACCGCCGGAAAGGGTTCCGGCAATCTGCTTTTCGCGTTCTTTCAGCCGCGGAAAAATCTGAAACACCCGGTCCAAACGCGCGCGAATTTTGGCGCTGGATTGCTCATTATAAGCGCCGACCTGCAGATTTTCTTCAACCGTCATGCGACCGAAGATCCGGCGGCCTTCGGGGATACATCCGATACCGAGACGAACAATCTCGTGGGTCTTCAATCGGTCGAGTGTCGTTCCGTTGAAAGTGATCGTCCCGGCCCGCGGCGGTGTGAGCCCCAGGATCGATCGGATCAAAGTCGTCTTGCCGGCCC
>NZ_KB902649.1 GCF_000379605.1 Rhizobium giardinii bv. giardinii H152 | reverse complement strand
ACCGTTGCCGCCGCCCGTCGCACCTTCGAAGATCGGTCATGGGCAGGCATTTCAGGCGCAGAGCGTGCAGGTGTCTTGCTGCGCACGGCCCAGATCCTGCGCGAGCGACGCGATGAAATCGCCTATTGGGAGGTGCTGGAAAACGGCAAGCCCATTTCCCAGGCGCGTGGCGAGATCGATCATTGCGTCGCCTGCTTCGAGGTTGCTGCCGGGGCAGCCCGCCTGCTCCACGGCGATAGTTTCAATTCGCTTGGGGACAATCTGTTCGGCATGGTGCTCCGCGAACCGGTCGGTGTTGTTGGCCTGATCACCCCCTGGAATTTCCCGTTCCTGATCCTCTGCGAGCGTGTGCCCTTCATCCTCGCATCCGGCTGTACCATGGTCGTCAAGCCATCCGAGGTTACCAGTGCGACAACGCTGATCCTTGGAGAGATCCTCGCGGAAGCCGGCCTTCCCAAGGGGGCCTATAACGTGGTCACCGGCTCTGGCCGCACCATCGGGCAGGCCCTGACAGAGCACCCAGACGTCGACATGCTCTCCTTCACGGGTTCGACGAGCGTCGGGCGCTCCGTGGTGCACGCGGCTGCCGATACCAATTTCAAGAAGCTAGGCCTGGAACTGGGCGGAAAAAATCCCATCATTGTCTTTGCTGATGCAGACCTCGACGATGCGGCCGACGGAGCAGCCTTCGGGATCAGTTTCAACACCGGACAATGCTGCGTGTCGTCGAGCCGGCTGATCGTCGACCGGCGGGTAGCGAAGGAATTCGAGGAAATCCTTGCGCAGAAGATGAAAAAGATCGTGGTGGGCGATCCGCTGGATGAGGCGACGCAGGTTGGCGCGATTACCACGTCCCAGCAGAACGAAACCATCATGGGCTATATCGCCAAGGGCAAGGCCGAGGGTGCGCGGCTCGTAACCGGCGGTTCGCAGATGGAACTGGGCAAGGGCACCTATATCGAGCCGACCCTGTTTTCCGATGTTACTAAGGGCATGTCGATTGCGACGGATGAGATCTTCGGTCCTGTCCTTTCCTCCTTCCACTTTGATTCGACTGAAGAGGCAATTCATCTCGCCAATGACACCGTCTACGGGCTTGCGGCCAGTGTCTGGTCGAAGAACATCGACACGGCT
>NZ_KB902648.1 GCF_000379605.1 Rhizobium giardinii bv. giardinii H152 | reverse complement strand
GGATCGACGGCGATACCGCCCTTTGCACCGCCATAGGGAAGGCCAGCCAACGCGCATTTCCAACTCATCCAGACCGCCAAAGCAGCCACTTCGCCAATCTCTACATCTGGAGCGAAGCGCGTTCCACCTTTCGTCGGTCCCATCGTTAGGTGGTGCTGGACGCGATAGCCTTGAAAAACAGCTGTCGTGCCATCGTCGAGATGGATTGGGCAAGAGATTGTGAGAGACCGTTTCGGGTAAAGCAGACGGTCGCGGTCGCACGCCTTGATCGATAGGTGATCAGCGATTCTGTCGAATTGCGTTCGCGCCATGTCAAAAACGGGTCCAGTATAAATCGTGCTCAATGTATCCTCCGCAGTCGGTTCTGTAATCGAAATTCTATCGCGTGGAGCCGCGAGAAAGAATGCTGTCGGAGAGGGCCGTTCCTAATACTGATCAAAGAGCCTGTGCCTTAATTAAGTGATTCGAAAAATACTATTTATTATAACGATTTAATTGACTAGTGTTGTATCTTTTGACTGGATAGGTGCTCTCGTTTGGCAACGATCCTTTCAGTTGCTGTTTAATATTTTCACCGCTGTGTTCAGGAACCAAAAAAGGCCGTTAGTATAGCTCGCGGCCTTTGATGGAGAGGTACCTGGGAGGATCAGATCACTCTGGGGCAAATTGCTGAGGGCTAAGGTGCAGCGCAGCAGCGCGGCGGTGGCCTTCCAGCTGTTCGGTAGCGCTCTGGCGCACGGCCGCTGGAGCCACCGCAGCAACCCCACGTTCGTCGAGCCACTGGTGAGTAGCAATCTTCACGTACGAGCCGACCCAAAGGCCACCCGTATAACGACCAGCTGCCATCGTTGGCAGGGTGTGGTTCGTACCGCAGCACTTGTCAGAGTACACAACGCTGGCCAGTTCGCCGATAAAGATCGAACCGTAATTGCGGAGCTTCTTTGCGGTCGCCTGAGGATCACGGGTGTGAACCTGAAGATGTTCGGTGGCGATGTAATCGGAGTACGCGATCATCGTCTCTTCGTCTTCAACGACGGTAACTTCGCCGTAGTCCCTCCACGCAACGCTGGCAACCGGAGCGGTCGACAAGGTTTCGAGCTGCTTCTCGACTTCCTTGAT
>NZ_KB902647.1 GCF_000379605.1 Rhizobium giardinii bv. giardinii H152 | reverse complement strand
GGTCGCATAATCGAAACAGGGTTGCCTCAGCAGGTCTTGAAGGACCCCGCTCAGGAATACACCCGGCAACTCCTCGATTCAGCTCCTTCGCTCGATGAAGCGCTCCAACGCAGAGCGTCGCGGCGGTCTGTGTCCGGTGCGAGCGCCTCGGGGACGCTCTCTGATGTTGGCGGTCCAGTCCAGTCATGACCCGATCTGTTAATCGAGTGGCTGCGTCAAGTCTCTAGTCGAGGCTATTCCAGCTACCGATCCTGATAACAAAGAAGAAAGGATGCCGGGACGATGCTTACGAACGATCTACTTTCCCGCGAAGAACGCGAAGCCGTTGTCGAGATGCGGCATGCTATGCACCGCGAACCCGAGTTGTCGAACCACGAGACCAAAACGCAGAAGCGGATCATCGAGACGCTGAAGCAATTTGGTCTGGATGGAGCAAAGACGTTTCACAATACCGGTGTCTACATCGACATTGAAGGCCTCGCTCCTGGTCCGAAACGGTCGATTGCCTTGCGCGGCGATATCGATGCCCTTCCAATTCAAGAGGACCGTGAGGATCTTACTTACCGTTCGCAAGTCCCGGGCCTGATGCACGCGTGTGGGCATGACATGCATGCCTCCATCGCTCTTGGAACGGCTTTGGCATTCCATCGGATGCGGAATAATTTCTCCGGCAGAGTGCGAGTGATTTTTCAGCCTGCAGAAGAGGCCGAGCCCCTCGGCGGACGGACAGTTGCAGAGGAGGGTTTGTTGGTCGGGTTCGATGCCGCGGTCGGTTTCCATGTTGACCCCGATATTCCGGCGGGTTTCTTTGGCGCCGGTACCGGCGCGGTTACAAAATCCTCGGAACAATTTGAGCTGAACATCTTGGGGACTATGGCTCATGGAGCAGAGGCGCACGCCGGTGTTGACGCCATCACAATAGCGGGAGCCTTTATTAATGAGGTTCAGAAGGTAGTGTCACGCGAGATGCCGGTCGATGACGGAGCGATCATCACCATTGGAACCATTCACGGCGGCGAAGCTACAAATATCATCTGCCCATCGGTTGTGATGACAGGAACGATCCGGACCAGCAGTCCTGA
>NZ_KB902646.1 GCF_000379605.1 Rhizobium giardinii bv. giardinii H152 | reverse complement strand
ATTGAAGCATCGCCATCGCTTCTTCAGGGGTCTTGTCCGAAAAGCGCACCTTTCCGTGAATCTCGGAGGGCACCTCTTGTTGCGCAAGCTGTTCGGACAAAACTAGTACCGGGCGGGTATAGAACCAGTCNCCCATGCTTCGAACCGCTTCGTAAGTGCCCCGCCCCATTACGATAACGTCGATATCTCTTATGAAGTCGTCATAGCCATGATCCTCGCCAGCTTGNTCGTGCTTGAGCAGCCAATCGATTTCTCCGCTTTCACGGGCGATAAAACCATCAAGGCTCGTTGCAATAAATACGTGTCCGGTGATCATCCTAAACCCCACTATTTATACGACGTATAAATAGTGGGGTTCGAGGTATGTCAACGGGCTCGGCACACACCGTCCCCTATTTGACTCGACGATGGCGGACACCGTTCTCAACCATTCATCACAACCCTGACGGCTGAAACTGAACGGCAACTTCCAGATAACTGTCAACGCGGTCTGAGTGACCGAAATGACGGCGCGTTGCCGTCAGACATTCTCCGCTAATTCGAAAGTATCGAAAGCTACCTTGATCAGGCCAGTTCGTTGGCGGAGCGTTCCCAGGTAGGGTGTCTTCTCACCAGATTGAAGGCCATGATAAACGGCGCCTATGGGAATCAAGAACTATCTGATCGAAGGCGGTTCCGGCACTGGAAAAACGTCTGTCGCTACCGAACTGGAGCGGCGGGGCTACCAAGTCGTCCATGGTGACCGGGTCTTGGCCTATGTCGGCGACCCCGAGACAGGCCAGGCACTCGCAGGACCACCTACGGGCGCGGACCGCATGGTTTGGGGATACGCGCACTGGATCTGGCCGGTCGACAAGGTCCGGGCTATTGCTGCCGACACCACCCATCCTGCCACCTTCTTCTGTGGCGGCTCGCGCAATTTCCACAAATTCCTGGACCTATTCGACAAGGTTTTCGTGCTCGACATCGACGTTGAGACCTTGAACCGACGATTGGATGGGCGGCCGAATGAGCCGGGCTTCGAGCCGGCCGAGCGGGCGCTGGTACTCCGCTACCATCACACCCGGGAATATCTTCCCGCTGGCATCAATATCGACACGGCCGGTACCGTCCCGAGTATCGTCGACGATATCCTCGCTCAACTCCCCTGAAGCCCTGAAAGTATTGTGAATGGGATGGGAACCACTCGATTATTGCGGGAAAGACGCCAGCCGCCTGAATGGCTCACTGGCGGCATTGTCGCTTCGTAGCCGACCGGCAGCTTTCAGAACGACAAGCCGGGTGTCTTAACGACCGTCTTGCGGGCGCGAAGCCGACGTTCAGCGAGTTGATCTTCTATTTCCGATTGGGCGCCATTGCGAAAGCGAGCAATGCTCGCCTTGAAGGGATATTCGTAGATTGTCGTAATTTTTTGTCTTTCTGCGGGGCGATTACGAGGAAAAGCATAATAATCTCGCGTTGCGCCCGCGTGTCTCACAATTTTGCAAGCACTTGATTTTGTGAGACACCATCCTCATCCAACGCGACCGAATTTTCGACGTCAAAGGATCGCTCTTCTAATGGAGCGATTGCGATCCAGATTTGCCGCAGCCGCGGTTCCTACATTTACACAACGCTATGATGCGCTCGCGACAAGAGAATAGCCCACCCCACGCACCGTTCGGATAGCCAACTGATCGCCCCCGCCGAGCTTACGCCGCAGATAACGGATATAGACTTCGACAATCTTTGTTCCGGGATCGAAATCGTAGTTCCAGACGTTATTCAGCAGCCGCTGACGGCTGACCACCTTGTTAGCATTCAGCATGAGGTAGCGGAGCAACTCGAACTCCCGCACGGTGAAGTCGATCTCACGGTCAGACTTCGTGACGCGGCGCGTTGCCGGATCGAGGATCAGTGAGCCTACCTGGAGGAGGTCAGTGCACTCAAGCGTTGGGCGGCGTCTGCGCAGAGCCTCGATCCGCGCAATCAGTTCGTCGAACGCAAAGGGCTTTATGAGATAATCGTCAGCACCGCTGTGAAAACCATCCACGCGGTCGCGGACACTCTCCTTGGCGGTGAGCATAAGGACGAGCACGGGACGTCTTTCCTGCCGGATCATCCGACACACTTCAAGGCCATCCACATAAGGAATCATGCGGTCGAGTATGACCAGATCGACGCTCTCATGACGGATCCGTTCGAGGCCGTCACGCCCATCCTCGGCAAGCTGTACATGATAGCCTTCCGCCTCGAGGCCGCGCCGTAGAAAGCCCGAAATGCGCCGGTCATCTTCGACAATCAATATCCGCATCTGTTTCCCCTTCTGCGATAGGCAGCCGGATGGTGAGAACTGCGCCGCGCTGCGGCGCAGGCGCAAGGGTAATCGTGCCGCCATGCCTCTCAACGATGGTCTTGGCAATCGGCAGGCCGATACCGAGACCCGTGGCTGCACGACTGGCATTGTTCGTTCCGCGATAATATCGGTCGAAGACGAAAGGCAGTTCCGCCGGATCGATCCCGCAGCCATGATCACGGATAGTCAGCGCCAAGACGTCACCGCTGCGACAAATGTCTATGTCGATCCTGCCACCTCGGTCCGCATACTTGATTGCGTTATCGATCCCGATCATCAAGGCCTGCTTCAAGCGTCTGGAATCTGCCCGGATCATTTGCTGTGGCGCTTTTGAGAGGAGTTGCACCTCCATCTGCCTTTGTTGGGCAAGTATTTCACTTTCGTGAACGGCCGCAACGACCACCCCTTCGGCCTCGATCGTTTCGAAGTCATAGGTGATGTCATCGATCTCCGTACGCGTGAAGTCGATCAGATCCTCAAGCAACCGTGCCATGTCGGCTGCATACACCTGAATCCGGTTCAATGCATCGCGGAAGGCTGCAAGCCCCGGTCGCCCGCGAAGCGCCACCTCCGCTTCACCGCGCAAGATGGTCAGCGGCGTTCGCAGCTCGTGGCTTGCATCCGCCAGGAACTGGCTGCGCTTGCTGTCGAGCGACCGAAGCTGGTCATTTGCCTGCCGCAGCTCGCGGGTACGTTGATCGACTTCGCGCTCGAGTCTTGCCTGGGCGGATGTCAGGCTTGCTCTTTGCCTCTCGATCGCTTCGGCCATCTTGTTGAAACTTTGCGAAAGAACCAAAAATTCGTCACGGCGGCTCGTCTGAATGCGATGATTAAGTGCACCATTGGCAATCGCTTCAGCGCCGGCCGCCAGAAGGCGGACCGGGCGAGCGATCGAATGCTGGAGCGTCAGGCCCAGACCAAGGCCCACTGCGATGACCAGGACCGAAACCATTCCCGCAGCGATCAGGACCGTACGTTGGGTATTTCTCACCCGGGCTAGCTCTTCGGCAACTTCTCCACGCTCCTCGCGCCGGGCATCTTCGAGCATTGTCTCGAAGTCGTTGGAGAGGCGATACTCGATGCTTCGCCTGAAGATATCGACGGCATGATCCTGCTGGCCGGCCGTCTGCGCCTTAAAGACCCGTTCGGCCGCCCGATCGATGGCGCGGTAGAACTCATGAAGCCGTGCGGCGAATTCTGCTTCCGGTAGTTCCTGCTGAACGTCGCCGAGGCTTCCAAGCGTGACGAATTCCTTGCGCGTCACTTCGGCAAGTACACGGAATCCTTCTTCGATTCGCTGCCGTGCGAGTTGGAAGTCCGGCATCTGTTCGGCGCCAAGCAGAAGGACTTCGGCCAACTGCTCGGCATAATTATTGCCCAGCCCGTCAAGTTCGCTGATCGCCTCGAAGCGAGAGTGAACGCCGTCAATGCGATTTACGAAATCGTCCGTCAGCTTGAGGGTGATCAGCATCAGGAAGACAACCACCGCGACAAAGACGGCGGTGACAAGCTGGAAGAGAAGAATGCGCCGCCGGACGGTCATAATGCCTCGTGTCTGGTTGGGAGCTCGTCGCCAAGGATTGCCGATCAGAGGAGTCAGGACAAGGCTTAGCGCCGCAATCTCTGCAGCTCTCACCAAATTCTAACCTTCCGGACAACGTCCTCTAACCTGCGATGCTTAAGATCGCACAGCAGAAGGCGGGCCGGTGCGTGGCACCTTTCGCCCCCGTCGCTAAACGGAGCTGCTAATGGAGAAGCCAGAAACTTGGCCGCCGCCCCTATCTGGGCAGACGTTGCCTCGCACGCGAACGTCTACGGCGTCGACGCGGTGGCGTCCGGCGGTCAGTTTAATCGTTGCAGTGTCGATGACCATTGCAATCGAGCTTGTTGCCTCCGGGTTGGCACTGGAAGCTCGGCGTTCGCTGCAGATTCTCATGCTTGCTTTGGTCGGGTGGACTTTGACGTCACTCGACGACACCTTGGTTGCTGTCACTGCAGCCGTTGCAATGACGTTGTTCGTCACCGGCAACACCGAAGCTCTGTTCAATGCGCTTGGCGACCAGCTGATCTGGCTTCTTCTGGCATCGTTCCTGCTGGCTGCAGCCTTCAAGGCGAGCGGCATTACCGACCAGCTCATTGCCCTGGCAGCCGGTCGGTTGCGCTCCGTCCAGTCCGTTGCCTACGTTTTGACTGCTATCCTTCTCGCGACCGCTTTCGTCGTTCCCTCCACATCTGGCAGGGCGGCCATGATGGTGCCGGCCTACGCGGCAATTGCCGAGCACTGTACCAGTGCTCGAGTGCGAAGAGCCTTCGCGCTGCTGTTTCCGACGGTCGTGCTTCTGTCAGCCTTCGCTTCGCCGATTGGTGCTGGCGCACATCTCGTCGCCATCGACATGGTGCGACGGCTGTCAGGTCAGGAAATCGGCTATCTTCACTGGGTTGTTCTGGGCCTGCCCTTTGCCGCTTCAAGCGCATTTCTTTCGACCGGCATTATCCTGCGCCTCTTTCTGACGGAGCAAGAACGGCGCGCCAAGCTCGCCCTTCCTCCCGGCAACCTGGAGCGCGGACCGCTCTGGCGTCGGCCTATTTTCTGGATCGCCGCGGCCGTGGTGACCGGCTGGCTGACGGAACCGATGCATGGGATCGATCCGACGATCCTGGCGCTTGTCGGCGCGCTTGCTGCCTTCATTCCCGCTGTCGGAGCAATATCATTTCGGGACGCCCTCCGTGACGCTGACCTGTCGCTCTTGGTCTTTCTCGCCGCGATGATCTGCCTTGCCAATGGTTTCGTGACTTCCGGACTGAACGAATCTCTGGTCACGATGGTGTTCCGTCCACTGCGAGCAGGGGAAATATCCTCCATCATGTTCACGGCGCTGGTTGCGATGATCGGGTTGCTCTCTCATTTGCTCATTCACAGCCGTACCGCGCGGGTGTCCATTCTGCTGCCGCCGACCCTGATCCTTGCTCAGGCATCAGGTGCAGATGTTGTTATGGTGATGCTGACCCTGGTCTCGGCGACAGGCCTTTGCCAGACGCTGATGGTCAGCGCAAAACCCGTCGCGCTCTTTGGGAGGTTGGGCGAGAACGCCTATAGCGCGGGCAACCTCGTTCGGCTGAGTGCGGTGCTTATACCCGTCCATTTTCTTCTGATCATGGTCTTCGTTCTGATCATCTGGCCCGCCATCGAATCGATGTTGGCGTAGGGAGCGTTAGGAGTTTCGATGTCGAAAAAGCACAGGCGCTTGCGTGTTCTGGTGGCACCTTCAGGGTTCAAAGAAGGGCTCGGCGTTCGTGAAGTCGCAGACGCGATCGCGCGGGGCGTCCGCAACGCCCTTCCGCGGGCCAAGATCACACGCATGCCGATGATCGATGGCGGCGAAGGCTTTGTTCAATCCATGGTGGATCTGCTGGGAGGCGAACTGCGTCCGCTTACCGTGACAGGTCCGGTAGGGCAACCCGTCGATGCTCTTATCGGCCTTCTTTCAGGACGACGGAAACGCACGGCAGTGATTGAGATGGCTGCAGCTGCGGGATTGCGGCTCGTGCCAAGGGATATGCGCGATCCTACGCGAACAACCAGTTACGGTGTCGGTGAAATGATCCGCGCGGCACTTGACCTTGGAGCCGAACGCATCCTCCTCGGCTGCGGTGATTCCGGCATCAACGATGCCGGGGCCGGCATGGCTCAGGCCCTTGGCGTGCGCCTCCTGGATCGATACGGCCAACCGATTGCCGGCAATGGCGCGGCACTGCGTTGGCTTGACCGTATCGATGCTACTGATCGCGACGCTCGCCTCGAGAAGGTGAACATCGACGTAGCCGTCAATCCCTACAACATGTTGCTCGGTGAGAACGGCGTTGCACGGGTATTCGGACCGCAGAAGGGAGCGACGCCGGATCAGGTGGCAATTCTGGAAGAAGGTCTTCAGAGGTTTGTCCGGGTGGTTCGCCGCGATCTCGATATCGACGTCGAGCCGTTGAAAGGCGGCGGAGCTTCGGGAGGACTTGGGGCGGGCCTCCACGCGTTCGCCTTCGCCAAGCTACATCCCCGTTTCGACCTCATCCTTCGACACATTAAACTCGATCGGAGGCTCGCCAAGACTGACCTGGTGATGACTGCCGAAGGCGGGATTGATGGACAAACTCGGCACGGTAAGGTTCCGGCGGAGATCGCACGTCGGGCCAAACGCCACAAGCTACCGGTTCTTGCCTTGGCCGGGACCGTCGGTGCGGGCGTTGAGACGACACGGGAGATGGGAATTGATGCGGTGTTCAGCATCCTTAACCGTCCCTGTACGCTAGAAGACGCGATCCTCGAAACAGAAACTCTCCTTGCCGAAGCAGCTGAACAGGCAGTGCGCCTAATGCTTGCAACGCGTTCGGTATTGCGGCCTTGAGTCGCAACATCCTATGAGCAGGCAAGCTATGCGATCCAGGACACCGCGGACATGGTTGCCAAACATTACGGCCGGTTCCTGCCGCAAGACAAGGCTGAGTTGGCGGCCACGATTTTGAATCACGCCTGGCAGGCTGCATAGCAGGCCGGATCAGTGGACGAGGCCAGCCCCTCGTCCCAGAACAAGGGCGAGCTGAAGCTACCCTGGCTCGGATAGCGAGCGGTTGTAGCGTCGAACTGGGCGTAAACCGCACCGCTCGTCGGCATAAAATTACGTCCGATAAGGTTGGCTTATCGGACGTTATTCTTCCCTCCCTTTATAAAGACAACACCGAATCGCGCGAAATCACCCTCGATCGATGGAAATTGGCGCCTCTCCCCATCGGAAAGTGGGCGTATATAGCTAGACAGTCTAGCTAGGTTGGAGCAGATCAATGGAATGGCATTCCGCGCAGGGTTCCCTGTCCAGGGTTTGCAGCATGGCCTCCCGGTGATGTTAAGCGGCCGGGGCTACTTCGCGATAGATGTGGAAATCAGCGCTGCCGCTATCCCGGGATCGTGGGCGTCGGTGACCAGCAGGAGATCCAGTCAATCATCGTCCAGGCGGGCGTTGATGCCCCCTGCCCTGTACGGCCGGTCAAGCGGCTGCAAGGACCGTAAGTGACCGCCATTTTCGATGGATCCCGAGGGCAGCTCCGATGCAAGCTCCAGTTCCCGAGGATACATTAAAACGCGTTTCCGGCCCGGAGAGCATACAGGAGTGTCAGTCCTAGAAGGCTGGCGCCAACTGCCATCGGGTGCGATGCAGGAGAGAGGCACCAGCCAGATCGGTCGGTCGAGGAAATTATCCCGCCACGATGACGCCGGGCGGCTGCCACGTCCCTTCCCCCGGCGGCAGGATGGACGGTGCTTCCGTCTTTGGCCAGTAAAGGCGCATCACAAGATAGATCGTGTCATCGGGCGCAGGTAGCCAATTTGTCTCCTTGTCTGCGCCGGGGCTGTCTTTCTGGATGTAGAGGGTGAGCGACCCATCCGCGTCGGTCTTCATTGCCGACAACATCGGTGAGTTAATCAGATAGCGGTTGATCGGATTTTCGATCAGGAGTTGGGACTTGCCGTCATACATCGTCAGCGACCAGAAAGCGTTTACGGGCGGCTGCTGACCGGGTGGGAACGTCAGCGTATAGTTGTGCTTGCTGCCGTCGAGCGTCTGGCCGTCGCTGTCGACGCGGGTGAACGGATAGGTCGCTTCCTCCGGGTCATTCCCATAAATGCCGGTCTGAGCAGCGACGGCACGCTTCATCCAGTCGCCATTGTAGTGCGCGCTATCACCTGGAAGACCGCTAACCCGCCAGCCATTAATCGTCTTACCGACATTGGCGACGGCCTCGTCGACCTTCCGCTGGCCTTCCTTCATGCCAATGCCGAACTCCAGTTTCTTCTCTAGAGGGAGATCTTTGAAGTTGAAGGTCTTGCCTGGCCCGACGCCGATGCGTGCCAGCTCGGCGCGTATCTCCTTCTCATTATCCTGCTCCGGCGCAAATTGCAGCGCGAAGTCGAGATAGTCGAAGAAGTTTGTCTTCGCCAGTTCCTTGTCGATCTTTGGGAAGTCGACGATTGGCGCGGCCCGCGGCGGTGTCTGCTCCAGATAGGCCGAGAGCATCTGCACCTTGTAGCCAGCCTGCACCTTCTTGACGTTGTCGAGGTCATCCGGGCCGAA
This sequence comes from Rhizobium giardinii bv. giardinii H152, assembly GCF_000379605.1. Taxonomy (GTDB): domain Bacteria; phylum Pseudomonadota; class Alphaproteobacteria; order Rhizobiales; family Rhizobiaceae; genus Pararhizobium; species Pararhizobium giardinii. The sequence continues at coordinate 151,067 of NZ_KB902646.1, read as the reverse complement.
AAGCTGGGTGCGATAACCCGCAAGCGAAAACTGTGTGCTCGAACGAAACACCTGCTTGATGCCCGCCGGGGTGTCACCCGTCCAGTCCGGCCCGACCACCATGTAGTCGCCGGCGTCGCTCCCTGTGGCTCGGGTGCCGATATAGCCGTAATTGTAGGTATTGCCGTCGCAGAGCATGACCGAGTAGTAGCGCTTCGGGTCGATCGCCGGCACCGAGAGCACTACCGGCTCCGCCCGCAAATCCAGCCACGCGAAGGAATAGGGCGTGTCGCTGTTTGGCGTTACGATTGCCGTATCTTTGTAGGTGAAGACGTTTGGTTCATTCTTGATTTCATTGAACGGCGCCTTGAACTGTCCCGAGGTGCGATCTACCGCGTACTCATACATGACGGCATAGTTCATCACGAGGGGCAGGCCGTAGATGAAACCTGCCTCGGCGATGTCTTTGGCCTCGATGATACCGGGGGTGCTCTGCGCCATTAGGAGGCTCGGCCTCGCAAGCGCGGCGCCAGCGGCGATCGCCGCGGTGGATCGAAGCAGATCTCTCTTCGTCAGCATTCTTTTATCCCTTCCTGTTCGATCAGGTCGAAACGACGCGAGCTGTAGGGCAGCTTCGGAACCCTGGACGTAATTGTCCGGTTGATCGGTTTGGCGAGATGCTAGCTGGGCATCCAAGAGGCTGGATGCTCAGTCGGCCTGACCTGCGGCCTTCGCCGGATGCTTACCCTGTCCCGGTTGCCCATTGATCCCTCTGGATCCTCGGCAAGGGCGACTTTTACTCTCAGTCATCCCGGCGTTTCCGCGTGCTCGATTACCTTCTTTAAATTTGCTCCCCGAGCATTTGCCTTGCTCATTGCCGCACGCCAAGTTGCTTTAATTAGCAATCTAAGGCTGTCCGGTCGAAAATGGGGGCATTTCACAGAGTTTCCAAACGGTCAGATTCGAGGCCTTTGCGGTGCTCACCAACACTGCCTCGTTACAACTCACGTTTGTTGCCCAACTAATTTACGCTTTCCACTGCAAACACGGCCAGGAGGCGCATTGGCCAGGTGAAGCCTGTCGAGATGTCTTGGGACCAATATGACCGCGCATCACCCTTGACCACGGTCATAAGAGGGTCAGGACCTAAACTTGTCATTCCTTGGCCGGCATCACATGCCAAAGGTCATCTGTTTCGACCAGCCACGACTTGGCGATGACGGAGCATAAAAATTTACCTCAACATTAGATAGGCGATTTCGATATGGTGCAGTAAAATCATATTGGACCCTTTTGATCGGCCGGTCCGAAGGAAAACACAGCCCGTTTCGTTATATTGGCAAATCAATGGAACAGAGATTAGCCGCAGTCCTAGCAGCCGATATGGCGGGCTATAGCAGGCTGATGGAGGCCGACGAAGCGGGTACGCTCGCCCGCCTCAAGACACACCGGATAGAATTAATTGATCCTGCCATCGCAAAGAACAAGGGCCGGATCGTCAAGACGACCGGCGACGGCATGCTCGTGGAGTTCCACAGCGTGACTGACGCGGTAAAGTGCGCAATGGAGATCCAGCAGCGCATGCAGCGGCGGAATTCGGACGTGCCAAAGGATCGGCGGATCGAATTCAGGATTGGCATCAATCTGGGCGACATCATTTTCGAAGATGACGACATTTTCGGCGACGGCGTGAATATCGCTTCTCGCATCGAACAGTTGGCCGAAGTGGGCGGAATCTGTGTCACCGCCGCGGTAGCAGCACAAATTGCCGATCATCTCGAAGTTTTCATCGAGGATCTGGGAGAGAAGACGCTTAAGAATATAAGCCGTCCTGTTCGCCTGTTTCGTCTTGGTCTTGAGCGCTCCGACTCTTCCCAGGATTTCGACGCAAAGCGAACTGTCTCCAAACCATCAATAGTGGTTCTGCCCTTTAACAATATGAGCGGTGATCCCGATCAGGAGTTCTTCGCGGATGGTCTAACCGAAGACATTCTAACCGAGTTGTCTCGCCGCCACGAGCTGTTCGTCATCTCACGGAACTCAAGTTTCGTTTATAAGAACCGAGCCGTAAACGTACGCGAAGTCGCCGAGAAACTCGGGGCTCAATACCTGGTGGAAGGAAGCGTGCGCAAGATCGGCGAAAGGGTGCGCGTAACGGTCCAACTCATCGACGCAGCCAATGACGCCCATATATGGGCAGATAAATACGACCGGAGGCTGGACGACATTTTTGCGATCCAAGATGAAATAACAGCGGCGATAGCGGCAACCCTACCCGGGCGCGTCGAGGCGGCCCAGCGCGACCATCTTGCCCGAATAAAACCAGCAAACATGGCCGCATACGAGTGCGCGCTGACCGCAAAGGTGCTGCATCACAGAAGCACCTTTGCCGACAATGAGCAGGCGCAGTCCTTGATAGACCGGGCAGTCGCGCTCGACCCGGGTTATGCCCACGCCCATGCTTGGCGGGCGTGCATTCTCGGCCAAGCCTGGGTCAACGGCTGGTGCGAAGACAAGGATGCCGTCTGGAGTGAAATCGTTGCTGCGCTCGATCGCGCTTTGGCGCTGGATGACAATGATGCCGACGTGCATCGCATTCTGGCTGCAGTGAATGTGAACAATAACGCGCTGACCACGGCCCAGTATCACCAGGAACGTGCCCTTGCCCTCAATCCCAACTACGATCTTGTGGTGGTTCAGCAAGGGGAACTGTTGACCTGGCTGGGGCGGCCTGAGGAGGGAATCGAATGGATCCGCAAAGCGATGCGGCTGAATCCGCATCACCCTGAAAGGTTTTGGAGCCACTTAGCCAAAGCGCATTTCGCTGCACATCAGTATGGCGAGGCGATTGAAGCATTCATGCACCTGTCCGTCATGGATTACGTCCAGCACTCATTCATCGCTGCATGCTACGGCTGGCTTGGCGATGAAATCGCTGCCGCGGCGCATATGAAGAAGGTGAGAGCACTCCTCCCCGATTTTGGGGTCGAATCTTTCCTCGCCACACTGCACTATGCCCAACAGTCCGACGTGGAGCACCTTCGGGAAGGACTTGTCAAAGCGGGAGCGGAAGCCCGCCATCAGGCGGCGCATGACATCGCTACGCGGAAATGACCCACAAATATCATCTCCGTCGCGGTCGGCTCCGCGTCAATCCCACAAGGGACCGCACTTTGAAACGCCCTCCCTCTGCCCGACGTGAAGCCGTTTGGGTCAAAACGAGGACCGCGATTTCGACTGCATCAAAATGAAACCGGGAGTTAAAAGCCACGGCCGCCATGGCTGATCTCCGACGCGCCGGCTATCGGCTGCGGCTTGTTCGCTGCGGGCCATTGCGCGATGATGCCCAGCTCGCGCCAGTTCGACAACGCGGCGCATGCTCATCGTCGCCGAGCGCCCTCGTCAGTTCGACCTGACGACAATCATTCTTTACCTGGCGGAGATAGTCCGGCGCGGGAGAAAGGCATCACGAAAAAGCCCGGGGTTACTCGGTCTACCAATTGCAACTGAGGCCTACGAATGTAGATTGTCCGCCGACACTTTGCCGGATTTGCGATCCTTCATCAGTCCATAGGAAATCCTCCTGACCGTCGTTGATGCCATGCAGGCCAACCCGCTCGACGTCTCCGGCAATCGCCTCTATCGACTGCTTTGCAGGAGCCGGAGCGATGAGGAAAAGGAACCCAGACCGTCGAATTGCATCCGAGCCTTGCCAGGCTTCTTCAAGGTGTCCGGTGACGACAGAATGCTTCAGTTCAACCGTAGCCCGTCTTTGTCGAAGAGATGAACCCTGGTGAGATCAGGAGCAATCGAAATCTCTTGTGCCGGTTGCAGGTCCACTCTTTCGCGCAAAAGCAGCGTGACATCCACGTTTCCCAGTTTGGCAACGACGTGGGTTTCTGAGCCGGTCGGCTCGACTACGACGACGGTTGCCGGAACGCCTCCATCTCGGATCGACAGGTGCTCAGGACGGATGCCGTAGGTCTTGGTGGTGGCATACTCCTGGCCCCCCGGGAGTGGAAGGCATGCTCCATCCAAGATTAATCTGCCGCTGTCGATCGTGCCCTCGACAAGGTTCATGGACGGCGAGCCGATGAAGGATGCGACGAAGGTGTTGGCGGGTCGGTCGAAAAGTTCGAGCGGCTTGCCGATCTGCTCGACCCGACCGTTGCGCATCACGACGATCTTGTCGGCCATCGTCATTGCCTCGATTTGATCGTGCGTGACATAGACCGTCGTCGTTTTGAGGCGCTGGTGGAGTTCTTTGATCTCAGCCCGCATCGTGACGCGTAGCTTGGCATCAAGGTTCGACAGCGGTTCGTCGAAAAGGAAAACCTGCGGATGGCGCACGATCGCTCTGCCCATGGCGACGCGCTGCCGCTGTCCGCCGGACAACTGCTTCGGCAAACGGTCGAGCAATGGCCCGAGCGCGAGTATATCGGCGGCCTCCGTTACCAGCTTGTTGATAGCGGCCTTACCGCGGCCCTGAAGCTTCAGCGCAAATCCCATATTCTCCGCGACCGTCATGTGCGGATAGAGCGCATAGCTCTGAAAGACCATGGCAATATCGCGCTCCTTGGGCGCGACGTGGTTCACTACCCGGCCGCCGATGCGGATTTCACCGTCACTAATCTCCTCGAGCCCTGCAAGCATCCGCAGGAGCGTCGATTTCCCGCAACCCGAGGGCCCGACGAGGGTGACGAATTCGCCGTCTTCGATGTCGACGGAAACGCCGTGAATCACGGAAAGGGCGCCATACTGCTTGCGGGCATTGTCGATTGTAACCGATGCCATCGTCGTCTCCTCCTCGATTTAAAGCTTGAGCTGCCAGATAGTGGCCGCCGCGACATTGCCGTCCGGGGCGACCAGGCGGGCCGCGCGCACCCCCTCAAAGCCGGGAAGACGTTTCGTTCCCGTCCATCGGCCGTCGTCGGCAAAAACTTCAATTGAACCGGCGTCGAGGAAGATGCGGATGGACGAAGGGCGCGCGCCAGCCGCGACGTAGCGAGGAAATATCGTATCCCCCGCTCGGGCGAAGGGGATGCTCAGTCCCTCGCTGTCGAGTTGCACCGACAGTTCGGTCTCCGGATGTTCGAAATCCAGCCGGAAGGCGTTCCCGGCCGAGGAGAGATGCAGGACGATTTCCACCATTCCATTGCCGAGGCAGACGGTATCGCCGGCCAGAAGTCCGTCGGTGTCGATAGGGCTCTGGCGAAGTGTCAAGACAGCATCGACCGGCGGCGTCAGAAGCGCACCATCCCGAAGCAGCAGACGGCGCGGCAAAGTCATCGCCGTCGGCATATCAGCGTCCTTGGACACATCGCTCCAGTTGGCGAGCCAGGCGATGCCAACCGGTCCGGACCGATCGACGAATGCCTGGAAAGCATATGCGTCGGTGCCGAAGTCTAGCTCTTGTTCGAAGTCAGGCGCGAAGCTCATGCCGTCGAAGCGGCCGACCGTGGCGATCGCGATATTGTGCCGACCGGTCGCTAGGTCCCGGCTGGTCAAAAGGCCGAAGATCAGCGCCCATCGTGTATCCGGATCATCCGGCGCTCCGCCGAGCGGCACCATGCAAGGGCATTCTGCCGGTTTCTTCTTGAACCGGTCTTCGCGATGGAGAACGCCGATGAAACGCCAGCCTCCCGCAGCTTGCGGATCGTCAGTCTCATACAGAAGGATAACGCCCCCGCTGCGGTCGCGACTTCCCAGCAGCATCTTCCAGCGTCCATCCGGCCCTTCAAAGACGTAAGGATCGCGGAAATCCAGCATCAAATCCAGGCCCTCCGGGCGATGCGGCAGGATCAGTTCGGCGGCGTCCGCACTGATCATATCTTCGATCTTCATTGCGAACTGTATCTGTTCTTCGGGCCGGCGGCCTTTCACGTGTTCGGTGAAGAAGATGCGGACGCTGTCCTGCTCCCCCGGCAAGGCTATTGCCGAACCGGAATATGCCCCGCCAAGCCCATCGGCCCGTGCTGAAAGCTCCGAGGGAGGAAAAAGGAACACTGGCAGATGGGTCCAGTGAAGAAAGTCGTCGGAAACTGCATGCCCCCAATGCATGGTATTCCAGCGCGGCGTATGCGGATAGTGCTGATAGAACAGATGGACCTTTTCGCCGAAGCGCCCGAAACCGTTTGGATCGTTCATCCAGCCAAAGGGAGGACGGAAGTGATAGCTGCCCGGAAGGTCGGGCATGGCGTTGGTCGGTAGCGTGTAGAGAACACGGACACCGTCGGTCATGGCGGTTTGCCTAGAAAAACAATAAACAATGGAGAGCTCGGTCGTCGATGGATCGTAACTCAGCGTGGTCTCGCCGCCCTGGCTGAAAGCCAGGGTCCGAAACGAGAATTCCTCGATGTTGTCGGTCGTAACAACACCTATCTCGATGCCTCCCACTGTTGCGGAAAGGCTTGCAGGGGTTTCCGCCTGCAGGGCCTTCAGCCAGATATGGGCCGTTGTTCCTGCAGGCAGGACAGCGCAGATCGTCGACTGGGCGTATTCGACGGATGGAGCGGTCAGCTGATGCATCATGGTCAACCCTTCACCGCCGAACCGACGAAGGAGCTAACGAACCAGCGTTGAAAAGCGAGGTAGAGCCCGAGGATCGGTATCATCATGAGCACGGATGCCGCCATGGCGCGATCCCAATAGATGCTGTCCTGGCCGAAGAAGGTGGCGATTGCCACAGCGATCGGCCGGGCGTAGTCCGTTTGCGTCACGAGGATCGGCCAGAGATACTGGTTCCATGTTTCGATACCCGTAAGAATCGAAACGGTGGCGACTGCCGGAAGGCTAAGCGGCATGAATATCGAGCGATAGATTCTGAAGATGGAGGCGCCGTCCATCTGGGCGGCTTCGAGCAGCTCCTTTGGCAGTTGCGCGAAGAACTGGTAGAAGAGGAATATGTATAGGGGGCTCGCGATCCAGGGCACGATCTGCACGGCAAAGGTATCCGTCATCCCGGCGCGCGATACCATGATGACGAGCGGCATGATGATGCTTTCCTGCGGGATGACATAAAGTGCGATCACGATCGACAGAATCGTGGCCCGGCCTTTCACCGAACCCCATGCGAGTACGAAGCCGGCCATGGAGTTGACGATCACGCCCGAACAGACGGTGATCGACAGGATGAGCAGCGAGTTGAACAGATACCGGCCGAAAGCCAGTTCGCCGGAAAAATGACCGACTTCCTTGAAGTTGTTGAGCGTCGGGTTGGAGACCCAGAATGCCCGGAAGCTGCCCATGTCGGCAAGGATTTGAAAGCGGTCGTCCTTGAGGCTGGCAACGACCAGCAGGAACAGGGGTGAGACGATGACCAGCGCGACGATGAGGATACAGACGGTCTGGATGGTATGAAGGGCTCCTGCCGCGGAGCGGACCGGCTTTTCGTTCGGCCGCGATATCGAAAGCGCTATATCAGACATCGAAACGCCTCAAGAGTTGGCGCTGTACAAGCGCGATGATCAGAACAATCACGAACAGGATGACCGAAACGGCCGAGGCATAGCCCATTTTCTGCTCCTCGAAGCCGGCCCGCACCATGTAGTGAACCACAGTTTCGGTGCTGCTCTTGGGCCCGCCCTGGGTGAGAATCGCAACCTGGGTATAAAGCTTGAAGGCCTGGATCGTCGTGATGACGAGAACGAAGACATGGGTCGGACGCAGACCAGGCATGGTCACGTGCCAGAAGCGTTGGAAGGCGTTAGCGCCGTCGATTCGGGCGGCATCATAGAGTTCATCCGGGATGCCCTGCAGCCCCGCGAGGTAGACGATCATTTGGAAACCATAGGCCTGCCAGGCAGACAACAGCACGATCGAGAACATTGCCCATTCAGGATCACCCAGCCAGTCGATCGGCTGAATATATCCTGCCGAAACGAACCCGAGAATCTGGTTGAACGGACCGGTCGGATATTGGAACAGCGTGCCCCAGATCACGCAAACCACCACCATGGACGTGATCGCTGGAAGAAAGAACATGCCGCGCAGAAGATTGCGGAAGGGTATCTTCTGATGAAGCAAAAGGGCAGTAGCGAAGGCAAGGCCGCATTGCACCGGCAAAATCCAGAAGGCGAAGCGCGATACATTCCAGAGCGCAGTCCAGAACAGATCGTCCTGGAAGATGCGAACGAAGTTGGTGAACCAGATGAAGCGCAGGGGCGTCGGACGAGGCACCAGTGGCTGGTTTGTCATCGCCGTCCAAAAGGACAGGATGAACGGTACGATCAGGAAGAGCGTCAGCAGCACCACGGCAGGGGCCAGCATGCTGGCTTCCTGAAACAGACGTCCCCTATGCGATTTGTTGCGGGCTTGCCGCTTTCCCTTGGCCAGTGACGGCACTGTGGATTGTTGCATGTTCACGAAGTCCTCCTCTCCGAGCCTGAGGTCAATCGACGGCCGTTGCGATGCGGACCCGCGGCCGCATCGCAAGATGATCATCTGGCTTCAATCATGATTACTGCTGATCACCGAAGGGCGGATATCCGTCGTTGTCCTCGATGTCCTCGTCGATCTTCTCGGCTGCGGTCGTAAGCGCTGCCTTGGGATCGCCGCCGTTGAAGGCCTCGTCGACGGCCTGCATGAAGGCCGACGTAATGGTTGGATAGGCCGGGTACGGCGGCCGCGCGATCGCCGTCTTTGACGCCTGTTCGTAAGCGATCGCCATCGCTCCCCCGGAGGCGTAGAGCGGCGATTCGGCTGCAAAGCTCTTCAAGCCAGGGTAACCGGATTTGCTTGCGACGAACTTGCGGTACTCCCTGTCCTTCAGCATGAAGCTCACAAACTTCCCGGCGACGTCAGGATGTTCGGAGGTCTCGGTGACCGCCCAGATCCACGTGCCGTTCGGGCTCGCGCCCTTAGCGCCGAACTTGGGAAGCGGCATAACGACAATGTCGTCCTTCATCGATGCGGCGGCCTCGGCGTAAAACCAATGTCCGCCCAGGGCCAGCGCCGCCGGATGACCCTCGGCGTAGAACTGATTGGTCCCCGCCGACTGCGGCACGACCCAGCCGTTCTTCACCCATTTCTGCATCATGGTCATGGCATCGACGCAAGCTTCGCTGTCAAGCGTGCCTGCCGACTTCCATGTTGTCCGGTCGATAAGATCGCAACCGGCCGATTGCAGGATAGGGCCGTAGGCATAGGTGATCCATTCGGTCTTGATGCCGTAGCCGCGGAAGGTGTCGATCGGCCACTTCACACCGTCGAGCTTCGAAAGTTGTTCGAGATAGCCCTCGAATTCCTCGCGCGTCCAGGCATCATCGACAGACTTTGGGATCCGCGCCCCGATTGCTTCAAGATATTTTCTGTTCCCGTAAAGGACGACCGTGGAGTCGGTGAGCCCGATCGCATAGAGGTCCTTGTCGACAGGATAAGTGCCCTGGACGATATTGGAGTCCGTCATGTCATCGAGGACATCCTTGTCGATAAGCGGCTTGATCGGCTGGAGGTAACCCGACCAGACATAGTTCGCGAGGAACGGCGCATCGAGTTCCATCACGTCGGGCAGTTGTTTCGCCATGACGGCGGCGCTGAACTTCTCGTTGTAAGCGTCGTGCGGCGCGTAAATCGTTTCGACATTGACGTCGGGATTTTCGGCTTCGAAGGCTTTAGCAACTGCGCCGATCGCCGCGACGCCGGCGGGATCGCCCTGATGCATGACGTGGATGACTTTCATGTCGGCCGCGTGGGCCAGGGCGGACATGGCCGCCGTCAGGATCAGAGATGAAAGTAAACGTTTACCCATTGATTCCTCCTCGATTTGAAATGGGAATGCCCTGCTCTTAAACGGATAACCGCTCCACTAACCGGAACGGGATTTTCTTCACTTCGACCGGAGCCCGGTCTTCGGCAAGCAGAATTTGTGCAGCTTTTCGACCCATGGCGCGATGCGGAAGCGCCATCGTCGTCAACGGTGGGTCGAGACGCGACGCGATCTCAACCTGATTGTCAAAACTCGCAACCGCGACATCATCAGGGATCGTCGCGCCGCAACGCCGCAAGGCGGCATAAACCTCCATGGCAACGCGATCGTTCCCGCACAGAATGGCGTCGGGACGCTGGGGAACGCTCATCAGCTGCTGAACGTGCGAATGGACGAGGCTCTGCGCGCGATCGCTATAGATCGCTCGATTGACCGCGGGCAGAACGGTTGCATTGGCTCCATTGAAGCCACCCTGATCGAGCGCTTGCCTGAAGCCAATCTCGCGGAGTTCGCTTGCAAGAAGGCCCGGGAGATTGATGTAGGCGATATTCCTCCGGCCGGCATTCAGCAGATAGTTCGTCATCTCAAGGGCAGCACCAGCCTCATCCGGCACCAGGGATGTCACACGGTCGTTCGCCTCGCGGCAATTGATCATCACGCCGACGGTCTCGGCAAACTCCGCAGGCAACTCCACCCGCTTATGGTACATCGCAGCGTAGGCCACCGCACGCGGGCGGAACCGGTGCATTTCCTCCAGCACCGAAGCTACCGTTCTGCGCCCGCTGAGCGTCATAGCGAAGACGGCCATATCGGACGCGCGTGCGCCACTATCCAGCCCACCGATGATCCCGGTGGCGAAGGGGGAGGTCACCAGTTCATCGGCGATGACGCCGATGAGCGGCATCCAGCCCTGCCGCATGCTTCGGGCAGCGAAATTGGTGACGTAGCCGAGCTCCTCGGCGATTTCCCTGATGCGCAGACGTGTGTCGTCGGACATTCGTGCCGAGCCGCCATGCAATGCGCCCGACACCGTCTTGACTGAGACGCCTGCACGTTCGGCGATGTCATTAAGCGATATGGTCATGAAGCTCTTTGGGTTATCGATTACTCACATTGATATCATCGGCTTGATTGTGCGTCAATGGGCGCGCGGTGGCGCTCGATCCTTCGAAAGATATTACCGATGCCCTCTGCGTGGTAGGTAAGCTCGAATGCCAATTCATCAGCGAGAATGTGACGGCAGGATCCCAGTCGATGTGCCGCCATCGGCATCAAAAGGCTGCTTTGACATAAAAATGCCCCTCTGGATGAAAGGAGCGACTTGCGCGCTTGAATGAAGTGTTGAAGAGCATCAAGGCGGGCGGCACTTATAACCTGATCAACGCAATTTGATTATTTCCCAACGCGCCTAGGCAGCCCGCCGAAAATATACAAGACTGGCACCTGCCGTGCTCATCATCGCCAGGGCATACCAGGTTAGCGCATAGACGAGGTGACTGTTGCGAAAGCGGACGTTCGTCAGGCCGCCGATCGGCAGGCCGCCGGGAACAGGCGTCGCATCCGCATCGACGAAGTATGGTGCGACATCAGCTAGGCCTTTCGATGCAGCGATGGCGGCGACGTCGCGCGAGAACCATCGGTCGTTTGCAGGGTCGTTGGAACGCAGGAAAGCGCCGCCCGGCTCGCTCATGCGCAGGAGCCCTGTGACCTCGACGGCTCCCGCAATATTGCCCTGCGCGCGGTCAGATGCGTCGCGACGATCCGCCGGCACGAAGCCACGATTGATCAGCACGGTCGACCCGTCTTGCCGGCGCATGGGGGTCAGCACCCAGAAGCCGGCACCCCGCTCCGTCACCGCCTGCACCAGAACCGTCTTGTCGTGCTCGAAATCTCCTGTCACCGTTACACGGCGGTATTCGTCCTTCTGTGCGCCGACAGCCTCCCATTCGGCGCGAGACGGCGCAGGCACCGCCTGCGTCTGGACGCGTGCATCGACCCGCGCGATGAGATCAAGCTTCCAGAAAAGGCGCTGGACCTGCCAGCTTCCAAGGCCTGCGAAAACGACGACCAGCAGCAGCATCGCGCCCATGAGCACAAGGCGCGAACGCAAGGATGAACCGCTGGACGCCGCCTTTCCTCGATGTTGATCGATGCTCATGGTCGCGGTGTTCCGCCGTCAGGGCATGTTCTTCATCATGTCCTGCGTCATCGGCATCATGTTCGTGTTGAGGTGATGCATGACCCAGAGCGAACCCGCAAGCGCGATGCCGACGATAACGAGGGTGAAGATCAGCGCCATCAACGTCCAGCCGCCCTCCGAACGCGGGTTCATGTGCAGGAAGTAGACCATGTGGACGACGATCTGTACGGCACCGATGCCCATCACCAGCACGGCCGTCGCCAGCTTGCTGTCCAAGACGCCATCCATGACCAGCCAGAACGGGATCGCGGTCAGGATCGCGGCGAGCACGAAGCCGATCAGATAGCTTTTCAGGGACCCATGGCCGGCTCCGTGTCCATGGCTGTGCGCGTGATGCGTTTCCGACGCGCTTTCGTGGGAAGGCAGAGGATGCGCACTCATACGAGAGCTCCCAGCAGGTAGACGAAGGAAAAGACGCCGATCCAGATGACGTCAAGGAAGTGCCAGAACATCGACAGGCACATCAGCCGGCGTCGATTTTCCGTGATCAGCCCGTGCTTCTTGACCTGCACCATGAGTGTGACGAGCCAGATCATGCCGAAGGTCACGTGCAGGCCGTGCGTGCCGACCAAAGTGAAGAACGACGATAGGAAGGCCGAACGCGTCGGACCGGCTCCCTCCAGGATCAGGTGGTAGAATTCGTAGAGTTCCAGCGCCAGGAACACCGCCCCGAACACGCCGGTGACACCGAGCCAGAAGAGGGTTTCCATCCTGGCGTTGCGCTCCATCTGCAGCATGGCAAAGCCATAGGTGATGGACGAGAACAGCAGCATGGCGGTGTTGAGCGCGACGATCTTGAGATCGAACAGATCGGCCGGCGAAGGCCCCGCGGCATAGTTGCGGCCGAGTACGCCATGCGTCGCAAACAACACGGCGAAGATCAGGCAGTCGCTCATCAGATAGAGCCAGAAACCCAGCATGGTGCTGTTTTCCGGATGATGATCTTCCGTCAGGTAGAACTGCGGCGCCTGGTTCTCTTTGACTTGGGTCTCGCTCATCGTCTCAGGTCCGTTCTGCGAGCAGCTTGGAGCGCGCGTCCTCCGTCGCCGCGACGGTGTCGGCAGGGATGAAGAAATCGCGCTGATAGTTGAAGGTATGGCCGATCGAGACGGCAACGATGGCGATGAAGGAAAGGGCCGCCAGCCACCAGATGTACCAGATCAGTGCGAAGGCGAGCACGACGCTGATCCCCGCCAGGACGACGCCTGTGCCCGTGTTTTTCGGCATGTGGATTGGCTTGAAACCGGCGAGCGGGCGCTCGTAGCCACGGCTCTTCATGTCGTACCAGCTGTCGTGATCGTGCACGACCGGCGTAAAGGCGAAGTTGTATTCCGGCGGCGGCGAGGAGGTCGACCATTCCAGCGTGCGGCCGTCCCAGGCATCACCGCTCGTCTCGCGCAAGAGATCGCGCCTCAGGTAGCTGACGATGATCTGGATGACAAAGGAGGCGATGCCGAGCGCGATCAGAAACGCTCCAAACGCGGCGATGACGAACCAGATCTGCAGCGAAGGGTCTTCAAACTGGCTGACACGCCGGGTGACACCCATCAGCCCGAGCACATAGAGCGGCATGAAGGCGAAGAAGAAGCCGATCTGCCAGAACCAGAAGCTCATCTTGCCCCAGAACGGATCGAGCTTGTAGCCGAAGGCCTTCGGCCACCAGTAGACAAGGCCGGCCATCAGCCCGAACACCACGCCGCCGATGATGACGTTGTGGAAGTGGGCGATGAGGAACAACGAATTGTGCAGCACGAAGTCGGCCGGCGGAATGGCCAGCATGACGCCGGTCATGCCGCCGATGACGAATGTGACCATGAAGCCGACGGTCCACAGCATGGGCACTTCGTAGCGGATCCGTCCGCGATACATGGTGAAGAGCCAGTTGAACATCTTGGCGCCCGTCGGGATCGAGATGATCATCGTGGTGATGCCGAAGAAGGCGTTGACCGAGGCGCCCGAACCCATCGTGAAGAAGTGATGCAGCCAGACAATATAGGACAGGATCATGATCACGCAGGTTGCGTAGACCATCGAGGCGTAGCCGAAGAGGCGCTTGCCGCAGAAGGTCGCCACGACCTCGGAGAAGATGCCGAAGGCCGGCAGGACGAGGATGTAGACTTCCGGGTGGCCCCATATCCAGATGAGGTTGATATACATCATCGGATTACCGCCAAGGTCGTTGGTGAAGAAATTTGTCCCCACATAGCGGTCGAGCGACAAAAGCGCGAGCGTGGCGGTCAGGATCGGAAACGTCGCAACGATCAGGATGTTGGTGCACAGCGACGTCCAGGTGAAGACCGGCATCTTCATGAAGGTCATGCCGGGAGCCCGCATCTTGACGATCGTGGCGATCAGGTTGATGCCGGACAGCGTTGTGCCGACACCGGCCACCTGCAGGCCCCATATGTAATAGTCGACTCCGACGCCGGGACTGTAGTCTGCGCCCGAAAGCGGCGGATAGGCAAGCCAGCCGGTGCGCGCAAATTCCCCCACGAAGAGCGACAGCATGATGATGACAGCGCCGGCCGTCGTCATCCAGAAGGAAAAGTTGTTGAGGAAGGGGAAGGAGACGTCGCGGGCACCGATCTGCAACGGCACAACGTAATTCATGAGACCGGTCACGAACGGCATCGCCATGAAGAAGATCATGATCACGCCATGGGCCGTGAAAATCTGGTCGTAGTGGTGGGGGTTGAGGTACCCCTCGTTGCCGTTGAAGGCGATCGCCTGCTGGATGCGCATCATGATCGCATCGGCAAAGCCGCGCATCAGCATGACCAGCGCCAGTATCACATACATGATACCGATCTTCTTGTGGTCGACGCTGGTGAACCACTCGCTCCAGAGATAGCCCCAGAGCTTGAATTTGGTGATCAGCGCGAGCATCGCGATGCCGCCCAGCGCGACGACCGCAAAAGTCGCGACGAGGATGGGCTCGTGGTAGGGGATCGCTTCAAAGGACAGCCGCCCGAAGATGAACTGAGTCAAACTGGTTTCACCGAACATTGTGTCGTCCAAATCTCTCGAAATACGGCCCAAGGGCTATTCAGGGCCTTGCACGTCCGTGGCACAGGATCGTCCAGTGCCGCCGGCACGCGGTCCTAGTGCATCTTATGCATGTCGTGGTTCATCGTTTCCGGCTCCACCTGCCGGTCCTCGACGCCCTCGGCCGGCTCTTCGCTCCGCGACGGGTTGCCGGTTTCCGGGAAGGTAGCTCCGGGCGCGGCCTCGCCGCCGTTGCTGCCGCCGCCGGCGTGGCGGTTGTCATGCTCAAGCTTGGCCCGGTTTTCATGGCTGTCGGTGCCCGCGCCGCCCATCATGTCGATGTGCATCATGTCCTTCATGCACATCTGTCCGGCCCGCACACACATGTTGAGCACGGCGTCATAGAGCCCGTTCTCGACGGAAGCATAATAGCGAACGGGCTCCTTGATGCTTGGCTTCTCGAGTTTCAGATAGGTGTCGCGATTGAGCATCGTGCCGCCCTGCTTCACCCGGGCGACCCATTCATCAAAGCCCGCCTGATCCAGCCCGTGGAACTTGAAACGCATATGGGAGAAGCCGTCGCCGCTATAGTTCGATGACAGGCCCTCGTATTCCCCTGCCTCATTGATGACCGCATGCAGCCTGGTCTGCATTCCTGGCATTGCATAGATCATGCCAGCCAGTGCGGGCACGTAAAACGAATTCATCACCGAGGAGGCGGTGATCTTGAAGTTGATCGGCACGTCGACCGGGGCGGCCAGCTCGTTGACCGTCGCAATACCGTAATCCGGATAGAAGAAGAGCCATTTCCAGTCGAGCGCCACGACCTCGACGCTCAGCGGCTTTACCTCGGCCGCGAGCGGCCGCGCGGCGTCGATCCGGTCGAGCGGCCGGTAGGGATCGAGCTTGTGGGTACTGACCCATGTCACGGCGCCGAGCGCAATGATGATCGCCAGCGGCGCGGACCAGATGACCACCTCGAGCCCGGTGGAGTGATGCCACTCCGGGTCGTATTTGGCGGCCTTGTTGGACTGACGATAGTGCCAGGCGAAATAGAGCGTCAGGCAGACGACGGGCACGATGATGATCAGCATCAGGATCGTCGAAATGACGATCAGGTCCCTTTGCTGCGCGGCGATCTCCCCGGAGGGCGACATGACGACCATGTTGCATCCGGTGAGGGTCGGCAGCATGAGCAAAAGCATGATCGGTATTCGGGCGAAACTGAATTGCGTCGGCATTTCGGGCTCAACTTGCGTTCTGTTTGGATGGCAATAACCAGGCGCGGTCGCGCTTGGGAATGAGGTGCTTCGTCGCAGCGCAGCATTCTGTCGCAGTGCGGTAGCGATTTTCGGCTATCCGCCGCTCCAGATTTGTACTAGCGCATTGGGCCTTATCGGTCTCTCGCCGTGCTTGCTCTGGCGCAGGCCGATAGGTGTCGGCGTCGCAACCTTCGCGGAATTCGAACGTTTTGCGTAATTCTTGATATTGGGCGTCGATTAGTCAACACTCGGACATGGCGCACATCGCTCGGAGAAGTTCATGAGTTCGGCCGTCAACCCCACATCCACTGGTCTTGAACGGGATGCCCGCCGCATCCATGACGACAACAAGCCGTTGTCGCCGGGCAGCATCGCCATCGGCGTGGTGATCGGCAGAACGTCGGAGTTCTTCGACTTCTTCGTCTACGGCCTTGGCTCCATTCTCGTCTTCCCGAAGCTGATCTTCTCGTTCGCGCCCAATCCGGTGGCCGCGACGCTGATGTCCTTCGCACTGTTTCCGCTGGCCTTTCTCGCGCGCCCGGTCGGCTCCTTTGTCTTCATGTGGATCGACCGCAACTACGGACGCGGGACGAAGCTGACGGTCGCGCTGGTGATCCTCGGCGGCTCGACGGCATCAATCGCGTTCCTGCCGGGCTACGCGACGATCGGCTACTGGGCAGTGGCTCTTCTGGCGCTCTTCCGGCTGGGGCAAGGGTTTGCGCTTGGCGGCGCATGGGACGGCCTCGCATCCCTGCTGAACCTCAGCGCACCGCCAAATCATCGCGGCTGGTATGCGATGATCCCCCAGCTCGGTGCGCCCATTGGCTTTGCGCTGGCGAGCATTCTCTTCGGCTACTTCGTCAATAGTCTTTCGGAGGCCGATTTCCTCGAGTGGGGCTGGCGCTATCCCTTCTTCGTCGCTTTCGCGATCAATGTGGTTGCGCTCTTCGCCCGCCTGCGCATCGTCGCCAGCAAGGAATTCGGCGCCGCCATGGATGCCCAGGAATTGCAGGCGCGGCCTATCTTCGAGATGCTGAGCAAGCACAGCATCGACGTCGTACTCGGCGCCTTCGTACCCCTGGCGAGCTTCGCGATGTTCCACCTCGTCACTATCTTCCCGTTGAGCTGGATCATCCTCAATGGCGGGCAGTCGGCAGCCGAGTTCCTGTGGGTGCAGGTCGCCGGTGCGGCAGTCGGCGCCATGAGCATCGTGCTCTCCGGCGTGATTGCCGACAGGATTGGCCGTCGCAGGCAGTTGATGGTCGGCGCGATCCTGATTGCGATCTTCAGCTTCTCGGCACCGTTCCTCCTCGATGCCGGCGGCAAGGGGCAGGATGCCTATATCCTGATCGGCTTTGCCATCCTCGGCCTCACCTTCGGCCAATCATCCGGCGCCGTGTCGTCGCGCTTCACGCAATACTACCGCTATACCGGTGCAGCGCTCACCTCGGACCTCGCCTGGCTCCTGGGCGCCGGTTTTGCGCCCCTGGTGGCGCTCGGCCTTGCCACCAGCTTCGGGATCGTCTTCATCGGCGGCTACCTGATTTCCGGCGCCATCTGCACATTGGCGGCTCTGAGCCTCACCCGGGCACTCGACCAGTACTAGCGCGTTGTCCGGTGCAGCCATCGAGTCGCGCGGCAGTACACCTGCCGCTCGCGCATTGCGGCATCGCGTCGCGATGCAGAAAACCAGGGCCGGCTCTCCTGGATGAGTGCTGCAACTTCAAGGTCATGCAGCTATCCGATTTGCTGGCGCGGGAACGCCTCGATAGCGACGAGGCGCAGCCAGCCAGCAATAACAGTGCGCTCAGCCCGATCGATCAGCCTTCCAGCCAGCGCACCTCGTCCGGAGTAAGCGTGATCTCAATCGCTTTGAGACTGTCTTCCAGTTCCGCCACCGTTCGCGGACCGACGAGCGGGATGATCGGGAACGGCTGCGCGATGACATAGGCAAGGGCGATGTGGATCGGGCTGCAACCATGCCGCCTGGCGAGTTCGATTGCGCGGTCGCGGCGGTCGAAATTGCGGTCGGAATACCAGACCCGCACGATTTCCGCGTCGTCACGCTTGTCTCGCCCTGCCCTGTGGGTGAAGAAGCCCCTCCCTTGGCTCGACCAGGCGAAGTTGGGAATTTGCCGCTCCTTCAGCCAGACTTTCCAGCCGTCGTCTGACGCTGCGACGCAGCCGGGCCAGATCGGGTCGAGCATCTGCGCCAACGAGAAGTTGTTGGACAGGGCCGCCGGAGGCGTCTTGCCGTTTTTCCCGGCATAGGCGGTGGCCTCGTCCATACGTTCGCGCGTCCAGTTGGATCCGCCGAAGATACCCCGGATACGCCCGCGCCGGACCTCGGCGTCCATCGCATCGACGAATTCGCCGACCGGGATGTCCGGATTGTCGCGATGCATGAAGTAGACATCAACATAATCCGTCTTCAGCCGCTCCAGCGACTGGTCCAGCTGTTTGGCAATCACGTCCGGATAGCAGAGTGGCGAGTGGGCGCCCTTGCCGATCAGGACGATGTCCTCGCGGTTCACACCGCGGCTCTTAGACCAGTCGCCGAAAATGCTTTCGGTCTTGCCGGCGCCGTAGACGAATGCGGTGTCGAACAGGTTTCCACCTGCCTCGTAGAAGGCATCGAGCGTCAGCGAGGCGGAGGCGAAGCTCGGAAAAAACTCGAAGCCCAGCGCGACCGTGGAGGCCGGCTTTGTCAGGCCGGGGATCTGTCGTCTGGGCACGCTTGTGCCGGCGACGACTGCGGCGCCCGCCACGTTGACGGTCCGCCTGGCGGCCGTCTCGATACCGTACTCGAGACCAACGGACGCGCGCCACCGATCGAGCACGCGCAGATTGGCCTGCGTCTCTTCGGCGCTCATGCCGGGGAAGGTGAACTCGGTGCGGCCAGCACGGATCGCGTTGCCCACCGCGTCGACCTCGAACGAGTAGAGGTAGCGCTTCTCCTCGACCTCGATTGATTGCTGTCCATCGCCCCTGATGATTTCGATGCGCCCTACCCCGCCCTGCTTGCCGGAGGCGAACCAGAAGTCCTTCACCTCGATGCGGCCTTGCGAGCCGATGATGCGCAGCACGTTGTCCTGCTGTGCCATGATCGAGCAGGACACCTCCGCGACGATATCGTTGGGGAACTTGAGGACGGCCGATGCCCACTCGTCGACGCCGGACGGCCCCAGACGGGCGGCGCCGGATACAGTCAGCGGTTCGAGGAAAGGCTTGTTCTCGGCAACACCGGCGAGCATGCACACCATCGACACCGGGTAGCCGCCGACATCGAGAATGCCGCCGCCGGCGAGATCATTGGCAAAGAGACGGTGCTCGGGGCGATAGCCCCCCATGTCGAATCCGAAACTCGAGCGGATAATCCGCACGTCGCCGATCGTCCCCTCTCGCACCAGTTCGACGAGGCGGGCCGTTTGCGGATGAAACCTGTACATATAGGCTTCGCCGGCGAAGACGCCGGCCTTTGTCGCCTCGTGGAAGATCGATTGCGCATCAAACGCTGACAGCGCCATCGGCTTTTCGACCAGCACATGCTTGCCGGCCCGTACCGCCTTGATCGCCCATTCGGCATGGCTGGTGTGCGGCGTGGCTATGTAAACCGCGTCGATCTCCGGATCTGCGAGAAGCGTATCGTAACCCTTCACGATGCGCGCTTCCGGGAAACCCTCGCCGAGGCCGGGCCTGTCCGGATTGCGGGTAGCGATGGCCACCAGGCGTCCCGTCGCGGAATGGGCAACGCCGTCTGCGAATGTGCGGGCAATGGTGCCGGGGCCGATGATGCCCCATCGGATCGGTTGTTCAGAGCTCATGGAGTATCCTTATTTATTCATCCGGAACTTGAGTTGAAGAGCGCAGCTGCTTGCCTCCGGCATCGAATGGAAAGCAGCACGGCCGGGGAGGCTTACGGGCGCGGCCGGCGCGGCCCCGCCTCGGTTGGTCAGCAGTTTGCCTTAACGGTGACAGAGGCAGAGGCGCTTCTAGGCAACCACGCGCAGCGGTCGGCTTCCCTGCGCACTGCCTGCCGGAAGGTTGGCGGCGACGCGACGAACCGGCTGGCGGGGCCGCCCTGGCGATCGGGCCTGGCCACAAAATAGTTGAAGCACATTGAAAACCTCCCATTTTCAATTGTAGTCCTTCGGCGGACAGGGGCACGTTATCACCGGGCGAAAATCTGTCTCGTACAAAGGGAATGTGGATTTGGCGGAAAGTAAGATGGTCGATGGAGCGATCTGCCAGCCGGGGGCAACCAGCATCGAGGGCATGCCGACCCGACTGCACTTCTTCCACGCCCATCCCCCGATCATGCTGCGGGCGCATTGGCATGCGCAGGTCGAAGTCAACTACATGATGCGCGGCTCGGTGCATTACCGCATGGCCGGCCATGATCTCAGGCTCCACGCCGGGCAGATATGCCTGTTCTGGGGCGGGCAGCCGCATAGGATGGTCGAATCCTCCGACGATTCCCTCTACGCCGGCGCGCATCTGCCGCTGGTTCATTTCTTCCGCATGCGGCTGCCGCCGGCCATCTCGGCGATGCTCATGGGCGGTGCGACGATGCTGACATCCGAGACCGATTGTGCCGACGACCGGAACTTCCCGCGCTGGCGGAACTGGGCCAGTTCCGGAGACGAGGCAAAGGCCAGGCACGCCGTGGAAGAACTGCTGCTCCGCGTCGAACGAATGTTCATGGAGCCGTACACGATCGTTTCGTCCGGCAAGGAGTGCAAGGCCGAGAACGCCTCGACTTCGCCATCGCTCGGCGTCGAGCGCATGTGCGATTTCATCGCCGGCAATTATCTCGAGGAGATCGATACGATCGATATCGCCGCAGCGGCGGGATTGCATCCCAAATACGCCATGAACCTGTTTCGCAGGTCGACGGGCATGACGCTGATCAAATACGTGACCCTGCTGCGTCTTTCCCGGGCGCAGGCCATGCTGATGAATGGCGACGACAGCATTCTGCAGGTAGCGCTGGATAGCGGTTTCGGTTCGGTGAGTGCCTTCAACAAGGCTTTCCGGCAGATCGCCGGCATGCCGCCTTCGGATTTCCGTCGCGACGTTCGCGCCGCGATCAGGTGAGCGTCAGGCCCCTTGCGCCGAGCCGACGGCCCAGGAGATGGTGCTGTCGGCGACATGCAGCCGGTAGCTGGCCTGCTCGTGGCTGAACCAGAAGAACAGCCCGATTTTGCCAAAGCTAATCGGCGGTAAACCAGCCGGGGCCCTCGACGATGCACATTCTCGGTCACCAATCGCGGATCAAAGTCGCCGGCCTGCTGTTGCAGCGAGTTCCACATCGCATCTCTGAGAGCGGACACTTTTGCTCTCCCGCTGCTTTCCTTCGATCCATTCTTCGGTGTCGCTGGACGTCGCCGTTTACGTGACCGACGCCAGCGAGAGGATGTCTACTTCTCGCAGACATTACGCCGATCGACGAGTATAGGCCGGCCCTAGCCTCCGGGTGGACGATAACGAACCGACTTTGCCCGTCCTAGAGCTTCCATCGTCTCTTCGACGGAAAGAAGGACAGTAGTCTCAAACGAGCTGAGAGCGCCACCAGCGCCAATAGCGAGCGCGACAGCCGCCATCGATACATTGTCGGGCGCCTCCCACAAATTCCAACCATCATGTTCGCCAAATGCGTACCAGAACCCGTGCAGCTTGCCGCCGACCGATTCAATGTAAGTACGTGCCGCGTCCCGGCGATCCTCGGGGTTTTCGATCATGCGCGCCCAAGTCTCGGGCGTGTAGCTAAAGCGCGTCAGATACATGGCCATCGTCAGCCTCCTCCATCAGCCTCCTCCAGGGGAATACAGCAGCTAACGCCCAAATTTGAAAGAACGCGAGTCATTTCCACCATGCGGGCGTGTCATGCGTGAGGCCTCAACCTTATCGCTTCATCACCCCCTCGAATGGCGCTCAAGCCTGGCGCGAGGCACGCTTGGCGAGACGTTCGGGTCCAGTCGCGATCTGCGCGCAGGTTTCACGTCGGTCATTCGTCCCCCCGGAGGGGAGGAACTCCCTATCCCCATGTTGTCAGGCAACTCGATATGATCTTGACACCCGAGACCAGACCCTCCTGAACCCATTGATTCTCTTTATAAAAGGAAGTATTTGTTTTGTCGACAAAAGGATTTCCAAGATGGCTGACACCGAACCGACCCCAGTCCCTGAACGCAAACGGGGTTCCGGCGTAAAATTGGTCTATGACCTTTTGCGCGATGAAATTCTCGATCTGGTTCTTCCGCCCGGTAGCCCGGTCGACGAGGTACAACTTGCCGAACGGTTCAAGATGTCGCGCACACCGATCCGTGAAGCGCTCGTGCGCCTCGCCGGCGAAGGGCTCATTGAAACGCTACCCAACCGGTCGACCATGGTATCGAACATCGACTTCCTTAACCTCCATACCTTCTTCGACGCGCTGGTACTAATGTATCGGGTGACGACGCGGCTTGCGGCGCAGAACCACCGGCGAGAAGACCTCCCGATCATCCGCGGCCTCCACGAGGATTATGCGGCGGCAGTCGCAGCGCGCGACACCCTGGCGATGATCGCCACCAACGTGGCTTTCCATGCGGCGATCGCCGAGGCGGGCCGCAACCCCTATTTTACCGGGCTCTTCCGCCGGCTTCTCGACGAGGGACGCCGGATCCTTCGCCTCTACTATCAATCCTACGAGGAACAGTTTCCCCAGCGCTTCGTGGACGAGCACGCCGAAATGATTGCCGCAATCGAAGCGCGCGACATTGAGGGCGCTGACCGTCTGGGCAAGGCGCATGCAGAACAGATCGTGCTGCAGGTGCAGCGATTGTTCAGCCGTAACGAACGGCTGGATATCGCGCTGTGAGCCTCTGTATTTTTCTTGTCGACAAATAAAATGCAAGATGCTATTGAGCGCCCTTGAACAAGGGGATGTGCGGGCTGCATGCACCGACCCAATAGCCTGAAGGAGATTGACATGAAGGCCAAAATTTTTTCCGGTGTCGTTCCCGCATTGATGACGCCCTGCAAGAACGATCGCAGCCCGGATTTCGATGGGCTTGTGCGCAAGGGCAAGGAGCTTATCGAAAGCGGCATGTCCGCCGTCGTTTACTGCGGCTCTATGGGTGATTGGCCGCTTCTAACCGACGAACAGCGCATGACAGGCGTCGAACGCCTGGTGAAAGCCGGCGTTCCCGTCATCGTCGGCACCGGCGCCGTCAACACCGCCTCCGCAGTGGCGCACGCCGCACACGCCCAGAAGGTCGGTGCGCAGGGTCTTATGGTCATCCCGCGCGTTTTATCGCGTGGCTCTGTGGTCGCCGCCCAGAAGAACCACTTCAAGGCTATCCTCGCTGCCGCTCCAGACCTGCCGGCCGTCATCTACAACAGCCCGTACTACGGGTTCGCCACCCGCGCCGACCTGTTCTTTGCGCTGCGCGCAGACCATCCCAACCTCGTCGGCTTCAAAGAATTCGGCGGCGCGGCTGACATGCGCTATGCCGCTGAAAACATCACCAGCCGCGACGATGACGTCTCGCTGATGATCGGCGTCGATACCTGCGTGTTCCATGGCTTCGTCAACTGCGGTGCTGTCGGTGCGATCACCGGTATCGGCTGCGTGCTGCCCAGGGAAGTCATCCACATGTGCAAGCTGTCGCAGGCCGCTGCCGCCGGCGATCCGGATGCCCGCCAGCGCGCGCTGGAACTGGAATCGGCGCTTGCCGTGCTCTCCTCCTTCGACGAGGGCCCGGATCTCGTTCTCTACTTCAAGCACATGATGGTGCTGAAGGGCGACAAGGAATACACGCTGCACTTCAACGAGACCGACGCTCTCTCAGACAGTCAGCGCGGCTATGTCGAAACCCAGCTCAGGCTCTTCGATACCTGGTATGCCGAATGGAGCAAGCTGCCGGGCGCGGTTCAGAAATACAAGGCTTGAGCCTTGTATTTCCCTAAAGGCCCACGCATGGAGTGTTTTCGCCGGCCAAGCAATTCAAGGGCGGCTTGAACAAAGAGAACTGCTCGACGGAATTGGCGCCCGCGGTCAGCCGACTGCATCGAGCCCGTGGGCAAGAAAGCGGTCAAGCTGTTCCATCTCGGTGGCGGTGAGCGTGATGCCGTCCGTCTCGGACTTCGCGCGGGCCAGGAAGCGACGCTGCGATGGCAGGCGGGCACCCTGGTCGACGATCGCGTCGAAGAGCACCTCGGCGCGGGCGAAGGCATTGCCGGGACGACCGGCAGAGAATGCTTCGGGAGACATGGCGATAATGAGTTCGCCGTGGAAGGGGGCGAGCGTTGTCGTGCCGAGATAATCCAGCACTTCGGGGCTCGTCAGGTCGCCTATCATGATGCCGGCAAGCAGTTCGATCATCGTGCCAATAGCCGAACCCTTGTGGCCGCCGAAGGGCAGCATGGCGCCGGCAAGAGCTGCTTCCGGATCCGTCGTCGGATTGCCATTGGCATCGATCGCCCAACCTTCCGGCAGTTGCTTGCCGGCGCGGCGGTGCAGTTCGATTTCCCCCCGCGCGGCAACCGACGTCGCGAAGTCGAACACATAGGGCGGCTGGTTTTCACGCGGCCAGCCGAAGGCGAAAGGGTTGGTGCCGAGCAGCGGCTTGTTGCCCCCGGTGGGTGCCACGGTCGCATAGCTCGGGCACATGACAAGGCCGGCAAGCCCCTCGCCTGTCACGGCCTCTACCTCCGGCCACAGCGCGGAGAAATGGGTGCAGTCGTTGATGACGAGAGCAGCAAGACCCAGTTTGCCCGCACGTTCGGCAAGCACCGGCACGCCGACTTCGAAGGCCGCATTGGCGAAACCGCCCCTGGCATTGACCTTGACGATGGCGGACCCCTCCGTCGGAAGGAGTTCCGGCACGGCATCAGGCTTAACCTTGCCAGCCCTTACGGTGCGCAGCGCCCCCTCTATGCGATAGATGCCGTGCGATTTGCAGGCATCCCGCTCGCCAGCGACGATCACGCGGGCGAGCGCACCGGCCTGGAATGCATTCAGGCCCGCCTTAAGGAAGATCGCTTCGACACGCTCGTAAAGGGCGGCAATCGTCAAAGTGCAAGTTTGCGTCATCTTTGGTCTCTCAGACAGTGCGCGCCGACTACAACAGGCTGGCGATTGAAATTATGCATACAAACAGTATACATATCTTCGACACGTGCAATTCGCCCCGCGTCCAATCCCATGAGAAAGGTACCTCAAATGGCCTTTATTCCCAGCGTTGACACCTCGACGCAGGCGCATGGCCGGTAAAATACCCCGTCCTGCCTCGGCTCGCAGCATTCTTGGCGGCACCGCCAGTGGTCACGTCATTGCCACCCAAGAGGCGCTAAGCTTCTGGGGCGGTGTGGACCCTGCGACCGCGCGCGTCATCGACGTGCACCACCCGCTGCATGGGACGTGCCTGACCGGCAGCATTCTGGTGATGCCGGCGAGCCGCGGGTCCTGCACGGGGTCGGGGGTTCTGCTCGATCTTGTGTTGACGGGTCGCGCGCCCGCTGCCCTGGTCTTCTCTGAGACCGAGGATGTACTTACCCTCGGGGCATTGATCGCCTCCGAGATGTTCGGCAAACCGCTGCCCGTTCTGCGGATTGGGCCAGACGCTTTTGCGGCGCTTTCGCGCGCGCGGACCGCGCACATCACCGATCGGGCGGTCGTGGCCGACGGGCTGGAGATTCCCCTCGTCCCGTCGGCGACCTTCGCGCTCGACCTGACAGAAGCCGACCATGCCATGCTTGATGGACAGCAGGGCGTCGCCATACAGCAGGCGATGCGCATCATCTGCGCAATGGCAGCGCAACAGGGTGCGCGGGGCCTGGTGGACGTTACCCAGGGCCATATCGACGGCTGCATCTACGCGAGCTCGGCAAACCTGACATTTGCCGAAAAGATGGCTGATATGGGTGTACAGGTTCGAGTGCCGACGACGATGAACGCCATTTCGGTTGATCTCGCCAATTGGCAGGCGCAGGGCGTACCACAGTCCTTCGGCGACCCGGCCGCACGGCTCGCCGACGCCTATGTCCGCATGGGCTGCCGGCCGACCTTCACCTGCGCGCCCTATTTGCTCGACAGCGCCCCAACGGCAGGCCAAGCCATCGCATGGGCGGAGTCAAATGCGGTGATCTTCGCCAATACAGTTCTCGGCGCCAGAACGGCAAAGCACCCGGATTTCCTGGACCTTTGCATCGCGCTGACGGCGCGGGCGCCGCTGTCCGGCGTCTATCTCGACGAACACCGCAAGGCGCGGCGGGTTATCGATATCGAGCTGCCTGAGCACGTGGACGATTCTTTTTGGCCGCTTATCGGCTATCTCGCCGGCCGCGCTGCGCCCGACCGCATTGCGCTTCTGCGGGGTCTCGCCTCGGCGCAGCCCTCGATGGACGATCTCAAAGCGCTCTGTGCTGCCTTCGGCACCACGTCGGCGGTCCCGATGCTGCATGTGGAAGGCGTGACACCCGAGGCAGCCGGCGCGGCGCTCGACAGCGCCGACTCCGTAACAATTTCCCGCGCCGACATGACTACCGCCTGGACGCTCTTGAATGAAGGACCCGAGGAGATTGAGCTCGTCGCCATCGGCAGCCCTCACGCTTCCCTGACCGAGTGTCGTGCCTTGGCCGAAACGCTTGCTGGTCGCAGCCGTCACCCTGACGTCACGGTGATCGTCACGGCCGGTCGGCAGGTCATCAGCGAGGCACGAAGCGAGGGTTTGCTGACGAAGCTGGAAGATTCCGGCGTCCAGGTACTGCCTGATCTCTGCTGGTGCTCGATTTGCGAGCCTGTGTTCCCGACGCGCACTCGCACTCTAATGACGAATTCGGGCAAGTATGCCCACTACGGTCCCGGCCTCTCCGGTCGAACCGTTCGCTTTGGCAGTCTTGCCGATTGTGTCACGGCGGCCCTGACCGGACGCGTTCCAGCGCGGTTGCCCGACTGGCTTTCCTGAGGAGGGATCCATGCGCAGTTCCAAGACCATCCATGTGATTTCCGCCCATGCGGAGGGCGAGGTGGGAGACGTCATCGTCGGCGGCGTTGCGGCGCCGCCCGGCGAGACGATCTGGGAGCAAAGCCGCTGGATCGCCCGTGACCAGACGCTGCGCAATTTCGTCTTGAACGAACCGCGCGGCGGCGTCTTCCGACATGTCAACCTGCTGGTACCCCCGAAGCATCCCGAGGCCGATGCTGCCTTCATCATCATGGAACCGGAAGACACACCGCCAATGTCCGGCTCGAACTCGATCTGCGTCTCCACGGTGTTGCTGGACAGTGGCATCCTGCCGATGAAGGAGCCGGTCACCGAGATCGTCCTGGAGGCCCCGGGCGGCCTGGTGCGCGTGCATGCGGAGTGCCGCAACGGCAAGGCGGAACGCATCCTTGTGCAGAACCTGCCGAGCTTTGTAGAGCGACTGGATGCGACGCTGGAGGTCGAGGGGCTGGGGACACTGACCGTCGATACAGCCTATGGCGGTGACAGCTTTGTCATCGTCGATGCGGCAGCCATGGGGTTCCGCCTGTCGCCAGATGAGGCCCATGATATCGCGTGCCTTGGCGTCAGGATCACCAACGCCGCCAATGCCGCACTTGGTTTTCATCACCCCGAAAATCCCGATTGGCGGCATTTTTCCTTCTGCCTCTTCGCAAGTCCCGTTGAGCGCACCGCTGAAGGCTTACGCACGGGCGCCGCCGTCGCGATCCAGCCGGGCAAGGTTGATCGCTCACCCACGGGCACAGCGCTGTCAGCGCGCATGGCCGTCCTGCACGCGCGCGGGCAAATGAAGCTCGAGGATCGCCTGACAGCAGTCTCGTTGATCGGCTCCACCTTCTCAGGGCGTATTGTGGGCACCACAAAGGTCGGCGGCCGTCCGGCCATCCTGCCGGAAATCTCTGGGCGAGCCTGGATCACCGGCACTCATCAGCACATGCTTGACCCCTCCGATCCATGGCCGGAAGGGTATCGTCTGACGGATACCTGGGGGGCACGCTGAAGCGATCACGCTAGAAAAGCCGAGCCAATCGCGGCGTTCCGCGCCATCTGCCACTGCAAAAATGGAATTACAGAAAAACGTGTCCTGTTAATTCATGGGACGCATTCGCCCTGCGCATGCGGCAAGCGCCTGATCAACATGAGTTGAGTTCTCCGGACGGTACCGATCGCACTACAGTCCTCTACATGGCGCGACCATGGAGGATCTAGTCTTGCGTGTGTTTCTTATTACCCAAATTGTCCCACTGTTGTTTTCGCTCCTCGTCGCTTCCGCGCAGGCGCAGGGGCCGGGGGATCGTCCGTCGCCGGAACAACGCGCACCAGGCGAAATTTTCAGCCTCATACCGTCCGACGCCGTTACTGAGCATAGCCTGAAGCTCAGCACGGAAACGCTGACCTACGCAGCGACAGCGGGCACTCTCGACGTCGTCGGTCAGAACGGCGAACGCGCCGCCAAAATCTACTATACCGCCTATGTCGCGAAGGATCGCCACATCGACCGCCCTCTCACCTTCGTATTTAACGGCGGGCCAGGCGCTGCTTCTGCATATCTTCATCTCGGTCTGGTCGGTCCACGCATACTTGAGTTTGGCGAACGTCAGGACGACGGCACTCAGCCATCTCTGAGCGACAATCCGGATAGCTGGCTGGCGTTTACCGATCTTGTCCTGATCGATCCCGTAGGGACCGGGTGGAGCCGGGCGGCCAACAACGATGTTGCCACAGGCTTCTATGGGATTCGCCAGGACGCCGAGAGCCTCGCCAAGGTCATCGCCCTCTATGTGCAGAAGAACGGTCGCGTGCCTTCTCCGAAATATCTCGTTGGCGAAAGTTACGGCGGATTTCGCGCCTTGAAGGTCGCTTCCGCCCTTAAAGAGATCCAGGGAATGCTTGTTTCAGGCATCATCATGGTCTCACCGATGCTCGAGGGCCGGTTTCTGTGGAGCGCGAGCGACGATCCACTCACCGCTGCCCTGCGCCTGCCATCGCTTGCCGCTGCAGAGCTCGAAAGGAAAAATGCGTTCGACCACAACCTGTTAATAGAGGCTGAATATTTTTCCATGACCGACTATCTTGTTACGCTCGCAGGTCCGTCTCCCCAAGGAGAACGAGCAGATGCGCTCTACTCTCGTGTCTCGGCACTCACGGGGATCCCGCAGGAGGCTGTCCGTCAAACCCGCGGCTTCATCGGCGACACCTACAAGAAGAAATCGGCGGGAGACCGCCGGGTCGTCAGCCCGTATGACGCGGCACATTCGGTGGTCGATGCCTATCCCGAAGCGGCCGACGACCAGAACGAAGATCCGGTTCTCGATGGCTATACGCGGGCCTACGGCGCTGCGTTTGCCGCTTACGCCCGTGATGAACTCGCCTTCAAAACCGATATGACCTACACCCTCCTGAATGAGGAGGTGAACCGTCGCTGGGAATGGAAAGGTAATCGGGGGGGTGACAGCCGCATTGCAGCGAGCGCCGTGTCCGACCTGCGCGACCTCCTGTCGGTGGTTCCCCAGTTTCGCGTGATGGTGGCACATGGATACAGCGACGCGCTGACACCCTACGGTTTCAGCAAGTATGTCCTCGACCATATGCCGCCGGATCTCGTTGCGAACAGGGTGGAGCTGAAGCTCTATCGGGGCGGACATATGTTTTACACGGCGCCGAAGTCACGGGCTGATTTCTCGCGAGACGCCCTTGGTTTCTATCACAAGCACCCGAACTGACACAAAGCGCCTCACGAACATGCCTAGCCGGCGCAGTCCGTTCGATCGCGACGAAACTGTCAAGATTGCCATGCCTGCTGCGAAAAGTATCACTCAGAATTATCGTGCTCCCGTCTTGGGACCGACGCAGATGGGCGGGGCTGAGATGATCGTCAGACGGGCCATCACACCCGGTGCTGGATCAGCGGCGGCTCGGTCTGCGGGTGCAGGCACCCAACCGGCGTGAACTGGTCGAGGTTCAGCGCGTCGGCGCCTTATACGCTCCTCAACTTTAGCAGGGACCCGGTCGCTTGCCCTTGCCTGCGAAGGACGCTCCGCTAAGTGGGCTGAGATGGATATTCAGGAGAGCGCAGTTTTGACGAGGCAGATGACGGCTTCCACAAGGACGCAGCTCCAGGCACCAGATTCTGCAATCATGACTGAAGTCGAGCACCTTCTCGCGCGTCGGACGCGCGACATCCGCCTCAAAGGCGAGCTTTCCCGCCTTTTCCAAGAGCGCTTCTGGCCCCGAACGGCCAAGATCATTCGCGCCTGGATGACTTGGGTCGCATTGTTGGATGTGCTGACGTTGGGCCTCAACGCGATCCTGCTTCCGAAGGCAATCACCGTGTCGATGCTTTTGCCGGCCTCCATCCTCCCGCCCGCCGCGATTGCCTGCGCCTTCATCTGGAAAAGGCCACGCGCATTCTGGCTCCAGCGGATCTCTCTGATTGCAGGCATGTTCCTCATCCTCCTGTCGGTCGCCCTGGTAGGCGTGAGCGCGGGTGGCGAGTTCTACGAACGCCACTTGAACATCATGCTGTTCGTAGCCATTACCGCCATAATCATCTTCAGCATTCCACTGGCTTGGACCGTGATGGTCGCTTCTATTGCCCTTGGCCTTTATCTGGTTTTTCAGGTCCTTAACCCGGGCCTGGCAAACGGGAGCGCCGTAGCAGCGACGCTGTTTTTTGCGAGCGGTATCGTCGCAACTGTCGTCGCCCGACGCACCATGACGATTCTAGCCCAGAAGACTTTCCTCCTTGAGCTGCGTGACCGCAGCCGTGTCGCTGAACTTGCTGACGCAAATGCCCAGCTTGAGCGGCTTGCGAGAACCGATGCTTTAACTGGGATCGCCAACCGGCGCTGGATGATGGAGACGCTCGACCGTCTGTGGAGCGATGGCATGAAAAGCCGAAGCTGTGCCATGCTGATGTGCGATATTGACGAGTTCAAGAAGCTGAACGATCATCTCGGCCATCCCGAAGGCGATCGCTGCCTTGTGAAGGTTGCCGGCATAATTCAGAGCAGCGTAAGGCGGAACCGCGATCATGTGGCCCGGTACGGCGGTGAAGAGTTCCTCGTCGTGCTTCCCGGGGTGGACGAACGAGAGGCCGTCGCCGTGGCCGAGCGAATTCGGGAGAGCGTCGAAGCTGCCTCTCTGCCGAATCCGGCATCCCGCGTGTCGCCTTACGTCACCCTGAGCATCGGAGTGGCGGCTCACTCGCCAGACGACGAGACAATTTTTCCCGAGCAACTTCAAAACCAGGCTGATGCTGCGCTCTATCTCGCCAAGCAAGACGGGCGCAATCGTATCGTGCTTCATAAGCCGGATGCACCGAGCACCTGAACCGGTCGTCGATACGGGTGGGCCTGCCAACCCGCTTCAGACTGGCGATCGCTGCCAATCTCTTGAGGATGAACTTGTATGACGGTAGAAGCTATGGGCATTGACTCAAGCACAGGTTGATGACCACCCCTCTATCAGCGGAGTGAACGCAATGGCCAACAAGACCTCCAAGACGTCTGCGACGATTGCAGAGAAGCCAGCCCCGTGCCGGGCACAGCGAAGGCGGCCGCAGAGCCGCGCCCCGCTGCTCAGTCATCGGGCAGCAAGCCGACGAAGGCCGCGGCGATGAAGCTGCCCGCCAAAGCCGCCCCAACCAGGAACAAAGGCACCGAGGCGGCCACAAAGCCGACCCTCCTCGCAGGTGGCAACCCTCAGATCGCGAAGGGCTACGGCGACGCCCCCGTGCAGGCTTACCTCGCGGCCATGCCGGACTGGAAAGGCGACGTCGGGCGCCGTCTCGACGCTCTCATCGTTCGCGCGGTCCCGGGCGTGCACAAGGCCGTGAAGTGGAACTCACCGCTTTATGGTATCGAGGGCGAGGGTTGGTTCCTCGGTCTCCATTGCTTCACGAAGTACGTCAAGGTGGCGTTCTTTCGCGGTATGTTGCTGCATCCCGTTCCTCCCGGCGCCTCCAAGAGCGGGGAGACGCGCTATCTCCACATCCATGAGGACGAGCAGTTCGACATGGCACAGTTCGCAGCTTGGGTTAAGCAGGCCAGCCAATTGCCCGGCGAGCGAATATGACCGATCTACGTCATTGTAGTGGCATCGGGTGCTGACAGGCGATACTCAAATGACTGCCGACCGATAACGACCATGAGGAACCGACCACAACCATGACGAAGACCGGCTTGAAGGATAACGGAGACGGAGAGGCTCACCCCTCTCAGCTCATAGATGCGAAAATAGAGGAGCTGAAGGATTGGCGGGGCGAGACCCTCGCGCGCGTCCGCGTTCTCGTCAGGGAGGCCGATCCCGACGTGGTCGAGGAGTGGAAATGGAGAGGGGTTCCGGTGTGGTCACACGCCGGTATCATCTGCACGGGTGAGACTTACAAGACTGTCGTGAAGATGACCTTCGCAAAGGGCGCCGCGCTAAAGGACCCCAAGGGCCTCTTCAACTCCAGCCTCGAAGGCAATACTCGGCGCGCCATCGATTTCCATGAGGGCGACAAGATTGACGGAGAGGCGTTGAAGGCGCTCGTTCAGGCCGCCGTGGCACTGAACACCTCAGCGCCGGCTGCCGCTAGCCCCGGCCGCTCGCAGAAGAAGCCAAAGAGTAGCGCTTGAGAGGCCGTGAACTGACGCCATGGGTGCCGGCCGAAAAAACGTGGCGTTTGTACCGGATGGGTAGCACCTCCGTTCAGCGAGGCCATGTCGATGCGATAGGCAGCGACATGTGCCACGGCCGGCACTAGCCGTGTCGTACTGTCGGCAGGTGCGAAGCACCGTGGCAAGCTGCACTGCGTCGAAGTGGTCGACACGGGTAGCCGCCTCGGTAGCGTCCTCCCGCTCGCAGGTGAAGCGCTTGGTGATTTCGTCGTAGCGCGACTGGTCGAGACCTATTGTGTGTGGCTTGCAAAGATCTGTGCACATGGGTCGGTCGTCATGTTGGCGATACAGGCCCCCCTTGCTCACTCCATTCCGGCACCGCTCGATCGCTTGACGCTCCACTTCTGAAATATATTTCATTGATAGAAATATATTGACAAGATAGGCGCGCTGCGGTTAGCTGCCCATACCGGACTTCGAGGAGGAAATCCGGTTTTTCAATTGGATCACCGGCCGTCTTTCTGGACGCCACCGGGTACTTGGGAGGGGCTTAGGCCTCGAGGAGGAAACTTGCGCAAATTTCTAAGCACGACCGCATTGGCGGTTCTTGCGTCGACGCTTCTGGCGGCTGCAGCCAGCGCGGCAACGGAAAACCCGTTCCGCTGCCAGCCCGGCGAGAAATACGTCATGAACGTCATGGTTTCGGGTGTCGAATACTGGTTCCCGGTCTATGAAATGTTCAAGCAGGCCGGCCAGCAGCTCGGCTGCGAGACGGCCTATACCGGTACACCGGAATATGACGTCAACAAACAGATCGCGACGTTCGACCAGGCTCTGGCGCAGAACCCGGCCGGAATCCTCGTCCATCCGATGAACTCGGACCCGTTTATCGAGCCGATCAACCGGGCAATCGACCAAGGCACAGCGGTCGTCACCTTCGCGGCGGACTCACCGCTTTCTAAGCGCATCTCGTTCATTACGTCGGACAACACTCGCGAGGGCATCTACGCGGCCGATGCGATCGCCAAGAAACTTGGCGGCAAAGGCGAGTATGCGGTTCTCGAAAACCCGGGCCAGGACAATCACGACAAGCGTATCGCTGCCTTCATCGCACGGATGGAGAAAGAATATCCGGACATGAAGCTTGTCGGCAGGGCAGCCTCCAACCAGGACCCGAACAAAGCCTATCAGGGCCTGATGAGCATCATTCAGGCGCATCCGAATGTTGGTGCCGTGTTCATGCCGGAGGCCAATTCGGCAATCGGTGCGGCGCAGGCCAACAAGGAAAGCGGCGGCAAGGTCCTCGTCATGTGCGCGGACGTCAATGCCAACATCCTCGACATGATCAAGGCCGGCCAAGTGTTCGGTTCCATCAACCCCAACCAGGGCATGCAGGGCTATATGGGCTTCATGATGTTGTGGCTCGCCAAGCATCCGGAACTGATCGACCCGATGAACGATGCCAAGCGTTCCGGCTTCAATCCGATGAGCATTCCTTTCGTCGATAACGGCCTGTCGATCGTCACCGCCGAGAATGCCGACGACTTCTACTGGGACAAGTATCTCAAGCGGCGGGGTACGAAGGGGATCGACGAATAGCCCTTTGTGCCGGCTGTCCGGGGTAAGACCCCGGACAGCCTTCGTGAGTTTGAGGAGAAGTATTATGGCATCCGTGCCGGTTCTGGAGATCCGCAATGTCAGCAAGCACTTCGGTGTCGTTAAGGCGTTGACCGATGTGAGCTTCAGCCTTGAAAGAGGCGAAATTCATGCGCTTTGCGGCGAAAACGGCGCAGGTAAGTCGACGCTGATGAACATCATCGCCGGCGTGCTGCAGCCGCACGAGGGAGACATTCTTATCGATGGCAAGCCTGTCAAGGTCACCTCTCCGGCCGTGGCGCAATCGCTCGGGCTGGGCCTCGTGCATCAGGAGATCGCGCTGTGCCCAGATGCGACGATTGCCGAGAACATGTTTATGGCGGCGACCAACCGGCGCCGCAAGCTGTTCATGAACTACGGCAAGCAGGCGCGTGACGCGCAGGCCATCATGAATCGCCTGGCGCCGCTCGACGTGCGCGCCAACGTTGGCGACCTGTCGATCTCAAACCAGCAGCTGGTCGAGATCGCCAAGGCGCTGACGCTCGATTGTCGTGTCCTGATCTTCGACGAGCCGACCGCGGCGCTGACGGAAACGGAAGCGCAGACACTGTTCGGCATCATTCGCGATCTCAAGGCCCATGATATTTCGATCATCTATATCAGCCACCGCATGGCCGAAATCTTCAGTCTCTGTGACCGGGTCACTGTGTTTCGTGACGGGCGCTACGTTTCGACCGAGCGAGTGGCCGATGTGACGCCTGATGAGGTAGTCCGCCGCATGGTGGGGCGGGAGATCACCCAACTCTATCCGCCGAAGCAGACGCAGGACGAGCGTTCGGCTGAGGCCATTCTGACAGTTCGCGATCTCGGCGACGGCGCCCGCTTCCACGATGTCAGTTTCGATCTGCGCAAGGGTGAAATCCTCGGCATAGGCGGGCTGATCGGCTCCGGAAGGACGGAGATTGCCGAAGGTATTTGCTGTCTTCGCCCCACCACCAAGGGCGTTGTAACTCTGGAGGGACCAAGGCTGCACTCCCGGTCCTATGCCGATGCGGTAAAGGCGGGCATCGTCTATCTTTCCGAGGATCGGAAGGGTTCCGGCATCTTCCTCGATATGCCGATTGCCCAGAACATCTCTGTCCTCGATCTAAAGGCGTTGACCGGCCCGGCGGGGCTCCTCAACGCCAAGGCCGAGGCTGATCTGGCACACAGGTTCGTTCGCCGGCTTGGCATCCGCATAGGCGGCATGGACATTCCCGTCTCGTCGCTGTCTGGCGGCAACCAGCAGAAGGTGGCGATCGCCAAACAGCTAGCGGTTAACCCGAAGGTGATCCTGATGGACGAGCCGACCCGCGGCATTGACGTCGGTGCCAAATCGGAGATCCACCGGCTCCTGCGCGATCTCGCACGCTCGGGTATCGGCGTTGTCGTGATCTCTTCGGAACTACCGGAACTTCTCGGTCTCTGCGATCGGGTGTTGGTGATCCGCGAGGGGAGTGTGATGGGCGAGATCGAGGGCGACGCGATGTCTGAAGAGGCGATCATGCGGCTCGCTTCAGGTATCGCAGGCCACAACAATTCGAAGGCATCCGGGCATGCCGCCTGAAGAGAAAACACGGACGGGAGAGACAACCATGGCAGTCGACACGTTTTCGGGACACCCGGCGCACGCCCCCGGCTGGAAAAAGCTGGCAACAATGCGCGAAGCTGGGCTGATCGCAATAATCCTTGCCCTCTGCATCGTCATGAGTTTTGCCTCGCAGCATTTCCTGACGCTCGGCAATTTCCGGGCGATGCTGATGTCCTTCTCGGTCGAAGGTATTGTCGTCGTCGGCATGACCATTCTTCTGATCGTCGGCGGCATCGATCTGTCGGTCGGCTCGGTCGTCTGCTTTTCGATGGTGTTATCCGGATCGCTGTTCCTCATGGGAGTCGATCCGTGGACCGCTTCGCTGGCGGGAATCCTCGCCAGCGCTGTTATCGGCTGCATCATGGGCTTCTTTGTCACGGTGGTCGGGCTAAATCACTTCATCACCTCGCTTGCGGCCATGGTCATCGTCCGCGGCATTTGCCTGATCATCACCAAGGGCACTCCCCTGTCGCTCTTCACGCTGCCGCCAAGCTTTAAGGCAGTGGGACAGGGCACGTTTTATGGCGTCCCCTACGTCATCCTGATCTTCGTTGGAGTCGTCATCCTGTTCGACTTCCTGCTTCGCCGTGCAACTGCCTTCCGCAAAGTCTTCTACACAGGCAGCAACGAAAGAGCCGCGCTTTATTCAGGCATCAAGACGAGCCACGTGAAATTCTGGGTGACCGTGCTTTGCGCCACGCTGTCCGGCGTCGCGGGCGTCATCTATATGTCCCGCTTCGGTGCTGCCACCCCGACCTTCGGCGCCGGCATGGAGCTCAATATCATCGCAGCAGCGGTGATCGGCGGTGCCTCGCTCAAGGGCGGGTCGGGTACGATCCTCGGCGCGATCCTCGGCATCGCTCTGCTCTCGGTGGTAACGAGTTCGTTGATCCTGCTCGATGTCTCCGTCTATTGGCAGGACATGATCAAAGGATGCATTCTGCTTGCCGCCGTCTCCATCGATCATTTCCTGCATCAGCGTAAGGCTATCTGACATGTCGCTCAACAGGCCCATTGCCAAACCCAAATCCGTGGCGCGCGAGGAAGTCGTCATCGCACGCCAGATGCATCAGGCGCTGGTTCTGCATTTCCTCGAGGGGCTGACGCAAGCGCAGATCGCTGATCAGCTCGGGATCTCCCATGCCACGGTCAACCGCTTAATCAAGCGTGGTCGCCAGCTCGGTCTCGTCGAGATAAAGATCAAGTCGCCAGTCGAGCCGCTTGTCGACATGGAAGAGCAGCTTCTGGCGCTCGGCGGCATCAGCCGCGCCGTCGTTGTCCCGACTGTATCCGACAATCCACAGACCGCGCTCCAGGCCGTGGGCGAGGCGGCCGCCCGGCTGCTGTTGGAGGAGATCGCCGATGGTGACACGATCTGCATCACGGGCGGCAAGGGCGTCAGCGCCGTTGTCGCTGGCCTGCAACCGCCCCGGCGCTTCGATGTCGAGGTGATCCCGGCGACAGGCTGTGTCCAGGGCAAGCACTATACCGACGTCAACCACGTCTCGACGCTGATGGCCGATCGGCTTGGCGGCCGATCGTTCCAGATTCACGCGCCGCTTTTTGCCGACGACGCTGCCGAGCGGACAATGCTGATCAACATGCGCTCCGTCGCCGATGTCTTCAAACGGGCACGCGAGGCCAAGGTGGCGGTGGTGGGCATCGGTTCGATCCTGTCGGACGACTCCAGCTACTACGACCTGCATCCGTCGTCGAGCACCGACCGCGCGGCGATCGAGCGCTCCGGCGCCTCATGCGAATTGCTCGCGCATCTTCTGGACGATCAGGGCCAGGTCTGCGACTACAGCCTCAACCGTGCACTGGTGTCGCTGACGCTTCCCGAGTTTGCGTCAATCCCGACGAAGATCGGAGTGGCGAGCGGGCCGAACAAGGCGGGTCCGATCCTCAGCGTTCTGCGCGGCAACCACCTCGATACACTGGTGACGGACGAAGCGACAGGTGCGCGCGTCCTGTCACTCGCAAATAGCGAAGGGAAATGGGCATGAGCGGCGAGCAGGTGATGCGCGAGATCGGAAAGTCCGGCGTCTTGGCCTCGGCAGTGGGGCTGGGCACGTGGGCGATCGGCGGCTGGATGTGGGGCGGCACGGACGAGAAGGAATCGATTGCCGCGATCCAGGCATCGCTCGATGCCGGCGTGACGCTGATCGACACGGCACCGGCCTATGGGCTCGGCCGCTCCGAAGAAATCGTCGGCAAGGCGCTTTCCGGTCGCCGCGACAAGGCGGTGATCGCGACGAAATGCGGTCTGGTCTGGCATACGCAAAAGGGTGAGCACTTCTTCGATCAGGACGGAAAGCCGGTGCACCGGTACCTTGGCCGCGACGCAATCCTACATGAGGTCGAGAGCAGTCTGACAAGACTCGGCACCGACTATATCGATCTCTACATCACGCATTGGCAGGACTCGACGACGCCGCTCGAGGAGACGTTGCGAGCGCTCGAGGAGCTGCGTGCGTCCGGCAAGATCCGGGCGATCGGAGCGAGCAATGTCAGCCGGGCAGACCTGGAGACCTATGTCGCGCTCGGCGGGCTCGATGCGATACAGGAGCGTTTCAGCATGATTGATCGCGAGATCGAGACCCATCTCGTACCGCTGGCGAGGGCGAACCGCATTGCAACGCTCAGCTATTCCTCGCTGGCGCTCGGTCTGCTCTCCGGCACGATCGGTCCCGACCGCATCTTTGCCGGTGACGACCAGCGCAAGGACAATTCGCGCTTTTCGGTTTCCAACCGCGAAAAGGCAGCAGCCTTCGCGGCAGCGATCCGGCCCATTGCAGAGAAGCATGGCGCAAGTATCGCACAAACGGTGATCGCCTGGACGCTTGCGCAGCCCGGCGTGACCTTTGCCCTCTGCGGCGCGCGCAATGCGAACCAGGCGCTCGACAATGCCCGGGCCGGAACCATCAGGCTCGATAAGGACGACCTTTCGGTCGTCGACGCGGCCATATCGGCCAAACTGACGACCATGGACAGGTAGCGAGTCGCCATCATGAAACGGGAAGAAACATTGAACGGGCTCCGCCGAAGCCCGAAGGTGGACGTGTGCGTCGTCGGTGGCGGCATCAACGGCATCAGCGTCTTTCGGGAATTGGCGCTGCAGGGATTAAGCGTGCTGCTCGTGGAGAAGCACGACTATTGCTCCGGCGCCAGCGCCGCGCTGTCGCGCATGGTGCATGGCGGGTTGCGCTACCTCGAAAACGGAGAGTTCAGGCTCGTGCAGGAATCGCTTGTCGAGCGCGACCGACTGCTGCGCAACGCGCCGCATTACGTTGCACCGCTGCCGACGACAGTGCCAGTCTTCGATATTTTCTCCGGTCTTGGAAACGGCATCGCACGGTTCCTCGGCTTAACTCGTCGGCCGAGCCGTCGCGGAGCGCTCGTCATCAAGGCCGGCTTGGGCATCTACGACTTCCTGACCCGCAAGCGCGCCCTGATGCCACGACATCAATTTCGCGGACGCCGCACAACGCTCGAAAAATGGCCAGCGCTCAATCCAAATATCAAGAGTTCTGCCACCTATTTCGATGCCTGGGTCAGCCATCCGGAACGCCTGGGTATTGAATTGCTGCAGGATGGTCTCACGGAGCATCCGGGAGCCCGGGCGCTGAACTATGCGGATATCCGGCGTGACGAGGATGGCGGCTATTGGGTGACGGACCGGGTCGGCGGAACCGCTGTTAATGTCGAGCCAGGCCTTGTGATCAATGCGACAGGCGGCTGGATCGATATCACCAACAAGCTTCTGTTTTCGCCGGAAACCCCACCGGGTCCACTGATGGGTGGCACCAAGGGTTCCCATCTGATCATCGACAATGCCGAACTCCGCGAGGCTTTGGCCGGTCACATGATCTACTACGAGAACGAGGACGGGCGTATTTGCATCCTGTTTCCCTATCTCGGCAAGGTGCTGGTCGGCTCCACCGATATTCGTACCGACGATCCGGAAAGCGTGCGCTGCGAGGCCGACGAGCGGGATTACATTCTTCAATCGCTCGCCTTCGTGCTGCCGCATGTCGAAATCGGGCCCCAGGACATCGTTTTCCAGTTCGCCGGCGTTCGACCCCTGCCGGCCAGCAGCGACAGCGTTACTGGGCGAATCCCGCGTGACCATTTCTGCTCTCTTGTTGAGGCCGCCGCGGGAAGTCCGCCGGTGCTCTGCATGATCGGCGGCAAATGGACGACGTTCCGGTCCTTTGGCGCGCTCGCAGCCGATATGGCGCTGGATAGGCTGGGGCGTTCCCGTCAAGTTGAGACAACCGAGCGTCGCATCGGCGGCGGGCGCGGGTTTCCCACAGACGTCGCGGCGTGGCTATCCAAGCTGGCAGCCAGAACCGGGGTTGCCCCCGAGCGTTCAGCCCAGCTGTTCTCTCGCTATGGCACACAGGCCGAGATCGTAGCCAGCTTCATCGCCGCCGAACCGGACGCGCCGGTGCCGCAATCCAGCTATTCCGAGCGCGAACTCCTTTTCCTGATCCGCAACGAAGCCGTCGAACATCTCGACGATCTGCTCCTGCGCAGGACAGATTTGGCGGTCACTGGCGAACTCTCCTTGGAGATGACCGACACGGCGCTCGATCTGCTTGCCATGGAAAAGCAGTGGGTTCCCACGCAGCGCGCCTTCGAACGAACCCGTTTTCTCACACAGCTTCGCGACCGTCATGGCCTCAACGAAGGCATGCTTGCCGCAAGAAACCAAAAAAGGAGCAAAGAATGCGACACAACCGCAAGGTCCGGATGAACCGTCTGTTCGGCGGGGGCCGTTGCCTCGACGTGGCGATCGATCATGGCGTCTGCAACGAACCATCCTTCCTGAACGGGCTCGAGGACATGCCCACTGTCGTTAAGACACTGGTCGACGCCGCGCCCGACGCGATCCAAATGAACTACGGCCAGGCCGATCTCCTGCAGGACATATCCGGCAAGGACAAGCCGGCGTTGGTCATGCGCATCGACATGGGCAATCCGTATAACCGTATCCGCCACCGCGACATGTGGGCCGTGCTGCAAAACGAGACCGAACCGCTGATCGGTGCGCTCGAAATGGATGCTGCGTGCGTGGTCGTCAATCTCTTCATGCTCCCGGACGAGCCGGATCTGTTCCGCCAATGCGTTGGGAATATCTCCCGCGTCAGGGCCGATTGCGACCGGTACGGCATGCCACTGATGATCGAACCACTGGTCATGCAGCCGGTCACCGAAAAAGGCGGGTATATGGTCGATGGCGATGCCGACAAGATCGTGACGCTGACGCGGCTTGCCCGCGAGATGGGGGCAGATATCGTCAAGGCCGATCCGACGGCCGATCCTGAAGAGTTCCACAGGGTGGTCGAGGCGGCGCGATGCCCGGTTCTGGTGCGTGGCGGCGGCAAGGAGGATCTTCGCGCGGTGTTCGACAAGTCCGCGGCCTTGATGCGGCAGGGCGCAATGGGCATGGTCTACGGGCGTAACATCTACCAGCACGCCAATCCGAGCGCCGTCGTGCGCGGCCTGATGGCGATTGTGCATAAGGATGCAGGCGGCGAAGAGGCATTCGCTCTCTACCGGCAGGGTTAGGAGGAGTTCTTCATGGGAGAGTATCTGTTGGGGCTTGATGCCGGCAACACCGTCATCAAGGCGGTGATTTTCGACCGGCAGGGGAACGAAATCGCAACAGCGTCGGCGGAGGGGCATAGCGTTATGCCGTGTTCCGGTCATGTCGAGCGCGGGCTGGACGAACTCTGGGACAACGCGCGGCAGGTGATCCGGGCCTGCATCGAACAAGCAGGGATCCGGCCAGGCGAAATCGCCGCGATCGGATGTGCAGGGCACGGCAATGGTCTTTATGCGCTGGATCATGATGGCCAGCCGCTTCTCGGGATCCAGTCGCTCGACACGCGGGCGGCAGGGCTGGTGGAGGAATGGAAAGCTCAAGGTGTTGGGGATCGGACCTATCCAATCGGACAGCAAAGGCCATGGCCGTCGCAGACGCCGACGCTGCTTGCTTGGCTAAAGCGCCACCGGCCCGACATTTTTGCTCAGATCGGTACCGTCTTTCTCTGCAAGGACTTCATCGTCAACCGCTTGACGGAGCAGCGCGTCAGCGAGGTTTCCGACATGACCGGCTGCGGCCTACTCAATGTCGCGGCGCGTCGTTACGATCGCGACCTGATGGATGCCTATGGCCTGGGTGAATGCTTGGGACTTTTGCCGCCACTGATCGAGAGTGCCGATATCGCCGGGCATGTAACCGAGGCGGCGGCAGCGCGGACCGGCCTTGCGCCTGGCACGCCCGTCGTTGGCGGTCTGTTCGACGTCGTCGCCTCGGCCGTCGGTTCCGGGGTAACGCGTACCGGCGCCGCCTCCATCATCGCCGGTACCTGGAGCATCAATCAGGTGATTGTCGACCGGCCGGAACTCGATGGTCCGGTGTTCATGTCGTCAACCTTCGACCGGCACCGATACTTGGCGATCGAATCGAGCGCGACATCGGCGGCGAACCTTGAGTGGCTGGTGCGCGCATTCTTCGCGGATATCGAAACGACCGGCCGCTCGCCTTTCGATGTCTGTTGCGATCTCGCATCGGCCATCGAACCGGCGGGGGACGACCCGCTCTACCATCCCTTTCTCTACGGGGCCCAACAGGACGGAAACGCGCGCGCAGGCTTCTATGGCGTAGCTGGCTGGCATACGCAGGGCCACTTGGTTCGCGCCCTCCTCGAGGGCGTCGCTTTCGGCCACCGCCAGCATGTCGAGACGATGCGCAAGGCGGGCGCCGTCTTCAACGAGGCAGTGCTGTCTGGCGGCGGTTCGCGCAGCCTGCTCTGGC
Organism: Rhizobium giardinii bv. giardinii H152; assembly: GCF_000379605.1. Classification (GTDB taxonomy): domain Bacteria; phylum Pseudomonadota; class Alphaproteobacteria; order Rhizobiales; family Rhizobiaceae; genus Pararhizobium; species Pararhizobium giardinii. The sequence continues at coordinate 108,289 of NZ_KB902646.1, read as the reverse complement.
CGCAGATCTTTGCCGATGTGCTTGGAGTTCCCGTTTCCGTGGCGCAATCGAGGGAAACCGGCGCGTTGGGGGCTGCGATTGCGGCCGGGACTGGCGTGGAAATCTTTTCCGATTTCGCCGATGGTGCCGCTACAATGGTGCGCACCGAGCGGTTCTATCGTCCGAACGTCGCGCTTGAGGCGCATTATGCCCGGCGATACGACCTCTATCGGGACATCGCCGATGCCATGGCGCCGCTGTGGCGGCGGTTGACGGCGTTCGGGGCTACGGTATCAGGAGAAGTTGCGTGAACGGGCATGCGAATGAAACCGCCGTTGATGCGGGCTCTTACGATTTCATCATCGTCGGCGCGGGTTCCGCCGGCTGTGTGCTGGCAAACCGGTTGTCGGCCGATCCGGGGACGCGGATTTTGCTCCTGGAGGCCGGCGGAAGCGACCGCTATCACTGGGTGCATATACCGATCGGCTATCTCTACTGCATGGGCAATCCACGCACCGACTGGATGATGACGACGGCGGCGGAAGAAGGGCTGAACGGCCGCTCCCTGCCCTACCCGCGCGGGAAGGTGCTCGGAGGCTGCTCGTCGATCAACGGCATGATCTACATGCGGGGGCAGGCGGCCGACTATGACGGCTGGCGGCAGGCGGGCAACACCGGCTGGGGCTGGGACGATGTCTTGCCCTATTTCCTCAAATCGGAGGACAACTATCGCGGCAAATCCCGGATCCATGGGGCCGGCGGCGAATGGCGGGTTGAGAAGCAGCGGCTCTCCTGGCCGATCCTCGACGCCTTCCGCGATGCGGCCGAGGAACTCGGCATCGCAAAGACGGAGGATTTCAACGCGGGCGACAACGAAGGATCGGGTTACTTCGAGGTGAACCAGCGCGGCGGGTTGCGCTGGAACACGACGAAAGCTTTTCTGCGCCCGGCGATGAAGCGGCCCAACCTGCGTGTTCTGACCGGCGCCGAAACCGAGCGGCTGGAACTCGATCGCAGACGGGCAACGGGCGTTCGCTTCCGGGTGAACGGCCAGCCGCATATCGCGTATGCCAATCGGGAAGTGATCCTCTCGGCAGGCGCGATCAATTCGCCGAAGGTCCTGGAGCTTTCGGGGATCGGTCGCCCGGACGTTTTGTCAAATACCGGCATCGATGTCGGCCATGAACTGCCCGGCGTCGGCGAAAACCTGCAGGATCACCTGCAGATTCGCACCGTGTTTCGCATCGAAGGCGCTAAGACGCTGAACCAGCTCTATCACAACCTCTTCACCCGGGCCGGCATGGGGCTGGAATATGCGTTCAGGCGCTCCGGGCCACTGTCGATGGCACCGAGCCAGCTCGGCATCTTCGCCAGGAGCGATCCCGCCGTGGCGACCGCCGATCTCGAATATCACGTGCAGCCGCTCAGCACCGATCGCCTCGGCGAGCCGCTACACCGTTACCCGGCCGTCACCGTTTCCGTCTGCAACCTGCGGCCGGAAAGCCGGGGAACGGTACACATCACCGGCCCGGACGTGTCGGCACCGCCGGAAATCCGGCCCAATTACCTGTCGACTGCCGGCGACCGGATCGTCGTGACAAAAGCGATCCGTCAGGCCCGCCGGTTGATGGCGGCGAAAGCGATCGAGAAATACCGGCCGCAGGAGATGCTGCCGGGCACGGAGTTCCAGAGCGACGAGGAGCTCATCCGGCGGGCAGGCGATATCGCGACGACGATCTTTCATCCCGTCGGCACCTGCAAGATGGGCAGCGATACGAGGGCGGTCGTCGATCCGCAGTTGCGCGTTCACGGGATTGGGAACCTGCGGGTGGTCGACGCGTCGATCATGCCGGCGATCGTTTCGGGCAACACCAACTCGCCGGTCATCATGATCGCGGAGAAGGCGGCGGCGATGATCGCCGGCGGAGGCTGATTTCCGCTTCGCGTAGCGTCGGAGGGACAGCAAGTACAACAGGACTTCAGCTATCTCCTATCAGGGCACGCTTCGGCGCATCGTTGCGCCGATCGCCAATCATGTCGAGATCCTTCTGCTGGAGGTCTGCCGGGCGCACGCCGTCGATCACGCGGGGATCAATCCTGGTGGGTCCTCGGACCGATGGCTGACAGAAGAACCTGATCACGCAGGCGCATTGTCGGGCGAGATTCTCCACACCCTTGAACCAGCGAAGACCTACCACTTCGGATCCACCTTCCTTCGAAAGAGCAAGGGAAACTGACCCGCCCTATGGGGATTTAAACGCCATGTAGCAGTGTCCCACCGTGACCAGCCAGCCGGGCGACGAAGGTGCATATGTCACGCCGTAGTTTAAGGCGCGTTATGGCTCCGGAGTATTCAACTAGAACCCGCGCATACGCTTTCTGGTGTCCGAAGGGTATTCATGGTAGGTCGTTCGGTAGGCAGTGGCAAACCGCCCGAAATGAAAGAAGCCCCATTTCAGACAGATTTCCTTCATTGTCTGACTATTCTGGGGATCAAGCAGGTCCTGTCTCACTGCGCGCAGGCGCAGCGTGTGAAGATAAGCGGCAGGTGAGGTATCCTTGAAAGTACGAAAGCCGGTCACAAGTGACCGGACGGATACCCCGGCTGCTTCAGCCACCATTGGCATGGTGATCGGTTGACTGATATTGGCCTGCATGAACTCGATCGCTCGGCGGATATGTCGCGGAGTGATCGAGCACGGCTTCTTGTCCAGCAAATGCGATAGCCGGTGGGGCACCAGACGCACCACCAGGTCGGCCAGCGCCTGGGTCATGTGCGCCATGGCAATTGGCGATTGCAGCAAGGGGCCATTGTTGCGCATGCCGCCAATGATGGTTTCCGTGAGACTGCCGATGGTCTTGCCAGCCGCTGTAGACAAGTCCAACTCAGGCAGAAAGTCGAGCGGCCCGTCAACAGGTATCTCAAAAGTCTGGCCGACTGCCTGCCGGATGACGGACCAGTTGATCAGAAGCTCATCTACCAGGTTTGGTTCCCCGTGCATTATGACGCTGTCGGGCTCGAAATTGTTATAAAGAAGTAATTTCCCGTGGCCCGCCTCGGACCTGCGAGATCCATAGGTCACGCCCATCCCGCCGCTTCGAGGCACAACAATTGACAGATATTCTGCCGTATCGGGAGTAGGCTCAATTTGGAACTGAAAATCGGCCTGATGATAACCAGTGATCAATACGGCACTTTCAGCTGTCGAAAGATCGATCCCCCAACGGAAGTTCTGGATTTGATTGACAGGGGAAGCATCAAATGTGCCAAACGCGGTACCGAGCGTTTCGATCATGCTGTCGAACGATGAACCGTGAAACGAGAATTGCGAATTGCTGTTTTCTGACATGCGATTTCCGATTTTTTATCCTCGACGCATACGACAACGACTGGACCGGAGAGATCCTCCAGGATCTTTCCCCCTCGCCTCGGTCAGGGCAATGACGATCGCATCGGTTATGTGACGCCAGTCCACTACGCGGACCTTCGCGTCAACGCGTTCGGATTTAATGTAAATGACGTCTCCACCGATGCCAAGACGACACGATCGAGAACAAGTGGGCGTTCAGAAGACATCAGAAGGAAATAATGGCGGCCATCGCGCTGTTGGACCTACACGCCCCGGGAGCGGCCGTTCCTGTCCCCTTCGAACCTCGAGAAGAATTTGCGGAACGATGCCGATTTTCGACAAAGCTCATTCGTCGTTTGCGAGATCCACCCGGGATAATCCGGCCTTAGCCTTCAAGAAAGTCCTCAACCTCACGATCCACTACTGCGCATCTTGGAGCGCGCCGGGAGGGCCCGGTATTGACATCGACAGGGTGGGGCCCGAGGGCTGCGCACAGCCGCGCGCCCTGGGTGTGTTGAGTCGCTTCCTCGGGCTATGGAAGTTCGATCTCGCCGTCCACTACGTGGTTGAGGCCAGTGCCTTCCGCCGTCAGCGTCATGCGCACCTTCAGCATCTTGCCGTCAGCCCGGCCTTCGCGCACCGTCTCTTCGATCTTGCGTTGCGAAGTCACGCCCACTTCCTTGAGGAACTTGCGGATCGACATGTTGAAGCCGTCTTCGCTCATGGCGGAACTCCTTTGTCTTCAAAGGAGATTGTAACGGAAGGCGAATGATCAAGGAAGCAAGACCGTCACGCGCTGTGCTATCGAAAAACCCTGAGCCCGGTGGAGACATCGGGGTCTTTGAACCGATCGGTTCTGGGTTTTTACGTTTCAACGGCCCAGGACGCTGCTGCCGCTGTGACATCCAGCCATGACTATTGGTCGATGAGTTCCGTGTGCCGGTCCAGCCAAGGGTGATCTCGGTGCCTTCACTGCGTGTTACGAGCGCGGGTTCGATCGGTGTCTTGATGGAAAGCCGAAGCTCAAAAGCAGGGTCGTGCCGGTCGCAAAATCAGGCGTCAATCGCGGCATTCTTGGCTGCTGGAAGACCAAAATGTCAGCCACACCAATGACTGGTAGTGGGCGACGAATATCCTGAAACTGTGTAAGAATTGGAAACAGTTTGTGACTAAGTGGCTTTAAAAACTACAGTTTTCAGCTTGCCGCGGAAAGAGACTTGTCGGATATTTGCTCCAACTTGAGGGAACCGTCATGATCAGAATGATTGAAGACCCCGCCGAACTGGCCGGCCAGGACATTACGGGCAAATATATTTTACGGAAGCTGAACTACCACTGGTTTGCCTATGGCAAGGCTGGAATCGTTACCGCTTGCAAGGGAACAATACTGCATATCGACCGTGAGGAGACGGTTTATTCCGAACGTTGGGGACGCCGCGCCTATACCGGTACCGGGAAGCGCTATCCCGGCGGCGTCTGTCCAATTTCAGCAGTTGCCTGCATTTGCGATACGCCGGATGATGTGAACGCCGTCATACAGCTCGATATCGAGGCGCAGGACGAATTCTATCAGCTCATCGCCAAGGCGGAGGCCAAGGTGCACGCGCTCGCTTCGTCCTCACAGAACAGTTTGTTTCTAGTAGCCGCTGAATGAAAGTGTGGATCGGAACTGCGGACCCCGCAGCTTGGTCAGCTTGAAGCGAAACGCTCGGAACCGAATTAGCCGTGCCCCGCGGAGGAACGGGCCGCTGCGCCTTCCCTCTGCTTCGCCACAAGCCCTCGGACGGGGGTTCCGCACACGGACGCGGTCGACTCGCCGATCATCGGCGGCACCTCGGGCGGCCGACGGCCCGTCCCTGTAGGACCTCAATTACGAGGCCCACCTGGCGCTGGGCTTCAAGCCCAATCGCCTACAATATCGAGTGCGCGCTGACCGATCTGGCGACATCACCGCTCGCCGCGGCCGAGTCAAGCGTGGCGGACACGATCCCTGAAGGCATGATCGAGACGATCGCCGCGACGATCCCTCACCTGCTCTCCCAGTCAATCTGCAGGAGAGTGAAATCCGTGGTATCGGCGTCTCTATCCCGGGTGAAATCGATCCCGCCAGCGGTATCTGCATGCAAAGTCCGCGCTTCGGCTGGAAGAACCTGCCATTTGCCGAGATGCTGGCCGAACGCGTCCACCTTCCGGTGTGGATCGATGACGATGCGAACGCCTTCGCTGTGGCACAGAAACTGTCCGGCGTCGGCCGGGATCACCCCAACTTCACAGCCCTTGCAATAGGTGCGGGTTTCGGCTGTCGCTTGTGAGCAAAGGTGAGATCCACCACGGAAGCCATTGCGCCGCTGGCAAGACAGGATATCACCTCAGTTCCAAATGGGATGGCGCATGCAGCCGAACCCTACATGTTGGACGAATGGAAAACCGGACAGGCTCCGCGACAAGCCGCGCTGCGTTTGCCGCCTCTGTCGAACACAAGAGATGGCTCTTTCTATACTATCGGACTGCGGTTCGCGGATCGGTCGCCACCTGGCCGACGTGGTCAACTTGTTCGACCCGGAGATCATCGTCGTCGGCGGTGAAGCCGTGGAATTCGGTGATGCGCTTCTCGCTCCGATTCGCAGGACGATGGAGGAATTCGCCTTCTTCAACAACCCGGAACTCATCCCCGATTGGGTTCCGGGTTCATGGGCACGGGGCGCTGCCGCACTCGCCACGCAGAACATTTTCGAATTCGAACGCTCGCCGAGTCGTTGATCCGCCCAACCGGCATGATAGCCGATGTGAGCGCTTTGAGCTTTGAAGACGAGCATAACCGCACCGCCCGTGGTACTTACAAAACGAACGATAATTGCGAAAGCCCGCTGCTGGCGCTCTCCCTGACATGAGGGAGCGGTGCCCGGCCAGCCTTAAGGGCTTGTCATTTCGCAAATGGGCGCGGTTTCCTCGATCGGCTTTTAGCATGGCGCGACAATTCCGTCTGCCCCGAAGGTTCCCAGACACACGTTTGGCAGTCAAGCCGACGGGGCCGGGGTTTGCCCCCTGCCCCACCCGAACTCTCACGTGCATTTCGGCTCTGGAAGGGCCGCTGGCGCGACATGGAGGGTGTCGCCAGTACATCCTTCACCTTGCAGGCCGTTTCGCGCTGTACGGCGCTTTATTTTGAGTATAAAAACTACCTGCAATGGATGGATTTTTGACGCACTTCGTGTTTGTACAAAAGACCTCGGTCACCAGGACGCCAAAATGACCCAAGCCGGCCACCTCCCCCCTGCCCTGCCCAGAAGGCTGATCGGATATGCCCGCCTCTCGATCGAAGATCAGTCCAGTGATTGCCAAGTGGATGAATTGCGGGCGGTCGGTTGCCACCGTGTCCACCAGGAGCATGGCCCCGGCGCAGGAGGCGCAAGACCTGTTCTTGCGAGGCTGCTGCGGGACCTCGTTCCTGGCGATGTTCTTGTCGTCGTCCGCCTGGATCGGCTGGCACTGTCGGTGAGCCACCTACTTGACGTCATCGGAGACCTTGAAAAGCGTGGCGTGGATTTCCGCGCCCTCCGCGATCCGATCGACACCGCAACGCCACAGGGCAAGCTGGCTGTCCAGGTCCTCGAAACTGTCGCTCGCTTAGAGCGCTCGCTTATCGCGGAGCGGACAAAGGCCGGCATGAAGGCCGCCAAGGCCCGGGGGCGACTTGCGGGAAATCCCGGTCTGCGGGAACGCAGACCGGACGCTGTGCGAGCGGTCGCGGCGGCACGTGACCGCGCCTATCTCGACGAATTGACCTCATCAGCGCAAGTGTGGCTGCCGACTGTCCGGGATCTACGGCCCCAGCACAGCTGGGAGGATGTCGTCCGCATTCTCAAGCGCAAGGGGCTCGACTGGACCGTCGAACGATTGCGGCGTGCGGTGCATCGCATGGTGCGCGAGCGTCTCGCCGAGCCGGAGTTGATCAAGCGCTCTCCACGGCGCCCGCCCGAAGATCGCCTGATGAGACTCGTCGCTGGAATCGCGATTGCCGATCCTGATCTCTCCTTGCGTGGGATTGCAGCCCAGCTGGAACAGATGCACGAGCGCCCACCGCGCGGTGGTCGCAAATGGCAACCTTCCTCCGTCAGAGCCCTGTTGGACGACGCACGTCGTTTGGGACTGGTTCGTTCGCGCGGGGGTGACGCATAACACCCGGCAGCACCCGATCCTGTGGCCGCCACCCTGGTCGGGAAAGTTAGCGGTCGATCCGTACATTATTTGCGGTGAGAGGTATCAAGCCAAGCGAGGAATTGACCCTTGGGCGACACGCCAAACTGCTGAAGCACTGCCGCCTTGTGCCAAACGAGGAGAGATCGATGGGAATCGAGATATCAGCGCATCCTGAATGATCGCGAACGATGCGGGGCGGGAAAATGCTTCAGGCTGATGAAGTCGTTCGATGCGGCTCCACGACCTTGGTGCCAAGTGCCACTCAAAGGAATTTGGATGCGTCCGCAATACGGTGCGTCGATATTTACGGGGAAGGTGGTGCCGTTCCTTTCAAGAAGCCAGTTCGGGTAGTGCGTTAACGGGCTGGGCGATTGGGTACGAAAGCGCTTCTTCCGCCATAATGCCAAATGCGAGAGCGGTCCGGCTCCCCTCTTGACGTTTGTGCGCACGGTTCGAACTTAGCGGGTCTTGCCGAGCTCCCCCGGCAGGGTCAAGCTCCTTGCTGAATTGGGGGGAGATGCCTATGCTCTTGCGCAATCGGCCGGACGCGAGAGCTTGCTACGCATCGACGGAGCTGGGACCGGCCGGAATGGAGCCATCGGTATCTACGGGGGGCTCGTCGGAACCCGATTGCGTTGCTCGGGCCTTGCCTCCCCATCCGGTCCCGACTGTTGTACAACAGATGCCGTGGTTGCGTGCGTGAAAGCCGAGATGAAGAATATAAAGCGGACCAGGACCACATGTTGCCAGTAGCGCGATCAGTTCCAGGAGAAAGCACCCAGCAGCCCGCTCAAGCCTCTGACATCTCAAGCACCCCTGCGGATCTCGCGGGCGCCCGGAACTCTGTCCGCACATCCTCGTCGGACAACACGCGGCGCGCTTATGCCGGTGACTGGAAGCATTATGCTGCCTGGTGTCGACGCCAGAGCTTAGCCATCCTGCCTCCGGATCCCAAGATCGTCAGCCTGTACCTCACCGCCTGCGCGTTGGGAAACGTGACGGGAGACAAGAAGCCCAACTCGACCTCGACGATTGAGCGCCGCCTCTCTTCGCTCAGTTGGAGTTACGCCCAGCGAGGCCAGCCGCTGGATCGTAAAGATCTCCAGATCACCACCGTCATGGCCAGGATCCGCAACACCCGTGCAAAGCCGCCTGCCCGGAAAGAAGCGGTAAAGCAGGAGGACATCATCGCTATGCTCGAGACCCTCGATCGGGGGAGCCTAAGGGGCATCCGGGACCGAGCCATACTGCTGATCGGCTTTGCCGGTCGTCTGCGGCGCTCCGAAATCGTTGGCCTTGACGTCGACAAGGATCAGACACACGACGGTCGGGGTTGGATAGAGATTCTCGACAAGGGACTGCTGGTCACAGTTCGCGGGAAGAACCGCTCTCGCTCTATCGAGATCACCCGTGGTCCATCGGATGCCACCTGCCCGGTCGCCGCACTGGAGATGTGGCTCAAGTTCGCCAAGATCAACCACGGCCCAATCTTCCGGCGCGTGACCGGTCAAGGCAAGTTGGCGGGATCCCGACGGCTGAACGATCAGGAGGTGGCCCGCCTCGTCAAACGGACGGCCCTGGCCGCCGGCATGCGCGGCGATCTTGCCGAGCACGAACGAGCACGGAAATTCTCCGGGCATTCGTTACGCGCCAGCCTCCCTTCCCTGACCGACATTGATGACGGTAAGGCGTAGGACCATCCGGCCCTTGCCCGTCAAGTCGCGTGAAAAGCCAGTATCCGCAACACAACCCAAGCCAGGCGGACCAGCCGCAGCGACAGAGCCGTAAGATCTCGCTCGGACCGGAGCGAAGGTTCCGCCTCCTGCCGGACCTGGGCGAGCCGGGCTGCGAACACGATGACGCTCCCAAATTTACGGCGGCCGGTAACTAGGACAGGATCGAAACACCATCGACGCCGATTGCCCATGAGCCCTTCATGGGGGAGGGGCCGATGTGCGACCCCATCCTCCGGCGAGCTCGGCATTGTGGCGCCGCTTGCTTCCGCTGCCTGATGCCGGCAACCACGGACAAGGCTGTGCATCTGTTGCCCCTCCCTTGCAAGCCGCCCTATCCGGTCCAGGCTGACGGGCAGAAAACAGCAAGCTTCGCCGAGAGTTATTGCGTGCGGGTCTTGGGCAGGCGCATTTCGGAAGAACACCAAGACGTAAACGCCGACAGCCGGAAAACGGAAGAGGGCGAAATGCGTGGAAACGCTGCACGGAACATCCTCAACGGACCTCGTCAAAGCGCATCGCCAGGGGCATTGCGACCACACTTAACACAAGATCGCCGCGGTCAGGGCGCAGGTCTTCAGCGGCGCGGGCGGCCATCGCCTTGTCAGCCGGACACGTAGGACCGACAAGAGGCGGGAGACGGAAACGCCGGGGCTGTGTAAAACGATGGAGCCGACTCCACCACGGCGCGGGAATCGGATAGGTCCTCTCAAGAGTCTCAGTTGTACATGTACAACGCAGGTGTGGGCGCCGCTTTTCCAGGCAAAATGATTAACCGCCTGTTAATGAAAAACTCTTTGCCACGCGATTTAGAATCGGGTCTATTGCCATCAGCGCTTTTTGAGCGCTTCGCCGGTAATATGCGCAGATTTCATCCCCGAGGCAACGATGTTGAACATGGCAAACAACCAAAAGAGCAGCAACCTGCGCTCCCTCATTTCGTCTGACGCGGATGAGCTGTCGCGCCAGCTCCAGGCCCACCAGCACCGCACATTCCCTCCGACGGCCCTCAAGACCATCCGTCAGTTCACGCCTGCCGAAGCGGCTGACTTCATCGGCATCCATCAGGGCTACCTTCGCCAGATCGTCGCCGACGGCCACGGCCCGGAGCCATTGGCCAATGGGCGACGAATGTATTCCGTTCAGGATATCGAGAATTTGCGCCAAATCCTCGATGACGGCGGAAAGGGACCTCGAAAATACGTTCGCCACCGCCGCGACGGAGAAAAGTTGCAAGTCGTCTCCGTCATGAACTTCAAGGGGGGATCCGGCAAGACGACGACATCGGCACATCTTGCCCAGTTTCTCGCCTTAAGAGGATACCGCGTTCTGGCCGTGGATCTGGATCCCCAGGCGTCCCTCTCGGCGCTCTTCGGTCACCAACCCGAGCTGGATGTCGGCGAGAACGAGACCATTTACGGTGCAATCCGCTATGACGAAGCGAGGCGGGACATCACCGAGATCGTCAGAGCAACCTACACGCCAAACCTGCACGTCATACCGGGCAATCTCGAACTCATGGAGTTTGAGCACGAGACGCCCAAAGCACTTGCGGCGCGCCAAAGTACGGATTCGATGTTCTTCGCAAGGATCGGCGAGTGCCTGGCCGAAATCGAGAGTGCGTACGATATCGTTGTCGTCGACTGCCCGCCACAACTGGGCTTCCTCACTCTGTCGGCCCTCTGCGCGGCAACGGCCGTTCTCATAACCGTGCATCCGCAAATGCTCGACGTCATGTCGATGAGCCAGTTCTTGCATATGACCGGCGACCTGCTGCGCGTGGTCGAAAATGCCGGCGGGACGATGGATTACGACTGGATGCGCTATCTCGTCACGCGCTTTGAACCCAACGATGGCCCGCAGTCGCAGATGTCGGGCTTCATGAAATCAATTTTTGGCAATCGGCTCCTGGAGAATGCGATGGTGAAATCAACCGCCATTTCCGACGCCGGCCTGACCAAGCAGACCCTTTACGAAGTTGACCGCAGCCAGTTCACGCGAGGCACGTATGACCGCGCTCTCGACTCGCTTACAGCGGTGAACTCTGAAATCGAAGACCTCATCAAGCAGACTTGGGGGAGGAAGTAACCCATGGCTCGCAAGAACATTTTCGGGCTTGCAGAAACCGACCCGGCAACAACAGGGGAAATTGACCATTCCCTCGTCAATACGAGGCCGCTTGCGGGGTTTGACAAACCGCTTCGGCGTGCAACGCCGGTTGGCGCGATATCGCAGTCGCTGGGTGGAATCAACGAAAAGGCACAGCGCGCCGACGAACTGGAAAAGCAGCTCGCCAAAGGCCAGACCGTCGTTGAACTTGATCCCTTGCTGATCGACAGCTCATTCGTCATGGACCGCTTGAGCGTCAACACGGAGGACCAGGAGACGCTGGTTGCCCAGATCAGAGAGCATGGACAGCAAGTGCCTATTCTTGTTCGTCCGCACCCAGAAATGCCCGGTCGCTTCCAGGTGGCATACGGGCATCGCCGCTTGGCGGCCATCAAGCAGATCGGCGGCGCCATCAAGGCCGTTGTGCGTGATCTCAGCGACGAACAACTCGTCGTCAGCCAGGGGCAGGAGAACAACGCTCGCACCGATCTGACGTTCATCGAGCGTTCTTTCTTTGCGTTTCGGCTCGAAGCGCGCCAGTTCAACCGCGACATCATCATGTCCGCGCTCGGCGTCGATAAAGCCGCGCTGTCGCGCATGATTGCGCTCGTCAACCGTCTTCCTGGCGAACTGATCGAGGCAATTGGTGCTGCACCTGGCTTTGGCCGCACAAGATGGGCCGAGATTGCCGACCTCCTGGAGGAGACCGGAAAAAGAGCCAAGGCCATCAAGCTCGTCCAAGCTCCGGACTTTCAAACGATGACGTCGGACGAACGCTTCCAAGCCGTCTACGACGACCTTCGCAAGGTCAAGGACAAGGCCAGAACGGCGGTCTGGAAAACCTCAAAAGGCGGCAAGCTCGTCAGGATTTCGGAAACCGAGGCGAAATTAAATCTCGCCTTCGACAAGTCAATCGAACCCGAGTTCGGATCCTTTGTCGAGGCGAGGCTGAGCGCGCTTTATGACGAGTTCATGCAGTCAGACAGGGCTGGAAAAGGAGACTGAACCGCAAAAGAAAAAGGCCCCCAAACGTCGCCGTCGTGGAAGCCTCTCTCATAGTTCGCACCTAGAGAATCGCATTTCCCCGAATCGCAGTCAAGAGTTTTTGGCACCGTTTTGGTGAGCGGATTTCTTTTGCCTTTTGAAAGGTGAAGGAAAATGCAGACACAAAGTGTAACGACGCCCGTTGGGCGGCGACCGATGACGCTTGCCTTGATGAAAAGACAACTCGATACGGCCGAGATGAAGGCAGGCAAGACCGCAGACAAATGGAAAGTCTTCCGCGACGCCTGCGAGGCAAGGACAATCCTTGGGATTCAGGATCGCGCGCTTGCGGTTCTAGACGCCTTGCTGACATTCTACCCAGAAAATGAACTGTCGCAGGAGCGCGGCCTTGTCGTGTTTCCCTCGAACGCACAGTTGTCACTGCGGGCACACGGGATCACAGGAACGACGCTGCGACGGCATTTGGCTGCCTTGGTGGCCGCCGGTCTCATCATCCGCAAAGACAGCCCAAACGGCAAGCGCTATGCTCGGCGCGGACGATCCGGCGAGCTCGAGCAGGCGTTCGGGTTCAACCTCGCTCCCATGCTCGCCCGCGCCGAAGAACTGGCGGCAATGGCTCAACAGGTTGCGGCAGAACGCAAAAACCTCCGATTGGCAAAGGAAGCACTTTCGCTATGCCGGCGTGATATCCGAAAACTGATCGCCGCTGCGGTCGAGGAAGGGGCGGCGGGCAATTGGGCCACGATCGAGGAACACTTTCTTGCTCTCCTGGCTCGCATCCCTCGATCGCCGACCACCAGCGAAGTAACCGACACTCTCAAGGAGATGCAAAGTCTCCGCGAGACGATCATCAACGCGCTGGAAATGCAGATTAAATCCGAAAAAATAGACACCGATGATGTCCGTTTTGACCGCCACATACAGAATTCACATACCGAATCCATCAATGAACTTGAACCCAGCTATCGAGAAGACCTGAAAGCAACAGCCATCGAGACTCTCCGTCCGACGCGACCCCAAATAAAAGCGTTTCCGCTAGTCATGGTGCTCCAGGCCTGCCCCGATATTGCAGACTATGCCCCTGGAGGCACCGTCCCCGATTGGCGAGCTCTCATGTCGGCAGCCGTCGTCGTCCGAACCATGCTTGGCGTCACACCATCAGCCTACCAGGACGCATGCGAGGTCATGGGTGCTGAAAACGCTGCGGTAGCCATGGCTTGCATCCTTGAAAGGGCAGGACACATCAACTCGGCAGGCGGCTATCTGCGGGACTTGACCGCGAAAGCCAGACGAGGGGAGTTCTCTCTGGGGCCAATGCTGATGGCACTGATGCGGGCGCACCGCGCTGAGACGAAGATAGCGTCATGATCATCGCTTTCGCGCTTAGGCCTTGGCCTCGTGGAGTGCGGTTTCTGGGAAAACATTGCCCGCCGTATCACCTGCCGCGGCTGATCGATCTCGGACCATGCCGACCAACGTCTGTTACAGAGGAGTTTGGAGAGAACGCCCGTGCTTGTTTGAGACATTCCTCAAGCATGCCGCTCGCGAACGTGGGGAGCGGCAGCGGGACGCGCAGTTCAATCGGCCAGCTTGCAAAGCCTTAGTTTAGGGCTAAGCTTCGATCCAGCCGATGCAGTGTGCGTTGGCGGACCGCAAGCCGTGATCGCCAGCTTGTCCATTCGGCGTCCGGGGAATCGTGGCGTATTTTCAATATGGCCATACCGCTGCATAATTATCGTTCGTTTTTTAACATCGACGTGCAGTGCGGTTGTGGACGTAAAATGAGAGTAAACCGCTCAACGAGGTTTACTCGATATTCATCCGCTGACCGCGATCGCGCGAAAACATTGCTCAAGGCCAGCCTCGCCGCTGATCTTCAAGTCACTCATTCTCCAGGCATGTCATTCGCATGGAACTGCGCCAACTCACCTACTTCGTTGCGGTCGCCGAAAAGCTCCATTTCGGCAGGGTAGCGGCACGGGCGCATATTGCCCAGCCGGCCTTGTCGACGCAGATCCAGGCGCTCGAGCGTGAGCTCGGCGTCCAGCTGTTTGCCCGCTCCACGCGGCGGGTCGAACTGACCATGGCAGGCGAGAACTCCTACGATAGATCTGTGCGGATCTTGAGCGACATCGATGTCAGTGCCGAGGTGACACGCTCGATTGCCGGCAAAACGGCGAGAAAGATCAGGATCGGGACAACCTATCCCGCGATCGGTGTACTGTCAGCATTCCTGTCGAAGATCGCCCGCAAGTATCCCGACATCCAGCTGCAGGTCCAGAGCGGCTCACCGGCGACATCATCCGCAATCTCGAAAGCGGCCAGATCAACCTCCACTTTATCCGGCCGGTGGAAAACATTGGCTCGTTGCCGCTCTTCTCGATGGCCAATGACGAGTATCTGCTGGCCGTCGCCAGGGACAGCCGGCTTGCCGCCAGAACCTGTCCTACACCGAGAGCTACTTCGCCGAGCATGATCTGGCCCGCAACCGGCTATAGCTGCGACGACACGTTTGCGCTGGTCTCGCTGGTGTCGGCCGGTCTTGGCATCGGCTTTGCGCCGCAAGGGACGAGGATTTCACCAACGGCAATTTTCAGCTTCGCAAGATGAGGGGAGGGGACTTCCGGATCGGCATGCGGGTTGCCTGGAACACGGAAGATCCGGCGGTTGTGCGGGACGATATCATCGATATCGCCCGCTCGCTGCTCAGGCCACCCATCGCTTCTTGCTGCGGTGCAGCGCAAGCGTCCGGCAAAAGCCGGCGATCACTTCAAAATTTTTTCAAAGCGGGGGAGACGATGGTGTCGCGTAATCCAAACCGGTCCAGTAAACGCAGCAAACAAGCCCTCGACCTGCGGATCACGACAGGGTGGCCGATGAGGCCATTATCGCCGAGGCACACGCGCTTTATGGCAGCGATGCGGCGACCGCGGTGGCCTACTGTGGACTGGACGCCTGGTTCGAGGGTGAGGAGGTCGAGTTTCGCCGCTTCGCGCGACTCTTTCGCAGGCTCAGGAACTAGGCCCGTTTGACAAAGCTTGATGGCCCCTGGTTTATCATAGACTTGAATAAATTTAAGGTGTCGACCCCGGTTCCTATCCATTCAAGAGCTTCCCGAACGGCCGCCTTGCGCCCTCATGCCGGTCGTCCACACCACGCGCTTTTAGTTCCTGGAAGCAGTCAGCCTGCTATTTGTCACGTCCGGAACGCGCGAATTGCGGTCATTCACGAGACGACAGCAGTGGGCGTTTCTGGTAAGCTACATTCGAGCTTTTGGGGAGGCATGCAAATGTCAAGTCAGAATCATCGCTCCATCGGGAGTTACGACAAAGTCGTTGCAACGGAGCAAGTGTTCAGGTGCTCAATTTACTACCTCCGCAGCTCTCAAGGACCGCTTGAGCATCCTGAAGATCGAGCGTCCCGTGGCCGTTAGAGAGACCGCCGAGGAATGGCATGAGCAGCTCGCAGGCCTGCGCCCCAAGGCCCTGTGCTCGCCAAAGGCGGGCCAAACTCACCGCCGAGCGCAGTTCCCACATCTTCGCATCCTGCATGCGGGCGACGTCGAGCGCACGGCGGAAGCACGCCTCGATTTCGGCAGGATCGCACTCTGAGCTCGATGATATTAATTCGCCTTTGAGCCGATGCAACTCCGCCTCGCACCAGCGGTTGCCAGTGCGTGCGACAATGGTAAGCGCCTCGTCAATCAAGGTGCTACCCTCGGCAAAACGATCAGCCTTTCCATGCGCCTCCGCGAGTAAGCCCATCGCCCAAGGCGCCGTCATTCCTGACCCGATCGCCTGCATCCCTGCCAACCCGGCTCGCAACCGCTCGACGCCTTCCGCGCTCAGGCCCCGCTCCGCCAGCACCCACCCCTGCAGGAAGACTCCCTGGGTGTGCCAGAATGGAAATTCGTGTTCGGCCGCGAACGCCAACGCCAACTCCGCCGCCTCTTGCGCCTTGGCGATGTCGCGTCGATGCACCTGCAAAATCGCCGCCCATGTCAGTACATAGGCACGGCTGAACAAATGCCTGAGGCTCGCGGTCATGGCGAGCGCCTCGTCCATCAGCTCCAGCGCCCGGTCATCGTGGCCGAGATACCACAGCGCCATGCCGCCACGGCACAGGCAGATCGGTCCTCCATCCTGTCCATAGAGCGCTAGATGGGCCCGGTGCTGGGCGATGTCGTATTGGCTGATCCCGTGCTCGAAGTGCTTCCATGCCGAGGCGAATTCGCCACGCCAGGAGCAGGTAATGCCCAAAGCATAGGACGCTTCCACCACGAGCACAGGATCCGAGATCTGCTGCGACAACCTCAGAAGCCGTTCACCAAGGTCCCGCGCCGCGGAAAGCTCGGACCGCACCGCGTGATGAATGGTGAGACCGAGGAGCACCGGGAACAGCCTGGGCGTTTCCTGGATCCGCTCCGCCAGGTTGAGAGCACGGTTGTAGACGCGCTCGACCTCCGGGTGGCCATAGCCTTTCGCGGCGGTAAGCACTCGTCCCATGGTGATCAACAACGTCAGCTCAAGCTCGAGTTGCTCCGGATTCTCGGACATCTGGGCGAGCAGGTCGAGTGCCTTGGCCAAATGACCGACGGCCTCGGCATTCGCCGCCCGCTCGTTTGCGTGCTCGGCGGCCCGGTGCCAGAACACGACGGCTTGCGGCAGCTCTCCTGCCTCCGTCAGATGATGGGCCAGGAGCTCCGGCTGAGCGGACACGACATGCGGGGCGAGTTCTTCGAAGACCTGCGCAATACGGCGATGTAGTTCCCGGCGGCGGCTCTTGAGCAGCGACTGATATGCGGTATCTCGGATGAGCGCGTGCTTGAAGCTGTAGATCGCGTTAGGGCGGCTTCCGCGCCGAAAAACTAGCTCAGTAGCAACCAGTTGATCAAGGCTCCTCTGCAGCTCATGCTCATCGAGCACCGCTAACGCCGCAATGAGTTCATAGGAGAACTCGCGCCCAATGCAGGCGCCGATCTGGGCCACCACCTTGGCCCTACCGAGGCGATCGAGGCGGGCCATCAGCGAGTCGTATAGCGTTACCGGGATTGCCGGCAGCGGCATATGTGCAGCCAGTCCAAACTGATCGCCGGCCACTCCCAGGAGACCAGATTCGAGCATGGTTTTGGTCAACTCCTCAAGGTACAGCGGTACGCCATCGGTGTTGAGCAGGATGTAATCGAGCACTCCGGCAGGCAGTGCCTTTCCGCCGGTCAGCCGTTCGACCAGCGATTGAGCGTGCACCCGGTCAAGGCGATCCAGGACCACCTTTGTCACGTGCCGGTAACTACGCCAAGGCGGGACGAACTCGGGCCTGTGGGTAATGACCAGGAGCACGGGGAGCTGCCGGATTTGGTTCACGAACAAACCGAACAGCTCAAGGCTACTCGCGTCCAGCCAGTGAGCGTCCTCAAGCACCAGGAGTACCGGCTGCTTCGCAGCCAGTCTGCCAAGCTGGGCGATGAGCACGTCGAAGGTTCGGTTCTTACGCTGTTGGGGCGCGAGATCCAGTATTGGACAGCGGCCAGCGCCTGGAATTCCGAGAAGCTCGGCCAACAATGGGATCGCTTCGCTCACGTTATCCACCTGTTCGGCGAGCAGTCCTTGGAGTTTGGCGAGCTTGACGTTCGATGAATCATCGCGTTCAAATCCCGCTTCCTGTTCGAGCTGGGCAATTACCGGACGAAGCGCGCTGTTGACGTGGTAGGGTGAGGCGAAGTAGCGGCGTAACAGATGAGGTTCTCGAAAGAGGCGCTCGCGAAGTGCTAGCGCGAGACGCGACTTGCCGATTCCGGCCTCGCCCTCGAGCAGGACTACCTGACCTTCGTCGGCCTTGGCCTGAGTCCAGCGATCGACCAACATTGCGAGTTCCGGGTCACGGCCGACCAACGGCAGCACGGTCGCGTGACCCGCCTCGAATCGGTCGTCGCTACGCACTTCGCCGAGCACCCGAAATGCTTCAGCCGCCCCGGAAAAACCTTTGATCGGCCGCAGTCCGATGCTTTCGAGCTTGAACTGGCCCCGCAGCAGTGCGCGTGTTGCTTCGGCAATGACCACTGTGCCGGATCCGGCCAACTCCTGTAGGCGGGCCGCCAGGTTCGGCGTTTCACCTACGACGCTGCATTCTTCGGCCTGGCCGGTGCCGATGATGTCACCCACCACGACCAGGCCAGTGGCGATTCCGATCCGAACAGCCAAGTGCTCGCCGGCCGCATCCAGCCGGTCCACGGCCTCAACGACCGCGAGGCCGGCCCTCACGGCCCGCTCGGCATCTTCCTCGTGGGCCTGGGGATAGCCGAAGTATACGAGGACGCCGTCGCCCATATACTTGGCAATAAAACCGTCGTACCGGCCGACGATCTCGGTGGCGCACGCACGGTATGCAACGATCGACTGCCGTAGGTCTTCTGGATCAAGGCGGGCGGAGAGTGCTGTCGATCCAACGAGATCGCAGAACATCACCGTAAGCTGTCGCCGTTCCGCCTCGCTGTGGACCGGTGACACGGAAGCACGTAGTGCCGCCGTGGGCGGCGGCGACTGCTGAGCCAGAGCCGCAGCCGACCTGAGAAAACGTCTGCGGTCACCAAGGGACAGTCCGAGCTCCTTGAGGTCGGCATCGGTGAGATCGTCGACGACATCGAGATCGATACCGTTCTTCAAGAAGGTTTGGCGATACCGCTCAAGCCTGATGCTGGCGAGCCAGTCTCCGATGTCGGGCATGACCTAGCATCCTCTGACATGGTCGAATTCGGATTTCTCTGAGGCGTTTTCCCACGGTTCGAGGATATGCAGCTTACACCCGTCGCCCTGAGCAGTCACCCACCGCTGGCACGTGGAACGGCTGCAATAGCGCCGTCATCTCTGGTCACAAAAGCTGCTTTTCCGGCTTCTCGAAAGCGGACATTGCAGGATCCATCACCAACGTCGTACTCGCGCGCCATCAACGGACATTGATCGATGGAACCCAGGGGCTTTGCCCTCACAGCCAAAAGAGAGCCTATGTCCTGACCAGAGCGAGCCCGCGATCCAAAATGACGCGCTCTTTAGTCGGGAAGGCCAGCCTTGCGGTAGCCCTCGACGAAGCGCTGGAGCACTTCCTCGTTGTCGAATGGCTGCGATGTTGCCCAGTGCCTGATGCTGAAATGGGGATCGTTCATCATGAAGAATTCCGCCTCCTGACGGGCTTCATCCAGGCGCCCGAGTTGCGCGAGGGCTGCCGCAAGCAGGCGCCGCGACGTGGTGCGGTAGGTTTCCGGCTTGCGCAAAGCCTCAACCGCGGATTGATAGTCGCCGAGCGCATAATAGGCTTGGCCTGCCATCCAATAGTACCATCCCGGTGGGCGCGGATTGAGACGCAACGCCCGCTTCACGAATTCGACGCCCTTGACCGCGTCGCCCCTCAGGGTGATGAGATCCGAGCGTATCGCCCAGGCATCGGCATGATTAGGATCGAGCTTGAAGGTTGCCTCGAACTCGGCATCCGATTCCGCGTAACGCCGTTCATGACCAAGTATGATGCCCAACCCCCAGCGGTTCCCCGCATCGTTAGGGTCGAGTGCCACAGCCCGCTGCGCTTCGGCCAGCGCGCGAGGCTGGTTGGTTTCCTTCGGCTCGTTCCAGAATAGCCAGCCGAGCCAAAGATTGAGGGCCAACAAGCTATGTGCCTCGGCATAGTCGGGATCGAGTCTGATCGCCTTTTCCAGGAGCATGCGCGCTTCCCGCGCGCCTAATCCGGTCTGAAAACTGACGCCGCGGGCTCGCACGCAAAGGTCATAGGCTTCGAGACTCGTCGGCCGTTTGCGCGCCGGCTGTCCGGCCAATCGGCCGACAAGGGCTTCGACGATCTTGGCCGTGACCTCGTCCTGCACTGCGAAGATGTCCTCGAGGCTGCTGTCATAGCGCTCGGCCCAGATATGATCGCCGCCGATCGCGTCGATCAGCTGCGCATTGATGCGCACACGCGCCGCGGCGCGCCGGGCGCTGCCTTCAACCACATAGCGCACCCCAAGATCACGCGCGATCAAACGCACATCGACCGACCGCCCCTTATAAGCAAAGGTTGAGTTGCGCGCGATGACGAAGAGGCCGCCTGAGCGAGACAGGTCGGTGATCAGGTCTTCGGTCAAGCCGTCGACAAAGGTTTCCTGTTCCGGATCGTTGCTCATGTTGGTGAAAGGCAAGACCGCGATCGAGGGCTTGTCGGGCAATTCGAGCGATGCCAGTCGGCTGACCGGAGCGGCTCTCGGAACGTGCAGGTTCACGCGATAGCAGTATATCGGCTCGGCTATATTCTTCACCCGCTGCTCGCCCATGGGCTCGAACGCAAACGTCATCTTCTGCCTGACCTCCTTTGACACCTTCTCCGAAACGCAAATGCCACCGGCCTCGGCGAGTTGTTGGAGACGCGACGCCACGTTCACGCCCTCGCCATAACGATCGTCCCCTTCGACGATCACTTCTCCAAGGTTGATTCCGATCCGGACTTCGAAGCGCTGGTCTTCGGCGACGCTCGCGTTACGCTCCGCCATGCCGCGCTGAAGCGTGACCGCGCATTCGACCGCATCCACCACGCTGCCGAACTCCGCCAGCAGGCCGTCTCCCATCAGCTTGAAGATTCGCCCATGTCGCGTCGCGATTTCCGGCTCGAACAGCTCTTTGCGGCCACGTTTCAGGCGGTCGAAGGTGCCCGCTTCATCCGCCTCCATGAGCGCCGAGTACCCGACAACATCGATGGCAAGGATGGCAGCGAGCTTCCGCTCCATGTTGAGCCTCAATAAAGATTCACGACTCGCAAGCCGCGGGTCAGAGGCAGGCCTTACCGGCCTTACCGGCCTTACCGGCCTTACGGGCCTTACGGGCCTTACGGGCCTTACGGGCCTTACGGGCCTTACGGGCCTTACGGGCCTTACGGGCCTATGATACCACAGATCACGCCTCGTGAGACTATGGCTCGCGCGACGCCCCAGCTTTCCCGCCGCAGCGCCACTGACGCGCGTCCGACCCATTCCGCTGCTTGTTCGCAGTAGTGCCCGCGCAAACGGACTATGACCCTTGCGCCTGCATGTCGGTCGCCAAAGCTACATCGTCCGACTTCTAAAAGCGGACATCGCCTATAAGCCGACTAGGCCGCCGACAAACGGTCGCGCCGGTCCGTCCATCTTCATTTCGCGGCTGTGCCGCGCGCTCGGCGCCTGTATGCCTCAAACTAGCTGGAAGCTCAACAGGGCCGCCGCAGCATCGGGACGAGCGTCGGCGACGAACCGACCTGGATCGCGCCGAGCGGTTCGAAGCCGTAGCGTCGGTAGAACGGAATGTTGCGCGGGTTCGAGGATTCCAAATAGGCTGGCGCGTGATCGCGATCGCACCGTGCGGGTGCGTACGCCATCAAGGCGCCGCCGTGACCTTCGCCTTGATGCGCCGGGTCGACGCCGATCAGGGGCAGGTACCAATGTGGTTCGGTCGGGTGATACGTCGCCATCTGCTCGAATATGGCCGTGGTTTCGGGGGCAAGAGAACGCGCAACCGTGCTCTCGAGCACCGCACCAAGCCCTTCCTCGTCGGAATGGACCCCGGGCGATAGCCACAGCGCCGTCCCGGCGTAGCCGTCGGTGCAAAAGGCGCTTCCGTTAGAGAATGCGCTGCTCCCGAACGCCCGGATCATTCGCGGCATGGCCGCAAGGTACTGGTGCGCATGCGGCCAGGTCCATCGCGCCATAGGATCCGCTGCAAACGCCAGCATGACCGTTTCGACCGCCAGATCTTCCTCGGAGGCGGCCATAACTCTCACTGTTGGTGATTTCACACTACCCTCCTGACGTAGGTGGTCCGACGCGAGCGCTCGCGCCCGTTCTCAGCTACGCATCGTAACCCGGATGGGGTGGGAGCGATACCGGTTGGCTCAGCGGTTCTGGATCGCTTCGGTCCATTCTGGCCTTCGGACATGGACATTCAAACATGTTACCTCAGACGGCCGGGCGCGATGATATCCATCGCCTTCCGTCTGGCGTGATGCCGCCGCCCGGAACGATCATGTGCACATGCGGATGGTGCGTCATTGCCAATCCAGCCTCGTGCGACGGCAAGTTCTGGCCTTTGCTGCGCCTTGCGCCTTTCGGGTTGCTTCGGTTTATGACGTCGGCCCGACCGCCGCACGCCGGAGCGCAGCGGACTGATCGTCAATTTCTCCGAATTTTCGATCGGCCCAGCCGATCTTCACGATCTGAGCTGAGGGCGTGCTCGCCACCACCGATAGAGAATTCGCTCGTAGCGCTGCCGAGGACCCTGTCTGAGTGACAGGGCATCCTCGGTTAAGGACTGTGGCGGACTGCCTAGGACGCCATTATACCTGCCGTGAGGTCATTCATCGGGCTAAGATCGACTGCGGCCTTCATTTGGCTAATGGATTGGTTGAGGCGACGCTTTATTGATCGTCGCTTTCGCAAGTGGGCTGCCGGAGAACCCTACCTCCGGCATCGCTCGCTGGCGACCGGAGCCATTTACATTCTGACTTGTTGCAACTTGCTCATTGCCTCACCCAACGGCCCGTGGTTGTCGAACCATGTCTCGCTTGTCCGCACAAATGCGAGGGAATGAAGCGACCGCCGCCATTCTTCAACGGCGACGCAGGTACGTGGCGGTTAAGTTCTATTGCTCCTTCATCAGCTGGCCGCGGATTCCCCGTTGGGGTTAGCGGAAGTGTGCAGGATAACCGGCGTCCTTCGGTAAGGTGGCTGTCAACCAGCGTGGCCGAGCCCTTCGCCGGCGCCGGCATGTCGATCGGCTCGATGGACGGCGCGTTCTCAACTGACCGTGGCCGGGCCGTGGCCGTCGCGACCGCCGCTCAACAGGGTATGCTCGATCGTCCAGGATTTACTTGCGAACCGTGTCTGCCAGTGGCGCTGGTCCGCAGTCGTGCTTCCCTTCAGCTCGGCCTTTAACTTCATCTCTTGGGGTAGGAAGGGTAGGCCGGGGGCACAATCTCGCTCAATCCGACCGCTGCGTATCTCGTCGGCAGGAGACCCCTGACGGCTTTCGTCGTCGACTTCAGAATGAACGTGGTCGGCGCGCGCATCCGCGACGCGGACTCGGCGCGCCGGACCATCGAGGAATAACATTCCCCTTCCTTGGAAACGTCGCTCCTCCCCAGGCGAGGCTAGCGCAGCCGCTTTCCCACAAGCTTAGACAGGGTGGGTGACCGGATAATGGCCTCGAGCGTTTCAATGCCGTCGCGGCCTCGAGGTTGAACAGAAAATTTGCGCTCGCCGGTAGAGCGCCACTTGCCGACGAGCCAAGTCTCTTCGCCCGGCGTTCGTTGATGGTCTAGGAAAATACCGCGATGAGAACGGACAGCCAGATCAAAGCGACGCCCAGCGCCAACGCACGCCTGGCGCTTTCGACCTTCTCTGCGCCCTCTTCTGTGACCGGTGTCGTCACAATCCAGGGCACCGAGCCAAGCGCTGCGAATCCAATAAGGGCCAGTATTACCACCACAAAATCGGAGCCACGCCAGCCGACGGGCTCATACACGCCCCAGTAACCGAGGAACGCCATCCCAACTGCGAACATCGTGGCGGAGGCAGAGCAAAGGCCTGCAACGGAACCTGTTGGCGCGCGCATCTCGCATCCCCTCCCTGCCAAATCCCAAAAACGCAAGTCTCTCAAGGGCACAAGCCACCTTCGCACATATGTCTCAGGAATTGGCCGCCAAGTGAAGCGATGATCAAACATGAGTGATGGCGCGTGAAAGCCATGGCGCGCTTTCGAAGGTCCCAACTCGGTCGACGACAGGACCGGATCCATGCATCTTGTTGCGGTCGTTGCGACTAGCGTTCGAAGGGTTCACCGAGCGAGGCGACGCCGTTTAGCTTGAGCAGGCGACGATCCGCCGAAATGATGCCAAGCACGATGATGGTGACGAGATAGGGCAGGCTCGAAAGCAGTTGCGAGGGAACGTCCAGCCCGGTCGCCTGGGCTGCGAGCCCCATCAGGGAGACAGCGCCGAAGAGGCAGGCCCCCAGGAAGATTCGGCCGGTAAGCCACGTGCCAAAAACGACGAGTGCGATCGCGATCCAGCCACGCCCGGCGATCATCCCATCGGCCCAGAGTGGTGTGTAGACCACCGCAGCATAAGCTCCGGCAAAACCAGCCATGGCGCCGCCGAATGCGATGGCGAAGACGCGGACTGAGGTGACAGAATAACCAATGGCGTGCGCAGCCTTGGGATTCTCGCCGACGGCCCGCACCACGAGACCGGTCTTCGTATAGGCAAACATTCCCCATAGCGCCAAGGTCGCGGCAAGCGATAGCCAGACGACGATATCCTGGATGAAAAGGCTGCCGAGGACCGGTATTTCGGAAAGCCATGGGAAGGCAAGCTTTGGAAGCCCCTTGACCGTGAGGCTTTCATAGGTCTTGCCGAAAAGCGCCGAGAGGCCCTGACCAAGGATGCCGATCGCAAGGCCTGTTGCCACCTGGTTTGCCCGAAAGCCCAGTGCAACCACGGCAAAGACGAGGGATAGGACGGCGCTGCCGAGGCCAGCGGCAACGAAGCCCAGGAAATGCCCTCCGCCATGATAGACGATGATGAAGGCGAGCACTGCGCCAAACGCCATCAATCCCTCTACCCCGAGATTGAGGACTCCGGCGCGCTCGGCCACCAGTTCACCGAGAGCGGCAAGAAGAAACGGCGTGGCAGCGCCAAGCATGCCGGCAAGAATGAAGTCGATAGCGTTCATGACTGGCTCCGGACGGCCGCTCGGGGCCATTCGAGACGGTGCCGCACGAAAGCGACAGCGATGAGGTAGGCGAGCAGCAGGCTGCCCTGGAAGACGCGGACCGCAGCTATCGGCAGGTTTGCCGATACCATGGCATTGTCCCCCCCGATGTAGAGGACCGCCATGAGCAATGCAGAGAAAACGATGCCGAGCGGGTGGAGGCCACCGAGGTAGGCGACGATGATGGCAGCGTAGCCGTAGCCGGTCGAAATCGAGCGCTGCAGCTGGCCGAGCGGCCCGGCGACCTCGGCTGCGCCGGCCAGGCCGGCGGCAAAACCGCCGATCAGCAGCGAAAGCCAGATCGCCCACCCCTCGTTGAAGCCAGCATAGCCGGCGGCACGCGGCGCAAGACCGCCGACCTGCAGCTTGTAGCCGGTGAAGCTCTTCTGCATGAAGACCCATGCTGCCGCTGAAAAGGCCAGCGTTAGAAGCAGTGAAACATTGACACGGGTGCCGGAGATCAGGATCGGCACCATCGCGTCATACTGGAACATCACGGACTGGGGGAAGTTGAAACCGTTCGGGTCTTTCCAGGGGCCGAGCAGCAGGTAGTTGAGGAGCTGCGCGGCAACAAGGCTCAGCATCAGGGAAACGAGGATCTCGTTGGCATTGAGCCTGACGCGCCAGAAGGCGGTCAGCGAAGCCCACAGGCCGCCGCCGAGGGCACCAAGCAGCAGCATCAGCGGCCAGATCCACTGGCCCGTCGCTTGCGGAAACCATACCGGGATGGCGGAGGCAAATATCGCGCCGAGAATGAACTGGCCCTCGGCGCCGATGTTGAAGACTTTGGCGCGAAAGCCGATCGCCAGGCCCTGTGCGATGAGGAGCAGCGGGGCCGCCTTCAGCAGCACCTCCGAGAACGAAGTCCAGGAGAGAAACGGTTCGAGAAGCATGGCATGGACGACAGCGATCGGATCGCGGCCGAGCAACACGTAAAGGCCGAGATTGAGAATGGTGGCCACCGCCAGCGCGATCGGAGGCGCAAGCAGAGTTGCGGCAAGCGAGGCGCGTTCCCGGCGGACCAGGGTGGGAAGGAAGGCCGCAGGCAAGACGCTCATGCCACGGCCTTTTCGGGAGATGAATGTGCCCCCATCATATACCGGCCTATTTCCTCGGGTCGGGTGTCGCGCGTGGCGAGTGGCGGGCTCAGCCGGCCGTGGTGCAGCACCTGGATGGCGTCGCAGAGTTCGAAAAGCTCCTCGAGTTCCTCGGAAATGACGAGGATGGCCATGCCTTCATTGCGTAGCGTGATCAGGCGCCTGCGAATGGCGGTTGCGGCGCCGATGTCGACTCCCCAGGTCGGCTGCGCCACGAACAGAAGCTTTGGAGACAGCATGATCTCGCGGCCGACGATGAATTTCTGCAGATTGCCGCCGGAAAGGGCGCCGGCTTCCGCTTCGGGGCCGGACGTTCGGACATCGTACTGGCGGATGCACTCGTTGGTGAGCGCGCGTGCGCTTGCCCTGTCCACGAGACCGTGCCGCAGAAGACCGAGAGGATGTGCCGTCAGCAGGCTGTTGAGGACGAGCGACATTTCCGGGACCGCGCCGCGTCCGAGCCGGTCTTCGGGAACGAAGGCAAAGCCACGCTGCCGGCGGGCAGCGGCACCGAGCGTGCCCACGTCCTTTCCCATCATATAAATCCTGTCCCGTTGTTCTCGCGGCAGCACCGCCTCGCCGGAGATCAGCGAGGCAAGCTCGCTTTGCCCGTTGCCCGAAATCCCGGCAATACCGAGGATTTCGCCGGCACGCACAGACAGGCTGATGTTGGAGAGCCGGACGGCAAAGGGATCATCGGGCTGATGGTCGAGGCCGATGATTTCCAGCCGCTTCTCACCGCCAGACAGCGGAAGTGCGGGCATAGGGTCCGGCATGTCGCGGCCAATCATCATGCAGGCAAGGTCATGGGCATCATGATCGCGAGGGTCCACATTGCCGGTGACACGTCCGCCGCGCAGGATCGTCGCGTGATCGCAGATCGCACGAATTTCCTCAAGCTTGTGGGAAATGAACAGGATGGAAACGCCACCGTCGCGCAGGCGCCGCAAGGTGTCGAAGAGCTTGTCCACCGATTGCGGTGGCAGCACGGAGGTCGGCTCGTCAAGGATCAGCAGCTTTGGATTGGTCATCAGGCATCGGATGATCTCCACCCGCTGTCGCTCGCCGACGGAAAGGGCGTGGACAGGGGCGAGCGGATCGACTTCCAGGCCGAAGTCGCGGCCAAGCGTGCGGATGCGTTCGGTGAGGTCGGCCGTGCGGCCCTTGACGACCAGGCGAATGTTCTCCACCACCGTCAGGGTCTCGAAAAGCGAGAAGTGCTGGAAGACCATGCCGATCCCCTTGCGCCGCGCCTGTGCGGGGGAGGCGAGGCTGAGAGGCTCGCCTTCCCAGATGGCGGTGCCGTCGTCGGGCTGCTCGACGCCGTAGATCAGCTTCATCAAGGTCGACTTGCCCGCCCCGTTTTCTCCGAGGATCGCATGGATCGACCGCGGGGCCACGTCCAGGTCGATACCCTGATTGGCATGGATCTGGCCGTAGCTTTTGGAAATGCCGCGGAGCGACAGGAGCGGGTCGGTCATGGATTACTTCGGCAGCGGCGTGGCGACGCCCTTGACATGCCAGTCCATGGCGACGATCTCGCCATCGGCGAGCGTCGCGCCAGCGGCTACCCCTTCGCTGCCGTCGGCCTTGGTGATCTGCCCGGTGAACGGAGAGAAGCTGCCGTCGGCGATCTTCGCCTCGATCTCCTTGATCTTCGTCATCATCTCTGCCGGGATGTCCGGGTTCCAGTCGACCACCTCGACGACCTTGTCGGCGACGCCGAGGAAGGTATTGGCCCCCTTGAATGTGCCGGCGAAATGGGCATCGACCGACGCCTTGAAGAAGGGCGACCAATCCGTCGCGACGCAGCCGAGGTAGGTTTTCGGAGCGTATTTCTTCATCGACGAATTCAGGTTGAAGGCATAGACGCCCGCTTCCTCGCATGCCGCGATGACGGACGGCGTGTCCTGCGCGTTTGAGAAGATCACGTCGCAGCCCTGCGCCATCAGGGCCTTGGCAGCCTCCTGTTCCTTGGCAGGGTCGAACCAGGAGTTTACCCAGACGACCGACACCTCGATGTCGGGCTTGACAGTCTGGGCGCCCAGCGTGAAGGCGTTGATGGAGGTGATCAACTCGGGAATAGCGAAGGCGGAGACCGAGCCCAGCTTACCGGTTTTGGAAAGTGCAGCGGCAGCCATGCCGAGAAGGTAAGTGCCCTGGAAATACTTGGCCGCGAAGGGCGAGAAGTTCGGAGCAACCTGAAAGCCGGAGGCATGCAGAACGGTGACGCTCGGATCGCGGCGGGCGATCTGCAGGGCGCCGTTCTGGTAGCCGAAGGAGCCGGCAACCAGGAACTTGTTCCCGTCGGCGACAGTCTTGTTCATGATGCGATCGGCATCCGGACCTTCCGCAATGTTTTCAAGAACAGTAACCTTCACCTTGTCGCCATAAGCTGCCTTTACCGGCTCGAGACCGGCGGCAAGCGCGTGGCCCCAGCCGACGTCGCCAACCGGTGAGGGGAGCACGAGGGTGATGCCGAGCGGATCGTCGGCCGCAAGGGCGGACCGGCCGCCCAGTGCGCTGGCGAGGCTGGAAACGGCAACGCCTTTCATCAATGTTCTGCGGGTCAAATTCTTCAGCATTTCAGTTCCCCTTTTTTTGGTTGTTCTAGAATTCTACCGTTGCGAGAGCGGCCTCGGCCTCTGCGAACAGCCGCGCCTCGTCAAGCCCGATAAACTCGCCCATCTGCCAGACGATGCGGCCATTGATCATGGTCATGTCAGTGGGCATTCCGATGCCCACCTTGGCAATCAGGCTCAGCGGGTCATGCCGCGTGCCGACATAGTCCATGCGCCGGGTGTCGATTGCAAAGAGGTCGGCAGCCATGCCGGGGGCGAGCCGGCCTATGTCGCGGCGACCAAGCAGGCTTGCGCCGCCGGTCGTGGCATAGCGCAGGAAGTCGCCCGGGGGCGGCACCGGATGCGCACGGGTCCCGGCCATAAGGCACTGCAGCATGTATGCGGAGTGGATGCAGTGCATCAAGTTCGAATTGTCATTCGATGCCGCTCCGTCGCAGCCGAGACCGACGCGCAGCCCGAAGGCCGACATCGCCGGAATATCAGTGACCTCGGCGCCGACCAGATAGACCGGTTGCGGGCAATGCGCGACGCCGGTGCCGCTTGCGGCCATCTTCCTGAGCTCTTCATGGCTGAGCTCCCAGCAATGGGCGTAAAAGGTATCGGGCCCGGCAAAACCGAGCTCCTCACAGTAATCCACCGTCCGCATGCCATGACGGACCCTGATGACCGGGCTTTCACCTTCGCCCACATGCGTGTGCATCAGCACTCCGCGATCCCGCGCCAGCGCCACCGATTCCACGAAGGTCTCGCGATAGCAGTTGACCGGCTGGCACGGCGCGACGACGACCTGGCGCATGCTGTAGCGGCTCTTGTCGTGATAGGTGTCGATGAGGCGGGCGCAGTCGGCAATGAACTCGTCCGTCGTTTCCAACATTGCGTCGGGGATAGTGGAGCCTTCCGACTTCGGCAGCGTGTTACCGCCGCGTCCGGCATGGAAGCGCATGCCGAAGAGATCGGCCGCCTCGAACTGGCGGTCGATCAGCCGCTTTCCGGCATGCCGAGGAAAATTATACTGGTGGTCGAAGGCCGTTGTGCAGCCATGCTTGATCATCTCGGCCATGGCCGTGACCGAGGAGTGGTAAAAGCAATCCTCGGTCAGCCGCGAAAAAATCGGATAGATGCGGTCGAGCCATTCGATGACTGACAGCTTCGTCCAGTCGAGGGCCGCGCGGTTGCGCACGAAACACTGAAAGAAATGGTGGTGCGTGTTGACTAGGCCGGGATAGACGAACCAGCCGGTGGCATCCTGCACGATCGTGCCCGCGGGTAACTCGCCCGCGCCTAGATTTTCGCCGATCGCCTGGATCGCCGGGCCGTTCGTCAGAAGGTCGACGTTGCGATGGACGAACGCCCCCTTGCCCTCGTCGACGAGGACTGCCGCGCAGTTCTTCAGAAGGTGGCCGGCCATGTCACGCTCCGCCCGGTTCGATATAGGGGGCGGGCTTTAATTCATGCAGCCGGTGGATGCCTGGCATCTCGATGAAGTTTTCGAGGCTGCGCAATGCGCGCGACCAAAGCCGGATCGCCGGATAGGGGTCAAGCGAGACGCCGCCGTCCGGCGCGAGCGCCACGTAAGGGAAGCAGGCAATGTCGGCGACTGTCGGTCGGTCCGAGGCGAGGAAGCGCATGCCGCGAACACCCTGCTCGACCAGGCCTGCTTCGACCTCGCGAAGCGCCGCGATGCCATGCATCTGGAGTTCTGTGATGTCACCCGGACGCAGGAGCATTTCGTGAAGCCGGGCAGCGCCGAGGCTCGTGGTCAGCCGGTTGGAGAAGGAGAGCCACTGCTGGACCCGCGCCGTTTCCTCCGTTGTACCGCTACCCAACCACTCCGGTGCGGCCCTGGCCGCGAGATAGACGAGCATGGCGGAGGATTCGGTCAGGATCAGGTCTCCGTCCTCGAGGATAGGGATGGAGCCTGCGGGATTGAGATCCATGAGCGCCGCGCCGCGATGCTCGGCACCGGGGTGGAAATCCACCGGGCGGATGTCCAGTTTTACGTCGGTCAGCGCGGCCATCAGGCGCACTTTGTAGCAGCTGGGCGAGAGGATGTAATCGTAGAGCTTCATTGCGCCACCAGTTGTGCGCCGTATGTGTAATCGTGGCGTTTCAGCCAGCGTCTGTAGGCAACCGAGGTGAGGTCGGCCCGCGTTGGAATTTCCATGCCCGGATCAAGCGGCAGGAGCCGAGGGATCTGGTTTTCGAGGATCGACCGGTCCTGCAGGAAGATCGTCTGCTGAAAGTGAATGAGGTCAGTCAGCGTTGTGGTGTCGTCGTACAAAGCCATCCAAGGCCAGACGTCGCACAGATCCTCGGCAAGCGGCTGGACGAAGAGCGTAATGACATCCCATTCACCTGGGCGGGGCGGGCAAGTCTTGTAGAGAACAGCGCATGTCGGCGCCGGCACGCGGTACATATATTCCGTCGTGATGCCGCCGCTTGCCGATTTGGCAGCCTGAGGCTGGTAGAACTTCACCTGCGTAGCCCAGACTTCGTCTTCCCGGATTTCGACCTTGTAATTCTGGACTTCCGTGTGTGGCTCCGCACCCAGGATATCGGTGTGCACAAAGGGAAAATGGGCGATGTCGAGAAAATTCTCCACTGCACGCAGCGGCGAGCAGCGCACGCGAACGACGCCGACATCGACAAACCGGCGGCCGGCCTGGTCAGCCTCAGGGATCGCGAAAAGCGCCTTCTGCGGCGCGCCGAGGGACGACCAGACGTGGCCGTAGCGGACGCATACGGGTAAGGGGCGTCCATTTCCGCCGGTCACTCTCGCATTGCCTTCGGCGTCGCGCGCCACGTCGATCGGCTCGCCCATCAAAGCGGTCTTGCGTCCGCCGGCGTCGAGCTTGCTGAAAAGGCCGACCGGATACCACTCGTCGATCATCGCATCGTGCGTCATGGCGCGATCCCCTTGGCCTGGAGAGCTTCGGCCGCCCGCCGCAGCGACTCGGCGGCCCGTGACGCGGCGATGCGCTGGGCAGGACTGCATTTGTCGCTCAGCATGACATGGATCAGCGTCTGATCGTCCTCCTGCAGGGCGAGCAGCAGTCGGATCGTTTGCGAAGGTTCGATCTTCCAGACAATACCCACAGGGTCGGCCGTCGCGCCCGCCGCAATTTCGAGGGCCGAAACGCTGGCATGTGCCATCAGGGAGCGAAGGGGAACGAGGCCTTCCATCCGCGGGGGGTGGCCCGTGGGTTCTCCAACGGCAACCCAGATGAGCCCGTCGGTCTCTTCGACCCGCTGCGTTGCCACCCGGATTGTTTCTGGCGGCGCCAGCCCCGGATGGGCCGGGATGCGCAGACAGTTTCCGGCCTGAGCATAACTCCAGCCGTGGTAGATGCAGGACAGCGCTTCGCCGCGCACGAAGCCATGAGACAGGCGCATCCCGCGATGGGGACAGCGATCCGCCGATGCCGCAGTGCGCCCCGAATCGCTCCGCCAGAGAGCAATTGACCCGGCTGGCGTCCGTGCCGGCATCACGGTACCCGCCGGCAGATCCGCGGAGAGGGCGACTGGCGTCCAGAAGCCGGTCGTATCGGGTAGCATGACTGAACTTTCTGCACAATATCAACGTCTTGCTGGCCTTTGCCGCCAAGTCATCAGCCGATGTCCGCGGTCCAGCATCCTCACGTTTGCATAATTATTTCGCATTGGCAATATTGGTTAAATATGGGGCAAAGGATGTTGCGGGCAGCGAAAAGAGCTGCCCTGTCCCTCGTCGGCTTGGTCGTTGATCGGCGTGCGTTGTATCGTCTCAACCCAGACGTCGATGGGCCCCAGAGAACACCCTATCTCCATCATGTCGATCAGCTCTTCTGGTCCCGCGACCTCGAGTTCGATCCGCGCGGAACTGATGTGCGATGTGGCCTGGGAAAGCCCAAGCTTGGCGGCATGGCGCTCGATCCAGGGGAGGAAGGAGGCAGCATCAAGATCGCCGAGAATTGTCATCCGTTCCCGGATGTGACCCTGACCTCGCTGCGTCATGAAAGATCTCACGATTTGGTTTCTTGGGTCCACAGCATAGCGCCTGCATGAACTTGCGGAAGGGTGATTATCAAAACGAGGACGGCGCGCTGTTCCGGCTCCATATTTGATCGTCGCGCCGGTGAGCCCGCCGTTGCAGAAAGGGGCATTTGGCAGCAGACAGCGCAGTTGCCCAGCAGTCTACGCGATAACCAGGCTGTGCGGTTTTTGCTGTCGGCCTGGGAGCCGTCGAAACGTGCTCACAGCTGTCCTGCCCGATAATCGTCGACGAGGTTGCGGCAGGCGCGGATCGTCAGGGCCATGACGGTGAGTGTCGTACCGGCGATGCCGCTGCCGGGAAAGGCGCTGGCGTCGGTGACGATGAGGTTCGGGGCGTCCCAGAGCTGGTTATAGGGATTGAGCACTGACGTTTTCGGGGTTTCACCCATCCGCGCGCCACCTGTCTCGTGAATCGCCGCGCCCATACACATGGTCTTGCGGAACCACTTGCGAAACATGAAGCGGCTGAATGCGCCTGCTTCGGGGAAGGCGCCCTTGCCCATCTCCTTAAGACCTGTGGGCGAGCCGATAAACTCCAGGCTGCCGCCGACTTCCTCGATCATTTCGATCAGCGTTTCTTCCTGCAGGCGAAGCAGCGCCTGCTCCTCCTCATGCATGACGCAACGGATGTGCGGGACAGCAATGTTCCAGGCGTCCTTGCGCCGCGCATCTAGCGTGATCCGATTGTCGGCATAAGGAAGCATACGGCCAAAGCCGAAGAAGGCGAGGCGCGCATCCGCGTCCTTCGCGACGGGTGCCCGGCCGGCGCTGCCCTGGTAGTTGAAATCACCGCGCGCGACGTCAGCGTCACCAAAGCGGGGAATGAAAATCCCGCCCGAGGGATTGTAAAACGGGTCCACGGGGGCGGATTCGTCGAGCGCCCAGCCCTTTGCCCCGGAAAAAGAGCCGAAGGCAAGGCAGGGAAGCTGGTCCATGAAGTAGCGACCCAACGCCCCGGAGCTGTTGCCGAGCCCAGCTGGATGTTTCGCCGAGGCCGAATTCAGGAGCAGTCGCACGCTCTCGATCGGAGAAGCCGAGAGCACCACCATTGCCGCGTGGGCGATCGAAGTCTTTCCGGTATTGCGGTCGATCAATTCCGCGCCGGTGGCCCGACCCGTTTGCGCGTCGGTGGTGATGCGGCGAACGACGGCGTTGTACCGGACCGTCAGCCGGTTGGTGGCCTGAGCCTCCCTGAGCGGCAGCGGCATGCGCTCGGCGTCAGGCGCGATGTAGCGCCAGGAGACAACGTGCCGGTCCGGCCAGCGGCTTTCGACCGCCTGCTTGAAGACCTGTTCTGCCGGCGTTAGGCTCGCGGGCCTTGCGTAGATGCCATCCGGCAGGGTCGGTACATTGTCCTTGTTTCCGTAGAGCCCGAGATAGGACTCGACCTCGTCATAGAAGGGTACCAAATCATCGTAGGATACCGGCCAGTCCACACCTTTGCCGGTCCGCGACCGGATCTTGAAATCCTCGTCGGTCCAGCGCAGCAGCACCCGGCCGAAACTGTGGAGACGCCCGCCGCCCTGGCGGCCGCGGATCCAGAGGAAAGGCGCTTCCCTCGGCGTCGTGTAGGGGTTTTTGCGATCATTGACAAAGAAGTGGCTGAAACGTTCGCTGAAGAAGGCGGCCCGGGCCTGGATCGGCTGGCCCTTTACCGTGGCGCGCGCCCTCTCCCAGATATTGATGCTGCTGGCAGGCGCCTTCTTGCGTGCGGGATCGAAATCCTTGGGGCCGACGGCCGGGCCGGCTTCCAGAAGAAGGACCGACAAACCCTGTGCGGTCAGCTCCTTTACCGCAAACGATCCCGCCGCGCCGGAGCCGATCACCAGCGCATCATAGATGATTTCCGTCATTTACTTTTCGAATCCTGTCCTGGTGCAATTTCCTAAAAAGGCGCGGCGCCAGTTGAAAATTGCAGGAAAAACAAAAGGAGTGCGCGTCACAGGCGCGATCCATCGGCATCGAAGAGCGACGCCTTGCGAATGTCGAGCCCGGGAGCCAAGGCGTCGCCGGGCTTTAGCGAAACGTCTCCCATCAGCCGCAGCGAGAGGCTTTGGCCAGCCCAATCGAACCAGAGAACGGCCTCCGACCCCATCGGCTCGACAACGGAAATGCGGCCGGCGATCGTCGGCAGACCGCTTGCGGCGCCATCAAGCACAAGATGGTCCGGGCGGAAGCCGAGAGTCGCTGGTCCATCTGACGTGGCCACCTGGAAGCAATAGCCTGAGAGATCGACGGCAAGACCCTTGCTGACGAAAACCGGCCGCCCGTCGCCACGCTCAATCCGTCCCTCGATGAAGTTCATGGCCGGAGCACCGATGAAACCGGCGACGAAGAGATTGGCCGGGCGGTGATAGATCTCGGCCGGCGATGCGAGCTGCTGGATCACGCCGTCGCGCATGATGGCGATGCGGTCGGCGAGCGTCAGGGCCTCGACCTGGTCGTGCGTCACGTAGATCATGGTGTTGCCGAGGTTCTGGTGCAACTTCTTGATCTCCACACGGAGTTCGTTGCGCAGCTTGGCATCGAGGTTGGACAGCGGCTCGTCGAAGAGGAAGACATCCACTTCCCGCACCAGCGCCCGGCCGATGGCCACGCGTTGGCGCTGGCCGCCCGACAACTCTGCAGGACGTCGGTCCAGCAGCTTGTCGAGATGGAGGAGGGCGGCGGTGCGGGCGACACGTGCCTCGATCTCGGTTTTCGGCAGCCCCGCGACGCGAAGACCGAAGGAGAGGTTCTTGCGGATCGACATGCGCGGGTAGAGCGCGTAGGATTGGAAGACCATGCCGATGCCGCGGTCTTTCGGCTCCTCCCAGCTGACGTTCTTGCCGGAGATCCAGATCTCGCCGGCGGTGATGTCCTGAAGGCCGGCGATAGCGTTCAGAAGCGTCGACTTGCCGCAGCCGGAAGGGCCAAGAAGGACCAGGAACTCCCGGGGCGCGATGTCGATCGACATCTTTTCGATCACCGGATGATCGCCATAGGCGATTTTCAGATCCTTGATGGAAACAGCGGATTGCATGGAAGTGTTACCCCTTGACTGCGCCGGCGGCGATGCCGCGTACGAACCAGCGGCCGGACAGGAAATATATGGCGAGCGGAACGATGGCGGTCAGAATGGTCGCTGCCATGTTCACATTGTAATTTCGCTCCCCCATGGTGGTGTTGACGATGTTGTTGAGCTGGACAGTCATCGGCAGGTTGTCGCGCCCGGCGAAGACGAGACCGAGCAGAAAATCGTTCCAGATGCCCGTGAACTGGAGCATGGAGACCACGACAACCATCGGCACGGCAATGGGCAGCATGATCTCGAAAAAGATGCGCCAGAAGCCGGCGCCATCGACGCGGGCTGCCTTGCAGAGCTCTTCCGGCACGCTGACGAAGTAGTTGCGGAAGAGCAGTGTCACCAGCGGCAGGCCAAAGATGACATGAACGAGGATGATACCGGCGAGCGAATTGTAGAGGCTGACATTCGCCATCGCCCGGACCATCGGATAAAGGAAGATCTGGTAGGGGATGAGGCCGCCGGCCATCAGCAGACCGAAGAGCACGTTTGCCCAGCGCGGCCGCCAGAGCGACAACGCGTAGCCGTTGACAGCGCCGACGAAGACCGAGAGCGCGACCGACGGAACGGTGATCGCCACCGAATTCCAGAAGCCGGTGCGGATACCGACGCAGGTGGTTCCCATGCAGGCCCCCGACCAGGCGGTGGCCCAAGCAGAGAAGTCAAGCGTTTGCGGCAGGGAAAAGATCTGTCCGAGCCGGATTTCGCTCATTGTCTTCAGCGAGGTGACGACCATTGTGTAGAGCGGCAGCAGGAAGAAAAGTGCGGCGATAAAAAGGAAGGCATAGAGGCCGATGCGACCAGCGGTGATCTGCGTCGGCCTCGGGCCGTTCGGATGAAGACGTGCCATCACGCTGCTCCCTTTGCTCTGTTGCGCATGTAGATCGCGTAGCGGAACGGGGCGACCGCAGTGATCACGCCGAGGACGAGCACTGTCGCACCGGCCGTGGCGAGGCCGAGGTTCTGGCGCCCGAAAAGGTTGTCCATGATGAATTTCGCAGGCACCTCCGTCGAATTGCCCGGGCCGCCATTGGTCATGGCAACGACGATGTCGTAGGTCTTGATTACGCCCATGGCGAGCAGCATGCCGGCGGCGGCCAGGGCCGGACCGAGTTGGGGCAGTATGATCGAGACATAAATCCGCCAGACAGGGATGCCGTCAATTCGCGCTGCCTTCCATTGCTCGGCCTCGATGCCGCGCATGCCGGCAAGTGCAATGACCATGACAAGGCCTGCGCCCTGCCATACGCCTGCCAGCACCAGCGCATAGATCGCCATGTCGCGATTGACCACCCAGTCGAGGACAAAGGTTTCCCAGCCGAGCGACCGCACACTCGCCTGAATGCCGAGCGTCGGATTGAGCATCCACTGCCAGATCAGACCCGTCACCACGAACGACATGGCATAGGGGTAGAGGAAGATGGTCCTGAAGGCGCTTTCGAAACGGATCTTGCGATCGAGGGCAGCCGCCAGCAAAAACCCGAGCAGGAGACAGCCAGCCACATAAAGAACGCCGAAGATCAGGACGTTTTGCAGTGAAGCGAGCCACTTGGCGGAATAGAAGAGCTTCACATACTGGGTAAAGCCGACATAAGTCGATGATGGGAACAGCGTGGAATTGGTGAACGACAGACGGATCGACCAGGCCATGGTGCCGATGAACACCACGACCGCGACGAACCATGTCGGCAGCAGCGCGAAGGTCGCGGAAAGATGAGGCTTGCGTTTGATGGGCATTGGCCGGCTCTTTGAGGGATGGAAAGCAGGGCTCGCGCCGCCGCGCAAGGCGACGGCCGGTGGCGTCGCGACCAGGCCGACGCCACCGGCGCAATCTTACTCGAAGATGGCGAAGAAGTTTTCGGCCGCAGACGCCATATCATTCGAACCACCGCTCCAATATTCGTCGACGAAGTCGTCGAGTAGACCGACCTGCTGGGGCGTCAGCAGGATCGCCTGATCCGGTACGACATTGTCGGCGGTCATTAGTTCGAGGCCCTTCTGCGCGCAAACGTCCAGCTTCGACTTGTCCACGTCGGCGCGCATCGGAACGGAACCCTTCTTGAGCGAGAATTCGACCTGGATGGCCGGGTCCATGACAACTTCTGCCAGCAGCTTCTGGGCCTTGTCGGCCCCGGCATCCCCGGTCTTGGGGAACCAGAGGGAGTCGGCGATATAGACCATGCCCGGCGATTCCGGAACGATCATACAGCCATAGTCCTTGCCCGCTTCCTTGCCGGCGACTGTGAATTCGCCTTTGGCCCAGTCGCCCATGAACTGCACGCCGGCCTTGGCCGTGATCAGCATGGCGGTCGCGTCGTTCCAGTTGCGGCCGGCCGCGCCGTCATCTACATAGCCGCGCAACTTGCCGAAGATATCGAGGGTCTTCTTGATGCCTTCGATGGAAGCCTCGCTCTTGTCCTTGTCGACGTAAATCTTCAGAAAGCCGTCGATCCCGACCTGAGAGAGCAGGATCATGTTGAAGACCTTTGTCTGCTGCCAGGGCTGACCGCCCCACGCGACCGGAACGATGCCGGCAGCCTTCAGCTTGTCTAGGCCGGCAAAGAATTCGTCCCAGGTCTTTGGCTCTTCCACAATACCAGCCCTTGCGAAGGCTTCCTTCGAATAGAACAACCAGCTTTCGCCATGGGCGCCGGTTGGCGCAAGATAGACCTTGCCGTCGTAGGAAATGAGGTCGTAGATCGATTTTGGCAGGGCATCCGCCCATTTGCCGGCGGCGGCCACGTCGTCGATCGGATTGAACAAGCCTTGGCCTACGAAATCGGCGGCGGCAAGGCCGATGACGCCCTGCTTGGCCCCAGGTGGGTCTCCGGCGACGATACGGTTCTGGAAGGCGGCATCGGCGGCGCCGAAACCGGCGATCGAGGAGTCCTTCCAGACGCCGCCGCGCTTCTCGAATTCGGTCTTGATGATATCGAGCGCCGCCGCTTCGCCGCCCGACGTCCAGGACGACATGATCTCGATCGTCGGCTTATCATCGGCGAGGGCCGGGGCAAACATACCAGCGAATACGGCCCCGGTTAGTAACAGTTTCATCATGCTTTTCATTGTTCCACCTCTTGAAAAAAATGCCCTCTTGGCGGGGCATTGGTGCTCTTGGGAGTAAACCTCAGCGATAGACCGGCAGGAGCGCCTGACGGACGAGCGTGAGCCCGTTGGCAATGTCGCGGACCGGATCGGGCGCGGCATCGAGTTCGAGAATTGCCCAGCCTGCATAGGCCCGGTCGCGCAGCAGCCGGATCCAGGCGGGCCAGTCAACCCGTCCAAGGCCGAAGCCACAGAAATAGGCCTGATGACGATCGTGGATGTGCTCGTCGATCTGCGTATCGGCGGGCATCTGACCGATCGCATCCTTCCAATGTGCGATGATCATGCGTTCGTGATGGCGATCGACGAGCTGCACCGGGTCGGAGCCGGCGACGATGATATGGGCGGTATCCGGGCACATGTGCACATAGGCGGGGTCGGTCAGCATCATCATCAGGTCGACGTCGCGCGCTGCGGCAAAGATGGAATGGGCCTCGGTGTGGAGCGCGAGCCGGACGCCCCGGGCATAAAGGATCGCGCCGAGCCGGTTGAGGAAATCGGCGATCACCTTGGCGCGGTCGAAGTCGTGGAATATGGCCGGCTGAGCTCCGAGGGTCTGACGCAGCGGTGCGCCGATCACCATGATGTCGCTGCTGCAAGCCTTCAGGAAGTCAGCGTATCTTTCCGCCTTGTCGATGATAGCACGCTGGGCCTCTTGTTGCGTGAAGTCGCCCGCAGCTTCCAGTTCCGCGAAGAAGCCACTGCACAGCGTCAGGCCGCGTTTCGTCAGCTCTGCCCCGAAACGGTCGACGGAACCATAGGTCTTGATCGCGTCCTGCCAGTTGAAGGGAGAGAAAGTCAGTTCGACACCGGTCACGCCGGAAGCCTCGGCGCCGTCGAGAATCTTGTCCCAAAAGGCATGCGGTTCGGCGCGCGCATGTTCGATGATTGCGTCATGGCTTTGGAGGCCAAAGAAACCGGGATGAAAGAACGTCACGAGATCGACGCCGAAGCAGAGCCTATCGCCCTTGGCCATAGCGAACCCCTTTCCTGAAAGGCATGGCCCAGCCGCTTGCAAAGCATCGCCTTGCATCGAATAAACCGTGAAATTTCAATACAATACATTTTGGCAAACGTTTGCCGTGGCTGAATGATAGTCAAGCTGTTTTTTTATGCAAGCGATTTTTGGCAATCGTTTGCTATAGCGCGGCCGCTAGCCTAGAATTCCATGCGACATATTCGGAAGGAACAAAAGAAGCGTGAGAAAAAACCAAGACATGCTCGGGGAGGAGCAATCAGGGCCGTTGATGGCAGATGTGGCGCGGCTTGCCGGCGTTGCGATCTCCACGGTCAGCCGGGCGCTTGCCAATCCCGGACGGGTTAACGCGAAGACGCGTGCCAAGATCGACGCGGCAGCCAAGCAGTTAGGCTACACTCCGAACGCCATGGCGCGCGGCCTGAGGATCGGAAAATCCAACATCATCATGATCATCCTGCCAGGCTCGCTGCATTATGGAGCCTCCCAGATCATCCCGCAGGTACTGCAGAGCATCAACCGGTCGCTGATCCAGGGTGGTCATAATCTGATGATCGCCAACCTCGACCGCGACGAGGTTTCTGAACGGCACATTCTAGATCTTGCCTTCGGCGGCACGGTTCGTGGAGCCATCATCCTGTCCTCGAAACTTCCGGAAGTCGACGGGCGATCTCTTGCGAATGCCGGGTTTCCGATCGTCTCAATGCTGCTCGACATGAGTGACGCAGGATTCCCGAGCGTCGTGACAAACGACCGGGAGGCGGTGCGTGACGCGACGGCGGAACTGATCCGGCTGGGGCATCGGCGGTTTCTCTACATCGCCGGTCCCGAGGGCAATTATCACGATGTGGAGCGCTATGGCGGCGTGGTCGAGGCTTTGGACCAGGCGGGGCTGACTGCGGAAGCGGTCCGGCGCTCCGGAGGCAATCTCGACTACCAGCACGGGTTCGAAATAGGCGTCCAAGCCGCAAGTGATTTTGCTCGGCTGACTGATAAGCCGACAGCGGTGATCGCCACAAGCGATGATATGGCCATATCGTTTGTCAGTTGTGTACAGCGGACCGGATTGAGCATCCCAGAAGATCTGTCCGTCGTCTCATTCGATGGCTCTCCAGTCTGCGAATTCTGCTCTCCCTCTCTCTCGACGATCGAACAGCCGGTGGACGAGATGGGGCAGGCAGCAGTGGCGATCCTGCTCGGCGCCACTGGCCAGATGGAAAACGGCCCCGCTACGCGCACCGTTATCCGAAGCAAGCTTATTCTGCGGGAAAGCATGGCCGGTCCAAAGAGCTGAGTATAGTCGGCAGGGCGCTGACCTGTGCAAGAGGACGCCGGGTGGCTAACCACTGTGTTGTGGCTGGCACTCGCCCGGCAGATAATGGAGCGAAAGCTGGTGCGCCGGCACGAAGGAGCGTGCCGAGCGGTTGGCTACTCGCGAGCGGCGTACAGGAAGCCCGATATCGAATGCATGTTCGTCGTCAAGCAAGCTCCTCTTGCAGGATTTTAACCGGCCGGTCCCATTGGATCAGCACGACGCATCCGGTGTCGCTCCAGACGGAATGCTCGGTGCCTTCCTTGTTGATGACAAGGCTGCCGGGGCCGTAGTCGCCGGCCTCGTCCGATTGCGTGCCTTCGAGCACGACGATCGTTTCGAGCCCCCTATGCAGATGGCGCGGGACGGATGCGCCGGCCTCGTACTTCAACAGCGCCACGCCCGGCTGGTCGCCCTCGAAACGTTGGATCCAGTGAATAGTCACCTCGTCGCGGAAGGGTTCGAAGTGGAGTGTCCGCCATCCCCCGGCCGTCAGGCTCTCGCGTGTCGTTTCAGGCATGACTTATCCCCTCCATTATGGCGTCTATCGAGGCGACCCAGCCGACGATGGCACCCTGGGCGACGATCATCGCAATGGCGGCTTGCTTGAACCCGGAAAAATAGCTTTCCGTGGCCTCCTCGGCGAGCAGGCATTCATAGCCGCGATCATTGGCCTCGCGCATTGTCGTCTGAACACAGACTTCGGTGGTTACGCCGGCAAAGACGAGTTGCTCTATGCCGCGCGCCTTCAGGAGATCGCCAAGCGGAGTTGCGTAGAAGGCGCCCTTGCCGGGTTTCTCGATAACGATTTCGCCCTCGACAGGCGCCAGTTCGGAAAGGATCGCGGTTCCGGGTTCGCCTGATATCAGTACTCGGCCCATCGGCCCTTCGTCGCCAATCTTCAAGGCCGGGTTGCCGCGGTTGCGCTTGGCGGGGGGCAGATCGGAGAGGTCGGGGCGATGGCATTCCATGGTGTGGACGACCGGCAGACCTGCCTTGCGAAATCCCGCGATCAGCCGCTTCACATCCGGCACGATCCTGATGATCCGGCTGACATCGTTGCCGAGGCTTTCGCCGAAGCCGCCGGGTTCGGCGAAATCGCGCTGCATGTCGATGACGATCAGTGCGAGCTTGTCGCGCCTCAAGGGAAAGGCAAACGGTTCGGCCTTGATCTCCGCCATCAGTGATGCCCCGCCATATGGGCGCCGATTACGGATATGTCGGCCGAGAGCGCCGGCGTTTCATAGACCAGCCTGCCGTCCGACATCACCATGATCCGGTCCGACATTTCCAGCAGTTCGTCGAGATCCTCCGAGAGAAGCAGAACGGCAGTGCCGGAATTGCGCGCCTTCATGATGCGGGCCCGGATTTCGGCCACGGCCGAGAAATCAAGGCCGAAGCAGGGATTGGAGACGATCAGCAGGTCGACGTCACCGGTCAGTTCGCGGGCAAGCACGGCGCGCTGGACGTTGCCGCCGGAGAGCGACGCGATTGGCGAGGAATGCGACGCCGTCTTCACCTTGAAATCCGAGATCAGCGAGGCTGCGCGCTTGCGCATCGATTTCATGTCGAGCCAGAGCGCATCACCGCCCTCTCTCTTCACGTCAAAGGTGCGGAAAGCGAGGTTTTCCGTCACGGTCATTTTCGGCGCGCAGGCGTTGTTCAGTGGCTCTTCCGGAATGAAGCGAACATTGTTGATGCGTGTTTCGCGCCGCGTCGCGCCATAAAGCGAGCCTTTCACGGTGATGCTGCCGGCTTCCGGCGGGCGCTGGCCCGCCAGAACTTCGGTTAGCTCCTTCTGACCGTTGCCTGAAATACCGGCGATGCCGACGATCTCGCCGGCACGCACCGTCAGGTTACCGATGTCGATCATCTTCAGGCCGGTACGGTCCGGGGCCTTGACGTCCCTGACGACGAGGATCGGCGTGGCATCGCCTGCTACCGGCAGGCGCGTGTCAAGTTCGGCGAGCTTGACGTCGCCGATCATCATCGCTGCCATGTCCTTGGTGGTGAGATCTTTGACCAGTCCGCTGCCCGCCATGTTCCCGCGTCGCAGAACCGTCACCGCGTCGGTGAACCTGGTGACTTCGTGGAACTTGTGGCTGATCATGAGTACGGTCAGTTCGCCGCGCTCGGTCATCCCGCGCACCAGGCCGAGCATCTCGTCGGCTTCGGCCGGCGTCAGCACCGATGTCGGTTCGTCGAGAATGAGGAAGCTGCGGCCGAGATAGAGCTGCTTGACGATTTCGAGCTTCTGCTTCTCGCCTGCCGCAAGCTCTCTGACCGGCCGGTCGAGCGGGATCTTGAACGGCATGCGCTCCATGAAGGCGGCGAGCTCCTTGCGCTCCTTCGCCCAGTTGATGACGGCAGGCACATGCGCGCGGTTGATGACCAGATTTTCGGCGCCAGTCAGCGACGGCACCAGCGTGAAATTCTGGTAGACCATCCCAAGCCCATAGGTCGCGGCATCCT
The DNA here is from genome assembly GCF_000379605.1 of Rhizobium giardinii bv. giardinii H152. Classification (GTDB taxonomy): domain Bacteria; phylum Pseudomonadota; class Alphaproteobacteria; order Rhizobiales; family Rhizobiaceae; genus Pararhizobium; species Pararhizobium giardinii. The sequence continues at coordinate 64,498 of NZ_KB902646.1, read as the reverse complement.
TTGGCGACTGAACAGACACCTCGTGGCCATCGACCGACAGCGAGCCGGAGGTCTGGTGGTAGAAGCCCATGATGCATTTGACGAGCGTCGATTTGCCCGCACCATTCTCGCCGAGCAGCGCGTGGAACGTGCCGGCAGGAACGTCGATCGAGACATTGTCGAGCGCCGTGAAGCTGCCGAAGCGCATGGTCATGCCGATCGTCTGGATGCCCACGGCCTTGCCAGCCCTGGGCAGCGGTGTGTCGCGGATCTGGATCATGGCAATTGCCTCACGAGACTTTCGGAGTTGGATACAGAGCCGAAGACGCCGCCCTGCATTTTCACCATCTTGATCGCTGCCAGATGGTTGCCGTAGTCGGTGGCGCCGCAGCAGTCTTCGAGCAGCAGGCATTCGAAGCCGCGGTCGTTTGCCTCGCGCATGGTGGTGTGGACGCACACATCGGTGGTGATGCCGGTGAGGATGATGTTTTCGATGCGCTTCTGGCTGAGGATCAGTTCCAGGTCGGTGGCGCAGAACGAGCCCTTGCCGGGCTTGTCGATGATCGTTTCGCCTTCGATCGGGTAAAGTTCGTCAATGATGTCCCAGCCGGGCTCGCCGCGAACGAGGATGCGCCCGCAGGGCCCGAAATCGCCGATGCCCGCATTGATCCGCCGCGAGCGCCAGCGTTTGTTGGCGGGCAGATCGGCGAGGTCGGGCCGGTGGCCTTCGCGCGTGTGGATGATGTGGTAGCCCTTGGCGCGCATGGCGGCGAGGACTTGTCTGATCGGCTCGATCGGCGCACGCACGAGCGAGAGGCTGTAGCCCATATGATCGACATAGCCGCCGGGACCGCAGAAATCCGTCTGCATGTCGATGATGATCAGCGCTGTGTTGTCCGGACGCAGTGCGCCGTTATAAGGCCACGGATAGGGATCGGCGTCGATGTAGCTCAGGTTTTCGCCGGTAGGGATTGCAGTTGCGGCAAGAGAGGTCATGGCCGGATATCCTATTTCGTGATCGACAGGGCGCCGGGTGCCCCTGCGAGCGAGCGGGTGGGCGAGGAAGTGGCGACGAGGATGGCGAGGGTGAGCACGTAAGGGGCGGCATAGAACAGGTAGTAGCCCTGCGTAACGCCGACCGATTGCAGGGCGGGACCGAGAGCACCGGCGCCGCCGAAGAGCAGGGCGGCGAGGAAGCACCCGATCGGGTTCCACCGGGCGAAGATGACCAGCGCCACTGCCATCAGACCTTGGCCCGAGGAGATGCCTTCGTTCCAGGAGCCGGGATAAAACAGCGTGAGATAGGCGCCGCCGACCGCTGCCAGCGAGCCGCCGACGGCTGTTGCCAGAAGCCGCACGGTATCCGGATTGAGACCCATGGCGCGCGCTGCGTCGGAGCTGTCGCCGACGACGCGCAGGATGAGGCCGACGCGGGTGTTCTTGAAGGCCCACCAGAATACCATCGACAGAAGCGCGCCGAGGATGAAGAGCACGTTGATGTTGAGCGCCGACTGGATCTGCGGCAGATCCGACCAGCCGCCGAGCGGAATGGACGGGAGATGTGGCGCGACAGGCTGGATGAAGGGCTTGCCGAGAAAGAAGGCGAGGCCGAGGCCAAACTGCATCATGGCGATGCCGATGGCAATGTCGTTGACCCTCGGGAATTTGCAGATCCAGCCGTGGACGAGGCCGAAGACCGCGCCCGTCGCCATGGCGGCGAGAACGCCGAGCCAGGGCGAGTTGCTCATGACGGCGATGGCGTAGGCCGCCATCGCACCGAAGACGAGCGTGCCCTCGAGCCCCAGATTGATGCGGCCGGAGCGCTCGGTAATCGATTCCCCCAGGCTGACGAAGATGAAGGGTGTCGAGACGCGGATGGCGCCTGCGAAGATGGCGAGGGGCACGCCCCACAGGCCGATGCCGGTGTCTTCCATCAGGCGGTCCTTGCTTTGAGGGTAGGCATTTTCCAGAGGTCGGGATTGAAGATCCTGAAGCGGCCATAGAGGGTTTCGCACAGCAGGATCACCACGAACAATGTGCCCTGAAGGACGAGTACCGTGGCATCCGGCAGACCCATGCGGCGCTGGATCAGGCCGCCCGAGGCATCGATGCCGCCGAGCAGGATGGCGACGGGGATGATCGCCAGCGGATTATGGCGGGCGAGGAAGGCGACGAGGATACCAGTATAGCCGTAGCCGGCGACAAGCGAGGCATTGGCGCTGCCCTGAACGGCGGCTACCTCGACCATGCCGGCCAATCCGGCAAAACTTCCGGCAAGCGCCGTAAAGCCGACGATCAGCCGGCCGACCGGCAAGCCTTGAATCTGGGCGGCGCGAACATTGCCGCCGGCGATGCGGGCGGCAAAGCCGAAGCTTGTCGCTTCAATCAGCACCCAGGCGATCATGCAGGCGCCGATGCCGATCACCAAGCCCCAGTTGACATCCATGCCGGGGATATTGCCAAGCATGTATTCGGCTGGAAGCGGTGCGGTCGAGGGCTTGTTGAGGCTGGCGGGATCGCGCAGCGGCCCCTCGATCAGATGGTTCATCAGCGCAATTGCGATATAGGCGAGGAGCAGCGAGGCGATGGTTTCGTTGACGCCGCGATAATGACGCAGGACACCGGCAAGGCCGATCCAGATACCACCGGCAATCATACCGGCAAAAGCCATTAGGGGGACGACGACGATCGGCGGGACGGACGCCGTCAGCGGCAGGGCGATGGCCGCTGCAGCGACGCCGCCGAGCACCACCGCCCCTTCGCCCCCGATGACGACAAGGCCGAGCCGCGCGGGCAGCGCGACGCAGAGCGCGGTGAGCAGCAGGGGCGCCGCGCGGCTGAGGCTGTTCTGGATGGAAAACCAGCTACCGAAGCCACCGGTATACATCAGCCTGAAGAGGTCGGCCGGCGATTTGCCGACCACCAGTATGAAGAGAGAGAAGAGCGCCAGGCCGGCAAGGATCGCGCCAAGCGAGATCGCGAGCGGTTCCGCCCGTCGCGCTAGCCATTCAAGCAGAGGCGAGGGGCCGCGAGCATCGGTGGATAATGGAGAAAGCGTTGATGTGTTCACTCCGATCGTCATGGCGCTCTCCCATTTCTCAGGATGTCGAGCCGACGACGCCCTCGACAAGATAGGCCATGCTTTCCAGCTCGATCGCGTCCTCCGCAAAGGTCTGGCCGGCGGTGACGGCATCGCCTCCCTTGTTGTCTTTGATCGGCCCCTTGAAGACGGAGAAGCTGCCGGCCATCATCTCGGTGAGCGTTGCATCGAATTTCTTGCGGGCTTCCTCCGAGACGCCCGGACCGAGCGGGCTCATCTTGACGAAGCCGTCCTTCAGGCCGCCGCGGACGAAGTTGCCAAGCTTCTCGCCGGCCTGCGCCTTTTTGACGAAATCGGTATAGACATTGCCCCAGGCCCATTCGGAGCCGGTGAGATACTTCTCAGGCGCCAACGGGCTCTGATTGGCATGGTAGCCACAGACAAATGCGCCGCGGCCGGCGGCCGTCTCAACAACCACCTTCGGGCTATCGACATGGCAGGTGATGACGTCGGCACCCTGGTCGACGAGCGCGTTGGTGGCCTCGGCCTCCTTGACGGCCAGTGACCATTCGCCGGTGAAGATGACCTGGCAGGTAATGGCCGGATCGACCGAGCGGGCACCAAGCAGGAAGGAGTTGATGTTCTGCAGAACCTGCGGAATCGGCTTGGCAGCGACGAACCCGATCTTCTTGCTCTTGGAGGCATAGCCGGCGGTGATGCCATTCAGATACTGGCCCTGACCAATGTAGCCGAAATAGGAGCCGGTATTCATTGGGTTGACGCCCTCTTTCCAGAGGCCGCCGCAATGGCGGAACTGAACGTCGGGGTATTTCTTGGCCATTTCGAGCATGTGGGGATCGAAGTAGCCGAAGGAGGTGGGGAAGACGAGGCTCGCGCCGTCGAGGTTGATCATCGATTCCATCGTCTTCTGGACGTCGACGGTTTCCGGCACATTTTCCTCCTCAACCACGGTAACGCCGGACATCGCCTTGATCACGGCAGCACCCTCGGCGTGCGCCTGGTTGTAGCCGTAGTCGTCCTTGGGGCCGACATAGATGAAGCCGACAGTCAGGGCAGCCTGGGCGGCGGCCGGTGTCGAAAAGAGTGACGGCGCAAGACCGAGGGCGGCAGCGCCCGACGCGGTCGTTTGCAGGAAGCTGCGGCGGTTCATGGGAAGGAGTTTGGTCATGGCAGGCTCCTTGCGGCGTGGTGCCGGGTTCAAAAAAGGTCACAGGAAACTGCATGCAATGCGCGTGCCAATCTATAAGATATTGCTTTTTAATGAGTTGATTGTTGTCAAGGATCCTTTCCGCGTAAAGTGTATGCAATATAATAGAAAACTGATTTAATTTTAAGCAAAGGAAAAACCTGAGCATCACCCGAAACCGAAAATGCCGAATGGCAGGCAAAATTCGCGTAAACAATCATGAATATTCAAGCGCTTAATGCGCGCATTGACAATAATGCCCATGCGTTGCATCTGTATGCAGTGTAAATTGAACCAGATTCGACTCGTGAAACTCGCCAGAAAAAAAGAAGTCATCCGGTCCGGAACAACCGTCGAGCAGATGGTTCGAGCGATCGCCGATCTGATCATCACCGGGACTATGCAGCCTGGCGAGCGGCTCGACGAGGTTTCGCTGGCCAATCGTTTCGAGGTATCGCGAACGCCCGTGCGCGAAGCTCTCGGGCAACTTTGCGCCATCGGTCTCGTCGGGCGTGAACCCAACAAGAGCGCCGTCGTCACCAATGTTACACAACAGCACCTCGCTTCGATGTTCGAGGCGATGGCGGAACTTGAAGGTATCTGCGCGCGCCTTTCGGCGGAACGCATGACGGTGGACGAACGCAGAATGCTGGAATCCGAACACAAGGCGTCGGCGCGGCTTGTCCATCGCGGCGCGCAAGACGAGTATGAGGCTCACAACATTGAGTTCCACACCCGTCTCTATCGAGGCGCGCACAACGATCATGTGTTCGAATTGGTGACGCAAACCCGCGCCCGCCTTGCCCCGTTTCGCCGAGCTCAATTCCGCCTCCCCGGACGCCTTCTACGGTCCTATGAAGAGCACGACGCCATCGTCATAGCAATCTTGCGGGCAGATGCAGTTAACGCAAGTCGCGCAGCTTACGCCCATGTCGCCACTGTTAGTGACGCCAGTATTGTTTTTGCACGCGACGTGGAGTCTGCCCAGCGTCCTTGATCACCGACTTGCACGGAGGCCGCAGACGGCTGGTTGGGGGCGGGGAGTGGGACCGATGCTTCAGCGATATTCAAAACCTTTACGAAAAGATCGCAATGGCAGTCGCAAAACCCTTTGCACTCAAGCCTGCCAAAACGCCAAAAAAAACCGCGAAATATTTCCCAGCGGTCTCGACGGCGCTTGGAAACGGCATTGACCGACCGGATCAAGGAGATCAGCCGAATTTTGTTGCAGATGCCACAAGGTTGGTGAGCGCTAGAAGCTCGCTACCTACGCGGGCAATTCATCGAACCAAGTGCCACGGGACGGGTTTCTATTTTGCCTACCCAGGGTCGCAGGGACCAAGAGCAACTCGAGCAACTTTCGGATCATTTACAAGAAAGCCACTAATGCCGGCGTCAAGATAACTGCGTATGTTACCCGCGTCGAACTCGCCGACCTCTCGGCCTGTCCCCCATCCCCCCGCGGTCATCCACAATTCGTGACCTCGGTCTTGAAGGTTGCAAGCGCGCTTGTCTGTGGTCATGTTTTCCCACAGTCGCAGGATATTTCCCCCAGCATCAAAGAAGACCTCATCCTCAGCCTCTTCGCCATTCAATAGCCCCAAGATTTCAGCGTCACCTAAGGAACGAAGAGTTCTAACCGCTTCCAGGCTATGAAGACCGAAGATCAGACGGTGCTCGGAGAATAAATGCCTATATTCGTGAAGTTCCAACAATGCGATGTGGCTCTCATCCTTCACGTCGAACAATATCGCCGTCGCTGGTTATATAACGGAAAATGCCTCGTCGAGACGTGGCGCCGCGGGATGCCCTCCCGCCGAGAACTCCGAAATCTAAGCAACGGTCATATGTTTGATTAGACCAGAATATCCCGCGATTTTGAGATCGGCATCATGGCAGCAAACGAAAATGCCATCTGTTGACCGCCTGACATCGATCTCTATGACATCGGCGTCCGCTTCGATGGCACCCTGCCACGCCGCAGGGGAATTCTCACGATAAGCGGCCGAATAGCCGCGGTGTGCTATGATTGCTGGCAAAGGTCCACCATTCAAGCGTAAGCGGAAGCTTTGTTAAACGTGCTCCCGATAACCATATCTTGTCACCTCGATCGACTGGTGCCGCACAAACGATGAACAGCGTCGAAACAGGCGCAGCTCGGCTCTAAGGTCCTGTCGGCCCGAATGAGGCGGCCAAATAACAGTCGCCATCATTGATGGCCTGAACGGCTTCACGATCACCATCCTGACCGTGACCATAGCCAGCTTGATCGCCGGGATTTCTTGTCCTGATCGCTCGGACACTGCGCTGCCGAAACCGTGGTTATTTATGACAGTTCCGGCAGCGGTCGTTTTGACTGGCAGCCTCGACCCATGCTCAGGCTTTTCAAGCCGCGCGAACGTCGGCTGCTATTGGAATCTCGATATCAACTTCAAGGGTAGTGACGGTCTCGCCACGTTCCATTTTTACGATCACCCTCTCATCGTCTATCTCGACATGCTTTGCAATCACGGCGAGAATCTCCTCTCTGAGAATCGCCACCAGGTCCGATTGACCGACCGAAGCGCGCTCGTGAGCCAAAAGGACCTGTAAGCGTTCTCGCGCCGTCGGGGCGGAACTCTGCTTACGGAAGAAACGAAAAATGCTCATGCTGCCCTCCGTCCAAAAATTTTACCCAAGAGGCCGCGCTTTTCACCAGGGATGGTCATCGGCACGGTCTCGCCCGCAAGCCGACGGGCTGCATCGAGATAGGCGAGCGCCGGAGCGGAGCGGCTATCGGCCAGCGTGACCGGTGCACCGATATTCGATGCCCTGAGCACATCCATGCTTTCGGGAACGATGCCGAGCAATGGGATCGACAGGATCTCGAGGACATCGTCGACCTTCAACATGTCGCCCCGCTCGGCACGGACGGCGTCATAGCGGGTGAGTAGCAGGTGCTTCTCGATCCGCTCACCGCGCTCGGCCTTCTCTGTCTTGGCGTCGAGGAGTCCAATTATGCGGTCAGAATCGCGCACCGACGAAACTTCGGGGTTGGTGACAACGACAGCAACGTCCGCATGGCGCATGGCTAGTGTCGCGCCGCGCTCGATTCCGGCCGGGCTGTCGCAGATGACCCAATCGAAGTGCTTCTTCAGGTCGTTCATTACGCGTTCAACGCCCTCCGGCGTCAAGCTGTCCTTGTCGCGGGTTTGCGATGCGGGTAGCAGGAAGAGCGTATCGAGGCGTTTGTCCCTTATCAGGGCCTGGGGAAGTTTCGCGTCGCCTTGGATCACGTTGACCAAGTCGTAGACGACCCGGCGCTCGGCCCCCATCACGAGATCCAGATTGCGAAGGCCGACGTCGAAATCGACTACGACGGTCTTCTCGTTGCGCTGTGCCAACGCTGCCCCGAGAGCCGCGCTTGAGGTCGTCTTTCCGACGCCGCCCTTGCCTGATGTAACAACAACTACTTTCGCCATATTCCCGCTCCTGTTGCTGGCCGGCAGCCGGCTCAGTTTAGTCTCTCCGCCATGATCGAATCGCTGTCTAGCCAGAGCTGCACCGCCTGCCCGCGAAGCTCAGGCGCCATGTCATCGGCGGTCTTGTACACTCCATCAATCGCCAGAAGTTCCGCTTCAAGCCTCCGGCAGAAAATGCGTGCTTCGGGGTTACCAACGGAGCCGGCCAACGCCCGCCCTCTGAGTGCGCCGTAGATGTGTACGGACCCGCCCGCGATAATCTCCGCGCCGGACGCGACTGAGCCGATGACCGTGACGTCACCTTCGGGAAAGATCACCGATTGTCCGGAACGCACGGGTTCCCTGACGATCATCGACGCCGGGGCTCTAACGATCTGTGCTTCGGGGCGAACGACGATCGTCGATTCAGTCGCAGCGCCGGGCTTGTCCGTCGGAACCTCGATATCCGGTGCCGGTCGCCCGCCCCTCATCGCCGGCGGCATGCCAGGTTCGAAGTGTGACGGCCGGCCGCCCTCGATGCCCATGACCCTCACATTGCGTTTTGCGAGCGCGCCGAGCAGATCCTTGAGTTGCGGCCGGTCGATCTCCAGTTCGGCAACGTCGAGCACGATGGGTCGTTCCAGGAAGAATCCCGCCGAACGTCCTGCGAGATCGTCAAGCCGACCGAGCCATTCGTCGAGAGGGTTTTCCGGAGAAAGCATTAGAGCCAAGAATGAGCGGCCCTTGATTCGAATCGAACGAGCTTCTGTTAACACTTCGGTAATCTTCGTTAATTTTTCGTTCTCGATATTTAGATGATTCACGGTTAACAAAAAGTTAACGGGGCTGTCCTCGAGCCGAAGGTGCGTCAGGTCTGATGCTGCTTTGCAATGCTCGCGAAAGACACGGGGATTTGCACATTCTGCGCGTGGCAATTCAACGCGACGGAGGCTGCAGGACGACGTCACGCCTGCAGGTCTTGCCGGACGCGCGCCTGGTCCAAGCGAAGGTGGGGTCGACAAGTGGAAAGCTGTTTCGCTCACTGTGCGACGCCAAGGAGCGTATCGGGATCTCTGACCGGGTTCTTGCGTCCTCAATGCGCTCTTGAGCTCGATCCACAGCCAGAGCTTTCCGAGGAGCACGGTCTGGTCGTGTTCCCGTTCAACGCCCAGCTCAGCCTTCGGAGGCATTCATGGCTTGACGCCGAGGCCTAAGCTGATCGCCAGGAATCGCGAGCGGCTGTCCTTGTGCCACCGTGACGTTTCCAGCTGATCGAGTCCCAATCGGCGAGCACGGGACGAAGCGCCGGTTCCGAATGACGATGCCTTGCGTTGCGAAAGCAGCAAGCCTGACTCCGGACGTGGAACTTAAACCGTCATTCGAAAGTTGGTAGGTTTCGCAGACGGGAAACGCCGATGGCCGCAGATAACCTGCTGAATGATCCGGTTTCAGAACTCGCTTCCCGACTTGAAGCAATGACGGATGACGAGGTTTTTACCGCGATGAGCACACTGGAGGCGGTGAGTGAGGACACTGAAGGCGCTGACCAAGCCGAGATTGTTGCACGAATAGCATTGATCGAAGTCGAGATAGAACGACGCTTTCCCGGCCAGCTACTTGCACCTTATCGCGACTGGAAGAAGAGGAATCTTCTGTTGTAACGGCTGCCTCGCGCAACCGCGTGGGCGCCATCATCTCTAGGAGTAACCGATGAGCAGTTCCGAAACAACGAACCACAAGACAATCCGGGCGTGGGCGGAATCGCGGGGCGGTCGGCCCTCCGTAATCCGCACGAGAGGAAAGGGCGGTGTCCTTCGCATCGACTTTGGCGAAAAGGAAGAAGACCTCGACGAAATCAGCTGGGAGGAGTTCTTCAAGATCTTCGACGAAAACAAGCTGGCCTTCCTCTACCAGGACAAAACGAAAGACGGTGAGACCAGCCGCTTCAACAAGTTCATTGAACGATGATCGACGCAGCCCCGAGGGTCGCTGTGCGGCGAGACCCGCCATGGCTACCGCTCTCCAAGGATCATTCGGAGGATGCTACCCGTGACCGGCGCAGCTCGTTCCCGCAGCCAAGACAATCTGATCGAGCGGCAGCGACGCGCTTACCGGATCTGGGCTCCGGTCTATGACCGCCTCTATGCCGGCATCCTGGCGGATGCTCATGGCAAGATCATTGAATTGGCCTCGGCGGAAAGCGGGCGCGTATTGGAGATCGGGGTCGGAACAGGGCTATTGCTCCCCAAATACTCCAGGAAATGCCACGTCACGGGCATAGACATTTCCGATGAGATGATGGCGAGAGCCAGAGAAAAGATTGCCGCTCAGGGCCTTGATCAGGTCGACTTGCGCGTCGGCAACGCCCAATGCCTGGAATTCCCGCCGAATAGCTTCGATGTCGTGATCCTGCCCTTCGTTCTCACCCTTTTGCCTGATCCGGAGGCCGCGCTCGACGAATGCCTTCGCGTCGTGAAGCCGGAGGGAACGATCGTAATTGCCGGCAAGATCGGTGACGGGGCCGGGGTCGTCGGTCTTGCCGAGCGGATCATGGCGCCTTTTGTCGAGGCGATCGGGTGGAGCGCGGCCTTTCGATCTCAGCGTCTCTTGGGGTGGATCGACAGACAGCCGTGCGTTGAGCTGGTCGATTGGTTATCATCAGCTCCCTGCGGGCTTTTCAAGGTCATTAAGTTACGCAAATCCTACGAGCGCTCGCCAGCGCCGTCACCGCTGGCGTAGGGGCAAGGCCAGCCCCCGTCCAGTGGCAAACCTGGCCGCGCGGCCGCTTGCTGACCAACTGGCGGCCGATGATGTCTTGCGTCAGGATTTCGTAAGCCTCGCGATTATCGATCCCCATACGGCCAGGACATAACCACTGTGCCGATGTTGCTAGGACTACCTGAGCGGCACTCCGCTTGACCGCTTCAATTTTGTGTTGTCTACTCCCGTTAACTGATCACCCCACTGCCCGCCGGCAAGTGACCCTCTTCATTGAGACGCGATGATGACCTACGACTGGGATGGTAAGCGTACGAGGCGCCTGATCATGATGCAGAGCATCGCCATCGGCGCGGTAATCTTGCTTGGCTCCACATTTTTCGTCGCAGCCACGGCACTCGTAATCGAGTAGCTGTTCTACAGGAGCGTTTGCTGCTCAAATAGGCCAGACCAGTATGAGCAGCGGCACGCTGACGAGCAGCACGATGAGCGAAAGCGGAAGACCAAGACGGGCGTAGTCGCCGAAGCGGTAGCCGCCCGGGGCCATAACCAGGGTGTTGCACTGATGGCCGATCGGGGTGAGGAAGTCGCATCCCGCACCGATGGCGACGGCCATCAGGAATGCGTCGGGCTGGAGCCCCAGCTTCTCTGCAAAAGTGGCGGCTATCGGAGCCATGACGAGCACGGTTGCAGCGTTGTTCAGGAATGGTGTGACAGCCATTGCCGCCACCAGGATGAGTGCGAGCGCGCCGTAGGGCGGCAGCACCTCCGCCGTCCGAGAAAGCAGGTCGGCTATAATGTCGGTGGTTCCGGTTGTCCTCAAGGAGTCGCTGATCGGGATCAGGGCAGCGAGCATGATAAGAATGGGAGCATCGAGGTTACCATAGACCTCGCGCAGGGGAACCGATCCCGTCACGACCATCAGAAAGGCGGCCGCGAAGAACGCGGTCGCGACGGGCACGCCCCCCGACGCCGTCGCGACCATTGTTGCCGCCAGGATGAGAATGGGAATGAGCCCGTTGCGGGCTCTGCCGAGTTTCAAATCGCGCGCCACAAGTGGCAGGCAGCCCCATTCGCGCAGAAGATCAGGCAGTTTCTGCAAGTCGCCTTGCAATACAACGACATCGCCGTTGCGGATCTTGATTTCGCCGAGACGCTCAGTGAACCGCATGTCGCGCCGGCTGACCGCCAGAAGGTTCAACCCCGTGCTCTCGAAGAGAGCGACCTCCTTGGCACTCAGCCCGATCAAAGGCGAATGCTCGCCTACGATAGCTTCAACGGCGTTGATGACTTTTCCTTTTTCGGTGTCGTGCGTGCGTTCTGAGAGACGGAGCCTGCCCTCGGTCACGATCCTGTCCAATGCAGCCTGTTCACCTTCAATAATTAGAAGGTCGCCTTCCTTGAGGCTCATGTCAGGAAGCGGCGTACGCCTAGCGCCTCCCTCGCTAATGATGCCGGTAACCATCGCGTCGCCGCCCGCAGGTTTTTGAAGCCAGCTTATGGATTTTCCAACCGCCGCGGACGATGCGACGACCCGAGCTTCCGTCGTGTAGTTGTTGATCTTCACCGCCTCGTCCATCGAGGTTTCCTCACGCACCCGCTCGGGCAGGAGTTTGTAGAAGATGCCTAAAAACACGACCCCGACGAGCGCGAGTGCCGCGCCCACGGGCGTATAGTCGAACATTGTGAACGGCTGCCCTGTGATTTCCTCTCGGACGCGGGAAACAATGATGTTGGGCGACGTGCCAATCTGCGTCATCAGGCCGCCGAGCAGGGAGGCAAAGGCCATCGGCATCAAGAACATCGAGGGCGAGACGCGGGACTTGCGTGCCATCTGGATTGCCACGGGGATCATGATCGCGAGCGCACCGATGTTCTTGATGAATGCGGATAGCACCGCGACAATCCCGACGAGGAGGATCAGCCGAGCTCGAGGCCCGCTTTTCTCAGGAGAGAACCGCCGGAGTGCGATGTCCATAATTCCGGACCTCGAGATTGCCGCACTGACGACCAGCGCGCTCGCAACTATGATGACGATATCGTCCGCGAATCCCGAGAAAGCCTCCTTCGCAGGCACTATCCCGATCACTATTGCGACGAGGAGCGAGCCAGCGGCGACGACGTCGTGTCGATAGCGTCCCCATACAAAAGCGGCCATCATTAAGGCGATGACGAGAAGGGAAAGCCACTGGTCGATGCGCATTTCTTATATCCTGGTGGGTGCCCGTAAACGCCCGAAGCAGCAGAAGGATGCGAAGGCGAGACAATTTTCTGAGAATCGAAGCCGAGACGGACGCTTAGCGAGCTCGCCGCCTCGACATAAACGCGGGGCACGATCGGTAAGGTCCTGCAATTGCGCGGGCAAAGCAGGGGAGGGGACGAATTCAGCCAGGTCGTTATTGGCCTACGCCGCCTCGACATCGGTCTGGGAAAAGTCGCCGCCGATGAAGAGCAGCGGTTCGTCGGCACGCTTTGCCAAAGCGTAGGAAAAGCAGTCGGCAAAATTCAAGGCCGCGGGCTGGCGGCCCTTGTCGTAGATCAGCCAGGCCCGAGTCGCCAAATCGACCAGATCAGCATCGACCGGGATGATGTCAGCCTCGATTTTGCTAAGCCAAAGATCGACTTCCGCCAGTGCATGTTCGCCGCGCCGGCTGACCAGCACCATGCGCGCCTCAAGCACACATGTCGCAGGGACGAGGCGAACCCGGCTGGCGACGAGCGCTCTTTCGAGCTTGGCCGCTTGCGGCTCGTTACACAGGATTGCCACGATGGCGGAGGTATCGATCACCATCAGTTGGGAATTCCATGCTCGTCATACCCGATGATCTCTTCATCGCTGCGGTTGTCCAGTTCGGGCAGTCGGTTCACCCGCTCCCGGATTGCACGCAGTTCGCCGAGCAGGCGCTCCTGGGCAACATCGCCGTACCCCAGGCGATGCAGACGTTCGCTCAATGCCTGATGAATCGCCGCGGTCTTGCTGATGCCCAGGCGGCGCGCGAGTTCGTCGGCGAGAGCGACGGTTGCCGGGTTTTTGATGTTCAGCGACACGAGGAGACTCCGATATTCTACCTTTTTCCATATTTCTACCGTGGAAAAGAAATTTGGTCAATGCGTCCGATAAGCGCGCGCAACGGCAACTTGGCCTCGCGGCCGCGCGCGTAATCCGCCGCTGTATTTGCCAGCATTATCGCCTTGAAATCGCTCAGTCGGACGGTCAAGGTCCTCGCAGGGCAAAGGGCTATACTTGGCTTGGTGCGGTTGCCAGACAATACGGATTGCCATCAATGCAACGCGACCGAAACTGGATGAATTCGTTTTTCGATCGCCCGGCACACATTGTCGCGGTCGACTTGATCGGAGCGGCATTCCGCGTTGCCGGCGTCGGCGGTCTGATCGTGGAAACGGAAGCCTATTCGGATGAAGACCCGGCGTCCCACAGCTACAAGGGGCCAACCCGTCGAAATCGGGCGATGTTCGGTCCGCCGGCAAGCCTCTATGTCTACCGGTCGTATGGCATCCACTGGTGCCTGAATTTCGTTTGCCGGGCGGGGAGCGCCGTCCTGATCCGCGCGCTGGAGCCGACGGCAGGATTGGACCTGATGCGGTTGAGGCGGGGCATGGACAATCCGGTTCTGCTCTGTTCCGGCCCCGGACGTGTCTGCCAGGCGCTCGCCGTGACCGGTGATCTCAACGGTTGCTTTTTGGCTGACGACCCCCTTCGTCTCACCATTCCAGTGGAGCCGCAGACGGTCACCACTGGACCGCGTATCGGCATCACGAAGGCGGCCGATGTTCCCTGGCGTTTCGGCCTCAAGGGTTCGCCATTTTTAAGCAAGAAGCTATAAACGGTCGCCTTAAGTCCTGTGTAATGTTGGGCGTTCGCCCAGCGAATTGATATGAGCCCTGTGGGCAACTCGGCATTAAACCTCTCAGCACGCCAGTCAGAGGCGATTCTTTGACACCGCGGGCAGGCAGCGCTGCTCTTCAATTACATCGCAGACGCGCCGAAATGGCTTCTTAACGGACGTGATTTGCGAACCAGATTGCTGAGGAACGATTTGGCCATCATGACGTTGTGGGGGTTCGACCCACACTCTTCATGGAGGGAAAGCACATGGCCCGGCGCCCCGGAAAGACGTCAGACAGGCTTGCGACAATCCACGACCAGAAGCTGGTTCGCGGCAGCGGCGGAGAGCTTCACCAGATTGCAGAGGGGGATGTGCCGGTACTGACGACGGCGCAAGGGGGGCCGGTTGCCGACGACCAGAATACGTTGAAGATCGGCGAGCGCGGGCCCGCGCTCATCGATGACTTTCATTTTCGCGAGAAGATATTCCATTTCGACCATGAGCGCATCCCCGAGCGCGTCGTGCACGCCCGTGGGTATGGTGCACACGGCTTCTTCGAGACTTACGATTCACTGGCTGCTTATACTCGCGCCGATATCTTCCAGCGCGCGGGGGAGAGGACGCCGGTCTTCGTACGCTTTTCGACCGTAGCCGGCTCCAAAGGCTCGTTCGATCTTGCTCGCGACGTGCGCGGTTTTGCGGTCAAGTTTTACACCAAGGAAGGCAACTGGGATCTGGTCGGCAACAACATTCCGGTCTTCTTCATCCAGGATGCAATCAAGTTCCCCGACGTCATCCATTCCGTGAAGCCCGAACCGGACCGTGCCTTTCCCCAGGCTCAGTCGGCGCACGACAATTTCTGGGACTTCATAAGCTTGACGCCGGAATCGATGCACATGGTCATGTGGGTCATGTCCGACCGGGCCATTCCACGCTCCTTCCGCTTCATGCAGGGCTTCGGGGTGCATACCTTCCGGCTGGTCAACGCCAAGGACGAATCCACCTTCGTCAAGTTCATCTGGAAGCCGAAGCTCGGTATGCAGTCGGTGGTGTGGAACGAAGCCGTCAAGATCAACGGCGCCGATCCGGATTTCCATCGTCGCGACCTGTGGAACGCAATCCAGTCGGGCGACTTTCCGGAATGGGAGCTCAACCTTCAACTTTTCGACCAGGAATTCGCCGACAACTTCGACTTCGACGTCCTCGACCCGACCAAGATCATCCCGGAAGAGATCCTCCCACCCGTCGCGGTCGGTCGCCTTGTGCTCGACCGAATGCCGGACAATTTCTTCGCCGAAACCGAGCAGGTTGCGTTCATGACGCAAAATGTTCCGCCCGGTATCGATTTCTCCAACGATCCGCTGCTGCAGGGCCGCAACTTCTCCTATCTCGACACGCAGCTGAAGCGGCTCGGCGGCCCGAATTTCACGCACATACCGATCAATGCGCCAAAATGCCCGTTCGCGCATTTCCAGCAGGACGGCCATATGGCGATGCGCAATCCGGTCGGCCGCGTGAACTACCAGCCGAATTCATGGAACGAAGGTCCGAGGGAGAGCCCGCAAAAGGGCTTTCCGGCATTCGCGGACCAGGTGGAAGGCCAAAGGGCGCGGTTGCGTGCTGAGAGCTTTGCCGACCATTACAGCCAGGCGCGGCAGTTCTTCATCAGCCAGACGGCAACGGAACAGCGGCACATTGTGATGGCCCTGACCTTCGAACTCAGCAAGTGCGAGAATCCGGTCATCCGCGAGCGGATGGTATCGCATCTCCTCAACGTCGATGAAACCCTTGGTGCAGCCGTTGCGGACAAGCTGGGGATCGAGCAGCTGCCCGAGCCTGCGGATGCGGCAGTTAGACCGCGCGACGACCTGCCGGCTTCGCCGGCGCTTAGCATTATCAAAAACGGTCCTGACAGCTTCGCCGGTCGCAAGGTCGGCGTGCTTGTCAGTCCGGGCGCCGATGCCGCGCTGCTGAAGAAACTACAGACGACGATAGAAAAGGAAGGTGCCGTGATGGAAGTGGTCGCGCCAAAGGTCGGCGGCGTCGAGGCGGCCGACGGAAGCTGGGTCGAGGCCAGGCACATGATCGACGGGGGGCCATCGGTTCTGTTCGATGCGGTGGCACTGATCCTGACCGAAGAAGGAGCCGAGCGGCTGACGGGCGAGGCCGCAGCGCGCGATTTCGTCGCCGACGCCTTCGCTCATTGCAAGTTCATCGGCTTCACCTCAGGCGCCGCCCCGTTGTTGCAGAAGGCGGGGGTCGATCCGGAAGCAGACGAAGGCCTGATAGGTCTGGATAATCCCAAGGGGATAGCCAGCTTCATCCAGTCCTGCCGCAGGCTCCGTCTCTGGAGCCGCGAGATGGCGGTCAAACTGTAAAGGAAGCAGGGTGATGACGGGAGTCTTTCATGGAGATTATTCGGACTAAGGTTGCCCACAGCCGGAAAAGGCGGCCGATGTTCCCTGCCGTTTTGGCCTTAAGGGTTCGCCATTTTTAAGCAAGAAGCTGTGAACGGTCGCCTTAACGTCCATATGATGTTGGGAGTTCGCGCCAGCGAATTGATATGGATCCTGACGCTGATTCCGTTAAACCTCTCGGCAGGCCAATCGGAGACGATTCTTTGACACAGCGGGCGGGCAGCGCTGATCTTCCATTGCATGGCGGACGCGTACCGAAATGGCTCGGCGACCGGATGACACGTCTTGGTGCAGTGATCACCGAGGCTATTGTCCAGCATTACGGACGCGATGAGTTTTTGCGCCGGCTGGCAAGCCCGTTCTGGTTCCAGTCGTTTGGCGCCGTCATGGGGATGGACTGGCACTCTTCCGGCATTACCACCAGCGTGATCGGCGCGTTGAAGCGCGGCCTGACACCGCTGTCCGGCGAGCTTGGTATCCATGTCTGCGGTGGACGTGGGGCGCAATCGCGCAAAACTCCGGATGAACTGGCGTCCATCGGCGACCGTGTCGGCATCGACGGCCTGGCGCTCGCGACCACGAGCCGGCTCGTCGCAAAGGTCGATAGCGCCGCCGTCCAGGATGGCTTCGACCTTTATCTGCATGGTTTCATCGTCACCAATGACGGCAAATGGGTGGTGGTCCAGCAGGGAATGAACGATGGGCTGCGGCAGGCTCGGCGCTATCACTGGCTCTCCGAAGGGCTGACGAGCTTCGTCGACTCTCCCCACGCTGCGATCGAGGGCCGCGATCAGGGACAGATCGTCAATCTTGCCGACCGCCGCGCCGTCCAGTCGCGCGAAGGGCAATTGGACCTGCTCGCGTCCCTGGGGCCGGACAGGATCGTCCGGGAGGTTTGCGCGCTGGAGGCGGAGCTCGCGCCGAAGGGCGCGTCGGTGATCGAAGCGCAGCCGATGCTGCCGCACCTCGTCATGCCGGCCCATCACGATGTACGCCAGGGCGATGTGAACATGCGCCGCCTGTACGGCAACCTGGCAGCGGCAGCCGACCGGGGACCGGTGGATTTCGAGAGCCTGCTGCTGACGCCGGGTGTGGGCGCAAGGACGGTCAAGGCATTGGCCATGGTGGCCGAGGTCGTGCATGGCGCGCCCTACCGTTTTTCCGATCCGGCGCGCTTCTCGCTGGCGCATGGCGGCAAGGACCGCCACCCGTTTCCTGTGCCGTTGAAGGTTTATGACGAGACGATCAATGTCATGAAATCGGCGGTGCGGAAGGGCCGGCTTGGACGCGACGAGGAGTTGCAGGCGCTGAAGCGGCTGGACGATCAATGCCGACAAATGGAACGATATGTCACGGGTCCCGACCTCAAGGAAATCGTTGCCGGGGAGTTCCACAACTCCGCGCTGTTCGGCGGTCGCAGCGTATTCGGGTGGGAGCCGGCCGTCGAGGACGAGGCATTGGCCAAGCCCTCTTCGAGCAAGTCAATCGGGATTTAGAAAGGGCAAGGGGTCAGTTTCGATCCGAAGTATTTGGTTCCCCTCAATAGATCGCATTGCCGTTCCCAGGTCGAGCACAGTCCGCAACAATACTTCCATTTCGACAGATTGCAAGTTCAGCTATAACGTGTGTGGGTGAGGGGGCCGCCATCAACCGGATCGAATCCGACCTCGTTCACCATCCCCATACAAGCTGCTTCGCTGCGTCGTCATCTCCAAGCGACCGCTACGGCCAGCCGGTCCCGCTTTTCCGAACTCGAAAGGCGCTGCGAACGGTGAACCAGAAGATGCTTATCCAGCAACTGAGGAGCTGGAGAAGGACGGTATAGTCACCAGAACCGTCTATCGCCAGCGGCCGCCGAGGGTGGGTACGCGCTGACCGACATGGGCAATGAAGACAAACCGAAGGGCAGGGTTCCGGGCGGGGCTCGCTGGAGCAGCCGCGACTATCTCATTGATGAGATCGATGTGGCCGACGAGAACGACGGGGGATTGACTCGGGCGACGGCCAAGCTTCTCAAAGTTCAGGATCGGCAAGCGCCCTAAATAGCGAGTACCGCAAATGATCCGAATGGGGCGGCAGGATCCTTACCACCATCGAGACACTGGCTACCTGATGGCAGTGGCTTGCGACCAGACGACCAACCAGCGTCCGTCGTGTTGCTCATAGGTGTCCGTGTGCCAGTATTCGCAGAGGGGAACTTGGTGCCCGGTGAAGACGACTTCAAGCTGTGCGCGATATCGAATGACTGCAGCGCCGCCATATAGGCGCACGGCAATGTCGGCGGGCTCCCACGTCAGGTACCGGATTTGCCTGGAGGCGATCGCACCCAGGTATTCGTCTTTTGAAAGAACCGCACCGATTGGCGTGATCAGCTGGAAGTCCGGAGCATGAAGCTGTTCTGCCCGAACAACATCAGCGCTGACCAGGGCGCGAAGTCGGGCGCGTTCCGTTTCGCGAAGAAGATTAGCCTCACTGGCTGGCGACGTTACGTCGGTGGCTGGGGTTGACATGTAGATTCTCCATCTAGAAGCAAGAGATCGCTCAAATTTAGTGCGGGATAAGGGGGGCCATGTGCCGTCACCGGGGTGATGGCACAGTGAATCGGGATTGGTAGGTCGTACCCCAAGCCCACCAATCCCAGGTCGATGAGGCTTTGGTCTCTGGCGCGGATGCACTCTTCTTCTGGGCGGGAGCGCCAGTTCAGCAGGCGTTTCGCCTTTGCTGAACTGGCACTTCGATCGCGGTTGAGTTCGTGGACAATCGTTCGTGCATTGGGATCGGATGGCGCCGTTGCCCTGACGATCTCGCCGGGATTTCGCCGCACGGAAGCCGGGAGGCATGGTCGGGGAAGGAATGTGCAAGAATCGTCACCAAATCCTTGAGCCAGAAAAACTTCCCGCCGATAAAACCGCTGGCCGCTGGCCGCGCCGCCGATGCCTGTGAGAATACCATGGCATCGTTCGGGTAGCCGGGGACAATTCTCACGGGAACTCCTCATAGGGCGCCTGGCGGGCCACGATAGACACTTAAACGATATTTGTCTAGTGATCCAATTGACATGGTGGATACAGAGTGTCAAGCTGACCAAGTGGTTGGGAATGATCAAAAAACCGGACAGATTTTGGATGCCGCCTTGCCGGTGTTCGTGCGTTTTGGGTTTCGCAAGACTTCCATGGCGGACATCGCGCGCGCGGCCAAAATCTCACGCGCGTCGCTCTATTTGAGCTTCAAAAGCAAGGAAGAGTTGTTTCGGGCCGGTTCAATGCGAGCCCATGCCCTGACACTGGATAACGTTGCAGCGATGCTGGATGGTCAGGGTAGCGTTCTAGATCGCGTGGAAGCGGCTATCGGGGTTTTTCAGCGGGAGTTGATCGCGCCCTTTGGCGGCAGTGCCGATGCCGAAGAGCTGTTTGCGGCGAATATGGCCTTGGCTGCGGATATCACGCTGGCCGCGCGGGAAAAGCTGTTGAGCATGCTGACACAGAAATTGATTGTCGCCATAGAGCGCAAGGAAATCGATCTTGCGCCACTGCAGGCCCGGCCTGCTCAACTAGCGAATATCATCGTCGCTGCAATGGATGGGATCAAGCACACGCAGTGGTCTGGTGGTTCCGGCCTTGAAGATAATACCCGCTTGTTCATGCGCGCCCTGAAAATGGCGGTGACGCCGCGGGACGGTCCGTAGTGGATTGCCCAGGACTTGCGCGCTCGGTCAAAAATCATTTCGTCACCAAAATGGAAGGAATGGCAATGTCTGATCGGATTTGTCTTTCCGGAATGTCGGAGGAAAGTTGGCGAGCGGTCATCGAAGCGTTGGCAGCTGCAGGCTGGTCGGTGCGGAAAGGCGGCGGCCTAGATTTCTCCTGGGCAGCACTCGACCGCGTGGGGATGCGCATCGATATGGAATACGATGCGTGGCAGGAAGGCGAAATGGCCTTTGCTAAAGCCGACGCGCCCACAATAAGCGGCGATCTTCCAACCCAATTGATCGCAAAACTTAAAATTGAATCGATACTTCGTTGACGTGTGCGATGCCCAGCCAACGCATCACTCGTCCCCATGATCGACTCGCCCATAACCTCTCAATCGGTGGATCGTCTGGTCAATGAGAAGTCTCGCGCTTGCTGTTTGTGCTTTCCTTTCAGTCTTAGCGGCGTGCGGCGGCATTTTGCTCGGCACTTTCCTGATCGTGAGTCCTTCAGGCGGCGGCTTCTTTCCCAACCTTGGAGCCATTCTGGGCCTACTGGTCCTCGGTGCCGGAAACCTGGTCTCCAACATCTGCAACGGTATCTACTGCTGGTTCGGCGAGCCGCCTCGTTGGCTCGGAATAGTTACGCTGGTACAGAGCCTGTCGACGCTCCTGTTTGCGGGAATACTCGTCAGCGGGATGGCACGCATGTCGTGAAGTTGCACGGCGGCATCTGCATTTAAAGGAAGTTCATGAAGAAGCTGGTTTGACTGCTGCTGACGATCACCTCTTGTGGCGCTGGTATCGCTATGTCAGCAACACCGACAGCCCTACGATGAAGTCGGCATCACACTCAACAACGTCATGACCGGACAGTTCAAAAGCTGGAGTTGCGCTAAGCCCAAAACCACCTTCGGCACTTTCTTGCAGCAGTACGGCTGCGCGCCCATGGAGCGACGCAGTGGAATTACGTTGCTGCTGCGCGAAGTGGCGAAGCGCGATAGTCGCGCGCGCCGGGTCGTGGGCACTCGACCCGTCATTGGGTCGTGTCGCAAAGCCTTGCGGAGCAATCTGCGCGTGCATAAAAGGCATACAAACTTCAATTTCGCATCGTGAAAGGACGATCATCGTGAAGCAGGCAGGCAAGGAACACGGCAAGGGTGGGCGCAGGGCACTTTGGGGAGCGGTCGCGATCTTCGCTGTCGCCGCCGTAAGCGTCATCGGCGTCAAGATGGTGCACGAACAGAACGTCAGAGAATTTGTCGCCCAGAGTGGCGGCAAGGCAGATTCCGTCGAAGTGGATTTTCTCGGACGAATTCATCTGCGTAACCTGGCGTTGCCGCTCGCCGACGGCACCAATCTTCGTATCGCGGCGGTTGATGGACGGCTTAAGAACCTCTTCCTGAGTGGCGGGATCGAGATGAACGGCCTCAATGTCGAGGTGGCGACGGACAAGATTTCTGTCGCACGTGCAAGCATTGAAGGCGCCAATGTCGACGACGACGCGCTAACGGAGCTCTTCAACAGCAAGGGCGCTGCGCCAGTGTCGAAACGAATCGAACGCTTTGCGGCAAAGCGCATGTCGGCGTCTGAGGTTACGCTCACTCAATCCATTGCCGGGCGCGAGCAGAAGACAATTTACAAGAACGTCGCGCTCGACGACATCGCCAATGGACGCATTGGCCGCTACTCCATCGGCAACGCCAGCTTCGATATCGCCATGGATATTCCGGATGGCGAAGGGGTGATGAGGAAAGAGCGCATGCTCGGTTCGACTGGAGCGATAGCGGGCGAGGATTTCGACGCGGCCTATATGGCCCGGCTCTACACGGAAAAGGCCGGTCCGGGAGACACGGAGGCAAAGCCGCTCTATGGCCCCCTTTCCGTCAAGGCAATCACCCTCTCGGACGGCAAAGTAAACTTCGCTTATGACGAGATGCGCATCAACGGTTTCAGTATGCGCATGCCGGCCGAGCCGCTTCTCGAAACGGTGGAGAATCTGAAGTCAGTGACGGATCCAGAGGCGCTCAGTCCCGAGGAACGTCAGGCATTTTTTAACCAGATTCTGTCCGTCGTCGATATGATCGGCAAGGGAGACATGCAGTTGTTTGGCTTCAAGGTCGATGCGCCGTACAATGAGGGTGAGGACGCGGGCAAGAGGGTCAAAATCGCCGTCGAACGAATGGCTCTTCAACTGGACGGCCGAAAGCTCGACGCGGGCGTGCACGGGTTGTCGATAGCCGAGGGCACTGACACCATCAAGATCGGCGAAGCGAGCATTACTGGCTTTTCCTGGCACTCCCCCCTTGAAGCACTAAAGAAAATGGCCGGGCTTAACGAGCAACAGCTTGAGACGTTCGCATTCACGACGCTGATGCCGGAGCTTGGCACGATCCGCGTTGCGGGAATTGAAGTCGACGTAGCCAATCCTGAGACTGTGAGCGCAACCGAGAAGGAAAGCGCTGATGTTCAAGTTCAGGCCAAAGGAACCGACGAGCCCACGAGCGATCCGCTGTCGTCTGAGGCAGCGATTCCGGGCGCCGGCCAGAAAAGAGGGGCGGATCAGCCCTCGGTCGAATCCGCCGCTACTGTGAACGAACCTGCCACTATACTCGTTCCGCAAAGGGTCCGCTTTTCGCTCAAAAGTTATGAGATGGCGCTAACCAAGCCTCATAACGGTATTCCGACGGATATCCGCCTCCGGCAGGAAGAGCTGAGCGTTCCCGTCCCGGCAGATTCGAAGGACGAGGCCTATATCCAGCTGCGCAAACTGGGCTTCGAAAACCTGGTCTTCTCCTACAACCTCGCGGCAGCCTGGGACCAGCCCAATCAGAACCTGTTGATCAAGGACATTTCGCTCAGCGGCAAGGACATGGGCAGTCTTTCCCTTTCCGGCCTGATGGGAGGGTTCACCGAGGAGTTTTTCTCCCTAGACACAGCCAAGACCCAGTTGGCGCTTTTCGGGCTCACAGCGCGGGAGGTGAAGCTCAAGATCGAGGATCAAGGGTTGATGGCCAAGGGGATCAAACTCTATTCCGAGCAGAGCGAGATGACGGAGGATCAGGCGCGCGCCATGGTCACGATGATGGCCACCGAGGCTTTGCAACAGCTTGCGGTCGCTCAGCCGAAGTTTGAGGGCGCAATCGACGCGCTTTTGCACTTCATTGCCGCGCCCCGGACCTTCACTTTGACGGTCAGATCCAAGGCCGAACACGGCCTGAGCGTGTTTGACCTGGTTGCAGCTTCGGAGAACCCCATGTTGATTCTCGACAAGGTTGATCTTGAGGCAACTGCTCAGTGAGCCCTTTAATCCGGGCCTGGCGCGATCTCGTAAGGTCCGGAGTCTTAGCGGCTGGTGTGCGAGAATCGAGGTGTGACAATGAACAGGATTTGCAGGAACACTGGTCAAGAATGCGGGGCGGCCTCGATCTGGGGTAATGTGCCACGGCGCCTAAGTCACGTTAGCGCTCAGGTGCGCTCTATGATCACCGCGATACCCTGACCGACGCCGATGCACATGGTGGACAGTGCGTAGCGACCGCCGGTTTCCCTCAATTCGAGTGCGGCTGTCCCGGTGATCCGCGCACCGGACATGCCGAGCGGATGGCCAAGCGCAATTGCGCCGCCGTTTCGGTTCACGCGAGCATCATCGTCGGCAATGCCAAGGTCCCGTAATGTCGCAAGGCCCTGGGAGGCGAAGGCTTCGTTCAGCTCGATAACGTCCAGCTGTTCCTGCTTCAAACCAAGGCGGGTTAGTAGCTTCTTTGAAGCCGGTGCCGGAGCAAAACCCATGATGCGTGGCGGAACGCCGGCGGTCGCGCCACCGGAGATGCGGGCGATCGGGGTCAGACCATATTTCTTGACCGCCGCTTCGGAGGCGATGATAAGCGCTGCCGCCCCGTCATTTACCCCGGAAGCATTGCCAGCGGTCACCGTGCCATTCTCCTTCTTGAACGGAGTGGCAAGCTTTGCCAACGTTTCGATCGTGGTGGCACGGGGATGTTCATCCTCCGAAACGACTATTGGATCGCCTTTGCGCTGGGCTATCGAGACGGGGACGATTTCTTTTGCCAGCCGACCGTTTTCTTGCGCTGCCGCCGCTTTGTTCTGGCTACGTACAGCAAAGGCGTCTTGATCTTCACGGCTGATCTTGAAATCCTCTGCGACGTTCTCGCCGGTCTCGGGCATGGAATCGACGCCGTACTGTTTCTTCATAAGCGGGTTTACGAAGCGCCAGCCGATAGTAGTATCGTAGATCTCGGCATTGCGTGAAAAAGCGGTCTCTGCCTTGGGCACAACAAAAGGCGCGCGGCTCATGCTTTCGACACCGCCGGCTATCATCAGTTCGGCTTCTCCTGATTTTACTCCGCGCGCGGCGGCTATGACGGCATCCATACCCGAACCGCACAGGCGATTGATTGTGGTTCCGGTGACAGAGACAGGCAGACCAGCAAGCAAGAGCGACATGCGCGCGACGTTACGATTGTCCTCACCCGCCTGATTGGCGCAGCCGAAGATCACATCATCGACGGCTTCCCAATCGACGCTTGGATTGCGGGCCATCAAGGCCTTCAATGGAACAGCACCCAGATCGTCCGCGCGAACAGTTGCAAGCGCGCCGCCGAAACGGCCAATCGGTGTGCGGATAAAGTCGCAAATAAAGGCTTCCGTCATCTTGGTTTTCCCTTCAAAGCTCAGGCACGATGAGATCGGTGACGGGGCCATCTGTGACGAGTTCGCCTCCGGTCATCGCCTGCAGTTCTTTCATCGTCATGGCGGCAAGCTTTTCGCGCACGACAAACCGCCCGTCGGCAATGTCGATCACCGCATGGCTCGTATAGACCCGAGTGATGCAGCCGACGCCCGTCAGCGGGAAGGTGCATTTCTCGACCAGCTTCGGTTTGCCGTCCTTGGTGACGTGTTCCGTTATGACGAAGACCTGCTTGGCGCCGTGGACGAGATCCATGGCGCCACCGACGGCTGGCACACCCTTGTTGCCCACCCGCCAGTTGGCGAGATCGCCGTTTTGCGCCACCTGATAGGCGCCGAGGATCGCCACATCGAGATGTCCGCCACGCACCATCGCGAAGCTATCGGCGTGATGAAAGAATGCCGCGCCCGGCTTGAGCGTCACTGCCTTCTTTCCAGCGTTGATCAGGTCCCAGTCTTCGTGACCGGCAGCTGGCGGCTCGCCAAAGTTGAGAATTCCGTTTTCCGTATGGAAGACGGCCTGCCGTGCGGGTGGCTGATAGCGAGCCACCATTTCCGGAAACCCAATGCCCAGATTGACATAGGCGCCATCGGCGATGTCCTGGGCTGCCCGCCAGGCGATCTGCGCATTCGACAGCTTGATGTCTTCGCGTGTGTCGATGGTCATGCGTAGGCCACTCCGGCTCGAATGAGCTCTTCTTCCTGCCGCGGATTTGCGACTTCGACGACGCCGGTCACGAAGATGCCGGGTGTGATAACTTGTTCCGGATCGATCCCGCCCGCAGGCACGATCTGTGAGACCTGCGCGATCGTCCTGGCAGCCGCCATGCACATCAGCGGGTTGAAGTTGCGGCCGGCCTTGTTGTAGGTCAGGTTGCCGTGGGTATCGCCAACATTCGCTTTCACGATGGCGAAGTCTGCCTTCAACCAACGCTCCTGCACATAATGGCGGCCCTCGAACTCAGCGATCGGCTTGCCTTCTGCTAGTTCCGTTCCGAATGACGTCGGTGTGTAGAAGGCGGGAATGCCTGCGCCACCGGCGCGAATCCGCTCGGCCAGCGTTCCCTGCGGCACCAGCTCAAGCTCGATTTCGCCTGCGAGATAACGATCGGTAAACGCGCGCGGATCGGAAGAGCGCGGAAAAGAGCAGATCATCTTCTTCACCATGCCGGCGTCGATCATTGCGGCAATACCGATGCGACCGTTGCCCGCATTGTTGTTGATCACTGTGAGGCTCATGGGCCGCTTGTCTATCAGCGCATGGATGAGTTCGATCGGTGCGCCCGACCCCCCAAATCCACCGATCATGACAATGGACCCGTCGCCGATGTCCTTTACTGCTTCCGCAAGGCTGCCGATCGTCTTGTTCATCCGGTTTTCCTCCTAAGGTCAAGACCCGTCCGTAGATGAAATCCAATGCTCACTAGGTAACTTCTCGAGGGCTCGACCGCAACAGATTTGTGCGATATAGATTATTTGTTATCATATCGCACAAAATGGACGGGTTTACGATGGTACAGATCAAGCAAAGTGACATGATGGGAGGCTTGGCAAAGGGTTTGCGGGTCATCGAAGCCTTTACCGCCGAAAATCCCCGGCTGAGTATCTCGGACGCGGCTTCCATTACCGGGCTTGATAGAGCGACTACTCGCCGATGCTTGCTTACACTCGCCGCGCATGGCTACAGCGCATACGATGGCAAGTTCTTCACGGTGACGCCGCGTGTTCTGAGACTCGGGACCGGTTGCCTCGCATCCATGCCACTGCCTCGCATCGTTCAACCCTGGTTGGATCAGCTTGCACAGCAGATCGGGCAGAGCACGTCAGTCGCAATTCTGGACGAGGGTGAGATCGTGTATGTGGCGCGCGCCGCCCAACGGAAGGTAATGTCGATTGCCCTCATGCCCGGATCGCGACTACCAGCATATTGTACCTCAATGGGCAGGGTCATGCTTGCCGCCTTGCCGGAAGACCAGGCCCGTGAACTGCTGAAGACCTGCCCGCTAAGCGCCAGAACGCCCCACACTCTCACGAATCTGGAGGCCATAATGGCTGAGTTGGAACGCGCTCGAATCCAAGGTTATGCAGCCGTCGACCAGGAGGTCGAGATTGGGCTGCGCTCGATAGCCGTCCCAATCAGGAATGCCAGAGGTATCGTCATCGCAGCGCTCAACACCGGCTTGTCCGCGTCACCTGAACCTATGGGGGTTGTTGTCGAGAATTATCTGCAGCCACTGCTCGAGGTCAGGGAGGAGCTTGCCGGAATTCTTTCCTGACAGGTCTGCCTCCGATTCAGTCTAGAGCAATAAAACGACGGCAACATGCGGCGTCAGCCGAATGGCGATCCGCTAAACAGGTCGAGCGGTCGCAGGGCTCGCACGCTTGCCGCGAGTGCATCGCAGCTATGGAGCACGCTCAAGCCGACCATTTCCAGGTGTTTCTGATCCAGCGGCAGCATATTAAACGTCTGATCGATCTCAGCACTATGGGTTGGATCAAGGTCTCCATGAATTCTCAAAGTCCTGAACGTTGAGTCCGGCAGGCCCGAACGGTCCCGAATCTCATCGATTTTATTGTCCGCAGGAGGAAAAGCTTCGAGAACTGCGATGTATCCGAGTAGCATAAGAGGGTGATGGTGATGAACCCAATAATACTGGGTGCCGACCAATCGTGCCACTTCAACTGAAGGGGTGATGGACAGAATTCGCCCAGGATCGCATCCGGCAGCCTTCAGGTCCTCAAGTGCCCAAGTATCGTGGTGCAGTTCCTCGGAAATATGATGCCGATAATATCCTCCCAGCAAAGCGGCAGACTTATCGGTTCCCTCGAGCTGATCGCCCCGCTCAGCTGCGCATTGCATAAGGGGAACCGACGCCCGCATGATTTGATGAAGCAAGACCAAGAAAGCAATCGTCATTTCCCGGTGAGGTTCGGTTCGCCAAAGGTCGCCGAAGGCCGCCTTAAGAGCTGGCAAGCAGAGCTCAATTCTGCCCCTCACAAAGTCACTATTCGATTGTCTTTCAAGCATATCCATAGAGACACCAACCGGCTAGCAACAAACCAAACCGGAAAATATTAGCTCATTGTGGATACTATTCAAATTCGGCCCAGTTATCAGGCGCGTACCTCTTTAGTATTACTGGACAGGTATGGAGCCGCCATCCTATTATTACTGACGGCCAGCGGTTCATGATTCCAAAATCGCTGACGGCAATCTCGCAAGCATCGAAAAATTGTTCAGAGCCTGAGGAGATCACAATGCCGGGCTTCCAGTCAAATTTCGACCAGCTGAAAAAATCAAATGTCATTCCCGACGTGGACGAGAATATGCTCCCGAAGGTAGTGCATGACGCGATCGAAAACCTTACCGATGCTGAAATCGCGGTTCTTGTAAACCTTAGTCAAAAAACCGGGTCCCATATTTATCTCAACCAGAACCACCAGGTCATCTGTGGGTTCTGACGCGTCGCCCAGCTTGCTGGACCGCTGGCCGCTGTACGACCGCCGCAACGAGGGGCGTAGCGCCTTGGAAGAGGCCAAACGCAAGCTGTTCCTCAAAACAACAATCGATCAAGTCCCGGTAACGCGCATAGCCGATATCACATCGCTCGACATCCTGGGCACTCCTGTGTTTGCGGCGGTCACACCCTTGGCAAGAGACTTGACCACTCATCTAGGCAAGGGGCTGAACGAGGAAACGGCTCGCGTCAGTGCCGTGATGGAGGCCGTCGAGAGGGTGTCTGCAGAGGAGCTGGAGAGCGAGTCTCGGCATGCCACTTATATCGAGCTGACGTCCGCGGGTGCCAGGGTTGCAGATCCCCTGTCCTTCGATCTTCCACCGCTGACCAGCTATCGTCCGGATTCGCCGTTTGATTGGGTCGAGGGTTGGGAACTGGTCAGCGCGCTTCCGATTTGGGTTCTGGCTGACCTGGCGAGGTCTCCTGGAAAGGAAAGCATACTGGATCAGGTCGATACCAATGGCTTGGCTGCCGGGTTCACTCGTGGCCGGGCGGTGCGCAGCGCAATTCTGGAGGTGGTCGAACGTGATGCTGTCAGTCAGCATCACTTCTTCCAACGGTATGGACGTGAAGGGGACGCTGGGCCTGGTCGACGCAGGATTGATCTGGGCTCACTTCCTCCCATACCCAAGGCGCTCGCGGAGCGCGCCCAAAAAGCAAACCTAAAACTCATACTGGAAGATCTGACGACCGACCTTGAGGTTCCAGTCATCTCGAGCACGCTGATAGATCCATTCTTCTGTGGTGCCGCTGGGCCTATGCCGCTCGTCGTTGAGGGTTGGGGCGCCGACCTTCTGGCCGGAGCCGCCGTTACACATGCTATCCTCGAATCCTTCCAATCACGGCTCGGGGTTATTCACGGTGCCCGTGACTCTTACAATCAGGTACCAGCCTCGCGGCGGGCTACCGAACACACGTCTTGGAATTCTGGGGCGGAGCATGACTTCTCGACGATTCCTGACACAAACTTGCCGGACCTCGAGACAGAACTGCAATTCATAATAGAGAGACTAAAGTCCCTAGGGCTGACGCAGGTCATCGTAATCGACATGAGCCTGAAATCCTTGGGCCTGCCTGTTGTAAGAGTGCGCGTCCCCGGTCTTTCGCTCTTTACCATAGACCACTGTCGTGTCGGCTGGCGAAGTGCAAGGCACCTGTTGTAATGACCGCGACGATGCGGATGCCGCCGGTCGTATTTTTGGGCCCAAGCGCCCCTGCTTCAGATATCCTGTCCATTTTGCCTGACGCGATCATAAGACCTCCAGCGAGGCGAGGGGACCTTTATGCTTATCGTATCCTGAAGCACCAATTCTTTTTGATCATCGACGGCGCATTTGGCAACGTCCTTTCCATTTCGCCACGCGAGGTCGTTGATGTTGTCCGGGATGGGGCGGTTGTGGTTGGCGCCTCCAGCATGGGCGCGCTACGAGCCGCGGATTGCTTTCCGGCGGGCGTGCATGGCGTTGGGATCATATTTCGACTCTTCAAGGATCGGACAATATCCGCCGAGGACGAAGTGGCAGTCCTGTTCCGCGAGGACTTGCCCTTTCCGCCGCTTACAGAACCATTGATCAACATGCGGATCGCTCTGCGACGGGCGACCAGGAAAGGTCTCGTGAGAGCGCTCGAGGCTGAGAAAATTATTTCGGCGGCGCAATCGCTTCATTTTACTCTGCGGACTTGGCCGCGCGCTTATCAGGGGGCCGGGTGTTCTCTCTCTAGCGAGGTTCTCGACTTCTTAAGCGAGATAGACACAAAGCGCGCCGACGCTATTCTGGCTGCAAAGCGGGTCTCGAAAATGCGAGAGGCCCGTAAAGCGCCGCTCCGCCGATCCAGTTCATCTCAGCTGTTTGGACTCTTAGGCGATGGCAGGGAGAGACCTGCAGACCCGCTGAGTGGTGCTGGTCGGCAGCAGATTGAGCCTGAATTCATCGAATGGCTTTGCTGCTCCGGCAAGGCATACAGATGGTTGCACAGTGAAATTACCGGGCGCAACGGCGAATTGGTGGCGCCGATCACATCAGTTTGGAATATTCTTGACGGCTCGGGCGAGCTAGAGGCCGAACTGATGAGGTTCGACGTCTTCAAGAGGGCCATCTCCGAGGCTCGGCGATGTGGCCTTCGGCCCAGTATCGAGGATCTCCGGCAGGCTGAACACCAGTTGGTAAACGCTCATGGTGTCGGTTCGTGGAATGAGCTCCTCATAAGCATAGCAAACGACCCGTCGTACGCAGAACGGCTAAGCATACATCGCACCCAACTAGCTCTGACCAAGTGTGTTCGACGGACTTTTCTGTTCGCACCCGGTCAGGCGACAACTCCGAGGGAGGTGTTGTTGTGGCAACCCAAATAGAAAGCCGGCCTCAACCAACAGACGACAGCGTTTGCATGCTTTTTACTGACATCGAGGGATCGACAAACCTGGTGGATTCTTATCCCGATCTCTACGATGAGATGCTCCTTCGGCACAATGAGCTTTTGCGCAACGCCATCTACTCTTACGGTGGCGAGGAAATAAACGTGGTTGGAGATTCTGTGTTCGCGCTCTTTCCTGCCTCCGCCCAAGGGGTTCAGGCAGCGATTGACGCGCAATACGCGCTGACGAAAGAGGAATGGGCTCAAGGATGCAAGCCTCTGGTCCGGATGGGGCTGCATTCCGGAAAGGTGAGAAGACACGACACTGCCATAACCGGGATAGAGGTGCATCGTGCGGCTCGGATCGCGTCCGTGGCGCACGGAGGTCAGATCGTCATTTCGCATGTGGTCCGCGATGCGATAGCAGAAGGCCCTATCGGGGCGAATGTGGAAATACGCGATCTCGGATTTCATCGGCTCAAGGACCTTCGATATCCTGAAGCGCTGTTCGATCTGGTGATCCCGGGATTGCAAAGCGATTTTGCACCCGTCTCATCTATTGGCGCGAATCGCACGAACCTCCCGTCCGATGTGTCAGTTCTCCATGGTCGACGCTCTGAAATGGAACGGCTCGAGCGAATCATTGCAGATAAACAGAGCCGATTCGTTACGCTGACGGGTGCCGGGGGTGTGGGCAAGACCAGCTTGGCGATCCACGCTGGCAGATCAGCATTAAGCTCCTTTTCACGGGGAGTGTTCTTCGTGCAGTTGCAAGAAATTGACAGTCCGGATTTAATCGGTTCAGAGATCTGCAAGGCCGTTGGTTTGCAGGAGGTACCCGGCATCTCCGCCATAGAAACGGTGTGCAACGCGCTCGGCGGTGCTGAGGTGTTGTTAATACTCGACACCTTCGAGCACCTGGTCGAAGGTGCTCCTGTCATAAACAGCATCCTCAGGCGCTGCCCGGCTGTCACCATTGTGACCACCAGCCGTGAGCCGCTCAAATTGCGCTCCGAGGTCGAATTTGTCGTACCTCCCCTCAGCCCTCCCGATGAAGGGGCGGGCTTCGATCAGATTCAAAAGAACCCATCCGTGCAGCTCTTTGAGTATTTCGTGCACCGCGAACGGCCAGATTTCAGATTGGGAGATGACACAGCAGGTTTGGTCTCCAGGATATGCCGGAGACTTGACGGGCTACCGCTGGCGCTTGAACTGGCAGCCTCGCATGTGGGGCTCCTGGGTGTAGCAGAGCTGGAGGAGCGGCTTCGAACCTCAACGCAAGACCTTCGGAGCAAGGCGCGGGATATCGACCCCCGTCACCGCACCCTTCGTCTGATGATCGGATGGAGTGACCGTCTCCTGACAGAAAGTCAGCGTCGGGTTTTTTACGCGTCGGCTGTGTTAAATGGCGGGTTCGATCTCCATGCCATCGAATCCCTGTTCAACCACGACGCCGACGTCGTTGACGCCGTGGAAGCTCTTTTGGACAAGAGCCTGTTGTTCAGAAAGACGGCGCTGGGTCAGCCGCGCCTCAACATGCTGGATACGGTTCGCGATTTTGCGCTCGATAAACTGCGAGAGTCGGGCGAGTACAACACTATGCGGATGCGTCAGGCGGATTATTTTACCGACCTTGTTCTATCAGCCGCGCCAAACGTGATGAGGTTTAATCAGCGCGACTTTGTCGAGCACCTGATGCAGGAAGCCGGGAACATTCGGGTGGCGCTTGATTGGTGCATGAGGCAATCCAGCGCCCTGCAATCCGCCAAGCTCATGGAGGCGCTGAAGTGGCTTTGGATATCGAGAGGCCAGTTTTCGGAAGCGAGAACATGGTCGGATAAGGCTTTGGAGCATGCGCGCACCACGGGTGAGCCGGAGCCGCTGGCGGGAATTTTGAACTCAGCCGCATTGATCCGATACATGTCCGGTGATCCTGAAACAGCCCGTGAATATGGTGTTGAAAGTCACCGAATCTACTGCGAGCTGGGGAACAAGCCCGGCATCGCAACTGCAGGAATTGTTGCCGGCATCGCGAAAGCCACCTCAGGCGATCCTGAGGCAGGGGGCATGTTGATTGCGCAGTCATTGGACCTGTCGAGGCTCATTGGCGATGACTATGGAACCGTGCTTGCCCTGATTGCAATTGGGGAAGGGACACGCGCTGAGGGGGACGAGGCTGCTGCTGAAGCCTACTATCTTGAGGCCCTCAAACTGCTCGACGAACTGGGTGACACCTATTGGCCTGGTCACCTGTTGCAAAACCTTGCTCATTTTAGACTGCACAGCGGTGACTGGAGGAGCGCTGCAGCGCTCGCTGGCCAGGCCTTGGCCATCGGCGAGAGATATGACTATCCAATGGTAGTGAACCTCGCGATTGCAGCGATAAGCGGAGTGCTCGCAGTGAAGGAGGATTGGGACGGTTCTGCAGAAATTATCGGGGCTGTAAACGGTCGTCTCGCTCGGCTAGGAGTTCGGTTTGAGCCGACAGATGATGTCGATTTTCAAAGAATCGTGTCTGCGGTCCGCAAAGCGTCGGGCGACGAGCGATTCACCCGTGTCAGCAAAAAGGGGGCCGATCGCCAATGGGACGAGGTACTTTCGTCCTGCCGCGCCTCCGTTGCGGCTTAAATAGGGCTGCGAGACAACTCGGCGGACAATCGAACGCCATTTCGAGGGGGATGCTGCTTTGCCTGCGGGACATGCGTCTCTTCGCGGTCAGTTTTGTTCACGACGAAGACAAGGCTGTGAGCGACTTTATGCTCCACACAATTTTTCAATGTTTTCGTTAGGAGAGCCTCGCGGCTTAATTCACGCTGCTATCAATCCATGCGCGCGTCTGCTCCAAGACCTCGTCCGACAGTTCAGGATCATCGATCGCCCGGGCGAGGATGACCGCGCCCACCATCGCTGCCCAGCTTCCGATTGCGGCGCGCCGCCGGTGCGCCGGATCCGATTGCGGGAGTGCCTTGTCGATCCGGGCGATCTGAGCGCGCAGCCCTTCCGCCATGGCAGAGCGTGCCGCTGGCGTCTGGTGGCGAATGGCCGCGGCGAGACCGGCGGTCGGGCAACCACCGGCGGCGTTGTCGCGATGGCGAGGTGAAAGATAGGAGCCGACATAAGCGTGGAAATCGCCTCCCCCAACGGTGTCTGCAGCAAGGGCATGGGCAAGGGTCTGTGCGACCAGATCGTCCTTTGAACTGAAATGTCCATAAAAGCCGCCATGTGTGAGACCGGCCGCCTTCATGACCTCCGCCACGCTGACGGCATCGAACCCCTTGTCGCGAAACAGCCGGCTGGCAACATCCAGGATCCGGCGTCGGTTCTCCGCCATTTGTTCTCGGCTGACCTTCATTCTTAAAATTCTCCCAAACCATCGTTGACATTTACATGATAGCTATCATATTTACGGCAATCATGATGATGATCATGAATATAGGTTCCGTTACGGAAAAGAGCAATCCTATGAGTACAATTCCTGCAGTCCTCATTACCGGCGCTTCGACCGGCATCGGCGCCACCTATGCCGATCGTTTTGCGCGGCGCGGGCACGATCTCGTGCTGGTCGCCCGCGACGTGGCGCGCCTCGAGGCCGTGGCGAGCCGGCTGCGTCGGGAAGCCGGCGTGGCGATCGACATCATGCAGGCAGATCTCACGCAACCGGTTGATCTCGCCAAGGTCGAGACCAGATTGCACGACGATGACAGCATCGGCATTCTCATCAACAATGCCGGAACGGCCATTGGTGGAACCTTCATCGAACAGAGCACGGACGAGATGTCCCGGCTTGTTGCGCTCAACGCGACCGCACCTGTCCGACTTGCCAGCGCGATTGCCCCGCGACTTGCCAAGAGCGGGAAGGGGGCAATCGTCAATATCGGCTCAGTGGTGGGCCTGGCGCCGGAGTTCGGCATGACGGTCTACGGCGCGACCAAGGCCTTTGTCCTGTTCCTGTCTCAGGGGCTCAGCCTCGAACTCGGGCCGAAGGGCGTCTACGTCCAGGCCGTGCTTCCCGCCACGACCCGAACCGAGATCTGGGAGCATGTTGGCGCCGACGTCAACGCACTGAACAACGTCATGGAGGTCGGAGACCTGGTGGATGCGGCGCTGGTCGGCTTCGACCGCCGCGAGCCGGTGACTATTCCCCCGCTTCCTGATGCCGGCCAGTGGGACGCGTTCGAGGCCGGGCGAAAGACCATGCTTGCCAATTTTGGCAACGCACATCCTGCCGAACGGTACCGTCCCGTCGCCTGAGCACCATCCAACAAACCGTAGACAGGCCGCTGCGGCGGCAACACCACAGGTGAACCTTGACCAAGAAGACGCTCTTTGAACCCTATAGCCTCGGCTCCTTGACCCTTGCCAATCGCATCGTGATGGCGCCCCTGACACGCAACCGCGCCGGCCCGGGCTTCGTTGCCGGCGACCTGACTGCAGACTATTACGGCCAGCGCGCCTCGGCCGGGCTGATCATTTCAGAGGCCACGCAGATCTCGCAGCAGGGGCAGGGCTACCAGGACACGCCGGGCATCTATACCCAGGCCCAGATCGACGGCTGGCGTAAGGTCACCACTGCCATACACGAGAAGGGTGGCCACATCTTCCTGCAGCTCTGGCATGTCGGCCGCGTCAGCCATGTCGATCTTCAGCCAAACGGCGCAGCACCGGTTGCACCCTCCGCGATCCGGGCGGAAACCAAGACCTTCGTCAACAATGCCTTCGTCGACGTTTCGCAACCCCGGGCGCTTGACCTCAACGAGCTTGCGGGGATCGTCAACGACTTCCGGCAGGCGGCAGCCAACGCCATTAACGCCGGTTTCGACGGCGTCGAGATTCACGGCGCCAACGGCTATCTGCTCGACCAGTTCGCCAGGGACGGCTCCAATGTTCGGACAGACGCCTATGGCGGCTCGGTGGAAAACCGCGCCCGACTGATGTTGGAAGTCACGGCTGCGGTTGTCGAGGAAATCGGCGCCGAACGCACCGGCATCCGGATCTCGCCTGTCTCGCCCGCCAATGGCATCTCGAGCAGTGACCCCCAGGCGCAGTTCAACTACATCGTCGATCAACTCGACGCGCTTGGTATCGTCTACCTTCATGTCGTCGAGGGCGCCACAGGCGGCACGCGCGACATCGCGCGATTCGACTTCGAATCGCTGCGCCGTCGCTTCAGCAAGACCTATATCGCCAACAATGGCTATGATCTCGAACTTGCCTCGTCGCATCTTGCCGAGGGCAAGGCGGATCTGTTTGCCTTCGGCCGGCCGTTTATCGCCAACCCCGATCTGGTGGAACGACTGCAAAGCGGCGCGCCCTTGGCGCAGATGAACCCGGCCACGCTGTATGGCGGTGGCGCTGCAGGGTACACGGACTACCCCGCTTTCGCGTAGGCATCCGGCCAGTAACAGCCCCAGTTCAATAGTGGCTCACCAATTGCAGGCGGATTTTCGCCAAGGACGTGATGAGCACAATGTCAAAACGGCCGGCGCGCGGAAACGGCTCCGACCGCTATACTTTGCTGCCTAGGGGCGGACCGGAATGCCCGGGGGGGACAATGCGCTGCCCCGTGGCACCGGCGTCGTCGTGCACTTTGGATGGACGAGGTTCAAAGGTATTTCTACCTCGTCTAGTCGAGCCAAACCTCCCAAGCGCCGACT
Source organism: Rhizobium giardinii bv. giardinii H152 (assembly GCF_000379605.1). Classification (GTDB taxonomy): domain Bacteria; phylum Pseudomonadota; class Alphaproteobacteria; order Rhizobiales; family Rhizobiaceae; genus Pararhizobium; species Pararhizobium giardinii. Next base: position 27,924 of record NZ_KB902646.1, on the reverse strand, counting down.
GTCCGCGTTGGTCGCGCCGAGGCCAAGAGGTTTGCCCCCCCGGCTCGGCGCGGAATTTCTCGAAACGTACACCGTTCCAAATGGGCGAATTCGGCGAACCCGTCCATCGTGGCAGGCGACGTCAGATCAGTGGCGCGTTATTCCGTTCTCGCAGCGTTTTCGGGCAACCTCTCGCCCTTCTTTAGCAGAACACCGTCATTGGTCTTTTTCTCGTCCGTTGCGATGCTGGCGGTCGTCATCGAACGATCGACTTCAGCTCCTGCGCTGACCTTGTTATGATATGCGCACTCGGCGGCGGCGGCGGTTGCTGAAAGACCGACCGCGGCGGCAATGATCAAAAGGGTCTTCATCTTCCTGAGCTCCTTCGTTAGCGCCCGCAAGAATACCTCGTCGCCGTCAAAACGATAAATCACAATTAGAGAACCTCAATGGCCAAGCGAAAAATTGCCGTGCCGGCGGGGACAGCCAAGCTGTGCCCACCGTCGGCTTTGCAGAAGCGGTTCCGCTGCGGCAGGAAGTGCGGCAGTTGATTTTGACAGACGCTTCGCCATCGTGCCACCCAGGCCCGGGAAATCTGAAACAGCATTCGCATTACCGTGCTCAGTCAACCAGATTGCGCAACAGCACAGTAAGTTCGCACTCTTCGGTCATTCCGTCGCGCAGGATAACGAGAGCGAGCTCCTCGCCTTCGATGCTTTCGGGTTTAATGACTCGGCGAGCACATTCGCCGACCAGCACCCGTTTCATCATCGCTATTGACCTCTCATCGATTGCTTCAGTGTAACGGGACACAGTTCTGGCCTCCGATTTGGCGAAAGCACAATGATCTTGCAAGCGACGGTGTGCCCCTGAGGTGCCGACGACAGAACATCATGCGCTTTCGCGCAAAAGATGGGAGTCAATCATTCAGCTTAGAACTGGAGCGACCATCCCAGTGGTCGGCGGCCAGATGCTCGACGCAGCGCTACTCGATGATCTCTGCCGACCGATCCCCGCAAGGAATGGCGGTCTACGGCGCGTAAAAAGGGAAATATATTTCAGTAAGCCGGGGACACGACCGTTTGTCGCCTCCATTTCTACGCTACGGCGCCAATGAGTTGCAATTGCCTGGTCTTTAGCCGAGCCAGGGTAATTTGCGCACCCTGTTACAACTCCATCAAACGGCGGCGAGAGCGTCGTCTATGACTTCATCGTTGAAGCCGGTTCCTTCGTTCCATAAGAAGCTCGTGCTCGACAAGTTGCCTTCCAGCTTCGGTAAGACCTGTTCCATCAGTCAAGCCAAGCTCCCGGAATTTCCGGTCAATGTCATCCGTAAGAGTGGCGCTCTCGTGACGGCAGAGCCGCAAAAGGCAGTTCCATTCGTTGAAAGTTAAGTCCCACCTATCGATCATATTGAATCTCTCTTTGTCGAACCGATCAACGATAGCACGCTTTTGCTTTTTGAAGAGGCCAACAGTTTGTCACGGCGGCATCGCTAGCGGTCTGTCAACCACACAAAGTCAGGAAGACGCCGATTGACTGCAAAACGACAACCGTAAAATTTCTCGAAAGATCTCTTAAATCGTCCCAAAAAGATGGCCCGTTGCGGGATTGCAGCGGGCCAAGAGAAGGGGCATTCACATGTACCGCTTCGGGGAAGGCGGCATGGCCTCAAACCAGGAAAATCGGGTTTGGTTCCCGCTTAGACCGGCATGCGACCTATACCGCAAACCGTCAGACGAAAGTCTATCTGATGATAGGACCTATGGCTGATCCGGCGAGCCAATTGGCAGAGTGAGCGAGCGCGTCGCTGGGCTGCCAACGAATGCGATTCCCAGAGATCAGGGTTTGAAGCGGCCCGCTGCGAATAGCCCTTCCAGGCAATGCAGAATTGCACCACCTCAGCCGGCGCGTGTGGAAGCAAGGCAGTGCTGTCTCCAGGCTGAATAGAGGCAAAGCACTCTGCGAGAATTTTCATTTCGGCAGGGCGGTCCTCGCCGGATGGGTGCTCATCATCCCGAACGACTGGCACATAACCCCGCGGATTCTCGCCTCTAAACGCACGCAGCGAAATCATCCAAGCCAGGGATCGATGATGATCGCGCCGGTGCCCTCGAGGCCCTTGACATTGCGGGTGACTACCGTCAGCCCGTGAATGAGAGCGGTCGCAGCAATTAGGACATCGTCGATAAATTCCGCCGGCAAATTCAGGGCGGACAGTCGAGCCAGGTCCGCAGCCGTGCGCCTTGGCGGGCATCGCGCCGCTCCACGCCAAGGATACCGCGCTCCAGTTCCAGCATGGTGAGGGCCGAGAGGAGGGATGAGGCGGCATCTTGCCGTCCGACCCATTCGACCAGATTGGCGTCGGCCTTGGCCTCGCTAATCTTGCGCAGTTCGGAGACAACATTGGTATCGAGCAGATAGCTCAAGACAGATCAACCGCGCGCGAAACAATCTCGACACGCTCGGGGAGAAATCGAACTCCCGGGCATGGACAGGGTCTCGACCAAGCTGCGGCGCTTGCCGGACAATCGTTTGAACTCGTCATAGGTCATCAGCACGTGCGAAGGCTTGCCCCTGATCGTGGCCTGTACAAGTGGAGATGCAAGGCGACGGTTAATGGAGAGAGAAAGACGGCTCCACTATTGGCTTACATATCGGCTTAAGCGAGGTGTCGCTTAAAGAAATTCGCCATCAGTCTCTGCGTGTCTTTCGGAAACGAATGGGCACCCAGGAAAATGCCTAAGTCCGGCTGCATACCAATTGTTCCAGCTGCTTTCTCGACTACGGCAAAAAAATGTTGTGCGCTTTTCGCCTGGAAATGGCGATCGTCGGAACCGGTCCGCATAAAGAGCGGGCGGTCGGCCGCGAGAGCGGCCATGTTCGGAAAGTCGGCGAGGACAGCCAGGTGCGGATGAAGCGTATAGAAGGCCGACTGACCTTTCAGGAGTGTTGCACCCGCGGCAAGTAGATCCTGTTTGGTTCCCGCCCAGGAGAGCGCCGCACACGCTCGAACCCGTTGTTCGAGCGCGGCCAGTTGCCACGCACGAAAGCCGCCGAACGAGAACCCCAGGGTGCCGACGCGTGTCGGATCTATCTCCGGCTGCCGGCCCAACCAGTCGAAGGCGGCAAGATCGTCCGCGGCTACCAGCCCGGCCAAGCTCCATCCGGCCTGCATGACCTGCGCGGCAAGAGCCTGCTGCTCTTCGTAACCGCCCGCAAAACGCGAGCCCCATCCGAGCGCATCGCAGATGAGGACGGCGTAGCCCTGTCTGACGAGGTCATCTGCCAGAAACCGGCCGTCGTAATGTCGTTCGGCATGAGCCTTTCCGGCCTCGCAGGACACCATCTTCCGCCAGCCTATGTCGAAGACGCCGCCATGGTCGTGCATGAGGAGAACAGCAGCATGCGGGGCATGCCACTGCGGCAGCATCAGTACGGCTTCACCGCAATCGCCGGTCGGATAATGGAAACGCAGACGACGGAGGGTGCCTTGATCTTCGAGGACTTCAGAGCGAATGGCGCTCGATGGAGGCAGGCCCCCGCGCCAGATGCCGCGCAACTCTTTCTGCCATTCGCCAAAGGGCTCGCGAATGGCGAGCGGATAGCGGTTTGTGGCGATCCTCTCTGCCAGAAATGGAAGAAGCCCTTCAGATGGCGCTGTCATATTCCAGAGAGGCATCAATGAGTTGCCGTGCATACAGATGGGTCGCCTTGTTGTCCTCAAGCGCATCCCGGCCCAGGATCTCGACAATATCACCAGCCTGCATGACCGCAAAACGATCGCACATGTAATCCACCACCGCCAGATCGTGGCTTACCATGAGGTAGGTGAAGCCCTTCCTTGCGCGGAGATCGGCAAGCAGATTCAGGATTTCGGCCTGCACCGAAACGTCGAGCGCAGAGGTGGGCTCGTCCAGAAGCAGGATCGAAGGCTCTAGGATCAGCGCGCGGGCAATCGCCACGCGCTGACGCTGGCCACCGGAAAGCTGATGCGGGTAGCGATCGAGGAATTCTACCGGCAGGCCGACTTCGGTGATCGCCCGTTCCATGCGCTCCTTCTGGCGATCAAGCTTATGGATACGGAGAGGCTCCCAAAGCACCGTGCGAACCGACTGGCGCGGATGGAGCGAACCGTAAGGGTCCTGGAAAACCATCTGGACGGTGCGACAACGTTCGATCAGCGGCATATCGCGCACCGACTGGTTGCCGAGCCATATCTCGCCTTTCCATTGTTTGAAAAGCAGCGACATGCAGCGAAGAATGGTCGATTTACCTGAGCCGCTTTCGCCGACCAGGCCGAAACATTCACCCGGCTCTACCGAAAAAGATACATTGGGCAGGATAGTCACGGCTTTTGGACCATCTCCCAATGTGATCGTCAGGTTCTTAACATTGATCGATTTCATGCCTGCACCTCCAGAGGTTCCTTCCACTCCGGCCGGCGGTCGAGCACCTTGAGCGGCGTCCGTCCGCCGCCGATACGCGGTTGCGCGGCAAGAAGACCCTGAGTGTAAGGGTGCTGGGCGTTCGAAAGCTCCGAAGCCTTCAGGCTTTCAACCACCTGTCCGGCATACATGATCAGGACGCGATCGCAGAAATTCCGAACGAGATTGAGATCGTGGCTGATCATGATCAGACCGATGCCGCGATCGCTGACCAGCCTGTCCAGAATGTTGAGAACCTGCAGACGGACGGTCACGTCGAGCGCGGATGTGGGCTCGTCCGCGATAACGACGTCAGGATCGGTTAGAAGCATCATGGCGATCATGATGCGCTGACCCATACCGCCCGAAACCTCGTGGGGATAGAGATCGTAGACGCGTTCGGGGTCTCTGATCTGGACCGCCTGAAGCATGTCGATAGTCTTTGCCCGCGCTTCCGCCTTGGAGCACTTGAAATGCGTCAGGTAGGCCTCCGAGATCTGGTCGCCGACGCGCCGGATCGGATTGAGCGAGAATTTCGGGTCCTGCAGTATCATCGACATGCGCCGTCCGCGAACCTTGAGCATTTCGCGCTCGGAAATATTGAGGAGATCGAGCTCTTCGAAACGAATGCTTTCTGCCGTGATGCGTGCCGTCGGCAAAAGCCGCAGGAGCGCGCGTCCTATCGTCGACTTACCAGAGCCGCTCTCGCCGACGATGCCAAGCTTTTCACGACCGAGCTTAAAGGAAACATTGCGTACCGCATCGACATAGCCGCCGTCGCTGCGATAGCTGACGCTGAGCCTTCTTACGTCGAGAATCTGTTCACCGGTCATAGGTCTATCTCCGGTTCATCTGTTTGGGATCGAGCGCGTCGCGCAGCCCATCTCCAAGAAGGTTGAAAGCAAGGCCAACGAGAAGAATAGCAAAACCGGGGAAGGTGACGAGCCACCAGCTGTCGATCATGTAACGACGCCCCATTGCAATCATGGCACCCCATTCCGGCACCGGCGGCTGGGCGCCGAGGCCCAGGAAGCCCAACCCTGCGGCGGTGAGGATGACGGTCGCCATGTTGAGGGTGAGGCGGATGAGGACCGAGGGAAGACACATCGGCACGATCGACTTTATGACAATGCGTGACGTGGAAGCACCCTGCAAACGGGCCGCAGCCACGTAGTCGGCGCTGCGGAAGGTCAGCGTTTCGGCGCGCGCCAGACGCGCGATCGGCGGCCAGGACGTCAGTGCGATTGCTATGATCGCATTGTTGAGACTGGGACCGAGGGCAGCGACAAAGGCAAGCGAAAGGATCAGGCTTGGGAAGGACAGAAAAATATCGGTGATGCGCATCATGACGGTATCGTATTTTCCGCCGAGATAGCCGGCTGTCGTTCCGACAAATAGGCCGATAGGACCGACGACGATGGAAACGAGGAATATGATCGTCAGCGTGATACGCGTGCCGTAAACCAAACGGCTGAAAATATCGCGGCCCAGTTCATCCGTGCCGAACACATGCGCTCCGCCGGGCGCGGCCAGCGTATTATTGAGATCCTGGGCATACGGTCCATATGGGGCGATCCAAGGCGCGAAAACGGCAACGACGATCAGCACCGAGATCACCAGAAGTCCGAAAGCCGAGGTCGGGCTTTTCATCAGGAAACGCAGGATGTTGCCAAGTGCCAGAAGGGGACCGGGAACAGCAAGTTTTGTGGCCTGGGTCGTCATCAGCGCGTCCTCGGGTCAAAAATACGATAGAGCATGTCGGAAATCAGGTTGAGGGTGATGAAGATCACTCCTACGATCAGCACGCATGTCATCACGGCATTCATGTCGCCGATCAGCATGTTGTTGGTCAGATATTGCCCGAAACCCGGCCAAGCGAAAACCGTCTCGATCAAGACGGCGCCTTCAAGCAGCGAGCCATATGCCAGCGCGACGATTGTGACGAGCTGGACACGAATGTTGAGGAAGGCGTGGCGCCAGATCGTCTGGCGGCGGGACAAGCCTTTGACGCGGGCGGTCGTGATATATTCCTGGTTGATCTGATCGAGCATGAAACTGCGCGTCATGCGGGTTATATAGGCCGAAGACGAGTAGCCGAGAATGCTCGCAGGCAGGATAAGATGGTTGAGCGCCGAGCGAAAAACCTCCCAGTCCTGAGCCAGCGCGGAATCGATGAGCAGGAATCCTGTGCGCTCGTCGACAAGACCGATATAGAAATCCGCCATCCGACCGCTGCCTCCGACCCAACCCAGTGCGGCATAGAAAACCAGAAGGCCGATCATGCCGGTCCAGAAGATCGGCATCGAATGACCCATCAGGCTGAACACACGGACGACGTGATCCGGCCACCGATCCTTGTTGACGGCAGCAAGAACACCCAGGCTCACGCCGAGCGTCGCGCCGATCAGGATAGCGAAGGTAGCAAGCTCGATGGTCGCGGGCAGCACGTGAAGAATATCGGTGATGACGGGCTGTCCAGTGCGGATCGACACCCCGAAATTGCCGGTTAGCACGTCACGCAGATAGATGAAAAACTGCTCCCACAGCGGACGGTCGAGCCCAAGCTGGCGAAAGACCATTTCGTAGGTTTCGCGCGTGGCGTCTTCGCCGACGATGGCGCGCACCGGGTCCGACGGCATCATGCGTCCGATGACAAACGTCAGCACAAGGAGGCCGAAAAGCGTTACCGCGACGGTGAAAAGCTGCGACATCAGCGAACGCCAGTTGAACGGGCGCCTGATCTTCTTAGCAGGGCTTACAGCGAGAGCAGAGCCCCAGCCAGCTGTCTTGGAATTTTTGGACATTCGCTCCTCCCGCATGATGCTTGCCCTAGTAAAGTCATCATACATATTTACCTATTTGTCATATATTGCTGCGAATTGTCAATCAACTACCGGTTTTCAAGCGGATACGAAATGATCATCTCAAGGGGCGCATCGCCGATCTGGCGAATGCCGACCGCATCGCCGCGGTAAAGATAGGCCATCATGCCAGGACCCAGGGACTGCGCCTGCTCGTTGGAAAACACTTCGCCTTCGCCGGAGATGACGTAGTAGACCTCGTCATGATCGATCAGATGCGCGCCGATTGCCGAACCAGGATGAAGAATGCGCTTCCTGAATTCGAGCGTCCGGTTCGGGATGTCCGCCGTCAGTCGGAATGCCGTGGACATGCCGATCTTGCCATGCGGCGTGGCCTCCTCCCGGCGCATGTCTTCCTCAACGATTATGATCACAATCCCTCCACCGACGGATGAGCTTTCCCGATATTCATCCGTCCAGCTGCAGTTTCTCAGGCAGGCTTCTTGACGAGATTATTGTCTATGAAATCGAAATTGATATCTTCGCCGATTCCCGGACGGTCCGGGACATGCACGAAGCCGTCTTCGTCCATCGGATCGGAAAGCGAATTCAGGTAGTCGAAGCCATCGTCATATTCGAGGAACGGGTGCAGCAGGCCCCGCTCGTACCAGCGGCAGTTCTTGGCTGAAGCCACCACATGTAAATTCATCGCCGTGTTGCCGTGAACTTCGCAATCCATGCCGAAAGATTCGGCAAGACGCATGGTCTTGAGAGCCGGCGTAATGCCGCCGACGTCGTTCACACCGGTGCGCAGGATGTCGACCGCGCCGGACGTGATCCATTCCGCGCGGTGCCAGTGCTTGCCAGCCGCGCTTTCAGGCCCGAGGACCGGAATGTCGAGGTTGTCAGCCAGCCATTTGTAGGAGGACATCGACTGCTCGTCCATGCTCTCCTCGATCCAGTCGAAACCAAGCTTCTCCAGCCCACGACCGAGTTCAAGAGAGTCTACGCGGCTGTACCAGTGGAACGCGTCGATCATGAGATGAATATCGGGGCCGACAGCTTCGCGGACTGCAGCGCAGGCTTTGATATCCATCTTGACGTCGGGTGCCCAGCTGACGGGCGGCATCCAGGTGTGCAGCTTGATACCCTTGTAGCCGCGCTTGACCAGCTTTTCGGCAAATCGGCCATAGTCTTCCGGCGTTGCCAGCCCACCTTCCAACTCGTCGCCGCACATGACGGAACCATATGCGCGGACCTTGTCGCGATAAGCACCGATCAGCTTGTGGACCGGTTGATTAAGCGTGCGTCCCGCCAAATCCCATAGCGCCACATCCACCGCCGCGAGCGTACGGTCGGTGAGCTGTGCCGCCGAACCGCGCTGCCAGTGTGCCAGATCCTGCCAAAGCCGTTCGCGATCACGATGGTCCTGACCGATCAGCACCTTTTTGACGAACTTGTCGATCAGATGCGGGCGCACGATTTCAGGGGCGGTAAAGCTGTAGCCCTCATGACCGTCCTCGGTGCGAATGATCAGCATTGCCTGTTGCACCTGGTGCGCAGGCCCGGGATGCGCATGGCCTGCGCTATCGGAATGCCGGCGCGTTGTAGTCAGGAAGGTTTTAACCGAAACGTCAGTGATGATCATCGTATCGTCTTTCGTGTTGAGGCACCGGCAGATTACAAGGCGGGAAAACCAAACAGTTCATCCGCCTTGATGACCGCAATGCCCTTCGCAACCTCGCCCAACTTCTTGAGGCAGGCGACGAGATTGCGATTGTCGAACCGATTTGCGTTCCGCTGCGTGATGACGACACGCTCGATGCCGATCCATTGCATGAACCGGCGATGTTGATCGGCGTCAGAAATTTCCATCAGGCTGCCTGCTTGCGACCATAAGGCTGGATCAGCGCGTCGAGCAAGGCTTCTTCCTCGCGTGTCAGATCCGTCAGCGGGCTGCGGACCTTGCCGGCATTGAAACCCTGAAGGCGAACGCCTGCCTTGACCGCCGATACGGCATAACCCTTGCTGCGGTTACGTATCGCCATGAACGGATAGAAGAAGTCGATCAGGATCCGTTCGCATGTGGCGCGCTCACCGGCACGCAAAGCCTTGTAGAATTCGACGGCAAGACCAGGGACGAAGTTGAACACAGCCGAAGAGTAAGTCGTGAACCCGGCGCCGAGATAAGCCTCGGCAAACAGTTCCGCTGTCGGCATGCCGCCCAGATACATCAGGCGATCGCCCATCTTTGCGGTTATCTGGCGCACGAGACCGATATCACCCGTACCATCCTTGAAAGCGACCAGATTGGGGCACTCGTCACACAAGCGCGCGAGAGTATCGGCATGCAGTACGGAGTTGTCACGGTTGTAGACCATTACACCAACGCCTGTCGCCTGACAGACGCGCCTTACATGCTGATAAAGCCCTTCCTGCGGCGCATCGATCAAATAGTGCGGCAGAAGCAGAATTCCATCGGCACCGGCCTTTTCAGCCGACTTGGCGATGTCGATGGCAACATCGGTGCCATAGCCGCAACCGGATACGATTGCAGTGTCGCCTGCAGCCTCCTTGGCTGCGGAAACGATTGCCGGAATTTCGGACGGTGAAAGCGAAAAGAATTCGCCTGTGCCGCCGGCTGCGAAGAGGACCGGGGCTTCGAACCCGGACAGCCACTCGACGTGCGCCTTGTAGCTTTCGGGCGCAAAACGGCCCTCAGCGTCAAAGTGGGTAACTGGGAAAGAAAGAAGGCCCGATCCGAGCCGCTGCTTTATATCTGAAGGGTTCACGTTGCTGACCTCATCCGGGGGCGTTCCGAATGGTATATTGGACTTAGCATATGTCTGTCAACAAGTTGTATTATATGTTTTGCTGCGAACGCCGTAAAATCGCACGATAGCGGGCCTGACTTCCCTTCAGATGCCGGCGCATAGCTTCGCGCGCACCATCTTCATCGCCGTTCGAGATGGCGTCGATAATGGCGCCATGTTCTTCGTGCAGCTTGGCTATGTAATCGCCAGAACTCGCATCCTGTCCGGTCTGCAGGGCAGCGCGCGGAATGACGCCGCTGCCGATCATCGATAGAAACTCCCGGAAACGTGGATTGTTGGCTGCATCAGCAATGGCCAGATGCAGCGCGAAATCCGCAGCGGTGGTGGGCTCTCCCCGTTCAAGGCACGCCAGGATCTGCTGATGACAGTCGATGATCTTTTCTTCCTGCTGCGGCGAGTGGCGTAGGGCAGCCAGGCCTGCGGCTTCGACTTCCACCCCGGTTCTCAGTTCCAGAAGTTCGATGACCGACGAGATGCGTTCATAGTTAAGGTTCTGAAAAGGCATGATTTCCGGCTGCGGCGCATCCAACACGAAAACACCTGCGCCCTGCCTGGCTTCCACCAATCCGTCTGAGCGGAGCGCTGCGATGGCTTCGCGCACCACAGTGCGGCTGACACCATATTCCTGCGTGAGCTTCGCTTCGCTGGGCAGTCTTTCGCCGGGCTTGAATTCTCCAGACTGAATCGACTGGCGGAGGATTTTACTTACTCGCAGCACGAGATTGCCTGACGGGCGAGAGGTTTTGTCGTCGAGTTGCACTGTCACGGGCGTCTTTCTATTTTCCAACCAGATTAGACAACGCGCGGGCGCGTCATAAGTCAAGTTCCCGCGTCAAAGCATGCAGATTGACCATAATTTAGCAACATGTATGATATGTTCGAAATCCGACAGAGCAGGCATGGGAGCTTTTTGTGTGGCACGACTACGGGCTCAGCAGGTAGGGCAAGCGGCTTTCGGACTGGGGTGGAAGTTGTCGATTTGACGGTGCATGGTGGGCCTTATCCGGCTTCGACCAACTTCGGTGCGACCAGTCGGAACCATGTCCATTCGCCGGTTCCTGCGGCCGTTCAGCTATCGGAACATCCCGGCCGATTTGCAAAAAAATGCCGGATGAGGATCCCGCACCGTCATGAAACAAAGAGAAAAGGCGGGTTTCGAAGCCCGCCTTTTTCTTATCTGTCTTTGGTCACCGTCTCGAAGCGCGTGATCCAAGGGTTGACAATCAGTCCTTTGACGTCGGCACGGAAAGCCGCAGTATCGACCACTTCAGAGAAAGGCTGGATGGCCGGGATCATCTTTTCATAGTATACCTGAATGTTCTCATAGTCCTTGATCTGCTTTTGCTTGTCCTTTTCAAGCAGCGCATCGATGATGAGAGCGTTGAGCTTTTCGTCGAAGAAGCTCGTCCGCCAAGCCTGATAGTTCGCAAGGCCCGCCTCGTCGGAATTGTCGGGATTATACGCGATGGCGCGCAGGTTGGAATCAGGATGCAGGTGCTGCCCGCCGCCGCCTCGACCGACGATCAGCTCAAACTTTCTCTCACGCATCGCGCCGTAAATCTGGTCGCCGGAGCCAGTGATAACCTGTGCTTTGATCCCCGCCTGCGCAAGCGTGGCCTGGATCGCGGTTGCGATCGTGATGAAGGGTGGATCCGACAGCGCGCGCAACGTTACAGTCATCCCATCCTTATAACCTGCCTCCTCCAGCAGCTTCTTGGCGCGGGGAACGTCGAGCTTGTATCCCGGATCGGGCAACAGGCCCATGACGCCGGTGCTCAACGGACGTTGATGCGATACACCGTAGTAGGGCATGATCGACTTGTTGATGCCTTCGTAATCGATGAGATAGCGGAGCGCCTCGCGTACCTTGTTGTTGGCAAAACGCTCGTCCTTCATCGACGCCGCGAGGTAATAGAAGCCGGCGCCCGGGGTCGTTTCGACCTTCACGTCCTTTGTCGTCTCAAGCGCCTGCAGATCGGCTGCAAGCAGTGCGTAGGCCACGTCGATGTCTCCGCGCTCCAGCTGGAGACGCTGGGACTGCGATTCGGGCAGATGGCGGATCATGACCCGGCGCATCGCGGGCGCTTCGCCCCAGTACTCATCGTTGCGATCCAGCAGGACGTATTCGTTTGAGCGCCATTCGCGCAGATTATAGGCGCCGGAACCCGCCGAGTTGGTCTTCAGCCAAGCCGCGCCCCAATCGCCATCCTTCTCGTTCTGCTTAACGAGCGCACTGTCGACTATCGAACCTGGGCCCGCCTGCGAGATCGTCATCATTACGAAATTCGGATCATCGGCCTTGGGGAGGTTAAGCTTGAACGTCTGTTCGTCCACGACCTCGAAAGAGGCATCTGCATTATCGGCACTGAAGCCGCGCGTCTTCAGAAACGAGGCCTGCGCGAGGTTGAGCGTCATCAGGCGCTTGAACGAATAAGCCACGTCCTCGGCGGTCAACTTGTTTCCGGATGCGAAGTTCACGTCGGGGCGCAGCTTGAACGTGATCGACGTGCCATCGGGCGACACTTCCCAACTCTCGGCAAGGCGCGGGATGAACTTTGTCCGGTCGGCCGGGTCGGCAACGAGAAGACTGTCGTAGACACTCGAAAGCACAAGCACCGCATCGCGGCCGGTGATGCCCGCAGGATCGAGTGTAAGAATGTTGGCCATCGACATCGCGACGACGAGTTGATTAGCCGGTGTCTCGGCATGAGACGGCAGCGGTTGAATGCTAAAGATGCCAACGCCAAGGGCGACGGTCGCAACGGTCGAAAGAAACTTGTTCATGATACCTCCCAGATAACCCGTTCACCTCCACAGCGCTCGGTTAGATAAATCTAAGCATATATGATAGGCATCTGTCAATTGTAGGACAAGTTAGATCGCGAGCAGTTCTCGCACGGGGTTTGCGAGTGCAATTCCCAATGTTCTGGTCGTATCGGCGCTGAGATGTACGCCATCCTCGGCCGACGCTTCGGCAACCGTTCCTGCATCGAAATAGCCCGTACCCAATTCGCTTGCCAACGCTGCATAAAGTGAAGACAATTTCTGCGACTCCGCGATGGAGCGGTTTTGCGCCGGGGGCTGATTGTCGCGGGTAAGGCGGCAGGATGGCGGCGCAACGATCAGGACTTTTGGCACCTGAACGCCGGTCTTCCACGGATAGAGCTGGACCTGCTGGATAAGACGGCGCATTCCGCCCTGCGCACCGTTGGCGTAGCCGCACAGCTGGGGCTTCAGATCGTTTGTCCCGAGCATAATAATAACCAGATCAAGGGGATAGTGACTGCCCAGAAGCATTGGCAGCGCCTTGACTGCGTTACGCTCGTTGGGCGCTGCATGATCGTCGAAACAGGTTGTCCGGCCCCCCAAGCCTTCTGGAATAACATGCGCTATGCCATTCAGTTCTTTTTCGAGAGATGTCGGCCAACGCTGCTCGATCGGATGTCTCTCGCCCGTCGCCGGATCCGCGCCCCATGTCAAACTGTCGCCAAATGCCAGAATCTGCTTCAAAACCGTTGCCTCATTCTACCCCGGATAACGAAAACACAAAACAACCTGTCTGACAAGTATGAGAGCTGTTCCACAGCTTGCCCGGAGCCTTGTACCACTTGGATGTGCAATCAATTATCTTCAGATTCCGCGCTCTTTTCGGCACAACGAAAGGCGCGAGGGGAGCTGCGCTAGCGCGCTCGTGCGAGATTGACACCTTCCGTCGGGTGAACTCTTACGTCGGCTTGGCTCGACATAAAGGCTGCCAGATCGAAGAAGGTCATTTGATGCCAGATGTGCCTATTTGGTCTCGACGACGGACTACTGTGTGCAGGTCGTCAGACAGTATATCCGTAATCGGCAAAAGGCGAACACAGCTTCCGACTTCGCGGACCTCTTCAACCGCAGCTAATGAGCGCTAACAAAACGACTTTTATGGTTCAAGCGCAGCGCTTCAAACCTCAACCAGTGGCGGAGGTCACGACTTTTTCAGCAGGCGTTCCACCACCTCGGGGCCGAGAAGCTTTTCGAGAGCTTTTACCCCGTTCTTGGGCAGTTTCGATAGGCCGCTGGCTATGCCCTCTTTCCACGCACCCTCTCGTTCCCATGCTTCCTCCCAAGCATCGACCAGCTCGTCGCCATGGCGCGTCTCAACGAGGGCTTCGAAGACCAAGGCGGCCGGGAATAGGTCTTTGACCGCCTTCATGCGTCCTAGCATGTCCGTGAGCCTTCGAAAGGACAGGCTGAGCTTATTGACGGCATACCGTTCGGGAGCCGGGACAAGGAAGTGCACGCCTTCACGGAAGAGAACCACCGTGCGGCCAGGCTCGTAGATCAGGTAATCGAGGAACCGCAGGTTTTCCGCCGACGCGCCCGAAGAAGGCATAGGAGAGGGCTTCCCCGTGTATTCGTCCGATCCCCGGTTTCTCTAGTCAGGGCGTACTGGCTCCCGAACAGATCCGATGAGCAATGCAGAATACTGGACGGTGAACTGCTCCGGGCCGATTCAACGGAAAGGACTGGCTCGAAAAGACCATACCGGGTCGGTGAGAATGTTGGGCCTGGTAGCTGGATCAGGAATGTCGCGTGCACAGTTCATTCGGCTCGAGAACGCCGTTCACGCTGGCGCTTCCACGATTCTCGGCACGTCGCAGCCGGCGTGCCCCCCTCGCTTATCATCGCGAAAAGAGAGGGCGCCGAGGTTAAACGGCACCCTTAGCGAAGTTCGTAGTTTACTCGTGTGTCGTTCCTTCAAATTCCAAAACGCCGCCTATTGGAATGTATTTCTGGCCGTCGAACTGGTAAAGCTGAAGGGCTTCGACCGGATAGATGTCAGATCCTTCCTTGGTGTTCATGCTGATGCCGTCGAAGAACAGCGGGTTTTTCCAGCCGTCCATGTTGTGGACGACTTTCATCAGTTCCTCGCGAGTCGGCTGCTTGAGCTTTTCAAGAGACTGAATGAGTGCGTCGCCGATCGCGTAGCCGGTTTGGCCGATCGTATTGGCGAAGACGAAGTTTACATTCGCCGACTTGATGGCATCGAGATAGCGATCGACACCCTCATCACCGGACTTCTGGTCGCTGACGATCGGCTTCAGGAAATCCGAGGTGATGATGCCTTTGGCGTTTTCCAGTCCGACGGATTGCAGCACCGGATATGCCGAAGAGAGATTGGTCACCAAGGTCAACGGCTTCCAGCCGCTTTCGGATTGGAAGCGGATAGCCTCGCCGCCCTGGCGGGGCGCGGCGATGATGACCAAGGTGTCGGCGCCTGAAGCCTTCAGCGTATTGAGCTGGGTCTCCACAGTAGGGTCCTGTGATGTCACAGGTTGACGTTCGAGCACCCTGATTGCCGTACCTTCGATCGCGCCGTCGAAGGCCGTCATGAAGGTCTGGCCCGTTTCCGTGTTCAGATACAGGAAGGCCACCCTGGCGTCAGGTCTATTGATTTTGAGATATTCGGCGAACGCGTCCGCCTCCGTCGAGAATGACGGCACGAAGCCAACCTCCCACTCCGGAGCGTTCAGGGCCACAACCCCGGAATACATGAAGACGTTCGGAACCTTCTTCTGGCTAATGTAACGTCCGATCGCGAGATTGTTCGGTGTGGCGGCTGTGCCGACCAGCGCGAAGACCTTGTCCTTCTCCACCATTTTCCGGACATTGGCCAGCGTGCGCTGCGGATCAAGGCCGTCGTCCTCGATGACAAGTTCGATCTTGCGGGTCTTGCCGTCACCCATCTTGACGCCCCCTTCGCCGTTGGCTTGTTCGACACGCGCCCTGATGCCCTCGGCGACGCCACCGACGACTGCGACCGGACCCGTGAGTGGTCCCGTCACGCCAATCTTGATCGTGTCGTCGGTGATGCCCGGCGACGGTTCCGCTGCGCTGGCGTGGGAGGCTGCGAGCAACGCGGCCGCGGCCAGTTGTATCGCGCATCCCCTTAGAACAGTGACCAATCTCATTTTAGTTCCTCCCATGTCGATGGCGGGCATTTCAGCCGGCCGCCCTGCGAAAAATCATCGAAATCCATTTTTCGATGAAGCCAGTGATCCCGTTGCGTGCGACCATCATGATGAGGATCAGCGCGAGGCCGTAAATCAGGTTGCCGAGGCTGAGATTGATGTCGGATGCCCAGCTCGGAACGAACACCATGAACAGGCCGCCGACGAACGCGCCCGCCATGCTGGTGACGCCGCCGACGATGCTGCCGATCACGATGTTGATCGACAGGATCGCCAGGAAGGATTCAGGGCTGATGAAGCCGCTGACGATTGCGAACACACCGCCGCCCAGTCCCGCGAGTGCCGAGCTTGTCGCGAACGCCCAGAGACGGGTGCGCGTCAGGTTCACGCCGAGCGCCTGGGCAATCTGAGGGTTGTCGCGCTGAGCCCTGAGAGCGCGGCCGGCGTCGCCGAACAGCACTCGGGAGACGAGCAATGCACCGATGCCGGCGCAGGCGAGCGCGATGAGGTAAAGCCAAAGCTCCGGAACATCCGTCATGAAACCCGGCGTTTCGGGAGCGTCGACGGGAAGCCCGGATACGCCGCCGGTCAGGCTTCCCAGCTTTAGGAGCAACTGCGGGAAGGCAGCCGCTATACCGAAAGTAACGATGGCTAGCTGCAGACCCTGCAGTCTGAGCGCCGGCAGGCCGATCAGCAGCCCGACTGCGGCCGAGACCGCAGCCGCGACCGGTAACGTAGCCAGCGGGGAGACGCCGTAGGTGGCGTTAAGGATCGCGGTGACATAGGCGCCGACGCCGAACAGCGTTCCCTGGGCAAGGCAAATCTGCCCCGCATATCCCATCAACAGGTTCAGACCGAGGATAGCGATGGCATAGGCGATGGCGATGGCCACCTGCTGGAGGGCGTAGGCCGGGGCAAAGACCGAGATCGATGCCGCGACGATTGCGAATAGACTGAGTTTGATCGCGGTTGAGAGGGAAAGGTCTCTCATAGTTTTGTCACCTTATAGGAACCGAACAGGCCGACGGGCTTCACGAGCAGGATGATCAACGTCAGCGCGATCGGGACTGCGATACGCATGTCGGCTCCGACAAACGGCAGGTAGCTTGCCCCCAGACTTTCGGTGACGCCGACCGCGAGACCACCGACGATGGCGCCGAGCGGGCTGTCCCAGCCGCCGAGCGTTGCCGCCGCGAGGGCATAGAACAGGATCGGCGTCATCATCGTCGGGCTAAGGAACAGGCGTGGCGCGATGAGGATCGCGGCCAGTGCCCCGATGACGGAGGCGAAGCCCCAGCCGAGCATCAGCATCCGCTCGACATCGACGCCAACGAGAACGCTGCGTGTGCGATCGAAGGCGGCAGCGCGCATCGACAGTCCGAGCTTGGTGAAGCGGAAGATGAAGCCCATCGCCAGCGCTATCGCCAGCAGGATCGCCAGTGTCCCGACGGCGGAGGCAAGCACGCGGACCTCGCCGATGCCGAAGCCGCCGCCTGGAAAAAGGCTTGGGAAAGAGAGCTGTTCCGCCCCCCAGATCCACATGCAGGCGGCCTGGAATAGGACGAGGATGCCCAGCGTGATGACGACAGTCGCTTCCACGGGGGCATCCATCATGGGTCGGATGATCAGCCGGAATGTCACGATTCCGATGGCGAATGCCCCCACAAGGCTCGCGAGGACGGCGAGCCAGAGCGGCACGCCCCACTGCATCAGTTGCCAGGTGCAATAGGCCGAGAATGTCGCCATCTCGCCTTGGCCAAAGTTGACGACGTTGGTCGCCCTGAAGATGAGGACGAGCGCCAATGCGAGCGCCGCGTAGATCGCGCCCGTGGCCAGGCCGCTGGTGACGAGCTGAAAGAAGAGGCTCATCCGGCGACTCCCAGATATGATTTCTTGATGTCTTCGTTGCCGATCAGGTCGCTTGCTGTACCGCTTGCGACGATCTGGCCAGCCTCGATGACAAAAGCCCTGTCGGCGTATTGAAGAGTGATGTCGACATTCTGTTCGACCACGAGCAACGTCATGCCGTTCTCCTTGTTCAAGGACTTGAAAATCGCCAGGATTTCCTGAGTGATCGACGGAGCCAATCCGAGAGATGGCTCATCGCACATCAGCAGTTTCGGCCTGGACATCAGCGCGCGAGCCACGGCGAGCATCTGTTGTTCACCGCCACTCAAGTTTCCGGCGAGTTGGTTGCGCCGTTCCCGCAGCCTTGGAAACGTCTCGTACCAGCGTTCCTTGTCTTCCCTCACCTGGGAGCGGCTGGCCACGATCGTCGCGCCGAGCGACAAGTTTTCTTCCACAGTGAACTCGGTAAACGTGCCGCGCCCTTGCGGTATGTGCGCAACACCAAGGGCAAGGCGCGTCTGGGCGGAGATCTTGTCGAGCGCTTTGCCGGCATAGAAAACCGAGCCCTTGAACGGCAAGAGCCCTGAGACCGCGCGCAGTAGCGTCGTCTTGCCGGCACCGTTGGAGCCGAGCAGGGCGACGAATTCGCCTTCGCCCACTGAGAACGAACAGTCGAACAGTGCCTGCGTCTTGCCGTAAAAGACTGACAGATCTCTGATATCCAAAAGGGTCATGCCGCTTTCCCGAGGTACGCGGCGATCACCGCATCGTTTGACTTGATTTCGGCAGGAGTTCCCTCGGCCAGGTTGCGGCCGAGGTGGAAGACGACGATCCGGTCGCAAAGGCTCATCACCAGACCCATGTGGTGCTCGATAAGAAGGATGGAGAGATTGCGTCTGCGCCTTATTCCATCGACGAGCGCGCCGAATTCGTGAACCTCGCCGTGGGTCAGCCCGCCGGCGGGTTCGTCGAGCAGGAGTATCTTTGGCTCCGCAGCAAGCGCCCGGGCGATTTCCATCCGCTTCTGCAACGGATAGGCAAGCGATCCGGCTGCCCGGGCGGCAAGGTTTGCCATGCCGACCTCCTCGAGTACCGCCATTGCCTTTTCACGGTTAGACCGCTCCAATGCTCTTGCGCGGAGCGGTGCGAAGATCGCCTTTGCGAAACTTCCGCCAAGCCGATGATGGGCGCCCAACATGACGTTCTCGAGGACCGTCATCGATGCATAGATGCCCAGATTCTGAAATGTCCGTGCAACGCCCCTTCCAATCATGTCGCGCGTTTCAACGCCTTCGAGCGGCTGGCCGTCGAGCATGATCGATCCAGTTGCGTAGTTCACGAGACGGGTTGCCGCGTTGAGAAAGGTCGATTTTCCGGCGCCGTTCGGCCCGATGAGGCCACAGATTTCACCCGGTCTTACGAAAAGCGACACGTCTGTCAGCGCCTTCACGCCGCCAAACTGCACGGAAACATCCCGCGCCTGGAGCACCGGGCGCACCTCTTCGATGCTGCTGTCGTTCACTTTATTCCTCCCTCCTGAAGCGGCTTCTCCTCGGTCTGTCTATTTCTGTTGTTGACAGATAACCCCGCTTTGGATACCTATCCGTATCCGAAGACGTTTCGGTATGTCAAGCATCAATCGCAGTCGATTGCTTCCCCGAAACGTCCAGAGGTGCATGCTGTCACGCAGGAGAACGTGACAGCGAGATTGGTGACAACTCCCTGAACCGGGAGTACTGGGAGGAAGCAATGACGGGATCACACACCGAACTGACGGGCGAAAACCTCTACCGGGATCCGTATCCCGTTTACGCGCGTCTGCGCTCAGAACAGCCCGTAGCCTTCTTCGAGGGAACGAAGGAATATTTCATCACACGGTTCGACGATTGCCGCACCGTCGGCGGCAACGACAAGGTGTTCGGCCCGTCGGGCTCGGAAGACCGCCCGGAAGCCCGGGTTATGGGGATGCCAAACGTCCTGACAATGTCTGGCGAGGATCATCAGTGCCTCCGTCAGGGTATCGACGAGAATCTAACCCAGGAACGCGTGCGCTCGTTTGTTGAGGGCCTGACACGCCCGGTCGTGCAGCGTTATATCGACTCCATCAAGAGGAATGGTGAAGCCAACCTGACGACGGAACTCTTCGAGCCGATCTCGGTGCGGTGCATAGGCGACGTCATCGGCCTGACGGAAACACCGAACGAGACCCTCGTCGAGTGGTTTCACGCGATGGCGCTCGGCCTGCAGAACGTCAGCAATGACCCGGCCATATGGAGGCGACTGGACGACGCGCTTGCCGACATCGACCGGCAGATGGGCGAACTTTACCAGGCCTGCCTGTCAAAGCCCAACCACTCGCTTCTGAGCCACGTCATGTATGGCGGCATGCCGAAGGGCGACGTTCGCAGCTGGGAGGAGATTTCGCCCACCATGCGCGTCATCATCCTCGGCGGTCTACAGGAACCGGGCCATGCCGCGGCGAACGCCTGCACGGGTCTTCTTTTAACTCCCGATCAAGCGAAGATCATGGCGGAGCAGCCGCAGGAAAACGCCATGCGCGCCTTCGACGAGGGACTTCGCTGGATCGCTCCGATCGGCGTGACGCCGCGCATCGCCAAGGAAGATTTCGAGATCGCCGGCACAGTCATTCCTGAGGGATCGTCTGTCGCCATCGTCATGGGATCGGCCAACCGCGACGAGACGCGTTTCGAAGACGCCGACCGCTTCGACATGTTCCGTAAAAAGAAGCAACACCTTTCGTTCGGTTTCCGTCCGCACTTCTGTTCCGGCCACTTCCTGTCCCGTGCGATGGGCGAGATTGCGCTTGCCGAGGTGTTCCGGCAGTTGCCCGATCTTCGTCTCGATGCGTCGCGGGAGGTCAAGGGCAAGGGCTGGCGGTTTCGCGGCATATCCGACCTCCCCGCGAAGTGGAATGCGTGATGTCGCTCATTATCGACTGCCACGGTCACTTCACGACAGAACCACCGGAGCATCACGCCTTCCGGACGGCGCAGGTCGCCTATGCGGAAGGGAAGTCTTCCCAGCCACCCTTCTATCCGGGAATCCCTGACAAGCAACTGTACGACATCATTGAAACGAACCAACTGAGGATACAGCGCGAACGTGGTTCGCATGTGACTCTGCTCAGCCCGCGTGCCTCGGGCATGGGCCACCACGTTCCAGGTCTGGCAGTTGCCAACGAGTGGTCGCAGCTGTCCAACGACAATGTCGGCCGGATCGTTGATATGTTCCCCGACAATTTCGCCGCCGTCTGCCAGCTTCCGCAGACGGTCGACGGCGATCTTTCTGCGGTTATCGACGAGTTGCAGCGCTGCGTCGAGAACGGCTTCGTCGGCTGCAACCTCAATCCCGATCCCTCGGGTGGACGCTGGAGCGCGCCGCCGATCTACGATCCATGGTGGGACCCGATGTGGGAGGCGATGGTCGCCCTCCAGGTTCCCGCGATGATCCATGTGTCGAGCTCCTGCGAGCGCTGCCTTCACATGACGGGTGCGCACTACATCAATGCGGACACCGCGGTTTTCATGCAGCTCATCCAGGGGGATCTCTTCGAGCGCCACTCCGAGCTCAAGCTGATCATACCGCATGGCGGCGGGGCTGCGCCGTATCATTGGGGCCGTTACCGAGGCCTGTCGATCATGCTCGAAAAGCCGAGCCTCGACACGCACCTGATGAACAACCTGTTCTTCGACACCTGCGTCTACCATCAGGCAGGTATCGACACGCTGTTCCGCGTCGTCGACGCCAAGAACATTTTGTTTGGCTCCGAGCTGCTCGGCGCGGTCAAGGCGATCGATCCAGAGACCGGGCACCCGTTCGACGACACCAAGAGATACATCGACCAGCTCGCGCTTCACGACGACCAGAGACATGCGGTCTTCGAAGGAAACGCACGGCGAGTCTACCCGTTGCTGGACAAGAGACTACGCAAGCGCGGCCTTTGAAGGCCCGCAATCACCAGGGAGAAATCAAATGGCTTCGAGCCAACATCTGAGCCTCGCAGGCGGGGCGCAAGGGTTCAACTGGCTTCCGGTCTTCATCGCCGAAGAGCATGGAATTTTCGCCAGGCATGGACTGACAATCGAATACAAGAAGATGGGCACCGTCGACAAGGCGACCATCGCCGTACTGGAGGGTGAAGCAGACCTCGCCATCACGCCGCCGGAAGGTGCGGTCTCCAATTTCGTCAAAGGCGGTGAACTGCGTGTGATCGCCTCGAACTCCAATCGCCTGCCGATGTCGCTCGTCGCCCAGCCTTCGATCAAGTCGATCAAGGACCTCAAGGGCAAGAAGGTCGGCACGTCGTCGCTCACCGAGGGCACCGCGATCTACACGCAGATGCTGCTTTCCAAGGAAGGCTTGCAGTATCCAGGTGACTATGAATTCGAGCTCGCCGGCATCCACACCAAGCGCTGGGAAGCGCTTCTGGCAGGAGAGATTGACTGCGCGCCGCAGCCCGCGCCATGGAATTTCCTCGCCGAACGCGAAGGCTTCAACCTGATCGGCGAGATCAACGAGGTCATCCCCGAGATCGTCTTCGCCGCCGTCATCGGTCGCAAGAACTGGCTCGACGGCAACCGCGATGTCGTTGTCCGATTCCTGCGGGCGCTTATCGATGCCTACGCGATCACCAACGACCCCGGTCGGGAAGATGTCACGCTTCCAATTTTTCAGCGGATCACGACCAAGGACGACGTCGATCTTGCTGCACGTGGCCTTAGCTATATGCGCGACATGGGTATGTGGCCGGCTGATCTATTTATTCCGCAGGCAGCGATGGACACCACCATCGACCTTATGATCCGCGCCACCCTGCTTGACGAAGCCGCCAGAGCTGTAGCGGGGGACGTGTTCGATCGCGGTTTCCTCGAAGCTGCATCCGCCTGAACGATCTGTTGAGGCGCGTTCCACAGACGCGCCAGGAGATTTTCGATGAAAGTAATGACGAAGACCCCGCGGACGGACCGCGACATATGTGAGGCACTGGGCAAGCTCGGCGTTGCCACGGTTCATGAATCTCAGGGGCGGAAAGGGTTACTGGCCTCACACCTGCGTCCCGTAATCGACGGCGCTCGCATCGGTGGCACGGCGCTGACCTGCGAGGTTCCGCCCGGCGACAACTGGATGATCCATGTGGCGCTCGAGATGGCGCAACCGGGAGACATCCTGGTTGTCGCACCGACCTCGCCCTGCACCGACGGATATTTCGGCGACCTGCTCGCCACCTCTTGCAAGGCGCGAGGCATCCTCGGCCTGGTGATCGACGCCGGCGTCCGTGACGTCGCCGACCTTCGTGCGATGAACTTTCCAGTCTGGGCAACGGCCATATCGGCCCAGGGCACCGTCAAGGAGACATTGGCAAACGTCCAGTCGCCCGTCGTTTGTGCCCGCGCCTATATCGAGCCGGGCGACGTGATCGTAGCCGATGACGACGGGGTCTGCGTCGTCAAGCGCGGCGAGGCGGCTCAGGTGCTCGAGAAGGCCCTCAAGCGGCAACAAATGGAAGACGAAAAGCGCGGCCTCTACGAGGCCGGCAAGCTCAGCCTCGACATCAACAACATGCGTCCGCAACTCGAAGCGAAAGGCCTGATCTATGAATAGGGCTGCTGAAGTGCGTATTCCTCGCCGCGTCGTCACGGGCATCAGGGACGGCAGGTCCGTCTTCGTCAGCGATGGCCCGACACCCAACGCTCATGCCTACGAGTCGGTGCCGGGACATTTGACTTCGGTTCTTTACGCAACCGCCGCCAAACCTGTCCTACCGCAGGACCAGGCTGAGCAGGCGCCGCCGCAAATCCTGATCACGCCTGAACCGGGAGCGACGAAACTCATGATCGTCGTTTTCCCGCCGGATTCGGTGTTCGCGGCCGTCGATCCCGCCTCCGCCTTTGAGGAGCAGGCAGTACACATCCCCGGCCTGATCCAGGCATTCGAGCCTGGCGCGCCGGGCATGCACACCACCGACACCGTCGATTACGACATTGTGCTCAACGGCGAGATCTGGCTCGAACTCGACGACGGCGCTGAAACCTTGCTGAAGCAGGGCGATGTCGTGGTCCAGGGCGGAACCCGCCACGCCTGGCGCAACAAGGGCGACAAGCCCGCCACCATGTGCTTCGTTCTCATCGGCGCCGAAAGAGGGGCGTGAGATGAAGCCGGGCAACCTCACCCAATCTTTCGACTGCGTGATCGTCGGCGGCGGACACGGCGGTTCGCAGACGGCGGCCGCACTCAGGCAGTGCGGCTTTACGGGAAGCATCGCGCTGATCGGTGCAGAACCGGAGATCCCTTACGACCGCCCTTCGCTCTCGAAGGACTATCTGGCGGGCAAGAAGACGTTCGACAGGATGCATCTGCGGCCCCAGGATTTCTGGGGCGCGCGTGAGGTGGAATTATTGCTTGGCCGGCATGTAAGAACGGTCGATCCCACCACGCACACCGTAATGACCGATCGTGGCGAACAGTTCTCCTACGGCCAGTTGGTTTGGGCCGCCGGCGGCGATCCGCGCAAGCTCTCCTGTCCCGGCAGCGACCTGGCAGGCATATTCTACATCCGCAGCAAGGCGGATTGTGACGCACTGATCGATGTGCTTCCGGGCGCGCGAAGGATCGTGATCATCGGCGGTGGTTACGTCGGCCTGGAAGCGGCGGCAGTGTTCCGGGAGATCGGCAAGGACGTAACCCTGGTCGAGGCTCTCGACCGTGTGCTGGCGCGCGTGGCGGGGGAACCAGTATCGCGGTTTTACGAAAAAGAGCACCGGGCGCGCGGCGTCGATATCCGCCTCAACAGCAATGTCGCCTCTTTGCAAGGGGTGAACGGCCGCGTTTCGCGTGTGGTTCTTGAAACCGGCGACGCAATTGCAGCCGACGTCGTCGTCGTAGGGATTGGCATTATCCCGTCAGTCGGGCCGCTGGTCACTGCTGGAGCCAAAAGCACAAACGGAATCGATATCGACGCGGTTTGCCGTACGTCCTTGGCCGACATCTATTGCATCGGCGACTGCGCCCGCCTTGAAAATGGTCCGGGCATCCGCATTGAATCTGTGCAGAACGCGACCGATCAAGCGATCACCGCGGCCAAAGCCATCTGCGGGGAGTTCAAGGCTTACGACGCAACGCCGTGGTTCTGGTCCAATCAGTACGACCTGAAAATGCAGACGGTCGGCCTCAATTACGGCTTCGACAGCGTCGTCACGAGAGGCGATCCCGCCACTCGAAGCTTCTGTGTCATGTATCTGAAGAAGGGGGCGGTTCTGGCGCTAGATTGCATCAACTCGCCACGCGATTACGTGCAGGGGCGAAAGCTTGTCGAAAGCGCGGCGAGGATCGATCCGGCCGCTTTGGCGGACACATCAAGACAACTCAAGGAAATCGACCTCGTCATGTCGTGAGACCTTTCAAGGCCTAGAGAAGGTGGAGGAAAAATGGCTACGATATCAGTAAGGACCCGCAACGGAGAGCTCCATAGCTTCGACGGACGGATAGGCGCCTCGCTCATGGAGAATATACGGAACGCTGGCTTTGATGAACTTTTGGCGATGTGCGGCGGCTGTCTGTCCTGCGCCACCTGCCACGTCTATGTCGAGCAGCTTCCTTCGAGTGCAAATCTACCGGTATCCTCGATCGATGAGACCGAACTGCTGGAGGGATCCGACTATCGCCGGGAGAATTCCCGGCTTTCCTGTCAGATACCATTCGATGAGACGCTCAGTGGCATTGTTATCGGAATTGCGCCCGAAGACTAGGCCGTGAACCCATAAACGGCCAGCGCACGAATAGCTTAGTTCGTGGGCAAAGAGGTGCCAATCGCCGTAACGCAGTGATCGCTATTTCGGCGGCCCTATTCGGTGCATCGCCAACCCCGAAGTGATCGTCAGAGGCCGGCAAGATAGTGAGCCATGGCAGCGATGTCGTCGGCCGAAAAATTGCGCACCAAGGCCGTCATGCGGGGCATGTTCGGGCGCTTGTTATCGTGAAAGTCGGAGAGGGTTTTGATCAGGTAGTCCAGCTTCTGATTTGCGACGCGCGGAGTGTTGGCGTATCCGACGAAACCCTCCCGGTGGCACGAGGTGCACTTCTTCCCGGCGTCGAGCTCTTGGAGGCGGGTAATGCTCGCTGCGTCGGCCGGCTCGCGGTAGGCGGGCCAGGGCAGTGCGGAGAAGTAGGCCGCAAGCGCCTTCATGTCGTCGTCGGAAAGATTCTTCGCGATCCGGCCCATGAGGTCGTCGGTGCGCTCTCCATTGCGATATTTCTGCAAAGCTATCAGCAAAGAGGACTCGTGCTGGCCGGCGATGATCGGCGTGTTCTTAACAGTCGGCAGACCTTTCCTACCGTGACACATCTGGCAAAGCTTGGCCTTATGGGAGATTGCCGCCGGCGGTGGCGCAGCATTGGTCTGCGCTCCAGCCGGCAGCGGACCGAGAGCCACGACAGCGGCGATGGCGAACGGAGCGAGCGCGCTGCTGCCAGGCATGCGAGGCCTCCAGATCGGGGCTCAAGCTGAAGTGTGATGCTGATCTTATCAGGAGATGCAACCATTGGCGAGCGGACCCCCGTCGCCTCCATCCGACTATCGCTGCGTTTTTATGAGTTCACGCCCTAGAATTCCTTGTAGACTGAACTTGTGACACGTGAACACGCGAACGTCCCGGGCGTCTGAAAAGTCGCCCAGGTAACCGACCAGACAATCCAGGTCTGCTCAAGCTCCAGTACATTTCCCCCTGGATGGCGTCCCATAGACGATGAGAAATGGCTTCTCCGCCGCGCCAAAGTCCGTGATGTCGCCAATCTGCGCGCCACCCGCTTGAATGATTTGTGACAGCATTACGCTGACATCTTTCATCCGGTTGGTTCCTATCACAAGTGGCTTTGCACTCGTGTATTTCCAAACGGGAATTCGCCGGGGAACTTGAGCCGGAATTGAGTATATCTCCGAGTTCGCGATCTGAACCGCACCGGGGTGCCGGAGACCGTTTGGTTTAAGTTTTATGCGGCTATGGCTGGCACGTTCAGCATGTATCGTTCCTCGGCCTCGGGGGCAGAACACCGGCGTCCATGATTTGGTTTTGCTTTTTTTGGCCGTCGACGATAGTGGCAGCAACTAACCTCCTCGTCGAGGTTTGAACCGGCCAAGCACGACCCGGTGAAAGGTCGCAGCGGACGGGCGTTTGAATCCATCAGAACTCTGAACAAAAGTCGTGGCATTTTGCTTCGTTACGGTTCTGCTGCTCGAGGTATTGGGACGCCGCCAGGCTCAGGCAATCCGTACGTTGCGCTCCTATGGGCAGGGAAGCCGCTATGACGGCAAGGCATCCCGCCCAGGAAGAGACGATTCTGTGCACGCGAGATGCGCGGCACCATATCCATGGCAATCACGTTGGCGCCGCTCGCTTTCGCCTGGTCCAGGAGGTCTTTGTTCTGTGCCGGATAGAAGAACGAGATCAGCGTTTTGCCGCTCGAGAGCCTCGCCACTTCGCTTGGCTCCGGCGGACGCACCTTGGCGATCACGTCGGCTCTTGCAAAGAGTGTTTCGGCGCTGTCGACCACCGTCACCCCGGCGGCCCGGTACGCATCGTCGGAGAAGCCCGCAAGATTGCCGGCGCCAGTTTCGATGGCACATTGATATCCGAGTTTCTGAAGCTGTGTGGCGCTGTCAGGCGTCATCGCGACGCGCGCCTCTCCTTCCAGCCTCTCTTGAGGCGACCCTATTAGCACGTATCCCTCCCTTAAATATTGAAAGTCACTGATCCGACGCGACGATTGGCAGGCCTCAGTAGATCACCACGCTGCGGATGCTTTCGCCCGCATGCATCAGGTCGAAACCCCTGTTGATGTCCTCGAGCGGCATGGTGTGGGTGATCATCGGGTCGATCTGGATCTTGCCGTCCATGTACCACTCGACGATCTTCGGCACGTCGGTGCGGCCGCGGGCGCCGCCGAAGGCGGTGCCCATCCAGTTGCGGCCGGTGACCAGCTGGAAGGGGCGGGTGGAGATCTCCTGGCCGGCGCCGGCAACCCCGATGATCACCGACTTGCCCCAGCCGCGATGCGAACTCTCCAG
>NZ_KB902645.1 GCF_000379605.1 Rhizobium giardinii bv. giardinii H152 | reverse complement strand
CTACCGAGCGTAGGCGTCTCCCAGAACCAGCTTCGCGTATTCGTTCATTTGCTGCACCGAAGATGTCATCATGCCCGAGGGAGCAAGGTGCTCGACCAGCTTTTCGATACGCATCAGTAGCTTGCCTTCTTGTATGAAATGGTGCCTGAACACTGGAACAGGCTTTGCCGACGCGATATATGTTCGCTGCAGCCCGTCAAGAGTGCCTTTCGATAGCTGGATGTCCAGCATCAAACTCAACATCATGTACGGTGCGGTGAACCATCCGAACGTGGTGCTTCCCAGGGAGTATGCAATCACCGCAATCCGGTTTGGATCGCGTTTGGTCGGGTAGAACTCAACGGGTTGGATGACGTGTGGGTGATGACCCAAGAGGAGATCTACTCCCGCTTCGACCAGTGCGTGTGCGGCCTCGATCTGACTTTCACGAGGGAAGAACTCAAATTCCCAACCCCAGTGGAGAGAGCCGACGATAAAGTCGCACCCTTGCGCTTTGCAATCCGCGATCTGTTGCTTTAGGAGCTCCAGCTCGGGAGCGACATATTTTGAGCAGAGCTTGGCTACATGAATGCGATGTTTCTGATGCACTGGCAGCTTGAATCTACGGATTCCAAACGTTGCTGAGACAAATCCAATTTTGATACCATTGATCGTCAAAATGCTTCCGCGACCGTGCTCTTCAATATCTCGCGGTGTGCCAATATTCATGATTCCATCTTGTTCGAGCAGCTTTTGTGTCGTTTCCAAGCCCGCAAGATCAAGGTCAAACGTGTGGTTGTTTGCAGTATTAAGGACGCTGAAACGTTTCCCGTTGTGCTGCGTCAGCGTCGAATACTGCGCCTTTGGACAGCACATTGTGAAGGAGCGGCCGTCACCTAGAGCCTTCTTGACGATGTCGTCTTCGGCCACCACCGACTCATAGTTTGCAAACGAGAGATCTTTTTCGAAAAGTATGTCGGCTACACTTGAAAACAGTATATTCTTGGATTGCTCAAGGCCTTCCGCCTGAATTAGATCGCCAGCCGCACCCATAGTGAGGGAGCACTCCGTATCGAAGTCGCGAGGCAACGACACGACGGAGCTATCCCGGCGGTTCATCAGCGCATGAGCGCCCTCCTCTGGCTTGGTGATAGGCCGCGCGCTCT
>NZ_KB902644.1 GCF_000379605.1 Rhizobium giardinii bv. giardinii H152 | reverse complement strand
GAGATAATGCGTCACCGCCATCAAATCGGCTTCCGGTGGCAACAGATAGGCCGGGTTGGTCCAGTAACCGTTCTTGAATGGTCCAAGCTGGCCACTCTCGACAAATTTGCGCAGCCGCGTTTGAATATCGCGGAAGTAACCTGGCGATGACATCGGGTGGTGCGGCGAAACAGACTGTTGCAGCACCGAGGTTGCAACTGGATCGGCCTTGAGCGCATTGATAGGATTTACCCAATCAAGCGCATGCAGGTGATAAAAATGGACCATGTGATCGTGAATCTGCAACGACAACTGCATGATGTTGCGGATCGAATTGGCATTTTCAGGGATCATAATGCCAAGCGCGTCTTCGACCGCACGCACAGAGGTTAGTGCGTGCGTGCCGGTGCAGACGCCGCAAATGCGTNGCACGAAGGCCCAGGCATCGCGTGGATCGCGGCCCTTGAGAATCACTTCCAGCCCACGCCACATCGTACCGGTGGAAACCGCGTTGCGGATAAAATTGTCGGCATCGATATTCACTTCACAGCGCATATGGCCTTCGATGCGGGTGACCGGATCAACGACCACGCGTTGGCCTGACGTGTCGAGATTAAAACCGTTTGGCGTCAGAATACCCATCAGCTGGCCCCTCCCTTTTCGCGGATGCGTTTGACGATGCTGGCTGCGGCGTGAATGGCTGCCGCAGAGCCGACGATCTTGGCACCGGTCCCGCCGATTTCATCAGCATTGGCTTCAATGCCAAAGCCATGAACGTCGGTCAGCCGGTTGTAGAAATCTCCCTTGTCCCAGAAGCCGTCTTCCGAGCAACCGATGCACGGGTGTCCAGACTGGATGGGGAAGGAAAGTCCGCCGTTCCATTTGACGGTCGAGCAAGCATTGTAGGTCGTCGGGCCTTTGCAGCCGACTTTGTACAGGCAATAGCCTTTGCGTGCGCCTTCATCATCGAAATGCTCGACAAACTGGCCGGCATCAAAATGCGGACGGCGATAGCACTTGTCGTGGATTCGCTGCGAATAGAACATTTTCGGCCGGCCTTGACGGTCGAGCTCGGGGAATTTCTCAAAGGTCAGAATGTAGGTGATAACGGCCGTCATAACTTCGGCGATTGGCGGACAGCCGGGGACCTTGATGATCGGTTTGCCGGG
>NZ_KB902643.1 GCF_000379605.1 Rhizobium giardinii bv. giardinii H152 | reverse complement strand
GGACTGATCCAGCCGCCATTGCCATAGCTCGCGCCGGCCTCGCTGCCCGGGGGGTGGCCGTCGCAAAGCACGACGTCCCAGCCGTCATTCGCCAGGTTCAGCGCGGTGACGGCGCCGATGATGCCCGCCCCGACCACGATTACTTTGCCTGTCATTGCCGTTTCGCCCTCATCCTTAGGAAAGTCCGCCATGGAAATGGCTGAGGAATTCCCGCGTTGCCGCTTCTCGAGGTTCGTTGATGACCTGGCGTGCATCACCGGATTCGACCACAAAGCCGTCCTGCATGAAGATGACCGTGTCCGCGACGTCGCGGGCGAAGGCCATTTCATGGGTGACAAGGATCATCGTCATGCCCTGCTCGGCAAGGTTTCGGATGACGGCCAGAACTTCGCCCACCAGCGCCGGATCGAGCGCCGAGGTGGCCTCGTCGAAGAGCATCACCTCTGGCTTCATTGCCAGCGCGCGGGCGATTGCCACACGCTGCTTCTGTCCGCCCGAAAGCTGCTCGGGACGCGCGTCGGCACGGGCGGCGAGACCCACTTTAGCCAGAAGCTCCAGTGCATGCGACCGCGCGGCGTCTTTGCCCTGTTTCAGCACAGTCACCGGCCCAATCATCACGTTGTCGATAACGCTCATGTGCGGGAAGAGGTTGAAGTTCTGGAAGACCATGCCTGTATTGGCACGGAAGGCAGCAAGATCCTTGTCCCGCAGGGCGAACCGGCCCGCAGAAAAATCCATCTTCTGGCCGCCGATGGCGATGCACCCAGCATCAGGGTCGACTTGCCCGAGCCACTCGGCCCAATCACTGCGACGACATGACCGCGTGGAACGGAGAGGCTGATGTCCTTCAGAACCTCCAGCGGACCAAAGGACTTCTTAAGACCTATGACCTCGATCATCGATTCGGTATGTGGCGCGTCATGCGCGTCGCTCGTGGGTTGCGCCCTGGTGATCATGCCCTGCGGTCCTCCAGCCAGTGTGCCAGGCGCGTCATGGGGAACAGGACGGCCAGATAGATGAGCGCAATCAAAGTGTAGGTTTCCAGTGGCCTATAGGTGGCTGACGTCACCAGCTGGCCCTGGTAAAGCAAGTCGGGCACGGCGAGCACCGACAGCAGGG
>NZ_KB902642.1 GCF_000379605.1 Rhizobium giardinii bv. giardinii H152 | reverse complement strand
TGCTGACGGCGCTTCTTTCAATACTCGTTGGGGTTTCCTTCGGGGTTCTTGCCGCTTGGCGTGCTAGGGGCTGGGCGGACCGCTTTCTGATTGGTTTCTCGGCAGTTGGCTTTTCTGTCCCGGTATTTGTGATCGGCTATTTCCTCGTTTACGTCTTTGCGATCCAGACTCATTGGCTGCCTGTCCAGGGGTATAAGCCGATAGGTCAGGGTATGACAGCTTGGCTCGTGCACTTAATCCTGCCAACACTCACCTTAAGCCTTGCATACATTGCTTTTATTGCCCGCATCACCCGGTCAAGCATGCTTGAGGTATTGTCAGAAGATTATATGCGAACGGCCGCAGCCAAAGGCGCATCGTCGTATGCGATGCTGTTTCATCACGCCTTGAAAAACGCTGGTGTTCCGATCCTTACAGCGATTGGATTAAGTTTCGCCGGTCTCGTCGGTGGCGTCGTCCTTACGGAAACGGTGTTCAACATACCAGGCATCGGTCGCCTGGTTGTCGATGCCATCAACGGGCGGGATTATCCCATCATCCAAAGCGTTCTAATTATCGTCTCGGGCCTTTATGTCCTGATCAATCTCATGGTCGATCTTGCTTACACGCTCATCGACCCGCGAATCCGGTACTGACATGGCTATCTCAACATCACCAACACAACCTGGCGCGCAAGATCGATTTCGGATCTCAGTGCTTGCCCGACGCCACCCTCTGGTCCTAACCGGCGGTGGGCTCCTCGTTCTCCTGATCCTTGCTGCACTTCTTGCTCCGTTCTATGCCGGTGATCCGGGGAGAATGGATCCCTTCGCTCGCCTGCAGCCTCCATCCAGTGATCATTGGCTGGGCGCCGATAACCTCGGTCGTGATGTTCTAGTCCGGACCATCTACGGCGCGCGTATTTCGCTCATGGTCGGGCTGGCGTCGGCTCTGGTAGCAGCATTAGCCGGGCTCATGATCGGCATTGTGGCTGGTTACGTCCGCGCAGTCGACAATCTGGTTATGCGTTTCATGGACGCCTTGATGTCGATCCCAACCATTCTTCTGGCCATTGCGCTAATCTCGTTAACCGGCTCAGGAATAGGAATTTTGGTCTTCGCTATCGCTCTTCCCGAGATAC
>NZ_KB902641.1 GCF_000379605.1 Rhizobium giardinii bv. giardinii H152 | reverse complement strand
GCTTCGCTACAAATGCACAGCCGACGGCAAGCGCGGGAGCAAGCTTGCGCGTCATCATCGCATTGGGAAAGTTCCACGGCGTGATCGAGGCAACGACGCCGATCGGCTGCTTGATAACCATAATACGCTTGTCGGCCTCATGGCCGGGAATGACGTCGCCATAGACGCGCTTCGCTTCTTCTGCGAACCATTCCACATAGGATGCACCATAGAGGATCTCGCTCTTCGCTTCGGTCAAGGGCTTACCCATCTCCGCTGTCAGGATAGCAGCAAGGTCGGCCTGGTTTGAAACCATCAGATCGTAGAGACGGCGCAGCACCGCAGCGCGCTCCTTTCCGGTGATGGCCGCCCACGCCTTCTGCGCTGTATATGCCGCGTCGATCGCAATTTTCGTCTCGGCAACACCGAGATCGGGCAGCGTGGCAATGACCGCACGTGTTGCTGGATCGCGGACCTCGAAACTCTTGTCGCCTTCTGACAAAGCCAGCCACTCTCCGCCAATATAGCCGGACGTGACGAGAAGAGAGGGATCAGCTAGCTGCGAAGCGGTGAAGTAGGAAGGCATGGTGTATCTCCCGCATTATAATTGGAGCCTGCAAGCCATCACGGCCCGCAGGCAAGTCTTAGGTTATCAACGAGTGATGGCAGAATGTTATGGGAAGGAGGCGAGTATCTACCGGATCATCTTCATCGGCTCGGCATAGAAGCGGAAGCCTTCCCCCGCGCGAGCGAGGTTCCCGAAACCCGGCCAAGGGAAATGATATGACATCACTGGAATTCTTTCGTCGGCTAACATACCTAATAGCTTTACGCGCGTTTGCGCGCTCTGCTTGGGGTCGGTGTCATAGGCGAATTCCATCATCGGCCTTTCGAGCAGCAGCACCTGGTGATGGGTGAGATCGCCCATGAAGCAGAAGTTCTTGCCGCCGGAGGAGATCACGAAGATCGTGTGGCCCACGGTGTGTCCGGGAGCCGCGATGGCTACGACACCGGGCAGAAACTCCTGCCCGTCCTTGAAGAATTTAATGCGCTCACGCACGGGTAGAAGGTTCTTGCGGGCGTGTTCGACAAACGCCCCGACGCTCGAGCCCAGCTTGCCCTCATCGGTCCAAAACTCGAAGTCGTCTTCGGAGAGCCACACTTCCGCGTTCGGGAACAGCGGCTTGCCATCCG
>NZ_KB902640.1 GCF_000379605.1 Rhizobium giardinii bv. giardinii H152 | reverse complement strand
CCTGCGTTGACAGCATCTCTTCGTCGGGCAAAACCGTTACCGGTCTTCCGTCTGCGAGAAGCTCCGCGGCCCGATACATGATGTCGGTCAGCGCATCTGGCAGGTCCAGGCGTTCACCATCGGCATTGATTACCTGAAACGTTCCATGCTGCTTTGCGGAACGGGAAACCAACAGCGATGCGACACGGGCCGCGGCTGACCGCTCGAGAGCAGGAACGGCTTTCGAAGTCTTCGAGGGCTTTTTGTCGGACGATGTGCGATGTGATATGGCCATGCCGGTAATATGGCGCATAAACGCTATAAACGCAACCATCTCCCCGAATGATCAGGGGGGATCTTGATGAGTGCCTATGCCAATCGCCGTCCTCGATGCCGACGTCCTATTCCCCATGATGCTGCGCGACACATTATTGCGCGTGGCTGCGGCAGATTGCTATCGCGCGCATTGGTCGTCGCGAATCCTGGACGAAGTCACGCGCAACCTTATCAGCGACTATGGAATGGAGCCAACCAGAGCGAGGGTACTGCGCGCCGTTATGGAGGAGGCGTTCCCCGACGCGAATGTCGAAGGCTGGGAGCCACTGGAGCCGGCAATGCGGAACCACCCCAAGGATCGGCACGTGGCCGCAGCAGCTGCAGCGATCGGGGCTGGCATCATCGTCACATCGAACATCCGAGACTTCAGCGATCTTCCGTCCGGCGTCGTCGCCATGACACCCGACGACTTTCTGGTCTCCCTGCTGAGTAAAGAGGCGGACAGGCTGTTGGAGGCGCTCGTCGCACAGGCCGCAGGCTACCGTCGACCAACTTTGTCCGTCGTGGAATTGATGGAAAGGCTGTCAGGGATTGCTCCCAAGTTTGCCGCAAAGGCATTGTCCATTTTAGGCACAAAAGCCAAATGACCGTTCAGAGGTGTTTTACTGAAAATTCCTACTCTTCACCTTCAGCGTATCGATATGAAGGTCATCTATGTAAATTTCGCGCGCCTTGACGCCCATCGGCGGCCGCTCGCGACTATCCGGACTTCCCGGTGACCCATGGGCAAATTCGTCGCCACGCCCTGTCGGCACCCTGAAGGTATCCCGCTCGCCAAGGCTCGCCAGATCGCTGGTCAGATCGAACAGCCGTTGCGCCACCAGATGCACGACGCC
>NZ_KB902639.1 GCF_000379605.1 Rhizobium giardinii bv. giardinii H152 | reverse complement strand
CGAGCAGCACACGCAACGGCTTCGGTTATCAGGGTCACGGTGCCGAGCGACACGAAATTATGTAGCAACTTCAACTGATGACCGCTGCTTATGCCGCCAGCGTAGAAGACATTCTCTGCAAAACTTGAGAAAATCGGTCTCAGGCGTTCGACTATGCCCGCATCTCCGCCGACGAGAAGATTCAATCTCCCCTCCTCCGCCTCCTTGGGTGTTCGCGTCATAGGAGAGTCGACGAATTTCGCGCCTTTCGCCTCCACTTTCGCAGCCAGGGCGATTGTGGAGCTGGGGACCGCGGTCGAGCAGTCGATCACTATGTGTCCAGGGCCCAAGGCTTCGAGGAGCTGCCCAGAACCTACCAGTACATCCTCGACTTGGGGCGAGCCGGTGACACAAAGGATAATAACGTCGCAAGCTCCGGCCATTTCCGTTAGACTGGACCATCCCACTGCACCGAAGGAATCGATGTCATCGGTGGGCTGATTGCCGGGGTGCAGCAAATAATTCAACCTCCAACCCTTTGAAACGAGGTTTTTCGCAATGCCGTGCCCCATCAATCCGACGCCGACCAATCCGATCCGTTCCATAATCTCCTCCTTTCAATGAAGTGTCTAATTGCGCCGCTGCGACTACGGGGAAGACATTCCTCTTGAAGCATTGCGCGCTGCATGCTTCTGCCGACAGGCATACCTGTTGCCACCGCTGCTAATTAGGGCAGCGGCGGCATGCTCGAAACTCAGAGTGTGACTGCAATTTTGCCGAAATGGGAACCCTTTTTCATGTACTTGAAGGCAATGGCCACATCTTCGAGTGGATACACGGAATCGATCACGGGTTTAATACCGCCGGCTTCGATCGCACGGTTCATGTCCTCAAAACCACGTCTTGAACCAACCGCGATACCTTGAACTCTGACCATTGGGCCAATGAGCTGTCGTACGTTCATCTGGGTTTCGTATCCCGCGACAAACCCGACCACCGCGATGGTACCGCCGAATGCCACACACGAGAGAGACATGGGAAGCGACGTGCCAATGGTCTCCACGATGAGATCAGCGCCGCGTCCACCTGTTGCTTCCTTAACAGCGCCGGACCATTCGGGAGTAGTTTTGTAGTTTATGCCGATGTCAGCGCCGAGTGCTTTCGCACGCTGAAGTTTTTCGTCCGACGAAGACAAGATT
>NZ_KB902638.1 GCF_000379605.1 Rhizobium giardinii bv. giardinii H152 | reverse complement strand
GATTCGACGTCATAAAGACTCGAGCGCCTCTCCAGACATGCCAAGCGACCGCATCGCGCTCAATAGAATATCGCATAGCAATACGGCATATTGT
The DNA here is from genome assembly GCF_000379605.1 of Rhizobium giardinii bv. giardinii H152. Classification (GTDB taxonomy): domain Bacteria; phylum Pseudomonadota; class Alphaproteobacteria; order Rhizobiales; family Rhizobiaceae; genus Pararhizobium; species Pararhizobium giardinii. The sequence goes on along the minus strand of NZ_KB902638.1, from coordinate 1,071 downwards.
ATAATCGAATCTGTTTTCGTCAAGGAAAATGTTTCGGCCGCGGTAGAGGGTTTGAGCGGGCTGTTGGAGTGAGCCGGCACGCTGGGCATCTTAAGCGAAATAGCGCGTAGAAACGGAGTGCTACCGAGTTGACGCCCGGCAGGGTGAGACAGGGCTCTGCTTCAAAGCCAACGTCACTTTTTGGATCTACGAACCGGATGCCATTGAACAATGCTGGACTTGCACCACCGTGGGAAATTTCCGGGCTCGTGGCACGCCAATTACGCGCGTGCGAAATGACCTTTGGGCAATCCTGGCTTTCAAAATTGACATTATTTTTGATTATGCAATATTGAACATTGCATAATAATGCACGCAGACGAGGCTTGGTTGTTAGAGTTCCGTTGGGGAAATAGAATGATCAGCAATGGAATGATGGGACGCGCGCTAGGCGTTTTGACGACCGAGGGCGACTCCGTGTTGCCGCGCGGCTATGTCGCTAACCCTGAGACATTCGATTTCCCGATCATCACGGAAAAAGTCGAAGGCGCCCATATGGATCGGCTCTGGGCCCGCGATCCCTCGATTGAGTCCGCCGTAATCGGCGCAGCCGAACGTCTGGTAAAAAGGGGTGCTGTCGCACTTGCTTCAGATTGTGGCCTTTTTTCTTGGCATCAGCCTGCGGTGGCAGCAGCGGTGGACGTTCCCGTAATCTTATCGAGTCTGCTTTTGTTGCCTCTCTTGCTGCGTCAGGCGAGCCGTGCGGCGAAGATTGGAATTTTGAGTGTCTCCTTGCCGTCCCCCTACGATGACACGGCTCTCGGCATTGAGAATTCGGCTGATAGGAGCAGGGTGGTTTTCGGTGGTTGCGAAGGTGCGTATGAGCAGAGCGTCAAGACGCGCAATCCCGCAGAGGTGACTATCTCTAACAAGATGACGGGCCTTGAGGCAGATGTAATTGCAGGCGCAACACGCTTGCGAGCGTCTCATCCAGACGTTGCGACCATTCTACTTACCTGCACCGCTTTCCCTTGCGTTGCTCCAGCACTGCGAAAGAGAATTGGCGTACCGGTTTACGGCATTACGGATCTC
>NZ_KB902637.1 GCF_000379605.1 Rhizobium giardinii bv. giardinii H152 | reverse complement strand
TGCCTACCGTCGTATCCATGCCATACACATAGAAGCAGACTTGGTTCAGCGCTTCTGCAGCGACCGGGTTGACCTTCCCAGGCATTAGGGAAGAACCCGGTTGAAGGGATGGCAGCACGATCTCGCCAATACCCCCGCGCGGACCGCTTGATAGCAGCCGAAAATCATTCGCGATCTTCGAAAGCTTCGCCGCAGTTCGCTTCAAAAGCCCCATGTGAAGCATGAATGCGCCCATGTCCCAACTTGCCTCCAGCAGGTCTTTTGATCCGACCACTGGCAATTGCATGTTGCGGGATAAATTCTCGATCGCGCGCTGTCGGTAGGATGGGGTGGCTGCGATCCCGGTTCCGATTGCTGTACCGCCGAGGTTGNCCTCCAGGAACAACCGCTCTGTCTCGTCGAGACGGTTACAGTCTTCCAGAAGCGTCGTCGCGAACGCTGCAAACTCCTGTCCCAGCGTCATCGGAACAGCGTCCTGCAATTGTGTTCGCCCGAGCTTGCGGATATCTGCAAACTCTTTCGCCTTGCGATTAAGGGCCGCGGCGAGATCGGCGAGCGCATCGCGCAGTTGGCGGCTAGCTGGGATCATGGAAAGTCGGACGGCAGTCGCGTAGGCATCGTTTGTCGATTGGGATCGGTTGACGTCATCATTTGGATGAACCAGACGCCCCTCGCCCCTGACTCCGCCCAGCAATTCGCTCGCACGATTGGCCAATACCTCGTTCATGTTCATATTGGTGGAGGTGCCCGCCCCCCCTTGGAAGACGTCGACCAGAAATTCGTCGTGGTGCTTACCCGCCAGCACTTCCTGGCAAGCCAGCACGATTGCGTCTCGCTTTTCGCTCGGAAGCAAACCCTCGGCACAATTTGCTTGTGCAGCAGCCATCTTTACGTGACCGAGTGCCTGTATGACCGACGGCATGCTTTTGATCGGAATGCCCGAGATCGGGAAGTTAGCGAGCGCTCTAGCGGTCTGAGCGCCATAATATCGATCTGCCGGCACGGTCACCGGGCCAAGTGGATCGTGTTCGATACGAGTGTCATTAGACATTGTTGCCTCGATTGGTCAGGCGGCGTTGCCTTGGGTAGCCCAGGATCACGAAAAACTCAGCGCCAGTTCTAGCGCCAAAAAATCATCCCCGATTGATACAAACGACCTTTGGCTGGGTCATGTCCTCGTAGGCGAAACGAACCCCCTCTCGGCCCATGCTGCCGTATTTGAAGCCGCCGAAGGGCATG
>NZ_KB902636.1 GCF_000379605.1 Rhizobium giardinii bv. giardinii H152 | reverse complement strand
GATCCGTTTCTGGAGACGAAGGGCTGGCCGGACGGCAACGTGAAGCCAGCCCCGGATCTGAACGAGGCGCTGGCCTGGGCGGACGTGATCTCGGTGCACGCGCCGAAAGGCGACAGGCCATTGATCGGCTCGGCGGAAATCGCTCTGATGAAGCGCGAGGCAATCCTGATCAACACGGCGCGCGGCGGGGTGATCGAGGAAAGCGCACTGGCCGCGGCGCTGGCCGAGGGCCAAATCGGCGCATTGGGCACCGATGTGTTCGATGAAGAACCACCCTGCCGAACTCATCCGTTGGTAAGGCTCGAACAGGTGGTGCTCACGCCCCATATCGCCGGCCTGACGATCCAAGCCGCCGAACGCATGGCGATTTCCTCGGTGCAGAACATCATCGACTATTTTGCCGGGACACTGTCGCCGGAATTCATCGTGAACAAGGACGATCTTCAATGACCAAACCCACCCTCAAGATCGGCCTGATCGGCACCGGCTTCATGGGCAAGACTCATGTGTTCGGGTTTGCCTCGGCCCCACGCGTCTTCGAACTGCCCTATGACCTTGAACTCCACACGGTCGCCGACATCACCCATGAAGCTGCCACCAGTGCTGCCCGCGCGCTGGGCTTTGCCAATTCCACCGCGAATTGGCGTGATATCATCGCCAATCCTGAAATAGACGTGGTCGATATCACCGCACCGAATGCACTGCACAAGGAAATGGCGCTCGCCGCCATTGCGGCAGGCAAACACGTCTATTGCGAAAAGCCACTGGCGCCGCTCGCCTCTGATGCAAGGGAAATGACCAATGCCGCCGAGGCCAAGGGCATCAGGACGCAGGTCGGCTTCAACTATCTCTGCAACCCGATGCTTAGCCTTGCGCGCGAGATGATCGCCGCAGGCGAGCTTGGCGAAATTCGCGGGTATCGCGGTCTGCATTGCGAGGACTACATGGCCGATGCCAATGGCAACTACACCTTCCGGCATGACCCAGTGGGCGGGGGAGCACTTGCTGATATCGGTTCTCATGCTCTAGCCACTGCCGAGTATCTCTGCGGCCCGATCACCCGCGTTATGGGCGATTGCGTGACTGTTATCTCCGATCGCCCGGATGGCCGGGGCGGCCGCAAGGTAGTGACGGTAGATGATGTCGGCCGCGCCTTCCTGCGTTTTGAGAACGGTGCGACCGGTTCAATC
>NZ_KB902635.1:20591-176501 GCF_000379605.1 Rhizobium giardinii bv. giardinii H152 | reverse complement strand
GATTGCTCCAGCATCGACGGCGCCACGAAAGGAATTGCTCGTCGCAAGCCCAGTCGCCGGTCCTGATGTGTGCCTCACAGGCACGCCCCGTCCTGTTTCAGACGAGAGGGAAACCATTTTCTGCCGGTCCACCGGGCAAAGGCTCACGTCCTTCCTTAACCCGGCACCGGTCCCGCCTCGCCGCGACGCCTCGCGGGGTAGCCGATGACGGAACGCCACGATCATGGCACAGGTTTTCGGGGCGGGGATCAGCGGGGAAACTGCGGGGAGGCGGACGCAACCAGATCGATTTCGGTATCACGAGCCTTGAAGCAAAAAACACCAGATGAGCAGGTCTCCTGCCGCATTTTTCATCAAGCTCATCGCGGTAAGGTACTAAGTGCTTGACGTGGCAGCCTTTTGAAACCTGGCACGCGGTTTGCTCTCCTGTCTGGTATGCAAGATTTACATACAGCACAGACAGCGCAGGATGATATCGAGCGGTCCATCGTCGCCGGTATCCTTTCGGCGCGCATCAAACCCGGCACCCGCCTCAGCGAGAACCAGCTGGCAACGGTGTTCGGCGTCTCGCGTACGCGGGTGCGGGAGGCGATGATGCGGCTCGAGACCCGCGCCATTGTCCATGTCAGCCCGCGCCGCGGCTGGTTCGTGGCCGAACCCTCGGCCGGCGAAGCCATGACGGTATACGCCGCCCGGCGTGTCATCGAATCCGGCCTGCTTCGCTCGATGAGTGAATTGACGGACGCCGGGCGGGAGAAGCTGCACGCGCATCTCGCCGAGGAAAAGGAAGCGATCGCCGCCGGCGACAAGCAGCGCTTGACCTGCCTGATGGGCGATTTCCACATCCGCCTCGCCGAGCTCAGCGGCAATGGCGTGCTTATCGACATCCTGCGCGACCTGACGGCACGGACAATCCTGATTTCCCTGCTCTACCAGTCGGATTTCCACGCCATGCAGTCCCACCTCGGCCACTGCACGATCGTCGCTGCGCTGGAGACTGGCGATTTCGCGAGAGCCGCCGAACTCAGCATCGCGCATCTCGAGGAGGTCGAGGAAGGTCTCGACCTGACGTCGCGCCGCGATCCGCTGTCGGACCTGCGCACCTCGCTTTCCCTTCCACCCGCGGCCGCGCAATCGACAGAAGCGGCCGTCCCGTCCCGAAGAAATAATCGTAAAAGGAGAACAGCATGACATTCACCAGACATCTCGCCGCCGCGGCAATGGCCGTTGCCGCTATCTTTGCCACGGCTTCGGCCTCCCGCGCCGACGCGCTTGCCGACATCACCGCGCGCGGCACGATCCGCGTCGCCGTTCCGCAGGACTTCCCGCCCTTCGGCAGCGTCGGCACCGACATGGCGCCGATGGGCTACGACATCGACATTGCCAATCTCATTTCCGAAAAGCTCGGCGTGAAGACCGAACTGGTGCCGGTCACCAGCGCCAACCGCATCCCCTACCTGCAGACCAACAAGGTCGATCTGGTGATTTCGAGCCTCGGCAAGAATGCCGAACGCGAAAAGGTCATCGATTTCTCGACCCCCTACGCGCCGTTCTTCAACGGCGTCTTCGCACCCGCCGATGTTGCCGTGACCAAGGCCGAGGAACTTTCCGGCAAGACGGTCGGCGTCACCCGTGGTGCCGTCGAGGATCTGGAACTCACCAAGATTGCCCCGGCCGACGCCGTCATCAAGCGCTACGAGGACAATAACGGCACGATCTCCGCCTTCCTCTCCGGCCAGGTGGACGTGGTGGCGACCGGCAACGTGGTCGCAGCCGCGATCCTCGCCAAGAACCCGCCGAAGCGCCCTGAGCTGAAGTTCCTGATCAAGAACTCGCCCTGCTATATCGGCCTCAACAAGGAGGAGCCGGCGCTGCTCGAAAAGGTCAACGCCATCATCGCCGCTGCCAAGACGGACGGCACGCTCAACGGCATCTCGCAGAAGTGGCTCGGCGCCGACCTTCCGGCTGACCTCTGATCGGATCGAAAGCCGCCATCCCGCAGGCTTGCGGGATGGCGGAACCGCTGCTGACGAGCGAGGGGACGACACAACGTGACCTATATTTTCGAATTCGGCTGGCTGGCCGAATATTATCCGCAGATCCTCAAGGGCGTTCTGACAACCCTCCAGCTGATTGCCGTCGGCGCGGTGCTCGGAATATCGTTGGGCACATTCTGTGCCTGGGCGCGTGCGCTTGGACCTTCGTGGCTGAAGCCGATCGTGGCCACTTATGTCGAGCTGATCCGCAACACCCCGTTCCTGATCCAGCTTTTCTTCATTTTCTTCGGCCTGCCGTCGCTCGGCCTGCAGCTTGGCGAACTGACGGCCGCCAACATCGCCATGGTGGTCAATCTCGGCGCCTATAGTTGCGAGATCATCCGCGCCGGCATCCAGGCGACGCCGAAAGGCCAGTTCGAGGCAGGCGCCAGCCTCGCCATGACGCCCTTCGAGACCTTCCGTCATGTCGTGCTGGTGCCCTCGCTGCAGCGCATCTGGCCGGCCCTGTCGTCGCAGGTGGTGATCGTCATGCTCGGCTCATCGGTCGTCTCGCAGATCGCCGCCGAAGACCTCACCTTTGCGGCCAATTTCATCCAGTCGCGGACCTTCCGTGCCTTCGAGGCCTATATCGTCTCGACCCTGATCTATCTCTGCCTCGCGATCCTGCTGCGCCAGGCGCTGGTCGTCGTCGGCGGCTTCATCTTTCCCCGGAGGGCGGCGCGATGATCGAATTTTCCACATGGGACATCCTGCGCAATCTGTTGCTGGCGACGCGCTGGACCATCCTGCTCTCGCTCGTCTCCTTCGTAGGGGGAGGGGCGGTCGGCCTGCTCCTGCTTTTCCTGCGCATCAGCAAGCGCAAGGCAGCGCGCGCCTTCGCCAAATATTACATCGAGCTGTTCCAGGGCACGCCGCTGCTGATGCAGCTTTTCCTCGCCTTCTTCGGCCTTGGTCTCTTCGGCATCGACGTGCCGGCCTGGCTGGCTGCCGGTCTGGCGCTCGTGCTGTGGACGGCCTCGTTCCTCGCCGAAATCTGGCGCGGCTGTGTTGAATCGATCGCCAGGGGGCAATGGGAGGCGTCCGCCAGCCTCGGCATGGGGCGGCTGCAGCAGATGCGCTACGTCATCCTGCCGCAAGCGCTGAAGATCGCCGTCCCGCCGACCGTCGGCTTCTCGGTGCAGGTCGTCAAGGGAACGGCACTGACCTCGATCATCGGGTTCGTCGAGCTGTCGAAGGCCGGGACCGTCGTCACCAACGCCACCTTCCAACCCTTCACGGTCTACGGCCTCGTCGCCCTCATCTATTTCGCGCTCTGCTGGCCTCTGTCCAAGAGCAGCCAAATTCTCGAAAGGAAGCTCAATGTCGCTCATCGAAATCACTGAGGTCCGCAAAAGCTACGGCACCAACGAGGTTCTGAAAGGCATCAATCTCGACGTCGAGCCCGGCGAGGTGATCGCCATCATCGGCAAGAGCGGATCGGGCAAGTCGACGCTGCTTCGCTGCATCAACGGGCTGGAGACGATCACCCAAGGCTCGATCTCGGTCGCCGGCGCGCAACTCATCGACGACGAGGTGCACCTGAAGGCGCTCAGGCTGAAGGTCGGGATGATCTTCCAGCAGTTCAACCTCTTTCCGCATCTGACGGCCGGCGGCAACGTCATGCTCTCCCAGAGCGTCGTCAAGAAGACCGCAAAGGCCGAAGCCGAGGCAATGGCGCGCAAGATGCTCGACCGCGTCGGGCTGGGGCACAAGTTCGAGGCCTATCCGGACGAGCTTTCCGGCGGCCAGCAGCAGCGCGTCGCGATCGCACGCGCCCTGGCGATGCAGCCGATCGCGCTGCTCTGCGACGAGATCACCTCGGCGCTCGACCCCGAGCTGGTGGCCGAAGTGCTGGCGGTGGTTCGCGAGCTTGCCGCGGAAGGCATGACGCTGTTGATGGTGACGCATGAAATGAAATTCGCCCGCGACGTCTGCTCGCGCGTCGTGTTCATGCATCAGGGCCGCGTCCATGAGATCGGCCGGCCGGAAGAGGTGTTCGCCAATCCGAAGACGCCGGAACTGCAGCAGTTTCTGGGCATGCATTAAGGCCGGCAACCACGGTCGTTCGCGGCGCCTGCGGCTCGCAAGGCATGGGCTCAAGCGCTCACCGTCTTTGCCCCGGGAGACGGTGAACGCTCGCCACATCGCGAAACCGGCGTCTGTTTCGCCGCCGCTCCGGTGCATGTGTCAAACGGTTCTCGGTAAAATTGTCTTGTATGTAAGCTGCAATTAGCGCATGTTTCCCCCTTCGGCAGCAGTTTGTGCGGGCGCTGCCGCTTGAGGGCTGTCATACCCTAGCCCCAATCAAAGGAGGACGTCGTGTCTTCCACCATTCAGCAAGATTTTGTCGATTCCATCGATCTGAGATCCATCGCCGAGAGCCGCCACTGTGGCGTGGACCTGAAGCGACCGGCTGCGCCACTGGTTGAGTGCGCCGAACTGATCTATTCTCTGCACAACCGGTTCAGACTGTCCGTGCGAAGCCAGACGTCGCATGCCATGGCCAGCGGCGCGGACCAGCCGTTCTCTGACATGAATGCGCCCTGTGTCTCCAAGGCGGGCATTGCCGTCTACAGCTGGAAGAATGGGCGAAGCGCACTTCACCAGGTGAATAAACAGGACGGGAGGAGACCCGAAAATGTTTAAGTCCAGCTTGCCGGTCGTATCCGTGGTGACGTTCCTGATCAAGTCGTCCCCTGTCTTGTCGCTGATCTTCGTCGCCTATTTCGCGATGCGGTAATTGGTACCGTCTCTTGCAAAATTGAAAGTGCGTCATGACGCTCTCGTTTCCCAACAGTGCCCGCAGCTACGACGAAGCCAAGAGGCGTATCCGGTTTACCGGTTACGATGGCATGTTCGAGGTGAAATTCTTTGTGACTGCCGACGTTCTTGCCAAGGGACTGGTGACCAGGACCGCGGCGGAGCAGGACTATCTCGCCGCCTTTGACAAGCTGCGTCCGAAAATCCTGGACGTTGCGACGCGTGCCTATAATGGCAAGCGGCAGGCAATGGTGCTTCTGGATTTATCGAACTTCAGATAATTCGCGCGCAAGCCCGCCCGCCGCTCATGGCTGACGCTAGTTCTGCATGCGCTTGGCCGGGACCTGTTTCTCCAGCTTCTTGGCGTAGCGGATCAGATAGGTGCCGAGTTCCTTGGCCGCGGCGGGCGACATCGCGACCTGGAGCTGATGCGGAGAAATGTCCGTATCCCGGTAGAGATCCCACTCCTTCTTGGAGATGGCGTACCCGATCCGCATGATGACGTGGTACGGGTCCGCGGTGGCTGTGCCCCACTCGAGGAGGGTGTAGGCGGTCAGCTTGTTTTCGAGGTCGACATCCCATTTCGACATGTCGTTTTCGTTCACGGCAAGGGCCTTCCCCATGGTCGTTTCGTCACGTTGTTGTTGCGTTTCCTGCTGTCCATAATTACCTGCAAATCTCCGCAGGCGCGCTTCTCTTTTAGACGTAATGACCATCCGGAAAAGGAGAGATGCCGACCATCAGCATGAGTGCCGGCAGCCAGGAAGACGTGCCTGGCAACGGTGTGGACGGCTTTTGTCGGGGTAGCCGGACGGCCTCGGGGCATCCAAGCCGGCCAAACGTCGTCCTGGCGGCCGCCAGTCGAAAAATACCTGTCTGGCCAACCGGCGCTCGGCCGCCTATCTTCCGCGCCATGGCTCCTGATTCTGTGAAAGTGCCAAAACTGTCGCTGACGGAAACGATCTTCGGGTTGTTGCTGCGGCTGGTTGCCGTCGCGTGTTTCTGGTTCGGGCTCAATTACTGGGCGCTGTTGATCGGCTTCTCGTTCGAGGGGAGTGGGCGGTTCGACCTGTTGCCGGTGCCCTGGCGGGTGGCGGCCACGGCACTTGCCGTTGTATATCCGGTGGCGGCCCTCGGGCTGTGGCTTCTGGTCTCCTGGGGACCGGTGCTGTTCGTGGTCGCGGCAGCGACGGAAGCCACCATGTTCGGCCTCTATCCGGAGATTTTCGGGAAGAAGCCGATGCTCTTGATGATGCACGGCTCGATCGCCGTCACCTACGTGCTTTTCCGGCTCGTGATGCTCTACCAGCGGGCCAAACAGGCCAAGGCTGCAAGAAATGATTTACCTTGAGACAAGGGCTGTGGATGGTAAGGCGCTGTTAAGGCTGTAGTTTAAGTCGAATTTTATACGTATTCGATAGTGTCTCACTCAAGGCGGGAAGACAAACAGACACCGCCAAACAAAACAGTGAGGCAGTCATCATGAACACCAAAATGAAGCCGCAGGCCGTTGCCGTCAAAGATCCGCATGAAGACGCGATCCGTTCGCTCTACATGGAATCCCTCCACCTCGTCGAGCGTCTCCACCGCCGTCTCCTGGACGTCATCAAGGACGAATTCGACCGCTCGGGCCGCTCGGACGTCAACGCCGTCCAGGCGCTTCTCCTCTTCAACATCGGCAATTCCGAACTGACAGCCGGAGAACTGCGCTCGCGCGGCTATTACCTCGGCTCCAACGTATCCTACAATGTTAAAAAGCTGGTTGACCTCGGCTTCATCAACCACCAGCGCTCGCGCATCGACCGCCGCTCGGTCCGCATCAGCCTGACCGATGATGGCCAGGAGATCGCCGAGACGGTCGCCAAGCTCTATGAGCGCCATATCGGCTCCATCCAGAAGGTCGGGGGCATCGGCACCGACGAGTTCGGCCAGATGAACAAGCTGCTGCAGCGTCTCGACCGCTTCTGGAACGACACGATGCTCTACAAGCTCTAAGCGCCAATGGGCTGGGCACAGCCGTAAATGCGTGATGTCTTGCTGACGGGTGCGTGACGAGCGCACCCGTTCGCGCGTTTTGGCGCACGCTGCCTGCGTCCCGCGGGGATCTGCCCCGAACTGTCATACGGCAAGCCAAGGACGCGGTGCGAGCGCTCTATCGTCAGCGCTCAGGGCTTGGAGCAAAGCTGCAAGTTGCGATCTCACCGCAACCACGAGGCATCAAGATACATCTTTCGAAATCGCGAGTTACCGTTTAAATTGTATGCCGACCTGGGCTGTCGCGCAGGCGGCCTCGTTTTGGCGGAGCCGCGGAGCCAAGGAGATCGGTCTTGCTGTTGCGCTCTTGTTGCCGGAATCCCACGGCAATCAGCATGTTACGGAAACGGGCGATCGGCAGGGGCCGCAGGCGACACGAATTGGCCATATTACTGTGACAGCGACGAGGGCTAAGAATGCGCGTCAGGACTCACCGATTCTTCTGTTGCCGATGGGACACGGACGGCAATTTGCGGTCGCGCTCTCACGCATGGGAACCGGGCAGGGGCCGGGTATAGTTTGCGTTTGTTAACCATATCTGTGATAGCGCTGCGTTTTGCGTCGCAGCATTAAATGGTAGGGACTATGTCGAAGAAAAACGGAATTGATGCTTTCTCACGCCGCAGCTTTCTGCGTTCGGCCGCAGCCTTGGGTGCCGCGACCTGGGCCGGTGGCGCATTGGCGCAAGACGCGCTCGACGAGATCATCAACGCGCCGCGGCGCGGGAGCTGGGACGACCAGTTCGACGCCAAGGCCTCGCGCAGCGCCACCGCGGTTGTCTCCAACAATCCGATTTTCGGTATCGACACGCTCGCCAACACGCAGAACGCCATTGCCCAGTATCAGCAGATCGTCTCTGCCGGCGGCTGGCCCGAGGTCAATTCGGCGGTTCGCCTGGAGATGGGCGTTTCCGATCCCGCCGTGCAGGCGCTGCGCCAGCGCCTGATCATCTCCGGCGACCTTTCGCAGTCCGCGGGGATTTCCAATTCCTTCGACAGCTATGTCGACGGCGCGGTCAAGCGCTTCCAGGCCCGCCACGGGCTGCCGGCCGACGGTGTGCTCGGCGAATATTCCATCAAGGCCATGAACATCCCGGCGGATGTTCGTCTTGGGCAGCTGAACACCAATATCGTCCGGCTGCAGTCCATGTCAGGCGACCTCGGCAGCCGCTACGTCGTCGTCAACATTCCCGCCGCCTATATCGAGGCGGTCGAAAACGGCCGCGTTGCGACGCGCCATACGGCCGTCGTCGGCCGCATCAGCCGCCCGACCCACATCATCAACTCGAAGATCTACGAGGTTATCCTCAATCCCTATTGGACGTCTCCGCGCTCGATCGTCGAGAAGGACATCGTTCCCCTGATGCGCAAGGATCCGGAATATCTGAAGAAGAATTCGATCCGCCTCATCGACGGCAAGGGTAACGAGGTTGCGCCGGAAACGATCGACTGGAATGCCGAGAAGGCGCCGAACCTGACATTCCGCCAGGACCCCGGCAAGACCAATGCCATGGCCTCGACCAAGATCAATTTCCATAACGAAAACAACGAATACATGCACGATACGCCGCAGCAGGGGCTGTTCAACAAGCTGGCCCGCTTCGAATCGTCGGGTTGCGTGCGCGTCCAGAACGTGCGCGATCTGACGACATGGCTTCTGCGCGACACGCCCGGCTGGTCGCGCCAGCAGATCGAGGCGACGATCCGTTCGGGCCAGAACTCGCCGATCCAGCTTGCCGTCGAAGTTCCCGTCTACTTCAAATACATCACCGCCTGGGCTGCCATGGACGGTATCGTCCAGTTCCGCGACGACATCTATCAGATGGATGGCGAGCAGCAGCTTGCGCTGCAGACGACCACCGGCGTCGAGCAGGTGGTCGGTGCGGTCGAGCAGGAAAATCTGCCGCAATAAGGCCAGCGACCCGATTGAAAGGGCCGTGCCTCCTGGAAGGGGCGCGGCCCTTTTGCATTCCGGCCCTTTGCATTCCAACCCTTGCCGCTTTCCCGGCGCGGCAGGTGGGGGAAATGGCGCAAATCGCACAGCCCGTATTGCCCTTGCCATGCGAGGACGATAAACAGCGTGCCACGGTCTCACAGGAGCTTTGAGAATGAGCGTTTCTTCCGCCGCCACTGACGTTTTCTTCAGCCGTTCCCTTGCCGACAGCGATCCGGACATTTTTGGCGCGATCGAGAAGGAACTCGGCCGCCAGCGTCACGAAATCGAGCTGATCGCCTCGGAAAACATTGTCTCGCGCGCCGTTCTGGAAGCGCAAGGCTCGATCATGACCAACAAATATGCCGAGGGCTATCCGGGCAAGCGCTACTACGGCGGCTGCCAGTTCGTCGACATCGCCGAAGAGCTGGCGATCGAACGCGCCAAGAAGCTGTTCGGCGTCAACTTCGCCAATGTTCAGCCGAACTCGGGGTCGCAGATGAACCAGGCGGTATTCCTGGCGCTCTTGCAGCCGGGCGACACCTTCATGGGTCTTGACCTCAACTCGGGCGGTCACCTGACCCACGGTTCGCCGGTCAACATGTCCGGCAAGTGGTTCAACGTCGTGTCCTACGGCGTGCGCGAGGGCGACAACCTGCTCGACATGGACGCCGTTGCCGAAAAGGCGCGCACCCACAAGCCGAAGCTCATCATCGCCGGCGGCACCGCTTACTCCCGCATCTGGGACTGGAAGCGCTTCCGCGAGATCGCTGATGAGATCGGCGCCTATCTGATGGTCGACATGGCCCATATCGCCGGCCTGGTTGCCGGCAACCAGCATCCGTCGCCGTTCCCGCATTGCCATGTTGCGACGACCACGACGCACAAGTCGCTGCGCGGGCCGCGCGGTGGCATGATCCTCACCAATGACGAGGATCTGGCGAAGAAGTTCAACTCGGCCGTCTTCCCGGGCCTGCAGGGCGGTCCGCTGATGCATGTCATTGCTGCAAAGGCCGTAGCCTTCGGCGAGGCGCTGAAGCCGGAGTTCCAGGATTATGCGGCGCAGATCGTCAAGAACGCCAAGGCGCTCTCCGAGACGCTGGTAGCCGGCGGTCTGGACATCGTCTCGGGCGGCACCGACAACCACCTGATGCTGGTCGACCTGCGCAAGAAGAACGCCACCGGCAAGCGCGCCGAAGCAGCACTCGGTCGCGCTTACGTCACCTGCAACAAGAACGGCATCCCGTTCGATCCGGAAAAGCCCTTCGTCACCTCCGGCATCCGTCTCGGCACGCCGGCCGGCACGACGCGCGGCTTCAAGGAAGCGGAATTCCGCGAGATCGGCAATCTGATCGTCGAAGTCCTCGACGGCCTGAAGGTGGCGAACTCGGATGAAGGCAATGCTGCTGTCGAAGCAAGCGTTCGTGAAAAGGTCGTCAAGCTGACCGACCGCTTCCCGATGTACCCCTACCTCTGATCGAGGAGCCCGGATGCGCTGCCCCTATTGCGGATCGGAAGACAGCCAGGTGAAGGATAGCCGTCCTGCAGAGGACGGCGCCGCCATTCGCCGCCGGCGCATCTGCCCGGATTGCGGCGGACGCTTCACGACCTTCGAGCGGGTGCAGTTGCGGGAACTGATGATCCTGAAGAAGACCGGCCGCAAGGCGCCGTTCGACCGCGACAAGCTGTTGCGGTCGTTCGAAATCGCGCTGCGCAAGCGGCCGGTCGACCGCGACCGGATCGAGCGGGCCGTCTCCGGCATCGTCCGGCGGCTCGAAAGCTCCGGCGAGACGGAAATTTCGTCCGAAGAGATCGGTCTGCAGGTGCTCGAGGCGTTGAAGGGGCTCGATGACGTCGCGTTCGTCCGCTACGCTTCGGTCTATCGCGACTTCTCCCATGCGGAGGATTTCGAAAAAGTGATCGCCGAGATCAGCGCCAAGATTGCCCGCGATCCTGGGGCATGATCAAAACCGACGCCGCCGAAAGGCGGCGTTTGACATTTCCGGGTTGAGGACGAAACGGCATCGACATGGCGGATAGGGCGGACAGGGCGGACGACGAACGGTTCATGGCGCAGGCGCTTAAGCTCGCCCACCAGCACCTTGGCGCAACCGGCTCCAATCCCTCTGTCGGTTGCGTGATCGTCCGTGACGATGGCGAGGGCCAGAGGATCGTCGGCAGCGCCGTCACGGCGCTCGGCGGCCGGCCGCATGCGGAGACCGGCGCTCTGGCCGTGGCCGGGGAGGCGGCGCGCGGCGCAACGGCCTATGTGACGCTCGAACCCTGCTCGCATCACGGCAAGACGCCACCTTGCGCCGAAGCTCTGATTGTGGCCGGTATTGCGCGTGTCGTCGTTGCGGTGACGGACCCCGACGAACGGGTCGCAGGCCGCGGGCTTGCCATGCTGCGCGCGGCGGGCATCGAGGTGGTGACGGGGGTGCTGGAGGGCGCGGGCGAGCGCGAGCTCGAGGCCTACCTCATGCGCAAGCGCAACAACCGGCCCCATGTTACCCTGAAACTTGCGGTTTCCGCCGACGGCATGATCGGGATCAAGGGCCAGGGGCAGGTGCGCATCACCGGCACGCCGGCCCGCGAGTTCGTGCACAGGCTGCGCGCCGAGACCGATGCGATCCTCGTCGGCATCGGCACGGCCGTTGCCGACGATCCGGAACTGACGGTGCGTCTTGCGGGGCTTGAGCACCGCTCGCCGCTGCGCATCGTCATCGATGGCGATCTCGACCTGCCGCTGACGTCCAGGCTCGTGCAGACGGCCCGCAACGTTCCCGTCATGGTCGTAACAGGCCAGCGTGAGGGAAACGTCGCGTTTTCCGAGCGGAGCCGGGCACTGGAAGCGGCTGGTGTCGAAGTGGTGGTCTGCGATCCGGCCGAGCCCGGCGATCTGCTCGCAGCGCTGGCGACGCGGGGGATTTCCTCGCTGTTGGTCGAAGGCGGCGCACGGACGGCGCAGACGTTTCTCAATGCCGGGCTTGTCGACCGGATTTTGTTGTTTACCGGGCCATCGACCCTTGGCGAACAAGGGGTCCCATCCCCACTTGACCGGAACCTCTTGCCCGTCGGCTTCGTCCATAGGCGGACGGACACTTTCGGCGACGACCTTCTCGATACCTACGAATACGAAAGAGCTCCCTGATGTTCACCGGCATTATCACCGATATCGGCACCGTCGAAACGATCACCCCGCTCGACGAGGGCATCAAGCTGCGCATCGCCACGGCCTATGATCCGAAGGGCATCGACATCGGCGCCTCGATTGCCTGCTCCGGCGTCTGCCTGACAGTGACGACGCTGCCGGAGGAGGGCGCCAACGGCCGCTGGTTCGAGGTCGAGGCCTGGGAAGAGGCGCTACGCCTGACGACGATCTCGTCCTGGACGGCGGGACAGGCCATCAATCTCGAACGCTCGCTGAAGATCGGCGACGAACTCGGCGGCCACCTCGTCTCCGGCCATGTCGACGGCAAGGCGGAAATCCTGTCGGTCGAAACGGAAGGCGAGGCGACCCGCTTTCGCCTGCGTGCACCGGACCATCTGGCGAAATTCGTGGCACCGAAGGGATCGGTCGCCCTCGACGGCACCTCGCTGACCGTCAACGCCGTCGACGGCGAGGAGTTCGACGTGCTTTTGATCCGCCACTCGCTTGAGGTGACGACCTGGGGGCAGCGCAAGGCGGGCGATTTCGTCAATTTCGAGGTCGACACAATGGCGCGCTATGCGGCGCGTCTGGCGGAGTTTCCAGCGCCGAAGGGGTGAGGTGTTGTACCCACCCATTGCCTGTCGCAGAGGTGACGCGATCCTCGGCGACGCCGGCGCTGCGGGCGGCTATATCAAACAGCAAGGCCCAGCCGCCGGAGACCCTCGACACGCAGTTCGAAATCGGCAGGGTTCTTGTACGGCATGACATGCCGGCGGTGTTCGATCGAATAGTCGGGATCGATCTTTAACGCTTGCGTCCAGGCGGCGCGACCCTCCTCGGTTCGTCCGAGGTGGCCACAGCACGACGCCAGCAAGGCGTAGGCCGTGGCGGAGGCCGGATTGCGCACCAGCCGCTTGCGGAGCGTCTCGGCGGCGAGCTCGAAACGACCGAGCGAGACCTGCGCTTCGGCGAGAAATTGCAGCGCAATTTCAGGATAGAAGGGATCGAGCTGCATGTAGCTTTCGAGTGTCTCGACCGCGTCGGCGGCAAGGCCGCTGAAGATCTGGATGTGAGCCTTGAGAACGCGCGCGTCCGCCGAACTGGGCTTGAGGGCAATGCAGCGCGCCGCGGCATCGAGCGCGCTGTCGATCTCGCGGCTCCACAGCAGCCCCACCCCCATGGCGAAATGCGCTTCCGGCTCTTCGTCGTCCATGGCGACTGCGCGGCGGGCGAGATCGAGGCCTTTCGCCAGAGTGCTATCCGGTTCGGCGGCCCAGCCGTTCACATAGTCGTTGATGTGGGTGAAACCGGTGTACGCGTAGGCCGCCGCATAATTCGGATCGATATCGATCACCTTTGCCATCAAGGCCCGGGCGTTGATATTGCCGGCCCGCGTGTGGAGCCACATCTGGTCACGCCCCTGCAGGAAATAGTTGTAGGCGGCGATATCAACGATCCGCTTGCCGGAGAGACGGTCCTTTTCCGACGTCGTCAGCCTGACCTTGAGCGCCGCGACGATCTGCTGGGTGAGTTCGTCCTGGACGGCGAAGATATCCGTGAGATCCCGGTCGAAGCGATCGGCCCAGGCATGGCCGCCTGTCATTGCGTCGATCAGCTGCGCGGTGACCCGCACCCTGTTGCCGGCCTTGCGCACGCTGCCCTCAAGGACATAGCGCACGCCGAGCGCGGCAGCGACATCGCGGATCGAAACCGGGCTTTTCTTGTAAACGAAAGAGGAATTGCGGGCGATGACATGCAGTTCCGAGAGTTTTGCAAGATCGGTGATGATGTCCTCGCTGATCCCGTCCGAAAAATATTCCTGGTCGGTGTCCCCACTCATGTTGTTGAAGGCGAGCACGGCAATCGAGGTCTTTTCCGTTGACGACGGTTGAGATGATGCGGCGGCGAGGGCGTCACCGTTGACGAGGCAGAAAATCTCGATGGGCCGCGCGATGTTCTTGACCGTCTGCGACCCACGGCTTTCGATCCCGACGGGAACCTTGTCGCGCACCTGATCG
This sequence comes from Rhizobium giardinii bv. giardinii H152, assembly GCF_000379605.1. Taxonomy (GTDB): domain Bacteria; phylum Pseudomonadota; class Alphaproteobacteria; order Rhizobiales; family Rhizobiaceae; genus Pararhizobium; species Pararhizobium giardinii. Next base: position 162,570 of record NZ_KB902635.1, on the reverse strand, counting down.
GCGGCGGACCGGGAGATGTAGATGCCGCCGGGCTGCGCCAGGGCCTCGATCCGCGCCGCGACGTTGACGCCGTCGCCGTATATGTCGTCTCCATCGACGATCACGTCGCCGACATTGATGCCGATGCGGAACCGGATCCGGTTTTCGGGAGAGCTGCCGGGATCATACTCGGGCACTTGTTTCTGGATCTCCATGGCACAGGTCACCGCCTCGACGGCGCTGGCAAACTCCAGCAGCGCGCCGTCGCCCATCAGTTTGACCATGCGGCCGCAATGGCGCGCCACGGCCGGGTCGATAACGGCGCAGCGCAACGCCTTCAGCCGAGCCAGCGTGCCGGCCTCGTCGGTCTCCATCAGGCGCGAGTAGCCGACGACATCGGCCGCAAGTATGGCGGCAAGCCTGCGCTGAACATGCTCGCCCGTCATGGTGCAGAGCCATCCTTGTCGTGTGAGGCGGCGAACGCGCCGCCACACGGACTCTAAACCTGATCGGTCCGCTTGACCATCGCGGTGTCGCGCCTGGTATGGGGTAATGGGAAGGGCTGCGACATTCCGGACCTACCGCTCCAGCAGGATCACCTGAGCGCCGTGATAGACCGTCCGGCGCGCTTCCCTGAAGTGCAGCTTCGACGCCACCCTGAGCGAGGCGAGGTTGGCGACGTCGATGATGCAGGTCTTTTTAAGCGACGGAAACTGCTGCTCGCCCCAGCGCAGCGCAGCGCCGACGGCCTCGGTGGCAAGGCCGCGGCCGTGCGAGCGGGGGGAAAGCGCCCAGCCGGTCTCCATCGTGCCTTCCAGCGAGGGGGTGATGACGCGGTGGAGGTCGTGAAAACCGGCTTCGCCGATGAACTGGCCGGTCTCGCGGTCCTGCAGCGCGAAGAAGCCGAAGCCGAAATAGTGCCACATGCCGACCTGACGCAGAAACCGCGTCCAGGCCTGTTCGCGCGAGAACGGCACGCCGCCGATGAAGCGCGTCACCTCGGGATCGGCGAAAAGCGTGCTGTAGGGGCCGAAATCGTCACGCCGGTAAGGGCGCAGGATCAGGCGTTCTGTCTCGATGGTGGGGACGCTGTGCATGAGGCTGTTCAGTCCGGTTTAAAATGCGATATCGTCATAGGATCAGATTCCCGGCTCGCCGTCCCAATAATCGACTTCGCTTTCCCGCCGACCGACGAAGCGGAAGCGCGGCTTGCCGCCGGCGGCATCACGGGACTTTGCCAGGAACTTGCCGGAATCCGGATATTCGACGATTTCGGCCTTCGCATTGGTCGAGATCGACAGGTATTTGAGCGGTGCGGTGCCGGTATTGATCAGGTGATGGGCCGTTTCGGGGCCGCCCGAGGGGGCGCCGAGAACGTCTCCGGCCTTCACGGCGTAGCGGTCAGGGCCGAAGCGGTATTCGCCTTCGCCGCTTAGGATGACGAACAGCTCTTCCTCGATATGGTGATTGTGAAACGGACAGCCGGACTTGCCCGGCGGCACTTCGCCGTAGCCGATGCCGAGGTGCTTAAGGCCCAGTTGCGCGCCGAAGGACGCGTCGCGGGATTCGAAGAACGTGCCCTCGGTCCAGTGTTCCAGTTCGAGTTCGGCGGGGTTGACGATCGGTTTTTGCATATCTGTCATGTCCTTCTTGCCTCCGGAACGTTTTATCGAGGTGCCATGAGATTGAAAAGGCAATAGCAATTGGCGCCTTTCGCTCAGTTACCCCTGCCGCGGCCTGACCGGAATCGGCGCCTGGCCGCGAAAAATGCTTGCCAACCGGGCCTTGGCATGATTTGACCGCCGCCTGCGCTGGAGATGTCCGGCCCCCCATTTCAGACAGGTGACAAATGTCCGATACCGAGAAACCACATATCCTCATTGTGGAAGCGCGCTTCTATGACGACATGGCCGACGCTCTGCTCGATGGTGCGACCTCGGCGCTGAAAGAGGCCGGCGCGACCTATGACGTCGTGACGGTTCCCGGCGCGCTCGAAATTCCTGCCGCGATCGCCATGGCGCTCGACGGCGCCGACAATGGCGGCACCGAGTATGACGGCTTCGTCGCGCTCGGCATGGTCATCCGCGGCGAGACCTACCACTTCGACATCGTCGCCAACGAATCCTCGCGTGCCCTGATGGACCTTGCCGTCAGCGAAAGCCTTGCCCTCGGCAACGGTATCCTGACTGTCGAGAACGACGACCAGGCCTGGGGGCGCGCAAGGAAGAGCGAAGGCGACAAGGGCGGTTTTGCCGCCCGCGCGGCGCTGACCATGATCGACCTGAAACTCAAGCTGGGCGGCGAACTGTGAGCGATATTCCTTCCGATCCGCCGATCAAGCAGGCAAACCAGCGCGGGGCTGCCCGTCTGGCCGCCGTGCAGGCTCTCTACCAGATGGACATTGGCGGCACCGGCGTGCTGGAGATCGTCGCCGAATACGAAGCCCACCGGCTGGGCCAGGAACTCGACGGCGACACCTATCTGAAGGCCGACGCCTCCTGGTTCCGCTCGATCGTTTCGGGCGTCGTGCGCGACCAGCGTCTGCTCGATCCCTTGATCGGCACGGCCCTTCAGGACGATTGGGCGCTGTCGCGTCTCGACTCGACGGTCCGCGCCATCCTGCGCGCCGGTACGTTCGAGCTTCGCGAGCGCAAGGACGTCCCCGTCGCCGTGATCGTCACCGAATATGTCGAGATCGCCAAGGCCTTCTTCGAGGATGACGAGCCGAAGCTCGTCAATGCGGTGCTGGACCGGATCGCCCGGACGATCAGAACCGACGTCAAGAAGTAGGATCACCCGATGACAGTGCAGGCAGGCGCGGTGCAGGACATGGATCATGAGCTGCGCGGCGCCCGCCGCAATGTCTATCTGCTGACGGCTGCTCAGGCTATCCTCGGGACGATCGGCCCGATCGTCTTTGCCGTCGGCGGCGTCGCCGGTTATCAGCTTCTCGGCGACGACAAGTCGCTGGCGACCGCCCCGCTCACGGGCTTCAATGTCGGCGTGGCGCTTGGTGCGGTCTTCGTCGCTGCCGTCTCCAGGCTGCTTGGTCGCAAGGCGGCCTTCATGGTTGGCGCCCTGCTTGGCGCCTTTGGCGGTATGCTTGCGGCCTATGCGCTGTTTCTCACCGACTTCTGGCTGTTTGCGCTCGGCCTGTGCGTATCGGGTGTGGCCGGGGGCTTTACCCAGAAACTGCGCTTTGCCGCGGCCGATGCCTCGCCCAGCTTCTACAAACCGCGGGCGATTTCCTGGATCCTGGCCGGTGGCATGGTTTCCGCCGTGCTCGGCCCGCAGCTCGTCATCCTGACCAAGGACATGCTCGCGCCGGTTTTCTTCGCCGGCGCCTTCCTCGCGGTGATCCCGACCTGTTTCGTGGCAATTGCCATAATGGCGTTCCTCCGGCTGCCCGACCTGCGGCCGGTTGCCGGAGCCGCCCCAATCGGGCCTGTGCGACCGCTGCGGCAGATCGTCGGCACGCACCGCTTTCTCACCGGCATGATCTGCGGCATCTCCACCTATGCGCTGATGACCTTCATGATGACCGGCGCACCGATCGCCATGGTCGTCGGCTGCGGCTTTTCGCAGGACATGGCGACGCTCGGCATCCAGTGGCATGTGCTGGCGATGTTCGCGCCAAGCTTCTTCACCGGCATGCTGGTCAGCCGCTACGGCGCCGAAAGGATCGTCGCCTGCGGCCTGGTGATCCTGATGCTCTGCGCGCTGGTTGCCCATGCGGGGATCGCGCTGTGGAATTTCTGGGGCGCGCTGATCCTGCTCGGCGCCGGCTGGAACTTCGGCTTCATCGGTTCGACGGCGATCGTCGCCTCGAGCTACAGGCCGCAGGAGGCAGACAAGGTGCAGGGCTTCCACGACATCATCCTGTTCACTGCGGTCGCGCTTGCCTCCTTCGGTTCCGGCAAGGTGCTGACCGCTTATGGCTGGGACATGCTGAGCGCTGCGGTCTGGCCTGTGACGGCTTTCTGCCTTTTGTTGCTGATTTCGCTGTTTTTCGCCGAAAAGCGGCGTCCCGCCTGAGATTTGACGCCGAAACTGCTTTCCCGCTCCCGTAAGCTGCCGCCAACATACCGAAAAACGTGGGTTTTTCCGTTTATGGCCGCTTGACGATCCCGATTCGTCACCGCACTCTGCGGCCACGTCTGCTACCGTCGCTTGAAGAGGAGGCACGGTCCGCAGCGCTTTTTGGGGGCCTGTGGAACGGAGTGAGCCCGCAGGCTTAAACGGAGGAAAGTGCGATATGACCATATTACTGGGTGTTATCGCATGCGGGTTGCTTTCGGTGGTTTATGCCATCTGGGCGACGCAGTCGGTGCTTGCCGCCGACCAGGGCAATGCCCGCATGCAAGAGATTGCAGGCTTCATACGCGAGGGGGCGCAGGCCTATCTCACCCGTCAATACAAGACCATTGCCCTCGTCGGCGCTGTCGTATTCATCGCGGCCTGGGTTCTTCTCTCCGCCACCGCCGCCATCGGCTTTCTGATTGGCGCTGTCCTGTCCGGCGCTGCCGGCTTCATCGGCATGCATGTCTCCGTCCGGGCCAACGTGCGCACGGCGCAGGCCTCCTCCGTCAGCCTTGCGGCCGGCCTCGGTATCGCCTTCAAGTCCGGTGCCATCACCGGCATGCTGGTCGCCGGCCTGGCGCTGCTCGGCGTGTCGATCTACTACCTCGTGCTGACGGCCGGCCTCGGTTTGCCGGAAGGCTCGCGTGAAGTGATCGACTCGCTGGTATCGCTCGGCTTCGGCGCTTCGCTCATCTCGATCTTCGCCCGTCTCGGCGGCGGCATCTTCACCAAGGGCGCCGATGTCGGCGGCGATCTCGTCGGCAAGGTGGAAGCCGGCATTCCGGAAGACGATCCACGCAACCCGGCGACGATTGCCGACAACGTCGGCGACAACGTCGGCGATTGCGCCGGCATGGCGGCCGACCTGTTCGAGACCTATGCGGTGTCGATCGTCGCGACCATGGTCCTTGCGTCGATCTTCTTTGCCGGCGCTGCGAACCTTGCGGTTGTCATGGCCTATCCTCTGGCCATCTGCGGCGCCTGCATCATCACCTCGATCATCGGCGCCTTCTTCGTCAAGCTCGGCTCCAACGGCTCAATCATGGGCGCGCTCTACAGGGGCCTCATCGTCACCGGCCTGCTGTCGATCGTCGGCCTTGGCGCGGCGACATCTCTGACCATTGGTTGGGGCTCGATCGGCGCCATCGAGGGCAAGGACATCACCGGTGCCAACCTGTTCATCTGCGGCATTCTTGGCCTCGTCGTCACCGCACTGATCGTGGTGATCACCGAATATTATACGGGCACCAACAAGCGGCCGGTGAATTCGATCGCCCAGGCCTCCGTCAGCGGTCACGGCACCAACGTCATCCAGGGGCTTGCGGTGTCACTGGAATCCACCGCGCTGCCGGCAATCGTCATCGTCGGCGGCATCATTTCGACCTATCAGCTGGCAGGCCTGTTCGGCACGGGTATCGCGGTCACCTCCATGCTCGGCATTGCCGGCATGATCGTGGCGCTCGATGCCTTCGGTCCGGTCACCGACAATGCCGGCGGTATTGCCGAGATGTCGCATCTGCCGCCGGAGGTGCGCAAATCGACAGATGCGCTCGATGCCGTCGGCAATACCACCAAGGCGGTCACCAAGGGTTACGCGATCGGCTCGGCCGGCCTCGGCGCGCTGGTGCTGTTCGCGGCCTATTCGAACGATCTCAAATATTTCGCGGCAAACGGCGACAAGTATCCCTATTTTGCCGATATCGGGGTGATCTCGTTTGATCTGTCCAATCCCTATGTCGTCTCCGGCCTAATCTTCGGCGGGCTCATTCCCTACCTGTTCGGCGGCATTGCCATGACTGCCGTCGGCCGGGCCGCCGGTTCGGTGGTGGAAGAAGTCCGCCGCCAGTTCAAGGAAAAGCCGGGCATCATGGCAGGAACGGACAAGCCGGACTATGGCCGCGCCGTCGATATGCTGACCAAGGCCGCGATCCGCGAAATGATCGTGCCGTCCCTTTTGCCGGTGCTGGCGCCGATCGTCGTCTATTTCGGCGTGCTGGCGCTGTCCGGCTCGAAGGCCTCTGCCTTTGCGGCGCTCGGTGCGTCCCTGCTCGGCGTGATCGTCAACGGCCTGTTCGTTGCGATTTCGATGACCTCGGGCGGCGGCGCCTGGGACAATGCCAAGAAGAGCTTCGAAGACGGCTTTGTCGACAAGGACGGCACGCGGCACATGAAGGGCTCGGAAGCCCACAAGGCTTCCGTCACCGGCGATACGGTCGGCGATCCCTACAAGGATACGGCCGGCCCCGCCGTCAACCCCGCGATCAAGATCACCAACATCGTCGCACTTCTGCTTCTGGCGGTTCTCGCCTGATTGCATCCCACAGGCGCCCGGTTGCGCCTATGGGTGTCACGCCACAAGCACAAAGCCCGCGGAAGTCTCTTCCGCGGGCTTTTCGTATCGAGGGCAATAGGGTCGAGGCTGCTACTTTTTGCCGTAGTCGGAACCGTCGGAGAAGATCGACCGGGCCATGGTCTTGCCGATGCCGTTGCCGGAGAGCAACTGGCCGAGGAAGGTCATTTCCTTGCCGCCGGTCGGCGTCGTGCGGGAAATCACGTCAAAGACCTTGCCGTCCTGCATCGTGTAGTGGGCCAGTTGCGAGACGACGCCTTCCTTGTCGAAATAGACGGCAAGAACGCTCTGGTCGACCAGCTTCGGCTTCATGAAGGCAACCGGCCGCTGACGCTTCTGCGAGATGTAGTAGAACACTTCATTGTCGAAGGTTGCGGTGGTCGACGGTGTGCCGAGCGACAGCAGCACCTGTTCGCGGCTGGAGCCGACCGGTGCTAAGGCCAGCGTTTCCTGATCGACGACATAACCCTGATTGATGGTCTGGCTGGTGTTCAGCACTTCGGCCGTCTTGCAGCCCGAAAGGGTCGTTGCGCAAATTGCCAATGTAAAAGTGACGTTGCTCAGAAATTTCATGTCTGACTTGAAATACCGTTTCGTCAACGACATCTCCCTCAAGGTAACGCTGGCAGATGCGCCATTGCATTTCGTGCCTGCTTCGGTAAACCAGCTTCAGCGATCATGCAATAACAGGATGCGCGGGCCGGCGCATTTTGAAGCGGTCAAACTTGGGCTTTATGATGATATTCGGACTGTTCGGCAAAAAAAACAGCAATGCGGCCATTGTCGCGCGCCAGTACGATCTTTTGACCGCGGCCGCCCGGCGGCCTTATCTCTATACCGATCTTGGCGTTCCCGACACGGTGATGGGACGCTTCGAAATGCTGTCGGCAACGCTGATCCTCTATTTTCGCCGCACCCGCAGTTCCGGCCGGGCGGGGCAGGAGATCGCGCAGGAAATCATCGACGCCTTCTTCGAGGATGTCGATCATTCGATCCGCGAGCTGGGCGTCGGCGACGTCAGCGTGCCGAAAAAGATGAAGAAGTTCGCCTCGATGTTCTACGGCCGGCTGGAAAGCTATGCGGCGGCGCTGGACAATAAGGATGGCGACGAGCTGGCGGCGGCGCTGAAGCGCAATTTCCACCCGCAGACGGAGGATCCGGCCCTCTCCATGGATGGGCTCGCCAGCTATATGTTGCGTGCTGAAGCGCAGCTTGCGGAAGTGGGAGAGGATGTCGTAGAAACCGGCCGGATCGACCTGGCCGATGCGGCTGCCTGAGGCACCGCACCGCGACGCCGGAGCCGCTACCGGCAGCACCATCTTGGGCGGCGACGCCGCCCGAAAGGACTTGACGATGAACCACGACGAGAAACCCGCGTTTTCCTTTCCGGTCAAGGTTGGCCATATCTCCGCCAATGCCGTGACGGTTCATCTCGAGGCCAATGAAGCCGAACGCAAGGCGCTGCGCGATCTGTGGGATGTGTCGGACGTGCTGTCGCTCTCCTCCGATCTGCAGATCGCCCGCTGGAAGAAGGACGGCGTCAAGATCAAGGGCAGGGTCAAGGCGAAGATCGTCCAGGCCTGCGTGGTGACGCTGGAGCCGGTGGAAGCGGAGCTCGATGAGCCGGTCGAAGCAATCTTCGTGCCGGAGGGTTCGCGGCTGGCGCGGATCGCCGCCAATGACTCGGGCGAGATGATTCTCGATCCGGATGGCCCCGATCTTCCCGACATGTTCAGCGGCGACACCATCGATGTGGGCGTGACCGTCACGGAACACGCGGCGCTGGCAATCGACCCCTATCCGCGCAAGCAGGGGGCGAGCTTCGGTGAGCGGGTCGAAAGCAGCGAGAAGGATGATGTCCGTCCCAATCCTTTCGCCGTGCTCAAGGATTGGAAAAAGGACTGAGTCTGGAAAAGCTCGCGACACAAATCGGTTGTCACATCAGCGAAAAACGGTATTTTGGCCGAAATCCAGCCCGTTGGGCCGTTTGCCCCGCAAGCAGGGGCCGTTGCGTCTCAAACGTCATAAACACGTGTGTCTCCATCGCTCACACTGATTGCGCCGGAACGAAACATGCAGTGTGGCAGGAACAAAGGATAAGGCACGCGTGGTCAGAATTTCTCTTGATGTGATGGGCGGCGACTTCGGTCCGCAAGTCGTCATCCCGGGTGCCGCAAGGGCGCTCGAACGGCACCCCGATATCCGTTTCGTCCTGTATGGCCTCGAGGATCAGTGCGCGCCGCTCCTGGAAAAATATCCCAAGCTGAAGGCGAGCAGCATCTTTCATCCATCCGAGCTGGCGATTGCCATGGACGAGAAGCCGAGCCAGGCGCTCAGGCGCGGCCGCGGCAAGGCGAGCATGTGGCAGGCGATCGACGCCGTCAACAAGGGAGAGGCGGACGTGATCGTCTCGGCCGGCAATACCGGCGCGCTGATGGCGATGTCGGTGTTCTGCCTGCGCACCATGGCCGGCATCCAGCGCCCGGCGATCGCGGCGATCTGGCCGACGCTGAAGGGCGAGAGCATCGTGCTCGACGTCGGCGCAACGATCGGCGCGGACGCACAGCAGCTGATGGATTTCGCCCTGATGGGAGGCGCCATGGCGCGCGCCCTGTTCGAGATCGAGCGTCCGACGCTCGGTCTGCTCAATGTCGGCGTCGAGGAGATCAAGGGCCAGGAAGAGGTCAAGGAGGCCGGTCGGCTGATCCGCGAAGCAGCTCCCGACAGCATCGACTATCTCGGCTTCGTCGAGGGTGATGACATTGGCCGCGGCACGGTCGACGTCGTGGTGACGGAGGGCTTTGCCGGCAATATCGCGCTGAAGGCATCCGAGGGCACCGCCCGGCAGATCGCCGAATATCTGCGCGCCGCGATGTCGCGCACGTTGCTTGCCAAAATAGGCTATATTCTGGCCAAGGGCGCGTTCGACCGCCTGCGTGAGAAGATGGACCCGCGCAAGGTCAATGGCGGCGTCTTCCTCGGCCTTAATGGTGTCGTGATCAAGAGCCATGGAGGAACCGACGCGGAAGGTTTCGCAGCGGCGATCGACGTCGGCTACGACATGGTCCGCAACGGCCTGAAGGCCAAGATCGAAAACGATTTGCAAAAATACCATGCCTCACGCCCGTCCGAAGGTGCGGCGCGCGGCATGGCCGACGAGGTTTGAAGAGTATGATCCGTTCTGTGGTTCGCGGTTTTGGGGCCTCGCTTCCCAAACGGGTGATGACCAATAGCGAAATGGAAGAGAAGGTCGACACGTCCGACGAATGGATCGTGCAGCGCACCGGCATCCGCCAGCGCCATATCGCCGGCGAGGGCGAAACGACCGCATCGTTGGGCGAGGCGGCAGCGCGCGCCGCCCTCGACAAGGCCGGCCTGACGGCCGCCGACCTCGACGTGATCATCGTTGCGACCTCGACGCCGGACAACACCTTTCCGGCGACCGCGGTCAACATCCAGAATCGCCTCGGCATGCATCATGGCGCGGCCTTCGACGTGCAGGCGGTCTGTTCCGGCTTCATCTACGCCGTCGCGACGGCCGACGCCTATATTCGCGGCGGGCTTGCCCGGCGCGTGCTGGTGATCGGCGCGGAGACGTTTTCGCGCATTCTCGACTGGAACGACCGGACGACCTGCGTCCTGTTCGGCGATGGTGCCGGCGCCATCGTTCTGGAAGCGCAGGAAGGCAGCGGAACGACCGCCGATCGCGGCGTCCTGACCGCCCAGCTGCGCTCGGATGGCGCACACAAGGAAAAACTCTATGTCGACGGTGGCCCGTCGACGACGGGCACGGTCGGCCACCTGCGCATGGAGGGCCGTGAGGTCTTCAAGCACGCGGTCGGCATGATCACCGACGTCATCGAAGCGGCTTTCGATGCGACCGGCACGACGGCCGAGGATCTCGATTGGCTGGTGCCGCACCAGGCCAACCGCCGCATCATCGACGGGTCCGCCAGGAAGCTCGGCATCCCGCTCGACAAGGTTGTGGTTACAGTCGACCTCCACGGCAACACCTCCGCCGCCTCCATTCCGCTCGCACTCAACGTCGCGGCTTCCGACGGCCGTATCAAGCAGGGCGATCTCGTCCTGCTCGAGGCCATGGGCGGTGGCTTCACCTGGGGTTCCATCCTGCTGCGCTGGTAAAGAAAAGACAATATAACGCAGAGGCTTGACCGGAATGGACAAGGGCAATACTCTTCCGGGCTAATCGATATTTCAAGAAAATCGGTGGGGGACGATGAGCGGAAAAACGGTGACACGAGCAGACCTGGCCGAATCGGTTTTTCGCAAGGTAGGTCTTTCCCGAACGGAATCGGCCGAACTGGTCGAGACCGTGATCGACGAGATTTGCAACGCCATCGTCCGTGGCGAAAGCGTCAAGCTCTCCTCCTTCGCAACGTTCCAGGTGCGCGACAAGAACGAGCGCATCGGCCGCAATCCGAAAACCGGCGAGGAAGTGCCGATTTCGCCCCGCCGCGTCATGACCTTCAAGGCCTCCAACGTGCTGAAGCAGCGCGTTCTCAAGGCGCATCTGTCGCGCAAGGCCAAGCTGAAACCGCAATCGCCGGCTTCGTAATTGCTCACTTATCATTAAAGTGGTTGAAAACACGTCCATAAGCCGTTGAAATAGGCATGATTCGTGTAATCATGCGTATTGCTGCCAGGGACGACGCAGGACGACGGTCGCGCCCGATCCGTCTACGGCCCCGCGCGCCTGTTCAGGCGCGTAAAGGACGCTGTAGAACTTTCAGATTGCCGCATAATGTCATTCTTGGATCGTTTCCGATTTGAGCAATTGTGCAGCAGCCGTGTTCGATGGGGGAAGACATGGACAAGAGCCCGGACGCGTTCCGCACCATCAGTGAAGTGGCCGACGATCTCGACCTGCCGCAGCACGTGCTGCGGTTCTGGGAGACGCGCTTTCCGCAGATCAAGCCGATGAAACGCGGCGGCGGCCGGCGTTATTACCGGCCGGAAGACGTCGATCTGCTGAAGGGCATCCGCCATCTGCTCTATGATCACGGCTATACGATCAAGGGCGTGCAGAAGCTTTTGAAGATGAACGGCAACAAGTTCGTTGCGGCGATTGCCAGCGGCGATCTGGCAACCGTCGAGGCGCTGGCCGCGGCCAATATCGAGGAGCCGGCGCAGCCGAAACTCGGCAATCCGGACGAGGACCAGATCGTCGGCCGCGCCAAGGCGCCGGCGAGCCGGCGGTTCTTCTCCTTTGTCGGCGGCAATGACGAGGCGCCGGAAATCTCTGTCGGCAAGACATCGGTCGGCAAGGAGGATCGCGCCCTGCTGCAGGAAGCGCTCTACGACCTCTTGGAATGCAAGCGGCTGCTCGACCAGGTTCGCTGAGGCAGGGCAGGCATGCCGGTTTCGCAGCGGATGCGGCGTAGCGATGTGGGGCTGCGTTCCCTGTTGCTCTGCTTTCCGCTGGTATCGCCAGCGACGTATACGACCAATCTCCATCGATTTGACGAGCAAGGCGCAATGCATGGAAAAGCCCTGGACGAAAAGCGTGACGCTCGCCCTTGAGGGGCCGGGCAAATACGTGACGATCTCCAACACCACCGAGGCATCCTGGGCGATGATCGAGGACTGGCCGCTCGACGATGCGCCCGCCTTGAACCGCGCGCTCGACATTTGCGCCGCCGCCGTGGAGGGCAAGAGGCCGGCGGAGGATGCGCGAAAGGCGTTTATCGAGGCCGCCGTCGAGGCGGATATCGAAATTCGGGAGTAAGAGGGCTTGGCTGCGGCTCGGTGCATCTCCATATCTCTGCTTCCACGGATGAAGAAAAGAGCGACATGACGAAGTCCCTGCAGGCGAAGTTCCATGCCGAGATGCTCGCCCTCTACGACCATTGCGCCCGCTTTGGCTTCCGCCCCGTTCTGTTTCGCCGCCTCGTCATCCTGAACGGCGGCGTCGAAGCGGCGAAGGAACTGGTGTTCAAGCCGGGCACAACCGGCCTCGAGCGCCTGATGGACGCCGGCAAGACCGAACTGTCGATGGAGGCGGCGATGGTGCGGGCGGACTATCGGTCGCTGTTTACGCCGCTCGAAATCAAGGAAGCCGCCAAGCGCCTCGAGGGGACCGCTACCCGCGAACGCTCCAAAGGCCGGCTCATCGTCACCGTCACCAACCCGAAACAGGCATAGTCAAATGGCAAACAAGCAGAAGCTCGAGCATTCGGATTTCGCCGGCGAATTCACCGATGACGGCGTCACCGTGCTCGTCGATATCTTCCGCAATGCCGGAAGCAACGACGGCTGGACGATGGAGGTGATCGACCAGGATGAGGGCCTGACCGTCTGGGAGGAGCCTTTCCCCACCGACAAGGAAGCCTTCGAGGAATTCCTCGCAACCGTCGAGCGGGACGGCATCCGGTCGTTTCTGGAGGACCCGGAGCCGGAGGTGTCGGTGCATTGACGGGGCCGCCGGTGAGGCGGGGCAGGAAAATGCGACGAGGGCTTCAAGTGCCCGACCTGAGATCGATCCGAAAACTTTGCGACGACATTTTAGACGCGAACTGGATCGTGGCGCAGCGCGCGTCGAGGCCAAGCTCGTCGGCAATCTTCTGCGGTTGGCGAACGGCAACGACGGGGTTGCGCTCGAGGCGATCCGGTTCAGCTTGCGATGTCTTTCTGGGTGGTCTGAATTCGCGCCGCCGCCGCGTTGATTAGCGCTACTGCCTACGGCGTGACGCTGAACGGCGTGACCATGCCAGCCGCATAATGCCCCGGCAGGTTACAGATCAGCAGATATGAGCCCTGCGGCAGGGTGACCTCCAGCGCTTTTGACTGGCTTGGTTGAATGTCCTCAGCTTCGCCAAGCACCTTGATCTGCTCTTCCGGTATTTGCGCCCGCGTATAATCATAGGGCAGCGGCGCGTTGGGGTTGTCGACAGCGACGATGAGCATTTCATGCAAGACGCTCCGCGACCAATTGGTGACGTCAAATGTCACTGTCCCTGCCTTGACGGTCGGCTTGTCCGTGCGGATTGACATCATGCCCATCATTCCCTGGCCCATCATGCCACCCATCATCCCCGGGCCCATCATCCCGTAGCCGCTGCCCGGATTCATCGAGCCGGGAGCTTGCCCCATCATTCCCTGGCCCATCATGCCGTATCCCATCATTCCCATCGGCATGGCGCTGGACATGTCGAGCAGGGCCACTTTGACCGTAGTAGCTTCATTAGCCGCCCACGTAGCTGTAGCAAACGCAACGGATATAAGCAGCGCGCCCGCATAAGTTGGAAGTCGACGCATTTCGATACTCCCTTGGCATTATTCCGGATAGGAAGACAAATACGTCACCTGATGAAGGTGGGCATTGATCGGCCTCAAGCCGATTGTCAGGTGACGGTGATGCAAATGCACAGAAATCCCCGTTTCAATTTAGCCTCCTCCGCGTCTCTGGGTGCAATCGATAATGCCCAATTGCCCGCCGATATTTCTGCAAGCCGCCCTTCCCGACTTTCGCTGGTTGCGCAATTTTACCAGGAAACCTGGACCCGGGCGGGGTAGTTCATCAGCCGGTTCATGTCCCAGAATGAGGCAAGCAAGACGAGGAATCCGAACAGCATCGGCAGCAACATTTTCTTTACTCCTTTGTCGAATCTTCCTCCTACGATCGCCGTTTGGCAATTAGTCACTTCGGGGGTGGTTGGAGGGTAAAACGGCAGCAGGTCGGGAATAAATCATCCATCTGAAGCGTCAGTAGTAATCGCCCCCGTCGCAGAGCACCGCCGCCCACGCGGCAAGGGAAACCAGAGGAGGAACATCACATGCGCATTGCCCTGACAGTTGCCATGCTTGCCCTTGCGTTGCCCGCGTTTGCTGCCGGTCACGCCGTCCAAATCAAGGGCATGAAATTCAGTCCGGCCAGGCTGAATGTTGCCGTCGGCGACACGATCACCTTCACCAACGGCGATTCCAAGCGCCATACCGCCACGGCGCTGGACGGCTCCTTCGACACCGGGCGGCTTGCCGCGGGCAAGAGTGCCACCGTGAAGATCGTCGCCGCTGGTAAGCATGATTTCAAATGTAGGATTCACCCGTCGATGGCAGGCAGTATCATTGCGAAATAAGTGCGTCAGTGGCTGAACGGCGTTGATGTAGCCGCGCTGATCCTTGCCGAGAATGTCGCGCGCCGGAACCTCTCCGCCGGACAAAGGGCAATGGCTAGGGCGATGCTCAAGCCCATTGGTGAGCAAGGAAAGAGGACGGACCTTGATCCAACCTCTTTCGCGAGAAAAAAGTTTCAGCGGCTTCGCTCTCGAAAGCCCGCTTCCTCCTCCGCCATGACGAGGAAATGGCCCGTCATGAGCGGTGCGTCTTCGCTGAACGCCAGCGTGCAAGGCCGGTGAGACTGCGAACATTGGCGTGGCCACGCCAACGGTTCTCCCCCAAGGGGGGAGGCGTCCGCCAACGAACGGCAGGAACTCGGTATTTCCAAAAAGCAGGATAAGCGCTGGCAAAAGCGGCCTTACGCGGCCTTTTCCGTGCCGCGCTATCTTCCCCGGCCAAACCCGGATTCGCGCTGTCGGCGCGTCCAGGCGGCAACCGTTGCTGTTATCGCCGGGTCGCTAGGTTCCACATTGCGGCGAGGGTATCGAGATGGGCGCGGAGATCATTGGCGGCGGCCAACTTGGCGCGCTTGCTGCTACCCGGTCTCGCGACTTCATTGAGTGAATAGCCCTCGCCACATATCCGGGACACGACCCAGTATCCTTGATCGCCCAGCTTACGGTGGGCGCGGCGCAGCTCATCCGCCGCATTCATCTGTCGTACCGTGATCGGGTCCCGCACTTTGCCGCCGTCGACATATTCCCGGCCGTAATCAACAGCCGACGCGCCTTTGCCACCATCGCCTCCCACAAAGCCCGAAACCTGGTTGCGGCGGCCACCTGTGCAGCATCGATCTGATTTCGGGATGCCAGTATGGTAATGGCGCTCTCCCGGATGTTGACGACGGCGCTGATCTTCCGGGGATTGGTAGCGTCACCAGCATGGACGCGACTGAAATATGGATTTTCCACAGTGACGGCGCGCAAGGTGCGGTGTGGATCGGCGAGGGGGCGGCGGAGCTTTCTTTTCGAGGGCGCGGGCATGCTGCAAAGAATGCCAGATCGGCGCCGAATCGTCGCCATCGCGCGAGCGTTGGGTCCATAACCAAAATCCGCCTCTAAGATTTTTCGCCCTGCGGCTTGCCGAATGGACCCAAAATGGACCCAATTTTCGGAATTCCCGTTTTCGATGTTTTCCCGGTTTGAGAAAAACCCTTTGTTTCTAAGGGTTTAAATGGTCGGAGCGGCGGGATTCGAACCCACGACCCCTTGACCCCCAGTCAAGTGCGCTACCGGGCTGCGCTACGCTCCGAACCGAAAAGAGCCGTATATAATCGGGACTTGTGGCGCAAGCCCTGATTTTGGAAAAGGCTTAGAAATCGGTGAGAAAAAGCGCGGGCGTCTGGTGCTGCATCCCCGCCGGTCGCGCCATTTTTTCCGATCCTTAAAGTTTTCAGCAACCCGTTGTCCCGATAATGCCGGTTGCGAATCGGGGAGCCGGGTGATGGCGAAGACAGCGGGTAGAAAAGGCCACAAGCGGCGGACGGGCCGGAAGCAGGCAAAGGGCGCCATGTGGCCATGGTATCTGGCCGGCGTCCTGTCGGTGAGCGCTGCGGTCGCCTATGATCACCGGGCAGAGATCGCGCCGATGGCAGCACCCTTCTACACGGCGTCGATTGCCAAGCCGCGACCGGTCGAGACGCGCGCCGAAAGGCAGCCGGACAAGGCAAGACCGGCCTTGGCAATGCCAAAACCCGGAGCGCGGCCGGTCGAGCAGGCGGCCCTTGAACCGCCGGCGCGGATCACCGGTGAGGGAAATTCCCGCGACAGTGGGCCGGGAACCTATTATTTCTGCACGGTGACGCTTGAAAACTGCGTCGTCGACGGCGGCACGTTCTGGTACGGGCGCCAGAAAATCCAGATCGCGGATATCGAGGTGCCGCGCATCAAACAGGCCAAGTGCGACAACGAGCGCAAGTTCGGCTCGCTGGCAAAGCGGCGGCTTTGGGAAATCCTCAATGCCGGCGAGGTCCGTCTCGCCGCAGCGGGTGAAAAGGCCGGCGCCCAAAATGCCCGGGTGACGGTGGGCGCGGGGCGTTCGATCGGCGACATGCTTGTGGCCGAGGGCCTGGCGCGGCACAGGGCGGATGGCAAGCGCGGCTGGTGCGCAGAGGGGTAGCCTCAGCGACCTACGCCCCTGCGGCAAGCCGGCGGTAGACGGCTTCGGTCCTGTCGATCATCTTCTCCATCGAAAAATCCGACATTCTTGCCTCAGCGGCGGCGACCAAGGCCTTGTAGCGGTCAGGATCGGCGCTTTCGACCATTGCGTTTGCCAGCTTGCCCGTGTCGCCGTCATTGGCAACGATCAGGCCGCTTTTGTCCCTCTCGATCGCCGTCGATGCGCCGCCGACATCCGTCGAGACGATCGGCTTTCCGGCGGCGGCTGCTTCCAGCATCACATAGGACATCGCCTCGTAGCGGCTCGGCATGACGAGGACGTCGAAGGCGGGGATGGCCTGGGAACCGCTGAAGGCCGAGGTCAGGCGGATGCGGTTTTGCAGGCCGCTCTCGGCGATGGCCTTGCGCACCTCGCGCTCGCCTTCGCCCGCGCCGACCATGATCAACTGCGCGTTGGGCAGGCGGGTGGCGGCGTTGCGAAAGGCTTCGATCAGCCGTTCGGGCGCCTTTTGATTCGACAGCCGGCCGACGAAGCCGAACACGAAGGCTTCGGCCGGGATGCCGAAGGAAGCGCGCACCGTCTTTGCCATGTCGAGAGGCAGCGGCGCTACGCCGTTGACGATGACCGATAGTCTGCTGCCAGGGATTCCAAGCGACCGCGCATGGGCATATTCGTCATCGGACACGCAGATGAGATGGTCGGTGAAGAGGCTCGCCAGGATCAGCTCGATGGCGCCGTAGATCAGGCGTCCGGCCTTGCCGAGCGCCGGGTCCATGGTGCGGAAGGCATGCGGCGTGTAGACGCGGGGGATGTGGCGGCCGGGCAGGTGAGGGCGCGACAGCGCGCCGGCCTTCGAGCTGTGGCCATGGATGACGTCGAATGGACTGCCCTCCGCGATGATGTCGCGCAGCGCCCGGAAGGCGGCAATGTCCGACCAGCCCGGCGCGCGTTTCATCGCAACGGTGTGGACGGCCGGCAGATCGATCGACTTCAGCTCGCGGACAAAGGCCGCCTCCGCCCGAACCGGCGAGTAGACGGCCTCCACGTGATGGCCGCGCCGTTTCAGGCCGCGGCACAGATCGAGGAAATGGCGCCCGGCGCCGCCGCCGCTCGGCTCGAGGACCTGGAGAATGCGAAGGCTGCCGCCACTTTCGGCGATGGGAGGGTCGATGCTCATTCTGACAATCCGCCGCCGGCCCCCGATGTGGAGCCGATCCGCACCCTGTGTACAATGTTGATGTTAACGCTGCGTTGGCGCGCTCAGATGACGATGCGTCAAGGCACCAGCGGCGTTGCGCCGGTGGCGGTATTCCAGGGCGCCACAGCCCCAGATGATGCCGAGCAGCAGGTAGAAGTGCCGCCAGTGATCGGTGTCGATGACATTGCCGATGGCGGCGTGGCCGATCAAGACGATCCAGGCGATCATCAGATAGGGTTGCCACGGCCGGTTAAGCAGCAGGAAGCGAAAGCCCATGGTGACCGTCCAGATGATCAGCGTGACATAGCAGACGAAGCCGAGCCAGCCATAGGAGGTGAGGCACTTCAGCCAGATATTGTGTTCGTCCTCGGGAAAGATGTTGCTGAACACCATCGGGCCGATGCCGAGCGGCTTTTCCATCGACATCAGGAAGCCGATCTTGTGGCGGTCGAAACGGCCCAGATGGCCGCCGTCATAGTCCTGCACGAGCTGCGTGCGGTTGGAGAACAGATCGGCGACCTGCGGGATCTGCAGAGCGACGACCAGTGCCGTGATCATCAGGAGCGCGCCGCCGAGCGCCAGCACGAGGATCTTCAGCCGGAACGCGCCCGTGCGTTCCTTGAGCAGCATGACGAGCACGAGAGCGCAGGCGCAGAAGAGATAGAGTGCCCAGGCCGCGCGCGAGAAGGAGAGGAACAGGCCGAGCGCCATGATCAGGATCGCGACCGCCCTGGGCGCCGCGGTGGTGATCCGCTCGGTGAGCAGCCGGTACATGAGATAGAGCGACGGGGCGACGAGAAACGGTCCGAAGACGTTGGGATCCTGGAAGGCACCCTTGGCGCGATCGTAGAGTGTAAAATTCTGCGCCCCGGGTATGGCGCCGAAATAGCCGAGGATGCCGAGCAGCGAGGTCAGAACACCGGCGGCGACCCAGGCGTCTAAGATCAGCTTCAGGCGTTCATGGCGGGCTTCGATGATGGCCGCGTAAAAGACGGCCGTGAGGGCGAGGAAGCCGGAGACGGCCATGTACATCGGCGCCGTCGCAAGATCGCGCATGACGGTCAGCGACAGGAGGCCGCCGGTGATGAACAGGATCAACAGGGCAAGCAGCGGCGCGACCGCGCGCGAGATTTTCAGCCCGAAGAGGAACCACAGGCCGATCAGCGCCGCCATGAAGACTTCGTAAGGGGCAGGTTCGGCAATGACGAAACCGGAGAGGAAAACGCCGAAAGTCACCATGCCGGAGCCGAGGATCGCCACGGCGGCAAGCTGCGGACGAAAAACCGCGGCAGACGTGGCGCCAAGCGTGCTCAATAGGCATTTTCCGTGTTGAGAAGCCGGATCGGCGTCAGGAACAGGATCTTCAGGTCGAACCACAGCGACCAGTTTTCGATGTAGTAGAGATCGAAGGCGGTGCGGAACTTGATCTTCTCGTCATTGTCGATCTCGCCGCGCCAGCCGTTGATCTGCGCCCAGCCGGTGACGCCCGGCTTGACGCGGTGGCGGGCGAAGTAGCCTTCGACGACGTCCGAATAGGTGCGGTTGGCGGTCTGGGCAAGCACGGCGTGGGGTCTCGGGCCAACGAGCGAGAGTTGGCCCTTCAGCACGTTGAAGATCTGCGGCAGTTCGTCGATCGAGGATTTGCGCAGGAACCGCCCGACCGGGGTAACGCGCGGATCGCCCTTGGTGACCGCATTGCGCGCCGTGGGATCGCTCATGTGGGTGTACATGGAGCGGAATTTGTAGACTTCGATCGTCTCGTTGTTGAAGCCGTGGCGCTTCTGCCTGAAGATGATCGGGCCGGGTGAACTCACCTTCACCGCGATCGCCGCTCCGATGAACACCGGCCAGAGGATGGTCAGCGCGAGAAGACTGAAGAACACGTCGAAGACGCGCTTGGCAACCGAATCCCAGTCGGCGATCGGCTTGTCGAAGATGTCGAGCATCGGCACCTGGCCGACATGCGAATAGCTGCGCGGGCGGAAGCGGAGATTGTTGGCGTGGGCCGCAAGACGAATATCCACCGGCAGGATCCACAGCTTCTTCAACAGTTCCAGGATGCGGTTTTCGGCCGTCAGCGGCAGAGCGATGATCAGCATGTCGATGCGGGTGAGACGGGCGAAATCCACCAGTTCGGTCACGGTGCCGAGCTTCGGATAGCCGGCGACGATCACCGGCGAGCGGCGCTCATCGCGGTCGTCGAAGATGCCGCAGATGCGGATGTCGTTGTCGGATTGCTGTTCGAGCGAGCGGATCAGGTCCTTGGCCGGCTTGCCGCCGCCGACGATGACCGCGCGGCGCTCCATCGTGCCGTTGCGTGCCCAGTGGCGGATCGAATAGGCGATGAAGGTGCGTTCGGCGACGAGGAAGACGGCGCCGAGGACATACCAGCCGCCAAAGGAGAGCCGCGAGAAGGTGCCGCCGATCTTGAGCAGGAACAGTGCCAGCGCCATCGCGGCGAAGGCCAGCGTCCAGCATCCGATCAGCCGCGGCAGAGCGCGCGCGGCGGAACGCAGCAACGGCACCTGGTAGCCGTCGCACAATTGCAGGAAGCCGACGGTCAGGGCCGAACCGCCGGCAATCAGGCCGCAATAGCCGAGCAGCTCGTCAAGCCGCGGCGCGACATAGAATGCATGGACGGCGTAGCCGATGGCAAACAGCGCCGTGAACTCGAACAGCCGCATCAGACCGATGATCATGTTCGGAGAATAGGTGTCGGTGCGGAACTGTTCGGCGATGCGGCGGGCCAGCGGGTTGAGTTCGCGGTTCTCTTCGCTCTCCCTTCTTTCGTCGGGCGCGATGGTGCGGATTTCCGAAATCTTCTTTCGCAGCGCTTCGGTATCGAAGGTTTCCGGTTTGTCGATCTGGTTCATGATATCCGCTCGGCCGTTCACATGCGTCCGGGATAGCAGAAAGCCCCTAAGAAACGCTTACGGGCGGTTGTGCCGCTCGTGCTGCCGCGCGGCCGATTCCGGGACAAGCTGGCGATAGAGCCGCATGATGCTGCCCGCCATGGTCGATGTCGAGAAGGCAGCCTTGAAGGCGCCCGCATCGGGCATCACCTTGGCCGCCCAATCCTGCTCGGTCATTGCGGTGGTCATGACGTCGGCAAGCGACTGTGCGTCGCTCGGCACGGCAAGAGCCGAGCTTTCCGGACCCAGCACCTCCGGAATGCCGCCGACCCTGGCGGCGATCACCGGCTTGCGCGCAGCCAGCGCCTCAAGCACGATATAGGGCATGGATTCGGCCCGCGAGGGCACGACGACATTGCGCGTCAAGGCAAATGCGTCGCGCGCTTTCATCGCCGGCAGCATCTCGATACGGCGGCCAAGACCGCGTTCCAGCATCATCTGCTCGTATTCGGCCTTTTGCGGGCCGTCGCCGATCATCATGGCCGAGAGCGGCTTGCCGATGATGCGCTCGGCCCGCGCGAAAGCATCGACGAAGAGGTCGGGTCCCTTCAGGTCGCGCAGCATGCCGATATAGAGGAAATCGACGGCGTCGGGCCGGGCATGGACGGTTTCGAAATCGCGATCGTCGATGCCGTTGTAGATCAGTTCGCTGCGGGTGCGCGGCTTGCCGACCTTCTGCTCGTAGGTCGTCCGCTCGAAATCGCACACGAAGACGATCGCGTCCGTGAGAAACTCCTGGAGACGCTCGAGAACAAACACGACCTTGCCGGAAAACGCGCGGCTGTCGTAGTGCAGGCTGCCGCCATGCGGCGAATAAAGGCGGGCAACGCAATACCTGTTCACCCGCAAGGCTGAGCCGATGATCCGGGCCAGGGCGCCGCCTTTGGCGCCATGACCGTGCAGGATATCCGGCCGCAAACTTCTGATTTCCTTGTAGCTGCTCCAGAGTGCCGCCAGATCCGTTGGGCCGATGGACCGGGGGATCGGCAGGCGGACGAGACCGAGCGTGAGAAATGGCCTTATCTCGTCGAAAAGAGCGTCTTCGTAGCTGCCTCCCGTGGTGCTGTCACAGATGATGCCGATTTCGTGACCCTGCCTGGCATGTGCCTCGGCCAGATCGCGGACGTGGCGGAAGATTCCGCCGATCGGCGATCTGAAGCAATGAATGATGCGCAGCGGGCGGGAATCCGACATGGCTGTCAGAACAGCCGCTCGCGCACATAGATGGTGTCGCCGGCCATGATCGGATCGGAAATCGAAACCCGGCCGGTAAGGATACGTCCGTTGATCTTGCGGGTGACGTCGACATTCGCCTGGTTGGCGCGCGGCGAGTAGCCGCCCGCAACCGCAATGGCGTTCTGCACCGTCATGCCCGGAACATAGGAATATTGCCCGGCCTGGCCGACTTCGCCCATGATGAAGACGGAGCGGTAGCGATCGACCTCGATCGTCACGTCCGGATCGCGCAGATAGCCCTCGCGCAGCTTGCCGGCGATCATCGATTCCATTTCGGGCAGGGTATGGCCGCGCGACGGCACGGCGCCGATCAGCGGGAAGGCGACATAGCCCGCCTGATCGACCGTATAGGTGCCGGTCAGGCCGGCCTGTTCGAAGACGCTGATCCGCAGCCGGTCGCCGCTGTCGACGCGGTACGGCTGGATCGTCGCTTCATGAAACGCCTTGGGCGCCGGCTGATAGCTGCTGCAACCGGATACGGCGAGGCACAGAGAAAGGGCCATTAGGGAAAGGCCTGTTTTCAATCCTGCGGACGTCATTGGGGGCTCTCGCGCTCCGGAAACCTTGTCATGGGTCGATGTTATCAATCCGTTAGGGTTAATAGCCGGTAAAGGCGCGGCACTTTTTCGTCGTTACGGCGCGTTCCCCCTGCATTCAGCGGTTGTTCGGCCGAGAGCTGCCATTAACCGTTGCGTTACCATGTTTGTTTACGTTGCGCCGAGTTGTGCAGGTTCGGGGTAAAAGCGCATGTCGGGCGTCAACGGCGGACATCAGGATGTGGACATCGATCTCGGTGGGCTGTTCCGTGCCATCTGGCGGCGCCGGGGCAGGGTGCTCGCGGCGACCGTTGTCTTTGCCGGACTTGCATTCACCGGCACGAGCCTGATGTCTCCCGACTATCAGAGCGAGGCGCGGCTGCTGATCGAATCACGCCAGCCGGAATTCAGTGGCGCCAACAACCAGGGGCCGCCCCAGACAACCGACAGCCTGTTCGATGAATCCGGCATTTCCAGCCAGGTACAGGTGCTGCGTTCGATCGATCTGATCAAGCAGGTCGCCCGCGAAATGAAGCTGTACGAGCTGCCGGAATTCGACCCGACGGCGAACCCGTCGGCTGCTTCCGATATTCTGGTGATGCTCGGCATCAAGAAGAACCCGCTCGACCTGCCGCCGGAAGAGCGGGTGCTGAAGGAGTTTCAGGAGAAGCTGCAGGTCTACCAGGTCGAAAAATCGCGGGTGATCGCGATCCAGTTCACCTCAAAGGATCCGCGCCTGGCGGCCGCCATCCCGAATGCGATGGCCAAGGTCTTCCTGTCGTTGCAGAGCGGTGCAAAGCTCGATTCCAACACGGAGGCCAGCCGCTGGCTGGAGCCCGAGATCGCCAATCTGCGCGAAAAGGTTCGCGATGCCGAGGCCAGGGTTGCCGACTACCGGGCCTCGTCCGACCTGCTGCTCACCGGCGAAGCCGGTGGCACGTTTGCGACCAAGCAGCTGAACGATATTTCCACCGAGCTTGCGCGCGTGCGCGGCGAACGCGCCAATGCCGAGGCGCGCGCCGAAAACGTGCGCGCAGCGCTTGCGAGCGGCCGCGCCGTCGATACGCTCAATGACGTCGTCGCCTCGCCGATGATCCAGCGCCTCAAGGAAACGGAATCCAATGTCCAGGGCCAGATTGCTGATCTTTCCACGACCCTGCTTGACGGACATCCGCGTCTGAAGGGGCTGAAGTCGCAGCTTCAGGGCATCCGTGGTCAGATACTCAGCGAGACGAAGAAGATCCTGGGCAGCCTCGAAAACGAGGCGAACGAATCGCGGTTGCGCGAGCGCCAGCTTGTGGCCCAGCTCAATACGCTGAAGGCGACGTCGGCCAAGGCAGGCGAGGACGAGGTCGGCCTGCGGGCGCTGGAGCGCGAAGCGACAGCGCAGCGGCAGTTGCTCGAGACCTACCTCGCGCGCTACCGCGAGGCGATCTCGCGCAGCGGCGAGAATGCGGCACCCGCCGACGCGCGCATCATTTCCCAGGCGGTCGAGCCGACGGAGCGGCATTTCCCGAAGGTTCTGCCGATCACGATCGTTGCGGGTTTCGCCAGTTTGCTCGTCAGTTGCGTGGTCATCATGCTCTTAGAACTGTTCAGCGGCCGCGCCTTGCGGCCGATCGGAGAAAATGGCGAGCCGGTTGTCGACGGCAGGCGCCAGGCCCGGGCAGCGCCGGCGAGCGGGATACCTGCCGCGACCGGCGGCACACCGATCCTCGCGGAGGAGGAAGCGGCGGAGGCAGCGGACGATAGCGACGACGATTTCTCGATCGAATCGGTCGCCGCCCACCTCTGCAACGAGGATATTCGCGTTGCCATCTCGGTATCACCGGGGGGCGATGCAGGTTCGACCAATGCTGTCATGCTCGCCCGGCTGGTCGCGGAGGAGGGGCGCAAGATCGTGCTGATCGATCTGACCGGCACGGCCTGCCCGACCGGCCTGATGGCGCAAGCGGCCGATCTCCCGGGCATTACCAATCTTCTGGCGGGCGAGGTGCCGTTCACCGAGACGATCCATGCAGATCGCCTGTCTGACGCGCATGTCATCCCGCAGGGCGATGCGGACCCGGTTCTTGCAATGCGCGGCATCGAACGGCTGCAGATGATCATCGACGCTCTGTCGAATGCCTATGACACGGTCCTTGTGGAGTGCGGCCCGGCCGACGTCCGCGCCGTCCGCAAGGTGGCGCGGTCCAGGGATACGAACATCATCATCTCGGCGCCGGCCGTCGCCAGTGAGGACATTATCGACCTGATCACCGGTTTCGGTGCGGAAGGTTTCGGCGAGATCGTGCTGATGACGGGAACCGGCCACCCGCAGTCGGGGAAACCTGGCCGCCGCGCCGCCTGAGCGCCGCTGCTTCAGTCGTCATCGACGGCGCCGGTCAACGCGCCGCCCGTTGCTTGTCGGCGTTGGCGCAGGCGCTGAAGGAAAGCGTAGGCCCGCTTGTTCTTCTTGATCTCGGCCTTGAGCCGCACGGCCAGTTGATGGACCCATGCAGCCAGACGTCCATTGAGGGTCAGTGGCAAGACGATGTCGCGCTGCACAGTTTCGACCGTGCACCAGGAGCGCTTATAGGCCTGGTCGCCGATGCCGAAATCGAAAAGCGAGACCCCTTCGGCGTTGAACTTGCGGATCATCAGATAGAACAGCAGTTCGCCCGGGCTGGCGTCGGCGGCAATATCGTCGTCGATCGAACCGAATTGGCAGATGACGTGATCGCCCTTGCGCGACAGGCCGGCGACCGCGACGATGCGGCCCTCGTGCTTGCCGCGCAGCCGGATGGCGTGCAGTTCGAGGGGCTGCCCGTCGCCGGTTGGTCCGACAGCCGCGAGTGCGTGGAAGAAAGCCAGCGTCTCGCAGTCCTGAAACACATTCGGCAGACCGAGCGCCTTGAAGCGGATGGCTTTCTGCTCGAAGAACAGATCCAGCATCTGCCGCCGCTCGTCTAGCGTTGTGGCTACAACGTGTTCGTAACCGCCGAGGGCTTCGAGCCGCTTTTCCGAAACCCGAAATTTCTTGCGCCGCCGCTTGGCATTGAGCTGGGCGAGCGTCGCTTCAAAACTATCCAGAAGCGGTAGCTGGAACGAGGAATTCTGGTTGCGCACGGCCGGAAGCGAGGCGAGCGGATGCGAGACGCCGCGCCAATCGAACGGCAGCTTTTCCAGCGTGACGATATCGGCGACGCGCGACAGTTTCGTCGTGAGCTCCGCAATCAATGTGCTGGCAAGCTGTTCGCGGGTGAGTGGATCGAAATCGGCAGCAAAGAGGCCGGTATTGATGTTGCTGTGCGGCGAGCCGATGAAGCGGGCCGTACGGAAGAACCGGCCGCGGACCAGTTCGAGCGGCAGGATGAAGACGGTCTTGCGATCGATGGTGCCGCGCACCAGCAGCAGTTGACTGGCATGGGTAGTTGCCCATGCCGCGCACCAGTCGAAGCTCTGATGCAAAGAGGTGGCAGGTGATGCCTCAAGTGCTCGCCAATCGGCTTCAAGCGCCTGCATGCTGACGTGAACCGACAGCCTGAGGTCGCGCGTGAGGACAACATCCCGGACGGCTTCGCGACGGGCATGCCAGACGCGGCTGCGAGCCTCGTTAACGGGCATCATGTTGAAGTCCACGTCCGTCATGATCGCTTGCTGTTCCCGAAAATGGATGACGCCCTTCTTACGCAACCATGCCGTTATTTTCATTTAAATTGGACGCGCCGAGCCGGATCTGGCGGGGATTTTCTCAAATGCGGTTACCGAATGGCTAAAGCGGCCCGGGGCACGGGATCACCCGCAACATTGCGGCGATTACCGGCGCCGAGATGGAGGCGCCGGAGGGCGCGCTTTAGCCGTCGAGCCAGCCGCTGGCGAGCGCACTGGCCCAATCCTCGCGACCGCGCTGACGCGCAAGGTGCGATATGATCATGTGATCATAGGGTATGCGCCGGAAGGTGACGTCCCAGCGCTGTTGCATCTTGGAAATGATGGCGTAGGCGGCATCCGGTGAGCCGGTCTCCACCTTGTGGAACACCGGCTCGTCGTCGTCATAGCCGGGGCAGCCGACGCTGCCGGGATTGACGATCAGCCGGCCGTCGGCAAGCCGGACAGCGCGCGGAATGTGGGTGTGGCCACAGAGGATGACGGGAAAGTCGATGCCGGCGGCGAAACCTTCGATCCGCTGGCGGCTTGACATATGCACGACGCCCTCGGTCGTCAGATCTTCCAGCCAGTAGGTGAGATCGTCCTGCGGCGTGCCGTGGCAGAGGAATATCTCCTGCCGGTGAACGAGCGTCGGCGGCAGGGTGCGCAGCCAGTCGAGATGGTGCGGCTGCAATTCGCTATGGGCCGATCGGTCCGAGAGACCCATGTCCGCCGGCGCCTTGGAAACCAGCCAGCGATCGTGATTGCCGCGGATCGACGGGAAATTGCGCGCGATCAGGATATCGGCCGTGCGCGCCGCATTGAGCGGGCCGCTGAAGTGATCGCCGAGATTGACCACATCGTCGATACCCTGAGCCGCAATGTCGGCGAGCACGGCCTCGAGCGCGAGATCATTGCCATGGATATCGGCGATTACGGCGATTTTCATGCGGTCTCCCCGGCTCAGCGCGGCTTGGCAGGCTTCTCCATCCACTTGATGACCAGCATGGCAGGCAGCACCCACAACAGGCCGGTGAAGAAGAAATAGGCAAGGTGCACCCACCAGGGGGCAGTGCCGAGCAGCAGCGAGGCAAAGGTGGTTGCTGCCAGCGCATAGATGACGACGAGAATGATAATGATGATCGTGCCGATCAGTTTTCTGAGGCGTACAGGCATTGACGTCTTTCCGGTTGGCAGGTTTTGCCGTGTATCGGCATCGGGCCGCGACGGCATGCCGCAAAGGGATAAGTCTTGTTTTGCATGCTGCTCTCGTGCAAATCAACGCCTTTGATGCACGGGCCTTTAAGACAAACCGCCTCTCCGCAGGCAAGGCCATGCCGTTTAACACTGGAGTTCCCGATGGCGAGCACGGATTTGGCAACGCAACAACGCCTTCGGAGCGAAATCGACTCAGTCAGCCGCAATCGCGCCCAGATCAGGATCTGGCTCGGCGTGGTCGTGCTGGCGCTGTTTGCGCTGGTGCTCGTCGGCGGCGCGACGCGGCTGACCGAATCCGGCCTTTCGATTACGCAGTGGAAGCCGATCCACGGGGTGATTCCGCCGCTTTCCGACGCCGAATGGCAGGAAGAGTTCGCGCTCTACCAGCAGATCCCGCAATATGCGCAACTCAACAGCGATATGACGGTCGAAGGCTTCAAGACGATCTTCTGGTGGGAATGGGCGCATCGGCTGCTGGCACGCTCGATCGGCCTGATCTTCGCCCTGCCGCTCGCCTTCTTCTGGATCAGGGGTCAGATCGAGCCGCGTTTGAAACTGCCGCTGATCGGCATTCTGGCTCTGGGTGGCCTTCAGGGTTTCATCGGCTGGTGGATGGTGTCCTCCGGTCTTGCCGACCGCACCGAGGTCAGCCAGTACCGGCTTGCAACCCATCTCGTCATCGCCTGCCTGATCTTCATCTCCTGCCTCTGGATCGGCCGCGGACTTGCGCCGCATTCGGACGATCCGGCGCCGACGAAAAGCTCGAGGAAGATGGCTGCCATCATCGCCTGGATGGCGCTGTTCCAGATCTATCTCGGTGCGCTGGTCGCCGGGCTCGATGCGGGCCTGAGCTACAATACCTGGCCGCTGATGGATGGCTCGCTCGTGCCGGGTGACCTGTTCGTCCAGCAGCCGGCCTGGCTCAATCTGTTCGAGAACCCGAAGACGGTGCAGTTCGTCCACCGTATCGGCGCCTATGTGCTGTTCGCCTTCGTGCTGATGCACATGATCGCCTCGCTGCGCAGCGCGCCGGACACGACGCATGCGCGGCGTTCGGTGCTGCTGTTCGGGCTGGTGACGATCCAGGCGATCATCGGCATCACCACGCTGATCCTGCAGGTGCCGGTCGGCTGGGGCGTTGCGCATCAGGGCGGGGCGCTGATCGTGCTCGGTTTTTCCATTGCCCACTGGCGCGCCTTCGTCGGGGAATATCCGCGGCCGCTGGCGATCGAAGTGCGGGACTGATCAGAGCGCGTCGAGTGCGGGCATGCCCGGCACGGCGGATGCGCCGATCAGCACGGTGAAGAAGCGCAGGCGAGAGCCTGCGCCGCAGCCAGCCGGTTCAGGCCGACAGCATCAGGTCCATGTTCTGCACGGCCGCCCCCGACGCACCCTTGCCGAGATTGTCGAGGAGGGCGACGAGATTGACCTGCTCGCCGCCGCTCGATCCGAACACGTAGAGCTTCATCGTGCCCTTGCCGGCGAGCTCGACGGCGTCGACGCGGGCCAGTTTCGCGCTCTCTTCCAGGGGCACGACCTCGACGATAGACTGCCCGGCATAGTGGGCAACGAGGGCCGCGTGAATGCTTTCAAGCGTCGCGCCGTCGGCAAGCTGGTCGATGAACAAAGGCACCTGAACGATCATGCCCTGCGGGAAGCGGCCGACCGACGGGGAGAAGATCGGTGCGCGGTCGAGCAGGCCATGGGTCTTCATTTCCGGCACGTGCTTATGCTTGAGCGTCAGGCCGTAAAGGAAGTTCGGCGAGGTGATGTGATCCGGATTGGTCGGGTCTTCCATCTGCGCGATCATCTGCTTGCCGCCGCCGGTATAGCCGGAGACCGCATTGACCGTCACCGGATAGTTTTCCGGCAGGATGCCCGCCTGCCGCAGCGGCCGGATCACGCCGATGGCGCCGGTCGGGTAGCAGCCCGGATTGGCAACAAGCCGGGCGTCGCGGATCCTGCCGGCCTGGCCCTGGTCCATCTCGGCGAAGCCATAGGCCCAGTCCGGCGCGATGCGGTGCGCCGTCGAAGTGTCGATGATCCGCACCTTGTTGTTGCCTTCGAGCATGGCGACGGCCTGTTTCGAGGCGTCGTCGGGCAGGCAGAGGATGGCGACGTCGGCGCTGTTCAGAAGGTCTTCGCGAATGGCGGCGTTGCGGCGTTCGGCTTCCGGAATGGACAGCAGTTCGACATCCGAACGGCCCGCCATGCGACTGCGGATCTGCAGCCCCGTGGTGCCGTGTTCGCCATCGATGAAGATCTTCGGTTTCATGGTTTTATCCTGTCCTGCCAATTGATTAGCCACTGTTGCGGAATCACTTTGGCATGAAATTGAATCAGTTTGACAACAACGTCAGCCACGCCGCTCCGCCAGCTGTTCGGCATGAAGGCCGAGCATATACATCGCGATGGTGGAGGCCGCAATGGCGGTGATGTCGGCATGGTCGTAGGCTGGCGCCACCTCGACCACGTCGGCGCCCCTGATGACGAGCGCGCCGAGCTTGCGGATCACCGACAGGATCTTGGCGCTTGACGGTCCGCCCGAAACGGGGGTGCCGGTGCCGGGCGCATAGGCCGGGTCGAGGCAGTCGATATCGAAGGTGAGATAGGCGGGCCGATCGCCGACGTGACGGAGAATGATATCGGCGATCTCGCCCGCGCTCATCTCCTCGATGTCGTAGCCGTAGAGAATGCGGATGCCGCAATCGTCGGGCGCGTGGGTGCGGATTCCGAGCTGGATGGAACTTGCCGGGTCGATCAGCCCCTCGCGCGCGGCGCGGCCGACGAAGGAGCCGTGGTCGATGCGGCCTTTCTCGTCGGCCCAGGTGTCCTGATGCGCATCGAACTGGACAAGGGCGAGGGGACCGTGGACAGCCGCATGGGCTCTGAGAAGCGGCAGCGTCACGAAGTGGTCGCCGCCAAGTGTCAGCAGGAAGACGCCGCTCTTCAGGATCTTCGCCGCCTCGCGTTCGATGGTGGCGGGCGTCTTGGCGTGGTTGCCATAGTCGAGCAGGCAATCGCCGTAATCGATGGTCGCCATGTCCGCGAACAGGTCGCGCTCGAAGGGATACTGCGGATCGTTGTCGAAGATGGCCGAGGCGCGGCGGATGGCCTGCGGCCCGAAGCGCGCGCCGGGCCGGTTGGACGTTGCCGCATCGAAGGGAATGCCCCAGACGACCGCATCGACGCCCATCAGGCTCTTGGTGTATTTCCGCCGCATGAAGGAGAGGATGCCCGCATGGGTGGGGTCGGTCGCCGCGCTCTGCAGCGACGTGGCGGTGATCGCGTGGTCTATCGTCTTGTTGGCCATGATCGTCTCGTGTTTTGTCGTTCTGCTGAAATGCCAGGGCGCGCACGATAACCGCTGATCTCCCATCGGGAAATGGGAATTGCCACGGTGAAGATCGTTAACGTTTTCTGGCACGGTACTTGCTGGACTGGTGCCGGGGCACGCAGTTTTCA
The DNA here is from genome assembly GCF_000379605.1 of Rhizobium giardinii bv. giardinii H152. Lineage (GTDB taxonomy): Bacteria > Pseudomonadota > Alphaproteobacteria > Rhizobiales > Rhizobiaceae > Pararhizobium > Pararhizobium giardinii. Next base: position 131,712 of record NZ_KB902635.1, on the reverse strand, counting down.
CCTTGTCTGTCTCGATTTGAAACAGAAATGCGAAACGCATGCTTTGTCGGGACGAAAAGGTATCCTTGATGATTTCGGAAAAACTTGATTTGACGGCCGGTCTTGTACCGTTCCATCGCGCAGCCGGCGCTCCTCGCGCGGCCGCCGCCCCAGGGCAGGCGGGGATGGTCGATTCGATTCAATATCTTCGGGCGATCGCGGCGTGGCTGGTGGTCTTCTACCATCTGTCCGCATCGTTCAGTTCACAGTTCGGCTGGGGCCACGGCTTCGCGATCGGGGCAATCGGGGTCGATATATTCTTCGTCATCAGCGGTTACATCATGGCGATGATCGCAGCCCGAACAGCCCGGTTCTCCCCGCTCGAATTCGTGCTGCGCCGGGCGGCCCGCATCGCGCCGCTCTACTGGCTGATGACCCTTGCCTTCTGCGTGCTCTGTCTGGTCTATCCCTCGGTCGTCAACAATCCCGACATATCCTGGAGCAGGACGTTTTTCTCGCTGTTTTTTCTGCCGGATTTCATTGAAGGCACGACGCTGCCCGCACTGATGATCGGCTGGACGCTGAACTACGAAATCTTCTTCTATGGCGTTGTCGCGTCTTCGATCTGGCTGTCTGGCGATCGCACGCTGCTTGTCGCGGCGCTCATGCTTTGCGCTTGCGTCGCCGGAGGTGCTTTGGTCGACGGCGGCAGGATTTTCGAGTTCTATACGCAGCCGATCATCCTGGAATTCGTGCTGGGTATTCTCATCTGGAACTATGGCGCAGCGATCCACAGCCAAAGATGGTTCAGCCCTGTTTGGCTGCTATGCCTTCCGCCGGTCTTTGTGGCGCTGGCCGTGAGCGGCATCTATAACGATGAAATCCGCCATATGATCTGGGGCATACCTTCAGCGATTTTCGTTCTTGGGGCGATCCCGCTGTTCACGATGCGCCTGCCTTGGCTTGCGCGCCTCGGAGACTGGTCGTTCTCCACCTATCTGCTGCACGTCTATGTCATCCAGTTGTTCGTTAAGGTCGTCGCGAAGGGGGCGATCGGCAATTATGGTCTGCTGGCTTTCGAAGCCATTGTTGCGCTCGGCGTCATCGTGCTGATATCCGCCTTGCAGTTTTCACGGTTCGAAAGGCCCGCGACCTGGGCCCTGAACCGATGGCTTGCCGCCGTCTGGCCGAAGGACAGCCGCGCCTATTGACGATGTGCTTCAGGATGCTTTCGCCTCGAACGTCGGGGCGAAATCACCCAGCGATTTCGCCTTCTCGATCATGCCGCCGATATCTTGATCAATGATCGCCTCGAGATCGGCGAAGCTGTCGATGACATAATAGATCGGCTGGACGATATCGATCCGGTATGGGGTTCTGAGCACGCTCATGAGGTCGAATGGCCGGAATTCGCACTCAGTGCCCTTCATCGCAGCTTTCGCCTCGCTTGGTGAAGAGACGATGCCCGCGCCGTAGCAGCGCCGGCCTTCCGGCGTGTTGATCAGGCCGAACTCGACCGTGAACCAGAAGATGCGGAACAGGTGCCACGAATAGCCCTTGCCGAGGCGCACGGCAGTTTCGCCAAAACGGCGGACGAAATTGGCGTAGCTCTGGTTGGTCAAAAGCGGGCAATGGCCGAACACCTCATGAAACAGGTCCGGCTCCTCGATGTAGTCGATGTGCTCGCGGCGGCGCAGGAAGGTGGCGAGCGGGAATTTGCCCTGTGACAGGAGTTCATAGAACTGCGAGGGCGGGATGAGGGCGGGGACACCTTCGACGCCGAAGCCGGTGGTCTCGTTCAGTTGCCGGTTGACGTCGAGCAGTTGCGGAACCTTGTCAGGCCTGAGGCCAAGCGTCTTGACGCCGTCCAGATATTCGCGGCAGGCCATGTTTGCCAGCAGCTTCATCTGGCGCTCGTAGAGTTCGCCCCAGATCGCATCTTCTTCGGACGTGTAGTCGTACAAACCATCCGGGCCGGGCAGCTTGGCAGTGTAGGTGCTTTCCTTCGTCATGCTCTGATCCTCCGTCATTCCAGCCCGCGCTAGGGCGTGGTGCCTCAAGAGTAATTATGCTCCCGAAACGCCGGATTTTCCTTTCTTTCCTGCTGGCTTTTGCCATAATATTGGCAGAAATTTTCGGAGAACTTGCAGAAAATGAAAGAAACTGGGAATTTTCAACGCAAGCTTTTGCAGCTCGTGCAGGCCGACGGCAGCCTGTCGCTGGCCGAACTAGCGGAGAAGGCGGGCATGTCGCAGAGTTCGGCCTGGCGGAAGATCCAGGAACTGGAGGCCGATGGCGTCATCCGCAAGCGCGTGACGCTGCTCGATCCCGGCAAGCTCGATCTCAAGCTGTGCGTGATTGCGCATGTGACGCTGGAAGACCACCACGAGGAGGCGGTCGCCTCCTTTGCTTCGGTGGTGCTGGAGCGGCCCGAGATCATGGAGTGTTATGCGCTGTCCGGCGCCTTCGACTACATGCTGAAGATCCGGGCGAGCGACGTCGAAAGCTACGAGGCTTTCATGACGCGGTACCTGATGCGCAACCCGCATGTGCGCACTGTCGTCTCGAGTTTCGTGCTGCGCGAACTCAAATTCTCGACGGAGCTGCCGCTTTGACGGCATAGAAAAAGGCGGGACAAAGCCCGCCTTTTCCAAAAGTCGATACGACAGCGATTAACGCTTCGAGAACTGGAACGAACGGCGGGCCTTGGCCTTGCCGTACTTCTTACGCTCGACGACGCGGCTGTCGCGGGTCAGGAAGCCACCCTTCTTCAGGACCGAGCGCAGGCCCGGCTCGAAGTAGGTCAGCGCCTTGGAGATGCCGTGACGAACGGCACCGGCCTGGCCGGAAAGACCGCCGCCGGCAACCGTGGCGTCGATGTCGAACTGGCCGTCACGGGCAGCAGCGACGATCGGCTGGCGCAGGATCATCTGCAGAACCGGACGGGCGAAGTAGTTTGCGAATTCCTTGCCGTTGACGGTGATCTTGCCGGAACCCGGCTTGACCCAGACGCGGGCAACGGCGTTCTTGCGCTTGCCGGTCGCATAGGAGCGGCCCTGGGCGTCAACCTTCTTGACATGAACCGGAGCCGAAGCTTCCGAAGTCGTGCCGAGGTCTTTCAGAGAAGAGAGATCAGCCACGATTAGGCGCTCCTTGTGTTCTTGGCATTCAGCTTGGCGACGTCGAGGACGGTCGGCTGCTGTGCTTCATGCGGATGGTTGGTGCCGGCGTAAACGCGCAGGTTCTTCATCTGGCGACGGCCAAGCGGACCACGCGGAACCATGCGCTCGACAGCCTTCTCGAGGATGCGCTCCGGGAAGCGGCCTTCGATGATCTGGCGCGCGGTGCGCTCCTTGATGCCGCCCGGGTAACCGGTGTGCCAGTAGTACTTCTTGTCGGTGTACTTCTTGCCGGTGAGGACGGCCTTCTCGGCGTTGATCACGATGACATTGTCGCCATCGTCAACGTGAGGGGTGTAGGTTGCTTTGTGCTTGCCGCGCAGGTGATTTGCGATGATGGAAGCGAGACGTCCGACAACGAGGCCTTCGGCATCGATGAGGATCCACTTCTTCTCCACCTCTGCAGGCTTCTGAACGAAGGTTGCCATGTTAAAACTCTTTCGTTTGAACCCGATGCGTTGCCGCCGGGCGTTTCTTGTTGCTTGAATTGGCAGGCCCGAAAGTCGCCAAAAAGGAAAGCGGCCCGAGAGGACCGCGATCTGGTGCGGCTTATACGCAAAGGATGAAATGCCGTCAAGTTAACGATTTCGGGCGGTTTGAAAAATTGCCTATTTAAAACATGCTGTTAGCTATGGGGTATTATGATACCACAATTTTATCTCGGTGGAATCGAATAGGTCGCGGTTGCGTGCGCCACCAATTCTTCGCCATCGACTTCCGATATCGCCGCATCGAGCACCGCCAGCCGCTTGCCGAGCTTGAGGATTCGGCACGTGCAGTACAGCGGCCCGAGCTGCGGTTTTCTCAAGAAATTGATGTTGAGATTGGTGGTGACGGCGAGCGCCACCGGGCCGATATGGGCAAGCAATGCGATATAGGCGGTGACGTCGGCGAGTGCGAACAGCGTCGGTCCCGAAATCGTGCCGCCGGGACGCAGGTGCTTTTCCTTCGGATCGAGCCGCATCGTGGCAGAGCCGGGGCCCGTCGCCACGACCTCGAAGATCTTGCCATCGGTATGAACCTCGGAAAAATCCGTTTCGAGAAAGCGGTTGAGGTCGTCGACGGTGAGGATCGGTTCCAGTGGCATGGCTCACTCCCAGAAAGCCTGGCCGGTTTTACAGATCGCTGATCGAGAAGGGCAAGCGGGAAGAAAGTCTTAGAGGCTGCTTGAAACGGTAGTAGGCGCGGCGTACCTAGCGCTGATGACTTGGGACTGAGGAGAAATGACATGGCAGACGTGGTTTCCCTGCGCAGGCAAGAGCCGAGCGGCCTTGTGCTGCGCGAGGTTTCGGGCAAGGTGCTGCGGCTGACACTGAACAATCCTCCGGCAAACGCCCTGTCGATTGCGCTCCTGGACGCGCTGGCGGCTGAACTGGATGCCGCCGCCAAGTCGACCGATATTCGTGTCGTCATCCTGGCGGCTTCGGGCGAGGTGTTCTCGGCGGGCCATGACCTCAAGGAATTGACCACGCATCGCGCCGATGACGACAGGGGCAGGGCGTTCTTCGAAAAATCCGTCCGGCTTTGCGCCGATCTCATGCTGACGATCAACCGCTTGCCGCAGCCGGTGATCGCCGAGATCGACGGGCTGGCGACGGCGGCGGGCTGCCAGCTGGTGGCGAGCTGCGACCTGGCGATCTGTACCGATAGCTCGACGTTCTGCACGCCCGGCGTCAATATCGGCCTGTTCTGCTCGACGCCGATGGTCGCCGTCTCGCGTGCCGCCCATCGCAAGCAGGCCATGGAGATGCTGCTCACCGGCGAGACGATCGATGCCTCGACGGCAAAGGATTTCGGCCTCGTCAACCGCATCGTGCCGAAGCAGTATCTGCGCCAGGTCGTCGACAAATACGCCGCCGTCATCGCCTCGAAGTCGCCGCAGGCGCTGAAGATCGGCAAGGAGGCGTTCTACAGGCAGGCGGAGATGGGCATCACTGACGCCTATGATTTCGCCACGGGCGTCATGGTGGAAAACATGCTGGCGCGTGACGCGGAAGAGGGCATGGGCGCGTTTCTGGGCAAGCGGATGCCAGAGTGGAAGGAGGACTGACTAGGTATAGTGGTTTCGGCAAGCCGCAACCTCGAGCGTCTGCATTTCCGCGCTGCCCGTGACACGGTAGACCAGCCGATGCTCCTGTGTGATCCGGCGAGACCACCAGCCCTTGAGTTCGTTCCTCAGCGGCTCGGGTTTGCCCGTACCTGAAAAGGGTGCGCGCTGGCACTCCTTGAGCAAAGCCAAAATCTTCCGCAGCAGTTTGTCATCAGTTTCGTTCCAGTGCTGCAGGTCTTCCCATGCGTCCTGCGAGAACTGTATTTTCATTTGTCGGACAAAAGGGCGTCAAAATCGACTTCGATGCCCTTGCCTTCGTCCAGTTCGGCGATCGACCGCAACAGACGCTCCCTGTTGGCAGGGTTGGCCATGAGATACATGGTTTCCTTCCAGCTCTCGAAATCGCTGAGCGACATGACGACCATCGGCTCGCGGTTCTGCCTTGTCACGATAAGCTCGTCATGGTCCTGTTCGACCCGGTCGAAGTGCTTGGCCATATTGGCGCGAAGTTCGGATAGGCTGATGACGTTCATGACGCAGTCCTCTGTACGTGATCCTGTACATACCTCATTTCGCCGGGTTACTCAAGCGAGCTTCAGCATCAGCGCGCCGAGCGCGATCAGGCAGGCGGCGGCGATGCGGAAGATGCTGACGCGCTCCTTGAGGAAGACGATGGAAATGACAATGGCGAAGAGGATCGAGGTTTCCCGCAGCGCAGCGACGGTGGCGACCGGCGCTTTCGTCATCGCCCAGAGCGCCAGGCCATAGGCGCCGATCGAGCCGCCGCCGCCGATAAGGCCGCGCCACCATTGATTTCGGACATGGCGCAGGACGGGCTTGACGCCGCGTGTGATAAAGGCCCAGGCAAACAGCAGCACCGGCGGCAGCAACGCCATCCACAGCGTGTAGGAGATCGGATTGAGCGCGATGCGGGCGCCGATGCCGTCGACATAGGTATAGCTGGCGATGACCACTGCGTTGGCGAGCGCCAGCAGGATGGCGTGCTTGCCGCCCTTGCGCGCTTCGAAGGCAAGCGTCAGCACGCCGGTCGAGATCGTCAGCACGCCGGCAAGAGCGCCGCTCGACAGGTTCTCGCCGATCAGCGCGCCGCTTGTCGCAGCCACCAGCAAGGGTGCCACGCCACGCATCAGCGGATAGACGAGACCGATATCGCCGGCGCGGTAGGATGCGGCCACAAGCTGGAAATAGACGAACTGGAAGAGCGCGGACACGAGGATGAACGGCCAGGCATCCGGATGCGGCAGCGGCATGAAGGGCAGGAAGGGCAAAGCAACGGTCGCGGCGCCAAGGGCGACCATCGCCGCATCGAGCGACTTTTCCGATCCCGCCTTGACCAGCGCATTCCAGGTCGCATGCAGTAACGCCCCGAACAGGACGAGAGCGATGACGTCGAGGGGCAAGATGAACCTTCAGGGACGCAGGGACGATCGGATACCTGCATTTTCTGAGGGCGCGCATCGCTAAAAGCAACCCGAATCTGACGGACAGCCAGATTTGGCGACGCCGCGGACGCCGTCACCCCTGGATTTGCATGCAAAGCGCCGTCGATTGGTTGACAGTGGAGGAGGCTATCCCAATTATCGCGCGACGATTGCTTTGGGCGGACTTCGACGATGAATCATGATGCGTATCCCGATTTTTATATCTCCGACATTCTCAAATCGACGAAGACGATTGCGCTGGTCGGCGCGTCGCCGAACCCCGAGCGGCCGAGCCATCGCGTGATGGCGTTCCTGTTGCGCAAGGGCTATACGGTTTTTCCGGTCAATCCGGGGCAGGCCGGCAAGGAAATACAGGGGCGGAAGGTCTATGCCCGCCTTGCCGATATTCCCGAGGCCATCGACATGGTCGATGTTTTCCGCGCGGCCCATGCCCTCCCGGCGCTGGTCGATGAAATCCTGGCTCTGCAAGTGCGCCCGAAGGTGATCTGGGGACAATTGTCCGTGCGCGACGACCAAGCGGCGGCAAAGGCGGAAGAGCAAGGCATAAAGGTCGTCATGGACCGCTGTCCGGCGATCGAATATCCGCGTCTGGTCGGCTGACGGCGTCACGGGCATTCGATCAGAGATTGGAAATCCATGCTCGCCCAGCGTGCAGATCCGGCAAAACAGTCTTTGACCGGGAGGTGCAGCGTCTGAAATAGTGCGCCGAACTTGATCAGGGGAGGACACGTCCGTGAAGAACAATCCAGGTTTCAATACGCTTGCCATTCACGCCGGCGCCCAGCCCGATCCGACCACCGGGGCCCGTGCAACGCCGATCTACCAGACGACGAGTTTCGTCTTCAACGACGCCGATCATGCCGCCTCGTTGTTCGGCCTGCAGGCCTTCGGCAATATCTACACCCGCATCATGAACCCGACGCAGGCGGTGCTGGAAGAGCGGGTGGCCGCACTCGAAGGCGGCACGGCAGCGCTCGCGGTCGCCTCCGGTCATGCGGCCCAGTTGCTGATCTTCCACGCGATTATGAGCCCGGGCGACAATTTCCTCGCCGCGCGCCAGCTCTACGGCGGCTCCGTCAATCAGTTCGGCAATGCCTTCAAGTCCTTCGACTGGCGGGTGCGGTGGGTCGATACCGCCGATATCGCCTCCTTCGAAAGCCAGATCGACGGGCGCACCAAGGCGATCTTCATCGAGAGCCTTGCCAATCCCGGCGGCACCTTCGTCGATATTGCGGCGATCTCGGAGGTTGCGAAGAAGCATGGCCTGCCGCTGATCGTCGACAACACGATGGCGACCCCCTACCTCATCCGGCCGATCGACCATGGCGCCGATATCGTCGTGCATTCGCTGACCAAGTTCATGGGCGGGCATGGCAACTCGATGGGCGGCGTGATCGTCGATGGCGGCACGTTCGACTGGTCGAAATCCGGCAAATACCCGATCCTCTCCGAACCGCGCCCGGAATATGCCGGCATGGTGCTGCATGCCACCTTCGGCAACTTCGCCTTCGCCATTGCCTGCCGCGTCCTGGGTCTGCGCGACTTCGGGCCGGCCATTTCGCCGTTCAACGCTTTTTTGCTTTTGACGGGCATCGAAACGCTGCCGCTGCGGATGCAGCGCCATTGCGACAATGCGCTTGCAGTCGCCACCTGGCTCAGCACCCATGACAAGGTCGCCTGGGTCAACTATGCCGGTCTGGAGGGCGACGCCAACCACGCGCTTCAGCGGGCATATTCGCCGAAAGGGGCCGGTGCCGTGTTCACCTTCGGCCTGAAGGATGGCTATGAGGCGGGCAAACGCTTCGTCGAAGGGCTGGAGATGTTCTCCCACCTCGCCAATATCGGCGACACCCGCTCCCTCGTCATCCATCCGGCGTCCACCACCCACCGGCAATTGACGCCGGAACAGCAGACGGCGGCTGGCGCCGGTCCGGAAGTCGTGCGCCTGTCGGTCGGCATCGAGGACGTCGCCGATATCATCGCCGATCTCGAGCAATCGCTCGCCAAGGTTTGACTGAGTTTAGGATGGCCGGAAAACCGGCCGTTTCTCCGATGGAGCCATCATGACCCACGCCCTGCTATTCGATCCGTCGTCGCTTGAACCGGAGATCGGCGGACCTGCGCCGGATCGCCTGATCTCCGGCGATCCGCAGTTCCGGACCTGGAATTTCGAGGAGGCCGAAGGCGGGCTCTACGCGGGCATCTGGGAGGCAACGCCCGGCAAGTGGCGGATCGTCTATGACGAGTGGGAGTATTTCCACATCCTTTCCGGCCACTCCATTGTCACCGAGGAGGGCGGCGCCGAGACGCACCTAAAAGCCGGCGACAGCATGATCCTCAGACCTGGCTTCAAGGGGACCTGGGAAGTGATTGAAACGACTCGCAAGGATTATGTGATCAGGGTTTAAGTTCGCAGTAGTGATCAGCGCTCGATGAAGAAGCGCAACAGGTTTGCATAGCCGCGGGCGTCGTCAATCGCACGATGCGTATGATCGACAGAGCCCAGCCATTCAGGCGGATAGCGGTTCACATCGCATTCCCATTGTCCACGTCCTGTCTGGCCGGCAACGAAGGACATAAGGCAGAGCGGAGGATGCCGGAACAGACGATTGGCAACCCACGGCCCTTCGAGCAAGGGCCGCCCGGTAAAGCGTCTCAGGTAGAAGTCAAACCAGGGGCCATCGAGTGCAAGTGGGTGCGATGCAAAGATCGGCTCGCCGCGGAACGAACCGATCCAATCGACGAACCCTGTAATGACGTCGGAAGGAGGTCGAGGATTTTCTGTCGCGGCCGTCCACGCTTCCGGGTGCCGATGCCAAAACGCCATGGCGGCTTCATCGCGCTGAGCTCGCTCGAGCGGTTCCAAAACCGCTTCGAATTCGCCAAGAATGGAACCCGTCGCCGAGACCGCGACGGAGCCAAACGACAACATCGAGTTCGCGCCGGGTGTCGGTCCGTCAAATTCGCAATCGGTAACGACGTAGAACGGTGACATGGCGCTTCTCTCAGGCATCCGGGTGGCTCGTCGACCTCTGAGACCCGCACACCAGATTCCTGTCACAATCATGAATTGTGTACAACCACAAAATGTTGGTGCCCGGTATTCCCGCTATCGACCAACATGATCAAAGACCGGTCGAGCCGATCGATCTGGCTGTGTCACCACGCGAGCTCCAGCCGCTCCAGCCCGTGGAAATGGTAGCTGTCCTTCACCTGCGGTTCGCTTTTCAGGCGCAGGTCCGGCAAACGCGAAAAGAGGATCGGCAGAGACAGCTTCAGCTCCAGCCTTGCGAGCGGCGCACCGATGCAGAAATGCAGGCCGGCGCCGAAGGAGAGGTGCGGACCTTCATTACGGTCGGGGCGGAAGGTGAGGGGATCGGAGAATTTTGTCGGATCGACGTTGGCGGCGGCCAGCAGCAGGCCGATCTTGTCGCCCTTCTTGAGACTGATACCGTCCTCCAGCTCGATGTCGGTAAGAGCATAGCGCTGGAAGATATGCAGCGGCGCGGCATAGCGCATGCATTCCTCGATCGTCCGCTCGGTGGCGGTATCGTTTGCAAAAGCCTGTTGCGTTGGCGTGCCTGTCTCGAGCAGAACGCGCACGGCGTTGCCAAGCTGGTGCACCGTCGCCTCGTGGCCGGCATTGAGCAGAAGGACTGCCGTCGAGATCAGTTCGTCATCGGACAGCCGCTCGCCGTCCTTCTCGGTGGTGATCATATGCGTGAGGAGATCATCGGCCGGATTGTCTCGTTTCCAGTCGATGAGGCTCTTCAAATAGGCGCTGAACTCGGCGGACGCCTGGTTGGCGTCGAGTTCGGTCTCGAGCGTCGGATTGAACATGTACATGCGGACCATGCGGTGCGACCAGTCGAGCAGTTTCGGCGCCATGTCCACCGGCACGCCGAGCATGCGGGCAATCACCGTCACCGGAATGATTTCGGCATAGGTCTTCAGCAGTTCGACTTCGCCGTCCTTTTCGAAGCCGTCGATGATCGAATGTGCGAGTGCGGCGATTTCCGGCCGCAGCTGTTCGATCTGGCGCGAAACGAAGGCGCGGTTGACCAGCGTGCGAAGCCGCGTGTGGGCCGGCGGTTCAAGTTCGAGAAGCGAGTAGCTCTCCAGCCGGTCGAAATCCGCAAGATGCGGCTTCGGCTCCGCCAGTCCGAGTTCCTCGCGCGTTGCCACATGCAGGATCTGCCGGCCGAAGCGGCGGTCGCGCAGGAGGCCGTTCACCTGGTCGTAGCCGGCAAAATACCATTGCTGCTGTTCTTCCCAGAAGAAGGCAGGACACTGCGCATGCAAATCTGCGTAAGCCGCCAGCGGATCCCGATAGAAGGCGGGATTGCGCACGTCGATGCTGACATGCCGGTTCGCGGGCGTGATGGAAATGGCAGACGGGGCGGACATTTTGGCGGCATTCTCGCTGGATGAAACAGGCTGCACGTTGATCTATGGCGCAAGCCGCCTGCTCGACAAGAAAATTGTCGGAACAATGCCCAGATATTGCAGCTTGACCAGCTATCGCAACTTTCAAGGGCTACGCTCGTTTCAAATGCAGGCATTTGCGGAATGCCGCCTTGCCTTGCGGCGCGACATGTCTATTTCTTGGACGATGAAGGGCAAGCACCAGAGAGAGACCATGGCTTCGTCGCATAGCAGCCTGTCAGCGGGCATTTTTGCCGCGATCCGTGGAAAGCGCGTCTCGCTTGCCGGCCGGGATCCGGCAGGAGCGCGGGGCGACACCGTCATCGCCTCCTATAACATCCATAAATGCGTCGGCACCGATAGCCGCTTCGATCCCGGCCGGACCACCGAAGTGATCGGCGAGATCGGCGCCGATATCATTGCGCTGCAGGAGGTCGATCAGCGGTTCGGCGAACGGGCAGGGCTTCTGGACCTGGAACGGCTGCACCGGGAGTGTCACCTTATTTCGGTGCCGATCGCCGCCTTTTCCTCCAAGGGACATGGCTGGCATGGCAATGTGCTCCTGTTGCGCGAGGGCGCCGTCGCCAAGGTTCATCAACTGAAATTGCCCGGCGTCGAGCCGCGCGGCGCGCTCGTCGTCGATCTCGATCTCAAGGCAGGGCCGCTGCGGATCATCGCCGCCCATTTGGGCCTGCTCAGGCACTCCCGTGCGCGGCAGGCGGAGGCGATCCTGACTGCCATCCGCGAGTCGGAGGAACGGCCGACGCTGCTGATCGGCGATCTCAACGAATGGCGGCTCGGACGCCGCTCGGCGCTGCGTTTTCTAAGCCCCGTCTTCGATCATGCGGCAACTGCCGTGCCGAGCTTTCCCTCGCGTTTTCCGCTCTTGGCGCTCGACCGGGTGATGGGCAGTCCGCCCAATCTGGTTACCGCGGTCGAAGTGCACAATACGCAGCTCGCCCGCGTGGCGTCCGATCATCTGCCGGTCAAGGCCTATATCGATCTCAAGGCCGCGCTCTCGGGTGAAGGCAGGGCTGCGAACAAAGCGGTTTCCGCCGCTCAACCCTGACGGACAGGTCGTCCTTCCATGCGCGCCGCCATCGTCGCCTTCTCCGTCTTCGCATCCGGCCTCTTGGCGCTGATGCTGGTCTATGCCTATGGCCGCTTCGGGCGGCGGCTGCATGGCCCGGCTTCGAGCGCCTTGATGCCGGAAAGGGATCAAACCGAACTCGACCGGCTGGCAGCGCCGCTGCTTGACGAAAACAAGGGACTAAACGGCGTCTCGCTGATCTCCGACAATATGTCGGCCTTTGCCCTTCGCGCCCTGTCAGCCCGCAAAGCGGGACGCAGTCTCGATCTGCAGTATTATTACTGGAAGAACGACCTGACCGGGCGGATGCTGATCCGCGAGGTGCTTGCGGCCGCCGATCGCGGTGTCCGCGTGCGCCTGCTGCTCGATGACATCAATGCCGGCCTGCACGATCGCATGTGCCTGTCTCTGGACGCTCATCCGAACATCGAGGTTCGTCTGTTCAACCCAAGCCGGGCGCGGACCGATCGGTTCAAGCGCGGTTTGGAGATGATGCTGCGGCCTTTGCGCACCTCTCGGCGGATGCACAACAAGCAATGGATCGCCGACGGCCAGCTGGTGATCGCCGGCGGCCGCAACATTGGCGATGCCTATTTCGATGCAGCCGAGCAGGCGAATTTCCGCGATCTCGACGTCTGGATGCTCGGACCTGTGGCGATGGAGGCGGCGACCGTCTTCGATCGCTATTGGAATAGCCCTGTCGTGGTGCCAATCGGATCGTTGCGAACGATGCGCAAGCACTATCTGCCGGCGTTCAGGGAGAAGCTCGAAAGGATCGCGGCGACAGCTGGCGGCCAGCACTATCTGACGCATGTCGAAGAGGCGATGAAGCATGGCGGCTTCCTTCCGTCGACGGAGGCGCTTCATTGGACGGGTGACGCCAAGCTCGTCTCCGATCCGCCCGAAAAGGCGTTTCTGCAAAAACGCAACAACTGGATCATGCGCGAACTGATGCCGGTTCTGACGTCCGCACAACAGGACGTGAAGATCATTTCTCCCTATTTCATCCCCGGCGCCCAGGGCATCGCCGAAATTGCGAGGCTCGTCGAGCGTCGGGTCAGCGTCGCGGTTCTGACGAATTCGCTGGCGGCCACCGACGTTGCGGCAGTGCACGGCGCCTATGCCAACTACCGCAAGGCGCTCCTGAAGCATGGCATAACGCTGTTCGAACTGAAGGCGATGCACGAATTCGGCGATCCCAGGCGCATATCGCTGTTCGGATCGCGCGGCGCGAGCCTGCATACCAAGGCTTTCACGGTCGATGGCAAGACGGCCTTCGTCGGCTCGCTGAATTTCGATCCTCGGTCAGCGTCGCTCAACACGGAAATGGGCGTTCTGTTCACGCATCCCGCGCTCGTCGATGAAGTCGAGGCTGTTTTCGAGGAGGAGACGCGACCGGCGAACAGCTTCCGGCTGGCCTTGGAGAACGGCCGCCTGCGCTGGCAGGACAGCGAGAATAGCAAACCGCGCGTGCTTCGCCGCGAGCCGGAGGCCGGTTTCATGCGCCGCCTGACCGCGGGGATCATCAGCATCCTGCCGATCGAATCCCAGCTTTGACGGCGATTTACCGATTTTTCACCCTGAAAGCCCGAATGCCTGTGTGAAAAGGTCCAAAAAGCGACGCAGGCGGTATCGCTCTCCTTAGGAATCACTAAAAGATCACGCATCAATGTGCCGTGGCGGGAATGCTGGGGTGCGGCCAGGTATTAACGTTATGCAGAGTTCGCGACTTGAAGTGGGGTACTTGGACACTCTATGTATGAAGCGAGATATTCCCGATGATTCCCGGCGCGCAGGAGAGTTCGCGCGCCAGCTAGACAAAGGTTTGACATGAGAAATCCCGTTGATACCGCCATGGCTCTGGTGCCGATGGTCGTTGAACAGACCAATCGCGGCGAACGTTCCTACGACATTTTCTCGCGCCTTCTGAAAGAGCGCATCATTTTCCTGACGGGACCCGTGGAAGACCAGATGGCAACGCTGATCTGCGCCCAGCTGCTGTTCCTCGAAGCGGAGAACCCGAAGAAGGAAATCGCGCTTTACATCAATTCGCCGGGCGGCGTCGTCACGGCCGGCATGGCGATCTACGATACGATGCAGTTCATCAAGCCTGCCGTTTCGACGCTGTGCATCGGCCAGGCCGCCTCGATGGGCTCGCTGCTTCTGGCTGCCGGTCACAAGGACATGCGCTTTGCGACGCCGAACGCCCGCATCATGGTTCACCAGCCTTCCGGCGGTTTCCAGGGCCAGGCATCGGACATCGAGCGGCATGCGCGCGACATTCTGAAAATGAAGCGCCGGCTGAACGAAGTCTACGTCAAGCACACTGGTCGGACCTATGAAGAGGTTGAACAGACGCTTGACCGCGACCACTTTATGACAGCGGATGAGGCACTTAGCTGGGGCGTCGTCGACAAGGTCATCACCTCGCGTGAGGCCATGGAAACGGCCGAGCAGGCTTGATTTCAAGCTTTTGTGTGCGGATAGATGCATTTGTGACACATTTGTATCCCTGATAGGGGTTTATCCGCGGGCCAAAGCCGTTAATATTGACCGTTAATGCTATGTAGAAGTTTGAGGTCCTAGCATTCGGTATTCGGTGGGAGATTCGTTGCTGCCGGACATCAAACGTGGTTGTTTGAGGCCGGTTCGTACTCCCAAAAGCGCCGTCTCTTTGCGCAGGACGCGGAAGGAATCGCGGAGCGGGTTGAGTAGTCCGTTGCACCTTTCAGGAGGTGTCCGGCGTGCTGGAAGGAAAGTGATATGAGCAAGGTCAGCGGTAGCAACGGCGGTGACTCCAAGAATACCCTTTATTGTTCCTTCTGCGGCAAGAGCCAGCATGAGGTCCGCAAGCTGATTGCCGGACCGACTGTGTTCATCTGCGATGAATGCGTCGAGCTCTGCATGGACATCATCCGCGAAGAGAACAAGACCTCGATGGTCAAATCCCGTGACGGCGTTCCGACGCCGCAGGAGATCATCAAGGTTCTCGACGAATACGTGATCGGCCAGCAGCAGGCCAAACGTATCCTATCGGTTGCCGTCCACAACCACTACAAGCGCCTGGCCCATGCCGCCAAGGGCACGGATGTCGAACTGGCCAAGTCCAACATCATGCTCGTCGGCCCGACCGGTTGCGGCAAGACTTATCTGGCGCAGACGCTGGCGCGCATCATCGACGTGCCGTTCACGATGGCGGATGCGACGACGCTGACGGAAGCCGGCTATGTCGGCGAGGATGTCGAGAACATCATCCTGAAGCTCCTGCAGGCTGCCGACTACAATGTCGAGCGGGCCCAGCGCGGCATCGTCTATATCGACGAAGTCGACAAGATCTCGCGCAAGTCCGACAATCCCTCGATCACCCGTGACGTTTCCGGCGAGGGCGTGCAGCAGGCGCTCCTGAAAATCATGGAAGGCACGGTCGCTTCGGTGCCGCCGCAGGGCGGCCGCAAGCATCCGCAGCAGGAATTCCTGCAGGTGGACACGACCAACATCCTGTTCATCTGCGGTGGCGCTTTTGCCGGCCTCGACAAGATCATCTCGGCCCGTGGCGAAAAGACCTCGATCGGCTTCGGTGCGGCGGTGCGCGCTCCGGAAGATCGCCGCGTCGGCGAAGTCCTGCGCGAATTGGAGCCGGAAGATCTGGTGAAATTCGGCCTGATCCCGGAATTCATCGGCCGTCTGCCGGTGCTGGCGACACTCGAAGACCTCGACGAGCCGGCCCTGATCCAGATTCTGTCCGAGCCGAAGAATGCACTGATCAAGCAGTACCAGCGCCTGTTCGAAATGGAAGACGTCGAACTGACCTTCCACGAGGATGCGCTGCGCGAAATCGCCCGCAAGGCGATCGTCCGCAAGACCGGCGCCCGCGGCCTGCGCTCGATCATGGAGAAGATCCTGCTCGACACCATGTTCGAGCTGCCGACGCTGGAAGGCGTGCGAGAAGTGGTCATCTCCGACGAGGTGGTCAAGGGCTCCGCCCGTCCGCTCTACATCTATTCGGAACGCTCCGAGGAGAAGGCCAACGTTTCGGCCTGATCGGCGCGCGGCGTGCGACTTAAGTTGAAGAGGCCCGCCATGTGCGGGCCTTTTTTATGCGCCATGTTGTAGGAAGGGGCGGAAAGACCTTTCGTGGTGCATAGCCCAAGCGGCGTTGCGAGCCTTGCATGGATTGCAAAGCTTGGATGCACAGAAAACGTGGCGCGGATATCGCCAATAGACCAGCAATGGGTAGAATCGACGATTGCTAAACGTGGCCAACAACGCAATTATGCTATGATTCCGTATCGGCTTATCCTGATGCGAATCGTGTGCGATCGGGACCTCGGCAAGGTACGCGACAGGAAGATGCCATTTAATATCGGGCTGCGGCGCCCCCAGGCCGATCGTCGGCAAAGGGTTGAAAACAGGCGTCACATACTCCACCTGACAGTGGAAAGAATGAGGACCCGAAGCGCTCTTGAACGCTTCGGGTAACGGGCCCGGAAACGGGACGGAAAGGAAATGACATGACGAACAAAACGTCTCCGGCAATTGAGAGCGCGACCTATCCGGTGCTGCCGCTGCGCGACATCGTGGTGTTCCCGCACATGATCGTGCCTCTGTTTGTCGGCCGTGAAAAATCGATCCGGGCGCTGGAGGAGGTCATGGGCACCGACAAGCAGATCATGCTTGCGACCCAGATCAATGCGAGCGACGATGATCCGGAAGCCTCGGCGATCTACCAGATCGGCACGATCGCCAACGTGCTTCAGCTTCTGAAGCTGCCCGACGGCACCGTCAAGGTTCTGGTCGAGGGCCGTGCCCGCGCCGAGATCGATGGTTATACCCGTCGCGAAGAATTCTACGAAGCAATGGCGCATGTGCTGCCGGAGGCTGTCGAAGATCCGGTCGAGATCGAGGCGCT
Organism: Rhizobium giardinii bv. giardinii H152; assembly: GCF_000379605.1. Lineage (GTDB taxonomy): Bacteria > Pseudomonadota > Alphaproteobacteria > Rhizobiales > Rhizobiaceae > Pararhizobium > Pararhizobium giardinii. The sequence goes on along the minus strand of NZ_KB902635.1, from coordinate 114,617 downwards.
CAGCCGCTCGGTGGTCTCCGAATTCGAGAGCTATGTGAAGCTCAACAAGAAGATTTCTCCGGAAGTCGTCGGTGCTGCCAGCCAGATCGAAGACTATTCGAAGCTCGCCGATACGGTTGCTTCGCATCTCTCCATCAAGATTGTCGAAAAGCAGGAAATGCTCGAGACGACGAGCGTCAAGCTGCGCCTTGAAAAGGCGCTTGGCTTCATGGAAGGCGAAATCTCCGTCCTCCAGGTCGAGAAGCGCATCCGCTCGCGCGTCAAGCGGCAGATGGAGAAGACCCAGCGCGAATATTACCTGAACGAACAGATGAAGGCGATCCAGAAGGAACTCGGCGACGGCGAGGAAGGCCGCGACGAGATGGCCGAGCTGGAAGACCGCATCAGCAAGACCAAGCTTTCCAAGGAAGCCCGTGAAAAGGCGGACGCGGAAGTCAAGAAGCTGCGCCAGATGAGCCCGATGTCGGCAGAAGCCACCGTCGTGCGCAACTATCTGGATTGGCTGCTCGGCATTCCGTGGGGCAAGAAGTCGAAGGTCAAGACCGACCTCAACCACGCCGAAAAAGTGCTCGAGCATGATCATTTCGGTCTCGACAAGGTCAAGGAACGGATCATCGAGTATCTTGCCGTGCAGGCACGGTCGCAGAAGATCAAGGGACCGATCCTGTGCCTCGTCGGCCCTCCGGGCGTCGGCAAGACGTCGCTTGCCAAGTCGATCGCCAAGGCGACCGGCCGCGAATATATCCGCATGGCCCTCGGCGGCGTTCGTGACGAAGCCGAAATCCGTGGTCACCGCCGCACCTATATCGGCTCGATGCCCGGCAAGGTCATCCAGTCGATGAAGAAGGCGAAGAAGTCCAATCCGCTCTTCCTGCTCGATGAGATCGACAAGATGGGCCAGGACTTCCGCGGCGACCCGTCCTCGGCTCTGCTCGAGGTGCTGGATCCGGAACAGAACTCGACCTTCATGGATCACTATCTCGAGGTGGAATATGACCTGTCGAACGTGATGTTCATCACAACGGCCAACACGCTGAACATTCCGGCGCCGCTGATGGACCGGATGGAAGTGATCCGCATCGCCGGTTACACGGAAGAGGAAAAGCTGGAAATTGCCAAGCGGCACCTCTTGCCGAAGGCGATTGCCGACCACGCGTTGCAGGCCAAGGAGTTCTCGGTCACGGACGGCGCGCTCAGGGGCGTCATCCAGACCTACACGCGGGAAGCCGGCGTGCGCAGCCTCGAGCGGGAGCTGATGAAGCTCGCCCGCAAGGCCGTGACGGAAATCCTCAAGGGCAAGACCAGCAAGGTCGAGGTGACGGCGGACAACATCCAGGACTATCTGGGCGTTCCGCGTTATCGCCATGGCGAAGCCGAGCGCACCGACCAGGTCGGTGTCGTCACCGGTCTCGCCTGGACCGAGGTCGGCGGCGAACTGCTGACGATCGAAGGCGTGATGATGCCCGGCAAGGGCCGCATGACGGTGACCGGTAACCTCAGGGACGTGATGAAGGAATCGATCTCTGCGGCGGCCTCCTATGTCCGCTCGCGTGCCATCGATTTCGGCATCGAGCCGCCGCGCTTCGACACGAGCGATATCCACGTTCACGTGCCGGAAGGCGCAACGCCGAAGGACGGTCCGTCCGCGGGCGTGGCGATGGCAACGGCGATCGTCTCGATCATGACCGGCATCCCGGTCAACAAGAATGTGGCGATGACCGGCGAAATCACGCTGCGCGGTCGCGTCCTGCCGATCGGCGGTTTGAAGGAAAAGCTGCTTGCTGCTCTTCGCGGCGGCATCAAGAAGGTGCTGATCCCGGAAGAAAACGCCAAGGATCTGGCGGACATTCCGGACAACGTGAAGAACAACATGGAGATCATCCCGGTCTCGCATATCGGCGAGGTCCTGAGCCACGCACTGGTGCGGGTGCCGGTCGCGATCGAGTGGGATCCGTCCAAGCAGCCGGTTCCGATCGCGGCTGCTGATCCGGCCGATGAGACCGCAGTGTCGATTGCCCACTAGGCACTTGACGTGAAGGTCAAATAGTGCCCGCAACCATGCGGGGATCGATTTGGCACATAAACAGTGGAAGACCGGCATTTTTGCCGGTCTTTTTTATGTAAAACCTCGCGCAAAGCCTTGCATTCCTAGGGATTCGGAGCGATTGGGTTTGTCAAGGCGAGGGTCTTGCGTATGCTACCCCCGGCTTAAAAATTGAGTCGTTTCGAACCAGTATTGAAAGGGGTGGAAACATGAACAAGAATGAGCTCGTGTCAGCAGTTGCCGAGAAGGCCGGACTTTCGAAGACGGACGCATCTTCTGCAGTTGATGCAATCTTCGACGCAATCCAGGCCGAACTGAAGAGCGGCGGCGACGTTCGTCTCGTCGGCTTCGGCAATTTCTCGGTCAGCCGTCGCGAAGCATCCAAGGGTCGCAACCCGTCCACCGGCGCAGAAGTTGATATCCCGGCACGCAACGTGCCGAAGTTCTCTGCCGGCAAGGGTCTGAAGGACGCCGTAAACTAAGTTTCATGTTTCATCTGCAGCACCGTGGCGGCAACGCCGGCGGTTCGATGGCAGGTTGATTTGAGGCCCGGGTCTTCCCGGGCCTCTTTTCGTATGCTGCATCCGCTGCACCTCCTGTTCGCCTTCGCTTGTCGTCGCATTTCCAATGCGCACCGGCTGTCATGCGCGACCGCCGCACTTGCCGCCTCGACAGCGTCCACCGCCAGCGCAGAGCCGGTTTCAATGGCATCGCCGCCTTCACCGGCGAATTGAAGGCCGTCAAGCGCAAGCCGCATGCGGTGAAGTGACCCGACAAAAACCGTCTCGTCGTTGCCTATGAGGCTGACTACGAGGGCCGCGCGCGGTTTCACCATCTTCGACAAGACCACGGCGACCGCAGTACGGGAAAGGCCGGGGCATGATGACCTCAGCCCCTAACTGAGAGTTTGCGGCATCAGGATCATATTGGCGGCATCCGACCTGTACGTAGAGAATAGGCAACAGCGTCTCGACCGGCCTGTTCTGCCTGACGTGCCGCCGCGTCGAAATCATATGGCACAGCACGGAGTTCAGCCGCCCAGCCGGACGACAATTTTTCCACGATCGCATATCGTGCGTGCGGAGCGCCGGCCTCCATGACGTGGGGAACCGGTGTCACATCGCGATATCCTGGCATTCCTATGCTGCCCGGGTTCACGATCAGTATGCCGTCTACAGCTACGATGCGCGGTATATGGGTGTGCCCGCACAGAACAACGCGAGCGGTGCCAATGCCCTCAAGCCTTTTACGAATGGCGTCCTCAGTATCTACGAACGGTCTTCCAGAACTCACATCTTCGAGCAGGTATTCGAGATCCCCGCCAGCGGGGCTTCCGTGACAAGCAAAAACCTCTCCATCCGCGAGCGTTAAATTTTCCGGCAGGCTGGCAATCCAATCAAGGTGAGTTGGGCTAAGGCGCTGCCTCGCAAAAACATCTGCGAAACCGGTACCGCCTTCCAGTATTTGACGCTCGTGGTTTCCCGCGATCGTCGGGCAACCAAGCTTCATCTGGGCATCGGCACTACCGGCAGGATCAAATGGGCCGGAGACAAGATCGCCAAGGTTCACGATGAGATCAGGGGCGGCAGCCCGCAGATGGGTTAATTGCAGCGTCGAGCGCTATCAGATTTCCATGAGTATCAGCGATAGTAGCTATTCGCATCAAAACCCCAACTTCACTGGAAAGGACCGACCGTGCGATACAGCTTATCGTCGCAAAACCGAAGTTCTGCGACAAGCGAGTCCGCAGAATGCATCACGAAGATATTTCCAACAAGATAAACGGCCCGAAAAAACGCCCATGCCACAAGGGCACTCGGTAGCAGTATTTACGTGGATTTCACATTTAAGTTAAGGCCGGGACATGATGACCCGGCCTTTTTCAATTGAACCGTCGCCGTCCCAGTCGATCGGGACTATCGAGAAGCGCCGTTGCCTGCGCCTTCCTGCTTGCGCCGGCGAATTTCGTCAGTCCTGACAACGAGCCGGCTGACGATTTCGTGCATCTGGTCGAGCTGTTCGTCATCGAGGGCTGAAAAGATTTCCTCGATCAGCTGTTTTCGCGGATGTTCGGCAGCTTCCAGGACGACGCGGCCGACTTCTGTGATCGAAACGATCTTCGCGCGGCGGTCTTCCGGATCGGGCTTGCGCACGACCAGCTTGTCGCGTTCCAGCCCGTCGATCGCCTCCGTCACCGTGCGCGGCGCGAAATTGAGTGCGCCGGCAATGTCCGTGGACCGACAGGGGCCGAGCTTGCTCAGAAAAAACAGGAATTTGCTGCGCGCCAGCGACACGCCTTCCTCGGTCATCGATTCGTTGATGAGCCGGTGAACGCGGTGATAGAGCTCAAAGAGCTTGTCGGAGACTTCGAATGTGGATTTCATGCGTTTCATATGGATATTATGAGGTGCCATGTCAAATGGGGGCTCTCGGGACGCCCAATTTTCCGCTCGAGGTGTCAGGTTTCCCTAAAAAGCGAAAGCCCTGAATAGTCGCTGGCGCAGAGTTCACCGGTATTGACGCGACGCCGGACCACGGGCCATGGTCGGCCATGCCGTTCCGTTTTGTCCACACCGCCGATCTTCATCTCGATTCCCCTTTGCGCAGTCTGGCGCTGAAAAATCCGGAGCTTGCCGAACTGGTGCGGGGTGCGACCCGAACGGCGCTTGCAAGGATCGTCGACCTGTGCCTGGCGGAAAACGTCGATGCCCTGTTGATGGCGGGCGATCTCTACGACGGCTCGCAGACATCGATGAACACGGCGCTTTATCTGGCGGGAGAACTGCGCCGGCTGGAGGCTGCCGGCGTCAAAGTCTTTGTCATTCGTGGCAACCACGATTCCCAGTCCGCCATCAAGCGAGAACTCACCCTGCCGGCAAATGTCCATCTGTTCAGCGGGCGGGCGAAACCGGTGCTGGCAAAGACACTTCAGAGCGGCCGCCAAGTCTATATCCACGGCGTCGGCTTCGATAATCCGCACGCCCCCGATAGCCTGTTGTCGTCGTTCGAGGCGCCGGTCGCCGATGCGGTCAACATCGGCATGCTGCACACGAGCCTGGCCGGATCGCGAGGGCATGATCCCTATGCGCCCTGTAGTGTCGCCGAGCTGGCGGGGCATGGTTTCGACTACTGGGCGCTCGGCCACGTGCACTTGAGACAGGTGCATTGGGAAAAGCCGTTGATCGTCATGCCCGGCATGCCGCAGGGCCGCGATATCAACGAGGCCGGGTCGAAAACGGTGACGCTGGTGACGGTCGGCGATGACGGTTCTCTGGAACATCAGGAACGCGCGATCGGGCAGGCGGTGTTCGAGCGCGTCACGATCGATCTGACCGGCGTGAGGGACTGGCGGCAGATGCTGGACAAGGCGGCAGAAACGCTGTCGTCGCTCAGAATCCGGACGGTTGCCGATCATCTCATCCTGCGATTTTCCCTGACCGGTGCGACGCCGCTTGCCTGGAAGCTCCGGCGCGATCCGGATTTCCTGCTCGCCGAATTCTCCAATGTGGCCGCGGGATTGAGCGGCTGCTGGATCGAGAAGATCGACATCGATTGCCGGGGCGAGGAAGATGCCGCTACGTCGTCCGGTCCTGATCCGGTCGAGGAACTTGCCGCCCTGATCCGTTCCGACGTGCTGCCGTCGCACGCATTTCGCCAGGAGGCAGGCGCAATACTGGACGAGCTGCTGCGGCAACTGCCGCGCGAGTTGCACGAGGCCTTCGCCAGCGACGAGGCCGCCGCTGCGCGGCTCCTCGAAACGATCGCGGCTGCCGGCAGTGATGACGTGCTTGCCTATCTGCAAGGCGGTGACGGCGAGGCGGCTCGCTGATGCGCCTTGATCGCCTCGACCTTGTTCGCTACGGCAAATTCACCGGGCGCAGCCTCGATTTCGGGGAGGTTCGTCGGGAGCGCCCGGATTTTCATCTTGTCTACGGTCCGAACGAGGCGGGGAAATCCACGCTGTTTTCCGCTTTCCTCGATCTGCTGTTCGGGATCGACAACCGTAGCACCTACGGCTTTTTGCACCCCTACGAGACGATGCGGATTGGCGGGGTGATCGCGGTCGGCGGCAGGGCTCACGCTGTCGCCCGGATCAAGCGCCGGCAAAATACGCTTCTCGGACCGGACGACCAGCCGCTGCCCGACAATCTGTTTTCCGCAGCGCTCGGCTCGATCGACCGGGTCACCTACCAGATGATGTTTTCGCTCGATGACGACAGCATCGAGAAGGGCGGCGAAAGCATCCTGAAAAGCGAAGGCGAGCTCGGTGCGCTGTTGTTTTCCGCCAGTTCCGGCCTTCCGGACAGTAGCGCCGTCCTGTCCGGCCTGAAAGCGCAAGCCGATGCCTTCTACAAACCGCAGGGTCGAAAACACCGGCTGGCAGAGCTGAAGGCGGAACTCGATGCGTTGAAGGACGAAAAGAGTGCCATCGACGTCAACGCCCGCGAATTTGCCGCGTTGCGCAAGGCGCGTGATGTGGCGGCGGAGCGCCATGAGGCCGCGGTGAAAGCACGGGCAGAGCTGCGCGTTTCTCTTGACCACGCCCGCGACCGAATCGAGGCTCTGCCTCTTCTGGCACGGCTGCGCGGCCTGCGTGCCGAGCTCGGCGCTTTCGGCGACGGGCCAGAACCGCCAGCTGCCTGGCATACCATGCTTCCGCGGCTGCAGCGCGAGGAAGCCGACATCAGCGCCCGGCTGGAGCAGCTGGAAATTGATATCGACCGACGAGCAGCCGAGATTGCGGCCATCGAGCGGGACGGAGCCGTGCTTGCTCTTGCGGCTGACATCCGTGACCTGGAGCGCTCCGGGCTGGAAGCGCGCCACATATCGGCTGCGAGCGACCTGCCCCATCGCCTCGACGAGCGCGGCAAGATCGATGCAGACGTTGCTGCGTGTCTCGCGCGCCTGGGTCGTGCCGACGTGGCGAACGCGGCAACACTCATTCTGCCTGCGGCCGTCATCGGGCGCATCCAGGGCCTGGCGCAGAACCATTCCGCCTTGAACGAGCGGTTGGTGACGGCTGTGAGGGAGCGACAGCTTGCCAGGGAGGCGAACAGCGACGCCGTGAAGGCACATGCCGCCCTGTCAAAATCGGAGTGTAGCGCGGGCTCGGGCGACCCGGTGCCTCTCCTGGACGTCCTGCAAAGCCTGCGGCAAAACGATTGCCTGCTGCGCAAGCAGGCGGCGAACCGGCAGCTTGCCGCGCTCGAAGACCAGCTTGCCGAAAAGCTGGCGGCTCTCGCCCCTTGCCAATTGGACGGGGACGGTCTGGCCGCGCTCGCCATACCCGACGAGAGCGACATCGCCGAGTGGACCGCGCGGCGAACGGCGTTGACGGAACAACTGAAGCGGCTCGACGACCGGATCGCCGAGGAGACGGCACAGGTTGCGGCGGAGGAAGCCCGGCTTGCGGAACTGACGCGAACCGGAGGTTTTGCTGCCGACGACATGGCCTTCACGTTGCGACGGGAACGCGATCACGCCTGGCAAGTCCATGCGGCGCAATTGGATGGCGAAACGGCCCGCGCATTCGAAACCGCTTTGCGCAAGGATGACGAGGCGACGGCGATGCGGCTGGCGCGCGCCGAGGAGCTTGCCCAGGCAAGGGGGCTTTCGCTCTCCGTTGCCGAGCGCAACGCAAGGCTTTCAGTCTTTCGCGAGCAACACCAGTCGGTGCTTGCTGAGGTTGCTGAGTTGCGGCAGGAGATTTCGGCAGCAGCCCGTGGCTGTGGCCTGCCCGAAGAGACAAAGCTCAATCAACTGGTCGCATGGCTTGTCCGCCGAGCGGCGGCGCTGGACGTGCGCAACCAGGTTCGCGCGGCGCGGCAGGATCTGCGAGTCGCAAGGGCGGACGAGGAAAGGGCGCTTGAACGGCTGACGAGGGCACTCGCGGAATTCGGCGGAGCCGAAGGCATGTACGAGCGCCTGGACGATGCGCTGGCTTCGGCTGAGCGGAGGATCACGGCTCTGCAGTCGATCCATCGCGCCCACGCCGCCGCCGCTGAAGCCGTGGAGCGAACGCAGGCGGCCTTGCGAGCGCGCGATGCGGCCTGGTCTTCGGCGGATGCCGAAATGGCAGGCTGGATCGCGCGGTGGAATGAGACGATCGGTGCAACCTGGCTCGCCGAGGACGGAACGACCTCGTCCGTCCAGGAGATCGTGGCCGTCCTCGCCGTCCTTCAAGATCTCGACAAGCTCATCCAGCGCAAAGCGGATCTGGACCATCGCATCGATGGCATGCGCAAGGACCAGGCAGCATTTTCGAAGGCCGTCGCAACGCTCGCCGAAAGGCTCTCATGGCCTGCGCCGGATGATCCGTTGGCTGCCTTCCGGGAGATCGGTCAGCGATTTGCCGATGCCGAACAGCAGGACGCGCTGCTGCGGCGGATTTCGGATGAGAATGAAGTGCGCATGTCCGAACACCGCGATTTGATCGAATTGCGGCGGCGCCACGACGTTCAGAAGCAAAGCATGCTCGATCTTTATCGTTGCGCAACGCTCGTTGACGTCGGTGACCATCTGGAGGCCGCCAAGGCGCGTGATCGTCTGCGGGGGCGGATCGCCGAAGCCGAGTCGGATCTTGCGGCGCGCCTGGGCGTCGGGCGTGTCGAAGAAGCGGAGATGATCCTGAGCGCGGTCGACGAGGCGGGCCTGCGGCTGGAAGTGGCCGAACTGCAATCGCGGTGGGAACAATGCGACCAAGACGCAAGCGAACTGCATGTGGAGCGGCGTGATGCGGAGAAGGCGCTCGCTGCAATCGGCGGCGGCGATGCAGCTGCCCATATCGAGGAACGCCGCCGCACCCTGCTGGCCGAAGTCGAGGAACGGGCGATCGCCTATCTGAAGCTTAAGACCGGCATTCTCGCGGGTGAAACCGCGCTCCGGCTCTACCGCGAACGACATCGCAGTGCGATGATGCAGCGTGCTTCGGCAGCCTTCAGCAGGATCAGCGGCGGCGAATATGTCGGGCTTTCGACCCAGGCGGAAAACGGCAGGGAATTCCTGATCGCGAACGCGGCCGGCGGCGGCTCGAAACTGGCGGACGACCTTTCCAAGGGCACCCGTTTTCAGCTCTATCTGGCGTTGCGCATCGCCGGCTATCACGAAGTCGCGGCAACGCGCGAATCACTGCCTTTCGTCGCCGACGATATCATGGAAACGTTCGATGACGGCCGCGCGCAGCATGCCTTCGCGCTGATGGCGGATATGGCGCGGGTGGGACAGGTGATCTACCTGACCCACCATCAGCACCTGTGTGACATAGCCCGTGCGGCCTGCCCGGATGTAACGATCCATACGCTTTGATTGCGTCTGACATTTTCCGGTTTCATTCGGCGGCGGGGATATGCAAGGTACCCCTTTGTAACGCCGCTCGCTTCGGAACAGCGATCGGCAGGATAGATTCGTCGAAACCAGGAGCTATTTGCTATGGAGATCAAACCCTGCGGATCCCGGCCGTCGGTCAAAGCCTCGCCGGACTATTTTACCGGCAGCGTCCGGCAGGATCCGATCATGGATGCACCGCAACCGGCCCGCATGCGCAGCGTGTCCGTCACCTTCGAACCGGGTGCGCGGACGGCCTGGCACACGCATCCGCTCGGCCAGACCCTGATCATAACCTCCGGCAGTGGGCTCGCGCAGGTGTGGGGCGAGCCGATTTGCGAGATCAGGGCAGGGGATGTCGTCTGGTTTCCGCCCGGTGAAAAACACTGGCACGGCGCCGGAGTTGCCACAGCCATGACCCATATCGCCATCCAGGAGGCGCTTGACGGAAAGGCAGTTGACTGGATGGAGCCGGTGACGGACAGCCAGTATCGCGGCGAATGAGGCTTCGACCACGCTATTGGTTGGCGCCCGCGAGGGCTTGAGGTCTGAATGCGCGCGGCGGCTGCCGCCGTCACGCCACTTGCTCGTTGCAATGGGGAGCCGACCGGCGTTATTGATCGCCGACAACTTGCCGGCCGCAATCGTCGGGTTGGATGCCGGGCAGAAGGATTTTCGCGATGTACAATTTTCATGTCGGACAGAAGGTCGTCTGCATCAACGACACGTTCAAACATGTCTCGATCGACCAGGGCATCCGCAAGGGGAAGATCTACACGATCCGCTGGGTCGGCCCCTACAAGCACTACATCGATGGCGAGTTCATCGGCGTCAAGCTGGCGGAAATCCACCGCGGCCCCGATGATGGTCCCGAAGGTTACGGTGCCGACGACATGCCCTATCGCGCGACGCGTTTCCGTCCGCTGCTGAAGGATCGGCTGTCGGCGCTGAAAAACCTGCTTGCGCCCACTCCGAAAGGAGAAAGGCCTTCGTTGCCCGAGGCACCGGAAGAGCCGAGGCGCAAGACGCCTGTGCGAAAGAAGGAAACCGTCTGACGGGCACCGCGCATCTGTCTTAACCGGGCGGAGCAGCCGCGTGCCGGAAAACGGTCTTTCCCGCGCCACGCGGGGCCTCAGAACGAGGTACTGCCGCTCCCGTCTGTAACTTCCTCTCTGCGCACGAGCCGTAACGTCCGGTCCGGCTGGATGACATAGGTTTCTTCGGTGGGCTGGCCGTATTCGTTTTTCAGCCGGTGCCGCACGACGCTGCCGATCGGCGCCTTCGTCAGTTTGGTCGCGGGCTGGCCGCCATAGGTGATGCTTCCCGGAATCGGCGCAAGTTCCGGCATGGGGGCGCAGGCGGCAAGCCCCACGGCAAGCGCGGCAGTCAAAATCGCATTCCTCATGTCGCGCGCTCCTTTGGCCGCGGTTGGCGACCACGACATTCCAACGACGGGACTTCGGATCGACTCGGGGGTTCAATTTCCAAGACATGGCGACGCCGTGGCCGTATGGCAAGAGGCAATTCGGCAAGCGGTGGGTCATCATGCAATGGCATAGCGGGGATTGGCCTACGGCGCTTTCACTTTGCTTTGTGCTGCGCGCTTCATCCGGTGCAGAAGTTCGAGACCTTCCTCGAAGCTGATGGTTTTTTCAGATTCGGGATCATAATAGGTCGGATAGAGAATATAGGCGGCCGCGAAGATCTCCTCGAAGGTTCGCCGCGCGGTACGGCGGGGGCAGGGTTGCCGGTCGTCAGTTACGCCCCAGCCGGCATAAAAGGGCATGCCGATGCACGTGACCTTGATCCCCCTGATGACGGCTTCAAAGCCGGCGAGGGACGTTATCGTATAGACATGGTCGATGGTCTGGAAGGCATCGGCCAGCGTGATGTCGCGATCGAGAATCTGGGCAATCGTTCTGACCTCCGCCGGCTTCGATCGGGCAGGTCTTGTGCCATGAAGGATTTCCGGGTGCGGCTTGTAGATGATTTGGGCGCCGGGGTTTTCTTTCGCGGCGATTCGCACAAGATCGTTGTTGTCGATCCGCGTTGCGCAGCCCTTGATGATCGACATGTCATCCTCGACCTGCCCCACGACGAGGACGCGCTTACGGTCCTTGGGGCCGTAGATGTCGTTGATGTCGACATCGGCCGACGTGTTGTATTTGCTGAGACGGGTTTGAATGAGGCGTGCAATTCCCATGCGGGCGCGTTCGAGCAAAGCCGGGTCGCCTGCGAAATCGTAGTTTTGAAGCAATCCTTCAAGCCGCGATTGTGCCGAAGGATCGTAATAGAGCACGGGGGAATCGAAACACAAGGAGAGGGGCGCGGCCTTGGTTGCCCCCAGGGCGACGGAACGGATGAAGCCGTCTTCAATCCTCACCAGCGGCACGCCGTGGCGTGTGCAGAAATCTTCCAGGAAGGCGGGATGCTTGTAGCCCCAGACGTATACTGCAGCGGATTGGGCTGCACGGATTCGCGGCGCCCAAACGATCTGAAACTCCAGCCGGGAGAAAAGGACACGGTTTCGCTGGAACACCTGGTGGCCTGGAAGCCAGTTGGCGAGGTGACCCTTCCAGGAGCTCAGCCCGAAGACGAAGGCCGACGGCCTTGATTCTTTCCCTTGCGACTTGGACCAAAATGTCACGACAAACCCATCTGCATCAATTTCGCCTTACTACTCTTCCCCGGGCTTCAAATTGGCTTGCCCAAACCCTTTAGGCAAGCGTTGCCTCGACCGAATGCGTTGATTGCGCAGGCATCTTCCGTCCTGACGAACGCAGGTGCGGCATACAGGGGACAAATATGTGGGGGAGGATATGGTGGGCGATGAGAGACTCGAACTCCCGACATCCTCGGTGTAAACGAGGCGCTCTACCAACTGAGCTAATCGCCCTCGCGAAGCAGGATCAATGTCCGCCGCGTCGGTGGCCGTGATCTATGCGTATCGGCGAAAAACCGCAAGAGCGTTTGCGAAGATTTTTTGATTTTTTTACAGGCGACCGCGAATAAGCAGGGCAACAAGGCGATGAATGCGTTTTGGAAAACCGGTCGGCCTGCGACGCGCGAAAGGCGCGCTCCGCTCGGGCCGGCATGGTGGAGAGGGGGAACTCCCCGTCTGTGATGCCTTTACCATTGCGCTTCCTCGTCCCTGTGGAAACAATTCGCCGACTGTCATCGTTTTGTCTCCAAACGTGCTTGACACTAAAAGGCGAACCCCGTAGTTAGCCGCTCATCGAAGCGGCCAGTCCGGTTCGAGCGGATGCGAAAGCATCCGGATTGCTTGAAATGAAGTGCGGGTGTAGCTCAGTCGGTTAGAGTGCCGGCCTGTCACGCCGGAGGTCGCGGGTTCGAGCCCCGTCACTCGCGCCATTTCAAGGAAGCGCTTCTGCGCCAATCCGGGGTTTGCGTCCATAGTGCGCGGGTGTAGCTCAGTCGGTTAGAGTGCCGGCCTGTCACGCCGGAGGTCGCGGGTTCGAGCCCCGTCACTCGCGCCATTTCTCTTTTTAAATCAAGAAATCACCGATAAGAATTGGCCGCCTTTGCGGCCATTTGTTCGGCCGGGTTTGCGTAAGCCCCACCACGATCACAGCGTCGTCACAAGGTCTCGACCCATGCTAATCCCGGATGGTGGCTATGCGGTGTTGCGATATCTTGCAGGCTGCAGGCGCAGGGCAAATTCGTGATATTCAACGAGAGATTTCAATCGATTTTAGGGCGCGCGACCATATGTCCCTAAGGCTGCACGGCGAGGCTGTTGCCAAGCGTGGCGCCAGACTGCGCACGGGTTTCCCGGGATTCGTGCGCGACTTGCGCGGATGCCGGCTTTTGCCCGGTCTTCATTCCGTCCGCGGAAGGGGATGAAAACCGTTCTGAAGGCTTGCACAGCGACGCTGGCTGCGCTAACGACGGTGGCGTTGCAACATATTTTTCGGCCTGCGAGCTTTGTTTTTTGCGCTTTCTCCAGCGCGCCTCGCAGGCAGGGACGGATACAATGACAGACCTTCTCGGCTCCTATATTCCGATCGCCATCTTCATCGGTATCTCGCTGGTTATCGGGCTGGCGCTGCTGATTGCGCCGTTCGCCGTCGCCTACAAGGCGCCCGACGATGAAAAGCTGTCGGCCTATGAATGCGGCTTCAACGCATTCGATGACGCCCGCATGAAGTTCGACATCCGATTCTATCTCGTGTCGATTCTCTTCATCATCTTCGATCTCGAAGTGGCGTTCCTGTTCCCCTGGGCTGTCTCGTTCAAGGAGATGGGCTGGTTTGGTTTCTGGTCGATGATGGTCTTCCTCGGTGTGCTCACCATCGGCTTTATCTATGAATGGAAGAAGGGAGCGCTGGAATGGAACTGACCTCCAGCACCACGCTCGTTGCGCCAAGAGCGAAGGGGATCGTCGATCCCTCGACCGGCAAGCCGATCGGCAGCAATGACAAATTCTTCGGCGAGATCAACAACGAGCTCGCCGACAAGGGTTTTCTGGTCACCTCGACGGACGAGCTGATCAATTGGGCGCGCACCGGCTCGCTGATGTGGATGACCTTCGGGCTGGCCTGTTGCGCCGTCGAAATGATGCAGATGTCGATGCCGCGTTACGATGCCGAGCGCTTCGGTTTTGCGCCGCGCGCCTCGCCGCGCCAGTCCGACGTGATGATCGTCGCCGGCACGCTCACCAACAAGATGGCGCCGGCTCTGCGCAAGGTCTATGACCAGATGCCCGAGCCGCGCTACGTCATCTCGATGGGATCCTGCGCCAATGGCGGCGGCTACTATCACTATTCCTATTCGGTGGTGCGCGGCTGTGACCGCGTCGTGCCGGTCGATATCTACGTGCCAGGCTGTCCTCCGACGGCAGAGGCGCTCCTCTACGGGGTGCTTCTGCTGCAGAAGAAGATCCGCCGCACAGGCACGATCGAACGGTAAGGGCAGGGGACCTGATCATGAGTGAAGCCCTGAACGCACTGGCGACCTACATCCGCGAAACCCGCGGCGCGCTGATTTCCGACGCCACCGTTTCCTTCGGTGAGTTGACGCTGACGGCGACCGCAGACAATCTGATTGCGCTGTTGACCTTCCTGCGTGACGACGCCCGCTGCGGTTTCGTCAATTTTACCGATATCTGCGGTGTGGACTGGCCGCAGCGCCCCGACCGTTTCGATGTCGTCTATCATCTCCTGTCGCCGAAGCAGAACCTGCGCATCCGCATCAAGGTCGCAACCGGCGAAGACCAGCCGGTGCCGTCGGCCTGCGCCGTCTATCCGGGCGCCGACTGGTTCGAGCGGGAAGCCTACGACATGTACGGCATCCTCTTCACCGGCCATCCGGACCTGCGCCGCATCCTGACCGATTACGGTTTCGAAGGCTATCCGCTGCGCAAGGACTTTCCGACGACCGGTTTCGTTGAAGTGCGCTATGACGACGAAGCCAAGCGGGTCGTCTACGAGCCGGTCGAACTGAAGCAGGAATTCCGCAACTTCGACTTCATGTCGCCCTGGGAGGGAACGGACTACGTTCTGCCCGGTGACGAGAAGGCGAAGCAGTGAATAGTGAATAGTTGGTAGTGACTACAAGGGTCTTCGGTGACGATCGGGAAAATCAATTCCTACCGTGAGACTCACTGGTCACCAATCACCGCCAGCGCGGAGCGCGTAGCAAATGAACGAACATAACGTCCGTAATTTCAATATCAATTTCGGACCGCAGCATCCGGCGGCGCATGGCGTGCTGCGTCTTGTGCTTGAGCTCGACGGCGAAATCGTCGAGCGCGTCGATCCGCATATCGGCCTGCTGCACCGCGGCACCGAAAAGCTGATAGAGACCAAGACCTACCTGCAGGCGGTGCCCTATTTCGACCGGCTCGACTATGTCGCGCCGATGAACCAGGAACATGCCTATGCATTGGCGGTCGAGAAGCTGACGGGAACGGAAGTGCCGATCCGCGGCCAGCTGATCCGCGTTCTCTATTCGGAAATCGGCCGCATCCTGTCGCACCTCTTGAACGTCACCACGCAGGCCATGGACGTCGGGGCACTGACGCCGCCGCTCTGGGGCTTCGAAGAGCGCGAAAAGCTGATGGTTTTCTACGAGCGGGCCTGTGGCGCGCGCATGCACTCGGCCTATTTCCGCCCGGGCGGCGTTCACCAGGACCTGCCGCACGAGTTGGTGGAAGACATCGGCAAGTGGATCGATCCGTTCCTGAAGACCGTGGATGATATCGACGAACTGCTGACGGGCAACCGCATCTTCAAGCAGCGCAACGTCGATATCGGCGTCGTCAGCCTCGACGACGCCTGGGCCTGGGGCTTCTCCGGCGTCATGGTGCGCGGTTCGGGTGCCGCCTGGGACCTGCGCAAGGCGCAGCCCTACGAATGCTATGCCGACATGGATTTCGACATCCCGATCGGCAAGAACGGCGACTGCTACGACCGGTACCTGATCCGCATGATAGAGATGCGCGAAGCGGCCAAGATCATGCGCCAGTGCGTCAATCGCCTGCTCGGCGATGCCAAGATCGGCCCGGTTTCCTCGCTCGACGGCAAGATCGTGCCGCCAAAGCGTGGCGAGATGAAGCGCTCGATGGAAGCGCTGATTCACCATTTCAAGCTCTATACCGAAGGCTACCACGTGCCCGAGGGCGAGGTTTACGCGGCCGTCGAAGCGCCGAAGGGCGAATTCGGCGTCTATCTCGTCTCCGACGGCACAAACAAGCCCTATCGTTGCAAGATCCGTGCCCCGGGTTACGCGCATCTGCAGGCGATGGATTACATCTGTCGTGGCCACCAGTTGGCCGACGTATCGGCCATTCTGGGCTCGCTCGACATCGTATTCGGCGAGGTAGACCGTTGATGCGTCTGAGCACCCTGATGCTTTGCGGATCGATGCTTGCGGCGGCGCCGGCGTTTGCGCAGGAAACTGCCGCAGACGCCGGCGATCCGGCCTTGGGCAATGCGTCGGGCAGCGGCATCGGCAAGCTCCTCAGCCAGGGCTATGAAATCAGGGCCGCCGTGCCGAACGGCACGCGCTACATTGTATTTATGCAGAAAGACCAGTCAGCCTATGCCTGCGAGTTCGTCTCCCTGACGAAATCGCGGTGCGGTTCGATTAACTGATAAGGTGCGGGAAGAATGTCCGTTCGTCGACTAGCCGAGGAAAATGTCCAGCCAGCGAGCTTTGCCTTCAGCAAGGACAATGCGGCATGGGCCAAGGCCACGATCAAGAAATACCCGAAGGGCCGCGAGCAATCCGCGGTCATTCCGCTGTTGATGCGGGCGCAGGAACAGGATGGCTGGGTTACCCGGGCGGCAATCGAAAGCGTCGCCGACATGCTCGGCATGCCGTATATCCGCGTGCTCGAAGTCGCGACCTTCTACACCCAGTTCCAGCTGAAGCCGGTCGGCACGCGCGCCCATGTCCAGGTCTGCGGCACGACGCCCTGCATGCTGCGCGGCTCCGAGGACCTGATCAATCTCTGCAAGAAGCGCATTCATCCCGAGCCGCTGACGCCGAATGAAGCGGGCACGCTGTCGTGGGAAGAGGTGGAGTGTCAGGGCACCTGCGTCAACGCGCCGATGGTGATGATATTCAAGGACACCTATGAAGACCTGACGGTTCCGCAACTGGAATATATCATCGACCGTTTCGACGCAGGCAAGGGCTCCGACGTCAAGCCCGGCCCGCAGATCGACCGCATCTACTCCGCGCCGGTCGGTGGCCCGACGACGCTGCTCGCTCCTGAAAAGAAGCCGGCTGTACCCCGCGCCAAAAAGGCAGGCGGCGAGGCGGCCGTAAGCGTGCCTCCTTCCTATGCGGCGCGTCCGAAGACCGATGCCCCGGAAACCGATCCGACGCTGAAGACGCCGGCAACGGCAAAGGCGGAGTCGGCGGCGAACGACAAGATTGCCGGTGACACGAAGGCGGAAGGCGGCGTCGCCGCCAAGCCGGCGGCAGCCGCGGCAAAGCCGTCGCTTGAGGACAAGAACCGCCCTGCTGGCATCCAGAGGCCGGCGACGCCGGATGACCTGAAGCTGATTTCCGGCGTCGGCCCGAAGATCGAAGGTACCCTGCAGGAACTCGGAATCTTCACCTATGCGCAGGTCGCCGGCTGGAAAAAGGCCGAGCGCGAATGGGTGGACGGCTATCTGAATTTCAAGGGCCGCATCGAACGCGACGACTGGGTCAAGCAGGCCAAGGCGCTGGCCAAGGGCGGCGAAGCCGAATACATCAAAGTTTTCGGCAAGAAGCCGCGGTAAAGAGGTTTAGACATGCTCGCCGATAAAGATCGCATTTTTACCAACCTCTACGGCCTTCACGACAGGTCGCTGAAGGGCGCCATGAGCCGTGGCCATTGGGATGGCACCAAGCAGATTCTCGAGAAGGGCCGTGACTGGATCATCAACGAGATGAAGGCCTCGGGTCTTCGCGGCCGCGGCGGCGCAGGCTTCCCGACCGGTCTCAAATGGTCCTTCATGCCGAAGGAAAGCGACGGCCGTCCGCACTACCTGGTCGTCAATGCCGACGAGTCCGAGCCCGGCACGTGCAAGGACCGTGACATCATGCGCCACGATCCGCATACGCTGATCGAGGGCTGCCTGATCGCGAGCTTCGCCATGGGCGCGCACACCGCCTACATCTATGTTCGCGGCGAATATATCCGCGAACGCGAGGCGCTGCAGGCGGCGATCGACGAATGCTATGATGCAGGCCTTCTCGGCATCAACAACAAGCACGGCTGGGACATGGACATCTACGTCCATCACGGCGCCGGCGCGTACATCTGTGGCGAGGAAACGGCGCTGCTCGAAAGCCTCGAAGGCAAGAAGGGCCAGCCGCGCCTGAAGCCGCCATTCCCGGCCAATATGGGCCTCTATGGCTGCCCGACGACGGTCAACAACGTCGAATCCATCGCCGTTGCGCCGACGATCCTGCGCCGCGGCGCCGGCTGGTTTTCGTCGATCGGCCGTCCGAACAATGTCGGCACGAAGCTGTTCATGGTTTCTGGCCACGTCAATAGGCCGTGCACCTTCGAGGATGCGATGGGTGTGCCGTTCCGCGAGATGATCGAGCGCCATTGCGGCGGCATCCGCGGGGGCTGGGACAATCTTCTGGCAGTCATTCCGGGTGGCTCGTCCTGTCCGGTGGTCAAGGCCGAAGACATCATCGACGCGCCGATGGATTTCGACGGCATGCGCGATGTGAAGTCTTCCTTCGGCACTGCCGCCGTCATCGTCATGGATCGCTCAACCGACATCATCAAGGCAATCTGGCGGCTGGCCGCCTTCTACAAGCACGAAAGCTGCGGCCAGTGCACGCCGTGCCGCGAAGGCACCGGCTGGATGATGCGCGTCATGGAGCGCATGGTTCGGGGCCGCGCCCAGAAACGCGAAATCGACATGCTGTTCGACGTGACGAAGCAGGTCGAAGGTCACACGATCTGCGCGCTCGGCGACGCGGCTGCATGGCCGATTCAGGGTCTGATCCGCAATTTCCGTCCGGAGATGGAAAAGCGGATCGACGAATACACCCGTAATTCGACATCGCATGGGGCGGTGCTGCAAGCAGCGGAGTAAGCGATATGACCAGGCCGGAACAGGAAGCAAGCAAGGGAAGTTGGGCAGGAACTGCCGGTCCTACGGCGGATTCCCCGGCCGGTAGCGATCCGTACGGCATGGCTGCGTGGCTGAAGGATATGTCGAAGGCGCCGTTGCACCCGCTGATGCAGAATCCGGCGGCGGCGATGGCGGCGGCAACGGCGATCGGTCTCGGCATGACCAGTCACTTTGCCGGCTTGATGTTCGGCGCGATGGAGAGCATGACCAGGACGGCGCAGAAAACCGCCAGCGCGACGGACGAGACGGTTGCGGCGGAAGCCGCCGAACCCGTTGCCGACGTGGCGGATGCCGCACCGCCGACGAAAACCGAGACGCCAGCCAAGGCTCCGGTCAAGTCGAAACCGGTGAAGGCAGAATCGGCCAAGGCTGCACCGGTCAAGGCAGACAAGCCCCACGAGCAGAAGGCTGCGGCTCGCATCGTCGAAACGCAGGCCGACGACCTGAAGCGGATTTCGGGCATCGGTCCGAAGTTGGAGCAGGTGCTGAACGGCATGGGCGTGCGGCGTTATGCGGATATCGCGGCGTGGAGCGATAAGGACGTGAAGCGTTTCGACGCGCAGCTCGGCTTCGGCGGCCGCATCGTGCGGGATGCCTGGGTCGAGCAGGCAAAGACCCTGATGAAGGGTTGAGATTGAGTTTGGGGCGGCGGCCGGTAGTGGTTTCCGTTCAAGAGGCTGCTGCATAATTCCTTAAATCGGCATCGATTTAGGGAGAAATTATGCAGCAAATTTAAAGTGCTACAGCGACCTTTGCGCGTCATAAATGACGCGCGGCGCTGTAGAGTGCCTTTATAATATCTGTTCGCCGCTTTGGCTGGCGAATGAACGACAGGATTGAGTGCGAAGATGGCAAAGCTGAAAGTCGACGGAAAAGAGATCGAGGTCCCGGATCATTTCACGCTGCTGCAGGCGTGCGAGGAAGCCGGCGCCGAGGTTCCGCGCTTCTGTTTCCATGAGCGGCTGTCGGTCGCCGGAAACTGCCGCATGTGTCTGATCGAAGTGAAGGGCGGGCCGCCGAAACCGGCAGCGTCGTGCGCCATGGGTGTGCGCGACCTGCGTCCCGGCCCCAACGGCGAGGCGCCAGAAGTCTTCACGACCACGCCAATGGTCAAGAAGGCGCGCGAAGGCGTGATGGAATTCCTGCTGATCAACCATCCGCTCGACTGCCCGATCTGCGACCAGGGCGGCGAATGCGACCTGCAGGACCAGGCCATGGCCTTCGGCGTCGATTCGACCCGCTACAACGAGAACAAGCGCGCCGTCGAAGACAAATATATCGGCCCGCTGGTCAAGACCGTGATGAATCGCTGCATCCACTGCACGCGTTGCGTCCGCTTCACCACCGAAGTTGCCGGCATCGCCGAACTGGGCCTGATCGGCCGCGGCGAGGATGCCGAGATCACCACCTATCTCGAACAGGCGATGACCTCCGAGCTGCAGGGCAACGTCGTTGACCTCTGCCCGGTCGGCGCGCTGACCTCGAAGCCCTATGCCTTCAATGCCCGTCCGTGGGAACTCGGCAAGACCGAATCGATCGACGTCATGGATGCGGTCGGCTCGGCGATCCGCGTCGATACCCGCGGCCGCGAAGTGATGCGCGTCATGCCGCGCGTCAACGAGGAGATCAACGAAGAGTGGATTTCCGACAAGACCCGCTTCATCTGGGATGGCCTGAAGACCCAGCGGCTCGACCGCCCCTATGTGAAGAAGGACGGCCGTCTGCAGCCGGCCAGCTGGAACGAGGCCTTTGCCGCGATCAAGTCGGCAGTAGCCAGGGCGAGCGGCGACAAGATCGGCGCGATCGCCGGCGATCTGGCCTCGGTCGAGGAAATGTATGCGCTCAAGGAACTGATCTCTTCGCTCGGCTCGAAGAACATCGATTGCCGCCAGGATGGCGCAGCGCTCGATCCGTCGTTCGGCCGTTCGAGCTACCTCTTCAACCCGACGATCCAGGGCATCGAAAGTGCCGACGCGCTGCTGATCATCGGCTCGAATCCGCGTTTCGAAGCTTCCGTGCTCAACGCTCGCATCCGCAAGCGCTTCCGCATGGCCAATTTCCCGATCGGCGTCATCGGCGAGCAGGGCGAACTGCGCTATTCCTATGAATATCTGGGCGCCGGCACCGACACGCTGGCCGAACTGGTCGCCGGCAAGGGCAAGTTCCTGAGCGTCTTGAAGAAGGCGCAGCGCCCGATGATCATCATCGGTCAGGGTGCGATTTCGGGTGGCAACGGCGCATCGGTTCTTGCAGCCGCGGCCAAGCTCGCTGGCGCCGTTGGCGCCGTCACCGCCGACTGGAACGGTTTTGCCGTCCTGCATACGGCCGCCGCCCGCGTCGGTGGCCTCGATCTCGGTTTCGTGCCGGGTGAGGGGGGCAAGACTGCCGTCGAAATGCTGACGGGCACGGACGTGCTCTTCCTGCTCGGCGCCGACGAGATGGATTTCTCGACGAAGACCGCCGGCTTCACAGTCTATATCGGTTCGCATGGTGACGAAGGGGCACATGGTGCCGACGTCATCCTGCCGGCTGCGACCTATACGGAAAAGTCCGGCACCTGGGTCAACACCGAAGGCCGGGTCCAGATGGGCAACCGCGCCGGTTTCGCGCCGGGCGATGCGCGCGAGGACTGGGCGATCATCCGCGCCCTGTCGGACGTGCTCGGCAAGCGCCTGCCGTTCGATTCGCTGAGCGAGTTGCGTGCAAAGCTCTATGCGGCCCATCCGCATTTCGCCGAGATCGATACGATTGCACCTGCCGCCAGCGGTGAAATTGCCGCACTGGCACAAAAAGCCGGTGAGATGGCCAAATCGGTATTTGCGTCTCCGGTCAAAGACTTCTATTTGACGAACCCGATAGCACGCGCATCCGCCGTCATGGCGGAATGTTCGGCTTTGGCACGCAACAACTTCAAAGCTGCGGCGGAATGAGCGCGAGGGAATAAGACGAAAATGGACGCTTTCATTTCGACCTATGTGTGGCCAACGGCCCTCATGATCGCCCAGTCGCTGCTGCTTCTGGTCGCTCTCCTGATCTTCATCGCCTATATTCTGCTCGCTGACCGCAAGATCTGGGCCGCGGTGCAGATGCGCCGTGGACCGAATGTGGTGGGCCCCTGGGGACTTTTCCAGTCCTTCGCCGATCTCTTGAAGTTCGTCTTCAAGGAACCGGTGATCCCCGCCGGCTCGAACAAGGTGCTGTTCCTGCTGGCGCCGCTGGTTTCCGTCACCTTGGCGCTGGCCGCCTGGGCCGTCATTCCGCTCAATGCAAACTGGGTGATGGCAAACATCAATGTCGGCATCCTTTATGTATTCGCCATTTCTTCGCTTGAAGTCTATGGCGTCATCATCGGCGGCTGGGCATCGAACTCGAAATATCCGTTCCTCAGCGCGTTGCGCTCGGCAGCGCAGATGGTTTCCTACGAAGTCTCGATCGGCTTCGTCATCGTCACCGTCCTGCTGTGCGCCGGCTCGCTGAACCTGACGGATATCGTCGATTCACAGCGTGACGGCCTCGGCACGATGATCGGGCTGCCCGGTTCGTTCCTCGATTGGTACTGGCTGCCGCTGTTCCCGATGTTCATCGTCTTCTTCATCTCGGCGCTGGCTGAAACCAACCGTCCGCCCTTCGATCTCGTCGAGGCGGAATCGGAACTGGTCGCCGGCTTCATGGTCGAATACGGCTCGACCCCGTACATGATGTTCATGCTCGGCGAATACGCCGCCATCTGCCTGATGTGCGCGCTGACGACGATCCTGTTCCTCGGCGGTTGGCTGCCTCCGGTCGACGTCTGGTTCCTCAATTGGGTTCCCGGCATCATCTGGTTCGTCCTGAAGGCCTCGATGGTGTTCTTCATGTTCGCCATGGTGAAGGCCTTCGTGCCGCGCTACCGCTACGACCAGTTGATGCGGCTCGGCTGGAAGGTCTTCCTTCCGCTGTCGCTCGCCATGGTCTTCATTGTTGCAGTCGTGCTGAAACTGGTGGTGTGGGCCTGATGTCCGTTTCCCGTTTCGCAATATTCGCCGGCGCCTCCCAGGCCGGCTTGTTTGGAGGTTGATGATGGCAAGTCTGTCGCAAGCCGTCAGTTCGCTGTTCCTCAAGGAATTCGTCGGCGCGTTCTTCCTGTCGATGCGCTATTTCTTCGCACCGAAGTCGACGCTGAACTACCCGTTCGAAAAAGGCCCCGTCAGCCCGCGCTTCCGCGGCGAGCATGCGTTGCGCCGCTATCCTAACGGCGAAGAGCGGTGCATCGCCTGCAAGCTGTGCGAGGCGATCTGTCCTGCCCAGGCGATCACCATCGAAGCCGGCCCGCGCCGCAACGACGGGACGCGCCGCACCGTCCGCTACGACATCGATATGGTGAAGTGCATCTATTGCGGTTTCTGCCAGGAAGCCTGTCCGGTGGACGCGATCGTGGAAGGCCCGAACTTCGAGTTCGCCACCGAGACGCGCGAAGAGCTCTACTACGACAAGGAGCGCCTGCTCGCCAACGGCGACCGTTGGGAGCGGGAAATTGCCCGCAACATCGCAATGGACTCGCCTTACCGCTGAGACCTTTCGATGGGACTGCGCCTGCCTTGCCGGGCAGGCGTCAACGAGATTTTGGGCGTGGCCGGGAAACCCGGTCCGCCAGTGGGAAGGGTGGCCTGTCGGTCATGCCTGCCCGGGGAAGACGAAAAAGGCACCGATCATGGGTCTGCAGGCTCTTTTTTTCTATCTTTTTTCATTCGTCGCCGTTGCGTCGGCATTCATGGTCATTTCCGCACGAAACCCGGTTTATTCCGTGCTGTTCCTGATCCTGACGTTCTTCAACGCAGCCGGCCTGTTCCTGCTGACCGGAGCCGAGTTCCTCGCGATGATCCTGCTGGTCGTCTATATCGGCGCGGTTGCGGTTCTTTTCCTCTTCGTGGTGATGATGCTCGACATCGATTTCACCGAACTGAGGGCAGGGGTGCTCGACTATGCGCCGGTCGGCGCGCTGATCGGCCTCGTGCTCGCGGCTGAACTGATCATCGTGGTCGGCGGCAGCACGCTCTCGCCGGAAATCGCCAAGTCGATTTCGATGCCGATCCCGGCGATCACGGAGCGGACCAACACGGCAGCGCTCGGGGACGTGCTCTATACGCACTATGTCTACTTCTTCCAGATCGCCGGCCTCGTTCTGCTGGTGGCAATGATCGGCGCGATCGTGCTGACGCTGCGCCATCGCGAGAACATCAAGCGCCAGGACATTCCCACACAGGTTGCCCGCTCGCCGAAGACTGCTGTCGAAGTGGTCAAGGTCAAGTCGGGTCAGGGCCTTTAAGACGGACGCGGGTCAAGGAACAATCATCATGGAAATCGGTATTTCCCACTATCTGACCGTCAGCGCCATCCTGTTTACGCTCGGCGTCTTCGGCATCTTCCTCAACCGGAAGAACGTCATCATCATCCTGATGTCGGTGGAACTCATCCTGCTGGCGGTGAACATCAACATGGTCGCCTTCTCGTCGTTCCTGGGCGATATCACCGGCCAGGTGTTCGCCTTGTTCATTCTGACCGTCGCGGCCGCGGAAGCCGCCATCGGTCTTGCAATTCTCGTCGTCTTCTACCGCAACCGCGGCTCGATCGCCGTCGAAGACGTCAACATGATGAAGGGTTGAGCGGGCCATGAATGCGATTATTCAAGCCATCGTCTTCCTGCCGCTGATCGGCTTCCTGATCGCGGGCCTCTTCGGCACCTCGATCGGTGCCAAGGCGTCGGAACATGTCACCAGCGGCTTCATGGTCATTGTCGCCGTGCTGTCGTGGTTCGTCTTCTTCAACGTCGCGCTCGGCGAGACGGAGATGATCAGGGTCACGGTGATGCGCTGGATCCAGTCCGGCAGCTTCGATGCCGAGTGGGCCTTCCGCGTCGATACGCTGACGGCGGTGATGTTCGTCGTCGTCAACACAGTATCGTGCCTGGTTCATATCTACTCGATCGGCTACATGCACCACGATCCGAACCGGCCGCGTTTCTTTGCCTATCTGTCGCTGTTCACCTTCGCGATGCTGATGCTGATCACGTCCGACAACTTGCTGCAGATGTTCTTCGGCTGGGAGGGTGTTGGTCTCGCTTCCTATCTGCTGATCGGCTTCTGGTACAAGAAGCCGTCGGCCAACGCTGCGGCGATCAAGGCCTTCATCGTCAACCGCGTCGGTGACTTCGGCTTTGCACTCGGCATCTTCGGCGTCTTCGTGCTGTTCGGCTCGATCAGCTTCGAAACGATCTTCGCGACGGCCGCAAGCTATCTGCCGGCCGAGGGTGCAGCCGAGGGCGGCGAAGCCGTCATCAACCTGTTCGGCATGCATCTCGACAAGGCCCATGCCGTTACCGCCATCTGCCTGCTGCTGTTCATGGGCGCGATGGGCAAGTCGGCGCAGTTCCTGCTGCACACCTGGCTGCCGGACGCCATGGAAGGCCCGACACCCGTTTCGGCGCTCATCCATGCCGCGACCATGGTCACCGCCGGCGTCTTCCTCCTCGCTCGCATGTCGCCGTTGTTCGAGCTGACCGAGGATGCCCGCACCGTCGTCGTGCTGATCGGTGCGATCACCGCCTTCTTCGCGGCGACCGTCGGTCTCGTCCAGAACGACATCAAACGCGTCATCGCCTATTCCACCTGCTCGCAGCTCGGCTACATGTTCGTGGCGCTCGGCGTCGGTGCCTATGGCGCGGCGATCTTCCACCTGTTCACGCACGCCTTCTTCAAGGCGCTGCTGTTCCTTGGCGCCGGCTCGGTCATTCATGCCGTCGATGGCGAACAGGACATGCGGTTCATGGGCGGGCTCAGGAAGCACATTCCCTGGACCTACTGGCTGATGTTCGTCGGCACGATCGCGTTGACAGGCGTCGGCATTCCCGGAACGGTTATCGGTACGGCGGGCTTCTTCTCGAAGGATGCGATCATCGAATCGACCTTCGCCTCGCACAACGTGCTCTCCGGTCTGGCTTTCACGCTGCTCGTCGTCGCTGCGCTGTTCACCAGCTTCTATTCCTGGCGTCTGACATTCATGACCTTCCATGGCGAGCCGCGTGCCTCCCACGAAGTCATGCACCATGTCCATGAATCACCGCGGGTCATGCTCGTGCCGCTTATTATTCTTGCGATCGGCGCGCTCCTCGCCGGCGTTCTGGCCCACGAATACTTCTTCGGTCACGACTACACCCACTTCTGGCAGGGGGCGTTGTTCACGCTGCCGGAGAACGAACTGCTCGAGGAATACCATCATGTTCCGCTCTGGGTGAAGTGGAGCCCCTTCTGCGCCATGGCGCTCGGGCTTGTCACCGCTTGGTACATGTACATCCGCTCGCCTGAAACGCCGAAGTATCTGGCCAATCAGCACCGCGTTCTCTACCAGTTCCTGCTCAACAAGTGGTACTTCGACGAGATTTACGACTTCCTGTTCGTCCGTCCGGCCAAGCGCCTCGGCACCTTCCTGTGGAAGGAAGGTGACGGCAGGGTCATCGACGGCTTTGGCCCGAACGGCATTGCCGCGCGCGTCATGGACGTCACCGACCGCGTCGTTCGCCTGCAGACCGGTTACCTCTATCACTATGCCTTCGTGATGCTGATCGGCATTGCGGCGCTCGTTACCTGGATGATGCTCGGGAGCTCCTTCTGATGACCGATTGGCCCATTCTTTCCGCGGTCACCTTCCTGCCACTGGCCGGCGTTGTTGTTCTGCTTCTGATGCGTGAAGACAGCGCGGCCGGGCGCCGCAACATCCTGAATGTCTCGCTTTTCACGACGATCGTCACATTCCTTGTGTCGCTGTGGGTCTGGTGGGACTTCGACTATTCCAATCCCGGCTTCCAGATGATCGAAAAGCATGCCTGGCTCGGCACCGGCATCTCCTATCATCTCGGCGTGGACGGCATTTCCGTACTGTTCGTCGTCCTGTCGGCGTTCCTGATGCCCTTCTGTGTGCTGGCGAGCTGGGTGACCATCGAGAAGCGCCTGAAGCAGTACATGATCGCCTTCCTCCTTCTGGAAGTGTTCATGGTCGGCGTCTTCGTCTCGCTCGATATCGTGCTCTTCTACGTCTTCTTCGAAGCCGGCCTCATCCCGATGTTCATCATCATCGGCGTCTGGGGCGGCAAGGATCGCGTCTACGCGTCCTACAAGTTCTTCCTCTATACGCTGCTCGGCTCGGTGCTGATGCTGCTCGCCATCATGGCGATGTACTGGCAGGCCGGCACGACGGACATTGCCGAACTGCTTGCCTATAACTTCCCGCGCCAGATGCAGACCTGGCTATGGCTCGCCTTCTTCGCCTCCTTCGCGGTGAAGATGCCGATGTGGCCGGTCCATACCTGGCTTCCCGATGCGCACGTCCAGGCGCCGACCGCCGGTTCGGTGATCCTGGCGGGTATCCTCCTGAAGCTCGGCGGCTACGGCTTCCTGCGCTTCTCGCTGCCGATGTTCCCGCTGGCGTCGGAATATTTTGCGCCGATGGTCTTCTCGCTGTCGATCGTCGCCATCATCTACACCTCGCTGGTGGCGATGATGCAGTCCGACATCAAGAAGCTGATCGCCTATTCGTCGGTCGCCCACATGGGTTATGTGACGATGGGAATTTTCGCGGCCAATACACAGGGCGTACAGGGTGCGATCTTCCAGATGCTGTCCCACGGCATCGTCTCCGGCGCGCTCTTCCTTTGCGTCGGCGTCGTCTATGACCGTACCCACACCCGCGAGATCAGCGCCTATGGCGGCCTCGTCAACAACATGCCGAAATATGCGGTCGCCTTCATGGTCTTTACCATGGCCAATGTCGGTCTTCCCGGCACCTCCGGCTTCGTCGGCGAAATCACCACGCTGCTCGGTGCCTTCCGGGCAAACACCTGGGTTGCCTTCTTTGCAACGACCGGCGTCATTCTGTCGGCCTGCTACGCGCTCTGGCTCTATCGCCGGGTGATCTTCGGTGCACTCGAGAAGGACAGCCTGAAGTCGCTGCTCGACCTGTCGGGCCGCGAGAAAGCTATTCTCTATCCGCTGGTGGTGCTGACCATCTTCTTCGGCGTCTACCCGGCGCCGGTGTTCGATGCGACGGCTGCCTCGGTGGATCTCCTCGTGAACAACTACACTGCCGCCGTGCAGGCCGCGCAAGACGTTGCGCTTTCGGCGAAAATGACGACAGGACGGGATTGAAATGACTGCTGAAACATTCCTTGTTAGCCTGCACCTGTCGACGCCGGAGCTGATCCTTGCGGTCGGCGCCATGGTCCTGTTGATGATCGGTGTGTTCACGGGCGAAAAATCGTCCGGACTGATCACCGGCCTTGCCGTTGGCCTGCTTGCCGTTTCGGTGGCCTGGCTGATCTGGCAGACCGGCGACGGTGAGGCCTATGGCGGCGTGTTCCTCTCCGATCCGTTCGCCCGGTTCATGAAGGTGCTGACGTTGGCCGGCTCCATGGTCACGCTGATCATGTCGGCGGGCGAGGCGCGCTCGGCGGGCATCGACCGCTTCGAGTTTCCGGTGCTGGTCGTGCTGGCAACGCTCGGCATGCTGCTGATGATTTCGGCCAACGACCTCATCTCCGTCTATCTCGCGCTCGAACTGCAGTCGCTGGCGCTTTACGTCGTCGCTGCGATGCACCGCGACAACCTCCGTTCGACGGAAGCCGGCCTCAAATATTTCGTTCTTGGCGCCCTGTCGTCGGGCATGCTGCTCTACGGCATGTCGCTGGTTTACGGCTTCACCGGCCATACCGGCTTCGAAGCCATCGCGTCGGCTCTGTCGGCCGAAGGTCGTTCGCTCGGCCTGGT
The DNA here is from genome assembly GCF_000379605.1 of Rhizobium giardinii bv. giardinii H152. Classification (GTDB taxonomy): domain Bacteria; phylum Pseudomonadota; class Alphaproteobacteria; order Rhizobiales; family Rhizobiaceae; genus Pararhizobium; species Pararhizobium giardinii. The sequence continues at coordinate 85,845 of NZ_KB902635.1, read as the reverse complement.
GTTCGGGCTTGTCTTCATTCTTGCTGGCGTCGCCTTCAAGATTTCGGCCGTTCCGTTCCACATGTGGACGCCGGACGTCTATGAGGGTGCGCCGACGCCGGTCACGGCATTCTTCGCCGCCGCGCCGAAGATCGCGGCGATGGCGATGCTTATCCGTCTGGTCATCACGCCATTCGAGCCGATCGTTGCCGACTGGCGCCAGATCGTCGTCTTCATCTCGATCGCGTCTATGCTGCTCGGAGCATTTGCGGCGATCGGCCAGAGGAACATCAAGCGACTGATGGCCTACTCGTCGATCGGTCACATGGGCTATGCCCTCGTCGGCCTTGCCAGCGGTTCGATGGCCGGTGTGCGCGGCGTGCTGATCTACATGCTGGTCTATATGGTCATGACGCTTGGCACCTTCGCCTGCATTCTGGCGATGAAGCGCAAGGACGGCAATCACGTCGAAAACGTCGACGACCTTGCCGGCCTGTCGCAGACCAATCCGCTGATGGCGACGGTCTTGACGGTTATGATGTTCTCGCTGGCCGGCATTCCGCCGCTGGCAGGCTTCTTCGCCAAGTATTTCGTGTTCATGGCGGCAATCGAGGCGCAGCTTTACGCACTGGCGATCATCGGCGTTCTGGCCTCGGTCGTGGGTGCCTATTACTACCTGCGGGTCATCAAGCTGATGTGGTTCGATGAAGCCAAGGGCGAATTCGCGCGTCCATCGGGCGTTCTGCGTCTCGTCTACGGTCTCTCCGGTCTGTTCGTGGCTGCCTATGTACTGATCGGCGGACCGATCGGTACGGCGGCCGAAGTTGCAGCGCGGACCTTCTTTTGACCGACGAGGACCGGATCGGCAGGTTAGCGCTCGATGATTTCCGGCATACCGCGCTTGGCGATGTCGGGTCGACGAACACCGAATGCCTGATCCGTGCCCGCGCCGGTGATCCGGGACTTCACTGGATCACCGCGACACGGCAGCTGGAGGGACGGGGGCGGCGCGGCCGGGCCTGGGCTTCGGAGCCTGGCAATCTCTACGCCTCGCTGCTTTTGATCGACCCGGCGCCGATGGACAGGCTTCATTCGCTGCCGCTGGCGGTGGCGGTCGCCGTGCATCGGGCGATCCAGGCGGTCATGCCGCCGGGATCCAACCCGGTATCGATCAAATGGCCGAACGACATCCTGATTGCCGGCAAGAAGTGCTGCGGTATCCTGCTCGAAGGCGAGGGATTGCCAGACGGCAGGCACGCACTGGTCATTGGCTGCGGCATCAATGTCGCGCGGGCACCCGACCACGGGCTCTATCCCGTCACATGCCTGCAGGCGGAAGGGGCGGCGGTGTCGCCGGAAGAATTGTTTGCCCACCTGTTTCGCAGCATGGGCGAGGTATTGAGCATTTGGAACCGCGGGCAGGGTATCGCCGAAATTATTGCCCAATGGCGGGCGGCGGCGGGTGGCATAGGCCAGAAAATCACGGTCAACCTGCCGGACCGCTCGCTTTCCGGACGGTTCGAAGGCATAGACGAAGACGGCCGGCTGATGCTCGACATGGGTGCAGGCGTGGTCCACCGCATCGCCGCCGGCGATGTATTTTTCGGATAAAACAAGGCGCAATCATTCAATGAGCAAACAAGACGAACTCGTCTTCCTCCCGCTGGGCGGGGTTGGGGAAATCGGCATGAACCTGGCTCTTTATGGCTATGGTGCGCCGTCCAACCGCCAGTGGATCATGGTCGATTGCGGCGTCACCTTTCCGGGGCCGGAGCTGCCCGGCGTCGATCTGGTGCTGCCGGATATCCGCTTTCTCGCGGAAGAGCGGAAAAACCTCAAGGGCATCATCATCACCCATGCCCATGAAGATCACTACGGCGCGCTCGCCGATCTCTGGCCTGGCCTCAACGTGCCCGTCTACGCATCACCGTTTACCGATGGCATGCTTGATGCCAAACGCAACTACGAGCGCACGCGCGCCGACGTGCCCATCACCATCTTCAAGCAGGGCGACCGGATCAATGTCGGTCCGTTCGAGATTGAGGCGGTCGGCGTCAACCATTCGATCCCCGAGCCGATGTCGCTGGTGATCCGCACGCCGCTCGGCAATATCGTCCATACCGGCGACTGGAAGATCGATCATGCGCCTTCCCTTGGTCCGCTGACGGATGAGGCACGGTTCCGCGCGATCGGCGATGAGGGCGTGCTGGCGCTGATGTGCGACAGCACCAATGCGATGCGCGATGGCGTATCGCCCCAGGAAGAAGAGGTTTCGGCGAGCCTCACCAAGATCATCGAGAACGCCACCGGCCGCGTCGCGATCACCACTTTCTCGTCCAATGTCGGCCGCATCCGCTCGATCGCCAAGGCATCCGCCGCCGCCGGTCGCGAAGTCCTTCTGCTTGGCAGTTCGATGAAGCGTGTCTGCGACGTGGCGCGCGATGTCGGCCTTATGGAAGGTCTGAACCCGTTCATCGCCGAAGACGAATTCGGCTATATCCCGCGCGACAAGGTCGTGGTGATCCTGACCGGCAGCCAGGGTGAGTCCCGGGCGGCGCTGGCAAAGATTTCTCGGGACGAGATGCGCAACGTCGCGTTCACGGCCGGCGATACCGTGGTGTTTTCTTCCCGCGCCATTCCCGGCAACGAGAAGGCGATAAACGATATCAAGAACGGCCTCGTCGAGCAGGGCATCCATATCGTCACCGACTCCGAGGCCCTCGTGCATGTTTCCGGCCACCCCCGGCGGCACGAGTTGCAGCAAATGTATGAATGGACGCGGCCGCAGATCCTCGTGCCGGTCCACGGCGAGGCGGCGCATCTGACCGCACAGGCGGAACTCGGCCTGCAATCCGGCATCAAGACGGTTCCGCGGGTGCGCAATGGCGACATACTGCGGCTGGCACCGGGGCCGGCAACGGTGATCGGAACGGCGCCGCACGGGCGTATCTACAAGGATGGCGGCCTGATCGGCGATTTCGAGGAGATGGGTATCGGCGAACGCCGCAAGCTGTCCTTTGCCGGTCATGTGTCGGTCAATGTCGTGCTCGACGAGCGGTATGATTTCAACGCCGATCCGGAGGTCGTTGCCATCGGCCTTCCCGAATTCGACGATGAGGGCGAGGATATGAGCGACACGCTCTATGATGCGGTGCTTGGCGCCGTCGAAAGCATACCGCGCGGCAAGCGCAAGGATCTTGCCATGGTACAGGAAGCGGTTCGACGGGCGGTTCGCGGCACCGCCAATGAGGTTTGGGGCAAGAAGCCGGTCGTCACCGTGTTCATCAACAAGCTCTGACGGCCACGAGAGGCAAACCATGCTCGGACGTGTCAACCACATTGCTCTGGTCGTTCCAAACCTCGCCGAGGCGGCCGCAAAATACCGGTCGGTGCTCGGCGCCGCGGTGACCGCGCCGGATGCGCTGCCCGAGCATGGCGTCAGCGTCGTTTTCGTCACGCTCGAAAACACCAAGGTGGAGTTGCTGGAGCCGCTGGGATCAGACTCGCCGATTGCGGCGTTTCTGGCCAAGAACCCGGCGGGGGGCATGCACCATATCTGCTATGAGGTCGAGGACATCATCGCAGCCCGAGATAGCCTTGTTGCCGCGGGCGGCCGGGTTCTCGGCGACGGCCAGCCGAAGATCGGGGCGCATGGAAAGCCGGTGCTCTTCCTCCATCCCAAGGACTTCTTCGGCACGCTGATCGAACTGGAGCAGGTGTGACAGAAGGGCGCGAGCCGGGCGTTTGTCCCACAGGCCGCAAAGCGGTATAAACTGCTCGACAGACAATGCCAAAGGGAGCTCGTTCAGCGTCCTTCGCAGTGAGAGACCACGATGCCGATCTTTTCCATCTTTGCGATCTACTTCATCATTTGGTGGCTGACGCTGTTCATCGTCCTGCCGATCGGCCTGCGCACCCAGGCCGAGGAGAACGAGGTGGTGCCCGGCAGCGTCGAGAGCGCGCCGGCGCGCTTCCGGGCGTTGCGTGTTTTCCTGCTGACGTCGGTGCTTGCCGCCATTATCCACCTTGCGTGGTATATCCTGTCGGTGCGGCTGGGCTACGGTTTGGACGCAATTCCCCAGTTCGCCCCAAAGTTTTATTGACAACAGATCGGTCGTGGTGTCGTTGCGACTTCCGCTATTGCGATAGCGACAGCTTACGGACGGTCGCGCGGATGCCGCTGAGGCACGTGCCACAGAGTTGACACGATTAAGGCGTCAACACCTTTTTCTCGCGATTCGAATTTATGAAAAGCAAAAAAAAACAAGGCTGAAAGCCTTGTTCTTAAAGTATCGCGTGATCCTTATCCGTTACCGGTGGCTGCGTATGACCGCGCCTAAGATCTTATCCTCCCAAGACTTGACCGCGAAATCGACAAGAATTTAATCTCCCTGCCTCTTTTGTGAGCCGAAACTAGCTCAAACATTATGCGTTGTCATCTGATTTTTTTGCATTTTTGCTACAGTCGAGCAAAATTTTTCCGTTGACAACTTCCGTCTGATTACTGTTATTACCGTGCCTTTTTGCCGCACCTTCCGGCTACGGTTCCTGCATCCGAAGTATGGTCATTCCAAGCTGTGGCGCTCGCGAAGATGACGGGTTTTCTTCCTGTCGCGAAGCGTCTATGAACGCTTGAACGCGGTGAATCCTTCTTCCTGAATCGGCTGGTCGGAGCGCCGCGACAAACAGTCAAACAGCAGTGCCTGATGGTGCGCTCGTTGAGCGCGCAGGGGCTGCACGCTCAACGTTATTTCGCCCGAATCCGACGATAGTGCGAAGTGCATCAAGTTCCGGAACCCGTCATGCGCCTGTCCCGCTTTTTCATGCCCATTCTGAAGGAAAACCCGAAGGAAGCGGAGATCGTGTCGCATCGCCTGATGCTGCGCGCCGGGATGGTTCGGCAGCAGTCGGCGGGGATCTACACCTGGCTGCCGCTCGGCAAGCGCGTGCTCGACAAGGTCAATGCCATCATCCGCGAGGAACAGAACCGGGCAGGCGCCGTCGAGCTTTTGATGCCGACGCTGCAATCGGCGGAACTCTGGCAGGAAAGCGGCCGCTACGACGCCTATGGCAAGGAAATGCTGCGCATCAAGGACCGCCAGGACCGGCCGATGCTCTATGGCCCGACCAATGAAGAGATGATCACCGACGTGTTCCGCTCTTACGTCAAGTCCTACAAGGATCTGCCGCTCAACCTCTATCATATCCAGCTGAAATTCCGCGACGAGATCCGTCCGCGCTTCGGCACGATGCGCTCGCGCGAGTTCCTGATGAAGGACGCCTATTCTTTCGACCTGAACCGGGAAGGCGCCGTCGATTCCTATAACCGGATGTTCGCGGCCTATCTGCGCACGTTTTCGCGCCTGGGTCTTCGCGCCATTCCCATGCGAGCCGATACCGGCCCCATTGGCGGCGATCTCAGCCACGAATTCATCATCCTTGCCGATACCGGTGAATCGGAAGTGTTCTGCCACAAGGAATTCCTGAACTTCGACATTCCGGCCGAAGATACCGATTTCTGGGATGCGGCCGCCATGAAGGCGATCTTCGACCAGTGGACCTCGCGCTATGCCGCGACTTCCGAAATGCATGACGAGGCTGCTTTCAACGCCATTGACGACGCCGCGAAGGTGTCCGCGCGTGGCATCGAGGTCGGCCATATCTTCTATTTCGGCACGAAATACTCCGAAGCCATGGGCGCCAAGGTGCAAGGACCCGACGGCAAGGAACACACGGTGCACATGGGCTCCTACGGTATCGGCCCAACGCGCCTCGTTCCGGCGATCATCGAGGCCTCGCATGACGAGAACGGCATCATCTGGCCGGCTTCGATCGCGCCCTTCGATGCAGTCGTGATCAACATGAAATCCGGCGATGCAGCCTGCGATACGGCCTGCGAGACCATCTATGGCGCGCTCGGCAAGGCCGGCCTTGATCCGCTCTATGACGACAAGGACGACCGCGCCGGCACGAAATTTGCGACCGCCGACCTGATCGGCGTGCCGGTCCAGATCATCGCCGGTCCGCGTTCCGTCGCAAGCGGCGAGGTGGAACTCAAGGACCGCAAGACCGGCGCCCGCGAGACGCTGACCGTCGAGGCTGCCATCAACAAGCTGACTGCTTCGAAATAAGGGAGCCGGGATGAGCGCCACCACGCTAGAGCAGGAGAAGGCCGTGGCGGTCCAGCCGCCATCGAGCCGTCCGTTTTCCACGTTCGAGCGCATGGTGGCCTGGCGCTATCTGCGGTCGCGGCGCAAGGAAGCGTTCATTTCGGTGATCGCCGGCTTTTCCTTCATCGGCATCATGCTCGGCGTGGCGACGCTGATCATCGTCATGGCGGTGATGAACGGCTTTCGCACCGAACTCATCTCGCGCATTCTCGGCATCAACGGCCACATGATCGTGCAGCCGCTCGACGGGCCGCTCGACAACTATGCGGACCTGGCGACGAAATTTGCCGGGGTCAAGGGCGTCACCATGGCGATCCCGATGATCGAGGGCCAGACGCTCGCCTCCGGTCCGGGCGGGGCCGGCACGGGCGCTCTGGTTCGCGGCTTGCGGGCCGACGATCTCGGCAAGATGAAATCCATCTCCGACCACATCAAGTCCGGCGATCTTGTCGGCTACGCGGCCGGAACCGGCGTTGCCATCGGCTCACGCATGGCCGAACAGCTCGGCATCACCGCCGGCGGCACCATCACGCTGGTTGCGCCCGAGGGCGACGTCACGCCGATGGGCGTCAACCCGCGCGTCAAATCCTATACCGTCTCGGCGATCTTCGAGATCGGCATGTCGGAATATGACGCGTCGATCATCTTCATGCCGCTTGAGGAAGCACAGCTTTACTTCAACGCCGAAGGCATCGCCCAGTCGATAGAACTCTTCGTTACCAATCCGGATCTGGTCGACGAGCTGCGCCAGCCGATCGAGGATGCCGCCGGCCGGCAGGTGCTGATCAGCGACTGGCGCGACCGCAACAAGACGTTCTTTTCGGCCCTTCAGGTCGAGCGCAACGTCATGTTCATGATCCTGACGCTGATCGTTCTGGTGGCGGCACTCAACATCGTCTCCGGCCTGATCATGCTGGTGAAGGACAAGGGCAGCGACATCGCCATCCTGCGCACCATGGGCGCCTCCTCCGGTTCGATCATGCGCATCTTCTTCATGACGGGCGCGGCGATCGGCATCGTCGGCACACTCGCGGGTGTTCTTCTCGGCGTCATCGTCTGCCTCAACGTCGAATCAATCCGGCAGTTCTTTTCGTGGATTTCCGGCACGACGCTGTTCAACCCCGAACTCTACTTCCTCAGCCAGCTTCCGGCCGACATGAACCCCGGCGAGACCATCTCGGTCGTCGCCATGGCGATCAGCCTGTCCTTCCTCGCCACGATCTTTCCGGCCTGGCGCGCCTCGCGCCTCGACCCGGTTCAGGCTCTGCGCTACGAATAAACAAGGAATACAGACACGATGAATGCGCGCGTGGCATTGCAGCTTTCCGGCGTCGAGCGTCATTACACCCAGGGCGAGGGCGTTCTGTCGATCCTCAAGGGCGCGGACTTTTCCCTGCACGGGGGGCAGACGGTCGCGCTCGTTGCGCCGTCCGGCACCGGCAAGTCGACGCTCCTGCATCTGGCAGGGCTGCTCGAGCGGCCGGATGCCGGCGAGGTGTTCATCAATGGCCAGTCCTGCGGCGCCCTCGGCGACGAACAGCGCACGGCGATCCGTCGCAACGATATCGGCTTCGTCTATCAGTTCCACCACCTGCTGCCGGAATTTACCGCCATCGAAAACATCATGATGCCGCAGCTGATCGCCGGCCTCAACAAGGCCGAGGCGCGCGAGCGGGCCGCGGCCTTGCTCGACTACATGCGCATCGGCCATCGCGCCGAGCACCGTCCCTCGGAACTCTCCGGTGGTGAACAGCAGCGCGTGGCGATCGCCCGAGCCGTGGCCAATGCGCCGCTCGTGCTGCTCGCCGACGAACCGACGGGCAATCTTGATCCCGAAACCGCCGGCTATGTCTTCGATGCCCTGGAAGCGTTGGTGCGTCAGTCCGGCCTCGCCGCCATGATCGCGACGCACAACTACGACCTCGCCGCGCGCATGGACCGCCGGGTCACCATCGAAGACGGCAAGGTCGTGGAGCTTTAGGGCGCGACAAGGCAGCTATTCGTTGCCACAGACCGACTGGCCGCGATCGTCCGACCAATCTTTCAGCAGCACGATTTCGCCCTTGGTGGCGACCGGCTTGCCGTTGCTCTTGCCCTTGCCGGTGAGCACGTTGAAATCGCAGTCAGTGGTGTTGTCGAGATCGAGCGTGTCGTAGGACGAATAGGTGTATCCGGCGACGACGAAATCGAAATTGCGGTAGGCGACGGTCAGCTTCTGTTCCCAGCGGTCGCGGCCGATGGAATCGTTGTGCGACGTGATCAGGATCGAGCCGTTCGGCAAGGCGGCGATCGAGGGGGCTCGGCCGGCCATGATCACGTCTCCCCAGACCTTGTTCGGCGCCACGGTTTTCAGCTTCAGCCGCGCGGTGTCACCGTCATCGAGATAGATATAGACTGCGTGATCCTGGTCGCTGCCCTCAGGCGCTGAAACCAGCATCGCCAGGTCCGAGCTGCCGTCCTTGTCCCAGTCGCCGGTGGCGGCCGACACGATGCGGTCCGGATCGATTGCTTCGGCAGCCTGCGCCGCAGTCGCGCAAAGGCCGATAAACGCCGTCATGACGGCCAGTGGCAGCCTCATTTCTTCACCCCTCGATTGTTATCGGCGCGAGACTAATCGGCTTGCCTGAAGGCGTCCAGAGGTCACTCGCTCTGGGAGGAGGGCCAGATTGAAACTGTTTACCATCTCATCAGCGCCGAAAGGGAGATCCGCTGTTGTCGGTTGACGAGTGAACATAAATAGAACATAGTGAGAACATAACGGAAAAAGGAGCCGTGCAATGACTGACTTTCTTCGGGACCTCGCTGCTTTCACCTCAGTCGCCATGTTCGTTGCCAGCTTTTCGATCATCGTCATGGGCATGTGACACGCCAGGCTTCGTTGCAGCTTTGCCGATGCGGCAGCGTGGCGCGCCGCGCCGGGCTGTGGACAAGCCGCAGGCCGCATGAAAAAGCCGGCGTGCGGCGGATGAAATGTGGACATCGGCGGAAGGAAACGGGATATCCTGCGGCCCTTACGGGAATCGGGGTGTGCGATGGCGGATGTGAAAAACGACAAGCAGCAGGATGGTGAATCTCCGCAGTTTGTTCATCTTCGCGTTCATTCGGCCTTTTCGCTGCTCGAAGGCGCGCTGCCGATCAAGAAGATCATCGGCAAGGCCGTGGCGGACGGGCAGCCGGCGATCGGCATTGCCGATACCAACAATCTGTTTGCAGCGCTTGAGTTTTCGCTGAAATGCATGGACGACGGCCTGCAGCCGCTGATCGGCTGCCAACTGTCGATCGACATGGAGGACGAGGCGGAGGGCGACAAGCGCGGGCATGCGCAGCATCTGGCAAAACTACCGGCGATCGTGCTGATTGCGGCGACGGATGCCGGTTACGTCCGTCTCGTCGATATCGTCAGCCGCGCCTATCTCGGTGGCGAGGGCAACCAGTCGGTCCGCATTGCACTGTCCTGGCTGCAGGAGGGCGGAACGGAAGGTCTGATTGCGCTGACCGGCGCGTCGGGCGGGCCGGTCGACATGGCCTTGAAGTCGGGACATGCGGCGCTTGCCGAAACGCGCCTGAAATCACTGGCGGCGGTGTTCGGCAACCGGCTTTACGTCGAACTGCAGCGGCACGGCAAATATGATCGCCGCCACGAGGGCCGGGTCATCGATCTCGCCTACAAGCTCGAACTGCCGCTGGTCGCGACCAATGAGCCGTTCTTTCCGTCGCCGGCCGAATTCGAAGCGCATGACGCGCTGATGGCGGTGGCGCACAATGCGATGGTGTCGGACGACAGCCGCTTCCGCCTGACGCCGGATCACTATCTGAAAAGCCGCAAGGACATGGCGGCGCTGTTTGCCGACCTGCCGGAAGCGCTGGAAAACACCATCGAAATCGCCAGGCGCTGCTCGTTTGTGCTCAAGACGCGCGGGCCGATCCTGCCGCGCTTCACCGGCGCCTCCGACGATCCGGCGGAAGCCGAGCGCGCCGAGGCGCTCGAACTGCGCCGTCAGGCAGTCGAGGGCCTGGAAGACCGGCTGCAGAAGCTGGGCATGTCGCCCGGCTACACCGAGACGGACTATCGCGAGCGGCTCGATTTCGAGCTCAGCGTCATCGAGAAGATGAAGTTTCCGGGCTACTTCCTGATCGTTGCCGACTTCATCAAATGGGCAAAGCTTCAGGACATCCCGGTCGGCCCGGGCCGCGGCTCGGGCGCGGGGTCGCTGGTCGCCTATGCGTTGACCATCACCGACGTCGATCCGCTGCGGTTCTCGCTGCTGTTCGAGCGCTTCCTCAATCCGGACCGCGTCTCGATGCCCGACTTCGACATCGACTTCTGCCAGGACCGCCGTGAAGAGGTGATCCGCTACGTCCAGCGCAAGTACGGCCGCGAGCAGGTGGCGCAGATCATCACCTTCGGATCGCTGCAGGCGCGCGCTGCCCTGCGCGACGTCGGCCGCGTGCTCGAAATGCCCTATGGCCAGGTCGACAAGATCTGCAAGCTGGTGCCGAACAATCCGGCCAATCCGACGCCCCTGTCGAAGGCGATCGAGGAGGAGCCGCGCTTCCAGGAAGAGGTCGACAAGGAGCCGGTGATCGGTCGCCTTCTGGACATCGCCCAGAAGATCGAGGGCCTTTACCGCCACGCCTCGACCCACGCCGCCGGCATCGTCATCGGCGATCGGCCGTTGTCGCAGCTCGTGCCGATGTATCGCGATCCGCGTTCGGACATGCCGGTCACCCAGTTCAACATGAAGTGGGTCGAGCAGGCGGGGCTGGTGAAGTTCGACTTCCTTGGCCTGAAGACGCTGACGGTGCTCAAGGTCGCCGTCGATTTCATCGCCAAGCGCGGCATCGACGTCAAGCTCGAAGCGCTGCCGCTCGACGACCAGATTACCTACGAGATGCTGTCGAAGGGCGACACGGTCGGCGTGTTCCAGGTGGAAAGTGCCGGCATGCGCAAGGCGCTGATCGGCATGCGGCCGGACTGCATCGAGGACATCATTGCGCTGGTGGCGCTGTATCGTCCCGGTCCGATGGAGAATATCCCGGTCTACAACGCCCGCAAGCATGGCGAAGAGGAGATCGAATCGATCCACCCGAAGATCGACTATCTGCTTAAGGAAACGCAGGGCGTTATTGTCTATCAGGAACAGGTGATGCAGATCGCCCAGGTCCTGTCCGGCTATTCGCTCGGCGAAGCAGACCTTCTGCGCCGCGCCATGGGTAAGAAGATCAAGGAGGAGATGGACAAGCAACGTGCCCGTTTCGTCGACGGCGCCGTCGCCAATGGCGTCTCCAAGGCGCAGTCCGACATGATCTTCGATCTGCTCGCCAAGTTCGCCAATTACGGCTTCAACAAGTCGCACGCGGCCGCCTACGCCATCGTTTCCTACCAGACCGCCTATCTGAAGGCGCATTATCCGGTCGAGTTCCTCGCAGCCTCGATGACGCTCGATATGTCGAACACCGACAAGATCAACGATTTCCGCCAGGACGCGGCCCGGCTCGGCATCGAAGTCATCCCGCCGTCGGTGCAGACCTCGTTCAGGCGCTTCGAGACCGGCGACAACCGCATCTACTACTCGCTGGCCGCCATCAAGGGCGTCGGCGAGGCGGCGGTCGACCATATCGTCGAAGTGCGTGGCGACGAGCCCTTTGCCAGCCTTGAGGATTTCTGCCTCCGGATCGATCCGAAGCTGCTCAACCGCCGCGTCTTCGAAAGCCTGATCTGCGCCGGCGCCTTCGATTGTTTCGGCTATGACCGCGCTGAGCTCGTGGGCGGGCTCGACCGCGTTCTCGGCTTTGCGCAGATCGCGCAGGCCAACAAGGTCAGCGGCCAGAGCGACATGTTCGGGGCAGGGGCGGCCACCGGGCCGGAAAAGATCAGCCTGCCGGCCTATGCGCCATGGCTGGCATCGGAGAAGCTGCACCGCGAATTCCAGGTACTCGGCTTCTACCTCTCCGCCCATCCGCTCGACACCTACAACGACCTGCTCGCCAAGATCCGCGTTCAGACCTTCGCCGATTTTGCCGCCTCGGTGAAAAAGGGCGCAACCGCCGGCCGGCTTGCCGGCACGGTGACCTCGAAGCAGGAACGCAAGACCCGCACCGGCAACAAGATGGGCATCATCGCCTTTTCCGATTCGACCGGCCAGTTCGAGGCGGTGCTGTTTTCGGAGGCGCTCAACCAGTATCGAGACCTGCTTGAACCCGGCAAATCGCTGGTGATGACCGTGCAAGCCGAGGAGCGGCCCGAAGGCATCGGTTTGCGCATCCAGACGCTGCAATCGCTCGAGGAGCGTTCGCTGCAGCTGCAGAAGGCGCTACGCGTCTATGTCCGCGATTCCGGCCCCTTGCGTTCGGTCGCCACGCATCTGAACACCAGGGGTGACGGGCTCGTTTCCTTCATCGTCATCAAGGACAACGGCCAGCGCGAGATCGAGGTGGAGCTCAGCGAGAAATACCGCATCTCGGCCGAGATCGCCGCGGCGCTGAGAACGGCCCCCGGCGTGATCGACGTCGAACTGGTGTAGCGGCAAGCCGCAGTTCGGCTCAGGATTTCGGGGCGCGCGTGATCGTCACGAAGTCGGTGCCGTCGCCGGTTTCCTGCCCGATGCCCATGTCGGAGATGGTCAGCGACGATCCTTCGGTCAGCAAGTCGTTGATCCGCCGGCGTGCATCCTCCGGGATGGCGATGCGGCTCATGGTGCGCTGGATGGCGTTGAACGCCATCGCATCCTCTTCCACGGTGATGCCCAGTCGTTTCTTCATCGGGCCGGGCACGGCGTTGTCGAGCGTCATGGCGAACCACTCGCCCTTGCCGGTCGAAGCATCGATGTTCTGGAACTGCAGGAAATGCGTGCCGAGCGCGATTTCGGGCTGCGCGATCACCACCGGCGTCGCAAACAGTGGCGTGAAATCGCGGCGCACGAGAAGCTGGCCGTTCGGCGGCTTGCCCTTGCCGGCCTTGGCATAGAGCGCTTCGACGAAAGTGGGCGTCATCTTGCCGTCGACGGCAAGGTTTTCCGCTGTCTGGAAGGCTTTGATGGCTTCGACGGTCAGAGGGCCGGCATAGCCGTCCGGGATACCGACAGCATAGCCGCGTCCGTTGAGCAGTGCCTGGACATCGAGCGTGATCTCGCGCTCGCCGCGACGGGTGATCAGCATGCGGATCGGTGGCTCATCGCCATTCGCGAGGGGCGCCGCCTTGAGCGGGCTCGGCTCGACCGTCGCGACCTCGACGGCTTTTGAATGGACCTGCGAGACGCTGGGTCGCAGGGGTACGTCCGAGAGCAGTGCGGGTTCTGACGCTGTCGGCTGAAAAAGAAAGGGATCGGCGATGGCGGCAGGGGTCAACTGGCGGTCGGAGATCAGCACATGCGCGCCGCGGCCGGTCATCTTGAACAGGTGCCTGGCGAAATCCTCCGGCATCCGCACGCAGCCGTGGGATGCGGGATAGGCCGGAACGTGGTTCGACGCATGCAGGGCAATGCCCGACCAGGTCAACCGCTGCATGAAGGGCATCGGTGCGTTCGAATAGATGTTCGACTTGTGGAAGCGCCGCTTTTCCAGAATGGAGAAGATGCCGGTCGGCGTCGAATGGCCGGCCTTGCCCGTCGAGACGTTGGAGGTGGCGATCACCGTGTCGCCGTCATAGACGACCAGCGATTGCTGATCCTTGGAGACGACGATCTGCAACGGAGCCGGGTTATCGGCCGCAAGTGCAGTGCTGGCGGAGAGGGCAAGGACAAGGCCGATGCCAAATGCGAGACGCAAAACCATGAACACATCCGGACGCAGGAAACGAAGGATGAGCCTAGCCTGAGAGATTTAAGGAAACTTTGCTGTTCCGCTTGGAACACGCGCTGATTGCGCTACCGCTCGCGCCGGCCCTTGCCGAAGGTATAGCCGGTCTCGACCGTCGCCTTGCCGAACTTGTCGCGCAGCGCGTTGATCGCCGCTTCCGCCGCGGCCCGCCGGGTGGCCTGGGCATCCACCAGGTCCGGCGGGTCGGCGAGGTCCGTATCGGAAAGATCAGTGACGCCGATACCGATCAGGCGGAATCTCGTGCCGTCGGTTTCCCTGTCGAGAAGCTGCATGCCGGTGCGGAAGATGCGGTCGGCGAGCCGGGTCGGGCTGTCGAGGCGGCGGTTGCGCGTCCGGGTCTTGAAGTCGGCGGTCTTCAGCTTCAAGACGACGGTCTGGCCGGCGATATCGGCCTTCCTCAACCGGTGCGCCACCTGCTCGCTCAGCCCGCGCAGATGCGCAACCAGGTCGTCATAGTCGCAGAGATCGTCGTTGAAGGTGGTTTCGGAGGAAACGCTTTTGGCTTCGCCGTTTATTTCCACGGTGCGTTCGTCCTGGCCGCGCGATAGGCGATAGAGGCGCTGGCCCATCGTGCCGTAGCGCTTCATCAGCTCGGTTTCTTCCATCGTCTGCAGCTGGCCTATGGTGCGGATGCCGTCGCGCTCCAGCGTCGCGGCAAAGGCCTTGCCGACACCCCAGATCAACGTGACTGGTTTCTCCTTGAGGAAATCCAAGGCCTCGGCAGCGCCGATGACCGAAAAGCCGCGCGGCTTCTGCAGGTCGGAGGCGACCTTGGCGAGGAACTTGCAATAGGAGAGGCCGACCGAGACGGTGATGCCGATCTCCTGCTCGACGCGGCGGGCGAACCTGGCAAGCGTCCGGGCAGGGGGATCGTGATGCAGCCGCTCCGTGCCCTTGAGCTCCAGGAAGGCCTCGTCGATGGACAGCGGCTGCACGAGGGGCGTGAGTTCCTGCATCAGCGTGCGGACCTGCCGGCCGACCCGGACATATTTCTCCATGTCCGGTTTGATGACGACCGCCTGCGGGCAGGCCTCCAGCGCCTTGAACATCGGCATGGCGGAGCGCACGCCGTGGATGCGGGCGATATAGCAGGCGGTAGAGACGACACCGCGCTTGCCGCCGCCAATGATCACCGGCTTGTCGGCGAGATCCGGATTGTCGCGTTTCTCGACGGACGCATAGAATGCGTCGCAATCGATATGCGCAAGCGTCAGCTGGTGGAGTTCTGCATGGTAGATGAGCCGCGGGCTGCCGCAGGCAGAACAACGTCGTGCGCCCGTCGCCTGGTGCAAGCAGTCGCGGCAAAAACCCGGGATGGCGGCTTCGTTTGCGGTCATGATGAGAACAAATGTTGAACGATTTCAGGTTACGCCGTAAACTGCCGAGTCTCAAGACGAAAGGGAAGGGGAACGTGACGCCGGAGGATGTTGAAGCACGGCCGCTGACGCCGGATCGTTGGGATGATTTTGCGATGCTTTTCGGACCGCAGGGCGCCTGCTACGGCTGCTGGTGCACCTATTTTCGGGTTTCCGCGAAAGAGCGCCAGGCAATGAATGCGGATGCCAGGCGGATATTCATGCACGATCGCGTGGCTCAAGGGCCGCCGCCCGGCCTTCTCGGCTATCGCGGCGGGCAGGCGATCGCCTGGGTGCAGGTCGGCCCCCGCGCGGACCTGCCGCAATGGAACTCGCCGAAAACGGTATCGCGGCCGCTGGCGCCCGAGGACGCGACGGATCCCGCAGTCTGGGCTGTCAGCTGCTTCTACATGCCGCGCGCCGCGCGCGGGAAGGGGATGAGCCATAGAATGCTGGCGCAAGCCATCGCCTTTGCCAGGGACAATGCGGCACGCGTTCTCGAGGCCTGTCCGATCGACAGGACCAAGCAGTCGAAATCGATCGGGCTTTATGTCGGTTCGACACGCGTTTTCGAGGCCGCCGGTTTTGCCGAGGTGGCCAGACGCAAGGATGGACGCCCGCTGATGCGGTTGGAGCTGCGCTGATGGAAACGACGCGGACGCTAGCGGGAAATGTGGGCGCGGACGATCCGCGCGACGTCGGCCCAGTCACCGGCTTTGCTGATGCCTTCTCCCGGATCCGGCGCAAGCGCCCGAAAATCGGCATTGACCATCAGGTTGACGAGAAGGCAGTCCGGGGCGTGTTCGCGAACGGAATGAAGATTACGCCAGATATCGTCGATGAACGCGAAGGGCACCCCGCGCCCGGCCTGCAGTCGCTTGACGATGGGACCCTTGGCTTCTTCGCTGGCAAGCAGCGGATAGTTGAGCCTGAAACGGTCAAGCAGAGCGCGGCGAACCGTGGCGTGGCGAGGAGGCATGGCCGTCAGGAAAACGATGTCCGCCTCGCCCGCGAGTTCGGCCAGCGTCTCGACCGCAAGCTCCGCCGGCATCTGCCACTCCGCCTGCCGCAAGAAGAACTCCTCCTGCAGGGCGGAGACCAGATCTTCGGCGAGCGCTTCGCCGCTGTCCAGGTGCACGATGTTGCCATGCAGGCGGAACGATCGCGGCAGCAGGTCGTGGCCGCGCGAGCGCAGGAAATCGCGGAACGGTGTCAGGAACTCGAGCACCACCTCGTCGATATCGCAAACAATCAACGGCCGGTTCGTCAGCCGGACATGGTTGAGGTCGAGCAGTTCGGCCATCGTCAGAAGTCTCCGGACGGACCGGACAGCACCATATGTGCCCGCACCACGTCTTCGGGCCGGGTGCTGGTCGCCGCGCAGAAGGCAAGCAGCGTCGGTTCATGGCCCATCAGGAAATCGACGACCCCCGCCAGGAAGCCGGGATCGGCCGCGGCATGGCGCAAAGAGGACGGATCGGTGCCTGTCAACGCCAGGAAACGGCCCAGCAGTTCCGGCTCGTTTGCCAGCCACGAAAGGATGGCGATGGCTGTTTCTTCCGCGGCTGTCAAAGGCGTCTTTCCTATGTCTCGTTCAGGTGATTTTTCCACCGAATATTACCTGTTTTTCAACCAAATAGCTCTAGCATCAGGTTTCCGGGAACAGGTGAAATCGTCCGCGCGCAACTTATCTGGATGCGCCGGGCTTGCAAGCCGGAGCCGCAAAACAAGGGATCGAAATGCCCAAGCAGGTGATGATAGTTGAAGATAACGAGCTGAATATGAAGCTCTTTCGTGACCTGATCGAGGCGTCCGGTTACACGACCATCCAGACCCGCAACGGTATGGAAGCCCTTGATCTTGCGCGAAAACATCGCCCGGACCTGATCTTGATGGACATCCAGCTTCCGGAGGTTTCCGGGCTCGAGGTGACCAAGTGGCTGAAGGAAGATGACGAATTGCATGTCATCCCCGTCATTGCCGTCACGGCCTTTGCCATGAAGGGCGACGAGGAGCGAATCAGGCAGGGCGGCTGCGAGGCCTATGTCTCCAAGCCGATTTCGGTGCCGAAATTTATTGAAACGATCAAAACCTATTTGGGTGACGCCTGATGCGCGCCGGGCGGCGTCCGCAGGCCGCCTTCAACGAGATTTGCGCTTGATGCAACGTCAGGCGCCATTGGCAGGAAAGATTGCATGACCGCGCGTATTCTCGTCGTCGATGACATACCGGCCAACGTCAAGCTCCTGGAAGCGCGGCTCCTGGCCGAGTATTTCGACGTGCTGACGGCCTCCGACGGTTATCAAGCGCTGGCAATCTGCGACGCGCAGCCGGTCGATCTCATCCTGCTCGACATCATGATGCCCGGTATCGACGGCTTCGAAGTCTGCGAGCGCCTGAAAGCGAATACCCGCACGGCCCATATTCCCGTCGTCATGGTGACGGCGCTCGACCAGCCGTCCGACCGGGTGCGCGGCCTGAAGGCCGGTGCCGACGATTTCCTCACCAAACCGGTCAACGACCTGCAACTGATGTCGCGGGTCAAGAGCCTCGTGCGGTTGAAGAATGTCAGCGATGAGCTGCGTCTGCGCGCCGAAACGGCGCACAGCGTCGGCCTGGCCGACCTGACGTCTGCCGATCGACCCGACGAAGTCGGCAAGGTACTGTTGGTCGATGGCCGCGGCAGCTCGCAGGAGCGGCTGGTTCGCGCGCTCAAGCCCGTCGCCGAAGTGGCGGCGATGTCCGATCCGCAGGCCGCACTGTTCGAGGCAGCCGAAAACAGCTTCGATCTCGTCATCGTCAATTCGAATTTCGACAACTATGACCCCCTGCGGCTCTGCTCCCAGCTCCGTTCGCTGGAGCGCACGCGCTATATTCCGCTCCTGCTGATTGCCGAGCAGGGGCATGAGGAAATGGTCGTGCGCGCGCTCGATCTCGGTGTTACCGATTATCTGATGCGTCCGGTCGATCCAAACGAGCTCGTCGCGCGCAGCCTGACACAGATCCGCCGCAAGCATTGCAACGACCGACTTCGGACCAGCGTCAAACAGACAATCGAACTTGCGGTGACCGACGGGCTGACCGGGCTGCATAATCGCCGCTATCTCGACAGCCACCTGAAGCTGCTGGTCGATCGCGCCATTGCACGCGGCCGCCCCCTGTCGATCTGCATCACCGATATCGACCGGTTCAAGAGCGTCAACGATACCTATGGGCACGACGCCGGCGACGAGGTGCTGCGCGAATTTGCCCACCGGGTTCGCTCGACAGTGCGCGGCGCCGATCTTGCCTGCCGGTTTGGCGGCGAAGAGTTCGTCCTGGTCATGCCCGACACACCCGCAGACGCGGCTGCCGCCATTGCCGAACGGCTGCGCACGATCGTCGAGGACAGGCCGTTTTCCTTGCAGAACACCGATACAGTTCTATCGGTAACGGCGTCCCTTGGAATAGCGACGCTCAATCCGGGGGGCGACACGCCGGAGGCTCTGCTGAAGCGCGCTGACACCGCGCTCTATCAGGCCAAAAATAACGGCAGGAACCAGGTGGTTGCCGCTGCAGCCTGAACCAAACTGGCACAAAATTTCCGCATATGGCGCAGTTTTCCACAGAAAAACAGATTTAGCTCAACTGGCTTACCGAGCTAAGCGCCAAACGCGTCGGCGCCGCAAGATGCATGTCATGATTGCCATCAAAAGCCAGGCGATGCGGGGATGGGCGGATCGGTCAATCGTCAGTTTCAAAAAATTAAAATAAATGAATTCAATAGATTAAGGTATTTGAAACCGGTGGCGGACTTTTTCCGTATTGCTATTCGCTCATTTTATGAAAATATAATATTACTTTTACAAAGCAGCGCACCGAGGGCAGATACAGTTCGAAATCTGCGCGAGTCCTCTATAAGGCCATGGTAAAATTAACCATGTCTGCGCGCGCCCTTGGGCTTTGGTTAAGAATTCATTGATTTTTTTTTATTTTCAGTCAATTCTCATCGGTAAGGGAGGATGAACTCCCATCGAGTACCCCATGATGTCAGGTCCGCCGCATCTCCTGGGTCGTGGGGTTTGTCGACTGATCTGTGACCAACGCGGTTCCTCGTGCCGCGGTTTCGATCAGTCGACACCCATTCAAACGCCGTCCCTGTCCGGGGACGGCGTTTTGATTCGCGGCAGCGGTATGTGAGGTGGACGCTGGGTCGACTCGCTCCCAGCACAAGCGCAACAAAAAAGCGCCAGGCTTTTCAGCCGGCGCCTTTGCATTCCCGAAGGAAAACCGATCTTACTTGATCTTGGTTTCCTTGAATTCGACGTGCTTGCGTACGACCGGGTCGTACTTCGTAAAGGACATCTTGTCCGTCTTGGTGCGGCTGTTCTTCGAGGTTACGTAGAAGAAACCCGTGTCGGCCGTCGACAGCAGCTTGATCTTGATTTTTGCAGCTTTCGCCATGGTCGTCCTGCCTTTATAAAAAACAAAGCCGCGGACATCCAATGAGGGTCCCGGCAAACTTGGCGCGAAACTACAAATCGCGCCCGAAAAGTCAAGTCCGTTTTGGGTTGAAAACGATCCTGGCCACGGAAAGTATCACATAAAGCCCGAAGAATGCGGCGATCGACCAGGCAAAACCGTCATTGCCGGCGATGTCCATGGCAGCCCCGATTGCCTGCGGACCGGCCACCGTGCCGACCGCATAGGAGAAGATGAAGGCGGCATTGGCGGCCGCGAGGTCGGCGCCGTGCAGGCGCGAGCCGAGATGGCTCAAGCCCACGGTGTAAAGGCCCGAGACGCTGCCGCCCCAAAACAGAAGCACGACCGCCATCAGCCACCAGTTGCCCTGCAGCAGCGGCAGACACAGTGCACCGGCCAATCCGACGACGGTCATCATTGCCAGAAGATTGCGCCTGTCCTTCATGTGGTCCGACAGCATGCCGAGCGGGATTTGGAAAATCACATTGCCAATGCCCATGACGGTCAGAAGCAGTGCCGCCTGCGCTTCGGTGAAGCCGGTGCGCGTTCCGTAGATGGGAAACAGCGACAGCCCGCCTGATTCGACCGCGCCGAAAATGAACACTGCGGCGGTCGCGGTCGGCACCAGGAAGACGTAGCGCATGAAATGCAACTCGGGCTTCTCGTCGAGTACCGGGCTTTCATTGCGGGCAAGAAAGATCGGTATGGCCGACAGCAGAATCACCCCGGCTCCGAAGGCAAAGGGGAGGATGCCCTCGCTGCCGAGGATGGAGAAGAGCAGGGGGCCCATCGCAAACCCCAGCGACAGGACGGTGCCGTAGATGCCGAGGACAAGCCCCCGACGGCTTGGGGGGGCAGTGGCGTTGATCCAGAATTCCGACAGGACGAACAATACGGTGATGGCGCCGTGAAAAACGACGCGCAGGGGAAACCAGAGCCAGAAATTTTCGATGTAGTAGAAGCCGAGTGCGCTGATCGCTGCAAAGAGGATGGCGAGCAGCATCGTGTTGGCGACACCGTAATTGTGGGCGGTCTTTGCCGTGACGGCGGCCGCCGCCATCGAGGCAAGCCCGGCCATCGCCGAGTTCAGGCCGATGAGCGTCGAGGAGATGCCGCGTTTTTCCATGATAATGCTGAGCAGCGGCAGGCCGAGGCCGATCGCGATCCCCACGGCCGTGATGGAGGCGATGGCGGCGATCAGCGACGGCCAGTGTATCTCCTCAACCGGCGCTGGCGTGCCGGACGGCGGCTGTTTCATGCGATGAAATTCCTTAGAGAAGGTCGCGGACGAATCGTCCATGACGCGTGTAGTAGAACGGCACTGGCCTTCCAAAGGGCAGAGAAGCATCGGATTGGAGACTGGCCCTCAAATCGCCAAGGATGATCCCGGTGATGTCGGGCATGCGCACGGCCGAAACGTCGTTCACATCAATCCATCTCAAATCTTCGAGCTCCCGGCTGTCGTGGATGTCCATCGGATCCACACCCGCTTCGTCCGTAAAAAGGGCGAAAAAATGCGTGTCGAACCGGCGCGGAAATCCCGGAGGGGTAATCGCCCGAGCCATATAGCGCAAGTTTGTCAGATCGGGAAGGAAAGGTAACGTTATGTTTCCGCCGTCTTTGCGGCCAATGGCGATGCCTGCCTCTTCATGGAGCTCGCGAAGGGCGGCAAGCGCGATGGCACGCAGCCGGCTTTCCGAGGCGCGGTGCCCGTGGCAGGTCCTCAGGCGCTCGAGTACGGCGGGCTGCATATCGCCGGCCCAAGGCAGTCTATGGTCCGATGCGTCCCTGCGCCCGCCGGGAAACACATGCAGATCCGGCATGAAGACATGCGCCTTGTGGCGCCTGCCGACGAGCACGCGCACGTGAGCCTGTGAACGATCGAGCAGCATGATCGATGCGGCGTCGCGCGGCCGTGGCGAACGCGATCCAGGTGCATTGGCAGGCGGGGTTTTCGCCGGCCCGTCGCCCGTACCCGTCACGCAGTGCGGTCCGTGACGGGAAGAACGTCTTCGGGCGAATCCTCATGGCTGCCGAAGCCATGCATGCGCAGGGCCCACTGCAGGCCGATGACGCCACCCTTGACGGGCTGCATCAGCCCGATCGAACCGAGAATGGTGACGGGCACCCAGATAGCCAGATGGCCCCAGTTGGAGAGCGGAAGGATCATCTCGGTCGCCATGAAACCGGCCAGCACGACATGGCCTATGATCGTCACAACGATGTAGGGTGGAAAATCGTCGGCCCGGTGTTGATCGAGTTGCTCGCCGCAGGCTTCGCAGGCATGCACGGCCTTCAGGAATCGGCCGAACAGCCTACCGCTGCCGCAGGCCGGGCATGTGTTCAAAAACCCGCGCCTGATCGATCGGCCGACGGGACGTTCGGCATCGCTCGTCTGCTCGAAGCGGACGGGTTGCGGAGTGCTGCCAGTTGCCTGCATGTCCATTTCCTCAATTTGGGGACGCAGGCCTTGCCCTCACGTCCTTATCGACTGCCGCGCGCCGGTCGCGTTCCCGGCATCTTGCGAGCGCCGCTGCGGTCCCGGCGGCCGGATTTGTGGAAGGAGCGGGTCGCCGTCGGCATCTTGCGTCCTTCGCTGAGCATTTCGAAGCGGAGCGCGCCGGCAAGCGGCACGGCTTCCACCAGTTTGACGCGGACCGGATCGCCGAGGCGGTAGCCGAGCCCGGTTTTTTCACCGGATAGGGCCTGATGCGCCTCGTCATAAATGAAATAGTCGCGACCCAGCGTAGATATAGGCACGAAACCATCAGCGCCATAGGCCGGGAGGGTGACAAATAGTCCCGATTTGGTCACCCCCGATATGCGCCCGTCGAATTCCTCGTTGACCCGGCCGCTGAGGTGATGCGCAATCAGCCGGTCGACCGTGTCGCGCTCGGCCGCCATGGCGCGGCGCTCGAAGGTCGAGATCTCCGCTGCGATATCGTTGAGCGCTGCTTCTTCGGCCGGCGTGATGCCGCCTTCGCCGAGCCCGAGCGTGCCGACCAGCGCCCGATGCACGATCAGGTCCGCATAGCGGCGGATGGGCGAGGTGAAATGCGCGTATTTCATCAGGTTGAGGCCGAAATGGCCAATATTCTCGGGGCTGTAGATCGCCTGGCTTTGTGAGCGCAGCACCATCTCGTTGACCATGGTCTCGTAGGGCTGGCCTTCGGCTTTCGACAGGATGCCATTGAAATGGTTGGAGCGCAGGTTGCCGCCCTTGACCAGGGAGAGGTCCAAGGTGGCCAGAAACTCGCGCAGGCTTTCCTGCTTGGCAAGAGACGGCGCGTCGTGGACGCGGTAGACCAGTGGCTGGCGCTTGATCTCCAGCGTTTCGGCGGCGGCGACGTTCGCCTGGATCATCATCTCCTCGATCAGCTTGTGCGCATCGAGGCGGTCGGGCACGAAAACCCGGTCGACGGTGCCGTCCGGCTTGAGGATGATCTTGCGCTCGGGCATGTTGAGCTCGAGCGGCTGGCGGCGGTCGCGGCCGCGTGTCAGTATGCGGTAAGCATCCCAGAGCGGCTTCAGGATCGGTTCGAGCAGCGGTCCGGTCTGGTCGTCCGGGTTGCCGTCGATCGCTGCCTGCGCCTGTTGATAGGAGAGCTTTGCCGCACTCTTCATCATGATGCGGTGGAAGGTGTGGCCGGCCTTGCGGCCTTCCTTTGAAAAGCGCATGCGCACGGCAAGCGCCGGCCGGTCGACACCTTGCTTCAGCGAGCAGAGCTCGTTCGATATCCGCTCGGGCAGCATGGGCACGACGCGGTCGGGGAAATAGACCGAATTGCCACGCTTCAGGGCTTCCTGGTCGAGTGCCGATTTCGGCCGCACGTACCAGGAGACGTCGGCGATTGCGACGGTGACGATGACGCCGCCCGGGTTTTCGGGCGAGGGATCAGGCTCGGCATGCACCGCGTCGTCATGGTCCTTGGCGTCCGCCGGGTCGATGGTGATCAGCGGCAGCGAGCGCCAGTCCTCCCGGTGCGACATGGTGGCCGGACCGGCGGCCTCCGCTTCGCGGATAACGCTGTCGGGAAAAATATAGGGAATGCCGTGGGCGTGGATCGCGATCATCGAGATCGCCTTTTCCGTCGCAACCGAGCCGATGATGGACTTCACCTGGGCGCGGGGCAGGCCGAATCGGCCGAGGCGGGCGATTTCGACCTCGACCAGATCGCCGTCCTGCGCCTGTCCCTCATGACCGGCATCGACCTGCAGTTCCTCACCACGCTTCTCGATCGGCATGATGCGACCGCCGCCGTCGGGCGATGCGCGGAAGACGCCGAGGGCGGCGTTGTTGTTGCGCTTGCGGTCGAGAACCTTGACGATGCGTGCCGTGTAGGCTGGTCCGGCGCGATCCTTGGACGGAAAAATCTTTGCAAGCACCCGGTCGCCGAGCCCGCCGACCGGCGTCTTGCCCTTGGCTTTGCCGACGCTCGATTGGCGGATGGCGACAGCCGGTGCAACGCCCGCATCCTCCGGCCATTCGGCGGGTCGGCCGATCAGTTCGCCGTCCTTGTCGCGGGTAGTAATGTCGAGCACGGTAACCGGGGGCAGGGCGCCGGGACGCACCAGCGACTTGCGCTTCTTTTCAAGCATGCCCTCTTCTTCGAGTTCGCGAAGGAGGGCCTTGAGCTCGACGCGCGTTTCGCCCTTCAGGCCGAAGGCCTTGGAAATCTCGCGCTTCGAGGCCTTGTCCGGATTGTCGGCGATGAACCGCATGAGGATATCGCGGGGCGGCACGGCGCCGTGGATGATCACGGTGTCGTCCGCAGGAGCAGGCATCTTCTTGCCCGCGCGTCCGAGCCGGACTGCAGGTTTGCCGGGTCGTTCGGGTCGATCGCGCGGTGTCCTGGTCACGTTCAGGCCTTCTTGGCTTTGGCGGCCGTTTTCGGCTTGGCGGCCGCCTTGGGTTTGGCCACGGCTTTCGGCTTGGCGGTCTTGGCCGTCGTGCCTTCAGCCTTTGCTGCCTTTGGCTTTGCCGTTTTGGTTGCCTTCGCCTTGGTTGTCTTGATACCCCCCTTGGCGATGCGCTCGGCGATCAGGAGAAGCGCTTCCTCCAGCGTCACTGATGCGGGATCCTTGCCCTTAGGCAGCGTCGCGTTGACCTTGCCCCAGTTGACATAAGGGCCGTATTTGCCGTCGCGCACGGTGATGGCGCCGCCATCGGGATGGTCGCCGATCTCCTTCAGAGCCGCTGCTGCCGTGCGCCCGCGGCCGCCCGGTCCCTTCGACTGCTTGTCGGCGAGAACCGAGACGGCACGGTTGAGGCCGATCGAGAAGACGTCCTCGATCGTATCGACATTCGCATAGGTGCCGTCATGCAGGATGAATGGCCCATAGCGGCCAAGACCGGAGGAGATCATCTTTCCGGTCTCCGGATGGGCGCCGATGTCGCGCGGCAAGGAGAGAAGCGCCAGCGCCTTTTCGTGATCGACGGTCGCCGGCGTCCAGCCCTTGGGCAGGCTCGAGCGCTTGGCTTCCTTGCCGTCGCCACGCTGGACATACGGCCCGAAACGGCCGGACCGCAGCGTGATTTCCTCACCCGTATGCGGATCCTTGCCGAGTGCCAGCGGTTCGTTCGAGACGGCAGCCTCGTCGCCACCATTGCTATCGGAGGAGAGCTGGCGCGTGAAGTTGCACTCCGGATAATTCGAGCAGCCGACGAAAGCGCCGTATTTGCCGAGCTTCAGCGACAGCTTGCCGGTGCCGCAGACCTGGCAGATGCGCGGATCGCTGCCGTCCTCGCGCTTCGGGAAGACCAGCGGCGCCAGTTCCTCGTTCAGGGCGTCCAGAACATTGGTGACGCGAAGTTCCTTGGTGTCCTCGATCTGGGCGAAAAAGTCCTTCCAGAAATCGCGCAGGACATCCTTCCAGTTCAGCTCGCCGGCGGAAATCTGGTCGAGCTTTTCTTCCAGCGACGCGGTGAAATCATACTCGACGTAGCGCGAGAAGAAGCTCTCCAAAAAGGCCGTCACCAGGCGGCCCTTGGCTTCCGGGATGAGCTTGCGCTTGTCGATGGTCACGTATTCGCGGTCGCGCAGCGTCGCGAGCGTCGCGGCATAGGTGGAGGGACGGCCGATGCCGAGCTCTTCCATCTTCTTGATCAGCGAGGCTTCCGAATAGCGCGGCGGCGGCTCGGTGAAGTGCTGGGTCGAATTGATCTTCTGCTTGGCGAGGTTTTCGCGCGCATTGATTTCCGGGAGACGGCCATCCTCATCCCCGTCATCGCTCTGTTCACCGTCTTCCTTGGCGTCGGTATAGGCGGCAATAAAGCCGTCGAAGCGGATGACGGAGCCGACGGCCCGAAGACCGGCCTTCCGGCCGTTGTTGTCCGCGAGGATCTCGACCGTGGTGCGCTCGATCTCGGCCGACGCCATCTGGCTGGCGATGCCGCGTTTCCAGATCAGGTCATAGAGACGCAACTGGTCGGCATCAAGGAAACGCTTTACCTGGTCGGGTGTACGGTTGAAGTCGGTGGGACGCACCGCCTCGTGCGCTTCCTGGGCGTTCTTCGCCTTGGTCGAATAGAGCCTTGCCTTTTCCGGCACGTAGCGGCTGCCGAACTGGCTGCCGATCGCGCTGCGGGCTGCATCGATCGCTTCTGCGGCCATCTGCACGCCGTCGGTACGCATATACGTGATCAGACCGACGGTCTCGCCGCCGAGATCGACACCTTCATAGAGCTTCTGCGCCACCTGCATGGTG
The DNA here is from genome assembly GCF_000379605.1 of Rhizobium giardinii bv. giardinii H152. GTDB lineage: Bacteria > Pseudomonadota > Alphaproteobacteria > Rhizobiales > Rhizobiaceae > Pararhizobium > Pararhizobium giardinii. The sequence continues at coordinate 59,354 of NZ_KB902635.1, read as the reverse complement.
CGGGACGCGGAGAAGCCGAGCTTGGAGGATGCGGCCTGCTGCAAGGTCGAGGTGGTGAAGGGCGGCGAAGGGTTGCGCTTGACGGGCTTCGCCTCGGTGCTTTCGACCACGTAAGCCGCGCCTTCGAGCAGGGCCTTGAGCTTGCCGGCATCCTCGCCATTGGTAATGGAGCGGGGCTGCAGCCGCTTGCCTTCGGCCGATACCAGCCGTGCCTCGAATTCATCGCCCCGCGGCGTCTTCAGGAGCGCCGAGAGGTTCCAGTATTCTTCCGAAATGAAGCGCTCGATTTCGGATTCCCGATCGCAGACGAGGCGAAGGGCGACGGACTGGACGCGGCCGGCGGAACGGGCGCCCGGCAACTTGCGCCAGAGAACCGGCGACAGGTTGAAGCCGACGAGGTAATCGAGCGCACGGCGGGCGAGATACGCATCGACCAGCGGCACATCGATATCGCGCGGATTGGCCATGGCATCGAGCACCGCCTTCTTGGTGATGGCGTTGAAGACGACGCGGCTCACCGGCTTGTCGCCGATCAGCTTCTTCTTTTTCAGAAGATCGAGCACATGCCAGGAAATTGCTTCTCCCTCGCGATCCGGGTCGGTTGCCAGGATGAGGCCGTCCGAGTTCTTCAAGGCATCGCCGATGTCCTTGACCCGCTTGGCAGACGCACTGTCCACTTCCCACAGCATGGCGAAATCGTCATCCGGCAGAACGGAGCCATCCTTGGCCGGCAAGTCGCGGACGTGGCCAAACGAGGCGAGCACCTTGTAGCCAGGTCCGAGATACTTGTTGATGGTCTTCGCCTTTGCAGGCGATTCCACGACGACGACATTCATGGTCATTTTCTTAGAGCAACCGTTCAATGCTGTGCCTGCCGGGGAGAAGGCGGCACATTGGGAAATACCGAAGTCCCGACATGGACAGGGATTCGCCCGCGGTCAAGTGCCGGGTTGAAAATAGGCGATACAACGTCATGCAACCTAAAGACGATTTAATGCATATTGCAATTAGAGATAAATGCGTTATCGTCACTTCCGGCGAAGACGTCCTAGGCTGCAATGAGGGCGTGAGGAGCTCTCCGCTTCATGATACGGCGGTCGTTGGCACGCAAGGGACGGCGAAGGGCGCTCGCACCAAATGTGCCTGTTTGCGGGCGGAATAGATGCACAGCAGGAAAAATCGATGATTCCGAAATCGCCCGGCGCGGGTACGGCAGGCGCTCAAACACATGACAAGATCACTTATATCCGGCAGATGCTGGGCGAGCTGCGCGGCGTTGCTGCCAGTGAGGGTGCAGACATGTTGTGTTACCTGATCGAGATGGCCTGCGTCGAGGCCGGCGACATTCTGTCGGGCAAGCGGCAGCTGTCATTCGCCAATGGCGAAAGAAACAAGGCCGCCGGGATGCCGGTGAAGCCGCCCGGCAAGATCCAGTTCTAGCAGGACCAGATAGACGGCCGATGCGGAAAGGCCGGTGTGGCGGATGATGTCGTCAACCTCGACGGGCGTCGGGCCAAGCGCATCGGTAATCCGCAGACGATCGTTCTCATCGGGCGGCGGCGTCATCGGCCCGGGTTCGTATTCGCCGGGTTCTTCGGCCTGCGGCGGCGTGAACAGGTCGATGCGGCTGACGGGCGCCAGCGCTTGCAGGATATCCTGCGCCTCCGTCGTCACGATCGCCCCGTCCTTCAGCAGGCCGTTGGTGCCGTGACAGCGCGGATCGAGGGGCGAGCCTGGCACGGCAAAGACGAGCCGGCCGAAATCGGCGGCATAGCGCGCGGTGATCAGCGAACCGGAACGCGAGGCCGCCTCGATGACGGCAAGCCCGAGGCTGACGCCGGCGATCAGGCGGTTGCGGCGCGGGAAATCACGGGCGCGCGGTTCCCAGCCGAACGGCATTTCGCTGATCGCCAGGCCATTGCCTTCGGTGATCTCGTCCAGCAGGCCGATATTTTCGGGCGGGTAGGGCTGGTCGAGACCGCCGGCGAGCGCTGCGATCGTGCCTGTGTCGAGGCTGGCACGATGGGCCGCCGTATCGATGCCGCGCGCGAGCCCCGATATGATGGCGTAGCCTGCACGGCCGACGTCTCGCGCGATCATCGCGGCAAATTTGGTGCCGCTGATCGAGGCGTTGCGCGAGCCGACGATGCCGAGTGAGGGAACGGTGCCGATGGCCGGATTGCCCTTGACGGCGAGGAGGGGCGGTGCGCCGTCGATCTGGCGCATGGCCGGCGGATAGTCGGGCTCGCCGATGCCAAGGAAACGCGCGCCGAAACGATGGGCGCTGGCAAGCTCCTTTTCCGCTTCGGCCACGGTGGCGACGCGGATCGCACGCGTGGAACCGCCGCGGCGCGACAGTTCAGGCAGCATCTCAAGCGCCGTTTCGGCCGAGCCGAAGTGGTTGATGAGGTCGCGAAACGTCGCGGGGCCGACATTGTCGCTGCGGATCAGCCTCAGCCAGGCAATCCGTTGTCGTTCCGTCAGCGCAATCCCGTTTCGTCCCGCGCCGGCGTTCGACATGCAGCCCTATCCCTTCTGTCCGATCTTACTTTCCGTTCCGGCCAGCAACCGCTGAATATTTGCCCTGTGCTTGATCCAGGTGATGATGCTCATCACCACGAAGAGCAGGCCGATTTTCCCGTATCCCGAAACCAACAGTACAACCGGAACGACACATGTTGCAACCAGCGCCGAAAGGGAGGAGTAACGCGTCAGCTTCGCCATGGCGAGCCAGACGGCGGCGAAGACGAGCACGATGATCGGTGCCAGCCCGAGCAGCACGCCGATATAGGTGGCAATGCCCTTGCCGCCCTTGAAGCCTAGCCAGACGGGATAGAGATGGCCAAGGAATGCGGCAAAGCCGGCGGCGATGCCGGCCTCGATACCCCAGCGTGAGGCAATTGCCGCTGCGGCAGTTCCCTTCAGGGCGTCGAGCAGAAGCGTCGCCGCAGCCAGTTTCTTGTTGCCGGTGCGCAGCACATTGGTCGCGCCGATATTGCCGGAACCGATCGTGCGGACATCACCAAGGCCGGCCATGCGGGTGAGGATGAGGCCAAAGGGGATGGAGCCCAGCAGATAGCCGAAGATGAGGCTGATGAGCGTCGGCGCAGGCCCGAGCGGCCAAGAAAATATTTCGGACACGTACTGCCTCCCCAATCCCGTCCGGACGGACGTTTGCCCCTCACCACCCTGACCCTCTTCCCGCAAGCGGGGCGAGGGGACGCGGAGTTTGCCGCTTGTCCCTTCTCCCCGTTTACAGCGAGAAGGTGCCCGATAGGGCGGATGAGGGGCAACCCGCACGCTCACTTAAAGCGAATGCACCAGTTTTCCCGCAACATAGGTTTGAACCGCCCGGCCGGTAAAGCGGGCATTTTCGAAGGGTGTGTTTTTCGAACGGGAGACGATGGCGTCCTTGGAGACGATCCAGGGCTCGTCGAGATCGATCAGCGTGATATCGGCCTTGGCGCCCGGCTTCAGCGTTCCGGCGTCGAGGCCGAAGATCTGGGCGGGCCGCGTGGACAGGGCATCGATCAGGCGCATCAACGGCACGTCGCCGCTATGATAGAGGCGCAGGGCAGCAGCCAGCATGGTTTCCAGCCCGATCGCGCCGTCGGCGGCATCGGCGAAGGGGAGGCGCTTGGTATCGACGTCCTGCGGATCGTGCGATGAAACGATGATATCGATGGTGCCGTCGGCAAGCGCCTGGACCATCGCCACCCGGTCGTCTTCGCCGCGCAGGGGCGGCGAGAGCTTGAAGAAGGTGCGGTATTCGCCGATGTCGTTCTCGTTCAGCGTCAGGTGATTGATCGAGATGCCGCAGGTGACGTTCGCCCCGCGCTTGCGCGCCGTCGCAATTGCCTCGGCGGATTCGGGCAGGGAAATCTTGGCGGCGTGATAGGCGGCGCGGGTGAGGCCAGCGATGCGCAGATCGCGCTCGAGCGGGATGATCTCGGCCTCGCGCGGCACGCCGGAGAGGCCGAGCCAGCTTGCGAGCAGGCCCTCATTCATGACGCCGCCGGCGCCCAAGTATTTGTCGCGGGTCTCGAGCGCGATGACGGCGCCGAATTCGCGGGCATAGGTCATGGCGCGACGCAGGACGAGCGTGTCGTGCACCGGCTCGCGGCCATTGGTGAAGCAGACGGCGCCGGCTTCGCGCAGCAGGCCGAATTCGGTCATTTCCTCGCCGTCGAGATGCTTGGTGAGCGCCGCTGCGGGATAAACATGGACGACCGCCTTGTCGCGCGCGGTCTTTTGCACGAATTCGACCAGGGCGATATCGTCGATGACAGGATCGGTATCCGGCATGGTGATGATCGAGGTGACACCGCCGGCGGCGGCCGCCCGTGATGCGGATTCGATCGTTTCGCGATACTCGCCGCCGGGTTCGCCGACGAAGACGCGGGCATCGACAAGGCCGGGGACCGCGACGAGGCCGCTGCAATCGCGCACGTCAGCTCCCTTCGGAGCGCTCTGGTTCTCCGCTGATTTTCCAGCAGCACGGATGATGCCGTTTTCGACGATGATCGCGCCGGTCTCGTCGAGGCCCCGCGAAGGGTCGATGATGCGGAGGTTTTTCAGGACGAGGGAATTGGTCATGCGCGCGGCCCCTGGTTCTGCGAGAGAAGAAGCGTTTCCATCACGGCCATGCGCACGGCGACCCCCATTTCGACCTGCTGCTCGATGACGCTCTGTGGTCCATCGGCAACCTCGGAGGCGATCTCGACGCCGCGGTTCATCGGGCCCGGATGCATGACGAGCGCATCGTCCTTGGCGGCCTTCAGCTTTTCGGCATCGAGCCCGTAGTAGCGGAAATACTCGCGCACCGAGGGCACGAAGGAGCCTGCCATGCGCTCGCGCTGCAGACGCAGCATCATCACCACATCGGCGTCCTTCAGCCCTTCTTCCATAGAGTGATAGACCTCGGCGCCCATATCGGCGATCCCCGAAGGCAGCAGCGTGGCAGGTGCCACGACGCGAACGCGCGCGCCCATCTGGTTCAGAAGCAGGATGTTGGAGCGAGCGACGCGCGAATGCAGCACGTCGCCACAGATGGCGACGATGATGCGCGACAGCTTGCCCTTGGCACGGCGGATCGTCAGCGCGTCGAGCAGTGCCTGGGTCGGATGCTCATGCTGGCCGTCGCCGGCGTTGACGACGGAGCAGGAGACCTTTTGCGCAAGGAGCGCTGCGGCACCGGCCGAGGAATGGCGCACGACCAGCACGTCAGGATGCATCGCGTTCAGCGTCATCGCCGTATCGATCAGCGTCTCGCCCTTCTTCACCGACGAATTGCTGACCGACATGTTCATCACGTCGGCGCCGAGGCGTTTGCCGGCAAGCTCGAAGGAGGATTGCGTCCGGGTCGAGGCTTCGAAAAAGAGGTTGATCTGCGTCAGGCCACGCAGCGTCGACGTCTTCTTTTCTCTCTGGCGGGAAATCTTGACGGCTTCGTCGGCCCGGTCGAGCAGGAGCGTGATGTCCTGTTCCGTCAGGCCCTTGATGCCGAGCAGGTGGCGATGCGGAAAGAAATCCATGGGGAGCCGCCTCTTATATTGAAGTTGCGTGGGTCTATAATGACTGTAGGGCGAACCGGCAAGGCGCGGGCTGTGCAAACAGCGGCCGTTCCCATGCTTTTGTGGCCGTTTGCGCGCTTCCCGTAAATTGTTGCGGGAAGCCGCGTTTATCCCGTCCCGGTGCTGTTCCTAAGCACAGGGACTTGGGTTAGAAACGCGACATGACTCTGAACCGAAATGAACAGAAACTCGCCGAACTGAACCAGCCGAAGCCCTGGTCGGGGATCAATGCCTTCAGGTCCGATCCGCTCGTGGTCGACATCGCCGCGTCGATGCCGCGGCCCCTGCGCGACGACTTCGAGGCGCTCGGCCGCTATGTGACATCGCCGGAGGCGCAGGACCTGGCGCGTATGGCCAACGAGGGCGTGCCGAAGCTGCGCACCCATGGCCCGCGCGGCGAACGTCTCGACGTCGTTGAATTCCACCCCGCCTGGCACGCGCTGATGCGCCGGTCGATGACATCAGGCCTGCACGCCTCGGCCTGGGAAAACATCGCGGACGAGCACGGGCGCTCGCACAAGGCGCGCGCCATCCGCTTCTATCTGACGGCGCAGCTCGAATGCGGCCATCTCTGCCCGCTGACCATGACCAGCGCCTCCGTGGCGGCGATATCCGCGTCGCCGGCCGTCCAGAAGGAATGGGCGCCAAAAATCCTGTCGCGGAAATATGATTCGTCCAACCGCCCCTGGATGCAGAAGTCGTCGGTGACCATCGGCATGGGCATGACGGAAAAGCAGGGGGGCACGGATGTGCGCGCCAATACCTCGACGGCCGAGCGGGTCGGTGAGGGCATCTATCGCTTGAACGGCCATAAATGGTTCATGTCGGCGCCGATGAGCGATGCGTTCGTGATGCTGGCGCAGACACGTGACGGCCTGGGCTGCTTCCTTGTGCCGCGTCTGCTGGAGGATGGATCCGCGAACGGCTTGCGCTTCCAGCGGCTGAAGGACAAGCTCGGTAACCGGTCGAACGCCTCGTCGGAGGTCGAATTCTCCGATACGTTCGGCTTCGTGCTCGGCACGCCCGATGCGGGCATCCGCACGATACTCGACATGGTGACGCTGACGCGGCTCGACTGTGCCTTGGCGTCGGCCGGCATGATGCGAGCCTCGCTGGCTGAGGCCGTGCATCACGTGCGTGGGCGCAAGGTGTCCGGCAAGGCGTTGGTCGCGCAGCCGATGATGACACGGGTTCTGGCCGACATGGCGCTCGACGTCGCCGCGGCAAGCGCACTTTCCTTCCGGCTCGCCGAAGCCTTCGACAAGGCGCGCGACAGTGCCGAGGACGCCGCCTATGCGCGGATCATGACGCCGGTTGCCAAATATTGGAGCTGCAAGATCGCGCCGGCGCTGATCTACGAGGCGATGGAATGTTTGGGCGGCAGCGGCTACGTCGAGGAACGCCCGATCGCCCGGCATTATCGCGAGGCGCCGGTCAATGCGATCTGGGAAGGCTCGGGCAATGTCATGGCGCTCGACGTGCTCAGGGTGTTGACGCGCGGCAAGGATCTGTTCGAACTGCTGTTCCAGGTGATCAGCCGCGATCTCGGTCCGTCTGCCAAGAAGACGGTCGATGTGCTCAGGGCCGCGATGTCGCTTTGCGAGCGCGACGAGGGCGCGGCGCGCATGCTGGTCGAGCAGCTGGCGCTTGCCGCTGCAGCTGCCGAACTTTACCGGCTCGGGGCAGGGCGCATTGCCGATGCCTTCCTCGAATCCAGGCTCGCTGCGGGCTGGCGCTCGACCTATGGGATGCTCGATTCGCGCTTCGATTCCGCCTATATCGTCGATCTGCTTTATCCGGCTGCGACATAGCCGGTCACGGTCAGCACCAGCGGGATGGTGAAGAACGAGACGACCGTCTGCACGGTGGCGACAGCCGCATAGAGCGGCGCGTCGCCGCCCATCTGCTTGGCGAGCAGATAGCCGTTCATTGCCGTCGGCACACTGGCTCCAAGCGCGATCACCAGCAGGCTGTCGCCGCGAATGCCGAGAACATAGGCCGTGCCGACCATGAAGACCGGCATGACGATCAATTTTAGAAATACGGCGAGAAGGGCGACAAGGCTCGGCCGCAGCGCGTCCGAAACCTTGAGGCCTGCACCGACCATGACGAGGCCAAGGCTGAGGGACGCGCCGGCCAGCATCTCGATGGCGTTCAGCACCGGTCCGTAGACCGCAATCCCCAGAATATTCAGCACGATGCCGAGCGCCGAGGCGACGATCAGCGGATTGGTGGCGATCTTGAAGGCGAAGAACCTAAGCCCCTTCGGCCCCCCGTTGAAACCGATGAGAACGCCGACATTGTAGAGATTGATCGGGATGATCACCAGCGTCATCACCAGCGCGGTCAGGCTGAGGCCGAGCGGCCCGTAGAGCTTCTGCGCGATGGCGAGCGCCATGAAGCCGTTCCAGCGTGTCGCCGTCTGGAAGATTGAGGTGAAGGCGGCGGCTGATACGTGGCGGGCACGAAGCATCGGCCAGAGCAACAGCAGCGCGGCCGACATCAGCGTGACGCTGCCGATCGTCGCCAGCGCCGTTGCATCCGTCTTCATTCCGGCGAAATCGGCGGTTGCCAGCGTCGAAAACAGTAGGGCGGGGAACAGGACGTAGTAGCCGAGCTGCTCCAGCCCCTCCCAGAGCGTCAGGTCGATCAGCGGCGAGTGTTTCAGCCAGACGCCCAGCGAGACGAGCAGGAAAATCGGCAGGATGCTTTCGAAGATGATTGTCATTGGGGGCCTGAAGGAGGGAGAAATGCATCGATAGACCCTTGTCCACAGGAGGGCAACCGCGGCACGCGGAAATTAACCTTAACGGATGGTTTACGTTGCGTGGGAGGGGTTAAGGGGCAAGAGTGGTTTGCGAAGACAAACTTAGATTCCGGAATGGAGCGGTTCGGTGAGAACTGGCTTGACGATCATCATGATGATGTTTTTTGCGAGCCTCGCGCTCGATCTGACGATACCCGCCGTCATTCTGGTCGGCGCCATGGCGCTCGATTGGGCATCCTTGCAGCTCAAGCGCCGCATGATGATCGAGAGGAGAGCGGCATGAAGTGGTTCCTGATCCTCTGGGCCTGCCCCGTCATCCTGCTCACCGGCTGGTACGGCCTTTCCTATTACGACATGAGCTTCGGCATCTTCATGCTGACCCGTCAGGGGCATGATCTCGTCTTTGCCGTCTATGGCCACGCGCTCGGCCTTCCGCCGGAAACCATCCCGCCGCTCGTCGCCCGCGCCATCGCGTTCGACAGTCTGATCGTGTTTGCGATCATCGCTTTGCGCAAACGCCGCCAGATTCGCGCCTGGTACAACAGCCGCTTTCCGGCAGTTCAATCCGCCGAATCCGGGGCCGCGTCCTTCGCCAACGACGTCAATCTGTCGAGCGCGCCCTGAAGGATGAAGGAGGCGGCGGCCGAATCGATCCGGTCGGCCCGCTTCTTTCGGGAAACGTCCATCTCGATCAACACCCGTTCCGCCGCAACCGTCGAAAGCCGCTCGTCCCAATAGACAAAGGGGATGTCGGTCTTCTGCGCCATGTTGCGCACGAAGGCCCTGGTCGCCTGGGCGCGCGGACCTTCGGAACCATCCATGTTGATCGGCAGGCCGATGACGAAGGCGGCGATCTTTTCCTTGGCCGCCATGACGAGCAGCGCTTCGGCGTCGATGCCGAACTTCACCCGCTTGATCACCTCGCGTGGCGTCGCAAAGCGACGGCCGAGATCGGAGACCGAAATGCCGATGGTCTTGGTGCCGAGGTCGAGGCCGCCGATCGCCTGGCCGGGCAGGAGGGCGGATGCGAGTTCGTCGATCGTGAGAACAGCCATGTGTTTTGCCGATTCGGTCTTTAAGGATCTAGTCGGCTGATCCATATCTGCATCCAGCCGACAAATCACCAAGGAGTATTTCATGAAGATCAAATGGCTCGGGCATTCCGCCTTTCATCTGGAGACCGCCAAGGCAAGAATCCTGATCGATCCGTTCTTCACCGGTAATCCGTCCTTCGACGAATCGACGCGTAAGGATTCCGCCGCTGGACTGACCCACATCCTCCTGACCCACGGCCATGGCGACCACGTCGGCGATACGATCGCGCTTGCCAAGGAAACCGGTGCAACCGTCGTCGCCAACGCCGATCTTGCGGCCTGGCTCGGTTCGCGCGGCGTCAAGGCGCTCGAAATGGGCAATACCGGCGGTACCATCCACCTCGATGGCTTCTCGACCACTTTCGTCAACGCGCTGCATTCGTCGGCGCAGATCACCGAGGACGGGGTGTCGCATTCGCTTGGCAACTCCAACGGGCTGGTGTTGCATTTCGAAGATGAGCCGACGCTCTACCACATGGGTGACACCGACATCTTTTCAGACATGGCGCTCATCAACGAATTGCACCAGCCTGAAATCGGCCTCGTGCCGATCGGCGATCGCTTCACCATGGGCGGTGCCGTCGCCGCGCTCGCCTGCCAGCGCTTCTTCAAGTTCGGCACGGCCATCCCCTGCCACTACGGCTCGTTCGGCATCATCGACCAGACGGCCGATACGTTCGTTGCGGCCATGGACGGTGGCAAGGCGAAGGTCGAGGTTCCTGCCGTCGGCGGCATCGTCTCGTTCTGACCTCTTCCACCCTGCGGAAATGCTCGACGAGGTACGCAACGGGGCGATTCCCCCGTTGCGTGGCCGGTGCTTGGTCATTATAGCGGGTAGGAAATTTCGCACTCGGAGAATATCCATGTCAGTTGATCTCGCCACCGTGAAGCGCGTCGCGCGCCTTGCCCGCATTGCCGTCAGCGAAGAGGATGCTGAGCGCATGACCGGCGAGCTGAACGGTATACTCGGTTTTGTCGAGCAGCTCTCCGAGGTGAACGTCGATGGCGTCGAACCGATGACCTCGGTGATGCCGATGGAGATGAAGATGCGTGCGGACGTGGTGACCGACGGCAACAAGGCCGAGGATATCGTTGCCAATGCGCCGAACGAGGACCGGAATTTCTTCCTCGTCCCGAAAGTCGTCGAATAAGCTTGTCGCCGCCGCCCGAACGCCCCCGATTTTGAAAGCCTGCCATGACCGACCTGACCCGCCTGACCATTGCTGAAGCGCGCACCAAACTCGCCGCCAAGGACATTACCGCTGTCGAACTGACGGAAGCCTATATCGGCGCGATCGAGGCGGCCAATGGCGCGCTCAATGCCTATGTCACGGTAACGCCGGACAAGGCGCGCGAGATGGCCAGGGCGTCGGATGCCCGCATCGCTGCCGGCAAGGCTGGTGCGCTCGAAGGCATCCCGCTCGGCATCAAGGACCTGTTCGGCACCGAAGGCATCCACACGCAGGCCTGCAGCCATATCCTCGACGGCTTCAAGCCGCGCTATGAATCCACCGTTACCCAGAACCTCTGGAACGACGGCGCCGTCATGCTCGGCAAGCTCAACATGGACGAATTCGCCATGGGCTCGTCTAACGAGTCATCCTACTACGGTCCGGTGATAAACCCGTGGAAGGCCAAGGGCTCGAACCTCGATCTGGTTCCCGGCGGCTCGTCGGGCGGTTCGGCCGCGGCTGTCGCGGCATTCCTCTGCGCCGGCGCGACTGCGACCGATACCGGCGGCTCGATCCGCCAGCCGGCCGCCTTCACCGGTACCGTCGGCATCAAGCCGACCTATGGCCGGTGCTCGCGCTGGGGCATTGTCGCTTTCGCGTCGTCGCTCGATCAGGCCGGTCCGATCGCCCGCGACGTGCGCGATGCGGCGATCTTGCTCAAGTCGATGGCAAGCGTCGATCCGAAGGACACGACTTCGGTCGATCTGCCGGTGCCGGACTACGAAGCCTCGCTCGGCCAGTCGCTCAAGGGCATGAAGATCGGCATTCCGAAGGAATACCGGGTCGACGGCATGCCGGAGGAGATCGAGACGCTCTGGCAGCAGGGTATCGCCTGGCTGAAGGACGCCGGTGCCGAGATCGTCGATATCAGCCTGCCGCATACCAAATACGCGCTGCCGGCTTATTACATCGTCGCCCCTGCCGAGGCCTCGTCCAACCTTGCCCGCTACGACGGTGTTCGCTACGGCCTGCGCGTCGACGGCAAGGATATCGCCGACATGTACGAGAAGACCCGCGCCGCCGGTTTCGGCCAGGAGGTCAAGCGCCGGATCATGATCGGCACCTACGTGCTGTCGGCCGGCTACTACGACGCCTACTATCTGCAGGCCCAGAAGGTCCGCACGCTGATCAAGCGCGACTTCGAACTGGCCTTCCACGCCGGCGTCGATGCGATCCTGACGCCCGCGACGCCATCCTCCGCCTTCGGCATCGCCGACGAGGATCTGGCCTCCGATCCGGTGAAGATGTACCTGAACGACATCTTCACGGTGACGGTGAACATGGCCGGCCTTCCGGGCATTGCCGTCCCCGCCGGCCTCGATCACAAGGGCCTGCCGCTCGGTCTGCAATTGATCGGCAAGCCGTTCGAGGAAGAAACCCTGTTCAAGACGGCGCATGTCATCGAGCAGGCGGCCGGTAAATTCTCGCCCGCCAAGTGGTGGTAAAATCCGGTTTCCGTCTTCGTGACATGGCTGTCTCGGATGCCGAGGCGGTTGCGCGGATAGGATTTGAGGCGTGGAAGTCGAACCGCGTCCACCAGAGCTGGTACGCTGAGGATATCGAAACGCGCGTTGAAGAAAGCTTCTTGACGTTTGCCAGAAGGCCGGATGCGGAAGTTGTCGTCGCCTTCACGGCAGGCGAAATTGTCGGTTGGGGAGCCCGCGACAGTCGCGAGCACCCCGGCGACTGGGCACGTGGCTGGGACTACATCTCGGATATCTGGGTTGCGCCGCACTGGCAGGGCAAGGGCGTCGGCTCGGCGCTGATTGGCGAGTTTCTCGTCAGGATGCGCCTTGAAACTTTGGGCGTCGCGAGCATCGAAGCCGATGCAGCCAACGAGGCGGCTCTGTCTCTTTACAAAAGACGGGGTTTTACGGAGATCTGGCGAGGCACGGATTTTTCTCCGTCGCTGGGATTGAATCAGGCCAAGGTACGTCTGGAAAAAGCGTTGCCGTGATGCTCTATTTGCGGCGGAAAGGACACGTCGCATGATGATCGTCCGCCTTGCGCGCGAAGATGAAGTTCCAGCCCTTGCGGCGATCGGCCTCGAAGCCTGGGAGAAGGCCGTCTCGGGCGTTGCCGATGCACCAGCGATGCGCCACGTGGCGGAAGTGGCGTTTCTCTCCTTTCTGCGATCGAAGTGGTTTTCGGTCAGCGTCATCGAGCTCGACGGCGAAGCCGCCGGCTGGGCAGCGCGTGAAGACAATGACGGCCATGTCTCCGATCTCTGGATAAGGCCCGCGGCGCAACGCGCCGGCCTTGGCTCCATCCTGCTTGCCGAACTGGAGCGCCGAATCCTCGTCGAAGGGTTCGAGGCGGCAGTCATCAGGACCCATTCGCAAAATGCCCCCGCAATCAGCTTCTTCCGCAAGCACGGATATTCGATCAGCTGGCTTTCGACGACCTATGCGCCAAAACTCGACAGGGACATCGAGTCGGTCGGGATGAGCAAATCGCTGGAAGAGCCTGCTGCTCAATCGGGCCAGCAGTGGTTTTGAGCTGGACGGCGGCGTATCATCGCCGTGTTTTGAGATCCGACGAGAACGGCAATTCGCTCTCGCCGGTATGTCCTGTCACCGGTTGTTCAACTGCGCGCGCACGAGTACGAGGCCGCGTTGGGTGATCCGGTAGGGCTTGCCGCCCGATGATGAGATTGCCTTCTTTCGCTTCAGCTTGCGAAACATTTTCAGGCCGAAACCCGGGTAAAGCCAACCGTCGCGGGTGAAGCATCGGGCTTCTTCGATCGACTTGCGTCCGAGCGGATGATTTCGATGCGGCCGCCCTGGGCCATGAGGTGAAGTATACGCTGTTCGTCGCGTGAAATGTCCATTGATGATGAGATCCGAAAGGCGTTCGTTGAACGCATGAAAACGGGTCTGGCGTTCAGTCGAACGCCAGGGCTTCGTTTTCCGGCCCGTGCACGCAAAGAAATTTGCGGGCAGGGCCCTCAGGCAATCTCAAACAGGGAGAACATCAAAACTCCATAAGGACGGCCGCATTTTTAAGCGAAAGACGCCAACGTCGTCAAGAATGCGCGGCTTCGATGCCAAAAGGTTTCCCGCTTGCCGTGGCTGGTGGTCAGTGAGCGAAGGAGAGTGCGGCAAGCGCTATCGGTGCCCACAGCGGTGCGGAAAACCATACGGCGAGGGCAACAGCGTGCATCGCGCAGATGAGCATCAGCTGCGTCCGAAAAGGCTCCTTGCGCGTCTTGTGACGCAAGAACCGCTGGGCCAAGACGGCGCCCGGGCTGCCGCCGATCAGCGCGAGCCAGAGCAGCCGGCTTTCAGGCACGCGCCATTGCCCCTTGCGCGCGGCGTCCTTGTCCCACCAGAAGGCGCCGAAGGTAAGGGCATTGATCAAAAGGATGAGGAGGACTGCGGTCAGGTTTTCTGTCATGGCCTCATTCTGGCAGGCATATCTGAACGGACTACGAACGCTTCTGCGGGACCGGAATACGCTACGCCCGATGTGACAAGCCTTGCACCCCCCAGTCAATTGTTCTACCCAGAGAAACACGATTTTAAGCTTACAGAAGAGCCTTCCATGACCCTTGTCGATGTCCGCATTTCCGATCCGAAACGCTATATTCCGGGCGCCACCGGCGATTGGGAAATCATCGTCGGCATGGAAGTCCATGCCCAGGTGACCAGCAATTCGAAGCTTTTCTCGGGTGCGTCGACGACTTTCGGCAATGCGCCGAACTCCAACGTTTCGCTGGTTGATGCCGCCATGCCCGGCATGCTGCCGGTGATCAACGAGGAATGCGTCCGCCAGGCGGTGCGCACCGGTCTTGGCCTCAAGGCGAAGATCAACAAGCGCTCGATCTTCGACCGCAAGAACTATTTCTATCCGGACCTGCCGCAGGGCTATCAGATTTCCCAGTTCAAGGACCCGATCGTCGGCGAGGGCAAGATCATCATTTCCGTCGGCCCGGACCGCCAGGGCCAGTTCGAGGATGTCGAGGTCGGCATCGAGCGGCTGCATCTCGAGCAGGATGCCGGCAAGTCGATGCACGACCAGAACCCGACTATGTCCTATGTCGACCTCAACCGCTCCGGCGTGGCGCTGATGGAAATCGTTTCCAAGCCCGACATGCGCTCCTCCGACGAGGCCAAGGCCTACATGACCAAGCTGCGCTCGATCGTGCGCTATCTCGGCACCTGCGACGGCAACATGGACGAGGGCTCGATGCGCGCCGACGTCAACGTCTCGGTGCGCCGCCCGGGCGAGGGGTTCGGCACGCGCTGCGAGATCAAGAACGTCAACTCGATCCGCTTCATCGGCCAGGCGATCGAATACGAAGCCCGCCGCCAGATCGCCATCCTCGAGGACGGCGGCACGATCGATCAGGAAACCCGCCTGTTCGATCCGAACAAGGGCGAGACCCGCTCCATGCGCTCCAAGGAAGACGCGCATGACTACCGCTATTTCCCCGATCCGGACCTTCTGCCGCTGGAGTTCGACGACGCCTTCATCGAGGACCTGAAGGCGCATCTGCCGGAACTGCCGGATGATAAGAAAGAGCGTTTCGTGCGCGAACTCGGCCTGTCGGTCTACGACGCCTCCGTGCTGGTTTCGGAAAAGGCGATCGCCGACTATTTCGAGGCAGTTGCCGCCAGCCGTGACGGCAAGATTGCCGCCAACTGGGTGATCAACGACCTGCTAGGCGCCTTGAACAAAGCCGGCAAAGGCATTGAAGAGACACCGGTTTCTCCCGCTCAGCTCGGGGCGATCCTTGACCTCATCAAATCGGAAGTGATCTCCGGCAAGATCGCCAAGGACCTGTTCGAAATCGTCTGGAATGAGGGCGGCGATCCGGCCGAACTGGTCGAATCCCGCGGCATGAAGCAGGTGACCGACACCGGCGCGATCGAGAAAGCCGTGGACGAGATCATTGCCGCCAACCCCGACCAGGTCGCCAAGGTGCAGGCGAAGCCCTCGCTTGCCGGCTGGTTCGTCGGACAGGTTATGAAGGCAACCGGCGGCAAGGCCAATCCGCAGGCCGTGCAGGCCCTCGTCAAGGCCAAGCTCGGGCTTGAGGACTAAGCGGTGTTCTTTGTCCGCACCGCGTCGGAGCGCGATCTTGCCAAGGTGAGCGCGCTTCTGGGCGAAACATGGCACGCGACCTATGACGCGCTTTATGGTGCGGAAAAGGTCGCTGAACTGACGGCGAAGTGGCATTCTGTGCCGGCGCTGAAGGCGCGGCTTGCCCGCAAGAATGCGGAATTCCTGGTGGCGGACAACGGCAAGGACATCGGCGGCATGGCGTATGCCGCGATGTCCGAAACCTTGAAGAAGGGCGCCGTCCTGCATCAGCTCTATGTTCTGCCGAAGTTCCAGCGGCAGGGCATCGGCCGCGATATGTTCGCCGAGCTCGAAACCTGCTTTCCCGATGCCGAGTTCATGCAGCTCGAAGTGGAGCCGGAAAATCACGCGGCCGTGGCCTTCTATGAAGCGCATGGTTTCGTGAAAATCGGCGAGACGGCCAATTGCGGCGACGGCCAGTCGGGCATCCCGGCGATCATCATGGAAAAGCCGCTCGGCTGACAGCGCGCAGATGTTGTTCTGTGTCGATGTGAGGCGTCGTTTTTCGCTGCGGCAACGGAATCACTGGACATCGAGCAGGCTGCGCGGCATAAGCGGATCAGCACTCTAGGATATCCCGCGCCGTTGTTTTGGCGCGGTCAAGGACGGACATCATGAAGTCTCTGCTGCAGATTTTTACCTGGTGGAATGGACAGACGATCGGCACGCGTTTTCATACCTGGCGCTTCGGCAAGCGGGTCGGTGAAGATGCGGCAGGTAACGTCTATTATGAGGGCGGCAAGGATTCCGAAGGTCGCACCCGCCGCTGGGTGATCTATAACGGCTATGCCGAGGCTTCCGCCATTCCCCCGGGCTGGCATGGCTGGATGCATCACCGCACCGATGTTTCGCCTGCCGACGAAAACTACAAGCCGCGTGAATGGCAGAAGCCGCATCGCGTGAACGCCACCGGTACGGCCGACGCCTATCGTCCCCAGGGCTCGATCAGCCATAACGGCGAGCGTCCGCGGGTAACCGGCGATTATGACGCCTGGACGCCCCGGTCCTGAGCCGAATCTGAAGGCGGGACTTTCCTGGCTTTCGATTGCACCCGAGGCACCATGCCTCGGCCACATTTCATGTTTAGCGCCTGATACCCGGTACTTTGATCGGGATCGCGCGGGAGACGGGCGTAAATGGTAGTTTCAAATCAGCGAATTCAGATGCGCCGCGCCGTTGTGGCCGCTGCCCTGTTCGCGATTGCCGGTACCGCGCTTTTCTCCATGACGGCGGTTTCGAAGGCTGCGCGCATCACCAATCCGGTCGCGGTCTTTTCCGGCATCGACAAGATCACCGGCCGCATTACCACCTTCGATGTCTATATCGGCGAGACCGTTCAATTCGGCGCCCTGCAGGTGACGCCGCGCGTCTGCTACAGCCGCGACGATACCGAGGCACCGAAGACCGATACCTTCGTCGAGGTCGACGAGATCACCCTCGACCGCAAGATCCGCCGCATCTTCACCGGCTGGATGTTTGCCGACAGCCCCGGCCTGAATGCCGTCGAGCACCCGGTCTATGACGTCTGGCTGGACAGTTGCAAGGCAAAGTCAGACCTGCCGCCGCCGGACACGGCAGCCAAGCAGTAGGGAACGTCCCGATTTTCAGAATTTCAGATGCGGTGAGGCGATGGCGCGCGCCAGCATCTTTTCGTAGCGCGCCTTGGGCACGTCGATGGCGCCGAAGCTTTTCAGGTGTTCGGTGGTGAATTGCGTGTCGAGCAGCGTGAAGCCGCGCGTGCGCAGGCGCTCGACCAGATGGACGAGGCAGATCTTCGAGGCGTCCGTGCGGCGCGAGAACATGCTTTCGCCGAAGAAGGCCGAGCCCAGCGAGACCCCATAGAGCCCTCCGACCAGTTCCTCACCCTCCCATGCTTCCACCGTGTGGGCATGTCCCATGCCATGCAGGGTGGCGTAGAGCGAGCGGATTTTGGCGTTGATCCAGGTTGTTGGCCGGTCCGGGGCAGGGGCGGCGCAACCTTCTATCACTTCTTCGAAGGCCGTGTCGTAGCGGATATCGAAGGGCGCGCGCCTCATCGTCTTTGCGAGGCTCTTGGAAATGTGGAAATTGTCGAGCGGGATGATGCCGCGCAGTTCCGGCTCCACCCAGAAAAGTTCCGGATCGTCGGCCGAATCGGCCATCGGGAAAAGGCCGATGGAATAGGCCCGCAACAGCAAATCCGGGGTGATCTCCGGCTGCCTGCTGCGGGTCCCTTTCATTCAAAACCTCATTCGGACGGCTGGGCCAGATAATGCTCCAGCCAGTGGATGTCGTAATCGCCGTTGGCGATGTCCTGATTGTTGATCAGGTCCTGGAACAGCGGCAGCGTCGTCTTGATGCCGTCGATGACGAATTCGTCAAGCACGCGGCGCAGGCGCATCATGCACTCGACGCGGGTTCGCCCATGCACAATCAGCTTGCCGATCAGGCTATCGTAGTATGGCGGGATCCGGTAGCCCTGATAGGCGCCGGAATCGACGCGCACGCCAAGACCGCCGGGCGCATGGAAATGCGTGATCGTGCCGGGCGAGGGCACGAAGGTGCGCGGATCCTCGGCATTGATCCGGCATTCGATGGCATGGCCGGAGAAGACCACTTCGTCCTGTGTCACCGACAGGCCGGCGCCGGAAGCGACGCGGATCTGTTCGTGCACGAGATCGATGCCGGTGATCGCCTCGGTGATCGGATGCTCGACCTGCAGGCGGGTGTTCATTTCGATGAAATAGAATTCGCCGTTCTCGTAGAGGAACTCGATCGTGCCGGCGCCGCGGTATTTCAGCTTGCGCATCGCCGCGGCGCAGACTTCGCCGATCTTCATCCGCTGCTCGACATTGAGCGCGGGGGAGTTGGCCTCTTCCCAGACCTTCTGGTGGCGGCGCTGTAGCGAGCAGTCGCGTTCACCGAGGTGGATGGCGTTGCCTTCGCCATCGCCGACCACCTGGATCTCGATATGGCGCGGCTTGCCGAGGTATTTTTCCATGTAGACGGCGTCGTTGCCGAACGCAGCCAGAGCCTCGGAACGCGCAGTGGAAACCGCTTCGGACAGATCGTCCTCGCTGCGCGCCACCTTCATGCCGCGTCCGCCGCCGCCGGCCGTCGCCTTGATCAGTACGGGGAAGCCGATTTCGCGGGCGATTGCCAGCGCGTTTTCGGGCTTCACCTCGCCTGCGGAGCCGGGCACGACCGGAATGCCGAGCGACTTGGCCGTTTCCTTTGCGGTGATCTTGTCGCCCATGATGCGGATGTGATCGGCGGTCGGGCCGATGAAGGTGATGCCATGGGCGTCGAGGATATCGGCGAACTTGGCATTTTCAGACAGGAAGCCGTAGCCGGGATGCACCGCATCGGCGCCGGTGATCTCGCAGGCAGCGACGATCTGGTGGATGTTCAGATAGCTGTCGCGCGAGGGTGGCGGTCCGATGCAGACGCTCTCGTCGGCGAGGCGGACATGCATGGCATCGGCGTCTGCGGTGGAGTGGACCGCGACCGTCGCAATGCCAAGCTCCTTGCAGGCGCGCAGGACGCGAAGGGCGATTTCGCCGCGATTGGCAATGAGGATCTTGGAAATCATCTGTGATGGCCTATTCGATGATGATCAGCGCTTCGCCGTATTCAACCGGCGCGCCGTCTTCAACGAGGATTTCGACCACGCGGCCGGAGCGCGGCGCCGGGATCTGGTTCATGGTTTTCATGGCTTCGATGATCAGGATCGTCTGGCCTTCCTTGACGGTAGCGCCGGCTTCGACGAAGGGCCGCGAACCCGGAGCGGGCGACAGATAGGCGGTGCCCACCATCGGCGCGGTCACGGCGTTCTTCGAGGCCCTTGCGCTTTCTGCAGCAGTCACCTGGGCGGCAGCGGCTGAAGCAGCCTGAGCCGGTGCTGCCATGGCCGGAACCGGAGCGGAGACGTATTGCGGTGCCCCGGCGCGCGATACGCGGATACGCAGGTCTTCCTGTTCCACCTCGATTTCGGTGAGATCGGTTTCGTTCAGGATGTTGGCGAGATCGCGGATCAGCGTCTGGTCGATGCCGGGTTTCTTGTCAGCCATGGATGAGAGCCTCGTGTTCTTTTTATTTCGTCTGTTGCGTGAGTGTCTTTAGCGCATTGAGCGCGAGAATGTAACTGTTTGCGCCGAAGCCGCAAATCACGCCCTTTGCTGCCGGCGCGAGCATCGACTTGTGCCGGAATTCTTCGCGAGCGTGGACGTTGGAAAGGTGCACTTCGATGACCGGGATGCCGATCGCCTTCGCGGCGTCGTGGAGCGCGATCGACGTGTGGGTATAGGCGCCCGCATTGACGACAATGCCCTGCGCGACGTTTCCCGCCTCGTGGAACCAGTCGACGAGGTCGCCTTCGTGATTGCTCTGGCGGCAGACGACATCAAGGCCAAGCGTCTTGCCGTGTTCGACGCACATCGCTTCGATATCGGCCAGTGTCTGTCCCCCGTAAATACCGGGCTCACGTTTGCCGAGCGCGTTGAGGTTGGGGCCGTTCAGCACGAAAATTGTCGATGGCATTGAGTCAGGGTCCGATAATCGAGCGTTACCTATAGACGGATGGTTCCGCGAGGAAAAGCCCTACGGCCCCGCATGGCTTTTGTCCACAAGCGATGACGTGCGATCCTGCCGGCAAAATCGGCTTTCAGCAGATGGTCTTGCCGCAGGCGCGGACATTCGCGACCTTGGCTTCCAGTTCCTCGGCGCCAACCGCGCCGAAAACGGCCTCCCGGCCGACGACATAGGAAGGCGTGCCGGTGATCCCAAGGCTGTTGGCAAGCGAATAGGCTTCCTTGACGGCTTCGTCCTGTGTGTTCTCGTCCATCTTCTTGCGAAGGTCGGCTTCAGTAACGCCGAGGTTGCCTGCAACGGCGATTGCGGTTTCCTCCGTCGCGCGCTCTTCGCCGCCGAGCAGCGCACGGTGGAAGTCGCCGTATTTCTCCGGCGCAAGGTCGCGGAAGGCGGCACTGACCTTATGCGCGGCCATCGAATCCGGTCCGAGGATCGGCAGTTCCTTCAACACGAAGCGGACGTTCTTGTCTTTTTCGAGAATGGTATCCATGTCGGAAAGGGCGCGTTTGCAATAGCCGCAATTGTAGTCGTAGAATTCGACGATGGTCACGTCGCCGTTCGGATTACCGAGCGTCACGTCATACTTCGACTGGAAGATCGCCTTTTCATTGTCGCTGATGGCAGCTTCGGCCTGCTGCAACTGCGCGTCGGCCTGCTTCTTCTTCAGTGCCTGCTGAGCCTCCAGGAGGATTTCCGGATTGGCGACGAGGTATTCCTTGATGAACTCGCCGATCTCCTGCTTTTGCTTGTCATCCAGCGCCTGCGCACCTTGTGGCAGCACAGCCGTCGCCGAAAGCAGGATAAGCGTTGCGGCGGTAATCTTCCGAGCGTTGAATGCCATGTCTTCCTCGTTGCCTTTTCTTATGTGTTCGGTCTGTCGTTCAATTGCCAAGGCGGGGTCAACAGGCTTGTTTGAAAGACAACAGAATATTCGTGGGCAAGCATAAGGGTGCGCGGCGCCAAACGAAACTGCAAAATCGAGGCTAATGCGGGCCTCGCGCACTTGTGAAGCCCATTGCGATCAGGCAAATGGCTGCGGAAGTCAAAAAACATCGAGGATGTGCTGTTGAAGCCGCTGTCTACCCGCAGTTCCGTCGAACCGTTTCACGCCATGGACGTTCTGGCCGAGGCAACGAAGCGCCGCGAGGCCGGATATCCGGTTATTTCAATGGCGGTTGGGCAACCGAGCCATCCGGCACCGAAGGCCGCATTGGAGGCAGCGCGTGCGGCGCTCGTGCATGGGCGGCTGGGTTACACGGATGCGCTTGGAACGTCGTCGCTGCGGATCGCGATCGCCAGGCACTATCGCACGCGCTATGGCGTCGACGTCGATCCGCAGCGGGTGGCGGTGACGACGGGGTCGTCGGCCGGCTTCAACCTGGCGTTTCTCGCCCTGTTCGACCCCGGCGACTGCGTGGCCATCGCCCGGCCCGGCTACCCGGCCTACCGCAACATCCTGGCGGCGCTCGGCCTGACGGTCGTTGAAGTCGAGGCGGATGCCGAAAGCGGGTTCACGCTGACGCCGCAGAGTCTCGAGGCAGCGGCGGCGAAAGCCGGAAAACCGCTGAACGGCGTTCTCCTGGCAAGCCCCGCCAATCCGACCGGCACCGTCACCGGCAAGGCAGGACTGAAGGCACTGGCCGATTATTGCCATGAGCGCGGGATCGCCTTCATTTCGGACGAAATCTATCATGGCCTGACCTTTGCAGGCGAGGAGACGACGGCGCTCAGCGTCACCGATGAGGCGGTGATCATCAATTCCTTTTCGAAATATTATTGCATGACCGGCTGGCGGATCGGCTGGATGGTGTTGCCGCAAACGCAGGTGCGTGCCTTCGAACGCATCGCCCAGAGCCTCTATATCTCGCCGCCGGAACTGTCGCAGATCGCCGCCGAGGCCGCCCTTGGCGCCGAGGCCGAGCTTGACGTCTACAAGGCATCCTATGCCGCGAACCGCGAACTCCTGCTGAAGCGTCTGCCCGAGATCGGCTTCTCCATCGCCTCGCCGATGGACGGCGCCTTCTACGCCTACGCCGATGTCAGCCGGTTCACCAATGACAGCATGGATTTTGCCAGGAAGATGCTTGCCGAAATCAACGTCGCGGCAACGCCCGGGCTGGACTTCGACCCGCTGGAAGGGCACCGCGCCATGCGGTTCTCCTATGCGGGCGCCGAGGCCGACATGGCAGAGGCGATGGACCGCATCGGCCGCTGGCTGGCGTGATTACCGAACGATATCAGCTGATTGCCGGATTTTCCGGATTGAGAAAGCGATGAGGCTGAACCAAACTGTGAAGCTTTGAGCCGCCGGCGGTGGAGCCCGGAGGCGATGCGCGCCCAAAGGACGCGCAGTGGTTTGATATCCTCCGGTAGGCTTCAGCGGCAAATGCGGACTTTCCGGATGATCGGGTTGCCCCGTTCGTCAACTGAGCGGATTTTCCGGACCACACAGATCGGCTCATAGGCCGTGTCATAGCTCTTATAGTAATAGTCATTGAAGCGTTGGCGACCGTAGCTGTCGGCGTGGATTGGTGCCGCGAGGGAAATCGCCGGGACGGCGGCAACGGCCGCGGCGATAGCGAAGCATCGCATGTTTGTCTCCTCCGATTGGCGTCGGACGAGCCCATCTCGTCCACGGCGGGACAATCCCATGCGCGTGGTATTTTCGCTGTTCCTTATGAAACAGGGGCGGACACTAAAAAACCGGCCAATCGCTTGGCCGGTTTTTTCAGTTCTGGTTATTCAGATTTTGCTCAGAAGAAGCCGCGCTTCTGCCACCAGCCGCCCTTCTTGGGCTTCGGCGCCTCGTCGCCGTCCGCAGTGGCGGTCGACGACTTGACCACCGGTTCGCTGGCGATCGAGTCGATGTCGCGGTTGGCGCGGGCCGGCTTCGTCTCTTCAAGGGAAGCCGCCGCCTTTTCGACGACCGGTTCTTCAGCGACCACCGCGTCCTGTGGCTGTGCCTCTATGGCTGCCTGAGCCTCCGCATCGGCGGTCTCAACCGGCGCTTCCTCAACAGCGGCAGCGACGGCTTTCTTGCTGCGGCTGCGCTTCGGCTTGGCCGGTTTTGCCTCTTCTTCGACGATGGCAGGTGCTTCGGGCACCACCTCTTCGGTTGCGGCCGATACCGTCGCCTCGGTCTCGGTGGACGGCGATCCGTCGGATACCGTCGCCAACTCCTCCTCGCTCACGGTCTCGGCACTGGCGACAATGCTTTCGCCCTCAGCCTCATCCGGCCGGTTGCGTCGGCCGCCACGCTTGCCGCGGCGGCGACGCTTGCGCTTCTGGCGTTCTTCCTCGCTCAACCCGGCATTCTGGGCGTCATCGGCAACTGCCTGAGCGGCATCGTCGTCGCCTTCGTCCTCGTCGCCATCCTCATCCGACATGTCGTCGGAGCGGGCGTCGGCTTCCGCGGACGTCTGTTCACCGTTCGGGCCGGTGCCGCGACCGCCACGACGCCGGCGGCGACGCTTGCGCTTGCGGTTGCCCTGGTCGTCGTCCTGTGCGGCCGGCGCGCGCTCGGCGCGCTCAGCCTTGGCCTCGACCACGACGTCTTCTTCGTCCTCGATATCCTCTTCGATGACGATATCGTCGTCTTCCTCGGGCTCGGGTTCGAACTGGATGATCTGCTCGATCTTGACCGGATTCTCGACGGCTTCGCCACGATCGATGGCAAAATGCTGTGCGCCGACATGGGCATCAGCCTCGACGATGATCTGGACGCCGAAGCGCTCTTCATAATCAACGATCGTGCCGCGCTTGTGATTGAGCAGGTAGAGCGCGATCTCCGGCGTCGTGCGCACGGTGATGTTGTGCGTGGTGTTCTTCAACAGATATTCTTCGACCCCACGCAGGACATGCAGGGCGACGGAAGACTGCGAACGCACGTGGCCGGTGCCATTGCAATGGGGGCAGGTCTGCATCGTCGATTCGAGAACAGACGCGCGGATGCGCTGGCGCGACATTTCGAGCAGGCCGAAATGCGAGATGCGGCCGACCTGGATGCGGGCCCGGTCGTTCTTCAGATGATCCTTCAGACGCTTCTCGACGGCGCGGTTGTTGCGCTTTTCTTCCATGTCGATGAAGTCGACGACCACGAGGCCGGCAAGGTCGCGCAGGCGCAGCTGCCGCGCGACTTCCTCGGCGGCTTCGAGGTTGGTCTGGAGCGCGGTGTCCTCGATCGAGTGCTCGCGGGTCGAGCGGCCGGAGTTGACGTCGATCGCCACCAGCGCTTCGGTCTGGTTGATGATGATGTAGCCGCCGGACTTCAGCGTCACCTGCGGCACGAGCATGCGGTCGAGCTGGGCTTCGATGCCCGAACGCGAGAAGATCGGGTGCACGTCGCGGTAGGGCTGAACCACCTTGGCATGGCTCGGCATCAGCATCTTCATGAAGCTCTTGGCTTCCTTGTAGCCTTCCTCGCCGGCAACGATGATCTCGCTGATGTCCTTGTTGTAAAGGTCGCGGATCGAACGCTTGATCAGGCTGCCTTCTTCATAGACGAGGCAGGGGGCGGTCGAGGACAGAGTCAGCGTGCGGACGTTTTCCCACAGGCGCATCAGATATTCAAAGTCCCGCTTGACCTCGACCTTGGTGCGGTTGGCACCGGCGGTGCGCAGGATGACGCCCATGCCCTGCGGCACGTCGAGTGCGCGGGCGATTTCCTTCAGGCGCTTGCGGTCCGGCAGGTTGGTGATCTTGCGGGAAATGCCGCCGCCGCGTGCCGTGTTCGGCATCAGCACCGAATAGCGGCCGGCAAGCGACAGATAGGTGGTCAGCGCCGCACCCTTGTTGCCGCGTTCTTCCTTGGCCACCTGCACCAGCAGGATCTGCCGGCGCTTGATGACTTCCTGGATGCGATACTGCTTGCGCGGCTTGCGAACCTGGCGGTCCGGCACTTCTTCCATGGCGTCTTCGGCACCAACGGATTCGATGACTTCCTTTTCTTCCGGGTGACCATCGTCGTCGTCGTCTTCATCGGCGTTGCGACGGCGGCCGCGCGTCTCTTCCGAGATGCTGTCGGTATCGACCATTGCGGCCATTTCGCCGCTCGAGCTTTCCTCGCCGTCGGCGCTTTCCGCGGAAGCTTCTGCCGCTTCCGCCGCAGCCTTCTTCGTGCGGCGAGGGCGCTTGGCCTTGGTCTTCGGCTTTTCTTCTGATTGCGGCGCAACTTCGACGGCTTCTGCCACGACATCGATGGTCTCGGCTGCCTCGACGGCGGCTTCTTCCGTTGCAGCTACAGTTTCCTCGTCGGAATCAGGCCCGAGATCCGTGCCGGTCTCGACATGCTCGATGTCATCGTCGCGGCGCGCTTCCTCGGCCTCGGCCTTCAGCAGTGCCTGACGGTCGGCGAGGGGGATCTGGTAGTAGTCGGGGTGGATTTCCGCGAAGGCCAGGAAGCCGTGGCGGTTGCCGCCGTAATCGACGAAGGCCGCCTGCAGCGACGGCTCCACGCGTGTAACTTTCGCGAGGTAGATGTTGCCGCGGATCTGTTTCTTGTGTTCGGATTCGAAGTCGAACTCTTCTATGCGGTTTCCGCGTACGACAACGACGCGCGTCTCTTCAGCGTGAGACGCATCGATAAGCATTTTCTCTGCCATGTAAGTGGTGCTCCTCGGCGCAACCGAGAAACGGCAGGAAGATCGCGCCCGGGAGGACACGTTCCATACAGCTCAGGTTTTTCGCCGGATGTGAATGTTCCTGCATGGTCGGGGAGATGGTCCAACAGCCAGACGGCAGCCGGAACGGTGTCGTTCCGGGGCCTGTTTACTTCTGACCGATACTGCTGAGACAACGTCAATGACCAAACAAGAATGCCAATGTTAGGCCCTGGAGGCCCGATGAATGTGCCCGCTCGCGGGCCTTCGGTGATCGTCACCATAAACGCACCGGCCACCGCCGGAATTTTCACGATTCAGTATGCAAGAGAGAAGGTGGAGCGACGGCGGATGAAGCGCGACTGCTTGTCCGAGACATGATCCACGTCGAACCGGGTCTTACCGGTTCCGATCACGCTCTGGCGCCGGGGCTTCAAAAACCCGTTGGCTGCCGGTCGTCGATTCTATCCCGTCAACACTTTCTCCCTGTGAAGCTTTTATGTTTTCTATGTCACAATGGCAAGGGAAAAGCCCGAACCGCCATAATATTGATTGATTCGCTTGTGCGGGTATGCACTGCCAGGATGCGGTTTTGGCACCTTCGGGGCATGTTTTTCGATGCAGTGACCGGGGTCCGGCGGTGTTTGCTGTGTTCGGCAAGCTTTGGTTAACCATATGGCGTCATGGATGATGGGAATGGCAACCGGCGATCTGCATGGCCAGTTTCTGGACCAGGAGGCCGTGTCCGTGGTGCGCCGATCGCGCATCCGGCGAGGCGTTGGCAACAAGGAAAAGCGGGTTTGATGCTCTCGGCGATGATGCGGCATTGTTTGCTCTTGCTTTTCGTCCTGTGTTCGGCACCGGGCGCACAAGCAGCCGATGCGCCGTTGCTCGCTTATGGCGCCCGGATCGCGGGTGACGACGCCCGTACCCGAGTGGTCATCGATTTCGACAAGAAGCCGGTTTTCTTCGTTCACTACGTCGCCAACCCGGCGCGTGTCATCGTCGATCTGCCTGAGACATCGTTTGGATTGAAGCCGGAGGATCTCGCGGCCCGCGGCCTGTTCTCGGAAATCCGTTACGGTGCCATGGGGGCCGGCAGTTCGCGTGTCGTGCTGACGGCAAAGAAGCCGGTGGCCATCACCGTTGCGGACGTGAAGGCCGACGAGGGGGGCAGGGGCTTCCGGTTGGTCCTCGATGCGGAGCGTGTGACCGAGGAGCGTTTTTCGCGGCTTATTGAAGAGCAGAAATGGACGGGCACGGTCACGGCCACCAAAACGGACCGTGTCGTCGAGCCGCCTGCTGCAGGAGAATTTGTGATCGCCGTCGACGCGGGGCATGGCGGCATCGACACCGGCGCGATCGGGACCGACACCAAGATGGAGGAGAAGAGCGTGACGCTCGCCTTCGCGGGCGAACTCGTGGCAACGCTCAACAAGGAAGCGGGTGTCAAGGCGTTCCTGACGCGGGAAAAGGACGAATTCCTGTCCTTGCCGGAACGGGTGCAGATCGCTCGCCAGCACGGCGCCAACCTGTTCATCTCCGTGCATGCCGATACGCTCAAGCAGCACGACATCCGCGGCGCGACCGTCTACACCATCTCTGACAAGGCATCCGACCATCTTGCCGCCAATCTTGCCGAGCGCGAAAATCTGTCCGACGAGATCGCCGGGATGACGTTGACGAGTGAACCCGCCGAGGTCGCCGACATTCTTATCGATCTGACGCGCCGCGAGACGCAGGCGTTCTCCGTCAATCTTGCGCGCTCCGTGGTCTCGTCGTTCGAGGGGCAGATCAACCTCATCAACAATCCCCACCGCCATGCCGGCTTCCGCGTCCTGCAAGCGCCGGACGTGCCGTCCATCCTGCTTGAGCTCGGCTTTTTGTCCAACAAGCAGGACGAGAAATTGCTGGTCGATCCGGTCTGGCGCAAGAAAGTCGCGGGCCTTCTGGCCGGTGCGGTGCGCGCCTATCGGGGCGGGTCGGTGGCAAACGGCGGTTGATCTCTTCCCTTTTTTCAAACCAATGACGTTTGATGTGATTTGTGTCGCTCAAGTAACAGCGATATCGTTTTCAAGGGGATGCGGCGTGCTTAATATGCCGAGAGCCCTATTTTGCTCACAATCCGGTCGCTATCCGGAAATCTGATTGACGTGATCGGTGACCTGAAAGAGGTAGCCGGTCGTAAAAATGAAACGCGGGAGACTGCCGGATTTCCGGCGTTCTTTGCGGTTTAATTCGTTCGGCGTGATTGCATTCGGACAAGGTGCAGGCTAGGCCCACCATGCTCGCGTGCTCCGCACAGAGAAACGACAACAGGGTACCGGTATCTGGCTGATGATCAGACTGATTGGATATTTCTTCGGCATTGGCGCATTTCTGGTGCTCGGCGTGGCCGCGGCTGCCGCCATCTATCTCGGCCACATCACCAAGGACTTGCCGGATTATGAGGTTCTCAACAGCTATGCGCCGCCGGTAACGACGCGCGTCCACGCCGGCAATGGCGCGCTGATGGCCGAGTATGCCCGCGAGCGTCGCCTCTATCTGCCGATCCAGGCCATTCCCGACCGCGTCAAGGCCGCTTTCATTTCGGCGGAAGACAAGAATTTCTATCAGCATCCCGGCGTCGATATCACAGGTCTTGCGCGCGCCATCGCCGTCAACCTGCAGAACTTCGGTTCCGGCCGCCGCCCCGTTGGCGCCTCGACGATCACCCAGCAGGTCGCCAAGAACTTCCTTCTTTCCGCGGACCAGACGATCGACCGCAAGGTCAAGGAAGCGATCCTGTCCTTCCGCATCGAGCAGGCTTACAGCAAGGACCGCATTCTCGAGCTCTACCTCAACGAAATTTTCTTCGGCCTGAACTCCTACGGTATCGCCGGCGCGGCGCTCACCTATTTCGACAAGTCGGTGACGGAACTGACGATCGCCGAGACCGCCTATCTGGCGGCGCTGCCGAAGGGTCCCTCAAACTATCATCCGTTCCGCCGTGAAAAGGCGGCGCTCGAGCGTCGTGACTGGGTCATCGACCGAATGGTCGAGAACGGCTACGTCACCAAGGCCGACGGCGAGGAGGCCAAGAAGCAGCCGCTGGGCGTCAGCGTCCGGCGTGGCGGATCGCACCTCTTCGCCTCCGAATATTTCGCCGAGGAGGTTCGCCGCCAGATCATCCAGCGTTATGGCGATAATGCCCTTTATGAAGGTGGCCTTTCCGTTCGCACCTCGCTTGATCCGCGTCTGCAGGTCGAAGCCCGCAAGGCGCTGCAGAACGCGCTGGTCTCCTATGACGAGCGACGCGGTTTCCATGGCGCGCTGAAGACGATCGAAATCGGCGGCGACTGGGGCGAGCCGCTTGGCAAGCTTGAAGCGCTTTCCGATGTGCCGGAATGGAAGCTTGCCGTCGTGCTCGCCGTCGATGAGAGCGGTGCCGCAATCGGCATCCAGCCGGAGAAGGACGGCGCGGGCAAGATCGGCACCGATCGGGTGACCGGACGCATCTCGGAAGCGAACATGCGCTGGGCCTATCGTTCCTCGACGGGTGACCGCAAGACGGCGAAGTCTCCCGAAGGCGTTGTCGGCCCGGGCGATGTCGTCTATGTCGAGGCGACGGACGTGGACGGCGAATACCGCCTGCGCCAGCCCCCCAAGGTGCAGGGTGGCCTGGTTGCCATGGACCCGCAGACAGGCCGCGTTCTCGCCATGGCCGGCGGCTTTTCCTATGGGCAGTCGGAATTCAATCGAGCGACCCAGGCGATGCGTCAGCCCGGATCGTCCTTCAAGCCCTTCGTCTACGCGGCAGCGCTCGACAATGGCTATACGCCGGCATCCGTCATCCTCGACGCACCGTTCGAGCTCGTCACCGGCGGCCAGGTCTGGCGCCCGGAAAACTATGGCGGCGGCTCGGCCGGCCCCTCGACGCTGCGCCTCGGCATCGAGAAGTCGCGTAACCTGATGACGGTGCGGCTTGCCAATGACATGGGCATGAACCTTGTTGCCGAGTATGCCGAGCGGTTCGGCATCTACGACAAGATGATGCCGGTGCTGGCAATGTCGCTCGGTTCGGGCGAGACGACGGTGCTGCGGATGGTTTCGGCCTATGCCGTGCTCGCCAATGGCGGCAAGCAGATCAAGCCGTCGATGATCGACCGCATCCAGGACCGCTACGGCAAGACGATCTTCCGCCATGAGGAGCGCACCTGCGACAACTGCAATGCCGCCGACTGGGAGAACCAGGAAGAGCCGGTTCTCACCGACAATCGCGAGCAGGTTCTCGATCCGATGACCGCCTATCAGATCACTTCGATGATGGAAGGCGTGATCACCCGCGGCACCGCCGCCGGCAAGATCAAGCTCGACCGTCCGGTGGCCGGCAAGACCGGCACGACCAATGACGAGAAGGATGCCTGGTTCGTCGGCTACACGCCGGACATGGTCGCCGGCCTCTATCTCGGCTTCGACAATCCGGCGCCGCTCGGACGCGGTGCGACGGGCGGCGGGCTTGCGGCGCCCGTGTTCAACGATTTCATGCAGGTAGCGATGCAGGGCACGCGCCCCGTCAAGTTCGTGCCGCCGGAGGGAATGAACCTTATTCCCGTCAACCGTAAGACCGGCATGGCGGCGGCCGAAGGCGACCCGGACACGATCATCGAAGCCTTCAAGCCCGGGACTGGCCCGGCCGAGAGCTTCTCGGTGATCGATGGCGGCGCCGAGTATATTCCGCCGGAGGAAATCCTGAAGGCTTCGCCACAGGCAAACGACGCCATCAATCGCGGCTCAAGCGGACTGTTTTAACGCCTCTAATCTGCCTTTACCGACGCCCGCCGTCTTTACAGGAGCGGCGGGCGTCGTTATTCACGGCGCACATTTCATTCCAGCGCAAGAAGCAGGACAATGCGGACCGAAATCGAGAATATCGTCGACGAAATCAAGCAGGCCATAAGCCTGCTGAGGAGGCATCTTTGACTGGGACCAGGCGGTAAGACGACTGGACTGGTTGAACAACAAGGCCGAGGATCCGAACCTCTGGAACGATGCGGCCGAAGCGCAGAAGCTGATGCGCGAGCGCCAGCAACTCGATGACGGCATCAACGGCGTTCGTTCTTTCGAAAGGCAGATGCAGGATGCCATCGACCTCATCGAACTCGGCGAGGAAGAGGGCGATGCCGATATCGTCAAGGAGGCGGAAGAGGCGTTGAAGGCTCTTCGGTCCGAAGCGGCCCGCCGCCAAGTCGAAGCCATGCTGTCGGGCGAGGCGGACAGCAACGACACCTATCTCGAAGTACATTCCGGCGCCGGCGGCACCGAAAGCCAGGACTGGGCAAACATGCTGCTACGCATGTATACCCGCTGGGCCGAACGGCAGGGATTCAAGGTCGAACTGCTGGAAATCCATGACGGTGAAGAAGCCGGCATCAAGTCGGCAACCCTGCTCGTCAAGGGCCACAATGCCTATGGCTGGCTGAAGACCGAATCGGGCGTGCATCGCCTGGTGCGCATCTCGCCCTACGACAGCAATGCCCGCCGTCATACCTCGTTCTCGTCCATCTGGGTCTACCCGGTGGTCGACGATTCGATCCAGATCGACATCAACGAGAGCGATTGCCGCATCGACACCTACCGTTCTTCCGGCGCCGGCGGCCAGCACGTCAACACCACGGATTCGGCCGTGCGTATCACGCACATGCCTTCCGGCATCGTCGTCCAGTGCCAGCAGGAACGGTCGCAGCACAAGAACAAGGCCAAGGCCTGGGACATGCTGCGCGCGCGCCTCTACGAATCGGAACTGAAGAAGCGGGAAGACGCGGCCAACGCCGAAGCCGCGTCGAAGACCGATATCGGCTGGGGCCACCAGATCCGCTCCTACGTCCTACAGCCCTACCAGTTGGTGAAGGACCTGCGCACGGGCGTCGCGAGTACTGCGCCGGATGACGTGCTCGATGGCGATCTCAATGAGTTCATGGAAGCGGCGCTGGCCCACAGGGTGAGCGGCGGTGCCGACGCGGTCGTCGACGACCTCGCGTGAGAAAAGAACAGAGACACACGAAAGCCGGGCCTCAAAGACCCGGCTTTTTGCTTTTGAACGTGTGAGTCAGTTGGTTTCGCGCTCGACCTTGATGTCGCCGATGTCGTCGATCAGCACGGTCCAGGTTTCCGGCTCCGGTGCTGCCGGATCGGTCTTCAGGTAGACGGTGGCAAACAGCCCCGGCTGCCGGGCGACGCCGTCTGAGGTTTCCGGCCGGATATCCGTCACATAGGCCTTCATGGAGGAAAATTCCTCCAGTTCGGCGGAGGACACCACCTTCGGTCCTGCGGCGTCCAGCGCGACCTGTTGCAGGAAGACATGCGTGTTTCCTTCGGGCTGGCGCACGGCAACCAGCTTGTAGTATCCGCGCTGCGCCGTCGCCGATGGGCCGGCTGCCGGAGTGCTTTCTGTCTTGGCGGCGTTCGGATCGGCCACGCTGAGCGGATCACCGCTCTCTTCCCAATAGCCCGTGCTGGTGACGAAAATTATATTGTCGGGCATGAGCGCGGTGTCGTCGGCACGGGCAGCTGACCCTGCGGCCAGCAGCAAGGCGATGCAGCAGGCGGAAAGCATGGCTATGCTGACGTTTCGAAACTGGAGCATCGTCTTTAGCCCTTGGTGCGCTCATGTGACAGCGGGATGCGCGGATGCCGGCATGCCCGGCGGATCCTAAGGCACATGAATTCCCGCATCACCTTCGGTCGGAATCGGTTCCAATTCAAGTGATTGCTGGGATGTGTTGTCATCTGCGCTAGTTGGAGAATTGTTCGGCAAGGATCCGATCAGACCAGGAATAATCGGGGTCCGAAAGGATATGTGCCGTCATCTTTTCGGATTCGGCAATGCGCACCGTGACGACGGACTTGACCTCGACATGATCGGCCACGGCGTTGACCGGGCGTTTGTCCGGTTCGAGAATGGCGATATCGACGGTCACCTTGTTGGGCAGAAGCGCGCCGCGCCAGCGGCGAGGCCGGAAGGGGCTGACCGGGGTGAGTGCCAAAAGCGGCGCCTCGAGCGGCAGAATCGGGCCGTGGGCGGAGAGATTGTAGGCGGTGGACCCCGCCGGCGTCGACAGCAGCACGCCGTCGCAGATCAGTTCCTCGAGCCTGACGCGACCATCGACGACAACCCGCAGCTTAGCGGCCTGGTACGACTGGCGAAAGAGGTAGACCTCGTTGATGGCGAGCGCTCCGAAGCGCTTGCCATCCGTATCGACAGTCTGCATTTCCAGCGGCCGGAAGGTGTTTTCGACGGCCGCAGCGAGGCGCTCGTGCAGGTTTTCCGTGCTGTAACGGTTCATCAGAAAGCCGATGGAGCCGCGATTCATGCCGTAAACCAGCTTGCCGGAATTCATCGTTTTGTGCAGCGTATGCAGCATGAAGCCATCGCCGCCGAGCGCCACGATGACATCTGCCTCCTCGGGATCATGCTGGCCGTAAAGGGCGATCAACTCCTCTGCAGCCTTCTGCGCCTCGAGCGTGGCGGAGGCGGCGAAAGCGATGGTTTTGAACGTGCGAGCCATGGAATGCCTGTATGTTTTACGAATGGGCGTCAGCGGACTGAACGCCCCGAAGAAGTCCTGCGCGTCCGTTCTTCAACTGGCAGCAGGTATCACCGCCGCCGATACCATCGGTATCATGCATAAAAGATCAACGTGGGAAAGGAAAAGAATGGTGCCCCCACCAGGACTCGAACCCGGGACCCCCTGATTACAAATCAGGTGCTCTACCAACTGAGCTATAAGGGCAGCATGTGGGGCAGGGAGTTAGCATATTCTGATCGTGTGTAAAGGGAAAATGCGATTGTCCCGCCGCTTTTCAGATCTGACGGGCGCGGCGATCGCGGCGGCGCTCCTGCGTTGCCCGCCTCGCGTGGCGCGGTCACGGATGTGGTTTCGGCCGGGTTGTCAGGGGCGCTGGGTGGGTGCGATGAGCGTGGCGCTGCTGGAGCCGCGGCGGAATGAAGAAGACGACGATGGCGATCACCGCCGACAAGGTGCAGGTCAGCCAGAGCACGCCGGCGCCCAGCGCCCGTTCGAGAAAGGCGCCGCAGATGCCGCCGGCGGCCATGCCGAGCCAGGGAACGATCTGCATGGCCCAGTCGCGCCGGGGTGCGCCGACAACCCAGCTGCCGATGCCGCGGCCGAAGCGCGACAGACCGCCGGTCACGTAGGTCAGCCCGATGGGCAGGCCCTCGATGTGCTCGACCGCGGCATTGACGAGCCCCATGGCAAGCACGATCGCGTAGAACTGAAACGTTGCGAGGGCAGGGCTGGTGGCCCCGGCCGCAAGGCCGAGGATCAGCGTAACCCCGAAGAGGACGCGAAACGTGCGCCGGCTGGCGTTGTGGGCAACAATGATGCCGAGCGCGTTGCCGACGACGAACGTAAGGAGTGCGCCGAGCAGGATGACGGCATATCGCGTTTGTCCCTCCGCGAGGGCCACGGCGGCACGCGTGGTGTTGCCGCTCATGAAGGAAACGAAGCTGCCCGCGACGAGGAGCCCGGCGGCGTCCGTCATGCCTGCGAGAAACGAGATGCCGGCAACGAGTGTGGTGCCGATAGCGGTCCTGCGCGTGCGGATGATGCGCCGCCGCCGTTCGATCGTCATGATAAGTTGCTCCCTGCCGCCGCCGATTCGCTGATGGCGTCAGATTGCGCGTTTCGGAAACATTCGAACAGAGGCCGCCGAAGTGCTGCCTGTATTATTCTGCCGCGGCGAGCATCGCCGGCGCGGGATCGATTTCCGTGCATCGCGACATGGCGCGAGGCAGGTTTTCCACAAGGAAGTCAATCAGCGCGCGGACGCCGGGCAGCAGGCCGTGGCGCGAGGTGAAGACCAGATGCACGATCGCGTCGTTTGACGACCATTCCGGCAGCACGGGCAAGAGCACGCCGGTGCGGAAGCCGCGCCCGCAAAGATGATCCGGCAGAAGCGCGATGCCGACCCCTTCTATCGCCGCGCGCTCCAAAATGGCGAAATCGCTGCAGCCGATGATCGGCTGGTGCGCGATTTCGCGCTTCATGCCATCGGTATGAAGTTGCCAGGTGTCGGAGCCGTGCTGTTCGTTCATCGAAAGCGTCGGCATCTTTCCGAGCGTGTCGATCGTGACGTTGCCGAGGCGGGCCATCAGTGCCGGGCTGGCCGCGAGGAACTGGCGCGCCTGTCCGAGCTTGCGGACGATCAGATGGTTATCGGTATCGAGCTGATCGCGCGCCCGCAATGCGATATCGATCCGTTCTTCGACGAGGTCGACGCGCCGGTTGGTCGTGGTGATCAGCAGCCGTACCTCGGGATAGCGCCTGTGGAAGGCAGGCAGGATATGCGCGAGCATCGGCGTGAAGCCGATAGGCGAGGCAAGCCGGACGATGCCGGATGGCTCGCTTCTGGCCGCAGCGACCACCGCTTCCGCGGCTTCGACGCCGGACAGGATCGTCTCGCAGCGCTCGTAGAAGGCCTGGCCGATCTCGGTCACGCGCAGCTTGCGCGTCGAACGTTCGAGAAGGCGAACGTCAAGCTGCTGCTCCAGGCGCGCGACATGTTTGCTGAGCTTAGATTTCGGGATGCTGAGGGCCCGCGACGCGGCGGAGAAGCCCTTGTGTTTTACCACGGCGGCAAACAGCGCGAGATCGTTCAGGTCCTGCATTCCACACCTTCCAGACAGTCAAAGTCGAGACCAGATTGTCTCTATCAGGAAACAGTCTGTCAAAAAAGGGCGGGCTTATCGGCTGATTGTTTTAAATTCATATGTGATGCACCCAAAACGCCAACCAGAACACAAGGTGCAATCGATGAACATTCTCCATATCGACTCCGGTATCCTCGGAGATCATTCCGTATCCCGCCGCCTGACGGCATCGATCGTTGCGCGGATCAAGGCGGAGCGCCCGGGCGACACCGTTACCTATCGCGACCTTGCGGCCGATCCGCTGGCGCATCTGAACGGCTCGCACCTGATGGCCGCTTCGGCCAATCCGGAAGGGCTCGATGCCACGCTGGTTTCCGAACTTGATGCGGCGCGTGCCTCGCTTGCTGAATTCCTCGCTGCAGACGTCATCGTCGTCGGCGCGCCGATGTACAATTTCACCATCCCGAGCCAGCTGAAGACCTGGATCGACCGCATTCTCGTTGCCGGAACCACCTTCCGCTACACCGAATCCGGTGTCGAAGGCCTGGCCAAGGGCAAGAAGGTGATCGTTGCTTCGACACGTGGCGGCCACTATTCGGGCGCTTCTCCGGTCAGCGCCATGGACCATCAGGAAACCTACCTGAGCACGGTGTTCGGCTTCATCGGCATCACCGATGTCGAATTCGTTCGTGCCGAAGGCCTCGCCATCAGCCCGGATGCGAAGGAAGCAGCGATCGCCGGCGCCGAGAAGGCAATCGCCGACCGCGGTCATTTCGACATCGCCGCCTGATCGAGCCGAGATCGAAAATTCTTGAAAAGCCGGGCACGACGAGGTGTCCGGCTTTTTCTGTGCGGCGATGGCCAGGACAACCGTTTTCGCGTCGTGAGCTGTCGAACCTCTCGCGGTCGACTGGACAGGCGCGGTCCAAGGCGATAGAGCGCGATTACAGGCTTGCGCCGACATCATCATGAATTGGAATCGAAAATGGACGTCAGGGACAGCAACGGTACGATCCTCAACGAGGGCGACAACGTCACGCTCATCAAGGATCTGAAGGTCAAGGGCACATCGGAGACCCTGAAGCGTGGCACGATGATCAAGGGCATCCACCTCACCGACAATCCGGACGAGGTCGAGTGCCGCCACGCCAAGATCAAGGGTCTGGTGTTGCGCACCGAATTCCTGAAAAAGGCCTGACCGACGCGGGCAGCGCCGGCGTGGCGCATGCCTGCTTTGCTTTGAAAACAAGCCTTTTTGTACTATGCTGCGCTTATGAAAAGCGTTCCGGCTCTTTTGTTGGTCGTTCTCGTTTCGGTGTTTGCCGGAATGTTTTCCACGGTGTCTTTTGCATCGCCCCCCGACGCGCGCTGCACCTGCCGAAATCGCGACGGCTCGAAACTCGAACTCGGCCAGACCGTCTGCATCCGGATCGGCGACATGGCCTATCTGGCGCGTTGCGAAATGGAACTGAACGTCACCACATGGCGCAAGATCCGGGATGGCTGTCCCGAAGCCCGATTGTCGCTCGGCGAGCCGAGCCTCACACGGTAACCCTGATCAGACCTTGGCCAGGTAGCTGCGCGCCGCATACATGGCGATTGCCGCTGCATTCGAGACATTCAGCGACTTGATGGCGCCGGGCATGTCGAGCCGGGCAAGCGCGTTGACGGTCTGGCGGGTCTTCTGCCGCAATCCCTTGCCTTCGGCGCCGAGCACGAGCGCGATCTTGTTGCCGGACAGCGTCTCTTCGAGCGGGGCCGGCCCTTCCGAATCAAGGCCAATCGAAACGAAGCCGAGCTTGTGCAGTTCTTCCAGCGCATCGGCGAGATTGGTGATCTGGATATAGGGGATCATTTCAAGCGCGCCGGAGGCGGATTTCGCCATGACACCCGATTCCGTCGGGCTGTGGCGCATGGTGGTGATCAGCGCACCGGCATTGAAGGCGACGGCGGAGCGCATGATGGCGCCGACATTATGCGGATCGGTGACCTGGTCGAGCACGAGGATCAGCGGGCTGTCCTTCAGCGCCGACAGGCGGCGAACGGGCAGGGGCACGGTCTCCAGCATCGCGCCCTGATGGATGGCATCGGGTCCGAGCAACCTGTCGAGATCCTGCGGCGAGACGATCTCGACCGGGAAGCCGAGCGATTCGACGGGCCCGGTTTCAAGCCGGACAAGTGCGTTCTGCGTCACGGACAGCTTGGTGATCCTGCGTTCAGGATTGTCGAGCGCGGCGCGAACGGTGTGGATGCCGTAAAGCAGCACCTGGTCGGGCGCCAGTTGCGGCGCCTTCCAGTCGGCCTGTGCTGTTTTCTTGCGGCGATCCTGGGCGGGCGTCGGGATCTCGCCGCGTTCGCGCCGGGCATCGCGATGGGCGCGGCGCAGAGTGGCGTAGTGGGTGTCTTTGGCGCTCTTGTCGCCGGGAATATCTTTGCTCATGCCTGCCTTATACTGGTGATAGGGGGAACGGGGAACCGTTTTTCGCGAAATCGATGGCGCGCAATCTTTATGGCGAATTTCGCAACTTTTTCTGATCGATCGTGTTGACAGGATCAAACGGGGCGGTCATATACCCGGCGCAGATCGAAGGGGCGCCTTGCTCCGGCAACGCGCTTCGATCCGAAATGCCTGGTCGCTTGATCCCGACAGAATATGGAGGGATGCCCGAGTGGTTAAAGGGGACGGACTGTAAATCCGTTGGCTCAGCCTACGTTGGTTCAAATCCAACTCCCTCCACCATTCTGTCAGACGGATCAAGACCCCGCGGGTATAGCTCAATGGTAGAGCAGCAGCCTTCCAAGCTGAATACGCGGGTTCGATTCCCGCTACCCGCTCCAGCAAACGGCCCCGGTAACCAGCGTTTAAAGTCTTTCTTTAATAATTGCGCACAAGCCGTTGAATTAGGCTGGCTTCCGCCTTTGGCGGCTGTTGCGTTGGAATTGCGCGCGGCAATCACCATATAAGCGTCATCAAAAGGCCAAGGTGTTGGAAGCGGGCAAGATAATTAAGTCTTGCGCAATCCTTCCGAAACCCTTAAACGCCTCCCCAAACCGGCGCCGCCGGATGATGCATTCTCATTGATCACAGGAAACGTACCCATGGCAAAGAGCAAATTTGAGCGCAACAAGCCGCACGTTAACATTGGCACGATCGGCCACGTTGACCATGGCAAGACGTCGCTGACGGCAGCGAT
>NZ_KB902635.1:0-19786 GCF_000379605.1 Rhizobium giardinii bv. giardinii H152 | reverse complement strand
CCGACGACGAAGACGACCTGCACCGGCGTTGAAATGTTCCGCAAGCTGCTCGACCAGGGCCAGGCCGGCGACAACATCGGTGCGCTCCTGCGCGGCGTCACCCGTGACGGCGTCGAGCGTGGCCAGATCCTGTGCAAGCCGGGTTCGGTCAAGCCGCACAAGAAGTTCATGGCTGAAGCCTACATCCTGACGAAGGAAGAGGGCGGCCGTCATACGCCGTTCTTCACCAACTACCGTCCGCAGTTCTACTTCCGCACGACGGACGTGACCGGCATCGTGTCGCTGCCGGAAGGCACGGAAATGGTCATGCCGGGCGACAACGTCACCGTTGCCGTCGAGCTGATCGTGCCGATCGCGATGGAAGAAAAGCTGCGCTTCGCCATCCGCGAAGGCGGCCGCACCGTCGGCGCCGGCATCGTCGCATCCATCGTCGAGTAATCCTTTAAGATTACCCGGATTTCTGAAAGGGCCCTGCTGGAAACAGTGGGGCCTTTTCGCGTTGTCGTGTTGCCTGCTCTTGCGGCACCCTGCGGCTTCAATGCCCGAAATTCTTGAAGCGCTTGAAGAAACCGCGGATCTGACGCTCGAGCTTCGTCTTCGACCAGAGCTTGGCGACCTGCCGCTCCATGCCGGTGAAGCGGTTGGCCAGAACATTGGTGGCGACGAGCGCGATCGTCGCCTCGCTGAATTCGGGAAACCGGCTTTGGAGGCGGGCGAAGGAACCGGCCGGCTCGCTCAGCTTTTCCTCGAAACGCCGGATGCGCCCCCTCTTGACGAAGAGTTGCAGCATGATCTGCTCGAACGTCCAGTCATGCTCGGTATACATGCTGAACTGAAGCCCTGCCGCGCCCGTAAAGCCGCAAAGACAGATATTGGCGTGTGGAATCTTCTCGGCAAGCCAGACGGCGACAGCAAACCCTGTCGTCGGCATGCGGTCCACCGGGTAGAGCGGGCCGAACGCATAGTCGAAATCGAGCGTCTGCGGCATGAGGGGGCTTTGGCGCGGCGCCGCCAACCCGGGGCTCCCTTCAGAAACCCCGCGATCGGCAATCACCCCGATTTCGGCCTTCAGGTGACGCGTAAACAGGCTGTAGGCCTTGTCGAAATGCTTCTGCGACTTCAGAAAGCGCGTGCCGCCGGCAACGAGGCGATGACAGAGTACCGCGTCCTTCTCGAAAGGACCGGAAAGGATCTTGGCGCACCCCGTGA
This sequence comes from Rhizobium giardinii bv. giardinii H152, assembly GCF_000379605.1. Classification (GTDB taxonomy): domain Bacteria; phylum Pseudomonadota; class Alphaproteobacteria; order Rhizobiales; family Rhizobiaceae; genus Pararhizobium; species Pararhizobium giardinii. Next base: position 18,577 of record NZ_KB902635.1, on the reverse strand, counting down.
AGAAGACGTAGAGTGTTTTCTCTGGCAAAGTGCTCGTGATTACGTCGATATCGACGCTTTCGCTGTTGGCGATCAACGCCACCATTTCATAGCTTGAGAGAAGTGCTTCGAAATCTTTACCTTGCATCGACATGTTCTCGCGGCCGTGAGGACTGTTATACTCATTTCAGTACGACATAAATGACGCCGGGCCTTCCGTCATCCCTCGCGACGCAGAAATAATATTGCGGCTTCGGTACGGACAGGGCATATCGGTTTTGACGAGGAGGCCGCCGCCCGTTCGGGCGGCCAGCAAGTGGAGGACGTCCATGAGCAAGCGAATTCTGTTCACCGGCGGTGCGGGCAAGGCAGGGCGGCATGCGGTGCCATATCTGGTCGAGGCCGGCTATGAGGTGCACAATGTCGATCTCGTGCCGCTCGACAGCCCCGGCGTCACCAATCTGATCGCCGACATTACCGACAGCGGCCAGATGTTCAACGTCATGTCGATGCATCGGGATTTTCCGGATCTGGAACACGGGCAGGGGCCGCGGCCGTTTGACGCCGTGGTTCACTTCGCCGCCGTGCCGCGCATCCTGATCAGGCCGGACAACGAGACGTTTCGCATCAACACGATGGGCACCTACAATGTCGTCGAGGCAGCGGTGAAGCTCGGCGTCCGCAAGATCATCGTCGCCTCCAGCGAGACCACCTACGGCGTTTGCTTTGCCGAGGGCCACCGTGACTTCCATCAGTTTCCGCTGGAGGAGGACTACGACGTCAATCCGATGGACAGTTACGGCCTGTCGAAGGTGCTCAACGAGAAGACGGCGCGCGCCTTTGCCGAACGCTCGGGTTTTGACATCTATGCGCTGCGAATCGGCAACGTGATCGAGCCGCACGAATACGAGCGGTTCCCGGCCTATTTTGCCAATCCGGAAATCCGCAAGCGCATTGCCTGGAGCTATATCGATGCCCGCGATCTCGGCCAGATCGTCAAGCTTTGCGTCGAGAAGGACGGCTTGGGTTTCCAGGTCTTCAACGCGGCGAACGACACGGTCTCGGCCGACACGCCGTCGCGGGAGCTTGCAGCCCGCTATTACCCGGATGTGCCGTTTACGAGAGAGATCGGCGAATTCGAGGGGCTCTTGTCGAACCGGAAGATTCGTGAAGTGCTCGGCTTCAAGGAAGACCACGACTGGCGGAAATATGTCGGTAAGTGAGCGAGGCTGATTTACGCGGTGAAAAAGAAAGGCGGATATCGCCGAATTCTTTCTCTTTTTCCGGCAAAGACGCTTGTCATCGCCGGGCAAACTGAATAATAAGCCGCAGACTTAACGCGGCGCACAGCCTTTGAGGCACCGGCGCTGTGGTCTAGGGGTATAGCTCAGTTGGTAGAGCGGCGGTCTCCAAAACCGCAGGTCGCAGGTTCGAGCCCTGCTGCCCCTGCCATTCGATCCAGCGCAACACGATGCAGCGACGACTTGGCGGTACATACAGGGGGAAGGGCTTGCCTTTTTCCGGCTAATTTCGCAAAAAGACCGTTGACCTCTTGTGATTTATGGAATCGGTCTTTATGTAGGGTTCAAACAGACACGCGGCGCGTGGGGCTGATCGACAGCTTTACGGGCCGTTAAGGCGTGAGCATTCAATGGCATCCAAAACAAATCCATTTACGTTTCTGCAGCAGGTGCGCTCCGAGACGTCGAAAGTGACATGGCCTACGCGGCGCGAGACGACGATCTCGACGCTCATGGTGTTCGTCATGGTCTTCTTTGCGGCACTCTTCTTTTTTGCTGCGGACCAACTGATGGGCTGGCTGATCGGCCTCGTCCTGAATGCTGGTATCTGAACGGGTGGGGATGAATATGGCAGCGCGTTGGTACATCGTTCACGCCTACTCGAATTTCGAGAAGAAGGTTGCTGAATCCATTGAGGAGAAAGCCAAGCAGAAGGGGCTCAGCCATCTGTTTGAAAAGATTCTCGTCCCGACCGAAAAGGTCGTTGAAGTTCGTCGCGGCCGCAAGGTTGATGCCGAGCGCAAGTTCTTTCCCGGTTACGTGCTCGTGCGTGCCAATCTGACGGATGAGGCCTATCACCTCATCAAGAATACGCCGAAGGTGACCGGCTTCCTCGGATCCGACAACAAGCCGGTTCCGATTCCGGATTTCGAGGCCGAGCGCATTCTCGGTCAGGTTCAGGACGGTGTCGATCGTCCGAAGCCTTCGATCTCGTTCGAGATTGGTGAGCAGGTTCGTGTCTCCGACGGTCCGTTTGCCTCGTTCAACGGCATCGTCCAGGACGTGGACGAAGAGCGTTCGCGCCTCAAGGTCGAGGTCTCGATCTTTGGCCGTGCGACGCCGGTAGACCTTGAATACGCTCAGGTCGAGAAAGTCTGATTTCTGATTGCCGCAGCGCCGGGATATCTGGCTGCGCGGCATTCTTTTGTTTTCCGGATATTCGTATTCGGTAAAGGCGGGGTGACCCGCACTCCGCGTGGAAGGAAACCGGTCTTAGCCGGACCGGCGTTCCGCACCACGCAACCGCAGCCGCCACTCCCTTTGACGAGGGGTGGCATGAAGGGCCGGGAAACCGGCCGGAACGTTTCCTGCTCCAGTTCGTCATCTGACGGGCGGTGAGGCGGGAAAAACCAAAAGGCAGAGAGAAATGGCTAAGAAAGTTGCAGGCCAGCTCAAGCTTCAGGTCAAGGCAGGATCGGCAAACCCGTCCCCGCCAATCGGCCCGGCGCTTGGTCAGCGTGGCATTAACATCATGGAATTCTGCAAGTCGTTCAACGCGGCTACGCAGGAAATGGAAAAGGGCATGCCGATCCCGGTCGTCATCACCTATTACCAGGACAAGTCCTTCACCTTCATCATGAAGCAGCCGCCGGTCAGCTACTTCCTGAAGAAGGAAGCAAAGATCCAGTCCGGCTCGAAGACGCCGGGCAAGGGTGCGACCGCAGGCAAGCTCACCAAGGCTCAGATCAAGTCGATCGCCGAAGCCAAGATGAAAGACCTGAACGCAGCCGATATCGAAGGCGCAATGACCATGATCGAGGGCTCCGCCCGCGCCATGGGTCTGGAAGTGGTGGGCTAAGATCATGGCAAAGCTTGCAAAGCGTGTACAGAAGACCCGCGAAGGCATCGATCCGACGAAGCTTGTCGCCCTGCCGGAAGCAATTTCCCTGGTCAAGGCCCGTGCCATCGCCAAGTTCGACGAAACCATCGAAGTTGCGATGAACCTCGGTGTTGACCCGCGTCATGCCGACCAGATGGTCCGTGGCGTCGTCAACCTGCCGAACGGCACCGGCCGCGACGTTCGCGTCGCCGTTTTCGCCCGTGGGGCCAAGGCTGACGAAGCCAAGGCTGCCGGCGCCGACGTCGTTGGCGCCGAAGACCTGGTCGAAATCGTCCAGGGCGGCAAGATCGACTTCGATCGCTGCATCGCCACCCCGGACATGATGCCGCTCGTCGGCCGCCTCGGTAAGGTTCTTGGCCCCCGCGGCATGATGCCGAACCCGAAGGTCGGAACGGTCACGATGGACGTTGCCGGTGCTGTCAAGGCATCGAAGGGCGGCGCCGTCGAGTTCCGCGTCGAGAAGGCCGGTATCGTTCATGCCGGTATCGGCAAGGCTTCCTTCACGGCTTCCGCGATTGAAGAAAACATCCGCGCTTTTGCGGATGCGGTCATCAAGGCAAAGCCGGCTGGCGCCAAGGGCAACTACGTCAAGCGCGTGGCGATTTCCTCGACCATGGGCCCGGGCGTCAAGGTTGATCCTTCGTCGGTCACCGTCGCTTAATTTATCCGGACTTCGGTCCGGTCCAAGATTTCCGGCCCTCCGGGGCCGGGAATTCCGGGATCAAACCCGGAACTCCTGTCCGAGATTGCAGGTGGTTATCCCTTAATCACTTCAGCCTGCATGAGACGGGTGAGTCCCGAATTTCATTTGACGCGCGAAAGCGTGGGAATTCGGTTCGAACCTCGGCTTGCCTTGTGCCGGACCCGCTCAAACGGGAACGCGCAGGGGACAGGATCCTCGAGCGTCGCTTGGGATCAACTCTGATCCCCTGTGGCAAAGGCAAACCGACTGGGCTGTATTTTGCGGTCCAGTCAACTGGAGATAGGCAGTGGAAAGAGCGGAAAAACGCGAATTCGTCACGGAGCTGAACGAGTCCTTCAAGGGCGCCGGTTCGGTTGTCGTGGCCCACTATGCTGGTGTCACAGTCGCACAGATGAACGACTTCCGTTCGAAGATGCGCGCTGCTGGCGGCACCGTCAAAGTCGCGAAGAACCGCCTGGCCAAGATCGCCCTTCAGGGTACGGAAGCCGAAGGGATGTCCAATCTCTTCAAGGGTCAGACGCTGGTAGCATTCAGCGCCGACCCGATCACGGCTCCGAAAGTCGTCATGGATTTCGCCAAGACCAACGACAAGATCGTTGTTCTGGGTGGTGCCATGGGGGCAACGACGCTCAACGCGGATGCAGTCAAGTCGCTTGCGACCCTGCCTTCGCTGGACGAACTGCGTGCGAAGCTGCTGGGCATGATCCAGACACCGGCTACCCGCATCGCAGGCGTTGTTGCAGCACCGGCAAGCCAGCTTGCCCGCGTGTTCTCGGCTTACGCCAAGAAGGACGAAGCCGCATAAGGCGGTTTTTCGTTGTTTATATCTAACCAAGTTCGAACCGAACAAAAGGAACTAAAAAATGGCTGATCTCGCAAAGATCGTAGACGACCTGTCCTCGCTGACCGTTCTGGAAGCTGCAGAACTGTCGAAGCTTCTCGAAGAAAAGTGGGGCGTTTCCGCTGCTGCTCCGGTAGCAGTTGCTGCTGCTGGCGGCGCTGGCGTTGCTGCTGTCGTTGAAGAAGAAAAGACTGAATTCGACGTCATCCTCGCTGATGCCGGCGCAAACAAGATCAACGTCATCAAGGAAGTTCGCGCTATCACGGGCCTCGGCCTGAAGGAAGCCAAGGACCTCGTTGAAGCCGCTCCGAAGGCTGTCAAGGAAGGCGTTTCCAAGGCTGAAGCCGCTGATCTCAAGAAGAAGCTCGAAGACGCTGGCGCCAAGGTTGACGTCAAGTAATCGTGCCTATTTCGAGGGAGGGGTGGCCCGAAAGGGTCGCCTCTCTTTCATCGTTTTTTGAACGTATTACCCAAAAGCCTATTGAAAACGGCTTTTGGGTAATGGGTTCTTCAAGAGGATGGTCTCGAACCGGACCGCCAGGCAATCCGGCCGGCGGTTTTGGGAAGTGAGACGAGTTTGAATGATCCATTAATTTGACGGAGCCGACTGGCCAGCGGTGTTCGTCTGTTGCAGGCCCGGGTGCAATTTTAAAGGAGCGACGATGGCTCAGACCCTTTCGTTTAACGGTCGCAGGCGCGTACGCAAGTTTTTCGGTAAAATTCCAGAAGTCGCAGAAATGCCGAACCTCATCGAGGTTCAGAAGGCATCCTACGATCAGTTCCTCATGGTCGACGAACCGCAGGGCGGCCGTCCGGACGAGGGACTTCAATCCGTTTTCAAGTCCGTTTTCCCGATCACGGATTTCTCCGGCGCTTCGATGCTCGAATTCGTTTCCTACGAGTTCGAACAGCCAAAGTTCGACGTGGAGGAATGCCGTCAGCGCGATCTGACCTACGCTGCACCCCTCAAGGTGACGCTGCGCCTCATCGTGTTCGATATCGATGAGGATACGGGCGCCAAGTCCATCAAGGACATCAAGGAACAGAACGTCTACATGGGCGACATGCCGCTCATGACCAACAACGGTACGTTCATCGTCAACGGCACCGAGCGCGTCATCGTCTCCCAGATGCACCGTTCGCCGGGCGTGTTCTTCGATCACGACAAGGGCAAGAGCCACTCCTCGGGCAAGCTGCTGTTTGCTGCCCGCGTCATTCCGTATCGCGGCTCCTGGCTCGACATCGAGTTCGATGCCAAGGACGTTGTCCACGCGCGTATCGATCGCCGCCGCAAGATCCCTGTCACGTCGCTGCTGATGGCGCTCGGCATGGACGGCGAGGAAATCCTCGAAACCTTCTACACCAAGTCGTTCTACCAGCGCGACGGCAAGGGCTGGCGGATTCCGTTCCAGCCGGACACGCTGAAGGGCCAGAAGGCTCTGTCCGACCTGATCGACGCCGATACTGGCGAAGTCGTGGTCGAATCCGGCAAGAAACTGACGCCGCGCCTGTTGAAGACGCTGAAGGAAAAGGGCCTGAAGGCCATCAAGGCGTCTGACGACGATCTCTACGGCAACTTCCTGGCCGAAGACCTCGTCAACATGTCGACGGGCGAAATCTTCCTCGAAGCCGGCGACGAAATCGATGAGAAGACGCTCGGGGTGATCCTCGGTGCTGGCTTCGACGAAATCCCGGTTCTCGACATCGACCACATCAATGTCGGTGCCTATATCCGCAACACGCTGGCCGTGGACAAGAACGAGAACCGTCAGGATGCTCTGTTCGATATCTACCGCGTCATGCGTCCGGGCGAGCCGCCGACCATGGATTCCGCCGAAGCCATGTTCAACACGCTGTTCTTCGATGCGGAGCGTTACGACCTCTCCGCCGTTGGCCGCGTGAAGATGAACATGCGCCTTGACCTCGATGCTGCCGACACGGTCCGCATCCTGCGCAAGGAAGACATCCTGGCTGTCGTCAAGATGCTGGTCGACCTGCGCGACGGCAAGGGCGAGATCGACGATATCGACAACCTCGGCAACCGCCGTGTGCGTTCGGTCGGCGAACTGATGGAAAACCAGTATCGCCTCGGCCTTTTGCGCATGGAGCGTGCGATCAAGGAGCGCATGTCGTCGATCGAAATCGACACCGTCATGCCGCAGGACCTGATCAACGCCAAGCCGGCTGCTGCCGCTGTCCGCGAGTTCTTCGGTTCTTCGCAGCTGTCGCAATTCATGGACCAGGTCAACCCGCTGTCGGAAATCACCCACAAGCGCCGTCTTTCGGCTCTTGGCCCGGGCGGTCTGACGCGCGAACGTGCAGGCTTCGAAGTCCGCGACGTTCACCCGACTCACTACGGCCGTATCTGCCCGATCGAGACGCCGGAAGGCCCGAACATCGGTCTGATCAACTCGCTCGCAACCTTCGCCCGCGTCAACAAGTACGGCTTCATCGAAAGCCCGTACCGCAAGATCGTCGACGGCAAGGTGACGCGTGAGGTCGTCTATCTGTCGGCGATGGAAGAAGCCAAGTACCACGTCGCCCAGGCAAACTCCGAGCTCAACGAGGACCAGTCGTTCGTGGAAGAGTTCGTCGTCTGCCGTCACGCCGGCGACGTTATGCTGGCGCCCCGCGACCAGATCAACCTGATGGACGTTTCGCCCAAGCAGCTCGTATCGGTTGCGGCAGCGCTCATCCCGTTCCTGGAAAACGACGACGCCAACCGCGCTCTCATGGGCTCGAACATGCAGCGTCAGGCCGTGCCTCTGCTGCGCGCGGAAGCACCGTTCGTCGGTACCGGCATGGAGCCGGTCGTTGCGCGTGACTCCGGTGCTGCGATCGCTGCCCGCCGCGGCGGCGTGGTCGACCAGGTCGATGCGACGCGTATCGTTATCCGTGCGACGGAAGATCTTGAAGCCGGCAAGTCCGGCGTCGATATCTACCGCCTGCAGAAGTTCCAGCGTTCGAACCAGAACACCTGCGTCAACCAGCGTCCGCTGGTCACCGTCGGCGACATTCTGAACAAGGGCGACATCATCGCTGACGGTCCGTCGACGGATCTCGGCGATCTGGCGCTCGGCAGAAACGCGCTCGTCGCGTTCATGCCCTGGAACGGCTACAACTACGAAGACTCGATCCTGCTCTCCGAGCGCATCGTCCGCGATGACGTGTTCACCTCCATCCACATCGAAGAGTTCGAAGTGATGGCGCGCGACACCAAGCTCGGTCCGGAAGAAATCACCCGCGACATTCCGAACGTCTCGGAAGAAGCGCTGAAGAACCTCGATGAAGCCGGTATCGTCTACATCGGTGCGGAAGTTCAGCCGGGCGACATTCTGGTCGGCAAGATCACGCCGAAGGGCGAAAGCCCGATGACGCCGGAAGAAAAGCTTCTGCGCGCCATCTTCGGCGAAAAGGCCTCCGACGTTCGCGACACCTCCATGCGCATGCCTCCGGGCACCTTCGGCACCATCGTCGAAGTCCGCGTCTTCAACCGCCACGGCGTGGAAAAAGACGAGCGTGCCATGGCGATCGAGCGCGAAGAGATCGAGCGTCTGGCCAAGGACCGCGACGACGAACAGGCGATTCTCGACCGTAACGTCTACTCGCGTCTTCTCGACATGCTGCGCGGCCACGTTGCGGTCGCCGGTCCGAAGGGCTTCAAGAAGGGCACCGAGCTTTCGAACGCCGTCATCTCCGAATATCCCCGCTCGCAGTGGTGGATGTTCGCAGTTGAAGACGAAAAAGCTCAGGGCGAAGTCGAGGCCCTGCGCGGCCAGTACGACGAGTCCAAGTCGTTGCTCGAGCATCGCTTCATGGACAAGGTCGAAAAGGTCCAGCGCGGCGATGAAATGCCTCCGGGCGTCATGAAGATGGTCAAGGTCTTCGTCGCTGTGAAGCGCAAGATCCAGCCGGGCGACAAGATGGCCGGCCGTCACGGCAACAAGGGTGTGGTTTCCCGCATCGTGCCGATCGAAGACATGCCGTTCCTCGAAGACGGCACGCATGTCGACGTCGTTCTGAACCCGCTCGGCGTGCCTTCGCGCATGAACGTCGGCCAGATCCTCGAAACCCATCTCGGCTGGGCTTGTGCCGGCATGGGCAAGAAGATCGGCGCCATGCTCGATGCCTATAAGGCGGGTGCTGACATTCAGCCGCTGCGCGATACCATCGACAGCGTCATCGGATCCGGTCCGAAGGGCGAGCCGATCAAGCAGTACGACGACGAATCGATCGTCCGCCTGGCCGAGCAGACCCGCCGCGGCGTGTCGATCGCAACGCCGGTCTTCGACGGCGCGGTGGAAGCCGACGTCAACGAGATGCTGGAACAGGCAGGCCTCAAGGTGACCGGCCAGTCGACGCTGTATGACGGCCGTACCGGCGATCAGTTCGACCGCCAGGTGACTGTCGGCTACATCTACATGCTGAAGCTGAACCACCTTGTCGACGACAAGATCCATGCCCGTTCGATCGGTCCTTACTCGCTCGTTACCCAGCAGCCGCTGGGCGGCAAGGCGCAGTTCGGCGGTCAGCGCTTCGGGGAAATGGAAGTCTGGGCGCTCGAAGCCTACGGCGCCGCCTACACCCTGCAGGAAATGCTGACGGTGAAATCGGACGACGTGGCCGGCCGTACCAAGGTCTACGAGGCGATCGTCCGTGGCGACGACACGTTCGAGGCTGGTATTCCGGAGAGCTTCAACGTTCTCGTCAAGGAAATGCGGTCGCTGGGGCTCTCGGTCGAGTTGGAAAACTCGAAGCTCGAGGATCTGCAGCCGACGCAACTGCCGGACGCCGCCGAGTAAGACATCATCAAGGTGCGTGCCGTGTAAAGCGGCGCGCACCGTTTCCGCCAAGCCCACTTAGCGGGCAGGGCAGGAAATACGGCCGCATGAAATGCGGTTTTATCCATTTTCAGGCTGCGGTCCGGCGCCCGGGATTTGCCGGAACCGTCCAGCCAAGAAGAGGGCGATAGCCCGTAAAGGAGATAGGCATGAACCAAGAGGTCATGAATCTTTTCAATCCGCAGGTGCCTGCACAGACATTCGATTCCATCCGGATCTCGATTGCCTCGCCGGAGAAGATTCTCTCCTGGTCTTACGGTGAAATCAAGAAGCCGGAGACGATCAACTACCGCACGTTCAAACCGGAACGCGACGGTCTGTTCTGCGCGCGCATCTTTGGACCGATCAAGGACTACGAATGCTTGTGCGGCAAGTACAAGCGCATGAAGTACAAGGGCATCATCTGCGAAAAGTGCGGCGTCGAAGTGACGCTGTCGCGCGTTCGCCGTGAGCGCATGGGCCATATCGAGCTTGCCGCTCCCGTTGCCCACATCTGGTTCCTGAAGTCCCTGCCGAGCCGCATCGCAACGCTGCTCGACATGACGCTGAAGGATATCGAGCGCGTCCTCTATTTCGAAAACTACATCGTTACCGAGCCGGGCCTGACTTCCCTCAAGGAAAACCAGCTTCTCTCGGAAGAAGAATACATGATCGCCGTCGACGAGTTCGGCGAAGATCAGTTCACGGCGATGATCGGTGCGGAAGCCATCTACGAGATGCTCGCGTCGATGAACCTCGACAAGATCGCCGGCGATCTGCGTTCGGAAATGGCTGACACCACGTCCGAGCTGAAGCAGAAGAAGCTGATGAAGCGCCTGAAGATCGTCGAGAACTTCATGGAATCCGGCAACCGCCCGGAATGGATGATCATGAAGGTCGTCCCGGTGATCCCGCCGGACCTGCGTCCGCTGGTTCCGCTCGATGGTGGCCGTTTCGCAACATCCGACCTGAACGATCTCTATCGTCGCGTCATCAACCGTAACAACCGTCTGAAGCGCCTGATCGAGCTTCGTGCGCCGGGCATCATCATCCGCAACGAAAAGCGCATGCTGCAGGAATCCGTCGATGCGCTGTTCGACAACGGCCGCCGCGGCCGCGTCATCACCGGCGCCAACAAGCGCCCGCTGAAGTCGCTGTCCGACATGCTCAAGGGCAAGCAGGGCCGCTTCCGCCAGAACCTGCTCGGCAAGCGCGTCGACTATTCCGGCCGTTCGGTCATCGTGACCGGTCCGGAACTGAAGCTGCACCAGTGCGGCCTGCCGAAGAAGATGGCGCTCGAGCTGTTCAAGCCGTTCATTTACGCCCGTCTCGACGCCAAGGGTTACTCCTCGACCGTCAAGCAGGCGAAGAAGCTGGTTGAAAAGGAAAAGCCGGAAGTCTGGGATATCCTCGACGAGGTCATCCGCGAACATCCGGTTCTCCTGAACCGTGCACCGACGCTGCACCGCCTGGGCATTCAGGCCTTCGAACCGACCCTGGTCGAAGGCAAGGCGATCCAGTTGCACCCGCTCGTCTGCACCGCCTTCAATGCCGACTTCGACGGTGACCAGATGGCCGTTCACGTTCCGCTGTCGCTCGAAGCGCAGCTGGAAGCGCGCGTGCTGATGATGTCGACAAACAACATCCTGCATCCGGCAAACGGCGCACCGATCATCGTTCCGTCGCAGGACATGGTTCTTGGTCTCTACTATCTGTCGATCATGAACCAGAACGAGCCGGGCGAAGGCATGGCCTTCTCCGACCTCGGCGAACTGCATCACGCGCTTGAGACCAAGGCCGTGACGCTGCATGCCAAGATCCGCGGCCGCTTCAAGACCGTTGATGCCGAAGGCAAGCCGGTGTCGAAGATCTATGAAACGACACCTGGCCGCATGCTCATCGGCGAACTTCTGCCGAAGAACGTCAACGTGCCGTTCGACGTCTGCAACCAGGAACTGACCAAGAAGAACATCTCCAAGATGATCGACACGGTCTATCGTCATTGCGGCCAGAAGGACACGGTCATTTTCTGCGACCGCATCATGCAGCTCGGCTTCGCCCATGCCTGCCGCGCCGGCATTTCGTTCGGCAAGGACGACATGGTCATTCCGGACACCAAGGCCAAGATCGTCGGCGACACCGAAAGCCTGGTGAAGGAATACGAGCAGCAGTACAATGACGGCCTCATCACCCAGGGCGAAAAGTACAACAAGGTTGTCGACGCCTGGGGCAAGGCGACCGAAAAGGTCGCCGACGAGATGATGGCACGCATCAAGGCGGTGGAATTCGACGACAACGGCCGTCAGAAGCCGATGAACTCGATCTACATGATGTCCCACTCCGGCGCCCGCGGTTCTCCGAACCAGATGCGTCAGTTGGGCGGCATGCGCGGACTTATGGCGAAGCCTTCGGGCGAAATCATCGAGACGCCGATCATCTCGAACTTTAAGGAAGGCCTGACCGTTAACGAGTACTTCAACTCGACGCACGGTGCCCGTAAGGGTCTTGCAGACACCGCCTTGAAGACCGCGAACTCCGGTTACCTGACCCGCCGTCTCGTCGACGTCGCGCAGGATTGCATCGTCAACTCGGTGGATTGCGGTACCGAATCCGGCCTCACCATGACCGCCATCGTCGATGCCGGTCAGGTCGTTGCCTCACTCGGCGCCCGCGTTCTCGGCCGCACGGCCCTTGACGACATCGATCATCCGGTCACGGGTGAGCGTATCGTCGATGCCGGCCGGATGATCCTCGAAGCCGACGTCGTCGAAATCGAAAAGGCCGGCATCCAGTCGATCCGCATCCGTTCGGCGCTGACCTGCGAAATCCAGACCGGCGTCTGCGGCGTCTGCTACGGCCGTGACCTGGCGCGCGGAACGCCCGTCAACATGGGCGAAGCCGTCGGCGTCATCGCCGCTCAGTCGATCGGCGAACCGGGCACCCAGCTCACCATGCGTACGTTCCACCTTGGTGGCACGGCGACCGTGGTCGACCAGTCGTTCCTCGAAGCGTCGTATGAAGGTACGGTTCAGATCAAGAACCGCAACATGCTGCGCAACTCGGAGAACGTGCTCGTCGCGATGGGCCGCAACATGGCGATCCAGATCCTCGACGAACGTGGTGTCGAACGCTCCTCGCAGCGCGTTGCCTACGGTTCGAAGATCTATGTCGATGACGGCGACAAGGTGAAGCGCGGCCAGCGTCTCGCAGAGTGGGACCCCTATACGCGTCCGATGATGACGGAAGTCGAAGGTACGGTTCATTTCGAAGATATCGTCGACGGTATCTCCGTTCTGGAAGCGACCGACGAAGCGACCGGCATCACCAAGCGCCAGGTTATCGACTGGCGCTCGACGCCACGCGGTATCGACCTGAAGCCGGCGATCGTCATCAAGGACAAGAATGGCGCCGTTGCCAAGCTTGCCCGCGGCGGCGAAGCCCGCTTCATGCTCTCGGTCGACGCCATCCTGTCGGTCGAGCCGGGCACCAAGGTCAGCCAGGGTGACGTGCTTGCACGTTCGCCGCTGGAAAGCGCCAAGACGAAGGACATCACCGGTGGTCTGCCGCGCGTTGCCGAACTCTTCGAAGCGCGCCGTCCGAAGGATCACGCGATCATCGCCGAAATCGATGGTACGATCCGCTTCGGCCGCGACTACAAGAACAAGCGCCGCGTGCTGATCGAGCCTGCGGAAGACGGTGTTGAGCCGGTCGAGTACCTGATCCCGAAGGGCAAGCCCTTCCATCTTCAGGACGGCGACTATATCGAAAAGGGTGACTACATCCTCGACGGTAACCCGGCCCCGCACGACATCCTGGCGATCAAGGGCGTGGAGGCACTCGCTTCCTACCTCGTCAACGAAATCCAGGAAGTCTACCGTCTGCAGGGCGTTGTGATCAACGACAAGCACATCGAGGTGATCGTTCGCCAGATGCTGCAGAAGGTGGAAGTCACCGACGCCGGCGACTCTTCCTATATCGTTGGCGACAGCGTCGACCGCATAGAACTGGAAGATGTCAACGATCAGCTGATCGAACAGGGCAAGAAGCCCGCTTACGGCGATCCGGTCCTGCTCGGCATCACCAAGGCCTCGCTGCAGACGCCGTCCTTCATCTCGGCCGCGTCCTTCCAGGAAACGACCAAGGTGCTGACGGAAGCTGCGATCGCCGGCAAGACCGACGGCCTGCAGGGCCTGAAGGAAAACGTCATCGTCGGACGCCTGATCCCGGCCGGTACCGGCGGCACCATGACCCAGATCCGCCGTATTGCGACGGCTCGCGACGAGATGATCCTCGAAGAGCGCCGCAAGGGAACGGGAGCAGAAGCCGCAACGCCGATGCTCGCCGACATGGCGGCCAAGGAAGATGCCGCGGCTGAGTAAGGCCGAAAAGGCGAGGGCGGTTCTGCCGCCCTTTCGACGAATTGACAAAAGCCGCCCGGAGTGATTCGGGCGGCTTTTTTCTTATGTGGAAATCATGGCGAGATGCTGTTCCATGCCGTAACCGAGCTTCTGAGCGGCGTCCTCGATCCGCATCCAGAAGAAGCGGAAGCGGATTGGCGGCCCGCCGCTGAAAGGCGTCATCTCGCTGTGAATCCAGGTTTCCGGCAGTTCGCCGGCAGGCTTGACGTGGAAATAGAAGCGCCGGTGGCAGATTTGCCTCTCGTTACGGACAACACGATAGTCGTCGGTCGCAAGCAGCGCGAACGGCGTGTCGCAGTCAATCCCGGTCTCCTCGGCAAACTCACGTCGGGCTGCAGCCAAGATATCCTCCCCCGGTTCGATCGTGCCGCCGGGGACTTGCAATTCGACGTCAGGGAAATCCGGTTCATCGAAAACGAGAAGGAGATCGTTCCTCGTCGCGTAGATCAGAACCTTGGAGGCATCCGGAACGGGTTGGTCAACCATCCAGTGTCGATCACCCGAACTTGATGATCGCCACCTCACCCGAAAGCGCGCCTTGATAGGCCGACGCATGGGGTTCTTCGTCGGGAATGTCGGTGAGGGTACCGATCTGGTCGAGATCCGCCTCGAGAAATCCCTCTTCGGCGAGTGCGTTCAAGGCGTCGCGCACCGCGGTGTCGTCGTCCGGCGCGCGCAGCATGACATGGATATCGATACCCTCTTCATCGCCGTCCCTTTCATAGGCCTTGCCAATGACAATGAAGACCATCGGGCCATCGAGGTTGTTGTCGTTGTCGGGGATGGCGGTCATTGGCTGCGTCCTTGTTCGAAAGAGGTGAGCAATGATCTTACAGCGTATTGCGACACGGTGCGCATTAAAAAAACATCGAACCCACGACGAATCGAGGTGGGGGAGGAGCCGATTCTTCCCTTGCAGCTCGGATTGTGAAATAGCTTTATGATTCTTTAAGTTGAGCGCTGCGTACTGGTGATTCGACGCCGCTGGCTCCAAGTCAGGGCAGGTTGCGCCGCAAAACCCTTGTTTTGCAGGCATGTCAGGCCCGCGCAGGGAAGAATATTTGTTAATTCCCCTTGACGGGACACCCCGAAATCAGTACACCCCGCCCCATCGGAGCCCATGTGAGGCTGGCTGGTTCGGAGCGTCTCGTTCTGGAGTTCGCCTCAAACAAGGCTCTAAAACGCACGCTGACGACCAAAATGCTGAACGCATGACGCTGAAATACGGCGTCCTCTGCTTTTTTGTGGGCCATCTGCCGAAAAGCGGATCGGTCCTCGTTTTGCGCATTTATCAAGCGTTCGAAACCGCCGGCGACGGCATTGATCCGCCCGCAAGGGTAATGAGACAGAATTTGTAAGGGATGGTTATATGCCTACCGTAAACCAGCTGATCCGCAAGCCGCGTCAGGCACAGGTAAAGCGCAATAAGGTTCCTGCTCTGCAGGAAAACCCCCAGAAGCGCGGCGTTTGCACCCGCGTCTACACGACGACCCCGAAGAAGCCGAACTCGGCTCTGCGTAAGGTTGCCAAGATTCGCCTGACCAACGGCTTCGAAGTCATCGGCTATATTCCGGGTGAAGGCCATAACCTTCAGGAGCACTCCGTTGTCATGATCCGTGGCGGTCGTGTTAAGGACTTGCCGGGCGTTCGCTACCACATCATCCGTGGTGTTCTCGATACCCAGGGTGTCAAGAACCGCAAGCAGCGCCGTTCCAAGTATGGTGCGAAGCGTCCGAAGTAATTCGGTTTTCCAGGAATTCGGCGCCGCGCGAGGTACTCCGCGTGATAAGGCGTCCAGCTAGCAATTGAGAGACAAAACGTATGTCCCGTCGTCATAGTGCAGAAAAGCGCGAGATCAATCCGGATCCGAAGTTCGGTGATCTGGTCGTCACCAAGTTCATGAACGCTATCATGCTTCATGGTAAGAAGTCCGTTGCTGAAAACATCGTTTACGGTGCGTTCGATGCGGTTCAGGGCAAGCTGAAGCAGGAGCCGGTTGCCGTGTTCCATTCGGCGCTCGACAACATCGCTCCGCACGTCGAAGTCCGTTCGCGTCGCGTTGGTGGTGCTACCTACCAGGTTCCGGTCGATGTTCGCCCCGAGCGCCGTCAGGCTCTTGCCATCCGCTGGCTGATCGCTGCTGCTCGCAAGCGCAATGAGACCACCATGATCGATCGCCTCTGCGGCGAACTCATGGATGCTGCCAACAACCGTGGCAGCGCCGTCAAGAAGCGCGAAGATACCCACAAGATGGCTGACGCGAACCGTGCATTCTCGCATTACCGCTGGTAATCGACGAACAATTTCGAAAGGCAGTCACTATGGCTCGCGAATACAAAATCGAAGACTACCGTAACTTCGGTATCATGGCGCACATCGACGCCGGCAAGACCACGACGACTGAGCGCATCCTGTATTACACGGGCAAGTCGCACAAGATCGGCGAAGTTCATGACGGCGCTGCCACCATGGACTGGATGGAACAGGAACAGGAACGCGGCATCACCATCACGTCCGCTGCCACCACGACCTTCTGGAAGGGCCGTGACGGCAAGATGCGCCGCTTCAACATCATCGACACCCCCGGCCACGTCGACTTCACCATCGAAGTCGAGCGTTCGCTGCGCGTTCTCGACGGCGCCATCGCGCTGCTCGACGCCAACGCCGGTGTCGAGCCGCAGACGGAAACCGTCTGGCGTCAGGCTGAGAAGTACCATGTTCCGCGGATGATCTTCTGCAACAAGATGGACAAGACCGGCGCTGATTTCTATCGCTCGGTTGATATGATCAAGTCCCGCCTCGGTGCGATCCCGGTTGTCATGCAACTGCCGATCGGCGCTGAAAGCGACTTCAAGGGCGTTATCGATCTGATCGAAATGAACGCCCTTATCTGGCGCGACGAGTCGCTCGGCGCACAGTGGGACGTCGTCGAGATCCCGGACGACATGAAGGAACAGGCCGCGAAGTATCGCGAACTGCTCATCGAGACCGTCGTCGACATCGACGAAGCCGCGATGGAAGCCTACCTTGAAGGCGTCATGCCGGACAACGAGCAGATCCGTGCGCTCGTGCGCCGCGGCACCATCGACGTGAAGTTCCACCCGATGTTCTGCGGTACCGCGTTCAAGAACAAGGGCGTTCAGCCGTTGCTCGACGCCGTCGTCGAATACCTGCCTTCGCCGCTGGACATCCCGGCGATCAAGGGCATCGATGTCAAGACCGAGAGCGAAATCGAGCGTCACGCTTCGGACGAAGAACCGCTTTCGATGCTCGCCTTCAAGATCATGAACGACCCCTTCGTCGGTTCGCTGACCTTCGCCCGCATCTATTCCGGCAAGCTCGAAAAGGGCACGTCGGTGATGAACACGGTCAAGGAAAAGCGCGAGCGCGTCGGCCGCATGCTGCAGATGCATTCCAACTCGCGTGAAGACATCGAAGAAGCCTTTGCCGGCGACATCGTTGCTCTCGCCGGCCTCAAGGAAACCACCACCGGCGACACGCTCTGCGATCCGCTGAAGCAGGTTATCCTCGAGCGCATGGAATTCCCCGAGCCGGTCATCCAGATCGCGATCGAGCCGAAGACCAAGGGCGACCAGGAAAAGATGGGCCTCGCGCTCAACCGCCTGGCTGCCGAAGATCCGTCGTTCCGCGTCAAGACCGACGAAGAATCCGGCCAGACGATCATCGCAGGCATGGGTGAACTTCACCTCGACATCCTGGTTGACCGCATGCGCCGCGAATTCAAGGTTGAAGCAACCGTTGGCGCGCCGCAGGTTGCCTATCGTGAAACCATCACGAAGAGGCACGAAGAAGACTACACGCACAAGAAGCAGTCCGGTGGTACCGGTCAGTTCGCGCGCGTCAAGATCGTGTTCGAGCCGAACGATGAAGGCGAAGACTTCAAGTTCGAATCCAAGATCGTCGGTGGTGCTGTTCCGAAGGAATACATCCCGGGCGTTCAGAAGGGCATCGAAAGCGTTCTGTCTTCGGGTCCGCTCGCTGGCTTCCCGATGCTGGGCGTCAAGGCGACCCTCGTTGACGGCGCCTTCCATGACGTCGACTCGTCGGTTCTCGCCTTCGAAATCGCCTCCCGCGCCTGCTTCCGCGAAGCAGCCAAGAAGGCCGGTGCTCAGCTTCTCGAGCCGATGATGAAGGTCGAAGTCGTAACGCCGGAAGACTATGTCGGCGACGTTATCGGCGACCTGAACTCGCGTCGTGGCCAGATCCAGGGCCAGGAATCGCGCGGCGTTGCCGTTGTCATCAACGCAAACGTCCCGCTGGCGAACATGTTCAAGTACGTGGACAACCTGCGCTCGATGAGCCAGGGCCGTGCCCAGTATTCGATGACGTTCGATCACTATTCGCCGGTTCCGTCGAACGTGGCGCAGGAAATCCAGGCGAAATACTCCGGTCAGAAGTGACCGGAGCCTACGCCATCTGACAGAAACAAGAGAATTACCCCGTGATTGGGGTCAGAAAACGGAGAGCCGGAAATGGCAAAGAGCAAATTTGAGCGCAACAAGCCGCACGTTAACATTGGCACGATCGGCCACGTTGACCATGGCAAGACGTCGCTGACGGCAGCGATCACGAAGTATTTCGGCGAATACAAGGCGTATGACCAGATCGACGCCGCTCCGGAAGAAAAGGCGCGCGGCATCACCATTTCGACGGC
>NZ_KB902634.1 GCF_000379605.1 Rhizobium giardinii bv. giardinii H152 | reverse complement strand
GCAAGGCCCGGGTACGACTGACGGCAAGGCGGCTGAACTTCCTGCTGCACGACGGGCCGGAGCGTCATATGGAGCTGGCTTTGCAGACCGGGCAGGAGCACCTGATCTTACAAAAAGGACTGCTCTACGTCTATCCCGACCGCGCCGCCTTCGAGGCCGAGGCGTTGAGCTGGGAGCTGCGGCGCGAGAATAGTGTGGCCTATGTGGAATGGGATGAGGCCATGCTGCGGCAGAGGCTGCCCGCGCTCGGCTTCGGCTACAGGTTTGCCGTCCATGTGGTCGCGGGCGCGCATTGCAGAGATACCGGGCGCTATGTGGCCGGCATTGTGGAGGCGGCACGGCTGAAGGGCGTGCAGTTCCGCCAGTCCGCCGTCACCGCCATTCTCGACGCCGTAGCGCCTCGCGTACTCCTCGGAGACGGCGAGACGCTGTCGGCCGAGCACATCGTGGTGGCCGCTGGTATTCATTCTGGCCGCCTCCTACAGCGACTGGGTGTGCGCATTCCGATGGAGAGCGAGCGGGGCTATCATGTGACCGTGGCGTCCGGGGAAACGCCCTTCGAGATCCCTGTCATGCCGAGCACCGGCCGGATGGCCAACACACCGACGGACATGGGCCTGCGCCTCTCGGGCCAAGTCGAGCTTGCGACGGTGGAAAAACCGCCAAACTGGAAACGGGCCGAGGTGCTGCAACGGCACGCACTGGCAAGCTACCCCTACCTTTCCGTCAACAAGACGCCCGAACTCCGGCTTTGGATGGGCCATCGCCCATCCACCCCGGACGGACTGCCCGTGATCGGCCCACTGTCGCGCCATTCCCGCCTCATCGCTGCCTTCGGACATGGTCACATCGGCATCGCCGCCGCGCCAAAAACGGCGGATCTGGTGCTGGATGCGCTGAAAAACCGTATCTGCGATGACGCGCGCCCCTTTTTACCGAACCGCTTCGGGCAATAGCCGGATCACGCTTTCCAGCGTCGCATCGGGAGGTGTCGTATTGCAGTCAATCGTAAGACTCGCACTTCAATAAGTTTCAGTACGTCGATGAAATCGACGACGCCTTGCAATGATTAAACGAAGCCTTTCCTGCGCAGATTATCTGCCAAATGAGATCAGAGATCCCCGCGAAATTAGAACCAATCGCCGTTCGCGAGGGTCACGCCTGTCCGACTGGTCCTGCGGGCGGAGAGTA
>NZ_KB902633.1 GCF_000379605.1 Rhizobium giardinii bv. giardinii H152 | reverse complement strand
CTAACTACGAGTATGAGCTCGTGGCGCTCGACGATGAATGCAAGCCCAACGTCGGGGTCCAGGTTGTGACCAAGGCGGCGGTTGACCAGTCGATTATTGCGGCAATACCGTTCTACTGCTCTTCAACTGCGATGGCTGCCATTGACATCTTCAATCGTTACAAGCTGCCGATGGTTGTATGGGCCGCTGTGCTTCCAGACATCACCTATGGCAATGACTATCCCGAGGTCAATCGCGTCACGGGTGCGCTGATTGGTCAGAACAAGGTCGGCGCAAAGTTCATGAAGGAGGCGGGTTACAAGACCTTCGTCGCCTTTGCTGATTCAACCGACTTTGGCAAATCGACCACCAAATACTTTAGCCTCTATACGGGCGAGGAACGCGGCGAAATCCTTGCGACTTTTAGTGTCCCGCCGGACCAGCAGGATCTTTCCGCCGAGCTCACAAAAGTAAAAGAGCTGAACCCTGAAGTGGTTTACTTCGGGGGACTGGTCCCCCTTGGCGCCAGACTAAGAACGCAAATGGAGAAGTTGGGGATCAAGGCGCAGTTTGAAGGAAATTCTGCGATCATGGGCGATGCCTATATCAATGCGGTAGGACCCGAGTTGGCAGAAGGCACCATTGCGTTCTACGACAGCCCCCCACTATCGCAAACGGCCGGCGGCAAGTTCTTTTTAGAGAAATACCAGGCATCCGGCTTTAAGGAAGCCCCCGAGGCCTACGGCCATTTCTCCTACGCTGCGACGATGCTTGTTCTGGAGGCGATCGAGAAAGTCGGACCAACAAGAGCTGACGTGACCGCGGAGCTCGGCAAGACAAAAGATCGCCCGTCCATCGTGGGACCGATCACCTTCGACGATCATGGTCAGAACGTAACGCTTCAGACCACCAAATACATCGTCCAGGACGGAAAATGGATCGTTTGGGAAGATAGCGAATATGCGAGCGGAAAGCGTAAATTGAAGAGGCTGCAGTGATGTCGTCGATGTCTGTGCTCTCGTTAATTTCCATCGCGTGGTAGGTTATTATGGCTACTTGGATCCAACATATAATAAATGGCCTGATGCAAGGCACCGTCTACGGTCTTGTGGCGATGGGATTCACGATCTTTTTCGGTGTGATGAACGTAATTAAGTTCTCGCATGGGGATGTCTTTACGTTTGGCGCATTTGGCGGCCTCGTTGCAGTATGGTTCGCCGAGGCGA
>NZ_KB902632.1 GCF_000379605.1 Rhizobium giardinii bv. giardinii H152 | reverse complement strand
ACTTGTTCAATGTGACGAAACAGGTGTTCTCCGGGCGGGGTTGCTCTACAGGGGTTGCCGCGCACGACAAGCGCAACTCCTAAGAGTTGCTCAAGCTGCTTGACGCGCTGAGAGACTGCCGACGGGGTCACATTCAGGGTGACAGCGGCCCTCTCGAAGCTCCCAGTTTTTATGACCGATGCGACGGCCTGAGCGGATCGGTAGTCGATCATGGCTGGTTCCAGCTCCTAGTGCTTTCTTGCTCTGATGTGGGCGTCCACGCCGGCTGGACTATCAATCTGGATTGCGTGGTGGAACATGCTGGGTTCGATGAGTATGAATGGGTATCTCTGACGTACCTAGGTACTAGCCAGTTTCATCATCAGGATCCCAGAGACGATCAACGTGCCTGCCAACAATCGCATTGTTGAGGCTGGCTCTCCCAGTATAACCACTCCGAGGATGAATGAGCCGACTGCACCGATTCCTGTCCATACGGTATAGGCGGTGCCAAGCGGCAAAACGCGCATCGAAAAAGACAGAAGTACTCCGCTCGCAATCATAGCAGCGACCGTGACCAGAGAGGGAACGAGCAACGTAAACCCTTCGGACCTTTTCATGTAAAAGGCCCAAACGACCTCAAGCAGGCCGGCAACAAACAGGATTATCCAGTACATTATTTCCTTCCTGGCGGACCTCCGGGTCTGCCGCGCATCAGGCTTTGAGAGCGACTTGAATTGCCCGACGATGGGCAATTCAAGTCCAACTCGACTTCGTGTTCAGCTTTGCCCGAACGTCTCGTCGAGAGCGTTGGTGATGTCGGCAATCAGATCCTCGGTATCCTCGAGACCGATCGACAGCCGCAGATGCCCGTATTTCTGGAAGTTCGGCGGGTAACGATCAGAGCCGCCGCGGCCACTGCCGCCGACATGCACGATCAGACTTTCGTCGTGACCAAGCGAGACGGCCGACGTGATGACCTTGAGATGTGCGACGAACCGGTTCTGCGTATCGGGATCGCCGTCGACGGCAAAAGCCATGATCGCGCCGTAGCCCTTGCCAGCGAACTGGTCCTTCGCAAGCGTGTGCTGGTCGTGGGTCTCGAGACCGGGATAGGTAACATAGGCGACGCGCTTGTCGCCTGCGAGGGACCGGGCGACTATCTCTGCCGATGAAAACTGCTGCTTCAGTCGCAGCGGCAGCGTCACTGAGCCCCGCATGATCAG
>NZ_KB902631.1 GCF_000379605.1 Rhizobium giardinii bv. giardinii H152 | reverse complement strand
AGCGAGATGCAATTGCCGTAGCGTCGAGGTATGTCGGCCGACCAGTGTGTTCAGTCCGCGGGTGGAGATTTCGTGCGGAAGAACCTCGACGTCTTCGAGAAGCACGCCACCGCTTGCGGTCAGGCGCTGCCCCATGCCATCCCAATCGTCGAGAATGGAGATGCCCTGGCGATCGACGGGCAGGAGAACGCTGACGAGCTGGTCTTCCTCGTTCTTGGCACTGAAGGAGGCAAAGTCGGAAAAGGCCGTTCCAGTCGCATACCACTTGCGGCCGTTGAGGCGATAGCTGTCGCCGGATTTCGTGATCCGCGTCGTCACGTCGCCCGGGCGTTTGGTCCCCTGTTCGGTATGCGCGCCGCCGAACAGCTTGCCGGAGAGAACGCGGCTGAGCTGGGTGCGGTCGATGGCGGTGTTTGGATTGAGTAGCAGTCCTTCGGTGAAGTTGAAGTGGCTTCTGAGTGCATGGGCGACATTGGAGTCGGCCGCTCCGATCGCCATGATCGTCTCGATGTAATCCACCACGGAACCACCCGGCCCGCCCAGCGCCACGGGGACCCGCAGCGTTCCAAGGCCCGCCTCCTTGAACAGCCGGAAGGCCTCGAAAGGAAGCTCGCGCTCCAGATCGCGCTTGACGGCGCCCTTGGCGATTTCGTTGGCAAGCTCCGGCACCTTTGCCAGCAAACTCGCCAGGTCGCTGGCCGGAGACTTTTCGTCAACCGCGCTACGCTGGTCGTGGACTGGCAAGGGGGATGAAGCGGTATTTGCCATGCGGGGGCCTTCTCGTCGCCGGGATAAGGGATTGCAGGGCCCGCATTGGCGGACCCTGCCGGTCTTTTGATCAGGCAACGGCGCGTGCGAGCGGTACGACGTTGTCGGCACCTGCCGCGTCACTGCGCGGCACGCGGCCTTCCACCGGATGGCTCGGATCGTTGAAACCGGGCGTCGAGGGGTGGCCGGTCGCAACAAGGCGATCGACCAGCGCCTCGTCTTCGGCGTCGAGCTTGACGTCGAGCGCGCGGATGTAGCTGTCCCAATGCTCTTCCGTGCGCGGGCCGGTGATGGCCGCGGACACGAGCTTGTTGTTCAGCACCCAGGCAAGCGCGAACTCCGTTGGGTTGATCCCCTTGCGGATCGCATGCGCCGCGATCTCTTTTGCGATCGAGATCGACTCCGGACGCCATTCCGTCTCCAGAATGCGCTTGTCGCCACG
>NZ_KB902630.1 GCF_000379605.1 Rhizobium giardinii bv. giardinii H152 | reverse complement strand
CGTCCGGCGTCTCGACGGCCGTGACATTCTGGTAGGTGATGCGGCCGCGCGGATGCGCTTCCTTGAGGCGAAAGATCGTGAAGTTGACGTCTTCAGAGGTGAAGTCCTTACCATCGTGCCATTTGACGCCCTGCCGCAGCTTGAATGTATAGCGAAGACCATCATCGCTGACCAACCATTCCGTCGCCAGCAGCGGAATGGGATTGAGATCGTAGTCAAAATCCAGTAGCCCTTCGTTCACCTTCGGCCCGATCGCCTGGCCGGTACCGGACGAGGTATTGATGGCGATCAGCGATGTCGGATCGGGATAATAGGCCCAGTTGAGCGTGCCGCCCCGAACAGGCGTTTCGCCGGCGGCGAATGACGGGTGGTCAAATGCGATGCTTGCGCTGCTGAGCAACAGCAGCTGGTTGAAATGGCGGCGAT
Source organism: Rhizobium giardinii bv. giardinii H152 (assembly GCF_000379605.1). GTDB lineage: Bacteria > Pseudomonadota > Alphaproteobacteria > Rhizobiales > Rhizobiaceae > Pararhizobium > Pararhizobium giardinii. The sequence goes on along the minus strand of NZ_KB902630.1, from coordinate 726 downwards.
TGATGGGCATCACGTCTGCTCCCGAAATATCGATACGGCAGAGCCGGCGGCACACCCCTTGCGCCGCCCGGGAATGATCTCCGTCAAGCACGAAAATCAGAAGGCAGAAATTCTATCGGCGTGCGAAAGCGCCACTTTGCGCAAGAGTGGGCCAAGCCCTCCGACCGAACGGGAGCGACTCAGGCGTGATCTCTTGAACCAAACGCGATGAAATCGACATGCGGTGATTTCTGGGGTTCGCGAACAAGGAATGGTTATCATCACCTCAGAAAAGAATAATCTTCCTTTTATATAGATTTTATTGTCCTTAATCTCGACTTGCAAAAGGAAAGGCGGAGAACTGCCCTGTGGAGCGGCGGGCTCCTTTTTCTCGAGTTCCCCTGTCGCGTCCTCGGCAATCAGCATTCACCTTTCCTACCTCGTGATAAAGAACAGCAGGGCCGATGGCATGAGCAGCACTTCCGAATTTCTCTGGTATATCCCGAACGACGTCAAACCCGGCCACCGGGGCGATACCGCCGTCGAAGAACACAACAGCCTGGAGACGCTCACCAGTCACGCGAAGGCGCTGGAGGAACACGGCTGGAAGGGTGCGCTCATCGGCACCGGCTGGGGCCGGCCCGACACTTTCACAGTCGCGGCCGCACTCGCCGCGCGGACCACCACGTTCGAACCGCTCATCGCCATACGCCCGGGCTATTGGCGGCCGGCGAACTTCGCCTCCGC
>NZ_KB902629.1 GCF_000379605.1 Rhizobium giardinii bv. giardinii H152 | reverse complement strand
TTAAGTAGCAGGCCACGCGTTAACAATCCAAATGACGGTGCTCACGCGTCCCCCAAATTTTCGCCGAGAGTGTCGCTTTGTATATTGAAATGAATGTTGCAATATGTGTACAGTTGATACATTCAAATCACCACTTAATCCGAGGAGAAACCGCATGACCATCTCTCGCGGCGACGAGGCCGGTGCGCACGCTGGCGTAGAAACGAATCTACCGCCGAAAACGGCCGACGTACGAACGGAACAAAAGTCAGTCTTCCGCTTTGATCTCGATGCCGAATCTCAGGGGACGGACAATTTAGGTGAATTGAACTCGGTGTATGTGCCTGCCCACGGCGGCGTGAGAATTGCCTTGGATGTCACTCGTCCGATGGGCGACAGCGACAGCACCAAACGCGACACCATACTGGTGATGACCTGCTATGGGCGGGGCAAGAAGGACGATCCTTCTAATTTCTATGCCGATTTACTGGTCCCACACGGCTACTCAGTCGTTGTTGGAGACGTGCGCGGTACCGGGGCCTCCTTTGGGGTGTGGCCCGGCCACCGCTCTCGCGAGGAGGTTCTGGACTTCAGCTACATCCTGGATTGGATCGCAGCCCAGCCTTGGTCTACCGGTAACGTGCTTGCGTACGGTATGTCTTACACGGCTAACTCCGCAGATCTGATCGCTTCACGAAATCACCCTGCTTTGAAGGGGATCGTGCCGAGATATGTCGACTACGATATCTTCTATGAAACCTGGCCCGGCGGCGCTCCCAATCTCACACTCGATAGGTGGAGCGAGTTGGTCGAATCGCTAAACAGGGATAAGAACAGCAAAAATAATTCTAATCGGTCCAGCAACCTTCGCGCGGGCATTCGTCCAGTTGGGAGCGACGCTGAGTTGGCTGCTGCCTTGCTCGAGCATGGGCAGGCGCCCTCTTTCTTATCCGTGAGCAATATTACTTCCAAGGACGAATGGCTGAGCCAGATCTCCGAGTTTGACTTCTCACCGCAAGCAGCCGCGGATCTCATCTCTAAGTCAGGCGTCCCTATACAGAACTGGAGCAGCTGGTTCGATTCCGGGACGGCGCAGGGTTCGATTCGGCGATTTCTGCTTCAATCGAATCCGATGAACGTGATTATCGGCCCCTGGAACCACTGCGGCCGCAAAGCCTATGATCCGCTTCGCCCCGACGTTGACGAACTTGTTCCAACCATGGAAAGCCAGCA
>NZ_KB902628.1 GCF_000379605.1 Rhizobium giardinii bv. giardinii H152 | reverse complement strand
TTGATGACAACAGACGCAGTCAAACGCGAAAACGGTTCGGAGACCCCCGAAGGGTTTCTCGATGCAATGGTCACCACATTCTGCGCCCTGCACGACCTTGGCACCGGCAGAAACAGCCGCAAAAACAGCATCTACATCGTCAAGCCAAAAATGCACGGCCCAAAGGAGGCGGCACTCACCAATGCAATCTTCGATCTCGTCGAGGATACGCTAAAACTGCCGCGTCATACGATCAAGGTCGGCGTGATGGACGAGGAGCGGCGCACCAGCATCAACCTCAAGGAAACAATCCGTGCTGTGAAGGGACGCATCGCCTTCATCAATACCGGCTTCCTCGACCGTACCGGCGACGAGATCCATACGGGCATGTTAGCCGGCCCCGTCGTTCCGAAGAACGAAATCAAGTCTGCCCGCTGGCTCGGCGCCTATGAAAAAAACAACGTCGATGTCGGTCTGAAAAGTGGTCTTGCCGGCAAGGCACAGATCGGGAAAGGCATGTGGGCCAAGCCTGATGCCATGGCCGAAATGCTCGAAGTCAAGATCGGCCACCCGGAATCCGGCGCCAACACCGCTTGGGTTCCCTCACCGACCGCTGCCACTTTGCACGCCACGCACTACCATCGAGTGGATGTAGCCGCGACGCAGAAGAGCATCACGGAGCGCGTCAAGGCCAAGCTCGACGACATCTTGACGCCGCCCCTGCTTGCCGGGCGCAATCTCTCCGAAGATGAGGTCCGCCGCGAACTCAACAACAATGCGCAGGGCCTTCTGGGGTACGTCGTTCGCTGGGTCGATCAGGGAATAGGCTGCTCGAAGGTGCCGGACATCGACGACGTGGCACTGATGGAGGACCGGGCGACGCTGCGCATCTCCGCTCAGCACATCACCAACTGGCTGAAACACGGCATCTGCACCGCGGAACAGGTCGAGGAAACCTTGACGCGGATGGCGGCGGTGGTCGATCGGCAGAATCTTGACGATCCGCTATACCGTCCGATGACTGCCGACTTCGACGCAAGCGTCGCTGTCCAGGCGGCCCGCGATCTCGTCTTCGAAGGCCTGAACCAGCCGAACGGCTACACTGAACCGATCCTTCATCGCCGCCGCCGCGAGGCGAAGACCAAATTCGCCCTTTAAAAGGACTGACAGAATGCTGACGATTAAAAGATTGAGCCTTGCGGATGCCTGCATCCTCATCAAGGGCGCGACCGCCA
>NZ_KB902627.1 GCF_000379605.1 Rhizobium giardinii bv. giardinii H152 | reverse complement strand
CAAACGTTTCTCCCGGGATATTGTCTAGATCAGCCGTTGGTGCCCAAAGCTTGCTGCAGCCATACGGGCTAAGTTTTCGTGACCCATTGTTGCGTACTTGAGCGGATTGGCCTTCTTAGGGTCTTGCTCGGCTTCCACGACGAGCCAGCCGCTATAATTCTTTTCGGCCAGAGTATTCAGGATGGTTGGGAAATCGACGCCACCATCTCCAGGAACCGTGAAGATTCCCTCCAGAACGGCGTCCATGAAGCTGAGATCGCCTTCCCGGGCTTTTCGGAGAATATCCATACGGACATCCTTGCAATGTACGTGAACAATCCTGGCTGCATGGCGAGCGCACAAGGCAACAGGATCCCCTCCACTGAAGGCGCTGTGGCCACTGTCAAAGAGGAGCCCGACAGACGCTTCCGTTACGGACATCAGCCGGTCAACTTCCTCGTCGGTTTCGACAATGGTTCCCATATGATGGTGATAGGCAAGGCCGACGCCGAAATCCGCCATGCGGTTCGCTAGCTGAGTGACCTTGCGGCCGTACCCTTCCCATTCCTCATCTTTCAGTCGCGGCCGTTTGGAGATTCGCTGCCAGATGCCGTCATGCCGACCCATCGAAGTATCAGCGTAGACAGCGTATTTTGCTCCAGCGTCCCGAAGCAGCGTCAGGTGCGCGAGAATGGCCTCGAACTCTTCCTCAACATCTCGCTCGTAAACACGGCCATCCCACCAGCCGCCAGCGAGNTCAAGCTCATGAGCAGCAAGTACGGCCTTCAACGCAGCACTCTCACGCGGGTATTTTCCGCCCAGCTCGGTGCCGGCATATCCTGCCTGTTGCATTTCAGAGAGGCACTGCTCCAGCGGCGTGTCGCCACCGAGGTCGGGTACGTCGTCGTTCGTCCATGTTATTGGGTTGATGGCAATCTTGATAGGCATTCGACGGCTCCTTCATACCGGTTTCCAGGTCGGGATTTTCCCCGCTCCAGACGGTCGTAAGACAATATTGGCTCTTCCGTTAGGGCCAATATGAAGTCTTTAGAAGGAACCACTATGCTGACGCAAAGGATGCAAAGGTTCGCTTCAGGTCCGAAGCACCGATAGTTTGACGCGACACGGTTCGCAAGCGAGGTCGTCGCCGCCATTCGTGGGGCGGTTGGCCCGGACTTTCCGATCATCCTTCGCGTGAGCCAGTGGAAGCAGCAGGATTTCACGATACGCTGGGCGAGACACCAGCGCTGATAACCGACGGAGAGATCGGCGGGCTCATCCACTCGTACA
>NZ_KB902626.1 GCF_000379605.1 Rhizobium giardinii bv. giardinii H152 | reverse complement strand
GGTTGCCGCCCTCCCCAGACGGCATCCATTGTGCCAAAGTTGTGGTGCGTTAACCCACGAAGCGGAGAAGGCGGCAAAATGAAGGATACGATGATTGGTGTGGACCTGGCAAAAACTGTTTTCCAGCTCCATGGGGCGTCGATGACGGGCCAGCTAAGGTTCCGCAAGAAGGTATCACGGTCCCAGTTTGTGAAGTTCCTGGCGGATCAATCACCTGCGGTCGTGGTGATGGAAGCGTCACAACTATGTTGTCGACCTGCCCGCGTTGAGCAGTAATCTGATGGCGGCCTTTATCGGAAAATTTCTAAGGTCGAGGTGACCGCCTTCCCGGACTTCTGCCCGTCGAGTCCTTGAAGGCGCGGGAGAAGACCGTCGCTTCGGCGTATCCAAGGGCAGCGGATACCTCCTCGAGAGACAGGCTCCCCTGGGCGAGATAGGCCATTGCCATCTGCTCCCTGTAGCTTCTCACGATATCCCGGTGCGACGTGCCTTCGGCAGACAGTCGCAGCTGCAGGGTTCGCGCAGTCATCCCCAGTTCCGCGGCAAGGTGTTCGAGTTCCACTGGAGCAAGCCCGAGTCGCACGCTGACGAGCGCTCTGACTCGTTCTGTCGCGGACAGGTCGTTGTTGTCCGAAGCCATGTGCTGGTTGAGTATGTTTATGAACTCCCGGTCTTCCGTTCGATGCTGCCGGTCTGCCTCACGTTGATCCACAATCAGGCAGTTCCTCATCTGCCCGAACCTTACCCTCGTGCCGAAGAAGCGCTGAAGAGCTGCGTCCTGTCCGCTGGCGGCGTGTTCGAAATGCACCTCCACTGGACGCCAGTTGGCGTCGAACGCCGTTCTTAGCTGACTGCAGATGGAACGAGCCGGTTTGGTAAAAGAACCGGCCCGCTTCCGATTAGATGCGACAGCGGTGGGCGCTCTTTCGCTATCGGCGCCCGTGGCACAACTCCCGCGCGCTCGATGAGCTTCGAGTTAGATAAGAATTGTCTCGCCATCGCCTGGAGTGCGTAGCTTGTCAGCGAAACCGTTATTTCGCTTCGGATGTAGGCGCCTGGTCCGAGCACGGAGGTGCGGCCAGACAGGGTAGAGGCATGTCCGCGCGCGTCCCGCCGAGTGTTCAGGTTGTGTGATCGCTCTTTTGCCCGATCAGCAACCGAGCGTCGCCTTGATGCCCTCGAGGCCGCGACGAAGGAACGGGTCCGAGTGGATGTAGAAGAACT
>NZ_KB902625.1 GCF_000379605.1 Rhizobium giardinii bv. giardinii H152 | reverse complement strand
GCCCGCCGCAAGGCCGATCTCGGCAATGCCGCCCATCTCGGCGCGCCGATGCCGGGCGTCATCTCGACGGTCTCCGTTTCGACCGGACAGACCGTCAAGGCAGGCGACGTGCTCCTGTCGATCGAGGCGATGAAGATGGAAACCGCGCTGCATGCGGAAAAGGACGGCGTGATCGCCGAGGTTCTGGTCCGCACCGGCGACCAGATCGACGCCAAGGATCTGTTGATCGTTTATGGAGGCTAATCTCGTCGAATGGGAAATACCTGCAGCGTTACGGGATGCTTTGGAAAGGGGCCGATGTTGCCCCGTGACTTACCAATCGAACGAGGCAGCAAATCTTAGCTAGGCTTCCTCTTGAGAAGCTGTCGCGCGATTGTCGCTGTTCCTGAGTGGCAGGTGGTTGCGTGGCCTTTTCGGCATGAGCGAGATATGCAGGACGGCCCCATTCTTCCGCCTAGACTACCGTTTTGATATCCAACCTCCTGCCTGCGGGTGAAACATGCAAGCGATGAAATTTAGACTGCCGCGATGTCGAGGCGCGCATAGCGATCTTGGTCGGGGTGCCGGTCGCGTCGGCGGCCGCAGCGCTGAGCGTGGCCAGAAGTTTTTTATTAGCCACTCGAGGGCGGCAAGATGAGTATCGATAAATTGAAGCGACGGACGACGGCCTCAATTCGAGCTATGAAGGGGAAGGAACCGATTGTCTGCCTGACGGCATACTCAACTCAGGTCGCTCGGCTAATTGATCCTCATTGCGACCTCCTTCTGGTCGGCGACTCCGTCGGCATGGTCCTTCACGGCATGGAGACAACCGTCGGTGTGACGCTCGAAGTAATGGCAGCACACGGCCGCGCAGTAATGCGCGGCGTGTCCCACGCATGCGTCATCGTTGATCTTCCATTTGGCAGTTATCAGGAATCCAAAGAACAGGCTTTTCGCAACGCAGTCCGACTGATGCAGGATACTGGATGTGACGGTGTCAAGCTTGAAGGCGGAGAGGAAATGGCAGAGACAATTGCGTTTCTTACCTCGAGGGGCGTGCCGGTTCTAGGCCATGTTGGCCTCATGCCGCAGTTGGTTAACACCGCGGGCGGCTTCCGTGCTTTCGGACACTCAGACCAAGAGGCAGCGAAAATCCGTCGGGACGTTTCTGCCGTCGTACAGGCG
>NZ_KB902624.1 GCF_000379605.1 Rhizobium giardinii bv. giardinii H152 | reverse complement strand
CAATCGCGCGCGGCGCCACTTCCTCGGACTGGCGACTGCGGCGACAGCAAAAATCGCGCTCTTAGCCGCAGCTTTGTCTCCTTCGACTGCCCACGCCAAGGGAAAGGCGTGGTGGAAAACAGGCGGCGGTTCCCCTGGCCAGGGCCATGGGCCGTCCGGGGGGCATGGCCAGTCGGGGGGCCATGGCCAGTCGGGCGGGCACGGCCAGTCCGGCGGCAGCCCGATGTGCTTTCTGCGGGGCACCTCCATCATGACCCCGACAGGCGAGGTCTTCATCGAGGATCTTCACATCGGCGATCGCGTCGAAACGGCGGACGGCAAAGCCCGGGCGGTCAAATGGATCGGTCGCCACGCCTACAGGCGGAACGGTTCATCCTGGAACGATGCCGTCGTGCCGATCCGTATTTGGCGGCACGCTCTTGGCCACAGCACGCCTCATCGGGATCTCTATCTCTCTCCCGGCCATGCGTTGTTGATCGATGGCGTGCTGATCAGGGTGAAGGACCTGGTCAACGGCACNTCGATTGCACCNGCTCCGCACCGAGAGACGATCGAGTATTACCAGATCATGCTCGACAGCCATGANGTGATCCTGGCCGANGGTGTCCCGGCCGAGACGTTCCTTCTCACGGCCAGCAACATCGAAGGCTTTGCGAACTTCGCTGAATTCACGCGCCTCTATCCCGGCGATCACCATCGTTCGATGACGCCTTGCGCCCCGATTGTGGGGCTGTCCGGCCGCGAGCACCTGAAGGCGCTTCTGCCCCGCGGGGTCCGCCGTGCCTTTCAGATGCGCGAGCCGGTTCGAGACATCTCTGGACGGATCGCCGCTCGCGCCGGGCAAGTGATCGGATAGGACGGAGTTCGAAGGCGGACGAGATCCCCGCCAGACTATGACGTTGGCGGGGCTAAGACGCGTTTGTTTCCTTACCGACCCTTGGAACAAACGCGTCTATTTTATGTTTTCCTTATTAAAGGAGATCGCCATGGAAACCCCCCATTCGAAACGCCTTCCGATCGGCGATCCTGGCTACCGCTCNGAGCTGCAAAAGGCCCTGAACTACTCGATCGTCGACCTGATCGATGAATTCACCGCCGCTGGATGGGACANGTGGGAAACGCTCAAGGCGCTGACCAAGGTCGTCTGTGACCATGCCCTGGCCCATCAAGAGGATCGCGATCAATCCCGCACGTCTCCAAAGCGAAAACCACCTGGCTCGGACAAGTTACCGCCGGCACAAGTAACTTCGTCGCGAAGCCAAGGTCACGGTATCCGATGACGCACAACGGCTGAACGTTACGAGCGCGTGACAGGCATACAAAGGTCACAAGGCTGAGCTGCAGGAAACGCTGAGTGTCGCCCGCTCCGATGGAATCGTCGCCAAGGCATGGCGCGACACGCTTCCAGCGCTCTGACGAGCGCGGCAAGCATGAACGGTCGTTGATCTGGACGAAGGTCGACTGGTAAAGGAGGATTGCGGGCCAGGGAACCGGGCCCGCAGTAACATTTTCACCTCATTGGACGATTTCGACCACCGTGCGGGTCTTGGGATTGACCAGCACGCGCTTGTCGTTAACCAAAATCGGGCTGATCCCGGATCGTGTGGATCTCGACCGTCTTGGGAAGCGTCGTACCGCCGGCAAGTTCGCCTTCGAACGTGGCCGATGGCGTCTTTTGCTCAAGAACGTATGTCCGCGCCTCGCCGGGAACGGTAACCGTCGCCGTCTGTGCAGCTGCGGCGCCGCCGAGTGCGAGGAACAGCGATACGGCAGGTATAATGAGTTTTTCCATGACTTCCTACTTGGTTGTAAATGCCGGGGACAACGACGGCGGCAAGGACATGGTTCCAAGGAAAGTCCTACATGTAGTGCGGTGCGGCCTCACAAACGGGCCCGCTGTTCGGAAACAGCGGGCCTAAAGTATTACGTCATGAAATCCCCAGCGGACCCCATTAAGTGACCAACTCCGATAATACGCGTTGGTTCCAATGCCAGCGAATCTCCCGTGGCAGGTTGGAGCCACCACCCAGCCATATTGGCGACTCGACGCCCGCAGATTCTCGCATGACGCCCGGGTCCCGCAATGTATGGAGACGACCACAGAGTGCGGACGTCCGATCGCGTAACTGTCTCGGTGAGCGCGTTCGGCCAATCGTGTCTGGTCAAGAATTGTGGCTGCAGCTCTCTATTGGGACAGTCCACCGCTCGACAATGCGTTACCCCGGTTCATCGGCATCCTTGGTTCGTGTCGTCTCACATGGACCCGAACGGCCTCGCGCGCTTCGGCTACCGACGAAAAGCGTTCGCCATCAAGCTCAATGACATCGTATTTCACCGCCATGAAGGCAAGGCAGCCGTCACGCTGCATGAGAACACCAACCGGGATACCCTGGTACTCGACAACCTGCTTCATCACTGAATTCTCCGTTCAAGACGCGACACAATGGTACGGATAACGGACGCGGCTTGCGTCTGATTAAAATGTAGAGACAAGTTATTTGGGGTTTGATCTGACAAACAGAGCCTGAAAGTACAGTATAGATTCCGTTTGTCAATCCATGACAAACGGCAATAGATTTAAAATCAAAAGTATTATATTTGCCACCCGACGCTTTTCTAGTAATACTTTTTGTGCAGTGCAATATCTCCCAGCGGTAGATACAATCTGCCAAAGACTCTCGCGAAGTTGCTTGCCACTGGCGTCACGGCCCAAGAACAACTCTGGCACGACGTCGCACAGAGCGCCCTGCCTTCAGGTTGCGTGCTTGACGTCGCCTCGATGTAGGGTCCTGCATGCACAAGCACAGCGCCCCCACCGGCGGCGACGATCGCCTCGGTATCGGGCGCGAGAAGATTGGCCCGTCTCGCGAAGTTGACAAGCGTCCCGCGAGCGATCTCGACTTCGCGCCCGCAAGTGCTGCCCTGCAGGCATTGAGTGCGATTGCGTGCGTTGAATTTCGCTTCGATGGCGGCCTCATTCAGCCAGCCATAGGCCTCTTTCACGCCATGGACCTTAGCCGGACTTCCGAGCCCTGCAAGGATTGTCACCGGGTGTCGAAAGCAATCGTGTTTCATCGTTCTCCTCCATTCACGCGACTTTCAATTCGTCAAGCGTCGGGCAACGAGCTACCGGATCACCAAAAGAGCTCCAACCCACCGCGAAACAGTTCGAGAGCGATCGTGCCGCTGGCGTTGTTCAACGCCGCCGCGAGTTCCGCCACGGTGGAGACGGGGCGACGATTGACGGCAACGATCACGTCGCCCGCCCGCAAGCCCGATCGCGCAGCGGCACCTCCATCTTCAATACTGGAAACGACCATGTTGCCGGTCGCATCCTGGAACTGCGCGCCCTCGAGGCGAGCGGATATAGCGCTGGGCTCGGCAAGTGCTTCATCCGGCTCGATGCGAACCGTCACCGTTTTGGGCACCCCATCACGCAGGTATCGATTTCGACGTGAGATCCGACCTGCGCCAGCCTGACATGATTGCGCAGATCTGCCGAGCCGGTGATTTTACGATCGTTAACGGCAATGATGACATCACCAGCTTGAAGCCCCGTGGGCCGCCGGGGAATTGCGCTCAACCCTGCCGACGACGGCGTCGTAGCTTTGCTCTATGCCGAGCGCTTCGGCCAGGTCGGGTGTCAGGTCCTGGACGGAGATGCCGATGCGGCCGCGCCGGACTTCGCCATGCTCGATCAGTTGCTCCATCACCCTCGATGCCATTGCGATTGGAACCGCAAAGCCAATACCGACATTGCCGCCGGCCGGCGCGATGATGGCAGTGTTGATGCCAACGAGCAGCCCGTCCGCGGTGACCAGCGCACCTCCCGAGTTGCCGGATTGATCGACGCATCCGCCTGGATGAAATATTTTTTAAGCACTCGAGCGCACCGAATGCTAACAGTCTGAATCATATGACATTTGTTCACTGAGCCGCTCGAAATAGACTTGATTTCCTCTTGACGCGACGCAATGGAGTCCCATCTCATTTGTGTCGGCAGCAAAGATGGGCCGACACTGTCAGGGAGCGTCGGCTTTCTTGACGCCCCCTCGTATCTATGTTGCTCAAAGGAGGATGTAGCTATGAGAACGAATATGGACTTCTCGCCCTTCTACAGGTCGAGCGTCGGCTTCGACCGTATTTTCGACCTGCTGGAAAGGACCGCAGTGCCGCAGAACGGCGACAACGGGCCGCACTATGACATCGTCAAACTCGGTGAGGACAGCTACCGAATCGTGATCGCTGTCCCCGGCTATAGCGACGACGAACTGACGATCACGCATGAGCCGAATATGTTGGTGATCAACGGCGCCAGGCCCGAAAACGAGGACGTGCAGTATCTCCATCGCGCATTGGCACTGGGACCCTTTGTCCGGCGCTTCGAGCTCGCCGACCACGTCAACGTCAATGGCGCGAAGCTTGAGAACGGACTGCTGACCATCGACCTGACGAAGGAAATTCCCGAGGAGATGAAGCCGCGCCGGATCGCGATCGATGCTGCGCCGACCGCGGAGCCTTCGAAACAGATCGAAGGCAATGTAGCGGCCTGACGCAAACCGTGGTCGAGACCCAACCCCTCGAGAGCGGGGTCGCTGCGGTCACGCAAAGAGCAAAGAAAGGAAGGTTACAGACCGAGAAAGGAAACGACGATGAGTGTACGTGACTTGATCCCCTGGAACCGTGGCAGCAACCAGATTCCGACGTTTGGGCGCAGGGACGATATGGATCCGTTCCTGTCGCTGCATCGCAACATCAACCGGCTGTTCGACGAAACCCTTCGGGGTTTCGATGCGCCATCATTGTTTGGCGGCATGACCCCTCGCAACGGTATGTGGCCCAGTGTCGAATTTTCGGAGACGGACAAGGAAATACAGGTGACCGCTGAGTTGCCCGGTCTTGAGGAGAACGACCTCGAGGTCTTGCTGGAAGACGGTGTTCTGACGCTTCGCGGCGAGAAGAATTCAAAGAACAGGACAAGGATCGTCAGTTCAGCGAACGCTACTACGGGCGTTTTGAGCGGCGTCTCGCCCTCGGTCGCGACATTGAGGAGGGCAAGGTCGCGGCAACCTTCAAGAACGGGGTGCTCACGGTAACCTTGCCAAAAAGCGAAACGGCTGCGGCAAACGCAAAGCGCATCCCGATCAACAGCCCCAAATGATCCACACAGGACCTTGCCCGGGTGCCTCCGGCACCCGGGTTAAACGGTGGCTATGAAGCTCGGTCGCGGCGAAGCGTCGCTAAAAATACGTGGCACACAGCATGCCACCAAGCGGCGTCCGGATGTGAAGAGCGTCATCGTCTAAGTGATGACGCTGGCAGCCAGACGAGCTGAGGGGAGCGTCCTGAGCCCGCGAAAGGGGCGTCGATCAGCTCGTCGCGCCTATAGCCGGTGTGGCGAAGACGGCACCGCTCCGATCGGCACCCGGTCCTCGTCCTCATGCGCCCGTCTGCGAGTGGGGGGCCGACACGGGCTTTGACTCCGGCGAGCCCCGAAACCTCAAAAATATGGAGAGGACGACGAGGACGGCGGTCGACAGGAACTCACTCTGCCAGTTTTGAAACGACTCAAACCACAACTGGGCGCTAGAAAGATGATCTGCTATCGCGGGTTCTGGTTCTCCGTGCAGACGAGCCTGGACCGCCTCGGCGACCAGGCTCCCCCGCACATGGAGCACGAAGCTCACAGCGAAGAGCAGGAACAACGCAAAGCCGAGAGAATAGGAATACAATGATCTGGGAAGCCCGCCCATCCGCACCGGAAGTGGCGCGTCCGGCTTGTTCTCGTCGCCCGCGGGATCGGCATCCTGCGGCGAACTCTCGTTGGGATCTTTGGATTCCGCCGAACCGCGCTGGAACAAAAACGCCGTGAGCACGACGTAGGCCGACATTTGGAGAAATTCGCTCTCCCAGTTTTCAAACAGAGCGGAGAGGAAGTGTCCCGTCGTAAGGTATTCGCCGACTGCGACCGCTTGCGCGCCGTGCTTCGTGAGGTCGTCGTTGTAGACCGACAGGCCGGTCATAAGCATTCCGAGGATGGTGATCACCGTGGCCGCCAGCAGGACGATCGTCAGACCATTGTTCTTGAGAAACTTCATTGCCACCTCCACCCGTGAGGCATAACCTGGAATGCAGCGAATGACCTGCTGCCACGACAACTCAACACGAGATTACTTTGTTTGTTCCGTCGACGGATGAGGTCGGCGCGCATTATCATAAAGGCCGACCATGCCCCGGGGTGAGTGCCGTTTGGTCCTTTAAACGCGCGCCCAAGGCAAATGACCAGATCGACGATAGGGCAGCGGCGCCGCCACCACCGCCGGCAGGCCAGTCTCGAGACATGCGGCTATAAACGCCTCTCGCGCCACTTCTGCCGGCGCCAGGCCACTCAAACCTCGTCTACAGGCCAGAATCGCTCGATCGTAACTGGCGCCGCGTTTCTGCGGCCATTCGTTTTCCAGGAAATCCAGCGCATCGTAGACGCTCGCGAATGTTCGATCCATGCCGTCCCGAAGGGTGACTTTTAGCGGATGCCTCCAGGGAATATCGCGTTTGTTCATCGTATCTCCTCCTATCAGAGCTCTGTTTCGCAGGGCGTTTGGCAACTGAACCGTATCTCCGTGGGCACTTGAAATCATCGGGAGGCCAAACGGCCTCCCGTATTTCAATGTATGGATACGGTTACGACCGGCCGCCACGGTCACCGCCGCCTGAGGACTGTCCGCCTTTTTTGCCGGCTTCGGCTGCCCGCTCCGGATCGTTCTTGAAGTTTCCGCCGGACGCCTCACCGCCCTTCGAGGCGATTTCGCGCTGCTTGTCATCGTCCATGGAGGCAAAGCCGCGCTTTGACGTATCACTGGATTTTTGGCCGCGGCCACCTTGCTGACCACGGTTCCCTTGACCCTGGTCACGGCTTCCCGATTGCTGGTTAGGCATTTTACTATCTCCTGTTTGGACTGCTCGCCGTTCAACACGACGCCTTATCCAACTTTGCTAATGAAAGGTGGTTCCGATAAAAATCTTCGCCTGACACAATTGTCTGGAAGCGTACAGACACCGAGTTTGCGCGAAAGGACCGGCCACTACGATCACCGCCTGGGCTCCCTCAATCGCGGGCCGACGCGGGCGTGACGCAGGCCCGTGGCAAATCGGCGGTGGAACCAAAACCCTCAACCCGAGTTTATAGCGGCATGAGGCAACCGTTTGAAACAGCGGCTATAAAGGCAAGGGAGAACCAACATGGGACGCGGAATTCTGCTCTGGCTGCTGGGGGTTCCGATCCCCATTATCATCCTTCTCGCCCTCTTCTTCAGATAGGTGGGCGCGATGACGATTCCTTCCTCTACAGTGCCAGCTTTTTCCTCCGACGAATCGTCGGTCTCCGCAGTCAGCTGGGGCGCCATCATCGCCGGCGCGGTGGCGGCGGCGGCGGTCACGTTGTTGTTGACATTGCTCGGCACAGGTTTCGGACTGACGATGGTGTCGCCCTGGTCCTCCGAAGGCATGTCACTGACAACCTTCGCGGTTTCGACTGCCATCTGGCTCGTTGTTGTGCAGTGGATATCGTCTGCGCTCGGCGGGTATATTGCCGGGCGCCTGCGGACGAAATGGAGCAGCGTTCACGCGGACGAAGTTTTCTTCCGCGATACGGCGCATGGCGTTCTCGCCTGGGCCCTCGCCACCCTGATTGTGGCAGGATCGCTCGGATCGGCCGTTTCATCGATGATCGGCACAGGCGTCCAGGCCACCGCAACCGTAACCGCCGGGGCAACGGCTGCCGGTGCCGCCGCGGCAACGTCGAACGAAGCTAGCAATGTCACCTCCTATTTTGTCGACAGCCTGCTGCGTCCTGCCAATCCGACCGCCACGCCGGCGCGAACGCCGCAGGATGACGCCGCCGGCCAGGTGTCGCGCATCCTTCTCAACAGCGCAGCCAGCGGCGATATGCCGGAAGCCGACCGCACCTATCTCGCCCAGCTTGTGGCTTCGCGCACAAGCCTTTCCGAAGCGGATGCCAAGGCCCGCGTCGATACCGTTTTAAAACGCATCGACGACGCCAAGGTTGCGGCTGAGCAAGCGGCCGACACAGCCCGCAAGGCAAGCGCCACTGCCGCCTTGCTCGGCGCGGTTTCGCTTCTTATTGGCGGCTTCGTCGCCGGCGTCGGCGCAGCCCTCGGCGGGCGCCAGCGGGATGACATTGACGAAGTGTATATCGGGCGACAACGCAAGATTTGATCCGAGCTGGCCTCGTGCGGCACGAAAAAGCATCGCGCTGGCGCCCAACGGCAGGCAACAATTCGAAGACATCGAGCGTCCTTGCGGAACGGTTAGTTGTCCCTGCCCGCGGGCTTGCGGCCACGAGGAGGGCCGGACCAGACCGTGATCGCGGGTCGGTTCGGCAAGAACATCGAGCTGGTTACGCCGGCGATGGCCCCCTCACCACCACCACCCTTCAGGCAATCGCATCGGCAACCCAACAGAGGACTCTAAGCACCGAGACTGAGGAAGCCCTGCACGTGCTCCACCGGCGAGGATGCCGATTGCGTCTTTTCCAGCAGAAACCGGAATACGATCAGGCCCACGCGGCACAGCGCTGCTGCGGGATGTCATGGCCAAGGGTGCTCATGGCCTGCTGCGCCGCAGTGATCGGTGGTTGCTCGGCCTGCGATCAGAGCGCATGCGGTCTGCCGTCATTTTTCATGTGGCGAACCTCACGCAGCGCTCCGATTACCTCTCTCGGCAAGAACGGTTTTGATAGCCATACCCCCGTCCGGAATATATCCTCTGCGTCGCGCTTTGCAGAGGCGGAACAAACGATAAACGGCACCCCACGTTCCTTGAGTGCAAGCGCAACATCGCTGCACCGGCCATCTTCTAAAAAAATGTCGATCAAAGCAACGTCGGGGGAGTGGGCGGTCAGCCAAATTTTTGCGTTTTGGCGGGTTGTGAAAGTGGAAACGGCCACAAAGCCCGCTTCAGCGACTATCTGCTCGAGATCAAGTGCGATAAGCGGTTCGTCTTCCAAGATCAATATCGAATGTGCACCTGGTCGATCCATGATTTAGCCCATAAGCCGACAAGGCAACCTATCCCCACCGGGGCAACGCAACAATACCGCGGGCGCCAACTGTCCGCTTTCGCACAATTGACGCCGACCGATTGTAATCCACGGATGAGGGTGGTTTGAACTACCGGCCCCTGCTCTGCTGAAATGCTTTTCAGCCGACCGTGTCAGGTAACCGCGCCATGTCAGCGAACACGCCGACCGAATGGCCGCACTTAATCCCACAGAGTTCCTTGAATCATTCAGCCGTCGGTCAATAAGGGAGGTTTGGCGACGTTCAACGATCTGCTGGTTTTGTTGGACTAGTCGTGCCGACGACGATGCCGACGCTTGGCACGATCGTACGCTGCTTCGGCGTGTCGGCAGGCTGGCAAGCCGGCCGAAACAGTTGACGTTCGGCAAGTCCCGCCGGCCAATCACCTTCGCTGACCGCATGGCAGCCGAAGCATCGGCACCGATGCAACCGGCTGCTCTCCGGCTACCGTCCGGTTCGAACCCGTCCGTTCTTCCCGGCACCTGGACGCCGTAACCAATATTGCAAGACGGCGACGGTGTTCGAGGAGGGCCCACGCCTCATCGACGTTTGTTGCCACTGGACATCCGAATCCGCAATCACAAGTAGATGCACCGTTTCACACCGACTGGATGTGGGGGTTCACGCCGCGGTTCGCGCCCCGTCATATTCTTGAAGCGTTTGCCACGAACCGGAGGCAGGCCTAGGTCGTCCATCCGAGGAGGGTTCGCGCGGCAAAGAGTTCGCGGTTTTCCGATGAGCGAACTTCATCGGTTGATTGGCGATTGCTCCCGCTGTAGGGTTTGTTTCGCGCCTAGACATGCCGCAAAGGTTAACGAGGAATTGAGATGGCGACCGGTACTGTGAAATTTTTCAACGATGATAAGGGATTCGGCTTCATTACTCCCGAAAATGGAGGAGCGGACGTGTTCGTTCACGCGTCTGCATTGCAGCGAGGGGGCTCGCTCAGAGAAGGTGACAAGGTCAGCTTCGAGCTAGGCCAGGACCGCAAGACTGGGAAGTCTAAGGCCGAGAACGTCACCGTGCTTTGACTGCGGGTTCCGCGCGCCACCCGGACCAAGAAAATCGATCCGGCTATCGCGTCAGAGATCTGCGGGCTCACTGACGATTCCGGCTTTTGATCTTTGGCTGTTGATGTGCAGGTCGGATTTGCCCGCTTTCGCCATGGCGAGACCAGATTTGAGCGCGGTTGGTTCGCCGGCGACGTTTGGCAACGGCGGCTGCGACACTGATTTTCTCGGGGCCCGCTATGGTCTTGGGCAACTATCAGCTTCCTCCCGCACAACGGGCGCCCTCGGCAATCAACGCTGCGGGTTATCGCGGAGCGCAGAATATCGCGGGAAGCCAAGCGCTGGCGGCTTCCCGCGGCCATGTGTTCCTGCCTCAGGTCGGTTCGAGGAGGCGCCGAGATTCACCTCTAGCTGGCCCAGATTTCGTGCACGCGTGTTGCTGGTGACCCGCGATAACGCAACCTGTGCGGACAAGAAAAACCCACTTCGCGCGCAACCGGGGAAACGGCTTCAGCGATCACCAAGCTGCGCTCCGATAAGGAACGATGTGCGTCGCGGTCGCCATTTTGCGCGACCCATCGATCCGGCCTGCGGCGCACCCAAATCGACGCGGCTGTATTTGGCCGCTGCCGGCGGCGACCAAAAAAACGCGATTGTCTCGATCAATCCTCTAGCGATGATCCCCACCAATATCTGGACCATGTTTCAAGGATTCAACCTCCTCCACCATCCGATCCCTGGCGGCATCATGAACATCTGATGCCACAGCCATCGCCTTCTCAAAAGCTTCTGACGCAGCCTCCTTGCCCTGATCAAATGCATCCACTGCCTGCGTGGTCACATTTTTTTTCAGTTTGTCAGAGGATTCTCCCAGTGCACTGTCTTCCTGTTCGGTGGGAGGAAGGGCCGCGCCAATTGCCGCGCCAACCGCAAACGCCAATGCCCCTCCTACGAGCGGTTGATTGCGGAAGTGGGTGATAATTGTGCGATTAAGGTCATCGACCCGGTGCTGAATTGTCGCGGCAGCGGCTCCGGAACCTTGAGATATCGAGCTTGCGAGGCTCGACGCCTTTGCGCCAGCTTCGCCAACAGCATCCTTGACGCTCGACCAGGCTTGCGAACCCCATCCAGTAGCTTGATCAAGGATTTTTCCTGACTCATCGAGTATGCGTTCGATCTGTCTTCCACCAGCATCAACGAAGCCGCGATACATATTGCCGGCCTCATCCACGAAGTGCCCCGCACGGCGACCCTCGGCATCCGTCAGTGCCTTGAATTGCCGACCGGTTTCATCGGTGAACCGGCTGTATCTCGCCCCATCTTCCAGGACCGCCGGACCGACCCGGCGAACGTCGCCTTTTGCGGGATAGAGTGGATACGCATCGGCGCGCTCGGAGGTGGACGTGTTCAGCGAGGATGACGTACTCCCCTGCTTTGCCATAAGCCAGGCCAGGCTGACACCCATCAATGCGACCGGCAGCGGATTTGACTTTATCGCCCGGCCAAGATTGCTCACATATTCTCCGCCCCCACTTGCCTTTGCGTAGGCAAGCATTTCGTCCAGCATTTGCCCCGGCGACATTCGGTCCTGAATTGCGCCGATACGTTCTTCAATTCGCTGGCGATCGACATCTATTTCTCTCTGGATGTCGGCGGAGGTTTTTTCGACAGAATGGTCCATCACATCTTCTCCTTGACGACGTTCATGTCACGGCGCAGTGATGCGGTCGTCCGATCGAGATTCAAGCTGGATCCCCGCAAAACCGCGAGGCCTCGCGCGACCAGTGCCCAGGCAACTACGGCGACAAGCAAGCCAACAATCACCGCCGCGGCTGCGTCCGCGTTCACCTCGGTCATCCCCTGATTGACCATGACTGCTGCAAGCACCCCGACAAGCGCACCGAGCAGAACGCCAATCGCGCCAATTGCCAGGACAACACCCGCGAGCAGCACTTCAATGCCGCCGATCGCTTTTGAGAGCTTCTCCGAAACCTCGGTTTTCGCGAGGTCTATCTCTTTGCGAAGCAATCCCGTGACGTCGGAAAACAAGCCGGTCACAAGTTGAGAAAGTGGAGCATCGTCATTTGGCTTAACCATTGATTTGCCCTCCCGTTGCGATCTCGGAAGCTCGGCCGGACTGAGTGTCCGATGGTATGATCGTCGGCCCGGTCACATCGGTCTCCTGGCGGGAGCCGCGCTTCGCAGAGGCCATGAGAAACCGACTGGCAGCGAGGCCCGCGATTGCCGCCACACCGAGAAAGGCGAGCGGCTGCCTGCGCCCGAAATCTTCAGCCATGCCGGCAACCTCGCCTATATCCCGATCTTCGATCTCGTTGGCGATCCTTTGAATGCTACCGCCAATTTGCCTGGCGTACCGGCCGACTTGGGGCTGCTCGCCGCGTTCAAGTTCGGCGCCGACTTTTTCGAGTGCGCTCGCGATTCCGCGGGCTTGGCGCGCGGCGAAGTTCGTCTGTGTTGAAACCGACCCCTTCACCTTTGCGACCGCTGCTTCAGTGCCGTCCTTGATCATACCCCGAGCCGCATCAAGGTCGTCAGCGACTTTGTCTTTGAGTTCGCTGAAGCCCATTGTTGTAGCAGCGGAGGGGTCGTCAGAAGTACTGTTTCTGTTTTCGGGGGACGGAGCTGATCCGCCGGCTGGCAAGAAATCCTCAGGCATCGTGTCTTCCTCCACTTTAATTAGCGGCCACTTAACTTAGCTGGCAGAACTTGCACGTGGAGGAATTGTTCCCGAAGGGAGATCAAAGGCCGATCAGAAGAGGCGCGACAGTTGAGACAGGGAGGAATGCTTCCACCTGGGCTTGTTGCAGGGCACTCATTCAGCGTTGCCTGCGCCTTCACTGACAGGTCAACGCGGCAGCGCTGACGCGGGTTGCGATCCCAAGTCCGGACAGAGTCCATCTCTCCTGGAGTCGCCGCCACCAACTCCAGGAAAAGGTGTCAGTCCACCGGCGGCCCGATCGTGTCGGCGACGTATGCCCCCCGTTCGCCCATTGGCAAGGGTGCTCCGGTCGTCGTGTCGCGGGCCGTCTGGTGCTCCAGTTCCGCGTTCAGCTCCGCTCCGACGATCAATGCGATGACCGAGATCCAGGTCCAAACCATGAAGCCGATTAACGCGCCCAACGCCCCATAGGTCGCTTGATAATCCGCAAATGTTTCGAGATAATAGGAGAACAGTATGGAGGCGGCCAGCCAAAGGAGGGTACTGAACACGGCTCCCCAACTCAGCCATCGAAACTTCGCGGGCTCCCGGCTTGGGCCGTAGTGATAGATCAGGCTGATCCCCCCAGCGACCAAGATCAGCAGGACTGGCCACCGCAGGAGGCGAATTAGGGTTTCCTGCCAACGGTCCAGCCATATGTAGGCAAGTACTGCCGGAACACCTCCAATCGCCGCGATGAGAATCGCCGCGAAGATCAGCGCGCCGAGTGTAAAGGTCAGTGAGACCAAATTCAGTCTTACAATTCCTCTTTTTTCGGCCTCGCCGTAAGCAACGTTCATGGCATCGAAGATCGCCTTCATCCCGCTGTTTGCACTCCAAAGCGCTATAGCCAGCCCCACCACAAAGCTAATGCTAAGCGACGATGCCTTCTGTTGGACAAGCACGTTGAGCTGGTTAAGGATGATGTCGAATGCCCCAGGCGGAAGTATATCCGAGATGAACTCTATCTGTTTCGCCATCGTGCTCGGGTCCGCTATGATACCATAGAGCGAAACAAGCGCGCCGAGAGCGGGAAAGAGTGAAAGCAGAATATAGAACGTCACTCCCGCGGCGATCAGCGTGACCCGGTCCTCGCTCACTTCGCTAACCAACCGCCAGAATACGTCTCTAAATCCTTTGGCCGGGATCTCATTTGGTGTGTCGGCGTCCCGCCCCCTCGCCCGGTCTTCTTCGGAAGCGGCCCCGGAAGTGTTTCGGTCATTGACATCCATTGCTTCGGCCTCCTTCACAAGCGAATATAGCGCCATTCGGCTTGGCGGCCATCTTTCGGGCGCCTCCGCTCCCAGGTGATCGCGGGGTGATTGTTCTTCCAGCAGGACCTCCACGCAATTCCCCCGGGCCCTTCGCATCGCAAGCTGAAGGATGTGGGCGCCGGTGGGCATCTCCGGCGAAGAAATCGTGCCTCCCCTCAAGCTTGGGAAAAACAATCAGACGCTTATTGCAACTCCTTTCGGAACTCATCCCGTCGCTCATGGATGCTGGCAACAACCTTACCCATAGGGATGCCCATGCTGATCAGGGTCGCTTCTGACAATTGGAGACTCGCCTCAATTGTTTCCGGCACAGCGTTCGTTACGCCCATAGCGTAAAGATGCCGGGCATGAGTAGCATCCCTGGCGCGCACGACGATTGGCAGGTCGGGTCGCGCTGCCCGAACAATTTCGATTATGCGGTCCGTGGCATGATCATCATTAATCGTCACAATGAGCGAACTGGCTTCTGACAGCCCACATATCCTCAGGAAATTGTTGTTGCGAGCATCGCCGAAAAACACGGCGTTCTCCTTGCGCCTTTCGCGAGAAACCAGCGCCGGATCGGCGTCGATCGCCAGGTATGCCAATCCATGGCGTTGCAACATACCGGCAACCACCCTACCGACGCGTCCGTAACCGACGACGATGCCATGTCCTGTCATTACATCAGGCATTTCGTCTAACTCGGGTCCATGCTCGGTTTTGGAAATCGCTCTCGCCAGATGTTCTCCCAGTGTGGCCAAGAGCGGCGTTAGGGCCATGCTGATTGCCACTACTGTTAAAGCCATACCGGACACATGAGGCGATACGATACCGGCGGCGGCACCCGCTCCAATGCCAACGAAGGCGAACTCTCCGCCGGCGGCCAACAGCATCGCCATCTCAATTGCGCTCGGCAGAGCGAGACTGAATAGCCGAGCGAGCGGCGCCAGCACGATGACTTTGACTATGAGCAATATGCACAACAGTGAAATGATCAAGCCTGGTGTCTTGATGAATTCGACTATGTCGATTGACATGCCGACGGTGAAGAAAAAGACGCCCAAAAGGAGGCCTTTGAAGGGTTCGACAATGGCCTCGACAGCTTTGCGAAATTCCGTTTCCGACAGGAGTATACCTGCAACAAACGCACCCATTGCCATGGGTAGCCCAAATAAGGCGGCCGCGAAGCCGGCCCCCACGACGATGAACAAAACGGCAGCCAAGAAAACCTCTGAGGAATCCAGCGATCCCACAAGATGAAAAAGCGATCTTAGAAAAACTCTGCCAAACAGAACAATCATTCCGAGCGAGGCGGCGGCTTGCAGCAAGGCGATTCCGAGAATGGTGGCAACATTGGTGCCGGTGTCAGAAGCAAGGATACCCACGAGTAACAGCAGCGGTACGACCGCAAGGTCTTGAGCGAGAAGTACCGAGAAGGTGGCGCGCCCCGTGGTCGTGGACATGCGCCGCTTGTTGGAAAGCAATTCAACCACGGCGGCAGTCGAAGAAAGGGCCAGGCTTAAACCGACCACCAATGCCTGCTGTGTACCCACACCGAACAAGACCGCGATCAATGTAAGGATGGCTGCCGTGATCACGATTTGCAGGCCCCCAAGGCCAAATACAAGCCGATGTAGAGCCAGAAGCCGGGACAGCGACAGTTGGAGCCCAATCAAAAAAAGCAGAAAGACAACGCCTAGTTCAGCAATGCCAGCAACGTTGTTCGGTTCAACGATCGTTATCCAGTAGAGAAAAGGCATCTGGTCCATGGCGGCGCCAAGCCCCAAGGGTCCCAAAAGTGCACCCAGGGTGAGATAGCTGATAATCGGATTCGCGCCCAACCTGCTGACGACGGGGACGATCACGCCCGCCGTTGCAAGGACAACCATGACATCGCTGTAGATACTCAGATTGATCGAACTGGCCAACGCCGCCCCATATGTATCAGATTCAGCTGCGGTAACTTTTCAGTAGAGATATTCGGCGTCACGAGAGCAAGAGGTATTTTTTGCCTTTGCCGATCCATTCTTGGTCTCGAGCTGATCTGCGGGAATAGCGCTTTGCTAGCCCCAGGGCCCGCAATGTTCGGGCTTTAGGGCCGCACCGGATTGGATCATCGCCACGTCCCCGGAGGCGGCGAAACCGGTCACGAGCCGCTTCCAATCCCTCATTCGGAACCGTGGACGTTCTCGGTGGACCGACGTCGCAAGGCGCCGCTTGCTCATCCCAGCGGCGGGAAAGAAAGGCAGTTCTATCGAGCGTCCCACATGACTTGGCCTCAAATCGCAATGCGTGCGTAAGCTTCGAGTGGAGCGTCGTTGGCGCGCATGAGATCCTGCATGAGACACGTCATTGCGTGCTCAATCTCGGGAGAGGTAAGGGGCGTAATTTGCCCTGGATCATTGGCGAGATCATAGAGCCGTGTTTCACTTTCAAGGAGCGCTCCGGGGCCATAATTGTCGAACATGGGTGACCGCTCGTTCACCGGTACTTTGAGGACGGGCGCTCCCTTCGTGAAAGGCATGGGCTCTACAAGCAAAGCTCCAGCGAGTTCCTCCGGCGTGAAGCGCTCCCAGATGTGGGTCGGCATCAGTGTGTACTGGTAAAGCTCCTGGGAGCGAGGGTTGGGCGGAAACCGGTGATAGGTATAACGTCCATCCGTCACGTTGATCGCACCGCCGAAATAGCCGAACAGTGCCCCTTGCCGCAGCGAGCGATCGGCGTCGAGCACCGCCAGGAGCGAGTGGCCCTGCATCTCGGCAACGGTCGGCACGTCGAACAAGTCGAGGAATGTCGGCGCGAGATCGATGGTCTGGGTCAGAGCCGACCGCCGGGTGCCCGCGCTTTCCGGCCGGCGCGGATCGTGGACGAAGAGAGGAATGTGCACGATCTCCTCATACATGTTCATCCGGTTCTTCGCCCAGAAATCGTGCTCCCCGAGAAGAAAGCCGTGATCGGTGGTGACAACAAGGGCGGTATCTCGCCAAAGGTCGTGCGCATCGAAATAATCGAGAAGCTGCCCGATGAGGAAATCGCAAAGCGCGACGACAGCGTAGTAGTTGGCGCGCAGTTCCTCGCACTCTTCCGGCAATTCGTCGACGCGGCCGTAGCGTGGCCAGTCGCGAACCGGACCGTTCCAGCCCGTCCTGAATCCCTCGCGAAACCGCTCGGGCGCAGTGAAAGGTTCGTGCGGATCAAACGTTTCGATCTGCAGAACCCAGTTGTCAGCAGCCCGGTTTCGCTCAAGGAACTCCAGTCCGGTGTCGAAGCAACGCACCGACGGGAACTCGCTCTCGTCCTTGATGAATTCGCGGTTTACGATGTTGCGGCGAAACTTGTCGCGTGCGGACTGGCTGAACTGGCGCTCATGATACATCTGGCACAGGCGGTCCCATGGCGGCTGTACCATTGCTTTCCAGGGATCGCCTTCTTGCCCACGGATGAAATCGTAGCTGTCATATCGGGTGTGATACGTGGCGCCGCCGTCCTCGAAATAATGGAAGTGGTCGGTGACGAGGTGGCTGTAAGACCCGGCCCGGCGCAGCAACTCGGCAAAGGAATTGTCGAACGGCTCAAGCGGCCCCCAACTCCGGTGAAGGAAGCTGAGCCGCCCGGTCTGCAGATCGCGGCGCGCCGGCATACAGGGCAGGCTGCCAACATAATGGCGCTCGAATGTTGCGGTGTGCTCCGCCAACCGGGAGAAATTGGGCGTTGGCACCCGCCGTCCCCCGTAGGGGGCGAGCACGTGTCGGTTGAGCGAATCGAAAAGTACGAAGACGGTCTTCATCGATCTCGTCGGTCCATTTTGAATTGCCGAATGCACGTCGGTGCAGCTATCGACCCGCCCCGGGGCTCGAATTATTGGTCCGCGTCCGGGGTCAAGAGCAGCCCTGCCGCCACGCGCCACGCATTCATTCACCGGCAGCCCGTGGCAGCGCGTCGCGAAAGGCGCCTTGCATTTATTGTCGTCAAAAACAACGCAGCCGCAAGCGGCTCGTCAATATCCCACGAGGAGACGTGCCGGGCAATTCCGGCCAGAAAATTGGGGCGTCGATGTTGAACCCAACTCCATTAGTCGAAGCCATCGTCCGGCAAGCGGAAACGAGCCTTGTGCGGACGAGATTTTGGCATTTCGCGACGCGCCTCGATTCTGAGGTCCGGCCGCAAATATGGCCGGGAGTCAACACGTTCGCGCAATGGCTTTCACCGCCTTGACGCGACGGAAGAAGCGGTTGTCGGCTAACTCCAGGAGACTGCGCCGGTGCGGCCCGCGCGCTTGGCGAGCATGGCGATGAACGGCACATCGTCACCCGAGACCGTGTCGATAAGTCCGTCAGCAATCCATTGCACCAGCGCAGGCAAGGGATCGCGTCCTGCGCGCCAGTACGGAGCGAGCGCGTCGGGGCGAGGCACGTGGACGCGATTGCTGAACCCCGCTTCATGCAACGCCCTCGCATCGTCGGCACAGAACATGTCGAGTTCGATCGAGACCGAATTCGCACTGCATGCCCTCAACACTCCGACAAGGTCGGCGTGGCGGGCGTGGGTGATGGCTTCGGTCCTCAGGTGTAGGTGGCGCTCGACCGCCCGTTTCAGCAACACGTGATCGAAGCTGATGACAATAACGCGGTCGAGGGTGCCCGTTGCTCGCAGCAATCCCTCCACGCGATCAACGGCGATGTCAGGCCGCTCCGCCTCCTTGATCTCGAGTACGATCCCCATATTGTCCCGCTTTGCCCAATCGAGCGCCTCCGCTACGGTCGGTATTTTCGTTCCGGCGAAAGCGGGATGAAAGCAAACCCCTGCATCCAGTCTGCGGATCTGCTCGAGGCTGAGGTCGGCTGCAAAACCGTGGCCGTTAGTCGTTCTGTCGACGGTCAGGTCGTGCAGGACGATCGGCTCACCGTCTGCGGTCAGGACGACGTCGATCTCCACCGTGGTCGCCCCCGCAACCTTTGCGGCTTCGAATGCCGGCACCGTATTTTCTGGGTAACGGAGACTGTAGCCGCGGTGTCCACAAACATGGACGCGTCCTGTTTCGCGGGCAAGGAAATTGAAGGCCATTTTCATCCTCCATCAGTTGGTTGGCTTTGCTACCGGCGCGCTTTGATTGTTTCGCGAATGACGAGCTCGACCGGGAAGTGCACGGAGATAGGCGGGGAGTCTGGTTCGGCGAGACGCCGGTTGAGAATCGATATGACATCCCGGGCAATCCGTTGAGGATCCTGCCGCAGAGTCGTTAGACCATAGGAGCTCCATGCGGCCATGGGCACATCGTCGAAGCCAATGACCGATACATCGTTGGGTACGTAAAGACCCGCCCCGCGAATGTAATCGAGCGTGCCGAATGCCATAAGATCATTCACGCAGAAGACCGCGTCGGGAATCGGGCCGCACGCCAGCAGCTGCCGCGCCGCCTCTTTCCCGCCATCATAGTCGGCGCGGCTAGCCCGAACGATTTTCGTCTCGAATCCGGACGCGGTGGCAAATTCAGCGAAGGCGTGCTCGCGGGCGGCGAGACTGAGGCACGGATTTGCCCTGTTGACGACTGCGAAACGAGAGCCTCCGGCCAGCCGCAAGGCCTCAAAGGCCTGCTGCGCGCCGTCCCGGTCATCGCAATGGACGCTGTCGAGGCCGGTCTCGGCCCGATTCACCACGATAAGCGGCTGTCCGTTTCGTCGCGTGAGCTCGACGAGACTGACTGGCGGTGAGCCCGAGAGGAATACGGTCGCTTCCGCGCGATAGCGCAACAGCTGGCGGCTGGCATTCGCAACATCGTCCGCCGTGGACCCGATGCTGATGATCACCGGGACATTGGAGCGCTCGATCAAAGCGTGCGAGATAGCTGCAACCAACTGCGCCTGGAATGGAGCGTCGGCATCGGAGGTGACGAGTCCGACCAGCCGGCTTCGATTGGCGAGAAGCCCGCGGGCGAGATCGTTGACCTGGTATCCGAGTGCCGCGGCTGCCTCCCGCACCTGTGCCAGCGTTGCCGGTGCGATGCTTGCGCCAGGGGTAAAAGCGCGCGAAACCGCCGACCGGGACACGCCTGCACGCTCGGCGACGGCCTGCGCGCTCACGAAGCGGCCCTGGTTGCTGTCTCTGGTATCCGACACCGGCTCAACTCCGCTGGACATTCCCCGAAACGCATTCATAATCGTGTTGCACAGCATTGCAACAATCAATGACGGCACGATAAAAATACGTGTCGCGGCTGGGAGAAACCAAAATGATTCACTGGAAAATCGCACCTGCTGCGCTTGTGAGCGCGGCATTGATCGGTGGCAGCGCGGTCTACCTTTCGGCGACGCCGCTGCTCGCGCAAGAAACCGTTCAACTCGAGCTATGGTCGCGTCAGGATCCTTCGGGGCCGCTGCGTCCCGGCAACGTGATCAAGGCTGCCGAGCGGCTGAACAAGGAGCTCGCGGCTGAGGGCTCTTCGAAGCGCGTGGAGGTTGCCGTGCGCGAGAGCCCCGCCAAGGGCTTCGACGACGACGCACTACAACTTCTCAAGGTATTCGGGATCGGCGAAGGTCCGGATATATTCATCGCCGCGCACGAATGGATCTGCGCCTTCCAGGAGGATGGATTCGTTCTAAAACTTGACGACTATATCGCCAAATACCCTCAGCATTTCGGCACGATCTTTCCGTCGCTTTGGTCATCAGCAAAGTGTCCCGACGGCACCTACGCAATTCCGCAAGACGCGGAGGCGAGGATGTTCTTCTACAACAAGAAGCTGTTGCGCGAGGCCGGTTACGACACTGCCTTTGTCGACGCCATGCCGCAGCGTGCGCTGTCGGGTGACCTGACGATGGATGAGGTGCTTGCGATCGCCAAGCAGGTTGTTGACAAGACAAAAGCGCAATACGGTGTCCTTCACCGGCCGAACAAAGGGCCGGACTACATCATGGTCTTCCAGGCCTATGGCAGCGACTTTGCCGATCCGGAAACCGGCAAACTGCTCCTCGAGCGCGACAAGCTCGCTGCTGCCTTCGGTTGGTTCGAGCGCGGAGTGAAGGATGGGGTCATCCCTGCCAACAACACCGCGATGGAATTTGATGCTCTGCGCAAGGAATTCTACACCGGTAACGCAGCGTTCTGGATGTACGGCATCTGGGATCTGGGGAGCGTGGCATTCCCGACCTACGGGCTGCCGCAAGACGAAAAGGCGTTTTCCGCGGATTGGGGCTGGATTGCAGCGCCGGCACCTGAAAAGGGTGGTTCACCGGTCAGTCTGACCCATCCGATCGTTTATGCGATTGCTGCTGACACGAAGGAACCGGAGCTCGCCGCCCGCCTGGTCGGCCACGCCTCGGCGGCCGACCTGAACACCGATCACGCGGTCACAACGACGCATCTCGGCATCAAGCCCGAGCAACTAGAAGATCCACGCTATGCCAAGGCCTGGCCGCTCGCCAGGGCAACCGAACTGCTAAAGATCACCAAGTTCCTTCCTAACAACTCGCAGTTCGGGGATCTCAACGGCATTATCTATGCCGCAATACAAGGCATAGAATCTGGGCGGTTGTCAGCGCAGAAAGCAGCCGATTTCGTCATCGAGGAGGCGTCGTCCACCCTCGAGGACGTGATCGTCAAATAGGTTCAATCTGTCTCGCGACCGTCGACCTGGCGCGCTGGGTCGACGGCTGCGAAGTCCGCCGGGCGAGCCAAACGATGACGACGATAGAAGAACAACTCATGATCGAGAGGCGCGGCCATGCGGCCTCGGTGGCGCGCAGGCGCACGAATTTTGTGATCTTTCTCGGTCCGGCGATCGTCCTGACTGTCCTCTTCTTCGGTGTCCCCGTGATCATCGATATCGCAGTATCGTTCACCGACCTCAGTCGTTCGCTCCGCATCACCGAGTTCACCACCGAACAGTACGAGAAGGTCTTTCGTACTGACCGCCGCTTGTCGCAGGTCATAGGTCTGACATTCATTTACGTCTTCGGCACGCTGGCGATCTTCAACGTCACCTTTGGCCTGATCCTGGCCATCACCACGACCGCGATCCGGAATGCATCCGGCAGCTTCTTCCGGGGGGTGTGGCTGCTGCCGCGGATGAGCCCGTCCGTCCTTTACATTCTGCTCTGGCTGTGGGCGGTAAGCCCCACCGAAGCCGGTCTCGTAAACCAGGTCCTCATGCAGGCGTTCGGCCTCGACGCGCCGCTCGATCTGCTAACCTCCGCGCCAATCGCGCTTATCATTATCTCAAACGGGTTCATCGGCGCTTCGATGGGCATGATCATTTTTACCGCCGCGATCCGCAGCATTCCCGAGCACCTGTTTCACGCTGCGGCAGTAGACGGCGCGGGAACGTTCGCAACGATCCGCTTCATCACCCTGCCGGCGTTGCGCTGGCCGATCAGCTTTGTGACGATCTACCAGACATTGTCGCTGCTGGTCAGCTTCGAATACATCCTGCTCCTCACCAAGGGCGGGCCATTCTACGACACGACCGTATATGCGCTTTACGTGTACCGTCGCGCCTTCGAGAGCGGACAATACGGCTACGGAGCCGCGCTGGCGCTTTTTCTCATCGTCATTGGCGTAGTTGTCGCACTGCTCGGCTGGCGCTTCTTCGATATGGAGCGACTGCTGCAGCGCCCCCGTATCGAGGTACATTGAGATGGCCGCGCCGGTGATCTCCACTGCGTCCGTGGCGGCATCGGAATCCGCAGTCCATTGGGATGCTTTGGCGGCGCGAGCGCGGGCGGTCCGGCGCAGCAAGGCCGTCGTTCTCTACGCCTTCCTCATTGCCGTGTCGCTGCCGATTGTCCTGCCCTATTTCTGGCTCGTCACGATCGCCTTTTCGGCCAAGACCGGCGTCGCGGAGACGGCGGTTCTATGGCGTTCGATGGCCGTGTTGGTGCCGACCGTCATCGCCTTCTGGCTCACTGCCGCGGTCGCACAAAGCCGACGTCACACATGGATCGGCATTGCGGCAGTCTCCGCGATCGGTGCCTTAGCCTTCGCCTGGCTGGTTGGTCCGGACCTGCACCTTGGCAACTTCATCTTCCTGTGGGAGCCGGACTTTGCCTCGGTGGTGCGGTCTCGGGTCGGGGAAATCAAAGGCGCGGTGCAGTTTCCAAACGTCTGGCATGCATTTGGCAATTCCATCCTGATCGCAGGGGCGCAAACCGCCATTGTCGTTACCGTCGCCTCATTGGCGGCCTACTACCTGTCGCGCTTCCAGTTCCCTGGCCGCTCCTCGATGCTGCGCTCGCTGCTGGTGCTTCACGCTTTCCCCGTGCTGACGCTGATCGTGCCGATGTTCCTGATGCTTTATTGGATCGGGCTCCTCGACACACTTTTCGGTGTCATCCTTGTGCTTGTCGCGTTCGAGCTGCCGTTTGCGATTTTCATCATGAAGGGCTTTTTCGACGCAGTGCCGTGGGACATCGAGATGAGCGCACTGACTGACGGCGCGTCACGGCGACAGGCATTCGCGAGGGTCGTGCTGCCACAGGTGAGGAACGGCATCCTCGCCATCGCTGTCTTCACCTTCATCCGGGGCTGGGAAGAGTACATCTTCGTGTTCACGTTCCTGATCAGAAACAGCAATTGGACAATGAGCCTTTACATGTACTGGGTGCGCGATGACGTCATGGGTGTCGACTACGGCGTCGTATCTGCGGTTGGAGTCTTCTATCTTGTCCCGAGCCTCATCCTCTACATGGCTGCGCAGCGCTATCTGATGCAGATGTCGATCGGCGGCGTGAAGGGGTGATGACAATGGCGAAGATCGAATTCCGCAACGTGGTGAAGCGTTTCGGCGCCGTCGAGGTCATCCCGGAAATGAACCTTGTCATTGAGGACGGCGAGTTCGTAGCACTTCTCGGCCCCTCCGGATGTGGCAAGTCGACGAGCCTGTTCATGCTTGCCGGCATCTACCTTCCGAGCGGCGGCGAGCTCCTCTTTGATGGCCATGTCGTCAACGAGGTCGAGACGCGCGACCGCAATGTCGGTATCGTCTTTCAATCCTATGCGCTCTACCCGCACATGAGCGTACGCGACAACATTCTGTTTCCGCTGCGCTTCAAGAAGACGCCGCGCGACGAAGCACTCGCCCGAGTGAAGGCCGCTGCAGACCTTGTCCGGGTCTTGGAACTACTGGACCGTCGCCCGAGCGAGCTTTCCGGCGGCCAACAGCAGCGCGTCGCCCTTGCGCGCGCCCTCGTGAAGGAGCCGCAGCTGCTGTTGCTGGACGAGCCGCTATCCAACCTCGACGCTTCGCTTCGCCTTTCGATGCGGACCGAGCTCAAATCGTTGCAGGCGCAGCTCGGCGTGACGACGGTTCTCGTTACGCACGACCAAATCGAGGCGACGACCATGGCTGACCGCATTATCTGCATGCGCGCCGGCGAGATCGAGCAGGTCGGGACACCGGACGACCTCTATCTCAGGCCCTCGAGCCTGTTCGTAGCGGGCTTCATCGGCTCGCCGCCCATCAACCTCCTTTCGGGCGAAGCCGAAGGCGGCACTGTTACAGTGAACGGCGCCAGATTTCCGGTCGAGGGCGCGTCGGGGTCGCTGACTATCGGGCTGAGGCCCGAACATCTCAGATTTGGCCATACTGGCTTCAGCGGTCGTATCGCACAGATTGAGCCGATGGGGCGCGAGATCCTCTATGTCGTCGAAACCGGCATGGGCGCCGTTCGTGTGCTTGAACAGGGTTCGTCCCCCGCGCATTCGACAGGCGAGCAGGTAAATATCGGTTTTCTTTCCGAGGATTCGCTTGTCTTCGACACGGCGCGAGAGAAGCTGATTGCGGGGGCGCATGTCCGCGCACCGACTTGACACGACCGAGCGACAGCAATCCCTTAACTCGTGGCGGAGAGGAGAGCGCGGCCGTGCTTAAGACAAGCAACCACACGTCGAGCCCTCCGGTGGCAGTCCAGGGACCCTGCGGCCCCGTCCGGCTCAAGTGGCACAAACTGCGAACGAACCTCTCCGAGGCGCCCTTCAAGCGTTCCAATCTCGCCCTCGGCTGGCAACTCGGCGCTAGCCTCGAGGTTGACATTCTCGCCACAGCCGATGGCCGCTTCGCGGTTCTCCACGATCCGACACTCGGTCCTTCGACGACTGGCCACGGCCGTGTTCCGCGCACGCCGATCGCCGCGATGAGGGGTTTGTTCCACCGGGACGCTGCGGGCACCCCCGACCCCGACGCGCCGGTCTTGTCGCTCGCCGACCTGATAGCCCCGCTGCGGACGCGGCGAAGGGCCCCATCAGCAAACCTTCAACTCGACCTCAAGCTGCTCGAGGGATACTCGCTTCCCGATTCAGCGATCGCCGATGCGGCAGCCGCGGTCGCCGGGCTGGAAGACGCCATCGTCGTCGGATCGCACCATCTGAATGATGCACGTCGTCTCGTCGCCGCCATTCCAGGAGCCCGGCTCGGCTATGACCCGATGCTGGCGGTGTCGCGCCAACCGGGTCTGCGCGATCCGGAGCAGTTGCTGCGTCATTTGGAGCGACGCGGAGCCGGGGTGAGCCTCGCCTACCTCCGGTTCGATGCCATCGTTGCGGCGGAAAAACAGGGCTTCCCCCTCGTTGCTCGCCTGCTCGATCTTGGCATCGAGACGGACGCCTGGACGGTCAATCCCGGCAGGGATATGAATGACGCGATCCTGCGGACACTGGTAGAGGCAAAGGTGCGCCAGATCACAACCGATGTTTCAAGCGCGATCTTCGGCCTGGTCCGTGCGCTTTGAGAAAGTCGCTGCTGTGGGCCGGCCGTGGAGTTAAAACCGTGCACAGTGTCAATCTCGTCCTGACTTACCCACGGGTCATCACCAAGTAGATAGATGCGTTCATTTTGGTCATCATTGTCCAAACGACATTAGCCTGCGGAGCGCGCGTCCAACAACGCACCTTCTGCGTGAAGTGCTTTTACAATGGCATCAGCGTCGGCTGGCTGCATACCGGCCAGGTTCATACGCCCGGAATCCGCCAGGTAAATCCCGTGTTTCAATCGCAGCGCCGCAGCCGTTTCCTTCGACATAGCCAAGTTCGAGAACAGACCACGCTGCGTGGCGATGAAAGCAAGATCTGGATGGGCGGCGGCAAGTTCTGCGCGATTGCCGTTCACGCGAGCGCACATTTCCTGGAGCTCCGTCTTCCAGATTCCAGTCAATTCTTTGCTCTCCAGAATGGCACGAACAATTGCCGCGCCGTGATCAGGAGGCATCGACCAATTGACACGGGCCAAAGAAGCCATGTTGGTGTCGGCAATGTACAGGTCCATGGAATTGCGGCTCGCAAGATAAAGCGCGCCGACGCGCTCGCGGTAGAGGCCGAAATTTTTGTCGCAGGAATAGGCAACCATAGCCTCGTCGACCGAGTCGAGAATGAACCGGGCGGGCTCTGCGTCTTGCTCCAATCCATCGCCAAGACCTTGGTAAGCGAGGTCGATGAAGGGGACGAGCTTCTGCTCGACCAGGAGCGCGGCGACCTGCTTCCATTGCTCGGCAGTAAAATCGATACCCGTAGGGTTATGGCAGCAGCCGTGAATAAGGACGACATCACCTGCAGTGGCCGATGACAGTGCCTCGACAACGCGAGCGAAGTCGATCTTCTGCGTCGCCAGATCGACGAAACTGTAGTCCTTGACGGCCAACCGAGCGGATCGAAAGATCGGCGCATGGTTCGGCCAACTCGGGGTTCCCAACCAGACCTGAGCATTTGGATTGGCAGCAGCAACCAGCTCGGCGCCGATCCGCAAGGCTCCACTTCCGCCAGGCGTCTGAATGCCGACGATACGATCGCCCAAGTTTGGTCCGGCGCCGAAAATAATCGGTTTGAGCAAACTCACGAAAGATAAATCGCCTTGCGGACCGAGGTAGCGTTTGCTGTCCTGCGTTTCAAGCAGATACGCTTCCGCCAGCTTCACGGCGCGCATGACCGGCGTCCGCCCGTGTTCGTCACGATAGACGCCGACGCCCAGGTCGACTTTGTACTCACGCGGGTCAGCGTGAAATGTATTGATAAGTGCCAGAAGGCTGTCGGCTGGTTGCTCTTTGAGTTTATCGAACATCTTGCACCTGTTGAGGATTCTGGTGTGACAATAGCCTTTTGGGGATGACGTTTCCTTGCATATTTTGCCTCTTTGGCGCGCGGTTATGCATGAAATTCGATATATGATGCTCTGATATGCAATAATTTGGCCTGCAATGTGCACCGCCGCGCAATGCTCGTGGAGGCTCGATCGCCTGCGGAACACATCGAAACGATGCTGCCGTCTTGCCCCCCGGGTCACTCACACATTCGCCAGCCCCTCCGGGCCCATGCAGACGAATCCAGCACGCAGTTGCACGCTTGAGGCAAAAATTTGGACAGATTCGCGGGTCCGCTTTCTTCCTGGCCTCCGGGCATTGATGCTGAAAGTATGCGGCGACCATCCTGCGTGAAACGGGGCGGTACAATCGTCATTTCTGCTTGCCCAGATCAACAAACCAGGGCGACTTGCGTCACGCCGGCTTCAGCCCGTCTTGCCCATTCGACCGGACCCCACGCTCGTTCGCATCGGAGTTTCTTTGATCGGGCGCGGGGACTTCGAGGTATCTGCTGATGCCAATGCGGGCGTTGGTGAACATGCGGTCAGTGCCGAGATGATCCGCGAGCCCGGACGATCGGATGTAGTTGAGGACGTCGGGGTTCAGGCCGGCGAGCCAGACCGTCACGCCCGCTTCCGCAAAGCGGCGTTCGCCCTCCATCATTACCAATAGCGCAGAATACTCGATGTCGAAGACCCGACTGAGGTCAAGCATCAGAACCCGAGGCTTGTACTGGGCTACGAGTTCCCGGACTCGATCTCCCACCTGCTCCGCATTGGCGAAGAACAGCCGGCCTTCGGGACGCAAGATTAGGAGGCCGTCAAACGTCTCGTCGTCCGGGTGCTCGGGAGACAGCGGGCGCAGCACGTCCTCGCCCCTCTTTCGGCCGATCACGTGGACCCGCGGGTTTGCCGCCTGGCTGGCAAGCCCCAGCAGCGACAGGATTATGGCCGCGACGATACCCTGAAGCGTGCCGAATACGAGCACGCCAAGGAAGGCCGCGAGCGCCCACCCAAACTCCATGGTGCGGACCTTGCGGATCGCCGCGAACTCGAGGGGCTGGATCAGGCCGATCGAGTAGACGATCACGATAGCGGCGAGCACCGCGTGCGGCAGGAGGCCAAGCGCCGGCGCCAGAACCAGCATCGTCGCAGCCGAGGCAGCCGCAGTAACCAGCGACGCCTTCTGCGTGCGACCGCCGACCGCGCGGACCACAGCCGTCTGCGAGGTCCCGCCGCCCGCCGGCATTGCTCCGAAGAGGGCGCCGGACAGATTGGCCGCGCCGGTAGCCAGAAGTTCGCGGTTGGACCGGATCGGCGGGTCTGACGGGAGGGCGAAAGCGCGGCCGGCGGCGATTGTCTCGGTGAAACTCATCAGCGCGATGCCGATCGCCCCGGGCAGCAACTGCATGACGAGGCCGAGGTCCAGCAGCGTGAGCGACGGCAGCGCCTGCGGAATATGGCCGACCGTCGCGACCCCTCCGGCGGAGAGTCCGACGAGCCAGGAGACAGCAATGCCGGCGCCAACCACCGCGAGCGGGGCCGGCGAATGGGGCCAAAGCCGCTCCATCGCCAGGAGCACGATGAGGGCCACTCCCCCGATCGCCAGGGTGAGCACCGACGATTCAGGAAGATGCTGCGCAACGCTCAGCACATCGCGAAAGAAACCATCCTTGGTGATGTGGATTCCGAATAGTTTCGGAACCTGATCGAGTACGATCACCAGCCCGATCCCGGCCTTGAAGCCTGTCAGCACCGGCGCGGAGATGAAGTTCGCGACGAAGCCGAGGCGCAGGACCGAAGCGGCGACCAGCAGAACGCCCGTCAGCGCGGTAAGCGTCGCGGTCGCGACGACGAGCCCGGAGGGGTTTCCGTCCGGAACGACCAGGGCGAGCTGCGCCGCGACGAGGATCGCCAGGGTCGTCGTCGAACTAACGCTGAGTACCCGCGATGTGCCCAGAATGGCATAGACGATCATCGGGATGAAGGCGGTATAGAGTCCTACGCTAACCGAAAGGCCCGCCACTGTCGCATATGCCATGGCCTTCGGAATGACAACGGCCGCCGCTGTCAGGCCCGCGATGACATCTGGGCGCAATCCCGTCTCGGTCTGGTCACTGGAGCGCGAGGCGTGTGCTGGCTGTGTCATCAAGTCCCCTCCATTGTTCTGCGCGCGGACGCGGGCTTTCGCGACGGGCGGCATGATGCCGTCAGCACCGTGAGAGCGCGCCCACCCTTCGCGTTGCCGCCAGGAAGTCGCGCTCCAGAAGCGCGGCCGGACGGGCGCCGGGAGCGGCTCATCCGCCCAGGGCAATCGCTACAGCGACAAGCATCATGCCGATCGTCACCATCAGAAATCCCGTGCGCCATGGCCTTCCCACTTGCCGGCCAAAGGTGAAACCGGTGAGGAACAGCATCACGACGGCGACGATGTTGGAAAGCCTGAGGGCGAGCGCCACGTCGGTGAGGAGGAAGGGCGCCACGACCGGGAAGACACACAGAAAGACGAGCAGGAAGACGCCGAGGGCGGCCAGATAGTCCTCCCGACCGAACCGGGATTCGAGGGTTTCGGGCGGTAGACCGCTGAGATGAACGCCGATGCGATCCAAGTCGGATGCAGTCAGTGCCGGCAGGACGGCAGGAGGGAGATGATCCGCGACGATCGCGCGCGCAGCCGCAGGGCTTTCGGCATCGCGGATCGCCTGTATGGTCGCGGCCGCCAACCGGTTTTCCCCGCGCACGGCCATCAAGTACAGGATGGCATCGATGATGGCCCAGGCGAGGTTGCAGCCCAGCGCGCCGAGCAGCATGGCCTGCACGTCGGCGCGGCCGACCCCGGTTGCAGCGAGAGACAACGTGAAGGTCAGGACCATGATCAGGCCGAACAGAACTTCGCTGGCGCGCGCCACCGGGTCGAGCACCCGTCGGGATGTGGCGGTCCGCACTGTCGCAATTTCGCGCCTCTTCGCGGCCGCCGGAGGTGGATCATCTTTTACGGTCATGGCGCTGGTGGAAGCAGGAAGAGGGTTAGCGCAAAGATCGCATAGACCATGAGGATCATTACGCCGACGAACCAGGCGGAGCGACCGCCGTTCGTCATCAGCGCAGCCGCCATGGTCGCGATCAGCATCATCACGATGGCGCCCGGCCAGAACTGCAGGCTCATCGGTTCCGGCCCGATGACATAGCTCAGGAGCACAAGGAGCGGCGCCACGAAGAGTGCAATTTGCGCGGCGCTGCCGAGCGCAATGCCGACACTGAGGTCGAGGCGGTTCTTGGAGGCCGCCGAGAAGGCGGTCGTCATCTCGGCGGCGGCGCCGACGATAGCGACGACAACGAAACCGACGAAGGCTGGCGACATTCCCAGTGTTCCGGCCGCGATCTGCACCGAGGACACGAACACCTCGCTTACGAGCGCGACGAGGACCGTCACCAGCGCGAGGGTGAACAAGGCGAATTTGATTGGCCAGGGCTCCTCATCCGCCTCACCATGGCCGGCACTTGCGAAGACCTCCTTGTGGGTCTTCAGGGAAAACACCAACGAGAGCCCATAGCCAACAATCAGCAGGCCCGCGAGCCCCAGGCTGAGGGGCTGGGTGACGGCTTGCCGTCCGTCCATCTGGGCAACGAATGAGGGCACGAGCAGAGCCACAGTTGCGAGGAAGAGCAGGCCGGACTGGACGCGGGCGGTTATGCGGTTGAATTCCTGCTCGTGGTACTTGAGACCACCGATCAGGAAGGACCCGCCGAGCATGAAAAGAGTGTTGGTGACAATAGCGCCGGCGATCGAGGCTTTCACTAAAAGGTATTGGCCGGCCTGAAGGGCCGCCAGCGCGATGACGAGCTCGGTAAGGTTTCCGAGTGTGGCGTTCAGCAGGCCACCGACCGCATCCCCGGTCCGCGCCGCCACCGACTCCGTCGCCCGGCTGAGCAGCGCCGCCAGGGGGACGATTGCCAATACCGAGAGCAGGAACAGCAACGTATGCCGGTCGGGCCAGAGGCGCTCGCCCGCGAGAACGACGGGAACGAACACCAGCAGCCAGAGCAACGGGGACGTTCGCATCTCGTTCAGGGCACGATCCATTGCACGCCACTCCGTTCCCCAGCCGGTCGGGGACGCAAAAGGACCTCGAACCGGGCAACTAGAAGTCTCTGTTCTGAAGCGGTCGGAGCCCCTGAAATTTCAAACAGGCCATCTCCTCGAACGGGAGTTTTGCGTGGCGTTCCAAGGCCCTGACTTGCCGACGAGAAAAGACCCTATCACAAAAGAGCGGGTCCGTCTTGATTGGCACGAGTTCTGCTCCGTCCATCTGTCAGTCTTGATCCGGTGGTTTGGCTCGCAGCGTGGCCTGGGCCAGGGCTGTCACCGCCGCCACGAATATCCCGATCCCCGAAAAGATGTAGCCTATCGTGAAGATCTTCCCGATCGCGGTCTGGGGCGCGATGTCGCCGTAGCCGACGGTGGCGATCGTTACGACCGAAAAGTAGACCGCATCGAGCCACGACCATCCCTCGACCGTCCGATAGAAGACCGTCGCGACCACGATCAGCGTGACGACGAGCTGAGTGCCGCCTTGCACCTCAGGTTGACCGAACGCGTGGCGCATGCCTCGAAACAGGCGGCGCAGGTTGTCGAAGGGACGCAAGATGAGCTCCTGGGTGTTTGCCACGAGGAAAGGCTCGACTGCTGGCAGTGAAGCCCAGTACTGCAGAGAGATCAAGCCCCTTCCTGGCGGTGGCAGAGAACAGATATCAAGATCGACACGCGCGATGGGCCCAAGTCGCATTTGTAAGCCACGCCCGGGCCTCCGGTTTCGCGCGCCAAGCGGCAGACGAGACTTCGTCTCGACCGACAATCCCCGCACAGGAATGTTTTTGCTGTGCGCGAGGGAAGGCTGTCGTCAAGCATGGTGGCGAACTCACCCGCCTGGCGGCTCGACGGGAGCACCGGCCGGTCGCGCTGGCGCAAGAGCGGGCCCACCATTTATGTGCACCCCCTGCTATAGAAGAATTTCTCCACCGCTTCGAGAGCCTGCTGGGAGTACTCGGCCGGGTTCAGATCGCCAATCAGATCGGGAAGAGCAATATCTGCGTTTGCCTGGTCGATATACTCCTGGAGAAGAACGCAGCCCTTGTCGTCACGAACGAGGCGTAACGCGATAGCCTCCGCAAAGCCGGTGCAGTACCCTTGCTGCGATGGATCCTTTGCATTTCGACACATGGCTTGAAGTTGGGCGAAGGTCGGCTCTTCGGCGCGTGCAGAAAAAATCTGACCTGAAAGCAGCGAAACAACGGAAAGAAGAGCTGTCGCTGAAAGTATCCGCTTGCGCATGATGATCCCCCAGAAGCGTGGTTGACTCAAAGCCGACTTTCCCAGGTTTCTGCCTCGAACTTATAGAACTGGGAGTTTAGTTCGGCGATTGCCTAAAACAAAAGTTGGTACTAATATTTGTTTCGCAGTTTCGGTGTAGTCCCAACCGGACTTCAGATTTGCCCGTCCACATCGGCATCACGTTCCCGTCGCTTTGGTACGCCCAGTTCGTTTACAATTCCGCTTTCTTGCAGGGGTGAGGTATACCGAAGTCACAAGTGGTAGATTCCGACCAATATAGCCAAATTTCAAGGGCTTGGACAGCGCGTCCTAAAGAGGATTCCGTCAACTATCGCGGTCGGAGTTCGTCGTCGGTTCGCGCAACTGTTAGAGGGACAAAATGGCCGCGGAGATAGAGCGAAAATACCTCGTGTCAAACGACAGTTGGCGCAAGCACGCCTCCCAAGGCGCCGCATTCAGCCAAGCCTATCTCACCGCGAACAAGAAGCGGACGGTGCGCACCAGGACGATCGATATGGCGCGCGCCGTGCTTACGGTCAAATTCCGAACGAGTTCGTTGAGGCGAGAGGAGTTCGAATACGATATTCCCTATGTCGATGCCCTGGAAATGCTCGCCTACGCCACCGCCCTGGTTGAGAAAACCCGCTACAAGGTGCGCTACCTCGGCTATGATTGGGATATCGACGTCTATAACGGCGCCAACGAAGGGCTCGTTCTCGCGGAAATCGAACTTGGCAACGAGGCCGACCAACCTCCCCGCCCGCCGTGGCTCGGTCCGGAAGTGACCGGAATTTCGGCATATTCCAATCGAACACTCGCGGTGCCTCCGCACCCCGACGAACTGCTCCGGTCAGCACGGGCCAAGCAAGGCAATCTGGCAGGACGCGTGTTGTAGCCAATGCAAATCAAGTCCGCAGAATTCGGCCGACACCACTTCGCATTGTTGATTTCTGTCACACTCAACAACCGTACGGTTTTTTGGAGCAGGTGGACGACCCACGGCGTGACGGAGTGGAAATGAAAGCCCTTGGTAGCTCCTGCAGAACGTGCCGATCCTTCTAACCCAGGAGATGTTCGACGCCATGCCAGCCCTTTCCATCATATCCAGCCTCAAAGGGTATCGGGCCGAATGGCTTCGGTATGACCTGACGTCAGGGCTGGCTATCGCGGCGGTGGGGTTGCCCAGTGCGATCGCCTATCCAGCCCTGGCTGGGTTGCCGCCGGAAGTCGGCATATATGCGAGCATCATGTCGGTTCTGGGTTACGCGCTTCTTGGCTCCTCGCGGCAACTCATCGTGGGTCCGGACGCTGGCACGGTAACGGTGCTTGCTGCGGTCCTGGTTTCTTTCGGTCTCACATCGACTGCCGAAAACGTGATGGCTTCGGCGGCCTTAGCCGCGATCGTCGGCCTCCTGTGCTTTCTTGCAAGTTTCCTTCGGCTCGGCTTTATCGCGGACCTCCTGTCGCGTCCGATCCTGACGGGCTTTATGACAGGCATCTCGCTGTCGATCCTCGTCGGGCAGATCGGCCGACTGACCGGCGTCAAGATCGAGAGTGACGGGCTGATTGGGCCGCTTGTCGAAATCGTTTATAAATTGGACCTGATCCACTGGCCTTCCCTTGCTCTGGGCGTTGGACTCTTCGTCCTTCTGCGGCTTTTGAGCGCATGGCGTCCGTCCATTCCCGGACCGCTTGTTGCCGTGGCACTCGCAATCGCCCTATCATACGCGTTTGATTTTAAGGCACTGGGGATAGGCGTGGTTGGCGGGGTTCCGTCCCGGCTTCCGTGGCCAACGATACCGGCTCCGCGCGGTGTCGCCATTGATGACCTCCTTTTGGGCGCGGGGGCAGTGCTGATCATGAGCTTCGGCGCTGGCATCGTGACCGCGCGCAGCTTTGGCGCCAAAAACAGATATCCGGTTGACGCAAATCGCGAACTCCTCGGGTTCGGTGCGGCCAACCTGGCTTCGGGATTGTGCGGCGGCTTCGCTGTGACCGCCTCGGATTCCCGTACTGCAATCAACGATCTCATGGGCGGAAAGACCCAGTTGGCGGCCGTCTTCTCGGCTGTCGCCCTGGCACTCACAGTCCTTTTCCTTACCGATGCGCTGGCCATCCTGCCCACCCCCGCACTGGGGGCCGTCCTGGCATCGGCAGCTATAGGCTTGATCGACCTGCGAACCCTGAGGGACTTATGGCATATCAGCCGGATCGAGTTCTCTTTTGCGCTTATGAGCATGGCGGGAGCGCTTGGTCTCGGGGTACTGAAGGGAGTGATCGTCGCCGTGGTTGCAACACTTTTCTATCTCGTGATGCAGGGAATGAGGCCGCGCGACGCATTGCTGGGTTGCATTCCAGGACGCGACGGGTTCTACAAGCTTCATCGCTATGCGCAGGCGATGCCAGTTCCGGGGCTGGTGATCTACCTTCTCCAGGGCAGCCTGCTGTTCCTCAATGCTGATTACGTCAAGAGCCGGATTGAGGATATCTTTGCAAAGTTGGGGCCGGATACCAAAGGGTTCATCTTCGACGCAGGGGCGGCCGCCCAGATCGACAGCACCGCGGCCGTCATGCTTGATGAGATACGGGCATTGGCGGAGAAGCGGGGCATGAAATTCGCGATCGTGGAACTGCATAGTGAACCGCTGGACGTGCTGGAACGTTCTGGCGTTCTTGCCAAAATAGGCTCCGCCATGATTTTCGAGGATATGGAGGAGGCTGTGACGGCGCTGTTGGCAAATACTG
Source organism: Rhizobium giardinii bv. giardinii H152 (assembly GCF_000379605.1). Lineage (GTDB taxonomy): Bacteria > Pseudomonadota > Alphaproteobacteria > Rhizobiales > Rhizobiaceae > Pararhizobium > Pararhizobium giardinii. The sequence goes on along the minus strand of NZ_KB902624.1, from coordinate 146,075 downwards.
ACTCACACAGCCCTTCCTCAGTCGGAGCAGAATCCCGGTGAGCGCCGGCGAGGGCCCCGTGAAGGACTTTCCGCCAGTGACAGGTCCGCTTCCAGCGGCCGCTGCATGGAGAGATCGCTTTAACTTCTGATCCGGAGGTGCTGTCATGCAGGAAATGCGCAGCAGGAGTGGCGGGCAACAGCAGGTCATCGAGACAGCGCTGGCATTGTTGCTTGTTTCCGCGCTGCTGGCGGCAACCTTCTGGGTATTGCTGCCATTTGTCGGTGTCGTAACCTACGCGGTGATTCTCGCCACGGCGACGGCAGCGCCGTACGATAGGATGGTTGTTCTTCTCGGCGGAAGGCGTCGTCTGGCTGCCTTCAGCTTCGGCGCTATCGCTGCGGCCATCACGATCGTGCCGCTTATTTATCTCTGCTCTGCCGTTGTCAGCCATGTCGATGTTGCCGACGCATGGCTGAGAGAGGCCAGTGCTCGCAGGATCCCCGATCTACCGGGGTGGATTTCAAGTCTCCCGCTGCTCGGACCAAAGGTGACGCAGATATGGCAGGAATTTCAGGGTGGCGGACTGGCCTTGTTGCAACGATTCGAACCCCAGCTCGCCGCCGCGGGACGCTGGCTTCTCAATCTCAGCGCAGGTCTTATGATTGCGGTCCTCGAAATATTCGCAGGGATCATCGTAGCCGCGATGATCCACGCGTCGCGCGCGCGGGTAGTCGGCTTCGTGTCTGCCATTGCCGAACGTATAGTTGGCCCGAGAGGACTGGTCCTGCTCAATGCCGGGGGGAAAGCCATCAGGGGCGTTGCGATCGGCGTGATCGGAACAGCTCTGCTTGAAGGGGTGCTTTCCTGGATCGGCTTTGCCGTGGCTGGTGTTCCCGGTGCGATTGTCCTGGCGGCCGTTACGTTTTTCCTGGCCGTTATCCAGATCGGCCCGCTTCTGGTCTGGCTGCCGGTGGCAATCTGGCTTGGTTCCCAAGGCCAGACGGGATGGACAATCTTTACTGTCGTATGGGGCATTTTCGTTCTTATGGCGGCGGACAATGTGGTCAAACCGATGCTGATAGCGCGCAGCGGCGAGCTGCCGCTGCTGGTACTATTCGTCGGAGTGATCGGTGGGCTGGCGGCCTGGGGCTTTACCGGCATGTTTATCGGCGCGACGACGCTGGCCGTCCTTTGGACCGTGCTGCAGACGTGGATCAGAACCAATGGTGAAGTGCACCCGATCGGTTGAACCTTCGTAGCATTCACTTGAACGTCGCAGGGCTTTGGCCGATCTCCAGCGACGCGCGTCAGACATGACGATCAATGGACTCTGTAGCTATTTGAAATTGCTCGATATTTTCCTTGAATCGATTTTGATTTTTAAGAACTTATGCGGCGCCAAATGCAGTCTTGTCGACAAGCCCGGACAAGCGCAATGTCCGCGTCGTCAACGCCAAGCGCTTGGCGTCAGCGAAAACAACATATCCCTTTGCAGCGTTTCCTGCCGCCGCACCCAGCGACGGCTCTCAACTCAAGCCGAGCTAATCCGTTGCCACAGTCCACTTGTCGTCCGGGTCGAAGCGGTCGATGAAGGGCACGATCGCCTCGGTGCTCGGACCAAGGTCCCGTTCGTAGACGATGCCCTGCTGATTGACGACGAATGTCTTGACACCGGTCTCGGCATATTTGACCGGCCAGGCAATCAGCGCGAATCCTGCGATCATGTTGCCGTTGATGACATAGTCGTATCTGCCCCCGGCAATGTTGTCGCCCTGCGAGGTCAATATGCGGAATCGGTAACCGAAATAGCCCTCCCCGGCCTTAGCCTCCTCCAAGGCGGCCTCGCTGATCGCGTCGCCGACCGGACTTTCGCCGTCGCCCTGGTCCGCCGGCCAGTAGAGGCCGTCGGTCTGGGCAGGGCTACTGATTAGCTTTTGGGCAAACTCGAAGACGCCATCCGCGTCCCGATCCGTGGCGGCATATTCCTTCTGTGCCTCTACATAAGCGCGTGCCGTCTCAATCGCCTCGATCTCATTCTCACCGACACGGCGATTGACGATCTCTTCCAGTCCTACATAGGTGTCGAACGCCCATTTGCCGTCCTCGCCTTTGGTGAGCGGAAAAGGCAGGGGCCAGAGGCGGTCGCCGATCTCGATGATCTTGCTTCCTTCGAGATCGCGCACGACAACGTTGCGGGACGCCCCCTCACGGATGAGCGCAAATGTTTCCATCGCCCCCTCGCTTGCCTTGAGCTTCATGGCGTCCAGACCCAAAAGCCGGGCCAGGCCATCGAAGTCATTGGCGGCAAGCGCCGACTTGAAGGCCTCCACCGCCTTCGAGGGATCGTCGAACGCGGGAGAGTCTTCCGCCGCGGCATAGGCATCGATGCTCGCCGGAGCCGGTGCCTGCGCCAGAGCGTCAGGAAGCGGTGCAACGGAGAGTATGAACGACACCGCCGATCCCATGAGAAGAGTGTGAATAAGCTTGGTCATCATCGTGCTCCCGTCGCCCCCTCAGCGCCTACCGCCGCGCCCGCCACCACCACGCCCGCCGCCACCGCGGGCCATCGGCCGGCTGCCCCCGCCGCGGCTTACATGGCTGCGCCCGCCGCCGCGATGGCCGCCGCCCATACTGTGGCCACCACGTTTCGACGATGCCACTTCCCGCCGCCCGGAGTTGACGTTGCCGAGGCCGGACGGTTTTCTCGAGCGGTTCTGCGCCTTGGATGCCATTTTCTTCTTGCCGGCTGGTCGATTGACGTTGGGCTTTTTGCCCTTGGAACGGTTGACATTCGACTTCGACACGTTGGGTTTCGCCTTCGCCGCCGTTCTCCCATCGCCGGCGCGCGCGGTTGGCCGAGGCTGGGCCTTCAGTCCTTCGAGCGTGCTCTTGCGTACGTCCTTGATCTGGCCGCCAGCGGCGCGCGCCTGCGGTCGATCGCGATTGATGGCGGCAGCGCGGTTGCGGATACTGTTGTCGCCCTTCGCCTTGATGTTATTCTTGATGTTCGTGCGGTCGAATTTCTGCAACTGGTCTCGGTCTAGATTGAGCTTGCTCCGGTCGACATTTTTCCAATCGATGTCGTTCCACTTCATCTTGCCGTCGAAGTCGACGTTGTTGAAGCACTTGTTGCAATCGACATCGATGTCGCCGTCCCAATCGCCACCCCAGACACCCCAGTCGTCCCAGTCGACGATGGCGCCGAAGATCGCGCCGCTGACGGCGCCGGCGAAGAAGGCCGCTCCGGGATAATAATAGGAGGGATAGGGCTCATCGTAATATCCGATCGGCGCCGGCACATAGTCCGGTTCGTAGAGCATCTCCGGCGGATATTGAGGAACATAGATCGTTTCAGGGTTCGCCGGCTGGATGATGATGTTGTCACCCTCTTCGACCACCTTCATCTTGTCGTCCGACTTGATGATGTCCTTGGCGAGCGCCTCGTCGCGCAATTGCTGGATTGCGATCAGCACGTCCTTTTGCTGATTGGTGATCGCTTGACCGAAGCTCTGCGTCCAATCGAGATCCTCGCTCATCATTTTGACGATTTCCGGGTAGTTTAACAGCGAGATCACGCTGCCGTCCCAGCTTTCCTTGGGCTTGAGATCGGGCTTTTTCGAGCGCGCTTCGAGAAACCGCGCCGCCTCGACGATTTGCAAGGGATAGAGCGAGGCGGCCGAGACCAGCGCCACCAGTTCGTCTGGATAAAGCGCGATGCGGGAAACCAGAACCTCCAACTCGTCCTCGGTGAGCGGCTCGGGCGCGGCAAGCTCTTGTGTGGGCGGGACTAAAGCTGCCTTTTCCTGAGCTAGCGCTACGCCGCTCGTTGCAAGCATCGCTAGAATGATCACCGCGGCGCGGCAGACCAAAACGATCCGCTCTATAACCATTTTCTTTCCCCCAAGGTGAACCAATTCGGCACAGGTAGGCTCTCATGGCTACAAGACGCCAGTCTCGAACAGGGCGGGCGACGGTCGCCGGCCCGTTGTCCTGCCGCAAACCACGGCTTGTGCTTGTTGGCCTTTGCGGCCGCGAAGTTCCTCACAGTTCCTGTAGTGCAGGGTGGCGAGGCCACGGAGAATGCAGTGATCACCGCCTGATTTTGTGGAACATGCCCCATCATTCGAATCCCTCCCGGGTGTCGGCAACTTCCCTTTCCACCGGCAGTCGACGCCAGTCCGTTGCCTTTAAGCACTCAAGCGTCGTCTGGGGCCCAGTTCAGGAAGAAACCCACGTCACCTGGCACGCCACCAGGGAAGTTGATGATCATCGCTTTCATCTTGTAGCCTTGAGGCTTACCGAATGTCTGGTATCGTTCGAAGAACTCCTTTGCCTTGCCTTGAAGGGTCTGGGGCCAGTCCTTGTCGCCGCTGTTGATAGCTCGACCGCTGTCGGTGCACAGGTCCGAAGGAAAACTGTAGACCATCGCTTCGAACTTGCCGTCCTTCACGGCATTTGCAACCAGCCGGCGGACAACCGCGATTTCCTCTTCACTCACATGCTTTTCCAGGAAGTCCCCAGCAAAATCAGCATGTTTCTTCTCATCCAGCGCCTTGAGCTTTCGCTCCTTCTCCATTTCCTCCATCTCCCGCTGGAGAACCTGCATTCGCAAGTCTTTGGCACTTGGAGGCGCTACATTCGGATCTAAGTCTTTTTTGTCGTGCATCTTGTTGCTCCACTATCAAGTCTAGAAGATCAAGAAATATGGTGGGATCGCGTTCGGGTTGTGTAGTTTCGGTATTTTACGAGGGGACCGCCACCGACGGCGATATTCAACCCTCCGATTCAGCGCATCTTGCTCGTAATCAGATCTTGATTTGATTCCGCATCAAGCGAGCCCTCCCGCGCTCTCGAAATGCTTCACTTTTATTGTATTTACGAACACGATCGGAGGACGTCGCGATGCCGAACTTCGTGTGCGTGGCGATTGGCCCGCAAGACCTTTGGAAGAAGACTGGCGGTGGCCGACGTGAAAGCCACCGCGCCCGCACAATGGATAAGAGACCTTCTTATGATGGGCGTTTGCATCGCATCTCTTCTCATGATCATACGAAAGCGGATTGAAGCATGCTCCCAAGGCGATTGTATTGCAAGAATAAACGCCCAACTCGACGACGAGGGATCCGGACTCGTAACAGCCACCAGATCACGGCGGCAGTGAGACCGATTGCGGGCAGCGTCGCGCGATACTACCTTTGACTGAAGTCCTGTCACGTTCGTGGATTTTGGCGCCAATTATGATAGAATAAATAGCCTCTCGGAAAGAACGGAGAATTGGCGTTTGGAGACGAAGTACAATGCTTCTCGCGAGGGACATTGTAGTTTCACAGCCAAGCTAAATCCGAGAACTCAGTGTCAGCTCAAGACGTGCATCTATCTTAAACCCCAGCCTCTCGCTCCATCCGCGTGAAATTGGTGCGCGGTGTTGGTTGAGCAAGCCCGTTCGACGCGTCCGATCGGCTGGGTAAATTCCCAACGGGGATTTCGCACGTTTTTCGCGCCACTAACGGTTCGAACTATTGAGCGTAGTAAATTTTAGCAGAGCAGAAATCACTCCGTACGAACTGAACAATACAAGCCTTGGCTCAACAAAGGGGAAAACCAAATGAAACTCGACGTGGACTTTGACAAGAAGCGCAAATTCCCGGTCGGCGAAAGCGGTCAGGTGAAATTTCGGTTTCGGGATATTGCGGTTGAACCCGGAAGTTCTGTGTCGCTCAAGAAGGACTTCGACCCGAACTTTACGGGCGGCTATGATGACAAGTCCGGGGCGCTGGAGCAGGTGGCCTCGAATGTCCAGCGATTGTCGGAGATGCAGCAAATACTCTACGCTCAGGATACCTATGCGATCCTTATTATCTTTCAAGCGATGGATGCCGCGGGAAAGGATGGGGCGATACGGCACGTAATGTCAGGCATCAACCCGCAAGGCTGCCATGTCACAAGCTTCAAGTCGCCATCGGCGGAAGATCTCGATCACGATTATCTCTGGCGGGCCTCCAAGGCTTTGCCTGGGCGTGGGATGATCGGCATATTCAACCGGTCTTATTACGAGGAAGTCCTAGCTGTCAGGGTGCACCCCGAATTCCTTGCCAAACAAAAGTTGCCTCCAGAAACCCGAAAAGGGAGTATCTGGCAGGGCCGCTTCAAGGAAATCAACAACTTCGAAAAGTATCTCTGGCATAACGGGACGATCGTTTTGAAGTTCTTTCTCAACATTTCAAAAGACGAGCAAAAGAAGCGGTTTCTCTCGCGGATCGACGAGCCCGACAAGAATTGGAAATTTTCCACGGCGGACTACGAGGAGCGGAAATACTGGGACGATTATCAGAAAGCCTTCGAGGATATGCTGGAGAACACGAGCACCGAGTGGGCTCCGTGGTTTGTTATTCCGGCAGACAACAAATGGTTTGCCCGTCTTGCCATATCCGTGGTGGTATCTTCCGCCCTCGAACGCCTTGATCTGAGCATGCCGGTCGTCGATGATAAACAGAGGCAGCGACTGGAAGGAATCCGGGACCAGCTTTTGGCAGAGCAGGACTGACCACATAGAGCGGGAGGTGGTTGGCCTCCTCGTCAGGTTCGATTTTCGAGGACCGCTCGAGGACCGATGATGTGCGGGATTTGTCGCAATCTACTCACCGTGAGCCTCGGCTGTTCTACAGCCAACCTCCCGCGAAGCCAGCTCGACGCAGCCCGGTCACGATTGGCTTGCACCGGCGCACGATATTCCAGAGCAGGCCAGTCCGGTAGTTTTCGATCATCAGTACGACCGGGCCCTGGTCTATGCCGAAATGATAGGGGCTGACCCACCATCCCGTATCGCTGTCTTCCATCGCGTATGTTTGGTTGAATGATGGCTTGAACCCGTAAAGACGCGTCATTCCCAAATGCATTTTCGCAAAGGCCCTGACCGTCGGAATGACGATCTCCGGCGCAAAAGGCAAAGAAGCCACGACGACCCATGGCGACACAGTGCCGTCGTCCGGTCCGAAGGGCGCGCCGCGGGCGATATAGTCGAAGTATTCCCTTTCGACGCCACCGATCGTCTTCTTGAACCAGCCTGGTCCGTCGCTTGCGGTGAATCCCCAGCAGTGTTCACCATAGCCGGCAAAGTTCATCGGATTGCGAATGGCATATTCCTGCTGCACGTAGGTCGCATGCCGGCTGTTCCGGAAGTAGTCGCTGTCGTGGTCGCGCATGAATTCGTCGCGGATACCGTGGAAATCGATCCACATATGCGAGAGCTGGTGGGTAAAGAGCGGTCCCGAGTAGAGCAGTTCGCGCCCGTAGATGTTTCTCCATTCGTAGCTTTCGGTATAGGCGGAATAAGCCTCGGGCGGCAGTGGGTGGGTCGGCGACCCCAGCCCGAGAATGTAAAGTAGCAGGCCCTCGTCGTATCCGCGCCAGCGATAGGGGATGAACCCGCTTTCTGGGCGCCATCCGTGGGTCAGAGTAAGTCCGTGATCGCAGGCCCAGTTCCAGTCCGCCCGTTCGTAGAGCGCAGTAGCAAGCTGGCGTATTTCGACCTCATCGGCAGTCTCGCCGTCAAAATAGGTAGCAACGGTCAATGCTCCGGCGAACAGGAAAGCTGAATCGATGGTGGACAATTCGCACTGCCAGACCCGACGTCCCGTCTCCACATCGAGGAAATGATAGAAGAAGCCCTTGTACCCCGACGCGTCAGGTTCCGGCCCCTGGGGGCATCCCAGCAGAAATTCCAGTCGCTTTCGGGCGATCTTGGCTGCAAACTTGCGGATTACGATGCCGCGCTCCACGATGACCGGAATCGTTGCCAGCGCCATCCCGCATGCGGCGATACTCGCCGGAGCATCGAGCTCAGTCTTATCGCGAACAAGCCCATTGTCGGGATTGGTGCAATGAAGATAATACAGCAGCGTGGTGAACTGCAGCCGGCCGAGGTCCTCTTCGGTCGGCATCCGATGCAGCTCAGGGTCTGTCGAAAGCATTTGAGGCATATGTCTATCCAAGGATTACGCGCACGTCGTGAAAACGGCCGTCACTAGTGAGTTGCACCTTGTGATCGGTAAGCGGTTGGTCATCCAGGAAAACCGAACGTACTCCTCCGCAGACGCCGGCCTTGTTGTCCACGTGGATGCGGTATGTGGCCGACCCATGCCGGTAGTTCACCTGATACTCCGGCCAATATGTCGGAACGCATGGGTCAATCGAGAGAAGCTGGTCTTGTCTGCGAAAACCAAGGATGGCCTCTAGCGCCACACGATACAACCAGGAGGCCGACCCCGTATACCACGTCCAGCCACCGCGTCCGGTATGTGGCGGCGCGCCGTAGACGTCGGCGCTGACAACGTAAGGCTCGACCATGTAATGCTGCGCGTCCTGCATCGTCGAAGCGTGATTGATCGGATTGATCAAGCTCCAAAGCTGCAAGGCCCGGTCGCCGTCGCCTTGAAGCGCAGTGGCCAGCACAACCCAGGCTGCCGCATGGGTGTACTGACCGCCATTTTCCCGTATGCCAGGAACATAGCCCTTGATGTAGCCGGGCTGCAGCGACCCCTTGTCGAATGGTGGGTCGAACAACTGGATCAGCTTATCCTGCCGGCGCACAAGCCGTTGGTAGACCGCGCTCATCGCCTTCGACGCGCGCTCCTTATCGGCCGCGCCGGAGATGACCGCCCAAGCCTGAGGGAGGGCATCAATCTGGCATTCGTCGTTCGACGACGATCCAAGAGGCGCGCCATCGTCAAAATAGGCTCGGCGATACCAGGCGCCGTCCCAGGCATGTGTTTCCAATGCAGCGCGCAGACCTTCAGCTCGTTCGAGGCACGACGTTGCGCATCTGAGGTCCCCACGCAAAGACGCGATCGTCGCGAATGATTTCAGTACAGTGAGAAAGAACCAGCCGTTCCAGACACTTTCGCCTCTACCTTGTGCCCCGACCTTATTCATACCATCGTTCCAGTCGCCCGTTCCCATGAGCGGCAGGCCGTGCCGCCCGAGCCGGAAGCCATGCTCCAGCGCACGGATGCAGTGTTCGTAGATGGTACCGGTCTGCTTGCTGACGTCCGGCTTACCGAAATCCTCTTCCTGGCCCTCTTTCAGGATCGGTGATGTGATGAAAGGCACGTGCTCATCGAGCAGGCCGGTATCGCCGGTGGTCGAAACATAGTGGTGAACCACGAAAGGCAGGAAATAGAGGTCGTCGGTCATGCGCGTGCGCACCCCGACACCCGATGGAGGATGCCACCAATGCTGTACGTCTCCCTCGGTGAACTGGCGCGCGGCGGCTCCCAGAATATGCGAGCGTGTTTCACTCGGCGCACTGTGGACCAATGCCATCACATCCTGCAGCTGGTCCCTGAAGCCGAAGGCGCCACCGGACTGATAGAAGCCAGAGCGCGCCCAGACGCGACAAGACAGGACCTGATACAACAGCCAGCGGTTCATCATCAGATCGAAGGCGGTGTCGGGCGTCTTGACCTCGATTGCCCCCAGGATACCATTCCACTGGTGAGAGACGATGGCAAGGCTGTCTCGCGCGCGTCTTGGCTCGGCATATTTCCGCACGAGGGCGCGAAGCTCGTCGTGGCTATCGGCCTGCCCCAGAACGAAAACGACCTCTGCGCTTTCACCTGGCGCCAGGCGAATTTCCACCATCAGCGCCGCGCAAGGATCACCCAGCGAACCAAAGCATCCTGCCAAGTCAGATTTTCCCATACCCGCAGGCTGCGATACGGAACCATAGGCCCCCAGAAACTCTGAGCGATCACAGGTTGCCGAGCGCGCAATCTGGTTTGCCGCGGCAAATGCCAGTTTTCCGGCAAAATCATCCGCCCAGGCGCGCTTCGCAACGACCGCTCCCGATTGAAGATCACGTTCGCAGACGACCTGCATCGTCGCGTCTTCACGCTGTATCCCGAGGACCCACTCGGCAAAATACGTCGCCGTCAAATGGCGTGCTCGCGCTCCGTCGTTGCGAAGAGCAAGGCGCATGATCTTAACCGGATCCGTCGAGGAAACATGCACCGTTAATTCCTGGTGCAGGGATCGGCTGTCGCTTTCGTATCGGCTGTAGCCCTGCCCATGTCGAACGGTTACGACCGCCCCTTGTCCCAGTGGCAGGGGGGTGGGTGACCAAAGTTCTCCAGTTTCCTCGTCCCGCAGGTAGACGATCTCGCCGGGCGGATCCGAGACTGGATCATTCGACCAGGGCGTCAGCCTGTTTAGCTGGCTGTTGCCGGCCCAGGTATAGCCCAGGCCGCCATCGCTCGTCAGGCACCCGAATGCAGGATTGGCAATCACGTTACACCAGGGCGTCGGCGTCAGCGATGCCGCGCCATCCACCACGATGATATATTCGCGGCCGTCCGTGCTGAATCCCCCGAAACCGTTCCAATACAGCAAATCCGTGTCGGTCTCGGCGGGGCGCTTCGTGGCCGTCTCGCAGGAACTAATTGCCATTCGAGAGGAGAATGATGCGTCGTCTTGTCGTGTTTTGAGCTGGTTCGCCAACGAGCCTCGACTGTTCGAAAAAACGGTGTATGCCGCAAAGGTGATCGCATCGATGTCATCGTTTGGAACTCCGACTGCCGATAGCAGTTGGATTCCTCCCGGCTTACCGACCAACGCGGCTTGCGGGCCTGCGTTCAGCTTCTTTGCCAATCGCTTGGCATCGTTGCCGTCACGCTCGTCGAGCAGGACGAGGTCGAAACGCAACCCTCGGTGGGAGATGAACGCGTGGGCCCGTATCACGTCGCGAACGAGCGACTTGTCCCCGATTGCTTCGATGCGCGCCAGCACGATCGGAAGGTCGCCGGAAATTCCGTGAAGCCAAAGAGCGTCTCTGCTGGGAGGTTTCTTTCCGAGTGCGGATGCGTCCCGATGCCCCGGATCAATGAACACGATACTTCCGGCCAATCGGTTGAACAGTGCAACGTCCCGCGAGGTCAGGTTCGAATCCTCAAGTTCCTTGCGGTAGCCTTCCGCGGCGTCGGAAAACGCTTTGTCGGCCCCCTCGAGACTTGAGTATCGCCTCGCGATCGCCTGTGCCATCGCTTCGCTGTCAGCCGCGCCCGTAGCAAATGCGACCCGTTCCATTGCGCCGGGATCAAGGTGGATGGCGGTTCGCAGGCAGAAGACGGGGTCGAGAACGGGGCCAGCCGTCCCGGAGAGGCCCGCTGCACCGCCCAATGCCAAAGGGTTGGTAATCGTGCGGCCCCGGCCGAGGAACTTGAGCCGATCGGTTTCATATTCGACCAACTGACCACCCGGCGCACTCGACGAGACATGAACTGCCCAGACAGGCTGCTCTTCAGCGCTGCGCGGTCGGCGTCTCGCAAATAAGGCACCAGTCCTATGATCAAACTGCGTTTCCACAAAAAGGTTGGCAAAGGCCGGGTGTGCCCTGTCCGCCCGGCGGTTGTTCAGACAGACTTCGGCATAGCTGGTCAGCTGTAGGCTTCTCGCGGTGGTGCCATGATTGGATATCTTGAGTATCCGCACTTCCGCGTCGATATCGGGCGCGACACATGCTACCCAGGACACTTCTACGCCGTCGGCCAGACAGCGGAATTCGGCCCGATCTCCGTAAAAGACGCTCTCGTAGATATTGTCAGGTCGATAGAGGGGTTGCTTGCCGATGGACCAAATTTTGTTCTGCGCCCGATCTTCGATGTAAAAGAACTGTCCCCAGCAATCGCGCGTAGAATCCTGCCGCCAGCGGGTAATGTCCAGCTCTCGCCACGACCCATAGCCAGCCCCGGCCGCAGTAAGCATGACGTTATAGCGACCGTTCGAAAGCAAGGCTATGGCAGGGCTCGGAGCCATTGCGTCCGCAAGCCCACCGTGTTGCCCGGTGTCATGCGCGCCATAATCACTGACCGAACCCACCATCACGCGCTTCTCTTTCGAAGATGCGCTGGCCCTCCACTATGGCGACTGCTTGCGGCCTAGCTTAGCCTCAATCGCCGACATGAAAAATTTGGACCGCGCGATTTCCTTCCAACTCCTGTTACGCTTTTCTCTTAGATATTGTCCCCTTCAGTAGAGGTTTTCCGGGCCACTCCTGCAGCGGCTTTTAGACCCCACTTCCACCCGATTATCTCAGGCATGTCATCGCCGTACTTCTCGATGTACTTGCGATGCTCGATCAACTTCGAATGAATTGCCTGCTTGAAGTAGGCGGCGCGGGCGCCGAGTTGCGGCAACCGGTCAATGACATCCTCGACAAGGTGGAAGCGGTCAAGCTCGTTGAGAACCACCATGTCGAAGGGCGTGGTTGTGGTGCCTTCTTCCTTATAGCCGCGAACATGAAGGTTACCGTGGTTCGCCCGGCGATATGTGAGCCGATGGATGAGCCATGGATAACCATGGAAGGCAAAGATGATCGGCTTATCTTTGGTGAACAGAGCGTCGAAATCGAGGTCTGTCAGTCCATGGGGATGCTCTTCCGCAGGCTGGAGCTTCATCAGGTTGACGATGTTGATGACCCGTACTTTAAGTTCCGGCAAGTGTTCGCGGATCAACTGAACCGCAGCCAGCGTCTCCAGGGTCGGAACATCACCACAACACGCCATGACGACATCGGGTTCGCAACCCTTGTCATTGCTCGCCCATTCCCAGATGCCGAGACCTTCGCTGCAGTGCTTGACCGCCTCGTCCATGGTCAGCCATTGCGGGGCGGGCTGCTTGCCTGCGATGACCACATTGACGTAATTTCGACTGCGCAGGCAGTGATCCGTCACTGACAGCAGGGTGTTGGCATCCGGCGGCAAGTATACGCGGATCACGTCCGCCTTCTTATTGACGACATGATCGATGAAGCCCGGGTCCTGATGACTGAAGCCATTGTGATCCTGCCGCCAAACGTGTGAGCTAAGGAAGTAGTTCAGCGAGGCGACGGGTCTCCGCCACGGGATTTCATTGCATATTTTCAACCATTTGGCATGCTGATTAAACATCGAGTCGATGATGTGGATGAAGGCTTCGTAGCAGGAGAAGAAGCCATGGCGGCCCGTCAGGAGGTAGCCTTCCAGCCATCCCTGACATTGATGTTCACTGAGAACCTCCATGATGCGGCCGTCCGGCGAGAGATGGTCGTCATCCGGATAGATTTCCGCCATGTAGCAGCGATCGGTCACCTCCAGTACATCTTGCCAGCGGTTGGAGTTGTTCTCGTCCGGGCTGAACAGCCGGAAGTTCTTGCTCTCCAGATTCAACTTCATCACATCGCGCAGGAATTTGCCCATCATCCGCGCAGACTCCGCCGTTGTCGCTCCAGGGCTGGGGACCGAAACAGCATATTGTTCGTATTCGGGCAGCTTCAATTCACGCAACAGAAGGCCGCCGTTGGCGTGCGGATTGTCGCTCATTCGGCGACGGCCTGCAGGAGCCAATGCAGCCAGTTCGGAGTTGAACCGGCCTGCTTCGTCGAACAGCTCCTCGGGCCGGTAGCTTTTCATCCATTGCTCAAGAATGCGGATGTGTTCCAGCTTGTCCATCTCGCCCATCGGCACCTGATGCGAACGCCAGTAGTCTTCGCATTTCTTGCCGTCGATCACCTTGGGGCAGGTCCACCCCTTTGGCGTTCGAAAGACAATCATTGGCCATGCGGGGCGTTTCATATTGCCGTTCGTGCGCGCATCGGTCCAGATTTTCTGGATTTCGCCTATGACAGTGTCTAGCGTGCCGGCAAGTATCTGATGTACATCCTCCGGATCATCCCCTTCTACGAAATAGGGCTCGTAGCCCATGCCCTCGAAATACTTCCGCAGTTCGTCCTCGGGAATGCGGGCGAGGAAGCATGGATTGGCGATTTTGTAGCCGTTGAGGTGGAGGATCGGCAGCACGCAGCCGTCGCGGGCAGGATTCAGGAATTTGTTGCCGTGCCAGCCGGTCGCGAGTGGTCCGGTTTCAGCCTCGCCGTCGCCGACGACACAGGCGACGATAAGGTCGGGGTTGTCGAAGGCCGCCCCATAGGCGTGGCTCAAGGCATATCCGAGCTCGCCGCCCTCATGGAGGCTGCCCGGTGTTTCTGGGGCAACATGGCTCGGGATGCCGCCAGGAAAGCTGAACTGCTTGAAGAGCTTTTTCATGCCCTCCGTGTCCTGGCTGATGTTCGGATAGAACTCGCTGTAGGTGCCTTCCAGATAAGCGTGAGCAACCAGCGAAGGCCCACCGTGGCCGGGACCGATCACGTAGACCATATTGAGATCGTCGCGCTTGATAGCCCGATTCAGGTGAGCATACAGCATGTTCAGGCCAGGCGACGTTCCCCAGTGCCCCAGCAAACGCGGCTTTACATGCTCGCGTTTTAGGGGTTCCAGCAGCAGCGGATTGTCGAGCAGGTATATCTGGCCAACAGAGAGATAGTTGGAAGCCCGCCAGTAAGCATCGATCAGCCGCAATTCCTCCGCTGACAGCGGACTTGCTGATGGTGTCTCCTCTGCCGAACGTTGTTGGATCTTTGCCGTTTCAAGCGAAGCCATCGCAGCCTCCTATTGAAGTCCGTGTTACATCAACTGATCCAAGGCCGCAGATTAGTCCAAAGTGGCACTTGGCCTTAACTTATTGCAGTCTCATTACGATTCGACCGTCAATCTTCCCTTCTTCCATCCGCCGGAAAATATCATTGACGTTTTCCAGCTCGTCCCAGGAGAAATGAGGAACAACCTTGCCTTCTGCCGCAAATTGCAGAGATTCCTCGAGGTCCTGACGCGTTCCCACGATCGAGCCGCGTACGGTGATGCGTTTCAACACGGTCTCGAAAACTGGCAGTGATATCTTTCCGGGAGGAAGGCCGACGAGAGCCATCGTTCCCTTCGAGCGCATGAACCCGAAGGCTTGTTCCATCGCAATCGGCGAAACCGCCGTGACAAGTGCTCCATGTACCCCGCCCGTGGCCTTCTGGACCTGCTCGATCGCATCCTTGTCCTTGCCGTTGACGGTGATGTCGGCGCCAAGTTTCTTCGCCAACGCCAGCTTGTCCTCGAATATGTCAGCGGCGACTACATGCATACCCATCGCCTTGGCGTACTGGACGGCCATGTGACCTAGGCCGCCCACCCCGGAAATGGCTACCCACTCGCCAGGGCGAACCTCGGTTTCTTTCAAACCTTTGTAGACAGTGACGCCGGCGCATAGCACCGGTGCCGCCGGTCCGAAATCTAGGCTGTCCGGCAAGCCGGCTACGAAATCAGGATCAGCAAGACCGAACTGCGCGAAGGTCCCGTTTACGGAATAGCCGGTGTTCGATTGAGAGGCGCACAGCGTTTCCCAACCGGTTCGGCAATAGGGGCAATAACCACAAGTGCTGTGCAGCCAGGGCACGCCGACGCGATCGCCTTCCTTCACCCTCTTTACGCCTGCTCCCACCCCGGCGACGAACCCGACCCCTTCATGCCCAGGTACGAAGGGCGGATTAGGCTTCACCGGCCAATCCCCGCTTGCCGCATGAAGGTCCGTGTGACAGACGCCGGTCGCCTCATACTTCACGAGGATCTGTCCCTCCCTCGGACTTGGAACCGCCATGTCCTCTATGATGAGTGGCGCCCGGAAGGCTCGGACAACAGCCGCTTTCATTCTCTGTGCCATGAGTTGGCTCCCTCCCTTGTGCAATGTCATGCACCGCGCCTGCGAAACCACCCCGACTTGGGAGATGGAAATGTTCAGTTACCTGTTCCGCCCTCCGGACAAGTTTGCGAAAAGTGCTCGACAACGCTTCTCACGCCTCGAACGCTTTCTGCGACGACCCGCGCGGCTCTCCTGCATTCCGCGGTCTCGACGTTGCCCCAGAGATGCACCGTACCGTCGGCAACGGTCACCTTCACGCCGAGACCTTCCAGACCGGTGTTCTCTCCGAGCCGCGTCACGATGCTGCGCTGAATGCCCTCATCGCCCGACGCCGTTTCATCCAGATCGGCCGCTAGAATCGCCCGGAGCAGGTCAGCCCGGCCGACGATGCCGATCAGTTCACCAGCTCTCACGACGGGAACACGCTTTATGCCGTGGTCCTGCATGAGTTGTGCGACTCGTGTAAGTGACGTTTCCTCATCGATTGTCACGGGGTCACGCGTCATCGTATCGCCGACCTTCCATGAAGTGCGTTTAACATAGGCGTCAGCTCTCACTTCGGCAGGCATTGCGGTGTCGATGGGCGCAAACGCTCTGCCGCCGAGTTCCGTTCGGCGGATCAGGTCGCCTTCACTGATGATACCGAGGAGGTGCCCGTCGTCGTCAACGACCGGGATGCCGCTGACGTGATTATCCAGCATGATCTTACAGGCATGCTTGACACTGTTGTCGGGGGATACTTTGACGATCTTCGTCGTCATTACATCTTTGGCGAGCATCTCGACTGCAACTCCCTCATGGATTTCAGTACCGACCTCTGCCAAGCGACATTAAACCTGTTGTGACAATTCGACAACCAACTCGCGACCGCGAATATCTATATTTGTCCGAGGGCGAATTCTGTATAGAACGTTTAATATTTCCGGCCGCGTCCGAGTTGGGTGTTTCCCCTTGCAATGCAAACGCACTGGGAGCAGTCTTTGAGGAGCTTTCGTACGATCCTGGGCAATGCGATGCAAACCTCCGCTACTAAAACGCCCTTTATTATTGCGCGGGTGCGGTGACTTTCGCTTTGCCGGAAAACATATCGCGGGTGGTAGACGGCGTCGCTTCAATACGGGATCTAATCAGGATCTGATTGCAGGCGGTATACTACTCTTCAAGTGCTTTGGAGCATGTCGGGGTCTCACGATCGCCATGCGTTCATCTCTAGGCACCTTGCCGTTGCGACAAGCAGATCGCGGCGAACGATGCGCAGACACGTGGACCCTCGGAGGGGCGTTTCAATCAACAGGAGTCTTGGATCAATGGTCTATCTATCTGCCCTGCGAATAACGTCCAATATTTCAACAAGAATTTGCTTTTTGATTTGCGTAACAATTGCCTTTTTGCTTCCGTTTATCATCCTACCCGTTTCGGAAACCTATGCGAACGATCCATTGGAGGATTTTCCTTTTCTGATAAGCTGTGAATACAAGGGCACGCATCACGCCTTCTATTTTTCGAAACTGGGCTCAGACGGCGTCGCTACCTACATCAACCCAAGCAGGCTTGCGGGAACAATAACTGTAGGCGGGACTGCTAAAACATTGGGCGAACCGATCGGGGGAAGCTGTTTGGGCAAAACACTTGAGCAGCTACGGGCGTCGGGGCAAGCCAGCGATCTGAGGCGCTAGTTGTCCAGTCCCGGAGTGGGCATTGTTGATCCTGGGTCCTGGAAAAGGATGCATGCGCCCGCACGACGCCGCCTCTGCAGGCCGAGGTCCCGTTCGTAGACGATGCCCTGCTGAATGACGACGATGTTTCGGCACCAGTCTCCGAGTATCTGACCGCCATACGCGCCATCGGTTCCTATGTCCGGTACCGCCGGCTGCCGTTCACCTCTTTCCCGACGATTTCCCTGATAATCGTCAAGGTTTCCCTGGCCGCTTCCTTCGGCGGCAAGGCCGTATCTGCAACATTGCTCACAAGTTTAGTCATGTCGTGATCGATCTTCTTTTCAGACCAGACCTTACCTTTTGCAACAGTGATGTAGACGGAGTAGGCGTGGTGCATGGTTCCGGGCCGTTCGCCTATGACGTGGAGTATCCCCCGGAAACTATTGGGTTCTGACGTCTCGAAGAGCACTTCTCCGATCCGATAGCCGGCCCGGACCCTTCCGCTGGTGACGAGGATGTTCTTGTCGCTCACAGAGACGCCGGCGTCGGCAAGCAATCTGCGCATTTCTTCGAGGTAGGGCCCAAGATGTCCGTCGTCCATGATGGCCTTTGCGTTCAAGCCATCGGATATGACGATCTGGCCCTGGGGCGGATCGTCCCCCCACGAATCCCTCATTCTTTCAAGTTCGGCAATCGCTTCAGGGCTCAGTATTTCACCCGTGCCTGGATGGGCGATATAGTCGTTGCGGTCCTGCGATAAGGTTCGGACCGGCACGACAGCAGGGATGGCAGCGACAAATTCGGGCGTAAGCTCGGCCCAGAGAGACTGTTTGGCGTCGTCGTATAACCCCTTGACCTTGGCCGCGAGCTGTGGATTCAGATCCCATATATTCTCGCCGTGTCCGGTCGCCAGGTCGACGCCTCTGCCTTCAACTTCCTGCATTTTCTGCCGGCCTTCGGCATAGACGGCGTCCTTGGACCGTGTTTCACCCTTGGCAAGACGGTACTGGTAGTACACCCAGAGCGGGTCGCCATAGTTCACGGTATATTTGCTGTCCTCATCAACGATCCCGATCCGCTTGTAGAAATCCCACATTGCATCGTTGACTTTGAAGCCGAATTTTTCCCTCAGCCGGACGTGATCCTGAAACGACGTCGTGAGATAGCTCAACATCGGATCGCTTTTTGTAGGCAGCGCTATCAGGTAAACAGGATTGGCCGGCATGATCTGGTCCTGGCACCAATCCAGATCTTCCAGGCTGACCGTCATATGCAGGGTAGTGCAGATATCCAGACCGATGGTCAGCCCATGGAGTTTGCCCATGGCAATGTCTTCGAGGCAGCACCTTACCAGTTGTTCGCGACTCCCGAAGACCTCCGGCCCAATGAATCCGGCAACATCGTTGATATGAAGCCACGCGCCCCTGGGCTGCACCTTTGCGAGTTCTATTCCCACGGCCCTGCTGAAGCCATACTTTCGGGACTCGAGGACCATCATATCGACGCCGTTTGCTGCGCCGTTTGTAAATTCGGAGCCCTGCCCGGTTTCGAAGTAGAGCCCGTATCTTTCCCCCTTTTTGGCGCGCGCATACTTCATGATCTTCTCAATCGTAATATCAAAGATCTTGTTGCAGTCATCTGTTCCAGCAAGGCTCTGGAACATCGTGGCGACCGTTCCCGGATAACCTTCGCTCACGTCGGCCTGGACATCGATATGGGCAAGAACACACCAGGGAATCGTCTCGTTCAACTTGAATGTATCGACGACGTCCTTGAGCGCCTGTTCAACCGCAGCGACGCTCTTGACCGTGCTGTCGACAGGATTGGTCCCGATAACGATGTCGCCCGTTGCATAGGAAAATGCATCGAAAACCTGCCAAACCACATCCTCTGGATGATCTGTAGGAGAATTGGGCTGGATTCGAGCACCCATGTATCCCTTTGCCCCCATCTTGGTACCCGGCAGAACATTGAAGATTTTCTGACCCAATACGATGAGCTCTTCGTTGCTCATCAGTTTTGGGATGCAGCCGATCGTGTCGCTGGTCAGGCCGTTCATGATGCCTTTGATCCGGGCCTCTGGCTCAGCCAACAGAAATTCCTTCAACTGGCCCATGGTCCAGTCCTTGACCTTTGCGTACTGGGCCTGGTCCGTGGTCTGCCAGATCAACCGTTGCAGGTCGTCCTCAAAAAGCGGGTGCTGGTAGAGATCTCCGATCTTCGTGTTTGCCAGAAGGGTGCGCGCATTTTTCCGCGTTGCCTCATCCACGGCCGCTGCTCCAATGGCTCGATCTCCCTCCTTGAAGTCATTCGCAGCGCCGACCACCTGCTGGTACAGTGTTTGATCAAAACCCCCCTTTTCCCGGCGTATATACGTAAAGATGTCCTCCCCCGGCCCGACCTTATCGACCGCAATCGTGCTTTGCTCAGCCGCCTTGGCGGCATCGCTGTAGCTTGCGAGAGCGCCGGCGGCAGCCCCAACCATTACGAGGAGCTCCCGTCTAGAGAGCCCTTCCTGTCCCTTCGACAACAAGCCCTTATTCATGGCGATTTCCCTTTTTGCAGGAGATCCGTCGTGCCACCTGCCTGTCGGCAGAGACGCGATTTAAAACCCCGCGCCACTATCTGGCTTGGGGTCATTCACAATCCTCTAACAAGTCGATTGGTCGTGCCGTTACAAAGACTAAGGGTGCCAAATCCAGTCACATTGCAGCCCCGCATGCCGGCCGTATTGAGCAATGAAGTGGTCGCCGAAGAAGTTCCGGAGCTGGCAAGCTTAATGATAGCCTTACGCGCAGGCGCTGTCACTTGGTTTGAAAGTCTTCGCCGCGCACCGGTACATTGTTCCGATGATGCGCATCGTTCTCAGCAAGAACACTCGCTTAACTGACGAGGAGTTCTAGTTGTTCTAATGAATGAAAACTACCGGACGGCTCTGACCTGGAGTATCATGCGAAAATGCCGACCGATTGTGACCGGGCTGTGCAGGGCAGATTCACTGGGGCTTGCTTTAGGTTTTCGCCCCGAAAGCGTCTCCAAAAAATCGAGACCTTTTTGGCCTTTGCATATGGGAAGCGCAGCACTGCGGTGTCCGGAAAGCTTTCCTGTCGAATTTCGTCGCAAGTGCTCGAACCGCCGGACTGGTATGCGCCCACAATGAATGCAGGGATTTGAGGTCTGTTTCCGATTACCGATCATCTATTGCAGGGAAAAGGATACACTCATGCGCAGGATGTTCGCCTATCTGACGATTGCGTCATTTTTCTCGACGTCGGTCTTTGCCGACCCTGCAATCTTGACGGCAAATGTGAACTTCCGAGCGGGCCCGGGAACGAACTTCGACGCCTTTGGCCTCATTTCGCAGGGTGAGCAAGTCGATATCAAGGAATGCGATTCCGGCGGCACGTGGTGCGCAGTGACCCATTCAGGAAAGAATGGTTTTGTCAGCGGCAAATACCTCAATCAGTCCGAAGCAAGCGCGCCTGCCTGGCCCCGAATCTTTACCGCCGATACCGGAGCGACGCTCACGTTGTTTCAACCTCAGATAACCGATTGGCCGGATTTTACCCGGCTCGAAGCTTTGATCGCCACGGAATTGAAGGTAGCGGATGCCAAGCCGATTTACGGCGTTATCGGCGTGTCCGCCAAAACCGTGGCTGATGACGAAACAGGAAATGTCATTCTCACCGAGATCAAGACCACCCGCTTGGATTTTTCAACGCTTGAGCGCAAACAACTTGCGAAGCTAGCGCTCGAAATCGGGAAATTTTTGCCGACGGATCCGATCACGGTCTCCCAAGAGCGGCTGACGGCGAGCATGACGGCCTACAAGCGGCTTGCGAACGTCAACGGCATCAAGGCCGATCCGCCACCGATTTTCACCAGCGAAACGCCGGCAATCCTCGTCCAGACGAATGGCAAGGCCATCCTCGCGCCAGTCAAGGGCGTGAAAGGCCTGTCCTTCGTCGTCAATACAAACTGGGACATTTTCAAGGTCGATGCAGAGAACGCCTATTACCTGCGCGACGGAAAGAACTGGCTAAAGTCAGCCAGTCTGGATACCGGCTGGATCGAGGCGGTTGCCGTCCCGAGCCTCGTCTCCAGCCTGCCCGACGATGAGAATTGGAAGGAAACGAAAGCAGCGCTTCCGTCAACCGCTTTTGTCGACAAGGCTGTCCCCAATGTCTTTTATTCGGCAACACCGGCCGAACTGATGATTTTTGACGGCAAGCCGGTACTCGAGCCAGTTGCTGGGACGGGCCTCGAATGGGCATCCAATACGACAAGCGGTGTCTTCTACCACACGGTCAGCAAGACATGGTACACGCTCTTATCCGGCCGCTGGTTCTCGTCGGCCTCGCTCGACGGCCCCTGGACCTTCGCCACGCCCAATTTACCTGAGGACTTCCTGAATATTCCGGACGATGCGCCATATTATGCCGTTCGAGCTTCCATACCTGGTACCTCGGAAAGCGCTGAGGCGCGCCTGAAGGCCAGCATCCCGAAACTGGCGCGGGTCTCGACCGACGGATCGGTGAAAGTGGACGTGAGCTATAGCGGCGATCCGCAGTTCGAAACGATCGAAGGGACATCGATGTTCTATGCGGTTAATTCGAACGAGCAGGTCATAAAGGTTGGCGAGAAATACTTCGTGCTCAAGGACGGGATCTGGTTTGTCGGCGACACACCAACGGGGCCTTTTGCTGTCGCGCGCGCCGTCGCAGACGAGATCTATACGATCCCGCCGTCTTCGCCGCTCTATAACGTCACCTATGTGCACACCTACGACACCGAAACGGATGCTGTCTGGTATGGTTATACGCTCGGTTATCTGGGAACCTATCTGGCATGGGATGCCCTGGTCTGGGGTACAGGATGGTACTATCCGCCCTATTGGGACTACGATGACGGTGACAATGACGACTACTGGCCGCCCTACTATCCTGGCCCCGTGAGCTACGGCGTGGGTGCTTTCTACAACCCCGCCTACGGAACATTCGGGCGCTACGGCTATGCCTACGGACCAAATCGCGGCATCGTCGGTGGGGCGGCCTACAATCCAAGAACAGGGACATACATCCGTGGCGGTGTGGCTGCAGGCCCGGATGGTGCGAGAGGGTTCGTCTCGGCCTATAATCCCCGCACGGGCAATGCATTTGCCGCCAAGGGCGGACAAAACGTCTATGGTTCGTGGGGCAAGGCGGTCGTCAAGCAAGGCAGCGAGTTTGCGCGTGTAAGCGGCGGTTCGACAGGAACGGCGGGCGGATTGCGTTGGAGCAATACGCAGGGCAACAGTGGCTTCATTGTTGGTAGCAAGGGGGGAGATGTTTATGCCGGACGCGACGGCAACGTCTATCGCCGCGACAATGGCCAATGGCAGAAGCACACCCGGGATGGATGGCAACCGGTACAGCGGCCGGCTGGCGAAAATTCGAAAAAGCGCATTTCAGCCGACGATCCGCAAGCAACACAGCGTATCCAGAACCGCGCCGAAAATAGACCTACTCCCCGACGCACTCAGCAGCAACGCCAAGTTCGTGAACGAGCACCCGAGCATCTTTCATTTGACCGAGCAGGGCGCCAGTTCGGCAATCAGAACGAACTTAGCCGCAGCTACGGACGCCTTCCGCCAGGCGGCGGAAGTTTCCAGAACTTCGATCGCGGCGGCTCAAGGAGCAGTGGATTCCAGGGCAGTAGCGGGCGCGGGGGCAGTGGCTTTCATGGCGGCGGTGGTCGTGGGGGAGGTGGATTTCATGGTGGTGGCGGCGGTCGCGGCGGTGGCGGGCGCGGTGGCGGCGGCCGTGGGCGGTGACCGCCGCGAAAGCAGCAGGTGCAATCTATTCTGCTTATCGGCGCAAGTGGATCTGCCCCGTGTCACGACGGCCGTTGCCACGCACGAGCATGTCGTCCCCTCAACATCATCCGGTGGTGGAGTGTATTACGGCACTGCACTCGACTTAGCACGCGCAGATCATCAACAAGGGCAAACCTCTCGGCTTGTTGGGTAGCAGCGGCTCGATCAGGCGCCATTCAACGTCTACCAGGTCATATCAGCTCATGGTGAGCCCTGAATCACGATGGTATGTGAAAGCAGCCAGTCGGCAATGCCCTCTTCTTTGCCATTGGACGCGCACGCGGGAACATTCTTGAAAGCCGCCGGTCAATTCATCACGCTAGTACCGAGTGTGAAGAAGGCGATGTGCAGCGATCGGGGTGGTGGCGCTACGGCTCACCTGCTGCGGCTGCTCTCCATAATAGCGATCGAGGTCACATAAGGGCAAATGTCACGACAGCCGCCGCGCATAATTGCAAGACAGGCATAGACAAAATCGTTCCGTATCAGATATTGGTTGTGGCGCGTCATAAATACAGTCGGGGGAGTATAGATGTCGACGTTTGCTTTCGAACAGGATGGCGAAACGCGCCGTACCTCACGCAGTTTTTACCGGGGAGCAAACACGAACTTTCATCCCACCGATGCCTCGCTGAGCAAGCCGAATGCCGTCGATGAGTACGTCATGAAGGGCTGGAAGCCGGCCGAGAAATTCGTGACCAAAACAACGCCCATCGTTGCCTTTGGCTCGTGCTTCGCAACCAACATCAGCACCTATCTGCACGACCGTGGCTATAACGTCCTGAATAAGCGCGACAACAAAGCCTATGTCACGAAGATGGGTGACGGGATGGTCAACACCTTCGCGATCCTTCAGCAGTTCGAGTGGGCCTGGCTGAACAAGCATCCCACTGCTGACGTCTGGCAGGGAAAGAAGGGCGAGGATTACGCTTACGACGAGAGCATTCGTCTGGAGACGAAAGAGCTGTTCGATCAGGCCGAATTGTTCATTATAACGCTTGGCCTGTCCGAACTCTGGTACGACGAACCGACGGGGGAAGTCTTCTGGAGAGCGGTACCCGCGGACAGCTACGACCCTCATCGTCATAAATTTAGGGCGGCCAGCCATGCCGAGACATTGGCAAACCTGCGTTCGATCTATGGCTTGATCCGGCGTTTCCGTCCGAATGCCAAAGTCCTCTTCTCCGTCTCCCCCATCCCGCTGACGGCGACCTTCCGTGCTGTCTCCTGCATGACTGCCGACGCGGTTTCGAAGGCGACATTGCGAAGCGCATTGGACGAGTTCCTGACGACGCATCAAGACGAAGGAAAACTGTTCTACTTCCCGAGCTATGAAGCCGTCACCCGGATCTATCGCAACCAGTGGGGTGACGACCGCCGCCATGTCCGTTCCGACGTGCTGACGTTCAACATGAAGATGTTCGAGCATTACTATTGCGCTCCCGGCATTACGGAGAGCGAAATGATCGATGCCTATAATCATGCTTGGGAGATGGACCTGCGCAAGGGCGAGACCATGCGCAATCGCGATGCCGTCTCTTACGCTGAACACCGGGCCATCAAGAAGGAAGCAAAGATCAACGCCCGTCTCGAGGCCCGCAGGCTGGAGCGGGAGCAAATCTTCGTCGAGCGGAGGCGCCTGAAAGAACTTGAAAAAGCGGCTGCAAACGAGAACAGGCGGAAGAACCTGAAGACCGTCGGGACGCGCGCACTCAAGTTGGTCGTTGGTATTGCTGCGCTCGACAGCGCCATCAATTGGGCGGCTTTTGCTTTCGCATCCTTCTAAAATCATCGCCGTCGATGAGTGTAGAAAGGGGAGCGGGACATGACGACGGTGGCCAAATGGCGCCCACCACGGCGCCCGACGCACCGACGGGGCCCAAGTCTCCCACGAGGATGCTTGCCCGGCACTGCCGAGAATTTTAAGCTGTTGGTAGTGAAAGGGCGGGGGAACGGCATGCCGCTCTTGAACAGTAGTCAAATTTTTGACGGCTCGTCTCGAGAGGGTGGCGCGTGCAAAGTTGAGTTGACCGCTTTCGATGGCGAGGCGACACTCCACCAGGAAGGCAGGAGAGAAAAACGATGGACGAGCCAGACAGGTGGCGCCACATGGCAAGCGCGCCGAAAGACGGCAGTCGGATCCTCGTCACGGTCCGCCCCTCTGAACAGGGGCCCGCGGAAGTTGACCTCGCCTACTGGTCGAAGGGCGATCAGTTTGGCGCAGAGGGTTGGCGCGCCTCAGATTCCTCACCGGGCTGCGTCATTGAATATGCCGAGCCGGAGCTGAAATGCTGGATGCCGATGCCATCCGCCAATCGCAGCCGTGCATCCATGCCCTTACCCTGGGAAGGGGACGACGCCGAGGAGTTCGGCGGGTTGGGAATCTAACTGACCCGATCGGACGTGATGTACTCGGCACCTAACCGAAATTGAGGACTGATGATTTAAGAGGCGCAAGGCGCCCAAAGGATGTGCAAGTGCATGCACTTTTCGCGGTGGGCAATGTGCCTCCTCAATGAATCACGCAAAATCAACTACTTAAAGTTTGGCACGGCCTTTGCTTGTTAAACTGCAGAGTTGGTGGCTAGGGTTCCGGCGTTTCGACAAGCGTGCTGGTCCGAGAGCTGCCACCGGTTGGGGAGACATCCCGCCGGGTGCACGGCGGGACAAAAGCCCGGGAGACCTCGTTAGCCAAGGGATTGGCGGCGCGATGGTCCATGCCGATCCCTTTTTTGAAGAAAAGCAAAAAGGGGAAATGCGATGCAGAATTTTTCGAAAATGCTCTCGATCACCGCGCTTGCCGCTTCGCTGGCGGTCGGCATGACGTCAAGCGCCTTCGCTGCACCAAAGACCGATTTCAAGGTCGCCTGGTCGATCTATGTCGGCTGGATGCCGTGGGGGTACGCGGCCGACAATGGAATCGTCAAGAAATGGGCCGACAAATACGGCCTCACGATCGAAGTCACCCAGTTCAACGATTACGTGGAGTCGATGAACCAGTACACCGCCGGTGCCTTCGACGCCGTCACGCTCACCAACATGGACGGTCTCTCGATTCCGGCGGCCGGTGGTGTCGATACGACGGCCGTCATCGTCGGCGACTTCTCCAACGGCAACGATGCCGTCATTCTCAAGGACAAAGCGAGCCTTGCCGACATGAAAGGCCAGAACGTCAATCTCGTCGAGTTTTCCGTCTCGCATTATCTGCTCGCCCGGGCGCTTGAAAGCCTCAAGCTGACAGAACAGGATGTGAAGGTGATCAACACCTCGGACGCCGACATGGTCGGCGCCTACAAGACAGCCGATGTCTCGGCAGTCGTCACCTGGAACCCGCTCGTTGCGACCATTCTCGAAGATCCGACGGCCAAAAAGGTTTTCGACAGCTCGCAAATCCCGGGCGAAATCATCGACCTGATGGTCGCCAATACCGACGTGCTGAAGGACAATCCGAACTTCGGCAAGGCGCTCGCCGGCATCTGGTATGAAACCGCAGCGCTGATGACGGCAGATACCGACGAGGGCAAGGCGGCACGCGAAGCGATGGGCTCTGCATCAGGAACCGATCTGAAGGGCTTCGAAGCCCAAATCGCCGCCACCAAGCTATTCGACAAGCCCGCCGACGCGATGGCTTTTACGGCGTCGCCCAGCCTGCCGAAGACGATGGACCTCGTGCGCAACTTCCTGTTCGAAAAGGGATTGCTCGGCAGCGGAGCGGCCTCGGCCGATGTCATCGGCATCGAAATGCCTGATGGCAAGGTTCTCGGCGACAGCGGTAACGTCAAGCTGCGCTTCACCGAGACCTACATGAAGGCCGCGGCTGACGGTTCGCTCTGAGCGTTGCGCCGATCGGCGGTGCGGGTTTACCGCGCCGCCCTCTTCCCTCCATCAACGGAGCCATGTCATGCGCTGGATCAACACCAGGCCGAACCGAGGCGCACAACTTGCCCTCATGCTTCTGCCCTTCGTCCTGCTTGTTGCCGCCTATGCGGCGGGTTCGGCGGCACGGCTGGCGGAAAATGCCAATGACAAGCTGCTGCCCGGCCTCACGGGCTTTGCCGACGCCGTCAACCGGCTGGCGTTCCTGCCGGATGCGCGCACAGGCGACTATCTGCTCTGGTCCGATACCGCCGCAAGCCTGATCCGACTTTTCGCAGGTCTGGGCATTTCGACCGCGACGGCGCTGCTGATCGGCATGGCGATCGGCATGCTGCCCTATCTTCGGGCGCTGCTCGCCCCCTTCGTCGCCGCCGTTTCCATGGTGCCGCCGCTTGCGCTCTTGCCCCTTCTGTTCATCGTCATGGGGCTTGGCGAAGCTTCGAAAATCGCACTGATCACCATCGGCGTCGCGCCGACGATGATCCGCGACCTGGCGTTGAAAGTGCTGGAACTGCCGCGCGAGCAGATCGTCAAGGCGGAAACGCTGGGCGGCTCCTCGTGGCAGATCGCCCTTCGCGTCGTGCTGCCGCAGATCCTGCCGCGGCTGCTCACTTGCGTCCGGCTGCAGCTCGGTCCTGCCTGGCTGTTCCTCATTGCAGCGGAAGCCATTTCGTCAGATTCCGGGCTCGGCTACCGCATCTTCCTTGTCCGCCGTTATCTGTCCATGGACGTGATCTTTCCCTATGTCGTCTGGATCACCCTGCTTGCCGTTCTGACCAACTTCGTCGTCGACCGGATCCGCATCGCCGTCTTTCCCTGGTCCGAACTGGAGAAACAGGGATGAGCGAACTGATCATCGACAGCGTCTGGAAGGAATATGGCGATCAGATCGTGCTGGAGAACGTGTCGTTGACAGTCGCGTCGCGTGCCTTCGTCGCGCTCGTCGGCCCCTCCGGCTGCGGCAAGTCGACCTTCCTGCGCATGCTTCTTGGCCAGGAACGACCCACCAGGGGTACGATCCTGCTGGATGGCGAACCGCTGCCGGCTGAACCAGGTCCGGATCGCGGCGTCGTGTTCCAGCGCTATTCGGTCTTTCCGCATCTGACGGTGCTCGGCAATGTCCTGCTCGGAAAGGAATTGATGGCCTCGAAATACAAGGCAAAGCTTTTCGGCCAAGCGCGGCGGTCGGCGATCGACGAAGCTCGGCAACTTATCACTGAAGTTGGCCTTTCCGGCGCAGAAACAAAATATCCGGCACAGCTTTCCGGAGGCATGCAGCAACGACTGGCTTTGGCGCAGGCGCTGATCATGAAACCCAAGGTCCTGCTTCTCGACGAGCCGTTCGGGGCGCTCGATCCCGGCATCCGCGCCGAGATCCACACGCTGATGAAGCGGTTATGGAATGAAACCCAGATGACCGTCGTCATGGTCACGCACGACATGAGGGAGGCCTTCACGCTCGCCACCCGTGTCGTCGCCTTCGAGCGGCCGCGCGACCGGCCGGAGGAGAAGGAGCGCTACGGCGCCACGATCACACGGGACATTTCCATCTGGCCGCCCCGCCGCGCGGGCGAGCTTTCGTACTTCAGCCCTGACCGGGACGGCCCGGTCGTCTTGCAGGGTCCTCGCCGGGACGACCCCTCTTCCAGCCCGTCAGGAGATAGATAGCCATGCATGTCAGACGTTCCGCAGAGGAAATTGCCGCCAACCGGCAGCGTTACGAAGAACATCAGAAGAAAGGATTGGAGTTCACTCCCAAGGCACTTCCGACACCGAGCCCCCTTCCCGCGCCAGCGATCGAACCAACAGCAATCATCCATCGGGAAACGATCCCCGGCGGCTGGTACTGGTCGACCCGTTTGAATCGCGGCGAAGCCCTTCGCATCGAGCAGCAGGACGGCGCCTCAACCGTTGCGCTGATCGCCTGGAACGCGAATGATACCAGCGAGAGGCTCAATCTGGTCGATACCGTCAAGGTTCAGTGGACGACGGCGCTCGGTAAGGGCCGGGTGATCTTCTCGGACATGGGCCGCGTGATGTTTTCGATGATCGAGGATAGCTGCGGTGCGCATGACTGCCTGATGGGCGGATCGACGGCAGCTTCGAACGCCGCCAAATATCGAGGCGCAAAGACCCGCAACACGCGGGACAACTTCATCCTGGCGGCCGGCAAGATCGGCCTGGATCGCCGCGATATTCCGGGCGTGCTCAACCTCTTTGCGCCTGTCCGCATCGACGACGACGGTGGTTTCCACTGGCAAGGCAAGATGTCCAACAGTGGCGACTATGCCGAGATGCGCGCCGAGATGGACATGCTCATCTGCCTTTCCACCTGCCCGCACCCGCTCGATCCCAATCCGGTCTATGCGCCCGCGCCGGTGAGCGTAACTCGGTTCCGCGCCGCCGTTCCGGCTGCCGACGATCTTGCCCGCACGGCAACCGCAGAGGCCGTTCGCGGCTTCGAGAACAACGCCATAATGCAGGCTTGAGGACGGCGAACCATGACCGAT
This sequence comes from Rhizobium giardinii bv. giardinii H152, assembly GCF_000379605.1. Lineage (GTDB taxonomy): Bacteria > Pseudomonadota > Alphaproteobacteria > Rhizobiales > Rhizobiaceae > Pararhizobium > Pararhizobium giardinii. Next base: position 116,643 of record NZ_KB902624.1, on the reverse strand, counting down.
TTCATTCAGACTTCCCCGGCACGCACCATAGAAAATGCCGCGCAGGATCATTTCATTCCGGCCGAAGCGCCGTGGTCCGGCCTGGTGCGCAAGGGACAGACGATCCGCATCGAAGACAGCTACGGCCAGCAGGCCATCGACACACTGTTTTACAAGGCTGATGATTTTTCCGAGCGCTATTCCAATCAGGACACGATGCGGGAACAGGGCGCAGCCTATGTCGGCACCGGCACACGGATCATCTCCAACGAAGGCCGCACGATGCTGACGATGACGGCCGACAGCTGTGGCCGCCACGACACGTCGGCTGGCGCCTGCTCCTGCGAGAGCAACACCGTGCGCTTCGGCCACGGCACCAAATACCTGCACGCCTGCCGCGACAACTTCGTGATCGAGGTGACGAAACACGGAATGAGCAAGCGCGACATCGTGCCGAACATCAACTTCTTCATGAACGTGCCGATCAGCCCCGATGGCAAGATGACGATCGTCGACGGCATCTCCGCGCCCGGTGACTTCGTCGAGCTGGTGGCCGAGATGGACGTGCTCTGCGTCATCTCCAATTGCCCGCAGATCAACAACCCCTGCAACGGCTTCGATCCGACGCCGATTCGCGTGCTGATATGGGACGCCGCACCGGACGCCGAGGCATGAGCATGTTCAAGAAGGTCCTCATCGCCAACAGGGGCGAAATCGCCGTCCGGGTCATCCGGACATTGAAGAAAATGGGCATCGCCTCAGTCGCCGTCTATTCCGACGCCGACCGCTTTGCCATGGCAACACGCCTGGCTGACGAAGCGATACGCCTTGGCCCGTCGCCCGCTACCGAAAGCTATCTCAACGTTGATGCCGTCATTGCCGCCTGCAAGGCGACGGGCGCAGAAGCCGTGCATCCCGGGTACGGCTTTCTATCGGAAAACATCGGCTTTGCCGCACGGCTGGCTGCCGAGGGCATTGCCTTCATCGGCCCGCGACCGGAACATCTTTCGGCGTTCGGGCTCAAACACACGGCTCGCGACCTGGCCAAATCCAGCGGCGTGCCGCTTCTGCCGGGCAGCAGTCTGCTGGAAAGCGCGGAAGAAGCGCTCACAGCTGCCGAAATTGTCGGCTATCCGGTGATGCTGAAATCCACGGCCGGCGGCGGCGGCATCGGCATGCAGTTGTGCGCGGATGCCACGGCGCTGCATGCTGCCTTCGATAGCGTGCAACGCACAGCGCGCGCCAGCTTCGGCGATGCCCGTGTCTATATCGAACGCTTCGTCGCCGATGCCCGCCACGTTGAGGTGCAAATTTTTGGCGACGGCAAGGGCAAGGTCGTAGCGCTCGGTGAACGGGATTGCTCTCTACAGCGCCGCAACCAGAAGGTCGTCGAGGAAACCCCGGCACCCGGCCTTACCGCTGCCACACGCACCCGCCTGCATCAGGCGGCTGTCGATCTGGGTAGCTCGGTCTCCTATGCCTCAGCGGGCACGGTCGAATTCATCTACGATCCTGTGGGAGAGGAATTCTACTTCCTCGAGGTCAACACTCGGCTGCAGGTCGAACACCCCGTTACCGAAGCCGTCTTCGGTATCGATCTCGTCGAATGGATGATCCGGCAGGCAGCAGGCGAAGATGTGCTTTCGGCCGTAGAACTCTTGAAACCGAAGGGTGCCGCAATCGAGGTACGCGTCTATGCCGAGATGCCGCATGCCGATTTCCGCCCGAGCGCCGGTCTGCTGACGGAAGTCGTATTCCCGCCGGACGTTCGCGTCGACAGCTGGATCGAGACGGGCACGGAGGTGACGCCGTTCTACGATCCGATGCTTGCGAAAATCATCGTTGCGGCCGACGACCGGCCGGCGGCGATCGCGAAGCTTCTGGCAGCCCTTGGCACGACTTCGATCACCGGGATCGAGACCAATCTCGACTATCTTCGTGAGATTGCTGCATCCGATCTCCTCGCAAGCGGCAGGGTGGCAACGACAGCGCTGCGCGATTTCATCTTCGTACCGGATGTCATCGAGGTCCTGTCACCCGGCGCGCAATCCAGTCTCCAGGAACTGCCCGGCCGTCTTGGCCTCTGGCATGTCGGCGTCCCGCCAAGCGGGCCAATGGACGAGCGCTCTTTCCGCCATGCCAATCGACTTGTTGGCAACGATGATACGACCGCTGCCCTGGAACTGACCGTGTCCGGGCCGACACTCAGGTTCTACACCGATGCGGTGATTGCGCTCGGGGGAGCGCAGATGTCGATGACCTGCGACGGGAAGCAGTTGCCGCACAACACGGCTGTGACAATTCGTGCGGGGCAAGTCCTGTCGATTGGGGCGATCGACGGCCCCGGCCAGCGTGCCTATCTCGCAGTTGCAGGCGGATTCGCCGCGCCGGTCGTGCTAGGCTCCCGCGCGACCTTCGGCCTCGGCCAGTTTGGCGGTAACGCCACCGGCGCGCTGAAGACGGGCCATGTGCTGCATCTTGCGCGGCAGGCACCGGTAAAACCACCGCAGGCCGCGAACGAGCCCGCCGATCTCACGCGCGAATGGGACGTCGGCGTTCTCTACGGCCCCCATGGCGCACCGGATTTCTTTCAACCAGGCGACATCGACACGCTGTTTTCAACCTCCTACGAAGTGCATTTCAACAGCGCCCGCACCGGCGTCCGCCTCGTCGGCCCGGCGCCGCGATGGGCGCGCAGCGATGGTGGCGAAGCGGGGTTGCATCCTTCCAACCTGCATGACAACGCCTATGCCGTCGGCGCCATCGATTTCACCGGTGACATGCCAATTATTCTCGGGCCCGACGGACCGAGCCTCGGCGGCTTCGTCTGCCCGGCGGTGATCGCCCGCAACGAGCAATGGAAGATGGGCCAGTTCAAGCCCGGGGACCAAATCCGCTTTCATGCCGTTATGCGGAGCCAAGACCCTATCGCCGGTCCTGCGGTTCATGCGTCTGCGCCGGATATCGGCTCGCCTATCGTTGGGACACACAACACTGGGCCCGTCTCCGTCGTCTACCGCCGCCAGGGGGACGACAATCTGCTCGTCGAATATGGCCCGATGGCGCTCGATATCGCGCTTAGGCTGCGCGTACACCTGCTGATGCAGGCCATCGCGGAAGCCCGCCTGCCCGGCCTCCTCGATCTGACGCCCGGCATCCGGTCGCTGCAGATCCATTATGATGGAACAACGCTGACAAGAAAGCGCCTGCTCGGACTGTTGGCGGATATAGAGACCGGTCTGCCGCCCGCACAGGCGGTGACAGTGCCGAGCCGCATCGTGCATCTGCCTCTGTCATGGAGCGATCCGGATGCCGAGCTTGCCATGCGCAAGTATCAGGAGTTGGTCCGCCCGAACGCACCCTGGTGCCCCTCGAACATCGAGTTCATTCGTCGCATCAACGGGCTTGCCGACGAGCAGGCGGTGAAGGACATCGTTTTTGACGCCAGCTATCTGGTTCTCGGTCTCGGCGACGTCTATCTCGGGGCGCCGGTCGCAACACCCGTCGATCCGCGTCACCGCCTCGTCACCACAAAGTACAATCCGGCCCGCACCTGGACCCCGGAAAATGCCGTCGGCATCGGCGGTGCCTATATGTGCATCTATGGCATGGAGGGACCTGGCGGCTACCAGCTGTTCGGCCGCACCATCCAGGTCTGGAACACATGGCGGCAGACGCCAGAATTCGCCAGGGACAAGCCGTGGCTGCTCAATTTCTTCGATCAGATCCGTTTCTTCCCCGTCAGCCATGACGAACTTACGGAGGCACGGGCTGCTTTCCCGCATGGCGGCTATCCCGTGAGGATAGAGGAGACGGAATTCTCCTATGCTGCGTATGAGACTGAACTGCAGGCGAACGCTGTGTCGATCAACCGCTTCAAGGCCACCCAGCAGGCGGCTTTCGACGCCGAGCGGCAAAGCTGGAAGGATGCAGGGCTCGACAGTTTCGTCAGCGAGGAAGGGACCGGAGAAAGCCTCAATGGCGACATTCCCGCTGGCTGCTTCGGTGTTGCCAGCAGCGTACCGGGCAATATCTGGAAACTCATGGTGAAGCCGGGAGCCTCTGTTGCTGCCGGCGAGACGATAGCCATTATCGAATCCATGAAAATGGAAATCAACGTCACTGCCCACAACGCCGGACGCGTCCGCGATCTGCGTGCAGGGCCTGGTCGAAATATCAAAGCCGGCGATATCATCGCCGTTCTGGAGAACTGCTGACATGCTGCCGACGATTCTCGATCTCTCAAGTCTTCGCGCCGCCTATAAATCTGGCCTGACGCCGCTCGATCTCGTTGAAGAGGTGATCAAACGCCGCGCCGCCTCCAAGGATCCGGCGATCTTCATCACCGCCACGCCGGAGGAGGATCTGCGCTCTGCTGCCCGCGACCTGATGGCGCGCGCGCCCGAGCCAAACAGCTTACCTCTTTGGGGTATCCCCTTCGCGGTGAAGGACAATATCGATGCCGCCGGCCTGCCAACCACGGCCGCCTGCCCCGCCTTTGCCTATGAGCCGGCAGCGGACTCAACCGTGGTCCAGCGCCTCAAGGCCGCAGGCGCCATAGTCATTGGCAAGACCAACCTCGACCAGTTCGCGACCGGACTGAACGGCACGCGGTCGCCCTATGGCGCACCACGCTCCGTCTTCGACCCCGCCTATGTGTCGGGCGGTTCGAGTTCCGGTTCGGCGGTCGCGGTCGCCTCGGGGCTTGCCACATTCGCGCTCGGCACGGACACCGCCGGTTCCGGTCGCGTACCCGCCGCCTTCAACAACCTTGTCGGCATCAAGCCGACCCCTGGGCTTGTGCCGAACGTCGGCGTCGTTCCAGCCTGCCGCAGCGTGGACGTGGTCACCGTCTTTGCCGCCACGGTTGGCGATGGTGTTGCGATCCGCAAAGTGATGGAAGGCTACGACGCTGCCGATCCATTCTCGCGTCATGCCGTGCCCGCAGTCCTGCCCGCCACCGGCTTGCGGATCGGCGTGCTGGAGAGCACGGAGCGTGAGTTCTTCGGAAACAGGGAAGTCGAGGCGCTTTACGATGCCGCGATCGAGCGGGCGAAATCGCTCGGCGCAACCATTGTGCCCTTCGATTATGCGCCGTTCCGGCAGGCAGCCGAACTTCTTTACAATGGCCCGTGGGTCGCCGAACGACTGGCGGCCGTCAAGAACTTCCTGGCCAGCAACGCGGACGATTTCGACACGACGGTTCGCACAATCATCGAAGGCGCGAAGGCCTATGATGCCGTCGCTGCCTTCGAGGGTAAATACAAACTCGAAGCGCTGCGGCAAAAGACGAAGGCCGAGTGGACGAAGGTGGACATCCTGTTGCTGCCGACCGCGCCCACCACGTACACGGTCGAGGAGATGCTGGCCGATCCGATCGCGAAGAACGGCCATTTCGGACGCTACACGAATTTCGTCAATCTCTACGACTATGCCGCAATCGCCATTCCGGCGGGCTTCGGCAGCAATGGTCTGCCCGGCGGCGTGACGTTGATCGGCCCGGCATTCACGGATGATGCGCTCGCCCCGTTTGCCGACGCCATGCACCGGGCGCTTGGGGCCGGCATGGGCAAGGACATGACGGCATCCCTGCCCGAAGAAAGCCGGATTTCGCCGCTTGACGACGGCTTTGTTCCGATCGTTGTCGTCGGGGCGCATCTGACCGGCATGCCACTCAATCACGAACTGACCGGACCCGGTGGATATCGCCTGAAAACCTGCCGCACAGCCGGTGACTACAGGCTTTTCGTGCTGCCGAACACCGTGCCGCCGAAACCCGGCCTCATCCGCGAACCCGGTTTCGCCGGCAATGGCCTCGAGGTCGAAGTCTGGGCGCTGCCACCCGCCGCCTTCGGCAACTTCGTTCAGAAAATTCCTGGGCCGCTCGGCATTGGAAAAGTAACTCTCGAAGATGGCAGCAGCGTCTCAGGTTTCCTCTGTGAGGCTTATGCCGTCGCAGACGCCGAGGAAGTGACCGCGCTCGGCGGATGGCGGGCTTACGTCAGGACCCGAATTGCAATCTAACCAGAGGGATGACAAAGGCGATGGCAACTATGATTATTCGTCTTCTCCGACACGGATTCATTGCTCGAACCCAAGCGATCGGCCTCAAATTAGCGCCGAGGGCCGGGATCGACCTTGGGCTATTGAAATCAACCGCAGCCTGACGCCGAAGCTGGAAAAGGGCTTTACCTTGCTTGCGAGGGTATTGACCCCGCAAGAGGCATTCTCGTCTATCCAGGAACAGAAGCTTCCCTTTTAGAGAGTGCGTTGAAGCCATGGCACCCTGAAGAGCACTGCTCAGGCGGTTGTCGACCTGCGCCAAGTGAAGGATGCAGGATCCGCAGGCGCCCAAGAGCCTTGGTCGGTCCTAACGGCGCAGGTCACACCCGTCGCTGCCGGGGCAAAGTTGATCGTTTGGCCGACACTAGGTGCCCGCGCCGGATGGCACATCGATTTCGCAACTGACTGATTGCGGTTCTTCCTCTGGCGAGGCGCTCGCAGATCAAACTTATCGACGTACTTATAAACAGCACCACACACTAGCGGCCCCAACCGCCGCGGGCGCGGGGTTTCCTTTCATGAAGTCATCCAGAGCCAGATGGTATTTTTCAACAGCTTGCTCGAAATCAGTGGCGTCAAGGGACACGTCTTCCTCCCTGTCCTTAATCTCTGATCTGGACTGGCGGCTCGCGCTGGTCAACGAGATGTCTGTCCCCAAGGGCGAGCTATATTCCGCCACTGCAGCGCAGTGCAGGTTGGCTGACAATATAACACGATGCGAGACAAGATTCCGACAATGCCGCTATCCGCCGATCTGACGCCGGGGCGGCGGTGGGCAGAGCACCAAGAAGGCGCCGCGGCCAGCGATAACATCGTAGACGGCATGGTGGAATGAATACGAAAAACGCTCCCTAGACGTAAAGCTAAAGACGCTAAGCAGTCGTGTACGTTCGGCGAACCCCTTATCTTTGCCCCGTGCCTCACCATCAAACGTGCTGACACCGTATTGGTACGGATGGATCGGAAGGCGAAGCTTGGCGATGGCCTGATATCAGTCAACACGTGGCTCGGCCGAACTATGTCGCTGACCTGTACGTCGTATCTGCGTACATCCATACGGAAAGCCAAACGAGCGCGATCGCAAACAGTAGCAGCGCTGAAATCATCCAAAATCGGCTCGATACGGCAGCTATCAATAACCGGTTAGACCACCCTGGTGACCTGCTTAAACGGCAAGAACGATCCTGCCATCGCTCCGAAAAGGGCGGCGGGCGCGAGAACGGTTCACTGCTCCTCCTTCGTTTTCCCAGGCCTGTACGTCGACGTCGTCGGCTTCAGGGGGCGGACTGCCCCTTACAGGGGACTTGCTCAACGTGCCTGGCGGACGTTGGATCGCGTAGCGCGGAATATTATGGAGCACTGCTTTGTCTTGCGTCTGGTCGAAACTGTACTCAACTTGCGCAGTTCGGGAATAGGCGCATTTGCCGCTCAGGAACGGTTTCATCATGAGCAAAGCAGTCTTGTCGAAACGCGGTTGAGCCGAGGCGATAGAGCTGGCGTCACAGTCGGCCTGGTCGAGGACGGACTGGATTGTTTTGAAGTCGGATGGGGAGATAGGGCGGCCGAAGCTGAATTTGGTGGACATGTGTTCCACTTTTTGGTCGGGGCGGGGGTAAAAAGCCCTCAAGCAGCAGCGCCCGTTATATGACTGCTGAGGCATTCATTCTCGGCGATCCAACGCTCATTAGCAAACTGTGAATTAAGGTCAATTCGAGGCAGTCATCCCGTTGAGGACAGTCGTGTTCTCTCACCTATTGCAGGCAGCGCCCTTTCTTTTGGTGGTGTCCATGCCCAGACTACGAGGGTTGGAAGATCGCCCGGTGGAAAGCTGCCACGGACGAAATCTTCCATCAGTCAAGCGTGTGGCACCAAGCTGGAAGGGATGCCTTAGGGCGCCTTACGAGGTACTGCTGCGAAAGCGCTAAGACCAAGCCACTTCTGTATGGTTCGGGCCAAATCCGGGTCTCCCTGAACGTCGAGCTGGTGGGCGTCCGCTTCCTGCATAACTGTGGAAAGACCCATCCAGATCGCGGTCATGGACTTAAGCGAGCTACGGACCAAAAGATCAAGTTCATAGCCGGGATCAAAATTGCAGAGATCCACCACGCCGTTTTCAACGACGAGCCACCAACTTTTCTGAGATGCCGAGAGTTCCGGATATAAAAACTGAATTGTGCAACGGTGTCTCGGCAGGTGGCTGGTGTCGACATTTCGCCGCATATCCCACATCAGCAACGACGGGTCTAGTTTTTGGAGGAACAGTCTGGATTCCATCCATCGTTGCGCCCAATTGCCGAGGCCCATGATAATGGGCCGGAGATCTTCGCCCGCCTCTGACAACCGGTATCGGCTGGTGCCATTCGGAAAACGGTCCACTATGACGATGCCAGCCTGCTCCAATTCTCTCAATCGTTTGGAAAGAAGTGCGGGAGACATTTTCGGGACACCTCGGCGCAACTCATTGAATCGCACCGAGCCACAAAGCATTTCGCGTATCACGAGCGTCGTCCATCGGGAGCAAAGGATTTCCGATGCCATCGAAACTGGACAGAACTGCCCGTAACCTTCATGCTCATGCATGTTAACACCCGCCCGGTCGGCCTGTTGGGAAAGTAGCTTCGAATGGACGAATTTCAACTCGAATATGACCAGTGGTCGGAGCGGTACAGTTCCTGAACTGGACCAACAACGCGGGGTGCTTCACCTTCAGCCCGTGGATATAACCATTGGAGGGTTAGTCATGTCAGGATTGGAACACGCTACGGGACACGCTGAAGCATTTTTATCCGGACGCCAGGGTGTTGCAGCCATCGCATCGGCGCTCGCACCTATTATTGAAAAAAACTCGGGAACGGCAGACGAAAACGACCTTTTTGTATCCGAGAATTACACGGTGTTGAAAGAAGCGGGTCTTGTGGAGGCCGGCGTACCTGCCGAACTTGGCGGTGGGGGAGCCTCGATCCCTGAACTGGCTGAAATGCTACGTATTCTTGCGCAGACCTGTGGCTCCACAGCGCTCGCTTTCTCTATGCATACGCATCAGGTGGCTATCCCGGCTTGGCGGTGGCAACATCAGGGCGTGACCGCAGTCGAACCGTTGCTTAAAAGAGTAGCCGCCGAACGGCTGATCTTGCTGTCCAGTGGAGGTTCCGATTGGATTGCGGGCTCAGGACATGCCAAAAAGGTAGACGGTGGGTATCGAATAAATGCGCGGAAGGTATTCACATCTGGAGCAGCAGCAGGCGACATTTTGATGACAGGTGCCGTTGAGGAGGCTGCAGATGGAACCCAGTCGGTCATTCATTTCGGCGCCCCAATGGCATCGCCCCATGTCAAAATCGAGGACACATGGAGAACACTTGGAATGCGAGGCACCGGGTCCAACGATGTCCATATTGATGATCTGTTCATCCCGGATTCGAGCGTCTCGTTTTCGCGCAAAGCCGGCGAATGGCACCCAGTATTCCATGCGATCGCCACGATCGCCTTCCCTTTGATCTATGCGGTCTATCTGGGTGTCGCCGAAAGCGCCCGAGACATCGCAATCGAATTGGCAAAGAAGAAGTCTTCAGAGCCGACACTCATGCTGGCGGGACGAATGGACACTTCACTGAGAGCCGCGCAACTGGCTCACCGCTGGATGCTCGAGGTGGTTGCCAGAAACCAACCTTGCGCCGAGAGCGTCAACGAGATCATGATCGGCCGTTCGCTAGTTGCCCGCCATGCGATCGAAAGTACCGAACTTGCCATGGAATTGGCCGGCGGCGCGGCATTCTATCGAGAGCATGGCTTGGAGCGTCGTTTTCGGGACGTACAGGGTGCACGCTATCATCCAATGCAGCCGTGGGCACAGGCGCGGTATGCCGGCGCCATGGCCCTCGGTCAGCCGGTTACCACGATCTTCTAGGCTGCCCGTGCTCAGGTGAGTGCCAGCACATCGGACCTCGCGTTAGCCGAGAAGCATTTCCAGAGCGCGTTCAGCAGTACCTTGGGAAGCACAAAGCCTGCCCTTCGGCGTCAATTATGCCGGAGGCCATTGGTTGAGTAGACGATTGACCATTTCCGGCTACGGCGTGAGCCGATGCTATGATTTGCGCACAGTAACCGGTCGCTGCCTGGTACTCAGCCTCGCTATCACGGGCCAATTTTACCTCGCGCTTCCGGCCAAGTTCAATCATCAGTCCGCTCAGGTCGGAAGTGCTTCTGATGAACGTAGTGACGGCGCAAGCCTTCCCAGAGTTCGCCATCTCGACCGAGGACGTCATCGGCAAATGCGAACGGGACACAGTTGGCGGGCCTGCGGCCGGATGACCCACTCCTCAATCGGACGGCCACAGCCCAATCGGATTCACTGTCCACACGGGGTTTGGCGTCGCTCCATTGTACTACCGATTAACTAACTGATATGAGTATATATTTTTTGTCTCAACTGGCCTATACTGGATCATAGAGGGTGTCTACGCCCATCCTCTTCTTGGAAGGTCATCCCGCCCCGGAGCACTTCCGTCGCGATATCGAGAAAATCTCTCCATCCTGCCCGCGGGTCTTCTCCGCGGGCATTCTTTCTTGCAGGGAGTCCGATCCATCGCAGCGCCAGGAGGAAAATCGTGGAACAACCGGAGCGCCCACATTGGAAATTTGACAGGAACGATCAATTGAGGATCCAGGTGCTCGTCGAAGGGGGTGTTACCTCGCCACCCGTACCCAGTACGGTCGTTCTTCGTCTTGGGTCGGCGCTATCCCAGCAGGAATGGGACTTCTATCAATGCGTAGGCCACCCGTTCCCCCAGATTGAGGCAGCCATGTCTGACGCCGGTGCGAGAGAATTGGGCCGTCGTCCGCTGCGTGCGCAGACTCGTGGGGCGCTCCCGCAGACCTGCGCGAAAGTCCGCTCGAAGGCGGCGCCTGAGGAACTGGAATGTCCGCGCGGTATGTCCTGCTTATCATGATCACAGCCTTCTTTTTGGCGGCCTTGCTCCTCGTCTACAATGGTTTCTACAGACCAATCTCCGTTAGTGGCATCGAGCCTCCCTCTTTGACGGATCAGATCCAGTAGGCGGCGAAGTCAATGATCCTCCTCCAATCCAAAATCAGCGGATTTCCAGCTAGAATCGCCATTGCCTGACTACTTGGTCGCTGCACGTGGTTGTGCCAGGGTGAGGCAACATTCCTCGCAGACGCCACCCGCAGTGGCCGAAAGCACGAGATATGCACCTTATGCCGGCAGCGTTCCAGTCTAGTGCCAATATAGGAAGCCGGAAGAGGTCCATCGCGGTCCTCACCGAGCCCTGATCGCCGAGGCGCCGATGTTCGCCTGGGCGGGGGTAATTCCGAAAACGTGCCGCATTCTGCGCCGATTTTACACCGGATTCCAGAATTCACCCCTCGCCGTGGATCGACCTCGGCCGTGGGGTAGAAACGTTCCGAGCAATACCCTTGTCTCGCCGCCCCTGGAGATGCCCTGGGCATTGGCTTTCACAGAAAACAGACGGAAAAACCCAACAGCTCAGGCGAATCGCAAGCGTGTCAAAACAGTTCCTACACACTTCATTTGCAACGGCAGCCCGCCGTCAGATCAGACCAGGCACGACGAACACCAGCCAAGCAACGATCGGGCCGACGATGGCGATCAGGGCGCTGTAGATCAGCAACTGCCGTAGCACCTGCTCTCTCTTGTCATCCGGCGCATTGGCGACCACAAGTGCACCATTAGTGGAAAATGGGCTGGTATCAACGATCGTCGTCGAGATAGCGATTGCCGCTACCACACCGATGGCGCTGATGTGTCCTTGCAAGAGAAACGGCACAGCCAGAGGGATAATTGCACCGAGCAGCGCGGTCGAGGATGCGAATGCTGAAACGATAGCACCCGTAAAGCAGAGCAGGAGAGCGACCAGGAGCGGCATGCCGAGGCTGGATATACCGTTTGCTACATAGTCGACCGTACCAGCTTTCTCCATCACGCCGACATAGGTGATGATCCCTGCGATCAGCAGCACGGTCGACCAGCTGACCTTGTCGATTGCTGCCTTCTGGGTGGTCGGCGACAGCAGCGCGAGGGCGACAGCCACGGTCATGGCGACGAGACCAACGTTGAACTTGAAAATCAGGGCGCCGATGCCGAGCGCTGTCAAACCGATCAGGGTGGTAACTCTCTGGTTGTTCAGGCCCAACGCTTTTGCGGTGTCAGCCGCAGTGCCAAAGGCATGCTCTCTGATGGGCTTGGCAGGCGTACCGCCATGGCCTCTGATCGATGCCGAAACGCCTTCGGGATGCAGTTCAGGCAAGGGACCGGACGATGTCAATTGCTGTTTCATCGCGCGTGCGCCGCCAAAGACGAAAAACACCAGCACGGCGATCGCCAGGTTGAAGAAGAAGCTGGAGAGAAACAACGACGTTGGAGCGAAAGGCAGACCGGCCTTCGCAACGATCTGGTTGGTGATTCCACCATAGACGCTGATGGGCGAAAAACCGCCGGCCTGCGCACCATGTATCACCATCAGACCCATCATGACCGGGTGGATCCGGTACTGCACGGCAAAGCTCAACGCCACGGGTGCGAGGATGGCGACCGCAGCAGGGCCTAACGCCCCGAAACCGGTGATGACAGCGGCGACGAGGAACATGACCCACGGAATCAAGCCGATTCGCCCGCGAACGACGCGGACCGCGCCTTCCACGAGCCAGTCAATCGTGCCGTTGATCTGCGCGATGGCGAAGAGGTAGGTGACGGCAACAAGCGTCAAGAACAGATCACTCGGAAAGCCGGCAAAGATATCGCTGGTTTTCATCCCGAGGATCACGGAACCGAGGACGAATGCCCCGGCAAACGCCAATGCACCCATGTTGATTGGCTGAATCGTTGCGATGATGAACATAGCAACGAGCAGCCCAATGGACAGTAATTCGATACCCATGATTCCCCTCCCTCCGACGCCTCCAGCGCCGCAGTTGGTGTTTCCAAGATTGATGCGGGATGCCGACGCACTCTCCTCCCAGAGAGCGCGGTTGCCTCTACGGCCTGGCGTATAGATCGGCGTATTGCTGCCGCAGGATGTTTTTCTGAACCTTACCCATGGTGTTGCGCGGCAAGTCCTCTGTGAAGACAATACGCTTGGGTTGTTTGTAGCGCGCGAGACGATCCTGAAGGGCGCTGACTATGGCCTTTTCATCCAGGACGGCGCCGGGCTTGCGCACAACGACGGCCGTTACGCCTTCTCCGAAATCGGGATGCGGCACACCGATCACAGCGCTCTCAACCACACCCTCAATCCGGTCGATCTCGCCCTCGACCTCTTTCGGATAGATGTTGTATCCACCCGAAATCACCAGATCCTTTCCGCGACCGACGATGTGCACATAGCCGTCCCGGTCGATCTTGCCGAGGTCGCCGCTGATGAAGAAACCGTCGGCGGTGAATTCGGCCGCGGTCTTTTCCGGCATGCGCCAATAGCCCTTGAAGACGTTCGGTCCCTTGATCTCGATCATGCCGGTCTCTTCAGCCGGCAGCAGGAGCCCGGTTGCGGGATCGGTCACGCGCACTGTCACGCCCGGTAGCGGGAAACCCACAGTTCCGGCGAGCCGATTGCCGTCATAGGGGTTCGACGTATTCATGTTGGTCTCCGTCATGCCATAGCGTTCAAGGATCGCATGACCGGTGCGGGCCTGGAACTCGGCATGTGTTTCTGCAAGCAGTGGAGCCGAACCGGAAATGAAGAGGCGGATGTTGGCGACCGCCTCCCGGTCGAGGCGCGCGCTTTGCAGCAGCCGCACGTAAAATGTAGGAACGCCCATCAGCATCGTTGCCTGCGGCATCAGTGAAATCACCTCGTCGGCGTCGAATTTCGACAGAAGGAACATCGAGGCGCCAGCAAGCAGCGTGACATTCGTGGCGACGAACAGCCCATGCGTGTGAAATATCGGCAAGGCATGGATCAGTCGATCATCGGCGGTGACGCGCCAATAGTCGCGCAAGGTGAGGGCGTTCGAGAGCAGGTTCCCATGCGTGAGCATCGCCCCCTTGGAGCGTCCCGTCGTTCCTGACGTGTAGAGGATCGCAGCCAGATCATCGGCGGAGCGCGAGGCATCGACAAAGTCGGCCGGTTCATCGCGGGCAAGATCAAGCAACGAGCCGCTGCCATCAGCGTCGAGCGTTTCAACGATGGCGCCGCGAGGCTTGGCGATTTCCTCGACACCCCCTCGAGCGTTCGACGCGACAACCACCAGACGCGGCTCGGCATCGCCGATAAAGTAATCGAGTTCAGCCAGCGTATAGGCGGTGTTGAGCGGCAGGTAGACGGCGCCGCTTCGAAGACAGGCGAGATAGAGGATCAATGCCTCGGCACTTTTCTCGACTTGCACGGCTACTCGGTCTCCTGGGCGAACGCCGAGTGTGTCCATCGCGCCGGCAATGCGGCCAGAAAGTGCGAGCGCGTCATCGTATGTCAATGTACCCGTGCTATCAATTCGGATGAACGGTGCGTGCCCGGGCGCGGCGCTCCTTATGGCGTCGAAAAGATGGTTGCTCACTTTCGCCCTCCTCCAAGCGTTGAGTTCATTATTTGTGTGAATGGCCGGGAGCCTTGTCGGCCATTGCCACCGCGGTGGCTTTCATCGTTCTGGTTGAGCAAGTTCCTGACCGCCGGCGAGGCAATCACTTCACCCCGCTGCGCCAGAGCCTCGTGGTTGGCCACGATGTCGTCGAGCTTGTAAAGATAGTTGACCATCATGCCCTGTGCCTGCTGCAGGGCCTTTGTCGAGCGGTCGCCGAGAAAGTTCAGTCTTTCAAGTCGAGCGCCGTTGCCAAGATGGAAGCGGGCGACAGGATCGAGGGGACGGCCCTCCGGCGTCCGTTCGATCAGGAAATAACGCGCCGCAAGAGGCAGCAACACGCGCTCCACTTCGCTCGCAGCATGTTCGTTGTCGGGCCAGTTCGGATCGTCCAGCCACGTCAGCGTTTCGCGAATCGCTTCCGGCAGGAACTGATGGGTGGCCGAAGCGCGCACCTTGGCAAGCCAACGGGCAAAGCCTGGAACGGGCGAAAGCGTGACGAAATTCTTCAGGCCCGGCAGGTCTCTGCGCAGGTCATCCACGACCTGCTTGATCAGGAAATTGCCGAACGAGATTCCGCGCAAGCCATCCTGACAGTTGGAGATCGAATAGAAGACGGCCGTCGTCGCCTCGTCGGCAGTGATCTGCTGCCTGCCCTCGTCGAGTACATCTCCGATCGCGCTCGGCACGGAACGCGTGAGCGCCACCTCGACGAACACGAGCGGCTCGTCCGCCAGACGCGGGTGGAAAAAGGCAAAGCATCGGCGGTCGGCCGGCGCTAAACGACGGCGCAACTCCTCCCAGCCGGCTATCTCGTGCACAGCCTCGTACTTGATGATCTTTTCGAGGATGTAAGCAGGCGTCGACCAGTCGATGGGTCGCAGCGTAAGGAAGCCGCGATTAAACCAGGAACTGAATAGATGTGTAAAGTCGGCGTCAAGCGCGTGATATCCGTCGGATTGGTCTTTGGAAGAAAGAAGCTGTTGCCGCATCCGGACGAGTTTGGCAGTGCCGTTCGGCGCGTGATTTAGGCGGCGCAGGAGTTCCTGCCGACGCGGTTCCGCTGCCTGATGGAGAGCAATGATTGCCGCAGAGCCTTTGTCAGTGCGGTAATTTTCAATCGCCTTGTCGAGTAGGGTCGTATCGGCTCCGAACTTTTCATGAAGCATATGGAGAAATGTCTGAGCGCCGTCGCTTTCGAGCGCTCCCCAGCGATCGAGTATCTCGGCAGCAAGGGCCATGCCCGAAGCTTCGCCCCGGCTCGACAGCAGCATTTCACAAAGCGTCTGGAGATCGGCCTTGGCCGCGACCTGCGTGGCGCGCGAGCCGGAAAACAGAAGCTGGCGTCCGCGATCTGTGATGCTCTGAAGCATGTCGGTGAAGAAGGAAGCCTCAGACAATTGCTATTTCTCCTCTCTTCTAGCGGTCGGGCCGCGCAAACCGTTCGACGGCTGCTTCCCCTCGTCGGCTTTCGCCTGTAGTATGTAGAATGCCACTCTTCGTACACGAGGTCAATCTCTGTGTATACAAGATTAACAGTTATGCATTATGAAAGTGAAAGAATGTCCGAGAATGTCGGCCGATGGCTTCGGGATGAGATTGAAACCGCAATTCTTTCCAACGAGTTCTCTCCCGGTGAAAGGCTCGATGAAGTGGTGCTTGCCACGCGGTTCGGTGTCTCCCGCACCCCGGTGCGCGAGGCGCTTATGCAACTCGACGCGATCGGTCTCATCGAAATTCGCCCGCGGAGAGGTGCCGTCGTTATCGATCCCGGGCCGCACCGTGTCTATCAGATGTTCGAGGTCATGGCGGAACTAGAGGGCCTCGCCGGGTCGCTCGCCGCACGAAGGCTTGACGAGGCCTCTCGAGAAGCGATCGCGACCACCCACAGCCGGTGCGAGCAATCAGCCGGTGCCGGTGATAGCGACGCCTATTATTACGCGAACGAGGAGTTCCACAAGGCCATCTATTCGGCGAGCCGAAGCGATTTCCTTGAGGAGCAATGCGTGCAACTGCATCGACGCCTTCGGCCTTATCGACGCCTCCAGTTGCGCGTGCGCAACCGCCTGTCGACATCTTTTTCGGAACATTGCGCCATCGTTGATGCAATTTTTGCCGGCGACGGAGAGGAAGCCCGCCGACTGCTTCGGGACCACGTCGGCATTCAGGGTGAGCGGTTTAGCGACCTGGTCGCAAGTATGGCGGCCAGATGATTTCTGGAAAGGCTCTTGCGAAAGAGAACGCATGCCAAGGTGAGACGTCACCTCTATTGGGTTAGGCAACAGAAACCTCGTCAAAGGCGGCCGGCTAACACAGGTACATGACCCCAACGTGGGACATTTCACTACCTTTCTTCACCAGAGCGAGCCGGAACGGCGACAGCAGGCAAGCGCTTTTCCAGCTCAGATGCATAATGCTCGCCCAACGATGGATTCTCGTATGATCCATCGTGACACCGCGATCGCAGAGTATAGTTTAATGTTCGGTAGATTGGTGCACGGTGCTGGAGATGATCATCGTTACCACTGTCGCCGAAAGGCTTATATTATCCTACTCCACGACGAAGCATGTCGGAAATAGCGGAAGCTTATCATTGAAAGGAATGCAGCTATGCCCACCCAAAATACGAAATGGCACTGAGCATTCGAACGATGAATGACCGCCTTGAATCCCACAGATGGGCGCGCGCTAACACAATGCGCCAGGAGGTTCGATCTTGTCTGTTTCATGGGTGGAAGTGAACGACCGGATGCAGCAGGGCTACCGATATGCCTTGACAGCGCCCGTAGGGCAAAACTTCGACGCCGGCTTCACACCGGAGTTGACGCCGACCGAAATGCTGACGCTCGGAGTTTTTGGCGGCAAGTACATGACCGACTGCGCGGATGAATTTCCGGCCGAGTGGTTCGCCGAGGCCAGGTTTTCATCGGATCGCGATCCCGCATTGAACTTTTTCGGTGTCGATGCCAGCCAACCGCTGAGCGTGTGGCGAGCCAACGGCTGGATCCATCCGGACGATCCCCGCGGCTGGTTCCAATGGTACTGCCGCTACTTTCTTGGCCGTCGGTTAGCAGGCGAGGACAAACGCCAGATAGGACGGTGGAAGGCCATGCGGCGCCATCTGTCGCAGCTACGCCGCCACTGCGAGCCGCACAACTGGCGTTGCCGTCCACGACAGCGTCAGGCGCTCCTCCAGTGGGCGTATGACAGTCGATGCGTATGACCTCAAGCTCTTCCACCAGAGCGGCGCTGGGTCGTCCGTCACCCCATCCGCGTGCTGAAGGGTTGCACCCAATCACCAGGGCGTGCGGGCCGGCACCGCAGTCGTCAACGCCTTGAAAGGCCATTATGGCGTAGCGCATGCGGGCGAGTTCACGACGTCCATCGATCATGTCCGATGCTGCGAAGGCGGCTAGGATGTTCCAGTGGGACACCCGGCCATACTGGTCCCTGGGGATGCATTCGACGTCCCATCTTAACATTGCAAATGACTTGTGGGAGGCGCACGTACACTCGAACACACGTGGGCATTCCACACCGGGGGACTGCCCGGGGCGTTGCGTAGAAGTGTTGGATGGAACGCGGGTTCCCCTGAAGCGCTGTTGAGGACTGTCGTTTCATTTAAGTGCGACCAGTCCTATAATCCGGTGGGGGTGAGGCCGAACCAATGGACCGCAAGCTTTCCGCCATCCTCTCTGCTGATGTCGTGGGCTATTCCGCGCTGATGGAGCGCGACGAGGCTGGCACATTCGAGCGCCTTCGTGCCGGACACAAGGAACTGTTTGAGCCGGAGATTGCTCGGCATCACGGTCAGATTTTCAAGCTTATGGGGGACGGGATGCTCGCCGAATTTGGCAGCGTGGTGGACGCCGTGGAATGCGCCGTCTCGCTGCAGCGCGGGCTGGCGGAGCGGAATGCCGCCGTTTTCGAGGACCAACGGATCCGTGTCAGGATCGGGATCAATCTCGGCGAGGTGATCGTCGAGGGCGAGGACCGGTATGGCGAGGGCGTCAATGTCGCGGCCAGGCTTCAGCAGCTGGCAGATCCGGGCGGCATCTATGTTTCGGGAAAGGTCGCCAAAGAGGTTGAGAAGAAGCTGGCTTTCGGCTTCGAGCCGATGGGCGAGCAGAAGGTGAAGAATATCGCCGAACCGGTGCAGGCCTTCCGCGTCATCCATGAGGGACAAGCCCGACGCCAACCGGCGCGGTCATTGCCTCCGCGCTGGGTTTGGGCAGCAGCAGCCGTGTCCGTCCTTGTTCTGGTTTTGGTCGGGACGGCCTGGCAATTTTGGCCGACCGCGACCATAAGCGGAAAACCGTTGGTAGCAGTGCTGCCGTTCAACAACTATGGCGGCGACGCGGCGACCGGACGCCTCGCCGATGGCCTCACTGAGGACATAATCACCGATCTGGCGGGGTTCCCTGAATTCCATGTGATCGCCCGTAATTCGACTGAACAATACCGGGACAAACCAGCCCTGCCGAGTGAGGCAGGTAAGGCACTTGGCGCAGGATTTGTGGTCGAGGGTTCCATCCAGCGCCAGTCTGACCGCGTAAGAATTACGGCGCAGCTCATCGATGCCAAAACGGGCAAACATCTTTGGTCGCAGCGCTGGGACCGGCCGGACGAGGACTTGTTCGCAATCCAGATCGAAATTTCCGAGCAGATTTCGAACCGTCTCGGCGGCGGCGCAGGCTTGGTCCAGGAGGCGGGCCGCATCACCGCCCACCGAAAGCCGCCCGAGAATCTCAATGCCTACGAACTTTATCTGCTCGGCACCGAAAAACTCGAGCAAGTCAATCAGGCGGATGTCGAGGAGGCCGTCAGACTGCTCACCCGCGCGGTCGAACTGGACCCCGGCCTTGCCCGTGCCTGGGTAGAACTTAGCCATTCCCATGGCGTCTTGACCGGTTTTGGGGTTGAACCCGACAAGAACCGGGCTCTCTCTGCCGAGGCTGCCGAGCGCGCCGTCCGGCTCGACCCGAGCGATGCCGAGGCGCATGCTGTTTATGCTATGCTTTTAGGTGACAGGGGCGAATTCGAGCGCGCCAAGGCAGAGTTCGATACCGCACTGCGCCTCGCTCCCGGTCAGTTCGAAGTTCTGACCTTCTATATCGATTGGGCCTCGACTTTCGGCGAGCCTGAGCGCACCGCGGAACTGGTCGACAAGGCGGTCAGCCTCAACCCCGGTTTCCCGATGTGGAGTGCCAGGATTTTCACTCAGGCCTACTTCATGGCGGGCCGGTATGAGGATGCCCTGCGGATGCTGGACCGCTTGACGCCGGAAAACTATGGACGGAAACACTGGGTGATGCGTTCTGGCGCGCTTGCGGCTCTTGGCCGAAATGAAGAGGCGAAGGTCTCAGTAACGGACGCACTCAGGCGGTTTCCCAATATGACCGTCGAGGGATTTGTCAATATTCCCGCATTCAATGAAGTGGAGCGCCAGCGGTTGATCGCAACCATGCGGCTCGTCGGCTTTCCTGATTGCGCCAAGGCCGAAGAGCTCGCGAAGATCAAGAAGCCGCTGCGCCTGCCGGAGTGTGCTTCGCCGTAAAATGGCGGAGGTTTGAGCGCGAACGGTCGCCGTGGGATCGTAAATCGCGACAGAGGTGGATGCGCTGCTGCGGATAGTCTGAGGACTTCAGACGTTGCGATAAGCCCGTCTCCGATGGGGATAGGGCCCAGGCTTTCGACGGGGCACACCGACATGCGCTATGCTTTCCTTCTGTGGCGCTAATGAAGCACCCTTGCCAGACGGCCGACCACATCATTCCCAGAACTCACCGCAGGCCAAATCAGACAATCGAGGCCTCAATATTCTGTCGGAACCTCATATACCTCTGCAGATGGATCGCCGAGGAATGAGCGCACCGTCGGTGGTAACTGGCGCGACGATAGCGGGACAGGTCCACAGCGCGCAAGAAGTTCACGCAAGTCCGGCTCGGCGCCGACATGCCGCCAGATCATCCGCGAGGCATAGGGGAGGTTTTCCCTTCGCCAGGAAATTCCCATCGTCGTCCCACGTAGATAGACGCGCTGATACTCGTCGAATGGCAGGAGGATCGTCTGCGACAGCATGGCGTTCGGCCCGACGACTCGCTGCGTGATGAAGATCCGGTTCCGATAGAAGGCCGCCAAGCCCACATATTTCGAAAACTGCTGAATGCCGCTTCCGAGGTCTCGAAGCCGCTCCATCGATTTGGCCTGCACCAATCCACCCTGCTCGATAAGGCGGCTGCACGAACAGACAACCATCCCGGGCCAGGATGGCGAACGATAATAGGTCTGAAAATAGCCGATGTGACGCCTGAGCGCGGCTAGGTTTCCGGGAAACGCTTTGAGAAGCTCTGAACCTTCGTTGATACCGAGGTCGGGTTTGTGAAGTCGCTCGCGAAACTGCTTGGGAGCGAGGCCAAAGTCGGCTGCATCAAGATCGAAATAGTTGGCGATGCGAGCCAGATTATGGGCGGAAGGCCTCGTCTGGCCGTTGATGTATCGATTGAATTGTTGCCGGTTGATATCGATTGCACGGCACAGATGCGAAATTGAACGCTGCGTTGCGCAGGCGAATTTGAGGTTCTCGACCAAGTGAGGCATCCGTAACTCCGTCTTCTGGTGAAGTAGCGTAAACTCGCTTAAGGATGCGTCAAGTCGCGAAATTGCGTGAGCTGGCCCGGCCTCTACGTTCCCACTTACAAAATGAAAAGAGGGAACCGCCATGACGCATCAAAAGGATCAATCTTCGCAACCGAGAATCGGCCGCCGCCACTTCCTCGGCGGTGCCGTCGCGCTCGGCGCCTTGCCGGCCCTCGCCTCGGGCCTCCTGATGC
The DNA here is from genome assembly GCF_000379605.1 of Rhizobium giardinii bv. giardinii H152. Lineage (GTDB taxonomy): Bacteria > Pseudomonadota > Alphaproteobacteria > Rhizobiales > Rhizobiaceae > Pararhizobium > Pararhizobium giardinii. The sequence continues at coordinate 95,218 of NZ_KB902624.1, read as the reverse complement.
CGCGTGACGCACGGGCGCAGGAAGCCAAGCGTGGCGGCCATCTGAAGCTTGGTCTCAAGGGCGGCGCCACCAGCGACGCGCTCGACCCGGCGACATACAGTGCCTCGGTACTGTTCGTCATTGGCCGCCTCTGGGGCGACACACTCATCGAATCCGATCCTAAGACTGGCGCACCCCTGCCCTCGCTGGCAACCTCCTGGACGCCGTCGACGGATGCTTCGATCTGGACCTTCAAGATCAGGAACGATGTACGGTTTCACGACGGCAGCAAGATGACCGTCGCCGATATCATCGCGACGCTGAAGCGGCACGCGGACAAAAACTCGCAGTCGGGCGCTCTTGGGCTCATGGCGTCAATTGCAGGCATTGAAGAAAAGGCGGGCGATCTCGTTCTGACGCTTTCCGAAGGCAATGCGGATCTGCCCCTCCTTTTGACCGACTATCACTTGATCATCCAGCCGAAGGGCGGCGTCGAAAAGCCGGCAGCAGCTGTCGGCACCGGTCCTTACATTCTGAAAAGCTTCGAACCCGGGGTCCGCGCCACATTCGAGAAAAACCCAAAGGATTGGCGCTCCGACCGCGGCTTTGTCGACAGCGTCGAAATACTCGTCATCAACGACAACACCGCCCGCGTTGCGGCGCTTGCCTCCGGCCAGGTCCATTTCGTCAACAGTATCGACCCGAAGACAGTTCCCATGCTGAAGCGGGCACCGACTGTGAGTATCATCCGGAATGCAGGCAAGGGCTTCTACTGCTTCCTGATGCATTGCGACACGGCGCCCTTCGACAACAGCGACCTTCGTCTCGCGTTGAAATATTCCATCGATCGCCAGTCGATCCTGGACAAGGTTCTCGCCGGCTATGGAACGATCGGCAACGACTATCCGGTCAACTCCAACTACCCCCTGGCGCCGACCGATATCGAGGAACGGCCGTATGATCCCGACAAGGCCGCCTTCTACTTTAAGAAATCGGGTCTCGACCGTCCAATTCTGTTGCGCACCTCCGACGCAGCCTTCCCGGGCGCCGTGGATGCGGCGATCCTGTTCCAGCAAAGCGCGCGCAAGGCCGGGATCACGATCGACGTGACGCGCGAACCGGAAGACGGCTACTGGACTAATGTTTGGAACAAGCAGCCCTTCTGCGCCTCCTTCTGGGGCGGTCGCCCGACACAGGATTCGCGCTATTCCACCTCCTATCTATCGACCGCCGAATGGAACGACACGCATTTCAAGCGCCCTGACTTCGACAAGTTGGTATTGCAGGCGCGGTCTGAGCTCGATGAAGCCAAGCGCAAGGTGCTTTATCGACAGCTCGCTCTGATGGTGCGAGACGATGGCGGTCTGATCCTGCCCGTCTTCAACGACAACATCATGGCCTCTTCAAAGACGCTGAAGGGCTATGTCGACGACATCGGCAACGATATGTCGAACGGCTACGTCGCGACGCGTGTCTGGCTGGACGCCTGATGCCCGAAGCCGGGCGAATAGGCTCTCATCTCTAAGGAAGCCGGGACCGCGGAAGCCTTTCGCAGTCCTGCCAACGCTTCAGGCAATTCGCAGGAAAACTCCGCTGCGGTTTTCCGTCCGGAATTGCATAAAACAACAAGATTGAACAATTCGGCCTCCCTGGGCACAGAACTGCTCGAAACGCGAGGCATCGGCCATGTCCAATCTGCCCCCCGGAACCGGTCTCACCGCTTGTTGCCATTGAAAAGCGCCCCACTTCGCCCATTCGCGAGACCGCATTTTCCCTTCAGAAATCCGCTTGCAGGGCTTGCCGTTCGGAAAAACGCGAATATACTCAGGAATAATTATTTCCACAGAGTGAAATATCGAGGGGACAAATCATGGCATTGAGCTGGCGTTTTTCCGCCCTAGCAGACCGGCATCGGGCGTTGGGGTCGAAGCTTGAGGACTGGAGCGGCATGGGAACCGCCTGGACCTACGAAAAGGATATCTACGAGGAGCACATTGCCGTGCGCACCAAGGCCGGCATCATGGATGTCTCCGGGCTGAAGAAGGTTCATCTCGTCGGCCCGCACGCGATCGCCGTGCTCGAATACATCACCACCCGCGACATGACCAAGATCTATCCGGGCAAGTCCGTCTATGCCTGCATGCTCAACGATCGCGGCCATTTCACCGACGACTGCATCGTCTACCGCACCGGCCCGAACTCCTGGATGCTGGTGCACGGCTCGGGATCGGGCTTCGAGGAAATCGTCAAGCAGGCCGCTGGCCGAAACTGCGCCGTCCTGTTCGATGACGACCTGCACGACCTGTCGCTGCAGGGTCCGCTTGCCGTCGACTATCTCGAAAAACACGTGCCCGGCATCCGCGACCTCAAATATTTCCATCACATGCAGACGACGCTGTTCGGCGCACCCGTGATGATCTCGCGCACCGGTTATACCGGCGAACGCGGTTATGAAATCTTCGTGCGCGGCCAGGATGCCGGCATGGTCTGGGACCGCATCGTCGACGAAGGCAAGGCAATGGGCATCATTCCCGTCTGCTTCAGCGTTCTCGACATGCTGCGCGTCGAAAGCTACCTGCTGTTCTATCCCTACGACAATTCTCAGATGTATCCATTTGCCAACGAGCAGCCCGGCGACAGCCTGTGGGAACTTGGGCTGGATTTCACCGTCAGCCCCGGCAAGACCGGCTTCCGCGGCGCCGAGGAACATGCCCGCCTGAAAGGCAAGGAGCGCTTCAAGATCTTCGGCCTGCTGGTCGATGCCGACGGTCCGACCGACCTTGGCGACGAGGTCTGGGCAGACGACAAAAAGGTCGGCGTCATCACCTGCCCGTCCTATTCCAAGCTCACCAACCGGTCGATGGCGATCATGCGGGTCGACGCGCCCTATGCCGTCCAGGGCGCCAAGCTCGAGGTGAAGGGCAAGACCGTCAACGCACCGGCGATCGCTCACACGATCACCTTCGACGATCCGGAAAAGAAGAAGCGAACGGCGCAGGGCTGAGGAGATCGGCATGCTCGTAGCAGGGATCAAAAGCAGACCGGAATACAAGGGGCTCGACGTCGATGCCCACGCCAAACGACACCTCTTCGTCCTCGAGGGCGAAGGAGCTCAGGCCCTGATCGATCAGGTCGGGGCCAAGGGCCGCGATTTCCTGGCGAAATCGGAAATCCTCTATCTGGCCGCGGCCGCCGCGCCCAAAGCCTATGATGTAGCACTTTCGGCGCTTTCGCCGGATGTCTTCTGGCATGCGCCGACACTCCAACCGCTTCTGTTTCGCCTGCGCGCCTGTCTCGATCTCGCCCGGATGGGAACCCGGCTCTACATCGCCGGCACCGAGGGCTTCATCGGCCAGATCATGCAGGTGGCGATGGAATACGGCATCGACTACCATTCGATCCACACCGAGCATCGCGGCTCGGCAGCGAGGCGCGTCCAGTGCGTGCACTGCAAGGGCATCACCGACAATGTGACGACGAGCCCCTTTGCCTGCACCCATTGCGGCCTGCCGCTTCTGGTGCGGGACCATTACTCCCGACGCCTCGGCGCCTTTCAGGGTGTCAATATCGATGCGGAAGAACCGGGTACCGCCCCGGCGCCTGAGGAGATGTTCCCGTGAGTTTGAATACGGATATGCCCGTCAGGGTCGCAGCGGTAACGCCGGTGACCGACCTTGTAAAACGCTTCCGCTTCGAGCGGATGGACGGCCATCCCATGCCGTTCTTCTCCGGCGGTGCCCATGTCGTCGTGTCGATGAACGACAACGGTATTCTGCGCCGGAATCCCTATTCGCTGATGTCCAATCCCGACGACAGCAGCGGCTTCGAAATAAGCGTGCTGAGGGTCCCCAACTCGCGCGGCGGCTCGATTTTCATGCATGAACAGGTCCGGCCCGGCGACCAACTGACCGTCAGCCAGCCGGTCAATCTCTTCGCCCCGGACCATCGCGGCCGCAAGCACATCCTGTTTGCCGGCGGCATCGGCATCACGCCGTTCATCGCCATGATGGAGCAGTTCAGCCGCGACAACATCGCGTTTGAACTGCATTACGCCATCCGATCGCGCTCGCACGGGGCCTATTGGCAACAGCTGCTCGAACGCTACGGCCCGCGCCGGATCAAGATCTACGTCGACGAGGAAAATACCTTCATTCCCGTCGCCGAGATCGCCGACAACCAGCCGCTCGGCACGCATCTCTACGTCTGCGGCCCGGCCGGCATGATCGACGGAGTTTTGCTAACGGCGTTAAGAGCCGGTTGGCCGAAGGAAAACCTCCATTCGGAGCGCTTCCTCGCGCCGCCCGCCGGCCTGCCTTTCCAGGTCTTCCTCGAGACGTCCAACATTCACATGACCGTCGGTGAGCATCAAAGCATCCTCGAGGCGGCCGAAGCCCATGGTTGCGACGCCCCCTACATGTGTCGCGGCGGCGCCTGCGGCCAATGCGAAACCGAAGTGCTCTCGTGCGACGGCACGCTGCAACACAACGATATCTACCTGTCGGACGAGGAAAGGGCGTCCGGCAAGAAAATCATGATCTGCGTATCGCGTTTCAAAGGCCAGAAACTCGTTCTTCAACTCTAGCACCGGAGAGCCGGAAAGATGACCATCACGTTCAGGAACGAGACGTTCCGCGACGACTTCACCTTCCGCAACAGCCTCTACAACATCAGGCGCTTTCCCTTCCCCTTCGACCGCGACGAGTACATGTATTCGGTCAACATGGAGCCGCATGTCCGGGGCAAAAAGGACAGCGTCTTTGAAAACCTGATCGATGTCGACGAGCACTACGTCGCCGAGATGCTCGACCGGGCGCTGGTGCTGAAGGAAGATCCTTTGCGCTGCCAGGCCCTGCCGCATATGATGGCGGCGCAATGGGATACGCTGGAACTCCTGATGGAGCATCAGGCGCAAGACTATTCCGAGCATTTCACGCTCACAAAGAACGGCGACCGCTGGCGCTGGATCAACCGGCCGATGGGGATCGACGACACCTTTACGTTCGGCGATCCTTCCACTCTGCCCTATCCGCCGATGGAATATATTACGCGTCAGGCGCAGGGCGACTTCTGCATCGTCGACCAGCGCGACAACAATCTCTGGATGGATGCCGGCATGGTCACCACGCAGGCCGACTGGTCGCTCGATTTCGACATCGGCATGAATTTCATGGAATGGCACGGTCCCGTGCCACTCGCCCACCAGATCGGCGTCTTCGACCGGGCGCTGAAATTTCTCTTGAACCTGCAACAAGGCAAGCCGACGCGGCGCCTGAACTGGACGATGACGGTCAATCCGCGCCTCGACACCAGCCCGGAAAATTACCACAAATGGGGGCCGGATCGCGCGACGGTGACGCCGGAGAATGTCGGCGAAAAGATGCATCTGCGCGTCGAACTGCAGAGCCTCTGGCGCCTGCCGCGCTCGAACGCCATCCTCTTCGTCATCCGCTGCTACCTCATCAGCTTCAACGAACTGGTGACCGTGCCGAAATGGGGCCGCCGCCTGCCGCGGGTATTGAAAAGCCTGCCGCCGGAGATCGTCGACTATAAGGGGCTGACGCGCAACCGGCCTATCATGCTGGACTGGCTGGAGAAATATGACGACGGCTCACCGACCAGCCCCGGCATTTTTCCAGATTGAAGTGCGAAAGCCCCTCCCCAACCCTCCCCGCAAGGGGAGGAGCGGCCACTCCCTCCTGCATCCTCGAAATTCTTTCAGGAAACAGCGTCGCTGGAATTTGATGGCAGGAGGTTCCAACGGGTTAAGCCTTCCCCCTTGTGGGGAGGGTTGGGAGAGTTCTTCTCCACCAAGATTGCAAATACGAAAAACTGAAGAGGGAACTGAAAAACATGACCAGAGTAGCCGTGATCGGCGCGGGGCCCTCGGGCCTTGCTCAATTGAGAGCCTTCCAGTCGGCAGCCCAGAAGGGCGCTGACATCCCCGAAGTGGTCTGCTTCGAAAAACAGGCTGACTGGGGCGGCCTGTGGAACTACACGTGGCGGACCGGCCTCGACGAATATGGCGAACCCGTCCACGGCAGCATGTACCGCTATCTCTGGTCTAATGGCCCAAAAGAGTGTTTGGAATTCGCCGACTATTCCTTCGAGGAGCATTTCGGCAAGCCGATCGCCTCCTATCCGCCCCGCGCAGTGCTGTGGGACTATATCAAGGGCCGCGTCGAAAAAGCCGATGTGCGCAAATGGGTCCGCTTCTCGACCCCGGTGCGTATGGTCCGCTTCGATGACGCCACGAAGAAGTTCACGGTCACGGCCCACGACCGCGTCGAAGACCGGATGTATGACGAGGAATTCGACTACGTCGTCGTCGCCTCCGGCCACTTCTCGACCCCCAACGTCCCCTATTTCGAGGGCGTGAAAACCTTCAACGGCCGCGTCATGCACGCGCACGACTTCCGCGACGCCCTGGAATTCAAGGACAAGGACGTGCTGATCGTCGGCCGGAGCTATTCGGCCGAAGACATCGGTTCGCAGTGCTGGAAATATGGCGCCAAGTCGGTAACCACCAGCTATCGCTCCAAGCCGATGGGCTTCAAGTGGCCGGAGCGCTTCGAAGAACGCCCGCTCTTGCAAAAGCTGGTCAACAAGACCGCCCATTTCGCCGACGGCTCGGCCAAGGAAGTCGATGCGCTGATCCTGTGCACTGGCTATCTGCACCACTTCCCGTTCCTGCCGGACGATCTGCGCCTGAAAACCGCCAACCGCCTCTGGTCCGACAGCCTCTACAAGGGCGTCGTCTACGAGACCAATCCGCAGCTGTCCTACATCGGCATGCAGGACCAGTTCTACACGTTCAACATGTTCGACGCGCAGGCCTGGTGGGCTCGCGACGTGATCATGGGGCGCATCGAACTGCCGGGACCGGAAGAAATGAAGGCGCATTTCAACAAATGGCGCGCTCGCGAGGAAAAACTGGAGAACGCCGAGCAGATGATCTGGTTCCAGGGCGACTATGTGCTGGAGCTTCTGGAAGACACAGACTACCCCAAGTTCGATGTCGAAGGCACCAACCAGACTTTCATGGAATGGGAACACCACAAGGCCGAAAACATCATGGGCTTCCGCGACCACGCCTATCGCTCGCTGATGACCGGCAACATGGCGCCGAAACACCATACGCCCTGGCTCGAAGCACTCGACGATACGCTCGAAGTCTATCTGAAGAATTGAGGAACGACGTGCTAAAACCGATACGCCGGCTTGGATCGTCAAGCCGGCGTATTTTATAAGGCTGACGAACCATTTTCGTTATAGGCGTTTTGGTGATTTGGGGTGACGTCCCTCCTTCACGAGCGCGGCTTCAGCTTTTCCGGATCGTAGTGGGCAAACGGCACGATTGTCGCCGGCAAACGCTTCTGCTGGCCATCGAGCTTGCCAATCTCGACTTCGGTACCAAGTGTCGAATGCAAGACATCCATCCGCGCCAGTGCGATTGTCTTCTTCAACAGCGGCGAGCGTGTCGAACTGGTGACGACACCCACCTGCGCCCGGCCGATATGCACCGTATCGCCATGACCGACTGCCTCATTGGCGTCTATATCGAGGCCGACGAGCTTGTAGCGCGGGTTTTCCTTGCGCTTGATCAGCGCCTCGCGGCCGATGAAATCCTCGGTCTTGGATTTCAACGGCACCGTGAAACCAATACCGGCTTCAAACGGGTCGGTCTGATCAGAGAAATCGTAGTGGGCAAAGACGAGGCCCGCCTCGATGCGCACCATATCAAGCGCTTCAAGCCCCATCGGCTTCAACCCATATTTCTGCCCAGCTTCCCAGACCGCGTCGAACACGGCGAGCGCATCCTTTGGATGACAGAAGATTTCGTAGCCGAGTTCGCCGGTATAGCCGGTGCGTGAGACAATGACCGGCGCGCCTTCGAAATGGCCGATCCGGCCGACGGCGAAGCGGAACCATTCGAGTTCGCCGATCGATGGCTGCGAGGGCGCGCTCCAGATGATCTCCTTGATGATATCCCGGCTCTTCGGTCCCTGGACGGCCAGATTGTGCATCTGGTCCGTCGAGGACCGAACCCAGGCCTTGAAGCCCTTCTTCTCGGCCTGTTCGCGCAGCCAGAGACCACTGACGTCGTCCCCACCGATCCAGCGGAAATTGTTCTCAGCCAGCCGGAAGACCGTGCCATCGTCGATCATGCCGCCATTTTCGTAGCACATGGCCGTATAGACCACCTGCCCCGGCGACAGCTTGCGGATGTCGCGGGTGACGCAATATTGCAGCAGCGCCTCGGCATCCGGCCCGGTCACCTCGAATTTCCGAAGCGGCGACAGGTCCATCACCACCGCGTTCTCGCGGCAGGCCCAGTATTCCTCGATCGGCCCCTCGTTGTTGAAGCGGTTCGGCAGCCAATAGCCGCGATATTCCGCATGGTTGCGGGTCAGCGCCGAAAAGCGCGGATGAAAGGCTGTTTCCTGGGTCATTTCGGGCTCTGCATCAGGGGTCATTCGGATGGCGATTGCGCGCGAGAATTTCTCTTTGTCTGAATAGGTGCGGACATGGATATCCGTCGGATCCCAGCCATTCGCAGCGTCGATGTCATCCGGGCAGGACGACGAGACGCAGACGAGATCGGTCAGCGCCCGCATCAGCACGTAATCGCCCGGCCGTGACCATGGCTCGTCGAGATAGAGCTGGTTCTGGTGGTCGATGTTGGTGTTGTAGAAATAATTGAGCGCCTCCCAGCCCTTGCGCGGAGCAATGCCATAGGGACTGAGCGCATGGTTGAAATTGTCGGTGCAATTGACATGGCCAGGGTAGCCCATGTCGTCGTAATAGCGCGAATTGCACGCCGTCGCGAAAGCATCATGACGCCCGACCGTATCCTGCACGATCTCCACCAGAGGCTCGAAATCGCGATCGAACGCCTTGGAAGGCAGCCCCGGCGTCGGATAGCTGCGTCCCAGCAGCGTGCGCGTCACCGTCGCGTCCAGCGCCAGATCAAGCCCCTTGTCCACTTTGCGGGCGGAAAAAGCCTGAAAGTCCGTGCATTGCCGGCCGCTGACGTCAATAATCTGGATGAATTCGCCCGCTCTTACGAAATAGGCCGAGGCCGTAGCAGCACGGACGCGCAAATCCTGCACCGGATCGGCCATCGGCTCGGGCAGCAGTTCCTCATAACTTCGTTCAACATTGGCGCGTGCGACGCGCAGTTCAAGAGCTGTCGCTGTATTCTGCAGTTCCGCATCCATCGCCGGCGCTGGTGCCGAGACAATCAGCAGCCCGTCGAGCATGATCGTCAATTCTGCCGAGGCGCCCGGCGACGAGCTTTGACCGAAAAGCACGAGCGCCTGCGCTCCGGCAGGATCGACATTGCGCCGTTTCAATGCGCTCAACGTCCGCTTGGCGCTGTCGCCGTCTCTGGCAAAAATATCCTGAAGGCCAGCTGCCGGCCGCGAAAAACCAACCCCGAGACCGACCGCGTTGAACCGGCCCTTTCCATCGACAAAGCTGACCTCGCAGAGCTGACCGCCTTCGACATCGTTGACGGTAATGCGGTCACCGGCAGCCACCTTGACGACCGTCGTGCCTCGCCCCTTGACGCGGTACCGCTCGACGCCGGCGGGCAGCGCCGGAATACCCGGCCTTAAAATCCTGCTAGGCCGCGGCGGCATGAGCGCGCCTGCAAATCGTCCGGAATTGGTCATCTCAGCTCCCACCCGATGGCACGGTCGTTTCGGCAGTCTTAAAGCGCCGCTTTATGCACCGGCAATATGGCCAAACTATCCTACGGGAGACCTTGGAAAGTAAAGAGAGACTTGACCCAGAGGAAAAAAAATTCACTATGAGGATAAGCTTGGGTCGAAAAAACAAGACGGGAACCGGGTGGGGACACTGCGGAATGCAGGCTCCGCCCAACGGCAAAGACCGAAGCGAAAACCATCAATTCAGGGGACGCGCGACATACGCGCTAAGACAAAACTGGTCGAGGAGACTGTTCATGGCATCTATTGTTGAGACCGAGGGATCAGCCGCTGCCTCGGGCACCGGGCTGATTCGCGCGCTGGATTGGAAAGGAGCATTCTGGGTCGCCGCCGGCGTCCCCCCGCTCGTGCTTTTCTCCATCGGCGGCATAGCCGGCACGACGGGCAAGCTCGCCTTCGTCGTCTGGATCATTTCAATGGTGATGGGGTTCCTGCAATCCTTCACCTATGCCGAAATTGCCGGGATGTTCGGCAACAAGTCCGGCGGCGCGTCGATCTACGGGGCAACGGCCTGGCTGCGCTATTCGAAATTCATCGCCCCCCTGTCGGTCTGGTGCAACTGGTTTGCCTGGTCGCCGGTGCTGTCGCTCGGTTGCGCCATCGCCGCAGGGTACATTCTGAATGCCCTGTTCCCGATCCCCGGCGCCGATTCGCCCGCCGTTATGGAATGGATCAACGCCAACATGGCAACGCTGACGGCTGAGAGCCCGCGCGTCGCGGAATGGCTCGCTGCCAATGCAGGCAAGACCCCGCAGGACGCCATCGCGGCCCTGCTGTCCGCCGACGCCGGCACTGCGCTGACGCCTGCGATCCGCAGCTGGTCGCTCGTCACCTTCGACATTCCGTTGCTCGCAACGGCAAATCTCAACGCCACTTTCGTGATCGGCGCCATACTGATGCTGATTATCTTCGCGATCCAACATCGCGGTATCGAAGGCACGGCAAGCGTCCAGAAATGGCTCGCCATCATCGTCCTCCTGCCTTTGCTGGTCATCGGCCTCTACCCAATCTTCTCCGGACAGATCGACAGTGCCAACATCACCGGCCTGATCCCCCCGACGGCGGCTTATTCCGGCCTCGATGGTGTCTGGAGCAATGGCGGCTGGACGCTGTTCCTCGGCGGTCTCTATATCGCGGCATGGTCGACCTACGGCTTCGAGACGGCCGTCTGCTACACCCGTGAACTGAAGAACCCGAAGACGGATACCTTCAAGGCGATCTTCTATTCCGGTCTCCTGTGCTGCCTGTTCTTCTTCCTCATACCCTTCACGTTCCAGGGCGTTCTCGGCCATGCGGGCATGCTCGCACCCGGCATCGTCGATGGTACAGGCGTAGCCGAAGCGCTCGGCAACCTCGTTCATGGGGGCAAGATCGTCACGCAGATCCTCGTCATCCTGATGATCATGGCGCTGTTCCTCGCGATCATGACGGCGATGGCCGGTTCGTCGCGGACCCTTTATCAGGGCGCAAAGGACGGCTGGCTGCCGAAATATCTCGACCACGTCAACGAACACGGCGCGCCCACCCGCGCCATGTGGACCGATTTCGCCTTCAATCTCATCCTGCTTGCCATCGCATCCGACGTGGCCGGCTATTTCTTCGTGCTCGCCGTCTCCAATGTCGGCTACATCATCTTCAACTTCCTCAACCTCAATGCCGCCTGGATCCACCGCATGGATTCAGGGCATGTAGCGCGCCCGTGGAAGGCACCGACCTGGCTGATCGGCGTCAACACCGTTCTCGCCTTCGTTAATGCGCTCTTCCTCGGCGCGGGCGCCAAGGTCTGGGGTTATTCCAACGCGCTCTGGGTCGGCTTCATCTTTGCCGCGCTCATCCTGCCGGTCTTTGCTTATCGCCACTATGTGCGTGATGGCGGCAAGTTCCCGGCAGGCGCGATGGAAGACTTAGGGCTCGTCGGCCAGGACTTGGGCGTCAGGAAAGCGGGCATCCTGCCCTACGCAGCACTGGCTGCCGGTCTGGCTGTGGTCCTGGCGGCAAACGCCTACTTCCAGCTTCCAGCCTGATCGACCAGAGCAAACAGCCAGAGGCCGCGCATCAAAAGGTGCGCGGCCCTTTTTTATGATGTCTCAGGCCAGTCGGCGTAGCCCGAGGACAGCACGCTGTTTTCCGACCCTGCCGAAGCGCCAGCGATTTCACGATAGCCGGCCGGCGAAAGCCCGGTCCTGCGCTTGATAACATGGCTGAAATAGGTCGGGTCGCGAAAACCGAGACCGTCGGAGATTTCATAAATATTGCGGGCCCAACGCTCCAGCCTGAGCTTCGCCTCCTGCTGTCAACGCGGCAGGATTATCCCGCCGCTTCCTGATCCATGCATGTACCGCTCGCTGTGAACACTTAATTGGTGCCCAAAGGTATGCAATCCGATTGCCGGCGGGGAGGTGACGGTCTTCTAGACGCCGTTCCAATCGAAGCGATGTGGGATCCTGTGAGCCAGAGCGAACCGCTTGCATATGACCGTCAGCGCCAGAAGCGCCGGATATCGACGAACGATCCGTGCGCCTCTTCGGCAGCCTTAAGCAGCTTTTCCTTGTCGGCCGCGCTGAATAGGTCTTCCGCCCCCGCCACGTCCGAGAGGTCGAGTTGCGACAGCATTGCGGGCGCGGTCGCGAGATCATTGAGGCTGCCAAGGTGATCCTGCAGACCCTCCAACGCCACGAGGAAGCGTTTGGAACGTTTGATTTCCTTCTTGCTCTGATAAAGTGGCCCGAAAAACTCCGCGGCATACCGCAGTTTCTTGGCGATGATCCGCAGTTCGTGGCGGGCCTCGTCATCGAGATCGGCCAGATTGCGGCCACCCTTCGCCACTTTCTTCCAAAGTCTGTCGAGAACACCGGCGGCAAAATCTCTGGCGGGCTGCAGCCGCAAGGCTTCACCATTTTGGTCGCTGCGCCAGTCGCGGATCGAAATCCATTCGGCCAGATCAATCATCAGTGCGCGAGCCCGCGCCGAGGACAGCGAGGCCTCGACAGCGCCGTAGGCCCCGTCGCGAGCTTGTTGAAGGCGGCTGGACAGGTCGTCGTTGGTGGCGCGGTCGATCATCACGTCGATGTTGCGCGCATTGCCGAGGTCCGAGGCGAGCCACCGCAATTCGCCGCGCAGGTGGTCGAACCGGCTGTCGGCGAACAGCGATCGGCAGATCGAGAAAAGCGACCGCAATCGGCGCAGCGACACACGCGCCTGATGCAAAGCATCGGCGTTGCGGGACCATGACAAGGCCAATTCGTTGAGACGAAACTGTCTGAGACACGCTGCAGCGATGTGCGCGAAAACTGTGGCGGCGTTCATGTCGGTGCTCAGCGGAATCGCGCTCGCCTTCACGGCGCCGGCCGCTGCGCCCAGCAGACGATAACCCCGTTCCGCTTTGCTGAGAACGCCGACGTGCGCTGGCGCAATCCGATCGACCTTTCGAGCCAGCGCAAACAGCGCCGCCGGTGATCCCGCCCTCCTTTCGAGCTCGATCTCGCACAGCAGTGCCTCACGATCGGCTGCAACGACCTTTCCGACATCCAGAGCGACCTCGATCGTCGCCTCGCCTTCGATTACATTCCAACGATGTCGTTTGACATGAATCTCAAACATGGGCGCCAATCTTCGGTCGGTCTCGCCGAGCAGATCTCGGATCTGCGGATCGTCGAGAACCGGTATGTCGTCCGCGACCGGTCGCTCCCACTCGTCGCGCGTGAACGATCCAGCCGCAACACCATCGCCGACTTTGACGGTCTGAACCCGTTCGTTGCCCGACTGCCGGATTCGCAGCGACAGGCCGCGCTTGGAGAGATCCGCTCCGGCGGTATCGAAATAAATGGACTTCTGCTGCATGACGGTGGGCGCCGCATCGAACGGATTCTTCTTCAGCAGCGCTGTTGCTGCTGCCTGGGAGAGCTCGAGCTTCAGTTCGGTTTCTTGCATGGCTTTGTGGATCCTCCCCTTATCAAAGGAATTCCCGCGGGCCTGTCATGAAACCCTCATAACCGACCCGCGCTTGAGGTTCATGCCGGCAGATCCTCCCCGGACTGTGCCTTTGCCGTCGTCTTAACGTGGCGATCGAAGGGCCCAGTTGCGTCGGATCATCGTCGTGCCGATCGTCATCGGAGCGGACCGTGTCCAAGCGATGCTTGATCGCCAATGCGTAGATGGTGCTGAGAATATTGTGGTCCTTAAGGCCGGGGTCGCTCAGCGCCAGCAGCGAGGCGCGGACGCTTTTCTTGCTGGATGCCTTGGGACAGCGTTTCCGCACGAAGTCATACAATTGCCCGTCGCGGTGGCCCTCTGTCGCGCCATCGACCAATGCTTCGTACACACGTTTTTCACCCATTTTTGTCCTGCAGGATTCTGTCAATCGCCGGCAACTATTCGTCATGAAACTGTCACAAACAAGATGTCTCGACGGAATGGCCCTCGGCTGCTGCGGCAACCGCACGCTGTGATGGAGCAGACCAGGCCGAAGCCGATTTTCTTGCCACAGGGGTTGTGAAACGAAGCCGCATGCAACGATTTTCGGGACGGGCGAGTGACATTGCTGCTCATGCTTGTTCTCGCGATCGGTTTTCTCCAACTCCACTGTCGCGATAGGCGCCTCGCTTCCTCCAACCCGCCAGCATGACGCCCGCGGCTATCATTCGGCCCCTCTTGCGAAAGCTCATTTCGCCTTCGTGCCGCGGCAAACTTGCGTAGCCTGTGAACTCACCGCGACCACCCGCGTGCTTAAACGTGGTGGTCACATGTTCTGAAGCTGTTCCAGGCCGTTCAGGTACTTCGACGCGTCCAGCCCCGCCTGCTCGGCCTGAACGCGGTTATCCTCAAGGTCGGCCAGCTTCACCGGCCGTGCCAGCGGGTTCGACGCGGCTCGCCGTACGAACGCGTCGTCGGCTTCCCCAACCCTCTTGGTCAATGCTTCGACGGCGGCGATCACCGACGGGGAGAAGCCTTCCTGTTTCAGGCGATCGAGCGTCCAGCCCGATCCCTTTTCCGGAACGTCGTGGAGAAATGCGATGATCCGCTCTTCATCGCCAACCACGAGATCCGCGACACGCCGGCAGTGGTCGAAGTATGGATTCCCGAGCTTGTCCTGCTGCCCTTTATGGGCTTCTGCCGCGATCTGAATGGCGCGCTGGAGATGTTGCTCGGTCTGCATGACTGTCACTGTCGGTCTACGTCTTGGGTTCGCACTGCCCGCAAGAGCAACGGTCCAAGGCTCGTTACGTTGCACTCGATGGATAACGCGCGCCGATTCGAGAAGTTGCATCGAACGGGACAGATGTTTGACTGTCAGGGTGCAAGTCGATCGGCGCGCCGGCCGGCAAGCGATCACTTCGGCAAAGACAACCAAACCGCCACGGCGGTCTTGTCTGGCCAGGGAGTGGGGCGACTTAAATTAAATTGTAAATAATCTGCCCAAGCGAGGTCTGGCCAACCTCCTGGCTACCGACGTCGATCGGCACCCATTTGATCTTTCGACGGTCCTTCTTGACATGCACGAGGTGAACGGCAACTCGATATCGCAACAGGGTTCTATCCTTGGTGTAGACAAACGACCCGACGACCCGTTCCATTGCCGTGCCGATGATGCCGGCTTCTTCGAAAGCCTCCCTCTCTGCCGCCTGCCGAGACGTCTCGCCGGGCTCGACGTGTCCCTTCGGAATGCCCCATCGGCCGTTGCGAAGACTGCCGATCAAAGGCACCTCGACCTTTTCCCGGCCGCCTGCCTTGCGGAGACAGATGGCTCCAGCCTGCTCGATCAACGGCGCTGAACGCTCGGCATGAGCGAACCCAGCCTCATCTTCGCGGATTTCGATCCTCATCGCGGTTTGTGTCATGATGCGACCGTCCCCCTCCAGATCGGCTACCAATCTGGCACGTGAGATTACCCTTGTTTGTGACGGTTCGATGGCGCCTCGCCGCTCAGTGAAAAGCGCCGCCAACAGGCGACGGGACCCCTCGGTGTCGCCGCCCTTGCCCGCAGCGCTGCGTTGCGAACACCCGTCTGTTTCCGCCACGCAAGGGGCGGCGCGGCTCTAGCGGGCTTTGCCCGCCTGCCCATGGCCTGGTACGCCCTAAGGTGCCCGGGGCAACACCTGGTCGGTTGAGCATGCAGGGACACTCCGTCGCTTGGGAGATTGTCGTGCTTTCGCCAAAACCGAGGGAAAACCGTGTCCCTGGAGTCGATCGACGAGAAGTCGCTTGCGATAATGGGACGGTTGCTTCTCGGCGAATGTGCTCGCCGCGGCATCAAACCCAAAAGCATTGATCTTGCACTCTGCCAACTGCGTGCGTTTCGCACCGGCTGGATCGAAGAGTGCGAACTCGCTGTGCTATTGCGGAATCTGACTGACTGAATACGATGGCAAAGCGTCCAGCAAGCCAACTGCCGATGTTCGTGCCGAAGCGGAACCGCCACTGCGGAGCCGTGCGCCAGCTCGATTTGGTCAGCAGCAATCTTGCGGGCCTTACGGATGTCGGAAGCAGAGTCACTTACAGGGTCTGTGGCAACATATTCAGCCGCGCCAACTTTTCGATGGATTATTTCCCTCAGTCGTCGGCTGTGTCGGCGTCGGATGGCGGAAAGCCGGAGCTGATGACAATGAACCAGGTAGATACCGTCCTGCAGGGAACGGCCACGGCGCTGGAAGTGGCTGGCGTCGGGGTTATCGTCGTTGGCGCGCTCTTTGCGCTCGTCAGTTCTCTCGTCAGGCTGCGCAAGGGAGAGTCGGACGCCTATTACCACTTCCGCCGGCGTCTGGGACGGGCGATACTGCTCGGCCTCGAGCTTCTTGTCGCCGCTGACATCGTCGGCACGGTCGCTGTGGAACCGACGCTGGAGAATGTCCTGGTCCTCGCTTTCATAGTCTTGATCAGAACCTTTCTCAGCGTTTCACTCACTGTCGAGATCGAGGGCCGTTGGCCGTGGCAGGGCAGCGAGAAGGAAGGATGAAAGGGGTGCGCGCATGAGCGAACTGCCGGCGGAAGCGCTTGAGATCCTCCTTAGGCTATGTGCCGCAGCCGTGCTCGGCGCTGCCATTGGCTTCGAGCGACGCGTACATCACAAGGCGATCGGCATCGCCGGCATGGTGCTGATCGCGATCGGATCGACGACATATATGCTACTTGGTCGCCACCTCGCCGAGACTGATCCGAGTTCTCTCAGCCGCACGCTTCAGGGTTTTCTCTCCGGCATCGGCTTTCTCGGCGGTGCCGTCATCTTCAAGAGCGGCTTCGACGTAAAGGGAATCAAAGCAGCGGCAGCCGTCTGGATCACCGGCGCGCTTGGCCTTGCGATCGGGACGTCCTATTGGGGTCTTGGGATCGTCGTCGGCATCGTCACGGCAGCCGTACTCTTCGTTGCCGACAGTTTTCCAGACGAGGTTAGGGAGAGCAAGCAGGAGCCGGCTGATCTAAAGAGTGACTCCAGTAAGAATGACTAACAATCGGTCGGGCGCCTCCCGCCCGGAAGAGGAATTGGTCGAACGGACCGGTTTCCCCACTACGGATGTGGCGGAAAGTGCGTCCTGTCTAAAGCAACGGGAGGCTGGTTGGCCCAGGCAATGGTGACCATGAAGGTTTAGGTCGGCTCAGATGGAACCGAGGGGTAGACCGAGCCCACGGCCGCAACGAAGGTGACAAGAAAACTTCCAATGACAACTGATCCCAACTGTCGAGCTGTAGCTTCATTGCGAAGCGTCCACCAACCAGCCCAACGACGAAAAAGAAAAGCTTTGGAAAACAGGCGGCTCGATGCTGCCAAGCTCCCCGTCCCGACGGGAACGTTTGCATCCTCCTCACCGGTCAGTTTACCAACCAGACGCATGAACCAGCTGTCAGAGGCCTTTACATACAGATACCATCGCGGCAGGTTTGCTGTGTTTGACGGCGTGTCGCGGAGAAGCCATATGCGCGTATGCTGAAAGAGCGGTTGGACCATCAACAGCCGGATAGGTTCCCGGCGCCGTGCAATAGCGGACGGATATGGCGCTGATGCGCCAGTTGCCCATCGGCGAGCGAGAAATTCGTGAAATTGGAGCGATTGCCGCGAGAAATGGAACGCAGGTGATCAGAGAGATCCCGGGCCAGTCAGCGGACTTTCACCCATTGGCTTCAAGTGTCGCCAATGTGCGCTCTACTTCAACGAAACGTCGCTCAAGCATCGCCTTTCGCAGTTCTTCTCGCTGGTAGCCCATTCCGGACCGTCCAGTGGCAAGAGAGGCGAGCTTATAACTTTTTGCATGGGCGGTTCTTCAACATCGGGCGACGATTGTCACGGGGTGATCTGCACGGCAGGATTGACCTGCCGTGCAGCAACATTCAATCCGCTAGAATTCGCATGCCAGCAGAGTCTTGCCGTAACCACTGGCAAGACATTCTGCGAGAAACCCGGGTCTTTGATGTTATCGTGCCTGGCGCGGGCGAGGATACCATCGTCACGCTGATGCAGGCGATGGAGAATGGACTGGATCTGTCAACAGTGCGTGGCATCGCCTACCGCGATGACAAGCATCAACTCGTGGAGACACAGCCGACGCCGGATGGTGACGAAATCAACTCGGCGATTGTACCCAGGCACAGACGCGCGACCCGTCCGATGGTCATCAGCTCCACGCGTGCAGTGGTGGCTTCTCGCCATTCAGGAAATACTTGCCAAGAATGGCGTATTTCCAGCGGACCGGGTCGTGCAACGTGTGCGTCCGGGCGTTGCGCCAATGGCGGTCAAGGCCGTGTTCGGCAAGTGTCGAACGCGTGCCGGCCAGTTCGAACAGCTTGTTGGTTGCAAGAATGGCGATTTCCGTCGAAAGGATCTTCGCCTCTGCCGTGACGATCTGGGCTTCGGCAACGGTTTCGGCGTTCGGATCGAGGATCGCCCGGTCGATGGCGTATCCTGCCTTTTCCAGCAAGGCTTGCGCCGCGTGCAGGCGCAAAGTGAGGTCGCCGACCGCCTGGATCGTGTAGGGGTCCTCCCAAGCATTGTCGACGCCGGAATCCACCCAAGCCCGGCTTTTGGTCCGGACGAAATTTACTGTTTCCTCGATCGCAGCCTGCGCGATGCCGGTATCCACAGCCACCTGGATGATCTGGAAGATCGCACCGTCGGCCGTCGGAACCTCGTAGCCCTTGTACCCTGGCACCAGATGGGTCTTCGGCACCTTGACGTTGTTGAGCAACACGGTTCCCGAGAGCGTGGTGCGCTGGCCGAAGGACGACCAGTCGTCGATCACTGTCAGTCCTTCAGCGCCGCGATCGGCGATCGCATACCAGGCCCGGCCCTCATCGTCGAGCGCGACGATCGGCACCAGATGCGCGAGCAACGCACCCGACGAATAGAATTTCTGGCCATTGACGACGACATGATCGCCGGCATCGACGAATTTCGTTTCGAAGTCTACAGCCCGCTTGGAGCCGAACTCCGAGAAGGCATTGCCGAAGCGCGTGCCCTTCAGCACTTCCGAAAACAACAGCGTCTGCTGCTCTTCATCCGAAACGGTGCGGATCGCCGCCACGACACCGAGATGGTTCTGCGCAACCTGTCCGATCGAGGAATCGGCAGCCGAGATGATCTCGATCACCTTGGCGAGCGTCGCATAGGAGACTTCCGGACCGCCGAATTTTTTCGGTACGTTGATCGACCACAACCCGCTTTGTGAGAAGGCATCGAGTTCTTCGACCGGCCAGATCCGGTCACGGTCTCTTATCGCCGAACCTTTGACGAATTCGGCAGCGAGCGCCTTGGCAATAGCGATCGCCTCGGCATCGGTCCTGATGATATGGGCGGGCTCGAGGGGACGCGGAACTGGCGGCACCGCCTTTGCGGCATTCTCGGTATCGACGTTGGATAGGGTCATGGACGTTTCTCCTCTTGGATTGGGGTTAGCTGGCAAGCGCCGGATTGATCGGAGCCGCGGCCTTCTTGCCGAGATAAAAGGACTTGATGTCGTCGCGCTCGCGCAATTCGCGCGCTTTGCCGGAAAGCACGGCCACGCCGTTTTCCAGGATGGTGGCGCGATCGGCGTAGTTCAGCGCGACGGCGGAGTTTTGCTCTGCTACCAAAATGGATAGCCCTTCCTCGCGGTTGAGCCGGCGCAATGTGCGGAAAATGTTTTGGACGATGATCGGTGCCAGGCCCATGGATGGCTCGTCGAGCACCAGCAGACGCGGCCGCGACATCAGCGCCCGGGCAATCGCCGTCATCTGCTGCTCGCCGCCGGATGTCAGTCCGGACAGGGCTCGCCGCTTCTCCTTTAACCTGGGAAAGTATGTGTAGATCTTCTCCAGATCTTCGGCGATCTCGGCACGGGAACTGCTGCGGCCAAGCCCGCCGGACACGAGGTTTTCCTCGACCGTCAGACTGCGGAAACAATGGCGGCCTTCAAGAACCTGGACAAGCCCTGCGCGCACCAGATTGGCGGGGCTTATCCGGGTGACGTCGAGTTCGTCGAAGCGGATGCTGCCGGATACGATCTGCCCGCGTTCGGCAGGCAGGAGATTGGAGACCGCCTTGAGCGCCGTCGTCTTGCCGGCGCCATTGGCCCCCAGCAAGGCCAGAATCTCGCCGCGTGCCAGGCTGAAGCTGACGCCGTCGAGCGCTGTGATGGCATGGTTGTAAGTCGCCCTCACACCGGCAACGGTCAGCAGAATGTTCTCTTGAGCCATGATCGTGTTCCTGTCAGCCCGCAGGCCGAATGAAAGCGGGTGCGGGACTGGTTGTAAGGGAGGAGGCCCCGCGACGGGACCTCGAAGCTGCGCGAGGCCGCGCGGTTCGGAGGGATGATTAGTTGGTCGCTGTCTCGGCATCTTCCGCGGTGCGCAGCTTGATGCCCTTTTCAGCGGCATAGGCCTTGGACGACTTCTCGATGATCGGACGCAGCAGGGCCCAGTCGGGCGCGATCCAGTCGGAAACGACGTTCCACTTAGCACCATCCCACTGCTGGAAGGTCACGTAGCCGTTGCCCTCGTGATTGTCCCAGGTGACGTTGATCGAGTGGAACAGACCCTTGGCACCAAGCGCCTCGACGCGGGCCGGATCGAGCTGCAGATGTTCGAAGCCCCAGCGGACTTCATCGCCGGTCAGCGTGCGTTTGCCGAACTTTGCCTGTGCGATGCGGATTGCCTCGACGTTGAGGATGCCGTTGACGATGCCGAGATTGTGGTAGACAGAGCCGATACGTTTCTTGTCTTCCAGGTTGCCCTTGCCGGCATCGTAGATCGTCTTGACGATCTCCTGGACCACCGGATATTCGGCGCCCGATGCCTGCGTTGTGATCGCCGTGTAGCCCTTGGCGGCCTCGCCAGCCGGAATGGCGTCCTCTTCGGAATTCGACCAGACATTGCCGATGATGTGATCGACCGGGAAACCGGTCTTGGCGGCGGTCTTCAGCGCCACCGGGTTCATCACCCCCCAGCCGCGCAGGACGACGTAATCCGGCTTGGCACGGCGGATCGCCAGCCATTGCGACTGCTGTTCGTTGCCCGGATGCGGCACTTCGATCTGCTGCAGTTCAAAGCCGTATTTCTGCGCCAGCAGTTCGTAGATCGGGATCGTCTCCTTGCCGTAGGGCGAGCCGTGATAGAGCACGGCGATCTTCTTTCCCTTGAGGCTTTCAAGCCCGCCTTCCTTCGAGGCGATATAGTTCACGATACCGGATGTTTCGCTGTAGGGATTGAGCAGCAGCGGGAAGACATACGGGAACACGCGGCCGTCGCTCGAATCGGTGCGGCCATGGTTGATGGTGATCAGCGGCACCGTGTCGGCGGTGATCCGGTCGATCATCGCATAGGCGATGCCGACTGAAAGCGGGTTCCAGGCGGCAACATTCGGGTTGCTCTTCAGGCGCTCGTAAGCCTCGACACCACGCTCGACCTCGTACTGGGTTTCGGCCTCCGACCAGGTCAGCTTGACGCCGTTGACGCCGCCGTCGCGGGTGTTGATCAGGTTGAGGTAGTCGATGAAACCGCCGAAGAAGCCCGTGCCGCCGGCGGCATAGGGGCCGACGCGGTAACTCTGCAGCGGGAAATACTGCTCGTCGGCGTGGGCGGCCGGCAAGGCGATTGTGAAGGCGATGCCGGCAGCGAGCGCGGCTGCCTTGAACGTGCTGAGGATCGTCATTTCTGGACACACTCCGGGTATCTACCGGGCAAAGCACCGGTTTTGGGTTGATCGGATGAAGGACTGACTGCGGATGAAGAGCGATGAGGCTCCTACTGGGATCGGGACCGTCTGAGCGCGGTACCGATCCGTTTTCGGACTCGGTGCCAGAGAGCCACCAGGCCATCCGGTTCGAGGATCAGAAAGAGGATGATGAGCACGCCGAGCACGATACGCTGGGTCATGTCGAGGACGCCCGAATCGAACACATCTCCGAGCAGAAACGAACCGAGCCGGGAGAGCAGCAAAGGAAACACCACGATCAGAGCCGCCCCAAAAAAGGCGCCGCGGATCGAGGCCAGGCCGCCGATGATGACGATGAACAGGATCTGGAACGAACGGTCCAGATTGAAACCGGCCGGCTCGACGGTTCGCAGATAGGCAAATGCCCACAGAACACCGGCGATACCCATGATGAAGGAGGAGACCGCAAAGGCCAGAAGCTTGGTCTTGAGCACCTGCACACCGATGATACGGGCGGCCGTCTCGTTGTCGCGCACTGCGATGAAGTTGCGCCCCGTCTGGGAATTGACCAGCCTATAGGAAAGAAAGGTCAGCGCCGCAACGACGTTCAGCGCGAAATAATAGCGCCCTACGGGACCTTCGAAGACAAAGCCCGCGACGGAGAGCGCCGGAGCGTCGATGACGCCGGAGGCGGAGTCATTGGAAAACCAACTGAACTTGGTCAGCGCCCACTGCACGAAAAACTGCGCCGCCAGGGTCGAAACCGCGAGATAAAAACCCTTGAGGCGGAGGCTTGGGAGGCCAAACACCAGGCCGATGGCGGCAGCAGCAAATCCGGCCAGTACGATGCTGGCGATCAACGGCAATCCATCGACCCTGAGATTGAAATTGTAGGCGGCAAAGGCCCCGACCGCCATGAAGGCGGCACTTCCCAGCGACACCTGGCCGGCATAGCCGGTGAGGATGTTCAGTCCGACGCCGGCAAGGCTGAGCGCCAGGAACGGCAGAAGAATGGCCTCGAACAGATAGCTGGAGCCAAGAAGGGGCACACCGACATAGGCGATCGCAAGCAAAGCCAGCGTCACGGCCCACCTTGCTGGGAAATGGGAATGCGGGAGATCGGACGCGATTGCCGACATGTCTCAGACCCTTTCCACAAGCTTTTGTCCGAACAGGCCGGAGGGGCGAACAAGCAGGAAGGCGAGCGCGATCACATAGGCGAACCAGCCTTCTATGCCGCCGCCGAAATATTCGCCGATATAGACCTCGGCGAGCTTTTCGGATGCACCGATCAGCAGGCCACCGACGATCGCGCCGAGGATCGAGTCGAACCCGCCGAGAACGAGAACCGGCAGAGCCTTCAGCACGATCAGCGACAGGGAAAACTGCACGCCGACCCGCGCACTCCACAGAAGGCCTGCGACCAGCGCCACCACACCGGCCGCCGCCCACACCGTCGCCCAGATCCAAGGCAGTCTCAGCCCAACGGCGATGGCTGCGAACTGATCATCGGCGACGGCGCGAAACCCCAGACCGATGCGGGTGTAGCGGAAGAACAGAGAGAGCAGTGCCACCATGCCGGCGGCAACGACCGCGGCAAAAATATCGAACTGGCTGATATAGACGCCGCCGACATCGAAGGGCAGATCCTCAATACCGAGATCCAGACCATGGATCTGTGTGCCCCAGAGAAGTTGTGCGGCACCCTCGATCACGTAGGAAAGGCCAAGCGTCGCCATGAACAGCGTGATCGGCGGTTTGTTGGTCAGCGGCCGCAAGACCGTGCGCTCGATGGCAACACCGAGGAAGACCATGACGCCAAAGGTAATGATGAAGGCGAGCGGGAAAGAGATGCCGCGTTCGGTCAAGCTGACGAATGTCAGGGCCGCAAACAGCAGCATCGCCCCTTGCGCGAAATTGAGCACGCCGGAGGTCTTGTAGATCAGCACGAAACCGATCGCGACCAGCGAATACATGACGCCGGAAAGCAGGCCGCCGACGAGTACCTCGATGAAGAACAGCCAGTCGAAATCGGCCATCAGATCCCCTCCCCGTCATCATTTTCGGGAGCGACGCCCAGATAGGCGTCGATGACCCTCTGATTGGCCTGCACCTCGTCGGGCGTGCCATCGGCAATCTTGCGACCGTAATCGAGCACGACGACCCGGTCGGACAGCCCCATGACGACGCCGATATCGTGCTCGATCAGCACCACCGTGGTCCCGAGCGTATCACGCGCAGCGCGCACGAAATCGGCCATCTCGTTCTTTTCGGTGGCCGTCATGCCCGCCATCGGCTCGTCCAGCAGCAGGATTTTCGGCTCAGCGACGAGCGCCCGCGCAAGCTCCACGCGCTTTTGCAGTCCATAAGGCAGCGTGCCCGCCAGCCGGTCGCCGACATGGGAAAGATGCAGGAAGCCGAGAACCCTGGCAGCGCGATCGCGCGCATCCACCTGTTCCGCCCTTGCCTGACCCGACCCGGCGATCTGTCCGATGAAACTCGACCGCGTCCTGTAGGCCCGGCCAGCCACGACATTGTCGAGGACACTCAGGCCTCTGAACAGAGCCAGATTTTGGAAGGTGCGCGCAACGCCGTGGCGAGCGAGTGCCTGCGTCGGAACCTGCGTATGGTCTCGTCCGGATAGTCGCACACGGCCGCGATCCGGGCGGTACACGCCGCTGATCACATTGATGATCGAGCTCTTTCCCGCGCCGTTCGGCCCGATGATCGCGAGGATCTCGCCACGTCCGACCGACAGGTCGATATCGCTCAAGGCCACGACCCCGCCGAAGGAAAGGCGGACCCCCACCAGGTCGAGAACGCTGTTCTCGTTCGTGGCTGCATCGCTTGATGGAGTCTCGTCGGCGCGCGATGATCTATCAAGCCCCACCAGGTGCTCCTGAACGTCGGGCGGAAACGGCGCTGATCCCAAGCCTCCGAAAGCAAATGTCATTGCGTGCATGCCCCTGTTCTCCGTAGTGCACCACCAGGCCTTCCGGCCTAACAGGCGCGCACCGCACCTTCCCCACCACGAACCCGGTCCGGATTCGTCGTCTGTCATTGCCGGCGGCCGGTTCTCCGGCCGCCAATGCTCATGTGCGATTACTCGGCGGCGACAGCCGCAGCGCCTTCGTCCGCCTCCAGCTCCCGGATCAGCGGGATGACGTTCTTGCCGAAATACTCGACCTCTTCCTGGAAGTGCAGGAAGCCGAGCAGGATGAGATCGGCGCCGGCGCGCTTGAGGTCGACAACCCGCTCGGCCACCTGCCGCGGCGTGCCAATCAGGTTGGAGCGGAAGCCGTCATTGTACTGGACCAGATCCTCGAACGAGGATTTCGCCCAGTTGCCCTCGCCTTCGGGCGACGACTTGCCGGCATTCTTGACCTCATGGCCAAACGCGTTGACCGCCTCCGGATTGGCCTTCTCGATGATCTCGGCCAGAACGGCGCGGGCCTCCTCTTCGGTCTCGCGCACGATCGCGAAGGCATTGACGCCGACCTTGACGGAATGGCCATTGGCCTTTGCCTTGCCCTGGATATCGTCCACCTGCTTGCGGATTTCTTCCGGCGTGTTGCCGTTGGTGAAATACCAGTCCGAAACACGCGAAGCCATGTCACGGGCCGCGCGCGAGGAGCCGCCCTGGAAAATTTCCGGCTGCGGATCGATCGGCTTGGGCTTCAGCGAATAATTGTTGAAGCGATAGAAATCGCCGCTGAAGGTGAAATTGTCTTGCGTCCAGATGCCGCGAAGTGCTCGGATGAATTCCTCCGACCGGCGATAGCGCTCGTCATGATCCAGCCAGTGCTCGCCGATCGCATGGAACTCTCCACGGAACCAGCCGCTGACGACATTGACGGCGACGCGGCCATTGGTCAGGTGGTTGATCGTGGCGATCTGCTTGGCGGCCAGCGTCGGATTCCACGGGCCGGGCAGGATGGCAGCAATGACCCTGAGCGTCGTCGTCGATTCCAGCAGCGCATGACTGAACGAAACCGATTCATGCTGGAATTCGGCGCCATAGCCTGCGGTAAAACGGATCTGGCTCAGCGCATAGTCGAAGCCGCTGGCTTCCGCGATCTGCGCGAGCTTGCGGTTATACTCGATCGTCCAGCTCGTGCGCTGCTCGATATTGGAAATGACCAGTCCGCCCGAGACATTCGGCACCCAATAGGCAAATTTGACCAGCTCTCTGTTCGCGTAAGTCATGGTGTTCTCCTCTTCAAAAAAATCAAGCCGAAGCAGCGACGAGCGCCACGCGATGACCGGCCCCACCGGCAACAGCAGATTGATCGGCCGTCGGCCGAACCTGCGTGAGCTCTAACACTGCGCGATTGATGCGCTCGTGAACGGCGGTATTGCTGATGTCGTAGTCGGTGAAATCGGCTTCGGTAGCGTAGATGGCGGTTGGCAGCGTAAGGGCATTAAAGAAGCCGAACAGCGGCCGCAGCTGATGTTCAGTCATCAGCCCATGCAGCGGGGTTCCGCCCGTCGCGACGAGGATGACGTGCTTGCCGGTCAGCGCCCGGTAATCGACGAGATCGAAGAGATGCTTCAGCGCGCCGGTGTAGGAAGCCCGGTAGACGGGCGATCCGACAACGAGCACGTCGGCCGCCTCGACGGCGTCAATGATTGCGCGGCCCTCCGCATCGAGTTGATCTGCGCGCAGGGCTCTGAAAAGAACAGGGGCGGCGTCCACCAACTCGATCAGCCGACCGCTCGCGCCCAGGCGCTCCGCAGCCGAAGAAACGACAGCGTCGACAAGCGAGGCGGTGCGTGAAGGCCGTTTGACGTTCCCGGATAGACCGAGGATGGTTGGACCAGTCATCTGAAATTCCCATTTTCTTTATTTCATATAGATTATGTAGATAATCGCTATTGAACAGGAATGGATTTTCAAAAGACACGGAAGATTTGGAAAACGTCGCTTTCTTTAATACGACCATGGTGAGCCAACTGGGTGGCGCTGCGGGAGCTTGCCGAAGACAAGATCAAGGAGCTAACCAGCAGAGAAGCGCGCAAAGGAGGCCATGAGGAGAGCGGATCCGGGCCCGTCGACATCCTCGGAGCCGCACGCTTTGCTATCTCCGTATCCGCCCTGATGATTGCCTTGACCGAAATGGAACCGACAGTCTCCGGTTAGCAATCGTGGCTTTGGCCGTCTTTGTCATTGCTCTTGCCGCGTTCATCTGGCAGGAGCGACGGCGCAGAAGCACCCATGGTCACTCCTGGCCTGTGGTTGAAGCGACCGATAGCATTCGCAAATTTAGCAGTGTTTTTCGCGAGCATGTCGATCATGGGATTGACGACCTTCTTGCCGATGTACGTGCAGACGGTTCTCAACCGCTCCCCGCTTGTGGCAGGTTTCGCACCGACGATGCTGCTCTTGGGTTGGCCATGCGGCGCGACGATTGCGACGCGCAGTTTCGCCCGCATCGGCTTGCGACCGATCATGATAGTCGGCAGCCTCTGCATGCCACCCGGAACGTGCTTGCTCGTCCTGCTCACATCCTCCAGTTCGGCATTATTGGCTGGTGCCGGTTCGCTTGTCATGGGTTTCGGTATGGCGTTGCTCAACATCAGCGCTTGATCCTTACCCAGGACAGCGTGAGCTGGTCTGAGCGCGGCAGCGCCACCGCTTCAAATGTTTTCTCGCGCAACTTGGGCAGCACGCTTGGCGCAGCCATACTCGGTGCGGTGCTGGCCTATGGCCTGGCCAACGCTACGGATGGCCAGTGGATCACGGCGGAACAGTTGCAGGCCCGCTGAATGTACGGGTCTTGATGCCGGACGCAGAATCCATCCGGCTTGAAACACGCGCTGCATTCCACTTTCATCGTCATGCTGGTGTTCGCCGTGTTGATTGTGCCGGCTTGCTTTTTCGTGCCGAACCCCAGGTGGGCAGCGGACATGAAGCTTCAGGCAAAGCAATGCCCTACTGACCAATTTCTTGATATAAAAATTGGTCAGTAGATGCCATTGGGATTGCCACTCCGCCGCGACTACCGGGGCCGCCTGTGTCATACGTCCAAGACGAAGGTCGGAGGAAATGATTGCTCCTGACCATTGTCAAAGCGGTGTTCCTCCTCCAGAGTTTAGACTGCCTGCAGGAGTTGGCGCCACAGCGGGGACGCGTCTGTTGGACCTCGAAGCAGCGGCCGCCTCTGTGGCAAGCTCTCATCACTCAGGAAAGCTCCCCAGCTTCATTCTTGGTCCATCATTTCCTCCGTGCCTGGTGGGTCCACGCTGAGACGCAGTGCTCGAAAGTAGGGACAAGTGCCAGGAATTCACCCAACCACCTATCTGTTCGCAGCGCGCGCTTTACGAGACTTCGGCGACGGGTTCGTGGCCATTCTCCTGCCGGTCTATCTGCTCCTTCTAGGATTTTCTCCGCTGCAGGTCGGCATCATCGCCACCGCATCGCTCTTTGGCTCGGCGCTCTTGACCATTGCAGTCGGGTTTCTCGGCGCTCGCCGCAATCTCCGCTGGTTGCTTCTCGCTTCCGCGAGCCTGATGACGGCCACGGGTGTCGCCATGTCCCTAGCGGACGATTACTGGCTGCTGCTGGTGATCGCATTCGCCGGCACAATCAATCCGTCTGCCGGCAGCGTGAGTGTGTTCGTGCCGCTGGAGCACGCGGCGCTCACCCGCGAGGTGAGCCATGCGGAGCGGACAAGGATGTTTGCGCGCTACAGCCTCGTCGGGGCGCTCGCCAGTGCCGGCGGCGCGCTTTCGGCGGCCCTTCCCGATTTCACAACTGGCATTGGGCTCGAACGATTGACATCAATCAAGCTGATGTTCGTGATCTACGCCCTTGTCGGGATTGCCGGCGGCCTTCTTTATGCACGCATACCAAAGCGCGGCGCCAGCCACGAAACCTCCAGGACCCCCGCCCTCGGACCGTCGCGCGCTATCGTCTTGAGGCTTGCGGCCCTCTTCAGCCTGGACGCCTTCGCTGGCGGCTTCGTCGTCCAGTCGCTGCTCGCCCTGTGGCTGTTCGAGCGTTTTGATCTGTCGCTCGCGCAAGCTGGGGTGTTCTTCTTCTGGTCGGGCGTGCTGTCGGCGTTCTCGTTTCCTGTCGCAGCATGGCTGTCGCGACACATCGGCCTCATCAACACCATGGTGTTCACCCACATCCCGTCGAGCGTTGCGTTGATGCTGGCGGCATTCGCGCCCACCTTGCCGTTGGCGCTGGCGTTGCTGCTGGTACGTGCGGCGCTCTCGCAGATGGATGTGCCAACGCGCTCGTCCTATGTGATGGCTGTCGTGACGGAGGCAGAGCGGGCCGCAGCCGCGAGCTTCACATCCGTGCCGCGCAGTCTAGCCGCGGCGGCCAGCCCCGCCCTTGCGGGTGCACTCTTTGCGGCATCCTACCGTTCTTGGCCGCTCGTCATCTGTTCTGCCCTAAAGATCGTCTATGATGTGCTGTTGCTAATGCAGTTCCGACACCTCAAACCGCCGGAGGAAGATTGAGAACCCGCACGCACCGTTCTCAAGGGCAATTAGCGTGGCATAAAGGCAGCCGCTCCATTGCTGGCAGACGTTCGTCTGATCGAGGTTCTGGCTGATTGGTGCCCATGAGGGTTATTATCTCTGCTATCCGAGCCGCAAGCAGCACTCCCGAGTGGGATGGCGCAGCTTGCCGTCGTGGCTCCAGGCTCGGTATTCGACCTCGACGATGATCGTCGGCTGCGCAAACAACACGCTGACGCCGGTACTAATCGCAATAGGCGGCTTCTTCACGTTCAGGAGATCCAGCAACTCCTTCAGCTCCCGCGCCACGACTTGGGAAAAGCCAGTTCCAGCCGAGCCGACTGCCTGATCGGAAGCTCGCCCGATCAATTGATCTTAGTTGCGATGATCCAGCCGTTCGACCACGCGGTCACCGAACCACTGGATGCCGCAA
This sequence comes from Rhizobium giardinii bv. giardinii H152, assembly GCF_000379605.1. GTDB lineage: Bacteria > Pseudomonadota > Alphaproteobacteria > Rhizobiales > Rhizobiaceae > Pararhizobium > Pararhizobium giardinii. The sequence goes on along the minus strand of NZ_KB902624.1, from coordinate 65,490 downwards.
ACCAGGACGATGAGAACAGCAACCACGGCGACCATGACGGCGGTCTCGAAACGCTGGTAGCCATAGCGGATTGCTAGATCCCCGAGGCCACCGGCGCCAATGGCACCTGCCATGGCGGAGGCGCCGATCAGAGTGACGATCGTCACCGTAAAGCCGGCAACAATACCCGGCAAAGCTTCCGGGATCAGCACTTCGCGGATGATCGTCCAGCGATTGCCGCCCATGGCCCTGACCGCCTCGATCAATCCCCGATCCACCTCTCGCAGCGAGACTTCAGCGATACGGGCATAATAGGGCGTTGCCGCGATCGACAGTGGCACGATCGCCGCCCAGGTGCCGATTGAGGTGCCAACGATCAGCCGGGTGACCGGGATCAGGGCGACCAGTAGGATGATGAACGGCACGGACCGGAAGGCGTTGATGACGGCGCCGAGCACGCCGTTCAGCCAGAGATTTTCGGCGATGCCGCCGCGCGACGTGATCACCAGCGCCAGCCCGAGCGGCAGGCCGAAGACCAGGGAGATAACCCCGGACGCCGCCGTCATCAGGATCGTTTCCCAGAGCGACTGCATAAGAAGTTCAAGCATGATCGGCGACATGACCGAGCACCTCCACCTGTGCGCCGAGGCGCTCTGCAAATGACACCAGATTGCTGACAGAAGCCGCACTCACGGCAACGAAGAAGCGGCCGACAGGCTGCTCACGAATATGATCGACGCCGCCATGAACGAGGCGGCTATCGTTTGGAAAAGCAGCCGAAAGGCTTCGCAGGAATGGACCCGCAGCGGCGAGCCCTGCAATGTCGATGGCGACAATGGCATCCCCTTCCCCGCTCGGAGAAAGGCGTTCCGCGATGTTGAGGGGCAGTTGCGGACGAATGCCACTAAGAAGGCTCTTGGTGGTCTCGGTCTGCGGCCGAGAAAACACCTGCCAGACAGGCCCCTCTTCGACGATGCGACCTGCATCCAGCACCGTAACGCGATCAGCGATGTTGCGCACCACTTCCATCTCGTGAGTGATGAGCAGGATGGTGAGCCCGAGCTTGCTGTTGATATCCTTGAGCAGTGCCAGGATCGAGCGTGTCGTTTCGGGATCAAGCGCCGAAGTGGCCTCATCCGACAGGAGAAGCGCCGGGCTTGCAGCGAGCGCCCGGGCGATACCGACGCGCTGTTTCTGGCCACCCGAAAGCTCTGAAGGATAGGCCTTTGCCTTGCCGGAGAGCCCGACAAGTTCCAGAAGTTCGGCGGCCCGTGCCAGTCGCTTTGCCTTTGGCCACCCTTCGATCTTCAACGGCAGCGCGACATTCTCTTCCACGGTCTTGGCCGACAGCAGGTTGAAGTGCTGGAAAATCATGCCGATCTTGCGGCGCAGCGGCTGCAAGCTGGCTTCGGTGAGGCCGGTGATCTCGCGCCCGTCGATCTCGATCTTGCCGCTATCGGGCCGCTCCAGCCCGTTAAGGCAGCGGATCAGAGTGGATTTGCCGGCACCACTTCGACCGATGATACCCAGGATTTCGCCACGCTGGACGCTCAGCGAAACACCATCGAGCGCCGCCGTCTCGCCGAAGCGGCGGCGCAGATCGGTGAGCCGGATAACGTCTTCGCTTGTCTCTGTCTCGCTCGCTGTCCATGAAACATGCTTGTTCATTCTTCTCTTTCCTGAAACGGCCACAAGCCCGCGACGCTTCATGCGCATCGCGGGCCCCATAGGATTGAGGCTCAGCCGCTTAGTAAGCGCTGATGCCGGTGCCCTTATAGACGCGATCGAACTCCGCCTTCACGACGTCATTCTGATAGGCTTCAACCAGCGGCTTCACCCAAGGCTCATCCTTCGATTCCTCGCGCACGGCGATAAAGTTGCGGTAAGGATTGTCCGCGACCTGCTCCTGGGCGATGCGGTTTTCCGGCGTCAGGCCGCTCTTCAGCGCCCAGTCGGTGTTGACGACGGCGGCATCGAGATCATCGACCGAGCGACCGACGATACCGGCATCGAGTTCCTTGATCTGGATGTTCTTCGGGTTCTCCGCGATATCGGCGATGGTCGCGAGGATGCCGGTACCGTCCTTGAGCTTGATCAGGCCTTCATTCTGCAGAACGCGCAACGCACGGCCTTCATTGGATGGATCGTTCGGCACGCCGATGATGGCGCCATCCTGCAGTTCGGCAACCTTGGTGTGCTTCTTCGAATAGAGGCCGATTGGCCAGACGCCGGTGTAGCCGACCGGAACGATCTTGTAGTCCTGCGTCTTGATCTGGTTTTCCAGATAGGGAAGATGCTGGAAGGCGTTGGCGTCGATTTCGCCGCGCGACAGCGCTTCGTTCGGTTGGGTGTAATCGTTGAAGACCACGGTCTGAATGGTGAGGCCCCTCTTGGCCGCTTCTGCCGTCACGACGCGCCAGACGTCTTCGTCTTCGCCTGAGATGATACCGACCTTCAGTTCCTTCTTGTCTTCGGCAAAGGCCGGAGCGGAAGCCGAGAACGTTGTGATTGTCACGGCAACCGTCGCAAGGGCGGCAAGCGCGACACGACGGGAAAAGAGTTCATTTTCAAAGAGTTTTTTCGACATAATGTTTTTGCTCTCGCATTTGGGAGGACCCGGCTTCGAAACGTCAGCATTTCTGTGAGCAAGATCGCAAATGCCGCTTTTGTGAACAACGAATGGCAATTTATGCGGCAGATCGAAGAGGAATTTTCCCTATCGCCAATCCGCGCGAGAAAAGAAAATATTTCTATAAAAATTATATACTATCGATCATCTGGAGCTGAGCCACCACGCATCGGGACATCCGGGGTTTCATCAAAAACGGGCATGAAAGTTCGCGCCCGGATGGCTGGAAGGCAGCCGGTTGCCTTCACCGATAAGGCGATTGCGCAGGCTAACTCGGGTCGCCTCTTTCGCAGTTGAATATGTAAATCGTATTTTATCTGTTTTTTTGATCCACCAAAGTACCCTTGACGGAAGGGGGCCCTAACCAGCTGAAATAATTTTCTTTTCCACCCCTCCCGAACGCAAACCGCATCCTTGCGAATGGCCTGTGCGCCTTGGCAAATAGCCATCAATCCAATTGGTGATACCCATGCCCCTTCTTCAAGCCCAGGCGCTTTCCCGGTCCTTCGGATCGACACGGGCGCTTGCCGATTTCAACTTTTCGATCGAACGCGGCGAAATCGTCGCCCTGATGGGGGCGAACGGGGCGGGGAAATCGACCTTCGTCAAAATCATCTCCGGCGTGCTGCCCGCCGACAGCGGCAGCGTCACCTTCAAGGGCCAAGCCTTTGCGCCCGCGACGCCTGCGGAGGCAAGCGCGGCCGGCGTCGTGACCGTTCATCAATCGACCGATCTTGTCGGCATTCCCGGACTGACGGTTGGCGATGCGCTGTTGCTCAACCGGTTTGTCGATCGCAAACAGCCGTTTTTCGCGTCCCGCGGCCGCGTGCGGCGCGAGGCGCAGGCGATGTTGCGGGAGGCGGGATTCGATCTGCCCGTCGACCGGGATTTTGCCGAGCTTTCCGCCGCCGAACGGCAGCTGGTAGCGATTGCCCGCGGGCTCGCCGACAAGGCGGAGCTCTTGATCCTCGACGAACCAACCGCCAGCCTTTCCGCAACCGAGTCCCGCAGGCTTTACGCGGCGCTGCTCGACCTCAAGAAACGCGGCATCGCCATTCTCTATATTTCCCACCGCACAGCCGATCTCGAAGCGCTGGCCGACCGTGTCGCCGTGTTGCGTGGCGGGCGGCTTGTCGAAAGCTTTGCCCGGCCGGTGAACTTCGATCTCGCCATCGAGACGATGATCGGCCGGCCGCTTGTCTCGGCACGGCCGGATGCGCGCGGAGGCGCCGGCGATCCGGTGTTTGAGCTTTCCGGAGCGCGGCTACTGCCCGGCAGCCATCCGTTCGACTTGACGCTGCATCGCGGCGAGGTGGTGGCAATTACCGGCGTGCTCGGCGTGGGCAAGAGCCGGCTGCTTTCAGCGATCTTCGGCAACGTCGCTGTGGCCGAAGGCGAAATGCGACTTGCGGGGCGGGCCTATGCGCCCTCAAGCCCACGGGAAGCCGTGGATGCCGGCGTTGCCATGGCAGGCGAAGACCGGCACCGCTCGTCGCTGATGCCGGCGGGCTGGCCGGGGGAATCGATCGTCGCGACCATCAGCCTGCCGCATCTGCACCGCTGGTATCCCACCGGATTTATCCAGCCGCGCCGCGAGCGGGAAAAGGCGGAAACCGCGATCAGGCGACTGGGCATTCGCCCTTCCGGTCCGAATACGTCCGTCTGGACGCTTTCCGGCGGCAACCAGCAGAAGGTCGTGCTGGCCCGTTGGGAGGCGGAGCCCTGCAAGCTTCTGCTGCTTGACGAGCCTTTCCAGGGCGTCGATGTCGGCGCCCGCCACGACATCATCACCGCCATTCGCAGCCGCAACGATCGCGCCACGCTGATCGCGACCTCCGACCCGGAAGAAGCCCTCGAAGTCGCAGACCGGGTGCTGACCATGGATCACCACACCATTGTCCAGAGCAGCCGCCATGGCGACAGTCTCGTCAGTCGCCATGATGATGGCAGTCTTACCGGCCGTCACGATAGCCGCGAGAACAGCAGCAGGGAACACGCCTGATGACAGCCCAAGACAACACGCCGGCCGCCAAGTCAACGACCAGGACCGATGACGGCATCCGCGATATCCTGCGCTCCGGCGCGGTGTTCATCCTGCTTGCCGCACTGATGATCGGCTTTACCCTCGCCCAGCCGGCCTTCATCAACATCAACAACCTGATGAGCATTCTGCAGGCGGTCTCCGTCGTCGCGATCCTCGGCGCGGGCGTGACCGTGACGCTGGCCGTCGGCGGCTTCGATCTCTCGATCGGGACGGTTGCCGCCTCAAGCGTGATGGCGGCGAGCTATTTCATGATCGTCTGGGGTTTTGGCGCCGGCGAAACCGTCGTTCTGGTGTTGGCTCTGGGGGCGGCGATCGGGCTTCTCAATGCGCTGCTGATCGTGCGCTTGAAGGTGCCGGATCTGCTGGCGACGCTCGCCATGATGTTTCTGCTGACCGGGCTGCAGCTGATCCCGACCGCCGGGCGCTCGATCTCGCCGGGGCTGATCCTGCCCGACGGCTCTACGGCGACGGGGAAATACGATCCGCTGTTTCTCACCATCGGCCGCTCCAGCCTGTTCGGTGTTGTGCCGCTGCCGGTGATCCTGATGGCCATCGTGGCCGTCGCACTCTACGTACTGACGGAGCGGACGCGGATCGGGCGGCTTCTGTTTGCGACGGGCGGCAATGAGCTGGCGACGCGGCTTGCCGGCGGGCCGACTGACCGGCTGAAGACGCTGGCCTATGTGATCTCCGGCACGCTCGCCTCGCTCGGCGGCATCGTGGTTGCGGCGCGCGTGGGACGAGGCGATGTGTCGTCCGGCGGCTCGCTGCTGATGGATGCCGTCGCGGCCGCACTGATCGGCTTTGCCGTTCTCGGGCTTCGCCGTCCGAATGTCTTCGGCACGCTTGTCGGTGCCGTCTTTGTCGGCGTGCTCTTGAATGGGCTCACCATGCTGAACGCTCCGTATTACACCCAGGATTTCGTCAAGGGCGCGGTGCTTGTCGGCGCCTTGGCACTGACCTACGGCATCGCCCGCAAAGCCTGACGCGCCGCTCGCTCAAAACCAGTTGCGATATGAAACCGGTTGGTCTACGGTACGATCGGTTGTCAATGCCAAGCAGGGATATCCGGTTCCGGGAGGAAGGGCCCATGGCGAAGCTCGTGTTTGGAATGAACCAGTCGCTGGATGGCTATGTGGATCATATGGCCTTTGCGCCGAGCGCCGAGCTCTTCCGCCACTTCATCCAGGAAGCCGAGAAGCAGACGGGCAGCCTGTACGGGCGTCGGATCTATGAGATCATGCGTTATTGGGACAACGAGCATCCTGAGTGGGATGCGGATGAACGGGCTTTCGCGGACGCATGGCGCAAGCAGCCGAAATGGGTTGTCTCGCATTCGCGACCGCCTGTCGGGCCAAATGCCAGTCTTCTGGACGGCGATCTTGAGCGTGCCATTCGAAAACTGAGGGCCGACTATGACGGCGAAATCGAGGTGGCGGGACCGAATCTTGCGCAGAGCCTCACCGAACTGCGGTTGATCGATGAATATCGCATCTACCTCCATCCTGTCGTGTTGGGCCAGGGCACCCCCTACTTCGCCGGTCCTCTGCCGGCGCTTCGCCTTGTCACACATGACCGGATTGCCGGGGATGTGATCAGGCTGACTTACGTTCCGGGTTGAGGTGAAGTGGATTTACGGGCAAGCGGCAGACACGATCGTACCCTCTCCCCGCAGGCGGGGAGAGGGCTAGGGTGAGGGGCAATTTCTCATCCTCGAAAACGCCGATGTTTTTACCCCTCATCCGGCCCTTCGGGCCACCGTCTCCCCGCAAGCGGAGAGAAGGAAGAACCCCTCACCCATTCACCGATTTCAGCGACGGCGCCTGCTCCGCCTCGCGGCGTTTAACGGCCTCTATGTCGCGGTAGCCATCGGCCGGGTGGGATACCGGCAGATACGGCCCCTCCCCGAACAGCTTTTCGCGCAGCGTGCCCGGCTTGTAGGCGGTCGGATAGGCGCCGCGCTTTTGTAGTTCCGGCACGATATGGGCGACCACATCCTCAAAACTGTCGGGCGTGACGGCATAGGCAATGTTGAAACCGTCGACATCCGTATCCTCGACCCATTCCTGCAGGATATCGGCGATGCGTTCGCGCGAGCCGACGAAGACCGGACCCATGCCGCCGATGCCACCGAACTGCGCCAGCTCGTCGATCGTCCAGGACTTGTCGCCGCCGGCGATGTGCTCGACGAAGGAGTGGATCGCGTTGGTCTCGATGCGCTCCACGACATCGGTCGGCGCATACTGGCCGAAATCGATGCCGCTCCAGCCGGACATGAAGGTCAGCGAGCCGTCATAGGAAACGTAACGCTTGTATTCCTCGATTTTCGCCTGCGCCTTGTCTTCCGTCTCGTCGGTGATGATGCTGATGAGCGTGTAGATATAGACCTTCTTTGGATCGCGCCCGGCCGCCGCGATGCGCTCTCGAATATCGGCGACATAGCCCTTCAGCACCGATTTCGTCGGCGCCGCCACGAAGATGCACTCGGCATGGCCGGCCGCGAATGTCTTGCCCGGCCCGGAGGCGCCGGCCTGATAGAGAACCGGCGTGCGCTGCGGAGAAGGCTCGCTCAGGTGATAGCCGGGCACGTCGAAATACTTGCCCTTGTGGCCGATCTCGTGAACCTTGGAGGGATCGGTAAAGATGCGGTTTTCGCGGTCGCGCAACACCGCGCCTTCTTCCCAGCTGCCTTCGAAGAGCTTGTAGAGCACCTCGACATATTCGTTGGCAACCTCGTAGCGGTTGTCGTGCCGGCGCAAGCCGCCCTGCCCGACATTTTTCGCGCCGCTTTCGAGATAGGAGGTGACGATGTTCCAGCCGACGCGGCCCTTGGTGTGATGATCCGCCGTCGCAAGCCGACGGGCGAAGGTGTAGGGATGCTCGAAGGAGGTGGAGGCGGTGATGCCGATGCCGAGATGCTCGGTTGCGAGCGCGATCGGAGCGGCAAGCTGCAGCGGGTCATTGACCGGGATCTGCGCTGCCTGATGGATCGCGTGATAATTCGAGCCCTTGTAGACATCGTAATAGCCGATGACATCGGCGATGAAGATGCCATCGAAAATGCCGCGCTCCAGCGTGCGGGCGAGATCCTGCCAGTAGTCCAGATCCTTGTATTTCCACGATTTGTCGCGCGGATGCGCCCAGAGACCGGGCGACTGATGGCCGACACAGTTCATGTCGAAGGCATTGAAACGGATTTGGCGGGCCATGGGTTTCTCCGGAATTCCTGATGAGGCGTGGAAAACGCCGCGTGGAATGGAGGATAACCGGTCGAAAATTGAGATACAGAAATTCTATGTTTTTAATAGAGTAAATTGAGGAAGGGTTTTGCGTGCGCAGTGAAACCCTAAGACTTCCGATAAACCATTTTCTTCTCCACGTCCCGGTCTAACCAGCGCGATTGACCCGCGAAGCTGATGGATTTCTCCCTCAAAACTGATGTCACTCCCAAAGTAATCCACCGCAGCTTCATAAAGAGAAGCCGCAGGCACAATCACCAATGGCTCATCAACAAGCGCGCCTGAAACTGTCGATCCGCATCGGATGAATGAACACTTTTCATGAAGATCCTCGTTGATACGGCTCTGCCAGCCCTTGCCGGTCGCCTTGTATTGATCGACCACTTCGGGATCGAGCCTGATGGTGACCGAAGTCTTGGTTACCTCAGCCTTCGGCCTGCCACGAACAGCCTTCGCCATTTCTCGGCAATCTCGGGGAACACCTCCCTGAAAGGACGCGCCGCCTTTCATCTCTTCCTTTGTCAGCGGAGGATTGCCGGAGACAATACCCAATCCTGCTGCGTATAGCCCCGCTCGGACTGAAACTTCCCAGAGGATTTAACACTCATCAGATCAGGTTCCTTTCAGCTTTGCCCGCCGGTCGCATCGAGATAACGGAAATTGCCTCTGTGCCGAGGGTCACGAAAATTACCACTATGGTTCCGTCCGCCAGGCGGCCGATTGCCTTCGACCGAATGCCCTTGGCGGGAAATCTCAATAAATATTTGTATGTACAATAATTACTCATTGCGAAGACCGCTGATCGAGCTTCAAAGCTTGGACACACAGGCTTAAGAAGGACGCGACTGGCGGGGCGCATCCCTCTCCACAACGCATCTTTCGCGCCATCCCGCGATCCGGCAGCAAAATATTCTCTCCACGCCCCCGCAAATTGGAAGTCCATAATTATCAATATAATCTATAGATTTTAATCTCTCTTCTGACCGCATCATCGGGAGCGCGGACCGATCAAAAGAGATCGGCTTTTCAGGGAGCATAGCACATGCGACAGGCGATCAAGACATTCATGGCCGCGACGGCGGCCACTTTCACTCTCTTTGGCGTCGCGCAGGCCGACGGCATTGCCGGGGCTCCTGCCCCGTTCGACAAGGGCGGCGTCAAGGTGGCGCTGATCTCCTATGTTTCGGCGGGCGATTTCTTCCAGGCCTATCAGGCGGGGGCAGAAGCCCAGGCCAAGGCGCTCGGTATCGACCTGCGCGTCTTCCCGGGCCGGCAGCATGCCGCCGAGCAGCGCGACCAGATCCAGCAGGCGATCAATCTTGGCGTGCACGGCATCGTCATCGATCACGGCCAGCCGGAGTCCCTGACGGATGTCGCCCAGCAGGCGCTGGACGCCGGCATCAAGGTCGTGGCCTTCGACGTCAACCTCAACAACCCGGCCATTCCGCAGGTGGAGCAGAGCGACCATGAGCTTTCCCGCCTCGCGCTGGAGCAGGTGGTCAAGGACAGCGGCACATCATTCAACGCCGGTTATGTCTATGTCGCCGGTTTCGCTCCGCTCGATCGCCGCAACGAGGTCTGGGAAAAGTTCAAGGCCGAGAACAAGGGCGTGGTCGAAAAAGCGCGTTTTGGCGCCGTCAACGATACGACCGCGACCAGCACGGCCGATCAGGCCAAGGCGGTGCTGACCGCAAACCCGGATATATCAGTCGTTTTCGCGCCCTATGACGAATTCGCCCGGGGCGTGAAGCTCGCGGCCGCCGATCTCGGCATTTCCGACAAGCTGAAGATCTATTCGGCCGACGTTTCCACCGCCGACATCCAGGAAATCACCGAGGAAGGCAGCCCTTGGGTGGCGACTGTCGCAACCAATCCGGCCGTCGTCGGTGCCGTTTCGATCCGTGCAACGGCGCTGAAGATCGCCGGGCAGGATGTGCCTTCGCAGATCCTCGTCAAGCCTTCGCTTCTCACCCAGACGGCGCTGCGCGAAGCCGGCGTCAAGTCGATCGAGGAACTGGCGGCGAAGGTGCCGGCCTTCAACGACAGCGACGCGGTGCGTGCCGACTGGATACCCGCCAAATTGTTCTGATCTCCGGGGCCTGTTCCGTCAGCTCTTTGATCAAGGCAAAGACTCCTTCCGTCATGCTCGGGCCTGTCCCCAGCCTCTTTTAGCGGATCAATCGGTGACGTGCTGATGGATCCTCGGCACAAGGCCGAGGTGACGCGGAGGATGAGGACGGATTTGTCGGCAACCACACGGGGCAACTCCCCTTTCCTTTTCTGCATTAACATCAGGAGACTTCGATGATCGCTCTGCATCTGCTCAAAGAGCCCGCCCAACAGGGAAAAAGGCAACGGGATCAGCGACAGGAGCTGCTTTCCAGGGCCGAGGCGATTTCCGCCGATCTTGCCCGCCGCGCGGCTGAACTCGATAGCGAAGGTAAGCCGCCGATTGCAGAGATCACCATTCTCAAAGCGGCAGGGCTGCTGAATGCCCTTCACCCCACGGATATTGGCGGCGGCGGGCTCGACTGGGTGGACGGGCTCAGGCTCGTGCGCATTCTGGCGCGGGGCGAAAGCTCGATCGGGCAGTTGCTCGGCTATCATTATGTAAACAGCCAGTATCCCTACTGGGCCGTGCAGGATCCGCAGAAGGCCCATGATCTAGGTGCCGAGACGGTGGAGAAATCGCTGTACTGGGGTGCTGCCGTTAACCCGCGCGATCCGGGTCTGACGCTGACGAAGAGCGGCGATCACTACCTGCTCAATGGCCGCAAGACCTTTTCCACCGGCGCGCATGTTTCCGATCGCATCAACGCCAACGCGGCCTTTGGCGACCAGATCGCCAATCTGGTTCTGCCGACCGATCGCGCCGGCTATGTGGCGAGCGACGACTGGGACAATATCGGCCAGCGGCTTTCCGACAGCGGCAGCGTCGAGTTCAAGGACTACAAGGTCTACAAGAGCGATTTCCTGTTTCCGCTGGTGGACAAGGATGCGGCACCCCCCGTGCCGGCCACCTTCAACACGCCGCTGATTCAGCTCGTTTTCGTCAATTTCTATCTCGGCACGGCGGAAGGTGCGCTTGCGGCGGCAAGCGATTACGTGCGCACGACGACGCGACCCTGGCTCACCTCCGGCGTCAAGGCTGCTCGCGAAGACCCGTATATTCTCGAGCGCATCGGCGAATTCCACGCGACGCTCAAGGCCTCCGCAGCACTTGCCGATGTTGCCGCCGAAGCAGTGCAGTCAGCACTTTCCCGCGGGCGCAATGTAAGCGAGCGGGAGCGCGGTGAAGCCGCGATCGAAGCCTATGCCGCCAAGGTCAACGCCACCCATGTCTCGCTCGACATCACCTCGCGCGTGTTCGAGCTGATGGGAGCCCGCGCTACCGCGTCCCACTACCGGTTCGATCGCTATTGGAGAAATGTGCGGACCCATACATTGCATGACCCGGTTTTCTACAAGGCCCGCGAAGTCGGGGACTTCGAGCTGAATGGACGGGTTCCGGAGCCGAGCCTTTATAGCTGAGGGGGGCTTCTCCCCGCCGCGGGGAGAAGGTGGCCGACAGGCCGGATGAGGGTCATGCGTCCCGGCATTCTGGGGGACGAGTCTTGCCCCTCACCTTAACCCTCTCCCCGCTCACGCGGAGAGGGGACGCTGGAGCACCGGGCCTCCACCTCTTCTCCGGTTCCGATCGAGAGAAAGGAACTCTCGAAACCAACAATCCGCGGCCCAACACCGCGGATTTTCTTTGCCCATAAAAAAGGGCCGCTCCCGGGAGATTGCGGCCAGTTGCACCATTCGGACGAGAAATCAGAGGGCGCCGCTCTTCGGCGGCTTGATGCCGTTCAGGTGGTAATTGCCGACCACGTGGTATTTCCAGCGCACGGGATCGTGCAGCGTGTGGGTGCGGGCGTTGCGCCAGTGGCGCTCCAGGTTGAAGCTGCGCTTGGTGGAGGCGGTGCCGGCCAGTTCGAAGAGGATATTGGTCGCGTCGATGGCGACTTCCGTGGTCAGCACCTTTGCGGCAGCGACCGAAAGCGTTGCCGCGACAGCGTTTTCCTCGCTGAGCGTGATCTGTGCCTGATCGACCTTGCGCCCGGCGCGCTCCAGCGTCGCTTCCGCAGCCTCGATGCGGATCGCCAGGTCGCCGATGCGGGAAATGGTGAGCGGATCGTCGGCGGCGCGCTCTACGCCGCTGTCGGTCCAGGGGCGCGCGCGATCCCGAACGAAGCCGATGGCTTCCTTCAGCGCCGCTCGCGCGATACCGAGATCGACACCGGCGTGGATGATCTGGCCGACCGAACCGATTGTCGTTGGCCGCTCGAAACCCTTGTGATGGCGCACGACGGCATCCTGGGTGACATAGACATCGGTAAGGATCGTTGTGCCGCTGCCAGTGGTGCGCTGGCCAAAACCATCCCAATCGTCCACGATCTCGATTCCCTCGGTCCCCTTGGGAACGAATGACATGGTAAGGAGGTCGTCCTCATCGAGCGCAAAGACGACAACCCAATGGGCGAAAAGCACCCCGGTCGAATAGAACTTGCGGCCATTGATGCGATAGCCGGCGCCATCCGTGACGATGCGGGTGTTGAAGTGGCCGACGGTTTTCGTGCCGACTTCCGACAGGGCATTGCCGAACTGGTCACCGGCCAGCGCCCGGCCGAAATAGAACCGCTTCTGATCCTCGCTGCCATCATATCGTAGCGCCTCGAGGATATAGAAATGGTTCTGGGGGATCTGCCCGATTGAGCTATCCGCTTCCGAGAGAATTGCCGTGACCTCGGCAAGAGCGGCATTCGATACATCAATGCCGCCATATTCGGCCGGAACGGTGATCCCGAGCAGGCCGGAGGCGGAGAGTTTCTCCAGTTCCTCGTACGGTAGCGCCCGCTCAAGGTCACGGCGGCTGGCTCCACTTGAGTATTCGTCGGCCAAGTCCCTTGCGATCGCCAGCGCTTCTTCCTCACTGGCGATACGATGGGCGGAGAGGCGGTGTTCCGAAATTTTGGTGACACTGCTCATGAGAAGTCCTTTCTATGGGGAAGACGCAGGCTCAGGCCCGCGACGCGGCCTTGCGATTGGCGAAACCGATGGCAAGGACGGAGAAGATCAGGAGACCCGTGGCGACCTGCTGCCAGTAGAAATTGAGCCCAGAGAGCAGCAGCCCGTTGGCGACGATGCTGAGAAGCAGGACTCCAAGCACCGTGCCGGGAATATTCGGACGGCCGTGGGGATCAAGCGTCGTGCCGATGAAGGTAGCGCCGATCGCATTGAGCAGGAAGGCGTTGCCGGAAGACGGGATATAGACGGTCACCGTCGATGTGACGATCAAACCTGCGACAGCCGCGATCGCGGATACGAGCACATAGGTCGCTGCGGTGTAGCGCGACAAAGCGATGCCGGAATAGCGCACGACGCTCGCCTGAATGCCCGTTGCCAGCACCACCCGGCCGAAGCGGGTGTGCGACAGGATGAGATAGGCGCCGGCAATCACTCCGAAGGCAACGACAAACGGAACCGGGATGCCGGCGATGCCGCCGTGGCCGAGGAAGCGGAATGCCTCCGGCACGCTGGATGGCGGCAGATAGACGGGGTTGCCGCCATTTGTGAGCAGCTGCTGGGCGCTGCGGCCGACGAAGAGCGTGCCGAGCGTCGCGAGGAAGGGCGAGATGCCGACGCCGGAAATCAGGATGGCGTTGAACAGGCCGACCAGGCTGGCACCGACGAGACCGCCGAGGATCGCAAGCGGGATCGGCTGGCCGGCCAGAACCAGCGACACGAAAGCGAAGCTGGCGAAGTCGATGGCCGTGCCAACGGAAAGATCGATCCCCCCGGCCGCGACCGCAAAGGTCATGGCAATCGCGACGATGGCGAGCAGGGCGAAATTGTTGACGAGCACGCTCAGAAGATTGGCGCCGCTCAGAAATGCTGGCGCGATAGCGGAGAAGATCGCGAAGACGACCACGAACACCGCTACCAGAGCATAGCGCGCAAGGCCGCGGACAGACACGGTGAACGAAGGCGCCTTGAAGGAAGATTGGGCCATCACTGGTTGCCCTTGCGTTGCAGAAGTGTGGTAGCCGACACGACCAGCAGGATCAGCAGACCCTGAACGCCGCTGACCAGTGTGCTCGAGATATTGAGAAGCTGGAATCCGTTGATGAGAAAGGAGACGAACAGCGTGGCCAGCAGCGTTCCGCCGATGGTCGGTACCAGACGGCGGGAAAACACGGTGCCCAGCAGCGCGGTCACCACCACCGGCAGGAGCATGTCGCCCGCTCCGGTCGTGCTGCCGCTCAGATACGAGACCGAAAGGATGCCGGCGAGACCGCCGCAAAGGCCGCTTGCCAGGAACGCGCCGGAAATGAAAAGCTTGACGCGCAACCCCGCGGCGCGGGCCGCCTCCGGAAACTCGCCGACGGCATAGAGGCGCAGGCCAAGCGGCGTATATTGCACGACCGCCGCGACAAGAGCGGTGAAGCCGAGCAGCAGGTAGGCAAGCACCGGAATGCCGAACGGGCCGGTTGCCGACACTGTGGCGAGGAATTCGGTCGAAGCAGGAATGACGGTGTTCAGCGTCAGCACCAGTTCCAGCCCGGCCACCACGTTCATGACGGCGAGCGTCGCCAGCAGCGGCACGATGCCGGCAAGCGTGATTGCCGCGGCATTGACCGCGCCGATCAGAAGCCCGGTGCCGAGCGCACAAATGATCGCAACCGCATCCCCCTGCCCAGCCTGCACCAGCGAGGCATAGACGGCGGCGCTGAGCCCCATATTGGAGGCGAGCGACAGGTCGATGCCGCCGGTCACCACATTCGAGCCGCCGGCGATGATCACCACCGTCAGCCCGATCGCCAGAACGCCGGCAATGGCGGACTGCCCGAGCACATTGCCGATATTGTCGACAGAGAGGAAAAATGGCGCGGCGATAGAGAAATAGACGAGCACGCCGATGAAGACGGCCAGCGAACCCTGCCTCAAGGCAAGGACTGCGAGTCTGCGGCCGAGCGCTCCTCTGGGCGCGGGCGTTGCGTCTGCTTCGTTGCCGATGGAGGCGGGGAGCGACGGGGAAAGATAGGCAGCGTCAACCGACATGTCGAAGGGTCTCGTTGGCGCCCGTCAGTTCGGCAAGAACCTGATCGGGTCGTGTTTTGGTAGAGATGAATTCCCTGATAATCCGGCCTCGGAAGAAGACGAGCACCCGGTCCGTGATGCCAAGCAGCTCGTCGATATCGGAGGACAGCACGATGATGCCGGCGCCGCGCTGGGCAAGCTCGCCGATCAGCGTGTAGATCTCGACTTTGGCGGCGATATCGACGCCGACGGACGGTTCGTCGAGAAGATAGATTTCCGACCGGCGGCTCAGCCATTTCGCGATCGCAACCTTTTGCTGGTTGCCGCCAGACAGGGTGCGCACCAATGCGCCGACACTGTCCGTCTTGATCTGCAGGCGCTCGATCAGCTCGCTCGCTTTGCGCCTCTCGGCCCCCCTGTCGAGCAGGCCGGCACGGGAGAAGTGATCGAGACTGGCGAGCGTCGTGTTCTCGGTAACCGAGAGATCAAGCGCCACGCCATCGCGTCGCCGGTCTTCGGGGACCAGCGCCAGCCGCTTGGCGGCAGCAGCAGCCGGGCTTGCGGGAAACACCGTATCACCCTCAACTACCACGGCGCCGGATGTCGCGGTTTCGAGCCCGAACAGGGTGCGCAGGAGTTCCTTTGCGCCTGAGCCGACCAGCCCCGTCAGCCCCAAGACCTCGCCACGATGCAGCGTCAGCGAGACATCGGCGTAACGATTGGCAAGCCCAAGCCCCTCGAGCTCAAGAAATGGACTACCTTGAGCAATCTTTGGCTTAGGATAAAGCTCGGCGATGTCGCGATTGACCATCAAAGCGCCGATCTCCTTGGCCGAGGTCTCCCTGACCGGAAGCGTCGCCACGTCGCGGCCGTTGCGCAGGACCGTTACGGTGTCGCAGAGATCGACGATCTCGCTCAGGTAATGGGAGATGTAGAGGATGGTGATGCCCTCGTCCCGCAGGCGGCGGATGAGCTTGAAAAGCAGCTCTGCCTCCCGGCGCACGAGGGTTGCCGTCGGCTCGTCGAACACCAGAACCTTAGGGTTGTCGAGAAGCGCGCGGGTGATCTGGACGATCTGCTTTTCGGCAGCTGTCAGTTCGTCGATCAGGGCCGAATTCGGCAGGCGAAGACCGAAATACCGATCGAGGATGTCGGCGGATTTCTGCCGCATCAGCTTGCGATCGAGGAAGGGCGTGCCGGCAATACGCGGCTCCCGCCCGAGGAAAAGAGCCTCGCCCACGGTGAAGGTCGGCACCAGCAGCCTGTCCTGATGGATGAAATGAATGCCGAGATGTTCAACCTTTTGCGGCGAAAGGCCGGTATAGGCGATACCGTCGATTTCGATCTCGCCCTCGTCGGCCTCATGCAGCCCGGCGAGCAGCTTGATCAGCGTCGATTTGCCGGCGCCGTTCTGGCCGACGAGACCGTGGACCGTGCCGCGCTTCACCGACAGCGATGCGCCACAGAGCGCCTGTGCCCCGCCGAAGCGCTTGACGATGGCACTCAGGCTGATGATATCGTCCGTCTCGTACCACTTTACCGACGTTGCCATCGCGATCTATCCCCTTGCGTCGACATGACAAGAAAACCGCGGCCTTTCGGCCGCGACGTGACCATCGGGGCTGATCAGCCGATGCCTAGCTTCCTTGAGATTTCGCCAACATTTTCCTTGTTGGCGAGCAGCGCCGGCACATAGGTTTCGCGCGGCAGAGCGCCGCCGGCGAGGAGCTTGGCAACATTGCGGATCGCGGTGCGGCCAAGTTCGGCCGGCTGCTGGGCAACATCGGCGGCGGCAGGCGAGTTCGGGTCGGCGATGAGCTGCAGGACTTCCGGGCTGCCATCGACACCGTAGGTCTTGATCTCGGTGCGTCCGGCTGCGGTCAGCGCCTGGGTGGCGCCGAGCTGCGGAATATCCCAGGCCGACCAGATCGCCTTGATGGAACCCTTTTCCGGATACTTGTTGAGGATCGCCGTGATCTGCGTGAAGGCGGCCTGTACCGTGTTCGGGATAACGTCGCGCAGCTCCGGCTGGACGATCTGCACCTTCGGGAAATACTTGATGACGTTGACCAGCTGGTCGTAACGGATGGCGCAGGGGGTGACGCCGTAGAAGCCGTTGAACACGACGATATTGCCTTCGCCGCCGATATCCGAGACGAGCTGCAGCGCGAGGTCCTTGCCGATCGCCCAGTTGTCGGAGGTGGAATTGTTGATCGAGTTGGTCGTGCCGACATCGATGGTCAGCACCGGAATACCGGCATCGCGGGCCTTCTTCAGCCAGGGATCAATGACGCTGACGGTGCCGAGCAGTTGAACGATCGCATCCGGCTTCTGGGCAATCAGCGTCTGAAGCTGCGAAACGAGCTTGCCGTCGTTGCGACCGGCATCGACGGCGATCGGCTCACCGCCGAGGCGCTTCACCTCCTCGATCTGGGCGTTGTAAGCCTGCAGGTCGAAGAAATGGTCGGTGCCGGCGGTGCTGATACCGATGCGCTTGCCCTTGAGCGAGAGCGCCTCCTCGGCAAAGGCAGGATGGCTCGCCAGAAGCCCCGCGCCGGCGACAGCGCCAGCCGCAGCCGTCAGCTTCAAGAGATTGCGGCGGTTCAGGCCGCCAAGAAATTTATTGTTCATACCTGCCTCCAAAGTTGTCTATAATATCTATGTACTATTAGATCAAAATTCGGAGACAGGCAGAATTTTCCAATTCGAAACGGGCACGCGAAAAATCTGGCTTGCGTTAGTGGTGTTGATCTGTGTGTTTCGCAGAGGATTGGCCCCCACGATAGGCGCGAAAACCTTGACCCATCAGCATGCCAATATTCTGAATACCTGCCATGTTTTAGGGCAGCCTGAAGAGGTGCCCCCTATGTGTTGGTGTGGACGGCTCTGAGATCGATCCATGGCATGTTGGCCATGAAACTAAGAGCGAGAGGAGCGCATGCCATGAAGCCCGTACTACGGATTGGAATGGACACATCCAAGAACGTCTTCCAGTTGCACGGTGTCGATAAAGGGGAGGAGACCGTCATACGCCGCCAGCTGCGGCGTCGAGAAATGATAAAGTTCTTCGAAAACCTGCCACCGACGTTAGTCGCAATTGAAGCCTGCGGCAGTTCGCACCATTGGGGACGTCTTCTTGGTTCATTCGGCCACGATGTTCGACTTATCCCACCGCAATACGTCAAGCCTTACGTAAAACGCGGAAAGAACGATGCCGCGGATGCCGAGGCTCGATGTGAAGCAGTTAGCAGACCTTCCATGCGCTTTGTCCCGATAAAATCGCGCGACCAACAGGCTGCCTGCATGTTGATGAGCGTGCGCGAAAGACTGTCGGCGTGAAGTCTCAGCTCTCAAATGCCGACCGGAGTTATGCCGCTGAATTCGGCATCATTGGCCCGCCCGGTCGTCAAAACGTTGCGGCTTTGATCAAGCAAGTTTTAGAGGACGATTCACTTCCGCAACTGGCGAAAGAGCAAGGAATATCAGGCAGTCGAAGCGAGGCTTGAAGAAGTTGAGGCCAAGCTTATGAAATGGCACCGAACGACGAAATCAGCAGACGCATCGCGACCATCCCAGGCGTCGGGCCCATCGGTTCGACAATGTTGAGCATCAAGGCACCACCGGCGGAAAACTTTGCATCCGCACGTCACTTTGCAGCCTGGCTAGGCCTGACGCCCAAGGATCATTCAACTGGCGGCCGGATGAGACTGGGTGGCATCACCAAGGCGGGCGATCCGGCGATCCGATCAACGCTCATTGTCGGCGCGACAGCACGGCTGAGACACGTTAGAAAAGGTCGAACGAAGCCTTCCCCCTGGCTCGCAGCAATGCTGGAACGCAAACCGCCCAAACTGGTCGCGGTCGCTCTGGCGAATACGTTTGCCCGCATCGCTTGGCGACTCATGATCTCAGGTGGCGTTCTTTAGCCGAGCGAGTGGCACCGAGTCCTCAGCCGCTGCATAAATGCCACCGGCCAGCGAAGCAAACCAGAGGCTCGGGGACCGAACTTGCAGGAACGAGTAGATGGAACGAACGATTGATCGGTATACGCGATATTTCGAAGATTACACTGGCACATACAATGTCGCTAATGTGTTTGGAGCGCGTGTAGCGAACACCATCTCGGCCAGCAGACCTCATCTGCACAAACAGGCCGGACATCTGATTGCAAGCAATCGTGTTGTTCGTATACTCAAACCCTGACGAGGGAGCAGCCGTCCACATCCGCAATCTTTATCGGGTCTATACCAGCCAGGAAGAAATCCGCGGCGCCACCCGCGCGGAGATCGAGGTATGGCCCGACCGCATGGCGCCGATCGTGCGCAATACGCCAGCCGGTCGCGAGCTGGCGATGGTGCGCTGGGGGCTGCCGAGCTCCAGCCAGGCGCTGTTCGAAGCGGCGACCAACAGAGCGAATAAGCTGCGCGCCAAGGGCAAAGATGTCGATTTCCAGCAGCTGTTGAAGATGGAACCGGACGGCGGCACCACAAATGTCCGCAATACGGAGAGCATGCATTGGAAACGCTGGCTGGGCGTCGGCAAACCGCTGTGTCGTGCCGATCACCAGTTTTGCCGAACCGGACCCAGCCAACAAGGTCGAAGGCGAAAGAACCCCGAACGCGTGGTTCGCCAGGAGCCCGGAGCGGCCGCTGATGTTCTTCGCCGGCATGTGGGTGCCTCAATGGGAAAGCGTCCGCAAGATCAAGGAGGGCCTCATCACCGCCGACCTATTCGCATTCCTGACGACAACGCCGAACGCGATCGTCGAGCCGGTCCATCAGAAGGCCAGCGGTCTTGCTGACCGAGGGCGACGAAATCGAGACCTGGCTTACCGCGCCGTGGGACGTGGCAAAGGTTCTGCAGCGGGTCTTGCCCGAAGATCGGATGGTTCTGCTACCGTCAGGAGGATGACATGTCTGACGAGCGGACCAACCCACCGCCAGCGGCGCCCGTGCACTTCGATCACTACTGCGATTATCCTGGCTGCGTGAAGTGGGGCTCGTTTGGCAAAGAGCGTGGCCATGGCATCATTGAATGGCGTCGCGCGGAGCACCTGGCCCCGACTACTGGAATGGGCGATCCAACCCGGGAAGCTGAGCGGCCTGGCTCAAAGGAACAAATTGGGATTCCTGAGAGCTTGATCGCTGGTCACTTCATTCCTGAAGTTTCGGGCCCCGTTGCAATTTGTGGAGGTAATGACTACCGTCGTTTCTCGCTTCCAATCCGAGATGAACGATGATCGCTTTTCTGCGTATTTTGTGGGCAGTGCTGTGGCGTTCGATTTTAGTTCTGGCACTAAACACCGGCATCATCCATGCGCTATCCCACCCCCTTTCCTCGGAGACTGAACTTTCGATCAAACTCCGCCTATCGCTGACACTGTTACCTGCCGCCATCATTTTCGGGGCACTGGCCGCGCGGACGGGGAACGCTCAAAGTGTACTGCTTGAGCTTCAGTCGCCGATGTCGTTTGCGCAATGGCGACAAACGTATGCTGCCTTGGCAGGATGCGCATTGTTAATCACCGTAGTCACGCGCATTGCAGCGCTGAGCTGGAGTACAGACTCGTGGCTCGCCTTCCGAACATTGCTTCCGCTCCCGATGTTCCTGCTCGTCTGGACTGGAGTTTCGATCTGGCAGGCCTACGCGCCAGAGAGCAGGCGACGTCCCCAAAGCTCCTGACTTGCAGCGCTCTCGGGGGGCGTGAGTCGGCTCCCGTAGCCTTGATGGAAGCCCCTGATAAACGCACCCCGTGTGCCCTTGGCCCGATCGACACGGATACCGGCGGATCTTGAGGCGCCACGCGAAGCGATTCACGAAAGCGCGTGTTCACATTGCGAGGCGCCTTGTGTTCAAAAATGTCTGGAACAGGCGATGCAAAGACGAGGAGACATGATGCACGATCAGCCTATCCGGCGGGACTGGGGAATATGGAGTTGCGATAGACCTTATAAAAAGAGTCGGCCATTGGAGGGAAATACAGCCCCCACGGCTACTTCACATACAGCGCGCTTGATCTCTCAAGGTGCACTAACATTGCGACTTCGGCCCCATCGGCATCCGCTGCTGCCAGTCGATCTACTATCTTCTCGTGTTCAACAAGCGTGAACTTTTCCTTGCCGGTCCAAATGAGCATGTCGGTGTGATATTCCTTGAGCCAGGCTAACATCGCCTCGCTGACTGCAACGAAGATCGGATTGCCCGAGATCCGGGCGATGCGGGTGTGAAATTGCATATCGGCGGAAATGAATTCTTCGGCTTTTCCCAATGATCGCCGCTGCCGTTCGAGGATTTCGCGCAGTTCTTCGATGTCCCGCTCGGTGGCTTTTGCGGCTGCTTCGCGTGCCATCCCTCGCTCGAAAAAGATACGCGCGTTTTTCAGGTGTTCCAGCGAGTCGGATGATCGCGACAACATGATCTTCGCGGTCGCATCGACTTGCCGGAAGATGGACTGCGCGGTCAACTCCAAAACCTTCGCCCGCTCGCCATGCGAAATCGCCACGAGGCCCATGTTGGCCAGCGATTGCATTGCTTCCCGTATCGCGGGGCGGCCGACGCCAAAGCGCTCCATGAGGACACGTTCCGACGGCATGTCGTCGCCCGGCTTCAATTCACCCGATATAATCATTCGCTCAAGACGGTCAAACACTTCATCGGAGAGTTTGCGCCTCACGATCTGCTCTACTGGCTGGCTCATGCTGACTCGCTGGGTCAAGGTCTTCCTCCTTATGCACCTGAGCTCACTGGCAAGGAAAGATCAAGTCGCCGTTTTAAGCCGAAAACTTTCCAGGGATAACCTAAAACATCTTGCGCGAATTGGAATACTCATTATACCAGATAATGAGTTGGCGTCATCAATGAGCATGTTGGCGAGAGGAGCAACGGACAATTCATGATGATCACCCTTACCTACCGTATTGAAACGCCGGGCAGCGTCGACGCCATGGCGGAAAAGATCGCCAGCGACCAGTCGACAGGTACCTTCGTACCGGTTCCAGGTGAGACACAGGAACTGAAGGCCCGCGTCGCCGCCCGTGTGCTCGCCATTCGTCCCCTTCCCGATGCGCCGTCCCCAAGCTGGCCGGAGGCACCGGCGGGGCACGGCATCAGCCACCGCGCCGAGGCAGATATCGCCTTCCCGCTCGATGCCATCGGCACCGATCTCTCCGCTTTGATGACCATTGCTGTCGGCGGCATCTTTTCCATTCGCGGCATGACCGGCCTGAGGGTTGTGGATCTCAAGCTGCCGGAGGCCTATCGCGGCGTCTATCCCGGCCCGCAGTTCGGTCTTGCCGGGAGCCGGAAGCTCACCGGCGTCTACGACCGCCCGATCATCGGCACCATCGTCAAGCCTGCGCTTGGCCTGCGTCCGCAGGAAACCGCGGAACTCGTCGGCGAACTCATCCAATCCGGCGTCGATTTCATAAAGGACGACGAGAAACTCATGAGCCCGGTCTATTCTCCGCTCAAGGAACGCGTTGCCGCCATCATGCCCAAGATCCTCGATCATGAGCAGAAGACCGGCAAGAAGGTGATGTATGCGTTCGGCATCTCGCACACCGATCCGGACGAGATGATGCGAAACCACGACCTCGTTCTAAAGGCGGGTGGGAACTGCGCCGTCGTCAACATCAACTCCATCGGCATGGGCGGCATGGCATTTGTGCGCAAACGCTCTGGCCTCGCGTTGCACGCTCATCGCAACGGCTGGGATGTGCTGACGCGCCATCCCGGCATTGGTTTCGATTTCAAGGTCTGGCAGCAATTCTGGCGGCTGCTCGGCGTCGACCAGTTCCAGATCAACGGCATCGGCGTTAAGTACTGGGAACCGGACGAGAGCTTCGTCGAGTCTTTCAAGGCTGTCACTACGCCGCTGTTCGACACGTCCGACTGCGCGCTCCCTGTTGCAGGCTCGGGTCAATGGGGCGGGCAAGCGCCGGAAACCTATCACCGCACCGGCCGCACGACTGATCTTCTCTATCTGTGCGGCGGCGGCATCGTCAGCCATCCGGGCGGGCCTGCCGCCGGCGTGCATGCCGTGCAGCAGGCCTGGCAAGCAGCGGTTGCGGACATCCCGCTCGAAACCTATGCCGAGGACCATCCCGAGTTGGCAGCGTCGCTCAAAAAATTCGGCAAAGGCGAGTAAGAGCCATGACGACACACGATCTACTCCTTTCCTATTATGGCGACGACCTCACCGGCTCCACCGATGTCATGGAAGCGCTCGCCTCCAACGGCGTGGAGACCGTCCTGTTCATGAACATCCCGGATGAAGGTCTTCTGCATCGCTTCAGCCATTGCCGCGCCATTGGTCTTGCCGGCACGAGCCGCAGTCAAGCCCCGGACTGGATGGATGAACACCTGACGCCCGCCCTGGCATGGTTGAAAAGCCTGAATGCCGCTATCTGCCATTATAAGGTTTGCTCGACCTTCGACTCGAGCCCGCAGATCGGCAGTATCGGTAAGGCGGTCGAGATCGGAAAAAGACTGTTCGATCAGGCCTATGTTCCCCTCATCGTCGGCGCGCCGCAACTGAAACGCTATACAGCCTTCGGCCATCTCTTCGCCGCCTATCAGGGCGAGGTCTATCGCATCGACCGTCATCCCGTGATGAACCGCCACCCTGTGACCCCCATTGCGGAGGCAGACCTGCGCTTGCACCTCAAGGGACAGACGGAGCTTGAGGCCCGGCTTGCCGATCTCTCGATGCTGGCCGCCACAGACGCCGATGACAGAATCGATGCCCTCTGCAAAAGCGCAGACGGCATTATACTGTTCGACGTCGACAGCGCCGAAAGCCAGGTCAATGCCGGTCGCCAGCTCTGGCGGCGGAACCCCGGCAATGGCTGGTTCGTCTGTGGTTCGTCGGGCGTCGAATACGCACTCCTTACCGCCTGGTCGCAAGCCGGGCTGACGCAAGGACGCAGGACTTTTCCGCTCCCCGGAAAGGTCGACCGCATCGCGATCGTTTCCGGTAGCGTCTCGCCCACCACCGAACGCCAGATCCGCCACGCCACCGAAAACGGCTTTGCCGGCATCGACCTCGAGCCGATGGAACTGCTCGGCGAGAATGGTAACGCTGCGGTGGAACGTGCCGTCGCCGCGGGCATCGAATGTCTTCAACAGGGCAGCAGCGTCATCCTCAACACAGCACTCGGTCCGTCCGCCGACCGCGGCAGCGATATCGACAGGACTGCCGGTAGTCGCCATCGCCTCGGCCGATTGCTCGGCAAAATCCTGCGTCGCCTGGTTGAGGAACAGCACCTGAAACGCGTCGTCATCGCGGGCGGTGACACGTCAAGCCATGCGCTGCGCGAGTTGAACGTGGAGGCGTTGACGACCCTGCTACCGCTGCCCCAGACGCCCGGTTCCCCCCTCTGTACAGCCCATGGCACGCACGCCGCGACGAACGGTCTGCAGATCGCCCTGAAGGGCGGCCAGGTGGGTTCGGATGGCTATTTCTCGCAGATCCGGGACGGCGTGCAGGCGTAATCGAGGGGGAATGAAACGATGACGTTCTGGGTAGGGACGAGCTTCAAGATGAACAAGCTGCTCTCGGAGGCTCTCGCCTTTGCGAATGCTCTTGTCGTTACGGATGCCGCGCGCGATGCGCGTATTCAGCGCTTTGTCATCCCGCCGTTCACCGCCGCGCGTGAGGTCAAGGCGGCGCTGAAGGGTACCTCCGTGAAGATTGGAGCCCAGAACATGCACTGGGACGATGCCGGCGCCTGGACCGGCGAGATTTCTGGACCGATGCTGGTCGATTGCGGGCTCGATCTGGTCGAACTTGGCCATAGCGAGCGCCGAGAATTCTTCGGCGAGACGGACGAGACTGTTGGATTGAAGGTCGAGAGCGCCGTGCGTCATGCTTTGATTCCGCTGATTTGCATCGGCGAGACGTTTGTGGAGCGCGAGAGCGGGCTGGCGGACGCGGTGCTGAAGGCGCAGGTCGAAGGTGCGCTCGGGCGGCTTCAGGGCGAGGCTAAGAATGCTGACATCCTGCTCGCCTACGAGCCGGTCTGGGCGATCGGCGTCAAGGGCATTCCGGCATCCTCGGACTATGCCGATGCGCGCCATGCGAAAATCTCCGCAGCCGCGCAAGCCGTGCTCGGGCGCAAAATCCCGGTGCTCTATGGCGGTAGCGTCAATCCAGACAATTGCGTGGAGTTCGCCGCCTGCGCCCATATCGACGGGCTGTTCATCGGCCGCTCGGCCTGGGCGGTTTCCGGCTATCTCGACATTCTTGGCCGCGTCTCCAAGGCGCTCCCCT
Source organism: Rhizobium giardinii bv. giardinii H152 (assembly GCF_000379605.1). Taxonomy (GTDB): domain Bacteria; phylum Pseudomonadota; class Alphaproteobacteria; order Rhizobiales; family Rhizobiaceae; genus Pararhizobium; species Pararhizobium giardinii. Next base: position 40,246 of record NZ_KB902624.1, on the reverse strand, counting down.
GAACCAGGATACGACAAACGGAAGGACATCCCATGAATATCGCCATCGGAGCAGACAGCGCGGGCAGGCCGCTGCTCGAGGTCATAGCCGCCCATTTAGCCACCCGGCCGCACCTTAAGGTCAGCGACCTCAGCCAATCCGGCTACTATGCCGACCTGTCGTTGGCGCTGGCGCAGACCATCATCGATGGTCAGAACGAGCGCGGCATTCTGATCTGCGGCACGGGCATCGGCGTAGCGATTTCGGCTAACAAGGTGCCCGGCATCCGCGCCGCTCTGACCCACGACACCTATTCGGCTGAACGCGCGGCGAAGTCTAACAACGCGCAGATCATCACCATGGGTGCCCGCGTCATCGGCCCGGAACTTGCCAAGAGGATCGTCGACAAATGGCTGGAATCCGACTTCGACCCCAACGGCGCGTCCGCCGAAAATGTCGAGGCCATCAACCGACTGGACAGGGTGAAGTAACCGAGCAAGCGGGCTGCGAGCCGGTGAATCTTCTTTAGGAAAAATTCGTCGTTCCGCTGATATACTGATTGACTCATTATACCAGTCGCATATAGTCATCGCAAATAGACATAAGCGAGGAAAAATGACGTCAATTGCTCTGTTCGGCGCCGGCGGCAAAATGGGCTACCGGCTGGCGAAGAACCTAAAAGGCTCGCGCTTTGACGTGCGCCACATCGAAGTCAGCGACGCGGGTCAGGCGCGGCTGAAAAACGATCTCGAGATCTCGTGCGTGCCGGCCAATGCCGGGCTGGATGGCGCCGACGTCGTCATTCTCGCCGTTCCGGATACGGCAATCGGGAAGGTCGCGGCCAGCATCGTCGACACGCTCGCAGCCGGCACCATGGTTGTGGCTCTCGACGCGGCCGCCCCCTTTGCCGGCCACCTGCCGGTGCGGGCCGATCTCACCTATTTCGTCACCCATCCCTGCCATCCGCCGATCTTCAACGACGAAACGGACATGGCCGCGAAGAGGGATCATTTCGGCGGTCTGTTTGCCAAGCAACATATCGTTTCCGCCCTGATGCAGGGACCGGAAGAGGCCTACGGCCTCGGCGAAGAGATCGCCATGGTCATCTGGTCGCCGGTCATGCGCTCGCATCGCGTTACTGTCGAGCAGATGGCGATGCTGGAGCCGGGCCTATCGGAAACCGTCTGCGCCTCGCTGCTGGTCGTCATGAAGCAGGCCATGGACGAGTGTGTGAAACGCGGTGTGCCGGAGGAGGCCGCTCGTGACTTCCTGCTCGGCCACATGAACGTGCTCGGCGCCGTGATCTTCGGCGAAGTGCAGGGCGTTTTCTCCGATGCCTGCAACAAAGCCATTGAATTCGGCATCCCGGCGCTGATGCGCGACGACTGGAAAAAAGTCTTCGAACCACAGGAGATCGCCGAGAGCATTCGGCGCATCACCTGATCGCCGTCAGGCTCTAAGGCCTGACAATCATCGGCTCCGCCGGGAACGGGGCCGATCAAATCACTTGGGAGGAACCACATGAAACTAACACGCAGACTAACCCTTACCGCCTTTGCCTGCGCCCTTTCACTGGGCGTTGCGATGCCGGCCTTTGCCGCCGACCTCATCGCCATCATCACCCCCTCGCACGACAACCCGTTCTTCAAGGCTGAAGCCGTCGGCGCGGAAGCCAAGGCCAAGGAACTCGGCTACGAAACCCTGGTTCTCGTCCATGACGACGATGCCAACAAGCAATCGCAATTGATCGATACCGCTATCGGCCGCGGCGCAAAGGCGATCATTCTCGACAATGCGGGCTCGGAAGCCTCGATTGCTGCCGTTCAGAAGGCCAAGGACGCAGGCGTTCCCTCCTTCCTGATCGACCGTGAAATCAACGCCACCGGCGTTGCCGTCTCGCAGATCGTTTCCAACAACTATCAGGGCGCGCAGCTCGGTGCCGAAGAGTTCGTCAAGCTGATGGGCGAGGCCGGCAACTATGTCGAACTGCTCGGCCGCGAAGCCGATCTTAACGCCGGCATCCGCTCCAAGGGTTACCACGACATCATCGACGAATATCCGGACATGAAGATGGTCGCCCAGCAGTCGGCCAACTGGAGCCAGACGGAGGGCTACTCCAAGATGGAGACCATCCTGCAGGCGAACCCGGATATCAAGGGCGTCATCTCCGGCAACGACACGATGGCCATGGGCGCAATCGCCGCTCTCCAGGCCGCCGGCCGCAAGGACGTGATCGTCGTCGGCTTCGACGGCTCCAACGACGTGCGCGATAGCATCGCCTCAGGCGGCATCAAGGCGACCGTGCTGCAACCGGCTTACGCGCAGGCGCAGATGGCAGTCGAGCAGGCCGACGTCTTTATCAAGACGGGTAAGGGACCGGCCGAGGAAAAGCAGCTCATGGATTGTGTGCTGATCAACGGCGAGAATTCCGTCAAGCTCGAAACCTTCGCGCTTACCAACTGATCCTCCCAAAGAATGCGCGCAGGGCGGACACACTCCGCCCTGCGTTTATTTCCATGTGCCGGAGCAGAATTCCATGCCGAACATCGTGACAGCCGCCGCAATCTCGCTCGCCATCGTGCTGGCCGTGCCCGGTTGCAAGATCATCAAGACGCCGACGCCCGAAGAGGCCGCAGAAGCTGCAAGCGGCGGGTTCAATCCCGATCGCCAGGTCGCGGAAGTATGGGAAGCAAAAGTCATTCCGTTCCTGGAAACGCGCGCCGGAACCTTCCAGGAGGTTTCCGCTCTGTCGAAATCCGATCTCGATGCCGCCGCGGCAAAATACGGCCACAAGGAAAAGGACGGCACGGCGCCCTGGACATTTGCCGCGAAAGTCTCCGGCACGATCGTCAAGGCCGAAACGAAATCCCGTGCTGCCTACCTCGACACTGATGTAGATGGCGACGGCAAGGCGGATGTGCGCGTCCAGATCGGCCCGGTCATCAAGGGCACCGCGATCCGCGACAGCCTCGACTTCGTCAATTTCAACGAATTCAAGAACCAGATCCAGTGGGCTGAATTCGGCAAGGCCTTCAACAGCCATGTCAACGCCTTGACGCTCGAAAAGCTGCCGCGCGAAAGCCTCGAAGGCAAACATGTGGAAGCGCTCGGCGCCTATCCCCTGCCGTCCGCTGGCCAGTCGGCGTTGCTGACGCCCGCCACCATTACGATAGGCGGCTGACATGGCAGCCGAGACACACGAGACCATCCTAAAGCTCGACGACGTGACGAAAGTCTATTCTGGCATCGTCGCAGTCAAGCATGCGAGCCTCGAACTGAAGCGCGGCGCGGTCAACGTGCTCGTCGGCGAAAACGGCGCCGGCAAGTCGACGCTGATGCGCATGATCGCCGGCGTCGAGAAACCCTCTCTCGGCCGCATCCTGCTCGATGGCAAGGAAGTCGAGTTCAACTCCCCGGCCGATGCGCAGAGGCATGGCATCGGCATGGTGTTCCAGGAACTCAATCTGTTCGGCAACCTCTCGGTAGCCGAAAACATCTTCGCGACCCGGGAGATCACCCGCGGCATTCGCGGCATCGATCACAAAGCGCAGGTCGAAAAGGCCAATCATTTCCTCGACAAGCTGGATGCCGGCATCAGCGCCGAGACCATGGTCGAGGACCTGCCGATCGGCCAGCAGCAGCTCGTCGAAATCGCCAAGGCGATCTCGCTCGACACCCGCATCCTCATTCTCGACGAGCCGACCTCGGCCCTGTCTGCCGCCGAAGTCGATATCCTGTTCAAAGTGATCGGCGAACTGAAGGCACAAGGCGTCGCCATCGTCTATATCTCGCATCGGCTCGAGGAGCTGATGCGCATCGGCGACTACATCACCGTGCTGCGCGACGGCCAGATCACCGGCCAGGCGATGGTGCGCGACATCGACACCAAGTGGATCGTCCGCTCGATGATCGGCTCGGATGCCAAGGATTTCGCCAAATCCGTCGATCACAAGCTCGGCAAGGAAGCCTTTCGCGTCGAAGACATCTGCCTGCCGCGCCGGACCGGCGGCCTCGCCGTCGATCATCTGTCGATCTCGGTCAAGACAGGCGAAGTGCTGGGGATCTATGGCCTGATGGGCGCCGGCCGTAGCGAGTTCTTCGAATGCGTCATTGGCCAGCATGCGCACTCCACCGGCAAGATCTTCGTCGCCGGCGAAGAGATCGTCGCCAAGGATACCTCCACCCGTATCCGCAAGGGACTTGCCCTCATCCCGGAAGACCGGCAACGCGAAGGCCTTGTGCAGGTCCTGTCGATCGCCTCCAATCTAACGCTTGCGAGCCTCGAAAAATTCGTGAAATTCGGCGTCCACATTTCCGGCGAGCGCGAGCAGGCGGCTGTCAAGGAGCAGGTCCGCAACCTCTCGATCAAGGCGCCGAATCCAGATTTCGACGTCACCTCAATGTCCGGCGGCAACCAGCAGAAGGTCGTGATTGGCAAGGCGCTGATGACCAATCCGAAGGTGCTGCTGATGGACGAGCCGAGCCGCGGCATCGATGTCGGCGCCAAGGCGGATGTCTTCCGCACCATGCGCAGGCTCGCCGGTGAAGGCCTCGCCATCCTGTTTTCCACCTCCGACCTCGAGGAGGTCATGGCGCTGTCCGACCGCATCGTCGTGATGAGCAACGGCAAGGTAACGACGATCCTTGACAGGGCGGATGCCACCGAAGAGCTCATCGTCAAGGCTGCGTCCGAGGGACACAAATCGGCCGAACACAAAACCATTGGGGAAATTGCGTGATGACCACGGCAACCGTGACCGAAAATGCACCGGCAACCGATAGCGGCTCCATCCTTTTGACGCTGATGAAGCTCAGGACGTTCATTGCGCTCTTTGCCGTCATCGCCTTCTTCTCGATCTTCGCGCCGAACTTTCTGTCGACAGCCAATATCATCCTGATGTCGAAGCATGTGGCGCTGAATGCTTTCCTCGCCATGGGCATGACTTTCGTCATCATCACCGGCGGCATCGACCTTTCGGTCGGCTCGATCGTCGGCCTTTGCGGCATGGTCGCCGGCGGTCTGATCCTCAACGGCATCGATCTGCAGTTCGGCTATACGATGTATTTCAACGTCGTCGAGGTCTGCCTGATCACCCTCGCCGTCGGCGTCGTCATTGGTGCGGTCAACGGACTGCTCATTACCAAACTCAACGTCGCCCCCTTCATCGCCACGCTCGGCACGCTCTACGTCGCCCGCGGCTTCGCGCTGCTCTCGTCCGACGGCCAGACCTTCCCGAACCTCGTCGGCAAGACCGAGCTTTCCACCACCGGCTTCGGTTTCCTCGGCTCCGGCCGCATCATCGGCCTGCCGGTGTCGATCTGGATCCTGATCGTCGTTGCGCTCGCCGCCGCCTATGTCGCCAAATATGTGCCGATCGGCCGCCAGATCTTCGCTGTCGGCGGCAACGAGCGCGCCGCTCGCATGTCCGGCATCCGCGTCGATCGCGTCAAGATGTTCGTCTACATGTTCTCCGGCTTCTGCGCCGCCATCGTCGGCATCGTCATCTCCTCCGAACTGATGGCCTCGCACCCGGCAACCGGCAACTCGTTCGAGCTTAACGCAATCGCCGCAGCCGTTCTCGGTGGCACCTCGATGTCCGGGGGTCGCGGGACGATCGGTGGCACCATCATCGGCGCCTTCGTCATTGGCATCCTGTCCGATGGCCTGGTGATGATGGGTGTTTCCTCCTTCTGGCAGATGGTGATCAAGGGTATCGTCATCATCGTTGCGGTGGTGGTCGACCAAGCCCAGCGCCGCTTGCAGCAGCAGGTGACGTTGATGCAATTGGCAAAGAAGGGTTGAAAAGAATGATGGAATTGCGTGGCGCCCTGATCGGTTGCGGCTTTTTCGCCGTCAACCAGATGCATGGATGGAGGGATGTCAACGGCGCGTCCATCGTCGCTATTTGCGACCGCGACCCCGAGCGGCTGAAGCTCGTCGGCGACCAGTTCGGCGTCGACCGCCGCTATACTGATGCGAGGCAGATGTTTACAAATGGCGGCTTCGATTTCGTCGATATCGCAACCACGGTCAACAGTCATCGCACACTGGTGGAAATGGCCGTCGCCCACAAGGTTCCTGCCATCTGCCAGAAGCCGTTTGCCCCGACGCTTGCGGATGCCAAGGCCATGGTCGCCGCCTGCGAGGCTGCCGGCATTCCCCTCATGATCCACGAGAATTTCCGCTGGCAAACACCGATCCAGGCCGTCCGCAAGGCGCTGGACTCGGGCGCGATCGGCGCGCCGTTCTGGGGCCGCTTCTCCTTCCGCTCCGGCTACGACGTCTTTTCCGGCCAGCCTTACCTCGCGGAAGGCAAGCGCTTCATCATCGAGGATCTCGGCATCCACACACTGGATATCGCCCGCTATATCCTTGGCGACGTGACGAGCCTGTCCGCGCGAACCAAGCGCGTTAATCCGAAAATCCGCGGCGAGGACGTGGCGACTATCCTGCTCGACCACAACAGCGGCGCGACCTCCATTGTCGATGTCAGCTATGCAACCAGACAATCCGTCGAACCCTTCCCGGAAACGCTGATCGAGCTCGACGGTACGCAGGGCTCGCTGCGCCTGTCGCAAGGCTACGAGCTGCAGGTCACCAATGCCGAGGGAGCGACGAACACCGACGTCGCGCCAATCTTGCTGCCCTGGGCTTCTCGGCCGTGGCACAATATCCAGGAAAGCGTCTTTGCCATCCAGCAACACTGGGCCGATTGCCTCGGCCGCCAAGAGGAAACGTGCACCTCCGGCGCCGACAATCTGAAGACCTTCGCCCTCGTCGAAGCCGCCTATGAAAGCGCCGCCTCCAAGGCGACCGTCGAAATCCGGACCTTGCTGAAATGAGCGACACGGCAACTGCCTTTCAGCTTTACGGAACCATCAAGGCCGAACCCTTCCCCCGTCTCCTGCGGGCCGGAAAACTGACGGCACAATTCGCTGGCGGCAATCTTCGTGCCATCACTTACGACGGCGTTGAAGTCCTGCGCGCCATTTCCTATGTGGTCCGCGACCGCGACTGGGGCACCTACAACCCCACGCTGTCTAACCTTGCTGTCACCGAAACCGAGAGCGGCTTCACCATCTCCTACGACGCCCGTTGCCACGGCCCGAACGGCACGGTTCTCGACATTGTTGCACTGATCGAAGCAGGTGCCGGTGGCAAACTGACGTTCAGGAGCAGCGCCTGTTCCGCCACAGGCTTCGAGACCAATCGCTGCGGCTTCTGCATGCTGCATCCCATCATCGGCGTCGCAGGAACGGCAGTCTCCGTCGAGCATGTCGATGGCGAGGTTGAGAACACCAAACTGCCCGTTCTCATAGATCCCTGGCAGCCCGTCAAAAACCTGCGCGCCATCACCCATACAGCACTTCCCGGCGTCAGCGTCGAATGCCGCATGGAAGGCGACACGTTCGAGATGGAAGACCAACGCAACTGGTCGGACGCCTCCTACAAGACCTATGTTCGCCCATTGTCCCTGCCCTGGCCCTATAAGATTCTGGAAAACGAGCCCATCCTCCAGCAAATCACCCTGACAATTACCGACCGCCGCGCCGCTTCGGACGATCGCCCCGCCTCGGCCGAAAACTCCAGCGTCATCCGGCTAACGCCCGGGACTGCGTCCGGCACGATGCCCGCCATCAGCCTGGTGATTACCCCGGAGGAAGTCGAAGCCAGTCTCGCTGCCCTCGCGAGCCAGGATGGGCCAAAGGTTCAGGACCTGCTCTTCCACTTCGACCCCGCAGCCGGTCACGACGCCGCCGCCTTCAAGGGTTTTGCCGAGATTGCCGCTATCCACGGCGGCACGACAACGCTCGAATTCGCAGTCCCTTGCCAACGGCCGCTGGATGAGGAAATGCTGGGGATTGCCGCGAGGATGCGCGCAACTGATTTCGCACCTAATGCCATCATGGTTTGCCCCTCTGTCGATCGCCAATCGACCCCGCCCGGTAGCAAATGGCCGGATTGTCCACCGCTCGAGGATGTCTACGCAGCCGCAGCGAACGCATTTCCCGGCATTCGACTCGGCGGCGGCATGCTCTCCTATTTCACCGAACTCAACCGCAAGCGCGTTCCAGCCGGAAACCTTGGTTTCGTCAGCCACTGCACCAGTCCCATTGTGCATTCGGCGGAAGATCTCAGCATCATGCAGACACTTGAGGCACTACCCTTCATCACGAAGTCGGTCCGTGCCATCTATGGCGACAAGCCGTACCGGCTCGGCCCCTCCACCATCGCCATGCGACAAAACCCCTATGGCAGCCGCACGATGGACAACCCCGATTGCTGCCGCGTCCCGATGGCCAACCGTGATCCCCGCCACACCGGTCTGTTCGCCGCCGCCTTCGCCACCGGCTACGCCGCCTCAGTGCTGGATGCAGGTATCGAGACACTGACACTATCAGCCCTCACCGGACCGTTCGGCCTCTTTGCTGGAAAAGACGAGCCGATCACCGAAGGCGGAAGACGACCGCTCTTTCACATTGTGGCCGGCCTGGCGGAACTGGCGGGGCAGCAGTGCCGTACCGTCGTTGCCTCCCATCCGCAAAAAGTCATGTCTTTCAGAACCGAAATCGAAAAGGAGTCCACTCTGTGGATCGTCAATCTCGGCGCTCACGCACTAACGGTGGACATGAGCGAGTTGGTTAATCCAACGCGCGCTCAACTGATTGTGCTTGACGGGGATACAATGAGGAAAGCGACGAAATCCGGAGTAAAGTCAGTTGGAATCGTAAGGGCTCAGCTAAGACTTTCGCCTTTTGCCGTTGCCCGTGTCCACACCGCATGACATTTCCTTGAGCCACCTTCGTAATTTCATCACCGGCAACTTGACCGCGCCAGTGATGCGAGCGCTCGGCACCTCATCTGGAGGATTAACCAGCCTGTCGATCCGCCTTTCGGAGATGGCGGCGAGCTGTGCCGCCGCGACCGAGAGAAAGAAATGGCGCGCCACTACAAAAATGAACTCACGCCCGACGATCTCGGCCTACAGAGTCTCCATTGAAGGAGGTCCTGATGGGTGATTGATTTCTACTAAGCGAACTCAAAATGGCATCTCAAACGATAGGTCCTCACCCTAGCTCTCGACCAATTCCAGAAGCGCCTTAGCGGCGCTTTCCTCGGTGATCAGCGTGTTGCAGCCTATGCGCTTTATCGTGGCGCGGATCGCCACGGCGCGATGTGCGCCCCCCGAGGAAAGCACGATGTGCCTTGCCTTCTTAAGGGTATCCAGATCAACCGACATCACGCGACTGTTGATCGAGTGATCGACGCTGTTGCCGTACTTGTCGAGGAAGTTGAACATCGTGTCGCAAACGCAGCCGGCATCGATCAGCTGCTGCAATTCCACCTTTGAGATCCAACCTTCGGAGAGCGAAGTCGAATGTGGGCCGATGTCGCCGCAGCTGACGATCGCAAGATCGAGGTCTTCCGCCAAGCGGTAGATCGTATCCAATCCGCAATTGTCGATCAGATTGCGCTTGGTCTCGACCGAGTCCACGAGCAGCGGCGACAGGAACATGTAGCACTCGGCGCCAAGCTGATTTGCCAGTCGCCACGTGTAGTCGATCGGGTTCGTCTGATGGACCGCGACGATACCGCCGAGCAGGGAGACGACCTTGCAGTTGGTGCGCCGCGGCGGGCGGAAGCTCGACAGCGACGCCGTCATCGTGCGGCCCCACCCGACCCCGATTGTATAGTCGTCGGGAATTGCTTCGGACAGAAACTGGCCGAGGGCAAGGCCAATGCTCTTTGCCAGACTATCGACGTCGCACTTAACCGGCGCAGGGACAACAATCGCCTCGTCAAGCCCGTAGGCGCGTTCCAATTTCACTGAGAGCTCGACACAGTCTCCGATCGAATCGTTAATCCAGATCTGTACTTCGCTACGCTTCATCGCCTCGTCGAGCAGGCGAATGACGGTGGTGCGGCTGATGCCAAGCTGCTCGGCGACATCCTTCTGCGTCAGGCCCTGATTGTAATAGAGCCAGGCCGCGCGCAGCCTCAGCGAGGAGGTTTCGGAGTAAGCCGTGTGCGTGCCGCGTCTCAGCTTGGCCATGTCTTCTCCCTTGTGAATTTTACCCTGCTTGCACCAGACGTCCAAAGTCGGCAACTGCCTTGTTTAGGACTGATGGTGACGGACATGTAACTTTTGTCAATCTAGATAAACAAATGTCCTTGACTTTCGCTCTTTGAAGCGGTGATATTCGTCCCAACACAGCCGTTCTTGTGGTTTGGAGAGCACAACTTTGTCACAGGAGTTGCAGCCCCCTTTTGAGCCGCAGGCAGCATCGACCGAGCAGTGTGCATGTTTGTCTTCGTTGCGTGGCAGAAGTGTGCCTTTTCGCCAAAAGCACGCAAGTCACCTGTTTGCAGATTGCCCCATTGCCGGGCCGACGCGCACCGATCAACAGATAAGCTCGAGTTTACAAGGGATTTTGACCATGACATCCAAGCTTGACCAACTCCGCGACATGACCACGGTCGTCGCTGATACCGGCGACATGGAGGCCGTCGCACGCCTGAAGCCGGTGGATTGCACGACGAACCCGAGCATCGTGCTCAAGGCTCTCGGCACGCCGATGTTCGCCGACGCCATCAAGGAAGCCGTCGCCTGGGGCAAGAAGCAGGGCGGCAATCCCGAAGCCCTTTCATCAGCCGTCGCCGATCGTCTCGCCATCTCCGTCGGCGCAGCCCTGGTGAAGCTCGTCCCGGGCCGCGTCTCGACCGAAGTCGACGCCGATCTTTCCTTCGATACAGAGGCTTCGCTTGCCAAGGCGCGCGCAATCATCGCCGCCTACAAGGATCGCGGCATCGACCAGGACCGCATCCTCATCAAGCTCGCCTCCACCTGGGAAGGCATCCGTGCCGCGGAAGTCCTGCAGAAGGAAGGCATCGACTGCAATCTGACGCTTCTTTTCAGCAAGGCCCAGGCGATCGCCTGTGCCGACGCCAAAGTGTTTCTGATCTCGCCCTTCGTTGGCCGCATCCTCGACTGGTACAAGAAGTCGACCGGCAAGGACTACACTGCCGAGGAAGATCCGGGCGTCATCTCCGTTCGCGAAATCTACAACTACTACAAGGTGAACGACATCAAGACGATCGTCATGGGCGCCTCCTTTCGCAGTGCCGGCGAAATCGAAGCCCTTGCCGGCTGCGATCGCCTGACAATCAGCCCGAACCTGCTCGACGAGCTGGCCAAGGATGAAGGCGAGCTGGAGCGCGAGCTCTCGCCGGAGATCCGCAAGCCGGATCCGAAGGTCTCGGTCGACGAGAAGACCTTCCGCTGGATGATGAACGAGGACGCGATGGCGACGGAAAAACTCGCCGAAGGCATCCGCGCCTTCGCCAAGGATCTCGGGACCTTGCGCACCATGGTGCAGAAGCAACTGCAGCTCGCCGCCGCCTGATCCCCTGCTCCGGCGAGCCTAGTGATCTCAGTGGGAATGGAAACGCTTGGCTGCTGATGAAGTCCACCGTAGAAGCCGGTCACGTCACCGATGCTTCCTGTCGCATCGAAGGTGAAAGCGATGACGCCAACCTCGATGATCTCATTGAGTCCCGTGGTCTCGGTGTCGAGAATGATGCCCTTGAGGGGTACTCCGGGCGTGGGAATGGTGCGATTGCGCGCGGCACGAGTTTCTGCAGGATCCGATATCGACCTGTTCTCCGACAGATGTCGGACCATGTCCTCTTCACTCATGAGGTCAAGGTCGCCGCGTTATTGTCACCCCAGGAGCCATTTCGGCGGCATTGGTCAGGCCGGTCTTCCCCGACGGGGCCGGCGATTGAAAACGGCGCACCGCTCACCAGAGGTGTTCGTCTCCGCACTATCCCTCCAAGCCCGATCGCGTGAAGGCACTCGGCGCCCATCCGCCGTTTGGGCCACTCTATCCCCTCAAAAGACCACCGGCCGCCAGGACGGCCTCTGGCGTATCAACGTCCAGATGGGCCGCATCACCGATATCGACATCGATGACGGGGAGCCCCGATGTCTCGATGATGTGCCTCGCCCCGACATCTCCTTCAAGCCGCATGACAGCATCGCCGAGTGATCGGGGGAGAATGACCGGGTTACCATGCTTGCCGCGCGACCCCGCGCGGACAATCGCCCGCCCAGAGGCCGCACGGAAGGCAGAGATCAAGGCGTTGAGATCGGCAGCTGTGACGCCAGGCATATCGGCGAGCATGACGAGAACACCGTCTGCATCGCGCACCGACGCGGCCGAAAACCCGGAAATGAGTGAGCTTGCCATGCCGGACGCATAATCAGGATTTTCTACCGTCGTAACGCCTAGTCCAGAGAGCGCAGCCTCGATTTCGCCCCGCCGGTGACCGGTGACGACGGCGACGTATACAGCATCGGCGGCGAGCGCAGTTTCAGCGGCGCGGCGCACCAGCGGCTTACCATCGAATTCAGCCAACAGCTTGTGGGCGCAAGCCTCGCCCATACGACTGGCTTTCCCGGCAGCCAGGATGACTGCCGCAACGGTCACTGGCCGGTCCTGCTGTTCTCTGCTGTCTCGCGGCCGCGGCCGTGTCTCGATTTCCATAAGCAGCCCTCCGACACCCATGCCTGTCAGATCATGCGCAATCGGCTTCTCACCGGCCAGGATTCGATCCAGAACCCAATCGAAACCATTCTCGGGGTCCGCGGCGAAGAGCCCGTCTGCCGCCGCATAGATGTTCAGCCGCCCAGTGGCAGCCTCGGAGAAGCGCAGATGATCGGGTGCATTGCTGCAGCAGGCTGCCTGGCCGCCTCGTCTCCGCTGATATCTCCGCCCTCAATCCGCGCTCCGATGACGCTGACAATACCGGCACTTTGAAGCGCTTCGATATCCGCGGGCGAAACGGGATGCTTATTATGCAGTTTCCGGTCAGGCAATATTACGGTATGTGCAAGCAGCAACCCTTCGGCGGCGGCCACCGGAAATTCGCCAAACTTCATCTGATATCGCCTTTCGCCGACGCGACGTCGCGCAATCGCATCGCTTCGATGATCTGGGCCAAGATGGCGACGGCGATCTCTGCCGGACTGACAGCGCCAATATTAAGCCCGACCGGGCCGTTGATACGGGCGAGCGTCTCGTCCGGGAAGCCCTCAGCCTTCAGACGCTCAAGACGGGACGCATGGGTTTTCCGGCTACCGAGTGCCCCGACATAGAAGCAGCCCCGGCGTAGGGCCTCTGCAATCGGAAAGTCGTCTATCATCGGATCGTGGGTGAGCGCGACCAGTGCCGTGTAGGCGTCGAGCGGTTTTGCCTTCAAAACGTCAACAGGCCAGTCGCTCCTGAGATCAATGCCGGCAAAACGCTCCGGCGTCGCGAACGCCATGCGCGGATCGATGATCCTGGTGTCGAAGCCGACAAGCGCCGCCATCCGCGCCAGGACCTGGCTGATATGAACGGCGCCGATGATGACGATACCCCGCGGCGGCCGATGGACGTTTAGGAAGTAGCTCCCGCCATCGGCCTCGACAACACTGGCGTGTCCGGAGCGAAATGCCGCAGCCACCGCCTCGCCGAGCGCACCATGGAGCTGGTCACCTTCTGCAATGACGCTCGCATGGCCACCACCGAGATCGGTGACCAATACGGCGGGAATCCGGGCCTGCCGACAGGCATTCAGCCGCTCCAGCGTCGCAAGCTCCATCAGGCGAGCCTTTCCACATAGACGCGAATGCGCCCGCCGCAGGAAAGCCCGACACTCCATGCCGTCTCGTCGGCAACGGCGAATTCCAGCATCCTGGGATCGCCGCTACCGATGACATCGAGCGCCTCCGTGATGACGGCGCCTTCGACGCAGCCGCCGGAAACGGAGCCTTCGAAATTACCCTCAGCGTCGATTACCAGGTGGCTGCCCGCCGGTCGCGGCGCCGAACCCCATGTTTCTATGACGGTGGCGATCGCCACCTCGCGGCCGCTCTTCCTCCAGGCTTCCGCCGTGAGCAATGGATCGATGCTGATAGACGCTCCGCTCATGCAGTACCTCTTTTAATCTCCAAACGGCGTCCACCGCTTTGGGCACTTCCTGATCCGAACGCAGCCGCAGGATCGAGTTCTGGCCGCCGTGCTAACTCATGGTCAGCCTTCTCTTTCCCTGCATGAAAAAGTCCACGTTGCGCGTGGTCCTATTGATGCCAAGGCTGGACTGGCGAATTGATCTGCGATTCTCTCAACCAGACCGAAAAGATCAAACGAAATAAACGCATATTTTTCCCGCACACGTTTCACCTGACCTGCTCACGGCTCTTCTTCGTCTAATGCATCAAACAGCGCCGCGAGCTCAGGCTCCGGAATGCTTTCGCCGATTGACCAGCTAAGCGTGTCGTAGAAGCCAAGAAAGGATTTGCGCGTACCATCGAGAAGCCCCTGGGCTTCATCCCCGTCTAGGTTCAGCCGCTTAACGAAAAAGGACTTCAGCGCCGCCTCAGCCTTGGGATGGCTGAAGACCGCAGCGGGTGAAGATGTCGTCGCGATCCGCGGAACGGGAATCGGCTCCGACTCGCAGGGCAGGATTCGCGACAGTCGGATATCGCGCGATGAGGCTGCAACTTCGACAGCGAACGCCTTGGCGCGCAGGGTCCAGCGGCCCGTTGCGGTGTCGAAATACTGGAAGTCCCGCGGCAGAAGCTCGATATCCACGGTTGCTGCCTCTCCCGGGGCAAGAGCATGCTTGGAAAACGCCTTGAGTTCGCGGACCGGCCGTTTCAGCCCCGGTTCGATTGGACGAACATAGACTTGCACGACCTCCTGCCCGAAAACCTTCCCCATGTTGCAAAGACTGAATTGCAGCTTGACAGAAACGCCGGGCGCAACGGTGTCGGTGTCGACGTAAAGATCAGTGTAGGCGAAGTCCGTGTAGCTCAATCCATGACCGAAAGGAAAAAGGGGCTCCATGGCGCGAAGATCATAATAGCGGTATCCGGCGAAGATGCTTTCGCTGTAGGTATGATGGCCGTTTTCGCCGGGATAGGTATGGAAGCCCGGAATATCCTGGATCCTAAGCGGCAGCGTCGTAGAGAGCTTTCCGCTAGGGTTTACCCTGCCGAAAAGCACCTGCGCCAGCGCCGCGCCGCCGCCCTGCCCCGGATAGAAGCAGGCAAGAACGGCATCTACCTTTTCGATCCACGGCATGGTGACGGCGTCGGGCATGGTGAGGGCGACAATGCTCCGGGCATTTGTGGAGGCCACAGCCTCGATCAAGGCATCCTGGCCGTCGGCGAGACGGATGTCGGATCGGTCGGTGCCCTCGCCCTCTGCGCCGGTACGATGATTGGCGAAGAGGACGACTGCATCGGCGCCCCTTGCTGCGACCACAACGTCTGCGGTCTGCTTTTCCAGGTCGCCGACGCCATCCTTGGCAAAGGGCATGAAATCGATGATCGCGCCCGCCGCAAGGGCGCGGATTTCGTCCAGAGGCACATCAACACGAAAGGGATTCGTCGTGGCCGAGCCGGAGCCCTGGATGGTTGGGCGGATCGCCCCGTCGCCGACGACGAGAATGCGCTTGCCCGCAAGGCTTTTGAGCGGCAGCGCCGCATCGTCATTTTTCAGGAGGACGATCGATTCGGCGGCCATGCGGCGGGCAAGGGCATGGTGACGCACGAGATCCACCGGAGCCGCCGGAACCCGAAGTCCTGACAGCCGCCGTACGAGTGAAAGTACGTTTCGGCAAGATCGATCCAGTGCCTCGCGGTCCAGTTCGCCGGCCTCAAGGGCAGCGCTGAGACGCGCCTTGCGCGGCCCGCTTTCCGGCATGTCGAGATCGGTGCCGGCATGCACCGCCGCCGGCCGGTCCTTGATCGCATGCCAATCCGAGATCACCACGCCGCTATAGCCCCACTCCCCGCGGAGAACCTCCGTCAGCAACCAGTGGTTCTCGGCGGATTGCACGCCGTTGAGCGGATTGTAGGCGCTCATCACCGTCCAGGGATCGCTCTTTGCGATCACCCTTTCAAAACCGGCAAGGTAGATTTCACGAAGCGCGCGTTCGTCGACGTCCGAACTCATATTGGTTCTGTCGATCTCAGAGTTGTTGCAGGCAAAGTGCTTGAGCGATGCGCCGACACCAGCACCTTGCAGGCCACGGATCAGCCCGGCGGCGAGATCGCCGCTAACGACGGGATCTTCGGAGTAATATTCATAGGCACGGCCGGCAAGCGGGGTCCGGCGAATATTGATGCCCGGACCGAGAAGCAGGTCCACACCGAGCGCGCGGCACTCGGCAGCCAGCGCCTGCCCCAGTTTCTCTGCAAGGGCAACATCCCACGAACAACCCAGAAGATTGCCGTTCGGAAAGCATGTCGCAGGATGGGTGTCGCCAAACATCCCCGGGCCACCATCGTCGGCGCGACGGTTGACAACGGCCTGGAACGCCGCAAGAGCCGCCTCCGGATCCGAACCGGAATCAATCTGCGTCATCGAATAGCGCACGCCGTAGGTTCCGTCGGTCATGACGATCGAGGGAATACCGAGACGCGGGATGGCCGCTGTTCTCCAGAGCCCATGCCCGCTGACGAAATCGATCTTTTCTTCGTCGGTCATCAAGGCAATGACAGCCTGCACCTCGTCATGATGATTGCTCACTGGTCGCCTCGATTATCTTTTGGATTGGGTGGGCGCACCGGCTGCAGCCGGCGCTCAACAGATTTTCTGCAGAAGTTCTATCAGCATCATGCGTTCGGCAGGAGAGAGCGGCCCTAGCGTCCTGTGCGAAACATCCAGCGCCTGCGAAAGGTTGCGCGCGATCGTATCCTCGCCCTCGCGGGTCAAGGTCAGGACCAGTCGGCGCGCGTCGGCGGAATCGGGCGCCGTGTTGACCAGGCCGCGCTTGACCAGCCGATCGACGACGCCCTTGATCGTCGCCATGTCCATCGCGGTCTCGCGTCCGAGATTGCCCTGCGAACAGGGTTGCAGATCCTTGAGCTTGACCAGTGCCGCCCACTGGGTCGTCGTCAGCTTTTCCGCGATCAGTTCGCCGAAGATCGCCACATGCCGCTGGTTCGCCTGCCGCAAAAAGAACCCGATCTGTTCGCCGAGCACATAGGCGTTGTTGCGCCCCGCCCCCCCATCAACCGCATCGCCGGCATGATCGACGCAGCGGAAAGGATGCTCTTCAAAAGGGCCGTTCATGATCTCTCTCGTTTCCCGGAGCGGTTTTTTACCGCCTGCGCTTCGATGTTGGGTCGATCGGGACATCTGCTAAGATTCCCACGCTTCCAGAATGGCCTGAGTGGAGGCAATTTCCAACTGTTCCGCAAAGCGCGGTAGGAGATGGGCGAGGATCATGCCATGCGCTGTCTCGTTGCCGCTTGCCACGGCATCGGCAGCGACGATGACGCGAAATCCGAGATCGATCGCATCCAGCACGCTGGCATGTACGCAGACATCGGTTTCGACGCCGCTGAACACCAGCGTATCGATGCCCAAGGATTCAAGCCTCTCGGCAAAACCCGGTGTACCGAAGACGGAAAACGTCTCTTTCTCAACCTGCGCGTCAGCCCCCGCGAGCAGCGCCAGCGGCTCGACGAGGTCGAGCATTCCGGGCGCCAGCGCCTCGCCTGTCACCATCGACCAGCGGCGGTAATAATTCTTCCACCGGCCTTTTGCATCTTCCGCCCGCTGTGGGACGATGAACTTGACGAACAGCGTCTCCGCCAGCCGCTCGCGGCTCAGCCGGACGACGTTCGGAAGGATCGTCCGGATCGCCGGCGTATGCCAGGCGGTCTCATCGGCGAACAGACGCTGCATGTCGATGACGAGATGCAGCGTGCTTTTCGGGATCGGATCGAGCGGCATGGGTTCAGTCCGCAACCGCAACGGTATGATCTGCCGACCAACCGAGGACCACCGTCTCGCCCTGCTTGAGGACGTTGCCGTCGCGGTTCTGGGCAAAGAGCTTGACCTGCATGCCGTCGGCGGTTTCCAGAATGTAGGACAACGCCTGTCCCGCATAGATCACGGTCGTGATGCGCGCGGTCAGACGATTGCCGGGCGACGGGTCCTTGGCGACAAACATCTTTTCTGGACGCACGGCGAGCGTAGCTTGCGCGCCATCGGCCGGCAAGGTGCCCGCTGCGTGCACGACCGTGCCGTCGGCAAGACGGACGGCGCCACTCTCGACTTTACCCTTGAGGAAGTTCGAATCGCCGAGGAATTCGGCGGCGAACCGCGTCAGGGGCTTTTCATAAACCGTTTCCGGGTCCCCGATCTGGACGATCCGGCCCTTGTCAAGGATCGCCACCTTGTCGGAAAGGGTCAACGCCTCTTCCTGGTCATGCGTGACGAAGATCGTAGTCAAACCGCTTTCGCGCTGGATGCGCAGGAGTTCGACCTGCATTTCCTGGCGCAGGCGGCGATCGAGCGCCGAAAGCGGTTCATCGAGAAGCAGGACGCTTGGCTTGATGACCATAGCGCGGGCCAACGCGACCCGCTGCTGCTGGCCCCCGGAAAGCTGCTTCGGCATGCGATCGGCGAAACCGGGAAGGTGCACCATTTCCAGCGCCGCATCGACCTGCTTGCGCGCCTCCGCGCCATGAATGCCGCGACGTCCGAGGCCGAAGGCGACGTTCTGTGCGATCGTCATATGCGGGAATAGCGCATAGGACTGGAACATCATGCCGATGTTGCGTCCCCAGACGGGGACATGGGTCACATCCCTGCCGCCAATGCTGACGATGCCCTCGTCCGGACGGATGAAGCCGGCGATGATGCGCAGCAATGTCGTCTTCCCCGATCCGGAGGGTCCGAGAAGGCTGGTGAAGGAACCTTCCGGGAAATCCGTGGAGATGTCGGTCAGAACCGGCGTCGTTCCATAGGTCTTGGCGACCGAATTTACGTTAACGTTTGTCACGGACATCTCCGGGTTTGGCGAAGCGCGCAAAGATCAGGATCGCAGCCATCGAGCCGAGCAGCAGCAGCGTCGAGATCGCGTTGATTTCGGGCGTGAAACCCTTGCGGATCGCGGAGTAGATCTGGACCGGCAGCGTCGAATAGCCGGGCGTGGCAAGAAAATAAGATATCACGAACTGATCGAGCGAAACGGCGAAGGCAAACAGCGCGGCGCCGAGAATGCTTGGGAACAAGAGCGGCAGGGTCACCGCGAAGAAAGCGTGGATCGGCGTCGAACCGAGGCTCATCGCCGCCTCTTCCAGGTCAGCCCGGATCGTGCTGAAACCGGTTCCCACCACCAGCACCACATAGGGAATGGCAAGCGCGACATGGCCGATGAGCAAAGCGTGCATGCCGCGACCGATGCCGGACCAGTAGAAAAATACGAGCATGGCCGTGCCGGTGATCAGCCACGGAATGGCGATCGGAGGCAGGAGAAGCAGTTGCAGCAGGCTTTTGCCGCGAAACGTACGCCGCGACAGGGCGATGGAGGCCATGGTGCCGAGACAGGTGGAGATCACCGCCGTGATCACCGCGATGATGATGCTGTTCATGCCGGCCTTCAGGAGCTGCTGGTTGTCCATCAGAGCAACGTACCAACGGGTGGAAAAGCTGAAGGGCAGTTCGTAGAGCTGGGATTCGTTGAAACCCATCGCCATCATCACCAGGATCGGCGTGTAGAGAAAAATGAGGATCGCCAGAAGGTAGATACGACCAAGCTGTGTCATCGTCGCCCCCTTACGCCGTCGTGCCGCGGCGCAGGACGCCGGAGAAGGTTGCAAAAATTGCGAGAACCACGGCGAGCAGCGTAAACGAGAGGGCGGCCCCGAGCGGCCAGTTGAAGGCCTGGGTGAACTGGTCCTCGATCACCGTCCCCATGGTCACGCCTACCTTGCCGCCGAGAATGCGCGGCTCCATGAAGGACCCGATCACCGGCACGAAGGTGAGCACTGCGCCCGAAATCAGGCCGGGGGCAGCCAGTGGCAGGAGAATGCGCAGAAGAATGGTCCACCAGCGCGCGCCAAGGCTCGCAGCCGCCTCGATGATGGCGTCATCGATCGTCGACAGGGCGATATAGCAGGTAAGGATCATGTAGGGCAGGTAGCCGTGGACCAGACCGAGAACGACGGCATAACGCGTATAAAGAAACGAAATCGAGCCGATATCCGGCAGGACCATGTCCACCACGCCGTCGAGAAAGCCGTTTTCCCGCAACACCATCGTCCAGGAGAAAACGCGAACCAGCCCGTTTGTCCAGAATGGCAGCAGGAGAAGCACCAGCAATGTCTCGCGCATGCGTCCGACTGTTGCCCTTGCCAGCGCGACCGCGGCAAGAAAGCCGAAAACCGCGCAGAGCAGCGTCGTCCAGAAGCCGATGACCAGCGAGGTCCAGGCGATGTTGATCAGATACGGCTGGTCGATGAAGGCGCGGTAGTGCTTCAGCGTGAAGACAATGGGCGTCTTGCCCATCGGCGTCGCCGACATGAAGCTGAAAACGAACATCGTCAAGAGCGGCAGCAGAACCGCCAGCGTCAGCCAGCCATAGGTCGGCAGCAGCAGGGCCGTCGTGGCGACCCAGGCCGGGATCGGGCGGCGCTGGCGCGGATCCGAAGATCCGCGCGCCGCATCGTTGAGGATGGCGTCACTCCGCATAGAAAGCTTTCACTTCCTGCCAGAGGTTGTTGAAGGCCTCGCGGCGATCGTCCGGAAGCGCCGACATGATGCTCATGCTGGAAATGTATTCCGGCTTGTGGATCTGGCGGCTGAGATCGTCGGCCGGCAAGCTTTCCATGGCAGCGGTATTCGCCGATGCCGGAGCGCCGGCCTTGGTAGCCCATTCCACGTAGAACTTCGGATCGATCATCCAGTTCGCGAAGGCATGCGCTCCCTCTGCATTCGGGGCACCGACAGGAATGCCGAGACCGTCGACCCAGCCGATTCCCCCTTCCTTCGGAACGACGAAATCGACAGGCAGCTTGCTGACGCGGCGTGAACGAACCGCGCCGCCCGACCAGTACATCGCCACGTCGAATTCCTTGGCGGCGAAGGACTTGTTCCACTGGTCCTCAGTCGACCAGAGCAGCTTGACGTTCGACTTGAAGCCCTTGAGGGTTTCCTTTACGAGGTCGAGATCCTTGGGATTGTTCATGTCCTGCCCCGTCAGCAGGGCCGCGGCCGCGATGGCGCCGACGGCATCGTCCTGGAGACCGACGCGACCCTTGTATGCGGGGTCGCCGAACACGGCATAGCTATCCGCCTTCGGCAGGCCTTCACGCATGGCAATGGCGGTGAGGCCCCAGACCCACGGGACAGCATAACCGACGCCGTCCTTGTTGAAATTTTCGTTGGAGCGCAGATTTTCCGCGACCGAGGAGATGTTCGGCACCTTGGCATAGTCGATCGGCGAGATCAGGTCTTCCGCCATCGCCTGGGCGCAGCGCGCCGCATTGAGGACGACCAGGTCATAGGTGCCGGGATTGGTGCGCAGCTTGGTCAGCATTTCGGCTTCCGAGCTGTAGTAATCGTGCACGACCTCGATGCCGGTTGCCTCCTGGAAGGCCTTGATCGACCAGGCCTCGTCCGTGCCATAGCCCTGCCAGTTGAGCACCGTGATTGTGCCGGCCGCAAAGGCCATTCCCGGCAGCATGGAAACGCCGGCACCTGCGATAAGCGTCGCGGACATCAGCTTGAGTGCGTTGCGTCTTGTGATTTCAGTCATGATGTTACCCCTCTTTGAACTGGTTGATCGGTGACAAATCCGCAGCGCAGCGACTGTTTTACGCTGCGCGCGGAGCATTCAAAGGCATCGAAACTTGTACACAAACAAAAGACAAATTCATTTGTATACAAATTAACAGCCAGAAAGGCGCAACCCGAAACAAGGACAGCAGGACAGTACTTCAAACCAGCCGAAAACACCCTGCCGGGAGCCGCGCTCCGCAACAGAACGATGCGAAAAGTCTTTCGCCCCAAGCTTGTCGGCCTTTAAAGCATATTCGAACCAAAGCCCCGAGGAGCTTTCTCAGTCCGATTTCTTCCTCAACGCAACATCATTCCTTCGTTCCGTATCCTCTGGCTTCAGTTTTCTTTTTGTTATTTTTATTTGTGTACAAATTATTAAGTCAAGAGTTGATTTATGTCAAGCAACTCTCGGTCAAACCGTGCCTGCGACCGCACGAAAATAGACATCGAGCCTCCGGCTGGCCTTTGACCCGGAAAATTCGATTTGCAAGCCCTCGCTGCCGCTGCAGGCCTGGTCCTTGCCATCAATCAGCACGGAAACCACCATATTGGCCGCAATGCCCGGAAAGCTCAGCGAGCCGGGCGCATCGAGCGGCCCGATCACGCAGGAAAAATAGGCGTCAGCAATGGCAATCCCCGACAGCGTCGTCCGCAAAGTCGTGGTCAGGAACGGCCGGCCGTTCCGTCGAAGGGACATGACGCCGGCCGCGATGGAGACATCGATTTTCCCTGCCGGCGACAGCATCGGGCCGAGCGTCACATCCCTGCCGGAGTTCGACAGCGTCCATCCGGACCAAGGATTGAAATCGACGACTTCGCCGACTGCCATCAGAGGCAGCAGTGCCGCCCAGATGTAGAACGGATCGGTATCGCCCTGATCCAAGGGCTCGCCCGTGGTGGCGTTGTAGTTTTCAGCGGCGATCCTCCGGCCTTCCCAGGATTGCATGAACAGCCCGTGGCTTTGATCTGCCAGGGTCTTCGCCTCGGCAAGGAACCCGTAGCGCCGCAATCCAAGCCAGACCATGTAGTTGACATTCGGCCAAATGCGGCCACGCCAGTAGACATTATCGGCAAAGGCAGGATCATCGCGCGTCGCATTGGGCAACGGATAGGGGCCGGCAAAGGTCTTCTCGTCCTTTAGATGCTCCAGAAGACGACTGGCCTGCTCTTGCGTCGCTGCGCCGCACAGCAACGGATAAAAACTCGTGGGCGAGAGCGAACGCACGAAGCCGCCTTTGCGCTGTCGGTTGGCGAAGATTTTGCGCTCTGAATCCCAAAGCTGTTCGGAAATCAGAGCCCGGCTGCGTGCGGCTGCCTCGGTAAATTCGCGCGCATCGTCATGATGCCCGAGCACGGACGCCATGTGCGACAGCATTTCCGCATCGAGCGCCAGTGCACAATTGACGCCGAGGTCGAAGGTCGACAGCGTTCGCGTCTCGGGCTGGTAGACCGCCTCGTCATGGGTTGCGGAATTGTCCATGCCGGTTTCGTTGCGGGCGCCGAAGGCAGTGCCCTTGTAGAGGCCCTCCCCGACATCGGACGTGCCGCAGGAAACAAGGCCAGTTGCATCAGGATCGCGATGGCTTCGCCACCAGCGCTGGTTTCGCGCAAGCGCGGTGTAGCTTGCCTCCAGGATCGACCGTTCGCCGGTGCGCTGATAGAGCAACCATGCGACCAGTGCGCCATGCGGCGCCTGAGTCCGGTCGACCCAGGCGTCGTTCGAGGTGACGATGCAGGCGATATTACCCTGCGGCGTTGCGCCGGCGAGCGCCACGGCCATGTTTTCGCGGGCGAGGTCTGCATCGAACATACCAGCGAGAAGGGCCGCGAATGTCTGGTCGTTGTACCAGACGGCAAATTTTCCGAGATTCCAGATGCGGGTGACGGCGGTATAGGGCCGCGCATTCGTTTCATCCCAGACCGTATTCCAGGCAACGACATCGCGGATGGCGTCGAGCGCACCGGCATAGTCGCCCGTATGCGCAGGCGCAACGGCGGGTTGCACATCTGCAGCCAGGCAAGCCCGCGCATTGGCGATCGCAAGATCGGCACTGTCGGCGGCAGCGGCGGCATGGGCCCCCCGCCGCATCATTTCGAGATTGAAGCGTAGCGCCAGCACCGGGGCCTCGGTGCTTCGGCTCGCCAGATGAAAATAACCGTTCGCTTCGAAATCGGCCCGCAGATCATCGATCGTCGCATGGCCCGTTACCTGCACCGGCGCCTCGCCCGTGACCACAGCAACGAAGCGCGTTCCGACCTTGACGAGGGCAACGCCTTGCTTTTCGTCGAACCGAACTGGCTCCCCGCCCTCGGCGGAAATCGCAATCGTCACCCAGAATCGCAGACCCCACTCGCCGGACTGTGCACCGTTCCAGCTGCCGCGAAAGGCAAAAGCTGTTGTCTTCGTGGATGACAGCGCGATCGTCGTGCCGGAATGTTCGGTCTCCAGTTCGATCACCGAGCCGTCGATTCGGTGGCGACCGAGCCGGACGCTGTCCCTGCGCGGCTCGATCAGCGACACGGTGCGGCTGCGGGTGGAATAAAGCACCGGCGTGATGCGGACGCCGAGCGGCAGGAAGACCATCTCGGCCGGTCGGGTAGACCAAGTGTTCCAGGCGCGATCAAGGGGGATGGTCGAGTGCTTCAGCATGATGTCGTTCCGGTCAGGTCAGCTTCGTGGGCAATCAGGCGTGGGGCGGCAAGCAGCCCGCTCGCGTCAAGTTTTTCGCCCTGGTAGGGCGTTCCCGCATAATAGCGGTTTGCAGCCGTATTTGAGACGGCGATTGCAAGATCATAGCTCCCGGCTCCAAGGCAACCCAAATCAAACCGGTAGGGGCTCCAGGCATGACGACCGATCTCGATGCCGTTCAGGCAGACGGCGGCGGCAGTTTCCACCCGTGGCAGTTCCAGTAGCCAACGACCGGCAGTCTCGACGCTGATCCTGTTGCGGTAAACACCGGTGCCGGAGAATGTCGCAAAGCCCTGCCTCTCCCAACCACGCTCGACCGAGATGGGCACGACTATGCCACCCCCTCCGGCCTCGAAGGTCCATCCCTCTGCAAGCACCGCGACCGGGCCGCGCGGCCAGGCAATTTCCGAAATCGTCAGATCACGCCAGCCTGTACCATCGATCGGCAGCAGTCGCATGCACCACACCATTTGCGGCTCGATCAAAAGGTGGAGCGATGAAAGCCCAGCCTCACTCGTGATCTCCCCCGTTGCCGGCCGCCAGATTTCACAGTCGAAACCTGTCAAAAGATTCAGATCGCAGGATGTTGGCTCGAGACCATCATTGAACAGAACGACACGCCAGCTTCCGTCCGCCTCACGGCCAATCCATTGCCAAGGCTTTTCACCCGTTGGCGTCGAAAGCAGCGGGCCGCGCTTCGGCAAGGTTTCGAGAAGGGCAGTGACCGAAACAGCATCCGGCCGATCGGCAAGATGAGTACTCGCCCAGCTGCCGAGTGCCGGCATCGGCCCTTCGCGCAGCACCGCCGGCATCGCACCCGAGCACCAGACGGCGCCGCCGGCGGTCTGCAGGTCGATCAGCCTGTCGAGGGCTGCGCGCGACTTCATCACCGTGACCGACGGCAGGACGACAGCATCGAAAGCAAGCCCGGAAAGAGCCGACAGACGATCATCCTTGACGACCGCACGCTCAACGTCATCCTCGCTCACCAGCATGAAATCACACCCGAGCGCCAGAAGATGCTCGCACCACGCACCAATGTGGTCCGCATGCGCATGGCGCGGACCTTCCGACCAAGCGGTGTTCAGCGGATAAAGTATAGCGACGGGCGCGTGCGGCGTGGCCGGCTCGATGAAGGCGGAGATCCGCGCCGTCTCCTCGGCGAAGAGATGGTGATACGGCCACCACGGCTCGAAGTTGATGCCCGGTCCGAAATCAAACCGCGGATTGACGAAGGGCGTGGTGTCGGCATCGCTGCCATCCGTCTGGTACAGACCGTGCCAGAGGAATTGCCGCGCGCCGAGGCAGTACAGCCTGATCGCCTGCGCCCGCATCGTCTCAAGCGTCAGCTCCCATTGGCCGGCGGCACGTACGCGGGTGCGCAGCGCGCTGGCATAGGTTTCGACGGCGCAGCGGCTGCGCCCATTCGAACGGGCGACGGAATCGCCGAGCTTCGGCGCCAGCTGCGCGATGAAATTATTGGCGTCCACTGCCGTTTCGTGACGGAACGCGTCGATGCCGAAGAAGTCGGTGGCGGGCGCGACACGCGGATCAATGGACGTAAAGCCGCCGTTCAGCGACCAGGAGCCGACATGCGGCAGGATTTCGTGGCCGGAAAGCAAGAGGCCCTTTCCTTCCGCCCATGCCCGTAACGTCCCGAAGAAGGCCTCGTTCATCAGGCCGGAATAAGCCTCATAGAATTTCGCACGAAGGCGCAGCGTCGTTTCGCTTTCGCCATAAAGCAGAGAATGCAGAGTAAGCGGAAACGAAACTCCCGTTGCGCCGTCGATGTGGCTGCGCAATTCGTCTGAAAAGAGAATGCTGTTGCCGAGATTGCCGCTGATCTGGTCCCAGCGATAGAAGCCGGCCGCAGGCTGATCGTAGAAGACAAAACCCAGCGGATCAGGAACCAGATCCCCCAGCGCCGCAACGATTGGATCGAGCCCGACTGCGATGAACCGCTGTGCCGCAGCGGGCATCAGGTAGTTGATTAGCCGCGAACTGGTCGACCTGGCGCTAACGAAGACCGTTAGCTTCCGCCCTGCCGGCACCTCACCATCAAAGGCGTAGCGACACGAAACCCCATCGGAATGGCTCAAGGCAACGCGATCGGTGACATCTTCGGCAGTCCTGGACGAATCTAGATCGTCGGCAGAGTGCAGCAAGGCGGCTTCGATGGCCCAGTCGCCCCACAGAACCGCGCCATTTTCATATTGCCAGCCCATGATGTCCGGCCCCATGGACTGGACGAAAGGCGTGCGGATATTGCTGATTTCCCCTCCGCCTTTCTCCGTCGTCGCCCAGAACAGGTGCCGTTCGCGCAGGTCGTCCCTGCCCTCGACCGTTCGCCCGCCGGCATGGCCGCTGATCCAGTTGTAATCGTCATAGATGCCGGCCTTGAGACCGAGTTCGCCGGCAATGCCGATGGCCTTGCGGTAGGCAGCTCTAAAAGCTTCCGACATGTAGCGATCGCGCGGAAAGGCTATGCGCGCCTGGATGAGGATCGTGCCGAAGCCTTGCGCCTTGAAATCGGCGAGTTGGCGCCTTGAGGTTTCCGCGTCCGGTATCGCGTGCCAGAACCAGTAGGCGGACGGACGGAAGACAACCGTCGGATTGCGAAAGAGCGCCCTGCTTGCGTCGGTTATCGTTGCAATAGCCTGTGCGGGGCGGTTATCCATCTTAGTGCACCACCGAGCCGACGCGCCGCAGGACGTCGCCGATCCCGTCCCAGGAAGCCTTGCCCGGAGCGAACCGCGCCCGCAGATAGGCGGCAAGATCCGCGATCTGCTGTTCGTCGAGCGTATCGCGGAAGCCCGGCATCGACATGATCTCCGGCGTCTCGCGTCCCGTAGTCTGCGCCAGGATGGCCGGCGCTTCGACACCGTTGAGGATGGCCTGAAGAAGATTGTCCGGGCTGTCGCTGTGCAGGTTGCTGTTGAGCGCCAGCGACGAAAGCGCATTCGTTCCCGTATGGCAGGAGGCGCAGGCACCCTCGAAGATCCGCGCGCCCTTCGGCGCCAGACGGGCCGCATCGGCCTGCGCCGCAACGCTTGCTGCAACCACCATCTCGGCCGTAGCACTTTTCTCGGCAACCGTTGCGCTCCCCTTGGCCAGATAGGCCGCCATGGCGCGGATATCCGCATCGGGCAAGGGCGCCAGCGCCGAAATGACGTCTGCCATAGGACCGGCGGCGCTGCCATGATCGCGCGCGTGACCGCTGCGCAGATAGTCGTAGAAAGCCTGCTCCGTCCAGGAAACGGGACTTTTCGCAGAAGCATTCAGCGCAGGCGCCTCCCAGCCGTCGGCAAATCCGCCCGACAGGAAAGCCTTGCCGCCTTTTTCCGCCCCGAGCACGTTGCGCTGCGTGTGGCAGGCCGAACAGTGACCGAGCGTTTCCACCAGATAGGCGCCCCGGTTCCACTCGGCATCCTCAGCCTTGTTATACTGGAAGGGCGCGGTTTTCAGGAACATAGCGTTCCAGCCGGCCATCAGGGCGCGGATGCCGAAGGGGAATTTCAGCTTCGTTTCGGTCGGCTTTTCCGACACCGGTGCCTGTGTCGTCATATAGGCGTAGAGCGCCTGCAGATCGGCATCCTCGGCACCGGCAAAGGACGTATAGGGGTGCGCCGGATAAAGATGGTGGCCGTCACGGCTGACCCCCTGTCGCATGGCACGCTCGAAGGCCGGATAGGACCAGCCGCCGATGCCGTTTTCCACATCCGGGGTGATATTCGTCGCGTACACGGCGCCGAACGGCGTATCGAAACGGCGACCGCCGGCAAAGGCGAGACCATCCGTGCCAATGTGGCAGACATTGCAGGCGCCGGCCGCAGCCACCAGCCGGCCCCGCTCGATCGTGACGCTGCTGTAAACATTCGCATCCGGTCGTTCGATCGGGCTGATCGCCGGCCGCCATGGGGAGCCCATGGTGAGCAGGCCGGTAACGGCCGCAAGACCACCCGCAATCGGCAGGCCGAACTTCCACCAGGCGGAACGTTTCCGCTGCACGGGCTTCTCCGCCTGCCCGCCGCCGTTCAGCCCGGCCAACACGCGCTCCGGCGTCAGCGGCAGTTCGCGGAAGCGGATGCCGGTTGCGTCGAAGACGGCATTAGCGATCGCGGCTGCGCTCGGAACGGAGGCGGATTCACCGACACCCAGCGGCGGCTCGTTCGGGCGCGGGATCATCAGGACGTCGATCTCGGGTACGTCCGGGAAGGTGATCAGCGAATAGCCGCCCCATTCCTTCGAGGTGACAGCCGTCGAGGAGAAATCAACCTTTTCCTTCAGCACCCGGCTGGTGGACTGGATGATGTTGCCGTGGATCTGGTGGCGCACGCCATCCGGATTGATCATCAGGCCGGAATCCTGGGCGCAGATCACCTTGGTGACGGCGATCTCCCCGGTCCTGCGGTTGACGGCGACATCGGTGACCCAGGCGGCCCAGGCTGCAGCGGTTCCGGGAAACTTGCCGTGCACGTAGACGGCATAGGCAAAGCCGCGCCCGTAGAGCAGGTCACCCTCGCCACCCAGAGTGCCGGGTTTGGTGTGCGGCACCCAGTTTGCGCGCTCGGCGACGGCATGTACGAGATCGATGGCGCGCGGGTCCTGCAGGTAGCGCAGCCGGTATTCGATCGGATCGACGCCGGCCGCCGTCGCCAGTTCATCGACATAGGATTCATGCGCAAACGTATTCGGCATGGCAGAGACGCCGCGAAACCAGGAGGCTCGGGCGATCGGCGGCATGTCATGCACGGTGACGCGCAGGTTGCCATAGGCATAGGGCGGGATCGCAGTGCGGTCGCCCATCTGCAGCGTATCGGGCGCAGCCGGTATCTTGCCAGTCAGGATGAGCGGAAGCGTCGGCGCGAGATTGGAGGGATACCGCGTTTCGAAATCATAGGCCGACGGACCGCCGTCGATATCGAGACCGCCGCGCACATCGATCACCTGGGCGGCACCCTTCGGCTCCCAGGCATGCTCCTGCTCCCGGGTAAGCTGAACGCGGACAGGCGCATTGACTGCCCGTGACAGGAGCGCTGCATCCGCCGTCACGTCGTCGGCGCAGTTGCGCCCGTAGCAGCCGGCCGCCTCGAGCCGCTCCACCACGATCCGGTCCTCGGGCATATCGAGGAGGATAGACAGGTCGCGGCGCATCGGGAAAGGGTTTTGCGTGCCGGACCAGACCGTCAGACCTTCTTCACGAAAATCCGCGACGGCGCAGGAGGGGCCGATCGAGGCGTGCATCTGGTAGGGCCAGACATAGGTCCGATCCATCGCAGTGGCGGCGCCGGCCAGCGCCAGATCGACATTGCCGCGATCAGCGAGCTTTCGCGGCGTTGAAGGGTTTGCGCGCAGTGCCTCTTCCGGCGCGTTGAGATCCGGGCGTTCCGGCGCGGCGCGCCACAGCACTTTGAGCTTCTTTGCAGCCAGAGCCGCGTTTTCCTCGCGCGTCGCCACCACTCCGACGAAATCGCCAATGGCGACGACCGCAACCAGCCCGGCAACATCGGCAACCGATGCTTCGTCGATCGATATCAAGCTCGTCCCGACGTGTTCGCCGTGATCGAAGCCGGCATAGGGCGGGCGTACCACGCGGCCATGCAGCATGCCTGGGACGCGCACATCATGCACATAGGTCCAGCGCCCGGTGGCCTTTTGCGGAATGTCTACCCGCGGATGCGATGTGCCGACGATACGATAGTCGGAAACCGGCTTCAGCGAGGCATCGGGGTCGATAGCCAGGCGGACATGATCGCCACTGACGAGATCGGCGAAGGTCAGGCTCCAGTTTTCGAGCGTCGCGGTCCGGATGATCCCGTCTTCGACAACGAGACTTTCGACCGGCAAACCATGCAGACGCGCAGCCTTCTCCAGCAGGAAGGCTCGCGCCGTCGCCGCAGCCAGGCGCAAGGGCATGGCCGTGACCTGGATCGTCTCGCTTGCGATCGTCGCCCCCTGGTTCGGCGCGACCGACGTGGCTCCGAGCACCATCTGCACCTGCTCGAACGGCACGCACAATTCCTCGGCGACAATCTGGGCAAGCGACGTGCGTATACCGGTGCCGAGATCGACATGGCCATTAAAGGCGGTGACAAGCCCGTCAGAGCCGATCGTCAGATAGAGCTCTTCCTCCCCGTTCACGACGGGCGACAAGACCGCGAGCAGTTCTTCCCCTGAAAGTTGGGCATCCCTCGACGTTTCGCGATCCACCGTCATTGTTGCCGCTCCAATGTCCCGGCCGCTCCTTCGACGATGGCGGCCCTGCGACCCGTCTTGCGCTGTTCAGCCGCCTGTGACAGCCCGGCCGCGCGCCGGACGGCCGCGAGAATTTCGATATGCGTTCCGCAGCGACATAGATTGTGGCGAAGCTCCTCGCGGATATCCGCCTCGCCCGGCGTGGGATTGCGCTTGAGCAACGCGACGGTCGCAATGATCATGCCGTTCAGGCAATAGCCGCATTGCGCGGCTGCGGCGTCTATGAAAGCTTGCTGGACGGGGTGAAGATTGCCCTCATCACCAAGCCCCTCCAGCGTGGTCACGCGGCGTGACCCGACGGCTAAAAGCGGAATGGTGCACGCGCGGACGGCCCGTTCATCGATCAGGACGGAGCAGGCGCCGCACTCGCCCAGGCCGCACCCGAATTTCGGTCCGTTCAGCGCGAGATCATTTCTCAAGATATAAAGAAGCGGCGTCTTCGGATCTGCCTCGACGGTATGCGTTGAACCATTGACATCGATCCGGAAGACCTCGCTCATACAGAGATACTCCGGCAACGAGACAAGAGCAAAGCGAACACAGTGGAAGGAGTATCAGCAGCCATCTCCACCCCTTTCCGCACCGGCAACACCCATATCGGCACCCGCTTCCTGCATCCACGATAAAAAGTGTATACGCTTAAAAATGTCACCTTTCAAGTAGAATTACGCAAGGCGAGACCTCGGGTATTGCCCGCTTTTGCAGCGTATTGGCTAGTTATTTGGCACAAATTCGGCTGACTACCGGAATTTTTTGCTTGCTTTTTATAGCGTATACACTTATTAACTCGACCACACCGTTCATTTGCCGCGAAGGACAGCCCATGGCACAGGAGAAGCAGGCGATCGCAATCATCGGCGCAGGTCTCGGCGGGGCGGCGGCGGGCGCGCTTCTCCAGTCCGCCGGCTTCGACGTGAAAATCTACGAGCAGGCACCGAGCTTCACCCGCCTTGGCGCCGGAATTCATATGGGGCCGAACGTCCTCAAGATCTTCCAGCGCATCGGCATGGACCAAAAACTGATCGATATCAGCAGCACGCCGAGCCATTGGTTCAGCCGCAATGGCCTGACCGGCGAATACCTGTCCCGCATTCCGCTCGAAGGGTACGGGGCAACCTACTGCACGGTGCATCGTGGGGACCTGTCCGCCCTGCAAATGGACACAATGGCGCCCGGCACGGTCCAGTTCAACAAGCGTTTGACGCGGCTTGAGGACAACGGCTCCGACGTTTATCTGGAATTCCAGGACGGCACGTCAGCCCGCGCGGCCATCGTCATCGGCGCCGACGGGATCAATTCGCGCGTCCGCGAAACATTGCTGGGTGCCGAAAAGCCGAATTACAGCGGCTGGGTCGGGCATCGCGCCATGATTACGGCGGAAAAGCTGACGAAGTTCGATCTCACTTTCGAAGACTGCGTAAAGTGGTGGGGGCCGGACCGGCATATGATGGTCTATTACACCACCGGCCGTCGTGACGAATATTACTACGTCACGGGCGTGCCTCATGCCGCATGGGAATTCGATGGGGCTTTCGTGCAGAGCAGCCGGGAAGAGATGTTCGAGGCTTTTGCGGGCTATCATCCGGTGGTCCAGGCGCTGATCGAGGCGACGGACGACGTCACCAAGTGGCCTCTGTTCAACCGCAACCCGCTGCCGCTCTGGAGCCAGGGCCGCATGGTCCTGCTTGGCGACGCCTGCCATCCGATGAAGCCGCACATGGCGCAGGGTGCCGCCATGGCGATCGAGGACGCGGCGATGCTGACGCGTTGCCTTGAGGAAACCGGTGCCAACGCCTATGCCGAGGCCTTCGCGCTCTACGAGGCGAACCGTCGTGAGCGCGCTACGCGCGTGCAAACCGTCTCTAACGCCAACACGTTCCTGCTCACGCAGGAAGACCCCTCATGGGTTTACGGCTATGACGTCTACGCCCAGCCGCTCCGGGACAAGAGCGTCGCATGAGCGCGGCCCTCCCCAACGGCGGCAATGTCTTCGCCAACGGCATTCGCCAGCATTACCTGCATTATCGCAGCACAGGATCCGCCTTTGCCGTGATCCTCATTCCGGGCATTACGAGCCCGGCGATCACCTGGGGCTTCGTCGCCGAGCGGCTGGCGGAACGCCATGATGTCTACGTGCTCGACGTCCGCGGCCGCGGCCTGTCCTCTACCGGCCCTGATCTCGACTATGGCCTCGATGCCATGGCCGCCGACGTCGTCGGTTTTGCCGATGCACTCGGTCTTTCCGCTCCCTCCCTTCTGGGACATTCCATGGGCGCGCGCATCGCGATGCGGGCAGCAGTATCCGGCAAGAACGGCTTTTCACGTCTCGCTTTGATCGATCCGCCGGTTTCTGGTCCTGGCCGCCGACCTTATCCGAGCAAACTGCCCTGGTATGTCGATTCCATCCGCCTTGCGATGAAAGGCATCGATGCGGAGGGCATGAGGGCCTTTTGCCCGACCTGGAGCGAGGACCAGTTGCGGCTTCGCGCCGAATGGCTGCACACCTGCTACGAGCCCGCCATCGTCACCGCATTCGAGGATTTTCATTCGGACGATATCTTTCCCGATTTCAAGGCGCTGAAGCAGCCTGCAATGCTGATGATCGCGGGACGCGGCGGCGTGATCGCGCCGGAAGACGAGGCGGAAATCCGCGCGCTTAATCCCGCAATCGAAATGACCCATGTGGCAAATGCCGGCCACATGATTCCATGGGACGATTTCGACGGCTTTTTCAATGCGCTTGGAGATTTCCTGGCCCGATAGTGACCGATGGTGGGCCTTTTGGTCCGCCATTTTTATTGATGCAGAGAGCGCCTATGCGCGTCCGCCCATCCATCAAAGGAGCCCACCCGTGCAGAAACCCTATCGGATCGGCCAGATCGTGCCGAGCTCCAACACGACAATGGAAACGGAAATTCCGGCCATGCTGATGGCACGACAGTCGATTCGTCCCGAACGTTTCACCTTCCACTCCAGCCGCATGCGCATGAAGAGAGTCGTGAAGGAAGAACTGGCGGCGATGGACGCTGAATCCGACCGTTGCGCGATCGAGCTGTCGGATGCCCGCGTCGATGTCCTCGGTTATGCCTGCCTAGTCGCCATCATGGCCATGGGGCTCGGCTATCATCGTCAATCGGAAAAACGCCTGACCGGCCGCACGATCGACGAAGGCACGAACATTCCGGTCGTGACCAGCGCCGGCGCGCTGATCGAGGGGCTGAAGGTGATGAAGGCGAAGAAGATCGCCGTCGTCGCGCCCTACATGAAGCCGTTGACCGAACTCGTCGTCAATTATATCCGCGAGGAAGGTTTCGAAGTCATGGACTGGCGGGCGCTGGAAATTCCCGACAATCTGGATGTTGCCCGCCACGATCCGGAAAACCTGCCGGCCATTGTGCAAATGCTGGATTTGACGGACGTCGATGTGATCGTGCTTTCGGCCTGCGTGCAGATGCCATCCCTGCCTGTGATCGCCAAGGTCGAGGCGATGACCGGAAAGCCGGTGATCACGGCTGCCGCAGCAACCACCTATTGCATGTTGAAATCGCTCGGACTGGAAGCAGTTTCGCCGGGGGCCGGCGCGCTACTGTCCGGCGCATACTGAAGAGAACATCATGCAGAGCGCCGAAGCCAATTATCAGGGTGTCTGGGGCAACCGCATCGGCTTTGGCCAGCGCCCCGCCCTTCTCGTCATCGATTTCCTCAAGGCCTACACGATCGAGGGTGCGCCGCTCTATGCGCCCGGCGTGGTCGAAGCGGTTGCCAGGACGCCGGAACTGATCGACGCCGCCCGCGCCGCCGGCGTGCCGGTCATCCACACGCGCATCCTCTACCTGGCGGAAAATTGCGCCGATGGCGGCATGTGGGTGAAGAAGTCGCCGGTCATGAAGGCCATGGTCGAGGGCAACGTACTGGCGGAATTCTGCGACGAGGTCCAGCCGGGGGCTGGCGAACTCGTCATCGTCAAGCAGTATGCCAGCGCCTTCTTCGGCACCAGCCTCGCCTCGCATCTCCATGCACAGGGCATCGACACCGTCGTGCTCGCAGGGTGCTCGACGAGCGGCTGCATCCGCGCCAGCGCGGTGGATGCCGTCCAGCACGGTTTCCGCACAATCGTCGTTCGCGACTGCGTCGGAGATCGCCATCCCGATCCGCACAATGCCAATCTCTTCGACATCGACAGCAAGTACGGGGACGTCGTCGCGCGCGAGGAAGCGATTGCCGAAATCGCTAAAGTCAAATTCGGCTGCCCGTAACGGGGCAAAACACCCACGCCTTTAATCACTATAAGGGAACGAGCATGGATCATTTCAGCTTTACGGAAATCTGCCTGCATCAATTGAAGATGTCGGGCGTCCACGAGGGCGAAAAACTCATCGTCCTGACCCAGGGCAACGAGCGCCTCGATTACGCCGACGCATTCATGGCGGCAGGCATGCGGCTTGGCGCCAAGATGTACCATATGCGTTTGCCGCCGGTGCCGCCGGCAGGTGCATGGGCGGTCGGCCAGACGGGCCTCGCAGCCATGCCGGAAGCCGTCGAGGCCCTGAAGGCGGCCGACATGCTGATCGATTGTATATTCCTGCTCTTCAGCCCGGAACAGATGGCGATCCAGGCGTCCGGCACGCGCATTCTCACCGCTGTGGAACCGCCGGAGCTTCTTGCCCGTATGTTGC
Organism: Rhizobium giardinii bv. giardinii H152; assembly: GCF_000379605.1. Classification (GTDB taxonomy): domain Bacteria; phylum Pseudomonadota; class Alphaproteobacteria; order Rhizobiales; family Rhizobiaceae; genus Pararhizobium; species Pararhizobium giardinii. The sequence continues at coordinate 5,017 of NZ_KB902624.1, read as the reverse complement.
CGACGAAGGAACTGCGCGAGCGCGTCGAATTCGCCGGTGAACTGCTGTCCAAGGCGAAGGTGATGCGGATCACCTCCCAGCACGGCACGGATGTCACCTACAAGCTCAACACTTATCCTGCCATCACGGAATATGCGTGCACGGACGAGCCGGGCCGCTGGGACCATTGGCCGTCCGGCTTTGTGTTCACCGGTGGTGACGACGATGGCGTCGACGGCACGATTGTTGTTGCCCCCGGCGACATCCTGTTGCCGCAGAACATCTACGTTCGCGACCCGATTATCTATACGATCGAAAACGGCTGGATCACCGACATTCGCGGCGGCCTCGACGCCGAGCTGGTGAAATCCTACATGGCAGGTTTCAACGACCCGCGCGGCATGGGCATGAGCCATGTCGGCTGGGGCCTCAACCAGAACGCCAAGTGGCATCGCATGGTGCCCGGAGAATTCCCGGGCGGCATGGGCATGGAGGCCCGCTCCTTCTACGGCAACGTGATGTTCTCCACCGGCCCGAACAACGAATTGGGCGGACCGAACGATACCGCCTGCCATCTCGATATCCCGATGCGCAATTGCTCGCTATTCCTCGACGACGAGCCGATGGTTCTCGACGGCGACATCGCTCTCAAGGAAATGCAGTACCACTGGAAATGAAGGTTCGGCAGCATTTGGGCTGACGCCGGAGATTGCGCTTCCGGAAAGGGCAATCTAATCAACAGCACGGGGAGCATCGTCGCAAATGTGGCGACGCCTCCCGTCGATCCGGGACCGAATAATTGAAAGGGCGGGCCAGATGTCGGATGAGCAGGAGAAGCCGGATCGGCAAATCGGCTACCGGTTCACCGATCAGGTCGGTCACCTGATGCGCAAGGCCTACCAAAAACACCTCGCTATCTTCCAGGAAAACGCCAGCGACCCGCACCTCACCTCCGTGCAGTTCGTGACGCTTTGTGCGCTACGCGACAACGGCCCGAGCTCTCAGGCCGAACTCGTCAAGGCCACGGCCGTCGATCAGGCGACGATCAGGGGTATCATTGACCGCTTGAAGGCACGAGGCCTGATCGAGGTCTCAAAGGACGCGCAAGACGGACGCAAAGTCATCATGTCGCTGCTGCCGGACGGCAGGGATGTTCTTGACGCCATGTATCCGCGGGCGAGCCTGATCACCGATCTTACCATGGAAAAGCTCAATCCCGCGGAACGCGTGGCGCTGCTCTACCTGCTGCGGAAGATTTCCGAGGATGAGGAAACCTGAGTGACCTCTTCCACACCAACCGGGGGGATCTATCAGTCATAGTTGCTAGCTAACTGCACTCGGATATCAAAAACCAGTAGGGGCAGCCATAAGGAGACGTCGCCACCACATTCTGTATCACGGCATATGCAGTCCGAAAGGAGTGTCTGGACTGGCAACCTGAAGAGACGGTATCAACTCGCTCGGGCTTGAAAGCTCACCTGTGCATCGACGCACTCTGACTGCGATGCGCAATCGAAGGGGGTATTATGAAGACCGCCTGACCACCATACAATGACCGAACACACAAATCTTCCAGGACTGATCAATCCTGGCGGATCCAGGTGAGCGAACCGCCTCAGAAGTCGGGCTTCAAATGCCGCGCTTTAGATTGGTCGCATTCTCCTGAGCCTTGCCGCTACGCAAGCGGAATGGTGGCGCTGCCGGACAAAATGGCGACCGTAGGTGAGTTTAACCGGCGGCGGAAACGAGGCGCGTCATGCAAAATGGGTCAGATCATGGATTCGTAACTCGCCGATGCGGAAATCAATCTTGAAACGTTTCTCCGCGGCCAAGCTCCCTATCGCGCGATGCCTGGAAGGCGGGTCCAAACCCCGTCAATAGGGAAACCTTGGTTGCCTGCGCAACCGCTGTTCAAATGCTGCGCCCGAATGCCGCGTTTGACGAGCAACTCGTCGGGTATCTTTTGAAATGCGGCAGCACTTACACCCGAAGCAAATAGAGCCGCTCGCGCGATGTTGAAATGGTCCGTCAGAGACTTGGCCCAAAATGCCGGAATCGCGTTTTCGACCGTACATCGTTTTGGGTCGACGGGAACCGCAACAGAAGCGACCAAGGAGAAGATCAAAGCCGCGTATGCTGCTCATGGAGTCGAAATCACAAATGGTGACCACACCGGCGCGCGTCTGCTTATGCGCCGGTCGACTCGGGCTCAATTCCGCGCGACGGCGGGAAGTCAGATTGACACAAATGTCGGTAGTCCCAAAAGACTTGGTTCCGTATCGACCCAAGGGCCCGTCGCGATATCGCGCAAATTCCACAGGATCTGCGAGCACAGAACGGGGACTCAGGGTTCGCTTCCGCTCTGATACACGGGATGCGGCAGTGCTGGTACCCGAACGTGCTGTCAAAGCGTCACAAAACTCCCGAGACTTCAAGCATCTGGTCGCTTGTCGTCGGAGAGGCAAACGCAGCTTGCATCATAAGCTATCGTTGGCACTTGCCGCCAGCCCACCGCCAAACGCCTTGGCAACCGAGTTGGCCATTCGCCGCACGGGCGAGCCGACAGGCTTATGCTGATTGCTTGCAAATGTCAGGCCTGTCAGTTTTCTGGCGGTGATCGTCTGCGGTGAGCGTTGTCCCCCGAGCTGGAATTGGCTGATCAGTTCGCGCAGCCGCCCAGCCTCATTGGCGAGTGTTGCGCTGGCTGCATTGGTTTCTTCAACCATCGCCGCGTTCTGCTGTGTCACCTGATCCATCTGGTTGACGGCGGTGTTCACCTCGGCAAGGCCAATGGATTGCTCACGAGCGGAGGTGGCGATCGAATCCATATGCCGGTTTACCGTGATGATGTAACCCTCGATCGTCTTGAGTGCTTGACCGGTTTCACTGACAAGCTTAACGCCGCTCTGAACCTCTGCGCTGGAGTTGCGAATGAGATCCTTGATCTCTTTTGCCGCTTTCGCCGAGCGCTGCGCCAGTTCACGCACTTCCTGTGCCACAACTGCAAAGCCCTTGCCGGCATCTCCCGCACGAGCTGCTTCAACCCCTGCGTTCAAGGCAAGCAGATTAGTCTGAAACGCGATCTCGTCGATCACGCCGATAATGCTGGCGATCTGGTTTGAAGACTGCTCGATCTTCTGCATGGCGTTGACCGCGTCGGCAACCACCTTGCCGGAGTCCGCAGCGCTCTTGTTGGCTTCGACCGCCACCGTCCGTGCCTCATCGGCGCGTTTGGAGGAATTGGTGACATTTGCGGTGATCTGATCCAGTGCAGCGGCGGTTTCTTCAAGGGAGGCGGCCTGCTGCTCGGTGCGCTTTGACAGATCTTCCGCACTCTGGCTGATTTCTCGTGTGCCATTGTCGATGGTACCCGTCGATTGAGCGACCGAGCCCAACGTTTCGGCAAGCTGTCCAACCGCCGCGTTGAAGTCGGAGCGAAGGCTCTCAAAGTCGGCGGCAAAGGGCTCAGAGAGCTGGAAAGTGAGGTCGCCGCTGGCGAGATGCTTCAAACCGTTGGCCAGACCGGATGTCGCGTGAACCATGGCATCAGCCTTTATCCGCTCGGCCTCGGCGACCTTGCGCCGTTCCTGTTCAGTCTGGTTCCGCTGCGCATGGGCTTCCTGTTCAAGGCGCTGATTAGCGACAGCGTTCACGCGAAACACTTCGACAGCAGCGGCCATGTCACCAATCTCGTCGGCGCGCCCATCATAGGGAATCGCAGAATTTGAATTACCTTGTGCCAGATTCTTCATGGAAGCGGTAATTGTCTGGATCGGCCTGGCAATGCCCGACACAGCAAACCAGATCGAACCGCCGATCGCTACGGCGCACAAGCCGATGGCGATCAACGTTACGACCAGAGCCGTGTCATGGACGACTTGGCTGCTCGAATAGGTTCCCTTGGCGCCGGCTTCGACGGTTTCCACAAGGGCGCTCACCTGCTTGACGATCTTATCGGCCTGAGGCGCCAATTCCGACCAAAGTATTTTCTTGGCTTCGTCGGTCTTGCCCATACGGGAGGCGGTTACGACGCGAGCGCCGACGGCGTCGTAGCGCTGCACCTCCGCCCGGATCTGGTTGGTTTGGCTCTTGCTCGTGGCGTTCTTTTCGAATGCTACCAAATGCACAAGGAAAGCCTCGCCGGTCTGTTTTATTCTCGCCTCCGCACGCTCCCTGCCCGCGTCATCAACGGACAGGAGGTGGTCACGGTACACAACGCGCAGAGTGCTCAAGTCGGCGCTCATATTCTTCGCCAAGGCAAGGCTCGGCATCCAGTTGGTTGCCAGCTCGCTGACGTATTTATTGACGACTTCGAGGCGATTTACCGAGTAAAACGCAAAGCCCCCAAATATGATGCTGATAGCAACAAGCATTCCCACGAGTGCTGTTTTGATTTTCGGACGAGACATAGATCCTCCCATCGCTGGACTGTGGTCCGGCGGAACAAACAAGAACCCGTGATGCAAAATCATTCTGCTTGGGCGCGCTGGTAGTGGTGGCGCGGAATACATCTCGGCACCAACTTTTTACAATTCCAAAAGCCATTTCTAATATTAAGTGAAAATCTTTCTTTTCTTTTAAGTTTTCATTCAATTAGCGACATCGATGGCAACCGAGCGACATTTTCCTGTGAACGGCGGAAAAGAGGATGGGCATTTAACAGCCTGTGCGTGTACGTTCAATCTCGACAACCTCCACCCCCAAAAGGATTGCTCATGCTGAAACCGAAGTCCCGCCACCGTAGCGCTTTCGCCGCGGGCGCCATTGTCACTTTCCTGCAGGCCACTTCCGCCATGGCAGCAACATCCGACCCGAGGTTTTTTGATGCCGCCCTCTGCAATCCACCATACTCCATAACATCGGCGACCGAGATCTACGACGCTGCTGAAAAGCTCGCAAAGCCCGACACGTCGTCGCTGGGTGCGGCGATCTACAAGGTTCCCCAACAGATCGGCCGCGACGGGTTTAAGAGTGACGAAGTGTTTTTCGCCGGCTCGGCTGTTGGCATATTGATCCAAGGCCTGCATGCCGATGAGTT
>NZ_KB902623.1 GCF_000379605.1 Rhizobium giardinii bv. giardinii H152 | reverse complement strand
TCAAGCTGATCGGGGCGACGGCGCATTATGTTACCGCCGATCTCGACGAAGGTCCGATCATCGAGCAGGACATCGCCCGCATCACCCATGCGCAGTCGGGCGAGGACTATGTCTCGATCGGACGCGACGTCGAAAGCCAGGTGCTCGCCCGCGCCATCCACGCTCACATCCATCACCGTGTCTTCCCGAATGGCAACCGCACCGTCGTCTTCCCGGCAAGCCCGGGCTCGTATGCGTCCGAGCGGATGGGCTAACGTGCCTTGGCGCGAAGCAAAACTGGTTTACCGAGAGATCATCCGAATCTCCATCGACGACTGCTCATTGACCCAATATGCGTTATGTGGCCGCCATGCTTGCGACCAGATCGCTAAACCGCTCGCCCTGGATGTCGGCAATGCCCCCGCAGCAGGCGGCGAGCCCCTCTCCATCCCCGGCAAAGATCGCATCGACGATGGCGCAATGTTCCGAGAAGGACGTCGACAGGCGATTGCGCGTCGCTGTCACCGGCGCCGGCCGATTGCTCGCAGCGGCCGTGCGTGGCGGTGATCACATCGCGGGACGCCTTGTCTAACCGGCGTGCGGCGAGCGGTCCGGCAAGGCCCTCGAGTGCGGCCATCACTTCAAACATCTCGAAGACCCGGTGCGGCCCCGGATCGATGACGACAGCACCTCTGCGCGGTCTTATTTCGATGAGGCCGATCGCATCGAGCTGCATCAGCGCCTCGCGCACCGGCGTTCGGGAGACGCCGAAACGGGTCGCCAGCACCATTTCATCGAGCCGCTCACCGGGTCGGAACTCGTTGGAAAGAATGGTCCCTCAGAATGACGATGTTGAAGACGGGGTCCGAGCTGGTCGGCCCCAAACATCAAGCGAGGAACAGCCATGGAGTACTTTGCCAGAATTGATGTTTCTTTGGAAGCGAGCAGCGTGTGTTTGGTGGATGCTGCGGGCAAAATTATCCGCGAGACGAAGGTAGTGAGCGATCCAGATGCGCTGATCGAACACTTTGTTTTGCTCAAAATCCGTGAGACGGCGTCGCGGTTCGCCTCCCAGAAATATACGTCGGGCGGTCGCTGAAGACCCATGCGGAAAGCGTCATCTGAACCTCGGATCGGCAAGGCGATAGAGCATATCGGCGATGAAATTCGAGAAAGCCGAGGCCAGCGGCAGTCAGGATCATGCCGGCGAGCTCCGTCGTGAGCCGCGTCAGCACGGTGGGCAAGACGAGCGGCAGGATGTCA
>NZ_KB902622.1 GCF_000379605.1 Rhizobium giardinii bv. giardinii H152 | reverse complement strand
CCCTTGCCCGTTTCAACAATCGTCGGCTCGCCAAGCTTGCCGCTGGCAAAGTCCTTCAGCTGCGTGAACGGATGCAGGACCGAGTTGCGGTCCTTATCGGCGATGTCCTTGATGTTGATGGTCATTGTTAATTCTCCGATGTACCCGAACTGTCGCTTGGCCTGAAGTGAGCAAGCCCTACAGCTGCAGCCCCTTCACCGCGGCGGATAGTTGCCAAGCCAGCGTTAACACAATGTAGGTGTTTACTTCCGCAGTTGACGGCGGAAACGAAGGGCTATAAGCAGAATTACTGCAAAAACGTTGTCCGAACGCAGGATGCCTACAATATGGAACTTGATCGCGCCGATCTTGCGTTGCTGGATGCCGTGCAACATAACAATCGACTGACTTCTGATGAACTCGCCAAGGTGGCGAACCTGTCAGCGACAGCTTGCCAGCGCAGACTGAAGAAGTTGAGGGAAGAGGGCGTGATCGAGGCGGATGTCTCGATCGTGTCGCCAAAGGCGGTAGGCCGCCACCTTACTATGATCGTCTTGGTGTCGTTAGAACGCGAACGCGCGGATATCGTAGACCGATTTAAGGCAGCTATCCGAAAAACGAAAGACGTTATGCTTGGCTACTACGTGACCGGCGACGCAGACTTCATGCTGATTGTCACTGCAAAAGACATGGAGGACTATGAGGAATTCACCCGGCGATTTTTCTACGAAAACCACGACATCAAGGGGTTTAAAACGATGGTGGTTATGGATCGAGTGAAGGCGAGCTTCTCATTTCCGATCCAAGGATAGGCTCCAAACAAGTATTCCGATGGTAGTGTTTGTCTTTAACGGCCAATTTTGAGGCGCAATCGCGTTAACGACGGAGCCCCAAAAGACGCGGATATTCCCCAAGAAATTGGTTTTGCCCGAGTGCAGAGGCATGCTGGGTGCAAAGTGAAATTTCGGATACTCGAGACTGAACCCGATAGTGTTGTAAACGTTTCGGGCCAACTGCTATATCCAGTATCGGCCATTCTCTTGGGCTAATCGCATGCCAGTGGGTCAACTATGCAGTAGCTCCCAACAATATTGAATCGCCAGCTCCGTGGTTGGCAAGAGGATCTTGTCCGAGGCTCCGAAGGTAGGCGTGTGTACCCCGGTCTCGTTTCCAGGCTCCCGGCTGCCAAACTGAAAGTAGATTGAAGGCACGCAACCCGAGTAGAAACCGAAGTCATCGCTTCCGGAGCTCGGCTTTACCCGAAC
>NZ_KB902621.1 GCF_000379605.1 Rhizobium giardinii bv. giardinii H152 | reverse complement strand
CTGCAACTTCGCAAAAGCAAACACGCGCAAGCGCGAATTCATCTCTTTCTCTCTGGTAAAGGAGCCTTTCGATTTCCCGGCGCTTCTGGGGATGATAGACGCGTGGTCTCCGTCGCAATATCAGGGTCTGGAAAGCGCGCCAGGGCGATTGCCGCATTGCTTCGCAAATCTGGCCTGTCGATCAGTACCGATGGCTCTGCCGTAGCCGAAGCCGACCTCATTATCGACACTGGGGATGACCGAAAAACGGCTCTCTCGATCAGGCGTCTCGCTTCCCTTGCGAAGTCCAACGCTATTATTGCTACGACCCGCAGTAGAGATATGGATCGCCTTGCGAATTCGCGAAGGGGAAGTGCGGATATTGTCGGCCTCAATTTCCGCCTCTCAAGAAGGAGATCCCTTGTTGAGGTGACACCGACTGCAGCCACCAAGCCCGCAGCCGTCAATGCGGTACTCGCACTCCTTCGAAAGACCGGTGCGCAGGCAGTCGTTAGCCGGCAATCTGGTCTAGTCGGTGAGCGCATCATAGCTGCTTGTCGGGCGGCCGCGGACGATTTGCGTCGAAGAGGGGTGTCCCAGAAGGACGTGAAGACAGCTCTCTTTTCGTGCGGTATGTCGCGATCACGGGAGGTTACAGTCTCATCGGGAAAGTCGATCGATCCCGCTCTGCGCCATTGGCTGCTTGGCGAAATGGCGCGGGAGGCGGTAACGCTCTTGAGCGAAGGTATCGTTCGTCAATCATCCGACATCGATCTGATCTTAGTGCACGGATACGGTTTTCCGGACGAGGATGGTGGGCCGATTTGGGCAGCAGAACACATCCTACGCACCTCGTTTGGGGTCGCCGGGGGCGAAGAAGAAGCCAGCATGGCCTCCGCAGAGATCGGCCCGACCGGGTGATCCGGTTTGTCCTCTTTCGTACAATGCTGGGGCAGTTAAAATAATTTATTGTCGGCTATGGCCGATCGAGGAATTATCCCAAGGCCCGATCGCTTGGCAGTCTGATCGGGTGCTATGAGGAGAAGCTGTTGGCCTCTTCCTATCCCCGGGAAGAGGCCATTTTTTGGGGGATCCGGTCACTCCGACATTCCGATACTGACCGCGTATTTTCGTGGGTAGGACTAACCGTATGTGATTGCACGTCAGTATCGATCTTGCGCGGTTCGGTAGGTGCGACGACACAGTCGGTTCATGCTTCATACCCCAATTCGTCGGCCGTAGACGGCTCGGAGATTCTAGTTTA
>NZ_KB902620.1 GCF_000379605.1 Rhizobium giardinii bv. giardinii H152 | reverse complement strand
TCGCAGGGGAGGGACATTGATCGGCAGAACATTCAACCGGTGATAAAGGTCCTCGCGAAAGCGGCCCACCCTCACCAGCTCAAGAAGATGTGTGTTAGTCGCGCAGACGATTCCCAGGTCGACGCTGACCGGATTAGTGCCGCCGACGCGGACGAGTTCGTTCATCTGCAGAACGCGCAGCAAACTGCCCTGAAGCGCGAGCGGCATGTCGCCGATCTCGTCCAGGAATAGCACCCCACCTGCGGCAAGCTCGAACTTGCCGGGTTTGCCCTGGCTGCGAGCACCCGTGAAAGCACCACCTTCATAACCGAAGAGTTCGGCTTCGATGAGCTCGCTGGGTATGGAAGCGCAGTTAATCCACACAAAGGGTCCAGTACGCCTGTCCGACAATGCATGCAGCGCATGCGCGGCCAGTTCCTTGCCCGCGCCGGTCTCGCCACAAATCATCACAGGCAACTCATACGCAGCGGCCATCTTGATGGCGTCACGATAGGAATCCATCAACTCACCCGTGCCGATGATGTCATCCAGGCTGAACTTCGATTGCCATGCTCTGGGACGTTGCGGAAGGGCGAGTTCCGCTTTCGATATGCGGCTGTAGGTTTTCTTCAAGGCATCGTAGTCGGAAAACAGGGCAAGGCCGACCGCGCCGATGATCTTGCCGTCCCGGTGCACCGGAACTTGCTTCGTCACCAGTTTATGGCCACGCACCTCGAGCGGATAACCGACATGGGTGCCGATCCCGCGTGCAACGAAATGGAGCCTGGTCTGCGGCCCAACCACATCGGTTATGTGACGCCCTAAGAAGTCATCGGCCTCACCGCCCAGCAGTCGGCAGTAGGGCTCATTGATCAAGACGATTGTCCCTGCTGTATCGACGGCAACGAGGCAGTCCGACACGTGATCGAGCACGAGGCGGAGAAACCCGGCTTCTTCCGACGAACCTGCGAACCACTCCGGAAGCGTCATCTCAGCCTGACCTGGTTGGAGCCCGATGAATTGCGTGACCGTAACTCTATCGACAAATCGTCTCTTAAGCGAGACAAGATATGTCTCCATTAGGTGACGGTGTGCGCAGGAAGCTGACGTACAAGTTTCTTCCGTGGGGGGCATGGCCGTCGAATTTCGCACAAGTTTCCAAGCGGTTAATCAATGTATTCGTCGAAAGCTGCGAACTGGCCCGACCCTTGCGATGTTCCCTGTGTAAAAACCTAAAAGGGGAGCAGAAATGATGCATATCGAAACCATGAT
>NZ_KB902619.1 GCF_000379605.1 Rhizobium giardinii bv. giardinii H152 | reverse complement strand
CGTATCGTGCGCGGCTTTTTCGGTGAATCGCTCGGACCTAGTCGAGATGACTGGGGCACTTGGATGTCCAGTGCTGGCTAGCGTGCATTCCACCGCATGGCATGTTCTGGACATCTTGGACGAATACGGCCTCAGAGATAATTTCGCTTCGGATCTTGGGCTGCCACGCCCGGCTTTCCGATCTTCAGTTTCGTAACCGGAAGATCCCGACAACGCTTAAAACGATCTGCTTTCCCGCCAAGAACGCGAAGCCGTTGTCGAAACGCGGCATGCTATGCATCGCGAATCTGAGTTATCGAACCAGGAGACTAAAACGCAGAAGCGGATCATCGAAACGCTCAATATTGTTGGGAGTTGCTGAATTGACTGCTTTGACAGGCCGATGACGCAGAGATGCGTTCCGCGCTCCGTGAAGAGCGGTCAGGCAGTCCCCTAATTGTCAGCAAGTCAGCCACCTTAGGTGCTGTAACGCACCGGAAGAAGAATTCAAACCAACCAAAAATCTAACAAAGGGTTGATGTCATGGCTATGCCACAGGGACCGCAGGTTTTTCCACGANACGAGTATCTGAGGCGCTTGGCCGCCGTGAAAGTCGAGATGGAGCGCCGGGAAATCAGCGCTCTGATGGTGGTCGAGCCTGCCAACATAACCTACCTGACTGGTTACACTGCTAAGTCTGGCTATGTGCCACAAGGTCTGATCCTCACGCTAAACGATGAGGAACCGACCTTCATTACACGCCGCATGGACGCACCCGCTGCGGTGCATCAAATGTTTATGGATCGTAGCCGGGTCATTGGGTACCCTGAGAGCCTCATCGCAAATCCCGACAACGATGGCTGGGATGCGCTCATCGACCACTTGCGGGAAGCTGGGGTTGAAAAGGCCAATATCGGGATAGAGGCCCAAAGCCTTTCGAGTCAAACGGTCGGAAAATTCCGTGCACGTATGCCAGCAGCGAAATTCNTGGATTTCGGCAATACCGTTTGCTGGATCCGCGGGATCAAGTCCGATTTGGANATTGCACTCATGCGCGAAGCGGCGGCTATCGCTGATGCTGGGATGTTGCGTGCAAAGGAGGTAATTCGTCCAGGTGTCAGAGAGGCCGACGCCGCGGCAGAAATCATCGCGCAGCTTATTCGGGGAGCCGGCGGTAGGCAGGGCACCGACGTGGCCGACTTCACCCTTTGCGCGTCACCGCGT
>NZ_KB902618.1 GCF_000379605.1 Rhizobium giardinii bv. giardinii H152 | reverse complement strand
TTCAGATGGATAGAACTTATACCGTCCATTGAAGCCTTTCTCTAACTGCTACAAGCTCGTATTTCTTGTGCGAGCGGAGAGAAAATTTCAGAAGCAACTTCCCGTCCATCTCGTTTTGCGATACTGGTATGGCTCATCGCGCGAAGGACGCCAGACGTGGATTTTAAGAAGTTAAAATACTTCGTTGGCATAGCCGAAGCAGGCGGTTTTACCCGTGCCGCGGAACATATGAACGTCGCACAAAGCGCGCTCAGCCTTCATGTTCGCGAGATGGAGGACAGTTTAGGGACCAAACTTCTCGTTCGCGAACGTAGCGGCGTCACCCTGACGCCGGCCGGAACGCGTTTGCTGCACCATGCGCGCATCATCTTGAACCAGGTAAGCATCGCTGAGGAAGAGCTTACCAGTAAACCGAAGATACCCGTGGGCGAAGTGTCCATCGCCCTACCATCCGGACCCGCGCGCTTTATGGCACCGGAACTGCTCAACATGGCGAACGAGCGATTCCCAAAAGTTTCGCTCAAGATCGTCGAGGGGATGAGCGGTTCGATTGAAGAAATGATGCTTGCCGGCCGATTCAACCTCGCCGTCTTCTACACCATGAAAGATGACGGTTCATATTACGACGTACTGGCCGAAGAGGAATTTTGTCTGATCATCCCACCGGGCAGCCCTCCTTTCGAAAATACCGTCTCGCTTGATCAGCTGAGCGCCTATCCCCTGGCAGTGCCCATGAATGTGACCAGCGTCCAGAGAGCCGTGACCGACGTAGCAAAGATGCACAACGTCGTCTTGGACGTCCGGTACGAAATAGATTCGCTCTCGACGATTATAGACATGGTGGCGGACGGCAAAGCTCACTCGATCTTGACGCCTTCCGCGGTCCAGCGCGAAACGTCGCTCGGCCTTGTACGAATGGCCAAAATCATGAATCCCTCAATATCGCGGTCGGTGGTTCTTGCGGTGAATGCACGAGATGAGCGCTCGGCCGAAGTTGCTGCCATTAGGGGGCTGCTTCCAAAGGTAGTGCGGCAACTGATTAAGGATGGAAGATGGCAGGCCAGACTGCCGCAATCACATTGACCTCGTTAGGAACTACCGTGAACAACGAGTTGGCACTGATGAAAGCGACTTTTCCGGCTTCGCTGGAGCAGGAACAATCAATTCAAAGCACTCGTCGTGGCTGCGAATTCCTGCCCTCTCAGCTATCGAAGCTAGCGGGGCAACTTCACCAGCCAGCACTCATCCATAACGGATCAAGAT
>NZ_KB902617.1 GCF_000379605.1 Rhizobium giardinii bv. giardinii H152 | reverse complement strand
GTGCCCGCGCGCCGCCCGATGCCCGTCATCAAGATCAAGTGCGCAAGCCGCCGCCGCATTGCAGATGAGGGCGGCGACGGGAGCTGCTGTCTTTGCCGACATCCATATGGGGGCGGTGCCCTCACCGAAGATGAGCGGCGCGGACTGTCGCGTCGCAGTCGGGCCTTTTGCCTCCGCGCCGGCAATGGCAGCGCCAATCAGGTCGAGGACGCAACGCAGAGCGATTTCATCGATCGAGGGCGGACGTTCCACTTGCGAGGCGCGCCATATGTGATCCGCCAAAATGCCTGTCAGGTGCATGGTGATCTCCACCTCTGCTACGCACAGCCCGATATGCGCTCGTGCTCGCGGTCGTTCAATTCAGGGAGGAAATCCCGTTGTGCGCTTTTACGTATTTCTCGAAGGTTGCCTGAGCGACGTAGAGGTCGAGCATTGGAAGTCCGACGCAGGTAATACATACGGGTCCAACCTGCTTTAGATACCAATCCTGCGATGCCGAAAGTTCACGAATCCCCAACAGCGGTCCGACGGTCTCGAGGGACAGCCCATTCCGCCAAAAATGCAGGGCCAAGCTTTGCGACCTTCTGTGCGACACCATTGCCAGGCTGTCGCAGACGACGGTCCCGGTGCGAAGTGCGCGAACAAGATAGGGTTGCGGAACTTCATCGCCGCCCAGGTGGAGCGTCACTGCGTCCGCAAGGAGCTCCCTGTCCTCAAATATGGGTTGCCGGGCATTGGATGCAGTGACGACGAATGCGCAGTCGCAAAGCCGGCTATTATCCGCAACCGGGATCAGCGGGATCGTCGTTTGCGCACGCAGAACTCCTATCATTGTTTCTGCACCTTCGAACGTCCGGCTTCGCACGAAGATCTCTCGGACCCTATCCGAACCGATGTGGTCCAGGCACGAAATTGTGGCTCTGGCGACCGGCCCCGCACCAAAGACAAAGACCGAAATCTTCTCTTGTTCGGGAAAGCACCGCTGAAACACCTTTGAAGCGTATGTTCCGGTTCGCGTCGCCGATATTGCGGTACCGTCGAGAATGGCTACGGGACGCATTGTCATTTTCTCCAACAGGACGATCGTGGACGTCGACCGAGGCAAACCGAGCCGCCGGTTAAACGCATTGGCGCCGATGATCTTAACCGCGCCAAATTCCGCATTGACGCTGTAGAGCGACGAAAGCTTCCATCCGAGGCGCTGCTCGGTAAAGTCAGCCTTGAAGGGTTGGAATTCCGGCCTGCTCCAGAACTCCTCCTCGGGCAATGAAA
>NZ_KB902616.1 GCF_000379605.1 Rhizobium giardinii bv. giardinii H152 | reverse complement strand
TTATCATTTTTCGGAATTATTATTGTTGTTTTGTAAGAACTAATTGGACAGATCGATAGCTTCGTGCGCTTATTCAGCCATCGATGGCGATCCACTTCTTAAAAAATGCTGCTGAAAAGATCATTCACAGAAGGCGATCTGGCTGAGGAGACTGTCAATGTCTGCAGTGTAAGCGTCTAGCAATCGGAGAAAATCGCATCGAATGTTTCACATAAATCGTTATGAAACAATTGTTGCAAATGCCGAAAAAGAGGCTTATGACGGTGTACTGCTGATGCAGTTCCAGACCATGCAGTGCGGTAAAAGCAGAAGCCGCAAGCGGCGGCTAAGCATGCCTGAAGGGAAGGTGTCCGTTCGAGCTACTAACTGATTGCACCTTCGACGTCTGTCTAAAGATGCAATCATAACTTGCATACAGAACTTCCAACAAAAAAAGGGGAATGAACAATGATTATATCTCGACGCAGTGCGCTGAAATTGGGTATGGCAGCCGGAGCATCACTCTCCATTCCATCCATCCTCCGCGCGCAAACCACTTCAGCCGAAGCGAAAAGCATCCGGATGGTTATGGGCGACGCCCTAACTGCTTTCGATCCAATCTTCACCTCCAGCGACGTCACCGCCAGCCATGCTATGGCCATTTATGATACATTGTTCGCCTTGGACTCGCAGCTTCAGGCGCAGCCCCAGATGGTGGAAACATGGACCCTATCTGAGGACAAAAAGACGTACACGTTTCAGCTGAGGGATGGCCTGGAATGGCATGATGGCACACCAGTTACTGCGGGAGACTGCGTAGCTTCGGTTCGAAGATGGGCTCAGGTCGATGCCGGTGGACAACTTATCATGTCACGGGCGCAGGACGTTTTGAAGAAGGATGACAAGACGTTTTCGATCGTTCTGAAGGAGCCGCTGCCAATACTGATAGACATCCTCGGCGCATCCAGTGGATATTACCTTGCTATAATGCGTGAGCAGGATGCAAAGCTGGCCGCTACTGAGCAGGTAACCGCAAACATCGGCTCGGGACCGTTCAAATTCAACCTGGAACTGGCTCGGCCAGGTGCCAGCTTCACCTATGATCGTAACGACTCTTACGTGCCGCGGAAAGAACCGCAGTCTGGGTACGCAGGCGCGAGGATCGCAAAAGTAGATCGGGTCGTTTGGGATCAAATCTCAGATCCGCAGACCGCTGTAGGCGCTCTGCAGGCGGG
>NZ_KB902615.1 GCF_000379605.1 Rhizobium giardinii bv. giardinii H152 | reverse complement strand
GATCCTCCCAAGGGCGCATTTCCCGATACCGCAGCGATCTTGCGGAGCGGTGTCCTGCAACAGCACGCGATCAGACACGTCGCTATAGCCGGGCATCCAGAGGGCCATCCCTCGCAAAGCGCCAGCGTGCTTACCGAAGCGATCTCGGAGAAACGCCGCATTCTCGAAGCGCTCAATCTTGAATGGTCGATTTTTACCCAGTTCACATTCAGTGCCGTTCCAGTGCTTGAATGGATCATTGGAATCCGCAGCAGAGGAATAACGGTGCCCATCCATGTCGGTATTCCCGGGCCAGCAAGTATCAGAACGCTGATGCGGTTTGCGGCGGTTTGCGGCGTCTCCTCCTCGACAGCGGTCCTTAAAAAATATGGGCTTTCGATCACCCAGCTACTGTCAAGCGCCGGACCAGACGTTCTCGTCGACGACTACGCCGACGCAATGGTCGACGGAGTGTACGGCGATATCCGCCTGCACTTCTACCCTTTTGGTGGCGTTCGCAAATCTGTCGAGTGGATAAGAAGCTACCAGAGATGACGGCACCGTCGTAGTATCTGGCGACGATTTGGTTCGGCAGATTGACGACGTTGAGCTGAACCAAAACGACAAGGAGCCGAAATATATCTGCCTGTCGAGCTTGGTACCGTGGGAGCTGGCGGACCTGCGGCAATCAGCTTCGGCTTGACAATTATAGTACGGTATCCGTACTAATATTTGCTAGGAGAGCGGATTTCACCGAGTTGCGTCCGGACGCATTTCCGGGAGGGAGGATATCATGAAATTCAAGAAGCTTGCGCTATGCGCCGTGGCAACCGCAGTGCTGTCAACGGCGAGCACCGTGGCCTTGGCCGAGACGATCAAGGTGGGTGTTATCGCGACATTTTCGGGACCGAATGCCATCTGGGGCAAACAGTTTCGTGAGGCTATCGATGTCTATATTGCCTTGCACGGAGACGAGGTCGCCGGCAACAAGGTTGAATTTATCTACAAGGACGTCGGAGGCCCAAACGCCGACGCGAGTAAAGCCGCAGCTCAAGAACTCTTGGTGCGCGAGGGTGTGAAATATCTGGCGGGTTTTGATTTCACGCCAAACGCTATCGCTGTCGCGCCCCTCACAAAGCAGGCCAAAGTACCGACGGTCATCTTCAACGCAGGAACATCGTCGATCAACAAACAGTCGGAATTCTTTCTCCGGACAAGCTTTACCTTGTCGCAACTCGCTCAGCCGGCTGCGCAGTGGGCCGCCAAAAGCGGTGCAAAAAAGGTCGTGACAGCCGTATCT
>NZ_KB902614.1 GCF_000379605.1 Rhizobium giardinii bv. giardinii H152 | reverse complement strand
AGAAATGCCTGCCGAGGCATTGAGGCCTGTGACCGCCTTGATCTTAGCTCGGATCTCCAGCGCAATCTCCGTGGCGATCTCCATGGCCTTCAGGTTCTCGGTAACATCGAGATAGGCTTCGTCCAGCGACAGCGGCTCGATCAGCGGCGTATATTCGGCGAAGATCTCGCGGATCTGCTGCGATACCGCCTTGTAGACGTCGAAGCGCGGCGGCACAAAGATCAAGTCCGGACATTTGCGCTTGGCGGTGACCGACGGCATGGCCGAATGCACGCCGAAGACACGGGCCTCGTAACTTGCAGCCGCTACGACACCGCGTGCCGCCGACCCGCCGACGGCCAGTGGCAGGCCACGCAGCTCCGGATTGTCACGTTGCTCGACCGAGGCATAAAAGGCATCCATATCGACATGGATGATTTTGCGCACGTTTTGCGCGCTCCCCATGACGTCAGTGCCCACAGGATAAGCCGGCATTTGGTAAACGGCCATTTGACTGCCGTGATCGTGCTCTGTGCTGGTGATCAAAGCAACAGACCTTCCTCGTCCGGCTTCGGTTTGGCCTTTGGCGGCACGATCACAAGCATGTTGCCCGGGAGCGGACGCTGTAGGTGGCGGGCTTCATCCCACGGTGCTGTCAGCCAGGTCTCGACTTCTTCAGGCGTGGTCAGAATGGAGGGCATGGCCTTTTGATGGATCGGCGAGACAATCTCGTTGGGCGAGGTCGTCAGAAATCCAAACAGCTCGTATTCCTGCTCGCCATCCCTGACTTTGCGCACGCCCTTCCACGGGGTCCAGAAGCCCGCGAAAAACATCAGCGGCCGTTCTTCATTGCCCGCGAACCAGGCGTTCGGCACGCGTCCGCCCTCGACTTTGCTGGCAGGATCAGGTTCGGCAAAAGACGTGAACGGCACGACGCAGCGGCTGGTCGGGCCAAGCCAGCGCCGCCAGTGCGGCGAACTCACATTGCGAATATTGGTGACGCCGGGATCGTAGTTTTTCACATAGGCTGGCGGCGACGGCATTCCCCAGGTCGCTCGGGCAACCTCGCGCTGTCCGTCCTCGGCGACGCGCACAATCGGCGCCTGATAGCCTGGATAAACATCGAAGGAGGCTTCATTCCAGCCGGCTCGATCCCGGAACGCCTTTGTAAACTGCAGAACCGCGTCGCGCGTGGTCGTCACATTATAGAGATTACAGATGTGGACGGCTCCTCCCTCATCAGGATTTGAGTATACGGACAACGCGATTGCTTGCAATCAGATGTCCGGCCTGTTGATGCAGAT
>NZ_KB902613.1 GCF_000379605.1 Rhizobium giardinii bv. giardinii H152 | reverse complement strand
GCCTCACAATGGCTGATCCGATCGCACATCCTGCCGACCCTCGATCTCTCGTCTCTGCTCCCGCGCATGCGAGGGTGGAGATTGTTGCGACGCTCAAGGCCACACTTGGCAAGCCCAATTCGACACTCGTCGGCGCCGCCATCGGCACGGGAATGGCCGCCCAGGCGGCCTGCCGCGGCGGCGCGGACTTCATTCTCGCGCTGAATGCCGGGCGTCTGCGCAGCATGGGCGCCCCGTCGATCTTCTCGCTGCTCGCCTTGCGCAACAGCAATGACTTCGTTCTCGATTTCGCCCGATCGGAAATCCTTCCGGTTGCCAAGGTCCCGGTCTTCTTCGGCGGTAGCGCCTTCGATCCCAGATGCTCAATCGAGACTGTACTGGAGAGCATTGCCAAAGCGGGCTTCGGCGCCATCGTCAACTTCCCGACCGCCATCTTCCTCGATGGACGCTTTCGGACCGAGATCGAGCGCGCCGGACTGGGGTTCCAGCGCGAACTCGACATGCTCCGGGCCGCCCAGAAGAGAGGCATGGCAACGCTCGCCTATGTTCGCACGGCGGCGGAGGCGCAGCAGGCCGCTCACGCTGGCGTCGACATCATCAATCTCAATCTCGGCTGGAATGTCGGGGGTACGGTCGGAAGCCGCACCGGGCTCAGCCTGACGCAGGCGGCCGAGTACGCCAAGGTCGTCTTTCGCCAGATTAGGGCGATTTCAGAAAACACTCTCTGTGTCCTCGAAGGTGGTCCCATCGTAAGCCCCGATCAGATGTACGAGGTGTCGGCGGTATCGAGGGCCGATGGATATATCGGCGGCTCCACCATTGACCGCGTACCGCTCGAGGCCTCGATGGAGCAGATCACCTCGGCCTTTAAGTCGGTTGGCACCTTGCAGAAGCGGATTGATGAACTGGAGCGCCAACTCGAGCATGTGCAGCGCGAATACGCGATCGTCGGCCGGTCGCCGGCGATCCAGCAGATCAAGCAACGGTTCGAGAAGCTCGCGGCCTCTCCGCTGCCGGTGCTGATTACCGGAGAGGTCGGAACGGGTAAGAAGCTTCTGGCACGCGCCATTCATGAAGCTTCCAGACGTCCCGGGAGCAAACTGATCAGCGCGAGCCCCGTGGGCGCCAGTGGAGAATCGCTGTTTGGCTCGGCCCCAAGCGACGGCGGTCGCAAGATGCTTGGGCTGCTTGGCTATCAACCAAAGGCAACTTTGCTGATCGAGAACATCGAGTGCCTGTCCTCAGACGTCCAGGAGCGGTTGATGGAAGTCATTGAGACCGGGGTCTACCGGCGGCTCGGCGACAACGACAGGGGGCGGTTTGAAGGACGCCTGATCCTGACATCGACGCGGTCGCTAACTGAGCTCGGCTCAAGCGGGCAGATCATCCCGTCGCTGGAGTCGCGCCTCGCCCCCGGACACATCCTCCTTCCCAGCCTGCGCGATCGCCTCGAGGATCTTCCCCTGCTTGCAGAACACTTTCTCCAGGCGCTCAGAAAGGATCGTCGCAGCCGAAAGCTGTCGGTGGACCACTCGGCCTATCGCGTTCTCATGACCTATGGCTGGCCTGAAAACATCCGCGAGCTGCGTTCCGTCCTCGAAACGGCGGCCATTGGCTGCGAGGGCGATTGGATCAAGGCCGAGCATCTGCCGCCCTTGGGTGGCGCTGACGCGCCACAGCCGCATCCGGCAGACGAACGGGAATGGATCCTCAATGCGCTTCAAAGGCATCGATTCCGTCGCGGAGAAACTGCGCGATATCTCGGGATCTCACGCAAGACCCTTTATAACAAGATGCGCGCTTACGGCTTTCCATTACAGGCGAGGGGGGAGGATTTTGAGTAATCTCGTGAGAACCATCCACCGCTGAGGTCCGGAGCCGTCCGTCTCGCAACGATTTCCTTCCCCAGCGTTTCTCCGCCGAAGCGCCTCACCTTGAGTCTTTTGACCGCTAAGCACCGGCAATTCATAAAGTTCATCGATCAATTCATTATGCTTTTGCGTTTCAGTTAGTGGGTCAAAGTCGCCATTCTCCGCTGCAAAAAGTAGAGGATGAATTATGTCGACTGTAACTACTCAAGCGGTCAGCGCGGGTAAAAGCTCCTTCGATCCCATCCGGTTTCTTCAGCAGATCGTTGCAATCGACAGCTGCGACCCCCCGGGCAGGGAAATCGAGGTTGCCAGGCTGGTGCATCAGGAACTGCTCGCACTAGGCGTGGACTCCGAGCTGGATGAATTTCTTCCGGGACGTGCGAATGTTTTGGGCAGAATCCGAGGGACTGGTGAAAAGGCGGCCCTGGTTCTCTCGTCTCATATGGACACCGTGCCGGTGGGCACCGTGCCGTGGCAGAGATGGCCCTTCTCGGGTGAAGTTGAGAATGGTCGGCTTTACGGCCGGGGTTCAACTGACATGAAGAGCGCGCTTGCGGCCATGATTGCCGCCGCCGGCAAGCTGGTCGAGGAACCTCGTGAAAAGCTGAAGGGTGACGTGATACTCGCGTTTACTGCCGGCGAAAGCGCAAATCTCCTCGGGGCTCGACGGTTCGTCGAACAGGGCCTGAAAAAAGAAATCGGAGCATTCCTTTGCGGCGAGCCAAGTGATCTCGACGTCATAATCGTGGAGAAAGCAGCTCTGTGGCTCCGAGCGACGGCGACAGGCAGACTTGGCCATGTTTCTGGCGAGGCAGGCGTCAACGCAATTGATCTCATTCACATGTTCCTATCGCGCCTCTACGCAATGAAGTTGGAATATCCGCAGCACCCGCTTCTCGACGGGCCGACAGTTCGCGTCGGTCGCATCCAAGGTGGCTCGGCGGTCAACCTCACGCCAGACAATTGTACGGTCGATTTTGATATCCGGCTGCCTCCAGGCGTGGATCATGCAGCGGTCGTGGCCCAGGTCGAGAAGTTGGCACCCCAGGACGTGTCCATAAGCATCCTGGATTTCAAGCCCGCAGTGGAAAGCCAACCTGACGACAGCTTCGTCAAACTCTGCGTTGACGTTTGCGGCCGTCACCGGATGGCCCCACCGGACGTCAAAGGGGTGTCTTACTACAGCGATGGCACCGTGCTGCTGGACGGATTGTCTGTGCCTTTCGCGATCATCGGCCCCGGCTCCTTGGGACTAAGCGGGCAACCCAATGAGTCTGTGTCGATCGACAATGTGCTCAAGGCCGTCGACATTTATCAAGACGTTGCTCGGGCCTGGCTATCATAGGGAATGAACATGCCTCACCTTCCACGTATTGGCATCACGCCAGATATCAATGATCTCGCTGCGCCGGAAACCGAATATGTCGTGAGGCAAAATTACGCCGACGCTATCTCGAAGGCCGGCGGCCTCCCTTTCCTCCTCCCTTATCATGAGCACGTCGATGACTATCTGGATGCCATCGACGGCTTGCTCGTTACCGGTGGCATGTTTGACATCGACCCGGCGCTGTATCGCCAGACTGCGCGCAAGGATTATGTAACGAAGCCTGCACGAACGAATTTCGAGCGGGCCTTGATTGAGGGAGCGTTATCGCGCGCAATGCCCATTGTCGGGATTTGCAACGGCATGCAGCTTCTGGCTGTATGCCTTGGCGGGGAACTGGTCCAGGACATTCCTACCGACATCGACGGCGCCCTCGAACATAAGCCCGATCAATCGGCCTCAATTGCTCACCACCGGATCGAGATCAGCGGCACCTCACGCCACCTGCAAACACCAGTGGGCGAGATTCATGAGGTAAACAGTGTTCATCACCAATCTGTTCTTCCCTCGGATGCCTACCAGGTCCTCGCCGTCTCTCCGGATGGGGTGGTGGAGGCATTGGAGAAGAAGGATGGTGGCTTTGCCGTCGGGGTGCAGTGGCATCCAGAATATGGTG
This sequence comes from Rhizobium giardinii bv. giardinii H152, assembly GCF_000379605.1. GTDB lineage: Bacteria > Pseudomonadota > Alphaproteobacteria > Rhizobiales > Rhizobiaceae > Pararhizobium > Pararhizobium giardinii. The sequence goes on along the minus strand of NZ_KB902613.1, from coordinate 178,650 downwards.
TCGCCGCTATCGACACGATCATCTTCGACGGCTTCCTGGCACAGGCCCGAGAATATTCTCAGGAGAAAAAGTGACAATGCTCCAGACCCCTGAACAGCGCATCAGTTCGCTCAACCTCGCTCTGCCGAAAATCTCCAAGCCGGCCGGCAACCTACTCGGATTCAAAGTGGACCGCGGCCTGGTTTACGTCTCGGGCCAACTGCCCCTGGAGGACGGAGTGGTGAAATATACGGGCCGGGCCGGCGATGCAGTCTCGCAAGAAATGGCCTACGAAGCGGCGAAACTGGCGGCGCTCAATGTCATCAGTCAGTTGTCGTTGGCGACGGACGGAAACCTGTCGAGAATCCAGGAGCTTGTCAAGGTTTCCGGCTTCGTGGCCTGCACGCCAGAATTTACCAACATTCCCGCTGTCGTGAATGGCGCCTCCGACCTGTTTGTCGAGGTTTTTGGGGAATCTGGCGCGCACGCCAGGTTCGCAGTCGGCGTTGCGGCTCTGCCGCGTGGTGTCCCGGTCGAGGTCGAAGTCATCGCTCGTCTTCGGGATTAGGGTTTTCAATGAGCCGCATTCTAGTACTTGGCGCTGGCGTCGTCGGCATGACGTCCGCCTACGCATTGGCAAAAAAAGGGCATGAGGTCTGCGTCATCGACGCCGCTCCAGGGCCTGCGGAAGCCGGCGCCAGTTTTGGCAACGGCGCGCAACTCAGCTACTTTTACACCGATGCGATGGCCTCCCCCTCGCTCGCCATGAACATCCCGAAATACATTCTCGGGCTGGACCCGGCTTTCCGGGTCCGCCTGGCGCTCTCGCCGGCGTTTATGGCATGGGGCCTGCGCTTTCTTGGCAACGCAACGCAGAAAGCCTTCGAACACAATACGACCGACCTTTTGGAGCTTGCGCTGCAAAGCCGATCGGGCATCGCCGAACTTTCAGGGAAGCTGGAATTCGATTACAGCAAAACCGGCAAGATCACGCTTTTCTCCAGTCGGGAGAGTCTTCTCAAGGCAGAGGTCCTCAGCAAGCTCAAGAACCGTTATGGCGCAGGTCAGGTCGTCTTGACGCGAGAGCAGGCGCTCGAGAAAGAGCCGGCGCTAGCGCACTACGGTCATTTATTCGAGGGAGCCATATGGTCGCCACACGACGAGGCCGGCGATTCGAGCTTGTTTTGCAGGAACCTGCGGCTGCTCCTTGAGCGAGATTATGGCGTGCGCTTTCTGTTCAACACGACGGTCCGCCGTATTCAGACTCGCGCAAACGAGCTTGTCGGGGTCACAGCGGAATCGGAGGAACTTCAATGCACCCGCGCGGTGATTTCTTTAGGTGCGTGGACTGCACCTATCGCCAGGACCGCTGGAATCTCGTTGCCAATCTGGCCCGTTCAAGGATATTCGCTGACTATTCCGGCTCTGGCCTCAGCCCCGGTTGCGAGCGTTACCGACACAGCTCGAAAGACGGTCTTTTGCCGAATAGGCGACCGACTGCGAATTGCGGGGCTGGCCGACATCGGGCCCCTCAATGGTAAGTTCAGAGAGGACAGGTTTCGCACCCTTCTCGCCACCGCGAAGGGCATCTTCCCGAAAGCAGGAGATTTCGACGGAGAGGTCCACCCGTGGACCGGACTTCGACCAGTCACTCCCGACAGCAAACCTATTGTCGGCCAAACGAAAGTCAAAGGCCTCTACCTCAACTGCGGCCATGGATCGCTGGGCTGGACACTGTCGATGGCAACCGCCAACAAGCTTGCTGATCTAGTTCACCCGTCGACGTCAACCAATTACATGGTCGACCCGGCCACGTTGCACTAGAACGTCAGGCCTGGCGCCTGAGCGGGACCTGGTTCTGAAGCGTGTGCTCGATAACTCGAGCCAATTGCTTCGCTGCCAGCGATGGTTCCTGATCGCTAAAGCTGATTTTGAGACCCGTATGGGGAAGCTTTGGAAGGCGATGATCGCTCACGATCTCCATGCCACTACGCAGTTCACCCTCCGGCACCACGGAAATCGCAAGACCGGCTCGGACGACCTCCAGCACGCCTTCCAGACTGCTGCAGGTGACTACGCGCCGCGATTGGAGCTGCGCCCGCCTCAGTGTCTCGACAGCAACCTTGTGATAGTTGCATGTGCCGCCGACGACTGCCAATGGAATGACTCCATTTGCTGGAACCTGCCACGTGGGTGCCGAGATCCAAACCAGCTTGCTGGTCTGTAAGAGCCCCGCACGCTCCACCTCAGGATCAACCCGCAGCAAAGCGAGTTCAATATTCCGTGCTTTCAACTCGCGCAAAAGGTCCGCGGACATTCCTGCCCTTATTTCAATGTTTACTGTGGGGCGCCGTTCGACGAACTCCGCCAGAGCTCGCGTGAGCGGAGCGAAAAGGTAGGAGTCGTCAACGACGCCCACGACGACGGTTCCACTGCTTAACTCGGGTCTGAACGCGTTTTCCATCTCGTCGACAAGCGCCACCACCTGGCTGGCGCGCTCCATAAGCTCGTCACCATCATGGGTAAGGCGACAGCGCCGCGTTGTGCGAATTAACAGTTGCTTTCCCAGGTGTTCTTCGAGGCGAGCAATCTGCTGGCTGACCGTCGACTGAGTCATATTCAGACGCTGCGCGGCCCCGGAGAAACTGCCCAGTGCCGCGACTGCTGTGAATGTTCGTAAAAGCCCGATGTCCATCCGTCGCCCATTTATTCAGGAATTGCATATATCGATAACAGAAAACGCGTTATCTTCAAATACGGTGTCTGATAGCTTTTAGCCAATAAAGGCATTCGAGGAGCAATCATGGACACCGATTTTAGTGTACCGCTGGCTGGACGGACGGTACTGATCACCGGCTCCACAACCGGAATGGGGCAAGACATAGCGAGGACGTTCGCCCGATCCGGTGCACAGGTTGCCATCCATGGTCTCGGCGATCGGGACTCCATTTCTCGCTTTGTGGACGAACTCAGCGAGCTCAGCGGCCGCAAGAGCATCCATTTCGATCACGATTTATCAGATGGCCGACAGGGCGGCGCCTTGGTTGAGGCCGCGATCACGCAATTAGGCGACATCGATATTCTCATAAACAACGCCGGCGTTCAGTTTGTGAGCGGCGTGGAGAACTTCCCGACCGAACAATGGGACCGACTGCTGGCTGTGAATCTTGGCGCAGCATTCCATGCCATCAAGGCCGTGTTCCCGGGAATGAAACGGAAGGGATGGGGTCGGATCGTCAACACTGCTTCGACGCTGGCGCTCGCCGGCGAAGTCGGCAAGACGGCATATGTCGCCGCAAAGCACGGCATTCTCGGGCTTACCCGAACGGTGGCATTAGAAGGCGCTGAACTCGGCATCACATGCAATGCGATCTGCCCCGGTTGGGTCTATACACCACTCGCGGCCGCGCAAGTTGAAGCGAAAGCTGCGGCCCTCGGTCTGTCTATCGAGCAGACGGCAAAAGAGCATTTCCTGAATGAAATGCCCACCAAGCGTTTCGTTGATCCGACTGAAGTCGCGTCGGCTATGCTTTTTCTATGCAGTGAAAACGCGCGGTCCATCACCGGTATCGCCTTGCCCGTCGATGGCGGCATCAGCGCCTAGCAGATGCGTCAAAAACTTTTGCTTTGTGGCCGTGTCGACGACCGGGCGCAACCCTACGAAGATTGGGATCTCACGTGGAAACACTGAAAGCCGTAGCACATCCGTGGCTTTGTGATGCGATGGGACATATGAACGTCCGTTTTTACACGGCGTTCTTCGATGACGCGTCATCCTTCTTTGTTGGTGGTCTTGGTGGCGGAGTAGATCAACTCGCCGACGCTCATCTTGGATGGGCGGACGTGCGTCATGTGGTCGAATTCCGTGAAGAGATTAGATCTGGCGGATTGCTGAGAGTTTGCACTCGCGTCATCAAGGTCGGTCGGACGTCACTGACTTTTCAACACGAACTGACTGGTCCCTGCGGCAATCTGCATGCAACAATGGAGGTCGTGAGCGTTATGTTCGACCTCGAAAAGCGTCAAGCCGTGCCGTTGCCCGATACCATCCGAACCGCTGCCGAACATCTGCTATCGCAGCAGGTCGACTGATAGATCTGTTGAGGTAATCCGCGCATCAGTGCGGACTGACCAATTCCGACTTCAGCGTTCCCCAGCCCGAAAGGGCTCTCTCGCTGTCGTCCCCGTGGGACGGCAGCTTTTTTGCGTTGCAACTTTCACCTCAGGCGGACCGATCGAATCTATTCGTTTTGAGAATAGATTAATGACAAGCGATAATTTGTCTGAGGGCCAGCTCAGGGTCATAGTTCTTTCGAAGACAGCATCGCGGATTTGAAAATCGATGCGATGGCAAGCGAGTGTAGGTCGAGTGCTGTCAACTCTCCTATGGAGGCGCGTAGGAACCGACGTCGCCTGTAATCAGATAAGGATCGATAATGGGCACATTCATCACCTGCGCGGTAACTGGCGGTGCGGACACTGTCTCTCGCCACCCCCGGATACCGGTTACGCCTCGGGAAATTGCGGACGCTGCCATCTCGGCCGCAAAAGCGGGTGCTGCCATCGTCCACCTCCACGCGCGAGACCCGCAAACGGGTCAGCAGAGCAGGGATCCGGAACTTTTTGCGGAGATCGTATCTCTCATTCGCGACAGCAACACGGATGTGATCATCAACGTCAGTTGCGGCATGGCCGGCGACTTGGTGCTGACAGAAACGCCGGAAAAGGAGCTTGCAGGGCCGGGCACAGATCTGCTCGGCCCGATCGAGCGGCTGCAGCATCTGGATCGTCTGTGCCGTGACCCGAAGCTGAAGCCTGAAATATGCACCTTGGACTGCGGTTCCATGAATTTTGGCGACGGCGACTTGGTGTACCTGGCTCCCGGTACATATCTTCGGCCGATGGCCAAGCACATCCGTTCGCTCGGAATAAAGCCGGAACTCGAAGTCTTCGAGCTCGGACACCTCGCCTTCGTGAAGAAAATGTTCGCTGAAGGCCTCCTTGAAGGGGCGCCGCTCATTCAATTCTGCCTCGGCATTCCCGGCGGCGCGCCAGCTGAACCATTCGTTCTCGATGCCTTCAAGCAACTGGCTCCAGCAGAATCGACCTGGAGCGCGTTTGCAATCGGCCGCGACGAGCTGCGATTTGTTCCGCTCGCCGTCGGCCAAGGCGGAAACGTTCGGGTCGGTTTGGAAGACAATCTTTATCTCGATAAGGGTGTCTTTGCCGATAATGACACCTTGGTCGAGCGGGCTGTGGGCCTCATCCGAGGCATGGGCGGATCCGTTCTGTCCGCATCCGAAACTCGACAGAAGCTCGGGCTGGAAAAGCCAAGAGCCTAAGAGGCGCACACGCTGTGAATATGGACCGCGGCGCCATGGCAGGTACCAGCGAAGCGCGGTCTTTTTCATTCACATTGTGAATGAATTAATTCGATAATCTACCTTTCCGGTGTGCGTACTGGTGTTAAAGTTGCCGCTGAAATTAGCTGCAAAAACAAATCATCTAAGGGCCTCAATGTACCTTGGCTACTTGGAGACGAGGGAACAAAATGCAGATGAACTCCAACATCAAGGCTCTCGACACCGGCTTCGTGCTGCGCGCTGACAAGATTGAAAAGCATTTCGCGAACATCGAGGTTCTTCGCGGAATTTCTTTGGAAGCGAAGCGTGGCGATGTGATCAGCTTGATCGGTGCGTCTGGCTCAGGAAAATCCACCTTCCTGCGCTGTTTGAACTTTCTCGAAATTCCAACGGGCGGGACGGTCACCATTCGGGGTGAAACCCATCAGGCATCCGATGCCCTTAGTCGCTCTCGGGCGAGCAAACAGAAATTGCGTCAACTGCGTCGCGAAGTGGGGATGGTCTTCCAATCCTTCAACCTCTGGCCACACATGACGGCGGCAGAAAATGTCATGGAAGGCCCGGTTCGAGTCCTGAAAGAACCGCCAAAAGCTGCGCGATCCCGCGCCCTCGATCTTCTCGCCCGCGTTGGTCTGTCGGAAAGAGCGGATTATCGGCCATCTCAGCTCTCAGGCGGACAGCAGCAGCGGGTGGCAATCGCGCGTGCCCTCGCGATGAACCCCGACGTCCTCCTCTTCGATGAGCCAACATCGGCGTTGGATCCAGAACTGGTGGGAGAGGTCCTTGCGGTCATGACCGACCTCGCGAAGGAAGGAAGGACGATGCTGATCGTCACGCACGAGATCGCCTTTGCACGTGACGTCTCAAGCAAGATGATTTTTCTGCGAAAAGGACTCGTCGAGGAAGAAGGCCCGCCTCGGGATCTCATCGCATCCCCGAAGTCCGAGGAACTTCAGCGGTTCCTGGCGCGCATGCGGCACTAAAGTCTAAAACCACAACAAAACGGAAGGAACAGCTCATGAAAATGCAAAAGCTATTGGCGGTGATTGGATTGGCCGGGGCCCTTGCGATGGCAACACAGGTTGCTGAAGCAAAGGATACGCTCAAAGTCGGTATGGACCCGCTTTACGAACCCTTTTCATTCCAAACCCCGGATGGAACGCTGACCGGGTTTGACTTCGAGATTTCCACCGCGCTTTGCGAGGCTATCGATGTGACATGCGATATCCAACCAATCCCTTACGATGGGTCAATCTCTGCCTTGCAGTCAGGTCAGATCGACGCGCTGATCAATACCTATGCCATGACCAAGGAGCGCTTGGAGAAGTTCACGATGGTCGGTCCGTACATCAGGCCGACTTTCCGGTTTATTGTCCCGGCAAATTCAGAGATTGATGGGACTGAAGCGACGCTCAAGGGTAAGACCATCGGGATCGAGAAAGGTTCTGGGGGCACTGTAAAGTATACGAATGACACTTTCTCGAAGTACGCAACCATCCAGCCGTATGAGCAAGTCAATGATGCCATTCTCGATCTGAGCACTGGCAGGGTCGATGCAGTATTTGGCGATGAAAATCAGCTGTACTACGCCTACGCAAGGAAGCAGCCTGATGCTCTCAAGATGGTCGGCGAAAGTGTTCGCAATCCCGACTATTTTGGCGAAGGACAGGGTTTCATGCTTCGCAAGGGCGACGACAAATGGGCCGAGAAGCTGAAGATCGCACTGGATACGATCGTGAAGAATGGAAAGTACGACCAGATCTCCCAAAAGTACTTCGGTAGAAACATCCTCGGCAATTGATCTGTCGCTCTAGCTGGAATCGAGGTCGAAATGAGTGCGCAGTTCTCGGAGAAGCGTTTCGAAAGCGTCGTTTGCATAGGCGCTGGAAATATCGGAGCCGGATGGGCTGCGCACTTTATGCGCGCCGGGCTGGACGTCGTGGTTTACGATCCGGTACTCGAGCGGAAAGAATGGCTTGACGGCTATCTGGAGCGAGCGATGCCGGCGCTGGAGGAGCTTGGGCTGTCACCAAACGCGAGCCTGGAGCGGGTAAAATTCACGACGAGCTTGCAAGATGCGCTTCGCGGAGCGAAGTTCGTTCAGGAAAGCTCCCCGGAAGTCTTGAGCCAGAAGATAGCTCTCTTCCAGGAAATCACCGCCTTTGCACCCGAAGACGCTATCATTGCATCGAGTTCAGCGGGCTTCCTGGCAAAAGACTTGCGATCGATGGCCAAGGCGCCTGAGCGAATTATCATCGGTCACCCGTTCAATCCGCCCTACCTGATCCCTTTGGTTGAGATCGCGGGAGGCGAAAACGCGACTGCCGCCGCAAAGGCTGCAGCAGGGTTTTATACATCAACCGGATGTGAAGTCGTAGAACTCAAGCGCGAGATCGAAGGTTACATCGGAAATCGCATACAGGCAGCCGTTCTGAAGGAAATATTTTATATCTATTCCCAAGGGGTGGCGGATTTGGAAACGATCGACCGCGCGATCGCGGCTGGCCCGGCGCTTCGTTGGGCCGTGATGGGGCCGTCCAGTGTCTTCTACCTGGGTACCCAAAACCCGTCTATGTATGAGGGTTTCGTCAAGGGGTTGGTAGACGAGATCAAAGGCGGTTTCGTCGCGAATGCAGAGTTCGATCCTGAGCCGTTGATCGCAGCCTATGCACAAGAAGTGCAAGAAGAAATTGGATCAGGGGGACAGAGCCCGCTTCTTGACCTCAGGAACTCGGGCGTGATCGCCCTTCGAAAAGCCTTGGAAACGCTAGTGAAAAGGCATGCTTCGGCATGAACTAGACCGCCAGGAAACATCAGCCAAAGGCAGCTCCTCGTGTTTACTACGACAGACTATCTACCTTATCTGGCCCAAGGGATTATCGCATCCGTTGCGTTGGGCGGCTCGTCGTTTGTTGCGGCAGCTGCGCTCGGCTTGGTGCTGGCACTTATCCGCGATCACTCATCGGGGTTCGTTAAGCTCCTTATTGCGATCTACATCAGCGTATTCCGCGCTCTTCCGGAATTGCTGACTATCCTCTTAACCTACTACGGCTCGATCGCGTTTACCCGCTCCGTCGGAATTCCAGACCTGAGCCCATTTGCCGCGGCGCTACTCGCCTTTGGCGTACAGATTGGTTCCTACGCCTGCCAAATTTTCTCGGACGCTTATCGAGCGGTTCCTCGCGGCTTGCTTGAAGCGGCACATGCTGTTGGTATGCCGGGATATCTCATCAATGTTCGCATCGCGATTCCGTTGATGCTTCGTCTCGCTGCTCCCAGCTTGGGAAGTTTGCTGTTGGTCGTCATCAAGTTGACGGCAATCGCCTCCGCCATCGGCGTCACGGAACTAACCCGCCGAGCGCAGATCGTTTCGGGCGCCACCCATGATCCACTTGCGGCGTTTGGATATGCAGCGGCAATCTACCTCGCCGTATCTGCGATTTTGACCATCTTCCAGCGCCGGCTCGAAACTGCAAAGCAACTGTGATGTTTGATCTTCTTTTCCATTCTGAACTCTGGCTCGCAGTTGCACGTGGGATCCCGATCACAATCGCACTCACCACGCTTGCAATGGTCTTCGGGCTGGCCCTAGGCACCGGCGTGGCGGTGCTCTCGAACAGCGACAACCCTGTCTTGAGCTGGTCCGGCGTAGCATTCACATTCTCGTTTCGGGCTATTCCACTTCTAACGCTGCTTTACTTCTTGTACTACGCCTTGCCGACAGTCGGCGTCATCCGACACGGGCCGCTGTGGGACGTATTTTTTCGGTACTCATTTGCGATTGCGGTGCTCGGGTTCAGCTTGAATAACGCGGCATATCTGGCAGAGGTTCTCCGAGGTGGGATCAAATCAGTGACACCGGGGCAAGTCGAGGCTTGCATGGCCGTCGGTATGAGCGAAGGGATGGCCCTTCGGCGCGTAGTTTTACCGATCGCATTTCGCAACTCGGTCATGACAATTGGGAACGAGTTGGTGTTCACGCTCAAAGCAACGTCGCTTGCAAGTGCGATCGCCGTTTCCGATGTGTTGAGCAACGCTCGATCCTATGGCAAGATTTTTTCTGACAACATCTCTCCTTACATCGCCGCTGCCGTCTTCTACTTGCTCATGGTCGGCCTTATCGATCTGGCGCTCGCTGCGATCAGAAAACGAACAGCTATGTAAGTCCGCAATTCGGCAAGTTGGTTCCAGCGAACTCGCGTCAAATCATCACGGCGTGTTCCGGAGCCGTTTGGTGGACGGATTACCTTTGTCACCCATCGGGCGATTTCGATGAGCGTGCCTGATTAGAAACTAGATTGGAGTGATGACGTGCAAAAGGTATTCAGCAGCCCTGCTTCAGCACTTGACGGGCTCTTGTCTGACGGAATGTTCATCGCTGCAGGCGGCTTCGGCCTTTGCGGCATACCGGAACTGTTAATCAGCGCGATTCGTGAGGCGGGCACCAAAGAGCTGACGATCGCCTCGAACAACTGCGGTGTCGATGACTTCGGCCTCGGCGTGCTGCTGAAGACCAAGCAGATCAGGAAGATGATCTCGTCTTACGTCGGCGAGAACGCCGAGTTCATGCGCCAGTATCTCAGCGGCGAACTGGAGCTCGAGTTCAATCCGCAAGGAACGCTGGCCGAGCGCATGCGCGCCGGTGGCGCCGGCATAGCCGGCTTCTATACCAAGACCGGTGTTGGCACCGTCGTTGCCGAGGGCAAGGAGACAAAGACCTTCAACGACGAGACCTACGTTCTCGAGACCGCCATCGTCGCTGACCTGTCGATCGTCAAGGCCTGGAAGGCCGACACGTCGGGCAATCTGGTCTTCCGCAAGACGGCTCGCAACTTCAATCCGCCGGCCGCCACCTGCGGCAGGATCTGCGTCGCCGAAGTCGAGGAGATCGTGCCGGTCGGCAGCCTCGATCCCGACCATATCCATGTGCCGGGGATCTATGTGCACCGCCTGATCCAGGGCCAGCACGAGAAACGCATCGAACAGCGCACGACGCGCGCGGCGGCTTGAAGGGCAGGGAGAAGAGACATGGCCTGGGACAGACACCAGATGGCGGCGCGTGCTGCCAGCGAACTTCAAGACGGAACCTACGTCAATCTCGGCATCGGCATTCCGACGCTAGTCGCGAACTACATCCCTGAAGGCGTCCATGTGACGCTGCAATCGGAGAACGGCTTGCTCGGCATCGGTCCCTTTCCGACCGAGGACCAGATCGATGCCGATCTCATCAATGCCGGCAAGCAGACGGTGACGGCACTGCCGGATTCGGCCTTCTTCGATTCAGCGCAGAGCTTCGCGATGATCCGCGGCGGCAAGATCGCCATGGCGATCCTCGGCGCCATGGAAGTGGCTGAGAACGGCGACCTCGCCAACTGGATGATCCCCGGCAAGCTCGTCAAGGGCATGGGTGGCGCAATGGATCTCGTTGCCGGCGTCAAGCGAGTGGTCGTCGTCATGGACCACACGAACAAGGCCGGCGAATCCAAGGTGCTGAAGGCCTGCACCCTGCCGCTCACCGGACAAAGCGTCGTCGATCGGATCATCACCAATCTCGGTGTGCTCGACGTCGTCGAGGGCGGACTGAAGCTGGTCGAGCTTGCCGAGGGCGTGAGCGACGGCGAGATCCGCAGCGCCACCGAAGCGACCATCGTCAACTAAGCCTGGCGGTTCTTTGCCGAGAAGTTATCGTTCGATCCACCCTCGCCCGACTGGCGAGCGGGCGATGCGTCGTCTAGACGCGTCAGGGCGGCGCCGGCGTCCGAAATCGGCCGCAGCCGACTTGAGATGGGTAATTTTAACAGATCCAAAGTTGAAACCATCGTAAATGATTTGTGAAATCAACGTTATCTTGCAGTTATAGTTTATTATACCAGGTCTCTTCGAGACCGTTTTCTCACCATCGATATTCTATAAGTAACAATCGTGACGTTTTCACAGCCTATATTTAATTTTACGTGCTGTGTCCGTCTTCGATGGCGCCTAGTGATCAAGGTCACTCTCTGTTCCTTCGAATGAATCTGATGTCAGTTCCTTTCGACTGAGCAGCCCGGCATCTTCCAGCCGCTCGATGTCGGGCAGGTCGCGCAGCGTTTCGAGACCGAACACCGACAGAAACTGTTTGGTCGTTACATAGGTGTAAGGCGCGCCGGGTGTCGGACTGCGCGGGCCAGAACTGATGAAGGCGGCGTCACGAAGGCCGGCGATCGTGTCGCGGCTGACCTCCTTGCCGAACATGGTGGAGAGCTCGCCGCGGGTGACCGGCTGCAGGTAGGCGATCGCCGCCAGCACCGCCGCCTCCTGCTCCGATAACGCAGTTGCGACCGAGGATGACCGCGTTGGCGCCTGCGAGGCGCGGATCGCGGACGCATAAGCCGAGCGGCTTCGATGCTGCCAGCCGCCGGCGACGGCAGCGATATCATACGGACGCGACCGCAATTCCTCGCGCAGATCGTCGATCAGAAGATCGATGCTGCAATCCCGGCCGACCACGCGCGCCAGCGTTTCGCGGCTGACCGGCTCGGCGGCAGCAAAGATCACCGCTTCCACCCTGAGCATCCACTCCCGCCAACGCAGTTCCGGCGGCAGGTCCTCGAGTTCGCGATCGAGGAGGACATTGTCCTCCGACTTCGTCGTGTTCCTCCTCCCTCCCCTCGTTGCGTTCGCTCCGGCCATCGTCAGAGCCCAAAAATCCGAAACGATGATCGGCCGGAGAGTTCACGCACAGCGCCAAAACCTTCCAGCCGTTCGAACAGCCGCGTTGCCGCCCAGCGCGAGAGATGGCTGCCAGGGGCCGAGGCTGGCACAGCGTCTTCGTCAAGCAGTTTTTTGATGACGACACCGGCGCCCTTGGTCCGCAGCTTCGGCGCCACCGTCAGCAATCTCTCGGCCCGCCGGCCGATGTCATTGGCCTGCCGCAGGGCTTCCGTCGTTCCTGATACGAGCGCCAGGCACACCGCCCGGGCAAAACCGGGTTCGCCAGGCCGCACCCTCCCCCGGCCGCCGGTCGTCCTGAACGCCGCGCCGTAGCGTTCACCCATGAGCAGCGGCACGCCACACGGCCAGCCGAGCTTTTCCGCCAGCAGCCGATCGGCCAGCCACCAGGCCAGGATTTCGGCATCGGGGCGGGCGGCACAGATTTTGGCGACCAGATCGGCGACGGCAAAGGGGATGGCGCGGCCCGACTGCAGCGCGGTATCGAACAGGTCGGTGAGCGCGTCCAGGCCGTCGCGGCGCAACCCCATCAAGTCCGCCAGCTCCTGCAAGACTTTGCTGCCGATCGTCCGCTTCTTCGCCGCCAGCTTTTGGAAGGCCAAAAGCATGACTCCCGCCGGGCCGGGATCGTCTCCATCAGCGGTGAGCAGCACCGCATCGCGCAAGGCCGCTTCGCCCTCGTTGCGGCCGAGCAGTTGCACGGCGGATTGCGCGCATCTCAACGCCAGCCGCTGACGCCAGCAGCCGGCCCAGGCGGGTTCGGCGCGCACCAGATCGTCCAAGGATTTCAGGGCGATGCCGGCGGCGAAGGCGGCGTCCGCCTCGCTCATATCGTGGGCGCGCGCGCTCGCCCAGGCCGGCAGGGTCAGCACGGCTGCAGGCGCGATCGGGGTCATGAGCGGTGGGCGGAGGCGCGAATCCATGACACGGAGCTTAATCAAGACGCGCAGTTTACGCCACCAGTTTCGCTATAAACCGCACCGCTTGTCGCTCTTGGTTTATGTCCGGTAAGATTGCATTATCGGACATAAAGTGATAGCGTCCCAAATCATGCAAAATCCCCCGACAAACACGCCCAAAATCGACGAAACCGACGGCGATCTCCCTGGTATGGTCGATATCGGTAGCGAAATGGGCGACTCAGTCCCCGCCACGCAGCCGATACCGCGTGTCCCGGCGCGGCTGGAAGCGCTGGTCGAGACGGCGACGGCCTATGCCAACGCCGCCAGTTCCGAAAACACCCGCGACGCCTATGCCAAGGACTGGCGGCATTTTACCGCCTGGTGCCGCCGCGAAGGTTTTGAGCCCACGCCGCCGTCAAGCCAGGTCATCGGCCTCTACATCGGCGCTTGTGCCTCAGGTAGTGTCATCGACACCACTGCTGGCGGTCCGAAACGCAGTACCCCTGCCCTCTCGGTCGCAACGATCGAGCGACGTCTCTCCGGCCTCGCCTGGAACTTTACCCAGCGCGGCGTGCCGATGGATCGCTCCGACCGGCATATTGCCACGGTGCTCGCCGGCATACGCCGCAAGCACGCAAAGCCGCCGCGGCAGAAGGAGGCCGTGCTTGGCGACGACATCAAGGCGATGGTCAACACGCTTGGCCATGATCTGAGGGGCCTGCGCGACCGGGCCATCCTGCTCCTGGGTTTTTCGGGCGGCCTGCGCCGCTCCGAGATCGTCGGTCTCGATATCGTCCGCGACGACAAGAGCGACGGCCATGGCTGGATCGAGATTTTTCCCGACCAAGGCGTCCTGGTGACGCTGCGCGGCAAAACCGGATGGCGCGAGGTCGAGGTCGGCCGCGGCGCCTCCAGCGAGACCTGCCCGGTTGCTGCCCTCGAGAGCTGGATCCGCTTCGGCCGGATTGCGCGCGGCCCCCTCTTTCGCCGCATCTTCAAGGACAACAAGACGGTCGACGTCGAGCGGCTTTCGGACAAGCATGTCGCCCGTCTGGTCAAGCAGACCGCACTCGCCGCCGGCGTTCGTTCCGATCTTCCGGAAGGCGAACGTGCGTTGCTGTTCTCAGGTCACTCGCTGCGCGCCGGCCTTGCATCCTCGGCCGATATTGAGGAGCGGTATGTTCAGAAACAGCTGGGGCACGCCTCGGCCGAGATGACGCGCAAGTATCAGCGGCGGCGCGACCGCTTCCGCACCAATCTGACAAAGGCATCGGGGCTTTAAGAGGCCCCTCCCCTCGCCCGATCAGTTGGACACAATTGCCCCAGTGCTGCCGATCGATCGGCGCGATCAGTTCCCCGAGCTGTTGACCGACCAGGACGTCGAAACCCTAAAACACCTCGTCAACGGCGGCATGGGGAAAAACACGCTCCGCGCGTTTGCCTCCGACCTCGCCTACATCGAGGCATGGGCGCTTTCGGCGACGGGCGCTACCCTGCCCTGGCCGGCGCCCGAGGCGTTGCTCCTGAAATTCGTCGCCCATCACCTTTGGGATCCGGCCAAGCGCGAGGTCGACAGTGATCACGGCATGCCGGCCGACGTCGATCAGACTTTGCGCGCCGCCGGCTTGCTCAAGGCGACTGGGCCGCACGCGTCGGGTGCACGGTGCGCCGGCGGCTGCCCAATTGGTCGACGCTGACAAAGTGGCGGGGGCTCGACGGCGACTTCGCCTCCCCTGCCCTCAAGTCGGCGATCCGCCCGGCCGTCCACGACGAGAAAAAGCGCCAAGGCCGTGACTGGCGCCGTCCTCGCCAGACTGCTCGCCACCTGTAGGACCGCCTTCGCGATCGGCGCGACCGGGCGCTGCTGATGGTTGCCCTTGCCTCCGGTGGCCGCCGCCGCAGCGAAGTCGCCGGCCTACACAAGGAGCAGTTGAAGGCCAAGATCCGGTTGTCGACGAGTGCGGCACGCCCCTTCCGTCTTGATCCATTCACCTCGGCCGCACCAAAACCAGCGGCGCCGATCACGAGGAAATCGTCTACCTCACCGGCCGGCCGGTCGGGGCGCTGAACGCCTGGCTCTAGGCGGCGAACATCGATAGCGGCAGTATGTGCCTGGCCATTCATCGCTGGGGGAATGTATCGCGGCGGGCGCTCGATCCGCAGGCGGTGAATGCCATCCTGAAGCAACGGGCGACGGAGGCCGGGCTGGAGGCGCGGGAGTTTTCGGCGCACGGCCTTCGCTCCGGCTATCTGACCGAGGCCGCCAATCGCGGCATTCCCCTACCCGAAGCGATGGAGCGGTCGCGGCATCGATCCGTGCAGCACGCGTCAAGCTACTATAACAGTGCGGCACGGCGAAGTGGCAAGGCCGCCCGGATGCTCTGAAGACCGCGCTAGACGATATTGAAGAGGATTACGGACAGGGTATTCATCGGAGGGCTTGATTCCGAGCCGCCGCTGAGTAGCGTAGCTGTCCTCTACGCTCGAAATATGCCAACCAGGACTTCAAATGGCCCCCTCAAACTTGCAACGGCTTGGACTGGTGGACCATGGGCCCGTCGCCGAGAAGTTGGCCATCCTTGTGGGACCCAACGGTTCTGGAAAGAGCCGCTTCCTCCGCGAACTCGCGGTCCAGATCCGCGGTGATCGGGATCTAGCGATCATTTCGAACACCGCGCATGATCGCTTTTCGGGCTTGCGTGGGTTGAAGCGTATCTCGGCCGGGAGAGGCAGCAGGTCTCCAAAGAGCATCGTTAAGCGCGCGATTGGAAGGACTATCAACCAACATGACTCGCGATTTTATCAGATTGGAGCGATCCTTGAATACTGCGGTTACCGGCCACGTTTCGGGTTCCTCGTCGATTCAGACCCGTACACGGCATATTTAGACCCAGCAGATTTCCTGTTCGATCCAAACGACTACGACGCTGTCGTCGCATTCTTGCGTCGGCATAACCCGGAGGAAATTCTTTGGATTGACCAAGGGGAATCAGCATTGTCGTTTTCATTGGGACGAGAATTCGGAGCTATCCTCCGCAGCGAGGATAGCCTTCGACGGCTTGGACGCATCCGCGGAATTCAGGTCTTCCTGGAGCGGCACGACGGCGAAGTCATTGAGCTTCTCAACGCCAGTTCGGGGGAACTGGCACTGATTTCCTCCCTCGTATTCTTGATCAGTTCCATCGGCCAGGACCCGGTCATTCTTATTGACGAGCCAGAGAACAGCCTTCATCCCCGATGGCAGCGGGAGTACCTCGAGAAGATCGTCGCTGCAGTCTCTTACCGTAACGCGACTATTGTCGTCGCGACCCACGCTCCATTGATCGTCGTTGGTGCTCTTGGAGCGTTGCCCGATATTGTCTCTGTGTTTCAAATTCAGAATGGCGAGCCGTCCGCAGTTGACCTGAAGGAGGCCAAGGCCTCCGCAGCCAACGTGGAAGGAGTTCTTTGGCGGGCTTTTGATGTGATCACGCCAGCAAGCCATTTCGTAAGTGAGGAGATGGTAGGTGTCGTTACGCGGGTGGAACGCGGTGAAATTACCCGCGATAGCGCTATTGCGCTTGTCAACGATATGGCGATCAAGAGCTTCGATGAAAAACAACGGAAGTTTTTCAAAGCGGTTGAAGACCTGATCGGGCAGGTCGATCAACAGCGGCGCGGAGTCGACAAGAGCGATGGTTGACCGCTATTTGCCGGCCCTTGACGATTTTCAGCTGAGTACGGAAGAAGCTGCAGCGGTCGAGAAGGCCTTGCAAACAGAAAAGCCCTGGGACTGGAAGTCCGAGGACGAGAACGAACTGCAGGCGCTCAAAAACGCGAAGGACAAGATCCTCGCCTATCACCTCGCGCGCCATGGCGGAAATTGCTGTTATTGCCGCCTGAACCTCAATGGGGCAGGCCCGTATATGACCGATCGCGAGCACATCCTTCCCAAGGGAAAGCCGGTCTACAAGCCATTCAGCTATGCGATGTGGAATCTCGCAGGTGCATGCAAGCGCTGCAACATGCAGTTCAAGCGCAGTGGGGACGGCTTTGTCGTCGATGCGGATGATTCAACCAAATTTCAAGATAGCGAGAACTATCGGTTTGTGCACCCGAACTTCGATGCCTACGGTGAGCACCTGATACGGCTCGAGGCACAGGTTGACACCAAGAACATCGTTGTATTCGTCAAAAAGGTTGGGAGTGAAAAGGCGATCTACACCGATGATTTCTTCGCCTTGCATGAACTGCAGGTCGACAGTTTCGACAAAGCGCAGGGCCTTGAAGGGGAAAGCCTTGAAACGGAACTGGCGGCCAAGGTCCGTACGCTTGCCAAGCAATTCGATCAGTAGCTGGGATTTGAATTGCCCTGAGACAGCTTCACGGGGCTGGCATCCCGCTGAAGTGAGTTCCCGTCTACCCGGAGATAAGAACTCGCTCAACAGAATACCGTACAGAAACCCCATATTTTTCAGTTGTTTAGGACGGTGGTCAGCTGACCACCAGAAAAGCGCGCCTTCGGTGCCCCTGCACTGACGGGTATGACTGTGAGGTTGACTCGTTCAGCAAGGATCATCAGCCTCCCCCAGGTCCCTATCATGGCTGAAGGCGGAGAGGGTGGGCCCCGGCGCTTGACGGCGGGCAGTCGGATCGGTAACACCCTTCAATTGCATCTCCGTACTGGAGCGGCCCACCATCCCTAAGCCCGTCCAAGAGGTCATGGACAGCCTCATGCGTTCCGCCGCCGATCTCCGCCAGTTCGCACCGGCCGGTGCTGCTGGTGCCAGCGCAGGCGCTTGCCGATCGGGCGCGGCGAAACCCGTGTTCTCAATCACACCACACGCGGCTCACCAGCCTGCGACCAGAAGAGCTAGAACGACTTGGCCCGCATAATCCGTGGGTTTTCAGGTTCTTAGAACTGTGGTCAGCTGACCACCATGAAAATTGCCTTCGCCGCTTCCACGCGCCGCTCCACCCGAATCGGATCTCGAGGCCAAGCTCGGAGCCTATCCAGCCTGCAAACTCCCCTGCCCGTTTGCTCTCAACAACGCCATTATCATGGGGCCTAGGGAAAACTCTCCTCGTTCCGTGCGCCTCGTAAGATCCCGCAGATAGCCGCCAGCCGAGTTGATGAAGTTCGCACGCTCCAAGATGCAAGCGACCGCCGCGGCCGCATTTTCCGGCCCCATAGCGTCGGAGGCCTCCTGATAGGCGGAGGGGCTTACCTTCAGCATCGATCGAACGACCACCGCGGCCGACATCAAATCGCGCCAGTTCCCGATTGCGCCGCCCGGTCCATAGTCCGATATCGTCGGGCATGCCTTCAACACCACACCCAGCGGGAACGCCTTTATCGGCTCACTCTTCGACCGGCGCATTTCGCTCGGCCTCGCTCCCAGCTCTTTTCCGGAGCTCGGTTCAAGTTCATAGATGGATTCGGGATTTGAATTCTGTATGTGCTGCTCACTATGAGCGTCATTGGTGCTACTATTTTTGGATTCTTCCTGAATTTCCAATCGAGTGACTATCTCCTCGCGAAGCATCCCCATTTCCTCAAGGATCGTCGCAACGTCGGCAAGCGTCGGAACGCGCGGAATTCGGCTCACAAGCCCCACATAGATGTCCTCGATCGCTTGCCAATCGCCTTCGGCGCCCTCCTCCATAGCGGCCGTGATCAGCTTCCGGACGTCGCGACGGCAGATCGTCAGGCTTTCTTTCGCCTTCCTAAACGCCGCTCTGTTGGCCATTACTTGCTGCGCCATCATCGCCAGTTCCTCGGACCGTGCCAGGAGCGGCGACAAGTCGAAGCCGAAGGCGCTCTCGATCAGGCCGTCGCCGTCCTTACGGGCGTAGCGCTTTCCATTGGCGCTATCCTTCCGGACGATTAGGCCGGCTTCCACCAGGATGGCGATGTGTCTACGCAAAGTCGCGCCCGCCATCGCATGGGCTCGAAGTGCAAGCTGAGCATTCGAGGGGAAGACGATCAGTTGTGCGTCCTGCCGCAACTCATTCTCGGGATAGAAACTCAAGAGCGCATCAAGAACCGCGAGGCTGTTGGACTGAATCCCGAGCAGTTCCATGGCCGCGGAAGCATCCCTGAATACCTTCCACTTGTCCGCAGTCTTGCCTTGTTTGATATCGGCCAAGGCCGCCTGGCGCCGCACGAGCGCAAGCGTCATCGGCCGCCGCCCGAATGGCGTCGTCACACTTCCCGTCTGCATCGTCTTTCACCTTTCAGCAGGCAAAAGAAATCCGCTCACCAAAACGGCGCCAAAGACTCTTGACGAAGATTCGAGGAAATGCGATTCTGTTCGTGCTAAAGAGACAGAAGGGCTTCCGCGACGGCAACGTTGAGGGGGCTCTTTTCTTTTGCGGGTTAGTCTCCTTGATTGCGTTGAATCTTGGCGCGGTACTCTTGGTAAAGCCCCGGCAGATGTTCGAGTACGAAGGCCGCAAAGTCGGGCGTCGCCTTCCTGTCGATAGTGATCTCCAGCTTGCTCTTGCTCTGTGTCACCTGCGCAAGTCTGTCGCCATCCGGGGTCGACATAACGTCCGGAAGCCCACGCGCGATCCGACGCGGCTTCAGGTGGCCGATCACCGCCTTGAATCGGTCTGCCGATGGCAGCGTCTGTACCTCTGCCGAGGTCGCAAATTTGATCGCATCCGATGCGGAAGCTGCCTTCTCGACGAGTTCTGCCAGTTGTTGCCAGCTTGGGCGTCCAACTCCTGGAGCGGCGCCAATAGCATCGATCAGTTCGGCGGGGAGGGCGTCGACAAGCAGGAGCATCTTCGACAGATTGCTCTTGTCGATCGACATGGCAGCGATGACGATCTCTCGTGAAAACTGCTTGTTCAGTCGATGCGCGAACCGCGCCTTTTCGATGAAAGTAAGATCTTCCCGCTCATTGTTTTCCTGACCCTGGGCTACGACAAGTTGCTCGTCCGTCAGTTCGCGAACGACTGCCTTTACAGGAAGGCCAAGATCCGAAACGGCGCGCAGCCGACGGTGGCCAAAGGCAACCTGATATCGGCCGGGCTGGTCGGGATGAGGCCTTACGAGGATCGGGACCTGCTGCCCTTGCTCGCGAATCGAAACAGCGAGGCCGTCGATGTCCCCTTGCATGCGATCCTGCACGAAGGATGGCTCGATGGACGAGGCGTCCAGTTCCACCACAGCCTGGCCTTCGGCAAGACGCCGCTCAATCTCCTCCGCACGGCCAAGACGGTCGTTCTGCTCGCGCAGTGCGTTGCCGATATTCGCGGTCAGCTTCGTTGATGGGTCGCGCTCTTTCCTTACTACGCCGAGAAGCGGCATGGAGCGGTTCTTTGCCGTCCGGTTCTCTGCTGATGACGTATCGGGTGCGTCTGTAGAGACTCCGAGGATGTGCTTGCGGCTCATGTCGGTCTACCCCATGCTTTTTTGATCAGGCTTTCGATCTCGTCGTTGACGGCATTCATGGCCTCCAATGCTCGATCGTAGGTCGACCGCGTAAACTGGCTGCGTTCGACTTCGAAAAGGGTCTGGTTGGTCAGGCCGGCGTCCGAAACCGCTGTTGTTTTGAGCATCGGGAAATTCAGGACATTCTCACCAAAGATCGACCGCAGATAGCCGACCATCTGGTTTTGCGGTCCATCGCTTGGTTCGAAACGGGTTATCAGGTAGCGCATCCAATTGAACTTGAACTGCGCGCCGGCGTTTTCGATTTCCCGCAGGAGGTTCGATGTCATGGCCAGGAACTGGTTCATCGACATCACGTCTAGCATTTGCGGATGCACGGTGACCAGGATGGACGTTGCCGCCGTCAGAGCCGACAGCGTGAGGTAGCCTAGCTGGGGAGGGCAATCGATGACGACGACGTCATAGTTATCAGCGATGTCTTCGATGACTTGACTGATCCGACCGTAAAAGAGCGTGTCGCCTTCCTTCCGCTTCATCAGCGCACGCGGCGTGTCGTGCTCGAATTCCATCAATTCGAGGTTACCGGGGATCAGGTGGAGATCGGGAATGTAGGTCCCTCTGACGACTTGCTCGATCGGTACCTGCTCCTCGTCATACCTGATGGCACCGTAAAGCGTTTCGTTCGGGCCCACGTCCGTTTCCGGTTGACTGCCGAAGAGGGCGGAAAGGCTTGCCTGAGGATCGAGATCGATTGCCAGGATTCGGTAGCCGCGCATTGCCAGGTACTGTGCGAGATGCGCGGCGGTGGTCGTCTTTCCCGACCCACCCTTGAAATTCATCACCGAGATAACCTGCAGCTGCTCACCGTCTCGCCGATGCGGCAAGTAGCGTCGGCTGCCACGGCCAACCTGGTCCATGTGCTTGCGGATTGCGTGAATGTCTTCAATCGAGAAAGTCCGCCGCCCCCCCGGGCTGATGCTGACATTCAGCTCCGGCATTTCCGAAGCGGTCTGCCTTAGATAAGACTCACCGACGCCCAGCAGCTTGGACGCCTCCGATGGCGCAAATGTTCGAATGCCTTTCTCGGAGGTCGGAGGGAAGACCTTGAGATGATGTGCTTGAAGTTGACTGGAGAGGGCGTCGGCATGACGCTCCATCAATGCGGTCAACCCTTCAAATACGGGTGCTGCTTTCGCGGCGGTCTTCGCCATCTCAAAACCCATTTCTTGCCAGTGGCGATATTTTTCGCGAAACCGAGAAAGTTCCGCCAGTGACAATAAGCTTCGATTCTGGTCGGTGAGCAAGATCTTTTTGGTTAACAAGAAGTTAACGCGATCGCTGCAAATTCTCCGCGAATTCAGATTCATTCATACACTTCCGCAACTTAGATCGACCTTCTGTTCTCCCGGCCTCGATCCGGAAAATCAGATCTGCATTCCTCATCCACACCTTTGATGACCGTTTTGGCGGCACTAAACCCCGATTCGGTGGAATCGCCGAGGTGCAAAATTGCACGTAGCCACGGCCGAGTCGTGATGATTGATAGATGCGCAATTCGATTCACAACGGAGTGGAACATGCGCATTCTCGTCGTTTCGCCAGACCTTTATGAGCGCCATTACGGGCTGCTGACGCAGATGCACCGCCTGCGGGCCCAGGTCTTCGGCTCCCGCCTGGGTTGGGACGTTGAGATCGCGGCCGACGAGGAACGCGACGAATATGACGGCCTCGGGCCAACCTACATCCTGGCGCTCGATGCGACTGATCGGGTCGCGGGCTGCGCCCGTCTTCTGCCCGCGTCCGGTCCGACCATGGTCGAACAGACCTTCCCGAAGCTGCTGGCAGATGGCTCGCTCTTCGGACATGCGGATATGGTGGAGAGCTCGCGCTTTTGCGTCGACACCGCGCTCGAAGCGGGCAGGGGAGAGGGCCAACTGCATCTCGCAACGCTCACCATGTTTGCCGGCATCATCGAGTGGTCGATGGCGAGCGGCTACCGCGAAATCGTCACGGCGACCGATCTTCGTTTCGAGCGTATCCTGAAACGTGCCGGATGGCCGATGAAGCGCCTTGGCGAACCTGCCGCGATCGGCAACACAATGGCTGTCGCCGGCTGCCTGCCAGCCGACCGCTTGAGCTTCGAGCGCGTCCGCCCGGCGGGATATCGTTCCACTTTCGCACGGAACAACGGTGTCAGGAGCGCAGCGTGACCCAGCTGCGTTCCCATTCCCGTCTGGTCCGCAAGCTTCAGGACGCGCTCGGTGACGAGCTTTGCGTCGCGCTCGACGACGCGACCGTTGTCGAGATCATGCTGAACCCGGATGGAAGGTTGTTCATCGAGCGGCTTGGCCATGGCATCGCGCCGGCCGGCGAAATGACGTCGGCCGCCGCAGAGGTCGTGATCGGCAGCGTCGCCCATGCACTTCAATCCGAGGCGGACCACGAGCAGCCGATCATCTCCGGCGAGCTGCCGATCAGCGGTCACCGTTTCGAAGGCTTGCTCCCCCCAGTAGTGTCGGCGCCCACCTTCACGATCCGGCGCCGCGCCTCGCGGCTGATCCCACTCGATGACTACGTGAAGGCGAAGGTTATGACCGAAGCGCAGGCCTCGGTGCTCAGGACTGCGATCTCATCGCGCATGAACATCGTCATCTCGGGCGGCACGGGCTCCGGCAAGACGACGCTTGCGAATGCGGTCATCGCGGAGATCGTCGAGACGGCGCCCGAGGATCGGATGGTGATCCTCGAGGACACGGCCGAGATCCAGTGCAAAGCCGAGAACGCGGTCGCACTCCATACCAGTGACAGCGTCGACATGGCGCGGCTCCTCAAAAGCACGATGCGTCTGCGTCCCGACAGGATCATCGTCGGCGAAGTCCGCGACGGCGCCGCTCTCACGCTGCTCAAGGCCTGGAACACCGGTCATCCGGGCGGCGTCACCACCGTTCACTCCAATACGGCGATGTCCGCGCTTCGCCGCCTCGAGCAGCTCACGGCCGAAGCCAGCCCGCAGCCCATGCGCGAGGTGATCGGCGAAGCCGTCGACCTAGTCGTCTCGATCGAGCGGACCGGGCGCGGCCGGCGTGTCCGCGACGTCATCCACGTCGAGGGCTTCACGGGCTCGACCTATCAAACCGAACACTATGCCCAGATCGATGAGGACAGTCATGCAGCGTAAACGTCATCACCTACTGCTCGGCAGCGCGGTTGCTCTCGCGGCGGCGATTGTACTGACCTCACCGGCACTGGCGTCAACCGGCGGCGGCGGCCTGCCGTGGGAGTCACCGCTACAGCAGATCCAGCAATCGATCACCGGTCCAGTGGCTGGCTTCATTGCGCTGGCCGCGGTGGCGATCGCCGGCGGGATGCTGATCTTTGGCGGCGAGCTCAACGACTTTGCCAGACGGCTTTGCTACATCGCCCTGGTCGGGGGTGTCCTGCTCGGCGCAACCCAGATCGTCGGTCTGTTCGGCGCCACCGGCGCCACGGTCGGCAGCATCGCGCCACAGACCAGGCATCACACCATCGAGCTGGCGCAATTCTCGCCGCGGAAAGGGGAGGGGGCTCATGGCTGAGTCCGGCTCCAACCTTGTGCGCTCACGGATCCACCGTGCACTATCGCGGCCCAATCTTTTGATGGGCGCCGATCGCGAGCTGGTGCTCTTGAGCGGACTTGCGGCGATCATCCTGATCTTCGTCGTGCTCACCTGGTATGCGGCAATCTTCGGGCTGGCGCTCTGGCTCGTGGCAATCGCAGCCCTTCGCATGATGGCGAAATCCGACCCGCTCATGCGCCGGGTCTATCTCCGGCACGTCTCCTACAGATCCGCATACAGGGCAACCTCGACGCCCTGGCGACGCTACTGAGGGTCGCGCCATGGTTGCTCTCAAACGCTTCCGGCAGTCCGGCCCCTCGTTTGCCGATCTCGTTCCCTATGCCGGTCTGGTCGACAATGGCATCATGCTGCTCAAGGACGGCAGCCTGATGGCCGGCTGGTATTTCGCGGGGCCGGATAGCGAGAGTTCCACCCACACCGAGCGCAACGAAGTCAGCCGGCAAATCAACGCGATCCTGTCGCGCCTCGGTTCGGGCTGGATGATCCAGGTCGAAGCAGCGCGGGTGCCGACAACAGACTACCCGGATGAAGCCGACTGCCATTTCCCCGATCCAGCCACGCGCGCCATCGACGCGGAGCGGCGGGCGCATTTCGGGCGGGAGCGGGGACATTTCGAGAGCCGGCACGCACTGATCCTGACCTGGCGGCCGCCGGAACCGCGACGCTCGGGTTTGACGCGCTACGTCTATGCCGATGCCGGCTCCCGCTCGGCGACCTATGCCGATAGCGCGCTCGATTCCTTCCGCAGCTCAATCCGTGAAGTCGAGCAATATCTCGCCAACGTCGTGACGATCCGCCGGATGCGGACTGAGGAGGCGCAAGAGCGCGGCGGTTTTCGGGTGGCGCGCTACGACGAACTCTTCCAGTTCATCCGCTTCTGCGTCACCGGCGAGAACCACCCGGTGCGCCTGCCCGAAATCCCCATGTATCTCGACTGGCTGGTGACGGCAGAGCTTCAGCACGGCCTGACGCCGACGGTCGAGAACCGTTTTCTCGGCGTCGTGGCGATCGACGGCCTGCCGGCCGAGAGCTGGCCGGGCATTCTCAACGCCCTTGATCTCATGCCGCTCACCTATCGTTGGTCGAGCCGCTTCGTCTTCCTCGACGAACAGGAAGCGCGGGCGCGGCTCGAGCGCACACGCAAGAAATGGCAGCAGAAGGTCAGGCCGTTCTTCGACCAGCTGTTCCAGACGCAAAGCCGCTCGCTCGATCAGGACGCCATGATGATGGTGGCGGAATCCGAGGACGCGATCGCGGAAGCGGCCTCGCAACTTGTGTCCTATGGCTACTATACGCCCGTCATCGTCCTCTTTGACGATGAGCAGCCGCGCCTTCAGGAAAAGTGCGAGGCGATCCGCCGGCTGATCCAGGCTGAAGGCTTTGGCGCCCGGATCGAGACGCTCAATGCAACAGATGCCTTCCTCGGCAGCCTGCCCGGTGTTTCCTACGCCAATATCCGCGAGCCGCTGATCAACACCCGCAATCTCGCCGACCTCGTACCGCTGAACTCGGTCTGGTCCGGCAGCCCGGTGGCGCCATGCCCGTTCTATCCATCCGGTTCGCCGCCACTGATGCAGGTCGCCAGCGGCTCGACACCGTTCCGATTGAACCTGCATGTCGACGACGTCGGACATACGCTGATCTTCGGCCCCACGGGCTCGGGCAAGTCGACGCTGCTGGCGCTGATCGCTGCGCAGTTTCGACGTTACCGAGACGCGCAGCTTTTTGCCTTTGACAAGGGGCGATCCATGCTGCCGCTGACATCAGCCGTCGGCGGCGACCACTACGAGATCGGCGGCGATGCGAGCGGGGAAGGGGAGGGGAGGCGGCTCGCCTTCTGCCCGCTCGCGGGACTGGCGACCGATGGCGATCGCGCCTGGGCGACAGAATGGCTGGAGACGCTGGTCGCGCTGCAGGGGGTCACGGTGACGCCCGACCACCGCAATGCGATCTCGAAGCAGATCGCTTTGATGGCGCAGTCACGCGGCCGGTCGCTGTCGGATTTCGTCAGCGGCGTGCAGATGCGCGAGATCAAGGATGCGCTCCATCATTACACTGTCGACGGGCCGATGGGCCAGCTTCTCGATGCCGAGGAAGACGGCCTGACGCTTGGCGCATTCCAGTGCTTCGAGGTCGAAGAGCTCATGAACATGGGCGAGCGCAATCTGGTGCCGGTTCTGACCTACCTGTTTCGCCGGGTTGAGAAGCGCCTCACCGGCGCGCCCAGCCTGATCATCCTCGACGAAGCCTGGCTGATGCTCGGTCATCCCTTGTTCCGCGACAAGATCCGCGAATGGCTGAAGGTGCTGCGCAAGGCCAATTGCGCGGTGGTGCTCGCCACGCAGTCGATCTCTGATGCGGAGCGTTCCGGCATTATCGACGTGCTAAAGGAAAGCTGCCCGACGAAGATCTGCCTGCCGAACGGGGCGGCACGCGAGCCCGGCACGCGGGAGTTCTACGAACGGATCGGTTTCAACGAGCGGCAGATCGAGATCGTCGCGACCGCACTGCCGAAGCGCGAATATTACGTCGCCTCACCCGATGGACGCCGGCTCTTCGACATGGCGCTCGGGCCCGTGGCGCTCTCTTTCGTCGGAGCCTCCGGCAAGGAAGACCTGAAGCGCATCCGGGCGCTCCACGCCGAACACGGCGACAACTGGCCGCTTTTCTGGCTGCAACAAAGAGGGATTGCTCATGCGGAAACATATCTCGGAAAGGTCTGACCGGCGGCGCACTGTCACGGTACTTGCCATCGTGGCATCGATGGCGGTGCCTGCATCGGGCTCGGCCGGCGGCGTCACCGGCGAGGCGACGGAGTTCACCCAGCTCGCCAACAATGCCGAGCTCATCTCGCTGGTCGGCAAGTCTGCCGAGCAGGTGAACAATCAGATCACCCAGATCAACCAGCTGGCGGAGCAGATCCAGAACCAGCTGAAGATCTACGACAACATGTTGCAGAACACCGCGCAGCTGCCGGACCACATCTGGGGCCAGGTCGAAAGCGATCTTAACCGCCTGCAGAGCATCGTCGGGCAGGGGCAGGGCATCGCGTTCTCGATGGGCAATATCGACGACCAGCTCAAGCAGCGGTTCCAAAGCTACGCCGAGATGCAAAACAACCTGCCGACCCAGGCAAGCTTTTCCACCACCTACCAGTCCTGGTCCGACACTAACAGGGACACGATCGCGGGTACCCTGAAGGCAGCGAACCTGACGGCCGAGCAGTTTTCGAGCGAGGAATCGACCATGTCTTCGTTGCGTACGATGTCGGAAAGCGCTGACGGCCAGATGAAGGCTTTGCAGGTTGGCCATGAGATCGCCACCCAGGAAGTGGCGCAGATTCAGAAGCTGCGTGGTCTCGTCTCGCAGCAAATGACCATGATGGGCACCTGGTATCAGTCGGAACAGGCACAAAAGGATCTCGCCCAGGCACGGCGCGAGAAGTTCTTCAACGCGCCCCAGCACGATATCCGTGGCGGCCAGACGATGGAGCCACGCTGGTGAGCGCGCGTCTGATCATTGCCCTCGCACTGGCGGCGATCGTCGGCTTCGGCGCTGGCGTCGGCTGGACCCACTGGCAGATGTCCCCGGCTCAAGCGACTGGAGGCAATACCGTGCAGCCATCATCGGCCGATGCACGGCGCGAGCGCCGGGAAAAGTTCTTCGGCGGCGATACGGAGCGCAACATCCGCGGCGGGCAGGAGCTGAAACCGAGATGGTGATTGTCCGTCCGTCCCGCAAACTGGAGCTTGCCTTTGTCACTATCGGCATTCTGTTGCTGGCAAGCGCGCCGGCACTTGCCCAGCAGGGTCAGGTGCTGACCACGCTGGAAAACTCTGTCTCCACGGCCGTGAAAGGCTGGGAAACGACGATCACCAATGCGGCGCGATCGTTGTTCTGGATCCTGGCCGGGATAGAAGTCGGCATTGCGGCCGTATGGCTGGCGATCAATGCCGCCTCGCTTGATGCCTGGTTCGCCGAACTCGTGCGCCGCATCATGTTCATCGGCTTCTTCGCCTTCATCCTCGATCAGGGCCCGACAGTCGGCAAGGCAGTCGTGGACAGCCTCTATCAGATCGGCGCCGGCGGTGGGTCGGCGTCGCCAGCCAATATCTTCGACGCCGGTATTCGCGTGGCGTCAAAGATGTCCGAGCAGGCGAAGTTCGGACTGTGGGAAGACAATGCGCTGGCGATCGCTGCCGTCTTCGCCATGGTCGTGGTGGTCGTCGCCTTCAGCCTCGTCGCCGCGATCTTCGTCGCTGTCATGGTGGAAATGTATATCGGTCTGCTTGCCGGCATGATCATGCTCGGGCTCGGCGGCTCGTCCTATACCAAGGACTTTGCCATCCGCTATCTGGTCTATGCCTTCTCTGTCGGTATGAAGCTGATGGCGCTGGTGATGATCTCGAAGATCGGCTCGGACATCCTGCTGGGTCTTGCCGAGACGCCTTCCACCGACACCGACCAGTTCATTTCGACGCTGGCGATCGCCGGTATCTCCGTCGTC
The DNA here is from genome assembly GCF_000379605.1 of Rhizobium giardinii bv. giardinii H152. GTDB lineage: Bacteria > Pseudomonadota > Alphaproteobacteria > Rhizobiales > Rhizobiaceae > Pararhizobium > Pararhizobium giardinii. The sequence goes on along the minus strand of NZ_KB902613.1, from coordinate 150,190 downwards.
GTTTTTGTCATTGCTATGTATGTGCCGCCGATCATCCAGGGCGTGGTGCAGGGCGCCTCCGTCTCCGGCGGCATGGAGGCGATCCGTCACGGCGGACAGGCGGCGTCATTTGCGGCGGGCGGAGCGTTTCTTACCGGCGGCGCTGCCGGGGCGGGATTTGCGGCAGGGCAGTCAGCGCGGTCCGCGGGATCGTCGTTCGCGGGTGCTGCCCTGCGTGGGATGGGCGCCGGCATCTGGTCGGCGGGACAGGCCGCCGGCTCTGCGGCCAAGGAAAAGGCAATCGGGTCGCCAGGCGCCTATGCCGGCTCGCTGCTCGGTCTGGCGAACGCCAAGCTCGACGGACACCGTAGCGGCTCCAGCGGACGCACGCCCCCTCCCGAACGCCACGATCAATCGTAATCAGAGGACGGGAAGATGGCAGCCAATCGCGCCCCCGATAACCCCTATCTTGCCGCCCGCCAGGAATGGAATGAGCGCTACGGGTCCTATGTGAAGTCGGCCTCTGCCTGGCGCGTCGTCGGTATCACCGGCATGCTCATGGCGGTCGTCGGCTTTTCCTATGCGCTTTATCAGAGCACGCAAGTGAAGCTCGTCCCATACATCGTCGAGGTCGACAAGCTCGGAACGGCCGCGACAGCCGGCTTCCCGCAACAGATCGAATATGCCGACCCGCGCGTCGTGCGCGCCACCCTCGGCGGCTTCGTGTCGAACTTCCGCTCCGTGACGCCGGATGCGGTGGTCCAGAAACAATATATCGACCGGACCTATGCGCTGCTCAGGACTTCTGATCCCGCGACCGAGAAGGTCAATGCATGGTTTCGGTCGAGTTCGCCATTCGAGAAGGCGAAGAACGCGACCGTGGCCATCGAGGTCAACAATATCGTGGCGCTCTCCAATCAATCCTACCAGATCGACTGGACGGAGTTCGAGCGCGACCGGAAAGGCAAGGAGACCGCTCTTCGCCGCTTCCGCGGCATCGCCACGGTGACACTCACTCCGCCCCAGGACGAGGGCGTCATCCGCCTCAACCCGATCGGTCTTTATCTTAGGGATTTCGACTGGACTGCACAGCTTTGAAAGGCATGGCCACCTCATGAACACGACAATAAGGAACGGCCGCGCCGGACTGGCCCTGACATTGATATCTAGCTTGATCTTTGGAACCGCGTTCACTGCGAATGCGCTGGCTCAAGATGTCTCAGCCAACGAACGAAAGGGCATCGATATCTCCGGCAAGTGGCGTGGCACCCGCGGCCTCGTAACAAAAGGCGACGATGGAAAGATCATTTTCCTTTATGGCGAGGTGCAGCCTTCCGTCGTCTGCTCGCCGTTACAGGTCTGCGATATCGAGCTGCAGCCAGGTGAGGTGGTGCGGGATGTTCTGGTTGGCGATACCGTGCGCTGGAAGGTGGAGCCCGCGACATCGGGTGCAGCCGGCGGACAGGCGATCCATCTGATCGTCAAACCGTCCGAGCCGGGGCTTGTCACTTCGATGGTGGTCACCACTTCGCGGCGGACTTACCACATCCAGCTCAAATCCCATCCGACGCAATATATGGCGCGCGTCGGCTTTGAATACCCTGAGGACGTGTCGGCCAAGCTTGCCGACATCAATGCCAGGCTGGAGGCCAGCACCATTCCCGGCGCCAATGTGCCGGCCGAGCAGCTGAGCTTTTCCTATTCCGTTTCCGGCCGAGCCGGCTGGCGGCCGACGCGCGTCTATAGCGACGGGCAGAAGACCTACATCCAGTTCCCGCGCAGGATTTCCGGTCAGGACGCACCGGTGCTGTTCGTCGTTTCCGGCGGCCAGAACCGGATCGTCAATTACCGCATGAAGGACGACATGATGATCGTCGACTACAACGTCGACAAAGCCGTCCTGGTCTCCGGTGTCGGCTGGAAACAGGAGAAGGTGACGATCAGGCGGGGAGGGCGGTGATGAGAGCTGTTCCTGTTCGGTCGATCCGCCGGCTAGCCGCCGCCGGCCTCCTCGTCCTCCTCCTCTCCGGATGCCAGACCGTCGGCACCGAGGGCCTTGTCGCCAGCGATGCGCCGCCGGAGATTTCCGGGCCGGCGGCCAGCGCGATTGCCGGCGATATGGTCAGCCGCCTAGCCGAGCAGATCGGACCGGGCAAGGCGACGGTCCTCATCAAGCCCGATACCTCTCCGTTCGGGCAGGCATTAGAAGCGGCGCTCAAAGGCTGGGGTTATGCGGTCGTTACAGACCAGAAGCCCGATGCCAAAAAGGCTGTCGTCGCGCTCGCCTATGTGGTCGTGCCCTTCGAGGGACAGGTGCTGGCACGGTTGTCGACTCCCAATGTCGAGCTCGGACGTGCCTATACCGTCACTGCGAGTGGGGCGACCCCGGCAAGCGCGCTCTCGCTTCTCAAGCGCGGGTGAGGGAGAAAACGATGATACAATCGCTCAAGCTCGGTGGCGCCACGAACGATGAGGCGCAATCCGGCATGCGCCGGATCAACCGCCTGCCGATCATCATCGTCATCGTACTGGTGGTCACGTTCCTCGGAGTGATCTTCTATGGGCTCACCTCGCGCGGACTGTTCGTCAATAAAGACAGCGGCCTGGAGACGAGCCCAGGAACGCCCGCCTCGACCTTTGCCGACCAGATCAAGCGCGGTGTTACCGATGGCATCATCGGCGACACCGAGAGCCAAGTGACTTTTCAGCCAACGCCGGTCGAGAAGAAGGACGACAAAGCGGCCAATCCTTTCGCGACACAGCCGATCAAGGCGGAGGAGCAAAAGCAGGAGTTGGAACCGGAAGCTGCCTGGCGGGCGCGGCTGCAGCGTGAGCAACAGGAGCAGTATCTGCGCGAGCGGCAGCGCCAGAGAATGGCCCGCTTGCAGGCCAACGATGCCGCCCATGATGCACCACTTGCCATCGACCGCAGCAAGCTGGAGGCAAGCGCGAAAGCAAACGACCAAAGGACGGCTGAAACGAGCACGGCGTCATCGACGAATACGACGACGCCGGACCTTTATGCCGCCGCTTTGAAAAACGGCCTCCTCGGTCAAAATACCGATCAGAACGGACAGACCTCGAAGGAGGACTTCTTCAACAGCGATCTAAAGGACCTCGGCTACTTGCCGAACCGTGTCGTGCCGCAGCAATCGCTTTTTGAGCTGAAACGGGCCTCGGTGATCCCGGCAACCCTGATCACCGGCATCAATTCCGACCTTCCCGGCCGCATCACGGCGCAGGTGAGCCAGAACGTTTATGACAGCGCGACAGGTCACCGGCTGCTGATCCCGCAGGGTGCCAAACTGTTCGGCCGCTATGATAGCAAGGTGTCGTTCGGGCAAAGCCGCGTTCTGGTCGTCTGGACCGACCTGATTTTTCCGAATGGATCAACGCTGCAGATCGGCGGCATGGCTGGGACCGATGCCCAAGGCTATGGTGGCTTCAATGACAAGGTGAACAATCATTATTGGCGGACCTTCGGTTCCGCAGCATTGATTGCGCTGATCGGGACGGGCATCGATGCGTCGATGCCGCAAAGCTCGACCCTCGCCACGCAGGAGACCGCGTCCGATGCGGCGCGGCGGAATTTCGCGGAGAGTTTTGGTCGCGTCGCCGAGCAGACGATCAGCAAAAACCTGAACGTTCAGCCCACCCTGGAGATTAGACCGGGTTATCGGTTCAACGTGCTAGTCGATCAGGATATTGTGTTTCCAAGTGAATACGGCAGGCTACCCTAAATCAGGTGGTATCATTTACATTTCCAAGGAGAAAGCACAGCGACCAGCCACGTGGTTGAACTCCACGCGGATTACACCGGTTCTGAACCGAGATCAACATTGGCGAGAGCATGCCCTTCATCCACTCCGGCGCCACGAGAAAGAAAAATGTACACGTTAAGGATGCCAATAGGCCCATTTCCTGACAACTTCCTCGTAGCACATCGGTGGAGAGGACGGTAAGAAGGGATTGAGCGAACTCTCGCAAAAAATCTTCCGAATGTCTTTCTCATATTGTTTCCAGTCAGATCCGGCCGAACGAATATGTTCAGGCTTGCGAGCCCCTGTAGCTCGATTTTAATGGCGCTACTTCTTCTTCATCGCCGTAATCAACAAAGCGTAGCAAGCTTGTGTAGATAATGTGACGTTGAAGGATGCCGCTCCCTCTGTCGTCATTTGTCTTGAACATCTCAGCCATTAAACGAACTTGGTTGATGAAGTTCGTAATTTCATTATCCCAATCAACGTGGGGAATTTTTTCGACCCACAACCTTGACGTACGGAAATACATCCGATCGATTAAAGTACGGAGCGAAGGATTCCGGACCCGTCCAAGAATCACATTGTGGAATCTAAGATTGATTTGCGCATATCCGAGGGAGGTTGGATTTTTCCTAAACTTCGTGAGCTCTTCGCAAATGTCCTCCAAATCCGAGATGTGGTTCTGCGTAGCAGGAAGAAGGCCCATCGAGCCTGCTAATTCTGCCAAATTCATGCGCAATTCGTACTCATCTCTAAGGGTTTGAATTTCAATGTAGGTGACGCGCGTTGCCGCGCCGTGATGCGTCTCAATGAGACCCTCCGCCTCAAGCTGCGCTAAAACGCTTCGGATTGGAGTGCGACTTACACCGAACTCCGATGCAAGAGCTGTCTCGCTCAGCGGACTCCCAGGAGGATAGATCAGAAAGCAGATGCGGCGCCTGATTTCGTCATGAATGATTTCAAATCGTTCAGCGGCGCTTAGCGCGCCCAAATTCAAAGAAAGTAAGTTTTCTTCCGGCATTTTCAGCACCCTAGGAAATGCAGACTCACTGGCATCGATCGTACGGCATCGCTTAGACGCTGGCCAGAACACACTCTACAACTTGGCGTTCTTGTGTACAACGCGATATCTGGATTTGGTAAGAGTGACACGTCAGCTCAAGACAACGCCAAGAAATTGCGACGAATTTGTAAACTCTGTGTTCGCATTCAACAAGCGTTTACCGATCTCAAAGGCCCGATGTGCACATGTGCAGCCACGCGCATTTCCGGCCCTTTTTGGCGCGCTGAGCCAAGGGGTCACGGCAGCGATGTTGAGCTGTCCGGGCGAGATAAGACCTGGCGATCGCGATGGCAATGTCGAGCTCGGTTGCCGTATTTGCATCAATCAGCGGAGCCTTTTGGGCCAGTAGCGCCTCAGCATTGAGCAGAATTGTCGTGCCGCGTAGGCGCCGATGGTTTCTACCCCTTCGTTCGTACTTCACCTATCCATTTTCAAGAGCGCGAAAGTTCGCCTCTGGCATCTGTACCGAACTCCCAAGGCCAACCATCTCAGACGACAACTTTCCCAAAGTGGCTGGTTGTGCACAAGCTAGCAGGAGTCAACTTTCTGACTTCGAAAAACAGCTTACATGGAGAGTCCACAAATGCCTGAAATATAACGATAAAGCTCCACCTCTCCCGAATGAAGGTGACGACCATTAGAAAAATGAGGATTACACTAGCGCCGACATGTGCACAGGAATTGACAAATGCGTTACGCCGTCCTAGCGTGAATTAATAATAAGGGAACGAGGTTTTATATGATGAACGCGAGTATCCAGCGCGATATCGCAGTTGCTTGCGCGGGCGTCTGGAAAGTTTTCGGAAATGAGGCGAGTGCGGCTTTAGACGCAATTCAACGTCACGACCTTAATAAAGATGAGGTCTTGGCAAAATTTGGCTGCGTGGTTGCTGTCCGCGACGTAAGTTTCGAAATAAAGCGGGGCGAGATCCTTTGCATCATGGGGCTATCCGGCAGCGGAAAATCGACGCTAGTCCGGCATATCAATCGGCTGATTGATCCAACCTCTGGTAAGATACTTATAGATGGCGAAGATATCGGAGCGCTCGACAGCCGCAAGCTAAGGCATTTGCGCGGAACGACTTTTGGAATGGTATTCCAAAACTTCGCTCTCCTTCCTCATCACACAGTACGGGATAATGTTGCGTTCGGACTTGAGCTTCTCGGCGTCGACAAGTTGCCGCGATGGGAACGCGCTCAGTCGATCATAGACCAAATAGGTTTGAAGGGTTGGGAAGACCGATATCCCTCAGAACTATCTGGGGGTATGTGTCAGCGCGTAGGGATCGCTCGGGCTATGGCCGTCGACCCCTCAATTCTATTGATGGATGAGCCCTTCAGTGCTCTGGACCCTCTCATTAGACGCGATCTCCAGACTTTGTTCGCTGACATGTCGCGTAGTCTCAACAAGACAACGCTCTTTATTACACACGATCTCGAAGAAGCCTTTCGATTAGGCGATCGCATCGCGATCATGAAAGACGGGCAGATTGTGCAAATAGGAACGGCGGCGCAGATCGTTTCAAACCCAGCCGATGACTATGTTGCGGATTTCGTAAGTGGGATCTCGCGGCTGCAGTTTCTCAAAGCGGCGCATGTGATGGAGCCTCTAGATGAGGGAACGACCCCCACCACGATCAACCGCGAGCGCGCCCTGGTATTCAATTACAACTCAACGCTAGACGAACTGGTGAATGTGGCAGCACGCGGGCAAGACACCATCTTCATCGAAGACGAAGCAGGCATGATCGTTGGCAGGGTGACGAAACAAAATTTGCTGTCGGCTATCAAGGAGCACCGATAACATGCGCGAAGTCTTGAAGCAGGATGAGTCTTTCGACGCAGCTATTGCGAGGTTCGTTGGGGAGAATGTCACTTACTATCAAACGAGGTTCAAACAAATCTTTTCGGGCCAAAAGCGGCCGAGACCTAATTTCGCAGCTCTGCTGTTAGGTCCTATCTGGGCTGCTGCGCGCGGAATGTTCGGCCTTTTCGTTGTGCTGGCACTCATCGAAGTATCATTAGGTCTGGCAATCACTGGTGTGGCCTCCGGCGGGCTGGGAAAAGCCGAGCTTGTGCAATCGCAACAGCTCCAGGCTCGGAGCGACTCGCGCAGGGATCAAGCCCTCAAAGCTCAAGCAGCCGGGGACGCCAATGCGCCTGATTTGTTACGATCAGCCGACTCCTTGGCGAAGGCTGCTCAACAGGCGAAGACTTCTGCCGATCAACAACAACGGCTAGCCTCACTGGTCATTTCACTGTGTGGCGCAGCGCTCGTAATTTTCCGAGTCCTTTTTAGCTTGTCGGCGGATTCTTTCTACGCAAAGCGATTCGAAAAATGGCGCTCGAACAGGCAGATCTCATCTGGTTCTAATATTATAAGGGCCGTGTTGGCGTTGCTAGTGGTGACGGCAGTGTTTTTCTTGTCGTTGGGTAAAGTTAACCCCGAACTTCCGCCAGACTGGCTGGCAGCGATTTCGAAACAGGCCGAGCAATTCTCAGCGACGAAAGATTTTGCCGTCCTAGTGACAAAATCACTTGACGAGCTTTTTAGTGCGATAACTCGAGCTGGTGGACCGTTTTTTGACGCCATTACATTATCAATCACTTCTATTGTGAATGCCGTCGAGTATGCTCTCAACCTGATGCCATGGCCGGCAGTCGTCGTTGTCATCGTGGGGATTGCGCTACTACTTTCGGGACATGTTGTAGCCACCTTCACTGCGCTCGGGCTTATTTATCTCGTCGCTTTTGGATTTTGGACACAGAGTTTGGCAACGATTGCGTTGCTCGGAACAGCGACCTTCCTAGCGCTGTGCATTGGATTGCCTCTTGGCATCGCGTGCGGCAAGAACCAGTCCATTTACCGCGCAATCCGCCCTGTTCTCGATCTCATGCAGACCATGCCCGCATTTGTCTACCTCATTCCAATTATCGCGTTTTTCGGCACCGGTAAGACTCCGGGCATTCTCGCGACCATCGTTTTTGGGATGCCCCCGGTTGCGCGGTTGACTGCCCTCGGGCTGCAACAAGTGCCCGAAAACGTTAAGGAGGCAAGTGCGGCATTTGGGGCAACGCCTTGGCAGCTCCTTTTCAAGGTGGAGGTCCCGCTGGCCATGCCATCCATCATGGCGGGAGTAAACCAAACGATCCTGATGTGCCTATCGATGGTAGTCATCGCATCCCTTATCGGGGCGGGTGGGCTCGGAGAGGATGTCCTCCAGGCTTTGCAGTATGCATCCGTCGGCCAAGGGATTCTCGCCGGAACGGCAATCCTCTTTTGCGCAATTATCCTAGATCGGATCGTTCAGGGGCGACGAACCAGCTAACACGCATCCAAAGCCTCAGCCTAAAGCTCAAGAAACAAAAGGGAACTTACGTCATGAAGCGCAAGCTAGCTTTACTTTTAATGTCCGCCGGAATGGTTTGGCAGTCCGTAGCCGGCGCCAATGCTCAGGAAACCGTCCGCATCGGCGACTCTAACTGGCCAAGTATCCAGGCAATGGCGGCGGTTATTCGTGAAATCGCGGACAAAGAACTCGGCCTGAAAGCCGAGCTAGTAGACGCGACAACACCCGTCATTCTGGCTTCAATGGAGCGCGGAAAGGGTGACATCGATGTGCACCCGGAGATTTGGATGCCAAATCACGAAAGCCTGGTGAAGGACAAGATCGCAAATGGGACGATCAAGCTAGGGCCCGTAGCCTACGAAGTACGGCAGGGGATCTGCATTTCTAAGTGGATGCAGGAAAAATACGATATCAAGTCGGTCTATGATCTAACAACGCCAGAAATTGTTAAGCTGTTCGCACCGAATGGCGGCAAGCCGAAGTTCTGGATCGGGCCTCCGGGCTGGAGTTCCACAAAAACTGAAACTGTGCGTGCGCGCGACTACGGTTATGATCAGTTCTTCGAGCTTTCGACGGTCGAAGAAAATATCATGCTCGTTGATCTCGATAAGGCTTTGAAAGAGGAAAAGCCTTGGATCAGTTTCTGCTACCGGCCGCATTACCTGTTCTCAAGCGATAAGCTGGTGATGCTCAACGAGCCAGCCTACGACCCCGCAAAATTCAAGATGGTTCAGCCTGACGAGAACCCAAATTGGCTGGCGCTATCCAAGATCGAGAGCGCGTGGCCACCGGTGGCTATTCACATTGCATATTCTACCGCGCTGGAAAAGCGTACACCAGAGTTTGTGAAACTTATCACAAACCTGAAGGTTTCGACCGACGAAGTTGGCCGATGGACCTACGCACTTGCGGCAGAAAAGCAAGATCCAGGTGCGTTCGCGACCAAGTGGGTCGCCGATCATAAGCAAGAAGTGGACGGTTGGCTTTTCAATTAAGCGTCTTGTTCGGGATGTCGGTTACCGACCGGCATCCCAAATAACTTTACTCGAGCAAGCTAGGTGCGCAATGAACGTTAATTTTACTGCCACTCCAAATACGTTCGACTCTGTTAACACACCGGTCACATTTGACGACGGCCCTGGCCAGTATCGGATAGGTCTTATCGCGACCTCAAACGATTACACTACTGAACGTGATTTTATGAACATGCGGCCAACCGACGATGTCGCCGTGTTCACGACGCGACTACATCTCGCTTCGGACTGCTCGCTCGAATCGTTGTCTAGGATGGGACCGCAACTTACTGACGCTGCAGCCGTGATCGTCCCGGAGGGAAGGTTAGACGTTGTAGCTTACTCCTGCACCTCTGGGACCGCTGTATTAGGATTCGAGAAAGTGCAGGCAATGATCCAGGCGGCCCGTCCGGGAGTGTCCTGTACAACACCGCTTACCGCCGCGATTGCCGCCCTAGATCAGTTCGAGGCGCGCCGGATCGCAGTTTTGACTCCCTACACTGACCAGGTCAATCAGTTCATTGCTTCAAGCTTGGAGGCCGGCGGGACAAAAGTAACATCGTTTGCGAGTTTCAAAATCCTCGAGAATGAGTTGATGGCGAAGCTCACTCCGAAAGCAATTATGGAGGCGGCCCTTGCGATGGACCTTCACGGGGCAGATGCACTCTTTATCTCTTGTACCGCGTTGCGCGCAGTCGATGTTGTGGAGGAGATCGAACGAAAATTAGGAAAGCCGGTCGTTACAGCGGTGCAGGCACTTTACTGGCATTCTCTTCGGCTCGCAGGGTACTCGCGTCCAATCAGTGGGTTTGGGAAGCTGCTGGCGCGTTGATCGAGGTTCGTCAAGGATTTTGATATGAAAGTACTTTGCATGTGGCATGCGAGCGCGGCCGAAATCGAACTTGTTAGAGAAACGCTTCCTGGGGCAGATGTTGTCGCGCCCTCCGGTCAGTGGCAGTCACGGTTTGAATGCACGTTGGCCGATGTTGAATCGTTTCTGCCGGACGCGGACGTAATCATCGCTTGGGCCATTCCAAAAGGATCATTGGAAAAAGCCACGCAGCTCAAAATTTTAAGTTGGATGCACAGCGGCGTTGATGACCTTGAGGAGATTGGCGTTTTAGATCTGGCGAAACGACGAGGCTTCCGGATCGCAAACATCCGCGGTGCGAACGCCGTTGCGGTAGCTGAACAGGGCATGATGTTCATGCTGGCGCTGGCGAAGAGAGTGTTGGTCAAACATCGGTTCGTCCAGGAAGGCCGTCAGCAGTTCCCGCTTTGGGACAATGACCGTTCCGGAATGTTGAAGGGCTGCACCGTTGGCATCGTTGGAATGGGGCACATCGGCTCGCACGTCGCGAAACGCGCGAAAGCGTTCGACATGCGCGTACTGGGGATTCGCAGAAACAAGAACATCTCCATTGAGAACGTAGATACGATGTACGGTCCGTCAGAGCTAACCTCGGTTTTGCCAGTTTGCGACTACGTGGTGCTGGCGGCGCCGCAGACTGATGAAACCCATCATCTTATCGCCGAGGCAGAAATAGCGTCGATGAAGAACAGTGCCTTCCTCATCAACATCGCTCGCGGAGACCTCATCAAAGAGAAGCCGCTCTACGATGCCCTTGTTGGCGGGGAACTTGCAGGTTTCGCAACTGATGTTTGGTGGCGATATGAATATGGAAGGACCTTTCCTAACGGCTGGGGACCGCGTTCGAACCTGCAGCAACTTCCCAACGTTATCTGCTCACTTCATGAAGCACATAACGCCGACGGTGTTTTGGAAAAAAATCTCCGGTGGGGAATAGAAAACGTAGCAGAGTACTTTAGGGGCGAGCCGATTTCTCGCGAGATCAATTTGGAACTTGGCTACTGAATGTAGAGCCCCCACAAAAACGACTGGCCGGTCACCGCTTTTGAACCTGTACACAACCTTGGCGGTACGGGGAAGTCGCGTCCCGAACAGACGATTTTCAAGGTTAGATGGTCTGGAATCTGTTGAACTTGTATACGTGTTAGGAGAGACACTACGAAAATGACGACCACGAGCAAAGTATCGACGGATTGTGACTACGGGAAAATTGGAAAGCAGTTTTCTTACCTAGACATCCCTCATTCCGGCAACGAGTCCGCCTGGGGTCTCGTACGCTTTCCCATCTGCGTCATAAAAAATGGCCAAGGCCCGACCTTGCTCATCACCGGCGGCAGCCATGGCGATGAGTATGAAGGCCCAATAGCTCTGCAAAAGCTAGCACGCGAGATCGATGCAAATGATATACAGGGCCAGATTATAATTCTTCCGGCCCTTAATAGTCCCGCCGTCCGCGCTGCAACCCGTGTCTCCCCCATAGATGGAGTTAACATGAACCGCGCGTTTCCTGGAAGGGAAGATGGGTCGGTTTCGCAAATACTGGCTCACTATGTTACGAATGTTATTCTCCCGAGCGTCGATGTCGTTATCGACATTCATTCGGGCGGTAAGACACTGAAGTTTGTTCCTTTCGCATGCATTCATAAACTTGCAGACCCGATACTCCAAGCCAAGTCACGCGCCCTTCTGCGCGCCTTCGACGCGCCATATTGCTTGGAGCTCGAGGAGATTGATAATCGGGGGATGCTCGACACGACCGTCGAAGAGGCTGGCAAAATTTTCTTGGCGACTGAACTTGGAGGAGGAGGCTCGTCGACACTTGAAACCATCTCCATCGCAGAGCGGGGCATAAGAAGAGCGCTTTGCCATCTCGGTCTCGTGAAAGACAAACAAGAGTCAGCTTCACTGAATGCTTCGGCATACTCGCTTTGGGAGACTTCATCCCCCGGCAGCTACATCCATTCAAACACTGATGGGCTATTCGAGATGCTGGTCGAGCTCGGCCAGGAAGTGCGCTTGGGAGAGGCGATAGCTCAGGTGCACTCTATTTCGAAAATCGACACAGATCCGGTTGTCTATCGAGCAAAGCGCGACGGCATCGTGATTGGACGGCACCATCCTGGCCTCATTAGACAAGGCGATTTTCTTGCACTGATCGCCGGACGAGAGACGGACGAAAATTAGTCTGGATCTCCAAAACCTCATCAACTCACATACAATGGAGTTTAAAGTGTCAAAGTACGACTTTTCCGAGCGAGAGTTCGCAACGCGCCACGCGGCGGTACGCAAAAAGATGGCCCGAGGCGGCCTTGATTATCTGATTGTAATCGCCCCTGCTAATCTTCAATATCTCCTGGGAACGAGGACGAAATCATATCAGGAATTTCAGTGTTTATTGTTCCCAGCCGACGCCAGTCGTCCGAAAGTTATTTTAACACGACTCGCGGAGGTCGCTGAATTTAGCGATCTCTCTCTTGCGGATGAAGTATACGGATGGGGAGGACGCGAGCCGGAGGATCCGGTAACTGTCCTCGGTGAAATTTTGAAGCGACACGGCTTCGACGACCAAAATATAGGTCTCGAAGTTCCCTATTACTATCTGTCGGTGCAAGATCACGCCAAGCTACGGAGTTTGCTCGCTGATAAGAATATCACGGACGCTTCAGCGCTGATCGAGGACATCAAGATTACGAAATCCCCTGCTGAAATCGCAATGGTTCGCAAGGCTTCGAAAATAGCTTTCGATACGATGGAAGAAACAGCAAACGCAATTCGTGTCGGCGCGACGGAACGCGAGGTCGCCGCTGTAATTTATCGAAACCTTCTCGCGCGAGGCGGCGATCTGCCTGCGAGTCCTGTCAATTTCACGAGCGGCGAACGGACTTGTTACGGCCACGGTGCACCAACTGATCGGCAACTCCAAGCCGGCGATTATATCAATCTTGAGTTCGGAGCTGCTTATAACCGATACTGCACAACGATCGGTCGGCAATTTGTTCTTGGCGAGCCGACCCCCAGGATGATTGAACTCTACGATACAGTGAAACAGGCGACAGACGCTTGTATTGAGCTCATGAAGCCTGGCACGCCCGCGGTCGTGCCGCACGAGGCTGCAAAACGGGTTATATCCGAACGCGGCCTCGACAAATATCGGGTGCATACAACCGGCTACGGAATTGCGCCTGGATACCCGCCGTCCTGGGGGGAGGCCATCCACATGTTTGGAGACTCGACCTATACGCTAGCGACTGGCATGGTTTTGTCGGTTGAGCCCCCAGTTTTGATCCATGAGGAACGTCTAGGCGCTCGTTTGATTGACAATGTGCTCATCACGGACTCTGGACCAGAGCTACTCACGACTTTTAACAGGGATTTGATTGCCATCGGCTGCTAATCGAATTCGTTTGGATGAATAGCCGCGTATAACATCTTAGCGGTGCTTGATTTAACTTTATGCTGAATCAGCACCGCCATTTACCAGTTCATGTCCATGGAGGGAAATGTTGAAAAAAGCCGAAAGCCCACCTGCTGCTCAAAGTCAGAAGCCGCATAAAAGTAAGTGGATTCCTATTTTTATTCCTGTTCAAAATCCCCTGCCTCCGTCGCCAAAGCCTTGCGACCAAGAAGGGCAGCGAAAGGCTATTCGATTTCCGCTTGGATGGCTTGGCCGTCTGAGAAAACGCTAGGTTAAGTCGCTTCACTATCGACAAGGATCCAACCCGAGTTGATATCAATGAGAGAATGAAGCGCTTTTCTGACGAAGAGTGCACATAGCCACTCAATATCTTGCCTGTTCAATACCATTAGCCCCAACAATCTATATTGTCATTTTCGTGTGGTATGTTTTCGGTCCGCAAGCGCAATCAATGACGATGTCTTCCCCATTCCGGGAATATTCGCAAGTTCGTCGTAGTTGAAATTTTGGTAGTCCTTTATGTCTGCCACCGCTACTTTCAAAATGAAATCGTATTCTCCAGCGACGTGATAGATTTCCTTGATCATTGATAGCCTGGAGACTGCGGCTTCAAACGCACGAACACCGTCCTTGCTGTGCCGTTCAAGCGAAACTAATACAAAAACAATCAAGCTTTCACCCAAGACGGTTGGGTCTATGACTGCTTTATATCCGGCAATCACGCCGGATTGTTCCAAAAGCTTTATCCGCCGCTGACACGCTGAGAGCGAGATGCCCACTCGTTCCGAGATCTCGAGCTGGGTAAGCTTTGAATTGTTGGCTAAGAGATGAATAATTTGTTCGTCTGTGTTGTCCATGCCAAACATATTACAGCGCATTTGGCCTACTTGAAAGGGATTTTGGGGATTATTCCCATGATCGGCAGCGTATTATTCCCTCAGTGCGGCGTCGAACAAAACCGCAAGCTTTCTAACATCCGACACTGAGGTCGACGAATGATCACCAACGCTCCTATCCGTCCGAAAGAGGCCGCCTTCCAGTCAAACGAGATAGTCATCATCGGAGGTGGAATTGCAGGGGCAAGCCTTGCATATCACCTTACCAAATTGGGCAAGAAAGACGTCGTCGTGTTGGAGCGGCACTCACTGACGTCCGGGACGACATGGCACGCCGCGGGGCTGATAATGCAGACTCGCGGCACGCATGCACTTACTGAAATTGCAAAGTACAATGCAGAGCTCTATGCCGCTCTAGAGGCCGAGACGGGCCAAGCGACGGGGTTCAAACAGAACGGTACCCTGGGTGTCGCTCGAACGAAGGATCGGCTTTACGAGACTGCCCGAAATGCATCTGTTGCAAAAAGCTTTGGGCTTGAAGCACATATGATTTCACCTCGTGAGGCGAAGGATCTCTATCCGGCGCTTGATGAAAAGATTATCGTGGGCGCAGTATTTATCCCTAATGACGGTCAAACAAATCCGATCGATACTTGCGTTTCTCTTGCAGCCGGTGCCAAGCAGCGTGGTGCCAAGATACTCGAGAGAACTGAAGTCACAGACCTATGGAAGACACCGTCCGGAGAATACCAGTTGCGGACGAACCATGGAGTTATCGAGGCTCAAATTCTTGTTCTCGCTTGTGGCCTTTGGACCAGGGATCTTGCCTCAAAATTAGGCGTTCGCGTTCCCCTTTACGCCGCCGAGCACTTCTATGTGGTTACCGAACCCATGGACATTGTTAAGCCCACACTTCCTGTTCTGCGTGATACTGACGGGCATGTTTATATCAAAGAGGATGCCGGCAAACTCCTCATCGGCGCGTTCGAGCCGTGGGGCAAGGCGCTTCCGATGGAAAACCTTCCGAAAGACACGGCCTTTATCGAGTTGTGGGAAGACTGGGATCACTTCGAGCTGCCGATGACTAAAGCTATGGAAATGATCCCCGCACTGCAAAACGCCGGTATCGCCAAGTTCTTCAATGGGCCCGAGAGCTTCACACCAGACCTTCTCTTCATGATTGGTGAAGTGCCCGGAATGAAAAATCTATACGTTTCGTCCGGATACAACTCGGAAGGCATCGAATTCGGCGCCGGCGCAGGGCGCGCGCTGGCGGAATGGATTGTTGCCGGATCTGCCCAAATGGACGTGAGCTTTATCGATGTCGCGCGCTATCATCCATTTCAGATCAACAAGAGATACCTCAAAGACCGCATCCCGGAGGTCTTGGGCCTCCACTATAAGATGCACTGGCCGAGCCATCAGCCTGAGACGTCGCGAGGTGTCCGAAAGAGCGCCCTTCACGATCGTTGGGCAAAGCTGGGAGCAAGCTTCGGTGAAGGAATGGGGTGGGAACGCCCGATGTGGTTCGCCGGCGAAGGAGAATCCACAGAAAACGTCTATTCCTACAGCGAACCAAACTGGTTCAAGCATACGGCAGAGGAGTGCCGCGCCGCGCGATCGGACGCAATTCTATTGGACCAAAGCTCATTCGGAAAGCATCTCATCCAAGGGCGCGACGCTTGCAAGTTCTTGCAACGGCTTTGCGCCGGCAACGTTGATGTATCCGTCGGTAAGCTCGTTTACACCCACATGTTGAATGAGAAGGGTGGGATTGAGACAGATATCACGCTTAACAGGCTGTCGGATAACCAGTTTTTGATCATCTCCTCTGCAACCGTGCATCCACGTGATAGGGCCTGGATCACAAAACACATTACCGACGATTGGAACGTCACGCTGACCGACGTCACTTCCGCTTATGCTGTCCTGTCTCTGCAAGGGCCGAAGTCTCGAGACATCCTTTCTAAATTGACGGACGCAGACCTCTCAAACGAAGCTTTTCCGTTCGCGACCAGTCAGGAGATCGATGTCGGCTACGCTCGTGTGATTGCAAACCGACTGACGTATATCGGCGAACTCGGCTGGGAATTGCACATTCCTACCGAAATGGCTCAGCACGTGTTTGACGTTCTGTGGGAGGTGGGCAAAGAGTTCGGACTGAAACCCGCTGGTTATCACGCCCTCGAACATATGCGTTCGGAGCGCGCGTACCGCGAATACGAGCTTGACCTTACTCCGGTCGACACGGTGCTAGAGGCAGGGCTAGGATTCACCGTCGATTGGAACAAAGAAGGTGGTTTCATCGGCTTGGAGGCAACGGCAAAGCAAAAGGCGTCGACGCCTCTCAAGAAGCGTCTGGTATCATTCAAGCTAGCTGATCCGGTGCCGGTTCTGTTCCGTGAAGAGCTTATCAGACGCGATGGGGAAATCGTCGGCTACATCTCATCGGGCGTAAAGAGCTTCACCCTTGGAACGTCAATTGGGCTTGGCTATGTCAATTCGGAAGAAGGGGTGACCAAAGACTTCATCGAGAATGGCCGATGGCAGATTGAAATAGCTGGCGAGTTGTTCGAGGCGACAGCTTCGTTGCAAGCGTTTTTCGATCCCAAAGGCGAGCGTCTCGGTCGCTAGACATTCGCGTCTTTCCAATCTGGGCAAACTTCCATAGGGGCAAGCACCAAGCAAAAAAGCGCCTGGTGCTTTGCCCGGAACGCCAAATTTAGCTCTACAGGTCACAAATGAAAACTCTCGTCCCAGTAAAGCGGGTGGTTGATTACAACGTTAAGATCCGCGTCAAGCCGGATGGCACGGGTGTTGAGCTCGCCAACGTCAAGATGTCGATGAACCCGTTCGATGAGATTTCCGTCGAAGAGGCGCTGCGGCTGAAGGAAGCCGGCAAGGCTGAGGAAGTGGTCGTCGTCTCGATCGGTCCGGCCAAGGCCGAGGAAACGCTGCGCACCGCGCTCGCCATGGGCGCCGACCGCGCCGTTCTCGTCGAGACCGACGATGCCGTCGAGCCGCTCGCCGTTGCCAAGATCCTGAAGGGCGTTGCCGAGGCTGAAAAGCCCGGCCTGATCATCGTCGGCAAGCAGGCGATCGATGACGACTCGAACCAGACCGGCCAGATGCTCGCTGCCCTCCTCGGCACCGCCCAGGCGACCTTCGCCTCGAAAATCGAGATCGGCGACGGCAAGGCAACCGTGACACGCGAAGTCGATGGCGGCCTGCAGACGATCGAGATCAAGCTCCCGGCTGTCGTCACTACCGACCTTCGCCTCAACGAGCCGCGCTATGCCTCGCTGCCGAACATCATGAAGGCGAAGAAGAAGCCGCTCGACAAGAAGAGCCCGGCTGATTTCGGCGTCTCCACCGAGCCGCGCCTCAAGGTGCTGAAGACCGAAGAGCCGTCTGGCCGCAAGGCTGGCGTCAAGGTCAAGTCGGTCGCCGAGCTTGTCGAAAAGCTCAAGACTGAAGCTGGCGTCCTCTAAGGTTCGAGAAAGGATTTACGACCATGGCCATTCTTCTTCTGGCTGACCACGACAACGCAACCCTTTCTGACCAGTCCGGCAAAGCACTGACGG
The DNA here is from genome assembly GCF_000379605.1 of Rhizobium giardinii bv. giardinii H152. Classification (GTDB taxonomy): domain Bacteria; phylum Pseudomonadota; class Alphaproteobacteria; order Rhizobiales; family Rhizobiaceae; genus Pararhizobium; species Pararhizobium giardinii. Next base: position 132,318 of record NZ_KB902613.1, on the reverse strand, counting down.
CCGCCTCCCAGATCGGCGGCGACGTCCATGTGCTGGTCGCCGGCAAGGGCGCCAAGGCTGCTGCCGATGCGGCTGCGAAGCTCGCAGGCGTCTCCAAGGTTCTGCTCGCCGAAAGCGACGAGCTCGCCAATAATCTGGCCGAGCCGCTCTCCGACCTGATCGTTTCGCTGGCCGGCAGCTACGACACGATCATCGCGGCTGCGACCTCGACCGGCAAGAACGTGCTGCCGCGCGTTGCCGCTCTGCTCGATGTCGCGCAGATCTCCGAGATCATTGAAGTCGTCTCCGCCGACATCTTCAAGCGCCCGATCTATGCCGGCAACGCCATCCAGACCGTTCAGGCAACCGACGCCAAGAAGGTCATCACGGTGCGCACCGCTTCATTTTCCCCGGCCTCCCAAGGCCCATCTGCTGTCGTCGAAGATATTTCGACGACAGCTTTTTCCTCTTTGCTCGCGACATTTGTCGCTGACGCAATCTCGTCATCGGATCGGCCGGAGCTGAGCTCCGCCAAGATCATCATCTCCGGTGGCCGTGCGCTCGGCTCTTCCGAGAAGTTCAAGGAAGTCATGCTGCCGGTTGCCGACAAGCTCGGTGCCGCCGTTGGCGCGTCGCGTGCTGCAGTTGACGCAGGCTACGCCCCGAACGATTGGCAGATCGGACAGACCGGCAAAGTAGTCGCTCCGCAGCTCTACATCGCCTGTGGCATTTCGGGCGCGATCCAGCATCTCGCCGGCATGAAGGATTCAAAGATCATCGTCGCCATCAACAAGGATGAGGAAGCGCCCATCTTCCAGGTCGCCGATTACGGCCTCGTCGGCGATCTCTTCGAGGTGCTACCGGAGCTGCAGAAAGCACTCTGATTGTCTCGCGGTGGTGCGACTCAGTTCTCAGCGATTTGTGTTCGAACAGGACGTATTATGAAAAGTCACGTACTTACCGTTTCCTGCCAATCTGCCCGCGGGATTGTCGCCGCAATCACCGGCTACCTCGCCGAAAAAGGTTGCTACATCTCCGACTCATCTCAGTTCGATGATCTCGAGACGGACCTGTTCTTCATGCGCCTAACCTTCCTGTCGCAGGAAGGCGCGACGGAAGAGGACATCAAGGCCGGCTTCGCCCCCGTCGGTAAGAAGTTCGCGATGAGTTACCGCTTCAACGACAGCGACGAGCGCATGAAGGTGCTGCTCATGGTGTCGCGCTTCGGCCATTGCCTCAACGACCTGCTCTATCGCTGGAAGATCGGCGCACTGCCGATCGACATCGTCGGCGTCGTCTCCAACCACTTCGATTACCAGAAGGTCATCGTCAACCACGACATCCCCTTCCACCACATCAAGGTGACGAAGGAGAACAAGCCGCAGGCCGAAGCCCGCCTGATGGAAGTGGTCGAGCAGTCCGGCGCCGAACTCATCGTTCTCGCCCGTTACATGCAGGTTCTGTCGGATGCCGTCTGCAAGAAGATGTCGGGCCGCATCATCAACATCCACCACTCGTTCCTGCCGTCCTTCAAGGGTGCGAACCCCTACAAGCAAGCGTTCGAGCGCGGCGTGAAGCTGATTGGTGCTACGGCGCATTACGTCACCAAGGATCTGGACGAAGGTCCGATCATCGAGCAGGACGTTGCGCGCATCACGCATGCGCAGTCGGCGGAAGACTATGTGTCGATCGGGCGCGATGTGGAGAGTCAGGTCCTAGCACGCGCGGTGCACGCGCATATCCATCACCGCGTCTTCATGAATGGAAACAAAACTATTGTCTTCCCGGCGAGCCCGGGCTCGTACAAATCCGAACGGATGGGCTGATCCGATGACCGCGTATCATATTGACGGAAGGGAGGTGGCGGCTAAAGTCATCGAAACCGTGAAGGCAGCGACGGCATCGCTCGAAAAGCAGAGCGGCGTGAAGACGGGTCTTGCAGTTGTGATCGTTGGCGATGATCCGGCAAGCCATGCCTATGTCAATTCCAAGAGCAAGATGGCCAAGGAATGCGGCTTCAAGTCGGTGCAGTACACGCTGCCGGCTGAGGCGAAGCAGGAAGAGCTTGCCGCTCTCGTCGCATCGCTGAATGACGACGCTTCGATCCACGGCATTCTCGTGCAGCTGCCGCTGCCGAAGCCGCTGAACAGCGAGCCGATCATTCAGTCGATTCTGCCGGAAAAGGATGTCGACGGCCTGCATGTCGTCAATGCCGGCAAGCTCGCCACCGGCGATCTCGAAACCGGTCTCGTGTCCTGCACGCCGGCTGGCGCCATGGTCTTCGTTCGCCACACGCATGGCAAAGACCTCTCCGGTCTGAACGCCGTCGTCATCGGCCGCTCGAACCTCTTCGGAAAGCCGGTGGCGCAGCTGCTGCTGAACGCCAACGCGACCGTTACCATCGCTCACTCGCGCACCAAGGATCTGCCGGCCGTTTGCCGCAATGCCGATATTCTGGTCGCAGCCGTCGGCCGTCCCGAAATGGTCAAGGCCGATTGGGTAAAGCCCGGCGCAACCGTCATCGATGTCGGCATCAACCGTGTTCCGGCACCGGAAAAGGGTGAGGGCAAGACCCGCCTCGTTGGCGACGTCGCCTTTGCGGAAGCCGAAAAGGTCGCCTCGGTCATCACCCCGGTTCCGGGTGGCGTCGGTCCGATGACGATCGCCATGCTGATGGCCAATACCGTGATCGCCGCTCACCGCGCATCGGGACACCGTGCGCCAATATTTTGACGAGGCAAGACATGACTGAGCTTCCCGAACGCGAAAGCTTGGAAATCGACGTCGTGATCGTCGGCGCCGGACCTGCGGGCCTATCGGCTGCGATCCGACTGAAGCAGGTCAATCCGGATCTTTCGGTCGTCGTGCTGGAGAAGGGCGCGGAAGTCGGCGCGCATATCCTCTCGGGCGCCGTCGTCGATCCCATCGGTATCGACCGTCTGCTGCCGGACTGGCGCGAGGAGGAGGGGCATCCCTTCAAGACCAAGGTTACGGCCGATCACTTCCTGTTCCTGGGGCCTGCGGGTTCTGTTCGCCTGCCGAACTTCCTGATGCCGCCGCTGATGAACAATCACGGCAATTATATCGTCTCGCTCGGCAATGTCTGTCGCTGGCTGGCCGAAAAGGCCGAAGCGCTCGGCGTTGAAATCTATCCCGGTTTTGCCGCGACCGAAGTGCTTTATAATGACGAGGGTGCGGTTATCGGTGTCGCGACCGGCGACATGGGCATCGAGAAGAGCGGCGAGCTCGGCCCGAACTATACGCGCGGCATGGCGCTGCTCGGCAAATATGTGCTGATCGGCGAAGGCGTGCGCGGCTCGATCGCCAAGCAGCTCATCGCCAAGTTCGATCTGTCGCGCGACAGCGACGTGCCGAAGTTCGGCATCGGCATCAAGGAACTGTGGGAAGTCAAGCGCGAGAACCACAAGAAGGGCCTCGTGCAGCACTCCTTCGGCTGGCCGCTCGGCATGAAGACGGGTGGCGGCTCGTTCCTCTATCATCTGGAGGACAATCTCGTCGCTGTCGGCTTCGTCGTGCATCTCAATTACAAGAACCCCTATCTTTATCCGTTCGAGGAGTTCCAGCGCTTCAAGACGCATCCGGCGATCCGCGGCACCTTCGAGGGCGGCAAGCGCCTCTCCTATGGCGCCCGCGCGATTACCGAGGGCGGCTACCAGTCGGTACCGAAGCTTACCTTCCCGGGCGGCGCGCTGATCGGCTGCTCGGCCGGTTTCGTGAACGTTCCCCGCATCAAGGGCAGTCACAACGCCGTGCTGTCCGGCATGCTCGCCGCCGAGAAAATCGCCGCTGCGATCGAAGCGGGACGTGCCAATGACGAAATCATTGAGATCGAGAACGAATGGCGCAAGACTGATATCGGCAAGGACCTCAAGAAGGTTCGCAACGTCAAGCCGCTCTGGTCGAAGTTCGGCACGCTCGTCGGCATCGGTCTGGGCGGTCTCGACATGTGGACCAATACGCTGTTCGGCTTCTCCTTCTTCGGCACGCTGGGCCACAGCAAGACCGACGCCGCCTCGCTGGAACCGGCCTCACAGCACAAGATGATCGACTATCCCCGGCCCGACGGCGTCCTCACCTTCGACCGTCTCTCCTCGGTGTTCCTGTCGAACACCAACCACGAAGAAGACCAGCCGGTGCATCTGCAGGTCGAGGACATGGCGCTGCAGAAGTTGTCCGAGCACGACATCTACGCCGGCCCCTCGACCCGCTACTGTCCTGCCGGCGTCTACGAATGGGTGGAGAAGGACGGCAAGGACACCTACGTCATCAACGCCCAGAACTGCGTCCACTGCAAGACCTGCGACATCAAGGACCCGAACCAGAACATCAACTGGGTCCCGCCGCAGGGCGGCGAGGGACCGGTCTATCCGAATATGTGATAAGTAAGCGTTCTAATTTTCATCGATAGGAAATGCGAAGCTTCTTTTTACGCCGTCCATGACGACCATTGTTTTGAAACCTTTGATGTCATTGTTCTCATAGAAGAAACGGCGCGTGAACTGCTCGTAATTTTCCATGTCCCTGGCGGTTACAACAAGAAGGAAATCCGCATCGCCTGTGACATAATATCCGATCATCACCTCCGGAGTGTTTCTGATTGCGGATTTGAAACGGTCAATGATGTCGGCTCGCTCGCGCTCAAGTGAAACCAACACAACCACCGTAACCTGCCTGCCCACAGCCTTAGGCGATACTATCGAAACGTCTGCTTCGATGACACCTTCAGCGCGCAGACGTTTGAGGCGGCGCTGACAGGCGGTCGGCGAAAGGTTCGTTCGAGCGGCAAGTTCTTCTGATGTCAGTCGATTATTCTTCTGGACTGCATTCAAGAGGGTAATATCTGCGCGGTCTAGTTCCATAGGGACGAATTCCTGCAATAGGCATCGAATATTGACGAATTTCTGCGTGAAACTAGAGGATTTTGCCGCCAATGTCTTTAGTTTCTGTCACATGATGTCGTCATCACACAGTGGAGCGGGTGGCGTCGGCTTTAGAGCACCAAATCGATCTTGAAGCCGCTACCGAAAGGGCAAAAACATGACCATCAACATCAAGGACATTTCCGAGAAGGATCGCAACACCGTACTTCATCCGTTCACGCAGCTGAAAGACTTCGCAAGTGGGAAACTGGGCGAACCGACAATTGTTGAAACCGGAAAAGGAATTCGCATACAGGATGCGCACGGCAACCAGTTGATCGACGGTTTTGCCGGTCTTTACTGCGTCAACGTCGGCTATGGCCGCACGGAAGTTGCCGAGGCGATCTCACGTCAGGCCTATCGTCTCGCTTATTATCACTCGTATGCGGCGCACACGACGGACGAATTGGCCATCCTGTCGGACCGCTTGGTAACAATGGCGCCCGGCAAGATGAGCAAGGTGTTCTATGGCACGTCTGGCTCGGACGCCAACGAGACCCAGGCTAAGCTTGTCTGGTACTATAATAACCTGCGCGGCAAGCCGACCAAGAAGAAAATCATCTCGCGCGAGCGCGGTTACCATGGTTGCAGTGTCGTGTCGGGCTCGATGACCGGCATGAGCTTCTATCACGATCACATGGATTTGCCGCTGCCGCAGATCGACCACACCGGTGTGCCACATCACTATTGGGGCGCGAACCCGGGCGAGACGGAACGGGAATTCTCCGCCCGCCGCGCAGCCGAGCTTGACGAGATGATCGAGACGCTCGGCCCCGAGAACGTCGGCGCCTTCATCGCAGAACCGGTTCTAGGAACCGGAGGCATCACGCCGCCGCCGGAAGGCTACTGGGAAGCGATCCAAAACGTTCTAAAAAAACATGACGTGTTGTTGATTGCCGATGAAGTCATTACTGGCTTCGGCCGCACGGGCTCGATGTTTGGCTCGCAGCATTATGGTATCGAACCCGACCTTATTACCGTCGCCAAGGGGCTGACCTCAGCCTACTTCCCCCTGTCGGCGTCGATTGTCGGCGAAAAGGTCTACAAGGTGTTGGAAGACGGCGCAGATCGCGTCGGTGCCTTCTCTCATGGCTACACATATTCCGGCCACCCGATTGGTGCGGCTGCGGCGAACGCCGTACTCGACATCATCGAAAAGGAGAACCTACCAGGCAATGCGCGCGAGGTCGGCGCCTACTTCCAGGCGCAGCTCAAAGAAAAATTCGCCCAACTTCCGATTGTCGGTGAAGTGCGCGGGGTCGGCCTCATGGGCGCCATTGAGTTTGTCGGCGACCGCGAGAACAAGAAGCGCTTCGATCCGTCGCTGAAGGTCGGCGCCCGCGTCTCGAAGGCCGCCCGAGACCGTGGCCTCATCGCCCGCGCGATGCCGCATGGCGACATCCTGGGCTTTGCACCGCCGCTTGTCACCACCAAGGTGGAAGTCGACGAGATTGTCTCCATTGCCGAAAAGGCCGTGCGCTCGGTGATGGACGACCTCGTTCGCGACGGTCAGAAGATCTGACGGAAGGCGGTCGGCAGGTTCCGACCGCAACTAATCGCATCCATCGAATTGAGAACAGGGCAGGGGTCTCACTCACCTTGCCCTGACCGAAAAACTCAGCCGTCGCGCAGATGGCGCATCATCACGCAAGGAGGAAGCCGGCCTATGACCGCTGCCAAACTTCATATCACGACCAGCTTGGCGCCGATCACCGTCCATAGCCCCTATGATGGGTCTGTCCTGGGAACGGTTGACGCCACGGATGCAAGCGAAATTGGCGAACTCCTCGCCCGTGCCCGTCGCGGCGCCGAGCTCTCCAGCAAGCTGCCAAGGCATAAGCGCGCGAGTATCCTCGAAGGGGCTGCCCAGATCATCGAGCGCCGCCGCGCAGCGTTTGCCGAAACCATCGTGCGTGAAGCCGGAAAGACGATCGTTCAGGCGCGCAAGGAAGTGCTTCGCTGCGTCAATACCTTGAAGCTGTCCGCCGAAGAGGCAAAGCGCAACGCCGGCGAGATCGTGCCGTTTGACGCTTACGTTGGATCAGAACAGCGCCAGGGCTGGTTCACGCGAGAGCCGCTCGGCATCATCACGGCCATTACCCCCTACAACGATCCGCTAAACCTGGTTGCCCATAAGCTTGGTCCTGCAATCGCCGGCGGCAACGCGGTGCTGCTGAAGCCATCGAACCTGACGCCGTTTTCCTCGATCAATCTTGTCGATGTGCTGAACGAAGCTGGCTTGCCGCCGGAGATCATTACCGTGGTTCACGGCGATCGCGAAATCGTCACAGCTCTGATCTCTGCGCGGGACGTGCGCATGGTGTCGTTTACCGGTGGCTTCGCTACCGGGGAAGCGATCAGCCGTAAAGCTGGCCTCAAGAAACTCGCGATGGAGCTCGGCGGCAATGCGCCGGTCATCGTCATGAACGACTGCGAATTCGACAAGGCAGTTGAAGGATGCGTGTCCGGCGCCTTCTGGGCGGCCGGCCAAAACTGCATCGGCGCGCAACGCGTTCTGGTGCAGGCCGAGCTTTATGAGCGCTTTCGCGACGCGTTCGTGGCCGTGACGAAGAAGCTCAGGGCGGGCGATCCACTGCGAGAAGACACAGATGTCGGCCCGATGATCTCGAAGGAGGTCGCCGAACGCACCGAGGCTGCGGTCAACGACGCCATTACCGCCGGCGCCAAATTGCTCTGCGGGCACAAACGCGAGGGGTCGCTCTATCACCCGACGGTGCTGGAAGGCACGCCGGTCACCTGCCGCCTGTGGCACGAGGAAGTGTTCGCGCCTGTGGTCATGCTTGCACCGTTTGAGACGCTCGATGAAGCGGTCGAGCTGGCCAATGAACCCGAATACAGCCTGCACGCCGGCATCTTCACCAGCAACCTCAATTTCGCACTTGAAGCCGCAAGCAGGATCGAGGCCGGCGGGGTGATGATCAACGACTCTTCGGACTATCGCTTCGACGCCATGCCGTTCGGCGGCTCCAAATATGGCAGCATGGGCAGGGAGGGCGTGCACTTCGCCTATGAAGAGATGACCCAGCCGAAGGTCGTCTGCATCAATCGAGCGTGAAAGCGGCCCGACCAAGGAGAACCTCCAGTGAATGCTACCCCAACGCGAGTTACACCCCGGCCAGACGAGCTCCGCGGGCTTCCTGGATAGCGTTGACCAAAACTTCCGCCACGCCATGACGTTCCTCGATCTGCCGGAAGGGCTGTCTGAGCGGATCATGCTGTGCAACTCGACCTACACCGTACGGTTCGGCGTTCGCCTGCGCGGCCGCATGTACAGTTTCATCGGCTGGCGGTCGGTGCACAGCGAGCATTGCGAGCCGGTAAAGGGCGGCATTCGCTATGCGTCGAATGCCGACGCCGAAGAGGTGGAGGCGCTGGCAGCGCTGATGACGCTCAGTGATGACGCTCAAATGTTCGCTGGTCGATGTGCGTTCGGCAGCTCGAAAGGCGCGCTCAAGATCGACACGCGCGAATGGACGCCGCAGGAGCTTGAACGGATCACCCGCCGCTTCACCCAGGAGCTCAATAAACGTGGCCTGATCGGCCCCGCCTTTAACGTTCCCGCTCCCGACATCGGTACGGGGGAACGGGAAATGGCCTGGATGATGGACGAGTTTCGCCGCGCCACGCTGTCAAAGGGCGGCATTGCCGGTCGTACCGAAGCAACAGGCAGGGGTGTCCAATTCGCAGTCCAAAGCTATCTTCGCGATCCGCGAACCTCGCGGTTGAACGGCAAGCGTGATCTGAAGGGCGCTGCGGTGATTGTCCAGGGTTTCGGCAACGTCGGCTACCATGCGGCAAAGTTCCTCGCCGAAGAGGACGGCGCCCGGGTGACCATCGTCGCTGAACGGGACGGCTATGTCGCCAATGCCGACGGTCTGGCAACTGAAGCGCTGAAGCAGCATCAGATATGAACGGGCAGCATCCTTAAATTTGAAGGTGCCACGTCGTTTTCTGGTGATATGACGGGCATCGAAGAGCCGTGCGACGTACTCATTCCAGCGGGCGTTGGAAAATGCCATCCATGCGGAGAATGCAGACCGTATCAAGGCCCGTCTTGTCGTCGAAGCTCCCAATGGCCCGGTGAGCTTCGAGGCGGACAAAATCCTCCGCGCCCGTGGGGTCACCGTCCTTCCCGACCTCTACGTCAATGCCGGCGGCGTGGTCGTCAGCTACTTCGAGTGGGTGAAGAACCTGACGCACATTCCCTTCGGCCTGATGGAGCGGCGCCGGCGCGAGCGGCGCAATCAGGCGATTGCCGCTGCGCTGGAGCGCATGACCGGCAAGGAGTTCCCCGCAGATATCCGCGATGAGTTCCTCGAAGGCGGCGCTGAAATCGATCTGGTCCGTTCCGGTCTGGAAGACGTCATGCGCAGCACCTGGGGTCGCATCGCTGACCTCATCGACCAGCAACCGGAACTCGGCGACTACCGAACCGCCGCCTATGTTGCGTCGATTCGACAGATCGCCGATGCCTATGAAGCCATTGGGATATGACCTCCCTCACCCGGAGGGCCTATTTCTCCGCCCAATCTCTGTGGGTGATTTTTGCTACCAGCGAAAACGGTCCGGCGGGAGCTTTTTTTCCGAGGAGTGTGGCTTCGGGAATTACTCAGGATCCCGCACGTCGCGCCGGAACGGTCACGTTATTGAAAGGGGGCTTCCGGCTTCGCAAATAAGGGCATATTTCATTGTGGGCCGGCGAAAGAACGGAGCTTTACTCGGATCGTTCCCGCACAGGAGCTACAGACCGAGCCCACTCAAGATCGCGCGAGCCACCGGATTTCGATATGCCCCTGATTTCTCCACATGGGGTTTGGGTAGTGTGTGAGAAGCAGAGGTTCAATCTCGGGGGCGATACGACTCCAGACCCCAGCCTCAAAGTGACCTGCCAGCGAACTTCATCCGACGGCGATTGGAGCCGAGGTGGCAAGGCGTACCTCTCGAGTTCGGACCGTTCGCGGACCAGAGGTCGCGCCCCGGTGCCCAGCCGACCTTGCCGCCGGTGCGGCGCACGACCAGCACCTTGTTGACCATGACGTGATGCTTGGCGGCAATATCGATCGCCTTGTCGGTGTTTTCCTTGAGCGGCACCGACTTGCCGCCGCGCACCCCTTCATCGCAAGTGATCACGAAGGTGGATTCGCAGTCGATGATGCGACCGGCAAGCGCATCGGGCGAGAAGCCGAAAACGACCGAGGGGATGGCACCGATGCGGGGCGCAGGCCAGCATCGCATAGGCGGCCTCGGCGATCATCGGCATGTAAATGGTGACCGGATCACCCTTCTGGACGCCATGCTTCTTCAGAACATTGGCAAAACAGCAAACCCTGTCATAGAGTTCGTTATAGGTGATCTTCTTATCGAGATAAGGATTGTCGCCTTCCCAGATGATCGCTGTCTTGTCGCCATGCGTCTTCAAGTGACGGTCGATGCAATTGTTAGGAGACGTTGGTCAGCCCGTCCTCGAACCATTTGATCGAAACATCGCCCTCGAAAGAGGTATTCTTGACCTTAGAGTAGGGCTCGAACCATTCGATCCGCTTGCCATGCTCGCCCCAGAACTTTTCCGGATCGGCGACACTCTCCTCATACCATTTCTCGTATTTTCCCTTGTCGATAGAGCCGTTCTCGCGAGCAGATCTTGCGACCGGATATACTTTATCGGCATGGTTCTTCATCGGCTGGAGACCGGATAGGAGGTATGCATTGTTCGCCTTCGCAAGAAGATTGCGCACTTGACCCAGGAAGTAGCGGGCGAGCTTTGTTATTCGGCGCAGGATTGGGTTAGTGAGCGCTGAGCGTCTGTTGCGACGTTAAGTTCTAGACCGCTCGCTAACTAAACCGAGATTGCGACTTACGCGGGCTCAATTGTCGCTACAACGCTGACGCAATCCCCTGGCTTGACAAGACCTGGGAAATGACGAGCCGTGAGTATGCCGTCCATCTTCGCCTTTACCTCCAGCGGCTCCGCGCCTGTGCGGCCCACGGGGTAAATGTGGGCGACGACATCGTTCTTCTTCACCGTGTTGCCCAGGTCATAAATTGGCTCGATAAGCCCACCATCCTCAGCGAAAGAAAAGCAATTGCCGTCCGGCATGTCGAGCCAGGTAGTCTCAACGCCTTTCACCATGCCCTTCAGAATGCCCGCGGCCTTAAGCACATTCGCAACGCCCGCCTTGGCAATTCCCGCGCTTTTCGCTGTCGCCGTGCCGCCGCCACCGAGTTCGGTGGTGATGAAGATTTTGCCCATTTCTTCGGCCGCGGTATCGTACATGCCAACGGCATCGATCTCGAGCATCTTCATTGAGTATGGGGCACCAAAGGCTCTGACAAGCTCAAAGGAGCGTGCTTCCTGTTCCTTGTTAGGCAAAATATGCGCTGCGCAAAAAGGGAGGAAATCCAAGGTCTTCCCGCCTGAGTGGAAGTCGAGTACGATGTCAGCGAGCGGTAACAGCGTGCGTTGGAAATAGTCCGCGATCTTTTGGGTGACCGTGCCGTCTGGCGCGCCCGGAAAACTACGATTCATGTTCCCCTTATCAATCGGGGAGGTGCGTGTACCGGCCAAGAATGCTGGATAGTTCATGGCCGGGATGATGATAACGGCGCCACCAACCTCTTCAAGCTTAAGCGAGCGCGCGAGATCGAAAAGTGCGATCGGCCCTTCATACTCGTCGCCATGGTTCCCTCCGGTGAGAAGGGCTGTCGGCCCTTCGCCGCAGCGGACAACCGTGATTGGGACCATGACTGAGCCCCAAGCTGAATCGTCACGGCTATACGGAAGACGTAGGAACCCGTGTTGAATACCTTCCGCGGCGAAATCAACCGTGGACGCTATCGGTGACTGCGCTAAAGTGCGATCCGGCATAGTTTAATCCTTCACCAAGAGCTTTCGCGGCACGTTCGCGAGGCATTCAACGCTGGTATCAGTAATCAAGATGCTCTCTGTGATCTCGAATCCCATGTCCTCAAGCCAGAGACCCGTCATGAAGTGAAAGGTCATGCCGGGACACAACTCGGTACGATCTCCCGGTCGCAAGCTCATTGTGCGCTCACCCCAATCCGGCGGGTAGCTCACACCGATGCCGTATCCGGTGCGGCTATCCTTGACGATGCCGTGACGCGCCAACACCGCGAAATAGGCTTTGGCAATATCTTCGCAAGCGTTCCCGGGCTTTGCCGCGTCCAAACCAGCTTCCAACCCTTCCAGCGTGGCGCTTTCCGCATCGAGGAAGGCCTGAGTTGGCTTGCCCAGAAAAACAGTTCGCGATAGGGGCACGTGGTAGCGGTTGTGGCACCCCGCGATCTCAAAGAAGGTTCCTTCACCCGACCGCATTGGTCGGTCATCCCAAGTCAAGTGCGGAGCACTGGCCTCAGCGCCGGAGGGCAGCATCGGCACGATGGCGGGATAATCTCCGCCGGCGCCGTCCACGCCTCGCGTGGCGGCGTCGTAGATTTCAGCCACAAGATCGCACTTCCGCATTCCAACCTCGATCTTATCGGCGATACGCGCGTGCATTGCCTCAACAATACGGGCAGCGCTACGCATGTACTTAATTTCGGTTGGGCTTTTGATGGCCCGTTGCCAATTAACGAGGGCCGTGCAATCGACGAACTTTGCATTTGGGAGGTGCTTCACCAAAGATGCGAACGCCGCTGCTGAAAACCAATAATTGTCCATTTCAACGCCAATACGCAGCGAGCCAAAGCCTCTGTCAGCAAGAATACTGGCGAGATAATCCATCGGATGCCGTTCCGTCGACTGAACGTAGTTGTCGGCGTAGGGAACAATGTTCTCATGACGCAGGTATGCAGTGTGCTTAGCACCGTTAGCGTCCATACCGCGCCCAAACCAAATTGGCTCTCCATTAGGCGGGACAATGACGGCCTGATGAACATAGAACGACCATCCGTCGTAACCGGTCAGCCAGTTCATATTTGACGGATCGCTTACGATCAGAAGGTCGACTTCTTTGTGTTCCATCTCTCGTCGGGTCTTTTCCAAGCGCTGGGCATATTCTTCCCGACTGAATTTCAACTGCAATTCTGACATCTCTCTCTTCCCATTCAGTAATTTGCCACGAACTGCTCACAGCAAAAACGACCGTCGCCTCTATGTCAAAGGGTCCGTCTCAGTGCATGCATCCGCGCTCCAGTTCGCGTAACGGACTTCGAGCCGCGCGCCGAAGTATCAGTTCTTCACAAGCTGAAGCGATACTTGTAGATCACAATTGTGCAACTCACAGACTTCGGAACGAAGTTGATCAGGGGATACCTCGCGCGGGAGCGTGCAATCCCACCATGTCTAGCAATCTTTCGATCCAAAACGTAGATCTGCATGCGCGCCCAGAACCAACACGTCTCTCCATTTCGTCTGAGCTCGCGCCGCCGACCGATCGGAACGTGTCTGGTATCCCCCGATCGCAGGGTGACCAGACTCGCGAGTATCCATAGGATCTCCGACTAACGATTACGCTTCTGCCTAAGTAATGTTTGGTTTTTCGGATTTTCGGATAGACTCATTAGCCCCTGCCAGACGAACTGTTGGACAATCCCGTTCCGCAGCCGATTGCGCCTGCAGGCCTGATGCTGGGGCGCGCACATGGCAGGCCACGACGCGGCCGTCTGTCATCGGCACCAAGGGTGGAACTTCGATTCGACAACGCTCGACCGCGAGTGGGCAACGGGGATGAAATGCGCACCCGTCCGGCGGGTTGATCGGGCTTGGCACCTCGCCAGCGACGGGCGCCTCCAGCCGAACGCGCGTGGGATCCGGTACAGGTGCCGACGCGATCAGCGCTTCGGTGTAGGGGTGGACCGGCTGGGCGAAGAGGGCCTCGCATGTGGCTAGTTCCACGATCCGCCCCAAATACATGACCGCGACACGATGGCCCAGATGCTCCACAACACCGAGGTCATGCGAAATGAAGACGAAGGCAATGCCCAATTGCTGCTGAAGATCCATAAGCAGATTGAGAATCTGTGCCTGCACGGAGACATCCAGGGCAGAAACGGCCTCGTCGGCGATGATGATCGACGGCTTAAGCGCTAGCGCCCGCGCAATCCCGAGCCGCTGGCGTTGGCCACCCGATAACTCCGACGGCAGCCTGTGCATCATCTCGGGCGACATTCCAACCTTGTGGAGGAGGTCCGCGGCAAGGGCCTCACGTTGCTTGCGGCTGAGACGCTCATAGTTCTCGACGGGTTCGGTGATGATCTGTCCTGCGGTAAGACGCGGGTTCAGCGACGAGTAGGGATCTTGAAACACCATCTGCATTCGACGGCGATACGCGCGCAACTCATGTTTCTTGAGGCCAGCTATATCGGTGCCATCGATCAGGACGCGACCGCCCGTCGGATCCACGAGCCGCATCAACAGCCGCGCGACCGTGGATTTGCCGCAGCCGGATTCGCCGACGATGCACAAAGTCTCGCCCGCTTCGACAGAGAAGGATACATCCTCGACCGCTCTGACGGCAGAAAAAGGCTTCCTCAAAAATCCCGCACCAATGGGATAATGCTTGGTCAGATCTTCTACTTTTAGCAATGGACCGCTCATGCGCATACAATCTCCTCTGAGCGCCAGCATGCCGCGGCATGACCTGATTCAATGTCACGCAGGACGGGCGTCTTCTCGCGGCAAATGTCAATTGCGAACGGGCAGCGAGGCGCAAAGCTGCACCCGATAATCGGGTCACGGAGGTTAGGTACAATTCCAGGAATTTCGGGCAGACGGCTCTGTCGGCCTCGCCGTCGATCAGGTACGGAGTGCATGAGAGCCTGAGTGTACGGGTGCATGGGTCGCGCGAACAGATCCATCACGGAAGCTTGCTCGACGATCCGGCCGGCATACATAACGATAACGCGCTGGCATGTCTCGGCCACGACGCCAAGGTCATGGGTAATGAACATCACGGCTGTCCCCGTGCGCTCCTTCAGATCGACGATCAGACGCAAGATCTGGGCCTGGATCGTGACGTCGAGTGCGGTTGTCGGCTCGTCGGCGATCAACAGTTCCGGCGAGCAGGCAAGGGCCATGGCGATCATGACGCGTTGGCGCATGCCGCCTGACATTTCATAGGGGTAGTTGCTGACACGACGCTCGGGGTCAGCGATGCGGACAAAACGGAGCATCTCCTCGGCCTCGGTCAACGCACTTGAACGGCTAACTCCCGTATGAATCTGTATCGCTTCGGCAATTTGGTGGCCAACCGTATAAACCGGGTTTAGGCTCGTCATCGGATCCTGGAAGATCATGGCGATCTTACCGCCGCGGATCTTTCGCATCTCCTGCTCGGACAACTTCAAAAGGTCTTGTCCGTGGAATCGGACCTCGCCGCCTACAGTTCTCGCTGTCAGCTTCGGCAGTAGGCGAAGAATGGAAAGAGCGGTGACGCTCTTGCCGCACCCGGACTCGCCGACGACACCGACGGTTTCGCCCTTCATTATCTGGAAGCTGATGCCGCCCAGCGCATGAGTGACGCTCTCTTCGCCGTAAAAATGTGTTTCAAGGCTTCTAACGTCTAGAAGTACTTCATCCCTTATCGTGTTATGCATTTGCATGTCAGCGCCTCCGCTTCGCGCGGGGATCGAACATATCGCGCAGACCATCCCCCAAAAGGTTCACCGCAAGCACCGTGACAGCGAGACATATCCCGGGGCCAAAGATCGTCAGTGGAGCAATGGCAAGATAGAGCCGCGAACTGGCGATCATGTTGCCCCAGCTGGGGATCTCAGGTGGAACACCTGCGCCGAGGAAACTGAGCGCCGCCTCCGTCATAATCGCGCTCGCACAGACTATGGCACCCTGCACCATGAGCGCCGGAATAGTGCTCGGGAGGATATGCCGCCACAGCACTTTGTGAAGCCTCGCACCGCCGCAGAGGGCGGCCTCCACGTACGGACGTTCTCGCACGCTGAGGACCACTGAACGAACCAGGCGCGCGACCGCGGGCGTTTCAGGGATCGCTATGGCAACGATAAGAATACCGATCCCGGGGCCGGTCAAAGAGATAAGGGCTATGGCCAACAGGATCGTCGGGATCGACATCAAACCGTCCATCACCCGCATGACGATATTGTCGAACATGCGGTTGTAACCGGCGAGAATGCCGATCAGGAGCCCGACAAGAGCGGCGCAAGCCGCCGATGCCAGCCCGACCATCAGGGATATCCGCGCGCCGAAAATTGTTCGGGCAAACACATCGCGGCCTAGATGGTCACTCCCGAACCACATTTCGGCCGAAGGTGGCTGTAGTCGTTTGAACGGATCCATGTTCCCTGGATCGCCGGCGTAAAGTGACGCCGAGAGCGCCAGTACGATCAGAAGCGCCAGCAGGCCACCGCCGATCAGAACCAGCGGATGCCGCCTCGCGATACGGGCAAGGCCGGAAAATCCCAGCGGGGCCGTCGGCGTGATTTCAAGTGTTGCGGCGGGGAGCGTCATATCAGTACCGGATGCGCGGGTCGATCAGCATATAGGTTAGATCGACCGTGAGGTTGATGAGGACGTACAGTCCCGAAGTCAGGATGAGCACGCTTTGGATGATGGGATAGTCACGGTTGTTGATTGCGTCGACGACCAAACGACCAATACCCGGTAAGTTGAACACGGTTTCCGTGATGACGACGCCGCCAATTAGATAAGCGAAGCTTATGCCAACTACGGTGAGGATCGGTACACCGGCATTCTTCAAAGCATGGTGGAAAAGCATTGCATAGGACGATGCGCCCTTAGCAACTGCCGTTCGCATATAATCTTCCGACAGAACTTCCAGCATGCTGGCTCTCGTGACCCGGGCGATAAATGCAATGAAGCCGAGGCCCAAGGTGACGGTAGGCAGGATCAGGTGCATAAACCAGAGTGCGATGCCATTGCTCATCGGCACATATCCCTGGACCGGCAGCCAATGTGTCCGCACGGCAAAAAAGTAGATCAGGAAGAAGCCGATGACGAAGACCGGAACGGAATATCCGAGCGCTGAAAATCCAGTGAGAATGCGATCGACGAAACCCCCAGCTCGCCATGCTGCGAGTACCCCGAAGGAGACGCCAATCGTTACCGCAAGGATCATTGTCAGGATTGCCAGCGACAGGGTTGGTTCAAGCCGTTGCGACAAGAGTTCGAGAACCGGCCGTCCGGCAAGTATGGAAGTGCCAAAATCTCCGGCGAGCATGTCGCCTACCCAATGCATAAACTGAACCGGCATAGGATCGTTCAAGCCAAGTTGCTCACGGATGCCGGCGATCATCTCCTCCGTGGCTGACCTGCCGGCGATCATGGCAGCCGGGTCGCCAGGCGCCAGCCTGAGAAGCAGGAAGACGAAAATCCCGACCATCACCATGACGGCGATGGTCGAAACCAATCTGCGAAGAATGTAACCGGCCATTACGCCTCAGCCTTCTGCATATTCCACATCGGAGCCGACCCATCAGTGCTTATGACGCCGGTGAGAGTCTTCCGTCGCGCGGAGGGCGAGACCGCTTGACCCAAGAAAACCGCTCCGACAAAGTCCCACCAAAGATGTTGCATTTTGCGGGCCAGAGCCTTGCGCTCATCCATCGTTTCAACTGCGGCCCACTTGGCGCGCAGCGCCTCATATTCATCGTTCTTTGGCCAGCCGTACCAAGCATTTTCGCCATTCGCGCTGAGGAGCGCGCACCCAAGTGGATCGGAGAAGGCGCCATTAGGCCAACTCGATATGTGAACGTTCCAGCCACCTTTCTCAGCCGGACCCTTGTTCGCTCGGCGCGCGACAATGCCCGCCCAGTCGCTCGGTGCCAACTCTGCGTTGACGCCGATTTTCTTCAGCTCTGACGCCAGTAGCTGAGCGGAAACGTCGCCCTGTGCCCAGTCAGTCGAGTCAAGAATGACGACCTTCTCGCCAGCGTATCCAGCCTCCTTGAAGAGCTGCTTGGCTTTTTCTGGATCGCCGCCTTTTTTATACCATCCCGTGTTTTCGTCATTCGTGTATGGCGAGCCATTGCCGAACATCGACGTCATGGGGTGGACGTATCTTGGATCGGGAGCCAGGACGCTCAGGAACGCCTCCTGATCAACCAAGTGCAATAGCGCTTGACGCGCCTTGACGTTGTCGAATGGCGGCTGAAGGAAGTTTACTCGTGCAAACATGCATTGCCCCCCCTTAACCACAAGCTGTAGTTGAAGGTTGGGATCTCCCTCGACAGTAGAATAGAAGTCCGGCGGGCAAGTAAGCAGCAAATCAATCTCACCCGCCTGCAACGCGGCCAAAGCAGTCTGTTGATCGGCGATGTTCTCCCAGATGGCTCGATCGACTTTAACGATCTTCCCCCCGGCGAATCCGTCGGGCGCCTCGTTGCGGGGAACGTATTTTTCATTGCGGTCGTACGTGAAGCTTGCACCCGGCTTGGCCAGTGCGTGATTGAACCTGAACGGCCCCGATCCGATATTGGCAGTTACTTGCTCCGCTGGGGGAAGATTAGCGTCCTTCTCCCGCATTATCGCTAGTAACTGCGACGGCGAGGCCAGCGCTTCGATCAGAAGCTCAAATGGCTCCCTCAACTCGATCGTGAAGGTTTTATCATCCTTCTTCGAAACGTCCTTGGTCCTTTCCATGAGCAGTTTTCCACCCGAGGAACCCGCGCCCCAACGCCGAATTGAAGCCACACAGTCTGCTGCGGTGACAGGGGTGCCGTCGTGGAAGCCCAGGCCGTCCCTGAGCGCGAATGTATAGGTCTTCCTGTCCTCGGATACGCCCCAATTTCCGATCATTTGCGGGCGCGCCACCCGCTGGGAGTCGAACCCAAAAAGCATATCATAGATCGCCAGGGCATGGTTTCCAGTGTTGGCACTTGTCGTATTGTGAGGGTCGAAGCCCGAGGGGAGTTGGTCCAGCACCACGCGGACCACGCGCGTGTCTGCTGAAGCCGCCTGAGCACGCAGGATAGACGGGGCCGCAAAAGCGGCTCCTGCAGATACGCTCAGCTTGATGAGATCGCGTCGAGAAATATGCATGTGTTCCTCCCTGTGTTGAGTAGTTTCGTTGCGAACTTTGTCGTGGCGACCCCTCCTCGAGGGCCAGACCCCTAGAGCGCGTTAGCTCGCTTTTTCACGATTGCGCTCTCCACCAGCTTCTTGAACTCCGGACGAGTAGCGTTCCCCGTCGATTCCGACTGGGTCAAATAGAGGCCGATTAGGTCATTTTCCTTATCAACCCAGGATAAAGTGCCTTGATGTCCCCCATGCCCAAAAACACCATCGCCGAATGCTTGCCAATGGAGACCGTATTCATTCGACATCGCGCTTGGGCCCGTGGCGAGTTCGACAGCCTCCTCCGACAGCAAGCGGCAGTCGCCAAAGCGCCCACCGTCCAGCATGCAGGACAAAAACTTCGCATAATCGATACCCGAAGCGAAAAGGCCGCCGGAGCCCCGGAAAAACGGGACTTCCTCCGGTTGCGTGTTATCCCAGGTCTTTGTCCAGGGGCCGCTCTCGCCGTTCTCCCTGCAGTAGCTTGCGGCAACACGTTCTGCACGTGGATCGCCAGGCTGCAGCTTGAAGTCTAAGAACGAGTCGCCCATCCGGAGCGGCTCCAAAATTCGGTTGCTGATGAAGTCTTCGACAGGCATCTCGGAGATCTCGGCGACAACCGCCCCAAGAGTGCTCGAGCCCGGATCACTGTATTCATATCGCGTGCCGGGCGGATGTTCGGGTCCTTTCCGACCAACCTCGTCAACCGCCTGACGCAGTGAGGCGTATCGCGCGGCCCCAATATTCCCAACAATCGAGCCGGTGATTCCAGAGGTGTGAGTGAGAAGCTGGTAGATCGTAATGTCGCGCGAACGCTCATTGTCAAATGCCGGGAGATACTCGCACACTCTATCCTGGAGCGTCAGCCGCCCGTCTTCTTTCAACATCAGGATGGCCGTGCCGAGGAGCGGCTTCGTCATTGAGCGCATCATAAAGATCGTGTCGGTTTTCATCGGAATCTGGCGCTCTCGGTCGCTCCAACCAACCGCCTCGTGCAAAACGATTCGATTCCGGCGGATCACCAGCATCACTGCACCAACGATGCGGCCCTCGTCTACCCAGACCCGAGCAGTCTCGACGGCGAGCCTAAGAGATTGTGGCAACATGTCCACGCTTTCGGGCGACGCGGGCGAGAAGGGCTCACTCAACTCGTACCGGACGGTCTCATAGTTCATTGTGTTCTCCACATTGTCGGAGCAGATGGCATGCATCCGCTGCCACCGTTTCCCTAGCTCACTCGCATCATTTGTTTTATCTTTATGTGAATGCACCATTTGTGTCAATGTGCCATTGGCGCTTAAATTGCGCGCCTCGGTCAAACTTAGTGAGTAGAAAAGTCTGGCGAGCGGACTTGTGGTATGCTGACATTTCATCTGGCGGAGGGTATGTATGGACGTACCTATCCTGACCGAAACCGATTTCGAGAACGGGGATATTCAGCGGGACGAACGTGGGGCTCTTGGCTATTCAACTCCCGTGAGGGTAGGCAAGAAATTTGCTTTCTGAATTGGCGCCCGAGTAGCTTTCAAAAATGGTAGGTTGAAATGCGTTGGCGGACTTCTTGGAGGCGTCGATCTTACGGGGGATGGGTCTCGGCGGCGAATTTGAGTTCGAGAAGAATCCCGATGAGTTTGATGACGGCAAAATCGGGGGCTCGCTCGAACACGCAAGGTGGTTCCGTCGGAAATTCGGATAGCCGTCCGTGAATGGAGCGAAGCAGTATTTGTAGGCCCTTGGTTGGCCGTCTGCCGTTCAAGGGAACATAAGGTATGTGGCGACGAAAAAGTTTGGCGTCACCGTCGAATTTTGATCGGGCTGGCGGATGTGAATAGGGGAAAACGGGCAACAACGAAGACTGCCGGAGAGGTGGCAGTTCCAGAGCATAGATTTCCATCTTGCAATGCCGCATTTGGTGACAGGATTTGAATACAATGATGCGGCGTAGGTTCATTTCTCTCGATGAAGACGCACGCGAGTTATCTGGCGGCTTTCAAGTCATCGTGGGATGAGAAGGTATCCGCCTTTATCAGTTCGGTTATTCACACGGCGTTGTAAACGGCGGAAATCATCGCCAAGCCGCCTCTACGAACCGATTCAGATCTTTCGCCGCGGGATAGACGTTGCGTATGTATTCATCGCGGAGAGATGGCGATCGGCACGCTTAAGTTCTTCCAAAGCGGCACTGCGGTTGTGGCTAGCCAACAGACCGCAGAGAACTTCCGAGACTGCAAGGGCGGGAACTAACGTATGGAAAAACGTCTGACTCTCGGTTGAGAAAAGCACGACGTGGTCAGCAATGGTTACGAGAGGGGAAACTTCACTATCTGTAATCGCAACAATTCCCATTCCCTTTTCCCGAGCAACCTCGGCGAGCTCCAGTGTGTAACGGGAATATGGACTTATAGAAACTGCGAGCAGAACATCTTCGGACTCAGCACGAATGAGCGCATCACCGCTCGTGCCAGCCGGCCCGTCGAGATGCACCGTCTTATCTCCAAGTAACGTCATGACATAATGAAAATGCCAGGCAACGGAATGGCAAGAACGCAGCCCGAGAACATAGATCTTACGAGCTTTGCCCAGGTGGCCGGCCATTGTGGTTAGCCGTAGAAGCGAATCAGGTTCGCAGAGGCGAGCAACCTGAGCAGAAAGGTTCTGAAGCATCCGTAGCGCCAGTCCCTCAACATTTCCGCCTTCGTCCCGCTGCAGCGCCCGAGCCGCAAACCCGTCGGCGCTGACGCGAATAACATCGGCATGCTGACTACGAAACTCGTCGTAGCCAGGAAATCCCAAGAATTTTACAAGGCGGGTCATCGTCGATGGTTGCACGCCCGCATTTCGCGCCAGCTCACGCATCGAAACGAGCGCCACTTCCTGCGGATGTTCGAGGATGTGGCGAGCTGCTTGCTGCAACTGATCGGACATGTCGTCGAATCGCTCAATGATATGAGCGTGGAGGGGGCCTTTTTGCAACATTTGCCTCATTGTGGTCATTATAAATCAACCGAACCATCTCTCTACCCGACGAAAAAGTCAAATATTTCCGAAACTTCGGGCCTGCCCCTGGAAACCTGGCGAATGCCTCGCAATTGAGAAAACAAATGCATCAGAAATTCGTGTATAAAACAAGTGTTGCATTTTTTTGAAAAACCTGCAAATCAATAAACAGGAACTGCCGGCATGCCGGATAGACACATAGCCCGAGAAATCAATATGACCAAAATTTTGCATCGAACGATCGGTACGCATTTGCCACGAGCTTTGGCAGGTGAAGGTATCTACATCACCGACAGCGAAGGCCGGAGCTATATAGATGGATCAGGCGGCGCAGCTGTAAGTTGCCTCGGCCACAATCATCCAGAAGTTTTGGACGCGATGAAGGTGCAGATGGGCCGTATCAGCTATGCTCACACGTCCTTCTTTACGACTGATGTCGCCGAGCGGCTTGCAGAGCAATTGATTGAACTCGCGCCGGAAGGTCTCGATTATGTCTACTTGGTGTCGGGCGGCTCAGAAGCTGTCGAGGCTGCCCTCAAGATGGCGCGCCAGTATTTTGTCGAAATCGGGCAACCCCAACGGCGCCACATCATCGCACGTCGGCAGAGCTATCACGGCAATACGATCGGTGCTCTGGCAACAGGCGGCAATGCTTGGCGCCGTGCCCAGTTCAAACCGATCTTGCCTGAAACACATCATGTTTCTCCCTGCTATGCCTACCGCGATCAACAGGAAGGCGAAACGCTCGAGGCTTATGCCGAGCGTCTGGCCGCGGAGTTCGAAGACAAGATCCTTGAACTTGGCGACGACAAGGTCATGGCTTTCGTCGCCGAACCGGTGGTCGGAGCGACGCTGGGCGCAGTGGGGCCGGTTGCCGACTATTTCAAACGGGTTCGGCAGGTGTGCGACAAGTATGGCATCTTGCTGATCCTCGATGAAGTCATGTGTGGAATGGGGCGGACCGGCACGATCTTTGCGTTGGAACAGGAGGGGATTGTTCCGGATCTTGTGACGATTGCAAAGGGTTTGGGCGGAGGCTTCCAGCCGATCGGGGCGGTATTGCTCTCCGAAAAGATCTACCGTGCGTTCGCAGATGGGTCTGGTCTGTTCCAGCATGGGCATACCTACATCGGACATCCTATCGCAGCAGCGGCAGCCAGTAAGGTAATTGAAATAATCACGCGCTCCGAGATGATGGCAAACGTTATCAGGATGGGTGATCGCCTGCAGGCCGGACTCGACGAGGCGCTTGGACAATCGCCATATGTCGGCGACATCCGCGGCCGCGGTCTTTTCCGCGGCGTGGAGATCGTGGCGGACAAAGACGGCAAGCAGCCTTTCGATCCAGCCCACAAGATGCATTCCCGGATCAAGAAGGAAGCGATGCGCCGCGGCCTGATGTGTTACCCAATGGGCGGGACAATTGACGGGGTGCATGGCGATCATGTGCTGCTGGCGCCACCATACATTATTCAACCCGAGCAAATCGATATGATCGTGGAGCGGCTCGCCGCCGCAATAAATAGCGCAGTTGCTGGCTGAGGTTATTTGTCATGAATGTCTCCCCTAAAACGCCATCTCCCTGTCCGCCCCTAGCCGACGAAGACTGGCCCGCAGAAATCGCCGATATGAAGGCTAGCTTTGCCGGAGCACTTAACGTCTATCGAACGATGGCGCGTCACCCGGCGTTGCTAAAAGCCTGGGCCCCGCTACGCCAACACATCGTCAAGCACAGCGCTCTGGGTAGCGTTCGATCAGAACTTGTGATTTTGAGATCTGCCCATCGTATGGATTCGGACTATGAGTGGATCCACCATGTGAGTCGCGCCCGAGCACTTGGCATTGCAGACGCGCGAATTCAAGCAATGCGAAATTCGCCAGACGGAGAAGACGGTCTTGTTGCATCTGCTGTCGACGCGCTGTTTGACAGAGGATACCTGCCTCCGGAGATAGAAGCAGCCCTTGCCGCAGCAGTGGGCCAAAAGGCTGTATTCGACCTGATAGCGACAGTTGGGTTCTACGCAATATTAGGCTTCATCTTGAGGACCTATGAGACGCCTATCGACCGCGCTGTCGCCGCCGAATTCCAAGAGTGGCCCCTCTGAAATCAGTCTGCGTTGTGCATTGGCCATCGACGTGGAGGAAGGATTGAACTCGTGAAAGTAGCCATCGCTGGATTCGGGGTCGAATCAGTTAGTTTCCTGACTAACCTTTTGACAATCGAGGACTTCAAACACTCAGAGTGGATCGGAAGTGAGATATTACGAAGTCACCGCGGAATGAATACCGTACCGGGCGGCTTCGTTGACGTCTGTGAGCGTGAGGGCATCGCGATGGTGCCCATTGTTTACGCCGAAGCCAGTGCAACGGCACCTGTTTCCGATAAAGCGTTCGACTACTACAGTCGAGCCATCATTGATGGCCTGAAAGAACATCGTGGGACGCTGGATGGCGTACTCCTCTACCTGCATGGGGCATGCACGACTCCGACGCGACCCGATCCCGATCGCGACCTTCTGCTCCTCGTTCGGGCCGAGGTCGGCCCCGATGTTCCTATTATGCTGGCCCTCGACTACCATGGCAATTTGGATGCATCTACAATCTCGGGTGCAACGGCTGCATTCGGCTATCACTATTCGCCGCATATTGACATGGCAGACACCGGGCGGCGTGCCGCGGAATGCCTCGTGAAGACTTTGCGGGGAGAGATCAGCCCCGTCACGGCAATCGCGCGTCCCGGTGTTATGGTTCCGAGTATTTTCAGCGCGACAACTTTACAACCGCTTTCGAGCTTCGTCGCCCGCTCTGTGGAACTTCCACAAACGACCCCCGGAGTGCTGGATGTTTCTATTTTTGCGGGCTTCTCATATGCAGACGTCCCGAACTGCGGTTTCTCCGTGGTCGTCGTCGCGGATCGAGACCGCAGCCTTGCCGAGCGGGTGGCAAACGACCTTAGCAGGTCAATACATGACGCTCGTCGTGAACTCCATGTGCCTGGATTGGTAAGGAATTTGACAGAGGGTGTGTCCTATGCCCTTCAACGGGCCCAATCGTCAAACGGGCCAATTGTCCTGCTCGAGCACGCCGATAGGATGATAGATTCTACCCACGTTTTGCAGGAATTGATCCGGCAGGGTGCCAAGAACGCAGTTGTACCGTTTCTTTGGGACCCCGACAGCGCGGCGGCTGCATGCGGAGCTGGCGTAGGAAAGACGATCAAACTGAAGCTAGGTGGTCACTCGTCCCCGAGATCGGGCGGGCCGGTCGCGGTTGAGGCAAAGGTCAAGTTTGCAGGTGAAATGAGCTATTCCGTTTCCGGGCCGATGTATCATGGACTTAAGGTTGACCTGGGTCCGACGGCATTGCTTGACGTTGGAGGCATTGTTGTAAGTGTCACCACTGCGCCGAGCGTGGCGGTCGATGAGGACCCATTCTTGCAGTTTGGCATGCGCCCGCAGGACTTTGACATCATCGTGCTCCGATCGAAGACGCACTTCCGGGCGGTTTATGAGCCCCTGGCCGAAGAGATTGTCATTGTCGACACGCCGGACTGGGGGCCAGCCGACCTCACGACGCTGCCGTACCGGCACGCACCTACCGCCACCTCCTATCCGTTCGTCGACTATGACTGAGTTCGGTCGCCGCCTTTCATCGGACGCCAGGTTTAGTCGCCTTAGGGTGGTACCTGGACGCTGTGGTGACGGCAAAGTCCCGACGCTGGATTCGGCCCAACAACTGTCCGTGGGAAAAAAGCCGACAGGCCGAACCGAACGCTGCCGCATGACCTCGTCGCTTCGACATGTGCTCAGAATTCACATGTCATTGGGAAAGCAGCACCAATTCGGGCGTCGGCATTTTGGTAGCACTCTAGGCACAGAACAGAAGGCCAGCCCAACCACGGTTCAGCGTGGCCACCGGTAGAGTTTTCACAGTTGGAGGAGTGACATGAACAAAGTCTTTTCCGAGGTAGCATTGGCCCTTGAGGGATTGCTGTTTGACGGGATGTTCATTGCCGCAGGCGGTTTCGGGCTTTGCGGGATACCGGAACTGTTGATCGACGCGATCCGCGGGGCTGGCACCAAAGACCTGACGATCGCCTCGAACAATTGCGGCGTCGACGACTTCGGCCTCGGCGTGCTGCTGAAGACCAAGCAGATCAGGAAGATGATCTCGTCCTATGTCGGTGAGAACGCCGAGTTCATGCGGCAATATCTGAGCGGCGAACTGGAGCTCGAGTTCAACCCGCAAGGAACGCTGGCCGAGCGGATGCGCGCCGGCGGCGCCGGCATTGCCGGCTTCTATACCAAGACGGGCGTCGGCACGGTGGTTGCCGAGGGCAAGGAGACGAAGACCTTCAACGGCGAGACCTTCGTTCTCGAGACCGGCATCGTCGCCGATCTGTCGATCGTCAAGGCCTGGAAGGCGGATACCTCGGGCAATCTCGTCTTCCGCAAGACGGCCCGCAACTTCAACCCGCCCGCCGCCACCTGCGGCAAGATCTGCGTCGCCGAAGTCGAGCAGATCGTGCCGGTCGGCAGCCTCGATCCCGACCATATCCACGTACCTGGAATTTACGTGCATCGCCTGATCCAGGGTCAGCACGAAAAACGCATCGAACAGCGCACCACGCGCGCGGCGGCATAGGGGCAGGGGGGAAGAGACATGGCCTGGGACAGAAACCAGATGGCGGCGCGGGCAGCCCGCGAACTCGAAGACGGAACGTACGTCAATCTCGGTATCGGCATTCCGACGCTGGTCGCCAACTATATCCCCGAAGGCGTCCATGTGACGCTGCAGTCGGAGAACGGCCTGCTCGGCATCGGCCCCTTTCCCACTGAAGGTGAGATCGATGCCGATCTCATCAATGCCGGCAAGCAGACGGTGACGGCACTGCCGCATTCAGCCTTCTTCGATTCCGCGCAGAGCTTCGCGATGATCCGCGGCGGCAAGATCGCCATGGCGATCCTCGGCGCCATGGAAGTGGCGGAGAACGGCGACCTCGCCAACTGGATGATCCCCGGCAAGCTCGTCAAGGGCATGGGCGGGGCGATGGATCTGGTTGCCGGCGTCAAGCGGGTGGTGGTCGTCATGGACCACACCAACAAGGTCGGCGAATCCAAGGTGCTGAAGGCCTGCACCCTGCCGCTGACCGGACAAAGCGTCGTCGACCGGATCATCACCAATCTTGGTGTGCTCGACGTCGTCGAGGGCGGACTGAAGCTGGTCGAGCTTGCCGACGATGTCACCGACGGCGAGATCCGCAGCGCCACCGAGGCGACCATTGTCAACTGAGAACCGGCGCTTCTTTGCGAAGTAGCTGGAGCCAAACTCTGCCAGTTTCGCAGGACCATAGAGGAGACCACCATGAGCACCGCATCGATCGTCATCGCCAGCGCCGCCCGCACCGCGGTCGGATCCTTCAACGGTGCTTTCGCCAACACCCCAGCACATGAGCTCGGCGCCGCCGTCATCAAGGGCGTGCTCAAGCGCGCCGGCGTCGAAGCGGGCGAAGTCGACGAGGTGATCCGCGGCCAGGTCCTGCAGGCCGGCGAGGGCCAGAATCCGGCACGTCAGGCGGCGATGAAGGCGGGGATCCCGCAGGAAAAGACTGCCTGGGGCATGAACCAGCTCTGTGGTTCGGGTCTTCGTGCCGTCGCACTCGGCATGCAGCAGATCGCCACCGGTGATGCGGACATCATCGTTGCCGGCGGCATGGAATCGATGTCGATGGCGCCGCATTGCGCGCATCTTCGCGGCGGCGTGAAGATGGGCGACTTCAACATGATCGACACGATGATCAAGGACGGCCTGACCGACGCCTTCTACGGCTACCACATGGGCATCACCGCCGAGAACGTCGCGCGCCAGTGGCAGTTCAGCCGCGAAGAGCAGGACGCTTTCACCGTCGCTTCGCAGAACAACGCGGAAGCGGCACAGAAGGCCGGCCGCTTCGCCGACGAAATCATTCCCTTCATCGTCAAGACCCGCAAGGGCGACGTCACCGTCGACCAGGACGAATATATCCGCCATGGCACAACGCTCGACCAGATGACGAAGCTGCGCCCGGCCTTCGACAAGGAAGGCACGGTCACCGCCGGCAATGCCTCCGGCCTCAATGACGGGGCCGCCGCCACCCTGCTGATGACCGAAACGCAGGCCTTCAAGCGCGGCATAGAGCCGCTCGCGCGGATCGTTTCCTGGGCAACGGCCGGCGTCGATCCGCGGGTCATGGGCACCGGCCCGATCCCGGCCTCGCGCAAGGCGCTGGCGAAAGCCGGTTGGGCGATCGGCGACGTCCAACTGGTGGAAGCCAACGAGGCCTTTGCGGCGCAGGCCCTGCGCGGTCAACAAGGACCTTGGCTGGGATCCTGGCATCGTCAACGTCAATGGCGGCGCCATCGCCATCGGCCATCCGATCGGCGCGTCCGGCGCCCGCGTGCTCAACACGCTGCTCTTCGAAATGAAGCGCCGTGGCGTGTCCAAGGGCCTGGCGACCTTGTGCATCGGCGGCGGGATGGGTGTCGCCATGTGCGTGGAAGCGATTTAATGAAGGGCAGTGTGATGGCTCCCGCCGAGTACCGTCTTTGCGACGTATCGCTCGACCGGTCCTTCGGTGGCCGGGACGCAAGAATTGAGCGGGAGCAGGCGCTCGCGGTCATCGACCTGCTGGAATCCAATACATTCACTCCGGTCGACCACGACGGCGGCCCTTATCGTCTCCGGATCGAAGCGGTTGATGGGCGCCTGGCTTTGGATGTGGCTGATGACGAGGGCGAGCATGTCGTCAGCCACTACCTGTCGCTCACGCCCTTCCGCCGATTGCTCAAAGACTACACCCGCATCTGCGAGAGTTAGTCTGTTTACGCTGCGCTGCTCGTGCGCAATGCCGATCAGCGAATTTTGTTGAGCTGAGACAGCATGCGGCGCCAACACAATCGAACAAGGAGAACCCACAGTGAATGCAATACCACAACGCGAAGCACACGTCGGACAGACAAGTTCCGCAGGCTTTCTCGAAAGCGTTGACCAGAACTTCCGCCATGCGATGACGTTCCTCGATCTGCCGGCAGGCCTGTCGGAGCGGATCATGCAGTGCAACTCGACCTATACGGTTCGGTTCGGCGTCCGCTTGCGCGGCCGTATGTACAGCTTCATCGGCTGGCGGTCGGTTCATAGTGAACACTGCGAGCCGGTGAAGGGCGGCATTCGCTATGCGTCGAATGCCGATGCCGAAGAAGTCGAGGCGCTGGCAGCCCTGATGACACTCAAATGCTCGCTGGTCGATGTGCCGTTCGGCGGCTCGAAGGGCGCCCTGAAGATCGATCCGCGTGAATGGACGCCGCAGGAGCTCGAGCGCATCACGCGCCGCTTCACCCAGGAACTCAACAAACGTGGCCTGATCGGCCCCGGCGTCAACGTCCCGGCTCCCGACATCGGCACGGGCGAACGGGAAATGGCCTGGATGATGGACGAGTTCCGTCGCGCCAATCCGACCGATGTCATCAATGCCCGCGCCTGCGTCACCGGCAAGCCGCTGTCGAAGGGCGGTATTGCCGGCCGGACCGAAGCGACTGGTCGGGGCGTCCAGTTCGCCATCCAGAGCTATCTCCGCGATCCGCGCACTGCCGGGCTGAACGGCAAGCGTGACCTGAAGGGTGCTGCGGTCATCGTTCAGGGCTTCGGCAATGTCGGCTACCACGCAGCAAAGTTCCTCTCCGAAGAGGACGGCGCCCGGGTGACGATCGTTGCAGAACGCGACGGCTATGTCGCCAATGCCGATGGCCTGGCGATCGAGGCGCTGAAGCAGCATCAGATCAAGACAGGCAGCATTCTCGGCTTCGAGGGTGCTGCCTCGTTCCTTGGTGACATGACGGGCATCGAGCAGCCGTGCGACGTTCTCATTCCAGCGGCAATGGAAAATGCCATCCATGCAGGCAATGCAGAGCGCATCAAGGCAAACCTTGTCGTCGAAGCGGCCAACGGACCTGTAACCTTCGAGGCCGACAAGTTTCTGCGCACTCGTGGGATCACAATCCTTCCGGATCTTTACGTCAATGCCGGCGGTGTCGTCGTCAGCTACTTCGAGTGGGTGAAGAACCTGACGCATATCCCCTTCGGCCTGATGGAGCGGCGCCGGCGCGAGCGGCGCAACCAGACGATTGCCGCAGCGCTTGAACGCATGACCGGCAAGGAATTCCCCGCCGATATTCGCGATGAGTTCCTCGAAGGCGGCGCTGAAATCGATCTCGTTCGTTCCGGACTGGAAGACGTCATGCGCAGCACCTGGGGTCGCATCGCCGACCTCATCGAACAGCAACCGGAGCTCGGTGATTACCGAACCGCCGCATACGTCGCGTCAATCCGGCAGATCGCTGACGCTTACGAAGCGATAGGGATATGACTTCTCCGTTCCAAAGCTATCTTATGCGATATGTTATGACATAACGTCTAGATAACTCGCCTGCTGCGTCGTTAACGCCGGTTTCCTGCATCGGCTAGCTGCATAACGGCGAAATCCGTCCTTCGGTACCAGATATTCTGCTGCGTCGCAGCAACGCGTTAGGAGCTTGAGAAAGACAAGAAGAAATGCAGCGTGAAGATCAGCATTCAGCCGTTTCGACGACCCTGGCTCCTCTCCGGAACCGGGCGTTTCGCGTCATCTGGACGGCGACCCAGATCTCCAGCCTTGGATGGCTCATCCAGACAACCGCGATCAGTTGGCTGATGGCCACGATTTCGGCTTCCGACCTTATGGTCGCGCTTGTACAGGCCTCGTCGACGCTGCCCGCATTCTTCCTGTCCATCCTCGCCGGAGCCATTGCCGACAGCTTTAGCCGGCGAGGCGTTATGCTCGCCGGACACTTCCTGATCGCTCTGGCTTCGCTTACACTGGCGATCTCCGTTGCATTGGGCCTTATCAGTCCATGGCTGATCCTGGGATTGGGCTTCCTCGCCGGCTGCGGCTTTGCCTTGAACGACCCGGCCTGGCACGCCTCTGTCGGCGACATTCTGGACAAGCGCGACATCCCGGCGGCGGTGACGCTGATGTCGGTCGGCTACAACATCGTTCGAAGCACCGGCCCGGCCATTGGCGGCGCCATCCTGGCCTTCTTCGGCCCCCTTGCCGCTTTCGTCCTGGCGGCGATGAGCGATCTGGTGCCGCTTGCCGCGATCTCGCGCTCGAAATGGCACGTGCGCTCGT
This sequence comes from Rhizobium giardinii bv. giardinii H152, assembly GCF_000379605.1. Lineage (GTDB taxonomy): Bacteria > Pseudomonadota > Alphaproteobacteria > Rhizobiales > Rhizobiaceae > Pararhizobium > Pararhizobium giardinii. Next base: position 101,171 of record NZ_KB902613.1, on the reverse strand, counting down.
CCTCGCTGCCACGCGAGCGCGTGGTTACGGCCATTCAGGATGGGCTGCGCTTTACCGCGATGTCCTCGGAAATCAAAGCGGCTATTGTGCGCGGGACGTTGTTCGGCGTGGCGAGCATTTCCGTCCTCGCGCTGCTGCCGCTGATCGTCCGGGATCATCTGGCGGGCGGGCCGATCGTTTACGGCGCGCTGCTGGCCGCTTTCGGCGTGGGTGCCTTTTCCGCCGGTCTCAGCAGCAGTTTTCTCAGACGGGTCGTGCCTCAGGACCGGCTGATCGCACTTGCATCCGTCGCCTGCGCCCTATGCTGCTTTCTGCTTCCGCTGACGACGTCGATCCCTATTGCGGCGCTTGCGCTGGCCATCGGTGGCGCGGGATGGCTGCTGACCTGGACCGGCGTTGACGTTGCGATCCAGCTGTCGAGCCCGAGATGGGTCGTTGGGCGGACGCTTTCGATCTACTACGCCCTCTCCTACGGCGGAATGGCTGCCGGCAGCTGGATCTGGGGCGCTGTCGCGCAGAACTACTCGCTGACCATGGCTTTCGAGAGCGCGGCCGCGGTCCTGCTCCTCGTGGCCGCCGCAGCATTCGTGCTGCCAATCGAGTTTTGGGAAGAACCCGAGAAAGAAGCGTCGGAGTTCGTACCGCCGTCGCTCGCACTCGACTTGACGCCGAGAAGCGGACCTATCGTCGTCAAAGTCGAATACGCCATTGGCGAGCACGACCTCGAGGATTTCCTCGGGTGCATGCGCGAGCGGCGGCGTATCCAGAGTCGGGCGGGAGCGCGCAACTGGACGCTCCAGCGCAACCTGCTGGTCCCCAATCTTTGGACGGAGACGTTCCGGACGCCGACATGGACGGACTATCTTCGCCTGAACCATCGGTTATCGCCAAGCGATAAAGAGCTCGGCGAGCGGCTTGCCGCCTTCCACAACGGAGCCGGCGCGCCTGAGACCGTGCTGGCGATCGAACGAGGGACAACTCCGTCTCGCGCACGCAGCCAGCCGATAACCCGCGTCTCGCGTCCCTGAGGAGCGTTTGAGATGTGGCAGAACATCAAACATCGCCAGTATCTGCAGCCTGTGCGCGCAAGCGGCGGGGTTGCTGAAACCTCGACGTTTGACTGGCGTCAGCTTCGATCTGAGAAAGTTCCCGGCCTGCGAATGGCATTTACTCCAGCCTCGCAGGGTCACTTGGCTGCCGTCGAACAGGTCCCGACGGCAGCCGCTTTTTCTTCGGTTTGCAATCGTGCGATCGCCTGGATGACACTCGCGGGAGACCGCCGTCCCCGGTTTGCGCTTCGGATTTGGGAAACGAGCATTTCGCATAGATTTTTCTTTTGCCCAGCCTCCCAGGGCAAAGTGGCTGTCGTCGGACCCGTTCCGGCGGCAGCCACGTCGCTTGGTTCTGAGAAGAAACGCGGTCTCGCGGTCGAAATTGTTCCGGGAGGCCGTCCGCGATGACCTGCATGAATTCCACGCCATCCCGATTTCGCCTTTCGGCAATTTCGCTGGACCCGCCGTTGGGCGGCCGGACGGATGCAGCACAGGACCACGAGCAGGCTGTCGCCATTTTCGACCTTTTGGACAACAATCGTTTTACGCCGGTCGAACATGGCGGCGGTCCCTACCGGCTGCACCTTGAATTGGTGGACAGGCGACTGGTGCTGACCGCCACCACAGAGACTGGCGCGCCTGTTTTGTGCCACCATCTCTCGCTGACGGCATTTCGCCGGCTGCTGAAGGACTACCGGCTCGTGTGCGAGAGCTTTGCCAACGGCACAGCGCGGCTGCCGCCGGATCGGTTGGAAGCCATCGACATGGGGCGCCGCGCCATCCACAACGAAGCGTCCGCCCTGCTCATAGACCGCCTCAAATCCAAGGTGGAGATCGATCAGGACACAGCCCGTCGGTTGTTCACGCTGATCCATTTGCTGGTCTCACAGACGCTGCCCGCAGGGGTCGATTGAAATGCAGGAACTGAACAGTCAAGCAATCGCAATTCTCTTCCTTCCGGCGGCCGAGACGGAACACTGTCCGAACGGTTGGTGACGGGGACCGCAATCGAGAGCCGGCAAGCCCATTCCCGAGCTTGGACGGCTTACGGAGACCGACTCCGGAGCGGCCCAATATTCGAGGAGAAGATTAAATGCGACAATGGCTGGACAAGCTCACCGATCTCGCCGCCATACCCGGCGATGAACGGATCATAAAACACGGACTGGCGACTTTCACCGAGGAGTTTGGCTTTGTGGGCTATGCCTATGTCAACATCCTCTCAAGTCACGCCCACGTTGTTTCAAACTATGGACCGGCGTGGCAATCCCATTATGCCGAACAGCATTACTTCGAGATCGATCCTGTCGTGCGACGGGCCAGGGCGCTGAAAGGCGCCTTTACCTGGAGCGGTGAAGCGGAGAGGTCACAGCTATCGAAGGAGGAGCGTTCGTTCTATGCGCATGCGGCCGATTTCGGCATCCGCTCGGGGGTGACCATCCCCATCAGAGCCGCACATGGCACGCTTGCGATGTTCACGCTTGCCTCGGGAAAGCCGGAGAGCGAATTGAAACACGGGTTGGACCCGTTGGCCGCGGCCGCGGCGGTCGGGCAATTGCATGCCCGCATCAGCTTTACCGATCTGGCGCCGACCCTTCCGCAGCCTGAATTCTTCGATTCCACGGCAGCCAACTATCTTTACTGGCTCTCCGAAGGCAAGACGAAGCAGGACGTGGCAGATCTCGAGAACGTCACATACAACAGCGTGCGGGTAAAGCTTCGAACGGCGAGCAAGCATCTCGAAGCCAAGAATACAATGCACCTGGTCTCGACCGCCATTCGCAAGGGGCTGATCTGAGACTCAGTTCGCCGGCACCTTCGGGATATAGCCGAGGATGTTGATCAGCGTGTTCGTCGCATACATTTGGGCGTGCATCTCCATGCAGGCCCTGATGTAGTCGAGATGCTGCGCGCTGCCGACCATCTCTGGAATCTTGTCTTTCTCGGGCAATGCCTGGAAGAGTTGATCGGCTTTGTCGACCAGGATCCGGTGGGTTTGAATCGCTTCTACAGTAAGTAGTTCCAACTGGGGCTTGGGAAGCCCCTTCGTGAGCCCGAACAGGGCGCGAATTTCGGGTTTCGATTGCAACGCGGCTGTTTCCGATCCCATTTCATTCTCCCGGCTTGTCTGCGGTGCGCCCCCGCAAACGTTAATCCCTGATCCCAAGCCGGGGGTTGGAAACTGTCGTAGACAGTCCTGCGACCTTTAGCACCGGAGTACCTGGACATACGTCACAGGCCCCCGGCCAAATGGTCAGAGGATCTGGCGCCGTATCGGCCGGCGCCAACCGCTACGAGAGGTTTCCACACCCCGGGACAGCGCGTACTGCCCTACCCGCCCTTATAGAGGGCGGTATCTGTTTTCGCCAGTGCAAACAGGCGGATAATTGCCGTCGGCACGGTGCAAATTTGGCTCTCTCGCACGCTCATTTCGCACCGAGGCCGGAAAGATCGATCCGGATGCCGGCCTTGTCGGGGTCACCGTCAAGATCGGGATTTTCGGCCGGTTCGCTCTGTTCGTCTGCACCTGGCGCTTCCGATTTCTCGGCGTCATCGTTGCCGGGCACGTCCCTGTTCGGCTCGGCCACCTCGGTCTCACGAGGATCAGGCGTCCGGAACACCGCCTCCCCCTCGAAATATCCCGATTGCCAGGCAATCAGCGCATCTTCCAACACCTGGCGCTCGGCCTCTTCGCCGGTCGGATTGCCATACCATTTCAGGATGACCCGGTAGATTTTCGCGAACAGGGCCGTGCCCATGCGGAGGTTGGCGCAGGCATCGACGAGATCCGGCTTCAGTGCGCCTGCTTCGAGAACGCCGAGCCCGGCCGGATATTGGGTGATCCCGACCCGCACGACATTGCGGCCGATATTCTGGCGGATCAGTGCCATCGCCTCTTCCGGCGTTGAGGGCTTCGGAATGAGGACGACGCGTTTTCCCGAGCGCACCGTGACCGTCAACGGGTCATCCGTGCCGGCCTCGGCAATGAACTTTTCGACGATCGCCGGCTTCAGCCCGTGATCGGCGCATTCCTTGATCAGTGCCGCATCGACCATGCGTTTTCTCCATTTCTCTCAGGTATTGAATGCGGTGACGAGCGGCAGGCCGAACAGTTTTGCCCAGGCGATCGTGCTCGCCTGCTGGATGGCGACGATCGAGGTGCCCGTCGTCCACCAGCCATTGCCGGTGGCGACAATGATGTCGGGGGAACCCAGCATCGACTCCAGTGCCGGCCAGACGAGGAACTGCTCGTAGCAGATCAGCGGCGCGATCCTGATGCCGCCGAGCTCGACGACCGGGTTGGCGAACAGGTGCCCCCTGGCGCCGCCGCCCTCGCCCGTCCAGGCTTTCCAGGGTTGCCACATCGATACCGGGACCGGCATGCGTTCGCGGTAGAGGATGTGCGACCGCTCAGTCGAGACCGCCACCAGCACGTTGTCGTAGCCGACCGCGTCGATGACGGTGGCGCCGGCGATCACCGTGATTTCGGACCCACGCAGTCCATCCTGCCAGAGGCGCGCCACGGTCGGCGTCCAGAAACCGAGCGCGCTTTCGGGAAGGACAACGAAGCGGACATTGGGACCTGCGGCGGATAGCACCGTTGCGATCAGGCCACGGTGATGCTCGAGCGACCCGTCGCGGCCGAGGTTTTGGCCGAGTTCGAGGTCGAAGCCTTTCCAGCCTTCCGGTAGAACAGGCTGCGTCCACGTTGCGGCGGACCAGAACCATAAGCCGAGCAAGGCAACGGCGGCGGCCGGCCAATATCGCGATGTCATCATCACGAGGCCGGCGGCAGTCGCCGCGACGCCCCACCATCCCCATCCCGGAAACAGTACGCCCGCCGCCGTTATTGGCTGCGCCCAGCCGGTGATGCCGAAGGGCGGCAGCCCCATCAACACGGTCGCCACGAGATACCGCACCGCGCGCTTTCGGTCCGGATGGGCCCTGCCCTCACGCCCCTCTTCCGGCCGCCCCCTCCCCGACTGCTTTGTCCAGGCCGCCGCATGCACAAGGACAAAGGAGGCCGAGGCCGCTGCCCAGAGCAAAAGCCCGGGCCAGAGATCGGCGGCATAGAAGTTCGCAACACCTTGCGGCAGACCGCGCGAGGCGGCTAGGAAATAGCCGGCCGAGACCAGGCTTGCGACGCTGCGCGACGGCGACAGCGCCCAGAGTGCGGAAAAGATCATCGCGACCGGAAGGGCAAGCACGAAGCCGCTCCAGCCAACCGCGCCAACGACGATCGCCAGCGCAATGAGGAGTGCGGCGCGTGCGCGGTTACGGGTCAACGGTGAGGACCGGCCGGGCAAACCCGAGCAATCCGGTTTCGGGGATCGGACCAAAATATCGGGAATCATAGGAGCTCGCAAAAGGGGAGTGCAGATAGAGCGTGCCCGGCGGCACGATGCCGCCGGCGAAGGGTGTGAGTGGTCGCCCGGCACCGTCGCTCTGGCGCAGACGCGAGGACGGCAGGCGCTTGCCGTCGATGCGCACCACGTCGCCGATCTCGACATGCTGTCCGGGCAGCGCCGCCACAGCCTTGATCAGGGGTGCGACGCCGCCCGGGCAAAGGCCGCGGGCGAGATAAAGGCGGCCACGCGCCTCCTCGAACAGCGGCGTCAGCGGCGGGCAGACGAAGACCAGATCGCCAACCGCAATGGCCTCAGTCGGCGTCTCGATCCGCCAAAGGCCGAGCGGTTCGCTCGGTGTCAGGTTCAGTCGAAAACCGCCGAGCAAGGCCGCGGCCGAGAGGAGTCCCACAACCATCGCCGATGCGCCGAGAACCATGATTGCCCGCCGCCGTTTCATTGTTTCAGGGTCGGAGTCTGGCGTTGGGTGAGGCGCAGGTCCTCGACCTGTTTGAGCGTGGCGGTGGTGCGCTCATGGGCGGCCAGTTGCTGGGCTGTGCGCATCACCGGCCAGGCCTCCTTGAGGCTTTCTTTCTCCTGTGGCTTGAGATCGGCAGAGAGCTTGTCGAAGAGCTTTCCTTCGGGCTCGCGCGCCGCGTTCGAAAGCAGCACGCGTTCGCCGAACCGTTCGGTCACAGCCTTGTTGAAGCCATCAATTTCGAGCTTGGTCTCTCGGTTGCTGAGCGCAAACCCAAGTGCGGCGGGAAGATCGTTGCGGTCGATCGCATCGCGAACCCGCTCGAGCACGACACGCGCCGCCGGCGACAGCGCCGGAATGTCGATCGACACGCGCTGCCGAAGGCTCTTTTCCTCCGCCTCCAGCCGTTCCCGGGCCGTCTCGCGCATCTTGAGATATTGCTCAATGTCGCGTTTCAGCGCGGGTACGTTGAGCTCGGCGACACGACGCGCCTCGCGGTCCGCCTTGCCGGCAAGCAGGCCGGTCTTGCCCTTCAACGCTCCGATCGATGCCGGCTCGCTTGCAAGCTGCTGCAACGCCTGTGTCGCCGCTTGCCCGTCGGCAAGAACCGCATCGAAGTTCATCGCCCGGAAGGCGGTTTCGGGATCGGCGAAAACGTAGCGGAAGCGGGTGGAGACTTCCTCCCACTGGGCCTTCAGCGCCGGATCCTCGCTGAGCTTGCGGTCGACGCTATCGCCAATGGAGAATAGGAACTGCTTGACGCCGGCGACCATCGGCTGGGCCTCCTTCTTCTGTTGCAGGATGGGTGATTGGAAAAGCCCGAGCCGCTCGCCCGCGACCCGCAGGCGAGAAACCAGATCGGTCAGCTTCTGTTTTTGACGCAGCGTCCAGTCGAGCCGGTCGCGCACAAGCGTGCGGGCGACCTGGACGAGGTGCAGACCGCGGTTCTCGGCAAATGACAGCGCCTGCCGGTAGAGCGTGGCACGCTCGTAATCGAGCGTCGTCTCCTTGGCGTTGCGGCGCGACAGCACCTTTTCGAGCCCACCATTGAAAGCGAAGGAGCGCGTACCGTAATAGACCTGCAGATCCTCGCGGTGGCGCGTCATCGCCACATAGGCGAGATGACGATCCAGGGAGAGTGAAGCGAGCACCTTCACCCGGTCGACGGTGGCGCCTTGGGCTTTGTGGATGGTCGTCGCATAGCCGTGATCGAGATTGTTATAGAACCGCTGTTCGATCGTGATCTGTCGGCGTTGGTCGCCCTCGCCGACCACGGCGACGATACGGTTTGGCGAGGCCTCGATGACATGGCCGATCATGCCGTTCTTGACGCCAAGCGATCCCTCGTTCTTCAGAAAGACGATCTGGTCGCCGGCATCGAATGGGCGCATGCCGTCGGCGGTGCGGAATGCGTGCCCCTCACTGAGAACGCCGCGCTCGACCAGTTTCGCCCGTGCCAGATCGTTCAGCAGGCGCACGTCGCGGCGTAAGTGCGCCAGCATCAGCGTGGTCTTCTTCGCATCGTAGTCACGGTTCCAGTCGGCGATCAGCGTGTCGATGGCCTCGGCCTTCAGCGTCGAGCCATGCAGGCTGTCATGGCTTCGATAGGCGGCAAGCGCCGAGCCGATGTTGCCCCGCGCCAGATCGAGCGAGGCAGCCCGCATCCAGTCCTCACGCTGGCGGTAGATCGTTTCGAGTTCGGCGTAGCCGATGCGGTCGGCAATCGCCCGGAAGGCGGCACCCGCCTCGATCGGCTGGAGCTGATCGGGATCGCCGACCAGGACGAGCTTTGCCCCCGCCCTGACGACCGCCTCGACGAAGCCGGCCATCTGTTTCGAGGCGACCATGCCGGCCTCGTCGATGACGAAGATAGTCTTGGCGTCGAGACTGTCGCGGCCCCGGTTCCAGCGCAGCTCCCAGGAGGCGAGCGTGTGGCTCTGGATGCCGGCTTCCTTCTCGAGGCCCTCGGCCGCCTTGCCGGCGAGCGCGCCACCGACGACGCGATAGCCGGCCAGTTCCCAGGCCTCCCGGGCCGCCTTCATCATCGTCGTCTTGCCGGCGCCGGCGCGCCCGACGATCGCGGCGATCCGCGCCGGGCCTGCGACATGCTCGATTGCGGTTTTCTGCTCATCCGAGAGGCGCGCATGGCGGGCGAATGTCGTCTCCAATACTTGCTCTCGAATACCGTGCGAAGATTGCCGCGAGAGCCAGATCGCACGATTGGCCATCTCGGCCTCGAGCCGGATCAGCGCCCGCGTCGTGTACCGCGCCGGCACCCGTTCGCCGGTGGCAAAATCGATCGTGTCGCGCTGCAGACGCAACGCCTCGGCGTGCTGGAGAACGCGTACCATCAACTGCTGGAAGAGCGCGGGATCGTCGACATAGCGATGCAGCACCTTGGCGACATCCTGGTTGTCGAAGACGCTTTTCTCCCGCGTGATCAGGTCGAGCACGATCGCCGGGTTTCGAAGAATTCGACGGGTGTTCTCGGTGCGGCGTTTCTCGTTGAGTTCGAGCCGTTCGAGCTCCGGCCGGACGCCTTGGCTTGCCGCCTTGCGCTCGATCGCCTTGGCACCGACGCCGAGATGGATGGTCGGTTCCAGCTCGATGCCCTGCTTCTCGTAGGAGCGGCCATCGACGGTGAGCGAAATCCCGTTCAGCGCCAGATGATGATTCTGACGCTCGAACCAGCCGTCGCGCAGGGCATTGAAATCATCCGTCGAACCGGCCCAGAGCTCGTAAACGATCTTGCCCGCTTTGGTCTTCAGCGGCTGGCCGTCCTCGCCGATGACAGCGACCTTCTTGGCGCCGAAGCCGTTCTCGGTCAGCGGCCGCAAGGTGGTCATCAGGTGGATGTGCTGGTTGCCGGGATTGTCGTGATAAACCCAGTCGGCGACCATGCCCTTGGCGACGATGTGTTTGTCGACGAAGTCGCGCACCAGAGCGATGTTCTGCTCGGGCGTCAGCTCCAGCGGCAGGGCGATGGTCAGGTCCCTGGCAAGCTGGGCGTCGGCGCGCTTCTCGAAGGCCTCGACCCGGTTCCAGAAGGCTTCCGATGCACCGGCAACCGCGCGATCGGCGATGAGTGCGCGCACCCATTTCGGGGCGTCGGCCGGAAGCACGAACTCCTCGTGCAGCAGCCCTTCCTTCCTTGTGTAGTCGATGGTGCGGGCCTCGCGCTCGTAGTCCATCCTGGCGCAGTGGCGATAGGCCGCCGACAGCACGGCGCTGCGGCCGGAGCCGCGGCTGACGATGCTGGCTGAGAAATGGGCGATGGCCACGGCGACAAAAACTCCCGGGTTGAACCTCGCTCGGCCCAAGAGCGGGCCCCGCCAGGATCGCAAACAGCCACGTCGCTACAGCGACGTATAATTGCGCCCTTGGATCCGCTCTCGTCGAGCGGCGGGATGATGCTCGAAAGTGTCGGCTTTGCCGACGTGCAGATTTGCACCTATGCCTGACGGCGCATTCGGGAGAGTCTGGCGCTGCTGAAGCAACGCCAACTCCAAGAGGAGCGACACCCGGAAATGAAGAAGCCGTCATCGAAGATCAGGGAAGAAATCGCACGCCTGCAGGACCAACTGAAAGCAGCGGAGACACGCGAGGCCGAGCGGATAGGACGCATCGCACTGAAGGCCGGCCTCGGCGAGATCGAGATCGAGGAAGCAGACCTCCAGGCGGCGTTCGAGGAGGTCACTAAACGCTTTCGCGGAGGCAAGGGACAGGCGACCGGAAGGAAGGATGCCGGCGACGGAAAATCGGGCACCACATCGCCCGCAGCGCTTGCGTCTGGCGCGGATGCGGGCGGCGCTGGCGAGGCTTGAGCGCATGGCCCGGACGATGTCGAACGATGCCCGGAAGAAGGACACCCGCGAGAAGATCGAGCTCGGCGGCCTAATCGTCAAGGCTGGGTTGCGTTATGAGAAACGGGCGCTGCTGCTCGGTCTGCTGATCGATGCCGGCCGACGCATCAGGAGCGACGAGAAGGAGCGCGCGCGCCTCGCCGCAATCGGAGCGGAGGCCTTCGGTCATGACGGCGACTAGGTTTCTCCTTGCCGTTATTCCGGTGACGACGATGGTCGCCGCTGCGATCGTCATGCCGGGCATCGAACATTGGCTGGCGGCATTCGGAACGACGCCCCAGGCAAAACTGATGCTGGGACGGATCGGGCTTGCGCTTCCCTATGTCACGGCGGCGGCGATCGGCGTGATCGTCCTATTCGCCGCCAACGGTTCGGTGAACATCAAAAGCGCCGGCTGGGGCGCGCTCGTCGGCAGTGTGGCGGTGATCGTCCTCGCGAGCTCGCGCGAAGCGATCCGTCTCGCCGGACTGGCTGGCAGCGTACCGGCAGGCCAATCGCTGCTCGCCTATGTCGATCCGGCAACAATGGTCGGCGCGGCCGCCGCCTTGCTTGCCGGCATCTTCGCGCTCAGGGTCGGGCTCAGAGGAAATGCCGCATTCGCGACAGCGGTGCCGCGGCGGATTCATGGTCAGCGGGCGATCCATGGCGAGGCCGACTGGATGAAGATGGGCGACGCCTCCAATCTGTTTCCGGAGAGCGGCGGGATCGTCGTCGGCGAGCGCTACCGGGTCGATCGGGACAGCGTTGCGGCGATGCCATTCCGGGCCGATGATCCGCAAAGCTGGGGTGCCGGCGGCAAGTCACCCCTCCTCTGCTTCGACGGCTCGTTCGGCTCGTCGCACGGCATCGTCTTTGCCGGCTCCGGCGGTTTCAAGACGACGTCGGTGACGGTTCCGACCTCGCTCAAATGGGGCGGCAGTCTCGTTGTGCTCGACCCTTCGAGCGAGGTGGCGCCGATGGTCGTCGAGCATCGCCGCAAGGCTGGCCGCAAGGTAATCGTCCTTAATCCCGAGACACCTTGCGTCGGCTTCAATGCGCTCGACTGGATCGGCCGCTTCGGCGGGACCAAGGAAGAAGACATCGTCGCGGTTGCCACCTGGATCATGACCGACAATGCCCGCACGGCCTCGGCACGCGACGACTTTTTCCGCGCGTCGGCCATGCAGCTTCTGACGGCGCTGATCTCGGACGTCTGCCTGTCGGGACATACGGAGGAAAAAGACCAGACGCTGCGCCGTGTGCGCGCCAATCTGTCCGAGCCCGAGCCGAAGCTGCGCGAGCGGCTGACACGCATCTACGAACAGTCGGACTCCGATTTCGTCAAGGAGAACGTCGCGGTCTTCGTCAACATGACGCCGGAGACATTTTCCGGCGTCTATGCCAATGCGGTGAAGGAAACGCATTGGCTGTCCTACCCGAACTATGCGGCGCTCGTGTCGGGCGACAGTTTTTCGACCGGCGATCTCGCCGACGGCGAAACGGACGTGTTCATCGCGCTCGATCTCAAGGTGCTGGAAGCCCATCCCGGGCTGGCGCGTGTGGTGATCGGCTCCTTCCTCAATGCGATCTACAACCGCAATGGCGACGTGAAGGGGCGCACGCTGTTCCTACTCGACGAAGTCGCCCGCCTCGGCTACCTGCGCATCCTCGAAACGGCGCGTGACGCCGGCCGCAAATACGGCATCACGCTCACCATGATCTTTCAGTCGATCGGACAGATGCGCGAGGCCTATGGCGGCCGTGACGCGACAAGCAAATGGTTCGAATCCGCGTCGTGGATCTCGTTTTCGGCGATCAACGATCCCGACACGGCCGACTACATTTCGAAGCGCTGCGGCGACACGACAGTCGAGGTCGATCAGACGAACCGCTCGACGGGCATGAAGGGATCGTCGCGATCGCGATCGAAGCAGCTCAGCCGCCGCCCGTTGATCCTGCCGCACGAGGTGCTGCGCATGCGCGCCGACGAGCAGATCGTGTTCACGGCCGGCAATCCGCCGCTCCGGTGCGGACGCGCGATCTGGTTCCGGCGCGAGAACATGAAGGCCTGCGTGAAGCCGAACGCGTTCTTCCGCGACAGCGTGGAGAAGCAGTGAAGCCGGGTGTCAGGTCGCGTCCACGGGCGCCTCATTGAGCAGCCCGTCATAGACTTCCATGAGCGCATTGGTGATCGCCTGCCCGAGCGCGTTGCCGGCAACCCGGACATCCTCCTCCGTGCCGTCACGCGCCGCCCTGGCGAGTTCGAAACCCTCTTCGCCGACGATCTGCTTGGCGACTTCGATCGCCCAGAGGCCGAAGTCGCCACGGCTTCCGATTTGTATGCTGTCGTCCATGCTGAACCCTCAATCATCCTGTCCGCGCCGAAAACCAGCGCGGCTGCTGAAGGGGCGTATTCATCATCGTTGTGAATCGATCAAGGCCTATCGATTCACAAGTGTCGTTGGACGCAACCGCCAGGATCGGCGATTCTCACAGCATGATCTCACAGCCCTATCAGTTTTACGTGGAACGGACAGATCGCTCGAGGAATATGGCGCGCTATTACGCCATGGCGATCGAGCCCAACCTGTTCGGGGACGTCTGCCTGCTGCGCAGATGGGGCAGGATCGGCGCCAAGGGACAGATGAAGGTCCATCAGTTCGAACGCGAGAAGGAGGCGGTCGAGCTGTTTCTCGATCTCCTGCGACAGAAGCGCAAGCGTGGCTATCGTCCGCGGCCCGCGGTGCCTGTCTGAAAACGGCCCGCCGTAGCGGGCCCGCATACGCCTCATCGGCGCGCCGATTCCAATCGGTTTCGAAGGACGCCTCGATCTCGACGAAGAACGGGATCTTGATGGCGAGCTTCAGGCCGAGCTTACCCTTGCGGAAGAAGTGACAGATCACCTTGCCGAGGGTGCGGAGCTGGCGGCCGGTGGCGGTGAGGAATTGAGCGAGTCGTTGCATCATTTGTCTCCTTCGATTGCGGTCATCGCGGGATGACCAACCAGACTGGAAGGAGGGGAGCACCCGACAGGGCCGGAACGGAGGTGGATGATCTGCTCAAGCCTGAATTTTGAGCCGCGAGGAGCCGCTTAAGCGGCGGGGAAAATTCTGGCGCCGGCAGATTGCGTCACGACGAAGGGACTGCAACATCCCCGATGCAGATGACAACAATGTCGAAGGAAGAGGAGCGGAAGGGTCGCTCCATTGCCGCCCGGGTTGGCGCCAGTTGGCCAGATGCCGCCTCAGAAAGGCGGCTCGGTGTCAACTTCGCCGTCCTGCTCGGCCAGCGCGATGATCAGCTCGGCCTGGGCAAGCTGGAGTTCCGCGTCGATCTGGCGGCGCTCGGCGGGATCGACAGTATTTCTCAGTTCGGCGCGAAGCTGTTCGATTTGCAGTTCGAGGGACATCGTCATCGTCGTCATCTCCTTGAGTTCGTGAAAGACGACGCCGCGAGGCGGGAGGAGAGGACGGGGTCAAGGATCGCGCAAGCGACCGCCAGCGGCGGCGAGCGGGGGAGCCGATTTCGTGCCGGTGCCCTTCAGGGCGCCCGACGCGAAATTGGGGGTACTGCTCGTGCTTGAGGCCGGCATTTCCTCCCGGCACAATGAAAGGATCTGAGTAAACATTTCAGGGTCCGTATGGCACCAGAAAAGTCGGAACGGGTTTGAAGCCCGGTTCCGGCTTTCTTGATCCAGCGGTTTAGCCACGCTCGACGTGAGGTCTTTCATAGGCCTCGCCGCAGGGGCATTGGGATAGACGCAGGCTATCCCTCGGCGCGGCCACTCTCGAGATAGGTCGTAGTTCCAACCTGGACGCGTCGCAGAACCTGCCTGAAGCCGCCCAGCGCTGCTTCGAAGGCTTCGCTTCGAATTGCGGGCCCGGCCTGTTGCGCGGAGTCCAGAACCTCCGTAAGCACGCGCCCGGTCATGCTCTCCGGCTGTTCGATCCCGAGAAGACGCAGAATGGTCGGTGCGAAATCGCAGATGCCGGACGGAACGGATGAGCTCGCACCCGCGGCCGGAAAGGCGGAGCCGGCAACGATGCCGACGGCGGCGAGCTCCTTGGGATGCAGTCCACCATGGACGCCGAGGCCCGTACGGCGGTCGTTGTCGTAAAACGTGCCGCCGATCAGGCCGAAAGGATCGATGCGGTCGTCCGCACGGAAGCAAAAGGAGACGTCCGGAGCGCGGGCATGATCGGCGAAGACCAGATGATTGCCAAGGCTGCCGGGCGCAATGCCCTCCGTCGCGTTCTTTGCGCGGGTGAAGACCGGACCGCACCAGGGTTCGCTGGTAATCGCCCCCACGAGACGGGCAACCTGTTCGTCAGTTGGATTGGTGAAATAGAGCGCGCCCACCTGACCAGGCACAACCACCACATCAACTTCCGGCCCAGGGACTGTGCCTGGCCTAAATCCAGCGTTGCGCAGACGGTCCGCTACCGAGACGCGAGTGTGGCCGGTGATGTGGCCATGATCCGATATTGCGATGATCTGCACGCCTTCGGCGCGACCTTCAGCCTCCCACCAGTCGAGAACGTGTCCAAACTGGCGATCGCAATGGGCGATGATGCTCCGCGTCGCCTCCGCTCCAGTACCATGGAAATGCGAGGTGACATCGGGCTCGCCGTAGGAGAGGATCGTCACATCGGGACGATACTTCGGCCACACCACATCGAGGAAAGCCGAGGTGATCCAGTCCTGGCCGGCTCTGTCGGGCTCGATCTTGGGTTGCTCGGGTGTCAGCGAACCTATGCGAAGCTCAGCTTCCGCCAGCACCTCATCCGGTGTGCAAGCCTCGCGAAAATGTCCCGAAAGACGAACGTGCCCAAAGTCTTCCGCCTTGTGATGGAAGAAGCGGGTCGTGCCGGGCGTGTTGGTCGCCAGAACGGCAAGCGTCTTCCCGGAGGCGGCAAGGATTTCTCCGAGCGTCGGCGCGGACATCAATCGTCCACCACTCTCAAGGTCAAGCCGGCGCAGGAGTACCGCATCGGCCGTGTCGATGTAGCGTTGCGGATCGACGGACCGGTCGACATATTTGTTGCCGACCATGCCATGCCGGTTGGTCGTTGCACCAGTAACGAGACTAGGGAAAGCCGAACGGGTTTCGCTCGGATAGACCGTGCGATGGTTGGCGAGAGTCACGCCAAGTGCCTGCAAACGGCATAGGTTCGGCGTTAGATCAGCAGATATAAGATCCGGACGGAGGCCGTCAAAGCTGACCAACACGAAACGGCGGATGGTGGTGTTCATCAATGACTTCCCTCGAGTTGAGTTAAGGCTGTCGCGCGAAACGAGACGGATCGAACAGGCTGATGTCTCTGTTCGTTGTTCCGTCGAGTGCCAGATCAGCCAGAATTTCACCGATCACCGGTACGAATTTGAAGCCATGACTCCCGAAGCCGCTGGCGACGATAACGTTGCTGCACATTGGATGAGGACCTATGATGAAGTTGTCGTCCGCGGCTTTTCCTGAGAAGCACGCTGCGACCTGAGACGCCCCCTTGCCTCGGATGGAAGGCACAAGTTCAGACATGAAACTGACCAGGGTCTCAACTTCACCAGGCAGTGCCGCCCTCTCAAGGTTTTCGGTGTCCGACGCTGCTCCGGCAGTGAAAGCCATTTTTATTGAATCCTGACCCTCGAGGATCGGAAATGCGTATGCAGTCCTTCCGTCGCTATTTTCGAGCACCCAACGAGGGTGATGCGTGACCGAAAATGCTGCAGTGTCGGTGTCCGGCTTGACCCAGACCTGGAACAACCGCTCGCACTTGACCGGGAACAAATCCGCGAAAAGACCTTCCGACCATGCGCCGCCGGCGATGATAAGCTTATCAGCTGCGATGATCTGATCGCCCACCTTTAGTTCGACGCCCTGTTGGGTGTGCGTCCAGGAACTGACGGGAGTGTTGAAATGAAGATCGGCTCCATGACGAACTGCAAGTTCGATGTGCGTAGCGACTGTCTTTTCTGGCGGCATGATTGATTGGCTACGTTCATAGAAGGTGGACGTGCCCGCAGGAGGATGCATCGTGGGCCAGCGCTTGGTGACCTCGGATGGTCCCAGTACTTCGTAGGGAATCCCGTACTTCGTCGCCGTTGCAACGGAGCGGTCCAATGTTTGCCCGTTCGCAGGGGCGACCACCAGACCGCCGATTTCACGCAGCAGGTCGGCTCCGGTGTCTCGCTCCAGCCGCATCCATAGATCATAGGCCTCCAACACGAGCGGTGCATACTGCTCCTCACGAACGTAGGCTTTACGGATAGCGCGCGTGTCACCGTGACTAGAGCCCTGATTGTGGGCTCGCCAAAACTGTTCGAAGCCGATCACCTTGCAGCCGCGTCGCGCCAGCGTGGCGGCGGCAGCACTTCCCATAGCGCCCAGGCCGAGCACCGCTACCGTCATCTGTTTCGCTGTCATTTTGGATCATTCCGTCTCTCTGATCTCGATGACGACATTGAAGTGGCCATCGACGCTGATGAATGTGTTCGGTCCTGCGACGATCGTGGATTCACGTTCCTCAATGATGGCCGGACCGGCAATTGTCGCTCCGGCAGCCAGTTTCGAACGCTCGAATACGGCGCAGTCGATAAAGCCCTTGCCTTCGAAGTACGCTCTGCGCTGTCCTTTGCGGGCATCGCCACCCTGACCGGATGTGGCGAATGCCAACTGGGCCTCTCTTCTCGGGATGGAGGCGGTTAGGCGCCAGGTCAGGGCCTCGACACCGACACCGTCGACGCGACGGCCGAACCGGACGGCGTAATCGTGGATGAACCTGGCCTCGATGTCCGCCAACAGATCGGGGCCAAGTTTCCCTTCAGGAAGGACGGTCGGAATTTCAAATCCTTGTCCGATAAACCGCATGTCGGCCGAACGGGTAAGGACGATCTCCTCCTTCGAGACACCGGCGGCAACCAGCAATGCACTTGCCTCGCCCTCCATGTCCGCAAAGAGCCGGTTCACGATGTTCCAGTCGACAGCCGACAGATCTGAGATATAGCTGCGGGCGACGTCGCAGGCCGGTGCCGCGGTCAAAAGACCGAGGGCTGACATGACTCCAGCACCCGGAGGCACGACGATTTTCGCTATGCCAAGGCTCTTGGCGAGGCCGTAAGCATGGACGGGACCGGCTCCGCCGAAGGCGAGCAGCGTGTAGCGGCTCGGATCCTCACCCCTTTCCGTCAGGTACATTCTAGTGGCCGAAGCCATCGTCTCGTTGACGATCCGGTGCACGCCGGCCGCCGCACTGCTGACATCCATTCCCAAGGGCGCGGCGAGCCTGTCGCCGATCGCCTGATGCACGGCAGCCAGATCGAGCTTGAGTTCACCGCCAAGAAAGTAATCGGGAGACAGATAGCCGAGGACGAGATCGGAGTCGGTCACGGTCGGTTCGGTGCCGCCCCTGTTGTAGCAAACGGGGCCGGGCGTGGAACTGGCGCTTTCGGGCCCGACCTTCAACAGGCCCATCCCGTCGACCCTGGCTATCGAACCGCCACCCGCGCCGATCTCGATGAGATCGATGACCGGCACCTTGAGCGGCAGGCCGGAGCCCTTCTTGAAACGTTGGACGCGCGCGGCTTCGAACTCGCTCGAGCGCTCCGGTTCACCGTCGCGGAGCAGGCACATCTTCGCGGTCGTACCGCCCATGTCAAACGAGATGAGATTAGGCGTGTCGGTCAATCGGCTAAAATATCCGGCAGCGATCGCTCCCGCTGCCGGTCCGGATTCGATCAGATGGATCGGCTGCTTCTTCGCCGTGCCAAGAGTCGTCAATCCCCCGGCGGATAGCATGAGATGAACCGCGCCATCGAAGCCGCGGTGGGAAAGCCCGGTCTCAAGTTCCGTCAGATATTGCTCAACGACGGGCTGCACATAAGCATTGCCGCTTGCGGTATTCGCCCGCTCATATTCCCTGATGACCGGCGCGATATCGCTCGACAAGGTGACCGGAACGCCAGGAAGCAGATCCCGCAGTTGCGCGGCGATCCGCTTTTCGTGGGACGGGTTGCGGTATCCGTGCATCAAGCACACCGCAACGGCTTCGACGCCGTATTCTCGAAGCACTTCTGTGGCAGCCGCTACGTCGTCTTCGTCGAGAGGCGTAATGACGTCGCCGTTGACGCCGATCCGTTCGCTTACTTCCTGGCGCAGTTGCCGCGAGACCAGAGGGGCGGGTTTCTCGAAGAAGAGATCGTAAAGTTCGTAACGGGTTTCGTTTCCGATCTCGAGAACGTCCCGGAAGCCGCGAGTGGTGATCAGCCCGACCTTCGCGCCCTTTCGCTCAATGATTGCGTTGGTCACCAGTGTCGTGGCGTGCACGATATTCCCGACGTCAGTCCAGGCAATTCCGTTGGCATCGAGCAGCCTCTGGAGACCCTGCAGCATGCTGCGGCTGGGATCATCGTGTGATGTCAGCTCCTTGCCGAAACTTGCCCTATTGGTGCGGCCATCGACAAGAACCAGGTCGGTAAATGTTCCGCCCACGTCAATGCCAATACGAAAGTCATTGTTTTTCATCGCTTTTCGTCCGATCTGTCGCGGGGCTGCATGCGGTTCGTCGTTGCGTAGCCATTTTTGATGTCGCTGCGGATGTTCCCCTCACTTCGTTCCGCCGGATTTCCGAAGCCACCGCCGTCACCGTAGCGAAGCGTCAGGCGATCGCCCGGCAAAAGCGTCGTCCGCGCCTTTGGATGCAGGGTTCTGCCGCTGGCGAGAGAGACACGCACGGGTTGCCCCGTTCCTCCGCCTTGCAGTCCCTCCGCCGGATTGACGATCCGGTCGGCCATCAGCGACATGTTGACGGGCGCCGAGCCGATCACCTCGATCTCGACTTCCTGCCCCAGGCCGCCTCTATGTTTTCCCTCTCCGCCGGAACCGCACACAAGCTCCTTTCGACGAACGAGCAGCGGTGCAAGCCCTTCGAATGCCTCGATGCTTCCAGAGCCCGTATTGGTCGGAAAGGGCGTGCAGGCATGCCCGTCGCGATGGGCGCTCGCGCCCATGCCACCGCTACACATCAACATCTGGGAAAACCGTTTGCCGCTATCGTCGGCACCATTGAAGACAGCCCGCAAGGTTGGCGCAGTCCCCGATTCCGCGACGATGCGATCCGGTACAATCTGCGCCAGGCATTTGTAGATCGCTCCTGCCAGCAATTGGCCCGTAAGCTGTCGTGCGTTGCAAGGCGCCGGGAAATGGGGGTTAAGGATTGAACCCAACGGCGCATTGACCGTGACCGATCGATACGATCCGTCATTGTGCGGGGTCACCGGATCGAGCACACATTTCAACGGATAGACCGTATACGCGTAGGTGTAATTGAAGACCGAGTTCAGGCCACGATCGATCTGCGGGGACGTACCGGTATAGTCAACCGTGAGGTTCGACCCCTCGATGCGGACGCAGCAATGAATTTCGGTCTGCTTGTCGTCATATCCGTCCGCGGTGACGACCGACCGATATTCACCATCCGGCATCTTGGCAATGGCGGCCCGCATTGCCATCTCGGCGCGCTGGTGGAGAGCCTGCGAAATGCTGCTGAGCTTCGAAAAGCCTGATTTGCCGAGAAACTTCTGGACGCCCTGTGCAACGACCCGGTGCGCGGTCACCTGGGCGTAAATGTCCCTTAAGACCATGTCCGGCAGGCGGACGTTTCCGCGGATGAAACGCGCCACCTCGGGATTCTCGTTGCCGGCGGCCATGAACTTGGTCGGAAGGATGCGCGTTCCCTCCTCGAAGAAATCCCTGCAGTCGGCGGAGAAGATTACCCCACCGATATCGGGGAGATGCGCGACCGTGGCGGAAAACCCGACAAGCTGGCCCTGCAGGAATATCGGGGATGCCATGACGAGATCCGGCAAGTGGCCGGCGCCCATCCACGGGTCGTTGGTGACGATGCAGTCGCCCTCTTCCCACTCGTCGATTGGGATCTCCTGCAGCAAGCTTTTTACGGCACGCGGCAGGACGCCAAGGAAGGCCGGCACGCCAATCGTGTTCTCAGCAACGGCGGCGGCATTCTCATCAAGGATCGTCACACCAAAATCGTTGGACTCCCGGACGATGGTCGAGAATGCCGTGCGACGGAGCGCCGTCGCGGCTTCGTCGGCAATCGAGATTAGCCGTGACCACAGAATTTCGAGATTGACGCCGTTGATCGCGCTGTTGGATGTCAGCGACATTGCATACTCCTGTCTCCGCAGCACCGTTCACGGCGCTGCGGTTGCGGCTGAAGGTGGAGGTTATTTCGCCTGTAACAGCGGCTTGATCGCAGCCATCATGTCAGCCATGACGACCTTGGGCTTTTCATGCGCGATGAGAACCCGGCGCAGATGATCGCGGATCGCCTCGCTGATCTTGATGGAGTTCTTGCCTGGATAGGAGAGCCAATTCGTCAGGCGCGCAGTTGCCTCGAGAGCCGGCTTCTGATTGGGATTGTCCTGATAGAATTGGCCGAGCAGGGCCGGATCGCTGATGGCCTTGCTGTTGACCGGTACTGCACCGACGCTCTTCACCAGGATTGTCTGGCCGACCGGCCCGGTCAGGAACTTTGCATATTCCCAGGCTGCCTTCTGCTTTTCAGCGTCCTTTGCGTAGATCATCAGCACACGACCTCCGGCGGGAACTCGACCGTCCTTGGTCGGGATCGGCCATGGCGCTGCCTTTACCGCGAACTTTCCGGCGACCTGCTTCTCAATCTGGCCGAGCGCGGCGCTGTAGGATGCAAAAACGCCGACAGTTCCCGAAGCGAAGGCCTGCAGCATCTGTGCCTGGGACATGTCGACGGTACCTGCCGTGCCGAAGTCATGCAGGATCTGCAGCGCCTTCAGTCCTTCGGGGCTGTTGAAAGCGACGTCGGACCTGTCGTCCGTCAGTATCTTGCCGCCGAGGCTGGTAATGATCGCCTGGAAGGTCCAGTTGCCGGTCGAATTGTAGTCGAACAGGCCCCCCACTGTGTTGCCGCCAAGTTTGTTGACCTTGGCCGCAGCCTCGGTCAATCCCTGCCAGTCCGAGGGCGGCTTGTTGATGTCGATGCCAGCCTTCTTCAGAAGGTCCAGATTGAAATAGATGGTCGGCACCGAGGTTGCATAAGCAAGCGCATAGGTCTTGCCGCCGATGGCGCCCACTTCACCGACCGAAGGGGAGTAGCCGAGATCGCTCCAGTTCTTGTCCGACGCGATCAGGTCGTCGAGTGCCATGGCGATCCCGGCCTGCACCACAGTGCCGACGTTCTGGCTGCCTTCGAGCGAAACGTCCGGAAGTGTGCCGACCATCGATGACCGCAAGGTGGATTGAAGCAATTCATCGTAGGTGTTCGCGACGGGCGCGACATATTTGATTTTGATGTCGGGATGCGCCGCCTCGAACTGGCGCGCGCTTTCCGTCATGACATCCGTGTAGGCGCCTGACGAATACGCGACATTGATGATGATCGGATCGGCGCAAGCGGCGGTAGAGACGCCGGTAGCAAACGCGCCGGCGAGAAAAAGCGAGATTCTATTCATGATAACTCCGTGTCGGTGGCATTGGGGTTAATCGGCGGTATGATTTGCAGTCATTGTTGACGAAAGAATTCGTCATGGCTGTCGGCAATAACCCGGGTCGCCTCTTCGAGCTCGGCGTGGGATTTGGCGTGGCCGATGCCGATGCGGATTGCCTGCGGCGCCTTTTCGCCCGGCAGGGCATAGGGGTCGCCGGTTCCGATATTGACGCCGCGCTCGCGAATGTGGACGGCAAGATCGGCTGCCGAAACCGTTTCAGGCAGCCGGATCCAGACGTGGAGAGCACCATCCTTGGTTTCGAAATCCGTCCGCTCGAGCATCGGCCGAACGATCCGATGACGGGCAACCATCTCCTGCCGGACTGCATCGATGATGCGTGCCGTCCCGCCCGTCTCGATTAGTTGTGTGGAAACGGCGGCACTGATCGGCGCCGCCATCCAGAAAGTTGCGCGTACGCCCGGCCAGAATTGCGCCTCGGCAAGGGCAGCATTCGGGGCGACGACATAGGCGATCTTCATGCCCGCAGCGATCGTCTTGGCGACCCCGAGCATGTACCAGGAGCGTTCGGGGGCGAGCGCAGAGAGCGGCGGCGGCAGATCGTCCGGCAAGAGGCTATAGATATCGTCCTCGATGATCTGCAGATCGTATCTGCGAGCGACGTCCACGATCGCCTGGCGGCGCGCAAGCGACATCGTCGCCGTCGTTGGGTTCTGAAGCGTCGAGAGAAGATAGAGAGCCTTGGGGCCGTCGCTGCGGCACAACTCCTCGAGCGCTTCGGGAATGATTCCCTCACCGTCCATTTCGACGCCCTTCGGGATGAAACCGAAACGCTTCGCCAGAACCAGGATCGGCGGATAAGTCAGTCTCTCGACGGCCAGGACATTGCCTTGACCCACCAGCCCACCGAACAGCATGTTGAAGGCGCTCTGGGTACCATTGGTGACGATGACCCGGCCAGCGTCGGGGGTGGAGCCGAGCCTGCGCCCAGTGAAGGCGGCTCCCGCCTGCCGGTCCGCGTCAGTTCCCATCCATCGGTGCGCTCCGACCACTTCGCTTGGCGAGAATCGCGACAACACACCGTTCATCGCAGCCCTATATTCGGGATCGAAAATCGCCGGAACCAGCGGCGGGTGTGTGCGGCTCATTTCGATGATTTTCGTCATGATGTCCTTATTCCTTTGTATTCGCATTGTTTCAGAGAGGCTCAACCCTTTGTGCTGAGCCTGTCCGATCTGAGGAGAAGCCCGGCGTTATCGTGGGAGCAGGCTTTCCACGTCGCGTGTCATTGCAGCCAGCGCTGCTTCGGGCTCAACTTTGAGGGTGGTCACCGAGCGCATGTGGTCGATCAGTGTATTGGTGATCTTGCCGCTATTCTGTCCCGGAAAGGCGTACCAACCATCCAAGATCGGCAGTGCGTCAACGACCGGCTTCATGTTCGGTTGGGTCGCGTAGAAGCCACCGAGCATCGAAGGATCCGTGGCAACACGGCTGTTGGCGACCATGTAGCTACTGTTCTTGGCAATGATCGTCTGTCCTTCGGGACCCGCGGCAAAATTCAAAAATTCCCAGGCGGCTTTTTGACGTTCTGGATCCTTCGTGAAGACGATGCCAAGTGCACCACCTGCTGGGAGGCGGGCGTCCGGAGAAAGAAGCGGAAAGGCCGCTGTAGCCACTTTGAAATGACCGGCGGCTTGCTTTTCGAAGCCGCCAAGGCTGCCACTGGAATCGACGAGAATTCCGAGTTTACCGGAAGCAAACAGCTGCCGCACCTGATCGCGAGGCATATCGAATTTGGACTGCCCCGCCTGACCAAAGGACTTGAGAAGCTGCATCGCCCTGAGACCTTCTGGTCCAGCGAAGCCAACGTGCTTTTCATCAGCGCTCATCATTTGAGCGCCCTGACTTTCGATCAGCGCAATCCAAAACCAGTCAGCCTGGTCATAGGTGAAATAAGCCCCGAGCGTGTTGCTGGACGGATTGTCGATCTTTTGCGCCAGTTTGAGAATACCCTCCCACGTTGTGGGCAGATTAGCGGCGTCAACACCAGCTTTCTCGACTAGATCGAGGTTGAAGAAGACAACGGGAGCTGAGACCGAAAGTCCCAGCCCATAGACCTTGTCACCGAAACGGCCAACCGACGCTACAGACGAGGACAGGGTCGATTGGGCGGATTGCGATGCTTCGGAGAAATAAGCATCAAGCGGCACGGCCATTTTCCGGTCGACATAGAGGCGGATCTTGTTATTGCCCTGGATCGATACATCGGCGACCTCGCCAGTCAGCGCATCCCGTAATGTCGCGTCCACAAGCGCATTGTAATCGCGATACGTGGTGTCAAGTGTGACGCGGATGTTCGGATGGGATGCCTCGAATGCGGTTGCAAGCGCCTTGTACATCTCAGAGACGTTCGAGGGGGCAGCAGTAACCCTGAGTTTGATCGGCTCTTGCGCGCTTGCCACGGATGCCGCCGCAATGCCTGCGCCGATGATCAGGCTCGCGCAGAAGGTACGTCTGTCAATTTTCATTTCATCTTCCTTTTCGGCTGGGCTGAAAGGCAGCTTCCGACGCTTTTTGCGCCAGCTGCATCACTCGACGAGTCTCGCTATGAGATGCTTGTGACGGCTCGATGACATTCATCGAAATATTCGATATATAAACCTCGGTTGCGGATGGAAGAAACATCGCGCACGCCCGATCTCGCGGAGAAGAAGCGTCTTGCATTGATCGCACAATTCGATGGAAAGAGAACATTTCGGTCCTACTTGCTCAACGCGGCCAGGATCGCCCCCAGCTCGGACTTGAAAGCCTTGCTCTTCTGACGGAGTGCTACGATGGCCAAGGCTGTCTCCTTTGCACCTCGCTCGCCGACGAAAAGGAAGTGGCCGCCCTGAACTCGAGCGCAGAGGTGAGACGGTAATTTCGCCGTCAGGTGACTGATGGCCGCCCAGGCTTCGTCAGAGACATGCATGCCATTTGCGATAGCCGCTGAGTATTCCCGGATGACGAGGAGGCAATTCATGTACGACCACCCCTGCTGGTCAGACAGAGCATGGCGATAGTCCTTGGCATCGGTTGGAACGATCGGTGCTGCCAGAGGTATGCTTGGGAGCTTCTGGTCCGGCGTGCCGCTGTTTCTTTCGAATCCGCCGGGAACGAGGCCTATGGGGGTGGCGGTCAGGATCTCGCGTGCATAGGCATCAGGTGAGATTACCAGGCGGCCAAGCTCCGCTTCGATTTCCGCAATTTCCTTCTCCCAAATCTCACCGCGACGAACGCCATTCACCAGCGAATCTGCTACGTTCCAAAGACCAATTTCAGTCGTTCGCTCCGTCAATCCCTGAACCCCGCCCGGCCTTGGTAGTGGTGCGCTGGCGGCTAAAGGTATGAGCGCTGAGACATCTATCCCGCGGCCCTTCAAGCACGACGCGATGTGACCCGCGAACGCGCTTGCCAGACTCCAGACGCAAAGAATGATCTCCGGTGGATTCGAAGTGCCCGCGACATCCGTGATCGTCTCAGCAATGGCATCGGACCATCGCTCGATTGTAAGATCGCGGAAAAGCGCGGGATCGAAGAGCGGGTGCGAGGGGGCTGAAATCGCCAGAAAGCCATATCCCTGCTGCTCGAGCCAATAATCCAGAAAGTCCTCGGGTCTTGAGGTCGAAACACCATAGGCAATTCTTGCGCGATGGCCTGCGCCGGGAATGAACACCACCAATGGCGCCTTCTCGGTCGCAGGCTCTCTATAGAAGTAGAGGAGCGGCGTTGCTGAAGCGTGTTTGATCTTCTCTCTTGGAAACAGTGTGAATTCATCCATTCGCTGCATCCGTTAGCCGGTAAGACAAGACATCGGCCTCTACTTTACGGCCCCGCCAGTCAGACCTTCGACGAACCATCGCTGCGCGGATAGGAATGCGATGATGAGGGGCGCGACGACGATGGTGGATGCGGCCATGAGCGGTCCGTAGTCGTTGCCGGCTTCCTCGTTCTTGAAGGCCATGATGCCGAGCGGCGGCGGCATCAGGTTCTGGTCGCGCACTGCGATCAGCGGCCAGAACAGGCTGTTCCAGTGACCGACGACGGAGAAGATGCCGAAGGCGATGATCGCCGGCAGCGCCATCGGCACCATGATCCGCCAGACGATCGCAAGCTCCGACAGACCATCGAGA
Organism: Rhizobium giardinii bv. giardinii H152; assembly: GCF_000379605.1. Classification (GTDB taxonomy): domain Bacteria; phylum Pseudomonadota; class Alphaproteobacteria; order Rhizobiales; family Rhizobiaceae; genus Pararhizobium; species Pararhizobium giardinii. Next base: position 75,785 of record NZ_KB902613.1, on the reverse strand, counting down.
CGCGCAGCATGGATGACGTCGTCGGGGATGGTCTTGAAGAACTGCCGGAACAGGAAGATGCCGAACGGCGAGACCACATAGGGGAAGACCAGCGCCGCATAGGTGTTGAGGACGCCGATCTGGTAGCCGAGGATGAACAGCGGCAGCGACAGCACCTCGTGCGGCAGGATCAGCGCGATCAGCACCATGGCGAATAGCAGGTTCTTGCCGGGAAACTCAAGCTTTGCCAGTGCATAGGCCGCCGGTGCGCAGACGAGGACCTGGGCGGCGACGATCATCGTGCAGACGAAGACGCCGTTCAGCATGTAACGCGGCAGCGGGGCCTCGGTCAGCGCTTTGGTATAGTTCTCAATGCCATAGAACTGCTTCGGCCAGAACGAGAACGACGCATGGAAGATCTCGCCGGGCGGCTTGATCGACAGCGACACCATCCAGACGAAGGGGATAAGGATCAGCGCGCCGGTGATCAGCAGGATGGCATGGCGGGTAATGGCCGCAGGCGAGCCAAGGCCATGGGTCGCGGATGTGCTCATTGGTAGTGAACCTTTTTGTCCATCACGCGCGCCTGTATCAGCGTCAGCGCGACGACGATGAAGAGAAAGACGACGGCGACTGAGGCGCCATAGCCGGTACGCAGATACTCGAAGCTCTCGCGGTAGAGCGTATAGAGCAGCATTTCGGAGGCATGGCCCGGGCCGCCCTGCGTCAGCACCTGCACGGTGTCGAAGGTCTCGAAGGCTTTGAGCGCCACGACGATGAAGACGAACATGGTGACCGGGCCGAGCATCGGCAGGGTGACGGTGCGCAGCCGGTCGAACCAGAGATCGGCGCCGTCGATGTCGGCGGCATCATAGAGGTCCTGCGGGATCGATTTGAGGCCTGCGAGGAACAGCACCATGGCATAGCCGAGGTTCTGCCAGATGCCAATGATGGCAAGAACCGGCAGCACGGTGTTCTCGTCCCGCAGCCAGTTGGCGGTCGGAAGACCAAGGCCGGCGAGCGTCTGGTTGACGAGACCGATGGTGGGATGCAAGAGCGCCTCCCAGGCGATCGCCATCGCCGTCAGTGTGGCCATGAACGGCAGGAAATGGATGGCGCGATAGAACGCGCGGCACGACTTGCCGCTTTCGATCAGCAGCGCAATCGCCAGGCCAAGTACGATCGTGCCGGGCACGACGATCACCACATAGAAGATAGTGTTGGCGAACGAGGCGCGAAAACCCTCGTCGGCCAAGACCTCGCGGAAGTTGGCCATGCCGATGAAGGACAGCGTGGTGGCGCCGAACTGCCAGTCGGTGAGCGCGATTGCAAACACTGCAAAGACTGGCAGGAAGAACATGGTGACGAGCAGGACAAGCGCCGGCCCGGCGAGCGACCAGGCCACAAACGCCTCGGCGATCCGCTGTCTGCGCAGCATTTTAGGGACGACGGCAGCACCCGTTGGATCAGCGGCCCGCTCCGGCATTGAGGAGGCGATGGTCATTGCATCCGCTCCTTGATCGGCAACACCTTCGCGCCCGCATGCCCCTGCGGACGCAGGCGCTTGCCATCGGCGGCGAAGATCAACAGCCGTTCCGGCCTGACGCCGAGATGCAGGGTCTGACCCAGCTCGATCTGCGGCGCGCGTTCGGCGAGCAGGCGCGCGACAACCGGGTGCTCGGTTCCTGGAACGTTCAGATGAACAAAGAGGTCCGAACCCATGTGCTCGACGAGACGGACCGCGCCGGTCAGAACGTTCGGGCCGCCGGTCTCCACGAGATGGAACGCTTCCGGTCGGATGCCGACCGTCAGGGCCGTGCCAGGCCCGGCATCGGCGGCTACCGTGAAGCTCGTGCCGGCCGCATCGGCCAACGCAGCGTCGCGCAGCTTCGCCTCCAGCATGTTGATTTTCGGCGAGCCGATGAACTCGGCGACACGGCGATCGTCGGGATCGGCATAGATCTCCTGCGGCGGGGCAACCTGCAGCAGCTCGCCATCGAGCATCACCGCGACCCGATCCGACATGGTCATCGCCTCGGACTGGTCGTGGGTGACGTAGACAAAGGTGACGCCGAGCCGGTTGTGCAGTTCCTTGATTTCGGCGCGCATCTGCACGCGGAGCTTGGCGTCAAGATTGGAAAGCGGTTCGTCCATGAGGAAGACGGCTGGCTGGCGCACCATGGCGCGACCAACGGCGACGCGCTGGCGCTGACCACCGGAAAGCTGGCCGGGCTTGCGGGCGAGCAGATGGCCGATGCCGAGCGCCTTGGCGGTACGGATCACATCCCGCTCGATCTCCGCGGCTGTCGCCTTGGTTCCCGGTAAGAAACGACCCAGCAGCGGCAGGCGCTGCCAGGCCGTGAGCCGCCGCATTCTGAGTGGCACGCTCATATTGTCCTGCACCGTCATATGCGGATAGAGCGCATAGGACTGGAAGACCATGGCGACGTCCCGCCGCTTCGGCCGAACCCCGTCCACGACGCGATCGCCGATCGCCACCGAACCGGCCGTCTGCACCTCTAGGCCCGCCAGGATCCGTAAAAGCGTGGACTTTCCGCAGCCCGACGGCCCCAGCAAGGTCAGAAACTCGCCATCGGCAATCTTCAGCGACACCTCGCGCAGAACGGGCGTCGCGCCGAACGTCTTTTCTATTTTTTCGATGGTTATGCCCGCCATAATGCGTTACCTCGTCGAGCCGCCGCGGCTAACCGCCGCCACTTTCAGGTTTTGAATGGGTGCATCCATCGACCTGTTCTGTTACAGACACATGACATATATCGAATAATGCGATATCAAACGCGCAATTTCGGATCGATTGGTTGCTATATTTGGAGATCAATTTGGCTGAGGAAAAAGATCTTTCGCTTAATGCAGTCCGCGCCTTCGTGCAGGTTGCACGAGACAACAGCGTGACGCGGGCATCGAAGGCTCTCGGCATTACCCAGAGTTCCGTCAGCCGCCATGTGGCGGTGCTGGAGGAGTATTTCGGCGCCAAGCTCGTCGAGCGTCGCGGCCGGCAAAGCCACTTGACCGATTTCGGTCGCTTGTTCGCCGACGCCGTGGCCGAACCGCTCGATACGATTCTGTTTACGGCAAAGCGCATGCGCCGCAACGGCAGGAAAGACGCCAACCGTCTCGTCGTGCGCACGTCCCTGGCGACCTTCGCCTATACGGTGTTGATCCCGAATTTGCGCGAATTCTCGAAGGAAATGGGCGGCGTCACCGTCGACGTCATCAGCACCTTGTCGGCGCCTACATCGACCGACAGCTTCGACGTGCTGCTAACCCGCGATCTGACGTTAACCGAACCGGGGGACCGGTGGGACGTCTATGACGAGCAACTCGTCTGCGTCGGGGCGCCGGACTGTGTCGCCGGCCGCGGCCTCAAAGCCTTGCGCAATACCCCCGTGATTGCCGTGACCTCACGGCCGGACATTCTGCCGACCTGGCTGCGCGGATTGGACCTGAAGACCTCCGATATCACATCCGGCGCACGTTATGATCACCATTATCTCGCCTTGCCGGCGGTCACGACCGGGCAGAACTTGTTGGTGACGCCGCACATTCTCGTCGCCGACCTGATCCGGCAGGGGCTGCTGGAAGTGCTCAGCGGCTCGCGTGCGCCGAGTGGCATGCAGTACCGTGCCTACGCGATCGACCGCAGCAGCAATCCGGACGTTGCGCGCGCTTTTTGTCGCTGGCTCACGCGGCTTTGCCGGAAGATGACGGAGGAAGACGTCCCCGCGCAATAGAGGCCGCTTGTCGTCATATCGCAAAATGCGATCACTTGGCTCGCTTTAAGCGATACGAAAACTGGCGAGTGATGATCTCCATGGGTAGTTCTGGATCAGATCAAGTGCTTCGAGGAGAGTTGCTTTGCCACTCATCGCCAAGAGACTACAAGCCGTCCGCCCCTCCCAGACCAAGGCCATGACCGCTGCGGCCACCGCCCTGAAAGAGAAGGGTATCGATGTCATTGCGTTGAGCCAGGGCGAACCCGATTTCGACACGCCGGAGGCGGTCCAAAACGCCGGCATTGCCGCCATCCGCAACGGCAGGACCCGCTATACGCCGGTCGCCGGGGTCAAGCCGCTGCGCGAGGCGATCCGCGAGAAGCTCGCGCGCGATAACGGGCTCGATTGCGACATCGACCAGATCACCGTCGGGTGCGGCGCCAAGCAGGTGGTCTTCAACGCGCTCTTCGCCAGTCTCGATCCCGGCGACGAAGTGATCATTCCGACGCCCTGCTGGGTGTCTTATCCCGACATGGTGCGGTTGGCTGGCGGCGAGCCGGTTCTCGTCGAATGCCACGAACACTTCGGCTTCAAATTGAAGCCGGAAGATCTGGACGCGGCGATCACCCCACGCACCAAGTGGCTGATGCTGAATTCGCCCAACAATCCAACCGGTGCGGTCTATTCCAAAGCCGAACTCGCCGCGCTCGCCGTCATTCTCCGCCGACAAGATCACGTGCATGTGCTTGCCGACGACATCTACGAAAAGCTCGTCTACGGCGTGCGGTTCGCCACCATGGCCGAGGCCGCTCCCGACCTCATCGACCGGACGGTCACCGTCAACGGTGTTTCCAAGTCGAGCGCCATGACCGGCTGGCGCTTGGGCTACGGCGCGGGGCCGAAGGACCTGATCAAGGCGATGAACACCATCCAGGGCCAGACGTCGTCGCATACCAGCTCGATCTCGCAATATGCGGCGATCGAAGCGATCGGCGGGAAGCAGGATTACATCACTGACTTCATCTCCGACTTCCGCAAACGTCGCGATCTGGTGGTCGAGAAGATCAACGAAGCAGAGGGGCTCAGATGCCGCACGCCGGACGGCGCCTTCTACGTCTTCGTCAACTGCGCCGGCGTGATCGGCAAGGTCACGCCGCAAGGGAAGATGATCGACACCGACATGGATTTTGCGATGTATCTTCTGGAGCAGTTCGGCGTTGCCGTCGTTCCGGGTAGCGGCTTCATGGCCTCGCCCTACATCCGCATTTCCTACGCCGCATCGATCGAAGACCTGCAGCACGCCTGCGGCCGCATCCTTGCCGCCTGCGAAGCCCTTTCCCAAAGCGAGACCTATCATGAGCAAAGCAAAGCAACTGCGTGACCGCATGGCCGAACGCGGCCTCGTCCACATCATGGCGGCGCACAGTCCGCTTTCCGCCATTCTCGCCGAGGAGGCGGGCTTCGACGGTCTCTGGGCGTCCGGATTCGAACTTTCGGCGCTCTACGGCCTTGCCGACATGAGCTTGATCACCATGACCCAGCATCTCGACATGCTGCGGGTGATCGCCGGTCAATCGTCGCTACCGATCGTCGCCGACATCGATACCGGCTACGGCAACGCGTTGAATGTGATCCACGCCATTCGCGAATACGAAAAAGCCGGCACGGCTGCCGTCGTGATCGAGGACAAGACATTCCCGAAAGTCACCAGCCTCGCGGCGGACGGACGCCAGGAGCTGCTGCGGATCGAGGAATTCCAGGGCAAGATCGAAGCTGCGGTCTCAGTCCGCAACGATCCGGATTTCCTCGTCATCGCCCGCACGGAAGCGTTGATTGCGGGGCTCGGCGAAGAGGAGGCGCTCAAGCGCGGCATGGCCTATGCCGAGGCCGGCGCCGACATGATCCTGATCCATTCCAAAAAGAAGGATCCGGCCGAGATCGAGAGCTTCTCGCGCGCCTGGAAAGGGCCTGTGCCGCTCACCATCGTTCCCAACGCCTATCCGGAACTCGACGCCACGCGCATCCGCGCGCTCGGCAATATCAAGATGACCATCTACGGCAATTATGGTATCCGCGCCGCAACGACCGCTATGCAGGATGCCTTCCGGCGGATCATTGCCGACGGCGGCGTGCAGAATGTCCACAAGGACATTGTCCCGGTGGAAGAGATTTTCCGGCTGCAGAAGATGGACCAGGTCAAAGCGGACGAAAAGCGGTTCCTGAGATAGGTGGATACCATGCGGCTGAGACGCGCCGCCAATTCCGACCAGTCCGAATTTGGCATCTCCGTTGTCCAGGACGAAGGTGCCGTATCGTTGAGTTTCGACCTTGAAGTGATCGCGGCGTTTCGGACGAAGTTCGGGGACGGCGCCTTCGTCGAGGTCGCCACGCGTTATGTGGAAGAGAGGGCCGAGGCGCTGTCGGTTCAGGACGAACTCTGGCTCTGGAAGGAAGCCGTCGCGGCACAGGTCATGCTGCAGGATCCGCTCGCCTCGATTGATCGCGATGATTGGTGACGCGGGTGCTTGACGCCGGTGTAGAGCCCCTGCGTGGCGAACCTATGGCCTGGTAGGCGGTGTCTCGTTTCTGCACCGGACTGTGCGCGCGGCGCGTTTGTCTTCGGCACACGAAGCCGCAAGGCTCGGATGCCGTGTTCGGGTTTCTTCACGCGCAGAAAAGGAGCCCCGCCCTTGCGGCGGAGCCCCCTGGCGGGAACCTCAATCCCGGTTCGGCCGGGACCAGATCAGTTGCAGGCCTTCCTCGCCTTCCACCTCGATCAGTGTGGCGTAGATCGGGGCGGGGAAACTCGGGTCGTCCAGCTTGACCGAGAGGTAGTCGCGGCCCTCGTTGGAGACCTTCTGCCAGGCGGCCCCGAGTTCCACATTCGCCGCCGCGAAGATGCGGAAGTGCGGACCCTTGTCGGAGGGGTTTTCGATGCGGACCAGCTTGGCCTTGACGTTGAGGTTGAGGGTTTTGATGACGCCGGAAAAGCCGGAGTTGCCGTTCGAGGTGAAAGTGCCGATGGTAGCCATTGTCGTCTCCGTGAGTTTCTCGGGCCGCGACCACCGCGACCTCGATGGCGGTCGATGGACCGGAGGCGATCGGCCCGCACCCCCGGGGTCCCCGTTGCACTTGCGCAAGGGGGGTGGCTCGTTGGGCCGGAACGACAGTGGAGGGCAGCCAGGGCAAGACTTTCTTGGTCCGCGCGGAATGATGGCGAAGCCAGCAGGGGAAGAAAGTCGCGGAACGGCTGTTGCGGGCTTGAGAACGAGGCGGAGCGCAGCGAAGACGGCCTTCGGTCAGACCAGCCACATCGAGGACGCGATGGTAGCGGCCCATCCATGAAACCACCGGGCGAGACGACAGGCGGCCTCCCGTCGGCATGATGCCGCAACCTCGGTACCGGTCAGGGACCATCAAACCCGGCAGCCCCCGTCATGTGTGATCGCATAACGCAGACATCCTCAGCCGGAAATGGACGCAACCGCCGCCTCATATCGGCCGAAAGACGACGGGCCGACTGATGAAACGCCGTGAGCCCGGCGGCTGCCAATCAAGAAGGGAACGGCCGCTTCGCGATCATGGATATGCCAATCTCGAGCTGGACGGCGGCCCTGGCCGGCTGGTCCGGTTGCGGCCCAAGGCTGCAGCCGAATAGCGGTCGGCCGCAAGGTGGACGGAGGAGGGCTCAGTGCCTCCCCCCATTTTGATCGCAGAAATGCAACATCACGCCGCCTCCGCGACACCAGCTGCGGGCGGCTGAAGTTCGTGGAGATAGTTGACCGCACGCTGGGCATGCGCGGCAGCGGCGAAGATGAACCGCTTCTCGTTCTTCAGAATTTCCAGCCAGCTAGCAAGGTAACTTGCGTGATCGGGTCTCGGCTCGAGCTCTGGGACAATGCCGAGATCCGCCGCCAAGAAACAACCGCCAAGATCGGCGATCAGCTCTTCGTGAGCCCGGAACGAGCGATCCTTGTGATAGCGCGAGAGGTTGCGATCAAGCCGTTTTTCCGAGCCAACCCAATGAGTTAGCTCGTGTCCGAGCGTGGCATAGTAGCTCGGAGCATCGCGGAAACCTTCGAACGGCGGCATTTGGACGATATCGAGAGCCGGATTGAAATAGGCCTGGTTACCACCGTGCCGGATGACGGCGCCGGTATTGGCAAAGAAGGTATCTGCCTGGGCGATCCGCTCCACCGGATCGGTCGCTGGTGCCGGATTGAGGTAATAGTGCTCGGGAAGGCCGTCGATCTGGTCCGCGCAGAACACCGTATAGGCCTTTAGGAACGGAATTCCGCGTTCCACTTCCTCACCACGGGCATCGGTCTCCGTGCGCGTGAAGCTGCTGGCATAGACGACGGTTGCGCCGGTCGCGCCCTTGCGGACATGTCCGCCCAGCTCGATGCTCTGCTTGAAGGTCATCCAGGTCGGAGAGACGAAGCCTCTCGAAACCGCGTCCGACCAGAAAAGCAGGGTATTGATGCCCTGATACGGCAGTCCGTTGTGACGCAGCGGACGCGTGATGCGACCCGTGGCGTTTGCCGCACTCCACGGCTTGACCCAGGGGCGCACGCCCTTTTCCAGATCCGCGACGATACGGTCGGTGATCTTCGCGTAGATATCGACACGGGGCTTGTTCTCTCTGCTGCTCATTTCCTGAACCTCCATTCGAGGCCGCGCCAATCGCAGCCGTCACAAGGTCCGACCGCTGAGGACCGCAGGACCGCGAACCCGGTCGAGGTTCAATCGGAGCAAGGAGAGATGTCGCAGCCGGGCCGCAACGCGAGTGGAGGACGGCGAAGCCGTTTCGGGGGCCGAGGACCGCAGCAGGACCAACATTCGTGACGGTTGCGATCGGCCCGCGGCAAAAAGCGACGGGATTTCGTTCTTTTTTCAGGGGGTTGAAGTCGGATAGGTTGCAACACGCAAAAAAGCTGGCGTCCCGCAGGAAGCCAGCCTTGCTATCGGATAGGTGGGCGGAGCCGAAGCCCCGCCCGGAACAGATCAGCCAAGCGCAGCCATCTGAGCCTCGGCCGCCTTGCGGTCGAGCGATGCGCCGGGGTTTTCGACCGGGCGATCGAAGGGCTTCCAGACCTCGCCGACGATCTGCTCGTAGGCGGCGACAGCGCCCTCGGCTGCCATCCGCAGCGAATAGGCCTGGATGCCCATGTCGGCTGCGAACTCGCGCTTGCGCTGGGCGGCGCTGTCGTAACCAACCGGACCGTCGAGATCCTCGTCGCGGGCGTCGTTGGCGGCCTTGGCGGTGGCGTCGCGGGCCTCGGTGACGGCACGGGAGTAGAACTGGCCGGCGCCGTGCGCTGATCCGACATAGGCGCCGACGATGCGCTGCAGATGGATCTGCATGGCGCGTTCGCCGAGGCCTTCGGACAGGCTGTCGGCCGTCTCAACGATCAGGCGCTCGTGCAGGTCACGGATGCCATCGCCGTCGACGACGGCCGTCCCAAAACTTTCGGCGATCGCCATCGCCTGGGTGGCGTCCGGGCAGGTGAGCCGGACCATTTCGAGTGTTGCTCCCTTTCGAAGCGGCACGACGCGGGCGGACTGGCGGGATCGGGTTGCGGGCTTGGCCATGGTTTTGTCCTTTCTGAGGTTTCCTCCGAAGCGGTTCCGGCCCTTGGCCGACCTGTCCTTCGGTGCGGTCGAAAGGAGCCGGCGGAAGACGGGCGTTTCAGGGTCCGGGCCCGCCTGGACGAGCGAAGCCGGGATGCGGGCAAGCAGGTCATCCTGACCTCGCGAAGCGCGCGGACCTGCTTTGCCGAGGACGGCGGGATCCGGCCGCCTCGCGGCGCGGCACGCGGCCTTGAAACGAACGGCCGCCGGTTCAGACCGCAGCAAAACCGAAGGACAGACCGGCAAGGGGAGTGGTCCGACGACGGAAGCCATTGAACAGGACGCCGCTCAGCAGAGCCGCTGTCCTCCGACCCGGCCGGAAGCGAGCAGCCGCTCGAGGGACCGCCACTGGGCCGAGCCGGTTCATCGCCCAACAGCCTGAAGGCGATCGCGGCAGTCTCGGCTGAGGGGATGGTGCTCGACACGGTAGCCTCGAGCACTGACCGCCTCATCAAGTTTCCGGCACGTCCGGCCGATGCTCCGAATCAGGCTCTTCGTCAGGGCGCGGTTTTGGCAAACGATAGGACTGCAGCCAGGTGGGACCACGCGCGTTACGCTGGCGACGCAATGTGGCGCCGTCGTCATGAGGCTGGCCGCCCATCCAGACGTGGTTGAGGACGCTCTTCCACCGCCGGCCGTGTTTGGCAGCATAGGCCTGGAGCGCCTGCTCCTCTGCTGCGGTCAGGCGCGGCAGTCGTTCGCGTTTGGCCCGCGCCGCGGCGCCCTTGCCCGCCGCTACCGAGGTCGCCTCTTTTCCGCGATCAGTCGGTTCAGCTCCGCCACGCCGGCGTTGAGGCATGCGGCCCCGTCGAGGTGATGGAACCGCATCCAGAACGCGGTCCGTGCCTCAGGCGAGGAGCCGATCCCGGCTCTTCTTTCCAGTTCGCCGATCGTGCTCATGCGGGATGACCTCCGCTTGGAGCCTTGCCACCGCCGTCTTTCGAAAACCAGAACTGCGGATGGCGTGACCTGAGCGCTGCGATTGCCGCATCCTGCCGGGCGAGTTTTCGGGTGAGCGCGTCGACCTCCGGCTGGCGCTCGGCGGTGAGCGCCGCGAGGTTGGCGCGATAGCGTTCAAGGAAAGCGCCCGGCGCCAGTGCCTTGCCGCGGCGATAGCCCTGATGACGCCGACCGAGGAGCGGGATAAGCGCCGTCATTTTCCGCGTGATCTGCCGGTCGATCAGATCGAGCTGATGCTGCGTCTGTCGCCGTGCGGCTTGCATGCGCGAGAGCTGGGCGGTGCGCTTTTCCGGGTCGAACATCATCCGGCCCTCCCCCGCCAACTGGCGAAGCCGGAGGGACCGTCATAGGCGGCATGGTTCGTCTCATCGATGACGAAGCCGAACCGGCCGACCGTATAGTCGTCACTCGGCACCAGGAAGCGGCGCTCTTCAGCCCGGTGATCGCGCGCTCCCCCGATGGTTGCGATCACCTCGGACATATCAGGGTGATGATCGGACAGCAGCGCGGCGATCACGATCCAGTTCTGGGCGTGCCGCCGCTGGAAGTCCCGGCGGTCCTTCTCGTGGGATTCACCGGGCGCGAGCGCGCGACCATGGATTTCTTGCCACCCGTCCGGCCACCAGTCACGAAGGATTTGGTCGCCGACCTTCCGCTCGTAGCGCGTGAACAGGTCCGGAAAGGTGAGCGCAACGATCGCCCATGCGGCGTCCTCCTCGTAGAACCCGTCGTCCACCCGGAGCATCGGGTGGACAGCGGCGTTTCGCGCGGCCGAGAGCTTGAAGCCGCCATGTCCGGCCGTGGTGTGGCAGACGATCCCGTCTGCATAGATCGTGGCGCCCTGCGATAGGCCCCATGGCGTATTGCAGTTCATCCGGACGGTCTGGCGTTTCAGCGCCAGCAGGTCGCGGCTATGTTCGGCCTGCTCGATCATGCGCTCCCGGAAGGCCGCTTCGTTGTCGATGGCGCCGTGGTGCGAATAGAAGTCATCGCGCCTCAAATCGGAAAGCGGCCGCGACACGCGCCAGGCGCTGGCGACAAGATGCTGGCCGTCCCTTGCCGGCACCATGGCGAAGACGAGATCGCCCACACGCGCAACGTACAAGCCATCGGCGCTTCGGCCGAACTCCACCCCCGAATGTTCGGGGGCGGAGAGGTCTTTGGACAGAGAGAGCGCCGTAGTCATGCCGCGGCCCTCCCCTCGACGTGGTCGGCGGCCACCTCGTCGGCGCTCACCTCCTCGAGTACGGCATTGGGATGGCCATGCGGCGTGAGCCATTCCTCGGCCGCCTGCCGACTGGAGGCCAGATGGACGAGCTCGGCGCTCGCCCCGGCGCGGTCGAAGACGCGGACAGATCCCGGCGCCGGACGCTCGATGACCTTGAAGGTCAGGTCACTGTCGAGCGAAAAGGTCCGGTGGACGCGGATGGCGATCACGCCGCCCGCGCCGAAATCGCCCTCATGCAGGGTGAAGTCCGGCGAGAGGCTGATATTGCCGAGGCCGCGCCTGTCCTGCTTGCGGATCAGACGACCTCGGCTGTTGCGGTTTTCCCAGGCCGCCAACCTCTTTTTGTGGTGCTCGGGCGGGCGCGGCGTGCCGTCCGACCAGGCGACGATGGCGCCGATCGGCGCGAGATCATAGATGAGGGATGCAGACATGAAAGGCTCCTTCGGGTTCTGCAGGTGAAGAAACGGAACCGCCGCCGGAGCGGCCGGCGGCGGAGGTTGGGAGAACGGTGTTGGAAAGGGCGGCTATTCCGCCGCGATGCCGTAGCCGGTCTCGTCCTCGTCGGCGTCGTCTTCCGTCAGGCCGGCGTCGGCGAGATCGCCGTCGGCCGGATCGGGCAGTTCATCCGCGTTACCGGTGTCGGGCAGATCATGGTCGTTGGACTCATCCTCCGGCCGGTCGCCTTGCGCAGCGGAGGTCGCTTCTTCCGCATCGAGGTCGCCCTGCCGGATGAGATCGAGAACCTCCTGGCTGTCGGGCGCGAAAAGAGCGGCCGGATGGACGAAGGTCTTGTCCGCCCCGAACTGCTCGACGAGTGCCGCACGGGTTTCGCGGACCCGCGCCCGTGGCTGCACACCGGTCTCCTTGGCGGCGGCTTCCAGTGCCTGGCGCGACAGGCACAGCAGGAAATCTTCGCTGCCCATGTTCGGCAGGAAACCGTCCGCGCCGACAGCCGCGCCGCCGATGCGCGCAACGACACCGCTGTTCGACATGCCGCGCCGGCATGACAGCACGTCGATCAGCACCGAGCGGGCAACGACCCGCACGGTTTCCATGTCGAACGACAGGCTGCCGTTTTCGGTAACGAGGCGCGCAGCGTGACGGGTAAACCGCTTCGGACCGAACAGGGCATCGTTCGCACCGGAATCGACCCGCACATTCTGGCCGGCGAAGGCGAGCACGAGCAGCGCCATCAGCGTGTCGTCCTCGATCGGCGCGCGGGCGAGCGCCTCGTGCAGCGCATCGGTGCGGAAATCGCCGATCATGTCCTGGCCCTTCTGGGTGACGTCGGGACGTGATTTGACGGTGATAGCGTCATCACCGTCGACGGCGGCATCACGCTCGGCGCCGGTCCTACCATCGCCCGAGCCAGCTTGCCCCTTGGCGCCCTTCGGCTCCGGCATCCGGTAGTGCACGCTCTGAACCTTGCCGTCCCGATCGAGATAGAGGCCCGTATGGTCGCCCTTTCCGGGCTTGCCATAGACTTGGTTTGCCTTCTTCGGCAGTTCCGGCTGGCCCCAGCTGTTGACCTCGACGATCGCGCCCTTCTTCGGAAGATTATTCGTCATCCATTCCTGCTGGGCGCCGAGGAAGGCTTCGACATTGGTGGTGTAGCGATTGTCCTCGTCGGCCGGGCCGAACAGGTCCTCGGCCCATTCGATTCCGTAGGCCTCTCGGAGGTCGTCGCCGAAACTCGCATCGCGGGCGTACATGCGGGTCTTGGAAAGCGCATTGGCAATCTGCCACCAGGCCGCGGTGTCGCCCTTCTTCGGCTTCTGTGCCTTCCAGACTTCCTTTTGCTCGTCGAGCGATGCGGCGGCGATCGTTCTGAGCTGCTGCTCGTTCGGCATGTCGCCCTTGGCCATCTGGTCGAGCATGGCCGGAAGCACATTGGCGAGCAGACGCAGCTTGCGGATCTGGCGCACGGGCAGCGCCAGCGCCATCGCAATCGCCTCCTCGGTCCAGCCGAGCGCTACCAGCCGTTCGATCGCCCGCCATTGATCGACGGGATTGAGCTGCTCATGCGCCAGGGTTTCGGCAAGCGACCGCATGGCGCCACCGTCTTCGGCCCGTTCGATGACCAGCACCGCAATCTCTTCGAGGCCGGCGGCAATCGCTTGGCGCACGCGCCGGTGTCCGGCATCGATCACATAACCGTTGCCGCCTTCGCTTTCGGGTGCGACGACGGGCGGCTGCACGATGCCGACCGCCCTGATCGTGGCAAGCAGCAGGGCATCGGCCTGCGGGGACGATTTCGAGCGTCGCGCCTTGTCGGGATTTTCCTTGAGCGCGCGCGGATCGACAAATTTCAGTTCCATCGGAATGCTCCTTCCATGGGTTTTCGAGGCGGCCGACGGCCGCTCTTTCCTGCCTTCATGTTTTTCGAAGACACCTTCCGGACTGCGGGGCGGGGCGACCGGCGCAACTGCGCCCGAGCAGCCCTGCCGCGAAGCCCAAGCGGGGCTCTTAAGCCCTGCGCGGGGCGAGTGGCCGGGTTGCGCAGGGCGCGGTTGAGCGCCAGCGGCGGCGGGAGAGCCGGTCTGCGACCAGGCCTTCTCCTTTCCTTTTTTCTTCCTGATACCCGGCAAAACCCGTCGGCGTTATCGCGAAAGGCGGTTGCAAACGCCGTCGTTCCGATGGCAAAAGAACGCGGGTCGATTGCATCGGCGATCATCGAACTTGCGCAGCAATTGTATGGGTACGCCGCCGGCGGCTGCTTCAGAAGGAGACGACAACAGTGTCTGGGAAACGCGATCGCAACGGGCGCGCGGGCTGCGCCGCCGCGTTACATCCCACGCATTTCGAGGCCTTCGTGACTATGACTCTCAACCAGATCCTGACCAACCCGCTCGACGGGGAAACGCCGGCATCCCGCCTCAAGCAGGTCGCCCTGATAATGGTGATCGGCAAGCTGCAGGGCGACGAGTTGCCCATCACCTTGACCCGTCTGATCGAAATCACCGGCCTCACCCGGGGCGGCGTTGGCCAGGCCGTCGGTCCGCTCGTGCAAAGGGGGCTTCTGATCGAGGAAATGGGGAAAAACGCCATGGGGCGCGGCATGGCCCGGCAATTCAATCTCTCCCCAACGTTCCTCGAGACGCTGGGTCTCATCAACGGAAATCCGATCCGCCATGCAAAATGAAGCCGAGCACCTGTCGCAAACGCTTGCCTGGACATGCGGCATGATCGCGCAAAGCGGGCCTAAGGATCGGCAGCGGATCGCGCTGGCTTACAGGCAAGCGCAAGCCCTTATCGCCGCCATCCCGCTGGAGGGAGGTGACGCCCGGCCGCGGATCGTCGCCTGCTTCCAGCGGTCAGATACCTATCGCGCGGCGGACGACATCGCCTGTGTGGGCTGGATACTGACGGCAATTCAGGCGCGAGTGAACGAGCGAAACCTTCCCGACTGGCGCCAGCTGCGCAAGGTCGTCAGACAGGCGGTGAAACAGTTGCCCCTGTCGGAGGCCACCATGCATTGAAGGGCGACGCCTGAAAGGATGGCCGCTCTCATCTGACCGAGCGCCGCATCGACTTCGGCAAGTTGCCGGCTTCTCGGCGCGTTCTTCGGCGAAGGCGAACGATCCACACCGTCGCGAAGCGCTCTTCTTCCTTTGTCGCATTTCACGCTTCCCCTCTTTCGTTTCTCTGCTACTCACGGGAGCACCACCCAGGGATTGTCTGATGACCACGGAAAGGATCGGTCGACCGTTGAAGAATGCGCTCGCCCACGCCGAACTGATCGCCATGCTCACCGCCGTCACCGGCGAGGAGCCGCGCGTGATGACGGTGAGGAGAGGCGACGCACTTCCATCGGGGCCGTTCGAGCTTGGCCATCGCAGCCTGCAGTCCGGCCTGCGCGAATGGGTGAGCGAGCAGACCGGCCATCCCGTCGGCTATCTCGAGCAGCTCTATACCTTCGCCGATCGCGACCGGTCGCCGGAAGAGCGCGCGCGGCGGACGATTTCGATCAGCTATCTCGGGCTGGTGCGCGAGCAAGCCGCGCCCGGCGCCGGCAAGCCGGGCTGGCATGGCTGGTACGAATATTTCCCCTGGGAGGACCACCGCAGGAGCAGGCCGGATCACCTGGCAACGATCACCGACCAGCTGCGGGCCTGGAGCGAAGCGGAACGCTTGCGGCACGAACACCGGCAGAGGCGGATCGACTTCGCCTTCGGTCTCGACGGCGCGCCCTGGAACGAGGAGTTCACGCTGCACCGCTACGAGTTGATGTACGAGGCGGGGCTGGTCGTGGAGGCGGGTGCGGCGCCGGATCGAGCGACAGGCCAGCCGATGTTCGCCGACCATCGCCGTATTCTCGCGACCGGCATTGCGCGGCTGAGGGCCAAGATCAAATACCGGCCGGTTGTCTTCGAACTGATGCCGGAGAATTTTACCCTGCTCCAGCTCCAGCGCACAGTCGAAGCGCTGGCCGGCCTGACCTTGCACAAGCCGAACTTCCGGCGTTTGATCGATCAGCAGGAATTGCTGGAGGAAACCGGCGCCATGAGCAGCGAGTCGGGCGGCCGGCCGGCCAAGCTCTTCCGCTACCGCCACGCCGTGCTTGAGGAGCGCGCACTCTCCGGATCGAAACTGCCGCTCTCCCGCCATTGACATATACTCGAATCGAGAATATCTCTAAATATACTCATTTTGAGTATAAAGGAGTTGCCGATGAACTCTCCGGTTTCGATGAATTCGCTTTACCAGCGCGTCAGTCGCGTCATGCCGAGGGCCGAATGGCTTTCACATGCGGGGGATGTCGAGGCGATTCTGGAACTGAAGCGCCAGCGCAACGCCGTGATCCTGGCCCACAATTACCAGACCCCTGAGATCTTTCACGGCGTCGCCGATATCGTCGGCGACAGCCTGGCGCTCGCCCGCAAGGCCATTGAGGTGGAGGCGGACGTCATCGTGCTCGCCGGTGTGCATTTCATGGCGGAGACCGCGAAACTGCTCAATCCGGAAAAGATGGTGCTGATCCCGGATCTCGGCGCCGGCTGCTCGCTGGCGGACTCGATCACCCCGGAAGATGTGGCGCTGCTGCGGCAGGCCCATCCCGGCGTGCCGGTGATCACTTATGTCAACACCTCGGCCGCGGTGAAGGCCGCCTCGGATATCTGCTGCACATCGGGCAATGCGAAAAGGGTCGTCGAATCGCTCGGTGTGCCGAAGGTGCTGATGATCCCCGACGAATATCTGGCGCAGAACGTGGCGCGCGAGACCGATGTCGAGATCGTCGCCTGGCACGGCCATTGCGAGGTGCATGAACTGTTTTCGGCCAAGGACGTGCGGGCCTTACGTGAAGCCCATCCCGGCGTTACCGTGCTGGCGCATCCCGAATGTCCGCCCGACGTGGTGGCGGAAGCGGATTTCGCGGGGTCGACCGCCGTGATGTCCGACTATGTCGGGAGCAAGAAGCCGGCACGTGTTGTGTTGCTCACCGAATGCTCGATGAGCGACAATGTCGCCGTCCATCACCCCGACGTGGAGTTCATCCGGCCCTGCAATCTCTGCCCGCATATGAAGCGCATCACGCTCAAGAACATTCGCGCGGCGCTGGAGGAAAACCGTCATGAGGTGATGGTCGATCCGGCCGTGGCCGCCGCCGCCCGCCGCGCGGTCGAAAGGATGCTGGCGGTATGACCGAGGTCCTCGATCGGCTTGCCGGCCGCGTCGCGATCGTCGGCAGCGGGCTTGCGGGACTGATGACGGCGCTGACCCTGGCGCCGCAGCCGGTCGTGCTCATCACCCGCGCTGGCCTCGGCATTGAGACCTCCAGCGCCTGGGCACAGGGCGGTATCGCAGCCAGCCTCGGTGCGGATGACAATGCCGATCTGCACCTTGCCGATACGCTCACCGCCGGCGACGGGCTGTGTGACACGGAAACGGCCGCCGCGATCCTCAAGGACGCACCGGCGGCGATCGACGCTCTGGAAGGTTTCGGGGTGCGGTTCGACCGCAGTCAAGACGGCACCCTCAAGCTCGGCCTGGAGGCAGCGCATTGCCGCCGCCGCATCGTGCATGTCGAAGGCGACGGGTCGGGCGGGGCCATCGTCCGGGCGCTCATCCGAGCGGTCCGCGCCACCCCGTCGATCGCGGTGCTGGAAGGCGTCGAGGTCCGGCGGTTGCTGACGACGGACGGCAGGGTGACGGGCCTGCTCTGCGCCGGCCGTGACAGCGCCGCAATCCTGTCGACATCGCGCGTGGTGCTGGCGACCGGTGGGCTTGGCGGTCTCTACGACGCCACGACCAATCCGGCCGGCAATTACGGCCAGGGCATCATGCTGGCTGCCCGCGCCGGCGCCGAGCTTGCCGACATGGAGTTCGTGCAGTTCCATCCGACGGCGCTCAGTTCTGCCCGCCACCCGCTGGCGCTGATCAGCGAGGCGGTGCGCGGCGAAGGCGCGGTCCTGGTCAACGAGCGTGGCGAACGTTTTCTGGCGGACATACCCGGCGCAGAACTTGCACCGCGCGATGTCGTCGCCCGCGCTATCGGCGCCGAGATCGCCAGGGGCGGCCGCGTCTTCCTTGACGCGCGA
Source organism: Rhizobium giardinii bv. giardinii H152 (assembly GCF_000379605.1). Classification (GTDB taxonomy): domain Bacteria; phylum Pseudomonadota; class Alphaproteobacteria; order Rhizobiales; family Rhizobiaceae; genus Pararhizobium; species Pararhizobium giardinii. The sequence continues at coordinate 57,714 of NZ_KB902613.1, read as the reverse complement.
GGCGCCTTGGGAAGCGGTTTCACAGAGCGGTTTCCGACCATCGCCGGCTTTTGCCGCGAGGCCGGCGTCGATCCGGAGCGTCAGCCCATTCCGGTCCGGCCGGCGGTCCATTATCACATGGGCGGCGTGGCGACCGATCTTGATGGCCGCAGCACCGTCGAGAGGCTTTGGGTCGTCGGCGAGGCGGCCGCCACCGGCCTCCACGGCGCCAACCGGCTCGCCAGCAATTCGCTGCTCGAAGCGGTTGTGATGGCGATGCGGGCGGCGCGGGACATTGGAGGGACGTCCGCTGCGGTGGCGGTTCCTGTCTCCGCCAGAGGGCTGCCGGTTTCGGCCAATCTTTCCGCGGTCCGCCCGGTCGTTTCCCGTCACCTCGGGCTGCTGCGCAACGGCGGCGCCATGCTTGACGCGATCACGACCCTGCTGCCGCTTGTCGAGCCGAACGGCGCATCGGCCGATCCCGCCCTCGTCGGGCTTGCCATCGCCGTTTTCGCCTTGCTCCGGCAGGAGTCGCGCGGCGCCCATGCGCGCACCGATTTTCCGGCGAAGCTCGGCCTTGCGGAGCGGCGCAAGATGACCCTCGACGCCATTCTGGAAGCTGCACGCACCATGGCATCCCAATACCCCGCCCCGCGTCTGCTTGCCAAAACTGCCTAAGGAGTGCTCGTGATGACCCTCGCTTCCCTTCCGCGGCTGGTGATCGAGCCGGCGGTGCGTACAGCCTTGTCGGAAGACCTCGGCCTTGCCGGCGACATCACCTCGGCCGCCGTCATCACGGCCGATCATCGGTCGCGGTTTGTCATGGCTGCCCGCAATCCAGGCGTGATCGCCGGTCTCGATGCCGCCGAGCTCGCCTTTCTGCTTGTCGATCCGGCGATTTCGGTCACTCGCCACATCGAGGACGGTACGCCGGTCAAGGCCGGTGACGTCATAGCGACGATCGAAGGCCCGTCGCGCGCGCTTTTGACCGGCGAGCGCACGGCGCTGAACTTTCTCGGGCATCTCTCCGGTGTTGCGACGGTCACAAATGACATCGTGAAAACGGTTGCCGGCACGAGAGCCTCCGTCGTCTGCACCCGCAAGACGACGCCGGGCCTTCGCGCGCTCGAAAAATATGCCGTCCGGGCCGGCGGCGGCATGAACCACCGCTTCGCCCTCCACGATGCGGTGCTGATCAAGGACAACCACGTCGCGATCGCAGGCTCCGTCGGCGAAGCTATTCGCCGGGCAAAAACGGGCGTCGGCCATATGGTCAAGATCGAGGTGGAAGTCGACACGCTGGATCAGTTGCGCGAGGCGATGGAGATCGGCGCCGATGCGGTGTTGCTCGACAATATGACGCCGGATGAGTTGAAGGAAGCGGTGGCCTTTGTCGATGGCCGGGCCATCACCGAGGCTTCGGGCGGCATCACGCCAGCCACCGCGGCTGGGGTCGCCGCTTCCGGCGTCGATCTTTTGTCCGTCGGATGGATCACCCACAGCGCGCCGACGCTCGATATCGGGCTTGATTTCGAGTGACAAAAAAAGAGGGCCAGCGGAAAACCGCGGCCCTTGAAGTGTGAAGGTCAATAAACCTCCAGAGGGGAACAGCCGATGCAGCGGCACTGGGAGGAAAACCGCCATGTGCATCAGCTGTGTGCAGAATGCCCGTTTTTTGACCAGAGGCAAACCAGTTATTGTGCAATGCAGCTATGCGCATGCTGCACCGCATCCAAATGACGCGCATCGACAGGAATGCAGGTGCAATCGCCACCGGCGGTGCACATCAATCGGCCGGCAGCAGGTAGCGGAGGATATGAATGTCTTCCTGGCTCATCGTGACTTCGAGCACCTGATTGATCAGATCGGGATCCGTCTGAAGCTCCTTCAGGGCCTCGTCAAACAGCTCCAACTGCATCGCCAGGTCCATCGTCGAGGGCCCGTTCAGACACACGAGCCCGGCATGGATCGCAACATCCGCATACTGGCCCTTCGACCCGGGGTCGGATTCCGGTCCGCGAAAATCCACCGAGTTCCTGGTGACGAAGGTCCAGTCGCCGTCAAGGATGAGCGGCTTGAGCTCCCAGTCCTTCCAACCGCTTTTGCCAAGCCATACGATATGGGTCGATAAAACATAGCCGGCGGCTTGCGCCAACTGGACAAGCCGCGGGCTCAGGCATTCGTCTATGAGCAACTTCATGCCGGCTGCCTGCGCCTCGCAACCCGGCGATCTCTGATGATCCTGGCGCCGGCGGGCAGTTCCCGCTGCGGCCTGGGCCGGCCGCGAAGCGGATTGGCTTCGGCATAGACCTTGGCAAGGCCAATGCGCCTTTCATCAAGCGCCGGAAACGCCTCCAACAACTCCTCGACGGAATGACCGGCGGCAATGGATGCGGCAATATCGTATACCGGAATTCTCGTCCCGCTGATAACCGGTGTGCCGCCCAGGATATCCGGTGAGGACGTAACCATGTCCCGAGCGGCCTCGAGCTCCGCAAGGCCATCGACCGTCTTCCTGAAGAACGGCGCCAGGTCGATCGTCAGAAAATCGTGGTGCAGCGTCCAGTCTTTGGCAATCAGCGACTCGAGCGCCAGCGTCTTCCATGCGCTGAGCCGGGGTTCGGCCCACCTGATCGCACTGATGCGCTCCTCCGATGTGAGGCGTGTGGCACTCTCATAATAGAAGGAAATCAGCGAACATGCGGTCACCCAGACCCGGCGGCCGTTTTCGGCTGACGAAAACGCCGCGGGCAGAATTCCCTCGTCGATCACTCTGTTGACGTCGCGCGGCGTGACACGCGCGACGACAGCCGCTTCTGCGGTCTTCAACATCTCGCTGGAGATCATGACACGCTCCTAATTCTTCCGATGGATCGGAATATATATTGTACGCGTGGACATTTCAACAGGCGCCCCCAATTGGCGGGGACTGAAATTCTCTTAAGGCGCCTGCAGGGAAAGCGAGACGCCGCATGTCGCTTGTCCGTCCGAACACACGGGAGCTCAAGCGACCTTGCGTTCGCCGGCACGATCGAGATCGTCAGCGAGCGCCGCCTCGACTTCCGCGAGTTGCCGGCGTTTCTCGGCCAGCTCGTCAGCAAAGGCGAAGGAACCGCCCTGCCGCGACTGGTAGGAGGCGAGCCGACGGCGGGCATCCTCCAGCCGCTGACGAAACCGCTCCCGCTGGTCCTCGAAGCCGTCGACTGCGTGCTCGAGTCGTGAGATGGCCCCAAGCGAAGTGACGGTGACGGCGAGATCGATCTCGTGATCGGCGCCGGTTCGCTGCAGCATCGTCTGATAGCGGTAGCCATCCTTCCCGAAACGCTTGCCGCCGTAGGCGAGATCGAACCCGCCGATCGCGGCAATGACGACCTCACCCTCGTGCTGCAGTTGGACGAGGGTGAGGATTTCCTTCATCAGCGCCGTGCCCGCTGGTTTGCGTTCGGAAAAGAGTTCTCCCGTAACCGTCATGCCAAACGCCTCGCCCCCAGTTGGCACGAGACGTCCGATGTCCTGGCCGATCTCGCCGATGCGCCGGGTCGCGTACTCGATGTCATGCTCGGCATCGCGGATCTGCCTGCGGATGGCGAACTGATCGTCCTCATGGGCGGCGCGCAGCCGTTCGAGCCGGGCGATATCGGCTTCGAGCCCAGCCTTCTGCATCAGCCGCTGATCGCCCGACGCAATCGCTTTCGCCATCGCGAACTGGTTCGCCTGCCCCTCGCCGAGGTCCTCGAGCCGGCGGATCGAGGTGTCGCCGGAAAGGGCGGCGGCGATGAAGCGGGCCTTGCGCTCGTTGTTTTGCCACATGGTGGCGTCGAGCGAGCCTTCGGTAGCGTAGGCGAAGATGTCGACCTCGTCGTTCTGGTTGCCCTGTCGGACGATGCGGCCTTCGCGCTGCTCGATCTGCGAGGGGAGCCAGGGCACATCGAGGTGATGCAGCGCCTTCAGCCTCAGCTGAGCGTTGACGCCGGTGCCCATCGTGTCGGAAGAGCCGATCAGGAAGCGGATTTTTCCCGCACGAACGTCGCCGAACAGCCGCTGCTTGGCCTCGGCCTTGCGATAATCCTGCATGAATGCGATTTCGGAGGCCGGCACGCCCATACGGATCAGTTCGTCGCGGACCCAGCGATAGGCCGAGAAGCCCCTCGTCTTCTCGACGCTGATCGTGCCGAGGTCGGAAAAGATCATCTGCGCAGCGCCGGGGAGATCGAACACCTTGCCGTCCGGGCGGACATAGGTGTTTTGAGCGGTCTCCTTCCATATCCTCAGCGCGTTGGCGATCAGGCTGTTGAGCTTGTTGTCCGGCTCATTGTCGGTGTCGGCATCGACCAGGCGCAGGTCGATTGCCGCATGCCGTCCATCGGTGATGACCGAAAGCAGGATGTCGTCGCCGGGCTCGGGCGGCCGGTCGCGCTCCTCGATCGCCTTGATACGGGCGTCGAGCACCGTCTGATAGCGCTTGAAGGTCGTCGTCGGCTTGGCGGTGACGATCTGGCGCTTGCCGGTCGAGATGTCAGGCACCTTCACATATCGGCGCAGATCCTCTGGCATCACCACATCGGCGAACGAGCGGAACATGGCGATCAGCTCGGGGACGTTGACGAAGCTCGCGAAGCGCGACACCGGCTTGTACTTGCCGGACGGTTGCAGTTCGAGCTCCGTCGTGGTGTCGCCGAAGGTCGAAGCCCAGGCGTCGAATTCATGCAGCCCACGCTCCATCAGCGCCGCATGGTCCATCAGCCGCTGCACGGTGAACATCTCGCCGAGCGTGTTGGTGATCGGCGTGCCCGACGCCAGCACCAGCGCCCGACCCGGATTCTTTGTCTCGATGAAGCGGGATTTGACATAGAGGTCCCAGGCGCGCTGTGAGCCGTTCGGATCGACGCCCTTGAGCGTCGACATGTTGGTGGCGAAGGAGAGTTTGCGGAACTCCTGCGCCTCGTCGACGATGATCTGGTCGACGCCAATTTCGGCGATGGTCAGGAGATCGTCCTTGCGGGTCGAGAGCGCTTCGAGCCGCTCCTGCAGGCCCTCCTTCAACCGCTCGAGCCGTTTGCGCGAAACCCGGTCTTCGCTCTCCACCTTCGTCAGCAAGGTCTCAAAGAGCTCGAGCTCGTCGTGGATCATCTGTTGCTCGAAGGCCGAGGGAATGCCGATAAACCGGAACGCCGAGTGCGTGATGATGATGGCGTCCCAGGTGGCGGTTGCCGCGCGCGACAGGAATCGCTGGCGCTTGTCCTTGCTGAAGTTGGTTTCGTCGGCGACAAGGATTCGGGCGTTCGGATAGAGCGCGAGGAATTCGCGGGCTGCCTGCGCCAGGCAATGGCCGGGGACGACCAGCATCGCCTTGGCGATCAGACCGAGACGGCGCTGCTCCATGACGCTCGCCGCCATGGTCATCGTCTTGCCGGCGCCGACGGCATGCGCCAGATAGGTCGTGCCGGAAGCAATGATGCGCCAGATGCCGCGTTTCTGGTGCGGGTAGAGCGTGAAGGCCGCGGAGGCGCCCGGCAACTTCAGATGCGCGCCGTCGAATTTTCTGGGCGCGATATTGTTGAAGCGATCGTTATAGACCCGCGCCAGCCGGTCGGTGCGATCGGGATCGGACCAAACCCAGCTCTGGAAGGCGGTCTTGATCTTCGTGAGCTTCTCCTTCGCCGCTTCCGTGTCGACGACATTGAGCACCCGCCGTTCGCTCATCTCCTCTTTGATCGTGTCGAAGATCTGCGGCACGCGGCTGTTCAGCGCATCGGCGAGCAGTTCGCCGGCGTGGCGGCGATCGGTGCCCCATTCCGACGTGCCGGCAGCCATCCATCCCAATGCCCGCGCTTCCACCGTCCAGGAGGCAAGCTCCGGCATGTGGTGAATGCGGATCTCGGCCCCCATTGTCTCGTGCACGAAGGCGACGACGTCGCAAGCCGGGATCCAGGGGCTGCCGAGACGCGCCGTGATCTCCGAGGGGCGAAGGTCGGCCGGCTGCACTTCGGCCAGCGCCCGGACATTGCGCTGGAATTTCGGGTCAAGTGCGGCGGCGGCTTCCGCCACCTTCAGCTTGTCGCGGACATGGCCGGAGAGATAGGCGTCCGCGGTCTGCCATGACCCGTCGGCCGGGTCCTGGAAGATCGCCTCGCCCAGTTCGTCGATGACCGCGCCGACGTCGCGATGGAGGAGCTCGGCGATATGGTCGAGATCGACATGGCCGCGTTCGTTGAGCACGACGGCAAGCGCGTCGGCGGCCGAGGTGATGACAGGCGGCGCGGGCGGTGCGATGACGCGCTCGGAAAAGATCGGGCCAGGCCTGGCCGTGTCGGTCTCGAGGTCGTAATCTTCGATCGAGGCGACCAGCCAGCAATCGGGATCGTCAAGGAAGGGCTGAAGATTGGGGCGGCGATGGGTTTCCCGAACCTCGCCGTCGCCATCGCGACCCAAATCCTCCGCGATCGCAACCTTGGTGTGGTTGATCGGCCCGAAATCGCGCACGAAGCTCGACCAGGCGATGCGCAAGCGCACCTGCGCCTCCTTCCAGGGACGATCGAGTTCCTGGCATTTCAGCACTTCGCGCACGGCGTCGCGGATCGGGATCAACTTGCGGATGATGCGGATGTGCTTCTCGGGGATGCCGTCGGCGCTGCGCCCCTTGCGGATATGAACCGCGACCGGCTCACCGTCGATGACCTGCATCAGTCCGCGGGCGCTGTCGAAGAAGAAACTACCCTCACGCACATGGCGGTCGTTTGGCAGGTCGACGACGCGATCGTTGTCCTCCAGATCGAAATCGACCGGGGCCGGCTCGCCGTCGTAAAGGGCTTCCGGAAGAAGGCGGATCACGGCATCCAGCGCGGCGTCGAGATCGGTGCCCCCGCGGGGCAAGCAGGTGTAGGTCTCGCCGAAAGGTCCGGAGGTGAGGTGATGCAGGCCGAGCACGAAATCTGGATGGCGCGCGAACCAGCGGTTCACACGGATCGCGCCTTCGTCCTCTGTGGCCGCCCGAACCTCCTCGAGGTCGAGCCAGGAGAGATCGCTTGCCGGTTCAGCGACCTTGCGCTTGCGGGCTGTGCCGTCGGCCTTGTCCAGCGTGCCATGGGAGGTGACGAAAGCGGCGAGCGCCCCGGCCTTGAGGAGATCGATCGAGCGGGCGATGAAATAATCGTGCAGCCGCAGTCCAAGCGACCGGTAGGCGCGGTCCGATCGCATCGTGCGATCAGAGAAAGGCGGATTGCCGATGGCAAGGTCGAAACTCGCCGCCAGTTCCGTGCGCGCGAAATCGCCGGTGACGATCCGCGCCCGCGGCTGCAACAGCCGGGCGATGCGCGCGGTGACCGGATCGAGTTCGATTCCGGTGACATGGGACACATCGCGCAATGGCTCCGGCATCAACGCCGGAAACAGCCCCGTGCCAACGCCCGGCTCCAGCACGCGGCCGCCGCGCCAGCCGAGGCGCTGCAGGCCCGACCAGATCGCCCGGACGATAAACTCCGGGGTGAAGTGGGCATATTGGATACAGCGGGAGAGCGAGGCATGATCCGCCTCGGCGACGGCATCCTCCAGTTCGGAGCCGATCTCGTCCCAGCCTTTGCGGAAGTCGACCTCGCCCGGGCGGCGGAAGACGCCGTTGGCAAGGTCGGACGCGCCGAAACCGATGAAGCGGATCAGTTTCGCCTGCTCCTCGCGCGTCGCCGGACGTTCCTCGGCTTCGATGTCGGCGGCAAGCCGGATCGCAGCGATATTGTCGCGCGCTCGTTCTTTCCAGCCGCGGGCGAGGCCACGATCTCGGTCGAGATGGAAGTTGTCGCCACGGCCGACCTCCGGGCTCGGCCGGACACGCGGTCTCGCCGCCGGGACGGCTGGCGCGGGCGTCGTCGGATCGGGATCGTCGTCTTCGGGACCGGTCTCGAAGTTGCCGGCGAAGGCGGTCACGCCGAGACCGGACGAAAGCGAACTGGTGCCGAAAAGGTCGATGGTGAAGGGATCGTCATGCGACATGCGGAAATCTCCTGTGCTTGGATAGCGCGCGCGCCGTCGCTCCCCGCCGGGACGGCGGTGGGCGGGACGGTCGCGCGATGGGTGGGAAGGGCCGCCTTGCGGCCGATGGTCACTGGCGGATCAGGTTGAGCGACATCGACGTGTCGTCCATTGCGATCCTGAGATGCGTGGCATCGGGGGATGCGGCGAAGAGCTTTTCCAGTTCGGCCGCGTCGATGAACTCGACGCCGTCGTCGCCCCCGAAATACCGCCGCTTGTAGTGCCAGCAATCCGGATTGGTGTTCGGATCGCACTCCTCGGCGTAAGTGACGAGCGGCCGCTCGCCCGTGGCGAGCTGGCCGTTTGCCATCACGTAGACGCCCTCGTCGCCGACCAGCCAAAGCCCGGCCATCCCCTGGCGTTCGGGCGAAATGCCCTGGTAGGGCACCCGGAACCCGCCATGGGCGGCGGCATCGAACCGCCCGCGCGCAAGAACGGCGCGGACGTCGGCCAGTGAGAAAGTGAACATGACGCACTCCCTCACGCCGCGATGCTGTCGGGAAGGACACGCAATTGCACCGGCAGCTTGGCCGCGATCTCTGACGCCGTGAGCTGCTCCAAAAGCTTCAGGAATGTGCCTTCCGCACCGCCATAGAGCATCACGGTGCGCTGCCCGCGCATGGGTTCCGGCCATCGTTCGCCGGCATAGCCGCGATAATTGTCATGGGTGCTCGACCAGATGTGCTCGAGGCGCTCTTCGCGCGTCATCGCCCGCACGGGACGGGTTTCGCGCTCGACGATCGCGGCGCGCATGCGTTCAGGCGAGCCCTTGTCGGCGAGGTCGCAGTAGCCGTGGAAATGCCGGATGCGGCCGTCGATCCGGAGCGTGAAGAAAATGCTGGTGATCGAGCCGGTGAGGAACTCGCGCATGGCGAACATCTCGCCGCGCATGAAGAGCGGCGGCAGGATCTCGAACATATAATCGTGTTCGGCCTCGCCGATCTCGAACCATTCGCCGCGGTAAAGCGCGCCGTCGTCGCCCTGCCACCGGTTCGGGCGCTGGGCGTGACGGTCGAACATGCGGAACATCTGCCGACGATCGGCGATGCCCTGATAGATTTTGCGGATGGGAGAGAGGGTCATAAGCGGGCTCCTTTGGCCTTGTCCGGGCCGGAGCGCGGCTCGCCTTCACGGTGTCGCCATCGTCTCTTCAGCCCTTCCGGACCCCTCCTTCGCGGCCGCCTCTCCGTCCGGCCGGGTCAAGGGCCGGCAAGGCCGGGCGAAGCTTCACCCTTGACGCGGCCGGCGGGCATGCGGCAGGCCTTCTCTTGTCTCCCTTCTTCCTCTTTCTTTCCTCACCTTCTCCCTGAGCGCATCGTTCCAGTCATTTGCCGGCGGCTTCAGCCGGAACCAGTCGCACCCTTCCTTCTCGGCAACCTCCCGCAAACGGCCCGCAAAGGCTTCGCCCTGGGCGTTGGCGTCGGTGGCGGCGACGATTTGTGCGCCGGGCCGGGCCGCGAGCGCCCTCACCGCCGCCTCGGTTGCCGGCGACCAGCCGCCGCCGGTGCTGAGATAGAGGCTGCCATCCCGCAAGCCCTCGAGGGCGGCAAGGCTCATGGCGTCGATCGCCGCCTCGGTGACACAGAGCCGCAAGGCGTCTCGCGGTCCGAGCCTGAAAAGCAGCTTCGATCCGCCGGTGGAAAAACCGCGCCAATCGGGACCACGCTCCTCCCAGCCGGTGACTTGGCCCCGGTCATTGAGATGCGCGGCCCACATGCTGCCGCGGGGGCCTTCGCGCAGCAGGTCCTGGCGGATGGCGGCGCGAAGAGCGGCGTCCGGAAGGAAGCGCGCGTCGCGCAGATAGCGCCAGGTTGCAGAGGAGGACCACGGCTTGGCGCGCGCTTGCCAGCGCTCGCCTATATCACGAGCATGCTCGCTCGGCCGCAACGGCCTGTTCCAGACCGGCTCCCGTGGCTCGTAGCCAACGAGACGCGCGACCAGCGTCTTCGCCTCGACGAAGCCGACGCCGTGCAGATGGCCCATCAGCGAGAATACGTCGCCTTTGGCCTCGGAGAGCGGATCGAACCAGCCCTTGCCCTCATGGATCACGATGACGATCCCGGCGCCGCGCCGGTACTTGACCGCCCGTCGCGTGCTCTCCTTGATGTCAATGGCGTAGCCGGCGCCTTCCAGCGCCGCCGCACAGGACACCCGCCCGCGCAGGTCATTCAATTCATTCTGTTCCATTTCTTTCCTTCGCGCGCCGCAGGCGCCCGCCCTTCCTTCAGCTTTCCTTCCCGCACCAGGCGAGCCCATCATCCGGGCGGCCCGCGAAGAGCAAAGGGGGCAAGGGCGCGGCTGGCAACGTGCCAATTTGCACCTTGCGCCAGCCATCCCGTAACGGCCGCGGCGAAGCTTCCCTTGCCGCCTGCCGCTCGCAAGCGGCACCAAAAGGCACAAGGCCGGCTCAATGAGCCGGCCCGAACTGGAAGGGATCGTACTCGGCAACCGTCTCGACTTCGCCGTCTTCGAGTTCGTCGGACGGAAGGACGGAGTATGACTGGTCGCCGGAGCGAAACAGCGTGACGGGGACCATCAGGGTGCGGGCGAGCTGGAAAGCGTGGTTTTGCGCAATGACAAGATCAGACATTGAAGGCTCCATCTTCGGAGCGGGCCGATCCCGCTCGATGGCTCCTTCGAAGGGCCGGGGCCCGGTCGCGATCACCGCGAAGGCGAAGTCGAGCGGCGGCAGCTTGGCTAGCCGACCCCGTCAGCGGGTTGATCGTGGAAGATCCGGAACCGGACCAGGAAGCCATCACAAGAGAGCGGGATTGGACTGCTTTCTGATGGACCCACGCCTTCAGCGGAACGATCCGCCTCGCAAAACCCCGCCCTTCGCCCGCCTCCTCATGAACCTGGATCCAGCTGGCATGTCAGGCGCGATCTCGCTTTGTCCTGCCGTCCCCGAGTTCCTCGTTGGCGATCGCCGCGACCGTCACGAAATCCATCTCCGGTCGCGGGCTGATCCGGGCAACCTCCGCCGCCACTTTCGCCCAGTGGACGAACTCGCCGGCTGCCCCTCGCGCTGGCGCGCGAGCGGCCAAGCGTTGCGCCGCATCTCGCAAGATCGCTTTGACGGAATAGTGGAGGCCGCTCGTTCACCCGCCATTTACGCGTTGCATGCGATCACAGGGATCTGCGCGACAAGTATTGCGTTCGCGCTGACCCGATCTTGCGTGTCACTTTGGTAACCTCCGCGAGGGCTGCAAGCGAAGCTGGGCTCCGACCCGATCTTTCACAGCCGTGGCCGTGTTTGCGGATAGAGCCATGGCGAGACGGATCGACCGTGACGATCGACGCGCGCAACCACGACTTCCGCCGACAACTGGTCATCGATAGCGGCGAGCGCCGCTTCTTCGCGGTCAAGCAGCATTCTGCGCCGATCGACGTTCTGCTCCCAGAGCAAGGCTTCCAGGCACTCAAACACGGCCGCGCGTTCCGCCATGACTTTCGGGTGCATATGCAGCCAGCGCAGGAACGGGATGGCTCCCTCCGTCTTTCGCCACAGGTCGCCGCACTGCTCGATATAGTCATGCGCAACCTCCGGCTCGGCCAAGTTGGAATGGTGCCAGATCGCAAGCGGCATCGGATCCGGGTTTCCACTCAAGATTTCGGCAACATAGCCATTCGCCGCAAAACCGCGACGCAGGCTGGTGGCGGCGGCAACCAGATTGCCTGCCAGGAAATGGAGCAGTCCCATGTCGTAGTGATAAGGCGGGTATTGATCGGCCTCATTTTTGAAGACGCGAGATGCCTTCGCCGTTTTGCCGGCCCGCAGGTATTCCGAGCCGATCAGGAAGCGGATGCCCTGGTTGTCACTGGGGTTCCACGCCAGCATCTTCTCCATCAGAGTCAGCGCCTCTTTGCGCTGTCCGAGATGCAGGCGACAAAGCATGACCCCATGGGCGGCCCGCAGGAACGGCCGGTTCACGAGAAAACTCCGTTCGATCCTACCCGCAAAGCCGGCAGGGAGGGCGTTCTCGCCCAATTGCAGGCCGTGCAGGCAGGCTTCCAACGCAGCCTGCGGCTTTCCCTGTTCGAGAAGAGCGTAGCCGAGATGGGCATGACCATCGATGAAACGGGGATGACGCTCGACGATGCCCCGCAAGGCGGAAAGGTAGCTGGCTTCAGTGAGATTTCCGCTCTCGCGACCATCGAGCGCGGCGTCGAGTTCGTCGACGATCGCGCCATATCCGTCGCCATGGCCGAAGATGCCGTCATCGCCGGCGATCTCGAATGTAACGGGTCCGCCCATTTGCGCGCACCTCTCCTTTGCGACATTTCCAGCGGTTGCGACCGGCGGCGGCAGCGCAGACGAATCGCGAACCAAGATTCGGAGCGACGATAAGCCCGAAGAGGTGCTTTTTCGATCCAGAGTATTCTGCCGCGCAAATAATGGACCCGGTTCCACCTCCTTTTACTTAACCCTGGTGGTCGGAGATTTTCGATCCGCCATCTCTGTCGGTGAAGGCGCGCGAGGCACGCGTCGACGCGATCGATGAGGCGCCTCTTCGGTTGCGGGCATCGGCGGCAGCTAATATGGTTCGCCGGCGGCGCTGAGGCCGCTCAGATCACGGGGGATCTTCATGGCGACCGGTACCGTAAAGTTTTTCAACCAGGACAAGGGCTTTGGCTTCATCACGCCCGACAATGGCGGAGCGGACGTGTTCGTCCATGTTTCGGCCGTAGAGAGTGGAAGTCCGCTTCGTGACGGCCAGAAGGTCAGCTATGACCTTGGCCAGGACCGTAAGACGGGGAAGTCGAAAGCGGAAAACGTCAGATCAGTCTGATCGCATGTCATCTCATTGAATGATTCCTCTGAGCGATCGAAGCGATCGGTAAAAGCTCGGTCGCTCCACCGTCTATCGAGAATGCCGCGGCCAGTCTGACGCTTCTACCCGATCGTGAGCGCGGCCACCTCGCGAGCGCTCCTTCTCCTCGTGGCGCGACGGCTGGCGCCGGATGGCCGCGAATGTTAGATCTATCGGTCCGCTCCTTGATCGAAGAAGGATCGCATCAATGGATGACTGGAAGATCGGGGATATCAGGGTAACCAGGATTCTGGAGATGTGCGATCCTCTGCGGACGCCATCGGAATGGTTCCCCGACTGCAGCGACGAAGCGCTCGAACCGCATCTTCATTGGCTCGCGCCCCGGTCGATATCGCCGGCAACCGGCCGGATTATTCTTCCGATCCAGAGTTTTCTGGTTCGTACCGGACACCACACCATTCTGGTCGACGGTTGCGTCGGCAACGACAAGACGATCGCAGACTTCCCGCATTGGCATCGCCGCAGTGACGGCACCTTCTTGAAGCGGCTGGCAAATGCAGGTGTTGCTCCCGAAGAGATTGACTATGTGTTGTGCACCCATCTTCACGTCGACCACTGCGGCTGGAACACACGATTGGTGGACGGGCGTTGGATACCGACCTTCCCCAACGCCCGCTACATCATGGCGCGGCGCGAGCTCGAGGCCGCACAGGCGGCCTCTGGCGATGCCACACGGACCTATGAGGAGAATGTCCTGCCAATCGTCGAGGCTGGTCGGGCCGTTCTTGTCGATATGGACCATGCGCTCGATGACGAAATCTGGCTGGAGCCGACGCCGGGCCACACGATGGGCCACGTCGTCGCCATCGCACTGCGATCCAGAGGTATAGGAGCGGTGTTTTCCGGCGACCTCATGCATTGGCCGATGCAATGCATATACCCCGACTGGAATTTCCGGTGGGACACCGACCCTGATCAGGCACGCCGGACGCGGTGGGCCTTCCTGGAGGCGTGCTCCGACAATGGCCGCATCGTCATGACGTCGCATTTCCCCTTGCCGTCGGTGGGAACGATCTCGCGACGCCACTCCTCCTTCTGGTTCGATGATTATCAGCCGCCGTAATCGTCGAGGGAGCCCCAATAACGGCCGCCGGCTGCGCGAAACGCGCCAGCAAGGCCGCAGCCGAGGCACTGAGGGCGAAGGCGGTAACACGCACCGGGCAGGCGTGAAGGGCAAGGTTTGGCTCCCTACCCTGCTACGCTCGCCCATCCGGTGCAGGAGAAGCCGCTTGACATCATCGCGGCCAAGAAGAAACAGTTCAAAAAGCCGTCGAGAGCGAAAGCTCCGAGCAAATCGGAACCAGTAGCGAACGACGTCGCCAAACGTCATGGGCGCCGTGCGCAAGTCCATCGAAAATGAACGGGGCTGACAAAATGACAAGACGCAAAGCCCCGATGCCGTTGCTCGATGACTCCGGTGCCGCTCTGCAATCACGGCCGGTGCGAAAACGCGATCCCGCCCAGCCAAGCCTGCCGTTCGATCCGATGCCCGCGCGTATCGAGCCCTGCCTGGCCTTGCTGAAGCCGGCGCCACCAAAGGGACCCGACTGGCTGTTCGAGCTGAAATGGGACGGATACCGCCTGGCCGTCCACATTGAGCCAAAGAGGGTCAGGATCATCACCCGCGGCGGCCACGATTGGACGCACCGCTTTCCCGGAATTGCCGAAGCCGCTAAAACGCTCGGTGTAAGCACCGCCATCCTCGACGGCGAGGCCGTGGTGCTGGACGAGGAGGGCCGCTCCGACTTCGGAGCGCTGCAGCGCTCGCTCAGCGGCCGTGGCGGCAAGAGGTCATCGAGCGAAGCGATCCTCTATGCCTTCGACCTGCTCTATCTCGATGGGCACGATTTCACGGGCACCGAGCTTTCGGTGCGGCGGCATCTCCTCGCGGACCTCATCTCACCGACGAGCGACGGCTCCATTCGCCTGTCGCAGGAGATCGCGGTGGATGGCGAGACCCTGCTCGAACATGCATGCCAGGCGGGGCTCGAGGGCATCATCGCCAAGCATCGCGATCGGCCCTATCGTTCGGGACGCACCGGCGACTGGCTGAAGATCAAATGCATCCAGAGCGAAAGCTTCATGGTCGTCGGCTACGAGCAATCGGCGTCGGCACGCGGCGGCATCGGCAGCCTGCTGCTTGCGGCCCGGAAAGGATATGACTGGGCCTATGTCGGCTCGGTCGGAACCGGCTTCAAGGTGAAAGATGCCGACTATCTGCGCAAGACCCTCGACAAGCTGAAGACGGCCAGGCCGGTCGTGCCGCTGAAGGGCAAGAACCTCGTCTTTGCCCAGCCGACGCTGATTGCCGAAATCGAGTTCCGCGGCTGGACCCATGACGGCAGCCTCCGTCATGCCTCCTACAAGGGTTTGCGGGAGGTCCAGGACAATGCCGCCGTCTTCGACATCGCCGATCGACCTTCTGGACTCTAATCCCGAACCCACTATGCCGCCTTGCAACTCGCAGCGAGATAGCCGCTGAACATCAGCGTCAGCTGCTTTTCGGCCTCGACACTTGCGGCGTGGGGCATAACCCGCATGCAGAAGGCCGGCACGGTGCCAAAGATCACCGCGGTCAAGGTTTGAGCGATCACATACGGATCGTTGAAGCGGCCGTCGCTGGCACCGAATAGCAGCGCCTCGATTGCCTGTTCACTTCGCCGGGTCGCCGCTTCGATCAATGCGCGAGCATCGAGCTCCATGGCAACAAGGTAGAGGGCGGGAGAGATCTCGGATTGCGCCATCCGCGCAGCAAGATAGGCCTTCACCACGCCCGCAGCGATCGTTTCTATGTTGGCGCCTTGGTTGTCGCGACATGCATTCTCGACGGCCTCGGCCAGCGTGGAGAGGTGTTGCTCCAAAACTGCGAAGAGCAGGGCCTGCTTGTTCGGGAAATACTGATAAAGCGTTCCAACGGAAACGCCTGCCCGATGCGCGACGCGCGTGGTGGTCAGGCGGGTTGGCCCATCGCTCAACAAAACCTGAATGGTCGCCTCGAAAATCGCGTCGACGGTGGCGATCGACCGGTCCTGACGCGGTGATTTCCGGGGGGTTAGCGTTGGTGCGAGGCCGTTTCCCATAAGCGAATCCAAAAGCTGAATAATGCTTCATATATATCCTCTGTCCCCGCCGCTCCAGCATATTGCGGTCCCGTCGGGGCATTCAGAGGCAAATTGGAGACGAATATGGGTAAGTTGGACGGAAAGGTCGCTGTCATCACCGGCGGCAGCGCGGGCATGGGATTGGCGACAGCCAAGCTGTTCGCACGGGAAGGCGCTAGTGTCGTCATCACCGGTCGTGATCAGGCAGCGCTCGATACAGCAGTACAAGCCATTGGAGACGGCGCCGACGCCGTCCGCAGCGATGTTTCCAGGATCGCCGACATCGAGACCCTGCGGGCGCATGTCGAGGAGAGGTATGGTCGCGCCGACATCGTCTTCGCGAATGCCGGCGGAGCACAGCCAAATCTGTTCGAATATATGTCGGAAGAAGAATTCGATTTCACGGTCAATACCAATTTCAAGGGCACCTACTTCACCGTGCAGAAGCTCCTGCCGCTGATGACCTCCGGCGGATCGATCATCCTGAACACCTCGACGCTGAGTGCACAGGGGCGACCTTACGTCAGCGTCTACTCGGCGACCAAGGCGGCCATTCGTTCGCTGGCGCGATCGCTCACCGCGGAACTCACCGAGAAGGGGATACGTGTCAACGCCATGGCGCCCGGGCTTATCGACACCGATCTGCAGCGCAAGGCGGGAATGAGTGACGAGAAGATCAAGCAGACAAACGCCCAGGCCCATGCCCAAATTCCAATGCATCGCAGCGGCACTGCCGATGAGATCGCCAAGGCCGTCCTGTTTCTCGCCTCCGGTGACTCGTCCTATGTCACGGGCACCGAATTGTGCGTCGATGGCGGCTGGGCTCAGATATAGAAAGCGGGATGAACCTCTGCAGCCTGTCCGGCCAGGCTGCAGTTTGGCCCGCCATATCTTCCCGGTTCCGGCTCGATAGGCGAAGCACGCTGCAGTTCACGCCGCCACCGTTGCCAACAGATCAACATGCCGGCGGCTAACAGTCCATCTTCCTGAGCGCATCCTTGAGTGAAGTCGCATTGAGAGTGGCAAGCGCCCGGTCCAGGCGCGATCGGATTTCAGCCTCGGCCTTACCTTCAAGTAGGGCAATTTCGGGAATGCTCCGGCCGAGGGACATCCATTGCAGGCATGATCTTTCCAGGGGCGAGAACTTCCACGGCATCATGAACACCCGGCAGATTGTCTGGTCCTCGTCAACGAACCCTGTCTCAGCTCGAGCGGCCAACCAAATTTCAAACTATGTTCTCCTCCAAAAAAAGGGCTGCCGTCGGGACCTGTTCGACGGCAGCCAAGGTGCCCTGGGAGGGTCGGGAAAAGGTTGTAAGATCGAATGAGCTGCTTCATCTTGCATTCGGCTCAATCGCGAATAGCGGCTCCTGTCAGCGGGTCGAACCAGTGCAGCTTTTGCAGGTCGACTGTCAGCGGCAGCCGCTGGTTGGGCGCGGGCGTGGCTACTGGAGGGATGCGCGCCACCAGGCGATTGGTGCCCTTGCGCCTGAACTCCTCCGGTTCCTCGGCGTCGCTGACGGTGACGGGCGGAGAGGCGATGTCGAAGAAGACGAAGGTGTCGGCGCCGAGCGCCTCGGCGACCGGGATCGGCTCGTTGAACAGCGCCTCTGCCTCCGAGCACACCAGAAACATTTCCGGGCGAATCCCGGCGATGACCTGGCGCCCGGCATAGGCGGAGAGCGCAGCGCTCGCGGGAACCGGGAAAGTGATGCCGGTCCCCGCGATCGTCGCGCGCAGGCTTGCCCCATCCGCCTGAAGCTCGGCCCGCACGAAATTCATCGCCGGCGACCCGATGAAGCCAGCAACGAAGAGATTCGCCGGCCTGTCGTAGAGCCGCTGCGGCGTGTCGATCTGCTGCAAGTTGCTCTCCCCGTCATTGCCGACGGGCTTCAGCACCGCGACGCGGTCGCCCATCGTCATCGCCTCGACCTGGTCGTGCGTGACGTAGAGCGTGGTAACGCCGAGGCGCTGGTTCAGGAGCTTGAGTTCCGCGCGCATCTGGACGCGCAGCTTGGCATCGAGATTGGAAAGCGGCTCGTCCATCAGGAACGCCATCGGATGACGGACGATGGCGCGGCCCATCGCGACGCGCTGGCGCTGGCCACCGGACAGGGCGCCCGGCTTGCGGTGCAGATATTTCGTCAGATCGAGCATCTCGGCTGCATCGCGCACGAGCTTCTCGATCTTGTCCTTCGGCATTTTACGCTGCTGCAGGCCGAAGGCCATGTTTTCATAGACCGTCATGTGTGGATAGAGCGCATAGTTCTGGAACACCATCGCGATGTCGCGGTCCTGCGGCTCGGTGTTGGTGACATCCTGATCGTCCATGAGCAGCCGGCCGCTGTTGAGCAGCTCAAGCCCGGCTGCCATCCTCAGAAGGGTGGACTTGCCGCAGCCCGACGGTCCGACCAGCACGACGAACTCGCCGTCGGCGACCGTGAAGCTCACATTGGCGACGGCGACGGTGCCGTCCGGATAGGTTTTTCCAATCCCGTCAAACGTCATGGACGCCATATAGTTCTACTCCCAGCATCAAGTGGCGAGGCAACTCATCCACGTAGGATGAATGCCTCGCAAGGTTGTTCACGCCATCAGCCGATGGTCACAGGCTTGCCACTGGCGACGGACTCCTCGATCGCCGCCAGAACCTTGGTGTTGGCAAGCCCGTCATTGGCGTCGGCCAGCAAGGGAACGTCGCGCACCACGCTGTCGACGAAGCGGGCGATGGACTCCTGGACGAAGCCGCCGATGCGGGTCGCACCCGTCGGCGTCATGCCGATGTAATCGTTGAAACGCATGCCGCCATCGACGATGCGGCGAAGACCGCCGCTATGGGTGGGATCGGCCTGGATCTGGCCCTTTTCGCCGACGAACTCGATCTTGAAATCGACGAGCGACGGGTTGTCGCGCGACAGGATCCAGCTGTTTTCCATGGTCACGACGGTGCCCTTGGAAAACTCCAGGATCGAGGCGTGGAAGTCCTTGGTATCGACACCGCCGGCCGACAAAGTTCCGGACCGGGCAACGGCGTAAACGCGAGTGACCTCGTCGGCGAGGATAAAGCGCAGGACGTCGACGAGATGACTGCCGAGGAACCAGAGTGCCGAGGATTTCGCGGCCCAGCTCAGCATCTCGAACGGAACGAAGGTCGTGTTCGAGAGCCGCGCCGTGCCGTGCTTGGCAAGGCCGATCTGGCCGTCCTGGATCATGTCGCGGACCTGAGCCAGGATCGGGTTCACCCGGTTGTGGAAGTCGATCATCAGCTTGCCCTTCGACTTGGCGGCAGCCTCAGCGATCTCCTCGGCTTCCTTGACGGTCGTCGCCAGCGGCTTTTCGCTCAAGACATGCTTGTCGGCCTTGAGCGCGGCAAGAATGATCGGCGTATGGGTAAAGTCGGGCGTCGCGACGGACACGGCATCGATCCGGTCGCTGGCGATCAGCTTATGATAATCGGTGAAGGCTTCCGCCGCGCCGAAGCTGTCCTTCATCTTCAGCGCCCTGCCCTCGTCGAGGTCGCAGACGCCGACCAGTTCGGTCTCCGGCAGGACGTTGAAGGTGTGGGCGTGGTTGTTGCCCCAAAGGCCGGCGCCGATGACACCGATGCGAAGTTTGCTCATTTCAAATGACTCCATTCAAACAGAAGAAAGATCAGCCCTTCACCGAGCCGAAGGTGAGGCCTCGGACGACGTAGCGGTCGAAAACCAGGAAGATGATCATCGGCGGGATCATCGCGAGCACGGCGGCTGCGGCGATGTAGTTCCATGTGACGCCGCTGGTCGCGAAATATCCGAGCGTTCCGATCGGAAGGGTGGCGGTCGAGCGCGAACTCAGCACCAGTGGAAAGGCCGCGTTGTTCCAGGCAAACACGAAGGCGAACATCGAGGTGACGATGATGCCGGGGCGAACGATCGGCAGCGTGATGCGCCACATGATCGTATACCAGCGGGCGCCGTCGACACGGGCAGCCTCTTCGAGTTCCGCCGGAACCTCGTCGATGAAGCTCTTCATCAGCCAGACGGAGAACGGAATGGTCAGCGTCTGGAGCACCAGCACCATCGACAAGTAAGAACCTTGCAGGCCGACCCGGGTGATCAGCACGAAATACGGGATCAGGAAGGCGATCGGCGGCGCCATCAACAGGCCGAGATACCAGAGCATGATGTTCTTCTTGCCGCGCATCTTGAAGCGCGAGAGCGCATAGGCCGCAGGAACCGAGAACGGCAGATTGAGGAGCACCGCGCCGATCGCGACGATCAGCGAGTTCACCAGTTGTGGCGCATTGGTGCCGGGATCGACGAGGATATGCCGGAAGGCATCGAAGGTCGGCTCGAATGTGAGCTGCGGCGGCATGGCAAAAGCCGTTTCTGCCGGACGGATCGCGAGCGCCAGAAACCACAGGATCGGACCGATGAAGATTGCCAGGAACAAGAGACCGGCAGCATAGGTGAGCGCGGTATAGAAGGTCTTGGCTCTGGCCATATCACCACTCCTCATTGCGGAAGGCGAAGAACACGTAGAGGGCGACGATGATGTTGACGATCAGCACCGTGATCCACGTCTGGGCGCTGACGAGCCCGACATTGAAGTTGACGAGGCCCTGCTCATAGAGCGAATAGCCAAGCGTGCGCGTCGACGTCCCCGGCCCGCCGCGGGTCAGCACCAGCACGGTGTCGAAGGTGTTGAAGATCTGCATGAAGCGCAGCATGACGATGATGGTCGCCGTGCGCCGGATGAGCGGCAGCTTGATGCGCATGAGGATCGTCCAGGCCGATGCGCGATCGAGCCGCGCGGCCTCGATGATCTCATCGGGGACAGAAAGCAGGCTTGCATAAAGAACGATGGCGAAGAAGGGTGTCCACTGCCAGATATCGACGAAGAGGATGGCGGCGAGCGCGGTCGTCGGTGATCCGAGAATCCCCTCGGCTGGAACCGGCAGCCAGAGCGACTGCAGCACCCAGGTCAACAGACCGCCGCCGGGATCATAGAGATAACGGAACAGGAAGCCGACGACGATCGGCGCGATGGTGGTCGGCAGGATCAGCAGCGCCCGCACGACGTTCATGCCGGGCAGCGCCTTGAGCAGCACCAGCGCGATCGTCAGGCCGAGGCCAAACTCGATCGCGGTACCCAGAACCGAAAGGATCAGCGTGTTGGTGAGTGCCGCGCGAAAATCAAACGCGTTGAGCGCCTGGACGTAGTTGTCGAGGCCGACGAAGGCCATCGGCTCCGGCCCGACCTGCAGGTTCCAGAAATAGAAACTCGATCTGAGGGCAAAGAGCAGCGGATAGGCGATCAGGGCAAGCAGCATGATCACGGAGGGAGCAATCAACAGGTAAGGCAGGTTGCGGCGGACGAAGCCCCTTCGGACAGGCGCGAGCGCCCGTTGCGAGCGAATGGTGGTAGCGTGCATGGTCGAAGTCCAGTTCTTCTTCACTCGTTTTGCCGGCGCGAGCGTTGCCGCGCCGGCCCGAGGAGAATTCTATTACGCCTTGCCGAGCGTGCCGATCAGGGCCTTGGCGCCGTCGAGCGTGTCGGCGAAGCTTTCCTTCTGGTACGGGATCATCAGATTGCCCTTGAGGATGCTTTCGAACAGGCTGTTGGTGCGCTCGAGCGCCGTCTTCGGATCTTCGCTGCCGGTCAGAAGCTGGTTGAGCGTCAGGCCAAGCACGCTTTCGACCGCGGTGTAACCGGGAACCGGCGGACGCGTGATCTTGCCGTTGCCCTGTTTCATCATGTCGTACTGGACATCGAGGTAGGGATAGATCGCCTTGACGTCTGCGTCCTCATAGAGCGACTTGCGGGCAAAATCCGAGAACTGGAAATTGAGGTCCGGCCACTCAGCCATCTTCTTCTGGGTCGCCTTCGATGTTGCCCATTTGATAAAGGCGTAACCGTTATCCTGCCGGTCGGAACTGGACGGAACACCGAGGCTCCAGCCGCCGAGGCTGACTGTCTGGGCCACGCCATCTGCCTTCGGCAGTGCAGCGGTCGCATATTTATCCATGACGTCGGACTTCTTGCCGGTCATGTAGCCGTTATTCTTGACGAGATAGAAATACGGCGTCCACCAGTAGAACATGCCGATATCGCCCTTGGCGAAACGGGTGCCGGCGTCGAACCAGACGTAGTTGATCGCTTCGGGCGGCGACAGCTTGTAGAGCTGCCGGTAGAGCTCGACCGACTTTGCCCAGGCCGGACCGGTGAGCTGCGGCGAGAAATCCCAGGGCGCGCCGGGGAAGGATTTGAACCAGTTCGCGCCGTGGCTTGCCGACAGCTGGGTGAACATATGGGTGATCGGAGACGGCTGCGATCCGCAGATGACCGTCGGGAACAGCGGCTTGCCGCCGAACGACTTTCCTTCGAGCGACTTCAGCGTTTCGACGTACTTCGTCCAGGTCCAGTCTTCAGAGGCCTTGGTCGGAGGCGCGGCGATGCCAAAACTGTCGAAGATGTCCTTGCGGTACATCACCCCTTGCGCATAGGCCGCGACCGGCAGCGTGGCGATCTGGCCGCGCCACATGTTCGACGAATAGAGGACCTCGGGGATGAAATCGGCAAGGTCGATATCGCTATCCTTGGCGATATAGTCGTTGAGCGAAATGATCCAGCCGTTGTCGAGGTATTGGCCGAGCCACATCTGGTCGACGGCGATGACGTCTGCATCCGACGTCTTGGCGACGAAGGCCGAAACCAGGCGGGTTTGCAGCGCGTCATAGGAAAGGCTTTCGAGCTCGACCTTGATTCCGGTTTCCTTTTCGAACTCCGGGATCATCGCTTTCATCGAGAAGAAGAACGGATCTTCGACCGACAGAACGCGTACGGTCTTGGCGTCTTCAGCGCCTGCGCGCCGTGGGGCGACAAGCGCACCGGCGCTTGATGCCAGGAGAGCCGCGACAGATGCCGACTTCAGCATGTTCCGGCGCGACATATTTCCAATATCGAATGTCATGAGTTCCTCCTCAATTGCCCGTAAATCCAACCTCACTCGATATCGGAAAGCCAGTCTGGCGCCGCGCTCGATTAGATTGTTATCCTCCATCTGCCTCGTTTTGGCAGTATGTTTGTACTTCGCACAAACTTATGATACTGTCAAGAAGTCGTCACAAGGATTCTGACGAGCGTGACCTGACCAGCCATCCATTGGGTCCACGGGTAAGCAAACAAGCGCCATCTGGTCGAGCAAGCGCTCACAGGTTAGAAAGACGAGCCGGCAAATCGGAGAGAAAAGTTGAAGTTCGAGAAACAGCCATCCTACTCACTGGGGCAGCGCAGTCCTTCCAACAAGGAAATTCTGCCTGGCGAGGGTGGCGTCAACGTGACACTTGTCTCCCAGTCGACCCTCGGCGAGATCAATCGTGGGCGCGTTCTGCAGGCCTTGTACGACAATGGTCCGAAGAGCCGCGCCGAACTTGCCCGGTTGGCAGGCGTCAACCGCACCACGATTACGGGCATCGTCCAGCCGATGATCGAAGAGGGACTGCTCGTTGAAGGCGACGCGGTACCCTCCGACTTCAAAGGCGGAAAGCCGGCGCGTCCGATCTATTTCAATCCGGAAGCCCCGATGCTCGGCGCCGTGCTTCTCCTGCCCGGCAGGATCCAGACATGCCTGGTGACGCTGAGCGGAGAAATCAGCGCACTCTCCAAGGCTGACTTCGATCCGCATGGCGAACAAGATGTGTTTCTGCAGATCTTGAAGGACACCTTGTCCGCAACGCTGTCCCAAGCTCATCGGGCGCCGTTCGGGATCGGCATCGCATCGGCAGGAATGATCGACAGCGACAACGGGGTTATCCTTGCCGTCAATCTCGCGCCCGTGCTGGCGGGCCTTCCGTTGGTCGATATCCTGCAGGAGCATTTCGCGTTGCCTGTCGTCATCGATCATCATCCGCGCGCGCTCCTTGTGGGGGATCGATGGTTTGGGCCGGGACGAGGCCAGCAGACGTTCGCGGCGATCTATACCGGTGAGGTTCTGGGCGGCGCCTTCTATATCGACGGGCGCGTCTATCGGGGGCTTGCCGGTTCCGGAGGTGAACTCGGCCACACCGTGGTGCAGATCGATGGCGAACTTTGCAACTGCGGCAAGCACGGATGTTGGGAAACTGTCGCCGCCCTGCCCTGGCTGCGGCGAGAAGCGGGTCGACTGGGCCTGGCAAACCCCGAGAGTGTCACCTGTGCTCGCCTCGTTAAAGAGGTCGCCGAAGGATCGGAGGCGGCTGATGACCTGCTCGATCACTATGCGCGCAACGTCGCCTTTGGGATCCTCAACCTGCAACAGACCCTTTCGCTTAATTCCTATGTCCTGCATGGAGACATCGCCGGCGGCGGCGGTGTCGCGGCTGAGCGCGTCAGGAGCCATGTCGAGCGGCTGGTGAGGAAACGGCCGAACCAGGAGATTTCCATCACGGTGAATGGCATCGGCGAAGGTCACACCGCTCTGCGCGGCGCCGCTGGCCTGGTTTTGTCCAGCCACCTCAAACTGGTGATTTAGGCAGAAGCGACGATTGTAAGGGCCGCCCGGCCAACCCCATGCTAAACAATGAGCCCGCATTCGGTGGCTCATCGATCATATAAGGTGTGTTAATCCTGGCCGGCGAGCCGCTTCTCGTAAAAAGATCACGGCATATCCGTGCAACATCCCTTCCCCGCGGCGAATATAGAGGGCATAGCGCTGGTTTCCCGCTAAACAACGCTAAGGGAGATGCAATGCTCGATCTCGGCCAGGCAGAATTCCTTGACCGGAATCCGACCTAAACGCCCACTCTATGTCGTTAGAGAGTCCCTCAAGGGGCTTCTGTTATGAGGAGGTGACGGACCGGCTCACGATCGACGAATTCGGCCTTTGCGTGCCGCAACACGTGCCGCTGCCCTGCAAACGGAACCATGATCAATGCTCGTCGAAGGAAACCCAACGAAACTGGCGGTGTTCGTGATTGATGATCACGGTCGCTGGGGGTGCTACGAAACCGACGAAGACCGGCAGCAAGCTGATTGAATCTCGATCAGCTTCGTAGATTGCTCGCAAATTTCGGCAGAGTAAAACCGGTAGCACGTAAGATCGGTCTCTTCCTTGACTTCGCGGAGCGCCGTCTGCCATGCCTTTTCGGGCAAACACACAGATGATGCTAGCGTTTGTTGCGCATAAGTTTCTGACGGCAACTCTGCAAATCTCGCTCGATATGCGCGTGCGAATTCACCAAGGTTAATATAGCCCCAGGCGTAAGCAACCTGGGACACCGTCACTTGCCCTGAACCTGCCTGCAAATCGCGTCGAACGCCCTGCAGACGCTGTTCCCTCAAATAGCTGCTGGGAGTGTATCCTCGGAACTGTTTGAACGCATTCGTCAGCGTTCGAACGCTTGTTTGAACTGCCTGCGCAACGTCAGTCATTGTAGGGAGTTGGCGAGCATAATCCATCATGAATTGTTCAGCGATCTTAACGTGGCGTGGTGCCAGGTTATTGGAGGGCGATTCCAGGTCCAACCCTGCACGGGCTGCCCATTCATTGAGAAGGTGTATGCATATTGTCTGTTCGAGGTGCCGGCCCACCCGGTCGTTTGACAACCGATCCGGCGCATCCGCGATGCAGCACATCGCATATTGCAAAAGAGCCAACCAGCTTGATTGTTCACCGCCCACGCTCGTTTTGTATTGCCACAAGGCGTCGCCTGGCACGAAGCCGAACCAGTCGCGGCAGGTCTGTTCCAGCACTGCGTGAGGTATAGTCAGATTTAATTGCAGGTGATCAGGGTCGAAATCGACGTAGTAATCCGTTCGACTACAATCGACGATGAATGACTGGCCGGGTCGCGTTTCGACGGAACTTGACGCGTTTATTCTGTGTCGCGCATTCCCACCAATCGTGGTGAGAACAACTGCATTACCACTCTCCGGCGACCAGTCGCCGATGTTTACCGGGATACCGTATGCAAAGCGCGTGACAATAATCCTGCCGATCTTCGCCGAATGCATTGTTGAAGCGGGCGACGCTCCCTTGCCCACAGCGGACACATGATAGGGCATATAGACAACGCTCGACCAAGCCCGGATTTCATCCCAGTCCTCTGACAGGACTTTATGATGTTGCTTGATCGGCTGTCCCTTCGAATCAAGCAGAAGTGCATTTTCCAACATCGGCTTCCTCCCTGAAGCAAAGTCGTCCGAGGACCGTATTCGGACCGGCTAAAAAAAGATAGCGCGAGGCGCTTTCGTGAGGCGTCGCTCGGCTCGAGCCGGAGAAATCTTATGCCGAATTCAGACATGCGCTTCCGATGGCAGACAGAAATCTTTGACCGGTACTTCTATTAAGAAACGACATCGCGAGGAGGCGATGGGTTCACATCAACAAAATATCGCGGCCACGCGGCACGCGTGTGCACGTTTTTCGGGAGGAAGCGGATGGCAGACAATCTTCAATCCAAAGCAGACGCAGTGTTGGCGCGTGCAGTAGCTAGCAAACCAGGTATTCCAGGGGTCGTCGCCGTCGCAACTGACCGAACAGGCAACATTTATGAGGGTGCGGCAGGCTTCCGCAGCCTGAGCGGCGGCAAGGAAATGACGACCGATAGCGTGTTTGCAATCTTTTCCACGACGAAGGCAATAACGGGTACGCTGTGTCTTCAGCTTGTTGAAGACGGTAAGCTGGACCTCGACGCGCCCGCGAAGAATTATGCTCCAGCAATTGGAGAGCTGCTTGTCATCGAGGGCTTCGATTCCGGCGGCACACCCCGCGTGCGACCGCCGAAGCGCGATGTCACTACGCGCATGCTGCTGCTGCACACCGCAGGCTTCGGGTATGATTTCTTCAACGAGACTTACAATCGGCTCGCTGAGGAGCATGGCCAGCCAAGCGTCATAGCCGCGTCCCGGAAGGCGCTCCAAACGCCGCTTCTGTTCGACCCGGGAGAGCGCTGGGAATACGGATCGAATATCGACTGGGCCGGGCAGGTGGTCGAGGGTGTCACCGGCTCGAGGCTTGGCGAGGTCATGAGGAGCCGCATTTTCGATCAGCTCGATATGCAGGACACGGCGTTCACCATGACCTCATCAATGCGTTCGCGCCTCGCGACGATGCATCAAAGAGACAAAGCCGGGAAGCTCGCCGTTCTCGCCGACTTCGTGCTGGAGCAAGATCCGGAGGTCCATATGGGCGGTCACGGACTGTATTCAACGGCTCTTGACTACGCAAAGTTCATCCGCATGTGGCTGAACGACGGCGACGGACCGAATGGCCGGGTCCTCAAGCCAGAAACCGTGGCTTTGGCTGAGAAGAACGGTTTAGGTGAAATGAAGATCAGGAGGCTTCCCGGAGTTATCCCCAAACTGTCCAATGACGCGGAATTCTTTCCTGGAATGCCGAAAAGCTGGGGGCTCACATTCATGATCAATGAAGAGGATGCCCCAACTGGACGGTCGGCAGGATCCTTGGCCTGGGCCGGTCTGGCCAATCTCTATTACTGGATCGACAGGAAGCGCGGGATTGGGGGCTATTGGGCTACGCAAATCCTTCCTTTTGCCGATGCGGCGTCAGTGGGGGGATACCTCGAATTCGAAACGGCGATATACAACCACCGGAAAGGCTGACGCGATTGAGCATCTGCGCTCGCGGGACGAAATTGTTTCCAACGATCTCCTGTCACCGGTCGGGTGGGAGCATATCGCCTTTTCCGGCGACTTCCTGTGGGATCGTGCCGCGAACGTAACCGGCCGAAAACCGCTCAATCTATCCGCAAAACAGCGGGTGGCATGACAGCGTTCGGGACACTTCTAGCTAAGCGTTGTTCAGCGGGAAACCAACACTATGCCCTCAATATAGCCAGCCAACTCATAAACTCTTTGAGCCCCTGTCTGGATCTTTGTCCTGTCGAGCTTTATCCACTTGAATCCCAGAGCCACGGCCCGCGATTCCAGTTCACCAAGAAGCCTCCTTCCAAGCCCTCGTCGTTGAAAGGCGGGGTCGACCCGCATACGCTTCAGCTCTGCGACATCGTCCTTCACAGGTTTCAACCCACCCATGGCAGCGAGTCGGGGGCTGATACGCGCAACTATGAAGTCTCCGCCTGACACGATGTACACATCTCCGACATTGCGTAAATCATCCTCCCACATCCCTTCCGGACCACGCACACCGACGGCCTCAGATGTGCTTCTTGCAGATGCCATACATCATCGGCATCCCCTGACTGGAACCGACGAAAGATCACTTCGTCCTGAAACATCGACTATCACCCTCTCGTGTCCGACGCCTGCGTGGGCGGCATCGCGATAAGGCCGCCTGGGCGAATAGGAGCCGTCGCCCTCCTACGGCATCGTTCATCGACTTCAGATAATAGGCTGCGTTTCCGAAAATCATACCCGGAGGCTCCCGCGCACCGGCATTTTGATTGACACGCCTTTTTGTTTGTGCGACGCACGAACAAACTAATTCGCAACGACGAAATCGGTGTGCGTCGATAGAAGCCGGCCTTCCCTACCTCGAACATGCATTCACAAACCGCGGGGCGCCCATGGCCTTTCTGATCGGAATTGATGGTGGTGGAACAAGTTGCCGCGCGGCGGTCGCAGGTCCGGATGGCCGCATTCTTGGTCGCGCGAAATCCGGCGCCGCCAATATTCTTTCCGATCCTGACACTGCACTCCAGAACATAATTGAGGCGGCTCGTGCCGCGTTTGTCGAAGCGGGTCTCGATCCCGCTGGCATCTGCGAAGCATGCGCGGTGCTCGGGGTGGCCGGGCACAATGTTGGCGACCCGGTCCATCATGTGCAGCGACGGCTACCGTTCGCAAAAGCGCAGATCGAGTCCGACGGGCTTATCGCACTCCAGGGCGCGCTGGGCGACAAGGATGGCGCGGTCGCGATCCTGGGTACGGGCACGATCTACATCGCACGCCAAGGGCAGAGCGTGCGGTATACAGGAGGCTGGGGCTTTACAATCGGAGACCTTGGCAGCGGCGCCCGAATTGGTCACGCGCTCTTGCAGGAAACCCTGCTCGTTCATGACGGCATTCACGCTCCCTCCCCTCTCGCCAGTTCCGTCCTTGCGGAGTTCCACAACGACCCGCGCGAGATCGTGGAATTTGCGCGTCTGGCAAAGCCTGGCGATTTCGGCCGCTATGCGCCGCCGGTGTTTCAACATGCCGAACAGGGCGATGTCATCGCAACGCGTCTGTTAGCGGCCGCCGCGGTCACGATTGATGACGCGCTTGACCGTCTCGTCGCTCAAGGGATGCAGAAGCTCTGTCTCCTTGGTGGCCTGGCACCGCTTTATCGTCCCTGGATCGCCAAGCGGCACCAATCGCGGCTCGCAGAACCCGAAGCCGATGCCCTCACAGGCGCAGTCGCTCTCGCGCTCGCGCGCTACGGCGACGATCGGAGCTCTGCGGCATGAGCGCTAGACACTCGGCTTCGGTTTCCGATGCGGACATACATCTTGAGGGCGCGGGTCCGCTCTATCACAAACTTCGGCGGTCGCTCGAAGAGGCGATCCTGTCGGGCAGGCTTGGCAGCGGAGAGGCATTGTCGCCCGAGCGCGATCTCGCCGACTCCGCGCGGGTCAGCCGGGTGACCGTTCGCAAAGCCATCGACCAACTGGTACGCGATGGCCTCCTCGTGCGCCGCAGGGGCTCCGGGACCTTCGTCTCCCGTTCGCTGGCCCTGCTGGCTCAACCGGCGTCGCCCGCACCGTCGCCGCCGACCGAGGATATGTTCTGGCCGGCTTCGAACCTGCGAACCGAATGGCTGGAGCGTCAGATCACCAGCCCATCATCGGACGAGATGATGGCGCTTGGCCTTTCCGCCGGCGCAAAGGTCGCTCGCCTGGCCCGGCTCCGCATATCCGGGGGTTTGCCGTTTGCGATAGAACGCAGCTGCGTTTCAGTTGAGTTCCTGGCGAACCCGCTCAGCGTCTCGACCTCGATTTACGCCGCGCTGCAAGACAGAGATGCGCGGCCCGTGCGCGCGATTCAACGCCTGTTTGCAAGCCCCATTCGTGAGCCGGATGCCTCGGTACTTGGCGTAGCGGATGGAGCCGCCGGTCTCCTGGTCAGGCGCGTGGGCTTTCTCCATTCCGGCCGGCCGGTCGAATTTACCTGCTCGCTCTGTCGGGGCGATACCGACGGCTTCGTCAACGAATTCACGATCCCAGAAACCTGAGCCCATGGTCTCGAGTGGAGCCTTCCAAATGGAGATGACTGTGCAAACAAATATGCGCCGCGAGATAGACGAGATCCCCGAAGCGGCTGCCCGGCTGCTTGAGCGATCGGAGAAAGCCTTTGCTGATGCCGGGGAAGCGTTTCGCACCAGGGATCCGGCCTTCGTCGTCACGATTGCCCGCGGCTCGTCGGATCATGCTGCACTGTTTCTCAAATATGCCATCGAACTGACCGCTGGCGTGCCCGTCGCCTCGCTCGGACCGTCGCTTGCGTCGATCTATGGCGCCAGGCTGAAACTTGGCCGCGGTGCAGCGATCGCAATTTCGCAATCGGGCAAGAGCCCCGACATCGTCGCCATGGCTGAAGCCGCAACCCGCGCCGGCGCCACGTCGATCGCGCTGACGAATACGCTGCCCTCGCCGATCGCCGATGCCTGCAGCCATCCGCTGGATATTCTTGCAGGGACCGAACATGCGGTCGCGGCAACCAAGTCCTATGTAAACTCCATCGTCGCCGGCCTCGCGATCCTCGGCCATTGGACAGGTGATGCGTCGCTGAAGCGCGCCGTGGCGGATCTTCCCAGGCACTTTGCCGACGCCGTGAAACTCGATTGGCAGGACTTCGCCGCCGACGCTGATCAAGCGACATCCCTCTATGTGCTCGGTCGCGGGCCGGCTTTGGCGATCGCCAGTGAAGCGGCATTGAAGTTCAAGGAAACGACCGGCGTCCATGCGGAAGCCTTTTCTGCCGCGGAAGTGCTGCACGGACCAGTGGCGCTTGTCGGCGTGGAATTCCCGGTGCTTGCGCTGGCGTCACGCGACGCCGCCGAGGCATCGACGGTCGTCGTTGCCGATAGCCTGAAAGCCAAGGGAGCTATCGTCCGTGTCACCTCGGGACGAGCAGAGAAGGCCAAGTCCCTACCTTCTATTGAGACTGGCCATCCGATCACCGATGCGCTGGCGCTCATCCTCCCCTTCTATGGATTCGTCGAAGCCTGGTCACGCGCGCGAGGCCTCAATCCCGACGCGCCGACGCATCTCAAGAAAGTGACCGAGACGAAATGAGCGGAAAAAGGAGGATAGTCGGCGCACGGATCTTTGACGGTCTGGAGTGGCATGATCACGCAGCGCTTCTGATCGAAGACGGCCGGGTCCTTTCCATCCTTCCGGATGACGCCCTCATCGACGACGCCGAAACGGTGCACGCCCCTGGCCAATTGCTGGTGCCGGGCTTTATCGATCTGCAGGTCAATGGCGGCGGCGGCGTCCTGTTCAACGAGCAACCGACACTCCAGGGCATTCGCGATATCTGCGCGGCCCATGCGCGGTTCGGCACCACGGCATTGCTGCCGACATTGATTACCGACACATCGAAGGTCACAGCCGCTGCGATTGCCGCCGGGATCGAGGCGAAGGCTGCCCGCGTCCCAGGCTTCCTGGGGCTGCATCTTGAAGGCCCGCACCTCTCGATCGTCCGCAAAGGCGCGCATGATCCATCGCTGATCCGCCCGATGGAGACCCAGGATCTCGACGAATTGCTTAGCTGCGCGGCCGCACTCGGGTGCCTGATGGTCACAGTGGCCCCGGAAAACGTCGCCCCGGAACAGGTGATGGCGCTTGCCGACGCAGGTGTCGTCGTCAGCCTCGGCCACACCGATGCGGATTACAAAACGGCCTGCGCTTACGCGACATCAGGCGCACGCGCCGTCACGCATCTCTTCAACGCCATGAGTGGCCTCGGTCATCGCGAACCCGGCGTGGTCGGCGCGGCGCTGGCGACCGGCACGCTCCACGCGGGCATCATCGCCGATGGCTTTCACGTCGACCCTGCGGCATTGGGCATCGCCATCCGAGGCAAGCAGTGCCCGGGTTGGGTCTTTCTCGTGACGGATGCGATGTCGACGATCGGTACCGACATGACGCGCTTTACCTTGAACGGACGAGAGGTGTTCCGGAACGGCGGCCGCCTGACACTTGCCGACGGCACGCTCGCCGGCGCCGATATCGACATGATTTCCTCCATCCGTTTCGTCTACGAGACACTTGGTCTTCCGCTCGGGGAGGCCATCCGCATGGCCTCCAGCTATCCGGCCGATGTCCTTGGGATTGGCGCTCGCAAAGGGCGGCTCGTGCCGGGGGCCGACGCCGATTTCGTGATCCTGACGCCGGAGCTTCGAGTTCAATCGACCTGGATCGGGGGACAAAGGGCTTTCGAGCAGAACTGACAAGATGAGGTTATATGCGGAGCCGTCGGCAATGCCGACGACGCGCGAACCGGCGCCGTATGACCCCTTGGCAGGCTTTCCTCAATAGTCTCGATCCGTCGGACCCAGGTGACACCGGCACGAGGCGTGTAAATTTCTCATTCTTTAACGATCAGAGGACCGAACTGATGGCTTACGATACCAACCCCTTTGCCCCCTCCGACCAGGAGCGACACGCAATTTGGGAAATGCTCGTGCGAAAGGACGTCGATGGCTTCGTCAACGAGGACTGGTCGATTTTTGCCAACTCGTTCAAGTACGACGGCTTCTGTGGGCTGGATGCCAAAGCCTCACTCGATCCGGCTGATTGGGAAGTTCGGTTTCCGACGGTCGAAACCTATCGAGACGCCTGGCTTTGCGACGCACGTCGCGCTGCGGCGACAGAGTATGGGGAAGATCGGCGGAAGGCGTTGTTTCGCGCCACGAACATGCTCGATATCCGCGTCGAAGGACACACCGCCACGGCGCGAAAAACTTTCGATGACGCGATCGCACTCGCCGACGGCGGATCGCAAAGACTGAACTGGCAATCGGTGTTCTTTTGCACAATGGAAGATCACGCATGGAAGATAACAGGTTTTGTCGGATACTTGCCGTTTCAGCAGACCTTCGGTCGAGAAAGCGGATGAGACTTGATCGAGGACTCGTGCAGTAAGCTCGTGCGCAGGGCGAGCTTCTTGCGCGGAAATCGAACCGCAGGCCCGCTAATCATGCGGCACTGTGACACGCGCACGGTCGTGGATATTCCCTGCACAATTGTCGCTTTTGGAGGCAGTTGCGACTACAAGAGAAGCTTAGGGAATCTCTTCTCACGAAGTTGCTCTATCGCTTTTTCGGACGACTTCCATGGCTCGCCGTTGAGCAATGGTAGGACCTCCTTCCAAATAACTCCGAACGCATGAAGAGCGTCGTCGTCCGTGAACTCTACGCCTGGGGGAAGCAACGGCGCGATGTCCTCCGTCAGACTTTTCGTCAGCTTTTCGAGCATACGTTGCTCCGCGTTCGCCCGCGTGATGACATTGTCCTCGAGCGAAAGGTAGTGCTCGAAAGCAGCGACAAGCCGTCCCGCGTCGAGAGAAAGCTCGCGCCAGCCTTCATGTAAATCAAAAAGATCGCGGTTCTTTCTCCGCTGCAGGAGAGCCCTGAGTTTTGTGCCGAACAGCTCTTCCTTGTCATAGGATACGATATCGGCGGTACCGACGAACCATCCATTCTCTACCTTAAACGGGTACGCGTGAGTCCCGAACAGCGATTTGTGCTCGCGTGTGTTTATCTCTACCTTTAGCTTCAGCGACGATTCAGGCTCCGCCTCCGGTGCGAAGCGGAAGATGAGGTGCGTAGAATGACCCGCCTGCTCTCTTTTGAACTTCCCCAGCCATGACAGAGCGTCGCGGATTGCATCGATTGTGGGTCCGATCGGTTCGGCAGTGATCTGAACCAAGTCGATATCTTCTGAATAGCGCAAGGGCTGTTTGAAAAGCAGTTTGTTGATTGCTGTGCCACCTCGGAAGGCGATCTTGCCCTGGAGCTTCGGCGCCGAAAAGAGGTCACAGAGAGCGCGAGAAATAACGAGATCTTGTTCGATCTGGCGAGAGTCCGGCCACGGCGCCTGCGCAGCCCAGGCTGTTAGATGCGAGTTCGGGATCAAAAGTCGATCTCCACGGTTTCATTGATGTCGAGACGCCACCGATCATCTCTTGTTTCAGAGATGGAAAGGCCCTCGATCAGAGGCCTCACTGATGGGTCGAGTGGCGTATACTTGTCGGTTTGCTGGGCAAATGGCTGTAATGCGTCAGCCTGCTTTTTGTGGTTCGACAAATCGAGCAAGTAGCCGAGACGTCTAACTGAGGTATTTTCGAAGTGCTGCGCGATCGACGCCAACTTTTTTGGATTCGCTCGGTCGCCGATGTCCTTCGCAATTTGAGCCACGCCGTTGATACCGGTGGCGCGCTTAAAGTAGCGGATGCAGTCAAGGAGCGTTAGTTCCACGCCTGCGGCTTGAGCGTAGCCGGCATCCGTCTTCAGGGACGTCAGCCATTCCCCGTGGTTGGTTGCGCTAAAGATGCCGGGCGCCAAGTAGATGAACTGGATGCGGTGGCGTCCGATCACGATTGAACGGAACTGCTGCGGGACGACAACTTGAAACACCATCGCGGCCTGGTGCGAAGAGCCATGCATCGCGGCCGCGCGCAAGAGGGATATCCGGTAGTCTAGGCCCAGATATTTCATCAACGGATCGATCCAGCGCGCCGGATCCGGAGCTCCGGCAATCCTGTCTTCAGGCCGTAGGATAATGTAAAATCCGTGCCTTGGATTGGCTACCCTCTTTTTGGAGATTTGCCGCGTCAATGCAGCCGTGAACGCCTCGGGTTTCAGCGAGAGCTTAGCCAATGCCTCTTCGCGGGTAAATGTGGAGTACCCGCTGATGAGCTTTTCTTCGATGAAATCGTCCACAGATGCCATCCGTCGATCATACGCAAAAACAAACAAAAAAATAGGGGTTTTGCATATGATTGACGACGGAAGCTAACGGCCAGTCCAAGCTTGGCCGGCCGCGTCATCGCGGAAAGGTTTACCCTTTCCGCTTTCAAACAAATCAGGGACTTCTACCGGATGTAGGCTCGCTTGGACGCTGGAAGGTCCGAGCCCTTGCAGCTTTGCAAGGGTCTCTGGTCTACGGCTTCTCTCGTTCAACCAGCGGCGACGCCAAGCGTCGGCAATTGCGACGGCAGGTTCACACTGAACGTCCTGATTGGATAGTCCCAAAAGCGCCTCTCGTGCCCCGGCACCAAGTTCACACGCGTAAAACAAACGTGGTGTTGCATGGTGAAGAATCGTGTCGCTATCGAGACCAAGGGCATCGAGACCTTCCCTCATTTGTCGGAGCCTCGGACTGGTGCCTTCGCCGAACCGATTGTTGATTCGACGCGAAAAGTGCCGGGACTGAGCCATGGATCGAAGCGCGTTTGCGGTATCAGCCCCGAGATGCAGTGTGCCATATCCGCCAGTCAGACTGCTGCCGATCGGTTTCCAGATGACGTCAGTCTTTAGCAGTGGGCTGTTTTTCGCTTGGAGCGAAAGCCTGTTGTATTGACTCGAGCCGATTCCATAGAGACTTGTTGTCGTTAAAATACGAAGATCCGCCGGCTTCGAAATCGGGCGCCCGGCCATTTGTGAAGCTATCACGCTGACCTGATTGCTGTATCGACGCTCGTAGGCGCTTCGCACTTCCTCAGAGGCGAGAAGCAAGGCCACGAGCTTACCGCCAAGCAGTTCATTGTAGGGAGCGACCGCTCCGCAAACGCTGACATCAGCGATTCTGCTCGACAGGCCAGCCTTCCTGCATTCGGTCAAAACGATATCGATTGCGCGCTGACCGCTGCGGCCCGCGAGCAATTGTTCCAACGCCAGCGCAGGCTCTTCATCTAGGCGGGCCGCCCGGAACATCTGTCGAGCAAATAGCAACTGCGCAAGAACCTCGGCGCGCTTGCGGACGAACAGAAGGTCCTCGGACAGTGCCGACCAGTCTGCGTTAACGGCATTGCTCTTGACCGCGCCTCGCAGCGGCGAAACAGGCTCTCCATGATCCTGGCGGGCGTCAAAATGAGCACGCAATTCCATTTCCCTGGCATAGGCGGCTCCGGCAGCCTTCTGCTCCAAACGCAAGACGGTTGCCTCACTCGGCTCGGCGATGTCATCCGCCTGGACAAGATCGTCCCACCGGATGGCGGCGATCGATTGTTCAAGCTGTGATTGTAGTGACTGCGCGAGCCCTTTAGGGTCGAATGACCCGCTCTCCAACCGAAGCCTGGTTTCTTCTCGGAGCCATCCGATCCATCGGTCGCGGACATTTACACGCATTACGGGGCTCGCGAGCATGGCAATGCCGATGATGGGGTAGTTTACGCGGGCTGCATTGCGGATCAGGATCAGCAATTGGCGACCAGGTATCGGCCTGTATTCGTGCGCCCATGTGTGCCGAAAATATCGCCAGATATCGATCAGTTTTATGCCGGTGTGACGGCAGCAATTGCCGGCCTCGCAAATCTCGATCACTGGATCAATCAAGCTTGCGAGCATCGCCTGTCGTCTGTCGCCGTCTACTTCATTTATCGACGACAGCGCTTTCGACAACGCAGCGCCATCGTCAATCAGGTCCAAAATTGAACTTTTCTGGCCATTTGCCCGAACGAATCGCTTTTCCATTCTGCGAACAAATGAGACAACGGACGACTCCTTGAGCTGTCGCTGGCGTGCCGTTTGAAGCGCGGTCCGCACTCGCGCTTTAACATCGTCAACGGTTTGACTCCCCGCTCGGGTGATTCCGGGTGGTTCGAACAATATGTTCCCGTCATTGACGGAGACGCGCCAACCCTGCTCAACGAGATCGGCAACGAGCAGACAGATTGCCCTGAGCTTGAGGCTCTCCCCGTCGTCGATATACTGCCTGGCAAGATCGCGAAGCGCGTCGGCAAAGCTCGGTGGCGCACCACCTCCGGCCTTTAGCAGGGACTGGAGTTGCGCCTTTTCACCCGGCGCCAGAAAAGGAGAGAACGAACGTGCTGAACCGGGCCGCCGTGGTCCTTGAGATAGTCCATTATTCGTCTTGTTCGTCATCTTGCAGGTCGAGCCATGATATCAGCCATCCGATTGAACCGGCCATGCCAGTCGGCACCACCCTGTCAGCAAGTCACCATATTGATCCCTGCTTCGCGCGCTAGTAGAACCCGCCTGGTTGGCGAGCATATCGACAAGTTTGTGTAGGGCATTTGCACACGCGGCCGCACCCGCCGATCCATTGAATAACGGATGGGTCCCGTTTGCTACCATCCTCCCCTCTTTGTCTTCGATGAGAAGAGGAGGAACACCCGACTTGAGCCCAGCTTGACGAGGTTGCTCGACCCGGGCCTCTGGTTGAACGACAGCCCTTGGGGGCTTCGACATCGGCGGCGGTGGAAGTATCGCGGAGCGAACGAGCTTTGCCTGTTTCACCTTGCTGCGAAGCTGCTCAATAGCCTTGTGAATGCCCGCCTGGCGCAAGGCATCCCATATCAGAGCTGAAATAGAAACCTGCTGCTTCGATGTTGTCACACCGAAAAGCTCGTCAAGTGTGGCAGAAAATTCAATCTCAATGCGAATGTAGCGGTCGTTGTTGATGAAAACCGTCCATGGAGCGCGGTTTTGAACGTCGATCAAACGACCGTTGCGACTGAAGATCAGGCCATGATAGTCCTTTAGTATGGGGAAGCGCTGGTTGGCGTTGAGACCGACCGCATCTCGCATCTTATCGAGTGCGCCGAAAGTCGGCGGCAGCCACGAGTAGCGTAGCGTGATCTTCCCTTCTCGACCCGAAACAGGGTTCTTTATTGAGATCGTGACAGGCTCAAGCGGAACCGCTCGGTCGTCGTCAAGCCCGAAATAGTCTGCGGACGGCGTGAGAAAAAGCGGATCAATGGGGCGGACGCGGATACCGTCCACATAAAGGTCCGCAAGTTCCGATATCTTATGGTAGGTCACCCCTAGGTGGCGAAGCAGGTTTGTCCGCATCCCCAGTGCTGTCGTCCATTCTACGCGATCAAGCTTTTCCAGAACAACGATTGTTCCGGACCGCCATCCCTGAAGATAGTTCTTTTGGATGTGCTGGGAGACAAAATCGGGGATTTCCGTTAGCTGGGCGTTAGGCAGGCTGATTTGACCGTCTGCGGCTCTGTAAGAGCCATTTTCAAGATCATCGAGGTCGAGGCGAACCTCAAAAACTGGACCGCCGTCTAACTTTGACAAAATCCTGAAACGGCGTCCGATACTGACTGCAGCGCACGGGAGGCCGTAGCCATATCGTCCCAAACCTTCCCGGTCGTCCTCCCTATGCGTCCCTCCCCACATCATCGCCAGCCGCATCATTGCGGCAGGCATCCCATGTCCGTCGTCTATGACGGCGATCCGATTAGGCTTCTTGGCCGAGCCGTCATCGGCATATCCGAAGACGAGATCAACTCGCTGCGCATAGGCCTGAATCGAATTGTCGATAAGTTCAGCAAAGGCGTGGAGATTGCTGCGATATCCGATATGCCTGATCCCGCGGATGAAGGCCTCGTCGATGGTTAGCCCGTGCCGCGTAATCACATCTTGCGATGAAGCATAGGCCTCCTGCCTTGCGACGATCTCCTCGTTCTTTGCTATCATGTCCATTCCTCCGTGGCCGCTGCTCGTGGTTAGTCGCATCGGGCGGTCGCTAACATGACGTGATAGGATGGCGCTGTCAGCTGATTAATTGGAGGATTGTGCGTTTTTGTTTTTGGGAGAGAGCTTTCTCTTGGGTCAATTATCGCTCAACGGAAAATCACGTGTTGACGATCCATTGTACGAAATCGCGACGCTTGCCGTGCACGTCCATCAACGCAGACTTTAAGACACTCTTCCCGGTGCCAACATTAACGACAATCGTGTCCATCGCCCGCGTCAGCGGGATCATGATCCATCTGGCAGCATGTGCAGCAGCACTTTCTTCCTTGCTCGTCAGCAGATCATCGTTTTTACGATTCGATAGAAGCACTTGGTTGAACTTGTAATCCCAAAGCTGATCGAGGCCAAAATTGATGGACGTCCAGGCTTCCAGCCCTCGACATGAGTCGTATTGAACGAACCGAAGCTCATCGCGATGGCTTGCGAAAAATTCTCTCACATCCCGAGCAGTTCCGTCCCAAACCCTACCACCGGACTTCACATAGTGATCGGCGGCGCTGCACAGACCATCATCGCTTGTTGCGCGCACCATGGATGGTGGCACACAGGCCAGCATGTCTACGGGATGATTGCCAAGCGCCAGTGCCTCCCCCGCCAGATCACGGAGAACCTGAGGCCGGTCGAACAGATCGCCCTCAACGATGATGACGCGTCCGCCAGCGGCATCACTGTTCGGCTCGACATCCCAGTCCAGGATACCGAGGGCCTGTGCGACATCGCTGGCAAAAATCGCAATATTCGATTTCATGCGCATACTTCGCTTCAAGCGGCGAGACTGCACACTTCCCTTGGCTGTTCCGGTGATCCAGTCAGCCACACCATCACGGACGAATTGATCGACGCCATCCGAAACGGTGATCCGCTCCGTGCCGAAAATGCGTCGCAAAATGTCGATCTCGTCTTGCGGCCAATCTTGCCCTTCATCAACAAAGATAAGATCCCAGTCGAAGTCTGCCGGCGATCCGCGTCCGAGTTCAAGAAGATCATCATTGCTGATCGCGCCCGTTTGCAAGAATTCGATGAGATTGGCTTTATGGAGCTCAAAATCTTCAAGGAAGCCATCGTAATCAGAGATCACGCCAAGGGCGAGCATGACCCTGCCAAAAAACCCATGGGCCGTCTCGATCGCAATCCCGCCGTTCTCGACGCTGCGGGGAACACCGAGAAGGGCCATCGTTCTTCGAAGGTCGGCAACGAGCGCTTTGTTGAACGTGAGCAGGAGGGAACGCTCTTGGCGTTGATCATAAGATCGATACGCCATCTGGAGCAAATTAACTGTTTTGCCCACCCCTCCCCGGCCTCTGAGGATGGTCTGCCGTTTGCCGAGATCGTCGAGCCATTCATCGGGCACCGATTTCTTGGCGACGATATCCATCCGCCGCCGATCGAGCGGCGTCGGCTCGATGGCCTCGAAGAGACCGAACTTGCCCGCCAGAACCCCTTCGAACGCCTCATCCGGTCCAAAGGAAAGCGTCACCCGATTGCCGTTACGATGTGGCCGGGAGATCTGTCCGAGGACGTTCAGGTATCGCTCAAAGCTCGCATCATTTGCGATACAATTATGCGGCCGCTCCGGCAGATCAACTTCACGAAGGCCAGTAAAAAGAATCAAATCCTGCACATGGATGCGATCAAGTCCGTGCCGCGCCAGGTACTTCTTGAACTCAAACATCTGGATCCGGTTCTTTTCTGTGACGCATTCCCACTTTGCCGTACCGTTGCGCATGTAGCGCACTGATGCGACCTTGTCGTCGAAGTGCACCCCACCGGCATCATGAGATTTGACTTCGATGAGAAGTGCGAAGTTCTTGACCCAAGCCTGTCGTGGAAGAAATGGCTCCCCTTCTCGGGGATAAAATTTGAACTCGACTGCAAATTCGCGTGGCTCGCCCAGAAGCCCGACTACCACGAGATCCAGGTCCTCGACAGCTTGGCCATACATCTTGAAGCCGACGAAGATCTTTACTCTGTCGCGCCTGCTCTGAGCCAAGTCAGGCCAGACGTTTAAGAGCAAACGTCTGATATGAAGGGCAGCCTCATACTCCTGCCCTTCCTTGACCCCGATAATCTCGATCACGAATTGCCCTCAAGCTCAGCTTTAATTTTACGTGTTGCATCGGCAAGGTTGCCCCTGATGAGCAACTCGTTGAGGACATACACGCGGCTCGCATCAGGATCGCTATGGATGCCCGATATGACGGGGTCCGCCGCGTGCCCGTCGGTCAGCCCCCCTGAAAGGGCGACGATGATCTGAGAGCCATCTTTTGCTTTGGCAGTTATAGGAGCCTGAACCAAGCCGTGTCCGGGAACATCAACCGTTTCGAAAATCCGGACGTCGTAGCCCGGGTTCTGCCGTTTCAGATCGTCACCCAGGACGATCGTTGAGTTCCTGATCCGGGCACCATTAAACGGAAGGATTTGGCCGTGAACGAGGTACTCGAGAAGTTCGCTGCCAACGTGCCTGTCTAGCAGAGAATGTTCGAATTTGTTCTTGAAACTCCGCAGGCAGCGATAACATGACGAGTCACAGTTGTCGGGGCAGCCTTTCATAAGCTTCAGAGCTCTTTCGAAAAGCTCTACGCCTCTCTCGGCGAGTTGGGAAGAAAACCCTGCCCCGCCCGGCAAGGTGTCATAGAGGAAAATCTCAGCTTCAAGTCCACTGCGTCCCCCCGGCGTGAGTGCCGGACGATACTCGGCCATCAACTCCCCAGGTTCGATTTCGAGCATGTTGCATGCAGCCTTTGCAAGAGCTTCGCTTGCAGTCCGTAAAGCGACGTCTGTCTCGAAGCGAGCCGGCCGAAGCTTGAGAGGTGCCACCACCCTCAGCGAGAACAGCGCAATGTCGGTGATGAAGTCGGTTCCAAGAACCAGCCGACGGGTCAGGCCAGCGCCATCACACATGGGCTCTTTCTCGTCCGGGAACGGTTTTCGATGAGGCCCGCCGAGTGCGCCTGTGGCTTCGACATGGCTCTCTATTCTCCCGCAATGCGTACAGTAGTCGTATCCCTCGCGTTTCGGACCCGTATTCGATACCAGAAGATGGCTTCTGTCCGGCATGACACGAACTCGCTCGCTAACAACACGCCAACGCTCGTCATCACCTGGTGTCGACATCGTCAGTTTGGCCCGTGTGGCGTAAGATGTCTCCGGCATGTCGTCCGGGGAGGTGACCTCCTCGGCGTCGACCGGATGCGCAAATCCCGGAGGCCGCAACCAGAAATGCGCCGGCCCAAAGCAATCTTCCAGTCCACAGGCTCTACAATCTCGTTTGTCGCCGCGCTGGAGACCGCTGTTCAATTCGACTGTTTCGGCAAAGCTGCATTCGGAGCATTCCATAAAGAGGCGCCGCTTATTCCAAGCATCGCGTCGGTCTTGGGGCATAGCTGCATAAACGGCGCCAGAGGTATAACACTTACCGGAAATCCAGACCTGTTTGCCGGGCGCGTATTGGGAAAGCGCGACGGGCAAACTTTGTGAAGGGGCAAACTTCATGATCGGCCGATATGACTTCGATCGTTCTTCGTCGAATACGCTGAATGTCGCCACGTCGGTTGGAAAGGCGTAACGCGGCAAAACGCCCTTGTAGAGAAGCCTGTCCAACAATTTGCCGTCTGCAGCCAACTGCGGCGGTGGCGACTCTTCCCCTTCCTCCAGCGGAACTTCTATTATTTCGTCGTCTTGATCCTCCTCGCTCTCGTCCGCCGAAACCTCGACGGTTCTGCTCGCGGAGAGGGCGTTGTCGATTTCTCGAAGGCAATCCTCAGCCATGGCCTCGAGGAGCCCGTCGCGGTCCGGATCAGAAAGCTCGGTCGGCAACCACGAGGCCGCTCGCAACCGCAGCGGCTGAGTGTTCTTGTTCAACCACTCACCGAAATCGTTTCGGTTTAAAGTCCCCGATCCGGATTGAAACGCGTGGACCGAGCCAAGAACCGAAAAAAGATCAGGATTGGCAGTCGGATCGAACGCAGGAATTTTCGCTTGAAGGTAAGACTGGATGATAAACGCTCGGATGTGGCGCTTGACGATCTCTGGATTGTCGAGAGTCAGTTTCGGATCGACTACTGGCCCGGCAATCATAGCTTCGGGGTCGCTGAAATAATGCTCATCGTGACTGTCAGCACTTCCAAACGCTACAACAGTTGCAACGGCGTTGCCACGGCGTCCCGCGCGACCAGCGCGCTGTTGATAGTTCGCGCGACCGGGCGGCATGTTCCTCAACGCAACGCCAGACAGCGCTCCTATATCGATACCGACTTCCATAGTCGTGGTGCTCGAAAGAATGTCGATCGCTGTGACTTTATTGGGACGGTCGATCCACGTCAGTTCGACATCCTGGAATAGAAGCTCGTTTTCCTCGGCTTTTGAGAAGACGTCCTCGCTCTGCGGCGCGTTCAATTGGGCGGTATGCTCGGCCGCGATGAGCGCCATTGGCGGCTCTGACGAGTCTTCAAG
Organism: Rhizobium giardinii bv. giardinii H152; assembly: GCF_000379605.1. Classification (GTDB taxonomy): domain Bacteria; phylum Pseudomonadota; class Alphaproteobacteria; order Rhizobiales; family Rhizobiaceae; genus Pararhizobium; species Pararhizobium giardinii. Next base: position 14,668 of record NZ_KB902613.1, on the reverse strand, counting down.
GAGCGTTGCTACTGGCGCACGGTAATATCCCTTTCGGGCAACGAAGACCGGATCATTCATCGGATCGAGCTTTTTGATCGATGTTGAGGCACAGTCCAAACACTGCGGAATTCGCGGCACCGGCCGGTGAACGGATCGGCATGCCTCACAACGCACCCAGTCGCCATCCAGTTCTAGCGACAGGTTCCGTCCCAGAAGCCGTTTGAAGCCGTTGTCGTCTTGCGTGAACGACGCGTGAAGCCGCGGCTCCCAGTTCTTTTCGAAGATCTTGTAAGCGGCTTTGTCGCCGATCATCCTCTTCATAGCAGCAAAGGACGATTTCCTGCTTCGAACACTCGTCCCGCCACCTTTGCGATTGTACCAGCCCTGCGGCATCATATTGAGCCAAAAGCCCTCTCGATGCCAGCAGCGCAGCCAAGCGCGCGCCAGGGCAACTTTTTCGCTATCGGTCTCCGCAAATCCCGGAATTTTCGGAAGAGCAACGATGTTTGCCTGCTTATTCGCAGCTTCTCTTAGCGACGCCAGCGCTAGCGCCTCCAGTCCGAGATGCTTATCCCTGACCGTCTTGATTATGTCGTCGAGCAAGGCCGTCGGCGGTGTCTCGTAGACGAAATCGCTGCGAAGTCGAACGAGCCGCATCTCGTTCTCCAGTGCACCGTCGGCGACCGCATCGTCAACCAGGTTCTCAGCAAAGAATTCCCCATTTCGCATTTCTGGCCGCAGCCGGACGCCGAGCGCGCGGGAGGCAAGGGTAACTGCCAGATAAAGATCTTCCAGATTGAGATTGCCGGATAGCATTGGCGATTGATTGAGCCGGCCGTATCCCCAGACGATCAGCGAACGAAGAGCGTCTCGGACGGAGTACATTTGGAGGTTCGGCGCGAGTCTCGCGGCCACCTGACGGGAATCGGAGAAGACTAGAACTTTTCGGCCGCGCAGAGGCGCGAACCCTGACGCTGCTTGGATACTGGGTGGCTGAACTTGAATTTGCCGAGAGACCAAGGCTTGGAAGGGTTGGTCACCCTTCGTCTGGTGGTCCTGGATCGAGGTACGGCCAAAGCTCGCCGTCTCGCCGCAGACGGCGCATGGCGTAAACTGGCCGCGCGCCTCCAGCCGTATATCGCTTTGTCCTTCATCATCTATGGCCGGCGTTGTTCGATCCTTTCGAATATAGACGTTCCTCATCCTTGAGCCGGGAAGATCCGGATCCAGTTGACCCGTCAGAAGGTCGTAATTTGCTATTTCAGCAACACCGGTCTGTCGAGGCTCTTCCAGGAGAAGATCTAGGTCCAGGAGTTGGCCCACCTCTCCGGCGTGCATTTTCATGCGCCGACCAGGCTCCGACCAAAGTGTGTTTGGTTGATCCACGTCATTGGTATGGGCGCGAGCATGGGCCGCCCCGCAATTGCGGCAGGTAAAGAACTGCAAAACGCGGGCACCGCAGTTGCACTGTTCGCGTGGCTGCCCGAACATCTTCCCGCAAATGCCTGACTTGTCATCATCGGACACCTCAGTGCATTCGGCGTCCATGCAGACCCATAATCCCGGCAGGCCGCGATAGAAATTGTGAATGCGGCAAGGTAGCAGCCCGGCTTCACCGACGGATTCGCGCGCGACGCTGCCAAGCGCCAACAATGCCGTCAATGCAACGTTGGCATTTGCCTCACCTTCAGGGAAAAGCATCGGCGCAAGCTTTTCCAAAGGTTGCGCCGCTTTCATCGTCGAGTTGATAAGGAGAGCGATCGGCGGGAATGTTTCCAACGCCTGGAACAGATCACGCTCAACTTCGCCGGTTGGCTGAACATGGCGGTAGTCCAGGAATGGGGCGATGGCCTCACGCCGGCCGGCGGGATCTGCGGAGTAGAATTTCGCAAGATCGAGGGATGCCAAGATGGCTTCATCAGCTACGCTCGCCGCTGCCGGGTTCTGCTTAAGCTTCAACTGCCCCGTCACCGTGTGGAAGTTCTCCGCGGAAACTCCCGCAAGTGCAGCTCCAAACTCTCCCGCCTTATCAGCGTCGTTAAAACTCGCGGTCGCGCAGATAACCTGAAAACGCTCAGGAGGAATGTCCAACCGGTCGCGCAGACGCCTGAGTAGCAAGCCGACTTCCGCCCCAGCGGCGCCGCGGTAGAGGTGGGCTTCGTCAAGAACGACGGTGATTTTTTCCTCGGGATTTGCTGCCAGCCACGCTTTCGTGTCGTCGAATATTGACCGCTCGATCGGTCGCATCAGCATATATTCAAGCATCGAGTAGTTCGTGACGAGGAGATCTGGGCATGCAGCCTGAACCTCATGTCGCGTGATCAATTCCGAATCGTCGGCCAACGTGATCGCGCGAAGGAATTCGTCCGTCTTCTTGTCGAACCAGCGGGCGTTCTTTGCGCCAAACCAGGCTGCCAAATCAGGCTTTGCAGGCCATTTCCCTTTCTTCCTGAGTTGCGCCCTGAGGTTCTTCGCGTGATCATGATTTTCCGCACCCGGATCCGCTGCCTGCCTCTCGATCTCGACGAAAAATTCCTCGAAAGATGCAAGCTTCTGTGGATCTTTCTTGCGGTTGCGGACGCCCGCATAAGGCGTTCGACTTGTATAGCGCGCAAAAGTCGCCGGGCGCCCCGCCCAATTGCCGAACAGTTCGGTTAGACGTGGGTCGCCAAAGATTGCCCGCATTCTTCCCAGTTGGTCGTTGACGAGCGCGTTCATAGGATACAAAAGCAACGCGCGCATTGCACGGTGGTTCTTGAAGGCTTCCGGACGCTCTGCCGCTTCCCTTGCAAGCTTCCCGAGGATAGGCATTAGAAAAGACTCTGTTTTGCCAGAGCCCGTTCCGGTCATGATGACCAGGTTTTTGCCGGCGATCAGCGCGTTTTCGATTGCTTCCTTCTGATGGGTATAGGCGGGATTGTGTAGGAGCTTGGGCAAATCGCCCTTGGGCGCGGATAACTCAGAAAAAACCGACAGCGCTGACGGCGGCAATCCCTTTATCTCTTCGAACCGATCCCCGGTCTGGTACCGAGGCGTCGACTCCAAGTAGGGGATCTGATGAGTGACGCCGTTGCGATCCAGAAGTGCCCGGCGCTGGGCGATCAATTGGGCATTACCTATGTGGTATGTGGCCTCGATGTAGTCCTTCAAAGCGCCATGTAGGGATTCGATCGTTTCTTGAATTGTTTTGGACATGATTCACCGATTCAATCCGCTGCGCGGGATAAGAACAAAAAGGTTTCAAGGAATTTCTCAGTTGCCGACAACTCGGCAACAGGAATATCGAAAGATAAGAGACACGATCGCGCCGGAACTTGCTTCCCGGTGAAGATAAGCGCTCTGGTTGCCCAGTCTGGGATCGGGTGGAATAGGTCCAAGCCGGCCATATCCTCCCTTATCTCAACGCGGTATGCGACGGCCCTCCCCTGATGCGACTGCAGTGCCAACATCAATCTCCACGCGATGTCACACCCCCGCCACCGATCCTCGGGTTCGGGGAACTCGAAAAGCTTTACGACATCACCGTTCAAGAGTTCGCCGTAACCCCACCGATCGGCGCCATAAGCCTGGGCTCGACGCATCACGAAGCGGCCGGATTTCCCTTTGGCGGTCTCCCAGCGCGCTCGATAGTTCCTGCTCTCGGATGTGTGATTAAAGACTCGAAGATCTTCCAGATCGCCCCCCCTGCCGGATGCCGCAAGTTTTAGATCGGCTCTATCAATGAGATCTTTGACAGGTACGCTCTTGGGATGGCGAAGCCAGGTCGCACTCGATACTTCCCTCAGGCCCAGCGCGCCTAGCAGCGCGCGCAGGTCTTCACCTTCCTTGGGATAGACCTTTCTGGAGACGCCCCGAACGACAACCCGATCCCTCACGACAGCCGGAAGCGGGGTTTGTTCATCTCGGGTCAGGCCGATGATGTTCGCAGCATCGCCAAAGTGGATTACAAATCCGGGCGGAGCTGCAAAAAGCCACGTCCCTTTGATGTTTTCATCGACAGCGGTGACATCGTTCAGTTCGAGAAGATCCCCGACGGCCACAAGGGCATCGATTGTTACCTCAACCTGCTCCTGGAAAATCTCAGGATTCGAGACCAAACCTCGATGAGCATCCATCGCAGCGCGCAAAAGCGTTTTCGGAGAACAAGGACATGTGGCTCCGGCCAAGCGTCTCAGTGTCGCAGCGAGGTAAGAGTTGCTTATCGTCCCGTCATCGAAAACGCCTAGGAAACGATGCGCTGTTGTGAGAACTTCTAGGGCCGACACAATGGTTGTCATGAGGCCACCTTCACTGAACTCTGGCAATCGGTCGGAACCTGCGCATACGATAAAAGACGCGCTGCCCGCAGCATAGATCGGGCGTGTTTACCAAGCGAACTTAACCTGTCCAGGAGCGCAGGGTCCGTATAGCCCTCAGTAAGACAAATCGTGAGCGCAACTCGGGCGGTCGCTTCATCGCACACGCGGTATCTCTTTGCCATTTCAACAATTCGGTCGATACGCGCCGGAACGCCAAGCGAGTGAAGGTCTTCGAAATCTCTACCGATCAGAACAGCGAAAGCTGGCTTAGCTTCGATGTTCAGCGCCAGTGTTCGCAAATCGGCTGCCGTCTTTGCGGATAGGTCGTAAACCTTTTCCGCTTGGAACCAGACCTCTCCGCAGAGAATCCGGAACAGATGCCGCTCAAGGTTTTTGACAATGAGTTCACGGCGAACCTCTGCCAGGGGGCCCGCAAGCGCTGCCTGCCGCCATCGCGACAAGTGTGCCTGCGTTATTCGCAAGGCCTCCGGGCCGGAGGGAAAGGCATTTTCTGGCGGCTCGGGAGCAAGGTCCGACAAGCTGGCAACCAGAGGCATGCTAACCACTAGCCCTTCGCTTCCTTCGCCATGCTGGAGCCAAAACAACCCACCATTCGCTGGAGGCTCGAAACCTTCTGCAAGTTCCTGCGATTGCAGCAAATATGGTGCGCAGGGTGAGATGAACGGACAGAATTCTAAAGAAACCGGGGCCCTTCCGCCATGATCGTCGATGAGGCGTACCTGAGTAGCACGGCTATTACTGTGCCAGATGAGTCGAATGGGGCGCAAGTCGCGGCGCATTGGTATCCGACACGTCCCCAGTTCCTCGCTTGTGATGACGAGGTTCGCACTCGCTGCAGAAAGATAGGCCCACGGAGAGGAGGACCGCCTGATAAATTGTGTGCTTTGACGCCGCCATACCTCTTCATCGCAAGGTAGACTGGTCTCCATGACGACTTCGGTTGCGAGTTCTACATGACCCGCATCAAACAACTCGAGCGACACCGAGACAGGGTGTGACACGGGACCAAGTATGCTCAGGCTAGTGCGCCCCTCGAAGAACTCGTCGAGGCTTGGGTCTGGAGGTTCGATTGAAGGAAGCATCCCCCTAAAATCAGTTGCCCCCGCCGTCCATGGCACAGGCGGTTCAAGACGAACCTCGATGCTTGCTTTCGAAGATACGATCTCGCCGCTGAAGCTGGTTACTTTCGCGTCTAAATCGACCCGATGGATGCCCTGAGAGAGGCTTGGCAGGGATATAAAGATCGGGGTTGCAGCGGCAAGCTTAGGAAACAGTGCAGGGCTGCCACCGTCGACTGATACAGTGAGACTATGGACGTCGTGATCCGCCTCAATCCCGAATGTCGGCGTTTCTCCGACAAACCAGTCCGCTCGGCTATGTCCATCCCAGCGACGAGGCGGCAGACCAGAGGGCCAGAACGAGATCGATCGTGTGACGTGGATCCCCGCGAGGCGTAGCGTGCGAAATTCCGTATCGGAGATGTTGGCGGGAAGGTCGATGGATGAAACATGGCAGTTCAAGCACCGTAAGCGGATAGATGAGGCGAATGGCAGATTCGCAATAGGATCCCGCGACACTAAAATATAGCGTTTCCTCGCCTGAACCCGGAGAGCGGGAACCTCACGTGCTTTTCCGTCAAGTCCGATCTCAAAAAGCCAACGGGGCCCCTGCGACAATCGTCCGTGGGCCTTCAAAAGTGCATCAATAGTTTCGTGTGGTTTCTCAAATTGGACAAGGGGTTGGCTGGGATCCGGCCACGAGGTTAACACCCGCTGCTGATCGTCAGACATAAGCCAACCCGCCGGCCGAAATCCATCTGCGCCATTTATTCTGCAGCGCGTAACTTTCAAAAAACGTTCACTGTCGACTGAAAGATTGGCAAGCGCACCGTAGGAAGCAAATCGCGCGATCACGATCCATTCGCCGCCTTCCACACGCTGTAGAACGATTGAAGGTGTGAGATCAGGCTTAGCCTCTTTGGCGCCTGGCGCCTCGATGGCGACAGGGTGTTGGCTCCACATTCCATAATGGCCAACGCCTTTGATACGAGCGCGTTCGACAACACGACGTGCATCTCCGAGCCAAGCTCTTGCGCTTTGGCCTTTCTCAAGGTCGCCGACGATGCGGGTGAGTGTCCCTGAAAGTATTGTCTCGTCCGGCTCGATTTTCGAACCGCCAAGCAATGCTATCGCGATACGCCCGACCATTTCCTCTTGTTGCAGGAAATTGCGAAAGCGCGAGCTTCCCACTCCCCGCTTCCCAATAAACCTGCCGATCGCAGCAGGTCCCTCGTCCAAACGGGCCGCGATCCCGAAGCTGAGTTGATAGAGAGTCTGAGCCAATTGTGTTTGTAGATCTTGCGGAAGGATCGCGTGAGTGATGGGCCAGGCAATAATAGAAAATTGGCTAGCCCACGCGCCTTGCGGAACGACACCCCGGTAACGCCTGTCAAACCGTTTGAATGCGTCACGAAGCCAGCGCCGATTGTAACGATGAGACCAAAGAGGCGTCTGTTTCTCAAAACTGGTCCAATAGTCCTGACCATTGAAATTATAGCCCAACTCAGCGCCATAGACGACCCAAAGGAGCCAATCGGGTAGAAAGCTTGCGCCGTTGCGAAGCTGATAATGAAGGTGCTTTGTCAGTGAAGCGAATTCGTTGATGTCCAATCCATGCTCAAGGGCAAAAACTGGCGCGCCAGAACGTGCTCGCGCCGCGCGCAGTTCCTCAAAATGCCTGCTCAGGCGCTCGCCCCAGCTATCCGACAAAATTGTTTCGCCTCTACCCATGCATCCCAGCGTCGTCGCCTCGTCCTGCGTGTGATGGCAAGAAGGGAAGGCCCAGATCCCCGAACGAATCGACTGCACTAAGCAGTTGATCTTCTAATTCGATTGGATGCAACCGAAGGATAGTTAGCATCCTTGTTTAAGTCACAGATCCGAGCAGATTAATATTTTGCTTTTGTACTAATTCCTAGAAACTTGCCTGCAAGTCGCCGGAATTCCCGTCCTCGGTCGATGTCCCGTTCGCAAAACTCTGAACCGCTCGAAGCCCCTGACTGCTTTCGGAACTAGAGCCTACTTTCCCGCCACATGAGGTGTGGGCTCGGAGATAGCGTTGTTTACAAAGCATTTGATCATCGGCCGTGGGCTAATTTAGTATCTTGGAGCGACCAACTTCATCAAGACTGCCGGCGGCTGGCCGGGCACCTTGGCCTGAAGTTGAACAGCAAGCAACGATCCCAAGGCCGCCCACACGCGGTCGATTCCAAGATTCCCTCCCACTCGAAAGTTTAGTTCAGATGGCCAAAAGACCAGAGGCGGAGCTCAAGCTCGAAATGATCAATGTTGGTCACGGCGATGCTCTCGTCCTCCATTGGCTGCCGAAAGCAGGCAAACCATCAACCATTCTTGTCGACGGCGGACCTGTCGGGGGTGCAGGCCCCCTCAAAACGACCCTCGGTAGACTGGGCGCTACGCAAATCGATCTGGCCGTTCTCAGCCACTGTGATGCCGACCATATCGATGGACTGTTGGCCTATGTCAAACAGAAGGACGTTCTCCCAATCCGCCGTTATTGGGGACCTTGCGTTCCAGCCTTTCGGCGGCACGACTGGCTTTTCGGCCCCCGTATCGCACGCGGTCTCGATCAGACCGAGGCCTTGGAAAAGGCTCTACCGCCCTTGTGTGACATTTCCTGGCCGGTCGAGGGCGCGAGTTGGACAAGTCCTGACGGCGGCCTTTCGATCAAAGTTATCTCCCCAGCCGGCCGTCTCATCGAACGGCTTCTTGTCGGCAGTGACTCATTGAGCCTTTTCCTCGAGCAGCCGATGCCGGTCGGTTGGCTGTTGCGGGATACCGAAGAGGAAGCCGACATCGAGGATTTGTTTTCCGATCTCCGCTTCGCGATTTCGACCGGTGAGATTGCACCCGACCGTGTGCCGTCGCTGCCTCCGACAGCACGCCCAGCGCCACCGGCAGATTTCAGAGAAGAGGCTGCAACGAAGGGTGTCGAGCCTGAATTCTTCGGGAATTCGGTCTTGAACGACACCTCCATCGTGCTCCTGGTGCAGGCACGGCTAGGAGTCCAGACGCGCCGCTTCCTGCTGACGGGCGACCTAGAAAACTTCACCTATCTTATGGCTCGGTATCCGATGGGGCTTGCGTGCGATATCGTGAAGGTGCCGCACCACGGCTCCTACAGTTACATCGATCGTGACCTAGCCTACGATGCCGTGTGGCAATGGATGCGGCCGCGGGCCGCCCTCGTCAGTGCGAATGGAAAGCATAAACTTCCCCGCAGCGACTTTCGCGACGCGGCGCTGCGCTATGGTGCAACTCTGTTTTGCACGTCACGACGCAGCCGTGAGATCGTCAGTGGAACAGCGACGGAGCCTTGCTGTCAGGTCCAATATGCCTGCAACAGCCAGGCACCCGTTTCACTGTCTGTGTCGGAAAAGGGCATTGAGGCTGAGGGTATCGCCTGCGCGCGCGGCAACCTGTCGGGCGTGATGCCCGTCATAGAGGTGCGCCAGCATGTCGTGGAGCCAAGCCCGATTCTGTCGACCATGGCGGAAACCGAGATCCGTAAACATATGGACTGGGCCGTGGGTTGGCTACGCGCCACGCTCAAGGAGCGTCAGGCACGACCCGCCGACGGGGACCTGATGCCCATTTCGCTGAAAGTCATGTCTCAGGCAGCGGTTGCAGCACGTCGCGTTGCTGCAGCAACAGAGATGGAGTCGGTTCTGGAGCGCGCGGCGCGCTCGGGTAAGGTCTGGCTGTCTCCACGCCGTTATCGTGGAGACGAGCGATCGGTTTGGATCATGCCGCACAACGATGAGATCGTTGAATTCAAGTCCTGGATAGATCGCTTCGCTGTCATTCAACTGGCGATAAAGACGCGACATTCCGCAACAGCTCCGGAAGAACTCCTCTATGCTGTAGAGATTGATTGGATTGCGCGGCGTTTTTCTGAGCAGTTCGCATTCCCACGAGACATGTTCGAGAGCTCACTCTGGCCGATACTGGTCGGCCATCTCCTGAAAACCAGATCCATTTGCGCGAGGCCGCTACCCGATGGGACGTATCGGTCATCTGAGGCTTCGACTCTGCTCGTTCTCTTCAGAGAAATCGATATTGAGGCGGCATTCATTGCGCTTGTTGGGCGCCTGACATCCCTTTCGGATACTGAAGAGCTCCGACAGTACATTTCGGCAGTTGCCGGAATGCGCCAGTATGGTGGTCCTCCCCCCTATTGGCCCCCGGCACTTGCTAACATCGTTACACCGTTGTGGCTCGAAAAGGCTCTTCCTCCAAGCGGATTAATCGGAAACAGCTATGAGGTGCCGTTTTCGTTCCTCGGTCAATTCGATGGTGCCGATAAGGTCCAAGAATGGATCCGACTCCTCTTACAGAACTTTTCGACGCCCCTTCCCGACACATTATTACGGCCCGCGATGGCAAGCCTCATCCTCTCCGGATTCGAGATCATCAAGAAGCCGCGATCAAGCAAATGAAATTTCGTCTGTCTCGGTTCGGTTGGGTTGCTCGCGCAAAATGGCAAGCGCCGGCACCTCGCGTGTCGTAGAAATCGGGTAAATGGGAAGACTGGCGCTCTCCAGTTGGCATTAAAAAGATAAGCGACAACAAAAAGGAGCGATCGCGGATTTCGCCGCGCTGATGGAAAAAGATGAAATCTGGTCAGCCACCCTCCGGGGCACTGCCGACAGCTTCGGGGAGGCGAAACAAGCCTAGTGTAGTTTGTCGTGCAATTTTGCTGAGTTCATCAAGCACGGCTTCCGTCGTGTGACGTACGGCGATCAATCCGCACACCCCCGCAGCGACAGCCTCTCGCCCGATCTCAGAACTGTCCACCAATGCGAGTGCGCTGAAGCCATTCGCCACGGCCGCCCTTAGAAAGGAAATCTCCGTCTTCGCCCCATAGCCTAAGTCGTCGAGGCTCAAACGCATTTCCCCATCAACCATGCTGACGCTCGGAAAGTTAACGACGCCGGTGAAGCCGGCACATTCCAACGCCCTTAGAATCTCTGCATGACGACGGAACGGATCGAGGGCAAATACCCCCGCATAGAGATGCTCCGGATATTTTCTTCGGGGTCCAAGTTCAGACAGCAGACGCCCGTTGGCGTCATGTATTGGGAGCAGGACAACGCTGTCATAGCTGGCGCCCAACCCTTTGCAGGAAGGGCAATAGAGCGAGACGCGCTGCGCCTGCGCGCCGGCTACCTCCAGGTCTGTCACGATCTGGATTGAAGGAAGGATTGGGAGAGCGCGCATTTTGATCCTTGCGGAAAGCTACCCAATTTTACCCAAAGCACCGACAGAGCACAATTGAAATGCTGACCGCATGGGTTCTATTTCTCTTTCATCGAGAGGCGAGCCGATCGAGGGGAAGTTGGGAGGAGACCAATGAAAACAGTCTATGTGGTGGGGACTTGCGATACCAAGGGCAGCGAACTGCGATATCTCCGCGACCTGATCCGGGATGCGGGTTGCGACGTCGTTCTGGTCGATGTGTCGGTGTCGGTGCTTCACAACGAAGCGTCAGATGTCGACGTTCAGTCGTCGGAGGTGGCGCGTTTCGACCCCAATCCGCCTAGAGCCGAGGAGCTCAAGGACCGCGGCAAGGCGGTCGCCGCTATGTCACGGGCCTTGGTCGAGTTCATTCACTCCCGCGCGGACGTTGACGGCATCATTGGTGCGGGCGGAACGGGTGGTACGGCGCTCATCGCCCCTGCACTGCGGGCGCTCCCGATCGGCACGCCGAAGGTTCTCGTCTCGACGGTGGCTTCGGGCAATGTCGCGCCCTATGTCGGGCCGACCGATATCAGCATGATGTATTCGGTTACCGACGTGTCTGGGCTCAACCGCATCTCCCGGGTGGTCCTCGCCAACGCTGCCAATTCCATCGCCGGAATGGTGTTCAACAAGCCTGTTGTCGCTGCGGCCGACGAGAGGCCTGCAATCGGCCTAACGATGTTTGGCGTCACGACGCCATGCGTCCAGGCAGTGACCCGGACGTTGGAAGCGGATTTTGACTGCCTGGTATTCCATGCCACCGGCACCGGCGGGCAATCCTTCGAGAAGCTCGCCGATTCGGGTCTGCTGGTCGGCGGGATCGACGTCTCCACCACCGAGGTCTGCGACTTTCTCGTCGGCGGCGTCTTTCCCTGCACGGCCGATCGGTTCGGCGCCTTCGCCCGGACCAAATTGCCCTATGTCGGCTCGTGCGGCGCGCTCGACATGGTCAATTTCGGAGCAATGGAGACGGTCCCGACTGAGTTTCGCTCGCGCCGTCTGCATGTCCATAATCCTCAGGTCACGTTGATGCGCACGACCCCTGAGGAATGCAACAAAATTGGCGAATGGATCGGCGAGCGGCTCAATCTTTGCGAGGGTCCTGTCCGTTTCCTGATTCCGGAGCTCGGCGTCTCGGCGATCGATGCGCCCGGTCAACCCTTCCACGATCCGGAAGCCGATGCTGCCCTGTTCGCAGTGCTCGAACGCACGCTCCGTCGCACCGCCAAGCGGCAAGTGACCCGCGTTCCCCTGCACATCAATGATCCGCAGTTTGCGGATCTCCTTGTCACAAACTTTAGAGAGGCCTTTCGTGAGCACTGACACCTATAACCGCCGTCCCACCCGCGCAGAACTTCTTGACCGTTTCAAGCAAAAAATCCGAGGCGGTGAGCCGATCATCGGTGGCGGCGCCGGCACCGGCCTTTCCGCGAAAAGTGAGGAAGCCGGCGACATCGACCTCATCGTCATATACAATTCCGGCCGCTACCGCATGGCCGGCCGCGGTTCGCTTGCGGGCCTTCTCGCTTATGGCAACGCGAACCAGATCGTCGTCGACATGGCGAGCGAGGTTCTCCCTGTCGTGAAGCGTACCCCGGTTCTTGCCGGCGTCAATGGTACGGATCCATTCGTCGTCATGCCGAACTTCCTGCGCGAGTTGAAGGAAATCGGCTTCGCTGGTGTGCAGAACTTCCCGACCGTTGGTCTGATCGACGGGCTGTTCCGCCAAAACCTGGAAGAGACTGGCATGAGCTATGCTCAGGAAGTCGAGATGATCGCCGAGGCGCACAAGCTCGATCTGTTGACGACACCCTACGTGTTCAATCCTGAGGACGCGGTGGCTATGGCCAAGGCTGGTGCCGACATTCTCGTCTGCCACATGGGCTTGACGACGGGTGGTGCAATTGGCGCACGTTCTGGCAAATCGATGGACGACTGCGTCGCTCTAATCAACGATTGCATAGAAGCGGCGCGAGCGGTTCGCGACGACATCATCATCCTCTGCCACGGCGGTCCGATCGCCAATCCGGAGGATGCACGGTTCATCCTGAGTTCGTGCCCGGGATGCCACGGCTTCTACGGCGCAAGCAGCATGGAGAGGTTGCCAACCGAAGAAGCGATCAAGTCCCAGACGCTCGCCTTCAAGGCGATCCGCCGCAACAAAGCCTAGCTGCATTTAGGAGATAGTAGATGTCGGTGTTCAAAAGTGGAGAACAGTCGCCGGGCTGGTGCGAAGTTACCGGGTTTGAATTCGTTGAGCTCTCCGGGCTACCCCTTCCGCTGCCAGTCGAAGCCGAAAAGAAGCGTCTGCTGGTCACGCGCGGATCATGCCGGCTGACGAGCGGAAAGAGGGCGCAGGTGCTTTACGAAGGTCAGTTCTCGGATCTGGATGAGGCAAACGGTCCTTTCATCGCAGATGCTGGCGATGAGACGGCACAGATCATTCTATTCAGCGGTAAGTGGGGTAGTGAACTCGGCGGATGCGGCGTTTTCCGGGTTTCTCCTAGCAATACCGTTGATACGCAAGGCGATCCCGTCAGCTACCCAAAGGCGACCAATTTCGATTCACATTACCACGACTGTGACGAGTACTGGGTGATCATCGAGGGAGCGGGAACCGTCGTCGTCGGATCGCGCAGCTTCGAGGTTGAAGCCGGTGATTGCATAGCGATTGGCATGGGCCACCATCACGACCTTCCGCAAGTTAGGGACCACGTGAAGGGTGCCTATTTCGAAACAACGCTCGAGGGCAAGAAGCGCTTTGGGCACCTTTGGGAGCACAAGCATGGTCCGGCCGATGTTCGCCCTGAACGGGTCTGATTGGCGTCCGAGCTTGTTAGGGAGAGATAATCATGGCCTATAAGGTCCTTCATGTCGGAGCGGGTGGTTTTGGGGAATATTGGTGCAGAGAATATCTGCCGCCGAACATCGCCGATGGAACAATCGAAGTTGTGGGGCTTGTGGATATCAACCCCAAAGCCCTTGAGATCGGTCGGAAGCACCTCAATCTTGAGAGTGCGCAGTGTTTTACGTCGGCGGCACAAGCTTTCGGAGCGGTGGACGCCGATTTGTGCACCATCGTGGTTCCGCCCGCCCATCACGAGTCGATCGTCGATCTGGCGCTTGGACGCGGCATGCACATCCTGTCCGAAAAGCCCATCGCCGATACCATGGAGGCGTCCGTCCGCATCGCCGACAAGGTGAAGGCCGCGGGCCGCAAGATGGGCGTGACGATGAGCCACCGCTTCGACCAGGACAAGTCGACGCTGAGGGCGATTGTCAGCAACGACGCCCTCGGTCCGATCAATACCGTCTCAGGTCGTTTCGCGGGCGACTACCGGTCGTACGATTCCTGGGGTCGATTCCGGCACGAGATGGTCCATCCGATGTTGATCGAGGGCGCGGTGCATCATCTCGACATCATTGCCGATCTCGCGGGTGCGCCGTGCACGTCGATCTATGCCCGCACCTGGAAGCCGCAATGGGCAGAATACAAGGGCGACACAGACGTCATCGTTGTTATGGATTTCGCAAATGGGTCCCACGGGGTATATGAGGGGTCATCAACGCAAGCAACAGGACTCAATAGCTGGTGTAGTGAGTATTTTCGTGTGGAAGCAGCATTCGGAACGGCAATTCTCGACCATCGGGAAATCGAAGTGTTTCACAGAGATCCCAACAGGATCAAACAACTCAGCCGACATGGCAAAGGACAGAAAGTACAACTCCTTCCCGGGGTGAAGTGGGAAAATGCTTTATTGATCGAGCAATTCTGCCATTGGCTCGACGGCGGACCACCAATGCCCACCAATGTTGAGGATAACCTGCAATCCGTAGCGCTTGTGTTCGCAGCCATCGAGAGTGCGCGTCTCGGCCAACCCGTAAAAGTTCAGGAATTCCTGCAGTCGTTTCGAAATAGCGCTTCGATCACACCTAGGTAAGTTGTAGGTTGGCCTCACAATGGCTGATCCGATCGCACATCCTGCCGACCCTCGATCTCTCGTCTCTGCTCCCGCGCATGCGAGGGTGGAGATTGTTGCGACGCTC
>NZ_KB902612.1 GCF_000379605.1 Rhizobium giardinii bv. giardinii H152 | reverse complement strand
GATCCGCGCAGGCGGCGACGCCGTTTACTGCGCCGCCGGACTGTCGACTGTGCGGCGGTTACGGGAAGAAGGGATCCCAGTCTGTGGGCACGTCGGGCTCATTCCCTCCAAGGCAACATGGACGGGCGGCTTTCGCGCAGTCGGTAAAACTGCCGCGAGTGCACTCGAAGTCTGGCGTCAGGTGAAAGCTCTCGAGGAGGCAGGCGCCTTTGCTGCCGAAATCGAGGTCGTGCCCGGCGAGGTCGCCGCAGCCATATCCAAACGCACATCACTGCTGATGCTTTCGATGGGGGCGGGGACAGGATGCGACGCGCAATATCTGTTCGCCGAGGACGTCCTTGGACAAAACCGCGGTCATTATCCACGCCACGCTAAGGTCTACCGTGATTTTGCCGCCGAGTTCGACCGGCTGCAGGGGGAACGCGTGCAAGCATTTCGGGAGTATGCCGAAGATGTAAAGTCTGGAGCCTACCCGGAGAAGACGCACCTGGTGAGCATCGCCCCGGATGAGCTCGAAAGCTTTTTGAGCAAAATCGAAAGCGAATAACCGCGTTCCGCCAGAAGATGATGGCGTGACCGCGTGTTGGAATCGTCAATTAGGAATCTAGCATGACCAATTATGTTTTGACGGTGACGTGCAAATCGACGCGCGGGATCGTTGCTGCAATTTCCAACTACCTTGCTGAGAAGGGCTGCAACATCGTCGACAGCTCGCAGTTCGACGACCTCGACACCGGCAGGTTCTTCACCCGCGTCTCCTTCATCTCCGAAGAAGGCGTGAAGCTTCCGCCCCTCGTCGCGGGGTTCAAGCCGATCGCCGAGAAATTCGAGATGGACGCAGAAATCCACGAAGGCCAGAGCCGCATGAAGGTGCTTTTGATGGTGTCGCGCTTCGGCCATTGCCTCAACGACCTGCTCTACCGCTGGAAGATTGGCGCCCTGCCGATCGAGATCGTCGGCGTCGTGTCCAATCATTTCGAATACCAGAAGGTGGTTGTCAACCACGACATTCCGTTCCACCATATCCCCGTCACCAAGGCCAACAAGCCACAGGCCGAGGCCCGGATCATGGACGTGGTCGAGCAGACCGGCACGGAACTGATCGTGCTTGCCCGCTACATGCAGATCCTGTCGGATCAGATGTGCCAAAAGATGTCGGGCAGGATCATCAATATCCACCATTCGTTCCTGCCGTCCTTCAAGGGTGCCAACCCCTACAAGCAGGCCTATGAGCGCGGCGTGAAGCTGATCGGCGCGACGGCACATTACGTCACCGCCGATCTT
>NZ_KB902611.1 GCF_000379605.1 Rhizobium giardinii bv. giardinii H152 | reverse complement strand
TACGATCTCAAAATCTGAAAGCTGTGCAGCTTGCCTGCGAAACGTATTCGTTTCGTGGAGGATACCACCTACGGCAATTCTCATCAGTTTCTCCATTCTCCAGATAGCGAACCGCATGAACTCGGAAGAGCAGTGGACCCAGCCGCGTTAGGTAAAACGTTACTTCGCTCAGCGGGTTCGTCGGTTCCAGTAGGACATCCTGCTGCTTAGTAAAGGGCGAGAATCGTCTTTATAACGCAGCTGCGGACCAATGGCCCGCAGCTGCAAAGCCTCACTGTGACAGAAAAGCGGTGCAGCGCTCTATGGCCACATCATAGTTGGTGCGGCCATCCGAACCCCGTTGAACCCACCAATCGTAATTCTGTACGATCTGCTGTTCCATGATTCCGGGGGCGCCAGGTATAGTTTCCGCCAGTTCCTTTGGCAGAAGCTTGAAGGCGTCTTTGTTGACCGGGCCGTAGGGAATTGCCTCTGCAAAAGCTGCCTGTGCCTCTGCCCGTGAAATGTAGGCGAGGAGCTTGGAGGCGTTTTCCTTATTGGCCGCGTTCTTCAGAACGATCCAATCATCATACTGCAGCATGGACTGATCCCATGACAGCTCCAGTGGTGCGCCCTGTTTTTTGGCGGTGACGATGCGGCCATTCCATGCAGCGGCGATATCGACTTCACCGCCGATAAGGCTTTGCGGCGCGTCGGCGCCCGTTGCCCACCAGCGACCAACACTGGGCTTGATTTCCTTAAGCTTTGCGAAGGCACGATCCATATCGAGAGGATAAAGCTTGTCTTTGGGTACGCCATCACCGATCAGCGCCCCTTCAAGGAGCGCTCCATAAAGCATGAGGTCGCAGTTTGGGAGGCTTCGCTTTCCGGGAAATGCCTTCACATCGTAGAAGTCAGTCCAATTCTTCGGATGCTCCTTGGGAAATTTGGTTGTGTTGTATGCGACCACAACTGAGTAATAGAAAGAGCCGAGGCCGTATTCACCCTTCATGAAGTCCGGAAGCCCTGCGAGGGTTTCCTTGGCAAAAAAACTGTAGTCAATTTTTTCCAGAGCCTCATTGTCGACCCAGGTTGGCACCTCACCGCCATTGATATTGCTGATATCGGCCTCTGGTTGCCCGAGCTTTGCCGAGGCGAGCAATTTAGCGCTTGAGGGGATGGTAATCACTTTGATGCCGGTATCGCGCGTGAACGGTTCGAACCAGGCCTTTTTTTGCGCTTCTTCAAAAGCGCCGCCGGCGGTGGCTACGACCACCTCTCCAGTTCCCTTCAGATTGTCCGGGATTT
>NZ_KB902610.1 GCF_000379605.1 Rhizobium giardinii bv. giardinii H152 | reverse complement strand
CGAAACAGTCGCGCAAACCGGCGAAACTCGACCTCAATGAAGGAACATTTCTGAGATTCGGCGACCGCGAAAGATTGAGGTAGCTATCGCCTCACAGCACTTGAAAACTCGCCCTCGCTCCCGACGACAAGAGGCCCTGCATCAGTCGTCTTCTACGAACACCTGATCGCGCTTGGAACGTATCGACGGTAGGAGCGCCAGGATTACGCAGACCAGACCCAAGCCGAGCAGCGATGCAGCGATCGGGTTTGTGACGAACACCGTCGCGTCGCCGCGGGAGATGATCATCGCCCGACGGAGATGCTCCTCGAGCAGCGGGCCCAGAACAAAGCCCAGCAGAAGGGGTGCAGGTTCGCAGCCCACACGGATCAGGATGTAGCCGAGTATGCCGGAGACGATAATGGCATAGACGTCGAAGGGGTTGTTGTTGATGGAATAACATCCGATCGAGGCAAAGATGACGATGGCCGGAAACAGCATACGGTAGGGAATGGTTAGCATCCTCACCCACAGCCCGATCAACGGCAGGTTGAGGATCACCAGCAGCAGGTTGCCGATCCACATCGATGCGATGATGCCCCAGAACAACGCCGGCTGGCTGGTAATGACGTCCGGCCCCGGCGTGATCCCCTGAAGGATGAATGCGCCAACAATGAGTGCCATGACCGGATGTGCCGGAATGCCGAGGGTGAGCAGCGGAATAAAGGACGTCTGCGCCGCTGCGTTGTTGGCGCTCTCGGGTCCAGCTACGCCTTCGATCGCGCCATGGCCAAACTCGGCCGGATTTTTCGACAGGTTCTTCTCGACCGAATAGCTGGCAAAGGACGCCAGTACGTGGCCGCCGCCCGGCAATACGCCGAGAAGCGAGCCAAGCGCCGTTCCCCGCAGGACAGGGCCGATAATCCGCCGGAAATCATCTTTCGTCAGCCAAAGGTTCGTGACGTGCTTCACGCCGATTTCGCGCGTATGTTCATTCTGAAGGTTGCGGAAGATTTCGGAGACCCCGAATATCCCGACGGCAATCGAGACGAAGTTGATCCCCTGCGACAATTCCAGGCGACCGAACGTGAAGCGCTCCTCGCCCGTATAGATGTCCTGGCCCACCGTTCCAAGCAGCAAGCCGATGACGATCATGCCCAGTGCCTTCAGGACGGAACCGTGAGCGAGTGAGATCGAAACGAGCAGCCCTAGAACGATCAGGGCAAAATATTCCGGCGCACCGAATTCGAGCGCGATGGAGGCAAGCGGCGGAGCGGCGATCGCCAGCAGCAGGGTTGCCACGCAGCCTGCGA
>NZ_KB902609.1 GCF_000379605.1 Rhizobium giardinii bv. giardinii H152 | reverse complement strand
CCTGGGAGCGACTATTTCCAGGGTGCTGATTCTTCCGCTGCGCGATGCGCCACCTCTCAACATGCTTCTTATGACCATGATGGTGGGGACAGCGATCCGCGAAAGCATTCGTCTGTTCTTTCCGAACGGGTCCAATCCGCAACGGTTCCCTTCGTTGTTGCCAGCCGGCGGGTATGACTTTCTGGGAGCTTATCTGAGATTGGACGGATTGCTCCTGATCTGTGGAGGCGTGGCATCAATCGCGCTCGTCTATCTGATTATCAACAGAACGCGGTTCGGGTTGGCGATGCGTGCGGTGGCCGAAGATTCAGAGACCGCCAGCATGATGGGCATTAATTTTGAACGCATTGCGCCTCTTACCTTCGCGCTTGGATCCATGACGGCAGGGTTTGCCGGCATCATGTACGGAATCTACTACAGCGAGGTCAGCTACAACATGGGCTTGCTACTGTCTGTCATAGGTTTCTCAGCTGCAATTGTCGGGGGCCTGGGGAACATTTGGGGGGCTATACTCGGAGGATATCTTTTTGCTGCTTTGCAGACTTTGGTTGTCGCGGCGACACCATCTCTGAGTGAATACAAGAACGTCATAGGGTTCGCGATCATGATCATGCTAATTACGTGGCGGCCTACCGGTCTACTGGCCGAACGTACCAGCGAGAGAGTATAGCCATGTATATGTTTGGTACGAAACCGAAGCGAATTGCGGCACTGCTGGCTACATTAATTGCGGCGACTGGAGCCTTGTCGGCAATCATTGAGATAAAAGAAGAAACACTCTTCATTATCGTGTTGCTCGTCGTTATCGCTGGGACATGGATTGCGCATCGCGCAGGACTACTTCTTTCAGCCGAAGTTGCAGCGAAGGAAAAGCCGAATTTACTTCGTGCAGGTCTCCTGGTGTCTGCAATCGTTTTGATCTTCGCCTTGCGAGAAGATATCTTCGGGTTGCTGATGCTGGCGACGATCCTCATCTATGTCCTCGCTTGCTTCGGCCTTACAATCCAGATGGGTTTCGCTGGATTGACGAATTTCGGGGCCGCCGCATTTATGGGGGCAGGCGGTTACACGGTGGCAATGCTTGGTCGCTTCGTCGAGGTGCCGGGCTTGATATCTCTGATTTGCGCAGGCGCAGTGTCCGTCGTGATCGGATTTATTTTGCTGGCCCCGGTTCTTCGAACCCGAGGACACTATGCTGCGCTGACGACACTGGCGTTCAGTGTTATGTTTACGGTTTATGTCGACGCAAGTGATATGCTCGGAGGGCCGCAGGGGATTAAGGTTCCAGGACTGGT
>NZ_KB902608.1 GCF_000379605.1 Rhizobium giardinii bv. giardinii H152 | reverse complement strand
AAATATTCCAAGTCTCGTGACCTGCAGGTCATGCCGTAAAAAATAGGAGGCCGCAAATGACAGAGTATCCAAAAGGCTCGCACGCCGGCTCAAGGACCAGTGTCCAGACGAGCGGCTCAAACCGGAGCGGCTTGTATCACCTGGAGCACCTACCGCTGTTCCTCTCGAGGCAGGAACCTGAGTTCGCGGCAATATTCGAGGCAGTTGATGCGCTGCCGATTGACGACACTCATTGCCACGTTATCACCGATCAGGATGCGATCACCTCGCCAAAGCGTTATCTGGAGCGCATCTCATTGGCGGGAATGCCGATGGCCGCTTACTTTCCAAAGGGCATCTACACCGAATGGCTCAACGGGGACGAGGCCAGGAGGCATGATCTCAACAAAATCTATGACATTCAGGGCAAGGTAGATGCGGTAACAGGAGATATTTCCCAAGGAATTTTCATTAAGTTCCTGGTGAAGGAAATGGCCCAGTTCCTTGGCTGCGAAGCGACACTGGACGCAGTCATCGAGGCCAGAAATGACCGCGGCAAGAACTACTGGGCGTATGTGAACAGCCTGTTTCGCGACGTCAATTACGAAAACATCATGCTCGAAACCGGCTACCACGAGGACCGGGGAGGTGAAGCAATTTCCCGCTTCGAGGAGGCTATCTTACCCTGCCGGTCAAACCGGATCAGCCGCATCGAAGAGATTCAGAGAGAGTTTTTCCATCTCAACATTTCTTTTGACGAGTTTGAGCAGCGCTACATCAAGCGGCTACACGAGACTTTGGATGGCAACGGCAATTTCGGGAAGAAATCATACGGGATGAAATCTTACCTCCTGCCGTTCATTGGTCTTATCCGGCCGCTGCACGACCGCAATCCTGCAAAGGTATCCTGGGAGGCGCTGAGAGGTTCTTTCAGCAAGTTGCCCGATATGGACCGCGAGTCTGCCGCGGAAATCACCAAGGATTTGCGCCGCTACACATTC
This sequence comes from Rhizobium giardinii bv. giardinii H152, assembly GCF_000379605.1. Taxonomy (GTDB): domain Bacteria; phylum Pseudomonadota; class Alphaproteobacteria; order Rhizobiales; family Rhizobiaceae; genus Pararhizobium; species Pararhizobium giardinii. The sequence goes on along the minus strand of NZ_KB902608.1, from coordinate 295 downwards.
ACCCTCGCTCTTGAGGAGTGTCTCAAGCGAGACATGCCCATGCAGATTCACGCGGGTGACGGTGAAGCTCCTGACGTGGTCCTTCGCAATCAGGACCCGTTTTTCTTGGAAGAGGTTGTCCGGTTTGATCGCGACAACATGATGCGCATGCCTAAAATTATTCCGCTGCATGCCGGCTATCCCTCGGTCGGTAAGGCCGCGTGGCTCAGTCACCTTTACCCGAACTGCTATTTCGAACTCTCGATCATGACCCCTCATGTCCATCAGAATCTATATCAGCGATATATGCAGGTGA
>NZ_KB902607.1 GCF_000379605.1 Rhizobium giardinii bv. giardinii H152 | reverse complement strand
CGGCCGGGCCCGAACCATCTGTCCCCAACAAGCAAGGCACGGGGGTGATGATCGATGACAACCGGAAGAGAGAAGCGCTCTTGTAAAATGGCTACAAGGGGGAGCCCCGTCAGGACGGGAGCGAGGTTGACGGTAAGAATGGTCCCGTTGTCACTGTCGATCATTCCAGCAGAGGCCACGCCGATGCCAAACGGGGCTTGTTGGGCTTGCGACAGCGTGGAAGTAAGCGTCTTTGTCATAACAGCTAAAAATGCTTCTTTGTCGCCAAGCGGATCGAACTCAGCTTTTGTAACGGCCTTGATCTCACCGGTTAATGCAACAAGGCAGGCCTGTATCGTACCGGGCAGAAGGAGCACTGCGCCAAGCATCGGTGCATCAGGATTGAAATAAAGCGGACGGGCCGGCTTGCCGCCTTTGACGTCGGACGGCGACGCATCTCCCTCGACGAGAAGTTGTTCCTCGATCATCGGCTGAACGATGCCGGTTATCGTTGTCCGGTTTACGCCGGCAAGACGCGCCAGGTCGGCCCGGCTTTTCGGTCCATTATCATATAAAGCTTGCAGCACCCGACCGCGATTAATGGCGCCGAGCGCTGATTGCGAGACTAGGGTAACGTTAACGCCATGCTCGCTTACCGCGGCTTCTCTGCTCGCAGGCGTGCGATGACCCAACGAATAGGACGGCTGACTCTCAAACTTCACCTTGCATCTCCAATTGCTGGCTCCCTTTGTACCCTCTACATTCTCGCTCGACCAGACATGCGTGGGTCTTCTCCAACGACGCAAAACAAGCCGGTGCTCGACACCGTGAATTTCATTGCGACAACTTCTTGACACTAGCATAAGTTTGTGCGAAGTACAAACTAACTGCTGACAAAAGCACACTAGGGGTAACGATCTCAGTCCCAATACCGGAAGCCTGAAGGGCTGCGCTGAGGGGCTTGGATTGGATTACATAGCAACTGAGGAGGTTCTTATGACAATCGATATTGGAAATATGTCGCGCCGGGATCTGCTGAAGAGCGCTTCCGTCGCAGCTCTCGTGGCTGGCGCCGGTTCTTTGGCTGTGTCACGGCGTGCCGCTGCACAAGACGCAAATACGGTGCGTGTCCTGTCCGTTGAAGATCCGTTCTTCTTTTCGATGAAGGCGATGATCCCCGAATACGAGAAGGAAACCGGCATCAAGGTGGAACTGGAAAGCCTTTCCTATGACGCCCTCCAGTCGCGCCTTGTCTCTGCTTTCGTCGCCAAAACTTCAGACGCCGATGTCATCGTCGTCGATCAGATGTGGCTTGGCCAATATC
>NZ_KB902606.1 GCF_000379605.1 Rhizobium giardinii bv. giardinii H152 | reverse complement strand
ACCGCCTCTATGCGAGCATCGCAGCGGCTGTTTTCGATCCTGCGCGAGTATCCCGAGATTCTGGCCGCCGATGCGATCAGCGGCCAAGCGAACATCCTTTGCCGCGTGAGCGTGAATCTCCTGGAGGATCTCGAGGCGCTCATCGACGAGCTCGCCCAGATCGACGAAATAGAAAGCGTGACCTATTCGGTCGTACTTTCCAGCAAAATCAATCGCGAAAACGCGTTGATCGCCTGCAAGGCGCAATAGGGAACACATAATCAACTGGGGATACGACCATGAACAGACGCGACTTCGGAAAAGTAATGCTCCTGGCAGGCGCTTCGGCACTGCTTTTGCCCGGCCCGCTTCTCGCTGCCGCCGAAGGCCCGACGCTGGACGCGATACGCGCGCGGGGTGCCTTGCGGATCGGTGTATTCGCCGGCACGGAGCCGTACTATCACAAGAACCTCGCGACCGGAGAATGGGAAGGTTTCTGCGTCTCGATGGGCCGGGACTTCGCCGAACATCTCGGCGTGAAGCTTGATACGGTCGAAACCACCTGGGGCAATGCCGTGATCGACCTGCAAAGCAACAAGATCGACATGATGTTCGGCCTCAGCAACACCCCCGAACGCGCCAAGGTCGTGGATTTCACCAAAGCGCTGATGGACAACACCTTCACTCTGGTCGTCCGTAAGGACCTGGAGGTTACGACGTGGGAGGAGATGAACAAGCCGGAGATGCGCATCGCCGTCGATCTCGGCTCCACTCAGGACAAGTTCGCTCGTAAAACGCTACCGAACTGCACGCTCGTCGCCCTCAAATCAGCCGACGAAACCATTCTGGCGCTTCAGTCCGGCCGCGCCGACGCCATCATCCAAGTCGCCCTACTGGCCGTCGTGACAACGAAGAATCTCGCGCCGACCGCCAATCTGATCATACCCCAACCACAGGCCAGCCAGCCGACCACCATCGGCGTGCGCCGCGATCCAAACGGCGAGTTCCGCGATTACGTCGATGTCTGGCTCGCCGAGCGCCGCAAGGAAGGCGATGTGTCGGGATGGATCGTCGAAAGTCTCGCACTCGTTGGTGTCGACAAGGCTACGCTGCCCACGAACCTGACCTTCTGAGCGGTCCCGGCGATGTGCGGTTCCTCCCACGCCTTGGGCGTCATAATGCTTGATACGACGTTCGATCGTCCGGCCGGCGATGTCGGGCATCCCGCCTCTTGGCCTTTTCCGGTAAAATTCCGTCGGGTAGGCGGGGCCTCGGTCCCGCTGGTCGTGCGCGCGGGGTGCGATGGGCTGGTTGATGACTTTATCGCCA
>NZ_KB902605.1 GCF_000379605.1 Rhizobium giardinii bv. giardinii H152 | reverse complement strand
GGAATGACCCAGTAGTCGGTTGTCAGCTTGGCCTGGTTCCGATTGATCTCAATTGGGCTGCCCTCATCGATAAGGGAAAGCGCCCGACCGTCGTAGGACTGCACAACGTCTGCAACGTTGTCCCGCATAATCTGGAGGATCTCCGATCCACCCGTCCACCACTTGCGAATGTGCGGCTTGATCTTATCGAGGCTCGAGAAGACTCGGTCAATGTCCAGCGGATATAGTTTATCCAAAGGAACCCCGTCGGCCAGCAGGGCCTCTTCCCAAGGACCAGTTCCATATTCCCCGGAAAAGAGGGACCGGACGCCAGGAAATTTCTCCACGTCCCAGAACTCGGCCCACGACGTCGGTCGCGGTTTCCCTGCGGGGAATTTCTTAGTATTCCACACCATGTTGTAAGAATACACGTAGGAGGCAAAGCCGTTCGGTTGTTTCGCATAATCAGCGATTGCGTCCAAGTCGTCCTTTTTCCAACCGGAATAATCAACCGCCTCAAGATACCCTTTTGCGCTTAGCGGGTGAACGTGCGTTTGGCCCAAATTAACGATATCGGCTGAAACGTTCTTAGTATCCACCATCATCGCGATCTGCGTCGATGTGAAATCCGCCAACACAGGTGTGACTTTGACGCCAGTCTCCTCTTCGAAAGGCTTTACATACGCCTTCATCACCGCGTCGCCCCAATTGCCGCCGCTCATGTTGACTGTCAGTTCGCCAGTGGACGCGGCCCGCGCGCGACCGGTTACGGAGGACAACGCTCCCACCGCGATGACGGATGATGTCGCCTGCATGAAGCGCCTGCGATCTATTAGAAAGCTCATTTTCGTTCTCCCTCTGTTGCTCCCTTGCTCATTGATGCAAGCGGATTCCAATTGCCGAAGGCATAAGCGCCGCTACACGAGATCACGCCCCTGACAGCCCGTCCGCAGGAAACCCGCGCCTGCCTCGTGCCATCGGCTGTGGTGCGTAGTAGCGGCCGGATCCTTCCCATTTCGACAACCGGCGCGGTGAGCACCCGGCGGTCTGTTCCCAAACGTTGAGCGTCCCATTTCTTGCTGAATGGGCGCTTTATCAATGCCTAACGCAATACGACGGTAATTGCAACAAATGTTTTAAGTCCGATAATATGAGTCAAGCGTATTATTGATCGGTATCACCAGGACGTGTAACTGGCTTCAGTTTGTCCCCGGCTTGACGGGCTGATTGGTGCTGGCTTCGCGCAAAAAATTGGAGTGGGGAAGATCGGCGAGAAGATCCATTCGTATGCGAGATAAACAGTCGCAGAGGCCATCTGAATGGAATTACT
>NZ_KB902604.1 GCF_000379605.1 Rhizobium giardinii bv. giardinii H152 | reverse complement strand
CTCCAGATTGGGATCGATGCCCTGGATGCTCGTCGTCAGGGACAGGATGCCGAAGGGGAGGACGACATGGGTCAGGCCGACAACGACTGCAAAGAGGTTCTTCGACAGCGGAAGCGGCGAGGCGACGAGACCGAGATTCATGAGCGCATCATTGATGAACCCTCGATCCTCAAGAATGATGAGCCAGCCGTAGGTGCGCAAAACGACGCCAGCAAGCTCCGGCGCCAGCGCCAGCGCGAAGACTACCGCCCGCCAGCGCGAGCGCGACCGTGCCAGAAAGTAGGCAATCGGATAGCCAAGAACCGTCACGCTCAGTGCGACGAGCATCGACATCAGGGCTGTCCGATACAGACCGGCAAGCGATAGACCGTCAGAGAAGAAGCGCTGATAATGGGCAAACGTCGGGGCCAAAGGCTCACCATCCGTGAAACTCATCCCGATCATGACGCCCATTGGTAGGGCAAAAAACACGGTCAGCATAAGACAGGAGGGTGCGAGAACCAGGTAGCCGGACGTCTTGGCAGGCGCCGTCGGCATCACTGCCGGCGCGGCAAGTGCAATCGTAGACATGGAACCGCCCTCTCACTTGGCCTGCGAAACGACGTCGCGTTCCCAGCGCTCGCCCCATTCCCCGAGCTTGTCGGCAACACGCGCGAGATTCGGCAGCTTCAGGCTCTTTAGATCGGCCTCAGTGGTAATCTGACGCTTGCGAGCATCGTCGGGAATATCGATATCGATCCGGGCGCTGCCGACTTTGTAGCCGGTCACCCATGCTTCCTGGTTGGACTTTTCGAGGAAGAAGTCGATGAAGGCCATCGCCGCTTGCTTGTTCTCAGCACCAACAGGGACGTTCAGTGTCGCGATCAGCGGGATCGTACCCTCTTTTGGGCGGACATAGTCGACCGGAATTCCCTGATCAACGAGAAGCTGGGCACGCCCGTTCCAGAACGGCATCGCCCACACAGTCCCGTCCTTGATGTAGCTTTCGAGGATTGCCGAGGATTGTTCGAAGCCGATAGACTGGCGTGCAAGCTCAGCCATGGCGGTAAAACCGGGACCGACGTTGTCGATCATATCGCCACCGCGGGCGACTGACATGATTTCAAGGAGAAAAACCGCCATGATGTTCTGGAACGTCGGCAGGATGATTTTGCCCTTGAGCTCGGGCGCCAGAAGCGACGACCAGGAAATTGGAGGAGAACCCAGCTTGTCGGTGCGGTAAAGCAGCGACATATACTGCACCTCATGGACGGCGCCGCAGGGACCGGCCACTTCCGAAAGCCTTGGCGTAAGTTTCCCAAGATTTGGA
>NZ_KB902603.1 GCF_000379605.1 Rhizobium giardinii bv. giardinii H152 | reverse complement strand
AGGGGGCCTGGTCGGACTATCAGGGCTGCTGCTCGGGCTGATGAACCGGTCTTGGATCGGCGTGTGGCTGGATGTTGTTCGACTGGATGAAACCGCAGCCTCGATCTTTGGTTTGCGGGTCTGGTATTGGAAGCTCTTCGCCTTCACCCTCGGTAATTTCCTGCTGGGCCTTGCGGGGGCGATCTATGCGCAAATGACCGGCTTTATCGCGCCAGCGAATTTTCAGCTGGGCGATAGTCTGGCCATGGTGTCGATTCTCATCTTGGGAGGAGTTGGAAACATATGGGGCATCCTTCCCGCGACGCTTTTGGTCGTGCTCCTCCCTGAGAAGCTCCAAATCGTCCAGGAATATCGTTTCCTCATATTCTCGTTGGTGGTGATATTCGTCCTTATTGTCCGTCCTTCTGGGCTATTGCCTCGAAGACTGCGACGCTTGCAGGAAGGTGTCACAGCATGAACGATATCGTACTTGCGACACGTGGCTTGACCGTTCGTTTTGGCGGCTTGTTGGCCCTGAACGAACTCAATGTCTCCATTTCAAGGGGCGATGTGATCGGTCTCATCGGGCCTAATGGGTCGGGAAAAACCACGTTTTTTAACACGATCAGCGGCCTGGTTCCGTCAAGCTCTGGATCAATTACCTTCGAAGGTTCTGACACCACGAAAGTGAAGGTTGATCAGCTCGCATCGCGAGGCTTGGCCCGGACATTTCAGCGCTCGCGGCTTTGCCTCCCACTCTCGGTGTTCGACAATGTCGCCATGGGAGCGCAGGAACGCATCTGTAGCACGTTGTGGCACAACATTGTGCGAAGATCTGCTTTCCACGCGGAACTTCGCCAACTCACGGAAGAGATCGAGGACTTGCTGTCCAAATTCGATCCTGGCCTCGCAAAGAAGATGTTTGAGCGAGCCGAAACCCTCGGGATGATTGATCGCAGACGGGTCGAGATTTGCCGAGCCCTTCTTGGAAAGCCTTCTCTGCTTCTCCTCGACGAGCCATCCGCGGGGATGACGCACGACGAAACGAACCAGCTTATGGATGAAATCCTGGCGATAAGACCAAAATTCGGAGACCCTACAATTGTGATTGTTGAACATGAAATGGGCCTCATCGAGCGCGTCACCGACCACTGCATCGTTTTGAACTACGGTCAGAAGATTTGCGAAGGGACGTTTAAAGAAGTGGCAGCCGATCCCGCAGTCCGACGCGCATATTTGGGGCAGTCATGAAACCGATTCTTGCAGTTCGCGGAATTTACACCGCCTATGACACCGTCGACGTTCTAACCGGGGTCGATATAGATGTCCTGCCGG
>NZ_KB902602.1 GCF_000379605.1 Rhizobium giardinii bv. giardinii H152 | reverse complement strand
CGGCATAGTGGAAGCGCCGAGCAGCAGAGCAAGCGGGATGACGATTGGAGGCTTCATATCGGATCTAATCCTGGACTTTATGTTTATCCAGCGCGCGCATTCACCTGAGGCTCTGGAACAGCTCCTGACTGGGAGAAGACACGTCTGCTAGCCCCTGCATNCGGCCCCGCAGGATCGTCAGCGGGGTCCTGAGTTCGTGGGGATCGCGGAATTCGAGTACTTCGGCTCCTTCTCCGCCCGCTGCAACTATTCGGCCATGCGGTTGAATACTCGATCAGGCGGTCGGCCTCGCCGAAGCGGCCTTGGCCCGACGCCCGTCTGCCAAAGTCGCCCGCCGCTATCGAGCGGGCCGCCTCCGTCACGGTCACGAGCGGCGTGACAAGCCTCTTTTCCACTCTCAGGCCCAAATAAGCCGTTTCGGGACTGCCCCAAAGAATTTTCCATCGCAGCCTCCGATAGTTCCGGAATGACCCTGCGCAATGAACTCTACACATTACCTCCACGAAAACGCAATATTGCGAAGCCATATTGTAGAGGGCCGCCAGAAAAGATTAACCGTCCGGCGAGGCCACAGAGCCGTCCTTTGCAAGGTCGCATCGGATACCAACCAGCTAGCCAATCAGGCATTCGCGTTTGACAACAGTCTTCCTCTGACAACGATATGGTTCGCGCCGCGGTCCCCTCGCGTTCGAGGCCGCCTCGCCATGATCAGGAGAAGGAAGGCTCCAAGGTTCCGCCAGCGTGTGAACGGTGGGACTGCTTTGCATGCGGCTTGGGACGGCTGCGGCTCCCCAATGTATGAGAATGAAACCGGCGGAGGCTACAGCGTTGAGATAGTCGCCCATAGTGCGCGGGAATCTGGGAACTGCGAACGGAACGACATCTTCGTTCTTGGGACGATCACCGAAACGCCAATGCTCTTGAAAGTTGATCTGTCGAAATAGCGAGAAACCCGAAGGCCAGTTGTTCTTCCTTCTTCGTCTTTTTCCCAACCAAGTCCCGAAGTAATGAAACAGGGATTCAGAACGCTAAATAGGAGGAAGCCGCCTGGTCGCAGTAGCCGGAATGCCTCTCCAAGAGCACCGGGTAAATTAGGTCCGTCCATCAAAGCCATGGTCGAAAGGACCGCATCGAAAGATGTATCTGCCATCCCGCAATGGTCGCTACATGAGGTGACGTCCAAGCGGATCTGCTTCCTCCGCTTGCTTGGCGTGTTCGATCATTCGAGAAAGATCAAGCCCAGTTACGCGTGCGCCTAGGCACCTGCGTGACCTGCATCCAGCCAGGCGCGGTGGCGACGGAGTTCCACGACCACATCACGGATGACGGCTACCGGAAGCAGTTGCACGATTCGCGGCGGCAATGATCTCCCCACAGCCTAAAGATTTCGTGGACAGGGTCATCTTCGCTGCGGGAGCTCTGCCGCATGTCGATGTTCGCTGCACTCAGGCCGAAGATTTGCGCCGTTGGTGCTTCGAGATTGGTTGGTCATGGCCATCTCCTTCGCTAGTTGCTCCATCCGCCCGTCGCGGCGGGTGACAAAAAGCTATCGCTGTCGAAGGGGCAGAAGGTACCGCTTGCCATATTCTCCAGAGGTCTAGCCGGCCGCTATTGAGTCATCAATGTCCTGGCTTTGGAAATGGTCGATGAGGAAGCGGGCGGCGGGACCGGGAGGCGAGTCAGTGCGATAAACGGCCTGAAGGCGGTAGGGGCCGCCCTTGCAGTCAGGAAGATCGAGCTGTACCAGGCGCCCTGCCTCGAGGTCATCACGAACCATCGGTTCCGGCATATTACCCCAGCCGATCCCCTCCTTAAGCAGCATGTGCTTGGCGCCAAGATCAGCAAGCCGCCAGGTATGGTTCCCGACAACTGCGAACTCGTGCCCCTGCGTGAGAGGCGATCTGTCCGTCAGGACCAGCTGAATGTGGCCCCGAGCTGTGCCCGGTGGATGCGACCCGCCTGCCAATGGATGGTCCGGCGACGCGACAGGAATGAGCTTTACGAAGCCTACACCGATGCGCTCGAGCCCCGCGATCTCGACGTCGAGAGGACCACTGATCCCAATCGCCGCAGTACGGTTGAGCACGATCTGTGTAACCGCGCCTAGGGCTTCGACATAGAGAAGAAGGGACACGCTGGGAAATTCCCGTCGAAACGCCTTCAGGGCATCCATGACACGAGCGGCAGGAAGCATGACGTCGAGCGCAAGATGGACCTCCGGCTCCACGCCGCGCAGCATGCTTTTTACCTTGGCCCGAAGGTTATCGATGCCATGCGCGACACTCTTGGCCTCAGCAAGAACCGTCCTCCCCTCCAGGGTCAGCTGCGGCTTCTTCGTCGAGAGACGATCGAAGAGCGTAACGCCCAACTGCGCTTCGAGATTAGCGATCGTGTAGCTGATCACCGAAGTGGCACGGTTGAGCTTCCTGGAGGCGGCCGCAAAGCTGCCTGTCTCAACCACGGTGATGAAAACTTTGAGCTGATCCAGCGTCGGCTGGCCGGGGTCTGACATTTCGAATTCCTCGATCGTTTTCACCGAAATTATCTGAGTTTTCCGAAACGTCTAGCGGGCCTACCTTCCTTTCATCGAAATTCAATCGTCGGAGCTGACAATGACTTATTTGTCGAACGCTGATATCGAGCAAGTCATTCTGCCCTCGACCCGAGACCTGGGAGGGTTCTCTGTCCGCCGCGCGCTGCCGGCGGCAATGCGTCAGATGGTCGGACCCTTTATTTTTCTCGACAGCTTTGGCCCGGTCCGCTTCGGAGTTGGCGAAGGCATTGATACCCGCCCTCATCCGCATATCGGTCTTTCGACTCTCACCTACCTTCTCGAAGGTGAACTTATGCATCGTGACAGCGAGAGCTACGTGCAGTTGATCAGCCCGGGGGAAGTCAATTTGATGGTGGCCGGCTCCGGCATTGTTCATTCCGAGCGGACGCCGGAGCATATCCGCAAGGACGGAGGCAAGCTCACGGGGCTGCAGAGCTGGATCGCCCTTCCGAAACAGTCGGAAGAGACAGCGCCCCTTTTCCAGCATCTTGGCGCCAATGAACTGCCGACCGTCAATGGCGAGGGCATTAATATGAAGCTTCTCGCGGGCACCCTGCACGGCCGGCGCTCACCTGCGGCTACCTTTTCTGATCTGTTTTCCGCAGAGATCCAGCTTGAAGCCGGCTCGCGGTACCGGATTAACGGCGAGCATATCGAGCGAGCCATATTCGTCGTCAGCGGTGCGATCGAGATCATCGGTCAGGACGGCACCTACGGTCCCGATCGTCTCATCGTGTTTAAACCCGGCGCGGAGATCGTGGTGAAGGCAAGCGAGGCAGCCCGGTTTCTTGCGTTTGGAGGCGAGCCGCTTCCGGAAAAGCGGTTCATCCGCTGGAATTTCGTGGCCACGGATCAGGAGCGCATTCGCCATGCGGCCGACCTTTGGCGCGAACGGCAGTTTCCCGGCGTGCCGGGCGACGATGAGTTTATTCCCCTCCCCGACAACTTCAACTGAAACCCCATATAAAGGAGAACTACCATGACTACCTATGCAATTATCGGTTCAGGTGCGATCGGCTCTGCACTTGCAGAACGCTTCCATGCCGCAAGTGTCGATGCCGTTATCGCCAACACACGCGGTGCGGCTTCGCTTCAGTCAATCACCGACAAGTTCGGCAGCACAGTAAAGGCTGTGGACCTCGATCAGGCTATTCAATCCGACGTCCTTATCCTGGCCGTGCCCTACGACGCCGTGCCGGAAGTCGCCAGGAGAAAGGCAGTCTGGGATGGCCGCACCATCGTCGATGCGACCAATGCTATCGACTTTCCTGCTTTCAAACCGCGTGATCTTGGCGGCCCCCTGTCGTCGGAGATCGTTGCGCAACTATTCCCCGGCTCTGAGCTTGTGAAGGCGTTCAACACGCTGCCCGCCGCGGTGCTTGCAGCCGATCCGGTCAAACCGAGCGGAAAGCGTGTTCTCTTCCTGTCCGGCAACTTTCCTGAGGCAAGAAAGAAAGTCGCTGACCTGATCTCTCGCCTCGGCTTTGCGCCTGTCGATCTTGGCAGTTTCAAAGCCACCGGCTCTCTTCAGCATTTCGGGCAGCCGCTCGTAGCCCTTAATCTGCTGAAGGATTGAACGGGCGGGAGAAGCGCCACCATTCAGCGGATCGTGCAATTTCCGAAAGCCCTTGTGACACCGCCTCCTCCGAGCCTTGTGAGCTCAAGAAACATCAACGAACGAGAGGTGCGACAGATGAACGGAGATACCCAGCCGTTCCCATCGCTCTTCAGCCTCCAAATCAACCAAGGCTGCGAAATCTATTCGGGCTGAAGCAGACTGATAGTCGCGGATTTCGCAGCCATCTTCGTTTTCACATTATCAGAAACATAGATGATCGAACTTTTCGCGCGCATTCTTGCCGACAACTGCCGCAAACAAGGCGTGATGGAGCACATATCCCGCGAGTCCACATCCTGCGCCGTGTGGCTCCTACGGAGACGGTTCCAGTCCTGCGTAAACCTGTAGTCTGTTTCGTCGCGCAAGGCCGAAAGCAGACCACACCCTAGCGAATCAAAGCTATCTATACGAGCCGATGAAGTTCCCGATAGCCAGTGTCGTTCTCCCCCATCGCGCGTCAGATCCTTGGGGCCTCGACTGAGAAGCCTTATCTGCGCCTACGGCTCGATTTGACGCGGCGGCGATAGCGGATGTCTTCATGCAGCCGTGCCCCGGTGGGTTTCGAAATCTGGCGTCGGGACGGGCAGTAATTTTGTCGACGGCCGAGTACACCGGCGAGAGCGCTGCGCTATTGCAGTTAGTACACTAGGGAAATTAAAACGCTCCTGGGAGGTAAAAGAGAGCGTGGATTGGAATTCGAATGAAGGGGCCGGGTATACCCACTTTTGATCAACTGCAGGTTTTCCTGACCGTTGTCGATGAAGGCAGTTTCGCCGCGGCGGCGCGCAAACTCAATCGAGCGACATCAGTCGTAAGCTATACCATTGCTAATCTTGAGGCGCAGTTAGGTTTTTCGCTGTTCGACCGCACTTCGACACGAAGACCCAAGCTGACGGATGCGGGAAAGATCGTTTTAACCGAAACCAGAGCGGTTGCGAATGGTGTCCGTCGTCTTCGCGCCAAGGCGCAAGGCCTATTACAGGGGATCGAACCCTGCTTGTCGGTCGTTCTTGATGCCATGTTGCCAGCATCGCGAGTGCTCGGCGCTCTTAGGGCTTTCCGAGCCCGATTTCCGACTATTCCACTGCACGTCCGTACCGAAGGATTGGGGGCGGTGACCGAACTTGTTCTGAATGGAAAGGCATCCATTGGAATAAGCGGCCCACCGGATGTGGATATCGACGGTCTCGAAAGGATGGGGATTGGCAGCGTGGAACTGATACCTGTCGCGGCGCCGGATCATCCTCTCGCGCTCGCAGACGACAACCGTATCGGCGCGGGCCGCGAGCACGTTCAGATTGTTTTGACAGACAGATCGGAGCGTACAAGAGGCATCGACCTCGGGGTCGTTGCGACCCATACTTGGCGCGTTGCCGATCTTTCGACAAAGCACATGCTTCTTCTCGAAGGGATTGGGTGGGGAAATATGCCTGTTCCCCTTATCCGAGACGATTTAATTGCCGGGCGGTTGGCCAAGATAACGTTACCGGACATCAAGGGCGGAAACTATCGGTTCTTCGCAATTCATCGCTCCGATTCTCCGCCCGGACCGGCGGGAACCTTCATGATCGAAACATTTGCGAACCAGGTTCCCAATTGGGCACTCGGCCCTTGTGATGTTTACGCCCTCTGAATGAGTATACCACTTATTGACGACCCAGCGCATTCCGCGTTCGATTTTTTCGAATACCGCGAACGAATTTATACGGCTTTTTACTCCGGAGAGGCGTGTGGCATCTTGCAGCCCGTAACCTCCTCATTCGTAATTCCCTGTAAAAGCTGGACAAATACATGATAAGCACGATTTTTGCAAAAACTGGGCTCGAGACGCTGTTGACGCCCGACAACTGCGTCTTGATGCTGATTGATCATCAGCCATTTCAAGCGGCGGCCGTCAAAAACATCGATGTCGCGACGATGATCAACAACACGGTTTCGCTCGCCAAGACAGCAAAAGCCTTCGGCGTCCCGACGCTTCTTACAAGCGTTCTCAGCGACCGAGGCGGTCTCATCTTCAAACAAATCACCGATGTCTTTCCCGAACAGACGCCAATTGACCGGACTTTTATCAACACATGGGAAGATCAAAATTGCGTCAGCTGGGTCCAGAAGACCGGTCGGAAAAAGATCGTCATAGCGGCACTTTGGACGGAAGTTTGCCTGGCCTTCCCGGTCATTCACGCGCTAGGCGATGGGTATGAAGTCTACTTCGTAACGGACGCCTCGGGCGGGACGAGCGTGGAAGCGCACGAAATGGGTATCGCACGGATGATTCAGGCTGGAGCAGTACCGCTAACCTCCGGTGTATTCATGGCTGAACTGCAGCGTGATTGGGCCCGAGCCGACAGCGCTGCAAAAATTGCCGAGATCATCCTCGACCACGGTGGTGCAACTGGCACCAGCCTTGCTTGGGAGCTGCAACTGCTTGCCGGATCGCATCACGCATAGATCGCCTTTGCGGTCGCTCAACCCGGCAGATTCGTTGCCGGCGCAACGGCTTCTCCACAGCGCCCGGAATGGTGCTGCATCCGTGAATTGAATCGGCCCGGATCACACTGTCGAAGGCGGCGCTTGGCGCCGCTTTTTTGTCTCTCGGTTGCGTCACTGACGTTCGATTTTTTCGACCGTAAGCGACCATTTTATCCGGCTGTTCCGAAATGATCGAACGCAGCATCTTGCCTTCATCGAATTCAACCACTCCAACGGAGCAAAGCAAATGACCAAGGTTCTCGTACTCTACTACTCGTCCTACGGCCACATCGAAACGATGGCCGGTGCAATCGCTGAAGGCGCAAGAAACGCCGGCGCCGAAGTTACGATCAAGCGCGTGCCGGAGACTGTCCCGCTCGAAGTCGCCGACAAGGCTCACTTCAAACTCAATCAGGAGGCCCCGATTGCGACCGTGGCGGAACTGGCCGACTATGATGCGATCATCGTCGGTACCGGAACACGCTTCGGCCGTATGTCCTCCCAGATGGCGGCGTTTCTCGACCAGGCCGGTGGCCTGTGGGCACGTGGAGCTCTCAACGGCAAGGTAGGCGCAGCGTTCGCGTCGACCGGTACCCAGCATGGTGGACAGGAAACCACCCTGTTTTCGATCATCACCAACCTCATGCACTTTGGCATGATCATCGTCGGCCTGCCCTATAGCCACAAGGGCCAGATGAGCACGGAAGAAATCGTTGGCGGCGCTCCCTATGGCGCAACGACGGTTGCCGGTGGCGACGGGTCGCGCCAGCCTTCGCAGATCGATCTTGCAGGTGCCTACCATCAGGGCGAGATTGTTGCCCGGACCGCAACTGCTCTCGTCGCTGCTCACGGCTAAGCCCGCCTAACTCACTCCTGAATTTCAGCTCCAACCAGACCAGCCGATTGCCATCGGGTGGCAAGGAGAAGTCATGTCCTCGCTTTTCTCAAACAAGGTCGTCGCGGTCACCGGTGCGGCTTCGGGAATCGGTCGGGCGATAGCACTGGGGCTCGCTCGTGACGGCGCGACAGTGCATCTCGCCGATCGCGATGCCCAAGGTCTCACGCAGACCGCAGACCTAATCCGCGCCAAATATGGCCGGGCGTTTACAACCGAACTCGACGTCGCCAGCGAACCTCAGGTCGTCGGATGGATCGAGCAGATCAACGCTGCATCCGGTCGGCTCGACGCTGCCTTCAACAATGCCGGGATCACCGGCCCTGCGAAGCGGATCGAAGACTATCCTCTTGAAGACTTCCAACGGGTCATCGCCGTCAATCTCCAAAGCGTCTTTCTCGGGATGAAGTACTAAATCCCACTGATCAGGCGCAGCGGTGGTGGTTCGATCGTCAACACAGCTTCGGTCGCCGCTTTGACAGGACCGGGAGGCATGAGTGCCTACGCTGCTTCCAAGCATGGCGTGCAGGGCCTGACCCGGGTTGCCGCGATGGAAAATGCGGCCCAGGGCATTCGCGTCAACGCGATTGCCCCCGGCTGGACTGAAACGCCAATGGTCGCGGCAAACAGCCAGCAGAACCCGGGTTTTGCAGCCCTTGCCCAAAACGCCATTCCTGCCAAACGCGGCGGCAAGCCGGAGGAAATCGCGGCCGCCGCGATCTGGCTTGCCTCTGACGCCGCCTCCTATGTCACCGGACACATGCTGACCGTCGATGGCGGCATGACAATCGGTGGTTTTGAACTCTGACACCGAACCCAGGAAAGATCATCCCATGTCAGACCATCATGAAGTCCAACAGGAAGCATTGAAAGCAGTCGTCCGGCGCAACACACTTGAAGTGCAGTCTGGCGGCAATTTCGAACTGTTCGACGAACTTTTCGCCGACGACTTCCTGGACCACACGCCGCAGCCAGGTGGGACGCCGGACAAGGAAGGTGCGCGCCGCCTTTACCAGGCGCTACGCGAAGCCTTCCCGGATTTCCATGCCGAAATCCATTGGCAAGCGGTCGATGGCGATATCGTCACGACCTTCAAGACTTACCACGGCACCCATCAGGGCGTCGTACTTGGAATCGAGCCAACGGGCCGAAAGATCAAGTTCGAAACCGTCGATGCCATGCGCATTCGCAACGGCCAGATCGTCGAACACTGGGGTGTCGCCAACCTCTACTACCTCCTGCAGCAACTCGACGCCCTGCCCTCCTCGGCTCCCAAAATGCCGGAAACTAAGGATCACCACAATGAGCAACAGTAACATTCTAGACGGCAAGGTTGTCATCGTAACCGGCGCATCGAGCGGCATTGGCCGTGCGATCGCCATCCGAGCTGCCGAACATGGCGCCGAAGCAGTTATCGTCTCGGACGTCGTGGAAGCACCTCGCGAAGGCGGTGAACCGACTGCCTCCGAGATCAGAAAACTGGGGACAAAATCCGTTTTCATCAAAGCAGACGTCAGCCGCAAGGCTGACAACGACGCCCTGGTTGCGGCGGCAGAAGAATTCGGCGGCGTCGATGTCATGGTCGCAAATGCAGGCATTACACTGAAGACAGACGGGGCGGAGGTTCCGGAAGACGATTACCGCCGCCTGATGGCGGTGAACCTCGATGGCCCGCTGTTCGGTGCTCAGGCTGCTGCGCGCCAGATGAAGGCACTGAACAAGCAGGGCAGCATTGTCCTCATGGCGAGCATGGGCGGGATCTCTGGCGCCGGCATCACCGTTGCCTACTCGACAAGCAAGGGCGGTGTGGTGCTGATGGCGAAATCACTGGCCGACGCCCTTGGACCGGATGGCATCCGTGTGAACGCGGTAGCACCCGGCACGATCGACACCGAGCTTCTTCGCACGAGCCCCGGTATCGCCCAGGCTTCCGAGGGCTTTCGCCAGAGGACGCCGCTTCGGCGGCTTGGCAAACCGGCGGAAGTCGGGGATGCTGTCGCTTTCCTCGGATCGGACCTGTCGAGCTATGTGTCAGGCACGGCCCTTCTGGTAGATGGAGGCCTGCTCTCAGTCATCTGATTTCTCGACCGTCCTGTCGGACCCGCGCCGTCAAAAGCGCGGGTTTTTCTTTACCTTTATCGTTCGATTTTATCGACGATAATCTCCCATATTATCCAGCTTTTTCGTTCGATCGGACAATGGCAATTTCTCCTCACGACGCAGCCAACGGTGGCTACGCCCCAACTCAAGGAGAATTTCCATGTCTTATTCCGATGCAATCGCCCAGCGCGTTGAAACCCTTTCCCATTCGGCCCTCATTAACGGCGTCACGCCTCTCGCCGGCCGTATCCTTTTGGCGGCAATCTTCCTTCTGTCCGGGATCAGCAAGATCTCTGATCCGGCTGGAACGATCGGCTATATCAACATGGTTGGCCTGCCCATCCCGCCGCTGTCCTACGGCGCAGCCGTCGTGACTGAAATCCTGGGCAGCATTGCCCTGATCCTCGGCTTCCAGACCCGCATCGTCGCTTTGATCCTTGCCCTGTTCAGCGTTGCCACTGCACTGACGTTCCACAACAACCTCAGCGACCTGAACCAGTTCATCCACTTCTTCAAGAATATCGCAATGGCCGGTGGCCTGCTGCAGGTCGTGGCGTTCGGCGCGGGTCGTTACAGCCTCGACGCCCGCCGCTAATCGAATCACTCGATCAAAGGAAAAGCCCGGACAATGTCCGGGCTTTTCGCGGTTTCATTTATCCCACTCCGGGCCGCCATCCGCGCAGGTCTGGCCACCGTCCACCGGCAGGACTATACCGGTGATCCATGCCGCTTCGTCGCTGGCAAGGAAGGCGACCGCCGAGGCAATCTCTTCCGGTTGGCCGCCCGTCTCAATGGAATGCGGTCCCAGGCCTTTTCGCAGCTCGTCATCATCCATGATGGCATCCACCATTCCCGTCACGGTAAGCCCGGGCGCCACTGTATTGGCCCTTACGCCGAACTTGCCCAGGTCGCAGGCCGCTGAGCGCGTTAGGTTTGCAACGCCACCCTTTGCAGCATTGTAGGCCGCATGGCTCCAGCCGCCACCAAGGGAAGAGACGGAGCCGATGTTGACGATCGAGCCCTTGGTCTCCTTGATATGCGGAACCGCTGCACGGCTCATGTAGAAGACGCCCGAAAGGTCCGAGGCAATGCACTCGTCCCAATCCTGATCGCTCGTCTCTTCGATGGTGCCGACGAGATTCATGCCGGCGGCATTGACGACAGTGTCGATGCGGCCGAACCGTTTCACGGTCGCTGCGACTAGGGCGTCGCAGTCCGGCCGTGAGGAAACATTGGCGACAAATGTGCCGCTGCGTTCGGCCGGCATCTTCGAGGCAGCTTCCGATAACCGCTTCTCGGTTCTGCCGGAGATCATCACGGACGCTCCCTCCTCAAGAAGCCGGTTGGCAATGGCGGCGCCGATACCGGAACCACCTAGCTACTCTTCCTTCAAGTCGCTTCGACATGACACACTCCTTCAATCTCCGTGGCGACGGCCGCGTTAGTGTTGGTTTCGTGTTTAGGTTTGACTGGTTTAGTTCAATTAGCCGGGAAGTCGGCGGAACGAGACAAAGCTTCCCAGGCAACAACGTTTGCCTTGAGATCCTCCGCCTTGTTCAGAGCGGCGTCCGCGGCGTCATTGCCGAGCGGAAGATGGTGCGGAGGCTGTTGCGCCATCACGGCTTCGCGGATGGCTTTCGCCGCGCGTGCCGGGTCCCCAGCCTGGTTGCCGACCGATGCATGGTAAGCACGACGTGCTTCGCCGGCTGTCGGTTCATAATCGGCAATAGTCGCCGCGACCTCATTCGACGATCCGGCCCATTCCGTCCTGAAGGCGCTTGGCTCGACTGTTATGACATTGATGCCGAGAGGAGCGACTTCTTTCCGAAGCGTATCCGACAGGCCCTCCACCGCAAATTTGGTGGCGCAGTAGTAGCCGACGCCTGTGTAGCCGACCAGGCCGCCGATCGATGTCAGATTGACTATCGTACCACTGCGGCGGGCTCGCATATGCGGAAGGACCGCATGGATCGTATTGGCGGTTCCAAAGAAATTGACGTCGAACAGGCGACGGGCATTTTGCTCATCAGTTTCCTCGACAGCACCGAAGAAGCCGATCCCGGCGTTGTTGATCAGGACGTCGATCCGACCGAAATGCGCTTCTGCAGCGTCCACGACCTTCTGGCACTGATCCCGGTCGATGACGTCGAGTGGAAGGATCAGGGCATCGCCCTTCTGTTCAAGATCCGCGATCTTGTCGGTCTTGCGGGCCGTGACGACAACCTTTTCGTCGGCCTCCAGCAGGTGTTCCGCGATGTAGCGACCGAAGCCCGTAGAGCATCC
The DNA here is from genome assembly GCF_000379605.1 of Rhizobium giardinii bv. giardinii H152. Lineage (GTDB taxonomy): Bacteria > Pseudomonadota > Alphaproteobacteria > Rhizobiales > Rhizobiaceae > Pararhizobium > Pararhizobium giardinii. The sequence goes on along the minus strand of NZ_KB902602.1, from coordinate 183,057 downwards.
GGTTACGAGCCAGACTTTGGGGTTTTTCGTGCTCATTTCATATACTCCTTTCTTGTTTCAAGCCTGCGGGGACCGTTGCTGGTAGCCGCAGATTTCCACGTCTTCGACGCACAGGTCAGGGACCTTCGCCATGAAAGCCTGGACGTAATGCGTGCTCATATGCAGTTTGAAGTCGGATGCATGCCGCCAGTCTTCGAGCACCATCCACATGTCGGAGATATCGTTGGATTGGTGGATTTCGTAGCGCAGGCAGCCTTCCTCGTTGCGCGATGGCGTGACGAGCTGAAGCAGTTCGTCACCCAGATCTCGTGAGCGGCCCGGCTTCGCAGTGAAGTAGGCCACGTTGGTGAGGTCAGCCATTTCCGGTCTCCTTCTTCGTTAGGGCGACACCCGCATAGTCACGGCATGTCCGGAAAAGATCTCTCGCGCCTTTGCAGGAGCTGTCGCGATCTTGCTTTTTTCAGTCGCCGTTGATCGCTATGATGCGCGATGCGGCCGCAGCCTGCCGCTGTGCGGCCAAAGGCGCGTATTCGGGTGATGCGAAGAGCTGAAGGATCGCATCCTTGTCCGGAAACTCGATGATGAGCATGTTGGTGGCTGTCCAGCCTTCCAACTCCAGAGGGGTTTCATCGATGGCAATAAGCTTGCCGCCGGCTTTGGCGACGAGCGGCAATGCCTTGGACCGGTAGTCTTCGATGGACTTCATGTCGTGGATGTCGAGATCGACGATGAGATAGGCAGACATGTTTCTTCCTTTCATAATTGGTTGCTGGCTTGTGAGGATCGGCGCGCCCTCTCACGGGAGATGGCGCCATTTGACCATGCGGTCTTGGAGGTCGAGCGTGCCGCCGTCGACGGTGAACGTGCCGTCACCCCGGTGATGCATCATTCGACGTTCCCTTCGGCCCTCGTTGATCCAGATCCTCGGCGCCTCAAGGATGAAGAGGTTGTAGGGGTCGCAGAGCCGGGTATCGACGACCCGGCATTCGATGTTGGCTAGGCAGTCGGAGAGGAGCGGGGCTGATACGTCCTTGGCAGGTCGCGTCTTGAGACCGTACCTCTGGAATTTATCCACCCGATCGCCCGAACAGGTCCCGACGTCGACAACGGTTTCGGCGAGATCGAGACCGGGCACAGCGATGACACATTCTCCGGTTTTCCGGAGAGCCTGATAGCTGTGATCCCAGGGCCCGATGACACAACCGATCAGCGGCGGGTCATGCTGGATCATCATATGGAAGCCCATCGTCATCACGTTTGGCTTGCCGTTATCACTCGTTGAGACCATGACGATCGGGCCAGGTTCCAGGACGCGATAGGCTTGAGATGCAGGTAATTCCTTCATGACAATCTCCCTTGAGAGGTCCCTGCCTCGAAGCAGGGACCCGTCAGGGCCGGTCTGTTACCAACCCTGTTCTACTGGCAGAACGAACAGCTCGGCGACGTCCACATGAGCCGGGGCCCGGGCTGCGAAGACGATGGTGTCGCCGATGTCCTCGCCCTGAAGGAAGGTCATCTGGCTGGCCAGCTCGTCCATTTGCTTGCGGTAGCCCGGATCGGTGATGTGATCGTAGAGCTCGGTGGCAACCGCGCCTGGCTGGATGCAGGTCACGCGAATGCCGTGCTTCTGGCCGACTTCCATGCGCAGGCCGTCGGAGAAGGCCGTGACCGCATGTTTCGTGGCGCAGTAAACCGAAAGGCCCTTGAAGACCTTACGACCAGCGATCGAGGACATGTTGAAGACGTGGCCGGAATGCTGCTTGATCATCTGGGGCAGAACAGCGGCCGTCGTATTGAGCAGCCCCTTCACATTCACGTCCACCATCCGCTGCCACTCGTCGACCTTGAACTGATCGATATCGGAAAGCGGCATGAGACCGGCATTGTTGACGAGGATGTCGATCGAACCATAGGTCTCGACAAGCTTCTTGACGCCCGCGTCAACCGAGGTCGTGTCAACGACGTCCATTTCGATCACGAGAGCTTCACCGCCCTTGGCTTCGATCTGCCTCTTGATCTCCTCGAGCTTTTCGGTGCGGCGGGCAGCCAGGCCGACCTTTGCGCCGGCTTCAGCGAGCTTGACGGCGGTAGCAGCGCCAATGCCACTCGATGCGCCGGTAACAAGTGCGATCTTTCCGTTAAGGTTGGTCATTGTCTTCACTCCTTGTCTTGAAGCCCACCACCGCGGCGGGCGTTTCGTTTTGACAAGGAGGAAGCTAAGCCTTTCACCGGCGCCCTTCTCTCGGGGCCTTGCTCCACCTGTCGCGATCTTGCTCGAAATCGCGACAGGTGGAAAACCTAGCCTCGCCGGTAGTGGCTCGGCGGCAGGCCGGTCTCCCGACGGAAGACCTGCGCGAAATGGCTTGGGCTGGAATAGCCAACCGACATGCCGATCTCGATGATGCTCGTATCCGTCTCCTGCAGGAGAAGCTGCGCTCGGGCAACGCGCTGGCGAATGGAGTAGCGTGAGGGCGAGAGCCCGGTCGCCTTCTTGAACAAACGACTGAAATGAAATTCGCTCATGCCCACCGTTTCGGCAAGCTGTGCGAGATTGAACGGCTCGGCCAGATGCTGCTCGAGGTGGGCGACGGCCCGACGAAGCTTGAAGCCGGGAAGGGCGTTCTGGCGATCGTCGGCAGCGTCACTCGCGGCATAATTCCGGATCAGATGCACCACGAGGCTCTGGGTAAGGCCCTGGATGAACAGCTGGCTGCCTTTGCCTTCAGACGCCAGCTCCTGGTGGATCAATGCAAGAAGGTGTGACAGCTGCGTGTCCTTGCCGCCGGAGATGTCGCGCAGTGCAGGAGGGGCGGCGCAGCCCAGCACGTCGTAGGCGACGCGCTCGAACAGGGGAACGGAGAGATAAAGATGCATGACCTGGAAGGGCGCTTCTCCGATCGCGCGCCAACGCATCTCGTAGGGCGTGGGGGATCGGGTCAGAAAGAAGTCTCCAACGGTGACTGTGTTGGCGACCCAGTCCCCATCAAGGTCACGCTCTTCGACCACGGCCTCTCCCGACATCACCCAGACGATCAGTGGTTCGGCAACAGCGGGAACAAGAAAGGGCTCCTGCTTGTTCAGGCGGGAATAGACCTGCACGAACATGTCATTCCACGCCGGACTATCGCCACTGACAAGCGTGCGACCGGCTATATACTGTTCAAGCCCGAGTGGTGACGTTCGCTCGGGCCTTGCAGTAGCCTCTTCTAGTTCAGGCACGAGGGCCGCTGGATAAATGGGTTTTCCGGTAACGGCCGGGATCGGGGGCAAAACCTTTTCACGGGATGGTTCCATGTTTGCCAATGCGGACCCTTTCTTAAAACGAGAATAGCTGCGTAGGTTGCCTAGGCTTCAATGGAACATGCCCCGGTTCACATCTCCGCCCACAACCACCATCAGTGATGCAATGCAGCATTTCCGTCGGATAGGAAAACAAAACCGGTCTCATCCGAATCTTGAGGCCGATGAAATCCGCATCGACTCCGCCAGTGAGTATCGCCGGCTTCTTGGCGCAATCCGGAAAGCTTCCGACAGCATCTTTTCCAAGAAGCGAACGCAAGGTTGCGCCCTCTCCTGGCAGTGCTCGAATGAGCGTGACTGCTGCTGCATCGCCAAATATGGTCTACTCCATCGAAGGAAAATCGACCACGCCGGCAGGGTCTGCCGGCGTCATCATGACCTGACTACCGCCTGCGATAGAGAACCATTCCGGCATGGTGCAGGATGTCATCGACAAAATCGCCGTCGGCCGCAAAGCCGGTATCATCCCAGTACTCGATATGATCTCCGGACACCTCGTATCTTCCCTGATAGGCGCTTTCGCGGGAGCCGCGCGCCTCGTCGTAGCGGCCATTCGGGAGCAACTGGTGCCGTATGCGACCGTCTGCGGTCACCCACATGCCGACGTAAGAGTGCGAGAATGCTTGTGTGGTCATTGCGCCGGCTCCGTCTTGCCCAGGACAGACTGGATGGTCTCTGGCTCGACGACCCAGGCGTAGTTCAGCTCATGGCGGATCTTCCATGTGCCGGCGGTGCATTCCCAGCCCAGCTGCGAGCGACCATCAAAAGCGATCACCTTGCCGTCAAGACGATCAATGCGGCCAACGAAGCCAAGTGTTGTCGACGCGACGGTGTCGCTGACGATCGCGTCGTGACCACCGGTCAAGCCGTGGCGAACCGATCGGGCAGCGTTCTACAACGCCTCCCAGTTGGCGCCGTAGCGAGCCGAGTTGTCAAAGAGCTGTGTGCTGCCAGGCGCGAAATTGTCGTAGAAAACCCCTTTGGTGTTTTCCAGGTCGTAATACCGGTTCAGCTTTTGTGCGAACACGAATTTGCCGTCGCCTTCATTGCGTTCCCAACCCTTCATGATCCAGTCAGCATGAAGGGCAAGAGGAGCATCGGCGCCTGCCCGAGGGCAGGAGCTATCCTGTGCAGCGACAGGTCCGGCGCAGATCCCGACTACGAAAGCCGCGGCGAGACTGATCTTGATGTGTGTCATGGGAATATCTCCTTCAATGATCGGTTGTCTGTCATGCCGCCAGGTGACTGGTCGGCCACGGGCAATTGGTAGACAAATTCGATTGTCGCTTGTATTCCCTTTTTGCTAACGTGATTGGTTAGTAGGGCGCGACAATGATAATCGATCTAAATCTGGTCCCGGTGTTTCTCGCAGTCGCAGAAGAAGGGAATTTCAGGGCGGCCGCTGATCGCCTCGGCGTTACACGCTCGGCCGTGAGCCAAGCGGTCAGACGTCTCGAGGATATTTGCGGCATCGCGCTCGTCAGCCGGACGACGCGCAGTGTGCGACTGACAGAGGCGGGCACCCGCTTCCGTGAAACGCTGGCTCAACCAATAGCCGACGTAAAATCCGCATTCGAGAACGTAGCGGGTGACGCCAGACCCAGCGGTTTGCTGCGGATCGCGGTCACATCGATCGCCGAACAATTTCTTTCCGGCCCGCTGATTGCGTCCTTCGCCAAAGCCCATGCGGGCATCACGATCGACGTCACGGTGACCGACGATATCTTCGACATCGTAGCAGCCGGTTTCGATGCAGGGGTGCGGCTGGGTGAGGTGATCGAGCAGGATATGGTCGCGGTGCCACTCACCAAAAAAGAGAGAGAAGTGGTCGTCGCGACGCCGGGATACTTTGAGGCCAACGGAACGCCCCGGCATCCTCGAGAACTCGTGCATCATCGCTGTATCGGGTGGCGTCCGTCTCCAAGTGCTGCGCCATACCGATGGGAGTTCGAGGAGGATGGCATACCTTTCGACGTCGCCGTCGAGCCGCAAATCACCACAAACGATCTGCATCTGATGGTCCGGACCGCGCTCGCTGGCGGCGGTATTACATTTGCGCTGGAAGAGACGTTTCGTCCATATATCGTCCGCGGCGAGTTGATCACGGCGTTGGACGACTATCTCCCGCCTTTTCCAGGGTTCTTCCTTTACTTCCCCAACCGCCGCAATATGGCGCCTAAGCTACGCGCGCTCATTGACCATGTTCGCGCGTACCGAGCGACACAGCCCTAGCTGCCCGTGGCGACGGCTGTCTGAGTGCGTCGTGTCGGGCGCCTATAGACTCTTTCCGGTGGACCCGAACCGGGTACGGGTTGGTGCCGGCCAGCTGGAACCGTAGCGAACGACCTTGGCGCTGCGGAAGAAGAGGCTATTTTTGTCGCCAAATCCGTCCGTCAATTCTAGGAGTAGTTGACCGGCAGCCAGTCATAATTGGTGCTGTCTGCACGCACATGGCCGATTCCAGGGAATGCAATGTGCGCCCCTGCTACCAGATATTTGCCATCCACCGCCTGCCTGAAGGCAAGGTCGCGTGCAGCAACGGCGGCCTTCTGGTCGATATCGAATTCGATTGCGATGCCGGGTTCATCGAATTGCAGGATATCGCCATGGGTGATGTCGCCCCAGAAGACGATCTTCTGGCCTTCGCTTTCCACTGTGATGGCGCTGTGACCCGGCGTATGCCCCGCGTAAAGAATGGAGCCCAAACCTGGAACGGGCGCTTGGTTATCTCCGAAGGTTTCGAATTTCCCGGCTTTCACGTAAGGCGTCACGCACTGATCCACCTCGCCAAAATGCCGTTTGACGACACCGGTCGCCGCCTTGGCGTTTTCCGCGCTCAGCCAGAATTTTGCCTCGCGCTCATTGACCCGCACTGTGGCGTTGGGAAAGGTCCGCTTGCCATTGCGCATCAATCCGCCGGAATGATCGGTGTGAATATGGGTGAGGACGACATCATCGATGTCATCCGTCTTGTAACCTGACGCCTCAATGTTGGCCACGAGTTTGCCGAGCGATGGCCCCAGATAGTCACCGGTGCCTGCGTCGATCAGTACCAGTCTTTCCCCGGTGTTGACCAGGAAGGCGTTGACGGAGGTTGGTACGTTCTCCGGCAGAAATGCATCATTCAACGCGCTCTGCGCATGTTGTTCGCTGGTGTTGGTGTACAGCTTGGCCAGCGGCAGAGCAACGGTGCCGTCCGATAGGGCCGTGACCTCTACGGAGCCCATTTTCAGCCGGTAGAAACCTGGTGCCTGAACAATGGCATAGGGTGCTTTGGCGAAGGCGAGCGATGGTGCGAGGAAGGGCGCGGCTATGAGGCCGGATAGAGCGCGTTTGAGAATGGAACGACGGGATGGCATGGGTTTGCTCCTTGGGTATGTTTTCGGAACCGCTTGCAAGTTCCTGCCCATGAGCTAAGGATGTCTCGGTCAACAATCAAATCGATATCGTTCATGCAAGTCATCGATCATTTCAATCTTCGTTCCTTCGACCTCAATCTTCTCGTTGCCTTCGATGCGATGATGGAAGAGATGAGCGTGACACGCGCGGCACAGCGGTTGAAAATCCAGCAGCCTGCCATGAGCCACAATATATCCACCCTGCGCACGCTGTTTCAGGATGAGCTTTTCATCCGGGTCGGTCAGGTGATGAAGCCCACCGCACGGGCCCTCAATTTGTCCGGACCGGTGCGGCAGGCTCTGAGGCAGGCGCAGGCGGCGGTGTTGATGGCGGATGCATTCGATCCGGCCACCGAACGGCGAACATTCCGGTTGGGACTTTCGAGTGAGGTGGAACTGCTACTGCTTCCCGATTTGACGGCTCGCTTGCGCGATATCGCCCCGGGCATCCGTATCCTCGCCCGCGGTGGCGATGCGCAGGAGGTCGACGCGATGATGGATGCGGGTGTCGTCGATCTGTCTGTGGGGTGCAGCTATCTGCCGGATTCACGGCACCATTGCGAGCCGCTGTATCAGTCCAGCGTATTGTGCTGTTTCAATCCGCAATTGCTAAAGCTTTCCAGCCCGGTGGGCCTTGATGCCTATATGGCCGCACAACACGCGGTGATATCGCAGACCGACAGCCTGCATGGCTGTGTCAAGGATGCGCTGGAGCATGCCGGGGCAGAACTGGAAGTGGTGGCGGCAGCCCCCGAATTCATGTCGATATTGGCAACAGCACGTTCATCTGCCGTGATTGCTACCGTCTCATCGCGCATTGCGCTTCGTTACGGGCCGCTCTTGGGACTTGAAGTCAGCCCGGTGCCATTGGCGCTTTCTTTTCCGCCCGTCGCAATGGTCTGGCCACTTCAAACGGACAGCGATCTTGGCTGCGCATGGTTGCGGCAGCAAATCCGTGAGGCGATGCTGAGGACGAACGGGAGCAACGTCGCGGATATTGCAGCGTGACGTTTATGGGGAGCAGAATCCGCGCCAATCAGCGCTATCACCAGACCGCTCGCGAACTTGCGCGATACAGCGACCACCAACTCAATGACATTGGCATCTCCCGTTTCGAGATCGATGCGATCGCGCGCCGGCAGTACGACCAATGAAGGCCGAAGCTGCGTCGCCACTGACCCGAACCAGGACAGGTGACGCGGAGGGAGATCACGTCATGAACACGCATCACGCGGCCGGACCTCAGCATACTGGTCAGTACCTGTTCTCCCGGCGCTCGGCGAGCTATTGCGACGCCTGTGCGCGGCGGCCGCGCCGCGGAGTGCGCGCCGCCAACCATTCCCTTACGTCGCCGGCATGGTCCTTGGGCGCCTTCGTGGCCGCGCGTCCGGCGATGCTTGCCAGCGTGTGACCGGCCATCGCTTCTCTTGCCCGCTTCTCGGCTTCGATCATGACCGCGTGAATGGCACAAACGCCGTCCACCGCCCAGGCGGGCGTGCGGTCTCCGAAAAGCGCACACTGAGCACGGATCTCCTTGCATTCGAACAGCGCTTTACGTCCATCGACAGCTTCGACGACATCGAGTGCGGTGATCTCGGTCGCGGGGCGCGCGAGCGCAAAGCCACCGCTAATTCCCTCACGGGCGACGACGATGCCCGCCTTCTGAAGCTTGGTGAAAAGCTTCGCAACAAATTCGGCAGGGACCTTCTGCAACGCGGCAAGATCGCGCGCGCTCGCCGGCTGCCCCAGTTCCTCCGCATCGACGAGGAAAAGCAGGCAGTGCAGAGCATATTCGACACCGGCGCTTACATGAGCCATGGAACTGTCCAAAACAGCGATAAATTCAGTCGCAGATAGCATGCAAGACCCGCTTCGGCAATCCCCTTCCGTCTCCCTGACGTTGACGGAGCGTTTCTAAAAGCGGTCGGAATTATCGTTGCTCACTTACTACGATTAGTTTAGTCGTAGTTATACAGCGCCGTGAAAATCGTCGTAAAACCGTCTCCCTTCCGGAGACAAGAAGCTGAAAACGCCATCGAGGAGATGCCATTATGAATGCAAAATCCATCATCGGCGCAGCCTGCGCCGCCCTTGCAATCACCACCGCCATACCTGCCGCAGCGCATGATCCCGGCGACGTCGTCACGCCACACTTCGAGCGGGCCATACCCAACATTCCGGGTAAGACCCTGACAGCCCTGATTGTCGATTATCCGCCGGGTGGGGCCTCGATCCCGCACAGGCATGCAGACTCGTCATTCATCTTCGCCTACGTCCTCTCCGGAGAAATCGAGTCGAAGGTGAATGACGGCCCGACGCAGATCTACCGCGCCGGCGAGAGTTGGCACGAACCGCCGGCGTCCAACCATCTCGTCAGCCGCAATGTGAGCAAGACCAAGCCTGCAAGGCTGCTCGCGGTCTTCGTCGCCGATAGCGACGAAAAGGAATTGACCACCCCCATCAAGTAAGACCCAACCACAAGGAGCCAAACAAATGAGCAAGCGTCTCGACTATAACCAGATCGCTCCTGCCGGCGTCAAAGCCCTTGGCGGCGTCTACGGCTACATCATGCAAAGCAACCTCCCTGCCGTGCTGGTCGACCTGGTCTATTTGCGTATCTCGCAAATCAACAACTGCGCCTACTGCCTCGACATGCACACACGCGATCTCTTGAAGAAAGGCCCGAAAATCGAGAAGATCGCGTTGGTGCAGGCGTGGGCCGAAGCCGGCAATCTCTTCGACGAGCGTGAGCGGGCCGCTCTTGCCTGGGCCGAAACGGTGACGCGCGTGGCCGAGACCGGCGTACCGGACAAAGCCTACGAGGCCGCTCATGCCGTGTTCGACGAGCGCGAACTCGTCGACCTCACGATCGCGATCGGCCTGATGAACGCCTATAATCGCATGGCGATCAGTTTCCGCAATACGCCACAGGCTGCGCTCGATAATTAGGACCGGCGAGGACACCGTCACGGAGATGCCCAACCATACGCGTCTTGATCGCGAGGGGGCGCCGTCGCCATATTCACTCCACAAATCCAGAAACGGAGACAGGGCAATGACCTATACAAAAACTGACGAAGCGGTCAGGAAACTAACGCCCGAGCAGTATCGGGTGACGCAGATGAACGGCACCGAACGCCCCTTCACGGGGGAGTACACCGACAACAAAGTGCCGGGCATCTACGTCGACATCGTTTCCGGCGAACCGCTGTTCGCCTCGGCCGACAAGTTCGATTCCGGCTGCGGCTGGCCGAGCTTCACCAAGCCGATCGTCCCGGCAAATGTCGCGGAGCTGCGCGATCGTTCGCATGGTATGATCCGCACCGAGGTGCGCTCCGCGCATGGCGACAGTCATCTCGGCCATGTGTTTCCCGACGGCCCTCAAGACCGGGGCGGCCTGCGCTACTGCATCAATTCCGCAGCACTCCGCTTCATCCCGCGCGAGGAAATGGAAACTCAGGGCTACGGCGCGTTCATCAACCAAGTGGAGGATATCTGAATGACCAAGAGAGCTGTATTTGCTGGCGGATGCTTCTGGGGTATGCAGGACCTGATCCGCAAGCTCCCGGGGGTTACCGCGACCCGCGTGGGCTACACCGGCGGCGATGTGCCGAACGCTACCTACCGCAATCACGGTACGCACGCCGAGGGCATCGAGATAATCTTCGATCCGGAGAGGATCAGCTACCGGCGCCTCCTGGAGGTTTTCTTCCAGATCCACGATCCCTCGACGAAAAACCGGCAGGGCAACGACATCGGCCTCTCCTACCGGTCGGCGATCTACTACGTCGATGAGGAGCAAAGGCGAATAGCCGAGAACACCATAGCCGATGTCGACGCTTCCGGCCTTTGGCCGGGCAAGGTGGTGACTGAGGTCGAGCCGGTGGGCGACTTCTGGCAGGCCGAGCCCGAGCACCAGGACTATCTGGAGCGCTACCCCACCGGCTACAGCTGCCACTACGTGCGTCCGAACTGGGTGCTGCCTCGGCGGTCGGCGGCCGAATAGCCGGCCGCACGGTGGGAGCACGCTAGTTCGAAAACATTTTCCATAGACCGCCGGCCCTGCCGGCGGTATTCCCATATCACAGACTGCGAGCGAAGGTTTAGATTGGAACGGGCGTCGGGATAGTCGATCTTGTTGTCGATGTGGATTGACCAGTCCCCACAGCGAAGGAGCTTCATCATGGCCTTCAACACGCAACGGCTTCAATTTGCCGGCCATTCCGGCGCAACCCTGGCCGCCCGCCTCGACCTGCCAAGCGGGCCTTTACGCGCCTACGCACTGTTTGCCCATTGCTTTACCTGTTCCAAGGATTTGGCGGCCGCACGCCACATCGCAGCCGAGCTCGCGCGCGAAGGTATCGCTGTCCTGCGCTTTGATTTCACGGGTCTCGGATCGAGCGAAGGCGAATTCGCCTCGACAAATTTCTCCTCCAACATTGCCGACCTGCTTTCGGCTACCGATTATTTACGTGATCGTTATCAGGCGCCGTCGTTGCTGATCGGTCACTCGCTCGGCGGCGCGGCTGTCCTGGCCGTCGCCCAAAACATTCCAGAAGTGCGAGCCGTTGCAACGATCGGCGCGCCGGCCGATGTGGCCCATGTGTTGAAGAACTTCGGAACGAGCCTTGAGGAGATCGAAGAAAGTGGTGCGGCCGAAGTCGATCTTGCCGGGCGCAAGTTTCTTGTCAGAAAACAATTCGTCGAGGACGCGCGCGCACAACGCATCAAAGACGCTGTTGCCAGCCTGAAAAAGCCGCTCCTCATCCTTCACGCACCGCTGGACCAGTCGGTTGGAATCGAGAATGCCACGGAAATCTTCCTCGCAGCCAAACATCCCAAGAGCTTTGTATCGCTGGACAAGGCCGACCACTTGCTCAGTAACCGGGAGGACGCAGCATTCGCCGGAAGGATCATTTCGGGATGGCTGACGCGCTATCTCGCTGCGGACACGCCGCATGGCAAGGGACCGATCGAACATGTCCGCGTGATGGAGACCGGGGAAAGCAGGTTTCAGAACGCGGTTCAGGCCGGCAGCCACCGTCTCTTCGCCGATGAACCCGAAACGGTGGGCGGGCTAGATTCTGGACCATCACCCTACGACTTTCTGTCTATCGCACTTGGCGCCTGCACGTCGATGACGCTGCGCCTGTATGCCGATCACAAGAAGCTGACGCTCGGGCGCATCGGCGTCGACGTGTCGCATACGAAGATCCATGCCAAGGATTGCGAGGAGTGCACTGATCAGGAACGCAGCGGCAGTGCGCGGATCGACCAATTCGAGCGTGTCATCTCCATCGATGGCGAGGTCTCGGAGGAGCTTCGTGGCAAAATCGCCGAGATTGCCGGCAAGTGCCCAGTCCATCGCACGCTCGAATCCGTCGCAAAGATAATAACCGTCGTGAACCAGAGTTTGAAATGACAGGGCGATGGCTTCGGCGTCGAGGCTCTTGATCTTAAAAGATACCGCCGTCGGCCAAGCGGACATCATCATTGTGCGATGAACACTTTGCCTGGTCACGCCGGCCGTCTTGTTGATAATCCTTGTAAGGACGAGGTCCGCCCATCGAGCGGCACCTGAGTGGGTGCCTTCCGTGGAATGCGGCCGGCACAACACTGTTTGGGTTCAAGGGCTGGGCCGCGGCCGCCGAATCTGAAAATCCCAGTGGCCTGGTCAATGGCAATGCCCGATGGTCAAGCCTCGTCAGGCCCGTTTCTGTACACGAGGAACTTGTTGCCTTCAGGGTCGCGGAAATATGCGCAGTAAGGGCCGTCGGAATCTCCTCTCGGACCAGGAGCGCCCTCGTCAGAGCCGCCAGCCGCCAAAGCGACCGCAACGTCCTGAACCTGAGCCCGGGAGCGCGCTTCGAAGGTCACCATCCCGCCATTGCCAACATTTGCCGGCTCGCCGTTGAAGGGGCTAATGAGGTCATTTGCCAGTTAATCGGGGTTCATCCTCAAATTCTGTGATTCAGCGGCAGCATTCTCGCCCTCAGCAATTCTGGGCCGGCGCGACCGTACATTGCTCGTTTGAGCATCTTAAAGCGGTTGATCGGCCCTTCCGCTTGACCGTTGCTCCACGGGAGTTCGATTGCATTTTTCACGGCATCAATATCCCGGCGCAAAACGCTGGCGAAGCGCATGATCGCCGTGAGCTCGGTATCAATGGCATCGTCGATCCATTCATCCAGTGCCTCCGAATGCCTGCTGCGCAAGATGCCGTTGAAGCGCATGGCCAGGCCACGCATTTTGGCGAAGTGCCGTACCGCGAGGAATGCCGCCAGCTCCAATCATCAATGCCCACGATCCGAATTTTGTCTCTTTGTATGGACGCCGGATTTTTGCGCTTCAATTGCCGCAAGATCGTGTGGTCGCTGACCGGCATGCCGAGCCGATGCATCAAGTATTCACCCGGGCGACCGCCCATCCGGCCAATCAAGGCCACTATCTCAGCCATCCGTTCAGTTCGTCGCATGTAGGGCGAAGCAATCTCGGGCAACCTGTCGGTGAAGGTCCGTCGCCCTCATTTTCGGTGTCTACACTGCCACCGGGTCAGTGCGAGGTTGATTTTCACAACTTGACCCTGAACGGGCAAATCTGGAGGCGGCGGTTATGCCAGCCGTGCCGATGCCGACTTCGCGTTCCGCAATCCGGGCAGATACCGACAGGTTTTGCAGCGGCAGAAACAACCCAGTTTTCTGCATCTTGAAGGGTGATACCCAGAACTTTGACCCCTAGGCCAGGCGACCATTCAATTTCGTTCGCATCCCCGCAGATAGCAATCGCGGCGCTAACACTCTGTTAACCACAGAAATTAAAATGTAGGAGGAGAGAACTTGTGCCCCGGTGGACCATTGTAAACTCCACAGCAATTCAGGTAATCTTTTAGGAACTTTTCCGAAAAACCGCCGTCCTCCTGACTATATTTACCTTCAACCAAACATTTGGAGTGTTTGGATGGCCTAAGGCTTTGAGATACGGCTTTGCGTACAAACAGCTGATCTTGCAAAATCCCTTCTGATAGGCATGGCTGGGTCTCGCTCCAGCTCCAACCAGACGAATTTGCGAGCACGAAAGCCGCGATCGCCGCAAGCAGCCCGGCCACGCTCAGAGAGCCGACAATCACTGCGGGAACGTTAATCTTCCGTTCCTCGATCTGGCCGTTCACTTAAAGATCGCAACGTTGATAAAAAGCTTCTAAAGACATTAACGCCCCCCGAGCATTGCCAGGCATCTTCCCAGAATGTCGTCAGCGGTGGAGCTCGGTCAATTCATCAAGATCACCTGCCAGCACTGCAGAGTGACACATCGCTATGACCCAGGTGATTTGATCGAGATTCTCGGAGACGTTCCCTTCCTGAATATTCAGGAGAATTTCCATTGCTCGAAATTCGGCAAGCGGGATTAAATGAGCGCCGGTCTCGAAAGGCCTTGCGCGCATGAACGTGTCGGCATGACGGTGCGCAGGCTGGGTCTTAAAATGGGCAAAGGACGCTGAAAGCCTGATCAACCTGATGCCGGCTTACCAGATGAACCCCGATCAGATGGGGCCGATCGTCCGCAATACCACTGGCGGGAAGAAACAGTTGGTCCATGCGCGCTGGGGACTGCTCTCCCCGGCGCTTCAGGGTCGAGAAGGCGGCCAAAGCGAAAGCCGAGAAGCTTGCGGCGAAGGGCAAGCCTTTCGATCTCGAAGAACTGATCCGCATGGAGGCAGACCGCGGCACGACCAACGTGCGCAAGCTCAGTTTTCCGCATTGGACGCGATGGTTCGGTGTCGAAAGCAGATGTCTCGTCCCGGTCACCAGCTTCGCGGACCGGATCCGGCCAGCCAGGAGGAGGGCGGCAAGGTGCCGAATGCCTGGTTTGCACGCGACGAGGAGAGGTCGCTGATGTTCTTTGCCGGCATGGTGGAACAGGGCAGTCTGCTTTAAGCTTGAACTCAGAGCGTGATTGTATCGGAGAACGAAAAAGCCCGCCGCGGGAGAAGGTGCGACAGGCTTTTTCCGTCAGGCGCCCCCTTGGGAGGGGGAATGGGTCGCCTGAAACACGAAGCTTTGCGGGAGGAGGTGCATTGCGTCCGGCATCCAAAAGCTTCAGCTCCAGTTAGCCTGACATCACCCTATCGCCCACCACAAGCTCCGCCCCCGGATCGCTTAGGGATCAGAAACAGTCGCCCGGCAGGTGGGGCGCTGACAGCGCCCCGTAGAGACGCCATGACGTGCCTTCTATTGCCCCAATCCGCTGGGCCTGCAAAGAGCCGCCGCTCAGGCGAGAACGGGCAGGAGCTTTCCGACCGATTCCTTGGCATCGCCATAGAACATGCGGGTGTTCTCCTTGTAGAATAGCGGGTTCTCGATGCCGGAATATCCGGTGCCTTGGCCGCGCTTGGAGACGAAGACCTGCCTGGCCTTCCAGACTTCGAGCACCGGCATGCCGGAGATGGGCGAGTTCGGGTCGTCCTGGGCGGCCGGGTTAACGATGTCGTTCGAGCCGATCACGATGACGACGTCGGTGTTAGGGAAGTCGTCGTTGATCTCGTCCATCTCCAGCACGATGTCGTAGGGCACCTTGGCCTCGGCGAGCAGCACATTCATGTGGCCCGGCAGGCGACCGGCGACAGGATGGATGGCGAAGCGCACGGTCTTGCCGTCGGCGCGCAGCTTGCGGGTCAGTTCCGAGACCGCACCCTGCGCCTGCGCCACCGCCATGCCGTAGCCCGGAACGATGATGATGCTGTCGGCGTCCTTCAGCGCTGCTGCGACACCGTCGACGTCGATCCCCACCTGTTCGCCGGCAATCTCCATCTGCGGGCCGCCCGTCGCACCGAAGCCGCCGAGAATGACCGAGACGAAGGACCGGTTCATCGCCTTGCACATCATGTAGGACAGAATCGCACCTGAGGACCCGACCAGCGCGCCGGTGACTATCAAAAGGTCGTTGCCGAGCGTGAAGCCGATCGCGGCGGCCGCCCAGCCGGAATAGCTGTTCAGCATCGACACCACCACCGGCATGTCAGCACCGCCGATGCCCATGATCAGGTGATAGCCGATGAAGAAGGCGAGAAGGGTCATCAGGCCAAGCGTCCAGACGCCGGCACTATTGAGATAGAGCACCAGCAGGACGAGCGACAGGAGTGCCGCCACCGCATTGAGCATATGGCCGCCGGGCAGTTTCTTCGCCTTGCCGTCGAGCTTGCCGGCAAGCTTGCCGAAAGCGACGACAGAGCCGGTGAAGGTAACCGCGCCGATGAACACGCCGACGAAAACCTCGACCTGCATGATCGACAGCTCCGCAGGAGTCTTGTGCGCGAGGATCGCGGCAAAGCCGGCAAGCCTCGTGCGGGCGGTTTCATCGAGACCGGCAATATGCGTCGCCTCGATATGGGCGTTGAAGCCGATGAACACTGCGGCGAGGCCGACGAAAGAGTGCAGCGCCGCAACGAGCTGCGGCATCTCGGTCATCTGCACGCGGCTTGCCACGTAAGACCCGAGCACTGCCCCTCCGGCGACCATCAGCGCCACCACGACGCCGTTGCCGGCGCCCGGCCCGAACACCGTGGCGATGACTGCGAGCGCCATGCCGACGATGCCGTACCAGACGGCGCGCTTGGCGCTTTCCTGGCCGGACAGTCCGCCGAGCGACAGGATGAAGAGAACAGCTGCCGCGATGTAGGCGGCCGAAACGATACCGATCGTCATGATAAATTCCTCCCGATTACGACTTCTGGAACATGGCGAGCATGCGCCGTGTGACGAGGAAACCCCCGACGATGTTGACCGTGGCAATCAGCACGGAGATTGCGGCGAGAACCTTCACCAGACCGCTCTGCGAGCCGGTCTGCAGCAGCGCGCCGAGAAGGACGATGCCGGAAATCGCATTGGTGACGGCCATCAGCGGCGTGTGCAGCGAATGTGACACGTTCCAGATCACTTGGAAGCCGACGAAGCAGGCAAGCACGAAGACGATGAAATGGCTCATGAAGGTCGAGGGTGCATAGGCGCCGACGACGAGCATCAGCACGGTGCCGATGGCGAGCAGGGCAACCTGGCTTCTGGCCTGCGCCTTGAAAGTGGCGGTTTCCTGCGCGCGTTTTTCCGCTGGCGCCAGCTCCTTCGGCTTCTCCCGGGGTTTTTGCGCGGCAATCGCGGCCACTTTGGGCGGTGGCGGCGGAAAGGTGATCGCACCGTCGAAGGCAACGGTCGCACCACGGATGACGTCGTCCTCCATATTGTGGACGATCACGCCATCCTTACCCGGCGTCAGATCCGCCAGCATGTGACGGATGTTGTTGGCGTAGAGGGTGGAGGATTGCGCTGCCATGCGGCTGGGGAAATCGGTATAGCCGATGATGACGACGCCGTTGTCGGAGACGACGCGCTGGTCGGCAACGGTCAGGTCGCAATTGCCGCCGCGCTCAGCGGCAAGGTCGATCACGACCGAGCCGGGCTTCATGGCGGCGACCATGTCGGCCAGCCACAGTTTTGGCGCATCACGACCGGGGATAAGCGCGGTGGTGATGACGATGTCCATCTGCGGAGCAAGTTCGCGGAATTTTGCAAGCTGTGTCTCGCGGAATTCCGGCGAAGACGGCGCGGCATAGCCGCCGGTCGCAGCACCATCCTGCTGGCCGCCCGCAAAATCGAGGTAAACGAACGCGGCGCCCATCGACTCGATCTGCTCGGCGACTTCGGGCCGCACGTCGAAGGCATAGGTCTGCGCGCCGAGCGACACGGCGACGCCAGTAGCCGCAAGCCCCGCGACACCCGCGCCGATCACCAGCACTCGCGCCGGCGGAACCTTGCCGGCCGCCGTCACCTGGCCGGTGAAGAAGCGGCCGAAATTGTTGCCCGCCTCAATGACGGCGCGGTAGCCGGCTATATTGGCCATCGACGAGAGCGCGTCCATCTTCTGCGCCCGCGAAATGCGTGGCACCATGTCCATCGCGATGACGTTTGCGCCCGTCGCCCTGGCCTGATCCAGAAGCTCCGGGTTCTGTGCTGGATAGAAAAAGGAGATCAACGTCTTGTCGTCTGAAAGGCGAGCAACTTCATCGCCCGTCGGCGGCCGCACTTTGACGATCACGTTCGAGGCCGCAAACAGCGCTGCGCCATCCGCCACGACGCTCACGCCCGCTGCACGGTAGGCATCGTCCGAAATGCCCGCCCCAAGCCCTGCGCCTGTCTCCACCAGGCACTCATGGCCAAGTTTCTGCAGTTGTTGCACTGACTCCGGCGTCAGCGCAACGCGCGCCTCACCCGGCCAAAGCTCCCTTGGGGCACCTATCTTCATGTCAAAGCCTTTCTTCTGCCGGCAATCAGCCGGCCTTCCTGTTTGAGAAATGTTCGGGATTGCTTGGCGGTTAGCTGTCCGCAACCGCACTTGCCGCCGTCCGGCGGATAATTTTCGGGCCTAGCCAGCCGAGCAGCGGGAGCAATGCGAGGCCGAGGGCGAGACCATCGCTGCGCGGCTGAACCACGACGACGTCACGTCGAAAAGCTCCGATGCCCTCTCCGCCCGACCGGACTACGCCCTGCAACACGCCGGCTCCCGCCGGGACGGAGACGGCGAAGGCCGTCAGGTCTTCTGTTTCGCCTGTCTTGGCGGCTCGTACCTGGTAGCCGAAACCGGAGCCTTCCGTCTGCGTCACCTTCAATCGGGCAAGCGGAACAGTTTGTGCATCACCATTCTGGGAGAACCTGACAGCAAGGCTGTCGACCGGCGACGGCATGCGTCTGACCCAGAGGCTCCGCCCTGCAACCACATCCTGTTGCGGCGAGACCACCGGCAGGTACTCCGACTCGTCGAAACGATCCGCCTGCGAAAGCATCAGATAGAAGGTAGAGCCCGGCCTGGCGAAGATGCGCATATGCTCGCCGTTCGTGGCGATCGGCCGCGTCCAGCGCTCCTCGGGCACCACCTCCGCGACGGTGACGCGGCGACCGGCTATGTCGACCACGTCGAGGCGGCGCCGCGTGTCGGACACAGGCTTTCCGCTGACGATGAGTGCCATCTCGTACTGCCCGGCACTGAGAGCGAGACGATAGGCAGTTGCGGGTTCCGTCACGAGCCGCAGACTTGGCTTGGGTAGCGGATCGGGCGGCTCGATGATTTCGACCGGCGCACCGTTAAGCCGCGCGGCCCCGGCTTCCAGGAGTTTGCGCTCGTAGGCGCGTTGCTGCACCGCGGCTGCGACGTAACGACGGGCGGCGGTGCGTTCTTCCCGCTGATAGGCACTGTGGGCCTCGTTGGCGTCCACGCCCCAGAGAAGCTGGCCACTGCCGTTCAGGACCCCATCTGGATAGACGATGACATAGGGCGAAGGTTCGAGCTCCGCGACGATCGTGCCGTTCTGCGTGATCCTGAGGACGCCATGGACGTCCTGACGTTTCTTCTCAAGATCGACATAGACCTGCCGGGAAAGCGGCCAATAATATTCCTGCGTCTCCACGAAGGAAATGGCGCTATCTTCGCCGGACAGGAGATGCAGCGTCGGCGAGCGCGATGGCAGGAACATGTCCTTGAAGCCGAAGCCATCCCAGACACGGCCAGTGACGATGACGGCGTTTTTTCGCTCGGGTTCAATCGCTCTCGCGGGGGTGGCGGCCGGGAGGCAAAGAAGGAGTACGGCAAGAGTTCTCCACATGCCTAGGCTCCCTTCCGGCGGGCGATGTAACAGGAGAGCAGTGCGAGTCCAGCCGTCAACGCGATGACGCCCAGCGACTGGGGCACCGAAGGCGCCTCCTGCGTCACAAGACGTTCGGCCAGAAAAGCAATGCCCGCGACAGGCGACAGCGCGTGGAAAAGGGGTGCCCCGGCTTCCAGCAGCGCCTGCAAATAGAGCGAAAACAGACTCATAGTCTCCGCAGGCAGCGCCCGCAGCAGCCCAAGCCCCACTTCATAGGCGGCGAGCAGCGCAACGAGCGCCAGATAGATGAGGACAGCCATGCGCACCGACCCCGTCATCGCGGAAACGGCAAGCCCCATTGCCATCACGGGCAGCACGAACAAACCGTTCGCGAGGATGGCAGCGAAATCGCCGGCGCCGGTCACACCGGCTCCAAGGGGCTGCGCGGCCACGATATAGAAACAGTAGACGGCAACGAGCACAGCAAGGACCACCAGTTCCGCCAGATATTTTGCCAGCACGACCACGCTCGACGAGACTGGGCCGACCAGCAGCACCTCCAGCGTGTGGTGTTCGCGCTCCCAGCTGAGCCCGCCCGCGAGCCTGAGCCCCAGGACGAGGCCGAGAAAAGCCACCACCAGCATATTTAGCCCGGCCAGCGGATCCGCCGTCACAAGGACGGATTCGGTTTCAAACGTCTGCGCAAAGCCGGACCCGTAGACATAAGCCATGAGGCAGAGCGCGCTGGCGACCAGCCAGAACCACAACGACGCGAACTTGGCGGCAGTTTCGCGGCGGACCAGCAGGAAGGCCTGACGCCCCAATCCGGGGGGGCGCAGTCCTGCGGAGACGTAAGGGGGCCGGACATGTTCCATGGCGCGGCCGGTCACATCACGGTGCGGATCAGGCCGCCGTCGATCCTGAGCGCCGCACCATTGACGATGCCGGTGCGCGTGCTGCCGAGGAAGGTGACGAAATCGGCCACTTCCTCAGGCTTCGACAGGCGCTGGATCAACGAAGTCGGGCGGTTTTCGGCGACGAAGCGGCGCTCCGCCTCCGGTGTCGGAACACCGGGATAGAGCCCTGCGATGAGAGCCGCCACGCCTTCGGTGCTGCACGGACCGGGCAGCACTGAATTGACGGTGACGGCGGTGCCCTTGGTCGTCTCGGCGAGGTTACGGGCAAGCGACAGCTGCATGGTTTTCGTGGCGCTGTAGGCCGGCATTTCCGGCGCGGGATTGATGCCCGATTCGCTTGCCATGAACACCACGCGACCGCTGTTGCGCGCCAGCATCTTCGGCAGGTAGTACCTTGCGAGCCGGACGCCGCTCATCACGTTCACCTCGATCAGCTCGTACCAGCGATCGTCTCCGGCCTGGTAGATGTCGATAGCCTCGTAGATGCCGAGATTGACGATCAGCACATCGACATCGCCGCAATTCGCGACGAGCTCGTCGCAACCCTCCTTCGTGCCGGAATTGCCGACGGCCTGCTCCAGCAGCGCCTCGGGCACCTCGGCCCTGAGGCGCTCGACGGCCTTGGCGACGCTCTCCTTGCTGCGGCCGTTGATGACCACGGTCGCCCCTTCGCGCGCCATGGCCTTTGCAATGGCAAATCCGAGCCCCCCAGTGGAGGCTGTAATCAGGCAGCGCCTGCCCCGATAACCGAGATCCATATCAATTCCCTTTCAATGAACGAGCCCTGCGGGCTCCTGCCGGACCGGATTTTCCGGCCGGGTCAAACTGATGAAGACGTCCTCCAGCGAGGGGGCTGCCGCATCGATCGCGAGAACCGTGTACCCTGCCCGCAAGAAGAGCCGTGCAGCCTGCGCCCGCGCATCCCTCCCGCACGCGGTCCGACCGCCCAGGACGAGCTCCACCCGGTGCGGTGCGGTCTGGCGCACGTGTTCCACCTCCGGCAAACCGGCAATGTGTTCCAGGCAATGTGCCGCCGGCTCATATAACTCGACCGCGAGACTGCCCGTGGAAACGCCGGGCGGAAGAAGCTCGGCCGGTCGGCCGGCGGCGAGAACGCGCCCCCGTCGCATGAAGACGACGCTGTCGCAGACCCGCTCCATCTCCGCCAACTGGTGGGACGAAAACAGCAGCGTCACGCCTTCTGCCTTCATCTCGCGAAAGATTGCGCGCATGTCGGCGATGCCGTTCGGGTCGAGGCCGAGCGTCGGCTCGTCGAGGATGAGCAGTTCTGGCCGGTGCAGCATCACTCTGGCGAGGCAGGCTCGCTGCTGCATGCCGCGGGAAAAATTGCCGAGCCGCCTGTCCGCCGCAGACGCAAGTCCGACGCGCTCGATCACCTCCCCCACTCGGCTGCCTGAATCCACAATGCCATAGAGATCGGCGAAGAAGCGCAAATAGCCCCGCGCAGTCATTTCGGGATAGATCCGCGGCTTTTCCTGCAGGTAGCCGACGAGCATCCGCAGCTCCCGGCGGCGGTTGCCCCGGCGGACGCCAAGCAGCTCGATCTCGCCGGCATCCGGCTCGGTAAGCCCGACGATCATGTTCATCACCGTGGTCTTTCCAGCACCGTTCGGGCCGAGAAAGCCGGCGATCTCGCCGCGCGTCACCGCGAAGGTGGCATCCTCCACGGCGCGCTTGGCTCCGAAGGTCTTGGAAAGGGCATACACGGCAAGGGCATGGATGGCCAAGGGACCGGTCCTTCTCAATAGGGTAGCGGCGTCACGTAGAGCCGGGCCAGATTGATGACGATCATCGACACGCCCGCCGCCAGCAGGAACTCCATCGGCCAGGCGAGAAGTTTTGCCCGGTCGTTCCACAGTTTGAGCGAGACGATCACGATAACGGCGATCAGCGAGGCCGGCCAATGGGAGGCATCGCCTGCCATGACGGTACACGACCCCAGCAGCAGAGCCAGGATAAAGAGAAGGGTGACGTTGGATCTGTTCATGTCAGATGTCCTCTTTCGAAACATCACTGCCGGCTGCTTGCGCGATGGTGCGACCCGTTGCGGGATCGAACAGGTAGATCCAGTTCGGATCGAAGCGGACCGCAAGCGAACTTCCTTCCTGCTTTGAAAGATGGGCCGTCTCGGTGGTGGAGCTGCGGGTCGTCACCATGACGGAACCGCACTGAAGCACGTAGAGATTTTCCGCGCCGGTCGGCTCGAAGGAGTAGAGCTCGGCGACGATGCGGTGATCGGCATCCGGCTTTTCCCGGATCGCGATATGCTCCGGGCGGATGCCGACGCGGACCGGCGTCTCGAGCCGGGCGACCAGCCCATTGCTTTCCGCCCAGTCCGTATCAAGCGGGACCGCAAAGTGCTCGGTCATGGCGACGATCCTGCCTTCGAGGCGGATGAGGCGCGCGTCGAGGATGTTCATCTGCGGCTCCCCCACGAAGGTAGCGACGAATTCCGTAGCCGGCCGTTCGAAGATTTCGCGCGGGGTGGCGAATTGAAGCATCTCGCCGTCCTTCATCACGATGATGCGGTCGGCCATGGTCATGGCTTCCAGTTGATCGTGCGTCACGAAGATGGTGGTGACGCCGACCGTTTTTTGGATGTGACGCAGCTCGGCGCGCATCTGCCCGCGCAGCTGTGCATCGAGATGCGACATCGGCTCGTCCATCAGGAAGACGTCGGCATCGCGCACTAGCATGCGGGCGATCGCCACACGCTGCAGCTGGCCCGCCGAAAGCTGGTCGGGCTTGCGTTGAAGTACCTCGGTGATTTGCATGGTACGGGCGACTGCCTCGACCTTGCTTGCGATCTCCGCCCGGCCAAGGCGGCGTACTTCCAGCGGATAGGCGATGTTTCCGAAAACCGTGAGATGGCGGTACAGGCCGTAATCCTGGAAGACCATGCCGACATTGCGATAGCGGGGCCGGAGGAAGGTGACGTTGCGTCCGTCGATGGCGATGCGCCCGCTGCTCGGCATTTCGAGGCCGGCGATCATTCTCAGTGTCGTCGTCTTGCCGCAGCCGGAGGGACCGAGCAGGAAGACGAACTCCCCGTCGTTCACGGTGATGTTGACGTCATCGACGGCCTTGAACGTGCCGAACTGCTTCATGAGACTGTTGATTTCGATATCAGCCATGATCGTATTCCATTTTGTTGGCGACGCGTTGGCGCAAGCGGATCATTTGCGCACCACGCCCTGTGAGAGGCCGCTGATCAGCTGGCGTTGCAGCAACAGCACAAAGAGGATGAGCGGCGCCGTGATCAACACGACGGCGGCACCGAGCACGTTCCAGCGAATGTCCGCGCCGATCGAATAGGCCATGATCGCCGGCGGCATGGTCTTCGCCTGGGTGCTGGTGAGGAAGGTCGCGAAGGCGAACTCGTTCCAGGACAGGATCATCACGAAGATCGAGGTGGCCGTGATTGACGGCATCATCAGGGGTAGCGTGACCTTGCGGAAGGCGGAAAACCACGTATCACCATCCACCATTGCGGACTCCTCGTAGCGGCGCGGAATGTCGCGGAAATAGCCCGTCAGCATCCACACCACGAACGGCAACTGCATGGCCGTGTAGAGGAGGATCAGCCCTGCCAGCGTGTCGAGCAGCCCGGCCGTCTGGAAGGTGACGAAGATCGGGATGAGCACCGCGACCGGCGGCATCATGCGGTTCGTCAGCACCCAGAACGATACGTCATCCCGGCCGGTGAAATCGTAGCGCGCCAGCGCATAGGCGCAGAACATGCCGATCGTCACCGAAAAGAAGGTCGAGGCGAGCGAAACGATCACGCTGTTGAAGAAGTTCTTCATGATGTCCTTCTCGACGATCAGGTAGTGGAACGCTTCGAGGGAGGGCGTGAAGAACCAGGCAGGTGTGGCGGAGGAGGCCGACGCACCATCCATGAAGCCGGTCATGACCACCCAGAGATAGGGCACGAAATTGACCAGGCAGACGAGGATGAGCACCACGTAGACCCACCAGTTGCGCTGCACCGAGGGTGCCGCGGGCGATTCCATGCTGTGGGCAAATTTCTTCATGGCGGCTCTCCTTACTCGGCGACTTCGGTCTTTGACCGGAAGACGCGGATGAACACGAAGCTCATCACGATGATGATCATCATCATGATCAACGACAGGGCGGCAGCCTTCGACGCGTCGAAGAATTCAAGGCCGGTCTTCGTCAGGAAGACGTTGAGGGTTGTCGTGGCGTTGCCAGGCCCACCGCGGGTCATGATCACGATCAGCTCGTAGGTGCGGAAGGCATCCATGGTGCGGATGATGACAGCGATCAGGATCGCCGGGCGCAGCAGTGGCATCGTGATGGTCCAGAACACCCGCCAGGAGCTGGCGCCATCGATTTCCGCCGCCTCGTAGGGCTGGCGGGGAATGGAGGCGAGGCCTGCCGAGAGCATCAGGAACATGAACGGCGTCCATTCCCAGACATCGACGAAGACCAGCGTCTGGAAGGCGACAGCCGGATCGGACAGGAACGGAATTTCGCCAAAGCCGAGAGCCCGGGTAATGCCGCCAACGTAATAGGTCATCAGGCCGGCGCCGGGATAGAACATGTAGCGCCAGATGAGGGCAGCGACCAAGGGCGGCAGGATCATCGGAATGAGGATGAAGACGCGCATGAAGGTGATGCCGGCCAGCTGCCGCTGAAACAACAGAGCCAGCCCGAGGCCAAGCCAGAATTCGATGAACACTGCCTGCACCGTGAAGATCAGCGTCTTGCGCAGCGCATGCCAGAATTCCGGATCCTGGATGAGCGCCTGGTACTGGTAGAGCCCGACGAAGATGCGCGGCAGATACGGTTTCGACAGGATGACGTTGTGGCTCGCTATGTAGAGCGAATAGAGAAACGGATAGATGCCGATGGCGAACAGGATGATCAGCGTCGGCGCCATCAGCACCCAGGGAAAGACCGCCCGATTCGAAGGGCCGAAACGGGACAGGATGCCCCTTTGGCCGAGCGTCATCGGCGGAGCTGTTGTGGTACGTTCCGAGATCGACATATCTCAGTCCCTTTGAATTACGGTTGGAGCAGGAAGCCGGCATCCGGGCATGACGTCATGCCCGGATGCCCTCGGAAGTCAGTTCCACTCAGACGGAAGGCGATCGTAGTAGGTCAGGTCGCGCCACTGTTGCTTTGGCAGGTCGTTGCGGCCGGGAATGTAGTAACCGCCCTTGCGCATCGCGTCGGTCATACGCTTTTCCATGTTGGCGGCCGCCGTCTTGCTGTCGATCTCTCCGATCCAGACGCGGTTGCCCTCCTCGCCCATGATGTCGGAGATTTCGGCCCATTCCGGCACGCGCACCCGCTCGTCCGGGTTGGTTTCCTTCAACATGAAATCGTAGACGCCGGGCCACCAGGGCTGATACTTCGCAAGCGTCTCGCTCTTGTAGGTCGAGTGGCGCGACGGGCCGGCGCCGTACTGGGTGGCGCGCTCCTGCACGTCCTTCGAGGTCACCCACTGCATGAAGGTCCAGGCGGCTTCCTTGTTCTTGGAATCCTTGGAGACGCCGAGCGACCAGGCGCCGAACCACGGATCGATCACGCCGCTGGGACCGGCGGGCGTGTGCAGGTGCACGTTCTTGCCGGCGACCTTCGCCTGCGTTTCGGGATCCTCGAAGAAGCCCTTGACGAAGTCCTGATAGTTCCATGTGCCGAAAGCGTTGCCCGCTTGGTAGACCGCGGTCGCCTCGCCGATGCCCCAGTTGGCGCTGTCGGCAGGCATAAACTCCTTGAGGCTCAGGAAGTAGTCGATCGACGCAATGGTGCGTTCGTTGTTGATGGTGATCTTCCAGTCCTTGTCGACATATTCGTCGCCTTTGGTCTCGGGCGTCTGAAAGGCGAACAGGTAAGGCAGATAGGTGACGCCCCAGAACCAGCGACCCGGGATGTTGGCGAAGCCGATCATGTTGGATTCGGGATTGTTCACCTTCTTGGCCGCGTCATACATGTATTTGGTGGTGAATTCCGGCGAGAAGCGCTCCGGCAGCTTGAAGCCGGCCTTCTCCGCAACGTCCGCGCGGAAAGTAGTACCGACCGGTCCTGCGCCGATCGGGAGGGTGTAGAGCGTGTCGTTGAAGACGCCCGTGCCGCTGATGACGCGCGGCAGGAAGTCGTCGATATCATAGTCGGCGTCGGTCAGGTCGCCATTCTTGACATAGGGCATCAGCGGTTCCAGGAAGCCGGCCGCGGCATATTCGGCCAGCCACATCACATCGACCGCGAAGAAGTCGTAGGTGCCGGTGCCCTGCTGCATTTCGACCAGCGACTTCTGCCTGTAGTTCTCGAAGGGCACCTCGTCGACGACGATCTTGATGCCGTATTTCTCCTCGAACTCAGGGAAGAACTTTGCCAGCGCCGCAAACTGCGGCATGGACGGGGCGAGGAAGTGGACGGTCTTGCCCGCCAGCGCCTTCTGCGCCTCCGTCTGTGCATGGGCGGGAAGGGCCAGCAGCAATAGCGACAGCCCGGCCGCCGTGGCGGCACTCAATTTCACGATGTTCATTCTCTCCTCCTCCGTTGATAGTGCATGCGTATCCGGCGCCACGCCCGGTCAGGCGTGGAATCTTGCCGCCTTTTGTCGCGTGAAGCGCGCCTGCCGCACGGTGCGGCCGGTATCGGCGTCGAACAGGTAGACAAAGTCGGGATCAATGCGGAATGCGATCGGTGCGCCGATCGTGCGCGGATATTTCAGCGCTGCGTCGAGCGTGGTCATCGCGCGGATCACCTGCCCCTCCACCTCGATATCGAACACCACCCGCGAGCCCAGCGTCTCGACGGCGAAGACCTTGCCCTGCACGCGGCAGGGATGTTCGGCATCGGGCGGATTGAGGCAAAGCTGCTGTGGGCGGAGCCCCAGCACGTAATTGCCGCCGGGCTTCACCGCCTCGCCGTCCTGCATCCAGTCGTGGTCGACCTCGATATAGGCGTCGCCGACACGGAGCGAATGGCAGCCGTTGGCGTGCGAAATGACGGCCTTCATGACGTTCATCGGCGGCTCTCCGACGAAGGTGGCTGCAAACAGCGTTTCCGGCCGGTCGAAGAGGTCCTGAGGTGCTGCGATCTGCTCGATCCGGCCCTTGTTGATCAAGACGATACGATCGGCCATGGTCATCGCCTCGAGTTGGTCGTGCGAGACATAGAGCATCGTCGCCTTGAACTCGCGCTGGAGACGCTTGAACTCGACGCGCATACGGGCGCGCAGCTGCGCATCGAGATGGGAAATCGGTTCGTCCAGCAGGAAGACATCCGCGTCGCGCACAAGCGCCCGGCCGATGGCGACGCGTTGCATCTGGCCGCCGGAGAGCTGGTTCGGCCGGCGCTCCAGCAGCTTCTCGATCTGCAGCGTCTCGGCGACGCCGGCGATGTGGCGGCGGATCTCGCTCTCCGCCATCTTCCGGATGCGCAGCGGATAGGCGAGGTTCTCAAAGACGCTCAGATGCGGAAAGAGCGAATGTTTGTCGTAGACCATGGCGAGGTTGCGCTCGCGCGGCGTCCATCGTGTCACGTCGCGTCCGCCGATCATGATGCGGCCGGCTCCCGCCTCTTCCAGTCCGGCGACGAGGCGCAGCGTTGTGGTCTTGCCCGCGCCGGACGGACCGAGCAGAAAGACCGCCTCGCGGTCGGCTACATCGAGCGATATGCCGCGCACCGCTTCAAAGCCGCCCGTGAATGTCTTTGCCAGGTTGTCGATCTGAAGATCAGCCATTGTCTTTTCCGATTGAAGATCAAAGAATTGCGCGAATGGTGCCGCCTTCGGCCCGCATCGCCATGCCATTCAGCGCGGGGGAAGCCGCAAGATGCACGACGCTGGCGGCGACCTCCTCCGGCGCGATCATCCGCCGGATGAGCGACGTCGGCTCGGTTTCGTCGAAGTAGTCGGACACCACCTGCTCTCGGGTGACGCCCTTCTCGCGGGCGATCTCCTCGTGGTAGCGCCGCACGGCAAGCGTGTCGGTCGGCCCCGGCAGGATCGCATTGACACGCACGCGCGTGCCCTGGGTCAATTCGGCGAGTGCCCGCGAAACCCCGAGAAGGCAGGCCTTCATGGCGCCGTAGTGCGGCATCCAGGCTTGCGGCTTCACCGCGCTCTCGCTGCTGATGAAGACGATGGACCCCTCGCCATGCGCGAGCATGTCTTTAAGCAACAGCCGCGACATGCGCACCCCCGTCATGACGTTGACGTCGAAGAAGCGGAACCAATCATCGTCGCGCGTTTCGAAGAAAGGCCGCACTTCGAAAATGCCGACGGAATTGATGAGAAAATCGACGGTACCGGCGGACCGCGCGAAATCGGCAAGACGGCGATCCTCGCCGGCGACGGTAAGGTCGCAGGCCATGCCGCGCGCCTCGGCTCCGAGCTTGGCGACTGCCGCGGCAACCTCCGCCTCGGCAAGACCGCTGACCGTTGCACGCGCGCCCTCGGCGACAAAGGCCTCCGCCACCGCAAGACCGATGCCCGTTGCGCCGCCGGTGACCAGCACATGCTTGCCCTTCAGTCCATAATCCATTGCCCAAACCTCCCATGGCAACCGGGGATCGAACCCCAGCGGACCATCCCTCCAGACGATCCGTTCATTCCTCCCTGCGGCCACTTGGCCGCCTGCCCTATCGGCCGGAAGGAACTTGCCTCGGCCAATAGAACTAATTTCTTTTCATAGATTTTGCAAGAAAATAAATTTTACATTATTTTACAGATATCACACCGTCGAGGCCTTCGGCACACCTTCCCGTGGGCTGGGGTCGGACATGCGCCTGAGCGAAATCGATGAACTCCGAGGTCCTGGCCGGCAACCGGCGCCGGCTTTCGCAGAGCAGGCAGACAGTCTGCGGCTCCGGCTCGAAGTCATCGAGCACCGGCACAAGAACACCGGCCGCCAACTCCGCCTGCACATCCGCTGATGCCATGCGCAGGATACCAAGGCCTTGAACGGCAAAGTTTTTCAGCGTCGCCGGGTCGCTCGCCCGAAAACGCCCGCCAACCCCCAGGGCACCTCCCGGAAAAGCCCAGTCATCGCCGGCGAAGGCGGAACCGTCGAGCCGCAGGCATTCATGGCGACAGAGGTCGGACGGTCGCAGGGGAACACCGTGCTCCGCCAGATAGGCCGGCGCGGCACAGGTCACCGTTTCCATCGAAAACAATTTCCGGATCGTCAGGTTCGAATCCCGCACCGGCCCGACCCGCAGGGCAGCATCGAAGGGAATTTCATGCAGACTGGCCGGCGGATCGAAGCGCAGCGAAAACTGCAGATGCGGGTGGGCGCGCGAAAATGCGCGCACAAGCGATAGCAACTGGACGCGGCTTATGTCGGTCGCACACGAAAGGACGAGACCGCCGGAAACGGCAGTGCGGCGCCCGCCCATATCGCGCTCGAGGTCGGCAAAGCCGGAGAGCACCGGCCTTGCTCGCTCCAGCAGCAGTTTGCCCTCCTCGGTCAACAGCAGCGAGCGTGTCGTGCGCCGCACCAGCGCCACCCCATAGTGATCCTCCAGTGCCTTCAACCGCCCGCTGATCGTCGCCGGCGCCATGCCGAGACGGTTTGCGGCGCTCGCCATGCTCTGCGAGCGGGCGATTTCCGAAAACATTCTGAGATCGGCCAACCCATTCATTCCGGATCCTCCTATCAGGCATATCTGCCTGGCGGCTCCGATACCCGGCGCCCGCGGCGGGGCGCCCTCCTTGCGGGCATTCGTAACCTCGCGACAAGGAGTAACATCACAGCCCGGGAGGGTGCGATGAAATATGGTCATTTGATCCTGTACTTTTTGTCACAAATCCTAAGTGACAAGAAACCGGGCCAAATAATCGATGAAGGCGCGGATGCGTGGCGCCAGCGGCGACTGGTCGGCGTAGATGATCGAGACCGGTTCGCGGTCCCCCGGATTGAAGGTGTCGAGCACCGCGACCAGTCTACCCTCCTTGAGATCCCGGCCGACATGGAACTCGGAGAGGCGCGCCAACCCCACTCCATCCAGCGCGAACCGCCGCAGGCCTTCTCCATTGTCGAGGCTGAGATTGCCCTTCACTGCAAGATCGAGTTGGGTGGGTATGCCGTCGTGCTCGATGCGGAAGGGCCATTTGCCGTAGCTGCGGCTGAAGCCGAGGGTCAGGCAATT
This sequence comes from Rhizobium giardinii bv. giardinii H152, assembly GCF_000379605.1. GTDB lineage: Bacteria > Pseudomonadota > Alphaproteobacteria > Rhizobiales > Rhizobiaceae > Pararhizobium > Pararhizobium giardinii. The sequence continues at coordinate 152,668 of NZ_KB902602.1, read as the reverse complement.
GTGTTTCAGCAGGTCCCGCGGCTCGGCTGGGACACCGTGTTTGTCGAGATAGGCCGGCGAAGCCACGACCCGCCGCGGCGAGGCAACGATACGCCGGGCGTGAATGGTCGAATCCGTTAGAACGCCGGTGCGGATCGCGACGTCGATGCCATCGCCGATAAGATCGGTGGTGCTGTCGGAGAGCGAGAACTCCAGGCTAATTTCCGGGTACGCCTCCAGGAAGCCGGGCACGAGCGGCGTTACGCAATGCAGCCCGAAGGGCACGTTGCAACTGACGCGCAGCACGCCACCGACCTGACCGGCGCTCTCCTTGACGCCGCGCTCAAGGCTGGAAATATCCTTGAGGATCTGCTTGCCGCGGGCGAAATAATCCTCGCCCTCCGCCGTCAGCCGCAGCTTGCGGGTCGAGCGTACGGCGAGCGGCAGGCCAAGCCGCGCCTCGATGCGGGCGATGATCTTGCTGACAGCCGAGGGTGAAAGATGCAGTGCATCGGCGGCGGCGGTGAAGCTGCCCGTTTCCACCACCTTCACGAAGACCTCGATTTCGGAAATCCTGCCGGCCACTGCCATCTCCATTCATGAAACTTTGTCAATTCACTTATGACAGCGCCTGACTTTCAGACACAAGCGGGAAATGACAGACACGAGATGGACATTTTTGGAGGAAATATCAGCATGTATCAGAAACGGGCACTCATCGCCGGCGCCACCGGCATTGTCGGGCTCAACGTGGCCGAACACCTGCACGACATCGGCGGTTGGGAAATCACCGGCCTCAGCCGCCGTCCGCCAGCCGGCGCATCCTACATGCGCTCGATCGCCATCGACCTTCTCGACCGCGAGGCGGCCCTCAGAACGCTCGCCGAACTGAAACCGACCCACATCTATTATTGCACCTGGACGCTCGGCCGCAACGAGGACGAAAACATCCGGCTCAACGGCGGCATGTTACGCACCCTGCTGGACGGCGTGGCGGCGGCGGGCACCGTCGAGCATGTCGCGGTCGTCACCGGAACCAAGCACTATCTCGGCCCCTTCGAGGATTACGGCAAGGTCACCCCGGTCACGCCGTTCCGGGAGGATGCCCCGCGGCTCGAAAAGAAGAATTTCTATTACGAGCTGGAAGATATAGCGATGGATTATGCCGCACGCCATGGTTTTGGCTGGTCGGTCCACCGCTCGCACACGATCATCGGCTACGCGGTCGGCAATCTCATGAACATCGGCGCGACGCTTGCCACCTATGCCTCGATCTGCAAGGCGACCGGACAACCCTTCGTCTTCCCCGGCACGCCCACCGCCTATCACGGCATCAACGACATTACCGACGCGCGCCTGCTCGCCAAGCACATCGTCTGGGCCTCCACGGAGCCCAATGCTCGCAACGAGGCCTTCAATGCCACAAACGGCGATGTCTTCCGCTGGGAGCAGTTGTGGGAGCGCATCGCCGACTATTTTGGTGTTGAGGCCACCTATCCCGGTCACTACAACTCGCTGACGGAGCGAATGAGCAGCCTCGGCCCGCACTGGGAAGCGCTTGTCGCGGAGCACGGACTGCAGCCGAACCCGCTCGATCGGCTGGCCTCCCCCTGGCACACCGATCTCGATCTCGGCCGCCCGATGGAATGCCTGCACTCCATGGCCAAGAGCCGCACACACGGCTTCACCGACTTCCAGGACACCGAACAGTCCTTTGTCGACGTCTTCGACCGCCTTCGCGCGGAACGCATCATCCCCTGAGCTTTGGGGCCAGCACACGAAAAGCCCGGAAGATCGCATATTGATCTTCCGGGCTTTCGTATTCGGGATAGGCGGCACCGCCCCGTCAGTTGGCGGGATAGGGATGCGCGTGCAGAAGGCCAGCAAGCCGCGCCAGGGCGCGCGGCCCCGCCTTCACCTGTTCGCAGCGGACCTCAGACACACCCGGCACCGCCATGAGATAGCTGCGCACCGGGCCAATGAAGGTCATGGCAAGATTGGGACAGGCGCGGCAGGCGCCCGAGAGGGCGACATGCACGACGCCCTCCCCGGTAACGTCGGTGATCTCGATATCGCCGCCATGGCCGAGAACAAGCGGTCGCGCCCGATCGAGCGCGACTTCAAGAGCGTGCGGATCGATCATCAGACAAGCCCCAGTTCGCGCTTCTTGGCTTCCAGATCGATCCCGATGCCGCGGGCGAAGGCCTTGCCGAGGATGTTTTCCTTCATCTCGCGGGTGATTTCCGGATAGCCGTATTTTTCCTGAAGCTCATCGGGCATGACGAGATTGGCCAGCGTGTCGATATAGGTCTGCACATGCGGCCAGATGAACGCTTCGGAACCGTAGCAGATGCGCTCCGAGCCGACGTAGAGCAGCGCTTCGCCAAGGCGCTCCAGCATCTTGTAGGGCTGCAGGTAGTACTGGTTGAACCAGAGCGGCAGGATCAGGTAGACATTCTCGAAGCGGCTGGCGATGGAAATGGTTTCGTCCACATAGGGGTCGCCCAGGTGGTGTATGCCGAAATTCAGGTCCGGGAAATCGGCGGCGGCATACTGGATGTCGTTCGGCTTGAAGGCCTCGACCGGGCCGAGTTCCAGCGGGAACCCCTTGTGGAACTGCACCATCTTGATGCCGAGTTCCAGCGCCTTTTCCCAGAGCGGATAGGCGATGTCCCGGTCGTCGGCGCGCCAGGCACAGCCCCGCGACTGGTACTGGTAGAACTTGAAGCTGACGGCGCCGAGTTCGTGCACCTGCCGCTCCATCTCCTTCAGCGCCGGGCCGAGGCCGTGATAGACCGGATCGACGCCTCCGGTCAGCACGATGCGGGCCGGGTCCTTTTGCGCGAGCGCATGGCTGAGTTCGACGGGACCGAGGCCGGCACGCCAATGGGAAAACAGCGGCACCGAACATGCACAGGCCATGTCCGTGTCGGCCTTGCCGAACAGCATGTCGACGGCCCAGTCGAGATCCGGGTTGGAAAAGGTCTCGGTTTCCGGCGGAGGTCCGCGGCGTCCGGTAAGGTTGATGAACCCGGTCAGTTGTTCGCGCAGGATGCGCACACGCCTGCCATCGCTTCCGTCCTTGATCTGACCATCGCTGAAATCCTGACAATGAACCGCAGCATCAAAGACAAACATTCCGTCCTTCATGAAGTCTCTCCCATTGATCCGATGGCGCGCGAGCGCCGTGGTTGGCTTGAAAAGCCAGTCGGATCAATACCATGGGGAGACGAGCGACAGTCTTCGGATTATCGAAAGACTGCCTTCAGAGGGAGCGCGCGTTCAGGCCATCCCGAACAGGGCGGACAGCGGGTCGAACAGGCCTGCCCCACTCGCCAGCACAAGGCCGCCCGCGGCAAGCGACGCACGGCCAGCCGGATAGGCCGTGAAACGCCCGCCCGCCGCCTTGATGAGCGCGAGACCCGCAACCGCGTCCCAGGGCCACATGTGGCGCTCGAAATACCCGTCCACGCGTCCCGCCGACACATAGGCCAGCATGAGGGCGCCCGCGCCGACCTGGGAGAAGCTGCCGCCAGCCGTGAAGAGACGCTCAGCATCGGCAGCAAAATCCGCCGGCGGCACGCGGTGGTTATGGCCCATACCAAGTCTTGTCCGGTCGAGTCTGTCGATAGCGCTGAGCGCAACCGGCACACCGTTGACGGTGGTCGAAACCCCTTGCGCACCGGTAAAGAGTTCATCGCGCAGGGGATCGTAGATCACCCCCAGAACGGGCTCGCCCTTCGACCAGAGACCAATGGACACGCACCAATTATGGGCACCCTTCAGGAAATTGGTGGTACCGTCGAGCGGATCGACGCACCAGACGAATTCGGCGCCTTCGACCGCGGACGCCCCCGTCTCCTCGCCGAGAAATCCGTCCTTCAGGAAGGCTGGCGTGAGAATAGCGGCGATCGCCTCTTCCGCCTCGCGGTCGGCGTTGGAGACGAAGTCGTTCAACCCCTTCTGCTCGATGGCAAGCCGATCGCGACGGCCATAGTGGGCGAGCAGCAGGCGGCCTGCCTCGCGCGCGGCGCGTTCGGCCATGGCCAGGCGCAGCTTTAGCTGGTCGGCGGACAAGGCGTCGGACATCAGGTTTCCCTTCAGTAGCGGGTCAGGGCGGTCACGTCGGAGGTCCGTTCCAGACCCTCGATGGCGCTGCCGAAGTTGCGTACGGCATAAAGCGAGTAGAGCACATCGACAACCTGAAGCTGCGCAATCTTCGACACCATCGATTCGTGGTATTCGCCCGGCCCGACGACGCCCGTGATCGTGGGCGTGAAGAGGCAGATATCCGCGTGCCGGACGATCGGCGAATCGGGGAAGGACGTGATCGCGAGCGTCGTCGCGCCCCGCAGCTTCGCCTGCTGGAGGCTGTCAACCGTCGAGATCGTCCGCCCGGAATTGGAGACGCCTATGGCGAGCGATTTTGGCCCAAGAGTCGAGGTGGAGATCTGCCGGATACCGAGATCGCGGAAGAACAGGCAGCGCTTGCCCACCCGCATGAACCGCAGCAGCGCATTTTCCACGCAGATCAGAGATGCACCCATAGCGAAGAAGCCGAGCACGTCCGCCTCCTCTATGGCCGTCACCGCACGCTCCAACTGCCCTTCGGCGAGCCCAGCCCGCGTGTCGGAGACAGTCATTGCATAGCGGGCAGCCACCTTGGAGAGCACCGAAGCAACATCATCCTCGGCAGTGATGTCTTCATAGACGTGGCGTTCGGAGGGCCGCTGGACCACCGCCGCGCCCTGCGACAGTTCCTCGGCGATGAGGATCTTGAACTGCTGGAAGCTCGGAACCTCGATTTCGCGCACGAAGCGGGTCACAGTCGATTCCGACACGTCGCATTGCAGCGCCAGATCCTTGATGGAGATCGACTTTATCTCCTCGGGCGCCTTTAGCACCCTGTCAGCGATGCGGCGCAGCGCGGGGTTCATGTAGCCCGCCTTCCAGCGAATCCGCATGAGGATGGATTGCCTGTTGTCCGTTGAACTGTCCATCGGCTCATCACTCCGGTTGCGTCGTCGCAATTCTATAACCGGCAACGGAAGGAAAATGAAATTCTTTTTTGTTACCAGACAGTGCATCCGGCCCGTGCGCTTGCCCGCGCCACGCGCAGGACGTCATAGGCCGCCTTTGCCGCCACCAGCGAATCCCGCCACGCCTCCCGCCACAACCGCACACCGCCGACGAGCCCTTCCCTGAGCATTTTGGAAGAAAACGCCTCGACCGTCAGGTCGCCGCGATAGCCGGCCGATACCAGTGCACGGCAATAGCCGAGCACGTCGAAATGCCCGCCGCCGAGCAGGCCACGGTTGCTGTCGGCGACATGGGCATAGCCGAGCAGGGAGGCGTTGCGGTGGATCGCCGCCGCGATATCCCCCTCCTCGATATTCATGTGGAAGGTATCCATGTGGATGAAGAGATTGGAACCGCCGGACGCGCGGATCAGGTCCGCCGCCTCGTCCAGCGTGTTGACGAGATAGCTCTCATAGCGATTGACCGGCTCGAGACCGAGGCGCACGCCAAGTTCGCCGGCGCGCCGGTCGAGACGGGCAAGGCTTGCGGCGACCTGGGTGCGCTGCTCTTTCGTGGCCGGCGCCGAATAGTTGGCGAAGGCCGCATAGGTGATGCCGGAGACGGCGGGCGCCTCCAGTTCCGCGGCGATCTCCAGGCAGCGCGCGACGCTGGCCTCGCCCCGCCCGGCGATATCCGGATCGCTTGAGGCGATATCCGTATCGAGGCCGAGCGCCATGCCGAGGCGAAGCTCCAGCCCCGCCTCCCGCGCCACCCGCTTGGTTAGCGGAATGTCGAGGGCGGCCGGGTCGAACAGCAGCACCTCGATCAGTTCGAAGCCGATCTCGGCCGCCGCGCGGCAGCTCGCCTCCGCTGCCGCGGGCGACCAGTCATCGGTGAAGACAAGACTGTGGATGCCGAGTTTACCGCTCATGTATTCCCCCCTCAGACGATCAGCCAAAAATCGAGCGGATAGTGCCGCCGTCAGCGCGGTGGCAGAGACCGTTCATCGCCTGGTTCGTCATCAACTGCACGACGCCGCGTCCGTGCATTGCCGGATCGATCAGCTTCTGCGTGAGGTTTGACGGCTGGACGTCACGGTAGAAATCGGCAAGCGCCTGCTCCACCGTCTTGCCCTGCTGGGCCGCGAGGTCGGCGAAATAGGTCTCGACCGATTCCGTCGCCGTGCTGCCGGGCATGTAGCTGTTCACCCGGACATTCGTGCCGCGCGTCAATTCGGCGAGCGAACGGCTGAGGCCGAGCATGGCCGTCTTCGTCGTTGAATAGGGCACCATGTTGCCGATCGAACGGATCGCCGCTTCAGAAGAGATGAAGACGATGCTGCCATCGTTGCGCGTCAGCATGTCCTTCATGACGATGCGGGAGATGCGGATCGCCGTCATCAGGTTGTGCTGGAAATACTCCATCCAGCGCTCGTCGCTGACCTCGAAAAAGTCGTTGACGTCGAAAACGCCGATATTGTTGACAAGGAAGGAGACCGGGCCGAGCCCCCCGGCGAAGTCCGAAAGCCGTGTCGCGCCCTCCGCCGTCATCAGGTCGGCAACGACGCCATGGGCACGCGGACCGATGGAGGCACAGGCCTTGTCCAGTTTGGCCTGATCGCGACCGTTGATGACGACAACCGCACCTTCGTCATGAAAAGTCTTGGCGATGGCATAACCAATGCCGGTTGCGCCGCCTGTCACGATGGCAATCTTGCCGTTTATCCCGAAATCCATGGTCCTATTCCCTCTCCCTGTTGATCGTGATGCCCGTGCGGGCGAACTGCGCAAGCCGGTCGCAGGCTGTCTTTATCTGATCGAAGACGGCCTCGAAGGTCGCGCGGGGTTCGCCCCACGGGTCGATGATGCTGGTTTCCTCGCCAGGCGCCGCAAAGGCGCCGAGCCGTCCGATCCGCGCCCTGCCCGTTGCGGGTTGCAACGCGCGGATCGCCGCCATGTTGTGGTCGTCCATACCGAGGAGCAAGTCGAATTCCTCGAAGTCTGTCTCTTGGATTTGGCGCGCAACCAGCGTGTCGAGACGGATACCCCTGCCAGCCGCAACCGCCATGGTTTCGCCGTGCGGCGGCTTGCCGACGTTCCAGTCCATGATGGCTGCACTGTCGATCCGGTGATCCGGCAAGGCGGCGCGCAAGATGCCGTCGGCCGTCGGCGATCGGCAGATGTTGCCCCGACAGACGATCAGCACCGACAGCGGCGGACGGACGACAGGGGGAATGCGATACGCGGTATGGATCTCAACAAGACGCACGTCCGCGCGCGGAGAAAGGCCGGCGAGGCGCCGCGCGCCGTCGAAGGGATCGAGCGTGTTGAAATCGAAAAGCCCGAAATGGTGACCGAGCATGGCGCGAGCACCGATCGCGTCGGCAAGCTCCACCGCCTCCTCGAGCGTCAGGTTGCCGGGCACGCCGTTTGCCGCGCGCTCCGCGTCGCGGCCGTTGACCGGCAGCAGGGCAAGATCGACGCGAAACGGCATCAGCCATTCCGCAAGGCCGGGAAACGGGATCGTATCGCCGGAATGCCAGAGCGCGACGCCGCCGCCGGTGAGCACGTAGCCGAGAAACAGGTAGCCGTCTTCGGTCCTGCGCAGGTCTTCGTGGGCCGCAGGGGTGGCGGTCGCCAGCACGCCGCCGAGATCGACGGTTTCGCCCGCATCGATCAGCACGAGCCGGTCCTCGGCTACGCCGCGTTCGATAGCGCGCGCCCGCTCTGTCCGGGGCGCCAGCACGCGCGCACCGGGATTAGCGGCAAGCAAGGTCGGGATCGTGCCGGGGTCCATGTGGTCCGTATGGCCGTGGGTGCAGAGCAGCCAGTCGATGCCGGTGAGGTCGCCGGGCGCGACTACCGGCGGCATCATGCGGGTGTGCGGAAAACGCGTGCCGCGGTATTTCTCGGCAAGAAAATCGGAGAGATAGGCATCGATGACGATACGCAATCCGCCTTGTGCAATCAGGAAACCCGCCTGCCCGAGCCAGGTAAGCGTTGCGCCGTCGCCTCTCTCTAGCCGGCCGACATCGGCAAGCGGGCGGGTCTCCAGGATCGTCATGGGCACACCAGGTTCTTCAGAAGATTGTCGACGGCGACGCTGGTCGCGCGGTCGACGCTCTCTTCGGTAAAACCGCCGGCATGGGGCGTGAGGATGACGCGTTCGTGGCTCAGCAGCGCCGAGGCTGCGGGCGGCTCGTTGTGGAAGACATCGGTCGCCAGCGTGGAAACCTGCCCGCTTTCGAGTGCTGCCAGCATGGCACCGTCATCGATGAGCTCGGCGCGCGCCGTGTTGACCACGATGACGCCCTTGCGCATCTTCGCCAGCATCGCCTCGTCGAGAATGGGCTTTTCGCCGGGCGGGCAATGGAAGCTGACGGCGTCCGCATCGCGGAGCACCTCCTCCAGACCTGCATAGCGGAAGCCAGCGCGCACGAACCGGGCATCGGGGTACGGGTCATAGCCCACGACCTCCATGCCGAGGCCGAGCGCCATGTCGATCACCTCTCGGCCGATTGCGCCGCAGCCGACGACCGCGAGCGCGCGGCCCTTTACTTCGCAACCGATGCGCCGGCGCCATTCTCCCTGGCTGAGGTGCTGATGCGACCAAGGAATATGGCGCGAGGCGGCAAGCAGAAGGCCGATGGCAAGCTCCGCTACGCCGCGGGCATTGGCGCCTGTCGCCCGCTCGACCGTTATCCCGCGGGCTTGCGCCTCCGGAATGTCGATATTGTCGACGCCCGTGCCATTGCGGCTGATGACCCGGAGGCCCCTTGCCGCATCGAGCACGCGCACGCTGATCGGCTCGACGCCGGCCAGCCAGCCGACGCAACCCGGAATGCTGCGAAGCAGGTCTTCCTCCGACGGCATCTTGCCCGGCGCAGGATAGACGATTTCGAACCCCCGCTCCATCAGGCGCGACAGGACAGGGTGGCCCGCGCCGGACAGCGAGCGTGGTGTGACGGCAATCTTACCGGTCATCGTGCTTGCCCGCTCAGCCGTTCCAACGAGGATTGTCGATGACGGTCGGCTTGCCGTCACGTTCGACCATCAGCTTGCGGAAACCCTTGCTCTCGATCGTGCCGTAGTCGTGGCCCGCGTTGCCTGGAAAGGCGAAGAAGGTGACGAGCGGCTCGGTCGGGTGCACGTTGATAGAGCGGTGCGCCCAGCGGCCGGGCACGTAGACGGCCTTGCCCGGCAGGAACTCGAGCCATTGGGTCTCGCCTTCCGGCGTTTCCATCATCATGTAACCGTGGCCGCGCAGGCAGTAATAGACCTCGGCGGTGTCGATGACCGTGTGAAAATGGCCCTTGGTCATGTGATACTCGTCGCCCACCTTGCCTGGATAGGTGATCGATGTGCCGTAGGCGACGTCCTTCTCGCTGTCGGGAACGCCCATGTCGTAGAATTCGTAGAGCAGGCTATCGCCCTTGGCGAGTTCAGCGTCGAAGGCCGCCTCGTCGTGGAACATGCCCTTCATCTTGGAGAGCGTGCGGCGGATCGGCTCGCGGGTCGAGCTCAGGCCGTTGTTGAGGTTGAATTCGTGCAGGCTTGGCAAAACGGTCATGTCCTGTTCCTTTCAGGCTGTGGCGTCGCGGGCGATACGGCTCAGTTGGTCGAAGGCCGGCCCGGACATGGGGATGTCGATGTCGAAGACTTCCGCGATCACGCGGGTCCAGCCGTGGATGAAGTAGACCCATCCATCGTGGACTGTGAGGTTGCGATCCCTGGCCGCGGCGCGCGCCTGATCGAGGAAGATGAGGTCACCGCGATAGTTGAATTCCCAGACGAGGCCGTCCTCCGGGAATTGCACCGCGTCCGTGAGCGGCGAGCCCGGCCCGTCCTTGCCGAGGCCGGTGGCGTTGACCACCATGGAGCCCGGCGGCAGGGCTGCGACCACTGCGTCCGCCTCCGCCGGTGTTGGTGCCAGACGGTATTCGATGGGAATGGAAAACCCGATCTCGCCATGCACATGGCGCATCTCGGCAAGGGAGGCCTCCCGCCGCGCTGTCACGACGATCCGTTGCGGCGTGTCGCCACCGGAACGTTTCTTGTTGTGCAGGTAGAGCGACAGCGCGAGCGAGGAGCCGCCGGCGCCGAGGATGCAGAGCGTCGCCGCCGTCGCGGCCCAGTGCCCTTCCGGCGCAATCGCTTCGAAGCTCGCGCCGGCCGTGATCGGGTCCTTGGCGTGGCCGGCCAGACGATGACCGCGCTTGGAGATCGAACTGATCTCGTGCAGGGTTTCGGCATAGGGATCGAGGTCGTCGAACAGGTCGCGCGACGCCTTCAGCAGGTTCACCTTGTGGGTCGTCACCAGCGCGCCGAGCGATAGGGGATCGCGCTTGATGAACGCCACGGCGCGCCGATAGGCGGCAGGATCCGAGTTTGGCGCGAAGTCGATGCCCTTCATCTCGGCATCCAGGCCGAGATGGGCTGACCAAGCCGGAAAGACCTTCATGATCGAAGACTTGCCGGTGGTTACGCCGATGAAATACATCGTGCGCCGGCTTGCTGGTGTGTAAGTCATGACAGGCGTTCCCTAGTCGTGTTCGGCCCAGTCCCGCGACCGGTCCACCGAGCGGCACCAGCCGCGGTAAAGTGTGTCCGCTATCGCCCGTTCGACTGATGGCGTGAACTCCCTGTCCAGCGCGAAGGCGGTGTGAAGTTCGGCCTTGTCCTTCCAGTAGCCGACGGCAAGACCTGCGAGGAACGCAGCCCCCCGAGCGGTGGTGTCGATAACCTTCGGGCGCAACACGCGCACACCCAGTTGATCGGCCTGGAATTGCAGGACGAAATTGTTCATCGCTGCACCGCCGTCCACCTTCAGTTCCGCGAGCGCGATGCCGGAATCGGCCTCCATGCGGTCGATGACGTCGCGAATCTGGTAAGCCATGGATTCCAGCGAGGCGCGGATGAGATGGTTGCGGTTCGCTCCGCGGGTGATGCCAACAATGGTGCCGCGGGCATATTGATCCCAGAACGGCGCGGAGAGGCCGGTGAACGCCGGCACGATGTAGATGCCATTGGTATCAGGCACGTCCATCGCCGCCGCTTCGGTCTCCGACGCGCTGTGGATGATCTTCAATTCGTCGCGCAGCCACTGCACCACCGAACCGACGGAAAACAGGGTGCCTTCAAGGGCATATTCGAGTTCACCGCCGAGCCGCCAGGCGACCGTGGTCAACAGGCCGTTGTCGGACGAGCGGATTTGGTTTCCAGTGTTCATCAGCAGCGTGCCGCCGGTTCCGTAGGTGGCCTTGACCATGCCCGTCTCGAAGCAGGACTGGCCGAAGAGCGCGCCCTGTTGGTCGCCGATCGATGAGGCAACAGGAACCTCTCCGCCGAAAAGGTCCGGATCAGTGAAACCGTAGACGTCGGAGGAGTCGCGCACCTCGGGTAGAATTGCGCGGGGCACGTTGAGTTCTTCAAGCAGGCGGTCGTCCCAGTCACCGGTGCGTATGTTGAAGAGCAGCGTGCGCGAAGCGTTGGAGGCATCCGTCACATGGGCGCGGCCGCCGGTCAGGTTCCAGATGAGCCAGGTATCGATGGTGCCGGCAGCAAGTTCGCCACGCTCGGCGCGGCGGCGGGCGCCGGGCGTGTTGTCGAGCAGCCAGGCCAGCTTGGTGCCAGAGAAATAGGCGTCGATGACGAGGCCCGTGTTCTCCTTCACATAGGGTTCGAGCCCCCTCGCCTTCAACTGATCGCAGATGCCGGCGGTGCGCCGGTCCTGCCAGACGAGAGCATTGTGCAGCGGCACGCCGGTCTTGCGGTCCCAGACAAGGCATGTCTCACGCTGGTTGGTGATGCCGATTGCAGCCACCTCGGCGGCGGAAATGCCGGCGTTCTGCATCACCTCGCGGGCGACCGAAAGCTGGGTCGCCCAGATCTCGTTGGCATCATGCTCTACCCAGCCGGGCCGCGGATAGATCTGCCGGAACTCGCGCTGCGCGAGCGAGACGATGTTGCCTCCCCGATCGAAAAGGATGGCCCTTGCACTGGACGTTCCCTCGTCCAATGCCATGACATAACGCTCAACCATTCGTTCCTCCCCGCATGCGTCAATCGTTCGGCTTGAACAGGATCTTGTGATACCTGCCGAAGCTGCGGTCCTTCAGTGCCTTGAAAATGGACGGCGCCTCCTCAAGCGTCGCCCGGTGGGTAATCAGCGGCTCGACCGTCAGGCGGCCGTCGCCAAGCAAACCAATGATGTCAAACCATTCCTTGCCGGGGAACGGCAAGGAATAGGAGTTCCACGAGCCGACCACCTGCAATTCTTCGCGCACGATCTTGGCAAAGGCCTTTTCCGCGAAGGTGACGTCGCCATAGGCGGTACCGTAGAGCATCACCGCGCCTTGCTTGGCCGCTACCATGATCGAAAGATCCCGCCCCGGTGCGGACCCCGCGCATTCCAGCGATACGGCAACTCCGCGGCCGCCGGTCGCCTCGCGGACTCGGGCGAGCACGTCGTCGCGCGTCGGGTTGAGGCAGAGATCGGCGCCGATGCTGCGGGCCAACTCAAGCTTGTCGTCGTCGACATCGATGGCGATCAACGGCCGCGCACCGGAAAGCCTCGCGAACTGCAGCGCAAAATAGCCGAGCGCGCCGCAGCCGATTACCGCCACCGCATCGCCGAGCTTCATGTCGAGCTTGTGGATGCCGTGCAGGATGATGGCCGCCGGTTCGATCGTCGCAGCGACCTCGTAGGACACGCTGTCGGGCACCTTCAGCACGTTCGTTGCAGGCGCGCAGAGATATTGCGCAAAGGCGCCGTCGCTGCGCGAGCCCATGAAATCGTAGTCGTCGCAGAGGTGGAACTTGCCAGCCTCGCACCACTGGCATGTTCGGCACGGCATAAGGGGTGCCACCGCCACGCGGTCGCCGGCGTTGAGATGGGAGACGTCGGAACCGACCCGCTCCACCCTGCCGGAGAACTCGTGGCCCGGAATGGTGGGGAAACGATAGGTGCCGGTCGTCATGACGCGGCCGATATCCGAGCCGCAGATGCCGGCGGCCTTCACCTCGACGAGAACCTCGTCGGGTCCGATCTCCGGCACGGGCACGTCCTCGACGCGAAGATCCCCCGGTGCATGCAATACAGCCGCCTTCATTGCAGGCTCTCCTCCTGAGGGTAGATGATAGTCTTCAAGCCCTTGCCCGAAAGCGCATGGTCAAACGCGTCAACAGCCTCCGCCATGCCGAAGCGATGGGTAACGACGTCGGTCACCCGGATCTTGCCGGTCTCCACCAATTTTAGCGCCCGGGCATAGTCCTCGACGCTCGACCCGGTCGAGCCGAGCAGCTTCAGACCCCAATAGTGAACCTTGTTGGTGTCGAGTTCGACCTTGGTTCCCTTGTTGAGGCCGGAGAAGAAGTTCACGCGGCCGAGACGGGCAAGGCAGGCGATCGCCTGCACCTGAAGCTCCGGCGCCGGTGCGCAGGTGAGCGCGACGTCGACGCCACGGCTACCCGTCAGCCGCAGCACCTCCTCCACCACGTCGACCCGGCTCGAATCCACCGTATCGGTGGCACCCTGCGGCGCGATTTCCGCCAGGCGCTCCGCCCTTCTGCCCACCACGATGACCTGCCTTGCACCGTAGGCTTTCGCCAACTGCAGGAACAGGCCGGCGATCGGACCCGTGCCGAGGATGAGGACGCGGTCCTCCGGCGTCACGACAAGGTCTTTCCAGGCGTTGAAGCAGCAGGAGAGCGGTTCGACGAGCGAGGCTTCTTCGTAGCTCATGCCGGCCGGTATCTCGAAGAGGTTGCCGCCGTAAAGTGCCTTGGCCGTGACGGTCATATATTGCTGGAAGCCGCCATCGATATCGATGCCGAACGCCTCGTAGTCCGGGCACATGTTGTTGAGCCCGCGGCGGCACATCTCGCAATGGCCGCAGCCGATGTTCGGCACCGCCGAAACCCGCTGCCCCTTCTTCCAGTGCCCGACATGACGGCCGACCGCGACGATTTCGCCGGCAAGCTCATGGCCGAGGACGCGCGTATCGTTTTCGCCGACACGGAAATGGCCGCCGCGAAGGACTTTCAGGTCCGTGCCGCAGATCGAGGCTGCGAAAACGCGGATCAGAACTTCGTCATCCTGCAGCACCGGGCGCGGGCGCTCTTCCAGAGCGATCCGGCCCTTGCCCTGATACACGGCGGCCTTCATAGGTTTATACCTCCATCCCGTAGCGGTGCACCTTGTGGGTCGGATAGAGCGAGATGGTCGGGATGGTGACGTCAGGCGTGCGGGTCGCAACATAGAGGGCGAGCCAGGCGACGTTGTCGACATCGATGCACGAGGCATGGATGCCTTCCTTGATTTCCTTCTCGTCGAGCCAGCCGTCGACATAGGCTTCCAGATTGCCATCGTAGAGGCCCTGGTCGATGATCTCGGTCATCGGCGTCTTCACGTGGCTTGGATTGAGAACGGTGACGCCGATCTTCTTGTCCTTGCCTTCGAGGAGAATGTTTTTCGAGAAGCCCAGCATGCCGTGCTTGGAAGCGCGGTAGGGGCTGTGTCCGGGGCCGGAGGCGACACGGGTCGACGAGGAGCCCATATTGATGATGCGGCCGCCCTCGGCCTGCTGTTCCATGTAGATGAAGGCCTCGCGGCAGCAGAGGAAGACGGCCGTCAGGTTCGGGCCGATTGTCTTGTTCCATTCCTCCAGCGTCACGCGAGTGACGGGCGGGGCAAGGCTATCGCGCCCGGCAGAGTTGACGACGACGTCGACGGAACCGAACACTTCATGCACCTGCTTGAAGAACGCGCGGACCGTGTCCTCGTCGCAAACATCGGCGTAGATCGGCAGCACCGTGCCGCCCTCAGCCTCGATCTCTCCGGCGACGCGAGCCAGGCGCTCTCGATCGAAATCGATCATCGCTACTTTTGCGCCGTTCTGGGCGTAGATGCGGGCGACGGCTTCGCCGATCCCGGACGCTGCACCGGTGATGATGCAGGATTTCCCCTTGAGGGATAGCCCCTCCGACAGGGTGTTACTGGGCATTGGAACCTCCGTTTTTGTGCCCCTCTCGAGGCGCGTTCAGATTATCGATGAAACCGTTTCAGGCCCTTCGGGCGAGGCCGACGGCCTCCCCTGTTAGCCTGGAAATTTCGGCAAACCGCCCCTCCTGGACGAGTTTTGCATCCACCATCCAAGATCCGCCGCAGGCGAGAACCGCGGGAAGAGCGAGGTAGTTCGCCAGGTTTGCGGGACCGATGCCACCCGTCGGCACGAAGCGCATGGTCGGATAAGGCCCCGTCAACGCCTTGAGGAAGGGCACGCCGCCGCTCGGCTCGGCCGGGAAGAACTTGACCGCCTCCAGCCCGAAGGACATGGCCTGCTCGACGCCGGTCGGATTGTTGATGCCGGGCACAATCGGAAGACCCAGTGCCTGAGCCGCAGCGACGATTGCGGGATTGAAGCCCGGTGTGACAATGAATTGCGCGCCGGATGCCTTGGCCAGATCGAGCTGCTCGCCCGTCAGAACCGTGCCGGCGCCCAGCAGCATGTCGGGAACCTCGAGGCGGATGCGCCGCAGCGATTCTGCCGCTGCCGCCGTGCGGAAGGTCACCTCCGCTACCGGCAGACCGCCCTCCATCAGCGCACGGGCCAGAGGCACCGCATCTTCGGCTCGCTCCAGCACGACGACGGGCAAGATGCGCGCCGCTGCAATCCGGGCAACAACCTCCGCCCCAGTCAAATTCATGCGTCCCTCCAATCGAATTTCCTACCGTGGCCAACAAATAGAATGAAATTCGTTATTGCGCAATACCAAAAAAAATGATTTTTATTTTCTGCGTCGGCGATCGAGAGAAATCCCGCCCGGACGCACCACGCCGCCTGCAACGCGGCCTCGCCTGACACCCGTTCCTGCTCTCTTGGAAAGCGACATCGACATATGATCAAAGCAGTCTTGTGGGACATGGATGGCACGCTCGTCGACAGCGAAGACATCGCTGTCGAGGCCCTGGGATGCGCTATGGAGGAAGCAGGCTTGCTGCCTCCCCCGGACCTCAAGGAGCGGGTTGTCGGCCGCTCGGCCGACGAAATTTACGACATCATCGTGCGGGATTTTGGGCTCGAGGCCGATCCGCTGGTATGGGAGCGGCGCAAGCATCACCATTACTTTCGCGCGTCGGAGCGGTTGCGTGGCTATGATGACGCCGTCGAGACCTGGCATCGCCTCGCCGCTGCCGGCATGGGCCAGGCTGTGGTCTCAAACAGCGACCGCGCCATTGTCGACGTCAACCTGCGCGCAGCAGGGCTGGTGCGGCCGGGGCTCGTCACCGTCGCACGCAACGACGTCCGCCTCGGCAAGCCGCATCCGGAGGGCTATTTCAGGGCGGCCTACCTGCTCGGCGTCGAGCCCAGCGAATGCCTGATCGTCGAAGACAGCGGCAGCGGGGCTGCCGCAGCGCTGGCAGCCGGCATCGAAACGGTTTTCGTGCCGCACAGCCACAGCGCCCCGCCGGAAGGCGTGTTTTGGCTGTCCTCGATGGCGGAGCTCGAGAGCCGAATTCTCCGCACGCGATGAAGGCCCGTTCTGCATAGCGCAACGTGCGCCTGCTCCCGTCGCCAACTGATCGAAAAATAGCCAAGCGCCACCCCCACACATTGACGGCACTTCGCAAGATCAATAGATATATGATATATTATGGTACGGAACTGGAGGAAACAATGGTGGATTATGTTGTTGTCGGGGGCGGCTCGGCGGGCGGTGCGCTGGCCGGTCGCCTGGCGCTCGGAAATGCCGGCAAGGTGCTGGTGATCGAGGCAGGCCCGCGCGATAGCAACCCGCTGATCCACATTCCGGCCGGCTTCGTAAAGCTGCTCGATTCCGACCTTCTCTATCACTACAAGACGGAGGCACAGCCGGCGCTGAACGGTCGCGCACCCGTGATGCCCCAAGGCGCAGTGCTCGGCGGCGGCGGTTCGGTCAATGCGGCGATCTACATTCGCGGACAGCGCCGCGACTATGACGACTGGGCACGGCTTGGCGCCGACGGTTGGGGCTACAGTGACGTCCTGCCCTATTTCCGCCGGGCGGAAGACAACGACCGGCTTTCCGATGCCTATCACGGCACCGGCGGCCCGCTTGGTGTATCGGACCTCCGGCAGGTGACTGACCTGACGCGCGCCTTCGTGCGCAGCGCACAGGAGGCCGGCATTCCTTACACGTCCGACTTCAACGGCACACGTCAGCGCGGCGTGGGCTTCAACCAGACGACGACTCGCAATGGTCGCCGATGCAGCGCTGCCGTCGGCTATATGCGTCCGGCCGTGAAATCGGGCAATCTCGAGATCCGCACGGGCTGCCTCGTCACCCGCATCCTCTTCGACGGCGATCGCGCAAGCGGGGTCGAATATGCCCGCAACGGCAAGATCGAGACGGTCGAGGCGGACAAGGAGGTCATCCTTGCGGGCGGCGCGGTCCAGACGCCGAAACTCCTGATGCTGTCCGGCGTCGGCCCGGAAGCGGAACTGCGCCGGCACGGCATTGCGGTGAAGCACCGTCTGGAAGGTGTCGGCCAGAACCTGCAAGATCATCTCGAATTCCCGGCCATCCGGTTCTGCACCGGCCGGTACGGCTACTACGGGGAAGACAGTTTCTTCCGCTCCATCAAGAACGGGCTGCAGTACCTGCTCTTCAAGTCCGGCCCGGTCATGTCGAACGTTACCGAGGCCTGCGCCTTCGTGAACGTTGACGACATGGAGGCCGAACCGAACATCCAGATGCATTTCGTGCCCATTGTCTTCATGGACAGCGACCAGGAGTCAGTGAAACGCGCCGGCGCCACCATAAACCCCTGCGTATTGCGACCAGAAAGCCGCGGCGAGATCCGCCTGAAATCCACCGACCCGGTCGCTCATCCCCTGGTCGATCCGCGCTACCTCACGGCGCCGGAGGACATGCGGCTTTCCGTGAAGGCGCTAAAGCTCGCCCGCAACATTCTCGCACAACCCTCCTTCGCCGGCTTCGTCGAGGATGGCGAGGCCTATCCCGGCAAGGCTGTCGACGACGATGCGGCGCTCGGTGCCTATATCCGCTCCAAGGGCAAGACGGTCTATCACCCGGTCGGCACCTGCCGGATGGGCCGCGACGCGATGTCGGTGGTCGATCCGGAACTCCGCGTGCACGGCCTGCGCAATCTACGAGTTGTGGACAACTCCATCATGCCCACACTGATTTCGGGCAATACCAACGCGACAGCGATAATGATCGGAGAGAAGGCTTCGGATATCATACGTGGACTGGAGCCGCTTGCGCCATCGAACGCTTGATGCGCATGTGTCAGGCGGGCGCTTGAGCGCCGGATTCGCGGAAACGTCACAGGTCGTCGGATGAGCCAGCTACCGAAAATCAACAAGGGAAATCTCTCCGAGCAGGTCTACGGCACCATTCGCGCATCCCTGATGGACGGGCGATACGAGCCCGGCGAGCGGTTGACGATCGCAAGCCTTGCCGATCAGCTCGGTGTTTCCATCACGCCTGTCCGCGAGGCGATCTTCCGTCTCGTCACCGAGCGAGCGCTGGAAATGCGGGCTGCGACCTCAATTCAGGTCCGCAGCCTCACACCTTCCGAACTGCGGGAGATCCAGGTGATCCGCCACCATCTCGAGGGCGAAGCGGCGGCACAGGCGGCCGTGAAGATATCATCCAAGGGTCTGGCCGTGCTCGAAGCCTTGCAGGCCGATTTCACCAATGCCGCGGCAAGCGATCCACTGGAAGCCTCTCGCATCAACCGCGAATTCCACTTCAAGCTCGCTGAGGCGGCGGAAATGCCGATGCTCTATTCGACCATCGAAGGTATGTGGGCGCAGATGGGACCCCTTATCCACCTCTATCACCTCCATACCCCTCCCCGCGTCCTCGTCAGCGGCAAGCATGGGCACTACGACGTGTTGCGCGCGCTCGCCGCCCGCGACCCGGATGCCGCCCGGCGCGCCATCCAGGCCGATATCGGCGTGGGCGTCGTCATGGTCGACTGGCTGGAAGCGAAGGGGGCGGCCGAAGCCGCCCCGTAACGATCAAAGCTCGATCCACGTCGTCTTGAGTTCCGTGTATTTGTCCAACGCATGCAACGACTTGTCACGCCCGTTGCCGGATTGTTTGAACCCGCCGAAAGGAACGGTCGCGTCGCCGTGATCGTAGCAGTTCACCCAGACAGTGCCGGCCCGGAGCTTGCGCGCGATCTTGTGGGCGCGTGACAGGTCGCGCGTCCAGACCGCGGCGGCAAGGCCGTAGGACGTGTCGTTCGCGACGCGCACGGCCTCCTCGTCGTCCTCCACCGTGATGGTGGAAAGGACAGGACCAAAAATCTCCTCGCGCGCGATGGTCATGTCATTGCTGACATCGGCGAAGATGGTCGGGTTGAGGTAGTAGCCGTCCGGTGTATCGTCCGGCCGGTCGCCACCCAGAACAAGCCGCGCGCCTTCCGCCTTGCCCTTGGCGATATAGCCTTCGACACGATCGCGATGACTGCTTTCCACCAGCGCGCCGAGCTTCGTCGCAGGATCGAGCGGATCACCGGGGCGGATCGACCTCGCGGTTTCGACCACGATGTCGAGGAACTGCTCCTGGATGCGTTTGGAGAGAATCAGTCGTGACGGGGCCACGCAAACTTCCCCCTGGTTGAAGCAGATCGCGGTGGCCGCCCGCTCGGCCGCGACCCGGAGCTCCGGCACGTCGTCGAGAATGATGTTCGGCGATTTGCCACCGCATTCGAGGAAAACCCGCTTCATGTTCGACTGGCCGGCATATTGCAGGAACAGTTTTCCCACTTCGCCGGACCCGGTGAAGGCGAGGCAATCGACGTCAATATGCAGGCCGAGCGCCTTGCCAGCCGTCGGGCCGAAGCCGGGCACGACGTTGAAGACACCGTCCGGAATGCCCGCTTCGGACGCAAGCGCGGCCAGCCGGATCGCCGTCAGCGGCGATTGCTCCGCCGGCTTCAGAACGACTGAATTTCCCATGGCGAGCGCCGGTGCGAACTTCCATGTCGCCATCAGCATCGGGAAATTCCACGGCACGACCGCACCGACAACGCCGATCGGCTCGCGCGTGATCATGGCGAGCTGGCCAGGACCGGTGGGCGCAATCTCGTCATAGAGCTTGTCGGGGCACTCGGCATACCATTGCAGCGTATCGAGCACGACGTTCACATCGATGTTGCGGCTCTCGGAAACAGGCTTGCCCATGTCGAGCGTTTCAAGCACGGCAAGCTCGTCCATGTGCTTTTCGAACAGTGCGGCGAAGCGCTGGAGCACTTTCTTGCGCTCCTTTGGCGACCGTTCGCGCCAGACGCCCGCCTCGAAGGCGCGCCGCCCGGCCTTCACCGCCCGATCGATATCTTCGGCATCGCCGGCGGCGACGCGCGCGATCGCCTTGCCGTCGCGTGGCGAGATGTCGTCGAACGTCTCCCCCGATGCCGCATCGACGAAACGGCCATCGATGAAGGCCTGCCCCCTGATGGCAAGCCGGCTCCGGATGGCAGTCACATCCGACTGTGTCAGTGCAAGATTCACGTCGTCTCCTCCATTTTTGTTCGTGACATATATCATATATCATGTTAGATCGCCTCATCGCAAGCACTTGTTGCCGGTCGATCGGCACACGACGGGAGGAGAACGCGTGACAACGCCAGTGAGAAACGATTTACGACCCACGAACTCCGAAATCGCGCGCCTGCGGGACCGCGCGCAGTTCGTGCGGCTCGAAACCATCCGGCTCATCGAGATCGCGAAGGTGGGCCACTACACCTCGGTCTTTTCGGCCGCCGAGATCTTTGCCGCGCTCTACTATGACGTCATGTCGCTTTCGGCGGACCCGAAATGGCCCGACCGCGACCGCTTCCTGATGGGCAAGGGCCATGCCGCCGTCGGCTTGTTCCCGATCCTTGCCGAACACGGCTACATCCCGACGGAGGTGCTGAACGGCTATACCCGCCTCGGCAATCCGCTGGGCGACCATCCGGACATGCGCAAGGTTCCGGGCGTCGACTTCTCGTCCGGATCGATAGGTCACGCGTTGTCGAACGGCCTCGGCATGGCGCTCGGCGGACGCATGCAGGGCCGTGACTTCACCACCTTTGTCATGCTCGGCGACGGCGAAATGCAGGAAGGCCAGGTCTGGGAGGCAGCCATCGGCGCCGCCCACCACAAGCTCAATCGCCTCGTCGCGATCATCGACCGCAACGGCTACCAGCTCGACGGCGCTGTGGACGATGTCATGGGCATCGAACCGCTCGACGAGAAATGGCGGGCTTTCGGCTGGGAGGTGCACGTCGTCGACGGCCATGACATCGCCGAGCTGACCGCGCTGCTGCGCCGCGTCAAGGCCGACGCGTCCCGCGAAAGACCCTGCTGCATCATCGCGCGCACGCTGAAGGGCAAAGGTGTCTCCTACATGGAAACCGAGCCCGGCTGGCATCTCGGCTATCTCGACCCCTCCGACGCGGAGGCCGCCCGTCAAGAAATTCTTTCCAAGGTGATCTGAGATGACCCACCCCAATCTGCGGCCGAACTCGCCGAATTCCTGGCACTACCGGGAACTGAACATGAAGAACCCCGGCCTCGACCACCTGTCGAACGGCCTGATCACGCTGACTGAGGCCGGCCATCCGATCGTCGCAGGCTCCGCCGACCTGCAATATTCGAACGGCCTCAACCGCTTCGCCGCCCGCTATCCGGACCGCTATGTCAGCTTCGGCATTTCCGAGCAGAACATGGTGTCGGCGGCGGCCGGTCTCGCCACCACAGGCATGATGCCTTACGTCGCGACCTTCGCTTCGTTTCTAGGTCTTTTGACCTGCGAACAGATCCGCATGGATGTCGCCTATTGCGCCCTGCCCGTGCGCCTGATCGGTCACCACACCGGCATTTCCATGGGCTTCTACGGCACCTCGCACCACGCGACGGAAGACATCGGCACGATGCGTTCGATCGCCGACCTGACGATCGTCTCGCCGTCCGATGGGCCTCAGCTCGAGGCGGCGATCCGCGCGTCGGTAGATCACGACCGGCCGATCTATTTCCGCACCGGTCGTGGGCGCGAACCGGATCTCTACGATCCGAAGGCCGATTTCGTCTTCGGCAAGGCGATCGAACATGCGCAAGGCGAGGAAGTGACGATCATCGCCTGTGGTTTGCCGGTGCATCCATCGGTGCAGGTCGCAAAGAAGCTCGCCGCGGAAGGCCGTAGCGTCGGCGTTATTGACATGCCGACGGTGAAGCCGATCGACCGCGAAGCGATCCTCGCCGCCGCCGCGCGCTCCAAGGTCATCCTGACGATCGAGGAGCACAATATTCTCGGAGGCCTCGGCTCCGCCGTTGCCGAAGTGCTGGCGGAGGAAGGCGGCCCGGCAAGGTTGGTTCGCCACGGCATCCGCGACGAATACGCGCTGATCGCCCCGCCGACGCACCTCTACGCCCATTATCGGCTCGACCAGGCCGGCATCGAATCCGTCGTCCGCGAAATCATCGGCTGACGCACTGAGATCACGCGCCGGGAGGGCGCGTGCATCCGGCTTCGCCCGTCCGGGCGGAGCCTTCATGACCACGCTTTAAAAGAGGGAGAGAGACCATGATGTTTCTGAAATCTGCATCGCTCATGCTGTGTACGGCCGCACTGGCCATCATGACCAGTTCAGCAAATGCCGCCGAAAAGCACGAAATCTACAAACTCCTGCCGAATTCGGCGCTTTCGGGCGTCATCGATCCGGAAATGGCCGACCGTTCGGGCATCGCCAAGGCGTTGCCGACTGCACCGCGCGACGCGAGCAAGAAGCTCGTCATTGGCTGGTCCGAAATCACGCTTGGCAATCCCTGGTTCGTCAGCGTCATTGACACGGCGAAGGCCAAGGCTGCCGAATATGGATACGAGCTCGACGTGCAGGTCGCCGATGGCGATCCGGCCAAGACGTCGGCACAGATTGATGCCTTCATCGCCAAGAAGGTGGATGTCATCGTGCTTGATCCGACCGACCTCGCGGCGGCCGCGGCGGACGCGCAGCGCGCGGTTGATGCTGGCATTCCGGTGATCGCGCTCGGCACCGTGCCGGACGACAGCCCCATCGTCACCACCGTGCTCTTCAACCCCTACGGCAACGGCTTCGAGGCGGGGCGCTTCGTCGCGCAGCATTATGGCGCCGACAAGCCGATCAAGGCGGCCGCGATCCTTGGCACCGTTGGCAACTCCACCTCGGAGAGCCGCGTCAACGGCATGATCACAGGCATCATTTACGAACGTGCCCAGCAGCTCGGCCTCAACCTTTCCAAGGAAGACGCCATGCTCGCCGGCTTCAACAAATTCCAGGAGCTGAAGACCGGCGGTGCGTTCGACTATCCGGAAGTGAAGTTCAGCGTCGTCTCGATGGGCGTTGGCTTCTGGACGGAGGAAGGCGGCCTCGATGCGGCGGAGGATATCCTGACTGCGCATTCCTCCAAGCTCGACATCATCCTTGCCGAGAACGACTTCATGGGCATGGGCGCGCTGCGCGCGCTCGAAAACCAGGGGCTCAAGGGCAAGATCCAAGTCGCGAATGCGGCGGACGGCTTTCGCACCGCGCTCGATCTCGTCAAGTCCGGCGACATGCTGGTGACCGGCCTTTGCTCCGGCTCGCATACCGGGGAAGGCGTCATCACCCTGATCAACCAGATCTTCGACAAGGGTTTCGATGCCAACAACCTGCCGCTCGGCTCCTACTACCCCTCGCGGGTCGTGACGAAAGAGAACGCCGACGAGTTCATCGATCCCGACACGGCGAACCCGTTCTTCCGCTACACGGTCCCGGCCTTCAAGACGATCGGCGACATCAGGAGCTGATCGCCACCACGAACTGAGGAGCGGCGGGCCTTGCGCGGTCCGCCGCAATGGAGGGAGGCAGAGATGAACCGCCTAGACATGCGGCAGATTTCCAAGGAATTCGGCGGCATCGCTGCGCTTAGCGGTGCCGAATTTTCAGCACGCGCAGGCGAAGTACACGCCCTCATGGGCGAAAACGGCGCCGGCAAATCGACCCTGATGAAGATCCTCGCCGGTGCCTATACCCATGATGGCGGCGAGATCCGCATCGGTGGCGAAGCCGTCAGCATAATGAACCCGCAGGATGCGATCCGCAACGGCGTGTCGATCATCTATCAGGAATTCTCGCTCGCCCGCGACCTCACGGTTGCCGAAAACATCCTGATCGAGACGCTCGGGCACGGCCTGTTCGTCGATCGGAAGGCGATGGATGCGCGCGCCGAGAAACTCCTCGCTCGGATGGGTTTCGACGACATCCAACCCGGCGAGATCGCCGGCGGGCTGACCATCGCGCGCCAGCAGGTGGTGGAAATCTGCAAGGCGCTGTCGCGCGACTGCTCGATCCTCGTGCTCGACGAGCCGACGGCGGTGCTCACCACCCACGAGACGGAAAAGCTCTTCGATCTCGTGCGGCGGCTGCGTGATCAGGGTGTCTGCATCATCTACATTTCGCACCGCCTAGACGAGATCTTTAGCCTCTGCGATCGCGTGACCGTCCTGAAGGACGGCGCGACAGTCGGAACGTGGGAGACGGCGGTGCTCGATCACAAGACGCTGGTCAACCTGATGATCGGTCGCGAACTGAAGGACTTCTTTCCAGAACGCCACGCCACTCCCGGCGCTGTGGCGCTCGAAGTCGACGGGCTTGCGGCAGGGGCACTCGTTTCTGACATCAGTTTCAACGTACGTCGCGGGGAGGTGCTGGGGATCGGCGGTCTCGTCGGCGCGGGACGAACCGAGGTGCTGCGCGCGATCTTCGGCGCGGATCCGATCGCCCGCGGTGAGATACGTATCGACGGAGAGACGCGCTCCATCCGCTCGCCCGGCGACGCGGTGCGTGCGGGGATCGGCCTTGTACCGGAGGATCGCAAGCAGCAGGGGTGCCTGCTTCATATGCCGATCCTCAACAATGCGATGCTGACGCCCGTCAATCCGCATCTCGGCTTTCTCGGCCTTATTCGCGATGCGCGCGAGCGCGGCGCGACGGAAGCCCTGCGCTCCCGCCTGAACCTGAAGGCCGCAAGCATCGACGCAGAGGCAGGGACGCTTTCAGGCGGCAACCAGCAGAAGGTCGCGATCATGAAATGGCTCGTGTCCGGCTGCGAGATCCTGCTTCTCGACGAGCCGACCCGCGGCGTCGACGTCGGCGCGAAAGTCGAACTCTACCGCGTCATCAACGAGTTGGCAGCCAATGGCGCTGCCATCGTCATGGTCTCCTCGGAGATGCTCGAGTTGATCGGCATGTGCGACCGGGTGATCGTCATGCGCGCTGGTCGCCTCGCCGGCGAACTCTCCGGGCCGCAGCTCACCGAAGAAGGCATCATCGAACTGGCAATGGGGCGCAAGCATGTCCACTAATCCGAAGGCACCAAGCCTCGTTTCCATCCTCGTCTCCTACAACACCTACATCATGCTGATTGCACTGGTGGTCATTTCCACGCTGCTGTCGGAACATTTCCTGACGCTGCAGAACCTCTTCAACCTGCTGAGACAATTGGCACCGCTCGCCCTCGTCTCCATCGGCATGCTGCTCGTCATCCTCACGGGCGGCATCGACCTTTCGGTCGGCTCCGTCGCGGCGATCGGCGGCATGGGCGTCGCCATGGCAATGCCAGCCCTGCCCTTCGACGGCGTCGCGGCGCTGACGATCTGCGTTTTCGGCGCGGTGCTCTTCGGCGCGCTGCTCGGCGCCATCAACGGCGCGCTCGTGGCAGGATTCGGCATGGCCTCCTTCGTCGCGACGCTCGCCATGATGACCATGGCCCGCGGCCTTGCCTACATGCTGTCGAACGGCCAGCCGGTGCGCTTTCCCCGCGACCTGCCGACCGCGCAGATCCTCACCGGCTTCGGCAGCAAGGGCCTGCCGGGCATCGGCCTGCCCTGGCCGGTTCTCGCCGTCGCGGTCGTTATCGTGCTCTTCGTCTTCCTGCTGCGCCGCACGAACTGGGGGAGGCTGACGGTCGCCACGGGCAGCAACGAGGACGCTGTCCGCCTCGCCGGCCTGCCCGTCTGGCGTTACAAGTTCCTCGCCTTCACGCTCTGCGGCGCCCTCTCGGCGCTCGCCGGCATCTTCGTGACGTCCCGCACCGCCGTCGGCACACCAGTCACCGGCATTGGCCTTGAGCTTGATGCGATCGCGGCCTGCGTCATTGGCGGCGCGCTGTTGTCGGGCGGCCGGGGTACCGTGACGAATACGATGATCGGCGTGCTGATCCTCGGCCTGATCGGTAATATCATGAACCTGATGAGCGTTCCGGCATATCCGCAGCAGATCATCAAGGGTGTCATCATCATTCTCGCGGTGCTGATGCAGGGCATCGGCGCCCGGGCGAAGCGACGCGTGTGATCCCCCCGCCCGCGCAACTGGTCCGCATCGCTTGGCGATGCGGACCTTCTTTCATTTCAGGAAATCAACGAGCAGGCGCACCTGCTGCTCAATCATATGGATCCCCTTGTGAACGACACATCCCCGCGCCTCTGCCTGCGCAAGAAGCGGCGTCACGTCCGGCTGCATCACCACCTCGGCAACAACCGTTCCCGCGTCGAGCCTGTCGATATCGACCGGCAGCGCATCGCCCGCATGCATGCCGAGGGCGGTACCATTGACGACGATATCGAAACAGCGCGGATCAGGCGCGCCGACCTCCACTTGGGCATCGCGGAAGATACCTTGCAACCGGCCCGCCAGCGCCTCGGCCTTTTCGGGCGAGCGGTTCGCGATCGTCAGGCTCGCCACACCCGCTCCGAGCAGCGCATGCGCGACGCCGCCCGCCGCGCCGCCTGCACCGACGAGCAGCACGCGCCGGCCCGCCGGATCGTGTCCCCGCTGCAAAAGACCGGCAACGAACCCTTCGCCGTCGAACATGCCGCCGGTGAGGCTGCCGTCCTTCTCCCGGCGCACGATGTTGCAGGTGCCGACAAGCTCGGCCGCCCCGGTAAGGCGGTCGCAAAGTGCCGCCACCGCGCCCTTGTGTGGAATGGTGATCACCATGCCAGCGACGTTTTCGATCGCCCGGAAGCTCTCGACGGTGTTCCGCAGCCTATCCGGCGCGACATCGAGCGGCACCATGACGATGTCCTCGCCCTGACGTTCACATTCTGCATTGAACAGCGGTGGTGTGCGCACATGGCGGCAGGGATGGGCGAGCAGAGGAACGAAGCGGGTGTAACCGGTAATCATGGGTGAAATCCTTAAAATGACAAAGAAGGTGCTTGCACGCCGAACTACATAATATATGATATATGAAATATCCATAGAGACATGAACATGAACTCCCCTTTGAATATTTTCGACGCCGAACTCAAGGTTTTCGGGGGTCCAGGCCGCTATGTGCAAGGGCCTGCGATCCTTCACCGCATCGGAGGCTTCGCGCGCCAGATCGGCCGAAGCGCGGTGCTGGTGGCCGACGCCTACATCCTGCCGCTCGTGGAACACACCATTCGTAGCTCCTGCCGGGAGCACGGCGTTTCCCTCGTTGTGCTCCCCTTCAAGGGGCGCCTGGGTCCGCTGACCGGCGGCGAGCTTGCTGCCATGCTCGGCGAGGAGACGCCTGTTATCGTCATGGCGGCGGGCGGCGGCCGGGCGATCGACGCGGGCAAGGCTTTGGCTGATACGCGCTCCCTGCGGCTGATCACAATTCCCACCGTCGCCTCGAACGATGCGCCGACCAGCAAGAACTATGTGCTCTACGACGAGCACGAGGTGCTTCTCGAGGTCCGGCATCTTGCCCGCAACCCGGATTTCGTGATCGCCGATACCGCAATTCTCGCGGGCGCGCCAAAATCGATGTTCGCCGCCGGGCTTGGCGATGCACTTTCCAAGAGGGCCGAAGCGCTTGCCTGCGCCTCTGGCAAGGGCGTCACCATGTTCAGGTCGCGTCCGACTCTGCTTGCAGGCACGATTGCTGCGGCATGCTACGACACGCTCATCGCGCACGGCAGGGCCGCCTATGACGCCGCCGGCACCGGGGAGGTGACCGAATCCTTTGAAGCCGCCGTCGAAGCCATGATCCTGATGGCCGGCCTCGGCTTTGAAAGCGGCGGCCTTTCCGTACCCCATGCGCTGACACGCGGCCTGTCGCTGCTGCCGGGCATCGCATCGCGGCCCCACGGCTTGCAGGTCGCCTATGGGCTGGTCGTCCACCACCGGCTGCTCGGTGAAGCCATGCCCACCGCGCTAGTCGAGCTCTACCACCATGCGGGGCTGCCGCTTTGTCTTTCGGACCTGACGGCCACCGAGATCGACCGATCGCAGCTGATCGACATGGCGCAAGCGTCGATCGCCGTGCCGCACATCCTCAATTTTCCAAGGCCGCTGACCGTCGATGATCTGGTGGACGCCATGCTCGCCATCGAGGCGGAGGCCATTGGGCGCCCTGCCGCAACCAACTGAGGAGGAATACAAAATGCCCAACAAGGACAGGGAAACGCCCCTTGCAGTCGTGACCGGAGGCGGCACCGGGATAGGCCGTGCCGTCGCGCAACTCCTGACCGAAAGCGGCTATGAGGTGGTTGCGCTGGGTCTGGATCGCGATGTCGATCTGCCCGTGGCCATCACCTTCCACACCGTCGATATTACTGAGACGGCGGCAAGTGTCGCGGCCCTGCCGGAGGGGCGGCCCGTTTCGGCGCTCGTCAACTGTGCAGGCATGCTTCGGCACCAGCAGGAGTGGGAGACCGACGCCTTCGAACAGGTCATGCGCGTCAACCTTACCGCCGGCTTCGCGCTCGCCAACGCCCTTGTCGACCGGCTCGAACAGGTCGGGGGCGCGGTCGTCAACGTCGCCTCCATGTGGGCCATCTTCGGTTCCCCCGGCGCGCCGGCCTATACCGCCAGCAAGGCGGCCGTAGCGGCCGTCACCCGCTCCCAGGCTGTCGCCTGGGCAAGCCGCGGGGTCCGCGTCAATTCCGTCGCACCGGGCTGGGTGGAAACACGCATTTCGGAAAGGGCCCGCACCGATGCCGAACGGGCCGAGCGCATCAACGCCCGCATTCCAATGGGGCGCTGGGCCAAACCCGCTGAAGTGGCGTCTGTCGTCCGCTTCCTTCTGTCGAACGACGCGGGCTACGTGACCGGCACCATGATCCCCATCGATGGCGGCTATTCGATCTGCTGAGGAGAAATGAGATGAAGGCCTGGATTCACGAACAGACCGGTGATCCGAATGTCCTGCAGCTTCGCGACCGGCCGAAACCGGAACCGGGCCGGGGCGAGCTTCTGATCCGTAACCGCGCGATCGGCCTCAACCCGGTGGACTGGAAGTTCATTCTCTGGGGTCACCATGCCTGGGAATGGCCGCACATACCCGGCGTCGATGGTGCGGGCGAAGTGGAAACACTTGGTGACGGCGTTGTCAACATCGCCCCAGGAGCGCGCGTCGCCTATCACAACGACCTGCTGAAACCGGGCTCCTTCGCCGAGTATACGGTGATTCCGGCGCGCGCCGCCATTCCCCTGCCGGACACCCTGCCCTTTACCGCTGCCGCCGCAATCCCCTGCCCCGGCCTGACGGCGCGGCAGGCAGTGGACAAGGTCGCGCTCTGGCCGGGCGCGCATGTTCTGGTCACGGGTGCCTCCGGCGCAGTCGGCGGCGCCTTGCTTCAGCTTGCGTGCGAACGGGGCTGGGTCATCCATGCCGTCGGTGCGGCCGCGCAAACGGAGCGCCTGCATCGCCTCGGCGCCGCAACGGTCACGGATTACCGCACGGAGGACTGGAAAGAGGGCTGGGCGCGGCGGGCGAAGAATCAGCCGCTGCACGCGGTCTTCGACATGGTCAGCGGCGCCCACGCGACCAGCCTTGCGCCGCTCCTGACCGCAAACGGCCATCTGGTCTGTATTCAGGATCGGCAGGAAACTGCGCCGCTTCCCGCCTTTTCAACAACGATCTCACTGCACGAAGTAGGCCTGAACGCGATGCACGCTCACGCCTGCGACCGCCAATGGGGCCGCCTCGTCGCTTCTGGGAACGAGATCGCGAAGAAGATCGCCTGCGGGAGCTTCGATCCTCAAGTCATCGAGATCGCAGAGTTCGGCGATCTGCCCAACGCGCTTATCCGTCTGAAGGACGGCCCCAACCCTGGTAACCGAGTTGTGGCATTATAGGGTTTTCGCCAATGACAAAATGCCACCTAAGAGGACCTCGGCAGCCGCGACCATACGCGAATACTGAGGCTGTTGATAGGATACGAACCGCTGCGCACCACCGCTGGCATCGAGCGATTCCCATGGCTGGTCGTCAGTGCTGGTGCCGATGCAAAGAGCCTCGCCGCCCGCTCCGGGAGGAGCGACCATGAACTCCTGGAGATGAATGGATGGGAGTCAGGCGGCCGAAGCGGCGCTTTCCTTGAGAAAATGCGAAATCCGTTTCAGGCCTTCACGAAGAATCTCTTCGCAGTTGGTGTAGCCAATGCGGAGATAACCTTCCATGTCCATCGCACTGCCGGGCGTGAGCATCACGCCCGTCTTTTCGAGGAGACGGATGCAGAATTCCTCCGATGAGATCGGCAGCTCGTACTTCAGAAGAGCTGTCGTGCCGGACTTCGGCTTGACCCAGGAGAGCAATGATTCGCCGTCAAGCCATTCGGAAACGATCGCCAAGTTCGTCCGGGTGATCTTGTGGCTGCGTTCGAGGATCTTGTCCTTGCTCTCCAGTGCGATCGACGCGAAATAGTCATCGAGCACTCCGACGGAAATCGTATTGTAGTCCCTGTGGATGGAAACCGCATGGATCAACTCGGCAGGTGCGACGATCCAACCGAGCCGAAGGCCTGCCAAGGAGAACGTCTTCGACATGCTGCCGGTGCTGATGCCTTTCTCGTAGAGGTCCGCGATCGAGACTGTCATACCTGTTTGGCTGTCCTGGTCGGTCCCGCGATACACCTCGTCGCAGAGAATCCAGGCGCCGCAACTGCGGGCGATTTCGACGATGTTCTCCAGAAACGCGCGGTTCATCAAGGAACCGGTCGGATTGTTGGGATTGTTGATCGCGATCAGTTTCGTTCCGGTGACCGCAAGATTTTTCAATTCCTCCAGATCAGGCAGGAAGCCGGTTTTCTCCGTCAGTTTGAGGATTTGGGTATCCGCGCCGACGCTTTCCGGAATGGAGTAGTGCTGCTGATATGTCGGAAGTACGGAGATCACCCGGTCGCCGGGTTCCACAAGCGTCTGATGGACGAGCGCGTTCGCACCGATTGCACCGTGGGTGGTGATGACGTTTTCGATCTGCTGTTTCTCGTACATGCCGGCGATGAGCGTACGCAGACGCACGCTCCCCTCGATTTCGCCATATGTCAGCTTGAGAGGACGGATTTCTTCGGCGATATCGTTCGTGCCCGCCATGTCCAGCAGTTCTGCGACGGTCAGGGATTCGACGCAGGTTTCGGCTAGATTGAGTTCGCACTTCGTCTCATATTTGTTCATCCAAATTTCAACGCCGAAATCACGAATTTTCATGTGGTTTTCCTCGGTGGTTTGGCTCAGGCACGCGGGGTGGCAAGGACTGCGGCGATGTCCTCGAGTCCTAATCCAATGGACAGGAAGAAGGAGGGTCGTTCCCGGCTCGACGCTGGTTCGTCGAAACGATCGGTTCCATCATTGAGTACCTCGCCGTTACATGCAGGGCAGAATCGAGACGAAGGGGACCAGCGGCGTGTCCGTGAGACGCGGCGGAATTCGCTATTGAACAGTCTGCCCGTTAGGAGTAGATGGATCATATGTGCAATATAATGCACAGTCAACCGCGCGATGAGAAAATATGAGCAGTATATTGCACAGCGACGACAGAGATGGTGTCCTGGCCCATGTGTCGGGAAATCTTCGGCGCTTCCGACAGAGGGCGGGCTTGAGTCAAATAGCGCTCGCCAATGCTTCAGGCGTAAGCAGGCGGATGATTATCGCAGTCGAGGCGGGTGACGCGAACATCAGCCTGTCCAGCTTGGACAAGCTGGCTGCAGCGATGGGTGTGAGTTTCGTTGACCTTGTCAGAGATCCGTCAAGACAGTCGTCAATCGATGTCAGTGAAATTGCATGGCGGGGAAGCGGACCGAACAGCAAAGGTGTTTTTCTGGGAACCGCCCCCGCCCGACACGAGACCCAGATGTGGATTTGGTCACTGGAAAGTGGCGAACGTTACGACGCTGAGCCAGATCCAGAAGGCTGGCATGAAATGCTTTTAGTCATCGAGGGTGTTCTGACCTTGGTATTGAGTGGAAGCGAGAAGGAGTTTCCCGCGGGAACGTTCGCCATATATCAGTCCGCTCAGGAATACTCCTACATCAACAAGCATTCAGAACTAGTCAAGTTCGTTCGTAACGTCGTGTCATAGGCTGCCATCGTCCAAAGCGGGAATGGTCGACAACTTCAACTGCTTGGAGCCGTGTGAGACTCAATGTCATGCCGACGTTTCTTTGGTGTATAATCCCGCATTTCATTTAACTGAGCGAAGAGGTCGGCATCTTCGATTTCTATATAGGCTTTGGGCAAACGACCGTCCGTCCTGGTCTTCCTCGCGTTTAGCGCAACTGGTCTATTGACTCACTTCAGAAATCTCGAACGTCGGAAGCAACCATGAAGTGCTTGATGTGCGCTATCCTGACATGGCCACCGTGTTCACCTGGCTGGCGACGAGGAAGGCGCGGTAGGCGAGATCGAGGCGTCATCGCGCGGTGGCGCCCGGCGCCGGCGATGGCTTGTCCGGCGCCGCACCTCATTTTCCGAACCCTCCGCATCTCGACACACGGAGGGCCTCCGTTTTCAGATTCTGCCGTCTCGTTACCGTGCTATTTCAGCCGGCGGAGCAACTCCTGCGCCACGGCGAGCGCCGACGCGGGGTTCTGGCCGGTGATCAGCTCGCGATCGACGACGACGTGGCTGGCAAAAGGAACCTCAGCCTGGCTGAACTCACCACCTGCCTTCAAAAGCGCATCCTGTGGATAGAACTTCATCTCGCCACCCTTCAACAATCCCTTCGCCATTTCCTCCTCGCGGTTGCTGAAGACGGTCAGCTTGTAGCCGGCATAGATCCAGTCGGATTGCACCTTCGCGGTTGCTTGCGTCTCGAATGCCGCAACGAATCCGGGCGCATCAGCGAGCGTCGAAAGCAATGCAATAGGCCCATGACAGGCCAAGGCTGTCGTCTTGCCCAGTTCATGGAAATGGGTGAGCAACCTGCCGAGTTCGGAACTCACCAAAAGATCCTGCATGGGCGCATGCCCACCCGGAACATAGACGGCGTCAAAATGGTCGTAGCCGATCTGTTCGACGCCAGCGAGGCTGATGACCGGCGACGTTTCGCGCGACAGGATGTTGAGTTTCGCCAGCCGTGCTTCGCTGGCTTTCATGGCGGCCTCATCACCGCCGAAATACATCTTGTCAATGGAGGTTCTGTCGACGGATGGCGCTGTACCTTTCGGCGTCGCAAACGTGATCTCATGTCCGGCATCGAGCAGTGCCTGCACCGGCTGCATCAGCTCGTTCAGATAGAAGCCGGTCTCGAACACCTTACCGTCCTTCAGGTCGAGACGATCGGAGTCGGACAGGACGATCAGCACGTTTCCAGCTTGGGCGCTGATGGTGCTCGCACCGAGCGCGAGGGCAATAGCGAGACTGCGCAGAAATTTCATGGGCTTATCCCCGAATGTGAGAAAATTGAAAATGAAAAACGGGCGCAATTCACCCGGCGACCTTGATCAACCGGTGCAGTGCGAAGTCAGCGAAGTATTCGCCCACGCCGCTCGTCTGAAAACGCTGCATGGCTTCACCCTGCATATGGGCGCGCCACTGTTGTTCGCTTGCCCAGTTCTCGACGAAGATGCGAACACGTCCATCATCGAGCGACTGATGCAGCTCGTAACGAAGGCAGCCGTCTTCCACCAAAGTCTCCGCAACCAGCTTTTCCTGTGCGGCACCAAGCGCCGTTTCCTTGCCGGGTTTGGCAGTGGTAATGGCGATGATGGTCAGAGGCGTATTTGACATGGGAAAACCTTCTCAGGCGATGGTGTTGACAAGGCCGCCTTCGGCGCGCAGCGCTGCACCATTCGTGGCGGATGAGCGGGGGCTGGCGAGATAGGCAACGAGGTTTGCCACCTCTTCCGCTTCGACCATGCGCTGGAGGATCGAAGCAGAGCGGGCCTTGGCGAAGAATTCAGCCTCTATCTGATTGATCGTTGCGGACGGGTCGCTTGCCTGGCTGCGCAGGAAAGCCTCGATCCCTTCCGAGCGGGTCGGTCCAGGCAGCACGGAATTGACGGTAACGTTAGTGCCGCGGGTCATCTGCGCCAAACCGCGCGAAACTGAAAGCTGCGCCGTCTTGCTCATTCCGTAGTGGATCATATCGCAGGGGATGGCGAGACCTGCTTCGCTGGAGATGAAGATGATCCGGCCCCAGTTTCGTTCCAGCATGACTGGAAGATAGGCTCGTGACAGGCGTACGCCGCTCATGACATTGACGTCGAACAGGTGGCTCCAGTCGGTATCCGATATTTCTCCGAAGGCCTTGCTCTCGTAGATGCCGAGATTATTGACTAGGATGTCGACCGAAGGTTCGGCCTTGACGATGATCGCGGCGCCCTCGGCGCTAGCAGCGTCTGCCAGAACTCCCGTGATATCCGATCCGCCCGATGCTCCGACGGCAGCGATCGCGCTGGCGAGCTTTGCGCGGTCGCGTCCTGTGATGATGACACGCGCGCCTTCCACCGCGAGCGTGCGGGCGATTTCGAGCCCAATGCCAGCGGTGGCGCCGGTAACAAGGGCGGTCTTGCCTTTGAGTTGCAGATCCATGTCTATCTCCAGATTGTTGCTGGAGACAATTTATGATTTAGGAGCACGGAGCACTATTGCCCGCAAAAGACATGCACCTGTGAATGAGGATCATCAATGCCCCGTATCCTGATGGAGCGCTCCGGTGAGATGGAAGTGTTTGCACGCGTTGTACAAGACGGTGGCTTCTCTGCCGCCGCCCGTAATCTCTACATCACCCCGTCGGCGGTCAGCAAACTGATCGCACGTCTGGAAGCCAGGCTTGGCACACGCCTTCTGGTGCGGACAACCCGCGCTCTGACGCTAACGGAGGAGGGCGAGGCTTATCACCATGCGGCCCTAAGGATTCTGCAGGAGTTGAATGATGCGGATCAAGAGGCTGCGGGAGGAGCGGTTCGCGGACGGCTCAGAATCAACACGACGATACCCTTCGGGACCATGTTCGTGGCACCGGCCATGCCGGATTTTATAGCGCGCAATCCCGATTTGATCGTCGATCTCAGCTTCACCGACGGCATTGTCGATCTGGTTGCGGAGAAGACCGACGTCGCCATCCGCATGGGTAACCTGCCGGATAGTGGGCTGATCGCCCGAAAGCTCGGGCAGAGTCGGCGCGTGGTCTGTGCGTCTCCCGACTACTTGGCGCGCCGAGGTTCCCCGGAAACTCCCGCGGCTCTTGAGCATCACGACTGCCTGACATTCAATTTCCGGCGCGCAAGGCCGTCCTGGCCGTTTCGCGACGGAGACCGGGAAATAGCGCAACCGGTCAAAGGCAGCATCGTGGTGAACAACGGTGAGACGATGAAGCAGATGGCACTGGCAGGTGCCGGCGTGGCCCGAGTGGGCCTATTCCACGTGGCCGATGAGATTGCGACTGGGCGGCTAGTTCCACTGCTCGAAGACTTCAATCCGGGCGACCTTGAGCAAGTGCATGCCGTCTATGTAGGCGGCGGCCCCCTGCCCCACCGTGTTCGTGCTTTCATCGAACATATGGTCGCGACACTGGGTAATTCGCCGCTGCTGAAAGGAACGCCCTGACTCGGAGAAGAGAGGAAAGGCGAGATTCAAGATGCATCGCCTCTCATCGGGTCAATCACGATACTCCGGCGCTTGCCGGTCCAGCACCCGACGGACGCTTTGCAAGGCCTGATCAGGTGCGTCTTATTCTGTGCCAAGCTGGCTAAAGAGGAGGGCGGCATCTTGATGTGGTCTAAGCCGCCGGCCAGCGCATTAGGAAGAGCACGGATCAAAGGCACGATCTCAAATCACAGCGCCTTATCGTTATAGTCTTGCGCATGGGTTCCTCACCTAGTCGCGCTAGCTGGCTGCGGAGATCGCACCGACCTCGCTGGGATCGAACAAAGTGGTCATTAGTGAACCCTTACGCGCTTATCAGACGAGGCGCGAGCCGCCATCGACATTGAGGGTCGTGCCGTTCATCCAGCAACTCTCCATGAGGAAGACAACCGCGGCTCCGGCTTCAGCAGCCGTGCCCAGAACGATGCAGGGGGAGTTTTTTCAGGCCTAAGTGTCTTCGACAGAATGGGCGTGTCGATTGGGCCCTGGCGAAATCGTATTCACCCGCACGTGGCGCAAGTTCAAGCGCGAGTCCACGTCCAAGGGCATCCATGGCAGCGGAAGCGGTTGCGAGAAAGGCGGTTCCATAGGCATTCGGACGATCGGCCAACGCACCAGAGATCAGAGTGATCGCGCCATCCTCGGCAAGTCTGTCTCCAAGAGCGCGTATGGCGTGGACCGCAGGCCTACCCGTTCGTCGAAGGCTCTGCGCAAATAGTGACATCGCTGTCCACGATCTTTTCGGCGACGAACGAACCTGCGAGCAAAACAAGATGATCGACGCGCTCAATATCCTTTAGAGCAGCATGGATCGTTTCGCTATTCGTAACGTCAGCAGCGTGCCAGCCATGAAGACCGTTGTCGATAGCCGCACGCTCGGCACGGCCCTCGTCGGAACCGATAACAATGACCTTGGCGCCTGCCGCGACGAGGTTGCCCGGTTACTCAATGCCACCACCTGCCTCAAGCACCAGGCAGCATTGTCGGTGGCCTATGGCGCCGGCCTACGTGTTGCGGAGGTGTCGATGCTGAAGGTCGCCGACGTCGACAGCGAGCGGATGCTGCTGCGCGTCGAACGTGGCAAAGGCGGGCGCTATCGCAATGCCATGCTTTCGGAGGGCCTGCTACCCTGCTGCGCCAGTGGTGGAAGGTGGGGCGGCAGCAGGGTGTTATGCCTCGCGACGGCTGGTTATTCCCTGGCCAGCACGCAATGAAGCCGATCAGCACGCGGCGGCTCTATCGGATCGTCGTTGAGGCGGCCCAGGCCGCCGACATCGCCAAGAGGGTCGGCCGCATACGCTGCGCCACAGCTTCGCCACCCACCTGCTGGAGGACGGCACGGACATTCGGATCATCCAGGTCCTGCTCGGGCACGCAAAACTCAACAACACCGCCCTCTACGCCAAGGTGGCGACCAGGACGGTCCGCACAGTTACGAGTCCGCTCGACAAGCTCGGCCTGTTCAAGCCGGAAGAGTCCTTCCCCGACGGTTGAGCCTTGCGTGCCTCGATCGAGGTCGCCGACATCTTCCGTGCTGCCGGCGCGGCGTACCGGCGCGCGCATGCAGAACATATGAGCCTGCCGCAACTGAAGGTGATGTCGGCGATCGAGAACTGCCGCACTGCGGCCCTCGGCGGTCACGTCGAGGCCTGCGAGGACTGCGGCCGATGGCAGATCGCCTACAACTCCTGCCGCAATCGGCACTGCCCAAAGTGCCAGGGCGTAGCGGCACGGACATGGCTTGCCGAACGCGAGGCCGATCTGCTTCCGGTCGGTTATTTCCACGTCGTGTTCACGCTGCCGGCCGAGGTCGCCGACATAGCGTTCCAGAACAAGGCGCTCGTCTACGACCTGCTGTTCAAGGCGGCGGCGGAGACGATGCTGACCATCGCCGCCAATCGCAAGCATCTCGGCGCGCGCATCGGCATCACCGCCGTGCTCCACACCTGGGGATCGGCGATGACGCACCATCCGCATGTGCACATGATCGTTCCGGGCGGCGGCGATCATTGCCGCCGACAGGGTCGTGACGAAAGTAGTGACAGGTCAGAAAAACCACGCATACGTACAACGAAGCGGCCTGTCAGTGTCCATAATCCTGCTCACTGGCTGCGATCGTGCGATCGCGGATATAAGCTGCAGATTGAAATCTCCATAGCCTTCAACTGTGGCCCGCGGGTTCCTTCCTCGGGGACTTTCGTACGCCTGCCGGCGCCCGAAACTCTTCACGAGACCGGAATGGCAATTTTCAGGCGTCGACAACACATAAGCGGACGAGAGCTCAAAATCTACCTTCTGCACTGGTCACACACGCATACGGTCTATCACCGTCTGAGGTAATGGAAAGGTTCTGCGGTTGGTGGACAGTCTCCGGTACCTTGTCGGCGTTAAATTGTGGTGGCGTAGAAACACCCGGTTGAAATTTGATAAATTGCGATAGCCCACCTCGAAACAGATGTCGGTTATCGGCATAGAGGTATCGGTCAAGAGCTGACCTGCCTTCCAGATACGAAGCTTATTGACGTGGTCGGTGAAGCTGTGGCCGCTGTTCTTCTTGAAGAACCGCGAGAAAGCGCTGTTGCTCATGCCGACCATGCGCGCCATATCCGGCAACCGGATATCTTCCGACAGGTTGGCAAATAGATACGCGAAGACCTGTTGCAGGGCTTCGAGCGAGCCATAGCTCAGGTCCGGCACATAGGCTTCCGAAGACAGCGTATCGAACTCGTCCGTATCGCGCAGTAGCGAGAGCAACGACAGAAAGGTCGAAAGCCGCACAGAGCCGGTCTGAAACTCCATGTCGAGTATCAGCGCCTCCGCCCTTTCCCGCGCCCGGCCCTTGAAAGAGAGGCCCCGTTGCGCGCGGGTGAGAAAATCACACAGCCCCGCCAGTTCCGGCAGGAAGGCCGAAGCCTGCTCCAGCTTGGACGGCAGAAACTGGATGACGATGTCGCGTCCCGGAATGCGCTCGTCCGCCCCAAGTGGCGTCACCCAGTCGTGCGGCAGATTGCTGCCGATGACCGAAATATGGCCAGGTGTGAACGCGCCGACGTGATCGCCCGCTAGCAGAACGCCGCTGGCGTTGGGGATGTAGTGAATCTCCACCTCCGGATGGAAATTCCAGACATTGCGTTCCCACGGGTAGTCGTCCCGGCGCCACAGGAAGGACTCCTCCGCGCCTGTCAAGACATATTCAAATCTCGCGACCGTTGGCGAAATAATCGACATTGCAGATATCCTCCCCTGCTTCCCGGCATGCTCGTTGCACCGACAATCAATATTAGATTGTGCAATGCACACACGATTTCATGGATATTTTCGGCATTTCGCGCATAAGAGTATCAGTATCGCGCAACGGCCGCGCTTGTGTCCACCCCTTCTTTCCTCAACTATTGAGGTCCGTTGAGCGTGCCGGAGGAGAGTTTAGCACGCACAACCGGACCGATTTTGCGATCCAAATGGAGGAGATCAATGAACAGTTTCGTCAAAGCCGTGGGCGTCGGCTTCATCTCGCTTGGCCTTTGGAGCTCGACCGCTCTTGCTCAGGATTCCTGGTGGAAAACTGCCGCCCAGCCCTATCAGGGCGCGACAATCCGGGGCATTTCGGAATCGACCCCCGCATCGAAATATGTCGAGCAGGTACTCGGTCCGAAATTCACGGAAGAGACCGGCATCAAGGTCGAATTCGAAGCCACGTCTTGGGACCAGATGTACGACAAGGCGATCAAGGACATGGAAGCCAATACCGGCATCTATGACTTCGTCTACATCGAGCAGGACATCGTCTATACGTATCTGGCCCGCGACTTCCTCGTCGATATCACCAAGTCGCTCGCCGATAACACGAAGATCGCTTCGCCGGACTTCAAGCCGGAGACTTTCACCACGTTTCTGAACTATTTCAAGGATCCGAAGTCGGGCAATGTCATGGGCGTCCCCATGGAAGCATTCATCAAGCCCTACCTCTACCGCAAGGACCTTTTCGACGATCCGGCGATCCAGAAAGCTTACAAGGATTCCACGGGTGCGGATCTGAAGCCCGCAACGACACATGAAGAATATACCCAAAT
Source organism: Rhizobium giardinii bv. giardinii H152 (assembly GCF_000379605.1). Taxonomy (GTDB): domain Bacteria; phylum Pseudomonadota; class Alphaproteobacteria; order Rhizobiales; family Rhizobiaceae; genus Pararhizobium; species Pararhizobium giardinii. The sequence continues at coordinate 112,745 of NZ_KB902602.1, read as the reverse complement.
CGCCAAGTTCTTCACCGAATACGGCGCAGACAAGGAGCTCTGGGGAACCACCGTACAGGCCTCGTCGAGCCACCCCGCCGCCTTCTACGAATTCTTCGAATCGGTCGCGCCGACCTTCGGCGTGTACAACTGGGGCATCGATGGCACGACCTTCGCGGCCACCGAAGTGAACGGCGGCCAGATGAACTCCGCCGCTGCGAAGAAGGCGCTCAACTACTGGGTAGACCTCCTGAAATACGCGCCGCCGGAATCGACGTCGTCCACTTGGGACGAGGTCGCCGGGACATTTGCCGCCGGTCGTGCAGCCCAAGGCCTCGTCTACGGTGAAAACGCTGCCTGGATCGCGACCGATTCAAGCAAATCGACTGTCGTCGGCAAGGTGGGCGTAGCATTGCCTCCGGTTGAGGCGGGAGTGATGGAAGCGGCCGAATCCGGCAAGGGATATATCGGCTACTACGACGGCGGCGCCTTCGGTATCCCGCATTCGTCCAAGAACAAGGACGCCTCGCTGCTCTTCCTGCAATATATCGGGCAGGCTTCCGTGCAGACCGACTGGGCGCTGGCCGGCTCCCGCATCGTCATGAACTCGACCTACGACGATCCCAAGATCGTCGAGCAGGACAAGAAGATGAACGGTTACTACACGCTGATGCGTGAGGATGGAAAGCTTTTCGCCGGTGCTCCGCCGTTCCCGTTCCACTCGCAGGTTCTGCAGGTCGTCGCGCCGTTCATCTACAAAGCCATCGTCGGTGAAATCAAGCCGGACGACGCGCTGGACCAGGCCGCCACCGCAGCCGAAGCTGAGCTCGTGAAGCTCGGCTACCGCAAGTAAAAAAACCGTACCTCCCGGCGGTTGGCGGTCGCCTTTCAAACAAGGTGGCCGCCCCGTTTCCTGACTGCGTTTTGCGGGGTCTCCCTGCGACGCTGATTGCCGGGCGTACAAGACTCAAGCACGATCTGACGGAGCGAAGGATGAGACAATCCAACATCGGATGGCTGTTTCTGGCACCAGCCACGCTAATCCTGTTCGTCGTGGGGTTCGTTCCCTTCATCTACATTCTCTATGTCGGCTTCTTCGACTGGAACACCAACGCAGTTGATCCCACCCTGCGCTGGGCGGGCCTGCAGAATTATCGCAGCCTCGTTTTTGACACGACGTTCCTGAACTCGCTTGCGCGCACGCTGGTCTTTGCCTTTTTCGTCGTCGTAAGCGAGCTGTTGCTAGGCTATGTCCTGGCCCGCGCCTTGATGGCAGATCGTCTATGGGGCCGGCAGTTCTTTCGCACAATCCACACCTTGCCGATCGTTGTCGCGCCCATCGCAGTCGGCGCTACCTGGCGGCTGCTATGCGTTCCGGGCTTCGGCATCGTGCCCTATTATCTGAAACTGTGGTTCGGCATCGACTACAACATATCGACCAATGCCTATCACGCCTTCTCCACGGCGATCATCATGGACCTGTGGCACTGGACACCTTTCGTCACCCTGTCGCTCATGGCAGGACTGACCGCCTTGCCGAAAGAACCGCTCGAACAGGCGCAGATCGACGGCGGCAACAAGCTGCAGATATTCTGGTACGTGATCGTGCCGATGTTGAAGCCAGTCTTGCTGACGACCGTCTTCATCCGGCTGATGGACGCGCTGCGCTCGGTCGATGAAATCTGGATGCTGACCAAAGGCGGCCCGGCCGAGGCGACCCGGTTCATCGGCCTTCATATCTGGATCAATGTCTTCCCGAAGACGGACTACGGCTACGGCGCGGCCATGTCCCTTCTCACGCTTTACGTCACGATCGTTTTGAGCTGGCTGCTCTTCGTCGCCATGACCGGCCGGAAAGGAGGCGCACAATGAGACGCTCCGGTATAACCTCGTTCGTCCTGTGGGTATGTCTGACCATCCTTACACTGCTTCCGGTGTGGTGGATGCTGGTCGTTTCGATGCGCCCCCGCGTGAAGCTTTATTCGAAGTCGTTCCTCATCGATGATCTCTACTGGGACAATTTCCTGGCGGTGCTGAACAGCTCGACCTTCCTGCAGTATCTCTGGAATTCGCTGATCGTGGCGACATCGAATGCAGCGCTGGTGTGCGCGCTCGGCCTGCTCGCGGCGTTTGGGCTCTCGCGTTACAAGATCAGCGGGGGCGACAATGTGTTTTTCTGGCTGATCACCAACCGCATGGCACCGCCGGCCGTATTTCTGCTGCCGCTTTTCCTGCTGTTCACCAAGTGGTTCGTATTCGGCGATTTCATGCTGTTCGACACCAAGATCGGCCTGATCCTGCTCTATTGCGTCTTCAACCTGCCCTTCGCCATCTGGCTCTTGAAGGGCATGTTGGACGGAATTCCACTGGAGCTGGACGAAGCGGCACGGGTCGATGGAGCGACGACCGGCCAAGTGCTGTCGCACGTCATCCTGCCGCTGGCGCGGCCGGGATTGGCCGTCACCTTCATCCTGACCTGGATTTTCGCCTGGAACGAGTACCTGTTCGCAGCGACACTCACGTCTTCGGCTGGCGCCCGGACCGTGACGACGGCGCTCGCCGAATATGTCTCGGTCACCGGAACGAACTGGGGCGAGATGGCGGCGATGGCGTTCCTGACAACGCTTCCGGCCTTGGTCGTGCTCGGCTTCGTCCAGAAGCATATCGTGACGGGTCTGACGTTCGGCGCATTGAAAGGGTAAGACATGGCTGGCATTCAACCCCAAAGATCCGAACGCGACGGGTTCTTGCCGATCCGAACGAACGGCTTCGACAGAGGCTTCATCTCGGTCGTGATCCTGATCCTGGTGCATCTTCTCTGGATGCGCTTCCTAGAGGGCGTGCTGCCCCTATGGGTCGCGACGGTGCTCTGCCTGGCGCTGGCCGTATTCATAATCCGAAAGGGCTGAAGACATGAGATCGCTCGTTCTCGAACGAAAAGACGAACTGCGCATTCGCGATTTGGACCCGAAAGAGGTGCTCGGTCCCACCGACGTGCGCATTGCCATCAAGACTGTGGGCGTCTGCGGATCAGACGTTCACTATTACACGCACGGCGCGATCGGCCCTTTCGTGGTGCGCGAGCCGATGATCCTCGGCCATGAAGCCGCCGGCATCATCGAGGAGGTCGGCAGCGCGGTCGAGAACCTGAAAGTGGGCGACCGCGTTTGCATGGAACCCGGCATTCCCGATCCTCAGAGTCGCGCGTCGCGGCTGGGTCTCTACAATCTCGATCCCGCGGTGCGCTTTTGGGCGACGCCCCCGGTGCATGGCGTGCTAAGGCCGAGCGTGGTCCACCCGGCGGCCTTCACCTTCAAGCTTCCGGACAATGTTTCCTACGCCGCTGGCGCCATGGTCGAACCACTGGCCGTCGGATTTCAGGCAGTCTCGAAGGCGAAGCTGACACCTGGCGCGAGCGCGCTGGTTACGGGTGCCGGGCCGATCGGCATGGTGACAGCGATCGCGGCACTGTCGGCCGGCTGCGCCAAAGTTATCGTGACCGACGTTGTCGATGAGAAGCTTGCTATGGCGCGCAAACTCGGGCCTGCCATCATGACCGTCAACGTCCGCTCGCAAGACCTGAAGAGCGTCATAGCCCGCGAAACCGACGGCTGGGGCGTCGATGTCGTGTTCGAGTGTTCCGGCGCGGCCGAAGTAATCGCAGACACGTTGCACCATGGTTGCCCAGGCGGCGCCATCGTCTTTGTCGGAATGCCTCTGAAGCCGGTTCCGCTCGATATCGTCATCGCCCAGACAAAGGAACTGCGCATCGAGCACGTATTCCGCTACGCGCATGTCTATCCGCGCATCGTTGCGCTCTTGGGATCGAACCAGATCAATGTAGATGCGCTGATCACCGATACCTACGCCTTCGAGGATTCGATCGAAGCGTTCGATTACGCCGTACGACCGAAGCCGTCTTCCGTGAAGATCCAGATCGAGCTTGGGAAGTAGCATGTACCTGCGGAAGTTGGATCTGAGCGGAAGATTGCGGTGGTCACCGGTGCGGGGCGCAACATCGGCTATGCCTGCGCCGATGCTCTGTCTGAGGCGGGCGCGTATGTCGTGCTGACCGATCTTGACGAAGAGCTCGGTCAGTCCGCCGTCTCGAAGCTCGCGGCGATGGGACGAAAGGCCGAATTCGTACGTCTCGACGTGACCGATTCCGGCGAAACGGAGCGCGTCGCGGCGGCGATCGCTTCCAAGCATGGACGCGTGGACATTCTGGTGGCCAATGCCGGCATCGCTGCGCACAGCCCGGCGGAGGAGATGGCCGATGCGGACTGGCTGAGGGTCGCAAACGTCAACCTCAACGGCGTGTTCTGGAGCAATCGCGCCTTCGGAAACCTGATGCTGAAGGCGGGCAAGGGCTCGATCGTCAATATCGGTTCGATGTCCGGTATCATCGCCAACCGGCCGCAGCCGCAAGCCGGTTACAACGCCTCGAAGGGTGCCGTTCACATGCTGACAAAATCGCTTGCAGCCGAATGGGCCGAGCGGGGCGTCCGCGTCAACGCCGTCGCGCCAACCTATATCGCGACCGACATGACGAAGGCCGCCATTGAGGGGACCGGCTGGGACAAGGACTGGATGGACATGACGCCGATGAAGCGCATGGGCGAAGTCGAGGAAATTGCGTCTGTCGTCCTGTTCCTGGCTTCCGATGCCGCCAGCCTGATGACCGGCAGCATCGTCGTCGCGGATGCAGGATACACCTCATGGTGAAGCTACCCGCGCACCCGTTCCGAATGATCAACGGCCATGCCGCCACAACTGACTAAGGATTGACACATGGCAACGATCGACCTTGACCAAGTCGACAAGCATTACGGTTCCTATCACGCACTCCGAAATATCTCGTTCGATATAGTCGATGGTGAGTTCGTCGTCCTGGTCGGACCCTCCGGTTGCGGCAAATCCACGCTGCTGCGATCGCTTGCCGGCCTTGAGGAGATCACCGGCGGCACGATCAAGCTTGGCGGACATCGCGTCGACAACATTCCCGCCAAGGACCGTGACGTGGCGATGGTGTTTCAGAACTACGCGCTCTATCCGCACATGACCGTCCGGGAGAACATGGCTTTCGCACTGAAGTTGCGCGGCGAAAATCTTGCCGATCGCAACGTCAAGGTCGACAAGGCTGCCGAGATGTTGCGGCTTACGCCCTATCTCGACCGATATCCGAAGGCACTTTCCGGAGGCCAGCGGCAGCGTGTCGCCATGGGGCGCGCGATGGTTCGCAGTCCAAAGGCATTCTTTTTCGACGAGCCTTTGTCAAACCTGGACGCCGCGTTGCGGGTGGATATGCGTTCGGAGATCAAAGCTCTTCACCAGCGCCTCGGCGCTACGTCCGTGTACGTCACGCATGACCAGATCGAAGCCATGACCATGGCAGATCGCATCGTCGTGCTTCGCGACGGCAAGGTGGAGCAGATCGGTGCGCCACTGGAGCTTTACGACAGGCCGGCAAATACCTTCGTCGCCGGCTTCATCGGATCGCCGGCGATGAACATGCTACCGGCCACGATCGATCTCCCTCTGAACTCCGCTTGGCTCGCCGATGGATGGGCCCTTCCCCTTCCGCAAGGCACGCGGGCAAGCAACGGCCAGGAGGTGATATATGGGGTCCGTCCTGATCAATGGATACTGTCGAATGGCGATACGGGGGTACCGGCGATTGTCGAGTTGATCGAGCCAACGGGGGCCGAAATTCTTCTGGCAGCCCGATTGGCAGGCCAGCGGGTCTTGTGCGCCTTCCGCGAGCGCCACGCGCTGAAGCCGGGCGACAGGATACGGCTCGACGTCGATCCTGCCGCCGCTCATGTGTTCGACAAACAAACCGACCAAAGGCTCGGGTTCTAAGAAACAGGCATCGGGAGGTAAACCGTGTCGGATTTTACAGGAAAAATAATCATCATCACGGGCGCTGGTAAGGGCATCGGTCGCGCCTGCGTTGAACTGCTTACGCAGCGTGGCGCGCGGGTCGTCGCCCTGTCACGTTCACAGGCCGATCTGGATGATCTGGCCGCGAAGTTCGGCGCGACCGTACTATCCGTCGATCTCGCCGACAATGCCGCGGCACGCGCGGCCATGAAGACGGCGGGATTGGCCGACGCCCTGATCAACTGCGCGGGAACCAACGTGCTTGAAAGCGTCCTGGGTATGACGGAGGAGGGCTATGAGCAGGTCCTCGGCATCAACCTGCGAGCCGCTCTGATTTGTGCGCAGGAGTTTGCCCGGGCCCGCATAGCAAACGGCGGCGGCGGTACGATCGTGAATGTGACTTCGATCGCCGGACATCGTGGTTTCGTGGATCACGTGGCTTACGCCGCTTCGAAGGCGGGACTGGAAGGCGCGACACGCGTCATGGCCAAGGAACTCGGCGCCTATGGAATCCGCGTCAACGCAGTGGCGCCGACCGTTACCATGACCGAGCTTGCCGCGAAGGCGTGGTCCGAACCTTTCAAACGTGACCCAATGATCGTTCGCCACCCGATGGCGCGTTTTGCAGAGGTTGACGACGTCGCACGATCGATCGCCCTACTTATTTCAGAGGACGCGGCCATGATCAGTGGCGCAGTCCTGCCAGTCGACGGCGGCTTCCTTGCCGTCTGAAAACCAAGAGCGAGACAAGAAGATGACAAAACCACTCAAAGGAAAGATTGCTGCGGTGACCGGCGCAGCTTCCGGTATTGGGCTGGCCACGACCCGCGCCCTGATCGATGCCGGTGCCACGGTCGTGATGGTCGATTATAACAAACAGGCGCTCGAAACGTACGCTGTCGAGTTCGGCGGCGCTGTAGTCATACAGGTTACCGACCTTCTGGACGCCGCAAGTTGTGCGGCCATGGTGCCGGAGATCTTGGCAAAGGTCGACCATCTCGACATCCTGCACTGCAATGCAGGGTCCTACATTGGCGGGGAACTTATCGATACTGATACCGCGACAATGGATCGGATGCTGAATCTCAACATAAACGCCGTCATGAAGAACGTTCGCGACATCGCTCCGCACATGATCGAGCGCGGGACCGGGGACATTTTGGTTACTTGCTCCGTGGCCGGGCATGCGCCGATCCAGTGGGAGCCAGTCTATTCCAGCTCCAAATGGGCGATTACCAGTTTCGTCCAGATCATGCGCCGGCAGTTGAAAAGCCACGGCATCAGGGTCAGCCAGGTTTCGCCCGGCCCGGTCGTTTCCGCGCTGCTTGCCGATTGGCCTGAGGAAAACCTTGAGAAGGCAAAAGCCAATGGCAGCCTGATCGAGCCCTCGGAGGTCTCCGACGCCATCATCTTCATGCTGACCCGACGGCGAAACGTCACGATCCGGGACATGATTGTGTTGCCGACAAATTTCGACGTGTAGATAAGGAACACCGAGTCTTTGCGGAAGCTCATTTCGGATTACACGCGAAAGGTCTGCGATAACAAACAACTATCGCACCGGCTGCATCATTATCGACTAGGAATTTTTGTCGTCGCATCCAGTGTGCCGGAAGGCTGACCGGCCGCTTTTACGACGCGAAGTTAACCGCCCAAACGTCCAAACATGACGGCGCGAAGCGGTAATTAATTCCGCTCTCCGGCCCGAAGCGGGAGGCCAGGGGAGTGCCGGATAGGGCGCAATATAAGAAAGATGGCGATTCACTGTGTCGATCAGGGAGGACCTCCCGGCATTTAGCATCTGCGATGATCAGGACGCAATGCAGCTGCCCTGAAACCGTACAGGAGCAGGCTTCTATGTGACGATCCAGAAACTCACACGCTGGCCGGAAGGAAGATCGCCAGATGTGCTACAGCTTGAAGTTCTTCCGGTCGTACGCGTGCTGCAAGCCCATTTTCCTGAGGTTGTCATAGAGATATTGGGTTGTCAGTTGAAGGTACTTCTGTTTCGACGGCGAACGTCGAAACGCCTTGTGCGATACCGTAGTCGGTGCGAGCCTGGATGAGCGCCTTTTGAACGCCCCGGTTCCGAAACTCGGGGACTGTGGTACCGCCACCCAGCCAAGCATATGAACCCGAGACGTACATGGCGCCGGTGCCGATAGGCGTTTCATCGTCAAGAGCGAAAAAACACGACCAGCCCTCTTTGCCCACAATGGCTGACCAAAGGGCGGCCAAGCTTGGCGGGAAGTTGAATCCCCTGCACATCACCGATCCGAAGAGCAGGCATTCGTCGCCTTGAACTCTTCGGGTAAGCACACTCACCGGCGCATCGAGGTTGCTAAAAGGCGCGCTGCGGGTAAGCTTTGCCCATCCGGGACCGTGCTCAGGCAGACCCTTGGTCTGGATCCAGTTTCTCACCTCGTCCGAGACAGCGTCCACATTCAATTGCAGGAAGCGGTTCCCCGCCCTTGCTCGGATCCATTTATATGCTTTGTCCAGATCTTCGACAGAGCCCAGCCCCAGAACACGATTTAGGCCGATCGCTGGTACGCTTGGCAACGAGATCGCGCATCCGCAGTTGATGACAAGGCATCCGAAATCCTCCTCAGCCCGGAGATGTTCGGGTGAGAGCTTGTGCAGGCTGACGAAGGCATCGGCCTCAATGGCGTCTTCGTGCGTTGGGAAAATGCGTTCTGAAACCGAGGATTCAAGACATGCTCCTGAGCCGCTGCCGTTGACGGCAAAATACAAAGAGAGACTGGCTGTACTAAAAACCCAGGTCGCTGAGACCGGGATGATCAACTGGCCTGCGGCCAAGCGGCCAGCGGAAGCTGCGGCCGTCGGCCGGAAAAGGCAGGTCGTTAATGCAGGCATAGCGCCTTCGCATCAGGCCACTGTCGTCGAACTCCCAGTTCTCGTTCCCGGACGATCGGAACAGTTGCTACCGTCGTCATGCCACTCGTAGGCAAATCCGACGGCGATCCGATTGCCGCCAATGGCCCAGAGTTCCTTGATCAACCGGTAATCCAGCTCTCGCCGCCATTTTGCAGAAAGAAACGTCAGGATTGCTTCCCGCCCGGTCACAAATTCAGCAGGACGAGACAAGTAAAACTCCGTTCAGCCAACGAAACAAGCGACGCTCACGTCCACATGCTTTCGGGGGTAAGGATGTCAAAAGGAACAATCCGCTGTTCGATCGACGCTGCGTCTCTTCGCTCGATCAGCCGCAACATGACGTCGATGAGCTCCCGGGGCATTCTTTCCAGGGGATGGCACAGCGATGCGGTGATCAAACCCTCGCTCAGCCCTTTACGCGTCTCCGGCCCGATATCGCTACAAACGATCCGGATCTTGCGTTGCTGCTCCGGCGACAGCTCGCGCAAGGCTCTCAAAACCCCCGAAATGCCGCCGCCATTGACAAAGATGCCTCTGAGGTCCGGTTCTTCGTCTATCAACCTGCGAACAATAGCATAAGCGTTTTCTGGAACCTCGTGGGTAAGAAGTGTTTCGCTGACATGAATTTCGGGCGCATGCTCACGCATGTACGACCGGAAGCTTGCATCCGCTATGTCCTGGCACTGATAGCGATTGCTTCCGACAAGGGGAACGACGGTGGCGGGGCCCTCGGTCGTCTGGCTGATGAACCAGGCGGCGGTTCGGCCCCTCTTCCAATTGTCGGTGCCCACAAAGCCCGCCCGGCTAGCGGCCGAAAGATCGGTGACATAGGCAACAACGGGAATACCCATGGCGCGCAATTCATCTATTGCCTGACTAACCAGCGGATGATCAGCCGTTATTACCGCAATGGCATCAGCCGATTCACCCATTTTCAGCAAATTCGTGGAGACTGCTTCGGGGGAAAGGTCGTCCTCGAAGACGACTTCGGGCTTGATGACGGCGTCGCTGCGGAGCATGGATGCTGACGTGATCCCTTCTGCCCACAACTGGTACAACGGCCGATGCGACTGCTGCATCAGGAAGGCAAGCCGACGATGCGGCAGGTTCTCGCGCTTGCGTTGGCGTAACGCACCAAGCCCATAGAATCCGATTTCGTCCGCTGCATCCAGAATTCGGTCTATCGTTTCCGCCCGCACTGTTCCTGTTCCGTGCAAAAGTCGGTTGAGGGTGGAAAGACTGACATTCGCAGTCTTCGCCAGATCAGCCATCGTCGGTCTGTTCATCTGTCAACATCCCTGGAAATGTCATTCATGAATGACATGTTTTGGAATAAAAAAGCGCATTGAAAACGAAGCAGGTTTCATTCTGACACTTCTCGCGTTACACATCAATACGCATTTTGTGGAGCCATCTGATGATGGGAAATGGGAGGAAGAAATGGGAATTTTGAAGCACTTCTGTGCAGCATTGTTGGCGACTACGGTTGTATCTTTTGCTGCTCCGGCGGTCTATGCAGCGAACATCGCAGTCGTCGGCGGGAAGAACGACGACGCTTTCTGGAACATTATCAAGAAGGGTGTCGATGACGCTCGCGTGATCGTCGAGGCGAATGGCGGCACGGTGAATTACCTTCGTCTTCAGACCTATGATAACTTTGCTCCCGACGTCGTGCAGCTCATTCAGACTGCGATCAGCCAGAAGGTCGATGGGCTCGTCATTCCGAACTGGGTGCCGGAAGGGGAGGATCCGGCCATCAAGGAAGCGATCAGCGCGGGCATCAAGGTCATCCTGATGAATGCCGGTGGATATGAAAAGGCACAGGAACTCGGCGCCATCAACTATGTCGGCTCGGATGAATACATTGCGGGCGTCGCAGGTGGCGAGTACTTCTCGAAGAACGGCAAGAAAAACGTGCTCTGCGTCAACACTGTTCCCGGCGCCGCCAATCTGGAAGCTCGCTGCAAGGGTGTGATCGACGGAATTACGAAGGCCGGCGGCGCCGCCAAGCAATTGCCACTGCCGGCGACGAGTTTTGGCGATGCTACCGCGGTCGCCGAAGCCATCAAGGCGACATTGCTCCAAGACGCCAGCATTGATGGTGTGATTACCATCTCCGCCGGAGATGCGGACTCAGCCGCTATCGGCGTTCTGCAGGCCGGCAAGACGGAAACAGTTCTTCTCGGAACTTTCGACCTTAACCAGTCGGGTCTCGACCGCATCAAGGACGGGACGCAAGGCTTTGCAATTGACCAGCAGCCCTATCTTCAGTCTCTTCTGGCGGTCACCCTTCTGGCCTCCGCGATCGACTTCGGAACCGATCTGCCAACGGCACCGGTTCTGACCGGTCCCGGTATTGTCGACAAGTCCAACATCGAAGCCACGTTGACTGGTGTCTCGAAGGGCGCTCGATAAGGAGCTCTTCCACGCTTCGCCTCGATCCGCGCCTTTGCCGCGGATCGAGAGATGTGCTCGCGAACTCGCGAAAGCTGCAAGGGCGCTGATCGATGCCGGCCATTCTCAGCTTGCGGACAACACTGGAGTGAAACACGTGAAAAATTTCCCTGTGGGCGATCTTCTTCGTCGCCCGGAATCTGGCGCTTTTCTTGGTCTTGTATTCGTACTTGTCTTCTTCGTTGTCTTTGGTAGCGTCGAATTCCTGAAGCCTGCCGGCGCGGCAAGCTGGCTGAACGTTGCCGCCAATCTCGGTATTGTCGCAATCCCGGTCGGACTTCTCATGATCTCCGGCGAACTGGACATTTCAATTGGTGCGATGATCCCTGCGGGAGCTTTGACCGTCGCGATCATCTCCGGCTACTACGGCTTGCCGATTTGGCTTGGTGTGGTCGGCTCGCTTACGCTCGGCTTGGTTGTCGGCCTCATCAACGGCTTCTTGGTTATACGCACAGCAGTGCCATCGCTGATCGTCACGCTCGGGACGCTTTTTGCCGTGCAAGGGCTCATTCTGGGCTGCTCCGTGTTTCTCACGGGGACGACCAGCGTGGCCTTGAGCCCGGCCCAATCCGGCGCTGTCGCAAAGGCGCTGTTCGGCCAATTCATCGGCGGAAGTTTTCAGGTAACCATCATCTGGTGGATGGTTCTGACAGTGATCTATGTCTTCTACGTCCACTATTCGCCTTTCGGAAGCTGGCTTTTCGCCCTGGGCGGCGACAAGGTGAGCGCACGCAATGCGGGCATCCCGACAGACAAGCTGACGGTGACGCTATTCGTACTATCGTCTGTGAGTGCTGCCTTTCTCGGAATGTGCCAGGCGATCCTGTTCAACGTCGCCCAGGTCTCGGCCGGCATGACGTTCATCTTCAACTCGATCATCGCGGTCGTGGTGGGCGGCGTGTTGCTGACGGGCGGTTTCGGCTCGGTTATCGGCATCTTTCTGGGCACGATTACTTTCGCCATCGTTAACCAAGGCATCTATTTCACGTCCTTCGACCGCAATTGGTCGAGCCTCATCATCGGTGTCATGTTGCTGCTCGCAGTGCTGATGAACAACACGTTCCGCATTATGGCCCTGACCTATTCCCCGAAGAAGAAGTGAGGACAGACGATGACCACGCCAATCCTTGAACTGAGAAACGTCAACAAGTCTTTTGGCCCGATCGATGTCCTTCACGATATCTCGATGAAGGTGCATGCGGGGGAGGTGCTGTGCCTCCTGGGGGACAACGGGGCAGGCAAATCCACACTCATCAAGACGCTGGCAGGCGTTTACAAGCCAAATTCGGGCGAAGTGCTGATGGACGGAAATCCCGTCGATTTCAGTGGCCCGCGAGATGCGCAGCGCATGGGCATCTCCACCGTGCATCAGTTTGGCGGAACATTCCCGCTGATGAGCATCGGCCGCTCGTTCTTCATCGGTGCGGAGCCCACCAAGGGCCTCTGGCCTTTCAAGATCTACGACCGCAAGAAAGCCAACGAAATTGCGGTAAAGGCGGTGCAGGGCTTCGGCATCACCCGTATCGTTGACGGAGACCGACTGATTGGCGGTCTTTCGGGCGGTGAGCGACAGTCTCTGGCGATAGCCCGCGCCGTGCATTTCGGTGCCCGCGTCCTGATCCTTGACGAGCCGACGGCAGCATTGGGCGTCAAGCAGGCATCTCACGTCCTTAGAATCGTGTTGGAGGCAAAGAGGCGAGGGATCGCCGTCATCTTCATTACCCACCAGGTCACCCATGCCATCGCGGTTGGCGACCACTTCGCCGTCCTGATCCGGGGTGCGGTCGCCGCCAATTTCCGCAAGGGCGAAAGGTCGCGCGAGGAGATCACCGATTTGATGGCGGGCGGCGAAGCTTTGGCGGATCTGGGTGCCGAGGTGGAGAGCTACATGGCGAGCCATGACGGCCATCCGCCGCCGATCCCGGCAAAGTGAAAAAAGAAAGATAACGGAGTAAGACCGATGAAGATTGCCCTCGACCCTCACATGCACCGGTTCACCAGCCTAGAGGAATTGCCGGCGAAGGTTGCCGAGCTCGGCTATGAGTGGATCGAACTGTCGCCGCGTGCGGATTTTCTGGAATGGTTCAAGGCGCCGCGTGTGTTCCCTGAACGAATCCGATCTTTCAAGAAGGCACTCGCTGCCGAGAACGTGAAGATCGCCTCACTTCTGCCGATGTATCGCTGGGCGTCGAACGACGAAGCAGAGCGACAGGCCGCGGTCAAGCACTGGAAGCGTGCCATCGAGATTGCGATCGAGCTTGAAGTCGACACGATGAATTCGGAGTTCGGCCGCGGTCCGCATCCCGACAAGGGCTCCTGCTATTGCTGCCACACGGGTTCGATGATCGAGGCCTGTGAGGACGCCTGGTGGCGCTCCATGGAGGAACTCGTCCCGATCTTTGAGCGAGAAGGCATCAACCTGCACGTGGAGCCGCACCCGGAGGACTGGTGCGAGACGTTGCAGCCGGCGCTCGACATCATCCGGACGGTCAATTCGAAGAATGTGAAGTTCCTCTATTGCGCGCCGCATACCTTCTATTTCGGAGACGATACCAAGGCCATGCTGCGCGAGGCAAAGGATGTGCTGGCACATGTGCATGTCGGCGACACGTTCAATCACAAGGCAAGTTCTGGGCTTCGCTACATCCTGAACCCGCCTGGTACCAATGCTCGCGTGCACCAACATCTGAATATCGGCCAGGGCGAAGTGCCGTGGGACGACTTCTTCGGCACGCTCGCCGAGATCGGCTTCGACGGCATCATGACCTCTTGCGTCTTCGCCTGGGAAGATCGAGCGGATGAGTCAAGCAAGTTCATGCGCAACAAAATGCAGGAATACATCGACCGCTACTTCAAGAAGTAATGCATGCTCTAGCGGCGAGAACCAGAGCACACGACAGAAATCGAGAAATGTAACGGAGATGCCGCCCAATGGGCGGTCTCCGGCAGGGTAGTTATTGCCTCGACAAGGTGGTCAGCAAACGAATGGGCGCCCGAGGCTTCAATTGAAGAGGTTACCGAGATGATCAACGGAGAACGACTGATTTCGCGCCCACTGCGCTGGGGAATGGTCGGTGGCGGGCGCACCGGCCAGGTGGGGTACAAGCACCGCACAGGAGCGTTGCGCGACGGCAATTATCAACTGGTGGCTGGTGCCTTCGATCTGGATGTTGAACGAGGCCAGGATTTCGGCGTCAATCTGGGCGTGGCCCTCGATCGCTGCTATCCCGACTACAAGGCGCTGATCGCAGGCGAATCCTCCCGCGAGGACGGTGTCGACGTGGTGTCGATCGCAACACCGAACTTTACCCATTACGAGATCACCAAGGCTTGCCTTGAGGCCGGGTTGCATGTGATCTGCGAAAAGCCGCTCTTTTTCACTGTCGCTGAATGCGATGAAGTCGCCAAATTGGCCGAGGAAAAGGGTCTAATTGTCGGCGTCACCTACGGCTTTACGGGTCATCCGCTGGTTCACCAGATGGCGGCGATGGTCAAGAAGGGAATGCTCGGCGACATTCGCATCGTCGACATGCAATACACCCACGGCTTTAATTCCGGTGACGACGTTGGCGCTGGCGAAGCCGTGAAATGGCGCACCAATCCGAAGACTGCCGGGCCGACCTTCGTTCTCGGTGATATCGGCACGCATCTCTACTATCTTTCGGAAGTGGTGCTGCCGCACATGAAGATCGAAAAACTACTTTGCGACCGCAAGGCTTTTATCCCGACCCGCGCGCCACTCGAGGATCATGCCACCGTCCTTATGCACTACGACAACGGTGCGCGCGGGCGGCTCTGGGTCTCGTCGGTCAATGCCGGCAACATGGGTTCACAGCGTTACCGCTTCGTTGGTTCCAAGGCGTCGATCGAGTGGTCCGATTCCCATCCCGACCAGCTGATCTACGAGGTTCAGGGCGAGCCGAACCGCACGCTTCATCATGGCATGCCCTATCTCGAAGAGGAGAGCCTTGCTGTCGATCGCATGGGCGCATTGCATACTGAGGGGCTCGGCGATAGCTGGGCGAACATCTATCTCTGGATCGCCCAGGCCATCGACGCGAAGACGCGCGGAGATGAAGCTTTCCTGAAGACCCATCACTACCCAGGCATCAAGGCCGGCACGGAAGGCGTGCGCTGGTTGGAAAACTGCGTCCGTTCGGCGGATACGGGCTCGGCCTGGGTCGACTTTATGTAACAGGACCGGGGGCGCGTTGGACCACCTCCCGTCCTCCTCCCGAAACGCGTCCCCCACACATTCTTTGGAAAGATGACACAATGAAACTTGCGATTTGCACTGATGTGATGGCGAACCTCTCTTTCACCGACATGCTCGATAAATGCGTTAAGCTCGGCGTCGAGGGTATAGAAATGACCGGCGGCGGATGGTCGAGCGGCCCGCATTTTCGTGCCGACGAACTTTTAGCCGACAAGGGCCTGCTCCGGTCCAAGCTCAAGGAAATCGAGGCCCGCGGTCTGGAAATCGCCGCCCTCAATTGCTCCGCGAACCCGCTCGATCCCGGCGATATGGGCAAGCGCCACCGCAAGGAGATGGAGGAAACCATCCGGCTTGCAGGCGAGATCGGTGTGAAGAAGATCGTGACCATGTCCGGTTTGCCGGAGGCGGCGCCCGGTGACACGGTGCCGAACTGGCTCGTCTACACCAAGAGTTGGCCGAACGAGATGCCGGAGCGTGATCGCTTTCAGTGGGAAGACCGCGCGTTTCCGCTCTGGCACGATCTGGTGAAGCTTGCCAAGGAAGTTGGCGTCGAGAAATACGCGCTCGAAAACTTCTCGGCGATGCTCGTGTGGAATCCCGAAACCCTGTTCCGCCTCCGCAACGAGGTTGGCCCGACAGTCGGCATGAACCTCGATCCGTCCCACTTAATGTGGATGGGGGCCGATCCCATCGCATCGGCACGCGCGCTCGGAGATGCGATTCATCACTGCCACGGCAAGGATACCCGCATCGAACGTGGACTGGCCGACGTCAACGGGCTGCTCGAACTCAAGGAGGTCACTGACGTTGCCAACCGGACCTGGAACTACGTCGCAGTAGGAGCAGGTCACGATCTGCAATGGTGGAAGGAATTCTTCTCGGTGGTTTGCATGGTCGGCTACAATGACTGGGTTAGCCTCGAAATGGAAGATTTCACGATGTCCACCGAGGCGGGCATCCAGTCTTCCATTGACGCACTTCAAGCAACGATCAGCCGATGACCGGTTTGGCGCGGGCCGCGATTGGAGCCCGCGCACCACGCCTGCGTGAGGACGACATGACCAACCCGATCACCATCACCACTGCCCCCTGCTGCTGGGGTGTCGATGACGTGAAAAACCCTCATCTCCCCCGTTGGGAGAAAGTGCTGGACGAGGCGCAGGCCGCCGGCTTCGGGGGGCTGGAGCTTGGACCCTATGGCTATCTGCCGCTTGACCTCGGCGTTGTTTCGGAAGCGCTGAACAAGCGTGGGCTGAAGATCGTCGCGGGCACAATCTTTGACGATCTGGTTTCGCCTTCAAACCGCGACAACCTCCTGCGTCAGACCGATGAGATCTGCGCGTTGATTACACGGTTGCCGAAGCCGGAAACCCATGCCGGTCAGCGCTATGCAGCGCCCTATCTGACCGTCATGGACTGGGGTCACGACGAGCGCGACTATGCTGCGGGACATTCAGACCAAGCCCCCCGCCTTGATGGAACGGCGTGGAATGGGATGGTGGAAAACATCCGCAGCATCGCAACGCTTGCGCGCGACAAATATGGTGTACGCGTCACCATCCATCCCCATGCCGGCGGCTACATCGAATTCGCCGACGAGCTGGAGCGTATCGTCAACGATATTCCTACCGATCTGGCAGGTCTGTGCCTCGATACCGGGCATATGGCCTATTCAGGCATGGATCCTGTTGCCACCCTTCGCCGTTACTGGGATCGTGTCGATTACATTCATTTCAAAGACATAGATGCCAAAGTTTTCAAGGACGTCATGGGCGAGCGCATTCGTTTCTTCGATGCCTGCGCGAAGGGGGTCATGTGCCCGATCGGGCGCGGATCAATTGATTACCCTGGTGTCCGGGCCCTGCTTACCGAGCTGGGCTATGGCGGATACATCACCATCGAACAAGAGCGCGACCCCCGAAACGCCGGCGGCATTCTTGAAGACCTGGCAGCCAGCCGGACCTTCCTGGCGTGTACCGGCTTTTGAGGGCCTGCGAGGAGACTTGACATGAAATCACTCGACGTCATCACCATCGGCCGGTCCTCCGTCGACCTTTACGGAGCCCAGATCGGCGGCAGGCTGGAGAACATGCGCTCGTTCAATAAGTACATTGGCGGTTCGCCCACGAACATCGCCTGCGGTGCGGCCAGACTCGGTCTGAAATCCGGTTTAATCACCCGCGTTGGCGACGAGCATATGGGCCGGTTCATTCGCGAGCAGCTCAAGCGCGAAGGTGTGGATACCAACGGAGTCGCTACCGACCCGGAGCGTCTAACGGCGCTCGTCCTGCTGGGCATTCGTAACGAAGAGCAGTTCCCGCTGATTTTCTATCGCGAGAATTGTGCCGACATGGCGCTCAGCGAGGACGACATTCATGCGGACTACATCGCCTCCGGGCGTGCGCTCGTCGTGACCGGTACGCATCTGAGCCACGCACGGACCGAGGCAGCTATTCTAAAGGCTTTGGAGCTTGCCCGCCAGCATGGGGTGCGTACCGCGCTCGACATCGACTATCGCCCAAATTTATGGGGTGTCGCCGGCCACGGTGCAGGTGAGAGCCGTTTTGTGAAGAGCGGCAAGGTGACGGCAAAACTGCAAACGACGCTGCATCTGTTTGATTTGATCGTGGGCACGGAGGAAGAGTTCCACATTGCGGGTGACTCGACCGAGACGATTGAGGCGTTACGCGCAGTTCGCAAAGTTTCCAACGCTACGCTCGTATGCAAACGCGGCGCTGCCGGGGCGGCGGCCTACGTGGGCTCAATACCAGGCAGGCTGGAAGATGGAGAGACCGGTCCCGGCTTCCCGATCGAAGTGTTCAACGTTCTGGGCGCGGGCGACGGCTTCTTCGCCGGACTCCTGAAGGGGTGGCTCGAAGATGCGGACTGGCCGACGGCTCTTAAATACGCGAATGCCTGCGGCGCTTTTGCCGTTTCTCGCCACGGATGCACGCCGGCCTACCCGTCGCTCGAGGAGCTGAAGTTCTTCCTTGGACGCGGGGTCAAGCAACCCGACCTGCGAAATGACTGCGAGCTCGAACAGATCCACTGGTCCACGAACCGTCATCGCAATCACGGGGAAGACTGGCCTGAATACCGGATATTTGCGTTTGACCACCGCATGCAACTTGAGCAGATGGAGGGCTACACCCTTGAACGGGGCGGCGCCTTCAAGAAGCTGTGCCTCAAAGCGGCATTGGACGTCCAAGAGGGACGATCTGGCTACGGGATCTTGTGTGATAATCGCATCGGGCGGAGGGCGTTGCATGAAGCCTCGGGTACCGGCCTCTGGATCGGACGGCCTTGCGAATGGCCGGGTGCACGCCCGCTGACGCTGGAGCCCGAACTGGGCAGTGACTACGGCGGCCTGGGCGAGTGGGCACGGGAAAACGTCGTCAAGGTCCTTTGTTTCTGCCATCCCGATGATGACGCTGGAACGCGTTCCGATCAGGAGGCGACGGTGAAACGCCTTTTCGAGGCATCGCGGCGCGACAACCTGGAATTCCTGCTGGAGATCATTCCCTCGAAGGTGGGACCGGTCGATGACGAAACGACGGCGACGCTGATCCAACAGTTTTATGACATTGGCATCTTTCCCGACTGGTGGAAGCTTGAGCCGATGAAAACGACCGCTGCCTGGGCGAACACCATTGCCGCAATCGAGAAGAACGACCGCTATACGCGTGGGATCGTCGTTCTGGGTCTCGATGCGCCGGAGGCCGAACTGGCGGCAAGTTTCGAGGTCGCCGCCGGTTTCGATCTTGTCAAAGGCTTTGCCGTTGGTCGGACGATTTTTGGCGATGTCGCACGCAGCTGGATGAAAAATGAAATGCAGGACGACGACGCCGTCGGCGAGATGGCAAAGCGCTATCGAGGCCTGTGCTCGATCTGGGACAAGGCGAGGGCAGCCGCACGGGAGAAGATAGCATGACCAAGACAATCATGCTCACGGCCGCGCAGGCGCTGGTCAAATGGCTTTCGGTGCAGATGACCGAAGAAGGAGAGCGCTTCATCGAGGGCGTCTGGGCCATCTTCGGGCACGGCAATGTGGCGGGCATTGGAGAAGCGCTACACGGGATCGGCGACAAGCTGCCGACCTGGCGTGGCCAGAATGAGCAGACCATGGCCCACGCTGCTATCGCCTATGCCAAAACGAAGCGGCGTATGCGCGCGCATGCGGTAACCAGCTCCATTGGACCCGGTGCGACCAATATGGTGACAGCAGCAGCTCTGGCGCATGTCAATCGTCTGCCGGTCCTGTTCATTCCCGGCGATATCTTCGCCAACCGCCGCCCCGATCCGGTGCTACAGCAGATCGAAGATTTCGACGACGGCACAGTGAGTGCCAATGACGCCTTCCGGCCTGTGGTTCGCTATTTTGACCGCATCGCCCGGCCCGAGCATCTGCTGACTGCGCTGCCACGTGCGCTGTCCATCATGACGGATCCGGCGAATTGCGGGCCGGTGTGCCTCGCTTTTTGCCAGGATGTGCAGGCCGACGCCTACGACTATCCGGAAAAGTTTTTTGAGCCTAAGGTCTGGCGTGTTCGCCGCCCGGAACCTGATCGCCGAGAGCTCGATGACGTGGTTGCGATGATCAGGGCGGCGAAGAGCCCGGTCGTCATTTCCGGGGGCGGTGTTCTTTATTCCGGCGCCGAGGACGTTCTCGCTGCGTTCGTGGAACAGCACAATATCCCCTTCGTCGAGACACAAGCCGGCAAGGGCGCGACCCCGTGGGAAAACGCCTACAATTTCGGCTCCCCCGGCGTTACCGGCTCGGAATGCGCCAACCGCCTTTGCGCGAAAGCCGACCTGGTGATTGGCGTCGGCACGCGCTTTCAGGATTTCACGACGGGATCCTGGACCTTGTTCACGAACCAGGAGCGGAAGCTCGTCTCCATCAACCTGCATGGCTATGATGCGACAAAGCATGGCGCAATGCCCCTCGTCGGCGATGCCAGGGTGACGCTGGAGAGGCTTTCCGCTCTGCTGAAGGATCATAGGGCGCCATCTTTCGACGCCGAATCCCGGAACAATTGGCACCAGACGGTGAGTAAGGTTACCGCCACGCCGGAAGTCGATTTGACCAACTATCTTCCCACCGACGCCCAGGTAATCGGCGCCGTGCAGCGGGTAGCCACGGAAAAAACCGTCGCAATGTGCGCGGCGGGCACGATGCCGGGCGCGCTTCAGGTGCTGTGGCAGTCTGCGAAAGGCGGCTACCACATGGAATACGGTTATTCCTGTATGGGATACGAGGTAGCAGGCGCCATGGGCATCAAGCTTGCGGCGCCGGAAAAGGAAGTCATCTGCTTCGTTGGCGACGGCTCTTACATGATGGCCAACTCGGAATTAGCGACTGCGGTCGTCCGGCGCATTCCTTTTACCGTCGTGCTGACCGACAATCGCGGCTACGGCTGCATCAACCGCTTGCAGATCGAATGCGGCGGGGCGGAGTTCAACAATATGTACAAGGACTCCAACATTGAGGTCATGCCGGAGATCGACTTTGTGGGCCATGCCCGCTCCATGGGTGCCCATGCGGAAAAGGCAGTCGATATCGCCGATCTCGAGAAGAAAATTGTTGAAGCGCGCCCGAGGAACATCCCCACGGTCATTGTGATCGACACCGACGCTGTCTCAGGACTGGATGTGGGCGGGCATTGGTGGGATGTCGCCGTGCCGCAGGCGGGGGGACCTGAACGTCTTGAGCATGCGCGTGAGCGATACAACCGAAATGCTGCAAATCAGCGTACCTTTGATTGATCAGTGTGCCAACCGGAGGACAAGGGATGCCCGATTTGTTACGCAAGCCTTTCGGCACGCATGGCAAAGTTCACGAGATCCTGCCCCAGGCGGCGGGCTGGCGCTATGTCGGCTTCTCGCTCTATCGACTCAGACCAGGTGAGATTGCCGAGGAGGCAACGGGCGATCGCGAGGTCATGCTCGTTATTGTTGAGGGCAAGGCGGTCTTGCATGCCGCCGGGCAGGATTGGGGTATGCTGGGCGAGCGGATGAACGTCTTCGAGAAGACGCCACCGCACTGCCTCTATGTACCCAACGGCAAGGATTGGCTCGCCGTAGCGGACACGGAGTGCACGATTGCGGTTTGCTCAGCGCCCGGAAAAGGCGGACACGCTGCACGGCGGATCGGTCCCGACGGGATTTCGCTGACGGCGCGCGGCAAGGGAACCAATACGCGCCATATCAACAATATCGCGATGGAGAAAGAAGACTATTGCGACAGTCTTCTGGTCACGGAGGTCTTCACGCCCGCCGGCCATTGGTCGTCTTATCCAAGCCACCGCCACGACGAGGACGACTTCCCGCGTATCACCTACCTCGAGGAGTCATATTACCACCGGCTGAACCCGGCAGCTGGCTTCGGCGTCCAGCGCGTTTACACCGATGACGGACTGCTCGACGAAACGATGGCGGTGAAAGACCATGACGTCGTCCTGGTGCCGCGCGGGCATCATCCCTGCGGTGCACCTTATGGCTTCGAGATGTATTACCTCAACATCATGGCTGGTCCGCTGCGCAAGTGGCGCTTCATACCCGCGCCCGAGGTGGAATGGATCATGGAGCGGGACGCGAAATGATCAGCCGGGCAATCAACCAGAAAACAGCTCGCCACCTGGCGTATGAAGCTTTTCTGGATCTGGCACGGAATCTCGATTGCGTGGGGGTCGAGCCCCGGAACGATCTCGGCCGCCCGCTGTTCGACGGCATTTCTCCGAGCCACGCCGGTGCCATGGCGCGACAAAGGGGACTGCGACTATTGGGGCTTAGCGAGGTCTATCCCTTCAACGACTGGTCGGAGGAGCGCGCCAACGCCGTTGAGACGTTGATAGCCGCAGCCGTCGAAAAGCGGGGCCGAAACCATCAGCCTCATCCCATGTTGCAGAGCACATCGATGCGCCCTTCCGCCGCCATGACATTGTCGACGATGGCCCGGCATCCTTCGGCGGTCGAGATGTCGCTGGCGAAAGCACGGGCTTGCCGCCCTCAGCCGCGATCTGCGAAACGGTCGCTTCCGCACCTTCGCCATTCATGTCGGTGGACGACGACCCGCGCGCCCTCCGCCGCAAAACGGGCGCTGATCGCGCTGCCAATGCCGCCTGCCCCGCCGGTGACGATGACAACTCTATCCGTGAAACGCATGATCGTTACCTCATGTAGCTGCCGCCGTTCACGTCCAGTACGGCGCCGTTCAAGGACGCCTGCGAGGGACGGAAGGCGAACGCGGTGATCTCGCCAATTTCCTGTGGCTCAGCCATCCGGGCGATGGGAATACCGGCCAATGCCGCAGCCTCGCCGGCCGGAAAGTTTCATAGCTCACTCACCTGAGGTCCCCAGGTGTCCGACAAGGCAAAGCCTTGCGCGAAGGGATCGTCGCGGTCCAGTCGCAATTGCTGGCGACCGAAGACATAGCCCTGGCCGGTGATGCGCGGCAGGACGGCTGGGCGACCTGCAACCGTGGTCTCACCCAGAATTTCGGCTGTGAACTCGCCGCCGATGATGCTGCGCGAAATGCGCTTGTCGCCGGTCTTTGCCTGCCCCCGCGCATGCAGGATCGCAAGATTGGCCGACGAACCCGTCCCGCAAGGCGAGCGATCGACCCGGCCGGGCTTGAGCGTCGTGCAGGTGGTGACCGAACCATCCGGCTGATAGTCGCGGAACATCACGTACGCGATCTCATTTAAACTCGGAATTTCCGGATGTTCTACCCTGATCTGATCAGCCAGCAGTGACTTGATTTCGGTGCCTGCCTCAGCAAGCGCGCGGGCCTCTTCCGGCACGATGCGAAGGCCTACCTGATCGACGTCGATCTGCGCATAGAAGACGCCGCCAAACGCGATATCGCCGATGATCCGGCCCCAATTCGGCGTGTCGAGCGCGACGTCGAGGGCGTGGACGAAAGCGGGGACATTGTCGAGACTGACCGACATGCAGCGGCCCTTCTCGCAGCGCGCGCGGGCGACGATCAGCCCGGCCGCGGTATCAAGCCGGACAACGGTTTCCGGCTCGGTCATCTGGACACGGCCAGTCTCCAGAAGCGCGGTGACCACGCAGATGCAGTTGGACCCCGACATCGGATGGGCGCGATCCGGCTGCAGCACGATGAAGGACGCATCAGCGTCCGGCCGGCTCGGCGGCAGGAGCAGGTTCGCCGTATGAACCACCTGCGCTCGCGGCTCGCGCGTCAGGAAGAGGCGCAGCGACGGGTCGACATGGTTCAGGTGGTTCATCTTGTCGAGAATGGTCGCACCCGGAATATCGGGCGCGCCACCGACCAGCACATTGCCGCTTTCGCCCTGGCAATGGACGAGCAGGATATCGAGCTGGTCTCCAGATAGTTATCGAGGCCCCACCGGCCGAGTTCCCGGCCGATGCCGGACTGCTTGTAGCCGCCCCAAGGCGCCTCGGTGAAAGTCGGCTGCGAGCAGTTGATCCAGACGATGCCAGCGCGGAAGGCGCTTGCTACCCGTTCGCAACGTTGATCGTCGGCCGACATGACCGCGGCGGCAAGGCCAAAACGGCTGTCATTGGCAAGGCGGATCGCCTCCTGCTCGCTCTCAAAGGGGCGGATGCAGACCACAGGCCCGAAAATTTCTTCGACCCATGCGTCGCTATCGAGCGCCATGTCGGTAAGGATCGTCGGCTCCAGGTAGTAGCCCTTTTCGAACCCTTCCGGCCGCGTGCCGCCGCAGGCGACCGTCGCGCCCTGTTCGACGGCGCGCTCAATATGGCGCAGCACATCCTCATACTGCCCCTTGTTGACGAGCGGGCCGAGCAACGTGCCTTCGTCGAGGCCGTTCCCGATCGTGATCCTTTTCGCCTCCTCGATCAATCGTTCCAAAAGCTTCGGATAGAGCGGCGCCTCGACGAGAACCCGCGAAGTTGCCGAGCAGACCTGGCCCTGGTTCCAGAAGATGCCGAACATGATCCATTCGACCGCCTTTTCGATATCGCTGTCGGCGAAGACGATGAAGGGCGACTTGCCGCCGAGTTCCAGACTTATCCGTTTGATGTCCTTCGCACCCGCAGCCATGATGCGAGAGCCGACCGGGCCAGAACCGGTGAAGGCGACCTTATCCACTTGGCAGTGCTCGATCAGCGCTTGTCCGACAACCGAGCCCTTTCCGGAGAGGATGTTCAGCACGCCCTTCGGAAGGCCCGCGTTTTCCGCGATCGCGCCAAGCTCCAGTGCCGTCAGCGAGGTTGTCTCGGCGGGCTTGAGGATCATGGTGCAGCCGGCCGCAAGCGCAGGTGCGACCTTCCACGAGGCCATGAGTAGCGGATAGTTCCAGGGGACGATGGCGACGGCGACGCCGAGCGGTTCGCGGACGGCTTTCGAGACGAAGCGCGCATCGGCAAGCTTCACCTCTTCAACCTCGCCATCCAGTTCCTCGGCAAGGTCGGCATAAAAATCGAAGCAGCCCGCGGCGTCCGTCAGATCCCATTCGGATTCGGGAAGCGGCTTGCCGTTGTCGCGGTTTTCCATGTGCGCCAGTTCTGCCAGACGGTCACGGATCCCTTGCGCCATCGCGCGCAAGTATTTTGCGCGCTCCTTGCCCGAAAGGCGCGGCCAAGGACCGTTGTCGAAGGCTTCGCGGGCCGCCTTCACAGCCGCCTCGGCCTCTGCCGCTCCGGCGGCGGGAATATGGTGAAACACCTCTTCTGTTGCCGGATCGATCACCGGCAGCATGGTTCCGTCTGCAGGCGCGACCCACTGGCCATCGATGAAAAACTTGTTCTGCATGGTGTCCTCACACGGGATGTGTCTAGAAGCGGTCGACGCGATAGGGGTGCATGTCGATGGGCGGCGTCACGCCGGTGATCAGATCGCCCATCAGACGCGCGGTCGTTGCGGCATAGGTGACGCCGAGATGGCCGTGACCGGTCGCATAGAAGACGCCGGGTATTTTGGCCGAAGCGGACATGACCGGCACTGTATCCGGGAAAGCCGGGCGATGGCCCATCCACTCGGAAAAGTCCTCGCAACGCAGGTTCGCCAAGGCCGTCTGCGCCCGGCGCACGGTTATCTTCGAACGGCGGTAGTCGGGTGCGGCGTCGAGACCGGCCATCTCGACCGTTCCGCCGACGCGGATACCTCCCGCCGTCGGCGTGACCATAAAGGCGCGGGCTGGCCAGATGATCGAATGGCGCATGGAAATGCCCGGCGACATGATCTGGGTGTGGTAACCGCGCTCCGTCTCGAGCGGCATCGATTCTCCCAGCATTTTGGAGAGCAGACCGCTGTAGGCTCCGGCTGCAATCACCACCTCCTCGGCAACGACGCGCTCGCTTTCCGCGAGCCGCACTGCGGTGATGCGCTGGGAGCGGTCGAAACCGGCCACCGCGCCGCGGCGGATTTCGCCGCCGAGTGCTGTGAAGCGCTCGGCAAGGCGCTGCACGAGGCGAAAGGGGTCGCGCAGGCTGCGGTTCTGGGGAAAGAGCACAGCGATGCCGATCCGATCGGACAGTTCCGGCTCAAGTTCCCGCGCCTGCGTGCCCGTCAAGCGCTGATGCGGGAAGTTGAACCGCTCGAGTATTTCGATGTGTTCGCGGTCGGCCTGGAACTCTGCCTCGTTGCTATAAAGCGAAAGGCAGCCCTCGTCTGTCAGTTCGGCTTCCAGGCCCGTTTCGTGCAGCAAAGGTAACAGATCGTCGTACACTCGGTTGCAGAGAACCGCACCCTCGGCCTCCAGCTGGCGCAGCTTGGCCGGCCGGGACGCTGCGACAAATCGGGCGAACCAGGGAAGCAATCTGGGCATATAGCCCGGACGGACGCGTACCGGCCCTTCCGGGTCGAGCATCCAGCCGGGAATCTGTTTCCAGATCGACGGGCGTGAGGCCGGCATGAACTCGGTAACGGCGATCGACGCCATGTTGCCATAGGACGCGCCGCGCCCGACCTCGCCCTTGTCGAGCAGGATCACCCGCCGCCCCCGCTTTTGCAGTTCGTAGGCGATGGTGGTGCCGATAATGCCTGCGCCGACGACCAAAGTGGTCATGCTGGTTCTCTCCATAATCCTGGTCATGGCCGGACGGCGTTTCACCGCCCGCCGCGAGACTTACCAATTGAGGATCGGCTCCATGGCAGCGCGGAATTCGGCTTTTTCGTCATCCGTCAGGGGGCCAAGCGGCGCGCGGCATTCACCAACCGGCAGGCCCTGCAATTCGCAGCCATACTTGATCTTCTGGACGAACTTGCCGGATTCGAGGATGTTCATCGCCCGGTAGAGCGTCTTCATCATCTCACGAGCTTTGCCGAGGTCGCCGGCCTTGTAGTTCCGGTCGAGATCGCAGCAGGCCTTGGCCATGCAGTTGGACGGGCCGCAGATCCAGCTTTCCGCCCCCCAGAACATGAAGTCGAGCGCGATGTCGTCCGAGCCGCTGACGAGCTGGATCTTGCCTTCATAGCGGCTGGCAATGTCGATCGCGCGCTGCAGGACGCCGGAGCTCTCCTTGATGCCGATGACGCGCGGATTGTCGGCAAAATGGTCCATCAGTTCGAAGGAAATGTCCGATCCGTCCTTTGCCGGATAGGAATAGAGGACGATGTTCACATCCACCGCGGCCAGCACGGTTTCATAGTGCTTGATCAGCTCTTCTTGCGTCGGACGGGTGTAGAAGGGCGGCGCCAGAAGAACGGTATCGTAACCGATCTCCTTGGCCATCGCCGTCTGCTCGATGACTTCGCGCGTTGCCGGCGCATTCGTCCCGGCAATCAGGATTTCGCCCGGCTTGGCAAAGTCCGTGACGAACTGCAGCACCTCGCGTCGCTCTTCAGTCGACTGGCTGAAATATTCGCCGGTCGAACCGTTCGGCACCCAGCCGCTGACCCCTGCTTCGCGCAGGTGGACAAGCAGCTTTTCGAATGCCTTGAAGTCGATCTTGCCTTCCTTGTCGAAGGGCGTGACGAGGGCGGGCATGACGCCAGAGAGTTTCATGGTTTCTCCAATTCGAGGGTTCGGTTAGGGGACAGGTCAGAGGGCCAGCCGCTTGAGGATGCGTTGTTCAATAACCGTGACAGCGCGCGTCAGCGGGAAGGCAATGACGAAGTAGCTGAGGGCGACAATCGTCAGCACCTCGACGAAGATCCTGGACGGCTACGATGGCAACCAATGCACTCTGCTGGAAGATACCGATCCCGTTTGTCAGCAGAACCGGGATCGAGTTGCGGACCGCCGTCGGCAGGACGATGTAGAGAATGCGCTGGAACGGGTTTACACCGAGCGCTATTCCGGCATCGAGCTGCTCCCGTGGAACCGCCTGAATCGAAGCTCGATAGGCCTCGGCATTGAAGGCCGCCAGATTGAGACCTAGCGCCACGATGCCCATCGTGACCGAACCGAGGAAGACGTTGAACAGCATGGGCACGCAATAGAAGAACCAGACGATCTGGATGATCGCCGGCGTACAAAAAGCATGATCGGGAGCCGGATCAGCGCCCAGTGGCTCATGACGAGCAGCGACGCCAGCAGAAATCCGAGCGTCAGCCCGATGGCGTTAGCCGCGATCGTGAGCTGAACCGTGATCCAGAGGCCGTCCCAGAGCGGTCCGAAATTGCGGAAGACGGACGCGAAGTCGAAACTGTAGTTCATCGTCCACCCCTCAGTGCTTGATGTGGAAGACCCGCTCGATGAAGTCGCGGGTGCTCTCTTCCTTCGGCGAACCGAGCACCTGTTCGGGGGGACCGTCTTCGACGACAACACCGCCGGCGCAGAAGATCACGCGAGAGGCGATATGCTTTGCGAACCACATGTCGTGAGTGACGATGACCATCGGCATCTGCTGCTGGGCAAGTTGCAGGATGACCTGCTCGACTTCTGCCACCAGTTCGGGATCGAGCGCCGAGGTCACCTCATCAAACAGCATGAGTTTTGGATCGAGCATCAGCGCGCGGGCGATGGCCACACGCTGCTTTTGCCCGCCGGAGAGCTGGGCCGGATAGGCGTTGGCCTTCGCCGCCAGCCCGAAGCGGGTGAGCAGCGCCATCGCCCGTTCACGCGCGGCAGCCTTGCTTTCGCCCCTGACTTTCACCGGCGCGAGGATCAGATTGCCGATCACGTCGAGATGCGGAAACAGCGTGTAATGCTGAAAGACCATGCCGATCGAGCGCCGTACTTTGGTATCGATCGCGGTCTTGCCGCTGCCATTGGCAGAAATGTAAGGCTTGCCGCCAAACATAATCGAGCCGCTGTCGATCTGTTCGAGCCCCATCAACACCCTGAGCAGCGTGGACTTGCCGCCGCCGGAAGGACCGATGACCACGACGCGATCGCCGGGCTTCATTTCGATGTCGAGGCCCTGCAAAACCTTCACTACGCCGCCATAGCTTTTGTGAAGGCCTTCGATCTTAACCAGTGGAGCGGTATCCGGCATCGTCCAATTCTCCTCCTCAGAACAAAGAAGCGGAGCCGCCGCACGGCCCGACATGGTCCACTTACCGGGCTCAGTTGCCGGCCTTGAGGACTTCATCAACCGCCTTGCGGATCAGTTCATCCACGTGGCCGGTCGCGACGCGTTCTTCGAGGAAGATGTTGACCACTTCGACGTCCGCAGCTGAAAGCTGATGCGGCAGGCCGAAGGCCACACCTTGCTTGGCGAGCGCCGGCGTCGGGTTCATCGCCACCGCCCAGTCCAGGTTCGACTGGGTGAAGAGCTGGTTCGTGTCGGAAGCATCGACGAGGATGTCGGCGCGGCGCGACACGACCGCAAGCCGTGTCTCATCGTTTGTCGGCAGACGCAGGATCGTCGCCGTCTTGACTGCGGCGGAAATTGCCTTGTCCTGGGCGGTACCCGACATGACGGCAAGCGTCACGCCTTCCTTGTCGATATTGGCGACCGAGGCGGCGCCCGCCGGAATCTTCGGGTTATCTTTGTTGTAGGCCAGCGAGATCTGATACTCCATCGCGGGAATGGAGAACTGCACTGCCATGGCACGCGCCGACGTGCGGTTCAGAGCGAGCGACAGGTCCCACTTTCCGGCCTGAAGGCCCGCGACAATGTTATCCCAGGTCGTATCGACGAATTCGGGCTTCACCTGCAGGACGTCGGCGAATTCCCGGCAGAGATCGGCGAAGAAGCCGGAATATTCGCCGCTGGCCGGATCGCGCATCACATAGGGGGGCGCGACAGCGGCGCCGCAGCGCAGCGTACCGGATTTCTGAACACCCTGCCAATAGCCTTCCGCCTGAGCTGAGGCAGTCGCGGTCGAAAGACCCGCCACCAGGACGAGCGCGGCCGTCGCCCGCAGTGCGGACGTCATCATCTTCGAGAGCATATGCATTCCCCATCTTGAGCGCTGAGAAGCGCGGTTCCACCCGTCGGCTTCGGCCGTTCTTCAAGTCCTTTTCTGTCGGCTTCGTGTCGACTGACAAAAATATGTCGTCTTGTAGTCGACAAAGTCAAGCGGAAATTGTAAATTGCCGACACGTTGTTTTTCTGGCCCAATGACCGCGAACTCTGAAAGGGGACGCAAGTGTCTGACGAAATTGAAATGAAGCGGGTGCGGGGCACCGGCTGGAAAAATGTCTACGATACGCTTCGGGCGGAGATTCTCGCGCTGACGCTGCCCCCAGGACAGTTGCTCGACGAGACGACGCTGGCCGAGCGCTTCGACATGTCGCGCTCACCGGTGCGCGAAGCACTAATCCGGCTGGCGGGCGAGGACCTTGTGGTTACGCTTTCCAATCGCAGCACCATCGTCGCGCCGATCGAAGTGGCGAGCTTTCCCAAATATGTCGAGGCGCTCGACGTCGCCCAGCGCATGAACACGCGGCTTGCCGCCGCACTGCGCACCGAGGCCGACCTGAAGATCATCGCCAAACGCCAGAAGGACTTTGAGGCTGCAGTGAAGACCAACGTGCACCTGAAGATGTCTGAGGCCAACAAGCAGTTTCACATGGCGATCGCTCACGCCGGCAAGAACGCCTATCTCGCCTCCTTCTATGAGCGGCTTCTGAACCAGGGCCAGCGCATGCTGCACCTGCATTTCGAATATCTGGAACGCACCGGCGACGGTTATCTCCTGACGGATGAGCACAACCTCATGCTGGAAGCGATCCGCGCCAAGGATGTCGAGCGCGCCGACGAGCTGGCGCATGCCCATACACGGCAGTTCCAGGACAATTTCCTCCGGTTCATGCGCGAAAACTATACGACCGACGTTTCGCTCGGCGCGCGCGTGGCGGCCGAATAGCCATGCCCCTACCACGGAAGATCGGATTCATCGGGACCGGTGCCATCACCGACGCCATGGTGCGCGGCCTGCTCGCCGAACCTACCGCCGTGTCGCATGTTATGGTGTCCCAACGCAGCGTTGATGTTTCGGCGAGGCTCGCCACTGATTTCCCACAGGTCCGTGTTTCCGGCGACAATCAGGCGATCGTCGACGGCTGCGATACGGTCGTGCTGGCGATCCGCCCGCAGATCGCGCAAGAGGTTATCAGCCCACTGCAATTCAGCGATATGCAGAAGGTGATCAGTGTCGTCGCCGCGACAAGCCGCGACGCGCTCTTCGACTGGATCGGCGCGGATGTTCGCCTTTCGCAGGCGATCCCCCTACCCTTCGTCGCGCGCCGCAAGGGCGTCACCGCAATCTTTCCGCGCGACGCGGATACGGCCGCCTTCTTCAACGTGCTTGGCAACGCCGTCGAATGCGAGACCAGGAAGGAATACGATCTGCTTGCGGCTGCCAGCGCCTTGATGGCCACGTATTTTGGCATCATGCACCGTACCACGGAATGGCTCGCGAAAAATGGTCTGCCGGAAGACAAAGGCCGCACCTATATTGCGCCTCTCTTCGCCAGCCTGTCCGAGACCGCGCTCCTTGCCGGCAAGGGCCACTTCATCGATCTCAGTCGCGAGTTTGCGACAAAGGGCGGATTGAACGAGCAGGTGTTCCAAGATTTTGACCTCAATGGTGGAACAGACGCGCTGAGACGGGCCTTAGGCCGCGTGCTTAGCCGGATCGAAAAATAGGCTTGCCGTCCAAGATTTTGAAGAGATTGACCGGCATAGCGGATTGCGCAAAGACGGAATGTTCTCCGTTTTAGGCAGCCGTTTAGAGCCTTCGCCTTGAAAGGATTCGAACCAAAGTCCTGGTATTGATTTCGTCTTGTCGACTTTTTCAACCCGCCGAACAAATCGCTAAAGCACTGCGTCATCAGCTACAGCCTTTTTGGCTGGTTGTTCGGTATCGTACCGAAGGCGTTTGGCTCTGGACAGCACTCCAATCCTCGGTAATTTAGAGACCGCGCAATCACAGGGATGCTCATCCAGAAGCCAAAGAAAATCCGACGGACGCGCGGGAGGAGAAATCATGTTTCATTCGCTCATATCCGATGAGAGGACCGGCAGTCCTCTGCGCCAAAACGACCCTAAGTGCATCGAAGCACCGGATTTTCGCATCAAAAAGGCCGCCCGACATCTCTGGGAGATCAAGGCCTTGTCTCAGGAGGCGGCAACCTGGTTGAGATCCAATTTTGACGGTGCTGCTTTTGGCCACAACGAAATCCGGACCGACCTTGCTGGCGCGAACCGTTTCATGAGGAAAGCGCGTGGTCTGTCCTATCGGATTGAATATGTAGGACCGCACAGCGTGAATATCTTTTAGCCGACGGCAACAGTCGGTACCTAAGAGGCGCAAGCGATCCCGGTTGCCGCACAAGCGACAGCCACGGTGTCCGAGGACGCGGTATCTCTGACAATGCAGAATTGCAGGCCCACGGCAATCCCAGTCCCGCAGCGCCTCGAAGGTCAGTTCGATATTCGCCGGCTGCTGCTGAACTTTCTTTCAGTCGCCCCTTGGCGGGGCGCCTCCGGAGTTGATCTGGTAGCGTTGGAAGTCATGCGAAACCCACGACCTTGAGTGGGAGACGTCCGGCATTCCGGCCGGCCGGTGCTGTCACCGACCGGACTGATACTGGCGGAGGGTGTTACCACCACGATGTGTAGAAGACCGTGAGCTCGGAAACGAGGGCCTCCCGTGCCTTGGCGACGAACTGCAGGTCGTCCTCGATCTCGGATCCGTCGCTGACGCCGAAGAAGAAGCCGTCGGTACGGGAGAGCGACGTGGCACGGATATCGACCTCGAGGCGGTCGATATCGTCGGACGTCAGTTGAAGATTCACGCAGTTGAAGCTTTCAGCGGCGCCGCCCTTGTCGCGATATCCGCCGCCGAAGGTGTGAAGCAAACCATGCTGAGACGCGCCACCCGCTTCAATGCCATGGACGTGATGCGGGTCCGAAACGGCCAGATTCTCGGCGAAATCGTGAACATTTTTGAGTTCCGCGGGTTGACTGCAGAGTAGAGCAAGAGGCACCGCCGTGGATTTCATGCAGATCGTTCGGCCGCTTGAAATCTGGTTCAGGACATTCGTGTTCAGCGAATGGACGTTTTACCAACTCGGAATTATCGCAGTCGGCTATGTTTTCGCATCCTTCGTCGCATCCAAAATTGAGCCGGCGATGGAAACGAGGGCCCGGCGCATTAAGGGTAATCCAGATCTGCTTCGCGTCGTCATCGCGTTCATGCGCCGTCTGAAATGGCTTTCTCTGATCGTTTGGCTGTGGCTTGCGAATATAATTCTCACTCAGAACACCTGGCCTTCGCAACGCTGGCTGGTCTCGACGGCGCTCACCTTGGCGGCCACGTGGTTTGTAATTTCCGTGCTGACCAAGATTATTCGCAATCCGACCTTG
Organism: Rhizobium giardinii bv. giardinii H152; assembly: GCF_000379605.1. GTDB lineage: Bacteria > Pseudomonadota > Alphaproteobacteria > Rhizobiales > Rhizobiaceae > Pararhizobium > Pararhizobium giardinii. The sequence goes on along the minus strand of NZ_KB902602.1, from coordinate 79,597 downwards.
TCGCGCGTGGTCGCCATCGTTAGCTGGGGGTATCTCGCCCTCTACGCCACCGGGCTTGACGGTCCTGTCCTGTCGACGCTTGATGGTGCCGCTGTCAACCTGGGTGCGATGCGTTTGTCGCTGCTGATCATCGTAAAGGTGGTTGTCCTAACGATCGCACTTATCTGGGTCGCAGTCCTGGTCGGCAATGTGCTTTCCCATTGGGTCCAACGTTCCGGCGACCTGTCGCCGTCTTTCAAGGTGCTGATCAGCAAGGTCATCAAGATCGTTTTGATCCTGATCGCCGGTGCCATCGCATTGTCGGCGACGGGTATCGATCTCACGGCGCTAACGGTTTTCTCTGGAGCTGTGGGCGTTGGAATTGGCTTCGGGCTGCAGAAGGTCGTGTCCAATTTTATTTCAGGGATCATCATCCTGCTCGACAAGTCGATCAAGCCCGGTGACACGATCACCCTTGGCGACACGTTCGGTTCCATTCGTGATCTCCGTGCACGTTTCGTGTCGGTCATTACCCGCGACGGGAAAGAATATCTTATCCCCAATGAGGACTTCATCTCGCAGCAGGTGGTGAATTGGTCGTTTTCCAGCGACTACGTCCGTATCGATGTCGATTTCGGCACGTCGTACGCTAGTGATCCGCATGAGGTGGTGCGGATTGCCATCGAAACTGCCTCTGCCGTTCCCCGCGTCGCTAACGACTATAAGACCCCGGTCTGCTGGATGACAGCCTTTGGTGCTTCCTCGCTGGATTTTCGCCTCCGCTTCTGGATATCCGATCCGGCAAACGGTCTGACGAATGTGCGCGGCCAAGTTCTGATGGCGTTATGGGATGCGTTCAAGGAGGCTGGGATATCCATTCCCTTCCCGCATCGAGAAATAATCATGAAGACGCCCGTGGAGATTCAACGGCCACCGCGAGGCTGAAACCGGAACGCTTCATTCTCTGTCTTCTTCACCGGGCTCAACGAAAAGGCCGTGACGCTTGCTGTTGAGATAACGGTTTGACGGCTTAGCTGACACCCTCATGCGGCAGCGCGTAACGAGCGAAATCATGCTCTTCATGTGCCTGCGCACGAAGACTAGAGCGTGAACTCATTAATGCGCTTGTCAGATCAAGCCTTGCAACACGGGCATCAGAAGGGCAAAAAGAGTAATGTCCGAGAACAACGTGAACGCGCTTTCGTTCGAGTTCGATCGCTCGAATATGTTTGTGCCGCTTTTGCAGGCTGACCCATCGTTTCGTGAAAAGTGGGAGACATTCCAAGAGGAGTATCGATCTGACGAGGAGTTGCCACTTTACTTGGCAATGTCAGAGCTTGCTCTTCATCTGATTCAGGATTTGGAGACAGGTGACACGCATCGATTTGATGCGGTCTTTGATGTTGTCGAACGCTGGCACATCAACGGCGACCCGTATGTTAAAGAGGCGGCTACAGTAGGTCTCCTCGAAGATTTGCAGAATGGACATTTGCATCGCAAAACTCGCCCTGACGATTTTCTTCCATGGCTGCAGCCGGAAACTCTCGGATGGTGGAATAAGGTCCATGAATTCTGGGCTACAGGAAAGCCGATAATTTGAGCTCGTTCCTCAGAAGTTGGGTTCCGAAAACGGCATGTTTTTGATTCATGGGGCTTTGATTTGGAGGCCTCTCATGTCCCGTCGGCGGTTCGACCTAACTGATTTCGAATGGAGCATCATACAGCCGTTGTTGCCGAACAAGTTCCAAAGCTAAGGACTCCGGAACAAAACTAGAACATCCGCAGCAATGCGGTCGCCAAACCTGAAACTCTGTCCACAGGTTATCCACCGGCTTATGCACCGGGGAAGGCACGCAATGCGGGCACATCTGGCTCATTCCAGATGATCTCCATGCTGGTATTTCTACCGCGCAATTGGGGCACATAAGCTTTCCAATGCAGGCAAACTCGACCGTTTTCATCTAAGATTTTCCATGGAGCGTTATAGCCAAAGGCCTTAGCATAGCCGCTCTCAGCTCTAAGGCAATAATTGCCGACGAAAGAGATTTGCGCGCCTACGCACGGCTATGAAAACCGCGGTCAGAATCAGCCTACCTGAACGCTTTCGTTCTTCACGCGTTTCCCGATGCGAGCCATCGACTTTATAGTAAGCTTCGACGACTCACAGGATGCGAAAATGGGAACACGGCCGACATTCCTTTCCCGCCTGGCGTCGAACGCAAGTTCGCTGTTCAGGAAACCACCCTTAGAGCAGTATGGCGCGCTGTGCTATCGCAGGAACAAGGCACTGGGTCAGATCGAGGTTTTGCTTATCACGAGCCGAGATACCCTTCGGTGGGTAATTCCCAAGGGATGGCCTATGAATGGGAAGAAGCCTCACGAAGTGGCCGCCAGGGAGGCCTTCGAGGAGGCCGGCGTGCGTGGAAAGGCAAAGAAAAAACCTCTGGGCTATTTCCACTACCTGAAAGATGGCAAAGTCCCGTGCTTGGTTCAGGTCCACGCGATCGAGGTCGATGAACTGATTGGGAAATATCCAGAGAGGGGCCAAAGGGAACTCGATTGGGTTACCTGTTCGGAGGCCGCAGCGCGCGTAAATGAGCCCGAACTGAAGGGCCTTTTTCGCCTACTTGAAGCGAGTTTGGCCGGTAAGTAGAACGGTTTCCAGCGCATGCAAAAAGGGCCTCTCCCCGGCGATCGGAAAGAGGCCAACAGATACAGAATGCCCTCATATTTTCTGCTGACAGGCGATCCGTGACAATAAAATATCTTAATCGAGCGCGAGTTATCGCGCAGACTAGGCATGAAAAGTGTCGATAGCTGTTCAGCCATGGTGGTTTTCTCGGTTGACGCCCCTCGGACGCCCTCAGCGACCGAATAGTCAAGCTCAAATGCCGTTTCTGGATGTCCAGAATGGTTTTCATTAAGGATGTCTTTGAGGCAAGATTGTGGGAGTTCGGGGCATTCCGCGGTATGCTAGAAAACCTCATGCGACAATCTCCAAAACAAGCGCGAGATACGGTACTCTTCGCCTCAATTCTCGCAATCGCGTCCGCGCAGCTGGTAGTAGCAGTCGACGCCTATATCGGCTTGCTGCCGGACTGAGAATACTGCCTATGCAGCCGCACAGAGGCACGTCAAACTCTGGTGACATGAGGGTTATTGGATGGCTTACGACTGGGATGGGAAGCGAACGAGGCGTCTGAAGAGAATGCAGAGCATTGCGATCGGAACAGTGGTCTTGCTCGGGTCCACATTCTTCGCCGCAGCGCTCGTGATGGAGTAGCGGCCGACTGAGCACCGCATGGCGTGGACGGGCAGCCGCCGCCGCCGCGATGCTGACCCCGAGCATCCCGCAGAGCGCGACGACAGCAAGCGCGCCCATATCCATTAGACCGCCCCCTCAACCTACCGACGCAGTCAAGAAGTCGCCGACGCTTCCGACCGGTCCATGTTGCGTACTCCGTTTGAGTTAAAGCGGTTGCACTTTTGGATTGATATTCATGAAACACAACTTGGCGCACAATTCATGCGCGTGCACCCAAGAAATCGGGGCAATTCCGAAAGGGACAGTTCATGTCAGGCAACGAACCGAATGTGCAGCACAATCGCGCGCGGCGCCACTTCCTCGGACTGGCGACTGCGGCGACCGCAAGAATCGCTCTCGTAGCAGCAGCTTTGTCTCCTTCGATTGCTCACGCCAAGGGAAAGGCGTGGTGGAAAACAGGCGGCAGTTCCCCTGGCCATGGCCACGGCCCCGGTGGACATGGCCAGTCGGGCGGGCAAGGCCAATCCGGCGGCAGCCCAATGTGCTTTCTGCGGGGCACCTCGATCATGACCCCGACAGGCGAGGTCTTCATCGAAGATCTTCAAATCGGCGATCTCGTCGAAACGGTGAGCGGAAAAGCCAGAGCGGTTAAATGGATCGGTCGCCATGCCTACAAGCGGAACGGTTCATCCTGGAAGGACGCGGTGGTGCCGATCCGCATTTCCCAGCATGCTCTTGGTCACAAGATGCCTCATTGGGATCTTTATCTCTCCCCTGGCCATGCCCTGTACATTGATGGCGTACTGATCAGGGTGAAGGACCTGGTCAACGGCACTTCGATTGCGCCGGCTCCGCATCGCGAGACAATCGAGTATTACCAGATCATGCTCGACAGCCATGACGTGATCCTGGCCGAGGGTGTCCCGGCCGAGACGTTCCTTCTCACGGCCAACAACATCGAAGCCTTTGCGAACTTCGCTGAATTCGGGCTCCTCTACCCTGGCGATCGACATCGTTCGATGACGCCATACGCCCCGATTGTGGGGCTGTCCGGCCGCGAGCACCTGAAGGCGCTTCTGCCCCGTGGGGTCCGCCGTGCGTTTCAGATGCGCGAGCCGGTCCAGGACATCTACGGACGGATCGCCGCTCGCGCCCAGCAACTGGTCGTATGAGACTTGGACTGGTGATACCGTATCTCGTTTCCAGCCACCCAAAGGGTGGCGGGATAAGGCGCGTTTGTTCCTTACCGACCCTTGGAACAAACGCGTCTGTTCCATGTTTTCCGTTCCATGGAAACCCAACAGTCGAAACGCCTTCCGATCGGCGATCCTGGCCGCCGTGAACTGCAAAAGGTCCTGAACTACTTGATCGTCGGGCTGCTCGCTTCACCGCCGTTGGATGGGACAGATGGGAAACGCTCAAGGCCACCGCCGGCACAGGCGAATGCGCCACTGAGACAAGGTCACGGTATCCGATGACGCAGTATGTCTGGACGCTACGAGCGCCTGGCCGGCAGGACCTTCCACGGGTCACGACGCTCGACGAGATGCAGGATGAGCTCATGAAACTGGAGCTGCCGGGCGGAGTTCCACCCGTGTGGATTTTGACGAATACGGGATCTAGCGATGATGCCGGCAACGGATGTTATACCCACAATGCTGGCGGCGAGAACGAATGGTCCCTGACCTGGACGAAGTTAGATTCGTAACGAGGATGCGCACCAGGGAACCCGGCCCGCATTAACATCTCACCTTAATTGGACGATTTCCACCACCGTGCGGGTCTTCACCTCCTTGGAGAAGACTTCGACTTCTTTGGATGCTGTTGACGTCGCAAACCAAGTGCCTCGGGCGCCGACCACCACGCCAACGCTGGCTGCGATCGTGAGTAGAACATTCTGGTTCATGCGGAATCCTCGCGTTGTCACGTGTTGAGGTTAAACCAGAAGCGCTCCTTCACGCCCTTGTCGTTCGGGATATCGAAGAACCGCTGATTTTCGCGGCGCGGATCCCGACGCTTGCACGGAGAAAGACCGCGATCCCGCTGATCCTAAATGGCGCCCTGAACGCCTCGACGACTGCGTCGACGAAGGTCGCACGACCAGCGATGGCCTTGTATCGTTGATAAGCGGCTGGCGACATCTCGGTCAGACGCTGCCAGCCCTCACCTCACTGTCCGACTACACCAGGGAGCGCATGGACCTTGGTCACCGCAGGAGGGTTCCACCTTCCAGTGAGGGCGTCCGACTTCGGCGAATAGAGCCGCATCGTCAGGTTGAACGGACCCTTGGGCGCGGGTAGCCAGTTCGCCTCCTTATCCTTGCCCGGGCTCTCATTTTGGAAATAGAGATCAAGCGAACCGTCGCCATTGTAGACGAACGGCATCCATGAACTGACGGCAAAGCGTTCCAGAACGTTGCCGACTTGGAAACCGGCTTCGTCGTAGAGCGTAATCGACCAGAACGCATTCACCGCCGGCAAGCTGCTCTTGTCGAACCTCATGGTGTATTTGGAAGTACCATCGAGCGGTTTGCCCTCGCTGTCGGCGAGATTGAGGGGGTAGATCGCGTCCTCTACTAAGTTTGCTCCCAGGCCCTGTTGTGCGACGATCGCTCGCTTGAGGTAGTAGTTTCCGTAGACACCCATTGTATCGGTGTTCATGGACCAGCCATTGGCGACGCGCGCTAGAGTAGCCAATTTCCAGGCCATCAGCTTCTGGGCATCGGTGGGGGCGCTCTCTAGCGCCTTGGCAATGACCGGATCGACCTTGCTCATGTCGAAGCTCTTGCCGACTTCAATGCCGATTTTCTTCAGCTGTGCCAGCATCGGCTCGTCTGTGATGTGCGGAGGATTGACCTTCATCAAGTCAGCAGCCAGCGCAAAATATGTGTTTGCTGGCATGGTGTCGACTTGGGTCTTGGGCGGCGTCTTCATATCCACACTTGGATCAATCTTGACTTCGACAGGCTTGGGTTCTTTACCCCATTCGCTCAGCGGGGTGATCTTGTAGCCTGCCTGGATTTTATGCACCGCGGCGTAGTCGGGCGGTCCATCGGTCTTAGTGCGACCGATCACCCAGACGTAAGGAGTTGGGGCGTCAATGCGCTGCGTCCCTTCGGGCAGTTTGAACTCCTCGACAAACTTGTCGCCCAGATCGGGACGCCAGCCCAGCGGAGCGATCAAAAAGTGACCCTCCTTGGTGCCCGTGGTTCGCCAGCCTGGCGACGCAAAGACGTCGGTCCACATATCCAGCATCGGCAGCAGATAGTAGCGGCCATCGGTATCGGGCACCGAGACCACGAGTGGCTCTTTCGTCAGGTCGAGCCATCCGCTCGAATACAGAGTATCAAAGTTCGACCGCACCACGCCCTTGAAGTCGGCTGGCGGATATTCGGGCACATTGGTAAAGGTGTTCATAGGACCCTTGCCCAGTTCCTTGCCCGGCGCAATATTCGTGAACGTCTGGCGCGATATTTCCATCGATACCAGCGGATAAAAATAGACATAGGCATCAACGCCAATGGCATGTGCCTCGTCTGGCGTAAGTGTGGTTTGCGCCTGCGCCGTAAGGACTGAAGTTAAAGCCATAAGGCCGACGCCAGCAAAGGTCGACAAAATCATGCGCTTCATGGACCTGCTCCCCTGATTGTCGCTGATAAAATTTAGTTGTAGGCGCAGTCAGCATACACGATCGGAGCGTTCGTGGACATCAACGCAGTCAAGAAGCCCGCCGACGCTTCGACCGGCCCAGTTTCATACTCCCTTTGAGTTACAGCGGTTGCACTTTTGGATTGATATTCAAGACACACAGCTTGGCGCACAATGCGTCCAAGGAGGACGGCACCAGCGATGCCGCACCTCCAGCCCCGCCACCCAAGGGGGCATGGGTGGCGGGGCTAAGACGCGTCTGTTCCTACCGACCCTTGGAACAAACGCGTCGTTCCATGTTCTTCGTTTCATGGAAACACCCCGTTCGAAACGCCTTTCGATCGGCTATTCTGGCTGTCGCTCTGAGCAGCAAGATGCCCTGGTCCATGAATTCACCGCCGCTTGATGGGACAGGTGGGAAACGCTTAAGGCGCTCAAGCCACCGCCGGAACAGGCGACTGCGCCGCGGAGCCAAGGTCACGGTATCGGGTGACGCAGTACGTCTGGACGCTACGATCGCCCGGCCGGCAGGACATTCAACGGTCACGACGCTTGACGAGATGCAGGATGCACTCATGAAACTGGAGCTGCCGGGCGGAGTTCCACCCGTGTGGATTTTGACGAATACGGGATCTAGCGATGATGCAGGCCACGGACGTTATACCCACAACTCTGGCGACAAGGACGAATGGTCCCTGATCTGGACGAAGTTAGATCCGTAGCGCCTGCTGCTCTCAAACAACACGGGCCCACTGTTTCCGAAACAGCGGGCCCAAAGGCTTACGTCATTTCCCCAGCGAACACGATCGACATGCGACCAACTCCAAAATACGCGTTGGTTCCGATGGCAGCAGATCACAATCGATGAAAAATCCGAGACGGCTGTTACCTCTAAAAACACCAGCTCTTGAGCGTGATGCTGATGAAGGCCGCCTCACTCTTCGGCCGACCCAAGAAGGCGCACGCCATCCTCGGTAATGGCTATGCCTTCGAGCGTTGCTCTCGCCAAGCCGAGCTCTGTGAGGCGCACTGCCATGGCCGGTGGCATTTCTTCTGTTTCCCCCGCATTAAGCCGTCTAAGCCAACGCACCTCGTCGGGCTCCAAGTCTTGAATGTCGTAGCCCATGGTTCCTCCCGCAGTTCAGAACGGTTTCAGAGAAGCTAGAGGATGGCCTTCAACTTTCCACCCCTCAAGGGGGACGCGCAAGGCAAAGCCCGGTCATAAGTCGGCTATCGGATACGCCGTTGATAGACGCGATCCGGCCGCACTCATCAATTGTACTATCTTGCGACTAAGTGTGAATGCGATAAAATACGGGTGGCCGCCAAAGAAACGCCTTTCCTTTGGTCGGGTTAGGGGGTTGGCTCCATCCTCAAGCTGCCAATTCTCGCTTCTGCAGCCGCCACACCCGGATACGTGGCGACCCGAGGCCCGGGCGTTCCTCGTATGCCGCCCGGGTCTCGCAGTATACCTACGAGCAGCGTTGTGTGAATGTGGGGGCGCCACGGTCCGCTCCGGCGGCTCGTTGCGACACTAGTCAGCCGGCGGCGATATGGTCGCCAGACAAGGCACTGTCGCAGTCACCTCACGGCACTTGCGTCGCTGATTTGGCGCAGATCGTACATCAAGCGATATGTGCCGAGCCCCTGGTGAGAATTTTGTTGCTGACACTCTTTTGTCGAAGCCTCGGAGGATTTCTCCATCTTGCCGGAGCCGAAGCCCCACGGCTTCGCGAATATCACGCGCCGTCCCTCTGGACCGTTCAGCCGGTGAAGATCGCAGCGCATAGCAATTCGAGCATCCTGCCTCCCCTGAATGTGCACCCCCAAGACGCCCGGCAAGCCGCCATGGCGACGTCGGGCGACGGTAAGGCGACCGCGCCGATAGACGCGGCAGGCGACAGATTCGACACAGCTGGGTGGTGGACCACACTCTGGTCACCGGAGCGGTCGCAGCGTCGATGGTCACTCGGAGATGTTATTGCGTTTGCTCGCTTGGGAGAAGTCGGAGAGAACATGGGGGGCGGCCGGCGGTGCAAAGGAGGTTAGTTCCGACGGTTCTGAGACGCTGACAGGCCGCCAAACGGACTTCCGCCGGCGAGCGGGGCGACAAAGCCGACTCCGCGTGCGGATCGGAACTCAGACAATCGTGTCGCCGGCTTTACCCGCGGGTCCCAGACGCGTTGCGCACGCCATCACCGCAAATAGTCGTTTGCCGATCGCTTAGATAGGATTTGATTTCGCCCCCGGCCAGTCTGCGAGAGGTTGCGCTTCGCTGCCACTGAACGTCCCAATTGCCGAGGCGTTCCAAGAGTTCCAGTTCACGAACCCGCGCCTCTGCAGTTGGGCAACGAGACTCCAAGAGCGCTTGCACTGCGCGGCTACCACCGCTCCTCCACGCAGCGACATAGTCCCTGTCATCAATCGGCACGGCAAGTGACCTCCAGCGTTGACAATTCGCGTAACTAGTACGAATACAACCAAGAGTTGATTATCTGGTTGCATAAAAGGACCTAGACAACCATTTTCGGAACTTTCGTGCGGTCGGCGAGTTACTGACGCGGACGTGTGACGCGTCGGTTACGGCGCGCTCTGTCTCACGGCTCCTGCTGGCGGAGCACAATTTAGCAAATGGACCAGCGGCAAAAGAACGGGAGGAATGGAAGATGCGATCGAGCGCTTTTAAAGTCGGGATCGGTGCCCTCGCCCTTGTGGGGTTTCTCGCAGTGGGAGCACCCGGGTTTGCCGAGGAGATGAAGTTCAAGGCCGACCTCAAGGGGAGCACGGAGGTGCCGCCGGTGCAGACCAGTGCCACCGGCACAGCGGACATCACCTACGATTCTGCAAGTAAAAATCTCTCCTGGACCGTCGAGCATACCGGATTGAGCGGCGACGTCACCGCGGCCCATTTCCACGGACCGGCCGCGGTTGGGGTGAACGCACCACCGGTCGTGCCGATCGACATGTCGGCACTGGCGAAGGGTTCCGCCACTCTGGACGACGCCCAAGCTAAAGACCTGACCGAAGGTCGCTGGTATCTGAACTTGCATACTGCCGCCAACCCCGATGGGGAAATCCGCGGCCAGGTGATGAAGGCGCAATAGAATCTTCCCTGCTACGCATCAGCGATCGCCGTTGAATGGCGGCGGTCGCGTCATCGCGTTTCATCGTCCGCCGATGCTGCGGCTTCGACGGGTCGGCTAGGACTGAAAGGAGGGTCCGAGCCGCTGCGGCGGGATTTTCATCCGGATTCGGCAATGGCTCTTCGTCGGGAAGGCGATCCGGAGCGGGTTTCTCCAAGGGTCGGTCAGGCTCGTAGACGGGCGGGTCAGGGACTTCGATCGGCGGCATGGGCGGAAAGAGCCCGGATCATCCGGGCCGGGATTTACAGGTGTGCTCACAGGTCGTTCTCCTTGTGCGACCGATCCGGCGATCTGAGAGGGACTTCTCCGTGTCAAAAGCAGAGTGCAATTGCACGCCGAACCTTCCTCTTGAACTTCCCACCAATTTTAAAACCCTTTCTCACATACCCTTTGAACCGTCCTGAGAGCACAAAAAATCTCTTGCCTCCTATTGCGGAAAGCGCACTATAAACGCTCGCCGGCCATCTACGGGGCAACCGACGTTGGGAACGCAATCGCCCCGATGGGGAGGAGCCATGTTCCCACGGAAAAAGGTTTTCGGCAGCGTCTCGCTCTCAATGATGAGACGTGTGTATTCCAACGAATGTTCGCGCCGAGAAATCAAGCCAGACAGCGATCAGGGAGGGGAGCTTGCGAGCGTGATCCTGCAGGCATTCCTTGGAGGTTTGACCGATGAATGCGAATTGACTTCCTTGGTGCGCAACCATCGGCTGGCTCAAGAAAGGGCTAGCCATGTCGCTGTATGACGACGTGATAAGCGACGCGTCGACCGCGATGATGAAGCGCGTGCTTTGCAAGGAATGTGCGCGCCGAGAGATCAGAGCTGATAGCATTCAGGGAGAGGAGCTCGCTCGGGTTCTCGGGTGTGCATTTATTGGCGGGATGACCGATGAACGCGAACTGGCCTGTTTACTGCGCAATCTGATCGACTAACCAGATCGTACTCACCTGCGATCCCATACCTCCTTTACAGCCGGTGTGCACGTTTGGGTGATATTTAAGCAGCGCAACCTGGAAGGCACCGATTATCGCTATACTCCTGGCTCGTAGGAAGATCCCTCGCCTCCGCTGTGGCGGTTAGGCCGGCAGATACAATCGTTTCCAGCACCCGGAATAAGCCCGAGTGCCTGAGGGAAATTCACAGACATGCCCGAATCGTTCTCGCTTTGGACGCTACTGGTGAATGCTCGGCGGCTGGATTTCGAACGATGTGGCGGGATAAAGCCCTTCTCGACAAAGCCAACGTCGTCGTGATCGCGACGAGTCTCGCGGCGAACCAGACCGACGTCGGGATCAAGGCTACCATCGCTCGAACGACAGCAGCGACAACCACTGCGTCAGTCCTCGTCCGCGCCGCGAAAATCCGTGGTTCTTCGACATCCCGAACGACAAGGGCGTAAAGGAGCGCTTTTGTCAAACCCGACCGCCATGACTGTCCTGCACGCCATCTGCAGCCGCCAATCTAATTGTGTTCCATTCGTCCGCTGGTCCATGGGCGGTGGCGAGGAGAGCTGCTTCGCGCGCTCAAAGTATCATTACCCGATGAACCCGCTCCATCTTCCGCGGAGGTTGAGTTCAACATCAGGATGGCGACGCCGACGTGGCCGTACGCACGCTGTAGGAGGATTGCCGGCATCTGCGCGACTGACATGACACATGGGCATGAGCCTTGTGCCATGGAGCCGCAGTGCGGCCGGAGGAAGGGCAGTCCTGAATCCGACTGCAAGAACACCGCGGTTCGCCGACGTTCGATACTAAGCCCGCGGCAGTTCGAACGAACAGCCGCGATCAGAGCCGAGACCTCCTCAGCCTCAGCGATCATTCCAGCGCGCTTTATGAGGCGGTGAAAATCAACCTCTACGGTCCTAATCGGGAGCTCCCCGCGTGCGGCTGAATACAATGCCGTTAGGACGACGTCATAAGCTAAATCCTGCTTTTCGTCAGACCAGGATTCAAGGAAAGCAATGGCATCGTCTAAGCCGCGGATTTCCTCGAAGACGTGGTTATCGCGGACGTAAACAGGTTTCACGAATAGCGAACTCGACACGCCAACCTCCTGTATGTGGGGCAACTTGAAAAAGGACATCAAGCGCCGCACCGCGAGAAAGTGGCCCCTTCCAATCGGAAGAGGCCGAATCCTTCCAGCGCCTGCCGAACAGCCATAAATCAGGCGGTCGATATCATTCCTCAATGAGCACTTGCTAACAATCAAAAATTGTTGGGCCAAAGCGATGCAAGCCAGGTTTGAGCCATTTCGGCACCGGCTTACAATTGAAGCGAGCTGCGCTCGAAACCGCGGAGCAGATCAAGCATTTGACATCGGCACCTTCGTTCGCGAGCGCTGTCTTTGGCGATGTCGCGATCGTGGAAGCGTTCCCCAGTGCCTTCCTGGGCGTCCTCATGCCTGAGGAGACCTTTGGGAAAGTCCAGATCTTGCGAGGCAAGAAATTCGACTGGTTGTATGAGCATGTTGTCGAATCCGGCAGCCTCGCCGGGTTAATGGCTCTTGTCGGCTGGGATGCACCGGAGCTGCTGCGACGTATGCAGACCGAACGGGATCATGAGAAAAGGGCCGCATACATATGTTTGCTGACTGCCGCATGCGCCGCGGCTGGAAAGGCGGAGGTCGTTGGCGACGTAGCAAGCGGGTGGATATGGTTACCCCCAACGGATCTGTGGGCTTCTTGGGCGCGGACTGCGCTTGAGCAAAATTTGGCGGCGTGCGATGGAGCGTTTCGATCGCCCTCCATTCGCCGGGGCCTCACCAGAAGCTGAAGTCCGCTTGTCGCGGGCGAGCTTCGCCGTCAGCAGGAAATCCACCGGATCGCCATGCTTGTCGATGGCTCGGTACAGACAGCGCCATTTGCCGCGGATCTTAAAATAGGTCTCGTTAATCGGTATCGATCCGCAATGCGCCCGGCGAAACTGGCGAAGGCGCTTCTCGCTCATCGGCGCATAGCTCAGCCCGAGCGGTTTATCGTGCTATGATCGACCTCGAAGCCGCACACTGTGCGCCAGTGCGTTCCAGCGTCGTGTTGAGTTGGCGTGCGGAGACGTCCCTTGGGCCTTTACGCGATCGACCGCTGCTGGATAACGGGTCACTCTGCCAAAGCGTGGGCAGAGCGGTTTCTGATTTTTCACCTGCCGATATAAGCCGCCAGTTCATCTGGCGTCCCATTTGGAAAGGCCTGTCTTAGAAAATCCAGAAACGCCGACACGCGAGCGCTGAGCAGCCGGCGTGATGGGTAGAGTGTCCACAGCGCGATCTCGGGGCCGTCGATGTCTCCCCAGTTCACCAGTGTCCCATCCGCCAGGTCGTGTGCCACTAAGGAGATGGGCAGACGTGCTGCCCCGACGCCGGCTCGCACGGCATCCCGGACCATGATGAGCGTCGACAGGGTGAGGACTGGCTCGATTGCAATCGCCTTTCGGCCAGCTGATGTCCTAACTTGCCAGGTCTGGCGATCACTCGCATCACGCACTACGCCGGGAGCGGCGCTGTCACCGGGTTCACGCGCAAGTTCAGGACTTGCCACAACAACAAGGCGGTCACGGAGGAATGCACGTCCAACCAGACTTTCGTCAGGATCCGGATTGACCCTGATCACCAGATCGTAGCCCTCCTCAATCATGTCCACGGGCCGGTCCTCCGTCGAGACTTCCAGCCTCACCTGCGGATACCTGAGCGCAAATTCCGCAGCAATTCTGCCCATCGCTGTATGTGAAAAAAGCAGAGGCGCACTGATACGCAATCTTCCTTTGGGGATCTGTCCACCGGAGGCTATCGCGGAAGCCGTCTCGTCCAGTTCGGCGAGCAAAGTGCCCGTTCGCTCATAGAGCGCTCTTCCCTCTTCGGTGAGCTTTAAGTTCCGCGCGCCCCGTTCGAAAAGCCGCAGGTCGAGAGCAGCCTCCAACTCCGCGACTCTCCGGGACAAGGTCGCTTTCGGTCGACCGGTTGCCCTTGAAGCTTTGCCGAAGCCACCATGGCGCGCAACAAGGTTGAAATCGGCAAGAGCGAGGAGGTCCATGAGTGTTCCACCTATGGGACGGTGTGTCCAGATTGACGATCTATCGGGCCATCAATGAACCATCCATATTCCGGGTGTCAAGCGAAACTAAACAACCAGGAGATACTCCCATGACCATTCTCGTTACCGGTGCCACAGGCAATATCGGCGGCCAGGTTATTCAGCACCTCGTCAACCGCGGCGCAGATGTCCGCGCTCTTGTTCGCGATCCTTCCAAGGCCGATTTCCCGGCAGGCGTTGCCGTCGTAAAAGGTGACTTTCTCGATGTCGACTCCCTCCGTACAGCCTTCGACGGCGTCTCGACGCTATTCCTGCTGAACGCCGTCGTATCCGACGAATTCACCCAAGCTCTGATCGCGCTCAATGTTGCCCGCGCCGCCGGTATCGAACGCATCGTCTACCTGTCGGTCATTCACTCCGACATCTACGTCAACGTCCCGCACTTTGCCGGCAAGTTCGGCGTCGAGCGGATGATCGAGCAGATGGGCATGCACGCGACTATCCTGCGCCCCGCCTACTTCATCCAGAACGATCTGATGGTCAAGGAAGCCATCACCGGCTACGGTGTCTACCCGATGCCGATCGGCAACAACGGCCTCGCCATGATCGACGTGCGCGATATCGCCGAGATCGCTGCCCTTGAGCTGCTGCGCCGCGAACAGGCTGCACACGCGCTCCCGATCACCCGCATCAACCTTGTCGGCCCCGACACCCTCACCGGAACGGCTATCGCCGCCATCTGGTCGGACGTTCTTGCCCGCCAGATCAACTATGGCGGCGGTGATACGGCAGCCTTTGAGCGGAACCTCAAGCAGTTCATGCCTCCTTGGATGGCTTACGACATGCGCATGATGGGCGAACGGTTCCTCACCGAGGGCATGCTGCCTGAGGCCGGCGATGTCGAGCGCCTGACTGCGCTTCTGGACCGTCCGCTCCGCTCCTATCGCAACTTCGCCTCAGCCTCTGCCTGAGCCACGCGCAAGGAACATCGTCATGATCTATTCGACAGCTACCGTCTCAGTGAATCCGGAAGGCGAAACGAAGCTCACCCGGGATCAGGCCTGGAAGGGCCTGGAGCTGAAAGCGCGCGACGCGCGCCTGTTTCTTCCACCCGGCCTCTGCACGCGCTGCGATGTCGTGGAGGAAAGCGCAACCCACTTTGTGCGCGAAGTCACCATCGCCGGTGCTGATATCAGTGAAATCGTCTCCCTTGAGCCGCAGAGCAAGCTCACCTTCTTCCAAGCAACCGGTCCCCGCGAGGGCGCCATCATCAACGAGCTATTCGAGGACGAAGCCGGCGGACTGCAGCTGAAATTCTACTGCTACCTCGGCCTGCGCGGCAAAGAGCCAAACGGGCCCGAAGAACAGGCGGAGCAGACCCGGTTCGACAGCGACAAGGGCTACAAATCGGCCCTGCTGTCGACGCTGAAACGGACCCGCGAACTGCTCGCAGAGGGCAGGCTCTGATCACCACGACCCAAACCCAGCCGGGCGGCCTCTTGAGAGGCGCCCTGCCTTTCGAGAGGACTGAAAATCATGACCACCACCATCACTGACACATCTCCGACGCGCCAAAGATCCTGGTCCTCGGCGCCACCGGGCCGACCGGCCGCCAAATCGTCAGCTAGGCCATAAGCCGGGGTTATTCGGAGCTGTTCGCCCCTTTGCCGAAAGTGACGACAGCGATCGAACCTTTAAAAAGCGGACGAAAACGTCCAGCATTTAAGGCCAGCGCGAACAGGCTTTACGACAACACGTTCCAGCCGTTGAACGGTCCGCGAAGGCCGTGCGTCACCCTACTACCGGATGCGGGCGTACCTGGCGATGGCCCCGGCCTTCACTTCTGCGCAACGGGAAAGCGCGTTCAGGCTTCCGCCTGCTTCGCTCCGCCATAGGCGGAGTGGAATCTACCTCGCGACGAAGGGTGGCGTGCATGTCGAAGCCGCGGAACACCATCAAGGCGCGGAGTGACACGTCGATCGGCCCCACAGTAGCTGTGGAGAGAGCCGGCGAGCGCCCATCGAAGTGGAGCGCGGTCCGAGATGGACAGCGCGCAATCGGGACCAGACTTACCTTGCCTCAGGCTTTGGCCAATCTCCGACGACGAGGGTCGCGAGTACGAGAACAGCGCCCGCGACCCAGTCGACCGACCGAAAACCACTCAACCTGTCTACTCGGTTGGTAGCGGCAGCAGGTATCAAGTTCGCTTCTGCCGCAATCGCCGCCGCCAGCTTTTCCTTCTCGAGGCCTAGCAATCCCAGGAGAAAGCGCTTTCGGAATCGCCTTTCTCCGACCATGAGCCTCTCAGTTTTCAAGGGCGCCCAGGAAAAGCGCGGCCAGCATCCCGGCGTCGAAATTGGCTTGCTTTCACGAGCGTCAGAGAACCCCAAGGTAAGGTACGGTAAGTTTTGGAAGCCTTGAAATTCGCTCTGTCGGTGCCGATATTTTTTTCACTTCTTTTTGGCAGGCGCGATCGGTGATCGCCGGCGCTGGCGCACCATGCCATGGATGGTGTTGCTTTTTGGCCTGTTGATCATCCCGCTCGGCGTCGTCAGCGTCAGTTTCATCATCATCCAACCGCCGATGATAGGAGCGCTTTGCACGCTCTGCATCGTGCAGACCGCCGTCACGATTGTGATGGTTCCCTTTTCGATCGACGAGGTACTCGCGAGTTGCCAGTTTCTATATCGCGCCACGAAGGCGGGAGAACCGTTCTGGCGGACCTTCTGGTGCGGTGGCCCGGCGCTCTCGGAGAACCAGACGCCCACAACCGATCTCGATCGCCCTGTTGCCGAAATCCTGCGCGAGTTCGTCACCGGCGGAGTCAATTTTCCATGGACGTTGGTCGCCAGCGCGGCGCTCGGCGGCGTTCTGATGGTCACTCCGCTCGTTCTCGGTACAGAGACTCCGCTCTATTTCAGTGACCATATCTCCGGTTGTATCGTGATCCTGGTCGCCGTCACAGCGATGGCCGAAGTCGCCCGCTCCGTTCGCTTGCTGAACGTTGCGTTCGGTGCCTGGATCGCGTTGTCGCCGTTCCTGCTCGAGGGCGCAAATGGCGCCGGAACCGCAGGCTATGTTGCCGCTGGTCTCGTCTTGATCGGGCTGAGCCTACCGCGCGGCAAACGCAGCCAGGAACACTATGGCGGCTGGGATCGTGCGATCGTTTGAACAATGGAGTGGTTTTGCAGACCGGATGGTGTGAGAGCGCGATCGATGAGTGAAAAATATGCAGCGAAACCGCAAAGGCTGAAAACGGGCAAAGCGCCCGACAGCCGCCGGCGGCACGCGGGTGCTGGTTGATCGGGTTTGGCCGCGCGTTGGCTGAAAGATCTTGCGCCGAGCACGGAGTTGCGGAGGCATAGGTTCATTTCACCCTCTGCCGGAACCGATCCCTTGAAACCGTGGGGTGCAACCGTATGCACTCCGACGCCGTGTTCGGGCAAGTTGACATAAGCTCAGGTCCGTTTCTCTACCCGACATTGCGAGCCATGTTGCTGCCTGCTTCGTCAGCTAGCCGCCATGTCATGCTCCATTGCCACCTCGATCATCAGGTTTTCGATGTCGCGGGAAATCGAAGCGGCAGCCACTACACGTCCGCCGTACTTGAAGCGCAGCTGACAGTCCCTGGCGGCGATGTCGCCTTCCACCGTGATCTCGTCCCATCGTTCGGCATGGCCGACATAATTGATCCTGACGTCGTAGTGCTGGCTCCAGAAGAACGGCACGGCTGCGAACTTTTCGCTATGGCCGAGCATATTGAGTGCCGCAGTTTGCCCCTGCCTCTCGGCGACCACCCAATGTTCGACGCGAATGTTGTCTCCGCTATGGGGATTAGGCCACCGCGCAATGTCACCGGCGGCGAAGATTCCAGGCGCGCTGGTTTCTAAGAAACCATTCACGAGCACGCCGCGGTCAGTTGTCAGCCCCGCGGTTTCGGCGAGCATGGTCCGGGCCCGTACGCCGATGCCGGCGACAACGAAATCTGCGGCTAGCATACCACCGCTGCGAAGTTTCACGTCGTTGCCATCAATGCTGCTCGCGATCTCCCCGAGGTGAAAAACGACTCCGTTCTCCTCGTGAAGAGTCCGGATGAAGTCGCCCATTTGCGGACCCAGAATCCGCCCCAGTGGTTGCTTGTCGGGTGCGACGACGTGGACTTCGATACCGCGGGATCGCAGCGCCGCGGCAACTTCGAGGCCGATAAAACTGGCGCCAAGCACGACAACGCGGCGGGCAGTCGTGGCTTGGTCAATTATGGCCCGGCAGTCGGCAAGCGAGCGCAGCGTATGGACATGCGGCTGATCGGCACCTGGAATGTTCGGGCGAACCGGCTCTGCACCGGTTGCCAGCAGCAGCCTGTCGTAGGGGATCGAGCCTCCGTCAGCGAGGGCGATCTCTTGGGCGCGCGGATCGATGCGAATCGCTTGCGCACCGAGACGCAGGTCAATCTGGTTTTTTGAATAGTAGCTCTCCCGCCGCAGCGGGACCCAGTCCTCCGGCGCCTTGCCGGAAAGGTAGTCCTTTGAAAGGTTGGGCCGATCAACTGGGGGCGCTTCATCGTCGCTGAGCATGACAATACTGCCGGGATATTGTTCTCGTCGCAGTCTCTCCGCCGCGGCAAAGCCGGCCGCACCGCCACCGACGATGACGACCTTCTCGGGCATAGCTTCGACCAAACCCTTCCTTGATGAAGGTGAAGGTTCTGCACGCTTACGCTTTCCGACCACGAAGATCTTTCCGTCGCGCTGCTCTACCGACCAGCATGCCAGTGGCCTGAATGCGGGCGCGCGCAGAGCCTCACCTGTCCTCAAGTCGAAACATGCGTGATGCCACGGACAGCGGACAGTGTCGCCGGTCACCAGACCGTCGACGAGCGGCCCGTTGTAGTGCGTGCAGTGTGCGTCAACGGCGAATATCTCCACCCCGCGGCGTACAAGCAGCACCCGCGCATCGCCGCAATGGCCGACCAGCTTATTGCCGTCGGGAAGATCGGCGATTCCGATACCTCGCGTCAGATCCGGCCCAATTGTGTCTGTGTGTTCAGGAGCCATTTTCTTCTCCTTGGCTATCGAGACGGCATCCGCCTCTGCGGGTAGAGGCGACTGTATTCGGGTCGCCGCGCCTTTGATATCACCCGGCAGTTTGTTGCCGTTGCGAGTGTTAAGCAAACGAATTTAATCACTTGTTCTGTGCAATTTTGCTGCTGCGTCATCCAATTATCAGGCGGTCTAAAGAATCGTTTGCCCCGTCCTACCCCAGTCGGCAAGGAAAGACGTCAACCCCTTCTCGGTGAGCGGGTGTTTGGCAAGATTCCTGAGCACTCCCGGTGGTACGGTCGCAATATCCGCCCCTGCCAACGCGGCCTGCTTGACATGCAGAGGCGTTCGAATTGAGGACGCGAGGATCTGCGTGATGAAGGATGTATCGTTGTTATAGATCGCTCGAATTTCTCGAACGACTTCCATACCATCCAGGCCAAGGTCATCCAGCCTGCCGACGAATGGTGAGATATAGGCCGCACCGGCCTTGGCCGCGAGCAATGCTTGGTTGGCTGAAAAGCAGAGGGTGACGTTGACCTTCAGCCCGCGCTCACTGAGTGCCCGACAAGCCCTGAAGCCGTCCCAGGTGGATGGTACCTTGACCGCAACATTCTCTGCAATGCTGGCCAATCGATCGCCCTCGACAAGCATGCCGTCGAAGTCGGTCGCGGTGACCTCTGCGGAGACGGGACCATCGATCGCCTCGCAAATTTCCCTGATCACCTCGCGGATTGGTCGGCCCGTCTTTGCAATCAACGAAGGGTTGGTGGTCACTCCGTCGAGAGCGCCCGCGGCAGCAAGCTCGCGAATTTCGGCAATGTCGGCTGTGTCCACAAAGAACTTCATCGTCTTTCTCCCAGAAATCGTTTCAAGTGAGGGCGGCGCGCTCCCTCACGCTGGTTTGCTCGAGACGACTTGGATGTCGCAGGTGTGACCGGGCGCCCTATGTTTTTGAAGTATGGCAGCAGAGGAGCGACGTCGATGAGCGACAAAATCTCCGCGGACAACGTGAAACTGAAGCGCGCATATGAAAACCCTACGGCTGACGACGGCAAACGGGTGTTGGTTGATCGACTGTGGCCGCGCGGTGTCAAGAAGGCCGACGCGGCAATTGACTATTGGGCGAAGGACCTGGCACCAAGCACTGAGTTGCGGAAATGGTTTGGGCACGACCCAGAGCGTTGGGCGGAATTTCGGCGGCGATATTCCGCGGAGATCAAGGAGCATCGCGAAGAATTTGAACGATTGCGCGACCTGGCCCTCAAAGGGCGGGTGACACTTGTTTACGCGGCTCACGACGAGGCGCACAACGATGCGATTGTTCTCAGAGAGATCTTGCTTGCGCATCGATAAAACGTCCTGCAACTAGGCCGGCCCTCCTCGGCGGCACCCCCGGTTCCTGCCAGCTGTAAGAACGAGCTGAGGGCGAGCTTCTGGTCAACTGGCGACGCGCAGCACCCGCGCGTGTTGTTCGCGGAATTCATTAAAGCTTACCGCGTGGTTCACTATTCAACAAACGATTTTGATTGACATTTAAGCGCAACTTTTATGCTATATTTCGATGGACATTGAGCTCGCCCGCACCTTCTTGGAAATAGTTTCAACGGGAAGTTTTATTCGCGCCGCTGAACGCTTGAACGTTGCCCAGACGACTGTCAGCGCGCGAATTCGCAACCTCGAACAGCTGCTTGGCCGGTCGCTGTTCATTCGGAATAAAGGCGGAGCAGCCCTCACTCCGGCCGGTGAGCAGTTCCTGCGCCATGCGCCGACCTTCGTCCAATTGTGGCAGCGCACTCGCCAACAGGTCGCGGTGCCCGTAGGCCGTCGCGCGGTGCTGACGGTTGGCAGCGAAGTCACCCTGGCACAACCTCTTCTCCTGACTTGGGTTAGATGGATACGTCGCTTCCTTCCCGATATCGCGCTTCGTGTACATGTCGATGTGCCCCAGGATTTGATTAATCAGGTCGCCTCCGGAATGGTTGATGTAGCGATCATGTATGCGCCCCAGCATCGACCCGGCCTGAAAATAGACCTGCTGATGGAAGAAAAGCTGGTGCTTGTGACAACCGATCCTGAAGCGCGCGCCCTGGAGGAGACCAACTACGTCTATATGGATTGGGGGCCGGATTTCGAGTTGCACCACGACATGAATTTCCCGGATGTTACACCGGACCTCTCGTTCGATCTCGGTCCCCTGGGGCTGAGCTATGTTCTTGCGAGCGGAGGCTCCGGCTATTTCAGGATGAGTGCGGTCGAGCCGCACATCGCCGCGGGGCAGCTCCACCTCGTACCCGAAATGCCGCAATACTCATATCCGGTTTACGCGGTGAGGTCTGCAAACGGCGATCAGAGCGTCGTGGGCCCCGCCCTCGCGGGGTTACGCGCGGTCTCTGAAGGAAACGCCGAGGTCTAATCAACGACTTCGGTCGATGGAAACAGGAGATCAACGGTTGTCCCAATTTCTCGCTCACTGGCAATGCGCAGATGGCCCCCGACCATTTGCATAAACGCGTGCACCTGCGCTAATCCCATTCCAGTTCCGTTTTCGCCCTTCGTGGTGAAGAAAGGGTCCAGCACCTTTTCCAAAATTTCCGGCGCCATGCCGCAGCCCTGGTCTTTGACCCGAAGGCGGGCATAGGACGGCGCGAGTTGTCCGGGCATAGAATCTGTCTCAGGCCGATCCGTTGCGATCCAAATCTCCCCACCACTTGGCATGGCATCCCTAGCGTTAAAGACAAGATTAAGAACGGCGGCGTCGAACAAGGATGGATCGATTTGACAGCTCGGGACATCGGAACCAAGCTCAAGCCTGACACGGATGTTTGGTCCCGCACCATATCTGAGGAACGGCTCGGAAGATTTGACGAGCTCATTCAAGTCGTGTGTCTGGACGACGAGTTCCTTATGATTTGCAAAGTCGAGCAACTGGGATGCCAGTTCGACGCCCCGATCGACGCCTTGCCGCGCCGCCGAGAGATAGGTGCGCACGCTCTCCGGCTGGTCAGCTTTTCGTTCGGCCAGCCTCAGGCCGGATTCGATGACCGCCAGGAGGTTTCTGAAATCATGCGCAATACCACCGGTCATCTCGCCCAAGGACGCAAGCCGATGCATTGCGCGTTCGCGCTGTTGGTATACATGTGTGCGACCGCTACGCTCTCCCTGCGATTGCAGCAAAATCTCCTTCGGAAACGCCACGTCTGTCACCCTTCTGGTTCACCGACGGCGTCAGGAGATCTCCGTTCCCGTCCGTATTGCCTTCATCTCGACGCCGCCAAAACTGTCTGCTAAACGCGACGGACTATCCGCTTCGCCATGATCTCTTCGACCATTGGGAAAGCCTTGAGGGCCTCATCCGGCACTCCACGGCTTGCAGCGACCAGCTCCATCCAGCCGCCATGTGGTTCTGGTTCTCCGACGATGATGCGACCGACCATTCCGGCGTGCTCATGCGGAATGCACAAATAGTCATACACCCCTTGCTCGGTGAAGGTATTCGAAAAGCTCTCCTCCGGCAGGAGGTAGTCTGAATCCCAGGATTTTGCTGCTTCAGGAATCCGGAGCGGCTTTCCGAAGTTTGCTGGATGATAGGCCGTCGTCGTATGCGAATTGCCTGGGTTATAGTTGATCCAGCGCACCATCTGACCCGGCTTGATTAGAACACCGATCGGATCAAACCAGACTTGCGAGCCATCGGCGCGCCCCTTCATCCTAATCTCCACCACCTCTTCCGCCCGCACATCTCGTCGGGAGAGGGAAACGGCGGCGACGAGGCCACCGCCCAAGCTCAGCACGTCACGCCGCGCGACCGTCATTTGGCGACGCTCGCTTCGCTGGCCGCTGCGACATGCCACAGCACCACATGGACATGCGGCTCTTCCACGCCTGGATGGCCGGCATTGTAGTAGACGTCGACATGGTCGACGTTCCCGTCCGGCGCTGCAAGGTTATCGAATGACTTGTCGGGGTTGAGATCCTTGGTTGGCAGCATATAGATCGTGCTGACAAGCCTTCCGTCGCGACCATATGCGAGGAATGGACCCGCCGGCAGTGTCGCGGGATCGACGAAGAGTTGGCCGATGCCCGGCAGGAAGTCGGGCAACTTCACCAGCCTGCTAACCTGCTGAAAGGGGGCGGCCGGCGGAGCTTTTGCGACTTCATCTGCCGCGATAGCACAAAACGAGCTGGCCAGTGTCAGGACAGGTGCGAGGACAAACTTTTTCATCGGAGGATCTCTTTTTCGTTCAAACTCGCGATCGCCGCAGATACCGGCAGCCAATGTGCTGCTCGCACGACCAATCGCGTACAGCTATTCAAGAACGAGGGGATAATATTAGTCCAACGAAATAAACTGGGATTTCAGTGCAGTTTTTCTGCATTTTCTTAAAGGTCTCGGTTTCATCGCCGCTGCTTGTCACCAAGGAGTGCAACACGAGATCTTGCGAATCCAAGCCCGATCCCCGTTTAGTGACTGCAAGCTTGATTTCAAAAATTCTCTCCCCATGTTTCAGCTATTATGAATATTTTCGTTCACTCACGAGAACGACGGCGCCTCAAAGCAGGCCTCTAGCCCGGACGCGAGTTCCGTTCGCATCGCGTCCGGGTCTGCCAGCATCTCAATTCAATGCGACACCGTTGCAGACGGAGTGCCAAGCGCACTTTGTTCGCACTCGCGCGCGCTCGGCTTAGAGGCGACTACAATGATTATCAGGAACCTATCAGAAGAAGATATTACCCTTGACCTTGCGACAAAGGGAAAGCACTCGGCACTGTCCAAGATCGCTGCGAAAATTGCGCGCAGATCCGGCTTTGATGTTCAGGTGGTGCTTCGAGGGCTGTGGAAGCGTGAGAGTCTCGGCTCGACGGGCATTGGTCGTGGCATCGCCGTCCCGCATGCGGCGTTCCACTCCATCTCCGTTCCATTTGCGTCGTTCACACAATTGGCCCCTCCCATAGATTTCGACAGCGCTGACGGCGATCCCGTCGACCTGGTGTTCACCCTGCTGTGGCCCCGCTCTGCCGCGGTCTCCTTCCTGCCCGCGCTCGCCCAACTGTGCCGGCTGGTTGCGACACCTCGGATTCGGGAGGGGCTTCGACTGGCACGGTCCGCTGACGAGGTGATGGCAATCCTCGACAGTGACCCGAGAGCGATGCACGCGTTCCCATCACAAACCATGCCGCAAACTGGAGTGACGATGAGATGAAAAAACACATCAACAACCCACGAAAACCGTCGATCATGATTGGCGAGACAGATTACGAGCGGTTGACCAATCTTGCGCTCGCCGCGGCTGCGCGGTTTCCCGAAATTTCCGACGGTCTTTTGCTCGAGCTCGAACGCGCGCGCGTGGTAGCCGACGTCTCTGTGCCTGGAAACGTCGTGGGCATGGGATCGATGGTAAAGTATGAAACGGATACCGGAGATGGGCGGAGAGTGACGCTTGTTTTCCCGATAGACGCCGAAATTTCAAAGGAAAGATATCGGTCCTCACCCCCATTGGAACCGCCCTTCTCGGCCTGACAGCCGGTCAGACGATGAACTGGACCGCACGGGATGATAGGCAGCACAAGCTGAAGGTTTTAGCAGTTGCCGGTAATGTCATAGAAAAGGCGATCCTGTTTACAGTCGGAGAGTGAACTATGATTACCGGCTCCCAATGCCGTGCGGCCCGCCGCGAAGGTCAAGTACCGACCCATTGTGGTCATTCCGACCTGGCCTAGCAACGCGCCTGCGTCAGGCAAGTTCTTCTCGCTGGCGCTGCAAACCCAACATAACCTTTGCCGCGGTCCACCATCGGGGCGCTTTGCGTTCTCTCATCCTTTCACCCTTTGCCTGCTCGACCCCGGCTGGTTCAGCTCTTGTAGCCGTAGGCTGAACAAGGAACTCTATACGTTTCATGAATGCGCTGCCGTCGAACCGTTTTGACATTATCAATGGACCATCGCCGGAAGGCTCTGCGTGGAAGAAAATCTCAAGATTGACCACTGGTATGGGGCGAATGCTGCGCAGGAGATCGATATCCGGTCGCGTCGTTATAGCGAAGGAACAATGCTCCGAACGGAGTACATCAAAAGCCTCCGGAACCGTCGATACGGCGACGGATTCATACCCACGCTCAGCCAGCTTTGTGACAATCACATTGGCCGCCGCCTGAGGCAGAAACACAAGAATTTTCTTGGGTCGAATGCTTTCTATAAGCATGGCGAGTTCCTCATGCGGCGATGAAGAGAATCTAGCCTTTGCCAGTGCTATATTGTGTTTGGTTTTATTCGGTTTTGTTGCGGGGACCGCTGACCGGGTCTAACGAGTAGGCGGGACCCAATGGCCCATATATTTGTCGCTCATAAGCCCGATCCATGTGGCAAGATATCTGACATGCCCATGCGACTAATCGGTCAGCCGTTCAAAGGCATCGTAGGATACCGAAACAAAACAAAACAAATCGAGGGGGCGGACGCATAATGTGACTGTCTAAGCCCGCGGGTCAGCGGCATCGATCTGGACAACATTTCTTAACATCACAAAACCCAAGTTAACGACGTCGTCTGGGACAGTCCGACCGCGAGAGCCCGGCGCATCGGGTTTCACACTTCGCGCTGAAACTCTCTATCGGATCCAGGAGCCAATTCGAATGTCATTGACCAAGACCTTTTCAAATCGTCCACGACGTGTCGCCATAGCTGCGGGGCTCGCAGTAGTTGCTTGCCCCCTAGCCCAGGCACGCGCCGCCGACCCTTACGAGGGTGAAGAGGCAGCTATCCCCGCGACTGCGAACTTCGACACGGGACGATTCGGTGGCATACGCCAGAAGCTTTCCGACTGGGACGTTATGGTCGGCGCCGGAGCCATATATGCGCCGAAATTCGAAGGATCGGACGAATTCGAACTCGTCCCCATTCCCATGGTTTCCGCAACCTTCGGCCGCCTCACGGTCGATCCGGGCGGGTTGTCAGTCGATGTCCTCAACTCTAACGGTTTTAAGTTCTTGGTGAAGGGCGGTTACGACATGGGCGGCGGGCGCGATGAAGATGATTCCGATCACCTCAAAGGTTTGGGCGACATCGACGCTGGAGCCGTCATCGGAGCGCAGCTCTCATATGAATTAGGGCCGGTGGAACTCTACGCTTCTGTCGACAAGACGATCGGCGGCAGCGACGGTCTGCTCGGTGAGGTCGGCGCAAATGTTTCTCATCACTATGATCGCTTTATCTTTTCTGCTGGCGCCTCCGCGACAATTGCCGACGACAATCATATGGAAAGCTACTTTGGGGTAACCGCTGCCCAGTCTGCACGATCCGGGTTGCGGCAATATGAGGCAAGCGCAGGGCTCAAGCGCTTCGATATCGAAGCCTCCGTAACCTACATGGCGACGGAGAACTGGGTTATTCGCGGTCAGGCAGGTGTCGGCTTCCTGACTGGCGACGCGAAGGACAGCCCGATCGTTCAGAACGACGTGCAGCCATCTACGATGCTGATTGTCGGTTACAAATTCTAGGCCCTGGTCCTTCGGCCTCCCGCTCTTCAACGGCGGCTCACGACGCGCAGCAGTGCGAAGCGCGGCATCAACCTATGACGTGTCGGCAGCCGCCTACCAATCCGGCGTTCTGGATGCAGTCGCCGAAGTCGAAACCGCGCTGGTGCGGATCGACAGCGCGCGACGGCGGATCTGCAACGCCACCGTCGCGGCGCGCAACTACCGCGCCTATTTTAACGCCGTGGGTGCGAACTGGCAGGCGGGTGGCGCGAACCTTCGCGACCGCAAGTACGCCGGCGTTCCGCGTAATCGACCGAAGTTTCGCTCAGCTAGATCCACCGCGGCTCGGTGCGCTGCCGAATTGCCCTCAACAAAACACGCGGTGGCGGTTGGGACGTGACCACGCCGCCCTTGGAATTAAAGAATAAAGGAAACCAGCTCCCATGCGAGCGAGCCCCCTTCTTGCTGCCCTTTTCCTGGGTGTGAATCTTGTTCCCATCGCAGAGCCTTCGTTCGCG
Source organism: Rhizobium giardinii bv. giardinii H152 (assembly GCF_000379605.1). GTDB lineage: Bacteria > Pseudomonadota > Alphaproteobacteria > Rhizobiales > Rhizobiaceae > Pararhizobium > Pararhizobium giardinii. The sequence continues at coordinate 52,503 of NZ_KB902602.1, read as the reverse complement.
CAACAGAACGAGGCGGCAGCGCTTACCGTCGCCGTAGCAACGCCGGTGGAACGCCGATGGCCCGAAACGGTCCCGGCCAGTGGCTGGCTGAAGCCTTGGCACGAAGCGATCATCGCCGCGGAAATCGATGGCCTGCGTGTGACCGATGTCCTTGTCGATGTCGGATCGGTCGTCTCGAGGGGGCAGCCCCTCGTTCGGCTTGCCGACGAGACAGTACGCGCCGAGCTGCGCAAGGAAGAGGCCGCGTTGGCAGGTGCCAGGGCAGACCTCGCCAAGGCCAGGGCAAATGCCGATCGGGCACGCAAGGTGCAGGGAAGCGGCGCGCTTTCGGACGAGAAGATCAACGAATATCTGATCGCAGAGCAGACGGCGATCGCGGGTATCGAATCTGCTGAAGCCTTGCTGGAAAGCCAGAAAATCAAGCTTGCCCAGACGACTATCCTGGCCGCCGACGACGGGTTGATCACATCCCGCTCGGCCCAGCTCGGCGCCGTTGTATCCTCAGGCACGGAGCTGTTCCGCCTCATCCGCCAGCAGCGCGTCGAATGGCAGGCGGAAGTGTCGGCACGCTATTTGCCTCGCATCAGGGAAGGTCTTACCACCACGATCGTTGGGCCCGGTGACCGACGCGTCAAGGGTACCGTTCGTCTTGTCGGACCGACGGTCAGCACCGATACCGGACGGGCGCTCGCCTACGTGGCGCTGCCGGCGGAGGCACATCTGCCCATCGGCCTTTACGTCACCGGCCAGATCGAGCTTGAGACCACGGCGGCGCTCGCCGTGCCCGAGACGGCGCTCGTCCTGCGTGACGGCATCGCTTACGTCTTCACCGTCGATGCAGACAAGCGCGCGTCACGCGTTCGTGTGGAAACCGGCCGCCGCAATGGCAGCGAAGTGGAAATCCTCTCGGGCCTCGACCGCTCGACCGAGGTCGTGATGACGGGCGGCGCTTTCCTTTCGGACAAGGCCTTCGTCCGGGTGACCGGAGACGCGCTCGTCCAGCTCGAAGAGGGAGAATCGCGATGAACTTTTCCGCCTGCTCGATCCGCAATCCGGTTCCCGCCATAGTCCTGTTCATCCTGCTGACCGTCGGCGGCCTGATCGCCTTCGACCGGCTCGCGGTGCAGAATTTCCCCGACATGGACTTGCCGACCATCCAGGTCAGCGCCATGCTCGAAGGTGCAGCACCAGCCCAGCTAGAAACAGAAGTCGCACGAAAGATCGAAGACAGTTTCGCCTCGCTGAGCCTCCTCGACCACATCACGACGACTATCACGGACGGGTCGGTCTCCATCAATGTCTCGTTCCAGCTGGGAAAGGACAGCGAGGAAGCGCTGAAGGAAGTGCGCAATGCAATCGACAGCGCCAGCGGCGACCTCCCCTCCGTGATGCAGACACCGGGCGTGACGAAGGTGACAGTGCGGGGCTCCACTCTCCTTACTTATGCGGTGCGGTCCGCCCGCCTCAACGAGACGGAACTCTCCTGGTTCATCGACAACGACATGACGAAGGCCCTGCTCTCCGTATCCGGCGTCGGCGAGGTCAGCCGGATCGGCGGCATCGAGCGTGAAGTGCACATCCACCTCAACCCCCAGCTCATGAGCGCGCTCGGCCTCAGCGCTGCTACCGTTTCCTCTCAGCTCAAATCCGTGCAGTCGGACGCCTCGAGCGGCCGCGCGGAGATCGGCGGAGCCAAGCAGGGGATCCGCACGCTCGGCGCGGTTTCCTCGATCGAGGAACTGAAGGCGCTCACAATCCCGCTTCCTAGCGGCGAGTTGGTGCGGCTGGACGAGATCGGCACGGTAACGGACAGCTTTGCCGACAGGTCGTCGATCGCCTATCTCGATGGCGAACCCGTGATCGCTGTCGAGGTTAAACGATCGAACGGCTTCTCGGATACGGGCGTCGCGGCCGCCATCGAAGTGGCTATGCAGGACTTTGCCGCCGCCAACCCCGATGTCGAGATTGTTGAGGCCTACAGCACGGTCGGGCCGATTATCGAAAACTACGAGGGCTCCATGCACATGCTCTACGAGGGGGCTATCTTGGCGATCGTGGTGGTCTGGCTCTTCCTGCGCGACTGGCGGGCGACCTTGCTTTCGGCGGTGGCGCTGCCGCTCTCGGCCATCCCGACTTTTCTCGTGATGTATCTTGCGGATTTCAGTCTCAACACGGTGACGCTGCTCGCGCTCTCACTCGTGGTCGGCATCCTCGTCGACGATGCCATCGTCGAGATCGAGAACATCGCGCGCCACCTGCAAATGGGAAAACCGCCGAAGGAGGCTGCGCTCGAAGCCGCCGACGAGATCGGCCTTGCCGTCATCGCCACGACCTTGACGCTCGTCGCGGTCTTCCTGCCGACCGCCTTTATGAGCGGTATTCCGGGCCTGATTTTCCGCCAGTTCGGCGTCACGGCAGCCGTGGCGGTTCTCGCCTCACTGGTCGTCGCGCGCCTGCTAACGCCGATGATGGCCGCCTACCTGATGAAAGGGCATCCAGTCGAGGTGAGAGACGGCCCGATCATGCGTGCCTACATGGCCCTCGTCAAAAACTGCCTGCGCTATCGCAAGCTGACCATCCTCGGTGTCTGCATATTCCTCGGGGTCTCGCTCTCGACGATCTCCATGCTCAGCTCCGGTTTCCTGCCCGCATCGGACGATGCGCAGACGCAGGTCACGCTGACGCTTCAGCCCGGCAGCACGATCGGGCAGACGGACGCCATGACGCAGCGGGCGGCAGATATCGTTTCCGATCTGACGGACGTGAAGCGTGTGTTCTCCGCCGTCGGAAACGCCTCGTCGAGCGACCTGATCGATTCCTCCATGACCATCAATTCGGCGACCGCCTCGCTTGTCGTCGATCTGAAGAAGATCGGCGAACGCGACCGCAAACAGGCCGAGATCGAAAACGACATCCGCCAGGCGCTCGCCGTTCTCCCGGGCGTCAGGATCGAGGTGGGCACCGGCGGCGACGGTACGACGCTGGACATCACGCTCGCAAGCGACGATTCGAATGCACTTGACCAGGCGACGGCCGCGCTCGAAGAGCAACTGCGCACCCTCGAGGACATCGGCGCGGTGGCCTCCAGTGCCTCCCTGCAGGCCCCGGAAGTCCAGATCGTCCCGGACCTCGACCGCGCCGCTGCCCTCGGTGTCACGGCACAAGCGATTTCCGAGGCGGTTCGCGTGGCCACGAGCGGAGACTATTCCTCCTCGCTCGCCAAGCTCAACCTGCCACAGCGTCAGCTTCCCATCCGCGTCCGGTTCGATCCCGGCAACCGGACCACGCTCGGCGACATCGCCAATCTCCGCGTTGCCGGCGCAAGGGGGAGCGTCGATCTCGGTTCGGTCGCCGACATCCGCATCGGGGCCACCCCGTCGGAGATCAGCCGCATCGACCGCTCGCGAAACGTTATGCTGTCGGTCGAACTCAACGGCCGCATTCTCGGCGACGTTTATCACGAAGCGCAGGGGCTGCCCGCCCTTCAGAACCTTCCGGACGGCGTCAAGCTTGTCGAGCAGGGCGAACTCGAGCGCAGCTCCGAGCTTTTCGACAATTTCGCCATCGCCATGGCGATCGGCGTCTCCTGCATCTATGCCGTTCTGGTGCTGCTCTTCCATGACTTTCTCCAGCCGCTGACAATCCTCATGGCGCTTCCGCTGGCGCTGGGCGGCGCCCTCTTGCCGCTGGTACTGACTGGCACGAGCTTCTCCATGCCTGTGTTGATCGGCTTGCTCATGCTGATGGGCGTGGTGACGAAGAATTCGATCCTGCTGGTCGAATATGCGATCATGTCACGGCGCGCAGGTCTCTCGCGCTTCGACGCCCTGGTCGACGCATGCCATAAGCGCGCTCGCCCGATCGTCATGACGACGATCGCCATGGGCGGCGGCATGCTTCCGGTGGCCTTGAGCCTCAGCGGCGGCGATGCGAGCTTCCGTCAACCGATGGCGATCGTCGTCATCGGCGGCCTGATGACATCGACCGTCCTCAGCCTCGTCGTTATCCCCGTCATATTCACCTTCGTCGACGACTTCCTGCTGCTTTTGAAGCGGATGTTCCGTCGTGAAGCGGTTGTCCTCTCGCAAAGGACCACGTGATGTCCCCAGTAGGCTTGCCTAACGACCGCTCTCCTCACCGATTTTGCATAACGTTGCTCGTTATCGCAGGGGTTTTTTTCAATGAACCCGTCCAAGCCGAAGAAAATCTCGCTGGCGTCATCTGCGACGGCAAACCCTGGGAGATGTACGTCGTCAAACGAAGGGTTTCGAACGTACTTGTGTTTCGCCCGGATGGTGGCGGAAGGATCAGCGATAGCGCGGTGAGCATACACCCGATGTGGAGGGCTGTTCCGGACGGCATTTGCATAAGACCACAACCTGGAGGGGAAGAAAGATGCCTTCAATTGACGCGAACCAAAACCGGCGTTGCGGCTTCTCAGAACGGTAGGACCATCTGGGTGCTGAAGCGGTAAAATTTGGATTTTTGCGATCGGCGATGGAACAGCCCATGTCACCGTTGACGGTTGTCATCCCATCAAACCGTAGGCGAATAGCTAGACTGTGCTGACGGGATACCTTCTTGCTTTGGCAGAACCGCGATCCACGGCGATGAACTGCTCCAGCATCAGTACGATCAACCGGTCCGTACTCGTGAATGGTAAGCCGCTCTCCACGGCTATCAGTGGACGCAGCGTCGGCGTCTTTGCCAAAGCACTGATCAAATTAGGCGATGGCTCGCTCTCCAACCGCTGAGTGAAGTTCCGAGGAACTTTCGCGAAGCACGTTCGCGGCAGATGTGGACGGGTAACCGCCGGTTTAAACGCAGCGGGGTTTGTCAGTGGTGGAACCGCAGCAACAAAATTAAACACAATTGTTGCTGACAACCACACTGTGAAACGGGCTAACTAATAATCGGATCCCGACACAAATGGCCAAGCCTATGAATAACATCGTTTACAACGTTCCTACTCAAGTTTCATCCCGAATCCTTGTCGTCGAGGACGATCGGGATATCGCGGGCATGCTGATCGATCTGTTGACGGAGGCAGGTTACGCCGCCGAGGCAGTCGGATCGGCGATTGAAATGGACCGCGTGCTAAAAATGAACGAATTTCACCTTATGGTCCTGGATGGAATGCTGCCAGGTGAGGACGGTTTCAGCATATGCAGGAGAATCAGGGCGTTTGATACAATACCCATCCTCATGCTTACCGCGCGAACGAAAGAGATAGACAGGGTCGTTGGATTGGAATTGGGCGCCGACGACTATGTCACAAAACCGTTTAAATCCAGGGAACTTTTGGCGAGAATAAAGGCACTTCTGCGTCGATCGTCGTATTCAGCGCAAGTCAAGCCAAAGCAGGAACCGATGACGTTTGCGGGCTGGCGGATTGACCCGGTAACCCGAGAATTAACTGACCGTGACGGTTTTCATGTGTCGCTCACGACGGCGGAGTTTGATGTACTGCTGGTGTTTTGCCAGAATCCCCGAAAGGTAATGAACCGCCAGGAAATACTTGCCCTCACCCACGCCGGCTCTGCGGGACCTGTTGAACGCAGCATTGATGTACACGTCAGTCGTGTCCGGCAGAAAATCGAACCGAATTACAAAGATCCGACATTCATCAAAACTGTGCGCCTTGGCGGGTACGTCTTTACTCCGGAGGTTGCGATAGCACCATGATTGATCGCTTCCGCAAGGCGTCCATACGAACACAATTCGTCGTGTTCGCATCGATTCCTGTTCCGTTGATCGTTATCTGTATTATCGCGGTTCTACCCGAGCCGTTCATTTTCCAAAATGAAAAAATCCTTATGGTCAAAGGCGCTCAAATCGAGTTGCTTGTGAATCAAGTCAGAAGCGCCAGAAATGACGGCGAAGTCGAGAATCTGGTGAGGGCAAGCACCTCCAGCGGTCTCGAATTGAAGATTCTGCCATGGAGCGATGTCAGTAGGGAAGAGGCGCGTCAAACGGACGACCATCTCATCTCGGATGAGCTACAAGACGTCCTGCCTGCCGATTTTGAAGTGGTAGTGCTTGAAAACACTTCGGATGGCGAGGGACACAGCACACTTGCGGTGCGCCTTGATGCGCTGCGTGCTCTCGTAATCGGGTTCGCCGGTGCCGATATTTCCCCCTCATCTTTCAGCGCAGTCGTCGAGTTCATCGCCAAAGCCAGCATCCTGATGCTGCCGATGCTCCTCCTGGTGCTCTATATAAGTCGCATGATAACGTCGCCTCTGGTTCGCTTTGCCGACGCGGCAAAGAGACTGCGTCTCGACGGTAACGAAGAAGAACAGTTCACCGCCGAGGGCGCCAAGGAACTTCGCACGCTTGCGACGGCGCTCAACAACATGCGTCACCGTATTCGAAAAATGGTCGATGATCGCACGCGGATGCTGACGGCTGTGAGCCACGATCTTAGGACGCCTCTGACACGACTGCGAATGCGCGCGGAGCGCTCGAAGGACCCCGCTTCAAGGGAAGCGATGCTGACGGATATCGACAATCTCACCACTATGATCGAGGAAAGCCTTCAGTATTTAAGTAGCACTGCTACGGCCGAACCGCTTCGAAAGGTTGATATTTCAAGTGTCCTGCGGACGATCGTGTCGCAATTTTGTGATCTCGGGCACAATGTAATCCACTGCGGACCTGAGCGGTTTGGATACTTGTGTCAACAAAAGGCTCTCATACGCGCTATCACCAACATTGCGGAGAACGCGGTAAGGTTCGGCACCAAGGTAGCTGTCGAATTGCGCAATAGTCCGCAAGGTGGAGCGGTCATCATTGTGAGCGACAACGGTCCCGGCCTTGAAGAAGGGCTCCAACACAAAGTCCTGGAGCCCTTCTTCAAGGCCGACGAAGCCCGGTCACGAGATTCCAACAGCGGCTTCGGTCTGGGGCTTTCGATTGCGGACGAAATCGTAAAAAGCCACGGTGGCTCGTTGTTACTTGAGAACATATTGCCGCATGGACTGCGAGTAACGATACAATTGCCGCCGGCTCAGGTTGTTCAACACCAAAGCAGCATGGCAGCCGCTGCGAAAGGAGAAGCCCTCGGTCGAAAGGCTCTCGCCAAGGGGAGGTAGTCGATTCAATGAGCGGTCCGGTGGCAAAGCAACTCTATCTCACGGGAACGCTCGGCCGACAAGCGACGTGGCAGCCGTTGCTCTCGTCACATCGGCGGCATGCAGAAGACCATTCGCGCGCTGGTTTCGATTGGCTTGTATCAAGGCCGTGCGCCGATCGTCGTTCAACAGCGATGACTTGCCGAAGCTTTGCCGTTGACCAAACCGTCGGGAACCAAGGGAATGACCAATACCAAATCTCTGATGTTGACTCTCGGGATTCCCAAAAGGCGTCCTGGCGCTTGCGTCGATCTGTGATGGTGGCTCACGCGCAGAACTGGCCGGCCGGGCCAGCGTGACCCTGCTTGCAGATCCGTGCGTGACTGGTTGATGCGCTTCAACGCACGCGGTCACCGCAGCATAACTTAACATGTCTTAAAACACAGAAATACGTCTTCCGCCTATCTGGGTAATCGAAACTTCAGCCCTCAGGAGCGAGCCGTATGTGTGTTCTATATCCAAGCCAAGCGGTTGACAGGCTGCTGGAAACAATTGACCTCAGTAGCGTCTACCTCGCCTCGCTTATGGGGAGGTCTCTTCCAGTCTTGCCGTCCTATGTTCTTCTTCCAGCAATCGGAATGAGAGAAACAGGCGTCGCTGACCTTGTTTTGCGATGTGTTTTCTCCACCGCCAGCGTTTTTGTGGGAACTCTTGGTCCATACCTCGTCGGTACCTGGATCGGGATCGGGTGCTGGTTTAGCCAGGCGGACAACCGCTACGCCTCGGCACCAGAAGCTACGGGCACGGCTAGAGGGCAGCAAACTTTTGAGGCAGACCAGTGAGCGCTGTTTCGCTTTCCACTGTCCAACTCACCCGCATCAACATCCTTCGAAGTCTCGCATTCTTATATTTTGGGGGTGTCTGTATCAGTCAGTCGTCTTGGCCGAGCGATGGCTTGGCTCACACGATTTTGGCCTCGGCAGGTCTCGTCGCAACATTTGTCGCGATTTTCGGGCGCATGTGGTCGACGCTATACGTGGGCGGACGGAAAAGTGTCACCTTGGTCATGGACGGACCATATTCTGTAACGCGCAATCCACTCTACTTCTTCAGTCTGGTGGGGATCGCTGGTATTGGGGCGCAAACGGGCAGTATCTTGGCGATGCTAATTTTCGTCGCGACAGCCCTCATCGTATTTACGGCAACCGTCGCTCAGGAAGAGAAGTTCCTGCAGGAGCGTTTTGGGACAGTCTTTCAAGACTATCTTGCTTCGACACCAAGGCTGCTTCCGAGGCCATCCCTCTGGCGCGACACGGACGAACTGGAAATAAAACCCCGAAACTTTCTCAGGACGCTACGCGATGGTTCTGTTTTCCTTGTCCCGTGGCCGGTCTTTGAGCTCATCGAAGCCGGACAAAGCAATGGAGTCCTGCCAGTTCTTGTTCGTCTTCCCTTTTGAAAAGGCGTTGGCGAACCCGAAGGTTTACCAGCTGCGTTTAATGGACAGGGAGCGATCTCAGGATCGGCATTCCAACTGACTTAGGATTCGATAGCGATCGGATGTTGCGAACCTATTGGGGTATTCAAGGTCTTCGCAAGGCATGCTCCTTGCCGTCGTCTATCTCGGGCGGATGGCCCCAATTTGTCCGAGAGTAAACTGGCCGGGCTCAGCCCAAGTCCGGCCAGTTCAGCAGTTCAACCATTGATCTTCAAGAAGACTTCTTGTCGTCCGCGCGAGATCGGGAAGCTTGGTCATGAAAGTCGATCTTTATCATCCGCCCATGCAAAACCGCCGTCAAACGGCAAGAGATAGAGGCCGCGATGGTTGCAGCCGCCATCTGACCATCGACGCGGATCACGAGTGAAAACGTGCAGCGGGTATGAGGCCTGCCCTGCTCCCGGCAAATTGGGCGGAATACGGGCTCATTGCGCAACAGACATAGCGAACTGACCGCGGCAACGCATGAGGTGCTGGTCTTCGCCAATGGCATGCCAGTCACGGACGAGCAACAACTCTTAACAATAAAAAATCCAAGGCAATGACGAACCTGAATTAATTCAGCCAGACACGATTTCGAAGGAAGATTGCAGTGAATTTCAAAGGCTATCTGGTGGGTTCGCAGCGTTGGACCATCGGACCATTAGGGAGTCCGCAAGCAGCATGCGCAGATGTCTGCTGTACGGTCGGTGGAGACTTTAGCGTTTCCTCCAAGCATTCGCCCGGCCCAAGGCGATAGCCGTGCATCGCGTGATAGCCATCTTCATGCTGGCTTTTCTTGCTGGCTGCATGGCGCCGGACCGCATTGCCTATGGGCCGAAGGCTGCCGCGACCGCCAGCATCGAGGGGTTTGGCGATATCCGTATCTATGCGGATACGAGTCGGAATCTGCCCGAGGCGCGTGCGTGGCTGCCCATCCCGAGACACAAGGAAATCAACTATCTCGTGTTGTCGGGCGGCGGCGCCGGAGGCGCGTTTAGCGTCGGGGCGCTGAAGGCCTGGTCGGATCGGGGACAGCGACCCGAATTTGACATCGTCAGCGGCGTCAGCACGGGTGCGCTAATTGCGCCTTATGCCTTTCTTGGCCCGGCCTATGACGACATCCTTGTCGACCTGTACACAAGCGGCGTTGCCAAGGAGTTGGTCAATGCAGATTTCCTGCCTCAGGGTCTGCTGGGCGCAAGCCTCCTGAAGCAGAAGCCGCTTCGAACAATGGTCGAACGGTACCTGACGCATGACATACTGGCGAAAATCGCCGCGGAGCATCGCAAGGGACGCCGCCTGCTTGTTTTGACCTCGAACCTCGATTCCCAAAGAGCGGTGATCTGGAACATGGGCGCCATCGCCGACAGCGGCCGGCCCGACGCGCTACAACTTTTCCGCGACATTGTCATCGCCTCGGCAAGCATCCCCGGCCTTTATCCAGCAGTGCTCATCAAAGCAAAATCAGGCGATCAGTCGTTCGAGGAAATGCACTCAGACGGGGGATCGGCCTCCCAAATCCTGACGATTCCGGAGGGATGGATGGCTAATTCGGACAAGGTCGAGTGGCCCAAGGGCGTGAAGCTAAACATGTACATTATCATCAACAACGCGCTGATGTCTGAATTTTCCACCACCACAAACAACACGTTTACAGTCATGGCAAGGGCGAATTCCTCTCTCATCAAGGCACAGACACGCAGCGCGCTGGTGGCCACCTACGTCTATGCCCAAAGGAACGGCATTCGGTTCCGTGTGGCGTCGATCGATACGCAGGTCGCCTACAACATGACCGATCCATTCAACACCAACTACATGCGTGCGGTCTACAACCTCGGATACGCAAAAATGGCAAGCGACAGCCTATGGAAAGACAGGCCTTCGTTCACCGACACGCTCACAGCGACACAGACAGCGCAGTGGCGATAGCCGCACCGGCCGTCCCTCATCCAACAGGAGCACGAAATGTCACATCCCCGCCTTGGCTTGGCAGGCGTCCAACCGTTTTCTCGACCGATTGCTCTCCTTTCTCTGTTCCTTTTGTCGATTATTGGAGGGTGCGCTGCTGTGCCGCTCGAACAGGCGAATTCGCTGACATCCTATGACGGTTTGACATCAAACAACGGGCGATTGACCAAGGCAAATTATAAAGTTGCCTCAAGCGATCTCGGTGCAACCAGAACGATCTACATCGAGCCGACTAAGGTTTCAGGGGCCGCGGCGCAATCCATCAAGAAATCTTCCGATCAAGCCTTGGTGGCGAACGTCATCAGCCGCGCCCTCTGCGTTGGCGTCAGCGATCGTTTCGAGGTAGTGGAGAGGAAAGAGGATGCGGATCTCGTTGTTCAGGCAACCATCACTCGCATCGTGCCAACCAATGCCACCGTGGCTGGCCTGTCGACTGCAACATCGCTCGGAGCCAACTTCGTTTCTCCTGTACCCGTCCCGAGGCTGCCCATGGGGCTTGGAGGTCTTTCCGTGGAGGCCGAAGCCACGACGAAAGACGGCAAGCAAGTGGGTGCGATGGTATGGGCAAAGGGAGCGAACTTCGTGACCACCAGTGCGCGCGTTTCGCAGATTGGCGACGCCTACTCACTTGCGGCCGGCTTCGGCAGTGATTTTTCCAAAATGCTCGTCACGGGCAAGACACCTTTCAAGGGACTCCCTAAAATCCCGTCTGCGCAGAGAATCAAGTCCGGTCTTGGTGGAAAGCCCAAATACCCTGCTTGCGAGAAATTTGGCCGGTCACCCGGTTTGGTGGACTTCGCAGCCTCTCAGGTAGGGATGCCGCCGTCCTGGACCGACAAACAGCGTCCGGCACAGGTTCAATAGAAGGGGAACGACGAGCAAATACTTGAAGTCGCCAAGGACCGCGTCGCCCTGAGGCGGCTACTTTTCCTGTGCGCCTGGCGCTGCTGCAAGAACATGATCCAAAAGGCGCCTTCCAAAACGAGCATGGTGCTCTCCCCTGGCAGCGCTTTTTCGAGCGGAAATCTTGCGGCCGCCTCTAAGACGCGGAGCGGCTGAACGGCAAGCGCTAACGTGGATAGCGTGGCCTGAATGCAATAATGCTGCAGTCGTTCGCCTTGAAAGGATTCGAACCATCGACCTAATCCGCGCCGATGGCATGCACTTTGCCGCGAAAAATTCATTCTTGACAGATCATTCCAGAATTTCTATTTGGCTTCCATGGCAAGGATCAAAGAGTTCGACAGCGACAAGGCACTGGATGCAGCAGTCGGTGTATTTCGAGAGCATGGCTTCGAAGGCACGTCGACCGAAATGCTGGTGCAGGCGATGAAAATCGGCAGACAGAGCCTTTATGACACCTTCGGGGACAAGTGGGCGCTGTATCGGCTCGCGGTGCAACGCTACGCATCCGAGGAAACTGATGCGCATATCGCGATGTTGCGCGGCAAGCCGCGAGCTATTGACGGCATTGCAGCGATGATCAATCGGGTCGTAGCGACCGCAAACCAGGCTTGCCTCGGTATCAATTCAATCTGCGAATTCGGCCAGAGTCGCCCAGACCTCGCAGAGGTGCATCGCGCCGCCGATCATCGGTTAAGACATGCAGCAAGCGAACGGGTCAGACAGGCGCAGGAGACAGGTGACGTGGATAACTCATTGGCGGCAGATGCCGTAGTTGATTTCCTCTTTGCCAGTATCACTGGAATTCGTGTCGCTGCGCGCGGAGGAGCCGGCCGCAACCAACTCGCATCGCTCGGGCAGTTGGCCCTCCGCGCGATTGTGTAGCAGCAAAAAATTTTACCCAATTCTGGAACAATCAGTCAATAAAGGAATACGGATGAAAGCTGTTGTTATGAACGGCATCGGGGATACCGATGTAATGGAGGTCGTGAACCATCCGGAGCCAGTCGCAACGCCCGGACATGTTCTAGTCGAGATCGCTGTGGCAGGCGTGAACTTCATGGACATCGGTGTTCGCCAAGGTATGGCTTGGACGGAAACCGCAAATCCTAAAGTACTGGGCGTCGAAGGAGCCGGCCACGTGCTTGCTCCCGGTGAAGGCGTGACCGGGTTTTCTGCCGGCGATCGCGTCGCCTGGGTTTACGCCCCGGGAAGTTACGCGGAACGCATTTCCATCCCGGCGACGGCGCTCGTGAAGATCCCTGAATCTATCGACGACCAAACCGCGGCCTCGCTGATGATGCAGGGATTGACCGCCAGCCACTTCGCGACCGATTTCTATCCCGTGCGCCCAGGGGACACGGCACTCGTCCATGCTGCAGCTGGCGGTGTCGGCCTGTTGCTGACACAGATCATCAAGTTAAGAGGCGGGCGCGTTATTGGTCGCGTTTCGTCCCGCGACAAGGTCGAAATTGCCAAGCAGGCAGGGGCCGAGGCCGTTGTCGTGGACACGGAGGGAGTCTTCGCTGAAGAAGTCCTGCGCCTGACGGACGGCAAAGGCGTGGATGTCGTCTATGACGGCTCCGGACCCAGGACCTTCAAGGGTTCGCTCGACGCTCTTCGCCGGTCAGGCACATTTTGTTGGTATGGCCCGGTGCTCGGAGGACCTGGCGCGCTGGACATCATGAGCCTGCCGAAAAGCATCAAGATCGGCTACGCCGTCTTTTCAGACCATATCCAAACTCCCGAACTTCTTCGCGCACACACCCAGCAGCTTTTCGACTGGATCCAAGATGGGTCGCTCAAGGTCAATATCGGTGGAAGCTATCCCCTGGCAGACGCTGCACGAGCGCACGCTGACATTGCAAGCCGACGCACGATCGGCAAGCTGCTGCTGATACCCTGAGGAGAACGTGACGGACCTTCAAACTCGCGATAGAACATTCAGCTAGGACCAACAGAAACGGACATGACAGCCAGCATGATGGCTGGGCTGACAAAGGTCATTCCCCTCAAGCGGGTTGGACAGCCTGACGAGATCGCCGCTCTTGCCTCTTATCTATTGAGCGGAAAGCAGGGCACATGACGGGTTCGAGCCTGACGATAGATGGCGGGTTCGTATTTTGAATCGCTGCCTCAACAACGACCCGCACCGCGCCATCAACCTTGTCGTGCGGGTAGCTCGATGTTGGCGTCGATCCCGATATTGTCGAGGAAGGTTTCATCATGGCTGACGACGAGAAGCGCGCCGTCATAGGCGCGCAGCGCCGCTTCCACGGTTTCAATGGACTCGATGTCGAGATGGTTGGTCGGCTCGTCGAGGATCAACAGTGACGGTGGACTGGGACCGCCGAGCACGCAAGCCAGGCCGGCGCGCAGAAACTGTCCGCCGCTCAAGGTATCCACGCGCTGGAGGGCGGCATCCGCACGAAAGCGAAAACTGGCTAAAGTGGCCCGGCAGGTATTTTCTTTCGCGCCCGGGTTTAGTCGCTTAAAATTGGCGAGGATCGTTTCACTGCGATCGAGAAGACTGACACTCTGGTCCAAGATCGCGGAAGGCACGGAAACCGCGACCTCGCCGATGAAGGGCGCAATTTCTCCTGCGATCGCCTTCAGCACTGTCGTCTTGCCTGATCCGTTCGGACCGGCAAGCGCCAGGCGCTGCGGGCCGACGATCGAGAAGGTCAGATCCCGGATAATGGGATGTCCGGGATCATAGCCCGCGGTGACGCGATTGAGCGACAGAACCGCTCTGCCAGCCGGAAGGTTCGTCGCGGGAAGATGCACGGAAAATGGCTGGAGCACCTCGATCCGCGCCTTGGCTGAAGCGACCGTATCCAGCGCAGCGCGCTGGCGCTCGACAACTTCCGCGCCCTTGCCCCGGCTTGCTTGCGCATTGCTCTTGCGCCGGCCGAGCAAAATCCGCGGCAGGTCGCCCTTTGCCGCTTTGCGGGTACCTGACGCCTCACGTCTGTCGTGCCGCTCTGCAAGAACTTGCGCCTTGCGGTCGATTTCGTCCGCGGTCTTTTGGGCATGAGCCAAGCTTTGCTCTGCGGCATTCAACTCGATTGCCTTTGCCGCCTGATAGGCACTCCAGTTGCCGCCATAACGTTTCGCCCCGAGCGAGGTCAGTTCGACGATTGCATCCATATGTTCAAGCAGTCCACGATCATGGCTGACGACGATGACACCACCTTTCCACCTGGCGAGAAGATCGATCACCACCTGCCTTCCGATCCGGTCCAGATTGTTGGTCGGTTCATCGAGAAGTAGAAAGTCCGGCTCCTCAAAGATCGCTGCCGCAAGGGCAGCCCGCGTGCGCTGCCCGCCAGATAGCTGGCTGAGCAGCGTATCCGGCTCGGCCTCCAGCGCAAATCGGGCAAGGGCAGAGAGTATCCGCTTATTGACTGTCCAGTCTGCTTGCGCGAGGTCCTCAAGGCTCGCCGTTCCGTTTTCGGCCCGGATGAGCACCTCAATGGCCTGCCTTGCACCGAAAAGATCGGCGATCGTTTCGTGTGGGTCCGCGTCCAGCATCTGCTGGACTAGCACCACATTGCCTTCGATGGACAGCGACCCTGCGTACGGAGGCAGCAATCCGGAAATGATCTTGAGCAGGGTGGTTTTCCCCACACCGTTCCGGCCCACAAGCCCGGTCCGCTCCGGTCCGAATGACAGGTCGGGGCTGGCGAGGATATGGTCGCCGTCCGGTTTTGACCAGGAAAGTCCTGAAAGCACTATCGAAGGCATACGAAATCCATTGCATCAAAATTAACGGCACGATATCGTGCTGTTATCAAGAATATTCGGAAAGGACAATGGTCGTCGCCAATATCCTCTCCGTCAAACGCCTCGGGGCAACATGAAGACAGGACAGGGACGTGCCGGCGGACGACCGACACGCGAGGAGGCGGAAAACCTCACCAGACAGATCCTGGACCGCGCCCGCGCGACCTTTGCACATAAAGGCGTTGCGAACGCCTCAATGGAGGAAATCGCGGCTCGACATGCAATCTCAAAACACACGCTGTACCGGCGATATCCCAACAAGCAGGTGCTGTTGGAAGCAGTGGTGGAGCGTGATCTCGTCCGGTTCCGCAGGGCGCTTGCCGTGGCCGCAGAACACGGTGATGCACCGCTCGCAGCCTTGCGGGCGATCGCGTTTCGCTATTTCCTGTTCGGGACCGATAGGGAGTATTCCGCCTTTTACCTATCGGTCACAGCAGAAGCCGTGGTGTCGCCCACCCTTCGGGAAAGGCTGGCCACCTGGTCGAGCGTCGCACTGGAGCCCCTCGTAGACGCGATCATCGCCGCTCAAGCTGCAGGCGCCGTCGTATCAGGCGATGCCCTTGAGATATGCGGCGTCCTCGTCGATCTACTGGAAGGCGCAAACAATCGCGTTCGACTTAGCCTGTCCGACAGTCCCGATGAAGCCGAATGCCGTCGCTTGTTCGAAAGCCGATGGAGTATTTTCCAAACTGCCATGAGACCCAAATCCTACTGACCGGAGAAAGAAATCGTGACGTCGATCAACAATGCCAGCCCACTGTCGCAGATGCTCAACAAAGCGTTTGCAAAGTTCGACAAGGACGGAGATGGAAAACTCAACTCTGATGAGTTCAAGACATTCAACGAGATCCTGAAGCCCGGCATCGCCACTGATGAACAGGGTAAACCAACCGTCGATTACAGCGAACGCATGGACCACGACGGCGACGGAATGGTCAGCCAGGATGAGATGAACACGACGGGCCTGCTGATGCCGGCCGCCCTTTGCGATCCGAGCCTGAAATCAATGCTCGACTACCTTCTTCTCAGAGCCGATCCCTCGGGCTGGAGGCTGCGGCTCTACTCAAGGACGAAGCCGACAATTCCTGATGGCAAAAGGGAGCGACTGTTTCCGCAGTCGCTCCCTCTCCGATTTCCGGTCTATCTATCCTTGAATACCGACGGCTGTGGCCAGCGCGGCTATGGGCGATGGCTCCGGCGAGAACACGTCATAGACGCAAGGCGCTGCAAAAACCGCGAGCGCCAGCATGCCAACGATCAGGCGTCTCATCAAACACTCCTTGGATTTCTGAGACTGCTCAGGCAAGATTCAGCTCGACCGCGATATTGCCACGCGTGGCCTTCGAATAGGGGCAGGTCTGATGGGCTTCCTCGACCAGCACGCGCGCCAGTTCCGGATCTATGCCCGGTAGGCTGATGTTCAAGCGCGCCTGCAGGCCATAGGCGTCTCCGGTCATGCCCAGATCGACTTCTGCATCGATGGCGGTCTGCGCCGGCAATCGGATCTTGCGCTTGGCAGCGGCAAGACCGAGGGCGCCGATGAAGCAGGCGGACCAGCCGGCTGCAAAGAGCTGCTCGGGATTGGTGCCGGGTTTGCCGCTGCCCGGGGGCGAAAGCTTTACGTCAAGCTGCGCATCGTCGCTGCGCGCTGCGCCGTCGCGACCGCCGGTGATATGGGTCTTGCCGGTATAGAGGACCTTCTCGATCTTCGTCATAGAACACTCCTTCGTTCTGTCGCACAGAGCGACGTTGTTGACAGGAGTGTTTTGCCGCCTCGACGTATCAGGCATGTTTCCGGAACGGGCGGAAATGTATCAGAGCGTAGAGGCTGCGCGCCGGGCTACCTTTTCATACAAAATGCATCAGAAACCCGAGCATTCTTCAAGGCAGTGATATCTCTGCGGCAAGGCCTCCGCCGGGCGATTGTAGATCCTCACGGCGCCACCAACCGAGACGGAAGCTGCTGAGCGATGGCCAGTCCAAGCCCTGTACCCCCGGTGTCGCGATTGCGCGAAGTCTCGAGCCGGTAGAACGGTTGCATGGCGGCCTCCAGTTTGTCGTCCGGAATACCTGGCCCACGGTCGGTGACCGTAATGATGGTATTTCCCTCGCCCTTCCCTTCGACGCTGATCTCGGCAGCACCCGCAAACTTGATGGCGTTGTCGATGAAGTTGGTCAGGATGCGCCGTAGCGCATGCGGTTTCGTCACGGCGGTGCCTTGAACGATGCCAGCAACGGTGACCGCCTTTCCCGTATCCTGATAGTCGTAGGCGATGCTGTCGATAAAGGAAGACAGATCAATGCGGGACGTCTTTTCGCCACTGCCGTGAGAGCTGCGCGCATAGGCAATCCCATCCTGCACAAGCCGCTCGATTTCACTCAGATCGCTGACCAGCTTGTCCTTTTCGGGGGTATCTTCCGCCATGTCGGCGCGCAGCCGCATGCGCGTGATCGGCGTCTGCAGGTCATGCGAGATTGCTGCGAGGATTTGCACGCGTTCTTCCAGGTAGTGGGCGATACGGTCACGCATGGCGTTGAAGGCGCGCGCCGCATCGGCTACTTCGCTCGGCCCGCTCTCGCTCAAGGGGGACCCCTTCTTGTTGGGATCGAGTGCATCGGCGGCGGCCGCGAGATCGCCAAGCGGGCGAACTGCCTGGCGCACCGCAAACCAGGTGCATAGGATCAGCAGTGCCATCTGTGCGGCAAAGACATATGGAAGCCACTCGGCCAACGGCATCACGCCCCGCGGCGTCACGTCGATTGTGAGGTGTGAGCCGTCCGAAAGCGTCAGATGCCCCTGCAGCCGCTTGCCGTCACCTGGAATGGCTTCGACACTAAGCGGGACCTGCCGCCTCCTCGATCCGTTCTGCAATCTCCGCTCCACGGCCCGACAAATCCGGAACACCGGGAAGACCAGGCCCAAGAACAAGGCGATAGCTGCCACGGCTCAGGCGATCCAGCCAATCGGCCCGCTCGTTGGCGGGAAGCCGGTCGATGACCGCGATCGACGTTGCCAGATCGCTTTCCAGTGTCCCGAGCATGACGGCCTTTGCGGACATGTAGCGTTCGGCAAAAAGGATGCTGAACGACAGGCTATAGGCGATCACCAGTCCGGCAAACAGGATCAGGAAGAGACGGGTGCGCAGCGTACTTGGCCACCAGCCGAAACGGGACTTGCCGCCCTCGCTCATGTCCTGGGCACCGAGATCTCGACCGGGACGGAGAATACATAGCCTTCTGCCCGCACCGTCTTGATGTAGGTCGGTTCGCGTGCATCGTCGCCGAGCCGCTGGCGCAGACGGCTTACCAGAAGGTCGATCGAGCGGTCGAATAGTTCGGCATCGCGGCCCTGGGTGAGATTCAGAATCTGGTCTCGGTTGAGCACACGTTGGGGATGATCGATGAAAACCCGCAGCAGTCGGTATTCGGCACCGCTGAGCGCGATTTCCGTCCCGTCCCTGTCGAGAAGATGCCGGCCAACGGTGTCGAGCCGCCAGTCGCCGAACGTCAGGAGCTGGCCAGCCTCGCTGATCTGCAGGTTGGGCGGCAACATTCGCGTGCGCCGTAGCACTGCCTTGATGCGGGCGAGAAGCTCGCGTGCAGCGAACGGCTTCGGAAGATAGTCGTCGGCCCCCATTTCGAGCCCGATGATCCGGTCCATCTCGTCATCGCGCGCGGTCAGCATGACGACCGGCGTCGCTTTGTGCTTGCCGGCGCGAAGTTCCCGGCAAAGGACCAGCCCATCATCGCCCGGCATCATCACGTCGAGCACGATCAGATCGACCGTGCTGGTTTCGAGGAAATTGCGCATCTGCCGGCCGTCGGCGGCAACCGTCGTCCGAAGACCGTTCTTATTCAGATAGCTCGATACCAGTTCGCGAATTTCGCGGTCGTCATCGACGATCAGAATGTGATCGACATGCTCCATCTTTTGTCTTTCAAATATCCGCCCCAGGCGACATTAGTTCCGTGTTGGCTGCCGCGAGTAAAGCGGTTTCTTGCGGCAGCAATGTCATAAAAATTTTGCGACATCGAGGATGGCCTGGGCGAATGCGTGTGGCGCTTCCTGTGGCAAATTGTGGCCTATACCGCCCGTGACATCTCGATGCTCGTACTTTCCGGAGAATTTTCCTCTGTAGGCCGATGGTTGCGGATGGGGCGCACCATTGGCATCGCCTTCCATGGTAATCGTCGGAATAGTGATGACCGGCCCCGTCGCCAGCTGCTTCTCGTAGGCATCGTATTTCGCTTCGCCTTCGACAAGACCGAGCCGCCAGCGATAGTTATGGATGGTGATATCGATATGGTCGGGATTGTCGAACGCGTCTGCTGAACGGTCGAATGTTTCGTCGTCGAACTTCCATGTCGGCGATGCCGTCTGCCAGATCAGCTTTGCAAACTCACGCGTGTTGGCGGCATAGCCAAGCCGGCCGCGCTCGGTGGCGAAGTAGAACTGGTACCACCAGGACAGCTCGGCCTTCGGCGGCAATGGCTTCTTGTTGATTTCCTGGCTGCCGATGAGATAGCCGCTGACGGAAACCATCGCCTCGCAGCGTTCCGGCCAGAGAGCGGCCATGATGTTGACGGTGCGGGCGCCCCAGTCATATCCGCCGAGGATTGCCTTTTCGATGCCGAGTGCATCCATCAAGGCGATCATGTCAGCCGCCAAGGCCGCCTGCTGGCCGTTACGCGGCGTCTCGTCCGAAAGGAAGCGCGTCGTGCCGTAACCGCGCAGGTAGGGAATGATGACGCGGTAACCTGCATCGGCCAGGATCGGTGCGACATCGACATAGCTGTAGATGTCGTATGGCCATCCGTGAACGAGCAGGACGACGGGTCCATCCGCCGAGCCGGCTTCTGCATATCCGATGTCGAGCACACCTGCCTTGATCTGCTTCAGCGCTGCGAACGATGTGTGCCCTCCCGCCTTGACCGCTGCTGATACCGCGGGTGACGCGGCATTGGCGATCGCGGTCACGCCGAATTCGGCGGCAGCAATGGTCATGGCGGCGATACCGAAGAAGCGGCGGCGCTGGTGATTGATTTCAGGGGACATCGTTCTCTCCATCTCGATTGATCGTGATGGGAAGAAAGCCGGCTGCATATATCCCCCATGTGTCCCGCATCGCCCGAAATTGAATGCGGATGTAGCATGCGGCCGCCTTGATACGTTCTGATACAATCAGGCTCGCATCCACGCCCGGGCGGCAAACGATTTGTGTCGCTCTGTCGTGGACCCAGCAGGTTCCTACACTGCGGTACACTTCTTATGGAAGCCGGACACATCCCGGATACGTCGCTCGGACCAAATTGGCCGCATTGCTGGTCGTGCCCCATCGCCGTCCAGAACCCGACCAACCGGCTTCAAGGAAACGACGATGACACTTCTCATCATTGCCTATCTCGGAGGGGCGCTGACCATCCTCAGCCCGTGCATCCTTCCCATTCTCCCCTTCGTCTTTGCCCGCGCGGGACAGCCTTTCATCCGAAGCACGCTGCCCATGCTGATCGGCATGAGTGTCACTTTCGCACTGGTCGCGACGCTTGCAGCGGTCGGCGGAAGTTGGGCGATTCATGCCAATGAATACGGCCGCCTTGCGGCGATCCTGCTTCTTGCGGTCTTTGGGGTCAGCCTTATGTCGCCACGTGTTGCAAGCGTCATTACCCAGCCGGTCGTTGACTTCGGCAATAGGCTGCTGAATGCGTCGGGCAAACCCGGGTCCGTGCCGACTTCAACAAGCTCCTTCATACTCGGCGTGGCGACCGGGCTGCTCTGGGCTCCCTGCGCCGGGCCGATCCTCGGCCTTCTGCTTACGGGTGCGGCATTAAATGGCGCCAATCTCCAGACAACTTTTCTGCTCGTCGCCTATGCCGCAGGTGCCGCGACATCGCTTGCCATTGCCCTTCTTGTCGGGGGTAAGATCTTTGCCGGCATGAAGCGGTCGCTCGGCGTCAGCGAGCGTATTCGCCAGGTAATGGGCGCCGCGGTTCTAGCCGGCGTTGCCGTCATTGCCCTTGGCCTGGACACCGGCCTTCTGGCGCGGCTTTCCTATGCCAGCACGGCCAGCTTCGAACAGGCCGTGCTTAACCAACTGCACGACAAGCCTGAAATCGAAACTTCATCCGAGGTTGCCAGCAATGGCACGGTGTCTGCTGTCGTCGATACAACACAGCCGTTCCGCAGCAATTTGCCTATCGAAAGCGGAGCACCATCGTTGAATGGCGCCGTCGAATGGCTGAACTCGCCGCCGCTGACGATAGAAGAGCTTCGCGGCAAGGTCGTCCTCATCGATTTCTGGACCTATTCCTGCATCAACTGCATTCGAACCGTCCCCTATGTCCGCGCCTGGGCCGAAAAGTACAAGGATCAGGGTCTTGTCGTCATTGGCGTGCATGCCCCGGAATTTGCGTTCGAGAAGAAGATCGACAATGTCAAAAAGGCGGTCGACGATTTCAAGATCGACTATCCGGTTGCGATCGACAACGACTACAAGATCTGGCGCGCCTTCGAAAACAGCTACTGGCCAGCGCATTACCTGATCGATGCCAAGGGTCAGATCCGCTACCACCATTTCGGCGAAGGCAACTATCGACAAACCGAGCAGGCAATCCAGCACCTGTTGCGCGAAGCCGGCAGCGAGATGGGCTCGACTGCGCCCGTGACGCCGGATGCCAAAGGTGCCGAGGCAAGCCCGGACCTCAAGAACATCCGTTCCGGCGAAACCTATCTCGGCTACAAACGCGCCGCCAGCTTCGTCTCTCCCGAAAACCTGCGCGCCGACGCCGCCAACGCGTATTCCATCGACGAACCCGACCTCAATGAATGGGGCCTATCCGGGACCTGGACGGTCGGCGCCGAACAGGCAGTGCTGGATCAGCCGGATGGCAGCATCGTATATCGTTTCAGTGCTCGCGACCTGCACCTGGTCCTCGGACCCGGCGCTGCCGGCAAGCCTGTCCGCTTCCAGGTGACGATCGACGGCAAGGCTCCCGGACCCGGCCATGGCGCAGATACCGATGCCGGCGGTTACGGCACGGTGACGTCAACAAAACTCTATCAGCTCGTCCGCCAATCCGGCGGCGTGGCGGAACGGACGTTCGAAATCCGTTTCCTCGATTCCGGCGTCGAAGCCTACGCTTTTACCTTCGGCTGAAACGTCATCTCCCATCACCCAAACCACCCACAAACGACAGGAGTCAAACCCATGAACCGTCACTATATCTCTACCCTTGCTCTCGCCTTCGCCACGAGCGTGATCGCCTTTGCCGCACAGGCCGCCGACGTGAAAAACATCGTTATCGTCCATGGCGCGCTCGCCGATGGTTCAGGCTGGCGCAAGGCATCCGATGTTCTCGTCCAACGCGGCTTCAACGTCACGATTGTACAGGAGCCGCTCACGTCGCTTGCCGACGATATCGCCGCCACCAACCGTGTGCTCGACCTGCAGGACGGCCCGACGCTTCTCGTCGGCCACAGCTATGGCGGCATGGTGATTACCGAAGCCGGCCACAGTCCTGTTGTCGCGGGCCTCGTCTATGTCGCGGCCTTCCAGCCGGATCGCGGCGAAAGCCTGCTCAGCCTCGCAAGCTCAAAGCCGGCTGGCGGCATGAATATCCGGGAGACGAAAGACGGCAAATATCTCTATCTCGATCCTGCCGCCTTTGCGAACGACTTCGCCGCAGATCTGCCGAAGGACGACGCAGCGTTTCTGGCAAGATCGCAGGTCTTCGCCTCGAAGGAAGCTTTCACCGCAAAGATTGGCGATCCCGCTTGGAAGACAAAGCAGAGCTGGGCAATTGTTGCTTCCGAAGACCGCTCCATCAATCCAGAACTGGAACGCGAAATGGCCAAGCGCGCGGGCAGCGTGGTGACCGAGATCAAGGCCAGCCACGCCGTCTTCGCGTCGCAAGCTGAGAGAGTTGCCGGCGTCATCGAAACAGCGGCGCGGCACGTTGGCGCAAAGAGCAAGTAAGCGCATCTCAAGTGCCGCGTCCACGATTTCCTCCCACTATTTATTCCTTCTTCAACCATCCCGAAAGGACACAGTCATGAAACCGATCAACGCATTTGCCGCAGCCCTCCTGTTTCTCATGAGCGGAATGACGCCGTTGCAGGCGTTCGCCGATGAACCGCTGCGACGCACGGATCTCATCAAGAGCGATATCGACGTGCCCGCCCACGAAGTTGTGCAGGTCCGTGTCGATTTTCTCCCTGGTGTTTTGGCCGCCAGGCATTCCCACCCCGGTGAAGAAATCGCCTATGTGATCGAAGGGACGCTCGAGTATAAATTGGACGGACGCGAGCCGGTCACCCTTTCGGCAGGTCAATCACTCTTCATTCCGACCGGCGTTGTTCACTCGGCGGAAAATGTGGGCCCCGGCAAAGCCTCGGAGCTTGCCACCTATATCGTCCGGAAAGGCCAGGCCCTGGTCGTACGCTCAAAATAACAACTTGGCCGGCAATAGGCGCAGGGAGCGGTGTCGCTGCCTGCGCCTATTGGCACTGTCCACGACATGGCAACTCTCCGCCCGGCACTGCCGGCACACATTTCGCCAAAAATTTCGTCTGGATCGACAGGACAAGACTGGCCTCAGCGAGGGCTATCGCTCTTAATGCGCTTCGCGAGCACATTCAATCAAGCAAACAAGTCGATCCCTAAGCCGACAGTCGCGTCGTCGAGATCCCCGGTAGAGCCGCAGTGTTACCGCGCTGTCAAGAACCCAATCGAACAAGGCTCTTGTGACTGATGCGCGGAGCGGGCTCACGATCGCGATGCTACGCTCTGATACACTTCCGGCAATTTACAAAACATGGTGGATACGTCCGCCCTCTAGCCTGCTCTGCGTCACCAACAGGCAAAACAACGGAGAGTATCTATGCCTAGAACTGAAAACGCCTCCTCTATTCGGGTGCATTTTGCTGGCCGCCTTATCGCGGTTGCGGTTGGCTCCCTCATGCTCGTTCCCGCGGGATACGTCCTGCCGGCGATCGCCGCCGATACTATTTCGGCCACGTCGGCGAAAAGCACCAGTTCGGACGAGAGTATCCGTCCGTTCCACATCAACGTCCCACAATCCCAACTCGACGACTTACGCAAGCGCATTTTCGAGACACGCTGGCCCGACAAGGAAACCGTCGATGATGCCTCGCAGGGTATTCAACTGGCGCAAGTTCAGGAACTGGTTCGCTATTGGGGCACTGATTACAACTGGCGTAAAGCCGAGGCGCAGCTCAATTCATTGCCGGAATTCATCACCACGATCGATGGGGTTGAGATCCAGTTCATCCATGTCCGCTCCCGTCATCCCAACGCCCTGCCCGTGGTTCTCACTCACGGTTGGCCGGGTTCAACATTCGAGTTCATTAAGTCCATCGGCCCTCTTACCGATCCCACAGCTTACGGCGGCCGCCCCGAGGATGCGTTTGATGTCGTCATCCCTTCCATCCCCGGCTACGGCTTTTCCGGGAAGCCAACCGATTTGGGCTGGGGTCCTGACCGCACTGCACGAGCTTGGGACACCCTCATGAAAAGGCTCGGATACGAGCATTACGTTTCCCAGGGTGGGGATCACGGCTCGGTAGTGTCCGATGCGCTGGCTCGCCAAGCACCAAAGGGTTTGCGTGCGATACATCTCAATATGCCCGCGACGGTTCCAGGCGAACTGACCAGAGCGATCAACAGCGGTGACCCCGCTCCGTCTGACCTGAAGACACCAGAACGCGAAGCCTTCCAGTCGCTCAGCACTTTTTTTGGACGCAATGCCGCGTACGGTGCGATGATGGTGACCCGCCCGCAGACCATCGGCTACGCGCTGTCAGACTCCCCTGCGGGTCTTGCCGCATGGATGTACGAAAAATTTGCCCAATGGAGCGACAGTGATGGAGTCCCTGAGCGTGTCCTGTCCAAGGACGAGATGCTCAATGACATTACCTTGTACTGGCTGACGAACACCGGAGCGTCGTCCTCACGCTTCTATTGGGAAAACAACAACAACAACTTCAGCGCCGATGCACAAAAGACCAAAGAAATCAAGATACCGGTCGCCATTTCTGTTTTTCCTAAGGAAATCTACAAGGCACCTGAGAGCTGGAGCAAGGAAGCATATCCGACTTTGTACTACTATAATCAGGTAGCGAAAGGTGGACACTTTGCTGCGTGGGAGCAGCCCCAGCTCTTCGCGGAAGAGTTGCGTGCAGCGTTCAAGTCTGTCCGATAATAACAGTAGCACGCAATAATCGCGGCCCCTAAGTTCGGGCCGCGATTACGCGTAGTGCTCATTCGGATTCTTGAGCTGCCGCACCGCGCCTAACCAATGCGTTGATTGTGACATTTGCCGGGGTTGATGAATCTTCCACCCGGTTGTCTTCATCAAACGTGAGGACCTTGGGCTTAAACGACGTGATCCGGTTTTCGTCGACATATAGGGAGTTGCAGATGATGACCTGATCACCGGGCTGACATGTGCGTGCGGCAGCTCCGTTTAGAATGCAGCACCTCGAGCCGCGTTCACCCAGAATGACGTAGGTAGAAATCCGTGCGCCGGAATTCTTGTTCCAGATCTCGACGAACTCCATGGGCAGAATACCGGCTTCTTCGCAATGGTCCGGGTCTAGCGTAATGGACCCATGGTAGTTGAGGTTCGCCTCCGTCACGTAAATGCCGTGAAGTTTCCCTGCGACTAGCTTTCTCATTGTTCGTCAACCCTTCTTTTCCTCGGGAAATAGAACAAGGCCGCTCCGTCTGGAAGACATTTAGATTGCCTATCACTCAGCGCTGAGCGTATTCCCCAACACCCCGCAAGCCGCTGTTAGTGCTTCTATTCTGCGAATGGAGATCCGGTATGACCCCGTCGTGGTTTGCCCACGTTACGACCTTGAGCAGGATTGGCCGACCTGATCCCGCCGGCTGGCGCTGTGGGCCGTCCCTATGCTTGCGTACAGGGGCGGCAAGCTTTTCGTGGCTCACGAATTAATCGGATCTTGACCATTTTCCACCTGCGGCTGTCGCATGTCATCCAGCACAGTGGCTGGAATCAATTTCTGAGGGAGATTCCGTAAGGCATTGAAAAATGATTCGTTTGAGTTGGAACGAATCACCCTGGAACGTCTTTGAGTCGCGACATAATGACTCGGAGTTCAGCGTCATGGCGAGTGATCATCGTGCCCAATGGAAGGGCTTCATAAAGTTCGGAGAAGTGACATTCGGCGTTGCTCTGTACACCGCCGCATCCACGTCAGAACGGATCTCCTTCAATACGATCAACAAGGCAACAGGCAACAGGGTTAACCGTGTCTTTATCGACAGCGAGACCGAGGACCCGGTTCCGAAGGAGAAGCAGACCAAGGGCTTCGAGATCGACAACGGTCAGTACATCATCATCGACCCCGAAGAAGTTGCCGCGACAATCCCCGAGAGCAACAAGACCCTGGAGGTGGAGGCCTTTATTCCCTGCAGCGATGTCGATGACGTGTATTTCGACAAGCCCTACTACCTGACACCAGACAAGATGGGTGGCGATGCGTTCGCGGCGCTTCGCGACGGGATGAAGAAGTCGAATGTCGCCGCAATTGCCCGGACAGTACTCTTTCGTCGGATGAGGACCGTTCTCATCCGACCACACGGAAAAGGCCTTATCGCCACTACGCTCAACTACGACTACGAAGTCCGGTCCTCGAAAAAGGCGTTCGAGGAAATGCCGAAGATCAAAATTGAGGGCGAGATGCTCGATCTCGCGAAACACATCATCAGCACGAAAAAGGGCGAGTTCGATCCGGCGACATTCGATGATCGCTATGAGGCTGCGCTAGCCGACCTCGTGAAGGCGAAGATCGAGGGCAAGGCCCTACCGAAGCCGAAAAAGGTGGAGGTGTCGAAGCCGAATGACTTGCTTGCCGCTCTCCGAGAGAGTGCGGGCATGATCAAAGCCGCCGCCGACAAACCGAAAAGAACGGCCGCCAATGTCAACGCTGGTACCGGACGGCAGCGCGCCGCGCGAGGAACGGCTTCGAAGACCTCCTCTGCGAGGTCCGCCCCACACCGCAAGGCAAGCTAGGGAGATAAACCATGGCACCGCGCTATTATTGGAAGGGCTATCTCAAGCTGTCGTTGGTCACCTGCCCTGTTGCGATGACGCCAGCGACCTCGGAATCCGAGAAAGTCCGCTTCCATACTCTGAATAAGGACACAGGGCATCGAGTCGTCTCCCAGTACATCGACTCCGTGACGGGAAAGCCGGTCAAGGAGGAGAACGAGGCCAAAGGCTACGCTCGCGGCGAGAACGATTACATTACCCTGACTGACGACGATCTCGACGCAGTCGCACTCGATACGGTGAAAACGATCGATATCGAGAAGTTCGTCCCTGCCGAAAGCATCGAGTGGATCTACTTGGAGAAGCCGCATTACCTGATGCCGGACGATGCGGTCGGGAACGAAGCCTTCGCCGTCATCCGTGATGCAATGAAATCTGACAAGGTGGTCGGGATTTCGAAGCTCGTGATGGGTCGCCGCGAGCGCGCGGTGGTCCTGGAACCACGAGATGAAGGGATCGTCCTCTGGTCGCTTCGCTTCGGCGACGAGGTGCGGCCGGAGGATGCCTATTTCGAAGATATCGACGAGAAGGCCGACCCCGATCTCGTTCCGCTCGTGCAGCAGCTCATCAAGCAGAAGGCTGCGCGATGGTCACCCAACATGGTCAGCGACCCGATCCAGGAAAGCCTGCTGAAGCTCATCGAGGAGAAGAAGAAACTCCTCAAGCCGAAGAAGACTGCCAAAGGCAAGAAGGAGGAAGCCGCTCCGACCTCAAACGTGGTCAACATCATGGAGGCGCTTCGCAAGTCGGTCGAAGCAGATCTCAAGAATCGGAAAGCGGGATGACATGCACCTGGTCGACACGCGTATCGAGCACGAGCCTAGCGGTTGGAGGATCGACTTCATCGGAGACGATGGTGACGCGGTCACTGTCCGCGTCGCAGGAGGCGCCGATATGAATGAGGCGGAGGCCGTCGAGCGTGCCCGCGCGGTGATGGTTCATTTGACGGCGTTCGGCACGCGAGGTGGTGGCCGGAGCCTCAATCAGTACGATGCTGCCAGCAACGGAAATTTCGATGGCGAAGAACCGGTGCTCGAAACGCACCACTGACAATTCCCTCACCTGTCAAAGCGCGGATCGCATCCGTGGACATCCGATGCCTTCCCTCGTTCTCGTTGACGCTGCTGGGCGGAAGGCCCATTTACTGTCACATGGCAAAACCCAAGACCAATGACGATGCGGAGTTGATCAAGGAGTGGTCCCTGTCGTCCGCAGCTACGCTCGGATCATCCGTGCGTGCCAAGGGAATATTGCTAGAAATTCGCGCCCGGCTTCCTGCGGCGGTGAGAAAGTCGCTCGACATCGAAGCGGGTGTTCTGACATTGGCGATGGCTGAAACGGCTAAGAGTGCGTTCCGTGCTACTTCGTCGATTATTTCCAACGCGCTTGAAGGCATCGAAAGCCTGCCTGTCATCCCCCGTGAAATCCAGGATATCCTGACGATCTCGACCACTGAGAGGCAACGGTGGCTCAACAACGGTCGCTTGCCCAGCGCCGGAACCCGTACGGTAAAGCTTCGAGGGCGCGCGAGGAAGATTACCTTCCACGTCTTCGATCCGCGCGCTGTCGAGGACATCCTGGACAGGGACTTGATCACAGTCTGGCGCGAGGAAGATGCCGAAGCTGCTGCCGAGAACAGGCGTCGGGCCGCGTTGAAAGCGAAGCTCACGCGTTCGCTACGCAGCAGCAAGAAACCTTCAACAGAAGGAAGCTCCGATGATGCCTCGCGTCCGAAGTTAAGCGGCTGGGAAGAGTTCCGGCGCGACGGGCTACTTCGCTAAGGTCTCTGCGCGCCGGCATAGAGTTCGCCGCCAAATAGGTATTGCGGACCGGCGTTGCGCTGCTGGGTTTCCGGATCAGTATTGCTGTTCTTGTCAGCGCGGAACCGACACGATTATTATGCTGATGCTCGGAACCGTCGCGACAATGCTGTTCGGACTGCTCAGTGCAAAGCTCCTGGGAAAAGACTGGCGTCTCGGCGTGCTGACGAACGGCGCTGTCGCAATCTGTGGCGCTTCGGCGGCTATGGCTATTTCCGCGATCCTGCCAAAACAAAACGATTCCGAGCGGGACCTCATCTTCACCGTTCTGATCGTTACGGTGTTGAGCACGTTGGCGATGATCTTTTATCCTGTCTTTGCCCGGATCGACCATTGCCCAGTTCGATAGTTCGCTGCATCTGCTCACGGCAGCAAGTGGCCTTCGCGTCATTTCGCGGCGACGCAACAGTACCCTAGTTCGCGCCGACCTCGCGCATCGGCGCGGGCAGCGTTTCCCATGCCCGGATCAGCTCGCCGACGGAAGCGACCTCCATCTTGCGCATGACATTGCCGCGGTGCAGCTTGACGGTCACTTCACTGATGCCGAAGTCGAAGGCGATCTGTTTGTTGAGGCGTCCGCGCGCCACTTCATACAGAACTTCGCGCTCGCGTGGCGTCAGCGAATGAAGGCGTTCGACATTGCGCTTGACGATCACGGATTGCTCCCGCCGCGCAGCATCCATCGCAATGCCTGCAATCACAGCGTCAAGCAGCGTTTGGTCCCGTACGGGCTTCGTGAGAAAGTCCACGGCGCCGGCCTTCATTGCCTGGACGGTCATCGGAATGTCGCCATGGCCGGTCAGGAAGATGATTGGCGTCGGGCTGTCGTTTTGGGCCAGATGATGCTGCAGGTCCAGACCGCTCACTCCTGGCATGCGAACATCCAGGATCAGGCAGCCGGGGCTGTCCAATACGTTGGTGTCCAGCAATTCCCTTGTCGAGGCAAAGCAAACGGGCTGGAATCCGGCCGACAGGATCAACTCCGACAGCGCCTCCCGCATGGACGCATCGTCATCCACAATGATGACAAGCGGCTGCTCCGCTTCGATTTTGCTCTGCTGTGACCGCGGCGCCAATCTCCGCACGAACGACTGGTCAACTCTCATGATCATCCTCCATGTTTCGATTGCTCAAGGCGTTGTCCACGGCAGCCAGCAAGACCTCGGCATCGAATGGCTTGCGGAAAAACCCGCTGATGCCTCGGGCGCGATCCTGATCGGCAATCTCGTGGCGGCCGGTGATCAGGAACACCGGCAGCTCCGGCCGCACCTTCTTCACCCAGTCACGAAGTTCAAAGCCGTCCATGCCTGGCATGCCAATGTCGGTGATGAGCAAGTCCACGCCCGACAGCCCGCTGATGAGTAGCGACCCCGCGGACGAAAAGCTGTGGGCAGCATAGCCCGCGGACTCCAGAAGGTCCTCCAGCGACTCGAGCAGTCTTGGATCGTCATCAACAATCGCCACGACAGGTCTTCGCTTGCTCACGCTCCGCTCCCCCCTGTACGGCGCGAGTGGGTGATCGGTATTTCCAATCGCTCCGCGAGACGTACGAGATCAGCGAGCGACGCTGCTGCCATTTTGTGCATCACATTCCTTCTATGGATTTCCAGCGTGACCTCGCTGATCCCCAGCTCAGCGGCGGCCTGCTTGTTGAGAAGACCACTCACCACGAGCGGCAGCACCTCGCGTTCGCGCGGCGTCAGGTCTAGATAGCGTTGCCTCAGCACGCCGACGTCGGCGCGTTCTGATCTCTTTTCCCGATCCTGGGCGATCGCCGCATCAATTGCGGCCATGAGGTCCGAATTACTGAAGGGCTTGGTCAGGAAATCCACGGCGCCGCGCTTGATCGCGCGCACCGAGGACGGGATGTCACCATGCCCTGTTATGAAAACGATCGGCGGATGATCGCCCGCGGCGATCTGCCTCTGCAGATCGAGGCCGTTGATATCCGGCAATTCGACGTCGAGGATCAGGCAGGCAGGGACGTCCGGCTTGTCCGCGCTGACATAATCGCCGGCCGATCCGAACGCGATGGCGCGCATGCCGTGGGAGGCCAGCAGCTCGCTGAGCGCCTCTCGAATGCGTTCATCGTCATCCACGATGAAGACGATATGATCGTCCGTCGTCATCACTCTGCTCCCACTTCATCGGGTAAAGTGAAGACGAAGGTCGCCCCATGCGGTTGGTTCGTCTCCGCCCACAGCCGTCCGCCGTGAGACTCGACAATCGAACGGCAGATCGCGAGCCCCATGCCCATCCCGTGGGCTTTCGTCGTAAAGAACGGCTCGAATATCTTATCAGGAGATTCGACGCCCCGGCCGAGGTCACTGATCTCGGTCTCGACCGCATTTCCCCTCCGACGCGCACGAATCCGAAGGACTCTGTCAGTCGTAATGGTATCCATGGCCTCCATGCCGTTGCGAATAAGATTGACAAGAACCTGCTGGATCTGGACCCGATCGAGCGCGACAGGCGGAAGGTTGCTTTCGACATCAACGTCCATACGGACGCGCCGCCGCGCCGCCTCCTCAGCGGTTAGGTCACGCGCATCCGCGATGACGCTGTCCAGTGCCATGGCATGCCTCGGCTCGACCGACTGCTTGAACAAGGCGCGGATGCGGCTCACGACGTCGGCGGCGGCGTTTGCGTCACGAATGATGCGCTCCACCGTCTTTTGCGCGCGCTCGAGATTTGGCGGTTCAGCCGTGAGCCAGCGCTGGCAGGCGTGCGAGTTCGCAACGACGGCCGCTAACGGCTGGTTCACCTCGTGTGCTATCGAAGCCGAAAGCTCAGCAAGGCTCGCCGCCTGACTCGCACGCGCAAGGCTCTCTTGCGCCAGACGCAGCTCTCCTTGCGCGCGAACCTCACCGTCGATGTCAAGGCAGACGATGTTCCACTGCACGATGGCGCCTTCGGCGTTGCGCATCGCCGCGGCGCGAGTATCGACCCAGCGATATTCGCCATCGAAGCGCCGCAGACGGTGCTTCCGGGCATACGGCTCGCCGGTGGACAATGAATAGGCATATCTCTCTTTGACACCCGCCACGTCGTCGGGATGAACACCGGCATCGAGTGTGCCGGCCAAGCGAGACTTCCCTGTTCCGTCCAATTCTTCAAGCTCATACCCGAGGAATTCGCGGAGCTGCCGACTGCGATATAACGGCTCGCCATCCGGCGCAGCGCAATCGATCATTACCGGTAGCGTTTCAACGAGCTCCCATAGCGAGCGCTCTCTCTCGCGCAGTGCCTCCTGAGACGTCACCAAATCGTGGATATCGACGTTGGCGCCGTACCACCGGATGATTCGCCCACTCTCATCGCGGAGCGGATCCGCACGCCCCTCCGTCCAGCGGTACGAACCATCCCATCGGCGGTTGCGAAATTTCAACTCGAATGCTTCACCCGTGCTGAAGGAGTGGGTTAGGGCGCGCTCCAAAGGAATCCTGTCGTCAGGATGGACGATGGTCTGAATTGCTCCGGCTAATCCTTGCTGGGCATCAAAATCCTCCAGTTTCAGGCCGATATAATCCATCATGGTCTTGTTGATGTATGCGGGCTCGCCCCCCGGCGTTACGCACCAAATCTGTACTGGCACTGTGTCAATGAGTTGCTGAAGCTGCCGCTCGCTGCGTCGCAGCGCCTCCTCGACGCGTAGCTGATCGTCGATGTCATGCGAGAGGCCGTACCATTGGAGGATGCGCCCGCTCTCGTCGAGCAGCGGCTCCGCGCTGCCTTCGACCCAGCGGTAGACGCCATCCGCACGCCGCAGGCGATACGTCTTGGAGAAGCGCTCGCCGGTTACGAACGAATGGTTGAGCGCTTCCCTAAGGCTGGCCGCATCATCGGGATGGACGGCGGCTTCTATGATGGCCGCCAGCCGGCTCATGCCCGGCTTGTCTGCATCTGCCATGTCCAGGCCGAGAAAATTTATCAGGCGCTGGTTGAAGAAGGTCGGCTCGCCTTCCGGACTTAACCGCCAGAGCAGGCTCGGAACCATGTCCACGAGCTGAGAAAGCTCCCGCTCCCGGTCGCGCAGCGCTTCCTGTGCGCGCATCTCATCGTCGATTTCGATGGAAATTACATACCATTGCGCAATCGCTCCGTGTTGATCCCGCAGCGGTTCCCCGCGGCCATCAACCCAGCGATATGCGCCGTCCGCACGGCGCATTCGATATTTCATGGAGAAGGGGTCGCCAGTGGCGAAGGAATGGCGGGCCGTCTCCAGTAGTCTAATTGCATCATCGGGATGGACGAGGCCCTGTATGACTGCAGCCAGTCGGCTCATGCCAGGCTTGTCCAAATCCCCTACATCCAGACCGAAAAAGTCTATCAAGCGCTTGTTGAAGAAGGTCGGCTCGCCTTCGGGCGTCAGACGTCTGATCTGGACCGGAACCATGTTCACGAGCTGCGACAACTCCCTCTCCCGGTCGCGCAACGCCTCCACGCTTTGGCGCAATGTGAGCACCGCCAGCTGATGCTGCCGGGATATGGCGGCCACGATGAGCGCCGAAAATGCCGAGACGGCCAGAAAAAGCTGCAGCATGACCTGGTTATGCTTCCGGGACTCAGGATCTCCGGCAAATTGGCTGGCGCCGGATATCGTGAATACTGCCGTGATCACAGCGAGGAGGGTCAAGCTGACGGCGGCGCCTTTGAAATCAAAGCGCACTGCGGCCCAAAGAAGAGGCGGCATGATGATGTAGGCGAAGGGCAGGTAACCGCTCAAGGAAAGGGCAGCGACTCCAAGAAAGATCAGCCCCAGGACACTAGCTTCCATCCATTGCGCGGCGGAGAGCTGGGCCTTGCCGTGCCAGTTCTGCAACACGACCAGCGTCAGTGGTGCCACGATCAAGACTCCGGTTGCGTCTCCGATCCACCAAAGAGGCCAGGCAGTTATGAAGGATTGCGATTGAATGCCAAACCACGCAAGTGTCGCGCTTCCCACCGAAGCGCTTATGACTGGCGCAATTCCAGCGCCCAGTACCACGAATGCGAGAACTTCCTGCAACGTTTCCAGCCGTACCGGCCGCCCGCAGATCCGGATCACCAGCCATGCGCCGGCCGCCGCTTCAAGAGCGTTGCCGGCGTAGATCAGGACGGCGGCAGGCAACGGACTATGGAACCACAGGAAATTGCTAAACAGTTCCGCCAGAAGGCCCCCCAGCACCCACCACGGCCAGCTGCGCCTGGAAGCGAGGACAAGGGTAGCCATTAAAAGCCCGCCCGGAGGCCAGATGGAAATACCTGTTCCGGGTACGATTGCGAGCGACTGAGCGAAACCGCAGCCCAGAACATACGCCGCGACAAAAAATCCCAGATGCAAGAATTGGGGGCGGTGCGACCAGACGCGTATCATTGGCTTCTCCTGCCGGACAAAGAAAACCTTGGGGCTATCAGCGCGCTTCCTATAGCACTTCTTCTCCAAAATCTGACCTGGCGAACTCATACGCCCACCCTAATCCTGCCATGGCCCAACCGCACCTCATGGAAATCCATGAGATGAAGTGGATCTCTGCGGATCTGATCGGCGGATCCACACCAAGAATGCGCAACTCGGTCGACGTCATGGTGAACATGACGACACTTTACGTCGATACACCCGAGGCCTTGCATGAGCTCCCGCGACAGCAAGTCGAGTTGCGGTAAAAGGCCAAGCCGCAACAGCGAACGACCACCGAATCTGGCGGCCCAGCAGAGCGTCCCGAATGAACTCGTATTCTTATCAGTGAGATGGCCTACTATTTCGGCTGAGCACTCTCCAAAATGGACGTTTGATTTCGACAAGTGGCCGGCCGGGATCACCCGCCTTGAGACGATCCCTTAATAAAGCAACCAGGTCTTTTTGAATGGCCGAGTCAGACAAGAAATAACTATGGCCCGCAAAGCCCGCAGTTCCCCGGTATTCGATGAAGTCGGCGATGCCCGATAGCTGCGAATTTTTCAACAAAACATTCAAGTCCGCCTCCTCAGAGCTGACGCTGGTTAGACGCCCCAGTCGAACAACGCTTCCGAACAACCCGCTTGAAAGGGCTAGCGCCTTGTCATTGGGGGATGAATATACTGTCAGATGCAGCGAGCCTATGGGTGGCAAGAGGCCGTAGGGGGTTGCTTTTGCTCCGAAGGGCGTATCGGGATCAGACACGAAGCCGAACAATTTTGTGGTGGCAACATCCAGATCTATGTCAGAAGCAAATAGCACCACGTTGCTGATATTGTAGCGCTCGTTAGGGGAAGACCGGATAGTGTATGCTTCCATTCCAAGTTGATTTAGGGCGGATAATAGAACGTCTGCGCCGCGGCTGTGCGCGATGAGGTGGAGACGTTTGACACCGTTGGTCCTAGAGATGATACGAATAGCCTTTTTCATATCCGATACTGCGAACTCGCCGGATTCACGATCGATATTGTAACCATAGAAAGCGCCGCCCGATCCGCCGGCTGGCCACGAAAGCAACACGCACACAAACTCTGCAGATAGGGTATTGCATATCTTACCAGTGGCTTTCGCGGCATCGTCGAAACTATTGTTATAGCCATGAATAAAAATGACCGCTTCCTTGCGTTTCGCCAACGCAAGCCGCCGGCTCACTTCACCCCGCAACGCCGCGGCTGCCCGTATATGGGCAGTCACAGTTGCGGGTACCCGCCGAGGCCCAAGACGCGTGAGTTCAATCGGGTATGGCGACTGCGGAAATTCTCCTAGTTTGGTCGTGCGTGAAACATGCAGCGACGCGTCACGCTGTCCAGCCGGCCCGAGCAAGCGCGACCGTTCGCGAGCAAGCGTAACTGAACCGAAGCTCATTGAACGACCCCTGAACGAGCTGAAGGAGAGTTCGCCATTGGCCGAAGCGGTAGGCGCCCGGTCAGTCACGTAAAGCAGATTGAGAAGATTATCCTTATTAATGTGAGAAACGGCAGTTTCTGCCCCAGCCGGCAATTCGCCGACTAGGCCTCTTGAGCAGGCCGCAGGAACGAGAATGCACGGTAATAAGAAAAATAAAGTGGCGAACATCCGCAATCGCAGATTGGATGCGTCAAAGCTCATAGGCATTATTTCCTCCAGTTCGTCTCCAGAACTTGGGCCCGCCTTCGTCATTGGTTGGGGTGTCGGGCACCATGCCGATGCGCCGTTCTAGTAACAGTTCTCGATTCGATGTGCCTGCCGAGCCTCATGAATGATCCACCGCACGTCGTCCGCGACGATGTTATCGCGCCTCATCACGAGCTGGACGATGGGGTCGGCCAGCATCTCTTCGAGTGTTAATTCGGGGCTCGTGGTGCCCATAATATCGTCCCCTGGCCGATTCGGGCTCGCGCGGCGGCGTTCGGCCGGCAGGTCTCGACCTCGATGTGCCTCCCTGGCATCATAAATGCCCCGCCGCACGTCATCCGCGACGGCGTTATCGCGACTTATCACAAGCTGGATGATAGGGTCGGCCAGCATCTCTTCGAGTGTTAGTTCGAGGCTCGTGGGGGCATGATGTATTCCCCTGACAGGGCTCGAGCTCGCCGGCGGCTCCGATCGTAACCCGCCGAAGCATTCAAGGGACGGTCGCCGAAACAGTTCCGCTAGTCCATCCCCCGGTGCATGGCCGTTGATGATATTATATGTGGCGGTCGAACTTGGTGCTCGAAAGCGCTTGCCCTCTGCACCGGTCAGACGTTGCATGGATCGTCGAAGGCTGGAGGGCAAACTGGTTGTAACCACCTTAATTCCTTGTGCAAATGAATGCAAAACACACACGAATTGATCTGTGAGGCGCGCAGCTTGATAAGGTGCAACAGCTTTGGCTTGTCTCTTGCAATCGGTGCGATCAATCTTTGGAATCGGCTTCAGGTAGGGTTCAGGGCTACACATCCTGCTTAACGGCTCGAGGTGGTCTTGTATGAAAGATGACGCAATGGACAGTGTCGTCGCTATCATTCGAACCGATGTTTGCTGTCGACAAAGGCGTAGTTGGCCCTAGACCTTCCGCCAGCCCGCCCTAGCGACCAAGCTAGCCGATCCGGGATACGGGTATAGTAAGCTCTGTGAGCTATTCGTTCTCGAGCCTTCCGCAGCGGGTCTTGGCATCAGTGTGCTGATGCTGATTGCAGAGTCGTGACGACGGTGAAGCCACCATTGTGGACAGCATGCGCGGCGGGGATGG
This sequence comes from Rhizobium giardinii bv. giardinii H152, assembly GCF_000379605.1. GTDB lineage: Bacteria > Pseudomonadota > Alphaproteobacteria > Rhizobiales > Rhizobiaceae > Pararhizobium > Pararhizobium giardinii. Next base: position 15,230 of record NZ_KB902602.1, on the reverse strand, counting down.
TCCGCCGATCTGAATGGAAAGATTCCGCTATGCCAGCCCGCTTCCGAGCCACGTCGACCTTCAATCAGTCGCCGTCAAGCGGCAGAAGAACGACGCAGTCGATGCTGAGGCAATCGTCATTGCGGCTCGTCAACCTGAAATGCGTTTTGTCGAGCCGAAGACCGCTGATCAGCAAGCGCGGGCGGTTCTGTTTCGGGCGCGTGAACGTATTGTTCATCAGCGAACGGAATTAGTGAACGCTCTGCGCGCCGTTCTCTACGAATATGGGCAGGTCATTCCCCAGGGGATTGGTCACATCAAGCGCATTGAAGCGATCCTCGACAATACTGAGATGGGCCTGCCCGAGATTGTGCAGGAGGAATGCCGCGACCTTCTGGCTCAGATCGGCGAGAAGACGGCCCGGATCGAAGAGAAGACCAGGAAGCTCGCGGAGCTGTCTCGGCGAAGCGGAGCCGCGCGCCGGCTTCAGACCATGCCGGGTGTTGGACCCTTGACCGCGTTGGCCGTCGAAGCTTTTGCGCCGGCGATGCAGAGCTTCCGATGCGGTCGTGACTTTGCCGCTTGGCTCGGCCTCGTTCCACGACAGTTCTCTTCTGGTGGGAAAGAAAGGCTTGGCCGGGTGTCGAAGGCTGGTCAGGCCGACATCCGCAGGCTCCTGATCATCGGGGCAATGGCGCGCCTGAGTTGGGCGGGTCGCAAACCGCCAGTACAAGGATCGTGGCTTTCGCGGATGCTCGCGAAGAAGCCGCGCATGCTGGTGGCGATCGCACTGGCGAACAAGATGGCTCGGACAATATGGGCCATGCTGACGAAGCAGAAAGATTATCGAGACCCAGCTCTGGCAATGGCGGCGTGAAAGGAAACTGCCGCGGATAACCAGGACTGGCAAAGAGGTGTGAGAAGTCGACGACCTGAATGGGCGCATGATCGAACCGATCGGGAACGGGAAAACCAGTTTGGCATTTTGAGCCTGCAAGCTCGGGATTAAGATTTGGACCCGCTCCGCAGATCACCATACCGGCCAGCGGCCTTTGCAAGCGCCGCAACGAAAGGCCTGACAGAAGACCGCACTCGATCACACGTCAAGGAAGGTCAGAAACTTCTTGCCAAACGGGCGGCAACCACAGAAGTGCCAAACGACAGCTGCTGCGCTGAAGCTGCGGGACGCGGCGGTCGTCAGCGAGGCTCCCGCCGGCCGGCCCTTACTGAGGCCATCGACTATCTTCGTGTCGTTCATTCCGGCCGCAAGTGCGCCGGGCCGCCGCCAACAGCTTTTGCACCGAAGGCATGGCAGGCCCCGCTCAACACTGCCGATGGCGGCGTCGATCTGACAGGATATGGGCTCGGCATCCTGGACGAACTGCGCCGCGACATCTTTCAGGTTCACTCACTGCGGTATACCGATCCGCGCAAGGGGCTGTTATAAGGTCCGGCAGGGGAAGCGGCCCGTCCGACGGTCTGCCGCACCGTCGGCGTGTCCACCATCGCTGACGAAGAACTCGGGCGTTTTCAAGCCAAGGTCATGCCGCCGTCGGCATGAAGTTCGACCCCGTTTACGAAGCTGCCCGCGTCGGAGGCGAGGAAGAGCGCGGCGCGCGCCAGCTCCTCCGGTCGTCCCATCCGCCCTGCCGGGATGAGCGACGCCATGTGATCCTCGAATGCAGGGCGTTCGGCCTCCGATACGCCGAGCTTACCGAGGATTTCCGTCTCGACCGGCCCTGGGCTAAGGATGTTGACGCGGATGCGCCGTGTCTTGAATTCGATCGCCCAATTCTTAGCGAAGGCGGCGACGGCGGCCTTTGAGCCGGCATAAACCGCGTGGTCCGGCAATACCTTTGTCGCCGCTAGCGAACTCGTAACGATAATGCTGCCGCCATTGCGTATTAGAGGCGCGATCGTCTGGACGCCGAAGAACACGCCGCGCGTGTTGATGGCGAAGTGCCGATCGTAATCGTCCGGCATCACATCGGCGGACGGGGTAAGATTAATGACACCGGCGTTGGCCATGTAGATGTCGAGTCCGCCGAAGCGGTTCTTGACAATGTCGGCCAGCTTGCAGTGATCTGCGAGGTCGGCGACGTCGCCTACGAAACCGATGGCTGAATGGCCGATTTCGTGCACGGCCCGGTCGATGACGTCCTGCCGCCGGCCGGTGATGACGACCTGTGCTCCTTCTTCCGCGAACAGCCGTGCCGTTGCCTTGCCGATGCCGCTATTGCCGCCGGTGATGACGGCGACCTTGTCTTTGAGGTGCTGCATTGTTTATCTCCTTTCAACGACATTGAGATAAACGCTGCCACCCCGCGTCGTTAGACCATGGGCGGGCACATTACCTGTGCCGCGGAGGTGCAAATGCCAAGCCTATTAAACGAGACATCGGGATTAATGGCTTTCGTGCGAACGGTGGAAGCCGGCTCGTTCAGCGCAGCGGCGCGTGGTCTGGACACGACACCATCCGCGGTATCGAAGAGCGTGGCGAGGTTGGAAAGGAAGATCGGCGTCCGCCTTTTCCTGCGTTCCACACGTGCCCTCACGCTCACCCAGGACGGTCAGATTTTTTTCGAACGCGTTGCACCACTATTGCGGGACCTGGACTCGAGCGACGAGGTGATCAGGTCTGAAGTCGCGCCTTCCGGCCGCCTACGCATCAGCTTGCCCAGCGAACTGGCGCCTCTGCTGCTGCCGCGTCTGTTTGCCAGCTTCGCAGCCGACTATCCGAACCTGCATCTCGATATCGGTCTTACGGATCGGTTCGTCGATCTGATCAGGGAGGACTATGACGTGGCACTGCGCGCAGGCAATCCCGCACAGGGGGATCTTATGGTTCGCCATCTGGCCGAGCTACCGATGGCGATCGTCGCGTCTCCGGCGTTTGTAAAGACCTGGGGCAATCCTACAACCGCCGAAGCCTTGGCGGCTTTGCCCTTCGCCCGCTATGCGCTGGGCGGCGTGACACAGCCCCTGCGTCTGGCGGACGGGACGAGCTTCACTCCCTCCGGACGCGTCGATTGCGACTCTGGCGCCGCGCTCATTCAGGCTGCACTCGGCGGGTTAGGCGCAGCCTATCTTTTGCGGTGCCTGGTCGCGAAGGAACTGGAGGCCGGCACGCTTGTCGCGCTCGCGCCGGGGATTGCGTTTCCCAGGCTTCACTTCAATGCCCTGCACGCCTTTGGCCGCACGGTGCCCTTGCGCGTAATGCTATTCTGCGACTTCATGACCCGCGAGGCAAAGGTCATCGAAGCGATTTGAGCAAAGACCCACCATCGCTAACGCGGGAATCCATGCGGACGCGGAGCGAGCCTGAGGCCAGCCCCCTTCGGGTAAATGCCGGATCGGTCATGTCAAAATTGGGGTCCGCTGGCGTCGCGCATCGCCGGGGGCAAGGTCTCCCATGCCCTGATCAGCTCTCCGATGGATCCGGCCTCCATCTTGCGCATGACGTTGGAGCGATGCAACTTCACCGTGACTTCACTTATGCTGAGGTCGAAGGCGATCTGCTTGTTGAGGCGCCCGTGCTTCGCGCAGGATCTCGCGCTCGCGCTGTGTTAACCTCTCGAGTCGCTCGAGATTGCGCTTGACGATCAGAGCCTCAGTCCGGCGTGCCGCATCCAGCGCAATACCAGCGCTCACGGCATCGAGCAGCGTCTGGTCACGCACAAGCCTTGGTGAGGAAGTCTACAGCGCCCGCCTTCATTGCCTGAACCGTCATCGGTATATCGCCATGCCCGGTCAGGACGATGATTGGCTTGGCATTGCCGCTCTGACCAAGTGGTGATGCAGATGCAGCCCGCTCGCACCCGGCATGCGCACGTCGAGGATCAAGCAGCCCGGGCTGCTCAATATGTCGGCCCCGAGCACTTCGTGGGTCGAAGCGAAGCTGACAGGCGAGGATCAACTCCGACAAGGCTTCCCGAACGGCTGCATCGTCATCGACTATGATAACGATCGGCTCGCTTGCGCCACTTCCGTGCTGCGGTAACAGCGGTGCCGATTTCCAGGACGGTTGGTCCACTCTCATGTCACCCTCCAATTTCTCGATTTTTGCAAGGCCTCTGCGATGGCGACGAGCAGGGCAGGGGCATCGAAGGGCTTGCGGAAAAAGCCGCCGATGCCCTGGGCGCGGCCCTGGTCTGCGATTTCGTGGCGGCCGGTGATGAGGAAAACCGGCAGTTCCGGACGTGCCTTCTTCACGATGTCACGAAGTTCAAAGCCGTCCATGTCGGGCATGCCAATGTCCGTTATAAGCACATCCAGGTCTGCCAATCCGCGGACAAGCAAATGCCCGGCCGACTGGAAGCAGCAAGGCCCATAGCCCGCGGATTCCAGCAGCTCTTCCAGCGACTCGAGCAGCCTTGGATCATCATCGACAAGCGCAATGATAGGTTTCTTTTTATCCATAGTTAGTTCCCTCCCGGCCGGCGCGAGTGGGTGATCGCTATTTCCAATCTCTCTGCGATACGCACGAGCTCGGCGAGCGATGCTGCTCCCATTTTCTGCATCACTTTCCTTCGATGAATTTGCAGCGTGACTTCGCTGATCCCCAGTTCGGATGCTGCCTGCTTGTTGAGGAGACCGCTCACCACGAGCGGATGCACCTCACGCTGTCGTGGCGTCAATTCGAGATAGCGTTCCTCGAGCATGAGTTCGGCTCGTTCCGAGCGGTTTTTTCGATCGTCGGCGATCGCTGTGTGGACTGCGGCCATGACGTCGGTCTCGCTGAACGGCTTGGTGAGAAAATCCACGGCGCCGTGCTTGATCGCCCGCACCGAGGACGGAATGTCGCCGTGCCCGGTAATGAAGACGATCGGCGGATGATCCCCCTCGGCGATCTGCCGCTGCAATTCCAGGCCGTTGATATCGGGCAATTCGACGTCAAGAATCAGGCAGGCGGGAACATCCGGCTTCTCGGCGTTCACATATTCGCCCGCCGACCCGAAGGCTATGGCGCGCATTCCGTGGGCCTCCAGGAGTTCGCCGAGCGCTTCCCGGATGCGTCCGTCATCGTCCACGATGAAAACAACATAGTCATCCGCCGTCATGGTGCCGCTTTCGTTGCAATCGGTACGGTGAAAATGAATCGCGCGCCGTGCGGTTCATTCTTCTCGGCCCATAGATGGCATCCACCCGCGTCAACCCGATCGGCATATAGTGGAACAAATCGCGGTAGCGGCGCTCGCTTTGCTGTAACGCCTCCAGCGCGCGCACCTCGTCGTCCATGTCGATAGAGATTGCGAACCATTGCATTATGGTTCCGTCGTCGTCGCGTAGCGGTTCAGCCCTGCCATCGACCCAGCGGTATACGCCGTCCGCGCGGCGCATACGATATTTCAAGGTATAGGGTTCTCCGGTGGCGACGGCCTTGCGCACCGCTTGTAACAGGCCATTCGCATCATCTGGATGGACAAGAGTCTCAATGTTTGTCACGAGCTGGCTTGTATCTGGCCTGTTCAACTGTTGCAGATCAAACCCGAAAAAATCCACCAGGCGCTTGTTGAAGAAGGTCGGCTCGCCTTCGGGCGTCAGCCGTCTGATGTGGACTGGGACCATGTTCACGATCTGCGAGAGCTCTCGCTCTCGGTCGCGCAGGGCTTCCACACACGCGACTTGGTGCTGCCGGGATATGGCGGCCACAACCAGGGCCGAAAATGCCGAGATCGCCAGGAAAAGTTGCAGCATGATCTGGTTGTGGCGCTGATCCTCGGCATTTCCGGCGAACTGGCTGGCGCCGGATATCGTGAAGATCGCGGTTATTAGCGCGAGGAGGGCGAGGGTAACGGCAGCCCCCTTGAACTCAAAGCGCACCGCGGCCCAAAGCAGCGGCGGCATGATGATATATGCGAAGGGCAGATAGCCGCCGAGCGAAAGGGCCGCGACGCCGAGAAGGATAAGTCCCACGGCACACGCTTCTATCCATCGCGCAGCCGTTAGCTCGGCCTTGCCGTTCCAATTCTGGATCACAACCAGCGCGAGCGGCGCGACGATCAAGACCCCAGTAGCATCCCCGATCCACCAGAGAGGCCAGGCCCTTACGAAGGTTTGCGACAATATGCCGAACCAGGCAAGCGTCGCGCTTCCGACCGTCGCGCTGACCACCGGGGCAACTCCAGCGCCCAATACGACGAATACAAGAACTTCCCGCAAGGTTTCCAGCCGAGCCGGCCGACCCAAAGCCCGGTTTACGAGCCACGCCCCGGCCGTGGCTTCGAGCGCGTTACCGGCATAAATCAGGACGGCGGCAGGCAGCGGGCTGTGGAACCACAAGACATTGCCGAATAGCTCGCCGAGGCAGCCGACCAGCACCCACCACGGCCAACTCTGCTTGGGTGCGAGGATAAGGGTTGCAATGAAAAGCCCGCTCGGAGGCCATATGGAAATGCCTGTTCCGGGTACGATCGCAAGTGCCTGTGCGAAGCCGCAACCCAGGACATAGGCCGCAAAAAATAAAACCAGGTGCAGGAGTTGGGGGCGGTAAGACCAGACGCGCGTCATCGGCGGCTCCTGCAGGGAAAATGAAACCTGGGCGGCGCCAGCATATCGAATGGCTAGTCTCGATAGCAGCGTCAGCGATCCCGTGCCGTACACTATTCGCGCCACTGCACGGCCGCAACTTATGGAAATCCATGTATTGGCGACAATGCCGTCGCTTGGCCGCCCTGGTGGAAAACTGTCAATCCTCGATAATATCCGACATCCGCTTGGTGGTTCCTGTCTCAGTCCAAAAGCCGCAAGGGCGTGGCATCCTCGTTGAAGTCCGTCGAGTTGCGAACGAGGATGGCGACCGGCGGCCCCGGAAAACTATTGGCTGCGGGCTGTGCGAAAGTTTAGCTGATCGCATCGAACGACTAGGGCGTTTGTGCCAGTGTATCGCGGCTACCAGACGCCAGCACGTGACATTGGGTGGGCGATCCATTCTCGGCTGGTAATGGTTGAGCCAGTCCTGAATGCCGACGCCAGCCGAGTTCAGGAACCGTGCCCGCAATTTCGTTTGAGGAGAACTTCTCCGGACCGACAATGCGGCTGTTCACCGAGCGGATGCCGCTACTTCGATGAGAGCGGTGACTTCGCCGGGATGCGAGACCATGAGCGCGTGCGAGGCCCCGTCGACCACGACAGTCTTGGCGGCGTGTGCGCGCTCGGCCATGAATTGCATGACTGCTGGCGGAATGTTGCGGTCGGCAGACCCGTAGATCATGTAGGAGGGCAGCAGCTTCCAAGATGCGGCACCGGAGGGTTCGACGAGTGCAGCCTGGGCGACCGGACGCTGCGCCGAAGCCATCAGCGCCGCCTTGTCATCTGAGACGTCGGCGGCGAACTGGAGATGAAATTTGGACGGCTGGATGTAGAGGTCCTGCGTACCATCGGGCAGCATCACGGGTGCGAGCGCGCCGGCAAGCGTACTGCCCGGGAATTTGCCGGACAGGGTGAGGCTGGATTCGCCGAGTGTCCGGCATGAAACCCGCGACATAGACCAGGGCCTTCACGTTCGGATTGCCGTTTGCGGCTTCGGTGATGACCGGTCCGCCATAGGAGTGGCCGACCAGAACCACCGGTCCGTGGATGGTGCGAACGACCGCCGCGACGGATGCTGCATCGGACGCGACGCTGCGAAGCGGGTTGCCGCGATCGCCAGGTAGCCATCCTTGGTCAGGCGGGCGCTCACAGCATCCCAGCTCGACGATTCGGCATAGGCGCCATGAACGAGAACGATTGTCGGCTTGAGATCGTGGTCTTGGGACTGCGCGCTTGCGACGGTCAGCGTGGCGATCGTGGCCCCAAGCACCAAGGTTTTGATAGTTTTGAGCATCTGCTTTCTCCTAACGCCGCGGTTGCCGGGAGAATGCGTGGGTTTGCGGCCGCAAATCACTCTACGTGGGACAGGCCCATCCACTGCCGAAGTATAGGATGAGGTGGCCCAAACGGGTGAGAAACCTGATCGATCGGCGAGGCTCAGCTCCGTCAGATGCTAACCGGAAGCGCATTCCGGCCAGGTGGATGATCCGCGATGCCGTGGATAAGTGGTGATCCGGGCGACCCGCGTGGCTTCGACCCGATCGCAACCAATCCACGGAGAGCAGGATGACCAGACGTTTGAACATATTGGCCAGGAAGAATGACGGCATCGATGGCGTCGCCGCCGTCGAAACCTGGATTGCCAAGAGCTTCGATCCCAAATTAATGGAGCTCGTCAAGGTGCGGGTGTCGCAGATCAACGGCTGCGTCCATTGCCTGCACATGCATCGTCAGGACGCGCTGAAACAGGGCGAGCCGGAAGAGCGTGTGCTTCTTCTGAGCGCCTGTCGCGAATCGCAGCTCTACAGCGACCGTGAGCGCGCAGCACTCGCCTGGGCGGAGTCGTTGACCAATATCGCCGCGAACCGTGCGCCGGATGCAGATTATGAAATTGCCCACAGCGTCTTTTCGGAAGACGAACTCCTGGCGCTGTCTATCGGCATCGCCATGATCAATGCCTGGAACCGGCTGGCGATCGGCTTTCGGCTGCAGCATCCGGCAGACCACAAGCGCGCCGCTTGATCGCCGAGCGGACGCGAACGCGCCGGGCGGATTCAGCCGCCCCGGAAAGGTCCAATGCAACGCGCCTGCTCCTTGATTCCAGCCTCTTCACGAAATCTCCGCTGCGGCCGGCCGCACTGAGAGCATAGGCTACCCTATCCTCAGGTATGGCCATTCCTCTTCCTTGGCAGGATCGACCGCCAAACGTGCCTCAAGATAAAGTTCGCGCCGTGGCTTGTAACCGACACGTTTCAATCACGCAAAACAGGAGCGCATCATGTCGCAGCCAGAAACAAAACCCCGTTCGATTGCTAAGCAGGAGACAGACATGAACATGAGTAACCCCGCACAGGCCGTTAAACCAGGCCCCGACGAGCTGGTTCCATCGCGCTACGCGTTGAAGATCGGTGACATTGACGTTTTGGTGGTCAGCGATGGCGTATTGCCGCTGCCGACCAAGATGTTGGGATACAATGCCGACGCGGCCGACCGCGCGGCCTGGCTGAACGACATGTTCCTGCCGCCGGACGCTTTCGACTGGGCGCTGAACGTGGTCGTAGTGCGCAGCGGCAAGCAGACCATCCTCATCGACGCCGGCCTCGGGCTGGACCCGGAATTGAACCTGCCGCGGGCCGGGCAATTGATCAAGCGGCTGGAGGCCGCCGGTATCGACCTTGGATCGGTTACCGACGTGGTATTGACCCACATGCATATGGACCATGTCGGCGGGCTGCTCGTCGACGGGGTGAAGGAGCGGCTCCGTCCAGACCTGCGGATCCATGTGGCGACGGCCGAGGTCAAATTCTGGGAGGCTCCCGATTTCACTCACGTGTCGATGCCGCCCGGCTTCCCCGACGCGCTTCGCGCGGCCGCCAAGCAGTTCAGAAAGGAATACGAAAGCCGCCTGCGATTGTTCGATGATGAGTACGAGGTGGCGCCGGGCGTGGTCGTCTCTCGAACCGGCGGCCACACACCCGGGCATAGCGTGGTCCGCGTGGCATCAGGCAAAGACCGGCTGATGTTCGCTGGCGATGCGGTATTCGCGGTCGGCTTCGATCACCCCGACTGGTTCAACGGCTTTGAACACGACCCGGAAGAAGCTGCGCGCGTCCGCGTCCGTCTTTTGCGGGAGCTGGCGGAGACCGGCGAGCTTCTGGTGGCCACCCATATGCCGTTCCCCTCGGTTGGCCATGTGGCAGCCGATGGCGACCACTTCCGTTGGGTACCGGTCTTCTGGGACTACTGACCGCTTATTGGTTCAGCGCGCGGCTCTGCCGACAGATTCACGGCTTCGACAGGGCCAGCCTGGACCAGGGGACCACCTTCGAAAACGACAACAACGCGGCGCGCCGAGCGGCCGTGAATGGAGAAGCTCATGAAAATCGTCATCATTGGCGGAACCGGCCTGATCGGTTCAAAGACGGCCGATCGCCTTCGCAAGCAAGGCCATGAAGTTATTGCCGCCGCCCCGAACACCGGCGTCAACACGATCACGGGCGAAGGTCTCGCCGAGGCACTCGCCGGCGCCTCCATCGTTATCGACCTCGCAAACTCGCCGTCCTTCGAGGACAAGGCCGTGCTCGAATTCTTTGAGACATCGGGGCGCAATCTGGCGGCGGCGGAAAAGGCCGCCGGCGTAAAGCACCACATCGCGCTTTCCATCATCGGCGTTGATCGCCTGCCCGACAGCGGTTACATGCGGGCCAAGGTCGCGCAGGAAAAGATCATCCGTGAATCCGGCATTCCCTATACGATCGTCCACTCGACGCAGTTCATGGAATTCCTCGGCGGCATCGCCCAGTCCAGCACCGTCGGCGACACGGTGCATCTGTCGCCAGCCTACGTCCAGCCCATCGCCTCGGACGATGTCGCCGACAACATGGCCGCCGTTGCGACGGCCGCGCCCATCAATGGCATTGTGGAGATTTCGGGGCCGGAGCGTGTCCGGCTGAACGAACTCGTTGGTCGCTTCCTGAAAGCAAAGGGCGATGCTCGGAAAGTCGAGGCAGATCCGGAGGCTCGCTACTTCGGCGCCAAACTGGAAGATGGCTCGCTCGTTTCCAACAACAATCCTCGCCTCGGCCGGATCACTTTCGAGCAATGGTTCGCAACCTCTACCCGCAACTGAATGGATGACGGTGTGCCGCCTCATGCGGCGCACCATCCGGCTCTCAAGAAAGGAGTTTCACTATGATCAAGTTAATCCTCACTGCCTTTACCATGACGGCTCTCTTGTCCGCTGCCGCCGCTGCTGGCGATGCCGGTAGCAAGGATGCTAAGGTCACGCTGGTTTACGAACACGAGTTGCCGAATATTACGGGCAAGAGCATGAAGGGCGTTCTTGTCGAATACGGTCCCGGAGGCTTCTCCTCGGCCCACACGCATCCTAACTCGGCCTTCATTTATGCGACTGTCCTGGAAGGCGCGATCCGCAGCCAGGTCAACGACGGTCCGGTCAAGACCTACAAGGCGGGCGAGAGCTTCTCCGAAATGCCGGGCGATCGCCATGGTGTCAGCGAAAATGCCAGCGAGACCAAGGCTGCCAGGCTGCTGGCTGTTTTCGTCGTCGACAGCAGCGAGAAGGAACTGACGTTCCCGCTCAAGAAATAGGCGAAAGGGCCAACGGCCGTCTGCGGCATTTGGCCCCTTTCCCAATCGTTAAAAAATTACCGCTGGTGAGCTCGGCCATGTTCGGCGAAGACCATTTCCTGCCGCTCGTCCTGATCAATATTCTGGGGATTGCCGGCATTCTCGTATGGCACATTCAGGGGCGTAGCCGTCCGACCGGGCGCCTGATCGTGCAAATTCTGTTCTTCGCCACGATGAGCCTGGTGCTCGGCCTGGGCAGAATTTCGCCTTACAGGCTCGACCAGGCCGAGCTCCAGGGCGCCGGCATCTTGATTGCCAAGTCCGCGAGGATCCTCTGGTGGACCCATCTTGCCTGGACGATCATCGGCTTCGTACACATCTATGTCGGCCTCAACCGCAGGCCCCGGGAGGCACATCTCCTGCAGGACCTGGTCGTCGCCGTCGTTTATCTCGGCGTGGCGCTGTCGATCATCGGCTTCGTCTTCGGCGCACCAATAGGCCCTTTGGTTGCTACCTCGGGCGTGGTCGCCGTCATCATCGGCCTGGCGCTGCAGAATACGCTTGCCGACCTCTTTTCGGGGATCGCGCTCACGCTCGGGCGGGCCTATGTCATTGGCGACTGGATCCGGCTCAACGATGGCACGGAAGGGCGCGTCGCCGAAACCAACTGGCGCTCGACGAATCTGCTGACCAGCGCGCACAATGCGGTGGTGGTACCCAACAGCGTCTTGGCGAAGCAAGGGGTGACTAATCTCAGCCGTCCTGACGAAACGCACTGGATTGCGTTTGCCGTACACATTGCCGCCACCCACGCGCCATGCGTCGTTGAAGAGGTCATGCTGGGTATTCTGCAGAACTGCGAGCGAATCGTTAAGATTCCGCCGCCGGCCATCGCGTTCAAAGCGATCGATGCGATGGCGATCGAGGTCGAGCTGCAGTTCTGGGTGGCGAGCCCGGCGAGCCGGGCCTTTCCATCTGAGGACAGGACGCAGACAGAATGACAGCCACGGCCTTTCCGATTTTCGCCGTTTGCTTGCGCGGCATGATCCTCGCAATCGCCGCACGCGCCGTCGCTCTCGGCCCCAATCCATTCGCACAAGGAGAAATCTGATGTTCACCCTGCAGAACCATTCTGACGGCCACGGTCGCGACCGCCGCCGCCGTGCTTGTCGGAGGCCGATCATCCTTCGCCCAACAATTGATCAAGGAGGAGGTGTTTTTCGACAAGGACGCGCACCGTCCTTGGCAATCCGAAGGGCGATGTCACCATCGTCGAGTTCTTCGACTATCAGTGCCCTTACCGCAAGAAAGTGCATCCGACGGTCGAGAAGGTGGTCAAGGCCGACGGCAACGTGCGGCTCCTGCTGAAGGACTGGCCGATCTTGGGCGAAGCCTCCGTCTTCGCCGCACAGGCAGTCCTTGGTGCCACAGATCGGCAAATACCAGCCGGCGATGGAGGCGCTGATGAAAACCAAGGCGAGGCTGTCGCAGGACGACATCGAGAAAGCGCTAACCGGGGCGGATCTTTCGATGACGGAGCTGACCGCAACCCTGAACACGCACAATGCCAAGATTTCCGGGCTGCTCGACCGCAACTACAGTCAGGCACTCGCCTTCAATTTCGCCGGCACGCCATCCTTCGTAATCGGTTCGGCCATCATTCCCGGCGTTCTAGATGAAAAAGGACTGAAGGACGCCATCGCCAAAGCGCGGGGCTGAAGCACGAACGATCCGGATGCATCGTAGTTACGTGTGGAATTAGGAGTTTCGGGAAAGCCGCAGCCTGCCCTAGGCACTGCGAAGAATGAATAGCAGAGCGCCTACCCCACCGTGATTTCTGTTCACCGCCCCGGCGGGCGCGAACGGTGCCTCATCGACGGAAGTGAGCTCGGTACTGGGTAGGGCCGGTGGCGCATTGTGTCCGGATTGGCAAAACCGCAGAGCGCTGCAACCCTTTGAAGCAGGTGTCAGTTTCTTCAAGAAGGCGCCTAGCTGCGTCAATCCGCGCCACTCAATGAAATCTCCCGGTGTGGTCCCCGCCTCTTCTTGGAAGACGCGCGAGTGATTGCGCATGCTCATTGACGCTTGTCGAGAGATAGTTTTCAAACTTAAGTCTGAAGAAAGGTTCTCGAGAATCATTTTTGACTCGCCGCATTTCTTCCGTCCGTCGCTACCTGCGCTGCTAGATGCGCGCTAAACCGCGATTGTCCGCCACGGCGTTTTAGAAAGACTACCAACCTTTGTGCCACAGCTAGTGCAAGTTCTCTCCCATGGTCGTCCTCAACTAACTTCAACGCAAGGTCGATACCGGCAGTTACCCCAGCAGAGGTATAGAGCGGTCCATCTACTACAAAGATCTGGTCCGGCACCACGGTAGCCGACGAGAAGCGCTCGGCCAACACCAATGCATGCTGCCAATGAGTGGTTACTTGGCAGCCATCGAGTACTCCGGCCTGCGCCGCGATCACGGACATCCCCCAATGCTCACCTCTCGGCCATCGGTCATTGAGATAAGCTGAACATCATAAAGCGAAACGGCTGCAAGACGGTTCGCTTCCAGGAATACGTCAACAAGGCCCGAGACGTCCAAACTCTGCGCCATTTGCGGAACAACAACAGCCATTACTTTCGGACGTTCTACCACATCCCGCATCGAGATCATTCGCTCCTCAGGATCAGCGGCCGCAATCGACCAGATTTTGGCCTATTTTGACGTATTCCGCTCATTGATGCCACGCGTTTACTTTGCTGCGGCGCGAATTGTCAGATCTGCTCAATGACCTGCGCCGCAGTGTCGGTGGATGGTTGCCTGGAAGACTAAGCCTAGCGACCAATCCAATGGTCAGTGGCCCGGAAAGCCTGAAATGTTCGCAAATACGATGCGGCGATCGCCGCCCAGAGCGCGAGCGGCAGAACGGCCACCCCCGAAAGTGGAACTATTTCACCGGCTCTATCGGGTTGCTCAGCCGATGTGCGCGTGGAGCCCTCTGCGTGCTCTTCAACGATCTCGACCCTATCGCCCATACCTTCGGCGGTTCGCTGTCAATATTGGTTGCGATGTCCTGAACGCCGTCGACTGTGTCACTTTGCCCGCCCACTAACAAAACGGTTTCGTCGACTTCGGGGCCGGTCGGCTCGACGATCTGCAACGGAAATGGTTCTCCAACCTTCGGCGTCTTTGCCATTTTTGTCTTCCTTCCATGGATTGATCGTGATGCGATAAGACCATATGCGCGGTATGTGTTTCCCTTGATGAAGAAAGGATGTTGGAAATTTTGCCTGCAAGGCGCCTGCAGCGCTGCGCGATATTCTCGCTTCGCTTGACATGACGGACGGGCCTGTTCGTCAATAGGCAGCCCTGCCCGCCCGACGTGCCGAGGTCAGGCTCAAGTCACTCGGTGACAGCCTGTCGGACGATATTGACGACATTACTGCCTTAATACTGGTCTTGCCACAGCGGCTGGATTGTCGAGGCGTCTTCTCTGGTATTCTCATTTGTGTCCCCGACCGTAAGTAGAAAATGCCTACAGGACATCCCTGGGTCAAGGCGAGTGGCCGGTAACATCTGGTCGGCGACTAACCCTCTTCGGGGCCAGTAGCGGTCTGCGCTCAAATTGCTCTCCTTGAAGGGATCAGAACCTACGACCCTGTTGTTACAAAAGCATCCGTCGACAATTCCCCATCGACTCGGCCTGGATGGAATGACCGACTTGGGGCCGGTGCGGTCTGTCCACGTTCAAGATCCAAACTGCGGTAGCGGCAATTCATCAACGGATCGGAGGGTTGCAACTCGCGACCCTGAGGCCCTTAGTAAGTAGACTAGGCACTCCGGTGATTGAGAGAGTGCCAAAATGCTTCCAGTAGGGCGGCAACTCCGCTTTCAAAGTCTGAGAGCATTGCCTCATTCGAGGATTGGTGCCCTATGCTTCGATTCTGGACAGCCACAGCAAGGGCGGCTCCATGCGTGTAGTCGACAAGTATATGCGTCCAACGCAACGAATGCTCGGATGAGGAATCGCGTGCGCTCAAAAGGCTGGTCAGCTCATCAGTTATCCTCTTGGCGTGATCAGGAAAAATGGCTGGCCGGGCAAAGATTGCCAGGGTCAAGGCAGGGTAGAGGACTACCTTTG
>NZ_KB902601.1 GCF_000379605.1 Rhizobium giardinii bv. giardinii H152 | reverse complement strand
CGACGCGCTCCGGATCGGAATGGTTTTCCAGAACTTCAATCTCTTCCCGCACCGCACAGCGCTTGAGAACGTCATGATCGGCCCCCTGTATCACAAGCGCGCAAGTGTTTCGGAGCTTCGGCAGGAAGCGCGGACCATTCTCAACGACGTCGGAATGCTTGTCCACGAGAACAAGTATCCGCATCAACTTTCCGGAGGCCAGCAGCAGCGTGTCGCCATAGCGCGTGCGCTCGCAATGCACCCGTCGATTCTCTTGTTCGATGAACCCACATCCGCGCTTGATCCCGAAACCGTCGGCGAAGTGCTCCGGATCATGGCCGCGCTGGCGCGATCAGGCCGAACTATGGTGATCGTCACACACGAGATGAAGTTTGCAATGGAGGTTTCCGACCGGGTCATCTTTATGGAGAAAGGCCAGATCGTGTTTGACGGATCTCCGGCGCTACTGGCTGAGCGAAGAAAAGAGGACGGCCGACTGGCGGAATTTGTCCGCATCTGAAGGAGTAACGATGGCAGCGCGAGCGATTTNCAATGAACAAAACCAAGCTGAGGCAGCAACGCCTCACGCCGAAATCTAAAGGTCAGATATGAGCGATATCTCGGTTGATGGAGACCGTCTCTTAGGGCGTCTCGAGGAGCTTGGAAATATTGGACGTGACGCTGGGGGGCGACTTGTCCGGCTTGCTGGATCTGACGGCGACAAACTTGGGAGAGACCTCTTCGTTTCCTGGCTTAATCAAGCAGGTCTCGACGTTGCAGTCGACCGTATCGGCAATATCTTTGGTATATGGCGCCCGGCCGGAACTGAAGACTGCCAGCCTCTCATGCTTGGCTCACATATCGACACCGTCATCAATGCCGGCATTTACGATGGATGCTACGGCGTTGTCGCGGGGCTTGAGGTAATACAGGCGCTCAAAACAGCAAATTTTCGGCCGAAAGGTCCAATTTCGGTTGCAGCCTTCACCAATGAGGAGGGTGTGCGGTTCGCACCTGACATGATGGGGTCGCTGGTCTACGCCCGAGGCTTGGACCTGGATGCCGCGCTCTCGACGGTCGGCACCGATGGAGCGATCCTCGGCGAGGAACTCAAACGCATCGGTTATGCTGGAGCGGAAGCGCCCGGGTTCCTGAAGCCCTTTGCCTACGTAGAACTTCACATTGAACAGGGCCCTGTCCTGGAAAGGGAGGGGATCGCCCTGGGAGCGGTGGAGAACCTGCAAGGTATCTCCTGGCAAAGGATTACGGTTGAGGGCACCGCCAACCATGCCGGGACAACCCCAATCACCATGCGGGCGGATGCAGGCTACGGAGCCGCCCGTATCATT
>NZ_KB902600.1 GCF_000379605.1 Rhizobium giardinii bv. giardinii H152 | reverse complement strand
GACCAGTTCCGAGCCCGGAAGGGTGTTGCAAGTTCACCAAGATAGCGGCCTGCCTTGGAGAGTGATAGCCGGCGGTTCGACTTAATCTTCTGCTCCACGGACCCAGGTTGACCGTGTGCGTTGGCGAGATTTACACCAGCCGTAGAGAGAACTAGGAGTGCCACGGCAAGAAGTATGAAGGCCGCAGCAGCAGTTGGCGCCATGTCCAATGACGTCGTGAGCTGCGAATTGATGAGAGTAGACAGCATGGTGTCGCCGAGGCCACCTAACGCTTGCGGTGTGATGTAAAATCCGAGGCAGACAACAAAAACGAGTATGCATCCGCTTCGAATTCCAGGGACGCTAAGCGGAAGAAACACACGCAGGAACGCGGTGAAAGGCTTTGCGCCCATGCTGCGGGCCGCCGCCATAAGAGATTTGTCGATGTTCACCATCACGCTAAGCAATGGTAAGATCATCATGGGCAGCATGATATGCACCATCCCGACATAGACCGCGAAACGGTTGTAGATGAGGGTGAGCGGTCGGTCGATAAAACCTAGGTTGAGCAACAAGCTATTGATAAGCCCATTGTCGCCCAACACGACTGTCCACGCGTACGTCCGCACCAGAGCGCTCGTCAACCAAGGCAAGAACACCATGACCACAAGAACAGGCCGCGCCCGGCCTGCATTAGCGATCAGGTAAGCTGTGGGATAGCCGATCAGCAGGCAGATTGCAGTGGCCACCAGACTTATCTTCAGCGTCTGAATCAGAATTAAGACATAAGACTTCTTCTCAAAGAACCCCACATAGTTGGCCAAGGAGAACGCTGGGGCGTTGAGACTGGTCAGGAATAGCAGGATCATCGGTATGCCGAATACAGCGAGCATGACCCCGAAGGCAGGCACCGTCAACAAAATCGGCCTTGCGCCCAATCGTCGTATCATTGTCATTGGTGATCCCTCGGGTTTACGCGGTTACAAACCGAACGTCTGATCGAAGCCAGTCGACGCGAACCTCGTCGCCTGCGCCGAACACATCTTGCCCGGAGGCGACATGTTCGCGAGCGATCAGAACTGTATCGCCAACACGTACCCGGTATTTTCTCAAGGGACCGGCATAGATCATATCTTCTATGACTCCCGCGGTGGATTGCCTGCGCTCCGCATCGCTGCGCCGAGGGCCATTCGGCGCAGTGACGCAGGTGCGCTCGGGTCGGAGCATCGCGACCATTCCGGTCGCGGGCACAACATCGGATTGCACCTTAAAATCTGTGCCTTCGAAAAAGTTGGCCTCGCCCAAAAAATTTGCGACGAAGCGCGTCTTCGGACGGTCGTATAGAGCTTCA
>NZ_KB902599.1 GCF_000379605.1 Rhizobium giardinii bv. giardinii H152 | reverse complement strand
CCTGTGTAAGGAAGCGAAGGGAGCCGACTGTCGCTAACGATTTCCATTCCGCCTCGTAGTTCTCCCTCTGGCACGACGGAAATTGCAAGGCCGGCACGCACGACCTCCATGACCCCCTCGAGGCTACTGCAGGTTACGACCCGCCGGGACTGTATACCAGCGCTTCGAAGCGTCTCGACGGCAGTTTTATGGTAGTTGCACGTTCCACCAACCACCGCCAGAGGAATGATGCCGCTGCTGGGAACCTGCCAATTTGGGCAGGACACCCAAATCAGTCTGCTCGTTTGGAGAAGATTAGATCTGTCCAAGTCAGGATCCACCCGAAGCAACGCGAGCTCAATATTTCTGGCTTTCAACTCACGCAACAGGTCGGCCGACATTCCCGCCCTGATTTCCACGTTTACAGTTGGTCGTCGTTCGACAAA
This sequence comes from Rhizobium giardinii bv. giardinii H152, assembly GCF_000379605.1. Lineage (GTDB taxonomy): Bacteria > Pseudomonadota > Alphaproteobacteria > Rhizobiales > Rhizobiaceae > Pararhizobium > Pararhizobium giardinii. The sequence goes on along the minus strand of NZ_KB902599.1, from coordinate 910 downwards.
TTCCGCCAGCGCGCGAGTCAACGGCGCAAACAAGTAGGAGTCATCAACAACACCGACAACAACGGTGCCGCTACTCAGTTCCGGACGAAACGCGCTCTCCATTTCGTCGATAAGGGACACAACTTTGCTGGCTCTTTCCATGAGTTCATCGCCTGACGGTGTAAGCCGGCATCGCCGAGTTGTCCGAACAAACAGTTGTTTACCGAGGTGCTCCTCAAGGCGGGCTACCTGCTGACTAACTGTTGATTGGGTCATATTCAATCGCTGTGCTGCGCCAGAAAAACTTCCGAGCGTGGCAACCGACGTAAACGTCCTCAAAAGTCCGATGTCCATTGCGTGATCCACTTATTCGGCTTGCGCATACATTGATAACAGAAATCGAATTATCTTCAAATGTCTACATGGTAATCTTGAGGCGTCCCGAGGAACGGTACGAAAATGATTATTGAACCTAATACGCCACTGGCAGGTCGCAACGCGCTCATCCCTGGTTCGACAAGAGGGTTGTGCCATGACATCGCTCGGGTATTTGCGAGATTGGCGCCCTGGGCCTTAAGATCGCGAAGCAACGATCTAACACAGCATCTCAGACTGCAGATTTACTGCAATATTGCCCTCTTCTTTGCCGGAATCATGCGAGGAGAGAGGCAATATACGTGATTATTCGGGCCGCATTCGGATAACGATTGATAGCGGGCTCAAACGGTCCAGCATAAAAAAATGGGGAACTAAATGACACACATTTCCGATGTTTGTGAAAACAGCAACTCAAGCGGCTTCATGGTTGGCAAGCGAATGCGTATCTTGCCCGCAGCGGCACTTGCCACCTTTGCAGCCATAACAACGGTGTTTGGTTATCCGGCAATCACGAGAGCTGAAGCGCTTGATTACGCGAAAGAAAATGGCGTGA
>NZ_KB902598.1 GCF_000379605.1 Rhizobium giardinii bv. giardinii H152 | reverse complement strand
GCCACCGCCCGCAATCCAAAGGCGATCACCGAGCGGTTCGGCGAACACCCTAACCTGCTTCCGGTCGCCCTCGACGTGACGGACGACAGCCAGGCGACCACAGCGGTGAAAGCCGCGATCGATCGCTTCGGCCAGATCGATATCCTGCTCAACAATGCCGGCTTTGGACTGATGGGGGCTGTCGAGGAGGCGACGGCATCCGAAATAGAGGCTGTCTATCGCACCAATGTCTTCGGCCTCCTCAACGTAACCCGCGCGGTCCTGCCCTCGATGCGCCGAGCGCGTTCCGGCCGCATCCTGAATATCTCATCGATCGGCGGCTATCGCGGCGCCGCTGGCTTCGGTGTCTACTCCTCGACGAAATTCGCAGTCGAAGGGTTGAGCGAAGCTCTGCATGACGAACTGGCACCGCTTGGCATTCACGTCACGGTCATCGAGCCGGGCTATTTCCGCACAGATTTCCTCGATAGCTCCTCCTTGTCGGTCAGCGGCGATATCATCGGCGATTACGCAGAGACTGTCGGCAAGGTGCGCACCGTAGCTACAAGTCTCAGCCATAACCAACCCGGCGATCCTCAAAAGCTGGCAGAGGTTCTGATCGCCTTCACTGACGCCCCCAATCCGCCAGTGCGCCTGCCGCTCGGTAGCGACACAGTCGCCGCGATCGAGAAAAAGCACGCACAAGACGCTGCCATCCTCTCCGAATGGCGCACCGTCTCGGTGTCGACCGACTTCGCCGTTGGCTAATGAGGACGCTCGTCTGGTTAAACTTCGTCCGATGGGAGGTCGCCTTCGGGGCCTCCCATCGCCTTGATGGGATACGACCCGGCGACCCCGCTTTCGCAAGGCCTAAGGCCCCCAATTTACCCGATAATGTCCAAAAATCATCGCTCGGGCTTCAGCCCTTGGCTACCTGTCTTGCAATGCATCGATGAACCTTCGCAGATCCCGCGCTGTATTGTTGGGAATCGCCGTTAAAGCGGAACGGAGAACAGATTGAATGCGCCGCCAACCGGCTGGCGTCGAGGATATCGCCGTGCGGATCTGAGGCACGGACAACCGTGGCATCGCCAACAAGGCCGGCACCTCACAGAGATGTTCCCAACTTCTCGTTACGATCTCCGAAAGCGGTTCTGCTACAAAGGCGGCCATCGGCGTCGGATTGAGATCATAGGCGACCATCGCTTGCGCGGTCAGCAATTCGGCTGCCGTCCTGTTACGCGTCAGGGCACCCAAGGCTGAGAGAATCCGCGCGTCCGCTGTCGGTTCGCCCTTTGCAAAACTATCCCATGGGTCATTGGGCCTGAACAAGCGATCCTCCGCCTGGCTCAGAAAAT
>NZ_KB902597.1 GCF_000379605.1 Rhizobium giardinii bv. giardinii H152 | reverse complement strand
AGATTGTCGAAGCAATCTGCCGCGACAAATCTATTAGTCGCTCGCGTGCGCGACATCGGTGCCACGAACTTCTTGAAAGCGTTGGAATTGACGGGTCACGAGCAGACGCATATCCGCATCAGTTCTCGGGCGGGATGCGGCAGCGGGCAATGATCGCGATGGCGCTCGCTGCAAATCCTGGCGTTATTATTGCCGATGAACCTACGACCGCTCTCGACGTCGTCGTACAAGGCGAAATTCTTGACCTGCTGAATCGCCTCCAAAAGGATCGCGGGCTGACAACAATCATGATCAGTCACAACTTGGCGGCGATCGCCACGACCTGCGACAAGGTCGCAATCATGTATGCCGGTCGCATCGTTGAAATGGGACCAGTCGAGGAAGTTCTTGGTCGCCCAAGTCATCCATACACCAGAGCCTTGACGGCATCGGCGCCGCGCTCCGATCGAGATTTTCGGGCGATCGAGCCGATCCCGGGGGCTCCCCCTCGGCCCGACGAGCCACGTGCAGGGTGCGCTTTCGCTCCACGGTGCTCGTTTTCGAGAGCAATCTGCACCACTGAACGGCCCGAGCTACGCCTCGCTAAAGGGGTTCGCGTGGCCTGCCATCTGGTCGAGGAGTTATAACATGGAACCGCTTCTCGAATTCCGCGACGTGTCAGTGCGCTTTTCTCCACATCGCAAGTTGTCAGATGTGTTCCGCAGAACTGCGCTACAAGAAATTTGCGCAATGGACGGCGTCAATCTCACCGTTCACCGAGGAGAGATCCACGCTATCGTGGGAGAATCCGGTTCCGGAAAATCGACCTTAGCTAGGGTAGCTACACGCCTTCAGACACCGACCGAGGGCCAGATTTTCATGAACGGAGAGGATGTGACAAGGCTCGGATCTCAAGCGGCAGTACGAGCCTATCGCAAGCGCGTGCAGATGATATTCCAGGATCCATTCTCGTCTTTGAATCCATCACAGACCATCTTCGATCATGTGGCCGAACCACTGATCGTCAATAATCTTGGGGGTGGCGCAAAGAGCATTTCTGAAAAGGTCCTAAGCACAATCGCATCTGCAGGTCTGCGGCCCGCCGAGATTTTTGCGCGCAGATACCCTGACGAGCTTTCGGGCGGGCAAAGGCAAAGAGCGGTGATTGCCGGAGCTCTGGTTATGGAACCGGAACTCGTGATCGCTGATGAGCCCGTCAGTATGCTAGACGTTTCGGTCAGTGCAGAAATTCTGAAACTTCTTCTGGAATTACGGGTGTCACGAGGTCTGGCTTATATATTTATAACGCATGACCTTCATTTAGCAGCTGCAATTGCCGACAGGGTCACGGTGATGCGCAA
>NZ_KB902596.1 GCF_000379605.1 Rhizobium giardinii bv. giardinii H152 | reverse complement strand
GAGCGGGAATCGTCACCCCTGCACTCGGAGCAGCGACGGAGTGAAAGTAATGAATGTGGTACTGGAAAGCGTGAGCGGCGCGGGTATCAAGCGCCGGGCAAAGAGGCAAACCGTCATGAACTCCCTGTTAGAAAATCGCTGGGTTAAAGGAGCTCTGGTTTCGGGTCCGCTCCTCATCCTCCTGATCGGCTTTCTGGCGATTCCGCTGTCCTACATCGTTTGGGGCAGTTTCGAAGGAGCGAAATTCGACTTCAGTCATTACGCTCGCGTTTTTTCGAGCGAGACGAACTTGAACGTACTGTTTTATACCCTTCGGATCGGGTTGATCGTGACAGTGGTATCCCTCGCCGCCGGCTACCCGGTTGCTTATCTACTGACCAAGCTAAAATCACGCTCACTGTCCACCGTCAGTATTTTCCTGCTGGTTCCGCTATTCACTGCTTTCCTGATTAGGACCTATGCCTGGATGATCATCCTCGGTCGTGAAGGCATCATAAACAATGCGCTTATTTGGACGGGCGTAATCCATGAACCCCTGACCCTGCTCAACACGACTTTCGCTGTCGTCGTTGGTATGGCTCATGTCTTCATCCCGACCGCCATCTTCACAATGTATTCCTCAATGGTGCGCATTGACCATGATGTTGCCAGAGCAGCCCAGATACTGGGGGCAAAGCCGGTACAAGCATTCCTACGCGTCTATTTTCCCCTGACACTGCCAGGCGTCTTTTCTGCAGGGGTATTGATCTTCATTTCTGCGATCGGGTTCTACATCACGCCTGCCTTGTTGGGCGGCCCGAGTGACACAATGATCTCACAATTGATTGTCGCACAGATGACAACGCTGTTGAACTTCGAACTCGGATATGCATCGTCCATCGTGTTGCTCCTGGTGACGATCGCCATTCTCTTCCTTGCGAGCCTGTTTATCCCGCTGGAAATGATATGGTCATCGTCAACCGTCGCACTGAGCGATGAAGAACCACGGGCGGCGGCACGGCTGCTCAAGAAAGTGAAACGATCGATCGATCCCCTCCTCTACGCTGTCGAGGCATCGGTGCACTTCGCAACAAGGCCCATTATTACACGCAGTGCGCGTTGGTTATGGGCATACACGATCCTCATGCTCGTTTTCCTGACGGCGCCGTTGATTGTCGTCGTGATACTGTCTTTCAGTTCGTCTCCATTCGTCGTATTTCCGCCTCCGGGATTTTCGCTGCGTTGGTGGGAAAAGCTGGCGAACGCCACAGAATGGCACCAGTCGTTCTTCTTTTCGGTTCAATTGGGCATCGCCGCCGCGTGCGTTGCGACGATTATAGGCACGATGGGCGCGTTTTGGCTGGTGCGGAC
>NZ_KB902595.1 GCF_000379605.1 Rhizobium giardinii bv. giardinii H152 | reverse complement strand
TGATCGCTTTCCTGCAGACTTACAAGGTCTCATTCACCGCCGAGAACCTCGCGAGCGAAGACGATTTCTATACCTTCGTTTCCGAATCCGAGGCCTACCAATCCGCTACGGACGACTTGGTCGACGAGGTATTTCACGTCTTCTTTCATGACATAGGGTTCCTCCAAAGCTTCAACGAGCTGTGCGCGAGGTACATCGATGGTGCCGGTTTCGGTCAGGAGTTCTTGACGCAAGCCGGAACACTGAAGCGCGTGCCCATTCCAGCGTGGGTGCGTCGTGCGATCTTCCATCGCGACAAGGGGGAGTGCCGGGAGTGCAAGCGAAGCTTGGCAATGGTGATCAACCGCCTTGAGACCGAGCGCTACGACCACATAGTGCCATTGGCCCGGTTCGGTGCAAACGACGTCACGAACCTTCAGCTGCTGTGCGAACCCTGCAACCTCACGAAGGCCGCCAGTCTGCAGCCAGTTTCTCCCTTTTACCCCCGAGCGTACGCGCCCTGAGCGGGGTTTCCATAGCAAGGTTCTGCTTGGAAAGCGCCATTTCGGATGGGGTTGAGTCCCAAGGATTAGCGCGCTGATAAGGTAATCTCGAATTGTCAGCTGCTTAGGGAGGATTGTAGGTGTACCCGTACGGATGCCAATGCCTTTAGCCCCCTACACTATTCCCCACGCCCGAAACCTCCCCCTCCCCGTCATCTCCCTCAAGCCCAGCTCGCCGACGATCCTGACCGCCGCCTGCGGCGTCACACCGACCGCCTTGACGATCATGCCGGCCGACACCAGCGGCCGCGACAGCACCAGGTCGATCAGTTCGGGCAGTTTGGACGACTGACGCCGGCCGATCAGGCGCCGCTCCATTGCCTGCCGAGCAAGGGTCAGACGGTCATGCTCCTTGAGGCCGAACTCGGCGGCCGCGATGATGCCGGCGAGAAGCGCCAGTAACCGCGTTTCGCGATCGCGATGCCTGCGCCGCTCGACAGGTATGGACTTGAGCCCGAGATTGACCGCGGCCAGATGCGCTCCGGTCGTCAAGCCGGCTTGACGCAGTAATGACGCTGCCAGCGGCCGGCCGAGCCACGGCGCATGCTGCAGCACCTCCAAACCATTCCAGGCATCGAGGGCGACAATCGCCTGCAGCACAGGTGGAAAACTGTCGAGCTCGCGCAGGACGGCCCGCCATTCGCTGAGCCGTTCGTCCTCGTCCCAATCGAGATCGTAGACGAACGGATCCTTTTCGCGGCCGCCGGCGCGGCTTGGCGCCCTCGCCTCTGTGAGCGCCGCCTCGGAGCGAGCGATCACCGCATCAATGGCGGCAAACTCGGCGTCGAGCGGGCTGGCAACATCAGTAATATCCTCCCCC
>NZ_KB902594.1 GCF_000379605.1 Rhizobium giardinii bv. giardinii H152 | reverse complement strand
TGGCGAATCCAACATGATTCCATGTCGGGTCGACCTGATTGAAAACGGAGCAGGCAAGGTTACCGTGGCCGGCAATACACCGGGGGCGGCGCAGTTGTCTGGGCAGACCGACGGTGATAACGGCTGGTTGTTCGTTCGGCCAGAAAATGTCGAGATCGACCTACGTTCGGCGGTGGTGGATTTGCCCAATGCACTTGACGGAATCGTCGAAAACGCACTGTTCCTGGGGGAAATGACGCGATACCTGGTCCGCTGTGGCGATGAAACCATCACGGTGAAGCGGCAAAACCGGGGGCAGACTCACTTTGCTGGTGGCACGCCTGTGACGGTGTCGTGGAAAGCTGAAGATTGCACGGTCTTGAACTAGGCGTATGTCGTGAAACTTCTTTGGTGCCTAGCTGAAGCGATAATGAAGACGTCGCTTCAGTAACCGTTCCGAAATCACTGCCCTGTGATTTTTGGCCGGTTGAGCTGTTTGAATGATCGTCTCACAGTCAACGAGCACGCTGTTCGTGTAGTCACGGCGCCGGCGCCACAGGGGGACGAACCTGAGCCTGAACGAAGGGCAGTACAAGCCTGGCGGACGAATGACGAGACGCCGGAACGCACTGAGCAAGTGGAAGTCCCGGGTCAGTTCATCGCGGAAATCAACAGACCCGCACTGCCCACTGCCGGGAATATTCCGTAGCATCCCACGCAAATCCAGGCCCCTCGAGTCCGCTCGCTGAGACTGAACGACTGAACTCATATTTTTCTAACTCCCTGAGAGGGCAGTATCTAATCGTCCTCGCCAATCCGCAATGTCAGGCAACCGAGCTTCGATAAGCGGTTAGCGCTGGGCAAGGCCTACGACCGGGGCCGTGCCCGCGACGCGCAACTCCGTGGTTCGTGGTCGAGCACTCTTGGACGCTTCGCCTCCGAATGCGCACTTGAGGAGCTATCACGGGCCGAAGAGACCGCGTAATCTTCGAGTGACGAACTCGCCTACAGCATATAGTTCCTGGGATCGACGCTGTTGGTTAACACCCTTCCATGCGTTACGAGTTCTGCTGTCATTTTTGCCGAACCGCAGGACATCGTCCATCCAAGCGGGCCGTGACCCGTATTGAGGAAAAGGTTCTGGTACGGCGTTGGACCCACGATTGGAGGTCCACCGGGCGTCATCGGGCGTAATCCGGACCAGTTCAAAGCCGAATTGACGTCGACGTGCTCAGCCATGGAAGGCAGAATTTTCAGAATGTCGTCGAGGACGCGGCGGCCTTCCTTCGGATCGATTTTCGTATTGTAGCGCGCGAATTCTGCTTTCCCACCCATGCGCAGGCGATCTCCCATCGGAACCATCATCGCATGATAGCCATCGTCCATAACCGGGCGTG
>NZ_KB902593.1 GCF_000379605.1 Rhizobium giardinii bv. giardinii H152 | reverse complement strand
ACGAGCGGCTCCCAAGCAGAACGCTCCATAAGCCCTGCGTCGACACGACCGGCGATAAGATCGTCCGCAATCTGATCGGGGCGGTCATAGACGCGGATATCGGCGTCCGGGAAGTTTGCGCGGATAACCTGCTCGTGGGTCGTGCCGGTCTGTACGCCAATCGCGGCCTTTGCCAGGGCGCTTTGCAGCTCCGAGGCAGTCTTGGCATCGGCCGTTTTGCTTCCGGCGGCGACGACAATTGAATTCGGTGCGTCTGCATAGGCGGCGGAAAAGTCGACCTTTTGAGAGCGCTCGTCATTGATAGAGACGCCCGAAATGACCAGGTCGAACTTTCCGACCTGCAGGCCCGGCAGAAGGCCGTCATATGCCTGATTCTGCCAAGAGCATGTGGCCGAGACCCGTTTGCAGATTTCGTCGCCGATGTCCTTGTCGAAGCCTACGATTTCGCCGCTGGCGTTTACCGACTCCCACGGGGGATAGTCGGCGCTGGTGCCGATGCGAAGATCCTCGGCCGATGCGGCGGTAGCAAGGAGTGCCAGGCCAAGTGCGATAGTCAGTCGTTTCATAAAATTCCCCTTTTGTTGGAAACGAAGACATCCTCCGCCCTTCGAAAGGCGGCAGGAATTCTTGGTGGAAATGAATTGGATCAGGCGGCCGATGCGATGCTTTCCTTGAGGAAGAGCGATATGCGCTTCAGGCCTTCGCGAAGAACCTCTTCGCCATTGGTGTAACCAATGCGAAGATAGCCCTCCATGTCCATCGCGCTGCCCGGAGTGAGCATCACGCCGGTCTTGTCGAGAAGACGGAGGCAAAACTCTTTGGACGAGATCGGCAGGTCATACTTCAGCAGGGCGGTTGTGCCGGACTTCGGCTTGATCCAGGAGATCAAAGGCTCCCCATCCACCCAGTCGGAAACGATCGCGAGGTTCGTCCGTGTAATCTTGTGGCTGCGTTCAAGGATCTTGTCCTTGCTTTCCAGTGCGATCGCCGCGAAATGGTCATCCAACATTCCGACGGAGATGGTGTTGTAGTCACGGTGAATTGAGACCGCATGGATTAGAGCCGCGGGCGCCACGATCCAACCAAGCCGGAGACCGGCCAGTGAGAACGTCTTTGACATGCTGCCGGTGCTGATGCCTTTCTCGTAGAGGTCGGCAATTGACGCGGTCATTCCGGTGTCGCCTTCCTGGTCCGTACCGCGATACACTTCGTCACAAAGGATCCAAGCACCGCAAGCACGGGCGATTTCGACGATGTTTTCGAGGTATGCGCGGTCCATCAACGACCCGGTCGGGTTGTTTGGATTGTTGATCGCGATCAGCTTTGTTCCGGACACGGCGAGCTTTTTCAACTCCTCAAGATCCGGCAGAAAGCCGGTTTCCTCGGTCAATTTGAGGATTT
>NZ_KB902592.1 GCF_000379605.1 Rhizobium giardinii bv. giardinii H152 | reverse complement strand
GTCGCGCTTCGGGCTGTCGCCTTCGACGAGATATTGCACCACCCGGTTGTCGATGGCCGTGTCGCCTGCGGCCGGAACCGACTTCGATGGATCGCTATAATATTCTTCCGTCAACGCGTCGAGTTCTTCCGCGGTGATATATCCGTTGTCGATGAAGTAGCCGGAAATGCCGCCGAGCCATTTTTCGTAATAGCGGAATTTGAAATAATCGAATGGGTTCAGGGATTCGGCACCCTTTCGAAGGTCCGCCCACGTCCAAACGGTCGTGAATGTGGATGGTGTCTTTGGAAGTGGCAGTTGCGCGGAAAGCGCCATCATCGCCGTATGGATGCCGAAGATACGGGTTTCCCAGGTCTCAACAAAGACGCGGGTTTCGGTGCTCACCGGGCCAAGACCCTCAAGCCCGCCTAGATAGTGTTGCAGTTTCATGACGTTGTCCTTTCTGCGTTACGAATTAGGCGGCGACCGGCTTCTTGGTCGCCAGAAGATTGGTGCCCATTTCGGAGAGCAACCCGAAGACGCCGCCAAGCAGCATGGCGGCCATCGCGACGAGTGTCGGATGATTGATGCCGGAGGTCACAACTGTGGTGTTGGTGGCGGCCGTCGTGCCAACAAAGGAGGCGAAGCCAAAGACGATCGCTGGTGTGAAGTTCAGTATCGGAATGGAGGAAGCAAATACCATTGCCGACGTGCCGAGACCGACCAGGATGGCAGCGAAGATTGGATAGGCTGGTCCGAACTGGATGACCAGGAGCGTGATCGTAGCGATGATGATGCCCGTCCCGTTCGAAACGATGCTTTTAATCAGTCCGCGCTGGCCACCGCCGCAAGCGAAGAAGGAAGCCCAGGCGATGAACGTCACCCAGACGGGAACGGGAAATAGGCTCGCGGTAATGTAGGTATCGATCGCGCCCAGGACGCCAAGGCTGATCATTGCGGCAACGAGAGGGGGCATGTTCTGTCTCCTTGATGGACAATTGGCATTTCCGGAATGAAGGGGTCAGGAAGCGAGCGCATGCGGATTGGCGAGGCAGCTTCTGAAACCCTCGCGCAAGCCGCGTTCGTCGAGATTGCGACCGATAAAGACCAAGTCGCTCAGGCGAGCCTCGGAGGGCTGCCAGATCTTGCCGGGGCGTCCTTCCAGCGTCATATGGACGCCATGGAAGACGTATCGCCGCGCCTCGCCTGCGAAGTTCAACACACCCTTCATGCGGAAAAGATCGTTGCCGATCTCCTGGACAAGTCGGGTGAGCCAACGATTGAGGGCGGCCGGGTCGAGCGCCTCGTAGTCGCGGATTGCGACGCAGCCGATCGTCTGGTCGTGCTCGTGGTCATGTTCGTCGAGAATGTTCGGATCGATCGCCAGAATGTTCTTGAGGTCGAAGGCGCCGATCCCCAGGAC
>NZ_KB902591.1:49917-214931 GCF_000379605.1 Rhizobium giardinii bv. giardinii H152 | reverse complement strand
GTCCCAGCACGGAGAATTTGCCGGAAAGGAGCAAGCCGATGAGCACCGGTTCGGACTGAAATGGCAAAATCGTCGCCGCGCCGAAGGCGACCAGGAAAAGCCCGATATAGGCCGTTAAGCTACTCACTGAATATAACCCGCATATCTCCCATAAATTCCACACTCCCTCTTAGGACCCTGTTGACCTTGCCATCGTTGGAAGCTCTACAAGGTTTCTTCATGATCCATCGGTGGCATGGTTCCTTGTGCAGCGCCACATAAACGACGCGAATCATCGGCTAGATGAAGCTCGCAATTGACAACTTCCGGGCTGATGGTAGTCCTCGGGACATGGGTATGTATCGAATCACATTGGCAAAAATGCTGGTTCTGCTTCGGTTGGTGATCATCGCATCACTGGCTGGATACTCATTGCCCGCTGCTTCGGCAGCAATGCATGGGCCGATGTCGACATCAACGACCGTCCAATCTGACGACCACCACGAGATGACAAACGGCGATCACGTCCATGGAGACGAAAGCGCCTCGCCGGATGACATGCAGAAAATTGCAAAGCAGGAGTGCTGCAAAGACTTCTGCGTGAGTTTTGCGATTGTCGCCGCCGCCGGTGTGGTCGGCGGACCCGTCGTGTCCTCCATCCGCGAATTCATCGACGACAACCGTGTCGTCGGCGAACTCGTGCCGCTGCATCGCCCCCCGAATATCTGAACAGGACACGCCCGTCCTTGCGGGTCTGAACGTGCGTAGGTGGGTGTCATTGCCCGCTGCGCCGCTGCCTTCTCCTATTCGGATTACACCATGAAACCATTATTTCTGGTGGTTGCCCTGCCGCTTTTCGCAAGCGGTTGCGCTGCCACGTTGCCTCGCCGTCCGGGATGGATGGGGTCGGGGGGCTGTCGCAACCGCACATCCCCGTCGGCAAGACCTTCGTCTACGAGTTCGATCTCGTGAAATCGGGCACCTTCATGTGTACCACCCGCATTCCGACGAAATGGTCCAGATGGCCATGGGCATGATGGGGATGTTCATCATCCACCCGAAGGACGAGAAGTTCATGCCGGTCGACCGGGACTTCGTGTTTCTGCTGAGCGCCTATGACATCGATCCGGGCACCTACGTTCCGCGCATCATGGAAATGACGGACTTCAACCTCTGGGCCTGGAACAGCCGCATCTTCCCGGGCATCAGCCCGCTTGTGGTCTCCAAGGATGACAGGGTCAGGGTCCGGGTGGGCAATCTGACCATGACCAACCATCCGATCCACATGCACGGCTACGACTTCGAGGTCACCTGCACGGACGGGGGCTGGGTGCGGCCGGAAGCCCGCTGGCCGGAAGTCAGCATCGACATCCCGGTCGGCGCAATGCGCGCCTACGAGTTCGACGCCAAGTACGGTCGGCGACTGGGCGATCCATTGCCACAAGTCGCACCATACGATGAACGCCATGGGACATGACATCCCGACCTTTATCGGCGTCGACAAGAAACAGGTCACGGAAAAGATCAGGAAACTGCGCCCCGAATACATGCCGATGGGGACTGCTGGTATGGCCGACATGGGCGAGATGGAAATGGAAATTCCGGAGAACACCGTTGCGATGATGACTGGATGGGGACCGCATGGTCCCATCGAGATGGGCGGCATGTTCTCTGTCGTCAAGGTCCGCGAGGGGATCGCGGCCGACGACTACACCGATCCCGGCTGGTACGAAAACCCACCCGGTACGCAGGCCTGGGAGTGGACGGGTGAGCTTCCCGACACGACCAAGGCCAAGGATGCCAAAACTCAGATCACGCCCAAGCCAATGAAGCACGGCTGATCTCATCTCCCAACCAACCAAAGGAATAAACCATGAAAACTGCAATTATCGCATTGTTCCTCGCGGCGCTCGCGTCTCCGGCCCTTGCCTCCGGTTCACATGCCGGTGGTCACGGCGAAGCCATGGCCGTCGGTGAGCCTGGCAAGAAGGCGCAGGCCACCCAGACCATTCGCGTTTCCATGAAGGAGACGGATGACGGCAAGATGATCTTCACGCCGAACACCTTCAAGGTCCGCAAAGGTCAGACCGTCGTCTTCTCCATCAAGAACGCGGGCGAACTGGACCACGAGTTCGTGCTCGACCAGGAAGACAAGATCATGGAGCACAAGGCGGTGATGGAAAAGTTCCCGGAGATGGAACACGACGATCCGAACGCGATCCGTCTGGCTGCCGGAAAGTCCGGCGAGATCATCTGGAAGTTCACCAACGACGGCACGTTTAAGATCGCCTGCCTCGTTCCCGGCCACTACGACGCCGGGATGCATGGCGACGTGACCGTAGCCAAAAAGTAATCCTGCCCCAAGGAGATAAGACAATGAAATCAGTTTTCAGACTTGCAGCGACCACCCTGGTCGCAATCGCTGTCGCCTCCGGCGCTTTCGCGGCGGAATTCACCAAGGGCACCGTCAAGAAAGTCGACGCCAAGGCAAAGAAGGTCACCCTCATTCATGAGGAACTCAAGTCTCTGGAAATGCCCGCCATGACCATGGTGTTCCGCGTCAAGGACGACGCAATGCTTGCGAAGCTCAAGGAAGGCGCGAGCATCGAGTTCGTCGCAGAGCGCGTCGAGGGCAAGCTGACCGTCACGGAAATCAAATAGTACGATATCGTCGGATAATGCACGCGGCTGTTTAAGCGGCCGCGTGCGACACCACTGCTTTACCGAGAGAAAGCGGACTCGGTCGACCCACAAGGTCTTGTAAACCCACCCGCGCTTTCAAGTGACGAGCAATGACATCTTCACTCAGCGCCCATTGGGACGCCGCGCGGGAAATCCGTTCAGTTCTTTTGCGATTTGTCGCTTTCGCCATCCTACTTGCCAACCTCCTGCTTGGTGGCAACGAGGGGGCGGAATGGATGCATACTGTCGTCGTCGTCAGCTACTTCATCATCAGCGTCGCTTCGGTGGCGACCGCGCGGTTCCTGCCTAGCCTGTCCTGGCTTAAGACGTTCTTTGTCGTGCTCGACGCACTGCTGGTCACCCTGATTTTGCACGCGCACATTCTTGGCGGACCGGTTACCGAAAACCACAACCTGACGACAACCAGTTTGGTGGTGGCGTTCATTCTGCTCAACCATGTTGGCCTGAAACAAGATCGTCGGCTCGTCCTTCTCTTCTCCGGCATCGTCCTGGTTTCCTGGGTTGCCATGCTGGCGATCACGGCCGCCAGACATCATACAGCCGACGCAATGTCGCTGCTTGCGGCATTCTTCAACCAGGACCTGGGCCTCACAGTAAGCTTCGGCTTTACAGCTTTCGCTATCTACTTGCTCGCGAGAGACCATGACCGGACCCGCAAGGAAGCCTTACGAGCCGACAAGCGGCGTCTCAATCTTTCGCGCTTCTTCTCGCCGCTTGTGGTCGCGGACCTCCAGGAAGGCAGCTCAAACCTTGATCTTGAACGTCGCAACGCGGCAATCATGTTCGTCGATCTGCGGGATTTTACGAGTTTTGCCGAGACTGCGCCTGCGCGGGAACTGGCCCTGGTGCTGGCGGAATACCGCCACCTCGTCTCCGGCACCATCTTCAGCTATGGCGGGACCGTCGACAAGTTCATCGGTGACGGGGTGATGGCGGTCTTCGGCCAACCTACCCCGACAGAGGACGACGCAGATCGGGCATTGGCATGCGCTCTCGACCTCGTCGATGCACTGAACGATTGGAAGAACCACAGCATGCTGAACGGCTATCCTGCCCTTAACGCGGGCATCGGCTTGCATTACGGCACGGTCGTCGGCGGGGTTCTGGACAGCGGATGCCACAGCGAGTTCACGGTGATCGGCGACGCTGTAAACGTCGCGCAGCGACTGGAGACCTTGGCTAAATCACTCGACGCACCACTTGTTGTCTCGTCTGCAGTGATGGCCCGGCTGCATTATCCAGTCCCATCTGCACTCTGGATACCGCAAAGTTCCGTGCCGCTGCAGGGACGTCGGCTCCCGATAGATGTTTGGTATTTACGTCGTGAAGCTGGCTTAACTACCACCCAGGATAGCTTGGGTCACGAGACAGGGGTCATGCAGACCGCCCTCCAAAGATCGTCCTTCCAGTCATCCCCTTCCGGGCCCAATGTGCGCACCGGATAGTCGATGCCTCGCACGGACACCTTGGCGGGATCACTGCATTTCACGAATGCTCGATGCTTTCCCGGATCAATGTAGGCAGAACCGCTCGTAGCGTTACCTTGTGAAAGCGATATTAGGACGTCGTAATCGTATCCAGCTTGCTCTGTCGCGTGATTACTGACGAGACCAAGATTGACAACAGTGTTGTCGTCGAAATGCGCAGTGTGGAATATCAGGGGCTCTGCAGCCACTGCGCTAAAAGCGGATAGCACTCCGACGGCGAGGGTGAGTACAAAAGCACGCATTCCCACCTCCCATGGTTCAGCGAAGCCAAAATCATATCACGTACGTAGCGGCTTTCCAGTGAGCGCTGCTGCGGGCCCTGATTGATGGAGTGGCCCAGATCAGCGAGGCAGGTATTCGGAACGCTGTGTTCGAATCAGCACTCCGGCAGAACCGACTTACCTCTCTTAAGTAGCGTTCAATGGGTGCAAGCTCCTCAATGCCCGGCATGTATCTCACGGCCTCCTCCGGCCTGCACCACGGTTAAGGCAGGCTGGTGATCCCACTCTTAGCCCTATCGAGTTCAGTTGCCATCTCATCGATTGTAGTGGCTTGTTCTCAAGGCAACCGAACGCGACACGGGCTCATTTCGGCGACCGGAGCAAGTGAAAAATTTTTCTAGGATTTTACTCTTATTTTTAAAGATTACCTGTAGGATTTAATAGGAATTTTATACCATCTTCACAATTTTCACTTACTATATGCTGCGTTTTTCTTACGGCAATTCACCGTCAAGAACACTCAGGCGGATAGGCCCAGCAAAGCGAAGTTTTTTCATAATAACATTTCAAAGTATTTTACCAGTGGTAATTCTTAAAAGTCGCGTTTTAAATAGCATTTCCTTGCGGTATTTAAGGAAATAACCTAAAAACTTCGAGTTGTTTTTGAGTAAATGGCTGAATTGTCAAGTATTTATCTGGAGTAAAATATTTCGTAATTGGATTTTTTTGTTTGATTACCGTTTTATTCTCTGATTTAATTTAATAATAGCCTCAACTCGTAAAAGCACATCACTTTGAAAAGACGCCCTCGATTAGTCCCAGATTCCAAATGGATCATCTTTTTCCCGGACGCCGACCGACTGATGGATTTAGGTTATGCGGAGATTGCGACGTGCCCTGCTTTTTTCTTCGATGACCGCTATAGCCGGTTGCCATCGCGCTATTTGCGAGAACGCTCCTCGGGAGATTGGGAGCATCAGCTTTTTCACTCTGAACGAGCCCCAGAAGTGCTTTCCCCGCAGAGTCAGCGGAATTGTGGATATCACCTCAAAAACTTTCTGGAATACTGCAGCACCCTCCATCTGGACCCGTCGAAAATGAACTACAAACATGTCATCCGGTATCAGAATGACATGGCTGAAGGTCGCTGGAGCGCAAAGGGGAGAAACCTCGCACCATCGACCGCAAACATTCGCGCTGATGAAGCGACATCCTACTTGGCCTGGCTCCCAGCCCGACGGCATAGGATGAAGTTCAAGGTAAGTGTGCGCTACAAGCGCTCTACCTTTTCCAGGTTCGGTAGACCGCAAATTATTCCGACAAGAGCCCAAAGGAAGACCGAACGGCAGACCGGTCTACAAGTTCTCCAACTTCCAGAGCAACCGATGGTTGATGACTGGCTGATCAACGTCCGACACAAGCGGGGCGAAAGCAAAATGTACAATGCGCGGCTGGTTGTCGAAACCGGTCTTCGCCTTACCGAAAGTTGCTCCCTGATCGTATCTCAATGGCCCACGCGGTCAGAAATCGAGAAAGCAGAGCAAAGACGGCAAGAATTCGTGAATCTCACCGTCACAATTACCAAAGGCAGTAAACCACGAGTGGTTCTGGTGACTGTCGAATTTGCCAAACTCGTAACATTCTGGATCGAACAAAAAGACCCAGACTCGTGGACTTATATTGCCGCCGGACAGGCAACCTGCTCCCGAAAGCCTATTTGTTTCCGACGCCGAAGGTTTTGAGGGAACCCCTATTTCCAAGGCACGCCTGTTTGAATGTTTCAAGCCACCGGTCTGCAGCTTTTCGCCCTGGTATCCTGATCATGGTCGACATTTTTGGACGTGCACTTTTATCCTTCGGGGCATTCAACGAGACGCCACCGCGTTAGGGCAATCACCGAAGACTCTTGCGCCAGGCTGGACCCAAGGCCGGGTCAGCTACTGGCTGAAAATTGCGAAGAAGCAACTCGGTCACGTCAGTGAAGAAACCACCGAGCTGTACACGAGGTGGATGATGACCCAAATCGAACTTATCAACATCACTGACGAGTGGTCTGATTTCTGGGGAGCGAATAGTGCCAAAGCTGCCGCCGATGTCGGACCCCGTGCTGAAGCCCCATCAATACTGGATTCGCCCAGCAAACGGACAGGCGACATTCTTAGCAGACTATACCGAATTTTTCGAAGGCTGCGCGCGTGAGCAACTTCCTCTCCGTCTTCATCGTCTTTGTCGGTCAGATATTGTGGCAAGACCAAGACTTGCTGCAGACTTCGTGGCAATCATGTTGAAGACGGCTCCATATCACGGTTCGCACCAAAATGCCTTAGCGACTTGGCGAAACGTGTTCCGCTTTCTTGAGGATCGAACCGATCTGCCACACGTAGAGTCGATTGCCGACTTCAATGAAATACATGGAGAATCTTTCAAGCAGTGGCTGTTCGATGCAAGACTTACACAGTCGGGGTACAGGCGGTTCAAGGCAATCGTCGATGCATATTTCCTTGATCGTTTTCAGCGACCATCACCTCTCGCCGCCCGCGACAAGGATCAACTAACAGATGTTGCTGAGCCCGATCTTGTCGCCCTCCAGCGGCTCAGCCTCGTGCTTCGCCACGAAGCGCGAGCACAAATTCAAATGATGTCGGAAGGTGCCGCGCTTGGCTGATTTGCCACCTAACGCAGAACGGGCTTTTGGATAAGAAGCAGTTGCTGTCTGTAAATGCAAACAAGTTACATGACGCCAGTGTCGGTGGACCAAAGTACACTTCTCCAAATCAGTCAATTCAGGCGACAAAGGGCTATATCGGGAACTTCGATGGTTTCATCCCGCGCAGTGCGACACCGCTGTTTTTATGTGGCTCTTCATGCTCAACACGGGTTTCAATTATGCAAGCACCTTGGACATGGACGTCACAGACGACAAATGGTGTCAACCGTCGCTGCAACACGAACACCACTGCGTTATCGCGGTCTGGAAAGAACGGGTTAAAAAGTGGGTGTTTCGTCGAAAACAAAGCCCCAATTCCACGCCTATAATATTATCCGATTTATGATCGAGCGAACAAAAGGCTTGCGGGCGACAGCCAAAGCCCGACTAGAGATGCTCATCACTCATAACAAACTTCATCCAACGAACACGGTCCAATCCGAAATCGACTACCTCACGAAGCTGATCAAGTCCCCTTGGCTGTATCATTCCCTCGCATCCGCTGGAAAAGTCGAGATGTTCCTCTCCCCTGATTCCGGACTTTTGAACAGGATTATTCGAGAGGTTGCCAAAGTCCATGGATGATGTCCCGGGAAGTGGTGTATCTCCGGTGATCGCCGTGCTTTCCGGACGAAGCCGGGAACGGATCAGCTTGCAGCACCAGGCAAGCTGATGAGCGGATCATCGCTCATTTCGGCGATGGTCTCAAGAGTCATGTATCGGGATCGTTGGACGGCCCACTCGTCGTTCTGTTCGAGCAACAGCGCGCCGACGAGGCGGACGATGGCATCGTCGTTGGGAAAGATGCCGACGACGTCGGTCCTGCGCTTGATCTCGCCGTTGAGGCGCTCGATCGGATTTGTCGAATGAAGCTTGGTCCAATGTTGCCTGGGAAAGGTCATGTAGGCCAGCACGTCCTCTTCCGCATTGTCCATAAGGGTGGCGAGTTTCGGCACCTTCGGCCTGATCTGGTCGGCGACGTTGCGCCACTGTGCGCTTGCGGCCTCGGGCGTGTCCTGAGCGAAGGCCGTGGCAATGAAGGCGGACACGACGCGTCGACCGCTCTTGCCGGCATGGGCAAGCGCATTGCGCATGAAGTGCACCCTGCAGCGCTGCCAGGCCGCGGAGAGCACCTTCGACACGGCGGCCTTGATCCTTCATGGGCATCGGAGACCACGAGCTTGACGCCGCTGAGGCCTCGCCGGGTCAGCTTGCGCAGGAATTCTGTCCAGATCGGCTCGTGCCGATCTCCATGCCGAGCACCTCCCGCCGGCCGTCGGTGTTGACGCCAACGGCGATGATCACGGCGACCGACACAATGCGCCCGCCGCGACGCACCTTCAGATAGGTGGCGTCGATCCACAGATAGGGCCAGTCGCCTTCGATCGGGCGGGTGAGGAAGGCTTTGACCTTATCGTCGATTTCCTCACAAAGCCTGGAAACCTGGCTCTTGGAAATACCCGACATGCCCATGGCCTTGACGCGATCATCGACCGAGCGGGTCGAAACGCCTTGAATGTAGGCCTCCTGGATGACGGCAGTCAGGGCCTTCTCCGCCATACGCCGCGGCTCAAGGAAGCTCGGGAAGTAGCTGCCGGTGCGAAGCTTCGGGATGCGCAGCTCGACTGTTCCAGCCCGCGTCTCCAGTCCCGATCGCGATAGCCGTTGCGGCTCGCAAGCCGGAACGCATTCTTCGCGCCACAGCCCGCGCCCGTCTTCGCGCCGACCTCCAGTTCCATCAGCTTCTCGGCGGCGAAGCCGATCATCTCGCGAAGCAAATCGGCATCGGCGCTCTTCTCAACAAGCGAGCGCAGGTTCATCATATCGTTGGTCATCGGTGATCTTTCCATCAGGTTGAGCTTCAACAACCCGACCCTACCGGAAAAACACTGATGGCCACCCGCCAGCTACACCACTTCCCGGGACATCATCCACTTACCTGGCATTGTCTTGTTTGATCCCGTGTCGCTCCAATGCAGCGAGCACTCAAGTTAGGCGCATATTACAACGCAAACCCGAGAGTAACGTTCGGAGTAATGTCTGTTAACTAGCGAACTTCATTACGAATTTTTCAGCGTCGTGTTGTTGGGTTGGCGCTACAAGTGGGTGCAGCTGATACTTGTGCTTAATAACAACACAACAACAACTGAAACTACTACTATCCAGCCCGAAGGAAACTTCGGGCTGGACTAACACTTAGAACAAAACAAGATCATCGGTGCTTGGAAATACAGAAATGACAAAGCTCACGCGGCACAAGCCGCGGCTTTCTTGAATGAGTGGCCAGCAATCCCTATCCGCGCGCGGCGACGGGTGCCCTCTTGGCGCGGCCCCAGAGGATGTAGGCCACGAGACGCAGCAGGATAAAGTTGAGCGGCAGGGCAGCAAATTCCCCCCGCGTGGCATGGAAGATGATGGCGCAGACTTGCAGCAGGGGCAAGATGTGGGATTGCGCGACTACCTCTGGGGGCAGGATCAATGCCGGCTGGCAGGCAGCCCCCCGAGCACCTCATCGGCGAGGTCGCCCGGCCGGGTTTAGCAGAACCCGCGTGGCAAAGGCCGCCGCGATACCGACCATCACTACAGTGGCTAGAGTCACGGCGGCATAGTTCGGGCGCGGGCGCGCCGGCGCAATTAAGCGTCTCTCCGAGAGTTCCGATATGCGGCCTCTAAGATAAGACACATAAGCTTTCAGTCGGCGCAGGTCTTCCTGAGCGTCCCAGGTGCTGGACACGTCCGGCTGTTGAAAGCCCGCGTCTTGCTCAACCGGTTCATCGCCTAATTCTGCGAAATACTCCTCAAGTTCATTTCCCCGGCTGGAATGTTTCCTGTTGCCGCCTGTTTTACCACCGCCCTGCATCATGACCGATCCTTATTCCTTTTCGCGCTTAGACAACGCGGCTGGAGACAAAAGGATGCATGGGCGGAGTCCTGACGTGGCAAATAAAAACTCGCGCGCGTGTCAGCCGGTCAATGACGCCCTTTTCCCCGGCGCAATTTCAAGGGGCTTTCGCCGTATTGGTGCTTGAAGGCGCGGGAGAAGGCGGACAGGCTGTCGAAGCCGCTGCGAAGGGCAACGTCGCGAACGCTCAATTCCGTATCGCTGACGAGTCGATGGGCGGCCTGCAGGCGAAGCCGCAGATAGTAGCTGCCGGGGCTGATGCCGAGGGCCTTGGCGAAACGCGTTTCCAGCTTGCGGCGGGATTGACCGGCGCGCAAGGCGAGTGCTGCGATCGACAGTGGCCGGTCGAGCGTGCGCTCCATCAGCCGGATGGCGCGGGCAAGGTCCGGATCGAGCGCCTCCATGCGGCCGAGCGAGACCAGCGGCTGCGCATCCGACGCGGCATGCGTCTCGTCGTAGACGAAGATGCTCGCCACATCGAGCGCGACGGCTGAGCCGAATCGCTGCCGGATCATGTGCAGCATCATGTCGAAGGTCGGCGACGCGCCGCCCGAAGTCCAGAATTTGCCATCGGTGACGAAGCGGTCGGCCTTGACCGAAACATCCGGAAAGGTCAGCGCGAAATCCTCGAGCTCCTCCCAATGCGCCGTTGCCGACCGACCGTTGACGAGGCCGGAGCGCGCCAGCAGCCAGCATCCGGATTCGATGCCAGCCACGACGGCAAAATGCCGGGCGCAGGCTTGAAGGGCGGCGATGAACGTCTTTCCCGCGTGACGCTCGAGATTGAACCCGCCGATCACCAGCAGAAAATCGCCCGCCGCACGGGAGGTAAAAAGGCCGTCCACGGCGATCGACACGCCGCAGGTCAGAAGAACCGGCTCGCCATCGGGAGAAAGAATCTTCCAGCGGAACAGCGCTTTTCCGGCGACGCGATTTGCAGCCCGCATCGGGTCCAGCACCGAGGCGAGCGACATGATCGACGATTCGGGCAGGACGACGATGACGACGGCGACGCCGTGTTCGGGAGGCTCTTTTTGCGGCATGGCAAAAATGTCAAATCTTCTACGCTTTATGTCAAATGAAATATCGGCGATCGGGCATGATGAGGCGGTAAGAGACCTCCCATTCGCAGCGCTGGTCAGCCTGTGGATGTCTGGACATTCCCCCTATCCGCCACTTTGCCGGACGGGCCGAACGGCAGAAATGCCTTCGGTCCGTTTTTTTTCATTTGGCCTGCCGGCTCTTGTTGTCCTTACGGCTCATCTCCGGCTCCGCAACTGGCGGCCGCTTCGATTTATAGGCATTTTCAAGCTTTCCAACGGCATAAAGCACCGTCAACCCGGCTGCGAGCGCAAACGCCGCGATCAGCCAGTGGCCGAAGCCGAGTGCAAGGCCGATTGCCCCTGCGAGCCACATTCCGGCACCGGTGGTCAGCCCCCGCACCTCCCCTTGCGACAGAATGATTGTGCCGGCCGCAAGGAAGGCCACCCCGGCCGTCACCGCCTCGACAACCCGCAGCGGGTCAATGCGCACCTGCGCGTCGGAAAGTCCAGGCATATGCGCGCTCTCGATCGAGATAATCGCAAAGACGGCGGAGGCAAGGCTGATGAGTATGTGGGTGCGCAAACCTGCCGCCTTGTCCCGCGCCTCCCGTTCGAAACCGATCAGTCCGCCAAAGAAAATCGCGCCGCAAAAGCGGGCGATGATGACCGGGTAGGGAATTTGCGTCGCGGGAAAGATGTCGGCTAAAATCTGGTCCATGCCGCAGAACGCGCCGGCGAAAACTTGGTTCCAACACGGCATGGAGCGAGCCCTGGCCGGTCGGCAATCCTCCGATGCTGCGGCCATGATCTCATTTGCAATTAAGGTTACCCGGCTAAAGACCGGCGGAACACTTGCCGACTGCCGCAGCCCGTTCCCCCGATCAGACGGCCCGTTTGGCTCTTGCCAGTCCGTGCTCGATCAGCCGGTCAATGAGTTCAGGGTAGGACGTTCCGGTCGCCGCCATTGCTTTGGGGTACATGCTGATATCGGTGAATCCCGGCATGGTGTTGATTTCGTTGACAACGACTGTCATGTCCGGCCGGAGGAAAAAATCGACGCGGGCTAGCCCCTCGCAGCCCAGCGCGATGAATGCTTGTCTCGCCATGTCCTGCAACTGTCGCGCCGTCAGTTCGGGAAGCAGCGCCGGGATGTTGATGGTGGCGCCCTTTTCGTCGATGTACTTTGCTTCATAGGTATAGAATCCGTGCCCCTCGCCCGTCACGATCTCGCCGGGGACCGAGACCACGATCGTTCCGTCGGGGTTCTCAAGAACCGCGCATTCAATCTCGCGAGCCTGGACGAACTCTTCCACGAGAACCTTCGTATCAAACCTGAACGACTCACCGAGCGCGTCATGAAATTCGCTCTCAGTGCGCGCTTTGCTGACCCCAACCGACGAGCCTTGTCGCGCGGGCTTGACGAAAAGCGGCGATCCGAGGGCCTTCGCGACCTCGTCGAATACCGGGTGCTCGCCAGGTCTAACGGCGATCGAACGGGCGACCGGCAGACCCGCCTCGCGCAGCAGGCGTTTGGCCACGTCCTTATCGATGGCTATGGCCGACCCCAGGATACCGCAGCCGACCAGGGGAACACCTGCAATCTGAGCCAGCCCCTGGACGGACCCGTCCTCGCCGTGCAATCCGTGCAGAACGGGAAACAGGATATCGATCGCCGGCAGTTCGCGGGAACCGGCGGAGCCTTCGACGGCGACAAGCCGACCGCACCCACCGGGCAGCAAGCAGACCTTTGTCCCGACATAGGCCACGGAGGCCGGCAAAGCCCCGTCCAGCAGTTCTATCAACAACCATTGTCCGGCCCGATCGATAAGGATCGGTATGACCTCGTATTTGGCAGCGTCGATGGCCTTGACGACATTGCGGGCGGAAAGGATCGAAACATCATGCTCTGCGGATTGTCCGCCAAAGAGAACAGCTACTCGCAATTTGGAGGCCATGGAGTTTCCTTCTGAAAAATCCGCATCAACAGGCGGGTGCCAAGCTGTAACCGGCCAATTGCAACCAAATTGAGATGATTTTTGCGGTTTGTGTCAGTGGAACACGAATCTCCTAGCCGCGCAGACAGATACCGACGCCGGCGTCGATTGCCCGGGAAATGCGGTGATGCGTACAGCGTCGGGGGCCATGAGTTGCGGGAGAATCAGCTAAGCCGCATCGAATGGTTAAACTCGCTCCGCAAGAGATTGAAGCAATACTCTGATTCTTGAGAGTTTTTGGCGACCCCTGCAGGGCTCGAACCTGCGACAACCTGCTTAGAAGGCAGGTGCTCTATCCAGCTGAGCTAAGGGGCCGCTTGAAGGAGGTGATGACCTCCGGAAATGGGCAGCCTGGTGTCAGTGCGTCCAGGGCTGGGTGCGGCTGAACCGGAAATTATCGCTGTAGGAAACGTTCTTGCGGGTCGCTTCCTTCGGCGCGATGACGCGGTAGTCGATGCCATTGCGTTCAGCATAGGCAATCGCCTGCTCGGCGGTCTCGAACGTCAACTTGACCTGCTGGCGGGTGTCGGCCGAACTCGTGTAGCCCATGATCGGATCGATCGTGCGCGCCTTTTCCTGATCGAACTCAAGAACCCACAAATGCGTCTTGGCTTTGCCCGACTGCATGGCGGTTTTTGCGGGTCGATAGATTTTCGCGGACATGTCTTGAGCGGTCTCCACCTTCGTTCCGTCACACCGGATCACTGCTGCCGGTTGCTGCGCATTGCCATAGCGCAGAATGGATTAAAACGGAATGACCTTCCGGTGATATATCCGCCGATTTTACCGGCCTTCATGGTGTCGCGGCAGAACGCAGTTCAAAGTGGCACCCCTGTGGCGCCAAAATAGGTGCCCGCCGAAACAACGGTTCAATCAGTGCCAACGCTGTCATGAAAAATTCGGTGGTCGGAGTGGAGAGATTCGAACTCCCGACCCTCTGGTCCCAAACCAGATGCGCTACCAGGCTGCGCTACACTCCGTGACCCATCGATGAGGCGGAGATACACGCTTACCCCTGCCCCTGCAATAGCTAAATTGTGCAATCAACGCATGCACGAATGCCGATTTATGGCTTTGCCGCGGATATATGCTGGCTATCGACGATGTCGCCCGGGGCGATGCCGAGACGGCTGACGGTGCCGGCATTCAATTCGAGAACGAACGCGACGGGGACGCGGGAGGCGATGATGGATTCGGACAGGGGCACGGCGTTTTCACGCACCGTCTTGACCTCGCCGTCCCTGGCGATGAACAGCATGTCGAGTGGCAGATAGGTGTCCTTCATCCACATCATCACCTGGCGCGTCTCGCCGAAATCGAACAACATGCCACGGTCTCGTGGCATGTGACGCCGGTTCATCAATCCCTGGGCACGCTGGGCACCATCAACGGCCAGTTCGACAGTCAACCTGTGCACCTTGCCGCCGGCAGAGATGATCTGCAGCGGCTCCGTAGCGAAGGTAAGCTCGGCTGCAGGGGCGCAAAACGGAACCAGCCATAAAAAAAGCGCCACAAGGGCGCTTCCGGTACGGCGCGAGAAACGCGCCGGCATCAATGCGCCCGACCGGTCGGTGCCGGTACGTCCGGATGGATTTCGGCAGCCATCAGCCCCTTGTCGCCATCGCCGAAGCGAACCAGAACAGTCTGACCAGGGCGCAGTTCGGTAAGGCCGAACCGACGGAGCGTTTCCATATGAATGAAGATGTCCTCGGTACCATCGCCCCGCGTCAGGAAACCGAAGCCCTTGGTGCGGTTGAACCACTTGACAAGCACCCGCTCCAGCCCGCTGGTCGGCGTCACCTGAACATGTGTCTTGACCGGCGGCAGTTGCGACGGATGGACGGCGGTCGACTGATCCATCGACAGGATGCGGAAAGCCTGATAGCCGCGGTCGCGCTTTTGGATCAGGGCAACAACACGCGCTCCTTCGAGAACGGTCTGATAACCATCGCGGCGCAGGCAGGTGACATGAACAAGCACATCCTGCATGCCGTTGTCGGGGACGATGAAACCGAACCCCTTGGCAACATCGAACCACTTGATCACACCGGTAATTTCGATCAGATCAAGCGCATCGTTGCTGATGTCCTCGTCCGGCGTGACGCCCTTCGCTGAAATCCTGTCCGCCATTGCCCGCCAGCCCCTCGTTTACGCGTCACACTCATTACGGTTAACTGATTCTTGACGGTCAGAATAACATCGTCCCGCCGCAATTGTGCAAGCCCTCGGATGAAATTTGCCGTCGACCAAGGCTATCTCCCAAGCCTTGCCTCTGGCTGACTTGCGGCTAAATATACTGCATCTTCGGCAAAACAGGGATATTACAATGCGTTATCTGCACACGATGGTTCGCGTCAAAGATCTGGACGCGGCGCTTCACTTTTATGGCACGCTTTTCGGCCTTGTGGAAATCCGCCGCTACGAGAACGAAAAGGGCCGGTTCACCCTGGTTTTCCTTGCAGCCCCCGGCGATCTCTCCCACGCGAAAGCGGAATTGTCCCCTTGCCTGGAGCTCACCTATAACTGGGATACCGAGGACTACACCGGCGGCCGCAACTTTGGTCATCTGGCATACGAGGTCGATGATATCTACGCGACTTGCCAGCATCTGATGGATAACGGCGTCACCATCAATCGCCCGCCGCGCGACGGGCACATGGCCTTCGTTCGTTCACCGGATGGCATATCGATCGAAATCCTGCAGAAGGGCGAAGACCTGCCGCCGCAGGAGCCATGGCGGTCGATGGGCAATACCGGCGCCTGGTAAGCCCCGCACAATGGGACCGGGCGATAACCCCTCGAAAGATGGAAATCGCCTGGTTCATGGCGGAACGGCTCAACCACCGCCTTGGTGAAAGTCTCCCACCGTGTGACAACCAGCGCCTGCGTCAGCGCAGGTTTACAAACAACGACGCGTTCACTACTGTGCACGCGAACGTTAGGGGGATCGGGATGTGAGTCGCCTCTTAAGGTCGACACCATCCTGCCCCGGTTGAACCGGTCAAACCGCAAGAGCGGTGCGTATGCCCCAGACAGGTATCGCGCCACGGTGCGCTGTTTGTGCCTTCGATATGATCGGCCATGACGGCAACGATATGTCGCCCGGGCCCGCATTGAGTGGGGATCCAACGTTGCGTGTTCTGCAAAAAGCGCCGACGATTCGCAGTTTCGGCTGCGCTCTCGCCCTGACCGTTTCCGTTATGGCCCTTTCCGGCTGCGTCTCGGCTGGCAAGGAAACCGCGCAAGCGCCCTCGGTGGCTGAAGAGACGGTTGCCGAAACCGCGTCTGCCGATGCGGCGCAGGCAGTGCCCGGGACCTATCAGGACCAACAGGTGGCGGTCGTCGGCGCCGGCGCACAGGCCGGGAACCCGGTCGACGCCAACGCGATGGTTGCCGCCGGGACCAACAGCCAGCCGGCATCGCTGACGATGCAAAGCACTGGTGTCAAAGCAACCTCCAGCAGCATCTTTGCGGTCCAGACGCCGAATGCGATTCCTGCCCAGATGCAGAATGCCGATAGGGAAACGGGCAATGCACCGTTGCCTGTCGGGCAACAAACCGGCGTCAACCCATCCACGAACAGCCTTTTCAACGGCGGCCAACCCGCGACCAGCCCGGCTGGGCTGCCGCTTGATGGCGCAAGCAATGCCGAGGGTGCGGTTCCCGCGACGCAGCAGGTTGCAAGCGCCGAATCCGGCGCGGACGGCACCGCTCTTCCGGCGGCAGTACCGATTCCCTCGACCGCCAACGCCCTGCGTGACGGCGACGTCACGCCGCAGCCAGCGGCGGCGCAAGCGGTGTCTGCAAATCAGACCGCCGTTGCCACCGCGGCTGCAAGATCCGAAAACGCGCCAGACGATGGCGACGAGCAGGATGCAACGCAGAAGCCGCTGACGTTCGCCGCACTGTTTGCCGCCAAGCGCAAGACCAAGGGCCAGTTTAACAGCGACCGTTTCGCCAAAACACCGGCGAAGAAGACACTCGCCGCCGCCAACACGCCGCAGCGCCAGATTGCAGCGCTCGGCTTCACGGACTTGCCGGGCGTCCAGACCACCTCGATGTTTGCGACAGTGGACGATTCCCAGCCCGGTCATGACGACGAACGTGCCGCGGTCGAAGTGGCCGCCCTGCCCGGTCTGGCGCGGCTTGCGCCGAACGGCCTCCAACTGCAGACCGAGAAAGTGGAGACCGGCTGTTTCCGTCCGGAATTGCTACAACTCCTTAAGGTCGTCGAGACCCATTATGGCCGCAAGGTCATGGTGACCTCGGGCCTGCGGGATCTCAAACACAACATTCGGGCCGGCGGCCGTCGGTATTCCCTTCACACGACCTGCCAGGCCGCCGACATCCAGGTGCCCGGCGTCAGCAAGTGGGATCTTGCCGAATATCTGCGCACCATCCCCGGACGTGGCGGCGTTGGAACCTATTGCCACACGGAATCCGTTCATATCGATACCGGTGAAATCCGCGACTGGAACTGGCGTTGCCGCCGTCGACAAGTATGACATCAAGCACTTGTTTTGATTTAGTATTTCCTCTTTTCCCCAGGAATGCCGCCTTATCCGGACTTTTTTACAGGAAAATGAAAATTGCCGCTTGCGGTATTCAAAACCCCTGACTATAAGACGCCCACACAACTGATGCGCCCTTCGTCTATCGGTTAGGACACCAGATTTTCATTCTGGGAAGAGGGGTTCGACTCCCCTAGGGCGTGCCATTTGTGAACCTCTCCCATAACATGGAAGTTTGCGCGCTGCCGGTGAAAACAGCTTGCCGGTGAACGCTTCCGCACGACGTATCAGGTCTACTTTGCCGCTGTTTTTACTGCAAAAAAACTCAAAAAAAATGCGATTTAGCGCTTGCAGCATTCCAAGTGTCTGACTATAAGACGCCCACACCACTGATGCGCCCTTCGTCTATCGGTTAGGACACCAGATTTTCATTCTGGGAAGAGGGGTTCGACTCCCCTAGGGCGTGCCATGGTTTCCTGATCTCCGACAGCATTGACGCCTATTTTCAGTACCGCGAGAGGCTCGTTCAGAGTGCTTTCGCAGCGTCGATCACGCGCAGCTGCACGCGTCGCGTTCCCTGCCATAAGTCAGCAGAAATCGATGCCGCGACATGGATGGACGTGCCGCGGCCCGACAGCAGGAGATCACCAAGCGGGGTTTCAATAGCGCGGAAAGCAATTCCCTCGACGCGCGAGCCGTCCTGCCCCTCCAGCGTGATCTTCACATGATTGGCGCCCACCTGTCGTGAATCGCGCAAGCGGTGCGACGGCAAGGCGAAGACCGGCTGCGGGTGGCCCGCCCCGTAGGGGCCCGCCTGCTCCAGTTGGTCGATCAGCGCCAGATTGGCGCCGGCCGCCCCCAATGCTCCATCGATCTTCAGCGTCTCGGCCGAGACGAGATCCCTGATGGCATTTTGCGCTTTTTCGTCGAAGAAATGCCGCAGCTTGCCGAGATTGGCGCGCTCGACCGTCAAGCCCGCCGCCATGGCGTGGCCGCCGCCTTTCGCCAGAAGGCCGGCATCGACGGCAGCACGGACGATTCGTCCGATATCGAAGCCACTGATCGAGCGGCCCGATCCTGTTCCCTTGCCGCTCGGATCGAAGGCGATGGCAAAGGCCGGGCGGCGGAATTTTTCCTTGAGCCGCGCCGCCAACAAGCCGACGATGCCGGGATGCCAGTTTTCGCGCGCTGTGACGATGATGGAGGCGGCGTCACCATTGCCATATTCCGCCAGCGCCTCCGCCTCCGCCTCGGCCAGCATGGCAATTTCCATCGCCTGGCGCTCGCGGTTCAATTCATCGAGCCTTGCTGCGATCTGCTCCGCCACGTTTTCCTCGTCTAGCGTAAGCAGACGGCTACCAAGTGCCGCATCGCCGATACGCCCCCCGGCATTGATTCGCGGCCCGATCAGGAAGCCGAAATGATAGGGCGTCACCGGCCCGCCGAGGCCGGCCTTGCGAAAGAGTGCCGACAGTCCCAGATTCTGCATATGGCGGGCGGCGACAAGCCCCTTCACCACATAGGCCCTGTTCAACCCCTTGAGGGGCACGACGTCGCAGACGGTCGCCAGAGCGACAAGATCGAGCAGCGCGAGGAGATCGAACGAAGCAACCCGGCCGTCTCCGGCTTCTCGCAGTTGACGTACCGCATTGACGAGAACGAGGAAGACCACGCCGGCGGCGCAGAGATGGCCCTGCCCCGAAAGATCATCCTCACGATTCGGATTGACCAGCGCCACGCACGGCGGCAGTTGCGCCCCAACCTGGTGGTGATCGATCACCACAACATCGATGCCGCGCGTTTCGGCCGCGGCGAGCGATCCGTGACTCGTCGAGCCGCAGTCCACCGTGACGATCAGGCGGGCACCGTTGTCGATCAACTGGTTGATCGCAGCCGGATTGGGCCCGTAGCCCTCGAAAATACGGTCCGGAATGTAGATTTCGGCGTCCACGCCGAAATGGCGCAGGAAGCGGTACATCAGGGCGGACGATGCGGCTCCATCGACATCGTAATCGCCGAAGATAGCGACTTTCTCACGTTTCTTGATGGCAGCGACGATGCGAGCGGCGGCCTTGCTGCAGTCAGTCAGCGTATCGGGATCGGGCATCAGCGAGCGGATCGTCGGTTCAAGGAACGCGACGGCGTCGTCCATCGTCACGCCACGGCCGGCCAGCACCCGGGCGATGAGATCTGAAAAACCATGGACCTGGCTGATGGCGAGCGCGCGGTTCTGGCCGGCCTGATCGAGCCGCGAGACCCAGCGTTGCCCGCTTACCGAGCGCTCGACACCGAGAAAAGCCCGCTGGACCGGATCTACCAACTCGCTCATGATACCCCCATGATTGCTTGACCGTTCGTAGCCATCTTTTGCGCTGTCCGCAAACCGGAAACGACAGCGGCCCCATCCGGGTCGATATCCGGACGGGGCCGCAAAAAAGCCTCACGACAGAAATCAAACGGCCTTTGGGCGCTCGATGCGGATCACTTGGGGATCACCGACGAGATAGCCTTCGCTCTTGATCGAGGCGACGGCTTTGCGCACCGATTGCTCGGTCGTCGCATGGGTGACCAGGATGATCGTTTGCGGTTCGCCGGTCTCGACCGGATGCTTCGAGTGCTGGACGATCGATTCGAGCGAGATGTGATTTTCCGCCATATGGGTGGCGATTTTCGCGAAAACCCCAGTTCTATCGACGACTTTAAGGCGGATGAAGTAACCGCCCTCATGGCTCTGGATCTGCGCACGCTTGTAGGTAAGCAGTGCGGTCACCGGACGGCCGAAGGCCGGCACATGCTGTGCGCCGGGCCGGCTCTTTGCGATGTCGGCGATATCGCCGAGCACGGCGGATGCCGTCGCATTGCCGCCGGCGCCGGGGCCGACCATCAGGAGCTCGCCGAGAATGTCGGACTCGATCGCCACGGCGTTGGTCACGCCATCGACCTGCGCGATTACCGAATCGAGCGGCACCATGGTCGGATGCACCCGCTGCTCGATGCCGCTTTCGGTGCGCTGCGCGACGCCGAGCAACTTGATGCGGTAGCCGAGATCGGCGGCCGCGTGGATATCGTCGATCGAGATATTGGTGATGCCTTCAAGATAGATGTCATCTGCGGCAATCGCCGTGCCATAGGCAAGGCTGGTCAGAATGGCGAGCTTGTGCGCGGTGTCGTTGCCCTCGATGTCGAAGGCCGGATCGGCTTCCGCATAGCCGAGACGCTGCGCTTCCTTGAGGCAGGCTTCGAAGGAGAGCCCCTCCTTCTCCATCTTGGTGAGGATGTAGTTGCACGTGCCGTTCATGATGCCGTAGACGCGGGAAATCGTATTGCCGGTCAGCGATTCACGCAGTGCCTTGATGACCGGAATGCCACCGGCGACGGCCGCTTCATAGTTCAGCAGCGCACCATGCTCCTCAGCAAGCCCCGCAAGCTCAATGCCGTGTGCGGCGAGCAGTGCCTTGTTGGCGGTAACGACGTGAAGTCCGCGCGACAGCGCTGCCTTGACGGCGGAATAGGCCGGCTCTCCGGCACCGCCCATCAGTTCGACGAAGACGTCGATATCGGCCGTCTGGGCGAGCGACAGTGCATCGTCATGCCACTGCATTGCGGTAAGGTCGACGCCGCGATCACGATTCCTGTCGCGCGCCGTGACGGCAGTAATCTCGATGGCCCGGCCGCATGTCGTCGCCAGCGCCTCATGACGCTCCTGAAGGATACGCACGAGCGAGGCGCCAACGGTACCCAAGCCCGCAATGCCGATTTTAAGGGCATCTGACATTCACTATTCCTAACATGTCGAGAACGCTCCGCCTCAGGCGGCGGAGCAGAGTTTCGAGGGAACCGAACCCGGCACCTCAGCGATGGGCATTCAACGAAATGACGTTGTGCAAAGTGTCGTCCGCCGTCGAAAGGAACTTCTTCAAGCTGCGGGCAGCCTGCCGAATACGGTGTTCGTTCTCGACAAGCGCGATGCGGATGTAGTCATCCCCCTGCTCGCCGAAGCCGATGCCCGGTGCCACCGCAATATCGGCTTTCTCTACCAGCAGCTTGGAGAACTCCAGCGAACCGAGATGGCGGAATTTTTCCGGGATCTTTGCCCAGGCGAACATGGTGGCGGCCGGCGGCGGCACGTCCCATCCAGCCTTGCCGAAGCTTTCGACCAGAACATCGCGCCGGCGCTTGTAGATATTGCGTACCTCGGCGATGTCGGATCCGTCTCCGTTCAGCGCATGCGTCGCCGCAACCTGGATCGGCGTGAAGGCACCGTAGTCGAGATAGGACTTGACCCGCGTCAGCGCAGCGATGAGGCGCTCGTTGCCAACGGCAAACCCCATGCGCCAGCCGGGCATGGAGAATGTCTTCGACATCGAGGTGAATTCGACCGTGATATCCATCGCGCCCGGCACTTCAAGGACAGACGGGGGCGGCATGTCGTCGAAATAGATTTCCGAATAGGCGAGATCCGACAGGATGATGATGTCGTGCTTCTTGGCGAAGGCCACGACTTCCTTATAGAAATCGAGCGTCGCCACATGCGCCGTCGGGTTGGACGGGTAATTGATGATCAGCGCGATCGGCTTGGGGATTGAATGTCGGATCGCCCGCTCCAGCGGCGGGAAGAACGTGTCATCGGGCTCCACCGAGATCGAGCGGATCACGCCGCCGGTCATCAGGAAGCCGAAGGCGTGGATCGGATAGGTCGGGTTGGGACAAAGCACGACGTCACCCGGTGCGGTGATCGCCTGCGCCATGTTGGCGAAGCCTTCCTTCGAGCCGAGCGTCGCAACGACCTGCGTATCCGGGTTCAACTTGACGCCAAAGCGGCGCGCATAATAGGCGGCCTGCGCCCGACGCAGACCTGGAATACCCTTGGACGAGGAATAGCGGTGCGTGCGGGGGTCCTGGACGACCTCGCACAATTTATCGACGACAGATTTCGGCGTTGGCAGGTCGGGGTTGCCCATACCAAGGTCGATGATGTCGGCTCCACCCGCTCGCGCGCTGGCTTTCAAACGGTTGACCTGTTCGAAAACGTAAGGCGGCAGACGCCGGACTTTGTGAAACTCTTCCATCTCTAACCTCGTCTTGCGCGGTCTCCGTCGTTCGAATCATCCGTGCACGGAGAAACGCGCGGTGCAATCGGCCCACGCGGCCACGAAACGCTTTGCGTCCAAATCAGCGGAAACGCAAGCGCTAATTCTGTATCTGCTTCAGCGTCTCGGCGCCGTGATTGGCAGCAAGCTGTTGAAGCTCATTCAGGCGGCGCTGATATTCCGCTTCCGAGATTTTGCCGGACGCGCGGGCCGAACTCAATGCCGTCAGCCGCGCTTCCTGGGCGGCGGCTTCCTCATTGGTCATCTGTGCGCTCGCCGCAGGACGCTTGCCTTCGATCACCGGATAGACATCTGCCGGAACAGGCTTGGCCATCGTCGCGGAATAAGCGGACGGCTTTTCGTCAACCGTGGCTGAGGTGCAGCCGGCGAGCACAAGGGCAACACCAACCGCTCCACAGGCCGCTACCATCCGCACCATCTCTGCTTTTCCCGACTTCTTCATCATGCCCCTGCTCGGCCCGTGCCGCTCGATCTTCGCCTGAGGTTTGCCGACTGCCAAAAGGCATGTCCAACATGCGCTGGCACTTGTAATCATTTTAAGGCAGAATGTAAAAAGACAAAACAAACAAACATCTGTGGAGGAAACGGGGTGGCAGAACACAGGAAGACCGAGAACCCCTCCGGCCCCAATACGGATGGTTTCCCCGGCTTCGACCCGAAATCAGTCGATCCCTATATCGTCAAGGATCCCGAAGCCTTAGCGGTAAACCTCGCGCGCACGGTGGAGCAACTCGGCAAGGCGGCATCCGCTTGGCTTGCGCCGCGCGAAAGCGGTCGCAAGACCGACATGATGGCCGATCCGGTCGTCGATATGGTCAAGACGTTGTCGAAAGTCTCCGAATACTGGCTGTCCGATCCCAGACGGACGCTGGAGGCTCAAACCTCCCTGATGGGCAGCTTCTTTTCGATGTGGACACGCACGCTGCAGAAAATGAGCGGCGAAGCCGTCGCTGACCCGGAAGAGGTGCCACAGGACGACAAGCGTTTCGCCGACGCCGATTGGGTCGCCAATCCGTTCTTCGATTTCCTGCGGCAAAGCTATTTCATTACCTCCAACTGGGCGGACCGGATGGTGCGCGATGCCGACGGCCTCGATGATCACACGAGGCACAAGGCCGCCTTCTACGTGCGGCAGATTTCGAGCGCCCTTTCACCGGCAAATTTCGTGACGACGAACCCGCAACTCTATCGCGAAACGGTGGCATCGAGCGGCGCAAACCTCGTCAAGGGGATGCAGATGCTCGCCGAGGACATCGCGGCAGGCAAAGGCGATCTCAAACTGCGGCAGACGGATACGAGCAAGTTCGCAGTCGGCGAGAACATCGCCATTACGCCGGGCAAGGTGATCGCCCAGAGCGATGTCTGCCAGGTCTTGCAGTATGACGCCTCCACCGAGACCGTCCTGAAGCGACCGCTGCTGATCTGCCCGCCGTGGATCAACAAATTCTACGTGCTGGACCTCAATCCGCAAAAATCCTTCATCAAATGGGCGGTGGACCAGGGACATACCGTCTTCGTGATCTCCTGGGTCAACCCTGATGAGCGCCATGCCAACAAGGACTGGGAATCCTATGCCCGCGAAGGCATCGGCTTCGCACTTGACACGATCCAACTGGCAACCGGCGAAGAGGATGTCAACGCGATCGGTTATTGTGTCGGCGGGACCCTGCTTGCGGCAACGCTCGCCTTGCAGGCGAAGGAGGGCGACAAGCGCATCCGGTCGGCGACGCTGTTCACGACGCAGGTCGATTTCACCTATGCCGGTGATCTCAAGGTTTTTGCCGATGAGGAGCAGATCACCCAGATCGAGCAGCGGATGAAGGAGAACGGCTATCTCGACGGCTCGAAAATGGCCATGGCTTTCAACATGTTGCGCGCATCGGACTTGATCTGGCCGTATTTCGTCAACAACTACCTGAAAGGCCAGGAACCTTCGGCCTTCGACCTGCTCTACTGGAACTCCGATTCGACGCGCATGCCGGCGGCGAACCATTCCTTCTATCTGCGCAACTGCTATCTCGAGAACAATCTGACCAAGGGCAAGATGGTGCTGGCGGGGAAGAAGATTTCGCTCGGCGACGTGAAGATCCCAATCTACAATCTCGCTACCAAGGAAGATCACATCGCGCCGGCAAAATCGGTGTTCGTCGGCAGCCAGTTTTTCGGCGGCGATGTCACCTATGTCATGGCCGGATCAGGGCATATTGCAGGCGTTGTCAACCCTCCGGACAAGCACAAATACCAATTCTGGACGGGTGGTCCCGCCAAGGGCGATTTCGAGGATTGGGTGGAGACAGCCACCGAGACTCCGGGCTCCTGGTGGCCGCATTGGCATGCCTGGATTGAAGCTCTCGACAGCGAGCGCGTTCCCGCCCGCAAGACCGGCGGAACACTCAATACCCTGGAGGAAGCCCCCGGCTCCTACGTTCGCGCCCGCGCCTGAAGCAGAACGGAATTCGGCTTCATGATCTTCGACCGGCCGCTCGTGCCTGCTGTCCTCGTCCAACGCTACAAGCGCTTTCTCTTCGACGCAGTTCTGGAGGATGGCCGTGCGATCACGGGCTCCTGCCCCAATACCGGATCGATGCGCGGCCTGACCTCGCCCGGATCGCCCATCTGGCTCTCCGAGCATGACAGCCCGACGCGAAAACATCGTTACATGCTCGAGATGGTGGACGTGGGCGGCACTGTCGTCGGCATCAATACCGGCCTGCCGAACCGGCTGGCAGAGGAAGCGATCACGGGAGGCCAGATTGGCGATCTGCATCTCTATTCGACCCTGCAGCGGGAGCAAAAATACGGTCGCAACTCCCGCATCGACATGCTTCTGACCGACCCTCAGCGCGGCCGCGCCTATGTCGAGGTCAAGAACGTGCATTTCAGCCGCGCATCAGGACTTGCCGAATTTCCGGATAGCCCGACAGCACGCGGGGCCAAGCACCTCGAGGAACTTGGCGACATGGTCGAGGCCGGTCATCGCGGCATCATGATCTATCTGATCCAACGGGATGACTGCGCGACCTTCAGGGTCTGCGACGACCTTGACCCTCTCTATGCCCAGGCCTTCCAGCGGGCCCGACAGCGCGGCGTCGAGGCCTTCGTCGTCAAATGCCGCGTTTCCCCGCAGCAAATTACGCCGGACGGCCTGATCATGATGGACGAACCCGCCTTTGCTGATCTATGACAGCAGGGAAAGGCAACTGAAAGTATTGTAATGGTCACCTATATCGAGGCAGCGTCTGCGCCCTACAAGAATACCGGCGTCATCCGCCTCTACACGCCCGAGGATTTCGCCGCCATCAAGCGTGCCTGCCAGGTCACTGCCAGATGCCTCGACGAACTGGCAAACCGCGTCAAGCCGGGTGTGACGACCGACGAGATCGATCGCTTTGTGTTCGAATTCGGCATGGACAACAACGCCCTGCCCGCCACGCTCAATTATCGCGGCTACACGAAGTCCTCCTGCACCTCGATCAATCATGTCGTCTGTCATGGCATTCCCAATGAAAAGCCGCTGCGCGAGGGCGATGTCGTCAATATCGACGTCACCTACATCGTCGATGGCTGGCATGGCGATTCCAGCCGCATGTATCCGGTCGGCGAGATCAAGCGCGCCGCCGAGCGGCTGCTTGAAGTCACCTACGAATGCCTGATGCGCGGCATTGCCGCGGTGAAGCCGGGCGCACGCACCGGTGCCATCGGCGAGGCCATCCAGACCTTTGCCGAGGCGGAGCGTTGCTCGGTTGTGCGCGACTTCTGCGGCCACGGTGTCGGCCGGCTGTTTCATGACGCCCCGAACATTCTGCATTACGGCCGGGCGAATGAAGGTCCGGAATTGCGCGAGGGCATGATCTTCACCATCGAGCCGATGATCAATCTCGGCCGCCCGCATGTGAAGGTCCTGGCCGATGGCTGGACCGCCGTCACCCGCGACCGGTCCCTCTCCGCCCAATATGAGCATACGGTCGGCGTGACGGCCGACGGCTGCGAGATTTTCACTCTGTCGCCGGCCGGTCTCGACCGTCCGGGACTGCCAACATAGGTTCGCGATGACCAAGCCCCCTTTCTCTCCCGACGGCGATGATTCGCAACCGGCTGACGAAAGGGGCTTTTTCGCGGAACAGCCGGCAAAACGCTCCGGCCTCGGCATCCAGGCCGCACAGCAGGAAGAGGCGCACTATCATGGCCACCGCGACCGCCTGCGAACACGCTACAGAGACCATGGTGACACAGCGCTCGCAGACTACGAAATCCTGGAATTGCTGCTTTTTCGGCTGATTCCGCGCCGCGACACCAAGCCCATCGCCAAAGCCTTGCTCGAGCGCTTCGGGACACTGGCCGGCGTCTTCGGCGCTTCCCCCACCCTGCTGCAGGAAGTGAAGGGCATCGGCGAGTCCGTGGCTTTCGATCTGAAGCTCATTTCGACCGTCGCTCACAGGACTCTGAAGAGCGAACTCAAGGGCAAGCAGGTTCTCTCCTCCTGGTCATCGGTGATCGATTATTGCCATGCAGCCATGGCGCACGAGACCCGTGAACAATTCCGGATTCTCTTCCTCGACAAGCGCAATGCATTAATCGCTGACGAAGTGCAGCAGACGGGAACGGTCGACCATACGCCTGTCTATCCGCGCGAAGTCGTTAAGCGCGCTCTGGAACTCTCGGCCACTGCTTTGATTCTCGTCCACAACCATCCCTCCGGCGACCCGACCCCCTCGCGTGCCGATATCGACATGACCAAAATGATCATCGAAACGGCAAAGCCGCTCGGCATCACCGTTCATGACCACATCATCATTGGCAAGGACGGCCATGCCAGCCTGAAGGGGCTACGACTGATCTGAGGCGGGCGCTATAGCCACCTCGCTCGCCGGAACATTCGGTAGAGCAGGCTGCAGGTGACGACGATGACCGCCAGGATCAGAAAATAACCGTAGCGAAATTTCAACTCGGGCATTTCGTCGAAGTTCATGCCGTAGATGCCCGCTATTGCCGTTGGCACCGCCAGGATGGCCGCCCAGGACGCCAGCTTGCGCGAAATCTCCGTCTGCTCGGACTGGCCGATCATCAGGCTGGCTTCGAAGGTGAAGGCAAGCACTTCGCGCAGGGTGTCGATATCTTCCTGAACCCGGCGAACATGATCGGTGACATCGCGAAACAGCGCGTGCAATGTTGCATCCATGCCAGGAAGATCGAGATGTTCATGACGCCGGCAGACATCGACCAGCGGCACGACCGCATTGCGTAACCGAAGC
Source organism: Rhizobium giardinii bv. giardinii H152 (assembly GCF_000379605.1). GTDB lineage: Bacteria > Pseudomonadota > Alphaproteobacteria > Rhizobiales > Rhizobiaceae > Pararhizobium > Pararhizobium giardinii. The sequence continues at coordinate 187,021 of NZ_KB902591.1, read as the reverse complement.
AGGCTGCGCCGCAGGAAATAGAGCCTCTCGATATCCTTTTTGTCCAGCCGATCACGCAGCACGCGTTCTTCCAGTTCCTCGACCTCGGCGTGAATCCCTTCGACGACGGGCATGTAGTTGTCGACGATAAAATCGAGGATGGAATAGAGGATGTAGTTCTCGCCATGCGCCAGCGCCGCCGGCGAAGCCTCGCACCGCTGTCTGACCTGATTGTAGGAGGTGGATGGTCCGTGGCGCACGGACACGACATAGCCGCGGCCGACAAACAGATGGGTCTCGCCGAAGACGATTTCGTCTCCGCCCATATGGGCCGTCCGCGCGACAACGAAAATCGCCTCGCCGTAGATCTCCAGCTTGGGGCGCTGATGGGCATGGCCTGCGTCTTCGATGGCAAGCTCGTGCAGACCGAATTCGGCTTGCACCTCCCGCAGCAACGCTTCGTCCGGCTCATGCAGGCCGATCCAGACGACTGCCTTGTCGCGGCCCCTCCAGTTGTGGGCTTCCTGGATTTCGATGTCACGAATGCGCTGACCATCTTCGTAAACCGCCGCGGCGACAACACCAGGGCGGCTGCGGGGCTTTCCGGGCGCGTCGGTTGGTTCTGTCTGCGAAAGCAGGTCCTGGTTGAGATCATGGACGCGCGTGACGTCGGTCTCGTGTACGGCCATGGCACCATCTCCCATTGTAAATCCGTCGGCAATATATAAGCGCATTTCGTAAAACAGGCACCTGCGAGACCGAGCGTAATTTATAAGGCTTTATTAGACTGCAAGATTGACGTTATAGACGCTTGGGAGTGAACATTGCCGCAACGCACAATGATTCTCCAGCCATCACCGGAAACTCGTCATGAACCAGTATGATCTCGTGGTTGTCGGCAGTGGTCCCGCAGGACGCAGGGCCACAATTCAAGCAGCCAAACTGGGCAAGAGAGTTCTTGTCGTCGAGCAGGGAAAACGAGTGGGGGGCGTCTCGGTCCATACCGGCACCATTCCCTCCAAGACACTCCGTGAAACCGCGCTGAACCTCACCGGTTGGCGCGAGCGCGGCTTTTACGGGCGTGCCTATCGCGTCAAGCAGGAAATCAGCGCCGACGATCTGCGCCGCCGGCTTTTGATCACGCTCGATCACGAGGTCGAGGTGCTCGAACACCAGTTTGCCCGCAACCGCGTCCAGCACTTGCGCGGCAAGGCGAGCTTCGTCGACCCGCAGACGCTGCAGATCGTCAAGGACGATGGAGAAACCATTCGGGTTTCCGGTACGAGCATTCTTCTCGCCGTCGGCACAAAACCGTTCCGCCCGGACTACATACCTTTCGACGGAAAGACGGTGCTCGATAGCGACGAGTTGCTGGAAATCGAAGATCTGCCGCGTTCCCTGGCCGTGATCGGCGCCGGGGTCATCGGCATCGAATATGCGACGATCTTCAGCGCGCTGGACACACACGTCACGGTGATCGATCCGAAGGCGACGATGCTCGACTTCATCGACAAGGAAATCGTCGAGGATTTCACCTACCAGTTGCGCGACCGCAACATGAAGCTGCATCTGGGCCAGAAGGCGGAAAAGGTCGAGCGGACGCCGGACGGCAAATGTTCGATCACGCTCGACAGCGGCCGTGTGATCATCTGCGAGATGGTGCTGTTTGCCGCCGGCCGCATGGGCGCCACCGACACGCTGAACTTGTCCGCAGCCGGGCTGGAAGCCGATAGCCGCGGCCGGTTGAGCGTCAACCCCGAGACGTTCCAGACATCGGTTCCTAATATCTATGCCGCCGGCGACGTCGTCGGCTTTCCGAGCCTTGCCTCGACGTCGATGGAACAGGGGCGCATCGCTGCACGCGTCGCCGTTGGCGCAATCGCCAAGGAGCCGCCGAAGTTCTTCCCCTACGGCATTTATGCCGTACCGGAAATTTCCACCTGCGGCCTAACCGAGGAAGAGGTCAAGGAACGTGGCATTCCTTACGAATGCGGCATCGCGCGTTTCCGGGAAACGTCGCGCGGGCACATCATGGGCCTCGACGCCGGCTTGCTGAAGTTGATCTTCTCGCTAAAAACCCGCCGCCTGCTCGGTGTCCACATTGTCGGCGAAGGTGCGACCGAGCTCGTCCATATCGGCCAAGCCGTGCTCAATCTGAAGGGCACCGTCGAGTATTTCGTCGAAAACACCTTCAACTATCCGACGTTGGCCGAAGCATACAAGATCGCTGGCCTCGATGCCGGCAACCGAATGGGCGAACTCGTCGCAAAGGGATAGGCGACCCACTGCATAATTCCTAAAATTTGTGCAGCACGTTCTACGTGCTACAGCGTCCTTTGCGCGTCATGTCTGACGCGCAACGCTGCAGGTGATCGTCATCTCGGGCCGTCCGCGGCGCAATTTGCCAACGTGGTGTTGAAACCGCTACGCCTTGCCCTGATCGCTTGAATTTGCGGAGCTCAGGCGCGCTGTCCGATAGATCGCGACAGCGGGTCTCTTCGTTTCCGCACAAATCTTACGTATAGCAAAAAGGCCGCCCCTCACGGGACGGCCTCTTCAAATTTTCGGCAGCGCTAAACTTATTCGGCGCTATCGTCAGCGGACTTCTTCTTGGCCGGGGCCTTCTTCTTAGGCGCAGCGGCTTCTTCGCCTTCGGCAACTTCAGCCTTGGCAGCGGCCTTCTTCTTCGGCGCGGCCTTCTTCGTTTCCGAAGCGTCCTCTTCGTCATCGGCCATCAGCTCTTCCTTGCTGACGGTCTTGTCGGTGACCTTCACTTCGGAGAGCAGGTGATCGACAACCTTTTCTTCGAAGATCGGCGCACGCAGCGAAGCGGCGGCACCCGGGGTCTTCTGGAAGTAGTCGATGATCTGCTTTTCCTGGCCCGGGAACTGGCGCAGCTGTTCGAACAGCGAGCGCTGCATTTCCTCGTCGCTCACCTGAACGCCGGCCTTTTCGCCGATTTCAGAGAGAACGAGGCCGAGGCGCACGCGGCGTTCCGCCAGCTTGCGGTATTCGGCGCGGGCGTCTTCTTCCGTCGTGTCTTCATCGGCGAAGGTCTTGCCGGCCTGCTGCAGGTCGGTGTTGATCTGGCGCCAGATGTTGTCGAACTCGGCGTCGACGAGGCGCTGCGGCGTGTCGAACTGATAGAGTTCGTCCAGCTGATCGAGGATCTGACGCTTGACCTTTTGACGGGTCATCGAGCCGTACTGGCTTTCGATCTGGCCGCGGACGACTTCCTTGAGCTTGTCAGCCGATTCGAGGCCAAGCTTGGTGGCGAGGTCGTCGTTGATTTCGACTTCGGCAGCAGCGGCAACGTCCTTGACGGTGATGTCGAAGGTGGCTTCCTTGCCCGCGAGGTTCGCAGCCGGATATTCGGCCGGGAAGGTTACGGTGATGACCTTTTCGTCACCTGCCTTGACGCCGACGAGCTGCTCTTCGAATCCCGGGATGAAGCGGTTGGAGCCGAGAACCAGTTCAGCGTCCTCGTCCTTGCCACCGTCGAAGGCGACGCCGTCGACCTTGCCGAGGTAATCGATCGTGACACGGTCGCCGTTTGCGGCCTTGCCCTTCTTGGTTTCGTAGGTGCGGGCGTTTTCAGCGATCTTGAGGATCTGCTCGGTGACTTCGGCCTCGTCGATATCGACGACTTCGCGCGTCACCTTGATGCCGCTCACATCCTTCAGCTCGATCGCCGGAAGGACTTCGTAAGCCAGCGTGAATTCGAAATCGACCTCGGCGTTCAGGATCTTGTCGGCTTCGGCCTCGTTCTCGGTCATCGCGATTTCCGGCTGGGTCGCCGACTTTTCGCCGCGCTCCGACAGGATCTCGGTCGGCTTTTCGCGAACGAGTTCGTTGACCAGTTCGGCCATGATCGACTTGCCGTACATCTTCTTCAGATGGGCGAACGGCACCTTGCCCGGACGGAAGCCGTTGATACGGACCTTGCCCTTGGCGTCTTCGAGGCGCTCGTTCATACGAGCTTCCATGTCCTTGGCCGGAATGACGACCTTGAGTTCGCGCTTCAGCCCTTCAGCGAGCGTTTCGATAACCTGCATGTTCAAACCTTCATTTCACGTTGACAGGGCTCTGTCGGTGTTCTGTACACGAGCACTTGAGCCGATCCATTTGCCGGGAGTGGCTTTACGCAAATCAGTCACCGTTTTGCAAGCAAAATGGCGCCGTCTTCTCGATCGACGCCAAGAACCAGCCCTGGACGTCCCTTATTCTGGTGCGGGTAGAGAGACTTGAACTCCCACGCCTTGCGGCACCAGAACCTAAATCTGGCGTGTCTACCAATTTCACCATACCCGCGTTCAGAAAACCGCAGCGCCTGCTCACATCGGCACAGAAGACATCGCTGCAAAAGCCGCAACACATTCTGCGCCGGGTTCAGGGCGTTCCCGAGCGCGGCGTCTCTATATCACCCGTTTGCAATGGATCAAAGGAAAAATACGGTTGTCGTCGTGTTCTTGTCACTTGGCGGAAAACGCAACTGTAAAGATCAGTAGAGCGGCTCTTCGTAAAGCGGTTTTCCATCGATCGAGATCACGCGGATCTGCATGCGGCCATCGTCGTCGATGCTTGCCGTCACGGCAAGGGCGCTGGCATTGCGCGCCTCCTCCAGCACCCTGCCCTCGCCTTCAGGCACATAGTACCGTTCGATGCCATATTCGACATTCAAGGAGGACGGGGGATTATCGGGCGTCGGATAGTAGTAGAAGGGCGCGCTGCGCGCGATCACGCTGCCGTCTTTCGGTGCGAGCGGACCGAAGGAGGCCTCCGCCACGCCCCAGAAACCATCCGATTGCTTCTCGAGCCGCACCGATAGCTGCGCATCCATCGCTTCCGTCGGAAAACCGCCGGTGATCTTATCGGCGGGAATGGTCGAGATGTCGTAGGCGAGAATGACATAGTCGCCGCGTAACAGATCGCGCGGGTCGACGGGAACGGTCTTCAGCACGACATCGACGCCGCTGCGCAGGATCGAGGCGCGGCTTTCGATCATGTAGCCGAGAAACGCAGTCTGCAGCAGAGCCACGACGATCGCTGCGACCAGCGGGCGAAAGATCGGATTGTCGCTCATGTCATATGCCCTCCACTGCTGACGTCGCGGCGAGCCGTTTCTCCAGGCGGATCACCAGCCAGGCGATCAGCCCGACAACGACGCCCGAAATCAGGAAGAAGCCCGATGTACCGAGAATACTGCCGAGCGTTTCGAAGGCCAGATAGAGGATTTCAACGGCGAAGACCGCATAGCCGAGAAACCGCACGGCGCCGTTCAGCCGGCCGGCGACAGCGATACCGCCCAGAGCGACGCCAAGCGTCGTTGCGCCGAGCGCGACCTCCTGGCCAACCCCGTCCATCTCCGCATGCAACACCGCGAGTCCGAGGATCGCCAGCGCAAAGCTATAGAACGCGGGTGCAGCGCCCGCCTCTTGGGCAAAGCGATAGAGCGGCGACATCGGTAAACTGACAAGCAGGAATGCCAGCAAGCCAAGACCGAACAGAGCGGCGGCAAGCCAGACTTCCGGCAGTTCGAGATAGAGCCAGCCGAGCCAGGCCAGGGCGAGCAGATAGGCGAGATGGCGGGCCGCACCGGCATTGGTATAGCGGACCAGTGCGATCACAAGGACAATCAGGCCCGGAATGAAATAGATATAGCCGTTGCCCGCAAGGCTGGCGTCATTATCCATCACCAACTGGCCAAAAACAGCCCAGGCCAGAAAGCCCGAGATCACCGAAAGAGCCGCCGAACGGAACGCAAGCGCCGCGACGCAGGCAGCCGCGAACCAGACCAGCAGCGCCTCGGCCGCATCGCCTGACAGATGATACATCTGCCCGACCAGCGCGATCGCGCCGCCGAACGTCATGGTCCCGAGGACAAGAAAGGCGGCCCCCATGCCGCGCCAACCTCGCCCCAGGCACACAGCGGCCGACAGGTAGAAGGCCCAGATCAGGGCGACGATACCGCCGACACGGACAAGACGCGGAATCGCCTCCCAATTGGCTGCAACCAGCAACAGGATGGCAGCCGACAGGAGGACCGCCGCCAACACCAGCAGCACCCTGCCTGCACTGAAAACCGTCTCCCGGGAATCATATTCGGCAAGCATTGCCTTCGCTGCATCGGCGCCAAGCATTCCCTTCGAGACCCAGATGTTGAAGTCCTTCTCGATCCGCCCCCTGTACATACCCGCCCTCCTTGCATGCGCCTCGCCCGCTACACATATCATAGGCACCGGCAAATCATAGTTGAGCCTTCTGGCGACGCGAGGCCTCGGGCAGGCGGAAACGAGCGATCGTCGCTTACGCACCGTAAAGATTTTCGTGCGAATCTGTAGTCTTCAAATGAGCAGCAGGACGATCGAACGGGCCTTGCAGAATTCGCATAGCATCCATGATGATATTGCACTGCACAAATTAGCTTTGCTGACCTATATTGAACTCAAGAAGACGGAACGAGATCAGCGAAAGCGATCAGGGCCGTCAGCGGCGAGACCAGCCGTTTCCGCTCAAGAAGCGGAGAAGGTCAGCGGGCCGAAAAGGTCCGCATCATAGAATTCGGAGTGGCGCACTCCTCCTCCCAGCGCCGCTCCGATCAGACGGGCAACACTCCTCCTCCCGGTTGCCTGTCACCGTAAATGACGCCCGCTGGACCTCCTCCCCCAGCGGGCGTTATTCATTTCGGAAAATCAAACAACTCGTTAAATTCCAGCGCCTTGAAGAATTATAGGATCGCGGATGCCGAAAAACATCCGTTATCTGCATGTTCCCAATCAACGAGCCAAGGCATGCGCGCTTGGCATAGGTGCCATTCGCCACTGGCCCTACCCAATTCCAACAGTCCGTTTATGTAAATGACAACTTCGGAGCAGCGCACTTCTCCTCCCAGCGCGCGCCGATGGGGATCGGTAACTCTCCTCCTCCCGGTTGCCGATCAGAACAAGCAGCGCCCGCCGGACCTCCTCCCCCGGCGGGCGTTGTTTTTGTCAGCTCCTCCCGAGCATCAGCACGTCCTCTTTTAGCGCTCACGCGCTCGCACAGAATTTGGTCAAACCGTGGCCAATCCCCAAAGAGGATTGCAATCGGTGCATGGGTGCGATGCAGCATTGTCTCTGTAATTTCAGGGGTTGGCGGCCTATATTCCAATCATCAGATGAAGGCCAGCAGATGGTGCTGGCAAGGAACCTTGGAAAGGACCAGCATCATGAACATTGCTCGCTCGTTCAACAATTGGCGCAAGTACCGTCAGACCTGCAACGAACTCGGCCGCATGACCGATCGCGAACTGAACGACCTCGGCATCGGCCGCGGCGACATCCAGTACGTTGCCCGCCAGGCAGTCAAGTAAGTCTCGCAACCGGCCGGCTTTTCCGGCCTGATGCGCAGCTGCCAAACGCCCTCCGGTTCGATCCGGCGGGCGTTTTTTTTCGTCTGAATTTTGCCTGGCCCATTACGGACGAAGTCGGCACCCGCAACCGCTCCGCATGCAAGGCCTCCATGCCGCCGCTGCAGCGCAGCATTTTTGCATGCCCATTTTCCTGGCATTGGATCGGATGGCGTTAACGAGGACTGGATAATTCCCGACGCGCCGAGGTTTCTCGCGCGTGATCATTTCAAAAAATTAAAAAAGACAATTAGTTACATTGATTGTCGCCGCGCTGCGGATCGCCGTTAACCTATGGCTTCTTTTTCAGCACACGCACAAAATGACTAGTGAAGCAGCAATGCAGTGCACAAATGCATAGCAGATGCATTTTCTTTGCACTCCATCTTTTTCCGCGAAAGGCGTACATAGATCCCAACGAAGCAGGCAAATCACTGCACTGCTCATTTGCTTCTCAAGGAAAAGATCATGAACCCGATTCGTATCGCAAAAAGCTGGATCAACTACCGCCGTACCGTTGCCGAACTCGGCAACCTGTCCAACCACGCCCTGTCGGACATCGGCATCACCCGCTTCGACATCCGCAACATCGCTTCGCGCTCCTTCCGTTAATCGGACAGGATATGTCGAGGGACTAAAAACGGCACCACGGGGTGCCGTTTCTGATTCCGGGATCTTGCATGGCGCCTCGGTATGCAGAACAGGTTCCCTTCGCGCCCGCCTTGCTCTAAATAACGGCGCATGACAGATACATCTTCCTATTCCCCCATTCATATCATCGGCGGCGGTCTCGCCGGATCGGAGGCCGCCTGGCAGATTGCCGAGGCCGGCATCCCTGTCCGCCTCCATGAAATGCGCGGCGTACGCGGCACGGACGCTCACAAGACCGATAACCTCGCCGAACTGGTCTGCTCCAACTCCTTCCGCTCGGACGACGCCACCAGCAATGCCGTCGGCGTGCTGCATGCGGAAATGCGCCTTGCCGGTTCGCTGATCATGTCGGCTGCCGACAGAAACCAGGTTCCGGCCGGCGGCGCCCTCGCGGTTGACCGCGACGGCTTCTCGCATGCGGTAACGCAAGCGATCGAAAATCACCCATTGATCACCGTGGTGCGCGAAGAAGTGTCCGGCCTGCCGTCCAAGGAATGGGACCTCGCAATCATCGCCACCGGCCCGCTGACGGCGCCGTCGCTCGCCAGCGCCATCCAGGCCGAAACCGGCGCCGATGCGCTCGCCTTCTTCGATGCCATCGCCCCGATCATCCACACCGACAGCATCAACATGGATGTCTGCTGGTTCCAGTCGCGCTACGACAAGGTCGGGCCCGGTGGCACGGGTAAGGACTACATCAACTGCCCGATGAACGAAGAGCAGTACAATGCCTTCGTCGACGCGCTGATCGCCGGCGACAAGACCGGCTTCAAGGAATGGGAAGGCACCCCCTATTTCGACGGCTGCCTGCCTATCGAGGTGATGGCCGAACGTGGCCGCGAGACGCTCCGGCACGGCCCGATGAAGCCGATGGGCCTCACCAACGCCCATAATCCGACCGTAAAACCCTATGCGGTGGTACAACTGCGTCAGGACAACGCACTCGGCACGCTCTACAACATGGTCGGCTTCCAGACGAAGCTGAAATACGGCGCGCAGGCCGAAGTTATCCGGATGATTCCGGGTCTCGAGAATGCCGAGTTCGCTCGCCTCGGCGGCCTGCACCGCAACACCTACATCAATTCGCCCGTGCTGCTTGATCCATCGCTGACGTTGAAGTCGCGCCCGGGACTGCGATTTGCAGGCCAGATCACCGGCTGCGAAGGCTATGTCGAAAGCGCCAGCATCGGCCTGCTTGCCGGGCGCTTCGCCGCCGCCGAACGCAAGGGCGAGCCTCTGCCCCTGCCGCCGGCAACGACGGCCTTCGGCTCGCTGCTCAATCACATCACCGGCGGTCACATCGTTTCCGATGACGAACCGGGCAAGCGCTCGTTCCAGCCGATGAACATCAATTTCGGCCTGTTTCCGCTCTTGGAACCCGGTGCCATCACCAAACCCGAAGGCGTCAAGCGCTTCCGGGGCAAGGACAAGACGGTGATGAAGAAACAGCTCGTCGCAGCCCGTGCACTCGAAGACTGCGCAGCCTGGCTTGGAACGGTCGCTAATTTGCCGACACGGCCGTGAACTCCGACTGCGGACTGAAACTGCCGAGCAGCCAGAGGGAAACCTCTGCTGCCACGGCCGGGCTGGCGAACTCGTAGGCGCCATCAAGAGAGGCGAAGTCGGCGAAATGCACCACCAGGCCACGGCCGCTTGGCGCGTTGCTGACGTTGACCTTGCCGGGTTCGATCAGATGGCAGACGAAATGGTTTCCGTGTGAGGCCATGAACCCGGCTTTGCCGTCGTGAAGACGGACGAAATAGGCCTTCTCATCTGCCGTCGCGTGAATGGCCCGGATGGCCTCGCCTGGAAATGCCCGGCCGAAATCGAGGATAGCCGATCCGGTATCCGGCTCCTGCCGGTCCTTGTCGGCGCGCTCCTTCATCCGCATGTAGAAGGTCCCTGCGAGCAGCATGCAGAGGATGACGATCGGCCAGACCATTGTGCCTGCTCCTTTTTCGTGCCGGTGGCGAAAATAACACGCCGCGAGCCTAGAGGACGAAGCTTGCGCCAATGTGCCGTCGGATTCGAAAAACAGCATTTACGAATATGAAATGCCGCCGACGGCTTACCACCGGCCGCTGCGGGCGGCTTTCCACATCCACCATTGCCGGCGCCATTGTGATGGCACAATCGACTGCTCGAACAATTTCGAACCGGCCCGCTCGGCGCGGTCAAAAACCGGTTCGGCCAGCGCCAGCGTGATGAAGGCAAAACGGTTGGCCGGGGAAATGCCTTTCGCGTCGGTCCGAACCTTGGCGAGGTGGTCACGACCGAGGCCGGACAGTGCGCGTATCGCCCGACTGACCGCGTCCTCATCCGTGCCGGCGAGGAAAGCGTCGCGATCCAGGCCCGTGGCAGCCAACAATTCCGCGGGGAAATAGACCTGCCCCCGGCGCCGGTGCAACGGCAAAAGCAGCAGCAGTCCGGCGATCGTCTGCGCGACACCCGCGTGGCCTGCCGCAGACGCCGATTGCTGGGCATGGGCGGGATCGAGAATCAGGCTCGCAAGCTGGATCAGCGCCGAGGCCGTCTCGCCCGCATATCCCTCAAGTGACGAGCGGCTTTCCATCGGATCGTCGTAGAGATCGAAGATGCGGGCATCGATCATGTTCTGCAGCACGGATACCGGCAGATTGTAGGCCCGGACGCAGGCGAGCAGCGCTTCCGCCAATGGGTTCCCATCGCCGCTCGTGCCGCCCGGATCGCTGAGCACGTCACGCCACCACTGCAAGCGGATTTCTCCCGGCAACGGCTCGCGCGCGACGTCGCGAACGCGGGCAATCTCCGCGTGGAAGGCATAGAGAGCCGACAGCGGGCCGCGCTTGTCCTGCGGCGACAGCAGGCAGGCAAGGTACCGGTCACGGTCGCTCTCGCGCAACGCCGTGAGACTGAAATCGTAGACTGCCACGGCGGCCGACCTCGAATTTTCGGGAGATATCATCGGTCAGACGGCAATGAAGGCGGCAGCGACGGCGCGCGATTCCGCAAGCATGATGTTGTAGGTGCGCACCGCAGCACCCGTGCTCATCGGGTCGGAAGAGATTGAAAGCTCCTTGAATCGCGCCTTCAACTCTTTTGGCAGCGGCCGGATGTCCTTGCCCGTTCCGACGAGCAGCACCTCGATATCGGCGGCTTCATCGAAAACGCGGTGGAAATTTTCCACCGTCAGCGGATCGCCTTCGACCATGTCCCAGCCATAGATGCCGGAGGGCAGCATCAGCAGCGATCCGCGATGCGACATGTCGGCGAAACGGAAGCCGCCATTGCCGTAGCTCTCTATCGGCGCCCGACCGGGGAAATGTGCATTGCGGATTTCTACAGGTCTGCGCATGCCTACTGCGCCCCCTTGACCGGGCGTATGCCGGCGCTGCCGCTCTTTTCGGCATCGCTGCCCGGTGCGCCGTGCCTCAGCCTGAAGAGAATGAGGACGGGACCGGCAACATAGATCGAGGAGAACGTGCCGATCGCAACACCGAACAGCATCACGAAGGCAAAGGACTGGATTGCCTCGCCACCGAAAATCGACAGCGCAGCCAGTGCCAGCATCGTGGTCGCGCCGGTCAGAACCGTTCGCGACAAGGTCTGATTGATCGAGGTATCGATCAGAATCGGCAATGGCATGCGCGGATAACGCTTCAGGTTTTCGCGAACCCGGTCGTAGACGACCACCGTGTCGTTCAGCGAATAGCCGACGATGGTCAGAAGCGCCGCAATGCTCGTCAGGTTGAATTCCATGCCGGTGACGACGAAGAGACCGATAGTCAAAAGCACGTCATGCAACGTGGCGACGATCGCGCCGGCGGCAAACTGCCATTCGAACCGGACCCATATGTAAATGAGGATGGCGAGAAGCGAAGCGAAAACGCCGATGGTCGCCGCTTTCGTCAGGTCACCGGAGACCGAGGGGCCGACGACTTCGACGCGGCGGAATTCATAGGCGTCTTCCAGTTCGCCCCGGATCAGGATCACCGACGTCTGCTCGGCGTTCTCTCCACCTTCGCGGGAGTGGACGCGCACGACCACATCCTGCGGCGAGCCGAACGGCTTGACCGTGATCTCCCCGAGATTGAGTTCGTCCAGCCGCGCGTGAATATCCTCGATATCCGCAGCCCCCTCGCGCGCCTTCAGTTCGATCACCGAACCACCGGCAAAGTCGATGCCGAGATTGATGCCCATCGCGCCGAAAAGCAGCATGCTGATGACAGACAGCAACGCCGTCAGCGAGAAGACGTAGTTTCGGATCGCCATGAACCGGAACGCTGCACCGTCGAACACGCCGGTCCGAATCCCATCCGGCAATTGCTTCGGCCGGCGCCTGTGCAGCCATACGTCCAGCATAACGCGCGTCAAAGTGAAGGCGGTAAACAGCGTGGTCACGATACCGATCGCCAACGTCACGGCAAAGCCGCGGACCGCCCCTGTTCCGAGGAACAGCAGGATGATGGCGGCGATCAGCGTGGTGATATTGGCGTCGACGATGGCGGCGAATGCGCGCGAGAAACCGAAATCGAAGGCTTCCCGAAGCGACCTGCCGTGACGGACCTCTTCCCGGATGCGCTCGTAGATCAGCACGTTGGAATCGACCGCCATGCCGATCGTCAGCACGATCCCCGCAATTCCGGGAAGGGTCAGAGCCAGTCCTGTCGCCGAAAGCACGGCAACGATCATGACGACGTTGAAAGCCACGGCAAGGCTCGCTACCGCGCCGAAGAAGCCATAGAAGCCCAGCATGAAAAGAATGACGAGAACGGCGCCGATCGCGCCTGCAGCCAGAATGGAATGGATCGAATCCGCCCCACGCCCTGCCCCGATCGAGCGCTCCTCGACGACGGTCAGCGGGCTCGGCAAAGAACCGGCGCGCAGAAGCAGCGCCAGATCATCGGCACCCTCCGGACTCATTTCAGCCGACAACTGTATGGTGCCGTCGGTGATCGCCTTGCGCACCAGCGGCGTCGCGATCACCGCCCCATCAAGCACCACCGCAATCGTCGTACCAGTCGTGTCCGCCGTCGCCTTCGCAAACCTGGCCGCACCCTGCGGGCCAAGACGCAGGTTGACGACTGGATTGCCGGACTGCGCGTTGATCGCCGATTTGGCGCCGACAATGTCCTGATTGGCAATGATGGGTTGCTTGCGGACGAGATAACCGATCGGTGGGTCGTCGGCGGAGTAGAGAATTTCCGAATTTAACGGCGGCTGGCCGTTGACGGCGTCCTGAACCGCCATCGACATATCGATGCTTCGGAACGAAAGAGCGCCCGCCTGGCTCAGGATATACTTGACCTGTTCCGGATCGTAGCGGCCGGGAATCTGGACGATGATGCGGTCGGCACCTTGTCTGCGGATTTTCGGCTGCTGGGCGCCGAGATCCGCCAGGCGACGATGCAGGACGGCAATGGCACCATCGGCCGTGGCCGAAACCCTGCGGTCAATGCCCTCGTCGGAAATGCTGGCGCTTATGGACCCGTCAGGCGAACCGCCAATAGCAACCTCGCGGACCGCATCCTTGGTGACGCCACCGATCTTTGCCGGATCCGTCAAAGCCTTCAGGGCCGTTTGCGCGGCCTCAAGCTGTGCCGGGTTGCGGAGGCGTAGCTGAATATCCTGGCCCGTGCCCGAAAGGCCGGAATAGGCGATGCCGGCAGACCGCAACCGCGCGCCGATCGCGTCGATGATCGCCTCGAGGCGGGTCTTCACCACATCTTCGCGCTCGACCTTCAGGGTGATCTGGGATCCGCCCTGGAGGTCGAGACCGAGCATCAGCTGCTTTTTCGGAACCCAGTCTGGCAAGCGCTCCAGAGTCGCCTCTGCAACCGCGTTCGGCAAAGCCACCACGATGCTGAGCAGCACGACGAGCCAGACGATGATGGTTTTCCAGCGGGAAAAATACGGCATGAAGCTCTCGAAGATGTGTCGTTACAAGGTGACCGGTCCGATCCGGCCTCCCTGCAAGCTTACTCCTTGACGGGTTCGCCCTTTACACGGACTTCGGATACACCACTGCGTACCACACGAATCTTGACGCCGTCAGCAATTTCGACTTCGAGTTCGCTGTCGTCGATGACCTTCGTCACCTTGCCGACGATGCCGCCGCCGGTGACGATCTGGTCGCCACGACGAATGTTCTTCAGGAGTTCCTCGCGGCGCTTCATGTTTGCGCGCTGCGGCCGGATGATCAGGAAATACATTACCACGAAGATCAGCAGGAACGGCAGGATAGACATCAGGATATCAGCGCCGCCAGCCGTTGCGCCGGGTGCCGTCTGGGCGAATGCCTCGGTAATGAACATCAATCACTCCTTGAATGCGGTTTTGCGGGCGGGCAGCCCATGGTTCGGATCGCCGAATATAAGAATAGCCAATGTGAATGCAACCACGGGCTAACCGGCGTCTACCTTCAGCCTCATACAGGAAATCGGCTGGAGGAGAAGCGCTTTCTACCGGATTTCACGCCTTTTACCGTTACAACAGCTATGCTACCGGACGCTTGGCCCAACGGCACAACCTGTTGCCCTATTTCAGGAGGCTTTTTGATGCAGGATACGAAAATCGACCTTCTGATCACCGAAATGCAAAAGCTTTCGGCGGCCATCGAGCGGATTGCCGGCCCCGCCCCTGCCGTCAATGACTGGGGCGCAGCGGAATGTTTTGTCTGGGTCCCGCAACGGCTGCATCTCCAGCCCGTCAGCAAGCCGAACCGGGTCGATCTCACGCTGATCCGCGGCGTTGATCATGTCCGCGATATTCTGTTCGACAACACGCTGAGATTTGCCGAAGGGTTTGCGGCAAACAACGTCTTGCTGTGGGGCGCCCGCGGCATGGGCAAGTCGTCGCTCGTCAAGGCGGTTCATGCAAGCGTGGCGCGGGATGCCGGTATTCGCCTGAAACTGGTGGAGGTGCATCGCGAAGACATCTCGACGCTGCCGGTCTTGATGGAGATCCTCAAATCAGCGCCAGTGCCGGTCATCGTATTTTGCGACGACCTGTCCTTCGATCACGACGACACGTCCTACAAATCATTGAAAGCGGTGCTGGACGGTGGCATCGAGGGCCGCCCGGCCAACGTCCTGCTCTACGCAACGTCCAATCGCCGCCATCTGCTTCCACGCCACATGATGGAAAACGAGCAGTCGACGGCGATCAACCCTTCAGAGGCGGTCGAGGAGAAGGTTTCGTTGTCCGATCGCTTCGGCCTTTGGCTCGGCTTCTACAAATGCAGCCAGGAAGACTATCTGGCGATGATCGACAGCTACGCAACGTATTTCGGCCTTCAAAGCGATCCTGCGCAGCTGCATGCCGAAGCGCTGGAGTGGAGCACCACGCGCGGCGCCCGTTCCGGCCGCGTTGCCTGGCAGTTCATCCAGGATCTCGCCGGCCGCTTGAAGAAGAAGATCGACCTGGTTTGACACAAAAAGAAAAGCCCCGTTGCGGGGCTTTTCTTTTGATGAGGAGCTGGCAACAAGGCCTGGCTATTCCAGGAAGGTGGCCGGGTTGACGGCGCTGGCGTTCTTGCGCACCTCGAAGTGCACCTGCGGCTGCGTTGCCGTGCCGCTCATGCCGGACGCCGCCAGCGTCTGGCCGCGCTGAATCTTTTGACCGCGCTGCACCTTCAGCTCCGACGCATTGCCATAAACGGTGACAGTGCCGTCGTCGTGGCGCACCAGAACGGCGTTGCCGAGTTCCTTGAGGCTGCTGCCGGAGTAGATGACCACGCCGTTTTCCGCCGCCTTGATCGGGGTGCCTTCCGGTACCGAGATGTTGATGCCGTCGTTGCGGTTGCCCTCGACGTTGGCGCCATATCCGGCGATGACCTGTCCACGAACCGGCCAGCGGTACTTGCTGATCCCCGTTCCCTTCGGCGAGGCTTCCGAGCCGTCATCCTTCGAGGCGACTTCGGTGACCGATTCCTTGGCGACCGGCGGCGTGTACTGCGCGGGCTTTGCTTCTTCGGTCTTGGCAAGCTTGGTCTCGGCCTTGGCATCAACCGTCTTGCCGGGAACCGAGGCGGTAACCACCTGGTCCGGAGCCGATGTGTCGGCGCCCGGAACCTTCAAGGTCTGGCCGATGCGGATCGCCGCGGTCGTCAAGCCATTCGCCTTGCGCAGTTCCTCGACGGAGACGCCGTTCGCCTTGGCGATCCTGTTCAGGGAATCGCCCGCCTTGACGGTATAGGTTCCGCCCTTGCCGCCTTCGCCGGCAACCGGCTGCTTGCCGGCTGCCATGTCAGTACGGGTCGTGCCCTTTTCGCGGGACTGAGGCTGGCCGGGCAGGATTGCGACATCGCGATTGTCCGGCTGCAGCGGGATTTTCTTCTGCTTGTCGACATCGAGGCTCGCGGCGGCATCGGAAGCAGCCGCCTTCGCCGCACTTCCGGCAACGCCGAAGGTCGGGATAAGGATGCGCTGGCCGGGCTCTGCGTCGGCACCAGACTTCAGACCATTTGCCTTGAGGATTTCCTTTTCGGGAACACCAAAACGCTTGGACAATGTCGCGACGGTATCGCCTTGCCGCAGAAGCACCGCCGGAGCATTCGCCGTCGACCAACCGCCCTTCGTCGTGCCGGTGGAGATCGGATCGGCCTTGAGCTTCTGCTCGGCCTTCGCCGTTTCGCGGGCAGCGGGGAAAGGTTGTGTCAGCGAGGCATCACGCGCCTTCGCAGCCGGTTCGGCAAGTGCGACACGCTGGACGTTGATTGGTGTCGACGCTTCCCGGGCACGGGAAACCGGCGTCGTTGCGGTATTGACCGGATCGGGGAACGGCTGGCTCATGGCCTGATCGCGACTGTCGCCTGCGGCCGCCGGCACAACCGCCATGCCGCCTCCCTGGACATCACTGCGCGGGATCGGGACATTGCTGCCGGCGATCGAATTTGTCGTGAAATTATCTGACTTGGAGAAGAGCCCTCCGAAGCGGGTTGCATCAGAACTGCAACCTGTTGCCGCGCTTGCCAGCAACACCGCCGCAACAAGACGGACGACGGACTTTCCTGCACTCGACGAAACTCTCATACGCATGACGCTACCCACTTGGAACACAACTCAGTGTAGGGTGATTAAAGCGCATTAGAGTTACCGCGCGGTTAAAACCGGCGGCCGGGACAATAGTTTTTGATGAATTGATAACCATGATTTGGCGACAACACCGACGATGGCGGTGCCGGCGGCCAATCGAACCGGTGGGTCGCGCGAATCGACCGTCGCGTGACCGCTCATCCCGGCATTTTTCCAATCGTGAGACGGAATTGCGTATTTTTCACGACCATAGACGCGCAATGCTGCGGCTCAAGGTTCAGAAGTTTTCCTGGTAGAGCCTCTCGACCTCGGAGAGAGCGCCGCGTGTCTGGGAGACATCCTCGTAACTGATCGTCCCGCTATCCCAGCCGAACATGTCTCCAGTGATCATGCCGCCCGCATCCTGCGAAGTTGAGAACTCGGATTGAGGCTTGTCGGTGTCGAGCAGGACACTGACGAGGGTTTGAAAGGCTGCGCCACCCTCGCCGCCGCTCTCGTCGCTGTATTCCACTGACCGCGCTCCGGCGAGCGCCGCCTCGCGCGTGCCGAAATAGCGCAGGCTGTTCTGATCCTCCGGGCGAAGGTTGTCGTAGTACTCGATGAATGCACGGTAATAGGCTTTGTAGTCGCCGGTCTCGCCATATTTCCCGAAGGCCTGATATTCGCGGGCGGCGAGCTGCGGCGACAGCTTGTTGCCCCATTCCTCCGCCGTCAGTGCCGGGTATTTTTCCTGCACGCGCTTCGTGCGACCGAGAAACAGCAGTGCCTCTATCGACAGGGAAACACGCGAGGATGGATCGTAGCTGCCGGCCGGCGACACGGCCGCATTGCCCTCTTCGCGGCTACCCGAAGTGACCTGCGCCGCGGCGCGGCCTGCAAGGTTGCTCAGGCCGTCGCCAGTACCGGTCGAGCCTAATCTGTTCGCGATCTGCATCTGCCGTCTCCTGCGTTGTGACGCCTGAAATGGAACTGACAAACACGCATCAAGTCCGGGTCAGCTCAAAGGTATGACTTTTGTACGTAGCTTTCGGTTAGGCTGCGAAACTTGCGCCAGGCTGACCATGATTAATGAAAAATTAACGAATTGATTTTGCGATAATAAATCGGACCGCCGCGACAAACAGACTTATGCTCCATGCTGCGACGCAATAAGAAATAATGGAATCAGCGTGCGATAGCGATGATTTCGCTGCTTCCTGCACTGAACGGACGGCCGTCCCATCCGCCCAGCAAGGAGACATCGGCAAAGCCTGCCTCGTGCAGCAGGCGCTCAATCTCCGTCTGATCGCGAAATGCCAGCGTGCTCGGTGAGATAATGAGCTTATTCTGCCCGCCGATGCGGGTATAGGTTCGAAAGCTCACTTGTCCGGCCCGCACATCGACGACCTCATGCCAAGTTTCGACCGTGCCCATCGCCGGATGTTCGATCGACCGGAAGGATTGTTCCGGCGTCCAGCGTTCCCAGGCGCGTGCAAGCGGGTTTCGGCTTTCGAACACGAGGCTACCGCCGTCTTCAAGATGCCGCCGCACGGAAGAGAAGACCGCCAGAACCTGGTCCTCATCCAAGAACACCTGAAAAACATGTCCCGTCATCAGCACCAGATCGAAGCGTTCCGCAGTTCCAACGGCAAGGATGTCGCCATCGATCCAACGCACTTTCTCGCCGCCCGGACGTTGGCGCGCGATATCCAGCATCGCCACCGCCGGATCAACACCGGTCACCTGATGTCCGCGGGCAGCCAGCATCGCGGCGAGAAGCCCGGTGCCGCAGCCGAGGTCGAGGATGCGGCAGGGCTGTTGCGGGAGCCGACAGTAAAAATCGGTATCCGGACCTGCAGGGTTGAGGCTGTCGTAGAGCGTTGCAAGCGAGCAGTCTGTGTAAATCTCGTCGGGCATCGCGCCTAGAGAAAGGAGGCGAGTTGCGGAACGATGGGGAGGTAAGGCGCTTCGAACAGGTCCTCTCGGTCGAAACGGCTGCCGGTGCGCGTGAGCCGGACGATCCGGCATTCGGTTTCGCTCATCATGATCGGTACAATGAGAACGCCCCCGGAAACGAGGTGATCGGAAAAGACGCGCGGCAGACTGGAGAACGCTGCGGTGACCAGAATGCGATCGAACGTCCCTTCCCCCGCGAGCCCTATGCTGCCATCGGCATGACGAACGATGACATTGCGGATACCCGCCTTCTCCAAGTTCTTCTGGGCACCGGTTACGAGCGTCTTGTAGCGGTCGATCGTCAGCACGCGCTCAGCGATGCGGCCCATCACGCCCGCGGTAAAGCCGCTACCGGTACCAACCTCGAGGATGCGTTGTCCGGGCTTGAGGCTGAGATGATGAAGAAGACGTACGGTGAAATCGAAACCTTCCATGAAGGAACCGCAATCGAGCGGCACGAGCCGCGACGAATAGGCGTTTTCCTGAAATTGGGGAGGCGTAAACAGCGTGCGCGGCGTCTGCTCGACGGCATTGAGCAGTTCTTTGCTGGAAATACCTTCCGCACGCAGGCGCAGCAAAAGAGCGGCAAACCCCTCCTGTTCGACGGCGCGCGGGCTCAATCGGCGTCTCCGCCGAGCAACGCACGCGCAACGCGGTCCTGCACCGTATAATCCGTCAGGTCGAGCTTCAGTGGCGTCACGGAAATCTGGTGTTCGCGGAGGGCGTGAATGTCGGTTCCCGCCCGGAAATCGCCAAAGCGCTCACCAAATCGAAGCCAGAAATAAGGATGCCCGCGGCCATCGGTGCGCTCGTCGATCGTCAGGCCGAAATCGAGCTTGCCCTGTGAGGTGACCTCGGTACCGGCAACGGCGCCCGGTGCGCAGTTCGGGAAATTGAGATTTAGGAATGTCCCATCAGGCAGGTCAACCAGCATCAGCTTGCGCAGAAGGTCGGGCGCATGGGTCTCGACGACATCCCAGGGGACGCTCCCGCCGTCCGCATGCCGATAGGCCTGGCTGAGGGCAAAGGATCGGATACCCTGCAACGTGCCCTCGATGGCGCCGGCAATCGTGCCGGAATAGGTGACGTCATCCGCCATGTTGGCGCCGACGTTGACGCCCGAGAGGACGAGGTCCGGCTTGAAATCCAGCACCTTGCGCACCGCCATGATGACGCAGTCGGTCGGCGTGCCGCGCAGCGCGAAATGCTTTTCCGTTACCTGCCGCAGACGCAAGGGCTCCGACAGCGTCAGCGAATGGGCAAGGCCGCTCTGATCGGTTTCCGGCGCAACGATCCAGACATCATCAGAAATCGTCCGGGCAATCCGTTCGAGAACAGCAAGGCCCTCGGCGTGAATGCCATCGTCGTTTGTCAGCAGAATTCGCATCTCTACCCCTGCCGCAGGACGCGGCTCAACCGGCCTTTTCGATCTTGGTCAGGCCGCCCATATAGGGCAACAATACGTTCGGGATGGTTACCGATCCGTCTTCATTCAGATAGTTTTCGATGACGGCGATGAGTGCTCGACCGACAGCCGTGCCCGAGCCGTTCAGCGTGTGAACGAATTTCAGGGTCTTGTCGTCCTTCGTGCGGTAGCGCGCGTTCATGCGCCGTGCCTGGAAATCGCCGCAGACCGAGCAGGACGAGATTTCGCGATAAGTATCCTGGCCAGGCAGCCAGACTTCAAGATCGTAGGTCTTGCGTGCGCCAAAACCCATGTCGCCGGTGCAAAGCGTCATGACACGGTAGTGCAGTCCAAGACGCTTCAGCACCTCCTCGGCACAGGCGGTCATGCGCTCATGTTCGTCGATCGAGCTATCCGCATCGGTGATCGACACGAGTTCCACCTTGTTGAACTGATGCTGGCGCAGCATGCCGCGGGTATCGCGGCCAGCCGAACCCGCTTCCGAGCGGAAGCAGGGCGTCAGAGCTGTAAACCGCAGCGGCAGCGCGTCGGCTTCGAGGATCTGCTCGCGCACCATGTTGGTGAGCGGTACCTCGGCAGTCGGGATCAGCCAGCGGCCATCCGTGGTTTTGAACAGGTCTTCAGCAAACTTCGGAAGCTGCCCGGTGCCATACATGGCCTCGTCACGCGTCATCAGCGGCGGCTGAACTTCCAGATAGCCGTGTTCGCTCGTGTGCAGATCGAGCATGAACTGCCCGAGCGCCCGCTCGAGCCGCGCCAATTGACCCTTGACGATGGTGAAGCGCGAGCCGGCAATCTTGGCTGCACCTTCGAAATCGAGCCAGCCAAGCGCCTCGCCGATTTCGAAATGCTCCTTCGGCCTGTGGTTCCAGCCGGGCTTCAGACCGTGGCTGTGCTTGACGACATTGCCGTGCTCGTCGCTGCCGACCGGCACATCCTCGAGCGGAATGTTGGGTATGCGCGACAAAGCGTCGGCGAGCTCGGCATCCGTCTGACGGCTTTGTTCTTCGAGCGCCGGCATGGTGGTCTTCAGTTCAGCCACTTCCGCCTTCAGCGTTTCGGCAAGCTCGCTGTTCTTCTGCGCCATTGCCGCACCGATCTCCTTGGAAGCGGCATTGCGGCGCGACTGCATGTCCTGCAGCGACTGAACGAGGGAGCGGCGCTTTTCATCGAGCGAGATCAGTGCGGCCGACAGGGGCTCTACACCGCGCTTTTCAAGCGCTGCGTCCAGGGCTTCGGCATTGTCCCTAATCCATTTGATATCAAGCATGTTCGTTCAGGTCCTGATCGGTCGTGTCGAAAGTGGATCCCGAACACCGGGCGCTGACACGAAATCCGTGTCAGCCGGCGTTTTCGCTCGCCTCGGCATCTTCGCGTCTTTGTGCGTCGCGTGTCCGTTGCCTCTCAACGAGTCGGGCCGTGTAGATCGAAATCTCGTAGAGAAGGATGGCCGGGAGAGCAAGACCGATCTGGGAAACCGGATCCGGCGGCGTCAAAATTGCCGCCGCAATGAAGGCGATGACGATTGCGTATTTGCGCTTGTCCTTCAAACCCTGCGAGGTGACGAAACCGACACGCGCCAAGAGCGTGGTAATGACCGGCAGCTGGAACACCAGACCGAAGGCGAAGATCAGCGACATGATCAGGCTCAGATATTCCGAAACCTTCGGCAGAAGCTGGATCGATACCTGCCCCTCGCCGCCATGCTGTTCCATCGCCAGGAAGAACCACATCACCATTGGCGTGAAGAAGAAATAGACGAGCGCGCCCCCCATCAGAAAGAGGATCGGCGAGGCGATCAAGAACGGCAGGAAGGCAGCCCGCTCGTTCTTGTAGAGGCCGGGAGCGACGAACTTGTAGACCTGCGAGGCGATGACGGGAAACGAGATCACCAGCGCGCTGAACATCGCGACCTTGATCTGCGTGAAGAAAAACTCCTGTGGCGCCGTGTAGATCAGCTCAACGTTGCGATGATCAAGCCCTGCCCACTGAACCGCCCACTTGAATGGCTGAACGAGGACATCGAACAGGCCCTTGGCGAAATAGAAGCAGACGAGGAAAGCCGCGAAAAAAGCGCCGACCGCCCAGATAAGCCGCGAGCGCAGCTCGATCAGATGCTCCATCAGCGGCTGGGGCTTGTCTTCAATATCGCCGCTCATGCGTCACCTTTTTTCTTCGTCTTTTTAGGCGCAGCCTTGGCAGATTCCGGCTGCTTCTTCTCGCTCACCGGTTTTGCCTTTTTCGCGGCAGCCTTCTCCGGTCCAGACACCGCGGCCCCGACTGCAGCTGCTTTCGGCTTGGAAGCAGTCGTCGCGTTCCGCTCGACAACGGGCGCAGCGACGGCAGCCGCGCGGTCCGCCTGCGTGGCGGTCGCGGCAGCTGTGGCGGCGACAGGTTCGGCTTTCGGCTGTTCCTGCGGAGTGACTGCTTCTGCCGGAACGTCGGCGGGCGCCACGGCCGGTTCAACCAGCTTCGTCTCGACGGTCGTCGCTTTCTGCAGGTCGGCCTTGATCTCGTTGCCCATCTGGCGAAGCGGATTCATTGCCTCGCGCAGACTATGTGCCGGGTTGAGCTTCTGCGCGTCGCTCAGCGTCCTGCGAACATCGTCGAGGTCAGCTTCCTTCAGCGCTTCGTCGAACTGGTGGCGGAAATCATTCGCCATGCCGCGCATCTTCGTCATCATCTTGCCGAACGTCCGAAGCATTGGCGGCAAATCCTTCGGACCCACCACGATGATCAGGACGATGGCGATAACGACGAGCTCGGTCCAGCCGACATCAAGCATTCTCTAGGACTCCACAACACCGAAAAGCGGCAGGGCCTGCCCTCACGGCCGGGCCCCGAACCGAATGCATGATCAGCGGACTTCGTCGGATTTGTGTTCGACCGCCTTGGCATCGACACCCTTGTCGGCGGCGGCGGTGTCGTCTTCGGTCATGCCCTTCTTGAAGCTCTTGATGCCCTTGGCAACGTCGCCCATCAGTTCCGGAATCTTGCCGCGTCCGAACAACAGCAGAACAACGACCAGAACGATCAGCCAATGCCAGATACTAAAGGAACCCATGTCCTTACTCCCTTGAAACCTGCAACCCCGATTTAAGATGCTCGACCATCTTTTTCAAACGGCAATGTATCCCGCTCGTTAACGGAAAGCGGCACGCCACGCAATGCTTACACCACGAGTTCGGCAGAGATAGGCCCGTCCCAGAGAATTTCGGATCAATCGAACGCAGCCGCCGGTGGAAGCAGGAAGCCAATGCGACCACTACACACACCGGCAGAGGGAGGAGGCAAGCGGCGTCGGGACCCCGGACGTTATTCCCCGTCCCCACCGCTCGGCGCTAGAAGGCCGAGCTCCTCCAGATCAAGCTGCGTGATCGGATCCTCGTCCTCGCCAAGTCCATCATCGCCAAGCGGAACCGGTATCTGGAAGTTGGAAGGAATGCGACCGGAGAGCAGCCCCGCTCCCTTCAATTCTTCGAGACCCGGAAGGTCGCGCAGTTCCTCCAGACCGAAGTGGTCGAGAAAATCCCGGGTCGTGCCGAAAGTCACGGGACGGCCGGGCGTGCGGCGGCGGCCACGGAACCGTATCCAGCCCGCTTCCATCAGCACGTCCAGCGTGCCTTTGGAGGTCTGCACACCGCGAATATCCTCGATCTCCGCACGCGTCACCGGCTGGTGATAGGCGATGATCGCCAGCACTTCGAGTGCTGCCCGCGACAACTTGCGCACTTCGTTTTCATCTGTCTGGACAACGAATGAAAGGTCTGCAGCCGTCCGGAACGCCCAGTGATCAGCCACCTGTACGAGATTGACGCCGCGCGCGGCATATATGGCCTTCAGCCGCATCATGATACGCGCAACATTTGCACCCCGCGGCAGGCGCGAGGCAATATAGCCCTCCGACACCGGCTGGGCGGACGCAAAGACAAGCGCTTCGGCGATGCGCTCCGCCTCCAGTTCGGTCCGCGGGTCAAGCAGGATGCCCCTGCTGGTCGTTTCGTCCTGTTCTTCGATCACGCCGGGTAGCTTCTTTTGCGGGTCAATCACGCCCCGCCTCCATGTCAGCCAGCACCTCGGCTGTCAGCTTGTTTGGCCCCTGGCGCAGATAGATAGGCGAAAACGCGCCATCCTGGCGAATTTCAAGCCGGCCTTCCCGCACCATTTCGAGCGATGCGGCAAACGAACTGGCGATTGCTGTCGCCCTCTCCTTGGGGCTCGTCATGTAGCGCAGCAGAAAGTGGTCGAGTGCGGTCCAGTCGACCATATCGCCGATCAGCCGGGCAAGGACCAGGCGGGCATCGGCGAGTGACCAGACCTGCCGCTTCTCGATCGTTACCTGCATCACCGCTTCACGCTGACGCAACGAGGCATAGGCACTCAGCAGATCGTAGAGCGATGCCTCGAATGCCGACTTCTTTTCGACCGGAATATGTTCCGGCGCACCACGCGCGAATACGTCACGCCCAAGCCGGTTGCGATTGATCAGGCGGGTGGCCGCCTCGCGCATCGCTTCCAGTCGCTTGAGCCGGAAAGCCAGCGCCGTGGCCATTTCCTCGCCCGAAGGGCCGTCGTCCTTGCTCTGCTGCGGAATGAGCAGGCGCGACTTGAGGAAGGCGAGCCAGGCCGCCATGACGAGATAGTCGGCGGCAAGCTCAAGCCGGATGCTGCGGGCGCGCTCGATGAAAGCGATATATTGCTCGGCAAGCGCCAGCACTGAAATGCGCGAGAGATCGACACGCTGGTTGCGCGCCAGATGCAACAGCAGATCAAGCGGGCCTTCGAAGCCGGCGATATCGACGACGAGTTCTTCCTCGTGCAGACCACGATCCGATGCGTCGTCCTGCCACAGCGGCTCCATCGGGGCCTTGGCTGCCGGTTTCCTCTGCATGTCGCCGGCGTTGCTCACGATCTCTTGCCTCTTATTGGCGTGCTTCCCCTACACGATGGCCAGCATGCCGTTGAACTCGTCCCGCAATGCGGCTTCATCCGATGAATCCGGCTTTGCGAACCCGGCTTCCACCGCCTTCACGCGCCTGAGCGTCGCACCGGATATCACCGGCACGACACGCGCCACCTGAAGCATTTCATCCATAATGCCGTGGCAATGCAACACCAGATCGAGGCCTGCGGCCACAATACCACGCGCCCGCTCCTCGATATTGCCAGCCAGCGCATTCATCGAGACATCGTCAGACATCAGCAACCCATCAAAACCGATATGGCCGCGGATGACGCCTTCGACCACCTTCGGGGAAGTCGTCGCGGGATTTTCCGGATCGATGGCAGTGAAAACGATGTGCGCCGACATTGCCATCAGTTCGTTCTTCATGGCAACGAAAGGCACAAAATCGCTCTTGGCGAGCTCGTCAAACGGCACATCGACGACCGGCAGCTTGTGGTGAGAATCGACGAAAGCCCGGCCGTGGCCTGGCATATGCTTCATCACCGGCAGCATGCCTCCGGCCTTGAGGCCCGCGGCCGCTGCTGCGCCGATCGCAGCCACGGCCTGCGGATCATGGCCATAGGCGCGGTTGCCGATGACATCGCTGCTGCCTTCGATCGGCACGTCGAGCACCGGCAGGCAATCAACCGTAATACCGAAGCGCATCAGGTCGAAGGCGTGCAGCCGTGACATCAGCCATGCGGCGCGCAAGCCTTGCTCGCGATCGCGGCGATAGATCTCACCTATCGCAGCACCGTTCGGATATTGCGGAACGATCGGCGGACGGATGCGCTGGACGCGGCCACCCTCCTGGTCGATCAGCACCGGCGCATCGGGATTGCCGACGCTGTCGCGCAGAGACGCGACCAGATCGGAAATCTGCTCGGGCTCGCCGATATTGCGTCCGAAAAGGATGAAGCCCCAGGGGCGCTCTCCTGCAAAGAAGGCTTTTTCCTCGGGCGTGATCGTCAGGCCCTTGCAGCCTGAAATGAATGCTTTTGATTCGGTCATGAAGCGATGATAGTGACTGCTGCAGGCAAAGGCGAATGTCGATTTTTCCTTTAATGCGCATCCTCATTGATCAAACCCATTTGCCCAGTCTCTGCGCCCGATGGACATGATGCGCCAAGGCTGGGTTTCGAGTTTGCGCCAGGCATCGCAGCAATCAGCCCGTCGGGGCCATTCGCATTGAACCGCAAGACCCAGTCACGCAGGATCTGAAGGGCGACATTGCCAAGACGCGCTGCATCCGAGCGCGAGCCGCCGCCATAGATCAAGGCAAGCGCCAAAAGACGACGCGCCTGCGCCGCATGCTCGCTCTAGCGGGCCAGACGCCGAAGACCTTCCGCGTCAAAATCCGCCCGTAATGAAATCGCTGCTCCCATCGCAAACCTCCCGTTTGCAACAGAGATTCTGATTCATCGTCACTTGGGAAGCTCAAGTGTCTCACTCAGCAAGAGGGCGTATTAGTCCCTGTCAGCTTACCGGATTGCGCGCGGTGACGATCCACGCCGCGCCGTCGATCATCACCGACCGCTCACCGGGGCAGCCCGCGAAGGCGGCACGAACCGCGACCGAGGCGCGGGCGCGGATGTCGTCGGGCTGATCAGCGAGCGCGCGCGACAGCGGGCCGACCTCGAGTGTCATCTCCACCGCGTCGTCGAGCGCCGCGTCCCGCGTCTCCCCCTTGCCGAATGGGATGGAGGCATTGAAGGGCGCGATAGCGACGTCGGTGAAGCCAGCCACCGTTAGAATTCGCGCCACCCGCCCCTGGTCGCCGAACGAGAATGGGCCGGGCGCTTCGGGATCGGGCGGCGCCGTCGGCGGGACGATGCCCTTGATCGCGCCCATCGGCAAGCGCACCCAATCGTTCTCGGCCATGCCGCGCCAGCAGACGAAAGCGACCCGCGCGCCCGGCTTGAGCGCACGGCGCATATGAGCGAACGCCGCCGTAGGATCGTGAAAGAACATCACGCCAAAGCGCGAGAACAGGATGTCGAACGCGCCCTCGGGCAACTCGGCGCTGCTGGCGTCGGCCACCTGGAACACGGCCGGCGTATCCTGCGGCGCTAGCGCGCGCGCTCTGCCGATCAGCGGTTCGGATATGTCCACGCCTAGCACATGGCCTCCCGCGCCGACGCGGGCGGCCAGATCCAGACTAGACGCCCCCGCGCCGCAGCCGACGTCCAGCACGCGTTCGCCCGTGGCGGGCGCGGCGGCTTCTATCGCGGCCTGGCCGAACACCGCCATCATGGCATCGAGCCGGGCCTGGTAAACGACCCAGCGCTCCCCGCTTTGGCCACTCCAGTCAGCTACCTGATAAACATCTTTCTCTGCCATCCCATGTCCTTGTTCTGATCCGTTCTTAACTAGGCTATCCGCCCGCGTGGTCGTTGCCACCGTGCGCGGCGATGAACATGGCGACGGCCGACCGGCAATAGGATTCGATTTCGTTATCGTCCTCTGCTCTCGCCTCATCGAAGCGTGCGATAATCAGAAGATCGGATCCTTTGAAAAGCGCGGCAAACAAGCGGGCGGACCGGAGAGGATCGGGCACGTTCAGAACTGCCTTCGCGTGCAACTGGCGCAACAGGGCCTCGATTTGGGCGATGACATAGGCGGGGCCGGCTTTGTAATGGAGCTTGCTTAACGACTTTTGATTCGTCTTGTCGGCCATGACCATGGCTTCGACACTGCGGACGTCCGGGCTCAACAGCGTGCGAAGCAGGAATGATCCCACCGTCATGAGCTGATCTTCGGCCGGACCGTCGACGCCTTCAATAAGAGCCTGTGGTGCAAACTGATGGCAGTGGGCCGCGATGGCAGCGCTGAACAGCGCCTCCTTGTTCTCGAAGTGACGATAGATGCTGAGCTTGGATATCTTCGCCCGCTGGGCGACCTTGTCCAATGTCGTCGCTTGAAAACCCAATTCCACAAAGAGTTCGTACGCTGCGTCGATAATCGTTTGGCCAAGCGCTTCGTTGGGGGGCCGGCCGCGCCGGGCATGGCTGTTTTCGGTCACGACAATTCCAGTCCTTGACAGTATCCTAATTCTTGAATTACGATACCATGCAGTTTCACAAATACGCAAGCCAAAGGTTGGATTTTACCCTGTCCTCCAAATTAAGTTTCCCTGCGGCCGCTTTCGCGCCAGGGACAGCCCAGCCCCTCCACCCGCAACACGGAGCGCATCACTATGGATAACGTCATCATCATCGGCGGTAGCTTTGCCGGCCTCGCCGCCGCCCTTCAGCTCGGCCGTGCCCGCCGCAAGGTCACGGTTCTCGATACCGGCCTGCCGCGCAATCGCTTCGCCGGCCACTCGCATGGTCTGCTCGGCCACGATCACAAGCCACCGCTGGACATCCTGGCCGAGGCGCGGCAGCAACTGGCGCGTTATCCCACAGTCAAGCTGGTCAATGCCCGGGCCAACAGCATCTCCGGCGCCATCGATGATTTCTCCGTCCTCACTGGCGATGGCGAAAGCCTCGGGGCGCGCCGCCTGATCCTGAGCTATGGCGTCGTCGACCAGATGCCTGCTGTTCCAGGCTTTGCCGAAAGCTGGGGCACATCCATCGTACCCTGCCCCTATTGCGATGGCTTTGAAGTCGCCACTCAGCATTGGGGCCTTGTCTGGTCCGGTCCGCCGTCGCACAATTATGTCAGGCTGTACCAGGATTGGACCGACACGTTGACGGTCTTCGCAGATGGTCACGACATTGCACCCGATATCCGGGCCGATCTGGCGGGCCGCCACATACCTGTCGTTGATGGCCGGATCACCGAAATCGCCCGTCACAGGGGCCATAATGCCACCGTCAAGCTCGATACCGCCCCCGATGTCACAGTCGATATCTTGTTCGCGCATCCGCGCAACAAGCCGTCCGCAGGCCTGCATGAATCACTGGGCCTCGCCACGGTCAATACACCCTTTGGCATCGCCCTCAAGGTCGACGAGCGTCGCGAAACCAGCATACCCGGCATCTATGCCGCCGGCGATCTTGCAAACCCAGCCATGGCCTCGGTCACCACGGCAATATCGCAGGGCGCGACGGCGGGTATCTCCGCCCAGCAGTCGATGCTGGTTTGAGAGCACAGGAGATGAGCATGGCCGTCGAACCGGACAGCGCGGGTGTGCGCTTCCCTCCGCCCGTCGTCTATCTGGGAGCGCTGCTGTTGGGGCTGGCGGCGGAGCGGTTCGTCACCCTGCGCTCTTTCGGCATCGACTGGCGGTTGCTGGTCGCGACGGGCGCGCTGCTGTTCGTTGCCGGCGCGGCGATGATGCTTGCGGCGGCGGGGCTGTTCCGGCGGCTGGGCACCAACGTTCCGCCGTCGAAGCCAACGACCCTCATCGCAACGACCGGTCCTTATCGGTGGACCCGCAATCCCATGTATCTCGGCATGGCGCTTATCTATGCCGGCCTTGCGATCGGCTTCGACGGGCCGATCGCCTTCGCCTTGCTCCCGTTGGTGCTGATCGCGATCCAGACGCAGGTGATCGCCCGCGAGGAGCGCTATCTCGAAGCGAAATTCGGCGACGACTACCGCCGCTACAAGGCCGAGGTTCGCCGCTGGTTCTGACTATTCCGCCGCTGCCGCCTGCGGGGCCTTCTGGATGCGTATAAATCCGTCATTCACAGCGAGCAGTTGCGTTTGAAAGCGAAAAAGGCGCGGCCGTTTCGCCGCGCCTCTTGCTGATCTCTTGGTCTTGCCGGATTATTTCGTCACGAGGCAGCTGCCACCGGCACTCTTGTAGCGCGTGCACAGGGAATTCGCCTCCGCCTTGGAGCCGGCCGGAATGCGTACCCGGAAATAGGTGCCTTTGCCGGCAATCTCCGCCTTCTTGATATCGACGCCCTTGCCGCCGATGACGCTGCCGAACTTGCCGGATAGCGTCTTGTAGGACTTCTGGGCTTCGGCTTCCGAGGGCAGCGAGGCGATCTGGATCACATAGGTGCCCGGCGCGACAGAGGCTGTTTCTACCGGCTTTGCTTCGGCTGCCGGCTGAACCTTTTCGACCGGCTCGGTCTTGAAGGTGTCAACGACCTTTTCCTTTTCCTCGACCGGACGCGTCTGCGGAACCGGATTGGTCTCGGCAACCGGCGTCGTCTTTATCGTGCGAACCGGCGCGGTCTCTTCAACGGTCGCCGCAGCGGCATCCGCCAGAGCGCTCTTCTGCTCCGGCGCAGCAGCCTGGTCGGCAGCGGGCACGGCCTTCGGCGTGGAACCCGTTTCCACCTGGGGGCTGACGGTCGTCGTCTTGACCATATTGACCTGCGGGTCGTCCTTACTCGCCGGCGTTTCGTTTGCGGCAACCTTCGTTTCGGGCTGGGCAACCGGCTCGTCGCGGGCAACCAGCGTGCCATCCGGCTTGACGATCATCGTGCGAACCTTGCGCGGCGATACGGCGGGCGAGCTCTCCTCTTCGGTCGCGGCGTTCTCGGCGGCCTGGCCATCTGGCAACAGCCGCTCCTCGCCGTCCTCGTCTGCTGGTGTTACGCCCGGGAGTTCGTCGCCGGCACCTTCCAGCGGCAGGTTCTCCGGCGTCAGTGTTCGCTGAACGACATCGACCGGATCCTCCGTCGAGGATACCAGCGTGCCCTGCTCCGGCGTGCTGTCCTGCGCACCGGCAACACGGTCGTAGACCGCCTTGTCCTGGTTGGGAACGGTCTTGCCACCCTTTTCGACCGGCACGACCTTCACTGGCGACTTGTCCGCCAGGATAATTTTCGGCTCTCCGCCCGACAGCATCGAACCGTTGCCGCCCATGAAGGCGTAGACACCGACGCCACCGAAGATCGCCAGACCGGTAACGGCGGCTGCAAGCAGGATCAAGCGACGCTTGCCGGAACCGCTGCCCTCTTCGTCAAAGTCGCTATTGGCCGCGTAGCCTGAGCCGACAGCCAGGCGATCCGAAGATGGGTCGGCTTCCCGCCGCTGGCTCAGCGACAGCCGGAAATCCTCTTCCATGGCCTTTTCGAACTCGTCGAAATCATCCTCGGCGGCCGCACTGCCGGTGGCGGGCTGCGCCTGGGAAATTGCATGCGGCACGGAACCGAAACCCAGTTCTCTATCAGCGCCCCTGTTCGCGCCAACGTTGGTACGGCCAGGCGCTCCGAACAGCTGCGCCATTTCAGCGTCGATATCGAGGTCGTAATCCGGCTGATGGACCACCGGACGCTCCTGCTCGACGGTCGGCAATTGCGGTACGTTCAGATCGGCGATCGCCGTCACGTTTTCTTCCGTCTCGGCAATCATCGAGGGATCGAAGGGCAAGACACTTTCAGGCTCTTCGCGCACAGGCTCTTCATCCTGCGGCGCTTCCTCGAAGGGCGCAGCCGCAACGGGCTCTTCTGCAAGCGCCGTGGCCGGAGCGAGAGTGGGCCCGTGGGACGCGGTCTCGAACTCCGAGGGATCGATATCGAGATCGATGCCGGAAAGATCGAGTTCAAATGTGTCGAGATCGAAATCCGGGTCCGGATCGGCGGGCGTCTTCAGCGAAGGCGCTGCCTCGACCACCACCGGCTCGACGGGCGTTTCGGTTGGCTGATACGCGGTTTCGGTGACCGTTACGCTTACCGGCACGGCTGTCGCCGGAAGCGGGGTCGCAAAGGCCTTCTGCGACAGAACTCCGCCATTGGAGGCAACCGGAGTAGCGCGACTGAATGTCGGCGTGAACGGATAATTGACTTTTCGCGCAGCATCCGCCGGGGTTGCCAGTTTTACCGCGGCCTTGGGGGGAACAGGAAACCGTTCGATATCGGTCAGCAAGGCATCGAGGTCATGCGCATCGGACGCGGACGTCACTTCGTCCGACTTCAGCGCCACTACCGTTTCCGGCTGCCATTCGACAAGATTGTCCTGCGTCTCGCTCGGCTCAACCGCCACTGCGGCTTGGTCGGCGCCAGCATAGACATCCTCAACGGACTGAAGAGAAACAGGCTCTTCAACCGCAGCCATGGGAACCACATCCGGTTCGGCCGGCTCCTCCGCCTCGACGTCAACAGGAGTATTCAATTCAGGCTCGAAATGCTGAGCCTGCGCCGGGGCCATTTCTATCGCAGGCGCTTCGGCAATGTCATAGCCGATGGACAGCTCGAGCTCGCGCTCGAGATCCAGCGCGTCAAATGCCGGCTCGTTGTAGGAATCAACCGACCAGGCGCTCTCCACCTCAGCCGAAACGGGCTCCGGCTGGGAGGCCCAGTGATCGGCAACCGGCTCTTCGTCTACGGTTGCAACCGCAACGTCCGGCTCTGCAAAAACGGGATCTTCTGCAGCGAGCGGCGCTATCTCCGCGGAGGATGCAGCGACATCGGCCTCAACTTCCGGGAAAAAACCTTCCGGCTCGTAAGCAACGAATTCCGGCTCTGCGGCAGTGGCTGGAGCGACATCGCGTTCTTCGGGAGGCGGCGCGAAAGCAACATGATCCTCGGCACTGACCGGCTCCGGCGCATCCATCGACGGTCCGCGTTGCGGCGCATCGTAGATGTCGAACTCGCGGAGCAGCTCGTCCTCCAGATCGAATGCAGGCTCGAGACGGACCGCTTCGCGATGTCTTTCGAGTTCCTGCAACTGCTGAACTGCGGGCCGATTGTCATAGCCGACAATGCGGGCCAACTCTGCCAAAGGATCGTCATCCGACAAGACGTCGAATTCCGCAGTCCCGCTTCGTGCCAATTGTTTGTCTGCCATGCGCTCCACTCACAACTTACTAGCCAGTTTTTGCCAGTGCTTTGTGGGGAAATGGTGACATTACTATCGCATCTCGTCCGGGGCAGCGGTACCTGTAATCGACAGGCCCGACTTCAAAACGGAGGCAACGGCACGCACCAGCCCAAGTCTGGCAATGGTCAATTCTCTGTTCTTATCGTTAACAAAACGTAATTCCGGAGATTCTTTACCTTTATTCCAGTGTCCGTGGAAGGCGCTGGCAAGATCGTAGAGGTAAAACGCGATCCTGTGCGGCTCCTGAGACAGTGCCGCTGCCTCGATGACACGCGGATATTCTGCGAGCTTGGCGACGAGCTGGAGTTCATTCGAATCAGTGATATTGCCGGCAACGGCACCGGCCAGATCGAGCGCCTCGAAATCAACCCCCGGAAGTGCTTCGGCCGCCTGGCGAAAGACCGACATGCAGCGTGCATGCGCATACTGCACGTAGAAGACCGGATTATCCTTCGACTGTTCTGTCACCTTGGCAAAGTCGAAGTCGAGCGGTTCGGAACTCTTGCGGTAGATCATCATGAACCGCACGGAATCGCGCCCGACTTCCTCGACGACATCCCGAAGCGTGACGAAATCGCCGGAACGCTTGGACATCTTCACCGGCTCGCCATCGCGATAGAGCTTGACGAGTTGGCAGAGAAGCACGGTCAGCTTCGCTGTTCCGCCCGAGACGGCGCGCGCCAGGGCTTCAAGCCGCTTGACGTATCCACCGTGATCGGCGCCTAGCACGTAGATCATCTCGTTGAAGCCGCGATCGAACTTGTCCTTGAAATAGGCAACGTCAGCGGCAAAGTAAGTATAGGAACCGTCCGACTTGATCAGCGGCCGGTCGATGTCGTCACCGACCTCCGTCGAGCGGAACAAGGTCTGCTCGCGGTCTTCCCAGTCCTCCGGCACCTGCCCCTTCGGCGGCGGCAGCGCACCCTTGTAGACATGGCCCTTGAAGGTCAGGTCATTGATGGCGTTGCGGATCGGACCGGCACCGTTGGCATGCAGCGTCCGCTCGGAAAAGAAGACATCGTGATGGACGTTGAGCGCGGCGAGATCCTCGCGGATCATCACCATCATCGCGTCGATCGTCCGGTCCTTGACGAGCGGCATCCACTTGTCTTCCGGCATGATCCGCAGGCTGGTGCCAAATTCATCCGCCAGCGCCTGGCCGACCGGAACGAGGTAGTCACCCGGATAGAGACCCGTCGGGATCTCGCCGATCTTTTCACCCAGCGCTTCGCGGTACCGCAGGAAAGCGGACCGGGCGAGCGTGTCGATCTGCGAGCCGGCATCGTTGATGTAATATTCCTTGGTCACCTCGTAACCGGCGAACTCCAGCAGGTTGGCGAGCGCGTCTCCGACGACGGCTCCGCGGCAATGGCCGACATGCATCGGACCGGTCGGATTGGCCGAGACATATTCGACATTGACCTTGCGTCCGGCGCCGACGGCGCTCTTGCCGAAACCGGTGCCATCGGCGATCATGATCGCCAGCAGGTTCTGCCAATAGGCAACCGAGAGCTTGACATTGATGAAGCCGGGACCAGCCACCGAGACGTCGGCGACTTCCGGATCCTCTTTCAGCTTCGCGACGATCTGGTCGGCGAGCGCGCGGGGATTGGTGCCGAGCGGCTTGGCCAGCACCATCGCGGCGTTGGTCGCCACATCGCCATGACTGGCATCGCGCGGCGATTCGACACTGACACGTCCGAAATCGAGTTCGGATCTCTTTTCACGCACGATATCAATCGTTTCCAGAACGTTTTTAATTCTTGATTGGAAGTCTGTGAAAAGGTTCATGTCATCCATCCGCTCTGCTCGCCTTTGGCTGCG
The DNA here is from genome assembly GCF_000379605.1 of Rhizobium giardinii bv. giardinii H152. Lineage (GTDB taxonomy): Bacteria > Pseudomonadota > Alphaproteobacteria > Rhizobiales > Rhizobiaceae > Pararhizobium > Pararhizobium giardinii. Next base: position 152,135 of record NZ_KB902591.1, on the reverse strand, counting down.
AGACCGCGTTGTTATCGTTCAGTGGCAGTGCGGCAGCCCGATCGCCGCCATCAACCGGCGCGGTGACTACCGCAATTCAGGGGTATGGTCAAACAAGCGCTTGTGTACGGCAATCGCATAGGTGTCGGTCATGCCGGCGATATAATCGCCGACGTGCCGGGCCTTGGCCGGCTCGGCCATGCCGGCGATCTGGTCGATCCAGTAGTGCTTCTGCATCTGTTGCGGATCGGCCATGAAGGCATGATAGAGATCGGCGACGATCGCAGCCGCATTGGCGCGCACGCGCATGACGTCGGGATGACGATATATCCTCGTCATCAGCATCTTCTTGATCTGCTGGTCCGTCTTAAGCATCGCTTCCGAAAAGGTGGCGATCACCCTGCCGGCGTTGCGGATATCCGCCGCGCTTTGCGGTCGCACCTCCTTGAGACCCTGCTGTGCAACGGTGATCACATCCTCCACCATCGCGGTGATCTGCCGGCGCATGATCTCATGGGTGAAGCGGCTCGCCTCCAGCCCAGGATAGCGGCCACCGACCTCCTGCATCAGGCCCGCAAGGAAGGGAATTTCCTCGAGCATCTCGAATGTCAGGTAGCCGGATCGCAATCCGTCATCGATGTCGTGGGTGTTATAGGCAATGTCGTCGGCGATCGCCGCCACCTGCGCCTCCAGACTGGCGAAACTCGCCAGTTCCAGATCATGCAGGGCGCAATAATCAAGGATCGGCTGAGGAACGGGACCGCGGGTGCCCTCGCCGTCCTGGGCGATCAGCGGCCCGTTATGCTTGACGAGGCCTTCCAGGCTCTCCCAGGTCAGATTGAGGCCGTCGAACTCTGCATAGCGGCGCTCGAGCTTGGTGACGATCCGCAGGGACTGCGCATTGTGGTCGAAGCCGCCGTAGGGCTTCAACATTTCGTGCAGAGCGTCCTCGCCCGTATGACCGAACGGCGTATGGCCGAAATCGTGGACGAGGGCGACGCCTTCTGCGAGGTCCTCATCCAGCTTCAGCGCCCGCGCCAGGGCACGGGCGATCTGCGCCACCTCGATCGTGTGGGTGAGTCGCGTGCGATAATGATCGCCATCGGCGGCAATGAAAACCTGGGTCTTGTGTTTCAGCCGGCGGAACGCCGTCGTATGGACGATGCGGTCACGATCGCGCTGGAAATCGGAGCGCGTCGGACTGCCGGTCTCCGGGTACAGCCGCCCCCTGCTCGCCCACGGATCGGAGGCGAAAATCGCGCGTTCACCGGAACCGAAACCAAGCGCATGTCTGTCCAATGTCATTTCCCACTCTGCATCCCATTGACGCGGTACCAAAGCCTTCATACCTATAGTGCGCGTTGCAGGAAAGCGCCGAGTGACGGTCGCTCCTGAGCTTGAACGAAAACAAGGCTTTGCTGCATGCGTGGACCACATTGCCGTCCGGCGATATAATACGGCGGACGGGCGTAAACAGCGAATCTCTCCGGTTCTTGACCCCGGCAGGAGGTAGATATGACAGCAGAAACTGTGACCCTTTCGGACTCGGCGGCAAAACGCATCGGCGTCATCCTGAAATCCGACGCCGAAAAGAAAGCCATGCGCGTCTCCGTCGAGGGCGGCGGCTGCTCCGGCTTTTCCTACAAGTTCGATCTGGTCAGCGACGCCGACGCCGACGACCTCGTGCTCGAGAAGGGCGACGCGAAAGTGCTGATCGACAGCCTGTCGCTTGTCTATATGAACGGCGCCGAAATCGACTTCATCGACAATCTGCTTGGCCAGTCTTTTCAGATCAAGAACCCGAATGCAGTTGCAAGCTGCGGATGCGGCACCAGTTTCTCGGTCTGAAGCCGCACCAGCTTCACAGATAGGGTGAGCCCAGCCAGAATATCTTGTTGATAAGACGGGTCAAAAACGGCTTTGCGCTCAGGTCGTCCAGCGTCACCGACTGAGCCTCCCTCAGCGCCGTCTGTATGCGCTGCCCGACCGCGCCGGCAAAACCCGCATCGAGTACCTCCAGGTCGATCTCGAAATTCAACCGCAGCGAACGCGGATCGAGATTGGACGAGCCGACATAGGCCCAGCGGTCATCGACCGTCATCAGCTTGGAATGGTTGAAGACGCCCCTGGACCGCCAGACGCGGCATCCGCCCTTCAGCGCCTGGTCGAATTGCGCCGTCATCGCCCGGTCGACGAGCACCAGATTATTGACCGCAGGCACGATGACATCCACCTCGACGCCGCGCATCGCCGCCGTGACAAGGGCGCTGATCAATTCCCTGTCCGGCAGGAAATAGGGTGACATGATGCGGATATTGCGCCTGGCAACGGAAAACGCACCCATCATCATCTTGTGGTTGGATTCATTGGCCCTGTCCGGTCCGGAGGGCACGGCGCGCATCAGTACCGAAGGCTTGCCCTGATTCTGCGCCGGCAGCTCGATGCGCCATTTCTCGCCCTGTAGCGATTCTTTGCTGGCAAAGTACCAGTCCTCCGCGGCCACCTGAAAGAGATCGGCAACGACTGGACCTGCAACACGGAAATGCGTGTCGCGCGCCTGAGCGTCGCCAGCGAACTCCGACGTGAACCCGGCCCTGATGTTCATGCCGCCGGTAAACGCAGCCTCACCGTCCACGATCAGGATTTTCCGGTGGGTGCGCAGGTTGGCGTAGGGCAACCGCAGCCCCATGATAATGTTCCCGTTGAAGACCCTGACCGTCACACCACCGGCCTCAAGATGCCCGACGACGCTCGGTACCGAGTACCGCGCTCCGACTGCATCAATCAGAACCCTGACCTCGACGCCGCGCTGGGCGGCGGCGATCAACGCATCGGCAAAACGCAGACCGATGTCGTCACGATCGAAAATATAGGTTTCGAGCAGAATGGACCGGCTGGCTTTTTCGATCTGCTCCAGCATTGCCGCATAGGCGGCATCCCCGCCTTCAAGGATCGTGATGCTGTTTCCGCTGCAGAGGCGATGACGGCTGACTCGGTCGCCTAGCATCTTCATCGCAGCGAATCGCTGACCGAACCGGTCGGAGACTGCCGCGCTGGAGACGTCGAATTCACCCATCACGTCCGGCCCGCGCTCGCGGAACTGCGACCTCTGCTGCTCGATCGACGAGCGGCGAATCCGGTTAATGCCGGCGATCGCATAGACCAGGGCGCCGAGTATCGGAGACAAAAGGATTATGCCGACCCAGCCGAGCGCGGAACGTACCTCCTCCTTGGTCATCGTTGCATGAATGGCCGCCGGTACGCCAAGAATGACGGACAGCACCGCCAGGACATGCGGCCAATAGGTGATGAGCATATCGATCATGCGCCGGACTATAGCGGGCCAAAGCCAGGAAGCAATTCATGCTCCACGCCGGATTTGTCAAAAAAACCCAGCGCGGCTAAAAGGATGGCGGGCCATGCACAAGTCAAAAAAGGATGCCGACCATATGAAAATCGTGACCTGGAACATCAACGGCGTCAGGGCCCGCATCGACGTCCTTGTAGCATGGCTGAAGGAATCACAGCCCGATATCGTCTGCCTCCAGGAGATCAAGACAGTGGATGAGGGATTTCCACGCCTGGAGATCGAAGCGCTTGGCTATCATGTCGAGACGCATGGCCAGAAGGGCTTCAACGGCGTCGCCATCCTGTCGAAAATACGGCCGGATGAAATCAACCGCGGGCTGCCCGGCGGCGATGCAGATGAGCAGTCGCGCTTCTTAGAGGGGGTGTTTTCCGTCAACGGCGGCGCGATCCGTGTCTGCTCGCTTTATCTGCCGAACGGCAATCCGATCGGAACCGAAAAATTTCTCTATAAATTGTCCTGGATGGATCGCCTCAGCGCCTTTGCCGAAAGTCGCCTTGCGCTGGAAGAGCCGCTCATTCTCGCAGGCGATTACAATGTCATTGCCGAGCCGCACGACTGCTGGGACGTCAAGGTCTGGCAGAACGACGCACTGTTTCAGCCGCAGACCCGGCAGGCGTTTCGCCGCCTGGAAAATCTCGGTTTTACTGACGCTGTCCGGGCGACCACGGACGCAGCGCCGCTCTATACGTTCTGGGATTATCAGGCCGGATGCTGGCAGAAGAATTTCGGCATCCGCATCGATCACCTGATGCTATCGCCGGAGGCTGCTGACAGGCTGGTTTCGACGGACATCGAAAAGCACGTGCGCGCCTGGGAAAAGCCGTCGGACCATGTGCCGGTTGCGGCGTCGTTCAACTTCACGGCGTGTACTTAGTGACTGCTCAATCGCTGTCGACATGAATGCTGTGAGACATGGCGATCGCGGTGCGGCGATCGTCTTCACTGGCGAGTGAAAAGGCCTGCTCCTGAAGGGTTTGCAGCCAGGGCCGATCCTTCGGCGAACACTGGTCGAGCGCGGCGGTCATATAAGCCAGTCCGCGTGCCGTCTGGCCTTCCTGGAAAATCACATTGCCGAAAACGCCCATGGCGCCGGCATGGCCGTTCTTGCGGGCGCGATTCAGCCATTTCTTGGCCTGCTGGACATTAACGCTGCCGCCATCGCCGGCAAGGAGCATCTTTGCCAGCTGGAACTGCGCCTCGGCGACACCGAAGGTCGAGGCAGCCTGGAAATAAAGCTGGCGGGCCTGACCGAGATCGCTCTTGATCGGGCTGTCCGGTATGCCACGACGATAGTAACCGGCAAGCGAAATCAGCGCGTTGACGAAGTAGCCCGTATCTTCGGACCCTGGTTCGACACCCTTTTCGGCAATTTCGCTGTAGATCTTGAACGCTTCGAGGTCATTCTCCGCCACGCCGTCGCCATAGGCATACATGTTGGCCAAGGCCCACCGGGAGCCGGTATGACCTTTTTCGGCGGCATAACGATAGGCCTCGACTGCCTCGTCCTTGCGGCCGTTCTTGTAAGCGGAGAAACCGAATTTGAAGAGTGCGAACGGACCGGATTCCTTGGTGACACCGGCATTGGGATCAAAGGCGCAGGCCGCGCGGCCTTGTGCGGTCAGCGCGAGCGCAACACTCAAAACAAGAAACGTCAACGACCGGTAACCGCGTATCAGCATGATAGTCTATATCTTCCGTTCAATCCCAAGAGCTGGCCAAAGCCAGTCCGAACGAGATCCCTGTCGCCAACGCTGCGACAGACGGCAGCATTTCGCCCATTGCCAATCTGTCGATTCATTCCGGCAGTTTCCCAACTGTAGTCAGCGTTTCCGGCAAGAGTACGGCTTGCCCTCGCAACCTTGAGGCGCTCGCACCGACCCGCCCCTCGAACGGCCTGAGAGCCGTGTCGAAGCCATGTAACGTCGCGGGAAGCCTGGAATTTTTCGAAAACGCGATGACTCATCTTACCTCAAACGCCGCATGCTCAAAACTTCTTTGCAGGTTTGTCAAGATCATCGGTGCTCCCAGTTTGTGGCGGGAAATAGACGCAATCCCCCCTCTCCAGACCGCCACAGACTATAGAAAGAATGTGTTGCTGAATCGTCACAATTCGTCACGCGGGAAACGGGATAAATCCAACGCGTTGACGCTGAAATTCTTGGAAACGGAGCGACCGAGGACAGTACGACAATCGGCGGAGCGTTGCGCGACAATGCTTGGAGCAGAGCAAAGGCCGGCAGCGGTGACTGCAAAATTCCTTAAATCAATGAGAATAAATATGCAGCGATTTCAACGTGCTACAGCGTCTTCTGCGCGTCATGTTTGACGCGCGGCGCTGTAACGGTAGCTGGAAATTGAAAAGGCCCGATGCGAACACCGGGCCTGTCAGTTGCTGGCGTGTCTGTTTGTTGATCAGAATTTGATCTTGAGCGATGTGGAGACGGCACTGACGATATCTGTGCCGAAATCGTAGGTTACGTCGTCGCCGACAACGTCGCCCTGGTATGTTTGCGGACTGGAGCTGCCGCTCGTCAGGATGCCGATGGCACCGGCCAGTCGAAGCTCGACATTATCGGTCGGCATGTAGGAAACGCCCGTGCCGACCGTCCAGGTGTCCGTCTGGGTTCCGTAGCCATGGCTGGTGCCGCGGTCCCACGTCAGGCTGACAGCCCCGCTCCACTGGTCGTTGAACTTGTGGCCGATACCGCCGCTAACCGTCCAGCCATCGCGATAAAGAAGGTCGAGGCTGGTCGGAAGATTACGCGGATCGGAAGTGTCGTTCGCAGTAACCTGAATGACCTGCAACTGGCTCCAGTCGGTCCACTTAACCGAGCCGAACGCGAGCCAGCCGGGCGCGATGCCTGTCTGAAGTTTAAGCTCCAGAGAGTCCGGCATGGACGCAAAACTGCTCACATCGTATTTCGTTCCGGGAACGGTGGTTATGAGAACGCCGCCGGGGCCAAAAACCGGCAGTCTGACTTGGGTGAGGTCGATCGTTCCTTCCAGATTGTCGAGATCGACTGCACTGTTGTAAACGAGGCTTGCGCGTAACGCATATTCTGGAATTTCATACGCCACGCCGGTGCGCCAACCCCAACCGCTGCCTTCCAGATCAAGCCGCCCGATACCGTCAAATCCCGGGACAATGATTGGGCTCACGAGGCGTTCCTTGAAACCGCCCACCTCTTGGTAAAAGCCACCGCCGATAACACGGAACTGTCCCTGCCCCACATCCCACTTGTAGGAGCAAGTCGCAGCGTAGTTGTCGCTTTCGATCTTGGTTTCGATGTTATCGTTGACACCCGCCCAGTTGGTACCGGGATTGGTATGCGCTCCCCACGGCTGCGAATAATCGGCCATGCAGTCGACACTGTCGCCGAAGCCAGCCTTCACACCGATACGCGGCACCCAATAGCCTTCGGTATCCTCGACGCCGCTCGTCGGGCGCGTCAGGTCAAACGCGCCGTTTGCCGGATCGATATCGTCAACGTTATCCAGTTCGCGCTGCGGGTTGACGTAGGTTGCTGCAGCCTCAGCGGCGTAGGTCGACGGATCGAACAACAGATCGATATTGTAGCCGCCACGCTCGAGACCACCGGCGCTCGCCGCCGTTGTGCTGAGCAAGACGACCACCGCCGCCGTCATAGCCGCGTTGATTTTGTTGTGAGCCATCCGTTCCTCCCCTGAACACAAATCAGTGGCCGGCGCGCACGCCAACCGCTCGAAAACGAGTATCGGCTGCGGACCGTTAATGGCAAATACCCATATTTCGCGGGCAGAGGGCTGGAAATCACAAAAAATTTACGTAAGAAAATCTGAAACGCGGAAAAACTCGCAGAAATCAGGATAGAATTTCTCCGTATGTCCAGTTCCGGATGTTTATTGGAATAATTTTTCATAAATGTAACCAAGTGTCACATCGACACAACAATGTCGCTTTTTGACTCCCTGGCGCCTTGATTACGAAATATGTGACATGAAAGGCCGTTTGCCGCACCGACAAGGGCATCATCGCGCATTTTGCCTTGCGTGAAGAGAATCAGACGGTCGTGAAAAAGGCGGCAAAAGCCGCCTTTTTCAATCCAATCAAGTCTGTTGCCTCGACCGTCAGCTGGCGTCCGATACCCGTGTCAGCGCCACACCAAGCGACGCCTTCTGCCCATCAAGTTCAGCCAGGCGCTCTCGCTCCGCCTCAACGACATCGGGTCGAGCATTGGCGACGAACTTTTCGTTCGACAGCTTCCCAAGGATGCGTTCGCGTTCCTGATCGACTTTGCCGATCGCCTTTTCAAGCCGGGACTTCTCGGCACCAAGGTCGATGAGGCTGCCGAGCGGCAGGCAGACCGTCGCCTCGCCGACAACGATCTGGGCGCTGCCCTTCGGCGCCGTTGCCCCAAGGTCGATTGCGTCGACCCGCGCAAGCCGGCGGATCGCAGCCGCATGGCTCTGCAGGCGCTCCCTGGTCAAAAAGCTGGCTCCGACGACAACGAGGGGTGCGATCGCGGCCGGCGGGACGTTCATCTCCGAGCGCACCGAACGGATGCCCGATACCAGGTCGATCAGCCAGTTGATTTCGCCTGCCGCGGCATCATCCGCGTAGGAGGCGGCCGGCCATTCGGCATGGCAAAGAAGTCCCTCGCGCGTCTTGCCCTCACCTGCGGTCTGTGCCCAAAGCTCCTCGGTCATGAACGGCATGAATGGATGCAGGAGCTTGTACGTCTCGTCGAGGACATAGGCGACGCAGGCCTGCGATTCCGCCTTTGCCGCCTCGTCCTCCCCGCCAAAGACGGGTTTCAGCAGCTCGAGATACCAGTCGCAGAACTGGTTCCAGACGAAGCGGTAGAGGCTGCCCGCCGCCTCGTTGAAACGGTAGCTTTCGATCGCCTCGGTGACATCGCGAATGGTGCGTGACAGTTCGGTCAGGATCCAGCGGTTGATCGTCAGGGAGCAGGTTTCCGGAACGAACTTCGGATCGTTGGCAACGCCGTTCATGCCGGCAAAGCGCGTCGCGTTCCAGAGCTTGGTGCCGAAATTGCGATAGCCTGCGATGCGGGCCGGATCGAGCTTCACGTCGCGTCCCTGCGCCGCCATGATCGCCAGCGTGAAGCGCAGCGAGTCGGCGCCGTACTCGTCGATGAGTTCCAACGGATCGATGACGTTGCCCTTGGACTTCGACATCTTCTGGCCGTTCTTGTCTCGGACCAGCGCATGCACATAGACGGTGTGGAAAGGCTCGACCGGGGTACCGTCCTTATCCTTCATGAAATGCAGACCCATCATCATCATCCGGGCGACCCAGAAGAAGATGATGTCAAAACCCGTCACCAGGACGTCGGTCTGATAGTATTTGTCGAGTTCCGGGGTCTTATCGGGCCAGCCGAGCGTCGAGAAAGGCCAGAGCGCCGACGAGAACCATGTGTCGAGAACATCCTCATCCCGGGTAAGAATTTCGCCCGGGCGGAAGTTCTCGAGCAGATCCTCGACATAGGCTTTCATCGGGCCTTCATGCGAGAGATAATGTTGGATCGCGGCATGCAGCGCTTCTTCCTCGGTCTTTTCGACGAAGACCTGTCCGTCCGGACCGTACCAGGCGGGAATCTGGTGACCCCACCAGAGCTGACGGGAAACGCACCAGGGCTGGATGTTTTCCATCCATTCGAAATAGGTCTTTTCCCAGTTCTTCGGGACGAAGTTCGTACGGCCTTCGCGTACCGACGCGATCGCGGGCTTGGCGAGCGTCTTGGCATCGACATACCATTGCTCCGTCAGTCGCGGCTCGATCGGAACGCCGCCGCGGTCGCCATGCGGGATCGTATGCTTGTGCGGCTCGATCTTGTCGAGCAGGCCGCGCTCTTCGAACATCGCAACGATCATCTTGCGCGCAGCAAAACGCTCGACGCCGTCAAGCTTGGATATCAGGGCTTCGAGATCATGGCCCGACGGCAATTCGTGGAGGAAATCCTCATTGCCAGCCAGCGTCAGGTGACCATCAATGGTCAGGATGTTGACCTGCCGGAGGTGGTGGCGCCTGCCGACATCGAAGTCGTTGAAGTCATGCGCCGGCGTCATCTTGACCGCACCGGTGCCCGCCGTCGGATCCGGATATTCGTCGGCAACGATCGGAATTCGCCGTCCGATGAGAGGCAGAACGACATGCTTGCCGATAATGGACTTGTAGCGCTCGTCGCTCGGATGGACCGCAACGCCGGTATCGCCGAGCATGGTTTCCGGCCGTGTCGTTGCGACGACCAGATAGTTGCGCGCTTCCCAATCGGTCGGCTTGCCATCCTCGTCAAAGGCAATGGGATGCTGGTAAGTGACGCCGTCTTCGAGCGGATACCGCAAATGCCAGAGGCTGCCAGTCACTTCGACCTGCTCGACCTCGAGGTCGGAAATCGCCGTCAGAAGCTTCGGATCCCAATTGACCAGCCGCTTGTCCTTGTAGATCAGGCCGTCCTTGTAGAGAGAAACGAAGACTTCGAGAACAGCCTTCGACAGGCCCTCGTCCATCGTGAAGCGTTCGCGAGACCAGTCGCAAGAGGCGCCGAGCCGCTTCAGCTGGTTGAAGATCAGACCGCCGGATTCGGCCTTCCATTCCCAAACCTTGTCGATGAAGGCGTCACGGCCCATTTCGCGGCGGTGCTGTTGCCGTTCCATCAGCTGCCGCTCGACGACCATCTGGGTGGCGATGCCGGCATGATCCATGCCCGGCTGCCAAAGCACATCCTTGCCGCGCATGCGCTCGAAGCGCACCATGATGTCCTGCAGCGTATTGTTCAGCGCGTGGCCCATGTGCAGCGAGCCGGTAACGTTCGGCGGCGGAATGACGATGCAGAAAGTCTCGGCACCCGGTTTTGCACCCGCGCCGGCGCGGAAGGCGTCCTCGTCATCCCAGATCTTGGCGATGCGGGGTTCGACAGCGGCGGAATCATAGGTTTTTTCAAGCATTTTGAAGCCAAACTTGCTGATTGATATGGGTGGTTTGTAAATCCGAACGAGGCATTGGTGTCAACAATAACAGCAAAAAAGCCGCCAGCGCGATTGCTGGCGGCTTGGCGTCGGAAACTTTCTGCGTTTTAGCGCCGCGGACCGCGCGCGACGCGCTCGATTTCTTCACGCACGAGACGCTCCACGAGCGTCGGCAAGTTGTCGTCCAGCCATTCCTGCAGCATTGGCCGCAGCATATCCTCGGCGATTTCGTCAAAGGAACGCCGGGCAATGCTATCGATGGCGAGGGCCAAATCCCCAAAGGACCGCGCGACCTGTTCGCCGACGGCCGGTGAAACAAGGGCGGCAACCTCCCTTTCAGCGATAACGGCAGGCGGATGGCTTTGCGCGGTCGGCTCCACAACGCTTGGCGATTGCGCTTCATCCCGCTTTTCTTCGGCGGCTGCCGCGGGCTGCTGGGAAACCACGGCAGGCGTCACCTCGGCAGTTTCCACCTGCGACGCGCCGTTTGCCGGTTGGGATGCAACAACCGGCGCCATGCGTGACGTCACGAGCGGGCTGTCCGACTTTACCGCTGCACTGCCTGCAGCCTCCGGCGCCCGAAGCGGAGCGGCATGTCGCTCGGATGCCGCTCGCACGCGCGCTGCGACATCGGCGAGAGATTGCGGTGGCGTCGCGACGGAAACACCAGGCATTGCACTGCCCCGCTGTGGCTCCTGCGGTGGATGCTCCGCGGGCGCAGAGGGCCGTTGCACCTCCGCCTCGAATTCCGCAACCAGCACTCCGTCGTCGATCGTCAGGTGCACGTCTTCGAAACTGTCGTCGTCATAGGTGACGTCGGAGCGATAGTCTTCGCCGGAGGCGGGACCGAGGTCATTGGCGGGAAACCCGGGTATGCCGGGTTCATTGCTTTCGATGATCTTTCGAATGGAGGCGAGAATCTCGTCCATCGAAGGTTCACGCGCTACATTGGGTTGTGCCATAATCTTCCCCGTTTTCTGCGGTCGCGTTTGATCGAAACATTGCCGCGCAGTCGTTGACGCGGACTGTATGCGAGTCCGGCGCCGAAAAAAACGACGCGAATCATCAAGTTGGATTCTTGCACAGATTTGTTCGCAGCGGCACCCACTGCCATTGAACGGGAAAGCCGCGCGACCATTTCTGGCGCACGGCTTTCGAAAATCTCACAACGGCCGAGTCAGGCGCGCGGGTCAGCGACCATCGACGGTTCGCAATCCGAACCACTTGTCCTTGACGGCCTCGTAATGTTCCTCAGCGCGATATTCGGCAACCTGCAGGCCCTGGCTCTTGACGGTCAGCCGTCCCATTGCGGCCAGAAGGGAATAGCTGGCTACAACGGCATTGCGCTGCGACGATACCAGGCTCTCCTCTGCGGCAAGCACGGTCTGCTGGGCGTCGAGCACGTCGAGCGTCGTACGCTGGCCCACCTTGCGCTCTTCGATGACTCCGTCCAGGGCCATGTTTGCAGCACTCACCTCCGCGCGGTTGGCTGAAATGTTTGCCAGTGCGGCCTCCAGCTGTGCATGCGCGCTGACGATTGTCTGCTGAACGTCAGCACGGGCGGAATCGACGAGGATACGCTGTTGACCCAGTCGCTCCTTGGCCTGGCGAATCTGACCATATTCCGCCCCACCCTGGTAGAGCGGGATTTCGAGCCGGGCGGTGACGCTGGCTGTCGTGCCGTCGAGATTCGAGCCGGGCTCGTTGCCAGTGCTGCGCGTGAGAGCCCCTTGAACGACGACCCCCGGCAACATCGTGCCTTCGGCAGATTTCACCCTGTAACCCGCCGCATCGACGTCATACTGGGCAGCAGCGATGGACGGATTCTCGCGCAAACCGGTGGCAACCGCCTGGTCCAGGCTTTTCGGCAGGGCCTTCGAGGCGGGCGACGGCTGCTTGATTCCCTTCGGCGCATCGCCCACGATCTGTACATAAACCGCTTCGCTCTCTTTCAGCTGGGCCACCGCGTTGACGAGCAGCGCCTGCGCATTGGCCAGTTCGGCTTGCGCTTGGCTGACGTCCGTTCGCGTCCCCTCGCCGACACTCAGCCGCGCCTCGGCGGCATTCAACTGCTCCTTGAGGAAGGCCAGATTCTGCTTGCGGATGGACACGATCCGCTGGTCGCGCGCAATATTCGAGTAGGATTCCGCGGCCGCCAGCAGGATGGAAATCTCGTTGGCCTTGAGCGTTTCGCGGCTGGAGTAGACGGTCGCTTCGGCCGCCCTGACGTTGTTCAAGGTCTGAAAGCCATCGAAAACCTGTTGCGTAATGGTGATTCCCGCCGAGCCGTCATGATAGTCCAGAGGCCTTGGAAGGAATTCCTGATCAAGCCGCGTCAACGTTCCGGTGGCCGTTGCCGAGACTCGCGGCCGATAGCCGGACTTGGCGATCGGCACGCCTTCATCGGTGGCGCGAAGCCCGGCACGAACGGCATTGAGATCCGGGTTGTTCTGATAGGCCTTCGCCATCGCGCCATAGATGGTTTCGGCGGAAACGGCATACGGCAGGAGCGACAAGGCGGTGGACAGGGCTGCTGCCGCAGCTGTTCTAACGAAAATCGACACAATCTCTACTCCGGTAGGAAAGCCGGTGTTCCAGACCTTCCCAGTTTGGCAAAGCGACGGCAACCGGATTTCCCGGAAAGCCTAACGCCCTGCATTCGACCGACGGAGGCTTCCACAAGCGACCGATTACCCCCGCTCTTATCATCCCCGAGGAACTTTTAGAAACCCCTAATTTGACATCGACAACCACAGCCTCCCTCTCCAACGGTTCAGATTGAAGAGAAAACGGACATCACGCTGCCGAATAGCACGTGCAATTTGCGGACTCACAATCAGATGTTGAGGCCCCTCAGCAAGAGGTTATCAAAAGACGAATTCGCGGACAAGCCGGAAGCCCGGCAGTGGCTTCACCGCAGTATTGAAGGCCAGCCGTTCCGAGGTGATTCCATTTTCATGGAGGCAGACTTTGGCTCGAGAGGCGTTGCCGGACCCGACCACGGCGACAAGGCGGCCGCCGTCACTCAACTGCGCAAAGAGGGAATCAGGGACAGTCTCGACCGCGCCGTGGACGAAGATCACATCATAGGGCGCGGCTGCCGTATGGCCCTTTTCGAGATCACCCGTGACCACCGTGACGTTCGAGTAGCCGAGACGCGCAAGCGTTTCGGTCGCCTCGGAGGCAAGCGCGGCATCGCTTTCGAGCGCCACGACCGTCGCGGCGAGCGTCGAAAGGATCGCCGATGCGTAACCCGTGCCACAGCCGATTTCGAGAACCTTGTCGGTCTTGGTAACCGAAGCCAGTTGCAGGAGCTTTGCCAGCGGCGATGGTTCCATCAGGTAGCGCCGTTCGGACGCGCCGCTTGCCGTCAGCTCAATGTCTGTGTCGATATAGGCGAGCGGCTTCATCGCCGCAGGTACGAACTCTTCCCGCGGGACCGATAGAAATGCCGAGAGAACGGCATGCGACGTCACGTCCGTGGTGCGGATCTGGTTATCGACCATCTTGATGCGTGCTGCTTCGAAATTCATCCTGCCTGCCCTCATGATCCGGATCGTCTCCGGCGTTTGCGTGCTCTTTGCTCGCGCAGATAAAACAACCGGCAGCGCTCAGCCGACCGGGCTTGGTCACGCTCATAAATCCGCGCCCCCGCCGTTTCAAGCTATGGAACGCAGTTCTTGCAAAAAAGCAAGCTTGGCGAAAGCGGGCAGTCACAATCTGACTTGCCGGCAAAAGGGAAAATGTGGGGATACCCTATATGCACGCGAATCATGGGGATCTCTGCGAGGGGCCGAATGATGGCCTCAGCCATGCCGGCCTCGCCGTCGGCTACAAATTTTAAGCCGTGCCTCAACCGGCCGGCGCAGCTTCCAGGCCGACCAATCCGATTTTCGTATAGCCCGCCCGCTGAATGAGGTTCATCACCGCCATCAGTTCACCGTAGTCGACGGCCTTGTCGGCGCGCAGCAGGATGCGCGTCTGCGTGTTGCCGTCAGTGATCCGGTTAAGCTCTGCGACGAAGTTGTCGCGGCCCGTTTCCTCGTTGCCGAGCGCCAGAGACAGATCCGCCTTCAGCGTTACGAAAACGGGCTTGTCGTCACGCTTGGCCGGCTGTGCCGCCGATTGCGGCAGATCAACCTTCATGTCGACGGTGGCGAGCGGCGCCGCCACCATGAAAATGATCAGCAGCACGAGCATCACGTCGATAAAGGGGGTGACGTTGATCTCGCTGTTTTCTTCGAGGTCGCCGGCGCCTTCGCTGATTTTGCTGGCCATGATCTTATCCGATCCGTGCGATGCCGGCGTCCGAGTGCATATGGCTTTCGGCCTTGCGCGGCATGTGTCGGCGCGCCTGGCGGAAGTCGAGGTCGCGGCTGACGAGCCGCTCGACCGCGGCGGAGGCATCGGCAAGGATCAGGCGGTAGCCGCTGATCGAACGGGCGAAATAGTTGTAGACGACCACGGCCGGGATGGCGGCGACAAGGCCGACGGCCGTTGCCAGCAGCGCTTCGGCAATACCCGGCGCAACGATCGCCAGATTGGTCGTCTGCGCCTGGCTGATGCCGATGAACGAATTCATGATGCCCCAGACCGTGCCGAAAAGCCCGACGAATGGCGAGATCGAGCCGATCGTCGCAAGTATCCCGGTACCGCCGGCGAGGCGTTTTCCGGCGCCAGCCTCGATGCGGGAGAGCTGCGAGGCGACGCGCTCCTTGACGCCCTGTGCCGATACCAGATCGAGAACCGCTTCCGATTTCGCCAGTTCATCATTCGCAGCGGCAACCATACGGCCTGCCGGGCCGGAATTGCCTGACAGGCTTTCACCGACATCACGCAGCACGACCGCCTCCGTCAAGAAACGGACCGCCCGCTTGACGCCTCGCTTGGCGGCGGCCAGTTCGAACATCTTGACGAGCAGGATCGCCCATGTCGTAACCGATGCCAGCGCAAGCGCACCCATCACGCCTTTGACGACGATATCGGCAGCAAGGAACATGCCAAGCGGCGACAGGTCATGCGGCAGCACCGGATTGGCGGATGTTGCCTTGTGCTCCTGGCTCTGCGGCATCGCCTCTGCTTTGTCGGCTCGATCGACCGGCGCAACCTGGCTGACTTCGCCCGCAGGCGTTGCTTCAACTGGCTGCATCTCGGTCGCAACGGGAGCCGGGTTGTCCTGCGCGTGTATCGCTCCAGCATTCGAGAACGCCAGCAGCACGGCTGCCAGCATCATCCATTTTGGCATCGCCCGGTTCGGCATGACCTCTCCTTACCTTGTTCAATCGCCCTGCCACCCCACAGGAAAGACATGGGACCGCAAATCCTGACGAAGGCAGAACGCCAGCGTCGTTCGCGGCTTCATACGACAGACTATGGAGGAAACGCAAGAATTTGTGGAGTATTTTAATCAAGAATAAGCACTCCTTTATATATCGCGTATATCCCGTGCGCTCGAGGTTGCGCCGCTCGGGCAGGCGCGCGCTCCAACGCACTCAGGGAGCGTTGAACTCGCCGGTTCGCCAATCATAGGTCCTGTGGCGACCCCAGGGACGCTGGAGTTGGTCCAAGGCAGTCACAACGCGCATCCCGGCCTTGCCATTCTGCCGGCCGGCGTTGTCCGCGGAGACAGCGAAAATCTCGATGGCGCCCGTTCGCCTCAGGCTTTGACCGCTGAGCAACATGGCGCCGGACCGGCAGTCCTGAAACTGCAGCATGACCGGCGTCACGATGATGTCGGCCTCATCACAGGCGATGCCGACAAAGCGCGCATCTTCCACCGTGACGATACGCCATCCCGCGCGCGTGGTCGCCGCACACCACTGTTTCGGCACGCAGGCGAAACGCGCCGGTGCGGCTTCTGCCAACAGCCGGCGGACAGCCGATCGCGCAGCATCCTTGTCGATCGGTGTCTTGTTTTTCGGCCCCGAATCGCTCCCTGCCCTTTCGTGTAGCGGCGCATCGGCGTCCTTGAGCGCCAGGTCGGCGCGCTGCTGCGGCTTTTGATGCCCGTCCAGACGCAAGGCGCGCTGCCATTGCGAAAACACGAAGTCAGCCGGTTTGGTGCGGTTACTCGCCGCCTGGCCTTCTTCGATCATTGCGACCAGACGGCCATCTTCAGCAATTACGAGGTCCGGCCGCGGGCTCGTGCCACCCCATCCGGCCAGGAGCCCGGCGGCGATCACCACCATACCCGACAAAGCGAGCCATGTCCGCGACAGACAGGCGAGAATACCTCCGGTCGCAATCAGCATGAAGGCGCTGTCCGGCACCCGGCCGGTCGTCACTTCGCCGCCCCAGGACGATACCAAATTGGCGACGGAAATCACCCAGTCCAGCCCCTGCCCCATGACGAGCAGCGGATAGCGATCCAAACCGAAAGGCATCAGCAGCATCGCAAGCAGCCCGAACGGCATGACCAGAACGCTGATCACCGGCATGGCAAGGATGTTGCCGACAAGCCCATAGGCCGCAAGACGATGGAAGTGCCCCGCGGAATAGATCATTGTCGAGAGGCCGCCGATAAAGGAACTGAGCAGCAAGCCCGCGAAAAATCCGCTGACGGCCTTGACGGGTCCGGCCGTGCGCTTGCCGGACACCGGTTCGCGGCCTGGCCGTTCCCGCCAATGTCCATAGCCCGCCACCAGGGCCAATGTTGCGGCAAAGGACATCTGGAATCCTGGTCCCGTCACCGCCGACGGCGTGATCGCCAGAATGATCAGCGCCGATAGCGCCACGTTGCGCAGGCTGATCGACGGCCGGTCGAAGAATACGGCGATCAGCATGATCGAAATCATGATCCACGATCGCACGGCCGAAACGGCTCCCCCGGAGATAAGGATATAGACAAACACCATGATCAGGGCACCGGCAGCCGCCAGCTTCTTGATCGCAAACCGGTGTGCCAGCCCGGGGATGAGGCTGAGAAAGGTTCGCGCGCCGATCAGGAAAGTCCCTGCCGCCAGCACCATGTTCAGGCCGGAAATGGCGAGCACATGCGCCAGCCCCGCCTCCCGTAAAGCCTCGATCGTCGAACGACTGATCGCGCGCTCTTCTGCCGTCACCAAGGCCGCGGCGATCGCCCCCGCATCGCCCCCGATCGTGCTGCGGATGCGCGCGCCGACTGTCTCGCGCATTCGCGCGATCGTCTCCTGCGCGCGAACAGGCCAAGTCGCAATCCCGCCAGGGGGCGCGCTCTCCGGCACAGCCGCGACCGCTGCCGGTTTGCCGTAGAAATATCCAACCGCGCCAATGCCCTTGAAATAGCTGTCGAAGGCAAAATCGTTGAGACCGCGAAGAGCCGGACCGGATGGTGGAGAAAGCCGCGCCTTGCCCTCGATCCCGCCACCGATGTCGACCGGCTTTGCCCTGCTGCGGGAGAGGAGTGTCACCGTTGCAGGCACCCGCTTCAAAGCGGGATGCGAGGTTTGGGCGACATGGACGGTATAGCGCCAGTACCCCCGGTCGGTGCTCTCCCGGGCGACGACAGTGCCGCGCACGACGGTCGTAACCGGCGTGTCCAGCAACACCGTGTTCTTCCGGGCCGTCTCGCCCGCCGCCAGAACCATGCCGGCACAAAACAGGGTGGCGAAAAGGGCGACGATGCGCCAGACGCTCGGCCGAAGCAGGAGCGCTGCCATGCCAAAAATGCACATCAGCAGTGCAGTTTTGAGAAACCCAGGCGTTTGCGCGAAGGAAAACCAAGCCAGAGCGCCCAGGCCGAGAAACACCGGCGCAAACAGGAAGACGTGGCCAAAAGCCTGCTCTTCCTCCACCGCACGCCGAAACGCGGCACGCCATTTCTTTCGCCGGAACCGGCTGCCTACAGCCAAGGGAAAGGAGACATGGAGCCCGCGACCATCGGTTTTCGGCGGTTCGTGAATTATTTCAGGTAGTTGCGGGGTGGTGTCGAGCGCGCTGGGTTGAGCGCCGAAAAATCGCGTACGCGTTGCCACAATCGGCCCCTGTCCCTCACCCATGGACGCTATTCCATCCGCGCCAGCCCCTAGTTTCACTGTGCAACCGCGGATATCGAAATGCAACCTTTGAGATTTTCGCCCAAAAAACAGGCAGCGTCTCATTGACGTTTGAAAGGGCTATTTTTCAGGTCCATTATCCCATTGGACATATTGGCGGAACATGTAATTATTGCGTCGCCATATGCCTATTTTTGCATCGCACAATTTGCCTTTCGTTCAACTTGGCAGCCGTGTGTAAATCGGGTAGCACATGGTCGGCTTTAATATCTGCGGCATAATTGTGTGCCAATTTGCTGCAAACGGAGGATCCCCATGACAGGAAAAAGCGCAGTCGTCACCGTCGACAACAAAACGGTAGAGTTACCGGTGCGATCGGGGTCGATTGGTCCGGATGTGGTCGATATCGGCACGCTCTACAAGCAGACCGGCCAGTTCACCTACGATCCCGGCTTCACCTCGACAGCATCGTGTGAATCGAAGATCACCTATATCGATGGGGATCAGGGCGTCCTCCTGCATCGCGGCTATCCGATCGAACAGCTCGCCGAACACGGCGATTTCCTCGAAGTCTGCTACCTGCTGCTCTACGGTGAATTGCCGACGGCCGCTCAGAAGAAGGACTTCGACTACCGGGTCACGCACCACACGATGGTGCATGAGCAGATGTCCCGCTTCTTCACCGGCTTCCGCCGCGACGCCCACCCGATGGCCGTCATGTGCGGCTGTGTCGGCGCCCTGTCGGCGTTCTATCACGACTCCACCGACATTACCGATCCGCATCAGCGCATGGTCGCCAGCCTGCGCATGATCGCCAAGATGCCGACGCTTGCCGCGATGGCCTACAAGTACCATATCGGTCAGCCCTTCGTTTATCCGAAGAACGACCTCGATTATGCGTCGAACTTCCTGCGCATGTGCTTTGCCGTGCCGTGCGAAGACTATGTCGTCAATCCGGTGCTGTCGCGCGCCATGGACCGCATCTTCATCCTGCATGCCGACCACGAGCAGAACGCCTCGACCTCGACGGTTCGTCTCGCCGGCTCGTCGGGCGCCAATCCGTTCGCCTGCATTGCGGCCGGTATCGCCTGCCTCTGGGGTCCGGCCCACGGCGGCGCCAACGAAGCAGCGCTCAACATGCTTTCGGAAATCGGCACGGTCGACCGCATTCCGGAATTCGTCGCCCGCGCCAAGGACAAGAACGATCCGTTCCGCCTGATGGGCTTCGGCCACCGGGTCTACAAGAACTATGATCCGCGCGCCAAGATCATGCAGAAGACCACGCATGAGGTCCTGGCCGAGCTTGGTCACAAGGACGATCCGTTGCTCGAAGTGGCGATGGAACTCGAGCGTATCGCTCTGACCGACAGCTACTTCATCGAGAAGAAGCTCTATCCGAACATCGACTTCTACTCGGGGATCACGCTGAAGGCGCTGGGATTCCCCACGACCATGTTTACGGTGCTGTTCGCGCTTGCCCGCACGGTCGGCTGGATCGCCCAGTGGAACGAGATGATCGAGGACCCGGAACAGCGCATCGGCCGTCCGCGCCAGCTCTATATCGGCGCGCCGGAGCGCGACTACGTCCCGGTCTCCAAGCGCTGAGTTTGAGCCAACCGACTATGAAAATGCCCGGTCAGAAATGGCCGGGCTTTTTTGCGTTTAGAACTTCGAGAACGATCCGGGCGGCGGCCTCACCGGGCGGCTTTTGTGTCGCCATACGCTGCCAGACCGTTCGAAAGCCGGACAGCATGGCCTCGCGTTCCGGCGTGGCGGTGGTGAGGCGTTCCATCCAGCGCGCCAAGGCGCCAGGCCGGATGGCTTCGTTCAGATATTCGGGAACAACCGGATAATCTGCCACGAGATTGGGAATGGCGGCCGTCCATATCTTGATACGTTTGTGCATCAGCCGAATGATCCAGTCAGCCTTGTAGGCCGAAATCACCGGTATGCCGGCCAGCGCCAGTTCAAGAATGACGGTGCCGGACGCCGCGATTGCAGCGTCGGCCTGAGCGAAAGCCTGCCACTTGGCGGTAGGCCCGATGGTGATTTCCGGCTTGATGGCCCACGGCGCCGTGACCTGCCGCACCAAACCTTCCTGTCTCGGGACGGTCGGCAGCAAGAACCGCATGTCCGGATGTCGGCTGCGAAGCTCCTTGGCCGTCTCGCCGAAATCGGGCAGCAGACGGGTGATCTCACTGGCGCGGGATCCAGGCAGCAACAGGCAGGTGGCAGGCATCATGCCCGCTTTTGCCACATGTTTCTCCAGCTGTCGCGCTCGCACCTGCAGGACATTCGCGTCGCTTGCCAGCCGGTGACCGACATAGGTGGTCGGCGGACCTCCGAGGCTCCGCATCACCTCGGGCTCGAAGGGAAGCACGGCAAGCACGTGGTCGACATACGGCCGCATGTTGACGGCGCGCTCGGATTTCCACGCCCAGACACTTGGGCAGACATAGTTGACAATCGGCAGGTCCGGCAAAGATTTACGGACAATTCTTGCCACGCGGTGCGTGAAATCCGGACTGTCGATGATAACGAGGATATCGGGAGTTGAGGCGACGATCGCCTGTGCCGTCTGGCGAATGCGCAAAATGAGCTTCGGCAATTTCACGAGCACCTGCGAAATGCCCATGATGGAAAGCTCGGAATAGTCGAACAGCGATTTCAGGCCTTCCGCTTCCAACCCCTCGCCGCCGACACCGACAACGGACAGATCGCCGCCAATAAGGGGGCGCAACGCCTTGACCAGATCAGCCCCAAGCAGGTCGCCGGAAACCTCGCCGGCAATGACGGCAAGCTTGAGATTGCCTTTGCTCATCGCAAGTCTCGCAGAAAAGCGCGATCGATTCCGGTGACGAAGATGCCGGCTTCGGTCGCCTGTGAAATCGTCGCCGACCGCTCAAGCACCAGCGCACGCCCCGCCTCTATGGCAATGCCCGCAAGCCCGGCAGCCCGGGCCCCCTCGATCGTCGATGCGCCGATCGAAGGCAGATCGGCGCGCAGATCCTGCTGGGGCTTGCACAACTTGACCAGAACGCCGCGCCGGCGGGTCGAAATCCGTCCCTCGGTCCTCAGCGCCGCGACACGGGCAAGCATCGCATCCGTTCCCTCCGGCCCCTCGAGAGCGACCACGCGCCCGCCGACAGCGACTGCGCCCTGCCCGACATCAAGCCTACCGAGCGCGACCGCGGCGGCGGCAGCAACTTCGATATCCTTCCAGTCGTCCTTGTCCGGCTCGATTGCGCCGAGTGGCCCGGTTTGCGCCAGCAGTTCCGGAATGATGTCCTGCACGCCGATGACGCGGGCGCCGCTTGCCTCGATGAGTTCGATGGCCATTTTCAACACCGCATCATCGCCACCCGACAGCAATGTCTTCAGCACACCGGGCACCTTGGCGAGCGTCTTGAAGGTGGGCTTGATGTCACGCCATTCCGGGCGACGGCGAACGGCGCCGGACAGGACGACACGATCGATCCCTTCGGCGCGGAAGACCGCGCTGATCGACTTGAAATTGCCGATCCCCAGGAACTGGTGATCGAAATCAGACCAATCCAGTACTGTCTCGTTGCTGAGCGCGATGATGTACGGATTTTCGCCTCTCGCCTGCGCGGCTTCGGCCACGTGATGGGGCAGCATGCCGCCACCGGCGATGATGGCCAGCCTTCCGCGTGTTTCCGGCCGGCTGTCGATAGCCATCACGCTCAGCCTTTTTTACCTCGGCTTGGCGAAGACAAAGCGCGATCGCTCTCGGCGGCGATGAAATCGAAAATTTCCATGGCCGGCGCACAATCGGCGTAATTCGCACGGATGGCAGCAGCATTGGCACGAATGGACTCGGGTCCTTCAAATATCTGCTTATAGGCGCGGCGGACCTCGTGGATCTTCGCCTTTTCGATGCCCGCCCGCGCCATGCCGACGACATTGAGGCCGCTCAGGATACCCGGGTTCCCGTTCAGCATGCCGTAGGGGATGACATCGTAGCTGACAGCCGAGAGACCGCCGATAAAGGCTTGCCGGCCGATCCGGGTGAACTGGTGGACGGCCGAACCGCCGCCGAGAATGGCGCGGTCTTCGACCGTCACATGTCCCGCCAGCATGACGTTGTTGGACAGGATGATGTTGTTGCCCAGGCGGCAGTCATGCGCGACATGCGCATAGGCAAGGAACAGGTTGTTGTTACCGATGATCGTCGCACCACCATGCTCGACGGTGCCGGTATTCATCGTCACGCCTTCGCGGATCGTGCAGTTTTCACCGATCGTCAACGTCGTGTCGACGGCGCTGTGGTGCACGCTCTGCGAATCGCCGCCGATCACGGCGGACGGAAAGATCTTCGATCCCTTGCCGACCGTGGTGCGGCCAAGCACGACCACATGGCTGATCAGTTCGACGTTGTCGGCGAGCACGACCTTCGGGCCGATATGGCAGAATGGCCCGACAACGACGTTGTCGCCGATCACCGCTCCGTCTTCGATAAACGAGAGCGGATGGATCTTCGCAGTGGCTGCAATCATGGTCAGGCGTCTTCCTTGCTGATAATCATCGCGCCGATATCAGCTTCCGCGACAAGTTGCCCGTCAACTTTTGCATCACAATGAAATTTCCAGATATTACCGCGCTGCTTCTGCTTGACGACATGGAACTCGACGCGATCGCCGGGCACGACGGGCTTGCGGAAACGGGCATTGTCGATCGTCATGAAGTAAACCAGATTGCTGCCGTCGCCGGTCTTGCGGGCACAGATGGCGCCCGCCGTCTGTGCCATTCCTTCGATAAGCAGGACGCCCGGCATGATCGGTTGTTCAGGGAAATGGCCGGTAAAGTGAGGCTCATTGGCCGTCACGTTCTTGATACCGATCGCCGAATTGTCGCCGTCGATCTCGATGATGCGGTCAACCAGCAGGAACGGATAGCGATGAGGAAGCAGCTTCAAGATTTCCCGGATATCGGCGGTCCCGAGAACGGTAGTTCCTGCTTCACTCATTGTTGCCTCCCGACTTCTTTTGTCTGTTGTGCATCCGTGCCGTAATTTCAGCGACATCGCGCAGGAAATCACGCATGGGGCGCGCCGGTATCCCGCCGTAACGCTCGTTTGGGGGAACATCCGAGGCGACGCCGCTCATCGCGGCAATCTGGGCCCGGTCACCGATTTTGATATGGCCGTTCACTGCTGCTGCGCCGCCGATCATCACGCCATCGCCAACGATGGTACTGCCGGCGATGCCGACCTGGCTGACGATGCCGCAATGCCGGCCGATGCGGACATTGTGGCCGATCTGAACCTGATTATCGATCTTGGTGCCTTCGCCGATGACGGTGTCGTCCATCGTGCCACGATCGATCGTCGTGCCCGCGCCAATCTCGACATTGTCCTGGATGATGACCCGGCCGATCTGGACGATCTTGATCATTCCGCCCTTTGGGCCCGGCGCATAGCCGAAACCGTCCTGGCCGATGCGAGCGCCGGGATGGATAATGACGTTGTTTCCAACGAGCGCACACAGGATGCTCGCGCCGGCGGAAATCGTACAGTCCCGTCCGATTCGCACGCCAGGTCCGATCACCACCCCCGCGCCGATCCGCGTCCCCTCGCCGATTTCGGCGCCTGCACCGATCACGGCCATCGGCTCGACCTCGACATTCGGCTCCAGCCGCGCCTGCGGATCGATCACCGCCGCGGCGGAAATTCCGGCCTGCGAAAGGTTGCGCGACGGGCGCATGGCGGCTTCATGCAGATAGGTCCCCGCCAAAGCGAAAGCCGTGTGCGGATGCGCGGTCAGCAAGACAGGGATATGAGAGGGAACGAGTGGTGCAATGGTCTTGTCGCAGACGATTGCGGTCGCCTGGCAGGTTTCCAGTTCATCGCGGCTCTTGCGGGACAACATGTAGCAAATGTCGCCCTCCTTTGCCCGATAGACGGGAGCAACCGACCGGGCAAGCCGGTCGGCAGAACTCTTATCTTCAAGCGTCGCGCCGATTTGGTCCGCCAGATCGCTCAGGCGAACCCCCTCATGCGGTGGGAAGAACCAGTTATATTCCATGGCCAACACTCCAGAACAGTTTTGGCAGGCAGTTCTGGACTGCAAGGATCAGAAGGAGGACGAGATACCGAACTTGAGGTTCTGAACCCTGTCGAAGTCTTCCTTGGCAACCGGGATTGCGTAGTCGATGCGCAGCGGACCGAAGGGCGACGCCCAGAGCAGACCGAGACCAACGGACGCCCGAAGCGAGCTGTCGGTGCCGCGAACCCCGTCGGCTGCAGTCACGTCCACATCGTTGCCGTAAAGCGTACCGGCATCGGCAAACACAGCGCCGCGGAAGCCTGCGTCGCGGGCAACAAACGGCAGCGGGAAGGTCGCCTCGGCAGAAGCCGTGAAATAGGTCGTTCCGCCGATCGCGTCACCGTTTTCCGCACGCGGGCCGACGCCGTTGCGCTCGAAGCCGCGAATATCGTTGCTGCCCAGCTGGAACTGGTCGAACACTTCCATTTCGCCACCGGTATTGAACACATGGCCGGCACTACCAGCCAATGACGCGATGATATCGGCGTCGTCGTTCACCGTATAGTACCACTTGAACTTGCCGGTCAGCTTGTAGAAGTCAGACGTTCCGCCGAGGCCCGCATATTCCTGCGTGGCCGAAGCCAGGATGCCTTCATGCGCCTGCTGCGCATCATCAAGTGAATTATACGTCAGCGTCTGCGAAACCGAAGACCGCTCCCAGGGCGAGCCATTGATGGCACGATCATACGGGCTCGAAAGATCATCCGTATCGCCGTGATAATCCATCTGCGTAAAGTTGTAGCGCAGCGTCGTCGACAGTCTTTCCGTGATCGGCGCAGTTACGCGCAGGCTGAAGCCGCTGTCCTCATAGCTGTAGTTGTCTTCGTCATAATCGTTTTCGTTCTGAAAGACATCAAAACCAGCGGCCAGACGATAACCGAGGAAGTAAGGCTCGGTGAAAGAAACGTTATAGGTCCGGCTCTCTTCACCGCGGCCTGCTGCCAAGCGGATGTACTGGCCGCGACCGAGGAAGTTCTTTTCTTCGATCGAGGCCTCGACGAGGAAGCCGCCGCCGCTGCCGGCCGCATAGCCGGCGCCGATGCCGAACGAGCCGGTCGACTGGTCCTGCACGTCAACGACGATGACGACACGGTCAGCCGCACTACCCGGCTGCGTGCTGATGTTGACGGCGGAGAAATAACCGAGCGCGTCAAGGCGGCGCTTGGCGGTCGCAATCATCTCCTGATTGAACGCGTCGCCTTCGCTCACGTCGAATTCGCGACGGATGACGTAGTCGCGCGTACGGGTGTTACCGCGGATTTCGATGCGTTCGATATAGGCGCGCTCGCCCTGATCGACCAGATAATCGACGGCGATTGTCCGGTTGCCGAAATCACGGTTGCCACGCGGGGTGACGCGCGCGAACGGATAGCCTTGCGCCGCAACGCGCTTGGAAATCGCAGAAATGCTTTCCTGAACGTCCTTGGCCTTATAGACCGAGCCTTCCGAGGTCTGCACGAGACCCTTCAATTCCTCGGCATTCACGCCTTCGACAGTCGATTCGACATTGATCGGCCCGAAATCGTAGCGCTCACCCTCTTCGACGGTGATCGTCACCGTGTATTCGTTGCTGGATTCATCCAGGACTGCATCCGAGGAAACGACACGGAAATCCGCGTAGCCGCGATTGTAGTAGAACTGGCGCAGCAGTTCCTCGTCCGCGCGCAGTTTGTCGGCGTTGTAGACATCCTTGCGGTTCAGGAAGGAGAAGATGCCCGACTCCTTCGTCGCGATCACCGCCTGAAGACGGCCGTCGCCGTAGGCGTTGTTGCCAACGAAATTGATCTGTTTGATCTTGGTACGATCGCCTTCGTTGATGACGAAAGCGAGATTGACGCGACCTTCCGCGATCGGAACGACCTGCGTCGTGACCGTGACGTCGTTACGGCCCATGGCCGCATAGGCATCCTTGATGGCCTGAATATCGGATTCAGCCGTCGCCTCGCTGTACGGGCCGAGCGAACGCGTGCGAACGACAGCCTGCAGCTTTTCGTCCTTGATCTTGCGGTTACCGTTGAAAACAACCTGGTTGACGAGCTGGTTTTCGCTCACGGTGACAACAAGCGTGCCGCCGGAAATATTGATGCTGACGTCGGAGAAATAGCCGGTCGAATAGAGGCGCTTTACGGAAGAATCGATATCAGCGTTGCTGAAGCTCTTGCCGGGAACGATGGTGATGTTTGCGCGGACGGTCTCCGGGCTGACGCGAGTGGCGCCGCGGACTTCCACGCGGCTGATCGTTGCGGCTTCTGCGACAGATGCACTTGCAAGCGTTACAATGCCAGTCCCCGATGCGACAATCCCAGTGGACAGCGCAACCGCCGACACCGCGTTCAAAAATCTTGAACCAGCTTTCATAAACCTTACCTTCTTCCCAATGCCCCGCAGCGAACTCGTACCGACTCCGGTCACGGTTGCCGTTTTAACCGCTTTTCTCATACAAGCAAGGGAGCTCGTTAATTTCTATTTACTTCAATTGAAACCGTGTCCTAACGGCCACTACGGAATTGCTTTATCGTAAACAATTCCTTTCAATCAACCCTTTGAATTCCCACTGACGTTAAACGTCCCTCGAATGGCCCGCAGCTCCGCATGAGCCTCGAATTCCTAGCCAAGAAGCGAGCTGATGTCGTTCCACGTGGCGAAAACCATCAGCATCAGGACCATGGCAAAACCGATACGGAAAGCGATGTCCTGCGCCCCCGGCCCGACAGGTTTCCCTCGGACGGCTTCCACCGCATAAAACATCAGATGACCGCCATCAAGTACGGGAACGGGCATAAGATTGAGAAGTCCAATGGAAACTGAAAGTACTGCCGCCAGCTGCAGGACGGCAGCGACGCCGATGGTCGCCATCTGGCCGGAGGCCTGGGCAACCCGGATCGGCCCACCAAGCTGGTCGGCCTTCATCCGGCCGGTAACGAGATTGGCCAGATAATTGAATGTGCCGGTGACGATATGCCAGCTCTCGATCACCCCCTGCCCGACAGCCTCGATCGGGCCAAAATGCTGGAGGCGGAAATTGCCGGTTTCCTGGTTCGTCAAGATGCCGATGATTCCAAGCTCCATCTTGTTACCGAACTGATCGGTAATCTCGGTGCGCTGGGGCACCATCGGCAGATCCAGCAACTCTCCCTTGCGCTTGATCTGGATGGTGATCGGCGTTTCCGGCCGGACGCTGACATAGCGGCGCACGTCGTCGAATGTCGTCACCGGCGTGCCGTCGATGGAAACGAGCAGGTCGCCAGGCAGCACACCAGCCTGGGCGGCTGCGCTGTTTTCCTTTACTTCGGCGACGACCGGATCCGCCACAGGCTTGCCGTAGATGGCGAAAAGCACGGCGAAGATTGCGATCGCCAGAATGAAGTTGGCGATGGGGCCGGCGGCAACTGTGGCAGCGCGCTTCCAAAGCTTGGCCCCCAGGAAGGTGCGGCCGCGGTCCTCGGTGGAATATTGATCAAGGCGGCTGTAGTCCGGAACGCTCGCGGCATCCTCATCGCCGAAGAACTTGACGTAGCCGCCAAGCGGAATGGCACAGACCTTCCAACGCGTGCCGCGTTTGTCGGTGTAGCCGAGCAATTCGGGGCCGAAACCGACGGCGAAGGCGAGGATGTGGATACCGGACCAGCGCCCGACAAGGTAGTGGCCCATCTCGTGCACGAAGACGATCAGCGTCAAAACCAGCAAAAACGGCACGATATAGCCGAGAATAAAGTGAAGCACATCGGCCAGGTAAGCCATGTCATCCCCCGATCAGGTATGCGGCGCCATTTACGGCCCCAGCAGGATCGCCCCCATGGGCGCATTTTGTCCACCGGCAGCCATGACTTGCACCAAGACAAATAGAAGCGCGGCAAAACAGGCAAAAACAAGTCCGTCGACACGATCCATGACGCCGCCATGACCGGGAATGAGCCGGCTCGAATCCTTCACGCCAAACCGGCGTTTGATATAGGATTCGAAGAGATCGCCGATCTGGCTGGCGACCGACAGGGCAAGCGCCAGCAAGGGAATGCGCACGTCGTCCATGGAAAAATGGCTGAGGAACACCACGACGCCCGCTATCACGCCCGAGACCGCGCCCCCGATCGCACCCGACCAGGTCTTGCCGGGCGAAATGCGCGGTGCGAGCTTTGGACCGCCGATCGCCCGGCCGATGAAATAGGCGAGAATATCCGTCCCCCAGACAACCGCGAAAATAAAGAACATCGCGACGAGGCCGATATCGCTGTCGCCTCGGATCGCCGAGAGCGAGATGCCGGTAAGACCGGCATAGACGATGCCGCCGGGCAGCCACCAGCTGCCGCTGCGCAGAGCGACCCAGATGGCGCCGACAACGGCAAAGGCTGCCAGTGCAAGCAACGCCAGTTGCGCATTGTCGAAGAGGATGAGAGCGGCGATCACCGCCTGCGAAAGCCAGCCGAAGGCATTGCCCTGAAAATCCCGCTCGCCAAGCCGGGTGATCGTCGACCATTCATGATAGACGAGGAGCGCGATGGCGACGGAGAGCAATTGGAAGACGGTTCCGCCCGCCCAGGTCGCGCCAAGCGTGACGACCGCCAGAACAATGCCGGAAACGATGCGCAGTTGCAGCTCTTTTTGCATCAGGAGCCAACTGCCAAGGTCGGCTGCGACAGTCCGCCGAACCGACGTTCCCGTCCCGCGTAGGCCTTCAGCGCGTCCAGGAAAACCTCGCGGCTGAAATCAGGCCAGAGCTCAGGAATGAAAAGAAGTTCGGAATAGGCCGCCTGCCAGAGCAGGAAGTTCGACAAGCGCTCTTCGCCACTGGTGCGCAAGATAAGGTCCGGATCCGGGATGCCGGCCGTGTCGAGCCGGCTGGCGATGCGCTCCGGCGTGATCTGGTCGGCCGTCAGCCGTCCTTGCGCGACATCGACCGCCAGAGCCTGCATGGCGCGGGTGATTTCATCGCGAGAACCGTAGTTAAACGCGATGACGAGCGTGATGCCGCTATTGTTGCGGGTCGTATCCTCCGCCTCGATCAGCAAGGGCAGAATATCACCGCGAAGATTGGTCTTGTCGCCGATCACCCGGATGCGAACGTTCTGCCGGTGCAGATCCGCAAGATCGCGTCGGACGAAGGCCTTCAGCAGTCCCATCAGGTCCGAGACCTCTGCCTCCGGGCGGCTCCAGTTTTCAGATGAGAAGGCAAACAGCGTCAGATAACGGATGCCCACCTCACCGGCGGTCCGCACCGCCTCACGGACGGCTTCCACCCCCTTGCGATGCCCCATCGTGCGGGGAAGCCCCCGCGAATTGGCCCACCGTCCGTTGCCATCCATGATGATGGCAACGTGCGTGGGAACATTTCTAATCAATGGGTTCGACATCAGCAGCCCGGAAAAACAGAGACTCGGAAAAGGGCAGTCTAGACCTGCATGATTTCCTTTTCCTTCTCGGCGAGCAAGCGGTCGATGTCGGAAATCATCTCGTCGGTCATTTTCTGGACCTTTTCCGACTGGCTGCGGCTCACGTCCTGGCCAATGTCGCCGTCCTTTTCGGCTTTTTTCAAGCTGTCCATGCCGTCGCGACGAACGTTGCGCACCGCGATCTTCGCCTTCTCGCTGTAATCATGCGCAACTTTCACCAGCGACTTGCGGCGCTCTTCGTTGAGCTCAGGCAGGGGAATGCGCAAATTCTGGCCGTCGACGATCGGATTGAGGCCGAGATTCGATTCCCGGATTGCACGATCGACGGCGCCGACCATGGACTTGTCCCAGATCGAAACGCCGAGCATGCGCGCTTCCGGAACGGTGATATTTGCGACTTGGTTCAGCGGAACGCGCGAACCATAGGCTTCAACCATAACCGGATCGAGAACATTGGCGGATGCACGACCAGTGCGCAGCGATGCGATATCGTGCTTGAACGCGGTGATCGCACCTTCCATGCGGCGCTTCAGATCACTCAGGTCAATACCTTCACTCATGGATCAAACTCCCGTTTTATCGCGGCGGCATGGCCACCGCCCTGTATTGCTCAATTGTCTGTTACGATGGTGGCTCGACCGCCGCCGGTCAAGATTTCTGCGAAGCCGCCCTTCTCATGGATCGAGAACACGATGATCGGAATGCTGTTTTCGCGCGCCAGCGCCACGGCTGCAACATCCATGACAGCCAAGCCTCGTTCCAGAACTTCGCTGTGCGTCAAGCGGTCGAACCGCGTCGCGGTCGGATCCTTCTTCGGGTCGGCGGTGTAGATGCCGTCGACCTGCGTTCCCTTGAAGATCGCCTCCGCGCCCATTTCGGCTGCACGCAGCGCAGCCGCACTATCGGTGGTGAAGAACGGATTGCCGGTACCGCCGGCAAAGATCACCACGCGGCCGAGCGACAGATGATAAAGCGTCGCGCGCTGCGAAAAGCTTTCGCAGATTTCCGGCATGGCAATTGCCGAGAGCACCACGGTGTCGATGTCGAGCTTGCGCAGGGACGTCGCCAGAGCCAGCGCGTTGATCACCGTTGCCAGCATGCCCATGTGGTCGCCGGTTACCCGGTCACCACCCTTGGATGCCACGGCGACCCCACGAAAAATGTTGCCGCCGCCGACAACCACGCCGACTTCCACTCCCATGGCGCGCGCTTGGGCAATGTCCGAGGCGATCCGGTCGGCAACCGCGACATCGATGCCGAAGCCCTGGTTCCCCATGAGCGCTTCGCCCGAAGCTTTTAGCAGCACGCGTTTGAAGAGAGGTTCGGCCGACATCGTCACTCCTGTCCAAGAAGGCACACCTATGCGAGATGGTGCGTAAAACTGATCTTTCATCCCCGCGCGGCCGATATCGCCTCGATCATTTTCCGAGCGAGCCTGCGTCAATGGGATGATGATGCCGGATACACGAAGGGCACCGCGTTGTCACGCGATGCCCCCCGGTTTTCCCAATCAGGATGAAGAAATCAACCCTTGGCGACGGCTGCCACTTCAGCGGCGAAGTCGCTTTCTTCCTTCTCGACGCCTTCGCCGAGAAGAAGACGGGCCATGCCGACGACTTCGATCGGTGCGCCGACAGCCTTTTCAGCTTCCTTGACGGCAGCTTCGACGGTCAGGTCCGGGTTCATGACGAAAGCCTGCGAGAGAAGAGCGACTTCCTCGAAGAACTTGCGCATGCGGCCTTCAACCATCTTTTCGATGATATTGTCCGGCTTGCCGGAAGCGCGGGACTGCTCGATGAAGATCGAGCGCTCGCGGTCGGCAACGACCGGATCGACCTCGGTCGAACGGATGGCCAGCGGGTTGGTGGCAGCGATGTGCATGGCTACCTGGCGGCCGATGGCGTTCAGCGCGTCCTTGTCGCCGGTCGACTTCAGCGCGACGAGAACGCCGAGCTTGCCGAGGCCGTCTGCAACGGAGTTGTGAACGTAGGTGGCAACGACACCGTCTTCGACAGACAGCAAAGCGGAACGGCGCAGCGCCATGTTTTCGCCGATCGTGGCGATTGCATCGGTGATGCTTTCAGCAACGGACTTGCCGGTCGCCGGGTAGTTGGCGGCGGAAATAGCTTCAACCGAGCCATTGGTGCCGAGAGCGACGCCGGCAACGCCGCGAACCAGTTCCTGGAAGGCATCGTTGCGGGCAACGAAGTCGGTTTCCGAGTTGAGTTCGATGACGACGGCCTTATTGCCGTTGCTGGCAACGCCGATCAAGCCTTCGGCAGCTGCACGGCCGGACTTCTTGTCGGCCTTGGCAATGCCCTTGGCGCGCAGCCAGTCGATCGCGGCTTCCATGTCGCCATTGGTTTCGCCGAGTGCCTTCTTGCAATCCATCATGCCTGCGCCGGTCTTTTCGCGCAGTTCCTTCACCATTGCTGCTGTAATAGTGCTCATCTTTTTTGCCTCTTCGTTTGTTCGGCTGGCGCGCTGCCAGAATGCCGGCGCGATACCAGGAGGATGTGGCAGGGCATGACCCCTGAATGTGACATCGTGATGAAAGCTTCATCCCGATGATGCGCATCATAAAAGCCAGTGTCCTTGGGGGGTGGCCCGATGCAAAAGAACAAGGCCGTTCACTTCTTCAGTCGTAAACGGCCTTGCCCTGATTTTATCTAGAGGAGCGGCGGGAAGATCCCGCCGTCCGGCCCGATCAGGCTTCGGCGGCTTCTTCGAGAGCCGGCTCGATCGGCAGTTCGGCGGAGGCGCCGAGGTCGCGACCGGACGAGCTCTGCTGACGGGCGATACCGTCAAGGGCAGCACGGGAGATCAGATCGCAATAGAGCGAGATCGCGCGCGAAGCGTCGTCGTTGCCGGGGATCGGGAAGTCGATCTGGTCCGGGTCGCAGTTCGAATCGATGATCGCGACGACCGGGATGCCAAGGCGCTTGGCTTCGTCGATGGCGATCGATTCCTTGTTGGTGTCGATGATGAACATCAGATCCGGCACGCCGCCCATATCGCGGATACCGCCGAGGGCGCGGTTCAGCTTTTCGCGTTCGCGCTCGAGGTTCAGACGTTCCTTCTTGGTGAAGCCGGAAGCTTCCGAGTTAAGGATTTCGTCGAGCTTGCGCAGGCGCTGGATCGAGTTCGAAATCGTCTTCCAGTTGGTCATCATGCCGCCGAGCCAGCGGGCGTTGACGTAGTACTGGGCCGAACGCTTGGCAGCGTCAGCGATGATTTCGGACGCCTGGCGCTTGGTGCCGACGAACAGAACGCGGCCGCCCTTGGCAACCGTGTCGCTGACGACCTGCAGGGCGCGCGACAGCATCGGCACGGTCTGTGCGAGGTCGATG
Organism: Rhizobium giardinii bv. giardinii H152; assembly: GCF_000379605.1. GTDB lineage: Bacteria > Pseudomonadota > Alphaproteobacteria > Rhizobiales > Rhizobiaceae > Pararhizobium > Pararhizobium giardinii. Next base: position 119,042 of record NZ_KB902591.1, on the reverse strand, counting down.
ATGTGAACGTTCGAGCGATCGCCGAAGATGTACGGCTTCATTTTCGGGTTCCAGCGATGAGTCTGGTGACCGAAGTGAACACCAGCTTCCAGAAGCTGGCGCATGCTGAAATCAGGCAATGCCATGCCTTTTTCTCCTTTTCCGGTTGAACCTCCGCAAGGCAAACAGCACCTTCTTCGAAGGCGCCACCGGGTGGAACTGGCCGGATTTCTCCCGGACGGTCCCAAACCTTACGTGTGGAATGTGGTGCCCATATCCCCTGTTGCCCGATAAATCAAGGGCGAAGACATAAAATATGGGATTACGGCGCGGCCTCTACTTGCAGTCGCCCTGCTTGAAGACTTCGAGGTCAGCGAGCTTGCCGGTCAGCACGAAGTCGCCGTAGTCCATCGTCAGATCGCGGGTGATGCCGTTTTCGTACAGCTTGAACTCCATGCGGTAGATCGGCAGCGCGTCACCGGTCATGTCGTCGTTGAAATAGGAGATGGTCACCGGCCAATAGGGCTTGGAAGCCATGGCGCCGGCTTTGCCGGCGTCGCCGTCATCGGCAACCGGGTTTCGCTGTTTGCCCACCATCGTCGTGGTGATCAGCGTCTTGTCGCCCGAGTCGGAACCGTCGAAGATGCGGGATTCGAACAGGGTATCCCCCTTCTTTGCCCGATCGATGACCTCCAGCATGTGCTCGGTCGGAAACAGGCTCTGGGCGAGATCGACCTGACGCTTGTCCGGCGAAGTCAGATCGACCTTCACGCCTTGCTCGGCCTCGTGGGCGGAGCCACGCACTTCCTTGTCCAGCTTCTCGTCGGTGAACGAACGCGTCAGGAAACGGAAATTGCCGTTCTTCAGGTCCTCGTAGGTCGTCGTCTGCTGGTCCGTCAGCCTGACTTCCTCGCCGGTATCGACCTTGGTGACGAAACGGAAACTGACGGTATATCCCTCGCAGGCGGAGCCGTTGAATTCATAGACCATCCGGCCGTACATTCCGGAAATTCCGGAGCGCTCGGATGCGTCTTTCAGTTCCAGATCATACACGGCACGGTGAGGCACCAGGATATTGGCGGAAGCCGCAGAAGCGCCGCCGACCGTCACGCCTGAGAAACACGCCCATGCCAGAATGGCGGAGGCAAAGCCTGAACGAAACATCCGTTTCCTCCTGTTGGACTCGCCGCCAATGCTATAAGAACACATCCGGCGAAAGCGAGGCATAGATGATCGCGAAGCGGTATTTTATCACTTCATGAATCACGCCTTGCATGCAGCATTTGGTGACAAAACACAACGGAGTTATCCATGTCCGCAGAAATCGAAGCACGCATCAAGGAACTGGGAATCACCCTGCCGCAGGCCGCAGCTCCTGCCGCAAACTATGTCCCCTTCGTCATCAGCGGATCGCATCTTTATATCTCCGGCCAACTGCCGATGGAGAACGGCAAGGTTGCCATCACCGGACATCTCGGCGACGGCGTCGACGTCGCGACAGGTCAGCGCGCAGCCGAACTCTGCGCCATCAACATTCTCGCCCAGGCCAAGGCAGCACTTGGCGGCGATCTCTCGCGCATCCGCCGCGTCGTCAAGCTCAACGGCTTCATCGCCTCCACCACGACATTTATCGAGCAGCATCTGGTCATGAACGGGGCATCCAACCTGATCGCCAAGGTTCTCGGCGATGCCGGAATTCACGCCCGCGCAGCCGTCGGCATGGCCGCCCTGCCCTTTAATGCCGCCGTCGAGATCGATGCCGTCATCGAAATCGCATAACGGAATCCTGTCCCATGAAAGACCTCTCCTGGCTGACCGCGCAACCGATCGCGCATCGCGGCTATCACGACATGAACCATGCCATCTGGGAAAACACGCTGTCTGCCTTTTCCCGGGCGGCGGAACATGGCTTCGCCATTGAATGCGACCTGCAATATACCGCAGACAGCGTGCCCGTGGTCTTCCACGATGACGACATGCAGCGGCTTTGCGGCATCAAGGGCGATATCCGCGAAAAGACGGCCGGTGAACTGGCACTCGTCGCGATCGGCGGCACCGCCGACAAAGTGCCGACACTCGGCCAACTGCTACGGCTTGTGAAAGGCCGCGTGCCGCTGATCCTCGAACTCAAGGGCCGCAAGGGCGACGACGAGGGCTTTGCCGACGCGGTGCTGGAAACGCTGGAAGGCTATCAGGGCCATGTTGCCCTGATGAGCTTCGACCACTGGCTGCTCAAGGACCTTAAGGCGCTCGACCCGCCTTATCCTCTGGGACTGACGGCGGGTGGCAACCAGCCGGAGTCCTTCTTCACTCACGAAGAAGCGATGCAGCTTGGTCTTGATTTTATTTCCTATTTCTATGGCGATTTGCCAAATTCGTTCATCACCAAGGAACGCGCCCTTGGACGACCGGTTCTGACCTGGACCGTGAGGGATGAGGCTGGCGCAGATCACACGTTCAGTCATGCGGACCAGATGACGTTCGAGGGATTTGATCCAAAGGAAAGGCTCACCGCTTAAAGAATGACCGGCGAAGTGAAAATCCGCATCGAAACCTCCTTCCAGGACATTCCGAAGGAAAGCTGGGACGGATTGTCCGGGACCGCCAAAGGACAGAACGGCGGTCTCTACAATCCGTTCGTTTCGCACGCCTATCTCTCTTCACTGGAGGAATCCGGCTCGGCGACCGCGGATACCGGCTGGCTTGGCCAGCACCTGTTGATGGAGGCCGGCGACGGCGGCCTTGCAGGCGGCCTCGTCTGCTATCTGAAAAACCACAGCCAGGGCGAATATGTCTTCGATCATGGCTGGGCCGATGCGCTCGAGCGGGCCGGCGGACGCTACTATCCGAAACTGCAATGCGCGGTCCCCTTCACTCCGGCGACCGGGCCGCGGCTCTTGAGTGCGACGAACGGCAATACGGGCGCGGTTCGCGAGTCACTCGCTCTCGGGCTGCAGGAACTGGTGCGCCGCCACAAGGTGTCATCGGCACACGTGACGTTCGTGCCGGAAGAAGAAATGCCGACACTCGAAAACGCCGGTTTCCTGCACCGGACCGATCAGCAGTTTCATTTCTTCAATCACGGCTACACATCCCACAACGATTTCCTGGAAACACTCGCGTCCCGGAAGCGCAAGGCGCTCAAGAAGGAGCGCCGGACGGCGGTTGAGCACGGCATCAGCATCGATTGGCTGACCGGCGGGGATCTGACGGAAAGCGTCTGGGACCAGTTCTTCGCTTTCTACATGGATACCGGTAGCCGCAAATGGGGCCGTCCGTATCTTACCCGCAAATTCTATTCGCTGATCGGCGAGCGAATGGCGGACGACATCCTGCTGGTCATGGCCAAGCGCAACGGCCGCTATATTGCCGGCGCGATCAATTTCATCGGCAGCGACGCACTTTACGGCCGCCATTGGGGGGCCATCGAAGACCATCCCTTCCTGCATTTCGAGGTCTGCTATCATCAGGCGATCGATTTTGCAATTTCCAGAGGACTGAAGCGCGTAGAGGCCGGCGCCCAGGGTGAACACAAGCTGGCGCGTGGGTATCTTCCGGTGACGACCCATTCGGCACATTTCATCGCCCATCCCGGATTGAAACGCGCTGTCGCGGATTATCTCGACCGCGAGCGGCGGGAAGTCGAGCAGATCGGCGGTATTCTTGCCGATCACAGCCCGTTCCGCAAAGGCGAGCGGCAGGATCTGGACGACTGAACACGGCAACCATTTTGAAGACACATTACTTAGAAGGAAGAGGCAGATGAACAGCGGCGCCTACGACAGCGACAATATTTTTGCCAAGATCCTGCGCGGCGAGATCCCGGCGCAGAAGGTCTATGAAGACAACAGCACCCTCGTCATCATGGATGTCATGCCACAGGCGGAAGGCCACGTCCTGGTCATCCCAAAAGCAGCATCGCGCAACATTCTCGACGCCGATCCGGCAACGCTCGGCCCGTTGATTGCGGTCGTACAGAAAATCGCCATCGCGGCGCAGGAAGCCTTCGATGCCGATGGCGTGACGATCATGCAGTTCAATGAAGCGCCGGCAGGCCAATCGGTGTTCCACCTGCATTTCCACGTCATTCCCCGTCGCGAGGGCGTGCCGTTGCGGCCGCATTCCGGCAAGATGGAAGACGGGTCGGTTCTTGCGGCCAATGCCGCGAAAATCAGGCAAGCCCTTGCCGGCTGAGGCTGCTCAGAATCCGAGCGCGTACAATCCCACGGCCAGCACACCGATGGCCGTGGCGATACCGATCGCAGGCTTCTGGCGCGCGGCAAAAAAGGCGGCCGCGCCCGCGACAACAGATCCGAGGCGAAGCCAGAGCGGCGATTGTTCCAGCACCCCGGTCGGGTAGAGAACGAGCTTGGCGATGACCGCCGCTACCAGAGCGGTGGCAACCGCCCTCACCCAGTTCAAAGCTTCCGAATCCTCCCGCAGCCGGTTGCCCGCCAGCACCCCCAGCCAGCGCCAGATATCCGTCGCAAGCCAGCCAGCGATCGCGATGAAGACATAGGCCCACCAGCCTTCAAGCACGGTCATGCGCGCGCCTCCTTGCGTTGACGCCAGCTGCGCTCGGCCAGCCAGGCGGCCGTCCCGCCGCCGACGCCGGCCAGCAGGATGTCGAACTCCGGCGCGATCCAGTAGAACACCGGACCGGCGACGAGGCCGACAGCGAGCGCCACGTAAATCACCGGGTGACGCGCCGAACTCCAGATCGACGCGAGAAAATAGACGGGCGTCAGGAAGAACAGGCAGCCGGCGACGATGGGCGGAAACTCCGTCACAAACTGGTAGACCACCCCCACGAGTGTCATGTTGGCCAACACGAGGGTGATGCCGAACCCGGCAAAAAAGACGATCCGCCGCTCGCGCGGCACGGATTGCACCCGCTCCATCGCAAACACCCATGCCGTGATCGCCACGAAATGAGAGAGTAACAGCAGCAGCCAGGTCGGAGTCCGCTGCGTGCGGATTTCCGGCACGAGGGCCGCCACCATCGGCATCAGCCGGATGGAGGACAGGGTCACCGCGATAAAGGCTGTCAGCACGTTGGCACCACCGAGAATCGAGCTGACGAGGATGACCTTGGCGGGCAGTGCCCAGACGGCGCCGACCATGAATACCACCTGCTCGACCGGGATACCGGCCTGCGCGGTGAACGCACAAAAGCCGACGAAGGACAGCATCAGGATGGTCGCCGGCAGGCTGAATATACCCATCATGCCGGCCAGGAACCAATGCCGCGCAGAGCCGGCCGTCTCGCCATTTTTCATCAAAACATCCGCTGGTTCATGCCACAAAAAAACAGTGCCGGACCATTCCGCCCGGCACTGTGTCTGTATGTTGCAGCCGCTTACTTCTTGCGCGGCACCTTCGGCACCGTGCGTCCCTTGCGGGGCGCTGCCGGGGGGACGGCACTGCCCGGCTCCTCGGTCTTGGCGGTTGCCTTCGCAGCCTTCTTCGGCTTGGCGCTGCCTTCCGGATCAGCGCCGACAATTTCCATTTCCTTCGGCTTTGCCGCCTTGGCTGACTTCCTTACCGGCGCGACCACCTCGGCCTTCGGCTTGATCCGCGCCGTTTCAGGCACGGCGTCGAGGATCAGACCCTTGGTGCCATCGGCCTTGATACCGACGGTCACCTTGACGACACCGCCCTTCTTCAGCTTGCCGAAGAGGATTTCGTCGGCCAGCGGCTTCTTGACACTTTCCTGGATGACGCGCGCCAGCGGCCGTGCGCCCATCTTCTCGTCGTAGCCCTTGTCGGCGAGCCAGGCGATCGCATCAGGATGCAGGTCGAAGGTCACGTTGCGCTCGGCAAGCTGCGTTTCAAGCTGCATGACGAACTTCTGCACCACCTGGTGGATGACCGGCGTCGGCAGCGAGCCGAACGGGATCACCGCATCGAGACGGTTGCGGAATTCGGGCGTGAACAGCCGGTTCAGCGCCTCGACGTCCTCACCTTCGCGCTTCGCGGAACCGAAGCCGATCGCCGCCTTGGCCATTTCGGACGCGCCAGCATTCGTCGTCATGATCAGGATGACGTTACGGAAGTCTATCTTCTTGCCGTTGTGATCCGTCAGCGAGCCATGGTCCATGACCTGCAGCAGGATGTTGAACAGGTCCGGATGGGCCTTCTCGATCTCGTCGAGCAGCAACACCGAATGCGGGTGCTGGTCGATGCTATCGGTCAAGAGGCCGCCCTGGTCGAAGCCGACATAGCCGGGAGGCGCTCCAAGCAGGCGCGAGACCGTATGACGTTCCATATATTCCGACATGTCGAAACGAATCAGTTCCACGCCGAGCGAGACTGCGAGCTGCTTGGCAACTTCCGTCTTGCCGACACCGGTCGGACCGGAAAAGACATAGGAGCCGATCGGCTTGTTCGGTTCGCGAAGGCCGGCACGCGCCAGCTTGATCGCCGAAGCCAGGGCCTCGATCGCCAGATCCTGACCGTAGACGACCGACCGCAGTTCCTTTTCCAGATTGGCGAGCACGGTCTCGTCGTCCTTGGAAACGGTCTTCGGCGGAATGCGGGCCATCGTCGCGATCGTCGCTTCGATCTCCTTCTCGGTGATCAGCTTGCGCCGCTTGTTCTGCGGCAGCAACATCTGCGCGGCACCGGTCTCGTCGATCACGTCGATCGCCTTGTCCGGCAGCTTGCGGTCATTGATGTAGCGGGCCGAAAGCTCGACGGCAGACTTGATCGCCTCGTTCGAGTATTTCAGCTTGTGATAGTCCTCGAAATAGGGTTTCAGGCCCTTCATGATCTCGATCGTATCGGGGATCGTCGGTTCGTTGACGTCGATCTTCTGGAAGCGGCGGACGAGTGCCCGGTCCTTCTCGAAGAACTGGCGATACTCCTTGTAGGTGGTCGAGCCAATGCAGCGGATCGACCCCGAGGACAGAGCCGGCTTCAACAGGTTGGAGGCGTCCATGGCGCCGCCCGAGGTCGCCCCGGCGCCGATCACGGTGTGAATCTCGTCGATGAACAGGACAGCACCCGGATAGTCTTCCAGTTCCTTGACGACCTGCTTCAAGCGTTCTTCGAAGTCGCCGCGATACCGCGTGCCAGCCAACAGCGTGCCCATGTCGAGCGAGAAGATCGTCGCGTCCTGCAACGCTTCCGGCACCTTCTTCTCGACAATGCGCTTGGCGAGGCCCTCGGCGATCGCCGTCTTGCCGACGCCGGGGTCGCCGACGTAGAGCGGGTTGTTCTTCGAACGGCGGCACAAGATCTGGATGGTGCGGTTGACCTCCGAGTGGCGGCCGATCAGCGGATCGATCTTGCCACCCTTGGCCTTCTCGTTGAGGTTGATACAATAGGCGGTCAGCGCATCCTGCTGCTTCTTCGGTCCGGCTTCGTCCTGCTCGCGCGACGGCTTCTGCTCGGATTCCGGCTCGTCGGCACCGCGCGGGGTACGCGTCTCCGACGATCCTGGTCGCTTGCCGATGCCGTGCGAGATGAAATTGACCGCGTCGTAGCGGGTCATCTCCTGCTCCTGCAGGAAATAGGCGGCATGGCTCTCGCGTTCGGCGAAGATGGCAACCAGAACATTGGCCCCCGTCACCTCTTCTCGACCCGACGATTGAACGTGGATGACCGCCCGCTGGATAACCCGTTGAAAGCCCGCCGTCGGCTTGGAATCCTCGTCATAACCGGTAACCAGGTTGCCGAGTTCGTTGTCGACGTAGTCTGACACGGTCTTGCGAAGGCTGTCGAGATTAACGTTGCATGCCCCCATGACCGCCGACGCATCGGCATCGTCGATCAGCGCCAGCAGCAGATGCTCCAGCGTGGCATATTCGTGATGGCGCTCATTTGCCAGCGTCAGAGCCTGGTGCAGCGCCTTTTCAAGGCTGGTCGAAAATGTTGGCACGTCAGTTCCTCATTTCTTTTCCATGACGCATTGCAGCGGGTGCTGATGCTGGCGGGCGAAATCCATCACTTGCGTCACTTTGGTTTCGGCAACTTCGTAGGTGAATACACCGCATTCACCCACGCCGTGGTTGTGAACGTGCAGCATGATCAGTGTTGCCGCTTCGCGATCCTTCTGGAAAAACCGCTCCAGGATATGAATCACGAATTCCATTGGCGTGTAGTCGTCATTCAAAAGCAGTACGCGGTACAGGCTCGGCTTCTTGGTCTTCGGCTTTGTCCGAGTGATGACAGACGTGCCGCGGTTGGCATTGCCCCCATCCCCGTCGCTGTCTTTTTGCATCCAGACCGGCATGGCGATCATTCTACTTCATTCCCTTGTCCGGCCGCAAATGCTTGGGAGGTATTCACGGCCTGTTCGTGAAACATAATCTAGTGGTTCTTTTCCGGATTTTAAGGCTGTTCTCCTGCACTGCAATCATATTTGCGTCACAGACCCAAAGATTGACCAACTTTCTTGACCCTCCGGTCGCCCCGCCTGATGCGCGCAACAAAAAACCGGCCGCGCGATGCGCAGCCGGTTTTTCAAGAACTGATGTGGAGTCGTGGATCGCTGCGTTACGCTGCGGCAGCGGTCGTGGACTTGACGGCAGCCGTCGCCTTGGCGATCGGGGCTTCGTAGGGCTTGTAGGCATCCTTGGCGAGGTCGGCATACATTTCGCCGATCTTCGAGGCCTCAGCCACATAGTTTTCATAGACCGATTTCAAGTAGTTGGTCTGCAGTTCGAAAGCAGCCTCGACGCTCTTGACGGTAGTGATCTTTTCAAGGTGCGCAACGCTGTCCTCAAAACTCTTCTTCGAATAGTCGGCGGCTTCGGTGGCGATCGCCTGGAAGGCCTTGGTCAGCGTGGCATAGCTCTTCAACATCGTATCAATCGATTCTTTGCTTTTCTTGTTTGCATCTTCGAAATTGAACATCGGGCTGCTCCTCTTTTTGACGCTCACGACAACTGCAATTTATGTGCGCTGCACAATAAAGTCAATGTATACGTGCAGCGCAATAAAATACTGTCATTGCAACAGCTTGATGAAAAACGGCGGAATTGGAGGCGTTTTTTCAAAAAAAATAAATGAATAATATGATTTATGAAAACAACCCGGCCTGAAATCAGAGCCGGGTTAAAAGCGATCAACTCAACTGCAGCGAGCGATCAGAGGTCGATGTCGAGAATGGCCATCGAAAAATTGTAGGACAGCTCGCCATCTTCCTCATCACGGAAGACAACGCCCAGAAACTCATCGCCGAGGTAGACTTCGGCGGACTCGTCCTTCTTCGGACGCGCCTTGATGACCATCGACTGGTTGAAAGTGCGCTTGAAATAGGCTTCGAGTTTTCTGATTTCTTCGGGCTTCAAGTCTTTTCTCCATGGCGGGTTTGATTTGCGCCGCTTCTTGCACGGCGCCTCAAGCGGTGTAAACCCCTTGGCTCGGCCGCCAGCCGACAAATCGCTGCAAATCAGATCTCGAACGAAACCAGCAACTGGTCCATGGAACGCGACGGCTCGGAGCAGCCCGCCTCGCCCACGACCCGAGCCGGGACGCCGGCCACCGTGGTTTTCGGCGGGACTTCCTTGAGCACGACCGACCCCGCAGCCACGCGCGAGCAATTGCCGATGTGGATGTTACCCAAAATCTTCGCCCCGGCACCGATCAGCACGCCATTGCCGATCTTCGGATGACGGTCGCTGCCCTCTTTGCCGGTGCCGCCAAGCGTCACGCCATGCAGGATGGAGACATTGTCGCCGATCACCGCGGTTTCTCCGACGACGAGCCCCGTTGCGTGATCAAGGAAGATGCCCTTGCCGACGCGTGCTGCGGGATTGATATCCGTCTGGAATACGGAGGAAGAGCGGCTCTGCAGGTAGAGGGCAAAATCGCGGCGGCCACGGTTCAGCAGCCAATGTGCCAGCCGATGGGTCTGGATCGCATGGAACCCCTTGAAATAGAGGATTGCTTCCAGGAACCGCGTGCAGGCAGGGTCGCGGTCGTAGACCGCCTGGATATCGACGCGCAGGATCGCCCCCCATTCCGGCCAGTCTTCCAGCATTTCCGCAAAGGTCTGCCGCAGCAGGTTGGCCTGCAGGTCGGGATGATCGAGCCGCTCGCATATGCGATAGATGACGCTGTCTTCCAGCGAACGCTGATTGATGATGGTCGAGTAGAGAAACGCCGCAAGCAATGGGTCCTGCTGGGCGGCGGCGCGCGCCTCCTCCTGCAGGGCGTCCCAGATCGGGTCCATGATCTTCACGGTCTCGGTCGGGCGTATGTCAGTTCTGGCGACCATCGCCGCTCTCCTTCGTAGTACGTCGTCGATGATGATATAGGCCAAATCGGCCCGGATATAAATGCCTGTCCGAAAATGAGCGCTAAAACACTCCGGCTGCTTCACGCCTGCCCGACCCTCGCCAGAAACTCGAGCGCGGCTTTCTTGAAGACCCGGTCGCCGACGGCCAGCATATGGTCCCGGCCGGGAATATCCAGCGCCAGGGCGTGCGGAATGAGCGTTGCGAGCTCTTGCGGTGAGCCGGCGATATCGTCCTTCGTACCCACGGCAACCAGCACCGGCACATCGATCCGCCCCACCTCCTCGATGGAAAGAAGGTCGCGCGAGGTCGAGATGCAGGCCGCAAGTGCATGGCGGTCGCTTTTCGTCTGGTCGGCAAAGGCACGGAACATACGGCCGCGCTCATGGGTCACCACATCGAGGGACGGCGCTGTGAGCGCGTCTGCGATCGGATCCCATTCTCCGACCCCGGTCACCATGCCGATGCCGAGTCCGCCGAGAATGAGGGAGCGGACGCGATGGGGGTTGGCGAGCGTCAGAAAGGCAGAAATGCGCGCCCCCATGGAATAGCCCATCACATGCGCCTCGGCGATGCCGAGATGGTCGAGCAGCGCGATCGCGTCGCCGGCCATTGCCGGTGGGTGGTAAACGGTCGGATCATGCGGCTTGTCGCTGGCGCCATGGCCGCGATTATCGAGTGCGATCACCCGATATCCGGCATCGCCGAGCGTCTTCAGCCAACCCGGGTAGACCCAGTTCACATTGGCGGTGGAGGCGAATCCATGAATGAGAAGTATCGGATCACCCGACGGGTCGCCCTCGTCGAAATAGGCGATGTTCAGCCCATCATGGTAAAATGTCGAAAAGGGCGGGGGATTCAAATCCATGGGAATATCCTGTTTTTCGCCGAACCTATGATACCGGCCCGATAGGGAAAACCCCGGCGCGGCAAAAAACGCGCGGCCGCGGCATCTTTGCCGCTACACTTTTTGCGCAAAGCTTTCTATGGTGCCGCCGAATTCGACTATTCTTCCAGACGACGCAAGTGGAGCATGACATGGCCGGGCACGGTATCCCTCACTTTCAGAACGACGGCGGCCACGCGGTGATCGAGATCGGCGTCAAGGAATTCATGTGTACTGGCGCCTCCGTTCCGTTTGATCACCCCCACATCTATATCGACATGGGCGACGACAACGAGAAGGTCTGCTCCTACTGTTCGACGCTGTACCGCTACAATGCCAAGCTTCATGCGGACCAGACGGTGCCCGATGGCTGCACCTTCAATGCAAAGGCCGCCTGACACGTTCCGGCGAAAGTTTTTTCCATGACGCAGGGTGGGGCGGTTGCGATCGTGGGAGCCGGCATCGCCGGCCTCACGGCCGCGTTGTGTCTTGCCCGCAAGGGCATCGCGAGCGACATCCTCGAGCAGACTTTGGTCCTGAGCGAGACGGGCGCCGGACTGCAACTCTCCCCCAACGCCACCCGCATCCTCGGCGCACTCGGGCTGACGCCGCAGCTTGAGCAGGTGTGGTGCGAACCGGCGGAAATCCGCCTTGTCAACGGAAACACGTTTCGAACGATTGCGTCGGTGCCGGCCGGATCCTTCGCGCGGCACCGCTGGAAAGCACCCTACGGCGTCCTGCACAGGGCAGACCTTCAGAAGGTCCTGCTTGCCGCCGTCGACGCCGCGCCGCTGTGTCGCCTGCATCTTGGGCTGCGGATCGATGACGGATCGCCCGATGCCATGGCGCATGTCCTGGGCAAGGAACCCAGCCTCGTCATCGGCGCCGACGGCGTCTGGTCCAAGGTCAGGAATCATATCCAAGGATCTGGCAAAGCACGGTTTTCCGGCAATGTCGCGTGGCGATTGACGCTCAGTCAGGCAAATGCCCCAGCGATTTTCGATGCGGCGACCGTGTCGGCATTTCTCGGCGCAGGTGCGCACCTCGTCGTCTACCCGCTACCGCGGCTGCACAGCTTCAATGTCGTGGCAATCACCGGCGGACACGATCCGAAGGAAACGCCCGATCGCGTCCTCCCGCCAGACAAAACGCGAAAACAGCTGCTAGCCGCCTTTTCCGGCTGGCATCCGGAAATTGTCGACATGCTGCGGAACGCGCCGGAGCCGACGATCTGGCCGCTCTACGAGGTCAGCGAGGGCGCATGGCATCACGGCGGAACGGTCCTGATCGGCGACGCAGCCCACGCGATGATGCCGTTTGCCGCCCAGGGCGCCGCAATGGCGATTGAAGATGCCTTCGAACTTGCGGCCTTCGTCGCCCGCGGGCAGTCTCTCGCAGCCTTTGCCGATCACAGGAAAGCTCGCGTCGCGCCTGTCCGCTCCCGCGGCGCTTTCAACCGGTTCGTCTATCACGCCCGCGGCCCCGTCCGGTTCGGGCGTGATCTGGTATTGTCGCTACGGCGGCCCGAAAGCCTGGCCGCCGATTTCGACTGGCTCTATGGATACGAACCGCGCGACTGAGGATTACACGGATTTTGCCGCCGCGAGGCCGGCCTCGATATCCTTGCGGATATCCGCCACGTCCTCCAGGCCGATCTGCAGGCGAAGAACCGAACCTTCGCTCGGCGCTTTGCAGACCTTGCGATCAGACAAGCCGACATGGAGGGCGAGGCTTTCGAAGCCGCCCCAGGAATAACCAAGCCCGAACAGCGACAATGCATCAAGGAAGGCATGCGCCTTGGCCTTGAAGCGGTCCGGGCTCTCGGTCTTCAGGACGAAGGAAAAGATGCCGCTGGATCCGGTAAAATCCCGCTTCCAGAGTTCGTGGCCCGGAAAACTCGGCAGCGCCGGATGCAACACGCGCGCCACGTCCTCGCGCTCTTCCAGCCAGCGGGCGATATTCAACGTGCTTTCCTGATGTCTGTCGAGGCGAACGCCCATGGTGCGCAGGCCGCGCAGGATCTGGTAGCTGTCATCGGGAGAAGCGCAGATGCCGAGCGTGATATTGGCTTCCTTGAGTTGCTCCCAATGCGCGGCATTGGCCGATACGGTGCCGAGCAGGATATCGGAATGACCGGAGGGGTATTTGGTCGACGCGTGGATCGAGATATCGACGCCATGGTCGAGCGGCTTGAAATAAAGCGGCGTCGCCCAGGTATTGTCCATGGTCACGACGCAGCCGTGGCGGTGGGCGACCGCCGAAATCGCGCTGATGTCCTGCATTTCGAACGTGTTCGAGCCCGGCGCTTCGGTGTGCACGAGCTTCGTGTTGGGTTTGATCAGGCTTTCGATGCCGGCACCGATCATCGGATCGTAGTAGTCAACACTCACTCCGAGCCGCTTCAGCATCGTGTCGCAGAAATGCCGGGTCGGGAAATAGACCGAATCGACGATCAGCGCATGGTCGCCGGCCGCGAGGAACGCCAGAAACGGAACAGTGACGGCGGCAAGCCCCGAAGGAACGAGGATGGTGCCGGCCGAGCCTTCCAGTTCGTCTATGGCCTCGCACAATGCGTCTGTGGTCGGCGTCCCGCGCGTGCCATAGGTGTATTTCTGCGCCCGGGTCTCCATGGTCTTTGCATTGGGGAACAGGACGGTAGACGCATGCACGACAGGCGGGTTCACGAAACCATGGTAGTCCGAGGGATCATTGCCGATGTGAGCCAGCCGTGTATTTGCACCCGCGCCGGCGAGAAAGCTCTTCTTGTCATTCATGGGAGAATCCGTCCGAGGTCTATCGTTTTGCCGCACTTGTCGACCCGCTCTCCGGATGGGTCAAGAGACTTCGCTGCGAAGGGCTATCCAATTGATGAAAAAATCGATTCTGGTGACAAAAATTTGGATTCTGGCGGTTTTTTATACAAAAAAATGCTTTCAACAGCTAAAAATTGCCCAAACATGCGGCTCCAGCAACGATTCTCCACCTGCGACCGAGAAAAACGGCAACGTGTCCTTGACCCTGCGCGGTTTTGGGAATGAGATAGAGCACTCGCGCCAGGAGGGTGGCGGGGGCCGCGCCTTGCGCTCGACCGCGAGCAGCGGGTGTGGACAAGAACAAAGACAACAGAAAAAGGTTCTAAAAATGGCAAAAAGAATTCTGACAGCGCTTCTCGGCGCTGCCGTCATGGGGCTTGGCGCTCAGGCCGCGTCGGCGACGACGCTTGGCGACGTCAAGGCAAAGGGCTTCCTGCAGTGCGGCGTCAACACCGGCCTGACCGGCTTTGCGTCGCCTGACGCATCCGGCAACTGGAGCGGCTTCGACGTCGATTACTGCAAAGCCATTGCCGCAGCCATTTTCGGCGACGCCACGAAGGTGAAATACACGCCGACCTCCGCCAAGGACCGTTTCCCGGCGCTTCAGTCGGGCGAAGTCGATGTGCTTGCCCGTAACACGACCTGGACCATCAACCGCGATACGGCGCTCGGCTTCAACTTCCGCCCGGTCAACTATTATGACGGCCAGGGCTTCATGGTCCGCAAGGCGCTGAACGTGAAGTCGGCGCTTGAGCTTTCCGGCGCTGCCGTCTGCGTCCAGACCGGCACCACGACCGAGCTGAACCTGGCCGACTACTTCAAGGCCAACAACCTGCAGTACAATCCGGTCGTCTTCGAAAAGCTCGAGGAAGTGAACGCTGCCTATGACGCCGGCCGTTGCGACGTCTACACGACCGACCAGTCTGGCCTTTACTCGCTGCGTCTGACCCTGGCTGCCCCGGACGATCACATGATCCTTCCGGAAATCATTTCCAAGGAGCCGCTCGGCCCGGCCGTTCGCCAGGGTGACGACCAGTGGTTCGACATCGTCAGCTGGGTGCACTACGCGCTGATCAATGCCGAAGATTTCGGCATCACCCAGGCAAACGTCGAAGAAATGAAGAAGTCCCCGAACCCGGACATCCAGCGCTTCCTCGGCGTTGAAGCCGATACCAAGATCGGTACCGATCTCGGCCTCGAAAACGATTGGGCCGTGAAGGTCATCAAGGGTGTCGGTAACTACGGCGAAATCTTCGACCGCAACATCGGCGCCGGCAGCCCGCTCAAGATCGAACGCGGCTTGAACGCGCTGTGGAGCAAGGGCGGCATCCAGTACGCACCGCCGGTACGCTAAGCACATGCAATGACTCGAGAAAGCGGCTCCGGCCGCTTTCTCTTCCAATAATAAGAATCGCTCGAAACAGGGCGAATAGGGGATAAAGAGGCTCTGAATGACAATTGACGCCACGATTCCGCCTGGCAGGGACAAGTCGACCGGTTCGGTCCTGAACGATCCCAAGGTCCGCGGTTATATCTACCAAGGCCTAACGCTGCTTTTGCTCGTCGTTTTCGTCTACTGGGTTACCGATAATACGATCGAGAATCTCAAGCGTGCAAATATCGCTTCCGGTTACGGCTTCCTGAACGGCCGCGCCGGCTTCGATGTCGGCCAGTCGTTGGTCGCCTTCACCAGTGACTCGACCTATGGCCGTGCGCTGGTCGTCGGCTTCTTCAACACGATTCTCGTCGCGGTTACCGGCATCATCACGGCAACGATCATCGGCTTCCTGATCGGCATCGGCCGGTTGTCGAAGAATTGGCTGATCGCCAAGCTGTCGATGATCTATGTCGAGGTTTTCCGCAACATTCCGCCGCTGCTCGTCATCTTCTTCTGGTATTCGGGCGTTCTCGCCGTCTTGCCGCAGCCGCGCGAGTCGATGGCGCTACCGCTCAACATGTATATCAACAATCGCGGTCTTGCCTTTCCCCGGCCGGTTTTCGACAGCGGTGCGCAGTTCACCTTCTACGCGCTGATTATTGCGATTATCGCCAGCATTGCCTTTGTGCGATACGCGAACAAAAAGCAGTTGGCCACGGGCAAGCGTCCACCGGTCCTTTGGATCGTGCTCGGCATGCTGATCGGCCTGCCAGTCATAACTTTCCTGGCCACCGGCATGCCGATTTCGTTCGACGTTCCGATCGCCGGAAAATTCAACCTGACGGGCGGCTCGGTGGTCGGTCCGGAATTCCTGTCGCTGTTCCTGGCCTTGTCGTTCTACACCGCGGCTTTCATCGCTGAAATCGTCCGGGCCGGCATTCGCGGTGTCGGTCATGGACAGACCGAGGCTGCTCACGCGCTCGGCATTCGGCCGGGCCTGACCACCCGCCTGGTCGTCGTGCCGCAGGCGATGCGGATCATCATCCCACCGCTGACCAGCCAATATCTCAATCTGACGAAAAACTCCTCGTTGGCTATCGCGGTCGGCTACGCCGATCTGGTTGCCGTCGGTGGCACGATTCTCAACCAGACCGGTCAGGCCGTTGAAGTCGTCAGCATCTGGATTGTCGTCTACCTGACGCTCAGCCTGTCGACATCGCTGTTCATGAACTGGTTCAACGCCAAGATGGCATTGGTGGAGAGATAAGATCATGAATGCGCCTCAAGCCAATTTCGTTCGCACCAGCATGCTGCCCCCATCGACACCGCCGATACTGGAAAAAGGCTATATTGCCTGGTTCCGGAAGAACCTCTTCGCCACGCCCAAGGATTCGGTGCTGACGATCCTTGCCATCCTGCTGCTTGCATGGTTCCTGCCTCCGATGATCAAATGGCTGTTCATCGACGCAGCCTGGACCGGTGGTGGTCGTGGAGTTTGTGCGACCGTTGCCCAGGGCGGCTCGCAGCCGGAAGGGTGGAGCGGCGCCTGCTGGGCCTTCGTCGGCGCAAAGTTCGACCAGTTCCTCTTCGGCCGATATCCGATCGAAGAGCGCTGGCGCCCAACGCTGGTGGGTATCCTGTTCGTTGCCCTTCTCGTGCCGATGCTGATACCGAAGATCCCCTTCAAGGGATGGAATGCCATTCTCCTGTTCGGGGTGCTTCCGGTCGTCGCCTTCTTCCTTCTGCTGGGCGGCGTCTTCGGCCTCACCTATGTTGAAACCCCGCTCTGGGGTGGCCTGATGGTCACGCTCATTCTTTCCTTCGTGGGGATCGCCGTTTCCTTGCCTTTCGGCATCGTTCTGGCGCTGGGGCGGCGATCGAAAATGCCGGTCATTAGGATGATCTGCACGATCTTCATCGAAATCGTCCGCGGCATCCCGCTGATCACCGTTCTCTTCATGGCAAGCGTGATGCTGCCGCTGTTCTTGCCCCAGGGCATGACAGTCGACAAATTCCTGCGCGCAGTAATCGGGGTGTCGTTCTTCGCATCCGCCTACATGGCGGAAGTGGTGCGCGGCGGTTTGCAGGCCATTCCGAAAGGACAATCCGAAGGTGCGGATTCGCTGGGGCTCGGCTACTGGCAGAAGATGCGGCTGATCATCCTGCCGCAGGCGCTGAAACTGGTGATCCCGGGCATCGTCAACACCTTTATCGGGCTGTTCAAGGATACGTCGCTGGTCTCGATCATCGGCATGTTCGACCTGCTCGGCATCGTTCGCCAGAACTTCTCGGACGCCAACTGGGCTTCGCCTGTGACGCCGCTGACCGGCCTGATCTTCGCCGGTTTTACTTTCTGGCTTTTCTGCTTCGGCATGTCGCGCTATTCCGGCTTCATGGAACGCCTGCTCGACAAGGGCCACAAACGATAACATAAGGGGAAAACGTCATGGCAAATGAAGCTTTGGCATCGAAACTGACCGTCTCGTCCACGGACGTCGCCATTGAAATCGTCGGCATGAACAAGTGGTACGGGGATTTCCACGTTCTGCGCGACATCAATCTTAAGGTCATGCGCGGCGAGCGCATCGTCATCGCCGGCCCGTCTGGCTCCGGCAAATCGACGATGATCCGCTGCATCAACCGGCTGGAAGAGCATCAGAAGGGCAAGATCGTCGTCGACGGCATCGAGCTGACGAATGATCTGAAGAAAATCGACGAAGTGCGCCGCGAAGTCGGCATGGTGTTCCAGCACTTCAACCTCTTCCCGCATCTGACGATCCTGGAAAACTGCACCCTGGCGCCCATCTGGGTGCGCAAGATGCCGAAGAAGCAGGCGGAAGAAGTCGCCATGCACTTCCTCAAGCGCGTCAAGATCCCGGAACAGGCCAACAAATATCCGGGCCAGCTCTCCGGTGGCCAGCAGCAGCGTGTGGCGATTGCCCGCTCGCTGTGCATGAACCCGCGCGTCATGCTGTTCGACGAGCCGACCTCGGCACTCGATCCGGAAATGATCAAGGAGGTGCTCGACACCATGGTCGGTCTCGCCGAGGAAGGCATGACCATGCTGTGCGTCACCCACGAAATGGGTTTCGCCCGCCAGGTCGCCAACCGCGTGATCTTCATGGACCAGGGCCAAATCGTCGAGCAGAACTCGCCGGCCGAGTTCTTCGACAATCCCCAGCACGAGCGCACCAAACTCTTCCTCAGCCAGATCCTGCATTAGATCTATCGCGATCCAACGATGCGCACAGCACAAAGCCCGCGACGACCGTCGCGGGCTTTGTCGCTTTAAGGCTCGCAATCCTATTCAATCGTGTATTTCAGCGTTCCGAGCGACCAGCGCAGGCCGCGATTTTCGGTGTCGCCCGTCCAGGTTTTTCCAAGCTTGGCGACGATCTCGCTCAGGCGTTTTCGCGCATCGAGTTCGGTATTGAGCCCCTGCGCTGCGGGCGCGACATCCTGCAGATCCAGATCGTCGCTGACGACGATGGCAACCAGCATGTTCTCGCCGCTGCCATCCGCCTCGAAATCGAAGCCGTAATAGTCGTCCGGGATGGTCAGCGTCGAGCCGGCCGAGAGCGGCGTTATCTTCTGCGCCATCTCGTTCGGGAAAATCTGCGTCGCAACGCCCTTGCCGCTCACGTCCAGCAATATCAGATGGCCGTCATACTTGCTGGTGACGGAAATCTTGAAGGGTTGGCCTCTTTTCAGCGCGGCACCGGTATCAAGCGAGACCGTCACTTCGCCCGTATCCGCCTTGCCGATGATGTCGCCGATGGCCGCCACCGGGTTTGCATCGACGTAAGCCGTCGCTGCTGCGGCGTCGACCTTCGTCTCCTGGTACATGGGCTCCGGTTTGCCCTGTTGCTGGTCCGTCGCCGTTGCAGTCTGTTCTGTCCTGTACGGTTCCGGCTTGGCAACACTCGTTCCGAGCACACCGGGCACGCTCTCCAACTGCGGGTCGAGATTCTCGCAGTTTTCCTGGGCCGAACAATATTCCTTGGACTTTGTTGTCACATACTGGAAGAGTTCGGCATTGCTCACCAGACCGTTGGCGTTTCCATCCGCTTCCGAAGGCTTGTAGCCGGCTACATAAGCCGAGGTGAAAACACCGTGACGGTCCTCGATCGGCAACCGCACGTCGTCCCAGGCCACCTGATAGGGCGCAGCAGCACTCCAGGCGGTGACCCCAGCGGCCGTCAGTTCCGCAGGCTTGTCGACGACACCCAGATCGATCCGCAGGCCGCGCGTCACCTTGTCCTCCGATGCCTGGGCGAAGGGGCGCGGCAGGTAGCGTGCACCGCTCATGCCCGATAGCTTTTCGGCCGAGAGAGCGCGGGAGATCGTGCCGGAATGGCAGGCGTCGATCACCAGCGTCACCGCCCTGCCCTTCATCTTTTCCAAGAGCGCCTCGAGATCGTCATCGAGGATGACATTCGTCCAGTCCGCTTCGCCGGCCTTGATATCGTAGGTGGACAGCGCCTCGTCCATCCCGTCCTCTTCGTCCTTGCTCACGTCCTTCACCTGCAGGCCATGCCCGGAGAAGTAGAAATAAATCCGGTCGCCGGGTACCGTTCCGGCAATCAACCACTCGCCGACCGAGGACAGGATCGCCTCGCGACTGGCCTTGCCGTCGGTCAAGACGCGAATGGCTTGCGGTTTGAAGGACAGTGTCCCGGTCAACAGACCCTCGATCGCCTTCACGTCGTTCTTCGGTCCATGGAGATACATGTCCTCCGGCAGGTTTTCATAGCTACCGATGCCGACCAGCAGTGCCCGGTCCTCCGCATTTGCCGCAGGCGATTGCGCCAAAAGCAGCGATGCACCGAGCAATCCTGCGACAGTTCGTAGCGCGGCCATCAGAGTTTTTCCCGGGTGTAGAGCGGCTGGATCGCGACGCTCGTATCGGTGCCGTCAATCCGCGTCATCAGCAGTTGCAGCAGTGTCGAGGCATCGACATTCTTGCTCGCCAGCGCAGCGCCGATGGCATCGATCGGCTCATTGGTTGAAATGGCGATGAGGTGATCGGCGCCGAAAGGTTCGACCACCTGCAGGTCGGTCAGCTTGAACTCGCGGCTTTCAGTCCCCTCCGCCTGCACGTCAAGCAATTGTACCTCGCCGGTATTGGCAAGGTTAAAGACGATCATGTTCTTGTATCCGGAGCCGGGTGCGTCGAATGCCAGGCGGTCGCCGGCCGCATAGATATCCCTTTGCGGTGTCAACGATACCGTGCCGGGGTTCTGGCTCGCCATTGCTTTCAGAAAATCGAGCAGAATGAACTTGTTGACAACGACCTGGATATTGCCTTCGTTGACGTTCTCGCCGGCCACGTCCCCATTCGGGGTATAGAAGACGCCGCTCGCCGCATCCCAGCGGTAGGGCACGCCGCTGCCGCCGGTACTTTCCAGGACCATCTGCGAGCCGCTGACCGTCAGCGCCAACTTACCGTCCCAGCCCGTTTCTCTCACAGGCCTATGCGTCTTCGTTTTCTGAGCACTTGGATCGGCCGCTCCTGCTACGCTGCGGGTCAGCGGCATGACCACCTCGTCCTCGGAGCGCGGCACCTGTGGCGTGAAGTTCGGGATCTGCAAGGCCTCGGATTGGTGCTTCACATTGGCAAAGACATAGTCCTCCAGTTCGATCCGGGAGATGCGGCCATCCTCATTGCGATCCGCCGATCCCTCGACCGCGCGGGCAAAGCTCCAGCTCAGGGCTCCGCGGGCCTCGCCGCCGATGATCACTTCGGGCGACGGCTGGCTTTCCAGCGAAGCGGCAAGCACCGTCACCTGGCGGAACTGCGCCTCCTTGACCTGAGCGCCCGAGACCGCCTCCTGCGAAGGCGGCGATAATTTGACGGTGACCGCCTGGGCAAGGCGCGTCTTGCCGGAAAAGGCGCGGCTCATGCCGCCGGAATGGCAGCTGTCGGAAACAAACAGCACATGGACGCCCTTGGCCTCGGCTTCCGAAAACCAGGCGTTCAGTTCGTTGTCGACGATGATCTCGTGATCGGTCTCCACCGCACGATTGCGGTCGAAGCCCGGCAATTGCAGGAATTCGTCGAGGCCATCGGCCTCATCGCCGGCGACGAGCTCCGGCATCTGCGCCCCGTGGCCGGCATAAGTGAAGATGATCGTATCGCCCTCGCCCGCCGCATCGACAAAGCCGGTCCATGCAGCTCGGATATCGTCCTTGCGGGCGGCCGCATCAAAAAAGGTCGCCATTTGGTCTATGCCCGCCCGCCGCAGCGCGCCTTCGACGTCAGTCGCATCCTTCACCGCGCCATCAAGGCTCACCTCGTAGGGATAGGCATCGACACCGACCACCAGGGCGTAGGTTTTCGCATAAGCGAAACCAAGCGGCGCGGCGGAGACCAGCAGGGACAGCAGCAGGGCACGCAGCATCACTCAGTTCTCCACATCGACTTCGACGCGCCGGTGCATCTGGTTGAGCGTTTCCTCGTCATAGGCGCTGGCATCGTCCGCCTTGAACGGCTCGTCCTCGCCCTTGCCCACGGTCTTCCATTCTCCGGCATAACCTTCGGCGGCGAGGTATTGCCCCAACGCCTCGGCGCGCGCCAGCGACAGCGCGCGGTTGGCCTCGGCACCACCAATCGGATCCGTGTGACCGATCAGAGTGATCGCCTTCGGTTTCACCGACTTGAGGCACTCGGAAAGGTCCCTGGCCGATTCCAGCCCCTGCGGCGTGAACTCGGCGGTGCCGAAAACGTATCGCACCGGCGTCGATTTCTTCTTCAGCGATACGCCGCGATAGCTGATCTTGCAGCCGCCGCGCATGGCAAGTTTCACCGGCCGCGGCGCCGCTAGCCGCATTTCGGTCGCCATACGATCGAGCCGGGCAATGTATTTTGGGTCCGGGGCCATCCAGCCGGGCGTCAGCACCTCGTTCGAGGCATCCTCCAGCGCCAGTTGGTAGTAGCGCGCTGCGGCCTCATAGTTCCTGCGATCGCGGTTGATGTCGCCGAGCGCATCCAAGACCTGCCAGGGTGCGGCGTTACTCGTGCGGATCGTTTCGAGTTCCGCCTCGAAATCAGCGAGATTGGCGCCCTGCCCGACGGCACCGACGATCCGGTTGAACGACGCGAGCGCCGCCACGCGATTGATCATCGCCTTGTCATCCGCCGTGCAGTCCGGCGCCTGGCCGCCGGCAAGCTGCTTGGCTAGGTCCTCGTTTCCGGCATTGGTCGCCTCGGCAACCTGCGTCAGCGCATCGCAAGCCGCAAAGGCCGGGCCAGCGGCGAACAATGCCAATAGCGATGTCACAACCACGATCTTCATGGCGCCGTCTTCTCCATGCCATTCCCCTGTTGTTCGAACATTGCCCGGCCGCCGACAGCGACCGGGCGATCTGTCATTGCTTGATTTCGAACGTCACGACCTGCAGGCCGCTTGCGCCCTTGTCGTCTTCTGCCTTCTTTGCGAGGTTGATGGCGAGCCCGCGCGTCGGCGGCAGATGCGATTCTGCTACCAGTTGGCGTGCCCGTTCCACTGTGAGCTTCTGGTCGCCAAGGCCGCCTTCACGGCAATAGGCGATCATCGTCTCGGCCGGTGCTGGCGTGTCGAAGGTGAGATTGCCGGTGCCCGGCTGTGGAATGAGGCGCTTCTCGCCGGCCTGCAAGGTCGTGTTGCCGATCATCGCATCCGGTATGACCTCGACATTGCCGGTCTCCTCGACATAGAGCACCTGCAGTTCGCAGGCCTTGTTGGAGCTCAGCTCGAACGAGAGTTGATCGCCGACCTTGGCCGTCGTCGTAGCGACCTGGAGTGCGAGCTCCAGTTTGCCTTCGGCAGGCTTTTCCTGGCGATAGGCCGGTGTCGCCTGCGCGATCGTCTCCGCTTTGACGGGTGTCTGCTGGGCCGTCTGACCGGCGACCTCCTGGGTCTGGGCCGTCGCCGCAACCTTGACCGTCGTCGTATCGAGCGCTTTCAACTGCATCAGCGGCGACAGAAGCAGCGGGAATTGCTGTTCCACCTCGGCGCGCGGGATCGTGCCGCCCGCCTCAAGTGTCGTCACCCAATCGAGGCCCAGCCGCAGAACATCGGCATCCTCGACCCGCTTGATCGTCGCGGAGAACTCGTCCGGCTTCATGTCGAATTCTGCCGCCAGAGCCTCGAAGTCGAGTTCGTCCTCATATTTGTCGCCGAAATAGGTGACGAGTTCCGCGTTCCCCGGCGCCAGCATGCTTTGCGCGCTGCCGTCCGGCGTCGGCTCGGTCACGCCAAGCTTCACGAGAGCCTCGACGAAACGCTGCCTGTCCTTGTTATAGGCGGCGTCGAGCTCTTCCTGCGGCACGTACATGTCGAGCAGGAGCGCCTGCTGATCCTTGCTGAACAGCGTCGAGGTCTGGATGTGCTCGCGCAACTGGTCGCGTTTCGACAGGATGCCGTTGGCATGGCAATCGAAGCAGGACCGGGCGTTGGTGATTTCGACCCCCTTGCCGATCGGCCGCTCGCGGAACGAGACGATGCTGGTCGGGCCGACATCGAGCTGCTTTCCTTCCGCGTTCGACAGATAGTATCCCTGCAAGCCGTTGGGCAGCGAAAAGATCATTTCGCCGCCGTCATGCTGGAAGGAGGTCAGGCCCGCGTCGAGCGGTTCGATCTCCTTCGGGCCATGCGGGAAGCGCTTCAACACCTGCTTGCCGACATCGCCGCCGAAATCATAGGATTTCCAGTAGTAGCCGCCGAACGGCATGTCGTGGCGCTCAAGCATCCGGTTGTGATCCGACACCCCGGACGAACCATCGGCAAAGCCTGCCCTGAGCACCTGACGGCGGCGGATGTTCTCATCCACGTTGATCTGGAAACGCTTCTCGAGTTCCCGGATCTGGGTCGGCAGTTTCATCAGTTGATTGTAGATCTTCGGCTTGGCGGCATTGGCCATGAACCAGTCAATGCGCATGATCGGCAGAACGGTATCCGTCTCCTTGGTCAAGGCCAGCAGCGAGGCGTCGCTCGCCGGGTCGACACCATAGAAGTATTGCGAGATCAGGAAGTTATAGTCCTCGGCCGACCATTGCAGGTCGCGGAGGTCGACGCGCACCATCAAGCCGTTGGTCCCCTCGACTTCCTGCGGCAGCACCAGCTTCGGGCCATAGGACAGGGAGTTCAGGAGCTTCTTGAAGCCGCCGGCCAAAACGTCCATGCGCTTCATGAAGGTCTTGTCCTCCTCGCAGCCCATCATGCCGTTGTACTGGTTGCGATAGGAGAAGTAGCGCATGAATTTCCGGTCGAGTTCCCCGACCGTGGAAATGTCCTTCAATCCGGCTTCGATGAAATCGCGGTAGGAGAGCATAGGCCGGGTACGGTCCGGTTTCGTCGCCGCCGTTTGCGGCAGGTTCGACCGGTTGAGCGAATTGATCCAGTCTTCGAGGCTTTTCACCTCCTCGGCGGTCGGGCGCTTGCCAAGCGGCATGCGGCCACTGGTGACGGACGTGAACAGCCGGGATTTCGAGGCGTCGCCGGGAACCACGAAGGCGGCGTCGGCGGCGATCGATTTCAGGTCGCCGGCCGAATAGCTGCCTTGCGAACTTTCGCCTGGCCCATGGCAATTGCGGCAATATTTGCCGATGAAGGCATCGGCCTGCACCGCAAGGGCTGCATTGTCGCCGGACAGCGCCGATTCCGGCGTGCTTTCCTTGCAGACCGCTGTCGTCGATTGTGCAACCGGCTCCGGCGGCTTGACCTCGCGGTCGGACAGGAAGGCGTAGATGGCCGTTCTGTCCTTCTCCGTCAGCACCGACAGCCCGTGCGCGATCTCGCGCATGACGGGATCCGTCAGGGGCGAGCCGGACAGCTTCTTGCCTTCGTCGATCAGGCCGACGGTGAAGACCTCGGGAGAGGCAAGGCTTGCCATGCGCGCCTTGGTGATATCGGGTGCAATTGCACCGGTCAGGCCTTTTTCGCCGGCATAGGCATTTTCGACATCGAGGCCGTAGGTGGTGGTGCGGGGCGTGTGGCAATCGCCACAGCCGCCGACGTTCTCGACGAGATAGCGGCCGCGCTCCATCTGCGTATCTTTGCGCGACTGATATTCGGGAACGTTGAAATGGCTGCGCTTCCACAGCGTGATCGTCGTCTGGCGGCTATAGGGAAAGGCGATCTCGTGTTCCTTAGACACGGCGTCGGATTGGACCAGCGTATCGATATAGGCCTTGATGTCGAGAACGTCCTCCGGCTTCATGCCGCCATAGGACGTATAGGGCATGACCGGATAGAGATGGTTGCCGTCCCGGTCGATGCCCAGCATCACCGCGTTGAGGAACTGCGCATTGCTCCAGCCGCCGATGCCGTTGGTGTGGGGCGAAATGTTCGGCGCGTAGAACTTGCCGATCGCCGTGTCCATCTCCATGCCGCCGGAAAGCAGCTCCGTATTGCTGCCTGAACCATGGCAGGCGCCACAGCCTGCCGCGTTGAACAGATATTTGCCATTGTCCACATTTGCCTTGTAGGTCGCATAGGCACCATCGGCAAAAGCGTCGCGCGCGGAGGCTGTCCCGGGACAGTGGGCAATCGCCAGGACGGCAGCCGCCATCGCCAGCAGATGTCGCGGCAGACTGCGGATCACTTTCCCAGACAGTTGATCGAACATGCGCATGGCTTGTTCCCCTTGCTTTCTCAAACGATAAAATATGCGATGCGGTATCAGCGGAACTCGAACAGTTCGAACTCGACCCGTCCGGGCTTTTTCCCGAGTTCCTTCAGTCCTTTTTCGATGGCCTTTCGCAGAGGCGGCGGACCGCAGAACCAGAGGTCTGCTCCCGCCGGATCGACGGCGCTCGCCGCGGCGAGTTTAGCCGCATCGAAACGGCCGTCGGTTTTGGAAGCATGCAAAGTAAAGCTGAAATTCGGAAGTTTTTCTGCCTGCGCCTCGAACGTTTCCAGACCTATCGCCTCGGCCCGGTCGCGCACGCAATATACCATATGAATGTCCTGGCCCTCGTCGCCCTTGAGGCGCCCAGCCATGGCGAGGAACGGCGTGACACCGATGCCGCCGGCGAGCCAGATTTGCTTCTTGCCGCCGCGGCGGTGATTGAACCGGCCGTAACCGCCTTCGAGCTTCAGCCGGTCGCCAACCGCAATGCTTTCCCGCAGCGCCTTGGTGTAATTTCCCAGCGGCTTGATCGCGAAACGGACGATGCCGCCCTCCTCCATGCCGGCGATCGTAAACGGATGCGGCTCGCGCAGTCCCGGCTTGCTGACCCGGAAAAAGCCGAACTGGCCGGGCCTTGCCTTGAGCGGTCGCCCTGTCGGACGCGCCGAAATGATCGTCGCCCCATCATGGCGGGTCACATCGATGACTTCGTATGCCCGCGTGCGCAGCCATGGGAAGAGCTGGGTATAAATGTAACTCGCGGTGCCGATCATCGCGATGATGTTGAGATAGGTCGCCAGCATCGCCGTGCCGTCATAGGGCCTCTTGATGAAGGTCTGGTGGAAGGCCACCATGACGAACAGCAACCCGATGAAGCGATGGGTCAGTCGCCAATAGTGATAGGGGATTTCGATCTTGGTCTTCGGAACGAACTTGAAGATGCTCAAGAGCAGCAAGACGACAAAACCGTAAAACGCATATTCGCCCATCGATGCCGCCAGCTTGTTCAAGCCGCTCGTCAGCGCCAGGCCTTTGAAATCCGGCGTGATGAAATAGTGGACGAGGATCAGGATGAGAACCGCAATGCCGACCCGGCGATGGGTCCGGTAGATGCGGTCGAGGCCACCGAAAAGGCGCTCCACCAGCGGTGGGCGCGTCGCCATGAACTGCGCAATCCCCATGCCGGTGAAAGCCATGGACGACGCCATCAGCGAGAGGGTCGTGCCGGCATTGGTGTGACTGACCGCGGGAACGGCCAGAAGCCCCGCGAATCCTATCAACGACCAGACAACAACAGCACCCGCGCTCACGGAATATCCCTCACAATTCCTGCAGCTGCCGGAATCCCCGAAGCAAGACTGGCAAGCCCCTCAAGCTTCGTCAACAGCTATTGTAGACCATACGATTTTCGGTCGGGCTTTATTCGGCGTGCTCAAGTTTTTGTGTTTGCGGGCAAATCCCGCCTCGAACAAAGGCAGCGTCGGGCAACAATCGCAGGTTACTTACCGTCGCCCTTTGCAAGCGCTTCTCGCGCCTTCTCGGCCAATGGGTGATCCGGATGACGGCGAATGAAGCGCTCATAGGCTTCGCGCGTGCCCTTCTTGACGGCACTGTTGAATTCGGCGCGGACGGCCGCTTCTATGTCCGGCGGGGGAAGCATGTCCTGTCCTTGTGTCGATATCTGCGCCTGGGCATGAGGGTCGGACGCCGGCCCCAGGATGGCAAGAGCAATGCCCGCGGACATGAAAAGAAATTGTTTCAGAGACATCCTGAATTTTACCACGGGTCACTTCGTCTTTTAACAATACGCTAGAATTTTTGATATCCATTGTCCCTAGATTCGCCTTGCATCATTGGCATAAGGCTGGGCGGGCAGACG
Source organism: Rhizobium giardinii bv. giardinii H152 (assembly GCF_000379605.1). Taxonomy (GTDB): domain Bacteria; phylum Pseudomonadota; class Alphaproteobacteria; order Rhizobiales; family Rhizobiaceae; genus Pararhizobium; species Pararhizobium giardinii. Next base: position 91,252 of record NZ_KB902591.1, on the reverse strand, counting down.
ACGAAGCACAAGGCGTCAGCGGGAGATACGTTTGACTGGCACGAACAAGACGACGACAATCATTTCCGCGACCGGCAATTCGTTGATCGATGGCGTTCTGACCGATACGGCCTGGGGCGATTCCACCATAACCTACGCTTTTCCGACCAGCGCCAGCAGCTATAGCTATGGCCCGGAAAAAAATGTCGGTTTCGCTGCCGTCTCGAATGCGCAGATAAACGCAGCGCTTTTCACGCTGGAGCAATCCTATGGTTCCGCCGCCAATGACGGCTTTTCCGTCGAGGGCTTCACCAATGTGAGCTTTGCCAGCGGCGACAGCAGCAGCGCCAACATCCGTCTTGCGCAATCTGATCATTCCGACATCGGCACGGCCTATGCCAATATGCCGTGGGAGGATTATGCCCCGGCTGGCGATGTCTGGTTCGGCACCGAATATGACTACAGGAATCCCGTCGCCGGCAGCTACGCCTGGCACACGGTGATCCACGAGATCGGTCATGCTTTGGGGCTGAAACACGGTCATGAGACCGACGGTTTCGGCGCCTTGCCATCCGCCTATGACTCACTCGAATATTCGGCGATGACCTATAGGGGCTATGTCGGCGATACCGGCGACAGCTATACCTATGAGGAATATGGCGCGCCGCAAACCTTCATGATGGCCGACATAGCCGCCCTTCAGGAAATGTACGGCGCCGACTACACGACCAATAGCGGCAATACAGTCTACACATGGAGGCCGACCAGTGGCCAGACGACAGTCGACGGCGAAGTGGCGATCTCGCCGGGTACCAATCGCATCCTCGCCACCATCTGGGATGGCGATGGCAACGATACGTTCGACCTCACCGCCTATAGCGACAACCTGAAGATCGATCTGCGCCCTGGCAAGGCGTCACTCTTCAGCGAAGACCAAGTGGCCAACCTGGGTACCGACGCGGATGAGACCATCCACTTTGCGCGCGGCAATATCTTCAACGCGCTGCTCCACGATGGCGACATCCGTTCCCTGATCGAAAATGCCAAGGGCGGATCGGGCAGCGACCGGATCATCGGCAATCAGGTCGGCAATTCCCTGCAGGGCTATAGCGGCAATGATACGCTGAACGGCGAAGGCGGCAGCGACGTGCTCATCGGAGCCTCGGGTGCTGACAGGCTTTCCGGCGGGACCGGCGCCGACAGGCTCTACGGCGGCGCAGGTGCCGACGATCTCATCGGCGGGGCCGATGCCGACATGTTCTTGTTCAAGCTGCGGACGGAATCGACGGTGTCTGCGTCGGGCCGAGATACAATCTTCGATTTTTCCGCGTCACAGGGCGACAGAATCGACCTTTCCGTGATTGACGCCAATAGCAAAGCCACAAGCAACCAGGCGTTCGCCTTCCTCGGCAATGCGGCATTCACCGGGGCGGCAGCCGAACTCCGATACGTGAAAGGGTCGTCGGACACCTACGTCTACGGAGACGTGAACGGTGACAAGGCCGCGGATTTTGCCGTCCACCTGGACGACGCCCTGACGCTGCAGAAGAGTTATTTCATCCTGTAGGAAATATCCGCTGTTCGGAAGGGGGCCGGATCATCGCGATCCGGCCCCCTTTTTTATCCGACTGGGGGGCCGCGCCAGACAGCGACGGACAGGCTGAGGGCGAGACTTAAGCTCTGATATATCAGCAATCTTGCCATTCATTTTTCAGTGTGCCAATGTCTGATATATCAGGGCTCAGGGAAAAACATGTCGGAAACATCATCCCAGGCGCATCTTGCCTATCTGACGCTGGAAAGCCTCATCGTTACCCTGAAGCTCAGGCCCGGTTCGCTGGTGACGGAAAAGCAGCTGATCGATCTGGCCGGCCATGGCCGCACACCCGTGCGGGAAGCGATCCAGAAGCTATCCTGGCAGGGGCTGATCGAGGTTCGCGCCCGCGTCGGCCTGCAGATCACGGTGATCAAGCCCGAAGACCACCTCCATGTCATGCAGGTGCGCCGCACGTTGGAGCCGCTCGCCGCAGCCCTCGTCGCCGAACATGCAAGTGCGCAAGCGCGCGCGGCAATGATCGAATGCGCTCAGGCGATGACGGCCTGCTCGATCAATGCCGACATGGAGGGCTTTCTGGCCGCCGACAAGGCTTTTGATGAAATCATGGAAGCCACCTGCCCCAACGCCTATCTGACATCGGCTCTTGCGCCCCTGCAGACACATGCGCGAAGGCTGTGGTTCAGTACCGCTTCGACGCAGCACATGGACCGGTCGGTGGATTTGCACGTCAAGGTGATCCGGGCCATCAACCAGGCCGATCCCACGGCTGCAGCGACTGCCATGGACGATCTGATGGACTATCTCGGCGAACGTTACAGCGCCGCGCGTCAAACATGACGCGCAAAGCGATTTGAGGAATTCTGCAGTAGCTGCCCTGCCCTTCCGGACGCCGAAACAAAAAGAGGCGGCCCGCAAGCCGCCTCTGTTCCAGAATGAAGTATGCCTAGCCGACGAAAGCCCGCTCGATGACGAATTCGCCCGGCTTGTTGTTGGCGCCTTCCTCGAGACCGGCGGCCTCCAGAAGCGCCTTGGTCTCTTTCAGCATCTCGGTCGAGCCGCAGATCATGGCGCGATCGACGGCCGGATCGAATGCCCGCAGGTTAAGGTCTGAGAAGAACTTGCCGTCGCGGATGAGGTTGGTGATGCGTCCCTTGAACGGATAGTCCTCGCGGGTGACCGTCGCGTAGTGGCGAAGCTTGTCGCCGACCAGTTCCGCCAGGAATTCGTGGTTGCGGATTTCCTCGATCAGGTCGAAACCGTATTGCAACTCGGCAACGTCACGCGTCGTGTGGGTGAGGATGACTTCCTCGAATTTTTCGAAGGTTTCCGGCTCGCGGATGAGGCTTGCGAACGGAGCGATACCTGTGCCGGTCGAGAACATGTAAAGCCGCTTGCCGGGCGTCAGGGCATCGAGAACGAGCGTGCCGGTCGGCTTCTTGCGCATGAGAACCTGATCGCCGGGCTTGATGCCCTGCAGATGCGAAGTCAGCGGACCATCTTGAACCTTGATCGAGAAGAATTCGAGTTCGTCGTCCCATGCCGGACTTGCGATCGAATAGGCTCGATAGATCGGCTTGCCGTCGACCATCAGGCCGATCATCGCAAATTCACCCGAACGGAAGCGGAATTCAGCCGGACGCGTCATCCGGAAGCTGAACAGCCGGTCCGTATAATGCTTCACAGCGGTCACCGCTTCGGCGAACACGCCTGCGGGCACGGTTGGGGCAAATTCTTCGATCTTGGCAGGAGCATTCATCTCGGCGTCAGGTCCTGTAATGATGTTTCAGGTATCAGCGGATATTCCAATCGGCACGGCTTTGGAAGCAAATCCGTTCCAATTATAGCGCCTTTTGCGGATTGATGCGTGCTTCAGACTGTCGCGGCGCTCAGGAGACCCGGCGCCAGCTGTAGGATTTCGCATCCGCCGACGGACGCGCTGTCGGCTGGTAGTGATTGTCGATGCCCGGCAGCCGCCCTTCGGAAAGGCGCTTGAGAGCCGTTGCGTTGGTGACGGCAAAGCTATCGATGCCACAGCGCAGCATCAGCGGCACCTGGTCGATCAGCACATCGCCGACAGCGCGGATTTCCTTGCCATAACCGAGGCGTGCCCTGAGCAGCGAGGCATGGCTGAAGGCCCGGCCGTCGTTGAAGGCCGGAAAGGCGACGGCGATCAGCGACACCTGTTCGAGGAATGGCTGTAGCCGCGTCACATCGTCGGCCGGATTGATCAGTACGCCGAGCCCGCTATCACCGGACGATGCTTTCTCGATGAAGAGATCGAGGCCGAGGATGGCCTTTTCGTTCGAGCCAGCCTTGGTCTCATCGGTTTCGACGACCCAGGGGTCATCTGTCACGAAGCCGGTTTCTTTCCAGATTTTCGTCATGTCTTTGTCCTTGCGCCCCATTTCCCCAGGCATCAGGCTGCTTCCTGGGCGCTGCCGCCATACAACGCATCCTTGAAGGGCTGTGGCCCGACCCGCCGATAGGCATCGAGGAAAATCTCGGATGAATCCTTGCGCAGGCCAAGATACGTGTTGACGATCGTCTCGACTGCATCCGTCACCTTTTCCGGCTCGAAGCCCCGGCCGATGATTTCGCCGATCGAGGTGTTCTCGTCGCCGGAGCCACCGAGCGTGATCTGATAGAGCTCTGCGCCCTTCTTCTCGACGCCCAGCAGGCCGATATGGCCGACATGGTGGTGACCGCAGGCGTTGATGCAGCCGGAGATCTTGATCTTCAGCTCGCCGATCTCCGCCTGCTTGTCCGGATTGCCGAAACGGTTGGAGATTTCCTGCGCTAGCGGAATCGAGCGCGCATTGGCAAGCGCGCAGTAGTCCAAGCCGGGACAGGCAATGATATCCGTGATCAATCCGGCATTGGCGGTCGCAAGGCCCTGGGCAACCAGTCCGCGATAAAGCGGCTCGAGATCTGCAAGCGCCACATGCGGGAAGATCACGTTCTGCTCATGGCTGATGCGGATTTCGTCAAAGGCATATTCCTCCGCGAGATCGGCAATCGCATCCATCTGGCTGTCGCTGGCGTCGCCCGGAATACCGCCGATCGGCTTCAGCGAGATCGTCACCATGCCGTAGTCGGGATGCTTGTGGGGCTGGACGTTCTGCTGCACCCAGCGGGCGAAATCCGGATCGGCCTTCTTCCAGCCGGCCAGACTTGCCCAGCCTTCCGGCCGCTCGGTCAGCGGCGGCAAGGCGAAATAGGTGGTGATCGCCTGGATGTCTGCGTCCGGAAGTTTCAGTTCCGTATTTTTCAGCTGTGCAAACTCCGCATCGACTTGCCGGGCCAGCTCCTCGGCACCGGTTTCGTGAACGAGGATCTTGATGCGAGCCTTGTACTTGTTGTCGCGCCGGCCATGGAGGTTGTACACGCGCATGATCGCAGTCGTGTAGGACAGCAGGTCCTCTTCCGGCAGGAAGTCGCGGATCTTCTTGGCGATCATCGGCGTGCGCCCCTGCCCGCCGCCGACATAGACGGCAAAGCCGATCTCGCCCTTGTCGTTCTTCTTCAGATGCAGGCCGATGTCATGCACCTGGATCGCCGCGCGGTCACGCTCGGCGCCGGTGACGGCGATCTTGAACTTGCGCGGCAGGAACGAGAATTCCGGATGGACGGAAGACCACTGGCGCAGGATTTCGGCGTAGGGGCGCGGATCGGCGACCTCATCGGCGGCTGCACCGGCGAAATGGTCGGCCGTGACGTTGCGGATGCAGTTGCCCGACGTCTGCAGCGCGTGCATTTCGACCGATGCGAGTTCGGCGAGGATATCCGGCGTGTCCGAAAGCTTCGGCCAGTTGTACTGGATGTTCTGGCGCGTGGTGAAATGCCCGTAGCCGCGGTCATACTTGCGGGCGATATGGGCGAGTATGCGCATCTGCCGGCTGTTCAGCGTGCCATAGGGAATGGCGACGCGCAGCATGTAGGCATGAAGCTGCAGATAGACGCCGTTCATCAGCCGCAGCGGCTTGAACGCATCCTCGGCAAGCTCGCCGGAAAGACGGCGCGTCACTTGATCGCGGAACTGCTCAACGCGGCCGGAGACAAAGGCATGGTCGAATTCGTCGTAACGGTACATCGGTCTTCTTTTCCTCAAGCCGCCTGCACGGGGCCGGTCAGGCCCTTGTATCCCGGCGCATAATCGATCGTCGGCCCTTCGGCGCGAACACGCTCGCGCAAACGCAGCGGCCGCAGAACGCCCGCTACTTCTTCAATGTCAATGACATTCACGTCAACCACCTTGTTGTCGGCAAAGGCTGCTTTTCCGGTCTCCTCAAGGGCAGACACGGCTTCGGCATGCCGGGCGACGAAAGCATCCTGCAGCGATTCCACCCAATTGCCGGCGGCATCGAGCCAGACGGAAATTCCGTCCGACAGGCGGTTTGCAGTCAGCACTTTGTCGGCCATGTCAGTTCCTCACTTCGTCTTTATGTTTGCGCGACTGATCCGCGCTGCGCGCTAGATCAGTCTGGCCATCGGCCTTCGCCCGGACAAGCGGCTCCGAACGCTCGAAATTCGCTCCGGCGACGGCGTCACCGATAATCACCATGACCGGCCCGTCCAGTTCATCCCGGTATTGCAGATCCGGCAGGTCCTTCAGCGTGCCGTGCAGCAGCTTACGCTCCGCACGGCTGGCGTTTTCGACGACGGCCACCGTCGTTTCGGCGGGAAGTCCAGCCTGCATCAGCCGCGCAGCGACCGATGCGGCGACCGTACGCCCCATATAGACGGCAATCGTCGCGCCGGAAATGGCAAGGCGCGCCCAATCCGGCAGGACATCGCCTGTCAGGTCGTGGCCGGTCGTGAAGATCAGCGACGAAGCCACACCGCGCAGCGTCAGCGGCAGCTCGAAATCGGCGGCTGCGGCGAAAGCCGAGGTGATGCCGGGCACGATCTCATAGGTAATACCGGCGTCGCGCAGCGCAGCCATTTCTTCCCCGGCACGGCCGTAAACCAGCGGGTCGCCCGATTTCAGCCGCACGACACGCTTGCCCTCCTGGCCGAGGCGAACCAGTAACTGATTGATCTCTTCCTGCGACTTCGAATGGCAGCCCTTGCGCTTGCCGACCGACAGGCGCTCGGCATCGCGGCGGCCCATGTCGACGATCGCCTGCGGCACCAGTGCATCATAGACAATGACGTCGGCTTCCATCATCACGCGCTGCGCCCGCAAGGTGAGCAGATCCTCGGCACCCGGACCGGCACCAACCAGCCAGACATGACCTGGTACACGATCCACGGACGTGAGCAGCCGCGACGCTTCGCGGCGGGCTTCGGCGACATTGCCGAGCGCCACCTGATCGGCCACGGCACCGGAGAAAAATCGGCGCCAGAAGACGCGCCGCGACACGCCGCGGGGCAAAATTCGGTCGGCGGCATCGCGATAGGCTTGCGCCAGCGAAGCAAGTGCGCCGAGCGAGGGCGACAGGATCTGATCGATCTGGGCGCGGATCATCTGCGCCAGTACCGGGCCTGCACCTTCGGTTCCGATCGCAACCGCGACGGGCGCGCGGTTGACCAGCGCCGGCGTCAGGAAATCGCAATATTCCGGCTGATCGACGGCGTTGGCCGGAATTTTCCGCTCCCGAGCCGCCGCGACGACAACGCGGTCCCGGGCAGCATCGCCGGTCGCGGCAAAGACCAGCGTGGCGCCCTCGATTTGGCCAGCATGAAGCGGTTCACGCACCGTCGCAATGGCATTGGCAGCCAGAAAGGCCGCGAAATCCGCCTGCGGTTCGTCGGCGAACGCGACGATCCGGGCCTGCGTGTTCATCAGCAGCCGGACCTTGGCGAAAGCCTCATCGCCATTGCCGAACACCGCCACGCTTTTTTGCGCAACGCGAAAGAAGGCCGGAAATACGGTCAGCTGTTCGGTCATGAGGCTAGGAATGATCCTGTTACAGGTTCTGGGGAATATCCCTTTTATAGAAGGAAAATTGAAGAAACAGAAATTCGCAGGCTCTTGAAGCTGCGTATTGTTTTGCTCGACTTCAGCATGAATTGAGCAAATCTCTCCGGCCGTGGCGTGGCGGCCACACGGGATGAGGCATCCGTTTGGCATTGCCTATTGCTCTCCACAGCCGTTAAATGCGCAACGAATCCATCAGGGAGCTGCAAACGATGACGAATTCCGAACTCGCAGCACGCCTTCTGAGCGTCATCGATGCCGATATCCTGCCGCTGACGGAAAAGAGTGTTGGCGCCGGCAACAAGATCTTCGGCGCCGCGATCCTGCGCAAATCAGACCTCTCGCTGGTGATCGCTGAAACCAACAACGAAACCGAAAATCCGCTCTGGCACGGCGAAGTCCATACGCTGAAGCGGTTCTACGAACGCACCGAGAAGCCGGACACGAAAGAGCTGATTTTCCTGTCCACCCACGAGCCCTGCTCTATGTGCCTTTCGGCCATCACCTGGGCTGGCTTCGACAATTTCTATTATTTCTTCAGCCACGAAGATTCGCGCGACGCCTTTTCCATCCCGCACGACCTGAAAATCCTCAAGGAGGTTTTCCGGCTCGATCCCGGCGGTTACGCGAAGAACAACGCCTTCTGGCGATCCGCAGCGATTGCCGATCTCGTCGCGACATCCGATGAGACTGTGCAACCGGCGCTGCGTTCCCAGGACAAGCGCATCCGTGAAAAATATCAATCCCTGTCCGATGCCTACCAGTCCGGCAAGGACCGCAACGCCATTCCGCTGAATTGAGCCCCATGCAGCCCTCCAAGGACATCACCCGCCTCATCGAGATCATGGCCGCCCTACGCCAGCCCGAAACGGGCTGCCCCTGGGACGTCGTCCAGACCTTCGAGACGATCAAGCCTTACACGCTTGAAGAAGCCTACGAGGTCGCCGACGCCATCGAGCGCGGCGACATGGATGATCTGTGCGACGAACTCGGCGACCTTTTGCTGCAGGTGGTGTTCCATGCCCGCATGGCCGAGGAAGCCGGTCACTTCGCGTTCGCAGATGTGGTCGAGGCGATCACGCGAAAGATGATCCGGCGCCACCCGCATGTCTTTGCCCGCTCGGATGCCGATACGCCGGAGGCGGTCAAGCTGCAATGGAGCGAGATCAAGCAGGCAGAAAAAGCCGAACGGCGCGCACGGCGCGCCAGGCACGGTTTGCCCGAAGATACGCACAAGGGCCATCTCGATTCGGTCCAGCGCAGCTTTCCGGCCCTCGTCGAAGCGCTGAAGCTTCAGGAACGTGCCGCCAAGGTTGGCTTCGACTGGTCGTCACCCGAGCCGATCCTCGACAAGATCGAGGAAGAGATTGCCGAATTGCGCGAGGCGCTGGCCGCCAAAGACAAGGCCAAGGTGGCGGAAGAGCTCGGCGACCTGATCTTCGCCGTCGTCAATATCGGCCGCCACGTCAATGCCGATCCGGAGATGGCGCTGCGCGGAACGAACACCAAGTTCCGGCGCCGCTTCAGCCATATCGAGGCGGAACTGGAAACCGCAGGCGAAAGCCTGGAAGCGGCAACGCTGGAGCGAATGGAAGAACTTTGGCAGGCGGCAAAGGCGATCGAGCGGCAGCTCAAATAGCCCATGCCAACCTGCTTTCCGGACCGAAATCAGCCCGGCGTCGCCCGGTCGAGATTGGTTTGCCACTCGATCGCGTCGTCCAGGCGGTCATGCCCCCAGAACAGTTCGCCATCGACGACAAAGGACGGCGATCCAAAGATCCCCAGTCCTCTTGCCTCATCGGTCGCCGCGTATAGAGCGTCGATCCCCGCCTCGGAGTTCGCCATCTTCAGCACGCGCTCCGCATCCTGGCCAGCTGCCGCGATACTTGCCGAAAGATTCGGTTCGCTTCCTGCCGCCTCGCCGTTGACGAACCATCGTTCATAGGCCGCAACCGTATAGGCCGCGCACCAGCCCTCCGCAGCCGCAAGCACGGCGACCCGGTTGGCTTGCTCCAGCTCGGTCAGCGGATAGGGAATCGGGAACCGGGCTGTCAGCCCGAACTTGGCGGCACGCCGTTCGATATCGCGCCACATATAGGCGGCTTTGACAGGCTTCTTCGCAAAGGGGATATTGTCCATCTCGATCATGATGGCCCGCACATTGAAGGGGTGCCAGTCAAACTCGACACCGGATTTCGCAGCGATTTGCGACAGGCGCATCACCGCAAGAAACGTATAGGTACTTCCGATGGAGAACCAGAAGTCGATCGAGGCCATTGTCGTTGCCCTCCTCAATTCGAGGCGTCACAGGCTTCAACTTGCTGCCCGGAATGGCAGCCCTCTCCCGCTCGGGAGCGTCAGGCGCCACAATACTCCGCTTATCTCGGGAAGGAAACCGGCGGGCTTTTCGCACCATTACAGCGCCGCGCGTCAAACGTGACGCGCAAAGGACGCTGTAGAACTTTGAAACTGCTGCATAATTTCCTCCTTAAATCGATTCCGATTTAAGGAATTATCCAGTAGGCGGCAGTGGCACGCAAAGCATTGACTACCAATCCTGGGCGGCAGCCTTCGGACCGTTCCCCATCCGGCGCTCGAGCTCTTCCGCTTCGGCTGCCGTCAACCGCAGATCGAGGCTGACCGACCCGTCTTCCATGTCTTCCCGAGCATCCACGATCGCATGCTGGTAGACCCACGGCAACAATTGCAGCCTCTCGACAGGCAGCACGACTGTGCATTCGGTCATGACACCGGAAAGCCGGCTGCCGATTTCCTCAAGCAGATCGTCGAGGCCCTCGCCGGTGATGGCTGAAACTGCCGTCGTATTGTCCGTGTTTTCGGCCTTCTGCACGAGCCCGGCGCGCGCCTCTGGGTCAAGCAGGTCGATCTTGTTCCAGACCTCGATGAGGCGCTCTGCCCTAGCCTTCTCGTCGATGCCGAGATCGGTCAGGATGCGCAGCACGTCTTGCGCCTGAACCTGATTGTCAGGATCGGCGAGATCGCGAACGTGCAGGATCAAGTCGGCTTCCAAAACCTCTTCCAGCGTTGCCCGGAAGGCGGCGACCAGATGCGTCGGCAGGTCTGAGATGAAACCGACGGTGTCGGACAGGATCACCATCCGCCCATGCGGCAGCTTCATGCGGCGCAACGTCGGGTCAAGCGTCGCAAACAGCATGTCTTCGGCAAGAACGCCGGCACCGGTGATGCGGTTGAACAAGGTCGATTTGCCGGCATTGGTATAGCCGACAAGAGCAACGATCGGATGCGGGACCTTCTTGCGTTTGGCACGATGCAACTGGCGAGTCCGCCGGACCTGCTCCAGTTCCTTCTCAAGCTTGACGATCTTTTCCTGCAGCAGCCGGCGGTCGGCTTCGATCTGCGTTTCACCGGGACCGCCCATGAAACCGGCACCGCCGCGCTGGCGCTCGAGGTGGGTCCAGCTGCGGACCAGCCGGCCCTTCTGGTAATTCAGGTGCGCAAGCTCGACCTGCAGCGTGCCTTCCCGGGTGGAGGCGCGGCGGCCAAAGATTTCGAGGATGAGGCCGGTCCGGTCGATGACCTTGCAGTTCCATTCTTTTTCGAGGTTGCGCTGCTGCACCGGCGTCAGCGGGTGATCGACGATTACCAGGCCAGCATCGTACTCGACGAGCAAATGGCCGATCTCCTCGATCTTGCCGGTTCCGAGCAGCGTCCCGGGTTTCGGCTGAGCGATGGGCACGATCGTGCCATGCACGACCTCGAGATCGATGGCGAGTGCCAGACCGATGGTTTCCTCGAGCCGGCTTTCGTCGCTGCGGGTCGAGGTCGCGGCAATCACGTCGGCATTTTGCCTGCCCGTCTTTTTCAGGACCGGTACGATGACGACGGCGCGCATGTCATCGCGAAGCTTTTCGAGCTCCGGGATGATCGACGCCGATTTTGTATCACGTTTGGTAATGTGCCTTGCTTTCCGTCAGGATGCGGATTCTTCGCTCTCGAACATCTGCATCGGCTGGCCCGGCATGATTGTCGAGATGGCGTGCTTGTATACGAGCTGCGAGTGCCCGTCACGCCGCAAGAGGACACAAAAATTGTCGAAAGACGTCACAACGCCCGTCAGTTTCACACCATTGATAAGAAATATCGTCAGAGATATCTTCTGCTTGCGGACGGTGTTGAGAAAAAGATCCTGCAAGTTCTGAGAACGTTCCGCCATGGCGCCGCTTCTTTCTTATTTGCCGGTTCAATGTAACCGGTTGATTATTCGTTCTGTTTATCTCGAACGCCGTCAGAAGTCCCCTTCCGAGCGTCCCCCAGGATTTTGGTATCAAATCGCAGTCTTTTCCGCAATGTCGAAAAAGGCTTCGCGAATTTTCTGTGACACGCTGCCGGGGTGCCCGTTGGCGATGACTTTACCGTTAATCGCCACCACCGGAAAACAGATGCTGGTCGCCGCCGTGATGAATACCTCGCGCGCGGCAAGCATGTCTTCCACCGAAAAAGCGCGCTCCTCTATGTCGATACCGACCGAGGCCGCCACGTCCATCAATGTCGTGCGGGTGATGCCGCGAAGGATGCCGTGATCGGCGTGACGCGTCCGCAGCGTCCCATCCCTGTCGACGATCCAGACATTGGTCGCAGCACCTTCCTTCACCGTGCCGTCCGGCTCGACGAAGATCGCCTCCTGGGCGCCCTCCTCCTTCGCGGCCTGGCGGGCGAGAACGTTAGCCAGGAGCCCGACGGTCTTCACGTCGACACGATCCCAGCGGTTTTCCGGCACGGTAATCGCTCGGATTCCTACGGCGTTTTTCCTGGCAATGAGGGAAGCGTCGGTTCTCTTTGCCGTGACGACAAGCGTCGATGGCGTGCCCTCTGCCGGAAACACATGGTCGCGGCGCGCTGCTCCGCGCGTCACCTGGATGTAAAACAGGCCATTGCGTATGCGGTTGCGCCGCAGAACTTCGCGAATGACGACAACGAGCGCCGTCCGCGTCATCGGCCAGGCAATCCTGATCTCCCTGAGCGATCGGTCGAGCCGGTTAAGATGCCGGGTCAGGTCGACGATGAAGCCGTGACGGATTTCGCAGACCTCATAGACGCCATCGGCGAACTGAAAGCCACGGTCCTCAATATGAACGGCGGCATCGGTGTGGCGCTGGTAGGCGCCGTTCACATAGGCAATTCTCGACATGGGTGACTTCTCAAGAGATGGAAATGCGCGATTTCAGACGCCAAGCGATTTCAGCTTTCGATGCAGTGCCGAACGCTCCATACCGACGAACTCGGCCGTACGCGAAATATTGCCGCCAAAACGGTTGATCTGGGCGATCAAATAGTCGCGCTCGAACATTTCCCGTGCCTCGCGCAGCGGCAGCGTCATGATGTGCTGATCGCCCTGCGCCGAGATTTTCGGCAAGCTGTCGCCGACCTCGCTCGGCAGCATGTCCGCTGAGATCGCCGTGTCCGGGCCATCACTGCGGGCGAGAATCATCAGGCGCTCGATATTGTTGCGCAATTGGCGGATGTTGCCCGGCCAGTCATGCGACTGCAGTACCGCCAGAGCATCGTCACCGATCTTGCGAGTACGGATACCAGCCTGCTCGCTGACCTGCCGCATGAACATGTCGACGAGGAACGGAATATCCTCGCGCCGCTCGGCAAGCGCCGGCACTCTAACGGGAATGACCGCCAGGCGATGATAAAGATCCTCGCGGAAAGTGCCCTCGGCAATCTGGCTTTCGAGGTTGTAGGCGGTCGATGAGATAATGCGCACATCGACCTTGACGCGCTTGGAGCCGCCGACACGTTCGAACTGCTGATCGACCAGCACGCGCAGGATCTTGTTTTGCGTTTCGCGTGGCATTTCGCCGACTTCATCGAGATAAAGAATGCCGCCATGGGCCTCTTCCAGTGCGCCGGTCTTGCGCGCCTGGCCGGGCGTTCCCTCCGTGCCGAAGAGAGCAATTTCCATGCGGTCCGGCGTGATCGCCGCCGCGTTCAGCGCCACGAATGGCCCCGCCATTCGTGAAGACTTGCGGTGAATCATCCGCGCCACGAGCTCTTTGCCCGAGCCGGACGGTCCGTGAATCATGATGCGGCTGTTGGTGGGCGCGACCTTTTCGATCGTCTGGCGAAGCTGCGAGACGGCAACGGAGGTACCGATCAGTTCCACGGGATCACCGGAGCGCTTCTTCAGCTCGGAGACTTCCCGCTTGAGTTTGGAGTTCTCCAGCGCCCGCTCGGCGATCAGGATCAGCCGGTCAGCCTTGAACGGCTTTTCGATGAAATCATAGGCGCCGCGGCGGATCGCCGACACGGCGGTTTCGATGTTGCCGTGGCCGGAAATCATGACCACCGGCAGGTCCGGATAACGGCCCTTGATCTCGTCGAGAAGCGCCAGACCGTCAAGACGGCTGCCCTGCATCCAGATATCGAGAAAGACGAGGCGCGGCACACGGTCGCTGATCGCCTGCAACGCGCTGTCGCTGTCGAACGCAGTCCGGGTCTCATGACCCTCGTCGGAGAGAATGCCGGAGACAATCTCGCGAATGTCCTCCTCGTCGTCCACAACCAGAATGTCAGCCGCCATGGGAAGTATCCTTGTCTTGTCTGTCGTCAGTGCCGCCGCTCTGTCCGGCCGGCGGCAAAATAATGCGGATCATGGCGCCCTGCCCGTGATCGAAATCAGCGGGGGCGTCATGCAGTTCCAATTGTCCGCCGTGGTCCTCGATGATCTTCTTGACGATCGCAAGGCCGAGGCCGGTGCCCTTTTCCCGCATCGTCATGTAGGGCTCGAGGATGCGGTGACGGTTTTCGGTCGGCAGCCCCTTGCCGTTGTCGATGATGTCGACAACGAACTGGCCGCTCGTTTCATTGCGTCTCGAACGGATCAGCACGCGGCGATCACCGCGAACGGCATCGGCCGGCAAGGCTTCGATCGCCTCGACCGCGTTCTTGATGATGTTGCCGAAAGCCTGGCCGAGCATGCGCCCGTCGAAGGTGCCGTCGAGCGGTTCGTCGCCGAAATCGCGGATGAAGGTGACATGGGTGTTGCCCATCTCGCGCAGGAAGACGGCATCCTTGAGGATGTTGCGCAGGTCCGCCCGTTCCTTTGTCGGCTTCGGCATCCGCGCAAAGCCGGAGAATTCATCGACCATCCGGCCGATATCCTCGACCTGGCGAACAATCGTGTCGGTACATTGATCGAACACCGTCCGGTCGTCCTGATTGATCTGCTTGCCGTAGCGGCGCTTCAGGCGCTCGGCCGAAAGCTGGATCGGCGTCAGCGGGTTCTTGATCTCATGGGCGATGCGGCGTGCGACGTCGGCCCAGGCGGTCGAGCGCTGGGCGATGACCAGATCGGTGATGTCGTCGATGGTGATAACGTAGGATTCCTTCGCATCGTGCGATTCCTCACGCGTCACCTGAACATTCAGCGTGCGCTCCGTGCCGCCGCGCATGATATTGATCTGCTTGCGGTAATCGTTGCGATGGCGGCTCGCCGCCTCGCTCAGCACCTGTTCGATCTCAGGGGCCACGTCGCCCAGTCTTTCACCGACGAGCTCAAGGATTGGGCGCGAGAGGAAATGTTCGGACGACGGATTCGCAATGGTGATGCGCCGGTCATCCTCTACCCCGATCACCGCGGCGGTGACCCCGGAAAGAACGGCCTCGATAAACCTGCGGCGGTCGTCCATCTCGTCCTTCGCCTCAAGGATCTGATCTCGCTGCGTCCGGATCTCGGCAATCATCTTGTTGAACGTGCGCGACAGGCTGCCAACGTCGCCGTCGACGGTATGCACCGGCACCACCACATTCAGGTTGCCGCTCGCCACGCTGTCGGCAGCACCGATCAGCAGCCGGATCGGCCGAACGATCCGGTCGGCAACCGCAATTGCGGTCCAGATGGCAGCAAGCAGGACAATCAGCGCAAAGCCGAGATAAAGCACGCCGAAAGCGACCTGCAGCGACGTGCGTCCGGCTTCGAGATTCTTGTATTCGGCGGTGTTCTCTTCCATCAGCCGCATCGAGCGCATGACCTTGGGGTCGACGCTGCGCACGGTGTAGAGGTACGCCCCATCGATGTTGTCGATCGGGATGACCGCACCGACCAGGTTGGTTACACCGGGGGGGATGAGGGTCGGCTGTCCGGACGCGGTGCTGAGCAGCGCGTCCCTGGGAATCGCCGGCAACGGCCGCTCGGTGGGGATATTCGCCTGCAGTATGGGTGAACCGTCCGCCCGCACCAGGAAAGCGCCCAACATGCCGCGCCCGCGGGCCTGGCGCGTCATCAGGTCGATAAAGCCGGTGCGGTCGAGGCTGTAGAGCTGACGGTTACGCTCCAGGTCATTGGCCATGGAGACCGTCTGCCCCTGGAGATAGCTGGCGTTCTCAAGCACATAGGCCTGCGCGACGTCGAGCGAGGAGTTGACGATCGACTGCGTGCGTAGCGAAAACCAGCGATCGAGACCGACATCAAGCGTAATCGTGGCAAAGATCGCAACCAGAATGGCCGGGGTGATCGCGACGATCGAAAACAGCGCGACGATGCGAACATGCAGTCGAGCCGCTGCCCGGCCGCGCTTGCGGGCTTTCAGAAGGCGTACGATCTCGCGACCGATCAGGAACATGAGGCCGATAACGAACAACGCATTGATCGCGGCCGATCCAATGATGATATTGGTTTCCGGCTTGATCGGCGTCAGACCGAGCAGAATAAGCAGCGACACGATCGCGCAGGCGAGCGCACCTGTTGCGAGAATCAGACCGGGAAACGCGAAGGATGCGCGCCGGTCGGGGCCGATCATCGCAGTCTTATCTTTCGCCACTGGCACAATAAGCCCTTCGGCCATCCAACATGCATCCCCCGGCGTCGCGCCGTTCGTTGAACAACGGCAAGCGCCTCTCGCTTTTGCTATCTAGGAAATAAAGCTCTCCGCTCCGTTTCCCCCTGCTTTCATCCGCCGTAACGGATTCGGCGGATGACGCAACTTCAGGAATCGTCGCCACCCGTGTGCTTTCTAAGCAACATATTGTGGCGAAAATGCAACGGTTACCGCTGCGAAGTCAAGCGCTACGAGAGCTACGGTAAACGGAAACGCCAAGCTCGCGAATCTTCTTGCGCAAGGTGTTTCGGTTCAAACCAAGCAAGTCGGCAGCCTTGATCTGATTGCCGCGCGTTGCCGTCAAGGCGGCGAGAATCAGGGGATATTCCATCTCGGCCAGCACCCGGTCATACAGCCCCGCCGGCGGCAGACCGTCGCCGAATCCCGCGAAATACTGTCGCATGTTTTCTTCCACCGCCTGGGAAATCGACATCGACCCCGGCCGGCTCGAAGCCTTCTCGATCGGACTGTCGGGAATATCGGAACGCAATTCGCTTTCGATGATCTCCCTGGTGATCACATCCTGGGGATAGAGCGCGGTCAGCCGGCGAACGACGTTCTCGAGTTCGCGAACGTTGCCCGGCCAAGGATGCGCCTTCATCAGTTCAAGCGCTTCCTGATCAAATCGCTTGACGTCGAGACCTTCCTTTTCCGCCTGCTGGACGAAATGGCGAACGAGATCCGGGATATCCTCTGCGCGATCGCGCAGCGGCGGGAGGCGCAACGGCACGACATTGAGACGATAATAGAGGTCCTCGCGGAAGAGGCCCTGATTGATCGACTGTTTCAGGTCCTTGTTGGTCGCCGCGACGATGCGAACATCGGAGCGGATCGGCGTGCGACCGCCGACAGTGGTATATTCGCCCTGCTGCAGCACGCGCAGCAGCCGCGTCTGCGCGTCCATCGGCATATCGCCGATCTCGTCGAGAAACAGCGTGCCGCCCTCGGCTTGCTCGAATCGACCCGTTGAACGGTTTTGCGCGCCGGTGAAAGCCCCCTTCTCATGGCCGAAGAGTTCCGATTCGATGAGGTCGCGCGGGATCGCGGCCATATTGATGGCGACGAAAGGACCATTGCGGCGCTTGCCGTAATCGTGCAGCGCGCGCGCGACCAATTCCTTGCCGGTGCCGGATTCGCCGGTGATCATCAGCGTCAAATCGGTCTGCATCAGACGCGCCAGGACACGGTAGATTTCCTGCATCGCGGCGGAGCGGCCGACCAGTGGCATGCCGTCCTGCGTGTCGTCGTCCATCTTGGCCGGCTTGCGCTTCGGCTCGGCGAGCGCCCGGCCGATGATCGCAATCAGTTCCGTCAGGTCGAAGGGCTTGGGCAGGTAGTCATAGGCGCCCTTCTCGGACGCCTTGATCGCCGTCATGAAGGTGTTCTGCGCGCTCATCACCAGCACCGGCAGGTCGGGTCGCGCCTTCTTGATGCGCGGCAGGAGGTCGAAGGCGTTTTCGTCCGGCATGACGACATCGGTAACGACGAGGTCACCATCGCCGGCCGCGATCCAGCGCCAGAGCGTCGCGGCATTGGAGGTGATGCGTACGTCGTAGCCGGCGCGGCTGAGCGCCTGGTTGAGTACCGTGCGGATGGCAGCGTCGTCGTCAGCAACGAGAATCGTGGCGGCCGTCATCAAGATTGTCCTTTTACTGTCAGTGGTTCGCTGTCTTCCGCCGTTGGTCCCTTCGACGCGGGCATCAGAACGCGAAATGTCGTGCGGTTCGACTGGCTATCGCATTCGACGATGCCGCCATGACCGCCAATGATCTTGGCAACCAGCGCCAGCCCGAGGCCGGAGCCGTTGGTTTTCGTGGTGATGAACGGGTCGAACAGATGCGGCACGAGGTCGGCCGGCACCCCTGGCCCGTTGTCATGAACGCAAAATTCGAGCGGCAGCGAGATCTTCTCCCGCGTTCCGGCGACGGAGAGACGAATGCCCGGCCGATAGGCGGTCGTCAGCATGATCTCGCCATCCGGCTTGTCGGCGACGGCTTCGGCGGCATTCTTGATCAGGTTGAGGAACACCTGGATCAACTGGTCGCGATTGGCATAGACCGGCGGCAGCGACGGATCGTAATTCTCGGTAATGCGGATTTTGCGGGCGAAGCCGGCCTTGGCGACGGCCTTCACATGATCCAGGACCGAATGGATGTTGACGGGATGGCGGTCGACCGGCCGTTCGTCGGAAAAGACCTCCATGCGGTCGACCAGCGAGACGATGCGATCGGTCTCGTCGCAGATCAGTCGCGTCAGCGCCCGGTCGTCGTCATTGACCGATGTTTCGAGAAGCTGGGCCGCGCCCCTGATACCCGAAAGCGGGTTCTTGATTTCGTGGGCCAGCATCGAGGCAAGCCCCGTGACCGAGCGGGCGGCGGCGCGATGGGTGAGCTGCCGATCGATCTTGTCAGCCATCGAGCGCTCCTGGAAGACGATCACCACCGAGCCTGGTTCCGACAGCACGGGCGCGACATAGAGATCGACCAGCTTGTCGGCACCGAGCCGCGGCGAACTCAGGTCGACGCGATATTCGTTGACGGCGGCGCGACGTTCGCGCACCTGCTCGATCAGCGTCAGCAGCGGGCTGCCGAAGGGAATGAAGGCACTGATGTCGTGGCGGGCGAGATAGTTGGCGCTGGCACCGAAAAACGACTCCGCTTCCCAGTTCGCAAACGCCACGAGGCCATTCTCATCGACAAGGATGACAGGGTTCTGGATGGCGTTGAGAACGGCCATCGGCATGGAATCCGCGATCTTCTGCTCTTCCTCGCGCAATTTCTCGGTCATGCCGCATCCTTTTCTTCTTCGCGCCCCGATCCGGCAGCGATCGCTGCGACGGTTTGGGAAAGGACGGCTTTCGGGTCGGTAGAAGTCATGATCGCCGCCTTCGCCGGTGACGATAGCTGCCGCGCGAAGCGGTCGAGATACCAAGCGATATGTTTTCGGGCATGTCGCAGACCGATATCGGCGCCGTAGAATTCGAGCATCATGCCGTAATGTTCGGCGACGATATCCTGAATTTCCGCAACATCCGGATGCCTGGCCGCGCCCGCCAGCACGCCGGCATGCCACGGCCGCCCCTGGCTGGAACGGCCGATCATCACCGCATCGGCGCCGGAGCGCCTCAGGATTTCCTCGGCATCCGCCGTTGTGGCGACATCGCCATTGGCAACGAGCGGAACCGAAATCACATCGCGAACGGTGCGGATCGCATCCCAATCGGCACTGCCATTATAGAACTGCATGCGCGTGCGGCCGTGGATGGTGAACATCTTCACACCGGCCTCTTCCGCTCTTTTGGCGATCTCGGGCGCATTGATGGAGTTCTCGTCCCAACCAAGGCGCATCTTCAGTGTCACGGGCACGTCGACGGCGTTTACGGTCGCTTCGATCAGTGACAGCGCATGGTCCGGATCGCGCATCAGGGCAGAGCCGGAATAGCCGCCGGTCACCTTCTTGGCCGGGCAGCCCATATTGATGTCGATGACATCAGCGCCATTGCCGGCAGCGATCTTTGCCGCTTCCGCCATCCAATGGGCTTCGCGTCCGGCGAGCTGGACCATATGCGGATCGATGCCGGAACTTTTAAGGCGCGCCCAGCTTTCCGACGCGTTGCCCACGAGTTCGCGGCTTGCTACCATCTCGGTGACGACGAGACCTGCGCCGAAACGCCAGGCCAGTTGCCGGAAGGGCAAGTCCGTCACACCCGACATGGGCGCAAGCACGACGCGGTTCCGAAAGGAAAGCCCCCCAACCCGAAACGGCGATGACAAATCCGGTATCTGCAAATGATTATCTTTCGGGCACATCTTTATTCTGCACTATTTTTAGACATAGTTGATAGGCTTGCCAAGCGATTTCAGTGCCGCGCCACAAAATTCCCTGGAGAACTGGTAAAGGCCCGTCCTTCGCGGTAAATCACCACCGCGTCTGAAGATTTTTGGACGGGTGTGCCGCCGTTTATCTTAAGCCGCTCAAACGAGCAGCGTTGGGCCTGGACGGTGGTGCATTCGCGGGAAGCCATATAGAAAATGCCGGCAAATGAACAGCTTTCCTGTGGTATCGTCATCGTCGCTGCGGGGCGTGGCGAGCGCGCCGGCTCGCAACAGGACGGCCCCAAACAGTATCGTCTGATCGGTGGACGGCCGGTTATCTGCCATACTCTTGATGTTTTTGCGACCTGGCCGCGGCAAAAGACAATCGTCGTCGTCATTCACCCCGATGATGAAGCGCTGTTCCAGCAAGCTCTTGGCCACCTGGCTGACAATAGAACGACCGTCACCCTCGTCCATGGTGGCCCGACGCGCCAACTGTCGGTGCTTGCCGGGTTGAAGGCACTCGAAGCATCCCGCATCACGCATGTGATGATCCAGGATGCAGTGCGCCCGTTTGTCGATCATGCGCTGCTCGACCGCTGCTTTTCGGCATTGGCCGACGGCGCAGAGGCCGTCCTTCCCGCCGTGGCAGTCGCCGACACGCTGAAGCGGGGCTCGCCCGATGGCAAGGTCGTCGAAACCGTGTCGAGGACCGGCCTGTTCGCCGCACAGACACCCCAGTGTTTCCGCTTCGAGCCGATTCTCTCAGCCCATGCACAAGCTGCCGCTTCCGGCCGCGCCGACTTCACCGACGATGCCTCGATCGCCGAATGGGCCGGCATGCCCGTGACCTTGGTCGAGGGTTCTGTCGACAATATCAAACTGACACTCAAACGGGATATCCGCATGGCGGACGAAAAACTGAGCCGGAATCCCCTTCCCGACGTGCGCACCGGCAATGGCTACGACGTACACCAGCTTGTCGATGGCGACGGCGTGACGCTCTGCGGCGTTTTCATCCCGCACGACCAGAAACTGCTCGGTCATTCCGATGCCGATGTGGCGCTGCATGCCCTGACGGACGCGCTTCTGGCGACCTGCGGCGCGGGGGATATCGGCGATCACTTTCCGCCGTCGGACCCACAGTGGAAAGGTGCTGCCTCGCGCATCTTCCTCGAACACGCGGCCAAGATCGTTCGCGATCACGGCGGCACGATCATGAACGCCGATATTTCGCTGATCGCCGAGGCGCCCAAGGTTGGGCCGCACCGCCAGGCGATGCGCGAAAATCTCGCGGCGATGCTCGACATCTCCCTCGATCGGTGCTCGGTGAAGGCGACGACCAACGAAAAGATCGGCTTCGTCGGCAGGCGCGAGGGCATCGCCGCCATTGCGACGGCAACGGTGGTTTATTCGGGAGAGGGAAAATGAGCGGCTGGCCAGCGGAAATCGAACACAGGGCGCGCGCATTGATCGCTGCATTTTCCGAACGCCGCCTGATGGTTGCGACGGCGGAATCCTGCACCGGTGGACTGATCGTCGGCGCGCTGACCGAAGTCTCCGGTTCGTCCTCGGTGGTCGACCGCGGTTTCGTTACCTATTCCAACGACGCCAAGATACAGATGCTGGGTGTGGATCCCGCAACGCTTGCCACGCATGGGGCGGTGTCGCGCCAGACCGCGGTCGAGATGGCACGCGGTGCCCTTTCCCACTCGCAGGCCGATATCGCCATCGCAGTCACCGGCATTGCGGGGCCGAGCGGAGGGACGGACGAAAAGCCCGTCGGGCTCGTGCATCTGGCAGCCGCGAGCCGGGGCGGTGCGGTGCGCCATCGTGAGATGCGCTATGGCGAGATCGGCCGCGATGCAATCCGGCTGGCGACCGTGCGGACGGCGCTCGACATGCTGGCGGAGGCGGCAGAAGGCTGACGCGTCATGGGCGAATGCTTTTACACGACGGCATAGATCTCGTCGGCGCGCTTTTCGAAGGCCTCTGAAAACATCCGGAAGGCGCGATCGAACATGGAGCCCATCAAGGCCCCCAGAATCCGGCTCTTGAACTCATAATCGATAAAGAAATGGACGGAGCAACCGCCCTCGCCCGCCGGTTCGAAACGCCAGCGATTGTCGAGATATTTGAATGGTCCGTCGAGATATTTGACGTCGATGAACCGCTCGGCCTTGTTCAGCAGGACTTGTGTGGTGAAGGTCTCGCGGATCGCCTTGTAGCCGACCGTCATGTCCGCCACCAGCAGCACCTTGCCGTCGCGCTCCTTGCGCGAGCGAACCGCCAAGGCTTCGCAGAGCGGCAGGAATTGCGGGTATTTTTCTACGTCGGCAATCAGATCGAACATCTGGTCGGGCGTATGCTTGACGGGCCGGTGAGTCTCGAATTGTGGCATGGATTTCAGATATTCAATGATTTCCGTAAAAACAAGATGCCGGGCTCCGGGACCCAAGCACGAGAACATACGAAACCTTATCCGACAGTGACAGCTCCCTGCAGGCGCGCGACGAGCGCACCCATGTCGCGGCGGCTCCTCAGTTGCAGGACCGGCATGCCCGGCGAATACCGGCCTAACCTATCCACGATCAGCGGAGAAACGCGGCGCTCGAAATTCCAGATGTAGGAAAGGAATTCGCGATCCGGCAATTGTTCAGGACAACCGGGCGCCATGTCGGCGCGGACACGGCCGAAACTCGACGCCACCCGGCAGGTCAACCCCCACAGACATATCCGCCGCGGAACGCGGACCCAGACGACGAGATCCGCTCGCGGCAGGCGCAGGTCGAAGCTCGACGCGCCGGTCCCGTCCATGATCCATCGCTCCTCTGCGACCTTGGCGGCAATCAGCGCGCGCTCCTCCGCTTTCGGCCGTTTCGCCCAACCGGGCAGCCAGAAGAAGTCCCGGTCCATCGAGACGTAAGGCAGGTCAAGTCTGCTCGAGAGCCCTCTGGACAGCGTGCTCTTGCCGCCGCCGGAGCAGCCGATCACGAGGATCCGATCGGCGCGGCCAAGGATCGGGAGGGCTTCTTCAATTCCGGAAACATAGCGCGGCATGACGGGCTCCAGATCTTGGAGCCGCGCACCATACAACTCGATTTCGGTTTTGCAACCACAGGAAGACGACCCGATCGCAATCGGCAGCTTCTTTCCCGCGCCGGCCTAGCGATCGGCAACGGTGTCGCGTGCGGAGACCTCGCCGACAGGCTGCCAGATCAGCCGGCCGAGGCCGAGCCGCACCAGCCAGTCCTGGACATACCAACTGATGACTTCCTTGCGGCCACTGACAAAAGGCAGCCAGGCGCTGTCGAGATTGATGAAGGGCAGGAACGGGTTCGGCCGCTGCGATGCATAGAGCTCGACCCGTACCGACTTGCGCACCGAAACGCCCCGCGCATGGAAGCCGAACGTGTCTCCAACGACCAGCGTATTGGCCGGGACCGAAAATTTCGTCGGTTGGGGAAGGTGAAGCCGCTTCAGCGACGTTGCCGGAATACGGAAAGCCCCGCCACCGTGTCGTCGCGACGCCAGAACGCTCATGCGCTTCTGCCAAGCGAGCCGTCGCTTGGTCAGCTTGTGCGAACCGGCAACATAGGTGAACGGCCCCTCGTCTTCCGGTACGTCATAGAGGAAGAACCAGGCCTTGGCCGTGGAATGGAACGTATCCATGTGCAGATCGGTCTGCGGATCCTTCTCGCCGGGCTTGGCCGTCGGCTCGCCGAAAATCGTCTGGATGCTGAGCACGGGCTCCACGTTGAAGCCGCCCGCATAGCGGATCGGACCGGTCCATTTCTCACTCCTGAGAAACGAGCGCAGCATCGGGGAATGGGCCAGCACGTCCGGGGTCAGCGGAATACGGCGCGTCACGGCGCGGCCCTCCCGCATCTCCCGCGCCGGCGCCTTCAGCGCCTCCACCTCGGCGACCAGCGCCCTGAAATCCGCCTCCGGCAGGAGATTGCGGCGCTCCATATAGCCGTTTTCCGCAAAGAAGGCCCGCTCGGCGTCAGAGATCAGGTGCGTTAGCTTTCGGCGGCGCCACTCGATGATGCGCGCAGTCGTCTTCACCCGCCACACATGCAGGCCCTTGCGGTTAAGTCGCTCACTGCCAAGCACCGGATCGCGGAAATCCTTCCTGCCGGTCACCACTTGAAAGAGACTGTACGGCATAAGAAGCGCCGTCTTCACCCTGCCCATCACACCGTCTGCCATCGCAACTTACCTATATCCGGCCCCGCGCGGGGCGCAGCAAAGCTTCCATTCAGGCATCAACACCGTCGACGTCGCCAAGTCGCCCGCGTCGGCACGTCGCCCGCGCCGCCAAGGCGTCTGCTCCTTACTCGGCCGCAGCCAGCAGCTTCTTTTCCCGCGCCGCGCGCAGCCGTGCGAAGTCGTCACCGGCATGATGGGACGAGCGCGTCAGCGGGCTGGACGCGACCATCAGGAAGCCCTTTGTATAAGCGACGGTCTCGTAGGACTTGAATTCTTCCGGCGTCACGAATTTCTCGACCTTGTGGTGCTTTCGGGTCGGCTGCAGGTACTGGCCGATCGTCAGGAAGTCGACGTCGGCGGTCCTGAGGTCGTCCATCAGCTGCAGCACTTCGTTGCGCTCTTCGCCGAGGCCCACCATGATGCCGGACTTGGTGAACATGGTCGGATCGAGTTCCTTGACCCGCTGCAGAAGCCGGATCGAATGGAAATAGCGTGCACCGGGGCGCACCGTCAGATAGTTGCCCGGCACGGTTTCCATGTTGTGGTTGAAGACGTCCGGCTTGGCGGCAACGACCCGCTCCAGCGCGCCGGGTTTCTTCAAAAAGTCCGGCGTCAGGATTTCGATGGTCGTTGCCGGCGATGCCGCGCGGATCGCCCAGATAACCTTTTCGAAATGCTCGGCGCCTCCGTCGTCCAGGTCGTCGCGGTCCACCGACGTGATGACGACGTGAGAAAGACCCATCTGCTTGACCGCCTTGGCGACGTTTTCCGGCTCGGCCATGTCGAGCGCGTTCGGCTTGCCGGTCGAGACGTTGCAGAAGGCGCAGGCGCGGGTACAGATCTCGCCCATGATCATGAAGGTGGCGTGTTTCTTGTCCCAGCACTCGCCGATGTTCGGGCAGCCCGCTTCCTCGCAGACGGTGACGAGCTTGTGCTCCTTCACGATCGAGCGGGTCTCCTGGTAACCCTTCGACACCGGCGCCTTGACGCGGATCCATTCCGGCTTGCGCAGCATCTCCGTATCCGGCTTGTGGGCCTTTTCCGGATGACGGATGCGCTTGGCGTCGCTCTCGATATTGGTTCGGTCGAGAATGGTGACCATCTTGGCTTTCACTTTCCTTCAGGCGCGTGTTTCGACGGCGCCCGTTCGGGCCGGAAATGCGGCTCGCCGTTTCAAATCGAGGCGAGCCGTAACACAATCAAGCGTTCAGTGCACGCCCATAGGCGTCGAGCACGCTTTCCTTCAGCGTCTCCGAGATCGTCGGGTGCGGGAAGATCGTGTGCATCAGTTCTTCCTCGGTCGTTTCGAGGTTCATTGCGACGACGAAACCCTGGATCAGTTCGGTAACTTCGGCGCCGACCAGATGCGCACCGATCAGTTCACCGGTCTTCTTGTCGAAGATGGTCTTGACCATGCCCTGGTCTTCGCCAAGCGCGATCGCCTTGCCATTGGCAACGAAGGGGAAGCGGCCGACGCGGATGTCACGGCCTTCTGCCTTGGCCTTGGCTTCCGTCAGGCCGACCGAGGCGACCTGCGGGTTGCAATAGGTGCAGCCCGGGATCTTCAGCTTGTCCATCGGATGCACGTGCGGCAGGCCGGCGATCTTTTCGACGCAGATGACCGCCTCGTGCTCGGCCTTGTGGGCAAGCATCGGCGGACCGGCGACGTCGCCGATCGCATAGACGCCCGGCACATTGGTCTTGCCATAGCCGTCGATGACGATGCAGCCGCGATCGGTCTTCACGCCGAGCGCTTCCAGGCCGAGGTTCTCGATGTTGCCCTGAACGCCGATGGCCGAGATCAGCCGGTCGGCGGTGATCTTCTCGATCGAACCGTCCTTCTTCTCGACATGGGCGGTTACCGAATCGGCCGCCTTTTCAACCTTGGTCACCTTGGCGTCGAGGATGATCTTCATGCCCTGCTTGTCGAACTGCTTCTTGGCGAAGGCGGAGATTTCCGCATCCTCGACCGGCATGACCTGCGGCAGCAGCTCGACGACCGTGACGTCGACGCCGAGTGTGCGGTAGAAGGAGGCAAACTCGATGCCGATGGCGCCCGAGCCCATGACCAGCAGCGACTTCGGCATGCGGTCCGGGTTCATCGCCTCGAAATAGGTCCAGATCAGCTTGCCGTCCGGCTCGATGCCGGGCAGCGCGCGCGGACGCGCGCCGGTCGCGATAATGATGTGCTTGGCGGTATAGGTCCCCTCGCCCAGGGTGTTTTTCGGCAGCGGCGCCTGCGGCTGGACGATGGTCTTGGTGGTCTTCGCCACGACGATCTCGTTCGGCTTGGTGAGCTTGGCTTCACCCCAGATGACGTCGACCTTGTTCTTCTTCATCAGGAAGCCGACGCCGCCGTTCATGCGCTCGGCAATGCCGCGCGAGCGGGCGACGATCGCCTTCAGGTCCGGCGTCACCTTGCCTTCGAGCGTCAGGCCGTAATTCTTGGCGTGTTCGGCCAGATGCAGCACTTCAGCGGACCGCAACAGTGCCTTCGTCGGGATGCAGCCCCAGTTGGAGCAGATGCCGGCCAGGTGCTCGCGCTCAACTACGGCGGTCTTAAGGCCCAGTTGTGCGGCGCGGATCGCCGCGATGTAGCCGCCGGGACCGGAGCCGATAACGATGACGTCGTAGGAATTTGCCATTCTTGTTTCCTGCCTCTCCTTAGGTCATGTCCCGGGCAAGCAAGACCCAGTCATGCCTTTTGCTGTCCTCAAAGAGCGGCACGGCCGGAAGCCTCGCCTTCTCCACGAATCCGCTGGCGAAATAAAGCGCCTGCGCCGTCTTATTGTGGCTTTCGGTGATCAGGCTGACCTGCCTGCCCTCGGCCTTTTCGATTTCGCGGGCAAGCAGCGCTCGCCCTATACCCTTGCGGCGGTGGTGCCGGTAGACACCGAGACTGTCGATGAACCGGCTGCCGATCACCGTCACCTGCAGATCCAGGAGCGGCTTGATCACCGGATGCGGCGCGACCATATCGCGAACGCTTTCCTCAAGGTCGTAGCCGATCGACACGCCGGCAATCTCGCCATCCCATTCCGCCACCGTGGCGTCCTTCCAGGTGCCGGGCTCATGGTCATTGCGCATTCTCGACCGCCCCTGCTCCATGGCGGTGTCCTTATCCCCCCGCATCACCGCTCCGTACCAGAGCCAGGTCGCAAATCCATGCGACGCGATATCGACCAGCACCGCCAGCTCGGCCGCATCCTTGCGTTCTGCCGCCCGCAGAACCAGCACCGCCGACACTCAGAGCCCGAGCATCATCCGGACCATCGGCTCGAGGCCGCGTCCGATGGCGCGCGTATTCTCGGCATCGAGATGAATGCCGTCGAGCGGCGTGGTTGCGGCCACCGAACCGGCATCGAAGAAGCCGCATCCCTTTTCGTCGGCGAGGTCGGCATAGAGCGACGCCAGCATTGCCGACTGCTCGATGCTGCCGGCGAACATGGCCGCGAAGGCGGCATTCGCCGTCTCGCGGATGACCGGTGGCGCAACGATCAGGATTTCCGGCTGGTTTTCGCTGTCGAACGACCAGGCGTGGTGCCGCACCAGGTCGATCAGCCGCTCCATGCCCTGCGTCGCGCCGGCCGCCGTGCCGCAGATCACCGGTTTCATGTCGTTGGTGCCAAGCAGGATGACGACGAGATCAACCGGATCGTGGCTGTGCAGGATCGTCGGCAGGATGCGGGCGCCGTTCCTGTCGCAATCCGCAAGGTGATCATCAAAAGCGGTCGTGCGGCCGTTCAGCCCCTCGGCAATCACGTGAACGCCGTCACCGAGCGCCTTTTGCAGGACGCTTGGCCAGCGATCTTCCAGCCGGTGACGCCCGAGCGTCTCGGCATCGTAGCCCCAGGTCAGACTATCGCCGTAGCAGAGGACTGTTTTCATCGTCACGCTCCGTGTCCCCCTCCCCCTTGCGGGGAGGGGTTAGGGGGAGGTTTCCTACACCAGCATGCCCATCGGGTTTTCGATGTAGCGCTTGAAGGCCCCGAGCAGTTCTGCCCCGAGCGCCCCATCGACGGCGCGGTGGTCGGTCGAGAGCGTCACGGTCATGACGTTGGCGACGACCATCTGGCCTTTCTTGACGACGACGCGTTCCTCGCCTGCGCCGACCGCCAGGATCGTCGCGTGCGGCGGATTGACGACGGCGGAGAAGTTCTTGACGCCCATCATGCCCATGTTGGACACGGCGGTGGTGCCGCCCTGATACTCTTCAGGCTTCAGCTTGCGGCTCTTGGCGCGGGCGCCGAGATCCTTCATCTCGTTGGAGATGGCCGACAGGCTCTTGGTCTCGGCGCTGCGGATGATCGGCGTGATCAACCCGCCCGGGATCGACACGGCAACGCCGACATCGGCGTGCTTGTGCTTGACCATGTTGGCTTCCGTCCAGGAGACGTTGGCCTCCGGCACGTCGCGCAGGGCAAGCGCCATGGCCTTGATAACCATGTCGTTGACCGACAGCTTGTAGACCGGCTTGCCGTCCTTTTCGGGTGCCGAGGCGTTGAGCTGGGCACGCAGGGCCAGAAGTGCATCCAACTCGCAATCCACCGAAACGTAGAAATGCGGAATGGTCTGCTTGGATTCCTGCAGGCGCTTGGCAATCGTCTTGCGCATGCCGTCATGCGGCACGAGCTCGTAGGAGCCTTCGGCGAAGTTCTTGAGCACGGCTTCGTCCGACGGGCCCTTGGCGAGCGGTGCTGCCGCCGGTGCCGGAGCAGTAGCGGATGGAGCAGCCGCAGCGGCCGGCTTCAGACCACCGCCGGCGACGGCCGTTTCCACATCCTTCTTGACGACGCGGCCGTGCGGGCCGGTGCCGGAGATGGCGGAGACATCGACGCCGGCTTCCTTGGCGAGCCGCCGTGCGAGCGGCGACGCGAAGGTGCGGTTGTCGGATGAAGCTGGTGCGGACACCTTGGCGGCAGCCGGAGCAGCGGCCGGTGCCGCGTCCACCTTGGCAGCGGGGGCCGCTTCCGCCTTCGGAGTTTCCGCTTTTGCGACCGGTGCAGCGCCATTGCCCGAAGCAGCGGCCGACACGTCCTCGCCTTCGGCGGCAAGGACGGCGATCACGGCATTGACCTTCACGCCTTCAGTGCCGGCGGGAACGACGAGCTTGGCAACGGTGCCCTCGTCGACGGCTTCGACTTCCATCGTCGCCTTGTCGGTTTCGATCTCGGCGATCACGTCGCCGGAGGAGACCTTGTCGCCTTCCTTGACCAGCCACTTGGCGAGGTTGCCCTCTTCCATGGTCGGCGAAAGGGCTGGCATGGTGATATTGATCGGCATGACCTTCCCTCCCGGTTACTTGTAGCAGACGGTCTTCACCGCCTCGACGACTTCGCCGACATTCGGCAGGGCCAGCTTTTCAAGGTTGGCGGCATAGGGCATCGGCACATCCTTGCCGGCGATCGTCAGGATCGGCGCATCGAGATAATCGAACGCCTGCTGCATGACGCGAGTGGCGATTTCCGTGCCGACGGAGGACTGCGGGAAGCCTTCCTCGACAGTCACCAGACGGCCGGTCTTCTTCACCGATTCGATCACTGTCGGCAGGTCCATCGGACGCAGCGTGCGCAGGTCGATGATCTCGACGTCGATGCCTTCCTTTTCGAGTTCGGCCGCAGCCTTGACCGCGTAGGTCATACCGATACCGAAGGAGACGATGGTCGCGTCCTTGCCTGTGCGATGAATACGTGCCTTGCCGATCGGCAGGACGAAATCGTCCATCTTCGGCACGTCGAAGGAATGGCCGTAGAGGATTTCGTTCTCAAGGAAGATCACCGGGTTCGGATCGCGGATTGCGGCCTTCAAGAG
Organism: Rhizobium giardinii bv. giardinii H152; assembly: GCF_000379605.1. Classification (GTDB taxonomy): domain Bacteria; phylum Pseudomonadota; class Alphaproteobacteria; order Rhizobiales; family Rhizobiaceae; genus Pararhizobium; species Pararhizobium giardinii. The sequence continues at coordinate 61,093 of NZ_KB902591.1, read as the reverse complement.
CCCCTTCGCGTCGGCTGCCGTATACGGCATGATGACTTTCAGGCCCGGAACATGGCTGTACCAGGCGGCATAGCACTGGGAGTGCTGTGCGCCGACACGGGCGGCAGCGCCGCTCGGGCCACGGAACACCATCGGCGCACCCATCTGGCCGCCGGACATGTAGAGCGTCTTGGCGGCCGAGTTGATGATGTGGTCGATCGCCTGCATGGCGAAGTTGAAGGTCATGAACTCGACGATCGGCCTGAGGCCGGTCATCGCAGCACCGACGCCGACGCCGGCAAAGCCGTGCTCGGTAATCGGCGTATCGACGACGCGGCGGGGACCGAATTCCTGCAGCAGGCCCTGCGTGATCTTGTAGGCGCCCTGGTATTCGGCGACTTCCTCACCCATGACGAAGACATCGTCACTGCGGCGCATTTCTTCGGCCATCGCATCGCGAAGCGCTTCACGCACGGTCGTCGAGACCATCTCGGTGCCGGCCGGAATGTCCGGATCAGCGGCAATTTCGACCTTTGGCTGGGCGGCGACGGGTGCGGCGGCAGCAGCAGGCGCTTCGACCTTGGCAGGCTCGGCGGCAGGAGCAGCAGCCTTGGGCGCGGCAATATCGCCGGCGCTTTCGCCGTCCTGCAGCAGGACAGCGATCGCCGTGTTGACCTTGACGCCTTCGGTACCGGCAGCAATCAGGATCTTGCCGATCGTGCCTTCATCGACGGCTTCCACTTCCATGGTCGCCTTGTCGGTCTCGATCTCGGCGATCACGTCGCCAGAGGTAACCTTGTCACCTTCGTTTTTCAGCCATTTGCTGAGCGTGCCTTCTTCCATCGTCGGGGAAAGGGCGGGCATGAGAATTTCGATTGGCATGGAGTGTCCTCCCCCGGATTAAAGCAGGATGTCGGTGTAGAGCTCGGATACATCCGGCTCCGGATCGGCCTGGGCGAAATCGGCACTGTCGGCGACGATGTCGCGGACATCCTTGTCGATTGCCTTCAGGTCGTCCTCGCTTGCCCATCCCTTTTCGAGGATGCGCGCCTTCACCTGTTCGATCGGGTCATGCTCGGACCGCATCTTCTGCACTTCGTCCTTGGAGCGATACTTCGCCGGGTCGGACATCGAGTGGCCGCGATAGCGGTAGGTCTGCATTTCAAGGATGATCGGGCCCTTGCCGGCACGGCAATGCTCGACAGCCTCGTCGCCGGCGGCCTTGACCGCGCGAACATCCATGCCGTCGACCTGGAAACCCGGGATACCGAGTGCGACGCCGCGCTGCGAGAAATCATGGCCGGCCGAAGCGCGCGATACCGAGGTACCCATGGCGTAGCGGTTGTTCTCGACGATGTAGATCACCGGCAGTTTCCAGAGAGCGGCCATGTTGAAGCTCTCGTAGACCTGGCCCTGGTTGGCAGCGCCGTCGCCGAAATAGGCGAGTGAGACGTTGTCGTTGCCGCGATAGCGGTTGGCGAAGGCGAGGCCCGTTCCGAGCGATACCTGCGCACCGACGATGCCGTGGCCGCCGTAGAAATGCTTTTCCTTGGAGAACATGTGCATCGAGCCGCCCTTGCCGCGGGAAAGACCGCTGCGACGACCGGTGAGTTCAGCCATGACTCCGCGTGCGCTCATCCCGCAGGCCAGCATATGGCCATGGTCACGATAGGCCGTGATGACCTGGTCGCCTTCCTTGAGCGCCATCTGCATGCCGACGACGACAGCTTCCTGGCCGATGTAGAGGTGACAGAAACCACCGATGAAGCCCATGCCATAGAGCTGGCCGGCCTTTTCCTCGAACCGGCGGATGAGAAGCATTTCGCGGTAGGCCTTCAGATCGGCATCCCGATCGAACTCGGCGACGGTACCGTTGACGAAATCCTTCTTGGCGGGCTTGGCTGTGGCGGGTTTGGCGGCTGCTTTGCGGCTGGAAACGGACGCGGTTTTTCGCGGGGCCATTCATTCCTCCCTGATGGTTGCCTTTGCAGGTACCATAGGCAAAGAATGACGCCACAGCAATGCCATATTTGCATGGCTTATATTCTTTATAAAGTATTGATTTTATTTAACAAAATTCGATTAACTTGATTTCGGTTAATTCGAAATTCAATGAAATATCACGATTTCGTCGGCGCGCGACATGTTCAGCCCGAAGCGAGCCTTTTCGTCCAGCATGTCGCGTTCGAGCGAACCATCGCTCAGCAGCGCCACTTCCTTTTCCAGCGTCTTGCGCCGCTTGGTCAGTTCATCAAGACGCGTCTGGCGCTCGGCGCGCTGGCGGTCGAATTTTTCCGTTGCCTTCAATCCGAACTCGCCATGGATGGAATGATAGCCGAAATAGGAGAGAAAGGCGACGGCGATGAGCGGCATGACAAACCGCCCGAGCTTCCGTTTCTTATGGTGTTTGGTCCACATCGATCATGCCCTGATACGCAATACCTCGGCATCCTACCGGCCATTGATTAACCGACCGTTGACCATAACCGGCGGCAACAAAAAACCCGCGTCCGTTTCCAGACGCGGGTTTCATCAGTCAAAGGAGCGAGTATCAGCCGCGCAGGATCGACCGGCCGGCATATTTTGCCTGCGGGCCAAGCTGCTCTTCGATGCGGATCAGCTGGTTGTATTTCGCGGTGCGGTCGGAGCGTGCCAGCGAACCGGTCTTGATCTGCCCGCAATTGGTGGCAACGGCGAGATCGGCGATGGTCGAATCCTCGGTTTCACCCGAGCGATGCGACATGACGGCCGAATAGCGTGCCTTGTGCGCCGTCTCGACGGCATCGAGCGTTTCCGAGAGCGATCCGATCTGGTTGACCTTGACGAGGATCGAATTGGCAACGCCCATCTTGATGCCGTCGCGCAGACGCGCTGAATTGGTCACGAACAGGTCGTCGCCGACGAGTTGAACCTTGCTGCCGATCTTGTCGGTCAGCGCCTTCCAGCCATCCCAGTCATCTTCCGCCATGCCGTCTTCGATCGAGAAGATCGGGTATTTGCCGGCAAGCTCTGCAAGGTATTCCGCCATGGCGCCCGGCTCGAGCGTGCGGCCCTCGCCTTCGAGAACATATTTGCCGTCCTTGAAGAATTCCGTCGAGGCGCAGTCGAGCGCGATGAAGACGTCTTCCCCCGGACGGTAGCCGGCTTTTTCAACCGACTTCATGATGAAGTCGAGAGCGGCGGGCGCCGATGCGAGACCAGGCGCGAAACCGCCTTCGTCACCGACATTGGTGTTGTGGCCGTCGGCTGCAAGCTGCTTCTTCAGCGTGTGAAACACTTCCGAGCCCATGCGCACGGCATCGCGCACGGTATCGGCGCCAACCGGCACGATCATGAACTCCTGGAAGTCGATCGGATTGTCGGCGTGGGCGCCGCCGTTGATGATGTTCATCATCGGCACCGGCAGCAGCCGCGCGTTCGGACCACCGACATAGCGGTAGAGCGGCAGGCCGGCGGCGGAGGCGGCGGCCTTGGAAACGGCAAGCGAGACGCCGAGGATTGCATTGGCGCCGAGACGCGCCTTGTTCGGCGTGGCGTCCAGCTCGATCATGGTGTTGTCGATGAGGATCTGATCCTCGGCATCGAAACCACCGATGGCTTCGAAGATCTCGCCGTTGACGGCTTCGACGGCCTTCTCGACACCCTTGCCGAGATAACGCGTTCCACCATCGCGCAGTTCGACGGCTTCATGAGCGCCGGTGGAAGCGCCCGAGGGAACGGCGGCACGGCCGAAGCTGCCGTCTTCGAGATGGACGTCGACTTCGACGGTCGGGTTGCCCCGGCTGTCGAGAATTTCGCGGCCGATGATGTCGATGATTGCAGTCATGATGATCTCTTCCCTGCTTCAAACATGGTGGTGGACGGATGGCCTGTCATAATTCATGGCCCGGAAAATACAATGGCGGGCGCCGGCAATTGCTGCCCTCGCCCCGGCCTTCAAGAAAATTTCACAAAGCTCCGCATTCAGCGCTTGGCGATCGCGTCGAAGGCAAGCAGCGTCTCGAGAAGCCGCGGCATGTCCTTCAGGTGCACCATATTCGGTCCGTCGGACGGCGCGTTGTCCGGGTCCTCGTGCGTCTCGATGAACACGCCGGCGACGCCGACGGCAACCGCCGCACGCGCAAGCGTCTCGACGAATTCGCGCTGGCCGCCCGAGGACGAGCCCTGCCCGCCCGGCTGCTGCACCGAGTGTGTTGCATCGAACACCACCGGCGCACCTAGGCCAGCCATGATCGGCAGCGAACGCATGTCGGAGACGAGCGTGTTGTAGCCGAAGGAGGCGCCGCGCTCGCACAGCAGGACGTTCGGATTGCCGCTCTCGGTGAACTTGGCAAGCACGTTCTTCATGTCCCAGGGGGCGAGGAACTGGCCCTTCTTGACGTTGATGACACGGCCGGTCTTGGCAGCGGCCACCAAGAGGTCCGTCTGGCGGCAGAGGAAGGCCGGGATCTGCAGGATGTCGATCGTCGGCGCGACGAGGCCGCACTGTTCCTCGGTATGAATGTCGGTGAGGACGGGAAAGCCGTATTCCTTCTTCAGGTCAGCGAAGATTTCCATCGCATTCTCAAGCCCGATGCCGCGCTTGCCGGAGATCGACGTGCGGTTGGCCTTGTCGAAGGAGGATTTGTAGACGAGGCCGATGCCGAGCGACTTGCACAGCTCGACCATCTTGCCGGCGATCATGAAGGCATGATCGCGGCTTTCCATCTGGCAGGGTCCGGCGATCAGCGACAGTTTCCGGGTATTGGAAAACACCACTTGGCCGGCACCGCTGCCGGCCACCACATTTGCATTTGCCTGCATGATTATTCTCCGAATGCGAAAATGACGCCCTGCCCCGGCGCTTCCGGAACAATCAGGCGATTGTCTTTTCTGGTGAAGGACACCGCGTTGGCAGTGAGAAGTTGCTCGGTCGCCGACAAGTCGGCGACCGTGAAGACGACGGCGCGACCGCGCAGGCCGCGAGAATGGCCCGGGGTCTTGCGGCCGAAGAAACCGGACATGCCGGCCTGATTGAGGACGGAAATCTTGACGCCGTTGCGCGTTTCGATGTCCATGCCGAAGGAATGCGCGGAAACCTCGCGCTCATCGACCGCTTCCTGCAGGATGTATTGGAAATCGGTGGGGTTCGGCTCGGACAGGACGACTTCACTGAGGCCGATGACGCCGTTGGCATGGGTTTCGAGCGCCGACCTGTCGGACGGAAGCGGCGCCACGCGCTGACAGGCAAAAAAGAAGAAATCCGGCGAGCGCAGGTCGGCGGCAAAGGCAAGGCGGAAACTGCCGGTTGCCTGCGATCCGTCCGGCAGCTTCATCGGGCGGGAAAATTCGAGCAACTCGCCGGCCGAAATACCGGCTTTGCGGAAGCGAGCATGATCGGCCGCGGCATCATCGGAGCTGAGCACGATTGCCGAGAACCCGTCATGGCCCCGGCGAAAGCGGTAGGCCTGATCGCGGGCGACGAAGACGTTGCCCGCGAGCGCTGCGGCCTCGCACTCCTCGCGCTTGGCGATGCCCAGCGGCTCGAGATAGGTTTTGTCTGCAAAGAAGACGCAGGCGTTTTCCGTCCCGAAGGGGTGAAGCGCATCGGCGGCGACCGTGAAGCCGAGTTGCGCGTAGCGCTCACGGGCGGTTGCAAGATCTGTAACCGGCAACACAAGATGGTCGAGCAGACGGGGGGTGCGGGACACGGCGCTCATGAATTTCCCTGAAACTGTCGTTGGCAGGTGCTTTGCCCGTTTTGACCGTCGATTTCAAGGAAATGTTGAATTGTGTGCTGTTGCAGTCGCCACTGCGTGGCCCGGCTTGAAAATGCCGGGCCACGCAGAACGTCGGTTCACAGGTTGCTCATGCCACCATCGATGACGAGTTCGCTGCCCACGGTGTAAGTCGATTCGTCCGAGGCGAGGAAAACCACGGCCTTGGCGATTTCGCTCGGATTGCCAAATCGGCCGGCCGGGATCTTCGCCGCCGCCATGGCATCGGTGTCTGCGACGGACATGCCGAGCTTGCCGTAAAGGGGCGTTGCGACCGGGCCGGGACTGACGGCATTTACGCGGATACCACGGCCGATCAGCTCTCCGGACAACGTCTTGGCGAACGACAGGAGCGCAGCCTTGGTCAAGGCGTAGACGCTGGTGTTCGGCATGCCGATATGGGCATTGATCGAAGTGTTGAGCACGATGGAGGTCGGATTGGCAAGGATCGGCATAAGCGCCTGGATCAGGAAGAATGGGCCTTTGACATTGACGGCAACCGAGCGATCGAATGCCTCTTCGTCGAACTGTTCAATCGGGCGGAAATCGGCGGCACCGGCGTTGACGAACAGGATATCCAGATGGCCGAAGGCGTTCTCGATCGCTTCTGCGACCGCTTTCTGTCCGGCGACGTCGCCGGCGTTGGCCTGAATGACAAGAGCCTTGTCGCCGAGCTCGGCGCGTGCGGCTTCGATGGTTGCCGGATTGGTGCCGGTGACCGCAACGCGGGCACCCTCGGCAATGAACTGGCGGGCTGTTTCAAGGCCGATGCCGCTGGTGCCGCCGGTGATCAGCGCTGTCTTGTTGTGCAAGCGTGACATGATGAAGTTCCTTCTGTTTGCGTTCTGGCAAAGAGCTCAGGTGCGGGTAATGGAGGCGCCGCCATCGACGAGCGAGGCGGTGCCGGTCACAAAGGCGGAATCGTCTGAGGCGAGGAACAGAACCGAGCGGGCAAGCTCTTCTGGGGCTGCGACGCGCTTCAGGGCATGCAGGTTGGTGATGAAGGACTGCGATTCCGGCGGGCTGTTCATCTCGCGGTACATCGCCGTATCGACGGCACCTGGCAGGATGGCGTTAACACGCACGCCCTGTGGGCCGAATTCGGCAGCAAGAGCCTGTGTCAGGCCAATCAGGCCGGCCTTCGAGGCTGCATAGGCGGCAACACCCGGGAAGGCAAAGCTGTAACCGACGAAGGTCGAGGTGAAGATCACCGAGCCGCCGCCATGCTTGACCATTTCGGCAATCTGGTGCTTGGCCCCGAGGAACGAGCCGGTCAGATTGATGGCAATGGCATCGCTCCAGCCCTGCTCGGAGACACCGGTTGAAGGACCGGCTTCGCCGAGCGTTCCGGCATTGTTGAAGGCGATATCCAGGCGACCATAGGTCCTGACGGCCAGTTCCACCAGACCCTTGGCGTAATCCTCCGAACGGACGTCGCCGGCAAGGGCGACGGCCTCGCCGCCTTCGGCCTTGATTTCTGCGACGAGTTCATCGAGCTCGTTCTGACGGCGAGCGCCGACGACAAGCCTGGCACCTTCGGCTGCGAACAGCTTGGCGGTGGCGCGACCAATGCCGGCACTGGCACCGGTGACGATTGCAACTTTCTCAGACAGGCGTTCCATGATCTTCATCCCCTTTTGCTTTGGGCCGAGGTGCCGTCTGGCAGTCTCTTCAAACCCCTTGCTTGAAGCGAATATGGCCTTCTTTCTTCGTTCGGATTAGTCTGCAAATCATGGAACTCGTATCCGGAAAAACCGAACGATGATGAAGCTCGACGGCATTGCAAGTTTTGTCGCGGTCGCTGAAAGCGGTTCGATCAGCGAGGCCGCGCGGCGTCTGAGGCTATCGAAATCGGTGGTCAGCGAACGGCTGGCCGAGCTGGAGCGTGGCCTGGGTGCAACGCTCCTGCATCGCACGACGCGTAAGCTGACGCTCACAGAAGACGGCCACGCCTTCCTCGAGCGCGCCAATCGCATCCTGCAGGAGATCGATGAGGCAACAGCCGACATGGCCGAGCGGCGCGGGACGATTTCGGGCCCCTTGCGGATCTCGGCGCCGGTGACCTTCGGGCGCATGCATCTCGGGCCGGCGCTCTACCCGTTCCTCTCGGCGCATCCCAAGCTTCATCTGACGCTTGACCTCGATGACCGGCGGGTCGATGCGGCCGCCGACGGTTACGATGCCGTTGTGCGCAACGGACCGATCGCCGATTCGCGGCTGATGGCCTGGCGGCTGGCGCCGAGCCGCCGGGTGCTGGTAGCCTCCCCGGCTTATATCAGGGAAAATGGAAGGCCGGGTTCGATCGAGGAGCTCGAACGGCACCGCGGCATCTTCTACACAAACCGCGGCGTCGCCGACTGGCGCTTTCCGACTGCCGCCGGCACAGTCCTTCTCCGCGGGCAGATGGGATTCGGTGTCAACAACGGCGACATGATCCGGGACGCGGCCGTCGCCGGGCTGGGGATTGCGCTCGTGCCGATGTTCGCGGTCGGGGAAGCGGTGGAAGCCGGAACACTTGAAACCATCGACATCGGCGTTCAGCCCGAGCTCGAATATATCCATATCGCCCACCCCGAAGGCAGGCGCCCCTCCGTCAAGCTGCGGGCGCTCGCCGATCATCTGCGTGCCGTGTTCGGCACCCCGCCCTATTGGGATCCTGCGTTTTCAAAGTGAGGCATCCCGGTCAGTCGCAGGAGCGCAACTGCTTGGCATAGGCGCGGGCAATGTTTGCCGAGCGTTGCGCGGCGCGCTGCAACTGCGCATTGCCGCGCCAGGCGCCCTTGGCGTAGCCGCCGTCTCCCAGATAGTAGGCGAGGTAAAGATTGTAGGCGTCGTTGCGGGCGATGCCGTTCTTCCTGCTGCTCTGGTTGTGGTACCAGGCAACGAAGTGGATTGCGTCGGAGAATTTCGTCCGGCGCGCCATCCAATGGCCGGTCTCGCGCTTGTACTGCGACCACGTGCCGTTCAGCGCCTGCGAGAAGCCATAGGCCGTCGACTGGCGCTTCCAGGGAATGAAACCGAACAGCTTGGTGCGCGGCGGGCGGGCATTCGGGCGGAAGCCGGATTCGGTATAGATCGTCGCCATCAGGATCGGCACGGGAACGCCATATTGCCGCTCCGCATGCTCGGCGGCGCGCTGCCAGTTGTTGAACCAGCCATCACGCTGCTCGAAAATCGCGCAGGCATTTCTTGTTTCTCTCGGCGCGGTCGCGCACCCCGCAAGAAGCAGTAGGGCGACGATAAACGCAATACGCATCGCTCAGGTCTCTCACACTCGGAGAGATTACTAACCGGTAAACGTTAAAGAGACGTTTTTAGATGAATTCGAAGCTTCTCCCGCATCGCAGTCAGGTTGCGCGGTTCAGTTTTAAGGCGTAGACGCGCGCCGATCGGATGGCACGAACGCCTGAGACGACGCGCACGGACTGCAGCGGCTCGAAACCCTCGATCCGTTTCGTTCCTGCCCAGCGGCCGCCATCGGCGAAGACTTCGATCGAGCCGACATCCAGGAAAATGCGCAGGTTCTGCGGCTTGGCGCCGGTGGCAATGTAACGCGGTCCTTGCTCCTGCCCGGGCGCAGCATAGCTGATCAACAGCCCCTCTTCGTTGACGCCGACGCCAAGCGTGACCAGCGGGTGGCCGAATGCCAGTTCAACCGCCGCGCCCGGCCCGGTCAGGTCGAGGACAATCTCGACCGCACCGTTGTCCAGCGCCACGGTCTCCCCGGCCATCAGCCGGCTGTCATCGATCATGCCCGCCCGCAAAGTCTCGACCGCCGGAACGGGCGGCGTCAGAACTTCATTGCCCCGCAGCAGCAGATTGCGCGGCAGGGTCATGGCGGTCGGGAAATCGATCGTGTGGGACACATCGGCCCAGTTTGCCAGCCAGCCGATGCCGACCGCCGTATCCTGGTCGACAAAGGCCTGGAAGGCATAGTTGTCGGTTCCGAAATCGAGTTCCTGTTCGAATTCGCGATGGAAGCGGACGCCATCGAACCGACCCACGATAATGAGTGTTAAATTCTTGCGTCCCGTTTTCGTCTCCAGGCTGTTCATCAGACCATAAATCAGCGCCCAGCGGGTCTCAGCTCCCTCGACCGGCCCGTCCAGGGGGATGAGGCACGGGCATTCGATGACGGCAGTACCGAACCGGTCCTCGAGCAGAAGCGTGCCGACGAAACGCCAGCCCGTCGCCGCTGCCGGATCATCCGTCTCGTAAAGCAGGATGACACCACCCTGATGGCTGAGACTGCCAAGAACCATTTTCCAGAGGCCGTCGGGGCCCTTGACCACGTAAGGGTCGCGGAAATCGAGTGTCAGTCCCAGGCCGGACGGCCGGTTTGCCAGGATCACTTCGGCCTGGCTGGCGGTGATGATGTTGTGCGACGTTGCCGTCAACTGGATCTGCGTTTCCGGAATCCGTTCGCTCACCTGCTCGGTGAAGAAAACACGGATGCCGGCGGCGTTTTCCAGTGGAATGGCAGAGCCGGAAAAGGCGCCGCCGCGTCGATCCGGGCGCGCCGTCAGGTCCTCGGAAGGAAACAGGAAGATCGGCATATGGTGCCAGTGGATGTAATCGGTGGAGATCGCATGTCCCCAATGCATCGTGTTCCAGCGAAGCCCGTGCGAATAGTGCTGGTAGAACAGATGCGGACGCCCGTCGAACCTGCCAAAACCGTTCGGATCATTCATCCAGCCGAAGGGTGGGCGGAAGTGATAACCGTGCGGCACGGGCGCTGGGGCATTTGCGACGCTGGTGTGCATGACGGTAATGCCCTTGTCGACAACCTCCGCCGCGTTGAAGAAGTAGGCGACGGAAACGGCCGTGGTAGCGGTATCGTAGACGCAGGAGAGATTACCACCGCTCACCGCGACGAAGGGCCGGAAAACATATTCCTCGCAATTGCTGACCGAGACGTCGCCGATCTTCTCGCCGTCGAGAATGAACGCCATGGTGCCGGGCTCATCGCTGCCCGTCGCCTTCAACCACACATGCAGCGTCGCGCTGACCGGCACCTCGGCCCGCAACGTGCGCAGCGTCTCGTCCGCCTGCAAGATATCGTTCGCCATCCTGGTTTCACTCCTTCATCCGGCGCATGGCAGCAATCCCAAGTGAAAAGCCGCCTGACGCGTTTCCCGAAAGCTTGCATCTAGCCACCTAGTGCCGAGGAACGGGATGTAAAGAAGACGATCCGAAGCGGAAGACAGCCCGAAACTTCCCGCGCGGGTTGCCGCCGGGGGTTTTTCAAACATGCATTCAATCGGACGGGGCACTGGAAGCCGTCGCTAGTGAATAAGTATATGTGACGCCTTCCAGCGCCCCGTTTGGCGTTCTCTCGGGAGCTTTCCCCCCTACAGACCCCGACTTCGGACCCTCTGCCTCGCGACGACTTCGTGGCGCAGTCTCCGGTGCCGGCATTCAGCATCGCAGCTCCGGTACGT
>NZ_KB902591.1:0-49797 GCF_000379605.1 Rhizobium giardinii bv. giardinii H152 | reverse complement strand
CCCGTGGAGCGCCAGCCCTGCCTCGCCGCCAACGTCTTGCGGTGTATCCGTGACAGGACGCCATGATCATGGCACGGGTTTTTGAGGCGGGGATCGGCGGGGAGGTTTTCTCGACGTCAGCGGCGTCTCCGACCGATGTCCGCGACAGAAATCCCCATGGTTCTCAGAGCCAGTATTTCTGTTTAAGATTTATGCGACACGCTCTTCCGCTTGGCACCAGCAGCGGAAGTTGTCCGTTCAGGCGCCGAACTCCCGGTGCTGGCCGTTGATCGCCTTCCGTGTAGCCGAAAGCGGACGGCTCAGATATATACTATCATCAAGCGGATCACCTATGGTCACGAGTTGATTTAACGAATCAGGCACTACGCGTGCTCATTAAACCTGCGTAACTCCCTTCAACAGCGACCATTCTGCTTCACAGACACAGAGATACTCCATCCCATGGGGGAAGAGTACTTATGTTCGGGGCGTGGCACATCGTCGAAGGCAACTTTGCCTTTTTATTGTTGGCCAGTGGGGCTGCCATTGCGTCGCCGGTAGGTGGTTGGCTGGGATCACACGGCAAGATCGGGACGCTATTTTTGTCGATCTCGGTAGGCATGGCTGCTGGCGTGCTATTGGGCACTTTTACCTTCGAAATGATACCCACGGCTGGAGCTGCCGCTGGTAAGATCCCAACCATCGCCGGTTTCGTTGTCGGCTTTCTGACAGTTTATATCTTCGACCTCTACATCAATCACGGATTCATCGCGGGGCACGAATCCGACGAATGGCACAAGCTTTCTCGCCTGCATCGTATCCAACGAGCCCGGGGATCCAAAGTTACCCTCCTTGCTGGCAGCACCGCAATTGAGGAACTGATCGAGGGGTTAAGCATCGGGGTCGGTCTCGCCGCTGATCCAAATCTAGGTGTCATGATCGGGGTAGCTATCATGCTGGACAACGTCGTCGAGGGGATGAGCATCGCTGAAATCATCCGGGCAGAAGAAGGGGAGAATGCCTCTCGATCGATATATGTGTGGACCTGCCTGATCGGCTTAGCCCTGTTCTCGTCTGCTATCGTCGGATGGACTTTTCTGAGCGACATAGCTCCGAGCATGCTGGGGGTTCTCTTGGCGTTCGGCGCAGGGGGTATGTTTTATCTCACAATCGCGGATCTTTTGCCCAGGTCAGCAAAGACGCAATACCAGCAGTCTGCCGCACTGGCCGTGGCCGCTGGGTTCTTGTTGATATTCGCGCTAACAAACCGATGAATGCGGGGAAAATATTGGAGGTTTACTCTTTGCGGACGGTCACGGCTTAGCTCTTGCGCGGGGTCGGATGCCCCGCACACTATTGTGTCGCCACCTAGAGCATATGAATGCCTGCCGCTCCGAGACGACCAAGTGCAAGCCAGTGAGCGATCGACTGCACGAACTGACTTGCGACGACGCCTGCCGCCCCTTCGGGCCGAAAGCAGATCAATCGTCTGCTTCAAAAAGTCCCGATAAAAACGGCCGTCCGCGATCGATTTTGCGAATCACAAATCGGTCTTTTGCAGCGACAGTCTCCCAAGATACCTCAAAAGAATATCCTGACGGAAAAACCCGCTCGCAACGGTCTGTTGCAAGCGGGCTCAACGGTAAACGGAGTTCCACACACGATCGGCGGCCGGCGCTATGACCGGCCCCTCCGCAAATCGTCAGACCAGCCGGCTCTGCTCGACGGCGGCTTCGATGAAGCTTGCAAACAGCGGGTGCGGGTCGAGCGGACGGCTCTTCAGTTCCGGATGGTACTGGACGCCGATGAACCACGGGTGATCCGGGTACTCGACGGTTTCCGGCAGGACGCCGTCCGGCGACATGCCCGAGAAGTCGAGGCCGCAGGCTTCCAAGCGTTCCTTGTAGTCGACATTCACTTCGTAGCGGTGGCGATGGCGCTCGGAAATCTCGGTCGAGCCGTAGATCTCGGCAATCTTGGTGCCCTTCTTGAGGCTTGCCTTGTAGGCACCGAGCCGCATCGTGCCGCCGAGGTCGCCGGAAGCGGCGCGCTTCTCGAGTGCGTTGCCCTTCACCCACTCCGTCATCAGGCCGACTACCGGTTCGCCGGTCGGACCGAATTCCGTCGAGGAGGCCTTTTCGATGCCGGCGAGATTGCGAGCCGCTTCGACGACCGCCATCTGCATGCCGAAGCAGATGCCGAAATAGGGCACCTTGCGTTCACGGGCGAAGCGTGCCGCCAGAATCTTGCCTTCCGAGCCGCGTTCGCCGAAACCGCCGGGCACGAGAATGCCGTGGACCTTTTCGAGATACGGCGCTGGGTCTTCCTGCTCGAAGACTTCCGATTCGATCCACTCGAGCTTGACCTTGATGCGGTTGGCAATGCCGCCGTGGTAGAGCGCCTCGATCAGCGATTTGTAGGCGTCCTTGAGGCCGGTGTACTTGCCGACGATGGCGATGGTCACCTCGCCTTCCGGCGTGCGGATGCGGTTGGCGACATCCAGCCAGTTTTCGATGCGCGGGGCCGGAGCCGGCTCGATGCCGAAGGCAGCAAGGACTTCGTTGTCGAGGCCTTCCTTGTGATAGGCGATCGGCACGTCGTAGATGCTCGCCACATCCAGCGCCTGGATGACGGCGGACGGACGAACGTTGCAGAACAGCGACAGCTTGCGACGCTCGGCTTCCGGGATTTCGCGATCGGCGCGCACGAGCAGGACATCAGGGTGAATGCCGAGCGCCTGCAGTTCCTTGACCGAATGCTGGGTCGGCTTGGTCTTCAGTTCGCCGGCCGCCGAGATATACGGCATCAGCGTCAGGTGGACATAGATCGCGGTGCCGCGCGGAAGATCGTTCTTCAGCTGGCGGATCGCCTCCATGAACGGCATCGCCTCGATATCGCCGACCGTGCCGCCGATTTCGCAGATGACGAAGTCATAGTCTTCATTGCCTTCGGTGACGAAGTTCTTGATCTCGTTGGTGACGTGCGGGATGACCTGGACGGTGGCGCCGAGGTAATCGCCGCGGCGTTCCTTGTCGATGATGTTCTTGTAGATCCGGCCGGTGGTGATGTTGTCGGTCTTGGTCGCCGAGCGGCCGGTAAAGCGCTCGTAGTGACCGAGATCGAGGTCCGTCTCCGCGCCGTCGTCGGTCACGAACACTTCGCCGTGCTGCGTCGGGCTCATGGTGCCCGGATCGACGTTGAGATAGGGGTCGAGTTTGCGAAGCCTGACCCGGTAGCCCCGGGCCTGCAGCAACGCTCCGAGAGCGGCTGCGGCAATCCCTTTTCCAAGGGAAGAAACCACGCCGCCAGTGATGAATACATATCGCGCCATGGGCTTCACCGGATACCGTTTCAAAAATGATTCCGCCACCGAAAAATTCATCTTCCAGAATTTTTCCGTTCAAAAGGCTTAAGGCGGCAGAATCCAAACAAAAGAAAACCGGCGGAAGACTGGCTTCCGCCGGCGGTTCAATCTTGCATCGGCCTTACTGGCCGGTCGGAACATCCGAGCTGGATGTGGCAGGCTTGGTCTCGGTCGTTGCCGGGGTCTGCGTCGCAGGGGTCTCGGTCGCCGGAGTCTGGGTGTTGGCGCCGGACTGCGCAGGGGTCTCGCCGGCCGGCGCGGTCGTGCCGCCGCCGAGCGAATCAAGCACGCCCTTGCCGTTGTTGGTCGTGCCGGGAATCCGGTCGAGAACGTCTGTCGCATCCGGCTGGTAGCGGGAGAGAATGCCCATGGCCAGAGCCAGAACGAAGAAGAGGGCAGCGAGGATCGCCGTGGTGCGGGTCAGCGCGTTGGCCGTGCCGCGCGCGGACATGAAGCCGGAACCGCCGCCAATGCCGAGACCGCCGCCTTCGGAACGCTGAATGAGCACGACGCCGATCAGCGCCAGCACAACCATGAGATAGATGACAAGCAATACGGTCTGCATTTTGTCCAGTCCTGCCTTGGATCATGCCTCGTCCGGCTTTGGCAAGCCGGAACCGAAGCGCAATCGGGTGATCGCCCGGCATGAGAGACGCACGGAACCCCAGGCAGGTTTCAGCGCCCGCAGCACGCGGGGAAAATTAGTGTTGGCGGCTGCATATACCAAGCCACCGCGCATTAAAAGCCCCTCCTCGCCTATCGACGAGTTCAGGCTGTCAATTCTTCGTACGCCCGGTAGATGGCGAGGAAATCGTCGGCTTTCAAGCTCGCCCCGCCGATCAAGGCGCCATCGACATTGGCAACGCCCATCAGTTCCCTGGCATTGCCCGGCTTGACCGATCCGCCATAGAGAATGCGCATCTTTGCTCCCGCCGCGCCAAAGCGGGCGACAAGCTCCGAACGCTGGAAGGCGTGCGCTTCCTCGACATCCCTTGCCGTCGGCGTCAGGCCGGTGCCGATCGCCCACACCGGCTCGTAGGCGATGACAGTGTTTTCGGCGGTGGCGCTGTCGGGAACGGAACCGGCGAGCTGGCGTTTCAGCACATCCAGGGTCTGGCCTGCCTTGCGCTCGTCACCAGTCTCGCCGATGCAGATGATGGCGACCAGACCGGCCGCGAAGGCTGCCTCGGCCTTTGCCCGAACCAGCGCGTCAGTCTCGGCATGGTCGGTGCGGCGCTCGGAATGGCCGACAATCACGTGGGTGCCGAAGCAATCGGCGATCATCTCGGCCGAGATATCGCCGGTATGGGCGCCGGAGACCTTTTCATGGCAATCCTGGGCGCCGATCAAAAGCGGGCTGTCGTCGCAGAGTGCGGTTGCAACATAGAGCAACGTCGCGGGCGGGCAGATCAGGGTCTCGACCTTTTCCGACAGCTCGCCCTTGACGCCTTCCGCCATCGCCTTGATCTGGTCGAGCGACGCCCGCAGACCATTCATCTTCCAGTTTCCGGCCACAAGCGGACGTATTTCGGGCGTCATGCGATCTCCTCACTGCAATAGTCGTTTCCCGGCAACGGCCCTAGCAAATATGCCGGGCAAAGGAAAGCGGTGCCGAGCAAGAGCGTGAGGGACTAAATGCTTGCCCGCGCGCGTCAAAGCAACAATGACTTGCAAAATGGATCTGCGATGGGAGGCCTTCATGCTACGCAACCGGCAAGATACTTTCGGATGGGGCACGATCGTCCTCCACTGGGCGATCGCCTTCCTCATCGTGGGTCTGATCATCCTGGGCTACGTCATGACCCGGCCGGATATCGACCCGGAACTGCAGTTCTCTCTCTATCAATGGCATAAATCCTTCGGCATGACGGCGCTTTCGCTGGCATTCATCCGCCTCATCTGGTGGCTCTCCAACATCCATCCGGACCCCGTTGCCAGCCTCTCAAGCCTCGAAAGGCGCGGCTCGTCGGTGACCCACGCGCTCCTGCTGGCATTGACTATCGCCGTTCCGTTGGCCGGCTGGGCGATCGCCTCGACCTCGACGCTCAATATCCCAACCCTGTTTTTCAACCGGTTGCTCATTCCGCATCTGCCGATGGAAAAGTCGGAGGCTGCCGAAACGTTCTGGAGCAACGCGCATGCCTGGCTCGCCTACGGCCTGGCCGGTCTCGTCGCCCTGCATGCGGGTGCTGCTCTCCTGCATCACTTCTGGCACCGGGACGTGGTTTTGAGGCGGATGCTTGGAATATTCCGGCGTGGTGCGGCGTCCAACGCCGATCAACAGCCGGAAGGAGGCGATCGATGAGACAAACTTACGGACCAAGCCTTGCCGCCTGGGCGCTGGTCCTTGCGGCGACAGGCGCCCAGGCACGTGCGCCCTCGCTCGACGACGCAGCCGGGCGATACGATATCGATGCATCATCACAGATCAACTTCTCGGTTGCGCAAACCGGCGGTGGCGGCATCTCGGGAAAATTCGGCAGGTTTTCCGGCACATTGCAGCTGGATGGCAAGGACATCCGCAAATCCAAGGTCGAATTCTCGCTCTTTCCCGAGACAGTGCAAACCGGCGAGCCGCGCATCGAGAAGTTTCTGCGCTCGTCGGCGATTTTCGACAGCGCCAACTATCCCGAAATCGTGTTCCGCTCGACAAAGATCACGCAAACCGGCGAGGACACGGCGGAGATCGAGGGCAAGCTGACGGCGAAGGGTACGACCAGAACCGAACAGTTCAGCGCGAAACTGACGAAATGGAGCCGCCGCGTCATCAGCTTTCATATTCAAGGGGACATCTATCGCGACCGCTACAACATGTCTGCCGGTTTGCCGATCTATTCCAACATCGTCGAGTTCAACATGACGGTGAATGGCCAGAAGCATTAGGATCAGCGGCTCTCGACGCCACGCCGTTCCCGCATTTGCAGGCTTGTTACTGTGGGAACAAGCCTGCCGACCTCTCCAATCCCATAATGCGCCGAAACTCCAGCATCCCTTGGGAATTGACGGTGTATAGATGGGCTCCTATCCTTCGAAAAACATTACTGGTTTACTGCATGGCCCGGCAAACACGGGGCGGATCGATGCACGGTAAGCTTTTCACGGCTCTGATGTTTTTCAGCATTCCTGCCGCTACGGCAACAGCCCAGGAGGTGCTGACGACCGCAACGCCGGATGTTCTTGTCCGCTCGCTCGATCCGATCCTGGCTCAGAAGGAGAAGACACGCGGGTTGAAGATCGTCGGCGCCAAGGAACTGGAGACGATCAACAGCTATGGCGACAAGCTCGCGGCAACGGTCAATCTCGCCGTCAACTTTCACTTCGGGTCCGCCGAGTTGACGCCGCAGGCGCAACAGCTTCTCGACAATGTCGGCAAAGCTCTGCAATCGAGCGAGCTCTCCGCCTACCGGTTCGTGATCGGCGGGCATACGGATGCGACCGGCACCGACGGCGACAATCTCCAGCTCAGCCGGGCACGCGCCGCCTCGGCGACGCAGTACCTGGTCTCGCGCTACAAGATCGCTCCGCAGCGGCTGGTCGTGCGCGCTTTCGGCGAAACCGCCCTGCTCTTTCCGGATAGCCCGCAGGACGGTCGCAACCGCCGGGTCGAGATTTCGACGCTCAAATGACAGCAGGCCCGGCGTTGCGAATGCCGGGCCTGCTGATTTGCGGATGGAAGAGAACTCAGTCGAACTGGCTGCCAATGAAATCCTTGACGATGCGGATAATGCCGCGGCCAAGCAGATCATCGAGCGCATCGACGAACTGGTCAACATGTTGGCGTTCGCAGATCAGCGGCGGCTCGAGCCGGATGACGTTGCGATTATATTCGGTGAAGGCGACGAGCGTGTCGTAGTCCTTCAAGAGCAGGGCGCCGATAAAGCCCGAGAGCGAGCCCTTCAGCTTGTCGTCAAGCACGCCGACGACCGGGCGCAGGACCATCGGCAGGGTCTGGCTGAAATCCTGGAATTCCAGGCCAACCATCAGGCCCTGGCCGCGGACATCCTTGATGATCTTCGGATATTTCGCCTTGAGAGTAGTCAGCCGCTCAAGCAGGTAGTCGCCCTGCACCGCTGCATTCTCGATCAAGTCCTCGTCATACATGATGTTGAGGCCTTCGATCGCGGTGATGCAGGCCTCGCCGATGCCGCCGAACGTGGCCTGGGCGTGGATCATCGCGGTATTCTTGGTGCCGTAGGCCTTCATGTAGACGTCGCGCCTGGCGATCATCGCGGCCATCGCCGACTTGCCGCCGCCGAGCGACTTGGCAAGCGCCGTCACGTCCGGAACGACGCCGGCATGTTCGAAGGCGAAGAATCGACCCGAGCGGCCCATGCCGCACTGGACTTCATCGGCGACCCAGATCACGCCGTGCTTGTCGCAAAGCGCACGAACCTCGCGCCAGAATTCCGGCGGCGCAGAAATGATGCCGCCGCCGCCCTGGATGGTTTCGAGCACCAGAACGCCGATCGTCGGATCGCGTTCGAACGCGTTGCGGATGGCATCGATATCGCCGAACGGCACCTTGACATTGTTGTCGAGCAGCTTGAACTCGCCGCGATACAGCGGGCCGTCGGTGATCGACAAGACACCCTTGGTCTTTCCGTGGAACGAGTTTTCGGCATAGACGATCCGCGGACGCTTCGGGCCGGCGGCCCGCTCGGCCACCTTCAGCGCCGCCTCCATAGCTTCCGAACCGGAGGAGCCGAGGAAGACCATATCGAGGTCGCCCGGGGCGATTGCCGCGAGATTCCTGGCGAGCGCCGACGCATATTGCGACATGAAGGCGATCGCGATCTCGTGACGGTTTTCGTCCTGGAATTTCTTGCGGGCCGAGAGGATGCGCGGATGATTGTGGCCGAAGGCGAGCGAGCCGAAGCCACCGAAGAAATCGAGGATCTTCCGGCCGTTCTGGTCGGTATAGTACATCCCCTCGGCGCTCTCGACCTTGACCTTGTTGAAGCCGAGCAGCTTCATGAAGTGAAGCTGGCCTGGGTTCAGGTGATCCTTGAAGAGCGTCGTCATGTCGGCAAGGCTCATCGCCTTGGCCTGTTCGACGGTGATCAGATCCGGCTTCCGGATGCCGCCGCCAAGAGCAGGGGCATCGAGGGCGGGTGCGTCGACGGTGACGCGGGCTGGCTTGTCGAGCATTGCGATGTTCCCCTCGTTCATTCTGCCGCTACGGCTGAAGCGTGTGCGAAGGCCTTGCCGGCCTTCTTGGTGCGATATTCGTCATAGGCTGCGATCAGCATGGCACCGTCATTGTACTGCGGCTTCCAGCCAAGCTCGCGCTTCAGCTTGCCGGTTTCGCGGATGCACATCTCGTCGGCGATCAGATACTGTTCAGGATCCATGATCGGCATGTTGATGAAATCGAACGCCGCGAGCGTCGCCTTGACCGCAAAAGCCGGTGTCGGCAGCAGGAACGACCTGGAGCCCGCATGGACGATCAGGTCGCCCAGCAGCTTGCGCACGGACGGCGGGTTGTCGGAGCCGAGATTGTAGGCCTCGTTCGGCACGCCGCCCTTCCAGGCAAGCCGGGCGGCCTCGGCGCAATCGAACACCGAGATGAACTGATACGGGTTCTTGCCCGAACCGATCATCGGCACCGGCAGGTTTGCGTCGATCAGCTTGAACAGCTTTTCCAGGATGCCGAGGCGGCCGGGGCCGATAATCAGGCGCGGGCGAAAAATCGAGATGTTCATGCCCTGCTTGCGCCATTGGGCGGCGAGCTGTTCGGTTGCCCATTTCGACTTACCATATTCACCGAGCGGGTTGGCCGGATGATTTTCCGTCTGCGGCGATTGCACGGTGTGGCCGTAGATCATGTCGGTGGTGAACTGCACCAGCCGGCTGGCGCCGGATTTCGCCGTCGCCTTCATGATGTTTTCGGCGCCGTAGTAATTCACCGGCCAGAAAAATTCCCAGCGCTTGGCACGCACCTGCAGCGGCGACAGCATCTTGGCTGCCATGTTGTAGACCATGTCATCCTGGCCGATCTCGACGTTCATGACATCATCCGGATCGGTCACGTCGCAGCGCACGAAACGGGCGCGGGCATAGTGCGGCAGGTCGGATTTGACGATATCGGCGACGACAACCTCCTCGCCGTCCTGCACGAGCCGTTCAGCCAGATGACGGCCGACGAAGCCGTCACCGCCGAAAATGATATGCTTCATGATGCGCTCCCGATTTTTGCTGTTGTTGCGCCCGCAGCGTCAAGCGACGGCTGGCTGTCGTGGGAAGACATGCCTGCCCCAGACATACCGGATTGGGCAATGAGGACGGTTCCGACACAGATGAACGCGATGCCGGCGATACGCCAGGCGTTCAGATCCTCGCGGAAGACGAAATAGGCAAAGACGGCCACTGCCACATAGGCGAGGCTGAGGAATGGATAGGCGAAGGAAAGTTCAACCTTCGACAGGACGTAGAGATGCGACGCCATCGAAATGACGAAGGTCGCAAGTCCGGCGAAGACCCAGGGGTTGAAAACCACCTGGAAGATGCGGGCAATGAAAGTATCGGCCGTGAAGCTCAAAGGACCAAGCGACAGCATGCCCTGTTTCAACATGAGCTGCGCGGCGGCATTGGTAAGCACGGTGAAGAGAATGAATATGATATACTTCATGTCGGTGTTCCCTGTTCCCGCCGCGATACCTACACGCAAGAGCCGTATATTTCGTGAAATTCCCGTGTTTATTTAATTCAAATTGTCGCTATTCTCATTTCGGCAAAGCCAAAGCGGTTCTCTTCCAGAAATTCGAGACCATGACCGGATCGCGCAGCGCTTCCAGTTTTCGCCACTGCGGGAAAGAAGAATCAAAGGTTTGCGGGCTCATGCGGGCATCCTTGTAGGGATTGATCGCACCGCCGGCCTCAATCACGATGGCATCGAGCCTGTCGAGGAGCTTAAGGGTCGGTTCACCCTGATTGGCGAAATCCAGCGTCAGCGTAAAACCGGGTCGCGGAAACGAAAAAAGCGCTGGCGACCGTTGCTCGCCGAACTTCTTCAAAACGGTGAGGAATGATGCATGGCCGGCCTGACGCGCCGCTTCCATCAACCGGGCCGTGATCTCCGGCGCATTGTCCGCCGGATAGACGCTCTGGTGCTGGTAGAGGCCTTTCGGTCCATAGAGCAGGTTCCATTGGCCGATGGCGTCCAGCGGGTGGAAATAGCCGGGCCACTTGACGGTGGTCACCGTCTCGCCGCGTTTTTCCTTGCGGAAGTAGACTTCGTTGAACGCCTTCAGCGTGAACCGGTTCAAGAGGTTGAACGGCGGTGAAAACGGAACCGAGAGTTTTGCGGAGCGCGGCATGTCGGGAAATTCGCAGGACGCATCGGCGTGGTCGCCGGCAAGCAGCACGCCCCTGCCCGCGCGTTTTCCCGTTGCCAGCTGGTCGATCCAGGCGACCGAATACTCATGCTCGGCATCCACCTGCTCGACCATGCCGAAATAGTCCTCCAGCCGGTCGAAGCGGATCGTGTGCTGCTGGATATGGGCGGACGGAACCTTCATCAGTTGCAGATCGACGGACAGGATCAGCCCGGTCAGCCCCATGCCGCCGATCGTGGCGTGAAACAGCTCGGGATTTTCCGTTGCCGAACACGTCAGCAATTCGCCGGTCGAGCGCAGCAGCGTCAGCCGCAGCACATGTTTGCCGAAGGTGCCGCGCGCGTGGTGATTCTTGCCGTGAACGTCGTTGGCAACCGCGCCGGCCACCGTCACCGCGGCGGTGCCTGGCGTCACCGGCAGGAAGAAGCGGTGCGGGATCGCCCGTTCGAGGATGGCATGAAGCGTGACGCCCGCGTCGCACGAGACAATGCCGGTCCCCGGATCGAAGCCGAGGATGCGGCTGCGCATGCGACCGTCGATCAAGGTGCCCTGGTCATTGTGGCAGCTGTCACCGTAGGAGCGGCCATTGCCGAAGGGCAGAAAGGCGCCGGGGGCCGCCTTGTCCCGCAGGTTTTCATAGGCGTCCGGCGAGATGCTTTGGCGGGGACGGCAGTCGATCCGCCCCCAGCTGTCGAATGCACCATCTGTCATTGCGAGCCCAGCGCACCGGCGAGAATAAGCATGGCGCCCAGCGCCATCGTCACAAGGCTGCGCCAGTCGCGCATGATGAACACGACCGGATCCTCGTGCAGCATGCGGCGGCGGGCGAGCATCCAGATACGCAAGAGCATATAGAGCACCAGCGGGCAGAGCGGCCACAATGCCCAGGGCAGCGTGTACATCTCCTGCATTTCCTTGCTGTGGATATAGAGCGCCAGCACCAGCGCGGCGGCAAAGGCCGAGGAAACGCCGGCCTGCCCGACCATTTCGAAATCAACGGCCACATAACCGCGCCCGGGAACCTGGTTGCCCTCGCGTCCATCATATTCGTCGAGCTCGACATAACGCTTCACCAGCGCCAGGCTAAGGAAGAAGAAGATCGAGAAGGACAGGAGCCAGAAGGATAGCACCGTGTCGGTGGCGGCGGAACCGGCAACGATACGAACCGTGTAAAGGCCCGCCAGCGTGAAGACGTCCACCAGCAGCTTGCGCTTGAGCACGAACGTGTAGGCGGTTGTCGCCACGGCGTAAAACCCAAGCACGAGCGCGAAATCATAGGGCAGCACAGCCGTCAGCGACAGAGATGCGAGGACAAGGCAAAGCGCCATCGTCAGCCCCATCGGCACCGACATCTGACCGCTTGCCAGCGGCCTGTTGCGCTTCTTCGGGTGGCGCCGGTCGTTGGCAAGATCGGAGAGATCGTTGATCACATAGACAGCGGAGGCAAGAAAACTGAAGGCAAAGAAGGCAAGGATCACATTGATCACCGCATTGAGATGCAGGATGTCGTGATTGAGCACCATCGGCACGCCGATCAGCACGTTCTTCGCCCACTGATGCACGCGGATCGATTTCAAGGCGGCGAGACGGCTCGTTTTGCCGATATCCAGCCGCTCGGCATCATGGGCACGGCGCCATCTCTCAGCCGCTGCATCCGGTGCCACGACGATCGCCTTGCGGGCCGCGTCGAACACCGGCACATCGTCGCGACTGTTGCCCATATAGTCGAACCCGCCTTCACCGAACTGTTCGACCAGTTTTTCGCGTTTACGACCGGCGGTGAGGTTGACCTCGGGCGAGCTGTGAAGAACGGAGGAAAAGACACCGGCATGGGCGGCAACCCCCAGGGCAACGCTTTTGGCCGCGCCGGTCACCAGGATGATCTGACGGCCGGTTTCACGCTCGCGCTCCAGGCGCATGAGCACGGCTTGGCGATACGGCCAATCGGCAGCCTGGCGCCCGGAGCGGGCGGCGATTTCGTGTTTCAGCCGGGCCTTGCCCTTGGCCATCCAATAAAGCACGGCAAAGAACATCAGCGGATTGCGCAGAAGAACGATCGCCACGCCCTCCCAGAGCGTGTCGGCGGCAAGCAACGTGCCGTCAAGATCGACGCACAGCGGAATATGCCGTGCTTCAGTGCGAGCATCCATAAGATAAAACCCCGAGAATACGTGCCGGCGACAGTCCCATGATCAGCTTTAAGAAAAGCAAACGGTGCACGCTTCACGAGTATCAATCTACTTCGGTGGTTAACGATTCTCGATATAATTACAGAGAATTCAATCGAGTCCGATCCAGTTCAGAGCATCGCGCCAATCCGTCATGCGAACCGGCGTACCGTGTGATCCGGTCTGGAACAGGACGAAACGGCTCGGATAGCCCGCCGCCTTCAGCGATCGATAGAGCGCGACCTGATCGGCTGCGGCGTAGACGCTGTCGGCGCTGCCGTGGCTGAAGAACAGCGGCAGCTTCGCCTTGTAGGCGGCACTGTTGCGGAAAGTCGGGTCCGTGGGGCCGCCCATGATCATCATGCCTTTGAGGGCGGCGACCGCCTGAGGATTGCGGGTCATGCCCCAGCAGATGAAACTCCCCATCGAGGCGCAGGCCAGCACCAGCGGTCGGCCAGGGGACTGACGCTGCGCATAGGCGATCAGTCCCGCTACATCGGCCACGCCTGCATCGTCGAAGGATCGAACGCTTGGCGCGTAATAGACGCCGCCGTTTTCGACGGCGAGGTTCTTCAGCCGGTTGAAATTGCCGCCGAAGGACCAGTCGTTGGCCCCGAGGCGCCGGTCGCCGCCACGGCCATGGATAAAGATCACCGCGAATGCCGCCCCCTGCCCGCGACCGACACGGGTGATGTCGAGCGGTCGCCCTGCGGCATCGATCGTCTCGTTGACCTGCTCGCTTTTCACGCCGAGCGATACATAGGCGCGTTTTGCCCGGCGTTCGGGGACCTGATCCCGGCCGTTGATGTCACGCATCTCCTGATAGTCGACGACGCGATAATCGCCGCCATCCGCCGTTTCGAGGACCGTGCCATAGGAAAACAGCTCATCCTTGAAGGGCTGCAGCTGTGCGGCCGCAGCTGGAAAAGACGAAGCGACCATTACGGCGCAGGCCAGAAGGCCACGAAAAATCAAATGAGCTGTGGACAGGTGCATTCGGGATGTTCCTCTTTTGGTCCAAGCCTTGCCATCTGGCCTTCCGCAACGCAACAGTTGGCGCTATTGAAGGCGCAATCGGTGTATTTGCGGGCATCCGGCTGAACAGCATGGCGTGTTGGTCGCTCTGACGCCAAGAGTCTGGCAGAATTCCGGCGATTCGCGCGAGACATTCATGGCGGCTTCGTCCGCAACCTTGATCGTGCGAAAAGCCTCACCACGGAAAGACCTCTGAACAGCCAATGACCGATAGCAACGATCTCTTTTCAGCATTTCCCGAGAAACCCAGGCCCGCGATCGAACCCGTCGTGCCGAAGCCGGTTGCGCCGGCCGTTGCTCAGCCGGCTGCCGAAAAGCGTACCAATGCGACGCCTGCCCTGAAAACAGACAATGGCGACTACAATGCATCGGCCATCGAGGTGCTCGAGGGGCTGGAGCCGGTGCGCCGCCGTCCGGGCATGTATATCGGCGGCACGGATGAAAAGGCACTGCACCATCTGTTCGCCGAAGTCATCGACAACTCGATGGACGAGGCGGTAGCGGGGCACGCGAACTTCATCGACGTCTATCTCGATGCGGAAGGCTGCCTCTCCGTCACCGACAACGGCCGCGGCATTCCGGTCGAAAACCACCCGAAATTTCCGGGCAAGTCGACGCTGGAAGTGATCATGACAGTGCTGCATGCGGGCGGCAAGTTCGACAGCAAGGTCTACGAGACCTCCGGCGGTCTGCACGGCGTCGGCGTCTCCGTCGTCAACGCGCTGTCCGATATTCTCGAAGTCGAGGTTGCCCGCAACCGCAAACTCTACCGCCAGCGCTTTTCGCGCGGCATCCCGCAGGGCGGACTGGAGGAGCTCGGCGATATCCAGAACCGGCGCGGCACCAAGGTGCGCTTTCATCCGGACCCGGAGATCTTCGGCGCGCATGCCAAGTTCGATCCGGCCCGGCTGTTTCGCATGGCCCGCTCCAAGGCCTATCTGTTCGGCGGCGTCGAAATCCGCTGGTCCTGCGATCCCTCGCTGATCGAAGGCACGGAGACGCCGGAAAAGGCGGTCTTCCACTTCCCCGGCGGCCTGAAGGATTATCTCCAGGCGACGATGGGCAAGGAATTCACGGTCACGCGCGAAATCTTTGCCGGCAAGACCGAAAAGACCGGCGGCCATGGGGCGCTGGAATGGGCCGTCACCTGGTATGGCGGCGACAGCGTCGTGCATTCCTACTGCAACACCATCCCGACGCCCGAAGGCGGCACGCATGAGGCCGGCTTCCGCATCGCGCTGACCAAGGGGCTCAAGGCCTACGCAGAACTGACGCAGAACAAGCGGGCGGCGATCATCACCACCGAAGACGTGATGATTTCGGCCGCCGGCATGCTGTCGGTCTTCATCCGCGAGCCGGAATTCGTCGGCCAGACCAAGGACAAGCTGGCGACCGTCGAAGCCCAGCGTATCGTCGAGAACGCGCTGCGCGACCCGTTCGACCATTTCCTCGCCGACAACCCGCAGGAAGCAGCAAAGCTGCTCGAATGGGTGATCGAGCGCGCCGACGAGCGCGTGCGCCGCCGCAAGGAAAAGGAAGTCAGCCGCAAGACCGCCGTGCGCAAGCTGCGCCTGCCGGGCAAGCTTGCCGACTGCTCGCAGAATTCGGCCGAGGGCGCCGAACTCTTCATCGTCGAAGGTGATTCGGCCGGCGGCTCGGCTAAGCAGGCGCGCAACCGCGCCAACCAGGCGATCCTGCCACTGCGCGGCAAGATCCTCAACGTTGCCAGCGCCGGCCGCGAAAAGCTCGGCGCGAACCAGCAGATTGCCGATCTGATCCAGGCGCTCGGCTGCGGCACCCGCAGCAAATACCGCGAGGAAGATCTGCGCTACGAGCGCGTCATCGTCATGACCGACGCGGACGTCGACGGCGCCCATATCGCATCGCTGCTGATCACCTTCTTCTACCAGGAAATGCCGGAACTGATCCGTGGCGGGCACCTGTATCTGGCCGTGCCGCCGCTGTACCGCATCACGCAAGGCGCAAAGACGCTCTATGCCCGTGATGACGCGCATCGGGTGGAACTGATGGAAACGGAGTTCAACGGCCGGGGCAAGGTCGAGATCGGCCGCTTCAAGGGTCTTGGCGAGATGATGCCGGCGCAGCTCAAGGAAACCACCATGGACCCGGCCAAGCGCACGCTGCTGAAGGTTGCCATCGACGAGGTGGATTTCGAAGGCACCCGCGAGGCCGTCGACAATCTGATGGGCACTAAGGCGGACGCGCGCTTCCGCTTCATCCAGGAACGCGCGGTGTTTGTGGAAAACCTCGATATCTAGCGGCGCCTGCCAGCTTGATTCAAAAGGCTGTCGAGCTGATTGAGGTTTCTGCTCTAACTTACGCAACGAAAAGGATTTTTCGTTGTTTCGGCTGACGCTGCGTCAGCCAATCGTCTTTTCCATGAACAGGCTGAGCGGATCGGGCTGGTAGGCGCCGAACGGACCGATATCGACGTAGCCGGCAGTCCGGTAGAGGCTGATGGCCTCGGGTTGATAGATACCGGTTTCGAGCCGGATGGCCGACAGGCCGGCACCGCGGCCATGGCTCTCGATCGTCTCCAAGAGTTTGCGGCCGATTTTCAAGCCACGCGCTTTCGGATCGACGAACATGCGCTTGATCTCGGCGCTGCCGTCGCCGGCATCCACCAGCGCGCAGCAGCCGACCACCTCGCCCTCATGCCGCGCCACGAAGAAGGCCACCGACGGTTTTTCCAGCGCCGACACATCGACCATATGATTGCTTTCGGCCGGGTAGATCGATTGCGCATAGGCGTCTGATTGTTCAAGCAAGCTCAGCACGCCAAGCTGGCGGGGCGGTTCTTTTGCAATGACGACGGTCACTTGGCGGTATTCCTTCACAGATCGATTCATTCCGCTAAGTCGATACTACGAGCAGCTTGCGCCAACGAACAGACGGCAATTTTCGCATGGCGACAACCGTCGCTCACCCCCCGAAACGCGCGGAAACAATTTGTTTCGAAGATTTTTCCGGCCTGCCTTACTTCCGGGGCAAACCGACCGTTACGTCAGCGAAACACGAATCGAGCCCTTGGCGGCTGATGCCGAAATCGAACTGGAGACCTATTCGCGATGGTTCCTGCCCTGATCGTCATGACAATCCTCGGCTGCGATGACAGTGTCAGCCAGTGCCACTACGTATCGACTGTGCACGGCACCTGGGAGACCGTTGCGATCTGCGATGCCGAATCGCAGAAGCAGCTGCCGAAGTTTTCCAACAGCAACTACCCGGTGATCGTCGCCGTCTGCGAAAGGTCCGGCGAGCAGATGGCAAAGGTGCAGGATCCCGCCCCCTTGCCCGCGGCTCAAGCAGCGCTCGATCAAGGCCATGTGGCAAACCCGGATCCCGTTCCGACACCACCCTTGGCCGAACAGCAACAACCGAGCCTGCCGCGCCGGACATTGGCGATGATTTCCGGCGCCCTGCCCGATACCTCCAGGCTGCGCGACGCCGTGACAAAGCCGGTCCACTATATCGAGGATGGCTATTCCTGGGTGGCGCGAAAATTCACGAAGTAAGCGGCTACACCAGACCGGCGGCGATCAGGCTTTCGGCGCTGGCACGAATTGCGTCCTCTTCCGATCGCGGTTTCCAGCCGAGAACCCGCCTGGCCTTTTCGTTGGAGACACGCGCATCGCGGCCCAGCTCGTCGATGATCAGCTTGAGACCCGGATCGAAGCGCGCGGCAAGGCGGGCCAGCCAATTGGGCAGTACGAATTTCGGCAGCTTGCGCGCATAGGCGGGAAAGTCGCGTTTCAGCACGCCGGCAATATCCTTCAATGACAGGGCCTCGCCCCCGGCGATGAAACGTTCGCCCGCAGCCTCCGGGACGGTCAACGCAAGGACATGCGCCTCGGCGACATCGCGCACGTCGACCACCGACATGCTGAAATCGGGCACGGCCGGATAGCGACCTTTCAACAGGTTTTTCACGACCCCAACCGAAGTCGCCGAATCCTTGCCGAGAATGGGTCCGAGAATCATGCCGGGATTGATCACCACGAGTTCCAGATCGTTTTCGCCGGCAAAATCCCATGCGGCACGCTCCGCGAGGGTCTTGGACTTGTAATAAGGCGCGGCCAGCGGGCCTTCGACATCGGTCCAGTCAGATTCGGTAAATGGCGCCCTCCCCGAACCATAGTTGATCGCCGCGATTGACGACGTCAGGACAACGCGGCGGATGCCCGCTTTCTTCACGTTCCGCAATACACGCAGCGTTCCCTCACGAGCGGGCCGAATGAGCTCGTTTTCGTCCCGGGGCACGGTCGAGGGGAATGGTGACGCCGTGTGGATCACGCCGATCGCCCCGGAAAACGCCGTTTTCCAACCATTGTCGGACAGCAAATCGGCCTCGACGAAGGACAGCTCGCCGGCAGTGGCGCCATCTGCAGAGCGGATCGCCGTCTCGATGGAGTTTGCTCTTTTCAGCGAGCGCAACGTGCCGCGAACATCGTAGCCGGCGCGCAGCAATCGCGCCGCAACATGCGTTCCGAGGAAACCTCCAATGCCGGTAACGACGACCGGCCCGTTTTTTGTCTGCATTGCCTGATCTCCTGTTGGATCTGTCATTCTGACGTTTCTTGTCTATTTTGTCAGTTTGACATTTTTAGTCCAAAGTGTCAATTCACTTGCATGGACGAAAGGAAGCAGCACATCGTCATGGCCGCCGCGGATGTCTTTACCCGCTATGGCTTCAAGAAGGCGTCGATGCAGGATATTGCCGATGCCGCCATGATGTCGCGCGCCGCGCTCTACCTGCACTTTCGAAATAAAGACGACCTTTTTCGCTCGCTGATGCAATGGCATCACGGAGAAGCGCTGAAGGCGGCCGAAGCTGCCCTTGCATCGGAGAAACCTTTCCTTGTCCGCCTGGAGGCGGCGCTGACGGATTTCACGACGGTCCTGTTCGGTCCAGTGAGAGCCAGCACGCACGGGCAGGAACTGTTCGAGGCCAATATGGCGCTGGCCAGCGATACGATGGCGGCGACCTCTACCCGCCTGCGTTCGCTGATGGAAAACGCCCTGACGGAAGCGGTATCCAGAGGTGAAATCTCGCTGTCAGCCACCGGGCTTTCCGCGGCAACGCTGACCGATCTTCTCTACGTCTGCCTGGATGGCATCAAGAAAGCGTCGAATGGATTGGACGGGCTCAACGGGCGGCTCTCCGCGCTGATGCGATTGCTCGGAGCCGCAACCTGCGCCTGACCTCAGGCAGCGTCCCTGGCGGCCAGGCGGGCATAGTCGCGGGCTGTCTGCCGCTGCTCGGCAATCGTCAATTTCTCGATGATATCGGCAAGCCCGCCGGATGCCTCCGAAGCATGCCTTCTGCCCCGCAACTTCGACAGCAGGACAGAGGAAATGGTGGCGCTCGCGCCGACAGAAGCCGACCGGTTTTCCTTGCGCCACAGCATCATCGCCTCGGCAAAGGGCGCGCTCACATCGGAGCCGAGGCCGGCGCTTTCGAACAAGGCGCGAATGGCGTGGATCCGCCCATCGGAGAGGATCGAACGCACCCGCTTGTCTGTTACGCCCGACAGGTTGGCAATGGCCGCAGCGACGAAATCGATCCTGCCCGAGCACAGGGTATGCAGCAGGAAGGCGGGGGTCAGACGGCCGGTCGCCCGCAGATGTTCGACCAGTGCCGGAATCTGATCGGCATGCACGGCTCCGGCCATATCGACGGCTGCCCTGTCGCAGGCTTCACGGGTAATGCGTTCGACGCGCCGCCCGCCAATCGCTGCCTGCACCAGGCCAAAGCTGGACAAGGCCGCGCCGACCTTCTCGACCAGCGCGTGGCGGGCGTCCGCCGGCAGGTCGTCGCGATCGAGCAGACGGTTGCGGATCGACCAGAGGTGACCAAGCCGGTCACTCAACCGCTTCAACGTCCGGCAGGAAAATCGGGCATGCTCGTTTTCGAGCAGGATCAGTACTTCTTCCTCGCCACCGATCTCGGCGATTGCAGCGGCAACCGGTGGCGACATGGCCCGGCGCGCGGCGATGACGGCGCGTGTCTCCGCCGTCCCCTTGGCGGCGAGATCGACGAGATCCATGTCGTTCAGCACGGGCGAGCGGGAAATCACGGCATAGGCGGTTTCCGGCTGGTCTTCGGCCAGCGACAGGATGATCGAGCGGGGGATTCGGTTGCAATCGGCAACAGCCTCGGCGAGCGCCAGCCGCACCTTCGGCGACGGGTCATCCAGAAGAAAGGTCATCGCCATTTCGGCGGCATGATGGTCGAGCGAATTCATCTCCGCCGTCACGTAGGCCCGGCCCAGAGCCGACGCTGCCCGAACCCGATCCCCGGTTTTCGCGGTTTCGACCCAGCGAAGAAATGCTTGAATGATCACCAACGCCTCACTACACACCAACACCACATTTTAGTCTCGATGTATGTTAGCGATTAAAGGTTTAAGATTGGTTCACCATGTCCGTTAACCGTTTCGATATCATGCCTTCGCTGCTCTGCGCGCCAACGGAGGCGCTGATGCCGGCGGACGTACCGGCCGACCAGCCCGTCACCGTGATTGTCGACATCGTCAGCGACTGGGCGACAGCAGCCGACAGGGTACAGCCGATCCTCGATAGTCGTGCATCAGACAGCATCAAGGGGCCAACGCTTCTGCGTATCGGCATGCCGGACGGCGACAACGGTCAAGAGGCGCTTTCAAGCCTTGTAGCGGCGCGACCGGACGGCTTCGTGCTGTCACGCTGTGGCGGCGTGACCGATATCCAGAAATTCGATGTCATGCTGCGCGTTGCGGAAGCGGAAAACGGGCTGGTGGCCGGATCGCTCGCCATTCTTGCCGAGGTCGGCGCGTTGCTGGCGTTCTTTCTCTCGGCAGAAGCAATTGGCGGAGCCTCGGAGCGCCTGAAGGGGCTGATCTTCGATGGTGCGGCGCTGGCAAAAGTGACAGCCAGCCCGGCGAACGGCGCTACGGCCGGTGGCCCCGGCGCGCCGGCCTTGTTTGCCCGCGCAGCCACGGTGCTCAAGGCTGCGCAGGCCAGTCTTCCCCGTTATGAACTGCTTACCGAAGAGCCGTTATTGCCCGAGGAGTTACGCGCAATACGAGATGTCAGCCGTGCCGACGGCTTTTCCGGCGTGATCGCGCGCAACGCCGCCCAGCTGCCGGCGCTCGCGTCGGGCTGACCTGCCTAGCGCCTTGGCCTGAACATCTCGAAGACGTCGCCCGCGTCGCAGTAATCCATGTAGCCCATGCGGCCGATTGGCCTGACCTTGGCCATATCGAATCGCCCGTTCTTTATCGCCTCTTCGCGAATATGGATGCCGACGACCTGCCCGATCACCATGTGGCTTTCGGAGGTCGAACCATCGAGAGCCTTCGGCTGGAACATCTCCGTCACTTTGCATTCGAGCGCCGCATAGGCCTCGGCGACGAACGGCGCCCGTACCAGCCTGCCTTCGACCGGCGTCAATCCGGCAAGGGTGAATTCGCTCTCGCCGTGCGCCACCGGTGCCGATGTCATGTTCATTGCGTCCTTGAGGTCATGACTGACGAAATTGGCGGTGAATTCGCCGGTTTCCTCGATATTGCGGACCGAATCCTTGCGGCCGGATGACGAGAACATCACCAGCTTCGGCGTGTCGCTGATCGCGTTGAAGAAGGAATACGGCGCGAGATTGAGGCTGCCGTCGGCCGCCCGCGAACCGATCCAACCGATCGGCCGTGGCGAGACGATCGCCTTGAAGGGATCATGGGCAAGGCCGTGGGCGTTTTGCCCGGTCTCGTAAAACATCACGCGTCCTCGCCAACCCAGGTGACGATGTCTGCCAGTTCCGGTCGCGGGCGCTCCGTCGGCGGCACCTGCGGCGTGCCGATATGGATGAAGCCTGCAATTCTCTCGCCAGGCTGCACGCCAAGCAGCGGATAGGCCTTTTCATCGAAGGCGTACCATTCCGTCAGCCAGTTGGAAGCAAAGCCATGCGCGTTGGCTGCCATCAGCAGGTTGAGGCACACGGCACCGGCGGACATGAGCTGCTCCCATTCCGGAACTTTGAAATGCGGTGCCGCCTTGCTGACGACGGCAACGACAACGGGCGCCCGGGTCAGGCGCGTGTTTTCTACCTTGATCATCTCTTCCGAAAGATCAGGCTTGGCGGCAAGCGCCATCTTCGCAAGCTCGCCACTGATTCGCGCCCGCTCCTTGCCGCGATAGACGATGAAGCGCCAGGGCGCGAGTTTGCCGTGATCGGGAACGCGGGAGGCGAGCTTCAGCATCTCCTCGATTTCCGCCGTTCCAGGCCCCGGACCGCCCATCTGAAAGGCCGGAATGGAACGGCGGGTCGCCAGATACTCACGCAGACTGATTTCAGTTTTCATCGCCGTCCATTTCCACTAGTTTTGCCGCCGAACCTCGCCATCGCATTTCGCATCAAAGGGGCAGCCACGAAATTGCCATACCGGCGCTTCAAGTGGAGCCACACACTCAGGAAGTCAACTCCCTCATGCGCATCACGACCGGTCAGTTTCTTGGAGTCCTTGCAGCAGTCGTTTTCACTGTCACCGGTGGTCCCGCGTCACGCGCCGAAGATCTTGCGGATCCATTCAAGAGCTTCCCGGCCATAGCCTCGCCGCACAAGATGCCGAAGCTCAACAGCTTCAATCCGTTGGGTCCCGAAGCGGTGACGCAAGGCGTAAGCGCCAAGGACATACGGCTTGAAGCGCTGCTGACCGAAAAGGGCAAGCCGGTCGAACAGGGCCTCACCTGGCGCGTTTTCAGCCCCATCCCCGGCTCAGACGGCAAGCTGCCGCTTCTGGCGACTTCGGAAGGCGGCTCGGCGGCATTCCAGCTTATTCCCGGCGAATATTTCGTCAACGTTGCCTTCGGACGCGCCGGCGCGACCCGCAAGATCAAGATCGCGGAGGCAGGCCCGGTTGAAAAGCAGGTCCTCGTTCTAGACGCCGGCGGCGTCATGCTGAACGCGGTCTCCGGCAGCGATGTGCGCATTCCCCCGGGTGAACTGAGCTTCTCGATTTTTTCCGCAGACGAGAAGGAAGATGGCGAGCGTGCGCTCGTCGTCGCCGACGTCAAGCCGGGCACCGTGGTCCGGCTGAACACCGGCACCTATCACGTGGTGTCCAACTACGGTTCGGTCAATGCGGTCATTCGCGCCGATATCCAGATCGAGGCAGGAAAACTGACCGAAGCGACGATCCAGCACCGGGCCGCGAAGCTGACCCTGAAGCTGGTATCGGAACCGGGCGGCGAAGCGATCGCCGATACCGCCTGGTCGATCCTCACCTCTTCCGGCGACGTCGTCAGCGAAAGCGTCGGCGCCTTCCCGACGCTGGTTCTCGCCGAGGGCGGCTATACGGCGATTGCCCGCAACAACGAGAAGATTTTCCAGCGGGATTTCACAGTGAAGGCTGGCGTCAATACCGATGTCGAGGTCTTGCTGGACGACAAGGGATCGCAGCCGGCGGCCAACGGGGCGGCGGACGCGCAGGATTGAGCGTCTCTGTCAGGAAACGGCCTTGCCGAGAGACCGTCGACGCGGCGGCGCCATGGAAAAGACGGCCTGATAAATCCGCGTCAGGATATCCTTACGGTCCGCAATCGCGCTGAGCTCTTCCCAGGCGATCAAGATGCCGATGCGCGACGAGATCGTCGTCCCGGAAAGCCGGCGAAACTCGCGAATGAGCAGCGAAATGCGCAACGTCATCGATACCTTGCTGGCAAGATGAAACAGCCGGCCGTTCTGGCCCTCGAAATAGATCGGGATGACGCTCGCCCTGGCGGCCTGGATGAGTTTTGCCGGAAACATTTTCCAAGGAAGATCTTCCGCGCGGCCAAAGCCCCGCCTGGCCGTCGCGACGCCTCCGGCCGGGAAAACGACGAGCGTTACGCCCTCCTTCAAGAGACGAACCGCCTCGTGGCGCGTCTGCATATTGAGCGCCAGCGCTTGCCTGGTTTCCTCAAACGAGATCGGCAGCGAATAAGGCGCCATCTCCGGCACCTTCATCAGCTCATTGTTGATCAGCACCCGGAACGGACGGCCGAGCTGTTCGGCGAGCGACAAGACGGCGATGCCGTCGCCAATGCCGAAGGGGTGGTTGGCGACGATCACGATCGGCGTATCCGGCAGATGGCGCGGCGGCCATTCGCCATCGATGCGCAGGCGCACATCGATCAGTTCCAGCATCTCGCCGAAAACCCGATCGCTTCTGCCGACGACATTTTGGCGCCATTGATTGTAGAGCCTGCCATAGCGATTGCGCCCTGCAAGCCCTTCCATCGCGCGGATGAACCAACGCTTCAGCCGCCGATCATTCTCATTGGCGTAGGACAGTTCCTTGAACTGCACGTTGTCCCTCGTTCCGTCAAAGGCGCGTCCGGCGAACGCAGCACAGAAGCTTTTTGAATTTCGTCCGGCGGCGCTTATTCGGTGCCGCAGCCTGGAGCTCAATCGGATAGTCCGCGAGCGTTACAGTTTTCTGACAGGCGCCGGGAGGTCCGCGCCGGCGCGAACCTCCCGCCCGTCATCATTCGCCACGCGGCTAAAGGTCAGGCCGCGGCTTTTTTCCGCTGCTGCGCCTTCCGCTTCACATCCGGCGGCGTTGCCTCCGAGACGAGCGCGGCGATCGCCTCGTCGAGCGTCATCGACGTTTGCGCCTGCGACCCGAGCCTGCGGATGTTGACGGTGCGTTCTTCCGCTTCGCGCATGCCGCAGACGATGATCACCGGTACCTTGGTCACCGAATGCTCACGGACCTTGTAGTTGATCTTCTCGTTGCGGAAATCGGTCTCGACGTTCAGCCCGGCATCACGCAGCAGTTCGGCGACTTCGCGGCCGTAGTCGTCGGCCTCCGAGGTAATGGTCGCGACGACGACCTGCAGCGGCGAAATCCACAGAGGCATGTGGCCGGCGAAGTTCTCGATGAGGATGCCGAGGAAGCGCTCCATCGATCCGCAGATGGCGCGGTGAATCATCACCGGCTG
Source organism: Rhizobium giardinii bv. giardinii H152 (assembly GCF_000379605.1). Lineage (GTDB taxonomy): Bacteria > Pseudomonadota > Alphaproteobacteria > Rhizobiales > Rhizobiaceae > Pararhizobium > Pararhizobium giardinii. The sequence goes on along the minus strand of NZ_KB902591.1, from coordinate 24,940 downwards.
CTGCTTGTCCGAATTCTGGTTGATGTAGAAGGCACCGAAGCGCTCCGGCAGGTTGAAGTCAACCTGCGTCGTGCCGCACTGCCATTCGCGGCCGATGGCATCTTTGAGGGTATATTCGAATTTCGGACCATAGAAGGCGCCCTCGCCCGGCAGGATGCCGGTCTTGATGCGGCCTTCCGACTGGGCTTCGATGGTCTTCAGCACCTCCATCATCACGCTTTCGGCGCGGTCCCACAGAGCATCGTCGCCGACGCGCTTTTCCGGACGGGTCGAGAGCTTGACGACGACTTCCTTGAAGCCGAAGTCCTCATAGACCGAGAGGATGAGGTCGTTGATGCGCAGGCATTCGGCCGCCATCTGCTCGTCGGTGCAGAAGACGTGCGCATCGTCCTGCGTGAAGCCGCGCACGCGCATCAGGCCGTGCAACGCGCCGGAGGGCTCGTAGCGGTGGACGTTGCCGAACTCGGCAAGCCGGATCGGCAGTTCGCGGTAGGACTTCAGGCCGTGCTTGAAGATCTGGATGTGGCCCGGGCAGTTCATCGGCTTCAGCGCAAAGACCCGATCATCGTCGGTATCGTCGCCGGCGACCGTCACCTTGAACATGTTGTCGCGGTACCAGCCCCAGTGGCCGGAGGTTTCCCACAGCGACTTGTCGAGCACCTGCGGCGCGTTGACTTCCTGATAGGTGCCGGCCAGGCGGCGGCGCATGTAGGCCACCAGCGTCTGGAAGATCCGCCAGCCCTTGCCGTGCCAGAAGACGACGCCCGGGCCTTCTTCCTGGAAATGGAACAGGTCCATCTCGCGGCCGAGACGGCGATGGTCGCGCTTCTCGGCTTCGGCCAGAATATGCAGGTACTGGTCGAGCTCCTCCTGCGTGCGCCAGGCCGTGCCGTAGATGCGGGTCAGCATCGGATTGTTCGAATCCCCGCGCCAATAGGCACCCGCTACGCGCATCAGCTTGAAGGCGTTGCCGATCTGGCCGGTGGACGCCATATGCGGCCCGCGGCAGAGATCGAACCAGTCGCCCTGATAGTAGATCTTCAGGTCCTGGTTCTCCGGAATGGCATCGACCAGCTCGACCTTGTACTTCTCACCCTTGTCGGCAAACACCTGACGGGCCTTGTCGCGCGACCAGACCTGCTTGGTGAAGGGCTTGTTGCGCTGGATGATCTCCTTCATCCGCTTTTCGATCTTCGGCAAATCGTCGGGCGTGAAGGGTTCGTCCTTGGCGAAATCGTAGTAGAAGCCGTTTTCGATCACCGGACCGATGGTAACCTGCGTTCCCGGCCACAGCTCCTGGACGGCTTCGGCCATCACATGGGCCGTGTCGTGGCGGATCAGTTCCAGCGCGCGGGCGTCCTCGCGGGTGACGATCTCAAACTTGCCGGCCACGACCGGGTCGGACAGGTCGCGCAATTCGCCATCCAGCGCGATCGCGATGGCCTTCTTTGCAAGCGACTTGGAGATAGATTCGGCGACGTCACGGCCCGTCGTGCCGGCGGCGTAACCGCGGACGGAACCATCGGGAAATGTAAGGGAAACAGCGTCAGGCATGATTTCTTCCTTGTCCAGTCCCGCCAACGAATGCGGGTGGTGTTGATGGCCGGAGACCCGGCAAATTGACGCGCGGGTGATAAAGCGTTTTTGCACCAGAGTAAAGAACAGGCTCGATCAGGCGCTGATCATATCCCGCAGGCCGCGCACGGTATTCCAGTTGCGCAGCGTGCCGATGCCAAGGCGCTTCGTGGTCAGCGCCGAAACCAGCTTTGATGTGCTTGGCTTGGCGGGGAAATGAATCCAGAGATCACCATTGACGATGCGGATTTTCTCGCCGTTGGTGGAGTGCCGTTGCAAGCCCGGCAGAACATCCCTGCTCAATGGCGTGCGCATCGCACGCACGATAATGTTTGGTGCCTCCGACGCGCTGGCATCCGAAAACGGGTTGCCGGCGGCAAGCGCAATCCAGTCTTCGGCCGAGCGTCCGATGATATCGACATGTTTGCCGAAATCGCGAGTGAAGGCCGTTTCCAGCGCCGCTTCCACGTCGGCCACAGCTTCATTGTCGGCTTCGAAGACCAGATTGCCGGTGGCGACCAGCGTGCGCGGCGATCGGAAGCCGATGCTTTCGACAGTCGCCCGCAGGTCCGACATGACGACGCGGCGTCCGCCACCGAGAACGATGCTGTGCAGCAGGGCGACGTAGGTCGTCATTTTGTGGCAGTGCCGCTCTTCGCAGCGCCCGGGCGCCAGTAACGCCACGGCGTCCACCAATGTTTGGTTGCGTCAAGTTTCACCGGCACGGGGTCCAGCCCGCTCGTGCCGCCCGGCCCGCAGCGCATGACACGAAACAGGGTCATCCAGCCGCCCGGCCAGAAACCGTGGCGGGCGATGGCCTCATAGCCGTATTCCGAACAGGTGGGGATATGCCGGCAAGAATTGCCGATGAAGCCGGAGAGCGTCAGTTGATAGAGCCGGATGAACGCCATGCCGAAGAGCCGCCCGGGCGTCTTGCGAAACGGCCCCGCATAGTTGCGACCGGAATAGGCCCGATGAACCGCCTGAACGTCGTGCTCCTGGCATCCCGGCTCGCCGCACATTTCACACCACAGCCTTGACGAGACGGGCCGCCTCGATCTGTCTGATGGCATCGACCACCGCATCGAAGGTCAGCATGGTGGAGGCATGGCGGGCCTTGTAGTCCTTCACCGGTTTCAGGAACCGCATGTCTTCGAAACGCCCCGATGGCCCCTCGCCGTCCGCCTTGAGCATGGCCAGCATGTCCTCCCGCGCCTGACGGATTTCACCGGCTGTGGCACCGACAACGTGACGCGCCATGATCGATGAGGAAGCCTGCCCCAGGGCACATGCCTTCACCTCGTGGGCGAAATCGCTGACGGTATCACCCTCCATTTTCAAGCCGATGCGGACCCTTGAGCCGCACAGCTTGGAATGTGCGCTCGCCTCGGCATCGGGATGCTCGAGCCTGCCGCTTCGCGGGATATTGCCGGCGAACTCGAGAATCCTGCTATTGTAGATTTCATCCATCATTCGACGTGATCCGGTTGATTTTGCGCGTTTTCAGGCAATCCGCGCATGATTTTCTAACGTATCCGGGAAAAAAACACAGTGTCTCCGCCTGCGCCCCTTTCACATGTATCTCGGCATATTATATGGTATGTCGTGTGGAGGCGACAGGTTCGCAAGAGCGAACGGTCGCCTGTTGTTTGGGAAACCGTGCCGGATGATCCAGAGCCCTTAACCTCTGTCAATCTGAAAGCCCCGGAGCCCGCCGACGGTAACCAGGCCTGCAAGCGTCAGGTAAATGGCCAGTGGCGAGTTGTCCGAAAAGATAAACGTCAAGTAACCCAGGTTACATCAAGGGGCCATTATGGACGCCATAGTCAAGAATTTTCCTGCCCTGCCTGCCACCGATGGCAGACCGAGCCAGAAGGAGGCTGAGGAGGCCGTTCGTGTCCTGCTGCGCTGGGCCGGTGACGATCCGCAGCGCGAAGGGCTTCTCGATACGCCCGCCCGCGTTGCCAAGGCCTACAAGGAACTGTTCTCAGGCTACGAGCTCGCCGCCGAGGACGTGCTTGGACGCACCTTCGAGGAAGTTGGCGGCTATGACGACATCGTGCTCGTCAAGGACATCCCGTTCTACTCGCATTGCGAACACCATATGGTGCCGATCATCGGCAAGGCGCACATCGCCTATCTGCCTGATGGAAAGGTGCTTGGCCTGTCCAAGATCGCCCGTGTCGTCGACATTTATGGCCGCCGCCTGCAGACGCAGGAAACCATGACGGCACAGATTGCCAGGGCGATCGACGAAACGCTGCAGCCCCGCGGCGTTGCCGTGATGATCGAGGCCGAACATATGTGCATGGCGATGCGCGGCGTTCAAAAGCAGGGCTCGACAACGCTGACCACCACCTTTACCGGTGTCTTCAAGACCGAGCCTGCCGAACAGGCCCGCTTCATGACCTTGCTCAGGGGCTTCAAGTAAGCTCCTTCACCCGGAGCTTTCCCATGACGCTCGAATTTGCCCCGCCGCCCGCCGACAAGGCAGAACTGGAAACGGGTTCAGCCTTCACGCCCCGTTTCGACAGCAACGGACTGATCACCGCCGTCGTTACCGATGCCAAGGACGGCGTCCTGCTGATGGTCGCCCATATGAACGCCGAGGCGCTGGCGCTGACCATCGAGACCGGCATCGCCCACTATTACAGCCGTTCGCGCAAAAGCCTCTGGAAGAAGGGCGAAACCTCCGGTAACCTACAAAATGTTGTGGAATTGCGTACCGATTGCGACCAGGACGCATTGTGGCTGAAGGTTCTCGTTTCCGGTCATGATGCGACTTGCCACACCGGCCGCCGCTCCTGCTTCTATCGTAGGATTGACGCGAAGGACGGCGTCACGACGCTTAACATTGTTGATACCGAAATTCATTTCCCTCCGGACAGCGTCTACGGCAAAAATTAAGCATCTGACGCTTTTTGGATCAGTTTCTTGGGTGATTCACGATTTCGCAACCAGACTGGGAGCGTAATCTCAACATTCGGACGCGTTCCGTCGGAAACACCGGCCACAGAGGGTCCGATGTAGATTGTGTCTACCGGATGCGCTTGCAACGCAGCAATGCGAGACGTGACGGCTTGTAACAGTGCGTTCTGCGGCATGGAGGTGCCGGATGTTGAACTGGACATTTAATCGAAGCGGGATCACGGCAGACGCATCGGCGCCCGGTGGTCCTTCCCACGCTCTGACCTCACCTCCTTCCGAATCAATCAAGCCGGCAAAATCCAAGATCGCTCTCGCCCTCGGCGGCGGTGCCGCACGCGGCTGGGCCCATATCGGCGTCCTCAAGGCGCTGGACGAAGAAGGCATCGAAGTCGGCATGATCGCCGGCACGTCAATCGGCGCGCTGGTCGGCGGCTGCTATCTTGCCGGAAAACTCGATGAACTCGAGACCTTTGCGCGCTCCCTGACCATGCGCCGCATTGCCGGGCTGCTCGATTTCGCCATCGGCGGCGGAGGCCTGTTCGGGGGCTTGCGCCTGACGAAGCGGATGCAGGAACATCTGCAGGATATATCCATCGAAAGCCTCGACCGGCCGTTTGTCGCAGTCGCGACCGAGGTCAATACCGGCCATGAAGTCTGGCTCGGCGAGGGTTCGATGATCACCGCGATCCGCGCTTCCTATGCGTTGCCCGGCATCTTCGAACCGATCAAGTGCAACAACCGCACGCTGGTGGATGGCGCGCTCGTCAATCCGGTGCCGGTATCGGTCTGCCGCGCCTACGAGCAGCAACTCGTCGTCGCCGTTAACCTCAATTACGATCTCTATGGTCGCTCCGCCGTGATCAAGCATCGCGCCGACAACCAGGCGCTCGACAGTCAGCCGGCGCCCCACCCGACGACGCGCCTTGGCATGACCAGCGTCATGGTCCAGGCCTTCAATATCATTCAGGACCGCATCTCGCGCGCACGCCTTGCCGGCGATCCTCCGGACCTGGCGCTGCACCCCAAGCTGAATGACATCGGATTGTCGGAATTTCACCGCGCCGGCGAAGCCATCGATCGCGGCTATCATGAAACGAAGGCCAGGCTCAACGAGCTCAAGCGGCTTCAAGACGTCATGGTCCGCGGCTAGCTACCGCAGTTTCAAAGGACTACAGCGTCATTTGCGCGGCATGTTTGCCGCGTGGCGCTGTAGCGGCGATTCCAAGCCGCAGGCGAAGCGTTGGGACCCAACGCTTCGCCGCGCCGTCCGGATTGCCGCGCTATAAGTGGACGGTCTTGCCGTCCTGCCCGGCAATATAGGCCTTGATGTGCTCGGCCTCGCTTTCGATTGCGCGGACATGATGGCGCACGGCGTCGCCGATCGAAACGATGCCGACGAGGCGCCCGTTCTTTTCGACCGGAAGATGGCGCGCACGCATGTTGTTCATGATTTCCATGATGTCGTGGATGCTCATCTCTTCCGTGCACCGATGGACCTTGGACCACATCACCGAGGAAACCGGCTTGTCCAGACATGCGGCACCGTACTTGTCCATCGCGGCGACCACGTCGCGCTCGGTCAAAATGCCGGCGATCCGGTCGCCAGGCTTGACGACGACGATGGCGCCGATGCGGTGTTCATGGAGCAACCGGACTGCCTGGCGCACCAGCGAGTGCGGATCGACCGTGTAAACCTGACGGCCCTTTTCATTGAGAATTGCAGTGACTGACATTCACGACCTCCCGTTTCAGCGACCTCGTCTGACCGGGATAGTGGCACACCGCAAACGCGCATGGCGCGCCTTTCCGGTTGGGGACCAATCCGCAAGACAGATGTCATTCCTGTCGCGCTATTTGCCCATCCGGCCGCCAATCGCTCTCCCTTGATCGGCTGCCCTCGGACAGGAATGGTGCGCTACGGCTTGGGGAAAATCAAGCGCCGTCGGCGAGATCGTCAATCTTTCCAAGGTCAATTGCGCGGATCGAAAAGGCCAAAGAGAAAGAAACCGAACAGGAAACCGCCGATATGCGCTTCCCAGGCAATGCTTGCGGCGCCGCCGAAAGCAAAGACGCCAAGGCCGATCAGGAAATTCGTCAGGAACCATATACCGGCAAACACCACCACGGAGCGGTTCGCCAGCGCCTCGCCAATCGTCAGGCGGCGGTTCAGATGGGCAAACTGCCGGCTGATGCGGCCACTGGGAGAAAAGACGAAGCGGGCCGCTGCCCCCATCAGCCCGGCAACGACGCCTGAGGCGCCGACGACAACCGCCATGTCGCCCCAGTGGAATGCGATGTGCAGGGCAACAGCGGCCACGGCCGACAGGCACCAGAAAATCGCAAGGCGTATCATACCGATCCGGCGAATGACGGGCGCCCCGAAGGCGACCATCCAGAAGCCGTTGAAAATCAGATGTTCCCAGGAGCCGTGCAGGAACGAATAGGTGATCGGGCTCCAGATCCAGGCGAGGCTCTGATCGGCCAGCGAATGCGCATAGCGAGCCGGGAGAAAAGCGAAGTTGAAGATCAGTTCGTCATCAATCCACTGCGGCAGCAGATAGGTGCGCACCGCGTGAATGGCGACCAGGACCGCCAGGATGCCGACCAGGCCCGCAGGCAGATTGAATGCCGGTTCGCGCACGCGCACCGGCCTTTCCATTTCGGCATCCTGCGGCGGCGTCACGCCGTCCGGTTGGTCTGTCATGCTGCTCACAATTCCTTCCGCGGTACCATCCGCTGCCGCATCGCTGGTTCCTCGCTCTATACGATTCACACGCGTGCCAAAAGCGCGGCATCTTCGCGCGGATTTCGCCTGGATTTGATATCCCTGCTTGTCCAGAAAGCATCAGACGAAAAAAAGGCCGTCCAGTGAAAAACTGAACGGCCGGTGAGCCCCCAAAAACCCCGAGCCCTGAATTGGTGTGCCGAAGGCAACCCTTCGTGAAGTGATGGCCTTGAATGCCACCGGCGCCCGCGGCTTTCAATCTAAACCAAATATTAACCTTAATTCCCGCGTGGCACGGAATTCGCAACGTAATTCCTGCGGGGCCAGTTTCCGCCGCCAGTTGTGCCAAAGCGGTACAGAGCGTTTAGAATGGAATAAGGAAATGCGCAGCAAAACGACAATCGAGATCTACGCCTACTGGGACGAGTTGCGCGGACATCGCGACGTTCCGGCCCGCGGCCAGATCGAGCCTGCTCATGTCCGGCACATTCTGCCGGACCTCTTCATCCTGGAAAAAACACCAAGGGGGGAAATCCGTTTCCGATTGGCCGGTACGCGCATCTGCGCTTTGTTTGCCCGCGAACTGCGTGGCTCAAGATTCGACGCGCTGTGGCTTGGCGAGCAGACCACCCGGATCGAGCGGATCGCCGGCGACGTGATGGCACAAAAGGCACCCGTCGTCCTGACGGCAGCGGCCATCGCCGGCGCGGCCGATCCCCTGGCGAGCGAACTTGTCCTGCTGCCGCTGAAATCACCCGAAGGCCGCGTCGATCGCATCATCGGCGCGCTCGTTCCGCTATCGCGGCCGCATTGGCTCGGGGCTACCCCCGTCAACTTCCTCGAGCTTGGCGCAATGCGCCGGCTCGATATGGACGCGGCCGGCGTGCTGCTGCAGAACCGTCCTGCAACCTCCCGGCCCTCTCATCCGCGCCCTGCTGCGGACACCAGCCTGTCCGGCGCCATCCGGCGCGTCCTTCACCTGCGCGTCTTCGAAGGCGGCCGGCGCGATTAGCCGACCGCCAAGCAACCGTAGGTAGGAAAAACCTTCTGTTAACCGGAAGAGTGTAAAGCTATGACCCGGATGGACATCGCATAAGTGTGGTCATGTATTCGTTTCAGCAAGCGCAGACTGCCGGGCCCAAGCAGCACAACGAAGGCGCGTTTCAACGCGTTTCGGTGAACCTCACCGGCCGGCTCATGCTTGCGAACCACGACGAGTTCGAATGCACCGCGATCGACATGTCACCAGGCGACGTTCTTTTCACCTGCGACGCGCGGCCGCGCACCGGCGAGCGCATCATCGCCTATGTCGACCATGTCGGCCGGCTTGAAGGCACCGTTTCGCGGCTTGCCGAAAACGCCTTTGTCATCCAGATCAATGCCACCGACCGAAAGCGCGAAAAGCTCGCCGCCCAATTGACCTGGATTGCCAACAAGCACGAGCTTGGCCTGCCGGAAGACCGGCGGCATGATCGCCTTGCGCCGCGCAAGACCCGCACCGAAGTCACGCTCGACGACGGCAGCAAATATGTCTGCCGCATCATCGACCTGTCGCTGTCCGGCGCCGCCGTCGACATCGAAACCCGCCTGCCGCTTGGCACGGCCGTCCTGCTTGGCAGCATGAAGGGCCGCGTCGTGCGCCATTTCCAGGAAGGCATGGCAATCGAATTCCTCGGGATCCAGTCGCGTGAAGCGCTGAGAGAGTTTCTCTAGCCCCCGTCGAACATGGCGAGCCGCATCTCAGCGGTGCCTTCAACCACCACCCAAGATCGCGCGCGCTCCGACACCCGCAGGGGCAGTCTTTGCGACCGCAGCGCCAACCAATCCCACCGCCATACTCAAGCAGAAAATCACGCCCGGCGCCAGAAGACACGCCGGAGCGTCCCGATTTGGCACATTTCCAACCTTGCAAGCGTCTCGTTTATTTGAATCTCATCATTCGGCCGCATTTTTTTCGTGCCAGAAAAAAATAATTCCCTCTTTTTACAGGGATGTCGGGGCAAAACCAGCAATCATCCTGGTAAACAAAGTCTATCCTGGACACGACCGCGCCGGTCCGACCCTGCCGCCATTCGTGCCGACATTGCGTCTCTTTCCGTCCATCACCGATGAGACGTCCAGAAAGCCTCGATTTTTCCGTTGGATAAATGGTTTCCCATCGCTTAACCGCCGGTATGTGCGCGGAAAATCGATCAAAATTTACTCGCATTTGAATCAAATGCACGTCAAGTTTTATTCAAGTTAAATTCGAGTTTTATACTTATTTAAATCAGTTTTGTACTTTATTTTACTTCCAATTTTCGCGAGCAATAAAAATCTCGGTGTCATTGTCTAACCACAACGGGGAGACACGCATGACAACCAGAACAATCCTGAAGGCAGGCTTCGTCGCCGCGCTCTTCTCTGCAGTCGCCACGCATTCGGCGCTCGCTTTTCCAGCCAACATGACAACCGATGGCCCGACCAATCCGCCGGTCGGACATTACGAATTCTGCCGCAACCTGCCGCAGGAATGCGGGTCCAATCCGGGCAGCCGGGCACCGGCGGTGCTGACCCGGGATGGCTGGAAGACGATTCTTGAGGTCAATTACGACGTCAACCAGGCGGTGGCACCGATGACCGACAAGGAAATCTACGGCGTCGAAGAGCATTGGGCCTATCCCGACAAGGTCGGCGACTGCGAGGACTATGTGCTCTTGAAGCGCAAGCGGCTGATGCAGGCCGGCTTTTCGCAGTCCGATCTCCTGATCACGGTCGTCCTGCAACCCAATGGTGACGGCCATGCGGTGCTGACCGTGCGGACCGATCGCGGCGACTTCATCCTCGACAACATGCGTAACAAGGTACTGCTGTGGTCGGAGACCGAATACACCTATCTCAAGCGGCAGTCGGAGCAGAATTCCAGCCGGTGGGTAAAGCTCGAGGATGGCCGCACCGTCGCCGTCGGCAGCGTATCCCAGTAGGCGTCACGAATATCAGAGATTCGCGGATCGGCTCAGGATGCCCGGCCCGCGTCTGAAGAGGGCTTCGGTCAGTCCCCAATCCCCGTCCCAGACCTGGGCCCTTTTTGGCCGGTTCCGCTGTCCCCGGAACCGGCCTTTTCGTTGCGCAAAGTTGTCCCTGAAAAAAATCAGGGCGCCGTCAGTCCGGCAAGACGCACACACTCGACAACCACTACGCCGTAGCAGCAGGCCCAGCCGCAGGCGATCACAACGCTAGCGACACCATCGCCGGTTCGCAGGCCGCCGGAGAGCAGCATCCGCCGGAGCGCGTGTGCGAGCAAAGCAGGGCCGGCAAACAGCGCAAGGAAGATGGCGAACGGCCGGAAATTGTTCCTCACCAAATCATGCGACGCCGGCCAGTGACGGTGGCCCGCGACGCGGCTGACATCCAGAACAATGAAGGAGACGCCAAATCCGGCAGCGAGCAGAATGAAGATCATCATAAAATTCATTGAAAATTAACCATGTTGCGGCAGCGTTTAAGTTGTCCTGCCAACCAGCAAGTTCCGTGCCGCCCAGGCTATTTCGTTTCGGCACGCATTCGGCTGGAGCATATACCGCCTGTTAACGAGAGCAAGGTTGCGACCCGCCGATGACAGCCAACCCTGCAGACACCGCCGAGGATCACGGCCCACTGATCTCGCCGCGTTTTGTCTATGGACTGACGGCGGTTGTCGCGAGCCTTGCCCTGTTGACCGCAAGCATCAGCGTTGCAGGGCGCTGGTATGGCGAAAACCTGGCGCTGGCGGGACATACGACGAGCACCGAAAACAACGATATTTTCATCGGACAGGACCACCTGCGGCTGTCGTCCAACGTGATCCGCTTCGAAGAGCAACGCCGCACCGGTGCGGCCGAACGCGCCGATCTCTACCTCACATGGCCCGGCATGCAGGGTTACACCGACGGCACCCGTACCCTCTTCAACAACGTCAACCACCCAGAATCGCTGATCTTTCTTCAAGTTTCCCAGAGCACGATGTCGCGCGACATGTCCGGCCGGCTGGAACCGATCTACCAGCATCTTTTCGACGGGACCGCCCTGCCCGGCCCGGCCGGGTTGCAACGCCACGCCATGAAAGAGAGCTCCGGCTACGGCGAGGAAGTTTTCTTCACCGCGGACCGTGGCGGCGACACGCCCTACGCCGTGCGCTGCATCCTGCCTGAGACTCCGGCAACATCCACCAGCGCCGATTGCCAGCGCGATATCCACGCTGGCCACGATCTTGTTGTGCTTTACCGCTTTTCGAGCCAATTGCTGCCACATTGGCAAGCCATCGACACGGCCGTCCTCAACTACGTGAACAGCAAGCTCGCCCCATGACATTCCCTCCTCCCCGGTCGCCCGTCATTTTCTCGGCTGCGGCTGTTTGTACCGAAATGCAATTCAAGCGGCAGAATGCAGAAACCAATCGTTCATCATAAACCGATTGGTAACGCTATCCCGATAGAGTTCTGAGAACAGTCGTTTCTGGAGGCCACGCCCGGACGACATCTGTGAAAAAAGAATGAAGAGTTAGTGTAGTGTCCAAATCCATATTCAACGGTTCCGTTCAACGCACCATCACCCCATTCTTTCAGAGGGCTTGCCGGGTGCTGTTGGTCTCGTTGGCTGCGTCGCTGACGACCATTTCCGCGGCCGCTGCGGCCCAATATGCCGGTATCGTGGTCGATGCCAAGACCGGCAAGGTGCTCTACAGCGAGGATGCCGACAGCCTGCGCTACCCGGCCTCCCTCACGAAAATGATGACGCTCTACCTGACCTTCGAGGCTCTTGAAGCCGGCAAGATCAGCAAGAGCACGCCGGTTCCCTTCTCCAAGCGCGCATCCGCCGAACCGCCGTCGAAGCTTGGCGTACGCGCCGGCAATTCGATCACCGTCGAACAGGCTATCCTTGCCCTTGTGACGCGCTCGGCGAATGACGCGTCAACCGCGCTCGGCGAACTGCTTGGCGGCTCGGAGGAACGCTTTGGCCGTATCATGACCAACAAGGCCCGTGCCCTTGGCATGACCCGCACCACCTACCGCAATGCCAACGGCCTCCCGAACACCGCGCAGATGACGACGGCGCGCGACCAGGCGCGCCTCGGCATCGCGCTTCGCCAGCATTTCCCGCAATATTATTCCTATTTCTCGACCCGCAGCTTCCGTTTCGGCAAGCAGACGATCGGCAATCACAACCGTCTTCTCGGCAATGTTCGCGGCGTCGACGGGATCAAGACCGGTTACACCCGCGCTGCGGGCTTCAACCTGGTGACATCGGCACAGGCCGATGGCCGCAGCATCGTGGGCGTCGTGCTCGGCGGCAAGTCCGGCGCCGCTCGCGACGCGCAGATGCGCGCCCTCGTCGCCAAATATTTGCCGGCAGCCTCGCGTCGCGGCGGCGGTGACCTGATTGCGCAGACGGCTGATGCGCCGACCATGCAGGCGCAAGCTGTCGAACAACCGGCCGAGGCGGCAGTTGCCGCGACCGGCGGCAGCTTCAACCTGCCCAACAGCGGCCCTGTTCCGGATTTCCGCTACAGCGGCGAAACCACCCAGAGCATCGAAGTCGCCTATGCCGAACCGGCAAAGGTCGGTGCCAACCCGGTTCTGAGCGAAAACATCGTGCCGAACACGCTGGAAGCCCAGAGCCGCAAGATCGCCAAGGCTGCGCCGGTCCCGGCCGCCACTGTCGACAACCAGATCACCAATTCCGTTGCCAAGCCTGCAGCCGAAACGCCGGTCTCCGCCACCGAATCGAAGCCTGCCGGCTGGGTCATTCAGATCGGCGCGACGCCGGACAAGGACCAGGCAATGACACTGCTCGAAAACGCCAAGGACAAGGGCGGCAAAGCCCTGCGCGGCGCAACGCCCTTTACCGTCGCCTTCGCCAGCGGTGACGGCCATCTCTATCGCGCGCGCTTCAGTGGTTTCGCCAATCAGGATAAGGCCCTGAATGCCTGTAAGACGCTGAAGCGCAAGGGGTTCGCCTGCTGGGCAAGTCTGCAATAAGGTTTGGAAGTTTCGATCGCCGGTGCGTGTTTGCCGGCGGTCCTCCTCGGATTGGGTTTTGCGTAACGAGGTCAGTTATGGGAATGAACGAGAATGGTCCGGGCATGACGCCCGCTTCAGACAAGAAACGGAAGGCGCCGCGCTACGGCCTGCATCCCTTGCATGAAGCGGCGATGCGCATCGCCGAACTCGGCAGCCGCCCGAAGTCGAAGACGAAGGATCTGGTGACGCTGCTGCTCACGCATGGCGCGCGGGCCTGGCGTTCAACCCAGCCGAACGCCTCCATCCACGTGCACGTCACCTCGCCCTCGGGGCGCTTTCCGGTCCGGATCAGAATCCGCTAAAAGAGACGATATCCAGGACGATGAAAGCCCGGCATCGCCGGGCTTTCATCGTTCAGCACGGTCAAAGAAGGCCAAGCTCCGCGAGTTCCCGCCGCAGTTCGAGCGGCATCTCGGTCGCCTCGTCGCCCAGCGCCGTCAAGTCGCGCGGCGCATCCTTGTCCTCCAGGTAGCGCCAGCCCTGGAAGGCCCGGCGCGGCTGGTAGGCTGTTTCGATCACTTCGGGACCAAGAACCAGGTTGCAACGGCCAATTCCGTCAGCATCGGTAAATGTCTCAATACCGATCAGCCGCTGGCGTGCCTGCACCTGGCCTTTGATTACCCAATAAAGCGACCCGCCATCGAGCAATTCCTCGGTGCGTTTGGGGACCATGCGGGTCGTGTGGGAGGAATGCGGCTCGAGGCCGGCAGCAATCGCCGTCAGGGCCCGCCGCGAAACCCATTCGCGAAGGTCCTCGATCGAATCCGCGCCGACGCAGAGCTTGATGAGATGCAAGGCCATGGCCGGTGTTGAACACCCAGTAGGTCCTCGCGGTCAAGCTTGTTCTTGACCGCTCCACAGGACGACGCGCTAGCACTCCACGACATTGACGGCGAGGCCGCCCGTCGAGGTCTCCTTGTATTTGTCGTGCATATCGACGCCGGTCTGGCGCATTGTCTCGATGCAGGCATCCAGCGGCACGAAATGCTGCCCGTCGCCCTTGATCGCCAACGACGCGGCGGTGACAGCCTTGACCGCGCCGAGCGCATTGCGCTCGATGCAGGGCACCTGCACGAGGCCAGCAATCGGATCGCAGGTCATGCCGAGATGATGTTCGAGCGCGATTTCCGCGGCGTTCTCGATCTGCTCGGGCGTGCCGCCCATCACGGCCGCAAGCCCGGCCGCCGCCATCGCAGATGCAGAGCCGACTTCGCCCTGACAGCCGACCTCGGCGCCGGAGATCGAGGCGTTGAACTTGATGATGCCGCCGATTGCAGCGGCGGTCAGAAGATAGTCGCGAATGCCATGATGGTCCGCATCGTCGTGAAAATGCAGATAGTAACGGATGGTCGCCGGAACCACGCCGGCTGCGCCATTGGTCGGTGAGGTCACCACCCTGCCGCCAGCGGCGTTCTCCTCGTTGACCGCCATCGCGTAGACGCTCAGCCAGTCGTTGGCGAGCAGCGGATTGACCTTGTTGGAGCGCCATTCCTCCTGCAGCTTGTCGTGGATCATGGCGGCGCGGCGGCGCACCTTCAGCCCGCCGGGCAGGATACCGCCGCCGGTCAGGCCGCGGTCGATGCAGCTTTTCATTGCCGCCCAGATGCGATCGAGCCCTTCGTCCAGTTCCTCCCGCGACATCGAACATTCCTCGTTCGCCCGCTTCATCTGGGCGATCGACAGGCCCGAACGCGCCGCCATCTCAAGCATCTGCCTGGCGGTCGAGAAGGGATAGGGGACCTTGACGCCGCCCGGCTTTGCCTTGCTCGCCTTCATCGCCTCAAGTTCCGTATCGGTGACGACGAAGCCGCCGCCGATGGAATAATAGACGCGCTTCAGCAGCAACCGCCCATCCCTGTCGAAGGCGGAAAAGGACATGCCATTGGCGTGGCCCGGCAAGGGCACCTTCTTGTCGAAGACGAGGTCGGTCTTCGGCTGGAAATCATAGGCCGGATGTCCGGGCGGCGTGATGCGGCCGGTGCGCTCGACCGTTTCGATGATTTCGTCCATGCGATCTGGATCGACCTGATCGGGGCGCTCGCCCATCAGGCCGAGGATCACCGCCCTGCCCGTTCCATGGCCGATACCGGTAAAGGCGAGCGAACCATGCAGGCTCGACTTGATCGAGGCGACGGCAGCATTGGCCGGCCGCGGCCAGTCGCTCGACAGGATCAGGTCGAGAAAGCGGTTGGCCGCCGACATCGGGCCCATCGTGTGCGAACTTGAAGGACCGATACCGATCTTGAAGACGTCAAAAACCGAAAGAAACATTCGAACTCCGCCCTGGGCACTGGTTGGCCGGAAACACGCCGACCATGATCATATCTACGAAACTAGGCTATCCTGCGCCTGCCATCAGGCGATCGACCGACATCCGGTCCCGCGGGTGCGACACGCTTTGCGGCTCCCGCGCCATCACGGCGATTCTTCACCTATAAGTCGCCATGCGCGGCAGCCGATTTCAAGGGGCACGGTGAACTTTCGCAGCGCCTTGCAATTTCGGCAAACCATGCCAAAAACACAAGCATGACACTTACCGATTATATCGCATTGGCGGTTTTTGCGCTGCTGTGGACCGGATACAACTGGGCCACGGACGGCAAGGTTCAATTCCAGCGGATCAGCCTGACGCGGCTGATGATGGAGAACCGCCGCCGGTGGCTCCTCAATTCGCTCAATCGCGACCTGAAGATGATCGACACCCAGATCGTTGCCGGCCTGCAGGCGGGTACGGCCTTCTTTGCGTCCACGACAATCTTCGCGCTCGGCGGCTGTTTCGCCTTGCTCGGAGCCACGGACCAGGTCCAGACGATCATGAACGACCTGCCTTACGTCTTTCATGGCGGGCGCAGTGCCTTCGAACTGAAGGTCGGCGGCCTTGCCTGCCTGTTCGCCTATGCCTTTTTCAAGTTCGCCTGGTCCTACCGCCTGTTCAACTACTGCTCCATCCTGGTCGGCGGCATTCCGATGATGTCGGACATGCAGCAGGACCGGGCCGGCGCCGAACGAGCGGCCGGACGTGCAGTCAAGATGAACATCCTCGCCGCCAAGCACTTCAATGCCGGCCTGCGCAGCATCTTCCTGTCGATCGGTTATCTCGGCTGGTTCGTCAGCCCCTACGTCTTCATCGCCCTGACCATCTTCGTCATCTTCGTGCTCACGCGGCGACAATTCTATTCAGAAGCGCGCGAAGCCCTTCTTGACGACACAAACCCTTAAGTTTTTGACACAGCACAGCGAACCCTTGCGCCTGACGCAAGCTTGCCGCCGTATGTTCTGAGAATTGGAAAGTAGAGCCATGTCGATTCGCAACGCAGTCAACGCAAGCGACAATGGGACAGCGCCGCCGGCAACCGCCGAAAAAGGGGGCCGGATCTGGGCGATCGATGCCATGCGCGGTGTCGCCCTGGTCGCCATGGCGACCTATCATTTTTCCTGGGATCTGGAATTCTTCGGCT
Organism: Rhizobium giardinii bv. giardinii H152; assembly: GCF_000379605.1. Lineage (GTDB taxonomy): Bacteria > Pseudomonadota > Alphaproteobacteria > Rhizobiales > Rhizobiaceae > Pararhizobium > Pararhizobium giardinii. The sequence goes on along the minus strand of NZ_KB902591.1, from coordinate 8,216 downwards.
ATATCGAACCTGGCACCGTCGCGACCGGGGCATTCAAGATATATGCACGGCTGATCGCCGGCAGTTTCCTGTTTCTGGCCGGCGTCAGCCTGGTGCTCGGGCACTACCCCGTCTTTCGCGCCCGCTCCTTCGCCATCCGCTTTGCCAAAATAGCAGCCGCTGCCCTCGCCATCACCGGCGTCACCTGGTTTGCCTTCCCCGACAGCTTCATCTTCTTCGGCATCCTGCATTCGATCGCCGCGGCGAGCCTGATCGGCCTGGTCTTCCTCAGGCTGCCCGCCCTCCTGACATTGGCGGCGGCAGCCGCGGCCTTCGCGGCACCGTTCTACCTGCGATCACCGGTGTTCGACACGCCGGCGCTGCTGTGGGTTGGCCTGTCGGAAACCTTGCCCCGCTCCAACGACTATGTCCCCTTGCTCCCATGGCTTGCTCCGTTCCTCGCAGGCATTGCGGCGGCGCGCATTGCAACGGGCTTCGGATGGTTCGACGCATTGCGCACCGACGGCAGCGCGCGGTGGAAAATGCTGCTGACCACGGCCGGACGCAACAGTCTCGTCATCTATCTTCTGCATCAGCCGCTGTTGTTCGCGCTCGTCTATCTCTTCTCTCTCGGTTTTCCCGCAGCCAAGCCGGACCCCGTCGAGGCCTTCCGCGCCAATTGCGAGATGACCTGCCGCAAGCAGGAAACCGCCGCCATCTGCGCGAATTTCTGCGGCTGCACGCTAGACAAGCTGATGGAGGAGAATCTTTTCGAGCCGCTGAACGCCGGCAAAATCGACATCAATACCGACGAGCGCATTGCGCGCATCGCCGGTCAATGCACCGTGGACGCACAAGCGAAGGAATAGACATGAACGCCTATCGCGCCAAGCCGCTGACATATCCCTGGCCACCCTTTCTTTATGTGCTCGCCATGCTGGGGGCGGTGGCCCTGGGGCGTTCGGCGCCGATTGCCGTCGCTCACAGCCAGGGCTGGATACCGTGGCTTGCCGGCGCCGCCCTCGTTCTCATCGCGCTGTTCCTGGATATATGGGCGATGAAGACGCTGATCGAACGGCACACCGCCGTGCTGCCGCATCGGGGTTCATCGCATCTCGTCACCTGCGGACCGTTCCGCTTCACCCGCAATCCGATCTATCTCGGTTACACGATCATGATGGTCGGTTTCGGCCTGATCACGCTCAACCCATGGTTCTTCATTCTGGCCAGCGCTTCCGTGGCCCTGACGACCGCCTTTGCCATCCGCAATGAGGAACTTCATCTGTTGTCGCGCTTCGGGTTCGAGTTCGAGCGCTATTGCCGCGCCACCAGCCGGTGGATTTGACACGAACTGTGGCGCAAGACCGTGCGCGTCAGGTGCCAACACCTATCTCGGCCAGCCGTGTCAGACAGGCTTCCTCGACATTGTTCAATTCTTCGAGTGTCTCCTCGATGTCCTTGCGCTTCTGCTGCAGTTCTTCGCGCTTTTCCTCGACACGCTTCATCAGAAGCCGCAACTGCCCCGCCTCGCCGGGCGGATCCTTGTAGACCTGGATAATTTCGCGAATCTCGGCGATGGTGAAACCGATGCGGCGACCGCGCAGGATTTCCATGATCAACCGGCGGTCGGCCGAGCGGAACAATCGGGTGCGACCGCGCCGCTCCGGATGAATGAGACCCTCATCCTCGTAGAAGCGCAACGTTCGGGTCGATATGCCGAATTCCCGTGTCAGTTCCGTAATGGTATAGTATTTATTCACGCCTGCCTCGCTTGGAACCGCGGCTTGAAGCACCTGAAGCGAGACGCCGGTACTTCACGATGCGGTTCAAGTGTCGCGCCGGTCACCCGCCTGAAAAGAGGCCGTCGCATGTCCCTCGGACAATCTGATTGACTTTGACGTAAAAGTCAAACTTTTCCCGTAAGCGCTAGCTGACATGGAACCACCAGGTCGCGAGACCGAGGAAGGCAAAAAATCCGGTCACGTCCGTCACCGTGGTGACGAAAACCGCCGAAGAGACGGCGGGATCGGCACCGAAACGGTCGAGTAGCAACGGGATCGTGATCCCGGCCAGAGCGGCGGCGATCATGTTGATCAGCATGGCGGCGGCGATGATGCCGCCGATATTGTAGTCCTGGAACCACGCGCCAGCGACGATGCCGATCAACACGCCGAACAGCAACCCGTTCAAGAGGCCGACACCGGCCTCACGGCGAACGATGCGCCAGGCATTGTGAATATCGAGATCGCGGGTCGCGAGCGCCCGCACCGTGACCGTCATCGTCTGCGAGCCGGCATTGCCGCCCATGCCGGCGACGATCGGCATCAGTATGGCAAGGGCGACGATCTGCTGGATCGTTGCCTCGAAAAGCCCGATGACCGAAGCCGCGAGGAACGCTGTTCCCAGATTGACCAGCAGCCAGACGACGCGCGACCGCGACGTGCTGATGATCGAATCGGAGAGTTCTTCGTCACCGACGCCGCCGAGACGCATCAGGTCTTCCTCAGCCTCTTCCTGGATGACGTCGACAACATCATCGATCGTCAGGACACCGACCAGGCGGTTGTTTTCGTCAACGACCGCAGCAGACAAAAGGTCGTATTGCTCGAAGAGCTGGGCAGCTTCTTCCTGGTCCATTTCGGCCGGGATCGGGTGCACCGTCTCGCGCATGATGGTCTCGATCTTGACCGAGCGCTTGGTGCGCAGGATACGGTCGAGATCGAGCGCGCCGACCAGCTTGAAGGTCGGATCGATAACGAAGATCTGGGTAAAGCTTTCGGGCAGGTCATCGTCCTCGCGCATGTAGTCGATGGTCTGACCGACCGTCCAGAATGGCGGCACCGCCACGAACTCCGTCTGCATGCGGCGACCGGCCGTGCTTTCGGGATAGTCGAGCGAACGGCGCAGCCGCACCCGTTCCGTGAACGGCAGCTTCGACAGGATTTCTTCCTGGTCTTCCTGGTCGAGGTCTTCCAGGATGTAGACGGCGTCGTCCGAATCCATCTCGCCGATCGCAGCGGCGATCTGCTCGTTCGGCAGGTGTTCGACGATGTCGAGGCGGATCGCCTCGTCCACTTCGGTCAGTGCCGACAGGTCGAAATCCTCGCCAAGCAGGGAAACCAGCGCCCGGCGCTGCTCCGGCTGGATCGCTTCCAGCACGTCGCCCATCTCCGACGCGTGCAGGCGGGCAACATGCTGGCGAAGATAGAGCAGATCGCGATCGGCAATCGCCGCGCCGACATGCATCAGGTAGTCGGAACGCACCGACCCGTCTTCGGCATAGATGTCGGAGCCGTCATAGGCGTCTTCGCCCACCGCGTTGCGCTCATTTTCCTGATCGCCGGTGCTGCTCATGTGCCCGCCCTCGCAAGAATTGCAGCCATCCATGCCGCCGGCACACGAACCGGCGGGAGCAGGAAGGCCATGTCATATGCCGATGGTCGCGGAGCCCCCGCGAGAGGAACCGCCCTTCCCTGCTAAACCAACCTACCGGCAAGGTCCACCATCCGATTCGCCCCCAGAGCGATCGCGCCATCACTTTTACCCAAGCTGTTGCAAAAACACAGAAATTGTTTAGCTCTGAGGCGGCTTAATTACGCGGAGGCGACCTTGCCGATACGATTGATCCTGCGATTTCCCGATGCGCGGCTGAGCATGCCGGCAGTTCCCGTGGAACGGTTCGACAAGGATCTCGCCGCGCTTGCCGACGACCTCCTGGAAACGATGCGCGCAGCGCCGGGCGTCGGCATCACGGCGCCGCATATCGGCGTCCTGCAGCGCATCACGGTTATCGAGCTGGATTCCGCATCGGGACCGAAAATCTACGTCAATCCGGAAATTGTCTGGTCGTCCAGCGACACGGTCTCGCACACCGAAGGCAGCGTTTCCATGCCGGGAATCACCGAAGACGTCGTTCGTCCCCGCCTGATCCGCCTCCGCTACCAGACGATTGCCGGCGATGTGGTCGAGACGGAAGTCGATGGTTTTCTATCGATCTGCCTGCAGCACGAGATCGACCAGCTCGACGGCATCTTCTGGCTGCAGCGGCTGTCCCGGCTGAAGCGCGAGCGCGCGACAAAGCGTTTCGCAAAACTCGGCAGGATTGGCTAAGCGCTTTTCAGGACATAAAAAAACCCGCTGAAAGCGGGCTCTTTTTGCTTGGCTCGAAAGCCAATGGTGCGGTCGAGAAGACTCGAACTTCCACGGGTTGCCCCACAGCGACCTCAACGCTGCGCGTCTACCAATTCCGCCACGACCGCATCGTGGTAGGTGCCCGATTGCTCCGGCGGGGGTGCATGTAGCAAAAGCATTTGGGGTGCACAAGAGCAGGATGACAGAAAGTTGACGGCAACAGCAACTATTTCAACAAGCCGATCTCGCGTCCCCTGAGAACGCTGGACTCTTGGCCCTTCGCGTACCATCTAGAAACCACGCACAAACAGGATTGCCGGCGACCATGCAACGCGAAAGCCTTGAAAAGACATTCTTCTCTGCCGAAGGATCAGCGGCGGTGCGCTGGCGAATCGCGCCTTCGCTCGTCGATTATGCCAAGGCTGTGGAAACGATGGAGCGCGAAGCAGCGGCAATCTCGGCCGGCGAGGCGGACGAACTCGTATGGCTCGTCGAGCATCCGCCGCTCTATACCGCCGGCACCAGCGCCGATGCATCGGACCTCGTCATGCCCGACCGATTTCCGGTGTACCAGACGGGCCGCGGCGGCGAATACACCTATCACGGGCCGGGACAGCGCGTCGTCTACGTCATGCTCGATCTGAAGCGGCGCAAGCAGGACGTGCGGGCCTTCGTCGCTGCGCTCGAAGGCGTGATTATCGAAACGCTCGCCAGCATGAACGTCAAGGGCGAGCGCCGGGAAGAGCGTGTCGGCGTCTGGGTGCGCCGGCCGGAACGGCCGGCGCTGCCCGATGGCTCGATGGCGGAAGACAAGATTGCCGCAATCGGTATCCGCCTGCGCAAATGGGTGAGCTTTCACGGGCTTTCGCTGAATGTCGATCCGGATCTCGATCATTTCGGCGGCATCGTGCCCTGCGGTATTCGCGGTTACGGCGTCACAAGCCTCGTCGATCTCGGCCTGCCGGTGATGATCACCGATGTCGACATCAAGCTGCGCCAGGCGTTCGAGGCCATTTTCGGCCCGACAATCAACGACGGCGCTCAGGAAAACAGCCGGTCCGTCGCATAGATGATGGCATTGCCATGCAGGGCGACGGCGGAATAGAGACCACGGCGGCTGATGATACGCTGACGGCAAGTCATCTCGTTCAGACGATGCCGTGGCTTGACGCCGCCCTGTCCCATCAGGCTCAGCAGAGCAAAGACGGCGAGCCCAGCCAAGCGCCTGCGACGACAAACCGATATGCCAGCCCACCGCGAGAATGGCCAATGTCAGTAAAAACTTCCGGTCGTCAGGCACAATCAAGCGGAGAGCCGGCGATCGCCCGCTGCCCTGCTTCCAAGGCCCTATGCCGCGGTCGCATCATGGGCCGGCAACCCCGTCAGAATGCCGAGCTCATCGAGCGCCCGCTGCTCCTGCGCCGTAAGATGGTTGCCGCGCGAGCGTGCAATCGCGCTCATCACCCGGCCAATCAGCATGACGTCGGATTTTTGCAACCCGCGTTGCCTGCCGCCGCGCATTACGGCCCAGGCGCCGATTTCGTCGGTGATCGCCAGGCGAATCTGCTCAAGCGCAAAGATCGACAGCCTGTCGGGAATGCGCGACGACATATCGATGACATGAAACAGCAGATCCAGTTCCGGGCGCGAATTGATCACGCCGCGCGTCGAGATCATGGCGATCAGCCAATCGGCATTCCACTCGTCCACCGAGCCCTGCGGTTCGGTGCGGTGGACGATGAAATCCGTCATGGTCTCGATGAAATAGTGATGCCACCCGGGACATTTTTCGCTGCAGGAGCTGTTGATTGCCAGGAGGATCATCGCATCCTGCGATGATGTCAGTCCTCCGGCGAAAACATGCTCGCGCAGGACGTCGACATCTTTTGCCGTCAAGCGCATTTTCCCGGCGATCGCACATGCCGGGTAAGAAAGACGAAGTTCACTCATCTTTTCTCTCTCCCGTTTCATCATGAAACTGGAAGTAGCGTAGGCGCAACGCCTTTCTATTCAGAAAAGAATGGGCGTTAACAAACGCCTGCGCGATTCATTCAAATTTTACCATTGCAGCGCCGCGCCTCATTCTCAAACAGCATCCGATTCCAGGGAATTATCCAGTAGCCCCGCCTGCCGCTCCCGCCAGATCATGAAAAGGCCGGAACCAACGATGATCGCGATGCCAAGCCATTTCGACGCTGTCGGAAATTCGCTGAAGATCAGGAAACCCAGAGCGGTCCCGGTGATGATCTCGAAATAGTGGAACGGAGCAAGAAGCGATACGGGGGCTGCCTGAAACGCCTTGACGACCAGGAGGTGGCCGTAGCCGGAAATCGTGCCGAGGGCGATGACCAGAACCCAGCCGAGTGGGGAATGCGGCAGCGACGGCACGAAATCCGCCGCTCCGGCGCTGTGTCCGACGGCGATTATCACGATCATGAACAGAGACCCGCCGATCCCGGCGATCGTCTGCATCGCCAGCGGCGTGTCGGCACTGCCGACAATCCGGTTCAACAGAAGATAGCAGGCAAACAGGAAGGCGCAGAAAACCGGCAGCAGCGACGTCAAGCCGAAGAGCTCGAAGCTCGGCTGGATAACGATCATTGCGCCGCCGAAACCGATGACGATGGCGAGCCAGCGCCGCCATCCGACTTTTTCGCGCAGGATCAGTGCCGAAAGGCAGGTAAGGATAAACGGTTCGACGAAATAGATGGCGAAGACGTCGGCAAGCGGCATGTATTTGACAGAAACGAAGAACAACAATGCCGCGCCGGCAAGCAGCACGCCGCGCAGCAGATTGAACCACAGCCGCCTGGGTTTCAGCGCCCGCAGACCACCCGTGGTCAGCAAGAGTGGCAGCACAGACACGAGCTGGAAGAAGAACCTGTAGAACGTCACCTGCCCCGGGGACATGCCCTGATAGACGGCCATGTATTTGGCGATCGCATCCATGCAGGGCAGGATGATCATCGCAATCAGCATGATCGCAAGACCCTGCATGACGGTGGTGGCGGGGGTTATACGCGATGGCGTGCTCAAGCTGTCGCTCCATTTCTTTGTTGTCGGACCACGAAGCGAAAGGCGTTTTTGGCGGTATTTTTGGCGTGCTGAAGTGTCCGATCGCGTGGAGGTCGGTATAGACTGGTCGGGTGAACCATCCGACCGCATTCGCGCGGCCGCCCCGGAACTCGACCATCCAAGCCAAGAAGGCAAAAGGAGAGACCGATGCGCTTATCAACCGATACCTTTCTAGCGATGATTCGCCAGCCAAGCGACAATGATACGCTTGGCGGCCGCATCTGGCGCGCGCGCGATGCGATGAATCTCTCTGTCCAGGAGCTGGCAGACCGGCTGGGCGTTCGCAGCGACACGATTTCCGCATGGGAGCGCGACCGGTCGGAACCGCGCACCAGCCGGTTGTTCACGCTGGCGGGCGTGCTGGGGGTCAGCCCGGCCTGGCTGATCGCCGGTATCGGTGAGGCGCCGAAGGACGATCTTTCCAACAGCGTTGCCGGCCAGTTGCGCGACCAGCTGGCGCAGGTGAAGAAACTGCACGAGCAGACTGGAAAGGCGATCTCTGCCCTTGAGATGGAAATCAACCGCGTCCTGCAGGACATATGACAATCACGACTCAAAATAGCCGATTCCGGCTTGAGCGCCGCACGCCACTCTGCGATTGTGGCGCCAAATCATTCAGGGAGAAGAACCATGGACGTACGCGCCGCTGTTGCCGTTCAGGCCGGCAAGCCATTGGAAATCATGACCGTTCAGCTGGATGGCCCGCGCGCCGGCGAAGTGCTGGTCGAGGTCAAGGCGACCGGCATCTGCCACACCGACGAGTTCACGCTGTCGGGTGCCGATCCGGAAGGCCTGTTTCCGGCGATCCTCGGCCATGAAGGCGCCGGCATCGTCGTCGAAGTCGGACCGGGCGTCACGTCGCTGAAGAAGGGCGACCATGTCATTCCGCTCTACACGCCGGAATGCCGCGAATGCTACTCGTGCCTGTCGCGCAAGACCAACCTGTGCACCTCGATCCGCGCCACTCAAGGCCAGGGCCTGATGCCGGACGGCACCTCGCGCTTCTCGATCGGCAAGGACAAGATCTTCCA
>NZ_KB902590.1 GCF_000379605.1 Rhizobium giardinii bv. giardinii H152 | reverse complement strand
GTCTGAGTGCGTCGGCCTCGCCGGCGGTAAATCCGGCACAGACGATCGCCACCTTCATCGCAGACTCCTGAAACAGTGGCACGCCCAGCGTCTTGCCGAGAACAGCCTCGAGTTCCGGCTTTGGATAGACGACCGCCTCCTTGCCTTCGCGCCGTCTTAGGTAAGGATGCACCATGTCGCCCTGTATCGGCCCTGGGCGAACGATCGCCACCTGGATGACCAGGTCGTAATAGGTCTGGGGTTTCAACCGCGGCAGCATAGACATCTGTGCCCGGGATTCGATCTGGAAAGTGCCGAGCGTGTCGGCCTTGCGGATCATTGCGTAAGTCGCCGGGTCTTCCTGTTCGATCGTCGCCAGATCGAGCGTCACGCCCTTGTGCTCCTGCAAAAGGGCAAAGCCTTTGGCCATGCAGGTGAGCATTCCCAAGGCAAGCACATCCACCTTCATGAACTTGAGCGCCTCGATATCGTCTTTGTCCCATTCGATCGTTTGCCGATCCTCCATCCGCGCCTGCTCGATCGGCACCAGTTCGTCGAGCCGGTCATTGGTCAGGACGAAGCCACCCGGATGCTGGCCCAGATGACGCGGAGCGCCCATCAACTGCTGCGCCAGCTCCAATGTCAGCTGCAGGCGGCGGTCGGACATGTTCATGTTCAGCTCGTTGACTTGCTTTTCACCGACGCCCTCCTTGCTCCAGCCCCAGACGCCTGAAGACAGCGCCGTGATCATGTCTTCGGGCAGGCCGAGCACCTTGCCGACATCGCGAAGCGCACCCTTGGCGCGGTAGCGGGTGACGGTCGCGCAAAGGGCAGCCTTCTGCCGGCCGTAGGTCTTATAGATCCACTGGATCACCTCTTCGCGCCTGGCATGTTCGAAATCGACGTCGATGTCGGGCGGCTCGTTGCGCTCTTCCGAGATAAAGCGCTCGAACAGAAGATCGTTTGCGGCCGGATCGATCGCCGTGATCCCCAGCACATAACAGACTGCAGAATTGGCGGCACTTCCTCGGCCCTGGCAGAGGATATCCTGAGATCGCGCAAAGCGGACGATGCTGTAGACGGTCAGGAAGTACGGGGCGTAGTCGAGTTTGCGGATCAGATCGAGTTCGTGGTTGAGGGTCTTCACTACATCATCCGGAACACCCTCGGGATAGCGATCGCGCGCACCCTCCCAGGTGAATTTTTCCAGCGTCTGTTGCGCTGTCAGGCCGGTGATGATCGCTTCCTCAGGGTATTGATAGGTCAGTTCGCTCATGTCGAAGCGACAGCGGTCGACAATCTCGCGGGTGCGGGCCAGTGCCTCGGGGTATCGGCTGAACAGACGGTGCATTTCCTCCGGCGGCTTCAAAAAACGATCGGCGTGCCTTTCGCGCAAGAAGCCGGCCTGATCGATGGTGGTGCGATGGCG
>NZ_KB902589.1 GCF_000379605.1 Rhizobium giardinii bv. giardinii H152 | reverse complement strand
CCGGGCTATTGGCGGCCGGCGAACTTCGCCTCCGCAGCGGCCACGCTGGATAACCTCACAGGCGGTCGCGTGCGTATCAACATCGTGTCGGGCAAGGACAACCTTTCTGCCTACGGCGACAGCGAAGGCGATCAGGCACACCGCTATGGCCGCACCAAGGAGTTCATGCGACTGGCTCGCAGACTTTGGACCGAGGAGAACGTCACCTTTACGGGCGAGCACTTCAGCGTCACCGGGTCCACGGTGATGCCGGGTATCCATGTTCGCGGCAATCATCGGCACCCCAGGCTCTACTTCGGCGGAGCCTCTGAGGCGGCCGAGCGGGTCTCAGTCACGGAGGCCGATGTCCAGCTCTTCTGGGGTGAACCGCTCGACGGCGTCCGGGAGCGGATCGAGCGGCTGAAAGCGCTGAGCCGGGAACTGGACCGCGACCTCCCGCCGCTGGAATTCGGGTTGCGGGTCACCACGCTGGTCCGCGACACCACTGAACAGGNCTGGGCCGACGCCGAGGCGAAGGTCGCCGAGATGGCCAAGAGCAAGGGCGACGGCTAGAGCGACCATCAACGGGCAGTAGCGGTGGGCCAGAAGCGGCTGCTCGATCTGCACGAGCGCGGCGAGGTTCTCGATGACAACCACTATACCGCGCCGGGCAAATTTGGCGGCGGCGGTGCCGGCACCACCTGGTTGGTCGGCTCAGCGGCAGACGTTGCCCGTTCGCTGCGTAAGTACGAGGATCTGGGCATTACACACTTTGTACTCTCGGACACGCCGTACTTGTCCGAGATAAAGCGACAGGGTGATCAAATGCTTCCGCTGCTGCGCGGCTGAGGCCGCTCGGCAAGGGCCAGGAGTCGGGACCAGCCGCTCAATGCCCATCGCTCGGCTCGCCTCTCAAAGGCGCAGGCGCGAGCAGTCCGGACAAAGGCAATTACTCAACCTAAGTCGAATTTTAGTGGTATCGGCAGCGTTTACTCGACCTTCTACATAAACTGGTTCGAACCCTTGGTCTCCCTTCATTGGTCGGCTTGAAAGGATCTGAAGTGGCGCGCCATTAAATCGCACCGTGGATCCCGACTCCGACAGAACCAGTCACATGGCCGAACTGCGTGTGGCGGCGAAAGAATTGCTCGACGATGACTCGATCGAGATCACTTTCGCGTACCACAATGGCGACGAGGCCGTGCTGAAGGCGAAACCAGAGACTTCTTCAACAGCCTGCTAGAGCGCGATCGCTGCGCGGGAACGCTGCAGGCGGGCGGGGGATGCGCGACATCCGGCATGACCTGTCTCGCCGCTCGGTCGGCAGTCAGGTCGCACGCTTCTTGCGAAAGTGCCCGAGGCCTGTGCTTTTTGCCAGCTCGGACCGTTTGGCCGCATAGGCAGGCGCGACCATTGGATAGTCGTCCGGAAGGTC
>NZ_KB902588.1 GCF_000379605.1 Rhizobium giardinii bv. giardinii H152 | reverse complement strand
GGCCTCCGCTCTTCGACCGCCGTGACGGACCGCGATGGGCGTGGTCTTGGAATCGAGGAGAATGAAAATGAGACAGGAAAACAGAAAGAACGCTCAGGAAGCGCGCGTCGACATCTACACTAAAATTACCGACCGCATTGTGGTATCGCTGGAGGAGGGCGTCCGCCCCTGGGTGCAGCCCTGGAACACGGGCGATCTTGAAGGTCGCATCAGCCGGCCGTTGCGGCACAACGGCGAGCCCTATTCCGGCATCAATGTTCTGTTGCTCTGGTCAGAAACGGTCTCGCGCGGGTTTCGCGCGCCGACATGGATGACGTTCCGCCAGGCAGCCGAACTCGGCGCTCATGTCCGCAAGGGTGAGACCGGCTCGACGGTCGTCTATGCGAACCGGGTAAGGAGGACGGAAACTGCCGAGAATGGCGACGAGGTCGAACACGATATTCCGTTCCTGAAAGCATACACGGTGTTCAATGTCGAACAGATCGATGATCTGCCCAGTGAATATCGGCCGTCTCGTCCGGAAGCGCCCAGGACGCGCTTGAATCGCATCGCGACAGCCGATGCATTCTTCGCCGCGACGGGAGCCGTGATCCGCCATGGTGGAGACAAAGCCTTCTATGCCCCGGGTGCCGATCTGATCCAGATGCCGCCGATCGAAACCTTCCGTGATGTGGAGTCCTATTACGCGACCCTTGCCCATGAGCAAATCCATTGGGTTGGGGCAAAGCATCGCCTCGACCGTGACCTCGCGCGTTACGCGAAGGACAAGTCTGAGCGTGCGCGCGAAGAGCTGATTGCCGAACTCGGCGCCGTTTTTCTATGCGCCGATCTCGGCCTCGTGCCGGTGATGGAGCCGCGACCGGATCACGCAAGTTATATCTCGTCCTGGCTCGAGGTTCTGAAAAACGAGAAACGGTTCATCTTTACTGCGGCGGCGCATGCGCAGAGGGCAGTTGCCTATCTCCATGATCTGCAGCCGACGGCGCAACAACGGGCAGCTTGAGCCTGCAACGTGCCATGGGTGCCGGCGCTTGCCGGTATCCCTGTCAATGCAACCTCACGGTAACCCGACGAGCAAACCCTCGATCGGGAGGCTTTGAGGGCGATCTGTGGAAGTTTTCTTATATCGCACATTCTGGTTTGAGACGGCCATTGCGATCAACGAAGACCCCTGCCGGCAGAGCCCGCCCCTCGGCGAGAGCGTCGATGCCAAACCGTTCGAAGCGACAGGGAACTGACCTCTTATCTTCGAACTTGAACAGGGTGGAAGATCAACGTGAGCTGCGGTGCGTCCATGTTGAGATGATGCGGTCATGTAGACGAACTCATTTAAGCAGCATGCCAATCAACAACACGGCGAGAAACGGCTTGTCCCATTCCATAGGTGCGTCATACCGAGCGATTAAGCTTAGCCTTTGTCAGTCGG
>NZ_KB902587.1 GCF_000379605.1 Rhizobium giardinii bv. giardinii H152 | reverse complement strand
CAGAAATCGAATTCGGGATCAAATCAGATGCGATGACGGTGATGTACCCTGGCGATGGTCAGGAAGAACCACCAAAGGGCGTGCGGGGGGGCCTCGATGGTGTCCGCGCAGAACGCTTCGTTGTCCGCAAGAGCGGTGAAAGCACCAAGCTGCCCAATGCCGCTCGCATCGAGCTGGCTCAAGGTGATGTCGTTCGCGGGATCGATTGCTCTGGCGGCGGTTACGGTTCGCCGCTGGAACGTGATCCGGAGCGCGTGCTGAACGATGTCCTCGAAAAATACGAGACCGAGGGGAGAGCTGCCGACGTCTATGGGGTCATCTTCGACAGCTATCCCGTCCGCGATAGTTCCAAAGTTGATGCGAAGGCCACTGTCGAGAAACGACGTGCTCTGGCGACCATCTGAGAACAACCTTCATCACTTCCCTGGCCCGCACACTAAGCGGCGGGCCTACTTCGCCGCGCCTTCGGGCGCGGCTTTTTCCATAGCCGAGAGGTAACGATGCATTGTTCAAGCAAAAATACTCAGATTGGAAAAGACGCGCCACTCAGTGAAGACAGAGCGCCTGATGGACTGAGTGGTAATTATGGTCCAATTGGAATTAAGGCTGTGGCGGCCGCCTGTGTGGGTAGAAAAGCTACCAAGCCGGGCGGGGAGATCAAAAAGCTTACTGCGCAGCAACTGTGGTCGCTTGATGATCGCGCGGATCATCAGGATTAACGCTTCAGTTTACCCTCCGCCGTCCGAAATGCTCCGCTGATACTCATCCGACCATCTGGTATGAGCCGTGGTCATCTAAGCACACCAGGTCCTGGGACACGATCGTCGTCGAATACTATGTAATGCGTTTTTGGTTGAATCCTCTACCTTTAGCCGATTCCGCCTAGGACAAGCTGGACCGCCTCATGGCAAAAAAGCTAGCGCTTCGATGTAGCGTGGTTGGTATAATCACCGGTGAAATCCACGTTGCTGAGATCTTAGAGAATTATTAAGTAAAAATCTCTCTTTTCTTCCAAAGAATAACGCCTATTTTGGGGAACTATGATGAGAATGAAAATATCCCATGTAATAATCGGGTTCTTTGCGCTGGTAGGCATCCTATCAGCGCTAATGTCCGCGACATCTCTCTACGGGTTGACCGTCACCAAGTCGAAAGCGGATGAGGTCAACAAGTATTGGCTGCCCAGCGTCAATTCAGTGAGGGCACTAGAGAGCGCCGTTCTAAAGACGCAGCTTTCCTACGCCAGTCATCTTCAAGCAGTCTCACCAGACGAAAAGAAGTTCGTCGAGACCGATATATCAAAGGCTATCGCCAACTTCGATGCTATGCTGCAGTCGATCCGTGCCGGGGGCGTCAACGAGTCCATGAAAAGCCAGCTTTCCTTGGTGGCTGAGGGATGGACGCGTGTGAACGACGTTGGCAATCGCCTCACC
>NZ_KB902586.1 GCF_000379605.1 Rhizobium giardinii bv. giardinii H152 | reverse complement strand
CGATAGCGTTCCGCTATTCAAACGTCTCTTGCCATCCCAAGTCTTTGCGCGACCTGTGTTAGCAACGCATGAGCTGGCGAAGACGCTGAGTCCGGATCTGTATCACCGGTTTGCCGACCGTCAGTCGTGTCACTCGCGTCAATTTGAAACTCCGAAACAATCCCGCGCAACCGTTTTGCCTCGATGGCAAGTGCTGTGCTTGCAGCCGTGGATTCTTCGGCCATCGCTGCATTTTGCTGCGTAACCTGATCCATTTGATTGACTGTCCGGTTGACCTCTGAAAGGGTTACCGACTGCTCGTTGGAAGCGGCCGTAACGGCATCGAGTTGCGTGTTGATCAGCACAATCTGTTTCTCGATGATCTTGAGCGTATCGCCGGTATCGCGGACCAGCTTGACACCATTGCTGACCTCGTCGACCGAATTTAGGATAAGATCCTTGATCTCTTTTGCAGCGTGCGCCGAGCGTTGAGCAAGCTCCCGCACCTCGTGGGCAACGACCGCGAAACCTTTTCCGGCCTCACCGGACCGTGCTGCCTCAACGCCCGCATTAAGGGCCAGGAGATTGGTCTGAAACGCGATTTCGTCGATCACGCCGACAATAGCCGATATCTGCGAGGATGAGTGTTCGATGCGCCGCATCGCCGTGACAGCGCTGGAAACCACTTCCCCAGAGTGACGCGCCGACTTGTTCGCCTCGATCGCAACGTGTCGAGCCTCCGCCGTGCGCATGCTGGAGTTGGCGACGTTTTGGGTGATCTGATCCAGAGCGGCAGCAGTCTGCTCCAGAGAAGCGGCTTGATGCTCAGTCCGCCGGGACAGGTCCTGCGCGCTCAAACTGATTTCCTGCGCGCCGTCATCTATCGATCCGGTGGCGTCGGACACGGCTCTTAAACCTTCAGCAAGTTGGGTAACGGCAGCATTGAAGTTTGCGCGCAACGGTTCGAAATCCTCAGCGAAATTGTCGTCGAGCCTGAACACGAGGTTGCCGCCGGCAAGGTGCTTCAGGCCCTCAGCCAGCCCGGCCGTGGCCTCCGCCATTTCATGTGCCCGCTGGCGCTCGGTCTCGGCTATGCGCGCAAGTTCGATCTCGTTTGCGACACGACTGGCCTCTACGTCCTTTTCGAGATCGCGTGTCCGTAACTCGTTGTCCTTAAAGATCTGCACTGCGCGGGCCATAGATCCGATCTCGTCACGGCGGATCGTTCCCTCAACGGACGATGTCAAATCGCCGTCGGCAATGACCTTCATCGTCGAAACCATCTGCTTTATCGGTTTGACCAACCAGGAGCGAATGGCGAGGAAACCAAAGCATGAAACGGCGAGCAGTGCCGTAATAGCTGCTCCCAAACTCAGCACTGACGTGTCACGGACAACGCGTAGAACATCAGCACGCTTTTGCTCTGCGTCCGAAGCGAGTTTTTCCGTCACGGACGTAAATCTCGGTGAAA
>NZ_KB902585.1 GCF_000379605.1 Rhizobium giardinii bv. giardinii H152 | reverse complement strand
GGCAACCTCGTTGAGATAAAGGCTGGATTTGCGCGCCTTGCGCATCGAAAAGTCGGCGCTGGCCCAAACAGGCCCGGCATCATATTCAGCTGTTGCCTGCAGCACGGTTACGCCCCAGCTCCCGCGCTGGTCGAGAATGGAATGATCCAGCGCCGCAGGTCCGCGATCACCTTCGGGGCCAGGATGGACAATCAGGCAGATGCAGCGGCTGGTGAGAGACGCGGGTAGGCGACGTTTGAGAAAAGGAGCGAGGACGATATCAGGCTGGAACAAGTCTGCGGCCTGCATCGTCACATCGTCATTGATGTCGAGTTCCACTGATAGCCCATGGCCATGCGCACGCAGTTCCACATGCAGGCGCTGGGCCAGCGAGTTGAAACTATGGGTGATCATGAGGATGCGCATTGTTCAGCAAATCCTCGGCAATTGTTCGCCGGCGATCCAATCAACCACGCGGCTGCCACCAAAGCCGGTCTTCATGCGGATCAGGCAATTGGCATCCGCCAGAACCGTGCCGATCAGTGCGGCAGCTCTACCCCTCGGGTGGGCGTGCATGACGGCGAGCAGCTTTTGACTTTCTTCCGGGGCACAAATGGCGATCAGCTTGCCTTCATTCGCGACGTTGAGCGGATCAATGCCAAGAAGTTCGCAAGCGGCATGCACTTCCGGCCTGACCGGAATGTCGCGCTCGATCAGGGACATGCCAACGCCGGATTGGTGGGCTATTTCATTCAGTGTCGCGCTGAGGCCACCACGGGTCGGGTCGCGCATGACGCGGATACCGGGCACGGCTTCGAGCATGGCAGCAGCAAGGTCATGCAAGGGCTGGCTGTCGGACAGAATTTCCGTCTCGAACTCAAGGTTCTCGCGTTTCGACATGATGGCTATGCCATGGTCGCCAATTGTACCCGAAATGAGAATGCAATCGCCGGGCTTCGCCTGATCTCCGGACAGGCGGACGCCTTCGGCGACGCAGCCAAGGCCGGTCAGCGTGATAAAGACGCCATCCCCCTGCCCGCGTCCGACGACCTTGGTATCGCCGGTAACAATCGGCACCCCGACATCGCGGGCTGCGCGGCCCATGGATGAGGCAATGGCTTCCAGTGCTTCGATCGGGAAACCCTCTTCGATGATAAAGGCGGCGGTTAGGCACACCGGCTTGGCGCCCATGACGGCGAGGTCATTAACCGTGCCATGCACGCTGAGCGAACCGATGTTACCGCCCGGAAAGAACAGCGGCGAAATGACGTGGCCATCTGTTGTCACGACCAGACGCCCAGTCACCCTGCCGATGTCAGCACCGTCATTTCCCTGATCGAGAAACGGGTTGGCGAAGTACTTCAGAAACACCGACTGAATGAGCTGGACGCTGGCGCGCCCGCCGGCGCCATGGGTCATGTCAACCGTACGTGACATCAAAGGACCTAAGGCGGGGCCGTTCATTCTGCCGCCTC
>NZ_KB902584.1 GCF_000379605.1 Rhizobium giardinii bv. giardinii H152 | reverse complement strand
ATACTGGAAAGGGAGCGCCGTACGAACAAGGTTTTTTGCCGCTCTGATGGGATGCCGAATATAGAAAGCGAAATCTTTCAGTTACTGGAGGATCTTGCGCTGACGCCTCTGGCGGACAAGCCCGTACGTGGACTTGCTTATGGCCAGCAAAGGCTCGTCGAACTGGCGCTGACATTGGCTTTGAAGCCTAAGGTCTTGATCCTTGATGAGCCAGCGGCAGGCGTGCCTTCCACTGAAAGCCACCTGATCGTCCAGGCAATAAAGAGGCTGCCGGCAGATTTGTCGGTTCTCATCATCGAGCATGACATGCAACTCGTTTTTGAGGTTGCCAATAGGATCATCGTCCTGGTCAACGGCGCGATCCTATTGGACGGCACTCCACAGGAGGTGGTCTCCAATCCGCAGGTTCGAGAACTCTATCTGGGGACCGGCCATGACTGATGCTCTGCTGGAATTGGATGGTGTCGTGGCTGGATATGGCGACACCCACATCATCCGCAATGTTTCGCTCAAGGTCTCAAAGGGCGAGCGCCTGGCGATCGTCGGACGAAACGGGGTCGGCAAGACCACGATGCTTGCCACCATCATGGGGCAAACTCGTCAGCACGCCGGAAGCATCAAATTGAGAGGTGTTCCAATTGACGGCGTTCAGGCTCACGAGCGGGCGCGATTGGGGATGGGCATCGTGCCGCAGACGCGCGATATCTTCCCCTCGCTTTCTGTCGAGGAGAACCTGATTGCCGGTATTCGGAACGGTTCAAGCCTCAACGAAGCCTATGATTTGTTTCCGAGGTTGAAAGAACGCCGATTTAATGGCGGACGCCAGCTTTCCGGAGGCGAGCAACAGATGTTGTCGATTGCCCGTGCACTGCTTGGGAGACCCGAAATCATCTTACTGGACGAACCGCTGGAGGGGTTGGCGCCGGTGATCTGTGAAATGCTCGTGGGCGTTTTTGGCGATCTTGCTGACCGAGGCCACACGGTCGTTCTGGTGGAGCAACAGATCGGCCTCGCTCTGCGCTTTGCTGATCGGGTTGTCGCTCTTGACCAGGGAAAGATTGTCTTCGAGGAAACCGCGGCAAAACTCGCCAGCAATCGTACCGAACTCGATCGGTATATCGGGCTTTCCGCCACCTAGTGGCGAAAAGGGCAGACCCGCACCGTTTGGAAGTGCCGCAACGGACCGACTGTCAAAATCCAACAAGCCAATTGGCTGCAAACCTGAATGAACGCGGTGAAGAATGAAGAATTATGTCCTGACGGTCTCATGCAACACAACCCGTGGTATCGTGGCCGCGATCTCGGGATATCTGTTCGAGCAGGGATGCAACATCGTCGATAGCTCACAGTTCAACGACCTGGGCACCGGCAAGTGCTTCATGCGTATCAGTCTCTTCTCTGAAGAAAACGCTTTACATGAGGCACTGACGAAAGGTTTCGAACCAATAGCGGCGAAGTTC
>NZ_KB902583.1 GCF_000379605.1 Rhizobium giardinii bv. giardinii H152 | reverse complement strand
CCGGCGAAGGACGCGGCGTCCTCACGGAGTTGGACTGCGCCAAGCTGTTTGAGCCCGTAACGAAACTATCGGTGCAGGTGAAATCACCTGAAAAGCTGCCAGAGATTATTCGTCGGGCCTTCCGCGTCGCCTGCTCCGGCAAGCCCGGCGCGGTGCATCTACAAATTCCCGAGGACATGCTGCTGGCAGAGGTAGACCTAGCCCGGGTCTCCCTGCACGTCGAGGAAGAGTGCCGCACCGTCCCCGCCTTTCCAACGCTGCCCCCGCGCAGCAAGATGGCAGATTTACTCAATCTACTGAACAAAGCAGAAAGACCATTGATCGTGGCGGGTGGAGGCGTGAACCGCGCGCTCGCAGGTGACCAGATCACGCGTCTGGCAGAGAAATACAATGTACCGTTGTGCACGACGATGACGGGCCAAGGCGCGATCGATGATGATCATCGCCTCGCCATTGGCGTGATTGGCGACAATGGCTACCATCCCCATGCTAACTGGGCACTCGAACACTCCGACTTCACGCTGTTCGTAGGCTCACGCATCGGCTCGGTCGTGACTATCGGCTGGACCTTCCCGCGGATCACCCTCAACCGCCGCCTTGCACAGATCGACATATCGCCCGAAATCATGGCGAACAACTATGAGAACCTGCTATCGATTCAGGGGGACGCGCGGCTGGTCCTTGAAGAGATGCTAGAACTGGAGACCGACATCGATTCCGCCCGGCTAGAACCTTGGGTGGCGGAATTAAACCGCCGCCGCCAGATGTTCTGGGACCATGCCGAGGAGGCGCTCGCCGACGAACGGATTCCCTTGCGGCCAGAGCGGGTGGTGCGCGCGTTCAACAATTCGCTCCAAGCGTCCGGCAAGCCCGCCCTCATTTATTCCGACGCCGGAACACCTACGCCTTACATGACGCGCTTCCTCAAGATCAACGACCGCGAAACGCGCTTCGCCATTCCCCGCGCGTTCGGCGGGCTCGGCTCGGCGCTGCCAGCCACTGTGGGGGCTTGGCGGGCTGATCCGTTCAAGCGACCAATCGGCCTTTTCGGCGATGGATCGTTCGGCATGACCGTCGGCGAACTCGAGACTCTCGTGCGTTTGCAGGTCCCAGCAATCCTCGTCCTGTTCAACAATGGAACATTCGGTTGGATCAAGGGCCTGCACAGGCTGAACGGGCACAATCAGTGCTTCGGGGTCGATTTCCTTGCGCCGCGGGGCAAAGCGATTGCTGAGGCCTATGGGCTAAAAGCTTGGACCGCCAAGACCGCACTGGAACTGGATAGTGCGTTGGCCGAGGCCTTTGCCAATGAAGACGGGCCCTGCCTTATCGACGTCCATGTCGAATCCATCGCCGAGCGCGTGCCGCCGGTCTACTCGTGGCTGCTGAGGCGTGGGGAGGATCCGCTTGACCTGCAGCCCGCAGATAAAACTTATCTCTGACCCAAAGGATGCGACATCGGC
>NZ_KB902582.1 GCF_000379605.1 Rhizobium giardinii bv. giardinii H152 | reverse complement strand
GCTGTATTTGTGTTGAGGTTCGTTCAGAAAGACGGTTTTTGAAACCATCCGGAATGTCTCAAACGAGAGAACCGGAGCGATTCGACTGAAAACAGGAATGCCCGTCTACTGGGTCGAGCCTTTTCATGAGGCGAGGAGGAGAAAAGCAAGCGTCTTGTGGAACGCGATTGCTTCCAGAAAGATGAGTGGAGCTAGCCGCTCGTTTCAAAATCCTCGCGCCGGTTCAGTCGCATGCTACGTGACGGGCTAAGGCCGTAGGCTCGCTTGTAGAGAGCCGAGAAGCGGGCGGGATTGGAGAATTGCAGCTTCATCGCTAGGTCCGTCATGCTGGTCCGTTCGCAATTTCTTATCGCGTGGTGCGCGGCTGCCAATCTCATATTGCACAACACTCCCATCGGAGAGCGTCCGCGGTATGTTCGGAATAGGCGTTGGAGCGTTCGTTCAGTGCATCCCGCGGCGTCTGTCAATTCTTTCAGCGTGACCGGTTCAAAAAGCCTGTCACGCATCAACGCTTCTGTTCTGAGAACCTCTCTCGGGGCATCTGAAGGTGTGCTGGAAACAAATACGCCTGCTAAATTGTGAGGAAGCTTTGTGTAAAGCTGCGTCAGCACGAGTTGATAGTAAGCCCTCGCCAGCACGAAGGTTTCCTCCATGGGAGAGGCGCTCAGAATATTCAGGGCCTGGAGCAGGATCTGGTACAGGTCCTGTGCGCTGCCATCGCGAAAATTGGTCGGAGGCAGACAGAATTCTTGCAGATATGGGTGGCCGGTCAGTTCCTCGAAATGCTGGCGTAATGCCGATTGGGGCAAGTGGAGCGCCAGCCACGAACTTGATGGCTGAATAGTCAGTCGTTTCCCTGGTGTTTCACGGACACTTGCAACGTGCCCCGATGGGATGTGCCGAATTTTGCGCCTTGGCCGGTCGCTGACTTCAATCTCTCCTGTGACCACAAAATAGAAGCTGATCCATCCGGTATTGCGCCTGGCCAATCGCTCAAGACACACCGAGTGCTCGGCACTGGACAGCGAGAACAGCCGCAGGTCCTGTTTGCGATACGTTAGCGAACAGTCATCAGCCGGGCCGCTACGAACGATCCACCTTCCGTCCGGATCGGCGTCGCTAAGTTCGCGCAATGTGGCAATCCGCGTTTTTCTCAGAGGATCTTTATTTGTGGCGCTGGGCGTCCAAGCGCACATGGCCAAGCGAGCCAAAATAAGAGGAGGTGACTTCACCAGCCTCTTTGTGCATGGCGTCGCTGGTCTGTGATTCCAAAGCGGTGAAAAGATCAATCCCCGATCGACCGCTACCTCGAACGCCACTCCGGTTGGGTTTCGGGCGACAAGGATCCTCTTCCCGCGGCGGGGACGATCCGCCGATCTTGCAAGCCACATGCCCTTCGTTCTTGAATTCCGCAAGAACGGAGGCGCTCACTGCGGAGGCGTCATGGATGCCATCATGAGCCAGCAGCGTTTCTT
>NZ_KB902581.1 GCF_000379605.1 Rhizobium giardinii bv. giardinii H152 | reverse complement strand
CCAAGTGGCCCGCAAGAGGCCCGTCCGCCAGCTCCACTTGCACTGCCATCTCGATTCACCCGCGGCGCACCCAAGAATGCAGCGTCTATAATCAGCTGCCCACTCGAGATGGCGCGGGCGCGACCTCCGTGAGTTTGAAGTACGGCCGGCTGCGGTAGCATGCCTTCCATGATTGCGCTGGCAACCGGACCTTTAACGTAGTCACATACAATGCGACCTACGACACCGTTCGCAATGTGTTCGACAAGTGGTGCGTGCACGGGAAATATCGAGCTGGCGGCGATCGTCAGACCCTTGAGGCCGGATCTCGCGGCGGAATCGAGTACATGATTTAAGACGGCATCACCGTCACGAAGGTGATGGTGAAATGACAAGGTCGCGCCATCCCTCAGACTACACGCTGAAAGGATTTCGTCGACATTCTCCAGAAGCTCCGGTGTCCCGGATGCAATACGCGTCGCGAGCATTTCACCTGTTGCAACATTTGAAGACGGATCGAACGCCGTCGTGCAGAGGCCTTGCAATCGTTGCTGGCCGGCTTTGCTGTCGTTGCCGCGCAATTCCACGGGAAATGCCATTTGGACGCTCCTGGCTATAGGTCGCTTTCCCCAACGATGGAAAATTAGGTGGGCGAGAGCAACAGGAGGCTCCATCTTCGAGCAATAGCTGAATTCAATGGCAGTCTAGGCTCCCTAGCTATTGATGATCATTCTTGCTCCCAACAGCCATTTTTACTGGTCGTTGGTCGCAACTCCAGCCATTGTCCCTCATTGACCTTCACGAGGCTTCGACCGCCATGACAATCATCACCGAATCCGACATCGTCGATAGTATTGCAGAAGCGCTGCAGTTCATCTCCTATTATCATCCACCAGATTTTATCAGGCACATGGTATCGGCCTTGGAGCGGGAGGAGAGCGCGTCAGCGCGCGATGCCATTACGCAGATTCTCGTAAACTCGCGAATGGCTGCCGTCGGACGAAGACCCATCTGCCAGGACACTGGCTCCGTCAACGTCTTCGTAAAGCTCGGGATCAGGGTCCGTATCGACTCCGACAAGTCTTTACAGGAACTGGTCGATACTGCAATTCGGAGGGCTTACCTCAACGATCAAAATCCCTTGCGGGCGTCCATCGTCCTTGATCCGTTGTCGTCCCGCAAAAACAGCGGCGATAACACCCCCGGAATGGTCAGCGTGGACCTTGTCTCGGGCGACCTTATGTCGATTACTGTATCGGCGAAGGGTGGCGGGTCTGAGAATAAAGCTAAGTTCACGGTGCTGGAGCCCTCGGAATCAATCAGCGACTGGGTGGTGAAGACGGTGGAGGTGCTCGGCGCAGGCTGGTGTCCGCCTGGAATTCTGGGAATCGGAGTTGGAGGAAGCGCCGACAAGGCGATGCTCATGGCGAAAGAAGCCATGAACGAAGAAATGGACATGCTCGAGCTTGTCCGTCGTGGGCC
>NZ_KB902580.1 GCF_000379605.1 Rhizobium giardinii bv. giardinii H152 | reverse complement strand
ACGTACGAGGACCTCCCGATCTTCGGCCTCGGCTACCAGTACTTCCCGGCTAGGATGGGCTCCTTCAGGTTCGGACTGGAAGCGGGGTTCGCCGGAAGATTCGGCGGGCATCCGAATGCGGAATTCTGGGGCGGCGGCGTCGCTCGCTACGACGGTTTCGAGATTGGTGATACCGTCCGTATCTCACCAGCCTTTACGTTTGGCATCAGCCATGTCACGCATACCCAGGAGGGACGGGAGCGCAATAACGAGCTGGAGCATAACGGGGACGCTAAAACGCTGTTCTATCTCGGCCCCGAGTTGAACCTTTCCTTCAACACCATGCCCGACGTCGATTTCTTCTGGCGGATACACCACCGGTCCGGAGCCTGGGGGACGCTCGGCGACGTGCACGGCGGCTCCAGTGCAAATGTCTTCGGGGTGCGGTTCAATTTCTGAGCTACCTTCTTCATCTCCAATACGACGACGTTCGCGGCGGTCCGTGTCCCACCGGGGCAGGACCTCGCCGGATGGGCAGCAGCGCTGTGGTTGATGACGGAATCGTAGGTGATGTCCGCTTTCTGTGTTCGGCGTCCTAGCAGCGGACGGTCGGCCATCGGCCCCAAATCGGTCATTCCATCGGGGCCGAGTCGACGGGGAATTGTCGACGGATGCTTTTGTAACAACAGGGTCGTAGGTTCTGATCCCTTCAAGGCGAATGCGATTAGTTCGTTGGCGCGCATCGCGATTCCCCGGCCGCCCGTCGCGAGACCTCACGCGCAAGTTCTAAGAACGCTCTGACGCCGGCAGACAGGTTTCGGCGCCCTGGATAGTACAGGCAAAGCCCCGGATAGGGCGGCGTCCAGTCTTCGAGAACACGGATGACGCGCCCAGCCTCGATGTCAGGGAGAATGTCTTGTTCAAAGATGTAGCCGATGCCGGTGCCCTTTAGAATGGCAGTTCTTGTAAGGCTCCCCTCATCGAGGGTAATGGCGCCACGTACATCGACTTGCAACTGCTCGCCCTCTTTTTCGAAACGCCACCGAAACAAGGAGCCATCCGGCAACCGAACGCGGATGCATCTGTGATTGAGTAAATCTGGAGGAATAGTCGGGGTACCATACTTCTCAAGATACTCCGGAGAACCGACAACCGCGTGCCGTTGCGGTCTCCCAAGTGAAACGGCAATCATGTCGCTTGGGACGAGGCCTGCCACCCTGACGCCCAGATCGAAACCATCCCGGACGATATCGACCATTTTTCCTTCCGTGACGATATCGACGTGCATGTCGGGATAGCGGCGCAGGAACTCTAGAACGAGCGGTGAGATGATCGCGCGCGCAGCAAATGGCGCCGCGTTGATCCTTATCGTCCCAGACGGTGTTTCACGTTGCTCACGCACGGCCTCCAGGGCGGCATGGAGGTCCTGAAGCAGTGGAGCGACTTGCTGGATAAAGAGCCGACCTGCATCCGTCAGCGAAACGCTTCGCGTAGTGCGATTGAACAATCTCACTCCCAGCCCTGCCTCGAGCCTGCCTATCGTGTGGCTCAGAGCGGTGGTCGAAATACCGAGATCGATGGCGGCTGCTCGGAATGTCCCACGCCGGGCAATCGCGACGGCCGCTTCCAACTCTTTCACGCTTGCCTAGTTCATTGTCCCGATCTGTTCATTGCCGCATGCCGATTTATCCCACTTATCCGCGCAATGGTCGAGAGTTAAATACTACGTCAGTTCATAGGGAGAGACACAATGGCCATTCCAACGTCGTCAAATGCGTACATTGCCGCTGAAAGGCGCAACGACGCGGATGCTCTCGCGAAGATCGTGCGGTTCATGCCGTCGTAATGCAGAGGAGAACGCCTTAATGCCAGCACTACCCAAACCCATAGCTGACTATGTCGAGGCTAACGCACAACTCGATGTAGACAGCATGCTTAAACCCTTCGCCCCCGACGCGGTCGTTCTGGACAACGGAAGCCGTCACGATGGTCACGCTGAACTGCGGACCTTGCTCAAGGAGGCGGTGATCCCCGCTAAGGCAATCTTCACGCCGGATACCGTTCGGCATGAGAACGGTCAGGTCGTGATTGATGGGCTTGCCCACGGCGACTTCAAAGGGAGCCCGATCCGCTTCACCTATCGTTTCACGCTCGAAAACGACACTATCAAAGCCCTGGAGATTACGGCATGAGCATCAAATTAGATCCGACCGAGTTTGCGGGAAAGCGCGTGCTGGTCAGCGGCGGCACCAAGGGTGCGGGCCGCGCCACGGTGGAGCGCTTCTTGGCCGGAGGCGCCCGAGTGATCACTGCCGCCCGCGGAACACCGGAACCCATCGACGGCGTCAAGTTCGTCCAGGCGGACCTGACGACGGTCAAGGGAGGAACAATCCTGGCCAAGGCGGCACTTGAGCGCTTGGGCGGAATCGATATTCTGGCTCACGTTCTTGGCGGATCGTCGACACCGGGCGGCGGCTTCGTCGCCCTGACAGACGATCACTGGCTGGCCGAACTGAACCTGAACCTCCTGGCGACCGTTCGTCTTGATCGTCTCCTACTCCCGCAGATGATCGAACGCGGCAGCGGCGCGGTGGTTCACGTGACCTCCATCCAGTCAGTCCTTCCCTTGCCAGAGGCCACCACCGCTTATGCAGCCGCCAAGGCGGCGCTCAAGACCTACAGCAAGTCCATCTCCAAGGAGCTTGGGCCGAAAGGTGTGCGGGTCAATGTCGTCTCGCCCGGCTGGATCATGACCGAGTCTTCCTTGGACCTTCTGAAACGACTGCAGGCCGCCAATGGCGGCACGATCGAGGAAGCGCGACAGGTCGTCCTTGACAGCCTTGGCGGTATTCCAATTGGGCGTCCGGCCGACCCTCATGAAGTCGCAGACCTCATCGCGTACCTGGCCTCGGATCGCGCCACCGCGATCCACGGCGCTGAGTTTGTCATTGATGGCGGAACCGTTCCGACTGTCTAAGGTGATCGCCCTAACGTTCATACTTGGTGACGGACGTCGGGAAGCGGGGAGTCGAGTGACGTAGACCTCCTTCGTTTCGCACGTTCCAGCCACCGGTTGTTCAAGCGGGCGCGTCCCACCCGCCGATTTGGGAATAGATCGCGTTGCGGAGACGGCGCACGTCGCGGTTCAATGCGGCCAATTCCTGCGGCGTCTCAGTCGAGGCTGCAAGCAAAGTGTCGCTGAGGCAGCCTGCCTTGTGCTGCAACGCTCGGCCTTCGTCGGTCAACGCGATCATCACCTGCCGCTCGTTACTGAGGTTCCTGGTCCTACGCAGCAATCCCGATGTCTCGAGGCGCTTCAGCAACGGCGTCAGCGTGCTGGATTCCAGAGCAAGGGCGTTGGCAATGGCGCCTACCGTTTGCCCATCTTCGCTCCAAAGTACGTTGAGCACGAGGTACTGCGGGTAAGTCAGCCCCAATTCGTCGAGAACAGGCTTGTAAGCGCGCTGGATGGCGATGCCGGCGGTGTAGATCGCGTAGCACAATTGGTCGTGCAGGGGTGGTGGATCGTTGTGGCGGTTGGTCATTCTGAGCTCCTATACGCACTCATATAACTGACATTACCACGGAAATAAATATCGCGATAAGAATTATCTTGACGTGAGCATCGAGGTCTGCCAGTTTATATATATCGCGATAACAAATATCGCAATTACCAAGAGGAGAAAGCCATGACAAACAAGACCGTGACCGCCGTTGCTGCAATCGCCGCCGCATTTTCTGCCTCCATTCCGGCGAACGCCGCTGACACGATTCCGCAGGATCAATCCGTGAAAAACGTGGTGCTCGTCCACGGGGCCTTTGCAGACGGCTCAGGCTGGAAGAATGTCTATGTCAATCTGACAAAGCGTGGCTATCGCGTCACCATCGTCCAGAACCCCTTGACCTCGCTCGAAGACGACGTGGCCGCTACCAAACGTGCGCTGGAGCGGCAGGATGGTCCGGTCATACTGGTTGGACATTCCTGGGGCGGCACGCTTATCACGGAAGCTGGCATCGATCCAAAAGTTGCAGGTCTCGTCTACGTCTCGGCTCTCTCCCCGGATGCCGGCGAGACGACGGCTCAGCAATACGAAGGATTTGCTGCCGCATCCGAATTCGTCATCGAGACCACGAAGGATGGTTTTGGATATGTCAGCCCGGTGAAGTTCAAGGCTGGCTTCGCGCATGACGTCAGCGATGCAGAGGCTGCGTTCATGAGCTCGTCTCAAGTGCCGATCAACATGTCGGCGTTCGGCACGAAGCTTGAAAATGCCGCCTGGCGCACAAAGCCGAGCTGGGCCGTCATCGCCACCGAGGACAAGGCATTCGATCAGGCCATGCTGATCCACATGGCCGAGCGCATCAAAGCCAAGATCACCAAGGTGTCAGCAAGCCACGCATTGTTTATGACGCAGCCGAAGGTCGTCGCAGATACCATCGATGAGGCTGCAAAAGCTGTCTCGGCAAAGAAGCAATGACATAAACACCGTCATTGGGACAGGCCGCACTGTCCCAATGACGGTGAGCATAGCCCGTCAGACTAAGGTGCCTCAGCGACGAAGCGAGCGCGTAAAACGCCGCACGATCTCTGGCTGAAATCCATTGCGTGTCGTCGCCTTCAGGTTCCCAACACTTTCGCAATTTTCCCAAACCCATTCACGGAGGTAACCACGTGAAACTCAATACCTATGTCCAAAATCCACCTACTCCTCACTGCGAGGTCGATGATGTTTTCGACTTCATCGTCTGCGGCGCCGGGTCGAGCGGCCCTGTGGTCGCAGCTCGATTGGCAGAGGATGGGAATGCGAGCGTTCTACTGCTTGAGGCAGGCGGAGACGATGCGGCCGAGTCTGTTACGAACCCTGCGCAGTGGCCGCTCAATCTCGGTTCGAGCCGCGACTGGGGCTTTGTTGGACAGCCGGCACCTGGCTTGGATGGTCGACGTCTGCCGCTCAGCATGGGCAAGGGACTTGGCGGCGGTTCGAGCATCAATGTTATGGTTTGGGCCAGAGGGCACAAGGCAGATTGGGACCACTTTGCTGCCGAAGCGGGCGATGACGCGTGGGGCTATCAGTCGATCCTCGGCTATTATCGTCGGATCGAAGACTGGCGCGGCGCTCCGGACTCAACACGTCGCGGTGTGGGAGGGCCGGCTTATGTCGCGCAGCCAGAGGCACCCCAGCCAGTTGCTGAGGCTTTGTTGCGTGCGGCATCGACGATCGGCATTCCCGTCTACGACACTCCGAACGGTGAAATGATGGAAGGCCCGGGCGGCGCATCGATTGCGGAGCTGCGGATCCGGGATGGCAAACGTGAATCCGTATTCGGATCTTATGTCCGTCCGCTCCTGTCGCGTTCAAACCTGACAGTGCTGACCGGCGCGCTGGTTTCACGCCTCATCTTTGTTGGCAAGCGCGTGTCGGGAGTTGAGGTTCTTGTCGATGGCCAAAGGCGGCGATTCACCGCGCGTTGCGAGACGGTACTGTCACTTGGCGCAATCAATACGCCAAAGGTGTTGATGCAGTCCGGGATTGGCCCGAAAGAAGACTTGCACGCCCACGGCATTCCTGTTGTTCAGCACCTACCGGGTGTCGGTCGCAATCATCAGGATCACCTCGCTTTCGGCTGCACCTGGGCGTATCGAAAACCAGAAGCTATTGGTGGTAGCGGCTGCGAAGCAAAGCTCTACTGGAGAAGTGACTCGCGTCTTGACCAGCCGGACATCCTTCAGTGCCAGTTGGAATTCGCTGTGCCTTCGCCGATCGAGACAGGTCTCAAGACGCCGGAACATGGCTGGACGATGTTTAATGGTCTTGCCCAACCCAAAAGCCGTGGTCGGTTGCGGCTCTCCGGCCCCGACACGAATGACCCTATCCTGATCGAACCAAATTCTCTCACTGAGCCGGAAGACATGGCTGCCGCCTTGGTCGCTGTGGAATTGTGTTGCGACCTGGGAAACAGCGATGCCTTCAAGCCCCTGGTGACAGGCGAGACAGCTCCGGGTGTGCGCGACAGATCAGGAATGATCGACTTTATACGGCGTTCGGCCGTGACCTATTGGCATCAATCCTGCACAGCCAAGATGGGACGCGACAGCATGTCTGTGGTCGACAACGAGCTCAAGGTATACGGCATAGACGGACTTCGCATCGCAGACTCCTCGATCATGCCGCGTATCACCACGGGCAACACCATGGCGCCTTGCGTTGTCATCGGAGAGCGGGCCGCAGATCTCATGCGGAAAACGCATAGTCTCCCGGCTTGAGAAAAGGCCTCGTTCAGGCCATTTGAAGAAGAGATCCAGGTTGTGCTCGGCGGCCACCATAAGCCGCCGAGCTTCAATCGGAAACGGCCTCCCATCGGATGAAGTTTAACCAGACGCGCGTCAATGGATGCCAAGCGGTGCGAGTTCGTCATGCAGGGCTTCGCTCAGACCCTCGACCGCAAACTTCGTCGAGGAGTAGACACCGAAGCCTGCTGCGCCGCGATAGCCGCCGATCGACGAGATAGTCAGGATGCGGCCGGAGCGTGCCCGGCGCATGAAGGGCAGCACGGCGCGGGTCACGTTGAGAAGACCAAAGACGTTGGTGCGGTAGACGGCCTCGACCTCGGCCACGGTGGCCTCCTCGACAGCGCCCATCAGTCCGAAGCCCGCGTTGTTGAGCAGGATTTCAATCCGTCCAAAGCGATCGATGGCGGCCTTCACTGCTGCGGCGGCCTGTTTGTCGTCGGTCACATCGAGAGCGACCGGTAACAGATTGGGGTGCTCGCCGAACCGCTCGGCGATCGCTTCCGGGTTGCGGGCGGTGGCGACGACGGCGTCGCCCTGTGCAAGAGCACGTGTGGTGACGAGGGCGCCAAAGCCGCGCGAGGCGCCGGTGATGAACCAGATTTTCATGAGGATGTTCCTTGATGCTCGGTTAGAGATGAGAGCGGCCTCTGGCCACCGCGATGTCGTGACGGCCAGCCGGGTGCGAAAGCGTCACGGCAGGACTTATGCCAGTTCGATCAGATTGCCGAATGGATCGCTGAAGAAGGCAAGGCGGCGGCTGATCGCCAGCAGTTCGAACGGCTCGGTGACGATGGTGACGCCGCGTGCCCGCAGGTTCTCGACGGTGGCGTCGACGCTTGCCACATTCAGGCAGAAATACTGTCGCCGAGATCGGTATAGGGACGAACGTCTGCCGGCGAGGGATCGCCGCCACCAAGGATTTCCACATAGAAATGGTCGTCCGTGGCGGGTGCGAGATAGGCGAGCTGCTCGTCGGCATAGTCCCATTCGGCGACGACACGGAAATCGAGCTTCTCGACAAACCAGCGCTTGGCGGTTTCGAGGTCTGGCGTGCGGATGGCAACGTGATGACCGCGCATGTCAGCGAAGGGCGATGCCGTGTTAAGGGCGGGAGGAATGAAGTCGGCCATTGTCTTGTCTCCTGTCTCCGGCACCAGCGCCGGTTTGCGAGGAGAAATCTGGACCTTTTTGACGATAAGAATTAGAGAGATAATCTTCTTCTCAATGCTGAGTGAGATTTGATAATGCGCAGTACGGATCTCTCGGAACTGGCGGCCTTCGATGCGGTTGCCCGTCACCGCAACTTTCGCCGGGCCGGCGAGGAGCGCGGGGTCACCGCCTCGGCGATCAGCCATGCGGTGGGCAATCTCGAGGCGCGCGTCGGCATTCGCCTGCTTAACCGGACGACGCGCAGCGTGTCACTGACCGATGCCGGTGCGATGCTCCTGTCGCAGCTGTCGCCGGCCTTCGGCGACATCGGCTCGGCGCTCGATGCCCTCAACCAGTTTCGCGACACGCCGTTCGGCAAGGTGCGCATCAACGCGCCCAATTCGGTGGCACCATTCGTGTTCCGATCAGTCATTGGCCCACTGATCGCAAAAAACCCCGGTCTCCAGCTGGAAGTCGTTGCCACCGACCGCCTAGTCGACATTGTGGAGGAGGGGTTCGATGCCGGCATTCGTCTTGGTGAAAGACTGCGCGATGGCATGACGGCCGTGAAGATCAAGCCGCGGCTGCGGTTTGCCGTCGTGGGCTCAACAAGCTATTTCGAGCGCAATCCGCTCCCCAAAACCCCGGATGATCTGCGTCAGCATGTCTGTATCCGCAATATCTATCCAAGCGGCAAACCCTACCCTTGGGAGTTCAGCCGGGCCGGCAAGATCATCGAATTCGAACCGACCGGGTCTCTGTCGCTCGATGACCACGAACTGATGGTCGAAGCAGCACTTTCAGGCGTCGGGCTGGCTTATGTCTGGGAAGAGCGGGCGCGGCGACATATCGAGAATGGCACTTTGCTCGAATGCCTGGCATCCTGGAACGCGCCCGAAGACTGGCTGTATTTGTATTATCCCACGCGGAGATACCTGTCGGCCGGCTTGCGCGCCGTCATCGAGGCACTTCGTGTTTGATTGGAGCGCGCACCGACGGTTCTGATCCCTTCAAGGCGTTCGCCTTAAACCCCAGCTCACTCGTTTCTTCGGAACAGATTTCGGCTTCGGCTGATACAATGGGCTCTGTTGCAAGAATCCCTTTGATGTCCGAAAGAGCGCCGAAGATTTTCAGTGAGACTATTGATGAGCGATTTCAAGTGGCGTCATTTTCACGGTGAAGTGATTGTGTGGGTGGTGCGATGGTATTGCGTCAACTACCGCGACCTTGAGCAAATGATGAGCCAACGGGTGTGCCAGTCGATCATTCCACGATTTATCGTTGGGTTCAGAGATATGTTCCGGAGATTGAAAAGCGGTTGCGATGGCACTGGGGTCGGGCCGCAGTCAACGAGTTGAGTTGGCGCGTTGATGAAACCTGTGTGAGAGTTCGCGGACAATGGACGCATCTTTACCGGCCGTCGACAAATTCGGCAACACGATCGATTTTTATTTGTCCACGACCCGCAATGCCAAAGCGTTTCTTTCGACATGGATAATGGCGCCGCTGCCAGCAGTCGCAAAAGAATCTTCGGTATGCTGGCTACTGAGAAAATCCCTTTTATCGGCTATCACATGGTCGGTTATGTCGAGCCGCTCGGCACAGGGTTCCGGTTTGTGCCGGTAAGCTACCAATTCCTGATCTGACGCCGGCGGGAAAGGAATCAACACCTGGCCTGCCAGTCGTAATTCCTCATGTAGTCGAGAAAGGCGCGCATGGCGGCACTCGGGAGACGGCGACTGGGGTAGTATAGAAACCAGTGGGGCAAGGTGGGGCTCCAGTCGGAGAAAAGCTCCACCAGCCGGCCGCTTTGGACGTACGGTTTGACGTAATCATCGAAGACATGGGCTATTCCTCTGCCCGCCAGTGCAGCTTGCAGTTCGTTGTGCGCAGAGCTGACCGTCAGGCGGCCCGTTGGAGTAACCTCAATCTCCTCGCCTCCCTCGGCAAACCGCCAGGTCACGAGCGTGCCACCAGGGAAACGACGTCTTATACAGTCGTGATCAACGAGTTCGTGCGGCGTCTGCGGTTGTCCGCACCTGTTGATGTAATCCGGTGAAGCTACGATTGCATAACGAAGCGCGGGTCCAAGCGGCAGCGCAATCATGTCCTGCGCCAGCTGCTTGCCGAACCTTACGCCGGCATCGAAACCCTGTTCCACGATATCGATGACTGCCGCATCGCTGATGATCTCGATCTTCACCTCGCGATAGGCATCCATAAAGTCGAACACCAGCGGGCAGAGAAAATGGTCGACGGCCGGCGCCGGTGCGTTGATCCTGAGAGTTCCGGATGGGCTATCACGCAATTCGTCGACCTCTGTGATGGCGAGCCTGATGTCGCTCAACGCAGGTGCCAGACGCTCAAGAAGGCGCTGTCCTGCCTCCGTCGGGAATACGCTCCTCGTTGTTCGATTGAGGAGCCGGATACCCAGAGCCTCTTCCAGAGCGTTCATCGTTTGGCTTAACGCCGATGACGAGACCCCTCGCTCGAGTGCTGCTGCGCGGAAACCGCCACAGCGCACGATGGCCACAAATACATCGAAGCTGTCCAGACGAATAGGGTCCATTGAGAAGTATTTCTAATCAAGGTGATAAACTTAACGCAGCTTATCAGATCAATCGGCCCATGTCAGGGTTGGTGCAGAGCTTAATGCCGCGCCCGATCTGCTTCCTGTGCCGGGCACTTCGACCCGTCAAACCGCTGAAGCAAAAGAGTGTCCAATGCAGAAGGGAAGACCGATGAATGCCTTCACTCTCAACCGACGTGCCATCATGCTGTCCGCTGTCGCAGGCGCATCAAGCATGCTCATCCCAAGCCTGGGTGGCTCGGGCAAGGCCAACGCACAAGCCGCGTCTTCGGTGACCGGCAATGCTGGTTATTACCGTTTCCGCGTCGGCGACATCAACGCGACTGTCTTGAGCGATGGTGTGATTGGTGGCCCGCCCCGCGTCTATGCAAGCAACGCGCCGGAAGCCGAGCTTCAGGAGGTCCTGCGACAGGCATTTCTGCCCACCGACCACATGACGCTCAACCTCAACACGCTGCTGATTGAAACAGGTGGTCGGCGGATTCTGATCGAGGCTGGCGCGGGCAAGACCATGGGCCCGAATGGCGGGCGCATCTTCGATAACCTCGCGGCGGTCGGTCTCGATCCTGCGGACATCGACGCGATCGTCATCTCCCACACCCATCCCGACCATGTCGGCAATCTAAGAAGCGCAGACGGCGGTAAGGCCTTTCCCCGCGCCACGGTTTTCGTTCCGAAGGCAGACTGGGATTTCTTCGTCCGAACCGATCCGGACCTCTCTTACATGCCGGTCCCGGAGGAATTCCGTATGCGCTTCGCGGCGAACATCAAGAACAGCCTCGAGCCGTTCATGAACGATGTCGAGCTCTATGCAGCCGGTGCCGAAATCGTGCCTGGCCTGACAACGATCGCCGCCTCCGGGCACACGCCGGGCATGGCCACCTTCCTTGTCCATTCCGGGAACGAGCAGTTGCTGCTGACGGCAGACCTTGCCTATCACCCTGCTGTCAACGTCGACAGGCCCTGGCTTCCGGGCCCGGACCGCGACAAGGAGACGGCCCTTTCCTCCCGCCGGCGCATCTTCGACAGGGCGGCCGCCGAGCGCATGCCCGTGCTCGGCTTCCACTATCCATTCCCCGGTCTTGGCCGGATGCTGAAGACCGATGGCGGCTACGTCTGGGTTCCCGCCAACTGGCAGTTCTGACACTCAGAAACGGAAGACACCAATGGAACATTCGAATATCAACAGACGCAGCTTCCTCGGCACGATGGGTGCGGCCGCGACAGGGCTGGCTCTCGCCACCCACGCTACGGCGCAGACCCGGGAAACGAATACGGCGTCGCCAGCCTCTGGATCAACGGCGGATGTGTTGACCCGTACGTTGCCGCGGACCGGCGAACGGGTCACCGCGCTTGGGCTTGGCACCTTCCTTACCTTCGACCTGAAGCCCGGCGATCGCCGCGACGCTCTGCGTCAGGTCTTCGAGCGGTACGTCGCCGCAGGCGGTCGCGTGGTGGACACATCGCCGCTCTACGGCTCGGCGGAAGTCAGCGTCGGCCAGTTCATGGGAGAATCTGAACGCTCTGACGAGATGTTCCTCGCCAACAAGGTCTGGTCGACAGGCGAATATCTCGGAGACGAGAGCCATGCCGTTGAAAGCTTTCGGCAATCGCGCATGCGAACTTGGCGTGACACGATCAATCTCATGCAATGCCATAGCATTACCAATGCGCCGGTCGTCATTCCGCTGATGAAGGCCTGGAAGAAGGAGGGCCTCATACGCCATGTCGGCGTCACCCATCACGAGTCGGCGGCGCAGGACCAGATATTGGCGATCGTCCAACGCGACGATGTCGACTTCATCCAGACGAACTATTCGATCTTCAACCGCGATGCCGAGCGCCGTCTTCTCCCGGCCGCCGCCGACAAGGGCGTCGGCGTCCTGATCAATCTGCCGCTTGAAAAGGCACGGTTAATGAAGGTGGTCGAGGGGCGGCCGCTCCCGGCCTTCGCGCAGGAGTTCGGGGCCATCAGCTGGGCGCAGTTCTTCCTGAAATGGGTCATGGCGCACCCGGCCGTCACAAGCGTGCTCTGCGGCACTTCTAACCCCGACCACATGAGTGATAATGTCCGGGCGATGACAGGCCCGCTCCCCGACGAGCGCATGCGTGCCCGCATGGTCGCACATATGGAAACGATTCCCGGTTTCGGCTCCATCGGCACGATGCCGTGGTATCCCGGCAAAGAGAATATGTACTCCGGCCTGATCCGAGAGGCACAGGCGAATGCGGCGCAGCGCCTGCGGTAAGGCTGCCGTGCTCTAATTCGCCATTACTTGAGAAAACCGGGAGACCGTTCCTTGCCTTCTTCCAGACGCTCTCTTTTGACGGCCTTTCTGTCGTTGCCGCTCATCGACGTGGCGAGGATGGAGGCGTTTGCGCAGGCTGCTCCCGAACTGCCGCTGACCCTTGCATGTGACGATGAAGACGAACTGACCCTCGAACGGGAAGCCGGCCCCTTCTTCAGACCGAACTCGCTGCTCAATCGGGATCTCTATGCTGCGCCCGGCTGCCCAAAACAGCGATCCGGTCCGGCACGCAATTCGAGAAGCATCTCCGGCTTCGAGCCGAATTCTTCCTGCGGCGCCTGGCTGATCCCGCCTTCCGCCAGGACGATCGCTAAAGCTTCAGCTGGCTTAAAGTCCGAGGCTCAATCCGGCCGCAATGTCTTGCCCGATCCCGCATCGAATAGATGGAGCTTTCCGGTACGAGGGGCTACTGTCACGACCTGCCCTGGCTCAAAATCGTGGCGTTCCGAAAATACCGCAACAAGCTCGCCCGGCCCGTAGCGCAGGAATACCATCGTTTCATGGCCGGTGGGTTCGGTGACGTTGACAGTCGTCGTGAGACCGCTTTCGGCCAGCGACAGATGTTCAGGCCGCACGCCCAGGAGGACAGGCTGCCCGTCAGACGCTTCCGGCGTGAAGCCGAGCGAGATCTCGTCTGCGCTCTCCGTGACGAAGATTGCACCATCGGCCTTATACCGGCCTTTGAGGAGATTCATGGACGGCGAACCGATGAAGGTTGCCACGAACGTGTTGCTGGGACGGTCGTAGAGTTCCAGCGGCGTGCCGATCTGTTCGACCTTGCCGCTCTGCATCACCACGATCTTGTCGGCCATAGTCATCGCTTCGACCTGGTCATGAGTGACATAGACGGTCGTGGTTTTCAGCCGCTGGTGCAATTCCTTGATCTCCTTGCGCATCTGCACGCGCAGCTTGGCATCCAGGTTCGACAAAGGCTCGTCGAACAGGAATACTTGTGGCGACCTGACGATGGCTCGACCCATCGCCACGCGCTGCCGCTGGCCGCCCGAAAGCTGACGCGGATAACGGTCCAGATAGGGTACGAGATCGAGTGTTTCGGCCGCCGCCTGCAGCCGCTGTTTGATGACGTCCGCCGGCTGCTTCTGTAGGCGGAGCGCAAAAACCATGTTTTCGGCAACAGTTTTGTGCGGATAAAGCGCATAGCTCTGGAAGACCATCGCGATATCGCGGTCCTTGGGCGGCAGATTGTTGACGACCTTTCCGCCGATTGAGATTGTGCCGCCTGTGATGCTTTCGAGCCCTGCGACCATCCGCAAAAGGGTCGATTTCCCGCAACCGGACGGGCCGACGAGAACGACAAACTCGCCGTCGCGAATTTCTATATTTACACCATGCAGGACATTTAGCGCGCCGTAGGCCTTCTGCGCCCCCGAAATATTGACCTCAGCCATGTGCCTCCCACTCGCTTTCCGGCGGCCCCGGGCAGCCCCAGGGGTTATGCATCTCTGGACAGATATTCCCAGGCATCCGGCGTCGCGAACCCGCCCTCAGCCCTACCGAAAAGTACCCGTCCCCTCCATGAAACGTTTCATTTTTCATTGACTTTTTCCGCCTGCCGTCTAATGCTCGTTATCGAGACCGGGAGGAGCGGTTTCAAGCAAGCAAGATATGAAACGTTTCATTTTCTTGTTTACCAGATAGTTCTGCACGAGGCCAGTCTTAAAATGGGACTGGAGCCAGCTTGGCAACACCGGTTGGCGGCAGCACAACGAAACGTGGAGGAGGAAGACATGAAAGTCGAAATATACGATGCATTAATGCGCCGTCAGACAAGTCGCCGCGACGTTTTGCGCGGAACGGCAAGTGCCGCGGCTCTGCTCGGCCTGTCGGGCGCGATGGGCGGAATTGCCGGCACCGCATCTGCCGCGGATGATTTGCGTGCCCAAATCCTGCAAATTCCGGGTGTCGGCAAGGGCTCGCCAACGGACGCAGACTGGCAGAAGGTGGGCGAGCTCTGCCTCGGTCCGACCAAGGCGAATGTCACGCAAGGCGAGTTCGTCGGTGTCGAGTTGACCTTCATGGGGCTCAATAATCAGAATCTCCACAACTTCCTGTTTCGCGGTTTCCTGAAGCCGTGGGAAGCCTATACAGGAGCCAAGATCAACTGGATCGACCTTGCCCAGGCCGACTACAACGCCCGACTTCAACAGTCGATCGCAACCGGCACGGTCGACTTCGACATCCTTGAAATGGGCGCACCCTTCGAAGGCGATACCGCCGGCCGCGGGCTCCTAGACGAGATGCCCGACTGGGTTGGAAAGCAGATCGATGCCGACGACCTGGTGAGCTACCTGAAGCCACCGGTCGGCACTTGGGACAGCAAGATCTACCGCGTGACGATCGACGGCGACTGCCACACCTTCGCCTATCGCAAGGATTACTTCGGCGAAGGCTCGATCAGCGGCATGGCCGAGCCACCGAAGACCTGGCAGGAAGTCAACGAAGCTTCCAAGGCGCTGATCGGCAAGACCGATCCGCTGACCGGCCAGCCAGCCTACGGTTATCTCGACCCGCTCAAGGGCTGGGGCGGTTTCGGCTTCTATTTCATCGAGAACCGCGCGACGGCCTATGCCAAGTATCCGGGCGACCCGGCTTGGCTGTTCGATCCTGAAAACATGAAGCCGCTGGTCAATAACCCCGCGTGGGTTCAGGCGATCCAGGACGTCTTGGATCTGATCGCGGCTAAGGCCTATCCGGCCGACCAGATCAATGCTGATCCTGGCACCACAGCCTTCTCGCAGTTCCTTGCGGGCACCGGCGCAATGCTGATGTGGTGGGGCGATGTCGGCTCCGGCGCGCGCACCTCGGACACCTCAGTTGTGGGCGACGTGGTCGGCTTCGGCATCAACCGGGGCTCCAACCGCGTCTTCAACCGCATGACCGGGCAATGGGAGGACAAGTATAACGAAGCGCCGAACATGGCCTATCTCGGCTGGGGTATCTACGTCACCAAGCGGGTCTCCAGCGACGAGAAGAAGCGCAAGGCGGCTTGGTCTGCTGCGGCCCATCTCGGCGGCAAGGATTTGTCCCTGTGGACGTCGGCCTACCCCTCCGGCTTCCAGCCCTACCGTCAGTCCAACTTCAACTATGATGAATGGGAAAAGGCAGGTTACGACCGCGCCTATATCGAGGACTACCTCGGTTCGAACGCCGACAGCTACAACCATCCGAACGCGGCCATCGAACCGCGCATCCCCGGCATCTTCCAATATTACTCTGTCGCCGAGGACGAACTGGCGAAGGGTTTTGCCGGACAGTACAAGACGGCACAGGAAACCGCGGATGCGATTGCAGGCGCCTGGGAGAAGATCACCGACCAGATCGGCCGCGATAGCCAGCTGAAACTCTATCGGGCGAGCCTCGGGCTCTGACCGATTGACTAGACGCGCTGGCGGATCAAAAGCGATTTCGCCAGCGCCCATTCTGTTCGGGCGAGGAATATCATGTCGACAGTCGAAGGCGACCTGCTCCACACGGTCGAAGCCGGCGCCATTTCCGCGAATCGTCGCTTCTGGGGCCGCACGGTTCTGTGGCTGAGCGCCATATGGTTCGTAGCATCGTTTCTCTTACAGGGTGCCCATGAGTTGGGGTGGACCGATTGGGGATTCGTTAACTGGCGCCCGGTACTCTACGCCTATTTTCTCTGGGCCGCCGTTCTCTGCGTCACTCGCGTCGTCATTTACGGCGAGGCAGGCAAGAAGGCGCTTTTTGTTCTGCCGGCAGCGCTTTTCGTAGTGTCGATGGTCGTCTTCCCGCTGATCTTTGCGCTCTGGATCGGCTTTTCTGATTGGAATCTCGCCTCTTCAACCGGGCGCCGCTTCAACGGGCTCGACAATGTGCGCCGGATGATCGCGGATCCGTTCTATACCAACGCCTTGCTCAATATGATCCTTTATTGCCTGGCGATTGCGGTCGAATATGCGATCGCGTTCGGTTTGGCCTTGCTCCTCAACCAGGAAATCATCGCACGCAAGTTCTGGCGCGTAACCTTCCTGGTGCCCTTGATGCTGTCGCCGGTCGCGGTAAGTTGGATGGTGGGCAAGTCGATGATGGAGACCCGTTTCGGCCCGGTCGCACGACTTGCCCGCTGGCTCGGATGGGAAAATCCATCCTTCTTCGGCGACCCGCTGACAGCGCGGCTTTCGATCATGATCATGGACGCCTGGACCTTCATTCCCTTCATGATGATCATGCTGCTCGCCGGGTTGCAGGCCTTGTCGCGGGAGGTGCTGGAGGCGGCCGAAGTCGATGGTGCGACCAAGTGGCAACGCTTTTGGAAGGTCATTTTCCCGCTCATGCTGCCGGTTTCGGTAACGGCTGTGATGATCCGCATCATCTTCAAGCTCAAGCTCGCCGATATCATCATCACGGTAACATCAGGAGGTCCCGGCGGGGCGACCGATTCCGTCACCAGTTTCATTTATCGCGAATACCGCGACCGTTCGAATGTCGGATACGGTACCCTTCTCGCACTCGTCTATCTGGTGATCATCGTCTTCGGCATGACGGTGCTGATGAAGTTTTCCGACCGCATTGTGAAGCGTATGACAGGAAGGCTCTGATGGTTCGGATCGATTTCGAAAAATACGCGCGTGGCCAACGCATTCGCTGGTGGGCCATGCGTTTCGCCGTCTACGGCCTGCTCGTCATATGGGCATTCGTATGCGTCTTCCCGCTGTTCTGGACGGTCTCGACCTCGTTCAAGACTGCCGCCGACGTCATGCGGGGCAATCTGATCCCCTGGTTCAACTTTTCGCCCAGCTGGCTTGGCTGGCGCTCGCTCGGGCTTTCCCCGGATACGATTTTCCAGATATCGACGGTGCGCGACGAGTTCATGCGCAGGCTCTGGAACAGCGTCATCATCTCGGTCACGGCGTCCGCCCTTGCGGTCGTGCTCGGATCGCTCGCGGCCTATGGCCTCAGCCGCTTTTCTTATAAGTTCGGTCATATGCGCAACTCCGACATTTCGTTCTTCTTCTTGTCGCAGCTCATTATGCCCCCCGTCGTCCTCGCCCTGCCGTTCCTGGTTCTCTACAAGGAGTTGGCGCTGCTGGACACTTATGTGGGCATGATCGCCGTCTACACGCTGATGGTCTTGCCGATCGTCGTCTGGATCATGCGCGACCAGTTCGCCACGGTGCCAGTAGAACTCGAAGAGGCCGCGCTCGTCGATGGGCTGTCTGTCTGGGGCGCGTTTGCCCGCATTATCGTGCCGCTCGTTCTTCCGGGCATGGTTGCCGCCTTCCTCCTGGCGCTGATCCTGTGCTGGAACGAATATTTCTTCGCCGCACTGTTGACCTCCACCAATACCAACACCCTGCCGGTAATGATCGCCAGCCAGACGGGCAGCCAGGGCATCAACTGGTGGTCGATGGCCGCCCTTTCCACCGCCGGCATCCTTCCACTGGTCATCGTTGGCGTCGTGCTGGAAAAGCACATCATCGCCGGGATGACCGCAGGAGCAGTAAAGTAAACTGCGGGACGTTCGAAAATGTCAAAGATGCCCACAGTCAAGGATGTAGCCGAATATGCGGGCGTGTCCGTGGGCACCGTTTCGCGCGTGCTGTCGGGCGAAACCGCAGTCAAACCTATGCTGCGCGAAAAGGTCAACGGCGCCATTTCTGCGCTCGGTTTTCGTCCGAACGTGACCGCGAGAGCGCTGCGCACCAGCAGAACCGATGTCATCGGCCTCGTCGTTCCCGACATCACCAATCCTTTCTTCGCGCAACTGGCCGCAAGCGTTGAGCGTGCGGCGCTCGAATGCGGGCATAGCCTCATGCTGGCGAGCTCGCATAACGATCGCGCGGCCGAGCAGAGCCTCGTTTCTGCATTTCTTGACCGGTCGGTGCGCGGCATCATCGTGGTGGCTTCGAGCGACGGTTCGGGGCTCCACCTCGAGGCAGCGGTTCCGATCATATCCCTGGACCGGCGCTTCGGCACCTTTCCCCTGGTGTCGACCAACCATGCGCAAGCGGCCGCGCTGATTGCGGATCATCTCTATGGGCTGGGGCACCGCCATATCGCCTATATCGCCGGGCCGCTCGACACTGAGGCCGGTCGCATGCGCGAGGAGGGCTTCGTCAGCCAAATCGACCGGTTCGGCAAGACCGGCGAACCCGTTGAACTCGAAATTGCCTACGGCAGATTCGACTACGAGTCCGGTGAAACAATTGCCCGTGACCTGCTTTCGCGTCCGCCGCAGGACCGGCCCACGGCGGTTGCAGCTGCCAGCGACCAGCAGGCCATCGGTGCGCTGCGCGCTGCGCGCGACCTCAAGATCGACGTGCCGCGCAAGCTGTCAGTGACGGGTTTCGACGACATTTTGCTCGCCAATCTCGTCGTGCCTCGGCTGACGACCATACGCCAGCCGGCCGACACGCTGGCACGGCGCGCGGTCGGCCTTCTCCTTGAGGAACCATCGGGCAGGGGAGACGAGATGGTTGACGGGTCGTTGATCGTAC
This sequence comes from Rhizobium giardinii bv. giardinii H152, assembly GCF_000379605.1. Lineage (GTDB taxonomy): Bacteria > Pseudomonadota > Alphaproteobacteria > Rhizobiales > Rhizobiaceae > Pararhizobium > Pararhizobium giardinii. The sequence continues at coordinate 202,429 of NZ_KB902580.1, read as the reverse complement.
GGGGGTCGAGCGGCCCGCCCGCGCAACCTAAGGCGGATGTCGCTGGGCATAAAAACTGAAGCAAGGCCGGCACTGCGGCCAAGGAAGGGATGGAAAGATCAATGCTCAAGGGAATTAGGGCCGAACTCAACGGCGACATTCTTCAAGCACTTTGCAACATGGGACACGGCGACTATCTCGTCATTTCCGACATGAACTTTCCGTCGGATTCGATCGCCCGCCAGACGCGTCTGGGTAAGCTGCTGACTATGGAAAATATCCCCGCGCCACAGGCGATAGACGCAGTCCTTTCCGTCTTCCCTCTGGACACACCGATCCAGCCTTCGGTGGGCCGCATGGAAGTGATCGGCAAGCCCGATGAAATTCCGGCGATTCAACAGGAAGTCCAGGCCATTGTTGACCGTGTCGAAGGCAAGCCATCGCCGATGTATCCCGTCGAACGGATGGCGTTCTATGATATCGCCAGCAAGGCCTATTGTGTGATCGCAACCGGGGAACTGCGGTTCTACGGATGTTTCCTTCTGACCAAGGGTGTCATTCCGGCGGCGGAGGCCGTTAGATGAGCGGGAAAAGCGGGATCGTCATTTTGGGCATTTTTGCCGCCGACACCGCCTACAAGGCCAAGCGCCTGCCCCATATTGCCGAGACGCTGATGGGGTCGGGTTTTACGCTTGGGCCGGGAGGCAAGGGCTCCAACCAGGCAATTGCCGCGGCAAAAGCCGGCGGCAAGGTGACTTTTATCTCAAGGGTCGGCAACGACCCGTTCGGCGAGATGGCGCTTGCGGCCTATGCGGCGGCGGGCGTCAAAGCCAATGTGATGAAGATGGAAGGCGTATCCACGGGCGCGGCCTTCATCTTCGTCGACGAAGTAAGCGGCGACAATGCCATCATCGTCGCACCGGGTGCCGCAGGCCTTATCGGCATCGACGATGTCGACGCGAACCGGACGGAGATCGAAAACGCTGCCATTTTCATGACCCAACTCGAACAGCCGCTCGAAGCGGCCATACATGGCCTATCGATGGCGAAAAAAGCAGGAGCCACGACGATCTTCAATCCCGCGCCTGCCGGCGCCATTCCGGACAGCATCTACGGCTTGTGCGATTTCATCGTCCCGAATGAAGTCGAAGCAGCGGAATTGGTGGGCCACCCGATCGAAACCGATGAACAGGCACGTGCGGCGGCCTGCGCCTTGCTTGATCGAGGGGCGCAAGCGGTGATCATCACGCTCGGCGCACGCGGCGCCTTCTATCACACGACCGGGCAGAGCGAATTCGTACCCGCGTTTTCGGCGGGCGATGTCATCGACACAACCGGAGCCGGGGATGCCTTCCTTGGTGCCTTCGCGACGGCGATTTCCGAAGGATATGCGCCGGTCGAGGCGGTCCGCTTTGGTTGCGCAACCGCCGCGATTGCCGTGACACGGCCGGGCACGGCCCCCGCCATGCCGTCGCGCGCCGACATCAACGCCTTGCTGGGCTCATCATGATTGAACATCGCAAGGGAAATCTAGATCAACCGGCTGTTGGATGTGCGGAGCGAGAGAAGGGCCGATGGCATTTGCACGAAATGCATCCACCGCCCCGCGCGATTAACGCATCAGTCTCGCTGATGGCAGCGCGTTCTCGATAACGGCTTTTACATTGTGACCGTCCTGCTCCAGTGCGGCTGCCAGGGCTCCGGGGTTGCGGATGCTCATCTGCCTGCTCTCGACGCATAAAGGGTGCCACAAGCCCCCACGACCGGGCGATCTCGACGGTCGAGGAGATGCCTACATCGAGCATGAAGGGTCCACACCGGCCAAGCCCCAGTCAACGTCCAGCGGGGTGGTGCCATGCGCCACTTCCTTGGATTTGGTAGAATTCTATGGCGTCGCGGCCGGAGTGGTCGCGCCAGACCTTGCGCACATGCCCGCCGACTTTTCCCGATGTCGTCGGCAGACTTGAAATGCCGTGGACGCCGCGCCATTGTTCGATGATCGCATTCGCATTCGCCAATTGTCGCTAAAGCCTTGCCAGACAGAAATCGTCGGCCATGCTCCCCTATGGCCGGAAGATTTCGGCCGTTGCCTGCACGACCTCGTAGTCGGAAGCCCCATGGCCGCGCGCATCCGGTCAAACGCTTCGGGCATACCGCGTGGGGAAGTCCAGGCGCCGCCTGCGAAGACCTCTGGGTGGGTGGCCAGCATCCCGTTCGCCATGGCCCCTCCCGCGGAAAGTCCGGTCACATAGATGCGCTTCTCTTCGATGCTATGGGCCGGTACCATCGCGGCGATCATTTGCCGGATCGAAAGGGCTTCACCGTGACCTCGTTTGATGTCATCGGGATTGAACCAGTTGGAGCAGCGATCGGCGTTGTTCGCTTGGACGTGTTCCGGGTAGAGGACGACAAAACCCATATTCGTCGGCCCGTTTCGACCATCCCGACCCAAGGTCATACCCGGCGGCCGTCTGCGTGCAGCCGTGCAGCATGGCGACGAGCGCGGGGCTGTCCGGCAACTGCGCGGGAACGTCCCACCCAGACAGAGCGCCGGATTGGAGCCGCGCGGTTCCAGCGGCGTCAGAGGCGAAACTATGGGAGCCTTGGTGGATGGAGTGCGCAGCTTTGCCAGCCGCTGCAGGGTGCCAGACAGGGATCTCATGAATTTTGCCTCCGGCGTTGCGCACCACCGGGATGGCGCGGCGGGTTATACCTCGCGAACGATGATATCGTTACTGCACTGCACAAAATTAGGATCGCCCCAGGAACGGCGGCCCGATAAGCGGCACAGCTTTGAATGCCCTGCATCTTTTTCGATTTACGGGCGTTTCTACATCTCCGCTAGAAACATATTGGAGAACGTCCTCTCAAATGGACTTTGGCAATGAAAGCCAATCGAATCGTAGTTGTTAGCGACTTTCAGGACGGAGAATGGGAAAGCGCGCCCATGCCCACCGTCGCTCAGTTGACGCAGGAGTGGAGTTCTGGGACGCGGGGAGCGGCACCCGAATCTCAACATTCGTCGCAGCCTGTCGAGGTTGAGGGTGGATATATCGAGAGACTGCCTCTTGCATGTCTTCGAGCCGGCCTGGTCACCGGTGCCGAAATCTGGACGCATTGGCGAGGCGCTTCACCTCCGCGAGACTGGACTTGTGGAAGTCCTCATCTGAGGCGGCGGGCATTCCGCTTGAACGGAGCTGAGGCGCCGTTTTCGTCTAATGACATGCTTGGACATATAAAAGCATTCGGACCACCGGCAATTCTGTGCGTTTGGGGACTTGGAGTCAGTGAAGAAATTTTGCTGGCCTGTCGGCAGAGCTTCAAAATCTACAATTCCATTGACGCCCCGGCACTTCGGATTCCCCCGGAGGTTAGCCGGCATTTCAATCTTGTGCTTACTGGAGCGGAATGGCAGTCGGAGGCGGTGTGGGAGCGTCATCCGGAGATGCGCGTGGCAGTCCTTCCAATCGGGCCGGAATTCGCGTCGGAGACGACATTCTATCCAATTGAAATCGAAAAGATTTACGATCTGATATACGTCGCGGCAGCTCAACCGTACAAACGCCACGACATATTGTTCCAAGCCCTTGCGAAACTACCTAAGTCTTTTCGCACGCTTTGTGTCTCCGGCTATGGCGAGATGATGGGAGATCTGCGCAACCATGCCGCGGCGCTGGGTATCAATGTAGACTTTATAGGTCCACCTGGAGTCCCCTTCACGGAGATCAACCGGTTGATGAATTGCGCAAGGATGGGCGTGGTCTGCGGTGTGGAAGATGGGGCGCCAGCCATCCTGACCGAATATATGTTGGCAGGCATTCCGGTTCTCGCGAATAACGCTCTGGCTTGCGGCCTGCAATACATTACCCCAAAGACTGGCCAGACCAGCACAGCGGATCAATTTCACAACGGAATTATCGAGATGCTTGCTCGCGAGTTTGAATTCGAGCCACGACAAGTTGTTTTACAGAATTGGACTTGGCAGCACTCTGTCCGCAAACTTCAGCGGCTGATCGAGTCATCCGCAGGGCGAAAGTTCTAATATAGGCGGAACATTCTCTTTATCCCTTAGTTCTCTCGCGTCATCAACGAGAGCGCTGTAAATGAATCTCCTGAATGTTTTCTCTCGAGTGCCTGAAGCGCCAAGCTTCGGAGATCGGCCCCTGATCTGCTTTTCTCACCTACGGTGGGATTTCGTGCTTCAAAGACCGCAGCACCTCATGCGGCGCTTTTCAGCGGAGAGGCAAGTCCTCTTCTTCGAAGAATTCATACCCACGGATCACCATCTTGCCTATCTGGAGATCCACCCGTTCGAAGGCACGCGCGTAAAATCCATCCGACCCCGCATTCCCCATTGCTGGACCGAGGAGGATCGTGAGGCTGCTCTCCGTTCACTCCTTGACGACGTGATTCAACTTATGGGCATCAGGCAGCCAGTCCTGTGGTTCTACACGCCGATGATGTTCTCTTTTGCGCGCCACGTTGACGCGTCCGCCGTGATCTATGACTGCATGGATGAGTTGGCGAATTTCAAGTTCGCGCCGCCCCGGATAAAAGAGTTAGAAAGCGCGCTCATCGCCCGCGCCGACGCGGTCTTTACCGGAGGCTACAGCCTCTACGAGGCAAAGAAGCGCTACCACGACAACATACATCCGTTCCCATCCAGCGTGGACGCACCGCATTTTCGCGCAGCAAGATCTGGCCTTTCGGAGCCAGCAGACCAGGCCACGATACCGGGACCGAAATTGGGTTTCTGTGGGGTGATCGATGAACGACTGGACCTTGATCTTATTCGTTCGGTCGCCGCGCTGAAGCCCAACCTGGCATTCGTGTTCTTGGGGCCGGTGATAAAGATTTCGCCGGATGAATTGCCGCGAGCGAACAATATTCACTACCTCGGGCAAAAGGCCTATTCCGACTTGCCGGCCTATCTCTCCAGTTGGGACGCAGCATTAATGCCGTTCGCGCTCAACGAAGCAACGCAATATATTAGCCCCACGAAAACCCCGGAATATCTCGCCGCCGGCCGTCCCGTCATCAGCACGAGAATATTCGATGTCGACCGGTCTTACGGGAGCGTTCCCGGCGTTTTCATCGCCGACGACGCGAAAGGCTTCGTCGAGGCGTGCGAGGCGGCGCTGGAGATGAAATCGTCGAGCAGCGCGTGGTTGAAAGACGTGGATGCCTTGCTTGCCCTGTCTTCCTGGGACGACACATTCCACAGCATGAAGCTGTTGGTCGAAGAGGCGCTCGATAGGAAAAACCGCGCCGCCGCGCCGCCGCGGAAATTCCGGGTAAAAAAGGGCGGTTCAGCGTACGACTATGTCATCGTTGGCGCGGGATTCGCGGGGTCTGTCCTCACAGAAAGACTGGCCGCCGATGCCGGCAAGCGTGTCCTCATTTGCGACCGTCGCTCGCATGTCGGAGGCAACGCGCATGATTACTACAATGACGACGGAATTCTCGTACATCGTTATGGCCCCCATATCTTCCACACCAATAGTGAGGAGATATTCGACTACCTTTCCCGGTTTACAGCCTGGAGGCCCTATGAACATCGGGTCCTGGCACAGGTTGGCGATCAACGCCTGCCGATACCGATCAATCGCACCACATTGAACAGGCTCTATGGGCTCGATCTGAGCGATGACGCTGCGGCGGAGAGGTTTTTGGGCGACCGCGCCGAGCCATGCCATCCCATTCGCACCTCCCGGGATGTCGTGGTCTCGCAGGTCGGAACGGAGCTGTATCGCGTGTTCTTCGAGGGCTACACCCGCAAACAGTGGGGCCTTGATCCGGCGGATCTCGATAAGTCGGTGACGGCGCGTGTGCCGACGCGCACGAATATCGACGATCGCTACTTCCTGGACAGATTTCAGGTGATGCCGCTCCACGGCTACACGCCAATGTTCGAGCGGATGCTGGATCACGACAATATCACCGTGATGCTCGGAACCGACTACGCCGACATCCGCGGGCAAGGGCTTGCGCCCCACACAATCTTCACAGGGCCGATCGACGAATACTACAATTATCGGTTCGGGCAACTTCCCTATCGCAGCCTCGAATTTGTCCACGAGACCCACGATGTCAGGCGGTTCCTTCCGGTTGGCGTCGTCAACTATCCCTCAGAAGACGTTCCGTATACCCGCGTTACCGAATACAAACATCTGACTGGCCAGGTTCACGCCAAGACGAGCATCAGTTACGAGTTTTCCCGCCCCGACGGCGATCCCTACTATCCGATCCCGCGACCGGAAAATCAGATTCTCTACAAGCAATATGAAGCTTTGGCTCGGCAGCTCGACCAGGTGACCTTTGTCGGTCGCCTTGGAACGTACAAGTACTACAATATGGACCAAGTGATTGGTCAGGCGCTCGCGACCTATAAGAGGCTGCGCCTGCGCCATGGTGTGACCGACCCGATTATCGGCGGCGTATATGGCTGATCGAACTCGCATCGTTTTGGCCACCGATAGTCTCGACCCCTCGGGGGTGGGGGTGCATATGCTTGCGTTGGGCCGAGCGTTGCAAGGGTCCTACGACGTCACCCTGGCACTCGTCGCGCAGAGTGGCGCGAGCCAGCTCTTTGGGGCGGCTCGGCATGGTCTGGCGATCAAGTCGATCGAACGCCACGAAGATTTTGGCGATTGGCTGGCGAAGTCCGGCGTTGACCTGCTGCATGTCCACGCAGGCATCGGCTGGGAAGGGCACGACCTCGCTCAGGAGGGCATCAGCCACGGCATCCCGGTCATCCGAACGGAACATCTCCCCTATCTGCTCACCGATCCCGGCCAGCAGGATGAATATGCGCGGGCAATTGCCGGGCTTTCCCATCGTATTGTCGTCTCCGAGGCTTCGCTCGCGAGCTTCGCCGCGCATCAGGTCGCTTCCTCCCAAATGACTGTGGTGCGCAACGGCATATTTCCTCTCGAGCCGGTCCTTCCTCCGGAGCACATGAAGGCGGAACTTGAAGTGATGGGGCGGGCGGTCATTGTGACGGTCGCTCGCTTTTCTGTTCAGAAAGACCACGCCACGCTCATTCGAGCAATGCCAGAGGTTCTCCGCAGGGACCCTCGCGCGGTTCTGCTGCTTGTCGGATGCGGTGAGGAGCGGGCGAATGTCGACGCGCTCGCGACCGAGCTGAGCCTGAAAGACGCCGTTCGGTTCCTCGGTCATCGATCGGATGTGGCCGACATCATGTCGATCGCCGACCTTTTTGTCCTTCCGTCACGGTTCGAAGGGTTGCCGCTGGTTGTCCTCGAGGCGATGTCGCTTGGCGTCCCGGTGGTGGCGACGCGGATCGGGGGAACGATCGAGGCGCTGGGCGAGACGCATACATACTTCGCCGAGCCCAACGACCCGTCCGAATTGGCAAGCGTCATCGGAAGTGCATTGGCCGACCCGGAAGGGCGCGCCGCCGCGGGTGCGACGGGGCTGAGGCGGTTCCGTCAAGAGTTCGCGGCCGTTCGCATGGCTGCGCAAACGTCAACCATCTATCAGCGGTATTTCGCCCCCCGCACAGATCCCACCCAAGAGGACAGACCTATGCGCAAGTCACGTCTCGGCTTTATCGGCGTTGGGGGCATCGCCCGCCGTCATCTGGATATCCTGGCGAGCTTCGAGGATGTTGATCTCGTGGCCTTTGCCGACCCCGATCTGGGTCGTGCCGACGAAGCCGCAATGCGGTTCGGGGCACGGTCTTTCCCTAGCCACAGGGAAATGTTGAATTCGGAGGCGTTGGATGCCGTTTATGTCTGCATTCCGCCGTTTGCGCACGGATCACCGGAGTTTGACTTGATCGAGCGGGGCATTCCGTTCTTCGTGGAGAAGCCGGTATCGCTCGACCTTGCCGTTGCCGAAGACCTCGCCGCGGAAATCGCCAGAAAGAACATCATCACGGCGGTTGGCTATCACTGGCGATATCTCGACACGGTCGACGAGGCCCGGGAATTATTGGCGAACAATCCCGCACAGCTTCTCTCCGGTTATTGGCTGGACTCGACGCCACCGCCACAGTGGTGGTGGAAGGAAGAAACGTCGGGCGGCCAGATGGTCGAACAGGGAACGCACCTGCTTGATCTGGCGCGTTTTCTGATCGGTGAGGTCACAGAGGTTTATGGCCGCGCCGGACACAAGGATCGACCGGATTTTCCGGGCTTGGATGTCCCCACGGTGACGACGGCGAACCTCACCTTCCAATCGGGCGCGGTTGCCAACATCTCGTCCACATGCCTTCTGAATTGGAGCCACCGCGTCGGCCTCCATATCTTCGCCGACAAACTTGCTATCGAGCTCACCGATCGCGACATCATGATTGATGTTGGGCGAGGGCGACCGACGCGCGGCGCCGAAGGCGATCCCGTCTGGCGCGAGGACAGGGATTTTATCGATGCGGTCCGGGGGGCCGAAAACCGCATTCGTTGCCCATACTCCGATGCTTTGGTGACGCATCGACTGGCCCACGCGGTCGTATCGTCCGCGCGTACGGGAGAACCGGTGCATCTGGAACTGCCTGACATTGCCAAACGTCGGCTGTCACCGCTCCAAGTTCAGCCGCATTCCGAAATGCAGCCTGAGACACCCCCCGGTCATCGCAAGATACGTTCGCTTGGGATCGAAGCGCCGGGCCAGGCCTATTTCTTCGAATATGAGGAAGGCCCGCCGCCGGAGGGCCATGTACGGCTCGATACGCTCTATACCGGTTTTTCCGCTGGCACAGAACTGACGTTCCTGAAGAACACCAATCCTTACTTCCGTTCGCGCTTCGATGGGGGGCGGGGAGTCTTCATCGATAACGAGGCCGACCTGCATTATCCGGTGGCCTTCCTGGGGTACATGGAGGTCGCGCGTGTCGCGGAGTCGCGGGCCGGCGGCTTTTGTGACGGGCAGGTGCTCGCCACCACCTATGCGCATAAGACAGGCCATACGGCTGATCCATACCACGACCTGCTCGTGCCAATGCCCTCTGAAGTCGACCCGTTGCTTGGCATTTTCGTCGCCCAGATGGGCCCAATCGCCGCCAACGGGATTCTACACGCCGACGCCGAAGCATTTGGGGCCGGGGTGCCGTGTCTCGGCGCGGGTATCGCGGGGCGGCCGGTCATTGTCATCGGAGCAGGGACCGTCGGTCTGCTCACCGCGCTCTTTGCTCGCAAGCTCGGCGCATCCGACGTCGTGATTACCGATCCGTCCGATTTCCGGCGAGGAAAGGCCGAGGCCATGGGGCTGACTGCCATGACAGAAGATCAGGCATGGCAGCATGCCAAGGCACGTTGGCATGACGCTGCAATGGGCCGAGGCGCGGATCTTGTCTTTCAAACGCGCGCCGGTGCCGGAAGCCTTCACACGGCGTTAAAAGCGCTGCGGCCGCAGGGCACGGTTATCGATCTTGCCTTCTACCAAGATGGTGCCCAGGCGTTGCGGCTCGGCGAGGAGTTTCATCACAACGGCCTCAACATCCGCTGCGCGCAGATCAACCGCGTGCCTCGGGGGCTGGCCACGCTTTGGGATCGGCGCCGGCTCGCTCTTGAAACGCTTGAACTCTTGAAGCGTGACGGCGCAGCCATCCGGGAGCACGTCGTGACCCACGTTATTCCCATCGATGAGGGACCAGGGTTCCTGCGCGACCTGATCGAAAATCGTCCGGACTTCCTGCAAATCGTGTTCAAGGTCGATCCATGATTGCTCAACATGAACTCATTCGCGTGCTTTTTGTTTTCGCATGGCTGGTCGTTGGGGGCGAAGAAACGGAAGTTCGCCTTCTTGCGGCCAACATGGACCGCCGCCGCTACCGGATCGACGTTGTTGCTTGTTTTCGCAAGCCGGGCATGCCCGAGCAAAGCCATGAGCAACTTCGCGCCCTTGGGGTGGATGTCGATACCGCGCCCTACGAACTTTCGTTTGAAGACACCGTCGCCTATCTCGCCGGAAAGATCACGGGCTATGACGTGGTTGTTTCCTGTCAGAACGTCGCCGATATCTACCCGGCCCTGGAACGCCTTCATCTTCGCCCGCCACTCATCGAACACGGAGGATTGGTTTCGGAAGCCCAGGCAGGGCCCAAGCACTTTACCAGCCGATATGTCGGGGTATGCCGCTCGATCCGCGATGCGGCCGCCGCTCGAATGCCGGGACGGTCGCCTCACGCGCTGGAGATACCGTCAATGGTCGATTTTTCGGAGTTCGATCCGTCAAGGCGTCGCCTGGTGCGGGCTGCCCTTGGCGTCGGGACCGATGAGGTTTTGATCGGGTGGGTCGGACGGCTGGATCCGAAGAAGAACGTGGAGGATTTCATCGAAGCGGCTGCCTTGATACACGCGCAAGGCAAAGCCGCGCGTTTCGTCGTGGTGGGCGGAGCGGACGCCTTTCTTCCCGATTATGCCACGCGCTTGAAGTCGCTCGCGGCGTCGCGGGGGCTCGGCGGAGTATTGCGGTTTCTTGGCGATCGCAAGGACGTTCCCGACCTGCTCTCCGCTTTCGATATCTTCGTTTGGTTGTCCCGTGGCGAGGGCATGCCTCATGTCATCGCAGAGGCGGGAGCGGCGGGCTTGCCGGTGATTGCGACACCGGACAACGGCGCCCATCAGCAAATTGAGGACGGTATATCGGGTGTCTTTGTTCCTTATAATGATCCAGTGGCTGTCGCGGCCCAGATGGGCGATCTCATTGCTACACCGGAAAAGAGGCATGCCCTGGGCACGGCGTTACGTAGGAAGGTTCGCGCGCAATATTCGGCCGAGGTCGTGGTGCCACAGTGGCAAAAACTGATTGGCGATGTTCTTGCTGAGCGCAAGGCCGCCGGGCCAACCGGTCTGTTCCGCTCTTTCCTGCAGGGCGGGTTCGAATGCTCCACCCATCGCCTGCGGCCGAGAGGGGAAGAACCGCAGGGGCGGCGGCTTGATATGATCCGCGCCGTCGGCCACGACGCGTATGCCGCGCAGGATTATCGACAACTCGCCACTTACGGCATCCGCACCGTTCGGGATGGGTTTCGATGGCATCTGATCGAAAGGAAAGGGGAATTCGACTGGTCAAGCATCCTCCCGATGCTCCAGGCATCCGCATCCACCGGGACGCAGGTTATTTGGGATCTTTTCCATTACGGCTGGCCGGACGATATCGATATCTGGTCGCCCGAATTTCCCGATCGTTTCGCCCGCTTTGCGGGAGCCTGTGCGAAGGTTGTCCGCGCGGAAAGCGATTCAATTCCCTTTTATTGCCCCGTCAACGAGATTTCGTTCTTTTCCTGGGGGGGTGGTGACGCGGGCTATCTGAACCCGTTTACCCGCGGGAGGGGATTCGAACTGAAGGTCCAGCTTGCAAGGGCGGCCATTGCTGCGATGGACGCGATTCGGGCCGTCGATCGGCGCGCCCGCTTTATCCATTGCGAACCGATCATCAATGTTGTCACCGATTCCTCGCGGCCTTGGGTGGCCAGGTTGGCGGAGGGGCATAGACAGTCACAGTTCCAAGCATGGGACCTACTTGCTGGTCGGATGTGGCCCCAAATCGGAGGCGCGGAGGCCTATCTCGATGTCATAGGCGTCAACTACTATTTCAACAATCAGTGGATCCACGGCGGGCGGCCGATCGATATCGGGCACCCTTGCTACAAACCACTGCGCCATCTCTTGATTGAAACCTACGCTCGATACGGCAAGCCAATTCTTATCGCAGAAACGGGCATCGAAGCTGACAGACGACCCGCCTGGTTTAACTACGTGACCGAGGAAGCCAAGGCTGCGATGCGGGCGGGCGTCCCCCTTGAGGGTCTATGTCTTTACCCTATCGTTAGTCACACCGGGTGGGACGACGGCCGGCCTTGCGAAAACGGACTTCTGTCTGATGGCGTCTCGGACAAGGGGCGTACCGAGTACCAACCATTGGCAAATGCACTTCGTAGGTTTGATGGCGGCGATTTGGTTGCTCCGCTAACGTAGCGAGTTCATTAGTTTTTCCCGCGCAGCCGCGCCGGATGGAACTTCGATCCGGAAGGGAACTCCGTGAACAAACTGCTTATCGCAAAGTCGGTGTTAGCCATGTCCGCCTCACTTTCGCAAATATTAGGTGTCAATTTGACGGCTCGTTGTGGTCGCCCAGCGAACAGCCTTGAGCGTCCGCGTGTTGCGACGCCGCTTCTCCTCCTCGCTTTCGATGATTGTCTGAGCGATTTGCTTGCTCCTTTCAAAACAGCCCATACCTTCTCGGACAACTTTGGCACGCCGTCGAAGCATTACAATCCGTTTGAAATTCGATGTTGAACGTAAAGCGCCTCCCCTGGCTTCACGGTGTTTGTGGCGCCCAGTGGGTCGTGAACGTCAAAAGGGAGACAGCGATCGGCCTGTCGTTTTCGCCTCGGACGAAAATTTGAATCCGAACATTATCACTGCCGTTCAGTTCATCGCCGGCGATGTCCATTACTATTTTCGCGATCTCATTGGCAATTTCGAGGTTGAGCTCTAACTCCCTACCTAGTTCGTCACGCATGAAACCGTCGCCGTTTTCGACATCAAAGAAATAGCGCTCCATGAGGACGTTCTCCGTTTGAACGCAAATGAGCAGGCGGCCGGTTTGTTCCTTTCCTTTCGCTTACCGGATAGCTCTTAAGGTCAGGCAATGATTGAATCTCTTATTAGAAATCTCAGCGCACGCGACATTCTGGACCCAGATGAAATCGCCCAATTGCAACGGGTCATCGGAAATGAGCGATACGTTGGGTTAGGGGAGGACATTGTGGCCGAAGGATCACGCCCTATGACATCCACCTTGCTTGTCGATGGGATTGCAGCCCGTTATCGCGTGATGGAAGATGGGACGCGTCAGATAACAGCTCTGCATGTCGCTGGAGATTTCGTTGATCTCCACGCCTTCATGTTGAAGACGATGGATCACGGCGTGCTTGCTCTGTCGCGATGCCAAACTGCGATAGCGGACCACAAAGACCTTAAGCTCGTGACCGAGACGCAACCGCACCTGGCTCGGATGCTATGGTTGTCGACGGTAATAGACGGAGCGATTCATCGCGAGTGGATCACCGCGATGGGAGGACGAAGCAAAAAATCTCATTTAGCGCATCTGATTTGCGAGCTGTTCACACGGCTAAAAGTCGTAGGAAAGGTCAAAGGGAGCAGCTTCCACTTTCCCTTGTCGCAGGCAGTGGTTGCGGATGTCTTGGGCATCTCACTGGTCCACCTCAATAAGACACTTCAGAACCTGCGCCGCGATGAAGTTATTCAATGGGAGGACCGCGTGATTGCAATTCAAAATTGGCCTGAACTCGCCAGCATCGCAGAATTTGACGACGTTTATTTGAACCTCGTGAACGAGCCGAGGTAGCCTCTATCGTCGGGCCGGCCAGGCGCCGGGGAGGAGTATCGGGCACAGCCGCGCAATGACCCTGGACGACTCGTAGACCGGCCGGCCGGTCTGTGCGCCAGCGAAAGGCAGTTCTTGGTTGGCGCAAAGAGCGCTGCCAGATATCAGCGCCGTCCGATGGTAACGGCATCGTTTTCCAAGGCGTGTCAGCATGCCCTTGATACTGTCGCAGTAGTCCTGCGGGCATCATACGATCGTTGGTTTGATCGAGGGAACCGATGTCGCCCGCTCTTCTGCCTGCTCATCGCCAAATTCGATCGGGAGCGTCCCGTTGGGTGTGAGGCCATCGACCGCCGTGGGGAGATCGCGCGACAATCTGGTCAGGATTTCTTCCCGCGAGAGACCCGTCCGTGCAGCGATGTCTTGGAGGACGTCGGGACCGAGAGCCTCCGACAAGGTGCGGTCATCGATTTCAGAGTTTGGGCCATCCTGGACCCACGACTTCGCCGTCTCGCCATGGCCGGTCTGGCTGAACTGATCGAGCAGGCCACCGAGCCCACCGCTCAGGATGCCGCCTGCGCTGCCCCGGAGCAAATCGCCAAGACCTCCAAGCCCCCCAGAACCACCCAGCCAATCTCCTGTGCTGCCGGACTGACCGGCAGTGGCCGGATCGCCCACGGAAGCTCCGCCGGGATCTGCGCGGCGCTGGAGATTCCCAGAGAGGCCCTTCAGCATTTCGGCGATTTTGTCCCGATTCTGAAATCCGGCGACGGCGAGAACACTGAGAAGTGCGGTCATTGCGCTGCGTGACATGATATTCTCCCGTTTGCGTGGACTGCGCCATTAACTCTGTCGGCAGCCGCATGTTCCGTGAGACGCTGAATGCAGTCTTAGATCAGGGTGAGGGTTGCGTATGGCGCGTCTTCGCGATGATAAAAGCTGATCGATGTAGATCTCCACCTTGGGAGCCTGGTACGCATGCTTGGGTTGTGACCTTTATCGACACGGACCGCGAGTTGGCAGATCCTGTGACTGCCAGCATGTTCTATTTTCCTGCAGCGCAGAGTGAGGAGCACGTTTGGGCGTCATGGAGGAGTTGGTGGCGACCTGGCTGCCAGCCACGAACTCGACTGGCGTCTCGTCCGGTTCCTCGATGTCCGTATCGAACGTCGCGATCTGGACCATGACCTCGCCTTTTCCTCGGCGTTGAGACGGTTCAGATTTCCATCGTCATCCTTCTTCATGTGTACCGAAACGAAGTCGCCGCCTTCGCCGACGAATTCCACCGTCACGCACGTCTTTTCCTCATGAACCTGCTTGCCGATGACTTCTATAACACTCTCCTAAAAACCGGAGGATCCACCGCGCGAGGCCGTGGATCCAAGAACTTTGGTCAGCCTTCGGCCTTCTGATTGACGACAGATGCGGCAATCGAGGTCAGTGCCAGATCGGTCGCCTGCTCCTCATCAAGTGTGGTCTGCAACAAGCCGGCGGCGTCGTTGAGCCCAAGTTCCAGCGCCCAGGTTCGAAGGGTGCCGTAACGTGACATCGAGCTTTTTGGATTCGGCTATTCTTTCTGGAGGGGCCGCCGGCACAATGCCGGCGGCCGGTTGTTACGAGATGCGACGATCGGAGACGTCGATGACAAGCGCACGCTTTGTGCCGTAGACGCCGCCGAACCACGCTGCGATCGCGCCGAGCACCAGCGCAAGGAAGCCGAGAATGGCTCCGGCAGAGACCGCTGCGGTTGCTGCCTGTGCCGCATCAATCGCCTTCTGCTTGGCTGCCGCCACGTTGTCACGATAGGTCTTTTCATATTGGTCGACCTGGGTGCGCGCCTGATCGACCGGAATGCTCTGCGCCTTCGCGATGGCGTCGGCCGCGCGGTTGCGGGCGTCTTCGGCCGTTGCCTCATCACTCATCACGACTGCCTGCATCGCCGACACAGCCGCATTCTGAAGAGCCTGCGGATCGTTGCCCGTCGTTGAACGGATTTGCTGCTCGATCCCGCCCATCGGGTTGGTCGAGTTGGCGATCGCTGGCGCTGCTGCCGTCACCGCCGTAGCGGCCGTCGAACCGACGCCACTGACGACGGACGAAAGACCACTGAATGCGCCACCAACGAGCGCGCCGACGGATGTGGTCAGAAGATAAAGGACGATGAGTGTCGTGACGGCCCATGAAGTGACCCCCTGGTATCCGCCCGTCGAATTGCTGGGGCGGCCGGACAGTCGGCTTGCGACGTATCCACCGGCAAACGATGCGATGATGCCTGCGATGACAAACCACATTCCGCCCGCGATCGAGAAAGTGCTGGCCTCAGGGTTGTCGTATGTCGCCGGATCAAGGACAGCCGCACCGATGCCGACGCCAAGAAGGTTCAGCAGGAACTGGGTGCTGAGCGCGATCGCCACGCCAGCGAAGATCGCTCCCCATGAAACCTTGTTGAGGGCGGAGGTCGCTGAAGAGGCGACACCGTACGCCGTGTCGTGGGGGAGATTTGTCGAGATAGGAGTGGTCATTGCTTCGGTCCTTTTCGCAGTCACATGCTCGTGATGTCGATTGAACTCAAAGTTGCCACAATTGTTCCGGCCGCCGACGGCGTTCGTACGCTGCGGGAGACTTCGGAGATCACGTCGGGCGACTCTGACGAGGCGGAGAGCGGGCGCGCCGAACGCAAGGCCATGATCGAGCCGCAAGGGGAGGGCGATGATGATGATGATGATGCCGATGTCGGCCAAACTCCTCCCGGTGTCGACTATGCCGCTATCGATGCTGTGCTCGCCCGGTCGGAGGCGGCGATCGAGAACGCAACAAGGCACGGGCGCGGCGGCATCGCGAGAGAAGGATCCGATGATCTCGTCAGCTCGTGGGTGGGGGTTACGATCTCGACTGGGACGAGGACGGGCGGCTGGACGAATGGCGGGGCGTGTTGCGACAGACCGAAGACTTGCCGGTGGTGCTGCTGGCGGTCGTCGCCCTCGATGCCTGGAACGAATTGTCGGTGCGGCAGCAACGCACCCTGACTCGGCCGGTTGTTGGCCGCGTCGATTCTGCGCTAGGCCGCGTCACGTCAGGCGCCCATCTCGCGGCCACCAATCTCGGCCCGAAAACCGTTCCCGTCGATCGGCGTCGCACTCGCGTCGGGGAGACGCGACTGCTCGCCAGGCGATCGCGGCTCCGATCTTTTATTGAACACAGAACGAATTTCTGAACGGGACCATGATGCTGTTGACCCCAGAGCTTGTTGCCCTGACGGTGCGAGACGTCCTGGACGATGGCCCAGAACCGGGCTGGACACCTCTCCGAGGGGACTTGACTGTCTCGTCGACAGGGTTGAACGAGAGGTAGGTTGCGAACCGATTTGGATCTTCGCGTTTGGTTTATCCGGAATCCTGAGTTCAAGCCGACAGCCCAAAGGTGAGCATCCGCATATGGATGGCACCGATCGTTTTCGCTGAGGATCGAACGTTGGCGGGCAACCAGCGAACAACCGGCGGATCGGCGCGCAATATCTGCTCAAAACGATCGTTGATCTTGAGGCCGAGGGGATCCGAAACCGAAACCTCTGGTTATCTGCAGGCGCTCGGGACCGAGCGGATCAAGGCAAAGAAAGCAGCCTCAGGTTGTCGTCCTAACTGAGCGTCAATCCAGCATGACCATGTGCGCCGGGACCTGCTCTTCGAAGAACTTCGAGAAGGATGCGATCCGGGGGGGCAGGGTCTGATATGGGGGATAATAAAGCGTCAGCCACAACTCTGGGGGTGCCCATCCTTTAAAGACCTGTACCAGGCGTCCGGTGCGCAGGTGTTCGGCGATGTGAAACCCCGGAAGCATGGCAACGCCCGCACCGTCGGCGGCCATGTCCGCCAGAACCTCGCCACTATTGGCGCTGAAGGCTCGACCTGCCGAAATCGTCATGCTCGATCCACCATCCGACAGCACCCAGTTCTCGCGCCGGCTCTCACCGCTATAGGCGAGGCAGTCGTCAGGTGTCAGTTCATTCGGGTGCTGCATTTCAACGAACCTGCTCCCGGGCGCCGCGATAAGTATCCGAGGCACGACGCGGATCTTGCGCCAGATCGTGAACTTGTCGGACGGCTGGGATGAGATGCGGATCGCCAGATCGTAGTCGTCGTCCACGATGTTCACCAATCCATCAGACAGCGAGATCTCGAAGCTCATCTTCGGATATCGTTCCTTGAACCCTGAAAGGATCGGCGGCAGCACGGCCTTGCCGAACCACGTCGGCGCGCTGATCCGGAGACGGCCCTCGTCAGCCTTGTGCGCGTTCATCACCTCGCGTCGCGCGTCTTCGAGCGTCTTCACCGCAGGCTGGATCTGCGCGGCAAAGATCGCGCCATCGGTCGTCAGGGAAACCTGCCTCGTGGTGCGCACAAAGAGTTGCACGCCGAGTTCTGCCTCGAGCGCGGCGATGGCACGCGTAACGGCTGCGGGTGTCATGTCCATTTCGCGGGCTACCTGGGCGAAGTTCCGCTTCTCGGCAGCAAGGAGGAAGGTTCGGAGGGCCTTGTAGTCGTTCATATCATTGTTTCAGAATTTGCAATTCAATCCCAAGAAATATTGCAATTCTCGACGAGGATCAACCAGCCTAAATTCATATCAACACATGAGTACCAACGCCCGATGAAAGGCATCGACATGATCAAGGATATCAGGGGACTGCATCACGTGACCTCCATGGCATCGGATGCACGACAGAACAATCGCTTCTTCACCGACACGCTGGGCCTGCGCCGCGTCAAGCAGACGGTCAACTTAGACGATCCGAGCGTCTATCACCTGTATTACGGCAACGAGAACGGCTCAGCCGGGACGGTCATGACTTACTTCCCGTTCCCGAACATGATGCTGGGGCGTCCAGGCGTGGGGGAGGTCGGTGAAACACAGTTCTCCGTGCCGAAGGGTTCGTTGAAGTTCTGGCAGGATCGCTTCACCGCTCAGGGTGTCGGGGGGCTGGAAACGGACACCGCCTTCGGCGCCAACCGTCTTTGCTTCATGGGCCCAGATGGCGACGGTCTTGCGCTCATTGAGTCCGCCGACGACAACCGCGCGCCATGGCTGGCAGATGGAATTCCCGACGATGCGGCCATCCGCGGTTTCGCCGGCGCTCGCTTCAGTCTGCATGATACGGCTGCAACGGAAGAACTGCTCGGCTTCATGGGGTACCAGCGCGCCGAAAAGGAGGGTGACGTGACTCGCTTCATCATTCCAAACGGAAACGGAGCTGACACGATCGATCTTGCAGCGCTGCCGAAGACGCCTTTTGCCCGTCAGGGCGCGGGTTCGGTCCACCATATCGCGTTTGCTGTCGACAACCGAGAGAAGCAGCTTGAGGTGCGCAAAGCGCTGATGGATACCGGGTATCAGGTCACGCCCGTCATCGACCGCGACTATTTCTGGGCGATCTACTTCCGCACGCCGGGTGGCATTTTGTTCGAAGTCGCCACCAATGAGCCGGGCTTCAATCGCGACGAAGACACGGCTCACCTTGGGGAAACGCTCAAGCTACCGGGCCGATATGAAGCTTTCCGCGATCAGATCCAGGCAAATCTCGAGCCATTGGCTGCCTGACAATCACAACTGATGGCATTTCGAATTTTGGACGGCGCATGTCTACCCGGTCGCACCCCGGGTTTTCCAGGGAAGATCTTCAAACATTCGACTACGCCTGATGCCCTTTGCAACTGATGTCGATAACTGAGCCCCAAGGCATTCGCACCCATAAGTTTCGATGGAGAGATGACAATGGATCAATTGGGAGCGATCAGAGCCTTTGTTCGCGTCGTCGAGGCTGGATCCTTTGCAAAGGCTGCAGACACAATGGGTGCACCGCGGTCGACCGTGAGTAAGCTTGTTCAGGATCTCGAGGCAAGCTTGAGCCTCAAACTGCTCGAACGCACGACACGTTCAGTCACCGTGACACCTGAGGGAGTTGCTTATTACGAGCGCGCCATTCGCCTGATCGCCGATTTCGACGAAATGAACAATGAGGCGACCCGTGGGCGCCTAGCCACCAGGGGAAAACTTCGGGTTGACGTAGGAGGGACCTTCGCGAATGCGATTCTGATCCCTCGGTTGCCAGAGTTTTACGCGCTCTATCCAGAGATCGAGTTGCATCTTGGTGTAACAGAACGCCAGGCCGACATCGTCGAAGAGGGCATAGACTGCGTCATTCGTGCCGGCGATCTGCCCAATGCATCTCTTGTTGCGAGGAAGTTATGCAGCGTTGAGATAGTGACCTGCGCAACCCCGTGGTACCTCGAAAAACACGGCGTGCCAGCTTCGCCATCGGATCTGCAGCGGGATCATATTTTCGTGCAGTACTTTTTTGCGCGCAGTCTGAAAGCTGCACCCGTTCGACTGATTAAAGGCGACGAGAAAATAGAGATCTACAACCCCATCAAGCTCTCCACCAGTGATGCGACGGCGCATTTGCATGGAATATTAGCAGGACTGGGTATCGGGCAGACATTTGAATTCTTGGCAAGGCCCCATATCGCTCGTGGCGCTCTGATCCCAATCATGAACGATTGGGCGCCACCACGTTATCCTGTTCACATAGTAAGGCCAGCGGGCCGGTTTCCGAGCGTTAAGTGTCAGGTCTTTGCAGACTGGGTTGCGGGCGTGTTTTCTGCCTACGACGATGGTACCGGGACACTCTAGTGGCTTTGTCCATATCCATGGATAGTTACTCCACAAAGACGGGCTTCTCCCCTCTCTCGTTTGAAGATATTTCCCACGGCTGATTTGATCCGTCGGACAGCGCGGAGTGGGTGATGGCCCTATCCTGTATAGGAGTGGGCCGTGACATGGCGCTCGTCTCCTGGCTCGGCATAAATCGACCTATTAATTTGGAGCAACGGCTGTTGAGAGTAAGCAGAAGACAAAATAATCGCGATATGGAACCCCTGCGCGTACAGCGTACTCACCATCTAGTCGCGTCATTGCTTAATGGCAGGCTGCCAAGCATTTCGCGGCTCACACCGCTCTCCTGTTCTCCACGGGCTGTCTCGCCCCAACCGAAGTCAGCCAAATCGCTCCACGCCGAATAGCGTGAACAGCGACACTGCAAACTACCTCAGGGCCGCCTGTCCGAATGAAATTTTCTCGGGTAAATTTTGGACCGAATGGTCGCGCAGCGCAGCCTCGTGCGACGTCCGCAGGTAAACCGAACTTCAGGGTAATTATTGCGATAAAGGCAATTCATTCGCAATTAATATTGCAATTTTGCACAAGCGCAAATCACACTACGTTTCCTTCCAGCAGCCGAGGCAACGAGTGAATGAAAGCATCGGTTTCGACATACTCAGGGCCTTATGAGCCGTGTTCCAGGACATGGTGGTCCGTCCGACAGGCCCTGCCCAGTTTATAACCCGCCGCATTCGCGGTCCAACAACCGAAGAGGAATTGACCCATGTCCAAGCTCGAAGTCCTGACCCCCGCGAACAGCCAGCTCATCTTCATCGACCAGCAGCCGCAGATGGCGTTCGGCGTCCAGTCGATCGATCGCCAGGTACTGAAGAACAATGTCGTCGGCCTCGCCAAGGCCGCCAAGATCTTCAACGTCCCCACCACGATCACCACGGTTGAGACGCAATCCTTCTCGGGCAACACCTTTCCGGAATTGCTTGCCGTCTACCCGGAGAACGATATTCTCGAGCGCAGCTCGATGAACTCCTGGGACGACCAGAACGTCCGTGACGCGCTGGCGAAGATCGCCGCCGAGGGCCGCAAGAAGATCGTCGTCTCCGGTCTCTGGACCGAGGTCTGCAACACCACCTTCGCACTCTCGGCCCTGCATGATGTTCCGGATTATGAGATCTACATGGTCGCGGATGCTTCCGGCGGCACGTCTTCCGACGCACACAAATACGCGATGGACCGGATGGTTCAGGCAGGCGTGATCCCGGTCACCTGGCAGCAGGTGCTGCTCGAGTGGCAGCGCGACTGGGCTCGCAGGGAAACCTACGATGCTGTCACCACCCTCGTGAAGGAGCATTCCGGCGCATACGGCATGGGCGTCGACTACGCCTATACGATGGTTCACGGCGCAGAGGAACGCGTCAAGCACGGCAAGCGCATCGGCCCGAACCCCGCCAAGTAAGGGCCTGATCAGGCCGCTCCGATAACCCGGTCGGAGCGGCCTTTCTCTAACCGTGGAGGGCATCCCGTGAAAATCTATCTTCTTTCTCTCGGTGCAGGTCTGCTTGTGGGCATCGTCTACAGCCTCCTGAACGTCCGCTCGCCGGCTCCGCCTGTCATCGCCTTGGTCGGCCTTCTCGGCATTCTCGTCGGTGAACAGATCATCCCTTTCGCAAAGACCTTGTGGAGCAGGGAGCCAGCAGCCATTTCATGGCTTCATCAGATTAAGCCGCACATGTTCGGCCACCTGCCTAAGGGCGGCGATCTTATCGACCTCGCCCATCAGGCGGAGGCGAAAGCGGGGGAGCGGAGTTGATGACGACTCGTCGATCCTTTCTTGGGGGCGCGTCGAGCCTGGCGTTCTCGAACCTCTTCTCCCCGGCGAAAGCCGACGATCCCAACCAGACCGGAGTAGACACCATGCATCCCGACCTGATCCTCCACAACGGCCGCGTGACGACCCTCGACCGGACCAATCCGAACGCCACGGCGATCGCCATCAAGGATGGCCTGTTTCTCGAAGTCGGATCCGACAGCGAGATTATGGCTCTGGCTGGTGCCAACACGAAGATCGTCGACCTCAGGGGCAAGCGCGTCCTGCCGGGTCTGATCGACAACCACACTCACGTCGTGCGCGGCGGCCTGAACTACAACATGGAACTGCGCTGGGACGGCGTTCGGTCGCTCGCCGATGCGATGGACATGCTGAAGCGCCAGGTGGCGATTACGCCCGCGCCGCAATGGGTGCGCGTCGTCGGGGGGTTCACTGAACATCAGTTCGCCGAAAAGCGCCTGCCGACGATCGAGGAGATCAATGCGATCGCTCCCGATACCCCGGTCTTCCTGTTGCATCTCTACGATCGGGCACTCCTGAATGGCGCGGCGCTGCGCGCCGTCGGCTACACCCGCGATACGCCGAACCCGCCGAGTGGTGAAATCACCCGTGATGCCAATGGCAATCCGACTGGCATGCTGCTCGCCAAGCCCAATGCAGGCATTCTCTATTCGACGCTCGCCAAGGGGCCCAAGCTTCCTCTGGACTATCAGGTAAACTCGACCCGCCACTTCATGCGCGAACTGAACCGCCTCGGCGTGACAGGCGTGATCGATGCGGGCGGGGGCTTCCAGAACTATCCAGACGACTACGAGGTCATCCAGAATCTCTCCGATAACAATCAGATGACGGTGCGTCTGGCCTACAACCTCTTCACCCAGAAGCCCAAGGAAGAGAAACAGGACTTCCTGAACTGGACGCAGTCGGTCAAATACAAGCAGGGCAACGACTACTTCCGCCACAACGGTGCCGGTGAGATGCTCGTCTTCTCGGCTGCCGACTTCGAGGATTTCCGCCAGCCCCGTCCGGAAATGGCCCCGGAAATGGAAGGCGAGCTGGAAGAGGTCGTCAGGGTTCTCGCCGAGAACCGCTGGCCCTGGCGCATGCATGCCACTTATGACGAGACCATCTCCCGCGCCCTCGATGTATTCGAGAAGGTCAACAAGGACATTCCGCTCGAAGGACTGAACTGGTTCTTCGACCATGCCGAAACCATCTCGGATCGCTCGATCGACCGCATCGCCGCACTCGGTGGCGGCATCGCCACGCAGCACCGGATGGCCTACCAGGGCGAATACTTCGTTGAGCGATACGGTCACGGCGTGGCCGAGGCTACGCCGCCGATCCGCCGCATGCTCGACAAGGGTGTGAATGTCTCCGCAGGCAGTGATGCGACGCGCGTTGCTTCCTACAATCCGTGGGTTTCGCTGTCGTGGATGGTCACCGGCAAGACTGTCGGCGGAATGCAACTCTATCCGCGAGCCAACTGCCTCGACCGGGAGACCGCGCTGCGCATGTGGACCGAAAAGGTCACGTGGTTCTCCAATGAAGAAGGCAAGAAGGGCCGCATCGAGAAGGGCCAGTTCGCCGATCTGGTGGTGCCGGACAAGGACTTCTTCTCCTGCGCCGAGGACGAGATTTCGTTCCTCACCTCGGAACTGACCATGGTCGGTGGCAAGATCGTCTATGGCGCAGGCGACTTCAAGACACTCGACGAGAACGACATCCCGCCCGCGATGCCCGACTGGTCTCCCGTACGCAAGTTCGGCGGCTACGCGGCCTGGGGCGAACCGGAGGGCGCGGGCGCTCGATCCTTGCGCCGCACGGCGATCTCCACATGCGGATGTGCCAGCGATTGTGGCGTGCATGGCCACGACCATGCCGGAGCTTGGACATCCAAGCTTCCGATCGCCGACCTCAAGGGATTCTTCGGCGCTCTCGGCTGCTCCTGCTGGGCCGTCTGACGAGCCTTAGCTCGGGTGGCATCCAGTCACCCGAGCAATCACTCCATAATTGCCCATTTTGCAATTAAATCGAAACGATTGCTGCAATTGTTGGTAAGACGGTAACCAGCCAATATCGCTCCATCAAACGCAGCCGCTCGCGGCGCACATGCAGGAGCAGATATGACCCACCAATCCCATACGTCGAATCCAGTCCGGAGCAGTCTGGCACGCATCGTCGCTTCTCCGGTCACGCGAACCGTGTCGCTGCTTGCGCTCTGCGCCGCCTACATCCAGGGCCCGCTTACCAAGATCTTCGATTTCAACGGCGCACTGGCCGAAATGGATCATTTCGGTCTTCATCCCACCGCGTTCTTTGCGGTCGCCGTCATCGTGTTCGAGCTGACGGCTTCAGCCATGGTGGTATCGGGCTTTTTTCGCTGGATCGGAGCGCTGGCGCTCGCTGGCTTCACGCTCATGGCAACGTTCATCGCCCTCCGTTTCTGGGAGATGGCTCCCGGCATGAACCGCATGATGGCGACCAACGCCTTCTTTGAACATGTTGGCCTCGCTGGCGCATTCCTC
This sequence comes from Rhizobium giardinii bv. giardinii H152, assembly GCF_000379605.1. Classification (GTDB taxonomy): domain Bacteria; phylum Pseudomonadota; class Alphaproteobacteria; order Rhizobiales; family Rhizobiaceae; genus Pararhizobium; species Pararhizobium giardinii. The sequence goes on along the minus strand of NZ_KB902580.1, from coordinate 178,105 downwards.
TTCGTCGCCGCATTCGACCTCACCAAGGGAGCAGGCAAATGAGCGCTGCAAAAGCATCCGGCGGAACCTTCGCGCCACTCGCACAGCCTGTGTTTGCGGTTCTCTGGATCGCCACCGTCCTTGGCAATACCGGAAGCTTCATGCGCGACGTCGCAAGCTCCTGGCTGATGACGGATCTTTCGGCATCGCCGGCCGCGGTCGCCATGGTCCAGGCGGCCGGAACCCTGCCGATCTTCCTGCTTGCCATTCCTGCGGGCGTTCTCACCGACATCCTTGATCGCCGCAAGTTCCTGATCGCCGTCCAGCTCCTGCTGGCATCCGTCAGCATCTCGCTTATGGTCCTGTCCCAGACGGGTATGCTATCGGTCAGCGCGCTGATCGGTCTGACCTTCCTCGGCGGCATTGGCGCCGCGTTGATGGGGCCGACCTGGCAGGCGATCGTTCCGGAACTGGTCAAACGCGAGGATGTCAAGAGCGCCGTGGCGCTGAACTCGCTCGGCATCAACATTGCCCGCTCCATCGGGCCTGCCGCGGGCGGCCTGCTTCTCGCAGCCTTTGGAGCCGGGATCACCTACGGCGCGGATGTCGCAAGCTACGCCGTGGTGATCGCAGCTCTGGTCTGGTGGCCACAGGCGAAGAATGCAAACGACGCGCTTCAGGAGAACTTCTTCGGTGCCTTCCGGGCCGGGCTTCGCTACACCCGCTCGAGCACACCGCTCCACGTCGTCCTCCTGCGCGCCGCGATCTTCTTCGCCTTCGCCAGCGCCGTCTGGGCGCTCCTCCCGCTCGTCGCCCGGCAGTTGCTGGGTGGTGATGCCAGCTTCTACGGCATCCTGCTCGGTGCAGTTGGTGCAGGCGCGATCGGTGGCGCCTTGCTCATGCCGAAGCTGCGCGAACGCCTGAGTTCCGACGGCCTGCTTCTCGGTGCCGCGCTGATCACCGCTGCCGTCATGGGAGTTCTGTCACTCGCCCCGCCGAAGATCGTTGCCATCATCGTTCTTCTGTTCCTTGGTGTGGCATGGATCACTGCACTGACAACGCTCAACGTCGCGGCCCAGGCTGTTCTTCCGAACTGGGTGCGTGGTCGCGGCCTCGCCGTCTACCTCACCGTCTTCAATGGTGCGATGACTGCCGGGAGCCTTGGTTGGGGCGCGGTCGGCGAGGCTGTCGGCATCCAAATGACCCTGCTCATCGGAGCCGCCGGGCTGCTTGTGACCGGGTTCATCATGCACCGCGTGAAACTTCCTGCAGGCGATGCCGACATGGTGCCGTCCAATCACTGGCCTGAGCCGCTTGTTGCGGAACCCGTTGCCCATGACCGTGGTCCGGTTCTGATCCTGATCGAGTACAAGGTCGAGAAGCAGCACCGCAGCGCATTCCTTCACGCCATCGATCATCTTTCCAACGAACGCCGCCGCGATGGTGCCTATGGCTGGGGTGTCACCGAGGACTCGGCTGACCCGGAGAAGATCGTCGAATGGTTCATGGTGGAATCCTGGGCTGAACATCTTCGCCAGCACAAGCGGGTCTCCAATGCCGACGCCGACCTGCAGGGCAAGGTGCTGGCCCACCATGTCGGTCCCGAGAAACCTGTTGTCCGTCACTTCCTGACGATCAATCGGCCTGGTGCCGCATAACGAAGACTTGGGCAGGGCGGCGGCTTCGGCCGCCCAGCCTATTATGCCGCCACGCGCAATGAACTCGAAACAATTGATGCAATTGGTGAGGCCGGCATCTGGTGTCAAACCTGGAGCCATGTCGCGAGCAACGTCGCGGCGCCTAACAGAAATAGAGGTCAAGAAATGAAGCTTCCCTCCCTTCCTACCCTTCTGAGTTTCAATGGCGGCTACGTCGATACGCTCGGCTTCCTGGCTCTTTCAGGGCTTTTTACTGCGCATGTCACAGGCAACTTCGTGACCTTGGGCGCAACGATGGCGCATGGCCTTGGCGGAGCATTGTCGAAGGTGCTGGTCCTTCCGATGTTCTGCCTGGTCGTCTTCGCGTCCCGGCTGGTCTGCCTGAAACTTCAAAACCGAAATCGCTCCCCCGTCCGGCCCATGCTGGTCGTAAAATTGATCCTGCTCGCCGCGGTCGCGGTCATTGCCATTATTTATGGTCCATTCCACGGCGACGAGAATGGCGTTACGTTTGCCGTTGCGATGACACTGGTGTCGGCAATGGCCATACAGAACGGTCTTCACCGGTCCCATCTGTCGAAAGCGCCGCCGACCACCCTGATGACGGGTACGACGACACAGATCATGCTCGATCTTGCCGACATCCTTGCCAACTCGAAAGCCCAGGAAATCACCGTCGCAAAGGTACGGGTGAAGAAGATGGCCACCGCTGTCCTGACGTTTGCCGTCGGATGTGGCGCCGGAGCGGCCGGCTACATGTTCATCCCTGCGGCCGCCTTTAGCCTGCCAGCCATCATCGCCGGCGTTGCTCTCTTCGCCAGCACGTCAGGTGCCGAACCCAATTGACAGAAACTGAACGTCAAGGCTTTTCAGTTTATTACAGAGGATACTGAGATGGACATTGGTAGTGAAGCGATCGGTCTCGCCAACCTGATCGCTCCCGTGTTGAAGCCGCTTTTTTTGTTGGGAGGGGCGGCATGGGAGTGCCAGATTGATTTTTTGCAATCGAATATCCGAGACGTGCGCTTGACCTCATTGGCATGCTCGAAGACTCCGCTAGGGAGAAGAACCTCCTCGGCTCCTTTGGCTCCGATACAATCAAGCTCTGAGTTCAGGCGTTAAAGCAGACTGCCAACCGGCTCTCCGGATGTCGAAACGATCGTGGATCCGTACGGTTCGCGCGACGAAATGATCAACGCGCCATCCGGTAGAGGGTGGGCCAGACCCTTCGCCTCATCCCAGGGCGCCCGCAGCCATGTGTCTGTCTCTTCCTTCGTCAGCAACAGGACAGGCATGGCCTTCTCGTGGACCGGCTTCACGAGATCGTTGGGATCCGTGGTCAAAAACCCATAGAGGTCGTCGGTGGTCAGGCCGTCCCTGACCTTTCGGACACTCTGCCATTGCGGTACATGGATGCCGGCAAAGAACATCAGCGACTTCTCCTCGTCGCGTGCAAACCAGGCATTGGGCACCTTGCCGCCTTCCTGCTGGCTGGCCGGATCCGGTTCGGCAAAACTGGTGACCGGGACGAGGCATCTGTTTTCGACGCCGAACCATCGCTTCCAATGCGGAAAACTGAGCTTGCGCACATTGGTCGTGCCACGGTCAACCTCCATCCGGATCAGTTCCTCAAGATCGAAGGGCTTGCCTTTGGCCGCGAGTTTCTCGGCCTTGGCTTTGGCGGCCTTCTCGAGCGTGAAACGCGGGGAGGGCAGTCCCCAGCGCGCATGGACCAGCTGTTTCTTCCCGCCAGCGGTGTTGCGGACGATCGGCCCCATCTGATCGGGGTTCATCTGGTAGGCCGGCATCAGGTTGATCAGGCTTTCGGCGTCCTTTGCCCACTTCGCGACCCAGTCCCTGTCTTCCATGCGATAAAGATTACAGATGTGGACGGCTCCTCCCTCATCAGGATTTGAGTATACGGACAACGCGATTGCTTGCAATCAGATGTCCGGCCTGTTGATGCAGATTTAGTCTGCTGGCCAAGATGGTGTTCGCTACCCACGCCCCAAACACATTCGCGACGATTTTTGTGCCAGTGCAATCTACGGACTGTCGCGGGTATCGACCAATCGGTCAATCCATCTACTCGTTCCTGCAAGTTCGGTTACTGGGCCGTTCGCTCTGACAAACTGGCCGAATTATTTAGGCTATGCCGCCACGGATGGTTCAAGATCACCCGGTTTATCGTAGACTCCTCCGGAGATCATGAGCCGCCAAGCAATGCGGGCGAACCTGTTCGCCAGTGCGACAGCCACCAATTTCGGCGGTTTACGCTCCAGCATTGCAGCCAGCCAACGCGAGGGTTTAGTTCGCCCCTTCCTGACATGTCTAAGCAGTGCAGTCGCGCCGACAATCAGTGTTGATCGGATCGATGGATCGCCTGCCTTTGTGATGCCACCCAATCTGACCCGACCACCGGTCGAGTGGTCCTTGGGTGTCAAACCAAGCCAAGCAGCAAAATGGCGGCCAGAGGTGAAGTTTTCGGCCGGTGGTGCCTTGACGCTCAACATAGTTGACCCGATAGGCCCTATGCCTGGGATGGTCGCAATCCGCCTGCTGACATCATCGTTTCGATGCCATTTCATAAGTTTCGCTTCGATTTCTGCAAGCCGTGATTCGACGGCTTGGTATTCCTTCGCCTGAAGGCTAAACAGCTCTTTCGCTAGCTGTGGAAGTGTATCGTCTTCAAGGGTTCGTTTGATCAATGCGTTGACGTTCTGGCGACCAGGCGGACCAATGATGCCGAACTCAGCCGCATAACTGCGGATCGCGTTCGAGAGTTGCGACTTCACGCCAACCAGCCTTTCCCGAACGCTCATCAACATGCATGCGGCCTGCTGCTCACGCGATTTTATCGGAACGAAGCGCATTGAGGGCCGACTAACCGCTTCACAAAGCGCTTCCGCATCCGCCGCGTCGTTCTTTCCTCGTTTCACATACGGCTTGACGTATTGCGGCGGGATCAGACGGACCTTGTGACCGAAGGATGAAAGTAGACGCCCCCAATGATGTGAGCTGCCGCAGGCCTCGATGGCAATCAAGGTCGGCGGTGTATTCTCGAAGAACTTGATCATCTCCCTTCGCCGAAGCTGGCGTCGCAGAACAGGTTCTTCAGCTTCATCGACACCGTGTAACTGAAATACGTTTTTCGACGTGTCCATACCAATCCTTACAACGGGCTTCATGGTGCGCTCCTCTCGCTCAGTTCCTTGGCCAGCATGCCATGGATCGCTGAGGTCTCAGAGCCGTCCACACCAACACATTCCGCGCTCCCTACAGCGTGACGTCTTTCCAGACGGGCCTTTGCACCGTCCTGATCTCGACCAGCCTGCGCACCGTCATGCCGACACGTTCACGCGCGCAAGGCGTCTCGAGACCGGCGCTCAGGTAATCCCGCTTGCCGCATTTCGAGCAATGGAAATTCTCCTGAATATTCAGGAAGGGAACGTCTCCGAGAACCTTGATCAAATCACCAGGGTCATAGCGATGTGTCACTCTGCAGTGCTGGCAGGTGATCTTGATGAATTGACCGAGCTCCACCGCTGACGACATTCTGGGGAGATGCCTTGCAATGCTCGGATGCATTCGACCGGTCTGGGCACCTTTCCTCATCGCCCCAGCTTCCTCAGAAACAGTCGGTTGCCGACGCGATTGCCGCAAGGGGGGCGGCAGCGAAGGCGCATCGGCAGCGAAACCAGTTTGACGTTCTTGCCGAACCGACGCCCGATTGCACGTCGGTCCAGCTCGTCCTCATGGCCACATGCGCCACACCGGGCGACAATGACGTACCATTCCGGAAGGGCGCTCAGCGTCTCGTAGTCGAATTGTGGCTTGACGCTCGGCGCCAGCTCTATGCTTCTGTCGTGGCGCATGACAGTCAGTCCCGGTCAAAGCTCGGTTTCCAGCCGCGGGTAAAGCCGATGCTCATTCCCATCTGCGCCAATGCCAGTTGCTCGCGCAGATGCCGGCAATCCTCCAACAGGGTGCGCACGGCCGCATCGGCGTCGCCATCGTGATAGCGGAGAACGTCGTTGAACTCCGCCTCCGCGGGTTCATCGGGTAGCGCTGCTTTGAGCGGACGCAATAGCTTCTCCTCTGCACGGTCAATGGGCCAGCGGACGATATGGAACAGAATTCAGATGGGCGGCTGCAGCACTGCGTTTGTTCTCATTATGTTCTGATGTTGAGGATAGTCAAGGTGTCCGGGTTTGGTAATCTCCTTCCGTTTTTCGATCGACCTTGGGCATGGCCGCTCCCCACCACCGTCTTGTCCAGCACGCCAGCTCGATACCCTTGTGGCAGCGTTCTTCGTGTCCGCCAAGCCGACCGGCTGGTAGGCGGGCAGGACCAGACCGGCCCCTCCTTTCAGCCGTCCATCCCTCAGTGATTTTCGCGGTCCTGCCGTCCGGCGCTTTGCCGTCAAGGGCTGCCCGCACCACCCCGCCGCAGGCGGCCGTGTTAGCCCATGACCGCGGCAGCTTTGCCGTCCGGCCTTTCGTTCCGCGTCCTTCGGGATAGTCACTGACGAAAGGAAAGAAAAATGGGACTCGATATGTATGCCTGCACGCTTCGTCACCAGCCGGACTCGGCAGTCGATTTCAACCGTTAGCGATGCGACGGAACTCCACTACTGGCGCAAGCACCCGAACCTCCATGGCTGGATGGAACGCCTTTATCGCGATAAGGGCGGCGCCGCTGAAAGCTTCAACTGCGTGAATCTTCAACTCACGTCCGACGATATCGACCATCTCGCTCCCCCCTACCGACGGCTTCTTCTTCGGCGTCAGCGACGGATCCGAGATCGAGGGCAACCTGCAGTTCGTCGCCAAGGCGCGGGAGGCCCTCGCTGCCGAGCTGGCGGTCTTCTACACATCGTGGTGGTAACACCCTCCGCCAGTATCAGTCCGGTCGGTGACAGCACCGGCCGGACTTGCCGGACGTCTTCCACCCAAGGTCCTTGCGTATCTGCATGCGTTCCAACGCTACCAGGTCAACTCCGGAGGCGCCCGCCAAGGGGCGACTGAAAGTAACTTCCGCACCACTCCCGTTTTCCACTCCGCCTCTGGCGGAGCGAAGCATGCGGAGGCCTGAACGCGCTTTCCCATTGCGCAGAAGAGAAGGCCGGAGCCTGTGGTAAACGGGAGTGGAGCGGCCGCCATTTCTATTCGCAACTGCCCAGCGCATGATGAAATCGTTGGGTCCAGCTTTAGGAGGAAGGCAAACGATATTCGTTCCCGATGTGTGATTATGTTTTGCGTTTTTAGGCGCTGACCACTTTGAATTTAGCGGCTTTCGGCAGCGGCTTCTGCTTCTGCCTGAATAATGCACATCGCCGAGTACGCCCGCAATCAGTAGTAGGGTGAGACGCACGCCCGTCGCGGACCGTAGTACGGCTGGAACGTGTTGTCGTAAACCCTGTAGGACCGATAGCGCGCAAAGCACCAGCGCGTATGGGCGTTGCCGCCACCATAGACTTGCCGGTAATAGCGTGGAGCGTAGTAGCGCGGACGGTAATAGGTTGGGCCGTAGTAGCCCTGATCGTAGTAGCTGGGGCCATAATATCTCGGCTGCGCCAGCAAACCGCCGATGATCGCGCCAGTCGCGAGCCCGCCGAGTGCCCAAGCCCAATCGTCGTCACCATTGTGGTGATAGCCGTGGTAGCCTCGATAGTCGCCCCTGTATCCACGATTGTAGCCGCCGCGGTAACGCCTGTACTGGACCGTCTGCGCCTCAGCGACTTCGATCTTCCGCACGGCCATGGTGGGAAACGCCATGACCGGGGGGACGCTCGTCAGCGCCGTCACCAGCGACAAGGCAATGATTGCTAACCTTTTCATTGGCTCACCTTTCCCCTACAGCGCCCCGCGTCCAATACGGCGCGCCGGGACGCTGCAGCTCTTTAAACGCGCAATCTTACCACTAAAATCGATTTTGGTTCGAGGAATTATGCATTCGCAGGCCCCGTCTATCGCATCGATAGACGGGGCCTGCGAATGCAGTTGGCATGGCCCTCGAGGCGAAGAACTAAATCAAAGTTTGAAACGAGCATCAGGGTACGTTCGCCCGACTGATCCCCCAATTGAAGCAAACTGGACTAAAGCACACTGACGTTTTCAGCCTTCGTCCGGTCTTGCGATCTTGGCCCAGCTCGTCGCTCACTCTCTGCCCGTCTCCGAGTGAACTGGCCCCCTGAAGGCAGACACATGAACGAACACGTTGAAGCAGCTACGCGCCAGCTATCGAGGCCACAGCATCTGCGGTCTTTTCCCCCGGCACCATGCGTTGCAGGAGCCGAATGAGATCGCGCATGGTATCCTGCGGCCGTCGCTCAATAAGTTTCGTCAGCGTCCGGCGGTCCTCCGCTTCTTCTTGCGTCCTCCCCCCACAGATAAGGGGCTACTTCAAAGAGCATATCAATTGGCATGAAACCGAGGAGTTCGCAGAGATGAATCATGCGAGTGACGGTCAACAAGCCGGAGAGGTGGCAGAGTGGTCGAATTCACCGCACTCGAAATGCGGCACACATGCAAGCTCCGGTTTGGATGGAGATCGCCTTTCGAAATGGAATCTCGATCGGCCAAATTGTCGGTCGATCATTGATGGCACCCAAATCGGACCTACGCGCAGCGACGTTCCCGATCTGTGCTTGCAGGATCGCATAATACCTCCTCGGGAACCGGTTGCTGAAGGTTCCTATCTCGACATCTTTAGTCCCGGGAATTGATGGATTGGATTGAGGCTGAACTTTTTCGGCTCTGAAGCCCATTGTTTACAGATGAATTCGTATGGCGTGAGGCCTTTGAGGGTCCTCAAGCGGCGGCCAAAATTGCGGCGAGGAAGTCGGTGAGTTGGTCTTGACTGTCGTAATGATAGCGTTTGACGGTGGCTGCCCTGATTGTCCGGTTCATTCTTTCGACCTGACCGTTGGTCCAAGGGTGATTGGGTTTGGTCAGTCGGTGTTCGATGCCATGTGTTCGGCATGTACGATCGAACATATGCATGCACAGCCTTGCCGTGGGTCCATTGCGGCGAGAAGGCAGATCGGAAAACTGGATGCCGTTGTTCGTCAGACGGTATGAATTTTGTAGGGTACGGCTTCGACCAGGGCCTTCAGGAAAGCCGCGGCGGTATGGATGTTGGCGCTTTCCTCGAGGTGGGCGAAAGCGAATTTGGATGTCCTATCAAGGCGACGAAGAGTTGAAGCTTGCCTTCGGCAGTCTGAACCTGGGCAATATCGATGTGAAAGTAGCCGATGGGATAGGCTTTGAACTTCTTCTTCGCCGGCTTGTCACCGTCGATATCGATCAGGACTGATGCCATGTCGCTGAAGGCATTGATGCAGCGAAGATCGTGTAAGGTGGGGGATCGTCGCCTGCAGACTATAGAGGCAGTCGTCGAGCGGCAACAGCGTATGCCGGCGGAAGGCGACGATGATCGCTTCGTCTTCGGTCGACAGAACGGTGGACCTCGGCGCTTTCGGTCCGGTCGGAAGATCGGCGATCGAAGTCCGTTTCTTCCACTTGGCGACAGTCTTCTGATTGATCCCGTAGCGTTCGCAAGTGCTCTCAAGCTCTCTTGACTAGCTGTATCGCTCGACGGACCGCCTCTGTCGTGCGGGCGCTCCCGTGTAGAATTTGTCCCATAGCGAATCTCTTCAGGCTTGCGAGAGGATTGCACCATCAAAATCCGGGATCAAACACCTAGACTAGGCGGAATGCCCGGTTCCGACCCAACGCGCGCACAGCCCTGCAGGGACGACAACCGTTGTTGATTTAAAGCTGATTACAAGTCCTAGGACCTGGCCGGTACCGAACGTCCAAATAACTGGTCGTTCGTCCGCTAGTTTCAGTTCTCGCGGAGGCTTCGCCGGCCGCTGTCGAGTATCGGGGCAAGTAGATATGCGAAAAGGCTCTGTTCGCCGTCCAAAAGCATCACCTCGGCGGGCATGCCAGGTATAAGCTGCACGTCGTCGAGGTTTGCGAGGTCCACTGGATCGACCTCGACTTTCGCCAGGAAATAGGTCGTTCCCGTTCTCTCATCAGCTATCGCATCTGCTGAGATCGAGCGCAGCCTGCCATAAACGAGCGGCAGACTCCGTTGCCGATAAGCCGTGAGGACCACGCGGGCGGACATACCGGTTCTGATGCGCTCGATGTCGGTCGGTCGAACCCGGGCGTCGATGACCACTCCACTGTCATTCGGAACGAGGTCGAGCAGCGGCTGTCCTGGCTCTATGACGCCCCTCTCCGTCGTGACGTGGAGATTCATTACCGTGCCGGCAAGCGGAGCGCGAATGACTGTTCGCTCGAGTATGTCCTCGCGCGACGGCAGCTGGCTTTTGAGCTCAGCCAGGATCCGGCGCATCTCGGCGAGCTCCGTACCAAGCTTTTCCTGGCGCTCTTCGGTTATTGTTAGGAGTTGCAGGTTGGTTTCGCCCATGGCTTGTGCATTCTCGGCGATCTTCGCTCGGTTAGCTGCCTTCGCGGCTGCGATATCGGCACGATGACGCTTGAGAGCCAGTATTCGCGGCTTGCTCTCCAGACGCTTTTCGAGAAGAACCTGCACAGCCGATATTTCTTCGTCAATCAAGGCGATCTGCTCGGCTTCAGCGGCGATCACCTGCCGCAGGCCAGCGTTCTGCTCCTCGAGTTGGCGAATGCGCGCCTCGAGGATCTGGATGCGACCCTGATGCGCTGCACGCCGGCTGACGAATAATTGCCGCTGCCCTTCCATCAGTCGCTGCAGGCCCGTGGTGCTTTTGTGAATCAGAAAATCGGGGTAGCTGATTTCGGCGGCGTCGGTCCGCTCTGCCTCGAGTCGAGCCTCGGTCGCCAGATTGTGCAGAAGTCGCTCCCGAACTTCCGCGTCGAGAGACCTGGCCTTCGTGTCATCGAGAGTAATCAGCGGATCTCCAGCCCTGACCACGTCACCCTCGCGAATATGGATCGATCGAATGATCCCGCCTTCGAGATGTTGAATAGTCTTGCGATACCCGTCGGGGCTGACGACGCCCGGGGCTAGCGCCGCGCTCGCCAGAGGGGCGAGCACCGACCAGCCGCCCAACACCACAATGAACAGCGTTATTGCCAAGAGCCCCAAACGTCGAGGCATCCGGGTGGCAGCCGCGAGCGCGTCTGGGGGCTTTTCGGTGCTGCGTCGCACGCTAAAGCGCAGCATCTGCGCGAGGGCGAAAACAGCGACTGCTGCCGTCGCTAAAACGATGAGGGCAATGGCTCTATCGCTCAATGCGATGCCGGCAAGCGCCAACTGATCACGGATTGTGGCGATCACCGCGGCATAACCGGCCAGCAGCCTGTCAATGGCGCGGGATAGTTGCGTTTTGACCCCGTTAACAGCAAAGTCGACCAAATCCAGTTTATCAGGCATGCTTCATTCCCCCGCGGAAAGGCGCTTCTTGCGGCCAAGGACCCGCGATGGCTCCTCTGGAGGAGGAGCTTGTGACGGCCTCGCCGCCGTTGATCCGGCCGGCTGTACCTGCCGCACCATTTGCGCGCGCGGGCCGAACGCTGCAACGGCGCCGCTGTGAAGTGCTAGGACCTTATCGGCGCACTTCAGTACCGAGGCGCGGTGGGTGACGATCAAGACGGTCGTTCGAAGCTGCTTGAGCGTTGTCAGCACGTCGATCAGAGCGCGGTCTCCGGCCTCGTCCATATTTGCGTTCGGCTCATCCAATACGACGAAGGCCGGATCGCCGTACAAGGCGCGCGCAAGACCGAGGCGCTGCCGTTGGCCCAATGATATACGCTGCGAGTGTAGCGCGATCTCGGCTTCGTAGCCGTCCGGCAATGAGAGGATCATTTCGTGAACGCCGGCGACTTGCGCTGCCCGGATCAACGCGTTGCTGTCCACCTCTCGGAAACGTGCGATGTTCTGAGCCACCGTGCCAGGCAGGAGCTCGACCTGCTGCGGCAAATAGCCGATATGAGGGCCGAGATCCTCCGGATTCCAGTCGAAAACGTCCGCTGCGTCAAGCCGGACGTGGCCCTTGGTCGGTTTCCAGGCGCCCACGGCGAGACGGCAGAGCGTCGATTTTCCGGCGCCCGATGGTCCGACCACCGCACAGTTCTCACCCGGGTTAATCGCGAAGCTGATTGCATTGAGGACCGGCTCCTGACTGCCGGGAGGGTGATAGAAGACGTTTTCGAAAACGAACCCGCCTTTGGGGCGGGGGAGAGAGACGCGGTCGCGCTCATCGCGTGACGTGCCAGCGAAGAGTTCCTTCAGGTTCCCATACGCGCTTCTCGCTGCGACGAAGGCCCGCCAGGCGTTGGTCGCCCGTTCGATCGGGGCGAGCGCTCGGCCCATGACGATTGAGCCTGCAATCATGGCGCCCGCAGTCATCTCTCCAAGAAGGACGAAACAGGCGCCGACAGCCAGGATGGCAATTTGCAGGATCAGCCGAAGGCTGCGCGAAATCGAAACGATCGTGGTCGTCCGATCGGCCAACAGCTGCTGCTCGGCTACCACCTCGGCCTGACGGCGGCGCCAGCGTTCGAACACTGCCTCTGCCATGCCGAGAGGCGCGATCGTCTCGCCGGCATCGACATAGCGCATGGCATTCTCCTGGTGGGTTTTGGTGACAGCTGCGACACGCTTCTGCCGGTTCCGCGTCAGCGCGTCGTTTGCCAATGCGAGCCCCAGCAGGACGACGGCACCGGCCGTGGCGACCACGCCCAGTGCCGGGTGCAGGGCCCAGATAAAGGCAAGGAAGATCACGCTCCAGGGCATGTCGAGAAAGGCGAGGACAGCATCGCCCGCATAGAAGCTCCGCAGATCGGCCACGTCACGGGTACCGGCGCGACCCTCCTTTCCCGTGAGCCGCACTTCCATGGCGCGCCTCAGCATCGGCACGTTGAGCTCGCCGTCAAGCCACCCGGCGGCGCGGCTGAGGATCACTCGCCTCGCCTGCTCGAGCGCACCGTAGATCACGACGGCAAAAATCGCTATCAGCGTCAGCCACAGGAGCGTGTCCAGCGACCCGCTCGACAGCACCCGGTCATAGACCTGCAGCATGTAAATGCTGGCGACGAGGAGCAGCAGGTTGAGGAGGCAGCTCAGCAGGATCAGCAGCGGGAACTGCCTGCGTAGGGCGCCCACGACCTCCGAAAGACTGGTGGTGCTGATCTGAGGTGGCATCGATTACCTTCGGTGAGTGGAAACCTTTGTTCGGAAGGGTGCGAGCCCGCCGCCTGGGCGGGCTCGCCAGCGTATCAGACGGTCGCGTCGACCAGATCGATCGAGAACGTGTCGCTGTCGAAGTCGTCATCGCCATCGAACAGCGTCGCCGTGAAGTCGAGGCTGAGGGGCTGCGGATTGAACTCCTCCTCGATCGTCCACTGGATCACCGGGATCTTAACGGTGCCCGCGCCCATTGTGAGCTGGACCGCATCGATCTGCTTGGTGCCGCCATCGATAACAAAGAACTTCCCGCCCTCGGCCACGTCGGGAATGTTAGGATCCTTGCGGGGCGCATTTTGCAGTATAGCCGCCGTGACCAAGTTATTGCTGCTGACGGTCCCGTCGGTAAAATAAACTGTGTAGTACAGCTCCTCTGTTGGCGGGGTATAGCCGCCGACGGAATTGTCGATATAGACCGTCACGCTGTCCACGACTTCCTCGGGGTTGAAGACGAAACTTTCGTCGCCCGCCTGGATTCCCGTGGCTGTGCCGTCGAGATTATTGTTGTTGACGCCGATGCCCGAGGTCGACACGTTCATTTGTGTTCCGCCGTTGATCAGCGTCGGGATCTGGTTCGTCGGGGTCAGGAACGCCTGGATCTGCTCCTCTGTCAGGTCCGGTGCGCCGTTCACGATCAGATCGAGCAGGTCGTTCGGCGGCGTGTTGCCCGTGACACCCGACGCCGGCGCGGTCGCGACGGCACCGAAGAACACCACATCGTCAGCGTTCGCGTCGCTGCCGCCGAACAGCAGCGTCTGCACAGGATCGGGACCGCCAGCCTTGAGCGCCCCCTGCGTGGTATCCCTTTGGATGACCTGCGTCGGCGGGTTGTCCATCACGAACGTATATTGATCAGTGTCCGGATCGAAGGTCAGCGTGAATCCCACCGTCTCATCGTCGCCATCGCCGTTGAAGTCGTCTGTGATCGACCCGGTGAAGGTGAAATCGCCCGTCTTCGTGAGCGCGCTGCCGGCGACGGGACCATTGGCATCGATCTCGTAGCTGTCAAAGGTCACGTTTAGGAACCCGTCGCCGTCAACTTTGAACCCGTCCTCCCCGGGCGCGTGATCCCAGGTGCCGGTCTGAGGATCCTCGGTGAAGGTTCCGAAGATGTCGTTCACCGTGACGGTCGGCCCGTCATCCTCGAACTTGACCTTCGAACCGACCTCTTCGACGTCACTCGAAACCTGAGTGATTGTGACGCCGCCAAGATCGAAGGCGACGTTGCTACCTGGGCCTTGTGTCGGCTGGTCGTTCCGGACCAGTACGCGATTGTGGTCGTCAGTGGTTGTGTACTGGATGACATCATCGTCCTTCACGCCCGTAATTGTGGCCGTGTTGGCCGAGATCGTGACGGTCAGGGTGTCGGTTACGTCGATCCCTCCGCGGATAACGTGCACCGACTCGATATTAACCTTGGTATCGCCTGTTACGAGCGGGTCATCGTCGATATAGTTGTTCCCCGTTCCGTCTGCCGTGAGATAGGCCTGAATCTCCACGGTCGCGGTCGTGCTGGCACTGCCCGGCGTCATCTGCGAGATGGTGATCTCGGCACCCCGAACGCCTTGAGCATAGCCGGTGAAATCGATGCTAGCCTCGTCGGTTGCCTCGGACGGGACTAGGCCCGGAACGAGGAACTCGGAATTGGCGCCCGCGACGAAGGTGACGACCAGCGCCTTTTGGGCCTTGATCTGCTGACCTTCGGTGCCGAGCGTGGTGGCACCGCCGCCCTGGCCCGTATTGACGGTGTCGCCGTCATTCGACACCTGCTGGCCGGCCGACTCGTTGGCCGGATCCTCGCCCGTCACGAGGATTGCCAGCGACGTGGTTCCGAACATCATGAAGAGGTTCTGGCCCGAAGGCGCGCCTGCGAAGGGGAAGTCGTTCTCCGCGACGGCGGCGACGAACAGCTTGTTCGTCAGGTCGAGAGAGTCGTCATGATCAGCAACGGTGCTGCCATCCGTGTTGTGTGCCAGCGTGTAGCCGTCCGCGAGCACGGTCCACAGTTTGGCGCCGGTAGTGATACCGGATGTCTTAATCTCGTCGAGATAGACCGCGAACACGATGGGATCGTCGCCGCTGTCCCCGGCCACGCCGTAGACGATGTTATTGTTGGTCGGATCGGTGAAGAGAAAAATTTCCGTGATAGTCCCGTCGCCAGCCACCGCAGACAAACCGCTGCTGAAGGTGGACGTCGCGCCTGTCTCATAATCCGGGAACCCGGCTCCACCGCTAGCGGTGAGCGCGAAGTCGGTAGACGCCGTAGCGCCGGTGACATTGAGGATGTTGTCGCCAGTGTCGGCGACGGCGCCGCTGTAACCGCTTAGCGCTGCCTCATCGAGCGTCAGCCCGTAGAAGGTCAGCCGGCCCGAAAATGCCACCGGCAGGCTGCTGCTCAAGATGTCGTTGTCATCTGCGTCGCCCGCGGGGGACGGTGTTGCGGTCGCGTTCTGAAGGCCGTCAGTCTCGTCGAGAATGACAAGCTCGTCAGTCGCTGTGATCGTGATAGCCATTGTTCTTCTCCCTCATTAAATGATCGTCAGTAAGTCCTTTGGCTGGGTTCGCTGGAGTCGCCAGGGCGCACTTGCTGTCATGGTTGTCGTTGGGAAATTGGCAGCGACGGGCTGCCAGCAAAAAAAGGACACGCAGAGAGTTGCTGGCCGCAAATCCAGTTAAAATCGCTGTGCGATTGAAATAATCTGCTTGTGGCGCTTTTCGTGGCCAGCATTGCTGTATTGCCTTCGCGTGTTCGCGCAAGGCACCCCTCATTCAGAACGAGGTCGTCAGCCATCTCTCTCGGTACTAGAGCGCACCCGACTCTCTATCCTGCTCCGTGCTGGGTCGATAGCGGCGGCTTATTTTTTAGGGAGCTCTAATATTCGGTTTTTTTCAAGCTATTCTTAGGCGTTAATCACAAAGGGGTAGCGTTGTTGCAAGTTAACGCTTTTGGATTAGAGGCTGGCCTCAAAAGATGTAGGTGATTTCAGCCAGTTGTGTTTCCTTCGCATTTGCTTCGATGGAGATCACGATGCTTGGACTGAAACCACCCGGCGGAATTATGTCCGTCGGACGAGCCGTTGCAAGCGATGTTACGGATCGCGAATGGGAATTCATTCCACCGTTCCTGCCTGCGCCACGGCGTCTGGGCCAGCCGCGCAAGACCGATTTGCGCGGCGGCGGTCGATGGGCCTAGGCCATCTATGGCGCAGTCAATTGCAGGCGTCTGACCGCATTCCGATTCTACTCTACAGGGACACGTTGGCTCATCAGGAAGCGATCTGACCGATGCACAGAAGCAGGCGTCGGACGGAGATAGATTTCGCGCCTTATCATGGTTTACACGTTGAGCCGGTGGAGCCTTGATCTCACCCAAAGTCACTCTGAACGGCACCCCGAAAATTTCCTCTTCCCTGTGTCTTCCTGTTATTGTGGAGACGAGGAGATGGTCCTGTGAGCGAGAACCGCAAGCTAGCCGCGATCCTGGCTGCCGACGTGGTCGGGTACAGCCGGCTGGCCGGCGCAGACGAAGACCGTACTTTGGCCAGGTTGCGGGCGCTGCGCAGCGACCTGATCGATCCGACCATCGCCGTGCACAACGGACGCGTGATCAAGCGCACAGGCGATGGGGCGCTGGTCGAGTTCCGCAGTGTAGTAGACGCCGTGCGCTGCGCCATTGAGGTGCAGAGCGGTATGGTCGAGCGCAATGCTGGCGTGGCGCAGGACCGCCGCATCGAGTTCCGGATCGGAATTCATCTCGGCGACGTGGTCGAGGAAAGCGACGGCGACCTGATGGGCGACGGCGTCAACATCGCTTCGCGTCTGGAGGGTGTCGCTGCGCCAGGGGCCATCTGCCTATCCGAGGATGCCTATCGCCAGGTTAAGGCGCGGCTTGACCTCTCAGTCAGCGATCTTGGCAACACGCAGCTCAAGAACATCGCCGAGCCGATCCGGGTGTATTCGCTGCGTGTCGGCACCACCGACGCAAAGGCAATCGCGACCTCACAGCCGGTGACAAGCCGGCCGACGACGGAACTGCCGCCGAAGCTGTCGATCGCCGTGCTGCCCTTCGCCAACATGAGCGGTGATGCCGAGCAGGAATATTTCGCCGACGGAATTTCCGAAGACATCATCACATCTCTCTCTAAGCTGCCGCAGCTCTTCGTCATCGCCCGCAATTCGTCGTTCACGTTCAAGGGCAAGAACGTTCACGTGCAGGAGGTCGGCAGAAACCTCGGCGTACGCTACGTGCTGGAAGGCAGCGTCCGCAAATCGGGAAACAGGGTGCGCATCACGGCGCAGCTTATCGACGCAGCCTCGGGCGGACATCTGTGGGCGGAGCGCTTCGATCGCGACCTCACCGACATATTCGCGGTGCAGGACGACGTCACGCAGCAGATCGTTGGCGCACTAGCGATCAACCTGACGGAGGGCGACCGGCAGCGTCTGGCGCCCGAGCACACCGGCAACCTTGAGGCGTATGACTATTTCCTGCGTGGCCGAGAGCTGTGGCACCGGCTTACGAAGGAGACGAACGTCGCCGCCCGGGACCTTTTGCAACGTGCAATCAAACTGGACCCGAATTTCGCCTCGGCCCACGCGTTCCTGGCCCTTACGCACGTACTTGACTATTTGAACGGATGGAGCCCGTCACCGCCGAATTCGCGTGAGCAAGCGGAAGAGCTTGCGACGCGGGCGGTTGCACTGGATGATCGCGATCCCAGGGCGCACTGGGCGCTGAGCATCGTCGAATTGTATTCGCGACGGCACGACGTGGCCATCACGGAGGCCCAACGTGCGATAGTCCTCAATCCGAACTTCGCTGAAGGACACGTCAGCCTGGGCGAGGCACTGAATTACTCGGCCAGGGCCGACGAGGCACTCAAGTATTTCGATCGGGCGAAGGTCTTGAACCCATATTTTCCGGATGTGCTATTGCACTTCCAAGCCTTGGCGTCGTTTCACCTAGGAAGGTACGAACAGGCGGTTGGCTTGCTGAAAGAGCGGCTGACCCGCAATCCCGTTACCGACGTCTCGCGCGCGCTCCTAGCGGCGAGCTACGGCCATCTGGGCCGTTTAGACGAGGCCCGCGCGGCTTGGCAGGAGGTGTTCCGGGTCAATCCCAACTACTCCCTCGAATACCGTCGCAAAGTGTTGCCCTACAAGAACCCCGACGATTTCGAGCTAGTGGTGGACGGGCTTCGCAAGGCCGGCCTGGTGTAATTTCAGGCCGGGCGAGTGTCCGGTCTTGCACCTTCTGCAGCCACCCGCTCAAGATGAGCAATGACCGGTGCTGGCGCTTCTTTCTCGTTCCGATCGAGGGAAGCTACAGAAGAAAACCACCTCTCGCGACCCTCCTTGTCGCGAAAACTCCCGATCAAAGCAACGGTTTGCAACTGACTTTTGTACAGTCGCAGAACTCAACTTTTACGACAATGCGCTACAACCGGGGGGCAAGGCGATTTGTTTAAGACCGCTCCGCTTCGCCATTTACCAGAAGATTATCGCCGGAGCTTTTCCGAAAGAAATTTATCTTCGCTGTGTCGATCGGCACGTCAATCGTGTTGTCGGGCTTTACCCGCGACGAAGCGTGAACTGTGCGGTGAAGGCCGCTGAGCCGACCTTGCCGATTGCCAGTATGCGGGCCAAGTGGCTCGATTTCGGCGACGTGCAAACGGATCCTGGGCTAGTCAGTATCGGTGTTCATCGTATGCTCCGGCCGGATCCCGAGAACCACGGTTAGATCCACGGCTTTAGCCAGTCGTCCCCTGTATTCCTGGGAAACCCCGATTTCAACGCCTCCTTCTGCCCGGAAGAGCAGCCCTTCATCACATTTTTCGAGGCGGCCTTCGACGAAATTCATGCTGGGTGCCCCGATGAACGCCGCCACAAACAGGTTTTTCGGGGATTCGTAGAGTGTGATCGGATCGGCTGCCTGTTCGATCCGTCCGTGGTTCATCAAACGACGCGATCGGCCATCGTCATCGCTTCCACCTGATCGTGGGTGACATAGACCATCGTCGTCTGAAGCCGCCGGTGCCGACGGTGAGGAGGTCGAGTTTCGCCGGTTTGCACGACTGTTTCGGAGGCTCATGAACCAGGCCGTTTGACAAAGGTTGATGGCCGCTGATAGAGGCAAATGTGCAGCAATTCGGCACGACAGGCATCCAAAGCCGTTCATCCCAGGTTCATCGCAAGCACCCGAATATGACCCAACCAAACTGTTAGGGTGAGCTGATGAAGAAGATTGGTGCATTGTTAGTTGCAGCTGCTACGGCTTTTACGGACGTGATGCCTGCGCAGGCAATGCCTGTGCCACCTGTGTCGATGCCCTCGAGTTCTCAGGGGGTGGACTTGGTCCATCACAAACCCGGCCACCGTGGCGGCCCGCCGCACGCACGCAGCTACAGCAGCCCTCGGTACAGCGCCGGCCCACGCTACGGTAACTACAATGGCTACCGGGGCTATCGCTACCATCGGGATGGTTACCGTCAGCACAACGATGGCTGGTGGTATCCGCTGGCCGCATTCGGAGCGGGATTGGCCCTCGGCGGAGCGATCGCGTCGCCCCCGCGCGGGGCCTATTCCGACGCTAGTTCGGCCCATATCGAATGGTGCTACGCGCGCTATCGTTCGTATCAAGCCTACGATAACACGTTCCAGCCGTATTATGGACCGCGCCAGGAGTGCATTTCACCCTACTATTGATCCGAGGCGCTATCGAGACGGAGTTAGCGCCCGTAGACCGGGTGACGTCGATGATCGCTCTGGCTGCTCCGCCTCTTTCGCCGCGAACCGCTGGGCAGCCGTCTAGCTGATGCCGCTCTTATCCTCGGTCCTTGGCATGAAATGACCTTTGGGCAGTTGCGTTTTGACCGCGAGGAGTTTCCCGCGCCGGAGTTGGACCGTTCTCGCCTCTGATAACCGCTCATCGGCGCGTGGAAGGCCAGGAGAAGGCGGAGCCGTCCGATCGGGCCTCGTGCCGTTCGATGTCGCCATTCTAGCCACGCTATCCCAGGACAATGCGTTCGCCGCTGTCCGCCGACTGCTTGATGGCCATGATGACGTTCAGTGTGTTCAGTCCGTCGCGCCCGGTAACCAGCGGCGGTTCTTCACCGCGGATCACCTTACAAAATTGCTGGATCTGCAGCGCCAGGGGGTCTTCGTGCTCAAATTCAACACGATGTGTCTCAAACGGCTCCCACAAGCTGCGTTTCGTGCCGTTCTTCCACACATCGAGTGACGGGATTGACAGGGATCCGTGAGATCCGCCGATGAGGTAGCATGCCTCTTCCGTCTTCGGATAGGCCGGATTTTCGCCCGTCGTCATCTCCCAGCTCCAAGGCGCGACGACCGTATCGGAGACCGACGCTGTCGCTAGCAGTCCGCTCGCGAACTCCATCAGGATCACGGCCGTTTCTTCTACAACATTGCTGCGGACAATGTGGGATTCGCGCGCCTGAACAGCAACGATGTCGCCCAAGAGATAGCGGAGGTTGTCAACGTCGTGGATTAGATTGAGGAAAACGGGACCGGCTCCGGCCTGGCGTCGCCAGTCGATATTGAAATAGTCGTCCGGCTTGAATAGCCAGAACATAGCGTTGGCTACGAGAACGCGTCCAAGTTCGCCGCTGTCGATGATCTTTTTCGCCTTTTGGATGATCGGATTGTGGCGGCGGTGGTGACCAACCAGAAGCGGAATGCCAGCAGCTTGCGCGGCGCCGATTAGCTTTTCACCGTCCGCGATGTTATCGGCAATCGGCTTTTCGATGAGGGCCGGCACGCCGGCGGCGATGGCCTCCAAACCGTTGGCGACATGGATTTGGTTGGGCGTTGCGACGATGATGCCGTCGGGACGATCCGTATTGATCATTGCCGTAAAGCTTGGAAACCATTTAGCGCCCGATTCCTGCGCGATCTGCTGCCCGAGCTGCATCGGATCGACGACGGCCAGAAGTTCTGCCTGCGGCTCGGCCAATACGTGCTGGATATGGCGCTTGCCAATCAGGCCAGCGCCGAGCACCGCAAGTTTCACCTTCCGTTCCATGCCAGCCCGTCCCGTCATTTCTTATCGCCAGACTTGATCAGGCTTGCCACTCGACGGATCGCAAGCTGATAGCCTTCGGTTCCGAGCCCTGCGATGACGCCGTCAGCGCGGTGCGAAACGAAGGAATGATGGCGGAAGGCCTCGCGCTTGTGGACGTTGGAAATATGCACCTCGATGACCGGTTGCTCGAAGGTGTTGAGGGCGTCGAGAATGGCGACGGAGGTGTGGGTGAAGGCGGCTGGATTGATGACAATGCCGGCCGCGACCTCGCGTGCTTCGTGGATCCAGTCGATGATTTCGTATTCACGATTGCTCTGATGAAAGCGGATGTCCTGACCGAGTTCGGAAGCTACCCGGCGGCAATCGGCTTCGACATCGGCGAGCGTCTCGTGGCCGTAGATATGTGGCTGGCGCTTGCCGAGCAGATTGAGGTTCGGGCCATTGAGGACGTAGATCAGGCTCATTCTTCTTCCTTTCGAATTGCCGGAATGGTCACGGCAGTGTTGTCTCGTGGATGGCAAAATCGGGATCCGACTGGATGAGATCGGCACGCAGGGCGCAGCGCCCCTCGTCAAGTGCCGGACGTGCGACGCCTTCGGCTGCGTCATAAACTATCTGCAATATTGCTCGCTTTTCGGCCGCAGAGCGTCCGGGCGCGATGCGCAGGATGATCTGCACGAACTGATTGTCGGGATGCTCGTCGGCAACCAGCGAATGGGTCGCTTCGCGTGCAAAGGTGCGAACGGCATTCGGCTTGACGGCGCCGCTGTCACGTACGCTCCGATGAACGGCCTTCACCAGCGCTGGCATGTCAAGGCGGCGTCCGGCTCCCTCGCTGTATTCGATTACGATGTGCGGCATCCTGTCCCTCCTTCGCCTACCTGAATCAGGAGGCTCTGCACAGGTCGGTGAAATGGCTGCTCATGCGTTCGGCGTCGGGTTCGATACCGCTGAAGAGCTTGAACGCGGCCGCGGCCTGAAACACTGTCATCCCGCCGCCTGGCAGGGTGCGACAGCCGAGATGGGTGGCAAGCGCCAGAAGCTCGGTTACCAGTGGCATGTAGACGATGTCGGCGACCCAATGATGGGGCTCCAGCCAGCTCTCTTCGATCGGCAGCCCGGGATGGTTCTTCATTCCAGTGGGCGTTGCATGGATGAGGCCATCGGCGCTCCGCATCGCTTCGCCCACATCAGTGATCGCAAAAGCCCGTTCGGCAGAAAACCGGCTGTTCAAATCTTCGGCCAGACGGTCCGCACGGGAAACGTCCTGATCGAAAATCGAGAGACGCTCGATGCCAAGTTTCATCGCGGCATGTGCGACCGCGACGCCGGCGCCCCCGGCGCCGAGAAGAACAGCTCGATGCCGCGGAACGTCGGGAAGGCCGCGCTGAAAGTTTTCATAGAAACCGTACCAGTCCGTGTTGTGCCCGGTGCGTTTTCCATTCTCGAACACGACGGTGTTGACCGCGCCCAGCATGCGGGCATCGTCGGAAAGATCCGTGAGGTACTCAATCACCGTCTGCTTGCACGGATGGGTGATGTTGGTGCCGGCAAAGCCGCGTGCTTCCTCTTCCGCCAGAAGATCAGGCAGGGCGGTGGCCGGAAGGCCGCGCGCTACAAGGTCGAGGAGTTCATAGCGATAGTCGAGCCCCTGAAGCGCACCTTCGCGCTCGTGCAGGGCAGGGGATTTCGACATCTGGATATCCGCGCCGATCAGTCCCACCACCAACACAGCGCGTGTCGTCGTTTCGTTTGAAACCGTCATGTGCGGACGCCTTAATGATGGGCCAGGATTTCGCCGAGAAATGCCTGGGTGCGCGGATGCGACGGATTGCGGAAGAATGTTTCCGGCGGCGCTTCTTCGATGATCTCGCCGGAGGCCATGAAGATGACCCGGTCGGCCACCTGCCGGGCAAAGCCCATTTCGTGGGTGACGCAAATCATGGTCATGCCGTCCCTGGCCAGACCGATCATCGTGTCGAGGACTTCCTTGACCATCTCAGGGTCGAGCGCGCTGGTCGGCTCGTCGAAGAGCATAGCTTTTGGTTCCATGCACAGCGCACGCGCAATGGCAACGCGTTGCTGCTGTCCGCCGGAAAGTTGGGCGGGGTATTTGTCGGCTTGGTCGAGAATGCGAACGCGCTCGAGATATTTGCGGGCGATTTTCTCGGCATCAGTCTTATTTGTACCGCGCACCCGCATGGGGGCGAGTGTACAGTTTTCTAGAATGGTCATGTGCGGAAACAGGTTGAAGCTCTGGAATACCATGCCGACTTCGCGCCGGACGGCGTCGATCGACTTGCCGCTGTCATCCAGCTTTGTGCCCTCGACCATGATCGTGCCTTTCTCGATCTTCTCGAGCGCATTGATGCAACGGATAAGCGTGGACTTGCCGGAGCCTGACGGTCCGCAGAGTACGATCTTCTCGCCCTTGCGAACCTTAAGGTTGATGTTTTTCAACGCATGGAATGCGCCGTACCATTTATCCACGGCTTCCATGGAAAGAAGCGGGCTTCGAGTGTCAGCAGCGTGCGGCACGGCGATCTCCTGCGTAGAACGTGTATCAGTTGATGGTGAAGGGGATGTTCGGGATGGATACGGGGAACTTCGGAACGTCCACCTTCATCCACTTCGCGTAGACCTTGGCGTGCTCGCCATTCGCCATGATCTTGTCGAGGAAGGCGTTGACGGTTTCATTCCAGTCCTTCTCGCCAAGTCGTGTTCCGACGCCATTGAATGTGGTGAGGAAATCGATCTTGCGTTCATATGTGCCGGCGCTGGCCGCTTCCAGACGGTCGAGGTAGAACTGGTTGCCGCCAACCGCCTGCACCTGGCCGGAAAGCAGCGCCTGGATGGAGGCGGCATCATCATCGAAACGCCGGACGGTCGCCGTATCGCCGACAGCAGTAGTCACCGCCTTATCCTGCGAGCTTGACTTTGGAACGCCGATCTCCAGGCCTGCGAGATCGCCGATTTCGGCCATCTTCTTGTCCTTCGGTCCGTAAAGCGAAATTGTGTTGCCAGCATACGGCTTGCTATATTGGATGGACTTGGCTCGTTCCTCCGTCATCGCCATGGTCGCAAACAGGATATCGACCTTGCCGGTGACAAGTGCCGGAATGCGATTGGCGACCGCGAGCGGTGCAAATTCGACCTCCACGCCCAGCTCCTTGGCGAAAAGCTTGGCGATGTCGGCATCGAAGCCGTCCTGAACGCCGCTCGAATTGACGAAGCCCCAGGGCGCGTTGTCGCCTTGAATGCCGACGACAATCTTGCCCTTGGCTTTGACCTCCTCCACTGTCGCGGCCTGGGCAGACATCGGCGACAGCCATGGGGCCATCACCAGGGCTGCGGCTGCGAACAGAATTCCACGGCGCTTCAGGCCGGTCTTGAAGCTGCTGATCATTACCTTCTCCTCCTTGGTTGATAGAGCTTGTGCGTTCGTTGGTTACCGGGCGGCCTTTGCCATCCGATTTTCGAGCCGGCCCCCATAGAGAGACAAGGGCCAGCAAATGATGAAGTAGATTGCGCCGACGATGCCGAAGATCAGCAATGGTCGATACGTCTGGTTCGAGACGATCTGTCCGGCGCGGGCGAGTTCGATGAAGCCGACGATGGCGGCAAGCGACGTGCCCTTGATGAGCTGGACGAGGAAACCGACGGTTGCTGGCAGCGAGATTTTGAGCGCTTGGGGAAGGACAACATCCTTCATCCGCGACACATAGTGGAGACCCAGCGCATTGGCCGCCTCCGTCTGGCCTTTCGGGATTGCCTGGATGCCGCCGCGCCAGATCTCGCCGAGAAAGGCGCTGGCATGCAGCGTGAAGGCGATGGCGACGGCCACCCAGGCCTCGATGCTGAAGCCGAGAAGCCCAATGCCGTAGTAGACGACGAAGAGCTGCATCAGCAGCGGCGTGCCCTGGAAGATGGAGATATAGCCCGCCGCCGTCTTGCGGAGCGCGGAATGTGCAGACGTCCTGGCAAGCGCGATGACGAGACCGATTATGCCGCCGCCGATGAAGCCGATCGCAGACAGAAGCAATGTCCACTTCAGACCCTGCAGCAGGAAAAGCATTTCGTTTTGGCCGATAACACCCATTGTCCTGCTCCTCACCGCACCGGATAGCTGAAGAAACGCCGCGAGATCAGCGCAAACAGCCCCATCATCATCCAGGAGATAACGAGGTACATGAGCGTGATCGTGAAATAGACCTCGAAGCTGCGGAACGTATCGGACTCGATGATCTGTGCGACGGAAGTCAGTTCATAGGCTGCGATCGACGTGCACACCGATGTCGTCAGCGTCAGCATGACGAATTGGCTGGTCAACGAGGGGTAAATTGCTCGAAGCGCCGGTTTCAGCACGATCAGGCGAAACACCTGCGCCTTGTGCAGGCCGAGTGCCAGGCCGGCTTCGACCTGACCCTTGTGAATGCTGTCGACACCGCCACGAATGATTTCGATCGCATAGGCACCGCCATTGATGGCCAGCGCGATGATCGCCGTGACCGTAGGGTTGAGGCGAATGCCCATCATCGGTAGGGCGAAGAAGATGAAGAAGATCTGCACCAGGAACGGGGTATTGCGGACCACTTCGACGAAGGCGATGACGGCCGCGCGCAGAGGACGGATATTCGATGTTCGGGCCGCGACCCCGATGACGCCGATCACCAGCGCCAGCGACATGCCGGCCAGCGCCAAGCCGATCGTTGCCAGAGCCGCCATCAGCAGGTCGGGCATCTTTTCGAAGACAACGCTGAAATCCAGCACGTAATTCATGACAATATCTCTCCCCCGCCGACGGGCTCCTCTGCCTGTCTTCGTGTGTGGTATCCGTTTTGCGCTGTGCTTCTGGTTAGCCGGTCAACGCTCGGGCGGCATCATGAAGGTGACGCAAATGCTCCTCCGGCGCCTGGCTGGGATGGATCGGCACCTCCACCGAGACCGCAGCGCCTGCGGGCAGCACTCTCATCAGGCTCGCAACGGGAAGCTCACCTAGCCCCGGTGCAAAGCGCCCTGTTCTAGCCTCGCTGACTTTTTGATCCGCCGTTATCGGCGCGGGACCGCGGGCGTCGCAGAGCTGAATACTCCTGATCGTGCCTTGGGGGGCGGCAGAGACATCGTTGGCTTGGCCGCCATTGCGGAAGAAATGCAGAGCATCTACTAGCGCACCGGCATTGCCCCGTTCCGATTCCTGCACGATCGACAGGCTGTCATCAAAGCTGGCGACGGTGCGCCAGCCCATGTTCTCAAGATCGACCCCCATGCCGAAGGAGGCCGCGAGGTCGCAAAGCGCCACGAAATTGGCGACAAGGCGCTCCCGATCTGAGTCGTCGCCGCAAACACTGAGACGTCGCGCACCAAGCGCGCTTGCGGCCTCCAGCACTGACGTCAGAGCAGCGGCATCGAAGTCCGGTCCGATGACAACGAATTCGATGTCGTAGAGCGAGATCCCTTCACCATCCAGACGGGCTTTGACGTCACGCGCCGCGTGGCTTCCGGTCGGCAGCTCATAATAGGGAGCGCCGGGAAATGCCGGATGAAGGCGCAGGCCGACCGACGAAAAGCCGGCTGCGGCGGCAAGCGACACAAATTTCGCCGGCTCGACGTCGATCGCTGAAAAATGCGCGACCCCCAGCGAAGTGTTGGCTGACATGAATTCCTCCCGGGTCTCCATTCAGGCGATCCCCTTTTCAGCGAGATGCTTTCGAAGATTTGTGCCGGTGCGATGAATGTGTTCGCGCAGCCTGTCGCAGGCATAGTCCATGTCCCGTGCCACGGTCCCTTGCGCGATTTCGCTATGTTCAACGCTGACATTGCGGTCGCCGGATGTGCGGGTCAGAAAAGTGCGCCGATAGCGGTCGTTCAGGTTGAGCATGGTCTTGCAGAAACCGAGAAGCAGCGGTTTGCGGCAGCCCGAAATCAATGTGAGATGGAACTCCCGGTGAACGGCTTCCCATTGCTCAAGCGTTTCGGGTTTGGAGGCATCCCGTTCCGTGCGGTTCAGGCGGTGCAGCGCGCGCATGACATTGCCCTCCCAATCGACATCGCCGACGCGCATCGATTCCCGCAACGCATAGGTTTCGAATTCCTCGCGCAAACTGGTAATCTCTTCGAGGTTCGATAGCGAAACGGGCGATACGCGGTAGCCGCGATTGTCTTCGAACTCGACTAGCCCGTCCGAAATCAGACGGGCCAGTGCCTCGCGCAAAGGGCTGAGGCTGACGCTAAAACTCTGTTTTGCCCGATCGAGATTGATCTTGCTGCCTGCTTCGAGCTGGCCGGAAATGATGGCTTCGCGCAAGCGCGACACCAACTGGCTGGCAATCGTGTTCTTGCCGTCATCCAAAAACGTCGGGCTGGGCGTTGCCGCCTCCGCGCCGTTTTCCGAAATGAGGCTGTCAGGCCCTGATCGCAATCGACATCCTCCCAGATGGCTCCGCCGCGGTTTCCGATGGCGGGCTTCATTATCGACGATCGATATAATAAACGATTATTTGTGTCAAACGATTTGGCGAAAAATTCTCCAATTTCTGTCCACAAAAAACTCCAATCTATCATTTACATAATAACATCAACTATATGATTGGGTGATCTGGCGTCACCGTCAGCGGTTTTTCGCAAAAACTGCTGACGGTGCAGCAGCTGTCCGCTTGACAAATAATCGATGATTTAAGAAAACGTCTGCGGGCGCAGGGAGGTGTAAGATGGTGATACGGACGCAAGAGGATGTGACGGCCGCTGTTCTGCAGGTGATGGAGCAGACCGCAGATGATCGGCTTCGCGAGATACTGACGGCGCTTGTGAAGCATCTGCATGCCTTCGTCCGGGAGGTCCGCCTGACGGAGCCGGAATTTCGCGAGGCAACAGCCGTCCTCAACGAAATCGGCCAATTGCAGACGGACAGCCATAACGAGTTCGTCCTGATGTCGGGGTCTCTGGGTGTTTCAACGCTCGTTTGCCTGCTCAACAATGGCGATCAGGGGCAGACCGAAACGTCCCAGTCGTTGCTTGGCCCCTTCTGGCGCCTCAACTCGCCGCGGGTTGAAAATGGCGGCACCATCATCCGGTCGGATACGCCGGGTTCGCCGCTGTTCGTTCACGCGCGGGTGGTGGATGCGCAAGGCAGGTCCATTGCCGGCGCCGAAGTGGATGTCTGGCACGCGTCGCCCATCGGTCTCTACGAGAACCAGGATCCTGATCAGGCCGAGATGAACCTGCGGGGCAAATTCACGACGGATGCGGAGGGCCGCTTCTGGTTCAGCACGGTGAAGATGGTGGGCTATCCAATCCCGGTGGACGGTGTCGTCGGCCGGCTTTTGAAGACGCAGGGACGTCACCCCTATCGCCCGGCGCACTTGCACGCGCTGATCTTCAAGGAAGGGTATAAGACTCTGATTTCGCAGGTCTTCGACCCGAGCGATCCGAATATAGATTCCGACGTTCAGTTCGGCGTCACCTCGGCGCTGACCGGAGATTTCGTGCGGCATGACGAACCGCATCCAGACGATCCGAATGTGAACGTTCCCTGGTTTTCACTGGAATACACATACGTGATGGAGCCTGGCGAGGCAGTCCTGCCGCGCGCACCAATCAAATAAGCAAACGGGAGAACGACCCCCATGTTGACGGATGACGAGCGCCGCGCTGCGGCACAGTCCTTGCTGACCGCCGAGGAAAGCCGGGTGCCGATCCCGCAGCTTAGCAGGACCTATCCGCAGATTGAGATCGAGGACGCCTATCGCATTCAGGATTTTTGGGCGGAAGGCAGGATTGCCAAGGGTGCGCGCGTCGCGGGGCACAAGATCGGACTGACCTCACGCGCCATGCAGATGGCGTCGAAGATGACCGAGCCGGACTATGGACGCATCCTCGACGACGCTCTGTTCAATGACGGTGCCCAGATCAGGGCCGACCTTTTCATCAAGCCGCGGCTCGAGGTTGAACTGGCTTTCATCATGGGCGAAGATCTTCAAGGCCCAAATGTGCGCATCTATGACGTTATGCGAGCCACTGAATTCATCGTTCCGGCACTCGAAATCATCGATTACAGAACAGAGGTCCCCCGCGCGATCACCGATACTATCGCCGACAATGCCGCCTTCGGCGCTATCGTCGTCGGTGGCCGTGTCATCCGTCCGATGGATGTTGATATCCGATGGATCGGCGCAACGCTCGCCAAGAACGGGATCATCGAGGAGTCGGGCGTTTCGGCGGCCGTCATGGGACATCCCGCGGCAGGCATCGCCTGGCTGGTCAACAAGCTCCATGCGGTTGGCGGCAAGCTGGAGAAGGGGCAGATCGTGCTGGCGGGTTCTTTCACGCGGCCTGTCGATATCACGGCGGGAGACGTCATCCATGCGGACTATGGCCCGGTCGGTGCGATCGGCGTCGCTTTTGTATAGGTGAAAAACATGAATCTTCCGGAAAATCGCTTCAAGCGAGCGCTACGCGAAAAGAGGCAGCAGATCGGTCTCTGGTGCAGCCTGCCGGGCAGCTATGCCGCGGAGATCGTCGCGCCCTCCGGGTTCGACTGGCTGCTGTTCGACACCGAGCATTCACCAGGCGATGTGCTGACAGTCCTGCCGCAATTGCAGGCGGTCGCGGCCTACGATGTCTCGGCGATCGTGCGGCCTGCCAGCAATGATGCGGTGCTGATCAAGCGATACCTCGACATCGGTGCGCAGACACTGCTCATTCCCTATGTTCAGAATCGGGAGGAAGCCGAGGCTGCGGTGTCCGCCATGCGCTATCCACCTGCCGGTATCCGCGGCGTGTCCGGGCTAACGCGAGCCACGCGTTTTGGGCGTGTCACCGGCTACGCTAAGCGGGCTGAGGAGGAACTGTGCCTGCTGGTGCAGTTGGAAACCCGTGCGGCACTGGAGGCATTGGAGGGGATTGCACAGGTTGACGGTGTCGATGGTGTCTTCATTGGCCCGGCGGATCTTGCCGCTAGCCTTGGACATACGGGCGAACCTGGCCATGCTGAGGTCGTGGCTGCGGTCGAGGATGCGATCAGTCGCCTTGCGGCTCTTGGCAAGCCGGCCGGCATCCTGACACCGGACACCACGTTCGCTACGCGCTGTATCGAACTTGGAACTACCTTTACCGCGGTCGGTGTTGACGCCGGCCTTCTCGCCCGCGGGACCGAGGCGCTGGCCGCAAAATTCAGGCAACAGTGACCGCAAGATTGCGCCGTCCCGTAGGAGATCGAAACATGGCCGACGATAGGGCAGCTTTGCTCAACGCGCTGATGCCGAAAGGTTATCTGCGGGCGGCGGTAAACCTCGCGAATATCGCTTTGGTGCAACTCGATCCAAAGACGGAAACCTTTGAAGGCGTCAGTCCACAACTCGCCAGAGAGTTTGCAGAGCGCCTCGGATGCCGAGTCGAATTCGTCGCCTATCCATCGGCAGCCAGTATCCTGGCCCGGGTCGATCAGAACGAGTGGGACATCGCCTTCCTGGCCGCCGATCCGGCGCGCGAAGACAGGCTACTATTTTCGCCTGCCTATGCGTTGATCGAGGGCACGCTTGTGGTTCGTGAGGCAGCACCGTATCGCACCTTTCAAGACGTCGACGCGGAGGGTGTGGAAATCTGCGTCACTCGTAACGCTGCCTATGATCTCTATTTGGCCAGACGTCTCGCTCACGCCAAAATTATTCACTCTTCTACGCCGGGGGAAGGCCTTGAGCTGCTTGCCGAAGGCAAACACCACGCAGCGGCGGGCGTGCGGCAAGCGCTTGAGCGCTTCGCGGCGGAGCGCAACGGTTTCCGTGTCTTGGCGGAACCGTTCCTGATTATCAGGCAAACGATCGCTGTGAGCTGTTCGCGCCATGTAGCAGGTCGCTTGGTGCGAGAATTTGTCGAGGAGGCTCGTCAACAAGGCTTTTCGGAAAATGTCGTTCGCCATGCACAAAGCATTGGCGTTGCTTTGGCAGAGCAATAGCGGTTCATAAATGGGCGTTAGACGCCGAAGCGCGTTCTACCAAGCACTTAAACCATGTGGCTAAGGCATCGCCGGGTTCAGATCTCCCTTTAAGGCGAGCAATTGAGACGCAGGTCGCTATTTGCCATTGCGGACTCCGAAGTCCGCAAGTGCTTAGCCGCGCGAAGTTATCCCCACGCCAACCAACGTCACCGCCAGCCCCGCGAACATCGTGACCGTCAGAGGTTCTGAAAACAACATCCAGGCC
This sequence comes from Rhizobium giardinii bv. giardinii H152, assembly GCF_000379605.1. GTDB lineage: Bacteria > Pseudomonadota > Alphaproteobacteria > Rhizobiales > Rhizobiaceae > Pararhizobium > Pararhizobium giardinii. Next base: position 147,026 of record NZ_KB902580.1, on the reverse strand, counting down.
CATAGCATCGTCACGGGTGGACTGAGATAGATGGCGGCGCTGACCTTGGCCACGGGGAACAGCCGCAGACTGGTGTAGTAGACGGCGTAGGCGAGGAACGTTGCGATCAGAACGAGCCAGACCATGCCGACCGCGAAATCACGGGTCAACGGTGGAGCAAGGCTGCCCTGCGTCAACGCGCACAGGCCGAAGAGTCCCGAACCGATCAGTGTCTGGATGCAAAGACTCTGATGGACAGGCATATGCTGCGTTTTGTGTCTCCTGTGCAGGACCGAGGCGACAGCAAATATCAGCATGGAACCCACCGTCAATCCGTATGCCCAGACCGGGGCCGTACCGATATTGAGGCTGTCGAAAGATACGATCAGAACACCGATGACGGCAATCACAGTGCCCAGCCATTGCCGTGCGGTCAGCCGTTCGCCGAGGACGGGTTGCGAAAGGGCGGCGATCGCCAGCGGAAGAAGATCGGCGATGAGCGCGACCAGCCCCGTGGGGACTTTTTGTTCGATAGCCAGCGCGAAGCCTCCCAGATACAGGAACACGGCCATAACGCCGAACAGGGCCTGATCTCTGACCGACGCATGGATATGCTCGGCCCGATCGCCAATGCGAAGGGCAGAAGGATCAGTCCCGAAAGCAATGTCCGCCAGAACAGCAGAAGCATGACGCTTGCCTCCTGGTTGGCATACCGGATGCCGACGAAGCCTGAACTCCATCCGATGATTAGGAGAGTGGCGAGCAATGGCCATAGCAGTTGGTGGCGGCGCGCGGTGGCGGAAGGAAGAGAGATGTCGGTCATTAAGCGCTCTGTTGCGAGGATTACGATCTACCGATAGGCGGATCGCACAATACGCCGCACATGACAAATTTCGATGGCTGCATGACATTTAGCAAATGAGTGTCATGAGTGGCGTAGTTCGTGATACGCTTCTCACTGGAGAGAACGAAACGGATATGGTCATGAATGAACTCAACAGTCGCCGCCTCGAGATCGACGCTTTGCGGGCGCTTTCCGCAATCCGCCAGCATGGCGGCATTACTAGAGCAGCGGTCGCCCTGGGCCTCTCTCAGTCCGCCGTGAGCCATAAGATCAAGCGACTGGAACTCAGCCTCGACTGCGAACTGCTCGGCCGGAAGTCGGGCGGTCCGATGTTCACCGCTGCGGGAAAAGACTTGCTCGACTACGGCGGGCGTATCCTCGGTCTGCATGACGAGGCTCTGCTCAGCCTTTCGAAAATCCCGCTCGCGGGTAGGCTTGCGCTCGGCCTCACCGAAGACACGGCGTGTACCGACCTCGCCCGTATTCTGGGACGGTTTCGGCGTCTGCATCCGAATGTCTCGGTCCGTACCAAGGTCCGTATGAGCCTCGTCCTGCGCGCCATGCTCGAACGAGGCGAGCTCGATGCCGCAATCGTTCAGGTCTTCAGCCATGACGTGCGACCGACCGACGTTGTCCTCTTTCGTGAAGACCTTCACTGGGTGAAGCATCCGGATTTGGCGCTCCAGCAGGACGGCCCGATTCCGTTTCTGTCGTTTGACGACGAGTGCTTCTACCGTCAGTGGGCGCTCGACATCGGCCAGGACGACGCGGTTCTCGAGACCATCTTCGAGTGCTCGAGCGCCGCCGGCATCGTTTCGGCCGTCAACGCGGTCATGGGCGTGGCTCTCCTGAGCGACCGCCATATCCGTGGCGAGATGCACGTTTTCATTGGACGGCTACCTCCGCCGCCAGCTCTGGCGTATGTCGTGCGCCGAGCAAGGAAATCGAGGAACCCGGCGCTAGACAGCTTGGTCGGCGAGATTGAGAGGGACATTGGCCGTCACGGAAGTTTGGCTCTCGTCCGCTGATGCCAGTGACGCAACTACGAAGGACATATGTCGATTGACGCGTCCCGGTCGCTTCGGATATCGAAAGATATGGCCGCCGTTGCGCGCATGCCCGTCGTACACACCACCCGCTTTAATTCCTAGAAGCAGTCAGTCTCCTATTCGAGTGGTCACCTCGGTAACACCAAAAGCAGACATCGCGTTTGCCACACTGTACGTCCACTTTGGGCTGTTCGCACAACTCGCCATGCCCTAAGAAACCACCTCAAGGGAATCGCATGGGAGAACCCAATGAGTCAGGCGGCCAACACCATCACCACGTGGTATGTCGATCCGGATGCGGAAGACCGGATGTCCGACGGCCACGCCCCCATTTGGCGACATCTGATCGATCTTATCGCCGAGCGCGATCTGTCTCAGAAGAGTGTTCTGGACTTCGGCTGCAATCAAGGTGGCTTGCTCCGTCATCTCTATGCGATCAGACCGTTCCACAAGGCGCTCGGGATTGATATCGCAGCGCAGTCGGTCGCCAAGGCCGAAGCCTTCAAGGGCAATATCCCCGTCCAGCATGCTGTTGGTGGAACACTTGAGGACTGGGTCGGGGAGTTCGATCTGGCGATCAGCCACGAGGTGATCTACCTCGTCGAGGACATCCAGGCCCATGCAGCCGATATCTTCAAGGCGCTGAAACCGGGCGGGGTCTACTATGCCGTGACCGGCTGCCACACGGACAATCCGCTCTGGCCAAAATGGCGGGAACTGGTCGCCCAGCGCACCAACACTGTCGTTCAGGATCGCTCGATTTCCGATTACGGCCGCGCCTTCGCCAAAGCGGGTTTCGAGGTTTCCGGTCGCAAGCTGGAATATGACGGCTTCATTCCGTTTAGCGAGGACGGCTGGACACCCGACTTCGCGGACGCGCTCGACTACTATACGCAAACCAAAATCGTCTTCCGGCTGGTTAAGAATTAGACGGAGGCAACTTCGTAAGCTCGACGTCGAAATGCGGCGGCTTGTCGGGAGCGACCTCGACAAACCGCCCTTTCACCCGGAAGGTCTTTTCAATCAATCCGCTTTCAGCGAGCGCTTTCGGCTCGCCATCGAAGCGCAACTCACCCTTCTCTAGCAGGGAAATACGGTCGCTGGCCGAGATTGCCTGGTTGATGTCGTGGATGGCCATGATGATCGTTACGCCACGCTCACGGCTGAGACGATGGACGAGGTCGAGAACTTCGACCTGGTAGCCGATATCGAGGAACGAGGTCGGCTCGTCGAGCAGAAGGATGGCTGCCTCCTGCGCCAGAGCCGCCGATATCCAGGCGCGCTGACGTTCGCCACCGGAGAGCTCCTGAAGTGTCCTGTCGGCCAGACCAGCCAGCCCAGTACTCTCGAGCGCCCATTCGATCGCTTCCTCGTCCCTGCGGTCATAGGAGCGGAACAGTCCGACATGGGGAAAGCGGCCCTGCCGGACGAGCTGCGCGACCGTCATCTCGTCCGGGGCGGCCGGCTGTTGCGGCAGGAACGAAAGCTTCTTCGCGATGACCTTTCGCGACATCGACGCGACTGCCACGCCCCCGATGTCCGCTCTTCCTTCGGAAGCCTTGACCAATCCGGCAAGGGCCTGAAGCGCGGTGCTCTTCCCCGATCCGTTCGGGCCAATGAGCGCGCGGATTTCCCCCTTTTCCATGGCGAGGGAAAAGCCGTGCAACGCTCTTCTGCGACCGTAGTTCACCGACAATTGCGAGCAGGAAAGGGGCATGAACGGCCTCAAGGAATCTTGCGCAGAAGCGCGAGCAGGACGGGTACACCCATGAGGGCAGTGACGACACCGATCGGGACCTCTTCGGCCCCCCCGGCAAGACGGCCAATCAAATCGCCAAGCGTGACGATGACTGCGCCGAGGACGATGGTGAGCGGAAGGACCAACGGGAAATGCCGTCCGGCGAGAAACCGCGCCAGGTGAGGCACGATAAGGCCGACGAACACGATCGGCCCGACCGCGCCAACCGCGCTTGCGGCGAGCGCGCAGGACACGAGCAGGACCAGGGAAAACTGCCGTCGATAGGAAAGTCCGAAGGAGCGCGCCACGGTCGCGTCGAACCGGAGAAGGATAAGCGGGCGGTAGATCAGGGGAAGCATCGCGAGACCGACCACGGTGAACGGCAGCAGGAAGAGTGCGTGATCCCAGGTGCGGGCATAGAGGCTACCGGACATCCATTCAAGGATGATCTCGATCCGGGCCGAGCCCCAACCGGCGATGAGGCCGATGGCGAGGGCGTGCATGACGGCTCCGACAGCAATGCCGCAGAGTGTGATCCTGAGCGGACTGAGGTCGAGGCGAAGGGCTAGGAGATAGATGATGCCGCCTGCAAACATCCCACCTACCATTCCGGCCGGCGGCAGCCAAGCGATCGGCAGCTCGTTGACTGAATGGGAATTCGGATTGGCGAGATAGACCGTGAACAGTAAAAACATCGTCACCGTCAAGGTGGCCCCTTGTGAGACGCCCATCAGCGAAGGATCGGCGAGCGGATTGCGGGTAATGGTTTGAAGAAGCAGGCCTGCCAACGCGAACTGAACTCCCGCGAGAATGCCCGTCACGATCCTTGGCAACCTTATGTCGAATATGATCGAGCGCGCTTCCGGCGAACCGCTCCCGGTCAGCGCCGACAGGACGTCGCGTGCGGGAACGTCGACGATCCCAAGAAACACCGCAGCCAGGAAGGAAATCAACACGAGCGTCACCGCGGCTGGAAGGACCCACGGACTTGGCTGGCCGATCGCTGAAGCCTTTGTGCTCATGGAGCCTCGCTCCTGAAATCCAGCCTGCCGCGCTGGATGAGGTAAACGAAGATGGGTCCACCGAGAAGTGCGGTGATGATACCGACCGGAAGCTCCTTGGGAATGGCGATCGTACGGGCGATCAAGTCCGCTGTCGTTACGATCAGCGATCCTATGGCCGCAGCCAGTGCGATTTCCCAGCCGGTGCCGCGTGGTCGCAGAAGACGGGCAATATGTGGCGCGGCCAATCCGACAAAGGCGACCGGTCCTGCGATCGGAGCGACCCCGGCAACCGGGCAGATGCCAAGGACGAGCAGAACAGGTTTCCAAAATCCCAGCTGGACTCCCATGCCGGCGGCGGACCGGTCGTCGAGGGAAAACATCGCAATCACGCGATAAAGGACCAAAGCTCCCAGCACACCCGACAATACCCAGGGTAACATCTGGAGCAGATTGGCCCACGACCGACCTGAAAATCCGCCCACCAGCCAGAACAACAGCGCCGTGGATTGCGGCCCGGCAAACAGCAGAACGTAGATCGTGATCGCCCCCAAGAAGAGCGAGACGCTTACACCCCCGAGCGCCAGATGCAGCGGATGGCCAGTGCCGCCGCGTGCGACCCAGAAGGTCACCGTTGCTGCGGCAAGCCCCCCAGCCAGCCCAACAAATGGGTAGAGGTGTCCGGAAACCGACGGAAAGAAAACGAAGCAGGTGACGATAGGTGCGACCGCCCCAGCGGTAACGCCTGTGATGCCGGGATCAGCGAGTGGGTTCCGCGTCAGCGATTGGAGGATATAGCCCGAGACTGCAAGACCCGCTCCAGCGGTTGCGGCAGCCAGACTCCTTGGCAGCCGGAGCGTCCAGACCAGGATCGACTCGATCTTACCGTCAGGGGCAGCGAGAACCCGGAGGACGGCCTCTATCGAGAGCATTTTCGCGCCGGGCAAGAGCCCGGCGACGATGATCAAGACTGTCGCGACGACGATGAGGCCGACTGCTATCGAGGATTTCCGGGCGTCCATCGTCGCGATCTACTTGTCAGTTCAGGACCTCGGCCGGAATGAGCTTCGCGGCTTCGGCCCGGACGTCCACTTTCGGGAAAACATCGGGATAGAGGTAGTGAGCGGCTTCGCGCAACATGATTTCGCGGGCGATCGGACCGTTGGTCTCGACCCACTGGTCGCCGACATAGAAGACCCTGTTGTTCTTGACCGCGGTGAGCTGGCTCCAGATCGGGTTGTTCTCGTGCGGGCGATCGGGACCGTAATCATAGATGAACAGGACTTCCGGGTCCCTTTCGAGCATCGTTTCCAGGCTGAGATCGATGCCGAACTCGCCGCCCGGCGTCATGGCGCCTGCGATATTCTTACCGCCGATGGCATTGACGATGGACGCGGAGGTGTTTTCGTCATGGAATGCGAACGGCACTTCGCCGCCCCACATGATCGCATAGCGGGGGTGCACGTCCTTCGGAGCCTTGGCGGCGATCTCTGCCAGATGCGCACGGAATTCCTTGTTCAATTCGATACCGCGCTCGGGCTTGCCAAGAATCTTCGACAGGGCCTCGATTTCCTTGTCGCTGCCCTCGAGCAGTTCCATGTTCCAGGCGACGTAAGACGCGATCTTCTCAAGCTGCGGCGCGTTGCCGACGGTATAGCGGCGGATCGCGACAATCAGGTCCGGCTTAGCTTCCGAGAGCAGTTCAAGGTTCGGCTTGGCGCGCTGGCCGATCTGTACCATGTCCTTGGTGAGACCGAGCAGAAACTCGGGCGGGCGGCCATCGACCATGTAGGTGCTGGCTACCGGTTTGATACCGAGCGCAAGCGCGACATCGTCACCAAAGTACGAGATCGAGGCGATTCGCTTCGGCTGCGCCGGAACCTGAACTTCGACGCCGCGGTCGTCGGTCACCTTAACCGTGGCATCAACGGCGAGTGCCGGAACGGTGACAAGCGTGGTGCAGGCTGCAAGCAGTCCTGACAGCACGATGCGCCGGCTCGACAGCGCAAAATCAAAAGACATGGTTCTCTCCCTATATTTGATCAGCAAGGACAGTGACGCCGCGCTCGCGGCACATGCCGTTGCAAGAAATGCATGCTGCGCCTTGGCGCGGCACAGCCGGACGAGTTTCGGATTTCGTTCATCAATCTGAGACTTCCCGGATCATTCTTGTCAGTTCGGTAAATTGTGGATAGATACAGTCAAGTTAATTGCAAGCGAAAGATTCTCACGCCGGCATGAGGAATTCTCAATCCGATCCCAAACTGCCTCCGTTGGCTACGCTACCCGCGTTCTCGATCGCGGCGCGCACGGGTAGCCTGACACTCACCGCGCGGGAATTGCACCTCACACCGGGAGCGATCAGCCGGCAGATCAAATCGCTTGAGAACGCTCTTGGCATCCAGCTCTTCCATCGCAGGCACAACGCAATATTGCTCACCGATGCGGGCCGGCAGTATCTTACCCATGTCAATGCAGCTCTCGCCACCATCGACAATGGCACTCGCGCACTCCTGCCGGATCGCGTGCGCATGATGGTACAGGCTCCGATCACCATTGCCCGGCGATGGCTTATTCCGAGGCTTGGCTCTTATCTGACGGAGAACCGGAACGTCGACCTCAACATCCAATCACTTGCCCTCGGTGCCAGCGACGTTCCCGATATTACGATTACCTACAGCCGAGGCTCCGATGAAGCGCGGTTTCCCTCTGCCTTTCTCCTCGACAGAACGGTTGCCGTCTGCTCGCCGCTCCTGCTCGGCCGGGCTGTCGCATCGATAAACCCCGAGGCGCTGCTTGATCTGCCTGTCCTACTTGATACCGCGGACGCATGGTCATGGCGGCGCTGGTGCAATGCTGCAGATATCGCATTCCGGCCGAATGGCGGCAGTATCACTTTCGACACGGATGAGGCATCGATCGATGCATGCTTGACCGGCCTCGGGATAGGCCAGGCCAGCCCGTCCCTGATCGAGCGGGAGTTGAGGGAAGGGCAACTCATCGTGCTTTGCCCGCATATCAACCCGATTGTCGGTGCGTATGAGATTTCTGGACCCATGCCCAATCGCATGGCCGACCGGTTCAATCAATGGCTCTTGACGTGGCGGGAGACCTGATCGGATGCCTATCCCATGGCGATCCATGTCTACATGTGCTCGAAAGGGCGAGGATACCCCACCCCCCAACTTCTTTTCCATTTAATCCTCCACAGCGTTCGATTGTGTTTTTAGGACCGAGCTGCGAGAGAGAACGGTAATTGGTTGGGGGGAGAACTTGCCCCCCGCGGAGATTGTCCGCTCCTTGCGCGTAAAGCGGAAGACAAACGACATTCGTTCCCGATCTGTGCTCGCAGGATCAGATAATACCTCCTGTGGGAACCGAATGGGGTTCCAGATCGTGCACGGGTTTACCCTGACTAGTTTCGCCGCTGCAATGCAGAGTTTCACCGTCAGCCGCCGTTTCGATACTGCTCACCACATCAATATTTCGGAAGAACGAGATCCCCTTGGGGGTCAACACGATCAGTGGCGCTCGAGTGCCTTGGCCGATGAGCGTCATTTTCACGAAGAGTACGCAAATTCTGCGTGCGTGCCGCTTACACGCGCTGGCCTCCCAAGACCGACCCGTTTGAATGGCAACGATTCACCAGGAGCAAAGCCTTTTTGCCGGTCATTTGATCGCTCCCGCGACGCACTGCGTGTTTCGTTGGCAGAACGTCGCGAGATGCGGTCTGAAACGTATGCGGTGCGTATCATCCTCTATATGTGCAGTGCAGCAAGGTAATGCAAACGCTTTCACCTGCCGTCTCGCAAAAGACAACAGGCGGTATATATCCAACGAACGCCGCTCCGACATCGATTGGCAATACAGAAGGAAACGTCATGCTCGATCAGTTTGCTGCAATTGGTGTTTCCTTCGACTTGGTGCCCCATCTTGGCGCGCTCATAGCGGCCTACCTGCTGGCACTACCGATCGGTTGGGACCGTGAAAAGAGCGAGCGTAGCGCGGGATTGCGGACGTTCCCGCTTGTGGCCATCGCAAGCTGCGGGTTCATTCAGGCGACGGAAAACCTGACCGTTGGAAGTCCGGAGGCCACCGCCCGCATTGTCGAAGGTTTGATCACCGGCATGGGGTTCATTGGCGGCGGTGCGATCCTTGTCGTAAAGAACGCTGTGAGAGGAACGGCCACCGCAGCCAGCCTGTGGGCGACTGGAGCCACCGGAACGGCGGTCGGCCTTGGCGCGTACGACATCGCAGTCGTCCTGTCGATCATGACGTTTCTGACGCTTCGCGTCATGACCAACCTTAAGCCGACGGAGGATGTAGATGGAAAGACCGACTAGCGCAGGACTAGACTGGTGGTTGATGTCGGCTGCGCGCACTCGAGCGTCTGCTCTACCGGCATCAATGTTTCCGGCTACGTTTTTCAAGCACCTGCGTTGATGCAGTGGTTGAGATTTCCAGGTGGTCTGGGTCGATATTCACGTAGCCGCGGCGCGTTCCACAAACCGCTCCGCCGTCGGCGAAAACCTCGACGATTCCGAAGTCATGAAACAGACGAAGGTCCTTCGCCTCGCCGAGCTCCGCCACATAGTGGATTGAGCCATCGTCCTGGGCGAGGCGAACCGAAAGGATTCCGTCGGCGACGCTCACCTCGAAAGCAAGCTCGCCATCTTTAGTCGCGACAAGCTTGCTGCCTTCGAGCGGCCCGGTAAGCCGGATTTCAATGGGAGCTTTCGGCAGCGAGTATTGGCCACTTTGGTCTGACTCAATTACCGGGTCAGCGGCATAGTGCTCGTCGACTTCGATCACTGGCAGCATGAGCAGCTTATTCTTGTCTTTGCTCAGGCTTAAGACGCGCGGCAGGGACATCTCCCCGGAATAGGATGAACCCTCGGGCTTGCGGTATTCCCAGTTAAAGAGCCAGGCAAACGCGATCTGGCGCCCTCCCGCATCGAAACTCTGCATCGCGTAGTAGTCGGTTCCAAAATCCAGCAGTTGCAGTTCCGGTGTGTCGGGCACGAAGCAGTCCTCGATAAACTCACCAATGAGGGCATAGAGGAGATTGTGCCGCCGGGTTCGTGGCTCGACATGACCAACAAATCCCATCACCAGAACCCACTTATCCTCTAGCTGGAAGAAATCCGGGCATTCGACCGCACGTGCGCCTTCTTGGCGGAAGTTAACCGGCGCACGGTAGAGCGGCCCGAGATATTGCCATTCAAGGCAATCGCCGGAGCCGAACAACAAGACCGCGGGATCGCCCTCGATCGATGCGCCGAGTATCATGCGATAGCCGTTGGCTGCGTCGTCCCACCAAACCTTTGGATCGCGGAAGTCGTGCTCGACCCCGTCGGGGCGCTGCTCCAACACCGTCACAATGCCTTCCGCCTTGATCATTCGCCGATCTGGGCGCGCTATTTTTTGAATTTCCCGGTAACCCTTGAAAAGGTCATAGGCGGGAAGGCGCTCGGTGTAAAAGAACATCAAGCTCCCATCTCGATCCCGAAAAGCGTTGCCGGAGAATGCGCCTCCTGTGGCGCCGAGGCGCCACAGGTTCTGTTCTGGATGCAGAAATACCGGCATGTGAAGCCAATCAACCAGATCGTGGCTGGTCGCATGTCCCCAGTGCATCGGTCCCCATTCAGAGCCGCTGGGATGGAATTGAAAAAAAAGGTGCCATAGCTTGCCGATCTTGCAGAGACCTACGGGGTCGTTCATCCAATGCCGGATTGGCGAGAAATGAAGCACAGGACGATCCGGATCAGACCGAAGCCAATCTTCAATTTCCGCACCGGTGCGTTGAAGAATCCCTTTTTCCGAAAAATCAAACACTGTCACACCGGTCTCGTTCACGGTTTGGGGCTGATACCCATAGGCCCAAAGAACAGCGTCCGGCGCATTGGTGACAATGGTGACCTCGCAAGCTTCCCTGTGGTGATACTTGAAAAACTCCGGATGGATGGGAAATGACCGAGCCTCCCAAACCGTTTTCCCATCAATGTTGAAACGGAAAAAGCCGTCGCCCGCGGCCCAAAATTCCAAGCAGTACCCCGAGGGGAGGAAGAGGTTTTGCTTCATCCACGGGCCATTTTCCCGTTCCATTTGGTTCGTCATGAACACAACTCCGAATATTCGCTGAATGTTCGACAGACGGTCGGTCTAGCTAACGCTCGGTCGACACTGAAACCGTGCCGACTAACGCCCAGGAACTGGAGTGCCCCTAAACGCATTCATTGTTTTGTCCATCTCAACTTGTTCGTCATTGCCTGAATCCAGAACTATATTCCGTACAGACCTCTTTTGTACAAGTACTGTTGTAACATCGAGCGCCTTCAAATTGGTAGTTGAAAGCAATGCACCTACTTGTGTTGAAAAACAGGCACTGTTTGGCGCATCATTGATTTGAGCTATTTCCGTTGTGGCGACAATGTGATTATTGGCTATGTAGTTTCCACTACCGGAAACCACATTAATTATCACTGGCTTTACGGCGTTTGGTTTAATATATTGAGTATCTATGCTTTCCGAGATGTGGTTCGCAATTACTGAATTGTTGCTGCCATCAATTTGCAAGAGTCCGAACAGATCATCCAAGCCGTTATCGTACTTTTGCATGGGCGCCCATGGCTCGCTATCTCGCATAAAGTGATTTGAAGAAACCAGGTTTTCGCAGCAATTAGCAGCAAACACCAACATTCCTGGATAAAAGGAATGGAATCTATTTCCTGTGACCGAGGAACGCACCACGCCGGAAAAATAGATACTGCTGGATCCTCGAGGGAATACGTTGTTTGAGGATACGAGAATGCCCCCATAGTTTTCAGCGTAAATGGAATGTCCCTTATATCCGGCTCCGACAAAATTATTTGCTATTCTTGAGGCCTGCCCCATACCTTTCAATTCGATACAGTTGCCGCACTCCGCAATGAAATTGTTATCTATCGCCAGCGCATCTGCATCATGAACAGTCACTCCATGCTCCAGATAGATGAGTCCCATCCCCGTTATTCGGAACGAGTCATTGGCGCTGCCTACATAGATACCTGTTTTGCCATTCTTGTATGTATTTTCTGCATCATTTTGCCCAGAACCATCGTCAATGAAGTGCAGGCCATCGATGCAAAAGTCAGCAAACTCCACAGAGCTTAGACGAGGATTTCCCGAACGCTTGACATAGAACGCCGCCCCGGCAGCCTCATCGTCGAAGGCCTCTGGAGAAATGTCCACAAGTATGCGACTTCCGCCCGGCCACACTTCACGCCAGTGTGCCAGCTCGTTTGCGGGTGTATTGAAACGGATGCTCGAAGACGTAAAACCATGTCCAGAGCCCACAATTTTCAGATAGCTCACGTCTATGACAACCTGAGTGGCAAGACGATAATCGCCTGGCGGTATATAAATAACTGCTCCAGGTTTTCCGCCATCATTTAGATCGGAAACTGCTTGCCTGCTTTTAATATCCGTAATGATGCCATTGATGACCGCTCCAACATCCTCGTAGGGGTTCCCTACGGAATACTTTGTTACGTCGTAACAGTTCTCATTAACCATTGTTAATCTCTCCGAGGACATATCTTACTCTACAGCGAGAGTAGACTGATGTTTTTGATTGGCTTATGTGCTGGCAAGCCGTCTGGGGAAATGAGCTCGAGCAGCTCTTTTCCCTGCCATCACCAGATGCTCGTACGGGTGTCCGGTTCAAAGAAGTGAAGTTCTTCGGCATCGACAGCGATGCGCGCGATGTCACCCGTGCGTACTGTGCTCTTCGGAGAAAAACGGGCTACAGCAGCTTTTTCGTCGCTGATGTCGGCGACGGCATCCGGGTCGCCAGCATTCACCCTGGGTGCGTCGATATTCAGATGCACCATAGATTCAGAACCTAGCGCCTCAACAAGAGTGACCGGGGCCGAGATCTCGGCCGAAGAAGGCCGTATTGCGGCGTCGTTCATGTGCTCGGGCCGAATACCGACAATGACCTGACGGTTAGACACACCGTTGAGCAAGGGGCGGCATTCGAAAACCCGGTCAGGGATTTCGAAAAGGTTGCTGCCCAAAGTCAGCGTCCTTCCATTCAGAACTGCCTCGTACAAGTTCATCGAGGGCGATCCGATAAAGGCGGCGACAAAGATATTGTCAGGGCGATTGTACAGGTTTTGCGGTGTGTCGACTTGTTGAAGCACGCCGCCTTTCATGACAGCTACACGGTCACCCATCGTCATCGCCTCGACCTGGTCGTGGGTAACGTAAATCGTAGTGACATTCAGTTTTCTTTGGAGGCTGGCGATCTCGGCACGCATCTGCACGCGCAGCTTGGCATCGAGGTTCGACAACGGTTCATCCATTAGGAAGGCCGCTGGTTTGCGGACGATCGCTCGTCCCATGGCGACACGCTGACGCTGGCCTCCTGAAAGGAGTGCCGGCCTGCGGTCGAGCAAAGTCGTCAGTTCGAGGATGCGTGCGGCTTCGTCTACGCGGCTGGCGATCTCTGTCTTCGGCAGACCTGCCATCAGCAAGGGAAAGGCAATGTTCTCCCGCACTGTCTTGTGCGGGTAGAGCGCATAAGACTGGAACACCATGGCGATGTCGCGATCCTTGGGATCGACATCGTTGACTAACCTGTCGCCGATCGTGAGTTCACCGCTAGTAATGCTCTCCAGGCCAGCGATCATCCTGAGCGCCGTCGACTTTCCACATCCTGACGGACCGACGAAAACCATGAACTCGCCATCCCTGATGTCGAAGCTCAGATCGTGCAGAGCGTGAAAGCTGTTTCCGTAGACCTTGTTAATATTGCGAAGTTCTATGCCGGCCATGCCTTTGCCTCCCTCATCCCTTTACAGCGCCGAAAGTCAGGCCGCCGACGATCTGTTTTTGAAGTGCGAGCGTTACGATGATGACCGGCAGCGAGTAGAGTACGGCCGCAGCCGTCATCGCCCCCCAGGCAAGCCCATAGACTGAGTTGTATTCGGCGATGACGATCGGCGCGGTCTTGGTCGCCTCGGACGTCAACAGCAGCGCGTAGAGGAACTCGTTCCAGCTTGTGATGAAGGTAAAGAGCGCCGTGACCGCTATCCCCCCTGTCATGACCGGAAGGACAATCTTTCGAAACGCCTGGAATCGTGTGCAGCCATCCATGCGCGCCGCTTCTTCGAGTTCCTTCGGTATCCCCTCGAAGAAGGCGGACATGAGTAGCAGTGCCAGTGGTACCGCGGCCGACGTGTGAGCGAGAACTAGGCCCGGAATTGTATCGAGCAGGCCGAGCGACTTCAAAAGCTGGAAGAGCGGCACTCCGAGCGCCACCGACGGCACCATGCGCGTCACCAGTGCGAAGAGTAGGAAAATGGTAGTGATCCTGCGCCGATACTGCGTGGCAACGTAAGCAGCAGGTACGGCTACTGACAGCGAGAGAGCAGTCGTCAGCACCGCGACGATGAGCGAATTGATGAAGGCTCTCGGCAAGGTTGAAGATCGCATCACTTCGCGAAAGTTCTCGAATGAGACGACAGCGGGAAAGAAGCTTGGCGGGATCTGCTGGACATCGGCCGCCGGCTTTATGGAGGTCATCAGGAGATAAATGTAAGGCAGAGCGTACGATAGCACCAGTACGAGGGCTGCCGCGTTGATCAGGATTGCGCTGACATTGAGGCGGGGCGCACTATGCATGTACCGGCCTCCATATCTTCCAATAGGCGACTGCCGCCAAACCCATCATGACGATAAGAAACAACGTTCCAGACGCGGAAGCCTCGCCCAGATCGCCGAACCGAACCATGCGCTGGTAGATGTTCATCGAGAACACCTCGGAAGCATGACGGGGACCACCCTGTGTCTGTATCCAGATCAAGTCGAATGTCTTTGCAGCATCCACGCCCCGTACGATCACGACGACGGCGATTACCGGCCGCATCAGCGGAAGAGTGACATGCCAGAAGCGCTTGAGCGCATTTGCCCCGTCGATCCGTGCTGCCTCAAGCAGATCCTTTGGGATGTTCGTCAGCCCGGCATAGGACACAAGGGCGACAAAGGAGGTCGTCAGCCAGATGTCGGCAAAGGAAACAGAATAGATGACGATATCTTCGCTGGACAACCATGCGATCGCGTCTGGATCGCTTATAAGACCCAAACGGGCGAGCCCGTAGTTTAGAATGCCGATATTGCCAACGAGCAGAAATCGCCACAGTAGACCCCCGACGATAGGGGGAACCATCAACGGCAGAGCGAAGATCGTGCGATGCCACCGCGATTGACCGGCAAGCGCCGAAAAGAGCAGCGCCGCACAGAAGCCAAACGTAAATTCGAAGAACAGCGCAAAGACCGAATACTGAACGGTCCGCAAAGCACTTTCCAGGACACGTTTCGAAGTCAAGGCATCGAAATAGTTCTGCAGGCCGACCCATTCGCGTATATGGGGCGTAATCGTATCGACCTTGAAAAAGGAGTCGAATACCAGCAGCCCTACCGGATAAGCGACCAGCACGCCGAGGATGGCGACTGCAGGCGCGAGCATGCAAAGTACAAATCGGTCTTCATCCGACATGTCCGTCTCCGAAAGCTAGGGACGCGGGTGACATATCCTCCCCGCGATGCTGAGGAAGGTCCGAGGTTAGTTGAGAATTTCCTCGATCGTTTCCTTGGCTTCCGTCAAGACTTCACCGACATCTGCCTGACAGGTAAGTGCCTGCTGGACGGCGGGCAGCACAGCTTCGTCGACTATCTCTTGGTATTTCTCGTTCATTGGCCGACCTCGCGTCGCGGGAGCACTCAGCGTCTGTAGAAGCGGGGTGAAATGTTCATAACCGGGCTTGCCCGCGTAGCTGCGATACGCGGAGTTCGTCGCGGCGAGGCCGAGCGGCGCTTCGATGCCCAAGGCGTTATTGGCGATAGCAAACGCGATGAACTTTTTGGCGGCGTCCTTGTGCTGCGAGGTCGATGGGACGACGTTGTACCAGGGCCCTGGAATGGCTGCGATTCCAGCATCGCCAGCCAACATCGGCGCGACACCGACCTTACCGCTGATCTTGGAGTCCGGAGGCGTCATCTTGTAGGCGTGACCCCAGAATTTCATCATTGCGGTCTTGCCCTGGTAGAACAGGTTCTGCGCTTCGCCCCAGCCGATTTCGTTGACGTTTTCCGGGACGGAATGATCGATACAATGCGGCGATATGTAGAACTCGAGCGCCTTTTTGTGCCCCTCATTGTCGATAATGACCTGCCCATCCTTGTCGAGGATCACACCGGGCGACCCCGCTTGCAGCACATGCGCCATCCATTCCTCGGAAAAGGTACCGATGGTGTCGGTGCCCCAGAAATCGATCTTGCCGTCACTGTCGGTGTCACGGGTGAAGAATTTTGCGATGTCGCGCCATTGCTGCCAGGTCGTAGGAGGAGCAAGGGGATAGCCATACTTTGCCTGGAACACCTCCTTTTCCTCCGCTTTGTCGAAGAGGTCCCTGCGATAGAAGATGATCTCGGCGTTTGCCCATCCGGGCATGCCGATCAATTTGTCACGGACCTTTGCGTCTGCAAGTAAAGCCGGCGGTAGGTCTGCACGAATCGCGTCAGTGAAAAGAGGTGAGAGGTCCTCGACATGGTCTGCAAACTTCGCATTCCACACAACATCAATTGTCACCACGTCGAAGGCGGATGAACCGGAAGCGATCTCGGCCGAGAACTTGTCAAAGACACCTTGATAGGGGACGACGGTGAAGTTCACCTGGATGCCGGTCTCGGCGGTAAACTTCTCGGCGACTGCCTTCTGCAGCATTTCGCCGCCGCCTTCCACCAGGATGTTGATGGTTTCGGCCCTGGCGGAAGCCGCCATGAAAACAAGCGCGAGTGCGCTGGTACCAAGTATTTTCCTCATCGATTCCTCCCGTTTGGCTCGTTGCGTTTGCGTTGAGCTCCTTCTTGGTGCGAAGGTAGTCCTCGTATGACGACGTTGTCAATATTGGATGTCGACGTTGTCATAAAAATATGTCGACGTTGTCATGCGTCTCGTTTAAAACAAATCTGGACAAGGAGATTTTGCGGACATGGTGAGCATCGTCAGCGTCGCGAAAGTGGCGGGGGTATCGAACAAAACTGTCTCAAGGGTGATTAACGGCG
Organism: Rhizobium giardinii bv. giardinii H152; assembly: GCF_000379605.1. Taxonomy (GTDB): domain Bacteria; phylum Pseudomonadota; class Alphaproteobacteria; order Rhizobiales; family Rhizobiaceae; genus Pararhizobium; species Pararhizobium giardinii. Next base: position 130,307 of record NZ_KB902580.1, on the reverse strand, counting down.
AACCTTATGTGACTGAGGAAACAAGGGAGAGGGTAGAAAAGGCCATTCGAGACCTCGGATACGTGCCGAACATGGCGGCACGCCTCATCCGCTCAAGTCGCTCCAACACATTTGGCATCATCACCGATTATGTATCGACCACGCCTTACTCGGTGGATATCGTTCGCGGAGTCCAGGATTGGGCAAATGCGAACGGAAAGACCATCCTGATGGCAAACACGGGCGGGGCGTCCGAGCGCGAGGCGGAAATTTGGAAGATGTTCCAATCCCATCGCATCGACGGTGTTCTCTATGTAACGATGTTTCATCGCATCGTCGACCCCGTAACCGGCGATGTGAGCATCCCCACGGTGATGATCAACTGCAGGCCTCAAACGAACGAACTGTTACCGTCGATCGAGCCTGATGACTACCAGGGCGCGCAAGATCTTACCCGCTATCTGCTTAGCAGGGGCCATCGAAAGATCGGCTACATCCGGCTGAATCCCATCTTGTTGGGCGCGCAACTGCGCCTCGAGGCCTTCCGTAAAACCGCTGGAGACTTTGGCCTTGCAGAGAGCGACCTGAGTATCCGTCTGGGCATGGAAGGACCGGTTGGAGCGGAGAAGAACTACGTTTTTGCCGTTGCGACAGAGATGCTACAACAAAGGGATCGACCTACTGCAATCATGAGCGGCAATGACGAAATGACCATCCAAATCTACATCGCGGCAATGGCATTGGGTCTCCGCATCCCCGAGGATGTCAGTATTGTCGGCTTTGACGATTTCCGGACGGTTTCCCTGGCGCTGAAGCCGGAACTGACCACTGCGGCCTTGCCCTATTACGATTTAGGTCTAGAAGGGGCGGAATTGTTGAATAGCGTCGTGGCGGGAAGCAAGGCTCGCCCGAGCAGTCGCGTCGTGCCCTGTAAACTGGTCGAGCGAACATCAGTTTGCTCCTTATAATTTGATTTCCAGAATGAGAACGCCTGGTCCAGCGAGCAATTGGCCTGATTTCCAGCAAAATTTTTCAGGTTACCTTTGGTTAATCTTTCGCGAATTGAACGGTTGACACCGGTTCCAATCCGAGCGGCGACACTCGACTGGGAGGCGGGGTCATCGCCGCGCATCACAAGCGCGACAGGCGAGCGTCACCTCGGATGTCAACGCATGGCGCCGCAGCAACCGGTCTTTCCACCAGATGCTGATTTCGGCCTGCGGGTCACGCGTGCTGATGCAGACCCGCGCTTACGTTTTCGACAAGTACCTGCGCTATCAGATGATCGCGCTGGCCTTTCGCCCTTGGCCTCGCGCCCTGAGCACCGGGCGTTGAAGGAGGCTGCGCTGAGCCCTGATATAGAAACCGCGATACGGCTGCTGCGCCACCACATCAATGCCGGGGTCGAGCATGCCCGGTCAGTTAGCACGCTGCGTATCTGGGTATGATCAATCGGATTTCGGACTGGAGCTGCAAGTCATCCCGTCAGTGCAGGCCGCCAACCCCGAGCAGGGTTTCCACCGCATGCCGGTCGACGGACAGCGCAGCGGGTGTGCCGCTCCATGCAATACGGCCACGCTCGAGAATGATGACCTCTTCTGCGAAATCGAGTGCGCTCTGGATGCGCTGCTCGACGAGCAGGATTGTCATCGCGCCGGACGCCGCAAGCGTGCTGAAGGCGGCCATCAGTTCCTCGCAGATGACGGGGGCAAGCCCTTCCAGCGGCTCGTCGAGCAAAAGCACGGAGGGTTGGCCGAGAATGGTGCGCGCCGTCGTCAGCATTTGCTGCTCGCCGCCGGAAAGTTGCGAGCCGAAGTTCCTGCGGCGCTCTTTCAGGCGCGGAAACATGGTGTAGGCCTCCTCGATGGCGGCGCGTGGCCGTGCCTTCAGGCCGACAAAGAGATTTTCCTCGACTGTCAGCGTCGGAAAGACATCGCGTGACTGTGGCACATAGCCCAGGCCTTTGTGCGCGCGAGAGGCGCTGTCTATGCCCTCAATCGATGCGCCGTCGAGACGGATTTCACCCCCGTATCGTTTTGTCTGGCCGGCGAGCGTGGCAAAGAGCGTCGACTTGCCCATGCCGTTGCGGCCGAGCACCGCAAGGCGCCGGCCGGCGGGGGCCGAGAAGGATATATCCTCCAAGACGCGCGTCGGGCCATAGCCTGCGGACAGGCCGGAAATTTCAAGCGACGCTGCGGGCATCGGCATAGCTCCCGAGATAGGCCTGGCGGACGCGGGCATCCTTCGTCACGGCATCCGGCGATCCGTCAAAGATGATCTCGCCCGCCGCCAGCACGACGACACGCTTTGCGAAGCGGAAGACGAGGTCCATGTCATGCTCGATCATAAGCACGGCGAGATCGGAGGGCAGGTCGGCGATCGCCTGCTCGATCCGGGCGGTGTCGCTTTGCGGCACTCCGGCTGCCGGTTCGTCGAGCAGCAGCACCTTCGGCTTCAGCGCCAGCGCCAGCGCGAGTTCCAGCAGGCGCTGCTGGCCGTAAGCAATCTCGCTGACCCGGTGGCGGGCAAGATGGGCGATGCCGAGCCGTGACAGAAGCGCGTGGCCTTCCTGCATGACATCCGGCATGGCGCGGTGGCTGGCAAACATTCTTCCCGAACGCCCCTCGCGCTGTAGGATAGCGAGCGCCACATGCTCTTCCGGGGTCATTTCGGGAAACAGCCGGGTGACCTGGAAAGAACGCACGAGGCCGCGGCGCACGCGCTGCGTCGGGCCAAGACGCGTCACGTCCTCGCCGCAGAGCATGACGCTCCCGGCGTTTGGCAAAATATTGCCCGTGACAAGGTTGACGAAGGTAGTCTTGCCCGCTCCGTTCGGTCCGATCAGCGCCACCCGGTCGCCCGGTGCCATGGACAATGAAACGTCGTTGGTGACGACAAGACCGCCGAACGTCTTCTTCAGGTTTCGGACGTCGAAAATCGCGGTCATGGGTTCTTCCTCCCGCGGTGTTCAAAATAGGAAGCCAGCGAGCCGTAGAGGCCCTTGGGCGCGAAGAGCACGACAGCGATCAGCAGCGCGCCGACGATGGTAAGCCAGTGGAACGGGTTTGCGGCCGAGACCACATCCTCGAACCACAGGAAAGCGAGGGTGCCGATCAGCGCGCCGTAGAGCGAACCGGTGCCGCCGAGCACGAGCATGACCATCGCTTCGGCCGACAGCGTGAAGGACAGGCTGTCGAGACCAACGACCTGTGTGGAAATGGCATTGAGCGCGCCGCCGGCCCCGGCCACCGCGCCGGAGATGATGTACATCCTGACCAGCGTCCCGTGCACCGAACCACCCATGGCCCGGATGCGCACGGGATCCTGACGGATGCCGCGGCACAGCATGCCGAAGGGCGAGCGGACGATCTGGCGGAGCAGGACGAAGACCACGATGAGCAGCACGATGCCGAAGACATAGGCTGTGCGGCCCCACAGATCGAATTGCCACAGGCCGAAGACCGCATCGGGCATGATGCCGGCAAGGCCATCGCTGCCCCCAGTCCAGCCGGACGCCTTGTTGGCCGCCTCGTGGGCGAGATGGATGATGGCGATGGACAATACGAGTTGCGGCAGGCCGTGCGCGCGCAGCACTACGACCCCGGAGACGAGGCCCGCAATCGAGCCCGCGATAATGCCGACGGCGAGCATGGCGATCGGGTCGGCAATGCCGAAATGCGCCGCCGCGATGGCCGCGCCATAGGCACCGGCACCAAACAGTGCGGCATGGCCGAGCGTGGCGACGCCGCAATAGCCGGTGACGAGATCGAGCGACAGCACAAGCAGCGCGATCGCAGTGATCCGCGTCAGGAGAGCAAGGTTGTTCGGAAAGAGGAAATAGCCCGCTATGCCGAGGGCGAGGATGACGAGCACTCCAATTGCGTCGCGCGTCAGCCTCGCGCGGCGATCGCCGGTCACGGAAAGGGTGTCGGAGCCACTCAGCATCGCCATCACTCCGCCCTTCCGGCAAGGCCGCGAGGGAATAGCCAGACGATGGCGATAACAGCGAGATAGAAGAAGAATTCACCGAATTCCGGCATGAGATAGCGTCCAGTCGTGTCAATGGCGCCAAGCAGCAGGCAGGCCGCAAGCGCGCCGGGAATGGAGCCCGCCCCGCCGACCGAGACGACGACCAGGAAGGTCACCATATAGCGCAGCGCATAGTAGGGCTCAATCGGCAGCAGTTCGGCGCCGACCACGCCGCCGAAAGCCGCAAGGCCGACGGCGACGGCAAAGCTGACGGCATAGACAACCTCGGTCCGCACGCCGAGCGCGGCGGCCATGGCTGCATTGTCGACCGCGGCGCGCATCTTCACCCCGAAGGCGGTACGCTCGATGAAATACCAGAGACCGAGCGCGACGGCCGTGCCGCAGGCGATGACGAAGAGCCGGTGCGCCGAAACGGTGCGGAACCCGAGGCTGATCGGCTGGCGCAACGCATCCGGCGCCGGGATGGTCTTAAGGGTCGGGCCAAAGACATAGTTGGCGATGCCGATGATGCAGAAGGTGATGCCGATCGTCATCAGCACCTGCGTCAGCTCCGACTGGCCGTAGATGCGCCGGTAGAGCAGGCGCTCGACGGGAATGGCGATGAGGATCGTGCCGGCAATCGCCAGCATCACGGCGACGGCATAGGCAAGCCCTAGGTCGCGCGCCGCATAGGAGGCGATATAACCGCCGATCATCGCGAACGCGCCATGGGCAAGGTTGACGACCCGCATCAGCCCCATGGTGACCGAAAGGCCGATGGAGATGACGAAGAGCACCATGCCGTAAGCAAATGCATCGACACCGATGCTGAAGACCGTTTGCATGTTTCCGTTCCGATGCCGTCTATTCAATCCTGCAAGTCAGGCCGGGCCGTGTGGGGTCCGCGGGCCAAGCCCGAAGACTGGTGGACGGCGGGTCAATGCGTGCGACATCCCCCAATCCCTGATCGAAGGGAAGCTATCTCCTCCCTCCATCATTCGTCGGGCGTGACTCGAAGATTCACCGCCTCACACGCTGCTGCAGACCTTACTTCACAACCGCCAGACCCGGGTCGCCCTGGTTTTCGAAGGTCTGGATTTCCTTGTTGTAATAGGTACCGTCGTCCGCCCTCGCGACTTCGCGCAGGTAGATGTTCTGAGTGATATGGCGGCTTTCGGCGTCGATGGTCACCGGACCACGCGGGCTTTCCCAGGCAAGGCCCTTCACGGCATCGACGGCCTTGGCCGCATCCTGCTCGCCGCCCGTCGCATCGATCATCTTGTAGATGACATGCATGCCGTCATAGGCGCCGACCGCCGGGAAGGAGAGCTCGGCCGGATTTCCGATCGCCTTGGCGGCGGCCTCGACGAACTTCTTGTTTTCGGCGCTGTCATGCGAGACGGCATAGTGGAAGGTCGTGGTCAGGCCAAGTGCTGCCTCGCCCAGCGCCGGCAAGTCGGATTCCTGGGTAAGGTCGCCGGGAGCGAAGAACTTGATGCCGCCCTCCTTGAGGCCGTTCTCGTTGAAAGCCTTCACGAAACCAAGGGTGGTCGGCCCGGACGGCAGGAAGGCGAAGACGCCTTCGGCGCCTGAATCCTTGATGCGTTGCATGATCGGCGAGAAATCATTGGTCTGCAGCGGAATGCGGATGGCTTCGACAATTTCGCCGCCGGCTGCCTCGAAGCCGGTCTTGAAGGCTGCTTCGGCATCGACGCCGGGACCGTAGTCGCTGACGACTGAAATGACCTTCTTGGTGCCGCCGTCGAAGGCGACCTTGGCGATCGGCGTCGAGGTCTGCCACGTCGTGAAGGACGTGCGCACCACATAGGGGCTCTTGGTGACAATGGCCGAGGTGGCGGCGTTCATCACCACCATCGGCACGTTCGCCTGTTCGAGCAGCGGTGTCGCGGCCATCGCATCGGGTGTAAAGTAGAAGCCTGCGAGATACTGTACGCCTTCCTTGACGACCAGTTCCTGCGACAGGGCCTTGGACTGTGCCGGATCGGCGGTGGGAACATCGCGGTAGATGATCTCGATCGTGTCACCACCGACCGAATTACCGTTCAGCGCCATATAGGCGTCGATACCGGCCTTGAAATTCTTGCCCTGCAGCGCGAAGGGACCGGAGAACGGCCCGACGACGCCGACCTTGATTATATCAGCATGGGCGACACCGCCCAGAAGCGCAGCCGCGAGCGCGGCGATCGCAAGTTTCTTCATGATTTCCTCCCTGCAGATCAGCCAGACAGTTTGCGACTGGCAAATAGACTTTTTATCAGATTGGCAGATAGAAAAGTGATGTAAAATGAAAAAGTAAGCTCATATCATAACCTCAAGGTTATTGGATTCACCCGAGACCATGCCAAGCTGACGGAGGGGACGCCATAAGGTCGGAGGCACGACGCAGGGAGGCACCCGTCGCGACCACCGCCTGCGGCAGGATCGGCCATTCGAGCGTCCAGGCTGCGCCGGAGCGCTCCTGTTCGTGCACGGCGGCCTCGCCATGCCGCCAAGTTGCACGGCATTCAAGCGGGCGAGCGTGACGCTCCGCCTCATGCCGAGGGCGATGAAACTCTTCCTCGCCGAGTGCACCGGCGCGACGATCAAAATCGTCAAGGTGAGAACGGTGTTGCTGGAACAGTTGCGCGTCGGCGATCTCGATCTTGTCGTGAGGCGGCTTGCGGCGCCTGAAAAAATGGCGGGTTTTTCGTTCGAGCATCTCTATTCGGAAAAGGTGGTGTTCTGCGTACGCACCGGTCATCCACTGCTGTCCCAAGGAGCGATCTTTTCCGGGCTCAATGCTTATAAAGTGCTAATGCCGACCCGCGCGTCCATCATTCGCCCTTGCGTTGTGCGTTGAGTCTTCTCATCACCAACGGCATTGCCGGGTGGCCAACCAGATCGAGACCCTGTCTGATGCCTTCGGCCGGGCCTTTGTGCTCGAAAGCGATGCGATCTGGATCATCTCTGAAGGAGTCGTGGCGGCCGACATCGCCGAAGACAAGCTGGCGGCGCTGCCGGTCGATACCAGCGACACCAAGGTCTGGTGGGCCTCACCATGCGCACCGACGCCGCGCGCTCCATGCCGCAGGCCATCCTCATACAGACGATCCGCGAAGTGGCGGGCGAGGTGTCGCCCGCAGCTTAAGCCGCATGGGCGAGACTTCAATAGGACAGTCCGACGTAGTTTTCCGCCAGCACAGTCTCGGCGGCGCGGGAATGGGTGAGGTAATCGAGTTCGGCTTCCTGGATCTTCTGATCGAAATCGCCGGCCTCGGGGAAGCGATGCAGCATGGTTGTCATCCACCAGGAAAAGCGCACCGCCTTCCAGACGCGCCCGAGCGCCTTGGCCGAATAGGCGTCGATCCCGGCATTCGAGCGACCTTGATAGTGTTCCAGCAGGGCGGTGAAGAGGTAGTGGACGTCGCTGGCGGCAAGGTTCAACCCCTTGGCGCCGGTCGGTGGTACGATATGGGCGGCATCGCCGACGAGGAAGAGGCGGCCAAAGCGCATCGGCTCGGCGACGAAGGAACGCAACGGCGCAATGGATTTCTCGAAGCTTGGACCGGTGATCATCGCCTCGGCGTGATGGGTGGGAAGACGGCGGCGCAACTCGTCCCAGAAGCGCGCATCGGACCAGTCATCGACCTTTTCGTCGAGCGCGCACTGGATATAGTAGCGGCTGCGGGTCTGCGAGCGCATGGAGCAGAGCGCGAAGCCTTGTGGATGGTTGGCATAGACCAACTCCTCGCTAACCGGTGGTACATCAGCGAGAATGCCGAGCCAGCCGAACGGATAGACCTTCTCGAAGGTGCGGATGGCCTTCTCAGGCACGGCTTTGCGGCTCGCACCATGGAAGCCGTCGCAACCGGCGATGAAATCGCAGTCGATCCGGTGCGTCACGCCGTCCTTGTCGTAAGTCAGGAAGGGCCTGGCACTGTCGAAACCCTGCGGTGCGACGTTGCACGCCTCATAGATGGTCGGACGGCCATCGGACTCGCGCTGTTCGATGAGGTCGCGTGTCAGTTCCGTCTGGCCATAGACCATGACGCGCTTGCCCCCGGTCAGGCCAAAGAGGTCGATGCGATGGTCGCGCCCGTCGAAGGCGAGCGAAAAGCCGTCGTGCGGCAGGCCTTCCGCCTCCATGCGGGCGCCGACGCCGGCTTGTTTCATCAGGTTAACCGTGCCTTCCTCCAGCACGCCGGCGCGCACGCGGCCGAGAATGTGCTCCCGGCTCGCCCGGTCGATGATAACCGTATCGATGCCGGCCGTGGCTAGCAACTGGCCGAGCAGAAGCCCCGACGGACCCGAGCCGATGATAGCGACCTTAACGCGCATGATATCCTCCCGCATTTTGATGCCTAGCTGGCATTTCGCAAATTGTCGGGCAGGGAGGCTGGGTGTGGCAATGGACGGATCAGCCCAATGATTGTACAAATCGAACAACATTGTTTGCGCGATGCCGAGATGACGAAACCCGTACCGACCTTTGATCTCTATGGCGAAAAGACCCGGAAAGAGCCGGATTTCTGGTTGCATTGCGAAACGATTCCGTCCCGCAGCAGCCTGCATCGCTATGAGATAGGCCTGCATCGGCACGACAGCTTTTTCCAGATCCTGTACATTTCCGCCGGATCAGGCGATGCGCTGTTCTGCGGCGGTCGCTGGTCGCTGACCCCACCCGCCATCGTCACGATTCCGCCTGCAGTGGATCACGGCTTCCGGTTCTCCCCAGATGTCGACGGCCATGTTTTCACCCTGCTCGCTTCCCATATGCGGCTTTCCGGCGAGGTGGTGCGCTTTGCGTTGGAGCCACGGGTAACATTGCTTGAGGCAGGTAAGCCGGATAGCGCGTTCATAATCGCTACATTGGAGCGCCTGGCCGGGGAATGGACGAACCGGCGCAGCGGTCGCACGAATTTGATGGAGGCCTACCTGGTCTTGGCGCTGACGCTGGCGGCACGGCAGTGGGGGCGTGACAATCCACAACGCGGGGCTGGCGCGACGGCGTGGCGCATGGAACACCTTGACGGCCTCATCCAGCAGCACTTTCGCGGGCAGAAGCCGGCACAATTCTACGCGCGGGAACTCGGCATTTCGCCTACTCACCTCAACCGCCTTGTCAAATCAGCGACGGGGCTTACGGCCCATGTCTATATCGGTCGCAAGCTGATTGATGAAGCACGGCGCGATCTCGTGTTCACACAGATGTCGGCTCAGGAGATCGGAATACGGCTGGGTTTTGCCGACCCGGCCTATTTCTCGCGTTATTTCCTGCGCGAGACCGGCGAGACCCCGCGCGCCTTCCGGGTGGCAGAGCGCGCGCGGCTGGCTGCTCAATCGTCCGAATAAATTTCTTCCATCAGTGGAGCGCCAAATCTGATAGCCGTTCCGGTCCCTGAAGCAGGCCTGCTCCCGGGCAAGAAGTCGATGCAAGCCGGCCACCTGCCGCTTCTGCCCGTCAGGACGTTCAACGGCTATCAAGAAAAGGACGAGGCTGCCTGGAAATGATAAAATCCGAGCATCCGCCACGCGGTGCGCTGCTCCTAGCCTCGGGGCCAGGGCTGCGCGGCGCTTTTTAACTCGCAGGTGACGGAACGAAGGAGCCGGCGCGTGGCCGGCCCCTTCTCGCATATTGCTACAACCCGGTGCGGCGACCATAGCGTTGCCGTTCGGCTTCGATTTCCTCTTGCGTATACGGATCGAGAGAGCTGTCAAAGCGGCTCCATCCCTGCTCGCGATAGGCTCTGCGCCGCGCCGGGACATCCACCCAGTTGGAGCGCTCCAGAATCTCCTCTGCTTCCGATGCCATGGCGTTGTCCACCTTAGCCGTCACCAAGGAACCGCCGCGCCGCACGCCTTCGGCATAGACGTGCGCATCCTCCTCAGGCACGCCGGAATCGGTAAGCGCACCGATCAAACCGCCGGCTGCTCCACCGACGACGGCGCCAGCGACGGCTCCTGCAGCAGTGGCCGCAAGCCATCCCGCCGCCACAACAGGACCAACACCTGGAATGGCCATAATACCAAGGCCTGTCAGGAGACCACCAGCACCGCCGGCGAGAGCCCCGAGGCCGGCGCCCGTGCCAGCGCCCTCGGCAGCGCTGGAATCGTCGCCATAGCGGCCATCCGGATTGTTGGCGACGATGCTGATGTCGTGATCAGGTATCCCGGCAGCTTTCAGTTCCCGTACGGCTGCTTCCGCGTCAGAGTAATCGTCGAAAAGACCTGTTACCGTCGTTGTCATAGCTGTTCCTCGTTTCCGCGCTTCCAGCGCATCAAAGTTCGATTGGGGTGGTCACCTGGCGACGACGTTGCCTTGATAGTCGAGCGACACAGTGACCTGTTTCTTGTCCTTCGTGGCGGATGCCTGCCAGATGCCATTCGCGTCGAGCTTCAAATCGGCGACATCGGTGTAACCGGCCTCTTCAATCCGCGTCCGCGCCTGGTCTTCGGTGAAGCTGTTTGCGCCGGCGACGGGCGCCGTAGGATTCTGTTGGTCGGGGGTGGCGATAGCGGGTGTTTCACCCTCCGTCGATGGTGTTGTCTGGGCGTGAGCGGGCAAGCCCGCGGCGAAGATAATCGCCGCAGCAGATATGATCTTTTTCATGATGTCCTCGTTTGTAGCGGATCTGATAATCCGATGGTTTGAGAACTCAGGCAGACTGAATTGGTTCCATGCCGGGCCGTCGCGCGCATGCGCAAAAGTTAAAATGTCACTTTGGGCGCCCGACACTGTGGCGCAATGTGCGCGGCGACCATCGAAGGGAAGGTGAATGAGTCGTTCGGACCGACGGTCGGGTAGTGGCTGAAAGCCCCCTCTGACGGCAAGCTGGCGAGGATTCGCCATATATGCGATGTCCTTGGCTTGGCAGAGACGCGACCGGCACATATCCGCTATCAGCTGCTGCACCGCACCGCCTCAGCGGTGATTAAAGCGAAGCGCTTCAAAACGGATGAGGCGGCGATGATCGTTCATTCATTCTCAGCGACGAGGATGTGGTTCGACGATTTCACTGCGTTCACCCGGTTATTCGACCAAGACATTGCACCTGACCGCGGGGTTCGACTTTCCTTAAACAGTGGGGTCCGGCTCAGGCTTGGATGGGCTACAGGAGATGCCGCGTTCCTCGAGACTGGACACCCGTTGAATGGAGGGCTCGATCGGCCTTCGCCACGGCGCTCATTGACCGGTGGCTGATGGGGCGCAGTTCTGACGCGGAATGTTCTCGTGTGCTCGCAGCATCCGATAATATCATCTGTGGAAGGGGTTCCAGATCGTCCACGGGCTTCGGATTTGTTTGTGATCGACACATCTAACAGCCTGCGACGACAGGGGCCTTCAGCCCTGAGCAGACTTCTGTCGCATCGAGAACTCTGGCTATTTTGCGCCTCGTGTCGGCGGTAGAGATCATCTTTGTCACTTCCTGAAGGCAGCATCTCCGAGCCGATTTACTTGGTCAGCAGACCTCTGGTCCGCTAGAGTCCGAGGTCTCCACCTGGCCGCAGACCGAAGAGCCGGAAACCGCATATCCCACAGTAAGCTGATGCATCTGGAGTGCCTATGATGAAGCAGAGCGGATCCACCGAGACAGTGAGAATAGAGGACCTTGACGACGCGGGGCTGGTTGAACACGCACGACAGCGTGACCCCGCTGCATTCTGGCTAATCATCAAGCGTCACAATCAGCGGCTTCACCGGGTCGCCCGCGCCGTCCTGGATGACGACACCGAGGCGGAGGACGTACTTCAGGAGACCTATATCCACGCCTTCACCCATCTGGCCCAATTCCGCGCGGATGCGCGGCTGTCGACCTGGCTCACCCGGATCGCGCTGAACGAGGCGCTCGGACGCCGCCGGAAAAGGCGACCCACCGTAGACGCGAAAACCATCGAAGGCATGGTCGCTCCCTTCAGCGCACACAAGCCTGATCCCGAGGAGGAGGCCGCTCTCGCTGAAATCCGCGGCCTTTTGGAGCGAGCCGTCGGTGATTTGCCAGAGCCCTTTCGCATCGTCTTTGTCATGCGGGACGTCGAGGAAATGAGCATTGAGGAAACGGCTTTCCTTTTGGCATTGCGCCCTGAGACGGTGAGCACCCGTCTTTATCGCGCACGCCGGCTCCTCCGCGAGGCGCTGCGAGATAAGCTCGCCACCGTGTTCACGGATACGTTTCTCTTCGCTGGCGCTCGTTGTGACCGCCTCGCACAATCAGTCCTCGATCGGCTCGCAGTCCGAGTGGTTCGAAAGGATACTCATCTGTTGAACGCGGCGACTGAGCGCACGTAGACGCCGTCCAGCCGAGATTACGCCGGATCCTATCTTAGGGCAAAGGGCCCTTTGTAGCGGGATGGGAATATTTTGGCGGCCCGGACCATCTAATCGTCAGGCAAATGCATTCGGTGCCGCGGAGCTGACTGCGGTGTTGAATCGACAAACATAGGAGATCGCCATGCAGGGCGCACTTCACCTATCCCGGCGTCAGTCGCTTCAGGGACTTATCGCACTCGGTGCCGGAGCGGCACTCAGCGGAATCGCACGGCCTTCTGCGGTATTGGCACAGGACATATCGGACGAGGACATTTTCCGCTTTGCGCTCAACCTCGAATATATGGAGGCTGAATACTACCTCCGCGGCACCACCGGAACAGGCCTTGACGGAGCCGATGCCGGTTCGAAACCCGGCGACGTCGTTGGTGGAAAGCGAGTCTCCTTCGAGACGCCCGCGATCGGCGAATTCATGCAGGAAGTCGCGGAAAACGAACTCGCGCACGTCCGCTTCTACCGGAAGACGCTTGGAACCAACGCGGTTGACCGGCCGGCCATCGATTTCGGTGCGGGCTTCGAAGCCGTCGCGGAAGCAGCGGGCCTCGGGCCGGACTTCGATCCCTTCGGCAACGAGACGAACTTCGTTCTCGGCGGGATGTTGTTCGAGGATGTCGGCGTCACCGCCTATGCGGGTGCGGCGACCGTTCTGAAAAACAAGGATTTCCTCGCCGCAGCCGCAGGCATCCTGGCGGTCGAGGCCTATCACATGGGAATGGCGCGATCTACGCTATACCGAAAGGGAGAGGAAGCCTGGAAGGCCGCCAACGCTGTCTCCGATGCCCGAGACAAAATCGACGGATCAGGCAATAAGGACCAGGGGATCCGGGGGGACGGCAAAGCCAACATCGTTCCTTCGACGCCCGATGCAATCGCGTTCACCAGAACGCCGCAGGAGGTGCTCAGGATCGTGTACCTCACCGACAAGGACGGAGTGAGCAAGGGCGGCTTCTATCCGGAGGGGATGAACGGCACGCTCAAGACCACCTAAGCCAGTTGCGACGACTGACGATTTGCCCACCGGAAACTGAGCGGATGGTATCCGATGCTCTCGGAAAAGACGATGATAAGGATGATGATGTGAACCACGGATCGGCAGCTTCAAGCCGAGTGCTGTCTCGCAGCAGGTTCATGAATGTCTCTGAGACCGGTGCGGCGATTGCCGGCGCCGACGGTGCATTTCGAGCCTTTGCGCCAGCGCCACGCGGCTGCGCCTCAGGGAACTGTAGAGAATTGCAGATACGCCGCGAGGCTGATTGCAGAAAGGCTACGGTTACCGCAGCGGGCTGCTTCTTGACGATCGCGCAGATGAACAAGCCAAACAGCACGATCGGGACTTCGAGTGACGGAGTGTTACCAGCGAAAGCCACCGCTGAGGCTGACAAGCTGATGGCGGCGGCGGTGGTGGTAAGCGGCGAGGTCGCAAGTGCGGCGTTCGCCTGCATGCTAAAATGCAGGCGAACCAATTCCAGCTAAGGCTGATCGCGAGAACGAGGAATGCCGGCGAAATCAGGTCAAGCATCAGTGCAACCCTACGGCCTGGGACTGCGCCCCGGCAATATCACCGGCAGTCGCAGCACGGCACGCTGGCGGGATGCAATACTGAATTAGTGATTTGGCCGGCTCGGCAAGGCGGCCAGAATAGCGCCGCCCAGGGCGATCAGGACGCGGTTTTCATAGCCGATCAATGCCTCATTGCGGCATTTGCGAGGACACTTCAGACATTGGTCGGGGCATGATGCAAAAGGGGGCGTCGCGCCCTTTCCCACCAGCAAGGATACAACACAAAACCCGGCCGTCCGACAGTTCGGCCGGCCGGGTTGTCGGACGTCGCTACCTGGCACTTTTCGGGAAGGCCGGCAGCTTGGCGATATCCTTGGCGTCATGCTGGACGATCAGGGTGGCATTCAGCGCCTTGGCAATCCCCGTTAGCCGCTCCATCGACGCCAGCGTTTCGGCGCGATCGAAGTTGAATCCTGGCACGCCACGGTTCTCGAACTGCTCCTCGAAATGCGCGACGTCGCCGGAAAGTAGGATGGGTCCGGTTTCTGCAAGGCGCACCAGCAGACTTGTTTCGCCCGGCGTGTGACCCGGCGTCGAGAGAATGGTCACCGTTCCGTCGCCGAAAACGTCGCGGTCGCCCGAGATGGCGTCAACCTTCGCACCGCCGTCAAGCCACGGCTTGATGAAGGCCGGATCGACGGCGAAGGGCAGGGGGTCGCCCTTGAACTGGGTGAGATCGGCTGCGCCGATCATCAATGTCGCCTGCGGAAAGAACGCGGCCTGTCCGACATGGTCGAAATGATTGTGGCTGATGCCAAGGCGGCTGATCTGTTCGGGCTTGAGGCCGATTTCCGCGAGCTGGGTCGGAATATCCTTCGCCAGCGTTGGCGCAAGTACCGCGCTCGGATCAAGCTTTGCCCCGAGAAGACCGGCCGGCAATCCGGCGTCCCAGAGCATGTAGTCCTGGTCGTGGCGGATCACGTAGCAGCTGTCGGTCAGCGTTCGCTTCTCGCCGACGTGATTGTAGGTGTCGGAAAACAGCGAAAGGTCGCGGACTTCGATTTCGCCGCAGTCGAGCCGCCAGAGTTCGACCTCGGCGGAATGGGCCGTGGATGCCATCAGGGCAGCGGCGGAAAAAACGATCGTTGCAATCGGGTTCATGGCGGTCTCCTTGGATGTGGAGACCGCTTTTGACGTATCCCGTTCGCCGTGGAGGGTCCGGTTCGATCGATTTCGAGCCCGAAACGCTCACCTCTGCGGTTTTCTATTGACGCGTACTGCGCTATCGTTCGGTATGAACATCCCTTACAGAGACGACACCCATCTCAGGTCCATGCTTGTGGAGCGCCTGCGGCCGATGATGGCGCCAGACGGCACGGCCGGCCGGTATTCGCATGGCAACCGGCTGTTTTCCTATTGCTCCATCGATCGGGAGCGGTTCAGGGCGATTGAACTTCCGTGCCCCATCATCGGCGTCATGTTGAGGGGCCGCAAGGAAGTGTGGCTCGGCGATACGACGCACTTCTTCGAGCCGGGTACTGTCTTTGTCCTGCCGGGGCGGGTGCCGATGGATGTCGTCAATATTCCCGCGGGGCCTACATCCTCCTATGAATCGCTGTTGCTGGAGGTGCCAGCGCTGCCGGCCGGCATAGCTCCGCTGACGGGGGGCGAGAAGACGAGCACTCGCGATGGCGACCGGCAGTTCCGCGTGCCACTCGATCCGGATCTCGTGCATACACTTATTCATGCAGCGACGGCGATCGCCAGTGAAGCGTTGGGCGAAGCCGTCAAGGCGGTGCGGCTCATGGAGGTGCTGACGCTTCTGCGGCCGATCGCTGCGGCCCGTCCATTGTTCGAAGCTAGCCTGCCCGAGGAGGTGGCCTGGCTAATCGGAAGCGCGCCGTCGGAGGACTGGACGGTCGAGCGCGTCGCCGCCCGTCTCGGCGTCGGGGCTTCGACGCTGCGCCGTCGGCTTGCTGCGACGGGTACGTCCTTCCGCAACGTCCTTCGAACCGAGCGCCTGCGCGCTGGCCAAACCGCGCTTGCCTCCGGCGCATCGAGTTTTGCCGCCGCGGAGGCCGCTGGCTATGCCTCACGCTCGCATTTCGCCCGGCGCTACAGGGAAAGCTTCGGCCAGTCGCCGAGCGGTCGCCGCTCCTGATAACTAGGCGTATAGTTCGAACCCCATCAAGGCGGCCAACCCACGCCGGCATATCCCATCAATAGATGCTGCATACCCTGGTAACCACCGACGAACTGGGTGTTGCTCGACTTCAAGCGCACGCCAATTCCTCCCTGCACCATTTCGCCTTTGACCACGAGTGGCTGCTGCAGAAGGTGGCACATAGGATAGCCGATATCCGTAGGGCCGATCATAAAGGCCATGCAAAGCGCCGCGCCTTTGTCGGAAAGGAAAGGATCACCCACCGACCAGGCGAGAGCACCGCCTCGCTTGCCGCCCCGCCCCGCCCAGCGCCTTCAGAAGCGTGATCGAGCACTTGGAACGTCGTGCACTCTATCGGTAGGGCCTCTTGCAGGCAGGCCTGCCAGAATGACGTGGCGATCAACACGACGGCAACGACCGACCTAGTGCACTGCCGGATCAACTGGTGCGTTCTGGTTCTTCGGTCTCGTGGCATCGACCCAATTCATGGTCGGTGTGACAGCAATACCGTGAACGACGATGGAGATCAGCACTATCAGCAATCCCGTCGCCCAGAGGGTATTCGCATCATCGAAAGCCGCCTGCCCGGTAGCATAGGCCAGGTAGTAGATCGTTCCGAGCCCTCGGATGCCGAACACGGAGATCACGAGTTTCTCGCCCGCCGGAAATCCGGTGCCTAGCAGACAAAGCCAACCGGATAGTGGCCTTACGAGGGCGAGGGTTATCACAGCGACGAGGATGGCGCGTCCGTCGAGCGCCCCGAGGATCGTCCCGGTGGCCACGATCGAGCCAAGGAATACGAGGAGTACCATCATCAGAAGGCGCTCTATCTGCTCAGCAAAATCGTGCAGCTGCTCGTGAAAATCGTGTTCCCTTTCCACCGACCGGAATGCCACGGCCGCTACAAAGACGGCGACGAAGCCATATCCGTGGATCATCTGTGTGACGCCATAGATGAAGAAGGTCATGCCGAGCGCCACGAATCCGTCCTTGGTTTTCGCGAGACTCTTGCCTCGCAGACGGAACGAGAGCATCCCAAAAAGCTTGCCAGCGCCCCATCCCCCAGCGATTGCGGTGCCGAGACGCCATATGACGTCCACCAATGCCCAGTCTTCGAAGATCGCCGTACCGTCCTTGACCGAGACCGCAATCGCAATGGCAAGGTAGACAAACGGGAAGGCAAGGCCGTCGTTCAGGCCCGCCTCCGAGGTCAACGCAAAACGCACCTCGTCCTCTTCACCGGTCTTCGGTGGCCCGACCTGGATGTCGCTTGCCAGCACAGGGTCTGTCGGGGCGAGCGCCGCTCCAAGCAACAGAGCCGACGCCATATCAAGATCAAGGATGTAGTAGCCGAGACCCATGACGGCGACGATCGTCAGCGGCATCGCGATGCTCAGGAGCCGCCACGTCGTTCTCCATCGTGCCAATCCAATCGGCCTGTCTATTTTAAGGCCAGCTCCCATCAGCGCGATGATGACGACAACCTCGGTCATCCGCTCCGTGAAAGCACGGTTTTCCAGGGGGTTGAAGCTGGGGAGGAGCGGATAGGGAGACCACGCGAGGAGCATGCCGATGATGAGGCAGAGGATGGGAAGTGAAAGAGGAAGGCGCTTCAGCACCAATGGCAGCCATGCGGTCAGCAGAACAACCACGCCGAGAACGGAAAGGGTGACGATAAAAGTGTCCATTGTCTCTCCGCCCTTTAGATTACCGATTGAACGCTTTCGTGATCGAAACGTTGCAGGCAGTTAGGACCTTTATCTCCAAGGGGAGATGTCGGGCTGCACAAGGTTGCGAGACAGGCGCATTAACGCACGGATCTGCGAAAATCAGCATCGGCTCCATGACCGCTCCCGGCCGGCGAGAGCCTTAACCCTTCACCGTGACTCGGCATGCAATTCTCCTAGGGTCGTTTCGTGTTTTCAGTCCAATGCGTCGCCTAGACGGACGAGCAAGCTGTAAACGCCCCGCAAGGTTCCTCGTCGAAGGTCGGTAGCTTCTCGATAGAGGCCAACAGTAGCGCGGCTTTAGATCGAGACTGGTGAGGTGCCACCGGAGCTTAATCTCTTCGGCGGGTGCGTCCAGCACCTCGCAGAAATGGATTAATCGACCCACCGTGATCGTCCCGTCCTGCCAGGCAGGCATGTGGCTTTCCGCTGTGCCAAAAAATTGGCTGCCGTGTGTGGACGCTCTCTCATGATTCATGCGGTTATCTGGCTGAATGTCGATCTACGGAGTCGGGTCGCTCGCGTAAGCATCGGAACGCCGACGCATGGCGAACCTGCCTCACGGACGGCTTCACCTCGCCGCCGAGGGTTGTGCCCAAAGAGACGTGCCGCTCTGCCTTACCCCAGACCGCACAGGAACGCCGTTCTCTTTCACATCGCTGACATAGAAAATAGAAATGAGGCGTTGCGTACCGCGGCGAATTTTCAAACTAGCGAACGAAGATGTGAACGCGATTTGATCACTACTACTTGCGGTGTGGCTTGAAACCCCAAGCGGAAGACGCCAGTTCGATTCGAGGATATTTTTATGAGTAATGGCTTACCCATGTACACTTGCAGGAAAGACACTAACTCCGCTGGAACGCGAAGGCGACGAGCGACATTTCTCGGATGCCAAGCAGTAAAATTGGGAGGCCAGCGATGCAAGACAATGAACTGTGCTGGGACAAGAACCTGATCCTGGGAATACCTGCACAGGATACACGGTCGGTCTTTCAGGCAATCGCGTCATATCTTGCTGACAACACGGGACTCGACCCGAGGGCAATCTTCACCGGCCTGATGGAACGAGAGGCCCTCGGGTCTACAGGTTTCGGCGCTGGTTTTGCCTTGCCGCATGCGCTTATGCCAAACCTTGCTTCACCCTCCAATGTTCTTGTCACCTTGCGCGCTGCTATCGAGTTCAACGCGCCTGATGACGAGCCGGTAGATGTTTTCCTGGCCGTTATATGGCCGCAGAATGAGCAAGAGGGTTTCTTGCCCGGCCTTGCTAGACAATGTCGTTTGTTTCGTTCCAAAAAGGTGCTTGCGGCAGTGCGCGACGCTCGCTCTGAAACAGAGGCACGGAGTGTGCTCTCAGCGCTGGCTTCCGAACAAGATTTGCTCGAAACCGTACGCTCATGAGCGAACTAGGTTTTCCAGGCGCGTCTAAATTACCTCGCGTGTACGAGGCAGGTTAATTGATGCCAACCTGTGCATGGTACTGGTTGATGGCTCGAACCGAAAGTATGTCATGACTCTTTCTTTTCCCAACAAAGCCCGCAGTTATGACGAAACCCACAGGCGCGTTCGCTTTACCGGTTACGATGGGATGTTTGAGGTCAAGTGTTTCGTCACCGTGGATGTTCTCGCCAGGGGAATGGCTCTGAGAACCCGGGGAGAACGAGAATATCTCGAGGCCTTCGACAAGATGCGGGCAATAATCGTGGATGCTGCGACGCGCGCGTATAACTCCAATCCGCAAGACGCAGTCGTGTTGGATGTATCGAACTTCGGGTAAGCCGTGAACGTCATGACGTCGCGCGCCAACCGACCACTCATTTCGGGAACGGTGGATCTGCCGCCTTTTAAATCGGAGCAAAACGTGAGCAAAAATTTTTTGCAGCCCGCCGCGACTTTCTTCCCCGGTGGTTTCAGGAGCCTGGATTATCACAGACGCAAGCTATGGAAGAGCTGCATCAGCAGCCGACGGTCGAACTGACCTTCTTGCTCAAGCATTAATCGTGCGGCATCTCTCGGATTCCACGCCTTCTTGTACGCTCTTGCGGACGTCAGTGCATCGTAGACGTCGCAAATCGAGGTAATGCGGACGGCGATGCTAATCTGTTTGTCGAAAAGGCCGTTGGGATAGCCGCTGCCATCGATCCTTTCGTGATGGTGAAGGCAGATGTCAAGGACAACCCGCGGCACGTCGCCTTGCTTGGCCAGAAGTTGGTAGCCATGTGACGGATGCAGTCGGACTTGTCCCATTTCCACGTCGTTGAGTGGGGCGGACTTGTTAAGCACCTTGAGCGGGACCCGCATTTTTCCGATGTCATGAAGTAGGCCCCCCATTCCCAGATCGCGAATCATTTTTTCGTCGAGACCAACGGCGCGTGCCAAATGTACCACCAGTCCGCTGACGGCGATGGAATGCAGAAAGGTGTATTCGTCCCTAGCTTTGAGACGGGTGACTTCGATCAATGCCTTACCGCTGTCTTGCATGCATGCCGCAATATGCTCTACGGCTTGCGCGGCATGAGAGACCGGAATGGTGCCTCCGATTCTCGCATTCTCGAACATCTCCGTGATCAGCGGTTTCGATTGTTCAATCGTCCGAAGCGCACGTTTCAACGAGAGATTTTCGCGAGGGTGTGGCGACGAACGTTCCGTCATGGCAATGGGTAGGGCGACATCCACTCCCTTGTCGGTGTCGATGATGACCGCAGTGGCATGGCTGGATTTCAACCTTTCGACATCTTTGGCGCGATCCAATCGAAACTGGTTGCGCCAGAAAGGATGGTCCGCCCAGGACCCTTCTATAGCCTCAATGAACATCCCTAAACGGGCCTGCCCGGGTTTAATGCGCTTGAGCAAAGAACATCCTTAAGTGCTCTGCAAAACCCAGCCGGGTAAACCGCTCTGGACCGGTGACAGATTGGCGACGCGTCGCGCACTGAAGACAAAACCGTCGCTCACTGTCACCGGCCTGCCCTTACCGGCATTGTTTCTTGATTGCAAATCATAGGAATACAATCTTTCAACAAAGCGGTGTTGTCCAGTGCCAAGAACCACGTCCTCGTCCTGAAGCTTGCCGCCGTTGTTAAAACGCAGTTGGAGAAGCTCAGGCAACAGGGGAAGGTGAACCAAGGCAGTTTTTAGGTGCGCTCCCGTTTGCCCTACGGCAAGGCCATGAACCATGACCAACGCGCCGCCACATTAACCGACTTGCTGAATCGCCTCGGCCAGCGTGTCTCGTTCAAGCTTCGCACGAACCCCATCATAACGTCCGGCCTTCGACAGACAGTCCACGCAAGCGCCAAAAACCAGCCGATAGCCCTTTCCCTTTTCCATGAGGACGCCGGGACAGACGTGATGACGGCCTGATTCCAATTCCCGTCGGCAGTATTGCAGGACAAAGAGCGCTGCTGCATCAAGCGGGCACCAACCCATCTCAACCAACAACTGGCGAGACGCATTCGGATTTCGGGCGATCAGGAATCGGCTGGCTGAGAGGGCGTCGTGGAGCGCCATTTGCTCATCCGGAGAGTTTGCTGTCATGGATTGCCCGAAAACGTCAACTGCTTCGATTATTCGATACTGCTCAAGTGTCTGTCGTCGGAGAAGTCGTAAAACAGTGGCCTTAATGCTCATGCGGTACGCGGCTCCAACTACATTGTGCTCCCTTGATGTTTCAATCAGGGAGAGCACAACGTAAGGAAGGCGATGTCAATATCGGATGCAACTAAAATTGCTGAGGGCGGGGTAAGCTACAGCGCCGTGGTGGCAATAGGCGAGGGCAACCGCTCACAGGCGTTCATCGTCGTGAATGGCCTTCATCTCCAGCGATACGGGACTCGGGATCCTGGTCGACGACAGACAGGATGAATGGAAAGATAAGCTGTGGAGCTGTTGCGCTTCTTCACAATTTGTCCGCAGGCGTTGACGGCTCGCGCAAGACAGAGCCCTCGGGCTGACTTGCTTTCGCTCGAGCTGCCGATCAGACGATGGCTAGCGCGAAATCGCGGAGAATCTGCGCAAGTTCAGCGCGGCAATCCACTAGGCGTTCCAGGGGGGAGCTCATGAAGAGCTGGGTCATAGACGACGATGTTGGTTTCGCCCTTCAGTCTCGGTTCGTAGGCAATACCGTCCGGTCGCTGATCATGCGACCAGAGTCCACGCGACCATTTTTAGCCGAGTTCATGAGATCGTGCACGGGCGACATCAGTTGGTATGCCCATGCGGATCAAACCATCACCACGCATATAAACCAGATTTAACGGTGTACTTGTCACCAATTGACTGCACGTCCATTCCTCGAGCTGTGCCCACTCGATCGAAAATCGTTCAGCCGACCGTGATGCAAAACGGTAGGGTTGTAGTGAGACCGAAGCACTGTTCGCCTCCCCCCGCCATCCACCCGAACCCTGGCCGCTGGACGCCACCGGGGGTTTGCCGCTAAAGCTCGGATCGCGCGGCGGCTATGCCTGTCTTGTTCGAGGACCGCCTGGTACGAATCTTGCGCGCGGGCGCCACCGATGATGGTGGTGCATCGGCGAGTGCCTCGCGGGCAGCCGAGGTCAAGGTGGTGGCAACGAAATCCGCCTCCCGAAGCGGGGGCGGTAGCCTTTCCTCCTGGTCTTCCACCCAAAGGACCGCGCCGACGCGTATGGCTGGATATATGCGCTTGAACCGACGAATAAGTATGCTGGCGTGCCTTGCCGAATCCTCGTTGAGGAAGCAAACGACGATGGCGTTCGATTGTTTTGGAACGAGGCTCATGGCGCGGCGATTGGGAATGTCAGAATGCCTAGCTGCGACCACCTCGGCCCCCTGTACCTGGAGAACCTGGGCGAGCATCGCAGCCGACGCGTCGTCGAGCGGGCCTCTGCCTCCGATGCAGAAGACGGTCTTGCCAAGTCCGTCAGGTAGTTCGTTTCCATCCCCATTGCCTTCCTTGGGGGCGGTGTTGGGCCGACCTGCCGAGTCCTTCTCCTTCTCTTCCTCCTTCTCTTCCTCTTCCTCTTCCTCCTGCGCAATTTCCGCAAGGTTCGAGACCAGTGTGATGGCGGTCCCGAATAGTTGCTCCATCTGCTCCGCGGTCAAGACGCCTCGACGCCTATCTTTCTCCGCGAGTAGAAGGGCGGGAATGGCAACCTTGCCGTAGTAGTCCTCCAGATAGTCCTCCTCAAGGAATTCCTCAGCGTAATCGGTCGCCTCGTCGGGATCGCCGGCAAGAAGCCGCTGGTACAGCCGCTCCTTGGGGTCGAGCACTGGGTCACTACCAAAAACGACCTCAAGGAACTCGAACTGCGGGACATACCGGCCCAACACTGCAAGGCACACGGTCAGCGGCGTGGACAGTACAAGACCGACTGGTCCCCACAGCCATGCCCAAAAAATCGCCGCGACGATGATTGCCAGCGGAGAGAGTCCGGTACGGGAACCATAGAGCCAGGGCTCGATGACGTTGTTGCTGGTCAATTCCAGCACAAGGAAGATGGCCCCAACCCAGAGAACAAGGCTCCAGCCAGGGTCAACTGCAAAGGCCAGGAACAGCGGCAGAACCGTCGCGATTACAGGCCCGATATAAGGGACAAATCGAAGGACGATGGCAAGCATCCCCCAGAGCGCTGGATTTGGGATGCCAACCGCCCACAGTCCGAGCGCCAAAGGGACCCCGTAAGCGCAATTCACCACCAGCTGCATAAGAAGATACCGCCCGACCCGGCTACCCGCTTCCTGGATAGCTTCTGTCGTGCGATGCAGATCTCCATAGCCAACGAGCCGGATAAAGCGATCACGAAGCTCTTCCCGCTCTAAAAGCATGAATACTACGACGACGATGATCAAGCCCAATGAGGCGATGGGGCCGAGCAGGGGACCAATCAGGCTAGTAAGCGTTTCAATTGGTCTGCTAGGCGCGAATATTTCGACGAGCACGGGCTCCCTTGGTCTTGATCCGGTACCTGGAGCAACTGGGCGCTCCTCGGCGTTGCTGAGCTCACGACCGACGCTCTCAACGACGGATGTCAGGCGCCGCACAATACCGCTATCCGTTCCACTTTCCTGGAGAGACCGAATTTTTGCTATGATGTTGCCCTGGTAGGCTGGAAGGTTCTGGGCGACTTCGGCAACGTGTCCCGCTACGACAAGCCCGAACAGGACGAGGACAAGAAAAGCGATCACGACGGTGACTATTACCGCCGGAATCCGTGGTAGGCCAAGCTTTCGAAGACGAGAGGAGATGGGAGCCAACGCGAATGTCAACAGGACTGCGATTGCTAGAGGAAGAAGGACTTCCTTGCCGAAGTACAGAATGGCAATAACGGCGAGTACACTCGCGAAGGCAGGCATGCGTGACGAGGAGGATGGGGAGGTCGAATAGACGCGATGGGGGCCGAGGTCATTTTTCAATTCCGCCTCCGTGATCTTGGCGTCGCTCGAAGACATCGATGTGTCGGTCGTTCTCACCAAGTCTTTTTCAATTAGGGCGCAGATCGGTCTCGGCAATGATTGTGGCGCAGGCGACCCATTCCTGCTCCCAAGGGGCGCCTGACAGAATAGCGGCACTTCTCCTCTTGGGCCGGTGTTCAATTCTTTCGAAAAGCCTGCCGCACCTCCTCCTGGATACTTTTTTCGTGAGCTTGCAGCAACGACACCGCTGCGAGCTCGGGTCAAAGCGCAAGTCACGACCGCGTCCGGACGCCTTTGTATCGCAAAGTCGTTGGGATTTTGATTTCTACACTTCGTTACACTTCCGCCCGATCAGCACACACAGGAGATACCTACCCGAAGGCAGTACTCCGGGCTCAGATTGTCGTCGGCCGCCGTGGACCGACGCCATCAATGCTCAACGGAGACCATGATGTCCCTTCTTATCGTTGCCTATATGGCCGGCGTACTGACCATCCTCAGTCCTTGCATACTTCCAGTCCTGCCCTTTGTCTTCGCGCGCGCCGGGCGGCCCTTTGTCAGCAGCACGCTGCCCATGCTGGGCGGCATGGCAATGACGTTTGCCGCGGTTGCGACGCTGGCGGCGGTCGGCGGCCGTTGGGCAATCCATGTCAACGAATACGGCAGATACGCCGCCATCGCACTCCTGGCACTGTTCGGCGTGACGCTCATCTCGTCACGGGCGGCAAGTTTTCTGACTGCCCCGATCGTCTCGCTGGGCAACAGACTTCTGAACGCCGGCGGCAGACCGGGAGAGGGCGAGCCCAGCGGCAAGTCGCTGGTCCTCGGCGTGGCAACGGGGCTGCTTTGGGCACCTTGTGCCGGGCCTGTCCTCGGTCTGGTCCTGACGGGCGCGGCACTTCAAGGTGCCAACGCGCAAACGAGCCTTCTTCTACTCAGCTATTCGGCTGGCGCTGCCACCTCCCTTGCCGTCGCACTGTTTATCGGCGGCCGTGTCTTTGCAGCGATGAAGCAGTCTCTCGGGGTTGGTGAATGGGTGCGACGCGGGCTGGGCGTGGCGGTCCTGACAGGGGTCGGCGCCATCGCATGGGGCCTCGACACCGGCGTCCTTGCACGTCTGTCCATTTCGAGCACGACGACGATCGAACAATTACTCCTCGACAGATTCAAGTCTGGGACCGCGGCGTCTTCGGGCAAAGTCGCGGCCAACAGCATGTCGCTCGCAGCGGACGATGCTCGACAGGGCTTCCGAAGCGGGCTGCCCGTCGAGGGCCACTTCCCCGCCCTCGACGGGGCCGTCGAATGGCTCAATTCACCGCCACTTACGCGCGAACAGCTCCGGGGCAAAGTGGTTCTGATCGACTTCTGGACCTATTCCTGCATCAATTGCATTCGGACTGTCCCCTATGTCCGCGCCTGGGCCGAAAAGTACAAGGAGCAGGGCCTGGTGGTGATCGGTGTCCATTCTCCCGAGTTCGCGTTCGAAAAAAACGTCGACAACGTCAAGCAGGCAGTCAAGGACTTCAAGATCGACTATCCGGTCGCGATCGACAACGACTTCAAGATCTGGCGCGCATTCCAGAACAGCTACTGGCCAGCACACTACTTCATCGACGCCAAGGGACAGGTAAGACACCACCACTTTGGCGAGGGTGACTATCTCAAATCGGAGAAAGTGGTCCAAGATCTTCTCGCCGAGGCGGGTCGCGACGAGGCGAAGAAGACGACTGTGAGGCCGGACGTCTCCGGAGCGGAGGCAGCTCCTGACTTTGCCAACATTCGCTCGTCGGAAACCTACATCGGCTACCAGCGCGCATCCAACTTCATTTCCCCCGAGGGCCTGAAGGCCGACGTGGCAGAGAACTACTCCAAAGCGAAGCCGAACCTCAACGAATGGGGCCTGACGGGAGTGTGGACCGTCGGTCCGGATCGAGGCACGCTCAATCAGCCAGGCGGTAGTGTCACCTACAGGTTCAGCGCCCGTGATCTTCACCTGGTCCTCGGTCCCAGTGCTAACGGTGATCCGGTGCGCTTCCAAGTGACGATCGACGGCAAGCCTCCCGGCGAGAGCCATGGCGCGGATGTCGATCGATACGGCATCGGAACCGTCAAGCAAACACGTCTTTACCAGCTCGTCCGACAAAAGGGGGAGGTCTTGGAACGGACCTTCGAGGTTCGCTTCCTCGATGCCGGCGTCGAAGCGTTCGTATTCACGTTTGGATGAGGTGGAGCCTTGAAAAGAGATATTCTATGGACGGCGCTGGTCGCGGCGCGCTGGCTGCCGACGGAGTGTCAGCGCTGCTTGGCACTGCGGTCCTCGGGCACACACGCTCGAGCACCGTGAGCCCGGCTTGTTCTTCCGCCCCTCCGTGACAATACCGAAGCCAGCAGAAGCGTTTGTCGCCAGCCATTGGTGCCATCACGGGGGCGGTACAGTCTGATACATTTTCGACGAATTCCGACACACAGGGGATACGTCCCGAAAGCTTAATGCGGGCATCGGCCGATTCAAGTCATCGGTCATCCATCAACTTGAGGAAAATCAGCATGACAGCAAATGAAAAGGTCATTTATACTGGCAAGACCCACACAACGGGTGGGCGGACCGGCGCTTCGCGCAGTTCTGATGGCCGCCTGGAAATCAACCTGTCGTCGCCGGGCACGGCAGGCGGCGGCACGAACCCCGAGCAGCTTTTCGCGGCCGGATGGTCGGCCTGCTTCATTGGGGCAATGGGCATCGCTGCTGGCCAGCGGAAGGTCGTGCTTCCGGCAGACATGGCGGTTGACGCCGAGGTCGATCTCATTAGTTCGGATGGCGGGTATTTCCTTGGCGCACGCCTCAATGTCAGCCTGCCGGGCCTCGCCCCCGACGTTGCGCGCGATATTGTCGATGCCGCCCACCAGACCTGCCCGTACTCCAAGTTAACGCGCGGCAACATCAAGTCCGAGATCAACCTCGTCTGATACTCACACAGATTCAAATGGGCAGCTTCGCGGCGGGCAACGCCGCGAAGCTGCAATTGCCTAAGCCCTTATAGTGACAGCCGCGCCGGCGAGCCCGTCGCCCAGGCACCGGAGAGCCATCGTGAATTTCGCAGTTAAATGTCTTCTGGGATTAGCTGTTCTGGCGTCCCCGTGTGCCTGGGATACCGATCCGCGCAAGGCGTCGGCACTGAGCGGGCTGCAAGAACAACTAACTTCCCAAAATGGTTCGCAGCCGTCGGATGTAGACTATCCGCGCTTTGCGGTCTCGGGTGCATCAGGGAAGTGAAATCCGACCCCCTGCGTCAATGGCGCCATTTGGCGGATCTGGTTTCTTTCTTTCAGCAATGGGCCCGATCAAGGCGTATCATGTCTCCGGCCATTCACATCATCCCAGACGGACCGCCGCTTTATGGCGGATTGAGATACTCTATTAATTCGGTGTCCCCTGCGTTTCGTCCACCGTGATGATATGGAAGCGGAGCCTATGCCGAGTACCTTCCTCAACTGGAGAAAATCTGATGTCTGAAGATCGCGCAGTTTTGGCAGGCGGCTGCTTCTGGGGGATGCAGGATCTCATTCGTGCTTACGACGGCGTCGTGGCCACCAGCGTGGGCTACACGGGCGGCGACGTCGCCCATGCCAGCTACCGCAACCATGGGAACCATGCGAAGCCATCGAGATCATCTTCGATCCGGGCAAGATAAGCTACAGGCGGCTCCTGGAGTTCTTTTTCCAGATCCACGACCCAGCACGATCAACCGACAGGGGAACGACATCGGTGCGAGCTATCGTTCCGCGATTTTCCATGTCAACGAGGAGCAGAAGAGGATCGCACTCGATACGATTGCGGACGTCGATGCTTTGGGGCTGTGGCCGGGTCGAGTCGTGACGGAAGTCTTGCCGGCAGGCGATTTCTGGGAAGCGGAGCCCGAACACCAGGACTATCTCGAGCGGTATCGAAACGGATACTCGTGCCATTTTGTCCGACCAGGTTGGAGGTTGCCGGCACGGGCGAAAATCGCCTGAAGGCTACCGCGGCCGTGGATGCTGAAGCTTCAACGAAGTCGGCCCGCTACGTCTGGACCTCTTGAACAAAGCGAGCCCGCGCTTGCGAGCCTTTCACCAGATGCAAATCAGGGCAGTGTTGAACCGCCCCTTTCGCATTTCCTCGAAAAGTAGAACGGCCATTGTTCATTAACTGGGCCTCCGGCCCCAACCTCTGTATCGGGCCTCGCACTGTTCGAGGCCTGCTCCTTCATGTGGTAGTCGCCGAGGGCGGCGAGGGCCGAGGAGGGTCAGCACGTGCAGGTCCATCGTCTCGTTGAAGGCGTCTGGCCATTGTAGTGGACGGCCAGGGCGACGATCGTCGCAGGGGCCATTTCGGGCTTCTTCGGGGAGTTCTCGTTTGCGGGCATTCCTCCGCCGGCGTCGCTTCTGGCGTCGATCATTCAATACCGTTTCCCGCGCGATCTACGGCACACGGTCTGGAGCGTTTGCTGCGCCAGGGAAGTAGGATAGTTAATTCTCCTCGTGCAGCCGCCGCCTCGCAATGAGCTCGACGGCTGCGAGAGCGGTAGCCAGGCTTCAGGATTTTGCGGTCTCCGCCCGTAGTCGGCGATACTGGGCTGTGGGAAGCCCGCCCCAACCCCAATTGTCCAGATCAACTTCCTCGATGACCACATAGGTGGATTCAAGCGGCTTGTTCAGAACATCGAGGAGCACCTGGCTGACACCCTTGATGATGGCGGCTTTTTCCTCGGCCGATACCGACTTGCGCTCAGGAACGGTCCCTTCGCGGGTGACTTGAACAGTGACGATAGGCATTGCAGTCTCCTTTCTTGTGTTGGATTTCCTACATTTCTAGGCTGCCGCAAGCAGTACGTTGAGGTCCTGCTCGAGTTGCGTAGCCGCCGCCGACGCGGTGGAACCTGCCATTCCGTTCGAGGAACAGCTGGTGGCCGACCCGATGTGTTCATGGTTCCCGGCGCGCCCGCAGCGAAGGCTGCAGGCCCCCCGAGACACCAGCCCCGTTGTGTCTACCAACGTCCCGCGTTCTGGCCGCCGTCGACGTGGAGTATCTCGCCGGTGACGAAGCTGGCCGACTCGAGATAGAGCACGGCATCGACGATATCCCGGATGTCACCCATTCTTCCGACCGGGTGCAGCGACGACAGCGCGGCATGCGTCTCGGGCGCATGCATGGGGGTCTTGATGATCCCCGGGGAGACCGCATTGACGCGAACGCCGCTCTGCGCGAATTCCATCGCAAGGCCCTTGGTGACTGAATTCAGCCCACCCTTTGTCAAGGATGCCAGGGCGGCAGGCATGCCGGCGATCGGCTGATCGACGAGGCTGGTGGTGATGTTGACGATGTGGCCTGAACCCTGCTTCAGCATCTCGGCGGCCGCGCGTTGGGTGATATGGAAGAACCCCCCGACGTTAACGCCGATGTTGTGATCAAAGTCTTCCTGGGTGAACTCGATGAACGGCTTGGCGAGAAATACGCCAGCATTGTTCACCAGTGAATCGATCCGTCCGAACCGCTCGATCGCCTGGCGGACGATGTTGTCGGCCGTTTCCGACCTGCTGATGTCGCCGGGGACGGCGAGAATGCCGGGATCGGCGCTTTCCTTGATCGACCGCGCCGTGGCGACGACGCGAAAGTTCCGATCGCGGTAAGCGCGAACCAGGGCGGCGCCGATGCCCTGCGAGGCTCCGGTGATGATGACGACTTTCTGTTCGTTGCTCATTGATGTGATCCTTCTCAATTGCAGCGGCTGCTCTTGAGCCGCCCGACGCCCTCGGCGTTGGTGCAATGGTTCTAGATCACTCCGAAGTGCGGGAGAATTGCCATTGGTTGAACGATACTCAACCGAAATTCGGCATGATCAGCGAAGTGTTCCCGCTTCTGCTGCCAGCCGCACAAATTCGGAACGCAGTCGCGGCGTCGCGAAGTCAACGAAGGCACGGACTTTCGGCACCGACATGCGGCCATTCGGTGCAAGGAGATGAACCGGAAGGGGCGGGGGCTCTGCGTCAGCAAGGACGATCTGCAGCCGTCCGTCCCTGACGTAGTCAGCGACGTGGTAGGAATAGAGCCTGGTCAGGCCGCCGCCCGAGGCGGCCGAGGCGGCCGCGGCACGGACGCTGTTGACGATGCACCGCGGCGTGAAGTGAACCGTGCGGGGAATGGTCGAGCCGGCCGACGGCGTGAAGCTCCAGGAATCGAGGCCAAAATTGCTGAACGCGATAATCTGGTGCTTCTGCAAATCCGCCGGCTCTGTGATCCGGGGATGGCTGGAAAGGTAGCGCGGGGCGGCAACGACCACGCGCCTGACATCCCCGCCGAGACGGGTGGCGACATGGGAGGAGTCGGGAAGGTGGCCAATGCGCAGCGCGATGTCGATACCTTCCTCGACTGGATTGACCAGCCGGTCTAGGAGAAGAATGCGCGCTGACACTGCGGGGTAGGCATCCAGAAAGTCGTCGGTAATGGCACGCAGCACCTCCTCCCCAAGAATGGGCGGTGCTGAGATGCTCAGGGTCCCGCGCGGAGCCGAGCGTTCGCTGCCGGCGATCATGTCGGCCTCCTCGAGGTCGACGAGCACGCGCCGGCAGGCGGATGCGTAGCGCTGCCCGGCTTCACTCAGCTTGAGGGCGCGGGTCGACCGATGCAGCAACTCCACGCCGACATGCGCTTCGAGAAAACTCAGCGCGCGGCTGACCGCCGTCGGAGACCGCTTCAGAAGGCGGGCGGCGGCCGCAAGACTACCCTCGTCGACCGCGGTTACGAACACTTTCATAGCATCGATGCGAT
The DNA here is from genome assembly GCF_000379605.1 of Rhizobium giardinii bv. giardinii H152. Classification (GTDB taxonomy): domain Bacteria; phylum Pseudomonadota; class Alphaproteobacteria; order Rhizobiales; family Rhizobiaceae; genus Pararhizobium; species Pararhizobium giardinii. The sequence goes on along the minus strand of NZ_KB902580.1, from coordinate 99,444 downwards.
CCATGACCTTACCGATCTCCGGGATAGTGGAAGCTGGATCGCGAGTATTCTCCCGAAAACGGCATGAAGTAAATGTCCGAAGGATGCGCGGAGCGCCTTGCTCGCGCGCAGCCGCCGGCCGGACCGGACGGACTATTCCTTGCCGAGCTCTCCCGTGCAGTGTCCGAGTCGTGTCTCGGTGTCCTCAATTGTTTGAAGCCCGGTCTCCATGAGCTGCCTGATCCTTTCCTGGCCTTGGGGGCATTGGACCGAGGCGATGAGATCGCCATCGATATCAGCGCCACCGAGCAGGACTTCCAGAGCGCGACCGCGTCCCATCAGCCGTGGAAGGCACGCCATGGGGCCGCCCCCAGGGCACAAGTGCCGCGTCGATCTCCCATTGCGAAAGAACCGCATTCTCGCGGCTGGCGAAGCGAATGTCACCGGCCAGTGCAAGCGCGCTGCCAACCCTGGACGTCCGGATCACGCTCGATCGCGGCAATCACTTCGTCGAGTTGAGGCAGGGTCACACGCGCCAGTACGGTTGGCCGAAGCGGGGGATGATCGAGCTCTCACACCACCCGCAATCGCTGCACACTGCACCCTAGCGCAAAGTCCGGAATGCGGCTCTCACCTCGCGGCTGAAAAGCTCAGGCTCCTCCCACGCCGCGAAATGGCCTCCCTTGTCCACGCGATTGTAATAGATGAGGTTCTTGTAGGCTCGCTGCGCCCAACTTTTGGGCGGCCTGTAGACCTCTCCTGGAAAGACCGTTACCGCCGCCGGGATGGAGATGGGAGTCAACTTGGCGTTGGCGGCGCCGTTTTCCCAATAGATCCTCGCGCTCGACGTTTCCGTATTGGTCAGCCAGTAGAGCGTTATGTTGTCGAGGATTTCGTCCCTGGTGAACGAGAGCTCGGGATCGCCGCGCGTAAATACCCAGTCGGCAAGCTTGTCATAGAACCATGCTGCAAGTCCGACGGGAGAGTCCGACAGCCCGTATCCGATGGTTTGCGGGCGCGTTCCCATCATCGCGGCATATCCGAACCCCTTGTTGAGGAATTCACGGGCCTGATCGAACACGCGTTTCTCCTCGGCGGACAGGTTTTCCGGCGCGGGATCACCGTTCCTGAGCGCCTTTGCGACGTCGGGCGGGATCGTGGTCGAGCGCTCGACCCTGTTGACGTGAATTCCAAGCAAGCCCTCCGGCGCCTGGCGGGCCATGGAATCGGAGATGATGGCTCCCCAGTCGCCTCCCTGCGACACGTAGGTCGGATATCCGAGGCGCTTCATCAGGACATCCCAGGCCTCGGCGACGCGTCCCGGATTCCAGCCAGTGCCCTTGGGCTTTCCTGAAAAGCCGAAGCCTGGAATGGACGGCAGGACGAGATGGAAGGCATCCTCGGCGCGACCCCCGTGCGCCGTCGGGTCGGTCAGCGGGCCGATGACCTTCAAGAGTTCTAAGACCGATCCCGGCCAGCCGTGCGTCATGATCAGCGGCAATGCATCCGGGTGACTCGAGGGCACGTGGATGAAGTGGATTTCCAGGCCATCGATGTTCGTCAGGAATTGCGGCAGGGCGTTGAGTTTCGCCTCCGCCTTGCGCCAATCGTAGTCGGTTTCCCAGTAGCGCACGAGGGCTTGAAGTTTCGTCAATTGCACGCCTTGGGAACGGTCCTCGACGGTCTCTGCCTCTGGCCATCGCGTGGTGGCAAGCCGGCGACGCAGGTCGGCGAGCGCCACTTCTGGAACATCGACACGGAAAGGCCGGATGTCCTCAGATGCTACCGAAGCTGCAGCCTTGACCTCGGCGGCGACCATTCGGGGCGTAAGGGCGAAGGCCGCCAGCGCCGCGCCGCCCAGAAGCACGGCGCGGCGCGAGAAGGCTGAACGGCTCATGGATTGATGCGGGCTCAACGTCTCATTCCTTTCATTGCGCGAAAGCGCGATCGACCTGCGGAACCGTTCACTTCACGGGAACGACGAGCGGTGCTGCCTTCTTGACGATATAAGTCGCCAGCTCGGAGGCTTTGCCGTTGCCGACGTTTTTCGCCAGGTGCGCCACGCCGGCGGGGATGAAGAGCGATTCACCAGCTTTCAGTGTCACCGGTTGGCTGCCTTCAAGCTGATATTCGAGAACGCCTTCGAGGACGTAGGCAACCTCTTCGCCCGGGTGAGTATGATTGATGGACACCGCGCCCGGTTCGAAGTCAACGCGCACCTGAAGGACTTCGCGTTCGGCAACACTGATATCGCTTTGGACGAGATCGGTTCGCTGGATCTGCTGTTGCTGTGCCTGCGCCGCGGTGAGCGACAGTCCGGCGCCTGCGATCAAGGCCGCAGCGATCAAGGTCCGAGAGATTTTCATAGTGTCATCCTTTCAGGATCGAAATGCAAGGTTGAGCCGAGCCACGCGGGCAGCCGGTCATTCGGACTGTCGTGCTTGGGCGGGCACCGTCATTTGCGCCAAAGCATGTGTGGGCGATGTGTCCGTGGGATGCGACTTTTGTAAGCTTATGTATTTGCCGTGGGGCGGGATACCGCCGCATACAATCTCGGAACCGCGTGCCGCGTGACCGGCCGCACGCGGTGACAGAGCATGCCGCAAGCGCTTTTCTACATAGTGATACAGTTCACCGGCTGCCCGCACACAATCGAGATACATCACGGCTCCAGTCTCTGCGGCGTGATGCGAGGCGGTAAAATGCTGCCATCCCGGCTTAGTTCGACCATCCGCCGATCTCAGAGGAGCCTGACATGACACAGGAAATACAAGGTAAAGCGCTTATCACCGGTGCGTCCTCCGGCATCGGCGCGATATATGCCGATCGCCTGGCCAGGAGAGGTTACGACCTCCTGCTCGTCGCCAGGAACGAGACACGACTTGGCCAACTGGCCAAGCGGATCAGCGAGCATACCGGCCGTAAGGTCGATACCTTGACGGCGGACCTGAACGACATGTCCGATCTGCGCCGTGTCGAAATGGTGCTCCATGACGATGATCGCATCACCATGCTGGTCAATAATGCCGGGGTAGGGGCGTCCAGTCCGTTGCTCGCCTCCGACGTCGATGCAATGGAGCGGATGATTTCGTTGAACGTCACCGCGTTGACCCGCCTGACCTACGCCGCCGTACCGCGCTTCGTCGCCCGGGGCAGCGGCACCATCATCAACATCGCATCGGTCGTCGCCGTCGCTCCACAGGTCCTCAATGGCGTCTACGGCGCGACCAAGGCCTTCGTCGTTGCGTTCAGCCAGTCGCTGATCGCAGAACTGAAGGACAAGAATATTCGGACTCAGGCTGTCCTGCCGGGCGCGACTGCGACCGCCTTTTGGGAAAAAGCCGGAACGCCGCTGGAGCATCTGCCAAGCGAAATCGTCATGTCGGGCGAGGACATGGTCGACGCGGCGCTCGCCGGCCTCGATCTTGGCGAACACATCACCATCCCGTCCTTGCCCGATGCCGGCGACTGGGAGGCCTATGAGGCGGCGCGCCAAAGGCTGATGCCGAACCTTTCGCTCAGTAGCCCGGCGACGCGCTATCGGCGCCTGCCGGCAGTGACCCAAGGAGCTCCGAACAGCGTTCGCGTGGCTGCGTTGAAATCGCAATCGACTCATCTCTGAATTCTTGAAGACCAAAAGACAACATCGACCGCCTGATGCCCACGTCTCCGCTCGCGCTATGATGTGGGTGTTGCGGAATGCCCCCTCAAACCTTCCTGGAGAAGGACATGAACACGGAACTGAAACGGAAAATCGCCTTCGCCCTGTCGATGGGGATCGTCACAACGGGGATTATTTCATTCGTCCTCCTCGCGCTCAATCTCGGATTCTCGGATGGTTTTGCAGGAGTATGGCTGCGCTCGTGGAGCACCGCCTACGTCATCGTCATCCCTGCCATCCTGCTGATCGGCCCGCGGCTGCAGGCGAAAGTTGATCGGCTGATTAGGTAGGATAACCAAGTTGGAGGCTTCCGACCCATTGCTCGCCGAAGTTCTCCCGCGGAGGTCTTGATCGCTGGCGCAACCTCAAAGGCCTGTCATTTCCCATCGAGACAGGCGGTCGCCTGTGGGCCTAAGGGGATCGATATGCAGCGGACACCCCGCACGGCGACCGCCGATTTCCACCGGCGATTGACGTCGATTTCCCGTTTCGGCGACCCGGCCCGTTTTCACAGCTGAGAGAATGCGCAGTCGCTAAGAAGGTGTGTGACGGACAGCCCGCCAGACAGCTGCCAACCTATCGCTAGCCTGACTGTCAAACTCGCCTAGCGAAACGCTTTCGATTGATTTCCTCATTTATCTCCTCGTCAGTATGGCCCGGTACACGGGTGCTGGGTGCTGGTCATGATTCGTCTCATCAGGAACACGTGATGGACAGAAGGTCGTCCAGGATTGGGTTGAACCCAAAAATGGCGTAGTTCCAGATGGGCTTCGCGGCCCAAATAGTGAGAACCGCAAAACCTGCCCAAATGGAGATGGTGAGAGCTTTGCGCCTATAGTCCCGCAAAGTCGCTTCATAAAGTCCGCCTTCCTCGGCGGCCAAGGTGCGCTCCCTGTCGTTCTGGCCGAACCGCTTCAGCATCCAGCCGCCGATGAACATGGCCGCGCCCATGTGTGCTTGGTTTCGGGTTAGGAGAGGTGGAACTGCCCAGTTCAGCCTGATAAGAAACAGAAATGATAATCCTAACCAAGATGCGGGAGCTTGATATCAAGGCGTCCTCTGCCAGAATGCGGCCCTTGCACATCAGCGCGGCGAGCGGGCTCGTGTGTGTCGGTACCACTATGTACGTTGTCGCCGACGACGAGCTTCACCTGGGTGTGTTTTCGACAACCGAACTTGAACCCGGTGATCTGATCCGTCTCCTTGATGGTGCGTTGCCAGACGTCAAGGCAGAGCGAAAGCGGCGGAAGCCTGACCTGGAGGCACTTGTCCTCCTTCCGCCCTTCCAGAATTTTCCGTATGGCGCCCTTCTAGCCGTGGGCTCAGGTTCAAGGTCAAACCGTTGTCGCGGCGCTTTACTCGGCCTCGACGTGAATGGCGCGGTCTGTGGTTCGCCACGTGAAGTGGATTTGTCTCCCCTTCTCGCTCCACTCAAAGATACGTTCCCTGAACTCAACATCGAGGGCGCCGTCGTTTTTGGCGAGGAGTTGCGTCTGTTCCAGCGCGGTAACAAGCGGCAGGCCGCCAACGCGATCATCCGATACTCACTTTCGCGAGTTCTCGACGCTTTGCAAAGCCCACGAGCCGATAGCATCGAGCCGTCCGCTACCCATCGGCTGGACCTCGGTTTGGTCCGGGGCGTTCCCTTCTGCTTTACCGACGCAGCCGCTCTGCCAAACGGGGACATGGTGTTCTGCGCCGTCGCGGAAGATACCGAAGATGCTTATCGCGATGGAGCTTGCTTCGGAGCTGCCATCGGGATCGTCGAAAATGGCGGGCACTTACGGTCCTTGCAGCGGCTTGACCAGCCGTACAAGGTAGAGGGCATCAACGCCCGGCTGCACGGTGATCGACTGGATCTCCTGCTGGTCACCGACGCCGACGACCCCGGGATACCGGCAGCGCTGTTTTCCACATCTATCGCGAAGTAGCATGGGCACAGGCGCCGGATTGCGGGTCTGGTTTCGAAGTGGTTGGATTTGGATTGCGCTTCGGCCTAGGCGGTGAAGCCGTTGAACTTGCGCAGGATGCCGTCGATCAGCCGTTCTGGAAGGTAGCGGCGAAGGGTGCGCACCTGACCGGATTGCTTGCAACTCTTGGCGGCCCTGCACTTCACCCAGATTGATCGCATCCCTGCAGGGAACGAAGAGAGCCGCAAGAGCGTGTTCAAGACGGTTCGCGATGAATGCGTAGGAGGATACCGTGCCGAGCGCGTGCCAAGCGAGGTAGAGCGCCGCTAGGACGGCAATGCAGCCGCAATTGCTTCCTACCGCGGGCCCCAGGCTCAACCGATGTTTTCGACGATGGGCGGGATCTGCACGACTGTCGGATCCGTCACGCCGGAATCAATAATGCTGAACACCGCTTCCAGCATTTTGGGTACGTCCTGCCGCATCATCTCGATATGGTCGCCCAGCATGGCGACGAAGGGATCCCAGTCGAAGCAGCCAAGTTGCGGCATCCCGTCAGCGTAATGGCCGGAGCGGCGAATCCAGTGCATCACACCTTCCAGTGAGATGGTGGAGTTGACGAACATGCCGCGCGGCAGGTTGCTCGTCCGCTCGGCAAGTTGATTCATCGCGTTCTCCGCCTTTTCGGGGGCGTAGCCGCAGGTGAGCATCAGCCTTTCGTCGACCGCGATACCCGCCTGCGCATGGGCATTGCGAAAGCCCCGGACGCGTTCCACCGTGTTATGGTCCGAGCCGCGGCCGCCAACGAAGAGGAGGGGCGTTTTCTCACCGTATTCCTTCTCGCAATTGGCAAGAACCCGCCGCGTCAGCTCTAAGGCCCCACCATAATTGTCGGAGATGACTGAGGGGGCGCGGGAGCCAGGTAGGTCGAGGTTGATGGTCCTTACTCCGGCGGCCGAGCAGAGATCCATCACGCGGTCCGGATCGGTCGCACCGGTCGCGATCAGGCAGTCGACCTGATAGGACAACATGGCGCGCGCTGCTTCCAACTCGAGCGCCGGATCGCGCCGGGTGCAGGTGACGATCGGAAAGAGACCGCGTTCGCGGGCCAGCGCTTCGAACTGCTCGACGATCGAACCGAAGTAGCGGTTGTCGTATTTCGGAACAATCATGCCGATGATCCTGGAGCGATCCCGTCGTAGCGCGCTTGCCTGCATGTTGAGCGCGTAGCCCTGTTCCTCGGCGAGCTTGGTGATCTTTTCGGCGAGCTTCGCGCTGATGCGGCGCTTCTTCCAGTTGCCGTTCAGCACGGCGCTGACGGCACTGGCCGAGGTGCCTGCCAGTTCAGCCAGATCGTAGATGGTCGGCCTTTTCGGTTGGCTTGTTCTATTCACATTTTATCTCCGCTTGGGTGAGTCACCTTGACACCAATGTGGATTGGTGGCAATTGATGCTTCATCGATTGAGCACCTGTGCTCCATCGATGAAGTGCCTAAATCAGCAAGGCTGGCCCAAGGGAGGAGTCAGACATAGTACCGACGAGCCGGACGTTGCGACACGATCGCAGCGGACGACGAGTTGCGCGCCAATGCAGGCGTGGGATCTGTCGGGGCATGTCGACTTTTTGGGCTCAGTCGCTGGCAAAATCAACCGTGGAGGAACCAATGAAGACGCTTACCTATCTGCTCGCATCGACCGGCCTCGTGCTGTCGTTGGGCAACGCCGCTATTGCCCAGGAAAATGCGACCGTCGCCTTCCTGATGCCCGACCAGGCTTCGACCCGCTACGAGCAACACGACTATCCAGGGTTTAAGGCCGAGATGGCGAAGCTTTGCCCAACCTGCACTGTCATCTACCAGAATGCCAATGCAGACGTCGCGCTCCAGCAACAGCAGTTCAACTCGGTGATCGCGCAGGGCGCCAAGGTCATCGTCCTCGATCCGGTCGATTCCGCCGCCGCCGCGGGGCTGGTCGAAATCGCCCAGTCGCAGGACGTCAAGGTCATCGCCTATGACCGCCCGATACCAGCCAAGCCGGCCGACTACTATGTGTCCTTCGACAATAAAGGCATCGGCCGTGCCATCGCGCAGTCGCTAGTCGATCACCTGAAGGCGAAGGGCGTTCCGGATGGTTCCGGCGTGCTGCAGATCAACGGCTCGCCGACCGATGCGGCCGCCGGCCTCATCCGCGACGGCATTGACTCCGCGCTCGACGCTTCGCCTTACAAAACGCTTGCCGAGTTCGATACTCCGGACTGGGCACCGCCAAAGGCGCAGGAATGGACCGCCGGCCAGATTACCCGTTTCGGTGACCAGATCACCGGCATTGTCGCAGCAAACGACGGCACGGGCGGCGGCGCGATTGCGGCATTGAAAGCTGCAGGCGTCAAGGAAATGCCGCCGGTCACCGGCAATGACGCGACGATCGCAGCCCTCCAGCTCATTATCTCGGGCGACCAGTACAACACAATCTCGAAGCCATCCGAAATCGTCGCTGCGGCCGCGGCGGGCGTGGCGGTGAAGCTGCTTAAGGGTGAAAAGCCGGAAGCAACCCACGAGCTCTACGAAACGCCCTCGCAGCTTTTCGTGCCTGCGGTCGTCACGGCGGAGAACATCAAAGCCGAAATCTTCGACAAGGGAATTAACAAGCCGGAAGAAATCTGCACCGGCGAGTATGTTGAAGGGTGCCGCAAACTCGGCATCATCAACTAAGCTGCCGTCATGTCCGGCTGCGCTTCGCGGCCGGACACCCCGATTAATTGAAAGGTCATTTTGGCCATGACAGCTAAGCTTCCAAGTGCTCCCGACAGGGGAAAATCGGTGCTGCGTCTGAGCGGCATATCGAAGAATTTCGGAGCGGTATCCGCGCTCACGGATATCGAGCTCGACGTCAAAGCCGGCGAAGTCGTCGCGCTTGTCGGCGACAACGGTGCCGGCAAGTCGACGCTGGTCAAGGTGCTCGCCGGTGTGCACCAGCCGTCCGCCGGTTCGATCGAATTCTGTGGGCAGGCTGTGACGCTCGACAGTCCCGCCAAGGCGCTGGACCTCGGCATCGCCACGGTGTTCCAGGATCTTGCCCTGTGCGAGAACCTGGATGTCGTGGCAAATCTGTTCCTGGGGCATGAGATGTCGCCCTGGGCGCTCGATGAGGTCGCAATGGAAGTGCGCGCCTGGACGCTCCTGCGTGAACTCGCTGCGCGCATCCCCTCCGTGCGCGAGCCTGTGGCCTCGCTCTCCGGCGGACAGCGGCAGACGGTCGCCATCGCGCGTTCGCTGCTGCTCAATCCGACGCTCATCATGCTCGACGAGCCGACGGCAGCGCTTGGTGTGGCACAGACGGCGGAGGTTCTGAACCTGATCGAGCGCGTGCGAGATCGCGGTCTTGGCGTCATCATCATCAGCCACAATATGGAAGACGTGCGTGCCGTTGCTGACCGCATTGTTGTTCTGAGGCTCGGTCGGAACAACGGCGTCTTCACGCCGGAATCCTCCAACCAGGAGCTCGTCTCCGCCATCACGGGTGCGACGGACAATTCCGTCTCGCGCCGCCACGACCGCAAGGCCGTCCACGTCCAGGAAACCCATGGGGGAGCCGAATGAGCCAGAACCCTTCCGGTAGTGTCCAGCCGATGCTGGACCGCGGTGACGAGCGCGTGCGCCACGACGACAGCCTTGCCGGCATGGCAAAGGGCTTCATAGACCGCGTGAGTGCGGGTGATCTCGGCATGCTGCCGGTCGCCGTCGGCCTGGTCGTTATTTCAGTCGTGTTCTCTGCGCTCAACCCAATTTTTCTCGCGCCTAACAACCTCGTGAACCTGCTGTTCGATTGTGCCACCGTCGGCGTCATCTCGCTCGGCATCATCTGCGTGCTGGTGCTCGGGGAGATCGATCTTTCCGTCGGCTCCATGAGCGGCCTTTCCTCGGCAATGGTCGGCGTCTTGTGGGTGAACATGGGTCTGCCTATCGTCGGCGCCATACTGGCCGCGCTTGTCGCAGGTGCGGGCGTCGGCCTGGTTTATGCCACGCTCTACAATCGTCTCGGTATGCCAAGCTTTATCGCCACGCTTGCTGGCCTGCTCGCTCTTCTCGGGTTGCAGCTCTATATCCTCGGCCCGACGGGTTCGATCAACCTCCCTTACGCGTCCCCCCTCGTCCGCTTCGGGCAAATCCTGATTATGCCGGACTGGCTTTCCTACGGGATCGCGATGATGCCGGGGCTTATCATGATCGGCAAGGGCGTGCGGAGGATGCGCCAACGCCGGGCGGCAAACCTCTCAGCACAGCCACTGCGTGCCTTGATCTTGAAGGCTTTGATGCTGACGGTTGCGCTGGAAGTCGCCGTCTTCTACCTCAATCTCGGCCGCGGCGTGCCGTGGATGTTCGCGCTGTTCGTGGCGCTTGCAGTGGTCCTCAACTACGCGCTGACCCGCACCAAGTGGGGCCGCTCCATGTTCGCCGTTGGCGGCAACAAGGAAGCCGCACGGCGCTCGGGCATTAACGTGCGTGGCATTTATACGAGCGCCTTCGTGCTCTGCTCGACGCTCGCCGCGCTCGGTGGCGTGCTCTCGGCTTCGCGTCTTGCCTCGTCGAGCCAGCAGGCAGGCACCGGCGATGTCAACCTGAACGCGATTGCGGCGGCGGTCATCGGTGGCACCAGCCTGTTCGGCGGACGCGGCAGCGCCTATTCGGCCCTGCTTGGTATCATCGTCATCCAGGCAATCTCGAACGGCCTTACGCTGCTGAACCTCAGTTCGTCGCTGCGCTACATGATCACCGGCGGCGTTCTCGCGATTGCAGTCATCGTCGATTCGCTCGCCCGTCGCTCGCGCGTAAGCCACGGCCGAGCCTGACAGAAATATCGGAATGGAGATTTGGAACATGTCTGACCTCATGAAAGGCAAAGTCGTCGCCATCACGGGTGCTGCGTCCGGCATCGGCCTCGAATGCGCCCGCACTCTGCTTTCGGAAGGCGCAAAGGTGGTGCTCGTCGACCGCGCACAGGACAAGCTCGAGTTGCTCTGCAAGGAGCTGGGACGGAATGCCCTGCCGCTCGTCGTCGATCTCCTGAAGCCGTCCGAGGTCTCCGGCATGCTGCCGCGCATTCTCGACATTGCCGGCGGGCTCGATGTCTTCCATGCCAATGCCGGCGCCTATATCGGTGGTCAGGTAGCCGAGGGCGATCCGGATGCCTGGGATCGCATGCTGAACCTCAACATCAATGCGGCCTTCCGCTCGGTGCACGCAGTCTTGCCCCACATGATCGAGAAGAAGACTGGCGACATCCTGTTTACGAGCTCGATCGCCGGCGTCGTTCCCGTTGTCTGGGAGCCGATCTACACGGCGTCCAAATTCGCGGTGCAGGCCTTTGTGCACAGCACCCGCCGGCAGGTGGCACAGCATGGCGTGCGCGTCGGCGCGGTCCTGCCGGGCCCTGTGGTGACGGCGTTGCTCGACGACTGGCCGAAGGAGAAGTTAGACGAGGCGCTGGCAAACGGGAGCCTGATGCAGCCGAAGGAGGTTGCCGATGCGGTGCTGTTCATGCTGACGCGGCCACGTAATGTGACGATCCGCGATCTGGTGATCCTTCCGAACAGCGTCGATCTCTGAGGCGAGAACGGGCGGCAGAACTCCGCCCGCCCAAGACCATTCCTGATTGCAGGCGATAGAACCATGAGCAACACTTTCTCCGCATATCCGGCGGACGGCGATCGCTATATTATCGGCGTCGACGTCGGTACAGGAAGCGCAAGAGCCGGCCTCTTCGATCTCACCGGCCGGATGCTGGCCTCAGGAAAGCGTGACATCTCGCTGTTTCGTGAGTCGGGAGCGATGGTCGAGCAGTCGAGCACCGAAATCTGGGCGGCGGTCTGCACTTCGGTGCGCGATGCCGTCGCCAGGGCGGACGTTGCGCCTGAGCGGATTGCCGGAATCGGCTTCGACGCGACCTGCTCACTGGTCGTGCTCGGGAAGGATGGCACGCCGCTGCCCGTCGGCCCCTCGGAGAACGCGGAACGCGATATCATTGTCTGGATGGATCACCGAGCCGTGGACCAGGTCGATCGCATCAACGCGCAGGGTCATGAAGTGCTGCGCTATGTCGGCGGCCGAATCTCGCCCGAAATGGAAACGCCAAAACTACTCTGGCTCAAGGAACACCGCCCGCAGATTTTTGACGCCGCCTGGCAGTTCTTCGATCTCGCGGACTTCCTCACCTGGCGCGCGACAGGCGATATTGCCCGGTCAACTTGTACGGTCACTTGCAAATGGACCTATCTCGCGCATGAGAAGCGGTGGGACCCCAGCTATTTCCACGCCATTGGCCTCGGCATACTCGCCGACGAGGAGTTTGCACGCATCGGCCAGCGCGTCGTCGAGCCTGGCACGCCCCTTGGCAACGGCCTGACGGAACGCGCGGCCGCTGACCTCGGCCTCGTTGCCGGTACGCCGGTTGCAGCCGGCATGATCGATGCCCATGCGGGCGGGATCGGGACCGTTGGCGTCGATGGCCCGCCGGAAAACAATCTCGGCTACGTCTTCGGCACGTCGTCCTGTACGATGACCTCGACTCATGAGCCAGTCTTCGTGCCGGGCGTCTGGGGACCGTATTTTTCGGCCATGGTGCCGGGAATGTGGCTGAACGAAGGTGGCCAATCAGCGGCTGGCGCTGCCATTGACCAGCTCCTGTCTTTCCATCCGGCGGCAAATGAAGCCGCGGTTCTGGCAAAGACGCGCAGGCTTTCGCTGCCCGCGCTGCTCGCCGACCTCGCGGCGGAAAAGGCAAAGACGCTCTCCGGCGTAGTGACCTGTGCGGACGGCCTCCATGTCGTGCCCGAATTCCTCGGCAACCGGGCGCCATTCGCCGACCCACATGCCCGAGCAGCGATGGTCGGCCTTGGCATGGATCGCGATCTCGACAGTCTCGTTGCGCTGTATATCGCCGGTCTGTGTGGCATCGGCTATGGTCTTCGCCAGATCATCGATGCGCAGGCGGCAGCAGGCGCGCCGGTCGGCAGGATCGTCATCAGCGGCGGCGCCGGCCAACTCGACCTTGTGCGCCAACTTCTCGCTGATGCCGCCGGAAAACCCGTGCTTGCGACGCGGGCGCAGGAACCCGTCCTGCTCGGCGCCGCGATTCTCGGCAGCGTCGCCGGCGGCGCCTTCCCGGATGTTGGCTCTGCGATGGCGGCGCTTTCAGCGACCGATCGCACTTATCTGCCGGCAAAGGGCGAAACTGCCGCCCTGCATGCAAAGCGATATGATGCCTTTACGCGGCTGCAAGCGCTGGCGCGCGAAATCCGCTAGAATGCCATAATGGAAGGGACGCTGTAGCACTTTTTAAAGCGCCTGTAATTTCCTCCTTAAATCGATTCCGATCTAAGGAATCATGCAGTAGCGCACGCGGGCGTTCCCTTGCGTCGGCCGACATTTTTCGCCGAGTGAACAACCCCGGTCGGAATGAAAAGCGATTGTCCTGCGGAAAGGGTGACCGGTTCGCGTCCGGCATGGCAGGGCGCAAATTGTATCAGAACGTATCCAAGCTGCCGGATGCTACATGAGCATTCAATTCCGGGCTCGGCGGGACACATGGGGGATACGGATACATGCGATAGGCTTTCTTCAAGTCACGATCATTCGAAACGGAGAGAACGATGTCCCCTGAAATCAACCACCAGCGCCGCCGTTTCTTCGGCATTGCCGCCATGGCCGTGGCCGCAGCCGAATTCGGCGGCACCGGGATCGCAAATGCCCAGTCGCCCGCAGTGCCTTTTGCGGTCAAGGCGGGCGGCCATGCTGCGTTCCCCGCGCTGAAGCAGATCAAGGCAGGTGTGCTCGACATCGGATATGCAGAAGCCGGCTCGGCGGATGGACCCGTCGTCCTGCTCGTTCACGGCTGGCCATACGACATCTACAGCTATGTCGATGTCGCGCCGATCCTGGTCAATGCAGGCTACCGCGTGATCATTCCCTACCTGCGCGGCTACGGCACGACGCGCTTCGTTTCAGACGACACACCGCGCAACGGCCAGCAGGCGGCGTTGGCCGCTGACATGATCGCCTTGATGGACGCCCTCGGCGCAGAAAAGGCCATCCTCGGCGGATATGACTGGGGTGCGCGCACCGTCAACATCATGGCGGCTCTCTGGCCCGAACGCTGCAACGCGATGGTTTCCGTCAGTGGCTATCTCATCGGCAGCCAGGAAAACAACAAGAAGCCGTTGTCGCCGAAGGCGGAGCTGTCCTGGTGGTACCAGTTCTACTTCGCCACGGAGCGCGGCCGGATTGGCTATGCTGCCAACACGCGCGCGTTTGCAAAGCTGATCTGGCAGACGGCCTCGCCAACGTGGAAGTTCGACGACGTCACCTTCGACCGCTCAGCAGACGCCTTCGACAATCCCGACCATATCGATATCACCATCCATAATTATCGCTGGCGGCTCGGTCTCGCCGAAGGCGAAGCGAAATACGATGCTTATGAGAAGGAGCTGGCGAAGGGGCCGATCATCACTATTCCGACGATTACCATGGAAGGTGATGAAAACGCCGCGCCGCACCCGGAACCATCCTCCTACGCAAAGAGGTTCTCCGGAAAGTACGAGCATCGAAATATAACGGGCGGTATCGGGCATAACTTGCCGCAGGAAGCACCGGCGGCTTTCGCACAAGCCATCCTTGATGTCGCGAAATTCTGACGGCGATGCTGTCGCGAGAAATCCCTTTACTCCCGACAGCCGACACGCGCAAATTACGGCTGTAAAGCGGCCAATGGATACTGAAAGACCACAGATGGAGCATGTCGACCACATTCTGATCGTCGATGACGACCGTGAAATTCGCGAACTGGTATCGAGCTACCTGAAAAGGAACGGCCTTCGGACGACGGTTGCAGCCGACGGCCGGCAGATGCGCAGTTTCCTCGAGAGCAGCACGGTCGATCTGATCGTGCTGGACGTGATGATGCCGGGTGATGATGGACTGGTCCTTTGCCGGGAACTTCGAGCCGGCAAGCACAAGGCGACGCCGGTCGTAATGTTGACGGCGAGAGACGACGAGATGGACCGGATCATCGGGCTTGAAATGGGCGCCGACGACTATCTGCCGAAGCCGTTCGCTGCACGTGAGCTTCTCGCCCGCATCAAGGCAGTTCTGCGGCGCACCCGAATGTTGCCGCCCAACCTGCAGATCAGCGAGGCTGGCCAGCTGCTGACGTTCGGCGGCTGGCGGCTAGACACAGTTGGCCGGCATCTTCTCGACAGGGACGGGACGGAGATCGCGCTAAGTGGTGCCGAATACCGGCTGCTGCGGGTCTTCATCGATCATCCCCAACGTGTGCTCAACCGCGACCAGATTCTGAACCTCACGCAGGGCCGCGATGCCGAACTGTTCGACCGCTCGATCGACCTTCTGGTAAGCCGTCTACGCCAGCGGCTCGGCGACGACGCACGCGAACCGACTTACATCAAGACGGTGCGGGCAGAAGGTTATGTATTCTCCGTTCCGGTCGAGATCTCGGTGCCAAGAACATGAGGGGGGGTAGCAAGTCCCGTTTCGGCTGGTGGCCAAGTACGCTGCGCTCCCGCCTCTTCCTGATCCTGTTTGCTGGACTGGCGGTTGCCTATGGCCTGTCCTTCAGCATTCTTTTCGCGGAACGCTACGTGTCGGCCAAGGCGGTCATGCTCGGGACGCTGGAAAGCGATCTGGCAACGTCGATCGCTGTCATAGACCGGCTTCCCGCCAACGAGCGGGCCGCATGGCTGGACCGCCTGAGCCGTGGCAGTTATCGCCTTGTTCTTGGGGCGGGTCTTCCCGGTGTACCGGATTTGTCGGGCCGTGGAGCGGAGATTGCAGAACGTATCGAGGAGGCGGCAGGCTATAAGTTCCCGCTCCGTGTCGAAGCTATTCCAGGTGACGGAAAGCGGCTGCAGGGACATCTGACGCTTTCAGACGGTTCACAGCTCACCATCGACGTGACGCCGCGCGGGGTGATGCCGCTGGCCGAGTGGCTTCCATATGTCTTTGTGGCACAGATGGCACTGCTCATCCTCTGCACCTGGTTCGCAGTGCGCCAGGCAGTTCGCCCGCTTGGCGATCTCGCCGCCGCCGCCGATGCACTCGACCCAAACAAGAAGGGGTCTCCAGTGAGCGAGAGCGGGCCGAGCGAAGTAGCCGATGCGGCGCGCGCCTTCAACGCCATGAGTGACCGTATCGCCCACTACTTGGAAGAACGCGTGCAAATCCTCGCAGCAATCTCGCATGACCTGCAGACGCCGATCACGCGCATGCGGCTGCGCGCCGACATGGCGGAAGATACCCCCGAAAAGGATAAGCTGGTCAGCGATCTGAGTGAAATCGAGCGGCTTGTGCAGGATGGTATCGCCTACGCCCGCAGTTCTCACGGGAGTGGCGAAAAGTCATCTCGTATCGATCTCGCATCGTTCATCGACAGTATTGCCTACGATTACCAGGACACAGGCAAGGCGGTCACGGTTGCAGGCATCGTCCAGGGGACGGCCGTGACCAAACCGCATGCACTGAGACGTATCCTGACTAATCTCCTCGACAACGCCCTCAAGTTCGCGGGTGCTGCAGAGATCAACGTCGAACGGACGGGCGACGGACATACCATCGTGACGGTCACCGACCGCGGGCCAGGTATTCCCGATGACAAGCTTGAAGCGGCGATGCAACCGTTCTACCGTCTCGAGACTTCGCGCAATCGCGACACAGGGGGCACAGGCCTCGGACTGGCCATCGCTCAGCAGCTTGCCGTCTCTGTTGGCGGTGCAGTGCGGATCTACAATCGCTCCGGCGGGGGTCTTGCCGCGGAGATATCGCTGCCATGAAAAATCGGCGCGTCCTCTACGTTCTTACACATTTCTGCCCGTTCCGGAAACATGCCGGATACGTCGAGGCGGGATAAAGCTCCTGTCAACAACGTCGCCTGATACGACAGAGCGAAGGAGTGTTCGATGACGAAGATCGAGAAGGTCCTCTATACCGGCAAGACCCATGCCACCGGCGGTCGCGACGGCACGGCGCGCATCGACGATGTCAAGCTTTCGCCCCCGGCAACGGCAAGCCTGGCGCCAATCCCGAGCAGCCCTTTGCAGCCGGCTGGTCGGCCTGCTTCATTGGTGCCTTGGGATCGCTGCTGGCAAGCGCAAGATGAGATTGCCGGCGAAGACCGCCATCGACGCGGAAGTCTCGGCATGACCAGAGACACCTACGGCCTGCAGGCGCGCTTAAACATCAGCCTACCGGCCATCGATCCGGAACTTGCGCGCGTGCTGGTCGATGAAGCCCGTATTCGAAGGCGACGCGTGGAATATCGCGGTCGAGCTGAAGCTGCCTGTCTCGTATCGTTCGAGCAGGTGGGGCCGGCGGCTCAGATGGCTCTGGAGGCCGGTGAGACTTTGGGACGCGTGGTGTTGATGATGTACCTGGTGGAAATCGGTGCTAGCGCTAAGTCATTTTACGGGTAGGTTCCCGGAGTTGCTGGAAGATCGGTCGGGGAGCTCCGGCACTAGGAACCGAAGCGAATTCGCGTCGATATCCTGCTTTTGTTATAACGTGCGTGCCGCGAGGACATCGTGCCTCTAATCCGCCCGCAGTGTTACCTGAGATATTTTGGTACGTTCGATATGAAGAGGATGGAGCGCTGGAAAACCGCTCGGGAGTTAGAAATGAAAGCGCTGGCCACTTCAGCCAGCTGATGCGGAAGGATCAATTCACTGTATTTCCAGTCCCGGCCGAGCGGTGATTACGCAATTATCAATGTCCCACCAAATCGTTGATATCAAGGCAGGGTTACCAGCGGATCTTTCACCGAAAAGATCAGTGGCGGGGCGACTTTCACACCTATCCTCAACCTACTTTTCCTGGAGGCTCCGCATGCTCATTTATTCCGACGAGAACCTTGAGGTGATTCATCGGCCGGGATCAACTCCTTATCTTCTTGTGACCTTCAACGAGATGGAGATGCAGGCGAACGGCAGCCGCTTCTGGGGGCAGCGGTTCTGCGAAAAGGCGAACATCGCCGCGCTCGGCTTCATCAGCCGGAGGCCGAACTGGTTTCCGGCGGCGAGTGTGGTGAAGGCGGTCGCGGCGGCGGCCCCAATCCTCCGCGCGGCACCGGAACGCATTCTCTACGGATATTCGCAAGGCGGCTACGCAGCCCTACGCTATCGTCGACGCCTCGATGCCAACGTCTCCATCGCCTTCTGTCCGCAGATCTCCATCGACGCTAAGGCAGTCCCCTTCGACGGCCGCTTCAGGCGCCACTTCTCCCCCACCCTCCATGCCAATATGGGGATTGCGCCCGATCACGCGGCCGGCCGCGCCTATCTCTTCTATGATCCGTTCCATGCCGTAGATCGCCGGCACGCCGAGCGGATCGCAGCGCTGCAGGTGGAGACGCGCCTCGTCCCGGTCCACATGACCGGGCACGGCACCGTTCGGGCCTTCGCCGGAACAGCGCGCGGGCTGTCGCTCATTGAGGCCTGCCGCGCAGACGACCTCGCTGGTCTACGCGCGCTCGCTCGCGCGGTCCGGGTCGGTGCGCCCATGCGGTCCTACCAGATTGCAGTCACGGCGATCGCCCGCCATCCCGTTTGGGCCGACCGGCTCCATGCGCGCTTCGGTGACGGGTTCTCGCCCGTGGAGCGGGTCAACTTCCTATACCACCGGGCAAATCGCCACATCGGCGACGGCGAACTAGCGACCGCGCGCGACATGCTCACCGATGCCGTGGCGCTCCAGCCGGGCAATCTCGGCTTTGCCCGGCGCCTAGAAGAGCTCGACGCGCGCATCGCCCGCCTGTGCGAGGTCGCGGTCATTTCCTGAGGAGTCCGGGCTGGTCTCGCTGGTATCGGCCGGGCTTGGCATCGGCTTTGCGCTGCGATGGACGAAAGATTTCCCGAACCGCAATTTCAAGCTTCGCAAGATGAGGGGAGTGGACTTCCGGATCGGCATGGGGTTGCCTGGAACACGGAAGATCCGACAGCCGCCCGTGACGATCTCATCGATATCGCCCGCTCGCTGGTCAGGCCACCCAGACAGCTTGCAAAAGAGCTTTCGCAGTGAGCGCTTCTTGCTGCGGTGCAGCGGCGACAAGCGTCCGGCAAAGCCGGCGATCACTTCACAGTTCTTTCAGAGCGGGGGAGAGGATGGTGTCGCGTAATCCATACCGGTCCAGTAAAACGCAGCAAACAAACCCTCAACCTGCGGATCACGACAGGGGGCCGACAAGGCCATCATCGCCGAGGCACACGCGCTTTATGGCAGCGATGCAGCGACCGCGGTGGTCTACTGTGGACTGAACGCCTGGTTCGAGGGTGAGGAGGTCGAGTTTCGCCGCTTCGCGCGACTGTTTCGCAGGCTCGGGAACTAATGAGCCAGCCGGTCTCGGTCAGGCGACCGACCGCGCTCCCTTACCATCTTCCCAATATCGCCGAGGATGGTCGGTGCCTCTTCGGCGACTTCAGCACCAGTGCTGTCGGCCAACGCATGAATGACGCTCAATGAGTGAGCCTCAGCAAAATCCATTCAACTTAAGGATCTGATGCGCCTCGATTGATGCGCGAAGCTCGTCCTCTGAGTTGCGGTTGCCTTGGTTGGCGTCGGGATGGTGCATTTTGAGCCTTTCTTTATAGCGGCTCCTGATTTCCTCCGGTGTTGCCTCGGGCGAAAGACCGAGTGTCTCAAAGGCCTTGGCTTCGAGCACTTTGAGTTTTCGTTTCTGGAGATCGGCCTTTTGCGCTTGCCGTTGTGCTGCGGTTTTTCGGGCATTCAATGCCTTCGCTGAGCCAGAACGGACTTTCGACGGGATCGGGATCTCGGTCGGCTGGCTGACTCTCGTTCCCCAGGTCGGACGACTGCCGGCAGTCGCTTCCTTCTGATAGCGAGCGACGTCCGCGTTCGATGCAGCCGTCGTGTAACTGTATCCCTTGTTGTATTCTTTGACGTGATCAAGACAGAACAACAGATAAAGGCCTTCAGCGCCCGGCCCCACAGGGGCACGATGCGGGCCAATCTTTTCACAACCGTCCCATTGGCATTTAGAGCCAGTGGGTTCGCAGGGGTTTTTGCGAGCAGATCTAAGGCCCACGAATATTTTCGAATCAAGCGTCATCGCATCTGTATGGATGCCGCGCGTCCCCTCGGCAAGATTTAGCAAATGAAAGCGCCAATCGATGAAGTCTGTCATCCCCGACTTTGTGAGTGAGCTATATCGGTCGGCCAACGAGGTCTCAAAGACGTCAACCTTCGAGCGCCGGCGCCTGGTCGAGCGAGCGGCAAGAATGATTGCGGAACAGCGGATACAACTCGCGGCTACGGGCAACGTCGTATCCATGCCGTCAAGCGTTGTCGCAGGCCTCGCCACTATTCTTCCGCAGATCGACGACATGCCCGACCCGCTTATGAGCCACATCCTTCTGGAATGTGCGGACGAGATCCGAAAATTGCATGTGCTGTGGGCAAAAACCAAGTGATGAGAGAGGGTAGGCCCTTACTCGTCCGTCGAACACAGCATTGCGTCGGCGATCGCTTGCCCGAGGTCAGCGGCGCTCGTTGCCAGCGACTTTTCGTCCGTGTCAAGCGCTGTCATCGCGCACCTCTACATACTGAACAAGGGCTAAGGCTCATTCTGGTTGACTGTTTTGCCCGCCGTGTGGATGCTCGACGTCGGGCGTGTGAGTAACCCGCTCGACCCCCGCAGCTGCAGTGCCTTGCGAACCGTAAAAGCCTGAATGCAGCCCCCAATAACTGGCCACGAACAACATCAGTGCGACGGTCAGTCCGACAGGAATGCCGGTCAACGCCTTTTTCAGTTTAGGGAGGAAGTACACTTCCCTGGTGTGATCAGCAGCAATCGCCACGATGACAGCCATGATCAGGGCGTGGCCGATCAGATCGACGCGGCCGAACGGATAGACTGCGGCGTTGAAAATTACGAACAGCGAAATGGCCGAGAGGCGACGAACAAGCGGTGTCCAGAGAAGCCCGAAACCCATGGTGAACTCCGCGACGCCCGCCATCGGGATGAACACGTCACGGGGCAGACCGAATGTCAGGAAGGGCTTTTCCAGGACGAGCGGATAGAACCAGTCGGGATAGGCGAATTTTTCCAGGCTCGACCACATCAGGGCGATAGCCACTCCCCATCGCAACGCCTGGAACCTGTGCTTGCGCCATTCCGCGTTGGAGGAGGCCTCCATAACGAGATAGGCGGCCACCCCCACACCGAGCGCGAGGTAGTCGAGCAGGTGGAAAATGTCGTAGTCACGAAGCGCCAGAAGCCAGAGCCCAATGATACCGACCGCCGCAAGTGGCTGTGTCCGACGCGAGAAGATCAGCAAGGCGATGAGAAGTTGCGCCCATGAGACCATTTCGGAAGGCGTCTTGAGGTCGGGTGTCAGGTAAACCCCGCCCACCGCGAAGATCGCCACGAAAAACGCGCCGATCACCACGCGGACGAAGTCGTCTAGGCGGCCCCAGAGCGGTTCCGACAACCGGTCCAGGCCTCCCAGTATCGCCTCGCCGGCGCTTGTTTTCTCCACCGCTCGTGTCGCGAGAAAGAACACCATAACCAGTACTATACCGAGCCAGAACCATGTGTCCGCCAGAGTTGCGCTGATAGGCCGTGGTGGCGCGCCGACGATGTAGGGTGCAAACCATTTGACATGGGCCTGGGCGGGCCAAGCCAGCAGCATCGCGGGTGCCGCCCCGAGGCAAAGGAATACCGGGCGCCAAAGGCGCGGGAAAATGCTGTCTCGACACGTCATGATGGTTCCAGTCGGTAGAGGCTTCGTCTTCTTACGGAGGGAGGTCTATTTCGCTATGTTCCTGGCGATTGCCATCTTTTCAAAATCGATCGCGTGCGGTCCGATGTTGAGGCTGATTTGAAGGCTGCTTGCAATCCGGTTGGCGCGGTCGATGAACAGGTTTGCAACCGCACCCTCGCAATTATCCTCGGCCGCATTTCGAAATAGTGCCAGCCAGTGTTCAAAATGCTCGGGTTCAAGCCCCAGATTGCGGTGCATGACGTGCGGCTGGCCGGCATATCGGCCGCTCTGCATCGTTACCGACGACCAGAAGTCGATCATCGTCTTGATATGGGCATCCCAACGATTGGACAAGCGTTGCTCGAAAATGGGCCCCAGGACCGCGTCTTTGCGAACACGGCCGTAGAAATCACGCACAAGCCGTTCGACGACGGCCTCCGAAAGGACCTGCGCAGGCGCGACGATAGCCATATTGCCCTCGATCATTGATGTCGCACTTTTCTTATTCATGAAAAGAGGTATTGTAAATGCATCTTTTGGAGGCTGCCATGCGACTAACTGTCCATACCGATTACGGATTGCGCGTTCTGATGGCACTCGCCGTTGCTGATCATGGTCTCGTGACCATCGAGGAATTGGCCGCGCGGCACAGAATTTCCCGTAACCATCTGATGAAGGTCGCGCAGACGCTGGTAGCCCTGAAGCTGGTCAAAAGCGTGCGCGGCCGCCGGGGAGGCCTCCTTTTAGCCCGGGAACCAGCAGACGTCCGGATGGGCGATGTCGTACGGACGATGGAGATGGATATGGAGCTTGTACCTTGTCTGGGAGACAGGCAGGACACATGTGTGTTCAGTGGAGTTTGCCGGCTAACCGGCGCTTTGCGGGGTGCCAGTGAGGCCTTTTTCGCCAGTCTCGATCAGTTCACGCTTGCCGATATGGTGTCGAGCCCAGCTGGCCTTCGCGAACGGCTGGCGTTGCCGGCACGAGCGCTCTTCTGATGGATTGCACCGCGGCACGGGCGACATGCCATGATAGTCAGGCCCCAGGAACACGCCCGGAATTGGCAAAGCGAACCCCGAACTCCGTAAACTCGGCGGCCACCCACGTTTTACAAACCTGCTTGGAATGCATTTATTGACGGGGTGGGCGGGTTGGAACGCCATCCGGTAGTCTGGGCCCAGGTACTGCGCGCAGCGCCATTCGGTGATGCCATGGCCGCATTTCATATCTTCCAGCCGTCGCTCGGAAGTCGTAAAATGGCCGCGTGCGCAGACGCGAACTGTCGCAGGTTCTGTTGCCGAAGACCGAGATGCAAACTGGTTCTCATCCCATCAATAGCTTTCAAATGAGAACCGTGGTGTCTTTATTTCGGGGCGCGATAAAGACGTTAAGCTCCCGCCGGCTGCTTTAAATTTTGTTGAACAGCAGGGAGCGGTGCAGCCCCGCGCCGGCGAGGTTTCCATCGCCGACGGCAAGTGCAAGAGAGGCCATCGGCCTTGCGGCATCTCCACAGGCGAAGACACCTGGCATGCTGGTTTCCTTCATGGCGTCGGTCTTGATCACCGATCCAATCGGTCCTTGCTCGAAATCGAGACCAAGTTCCTCGGGGATCGGGCTGGTCATCTCGAAGGGCGCAAGTGCGAACAGCCCGGCAAAGGGCAAGGTGGGCCCATCGGCAAGCCGGATGTCGGCATGGCCGGTAATCGCTTTGACGGGGCTGCGCTCGACTGTAACGCCCCGGCCGGCCAAGTTTTGAAGCTGTTCCGCATTTGGTTCGAAGGCGTCGTTGACCAGCAATGTTGTCGGGCCCCAGTCGGGCAGCATCAGCGCGTGATGCACGGACAGCTCTGATCCCGCGATGACGCCGATCCTGCCCTGGTTCAGCTCATAGCCGTGGCAATAGGGGCAATGGAACACAGCCTTACCCCAGCGCTCCGCAAGACCTGAGATCTCAGGCAGGATATCCCTCACTCCGGTCGCCAGCAGCAGCCGGCGTGCCAGATGCCGCTGACCATAGGCTAAGACCTCGAAGCCCGCGCCCAATGCGTCGATCGCCTCGACTCGCGCGGCACTGTCCACCCGCGCGGAAAGCCAGTTCACTGTCTTGTATTCCATCACCTGTGTCCGCGCATCAGCCACGATCCGGGCGGGATCGGCGCCGTCCTGCGTCAGGAAACCATGCGAATGGCTGGCAAAGCGATTGCGACGCTTGCCCTCGTCAATCACCAGCACATTGCGCCGGGCGCGGCCGAGCTGAAGGGCGGCGGAAAGGCCAGCATAGCTGCCGCCGATGATGATGACGTCGTGAATGGATTTGCCCATGACATGCTCCTTGGTTTCACGAAACAGCATAAGTTACGTGAATTTGGGAAGTCAATAGTCATGCAACCTTTATTGTGACATGATGCCCCTGGCGTGTTATCGAACGTCTTGTGCATTGGTCGTCTGTGATGTTGGACAGGGGTTAATTGAGATGCGGCACGACAGCCGGCTATCCAGGATGCTGCATGTGATGATCCATATGGGCCATCATGACGGCGTCATGACGTCGGACATGATCGCCGGCATGCTCGACGCCAACCCAGTTGTTATACGCCGCACCATGGCGGGCTTGCGCGAGCAAGGCTATGTCCGCTCTGAAAAGGGCCACGGTGGCGGCTGGACCCTGGCAAAACCGCTGGAGGAACTGACGCTCCTCGACATCTATCATGCCGTCGGCGAACCCTCCGTTTTTGCCGTCGGTCCCGCCTATGACATGCCGGGCTGTTTGATCGAGCAGGCGGTGAATGCCACATTGAAGGATGTCTTCGCCGAAGCCGAACAATTGCTGCTCTCCCGCTTCGCCAGCGTCACCCTGGCCGATATTGCCAGAGACTTTCCCAACCGGTAGCCACCCGGACGGTCGGCGCTGCGACTGAAAATTTAAAGGGGCGAATGGCTTCGGCGCCACCATCATGAACCGCCCCTGCGGCGACTGCCTCTGGCTCTCTCGGCCCAGCTCATCTTTGCAGAAACGATCCTCGGCCTTGTCTACGGCTTTGTGTTCGAGGGGCGATGGCCGACAGTCGCCGAGGCGATTGGAGCGACGTTGCAATTTTTGGCGTCTGTTCCGGAATTGCGGTTTTCAGTAGGCCACCGTTTGCGCACGCCCGCGCTGCCACTTGCCACGTACTGGAGGGCCGCACAATACAGCTCCATCGGCCGCACGTTACGCTGATGGCTTGCAAAGAGTAAACACGAGCGTAGCTCAACTGACGCATTGGCGTCATCACCATTGATTTCGCTACGGCTCTTACGCGCAGGCCGGAGTCTCTTCAAATCATCCACTAAAGTGAAGGGCTTGTTGCGCGTCCGGCCACCTTTTCAGTTCCCTCGAGCGGTTATGATCCAGGCGCGAGTCGAAAAGCACTCCCTCGCAATCAAATATCGCCATCACCATGCCAGAAGGCGACAACCAGATGCTCGCTCTTCGTGAGGGCGCGTTCTCCGTGCAGATGGCTGCGAATTTTCTTTGCCATTCCAGCTTCGCAGCCTACCCAGGCAAACCGTGAATCGCCCCGTGGGGGAAAATCGGCACCTTCGACGGCATCCAGCAAGTTACGCCGGGACGCAGTTGCAGCCGTCTTCCGATAAATCCATTCAACGGCCATGCCAGAGGGACAATCGAGCTCCTGCCGCTCGATGTCGCTATCGACCTCGATTGCAACGGTTCCCCGCGCTGTCGCGGGCAGACATTCGAGAATACGGGAGATCGCGGGCAGGGCGGTTTCGTCTCCGGCGAGCAGATACCAGCTTGCCTTGGCGATACCGCCGCCGCTAGGCCCCGCCGCACCAGCCATGTCGCCGGGCCGCGCCTTCCGCGCCCAGCTTGTACCGGGACCGCGCGAACCATGCAAAAAGAAATCGACGTCGATAGTGCCCCGCGCCCGGTCGACGGAACGCACCGTGTAACGCCGCCAGACCGGAATGACCTGCGAATTTTCGGGTATCCGCGCAGCTGCAACGCCATGGCGCCGCTCCTGTGCAACAATGTCGCCGAGATTGACCAGGATCTGCAGATGAAGCGCGCTCAAGGTATCGAAATGTTCGATACCAGTGCCCCTGAAGGTAATACGCCGCATCCTCGGCGTCACATCCCGGACGGCCACCACCGCTAGCGTGCGGAAGCTGGGAGGAAGGCGGAGGTTGCGGCTTCCCTCGTTCCATTCGATGGGCGGCGCCGGATTACTCATCAACTCAGAAAACTCGGCCTGCAGCCACATTTTGACGAAGTAGAGCGCGTCGAGATCGGCGGCAGCGGCATCGACCGCGACATGACGGCCATCCTGGCGCAGCGACCCGGCAACGTTCGGCAAAATGACGGTGACAACGCCATCGTCTTCCTGCACGTCCACGCCGTGTTCCCTCATATGGCTGCAAAGGTAACGAAGACAGCTTTTCGGATCGGGGATTTCCACGCGCGCTTGCAAGGCGTAAGGCAGCGCGCAATCGGCCGGCTGGTCGGTTGATCTCATTACCGGATCTCGCTGACCGGGTCTGCCGCGGGATGCCACAGCCGCTCGGAAAAGAAGCGCTGACGGGAAATCGACACGATGGCTGCCCGTTTGGTAGGAAAATCGACCGTTTTGATATGAGAGAAACCCGAGCGCTGCAGGTTGCGCAGTTGGCGATGATGATCGGCTTGCGGCTCTTGAACGATCCTTTCGGTGCGCGGGTCGTCGAGAAACATCAGATGCAGGAGCGACGGCAGCCAGGCAGTGAACCATTCACGGCCGCGAAAGGCATCTTCTCCGACGATAACGTGACAACCGCGGTCATAGTCGCCGGCATCGCAGAACGTGCCGATCAGATCTTCCTTCGCCCAATAGATTTCAAAATAGGAAAAGGCCTTCTCCTCGAACCGACCAATCAGCGGGATGATGTGCGGATCAGCGAACATGCCTTCCAGATAGCGCCTGTGGCGGGCTTCATCGCCCGCCTCCCGCCAGAATTCGTTGACCCTTGGATCGTTCATCCAGCGATGAACATTAGGCAGATCGCCAAGGGTGGCGACATCGAAGGCAAGCGTGCCGCCGAGCCAGGGAATGAAGCGGGCATAGAGGCGTCCGACAGCCGGTTTCGGCGGACGTGCCGGATACGCGGTCTTGCCGTCATGGATGTCATGGCGCGGGTAGGCCGGCGAAGGCGACGACCTCCACAATTCCGGTATCTGCCAGACCATATCGGCGATCACGGATGGCGGCGAGGCCGGGGTGTCTCCTGGAATGCAGAGACCGCCCCTCAGCAAGTCCGGCAGGAGGTCGGTCCACCCGTCACCGGCCAGAGACACGGATGCAAGATCAAACCGGGTCGCAAAAAGATACTCGAAGGCCGCACAGACCAGTCGGAACCCCTGCATGCCGGCCGGCGGTTGACCGGCAACTGCGAGGGTTGGAGCACCTGCCAGAGATACGGTGAAGGCCGCGTGATCGGCTTTGCCGGACGAGACCGACAATACCGACCCGGTAAGCCCGACCTCGATTGGTCCCGCTTCATAAAGCTGGGAGGATCGAAACACGGAACCCTCGCGAACGGAGGCTTGGTTAAACGTCCCCATGATATTCACAGGCGAGCTCCACTGCCCTTCAAGCAACCATGCACATCAAAAAACTTTCGTCAGCGAGACAGCGAATGTGCGCCCGCGCCCCTTGTAGTCGAACACCGCCTCGTCGGCGAGCGCACCGTAAAGCGCCTTGGCCCGCGAGCCCCAGATAGTGGTGTAGTCCGTGTCGAAGACGTTCTGGATGCCGAAGTTCAAGGTCGTGTCCGTATTTTTGAACGTGTAGCCCCCGGTCAGATCAAACAATGTGTACCCGTCGATCTTGAACGCATCGGCATCGGTAAGCTCAAACACATGCTGACCCGAGAATTTCAGGTTGAGGGCGTCGCCGGTCCAGCCGACATAACCGCCGATCTTGGAAACGCTCGCAGTGCCGACCGAGTCCTTTTCCCAGCCGTTGTCGCCTTTCACCTCGGTTTTTACCCATTGGCCAATTAACCCGACGGTGAATCCGTCGTCGAGATTCACCCCGGCCCTTCCTTCGATACCGTAGACCCGCCTGTCCTGATCCACGACCTCTACGGCAAGGGTTGAACGGTTAAGGTTGATGGAGCGGTCAGAAATCGAATAATAGGCTGCCGTTTCGAAATTGTAGGTGCCGTCGTCGAGGCGGTAGCCGATCTCGACGGAATTGGTCTTGATTGCTTCCAGGGCGGAATCGGCGACGTTGACGCTGTTGATCAGCGAATAGTGGCCGTCCGCCAGTGAATAGAGGCCGATGCCGTAATATCTGGCGGGGTCGGGCAGTTCGAAGCCCTGGCTAAAGTTGGCGTAGACCTGTTGCGCGGTGTCCAGCTCATAGCTCGCGCCTGTATTGAACAGCACCGCATCATAATCCACCTCTCCGCCGGGAATGATGTCGGCGGAAGTCGCCGTCCCCTCAAGGATGGCAACCTGTTGCGCCGCGCCGACGAAATCTGAAACCTTGGTATCGGCAAACTGGTAGCGGACGCCGCCGCTCAGCGTCAGCTTGTCAGTGGCCTCATAGGAGGCCTCAACAAACCCCGCGACTGTCGAGACATCGATCCCCGGGTAAAGGCCCGTCAGGCCGATGGTCTCGAAGTTCATGCCGCCCGTCTCGGCCGCCAGAAGCATATCGAAGACGTTCTGATGCGATGAGAAGGAATCACGGTCGGCATCGAAGCCGTAGGTGATCTTCAGGCTATCGGTCGGCTGGGCCACCAAGGCAGCCTTGATGCTGTAGTAATCCGTATCCTGCGAACTTCCCGCAAAATAGCTGCCCGACGGGAATGGGCTGAACTGGAGCCGCTCGCTGCGATAAGCCCCCTGCAGCAGAAGCTGCTGGCCGAGCACATCGTCGTCGGTGTACGTGACGTTCAGCATCGAACGGCGGCTCTGCGGATTGAAGTCTGACCGATATCCGCTGCGCGTTTCGAACAGGCTTGGATCGGCCAGTGCGGCAAAGAAAGGGCCGTAATACAGACCGTAATCCGACTCTTGGCTACTGTCGAAAAACTGCCCCGAGACTTCGAGCCGCCGGCCGTTGTCGATTTGGAAGCCCACCGATCCCATAATGTCGATGCGCTCGTTGAAGGCCGTCGAGGTTTGGGTGATATCCGGGATAAGGACGGTGCCGGTGCCGTCGTAAAAGGCGCCTGATTTATTGCCCGCCACGGAGAAACGCGCATCCCAATTGTCACTGTTGTAGGTTACGGCCCCGGCGGCATTACGGTCCAAGTCCTTGCTGCCGGAAAAGCCGCTGCCCATGCCGCCCGTCACCTCGGCATGCAGGCCCGGCTCGGCATCCTTACCTTTCTTGGTGATGATGTTGATGATTCCGCCGGTGGCGTTGCCGCCGTAGAGCGCGGTCGCTCCCGAGAGTACCTCCACCCGCTCAATGTTGAAGGGATCGATGGAATCGAACTGGCGGCTGAGCGATCGGGCGGAGTTCATCGACACGCCGTCGATGAGGACGAGTGCGGTGCGGCCGCGCAGGTTCTGGCCATAGGATGTGCGCGCCCCCGCGCTTGCCGGATCGAAGCTGGGCACGGTTTCACCCAGGATCTGCTGCAACGTTTTTCCGGAGCGGGCCTGGGACTGGATTTCCTTCGATTCGACAACATAGATCGTACGGGCCGTTTCGGAAATCTGCTGCGGCGAGCGGCTGCCGGTCACCACGATCGCATCAAGCGAGGTCGCGGCATGCTTGTCGTTGCTCACTATCGCGGCATCCGCCGCCTGATCTGCATCCTGTGCGATTGCGCTTGTGCTGACTATCGCAGCCGCCGTCGTTGCCAGCCACACACCACGGTTGAATTTTCTGCCCATAACGCCCCCTGCACATCAAAAAACAATCCGCCTGCTTGATCCCCGAAAGCGAATTGGTAATACAAGACAATTTCAGTCATGTTTATGGGATAAACTTTTCCCCTGCTTGGATTGAGGCGAACCGGACTAGGACGGGCGCGAACTTCAACAAGAAAGGCCGGCGCAAGAAATGGAAATCATCCGACCGCTGAAATTCGGTACACTTTCGCTTCCCGACAGCGAAAGCAGGATCGTATGCCGTAGCATTCTCCTGGAAATACTGGGAGACGCGACGATTGCCGTCGAAAACGGCAATCTTGCCGGTGTGACAGGGTTGTTCTGGAGATACGTGTCGCTGTCCCTCGCTACACTCTATTTTCCGAGGACATCGCTTCGGCTTACGGCAAACGGCGTGACGGACGCCGGGATCGTCATCGTCCGGGCCATGGACGGGCCGCTCTTCGTCCACCATCGGCGGCGGAAGGTTGAGGTGGCGCGATCGGACGTCATCTTTCTACCCGCAGACGCGCCTTCCGAAATCATTCTGCCGGAAGGTGGGCGTTTCGATTGCGCCCACCTTCCTTCCTATGCACTTGCCTCCATGTTGGAGGTTTTGAGCCCGTTGATGATGCGGCCGCTTGCGGCCGACTGCCTGCCTCTGCAATTGCTGACCAACTATGCGGGCTATCTTCTGCGGCAGGAGTATCAGAGTGAAGAGGATGCGGGCATGATGGTTGCGCATTTCTACGACCTTCTGCCGGTGCTCGCCCAGCATGTCGGCAAGGCCAGCCCGTCGGACAGCCCGCGGAACCGCCTCGCCTCCATCAAGACGCACATCGAGCGTGAGCTTGCCAACGGCTCCTTCTCGATCACGGACGTCGCAGAGGCTGAAGGGATCACTCCGCGCGCAATCCAGAAGTTTTTCAACCGCGAAGGTACAACCTTTTCCCGCTATGTACTCGGCAGGCGGCTATCGCTTGCCAAGGGTTTCATCCTGGCTGAGGGACCGCCGATGCCCATCAGCCAGATCGCCTACAATGTTGGCTTCAACGACCTTTCTTACTTCAACCGAACCTTCAGACGCCGTTATGGCGTGCGCCCTACGGATTTACGCCGTCTTGCCACGGCCAACACTGGCTGACAGTGCCGTACTGGAAATATTGGCAATTACGCAAACCCTCCCGAAACAGGGCGACTTTCAGTCTGAAGTGAACGACTTCCGCAGTGCAAGAGCTGCTTCAGGCAGCGTCGCTACGGCTTTGGAAAGCAACGAGTGGATTGGCCACCATGCCCTGGAAATCTGGCACCGGACGTTCGTCGTCATCGGCGTAGCCGTGCGTGAACAAGCGAACCCGGTTCAGGCAAAGGCGCGGATATTCATCGCCGAAGAGGTCGAACGTTGCAAAACGCGATCCCATGTCCGGGAAGCGCTTCTGGTAGCGCAGAACACTTTCGCGGGCCAAGGCCCAGAAAGCGCTTTCCGAAAGACCCGATCGCTGATCGAGCAGCACCGACACATAGCGGAAGACGCAGATGAATAGCGTCGTCTGGATGAAATGGACGAGGAAGTCGGCAGGCAGGCAAAGCAGAACGGCGCGGACCTCTTCGGGCAGACTGCCGCTTTCCGGAAATTCCAGGTCACAGACGATGACGTCATCGATGAAATCGCGAAGCGCGAGCCGCTCGGGGCGCCCGTTCTTCACTATGAGCGTTGCGTTCTGGCCATGAGCCGAGAAGGCGAGGCCATGCTTTGCCAGCAGGTGGAAGACCGGAGGGATCACGGCATCGAAAAACAGTGCCATCCATTCGGAAACCGGAATGTCTGCCTTCTCAGCCAGCGCCTGAACCACAGGTTTTCCGTCTGCGCCGGCATGCAGCAGGGCCGCAAGCGGAATACCGCTTTCACCCGGCCTCAGATGCGCCGCCAGGCTGTCGCGCCAAAGGCAACCGAGCATTTCGTTAAACTGGTAGGGGGCGCCGTCGATGGTCGAGAACTGCGGATGGACGTAATGCATGCCAGCGCGCTCACCGAGGAGAACCAAGCCACATTCCTCCGACAGAAACCTGTCCCTAAGGAGCAACTCGTCGAGCCAAGCGGTCAGTGGCGCCGCAGACAGCGCCCGTTTTCCTGGGATGCCACGGTAGACGGCCGTATTGAGGATGGTCATGCACAGCTTCAGTGTCGATTTTTCCGGATGGGAGATGTTCGACAGCGTACGCACGGATTGCTGCGGCAGATAAAGATCATCGCCCTTGCCGAGCAGGATGATATGGTCCGATGCGATATCGGCGGCAAAATGCGGCACGATCATGTGGTCCCATTGCCAGGGATGCACAGGCATCATGTAATGCGACTCGGAGGATCCTCCCTGAGCGGCGAGCGTGGCACGGAACGCCTCAAGACGAGCTTCGCCGATGGCTTCACGAACCAGCCCCTCATTGGTGAGGTTCTGTTCCGCAACGAAGGATGCGCGGTCTTTGCTCACCCCCAGCCAGAGAACTTCCGTCGGCGTTTGATTTTCAGGGGTATAGGCGAGATAGTCACCATAGCCGAGGCCGATTCGTCCCTTGCTGACCGTCACCCAGGGATGGCCCGTAGTTTCGCCTTCCATGCGGATGTCGTCGAGTTCGGTCAGTTCCGCACCTGTTTTCGTCGCCCGGGCCGCTATATGTGCGTCCGAAATCAGGGTATTGCCGAGTTCTTTGATGAAGTGCGCAACCGTCATCGGCTTGACGCCGAGTTCAGGCAGAACATCCGCGCAGAAAGCAAGCGGGTCATGGACAGGCCAATCGATGCCGTCCGCCGTCTTCACGATGCTTGCCGGATCGACGGACAGGTTGTCGAAAACATAGCGCTTGGCTTTGAATCGGTATGCGACCGCGCCGATATCGATGCGGAACTGGTCCGGCTTTTCCTCTTTAACGTCGAAGACCCGCTCATAGGCGAATTCCTCGATGACCTTGGCGAGAAGGCGTCCGGAGGCCTGTTGCCATAGCGCCCTGGAAAAGGCGCCCTGAAAGAGCGGATTATGATGCGTGGGCATAGAAATCTCCTGAACCTGAGGAATCGGGTTGATGGGCAGGCAGGCCGAAATGCTGGAACGATGCCCGTGCGTTGACGCGGTAGTGTTCCCGGTCTAGAAGCCGGTTGACGATGACGGCGTTGCGGAAGGCACCGAGGCCGAGATCGGGTGCACCGACGCCGTGATGGAAGGTTTCGGCATTCTGGATGAAGACGTGCCCCTTGCCGCCATCGCAGCGGCGCGCGCGAAAATCCTCGCCGACGATCACGTCGCCTTTCTCGCAGGTTTCCAGAACGCTGCCCTTCAACGTGTCGAGCCAGTCCGGCCAGGCATGGCGATAACCGGTCGCGGCAACGACCGCATCCGCTTCGATGACTGTTTTTTGGTCAAGGTGGTTATGGCCGATCCCGAGTCGGAAGGAGCCGTGCGCTGCGCTTTCGAGCGTCTCTACCGTGCAGTTCGAATAGAGCGAAAGCCCGGGGTCGCGTCCGCCGACGGAACGTTCGTACAGGAGATCGAAGATTTCGCCGATGGTCGAAAAGCTGATGCCCTTGTAGAGAAGACCCTGATTGGCCACGATCTCGCGGCGTTTGCTCGGCGGGATCCCGTGGAAATGGCGCATGTAATCGGGTGTGAAATATTCGAGGCCGAGCTTTGAATACTCCATGGGGAAGAAACCGGGGGACCGGGTGATCCACTGGATGGACGAACCAGCCGCGATCCTTTCCGGCGTCAGGTCGTTGTAGAGTGCCAAAACGCATTCGGCAGCGCTTTGCCCGGAGCCGACGACGGTGACGCGGCGGCGATTCGCAAGCTCCAGGCGCCGCTTGCCGAATTCGCTGGAATGCAGGAGAGGGGCCGTCGCCCTGATCCGCGTCCATTGCGGCAGGAAAGGTACTGTTCCGACGCCGATTGCGATATTGCGGCTGCGATAATGCTGCCTCGCTCCCGCAGCCGACCGGCTTTCGATGACAAAGCTGTCGGAGGCCGTCTCAAGGCCGACGTCCATAACATCCTCACCGAAACGGCACGACGAAAGCTGCTCAGACGCCCAGCGGCAATAGTCGTCATACTCTTGCCGGGGGATCATGAAGTGTTCGTAGAAATAGAACTTGTAGAGGCGATCGTGGGTCGCGAGATAGTTCAGGAAGCTCAACGGGTGTGTCGGGTTCGCCATGGTCACGAGGTCGGCCATGAATGGCACCTGCAGCGTCGTGCCGGGCAGAAGGAGGCCTTCATGCCAGCGAAACCCCGGCTTGCGTTCGAGAAATACGCTGGAGAGATTGTCGTGGGAGGAGAGGAGGGCGGCAAGACCGAGATTGAACGGTCCGATGCCGATGCCCGCCAGATTGATATCCATCATGATTATAATCCGAATTGTTGGCTGAAGCGTTCCCGGTGGCAAAACATCAGTTTCGCACGCTTGTCGGGCAGGTCGATCTCGCCCTGTTCCTCGAAGGCGCAGACCGGCGCATAGCGCAGCAGACGCCGCGCCGCGACGCTCGGCTCGCCCACGACCTTCCGGGTGGCGGGATCGTCAAGAAAGAGGAAGCGGGTAAAGGCGCGGATCACCGCGGGCGCCGTGCCGTGCCCGAAGAAGGACGGTTCGCCTACCAGCATATGCCAGCCGCGGTCCCTCTCTTCGGCGGGGTAATGACGGCCGAGAATATCGTCCTTCGCCCAATAGGCTTCCCAGTAGCTCATGGGTATCCCGTCGATCAGGCCGATATAGGGATCCTGGTGCGGGTCGGCGAGATTGGTGTCGATGTATGCGGCGATATCCTCGATCGGCTTCGCCATCTTCCATTGCGGCA
This sequence comes from Rhizobium giardinii bv. giardinii H152, assembly GCF_000379605.1. GTDB lineage: Bacteria > Pseudomonadota > Alphaproteobacteria > Rhizobiales > Rhizobiaceae > Pararhizobium > Pararhizobium giardinii. The sequence continues at coordinate 65,409 of NZ_KB902580.1, read as the reverse complement.
CCACATGTGGTTGGTTCATCCAGCGCCACAAAAGTTCCAGATCGCGTTCCTTCTCCAGAAGCCGGAAGCTGATCGTGCGACCGATGTCCGGGTCATGGCGCGAATAGGCGAAGGCGGTGTCGGGCATGCTGAGGTCAAGCATCGACTAGAGCCTTTGCGGATTGCAGCATCGGGTTGGCGATTTCGAGATAGACCGACTGCGTTTCCAGCGGGCCGACCAGTTCATCCATCCGCGCAAGGCGGGTTTTCAGGTTCGCCTTGCAATGCAGCGCCGGCGCCAGCATCTTGTGCACGAGGCTGGAATTTGCCCCCTCGAGGGCCTCAAGCCGCAGAAGTTCGCTGCGCAGCATGGCGATAAGAGCGGCTTCCTCGATCAGGCCCTCGCGACCGAGCGCCCCGATCATGCCGAGCACCGAATTGATGAATGCGTAGTAGAGCAGCCGCTCATCGACCGGCTCCTCGCCGAAGACGGATTCGCTCATCTCTCCAAGACCCGGCAGAGCTTCTGCGAGCGCCTTGTGGCCGCGCTCATGGTGGAAAAAGCCCTGATTGTCGCGATAGAACACGCGGGCCGGATAACCGTCCTCAATCTCCATCAGTATATTCTGCTGGTGCGCTTCCATGGCAATGCCATGCCGCAGATAGAGGCCGAAGACGGGGCGGACGAAGACGCGCAGGAACCGCTCGAACCAATCAGCAGCCACAGCATCGAGCGCACGGTCTTCAATCTGTGCACGCTTGCGGATCAAGGCGCCGAGACGGCTGCCGCGTTCAGGCAGATGCTCGCACAGGGCAGCAAGTAGCGAGACGTTGCGATCCGCATCGGCGCCGATGAACGGATTTTCACGCATCGACACAGAAAGACCGTCGATTACCGTTCCGTCTATCTTGACGCCCATATAGGCCGGATCAGCTATGAGGGTCAGACCGGGATAACTGCGCGAGAAATCCTGCCACAACGGATGGCGGCGGAAGCGAAACATATCATCGCCGCGCAACAGTTCGCGGGCGAGGTTGACACGAACCGAATTGGTGATGCCGATACCGAGCGATACCTTCAGCATGAACGGCGCGTCCGGCCGGTAGAGCGTCCGCACCGACGACGTCGGGAACCAGGGCTTTCCAGCCTCGCCGCAATCGATCAGGCGTCCTTCCGCGACAAGGGCCACGACGGACGGGTTCTTGAGCATGTTCCCAGCCTGCCAGGGATGGACTGGCAACAGTGCAAAATTGCCGGCAGGCAGGGCCGCTTTCAGGTTGTCGAGGTCGTCGCCGACCAGGCTCTCCAGCCAGTCCTCGGCTGAAGGCGAACCATGTGAATGACCGGTATGAAACAGGCTCCGCTCGACGGCAAACCAACGCAGCGGAAAGCCGGCGGCAAATTCCGGCGAATAACGGCGCGATTCCGCCTCCGTCAAGCCCTCGCGGCTTTTCGGGCAGGGGTGGATGCCGTGGCCTGCGATCAGACCTTGCTCCGCTGCGATGAAGGAAACCTCCTCACCAGCCAGGGCGGCAAGATCGGCCTTGCGCGCCTCAAGCGCGGCTTCGATGAGGAGACGGCTCGACCGGGCGCGGCCCAGAAGATCGTCGCGGCCGTCCTTAGCCGCAGCCGACGGTTCCAGCCGTTCGAGGACTGCGGTGACGGCGTCTGCGGGACTGATGGCTTTCTGCGTATCTGAGCCGATCAGGATCACCGGCTCGCCGAAAAGGTGGTGACCGGTCGCCGAGCGGTAGAGGGCTGGCAAATCGAGGTTTCCGCCGCTGCCCGGAAAGGTGAGCGTGAAGCGCAAGTGCCCCGATTGTCCCGACCAGCGGACGCGGTCTGGATATTCGCGGGCAACGCAGTTGAGAATGGAGCGCAGGGCAAGGATACCGGCATTATGGGCGTGCATGATGTGTCTCCAGTTCGCGGGCCGTCTCGCCGATCGCATCAAGGACGTGGTGGACGACATCCGACGTTGAACGCGGGTTGAGAAGCGTGAGCTTGAAGTGAACACGGCCGTCGAGAACGGTCGTGGCAAGGGCGGCGATACCGGCGTGGAAAAGCGCTGCCCGTACCCCGATCGCGATCGTATCCGAGCGTTCTGGGCCGCCGGGCGAAACGTAACGGAACAGAACCGTCGAAAGCGTAGGCTGCCGTGCCAGGCGCAGATATTTGCGCTCCTCGATGGCGTCCGCAGCGGCAAGGGTATTTTCGAGCGTCTTGCTGATCAACGCATCCAGACCGTTGCGGCCGATCGCCCGCAGGGTCATCAGCACTTTCAGCGCATCGCTCCTGCGCGTCGTCTGGAAGGAGCGTTCCACGAGGTTCGGGGCATCGGCAAAAACGGCCTCTTCCGGATTGAGATAATCGGCCTTCGTTGCCAGGGGCAAGAAATCCAACCGGTCGCTGACGAGAAGAGCGCCGCAGCTGATGGGCTGAAACAGCATCTTGTGAAAGTCGAGCGCGATCGAATGGGCGCGCTCAAGTCCCGCAAGACGACCGCGGTGGCGGGAAACCAGAAGGCCGCCTCCATAGGCGGCATCGACATGCATCCACATGTTGTATGCAGCAGCAACATCGGCGATTTCAGGCAGCGGGTCGATCGCGCCGAGATCGGTCGTCCCGGCCGTTGCGACCACCGCGACCGGCAATCTGCCTCGCGTTATCGCGCGCCGGAGGCTGGCCTCCAGTGCCGGAACAGACATCCGGCCATCGGTGTCCGTCGCGACCGTGATGACCGCGTTTTCTGCAAAGCCGAGAATGGCTGCGCTCTTGCGAATGCTGAAATGCGACTGCTCCGAGGTGAAGATGACGCCCGCCGCCCTTGCATCGTCGCCGCAGCGCGCGGCCGCCAGATGCAGCGCCGTCATGTTCGACTGGCTACCGCCGCTGGTGAAATTGCCGCTGGCCGTGGCCGGCAGGCCGACAAGCTGCGTCAGCCATGCGAGAACCCGCTCCTCGGCCATGGTCGCGAAGGGAGACTGATCCCAAGAATCGAGCGACTGGTTGGTGGCCGAAATCAGAACTTCCGCCGCCAGCGCCGGTACGGCAACCGGGCAATGAAGATGGGCCATCGCTGCCGGATCGCCGACGGCAAGGGCATGATCGAGTGCTGGTCGGCCGATGTCGGCGAGCGCCGCGGCAATACCGGTTCCGGTCTCGGGGCAGGGGTCGAGCTCATCCAGGATGCTTCTCAATCTTTGCACGCTTGCGCCCGAATAAGGGCCATGCCCGGCAGCGCCCCCGGCGACCAGATCGACTGCCTGAAGCATCGCTTCGCGGAAAGCCCGGCGCGACGCGGCGTCGTTGCTGAGGATCTGATCGGCGTGATCCAGTTCGGGCGCAGACGCCGCCTTGATAGCTACGTAATTCATGCTCATGCGGCCTTGCGTCCGATGCGGCCGAATGCGGCTGCAAGGATGCCGGTGGCCTGGTCGATCTCCTCATCGGAAATCGTAAGCGGTGGCAGGAAACGCAGCACGCTGCCATAGCGGCCGCCGGTTTCCAGAATGAGACCGGCACGGAAAACATCGTTCTGGATCATCCGGGCAATCCCGGATCCATGCGGTGGATGGCCGAGCCCATCCGGCCTGCCATCCGGATCGATGATTTCGACGCCGAGCATCAGCCCTTCGCCACGGACGTCGCCGATATAGGAAGTACTCGCCGCGATGCGCTCCAGATTGGCGCGCAGCCTGCGTCCGGCGATCGCGGCCCGCTCGACCAGTCGGTCACGGAAAATGATTTCGAGTGTTTTCGACCCGGCCGCCATGGCAAGCTGGTTGCCGCGGAAGGTGCCTGCATGGGCGCCGGGCTTCCACAGATCGAGCCCCTCCCGATAGATCATCACCGCAAGCGGCAGACCGCCGCCGATCGCCTTGGAAAGCACGATGATATCCGGAACGATGCCCGCCTTCTGAAAGGCGTAGAAGCTGCCCGTTCGTCCGATGCCGCTCTGAACCTCGTCGAGGATCAGCGGTATACCGAGATCGCGGGTGACGCGGCGAATTGTCCTCAGCCATTCAGCCGGCGCCGGGATGACGCCGCCTTCGCCCTGAACCGCCTCGAGAATGACGGCTGCCGGCAAATTGATTCCGCCCTCGGGATCGCGCAACGCGCGCTCGAAATACTCGGCGGCAAGCACCGCTGTTTCCTCGCCGCCACGGCCGAAGGGGCAACGATAGGCATAGGGGTAGGGGAAGAAGTGCGCGCCGGGCACCAGCTGTCCGACCGCGGCCTTCGGGCCGAGCGAGCCCATCAACGAAAGCGATCCCTGCGACATACCGTGATACGCGCCGCGGAACGAAACGATGTCGGTCCGGCCGGTTGCGGTTTTGGCTAGTTTGATGGCCGCTTCGATGGCGTCTGTGCCGCTTGGCGAGCAAAACTGGATTTTCGCCTCTTCGCGAAGCGCCACGGGCAGCGTTTCGAAGATATCGGCCACGAAGCGGTCTTTCACCGGCGTCATGAGATCTAGCGTGTGCAAGGGCAGGCCAGAGCGCAATACGTCCTGCAGCGTCTCGATCACCTCGGGGTGGTTGTGGCCGAGCGCCAGCGTACCGGCGCCTGCGAGGCAATCGAGGTACGTTCTGCCCTCAACATCGGTGACGGTGCAACCAGTGGCGGATTTCAGCGCGATGGGAAAGCGCCGGGGATAGCTGCGGGCGTTCGATTCGCGCCTCGCTTGGCGCTCGAGGTAGAACTCATTGCTCGAGAGTGCGGAAGCATCCATAAGATCAACTCCATTGAGATTTTCCGGGAAAGTCTGTTGGCACGCTCAGGCGCCGGCCATCTCCGGCCCTGGGTGCGTCTTGATCTTCTCCAGCATCCAGACGGACAGTCCGACGCCGAGCACGGAAATGGCCGTTGCAAGGGAAAAGAGCGTTTCATAGCCGAACCGGTCGGCGAGGAGGCCTGCGATGGAGGCGCCGATCAGGTAGATGACCAGTTCCGCGCAGGTAAGAACGGTGAAGTCCGTGCCCGGCTGATCGTCGGACGAGGACCTCATGAAGAAGGAGTAGATCGCGACCAGCTCCATGTAGCGGATGAACGTCTGGAAGGCGGAAGCCGACAGCGCGACGGCGATCCCTGGCCATGCGCCAAAAGCATTGAGCGTGAAGGCAAGGAAGCAGAGGCTGCGAAGGCCGCCCAGCAGGATGAGCGTTGCCGTCAGTCCGGCCTTGCGGATGATCAGTGCCGCGATGGCAGCCCCCAGAAGCCCGGCCGTGGCGGCCGCGCCGCCGGAAAGATAGCCGATCCAGTCGGTCGGTACCTTGATGTCGACGAGGTAAGGCCCCTCCATGCCGCGCACCAGACCTTCGCTTGCCCGGTAGGTCAGGGCAAAAGCGAGAATCATCCAGGCATTAGGCCGTCGGAAGAAGCCGAGAAGACTCGGCCGCTTCCGCAGAACCACAGCTTCAGCGGGCTCCGGCTTGTCCCTCATCCAGATCGCCGCGATAAGAGGCAGGAGCGACAGGGCGGCGACCAGAAGGATGGTCGGCCGCCAGCCGATCTGGTGAACGAGCACCAGCGCCATCGTGCCGCCGATAATGACGCCGAGAGCGACGGACCCTGCCTGCACCGCATTGCCGATCGGTCGCGACTTGCCCGTCAGATGCCGCACCGCGTAGCCGTCGGTTGCGATGTCCTGAACCGACGAGAGGAGGGTGATGACGAAGCAGATGGCGAAGAGCTGGCCGGCCTGATGCGGCTCGATCAGCGCCATGGAAGCGATGCCTGCGCTGACGAGAAGTTGCGTCGGCACGACCCAGCCGCGTCGGTGACCGAGGGCAGGCCACGGTGCATAGCGGTCAACCAGCGGAGCGATTGCGAATTTCAGCACGAGCGGCAGCAGCAGGAGAGAGAACAGCCCGATGGCCGTACGCGATGCGCCGCTCTCCCGCATCAGGGGTGGCAGGGCAACGAGCAGAAGGTAGCTCGGAATGCCTTGCGCGAGATAAAGCCCACCCAGAACGGCATAGAGTCTTCCAGCGCCATGCGAAACCAAACCCTCATCCAAAGGTGGAGAAGCCTGTACGATTGTCATAGAAGATACCGACCCTTTAATGCGGGGTTCCGAGAACCCGGATTATCCCTGCGGGTGGCATGATGGGCACGCCCTTAAACAGGAGTATTTTTATCATGTTTATGGGCTTTGCCGGATGATTGCTTGGATTTGAGCGAACCAGAGTAAGACAATTGCGAACATGACGGTCCTGCCGCGGGACGGGCGAAGGGCGACGGACATTCGAATGCGCCCACGGGAGATCAACAGCACTGGGCGTCGGTCAAAGCGATCGCTGAGCGCTCCCATCAGCGATATCGCCGACTTTCGGCTTTCCTCGTCTTGCTGTAGGGTTGTCGTAGGAGATTGGAGTCCCGCATGAACAGGATGGACGCACTTACGGCGAAGAGACGGGAGACCCGGGCACGAACGGGCGTCGGCAGCCGTTGCTCGTATTCTGCGTGACGCTGAAAGGGATGGGATCGACATAACTGTTATCGGCTCTTTGGCGAAAGGTGATTTCCGCTCCCATTCGGATGTCGATCTTCTCGTCCGCGGGCCAATCGATCCCAAGCGCCGTCGTCTGGTTGAGCGACTGGTAGCTGACGGCATGCGCTCATCCGCGATTCCTTGAGATCTTATTTTTGAGGACGACCTGACCGAAGATCGCCTCCAGGATTTACTGCATGACATCGTTTAGCCTGCCAGAGTTCGCGAAACTTTCCCCAAGGATCGCCCGCGCCGAGCGCGGGCTGGCACAGATGGAACAGTATTACGCAAGTCATACGGCTGAGGTGGGCAGATGGAGACTGGGGAGCCGTGGCGGCGGTCTCGTCGGGCATCCACAATGTCTATAATGGAATTGAGGACGTTCTTCTCAGTGCCGCGAAGGATGTCGATGATTACGTTCCAACAGACGGTTCTGTTCACCAGGACATTCTTGACCAGAGGTCAGCCGAGATTGCTGGAACGCGTCCGGCACTACTCGAAATCCAACTTTATGACGCTCTTTGCGAGATCAAGCGATTTCGCCATCTCGTGCGCCACAAATACGGTTTCGACCTGAAGCCCGACAAGGTCGTCACAAACCTCGAGCTTCTCAAGTCTGCCTTTCCCGCGTTCATTGACGCGGTGATCCGGCTGGAAAGGGCAATGAGGAACGGCGACGATCACGACGGCTGACTAGACGCGGCCGGGGGGTGCCATGCCATGGTTCACCCGTTAACGCTCAGCGATCGCTACGCCGTCCTTGATGCGATCGCTCGGATAAAGGATTGTCTTTTCCCCCGGCTGCAGCCCCTCTCGAATCTCCACCGCGAGGTTGTTTCGATGGCCGACGACAACGGAGCGCAACCGTGCCCGCGCCTCTTGCGCGACGAAAACGGCCCATTGGTCGCCTTGCCGGACCAAGGCGCCGAGCGGCAGTTGCAGGACTTCTCCTTCGAAAAGGATGACCTGCACATCGACGCGATAACCGTGTCCAAGTGGTCGCCAATATTCCGGCGGATCGGCAAAATCCAGGACGACATCGACGCGCTGCTCTTCGATTCCGAGTGCGGAAACCTTGGTTTGGCCGAAGGGCTCGATGCGTCGCACGGTCGCCTTCAAATCCTCGCCGCCCCAGCCGGTAATGATGGACCGCTGCCCTGGTCTAATCTTGACCGCTTCCTCCGAAAGCAGGCTGACGACAATCTCCAGGGCGGCGGGATCACCGATTTCGAGTAAAGGGGCGCCGCCCTCGACGACGCCTTCGCTGCGGCGCAAGACCCTTAGAACCACGCCGTTCACCGGAGCGGTCACCGGCACGCATTCGCAGGGGCCCCTGCGGCTCCGAATTTCCTGGCGCGACAACAGTCGCGACTGTGCCTGCGCGAGTTCGTGCTGCCTGACGTTCAAGGCGGCCTCGGCGGTGGCAAGATTGGCTTCCGCGACACTGTGGGCCCGCTCGGCATCTTCCAGAGTGCGCTGGGGGATCGCTCTGCGCTCCAACAGCAGACGGTTGCGTGCGAGTTCCCCGTGGGCGAAGGTCAGGTCAGCCTTCGCCTTGTTTAGCTCGGCGGCGGCAAGATTCTGCGCGGCACGCGCCGCCTCCACCGCCGCTTGCTGCTCCGCTTCGGTCCTGACGTCCAGAAAGGCCGGCGGCGCGGGCTCGATTTGTACCAGCTGGGTCTTCCCAGCCTCGACGACATCTCCCGCCTCGACCGTGATGCGCTGCATTTGGCCTCGCAAGGGTGCATGAAGCGTATAGACGTCGCGGACCCGCGTTTCGCCTTCCTCATCGATCGTGACGCGCAGAACGCCGGTTCCGGCGGCGGTGAGGTCCACCTGAACGGGCTGCGGCCGCAAGGCATAAGCGATGCCGGCCACGAGCACGGCCAGCAGGCCGCCCCATATAACCAACCTGCGTTTCGCGACGCTCACCGGTTACTCCCTTGTCTTCAGCACGGCGATCAGATCCAGTCTGTCCAGCCGCCGGCGCACGATCGCGGCGCAGGCCAGCGTCGCCGCGAGAGCGATCAGCGCGGCCTCGCCGTAGGTCGCATCCCGCAGCACCAGCGGCACCCGGTACAATTCCGTCTCAAAGGCGCTGGTCATGTACCACGCAAGGCCAAAGCCGATGACTGCGCCGAGCGGAATGGCGACCCATGTGAGGAGGCCGACCTCGCCAAGCAAAATGTAGGAGATTTCCCATCGGCTGAAACCAAGGACGCGAAGGGTCGCGAGTTCGCGCGCCCGTTCGGAGAGCGCTATGCGGATTGAATTGTAGGTGACGCCAACGGAGAGCGTCATCGAAAAGGCGACGAAGAAGCCGATGAAAATCAAGATCGTTTCACCCATGGTCTTGTAGAAAGTATCGATGGCGGCGTGGCGGAACAGGACGGCGGCAATATGGGGCGTATCCTTGAGCCTTGTGAGCAGGGTAGTGCGGCTTGATGCATCGACGCGGATGTGGAGGCCGCTTATGACGCGTCCGTCGCCCGCGATCCTGTTGAGCGCGGCCATGTCCATATAGGCGGGCTTGCCGATATAGGTTTCGAAGATCCGTAACACCGGCAGGCTCACCCGCGGCTGGCGCCCTTCCAGGAGTTCGACGGCGACGGTGTCGCCCGCCTTGACCTCAAGCAATTCGGCCAGTTTGACAGAGAGCATCAGCCCGCCGGGCGGCACCTCCAAGCGTCCGCGCTCGACGTCAAAGACGGGGCTCAGGATGGCTCCGGTCGGCACGCCAATAATACCCTGCCGCTCGACGAGATGTCCGTGATTGATGCGCGCCGAGACAAAGCGATAGGGTTCCGCCGCCAGGACGCCCGGCATATGCTCGAATTCCCTGATCGCGCCGATCGGTTGAAGGTCGCTGAACGCGACAGTCGCGTCCTGATGCTGCGCGCGCTCAAAGACGGATTCGGCGAGGGAATCGATGGCGTCGACCCATTGGAGCGCCATGATGAGAACGGCGACCGACATGGCCAGGCCGAGGCTGGCGAGAAACGCCCGCACCGGCCATCGGATGATGCGCCGCAAGATCATCCGCGACGGCTCGTCTAGAGCGCCGGCCAGCACCGTCCGCGCCGCGAAGGTGCGCCGGTAGATCGGCGGAGAAGGGGGCTGCATGGCCTCCGCGGGCGGAAGCCGGACGGCACGCCGCACCGCCGCCAGGCTGCCAGCCAGTGCTGCTCCCAGACTGATCGCCCCGGCAACCACGAAGCCCGCCGGGCCGGGACGATAGAGCAGGAACGGGAAGCGATAAAATTGCGTGTAGAGCTCGGTATTCCAATGGCCGAGCCAGGCGCCGATCACCGAGCCCATGAGGATGCCGATCGTGCCGATGACAAGAACCATTTTCGCGTAGTGCCAGCCGATCGCCCAATTGCCGTAACCGAAAGCCTTGAGGAGCCCGATCTCGCGGCGCTCGGTCTGGATCAGCCGAGCCATCACCATGTTGGTCAGGAAGGCAGCGACCGCAAGGAAGATGGCAGGCATGATCCGTGACATGTTTTTCTGCTGCGCGATCTCGCTTTCCAGAAACCAGTTCGACGTTTGGTCCGCACGGAGATAGGCGCCTATGCCGCCGAAGGGGGAAAGCAGACCATCGAGCCTACGGATAACATCCTTTGCGTTCGCATCGGGCAGGAGGCTGAGTGTCACACTGTTGAAGGAGGCCTTGAGGTCGAAGGCCGCCGCCAGCGCATCCCGGCCCATCCACAGCACTCCGAAACGCTCGTCGTCGGGCATAAGGCCTCCCGGGGCAATGGCATAGACGTATTCGGGGCTAAGTGCGGCGCCCACGACCTGCAGGTTGCGCTTGCGGCCCCTTAATATGGCATCGAAACTGTCGCCGGGTTTCAATCGGTGCGCCTCGGCGAAGGGTTCGCTGACTACCACCTCGTCGGGCCGCATTGGGTCGGCCAAGCGCCCCGACCGGATCACCAATGCGTTCAGAAGCTCAGGGCCCGTTCGGGCAGCGAAATCAACCGGGCAACGACGGGCTCGGAAAAACCGGCCATGTCGAGAATGGCGCCTTCGACGATACGCGTTTCGGCAATCCTCACGCCGGGAATATCCGCGATATCGCGTCGGAGATATTCGGGCGCGCGCCTGGCCTCGGCGAACATATCGGCAAAACGGGTTCGTTCGTAGTAGGCGGCGGTCGTCTTTTCGAGCGCCTCGATTGTGGTCAATGCCATGATGAGTAACGCCGTGCCGGAAGCGATGACGAGCGCGATCGCAAGCACCTGAGCTCTCAGCCGCCAAAGTTCGCGAAGAAGCTTTCGGTCCAGGCTGGTCATCACGGTCACCAAGCCAGTTCGGAGGGCGCGCGCTGACCGGAATTGCGCCGTGTTTCGACGATGCGCCCGTCGGCGAAGTAGAGCACGCGATTGGCAATTTCGGCAATGACTGCGTTATGCGTGATGAGCGCGGTCGTCGTGCCAAGTTCCCGGTTGATCCGCAGGATCGCGTCGAGGACAAGAATTCCTGTCTTGCTGTCGAGCGCGCCCGTCGGCTCGTCGCAAAGCAGAAGGTCGGGGCGCTTCGCGATCGCGCGGGCGATGGCGACCCGTTGCTGCTCGCCGCCGGAAAGCTGCGCGGGGAAGCGATCCAGCCTGTCGCCGAGACCGACCATCGCCAGCGCCTCGGACGGAGGCATGGGATCCCTGGCGATCTCTGTTACGAGGGCGACGTTTTCGCGCGCGGTCAGGCTGGGAATGAGATTGTAGAATTGGAATACGAAGCCAACGTGGTTGCGGCGGTAGAGATTGAGCGTGCGGGCGTTGTTCATATCGAGTTCGCGATCGCGAAACACGACACTGCCGCTAGTCGGCCTATCGAGACCACCAAGGATGTTGAGCAAGGTCGATTTGCCGCTTCCCGACGGACCCAACAGGACGACGAGTTCGCCATCGCGCAGATCGACGTCGACGCCGCGCAGGGCGTGAACTTCGACCGTACCCATCCGATAGATCTTGATGAGGTCTCGCGCCTGCAGGGCCGTGGCAGATGCGTCCTTCTCCACCGGTCGCTCCTTGATTTGCGAGGCGTCACTTTGATCGCGAGAACCGTCATTCCGAGAGATAATGCTCGATCTCCGGAATTGGAAACTTTACCACATCCTTTGCCACTTCGGCTCGGCGGTAACGGCCCCGCCAGCAGAAGGGCGCGCGCACTTCCGCAGGATGCCGAGCACGCGCGGTGGTGCAACGAAAGCGAGGTTGATGACGTCATTGTCGCGTATCAAGCCATCAAGCTTGTCGTTGCGGTTACGGCCTTCTCCGACGGCTTGCGCATGGAAGTCGGCCAAAAGCACGGCATTCGCGTGACCTGCATCCAGCCAGGCGCGGTTGCCACCGAGCTCTACGATCACATCACCGATCCGGGCTACCGCAAGCAAATGGACGAGCTGGCCAGCCAGATATCTTCGCAGCCCAGGCCCCTGCTCAGGTGGACGTCGCAGAGCTGTTTGTCCTGCCTGAACAGGGCTGGTAACAGGCCGGCCCTGACGGGTTACCATCTGCTTGTTTTCCGAGTTTGCATCAAGAGAGAACCGAATTGCGCTGGTGGAAAAACGGGTACGTACCTCAACCAAAAGGTCACATTCGGATCTTGTGCGCCTACTACTTTAGACTAAAGTTGCAAGCGCTGGAGACTGCGGGGAGGCGGTTTCCCACAAAAAGATGTCAATCCCTGGGAGGAAAATGATGCAAAAATCCGATATCGCTATACCGCCAAAAGACCTTAATATGCTCCAGACGGTTCTTGACGCTTGGTGCACACAGCATCGCATTCCGCGCAAGGATGCGACTGAAGAAGCGAAGATATTGATCAACGAGTACAAGCGCGGCACTCGTTCGCAGATCAAACTCATAGACGCACTTATAGATAGCGCCACGCATTAGCGGCGCCAACCGCTGCTTTTAGTCAAGAACCCGGCCGCCCCCGATTCAGGTTGCCCATCGAACCGGGAACCGGCATACGTTCGCGATAAAGGACGCGGCCGCCCTTCCTGACCGCCGGATTTCCCTTTTAGATCTACGCGCGGACCCGGAACCCGCCGACAATTCTTCCGATATTTGACGCAACAGATTGTTAGTCGACTGCAGATGCTCTGGGACCTCGCTCCGTGTTGGAACAGAGGCGAGCTCGGTCTCGATCTCTTTCATTCTTTCTGATCGTGCGGCTTGCGTTGCCAGCTGAGGACTTGCTGCGCTTTCAGAAGCCACTGTTCGCCCTCCATCTGCCGGAGCCTCTTCCGCAACGCCCTTGAGCGATCGTAACTCTCGACGAAGGCTTGCCACCTGTGGTGAGTCGAGGGTCTCGAGACCAAAAATCGGGCTCTGAATAAGCTGATGAAGCATGAGCTTATTCGGCGCGCCTTCAAACTGCGTCAAAGATTCGATTGCGATCCTTGTAAGCTTTGAGGTGACACGAAAGGCGGGTTCTTGCAGCTCGCTTTAAGTGGAATGACCGTGGCCTTTGTCGGCCAAGGACAGTCTTGGCTTGCCGACCGGCATCGCCATCAAATCGGGTACTCCGGCATAATCGAAGGTTTCGACGCCGGTTAAGACAAAACCAAGAGGGCGCCCTGACCGTCTGCGCGGGCGTGGATTTTCGTCGTAAAGCCGCCGCGTGGTCGACCAAAAAGCCTCCTTATTTTTGTGCCCGCAGCCTGCGAGTGGCCGCGAACTGCGGTGCTGTCGATGATGTGCTGCCAGCGTTCAGTTAGCCCCAGTTCGACCAGCGTTTCGAATAACGCATCCCATACATCTTGCTCGGCCACAGCGGGGCTCTGCCGGCGTCCCGCCCTACTTCTGCCCAATGGAACCGCAAGGATCGTGGTTTCCGTGTCGGGGAGATTCAGCGCCAATTTCCTTATCGGCTTCGTTGCCACGCCGATTGTACTGCCGAGACTCGGCCATGCAGCCGGCGCTCCCACGCAGCTGTCGCTTACAGCAACTTGCAACGATGACGACGATCTGACGCCAGCGCAGACCGAAGGCCCATATTTCACGCCGGAAAGCCTGAAAGAATGACGCTTGCTGGTTACGTGTTGAGCCGGGGCTGTCAGCCGGTGGCAAAAGCACTGATCGAGTTGTGGCATGCCAATGAGAGCGGAATCTATGACAACAGTGGGTACAAACTACGTGGACATCAATTCACCGATGCTCAAGGCAGATGGTGGTTTGAGACGATCGTGCCAGGGTCTGGTCGCACCCGCCACTTCCACCTAAACATCCAGCGGCCAGGCGGAAACGTACTGACGACGCAGCTCTATTTTCCAGGCGAGCCGGACAACGATCGGGATAGGATATTCAACTCGACCTTAGTGCTCGATGTCAGGACGACGAGCGACGGAAAATTCGGTCGCTACGATTTCGTTGTTGCGTAGCCGGGGTACTTACCATCCTTGCCGCCTTTTGCTGCACCTCGTCCCGCATCGGACTGCGCGATACGCAACACCTCGCCGGTCTCAGCTGTCGTTCGGGTGCTTAAGTCAGAACCACCTCCCGCCGGTGATCTGCCCATGGCGCTCGCGATGCCGGCGGGCGAAGTGCGGGCGGGAATTGTAGCCGGCCTGCGCAGCAACAGGCTCGATGCACCTGAAGCGAGCGCGCTTTGACTGGCCTTCAGTCGTTCAGCGCGTAGAATCTTACGGAAACGATAGCTTCCGACGTGAGCCGACGGCGCAGCGTGGAGGCGCCCAGGCCGAGACGTTCGGCGATGCGCTCCACCGTCCATGCTTCCGAGGGTGCTGCGCGGATCAGCCAGGCAACTTTTTAAACCTGCTCAACGATGCGGAGCCGTCCCCTCATACAATGGATACGCTTCAGCGCGACCAAGGGCACCAGGAGACGGCGGTTTTACAATAGCCGGAGTACGGCTTTAGTTCGATAGCGAACGCCCAAGCTCGGTACGTCCGACGTCTCGTCCTCATTAGGCGAAAGCTCAGTCCGGGCCGATGGGCTGGGCTGGGCGTATTCCGGTTCAAAAATAGCCTTACAAGAGAGCAGGTTGGAGGGTCTGGATTTGGATTTCCGTGATCCCTACGTCTTCGAGGCACGCTGCCGATAGTTACGGCCTTCCGCTAGCACCGTGTCTAATCATCGCCCCGATCGCGCTAAGGCGGGCTTTTTCCCTGGATTTCACACGCGCTACAATCTTAGCAGCCAGGCCTCCACCTTACCCTTTCCCTTGACTTCGACAGGTCCGCGCGGCTCGAAGACGAACTGGTGCTTGAGTTGCTCGTATACGGCGCGCGTCACTTGAACCGCGTCAGGGACGCTACCTGATTCCATCCGGCTCGCGAGATTCACCGTGTCGCCCCACAGATCGTAAATATACTTGCTCTTGCCAATGATGCCTGCAACCACCGGGCCGCAGTTGACGCCGACCCTGAGCTTCATTGAAATGTTGTGCTCCATCGCGTGCTCACGGGTAATGTGAACCATGCGGATAGCCATACGTACCATGCGCTCGGTGTGGTTGGCGACGGGTTCAGGCAGACCGCACACCGCCATGTACGCGTCGCCCACCGTCTTGATCTTCTCGATTCCGAGATCGGTGGCAGCGACATCAAAGCGTGTGAAAAGCCCATTGAGTAATGTCACAACTTCGTGCGGTGGCATTTCCGATGTCAGAGCCGTGAAGCCCACCAGATCCGCAAAGGCGACAGTGACTTCCGCGAAACCGTCCGCGATCCCCGCCTCACCGGCACGCAGCCGATTGGCAATCGGGGCTGGGAGCACGTTCAGCAGCAACTCTTCATTTTCACGATTTTTGTTTTCGATCACGGTATTCTTTTGGCGCAGATCCTCAACCATGCCATTGAAGGCTAGGCAGAGCTGGCCAATCTCGTCACGCGTGCGGACCGGCACGCTAGCTCCATAGTCGCCGGCAGCGAAGCGTTTCACACCAGAAGTGAGTTCGCGCAGCGGTCCGAGAAGCACGCGCGAAAGCCAGGCTGCGGTTGCCGTTACCGCCAGCAGCACCAATCCCCCGACTATCAGTAGGTCCTGGCGGAGCCGGGCGATCGGTGCGAAGGCCTCCGCGGTGTCGATCTTGGCGACGAGCGCCCACTTGACGCCCGGAATTGCAAGCGGTCCCCACGAGGCAAGTGTCGGCGCGCCACGGTATCCAATAATCTCACCGATACCCTCGACGCCGGCGAGCGCGGCTCGAGTGGCATAGGTGTCGATGCGCTGATGCATCACCGGCGTCCCAAACCGCTGAATGGCGGCGACTTCGTCGCCCGAGGCGCCAACAGATTTGAGTTCAGCGAAATAACCTTGCCGGTTCTCGTAGAATGCGCGCGGGCTGGAGCGAACCAAATAGTCCGGCCCGACGAGATATGCCTCACCCGTTTCTCCGAAGCCATCCTGGCGCCAGCGGCGAACACTGGTGACGACGTTGTCGATCTCATCATTTGACAACTGCGCGATCAACACTCCGGTGACGACACCCTGATCGATCACCGGAGCTCCCATAAAGGCAATCGGTGCGCCGCCAGACGGCGCGTAAGGAGCGAAATCCTCAAGGCAGATAGCTGATCGGTCGGCGGTCTCCGCGCAACGAGCCACAGCGGCTGCGACGTTGGAACGGCGATAGGGACCAAACTGGAGGGACGTGGTGAAATCCACCTCCTTCTGGACCGTGTAGATCAGGCGGCCTGATTTGGGATCGCCGATCATCAAATCGAAAAAGCCGACCGTCGTAGCCGCAGCCCGCATCAATGGATGATAGATGGCGTGCAGCCTGGAGTACTCGCTTCCGTCACCGGCGTCGTCGAGGAGCTTGCGCCGCTCCGGCGGATTGGGATTTTCCACAATGTAGTGATACTGCAGATAGTAGGGCGCGCCACCAACCGGAAGGTAGTCCGATAGCGGCGGTTCCCTGCCCAGAACGCTCCTCATCTGGGGAATGTAGTTCGCGGCGTACCAATCGCCAACTTTCCGACGCAGTTCAGGCGAAGCGCCGCCCCGGTCAAGCTGGTCGATCGCAATTCGGAACTCACGCGTCGCATCGATCACCATCTGGGAGGTGGAAAGAAGGCGCAGCTCAGAAACGATCGTACGGAAGTAGGTTTCAACTTGACGTGCCTTTGTCTGGCGCGCGATCGTGAGCTGGTTAAATACTGCCTTTTCGAGAGCGTCACGCGCGCGGAAGTACCCCAGGACGCCCGTTGCAAGAACCGTGATCGCTCCCACCAGGACGAGGATTGCAAACAGCTTGGCCGCCAAGCCCCGGTGCGCGGTTCGGGATGAGCCGGTCATATCTGCAAGAGGCATGACTCAACTCCAACCGAAAATGCGAGGCGCCAGGCAGATACCAATTAGGTGATCCCAAATCTGACCGTTCAAAGCCAACGGTGAGCGATGCTACTCGATTTGACGTTGAATGTGCAATGTCTCGGTAGGGGGCGGACGGCGATCAGACCCCGTCTCGCTGGGTGCGCAGATTGACGACAACACGCCGGTTCTGCACCTTGCACGAACGATCTTCGCAGTCGCGGACTTCACGGTCCATGCCGTAACCCTTAGCCCACATGCGCCCGGCATCTACGCCCTTCGACGCGAGATACACCATCGCCGCATCGGCGCGCTTCTGCGACAGCGTCTCCATTTTGGACGCAGAACCGGAATCGTCGGCAAACCCCTGCAGTTTGAGCAGCCAATTGGGGTTGCTGTTGAGCCAAGCGGCCTGGCTATCCAGCGTCGCTTTGGCGACGGAATCGAGCGCGGCCGAATCCTGCGCGAAGTAGATGCGCCGGCCGACATTGAGAATAAAGTCCTCTTCGCTGCCAACCTTGACGTTCTCGAAACCGGGCGCGGGATCGTTGGTCTGACCGGTCATCGGCACAGCAGCAGGTTCTTCCACGGAGGCGATATCCGGAGTGGTGCAGGCGGTGAGCGCCAAGAGCATGGCCGCGGCTACCAGGCGCGCCGCGTATCCGATCGTGACAGGCATCAGGGGGATATTCCTCATTCGACCGGGCTTGCTTGGCTAACCTGAGTGGCTTTTTCAGCCTGGTCGGCAATATGCGGCAGGACCTGCACGGCGGTGCCGATAGGGCAACGCTGATAGAGATCGATGGCATCTTCGTTGAACATGCGGATACACCCGCTCGAGGCGTCCTTGCCGATACTGCCCGGCTCCAGCGTGCCGTGGAAGCGATAGCCGGTATCGACGCCGTCGCGATGCAGATACATGGCGCGCGGGCCAAGCGGATTCTTTGGTGATCCGCCGTCGACGAACTCAGGCAGTTCGGGATGGCGCTTGCGCATCTCCGGCGGCGGCGTCCAGCGCGGCCACAGCGATTTAGCGTCGATCGTCGCACGGCCGAACCATTTGAAGCCTTCCTTTCCGACGCCGACGCCGTAGCGGATGGCCGTCTTGTTCTCCATGATCAGGTAGAGAAAATGGTTCCGCGTATCGACCACGACGGTGCCGATTGGCTCGCTGCTGAAATATTTGACAACCTGGCGGCGCCACTGCTTATCAATCTTGCTAAAATTGGTCTTCTTGAACGTCACGCCATTGTCGACGGCCGTGCCGTCGAAATAGGACGCCGCTGCTGCGAATGCCGGTTTGCTGACCGCGCCGGCGCCAAGTAACGCCAAGCCGCCAAATACAATATCCCTGCGTGTCCCCACCATCGGCAATATCCCCCCCACAAGCCAAGCAGCAATACGCAGTAAATCACAATTTTCATTTGCGACAACAGAAATAAATAATTCAGTGGCTACGCTTACCAATGGACCATATGGTCAGCAGTCCAACGATCCTCGGGTCGGCGCCCTGAGCGGAACTGCACTCACGTGGTTCGCGTATTCGATCGTTGCGGAACCGGCTTCAATCGACCAGCGGGCGGTTGTAAAGCCGGACGATCCCCGGCCTGTCGAACACGGCGATACTGTTACCGACAGTCTCGATGTTCAGTCCGATTGTGGTTAGATCGTTTTTCGGGCAGCTCGAACGGCTGCGCACCGATTGGGGGGACATGCGAGGGGGCTGGGGACCTACGAACGCCGCCCGCGCCAGCATTGGCACGACCTTCGAGGCCGCAGGCCACCCTATATCATTCAGGACAGGTGGAGCGTGACATGCACCCCCCCCCCGCGCCCTCGCTTGGTACTTAGGCGCAGGCCGGTCTTCTTGAACACCGTTGGCATCGGTGTTTTCCGGCAGGACCCCGATGGTGTCCTCAAGCTGCAAAGCAAGAATGTCACTCCCCCTGCATTTTGATCACCTGGGAGATTGCGGATAGGACTGATTGCGATGAGCGACCGCGGCGGGACGACGCTGGTGTCGGCGGCGCATGCGCGTGCTCTGAGTACGCGGCAGGTGCGTCTGCTGGATCGGATCGGCACTGGCGGTGTGGAAGCACCCCTTATCGACGAGTTCGCGCCGCGGCACAGCGCGTCTGTCATGGGTCAACACCGTCGCCGCGGCGCGGAAGGCGTTTGTGAAGGCGGCGAAAGAGGAGGGCGTGTTTATCCGGGATTAAGCAGTCGAACCTGGAGGGCAGCGAGCGGCTGGTAGATCGCCATCAGGTCGCCCGTCAAACACCAGCACAGGAAATTCGAAGAGCCAACCTCCAAAGAGGTCCAGGAGCAATCATCCGCCGCTAGATAGAACACACCTCCCAGATCTTTCGCTTCCAGCGCAGCTTGTCCAACATCTTCCGCAACCTGATGGCCTCGGCTTCCTTGAAACCCGCGCCGACGCTACCGACGTGGACGAGATTGGCATCGCAACAGGCGGCAAGCGCCAACGATCCGAAGCCGGCAAGGGACGACCCCAACTTCTCATTGCAGCGACGGCCTTGCGGCCTACACAGAGCTTCACGGAGCGGCCATTTTCTCACGATGCGGCAATTTCGAACTCCAAGTGATCAGGGTGGAGCACGGTGAGAACCTCGCGGGCGTTCAGGATTTCGCCGGGGGCGTGGGCTCCCGCCTGGCTGAATTGCTGGCGGACGAGACGCTCGACAACCTCACAGACGAGCGGTGCGGTGAAAGCATATATATCCTGCCCCCTGGCGATAATCCGGCGGGTCGCACCTTCCCGCCGCGCGATGACATCGACCACGAACCGTTGCGCTGATCTGCCCGTCGAGTCCACGGCCTGCGGGGCGGGCGTCGTCTTGTCGCGTATGTCGGTCAGAGCGGCCGTGCTCAGATAGGTGTGGAGCTCGGATGTCTTCACGTGTCGAGAAATTAGAACGATCTCCGAAAATGGCATTTCACTGACGAGTTGTTCGCCCAGCGCGGCTCCGAAGTTCCAATGCTTCTGTGCGGACGGAAGCGGCAAGGGAGTAAGGCTGCCGTCAGCCACAACCATGCGCGTCGCCTTGTTGCGCTCACCGGTGACGCGGGTCCCGCGCGTCGGGTGCCAGCTGTCGAGGCCAATCAAGATGTCGATCGTATCCGCAGATATCCAGTCGCCCAGCACTGCGGTGACCAGGAGGTCGGCCAATCCACCGTAGAATCCGGTGCCGGGAATGACCGCGATGCCGGCCTCGCGGGCGGGCTTGTCGAACTTCTCGAGCGTTGTTGTCACGCTCGGTTGCTCAGCGCTGACATCAAGATAGTGGATCCTCAACTTCACCGCTGCGGCCGCCAGGGCATCGGCGGTATCGAGGAAAGGTCCTGCGCAATTGATCACGGCCCCCGCGCCGGCCAATGCCTGCAGGAGCGACCCCTCATCATCCACGGTCGCTGGACGGCAGAGCACCTCCGGCTCGCGAAAGTTTGCTGCTGCAAGCGCGTCTGCACTGCGTGCTATGGCGATAGGCCTAATCCCGCGGCGCAGCAATTCCGCCACGACGAAGCGGCCGGTATGTCCGGCCGCACCAAATACCGCCACCACTCTGGAAGTTACCGCAACCCGATCCGACATTCGTTCCTCCTGCGCTACAGACCTGTCTGTTGCGAAGAAGTACCTACAGGTCTGTAGCGTGTCAAGTCCCTATGTGCTACGCTTGCGGAAATACAGTGGAGACAAAGCATGCCGAAAACCGCATCCCTTCAAGCCGGGCAAGGCACCGATGTTCGCAACAGGATTTTGGAAACAGCGTCGGAGCTCTTCTACAAGCAGGGGGTCCGTGCCGTGGGTGTCGATCTTGTGGTCCAGAAAGCCGGCGTCGCCAAGACAAGCCTCTACCGGCACTTCGGTACGAAGGATGATCTCATCGCCGCATTTTTGGAGCGCGAGGATCATGACTTCTGGAGCCAGTGGGAGAGCGTGACAGCGCAACATCGAGACAACGCCAAGGCGGAATTGGATGCTCATCTCGGTTGGATCGGTGAACGCGTCGGGCGCCCGCACTACCGGGGCTGCCCGCAAATCAACGTGGCGGCCGAGTTCCCCGAAGCAGATCATCCCGCCCGCAAGATCGCCGAAACCCACAAACGCGAAATGCGACGGCGGCTGAAAGTGATCTCGGAGCGGCTGGGCGTGCGTGCACCCGATGAACTTGCAGGACAGCTTGCTGTTCTCATCAACGGCGCCTTCGTCAGCTCGCAGATCTTTGAGCCGGGTGAGGCCACGCCGCTCCTTCGGCGCGCAGCCGAAGCATTGACATCCGCCAGCGAAGCATCGACGCCCCGGCTGAGTCAAATATAGTGGCTCCGCTTCCGGAGTGCCTTGCAGCCGGGCGTGTGTGTGCTTCCAATCTCTGGTGCCCCGTCGGACTCAAGCTATTATTTCGATCTTTGCCGCCGACGATACTTGTCAGACCGGAACCCAGTCCGACGCAGATAGCGAACAGTACGGCTCCCGCCATCCATGCCTGTCAGTACCATGCGGGTTTCAAAAAGGGGCTGGCCAGCCGATCACAGCCGCTTCGCGACCGACAAGCGCCCCGGAACCGTTCGGCCCCCGGCTCGTACAGGGCATGCGGCCGGAGATGGCAACAAAATCGTCTGAGATGGCTCACTTACGATAAGCTATACTTACCTACGGGTTCCTTGCTCCTTCCTCGCGGCTACGACTCGCTCGCCGCACCCAAGGCCATGCGCAGCAGGGCGATAATCAGGTTCTCCAGCTTAAATTAATCAAATCTGCCACAACGAACGACGCTCAATGCATGCGCGACGACCGGTTGTTGATCTCTACCTTAGCCGCGGGCGCCCTCCCGCGCAGCGGGTTCGTTCATCGGCCCCACAGCGGTTATTCCAACAAGCCTGGTTCAAGCGACGCCTACAGAATCTGGCTTAAATGGGGAATTGGAACAACAGGTCGTTGGTTCGACCCCCCTTTAAGAGCTATTTTTGTCTTATCGCCCCGTCTTCGTTCGCCAGTCTGCGTAGTCGGCCTGGGCCTTGTCAGACGTCGGCGGATAAAGGCCAATGACGGCGGCGCCGTCGAGGACCTGTTCCAGCACGAATTCCTCGAAGCTTTCCATGCCGGTGCATTCCTCGGCGATCTCGTCAGCGAGATGCGCGGGGATGACCATAACGCCATCGCCATCGCCCAGCATCACGTCGCCCGGAAACACTGGCGCGTCGCCGCAGGAGATCGGCACGTTGATGTCGAGTGCTTCGTGCAGCGTCAGGTTGGTCGGCGCCGATGGCCGCTGGTGATAGGCCGGCATGTCGAGCCGCCCAATTCCCTCGGCATCGCGAAAGCCGCCGTCGGAGACGACACCGGCGCAGCCGCGAACGGCAAGCCGGGTGACAAGGATTGAGCCTGCGGACGCCGCGCGTGGGTCCTTGCGGCTGTCCATGACCAACACATGCCCCGCTGGGCAGGTCTCCACTGCCACCCGCTGGGGATGGTCCGCATTGCGGAACACGGTGATCGCATTGCGATCCTCGCGCGCCGGGATGTAGCGGAGCGTGAAGGCCTGACCGACCATGTTGACACCCTTCCACGAGATGGGCTGGACATTCTGGATGAACTGGTTGCGTAGGCCGCGCTTATAGAGGGCTGTCGCCACCGAGGCCGTCGAGATCTTCATGAGCTTGGCGAAGGTGGCTTCGGACAATACGTAGTCGGACATCGAATGCTCCTGGTTTGGTCAGTTGATCGCTGGCTCATCGACCGGGGGGCCGAAATCCGTCTTGAGGAAATCAAAGTCGCAACCCTTGTCGGCCTGCTCGACATGTTTTGAGAACATCAGGCCGTAGCCGCGCCCATACCGTTGCGGTGGCGGCGTCCAGGCTGCGCGGCGGGCGGCCAGTTCGTCGTCCGGCACCAACATGTTGAGGCTGCGTGCGGGAATATCCACCTCGACTGTATCGCCGGTGCGAAGCAGGGCGAGCGGCCCGCCGACATAGGCTTCCGGGGCGGCATGCAGCACGCAGGCACCGAAGGACGTACCGGACATACGGGCATCTGAGATGCGCATCATGTCGCGCAGGCCGAGCTTCAAGAGCGCCTTCGGCATGGGGATCATGCCCCATTCCGGCATTCCCGGTCCGCCCTGCGGGCCGGCATTGCGGAGCACCAACACGGTATCCGGCGTCAGCGGATAATCGGGATCGTCTATAATCTTCTTTAGCTCCGCATAGCTGTCGGCCACCAGCGCTGGCCCCTTGTGCCGGTGGAATTTCGGATCGCAGGCCGCTGGCTTGATGACGGCGCCGTCAGGGCAGAGATTACCCTTCAGAACGGCGAGCGATCCCTCGTGATAGACGGGGTTGGTGAGGGGTCGGATCACATCCTCGTTCCAGATTTTCACCGCTTCCAGCCCATCGGTCAGCGACCTGCCGGTAACCGTAATCGCCGAACTGTCAAGCTTGTCGCCCAACTGCTTCATCAGCGCGCGTAGGCCGCCGGCATAGTAGAAGTCCTCCATCAGGTAATTGCTGCCTGAAGGCCTGATATTGGCGATCACCGGCGTGGTGCGGCCGATACGGTCGAGGTCGTCGAGCTCCAGCGGAATGCCGGCGCGGCGCGCCATGGCTATCACATGGATGATGGCGTTGGTGGAACAGCCCGTCGCCATGGCCACCGTTACGGCATTTTCGACCGCGGCTGGCGTCACGATCTTTTCCGGCGTCAGGTCTTCCCAGATCATTTCGACGACGCGGCGGCCGCACTGCGTCGACATGCGCTGGTGGCCGGCATCCGCGGCCGGGATGGATGAGGCGCCGGGCAGGGAAAGCCCCATGGCTTCGGCGATCGCCGTCATGGTCGAGGCCGTACCCATGGTCATGCAATGGCCGTAGGAGCGGGCAATGCCGCCCTCGATGCCCTGCCATTCCTCCTTCGAGATCGTGCCGGCGCGGCGCTCGTCCCAGTATTTGAATCCGTCTGTGCCCGATCCCAGATACTTGCCGGCATAATTGCCGCGCAGCATCGGTCCCGCGGGCAGGAAGACGAAGGGGAGGCCCATGCTGAGCGCGCCCATGATCAGGGCCGGCGTCGTCTTGTCGCAGCCACCCATCAGCACGGCGCCATCGACGGGATGCGAGCGCAGCAGCTCTTCCGCCTCCATCGCCAGCAAGTTGCGATAGAGCATGGTCGTCGGTTTGACGAAGTTCTCCGATAGCGACAGCGCTGGCAACTCCATGGGAAAACCACCTGCCTGCAAAATGCCGCGTCTCACCCATTCCACGCGGTCCTTGAAATGCACGTGGCAGGGCTGGGCATCCGACCAGGTATTTAGGATCGCGACGATAGGCCGTCCCTCCCAGTCCTCCGGATCGTAGCCCATTTGCATGGTCCTGGAACGGTGGCCAAAGGAACGCTGGTCGTCCGGCACCATCCAGCGGGCGGATCGCATTTGCTCGTAGGTCTTTTTTGGTGTCATGGACTTCTCCGGCCGGTCTTCGGCAGCATTGGCTTCAATCAGAAGCGGATTTCGTTTGTTGTGATGAATGCCTGTAACGCCAAATGCTGGGATGAAGTGAGCGGCCAAGCTGATGGTGGCCGCGTGGCGCCGCAGTCATGGCCGATCTCTGCCAAGGCCGCCTTGACGCCCGTGACATTGGTTCCGTTCAGTTCCTCGGCGCGGATGTCCTCGAATGCTCTCACGCCCGCTATCAGGCGATTGGCCTCGTGGTAGTCCCCCGCTTCCAGGGCCGAATGGATGGCGACCGATCGCTCAGGCCAGACATTGATGAGACCAGAGGTGAAGCCGCGCGCGCCGACCGCATAGAAGGCGGGCGCCCAGACTTCGGCCAGCCCCCCGACCCATACGATGTCGGGATCGGTGGCGGCGATCGCCTCGGCAAGCTTCAGCGGATTGGGCGTCGCCCACTTGACCCCGATGACCGAGGCGAGCGCGCAAAGATCGCGGATCGCCTTGATGCCGATGGCATCGTTGCGCAGGTAGAGCATGATCGGCAGACCATCGGCCGCGTCGGCAATCGTCTTCACATAGTCGACAAGGCCGCGCGGCGCCGAGAACGGATCCGGCGGCTGGTGGATCATCAGGGCTGCAGCGCCTGCCGCTTTTGAGGCGCGTGCCAACTGACAAGCATCGCGCACTCCCCGTCCCACACCCGCCAGCAGAGGTATGCGGCCATCGACATGTTGCGCCGAGGCGCGGACCATGGCCTCTGCCTCCTCAACAGTCAGGGCATAGAATTCGCCCGTATTGCCGTTGGCGACAAGAATGTGCACGCCCGCGGCAATCGCCTTGTCGACGATCGGCTTCTGTCGCCGCGGCTCGATCTCACCGGCGTTGTCATAGGGGGTGACGAGGATGCCGGAGATGCCCGTGAGGGCATTGCTTAGTTCTTCAGTCATCGGCTAGTTCTTTCTTGTGTCAGTGAGGTTTGCATCGGGTCACTCCGTGAAGGCTTCGTTACGCTTGCGGTTGATCGAAGGTGCAAGAACGAGGCCCAGCACGAGCACAGCGACCACCAGCAGCGACAGGCTGAGCGGGCTGCGTACGAAGATGGTCGGATCGCCTTGGCTGATCAGCATGGCGCGCCGCAGGTTTTCCTCCAGCATTGGCCCCAGGATGAAGCCCAGGAGCAAGGGTGCCGGCTCGAAGCGAAGCTTGAAAAGTGCAAAGCCTACAACGCTAAAGCCCGACATGATGAAGACGTCAAAAACGCTGTTGTTGATGCTGTAGGCGCCGATGCAGCAGAAGCCGATGATCGCCGGAAACAGAAGGTGGTAGGGAATGGTCAGCATGCGCACCCACAACCCGATCAGCGGCAGGTTGAGGATGACGAGCATCAGGTTCCCCGACCACATAGATACGATCATGCCCCAGAACAGCGCGGGCTCCTCGGAAATGACGTTGGGGCCGGGCGTGATCCCCTGGATGATCATCGCGCCGACCATCAGCGCCATGACGGGATTGCCAGGGATTCCAAGTGTCAGCATCGGAATGAAGGAGGTCTGCGCGCCGGCATTGTTGGCCGCTTCCGGGGCGGCGACCCCTTCGATTGCGCCTTTGCCAAACTCTGCGCGGTTTGGCGAGACGCGCTTTTCCAGCGCATAGGCCGCAAAGGAGGACAGCATGGCGCCTCCGCCCGGCAGCACGCCGAGCAACGAGCCAAGTGCTGTGCCGCGCAGAACGGGGCCGCGGATGCGCCTCAAATCGTCGCGCGTCAGCATTAGACCCGTGACCTTCCTGACGCCGACCGAGCGCTCGTGCTCATTTTCGAGATTGCGCAGGATCTCGCATAGGCCAAATATGCCCATGCTGACGGCCACGAAATTGAGACCGTCATAAAGCTGCGAGATGCCAAAGACATAGCGAGGCACACCACTCTCGACATCGGTACCGACCGAGCCCAGCAGCAGGCCGAAGACGATCATCGCGAAGGCCTTGAGGAGCGAGCCGCTGGCCAGCGCCACGGACGCCACGAGACCCAGCACCATCAGTGAGAAGTATTCGGCAGGCCCGAACTCTAGTGCGACCGCGGCGAGCGGCGGGGCTGCCACTGCGAGCAGGAGGGTGGCCACGCTCCCGGCGAAGAAGGACCCGAGCGCGGCCGTTGCCAGCGCCGCACCCGCTCTACCCCTGCGTGCCATCTGGTATCCGTCGATTGCTGTGACCACAGACGAGCTTTCGCCGGGAAGGTTGATGAGGATCGCCGTAGTGGAGCCACCATACTGGGCGCCATAAAAGATACCTGCCAGCATGATCAGCGCAGCCTCCGGCTGCAGGCCGAACGTGATCGGCAAGAGCATGGCGATTGTTGCTGTTGGTCCGAGCCCCGGCAGAACTCCGATGGCCGTGCCCAGAAGACAGCCGATGAAGCCATAGGCTAGGTTCACAGGTTGAAAGGCGGTGGCGGCGCCGAGCCACAGGTCGGAAAAGATATCCATCACGAAACTCCTCGTGGACGGCGTCGGTCAGTTGCCGAGGAACGGTATCCATGGCCCGAAGGCGTTGACGGGAAGCGACAAAAGCCGCGTGAAGAGCACGACCGAACAGATCGCCATGAACAGGGCGAGCGCGACCGATTGGCGCCAGCCCGCATATTTGCTGGCGAAGCTGACGGCGACGATCATCAGGAACATCGTTGGGGCGAGCCCCAGGCGAGAGAGCGCGAGCCCAAAGACAATCGGGGCGAGGATGACCAGTGCGTAAGCCTTCCAGTTGGCTGTTTCGTCCGGCTCGCCTTCGGAAGCAACGACCAATGCCTGAACGATAATCAACACTCCGATGCCGATCAGGAGCAGGCTCAGCATCCTGGGAAAATAGCCGGGTCCCATCTGGGACGAGTTTCCGACGTCGAGTTCCCGGCCGAACCAGATGAAAAGGAGGCTGACGACGATCATCGCTACGCCGCCGACGAAGTCGCGGCCGTTTTTAATCTTCAACATGGCTTCAAGGTCCACAGGTCAGGATGCACCGGCCGGCGTGATACGCCGGCCGGCAGACGAAAAGGTCATTGCAGCGGAACGTTGGCCGCTTTGATGACTTCGGCCCATTTCTCGGTTTCGCCCTTGATGAATGTGGCGAATTCCTCCGACGTGCTACCGACCGGAGTCGCGCCCATGCCTTCGATCTTCTCCTTCATCGCAGGCTCGTGAAGGATCGCTTGAACCGCTTGGCTGAGCTTCTCCACGATTTCCGGCGGGGTGCCGGGCGGCGCGAAGATGCCGTGCCAGGAAGTCGCCTCGAAGCCGGGAATGACGCTGTCCATCGTCGGCACGTCAGGCAGCAGCGATGCCTTGTCGAGGCTGGTGACCGCCAGCGCGCGGAGTTTGCCCGCCTTTACCTGCTGAGCAGCTGTCGGAATGTTGTCGAACATGAAGTCGATATGACCGGCTACCACGTCCATGATCGCCTGGCTGCTGCCCTTGTAGGGCACGTGGGTGATCTTGACGCCGGTCTTGGTTGCGAGCAGTTCGCCGGCGAGATGGATCGAGGTGCCGACGCCCGAGGAAGCATAGGTGTGCTTGCCCGGCTCCTTCTTCAGCAGCTCGATCAGTTCCTGCACGGAATTGACCGGCATCTTTTCCGGATTGACGACGAGCACGTTCGGCATTCGGGCGATCAGCGACAGCGGCGCAAAACCCTTTGCTTTGTCATAGGGCAGCGTCTTGAACAGGTTCTGATTAATCGCGTTGGAACTGACCGTTCCCATGCCAATTGTGTAGCCATCGGGTTCGGCGCGGGCGAGTTCGCCAAGACCGACATTGCCGCCGGCGCCGGGCTTGTTCTCCACGATGAAGCGCTGACCCAGCCGCTTGTCTAGTTGCTCGGCCACGAGACGGCCAAATGCGTCGGTATTGCCGCCGGCGGCAAATGGAACGATGACCGTTACCGTCTTCGAGGGGTAGTCCTGGCCGCGACCCGCAGTCGCAGTCACCGCACAGATCGATGCGGCCATCGCCGCCAATATGATGAAACGCTTCAAATGCATAAATTCCTCCTCCCGTTTGGACACCAGTGCGCCCTTTTGAAAATCAAATTCCGGATCCTCAACCGAAAAATGAAAGCGCTTCCATTTTATCACCAAATTCTCGCTCTGCAAGATCTGGATGCTGGACACTGAACCAAGTGATTTCAACGACGTATAGCGAAATGCAGAATTTTATTTAGGGAAGGACTTGCTAAACCTCAAAATGAAAGCGTAAATCATTTTTGAGATGGGAGATAGTCATGGCGAGACAAGATAGAGACGGAAAGCCAGAGCGATCCAGCCCGGTTACGCTGGCGGACATCGCCAAGCTCGCCGGCGTCTCTCCCGTGACCGTGTCGCGCGCTATCAATACGCCGAGCCTAGTGAAGCCCAATACGCTTGAGGCCATCGAGCGCGTCATCGCCCGGACCGGTTATGTACCGAACCTGCTCGCCGGCGGGCTCGCGTCGCGCCGCACCCGGCTGGTGGCGGCCATTGTTCCGTCGGTATCGAGCACCATCTTTGCCGAGGCGATCGAAGGCCTGAACGCCGAGCTCGTGGCAGAAGGCTATCAGCTGCTGCTAGGCCTGTCGGGCTATGATCATCAGCGGGAGCTGGAACTGACCCGTGCTATTCTCGCGCGGCGACCAGACGGCATAATTCTGACCGGCATCACGCACCTGAAAGAAACGCGGTCGATGCTGACTGGGGCCGGACTGCCGATTGTGGAGATCTGGGATTCTACGCCGTCGCCGCTCGATACGGCGGTCGGGTTCTCGCATTATGACGTCGGCGCGCTGGTCGCGGAATACCTGATGGCCAAGGGATATGACCGTTACGCTCAGATCGGCGCAAACGACCCGCGCGCGCTCCAGCGCCGCGACGGCTTCATCAACCGGCTGGCGGGCGTCGCCCCGGTCGAACTGCCCGATATCGAGATGAACTCTCCCTCGACCTTCAGCGACGGACGGCAGGCCTTAGCACAACTGCTCGACCGTGGCGGCGGCTCGCTCGCCGTCTTCGGCAGTTCAGACGTCGTGGCCCATGGAGCCCTGACCGAGGCGATCGCCAGGGGTTGCCGGATGCCGGAGGATGTCGCGATCATCGGCTTCGGCGATTTCGACTTCGCACCCCATACCTATCCGTCCCTGACGACGGTCCGCATCGACCGCCGCATGATTGGCACGCAGGCAGCGCGATCAATTCTGCGAAAGCTGTCCGGCGAGGAGGTCGAGCCGATGATCAAGATCGGCTTTGAGATTGTCGTGAGACATTCGGCATGAGTTGAATCGAAACGGAAAGGTCGGTCTCCTCATTTTACGTTGGATAACAGCCGGGCACCGGTCCGTACGTATTCAAGGCGGCAGATATTCAATATTTCTTTTTGCGAACGATCTTGTTGCCGCGTGGTCCGCTGATGACAGGTGTTCTGTCGCGGTTTTCAGAAACAAGGCTTCGCCAGCGTTCAATGCGGTGGTAGGGCAAAGCGCCGCTTTTGACGGCTGCCTGAACTGCGCAGCCCGGTTCATGCAAATGGGTGCAATCGCGAAATCGGCAGAGCGGTGCCAGTTCCGTTATGTCGGAAAAAAGCGTGTCGATCCCATCGGTGGCATCGCTGACGTAGAGTGTTCTTATCCCAGGCGTATCTATGACCCAGCCACCGCCCGGAATTGCATGCAGCGATCGTGCGGTCGTGGTGTGGCGGCCTTGCGCGTCATATTCGCGAATTGTCCCGGTTTTCTGCTTTGGGCCAAATGCCGCCCTGGTAAGCGTGTTCACCAACGTCGACTTTCCTACTCCCGACGATCCCACCAGCGCGATCGTTTGGCCAATGGCGCACCAGGCATTCAAAAAGGAGCTTGCATCGGCAGAGCGCCCATTCAAGGCAACGACAGGTAGGTCACGCTGCAACGTCTCGGCTTGGGCCTGAAATAAGCCGCCGTCGTCCGCCGTGTCAGCCTTGGTCAACACGATTACCGGTTTGCTCCCCGCCTGGTTGGCCATGATTAGGTAACGTTCTACGGCCAATATTGAAATCGGCGTTGCACGACGTCACGATCAACAGTGTGTCGACGTTGGAGGCAACAAGTTGTTGGCCACGTCCGACCTCCGGGCGTCGCCTAAACACGGTTTTCCGGTCAAGCAGGCTGACAAGCGTGTCGGACCCGGGATCGGCAAGCACCCAATCCCCCACCGCGAAGTCAGCCGTATTGGCATGGGCTGGTAGCTCTAGCCTTGCAGGCCCCATGACGCCGATCGCCTCGATGCGTGCACGGTGAACCGACGCTACGCGCCTGGGTACGAGGTCTGCTTCGGTCAGCTTTACCTGATCGGCAAAAAAGCCAGACCAACCAAGCAATTCCAACGCTGAGTGGAGACAGGAGTTCGACAAATTTTTGCTTCGCAATCCTTGATCGGGTTTGCCTATGATTTTCGCAGGCTTCCTGCCTGGTTGCGCTGATGATCTCGCTTTGGCAAAGAATTTGCGTAAGCAGCAGCCTCGCCGGAGTAGGGGAAATGGTCCCCTAACTGACGGTCACCGTCATAAACTTTGAAAACGGGTCCATCAACTTCGACGATCCTATACCCATTCACGTATTCGAACTTTGGCGTTTTCCAACCCATAAATGCTCTCCAGTATCGGTCCAGTGTTTTCCAAACTCTGAAGATGATGTCCCGATGTCATGCTTCTCAGTCTATCGCTCTATCACGTGCCTGCACAAAAGACGAACTAACCAACGCCGGCTCGTACCCCATCAAGAAGAACAGGAGTATAAAGCGCTTCTACGCCCAGCGGCTCACCTCGAAGTTTAGGCTCTTCGCGCCCGCACCTCGGTCATAGAGGCAGTGGTTGCTGGTGCCCGAAAGCGGCCATGGCTCGTGACGACATCCGTGCGGCAATACGGGTCATCGACTTCAATTCGGACAAAGCCGACGCGAAGCTGCGCCCGTCAGACGGCGTTTTGTATGAAGCTCTGGTCGGCTTTTTGTTCCATTGGTGAGACGGGGTCGCAGTGTCAGCTAGGCTGAGACATTGGAATTCAACAACGAGAGGGTCAGTTGCTCTCCACTTCCCTTTGATGAGCCAGCCATGAGACAGATGCCTTACTTGCCGTTCGGGCGGTCGGCATATAAATTATCCCAATGCTTGACCGTTCAGCCCAGTCTCCGACGCAAATTCCTACGGACGCACTAAGCGAAGTTCTACAGGACTTCCGCCTGAGTGGAGTCAACTACGGCCGCTGCGAGCTACGTCATCCATGGAGCATCGCCTTTCCGCAGCAACAGCTGCTTCGCTTTCATTTCGTCAGTGAGGGGCCATTCTGGATCCATACTGAAGCCCAAGGATGGCAAGAGTTGCAAAACGGCGATCTGGTGTTGTTGCCACAAGGTGTCGAACACAGACTAGCCAGTAAGCCTGATGTGGTCGGGGACTCGCTTAAGAGCTGTCAGGTCACCAAGTTGGGAGGTAATGTCTGCGAAGTGGTGCAGGAAGGAACAGGAGCGACGAGCACCTTGTTCTGCGGTTCCATGGCTTTGGGTGCGAATGCCCTCAACCCGTTGATCGCTCTGATGCCGCCGATCATCAAGGGATGTGATGTTGCTGGCAATGATCCGATCGTCGGCCCCCTCCTCGCCGCTATGACGGCAGAGGCGTCGCAGCTCCAGATAGGCAGCGCCACGGTCTTGTCACGCATGGCGGACCTACTGGTCGCGCGGCTTATTCGCTGCTGGGTCAATTGCAGCGGAGCCTCGACCAGCGGCTGGCTTGCCGCGATCCGTGATCCTCATATCGGTCGTGCGCTGGCAGCAATGCACCGAGATCCCGGCCATCACTGGACGCTTGAGACTCTTGCTGGCGTGGCAGGTCAATCGCGTTCGATCTTCGCGGAACGCTTCAGCGCCATCTTAGGGGAAGGCGCCGCACGGTATCTCGCCCGTCTGCGCATGCAGCTTGCGCGTGAGTTGCTCGGTCAAAACATGTCGGTTGCCGAGGTCGCTTCTCAACTGGGTTATGAATCTGAAGCGTCTTTCTCTCGCGCCTTCAAGCGCATCACCAGTGTTTCACCCGGAGTTGTGCGCCGCACCATTTCCGGACGAACGGACATAGAATTCGGACTCTAGAACACA
Organism: Rhizobium giardinii bv. giardinii H152; assembly: GCF_000379605.1. Taxonomy (GTDB): domain Bacteria; phylum Pseudomonadota; class Alphaproteobacteria; order Rhizobiales; family Rhizobiaceae; genus Pararhizobium; species Pararhizobium giardinii. The sequence continues at coordinate 33,035 of NZ_KB902580.1, read as the reverse complement.
TATCATCCTGAAAGACTCCGCTATTAAGACCTCCATGACTTGGAGGTACTGCAATGACGGACACAACATCACAGCTTGACGGCCCCGCGATTGGCTTCGATTCTACCGTTCCTGGTACATGGAGCCCCAGGATCTGGTTTGCCGTTGTCTCAATGGCAGCCACAAGCTTTGCGCTGGTGTCAGCTGAATTCCTGCCGGCAGGTCTGTTAACGCCAATGGCGCGTGACCTAGGCGTCAGCGAGGGAACCGCCGGTCAGGTTGTCACCGCCACCGCGTCTGTTGGCGCGGTGACGGCCTTGTTGAGCAATGTTCTGATCGGCAAACTGAACCGGAAGACTGTCCTGGTTGGCCTAAGTGCCTTGGCTATCGGCTCCAATCTCGTGGCCGCGCTCGCGATGGATTTTTGGCTATTGTTGTTGGGCCGAGCCGGGTTGGGCATCGCGCTCAGTGCTTTCTGGGCGCTTTCAGTTGCCGTCGTTGCGAGATTGGTTGGCACCAATGCGACAGGTCGCGGTATGGCCATAGTCACCCTTGGCGTCTCTCTTGCCACCATAGCTGCGCCATCTCTAGGGGCTTTGATTAGCGACTGGCTCGGCTGGCGTGCCGCCACGGCCATAACTGCAGGGCTCGCAGCGATTGCGATGCTGCTGCAGATACTCAGCTTGCCGACGCTACCCGCAAGCACAAGCAATAGTCTTTCCGACGTCTTCCTGCTGACGAAACGGCGCACGGTTCAACTGGGAATGCTTGCCATCCTCTTGCTGATGACGGGACATTTTGCCGGCTCGGTGTACGTGCGACCCTTCCTCGAACAAGTGACGCTCCTTGGTACCGGGCCGATTGCCTTGGCGCTCCTCGGGTTTGGCATCGCCGCTGTGATCGGCAATGTCGCCGGCGGCCGACTGGCAGACGCAAATATCCGCATGGCGCTCGCTGTCACTGGCTTATTGATGGCGTCTTCGGCGCTTGCTCTCGTACTCTGGGGTGCACATAGCGGCATCGCGTTTCCCCTAGTTACACTTTGGGGTTTCGCTTTTGGGATGGCGCCGGTGGTACTGCCTACCAACTTGTCCCGGGGCGCAGCGGACGCCTTGGAGGCTGCTGGCAGCCTGATGGTCGTTTCGTTCCAGGTAGCCATAAGCATAGGTGCGCTGTTCGGCGGCTATGTGGTCGATCACTATGGTGCCTCAGCGCCATTGACGTTTACAGCCGTCTTGGCGGCATCGACTATCGTTCTAGCCTCGCTTCAGCCCCGCAGCTGACTCTTGGAGCTCCGGCAAGAGGCGAGATCTCAAGTGCCCGGAGTGCCGGGTGAGGCTAGTTCCGTGACATGGCGGTGCTTACTCGTTCGGGCGAGGAAGCACCATACGATCGCCGATGACCGACAACAACAATCTCGATTAGCGGCGTGGAAGATCGGCGCTCACGACTAGCTCGACCGGTGTTCGCCGTACAGAAGGTCGTTAAGGCGTCTGGTTTGTCGTTTTGAAAGCTGCCCGTCGGCTACGAAAGCGACAATGCCGCAAGCGAGCCGTTCGGGCGACCGATGTCTTTCCCGCAATAACCGAGTGCTTCCCATTCCATTCACGATACTTTCAGGGCTTCAGGCGCGTTGCGCGAGGATATGGTCGACGACACTCAGGACAGGGCAAGGTTGAACTGTCCACCGTTTGCGCAAAGTTAAAATGTCACTCTGGGGTGTCGTCAGCCATTTAGAATGCAACATCGACCCCTCCACTTGCGCTGAGGCAAGCCCCCGACCGGACCGGCTGGGCCGGGTTGCAAGGGAAGGGAGGGGGCGGGTGAGACGCTTCCCTTCGGCTTGGGCTTGACGGTTGGAGCAGCCAGTCATTCCGGCTCATCGAGGTCAGAGAGCACGTGTCGCCGCCTCGCTAAGCGGACTTAAGCGGAACGTTCGAGGTTCCATGAATCGACGTCCCGGTTACCGACGTCGAAACGCTCGGACAAGCATCCGCCTAGAGACCTTCACTTTGGTCGTTCGATCGCCCGGAACTATCGATTGGCGGGACCGCGGCCATATAACAACAGCATGACGATGATCACCAGACCGTAGGTGATCTGCCGCCCGGCCTCCGGCATCTGCATGACGGATAGAATGGACTGCAGCAGGGTGATGAGGATTACCCCTGCGATCGTGCCGAGGTAAGAGCCTCGACCGCCCAGGATCGATGTGCCGCCGAGTACGACGGCCGCGATCGAAGGTAACAGGTAGCTGTCGCCCATCGATTGGGCCGCCTTCGAAGCATAGCCCGCAAGAAGCGTGCCTCCGAAGGCACTTAGCGCGCCGCATGAGACGAAGGCGATCAGGACGATCCGGCGCGTATTGATGCCCGAAAGGTAGGCGGCACGCTCCTGGTTGCCGATGCCGTATAAGGAACGCCCGAATGTGGTGCGGGTCAGCACGAAGATCGCTATCGCACCGACGATGGCCCAGATTAGCACCGCGTTCGGAACGCCTGGTACAAGAAAGCCGGTTGCCAGATAGCGCATGGTGACCGTGGCTGAGTCCTGTGGGGAGAAGCCGCCGGTGTAGACAACCATCAAACCTTGGGCTACGGCATTCGTTGCCAGGGTGATGATCATGGAGGGGATGCGTAGATAGGCGACGCCAATCCCATTGGCGAAGCCTATCACCATGCCACAGGCTACGCCGAAGGGTATAGCGAGAGTTTCACCTACAGGTCCATAAGCGGCGGCGGCGCACGCCATCATCCCGCCAACGGCCACCGACCAAGGAATGGACAAATCGATCTGCCCAAGCAGAATGACCATCATCATACCGGTTGCGATGACGCCAAGGAATGATGCTACCTTCAACTGCTGTAAGAGATATTCCGGAGACAGGAAACTCGCAGAATATAAACTGCCGAGGATCAGAAGCACGATAATACAGGCAAAAGCAGTTGATATCGCCGGGTCCAGTTGACGGGGAAATTTAGGGAGTCGAGATAGGGGCTGCTCTGGTGTGGCATCCTTCATCCGAACCACTCCAGCCGATTGCGGACGCGAAACAATCCGAACGCACCCAGACTGACCGCGACAAGCAAGACCACACCCTGAAACAGTGGTTGCCAGAGTGGATCGAAATCGAAGACGAAGAGAAGATCGCCGATGGTCCGAAAAGCGAGCGCCCCGAAGACCGCACCGATGGCGGTTCCCCTCCCGCCGAAAAGAGAGACGCCGCCAAGCACGACCGAGGCTATGGAGAACAGGGTGTAGGCGTTGCCACTCGCAAGGGCCGCTTCGCCGGTATAGGTGAAGAAGGTGAGAAACAGGCCGCCGGTCGCAGCGAGAAGGCCTGAGAGCAGATAGGCCGTAAATTTCGCGCGGCGTATTGGTAGGCTCGACATGTAGGCCGCGATTTCTGACGATCCGGTTGCATACGCCGCCCGCCCGATGACTGACCGGCTGAATGGGACCCAGACGACGAGGATGATAGCGACAAGCGCGACCAAGCTCGACGGCACGACGCCAAAAATCTTGCCAGTCATCATGTCCGCCAGATCCTCGTTTACCGAGCCGCCAGGAAAGGGCCTGAGTAGCAAAGCGATGCCAAAAAACACCGCACCCGTCGCGATGGTGGCGACGATCGGCTGTAGCCTCCCGTAGATGACGATCAGACCATTCAGCGCTCCGCAGGCAAGACCCGCGGCAAGAACGGCAACAACGCCGAAACTTGTCTCGAGAGGTGATCCGATAACCAGCCAGGAAGCCAACGCATTGGTGAGGATGAAGATCATCCCGACCGACAGGTCGATACCCGCCGTAATTACCACCAGCGTCTGCGCCATGGCAACGAAGGCGAGCAGCACGCCCTTATTGGACGCTGTTTGAACCACGTTGGCGGTCAGCCCGGCCGGGTGGTTGGAGACGTAGATCGTGAACATGAGGAGAAAAATGCCCACAGCCGCCAGGGTGCCGCGCTGCTCTTTCAGCCAGAACCGCCACTCGCTCATGCTGCCGTCCCCACGTGTCCATCTTCGACATTGAGCGCGCTGGCGATCAATGCACGCTCAGTCATGCCGCTGCCCTTAAGTTCTCGCGCGACGCTCCCGTCGTAGAACACGAGCACACGATCGCAGCAGCCGATTAGTTCGTCATAGTCCGTCGAATAGAACAGAATCGCTGTCCCCCTGTCGGCAAGACGCCGCAGCAGCAGATATATTTCGTGCTTGGTGCCGACATCGATACCGCGCGTCGGATCGTTGAGCAGAATAATTTTTGGCTTGCGCATAAGCCATTTGGCAATGACGACCTTCTGCTGGTTGCCGCCCGACAGCGCCGCGACCGGCAGGTCCAGACCTGCCGTCTTGATGGTTAGCAACTTTATCATCTCGTCGATCAGCTGCTCTTCGTCCTCTCGGTTTATCACGCCGCCCCGCGAAACCTGATCAAGAACGGAAAAGGAGAGATTTTCCCGCACAGTCATCGGCAGCATCAGCCCTTCGGTCTTGCGGTCCTCCGGAATAAGCGCGATGCCGATTTGCTCTGAACTTGCCTCTGCCGGACTAGCGAGCGTGATGGACTTGCCATCAACAAGGACGGAGCCGGTCGTACCGCGCAGCACTCCGAACAGCGCGAGCAGCAGTTCGCGCTGCCCTTGGCCGTCCAGGCCACCCAGGCCCAAAACCTCGCCCTTGCCGAGCGTGAACGAGATGTCGCGCAGTCTATCCGTCCAGCCGAGCTTGCGGCATTCGAGAGCGGGAGTGGCGGTATCGGTTGCTCGCTCGGGTTTTGGCGGAAAGGCGTTGCTGTATTCGCGGCCGATCATCATTTCCACAATCTCGCCGTTGGAATGAGTGCCGGCGGCAAAGCTCATGACATTGTGGCCGTTGCGGAACACTGTGCACTCGTCGGAAAGTTCGGCGATCTCGTGCATGCGATGGGAAATATAGAGTAACGCCAAGCCTTCCGACCGCAACCGCATCAGGACGGAGAAGACCTTTGCAACGTCTGCTGCGGTCAGCGCCGACGTCGCCTCATCGAGAATAAGGATGCGCGGTTTCCACGCCAGGGCCTTGGCGATCTCCACCAATTGCCTGCGAGAAAGCGGAAGATCCTTGACCAGCATGCGCGGATGAATGTCTTCGGCACCTGCGCGTACCAGGGCTTCCTCTGCAATCACGCGCTGCGCTTGCCGATCGATCAAGCCGAAGCGCCGCGGCGGATGGACAATGCATATGTTGTCGGCGACGCTGAGATCGGGGATCAACGATAGCTCCTGGAAAACGCAGGTCACGCCGGCGGCGGAAGCTTCGGCAGGGGAACGAAAAGTCACTTCCCGTCCATCCATCAGCATGCGTCCTTCATCCGGAGCGACCACGCCAGCCATGATCTTGATCAGCGTCGACTTGCCCGCGCCGTTCTCACCCAGGATGGCGTGAATGCGGCCCGGTTCTACGGCTAGGGCGGCATTCTCGAGCGCGCGGACGCCGCCAAAGCGCTTCGATACGCCGTCCATTTGGAAAAGCGGCGCCGCCGCAGGTATTGCTGATGTGATCATGAAGGTCCCCGGGCGAGTTAGCGCGTGTCGCAGGCATCCGCCCGCGACACGACGTTCATACAATCCTTTCCCACCCCTTTATTGGTTTTCCTTCGACTGCCCCATAATCTCTTGGGCCGTGAAGTTGATGCCGCAGGTCGGGAAGGAGTTGCCGACGAAGAAATTATCGGACTGATCGGGATAAAAATCCTGACCTTCCTTGAAGTTCGGGTCCTCGACAATCGCCAGTGGCAGCTTGATAGATTGTGGAACGACTTGTCCTTCAAGGGCTGCAATGGCCGTTTTGATGGCAACCGCCACCTGGGCGGGCCCAGTGCCGGCCGACGAACATTTCAGGCCGTCCGCAGCATGCTTGGCGCAGAATTTGCGAAAGCCGTTCTCGGTCTCTCCACCGAAAGGCACAAAGGGATGACCGGCATCTATCATCGCCTGCACGACGCCCGTGTCACCGCCCTGTGCAGTAATGCCGTCGAACTTCTTGTGCACCGCGATGGCATCGGCGGTTGCCTTCTGGGCCGTAGGATCATCCCACTTGCCGAGAACCTCGACAACATCCCATTTCTTGCCTGTAGCGGCAAAGGTTTCGTGGATCCCGTTGTGGCGATCGGTATCGACCGAGGTACCGGGAACGCCGCGTACTTCCAAAACCTTGCCGCCGTCTGGCAGGTGCTTTGCCAGCCAGTTCGCCCACAACACGCCTAAGCCCTTCTGGTCGACGTTGACGTTGATGGCGTCCTGAGTGTCGAGGATGTTATCGAAGGCGACCAGAACGATACCGGCTTCCTTGGCTCGCTTGATCACCGGTCCGAACGCCGTAGGGTTCTGCGCGTTGACGACGATGGCATCATAGCCGGAGTCGATGAAGTTATTGATCGCGGAGATTTGGGCGGGCACATCCTCGCCAGTCGAAACGACCTTGAATTCCTTAAGTTTAGCGGCGACGTCGGGTTGAGCCGCGTATGCCTTGGCGGTCTGGATCATCTGGATGCGCCAGGTATTGGCGATGTACCCATTGGCAAGTGCTATGCGATAAGGACCGTCCTTCTTCGGAAACTTGAAGAATTTGGTGTCCGCCGACCACGGCGCGAAGCACTCAGGCTCGGCAGCCGGCCCGCTGACGATTTCCGGCTCTGCAAGAACGGTGCTATAGGCAAGGGTAACGGCAGCGGCCGCGAGAATGCCGCCGACATAGGTCTTGAACATTGTTTCCTCCCATTTGTTGCCATGCTGTGACTGGCATCGAAATGAGTATCCGGAAAAATATCGACGTCGGCCTCGGACTTGCATCTTCAGTCGTTCGCCGGTCCGGCGATGCATGTCGATGGGTTAGTCAAATGACGGACGGGCTCCTCCCTCAGCGCCATTGGATCGAGGGTACCGCCACCAACTTTGGTTGTAAAGCTGACATATCGATCGAGCCGCGATGAACAGCTTTTTCGCTCGGCCAAATGCGGTTGAAGGGGGATGTCAGTGTCCAAGCGAGCGCGCATGGGGATAACTTCCCTCCTGAAAGTGCCCGAACAAATAGGAGGAATAACGGTCAGGCGCCATCGCGACGACCGATTTGGACGTCTCGTGAGAGGAAGGACGAGCACGGGGCGGGCCATGCGACAGGAGGTTGCGGCGTACTATGGAATTTCGAGCCAATTGCTCACGACACGATACGGGAGTGGATTGAGTCGCCGAAGCGGCCCGTTTTTAAAAAGGCCCGCCACTGCGAACATGGATCGTTGTCCGCTGCGAAGTCGCGGCGGGCTTGGCTCTCAGCATCTTTAAATGAATGCCGACGGCTTGGCGGATCGATTTCCGGTCAAAGTTTGGTGCCAGGCCGCGGCGAGGCCGGGTGCGTAATCCCGATCGGCCGTGCAAGAGCGGGCGACGACCGCAACCTTCTCAGGCTCGCGGCCGCACGCGCGGCCCTGTCCGCCGGCATGACCGCGACAGATGCGGGCGCCTCAGCGATTCGCTGAAACTCGGTCGGGTTTCTCGCATCTCAGGGTGGCAGGCCTGCGTTTCGCAAACCATCAGCCCATCGTGCGGCGTCATCCGGGCGCCGGATCGGGAAAAAATTGTTGAGGCTGGAGAGGCGGAAGTCGGGATCAAGCTGATGCAATCGCTTCATCGCCTCCATGGCCTCTGGAGCTTGTCCAGCCAGTGCGTGGCTTGCTGCAGCGACGCAGGTTGCGATGAAGTGGACGGGCTGCTCACGAATGGCCGCGTGCGCCCATGACGACGCATCCAGGTATTGGCCAGCAAAGAAGTAGGCGGCGGCCATTGCGGCTCGCGCATTACAAATCTGGGGGTCTTGTGGGTTCAGCCGCATGGCCCGCGTGAGATGATCGATTGCTTCCTCCGGTTCGCCAAGCCAAACCTTGGCCCACCCGCTGAACAGCCATGCCGAAGCCCAATTGGGATTGAGCGCAAGAGCACGCTCCAGCAAATCAGCGCCATGGTCGAGTGCACCGAGAACATACGCGAAGGCGATTCCGGCGGTACACAGCGCCACGGCGTCATCCTTGCCCAAGGTTGCGGCACGCCGGGCCAGCCGCTCGGTTTCGGCAGCCTCTTGCGCGTGGTCGACCATCCAGCCACTTGCCTTGCGCTGAGAATAGCATCGGGCCGCCATGCCGTAAGCCGCTGCAAATTCCGGATCGAGTTCGATGGCGCGATAAAAAAGCCGCAGCGCCTCGGCGTTGGCTTCTCGACTCCAGCAATGCAAGGCTGCCAAGCCCCGCAGGAAGTAATCGTAGGCGTCGAGGTTCTCGGTAGGCTTGTGCTTGGCCCGCTTGATCTCAGCCTGCTCGAGCTTCGGTCCAATGGCGCCGACCACGCTCGAGGTTACTCGGTCCTGCAGTTCGAAAATGTCTTCCAGTCCCCCTTCAAAGCGATCCGCCCAAATATGCACGCCCGTCGCGGCCTCAACAAGCTCGGCAGATATACGCACTCGATTGGCCGCCCTGCGCACGCTGCCTTCCAGCACATAGCGCACGCCTAATTCGCGCCCGACCTGCTTCACGTCGACAGCGCGCCCCTTGTACGTGAAGCTGGAATTGCGGGCGATAACGAAGAGCCAGCGAATGCGTGACAGCCCGATGATGATCTCTTCGACGATGCCGTCGCCAAAATAGTCCTGTGCTGGATCGCTGCTCATGTTCCCAAACGGCAGTACTGCGATCGATGGCCGGTCGGGCAACGCAAGTCCAGGCGCCCGTAAGGGCTTGATCTGCTCGAGGTGCGCCCGGAAGGTTCTCAACGGCCGCGCGATATTTTTCAGGTGGTGCAAGCCCATATCGGCAAAACTAATATCCACCTTGCCATCGATCTGTCGGTATACGTCTTCAGAGATGCAGATTCCGCCGGCCTCGGAAATCTCCTCAAGCCGAGTCGCTACGTTGACACCATCTCCCAGAATGTCGTCGCCCTCGATCAGGACGTCGCCGAGATTGATTCCGATGCGGAACAGCATCCGTTGATCGGAGGGTGCCACTGCATTTCGCTCCGCCATACTTCTGAATGGCCGCTGCGCACGCGACGGCAGCGACGATCGAGAGGAACTCCAGCAGCACGCCGTCGCCAATGGTCTTTACAATCCGACCGCCGTGTTCCGTGATAATCGGCGAGATGGCTTCCCGGTGGCCCCGCAGCGCACGCGCCGTTCCGGCTTCATCGACTCCCATCAGCCGACTGAAGCCCACGACGTCGGCAGCCAGAATAGCCGCCAGTCTGCGTTCCACCTGGGGCTGGCCCACGGCCTCGTACCTTTCTCCCCGTACTAAGGGCACCCACTATAACATGGGCGTCCTGCTTCTGGCGCTCGGCTCTGTTCATTTTTGATATGAACTGCACGATAATTTCCTGCTAGAACAAGTTTTCGAAGTCGCATTACAATGTACCGACGACAAGCGAGATGCGCCTTCCCGAGTGGCTCGCCGTCGCCGCGCGCGGTGCCGTGTCACCATCGAGGACGATGTCTGTGGGCAAGCTCGGCACACGCGGGTCATGTCTCCAGACGGCGCTCGAAGTCGGGAAATTTCCGCGCGGGTAGACCAGCAATTGCCGCCGCAAATCAAGATGCAGGCCCGCAGCATTATAAACAAGCGGACCGCTTCCGCCGCCGCACGCGTATAGCGCTGTTCCCGGCGCGGATATTTGCGCGTTGAGTGGGTGCCGCCGGTTCGACACTCGTCAAGACCGCAGAGGTGCGCAAAGCATAAAGCGACCTGCCGAAGCGATCTGCTGCGTTCATCTGCAAATGGCCGGTCGGCGATTCCTCAGGCTATAGCCACCTCGGGGAGCGGTGCAATGGAAGCGAGGAGCAATCCTTGAGCGTGGCTTATGAGTTCGGTAAGAAGCCATTGGGTATCATTCGGTGGAACCTAATTGGTCTCGGCGTCTTCTAAGAGGTTGAGGCCTGTCTCCCCAACAAAGCCTCACCAGTCGACACGCTGTTCTTGCAATGCGTCGCCATCGGGACAAGCTGGTGACGCTGGTTCAATGCGGCATCGAAAAGGATTCCGTCTGTGCCGACGTTGACGACTGGTGCCATCGCCCGACATGGAACCGATGGTCCAGAAACACAACCGCGATTTGGCCTACGAGAAATCCGCCTCAGATGGCCGGATGTCTCGCTAAAGGAGAACGTCCTATGAGCACACCTGTAAATCCCGGCCCGGATGATCCGGGGCCACTTCCGCCAGTGCCGCCGATTGAAGAGCCTGTCCCGCCTATTCACGAGCCTGACCGGCCGGTGGTGGAACCCGATCCGGATCGCCTTCCCGACGAAGAGCCGTTGCCGAACCCCGATGAAAACCCCGACCCGCCGCAACGGCTCGGTTCTTTTCGCTGGGCCGTGACCGCCGGCATTTCCAAATGGATAGTGCGCCCGGTGGCCTGACGTCTCGAGGGCAATCGCCCGCTACGCGCCAGCTATTGAGGCCACAGCATCTGCGGTCTCTTCCCTCGGTGTCAAACGGTGCAGGAAGCGTAATGAGTTGAGGATTCCGCGGCTAGTCGCTTGAAACACCTCGTCATCTATGCTGGGACATGCTTGTTTTTGCGGCTAGTAGCGTGCGCCGCTGCGGCTAGTAATAGCCTTGTTCTTTGCAGTACTCGCGCATCGCTGACAGGCCACTATCTTCTGGCTCAGCCAGGGCGCACACAGCCGGCATAGTTTTCTCTTTGTCGGCAAACGCGACCGCGTTAGCCGCGCCACTCTCATCCCACGCGAAATATCCGCCGCCTGCGATCACCACGAGGCATGCGGCAGCCACTAAGGCTTTTAGCCAGTCATCCATCCCAACCCCCCCAGCCTTATCAAAAATCGGAGCCGAAAAGATAATCATCCATTGGCATATTGGCCCCCTAATATGCGTACTGGCTTATTTTAGCTCAATGTCGCACAGCACTGGAAGGTTGTCCATGGGGTCTAACGCAACCGATTTTGCGTGCCCGTCCGAAAACAAGACGACGACGGTATTTGGCTCGTCAGCTTCATGCATTATGATCTGGGATAAATCGACCTGGAGCAAAGCTTCGCTAACCCGGACGGACACATTTGGAAATGGCAGCGGGAGACCGTGCTGGCTCCTATCCCCGATAGAAGAACATCCAATGATCGACTTAGGAACATGGCAGCACCGCTGAGGAATCCATGCGGGATTTCCTTCGAAGGAAGCTAAATCGTCTCTGACAACGCCAACAATAAACTACCAGATTTTCTGCAGCGGCTGCAATAGAAGGATCCAGAGTGCCGCGCCCGTGCGCAGATAAGGCCCGGCTTTCAATGGACGGTTCACCGCTGATCCCATTTATCAAGCATTCCATAGTACCAAACCGCCAACGGAAGAAACCAGGGCTTGCCGTTGAAATACGAGCGCGTCTCAAAGCTGAGTTCGCTGTAGACTGTCTTGCCCTGGTCATTACCGAGCATTTCGTTGGCGACTTTACCGCCGAGCCAACTGGCGCGCGCGACGCCTGTGCCGTTGTAGCCGCCGGCGAAAAACATCCCTTCGATGGTGTCAACGTGCGGGAAATGGTCGAAGGTGAAACCCAATTGGCCGTGCCAGTAGTGGCTGATCTTGTGTGCGTTCAATTCCGGAAAGATCTTGACCAGCAGGCTGCGAAGATAGCTTGCGTTCGCGGAGTTGCTTTTTACCGTGCCGCTCATATCGAGAACGCGTCCACCCAGGATGATGCGTGTTCCATCGGGCGAAGGGCGAAAATAAGTCACCACGCGCTGGCTGCCGGCAAGCATCTGTTGCTTCGGCATCAGCTTGCTCATAAGCTCCGGCGGCAGCTGTTCGGTTGCGACCAGGCCGCTGCCAACGGGAATAATGCGCCGCCTTAGATAGGGCAGCAGCGCGCCGCTGTATCCATTGGTCGCTATCAGAACCTGGCGTGCTGAGACATCTCGACCCTGAACTTTGAACGCGAACGCACCAGCACTTTTCTGAAGATCGGTTACTCGGGCGTTGCTGAACACGCGCACCCCGAGGCGCTGGGCCGCTTCTGCGAGGCCTTTGACGTATTTTGCTGGATGTAGCCCTGCATAACCAGGCATCGCGACCCCGCCGTGGTAAAGACCGGAACCAACCTCCTTATGCTGTTCGGACCGCGGAACCATGTAGGCGTCGCACGGGAGTACTTTGCGAATGCGCTCTATGTTGGCGCTAAGGCTGTCATAGATGCGGGGGGTCATTGCTCCCTTGAAGTATCCAACCACCTTCAGGTCGCAGTCGATCTGTTCCTTTGCGACAACATCTTTGACGTATTGCAGCGATTGAAAACTCTCCTCCACGACGCGTCGAGCCATGTCTGCGCCATAGGAGGTCATCGCGGTATCGAAAAACGCCCAGCCAGGCCCTAGAAACCCGCCATTGCGCGACGAAGCGCCCCAACCCGGTGCGTCAGCGTCATAGACGCTGACTTGCTTGCCGGCCCTTGCAAGAACTAGAGCCGCGTTGAGGCCCGTGAAGCCACCGCCGATGATTGCGACTTCGGTGGAGGAGGGGATATCGTCGGCATTGGCTCCGTTCGGACGGGCCTCATCCCACCAAAAAGGGCTGGCGACGGCATCATCGGTGAAGAAGGGCGCTTTCAAACTAGACATTGTCGTCACTCACATTGGTAGATTTTGGCCCAGAATGTCCTGCAGCAGAAATTTGCCGACAACGAGACCTTGTCGGTTTTGCCAAGCAGCTTCAGACTTAATCGCAGCCTGCGAAAATGTTGCGGCAAGCCCAAGAAGACGTGCGGGCGGAAACCGCCCGCAGTACCTTTCTCCATCAGAGCCCGAAGACGCCCGGCAGGCCGGAGATATCCGGGATTTCGGCATAACCATAGAACGGGTTGGCGGGCTCGTGGCCGCGGTTCACCCAGACCTTACTCTTGATCCCCAGATCATAGGCCGTCATCAGGTCATAGCGGAAGGAGGAGGAGACATGAGTGATGTCCTCGGGGCCGCAGCCGAGCTTGTCGAGCATGTATTCAAAGCCCTTCATCAGCGGTTTGTAGGCGCCAACCTCTTCGGCGGTGATGACGGTATGAAAGGGCGCGCCGAGCTTTTCCACATTTGACATGATCAGGTCATTCATCGAGTTGGACAGGATCACCAGTGGGATTTCCTTGGCCACCCTGGACAGGCCGGCCGGAACGTCCGGGTGGGGACCCCAGGTCGGCACTTCGTCATAGATACGTTGCGCGTCTTCAGGTTTGAACTGGATACCGATGCGCTTGCAACTGCGTTCGACGGAATTGTGCACTACCTCGCGTAAAGGCTTCCATGGCCCCAGCACCTCGTCAAGGCGATAGCCCCTAAAAGCCTCGACTAAGCAGGCCATCGCCTTTGGGGAGAGACGCTCGCCGTAGACACGCCGCGCCGCACCGGCCATGTCGAAATTGGTCAGGGTGCCATAGCAATCGAAGGTTATGAATTTCGGGCGCGGGAGAGTCATGGGAGTATCCTTGTTCAGAGTAGACGGCCACAAATCTCGGCGGCCTGGCGCTCTTAAGAAAGCACAATCGAATTACCATTGCAACGGAATTGTACAACAATTATAAAAGTCGGCCCGGGTGTTACTTTCCACGATGGGCCAGGGGTGGCGGTTGGATCAGCCTAGGGCGGACAGCGTAGTATCTGAAAACGCAGCATTTATTCGAAATTTTGGCGACTTCCTGACTGGTTGGAGCAGGATGGAATACACATTTTATCAGCACGAATAGAAGGAATGACTTGACGGTTTGATAGATTGTTGTACAAAAAAACCTCATCCTAAAGGGCCCAGGTCATTCTCACCTCCGTCGCTTCCAAGGAGGAAACAAACTAGGTTTGCCATGCTAGATAAAGACATCCATCTGTCACGCCGCCCCCCGGCTTCGGAACTTTCCGAAGCTTGCCGGCCCATCAGCGAGGCCGAAGCGGAGACAATTGCTGAGCAACTTTATGGAAGGAGAGGCTCGGCAAAGCGCTTTGAAACCGAGAAGGACGACACGTTCTTCTTGGATTGCGCAGAAAACGGGCAGTTCGTGCTAAAGGTCGCTCATCCCTCTGAAAGCTTCGACGAACTGGATTTTCAAGTCGCGCTGATGCGCCACGTTGAGCTGCGAGCGCCAGCACTTCCGACACCTCGCATCTTTGGGGACCTGCAAGGTCAGTTTTTGCCGGTGGTGACGACGAGTGACGCTGAGCGTCGTGTGGTGAGGCTCATTTCGTTTATCCGTGGTACTCCCTTGGACAAAACGAATTCGACGGCCGCCCAGCGCGTTTGTGTCGGAGAACTACTCGCCAAGCTTCGGAATGCAATGGCAGACTTTTCGCACCCATCTGATGGTCGCGAGCTGGCCTGGGATGTGACGCATCTTCTTAATCTGTCCTACCTGTTGGATTATGTGCCGAACGATGGACGACGGGCTTGGGTCAAGACGGCACTAGACAGGTTTGCCGAAATCAAACCTCGACTCGATTGTTGCCGGCGACAAGTACTGCACAACGATTTTAACACGTCGAACCTCGTCGTCGATCACGGCAATCCACAGTTTGTCAACGGGATCATAGACTTCGGTGATGCTGTTCGCACCGCCATCGCTGTAGATGTGTCCACGGCTCTCATGAACCAAATGCCAAAGCAACTTGACAATACCAATCGACAGGACTTGTTTGTCGAGCCTAAAGACGTGTTGCGCGGCTACCTTCGCCATGCCGATTTGGAGCATGAAGAGCTGCTCCTCATCCCATTTCTTGCCATGGGGCGCCTTGCCGTACGGGCACTTTTGACCTGTTGGCGCGCCCAGCTCTTTCCCGAGAACAGCCGCTACATACTTCGCCATACCGAAGCGGGGTGGGCTCATCTCCGTTGGTTCAATTCTCTGTCAACCAATCAGATCGCTGATCTGCTCACAGGTAGGATTTAACATGCGTCAGCACAACAAAACTGTCCCGACAGGCTTCCGCGGTGATATGGCGAACGGCTTTAATCCAAACGACACGTCCCACCTGACTGCGGACGATCTCGACCATATCGCACGTCGCCAGCGCCTTTTGGGCCCGGCGTACCGGCTATTTTACAGATCCCCGGTCGAGATCTCCCGGGCTAAAGGCGTATTTCTCTATGACAAACACGGCAACGAATATCTCGATGCCTATAACAACGTTGCTTCCTTGGGGCATTCGCATCCGCGCGTTGTCCACGCAATCCAGGATCAGCTTGGAACGCTGTGCACCCACACCCGCTATATGCAGAATCAACTTCTCGATTATGCGGAAATGTTAATCCGCACATTCGGCGGAGAGCTCGGAAGAACTGGTTGCGCCATGTTTACATGCACGGGGTCCGAGGCAAATGACCTCGCATTGCGGGTAGCTCGCTTCTTCACGGGAAAAACAGGCATCATTGTCACCGCCGAAGCGTACCATGGCAATAGCGGAGCGGTCGCGGCGATCTCTCCGTCGCTGGGAAAGAAATCCACGCTTGATCCGTATGTCCGAACAGTTGCCGCGCCGGACTCGTACCGTCTGCCTGTCGCAGAGATCGGCAGGAGGATGGCGGAAGATGTTACACGCCAGATCGCCGATATCGAACGCCACGGGGGTGGTTTCGCTGCCTTTATCGCAGACTCGGCTTTCTCTTCGGATGGACTGTATGTTGACCCTGTAGACGTTCTCGCTCCAGTTGCCGAAGTCGTTCGCAGGGCGGGTGGGCTCTTCATAGCCGACGAGGTCCAATCTGGATTTGGGCGGACAGGGACGCACCTTTGGGGGCATGCCCGACATTCCGTCCAACCCGATATTGTCACCATGGGCAAACCTATGGGCAACGGCTATCCTGTAGCGGGCGTGGTACTGCGCCCCGAACTTGTCTCAGAATTCGGAGCGAGCATGCGCTATTTCAACACCTTTGGTGGAAATAGCGTAGCCATTGCCGCAGCAAAGGCGGTGCTGGACACTATCATCGAAGAACATCTGATGCAGAATGCTTCTAAGATAGGAAGCCAAATTCTGGAGGGGCTGAACGACCTTCAAAAGAAGTACGAGTTCGTCGGTGATGTTCGAGGCACCGGTCTTTATTTCGGTGTTGAACTAGTCAAGGATCGAGATCTTAAGATACCTGATATGGATCGCGCGCTCGCAGTTGTAAACGGGCTCAGAGATCGAAGAATTCTTATTTCGGCCACAGGTGCGGATGCACACATCCTCAAGATTAGACCACCGCTGGTTTTCACAAGCGAGCACGCCGGACGGCTGCTCGAAGGCATCGACCAAGCCCTCGCCGCCGTCTAAGTCGCGCTGCCGATCGTAACGCGTGCTCGTCGGACAGTCGAAATGCTTCCACACTGCGCTTGTCGTGTATATGACGGCGGTGTTGAACAAAAGGTAGTCAGGAAGATACTCAGGGTCCCCATGTCGTCACGAAGAGACATAACAGTCGAGCAACATGAGACAGACGCTTTAAGCGGGTCCCACACCCTGACCGCTGTAGAAGCGCTTTCGTCAGCTGTGAGGAAACGCATACTTTCCGGCGAATTCCGTCCTGGAGAGTTTCTTCGCGATGCGAAGATGTGTGAGGAGCATTCCACATCAAGGCATACTTTTCGCGCCGCTGCACAAGCGTTGGTCAACGAAGGACTGCTGAGACAGATACCAAATCGTGGATTTGTTCTTCCCGATTTTGGTCCCGACGACATCGTCGACATCACTCGGATGCGCGGAGCAATTGAGGGGGAGGCGGTACGCATGATCGTGTTCACAGGGTTGATTCCCCAACAAGCGCTCGATGCCGTGAAGGTGATGCGTAGTTCGAAACTTTCCTCCGACAAATCCACACTTGTTGCCGCTGATCGCGACTTCCATCGATCTATCATAGATGCAAGCGGAAGCGTTCGTCTGAGAAGGATGTACGCAACCCTTGAAAGTGAGATCGAGTTACTTCTTGTGCAGCGGCAGGATTTTTATAGCGAGCCAGGGGAGATGGCGGAAGAACACGAGCGGCTCATCAATAGTTTGCGCAATCGCCACTACGAGAAAGCAAGAGCTGCATTCCAAGAGCACTGGACAGACTTGCAGACTAAGCTGCTGCAGCACACTCCCTGACGTCATGCCGAATTAGTGCACGGCGGCCCAGCCGACGCTGAGAACTCTGTTGGGCAGCATCAAGGCAGCGATGCTGGACACCAAACCAACGCTTCCAAGTGCGGGGTCCGAAATGGTGGTTCCCGTCTTGCAGCAGATCGGCAGGCAACAAAAAAGGCCGGGCCGACCTTCCTCACATCACTTCAATTCCAGTGCCAGTACATCCGTGGTCAAAAGTCTCAAGCGACTTGCGGCCCCGCGAACATCCTCAGACGCTCACAGCAAGGCCGATGTGCAGGCATATAGAGGCAGATTGTGTTCGCAAAAAGTTCATCATGCTCCTTGCGCCTATCTACTTACCGCATTAGACCCGCGGCCCGAAGCGCATCGTTTATGACCTTCGCGATCTTACCGTCCGAAGCGGTGCCAGCGGTATTCGATCGCGACCTAGCGTAGCGCAACGTCCTTTCTATCGTGGATGACGGCAAATCGGGTTCTTCTCGGCGGAGAGAATTGTCGCATGCCTCGGCCTCCTCGACGTCCGCCTCCGTGGTCAGACCCCATGAACGTGCGATACGCACGGTTGAGGAAATCCCTGTCTCAAGCATATGCGGTCCGGCTCTCCCGATCGGAACATCGCTGTTCGTCGACAAAGGCACGCCGTGGCCCATGCCTTTGACGAAGTAGGTTTCGACGACCTGCCTGCCTTCCGCGTCTAGCCAAACTTTCCGGGTATGGCCGTGTATCAACTCGCTCCGAGTCGGCTCGGTAGCTAGGGCGTGAACACCACTCCATTGCTTGATGATCTGGTCCGCATTCCTGGGTCGGACTGTCTGGTCATGCGTGCCGTGCCAGATCGAAACCGAAGGCCAGGGCCCGCGGTGGTTTGATGCGCTCTTGAGAACGGATTGGAGCCTGGAGATAGCCGGCGGATTGCGGCCTTGCATACGCTCGAACGCCTCCGGGATTGTGCCTGCCACGCCATAGGGTAGCCCACTGATGATTGCGCCGCCCGCAAATATGTCGGGATAGGTCGCCAGCATGACATTCGCCATCGCACCGCCTGCTGAAAGGCCCGTGACAAAGATGCGGTTGGGATCGATGCCCTGCGACTGAACGAGATGGCTGGTCATCTGCCGGATGGACAATGCCTCTCCCGCATCTCGCCTGATATCGCCGGGCTCGAACCAGTTGAAGCAGAGGTTGGCATTATTCGATCGCTGCTGCTCCGGATAAAGCACCGCGAATCCGCGTCGCTCCGCGAGTTGAGACCAGCCGGATCCCGTTGCGTAGCCCCGCGCCGTCTGCGTGCAGCCATGCAGCGCAACCACAAGCGGGGTGCCTGGGGCCATGATGGAAGGCAGATACAGCCACGCCCTCAATGATCCCGGATTGGAGCCAAACCCGGCGACCTCGACCAGGCGGTGATTTTGTGGGGACTTGTCGAGCACTGCCGTCTCCTTGGCCGCCAATTGGGCCTGAACTGTTGATGTGGTGATGATTGCTGCGCCGCACAATGGAATTCCGCTGATTAATTCGCAGGTGCGCATTCTTCTGAGGCGTTACCGTCCCTGGAATTCCATTGGAAGGACCGAGCCGCCGACAACATCAGGCATGAATACCCACGTGTCCCGCGGATTGTTGCGGGAAATGCATAGCTGCAGTGCAACATAGACGCTGGCGGGATGGCGCCGGTCCGAGTATGACTACTTTTATCGAAGCGATGCTCCTCCTCCCGCAACGCTTCGAGTTTCAGACGGCCCGTTCCTCCTCCCGAAGGGACGTCTGTTGAACAGCGGCACTCCTCCTCCCCGCTGTTCGGTTCTTTTAGGAAAGCCTGCCGCACCTCCTCCCGCGGCAGGCTTTCCTATTTCAGGGAGATGGCCGGTCAGAGCCCGAGATCAAGTTGAGACTGTGGTTGTGGATCGCCGGTTTTGGAAGCCGTCAGCGTTGAAAGCGTGACGCCGAGCAGCCGCACTGGCCGCTTGAACGGATAGACGGTCGCCAAGAGGTCCGACGCTGCAGCAAGGACGTCACGAATACCCGCAAATGCTACTGACCCGGTCCGGCTCCGCGTCGCCTGAGTGAAATCCGAGTATTTGATTTTCACGGTTACCGTCTTGCCGCTGATGCCTTGCCCTTCGCAGTAGCGCCAGACCTTTTCGGCAAGGAGTTTGAGCTCCGCGATCGCCAGGTCGAGATCGGCAATGTCCTCGACAAAGGTGTCCTCTGCCCCCACCGACTTGCGGATCCGATCGGGTTTCACTTGGCGCTCGTCGACGCCACGGGCGATGCCATAGAAATACGGACCGGACTTGCCGAAATGCTCCTGCAGAAAAGCGAGCGACTTCGATTTCAGATCGAGCCCGGTCTCGATCCCATATTTGCGCATGCGCTCGGCAGTGGCCGGACCGACACCATGGAACTTCTTGACGGGAAGGGCCTCGACGAAGGCCGGTCCGTTCTTCGGCGTGATGACCGCCTGGCCGTTGGGTTTGTTGAGGTCGCTAGCCATCTTGGCGAGGAACTTGTTGTAGGAAATACCGGCCGATGCGTTGAGGCCGGTGACGGCCTTGATCCTGGCACGGATTTCCAGCGCGATCTCGGTGGCGATCTCCATGCCTTTCAGGTTCTCGGTGACATCGAGATAGGCTTCGTCAAGCGATAGCGGCTCGATCAGCGGCGTGTATTCCGCAAAGATCTCGCGGATCTGCTGGGATACTGCCTTGTAGACGTCGAAGCGCGGAGGCACGAAAATCAGGTCCGGGCACTTTCGTTTGGCGGTGACCGACGGCATTGCCGAATAAACGCCATAGGCGCGCGCCTCGTAGCTCGCGGCCGCCACGACGCCGCGCGCGGCGGAGCCGCCGACGGCAATAGGTTTGCCGCGCAAATCGGGGTTATCGCGCTGCTCGACCGACGCATAGAAGGCGTCCATATCCACATGGACGATCTTGCGTATAGGGGTCGGGCTCATTTCTTTCATGGCGACTTCAGCGATGGCGATGGGATCGGCGGATCATCCGCAGAATCCGTACCGAAACAAATAGAGAACATATCAGCCTCTGCCGCGATATCAACTGTTCGACCGGTTCCCATGCCCGCGCCCAGGAAACCACGGGCCGCCGAAGGCGTTCTCTCGTGTGAACATCGACGATCGGGAGGCAGATGCCGGCGTCGCTCCTCGGACCATGGAAAGGATCCGCGAAACCAATGGCTGACAATCTTTCAAAATACCGCGCTAAGCGCGATTTCAAGAAAACCAGCGAACCGAGCGGTCTGGCTCAGGTCAAGCCGTCGAACCGAAGGCGGTTCGTGATCCAGAAGCACGACGCCACACGGCTTCACTATGATCTGCGGCTTGAACTCGACGGCGTGTTCAAGTCCTGGGCGGTGACCAAGGGCCCCTCGCTTGATCCGCATGACAAACGCCTGGCGGTCGAAGTCGAGGATCATCCTCTCGAGTATGGCGACTTCGAAGGAACGATCCCAAAGGGCCAATATGGCGGCGGCACGGTGATGTTGTGGGATCGCGGCTATTGGAAGCCGGAAGGCAGCAAGTCGCCAGAAGAGGCCTTGAGGAAAGGCGACTTCAAGTTCACGCTCGATGGCAAGCGGCTGCATGGCAGCTTCGTGCTGGTCCGAATGCGCAATGATCGCGATGGCGGCAAGCGGACCAACTGGCTGCTCATCAAGCATCATGACAATTATTCCCTCGAGGAGAACGGCGCGGCGATCGTGGAGGAAAATATGACCTCCGTCGCCTCCGGCCGCAGCATGGAGCAAATCGCCGAGGGCAAGGGCCGCAAGCCACGACCGTTCATGATGGCGCATGCGGATGTCGAGGCGGATGCCGTCTGGGACAGCAAGCATGGTCTGGCGGCCGACGAGCGCAAGAAGAGGCCTCGCAAGAATGTCGCGACCTCCACCGCAGTCGACTTGCCGGATTTTATCGAGCCGCAGCTCTGCGAGACGGTTTCCCGGCCGCCGACCGGTGACGACTGGCTACACGAGATCAAGTTCGACGGCTATCGGATGCAGATGCGCGCTGCCGGGCACAAGGTGACGCTGAAGACGCGCAGGGGTCTCGACTGGACCGCGAGATATCCAGAGATCGCCGATGTTGCATCCGAATTGCCCGATTGCATCATCGATGGCGAAATCTGCGCCCTCGACAACAATGGCGCACCCGATTTCGCAGCACTTCAAGCCGCGCTCTCGGAAGGGAAGACCGGTAACCTTGTCTACTTCGCCTTCGACCTGCTCTTCGATGGCGGCGAGGACCTGCGGTCGATGCGACTAGTCGAGCGGAAGAAGCGGCTCGAAGACTTCCTCGCTGCCGGGAGCGACGATCCGCGTATTCGCTACGTCGATCACTTTGAATCCGGCGGTGACGCGGTGCTGCGCTCCGCCTGCAAGCTGTCGCTTGAAGGTATTGTCTCCAAGCAGATGGATGCGCTCTACCGGTCGGGCCGCACCGACACCTGGGCGAAGGCCAAATGCCGGGCCGGCCATGAGGTCGTGATCGGTGGCTATGCAAGGAACAACGGCAAGTTTCGATCTCTCCTGGTCGGCGTTCCCCGCGGCGATCACTTTGTCTATGTCGGCCGTGTCGGAACCGGCTACGCCGCCAAGAAAGTCGAGATGTTGCTTCCGAAACTCAAGGCGCTCGAGACGACGAGATCGCCCTTCACTGGCATAGGTGCTCCGAAGAAGCAGGCGGAAGTGGCCTGGGTGAAGCCCGAGCTTGTCGCCGAGATCGAATTCGAAGGTTGGACCGCTGACGGCCTTGTCCGTCAGGCGTCCTTCAAAGGACTGCGTGGGGACAAACTGGCGAAAGAGGTTGAAGCCGGGAAACCGGCGTCGCCCGCCAAGACCGATACCGCTGAACCGGTCGCGACCGCCAAACACAAAGCTGCCCGCCGCAAAGGGGGCAAGGCAGAGGTCATGGGCGTCCTCATCTCCAGTCCCGACAAGCCACTCTGGCCGGACGCCGGTGATGGCGAACCGGTCACAAAGGAAGACCTTGCCCGCTATCATGAGGCCGTTGGCACCTGGCTCATCGATCACATCAGAGGGCGCCCATGCTCGATCATTCGAGCGCCTGATGGTATTGGCGGCGAGCAGTTTTTCCAGCGGCATGCGATGCCCGGCACGTCCAACCTGCTCGAACTGGTAAAAGTCTTCGGTGACAAGAAGCCCTACCTTCAGATCGACCGGATCGAGGGACTGGCTGCGATCGCCCAGATCGGCGGTATCGAATTGCATCCGTGGAACTGCGAACCAGGCAAGCCGGAAGTGCCCGGCCGTCTGGTGTTCGATCTCGATCCTGGTCCCGACGTGCCGTTTGTTGCTGTAGTCGCGGCCGCGCGCGAGATGCGCGATCGCCTCGACGCACTCGGCCTCGTCAGCTTCTGCAAGACCACGGGTGGCAAAGGGCTGCATGTTGTCACGCCGTTCGCCCTCAACAAGCGCAAGCCTCTGTCATGGGCGGAGGCCAAGGGATTCGCGCATGATGTCTGCCTTGAGATGGCACGCGACAATCCCGACCGCTATCTCATCAAGATGAGCAAGAGCCTTCGCAGCGGCAGAATCTTCCTCGACTATCTGCGCAATGACCGTATGGCAACCGCCGTGGCGCCGCTCTCGCCGCGGGCGCGGCCCGGCGCCACAGTGTCGATGCCGCTCAACTGGACGCAGGTAAAGTCCGATCTCGACCCGAGGCGGTTCACCGTCCGGACCGTGCCGGCGCTGCTTGCAAAAATCACTGCCTGGCAGGACTATTGGGACGGCGAGCGTCCCCTCGAACAGGCGATCAAGCGCCTCGGGAAATCAAAACGGGCCGCGTGAGAACCGGGGGTACTTGCCCGGACCATGACCGATGGATGAAGAAGCGAAACACGAGTCTGGCTCACCCGCGCGTATCGGCGCCACGACCGACCTGCCGCATGACCGAACAACAGTCGCACGGTTTCGGGAGGCGTTCCCGCGTGCCCGCTGGAGCGACCGGCTGAATGCGTGGTTCGTGCCGGGCCGCACTGCCGAGAAGCGCATCAGCCGTTGGCTGGCCGAGGTGGAGGCAGAAGCCGATAGATTCGCTGATGAGAAGGGCAGGGACGCGTTCGCCTTTGATCCGATTGAAAGTCGCTATCTCGAGGCGACGCCCGCCACGTTGCAGATCCAGACACCCTATTCACGCACGGTCGTCAACGAGGTCCGGGAAATTCCGTATGCACGCTGGGACGCCGATCGCCGGCTATGGACCGTCCCTTACCGCTCGTTCGATGAACTCCGGAAGCGATGGCCAACGATCGAGGCGGCGGCGGGCCGTAGTGAGCCGGAAGCACGGCAGGCCCGGCGCGAAGCGATCAAGGGAACGCAAGAAGACGACGCATCCAAGGCGAGGATAAGGGAGCGCCGGCGGAAGCGATATCCTGTCCCTGCCGATGATGCTCCGCCCTTCGAGCGCGCGGTCGGCACGCATGTCGGCATCGTCTTCTTCATGGGCACGGATGGTGAGCTGGCCGACCCAGCGACAGTCAGCGCGTTCTACTTCCCTACCGCATATGGTGAGGAATATGTCTGGGCCTCCTGGCGATCTGGTTCACTCGAAGAACTGGTAACGACCTGGCCCGCACGAACGTCGCCGAACGAGCGCGAGCTCAAAAGGGGCTGGTGGATGCCGACGCTGGAGGAACTGCGGATCGCGCGGCGCGTTGCCAAATCCAGGCAACGGGCCAGAGAGCGTAGGGACAAGAAAGATGCTTCCGGTGAAAGACCAGCAGGCAGCGCTTGAGGAGTTCCGAAGCCTGCCGCCCGTCGCGCCGCGCGAGGTGGTCGGACTTTGGAACGGACGCGGCATCCCGGCGGGGCATCCATTCGACCGTGTGCTGGAAAATCTCGGCTCGTTCGGCAAACGGTTCACGTCGGACATACGCGCCGGTGTCTTACTGTTTCGATCGGGAGACCGGAGGTTGGCTGCCGTCGGGATCCCGCTTCGGCTTGCGTTGCGTTTTCACGAAGGCGGCAGGATGCGAGTCGCCCGAAACCTGTTTTCTCCAGCGTCGTCTTTGCGCGAGAGTTCGGTCGCGTCCGTGTAGACAACCGTGTTCGGCGGCGTCGAGAGCGCGGCCCTGGATATGACGATCAATCCATTGTCGATCATTCCGACGGATTGATGAGGAGTGAATCATGGGTGCGATGACCATCAAGGCGACGGGCGGATTTATTTCTTCGAACTCGAGCACGTCGAGAGTCCTTGAAATCCGAGCAGCCGGTCATCATCTATCGGTCATCACCCGTATCGATGATCGCCTGCCGAGCAGCTTGTCTGCCGCGCGGTCGTCCGGGTCCAGACAGGGCGCTCCCCGCAAGGGTCGAGCGCCCTGTTCCTTTATCGGGCCGGGTTTTTACAAAACACGGTAGCGTCATACTGAGAACCATTTCCGTTCTTACGCCCATTCCGGGCCGTTTGGCGAGACCGGCTTCAGAAGCGCCAGGCACGGCTCAATGCGCTCGAGCACAAGGTATCCATGATGTTGACGACATTGCTCGGCGACGACGAAAACACTGTCTTGCCCTTGCCCTTCTGCGGCTTCAATGTCTCCTTCTTGGCCGCAATAATCTCGAGCAGGCGCATCCGGAAACAACGAAGGAAAGAAAACCCGTCACAGTAGAGTGACGGGTTCAGCTCAGCCTCTAAGCAAGAAGCCTAAAAATCCGCTCAATAATGGATGCAAAAATACAATCGCTATGAGTGCCGTTCCGGTTTCAGCCTAGGTAACAGCGGATCAAAATTTAGTGTGTGCTTATACAAAAGTCCATTCACCATCGTCTGGCGCGTGAAAAGCGCCGTGATGGACTTCACTCTCACCCCACTCATTTGCCCGAAGGCTCAGTTGCAAATTCCTGCGCACAACAGTCTGGGGCTAGGTGTTCAGTCCCAGCATTTGATGGTTTCCGGCTTCACGCCGCTGTCCAGGGCGCTTGGCTACCGTGATCGGACTGGGAGACGCGGGCCGGAACCGTTGTGAACTGTCAAAAATCAAATGGAGTGGAAATGCTCGTGTGCGCAACGTGACAGGCTTCGAGTGTCCGTCGAAGGCGGTCGGCGCTTAAAATCAGGGGTAGCGCAGACTGCTGACGTGCCTTAAAGTCGCCACAGGGCAATGGAGGTTGCCCGAGGAGGATCTCATGAACGACCCCATCATTGGATTTTTGGTCGCAGGTGAACTGTCCTGCCTATTCTGGGCGGCCGTATTCATGTTGGCCGGCTAAATCCCAGCTATAGAACTGCTGATCCTAGTTAGCAACGCCCGCAGTGCGCGCCTTCCAACGGAGTTTCGGGCGCGTCGGCCGACTTCGGAAGTGCTTGGTATCCGTACTTTCTAGCCGAGGTTAGCCGGAAACCGTTGGAAATCGGGGATGGTCGCGTATTGGCGGTTCGGTCGGATGGTTCTCGTCGACGTCTCGAATTTCCGCAGGCCCTTTAACGGCGCAGAGACCGCAGCAGCCCTGTTGGAGGAAAGGAGCGCTAGGGAGCTCCATTGTTCGCGTCACTGGAGGGATCCAGCTCGCTTACGAGCGGTGCGCTTCCTGGCCCTGGATCCTCGGCGTAGGTTAAATGGAGCTTTCTCAGCACAACCTCCATGGCGTTCAATGCTTCAATCGAACCCCATCCCTGCATGTTCGCCTCGGTGATGATTTGCCGCATCAGCCGCTCCATGTCTGCTTGGCACTCGACTTCCCGATCCGGCCCACTGGCGGAATGTTCGACCCCTTCAATCATCGCAGCATTCTCCTTCGAATGTTGAACTTCCAATGCTGTCGAATGTTCCATGCACCGCGCCCGGTTCATCGGGCGGGGCGCCCGAAGACGCATGGGGAAATCTGGCGCCACGCGAAATCTCTGAGCTTTTGAGTGACCCGATCAGGGTCTACGTCTTCCGATGCAAACGTGAGCGCGCTGACGGCGCTTACCAAGCAGCGGACCCAGCCAAATTCGAGGCCTAACACGTGCCTAGCGACTTTATTCCTAAATCTCGCACGTGAACCTTGTTTGTGACAGGTCGATGACGATCCTTGCCTCGCGACGGAACGCGAGAAAAATGCCGCCCCGCATGCGCTGGCTTTGATTAGGGCACGCCTGACGCTCGCTGTAGTGGCGAACCATTTTATGAGCCTTTTTGGAAGAGTTAGGCCTCGGGTTTGTGGCAAACCACTTCGATGTTGTGCCCGTCCGGACCAATAACGAAAGCCGCATAGTAGTTCGCATGGTAGTGCGGGCGCAGACCAGGCGCTCCATTGTCTCTGCCACCCGCCTCCAGAGCCGCGCGATAGAAAGCTTCGACTTGCTGGCGGTTCTGCGCGGTGAACGCTAAGTGAAGATGCGCCGGCTTCTCCTCGGTCTGGCACATGCACAATGACGCCTCACCACCCTTTGGGCTAAGCTCGACACCGAGAGGCCCCTCCAGAACAACAGCTACGCCGAGCGGTTCGAGTGCCTTGAGAAAAAACGTTTTGCTCGCTGCATAGTCGCTAACTCCGAATGCGACGTGGTCAAACATGAGTTCTCCTGAAGTGTGCGAGCATAACGTCGCGGCCATACTCACCAGCGAGGGACCATCGGTCAACCCACTGGTTGACGGCGTTCGCCAAGTCTTCCAGGGCGGGCGCTAAACGGGTACAAGGATTTCTAGCAGTCCCTCCCTACCGCCACTGAAGCTGGGGAATACCCTACCGTTCAGCGCGTTAGCACCCGCGCCACCCAGAAGTAGGTCGTCGCCCGCACTAGCCCGAGATGGCGTTGCCGCCGCTGTCGATCGGCTTGAGCTTGTATTCGTTCGTGCATTGCAGCCGCCCCATGCCCTCGCCGCCGTTCGGCATCCGCGGTCAAGGCGTCGGCGAAGGCGGAGCCCCTCAACTGGTCAATCGAGATAAAGGCGTCGCCTCGGGCATCACCTGTGTTGGCTGCCGTATTGGTCAGATGGACGCTTGGCCCGGCAGTGGCGTTGGAGTAGGAGGCGACATCCAAGCCTGTGCCGCCGTCGACAACGTCGGCGCCGGCACCGCCGACCAAGATGTCGTTGCCCCTCCCACCGTTCAACGCGTTGACGGCGGCGTCACCGAGCAAGATGTCGTCGAACGCGGAGCCGTTCGGGTTCTCGAACTGCGACAGTTGGTCGCCTGCAGCGTCTCCACCGGAAGACGCGCCACCAAGAACAAGCTGGACCGCAGCCAAAGACCCGCTGTAGTCGGTCCGTGCCCTCACCACCGATCAGCGTGTCGGCACCCGTGCCTCCCTGGATCAAGTCGCTGCCGGCCCCGCCGAAGAGCATGCTGTTACCGCTGTCGCCCGTCAGTCTGTCGGCATGATCGCTGCCGGTGATACTTTCGAAATTGATCGGGAAATGCTCCAGCTCAGCATCGCCAATAAAGCCCGACGATTATCCATGTTATTCGTGGTTTGAGCATAGGAACAATTGCTGACCGAAGGGGTTAGGCTGGGAACGCGAGGAACTGACGTGATGAGATCCGAACCGCGCCAAATTGTACTCTCGGCAGAGCGCCTGGCGGAATGCCAGGAGTCTCTGGAAGACACGTTTCACCAGATCGTCGACCAAGCAGTCAGCTGTGGCTGGTCAACTGAAGAAATTCTAGTTGCCCTTAGCGGCCTGATATCGAAGGAGCTATCCGACCGACCGCGAGCCACGCTACACTAAGCATGTCCTGGATAACGCCGGATTTATGGTTGACATTGTATTGCCCTCCGTATCAAGCGCTGCCGCCAAGAATCCGCCTCGTTTTCGAAATTCTCCGGGCAACAGATCCTAGTATTTATCTCGGAAATCGAATGAAAGACTTGTTTTGAAAAGGGATATTCCTGCGCCCAACGGGCCTGCTTTTCAACAGGCTCCATTGACCACCAACGGGCCGCTAGTTCGAAGCTGTTTAAGTCGATGAAAGACCGATTCTCAGGTGAATTTCGTCACCCTGTGGGATGCTTAATCTTCGTATGATAGCAGTCTGTAGTCCGATTTTTGCCCCCCGCTGCCACCAAACAGGAGATTGGCGAGTGGATGCGAAAGCGACAAATCGCGAAAGAACTGAACGGATTTCCCGCGCGGCGTCCAATGGGCGCTGAGTGAAGATGTCATGCTCGTCGCTTAAAGGGGAGTTGGGTTCCGAGATCTGGCGGTCGACCGAGGCCGCTTTCTCTCGGTAAATGGGGGTGTCGCACGCGGCCGTTAGACGCCGCGTGCATTATCCGACGATATCGGACTACTTGATTTCCGTGACGGTCAGCTTGCCCTCGACGCGCTCTGCGACGAACTCGATGCTCGCGCCTTCCTTGAGCTTTTGAAGCATCGCGTCGTCTTTAACGCGGAACACCATCGTCATGGCAGGCATTTCAAGGTCCTTCAGTTCCTCATGAATGAGTGTGACTTTCTTTGCCTTGGCGTCGACTTTCTTGACGGTGCCCTTGGTGAATTCCGCCGCGAAAGCGCCGGAGGCGAGGGCGGTTGCAACCAAGGTGGTCGCTGCAAGTGCGAAAACTGATCTCATTGTCTTATCTCCTTGTTGGGATCACTTCTTGGCCACGGTGACGTCGCCATGCATTCCGGCGTCGTAGTGGCCGGGAACGAGGCAGGCGATCTTGAACGTCCCGTCGTTGGTGAACTTCCAGACTATCTCGCCCGACTTTCCGGCAGCCAGACGGATCGCGTTCGGATCGTCGTGTTCCATTTCCGGGAACTTCTCCATCACGGCCTTGTGCTCCATGATCTTGTCTTCCTGGTCGAGCACGAACTCGTGGTCCAGTTCGCCCGCGTTCTTGATGGAGAAGACGATGGTCTGACCTTTGCGGACCTTGAAGGTGTTCGGCGTGAAGATCATCTTGCCGTCGTCCGTCTCCTTCATGGACACGCGGACGGTCTGGGTGGCCTGAGCCTTCTTGCCGGGCTCACCGACAGCCATGGCCTCGCCGTGACCACCAGCGTGTGAACCGGAGGCAAGGGCAGGGGAAGCGAGCGCCGCGAGGAATAATGCGATAATTGCAGTCTTCATGATTCAGTCCTTTGGTTGGTTGGAAGATGAGATCAGCCGTGCTTCATGGGCTTGGGCGTGATCTGGGTTTTGGCATCCTTGGCCTTGGTCGTGTCGGGAAGTTCACCCGTCCACTCCCAGGCTTGCGTGCCGGGTGGGTTTTCGTACCAGCCGGGATCGGTGTAGTCGTCGGCCGCGATCCCCTCTCGGACCTTGACGACAGAGAACATGCCGCCCATCTCGATGGGACCATGCGGTCCCCATCCAGTCATCATCGCAACGGTGTTCTCCGGAATTTCCATTTCCATCTCGCCCATGTCGGCCATACCGGCGGTCCCCATCGGCATGTATTCAGGCCGTAGTTTCCTGATCTTTTCCGTGACCTGTTTCTTGTCGACGCCGATAAATGTCGGGATGTCGTGCCCCATGGCGTTCATCGTATGGTGCGACTTGTGGCAATGGATCGCCCAGTCACCGACGTATTTGGCGTCGAACTCGTAGGCCCGCATCGCGCCGACCGGAATGTCGATGCTGACTTCCGGCCAGCGGGCTTCCGGCCGCACCCAGCCGCCGTCCGTGCAGGTGACCTCGAAGTCGTAGCCGTGCATGTGGATCGGATGGTTGGTCATGGTGAGATTGCCCACCCGGACCCTCACCCTGTCATCCTTGGAGACCACAAGCGGGCTGATGTCTGGGAAGATGCGGCTGTTCCAGGCCCAGAGGTTGAAGTCCGTCATTTCCATGATGCGCGGAACGTATGTGCCGGGATCGATGTCGTAGGCGCTCAGCAGGAATACGAAGTCCCGGTCGACCGGCATGAACTTCTCGTCCTTCGGGTGGATGATGAACATCCCCATCATGCCCATGGCCATCTGAACCATTTCGTCCGAATGCGGGTGGTACATGAAGGTGCCCGATTTCACGAGATCGAACTCGTAGACGAAGGTCTTGCCGACGGGGATGTGCGGTTGCGACAGCCCCCCGACGCCATCCATCCCGGACGGCAGGATCATGCCGTGCCAGTGGATGGTGGTGTGTTCCGGCAGCTTGTTGGTGACGAAGATGCGGACCCGGTCGCCTTCGACCGCCTCGATGGTCGGTCCCGGCGACTGGCCGTTGTAGCCCCAGAGGTGGGCTGTCATGCCTTCAGCCATTTCACGCTCAACGGGCTCCGCAACAAGGTGGAATTCCTTGACGCCGTTGTTCATCCGATGCGGTAGCGTCCAGCCGTTCAGAGTTACGACCGGGGTGTAATCCGGCCCCGATGAGGGCCGGACAGGTGTCTGCGTCTCGGCGGTTTCCATGATGGCAGCCTCAGGCAGACCCATGTTGGAGGTCTTCGCCCAGGCGGCGGTCGAAACCAGGGCAGCGCTCGCACCGAGTATCTGTCTTCTGTTGAACATGTCTGTGTCCTTTCCTAGTGACCACCGCCGCCGCTTTCGGCAGCCGCCGCGACTTCCGTTTCGCCACCGGCTGCTCCCGCGCCGCCGCCATAAATGGCAGGCGCGAGATTGGCTTCGGCCAGCCAGAAATCGCGTTTTGCATTGACGGCGAGGAGGATCGAGTTGACCTTCTCTCGGCTGTCGGCGAGCAGTTCGAACGTGTTGGTGATCATGCCATTGTAGGTGAGGAGGGACTCTTCCTCGATCTTCGTCCGCAGCGGTACAACGCTGTTACGGTAGTGTCGGGCGATATCGTAGTTCGAGCGATAGGCCTGGTAGGCGGACCGCGCCTCCGAGCGGACGTTCACCGCTTTCTCTGCGAGCAGATTGGCAGCGCGCATGTAGGCCAGCTCGCCTTTCCGCATTCGGGCCTTGCCGCTGTCGAAGATCGGGATGACGAACTCCAGCGCGACGTTGCCGGTCGTGTCGACGTTCTTCTCGCCGTCCTCCAATTCACGTTCAGTCTCGAACCCCGTCAGGATTTCGAGGTCGGTCACATACCGCGTCGCTTCCGTTAGGTTGTAGGACTTGGCCTTGGCTTCGAGATCGAGCTTGGCCATCTGCAGGTCAACGCGCCGTTGCAGGGCCTCCGCCTCGATTAGGTCTCGCTTGATCAAACCCTTCGGAAGCTGTGCCAGGCGATTGGGAATCTGGTAATCGATGTCCGATCCCCAAAGTCCCATGAGCCGTGTCAGCTCTTCTTTCGCGAGGCGGGCCTCTAGCCGGGCCTTTGCCGTCTGACCCGCCAATTCGGCATAGAAGACGTGCTCACGGGCCTGGCCGCCCTTGGTCAGCGCACCCGTTTCGCCGAGTTTTTGTGCAAGGTCCGAGGCCGCGTCTGCCGCCGCCTGCGCCTGGTTGAGTTGGGAAACCGTCTCCCATGCGGCCACGGCGTTGATCCACGCACGCCGGGTGTCAGCGGCCAGTTGCAAGGTGCCCAGGGTCGCGTTGAGCTGGGCCTTGCGAAACTCGGTATCGGCGATCTCGACGTTCCGTTCATGGGTGGCCAGCGCCAGGAGGTTGGTGGCGATCACGCCTTCGACGGTCTTGAATGCTTCAAGCCCTGGCGTACCAATGCCGATCAACCCCACCTCGACCGTCGGGTTCACCAACATGGTGGACTGCCAGGCATTTGCAGCCGAGTCGCCAAGGTCGGCATAGGCTGCCTGGAGGCCCTTGTTGTTGAGGAGGGCGACCTGCACCGCTGTCTCGACGTCGACGCTCTTCCTCGCCAGCAACGTCTTGACCCTGCCCGAGACGGCCTGGGCATCGCGGCGGTTCTGAATCCAGATCGCGTCTTTTCCGGTCGCTTCTGCGGTTTTGCTGGATACGGACGAGAATCCGGAGTTCTTCTGGGAATACTCCGCCGCCGAGACGCATCCACCGAGAATAAGCGGGAGCGCAACAGTCGCCACGACTTTCATTTTACTGATCGTCATGACGCGCCTCCGTCTGGCGCCTGCGCGTCGTTCTGGTTTCGCCACGGCTTGGGATCGACCGGGACGCGGTGCGTGTAGCCCGAAACGGGGCTTTGGTAGCGGACGGGGCGAACATCGACCGGCAGGTCGGCAAGATCGCCGGAAGCAATGACTTCAGGAGGCAACGTGGCAGCGCAACCGCTTGCGAAAAGCGGCAGGGCAACCACCAGAAATAAAGGTTTCATGGTGTAATCCGAATAGGAGAAGGCAGCGGCGCAGTGGGCAATGACACCCCCCTACGCACGTTCAGACCCGCAAGGACGGGCGTGTCCTGTTCAGATATTCGGGGGGCGATGCAGCGGCACGAGTTCGCCGACGACATGGTTGTCGTCGATGAATTCGCGGATGGAGGACACGACGGGTCCGCCGACCACACCGGCCGCGGCGATAATCGCAAAACTCACGCAGAAGTCCTTACAGCACTCCTGCTTCGCATTTTTCTGCATGTCATCCGGCGAGACGCTTTCGTCGCCATGGACGTGCTCGCCGTTTGTCATTTCGTGGTGGCCGTCAGATTGGACGGTCGTTGATGTCGACATCGGCCCATGCATTGCTGCCGAAGCAGCGGGCAATGAGTATCCAGCCAGTGATGCGATGATCACCAACCGAAGCAGAACCAGCATTTTTGCCAATGTGATTCGATACATACCCATGTCCCGAGGACTACCATCAGCCCGGAAGTTGTCAATTGCGAGCTTCATCTAGCCGATGATTCGCGTCGTTTATGTGGCGCTGCACAAGGAACCATGCCACCGATGGATCATGAAGAAACCTTGTAGAGCTTCCAACGATGGCANGGTCAACAGGGTCCTAAGAGGGAGTGTGGAATTTATGGGAGATATGCGGGTTATATTCAGTGAGTAGCTTAACGGCCTATATCGGGCTTTTCCTGGTCGCCTTCGGCGCGGCGACGATTTTGCCATTTCAGTCCGAACCGGTGCTCATCGGCTTGCTCCTTTCCGGCAAATTCTCCGTGCTGGGAC
>NZ_KB902579.1:307510-580547 GCF_000379605.1 Rhizobium giardinii bv. giardinii H152 | reverse complement strand
AGACTGCGTTTCGTCCACCTGTCGGCACACCTGATGCTGCTCGACATTCTGACACAGCCCCAGATCGAGACGTACAACAGGCTGCGCGGCTACAAAGTGCCCGGATAACGGCCGCCTCAGGGAAACAGGGACGGCCGTGTGCCATGTCAACGTCTTGCGTACGACACCGGATATCCGGCGTCCTCGATCGCCTGGCCGATAAGGGCCGGGTCCAGCGTCGTTTCGACGGTCGCCTTCCTGGATGCAAGGTCTACGGTCGCGACGGCAGCCGGATCGGCCGCCTTGATGGCTTTTTCGACCGTGCCCTTGCAGTGGCCGCAGGTCATGTTCTGGATATCGAACTCATACATCTTGATGTCTCCTTTCGATGTGTTGCCTTGATATGGGGCTTCCAACGATAGGAGGGTCAAGGGGAAGTTTTCGGGATGTAATCGATGTCGCGTTTCCCCTGTCCCTAAGGGATAACAACGGCTTGCGGCCATGTCCGCGGGTGAATCTCATCCACGAAGCGCCTGCGTTTGCATATTGTTGCACTGCACGTGTGGCGGCGCGTCAGATTTTGACGAGCATGGCGGTCACGTACATGAAGGCAACACCTGCTGCCAAGCCGCCGAATGACGCAGGTGCCAGCAGTGCCTTGATGCCGTGGCCATTCGAACGGCCCATGAGACCGCAGACTTCGACGATTACCTGGGCGATCGCGCCCGCGCCGACGGCAAGCGCGATCGCGGTCCATTGTGGCGCATAGGCGAGGCTTCCGGTCCAGATTCCGAGCACTGCCGGGCCGCCCGCAAGTAGGGCAAGTCCGACAAAGGAAAGCAGGCTTGGCTTGACCTTGAGAATAGGCGCGGCGATGCCGATGCCCTCGGTGATGTTGTGCAGGGTGAAGCCGAGGACGAGGAACGTGCCCAGGCCGTTTTCCGGAACGACGTTCAGGATACGACCGACAGTGGCGATGTTCTTGGCGACATAATCCTGAACATCCGCAAGGGCGTTGCGAGAAAGTCCGACGACAACGGCGACATCGTCGCCCGGGCCGACTTGGACAATATCCGTATTGGCCAGGGGACCCGTCTTCCCGTCGTCCGACCGCCAGACGCTTGTCGGACCGCGTCCCTTTTGATTGATCTCGACATGGGTGTTCGTCTTGAAGCCCAACAACGCGCCCGCGAGAAATGCCACCGACGAGTGGGTGTCGAGGAACAGGCGGATATTCTTGTCGGTCACCCGGACGCGCTCGAGAAAGCCCTCGATCGCGGGGCGCACGTCTGCGTTCCAGTCTGCACCGGGCTGGAGATGGCGGACGTCGAAGTGATGAAGCAGGGAGAGCGTGTTCTCAGGCGCAGCATCGAGGTGGTCGGTCGGGCCGTCGCTGAACGAACGGATCGAAATGTTCTTCCGGTCCTCGGGCTGTTCGGATTTGATCCAGCCCTGTTCGCGGCAGAACTTTTCGAACCTATCACGGGTAAGAACACTTCGCTGTGCAGTCTTCAGCGCGCGGGCAGCGCCATCTCGCGGGAAGTCCAAGCTGTTCCCGCCTGCGGATAGCCCGACGATCTGGAAATGCAAGTCGACTTGCGTCCGCATATCATCCAGCGATAGATATCCTTCCTTGACGTGAAAGGTTTCGAGTATCGCGAACAGCTGCTCGTCTGTCTCGAGATCGAGGTGCTTCCGCCAGAGCGCGCGGACCTCGCCCATTTCGCTTCGCTCGGTTTTGCCGACCGCGAGCTTACCGACATCGATCCCGTTGTCCGCAGTCGCGATTAGCTTCACCAATGGATCGTTGTCGAGAACACGGTCGGTGGTGATCAGGGTGAAGGTGGAGTTCGGCGGAGCTTTTGCCACCGCGTCCTTGAGCCGCTGTAGAATCGAAAACTTTTCCGCGCCAATGAATTGCGGAGCGATTAGGTCTTTGAACCCGAAACGCCCGGCACGGGTTACGTGGAATTTGATTTGGTGATGCGCGGTCTCCACGGAGAACGGTCGGCGAGACGCCTTTCCCGGACTGTAGCGGACAACCACGTCGTCGAACCCCTTCGGTCCGTCAGTCTCATATGAGACCTCCACGACGTACTTCGTTTCGTTGTTTCGAAGGCCTGAAGCATGCACCCAGAAAAAGCGGGCCTGGTAATCGTGGCCGTCCCAATTTGCGATCACTGCGTCTGCCATTTCGAATGCTTCACACCTTCTGTTTGATTCCTGTTTTGTTCCTTTGGCCATTTCCGCCGACTTTTCGGGTCGGCGGAATGGATTTTCTGTTCAAATGGTTGTCCGGAAAAATTCGCCGGACATAATTTATGTCATCAACATGTCGCCGTGTCAGACTCCTTGTCGCGCCACAGTATGGAGTACGATGAGTAATCAGGAGCACCCACTTGTACTTCCACACGTGTCGCACTTCTCGCAAGTCCCGTTCCGGACCATCGTGAAGTTCTGGCATTCCGAGCACATGTTGCCGGTGTAGCCCTGCGCGATCGAGCGGATGCGGCGTTCGGCCTCCAGCTTCTTGGCGTCGGACTTGGCAGCGGCGGCTTCGGCGGCGGCCTTGTCGGAGAAGAGGGCGGTCACGTCGGGTTCGGCCTCTTCGACAATCTCCTCGGCCAGTTCGGCGGCGCGTTCCTCGTAGTCGCGCTTGAAGGCGACGATTTCGGAGGTCGAGACGGCGGCGACCGGCTCGAGCTTGCGGGCGGCGGAGCCGGCAAAGGCGGTGACGTTGGCGCCGCCGGAGGCTTTGGCCGGAGCAGCGGTTGCAGCCCCCTTCGGCTCTCCGGAAGCGCGGTCGATCTGGCCGCCGGAGACGAGGGTCGGCTTGTGGCCGCGGGTCCAGCCGGTCGAGATCAGGTTGGTCTTGCCCTCCTGGATGCCCTTGCCGAGCGCCGTGTTGGAGAAGTCGGACGTATCGACATGGGCGAGGTCGTGGCGGTTGAGGTAGGAGACGGCGAGTTCGCGGAACACGTAGTCGAGGATCGACGTGGCGTTCTTGATCGCGTCATTGCCCTGCACCATGCCGGCCGGCTCGAACTTGGTGAAGGTGAAGGCCTCCACATATTCTTCCAGCGGCACGCCGTATTGCAGGCCGAGCGAGATGGCGATGGCGAAGTTGTTCATCATCGCCCGGAAGGCGGCGCCTTCCTTGTGCATGTCGATGAAGATCTCGCCAAGGCGGCCGTCGCCGAATTCGCCGGTGCGCAGATAGACCTTGTGACCGCCGACGATCGCCTTCTGGGTATAGCCCTGGCGGCGGTTCGGCAGCTTTTCACGCTCGCGGGTGACCCGCTCGATCACACGCTCGATGATCTTCTCCGTGACCGTGACAGCCTGTGCGGCGGCCGGGGCCTGGATGAAATCCTCCATCGCATCCTCGTCGTCCTCGTCCTCGATCAGCGAGGCGTTAAGCGGCTGGGAGAGTTTCGAGCCATCGCGATAAAGGGCGTTGGCCTTCAGCGCCAGCTTCCAGGAGAGCATGTAGGCGGCCTTGCAATCCTCGACGGTCGCCTCGTTCGGCATGTTGATCGTCTTGGAGATCGCGCCCGAGATGAACGGCTGGGCGGCCGCCATCATGCGGATATGGCTTTCGACCGAGAGATAGCGCTTGCCGATCTTGCCGCAGGGATTGGCGCAATCGAAGACCGGCAGGTGTTCGTTCTTGAGGAACGGCGCGCCTTCCAGCGTCATCGCACCGCAGACATGGATGTTGGCGGCCTCGATGTCCTTCCTCGAGAACCCGATATGCTCGAGCAGGTTGAAGCTCATATCAGTGAGCTGCTCGTCCGAGACCTTCAGCGTGCCCTTGAGGAAGTCGGCGCCGAGCGTCCACTGGTTGAAGACGAACTTGATGTCGAAGGCAGCTTTGGTGGCGGCGTTGATCGCCTCGATCTTGTCGTCGGTAAAGCCCTTGGCCCGCAGCGAGCCGGGGTTGATGCCGGGCGCCTGGTTGATGTTGCCGTGGCCGACGGCATAGGCCTCGATCTCGGCGATCTGGCTTTCCGAATAGCCGAGCGTGCGCAGCGCTTCGGGAACGGCGCGGTTGATGATCTTGAAGTAGCCGCCGCCGGCGAGCTTCTTGAACTTGACGAGGGCGAAATCGGGCTCGATGCCGGTCGTGTCGCAATCCATGACGAGGCCGATCGTGCCGGTCGGCGCGATGACGGAGACCTGGGCGTTGCGGTAGCCGTGCTGCTCGCCGAGTGCCACGGCCTTGTCCCAGGCCGCCTTGGCATGGGCGATCAGGTCGGCATCCGGGCAATCGCCGTGGATGAGGGCAACCGGCTCGACCGAGAGCTTCTCATAGCCCTGGGTTTCGCCGAAGGCGGCGCGGCGATGGTTGCGCATGACGCGCAGCATGTTGTCGCGGTTCGGCTTGAAGCCCGGGAAGGGGCCGAGCTTGGCGGAGATTTCCGCCGAGGTCGCATAGGAAACGCCCGTCATGATGGCGGTCAGCGCACCGGCAATTGCCCGGCCTTCCTTCGAATCGTAGGGAATGCCCGAAGACATCAAGAGGCCGCCGATATTGGCGTAACCCAGACCGAGCGTGCGGTATTCATAGGAGAGCTCGGCGATTTCGCGCGAGGGGAACTGCGCCATCATCACCGAGATTTCGAGCACCAGCGTCCACAGGCGCACGGCATGCTCGTAGTCGGCGATGTTGATGTTCTTGGTGGCGGCGTCCTTGAACTGAAGCAGGTTCAGCGAGGCAAGGTTGCAGGCCGTGTCGTCGAGGAACATGTATTCCGAGCACGGATTGGACGCGCGGATCGGGCCGGCGGCCGGGCAGGTGTGCCAGTCGTTCATCGTGGTGTTGAAGTGCAGGCCCGGATCGGCCGACGCCCAGGCGGCGTAGGAGATCGATTCCCAGAGATCCCGCGCCTTCAGCGTCTTCATCACCTTGCCGTCCTTGCGGGCGGTCAGGTTCCAGTCCCCATCATTTTCCACCGCGCGCAGAAAATCGTCCTTCAGCGAGACGGAGTTGTTGGAGTTCTGGCCGGAGACCGTGAGGTAGGCTTCCGAATCCCAGTCGGTGTCGTAGGTCTTGAACTCGATGTCCTTGTAGCCCTGCTTGGCGAACTGGATGACGCGCTGGACGTAGTTTTCCGGAACCTGGTCCTTCTTGGCCGCCTTGATTTCGCGCTTCAGGGCAGGGTTCTCGGCAGGGTCGAAGCAGGCGTCGTTGTCACCGGAGCAATTGACGCAGGCCTTCATGATCGCCTTCAGGTGCTTGGCGACGATCTTCGAGCCGGTGACGAGGGCGGCGACCTTCTGCTCTTCCTTGACCTTCCAGTTGATATATTCCTCGATATCGGGATGGTCGATGTCGACGACCACCATCTTGGCGGCGCGCCGCGTGGTGCCGCCCGACTTGATGGCGCCGGCAGCGCGGTCGCCGATCTTCAGGAAGGACATCAGGCCGGACGACTTGCCGCCGCCCGACAGCTTTTCGCCTTCGCCGCGCAGATAGGAGAAGTTGGAGCCGGTGCCGGAGCCGTATTTGAACAGGCGGGCCTCGCGCACCCACAGGTCCATGATGCCGCCTTCGTTGACGAGGTCGTCGCCGACCGACTGGATGAAGCAGGCATGCGGCTGCGGATGCTCATAGGCCGACTTCGACTTGACCAGCTTGCCGGTGAAGGGGTCGACATAGAAATGGCCCTGGCCGGGGCCGTCGATGCCATAGGCCCAGTGCAGGCCGGTGTTGAACCACTGCGGCGAGTTGGGAGCGACGCGCTGGGTGGCAAGCATGTAGGCGAGTTCGTCGCGGAAGGCGAGCGCATCGTCTTCAGAGGCGAAATAGCCGCCCTTCCAGCCCCAATAGGTCCAGGTGCCGGCCAGGCGATCGAAAACCTGGCGGGCGTCGGTTTCGGAGCCGTACTGCTCTTCCTTGGGCAGATCCTTCATTGCGGCAAGGTCGGCTTCGGAGCGCCACAGCCAGGAGGGAACGGAATTTTCCTCGACCTTTTTCAGGTGCTTCGGAACGCCCGCCTTGCGGAAATATTTCTGCGCCAGAATGTCGGCCGCGACCTGGCTGAACTGCGCGGGAACATCGATGTCCGCCAGGCGAAACACAATCGAGCCATCCGGATTCTTGATCTCGCTGACGGCCTTGCGGAATTCAATCTCGGCATAGGCCGACTGGCCGGCCTTGGTGAAACGACGTTCGATCTGCATCTGTCCCTTGTCCTTTGTTTGCCGCATGCCCGAACCGCCGAAGCGCTCGGACAAAAATGTCCCCGTCCGGCCGCGAGCGTTATTGCGCAGCCAGCTTCTGTTTCCGCGTTCATGTGGGAAACCCGTCTCGGGTTATCCTGTATCTTGTGCTGATTTTGGCTGCAAATACTAAATATAGTATTAACAACTTCTTTACGCCAGCTTTTTGTGACGTGTTTGGCATCAGGGGCAATCACAAAAAATAACCGTCGCGGCCGGCGATCTTTCACCGGACTGCCTGAACCAAAACGATTTTTTCTGAAATGAACCGGCCTCGTAATGTGTCCGGTCCCGCTGACGCCGCAACGTGAAATCCATTAACGGCATCGCACCCGATTCCGTCAAGGGCTGGTTTGCGGCGTATTTGTGAACACCAGATGTTGTGTGCGCGCCCTGTGGAAAACGGGGACAGAAACCAAACCCAGCAAAATCAGGCGCTTCGTCGACTTGGTTGCCACGGTTCCACTAGAGGCAAGCGGATTTC
This sequence comes from Rhizobium giardinii bv. giardinii H152, assembly GCF_000379605.1. Classification (GTDB taxonomy): domain Bacteria; phylum Pseudomonadota; class Alphaproteobacteria; order Rhizobiales; family Rhizobiaceae; genus Pararhizobium; species Pararhizobium giardinii. The sequence continues at coordinate 573,859 of NZ_KB902579.1, read as the reverse complement.
CGAAAAATTTGCGGGTAAGAATTGACCATAGCGATCATCCGCCATAGCCAAACGAACCTTCTTATGGCGCTGGGGAAAAACTGATTCGGGCAGGCGGCCGGCGTTTGAACGTCCGCTCGCTAACCTTGCGTCTCCAAGGTCCTTGGCCCGTCACAGGGCGTCCAGATTGATGCCGACGGTGAGCGTGCCGATCGGCTTGTGTGTCTGCGGATCGGACACCGTAAAGCTTGCCTGCGACTGCAGCGTCTGGGTCGATTCATCCTTCTCCGCCCGATCGACGAACAGCGTGCCGCTGCCGGCAGGGTAGGTCTTTTGCCATTTCGGCTCGTCGCCCTGCCAATAATCGGAACCGGGCTCGCTCACGCCGATGCTGAGGCCCTTGGCGTCGATCACGAAGATTTCGGTGATGGCACCGCCCGAGGCTGCCTGCTTGGCCTTGAGAAATTTCGACAGCGCCGTATCCGCCACCGAATCGATCAACGGGTGCCTTTCGCTCGACCGTTGGATGCGCCACTCGGCATCCATGCGATCGATATCGGCCTGTGACAGATGCGCATGACGTTCGTTGTGATCCTTCAGCGCTTCGACAATGACGGAATCCTCTACCCACGACCGGACATTGGCCTCGACATAGGCGGTGACCGGTTCAACGTGAACGTCGCCGGCCACGGAGCCCGTGGCCGGTAACGACCAGACGCCTGTACCCACCGCGACCAAAACGAGCGTCATCCGCATGATGGTTCGTCCTCTCTCAACGAATCCGTTGCGCGCCTGCCGGCCTGCGCTTCGGATTCCCACCACCGCAGCGGATCGCGGCGCCGGATGGTTCAATCTATGCGCTCAAATCACTCAAAAAATAGCTAACATGCTATATTACTCATGAATAAACAAATAAGTCCCGCGCCCGCGTGAGCGCGGTGTATCAAGGCCCCAAATGTGCATTTGGTCTCAGCCGCGGGAGCCTTTCGCAATCGGCTCCTGATAGGTGAAACCCATATCCCAGGGAAAATAGATCCAGGTGTCCTGGCTGACTTCGGTGACGAAGGTGTCGACCTGCGGCCGGCCCTTCGGCTTGGCGTAGACGGCGGCGAAATGCGCGTTCGGCAGCATCGCCCGCACCACGGCGGCCGTCTTGCCGGTATCGGTCAGGTCATCGATGATCAGTACGCCTTGCCCGCCATCGGCCTTCAACTCCTCCGAAATGCCCTTGAGCACATACATCTCACCCTGCGCGTCATAGTCGTGATAGGAAGCAACGCACACCGTCTCGATTAGGCGGATGTTCAGTTCGCGGCAGACGATTGCCGCCGGAACGAGCCCGCCGCGGGTGATGCAGACGATCGCCTTCCATTCGCCGCCATTGCCGGCAAGGCGCCAAGCGAGCGCACGCGCATCGCGGTGAAACTGGTCCCAGGAAACGGGAAATGCTTTATCGGGAAGTGACATTGCGAAGCTCCGGTTGATGGCGGCATCTTGTGTTCGGGAAGTGGTGCGGACGACGGGGGTCGAACCCGTACAGATTGCTCCGAGGGATTTTAAGTCCCTTGCGTCTACCAGTTTCGCCACGTCCGCGTGTTTTTCCTTTCAGACACTTGGCTGATTTCGTCAAGCGAATGTTTTGCTGCTTCCCTGACGGACTGCGGGGAATTATCCTGCGGGACATGTCGCCTGCGGGGCAGCGCGCCACCAGGGCCGATCAGATCCGCGTGATGCGTCGCCCAATGAAAGTGTGTTCGACCAATTAGCCATGCCGGAATCGAAAAACCCCTTAAACGACAGGGTTATCCCTGTTCCACGGGCGACCTATATTTCGGATTTGCCAGGAAACATGGAGGCACGGTCGCGGTGTTGCAGGAAATCCCACTGACATGGAAGCCAATCCGAAATCGCTCCTATGCCGGCATGCTCGGGGAGCATCAGCTGGCCTACGTATTGCAGCATGACGGTCAGAGAGCCTGGAAATGGATGGTTTCCGGCTGCAACGGCACGACGCGTTATGACTTCCAGTCCGCCGACACTCTGGATGAGGCCAAAGCGGCCGTGCAGGCAAGCGTCGACCGGTGGTTCCGCCAGGCGGGATTGCTGGACGGGGACATGCCTTTCTGAGCAGTTCCAGCATCTTCCGCGGCACATGGCGCAGCCCGAGCTTGCGATCGCCAAAACGACCGACAATGATCCGGCTTTACCGAGACTTCGGGGCTGATCCGCAGGACACTTCCGCCCGCCGGCAACCGGCGGCGCGGTTAACCCTACGCATGAAGGTTAACAAGTGGTTTCAGTTGCTGCGGCGGGCCTTTGCGGCTTTAATCCCTATGCCGAGGGAGGGAAACTCGGCATTTTTAGCACCTAAAAATACGCCCCTCTTCGGGACCGGAGAGGGGCTCCACCCTTCCGGCATGCCTCGCGATGCTGAGCCTGTTGCCACCCGATGAGTGGGGCTATTTGTCCTCGACGATCGCTTCGGGACGATCGCCGCCATCGGCGTGTTCGAAATGCCAGAGGCCGCTTGGATCCTGAAAGCTGATTTCCTCGTCATCGCCGCCGACCTGCTGTTCGGCGGCGACGGCCCTTGCCGCCGCCAAAGCCATGTCGCGGGTTGGAAAGGTCTCGGAAAAGACGTCGGCAAGCTTGTAGGCCCATCCGCCATCATGCTCAACGATCGCATATACCACTCTGGCCATGTCTTACTCCCTGGAGCGCGCCGCATTCGATTGCCTTGGCGGCCTCGGCATGACCGGACGGAACAGCCCATGCAGGCGCTGTTCCAATAGCCGAAATGCGGGTCGCAGGTTTTTTCCATTTGCGTCCGGGCAGCCCAAGGTAGCACGAAAGTCGCGTCGTTTGGTAGTTTCCGACTGACCGGGCTCGAGAACCGGCAACGGCTTGGTAGTCGTCATGAAAGTCGGAGGGTCCTGCATGGGCAGTCCTGACGTCTCCCCGTAGCTGCCCTGCCGTCGGAAAGCTTGATCACGTCGCGGCTCTTTCGGCAATTCCGCTTGATTGCCGCTGGACATCGGATTTATCAGTTTGCAGGTTGCCGTCAGAGCCCGAAGGGTAAGCGTCGCGACTTTCAATTGAACGATCCGAACAGGACTTGCCGATGACCAGCGAAAAAATCGTCACTGCCGCCATGCTCGCCATTGGCGACGAATTGCTGTCGGGCAGGACAAAGGACAAGAATATCGGCCATCTCGCCGATATGCTGACCATTGCCGGCATCGATCTCAAGGAGGTGCGTATCGTCTCCGACGACGAGCCGGCGATCGTCGCAGCCCTGAACGCCCTGCGGGGGCAATACGACTATGTCTTTACTTCCGGCGGCATCGGCCCCACCCATGACGACATCACCGCAGACGCGGTTTCTCGGGCGTTCGGTGTCGAATGCGTTCATGATCCGGAGGCAATGCGCCTGCTCGGCGCTATGTATGAGCGGCGCGGCATGGAGTTTACCGACGCGCGGCGGCGCATGGCGCGCATGCCGAACGGCGCCCGGCATATCCCCAATGCGGTTTCGACGGCGCCGGGCTTCATCATCGGCAATGTCTATGTCATGGCCGGCGTGCCGCAGGTCTTCCAGGCCATGCTGGACGCGCTTTTACCGCAACTCGAGGCCGGCACGAAGGTCAAGTCGCGCTCGGTGCTGTCACCCTTTGGCGAGGGGGATATCGGTGGCCCGCTGGGCGAGGTACAGAAGGCTCATCCGATGACGAGCATCGGCTCCTATCCGAAATTCGACGGCAAGTCTTTTTCGACAGACCTGGTCATCCGCGCGCGAGACGAGGCGCTGCTCGATGCGGCAGAGGCGGATGTCCGAGCGATGATCGAAAAGATCGCAGCTGCTAAGAAAGGCGCGTAACGCATTGATTGCCTACGGTGTCTGAGGCGCCGCGATGGTGAATTTCTGGTCGACGCTGGCGGTCTTGCCACTGTTCAGATCGTTGAAATGGAATCGAAGGATATAGTCGCCCGCCGCAGCGCCGCTGACGTCGGTGGTCACCAGCGCGTATATCTCCTGGTTGCGGAAAAAACTGGTAAACGTGTAAGTGCCAAGGGCCTTCTGGCTGGACAGAACTTCGCCAGAGGCGCTCACGAGGTCCATGTCCACGGTGAAATGCGTCTGGAGCTTGCCGGCCGCGGCTGCCGGTTTCCAGCTCAGACCGACGGGCTCGACATAGGAAACGAGCGCTTCACCGGGGTTGAACTGCGCATCGGGCTTCGGATCGTACATGGCGTATCCCGCCGGGTCAGCCGCGACGAACACCGCCTTGCCGATGGAAAAGGGAAGCGTCGCAGAAAAATCGCTGATTGCGGTGCGCATCACATCGTGAGCGCCGACCGCATCGCCTGATGCCGCCAGGGCCTCGGCTTTGGTGGCCGCGTCCGCAAGCTGACCGGCCGTAGCCGGTCCGGACAACAGCGCCAGCATCAGGCCCACGCGGACCGCAATCATCGGCGCCTTCTTTCGTTCGTCGGTGCGCATTGTCTCCCCCACGATCTGCGTCCGTCACGGATTTTCGGGATTTGCAGGCGGGTGTCAAGGCGAGGGGCATCCGACTTTCAAATATGACAATTACGGTATACTTAATGCGAATAGCTGTGGTTTCGCGCCATGCGTTGTGGCATAGGCATGGCGACACGAACCCGAGCGAAAGACCGCATTCCATGAAGCAGGACGTTGATCACGCCGTCGAGGCACTGCGCACTCTGTTCCCGGCAACCCCGCTGCAGCTCAACGAGCACCTGAGCGCCCGCTACGGTGCGGCGATCTACCTGAAACGCGAGGATCTTTCGCCGGTTCGCTCCTACAAGATCCGCGGCGCGTTCAACTTCTTCCGCAAGGTGATCGAGGCCGGTGGTACGGGCAAGACCTTCGTCTGCGCCTCGGCCGGCAACCACGCCCAGGGATTCGCCTTTGTCTGCCGGCATTTCGGCGTGCCGGGCGTCGTGTTCATGCCGGTGACGACGCCGCAGCAGAAGATCGACAAGACGATGATCTTCGGCGGCGAGTTCATCAGCATCCGGCTCGTCGGCGATTTCTTCGACCAGTGCTACCAGGCGGCGCGCGATCATGTGGAAAAGATCGACGGCGTCATGGTGCCGCCCTTCGACCATGCCGACATCATTGAAGGGCAGGCGACGGTCGCGGCCGAAATCCTGGAGCAATTGCCCGAAGGCACAATGGCCGATCTGGTGATCATGCCGGTCGGCGGTGGCGGCCTTTCGGCCGGGATGACCGGTTACCTCAAGGGCGTCATCGCCCCCGAATCCTTTGTCTTCTGCGAGCCGGAGGGCGCCCCAAGCCTGCGCCGCAGCCTGGAGACGGGCTCAGTGGCGACGCTCGACCAGGTCGACAATTTCGTCGACGGCGCGGCGGTCGGGCGGATCGGCGATCTCAATTTCGCGGCATTGAAGGGTTTTTCCGTCGACCAGGTGCTGTTGCTGGCGGAAAACGCCATCTGCGTGACGATGACCGATATGCTGAATGTGGAGGGCGTCGTGCTGGAACCGGCCGGCGCGCTGTCGATCACGGCCCTGGAGGCGCTGGGGCGCGACAGACTGCAGGGCAAGACCGTCGTTGCCGTGGTCTCCGGGGGAAACTTCGATTTCGAACGCCTGCCGGATGTCAAGGAACGGGCGATGCGGCATACGGGCCTGAAGAAATACTTCATCATCCGCATGGCGCAGCGTCCCGGCGCGCTCAAGGATTTTCTCGGCCTGCTCGGCGAAGAGGACGACATCGCCCGCTTCGAATATCTGAAGAAATCGGCACGCAACTTCGGCTCGATCCTGATCGGCATCGAAACCAAGCATCCGGAGAATTTTCCCCGGCTGAAGGCTGCTTTCGACGCCGCCGGGCTGCGCTATCAGGATATCACGGACAACGAGATCCTGGCCAATCTGGTGATTTAACCGGACCGTATTTTTCCTGCGATATTTTATGGTTGGGAGATATTGTTAAACCACTTTATGATGTCGGCGGCGATCGCTGCGGTCGTCTTGGGCGACAGGGCGTCACCGGCGATGACGTGACCAAACGGGTCGCCGATGTCGCCGGGATCGAGCAGCGTTGCCGGGCCGCCCCAGCGCCTGGCAATGCCTGCCGTTTCAACGGGATCGACGACCTGATCTTTTGGCGAATGGATGAAGAGAACCGGCGTCGCGATCCTTTCGAACGGTAGGTCGCGGACCTGGCGGACAAGTGCCGCCATCGGCAAGAGGGCGGCGACCGGGTAGTCGTTCGTCCAATAGGCGGCATGGAGCGCATTCGACGGGACGAAGCCGCGCCGCGGTCCAAGGAGAAGGCGCGCACCCGCTGCGGCAAACGGCGCCGTCAGCAGGCCGGCGCCGCGCCCCCTGATCCTGAAATTCGGCGCGAGAAAAACGGCGCCGGCAACAGAGGCGGACAATCCGGGCTGGGAGAGCGCCCAGGTGGCGAGCGAGGCGCCGGTGGAGGTCGCGATGATCAGCGTTCTTTCGCCGATTTGCTTGGCAATATCGAGCGCTTCCGCCATGTCCTTTTTCCACGCCTCGACGGAGCACTCGGGCATTGCGTCGGGGCTACGACCATGTCCGGCAAGACGGGTGTAGAACAGATTGGCACCAAGCGCGGTCGCCACGAGATCGGGCAGGGGGCGGACCTCGCCCTTCGAGGCGGAAAAGCCATGGATATAGGTGACAGCGAGGGCTGTGCGGCTCTTGCCGGCAGGGTCGAGCCAGACGATTTCCTTGGCAAGGCCGGGCCGGATGTCGGGAAACGCCGATTCTGCCGCGGCGAGCCGCGCTTCGATATCGTCGATCGGGGCAACGGCAAAAGGTTTGGTCATCATGCGGGCAAAGCCGTTGCCATCCCACGTACTCCCTCCAGCAACGGGACCGCCGCCTGCGTCGAACTTAGCCTTTGACAGGTTTGTTTGCCATGGTAAGTCTTCCGCATGGCTTCGTTCTTGTCAAAATTGTTCGGTGGCGGCTCCAAAGCGGAGTCCGCTGCATCCTCCGCGAAGACGGAAACCTATTGTGACTGCCTGATTCGGGCGACGCCACAGAAGGAAGGCGCGCAATTCAGGCTCGCCGGCTCCATCGAGAAGGACGTCGATGGCGTCATCCGCGTGCGGACCTTCATCCGGGCCGATCTGTTCAGTTCGGAACAGGATGTGATCGATGCGACCCTGCGCAAGGCGCATCAGATCATCGACCAGCACGGCCCTTCGCTGTTCGCCGACGACGCCGATAGACGGCAGGTCTAAACGGCCGGGCTCTCCACAGGCGAGCTGCCAAATCTCTTCCGGGTTAAACCTGGGTAACTACTGGTTGCGCCACCGGCCCTTGGCGGGCTTGGTAAACGTTTCTTTAAATTTACGATTTATACGGTTTGCGGGATTAAATCCGGGCGCTTGCTGTCGATGACCAATGTACTTCTTTTTCTCTGCGAAGGTCTTGTCTACGTCGCGGTCATGATCACGCTGCTGCACCTGCGCCATCTGCTCGGTATCGGCGTCTTCATTGCGGCCCTCGGCGTTCTGCATTTCATCGAGACCTATCTCGCGGCCGTCTTCTATGTGCAATTGCCCTTCGGCGTCATTTCACCGGGCTCGGCGGTGCTTTTCTCCGGCAAACTGATGATGATCCTGCTGCTTTACCTGAAGGAGGATGCGGCAACGGTGCGCCAGCCGATCTACGGCCTGCTGGCGGGCAACTTCCTGACGGTCGCACTCAGCCTGCTCCTCCAAATGCATGAGACGGTAACGGTCGTGCCGAACCGGACGGCCGACCTTGCCTTCATCGACGAGATGGGCTGGCTGATGCTGTGGGGAACGCTGCTGCTTTACCTCGACTCGCTGCTGATCATTCTTCTATACGAGCGCCTCGGGCGCTGGGTTCGCGGCTTCCTCACGCTGCGCTTCCTGCTCTGCGGGATTGTCGTACTGACCTTCGACCAGGCCGGATTCTACATGGCGCTGCACGCGCTGAACGGTGCGCCGGCCGAGGTGTTCTGGGGTGGCTGGTTCGCGAAGATGGGAGCTGCCGTCTTCTACGCCACGATGCTTGGCGCATACATGCATTTCTCGAGCCATTCCAAGCCGTTCGTGTCCCGGCAGCCGATCGGCGACATCTTCAACACGCTGACCTTCCGCGAGCGCTACGAAGACCTCTTGTCGAAATCCGGCCGCGACATGCTGACCGGCGTGCTAGACCGCAGCCGGTTCGAGTTCGAAGCGCCGAGATTGATCCGAAATGCGGCGGCCTCTGGCGGTGTCGTCAGCCTCATCATGATCGATGCCGATCATTTCAAGAGCGTCAACGACCGGTTCGGCCATCTCGAAGGCGACAAGGTACTGAAGGCGATTGCTGCTGCGATCCAATCCGGTCTGCGCCAAAGCGATTATTTCTTTCGCTACGGCGGCGAGGAATTCGTGGTGCTGTGCGACGGCCTCGATCATGCAGGGGCACTGCTTCGCGCCGAGGATCTGCGCAACCGCGTGGCGGCGGATGTGGTGACTGCGGATCGCGCCGCGGTCACAGTGAGCATCGGCATCGCCTCGACGCCTGTCGACGGTGCCGCGGCACAGGACCTTCTATCGAAGGCCGATGCGCGACTCTACGAGGCGAAGCGCAGAGGGCGAAATTGCGTGGTCGGAAACGTCTGACCATAGCCTCAAGAATCGCGCTCAGACGCCGACATTCGGCCGGTCGATGATCTCGCGCAGCGAGAAGCTGGAATTGATCTTGACGACATGCGGCAGGGCGGAGAGCCAGTCCCTGTGGATGCGCTCGTAGTCTTCCAGATCCTTGGCGGCGACGCGCAGGATATAATCGTATTCACCGGACATCAGATAGCAGACCAGCACGTTCGGGCAGAGTTTCACCGCGGCCTCGAATTCCGTCAGCGTCTTGGCGAACTGGCCCGACAGCGAGATGTGGACGATGACCATGATGCGGTAATCAAGCGCCTTGTGCGACAGGCGCGCGTGATAGCCGCTGATGACACCGGTCTTTTCGAGGATATCGACCCGGCGCGAGCAGGCGGAAGCGGATAGCCCCACCTTCTCGGCAAGTTCCGCATTGGCGATCCGGCCATTCTGCTGCAGAATCCGCAGGATCGCAGCATCGATTGCATCTATCGACATTCGTCGAACTTTCTTCGAATTTTGACGTCTATACGCAAGAATATTCGAAACATTATGCTAAAAATCGGCATCTTTGCAAGGACATGCGACATGCTTTCTGTTTTTCTATGCAGATAGAAACTGCAACGGCCAAAGGCCGAAAACGAGAGGAACGCGAAATGCGTGTCGGTTGCCCGAAGGAAATCAAAAACCATGAATATCGTGTCGGCCTGACACCCGGATCGGTGAGGGAATATGTAGCGCATGGCCACGAGGTGATCATTGAAACCAAGGCTGGCGCAGGGATTGGCGCGGAAGACGATGCCTACCGCGCAGCGGGCGCAAAGATCGCGGCTACGGCCAAGGACGTCTTTGAAAAATCCGACATGATCGTCAAGGTCAAGGAGCCGCAGCCCTCGGAATGGGCGCAGCTTCGCGACGGTCAGATTCTCTATACCTACCTGCATCTTGCTCCGGATCCGGAGCAGACCAGGGGGCTGCTCAATTCCGGCGTGACGGCCGTCGCCTATGAGACGGTGACCGACGAGCGCGGCGGGCTGCCGCTTTTGGCGCCGATGTCGGAGGTCGCCGGGCGCCTGGCGATCCAGGCCGGTGCGACCTCGCTGCAAAAGGCAAATGGCGGTCGCGGCATCCTACTCGGCGGCGTGCCGGGGGTGCTGCCGGCCAAGGTCACGGTGATCGGCGGCGGCGTCGTCGGTCTGCATGCGGCCCGCATGGCGACCGGTCTCGGCGCCGATGTCAGCATTCTCGATCGCTCCATTCCGCGTCTGCGGCAGCTTGACGATCTCTTCGCCGGCCGCGTGCATACGCGCTTTTCGACCATCGATGCTCTGGAAGAGGAAGTCTTCTCAGCCGACCTGGTGATCGGCGCGGTGCTCATTCCGGGTGCGGCTGCACCCAAGCTCGTCACGCGTGAAATGCTGTCCGGCATGAAGAAGGGCGCCGTTATCGTCGATGTCGCCATCGACCAGGGTGGCTGCTTCGAGACCTCGCATGCGACCACACATTCGGATCCGACCTACGAAGTCGATGGCATCGTGCATTACTGCGTCGCCAACATGCCGGGCGCCGTTCCGATTACTTCGGCCCAGGCCTTGAACAATGCCACCCTGTTTTATGGCTTGCAGCTTGCCGACCGCGGCCTGAAGGCGATTGCCGAGGACCGGCACCTGCGCGCGGGCCTCAACGTCCACAAGGGCCGCGTGACGAACAAGGCGGTTGCCGAGGCGCTCGGCTACGAAAACCATGCGCCGGAAGCCGTCCTCAAAATCGCCTGACCTCATTCATAGGCGACACGGACTATGGCGGGGCCGGCGATTTTCGGCCCCGTTTTCATGCGCGCTCGATGCGGCACTGATAGCAATTGTTGCGGGCCGAGCGGACATGCACATAGGCGATTTCCGGACGCTCGAGCAGTTCGGCAGCGCGGGCATCGAGTTCATCGACCGGCGTCACTGCGCCGCTGCCATAGACGATGCGATCGTCGGCATCATAGCCGCGCAGCAGATAATCCTTGCTGGTCATCAGGATCGGCGGAACGGCCTCGCCGCCCGCATAGGCGTCGCATTCTTCCGCATGCAGGAAGATCGGGCCGGTTTCCGCATAGGGTTGCAGTGTCGGGAAGGGCCGGTACGCAAGGATAAGGTAGGGATCGCCGGCGGCGATGTTGGCAAGGCAATGGCGGCAGGGCATGCCATCGCCATCCGAAACATGCAGCTCGGGCACCAGGCCATAGGCATCCGGTTCGCGGCGGCGGTAGCGTGCGGCGAGGTCGCTCGGCATTGGTTTGTAACGCAGTGTCATCGGGGCTCCTCCTGTTCCATGCGGGAGGAATGCCATGCGTTGGCCGCTCACGACACCCGATTCTTGCCGAATCAGCTGCTTACAGACTCCGGGCGAGCGCCAGCAATTCTTCGTCGCTCAGCGGCTGCACCGTCGCATCGTGGGTCGAAACCGGAGAGAAGCCGAAGCGCTGGTAGAGTTGCAGCGCGCGAGGATGGTCGAGCGTGTTGGTCGACACACGGACGACCTTCGGATTGGAACCCCAGGCGGCGTAAAGCGTCTGCAGCAGGAACCACTTTCCCAGCCCAAGGCCGAGCGCGCGCTCGAACATTCCGAAGTGCGAAAGCTCGACATTATCCTCGTCGACCTGCAGCAACTCGAAAAATCCGGCCGGCGCTCCGTTGACGTATAGGACAGTCACGGAATTGCGCTTGTCATGCAGAACGGCAGTCAGTTCCGCATCGCTCAGCCGCAGCCGATCGACCCAGCTCCAGCGCCGGCCGACCTGCAGATAGAGAAAGCGGTAGAACGGCAAGGGGATTTCCGGCACGCGCATGATCGCAGTCTGGATGTTGACCGGTACGGGCAGGCTCTGCTTCGGCGCTGCCGTCATTTCCAATTCGGTGACGCGCACCGCGAGCGGCTCTCTAGCTTGTTCCTCGATCATTGCGATCACTCTTTTCCCGTCACCACCGGCGTATCCGCCCGGCTGCCCCATTCCGACCAGGACCCATCATAGAGCTTATTGTCCGTATGGCCCAATGATTGCAGCGCGAGCATGATGATCGCCGCGGTGATGCCCGAACCGCAAGTGGTAACGACAGGTTTTTCAAGGTCGATGCCGGCCGATTCGATGGTTTCCCGTAGCGCGCTGAGCGACTTGAGCTTGCCGCCGGTGGAAAAGACGCCGGAGGGGAGGCTTTTTGCGCCCGGCATATGGCCGGAGCGCATGCCGGGCCTTGGCTCGGCTTCGTCGCCGGTAAAGCGGGCGGCACCGCGCGCATCGGCTATCTGACGTTTGCCGGTGGCGACGATGTCGACCATCTCGGCGAAAGAGGTGATGGCCGCGGCGTTGAACTGGGGTTGGAATTTCACCACAACCGGCGCCGGGACGTCCGCGGTCATCGGGCGGCCTTCAGCCTTCCAGCCGTCCATGCCGCCATCCAGCACGAAGACCGACTTTGCCCCCATGGTGCGCAGCAGCCACCAGACGCGCGGCGCCGTGAAGATGCCCGGGCCGTCATAGACGACGATCGTGTCGGTTTCGCTGACGCCGAGCTTGCCGACGGCATCGGCGAAGGCAGCGGGCGAGGGGACGGTGTGCGGCAGGCCGCTCGTCAGGTCGGCGATGGCATCCTGATCGTAGAACACTGCCCCCGGAATATGCGCGGCGGCATACTCCGCCTTCGGATCGCGCTTCTGTGCCGGAAGATACCAGGATGCATCGATGATCTTGACGGTCGGATCGTTCAGCCGCTGTTCCAGCCAATCGGCGGAAAGGACGAAGGCGCTTTTCTGTTCGCTCATTGCTCTATTCTCCGGTCAAAGGACGGGCGCGGTTTCCGGCGTGCCGAACCGGATGCGGAAACGGCGGTTTTCCTTACCCTTCTTTTCAATTTTGGCGATGAAGACGGAGCCGACTTCCTGGGTTTCGGATACGTGCGTGCCACCACAGGGCTGGCTGTCCACCGCGGAATTCTCACCGATGCAGACGAGGCTGACGCGGCCGAGGCCGATCGGCGGGCGGACGTTCTTCGATTTGACGATGTCGGGATTAGCGGTAAGGTCGGCGTCGGTGATCCACTGCAGATAGACGGGGTGGTTTTCGTTGACGAGCCTCATCAGTGCCGACGTCACCTCATCCTTGTCGATGGTTTCGCTCATGTCGAAATCGACGCGGCTTTCCTCCTCGCCGACGGCAGCGCCGGTGATCGGAAACGGGCAGACGACAGAAAGAAGATGGCAGGCCGTATGCATGCGCATCAGCCGGTAGCGGCGCGGCCAGTCGATATGCAGAACCAGCTTTTCGCCGACCAGCGGAACCGGCTGACCGGCAGCGGGAACGTGGATGATGATGTCCTTGGTGTCGCCATTGCGCGTCGTGGCGATTTCGATGCGTCCGCCGTCGGCGCGCTCGAAAAAACCGTTGTCGCCGGGCTGGCCGCCCGACGTTGCGTAAAAGCAGGTCTGATCGAGCTCGATGCCGCCGTCTTCCCTTATTCCCGTAACGATCGCCTCTGTCGTCGAAAGGTAGAAATCGTCGCGAAAAAGGGCAGTCGTCATCATGAGATGCTTATCCGGCGGGTTCGTATGGTACCGTTATTCCGGAATTCCTGGTCAGCCAGGCCGGAACGGGAAGGCCCTTGGACTTCAGAAACGTCGGGTTGAACAGTTTCGACTGATAGCGGTTACCATAGTCGCAGAGGATCGTCACGATGGTATGTCCCGGACCCAGGTCTTTTGCCAGGCGCATGGCGCCGGCAATGTTGATGCCGGTGGAGCCGCCAACGCAGATGCCTTCGTTTTCAATCAGATCGAACACGAGCGGAATGGCTTCGCTATCCGGGATTTGATAGGCGAAATCCGGCGTGAACCCTTCGAGGTTGGCGGTGATGCGGCCCTGGCCGATGCCCTCGGTGATCGACCCGCCCGAGGCTTTCAGCTCACCATGGGCGTAGTAGTTATAGAGCGCGGCACCCTCCGGATCGGCAATACCGATCTTGATGTCCGGGTTCTTCGACTTCAGGCCGAGCGCAACGCCCGCGAGCGTGCCGCCGGAACCGACCGCGCAGATGAAGCCATCTACCTTGCCGTCGGTGTCGCGCCAGATTTCCGGCGCAGTCGTTTCGACATGCGCGTCGCGATTGGCGACATTGTCGAATTGGTTGGCCCAGATCGCGCCGTTCGGCTCGGTCTTTGCGAGTTCGGCGGCGAGACGGCCGGACAGCTTCACATAGTTGTTGGGGTTCTTGTAGGGAACGGCCGGGACCTCGATGAGCTCGGCGCCGAGCAGCCTCAGCGCGTCCTTCTTCTCCTCGCTCTGCGTTTCCGGAATGACGATCACGGTGCGATAACCGAGCGCCTGTGCCACCAGCGCAAGACCGATGCCGGTGTTGCCGGCGGTGCCTTCGACGATGACGCCGCCCGGCTTGAGCTGGCCCGATTTTTCCGCCTGGCGGATGATCGACAGCGCCGCCCGGTCTTTCACCGACTGGCCGGGATTGAGAAATTCAGCCTTGCCGAGGATGGTGCAGCCGGTTGCCTCGGACGCGCCCTTGAGGCGGATCAGCGGCGTATTGCCGATGGCGTCGAGAACGGAGGGCAGAACGGACATGAGCGAACCTCTTGGCTGCGGAGCTGTTGTGTCAGGCTGCGGCCTGAGCTTTCGATGATTTTAGCAGGACATGTGCAAACCGCATCAGCCGTTTTCGGCGTTCGCGATCCAACATGCCGGAATCCTAGCGTCTTTTGAGCTGGAGCGCGGGGTGAAGCAAGAAAAAGTGTTTCATCTGGATGCCGTCGCGGGCAAAAATTGCCCGCTGCTTGCAGAACCCTTGACGCTGGTCGGACGCAGAGGCTGCTCATCCGCGGCATGGATCTGACCGCCAGATTGAGCGAATCGGCTGCCTGCCGTCGAATGGCCCGAATGGGGGAACAAACTGCATTTCGAAACGTATTGTTTTGTGATCTCCGCGCCTTCCGAGTGGCGTGGACCGCGAAAGGAACGCCCATGACCGATTTTGTTGCACATCCCGAGCAGGGTTTGGCTTGGGTCACGGGGGCGAGTTCGGGTATTGGCCGCGCATTGGCATTGCGCCTGGCAAGAGACGGCTTCGACGTGGCCGTGACGGCCCGAGACCACGAACAGCTGGTGCAGCTTCAGCGCGAAGCGCCAGGTCCTGGAAAGATCATCGTGCTCGACGGCGATGTCACCGATCCGCGCGACATGGAGCGCGTTCTCGCGTCCATCGAATACGAACATGGCGCCATGGCGCTGACGGTGCTCAATGCCGGCGTTTCTATCCCCGTCCACGGGGAAGACATGCATCGCGAGGATTTCGAGAAGACCTTTGCGGTCAACCTGCACGGCACCGTCAATTGCCTCTTGCCCGCCGTGCGCCACATGCAGGCGAGGGGGCACGGGCAGATTGCCATCGTCTGCGCGGTTGCGGGTTATGGCGGCCTGCCCACCGGTGCCGCCTACGGCGCGACGAAGGCCGCCTTGATCAACATGGCTGAGAGCCTGAAATTCGACCTCGACAAGGCCGGCATCCGCCTCCAGGTCATCAATCCGGGTTTTGTTGCGACCGCGGAGACTGCAAAGAATACATTTTCGATGCCGGCCTTGATCAGCGCCGAAGAAGCGGCTGACCGCATCGTCTCGGGGCTGAAATCAGGGGGTTTCGAAATCACCTTTCCGAAGCGCTTCACCTATATGGTGAAGCTTCTCAGGTTCCTGCCTTATGGAGCTTATTTCTGGCTCCTCAACAGGCTGACCGGATGGAAAGACCGGCCGCTTGTGACGCCGCGTCCCGCCGCAAAAGCGATGACACGCGACCCTCAGGCCGTATGAAGGACGACAACCGCGCCGAAGACGAGGACAAGCCCGACCCAGCCGATCGGCTTCAACTTCTGACCGAACAGGATGCGGCCGCAGATCGCCGTCCCGAAAATCCCGGTTGCGCCGAGAATGGCATAGGCGATCGCCAGTTCCATGCCCTTGACCGCTTCCACCAGCAGCGCAAAGGCTGCAAGCACGAGCAGGATCGACAGAACGCCCCAGCCGCGGCGCGCAAACCCGTTGGACTTGGTGGACGCCAGATTGGCTGCGACATCCAGGACACCCGCCAGCACCGCCAAAAGGAAATAGACGTTAGACGCGGTCATCGGCCACTTCCATGTCCTCTTCGTCGTGGACTTCGCCGGCATTGACGAGAACGATGCCACCGACCGCCATCAGCAGGCCGATCATCTCCTGATTGCTCAGCACGTGATTGAAGACGAAAACGGAAACCAGGGTGATCAGCGCAATTCCGGAACCTTCCCATATCGCGTAGGCGACGCCGACCGAAATCGTCTTCACCGCCTTGGCGAGAAAGACATAGGAGAGGGCGATGGAGGCATACATCACGGCATAGCCCCAGGCGCCGCCGCTGGACGATGCCGCTTTCATCACGGTCAGGCCGATAACTTCGGTGGCAATGGCGAGCGCCAGAAAAACCCATGCAAGACGCACGTCATCCCCTTTGGAACGGTCGATTGAAAAGATGCTGCCTGCATAAGCGTCCGGGCATCGGCGGTAAAGCCATGGCGACGGCTTTGTTGCTGGATAGAAGATAGAAGAATCCCGCGGCGGAGCACCGCCGGCGATACTCTCATTCGTAGACGATCTGTCGGACGTCGATGTTCCTTGCCCGGAAACCGGCCTCGCAATAGAAGAGATAGAATTCCCATAGGCGCTTGAAGCGGGCATCGAAGCCAAGCGGCTCGACCTTGTCCCAGACGCTCCAGAAGCGCTGACGCCATTCGGCGAGCGTGCGCGCGTAGTCGAGGCCGAAGCCGAAGTCGCCGCTCATCTTCAAGCCGACCTTGCGGCCAAGGTCGATCAGATGCTCACGCGTCGGCAGCATGCCGCCGGGGAAAACATATTTCTGGATAAAGTCCGGATTGGCGCGATATTCGCGGTAGGCCTCCGGCTTGATGGTGATGATCTGCAGACCGGCCTTGCCACCCGGTTTCAGGCAGCGTTGCAACTGCGAGAAATAGGCCGGCCAATATTTTTCGCCGACGGCCTCGAACATCTCGATCGAGACGATCCTGTCGTAGAGCCCCTTTTCGTCGCGATAATCCTGGAACTTGATCTCGACCTTATCCGACAGTCCGGCATTCCTCATCCGCTCGTTGGCAAAGGCGAGCTGCTCGCGGCTGATGGTAAGACCGGTTACCTTGCAGCCGATCTCGCCCGCCGCATATTCGGCAAAGCCACCCCAGCCGCAGCCGATCTCAAGCACGTGATGACCGGCCTTGATCCCGGCAGCATCGGCAAGCGCCCGGTATTTGGCGCGCTGCGCCGATTGCAGATCACTCGCCCCGGTCGAATAGAGGGCCGAGGAATAGGTCATGGTCGGGTCCAGCCACTCCTTGTAGAAGGCGTTGCCGAGGTCGTAGTGGGCGGAAATGTTCCGCTTCGAGCCAGTCTTCGTATTGGCATTCATCCAGTGGCGAAATTTTTCGACCAGCCGCAGCACGCCGCGGGCACCATTGGAAAAATTGCGTCCGACATCGGTGTTGACGAGGAAAAGTTCGAGAAAGGCGCCGACATCCGGGCTGTCCCAGTCACCGTCCATATAGCTTTCGGCAACGGCGATGGTCCCGCCGCTGAGGGCCCTTTGTGGCATGTTCCAGTTGTGAAGGGTAACCGAGGCGACCGGCCCCTCTGTCTTGCCCTTGACGACGACCTTGCGGCTATCGGGCAGTGTCAGCTTCAGGCAGCCGGCCTGCATGTGTACGAGGCCGCGCAGCACCATCTGCGCCTTGGCCGGCAGACCCTTGATGATCCGCGTTAGATTTTCAGCGGAAAGACGCTCGCCATCCTTCGGCTCGCAATAACAGGTGTCTGCTGCATTCATACGACAGATCCTCGACAATCATTGCTCTCGCCATAAAGTAACCTCATTTTCGCCGGGTCGCCAACGTTGATTTCATGAGAAAATTCGGCCTGTGCCTGCCTGCTGCGACTGCAAACGACACACATCAGCCCCACGAAAGACGGAAGGGGCCCATAACTGTTGGGGCGACCAAAGTCCCCAGGCGCACCCAGCCGCGGGCTGCATGCTCAAGCGGAGGGCCGTGCTTTGACCGTTCGACGAGCGCTCAATCGATCTTTTGCAAACGGGCACCCCTCGTTCTGCGGGTCAGGGCGACAACCAAGCCGAGGATCACCGAGCCGATAACCCACACCCACAGCAAGGCACTTGCCGTGATTGTTTCGCCGATTGCTTTGCCGGCCTGCATTTCAGCATGCAAGCCTTCGCCGACCTTTTCCGAAGTGAACATGATCTCGTAAAAAAGCCACGAGGCCATCAAGGCATTGAAGGTCAAGAACGTCCACCAAACAAGAATTCCGAATATTCCACGCCTGCGTTTTTCCGTCCTGACAATTGTTGTCATCGACTTCCCCCACTCCCCATGGCTGTAGAGTGGCAGATTGCACCCGGCCGTCAAGATTGCCGAAAGGAGTGGCCGGCGCGCTACGCCGAAAGGCGCAATGCGCATCGCTTCGACCGTCGCAGTTTCTCTCCCGAAAACTTTTCAAAAGCACGCAGCCCAGAGACGGTTCGGCTCAACTCTCCGTCACCGATTCTGCCATTTTCAAAACGAGCCTCCGGAACCTCAATCGGGGAATTCAGCTCTTCTGAAAGGCAAGATGAGCCCCCAATCCGATCAGCATCGCGCCACCGGCGCGCTGCATCAGCCGCCGCGCATGGGTCGATCGGCGCAGCCGGCCAATCACGGCGCCGGCCAAAAGCACACAGACGATATCGGCAGACGTAAACACGAGATTGACGATCGTCCCGAGAATGGCAAGTTGCAGCCAGACGGGGAACACGGCGGAAACGTCGACAAATTGCGGCAGGAAGGCCACAAAGAAGATCGCCGTCTTGGGATTGAGAACCTCGACGGTGACGCTTTCAAAAAAAGCCCGCCGGCCGGATTTCGGCTCGGTGCCGGGCAGGGCGGCATCCCCATCGGCCCGCGCACGAAACAGCGCAATGCCGAGCCAGACAAGATACGCCGCCCCGGCCAGTTTCACGGCCACATACAGCACCGGCACGGCGTGGAACAGGATCGACAAGCCGGCGGCCGCGGCAAAAACATGAGCGTATCCACCAAGATGAATGCCCAATGCGGCCATAAGCCCCGACCACCGGCCGCGCGCTATCGTCTGGGCCGCCGCATAAAGCATGGCGGGACCCGGGATATAGGCAAAGACAGCGGTGGTGGCGAGAAAGGCGATCAGCAGTTCGGTTGATGGCATTGTCGGCTCCGGTTCGGCAGGCGAGGCGCAACTTCCTCTGTACACGGGAAACGACGGACTGTCGCGCCGACCGATGCCAAAGCGTGGAGGGCATCACGCGCGGTGATCTCAAAACCGAAAGCGCAGCAGCCGGCCGATTTTTCCAAGCGCCGGAAGGGCAGCAAAGAGGCCAATCGTCAACCGCGCCGCCCAGGACAGCCTGTCGATCTGTTTCGCATCGTAGGCGCCCGGATCGTAGGCCAGCAGTTCCGTCTGCAATTTCAGCCGCGGGACCTGCCTTTCGAGTTCGCGGGGATCGTCCACCGCCCAACGCAGCCTGGCGCCGGTCGCGCGCACCGAAGGCTGCCAGCTGATCAGCGCCAGTCCGAGCCGGCTATAGCCATCGAAGACCAGCTCGCCACGCGCAAGGTGCGCCGTAAGCCGCCGCAGCAATTTCGGGACCTCATCCTCCGCCAAGTAGGGAAAAAGCCCCTCGGCGACGATGATCGTCGGACGGTCGGAGGGCAGATCTGCAACCCAATGCCGATCGATGACGGACGACCCGATGAGGCTACAGGATTCCCGCTCGGGATAGAGCTTGCGGCGCAAGGCGATTACCTCGGCATAGTCCACCTCAAACCAGCGGATCGTCGGCGGCGGATCAATGCGGAAGACGCGACTGTCCAACCCGCAGCCGAGATGCAGCACGCTCGCGTCGGGATGACGTGCGATGAAGTCACGCGTCCAGCCATCGAGCGTATGGGCGCGCATCGCCACGCCGATCATCATGTCACGATCGACGTTCAGCCTCGAGAAGTCGTAGTCGATCCGGCTGACGGCTTCGGCGGCGAAGCGATCCTTGAGAAGCGAATCCGGCATGCGGCTTTCCCCCGCCTTCGCAGAAAGCGTGATGAGGAGGGTTTCCTTCTCCTTGGTGAGCGACACTTTTTCACCTGTCATGGTGCACCCGTGAAGCGAGGACCGGCGCTTCAAGCCGCTCCTTGCGCAAATCTCGTCAGACGCATGGCGACGCTGCTGCACGCAAGACCTTACCGGGCAGTGTAGGCGACAAAACAGTTGCGATTAAGGACGGGCGCGAAAGGGGCGACGGAGCGAGTGCTCGCCGCCGACACGCAACGAAAAAGGGCTGCGCCTTTAGACGCAGCCCTTGAAACTGGCTCCCCGGGCCGGATTCGAACCGGCGACCTGTCGATTAACAGTCGAATGCTCTACCGCTGAGCTACCAGGGATCATCTGCGCGCTGCAGAAGTGAGGCTGCTAATACAAATGCTTTTCCGATTTGCCAAGCGGTTTTTCAAAAAAAGTGCACAATCTTGTCTGACTGTGGAGAACGCCCATATGGAGGAGAGTGCTCGCGTGGGCGAGGACGACCGAAATTCCCCGCTCCAATGGGCTGGGCTCGAGAGTTCGACAGGTGACCATGGCAGAATCGCAGAAAACGAAAAAATTCGGTATCGATCCGAGCACGCATGAACTCATTCTCGGCTCCTGGCGGCTGCAGCTGCCGCAATCGCGGGCGTGGCGCATTGCCCTTGGTGCCGTGTTGATCTTTGGCGGCATTCTCGGCTTCCTGCCGTTTCTTGGCTTCTGGATGATACCGCTGGGCCTGATCGTGCTATCGCACGACCTTGCCTTCGTCCGGCGTCAGCGCCGCAGACTGTCCGTCTGGTGGGCGCGCAAGCGGGAGACGACGAATACCAACGCGCGCTGATATACCGATTTCGTGGGCCTGATGCGGTCATCCGATTGGAAGCTCAGGCATCGCTCGAGGATTGCGACGTGGCCGATATCGGGCCCAGCGCAGGTCCGGTCACTTTTGGCCTCCCGACTGCGTCGAAAAATCACCCGCCGGACCACACGGTCTGACGGCGTTTTCGCCTTGCCGGAAAAAATCGCTCCAGCGAAATCGGTCGATATCAGCGCAGGCTAGTACAAGTAGCCGTGGCCCGACAAAGGGGGACCGTCATTGGAGGCCTCCGTTTCACAGTGAAGCGGAGGAGTGCCCGGCGCTAAGGCCTACCCGCTGGAACCGGTCTGCGGGGTAGGATCCTTGTCGACCGGGGCCGGCTGGATCTGCTCACCCGTCGCCGGCGTATTGCCGACGGTGCCCTGGTCGGCCGGGACGCTTTCCTTGGCCGGCGCAATCTCCTCGACTTGCGTGGCCGCATCATTGTCGGTGATTTCGCCGAACATCTCGGCGCCCGCCCAGGCCAGGACCGCCAGCACCAGGCCGCCGATGAGAACCATCAGAACCGGGCGTCCAAGCAGCCCCTGGCGCGCCGCCACGCCGCTGACCTTCACAGTCCGGTTCGTGTCTTCGACCGAAACCTTGTTACCGCGTTCATCGACTGCCATTTCCCGCCTCCTCGCAACGACATCCGAGCCGCTGCAATGTTTCAACACCAGCGGAAAACGGCGGCACAGGTGCAAATGTTCCCAGGCGACACTGGCCGACGCGGGTTGCTGGGGGAGGAAGGTCGGGTTTCTACCGCTATCGGGCGGAATGCGCCCTTCTGAAAAGCGCCGCGAATTTTAGGGACTTGCGGAACACATATGGAACATATAGTGTTCGTTCTTGATTTGTTTCTCGATTCCGGAGTGATCTTTCATGCTGACCCGCAAGCAACAGGAACTGCTTCTGTTCATTCACGAAAGAATGAAGGAATCGGGCGTTCCGCCATCCTTCGACGAGATGAAGGATGCGCTGGACCTCGCCTCGAAATCCGGAATTCACCGGCTGATCACCGCACTCGAGGAACGCGGCTTCATACGGCGTCTACCCAACCGGGCCCGCGCGCTTGAGGTCATCAAGCTGCCGGAAGCCTATTCCGCGAGCCTTCAGCCCAAGCGCGGCTTTTCGCCGAGCGTCATCCAGGGCAGCCGCGATGCCGCCCCGGCGCCGGCCGCCAAGCCTGTCACGGCCAGCAACGAGAACAATTCCGTCTCCATCCCCGTCATGGGGCGAATCGCCGCCGGTGTGCCGATCTCGGCGATCCAGAACAATACGCACGATATTTCCGTGCCGCTCGAGATGGTCGGCAGCGGGGAACATTATGCGCTGGAAGTCCGTGGCGATTCGATGATCGAGGCCGGCATTCTCGACGGCGACACCGTCATCATCCGCAATACCAACAGCGCCAGCCCGGGGGAGATCGTCGTCGCGCTGGTCGATGATGAGGAGGCGACGCTGAAACGGTTTCGCCGCAAGGGGGCATCGATTGCGCTCGAGGCAGCCAACCCCGCCTACGAAACCCGGATTTTCGGCCCTGATCGCGTGAAGATTCAAGGCAAGCTCGTCGGTCTGATCCGCCGATACCACTAAGCTCGGAGTGAACGGGAGCCAAACGGAGTCTTCTTCGAAAACGGACGGGTGGACCGGCGAAGTGATACCGTGAGGGATGCTGCGCATTTCCCGGCCAGGAACAGCGGTTGTGGCGGGATACCGGTTTCTCCCATGAGAAATAACTCGAATTTGGTCATGGCGTCTTGCACTGGATCGGAAATCGGTCTAAACGCCCGTCACGATTAAGTGATGATCGTTACGAGGCCTCGTGGCGGAGTGGTGACGCAGAGGACTGCAAATCCTTGTACCCCGGTTCAATTCCGGGCGAGGCCTCCAAAATTTTCCACATTAGCAATTGGATAGGGCTGCCGCTTCAACCATGGCGGCAATTTCGTTTGACGCCACCTTGACCTGGCACGCGGCATACTTATTGACGTAAGGCTTGCTCCGAGCCGCCGTCACCCGGCGACGTGCCCCACCGTGTCGAAAAGAGCATTCCGGCGAAACCACGTTCTCTATGGGCCACAAAGCAACGCCGGTGCGATGCAGTCGGGTCGCGATAAACCGCATTCGCAGAGGCGAAGCGAACGCGCCTTCACAACCGTGGCGAGGGGCCGGCGGTCAATGATAGTAGAAACACTCGCAATCGGCCTTGCTGTCGTCCGGTGCATTCCAGACGCGTGCTGCCAATCTCTTGGCCGCGCCGGTCTCATCCAGTCTCAGGCCCAACAGCGAGACGGCAGCCAGTTTTGGATTGACCGCATCGATCTCGATCGTTGACCCAACTTGATGGACGCCCTGTTTCGGCGTCCAGGTGAAAAACTGCACGCTGTAATGCATGGCATTCTCCTTCACCCCGGGGGCAGATCCAGATCCAAAGATGGAACTGGGATCCGAAAGACAAACGCGACCGGGTCGCAACAACCGGTGTGGTTTGCCTCCAACCGGAACCTAACACAATTTGGCGATCGAGTGAATCGTTATCGCGGGCTTCCGGTCGGAAAATGCCGCTTCGGCGTTCGCTTTCGTATTGGCTGATCGCCGCAGCTGTTCCCGCAGGAACAGTGCCATTGTTCGATATGAAATACAGTGTTCACCGAACACCGTCTTCCGAAGCTGAACAATCGGCGCGATGTTGTCTTTAGGAAATCCTGCCTGACATGAGGATGGCTGTCATGAAGAAGAAAGAACCGCTGCTGCGTATCGGAGATTTCGTTATATGGTCCACCATCTTGGCAAGCGTGGTGGGATACCAGCTTTGGACCCAAGCCAGCGCACCGGCGCTCACAACCGTCATCACAACCATCGACAGAGTTGCCGGCTGAGAGGCCTTCTTTTGCGGGATCCGGAAGCGGCCACCATCGCAGCCGTGGTCGTGGCCATCTCAGCGGCGTTGATGCGCAACTGCGGGTGAGCTTCAATCCCGCATTGTGGCCGCCGCTCATCCGGAAAGCTGCAGGCGATCGGGGACGAACGTGATTGCATCACACTTGCAAACATGGCGGTCAACCACGCCGTTGACACCATCCAGAAGGCCACGGGCACGTCAATAGCCGCCTGGCCTTCGACAATGTCATGGCCGAAGCATCCGCGCCGTTCGCACTGAGATGCCAATATGAACTATGCCCTGAGGATACGCCGGATTATATCGGCATGGGTTGAAAGGCAGGCTAGCGCGACCAGGGTGACAAGGGCTGTCCCGAGCAGCGTCGTGGGTATCGGAAGCGACCATTGATATTCCCCCGGCGGGGTCAGTCCTAGGCCAACTGCCTGGGCGCTGTGTGCCCCGGTATTGGCGAATATAAGCGCTAGCAGAGCCACATGGGCATGGAAAAAACGCGCCCTGATGAACCGCTTGGGTTGCGTCACGAAGTAAACTCCACAGGCAG
Organism: Rhizobium giardinii bv. giardinii H152; assembly: GCF_000379605.1. Classification (GTDB taxonomy): domain Bacteria; phylum Pseudomonadota; class Alphaproteobacteria; order Rhizobiales; family Rhizobiaceae; genus Pararhizobium; species Pararhizobium giardinii. Next base: position 549,742 of record NZ_KB902579.1, on the reverse strand, counting down.
CGATGAATGCCAGTGCCGCTATAACGTGCCACACCTCCACTCCTGGAAGGTCAAGCAGTACAAACGCTGGCAGCCGCAGGACCGGCAGTAATGTCAGGTATAGCGCCCAAGACAACGGGTTGCCGGGAAAAGTCGCCAGCAGGATGATGCTCGCTGCAAATAACATGCCGGCGGCATAGACCAAGGTGGGGCCGAGACGAACAAACGTTAGAACCAAAGTGCGCATATGCTTCCTTCTTTCGGTAGCGGGGCACATCGTTCAGCGCAGAAATATAAAGCCCATGCTTTGAGCCAGGATTGCCGAATCAACAATACCTATTTTGTTTCACAACGTTGCTACACATCGGCGCCATGTCAAGGTAACAGACCACTTGCTACAGGAACCCCCACATGAAAGCGACGAGGCGCATCGGCAGACACTCGAAACCTGTCGGTTCAATCACATAGGGATCGCCACGCCGACTTCCTCTAGCGCTGTTTTCAGAGCCCGCAGAGTCGAGGCTTTTGGATCTGGGATCCCTCGTTCGATGTTGTTGAGGCCGGTAGTCGATATTCCGGCGAGCTTTGCAAGGTCAGTTTGGGTCATGCCCAACATCGCCCGCACAACAGGCGCCGGCCGTGTCAAAAACAATTACATAGCTGAAATTCTGGCGGAAGAGGTGGGATTCGAACCCACGGTACGGTTTCCCGCACGCCGGTTTTCAAGACCGGTTCCTTAAACCACTCGGACACTCTTCCATCTAATTGAAAAGGCTTGTCTTTCCGCATTGTGCGGAGCGCTGAAAAACGGTCCTTGCGAACACTTTTCTACCCAATCATTCGATGGCTGGCTTTTTAGCAGCTTTGATCGCGGCGTCAACTTGTTCTGCGGCCGTTGGCTGGCATCTACGACCGTGCGCTTCCCAACCCAAAACGGGTGAGCGAATGGCTCGCGACCCCCGAATCCGCAAAATATTACCGCCTTTAGCCGCGACGCCAGTGGAGCGATCGGCGGCGTCCTCTGTACCGTTGTCGAATATGTGTGTTGAAAACGCGCCTCTGGCTCAAACATCTGTTTTTCAATCAAGAACGGCATCGTATAGATGGCTTATCTCTGATAGTCCCGGCAGGAAATATTAACTATTCATAAACCATAATCTCAATTGTTCCATACTGGCACGGTTAACCATTCGCAATTTCGCCACGTTGTTGTCATGATTAATCGACTGTTACGTTTCGTGACGCCGGTTCTTTCGCGTGGGGGCATGCGTGAAGAGTACCGAGGTCGGCTTTTACGAATTGCGATTGTGGGACACATGACATCCAATCAGACTGCGGCTCTTCTCTTCAGGGGATTACGCTTTGCCGCCATCCCCATGGTTTGCGCCGCGCTGACGGCGTGCGGATCGACGGGCAGCGTCAAACGGGACAAGCTGCGCAGCAAGGAATATTTTGCCGAGTCGGTCTATGGCGTGAAGGCGAGCCCGCGGGTTGCCGATGGCCGCAATATCCCCAAGGGCGGCGGTCGCTACCAGGTCGGCAAACCCTACAAGGTCAAGGGCAAGTGGTACCAGCCGAAAGAGGATTTCGGCTACAACAAGACCGGCATGTCCTCCTGGTACGGTTCGGCGTTTCACGGCCGCCTGACGGCGAATGGCGAAGTCTACGACAAATACCACCTGTCGGCCGCCCACCCGACGTTCCCGCTGCCGAGCTATGCCCGCGTCACCAATCTCGAGAACGGTTCTTCGGTGGTGGTGCGCGTCAACGATCGCGGCCCCTATGAGATGGGCCGTATCATCGACGTCTCCTCCAAGACCGCCGATTTCCTCGACATGAAGCGCAAGGGCAGTGCCCAGGTGCGCGTCCAGTATATCGGCAAGGCGCCGCTTGAGGGCAACGACATGCCCTACCTGATGGCGTCCTATGTCCGGAAGGGCGATCGCACGCCGAACGCCTTCCCCGAAGGACAGATCGCAACCGGCGTGATGGTCGCGTCGAACGAGCCGTTGCGCAAACAGGCCGGCAGCCTCGGCACGCTGACCATGCCTTCGAAATCGAACTTGGAAATGGGCGTGCCGGTGACGGCGCTCGCCGAAACCGCAACGCCGATTGCCGCGTCGGCGGTGCTCGATGCCTTCGTCATGCTGCCGGAAATCGGGCCGATCCCGACCGAGCGGCCGGAGTACATTCCGCTGCCCGACGGCAACATGGCCTATGCGGCGGCCTATGTCGAAGCGCGGGTCAGCACCTCCGAAACAGCTTTCGATGCCATTCTGGTCGACAAGAACCCGCTGACGCCAAATACCATCGTCGAATATGCAAAACGCCAGAGCGTCCTGCGATAGAGCCGGATGATTTTAGGTCGAATCGACCTAAAATCTGAATCCGCTCTAGAATCAAAGAAGTAGAGCATGATGTCGTCCGAAAACCGCTTACACTTTTCGGCATCATGCTCTAATCCGAGATGCGCCGATTGATCCCCGGTGAGCCGGCTGCTATGGCCGGAGAGGAACCGGAGTTTGGAATGCGCGCACGGCTGTTCTCGGTCTTCATCTTCGTCGCATTGTATTTCTGCGCGCCCTTGATCGCGCAGGCTGAAGCTTTTGAAACCAAGGCCAGGCAGGCATACCTGATCGATGCCGAAACCGGCACGGTCCTCTTTGCCAAGGATGAAGATGCCCCGGTGCCGCCGGCATCGCTGGCCAAGCTGATGACCGCCGAGATCGTCTTCGACGCGCTCGGCAAGAACGAGCTGACGCTCGATACCGAATTTCCTGTCTCCGAACATGCCTGGCGGACCGGTGGCGCGCCATCCGGCACCTCGACGATGTTCGCCGTCTTGAAGTCGCGCATCCGCGTTGCCGATCTCCTTCAGGGCGTGACCGTCCAGTTCGCCAATGACGCCTGCATCACCTTGGCGGAAGGGATGGCCGGCAGCGAGGGCGCCTTCGCCAAGCGCATGACGGAGCGGGCTCGTGAACTCGGAATGACCGCCTCGGTTTTCCAGAACGCGACCGGACTTCCCGATCCGCAGAATGCGGTGACGATGCGCGACATGGCGCTGCTCGCGCGGCACATCCACACGCGTTACCCGGAATTTTTCCACTATTATTCCCAGGCGGAATTCGAGTGGAACAAGATTCTCCAGCGCAACCGCAATCCGCTCGTCGCAGCCAATATCGGCGTCGACGGTTTCGTGACCGGATTTGCCGAGGGGTTCGGCTACTCGATGGTCGCGACCATGCAGCGAAACGGTCGGCGTGTCTTTCTCGCGATCGGCGGGCTGGCAAGCGACAAGGAGCGGATCGAGGAGACGCGCCGGGTGCTCGACTGGTCGATGACCGCCTTTGAGCGGAAGACGTTGTTCTTGGCCGGCGAAGCGGTCGGCGAAGCCGCCGTCTACGGTGGAGCACAATCGCATGTGACGTTGGTGACGCGCGATGCCGTCGATGTGCTCGTCCCCGTCAACAATCCCGAACGCCTGTCGGCCAAGGTGATCTATCGCTGGCCTTTGACGGTCCCGCTCGCAACCGGCCGGCACGCGGGCACCCTGAAGATCTGGAACGGTACGCGGCTGCTGCGCGAGGTTCCGGTCGAAACTGCAGGGGCTGTAGGGGAGGGGTCGCTCAGCAGCCGGGCGGCCGACGCGCTGCAGGAGCTGCTGTTTTTCTGGTTATGAGGAAATGACGGCATCGAAGGTTTCGCCGTCCGGGACAATCCGCTAAACAGAATTCGAGTTGCAAGCGCTGCACCGTTCGGGGCAGCCGGAATACAAACGTGCCCGTCCCATGGCGGGCGATGGCGGTCATACGGGAATCAAGAGTGTCAGTCGGAAAAGGCCTGTTCGTTACATTCGAGGGCGGCGAGGGGGCCGGAAAATCCACCCAGATTCGCCTGCTTGCCGATTCCCTGCGTGACCGCGGCTTAACGGTTCTGACCACGCGCGAGCCGGGCGGCTCTCCCGGCGCGGAGGCCGTGCGGCATGTGCTTCTCTCCGGCGCGGCGCAGGAATTTGGCGTGCGCATGGAAGCCATTCTTTTTGCGGCCGCGCGAAGCGATCATGTCGAGGAAGTCATTCGTCCGGCGCTTCTGAACGGCACGGTCGTCCTGTGCGACCGGTTCATGGACTCCTCACGCGTCTATCAAGGCGTGACTGGCAACCTGGAACCGTCCTTCATCGAGGCCCTGGAGCGGGTCGCGGTCAATGGCGTGACCCCGAATTGCACCATCATCTTCGATCTTCCCGCTGCCGTCGGTCTCGAGCGCGTGCGCCGCCGCGCGGCTATGGCGGAAGCGCCGGCCGGCGAGGAGGTCGAACTCGACCGCTTCGAGAAGGAAGAACTCGAAACGCACGAAAAGCGTCGCGAGGCTTTCCGTGCTATCGCCAGAGCCGATCCGCGGCGCTGTCATGTGGTCGATGCGGCAGCGAGTGCCAGCGACATCGCCGCCGCGGTGCTTGCGATTGTCGAGCCGTTGTTGTCCACGGGTGGCGATGGACCGGAAACGGAAGCGGCGCAATGAGCAGTGATCGATTTGACGTTCTGGATGGCGCTGTGCCGCCAGCGGAAAATACCAGGCTCTTCGGTCATGCCGAAGCGGAGCATTTTCTGGCGCAAAGCTACCGGTCTGGGAAGGGGCATCACGCCATCCTCATCGAGGGGCCGGCGGGCATCGGCAAGGCGACGCTTGCCTTCCGCTTCGCCAACCACGTGCTGACCCATCCCGAGCCTTCGCAGGCGCCGGCGGAGCTCGCCACTCCCGATCCAACCGCGATCGTCAGCCGGCAGATCGCTTCAGGCGCGTCGCACAACCTTTTGCATCTGACGCGGCCGCTCGACGACAAGACCGGCAAGGTCAAGAGCGCCATCACCGTCGACGAGGTGCGCCGGGCCGGCAAGTTCTTCTCGCAAACGTCCGGTACCGGCAACTGGCGCATCGTCATCGTCGATCCGGCCGACGATCTCAACCGCAATGCCGCCAACGCGATCCTGAAAATTCTCGAGGAGCCGCCGAAACGGTCGCTGTTCCTGGTGCTGACCCATGCGCCGGGCAAGTTGCTGCCAACCATCCGTTCGCGCTGCCTGCCGCTGCAGCTGAAGCCGCTGGCACCGGATGCCCTGCGCGACGCGCTGACCAATCTCGGTTTCGACCTTTCCGGTCCGGACGCGCAAAAGGTGCTCGCGGCGGCGGATGGCAGCGTCTCGGAAGCGTTGAAGCTGATCAACTATGGCGGTCTCGATATCATGACCGCCTTCGAGGCGATCCTTGCGGGCCACGGACCGGCGATCCGCAGGGACATGCACAAGCTCGCCGATGTTCTGTCGGCCAAGGACAACGAGACCATTTTCGATTTCTTTTCCGCGCTGGTCAGCGGACATATCATGCGGGCGGCGCGACAGGCGGGTGTTGCCGGCGACATCGCCCGGGCCGAACGCTTCGCGCGACTGTCGGCGACCATCGCCGAGCGGCTGTCCCTGGCGCAGGCCTATAATCTCGATCGCAAGCAGACCGTGCTTTCGATCCTCGACGACATCAAGACCGAATCCCTTCCGGCGGCCTGAACTTCCACTTGCGTTCGATCACGGCGGCACGTTCGATATGGCTCCGTTCGGCGGCAGGGAATTGCTGCGTGCAGGAACAGGCGCGGGCAGCTTTTCTGAGGGCGCACTGTTTCATCCGGCCATGGGATGCGCTAATAGCCAGACACCAAAAGATCAGACACAGGCCGAAACCCGATCATGACCGACACGTCCCCGTTTTACATCACCACCGCGATTTCCTACCCGAATGGCAAGCCGCATATCGGCCACGCCTACGAGTTGATTGCGACGGATGCGATGGCCCGCTACCAGCGGCTGGACGGGCGCGACGTTTTCTTCCTGACGGGTACGGACGAACACGGCCAGAAGATGCAGCAGACGGCCCGCAAGGAAGGCATCTCGGCCCAGGAACTGGCTGACCGCAACTCCGCCGAATTCCAGAAGATGGCGGTTCTCCTCAACGCCTCAAACGACGATTTCATTCGCACCACCGAGAAGCGTCACCACGAGGCGGTAAAGAATATCTGGATGCGCATGGGCGAGGCGGGCGACCTCTACAAGGACAGCTATTCCGGCTGGTATTCGGTGCGCGACGAGGCCTACTACCAGGAAGGCGAGACCGAACTGCGCGCCGACGGCGTTCGCTATGGGCCTCAAGGGACGCCGGTCGAATGGGTGGAAGAGGCGAGCTACTTCTTCAAGCTTTCCGCCTATCAGGAAAAGCTCTTGAAACACTACGAGGAAAATCCGGATTTCATCGGCCCCGCCGAGCGCCGCAACGAGGTGATTTCCTTCGTGAAATCCGGCCTCAAGGATCTCTCCATGTCGCGCACGACGTTCGACTGGGGTATTCCGGTTCCGAACGATCCAGGCCATGTCATGTATGTCTGGGTCGATGCGCTCACAAACTACATCACCGCGACCGGCTACCTCACCGATCCGGAAGGGCCGCGGGCGAAATACTGGCCGGCGAACATCCACATGATCGGCAAGGACATCATTCGCTTTCACGCGGTCTACTGGCCAGCCTTCCTGATGTCGGCCGGCCTGCCCTTGCCGAAGAAGGTCTTTGCGCATGGCTTCCTGCTCAACAAGGGCGAGAAGATGTCGAAGTCGCTCGGCAATGTCGTCGATCCCTTCAATCTGGTCGAGCATTTCGGCCTCGACCAGATCCGCTATTTCTTCCTGCGCGAAGTCTCCTTCGGCCAGGACGGCAGCTACAGCGAGGAGGGGATCGCGACCCGGATCAACTCCGACCTCGCCAACGGCATCGGCAACCTTGCCAGCCGTTCGCTGTCGATGATCGTCAAGAATTGCGACGGGCAGATCCCCGAATGCGGACCGCTGACCGAAGAGGACAAGGCGATGCTGGCTTCGGCGGACGCGCTGCATGCCTCGACGCGCGACGACATGAACGCGCTGATGATCCATCGGGCGCTGACCTCGATCATTGCGGTGGTGTCGGAGGCCGACCGCTATTTCGCAAGCCAGGAACCGTGGGCGTTGAAGAAGACCGATCCGGCCCGCATGGCGACCGTGCTTTATGTCACGGCCGACGTCGTGCGCCAAATTGCCATCCTGCTGCAGCCGTTCATGCCGGAATCGGCTGAAAAGCTGCTCGACCTCGTTGCCGTTGCGCCCGACAAGCGCGGTTTCGCGTCACTCGGCGAAGCGGGGCGTCTGGTCGCCGGAACGGCTCTGGAGGCGCCGAAGCCGGTGTTCCCGCGCTACGTCGCGCCGGAAGCGTAAGGACGCTCGAATGCTGATCGATACCCATTGCCATCTGGATTTTCCGGATTTCGAGGCCGAGCGCGACGCGATCATCGAGCGCGCCGGCGCGGCAGGCGTCGGCCAGATGATCACCATTTCGACGCGTGTGAAGAAGTTCGAGACGATCCTTGGCATTGCGGAAAGCTATGCCAATGTGTTCTGCTCGGTCGGCACGCATCCGCACAACGCCGACGAGGAACTGGATATCGAGACGGCAGACCTGGTGCGACTTTCGGCGCATCCCAAGGTCGTGGCGATCGGCGAGGCCGGGCTCGATTATTTCTACGACAATGCGCCGCGCGATGCGCAGGCGATCGGCCTGCGCCGCCATATTGCCGCCGCGCGCGAAACCGGCCTGCCGCTGGTGATCCATAGCCGCTCGGCGGACGAGGACATGGCAGCGATCCTGACCGAGGAAATAGGGAACGGGTCCTTCCCTTTTCTGCTCCATTGCTTTTCTTCCGGGCCGGACCTGGCGCGTGTCGGCGTCGAGCTCGGCGGCTATGTTTCCTTCTCCGGTATCCTGACCTTTCCGAAATCGGAAGAACTGCGCGAGATCGCCAAGACCGTGCCGCACGACCGGATGATCGTCGAAACCGACGCACCCTATCTGGCGCCGAAGCCGTTCCGAGGCAAGCGCAACGAGCCCGCCTATGTCGCCCATACGGCGCAGGTCCTGGCCGAGACGATCGGCGTTTCGACGGCGGAGATCGCGACGATCACCACCGAAAACGCGTTGCGCGTTTTCTCGAAGATGCCGAGGCTCTGACGTGGCGGCGAGGCGGGTTTTCACCATTCTCGGCTGCGGCTCGTCTCCGGGCGTACCGCGCATCAATGGCGACTGGGGTGCCTGCGACCCGGCCAATCCCAAAAACCGCCGCACGCGCGCGTCCTTGCTTGTGCAGCAGATTGGTCCAGACGGCGGAACGACAGCCGTTGTCATCGATACGGGACCGGATTTCCGCGCACATATGATCGCGGCAAAGGTCGAGAATGTGGATGCCGTGTTCTACAGCCATGCGCATGCCGACCATATCCACGGTATCGACGACCTGCGCGGCTACGTCCAACACACCGGCAAGCGCATGCCGATCTGGAGCGATGCGGCAACGCTGGACCGCATTCGCGAGGCCTTTCGCTACTGCCTCGAAACACCGCCCGGCAGCAGCTATCCGCCGATTGTCGAGGCGCAGATCATCGATCCGTCCCTGCCGGAAATCACGATCACCGGCGCCGGTGGTGCGATCGCTTTTCAGCCTCTGCTGCAGCACCACGGCAGCATCGTGTCCCTCGGTTTTCGCATCGGCGATTTTGCCTATTGCAGCGATGTCAGCGGTTTCCCCGAGGATACGATCGCCAAGATGTCGGGGCTCGACACGCTGGTGATCGACACCTTGCAATACAAGTTCCACCCAAGCCACCTGTCGGTCGAACAGTCGCTTGGCTGGATCGAACGCTTCGCCCCGAAACGCGCCGCGCTGACCCACATGCATACGCCGCTCGACTACGAGACGCTGATGCGCGAGACGCCGGATCACGTCGAGCCGGCCTATGACGGGATGCGGTTTGAATTCGACGTGGCCGACGGGGCCGGGCCGATCAGCTGAAATAAGGCTGCAGGTTGCGCCGGATACGATCGAGAACGGTGGCGCCGGAAAGATCCGCCACGAAACGCTGGCCGGTGATCGTCTCGTAAGCCTCGATATAGACTTTCGACGTCTGTTCGACGAGCTCGGCTGGAATTTCCGGGATCGGGTCCTTGTAGGGATCGCAACGTTCGGTCACCCAGGCACGGACGAAATCCTTGTCGAAGCTCCTCGGCCGCGCGCCGGAGGCAAAGCTCTCCGCGTAGCTCTCGGCAATCCAGTAACGGCTGCTGTCGGGCGTGTGGATCTCGTCGGCAAGAACGATGCGGCCGTCCTTGTCGGTGCCGAATTCATATTTGGTATCGACGAGAATGAGGCCACGTTCGGCGGCGCGCTCCTGGCCGCGCTGAAACAGCGCCAGCGCGTAGCGGGATACGGTTTCCCATTGTTCCGGCGTCAGCAGTTTCTGCGACAGGATGTCAGCGGCGGACAACGGCTCGTCATGGCCGCCGTCGAAGGCCTTGCTGGTCGGCGTGATGATCGGCTGCGGAAGCTTCTCGTTGTCCTTCAGGCCGTCCGGCAGCCGCATGCCGTACATCTCGCGTTCGCCATTGCGGTATTTGGTCAGGATCGACGTGCTGGTCGTGCCGGCAAGATAGCCGCGCACGACAATTTCGACCGGCAGGATATCGAGCGTCGTGCCGACGACGACGTTGGGATCCGGATAGTCGATGACGTGGTTCGGGCAGATATCGGCCGTTTCCTCGAACCAGTAGCGCGCCGTCTGCGTCAGCACCTGGCCCTTGAACGGAATCGAAGTCAGGATGACGTCAAAGGCGCTCAGCCGATCTGTCGCAATGATGATCCGGCGGCCATCCGGCAGATCGTAGTTCTCGCGAACCTTGCCCTTGTAGCGTCCCGGCAATTCGGGAATGAAAGCGTCTGAAAGAATGCGCAAATCGCTCATCGGGTCGGTCTTTCGCTGACGGTTGAGATAGGTGTCGCTTAAGCCTTGGGGACGGCGATGGTCAAGCGGAGGCCGCAACAATTCGACCTTCCGAATGAGATGCGGGTGCGCTTCGCTGTTCGACAAACCGTAGGCGCGCCCGGATCGTTCGCTGCGGCGACAGCATTGCCTTTGGTACGCCCAACGGGACTCGAACCCGTGTTGCCGCCGTGAGAGGGCGGCGTCCTGACCACTAGACGATGGGCGCTCGGGGCAATCGGCAGCTAAGCGTTGTCACATCGACTGACATTCAGCAACATACAACAAAAGAGAAGAATAGACACTATAGACCGCAAAACGGTCAGCCAGGATAAGTGGTCGGGTAGCCCAACGCATAAACGAGCGCTTTGCAAGCGGACGGCAGTTTTACACCGGCAATGTACCGCACGCACACATGAAAACAGCAAGACAATAAAGTTCCATAATCTATCTTATCCCACTTCGATATGTAGCCGGGTGGGTTCAAGGATGAAGTGCGACATGCCAATGTTTTCAACGGGTTCCCTTGGAGATTTTGGAATGTGACGGCGCTATCAGCAACCGACCCTCGCCGATTGGCGGCGTCTTCATCGCCTTATCGCGCATAATCTCCAGATCCAGGAAGTGGCCCGTCAACGCGGTTGCCATCGCTCGACGATCTGTCGCGAGCTTAAACGCGGTACGTTCCAGGATCACGATCTTCCGGAATCCGGTCCCGGTCCATAACTCCATGATGGCGACGGAGCGACCACGCTGCGGCGCGCATCCTGCCGAGCGCTTTCATGCCTTCTGACAAGTCGGGCTTCACGCGGCGGTGCCCTGGGTGGACTGAAAGCCAAAGCCTGGTCTCTAGCCGTCTTTGCCGGGGATCACGGACAGTTGATACCTAGTTCAAAATATTAGATCTTCTTCGTAACAATCGGAATCTGTTTAATTAAATAGCATTATGGCCGGGAAAATTGAAAATTGAACGGGAAACCGTCGCGGCTCGATCAGCGTAGCATGTTCGTCATCAGCAAGGAGACCGGTCGATGATCCCGTTGAAAGCCTGTGCATGCATTGCAGTCCTGTTGACCTTTGCACCGATGGCCCGGGCGGCGGAGCCGGTCGATACGGCCCAGTCGATCATCCAGAGCCAGATCGAGGCGTTCCTCAGCGATGACGCGGAGACGGCCTATTCCTTCGCCTCGCCGCAGATCAAGGGAAAATTTCCCGACAAGAGCATCTTCTTCGACATGGTGAAGCGCGGCTATGCCCCCGTCTACCGGCCGGGCAATTTCGCCTTCGGACGCAGCAAGGTCGAAGGCGATACGGTGGTGCAGGAAGTATTGATCTCGGGACCGGATGGCAAGGACTGGACGGCGCTGTACGTCCTCGTCAAGCAGCCGGACGGCAGCTACAAGATCAACGGCGTACAGATGCTGCAGCAGGCCCCCGGCCCCGAAATTTAATCAATCCGCACCTCAGGCGGCCTGCTTGGCTTCGGCCTCGCCCCGCGCCCAGGCGTCCTGCGTCTCGGCGATGAAATCGGCATAGCGTCCCTGCTCGATCGCCCGGCGGATGCCTGCCATCAGATCCTGATAGTAGGACAGGTTGTTCCAGGTCAGAAGCATGCCGCCAAGCGACTCGTTCGAACGGACAAGGTGATGCAGGTAGGCCCGCGAGTAGTCGCGCGACGCCGGGCAGGAAGACTGGTCATCCAGCGGCCGCATGTCCTCGGCGTGGCGGGCGTTGCGGATGTTGATGCGGCCGTGGCGGGTGAAGGCGAGACCGTGACGACCAGACCGGGTCGGCATGACGCAGTCGAACATGTCGATGCCCCGCGCGACCGATTTCAGGATGTCGTCCGGCGTGCCGACGCCCATCAGATAACGTGGTTTCTCCGTCGGCAGATGTGGGCAGGTCGTGTCGATCATGTCAAGCATCACCGCCTGCGGCTCGCCGACGGCAAGGCCGCCGATGGCATAGCCCTTGAGACCAAGCCCCGACAGCGCCTCTGCCGAACGCTCGCGCAGCGACGGGATGTCTCCGCCCTGAACGATGCCGAACATCGCCTTGCCCGGTTGATCGCCAAAGGCGGCCTTGCAGCGCTCGGCCCAGCGGAACGACATTTCCATCGCCCGCTCGATTTCCTTCGGCTCGGCCGGCAGACGGACGCATTCGTCGAGTTGCATCTGGATATCGCTGCCGAGCAACCCCTGGATTTCAATGGAGCGCTCCGGCGACATGTGGTGCAGCGAGCCATCGACATGGCTCTTGAAGGTGACGCCCTTTTCGTCGAGCTTGCGCAGACCAGAGAGCGACATGACCTGGAAACCGCCCGAATCGGTGAGGATCGGATAGGGCCACCGGATCAGCTCGTGCAGGCCGCCGAGCCTGGCGACGCGCTCCGCCCCCGGCCGCAACATCAGATGGTAGGTGTTGCCAAGGATGATGTCGGCGCCAAGATCGCGCACCTGGTCGAGATACATCGCCTTGACGGTACCGACCGTGCCGACCGGCATGAAGGCGGGCGTGCGGATCTCGCCCCGCGGCATCGAAACCGTGCCGCGGCGAGCCTTGCCATCGGTGGCCAGAAGATTGAACTGAAACGTCTCGGTCATGGATTATCCCGGAAAAGCAGGCTGGAATCGCCGTAGGAATAGAAGCGATAGCCATGGTCGATGGCGTGGGCATAGGCGCGCCGCATCGTCTCAAGGCCGCTGAAGGCCGAGACGAGCATGAAGAGCGTCGATTTCGGCAGGTGGAAATTGGTCATCAGCACATCGACGGCGCGGAAGCGGTAGCCGGGCGTGATGAAGATGCCGGTCGGCCCCGACCACGGCGCGATCTCGCCATTTTCACGGGCAGCACTTTCGACCAGCCGCAGTGACGTCGTGCCGACGCAGACGATGCGCCCGCCCCTCGCCTTCACCGCATTCAATCGCTCGGCCACGCCGGCGGCGACATGGCCGATTTCCTCGTGCATGACGTGATCGTCCGTGTCATCGACCTTCATCGGCAGGAAGGTGCCTGCCCCGACATGCAGCGTGACGAAGTGACGCTCGACGCCGATCGCGTCCAGGGCGGCAAACAGCCGGTCGGTGAAGTGCAGACCCGCCGTGGGTGCTGCGACGGCGCCCTGCTCGCGCGCATAGACCGTCTGGTAGTCCGTGCGGTCCCTCTCATCCTCCGGGCGCTTGGAGGCGATATAGGGCGGCAGCGGAACGTGGCCGACGGCGAGGATCGCTTCGTCGAGCGCAGGACCGGACAGATCGAAACGCAATGTCACCTCGCCGGCCTCACCCTTTTCCTCGACGGTCGCGTCGAGCGAGCCCAACATACAGGTGTTGGAGCCATGGCCGAACGCGATGCGGTCACCGGGTTTCAATCTCCTGGCGGGCCGCGCAAAGGCCTTCCAGCGATCGGGCGCCGTGCGCATGTGGAGCGTCAGGGAGACTTCGGTCACGACATCCTCGCCGCGCCGGCGCAGCCCTTCCAATTGAGCCGGAATGACCTTCGTATCGTTGAAGACCAGCGCGTCGCCCTGGCGCAGGAAGAACGGCAAGTCCAGCACACCATGATCGGACAGAGGTTCCTGCCTCTGCGGCTGAACGACGAGCATGCGCGCGCTGTCGCGCGGGCTTGCGGGCCTGAGCGCAATATTTTCCTCGGGCAGATCGAAATCGAACAGGTCGACGCGCATCAACAGTCTTCTTTAAACGGCAAACCCGCCCCGGCGCCCTGTTTTGGCGATCCGGGACGGGTTGTTGCATTAGCCTAGATCAGGCGTTGGCGGCAAGTTTCATCGAAACGATGCTGTCGGGATCCTTGACCGGCTCGCCGCGCTTGATCTTGTCGACATTTTCCATGCCGGAGATGACCTGGCCCCAGACGGAATACTGCTTGTTGAGCCATGGGCTGTCGGCGAAGCAGATGAAGAACTGCGAATTGGCCGAGTTCGGCATCTGGCTGCGGGCCATGGAGCACGTGCCGCGAACGTGCGACGTGTTGGAAAACTCCGCCTTGAGGTCGGGTTTGGACGAACCGCCCATGCCGGCGCGGGCCGGGTTGAAGCTCTCGCTGCCCTTCTTGCCGTACTGCACGTCGCCCGTCTGCGCCATGAAATCGTTGATGACGCGGTGGAACACCACGCCGTCATAGGCGCCTTCGGCGCACAGTTCCTTGATGCGGGCGACGTGGCCGGGTGCCAGGTCCGGCAGAAGCTGGATGACAACCTGCCCTTGAGTGGTTTCCATGATGATGGTGTTTTCCGGATCCTTGATCTCGGTCATGGCATTTCTCCTTGTTGGAACTCAGTTTACTTGCCGACCTTGACGCTGATCATGCGGTCGGGATCGGTGACGGAACCGTTGTTGGCCTCGTCGCCCATCTTGATCTTGTCGACATTCTCCATGCCCTCGACGACCTTTCCGACGACCGTGTACTGGCCGTTCAGGAAGGAGCCGGGCGCGAACATGATGAAGAACTGCGAATTGGCGGAGTTCGGATCCTGGCTGCGGGCCATGCCGACCGTGCCGCGATCGAAGGGAAGCTGGGAGAACTCGGCTTCGATATCCGGCTTGGACGAGCCGCCCATACCGGCCATCTCCGGTTTGAAGTCCTTCTCCATGTTGCCGTACTGGACGTCGCCGGTCTGGGCCATGAAGCCGTTGATGACGCGGTGGAAGGCGACGTTGTTGTATTCGCCGGCCTGCGCCAGTTCCTTGATGCGGGCAACGTGCTTCGGTGCGACCTCCGGCAGAAGTTCGATCACCACCGGACCGTCCTTGAGCTGGATGGTGAGGTATTCCTTGGCCTGGGCAAAGGCATTGCCGGTCAGCGATGCAAGGGCAACGGCGCCTGCGAAGGCGAGGTGGAGGATTTTCATGATAGCTCCCGTGATAGAAATGAATAAACGCGTCAGGGCTTGCGTTTGGCGCTCAGGGCCCGGTGAACCGCCTTGGGCACGAAGGCGCTGACATCGCCGCCCATGGCTGCGATCTGGCGGACCAATGTGGCGGTAATGGGCCGCGAGGCCGTGCCGGCCGGTAGAAACAGGGTCTGGATGTCGGGTGCCATCTGCCGGTTCATGCCCGCCATCTGCATTTCATAGTCGAGATCGGTGCCGTCGCGCAGGCCGCGGACCAGCAGCGAAGCACCGTGCTGCCGCGCCGCATCGACCACCAGATTGTCGAACGAAACGATCGAGATATCGCTCGCTCTCTCGGGAAGGAACTCGCCTAGCGACTGACGGATGAGATCGGCCCGCTCGTCAAAGGTAAACAGCGGCGCCTTGCCGGGATGAATACCGATCGCGACGATCACTTTCGGCGCCACGTTCAGCGATTGGACAAGCACGTCGAGATGTCCGTTCGTCATGGGATCGAAGGAGCCGGGATAAAAAGCTGTGATCATCGCGCTGTTTCCATTTCGAAGCCTTTTGTCACGGACCGCGCACAATCGCAAGGGAGGCCGCAAGCGGCGAAGCGGGTGTTCCCCCGGAAACAGCGGACGGTCCGGATGAATACTAAATGAATGTAACGTTCAAGGCTGCTTCAGACGGGATCGAGTATCTGAACAGCTACGAATGGAACTTTTTTAAAATGCGGCCGTTACTGAACTGAAAGGATCACGGCTATGGCACTTGTTCTACTTCTTTCGATGATCATGTTTTTCGCCATGCTGTTTGCAACCGCAAACGCAATCAGAAACGAAGTACGGATAGAGCGCGCAGACGCCTTGCGTGATCGTCTGACGAAATAGGGAGTTTCGCCATGGCTATCACGATGATGCTCATATCGGCAGTGATCAGTATCGTATTCCTCGTCGACTTCGCCCGAACCATTCTCGATCTTCAGCGTGACCGGGTTGCCATGAAGGACAGCAGCCGGAACGTTGGCGGATTCGGCGTCTGATGCAGTGAAAGCTTACCCACCACAGCGGATACCTCCAGTGCCGCTGAATTGAAAACCGGACGGTTCCCCTGCCAGTCCGGTTTTTCTTTGCCCTGAGCGGGGTTATTCGTTCCGCGGTAGCTGAGACAGCCGCCGCTTCTTGCTGGAAACACGACGGGAACACCTGCCGCGTAAAGCCTGCCGACATAACCCGCCTCATCGCTGGCAACGACGGCAAAATAGCTATTCCATTTCAGGATCGTGATGCCCGCCGGCAGCTGCCCGGCGGCAAGATGGCGATCGGGAAACGGCACCAGAGCGCCAGGCGCCTGCTCGGTCACACGAAACACCGCCGCCATCGCACCATACCAGAGAAGGACGATGGCGATCGCCGTCGCCACGAGCCTGGCAGCCCTAGTAATCAAAGACGTGTTCCACACCGGGATCGGCCATGGGGACGTTGCGCAGCAATGTCGCCAGTGCGTTGACCTTGAGCGCGAGCAGCAATCGGCTGCCGTCAAATCCATCCCGCCGGATGCGGGCAACAACGGTGCCCGGCAGGCCAGCCAGCGGCTGGTCGGGCTTCTCTGTGACCGAAACCATGATATCGTCATTGCCGGCGATCTCGCGGATTGCGCCACCTTTCTGCGCGATCTCGACCAGGATCCTGGTGAACAGGTCATAGCGCGGCGTTTCTATTTCGACGCCGCCGCCATTTTCACCGATTACTTTCACCCACGGCATCTTCGCCAGTTCGCTTGAGGTCAAACCACCGACAACGCTGCGGATTTCAAGCTGTGCTACCCCAGTGGTGCCGGCGACGGCATCGGCGATCAACCCGGCGTATAGCGTTTTTGCCCACCATTCCGTTCCCAGGGCAAAGCGGCGCTCCCGGCTGCGCAGTGGATCGGTGTCCGGCGCCTCGTCGAGTTTTCTTACCTGGCTGTCGAATGGATATTTGTACCAGGGAGTCTGGCGCAGGAAGGCGGCGTAGTCGACGGCCATTCCGGCAGCCACCTGGTCCTGCGGGGTTTTCTTCTCGCCGCGCAGCATCGCCGTCAGGCGGCCGATCGTTTCCTCGTAAGCCGCCTTGAGCGCCATTTCGAGCGTAAAGCTGACGCCGATGGTATGGATCGTCATGCGCGTGGCGGAATCGGCGCCGCCATGCGCGTCGGCAACCTTCGTCAGTGCGCAGGCCGACGTCCAGAAGCCCTTGACGCTCGAGAAATAGTCGAAAGCATATTCATCGCCGGTCTTCAGCGTTTGCGCCAATCCGTCATAGGCATAGACGATGTGCCATTCCGGATAACTCAGGAAGGTGTTGGCTTCGCGCCGGTGAAAGGCAGCATCCGTGATGAGCGGCGTATAGGCTTGTTCCGTCCTTTCACCGTGACAGAAGGCCTCGATATAGGAGACGGGGCTCAAGAGCAGCACGACCAGCAGCAGCATCGCCGCGACGCTCCATTTGAGGAGCTTCCAAACCGCGCGCATCACGCCCTCGCCTGCTTGCCGAATGCAATCGCGGAGAAGGCGGCGAACCCTCCCAGAGCCAGATGCGGCAGGTTGGCGAGGATCTTGAAGCCGAAGGGTAGATCCTGAATACCATAGTTGATGATGCCGAGATCGAGATAGCCGGAACCGGTGATCAGTCCGAGAAGACCATCGCCGAAATAAAGGATGCCGAAATAAAGCAGGAAGCTGCGCGCTACGCGACTTGAAAGCCAGGCGGCGATCGCGGCCCACGCGGCAGATGCGACATGCAGGCTATCATCGTAGATGTCGAGAGCGAAAATGCCGAAGGCCCTGCCCTGATCGTCGGTCAATCCGGGGATGTAGTTCAGCGACGCGGCCCCGAGAAGCGCGATGGCATAGGCGGCGGCGATGATGCGTAATGTCCCCACGCGGGATCCTTTCAAAGTCGGGCGAGATAGGCGTCCCATAAATGATTGCGGAAAAGAAGGTCCTTGTCGAACACGCGCTTGCTGGCGGCAAAGGAAGCGGCGCGCGGATAGGCGCGAACAAGCTGATCGATCGACGCATGCGGACGATAAGGCAGGTAATAGGTGCCGCCGATGGCCAGCACCCGCTCGATCAGGTCCCGCGTCATGCGCGCCATGTCCGCCTCGCCGCGTACGGTCTTTTCCTGGGAAAACAGCATCACGGCCGCGATGCGCGGCTCGGTCGCGTAGGCAAGCACGCTGTCGCGGTCGGTATCGACGTAGCGCAACGTGACATTCAGCAATTGCTGGAAGGAGGCCGGGATGACGTCGCGGCACAGCGCCACGAACTCGGCAAACCGGGACGGCGCCACGAAATATTCGTGAAGGATGTCGGTGCGCAACGGATCGAGATCATCGAGGGTGACGACGGGCTCGTTCATCAGGCTGTTGCGCGTGGACGCCCCGGCAATAGAGGGGCCGAGCGAGGTCTCGGTCCACCAGCGCATATGCTTCATGCCGTCCGACCCGACCTGCCGGCGGAAGATTTCGCGGGCGACACGGCTGACAAAGCCTGAACCGGTCGCCGCGGTAAGATCGGACTGGTCGGCAGTCGGCCGATAGGCAATCAGCAGACCGTCCTCGAAAAACCGATCGAGCGAGACATCCAGCCGGCCATAGGCCATCTGGACCGACGGATCGCTGTCCAGCATCTCGGCAAACCGCGTGCCGAGATCGACGCCGGAAACGTACTTAAAGCGCGGCTCGAGACGACGGTTCGGCACCATGTCGAGTTCGAGCTCGGTGATCACGCCAAAAAGGCCGTAGCCGCCCATGGCGTGCCGGAAGAGTTCGACGTTCTCGTGTCGAGAGCACGTCACATGCGTGCCGTCCGCCAGCAGCATCTTCAGCGACCGCACGGTGCTGCCACAGCCGCTGAAGCGCACCGGCCAGCCATGCGCATTGACGCAATAGGTGCTGGCAACGCCGAAATCATTGTTCGACTGCATCACGGCCGGTGAGAAGCCGATCGCGTCAAGCTTGGCAATGACCGTCGACCAGCGCGTGCCGGCCGCAACCCGATAGGTCTTTGATGCCGGATCGGCTTCCAGCCATTGCTGCTCCAGCGTCAGCACCGAACCGTTTTTCGCAAGGCTCTGGCCACCCATGGAATGACGCGCGGCGCTGGCAATGAAGGGGCGGCGCGCAGCTTGCGCCTCGGCCATCAATGTCCGGATCTTTTCAACAGCGTCAGCTCCCGGGTCGGCGGTGACGGTCATATGCCTTGCAACCGGTGTCGGCGACAACTCGCTGGCATCATTGAGGAGAATGCCGCCGCTTTCGGTCCGTGCTTGCGCAGGAAAAACCGGACCTGTGGCGCTTGTCGGAGCAAAAACGGTGCGCCCGGCGTAAACGCCCAGACCCGCGGATGCTCCGGCCAACAGCGTGCGCCGTGTCAAATGCCCCATCAATCTCCGCCCCCATGCACCCGTCACCCTTTGGGAATCACGTCTGTAACGGTGCAGCAACAGGATTAATTCGTGGACGAACAAATTCAACGGCAAAGCAAAACCGGGCGACAGGATCGCCCGGTCTGATCTTTGCAGGATGGAGGAACGATTATTCCTCCGTTGCGGCCGGCGTATCGCCCTCGGGGACGCCCGCGCCGTTGGCGCCCTCGTCTTCCTCGTCGGCTTCAGGCTCGCTGATCCGCTCGACGGAGACGACCTTCTCGTCCTTGGCCGTGGAGAAGATCGTCACACCCTTGGTCGCGCGGCTGGCAAGCCGGATGCCGCCCACCGGCACGCGGATCAGCTGGCCGCCATCCGACACCAGCATGATCTGGTCGTTGTCTTCGACCGGGAAGGCTGCAACGAGTTCACCGATTTCGCCCGTCTTCGAGGTGTCCGTGGCGCGGATGCCCTTGCCGCCGCGGCCGGAGGTGCGGAAGTCGTAGGTGGACGACCGCTTGCCGAAGCCCTTGACCGAAACCGTCAGCACGAACTGTTCGCGCGCCTTCAGTTCCTCGTAGCGCTCGTTGGAAAGCTCGCCACCGTCCGCAACCTCTTCGCCGACCAGAGCGATTTCCTCATCCTCGCCGGTTGTCGCACGCCGTTCTGCTGCAGCGCGCTTCAGATAGGCGGCGCGCTCCCACGGCTCGGCATCGACATGCCCGACGATCGTCATCGAGATGATCCGGTCGTTTTCCCCGAGCGAGATGCCGCGGACGCCGATCGAATTGCGGCCGGCAAAGACGCGCACGTCATCGACCGGGAAGCGGATGCACTGGCCGAGAGCCGTCGTGAGAAGCACGTCATCCTGATCGGTGCAGGTCTCGACGGAGAGGATTTCATCGCCCTCCTCCTCGAGTTTCATGGCGATCTTGCCGTTGCGGTTGACCTGGATGAAATCCGACAGCTTGTTGCGCCGGACCGTGCCGCGTGTGGTGGAGAACATCACATCGAGGTTTTCCCAGGTGCTCTCGTCCTCGGGCAGCGGCATGATGGTCGTGATGCGCTCGCCTGTTTCGAGCGGCAGCATGTTGATCAGCGCCTTGCCACGCGACTGCGGCGTGCCGATCGGCAGACGCCAGACCTTCTCCTTGTAGACGATGCCACGCGAGGAGAAGAAAAGGATCGGCGTATGCGTATTGGCGACGAACAGCCTCGTCACGAAATCCTCGTCGCGCGTCGCCATGCCGGAGCGGCCCTTGCCGCCGCGGCGCTGCGCCCGGTAGGTCGTCAGCGGCACGCGCTTGATGTAGCCGAGATGCGATACGGTAATGACCATGTCTTCCTGGGCGATCAGGTCCTCGTCGTCCATCTCCGGACCGCCTTCGACGATCTCGGTGCGGCGCGGCGTGCCGAACTCGTCCCGCACGGCTATAAGCTCGTCCTTGACGATCGTCATGATGCGGACGCGTGAGGAGAGGATATCGAGGTAGTCGCTGATCTCGGCGCCGATCTTGTTCAGCTCATCGCCGATTTCGTCACGACCCAGCGCCGTCAGGCGGGCGAGACGGAGTTCGAGGATCGCCCTCGCCTGCTCTTCCGACAGGTTGTAGGTCAGGTCGTCGTTGATCCGGTGGCGCGGATCGTCGATCAGCCGGATCAGGCTCTCGACATCGGAGGCAGGCCAGCGGCGCGTCATCAACTGCTCGCGCGCCGTCTGCGGATCCGGCGCTTCGCGGATCAGCTTGATGATCTCGTCGATATTGGCGACCGCGATCGCGAGACCGACCAAAACATGGGCGCGTTCGCGCGCCTTGCGCAACAGGTACTTCGTGCGCCGGCTGACCACCTCTTCACGGAAGGCGACGAAGGCGCGCAGCATGTCGAGGAGCGTCATCTGCTCCGGCTTGCCGCCGTTCAGCGCCACCATGTTGCAGCCGAAGGAGGTCTGCAGCGGCGTGTAGCGATAAAGCTGGTTGAGGATGACCTCGGCATTGGCATCGCGCTTCAGCTCGACGACGACGCGGTAGCCCTGCCGGTCGGATTCGTCGCGCAGGTCGGATATGCCCTCGATGCGCTTGTCCTTGACCAGTTCGGCCATCTTCTCGATCATCGTCGCCTTGTTCACCTGGTAGGGAACTTCGGTGATGATGATCTGCTCGCGGTCGCCGCGCATCGGCTCGATGGTGGCGCGGCCGCGCATGATGACCGAGCCGCGGCCGGTCTCGTAAGCCGAGCGAATGCCGGAGCGGCCGAGAATGAAGGCGCCGGTCGGGAAGTCCGGTCCCGGGATGATCTCCATCAGCTGCGGCAATTCGAGCGCCGGTTCATCGATCAGCGCGATGCAGCCGTTGATGACTTCGGCGAGGTTGTGCGGCGGAATGTTGGTCGCCATGCCGACGGCGATGCCGCCTGCCCCGTTGACCAGCAGGTTCGGGAACTTGGCCGGCACGACCGAAGGCTCGTGCAGCGTACCGTCGTAGTTGTCGCGGAAATCGACGGTTTCCTTGTCGAGGTCATCGAGCAGCGCGTGCGCCGCCTTCTGCAGCCGGCACTCCGTATAACGTTCGGCCGCCGGCGGATCGCCGTCGATCGAGCCGAAATTGCCCTGGCCGTCGATCAGCGGCAGGCGCAGCGACCAAGGCTGCGCCATGCGCGCCAGGGCGTCGTAAATCGCCATGTTGCCGTGCGGATGGTATTTACCCATCACGTCACCGGTGACGCGGGCGCATTTGACGTATTTCTTGTTCCAGTCGATGCCGAGCTCGCTCATCCCCCAGAGGATGCGGCGGTGAACCGGCTTCAGACCATCGCGGACATCGGGAAGCGCGCGGCTGACGATGACGCTCATGGCGTAATCGAGGTACGACCGCTGCATTTCCTCCATGATGGAAATAGGCTCGATGCCTGGTGGATTCTTGCCGCCGCCGGGTGTGGTTTGTTCAGTCAATTTCGATCACGATCTTTGTTCAGAATCAGAAAGATTTTTATAGCCGAATGCATTGGCGAGCGCCAATTTCGGGGCCGGGTTTTAAACAGCCTTTTCGGCTCTTCGGCGCTATGCGTGGCATTTGCAAGGCAAAAGCGAAGGAACGGTCCGAAACGGCTCTTTCCTTCGCCGGCCCGCTCGCCTAACAATCCGCAGGACGGCCATCATAAACAAAGCCGCGACGGGGAAAACGCATGTCTCACATCGATCTCTTGATCAATGCGCTGACCACCATTCTGGTCACCATCGATCCGCCTGGCCTTGCGCCGATCTTCCTCAGCCTGACCACGGGCATGAGCCGCCACGAACGGTTCCTTGTGGCGCGACGCGGCACGCTGATTGCGTTCTTCATTCTCTCCGCCTTCGCCCTCTTTGGCAACGGCATCCTTGGACTGCTCGGCATTTCGATCGGCGCGTTCCGGATCGCCGGCGGCCTTCTGCTCTTCTGGATTGCCTTCGAGATGATCTTCGAGAAACGAAACGAGCGGAAGGAAAAGACCGGCGAAGCCGCCATCACCCGCGACCACATTCACAATATTGCGGTGTTTCCGCTGGCACTGCCGCTGATTGCCGGCCCCGGCGCGATCTCGGCGACGATCCTTTTGTCCGGATCCTTCTCAGCCACCATCGACCGGGCACAACTCATCCTCGTCATCGCCTTTTGTCTTGCCCTGCTCTTCGCCGCCCTCGTCATCGCCGAACGCATCGACCGCTTCCTCGGCGTCACCGGCCGCGCCATCCTGACCCGGCTGCTCGGCGTCATCCTCGCCGCGCTCGCGGTTCAGTTCGTCGTCGATGGCGTGAAGTCAGCCATGGCGCTTTGACACGCCCGCATCGCCGAACGCTCACCAGCAAAAAGGCCCGGCTTCCCGAGCCTCTTCTGTATTGTGACGCGCCGGATCAGAACGGAATGTCGTCATCCATGTCGCGCGAAAAGTTTCCGCCGCCGCCACTCGAGCGGCCGGCCGGCGCCGATGCAGGGCGATCGTAGTCGTCGCCGTAACCGCCGGAGCTTGGGCCACCGAAATCCGAGCCGCTTCGACCGGCGCCGGAACCAGCGTCGCCACGCCCGCCGAGCATCGTCAGCGTCGAGTTGAAGCCCTGCAGGACAACTTCCGTCGAATAGCGATCCTGACCATTCTGGTCCTGCCATTTGCGGGTCTGCAACTGGCCTTCGATATAGACCGTCGAGCCCTTCTTCAGATATTGCTCGGCAACCTTGCAGAGCCCTTCGTTGAAGATCACGACGGTGTGCCACTCCGTCTTTTCCTTGCGCTCGCCCGTATTGCGGTCGCGCCAGCTTTCCGAGGTTGCAATCCGCAGGTTGGCGATCGGCCGGCCGTCCTGCGTGCGCCGGATTTCCGGGTCCGCCCCGAGGTTGCCGATCAAAATCACCTTGTTGACACTACCCGCCATCTTGCTTTTCCTGTTATCCCGCCCGGCATCGCAGCCCGGCCACCAAAATTCTCAAGCGCGCATCTTAGCGGCTGCCAGCCCACCATACGCCCCTTCGCACCGCGTCATCCACAACAGATTTCGAATTTTGTTCTTTATTTGTTCTAGTAAATTCGTAATATCGTGTCAACTGACTCGGGAAAGCCCGCCTGTTTTTCGGATTGCGCCTCGACATGCGCCGTGCCGTACTTAAATAGGAGCATTCACCGGATTTACAAAGCTGGACACGATGAGCGAACACAAGACTATTTCCATTCGCGGCGCGCGCGAGCACAATCTGAAGGGCATTGACCTCGATTTGCCGCGCAACAAGCTGATCGTCATGACCGGCCTGTCCGGCTCCGGGAAATCGTCGCTCGCTTTCGACACGATCTATGCGGAAGGTCAGCGCCGCTACGTCGAGAGCCTTTCGGCCTATGCCCGCCAATTCCTCGAGATGATGCAGAAGCCGGATGTCGACCAGATCGACGGGCTGTCGCCGGCGATCTCGATCGAGCAGAAGACGACCTCGCGCAACCCGCGCTCGACGGTCGGAACCGTCACCGAAATCTACGACTACATGCGCCTCCTGTTTGCCCGCGTCGGGGTGCCCTATTCGCCGGCCACCGGCCTGCCGATCGAAAGCCAGACGGTCAGCCAGATGGTCGACCGGATCGTCGATTTCGGCGAAGGGACGCGGCTCTATATCCTGGCGCCGATCGTGCGCGGGCGGAAGGGCGAGTACAAGAAAGAGCTCGCCGAACTGATGAAGAAGGGCTTTCAGCGCGTCAAGATCGACGGGCAGTTCTACGAGATTGCCGAGGCACCGGCACTCGACAAGAAGTACAAGCACGATATCGACGTCGTCGTCGACCGCGTCGTCGTGCGTCCCGACCTGACGGCGCGCCTGGCCGACAGTCTCGAAACCTGCCTGACGCTCGCCGACGGCCTGGCCATCGCCGAATTTGCCGACAAGCCGCTGCCGCCGGAAGAGACGTCTGCAGGCGGCTCGGCCAACAAATCGCTGAACGAGACGCATGAGCGCGTGCTCTTTTCCGAAAAATTTGCGTGCCCCGTATCCGGATTTACCATTTCGGAGATCGAGCCGCGGTTGTTCTCGTTCAACAATCCCTTCGGCGCCTGCCCGACCTGCGATGGTCTCGGCAGCCAGCAGAAGATCGACGAGGCGCTGATCGTCCCCGAACCCGATCGGACGCTGAAGAATGGCGCCATCGCCCCTTGGGCGAAGTCCTCGTCGCCCTACTACAATCAGACGCTCGAAGCCCTCGGCAAGGCGTTTGGCTTCAAGCTGTCAAGCAAATGGAGCGATCTGTCCGACGAAGCCCGGCATGCGATCCTGCAGGGCACCGAGGAAAAGATCAGCTTTCACTACGAGGACGGCGCCCGATCCTACAACACCACGAAGACCTTCGAGGGCATCGTGCCCAACCTGGAGCGGCGGTGGAAGGAGACCGACAGCGCCTGGGCACGCGAGGAGATCGAGCGCTACATGTCGGCGGCCCCCTGCCCGGCCTGTAACGGTTTCCGCCTGAAACCGGAAGCGTTGGCGGTAAAGATCGACAAGCTGCATATCGGCGAGGTGACCGACATGTCGATCCGCGTTGCCCGCGACTGGTTCGACGCCTTGCCGGGCCACATGAATGCCAAGCAGAACGAGATCGCCGTCCGCATCCTGAAGGAGATCCGCGAGCGGCTGCGCTTCCTCAACGATGTCGGCCTGGAATATCTCAGCCTCTCGCGCAATTCCGGCACGCTGTCGGGCGGCGAAAGCCAGCGTATCCGGCTGGCATCGCAGATCGGCTCCGGCCTGACCGGCGTGCTCTACGTCCTCGACGAACCGTCGATCGGCCTGCATCAGCGCGACAATGCCCGGCTGCTCGAGACGCTTCGGCATCTGCGCGACATCGGCAACACGGTGATCGTCGTCGAACACGACGAGGATGCGATCCTGACCTCGGACTATGTCGTCGATATCGGACCCGCCGCCGGTATCCACGGCGGCGAGGTGGTCGCCCAGGGTGCGCCGTCCGACATCATCGCCAATCCGAATTCGCTGACCGGGCGATATCTTTCCGGCGAGCTTTCGGTCGCCGTGCCGTCGGAGCGGCGCAAGCTGAAGAAGAAAAAGGAAATCACCGTTGTCGGCGCCCGCGCCAACAATCTGAAGAACATCACCGCCTCGATCCCGCTCGGCATCTTCACCGCGGTCACCGGCGTTTCAGGCGGCGGCAAGTCGACCTTCCTGATCGAGACGCTCTACAAGGCGGCCGCACGGCGCATCATGGGCGCGCGCGAGAATCCGGCCGAGCACGACCGGATCGACGGTTTCGAGCACATCGACAAGGTGATCGACATCGATCAGTCGCCGATCGGCCGCACGCCGCGCTCGAATCCGGCGACCTATACCGGCGCCTTCACCCCGATCCGCGACTGGTTCGCCGGCCTGCCGGAAGCGAAGGCGCGCGGCTACCAGCCCGGTCGTTTCTCCTTCAACGTCAAGGGCGGCCGTTGCGAGGCCTGCCAGGGCGACGGCGTCATCAAGATCGAGATGCACTTCCTGCCGGATGTCTATGTCACCTGCGACGTCTGCCACGGCAAACGCTACAATCGCGAGACGCTGGACGTGCATTTCAAGGGCAAATCGATCGCCGACGTGCTCGACATGACGGTCGAGGAAGGCGTCGAGTTCTTCGCCGCCGTCCCGGCGGTGCGCGACAAGCTGGTCACGCTCAATCAGGTCGGCCTCGGCTACATCAAGGTCGGTCAGCAGGCCAACACGCTCTCGGGCGGCGAGGCACAGCGCGTCAAGCTTGCCAAGGAGCTGTCCAAGCGCTCGACCGGGCGCACGCTCTATATTCTGGACGAACCAACAACTGGCTTGCATTTCCACGATGTAGCGAAGCTTCTTGAAGTTCTGCATGAACTCGTCAACCAGGGCAATTCGGTTGTCGTCATCGAGCATAATCTGGAAGTCATCAAGACCGCCGACTGGGTGATCGATTTCGGACCCGAAGGCGGCGACGGCGGCGGCGAAGTCATTGCAGCGGGAACACCGGAAGATATCGTCAAGGAAAAGCGCTCCCATACCGGCGCGTTCCTGAAGGAACTTCTGGAACGGCGTCCGCTTCGCAAGGCCGAAGCGGCGGAGTAAAAGACAGCACCGAAGGGGAGACAGCATGACCAAATCAGGCACGATCCGCTGCGGCATCGGCGGCTGGACCTTCGATCCTTGGGAGGGCACGTTCTATCCCGAGACGCTGTCGAAGAAGCGGCAACTGGAATATGCCAGCCGGCAACTGAAGGTCATCGAGGTCAACGGCACCTACTACAGTTCGCAGAAGCCCGAAACCTTTGCCAAGTGGGCGTCGGAAGTGCCGGATGATTTCGTCTTCTCGCTGAAAGCCAGCCGCTTTGCCACCAACAAGAAAGTGCTGGCCGAGGCGGGTGAATCGATCAACCGGTTTCTCGGCCAGGGGTTGACTGAACTGGGGCCGCATCTCGGCCCGATCCTGTGGCAGTTCATGGCGACCAAGAAATTCGATGCCGATGATTTCGGTGCCTTCCTGGCACTACTGCCGGAAAAACAGGATGGCCTGGCGCTGCGGCACGTCGTCGAGGTGCGCCATCCATCCTTCCGCACGCCGGAGTTCATCGCGCTGCTGGCGAAACACAACGTGGCATTGGTCTGCGCCGATCACGCCGACTACCCGATGATCGCCGACGTCACCTTGGACTTCGTCTATGCCCGCCTGCAGACGGGCAGCGACGATGTCGAGACTTGCTATGACGAAAAGCGGCTCGATCTGTGGGCCGATCGGCTGAAGACCTGGGCGTCGGGTGGCGTGGTGGCGGAGCTTGACCTTGGTGATCCCTCGCGCAAGCCGGAAATGAAGGCTCGCGATGTCTTTGCCTTCTTCATCAGCGAGGGCAAGGTCAATGCGCCGAACGGCGCGCGGGCACTGCAAAAGCGCGTCGACTGATCAGGCCGGCAGCGGTTCGACGGCCGCTGCGAGGTCTTCCGCCGTAAGCCCCTCGCCCGCTTTCGCGCCGGCTCGTCCATGACGCCAGACACCGGCGGCGGCGGCCTCGAACGCGGGCATGCCCTGCGCCAGATGGGCGCCGATGATACCGGCGAGCGTATCTCCCGATCCTGCCGTCGCCAGCCACGGCGGCGCGTTGGTGTTGATCGCGGCGCGGCCGTCGGGCGCGGCGATTACCGTGTCGGCGCCCTTGTAGACGATGACGCCATGACTGCGTTTGGCGGCGGCGATGGCGCGGTCGACCTTCGAAGAGGCCTCATCGGCCTCGATATCCGGAAACAGCCGGGCGAACTCGCCGTCATGAGGTGTCATGACCAGTCGCGTTTCACCCTTGGCGCAGGCTTTAAAAAGCGGGCCCGGATCGTCCTTGAAAGCCGTGATACCATCGGCGTCGAGCACCAGTTTGTGGCTACCGAGCATCAGGGCGTACTGACGCGCCCGCTGCAGATCGCCAAATCCCGGGCCGAGCACGAAGGCGCCGATACGTTTGTCGGCCAGCCACTGCGAGAGGTCGTCTTCGCCCTCGATCTGTTTCAGCATTACCGCCGTCAGATGGGACGCATTGGCTTGCGAAGCCGCGGCCGGCGAAGCAATCGTCACCAATCCGGCGCCCGCCCTCAGACCGGCAATGGCAGACAGACGTGCCGCACCCGTCGAAAGCGGGCCGCCCGAAAAAACGGCAAGGTGCCCGCGCTTGAATTTGTGCGCGGCGGGGTCCAGTGTAAACGCGTATTTCCGCCAGAGATGCGGGCCGTTTGCGCTAAGCCTGCCGGCGCGGGCGGACAGGATGCGTCCGGGGATGCCGATATCGAACACCTCCAGCGTCCCGCAAAGCATCCGCCCCGGCATCAGCAGATGTCCCGGCTTGCGGGCGACGAACGTGACGGTGTGACGCGCCCGAAAACTTGCGCCCAGAACCTGTCCGCTGCGGCCATCGACGCCGGAGGGCAGGTCGACGGCGATCACCGGGAGGTCCTGGCTCGCCACGGTCCGCATCACCCTTGCCGCTTCCGGCGGTACGGGACGCGAAAGGCCCGCACCGAACAAAGCATCGACGACAACGTCACCGGCGGTCGGGGCATAGTCCGCAAGTGGTTTCACCGCCGTTCCGAACGCCGTGCAGGCCCGGGCCGCGTCGCCTTTCAGGGCCGCCGGATCACCCAGGGCATGGACGTCGACATCCGCACCGCTGTCACGCAAGGCTGCGGCGGCGATATAACCGTCGCCGCCATTGTTGCCGGGACCGCACAGAACGACAAACCGCAAGGCGCCGGGATAAAGCCGCAAAGCGGCCGCTGAAACGGCCGTTCCGGCGGATGTCATCAGACCGTAACTGTCGATCCCCGAGCGCGCGGCATCGGCATCGATCGCAGTCATTTCGGCGGGCGTGACGAGGGTGTGATTTCCAGCTGCTGACATTGCATCAAAATGCCTTGCCGCCGGGGCACTCGCAAGCTCGAAACACGGATGCAGGATGTCCATTTTTTATGCATTTGCACATATTTACCCCTCAAATGTGACACTTTATAAAGCGTCAACCGCAACATTGCGCCGGCAATCGTTATTTCCGCACAAAAATTCATAAAAAATAGGCAAAAGGCGCTGTTTATTCTGAAGAAACGGCTATGATCGCCTCCGTTGGAGGAGTTTCATCCAAAACGGCATCGCATTTGCCATATCTGGCATGTAAAATGCATATTGAGGGCAAGCCGGCATAAGCCTGCTATAACGGGAGAAGCGGAGAGAAATTTTCTCATGAAAAAGATCGAAGCGATCATAAAGCCTTTCAAGCTTGACGAAGTAAAGGAAGCGCTTCAGGAGGTTGGCCTTCAGGGCATCACCGTCACGGAAGCGAAGGGCTTTGGGCGCCAGAAGGGCCATACGGAGCTATACCGTGGGGCAGAATACGTTGTTGATTTTCTCCCGAAGGTGAAAGTCGAAGTCGTGCTGGCAGACGAGAATGCGGAGGCAGTCATCGAGGCCATTCGAAACGCCGCCCAGACCGGGCGCATTGGCGATGGAAAGATTTTCGTCTCCAATATCGAAGAGGTCATCCGAATCCGCACCGGTGAGACGGGCATCGACGCCATCTAATCCGCCTGGCCGTTCGGTCCGGGCTACTACCTCGTCATCTCAAGAGAGGGACTTTCAAAACATGACGACTGCAAATGATATCCTCAAGCAAATCAAGGATAACGACGTCAAGTTCGTGGATTTGCGCTTCACAGACCCCAAGGGCAAGCTGCAGCACGTCACGATGGACGTATCCTGTGTTGACGAGGACATGTTCGCCGATGGCGTGATGTTCGACGGTTCGTCGATCGGCGGCTGGAAGGCGATCAACGAGTCCGACATGGTGTTGATGCCGGATCCGGCAACCGTGCACATGGATCCCTTCTTCGCGCAGTCGACGATGGTCATCGTCTGCGACATTCTCGATCCGGTCTCCGGCGAAGCCTATAACCGCGACCCGCGCGGCATCGCCAAGAAGGCCGAAGCCTATCTCAAGGCCTCGGGCATCGGCGACACCGTCTTCGTCGGTCCCGAGCCGGAATTCTTCGTGTTCGACGATGTGAAGTACAAGGCCGACCCCTACAACACCGGCTTCAAGCTCGACTCGTCCGAACTGCCCTCCAACGATGACACCGACTACGAAACCGGCAACCTCGGCCACCGTCCGCGCGTCAAGGGCGGCTACTTCCCGGTTCCGCCGGTCGACAGCTGCCAGGACATGCGCTCCGAAATGCTGACGGTGCTGACCGAAATGGGTGTCACCGTCGAAAAGCAGCACCATGAAGTGGCCGCTGCCCAGCACGAACTCGGCGTCAAGTTCGACACGCTGGTGCGCAACGCCGACAAGATCCAGATCTACAAGTACGTCGTGCACCAGGTCGCCAATGCCTATGGCAAGACGGCAACCTTCATGCCGAAGCCGATCTTCGGCGACAACGGCTCGGGCATGCACGTGCACCAGTCGATCTGGAAGGACGGCAAGCCGACCTTCGCCGGCGACGAATATGCCGGCCTGTCGGAAACCTGCCTGTTCTATATCGGCGGCATCATCAAGCATGCCAAGGCAATCAACGCCTTCACCAACCCGACGACGAACTCCTACAAGCGTCTGGTGCCGGGTTATGAAGCGCCGGTTCTGCTTGCCTATTCGGCCCGCAACCGCTCTGCCTCATGCCGTATCCCCTTCGGTACCGGTCCGAAGTCTAAGCGCGTCGAAGTTCGCTTTCCCGATCCGCTGGCAAACCCCTATCTCGGCTTTGCCGCCATGCTGATGGCCGGCCTCGACGGCATCAAGAACAAGATCCATCCGGGCAAGGCCATGGACAAGGATCTCTACGACCTGCCGCCGAAGGAGCTGAAGAAGATCCCGACGGTCTGCGGCTCGCTGCGCGAAGCGCTCGAAAGCCTCGACAAGGACCGCAAGTTCCTGACTGCCGGCGGCGTCTTCGACGATGACCAGATCGATGCCTATATCGAACTGAAGATGATCGAAGTCATGCGCTTCGAGATGACCCCGCATCCGGTCGAATTCGACATGTACTACTCGGCCTAAAAGCCGCTTCCGGACCCGCGAGAGCGGGTCCAGCTCAAACAGAAGGCCGGTCTCGCGCGAGACCGGCCTTTTCATTTGTATGGTTGGAACCGGCTATTGCTTCTTCAGGCGTTGCTTCAGCAGGTCGAGATATTCCTCGTTGCCATCCGGCTGCCGGGTTGCGGCTTCCGGCGCCTTGCAGGCCGGCTTGTAGTCGAGCGCCATGCCTGCCTTGACGCAAACGCCAACCTGCCAACCGGGTGGCAAGACGGTCAGATCGACATCCTTCCATTTCGGATGTCCCGTCGCCTGCAGCTTTTCTAGATTGTTGAGAATGAGGCTTGAGAACTCCGACACCGCCTTGCAGCTTTCTCGCTGATAGGCGTTTCGCTTGACGTCGTAGTCATAGGTCATCATCACGGCCTTCACGGCGATCAGATCGACCGGTTCCTTCTGGAAAGCGTAAGTCCCGGCATCGATGCGCGAGGCCGTGTAGGTGGCGAGCAGCGGCGCCTCGGTGATCGGCAGGAGATGAAACTTCGCGCCGTCGATCGGGTTGTTCTTGAACAGCGCCGCCGGAGCCCCTGCGACATAGAAGAAGGCGTCGATCTCGCCGGCCAGCAGTTTCGGCAAAGCCGTATCCGGGTTGATCGCAACGCGTTCGCCGGTCTTCACCTGCAAAATGTCGAGAATGAGCGACGACGTCAGGAAGGTGCCGCTGTCCTTCACACCGACGGCAACCTTCTTGCCGTCCAGGTCCTTCATATCCTTGATATCGGCGCGGGCGAGAACGTGGATTTCCTCGTTATAGAGCGGGAACATGATGCGCACGCCACGCACCGCCTGTTGCACCTCGGGGTCGTTCGCCTCGAAGGTCTTCAAATATTCGAGCACGTCGCTCTGGACGATGCCGAACTGGGTGTTCTTGCGGTTTCTCACCCCGACAAAGTTTTCCAGCGAACCTGCGGATTGCTGGACGTTGAGGGTCAGCCCGCAACTCTTGCCGAGCGCTGCAACGTCGCGGCCGATCTGGATATAGGTGCCCTGCGGTCCGCCGGTCATGATGTTTTTTTCAAACTCGGCCGCCGATGCCGGACCGAGTAAACAGGCCGCGACGATCGCGGCGGAGGCCAGTCGAAACACCATTTTTCCTCTCCCGGAAACCGCTTGCGCCGGGCAAGCGGAGGAATATGTCAGCAATCGCTTTTGAAATCACGCATGAGGTTGCGCATCAGGACAAGCGGCACCTTGTCGAAGACGCTCTCCAGGGCATCCGTCACGCAGGCGCCGGCGATGAGCTTGTCCTTCAGGCGCTGCGTCTTTTCTTCGTCCAGAAAGCCAAGACCGCGGGTCGCACCGATGACATTCTCGACCAGCAGGCTGTCGCGCGGCGTTAGCGCGCCTGCAGGTTTGGCCTCGGCCGTGCTCGGCAGATCGGTGGACAGCGGCGTGTCAGCGGTTTTTTCGCCCGAGTCCTTGGCAACGGCGGCTGCGGCGTCGTCGTCGGCAAGCTGCTTTTCCAGTGCCGCCACTTTAAGGCGCGCCTCGCCGAGGCTCTGCTCCAATGTCTCGATCCGGGCATCACGCGCTTCGAGCGCCGATTTGAACGCAGTTGTCCCTTGCGCTTCCGCCTGCTTTTGCTCCAGCGCCTTGCGGGCAGCAGCAGCGTCGGCCATGGCCCGTTCCACGGCCGAGCGCAGACTGGTTATCTGCGTGTTCAAGGCCAGTTTCTCGGCTTCTAGGCTTTCGGCCTCTTTTCTGGCACTCGCGGCATCCGATTTGGCGGCGGTCAAATCGGCGTTGATTTTGGCGATCGTCGCGGTGAAATCGTCGGCGGCAGATTTCGCCGTGGCCTTTTCCGTCGAAAGCAGTTTTTCGAGCGTCGAAATGTCCGCATCGCGCTTGTCGAGCAGCCGGTTGAGCTTCGGCACTTCGTTGAGCTTCAGCTCGGCATATTCCTGCTCAAGCTCTCCCGCCCAGTTGCCGGAATTCTTGCGGAATTCGGCGAGGTCGCCGGTGACCTTGTCTCTCTCGCCCGTCACTTTGCCCAACTGGTCGGTCAGCGACGCTGCCTGCGCCTTCAGTTCGGCAATTTCCGTCTGCATGGCCTGGCGGGTGAACCAGAAATAGCCGCTGGCGGCGATGAGCACCGCACACAGAATGGCCGGCAGCAAGAAGCCGGACGAGCCGCCGCTCCGCGTCACCTGGCTGTTTCTGCCCCACTGATTGCTCATGCCCGATCCGCCACGGAAAAACTCCCCTTCAATTCAGGTACGACGAATTTCCGGAGGAGGCAAGCACAGCAGTCCGCATGCCTGTCGCCCCTTCTCGCCGGCCACCGCGCAGCAATGGCATGCCCGACCTTGCCTATTGATGTTTGTTGAAAAACCACCACATATTGGGGGAAAGGAACCTCTCATGATGAAACAAAGAGACGCAAAATTTCAGATTGGACAGGTTGTTCGCCACCGTGTGTTTCCGTTCCGCGGCGTCATCTTCGACGTTGACCCGGAATACGCCAACACCGAGGAATGGTGGAATGCTATTCCCGCTGAAGTCCGCCCGAGCAAGGATCAGCCGTTTTACCATCTGCTCGCGGAAAATGATGAAGCGGAATATGTGGCCTATGTTTCCGAACAGAACCTCGTTTCGGACGACAGTGGAAGGCCCATGCGCCATTCGCAGGTGAATGCCTTCTTCGATCCGCAGGGAGCCGGCCAGTACAAGCCGAAAGCTGTCGTTCAGCACTGACGGCAACCGCCCTGGTGGCTTAGCACTGAAACAAAAAACCCCGGACGAAAGTCCGGGGCTTTTTTGCGGAATCGCGTTGCGATCAGTTCTGCTTGGCCGCCTTCTGGGCTTCTTCCAGCTTCTTGCGGGCGTCCTCCGCCTTCTTCTGCATTTCTTCCTGCAGCAGGCGCTGGCGCTCTTGCAGCTTCGACTGCTCGATCGGCTCGCCGTCGAACACGCCGGTAAAGCCGTTGAGCGAAATCTTGATGGGGTTCGGCGCGCGCTGGAAGTTGACCGAGGTGAACACCACTTCGCCGCCCTTCTTCAGGTTGGCGAGCACGGCATCACTCAGCGGCACTTCGGCAATGCACTTGTCCGGCATGCAGATGGCGTAGTCGAGCTTGACGCCCTTGCCACCGTCGATCTGCATCTGGATGCCCGGGGGGATGAGCCGCGCGGAGGGAACCGAAACCTGCATCACCTTGCGTTCCACCTTGCCGCGAACGCTGATAAGGCCAACGGCCGTGATCAATTGGCCGTTGTTGGCCGACAAGAGATTCTGCACGATGCAGACATCGTTGTCTTCCTGCTTGGTGCAGACCTTGAACCAGCCCTGTGGCGGACGACCGGCAGCCTGCTCCTGCGCGAAGGACGCCACGGGCATCGCGGCGACGGCAACAGCGCCGGCAAATGCCGAAAGTGCGGCCTTTTTGGTGAAGTTCGACTTGAAGATCATAACGATATCCGTCTCCTGAATTCCGGTGTCTGAGCAGTCTCTAAGCCACTCGTCATCTATGGTCAGCCGCCCGCTCTCCTGTTGGGCAAATAAGGCAATTGCATGACCCTCGTCTCCGGGAACACCTGTTACAGCGAGCGGGCGCGGATATCCAGTCTTTCCTTGATTTTTTTGCGGTCATCGATTGGCCTGCACCGGGATTTTTGCGGTCTCTGCCGGTTGGAAATGCCTGTCAACGTGCTAGTTTGCCGTGATTCATACAAGAGAAGACAGCAGGAGGCGGGCTTGCGCGCATTGTTCTTAGGGTTGATTTCGCTGCTTGCCGCTCTCGGCACAGGCGTTGCGGCAAGGGCCGAACCGGTCCACCGCATCGCCATGCACGGGCAGCCCGCCCTGCCCGCAGATTTCAAGAGTTTCCCCTATGTCAAACCGGACGTGAAGAAGGGCGGCCGTGTCGCCTATGGCGTCGTCGGTACTTTCGACAACCTCAATCCCTTCATCCTGAAAAGCATGCGCACCACCGCGCGCGGCATGCTCGACCCGGAATACGGAAATCTCGTCTATGATTCGCTGATGCAGCGTTCCCGAGACGAGGCCTTCTCGCTCTACGGCCTGCTGGCCGAGACTGTCGAATATGATGATGATCGCAGCTTTATCCAGTTCAATCTCAATCCGAAGGCAAAATGGGCCGACGGTCAGCCGGTGACGCCCGAGGACGTGATTTTCACCTTCGAGCTGTTTCGCGACAAGGGCCGCGAACCTTTCAGCACGCGACTGGCGAAGGTCGAGAAGATGGAAAAGGTCGGCGAGCGCAGCGTACGTTTCACCTTCAACGATCAGGCCGACCGTGAATATCCCTTGCTGATCGCCATGACGCCGATCCTGCCGAAACACGCGACCGATGTGGCGACCTTCGACCAGACGACGCTCAAATTTCCCTTGGGTTCCGGACCCTATCGGGTGGCGGAGGTCAAGCCTGGCGAGCGGATCGTCTACAAGCGCAACCCTGATTACTGGGCAAAGGATCTCCCCAGCAAGATCGGCTTCGACAACTACGACGAAATTTCCGTCGAATATTTCCTGCAGGACAGTTCACTGTTCGAGGCTTTCAAGAAGGGCGTGGTCGATATCTATCCGGAAGGCAGCCCGACCAAGTGGACGCGGAGCTACGATTTCCCGGCGGTGCAGTCCGGTAATGTGATCAAGGATACGTTCACGCCGAAGACGCCGTCCGGCATGCTCGGCTTCGTCTTCAACACCCGCCGGCCTATGTTTGCGAACATCAAGCTGCGCCAGGGGCTGGCGCTTGTCTTCGATTTCGAATGGGTCAACAAGAACCTGTTCGACAATGCCTATACGCGCACGCAGAGCTTCTGGCAGAACTCGACCCTTTCCTATCTCGGCGTCGCGGCGGATGATCGGGAACTCGGCCTGATGGGCGACATCCGCAACCGGATCAATCCGGCCATACTCGACGGCACTTACCGCCTGCCCGTCACCGATGCCTCCGGCCGCGATCGCAACGTGCTGCGCGAAGCCGTAACGCTGCTGCGGGAAGCTGGGTACAGCATCAAGGACGGCAAGATGATCAACGAGAAGGGCGAGCCGCTGGCCTTCGAGATCATGACCCAAAACGAGGGCCAGGAAAAACTGGCGCTTGCCTACCAGCGCTTCCTTGCAGCCCTCGGCATTACCGCGTCGGTGCGCACCGTCGACGATTCGCAGTACCAGCAGCGCAGCCAGTCGTTCGACTATGACGTGATCATCAAGTCCTTCCCGTCGACGCTTTCGCCCGGTATCGAGCAGGTCCGCCGCTGGTCTTCCGAAGCACGCGACCGCCAGGGCAGCGAAAACTTTGCTGGTGTCGCGGACAAGGACGTCGACCGGCTGATCAACAATATCCTCCAGGCCAGGACGACGGAAGATTTCGTCGCCGCCGTTCGGGCTCACGACCGGTTGCTGATCAACAATTCCTATCTCGTGCCGCTCTATCATGCCGCCGCACAATGGGTGGCGCGTGCCAAGCATATCGGCCGGCCGAGCGTGGTGCCGCTCTATGGCTACCAGCTGCCGGCCTGGTGGGACGAAACTGTGCAGTGATGCGGATTTGAGGCCGGTATACTTTTGGTAACGCATTGAAACCGGAAAGGCCTGCGACTATGTCGCGGACCAATGGTCTGCAGCAGAAGGAACCGGCACCATGGATCTCGTAAATATCGATGTTGTCTCGGACGTCGTCTGCCCTTGGTGCTATCTCGGCAAGGCGCGGCTCGATCAGGCAATCGCCAATGTGGCCGACGAGATTCATGTAACGGTGAACTGGCGTCCCTATCAGCTCAATCCCGACCTGCCGCCCGAAGGCGTCGATCATAAGTCGCATCTTGCCGCGAAGCTCGGAGGACAGGCCGCCGTCGACCGCGCGCATCAGATGTTGACCGGGCTTGGCCAGCAGGACGGTATTGCGTTCGACTTCGACGCCGTGAAAATCAGCCCGAACACGCTCGACGCGCACCGGCTGATCCGCTGGGCTTTGACCGAGGGGCCGGAAGTCCAGAGCAAGGTTGCTTCGCTGCTGTTCAAGGCAAATTTCGAGCAGGGCCGCAATGTCGGCGATCACGCTGTTCTGCTCGACATCGCAACTGAAGCCGGTCTCGATCGTAATGTCATCGCTGCGTTGCTCGCCTCGAATGCCGACAAGGACACTGTCGGCGAGGAAATCGAGGCGGCGCGGGGTATGGGTGTCACCGGCGTGCCGTGCTTCATCATCGATAGCAAATATGCGGTGATGGGCGCCCAGTCCGTCGATGTCCTGACCGATGCGCTACGGGATATCGCCAAGATGAAGAATACGGCTCAAATCAACTGATCTAGAGACGTTTTTACCGAAAGCCGCGCGAATCTTGCGCGGCTTTTCTGTTTGGCGCTCAGGCGCCCTTCGCCAGACCCGCCAATTGCGTCATGACAATAGCGGCGCCCGCCAGCCGCTTCTCCGGCGTCGGGAAATCGCGCTGGAAGAAGATGCTGTGGTCGGGGCGGATCTTCGCCATGATGCCCTGCTTGGCGATATAGCCGACAAGTGCGCCCGGATTGGGGAATTCCCGGTTGCGGAACTGCACCACGACGCCCTTCGGCCCTGCATCGAGCTTCTCGACATTGGCCGTGCGGCAGAGCGACTTGATGTAGACGATCTTCAAGAGGTGCTGGACTTCGAGCGGCAGTGCGCCGAATCGGTCGATCAGTTCCGCGCCGAAGGCGTCGATCTCCTGGAGTTCGGTGATCTCGCCGAGACGGCGATACAGGCCAAGACGCAGATGCAGGTCCGGTACGTAGTCGTCCGGAATCATCACCGGCGTTCCGACCGAAATCTGCGGCGACCAGCCGGTATCGGCGATTTCCTCTTCGCCCTTCAGTTCGGCGACGGCCTCCTCCAGCATCTGCTGGTACAGTTCGAAGCCGACTTCCTTGATATGGCCGGACTGCTCGTCACCGAGCAGGTTGCCGGCGCCACGGATGTCGAGGTCGTGGCTCGCCAGCTGGAAGCCGGCGCCCAGCGTATCGAGCGACTGCAGCACCTTGAGCCGCCGCTCGGCCGTGCCCGTCAGCGTCCGGTTGACCGGCAGCGTGAACAGGGCAAAGGCGCGCACCTTGGAGCGACCGACGCGGCCGCGTAGCTGATAGAGCTGCGCCAGGCCGAACATGTCGGCGCGGTGCACGATCAGCGTGTTGGCCGTCGGCACGTCGAGACCGGACTCGACGATCGTGGTGGAGAGCAGAACGTCGTAGCGTCCCTCGTAGAAGGCATTCATCACGTCCTCAAGCTCCGTCGCCGGCATCTGGCCATGGGCAACGGCGACTTTCAGCTCCGGTACGTCGGACTTC
Organism: Rhizobium giardinii bv. giardinii H152; assembly: GCF_000379605.1. Classification (GTDB taxonomy): domain Bacteria; phylum Pseudomonadota; class Alphaproteobacteria; order Rhizobiales; family Rhizobiaceae; genus Pararhizobium; species Pararhizobium giardinii. Next base: position 511,242 of record NZ_KB902579.1, on the reverse strand, counting down.
AGGAAATCATGAATTTCCGAGAGATCGGCAAGACGTGGGCAGACGTAAAAGCTCTGGCCACCGCGATAATGCTCGCGCATCAGCGTTTCGCGGATCACCAGCGCATCGAAGGGCGAGATGAACGTGCGCACCGCCATGCGGTCGACCGGCGGCGTGGTGATCAGCGACAGTTCGCGCACGCCGGTCAAGGCAAGCTGTAGTGTGCGCGGGATCGGCGTTGCCGACAGCGTCAGCACGTGCACATCGGATTTCAGCTCCTTCAGCCGCTCCTTGTGCTTGACGCCGAAATGCTGTTCTTCGTCGATGATCAAAAGGCCAAGATTGGCAAAATTGATCGAGGCGCCCAACAGCGCATGCGTGCCAACGACGATATCCGTCTTGCCCTCGGCCACTTCCTTCTTGGTCAGCGCCAGTTCCTTGGAACCGACGAGGCGCGATGCCTGGGCGATGCGCACGGGCAGGCCCCGGAAACGCTCGACGAAGGACTTGAAGTGCTGGCGGGCAAGCAGCGTCGTCGGCACGACGACGGCCACTTGAACGCCATTCATCGCAGCAACGAACGCGGCGCGCAACGCGACTTCCGTCTTGCCAAAACCGACGTCGCCGCAGACGAGCCGGTCCATCGGTCGGCCGGCTCCGAGATCCTCGCGCACGGCCTCGATCGAATTCAGCTGGTCTTCGGTCTCGTCATAGGGAAAGCGGGCCGCGAATTCGTCATACAATCCGTCCGGCGTGGCGAGCACCGGCGCATGCCGCGTCAGGCGCTCGGCAGCAATGCGGATGAGGCCGCCGGCCATATCCAGCAGGCGCTTTTTCAGCTTCGCCTTGCGCGCCTGCCAGGCGACCCCGCCGAGCTTGTCGAGTACCGCGTCGCTGCCTTCCGAGCCGTAGCGCGACAGAAGATCTATGTTCTCCACCGGCAGGAAGAGCTTTGCCTCGTCCGCGTAGACCAGTTCCAGACAGGCATGTGGCGCGCCTACCGCCTCGATCGTCCGCAGACCGACGAAGCGCCCGATGCCGTGCTCGGCGTGGACGACGATGCTGCCTTCGTCGAGGCCGGCCACTTCGGCAATAAAATCCGCGCCGCGCTTGCGACGCTTCGAGCGGCGCACCATGCGGTCGCCGAGAATATCCTGCTCGCCGATGACGACGAGATCGCCGGTCTCGAACCCGCTCTCGAGGCTGAGAACGGCGCAGGCCGCCTCCCCGGGTTTCAGCGATTTCAATTCCGACAGCGCCTTGACGGGCTTGACGTTTGCAAGCCCGTGCTCGGCCAGTACCTGCAGCAGGCGGTCGAGCGATCCTTCCGACCAGGCCGAAATGAGAACCCTGGCGCCCTTGGCGCGGCGGTCGGCGATGTATTTCACTGCCTGGTCGAAGACGTTGACCCGCTCAGCGTCGCTCGACCCCTCCGTCGCATTCTTCGCCCAGCGGACACCGAGCCGCGCATCGATGGTCATGACCTGGCGTGCTTCGCCCTCATGCTCGCTGAACGGCGAGAGGCGAACGGCGTTGCGCGAGACCAGCGCGGCGTTGAAGTCTTCAGTACCGAGGTAGAGCAACTCCGGCGGCACGGGCTTGTAGGGCGTTCCCTGCGATATCTGAGCCTTGCCAGGTGCCGCGGAGGATTGACGGGCCTCGTAGTAGTCCGCGACCAGCTTGGAGCGCTCGGCGGCGGCTTCGCGAGCCACGTGATCGGTGACGATATGGAAACCGGCAAGGTAGTCGAACACGGTATCGAGCCGGTCATAGAACAGCGGCAGCCAGTGTTCCATGCCGGCATAGCGCCGACCTTCGGAAACCGCCTGATAGAGGGCATCGTCGCGGGTCGCCGCGCCGAACATCGACAGGTACCGGGTCCGGAAATGGCTTATCGTCTCAGGCGTCAGCGACACCTCGCTCATCGGGTTTAGGTCGAGCGACCGGGCCTGGCCGGTGGTGCGCTGGCTGGCAGGATCGAAGGAACGGATCGTTTCGAGCGTGTCACCGAAAAAATCGAGGCGCACCGGCTCGTCGCTGCCGGGAACGAAGACATCGAGGATGCCGCCGCGCACCGCATATTCACCGACTTCGCGAACGGTGGCGACGCGCTCGAAGCCATTGCGTGCAAGCCGCGCTGCGACATCGTCCATCCGGATCGTGTTGCCCGGCCGGGCGGAGAAGGCGAGGCTTTCGATAACCTCCTGCGGCACCATCTTCTGAAGTGCCGCATTGACGGTGACGAGCACGATGGCCGGGTGCGGCTTCTTCGCATGCGCAATCAGGCCACTCAACGTCGCCAGACGCCGGGCCGAGGTGTCGGCACTGGGCGATACGCGGTCATAGGGCAGGCAGTCCCATCCGGGCAGCGTGAGAACCGGAATGTCCGGCGCGGCAAAGCCGAGCATCTGCTCGACGTCGGCAATCCGCTGACCATCTGACAGAATGTAGGCGACGGGGCCATTGGCCCGCGCCAGTTCGGCAAGGACAAGCGGCTCGACGCCGGCAGGCACCGGGCCGATGGTCAGTTCACGGGTTGCGCGGGCAACTTTACTGGGGTCAAATCCGGCAATCATCGATCGTCTTTATTCTCGGCGGCAAGGAGCTTGTCGAAATCCGGACGATAGGAAGCAATGCGTTCAAACAGCGGCGTCCGGTAGTGTTGCGGCACCGGCCTTTCGCCGATGATCCACTTGACCAGATCGTTGTCCTCTTCCGCCATGATGGTTTCGAGTTCGTCAAGGTCGGCGTCCGCGAGCCCCGCAAGTTCATTGTCGGCGAACTGCCCGAACACCAGGTCCATTTCCCTGATGCCGCGATGCCAGGCACGAAAAAGAATGCGTCGGCGGCGCGGATCAAGATCGGCGCTCGTGCGTGTGATGCCCGTCATCGAAAGTCCTTCCTGCCGCTGCGTCGTTTGGAAGCGCGCGTTGCAGTGGCTCTATAAACGCTGAAAAGACGATTGTCAGCCTTGCCAAAGACCTAATCCTCGTTTCAGTCTGGCCCGCATGCGCCCGGCCCTTCTCGACCCCCTGTTCGCCCCCCTGAATTCGCTTCCCGGCATCGGCCCGAAAGCGGGCGAGCTTTATGCGCGGCTGCTGGGACGCGAAAGCATTGACGATTGCCGGGTGATCGATCTCGTATTCCATGCGCCGCATTCGCTGATCGACCGGCGGCATCAGCCGGGTATCGCACGGGCGCCGCAGGGCGCCATAGTCACGATCACCGGCCGGGTCGACCGGCACCAGCCACCGGCACCCAGAACCAGCCAGCCCTACCGCGTCTTCCTCCACGACGACACCGGGGAACTGGCGCTGACCTTCTTCCGGGTCAAGGGAAACTGGCTGGAGAAGGCGCTGCCGCTCGACGAAACCGTGACTGTCAGCGGCAAGATCGACTGGTTCAACGGTCGCCCCTCGATGGTGCATCCGGATTACATGGTGCGCGCAGCGGAAGCGGAAAACCTGCCGCTCGTCGAACCCATCTACCCTCTGACTGCAGGCCTTTCGGCCCGTATCCTGCGCAAGTCGATCGAGGCGGCCCTGCCCCGGATCCCCGATTTTCCGGAGTGGCTCGATGACGCGCTCCTGGAGAAGCAGAGCTTTGCCTCGGCCCGCGACTGTTTCCTTGCCCTTCACGAACCACGCGACGAAACCGATATCGACCCGCAGGCGCCCGCTCGCCGCCGGCTTGCCTATGACGAGTTTCTGGCCGGACAGCTATCCCTTTCGCTCGTCCGCCAGCGATTGCGCAAGGTCTCTGGCACGCCGGTGCATGCAACCGGCAAACTCAGCAAGCCGGTGCGCGACGCCCTGCCCTTTTCGCTGACCGTGAGCCAGGCGACGGCGATAGGCGAGGTCTTGAAGGACATGGCGGGAACGGAGCGGATGCTGCGTCTGCTGCAGGGCGATGTCGGCTCGGGAAAGACGGCGGTGGCGCTGATGTCGATGCTGGCGGCGGTCGAGGCCGGTGGCCAGGCCGTGCTGATGGCGCCGACGGAAATCCTTGCTCGGCAGCATTTCGCCACGCTCTCGAAAATGGCCGTACCGGCCGGTGTCACCATCGATGTCCTGACCGGCCGCACCAAGGGCCGCGAGCGCGACGCCATTCTGGAGCGCATCGCCTCGGGCGAAACGCAGATCGTCATCGGCACGCACGCGCTGTTCCAGGACACTGTCAGCTACAGCAACCTGCTTCTCGCAGTGGTCGACGAGCAGCATCGTTTCGGGGTGCACCAGCGGCTGCGGCTCACCGCCAAGGGGATTTCGCCGCATATGCTGGTCATGACCGCGACGCCGATCCCGCGCACACTGGTTCTTGCCGCCTTTGGCGACATGGATGTTTCCAAGCTCACTGAGAAGCCGGCGGGCCGCAAGCCGATCCAGACCGTCACCGTCTCGACCGAGCGAACGGGAGAAATCGTCTCGCGGCTGGATACGGCTCTCAGCGGTGGCAAGAAGGCCTATTGGATCTGCCCGCTGGTCGAGGAATCGGACGCCTCCGACCTGATGTCCGTGGACGAGCGGTTCCAGACGCTCAAAAGCCATTTCGGCTCTGAGGTCGGCCTCGTGCATGGCCGCATGAACGGCGCCGATAAGGACGCAGTCATGCTCGCCTTCAAGAACGGCGAAATCCGGCTTCTGGTTGCGACCACCGTTGTCGAAGTCGGGGTCGACGTGCCTGATGCGACGATCATGGTGATCGAGCACGCCGAGCGCTTCGGGCTGGCGCAGTTGCACCAGTTGCGAGGCCGCGTCGGGCGTGGGGACGAAGCCTCCACCTGTGTCCTGCTCTACAAGGGACCGTTGAGCGAAAACGGTCGGGCGCGGCTGTCGATCCTGCGGGAAACCGAAGACGGCTTCCTGATTGCCGAGGAAGATCTGAAACTGCGCGGCGAAGGCGAATTGCTCGGCACGCGTCAATCCGGCACGCCCGGTTTTCGCATTGCCAGCCTCGAGGCGCACGGTGATCTGCTCGAAATCGCGCGCAAGGATGCCGCCTATGTCATCGAGCGCGATCCGGAACTGACATCGGAACGCGGCGCAGCGCTGCGCACGCTGCTGTATCTCTACCGGCGCGACGAGGCGATCCGCTTTCTCAGAGCCGGCTGAAGAACTTGCCGCGTTTGGTCGCCGCTGGCACCATCTCCCCCGGCACCTGCAATGCCTTCGGCAGATAGTCAGGCGCCACCAGGCCGCCGGAAAGCAACAGCTTGGCGGCATCTTCGGGGCTCATGTCGAGGGGCACGATCTTTTCACGCGGTACGAAAATGAGAAATCCAGCCGTCGGAACCGGCGTTGGCGGCAGGAACACGGTGACCATGTCGAGACCCCGCTCCCTGAACTTGACGGCGATTTCGCCTTTGGCATCCGTCGCAATGAAAACCAGGGACCAGAGGCCCGGGCTCGGATACTCGATCAGACCGGCTTTTTTGAACGAGTTCGACTGGTCCTGCAGCACCGTCTGGAATATCTGCTTCAAACCCTTGTAGATCGAGCGCACAAGCGGTGTTCGCACCAGCAGCGACTCACCGAAACCGACGATGCTGCGGCCGATCAGGTTGGCGGTGAAGAAACCGACAAGCGTGATCAACAGCAAGGCAGTCAGCAGGCCGAAACCAGGGACCGGATAAGGCAGGAAATTGTCCGGATTGTAATCGAACGGCAGGTAAGGCTTGACCCAGCTGTCCGCCCAAAGGATGAACGACCATGTGATCCAGGCGGTGATGGCAAGCGGCGCGCAGATAATCAAACCGGTGAGGAAATAATTCCTCAACCGCGTGGCGAAAAATCCGCGTGCCTGTTTGTCCGTCATACCGCTCTGTTTATCCGTCTACGCCGCCGTAAAAAGCCGCGTTGTATGTCACAATGCCGGAGGCCGGAGTCGAGGACAAGGGCTGCACCAAAAAATATTGCGGCGCACAATCAGCGAATGTGATCTGAGGATCGTTCTGAAATGCGAACTTGCGATAAAGCTCGGGATTGCCGACCACCACGCACCCTGCCGCCCTCCGCTCCCGCAGTATTTCCAAGCCTCTGCGGATCAGGGCGCCGCCGATGCCCTTGCCCTGCTGTGATGGCAAAACCGACACCGGGCCAAGCCCAAACCATCCGGCCGAACCGTCCGAAAATTCTACCGGCGAGAAGGCGACATGGCCGACCACTTCGCCCTGGACCTCGGCGACCAGCGACAGGCTGAGCGCGCCGGCGTTGCGCAGGCGATCGACGATGAAATGCTCCGTTCCGTCGCTGTATGGATGATCCTTGAAGGCTTCCCGCGTCAGGGAATGGATCGCTTCGACATCAGCTGGTTTTTCGGGCCGAATCATCACTCCACTGTAACCGATTTGGCGAGGTTGCGCGGCTGATCGACGTCGGTGCCCATGAACACGGCGGTGTGATAGGCGAGCAGCTGGATGGGCAGCGAGAAGATCATCGGAGCGATGATCTCGTCGACATTCGGCAGAATGATCGTGCTCATCGTTTCGAGCTTGGAGGCCGCAGCGCCCTTCTCGTCGGTGATGAAGATGATGCGGCCGCCGCGCGCCGCGACCTCCTGCATGTTCGACACCGTCTTTTCGAAGAACCGGTCATGCGGCGCAATGACGATGACCGGCATGTTTTCATCGATCAGGGCGATCGGGCCATGCTTCAACTCGCCGGCGGGGTAGCCTTCGGCATGGATATAGGAGATTTCCTTGAGCTTCAGCGCGCCTTCCATGGCCAGCGGATAGCTTGTGCCGCGGCCAAGATAGAGCACGTCCTTGCATTTCGACAGCTCGCGCGACAGGCTCTCCATGGTCGGCTGGATATTGTTGAGGACCTTGGCCATGATGCGCGGCATTTCGGCAAGGCTGCGGACGAGAGCCTTTTCCTCGGCCTCCGACACGGTTCCGCGGGCCCGACCGGCGCCAATCGCGAGTGTCGCCAGCACGGAGAGCTGACAGGTGAAGGCCTTGGTCGAGGCAACGCCGATTTCCGGACCCGCCATGATCGGGAAGACCGCATCGGACTCCCGCGCAATCGTCGATTCCTTGACGTTGACGACGGCGCCGATCTTCAGACCATGTTCCTTGCAGTATCGCAACGATGCCAGCGTGTCGGCCGTTTCGCCCGACTGCGAGATGAACAGAGCGGCGGACTGCGGCGACAGCGGGATTTCGCGGTAGCGAAACTCCGAGGCGACATCGATTTCGACCGGCAGGCGAGCGTAGCGCTCGAACCAGTATTTGCCGACGAGGCCGGCGAGATAGGCGGTGCCGCAGGCAGAAATGGCAAGGCTCGGGACCTTGGCAAAATCGATCGCAGCAGTCATCGGGTTAACCTTGTTCTCGATGAAGTCGATGTATTGGCCAAGCGCGTGCGAAATCACTTCCGGCTGCTCGTAGATTTCCTTTTCCATGAAATGCCGGTGATTGCCCTTGTCGACCATGTAGGCCGCGGCAACCGAGACCTGGCGCGGGCGGGCAACCTGCTTGCCGTCATGGTCGAGGATCTCGACACCATCGGCAGTCAGGACTGCCCAATCACCGTCGATGAGATAGGTGATTTCATTGGTAAAGGGCGACAGAGCAATTGCGTCGGACCCGAGGAACATTTCCCCCTTGCCGAAACCGACAGCCAGCGGCGGACCGCTGCGGGCGGCCATGATCGTGCCCGGCGCATCCTGAAAGATGACGGCAAGCGCATAGGCGCCGGTAACCCGGCGCAGCATGGCCTGCATCGCATCCTTCTGGCTCATTCCGTCGCGGATCAGCTTGGCGAGCAGTTGCGCCACGACTTCGGTGTCGGTCTGGGTGCTGAACGTCGCGCCCGCGTGGGCTAGCTCGTCCTTCAACTCGGAGAAATTCTCGATGATACCGTTGTGGACCACGGCGACCCCATCGGTGAAATGGGGATGGGCATTGTTTTCGGTCGGCGCGCCATGCGTCGCCCAACGCGTATGCGCAATGCCGGTCTTTCCTGCCAGCGACTCGGCGCGCAGCTTGGTTTCGAGATTGACCAGCTTGCCTTCGGCGCGGCGCCGGGCAAGAACGCCGTCGTGGATCGTGGCGACCCCGGCGGAATCATAACCGCGATATTCGAGCCGCTTCAGCGCATCGACCAGACGCTCGGAGACAGGCTGATTTCCAACGATACCGACAATGCCGCACATAGGTGAATTCTCCGCAATTTTTTCGTGAGACCGGTGCCCTGTCTGACTCCGGTTAAGGTACATTTCTTAGATGCCGTTTTGGTATCGAATTTCCACAAATGCGCAATCGAGCCGAATGTCACTTTCGGTTTCACGCTTTAATCGTAGCACAACGGGCGGATTATTTCTGTCTGGCGGCTTTTTCGGCCTGATAGCGATCGCGCAGGATTTTCGCCCGGCCCGGCTTAATCTCCTGACGCGCGCGCCCGAAAGCGACCGCATCAGCCGGGACATCTTCCGTCACCACGCTGCCGGAGGCAACCAGCGCACCGTCGCCAACCGAAACCGGCGCAACGAGAGAGGAGTTCGATCCGATGAAGGCGTTCGCGCCGATGCGGGTGACGTGTTTGTTGACGCCATCATAGTTGCAGGTGATCGTGCCGGCCCCGATGTTGGTTTTCTCGCCGACGAAAGCGTCGCCGACATAGGTCAGGTGGTTGACCTTGGCGCCGGCGCCGATCTCCGCCTTCTTCACCTCGCAGAAATTGCCGACTTTGGAATCGCGCCCAAGATTGGCGCCGGGGCGCAGCCGTGCATAGGGACCGACCGTTGCGCCGGCGCTGACATGGGCGCCCTCAAGATGGGAAAAGGCGTGAATGACCGCACCGCTTTCAACGGTGACGCCGGGGCCGAAGACGACATTCGGTTCGATCATTACATCCTGACCGATCTCAGTGTCGAAAGCGAGGAAGACGGTTTCAGGGGCGATCATCGAAACGCCGGAGACCATCAATTCGTGGCGGCGACGCTTCTGCCAGGCCGCTTCGATCAGGGCCAGTTCCGCGCGATTGTTGCAGCCCATCAGTTCAGCCTCGGGCGCCTCCACGGCAATGGCCTTGCCCCCGCCGGCGCGAACGATCTCGACGATGTCGGTAAGGTAGTATTCGCCCTTGACGTTGGCATTGCCGATCTTGCCAAGCAAGTCCAACGCCTTCTCGCCATTGATCGCCATCAGCCCGCCGTTGCAATAGGTGATGCGCTTTTCCTCTTCGGACGCATCCTTCTGCTCGCGAATAGCCAGGAGCTCGCCGTTTTCTACGATCAACCTGCCATAGCCGGTCGGATCTGCCGTCCGGAAGCCGATGACGACGACATCATTACCCTCAGCCAGCGCCTTTCGGGCGGCCGTCAGCGGTGCGGCCGTGATCAGCGGCGTGTCGCCGAACACGACCAGGATGTCGTCATATCCCTTGGCGATCGCTTGCCTCGCCGCCAGAACCGCGTGCCCGGTTCCGAGTCGTTCGGTTTGCAGGAAGGCCGAAATATCGATGTCACCGCGTTTCGCCGCCGAGGTGACCGGCTCCGCGTCCCGCCCGACCACCAGCGCGACCGACGAAATGCCGGCATCGACGAGCGATTCGACCACATGCGCAATCATCGGCCGACCGGCGACCGGGTGCAGCACCTTGGACATGGAGGACTTCATCCGCGTGCTTTCGCCCGCTGCCAAAATTACCGCCAGGCATGTTCGTGTCATCACAAATTCTCCCGCTTTCATGGCTTCCCGCGCTTCGCAGCCGGCACGATTCTGCCCGTTACATAGCAGGAAGATATTGCAAGGAACATAATTCGGGCCGCCAACGTGCTGTTAACCGGGATAAAACGCGATCATGTCATAAGCGGGAGATGACGTGTTTGACAGCTCCAACAGCCGGGAACGATACGGACGATGCAGGCTCACACCGACACAATGTCGTCCGGCAGAGGACGGGGATTTGGCGCGATCATCGCCCGCAGGCCACTGATCGTCCTGGCGCTGACCTTTGCCTGCTTGCCCTTGGCGCTGATCGGAACCCTGGTCATGCCGATCGGCCCCATGTACTGGGACCACTATATCTATCTCGACGCGGCAAACCGCATCTTCGACGGCCAGGTCCCGTCCATCGATTTCTTTGCCCCGGTCGGCGGGCTCGGCTACTATCTCTTTGGCGGATGGCTTTACCTGTTTCCAAACGGCCACGCGCTTCTCCTGTCGAGTTGGTCGATGATGACGGTGACCGTGCCACTAATGGCTCTGGTTGTCTCAGACGTGCAGAAGCGATCGCCAGCCGTCGCCTATGCCCTGCTTCTCCCCTTCCTGTTCTTTTCGCTGCTGCCCTTCAACACCGGCGAATTCTATCCCTATCCCGGTTCGGAAGGGTTCGGGATCTATAACCGCCAGATCTGCCAGCTGCTCTATGTCCTTGCGGCGGCTCTGGTCTTCGTGCGCGGATGGCAAGCGCTGGCAGCAGTGACGGCGCTTGCGATGCTTGCCCTTCTCTTCACCAAGGTGACCGGCGTCGCCGCCGGCACGGTCCTTTGCCTGATGGCGTTTCTGGCCGGACGTTTGCCGTTGCGCGCAGCACTCGCGTCCGCAGCGGTATTTTTCGCGACGATCGGTCTTCTCGAAGTCGCCACCGGTCTCGTTTCCGCTTATGCCGCGGACATCCTGTCTCTGATCCTGCTCAACGACGCCAGCCTGTTGCCGCGTCTGCTGCAGGCTGCGTCAATCAATTTCGGGGTGATCCTCAGCTGCTTGATCCTCGCTTTCGTCCTGCTGTTCAATGAGTTTGCCACGTTCCTCGAGAAGATCCGGACTTTTGCAGCGAAGCCCGCGCTTGCGTCGCTCAAGGCTGTTGCAGACCAATCATTCTTCTGGCTGGCGAGTTTCGTCGTCGCGGGCCTTCTCTTCGAAAGCCAGAATACCGGCAGCCAGGCCTTCATTTTCCTCTGGCCGCTGCTGCTCGCGATTCTGCTGGAAAGCTACCGGCGCAAGGGGCCGTCGGTCGCATCTGCAGTGATCGCGGTCGCCACATTGGGTGCAGCACTGCCGCCAGTGGTCACCGTCGCCCAAAAAGCGGCACGCGCCTGGATCGGCGCCGTCAACACCGCACCGGTCGAAAACCGGAACCTGAAAAGCATGGGCGCCGTCAGTGCTCGCGACATCCTCAACCAGCGGGCGGAACGCCTGCAGGCGAACTATGCCGACTATCGCGCAACCTACGAAGCACTGGCGTCGGCCAACGAACTGCCCTCATTCCTGCTCCACAGCGACCTGGATTTCCAGGTGCTCTGGCTGCAGGCGGCCGATGGCGCGATCGCCGCGATCGGCGACTACGAGGCCGCCAACAAGGAACGGTTCGAGACGATCATGACAATCGATTTCACCAATCCCTTCCCCTGGCTGATGGATCGCCATGCCCCGAAATACATCGCCATCGGCGCCGATCCGTACCGCGCCGTACCGGCCCCGGATCAGCGCGTCGGCGACGCCGTCGCCGCTGTCGATCTCGCCCTTTACCCGACCTGCCCGCCGACCGCGGCGCGGCTGAAGCTTTTGAAACTCTACGAGCCGGCCCTTGCCGCCGGTCACCGCCGCATCACGTTGACGCCCTGTTTCGACGCCTTCGTGCGCAACGGGCTTGCCGCCCGACCTTGATCCTTATCGCGGCAACCGCAACCGGCTCTCGGTCAGAAGCCCGTTCTCGTCGAGAATGGGGTGGGCGACCGAAACGATATGCGCGTTGATGCGCTTGAGATCGCGCAGGATGTCGAGATGCAGCGAACTCGTCTGCAGGCTATCGGCGCGGCCGTCGCGCAGACGCTCCAGATGACGCTCCGACGACCGCTTCTCCATGTGGCGGACGTCGACCTTCACCTCCATCAGATGGCGGGCGAGATCGGCATCCCGCGTGACGAATATGGTCTGGGCAATGCGCAGATTGTCGATCGTCAGGTTGAAGAGCGTCGTCAGTTCCTGGTAGCCCTCTTCCGAAAATTTCAGGCCGTTGTCGATCTTCTTCTTCACCTGCTCGGTCAGGCTTTTCTCGATGATATCGCCCATATGCTCGAGGTTGATCGCATAGTCGATGATGACGATGGAGCGCCGGCCGTGTTCGTCGTTCAAACCGCTACGCCCAAGCCGCGACAAATAGAGCTTGACCTCCTGCTGCAGCACATCGACCTGCTTCTCGAGTGCTGCGACGTCCCGGAGTTCCTTGAGATCATTGTGATGAAAGGCGTTCATAGGCGCGATCAGCATCCTCTCTATCAAATCGCCGACGCGCAGCACCTCTCGGGTCGCCCCCGAAAGCGCGATAACAGGCGTCGTCAGCGCCCGATCGTCGAGGTAGAGCGGTCCCGTCTCCGCCCTCGGCTCGTCCGGAATGAGCCGGAGCATGGCGCCGGACAGGAGCGACGAAAACGGCCAGGCGGCAATGGCAAGCGCGATGTTGAACAACAGATGGATGTCGACCGGCAGTTTTGCCGGGGAAAGCGACAGCGTCTGCAGGAACTCGGCAACCGGCGCCGCAAGCGGCAATGCTATGGCACAACCGATCGCGCGAACGGCCAGATTGCCGGCCGTCACGCGACGGGCCGAGGCCGAGGCTGACAGCGTGGCGATGAAGGGCGGGATTGCGCCGCCGAGATTTGCGCCAAGCACAAGCGCGATCGTCAGACCCGAAGACAGAATGCCCGCGGCCGAGAGCGACAGGATGAGAACGACGACAGCCAGGCTCGATGAGGAGATGAAAGCCATAGCCGCGGCAAAAAGCAGCGCGACCGGCCAGGCCGTGTCGAGCATGCTGAGGAAAGCGGCAAGTGCGGGCGACTGCCGCATCGGCTCCGTCGCAAGCCCGAGCAGATGCAGCGACAACAGCATCAAGCCGATGCCGACGAGCGCGGTTCCCGCACCCTGCTTGGCGCTCGACCGCCCTGCCCGGTAAAGCATCACACCGCCAAGAATGAGCAGCGGCGAAAGCCAGTCGACACCTGTCGCAACGATCCACGCCGTTACCGCCGTACCGACATTGGCGCCGAGCAGCACGATCTGGGCCATCCGTGCGCGCACAAGCCCCTTTTCGACGAATGAGGCAATCATCAGCGCCGTCGCGGTCGAACTCTGCAACGCGATCGTCGCGACGAAGCCTGCCAGAAACGAACGCGCCTGTCCGCTTGTGCCCTGCGCCAGTCCCGTTCTGAGCCTTATCCCGAACGCGCGCGTGGCGCCCTCCTTGACCTGGGAAAGGCCGAAGAGCAGCAGCGCAACCGCCCCGAACAGGTTGATCATGACGATGGTCGATTCCATACAGGCACTCCGGTTTTCCCGCCAAGGCTGCTCCACGACACGGCGAGTCGGCATACGCTGGTGGATCAACATTAGCAGTTTCAGACACGCGATCACGCGTTCAGTGGCGGATTGTGACAGAAATTTTTCAATTGCCGGCTAATAATTCCGACATCAAAAGGTCTCGCAACGGCGGGCGGTGCGAAGTCTATGGGCCGGGCTGAAAGTGCTCGATGCACGGCCGCAAGCGCCGGCCACCAGGGCGGCACCATTTCGCGCTGACCAGAGCCCGGTTTTGCCGATATTTTTGCGTGTTTCGACCCTTCAATTCCGCACCGGATTGCTCTAAGGAACGAAGCCGGTAGCCGTCCGGCGGCCTGAATTGCGACGAGGTATGCAGTCCCATGCTTGAATTTCTCCGAAGAGCCGCCCAGACCTGGGTTGTCAAAGGCCTTTTGGCCCTTCTCGTTGTGTCGTTCGGTGTCTGGGGTGTATCCACGTCGCTCGTCTCGGGTTCTGCCGATGCGGTGGTGACGGTTGGCGACGTCAAGGTGTCTCCAAGCGATTTCCGCCTCGCCTATGAACGGCAGGTTGCCCAGCTTTCCCGGCAGTTCGGCACGCGCCTGACCCGCGAACAGGCCAGGGCATTCGGCGTCGAAGCGCAGGTCTATTCGCAGCTGGTCGCGGGTGCCACGCTCGACCAGCTTTCCAATGACCTGAACCTCGGCCTGTCCCAGGACCGGCTGGCAACACTGATCAGCGAAGACCCGGCCTTTCGCGGCGTCAACGGCCAGTTCGACCGCCTGACCTTCTCGAGCGTCCTGCGCAACGCCGGACTACGCGAGAAGGACTACATCAACAATCGCAGCCAGGTTGCGGTGCGCTCGCAGATCGTCGAAGCGCTGTCCGACGGCTACATCCCGCCGAAGGTTCTGGGCGACGCGCTGCGCCAGTACCGCAACCAGACGCGCACGATCGACTATCTCCTTTTGTCGAATGCCAATATCGATCCGGTCAAGGCTCCCTCCGACGAGGTGTTGAAGCCCTGGTTCGAAAGTCACAAGGCAGACTACCGTGCGCCGGAATTCCGCAAGATCAGCTATGTGAAGCTGGAACCCTCCGACATCGCCGATCCCGCATCGGTGACCGAGGAAGAAATCCGCGCCGAATACGAAAAGCGCAAGGACAGGTTCCGCACACCGGAAACGCGCACCGTCGAACAGCTTGCCTTCCCCTCACGTGCGGAAGCTGACGCCGCGGCAGTCAAATTGTCCACAGGCACCAGTTACGACCAGTTGGTGGCCGATGCCGGAAAAACCGCGAGCGACGTCCTGCTCGGCGATTTCACCCGCGACCGCATGCCCGACGCCAAGCTCGCCGACGCCGCCTTTGCGGTCAAGGCGGACGGCCAGACCACACCGGTCATCGATGGCGCTTTCGGCCCGGTCATCCTGCGCGTAACCAACATCAAACCGGAAACCATTCGCGGCTTCGACGACGTCAAGGAAGAGCTGCGCAAGGATTTGGCCCTGTCGAACGCTGCCGATGAGATCATGGGGATCCATGACAAGTTCGAGGACGCCCGCGTTTCCGGCGCGTCGATGCAGGAGGCGGCCAGCCAGACCAATCTCAAGCTCGTCCTCCTCGACGCCGTCGATGCCCGCGGCAATGATGCCGAAGGCGAGGGAATCGCCGGCATTCCTGAAGCGAAGACCCTGCTCAGCGAGGCTTTCAAGGCCGAGGTGGGAGCGGAAACCCTGCCGGTCAATCTCGGCCGCGACGGTTATGTCTGGTTCGACGTGGAAGCGATCACGCCCGCGCGCGACCGTACGCTCGACGAGGCCCGCGAAAAGGTCGTCGCCGACTGGACGGCGGAGCAGCAGCGCAACGCCCTTGCCGCCAAGGCAACTGAACTGAAGGGCCGCGTCGAAAAAGGCGAGACGCTGGCGGCGATTGCCGCCGAGCTCGGCATAGCCGTCGAAACGAAGTCGGGTCTGCGGCGGTCGAGCGAAGACGCAGCCCTGAGTCCCGCGGCGGTCGCTGTCGCGTTCGGCGGCGCAAACGGTCTCGTTGCCAACGCGCCCGGCGTCGGTGGCGAGGGTCAGATCCTGCTTAAGGTCACGGGGGTGGACGACAGCAATCCCGGCGATGCGCTCGACAATGATGCCCGGCAGATCGACGCCATCGCCCAGGCCAGTGGCGACGATATCCTCGATCAGATGGTCAGCGAGCTCCAGAAGGGTTACGGTGTGGCCATCAATCAGCAACTCGCAGACGTCGCCCTGTCGCAGTAGCGGTAAAGCAAAGGAAAAACCTGCATGCCGGATTTGAAGCCCTTTGTCGCCAAGGCAGCAGCGGGAGAGGCGCTGAACCGCGAGGATGCTCGCGCCGCGTTCGAGATCATCATGTCGGGCGAAGCAACGCCGTCGCAGATCGGCGGCTTCCTGATGGCGCTGCGCGTGCGCGGCGAGACGGTGGACGAGATCGTTGGCGCCGTTGGCGCCATGCGGGCACGCATGCTGACCGTTGAGGCACCGGCCGACGCGATCGATATCGTTGGAACCGGCGGTGATGGTGCCGGGACCTACAATATCTCGACGCTGGCGGCCCTGATCGTTGCCGGTGCCGGTGTGCCGGTGGCCAAGCATGGCAACCGCGCTCTGAGCTCCAAGTCCGGCACGGCGGACGCGCTGTCCTGCCTCGGCGTCAAGCTCGATATCGACCCCGAGGCTATTTCGCGCTGCATTTCGCAAGCCGGCCTCGGTTTCATGTTCGCCCAGCAGCATCATTCGGCCATGCGCCATGTCGGCCCGACGCGCGTCGAACTCGGCACGCGGACGATCTTCAATCTGCTTGGCCCCCTGTCGAATCCGGCGGGCGTCACGCGGCAGCTCGTCGGCGTGTTTTCGCCGCAGTGGCTTGTTCCGGTCGCGGAAGTGCTGCGCGATCTCGGTTCGACGAGCGTCTGGGTCGTGCATGGCGAGGGCCTGGACGAGATCACCACGACCGGCGTGACGCAGGTTGCGGCGCTCGAAAACGGCGCTATCTGCACGTTCGAATTGACGCCCGGCGATTTCGGGCTTGAAACCGTTATGCTTGCCGATCTCAAGGGCGGCGACGGAGCCCATAACGCCGAGGCGCTCAAGGGTGTGCTCGAGGGCGATGCAACCCCCTACCGTGATATCGCGCTTGCCAACGCCGCCGCCTCGCTGGTAATTGCCGGCCGCGCCGCTGACCTGCGCGAAGGCATGGATCTCGCCCGTCAGTCGCTGACAAGCGGCGCGGCGAAGGCAACGCTGGAACGGCTTATCCGCGTTTCGAACGCGGCGTAAGGAGAAATTCGATGGCCGATATTCTGCAGAAGATCGAGGTCTACAAGCGCGAGGAAATCGCCGCAGCCAAGGCCAAAGTCAGTCTGGCGGACTTGAAATCGATGGCCGCGGAGCAGGAAGCGCCGCGTGGGTTCTTCAAGGCTCTCGAAGCGAAGCGTGCCCAAGGCGGCTTCGGGCTCATCGCCGAGATCAAGAAGGCAAGCCCCTCCAAAGGTCTCATCCGTGCCGATTTCAATCCGCCGGCTCTTGCAAAGGCCTATGAAGCCGGGGGGGCTGCCTGCCTTTCGGTGCTCACCGACAGCCCGAGCTTCCAGGGCGCGCCCGAGTTCCTGACGGCCGCGCGAAACGCGTGTTCGCTGCCGGCGCTGCGCAAGGATTTCATGTTCGACACCTACCAGGTTCACGAGGCCCGCGCATGGGGTGCCGACTGCATCCTGCTGATCATGGCATCGCTCAACGATAACGATGCACAAAGGCTGGAGGACGAGGCGTTTTCGCTGGGCATGGACGTGCTTGTCGAGGTCCATGACGAGCAAGAACTCGAGCGCGCGCTAAAGCTCGCTTCGCCGCTCGTCGGCATCAACAATCGCAACCTGAAGACCTTCGACGTCGATATAGCGCTCTCCGAGACGTTGGCGCCACTGGTTCCCGCCGACCGGCTGCTGGTCGGCGAAAGCGGCATCTTCACGCATGAGGACTGCACCCGCCTGGCAAAAAGCGGCATCTCGACCTTCCTCGTCGGCGAGAGCCTGATGCGCAAGGACGACGTCACCGCCGCGACGCGTGCCCTTCTCACCGGTACTGCCGACATTCTGGCCGCCGAGTGATGTCCAAGCCCTCCCTCACCCATATCAGCGCCGGCGGCGAGGCCAATATGGTTGACGTCGGCGACAAGGAAGAAACCGTCCGCATTGCCGTTGCCGAGGGATACATCCGGATGCGGCCGGAAACGCTCGACCTCATTCTCAAGGGCAATGCCAAGAAAGGCGATGTGATCGCCACCGCGCGTCTCGCCGGCATCATGGCAGCCAAGCAGACGGCCAATCTGATCCCGCTCTGTCATCCGCTGATGCTTTCCAAGATCTCCGTGGAGATCACTCCGGATGAGGCCCTGCCCGGCCTGCGGATCGCGACGATGGCCAAGCTGACGGGCCGCACCGGCGTCGAAATGGAGGCGCTGACTGCCGCAAGCGTTGCCTGCCTGACGATCTACGACATGGCCAAGGCGGCCGACCGGGAGATGGAAATCGGCGGCATCCGGCTGGCGCGGAAATCCGGCGGACGTTCGGGCGAGTATGTCCGCAAGGAGGACTGATGGCTTTGCTGCCTGTTTCGGATGCGCTGGACAGGTTGCTCCGTGGAGCAGCGCCTATACGGCGTTGTGAAATGATTGGGCTGCATGCCGCGGCGGGGCGCGTGCTGGCAGAGGATGTCGCCGCACGGCTCACGCATCCGGCCTTCGACAATTCTGCCATGGATGGTTATGCCGGACGCCATGAGGACTTTGCCGTCGTCGGCGCAGAACTGACGGTCATCGGCCAGTCGGCTGCAGGACGCGCCTTTCCAGGCCATGTCGGCCCCGGCGAGGTCGTCCGTATCTTCACCGGCGCCCCGGTCCCTTCCGGCGCCAATACGGTGCTGATCCAGGAAGATGCGCAGATTATTGGCGACCAGCGCATCCGCACCACCTTCGATCCTGGCAAGGGCCGGCATATCCGCCCGAAAGGGCAGGATTTTCGCGCCGGCGACGTGGTGCTTCGGAAAGGCGATCTGCTGGATGCGGGGCGGCTGACGGTCGCTGCCGGCATGAACCATCCGGAGCTTTCGGTCTTCATGCGTCCAAGAGTGGCGATCCTCGCGACCGGCGATGAACTTGTGCCTCCAGGAAGCCTTCCGGGACCGGATCAGATCATCGGCTCCAACACCTATGGCATTGCTGCGATCGCGCGCGGCAACGGCGCCGAGGTCGTCGATCTGGGAATCGTGCGCGACGACACGGCGGCCATCGCGGCGGCAGTCGCCCAGGCACGCGCCGCGGGCGCCGATGTGCTGGTCACTCTGGGGGGCGCTTCGGTCGGAGATCACGATCTGGTCCAATCGACGCTGGTCGCAAGCGGCATGACGCTCGATTTCTGGCAGATCGCCATGCGCCCCGGCAAGCCGCTGATGGTCGGAACGCTCGACGGCATGACCGTGCTGGGCCTGCCCGGAAACCCGGTGTCGAGCCTCGTCTGCGCCCTGCTGTTCCTCGAGCCGCTGCTGTGCCATCTCGGCTCCCTGCCCGCACGCGACCGTCGCGGCAAGGCAAGGACTGTGACGACGCTTCCCGCCAACGACAAGCGCCAGGACTATGTACGCGCGCGGCTGTCTCGCGACACCGATGGAACACTCAAGGCGGAGACGTTTGCGCGTCAGGATTCCTCGATGATGCAGGTCTTTGCTAAGTCCGATTGCCTGATCATCCGGGCTCCTTTTGCGCCGGAAGCGGCAGCCGGCTCCATCTGCGATGTCATGATCCTGCGACAACCGGCTCGCTGACCATCTTGCTCCTCGACTTTCCGCCCTTCCCGAACGCCCGTCTGCGCCTATCTACTCTCAGGTAAATGACGGTCGCGCAGGGAAGGAACCGCCGTGAGTCGCAACGCGCTCTATATGATCATCGGGGGCCTCGCCGTCCTCGTCGTGGTCCTCGGGATTTATGTTTATGACAGGGAAGCCCGGCAATCAGGCATCGAATTGAAGATCGGCGAAGGCGGCGTTTCGATCCAGGAAAACTGAATAATCGTCAAGCTTCCGTCATGAGATCGACATATCAACGCTTTATTAACCAAAGCAGTGGAATAATTCGTCCAGTTGATCTGACTACGGATGGACTAGCAGGTCATACGCAAGGCGAATCGAGGAAAGGTCGGGTCTGTCCCGGCCTTTTTGCTTTTCAGGAAAGCAAGTCCTGCCTCAATGGGTAGCCCGCGAGACGAGGATCTTGTCGATGCGGCGGCCATCCATGTCGATGACCTCGAAGCGGTAGCCGAAGGCCTCCGTAACATCGCCCTCTTCCGGGTTCTTGCGCAATTGCTGCACGAGGAAACCGGAGATCGTCTCGTAATTTCCGTCCGAATCGATTTCATCGATGCCAATCGTCAGATGGATTTCGTCGATCGGCGTACGCCCGTCGACGAGGTAAGAGCCGTCGTCGCGAGGGCGAATCAGCGCGTGTTCGATGTCGTCGTAGTTGGACGGCAGCACCCCGACGATCGCCTCAAGAATATCAGCCGTGGTGATGATCCCTTCGATGCTGCCATATTCGTCGACGATCATGGCCATGTTGATATGCGACGACTTGAAGGCTTCGAGCGCCTTCAGGCAGGAGGCAGTTTCCGGCAAGGTGTGAATATCCTTGATGAAGTTGCGAAGATTGAAGCTCCTGCCCGGCGCGTTCAGCACTTCCTTGACGAGGACCGCGCCCAGCACTTCACCATTGGCGTCGATGACCGGATAGCGAGAATGCGAGGATTGCTCGATCTTGGCGCGGATCGTTTCGAGACTGTCGGTCACTTCGATGAAGCTCACTTCGGTGCGATGCGTCATGATCGATTTGACGTTGCGGTCGCCGAGCCGAATGATCCGCCTCAGCATCTCATGTTCCGATTTCTCGATTGCACCGCTTTCGACGCCCTCGGCCATGATCGCCTGGACTTCCTCTTCCGTCACATGGTCGCTGTCGCTCGATATGCCGAACATCCGCATGAAAAGCGCTGCCGACATTTCGAACAGGTAGACGATGGGGGCCGCGAGCCGAGAGAGCAGCAGCATCGGCCGCGCGACGAACATCGCGACGCCTTCCGAGTTCTTCAGGGCCAGCTGCTTCGGGATAAGCTCGCCGATCACCACCGACATATAGGTGATGAACGTCACGACAACCGCAACCGCGACCGTGCTGCCATAGGGGTTGATCCAACTGACCGCATTGAGCCCCGGCGCGATTTTTTCGGCGATGGTGGCACCACCGTAGGTACCTGCGAGCGTGCCGACCAGCGTGATGCCGACCTGGACGGTCGAGAGGAATTTGCCGGGATCTTCGGCAAGTCGGAGCGCCAGTTCGGCGCGACCGTTGCCCTGTTTTGCCATCTGCCGCAGCAGCGGCCGGCTTGCCGATACAATTGCCATTTCCGAAAGCGCAAAGAACGCGTTGATCAATAAGAGCACGAAAATGACTATAAGTTCGAACATAACCCTCAGACACCAATGATGGAGATCTGCGCGACGGATACGCGGCGCACATGCTGTAGTCCTACCAAATAGGCGGAAGATGCCAAGGCAGCAAGGCAGCAACGGCGCAATTGCCGTTCTTTTACGAAAAGGCGCGAATTGTCAGAGCGAACACGTCCGGGTTTGCTGCCGAACGCTACATCCTATCGCCTGGCGGACTGCGTTTCATCAAGGTCCCGCAATGACGCACGAACGCGGTCCCGGCCGACGCGGATGACATTCTCCATCGCCGCGCGTGCGCCGGCCTCGTCGCGCCGGCTGATCTGTTCGACGATGCGGATATGGGTACGCGCGACATCGTCGATGAGCTCGCGGTCAGAGGCAGGCGAGCTCAGCTTGAAGATGCCCACCAGCGCGGCCTCGATCAGGCTGCCGACAGTCCGCATGAACGGGTTGCCGGAAGCCTCGAGTATAGCCAGATGAAAGCGCAGATCGGCCATGGCCAGCGTCTCGGCGGTGTGCTCGGGGTCACCCATGGCGACAGCCAGCCGCATCATCCCGCTGATTTGCGCTTCAGTGGCATTGACCGCGGCAAGAACTGCCGCATGCGGCTCGAACGCCAGCCGGATCTCGCTGAGGTGATAGAGAAATTCCTCGTCGACCCCGCGGTGAAAATGCCAGGTCAGCACATCGCCATCGAACAGGTTCCACTGGTTCTTGGCGGTGACCCGTGTGCCGATGCGGGCGCGCGGCACGATCAGGCCCTTTGCCGCCAAGGTCTTCATTGCTTCGCGCAACACCGTGCGGGAAACCTTGAACCGCATGGCAAGCTCCGGGTCGCCGGGGAGGATGGAGCCAACCGGAAACTCTCCCGAGACAATGGCTTTGCCCAGTTCGTCCACCACCTGCGCGTGGCTTGTGCGCGTCTTGGTGCCGGTAATGACGGTTTCGAGCAGACCCTTACGCAACCAACTCCCTCCTCAGGAATACCTCTTGTTCTGGCGTGACAACAACAGGATGGCCTTTTGCATCAGTATAAATGCAAACAGCAAAGCACCGATCAGGATTTTCGTCCACCAACTCGATAGCGAGCCATCGAAGGTAATGTAGGTCTGGATCAGTCCCTGGATCAAAACGCCGACGAGTGTTCCTCCAACAAAGCCGGCGCCCCCTGTCAGAAGCGTTCCCCCGATTACCACCGCGGCAATCGCATCCAGCTCGACACCCACCGTGGCGAGCGAATAACCTGCTGATGTGTATAGGGAATAAACGATTCCCGAAAGCCCGGCGAGAAAGCCAGAGAGCCCATAGATCAGAACCGTCGTCCGCCCCACCGGAACGCCCATCAAAGCCGAGGTCTGTGCACCGCCGCCAAGCGCATAGACGTTGGTGCCGAAGCGTGTGCGCTGAGCAAGCAGGATGCCAATGGCGAAAACCAGAACCATCAGTCCGCCGATCAGGGTGATCCGGCCGCCGCCCGGCAGTTTGTAATAGAAGCTCTTCATCGTGGCGTAGAACGGATGCTTGATAGGAATGGAATCGATCGACAGCACGAAGGCCATGCCGCGCGCCAG
This sequence comes from Rhizobium giardinii bv. giardinii H152, assembly GCF_000379605.1. GTDB lineage: Bacteria > Pseudomonadota > Alphaproteobacteria > Rhizobiales > Rhizobiaceae > Pararhizobium > Pararhizobium giardinii. The sequence goes on along the minus strand of NZ_KB902579.1, from coordinate 488,908 downwards.
GAACATGCCGGCGAGCGTGACGATGAAGGCCGGCATTTCCAGATAGTGGATGATCGCGCCCATGATCGCACCGAACAGCGTGGTGATCACCAGAACAAGGGCGAACGCCGCAAGCGGGTGTATGCTCGTGCTTTCCAGCATGACCGCAAGGAAGATGCCTGTGAAGGCAATCACGGAGCCGATCGACAGGTCGATGCCGCCGGACAGAATAACGAAGGTCATGCCGACGGCAGCGATACCGAGGAAGGCGTTGTCGGTCAGCAAATTGCCGACCACGCGTGTCGACAGGATGTTCGGATACTGCGCCGCGCAGACCGCATAGGAAACGATGAAAATGATGATGGTCGCAATCAGCGGAAGGTATTTCTGGTTCATCGGACGGATTTTCGGCTGAGGAAGGTCACACCGGCCTGCACGCGTGGCGACTGGATGACGAGGATGATGACGATGATGGCGGCCTTGATGATCAGGTTGAACTCCGGCGGGAAGCCCGAAAGCAAAATGCCGGTATTCACCGCCTGGATGATCATCGCGCCTGCCAGCGAGGCGATGATGCTGAAGCGGCCGCCGAGCAGCGATGTGCCCCCGACGACGACCGCGAGGATGGCGTCGAGTTCCAGCCAAAGCCCGGCATTGTTGGCATCCGCGCCCTTGATATCGGCAGTGACGATCAGCCCGGCAATCGCCGCGCAGAGACCCGAAAGCATATAGGCCGCCATCAGCAGAAGCGGTGTCTGGATGCCCGAGAGCGTACTGGCGCGGCGGTTGATGCCAACGGCCTCGATCAGCATGCCAAGCGCCGTGCGCCGGACCAGGAGCGTGACCGCAATGCCGAATACCAGCCATATGACAACGGGCATTGGCAGGCCTGCGAAAGCGCCGCTGCCGATGAAGATAAGCCCCGGATCATTGAAGGTGAGGATCGCCCCCTCCGTCACCAACTGGGCGATGCCGCGTCCGGCGACCATGAGCACGAGCGTGGCGATGATCGGCTGGATGTTGAGAACCGAGACGAGAAAGCCGTTCCAGACGCCGCAAACGAGGCCCGTGCCGATGGCGAGCAACAAGGTGACGATCAGCGGATCGCCCCGTACGCTGGAGGCGGCGGCCACGGCGCCGCAGATCGCCATGACGGCACCGACGGACAGGTCGATCCCCTTGGTGGCGATGACGACGGTCATGCCGACTGCCAGAAGAGCGACGGGGGCGCCGCGGTTGAGAATGTCGATAACGCTGCCGTAGAGCCGGCCGTTCTGGATCTCCATCGAGAAGAAACCCGGAAAGACGAGCCAGATCAGCAAAAGGATGATTGTCAGCGCGACAAGCTGGGGAAGCAATCGGTGGCCGAAGCGGAGTGCACTTTCAATCATGGATGTTCTCCCGCGCCGGGCGCGGCGGCGATGGCATTGACGATATGTTCCGTGGTGATCTCGCTGCCGGTCAGTTCCGCCACATGCGCGCGGTCCCTGAGCACGATGACCCGCGAACTGTAAGCCACGAGTTCCTCGAGCTCGGACGAAATGACGATCAGCGACATGCCTTGCGCGCACAGTTCGCCGATCAGCCGAATGATCTCCGCATGGGCGCCGACATCGATGCCGCGCGTCGGTTCGTCGAGAATGAGAAATTCCGGATTCGTCGCCAGCCAGCGCGCCAGGATGGCCTTCTGCTGATTGCCGCCGGACAGAAGCCTGATCGGTTTCTCGCGATCGCTGGTGCGGATATCGAGCGCCTTGATATAGCGGTCTGCAAGGGCGTTCTGTTCAGCCGCAGACAGCGGACGCGCCCAGCCGCGGCGCGCCTGCAGGGCCAGCGCGATGTTTTCGCGCACCGACAATTCGCCGATGATGCCGTCGACCTTGCGGTCCTCGGGGCAGAAGCCGAAACGCGCGGCGATCGCGGCCCGCGGCGATGAAAGGTTGGCGGGCTTGCCACCGATTTCGGCGGTGCCGCTGTCGGCCTTGTGGACACCGAACAACAGTTCCGCCGTTTCGGTGCGCCCCGAGCCCAACAGGCCGGCGATACCGACGACCTCGCCCTTGCGCACGTCGAGATCGAAAGGCTTGATCGTGCCGGCCTTGCCATAGTTGGAAAACCGAAACTGAACCGGGCCGCTCGATGTTTCGGCTGCCGCCACGGCCTTTTCGGCGGATTGAAGCTCGTGGCCGAGCATCATGGTCACAAGCTCGCGCCGCGGCAAAGATGCGGTCTCTCGTGTGCCGACCAGCTGGCCGTTGCGCAACACGGTGATTCGGTCCGCGAGGTCATAGACCTGCTCGAGGAAATGGGTGATGAAGACGATCCCCAGCCCCCGCGCCTTGAGGTCGCGGACGATGCGAAACAGCATCTCCACTTCCTGCGCATCGAGGCTGGCGGTCGGCTCGTCGAGGATCAGCACCTTGCCGGAGAGGTCGACGGCCCGGGCGATCGCCACGACCTGCTGGATCGCCACCGAAAAGCTGTCGAGCGCCGCAGATACGTTGATATCGATACCGTATTGCGCCAAAAGCGCATTGGCACGCTTCTTCATCTCGCCAGTCTGGACAAGTCCGAAGCGGCGCGGCTGACGACCGAGAAAGAGATTTTCGGCGACGCTCAGATTCCCCAGCAGATTGACTTCCTGGTAGACGGTGCCGATCCCCAGCTTCTGGGCATCGAGGGTATCGTGCGGATCGATCTCCGTACCGTCGAGCGTCAGCGTCCCCGCATCACGGCGGTAGGCGCCGGTCATGCATTTGATCAGTGTGGACTTGCCTGCCCCGTTCTCACCGAGAAGGGCATGGACTTCACCGCGACGGAGCGAGAAATTGACTTTGTCGAGCGCGACCGCGCCCGGAAAGGTTTTCACGATCCCGACGGCGGTCAGAATATCGTTGGTATTGTTGAGCATGAAAACCAGCGTCCCAGGAAAACGTAGGTCACCCGCAATGCATGGACTGCCGCAGGCAATGGCATCGGCAGTGAACATCCGAAGCCTGTCGGACTGGCGGCAAGCCAGCAGCCTTAAGGGCGATCATGCCGGCATCGCTTTCCGGCTGACGCTTCCTGCACTCGGGAAGCGTCAGCATCCAGCAATGCCGGCAGCCAATCAGTAGCCGAGGCCCTTCTTTTCCTCGTAGATCTTTTGCGGATCGTCGGCCTGGGTATAGAGCTTCGATTCCGTCTGGATCCACTTGGCTGGCTTCGTGCCGTCCTTCAGGAAGGCATCGAGTGCGTCGAGCGCCGGGCCAGCCATGTTCGGCGTCAGCTCGACGGTCGCATTTGCCTCGCCGGCCGCCATGGCCTGGAAGATATCCGGAACAGCGTCGATCGATACGACGAGGATGTCCTTGCCCGGCTTCAGGCCGGCTTCCTTGATCGCCTGGATGGCGCCGACGGCCATGTCGTCGTTGTGGGCATAGAGCGCGCAGATGTTCTTGCCGCCGTCTTCCGCCTTCAGGAAGCTTTCCATGACTTCCTTGCCCTTGGTGCGGGTAAAGTCACCGGTCTGGCTGCGGACGATCTTCAGATTGTCGTGGCCCTTCAGCGCTTCCTCGAAACCCTTCTTGCGGTCGATCGCCGGGGATGAACCGGTGGTGCCCTGAAGCTCGACGACATTGCATGGCTTGCCAGCGGTGGTGTCGACCAGCCATTTGCCGGCAACATTGCCTTCATGAACCAGGTCGGAGGTCACTGCGGTCAGATAGAGATCGTCCTTCGAATCGACCGTACGGTCGAGCAGGATCACCGGAATTTCGGCATCTTTGGCTTCCGTCAGCACTTCATCCCAGCCGGTTGCCACAACCGGGGCGATCAGGATGGCATCCACGCCTTGCGCAATGAAGGAGCGCAGCGCCTTGATCTGGTTTTCCTGCTTCTGCTGCGCGTCGGCGAATTTCAGGTCGATGCCGCGCTTTTCCGCCTGCTGCTTGGTCAGCGTGGTTTCAGCGGCACGCCAGCCGGATTCGGACCCGATCTGCGAAAAACCGATCGTCAGATCGGCTGCGGAAGCCGAACCGAACATGCAGGCTGCCAGAATCGTCGCACAGCTAAGTGCATTCTTGAATTTCATGATTTCCTCCCAAAGAAAGCTGCTCCTAAGCAGCGAGGGTAAAAAATCATACTATATGATTTATGTAAACAGGGTTTCGTGCCGTTTTTGCAATTTTTCCAAAGCCGGAATCGAAAGAGGGCGGCCTTGCGGCCACCCTCCCTGATTGCACACGAAATGATGCCGGATTATTGCGGCAGCTTGTCGTCCACGCCCTCGACGTAGAAGTTCATGCCGAGCAGCGTGCCGTCGTCAGCCGTCTCGCCCGCCTTCAGCCATTCGGAACCGTCCTGCTTCTTCAGCGGGCCGGTGAAGGGCTTCAACTCGCCGGAGCGGATCTTGGCTTCCGTTGCCTCGGCCAGCGCCTTCACGTCATCCGGCATGTTGGTATAGGGCGCCATAGTCAGGATGCCGTCCTTCAGGCCGTCCCAGCTCGACGTGGTTTCCCACTTGCCGTCGAGGAAGGCCTGCGTGCGCTTGATGTAATAGGCGCCCCAGGTATCGACGATTGCGGTCAGCTGCGTTTGCGGACCTGCCTTGATCATGTCGGAGGCCTGGCCGAAGGCCTTGATGCCGCGCTCGGCAGCGACCTGCATCGGCGCCGTGGTGTCGGTATGCTGCGTCAGCACGTCGACGCCCTGGTCGATCAGCGCCTTGGCCGCGTCGGCCTCCTTGCCGGGGTCGAACCAGGTGTTTGCCCAGACGACCTTGATCTTGAAGTCGGGGTTGATGGTGCGAGCGCCGGTGACGAAGGAATTGATGCCCATCACCACTTCCGGAATGGGGAAGGACGCGATGTAGCCGGCCACGCCTTTCTGCGAGATCTTGGCCGCGATCTGGCCCTGGATGTAGCGACCCTCGTAGAAGCGGCTGTTGTAGGTCGCAAGGTTCGGAGCCGTCTTGTAGCCGGTCGCATGCTCGAACTTCACGTCCGGGAACTTCGCGGCGATCTTGACGGTCGCATCCATGAAGCCGAAGGACGTGGTGAAGATCAGGCCGCAGCCGGAGCGGGCCAGACGCTCGATGGCGCGCTCTGCATCCGGTCCCTCAGGAACGTTTTCGAGGAACTGCGTCTCGATCTTGTCGCCGAGTGCCTTTTCGAGCTCCAGACGACCGATGTCATGGGCCTGCGTCCAGCCGCCATCGGTCTTGGAACCGACATAGACGAAGCAGACCTTGGCCTTTTCCTGGGCGCTTGCCGAGGCGGAAAAACCGAGAACGGCCGCCGTTGTTGCGAGTGCAAAGAGAATTTTTTTCATTGTGACCCCTGTAGGTTTTAGAGTTTCGGTCGTTGTTCTTGTTACCGGTCCGGTACAAACGGCTTGCCGAGTGATGCCGGGGTGTTGATCAGCGTCGTGCGCCGATTGTGTGAGATGAGAATTAGTACGGCAATCGTCGCCAGATAGGGAAGAGCAGAAAGAAACTGCGAGGGAATCCCGATGCCGAACGCCTGGGCGTGCAACTGGCTGATCGACACGGCGCCGAAAAGATAGCCGCCGGCGACCACCCGCCACGGCCGCCAGGAGGCAAAGACGACCAGCGCCAGAGCGATCCAGCCGCGCCCGGCCGACATGTTCTCCACCCATTGCGGCGTGTAGACCAGCGACAGCTGGGCTCCCGCGAGCCCGGCGCAGGCGCCGCCAAACATGACGGCAAGATAGCGCATGCGGATGACATTGATGCCGAGGGCATGGGCCGAGGCGTGGCTGTCGCCGACGGAACGCAGCTTCAGTCCCGCCCGGCTCCTGAACAGGAACCAATTCACGCCCACGACAACGGCAATCGAGAGATAGAAGATGAGGTCCTGCTTGAACAGCAGAGGTCCGAGGAACGGGATGTCCGACAGGACCGGAAAGACGATCTGCGGCAGCTTGATGCCCGACTGGCCGACATAGGCCTCGCCGATCATGCCGGAAACGCCGAGGCCGAGAATCGTCAGCGCGAGACCGGTGGCCACCTGATTGGCGACGAGGGTCAGGGTCAGAAAGCCGAACAGCAGTGAGAACAAGGCTCCGGATGCTATACCGGCGAGGATGCCGACATAGGGCGATCCGGTCACCTGCGTGGCGATGAAGGCGCAAGCCGCACCCATGATCATCATGCCCTCGACGCCGAGATTGAGGACGCCGGAACGCTCCGTCACGAGTTCGCCGACGGCCGCCAGTACCAGGGGCGTCGCTGCGGTGATGACCGTCAGGAGGATGGCCTCGAAAATACCCATCAATGGGCTCCTTCCGTGGCCGTTCCCGTCAGGTTCGACCAGACGAGCTTGATCTTGTAGCGGATGAGCGTGTCGCAGGAGAGCACGAAGAACAGCAGAAGCCCCTGGAAGACGCGCGTCACCTTGTCGGAGACACCGAGGGACAATTGCGCCGCCTCGCCGCCGAGATAGGTCAGCGCCAGCACAAGGCCGGCCACGACGATGCCGAGCGGGTTAAGCCGTCCGAGGAAGGCAACGATGATGGCGGTGAAGCCGTAGCCGGGCGAAATGACTGGCCGCAACTGCTGGATCGCGCCGCTGACCTCCGCGATGCCGGCAAGGCCGGCGAGCGCCCCCGAAAGCAGCATCGAAAACCAGATCATCTTGCGCGTCGAGAACCCCGCAAATCGCCCTGCCCGCTCGGACTGGCCGAGCACGGTGATTTCGAACCCCTTAAGCGTGTAGCGCATCATGAACCAGATGGCGACGGCTGCGATGAGGGCGAAACCGAAGCCCCAATGGGTTCGTCCGGAGGCGATCATCTCAGGCAGGACGGCAACAGGATCGAAAGTCCGCGTCTCTGGAAAATTCATGCCCCCCGGATTGCGCCAGTACCCGCGCACCAGCCAGTCCAGAAACAGCTGCGCGACATAAACGAGCATCAGGCTGGTCAGGATTTCATTGGTATTGAGATGCGCCTTCAGGAATGCCGGAATACCCGCAAACAGCGCGCCGCCGAGCATGCCGAGGAGAAGCATGAGCGGCAGCACCAAGGGTGAATGCCATTCATGGAAGACCACCGGCAGGATCGAGCCGGCGATAGCGCCCGCAATGAACTGCCCTTCCGCACCGATGTTCCAGTTGTTCGACCGGTAGCAGACCGACAACCCGACGCCGATCATGATCAAGGGGGCCGCCTTGATGGCCAGTTCATGCAACGACCACACCTCCATCAGCGGTTCGATGAAGAAACTGTGGAGGGCCGTGATCGGGTTCTTGCCAAGCAGCAGGAACATGATGCCGCCGAAGATCATCGTCAGTGCCAGCGCAATAACGGGCGACAGGATGGAGAAAAGCCTGGAGACCTCGGGGCGTCTTTCCAGTTCAATGCGCATGTGCGGTCTCCGCGGACTCGGTCTTGCCGTACATGCCGCCCATCAGCAGGCCGATCTTTTCACGCGAGAGCTCGGCTGCCGGATAGATGTCCGAAAGCCTGCCTTCGCTGATCACGGCGATCTCGGTCGCAACTTCGAAAATTTCGTCCAGATCCTGGCTGATGACGAGTACGGCCGAGCCGGATTTGGCGAGATCGACCAGCGCCTGGCGAATGCGGCTGGCGGCGCCCGCGTCGACACCCCAGGTCGGCTGGTTGACGACGAGCACCGTCGGCTGGCGGTCGAGTTCGCGGCCGACGATGAATTTCTGCAGATTGCCGCCGGACAGCGAGCCTGCGGGGGGATTGTCGCCGCTCTTGCGCACGTCCATGGCTTGCGCGATACGCCTGGTTGCGCTCTTGACCGCGTCCTGGCGAATGAGGCCAAGCACGCCACCGCCGAGGAAGGCCCGGCGATCGGACTGGCTGCGCGCGAGGATGAGATTATCGGACAGCGAGAGGGCCGACACCGCCGCATGGCCATGGCGCTCTTCCGGCACGAAACCGGCGCCCATCAGTCGGCGCGCATTGATGCCGCGTGTTCCCACAGGTTTATCGGCGATGCGAACGACATCATCGGTCGCGGCCGGATATTCACCCGACAGGGCGTCGAACAATTCCCCCTGCCCGTTCCCTGCAACGCCGGCGATGGCCAGCACTTCGCCGGCATGGACCTTGAGGCAGATGTTTTTCAGCGCGACCGCGAACGGTGTCCTCGCGGGAGCCGACAGATGCCGCGCCTCCAGCTTCACGGCGCCCTTCGTGCTCGTTCCCTCCGCGCTCACATGCGCGACATCGCTGCCCACCATCATGCGCGCCAGCGAAGACGGCGTTTCCCGGCGCGGATCGCAAGCGCCGGTGACCTTGCCGTGCCGCAACACCGTTGCACGGTCGCAGATGCGTTGAACCTCCTCCAGCCGATGGCTGATATAGAGCACCGATCGGCCTTCGGCCTTCAGCTTGTTCAGCGTCTCGAACAGCCGGTCGGCTTCCTGCGGCGTCAACACCGAGGTCGGCTCGTCGAGAATGATCAGTTTCGGGTTCTGCAAGAGCGCGCGGACGATCTCGATGCGCTGACGCTCGCCGACCGAAAGATCCGCGACATGCGCCTTCGGATCGAGCGGCAGGCCGTAGCTGTGCGACAGGGCAGACGCCTCCTCCGCGATGCGATTCAGCGAAATGCCGGGCGCCATCGATAGCGCGATGTTTTCGGCAACCGTCAGCGCCTCGAACAACGAAAAATGCTGGAACACCATGCCGATGCCGAGCCTGCGTGCGGCACTCGGGCTGGCTATCCGGACGGGTTGCCCCTGCCAGACGATCTCGCCGCTGGTCGGCGCCAGAACACCGAACAGCATCTTGACGAGAGTCGATTTGCCGGCACCGTTCTCCCCGAGAAGAGCGTGAATTTCACCCGGTTTGATCTCGAGATCGATGCCGTTGCAGGCAGCGAATGTGCCGAACAGTTTCGTCAGTTGGCCAACGGTCAGCAATGGACCGATGGCGGGTTGTCCCTCAGCCGACACGCCGCCCTCATTTTTCTTATCCTGCTGCCTTGTCTGCCTTTTTTCGGCTTTTCTCAAGGAATCAGCAATGTTGTTCCACTCGTTTTTCTTGCTTCGAGATCCGCGTGCGCCTTGCTTGCGTCGGCAAGCGCATAGGTCTGGTTGATATTGATACGCACTTTGTTGCTTTGCACAACATCAAACAGCGAGTTTGCACACGCCTCCAGAGCGGGGCGCGTCGAAACGTAGCTGAACAGGGTCGGTCGCGTTGCGAACAGCGATCCCTTTTGCGCGAGAATGCCGATATTGACGCCTTCGACCGGCCCGGAGGAATTGCCGAAGCTGACCCAAAGGCCGCGCGGCCTGATGCAATCGAGCGAGGCCGGGAACGTATCGCGACCGACGGAATCATAAACGACGTCGACGCCCTTGCCGTTGGTGATCTCCTTGACCTGCGTGACGAAATTATCCGTACGGTAGTTGATGACATGGTCATAGCCATGGGCGAGCGCGAGATCGATCTTGTCTTGCGAACCGGCCGTGCCGATGACGGTCGCGCCGAGCGCCTTCGCCCATTGTCCGGCGATCAGGCCGACACCACCGGCAGCGGCATGGAACAGCAGGGTCGTTTCAGGACCGACCTTGAAGGTCTGGTTGAGTAGGTATTGCGCCGTCATGCCCTTCAGCATCATCGCCGCCGCCGTCTCCAGCGTGATGTCGTCAGGCACTTTCACCAGTTGCGAAACCTCGACGTTGCGCTCGCTGCTATAGGCGCCGTCGGAGGAGGCATAGGCGACGCGGTCGCCGACTGCGAAGGTGCTGACGTTATCGCCCACCGCCGTCACGATGCCTGCGCCCTCCTTGCCCGGGATGAAGGGAAGGCCTTCGGCGGATTTGTAGAGACCGGTGCGGAAGTAGACGTCGATAAAGTTCACACCGACGGCGACCTGACGAATCTGGACTTCACCCGGGCCTGGCGGCGACAGCGTGATTCCCTCGATTTTCAGTACCTCCGGCCCGCCAAGGGCGCGCACGACGATGGCCTGTGCCATGTAACCTCCTCAACCCCGCCCGAGACGGGGAAATAGCTGCAAGACGAAACCGATGACGTAGAGATAGAGCCCGGTGCCGACAACGCCGGCGACGACCCAGCCGGGCGTATTGAAATGCAACAGCAGCGCATAAACGCCAAGCGCGGACCAGATGGCAAAAACGGCAAGATTGAGCGATCGCAGCCGCTGGACCCGTACCGGATGAAGGAAATTGATCGGCATGAAGGTCAGGAAGACGGACACGAACACGACGACCGAAGCGGCAATCTCGCTGGCGTCGATGACGAACAGCGTGAAAACCACCATGTTCCAGACGACAGGAAAGCCGGAGAAGAAATATTCGTCCGTCTTCATGCCCATGTCGGCATAGTAGATCGCGCTCGACATCACGATTGCGCCGGCAGCAACGAACGACCAGGGCTCGCCGATCATGCCGCTCTGGTAGAGCGCAAAGGCCGGCAGCAGGACGTATGTTACATAGTCGATGACGTTGTCGAGCGTATCGCCCGACCAGTTCGGCAGGACTTCCTTGACGCGCACCTTGCGGGCGATCGGCCCGTCTATGCCGTCGACGGCCAGCGCAAGGCCCAGCCACCAGAACATGTCGACGAAGCGGTGTTCAGCTGCCGCGACCACGCCGAGAAAGGCGAGGAACGAACCGGACGCCGTAAGGATATGAACGGAAAAGGCACGGATTTCGGCGTAGGGCACGCGCTTGTAATTGAAAAACTTCATCAGCAGACCGCACCCGTCCTTACTCTGCACTTCCCCGAAGCGCTCTGAACCGGCCGTGCCGAGAGCTCACGCTTCTTTGCCCGCCTTGGGCGGTGTTGGCGGTAATATGCACCGTTTCAGTTTGGCTGCCAGCAAAAATCACCGACCCTTGAAAAACCATGGGATTCAGCTGTGGACGCATCTGCGGCAGCCTGCGCCACTTCACCCCATTTCAATCGGGTGCGGTGGCGGCTAAGATTGGGACAATATCGGCAAGCACAAGCAGGAAGCCACGCCATGGATCATTTCGAAATCGCGATCGTCGGGGCTGGGCTTGCCGGATCGCTCGCCGCCCTCGCCCTGGCCGATTCGGGACGAAGCGTCGTGCTGATCGCGCCGGCGCCCGGACGCCCCGACGGTCGAACGACGGCACTGATGGATCACTCGCTCGATCTTGTGCGGCGACTGGGACTGTGGGAGAGGATCGAACCCCTGGCGGCGCCGCTTGCCACCATGCGCATCATCGACGGGACCGACCGGCTGCTGCGGGCACCGACCGTGACCTTTCATGCGGCCGAAGTGGGGCTCGACGCCTTTGGCTACAATATCCCCAATACGCCCTTCCTCGCGCTCCTGGAGAAGGAGGCTGAAACCCGCCCGTCGCTTGTGCGAATCATCGCGAGCCTGTCGCAGATTGAAATCGACGCCAAACGGGCGACCCTGAAGCTGGATGACGGCCGCATCGTCACCGCCGATCTGGTCCTGGGTGCCGACGGGCGTAAATCCGCAGTGCGCGCGGCAGCCGGCATAGATGTGCACAGCTGGTCTTATCCGCAAACCGCGGTGGTGCTCAATTTCGCCCACCAGATGCCGCACCAGAACATCTCGACCGAGTTCCACACGCCGGACGGTCCGTTCACGCAAGTCCCGCTGCCCGGCTCGCGCTCCAGCCTCGTCTGGGTGCAAAAGCCGGACGCCGCCGCGGCGACGCTGGCACTTTCGGCCGAGGAACTGTCGCTTGCCGTGGAACGGCGGATGCAGTCGATCCTGGGAAAAGTGACTGTCGAAGGCACAGCCCAGTCCTTTCCGCTCTCCGGCATGGCCGCCAGGGCTTTCGGCAAGCAGCGAACCATCCTGATCGGGGAGGCAGCGCACGCCTTTCCGCCGATCGGCGCGCAGGGGCTCAACCTCAGTCTTCGCGATATCATGGCAGCGAGCGCACTGCTTTCCGATCTCCCGGTCATCCCCGCCGACTTTGGTGCACGCTATGACCGCAGGCGGCGGACCGATGTCCTGACCCGTACCTTCAGTGTCGATCTGCTCAACCGCTCGCTGCTGTCCGAGTTGCTGCCGGTGCAGTTGCTGCGCGCCGCAGGACTGCAGGCTCTCGCCAGCGTTCCGCTGCTGCGCAACCTCATGATGCACGAGGGGCTGAACCCCGGCAGCGCGCTGCAGACATTGCGCAGTTCCCTGCAGGAAAAGATCGGCTGGCAGCGCGCCTGAACCGATCTGGCCTAAGCAGGTTTCGGAAAAGTGTTCCACGGTTTTCCGATCAAAACCTGCGACAAAACAAGGAAAGCTAAGCAGACTTTCGTTGGCTTGCCGACGAAAGTCTGCTTAGCCGATCTGCATCAGCACGGGAAAGGTCTCCTGGAACCAGATCGCCACGGAACTGATGACGCCGAAGACGAAGGCAAGGCCCGCAAGGATGAGGAAAACACCCATCAGTTTCTCGACCAGGCCGAGGTGACGGCGGAAACGCGACAGGAACCTCATGAAGGCGCCGGAAAAGCCCGCGGCGATCCAGAAAGGGATCGCCAACCCGAGCGAATAGACGGCCAGCAGGATCGCGCCATCGCCGACCGTGTCGCGCGCGGCTGCGACCCCGAGGATCGTGCCGAGCACGGGACCGATGCAGGGCGTCCAGCCGAAGGCGAAGGCAAGGCCCATGATATAGGCGCCTGACAGCGTTGCCGGCTTGCCGCCACCCTGGAAGCGGGCTTCCCGGCCAAGCAGTCCGATGCGCAAGACACCGAGGAAATGCAGTCCCATGACGATGATGACCAGACCGCCGACGCGCGACAGGATATCGATATGCTGGCGCAGGACGAGGCCGATGGTGGAGGCTCCTGCCCCGAGCGCCACGAAGACGGTGGCAAAGCCCAGCGTGAAGAAGAACGCCGCACCGAACACCGCGCGCCGCGTGCCGGCCACAGCGGCTTCATTTTCACCACCGCGAAACTGATCGACCGAAATGCCCGCCATGTAACAGAGATAGGGCGGCACCAACGGCAATACACAAGGCGAAAGAAACGACAGCGCGCCCGCCACGATGGCGGTCCAGATGGAAATATCAGCGATCGACACCCGTTAAGAACTCCAGCCTGCAACACGCTCGCGCCGTCTTAACGCCGATGCCCCCTCCAAACCAATCACCTTTTGGCGATCTCCATGCAAATCATCGAATTTGCAGTTTCGTCCGCTTTTTTTGGGTTGACCAAAACAAGCCCGCTGTGCATATGTCCGCCCACTTCCGCCGGGCACGCAACGCCCCGGTTTTGAGGGAGCGCGTAGCTCAGCCGGTAGAGCAACTGACTTTTAATCAGTAGGTCCAGGGTTCGAATCCCTGCGCGCTCACCAAAAAAGAGATTGTCCGACCCGGAGACATAGGTAACAGTTTGTACCTAAGACATGGGTGACAACCTCGTGCCGAACGTTCCTCCATCACCGAAGTCTCTCTCCACGGCATCCACACCTCCCGCAAAGCGAAAAACGTTCCCCAATGTCTTGGGCACCTATCTCTGAGGTCGGGGCAGCCACGGCATCGTCAGCATTGCCCGTCGCCCTCCAAGGTCGTCATCCTCGTCCTCGGGTTTAACCCGAGGACGAGGAATGATAAGCCTTCTAACTGTCAGATTTTGTTGGTGAGGGACAAGCCCCACATCCCCATCCATCCCCGCCATCGAAACCTCTGCCATAATCTTCCCGTCCCGCCCACGGATACGCTGCCAGCCGTGGCAGTCTGGCGGGGCCGGCGCCGGTCTCAAGGAAAGGACGGAAGTCCTTGGCATCGGGGTTCGCGAGAAGGTTCCCCTCCGCAGGCCGATGCTGCTGCTGCGGGCGTGCAATCGCACAGAGGGCCGACAAGGCCGTAGCGGAACGAGTTTGCGGGCAAAAACCGCCGAACGGGGCGCGGAGAGGTGTCACCCATTCTATTTTCACGAGGCAGCTTTCAGCGCCCCGTCCGAAATGCCCTTTGACAACCACGGCGGTTTTCCCGCGCGTGAACGAAGGCGCGTGTCCTCATGCCGTCAAGCCGCGCCGGGCGGCCGGTGGTCGTTGATTTCGATCCAGTATCCGTCGGGATCCTGAACGTAGATCTGGGCGAAGCCGTTGCGGTGCAGGCCGATGCGGCCGGGATTGCCCGGCCAGTCGGTAAAGGGAATGCCGAGCGCGCCGATATGGGCGACGAAGGCGTCGAAATCGGCCGTGGAGATGGCGACATGCGTCTCCTTCGTCACGTGCGTGGCGCCGAAATCGCCGGCGATGAGATGGATCGCATCGCCACCGCCGATTTCCAGCCAGGCGACATTGGCGCTGCCTTCGCGCGGGATCGGCTCGAAGCCCATGACATCCCGGTAGAACGCGACGCTGCGCTCGAGATCGCTGACCAGCAGTGCAACATGGTCGAGGCTGTAACGATGGCGCATGACAAATCCTCCGGCAACACCGCATAGCATGCCGGGCCCTGGCGCGGAAGGCCACCCCTCGCCGCGCGGACGCATGCCGCTTGGGCCGGACTCAGGCCGTCACCGCGGGCGCGGGGCAAAACCGCCGAGCGTGGCATGGGCGATGTCACCTTCTATGCGACGCCCCGCCCTCACCGTCCGGCGAACGGGTCGGCCAATGCCGCTTCCGGGCGGCTGATCGGGTATTTGGTGGCGGAAATGCTCGCCGCCAGCTTCTGCGGCCCTTCGCGCTTCAGCAGTGTGCGGAAACGCGGATGCATGCCGCCATCGACATAGGCGCTCATCGACGTGCTCGCGGGAAGGGCCTCGGTCATCGCCGCGTCGACCTTGCGCTCCTCCGCCACGATCTTCGCCATCGCCTGCGGCTCGAGCTGGTTGACGACCGCCGGGCAGGCGGCGAGCGGATCGGCGGGCTCGCCGCCCTCGAATTCCTTGTTGAAGACGTAGCGGCTTTCGCAGATGGACACCTTCGGCTGCCGGTGCGTCACCTCGAAGGCGTCGTAGCCCTCTTTCAGCGTCCGCCAGAAGGGCATGTTCTGATCGTCGCGGTGTTCGATCATGTTCTTCGCCATCATGCGGAAGGGAAAGGCCTGGACCTGGAAATTCTCCTGTCCGCTCGAAAGCGCCTTCTGCACGATCGCATAGATTTCGCCGACGCCCTGGTCGGTCATGGCGTAGCAGCCGGAGGACGAGCAGGCTCCATGCACCATCAGCGCCTCGCCGGTATGGCCGAGCGCCGCTTCGAGCCGGTTCGGATAGCCGAGATTGAAGGAGACGTAATATTGCGAGTTCGGATTAAGCTGGCCCGCCGAGACATGATAGAAGCCTTCCGGCGCCTGCCGGTCGCCGATCCTCGTCTTCGGGCCGAGCTTTCCCGACCAGCGGCACATCGGATAGGTCTTGAACAGCGCATAGGTGCCGGACTTGTCGACCTTCCAGACCTCGAGCTCGCTTTCCTGCTTGAAGATGCGGATCAGCACCGGGCTTTCCGGCTTCATGCCCTTCTTCGACATCTCGGCGATCATCTTGCTGGAGAGCTTCGGCGGGGCCTCGGTGAGATCGTCCAGCCCCATGCAGCCGGACAGCGCCACGCCGAGGAGAAAGGCGGCGGCCGTCCGGGTGAGAACGCGGCGGGCGGTGCGCATCACGGCGCTGGAAGGGGAAATCGAAGGAAGCATGAAAGCGTCTATTGCCGGAAAACGTGCCAAAGTTGTGTCGAAAGATCCAAATCAGGGTGCCGTTCGCCCCGACTACGGACAGAATCCGATGAAGCGGTTAGCTTTCCGTTAATCAGAAGCAAGACTTGTTGCAGCGGAGCCGCCGGCACCTCATTGCCAGACGACGATCCGTGCCTTGGCCGGAACCCGCGCGTAGAGATCGATGACGTCCTGGTTCAGAAGCCGCACGCAGCCCGACGACACCGCCTTGCCGATCGACTGCCATTCCGGATTGCCATGCAGCCGGTAGAGCGTGTCCTCGCCGTTCTGGAAGATGTAGAGCGCCCGCGCGCCGAGCGGATTGTCGAGCCCAGGCGGCATGCCGCCGTTCTCGATCGAATATTTCGCGAGGCTCGGCTGGCGGGCGACCATCTCGTTGGGCGGCTTCCAGTGCGGCCAGGCCTGGCGCCAGTGGATCACGCCGTCGCCCTGCCAGGCAAAGCCTTCGCGGCCGATGCCGACGCCGTAGCGCATCGCTGTGCCGCCCGGCTCGACGACATAGAGAAGCCGCGACGGCGTGTCGACGACCACGGTGCCGGGCGCCTCGCCCGTCGGGTCGTAGACGCGCTGACGGTAGAATTGCGGATCGATCTGTTGATAGGGCACCGCCGGGATCAGATAGCCACCATCCTCCACCGGCCCGTACATCACCTGCAGCTCAGCCTCGGAGGGTGGCCCGACCGGCCTCTGGACGATGCCCGGCGTCGGTGCCGGGCGTCGGCGCAAGGGACCGGTGGTGCAGCCGGCAAGCGTGCCAGCCGATGCCGCAAGCGCCGCGAGAAATCCCCGGCGGGAGAAACGATTGTCGATTGTCATGAGCCCCATCGATCGCATTGCAGTGACGCAGCCGGTCCCGGCCTGACGATGGTGGACGAGATGTCGGCCGGTGCCGCCACATCGCCATTCGTCGGCCAGAATCGGGTCACTATTGTTATGCCGCTATTCGCGCCGGTTTCCAACGCCACAAGACGGCCCTGCCAACACGATTTGCCGCCCGGTCACCGCATCGTGATGGGCCGTGACGGGAGGGAAGATGCCTCCTGCGGCGCATTGGTAAAATTCGTCTCAAATGCGAGCACCCGATTTCACGTGAATGAAATGGCGCCCGGATTAATGCGAATGGATTGCCACATCCGAAGGAGCCCCTGTCACCGGGCAGATCGTCATGAGCCAGGTCATTACCATGTCAGCCACCACGGCGGCTTACGCGGCGCAGGGCGTAAAGCCGTCCGCGCGGATGAGCGGCGATGGCCCGGCCGAGGAAGCGATCACCTTGCTGTCGGCACGGCCGAAGGACGATGTGGCCAAGACGCATGCCTCGGTCGCGGCCATGCGCAGCCCGACATCGCTTTCGTTGATGCTGATGAGTTCCAACGGCCGCCAGCCGCAAGGCACGCGTGGCGACGTGGTTCGCCGCTACATGGAGTTCGGTCCCGACGAGCCGGAAGCAGACGAGTAAGCCGGGCCCTCCGAAGGCTAAACCGTCCCTTGCAGGAGGAAGACGGCGGCGCAGTGGTCCGCGCCGCCCCATGACGGGAAAACTCAGTTGTGCTTGTGCGTGCCGCCAGCGGCATCGCCGACGGCAAGCATGTAATCGACCTTGCCGGCCTTTTCGAAGGTCAGCGTCACCGGCACGCTGTCGCCCGCGGCAAAGGGCTTCTTCACATCCATGAACATCAGATGCAGGCCGCCGCTCGCAAGCGCGACGGTCGCCCCCGCCGGAATGGCGATGCCCTGCTCCAGCTTGCGCATCTTCATCACGTCGTTCTGCATCGTCATCTCGTGCAGTTCGACGCGGCCCGCCGCCGGGCTCTCGACGGAGATCAGGGTATCGTCCTCGCTGCCGTCGTTCTTCACCGTAAAGCCGCCGCCGCCGACCTTGGCGCCTGGCAGCATCGCCTTGAGGGCGCCGCCGGAAATCTCGAGCGATCCGGCCTTGACCGTCGTGTTGCCCATCCCCGCCATTGCCGCCATGTCGTGGCCGTGATGCCCTGCGGCCGTGGCCGGTGTCACGGTGACCGTCGGCGCCGGATGTTTCAGCGAATGGGCGTCCTGGCCTTCAGCCGGAATCTCGTCCCAGGCCACCTTGTCGGTCGCACCGCAAAGCTGCGTTACCGGAAAGGCGATGTCAGTCTGCTTGTCGAAGCCGGAGATCGTCCCCTTGATGGCGAAGGTGTCGTAATAGTCGTCGGACAGATTGCCGTTCTTCCAGCGGATTTCGAGCGGCCCGGACGTCACCGTCTTGCCGTGGTTGTCATAGCTTTTCTGGTAGTCGCCCCTGATAATCTCGATCTCCCAACCGGCCTTCGGCTGCGGCTTGGCGAAGACGAAGCCTTCCGGCAGTTTCACCTGCACTTCGGTCGTCGCCTTGCCGTCGCAGCCGTGCGGAATCTGCAGCACGGCCTTGAAGCCGCTTTCCGAGGCAGCTTCGTCGTCTTCGAAAGACGCATGCGCATGGGCAGCTGCGGCCCCGGCCAGCGAAAGGATGAGTGCAAGAAGGGCTGTTCTGGTCTGTGTCATTGATCTGGTCTCCGCACCGGAGTTGCCACCGCGGCAATCCGGTCAACGCCGCATCAAGCGGCTGAAGTGACTAAAAACATGGAAGAATCGCCGAAGCGATGAGGTCAGAGAGACAGCGGAGGAGCACGCGACTGCGGCAGGGTGCGCGGATATTCGACAAAAATGGCCGAAAAATCCGTCTTGCCCTCGGCAAGCGCGGCGACGCGGAGGATGAGATAGGCTTCACTCGGGGGCGACAGCAAGGCAATCGAAGCGGCGAGCCGGCAATAGTCGCAGAGCGGTACAACGCCCTCGTGCGGGGCATTGTGTGGGTCATTGTGATCGTCGACACCCTCCGATCCGAAGCAGATGTCGGCAATCGTGCCATCCGGCAGGACGTAGTTCGCCGCCATTTCCGGGGCAAGCTGTCGGGCGAACGCCGGCTGATGGGCAAAAGACAGGAACAGGAGGGCAAGTGCCGAAAGCACGCGCACCGTCATCTGCCACTGTCGTCCGGCTCTGGCCATCGATTGTCCCCGTCTTGGCCGCTTGCGTTATCGTTTCGGTACGAAAAAAGCAAAGGCTACTTTGACGCACCGAGGAGGTATGTTGAAACAGTTGCGGCAAAAATCTGTTCGAGCGCGACATTTTGCGCTTGCCAAGCAATTGCGATCGCCGTTATCTGAACCCGATCTTGTTGGGAGAATCCGGTTCATACCGGTGCCGAAGGAGCAACCGCCCCGGAAACTCTCAGGCCAAAGGACCAGCAAGGTGCCGAAAGGACTCTGGAGAGAAGCGTTTTCGCTCGCCGAAGGGATAACAATCTCAGGCAAAGGGACAGAGGGGGCTCGAGG
This sequence comes from Rhizobium giardinii bv. giardinii H152, assembly GCF_000379605.1. GTDB lineage: Bacteria > Pseudomonadota > Alphaproteobacteria > Rhizobiales > Rhizobiaceae > Pararhizobium > Pararhizobium giardinii. The sequence continues at coordinate 469,935 of NZ_KB902579.1, read as the reverse complement.
ATACGCCGCAGTCAATGCGCGTGGAGATGAGCCGGCGCGTCGCGCCAGACCTGGAGGCCGGATTTGGACGATCATTCTCCCCTGAAACGGACACCGTTGCATGCGCTGCACGTGTCACTTGGCGCCCGCATGGTGCCCTTTGCCGGCTATGACATGCCGGTGCAATATCCGGCCGGCGTGATGAAGGAGCATCTCCACACTCGCGGCGCCGCCGGCCTGTTCGACGTTTCGCACATGGGCCAGATCATCCTGCGGCCGAAATCCGGAAAGATCGAGGACGCAGCACTTGCGCTTGAAAAGCTCGTGCCGGTCGATGTGCTCGGCCTTGGCGAAAACCGCCAGCGCTACGGGCTGTTCACCAACGACCAGGGCGGCATTCTCGACGACCTGATGATCGCCAATCGCGGCGACCATCTTTTTCTGGTCGTCAACGCCGCCTGCAAGGATGCCGATTTCGCGCACCTGCAAGATCATCTGGGCGCGACCTGCGATCTCGCCTTGCTCGATGACCGCGCGCTGATCGCGTTGCAGGGTCCGCGCGCCGAATGTGTTCTTGCCGAACTTTGGGCCGATATCGCCACCATGCGCTTCATGGACGTCGCCGAGGCCGCCCTGCATGATGTGCCCTGCATCATTTCCCGCTCCGGCTATACGGGCGAGGATGGATTTGAAATTTCCATCCCGGCCGCCTCCGCCGAAGACGTCACGCGCCGCATCCTCGAGCATCCGGATGTCCTGCCGATCGGCCTTGGAGCCCGCGATTCGCTCCGACTGGAAGCCGGGCTCTGTCTCTATGGAAACGATATCGACACCGGCACGACCCCGGTAGAGGCCGCGCTTGAATGGGCGATGCAAAAGGCCCGCCGTGCCGGAGGTGCGCGCGAAGGCGGCTTTCCCGGCGCGCCGATCATCCTTGGCCAGTTTGCCGAAGGCGCCGGTCGCCGGCGCGTTGGCCTGAAGCCGGACGGGAAAGCCCCCGTGCGCGGCGGTGCGATGCTCTATGCCGATGCGCAGGGTCACACGCAAGCCGGCGTCGTCACGTCGGGCGGCTTCGGCCCGAGTGTCGATCATCCGGTCGCCATGGGCTACGTCGCCGCTCCCTATATCGCCAACGGCACCCAGCTTTTCGCGGAGGTGCGCGGCAAATACCTGCCCGTCACTGTCTCATCCCTTCCCTTCATCACCCCAACTTACAAACGTTGATCCGGAGCAAAACCCGATGCTGAAATTTACCGACGAACACGAATGGCTGAAAATCGAGGGTGACGTGGCGACCGTCGGCATCACCGCGCATGCCGCCGAACAGCTTGGCGATCTCGTTTTCGTCGAACTGCCGGAAGCCGGAACGAGCCTCGACAAGGGCGCAACGGCGGCCACGGTCGAATCCGTCAAGGCCGCTTCCGACGTCTATTGTCCGCTCGACGGCGAAATTATCGAGAGCAACCAGGCGATCGTCGATGACCCGTCTCTGGTCAACAGCGATCCGCAGGGCGCCGGCTGGTTCTTCAAACTGAAGCTCGCCGATCCGTCTGCCGCCAATGCGCTGCTCGACGAAGCCGCCTACAAGGAGCTGATCGCCTGATGAGCATGCCGAAAGACTTCACCTTCACCGACTACAAACCGTATGACTTCGCCAACCGCCGCCATATCGGGCCCTCGCCCGACGAAATGGCGGCGATGCTCCAGGTGATCGGTTATGACAGCCTCGACGCGTTGATCGACGACACGGTTCCGCCGTCGATCCGCCAGAAGAGCCCGCTTGCCTGGGGGGCTGCGATGACCGAGCGCGAGGCGCTCGACAAGATGCGCGAGACGGCCAACCGCAACAAGAAGCTCGTCTCGCTGATCGGCCAGGGCTATTACGGCACGATCACGCCGCCGGTGATCCAGCGCAACATTCTCGAAAATCCTGCCTGGTACACCGCCTACACGCCTTACCAGCCGGAAATCAGCCAGGGCCGCCTGGAAGCACTCCTGAACTACCAGACGATGGTCTGTGACCTCACCGGCCTCGACGTTGCCAACGCCTCGCTGCTCGACGAGGCAACTGCCGCTGCCGAAGCCATGGCGATGGCCGAGCGCGTGTCGAAATCCAAGGAAACCGCATTCTTCGTCGACGAGAATTGCCATCCGCAGACGGTCGCGCTGATCAAGACGCGCGCCGAACCGCTCGGCTGGACGGTCGTCGTCGGCAATCCCCATACAGATCTGGAATCGGCAAGCGTCTTCGGCGCGATCTTCCAGTATCCCGGCACCTACGGCCATGTGAGCGACTTTACCGGTCTGATCGCCCGTCTGCATCAGGCCGGCGCGATCGCGGTCATCGCCGCCGATCCGCTGGCACTGGCTCTCTTGAAGTCGCCGGGCGAAATGGGCGCCGACATCGCCATCGGCTGCACCCAGCGCTTCGGTGTTCCGGTCGGCTACGGCGGCCCGCATGCGGCCTACATGGCCGTCAAGGACGCCTACAAGCGATCGATGCCCGGCCGCCTCGTCGGCGTGTCCGTCGACAGCCGCGGCAACCGCGCCTACCGGCTTTCGCTGCAGACGCGCGAACAGCACATCCGCCGGGAAAAGGCGACATCCAACATCTGCACGGCACAGGTGCTGCTCGCCGTCATGGCATCGATGTATGCGGTTTTCCACGGTCCAAAGGGCATCAAGGCGATCGCCCAGAGTGTTCACCAGAAGACCGTTCGGCTTGCCATGGGGCTCGAGAAGCTCGGCTACACCGTCGAGCCTGACGTGTTCTTCGACACGATCACCGTCGATGTCGGCAAGCTGCAGGGCATCATCCTGAAGACGGCCGTCGCCGAGGAGGTCAACCTGCGCCGGATCGGCACCACCAAGATCGGCATCAGCCTCGACGAACGGTCGCGGCCGGTGACGCTGGAGGCCGTCTGGCGGGCGTTCGGCGGCGATTTCAGCGTCGAAGACTTCGACCCCGGCTATCGTCTGCCGGGAGGGCTGCTGCGCACCAGCGAATACCTGACCCATCCTATCTTCCACATGAACCGGGCGGAAAGCGAAATGACGCGCTATATCCGCCGGCTGTCGGACCGCGATCTGGCGCTCGATCGCTCGATGATCCCGCTCGGCTCCTGCACGATGAAGCTGAATGCGACAGCGGAAATGCTGCCGATCACCTGGCCGGAATTCTCGGAAATTCATCCGTTCGTGCCGGCGGACCAGGCCGAAGGCTATCGCCACATGATCACCGACCTGTCGCAGAAGCTCTGCGCGGTGACCGGCTACGATGCGATCTCCATGCAGCCGAATTCCGGTGCACAAGGGGAATATGCCGGCCTGCTGACGATCCGGGCCTATCACCTTGCCAATGGCGACAGTCACCGCGATGTCTGCCTGATCCCGACCTCGGCGCACGGTACCAACCCGGCCTCCGCGCAAATGGCCGGCATGAAGGTGGTGGTCGTCAAGGTCAGCGACAACGGCGACATCGACATGGAAGATTTCCGTGCAAAAGCAGCGCAGTACGCTGAAAACCTCTCGTGCTGCATGATCACCTATCCGTCCACCCACGGCGTGTTCGAGGAAAACGTGCGCGAGGTCTGCGACATTGTCCACAAGCATGGTGGCCAGGTCTATCTCGACGGTGCCAACATGAACGCCATGGTCGGCCTTGCCCGGCCGGGCGATATCGGCTCAGACGTCAGCCATCTCAACCTGCACAAGACCTTCTGCATTCCGCATGGCGGCGGCGGCCCGGGCATGGGACCGATCGGCGTCAAGGCCCACTTGGCACCGTTCCTGCCGGGACATCCGGAAACGGACGGCGGCGAAGGTGCCGTGTCGGCAGCGCCGTTCGGCTCGGCCTCGATCCTGCCGATCTCGTGGAGCTACTGCCTGATGATGGGCGGCGAAGGGCTGACGCAGGCGACCAAGGTGGCGATCCTCAACGCCAACTACATCGCCGCACGCCTGAAGGGCGCCTACGGCGTGCTCTACAAGTCGGCCAGGGGCCGCGTGGCGCATGAATGCATCATCGACACGCGTCCGCTGGTGGACAGCGCCGGCGTCACCGTGGACGACGTCGCCAAGCGGCTGATCGACTGCGGCTTCCACGCGCCGACCATGAGCTGGCCGGTCGCCGGCACGCTGATGATCGAACCGACGGAATCGGAAACCAAGGCCGAACTCGACCGCTTCTGCGATGCCATGCTGGCGATCCGCGCCGAAGCTCAGGCGATCGAGGATGGCGGGATGGACCGGGTGAACAATCCGCTGAAGAATGCGCCGCATACGGTGGAAGACCTCGTCGGCGACTGGGACCGCCCCTATTCGCGCGAACAGGCCTGCTACCCGCCGGGCGCCTTCCGCGTCGACAAATACTGGTCGCCGGTCAACCGGGTCGACAATGTCTTCGGCGACCGCAACCTCGTCTGCACCTGCCCGCCGCTGGAGGCCTACGCCGAGGCGGCAGAGTAACGCTTGAAACCGGGGGCGCTTCATGCGCCCCTTCCCATGCTGCGGTCGCTGCGTGAATCCTGCGGTTGTCCTCGGAACCGTTAAACCGCGTCCGGCAAGGTCAGGACAAAGCGCGCGCCCTGGCTAAAGGACGTGTCGAGCTCGATGGAGCCGTTGTGGCTGTCGGCGATCCGTTTGGCCAATGCCAACCCGATGCCTGTGCCCGGATAGACCGATTCGTCCCGGTGAAGACGTTGCAATACATCGAAGATCTTCTTCGCAAACCGTGGATCGATACCGATGCCGTTATCCTGGAAATAGATTCTGACACAATCGTCAATCGTTTCGCTATAGATGCTGATGACCGGCTTGATCCCCTCGCGGCGATACTTGACCGCATTGCCGATCAGGTTCTGGCAGAGGCGCTTCAGCAGTTCTGGATCACCCTTGACCTGCGGCAAGACATCGAACTCGAACCTTGCGTCTGCCTCCCGAATGAACGTGTCCAGATTGAGGATGGCGTCGGAAACAACGTCCGACATGGAAACCGTCTGCCAATTGTTGATCTGGTCGGCGATCTGGGCGTAATCGAGGAGGCTGTCGATCAGTCGATCCATCCGCCGGGCGCTCTGGCGCAGGTGGTGGGCATAGACCGGCAGATCTGCGAAATTGCCGCTCGTGACATCTTCGCTGATCATCTCCGAAAACATCGATATGTGGCGCAGCGGCGCCTTCAGGTCGTGTGAAACCGTGCCGGTGAACTGGTTGAGCGCTTCGTTCTTGCGCTTCAGCTCGGCACTTTGCTGGGCAATCCGCACCTGCTGTCGCTTCAACTCGGTGATGTCGCGCCCGGCAGTGATGTATTCGACAAGGTTGTCACCGTCGAACACCGCCATGTTGGACCAGAAGATCCAGAAGTCACTGCCATCGGCCAATGGCCGGCGCTGTTCGCGCGCGAAGATCGGATCCTCCGGCGAGAGGTTCCTCAGAAGGCGAACCAGACGCTCGCGGTCCCGTTCCGGGACAAAGTCCAGAAACGGCTTTCCGGCAAGCTCGCTCGCCGGTTTGCCGATGAACTCGGCATAGGTCTCGTTGACGAAGGTGCACGTCAGGTCCGGAGAAATCCGACAAATGAAATCCGGTATGTTCTGGACGAGCGTGTAATATTCCAGCCTCTGCCGGTCGAGCGCCAGTTCCGCCTCCTTCAGGGCCGTGACATCGATGCGCAGGACGACGGTATTGCCGTCACCGGCCTTCAGGTTTTCCGCCTGCATCCAGCGCCCGTCGCCGTAGGGAAAGAGATGCGGCTTGCCGCTCGGTTGGCGAAAATCCTGCAGTCGGCTTTCGATCCACGCCGAGGCCTCCGGCGAGCCGATCGGCATGGACGGATAGTTGCCGGCTTCATGGACGGCAACAAGGATTTCCTCGGCGGTCATGCCCATCTGGAGACCGTCACCGGCCTTGCCCAGGATGCGCCGATAGGCTTCATTGAAGGCGATCAGTTTTTCCTGCCTGTCGAAAATCGCAAAGCCTTCCGGTATCGCCTGCAGGGCGGCGTCGAACATCTCGGCGGTCTTCCTTCGCGCCCTGTCGAGTTCGAGAAGATCCGAAATATCGTGCACGACCCCGATGAAGCCCTGCGCCGTGCCATCCTCGTCGCGGACTGCGGTAACGCGCAGACGGGCGGAAAACACCGATCCGTCCTTTCGACGGTATTGGTGGACGTCATCTGAAACATCCTCGCCGGCGCGTTCGCGCGCGTCCCGGCTGAGATATGCGTCGTAGTCTTCATCCGTGGCATAAAGTATCCGGGCCGGACGGTTGGCGATTTCATCCGCCGTATAACCGAATTGCTTCGTGATCGCGGGATTTGCGGAAAGGATGATCCAGTCGGAATCAATGATGACAACCGGATCGGGAAAGCTGCCGTAGAGGGCCTGGACGAAATGTTTCTGCGCAATCGGCATCGCGTTACTCAATCCAGGCCCGGCCGCGTTTGTCAGACGTGCATAAAAACAGAAAAAGAGACTGGCGGAAACCAGTCTCCTTTGGAATTCTCGTGCAAATATCGGCCCTTGCGCGAAAGCCTAGCCGGCTCGCACGACCGCATCGCCCTTGGCCGCGAACGCCGCAAGGTCCGCCGGCTTCAGTTCGACCGATTCGCCGCAGCCGCAGGCGGAGGTCTGGTTCGGATTGTTGAAGGTGAAGCCCGAGCGCAGCGTCGTCACTTCGAAATCCATGCGGGTACCGAGCAGGTAAAGGACGGCTTCCGGCGCGACCCAGACCTTGGCGCCCTGATGCTCGACGAAATCGTCCTTGGGGTTGGCTGTAGTCACCAGGTCGATGGCATATTCCATACCGGCGCAACCGCCCTTCTTGATCGACACACGAATGCCCTCGGCGCCGCCACCGGCATTCTCGACGATCGCCTTGACGCGGCCGGCGGCCGCATCGCTCAAACTCATCACTGCAAAGCCCATCGGCCATTCTCCTTAGCGCAATCAGGTTCAAGGCCTGATGCTTTCCCGAGTCCAGAATGTAATGTGCGGCGGCTAAGGGATCAATACGCCTGCGGCACTGATCAGTACCAGCCGACGGCCACCTGCGCCTCTTCCGACATGCGGTCCGGCGTCCATGGCGGATCGAAGGTCATGGTCACCTCGACGCCGGACACGCCTTCGACGGCACCGACCGCATTCTCCACCCAGCCCGGCATCTCTCCGGCCACCGGGCAGCCGGGCGCGGTCAGCGTCATGGCGATCCTGACCATCCGGTCGTCTTCGATATCGATCTTGTAGATCAGCCCGAGCTCGAAGATGTCGGCCGGAATTTCCGGGTCATAGACCGTCTTCAAAGCCGAGATGACGTCGTCGCTGAGACGCGCCAGCTCGTCTGCGGGGATTGCGGAATGAACGATCCCTTCGCGGACATCGATCTTCTCTTCGGTCGTATCAAGGCTCATCAGACTATTCCTTACGCAAAGAATTTGCGGGCATGACCCAGCGCATCGACGAGCGCATCCACTTCGGCTCGCGTATTGTAGAGACCGAAGGATGCACGGCATGTGGAGGTGACGCCAAAGCGTTTCAAGAGCGGCTGGGCGCAATGCGTTCCGGCCCTCACCGCCACGCCCGCCCGGTCGATCACCATCGACACGTCGTGGGAATGGATCCCTTCGAGCTCGAAGGAGAAGATACCACCCTTGCCGGGCGCCGTCCCGAAGATGCGCAACGAATTGACGGACGACAGGCGCTGAAACGCGTAGGCAGCCAGATCGGCCTCGTGGGCGGCGATGGCCGCGCGGCCGAGCTTTTCCATGTAATCAAGCGCATAACCGAGACCGATCGCCTGGACGATCGGCGGCGTGCCTGCTTCGAAGCGGTGCGGCGGATCGTTGTACGTGACGGTGTCTTCGGTCACCTCGACGATCATTTCGCCGCCGCCCATGAAGGGGCGCATTTCCTTCAAGCGGTCCGTCTTGCCGTAGAGCACGCCGATGCCCGAGGGACCGTAGAGCTTGTGTCCGGTCATCACGTACCAGTCGCAATCGATGTCCTGGACATCGACCGGCATGTGGACCGCGGCCTGGCTGCCGTCGATCAAAACCGGGATACCGCGCTCATGGGCGATGCGGCAGATCTCCTTGACCGGAACGACCGTGCCAAGCGCATTCGACATATGCGTGATCGCCACCAGTTTGGTGCGGTCGCTCAGGCATTTGACGAAATCATCGATATGGAACACGCCTTGGTCGTCGACCGGTGCCCAGACGAGCTTTGCTCCCTGCCGTTCGCGGATGAAATGCCATGGCACGATGTTGGAGTGATGCTCCATGATCGAGATGACGATCTCGTCGCCCTCGCCAATCTTCGGCATGCCGTACCCATAGGCAACCGCATTGATCGCCTCCGTCGAGGACTTGGTGAAGATGATATTGTCGACGGACGGCGCGTTCAGGAAGCGACGCACCTTTTCGCGTGCGCCCTCATAGGCATCCGTCGCGGCATTCGACAGGAAATGCAGGCCGCGATGGACGTTGGCATATTCGTTGGCATAGGCATGGGCAACGGCGTCGATGACCACCTGCGGCTTCTGCGCCGAGGCGCCATTGTCGAGATAGACGAGCGGCTTGCCGTAGACGGTCCGCGACAGGATGGGAAAATCCCGGCGGATCGCTTCGACGTCGTAGGCAGGCACCGGCACCGTATGTTCCATGTCGTTGTCCAATCAGGCGTGCGTCTCGAGCCAGGCCGCGATGATCGCTTCCAAAGGCTCGATCACGGCTTCGTCTTCCAGTTCCTCGACGATCTCGTCGACGAAGGCATTGACCAGCATGGCCCGCGCCTTGTTTTCCGGAATGCCGCGGGCACGCAGGTAGAAAAGATGCGTCGCGTCGATGTCGATCACCGTTGCGCCGTGGCCGCACTGGACGTCGTCGGCAAAGATTTCCAGCTCCGGCTTTGCCGAAAAATCGGCGTCGTCGGAGAGGAGCAGCGTGTTGCATGCCATCTTCGCGTCAGTCTTCTGGGCATCGGGAGCAACGCGGATCTGCCCCTGGAAAACGCCCTTGGCGCGGCCGAGCAGGACGTTGCGGATGATTTCCGTCGATGTCGTGTTCGGGACGTCATGGCCGAGCGTGAAGGTCACATCCGTATGCGTTTCGCCGCCGAGCAGGTTGATGCCGCGCAGCTTGAAATCGGAGCCTTCGCCTGTCGTCACGCCATGAACTTCCTGGCGAACCAGCTTGCCGCCGGCATTGATGACGAACAGCCGCAGCTTGGCATTGGTACCAAGGTCGAAATTGACCTGCGCCAGATGGCTGTCGGCATCACCCTGCTGCTGCAGGATGATCCAGGTGATCTCCGCGCCCTCGTCGAGGATCAGGTCGCAAACGGTCGTCACGAGGCTCGGCGCGGCGCTGACGGAAAGGTGGCGTTCGATGACCACGGCCTTCGTGTTGGCGCCGAATGTTACCGGGAAGCGGGTATGGCTCTGGCCGGCGCTCTGCACCAGCTGAAGTTCCAGCGGCTGTTCGAGCTCGGTGCCTTCCGCAACCTCGATCTCGAAACCGTCACGCACGAAGCTGCCGTTGATACGGCCGATCGCGTCGTCGGCATCGCGCTCCACGAGATCGGCCGCCGCAACGCCCTCAACGAGGCTTTCGGCATAGGATCGGACGTTGACGCCGGCCGGCGCACCCTTGGTATCGGCCTTGCCGTTCAGGACGGACAGCACCGATGAACCGGCAACCAGCGGATCGACCCGCTGCGCAAAGGCGGTCGGGTCGACAGCCGGAACGCTGCGCAGAAGCGCGCGCAGATCGGTATAATGCCAGGATTCGACCCGCCGCGTCGGCAGGCCCTGCTTTCTCAGATCGGCAAGAAGCGTGTCGCGCGCCGAAAGCACGGCGCCTTCGCCGGGCAGTTCGCCGATCTGGGCGGTATAGCCATCGACGAGGGCCGTCTCGGCGGCCGTCATCGTTATCGCCGTTTGCATGTTCATCCCCAGCACTCCTCAGGCCGCCGCATCGATGATGTCGGCATAGCCGTTGGCTTCGAGATCGAGCGCCAGCGACTTGTCGCCGGACTTGATGATCTGGCCCTTGTAGAGAACGTGAACGCTGTCCGGCACGATGTATTCGAGCAGGCGCTGGTAGTGCGTGATGACGACGACGGCGCGATCCGGCGAGCGCAGTGCATTGACGCCGTCGGCGACGATCTTCAGCGCGTCGATGTCGAGGCCGCTGTCGGTTTCGTCCAGCACGCAGAGCTTCGGCTCCAGCAATGCCATCTGCAGTATTTCCGCGCGCTTTTTCTCGCCGCCGGAGAAGCCGACGTTCAGCGGCCGCTTCAGCATGTCGGGGTTGATCTGCAGCCTGGCGGAGGCTTCCTTGACACGGCGGATGAAGTCCGGCGTCGAAAGCTCTTCCTCGCCGCGATACTTGCGCTGCTCGTTCAGTGCCACCTTGAGGAACTGCATGGTCGCGACGCCCGGAATTTCAACCGGATACTGGAAGGCAAGGAAAATCCCCTTGGCGGCACGCTCGGACGGGTCGAGCTCCAGGATGCTCTCGCCGTTGTAAAGGATGTCGCCTTCGGTAACTTCATAGTCTTCGCGGCCCGACAGGATGTAGGACAGCGTCGACTTGCCGGAGCCGTTCGGCCCCATGATCGCGGCAACCTCGCCAGCCTTCACGGTCAGGTCAAGGCCGCGGATGATCTCGGTGCCGTCTTCGGCGATGCGGGCATGGAGGTTCTTGATTTCAAGCATTTCGATCTTCCCTTTGGGAAATGAATAAACATCGTGCGCAGCGTTGCGCGCATCAGGTTCAATGTGTGAAGCCGCTTAGCCCACCGAGCCTTCCAGCGAAATCCCGATCAGCTTCTGCGCTTCGACCGCGAACTCCATCGGCAGTTCCTGGATGACTTCCTTGACGAAGCCGTTGACGATCAGCGCGATCGCCGCCTCTTCCGGAATGCCGCGCTGCAGGCAGTAGAACAGCTGGTCTTCGGAGATCTTCGACGTTGTCGCCTCATGCTCGAACTGGGCCGAGGCATTGCGTGCCTCGATGTAGGGCACCGTGTGGGCACCGCACTTGTCGCCGATCAGAAGACTGTCGCACTGCGTGAAGTTGCGGGCATTTTCCGCCCTGCGGTGCGTCGAGACCTGGCCGCGATAGGTGTTTTGCGACACGCCGGCGGCAATGCCCTTGGAAATGATGCGGCTCGACGTGTTCTTGCCGAGATGGATCATCTTCGTACCGCTGTCGATCTGCTGGTGGCCGTTTGACACGGCGATCGAATAGAACTCGCCGCGCGAACCGTCGCCGCGCAGGATGCAGGACGGGTATTTCCAGGTGATGGCGGAGCCGGTTTCGACCTGCGTCCACGAAATCTTCGAGTTCTTGCCGCGGCAATCGCCGCGCTTGGTGACGAAGTTGTAGATGCCGCCCTTGCCGTTCTTGTCGCCCGGATACCAGTTCTGGACGGTCGAATACTTGATCTCGGCATCATCGAGCGCAACCAACTCGACGACGGCCGCATGCAGCTGGTTTTCGTCGCGCTGCGGCGCGGTGCAGCCTTCGAGGTAGGAGACGTAAGCGCCCTCTTCCGCGATGATCAGCGTGCGCTCGAATTGGCCCGTGTTCTTCTCGTTGATGCGGAAATAGGTCGACAGTTCCATCGGGCAGCGAACGCCCTTCGGCACGAGGACGAAGGAACCGTCGGTGAAGACCGCGGAGTTCAGCGTCGCATAATAGTTGTCGGTCGTCGGAACGACAGAGCCGAGATATTTCCTGACGAGGTCCGGATGCTCACGGATCGCCTCGGAGATCGACATGAAGATGACCCCGGCCTTCTTCAGTTCTTCTTTGAAGGTCGTGACGACCGAAACGGAATCGAATACCGCATCGACGGCAATCCTCGAGGTCTTCACGCCAGCGAGCATTTCCTGCTCGCGCAGCGGAATGCCGAGCTTTTCATAGACCTTCAAAATTTCCGGGTCGACATCGTCAATCGACGTCGGGCCGGGTGTACTCTTCGGCGCGGCGTAATAGTAGATATCGTTGAAATCGATCTTCGGGTAGTTGACGCGCGCCCAGGTGGGCTCCTCAAGCGTCAGCCAGCGGCGGTAAGCCTCCAGACGCCACTCGAGCATCCATTCCGGTTCCTGCTTCTTCGCCGAAATGAAGCGGATGATCTCTTCGGACAGGCCCTTGGGCGCCTTGTCCATCTCGATCTTCGTTTCAAACCCGTATTTGTACTGGTCCACATCGATCAGGGCGACCTGATCGATTGTTTCCTGCACGGCAGCCATGTCGTTCTCCAATCTCGCCGGATACAAGGTCCGGCAGCTTGTCAGTACGATGCGATTTTCGTCGCACCGCTAATGTAATGGCTAAGGGGCGATTTTCACCCCGTTTGCCAAGCGGAAAATTGAATTTCCGCAATTTTATTGCCTTCAGGCGGCGGCCCCCGAGAGCCTGCGCCGCGCCGCGACCTTTGCAAAGACCTCGGCACAGCGGCCGATTTCGGCCCGCGTCGTAGACGACCCGATCGATATCCGCAATGCGCCCTGTCCCGGATCATGACCCATTGCCGACAGAACATAGCTCTGGCCGACCTTGCCGGACGAACAGGCCGACCCTGCCGACAAAGCGACGCCTTCCAGATCGAAGGCGATCTGGCCCGTCTCGGCCTTGAGGCCGGGCAAGGTGAAGAACGTCGTATTGCCGAGCCGAGGTCCGCTTTTGCCATGGATGATGACGTCGGGCGCTACGGCGACCATTTCGCTTTCCAGATCATCGCGCAATGCCGCAACCGCCGCCATCCGCCCCGCTAGCCCATCGACCGCAGCGCGCGCCGCAGCCCCGAAACCGGCGATGGCCGCAGGGTTTTCCGTCCCCGAGCGATGGCCCTTCTCCTGGCCGCCGCCACGGATCAGCGCCGAAGGCATCAGGATTTCGCCGCGTGCGATCAGTGCGCCCGCGCCCTTTGGTCCGCCGATCTTGTGCGACGAAATGATCAGGAAGTCGGCGCCAAGGTTTTCGATCGACAAGGCGATGCGGCCCGCGGCCTGCACCCCATCGACGACCAGAATGCCACCGGCCGCCTTGACCAGATGCGAAACCTCCGCGATCGGCTGGACGATGCCGGTTTCATTGTTGGCAAGCATGACGGCAACCATCGGCAGGCCGGTCTGGCGGTCATGCGCGGCAAGTGCCGCCTCGAGCGCTGCCAGGTCCAGCATGCCCGCCGGCGTCACGGCGATTTCGCTGATGTCGTTCCTGCCGAAACGGCCGCCTTCGCGAATGGCGGGATGCTCGATCGCGGAAATATAGAGATGGCCGATCGAAATCGGCGTCTTGCCCATCCGGAAATCAGGCGTCAGCACCCAGTTGGCCGCCTCGGTGGCGCCGCTGGTGAACGTCACGCTGGCCGGTTGCGCGCCGCACAATGCGGCCACGTCGCGCCGCGCAGTCTCGATCAACGCACGGATCTTGCGACCTTCGCCGTGAACGGATGACGGGTTGCCGGCAAGATCGAGCGCAGACAAGCACGCCTCGCGCGCGGCCGGCAAAAGCGGCGCGGTGGCATTCCAGTCCATATAAATGCGCGCTTCCCTCATGTTCCCTTGCCAAAGAACGACCGGTTGCCATGTTAAAGGCAGCGGCCGGTGCATTTTCCTTGAAATTTTCGCGTCGCTTGCCGTAAGAGACGACACTCGTCACGGAAAGACCGTGTCAAAGTTTTGAATGGTTCTAAACTACGTTTTAAAAAAGCTGACTGCTTTCGTCAAGACTGCTGAAGCCTCGGAACGTGTTTTTTAGTGCCATAAACATGCCCGGAGAGCCAATGCCCGAAATCATCTTCAACGGACCGGCCGGTCGCCTCGAAGGCCGTTACCAGCCGTCCAAGCAGAAGAACGCCCCGATCGCCATCGTCCTGCACCCGCATCCGCAATTCGGCGGGACGATGAACAACCAGATCGTCTATCAGCTGTTCTACATGTTCCAGAAGCGCGGCTTCACCACGTTGCGCTTCAATTTCCGTTCGATCGGCCGCAGCCAGGGCGAATTCGACCACGGCGCCGGCGAACTGTCCGATGCAGCTTCCGCACTCGACTGGGTCCAGAGCATGCACCCGGATTCAAAGAGCTGTTGGGTTGCCGGCTATTCGTTCGGGGCGTGGATCGGCATGCAGCTTCTGATGCGCCGGCCGGAGATCGAAGGCTTCATGTCGATCGCACCGCAGCCGAATACCTACGACTTTTCGTTCCTGGCGCCCTGCCCGTCATCCGGCCTGATCATCAATGGCGATCTCGACAAGGTGGCGCCGGAAAAGGACGTCAACAACCTGGTCGACAAGCTGAAGGCGCAGAAGGGCATCCTGATCACCCACAGGACCGTGCCGGGCGCGAACCACTTCTTCAACGGCCAGGTCGATGCGCTGATGGCCGAATGCGAGGATTATCTCGACCGGCGGCTGAACGGCGAATTGACCCCGGAGCCGGCAGCCAAGCGCATCCGCTGAGATCTCAAAAGGCCGGGTCGTTTCCGGCCTTTTCATTTGCTGATGATCGTCACACCTGGGTCTACCGCTGCTCCCGGCCTGTCGCCGCCACAAGATCGAGAACCTGTTCACAAAGCTCAGGGACTGGCGGCGTATCGCCCCACACATTCCTCCATCGCAGCCGCCGTTACCTTCCGGCTCTAGTCAATGAGCCCCGAGCCTAAACCTTGCCCAGATGCTTCGGCCAGAATTCCTGGTGGACTTCGGCGGCTTCGTCTTCGAGGTTCGTCGGGCCGACCACAGCGACGGCACGCGCGCCCGTCTCCAACACTGCCCGGCTGGGCACATTTAACCCGATCCCGGCAATTTCGCCGAGCCGCGTTTCGGAGCACGCAAACACCACACACCCGATACCCGACCAGTAGATCGCCCCGGCGCACATCGCGCACGGTTCGGTGCTCGCGTAGAGCGTGCAGTCAGCGAGAAAAGCAGGGTCGTAATGCTGCGCCGCCAGTTTAACCAGGTTCATCTCGGCGTGATTTGTCATATCGTGGCCGGTGAAGACGCTGTTTTCGGCGCGCAGGATGACTTCGCCGTCCTTCACCAGTACTGAGCCAAACGGTTCGTCGCCGTTTGCCATCGCGGATTTCGAGAGCGCAATCGCCTCGCGCAGAAACGGCTCGTGATTTTCCATGAGACCCCCCAAGAGTTAGAGCGGGATGATCTTCCCTCGGATCGAAGGGATTTCCAAGGGCTGCAAATCAGATTCAAGATCGGTGATCTGCATCGAGCAATGAGTCAGGAAAACGTTAATCGGGGCGCAAGAGCCCCGATTTCTCGGGCATGCAGAGCATGCCGCCGGTGACCGCAGCGGCGACGCCCGTCGTACCCGGGAAGGTCAGCGGCCGGTTCAGCAAAGAGCGAACAGCGAGATAGGCCCAGGCTTCCGCCTCCATGGCGTCCCCATCGAAACCGGCCTCCTCCGCGGCGATGACCGTCGCGTTCTGTACCCGGGCAAGGTCAAGGAGATCCTGCATGATGACACGGTTCAACCGCCCGCCGCCGCAGACGATGTAGAGCGCTGGTGGCTCGGGAAGATGCTTTGCCGATTTCAGAATGGCGGCGGCCGTGACATGGGCAAGCGTGCGCGCACCGTCCGCCAGCCCGGCCTCGCCCTTCTGCGGCGGCAGGAAATCATTGCGATCCAGCGATCGGCGCTGGTTGGAGGAAAAGAAGGAGCTGCCGAGATAGCGATCGGCCAGGCTCGGCAACACCTTTCCGGTGCTGGCGATTTCCCCGCCCTGGTCGTAAGCGGCGCCCGTATGCATTTCCACCCACTGGTCGATCAGCGTATTTCCCGGCCCGCTGTCATAGGCCACGATCTCTCCGTTCCTGCCGATAAAGGTGAGATTGGAGATGCCGCCGATATTGACGAATACCGTCGGCAATGCCTGGCCTGCGCTTGCAGAGAGTGCGGCGTGGTAGACGGGAATGAGCGGCGCGCCCTGCCCGCCGTGGACCATGTCGTTGGCGCGCATGTCGTAGACGACCGGAATGCCGGTCGCCTGCGCAAGAAGTGCGCCGTCGCCAAGTTGCACGGTGAGCGCCTCATCCGGACGATGGAGAACGGTCTGCCCGTGAAAGCCGATCACATCGATCTCGCCAGGCGACAGATCATGCCGATACAGAAAATCGCTTACCGCCACGGCATGCCGTAACGTCAGGTTTCGCTCTACCGCACCGAGGTCGCCCGGCCGCGCCGTCCTGTCGGTCAAATCCCGTGCTGCAACCAAGGCCTGCTTCAGTCGGTCGCGGAAAGACTGCTCATACGCTATGCCCATGGATGGTCCGCGTTCGACGACGTTTTCGCCGTCGGTGCGAAGGAGCGCGATGTCGATGCCATCCATGCTCGTGCCGCTCATCAGGCCGATGGCCGTTCTTATGGTCTTGGTCATCAGCGTTCCAAACTCGCAGGCCCTAAACATTCCCGACGCAGACAGGTGCACTTTTCAACAAACAGTGCTAAACGCCGCGCACATATCCAACAAGCGTTAATCCAAACAGCCCACCGAAAGAGACAGGTCATGTCCGAGTTCAAGTCCGATTTCCTTCACACCCTCCAGGAACGCGGTTTCATCCACCAGACGTCCGACGACGCCGGGCTGGATGCGCTGTTCAACAAGGAGATCGTGACGGCCTATATCGGGTTCGATCCGACAGCGCCCAGCCTGCATGCCGGGGGTCTCATCCAGATCATGATGCTGCACTGGCTGCAGGCCACCGGCCACCGGCCGATCTCGCTGATGGGCGGCGGCACCGGCATGGTCGGCGACCCGTCCTTCAAGGACGAGGCACGCCAGCTGATGACGCCGGAAACGATTGCCGCCAACATCGCCAGCATCAAAACGGTGTTCTCCAACTACCTGACCTACGGCGAAGGGCCCAAGGATGCCCTGATGATCAACAATGCCGACTGGTTGCTCGGCATCAACTATCTCGAATTCCTGCGCGATGTCGGCCGTCATTTCTCGGTCAACCGCATGCTCGCCTTCGACAGCGTCAAGACGAGGCTCGACCGCGAACAGTCGCTGTCTTTCCTGGAATTCAACTACATGATCCTGCAGGCCTACGACTTCGTCGAGCTCTACAAGCGTACCGGCTGCCGCTTGCAGATGGGGGGCTCCGACCAGTGGGGCAACATCGTCAACGGCATCGATCTCGGCCACCGCATGGGCACGCCGCAGCTTTACGCGCTGACTTCGCCGCTGCTCACCACCTCTTCGGGTGCCAAGATGGGCAAGTCGGTCAACGGCGCGATCTGGCTCAACCCGGATATGCTGTCGGCCTACGACTTCTGGCAATACTGGCGCAACACGTTGGATGCCGACGTGTCGCGCTTCCTCAAGCTCTACACGACACTGCCGATGAGCGAAATCGCCCGCCTGTCGCAACTCGGCGGCGCGGAAATCAACGAGGTCAAGAAGATCCTCGCGACCGAGATCACGGCGATGCTGCATGGCCGCGCTGCCGCCGAGGAAGCCGCCGAAACCGCGCGCAAGACCTTCGAGGAAGGCGCGCTTGCCGAGAACCTGCCGTCGATCGACGTGCCGGCGGCAGAGCTCGAAGCCGGCGTCGGCGTTCTTTCGCTGTTCGTGCGTGCCGGCCTGGCGGAATCCAACGGCAAGGTCCGGCAGTTCCTGAAAGACGGCGCAGTCCGCGTCAACGACAAGGTGGTCAGTGACGACCGGCAGGTGATCGGCACAGGCGAGATCACCGTCGAAAATGTCATCAAGCTGTCGCTCGGCAAGAAGAAGCACATTCTCGTCCGGCCCGCCTGATCGGCGGCAGCATCGTGCAATCACTGCGAAACCGGCGGCGATCCCGCCGGTTTCTTATTGGAATTCGAAAATGCTGCGGAATACCCCGGGCGCAATGATCGACAACGGGTTGATCGTCAGGTTCGGCTTTACGAACGGTCCCGTCAGCTTGAAGGTGATCCCGAGCAGGCCGCGGTCGCGGCCGTTGCCGAGAAGCACGCCGATCAGCGGCAGTTCACCGAACAACCGGTTCAGTCCGTAAGCCGGCATGAACGTGCCGGTCATGTCCATATTGCCGTTCTTGTCGCGCACCGTGCCCTGGAAGGTCGCGCCGATGTCATTGCCACGGACCACCCCGCCGTCGACCGCGATCAGCCCGTCGTCGAGCATCACATTTGCGAAACCCCGTTCGAAACGCGCCGAACTGACGTCGATGTCCCTTTTCACCGCCTGGTTCAGGCTTCGGCCATCGGCGCCGGTTGGCGTCGAAACGATCGATTGCAGCCGAGCTTCGTTGACAAGCGAAAACTTGCGGATATCGACAATTCCCCGCCAGGAACTGGCGCCCCTGTCGCGCAGCTTCACGTTCAACAGGCCGCCGCGCATGTTGCTGTAGATATTTGCGAACAGGGCCAGCGATCCGGCGTCGCCGCTGGTCACCTCCAGAATACTGTCCGGACCGTTTTGCGTGAGCCTGGCCACGACCGCCTGGCCGCTATCGGTGACCGCGGAGAGATTGACGGCGTCGATCTGCTTGCCCCGTGCGACATATTTCAGATCAAGGTTCGACAGGGTTTCGGAATGGAATCCGATCACCTGCTGCAGGTTTGCCTCCAGGGAGATTCGCGTGGAATCCATCGTGTCGTTGCCGGAAGAGGTGCGCAGACGTTCGATTACCGGTCGGATATCGGCGGCGTTGCCGTTGACGTTGATTGCAAAGCCATTCTTCTGGCGCTTGACGCTGACTGCATAATTGTCGTCCTGGGCCAGCCGCACCGACGAAAACTGGCCGGAGATCAGCCCCGATTTATCGATCACCAGCTTGCCATCCGCGCCAAAACTACCGCCGTCCAGCTTCAGATTGTCGATCTGCGTGACGCTGTCGATGGTCGAAGCCGAAAACGTCGCCTTTGCCGCGATCCCCGGGCCCTTCGACCAGCCGATCCAGGGCAGCGAAATCGACGCGTTGCCGAAGTCGGCCGAAACCGTGTGGCGATCGTTTTCGTCAATCAGGATGTCCAGCGACACAGGTCCGCTGATGATCTGCGCCAGGCCGGGGGCCAGCTTGGCGAGCATCCCCTCCCTAAGCGTCCCGGAAATTTCGCGTTTTCGCGTAACGGTACTGCCGGCACCGACAGGTTCGACTAGCGAGATATCCATCGGCCCACCATCGATGTCGGCTTTCGCCTCCAACACCGCCTGCTGCGGATCGATCCTGAGCGTCCCCTGGATGTTGGAGATCGCACGTCCGGATATCGGCTTGTTGACGGTCACGCCGTCGAGCAGCATCTGCGCCTGCCATTGCGGCTCGGGTGGGTTTTGTGCTCGCACAAGCCCAAATCGCGCTCCGACCTGCGCCGTCATGTTGCCCGAAAAATCCTCTGGCTTGAACGGCGTTCGCTGCAGGGCGGAGATGGGCCGGTAGCTGACGAGTTCGGCGATCGCATCCGCCTGCCCGCCGACGTCCAGCTTCATTTCGGCGATCAGCGGCTTTTCATAGGTGTTCGGGATGACGAAATTGCCGCCCTTCAGGCTTACCGAGCGGCCGGATGGGAAATAGGCGGTTCCCCGGTCGATCCGCACGTCAAGATGTTCGCCCTTCAGCGTGAATGCTCCGGCCGCGTCGCGCAGCGGCGGGATGTCGCCGGCGATGTTCACGCGGGCGTCCGCGATGTCGAAGCGAACGTTGAGTTCATCGCCTTTCAGATCGATCGGCCCGACAGTCCGGGTAACGCGTCCCATCGGCAGGAAGACTTCGATCCTGCCGTTGGTGACGGTTCCGCCGTAGATATTGTTGACGACCCAGCGACGCGCGTTCTTCCCGACCCACCAGGGCCAAAGCTGCTTCACCGCGGCCGACTGCAACTTGTCCGTGACAAGCGCAAAGCTGACCTGCGGCGACATTTCGCCGAAGGTCATGGCAAGCGAACCGGCTGCGGCGCCAAGCCTGCTCGATACCGCAAGTTCGTCGAAGACCAGCTCATGGCTCTCCGACAGAAACCGGCCTTGCGCCTTGGCGTCGAAGATCAGCGGCGGTTCATCGACATCGACAGGCGCGGAACTGGCAGACTGCAGCAGAATATCCAGCGAGAAGCCCTTCTTGCCGGCCGGCGCGATGTGGTCGAGATCGGCGATCGCACCGGTAAAGGGAAAGGCCGAGCGACCAACCCGTACGATGGACGGCAGAATTTCGATCCTGCCCCGGCCGAAGTCATAGGTGACGTTCAGCTCGGATTGCTTCAGCTCCGAGGTGAATGCGCCAGCGTCGAACGCCCCCGCGCCAGTCCGGGCTCTCAGTTCCAGCGTCGGCGTCGCACCATCGTCAGCACGCGTCGCGGTGATGCTCAGGTCGGCGCCGCTCTTGATGCCGAAGGCGGGTTCCGTTGCAGTCTCATCCCGGTGCAGAAGCGCCGAAAGCGGCAGTCCGGTCACTGCGCCATCAAGGTGCGCAATGCGATCGGCCTGCCGGCTGGCGCGCAGGTGCAGTTCAGCGGCTTCACCAGCGACAAAGAAGACCCCGTCGATCTGCATCGAGCCGTCACTGCCGCGCTTGAAATCAACGGCATCCACGACCACCGGAACGACACGGTTGCGTGGCCCCAAAAAAGACAGTTGCAGGTCCGCGATCCTGACGGATTCGGTATTGCTGCGGCTGATCAACTGCGCGATGCCGTCCATCTGGTTGAAAACAAATTCCAGTCCGCTGGCGACATCGGCAACGCGAATTGTCGTCAGATCGATCGGTTTACCCTGCGACAGCAAGGAGGAATCAAGCGTCGCTCCCTCTGCCTCCAGCCTCGACACGGCAACCCGCCCGCTTAAAAGCGCCATCGGATCGATCTCGATAAAGACGGAATTGGTGGTCACCAGCCGTTTGTTGGAGGCATTTTCTACGAGGGCGACATCCTGCGCCTTGAGCGCGAGGCCGCCATTCGACGTCAAGCGCAACACCGTGCTGCCGACCTCGGCATGATAGCCGTCGCCGATCGCCGCGTTCAGAGCCGTCTGCGCCCGCGCATTGAGCGGTCCGTCCAGCAACCCGCCTTCGATCGTCGCCAGCAGCACTCCCCCGATAAGAAAGGCAATTGCTGTAACGATGGTGATTGTCGTCAACACCAGATGTGTGATGCCGCGCTTGCGCGGCGCATGCAGGATGCACGGGTCATGCGCCTGCGCCGACGGCAGATTATGCAAAGCGACGATGTCTTCCTTGCGAAACGATACCCTTTCGCCGCGGATTTCACTCATCAGGGCCGGCGGCCTCCCAGAATAGTCAAAAAGTTCATTCGCTCGCTTTTTCCAGTCCGTTACAATGCCCCGCCGCGCCAGGCAGCAAGACCCTGCTACAGGAATCTTGCGCACCTTGTCGTGGCTGATTTCATTCGGACATTCGTCCGGAAATGCCACCAGGCACTGCGTCGCCCTGAGGCATTTGTGTCCGTTTCACAGTAGTTAAAGAAGAACGGCAGGGCAAACGCTGTCTGCCGCCAGGCTCGTCTTCGCTCTCCGGTCGGATTACGCGTTCCACTCGGCGCTGGACGCGGCGGGGTCGGATTCGATAAGCCTCTTGCGATAACCGACGCAGCACATGGCGCAGAAAAAAGGATTATCCATGGCGAATCTGGAAGAAGGTGCATCAGCACCGGAATTTACGCTTCCCCGTGATGGCGGCGGCACCGTCTCGCTGGCGCAATTCAGGGGGAAATCCGTTGTCCTGTTCTTCTATCCGAAGGACGACACCAGCGGCTGCACGGCGGAATCCATTGCCTTCACTGCGCTTGCGGGCGATTTCGCAGCCGCGGGGGCCGTGGTGATCGGCATGTCGCCCGATTCGGTCAAGAAGCACGACAAGTTCGCGAAGAAATACGATCTTTCCGTCATTCTCGCTGCCGATGAGGCAAAGGCAGTCCTGAACGCCTATGGCGTCTGGGTCGAAAAAAGCATGTATGGCAGGAAATACATGGGTGTCGAGCGGACCACCGTGCTGATCGACGCAAACGGCATCGTCCGGCGGGTCTGGGAAAAGGTGAAGGTTCCCGGGCATGCCGAAGAGGTGCTGGCCGCGGCCAAAAACCTAGCGGAAAGCGGCGGAAAATGACGGAACTGCCGGCGATTCGGAGCCTGCGCGACGGTGCGGCGTGCGCCATCCGCGCCGCCGACCTCGACGTGAAGACGCTTCTGACGCAGGAAGTCGCGCGCCGCTGGAGTGCGCGCGGCCTGTCCTTGCGGTCGCCGCTCGATACGCAGGTCCCGGATCGTCCGGGCCGCCCGGAAAAACCGGATCTCATACCGCCGAGACAGGTGCCGAAGCGGGCGCTGACGACGGAGAAGGGACGGGTCGCCCTGCTCCACGCCATTGCCCATATCGAACTCAATGCCGTCGATCTCGCGCTCGACATCGTCGCCCGGTTTGCCAGCGAGCCGGTGCCAATCTCGTTCTTCGACGGCTGGATGCGGGTGGCCTTCGAGGAAGCCAAGCATTTTCGCCTGGTCCGAGACCGGTTGCGGCAGCTCGGCGCGGACTATGGCGACCTGCCCGCCCATGACGGTCTCTGGCAGGCGGCACACGACACCCGCAACGACCTCACGGCACGTCTCGCCGTCGTGCCACTGATTCTCGAGGCGCGTGGCCTCGACGTGACGCCTGCCCTGCAGGCGAAGATGCGGGAAGCCGGCGACCTGGAAAGTGCGGCGGTGCTCGATGTGATCTATGAAGACGAGAAGGGCCACGTCGCCGTAGGCGCCAAATGGTTCCGCTTTCTCTGCGCCCGCCAGAAGAAGGATCCGGCCGCGGCGTTTCAGGCGCTCGTGCGGGCCAATTTCCGTGGACCGCTGAAGGCACCGTTCAACGACATAGCCCGGGCGGAGGCCGGTCTGACGCCGTCATTCTACCGTTCGATGACGGCCTCGGTGAACACCTGACGCTGCGCCGGCTTTGGCTCGGCAAAGGCTTTATTAACCTTAACAGTGTCTAATCAACCGCATCAAAACGCGCAGAATCGCACGCGGCGGGGGTGAGTTGGTGTCTAGGGAAAGCCGGGTTTTCGGCAAGCGCGCACAAAAGCACATCATCATCGTCGCAAGCGGCGACAAGGTTCGCCACATGACCTTCCAGCCCTGGATGGCGGCGCTGTCGATCTGCTTCGTCTCGGTGTTTTCGATCGGTTACCTTGCCGCAACGTCCTATCTCGTGCTGCGTGATGACCTGATCGGCGGCACCATGGCGCGCCAGGCGCGCATGCAGCACGAATATGAGGACCGGATCGCGGCTCTGCGCGCCCAGGTCGACCGGGTGACGAGCCGCCAGCTTCTCGACCAGCAGGTCGTTGAGGACAAGGTCGAAAAACTGCTCCAGCAGCAGATGGCGCTGACATCCCGTCACGGCAAGCTCGGCACGCTTCTCGATCGGGCGGAGGAGTCCGGCATCGCGCAGGACGAGGGCGAGACGGTCACGGCTCCACAGGCTCATGACAAGCGCGCCGATGCAAGCGGCGGCATCAAGGCGATCGAGCGGCTGATGGGGATCGGCGGCCGGCAGACGCAACAGCCAATGGCGCTCGCCTATGCACCGCAATCGGCGTCCCACGGACGGGAGACCATATCCGATCGGGCCGACCGGCTGTTCTCGAAGGTTACCCTCTCGCTCAAGGACATAGAGCAGGACCAGAAGCATCGCATCCAGAGCCTGACGGCCGGCGCTTCCCAGGCCACCGACGCCATCGTCAACATCGTCGCCCGCACGGGTATCAAGGTTGTCGACGACGAAGCGCAGGCGGCGGCCGCAAGCACGGTGGAAGACGAAGCTGCGGTCGGGGGGCCGTTCGTCGAGCCGGAAACTGCCGAAGTCTTCGACAATTCCCTGGTCGCGCTTGACACCGCGCTTGCCCGGCTCGAACATGTCCGCAACCAGGCCAGGAAACTGCCGTTCAACAATCCCTCCCCTGCGAGCGACGTCACCAGCCGGTTCGGCAATCGCCTCGACCCGTTCCTCGGGCGGTTGGCCCTGCATGCCGGCATAGATTTTCGCGCGCCGAGCGGAACGCGAATCGTCGCGACGGCGCCCGGCACCGTCATCACGGCCGGCAAGAACGGCGGCTACGGCAACATGGTCGAGATCGACCATGGGAACGGCATCACGACGCGCTATGCCCATCTATCGACCATTCTCGTCAATGTCGGCGACACGATTTCGACGGGCGAAGCAATCGGCCGCTCCGGCAGCACCGGTCGCTCGACCGGGCCGCATCTGCATTACGAGGTCCGCCTGAACGGCGAGGCCGTCGATCCGATGCGTTTTCTGAATGCCGGGATCAGGCTCAGCCGCTACATCAACTGACAAATGCCGTCTTGCGAAGGTGCCCTTGAGAGGCATGTCGGAGCCATCCTGCTGATGGCAGGCCGTTTATTCACCCTGTTGCCGAAGCAAAACGCCGGTTTTCTTGACTTTGTCTGCCTATGGGACTATGAGCCCCAGCGACGGCAACGAAAGCATTTGCCGAGTCACCAGAGTTCGACCGAACCGGAACGGAAACAGATTTCCCTTTGACCACTTTTTCAGACCTTGGCCTGAGCCAAAAAGTTCTTTCCGCAGTTACCGACGCGGGCTACACGATTCCTACGCCGATCCAGGCCGGCGCCATTCCGCCAGCCCTGCAGCGGCGCGATATCCTCGGCATTGCCCAGACCGGCACCGGCAAGACGGCATCGTTCGTGCTGCCGATGCTGACGCTGCTCGAAAAGGGCCGCGCTAGGGCCCGCATGCCGCGCACGCTGATCCTTGAGCCGACACGCGAGCTCGCAGCCCAGGTTGCGGAGAACTTCGAAAAATACGGCAAGAACCACAAGCTCAACATCGCCCTGCTGATCGGCGGCGTCTCCTTCGATGAGCAGGACCGCAAGCTGGAACGCGGCGCCGACGTTTTGATCTGCACGCCCGGCCGCCTGCTCGACCACTGCGAGCGCGGCAAGCTTTTGATGACCGGCGTTGAAATTCTCGTCATCGACGAAGCCGACCGCATGCTCGACATGGGTTTCATCCCGGATATCGAGCGCATCGCCAAGCTGATCCCGTTCACCCGCCAGACGCTGTTCTTCTCGGCCACCATGCCGCCGGAAATCCAGAAGCTCGCCGACCGCTTCCTGCAGAATCCGGAACGTGTCGAAGTTTCCGTCCGCTCCTCGACGGCAACGACCGTGACACAGCGCTTTGTTGCGACCCACAGCAAGGATTATGAGAAGCGCGCCGTTCTGCGTGACCTGATCCAGAAGCAGGAAGAACTGAAGAACGCCATCATCTTCTGCAACCGCAAGCTCGACGTGGCCGACCTCTTCCGGTCGCTGAGCCGCCACGGCTTCTCCGTCGGCGCACTGCACGGCGATATGGACCAGAGTTCGCGCACGAAGATGCTCGCAAGCTTCAAGGACGGCAACATCCAGCTGCTCGTCGCCTCCGATGTGGCCGCGCGCGGCCTCGACATTCCGGATGTGAGCCACGTGTTCAACTTCGATGTGCCGATCCACGCAGAAGATTATGTCCACCGTATCGGCCGCACCGGCCGTGCAGGCCGTTCCGGAGCCGCCTTCACGCTGGTTTCCAAGCGTGACACGAAATTCGCGGACGCCATCGAAAAACTGATCGACAAGAAGATCGAATGGCTGAATGGCGACCTTTCCGCCCTGCCCGCCCCGATGGAAAGCCACGACAGTGGCCGCTCGGAGCGCGGCGGACGAGACGGCAAACGCGGCGGCCGCCGCAACGACCGGGACCGTGACCACGCTCCCCGTCCGGTGTCCAGTCATAAATCGGACATCAAATCAGACGACATATCGACGGATCAGGAACCGGTTACAGCAAAGGCAGAACCTGTGAGACCAGAACGCAAGGCAGACACGAAACCGCAGAATGCCGGCCGCCACAGCAACCGCCCTGCGCCGCAGCCGCATCCAGCCAATGACGACAATCGCGACCGCCGCAACCGCTACCGCCGCGACCACGACGACGGACCGACCCCGATCGGCTTCGGCGATGACATTCCCGCCTTCATGCTGATCGCCGGCAAAGCCTGATCATCCAGGCAGTCGCATGGCGAATCCAGGCATCGATTTTCCCGGTGTGGGATCAGGGCTTGCCGTCTTGAATGACGGCAAGCTTTTGCTTTGCAAGCGTCTGAAGGCACCGGAAGCCGGCCATTGGAGCATTGTCGGTGGCAAGGTGGATCACATGGAATCGGCAGCTGACGCTGCGCGCCGTGAAGCCGAAGAGGAAAGCGGCCTGACGATCCATTCCACGCGGTTTCTCTGCCTCAGCGAACAACGCGTCGAAGCCGACCGCCACCACTGGATCTCACTGATCTTCGTGACCGAGGATTTCTCCGGTGAGCCACGATTGATGGAGCCGGACAAGCTCTCCGAAATCGGCTGGTACGCGCTCGACGACCTGCCGCAGCCGCTGTCGGTGTTCGCGCAGGACGCAGTCAGGGCGCTGAAGTCGATGGCTACTTCTTAGCCCGCAAGGCGGCTTCATAGGCGAGCCGCACCCAGCGGGCCATCTCGTCCGGATCATCGAACGCCTCGTCCGGAATCGACCAGTAAGGCATTTTCACCGGCTTCCCCTTGCCGTCATAAGCCCATTGCGAACAACCGGCAGCCTGGAAATCTGGTGCGCTTTCGGCATCCGCCTTGAGCAGGATGTCACCATCCACCTCCAGCGCCAGGATACGGCCCTCGAAATAGATGCCCTTGCCGCCAAACATGCGCTTGACCGTGACCGGGCCAAGCGTTGCGAACATCTCCTCGATTGCCGCATTGTCCATTTTCATCAGCCTTTCAGCCTATTTACTCGGGCTCCAAAGGGCGTCTACAGCGTGCGATAATCCCGATCGAGGTAGACGAGTGCCGGTTTTTGTACGCCGAGGGTGACGGCCACGACCTCACCGAACAGCACGATGTGCGTAGCGACCGTCTTGACGTCGATCAACCGGCAATCGAAGGCGGCGACGGCCTCGCGAAGAATAGGCGAGCCTGTTTTCAATTCATCCCATGTGCCATGTTCAAATCGTTCGGCAGGAGCGATGCTATTGCGGCCGGAAAAGACATGGGCGAGATCCATCTGGTCGGCGCCGAGCAAATTGAGGGCAAAGCTGCCGCTGCGCGCGAAGATATCATTTCTCGGGTTGGCCCCATTGAGGCAGACAAGCAGTGTCGCGGGCTTGTCCGACACAGAGCATGCCGCAGTGATCGTCACACCGCGGCGTTCGCCTTCATGCGCTGCAGTCACGATATGAACGTGGCCG
Source organism: Rhizobium giardinii bv. giardinii H152 (assembly GCF_000379605.1). Classification (GTDB taxonomy): domain Bacteria; phylum Pseudomonadota; class Alphaproteobacteria; order Rhizobiales; family Rhizobiaceae; genus Pararhizobium; species Pararhizobium giardinii. Next base: position 442,671 of record NZ_KB902579.1, on the reverse strand, counting down.
GCCAGCCGGCTCATGGCATCGCGGTAGGTCAGCGGGTCCAGTTGGGTCTTGTCCAACACGGCAGTCTCCAGATCGGTATTCGTTTTACACATAGACGCTGCGACAAAATATGAAAGCCATCGGCCGATTTTTCTTGGGTCCCGCGCGGCAATTGCCGTTCAGGCGGCGAAGGTCACGATCTTTTCCTTTGACGCCCTCGGCCACTTCTTTAAAACATGCGCATTATCCACCTGGAAAAACACATGTTCCGTTCGATTGTCGCAAGCCTCCTCATTGCCGGATCGGTGCAGGCCGCTCCAGCGCTGGCGGCAGGCGTGAAGATCGCGGTCGTCGCGCCGGTTGAAGGACCGTTCGCGATGCTCGGAAAGCAGATGCTCGACGGCGCGCGCTTCCAGGCCGACGATCGCGGGTCGGAGATCATCTCAATCCCGGAAACCTGCGAACCGAGCGACGCGGAAAATCTCAAGAAGGCGCTGCTTTCCAGCGGCGCGGAAGCCGCGATCGGGTTTCTGTGCACGGAAAGCCTCGAGGCAACGCTTCCCGCGCTCGCCGAGGCCGGTATTCCTGCATTGACGCTCAGCGTGCGTTCCGACGTCCTGATGGAGGACGCGCTGAAAAAGAAGTGGCCGCTCTTCCGTCTCGTGCCCAGCGCCCGGATGGAAGCAACCAAGGTCACAGAGATCATCCTGTCACGCTGGAAGAACGAACCGCTTGCGCTGATCGAGGACGGGACGATCCATGGGCGCGAGTTGGTGGAAAGCGTACGTGTGGCACTGGCCGAAGTCGGACTGACGCCGGTGTTTTCCGATACCTACCGGCCGGCGCAGGAGCAGCAGGTGAGCCTGGTGCGGCGATTGGCAAAGAGCGGCGCGACACATGTATTCACCGGCGGAGATCGGGCTGACACGGCCATCATCGCCCGCGATGCCGCCTCCGAACAGGTTGCGCTGACGCTGATGGGTGGTGAAGCCCTGAATGCAGCCGATCAGCCCGTTGCGCTGGCAAACGGCGTACTGGCGGTATCATTACCGGATTACGCTGTCCTGCCGGAGGCGAAGGTCGCAAGCGACGCGATGACGGCGGCCAAGCTCATTCCCGAAGGCTATGTTTTGCCGGCATTTTCCGCCGTCGCCCTTCTGGAGCAGGTAAAGGACCAGGCCGGCAAAGACGACACGCCGCTTATCGAGGCGCTTCTCAAAGGTCCCTATCCGACGGCGATCGGCCCGATCCGCTTCAACGCAGACCATGAACTGGCGGACAATCCCTACCGGCTGCTCCAGTGGCGGGACGGACGGTTCGTCCCCGCTCCGACCGCCACGGGAACCGAATGATGCGCCCCGGCCCAAAAAATTCGATTACCGATGTCGAAGGCCTCAGGGTCGGCAACGCCGAGGATCACCGTCTGAAATCCGGCGTTTCCGTTGTCCTTTGCGATCAGCCAGCCGTCGCCGCCGTGCAGGTGCTCGGCGGTGCCCCCGGCACGCGGGAGACGGACCTGCTCGATCCGCACAACACGGTGCAGACGGTCGATGCGGTGGTCCTGTCCGGCGGCTCGGCTTACGGTCTCGACGCGGCATCGGGGGTTCAGGCGGGCTTGCGCGAAATGGGACGCGGCTTCGCCGTCGGCCCGTTGCGTATTCCGATCGTCCCCGCCGCCATCCTGTTCGACCTGATCAACGGCGGCGACAAGGACTGGGGCCGGTATCCGCACTATCGCGAACTCGGTTATCAGGCGGTACAGGCGGCATCTGAGGATTTCATGACGGGCACTGCGGGAGCCGGCACCGGCGCGCTCACCGCGACCTTCAAGGGCGGCCTCGGCACGGCCTCGACGGTGATGGACAACGGCATCACCATCGGCGCGCTGGTTGCCGTCAACGCGCTCGGCTCCGCAACCATCGGCGATACCCGGCATTTCTGGGCGGCCCCGTTCGAAGAAGGCGTGGAATTCGGCGGGCTCGGCATGCCGCAGCCCTTCCCGCAGGATGCCCGCGAGCTGCGCATCAAGTTCCGCACCGGGCAGCGCGAAACGCAAAACACCACCATCGCCGTCATCGCCACCGATGCGGTTCTGACGAAGGCGGAAGCGAAGAGGCTGGCGATATCAGCCCATGACGGTTTTTCGCGGGCGCTCTGGCCATCGCACACGCCGCTCGACGGCGATCTCGTCTTCGCACTGGCGACGGGGACGAACGGAAAGACCGTTTCCGTGCAGGACTTCATCGATCTCGGCGCTGCTGCGGCGTCCACCATGGCCCGCGCGATCGCACGTGGCATCCACGATGCGACCGCTGCCGAGAACGATCTTCTGCCAGCCTGGTCGACCAGAGACAGCGCAACATAACGTCGAAGCGGCGTTCGCTAACATTGTTTGCAGCGATGAGCAGTGTTATTGGCCGCAAAACAGTTTTGGAGCCCAGCATCATGCCCCTGCCTATCCGGATCGCCCCGTCAATTCTCGCCGCCGACTATGCCAAACTCGGGCAGGAAGTGCGCGATGTCGTCGCCGCCGGCGCCGATTGGATCCATCTCGACATCATGGACGGTCATTTCGTGCCGAACATTTCCTTCGGCCCGGACATCATCAAGTCGCTGCGTCCCCACACCGACGCCTACTTCGACTGCCATCTGATGATCGCGCCGGCCGACCCCTATCTCGAAGCCTTTGCCAAGGCTGGCTGCGACAGCATCACCGTGCATGCAGAGGCAGGCCCGCATCTCGATCGCTCGCTGCAGGCGATCAAGGCGCTCGGCAAGAAGGCCGGCGTTTCGATCAATCCTGCAACGTCCGAAAGCGTTCTCGACTACCTGCTTGACAAGCTCGACCTCATTCTGGTGATGACCGTCAATCCCGGCTTCGGCGGCCAGAAGTTCATTGCGGCGATGGAAGAAAAGATCCGCCGCATCCGGACGATGATCGGCGATCGTCCGATTGATCTCCAGGTCGATGGCGGCATCACGGTCGACACGATCGCTCTCCCCGCTTCGGCCGGTGCCAACGTCTTCGTGGCAGGCTCGGCGGTCTTCGGCGGTGGCCATGTTGACGCCTATCGCAAAACCATCGACACTCTGCGCGCCAATGCCGAGGGAGCACGCGGGTGAAATTTACAGGCGGGATCGCTGCTGCGGTTTTTGCCTCGGCCTTGATGACCGAGGTGGCCTGCGCCGGCGATATCGCCTCGTTCCAGGCCATCGGCTTTTCGCCGGATGGCAGCGTTTTCGCCTTTGAGGAATATGGCGTCCAGGACGGCTCCGGCTTTCCCTTCTCCAACATCTTCTTCATCGACACGCGCAAGGATACGTTCCTGCCGGGCACGCCGATCCGCGTGCGGATCGACGACGAGCAAGCCGGTCTTGCCGAGGTTCGGGCGCAGACGCAGGCGAAAGCGGCGGTCCTCGTCGATCGCTACGACATGACAGCCAATCCGGGCTTGATGGCGGCCTTCAATCCCGTCACCGAGACCGAAGCGCCGGCGCATCGGCTCGCCTATCGGCAATATGCTGTCAAGCCGCCGGTGGGTGGCATCTTCACGCTGGCGCTGAAGGAAATCGCGCTGCAACCATCTGCGCGCTGCAACGATGTGACGCCGCAATCGCTCGGCTTCAGCCTTGCCTTCGAAACCGAAGATGGCCAGGCATCGGATCGCGTCCTCCACACCGATGCGGCCATCCCCGAGAGCCGCGGATGCCCGACCGGTTACCGGATCGGCGGCGTCGTGATCCATCACCCGACCGGCCGGGATCCCGTCCATATCGTTCTGGTACAGGTATTGAGCTTCGGTTTCGAGGGAAGCGACGGTCGCTGGATCGCCGTTCCGGTGCCTGCGGCGCCATGAATCAAGTTCAGGTCTCCCGGGCAAAACATCATCCAAGCTTGATGCGGCGCACGGCCCGGAGGTTTCTGGCAGCCCTTCCGGGCGCGCGGGACATTCTTCTTGGCGCACCGATCTGGGGTGCGATGATGGCGCTGTCGGCGCTTGCCGCGCTCTATCTGCGCAACGGTGCCGAAACCTCCCATTTCTACAGCATTCTCCTGCTGTTCTTCCTCGGCGGGCTGATCGCCTGGCCTTTCGCCCTCGTTCTCGGCGGCTTCTTTGCGCAGGGCCGCGCCAGCGAAACGCGCTTTGCCGCCTTCTTTCTCTGCTTGACCGTCTGCACTATCGCCGCAACGGCTTTCCTGTTTGCCTTGGATTACCGGAGCTTCTACGCCCGCTGGCATGCCCCCGCCGGTACGTTGACCTGGTTTTATCAGTTCGGTTTCACCTCGGCCGGCGCCGTCTATCAGTTCATCGTCATGGGCATTCGCCTCTATCTGCCGGTCGGATTTGCTGTCCTGGCAGCCGCCAGTTTCTGGCTGGCCCGCAAGATGCCTGATCAGCAGCGTTGAGATTGCCTGCCATCTTTGCTAGAGGCTCAGCCAACTCCACCTTTGACGAAAGCTGAAAGCCCATGATCCCCCGTTACTCCCGGCCGGAAATGGTGGCCATCTGGTCGCCCGAAACCAAATTCCGCATCTGGTTCGAAATCGAGGCGCACGCCTGCGACGCGCTCGCCGAACTCGGCGTGATCCCGAAGGAAGCGGCAAAGACCATTTGGGAACGGGGCGGCGCGGCGACCTTCGACGTCGAGCGCATCGACGAAATCGAAGCCATTACGAAGCATGACGTCATCGCGTTCCTCACGCATCTTGCCGAGATCGTCGGTCCGGATGCGCGTTTCGTGCATCAGGGCATGACCTCTTCCGATGTGCTCGACACCTGCTTCAACGTGCAGCTCGTCAAGGCCAGCGACCTGCTGCTTGCCGATCTCGACAAACTGCTGGAAGCACTGAAGCGCCGGGCCTTCGAACACAAGGACACGGTGACGATCGGCCGTTCGCACGGGATCCACGCGGAGCCGACCACCTTCGGCATCAAGCTGGCGCTCGCCTACGCCGAGTTCGAGCGCTGCAAGAAGCGTCTGATCGCCGCCCGTGAGGAAATCGCCACTTGCGCCATTTCCGGCGCCGTCGGCACCTTCGCCAATATCGATCCGCGCGTCGAGGAACACGTCGCCAAGGCGATGGGGCTGTCGGCCGAACCGGTCTCGACCCAGGTTATCCCGCGCGATCGTCATGCGATGTATTTCGCCACCCTCGGCGTCATTGCGTCGAGCATCGAACGTCTTGCAACGGAAATCCGTCACCTGCAGCGCACCGAGGTGCTCGAAGCCGAGGAATATTTCTCGCCGGGCCAGAAGGGTTCGTCGGCCATGCCGCACAAGCGTAACCCGGTGCTGACGGAGAACCTCACCGGCCTGTCGCGCATGGTGCGCGCCTTCGCCCTGCCGGCCATGGAAAACGTCGCCTTGTGGCACGAGCGGGATATTTCCCACTCCTCCGTCGAGCGTATGATCGGCCCGGACGCCACGGTAACGCTCGACTTCGCGCTTGCGCGCCTGACGGGCGTCATCGACAAACTGCTCGTCTATCCCGACAACATGATGAAGAACATGAACAAATTCCGCGGGCTTGTTCACTCCCAGCGCGTCCTCTTGGCGCTGACGCAGGCCGGTGCCTCGCGCGAGGATGCCTATCGCCTCGTTCAGCGTAACGCCATGAAGGTCTGGGAACAGGGCAAGGATTTCCTTGAAGAGTTGCTTGCCGACAACGAAGTCCGGGCCTTCCTGCCGGAAGCGGATATCCGCGAGAAATTCGATCTCGGGTATCACACGAAGCACGTCGATACGATCTTCAATCGCGTTTTCGGTTGACGCCACAGGCCGCGATGCGGCCCTTAGGTCTTTACTTCTGGGCGACACGGGGAGCCGAGGCGGCTCCCCGTTCCCCTCGCGCAGGGTGTCCGGTTTCGGCCCACATCGCTCCATTTTGAACGGTTTTCTCAAGCTTTTCGTCAGTCTTCCGTGCGAGGCTGCGGCAAACGAGCAAACTATTAGGAGGGCGCTGGGGCATGCCGTATCAGCAGACGATCGAACGCAAGGTGGCGCGCACGACAACCACATTCACCGGCACCGTGACCTGCAAGGGCGGATCGAGCCGCGGGATCGTCAAAGACCTTTCGGCAGCCGGAATTTGTTTCCAGCTCTATTTCGACATCAATGCCAAGACCGGTCAGGACGTGTCGATCGAAAGCAGCGAATTCGGCCATCTTACAGGCGTCGTGAAATGGTATCGCGGCGACAAGATCGGCATTCGTCTCGACCCGTCGTCAAATACCGCGGCACAGATTTCGTCCTATTTCAAATATTTCCGCTAGGCGGATGCATCATCAGACCGAAGGTGCCGCCGTCCGGGCGGCACGTTCGTTTTCAGATCGCTGCGCCTTGTTTGGTCTCCGGCGCAACCACCAGCTTGCGATAGAGATGCCACGTCGCATGGCCAAGGATCGGCATGATGACGGCAAGACCGACGAAGACCGGGATCGAACCGAGGACGAGACCTCCCGCTACGATCAGCCCCCACACGGCAACCGGAACCGGATTGGTCAGCGTTGCCCGCACGGAGGTCTCGACCGCTGCCACGGCGCCGACATCCCTGTCGAGCAGCAGCGGGAACGATACGACGACGGTCGACAGCACGATCACGGCAAAGACGAAGCCGACGGCGTTGCCGACCAGGATGAGGTTCCACCCCTGTTCCGTTCCGAAAACCTGGTTGGCGAAGGCGGAAATCGATGCCGGCGGCACATCACCGAACATCTGCACATAAAGCGACTGGGCAACGAGCAGCCAGGCGACGAACAGCACGAACAACATGAAGGCCAGAGCGATGATCGACGGCAAGGCCGGCGAACGGCGAACATCGAAAGCGTGACGCCAAGAGGTGTTCATCCCCTTTTCGCGCCGCCGGCTGATCTCATAGAGACCGATGGCTGCCACCGGGCCGAGCAGGGCAAACCCGGAAGCCAGCGGATAGAGAATCGGCAACATGTTGGCGCCCGAACTCCATGTGGCAAGCACGACACCTGCGATCGGGTATATCAGGCAGAGAAAGACGTAGTGAGACGGCTTGGCATTGAAGTCCTGCCAGCCGAGACGCAACGCGTCGAAGACATCGGCTATGCCGATCTTGCGAATTACCGGATGCTCGATAGTGGTGCTGGATCCTGCCAATACATGGAATGTTGTCATGACCAATTCTCCTCCTTGAACACGCGTCGTCACGTCATTCGAGAACAATCAGTATTTCCGGTTCGAGGGGATCTCGGCATCGCTGACCCCAATCCAATGCTCCCGATATTGGCGGCATTTGCCGTCACGGAACGTCGTGACCAATCATCCCGTGCACCGAGCATATACCAGATCTGCGTCTCTTTCACTTGACTTCCGCCGGCCTCGGGCACAAATCGCGGTTATTATGAAAGCATCTGAAGCAGATATCCTGATCGTTCCCGGTTACACCAACTCAGGCCCGGACCATTGGCAGACGCGGTGGCAGAACAAGCTTGCCTCCGCGCGCCGCGTCGAACAGGCGGAATGGTCAAAGCCTGTCCGCGAAGACTGGGTCAAGCGGATGATCGAAGATATCAACGCGGCGACCAAGCCTGTTGTTATCGTTGCCCATTCGCTCGGCGTCGCGACAGCCATTCATGCCCTGCCGCACGCGCAAAAGAAGATTGCCGGCGCTTTCCTCGTTGCCCCGCCGGAAGTGACAAACCCGAAAATCCGGCCAAAGCATCTGATGACGTTCGGCCCCTACCCGCGCGATCCGCTGCCGTTCCCAAGCATGGTGATCGCAAGCCGCAACGATCCGTTCGGATCATACGATCATGCCGGCGATATCGCCAACGCCTGGGGCGCGCTGCTGGTCGATGCCGGCGAGTCCGGCCACATCAACGCCGAATCGGGTCACGGTCCGTGGCCGGAAGGCACGATGGTCTTTGCGCAGTTTCTCAGCCGGCTTCGCCCCTGAGCCGACATCAAGCGCCCCTTTCAAAGCCAAGAATCACCGGATCACGACGATTGTCATGCCGGCCGCAAGCCTGAGCAGCTGCCATGACGCAGCCAGCCCGAGCATCGCCTTCAAAGCAATCGGAGCCGATCACACGCGCGCGCAATTCATCATTGATGCAACGCAAGATGGCATAAGTGCGTGCTTCGGCCGCTTGGTGGCCCCATATTGGCCTAACTTATGAACTTTGCTGCAGTGCAAATTAAATTCGTCGGCTCAAGGCTTTTGAGCCGCACGGAGCCTGACGTTCCATCTGGCGGCTGTCGGCTCCGTGCGAATTCCATTCGATCTCTTGGCTCAAATCAACCGGACTCGCGATCGATGACCTCAACCATTCGGAAATTCATTTTCCACGATCTACAGACGATCGAAGGCTATATCGATCCGCCCGACGCCCTGGTTTTCCTTTCGCTCCTGCAAGGTCAGCAAGAAAGAAGCTTCACCGGCGCCCTTGCCGAGATCGGCGTGTTCTATGGCCGCTCGTATTTTCTTCTCAGAAAGATCAGCGGAGACGACGCGCCGATATTGGCAATCGACCTGTTCAACATCGGCCAGACCGTCGATGGGGGCAGCGCGCAATATAGCCGCTTTCTGGAAAACGGGCGTCGGCTCGGCATGCGCGTGGACGAAGAGATGATCATCAGAGGCGACAGCACGCTGCTGGAGCCAGCCCGACTGACTGACAAGATCGGTAAAATTCGGTTCTTCAGTATCGATGGCGGGCATATGCTGCGACATGTCGCGGCCGATAGCAGGCTTGCAATGGAAGCGCTTGCGGATCACGGCGTCATCGCCTTTGACGATACGTTCAATCCTGCCTGGCCGGAGGTGACGGTCGGTATGGCTGATTTCCTGCGCACGGGCGGCGGCGCCTTTTGTGCCTTCTGCATGACCAAATACAAGACCTATGTCTGCCGCCGCGAATTCCACGCGTTCTACACCAGCCTGATTGCCGACTCGGCCGATCTCGCCGCATTCGATCACGTCGAAACCGAATTTCTGGGCTCCAAGGTTGCCCGTCTCCACAACCCGATCAGCCGCCGGATGCTCTACGAACTGATGGTTCGCTCAGGCATGAGCGCTTTTTCCGAGCGGGTTTACCGATAGACGAAGCCCATATCAGGTCAGCCAACCGCAGCGCCAAAACAAAAAAGCCGCCCGCAAGCGGACGGCCTCGCAGGCTTTCGGTGACCCGTATCAGCCGTTCTGGATCTGGGTGACGGCCTCGGAGAGAAGCTCCAGCATCTTCAGGCGAATGTCGTCTTCAGTCTGGGCGATGCCGGCAGCTTCGAAGTCCGCGCGGATCTTGCGCACGACGTCCTCATGTCCAGCCTCCACGAAATCGGCGGCGATGACCTCCGTGGCGTAGGCCTCCGGATCGCTCTTGCCCAGAAGCCCGGCGGCCCAGAGACCGAGCAGCTTGTTGCGGCGCGCCCCGGCCTTGAACCGCAGCTCTTCATCCAGCGCAAATTTCGCCTCAAACGCCTTTTCGCGGTCCTGCATACTGGTCATCCGTCGATCTCCCTGAAAACCATGCCGTAAACAGCTTTTCGCCCCATAAACCAAAAGCCCGCCAAAAGTGCAATGCGAAGTTTTCCGCTTTAACGACTTTCCGTGTTACGCTCCTGCTAATTCAGGGGATCGGATCAGACGCCGATTGTGAAATAGTTTCTTTTGAGCTATGGACCCGATTAGAAAATGCCCAGGCGCAGCCCAAGAGCGCCGACAACTTATAGAGAACACTATTGATGAACCGTCGCCGCCGTATTTACGAAGGCAAAGCCAAGATCCTTTATGAGGGTCCTGAGCCGGGTACGCTGATCCAGTTTTTCAAAGATGACGCAACTGCCTTCAACAAGAAGAAGCACGATGTCATCGACGGCAAGGGCGTGCTCAACAACCGCATTTCCGAATATATCTTCACGCACCTGAACAGGATCGGCATCCCCACGCATTTCATCCGCCGCCTGAACATGCGCGAGCAGCTGATCAAGGAAGTGGAGATCATTCCGCTCGAGATCGTCGTGCGCAATGTGGCCGCGGGCTCTCTGTCCAAGCGCCTCGGCATCGAGGAAGGCGTGGTCCTGCCGCGCTCGATCATCGAATTCTATTACAAGGCCGATGCGCTCGATGACCCGATGGTCTCCGAAGAGCACATCACCGCTTTCGGCTGGGCAAGCCCGCAGGAACTCGACGACATCATGGCGCTCGCCATCCGCATCAACGACTTCCTGACCGGCCTCTTCCTGGGCGTCGGCATCCAGCTCGTCGATTTCAAGATCGAATGCGGCCGGTTGTTCGAAGGCGACATGATGCGCATCATCCTGGCCGACGAAATCTCGCCGGACAGCTGCCGTCTGTGGGACGTCGAAACCAAGGAAAAGATGGACAAGGACCGGTTCCGCCGCGACATGGGCGGCCTCGTCGAGGCCTACCAGGAAGTGGCTCGCCGTCTTGGCATCATGAACGAGAACGAGCCGCCGCGCGGCACCGGCCCCGTGCTGGTGAAATAAGCAGGAAAAGACAACAGTGATCAACGCACGCGTAACAGTGACGCTGAAGAACGGCGTTCTCGACCCGCAGGGCAAGGCCATCGAAGGCGCCCTCGGCGCCCTCGGCTTCGACAGCATCGGCCACGTCCGCCAAGGCAAGGTCTTCGATCTGCAGATCGACACCGCCGACAAGGCAAAGGCCGAAGCCGACCTGAAGGCCATGTGCGAGAAACTGCTCGCCAATACGGTCATCGAGAACTACGCCATCTCCCTCGGCTGATGAGCAAATAGGAAACATCTCATGAAATCAGCCGTCGTCCAGCTTCCAGGCCTCAACCGTGACCGCGATATGATCGCGGCGCTGACCAAGATTTCCGGCAAGGCGCCGGTGACGATCTGGCAGACCGAGACGGATATTCCGGATGTCGACCTGATCGTCATCCCCGGCGGCTTCTCCTATGGCGACTACCTGCGCTGCGGCGCGATCGCGGCGCGCATGCCGGTGATGCAGGCGATCAAGGCGAAGGCCGAGGCCGGCGTCAAGGTGCTGGGCGTCTGCAACGGTTTCCAGATTCTCGTTGAAGCGGGCCTCCTGCCGGGCGCGCTGATGCGCAATGCCTCGCTGAAATTCGTCTGCAAGGAAATCCAGCTGGAAGTCGTCAACGCCAATACCGATTTCAGCCGCGCCTATGAGCAGGGCCAGATTATCCGCTGCCCTGTCGCCCACCATGACGGTAACTATTTTGCCGACGCGGAGACGTTGAGGACCATCGAAGGCAATGGCCAGGTCGTTTTCCGCTATGCCGCCGGCACCAATCCGAACGGCTCAATCAACGACATTGCCGGTATCGTCAATGAGAAGGGCAATGTTCTCGGCATGATGCCGCATCCGGAAAACCTGATCGAGGCTGCCCATGGCGGCGCCGACGGCCGCGGCCTCTTCGCTTCCGCCCTGGACGTAATAGCTGCTTAACAATCCGCCTGATAGAAGGCTCCCACCGAGACCGAATCACAGGGGCCTTCCGATGCGCGGCACAGCTTTCATCCGTTTTCTTGCCATTGCCGGCGTGGTCGCCACGCTTGCCGCCGGCTGCCAGTCGGCCAGCCCGCCAGCACCTGCGCAAAGCACGGCGGCGTTACCCACCATGGAACGCGTCGCGCTCGGTGCCAACGCCTGCTGGTTCAAATCCGGCGACGCAGCCTTCAAGCCATATCGCCTGGCGCCGGAACTCAATTCCTTCTCCGGACGCCCGCGCATCCTGCTCGTCAAGCGAAACTCACCCGAATCACGCCCGCTCGCCGTCGTCCAGGCGGAAGGACACCCGGCCCGGCTTCAGGCCTTCGGACCGCTATTCAATGAACCGGTTGGAACAAGAATGGCGACGGACGTGAAACGCTGGGCCGCGGGCGGTACCGGCTGCTGATAGCCGAAGGCACTCTGCTCGCCGGCTGCTTCTCCCGGGTTTTTTCACGCATTTTCTCCAAGCTCCGGTTCGAACGAACCAGGCGATGAAGCCGACTTGAAAACGTCGGGATGTTTTTTCGCGGGTTTTCATCGCGAATTGCCGTTCTCACCATGTCACGAAATTGCGTTACGCCACTCAAGCGCGTAGACCGGCTGGGTCAATGAGTCCCGTCATTCTCCGTGGGTCAACGGTCAAAGGCACATTCATGAGCGTCACGATTTATCACAACAACCGCTGCAGCACGTCCCGGGCGGTGCTCGAGATGATCCGCGAATCCGGCATCGAGCCTGTCATCGTCGAATACATGAAGACGCCGCCCACCCACGAGCAGATGCTGGCCCTTCTGCTGGCCATGGATCTGCCACCACGCGCCGTGTTGCGCACGAAAGAAAAAGCTTACCACTCGCTCCACCTCGACGATCCGAGCAAGACGGACCGGCAGATCCTCGACACCATGCTGGCCCATCCCGAACTGATCGAACGGCCGATCGTCGTCAGCGAAAAAGGCGTAGCCATCTGCCGGCCGAAGACGAAGGTTCTCAACCTCCTCTAGCCGGCAGTAGCGTCACCTCCAGAAGGGTTGCGCTGCTTCGCGCCGCGCCTGCGCCGGCGTCACGCCGATATCAGCAAGTTCTTCATCCGTCAGCTCTGCCAGGGCAAGGCGGCTGAGCCGCTTTTCCTCCCGCTCCGCAATCCATGAGATCACCCGTGAGAGCAGGCGCCTCGCCCGTGACGTTGCGCCAACGGGTGCCCGGATTGTATCTGTCTTCAACGAGCAAATTGCATCATCTGCAGCACAAATTGTACCCATTGCCATTACTCCGCCGATTGTCACGGTTACTTTCAGGATGTTGTATTGTCATAATTGACACCGAAATCGATGCAATGTAGAAATTGTTACCATGACAACTTGGATGCCAGACCCCAGCCTAGGCCAAGGCCCTCTTTACGCGCGGATTGCCGACCAGATCGAGCAGGCGATTACCGGTGGCATGCTGCCGGCTGGAACCAAATTGCCACCGCAGCGCAATCTCGCCTTTGATATCGGTGTGACAATCGGCACAATCGGTCGCGCCTATCATCTGGTGCGCGAACGCGGCCTTGTGAGCGGCGAGGTTGGCCGCGGCACCTACGTGCTCGACAATGCAGATCTGCGGCCGGCTGAACAGGCCGATCCGATGACCGCGGCACTTGCCGGCACCCGCCCGATCAAGGCTCCACCTGGCAAGCTCCGCTTCGACAGCACGGCGGCACCGGATATCGGCCAGGGCAAATCGCTCGAAAAGGTGTTGATCGACATCAGCCGCGAACACCATGCCGACATCGCCAGCTATGCCCGCGATTTTCCGGCGCACTGGTTCGAGGCGGGCAGCCAGTGGCTCGCCAAGGGCACGTTCAGGCCGCTGCCCGATCGCATCGTGCCCACCCTTGGCGCCCATGCGGGTGCAGTCGCCGTCATCGCCGCCGTCACTGCTCCAGGCGACAAGATCGCCTTCGAAAACATCACCTATTCGCAGATCAGCCGCAGCGCCGGGCTGATAGGACGACGCACGATCCTTCTGCGCACGGACGACTACGGCCTCGACCCGGACGATTTCGAGCGCGTCTGCGCCCAGCAGCACCCGAAACTCGCCTTCCTGATGCCGACCGCGCAGAACCCGACGGTCGTCACATTGTCACTGGAGCGTCGGCAGGCGATCGCCGACATAGCGCGCCGCTACGGTGTCTGGCTGCTGGAGGACGATCTCTACGGCGCGATGACGGGCGACATGACGCCGCTTCTGGCCGAGCTTGCGCCGGAGCGGACATTCCTTGTTGGCGGATTGTCGAAGTCGGTGGCGGCCGGGGTGCGCGGCGGCTGGGTGGCCTGCCCTCCCCATTTCAGTCAGCGGATCCGTATCGCCCACAAGATGGTGAGCGGCGGCATGCCGTTTCTGCTCGCCGAGCTCTGCGCACGCCTCGTGCTGAGCGGTGAAGCCGCGATCCTGCGCTCGAGAAGCATCGAAGAGATCCGCGCACGCGAGCAGATGGCGCGTGAGATCTTTTCGGGCATCGAGTTCAACTCGCATCCGCATGTGCCCTTCCTCTGGCTAAAGCTTTCCGAACCCTGGTTCTCGGGAACCTTCAAGCATGCGGCTTTCGAAGAGGGCGTGCTGGTCGACGACGAGGACGAGTTCAAGGCCGGGCGGACCGACAGCGTCTTTCATCGGGTGCGGATCGGCTTTTCCTCGCCCGCCGACCGCAACGAGGTGCGCCGCGGATTCCTGACGCTTCGGCGGTTGCTCGACAGCGGTCGTACCGGCTACGACAGCTTCGCCTGATCAGGCCATCGGTCCGGGCGGCAACAAGCGCACGATCTCCTGTGTTTTTCCGGCATTTTCCTGTCGCATCCCCGAGTAGCTTCGGCTAAAGAAGCCCCGACGTGATCTCTTTGTTTTGACGCATCCCCACTGGCAGACGGAGCCTTTGCCGTCCGGGGTGCTCCAACGGACCGAATGGACCCCGATGACCATTTCCAATAGCCGCCCCATCACCGCCGACCTGATCGCCTCGCACGGCCTGAAGCCGGATGAGTATCAGCGCATCCTCGACCTGATCGGCCGCGAGCCGACATTCACGGAACTCGGCATCTTTTCGGCGATGTGGAACGAGCATTGCTCCTACAAGTCCTCGAAGAAGTGGCTGCGCACGCTGCCAACCACCGGTCCGCGCGTCATCCAGGGCCCGGGCGAGAATGCCGGCGTCGTCGATATCGACGACGGTGACGTCGTCGTCTTCAAGATGGAGAGCCACAACCACCCGTCCTATATCGAGCCCTATCAGGGTGCTGCGACCGGGGTCGGCGGCATTCTGCGCGACGTCTTCACCATGGGCGCCCGTCCGATCGCCGCCATGAACGCCCTGCGCTTCGGCGCGCCGGATCATCCGAAGACCCGTCACCTCGTTTCGGGCGTCGTTGCCGGCGTCGGCGGTTACGGCAATTCCTTCGGCGTGCCGACCGTCGGCGGCGAGGTCGAGTTCGACGCGCGCTACAACGGCAACATCCTCGTCAACGCCTTTGCCGCCGGCCTTGCCAAGTCCGACGCGATCTTCCTGTCGGAAGCCAAGGGCGTCGGCCTGCCGGTCGTCTATCTCGGAGCAAAGACCGGCCGCGACGGCGTCGGCGGCGCCACCATGGCGTCTGCCGAATTCGACGAGTCGATCGAGGAGAAGCGCCCGACCGTCCAGGTCGGCGACCCCTTCACCGAAAAATGCCTGCTCGAAGCCTGCCTCGAACTGATGAAGACCGGCGCGGTCATCGCCATCCAGGACATGGGTGCTGCCGGCCTCACCTGCTCCGCCGTCGAAATGGGCGCCAAGGGCGACCTCGGCATCGAATTGCAGCTCGATCAGGTTCCGGTGCGCGAAGAGCGCATGACCGCCTATGAAATGATGCTGTCGGAAAGCCAGGAGCGCATGCTCATGGTGCTTGAACCCGCCAAGGAAGAGGTCGCCAAGGCGATCTTCGTCAAATGGGGCCTGGATTTCGCCATCGTCGGCAAGACCACCGACGACCTGCGTTTCCGCGTCATCCATCAGGGCGAGGAAGTCGCAAACCTGCCGATCAAGGAACTGGGCGACCAGGCACCGGAATATGACCGCCCCTGGACCCCGGCGAAAACGGCTGCGCCGCTTGCTGCCGATGATATTCCGCAGGCCGATGTCGCCGATGCGGTCCTCTCGCTCGTCGGCTCCGCCAACAACTCCTCGCGCCGCTGGGTTTATGAGCAGTACGACACGCTGATCCAGGGCAATTCGCTGCAACTGCCGGGCGGCGATGCCGGTGTCGTGCGCGTCGATGGACATCCGACCAAGGCGCTTGCCTTCTCCTCGGACGTGACGCCGCGCTATGTCGAGGCCGATCCGTTCGAAGGCGGCAAGCAGGCCGTTGCCGAATGCTGGCGCAACATCACCGCGACCGGCGCCTTGCCGCTGGCCGCCACCGACAACCTCAATTTCGGCAATCCGGAACGACCGGAAATCATGAGCCAGCTCGTCCATGCCATCAAGGGCATTGGTGAAGCCTGCCGCGCGCTCGAATTTCCGATCGTTTCCGGCAACGTCTCGCTCTACAACGAGACGAACGGCCAGGGCATCCTGCCGACCCCTACCATCGGCGGCGTCGGCCTGCTCGCCAACTGGTCGCAGATGGCGCGCATCCGTTTTGCGGCCGAAGGTGAACAGATCCTCCTCGTCGGTGCGCCGGAAGGCCTTGGAACGCATCTCGGTCAGTCCGTCTACCTGCGCGACATCCACGGCCGCACCGACGGCCCTGCCCCGCATGTGGACCTCGCCCATGAGCGCAAGACCGGCGACTTCGTCCGCAGCCTCATTGTCGAAGGCCTGACGACCGCCGTGCATGATTGCTCCTCGGGCGGACTGGCACTGGCGATTGCCGAAATGGCGATGGCGTCGGGCATCGGCGCAACGGTTTCGGCGATGGCGGGGCGCGATCCGATCGCCGTCTTTTTCGGAGAAGACCAGGGACGCTACGTCGTAACCGTGAAGCCCGAGCATGCAGACGTTGTCGCCGAGCGGGCCAGGGCTGCGGGCGTGTCAGCGCCAGCGATCGGAACCACCGGCGGTACCGAAGTCGTGCTCGGCTCGGCCAAGCCGCTCGCCGTTGCGCAATTGCGGTCGGTCCATGAAGCATGGTTCCCGGATTTCATGGAAGGCAGCCTGCCGGAATCAAACTGAGGCGGAATCCAAGCATCCTCCCGCACGGGTTTCCCGCTGAACCGACCATCAGCCTATCGGTGCTCGGAAAGAATGCTGAACGAACGAAACAGCGGCCTTTCCGGCGCCTATCCGAGCCCTATCTGGTGGCTCACATGAACACGGACAGGTTCAGGGGAACGCATGGGCACAGGTCAAGCGAACTGGTACACGTGGCTGAACAAATTGCGCCGCTCGTGGCGGTATCGCCTGGCTTATCGGTTCGCGCGGCCGCAGGCGCCGAAACAGCCCATCCCTTTCCGTGGCCCGGCGCTGATCGTTGGTTCTGCGCCGGTTTCCAACCTGCCAGACGGATTTGACAGCCGATTTGCCGTTATTTGCGTCAACGGTTCCCAGGTCGCGACGGCGGGCTGGGGTATCGACGCGCCGGACGTCACGTTCCTGCAATTCAACCAGGTCGAGGGCAAGGGCGAGCGCGCTGTCGCCGTGCGCCGCGCTCTGTCGGGCAAACGCTGCGGCATTCTCTACGTGCTGCGCTGGCCGAGGAGCGAGGCACGATTGCGCGAGGGTCTTGCCGCGTTTGAGTATGGCTTCAATGAATTGCGGCTCATCAACCAGTATCACCGAACCCGGCTGGCTGAGGCCGTGCTCGGTCGCATCGTTCCCGAGAGCGACAACGAATCCAAATTCTCGAACGGCATCACTGCCGTACTCTACGCCATTCACAGCGGCGCGACCGACGTCATCATCACAGGGGTCGATCCTTCTTCGACCGGCCATGTCTACAACGACCTCCAAATGCAGAGGCTGCATTCCGATACCGACGTAAAAATCCTGATGGAACTGTTGGAACGCGGTTTTCGCCTCTATACAAGTGATCCTCATGTGGCAGAATCGACGGGATTGCCGCTGTGGAGCAAGAAAGAACTGAGGGAGTAACGCATGCCGATGACACCGGGCGATATTGAAGACATGATCAAATCCGGTATCCCGGGCGCCAAGGTGACCATCCGGGACTTGGCCGGAGACGGCGATCACTATGCCGCCGAAGTCGTGGCAGAGGCTTTCCGCGGCAAGAGCCGGGTTCAACAGCACCAGATGGTCTACAATGCGCTGAAGGGAAATATGGGCGGCGTTCTGCACGCGCTCGCCCTTCAGACATCTGCACCGGAGTGAGGCTTTATGGCCGGCCTGATGAATGAACTGGTCAGTGGCGTCGTCAAAAGCGTCCTGAAGGAAATTCTCAAGAAGACCGGCAGCCGCGCGGCAACGAAACGCCAGAAACGGCAGGCTCGGTCGGCAACCACCGGCCGGTTCAAGAAGGCGACCGCGAAAAGAGCCGCAAGGCCCGCGAAAAAGCAGGTGAGCCGCCGCAGGACGGTCGCCTCGCGGAGCAAGACGCGCTGATTTCGCCGGCCGCATGTTTCCACCGGGCAAGCCATCAATTTTTGTTGGGATCGGGTGATGAAAATCACCGGCCTGCATGCTATCTAGAATGGATCGACACCCCCGGCCCTTGACGCCGGAGCACGAAGGACGACGACATATGAGCGGAATCAACGAATTCATCGACAACGAAGTAAAGAGCAACGACGTCGTTCTCTTCATGAAGGGCACGCCGCAGTTCCCCCAGTGTGGGTTCTCCGGGCAGGTGGTCCAGATGCTCGACTATATCGGCGTCGACTATAAGGGCATCAACGTGCTTGCCGATGCCGATCTTCGCCAGGGGATCAAGGACTATTCCAACTGGCCGACCATTCCGCAGCTCTACATCAAGGGCGAATTCATCGGCGGCTGTGACATCGTCCGCGAGATGTTCCAGGCCGGCGAACTCCAGTCGCATTTCGAAGAAGCCGGTATCGCCGTCAAGGGCGCCGCCTGAAATCTGACTTCGGTTACAGAGCACCTGAAAAAAGGCGGGTCACCGCCTTTTTTGATTCCGACCAATTGTGAAGCCTCCCTAATATTGCGCGACCTATAACAGTCGCTGCCAATATGAAGCGGCTGTCACAGGATGGTCGCAAAAAAGAGCGTAAGCACACGCAGGCAGACATTCGTCGCCGGTTTGCGAACCAGTGCCAACCCCAACCACCCCGGATCATCCGGTTTATTGTTTTGAAAGCGCTCGGAGCCTCGCTTTCGACCAGATATGGGACTACCGGCTCCAGCATTTGCATCCGCGTCTGCTCTCCGTTTGGAAACACATCGTTTTCGGTTCAGGCGCCAGGCACTTCTGCCCAGGAATATTCCGATGACCGTCACCACCGAAGCACCGGGCCTTCCGGCCTTGTCGAAACCGCAATTCGTTGCGCTGATGGCCATGCTGATGGCGATCAACGCGATTTCGATCGATATCATGTTGCCGGGCCTGCAGGAGATCGGCGCCAGCCTCGGCGTTGCCGATGAAAATACGCGCCAGTATGTCATAACCGCCTATCTGCTCGGCATGGGTTGCGCGCAACTGTTCTTCGGTCCGCTTTCCGACCGGTTCGGCCGCAAGCTGCCGCTTCTCGGCGGCCTCGGCGTCTATGCCCTTTGCGCGCTCGCCATCGTCTTTGTCCCGAGCTTCGCCGGACTTCTGGTGCTGCGCTTCATGCAGGGCATCGGCGCCGCCGCGACGCGGGTCATCACCATTTCGATCGTGCGCGACGTCTATGGCGGGCGGATGATGGCGGAAGTCATGTCGCTGGTCATGATGGTCTTCATGATCGTACCGGTCATTGCACCGAGCGTCGGCCAGTTGATCATGATCTTTGCCGAATGGCACATGATCTTCGTGGTCATCTGCCTGTTTGCGGCTCTGGTGGCGACGCTGGTGACGCTGCGGCTGCCCGAAACGCTCTCGATCGAACATCGCCGCCCGTTCACGGTCGCGTCCATCCTCGACGCGTTCGGCATCGTGCTGAGCAGTCGCGTCTCGCTCTGCTATTCGCTGGCCGCATCCTTCATCTTCGGCTCGCTGTTCGGCTTCATCAATTCCGCGCAGCAGATTCTGGTCGGCATCTACCAGCTTGGCAACTGGTTCCCGCTGGTCTTTGCAGGTTTCGCCAGCATGATGGCCGTCGCGTCCTTCGCCAACTCGCGGCTCGTCAAGCGCTACGGCATGCGCCGTCTGTCGCACGGCGCGCTGATCGGTTTTGCGCTCGCCAGTTTCGTCTGGGCCATGGCCTCGTTGTTCGGCGTATTGCCGCTCTGGCTCTTCGTCGTGCTCTATGGCGCGGCCATGTTCCAGTTCGGCCTGATCGGTCCGAATTTCAACGCCATGGCGATGGAACCGCTCGGCCATGTTGCCGGAACCGCATCCTCGGTGCTCGGCTTCACCCAGACGATCGGCGGTGCGACCATTGGCGCCCTGATCGGCCAAGCCTTCGATGGCACCGTCACGCCGCTTGCCGTGGGGTTCCTGTCCGTCTCCGTCATCGGCCTGGTCTTCGTGTTCATTGCCGAAAAAGGCAGGCTTTTCAGCCCGCATAATCCGTCCCTTTAACGACTGCATCCTCCCAAGACATCCATAGGTCCCCTCATGTCCGCCACAACCACCGCTGAACACATCGAAAATATCGGCTCCTCCCGAATAGGCCTCGGCTTCTTCGAGTTCGTCATCACCATCGCACTGATGACCGCGAGCGTGGCGATCGCCATCGACATCATGCTGCCGGCCCTGCCCGCCATCGGCCAGTCGCTCAACGTCGCCAACACCAACGACACCCAACTGGTCATCGGCATCTTCTTCCTCGGTTTCGGCTGCTCGCAGATCATCTTCGGCAGCCTGTCTGATACGTTCGGACGGCGCGCGATCCTGCTCGGTGGTCTCGCCTTCTTCACCGTGACGATGCTGGGAGCTGCCGCGACCGAGAGTTTTGAAATGCTCCTCCTCCTGCGATTCGTGCAGGGCATCGGCGCGGCTGCGGTTCGCATCACCACCATGGCGGTGGTGCGCGACTGTTTCGGCGGCCGTGAAATGGCGCGCGTCATGTCCTATGTGATGATCGTCTTCATGATCGTGCCGATCGTTGCCCCTTCGCTGGGACAGGCGGTGATCTACTACGCGAACTGGCACTGGATCTTCATCCTGCTCGGCTGCGTCGGCGCCATCCTCTTCGTCTGGGCGGGCCTGCGGCTGAAGGAATCGCTGCCATCGGACGAACGGCTGCCTCTCTCGATCGCGTCCATCGCGTCCGGATTCCGCACGGTGCTCACCAATCGCGTCACCTGCGGCTACATGATCGGCATGACGCTTTTCACCGCCGTCATCTGCGCCTATATCGTCACCGTCCAGCAGATCTTCGGCGAGGTTTACGGCCTCGGCGACTGGCTGCCGATCGCCTTTGCCGGAACCGCCGGAGGCATTGCAGTTGCCAACTTCGCCAATGGCTATTTCGTCCGCAGCTTCGGCATGCGGCGCATCTCGCATGCAGCAACGATCCTGTTCACGCTGCTGTCTGGCCTGGGGCTGCTGATTTCGCTCGGCGGCAAGCCGGACTTCCTGCTCGCCTACCTGCTGTTTTCCGTCCTGCTGATGATGTTTGCCGTGATCGCCACCAACTTCACGGCGATCGCGCTCGAGCCCATGGGACATCTGGCAGGGACGGCGACCGCGATCACCGGATTCGTCTCGACGACCGGCGGGGCTCTGTTAGGCGGCGCGGTCGGCCAGATGTTCAACGGCACGGTGCAGCCGCTGTTTGCCGGTTTCACCGCTTTCGGAGCGGTAACGATCCTCGCGACACTTTGGGCGGAAAGAGGCAAACTCTTCACGCATCCGGGCGACGATCACGCCGCGCTGGAGGCGGGCGGCGGTCATATGTGATCTCACAGTTACGAACAGGCCCGCTGGACCGATGCCGAGCGGGCCCTTTCGTCTGCATGGCCTTGCCGCCTCAGACGGTAAAGACCTCGCGGCGCAACTCCTGCCAGCAATCCCTGTCGGACGCGACCAGAAGGCCGCCATTCACATGTTCCGGACGATAGGGCGAACCATCGAAGCGCGCGGCATAAGCGCCCGCCTCTTCTGCGATCAGCGTGCCGGCAAGGTGATCCCAGGGCATCAGTTTCTGATACATCAGGAAATGGAAATGCCCGGCGGCGAAGGCGCGGTATTCATGCGCCGCACAGCGATAGCTTGTGGCGATCCGCACCTTGGCCATGTTACCCATGACGATGCGGCGGTTTTCCGCCGAATAAAATCCGGTCGACGCGCAGCCGACGAGGCTTTCGAGCGGCAAAGACGGCGTGACGTTCAACCGCTCCTGCGAACCATCCGCCTTGCAAAGCCAGGCGCCTGCACCTTTTTCGGCGATCACCCAGTCGTTGCCCATCGGGTCGTAGATGAGGCCGGCGACGGTTTCGCCCCTGGCGACCACGGAGGCCATGACGCCGAAAAGCGGCATGCCGGCGGCATAGTTGAAAGTGCCGTCGATCGGATCGACGATCACAGCGAGATCGGCGCCGGCAAGCCGGTCCAGGAGCGCCGGATCGGCGGCAACCGACTCTTCGCCGATGAACAGCGCATCCGGGGCAACCTCGGCCATGCGCGCCTTGATCAGGCGTTCCGCCGCTTCGTCGGCTTCGGTCACAAGGTCGATGGCTTCCGATTTCATCCGCACGTCGCCGATGCCGAGATTGCGGAACTTCGGCAGAATCTCCTTGACCGCAGCCTCCTGCAGGATGTTGGCGATGGCTGCGATATCGATGGCAGATGTCATGCTTTGGGCTCCGCGAACAGGGATTGGAAATCGAACAGTTTCGGATCGAGCAAGTGCGACGGATTAACGTGTCCGAGCGCCCGGAGCATCGTGTCCTTGCGCCCCGGCATACGGCGTTCGATATCGGCCAGCATCGCCTTCATGGCATTGCGCTCCAGCCCGTCCTGCGAGCCGCAGAGATCGCAAGGGATGATCGGAAATTCCATCGCCGCGGCGAATTTGGCGAGATCGTCCTCGGCCGCATAGGCAAGCGGCCTGAGCACCATCAGATCGCCATCGTCGTTCAACAGCTTGGCCGGCATCGAGGCGAGCCTGCCGCCATGGAAGAAATTCATGAAGAAAGTCTCGAGGATATCCTCGCGGTGATGGCCGAGCACCAGCGCGTCGCAGCCTTCCTCGCGGGCGATCCGGTAGAGATTGCCGCGGCGCAGGCGCGAACAGAGCGCGCAATAGGTGCCGCCCGCCGGTACCTTTTCCTTCACGATCGAATAGGTGTCGCGATATTCAATCCGGTGCCGGACGCCGATCGAGGTCAGGTAGTCCGGCAGCACATGCTTGGGGAAATTCGGCTGGCCCTGATCGAGGTTGCAAGCCACGAGTTCGACCGGCAGCAGACCGCGCCATTGCAGGTCCATCAGAAGCGCCAGCAGACTGTAGCTGTCCTTGCCGCCGGAGACGCCGATCAGCCAGCGCTTCTGGCCCTTCAGCATGCCGAAATCCTCGATCGCTTGCCGCACTTGGCGCAAAAGCCGCTTGCGCAGCTTGTTGAACGATACCGACGAGGGCATCTTGGCAAAGATCGGATGCAGCGCGTCGTCAAGGGCCTGATCGGCGCCAACTGAACGCTCTTCGAGATCGGCGCCCAGAGATTGGGTGGAAATATCCATGACAGAGTCCCGGATTGGAAAACACGCGCAGATCAGAGCCGCGCGTGCGCTATGCCCTGCACTTGCCCGTCTCCGCCCACAAGATCAAGGAAAATGCGCGGGCGACCCTGTGAAACTTCCGCAACGGCGATCTCAGCCGCCGAATACGGACCAGCCTGTGCGGCTTGCCAGCATTTCCAGAGCCAGCGAGCCGAGCAGCGAATTGCCGTTGTGATTGAGCCCGGGCGACCAGACCGCGACGGAAGCCTTGCCCGGCGCCGCGACCAGGATGCCGCCGCCGACGCCGCTCTTGCCGGGCAGACCGACGCGATAGGCGAAATCGCCCGAGCCATCATAATGGCCGCAGGTCAGCATCAGCGCATTGATGCGCCGCGCCCTCTGGCGCGAGACGACGGAATGCTGGGTCAGCGGATTGCTGCCGGAGGCGGCAAGGAACAACCCTGCCTTTGCCAGCTGGACGCAACTCATCGCCAGCGCGCACTGATGGAAATAGACGCCGAGAACGTGCTCGACCGGGTGGTCGAGCTTGCCGAAGGAACGCATGAAATTGGCAAGGGCGAAATTGCGATAGCCGGTCGCTGCCTCCGAGCGCGCCACCTCGGCGTCGATGACGATGTCTTCCTCATCGGCGAGGTAGCGGACAAACCGGACGATCTCGCCGATCGCCTCGCGCGGCGTATGGCCCGCCAGAACGAGGTCCGTAATGGCGATCGCACCCGCGTTTATGAAGGGATTGCGCGGAATTCCATGCTCGTGCTCGAGCTGCACGATGGAATTGAACGCGGAACCGGAGGGCTCGCGCCCGACCCTCTTCCAGATATTTTCGCCGTGCTTGCCGAGCGCCAGCGTCAAGGTGAAGACCTTGGAGATACTCTGAATCGAGAAGGGAATCTCGGCGTCACCGGCGCGGTAAACGCTCCCATCGACGGTAACGACCGCCATGCCGAATCGTTTTGGATCGACGCGAGCGAGCTGCGGGATGTAGTCGGCAACCTTGCCTTCGCCCAGCCGCGGTGTCAGCTCGCGGTAGATATCATCGACAATCGACTGCAGGTCCAACGGTTCGGTGCCGGGCATCAGTCATTCTCCGCATCAGTGCAACGCAACAAAAAAGCCACCCATCTCTGAGTGGCTTTTCCGTATTTCACAAGGCCGAGGCCAGAAGAAATTATCGCGAATAGAATTCGACGACGAGGTTCGGTTCCATGACGACCGGGTACGGAACGTCGGTCAGGCCCGGAACGCGAGCGTAGGTCGCA
This sequence comes from Rhizobium giardinii bv. giardinii H152, assembly GCF_000379605.1. Lineage (GTDB taxonomy): Bacteria > Pseudomonadota > Alphaproteobacteria > Rhizobiales > Rhizobiaceae > Pararhizobium > Pararhizobium giardinii. The sequence continues at coordinate 418,198 of NZ_KB902579.1, read as the reverse complement.
ACCATCTTGTTGTGGTCGACTTCGATATAGTCCGGAACGTCACGCTCGGCGAGCTGGACGGCTTCGAGAACCGAAACGAGCTGCTTGGACTTCTCGCGAACTTCGATGACGTCGCCGGCCTTGCAGCGGTAGGAACCGATGTTGACGCGAACGCCGTTGACCTTGACGTGGCCGTGGTTGACGAACTGGCGGGCAGCAAAGACCGTCGGAACGAACTTGGCGCGGTAGACGATCGCGTCGAGACGCGATTCGAGCAGGCCGATCAGGTTCTCCGAGGTATCGCCCTTGCGGCGGTTGGCTTCGTCGTAGATCGCGCGGAACTGCTTCTCGCGGATGTCGCCGTAGTAGCCCTTGAGCTTCTGCTTGGCGCGCAGTTGCACGCCGAAGTCGGAGAGCTTGGACTTGCGGCGCTGGCCGTGCTGGCCCGGGCCGTATTCGCGGCGGTTGACCGGGGACTTCGGGCGACCCCAGATGTTTTCGCCCATACGGCGGTCAATTTTGTACTTGGACGATTCGCGCTTGCTCATCGCATTTCCTTTCAAACGGTTACACCGGTCTGTTGCCAAACCGGATCAAGGAAACACGCCCTCCTCTGAACCTCGTTTTAGAAGCTCTGACAGGTTTCTCTCATTACGCTAATGGAGAAGCCACGGGACATGTCAAATAAAACACCGGGCATTTCGGCCCGGCGTTGAGCGGGTCTTTAGGTAAGTTTCACAAGTTTGTCAACGACCGGCAGAAATAATCCCGCAAATCCGCCCTATTCCGCAGCGCTGCGGCTTCTCGCGTCATCATAGGCTGCGTCGGCAGCGCCGGGTGCCGTTTCCGCCTGCAGGTCCGGAAAAGCCACGATCCGCTTGCCGGAGAGATCGCTGTGAACGACAATCAACCCCTGCTCTTCGAAATAGCCGAGCAGGCGGCGGGCACGTCGCGCGGAATGGGTGCCGTAGGCTCGCGCGATCATCGCGTCCGAGGGACACGGAAGGCCACGGACGGCCGATTGCGCAACAAGCAGGAAGACGCCCTGCAGATCTTCCGTCACCCGTCGCGAAAGTTCCAGCGCGGAAGCCCAGATTTCGGTCGCGGCCGTTTCCGCATCGACGCCCGAGCGCGCAACCGCCATCTTTCGGCGGAACGCGCTGAGTGACAGCGGCGCACCGGGCACGCGTCGAATACGGCAGCGGACGAGAAAATCCTGGAACAGTTCGGCATCAGCGCGAAAGGCGGCTTCCGGGTTTTCGAGGATTTCGGCGAGCAGGCCGTCAAGCAGTGCCTCACGCTCTCCTGCGGGCATTTCCGGCACCGGCGCCCTCGGTTCAATCAAAGCCGTTGGCTCCGGACGCGGCCGCGACAACTCCGCCAGGATATCGGTTGCCGGACGCGGCTGGGCGCTCGGACGGCGGACGATCGGACGGCTCAGTTCTTCCGGGTCCGGCGTGAAGATCAGATCTTCCACATCCGCGACCGCCTCGGGCAACGGCGTCAGTTTCGGGCTGGTGGAGCGGGCCGAGGTCTCGACATTGCCGATCGTCACCGGCAGCGGGCGGCGTGACAGGGCCGGGCCGAGCGCCACGAAGGAGCCACGCTTCAGGTCGCGGAACATTTCGGCCGTGCGTCGGTCCATGCCGAGCAGGTCGGCGGCGCGAGCCATGTCGATATCGAGAAACGTGCGGCCCATCAGGAAATTGGAGGCTTCCGCTGCGACGTTCTTGGCGAGCTTTGCCAGTCGCTGGGTCGCGATAACGCCGGCAAGCCCGCGCTTGCGGCCGCGGCACATCAGGTTGGTCATGGCACCGAGCGAGATCTTGCGCGCTTCCTCCGAGACGTCGCCGGCAACGGACGGCGCAAACATCTGCGCCTCGTCGACGACGACGAGAACCGGATACCAATAGTCTCGGTCGGCATCGAACATCGCATTGAGGAAAATCCCGGCATTGCGCATCTGCTGCTCGATATCGAGCCCTTCGAGCGAGAGCACACAGGAAACACGATGCTGGCGGATACGGGTGGCGATGCCGATCAGTTCGGCTTCCGTCCGCTCGCCCTCGATCACGACATGGCCGAACTTGTCGGCGAGCGTGACGAAATCGCCTTCGGGATCGATGATGCACTGCTGCACCCAGGGGGCCGACTGTTCGAGAAGGCGGCGCAGGAGATGCGATTTGCCTGAGCCTGAGTTGCCCTGCACCAGAAGGCGCGTCGCCAGAAGCTCCTCGATATCGAGCGGAACGGATGCGCCATCGGACGCCGTCCCCATGTCGATGCCGACTTTCATATCCACCTCGTTCCAAATGCCATGCCGGATGCGCCGCCACGAACCCGCAAGCAGGAAGCCTTAGCACCGTTCTCGGAGGTTTTCGCCCCGATGCAACCGAAACCCACAGCTAAGAAAGATTTCGTTTACCGTACGGTAAGTCCGAAGCCCTGCATCAGCCGTCGCGTCGAGAAATCCGGATTGCCCGACGTGAAGACGGCCGGATCGATCCCGTTCAGCGGTTCAAAACCATCGGGCAGCGGCACCAGCCGGCGCGCCTGGCGCGCGATCGCCTCTGCCGGATCGAGCCAGTCCACCGGCCAGGGCGCGAGGCGGCGGAAGACATTGGCCATGAAGGGATAGTGGGTGCAGGCGAGCACGACGATATCGGTCTTGCGGCCCTCCTCTTCGACGAAACATTGTTCGATCTCGGCGAGTACCGCCGCATCACTGATCACCTCGCCGCGGATATAGGCTTCCGCCATCCGCGCCAGATTTTCCGAGCCAACGAGCCGCACATCGCATTGCGAGGCAAACGACTGGATGAGATCGCGCGTATAGGCGCGCTTGACCGTCCCGGGCGTTGCCAGCACGGAAACCAGTCCCGAGCGGGTGCGCTCCGCCGCCGGTTTGATCGCCGGGACGGTGCCGACGAAACGCATGTCCGGAAAGGCGGCGCGCAGATCCGCCCCGACGAGGGTGAATGCGGTATTGCAGGCGATGATGCAGATTTCCGGATCGTGCGCGGCAAGCAACTGCGCGAAGAGTTTGATGATATGCTCCTTCAGGGCCGGCTCTTCCCAGCCACCATAAGGAAAAGCCGCGTCGTCGGCGACATAGATGAAATGCCGCTCCGGCATCAGCACGCGCGCCTCGCGCAGCACGGTGAGCCCGCCGATCCCGCTGTCGAAGACGAGGATGGGCTTCAGCTCAGAGGTCGTCACCGGCATCTTCTACCTTTTTCGCGCGCGAGTTTTCCGGCGCTCCGGCACCGCGCGGCGCCTCGCGGGTGAAGCGATCAAGCGACGAGATGACGCCTCGCACAAGACGAATTTCGGATTCGGTAAAGGCCGGGCGGGTCAGGACAGCGCGCAGATTTTCGACCAATTTCGGCTTTTTGGCGACGGGACGAAAATATCCGCGTGCATCGAGTGCTTCCTCGACGTGATCGAACAGGCCCTGCAGATGTTCCTTCGTCGCCGGCCTCTGCGAGAGCGCCTGAAACGACGTTTCCTCAGGCGAGGCCATGCTCGTCTTCAGCCACTCGTACGACATCAGGAGGACCGCCTGCGCCAGGTTGAGCGAAGCGAAGGCCGGATTGACGGGAAAAGTGACGATCTCGTCGGCGAGCGCGATTTCCTCGTTGGTGAGACCGGTGCGCTCGCGACCGAAAAGAATGCCTGTCGCCTGCCCGGCCGAGAATTTTTGGCGGAGCGTTTCGGCGGCGACAAGCGGAGACCGCACCGGCTTGTAGCCATAGCGATCACGCGCCGTTGTCGCATAGACGAAATTGAGATCGGCGATGGCCTCTTCCGTCGAAGCATAGAGCTTGGCGTTTTCGATGACGTGATCCGCGCGGCTGGCCGCCGATTTCGCCTTTTCGCTCGGCCATCCGTCGCGCGGATTGACGAGGCGCAGCTCGGCAAGGCCGAAATTGGCCATGGCGCGTGCCACCATGCCGATATTCTCGCCAAGCTGCGGATGCACCAGAATGATCGCCGGGCCTTCCGTCAGTAGTTCGCGCTCGCTGTTGGTTCCTGCCATGCCTTCGCCTTTACGTCCGTTGCGGCGCTTCCTTGCACAGTTGGGGCGAATTTGAAAGCCGCACCACCAAGCCGGTTACTGCTCGCCTGCTCCCTGGCTCGCAATGCCCTGCAGTTCCGCCTTCAGCGAGCCCACGCCGTTCGGCCTGACGATATCGTCGATGACCGGATGGCCGGCTTCCTCGATCACGAGGAAATGCAACTCGCTCGGCTTCCAGTCGGCCGCGCGCTCGCCCAGGCAATGGGTGTTGTCGAAGGTCACGGCGACATCGCTTTTGCCCTCCACGTCGGGGCCGGCCGAAACGTTCAGGTCCTTGATCGAGCAACTGTCCTGGCCGCTGACGATAACATCGTAGTCGAAGGGAGAATCGCCCTCGTCATAGGCCGGAAATTTCGCCGCTTCGCGATAGGCCTTGGCAAAATCCTGACTGTAGATGCGTTGAAGGCGCGCCTCGGAAAAATAGTCCTCGCCCGTCTGCGCATCTTCCGCCCAGCCCTTGACCGCTTCCCGCATGATCTCGTTGACGGGGGCTGCCGGATCGGCAGCCACGGCCACGGAGACCGCGCACGAGGCGAGAAGCACCAGTACCAAGCGTTTCATAACTATCTCCACATTCCTGTCGCTGACCGGCGGCCGGCGCCGTCTTGTCACGGTCATAGCCATTTTCCTGGCCTCATGCGAGGCCAGTCTTGCGCGCCACGGCGGGCCCGTTGCGCCTGTCGATGTAGTAACCGGCTAATACCCGGCCGCAAGGCGCACATGGCATTGTTTTTCGCACGCAACACGATGGAGGATGAGATGAGCGGCAAGAAAATTCTGATGATCTGCGGCGACTTTGCCGAAGACTACGAGACCATGGTGCCGTTCCAGGCGCTTCTCGCCGTCGGCCATACCGTCGACGCCGTTTGCCCCGGCAAGGCCGCCGGCGAGCAGATCGCCACGGCCATCCACGATTTCGAGGGAAACCAGACCTATTCGGAAAAGCGGGGCCATAATTTCACGCTGAACGCCACCTTCGCGGACACCAAGGCCGATAGCTACGATGCCCTGGTCATCCCCGGTGGACGGGCGCCGGAATATCTGCGGCTCGATGCGGCCGTGATCGCCATGGTCCGGCATTTCTTCGATGCCGGAAAACCGGTCGCAGCCATCTGCCATGGCGCGCAGATTCTTTCCGCAGCCGGTGTGCTGAAAGGGCGAACCTGCTCGGCCTATCCGGCATGCCGTTTCGATGTCGAACTCGCTGGCGGTCGCTACGCTGATATCCCGGTCGACCAGGCCGTCACCGACGGCAATCTGGTGACGGCGCCCGCCTGGCCTGCCCATCCCGCCTGGATCGGCCAGTTCCTTAAGGTTCTCGGCACCGAGATTCGCCATAGCCCCTCCCTGACGCGCTCGGCGGCCTGACAAGCCTTGTCAGATCGCAGCAAAGGGCGGACACTCCGGGCCTTGATGCCGCTCAGAACGCGCGAAAGCATTTTTGCGCGGCATCATGGCTGACGGAAAGCCCTGGGAGGAATAGATGTGCAGACTATTCATCGGCGCCGATCCGGCGCTGTGGCAGAGTGTGACGCGCTCGGTGCGGATCGACGGCGTGGCGACCAGCATCCGGCTTGAAAGTTTCTTCTGGTCGATCCTCGAAGACATTGGCGAACGCGATGGCATGTCGGTCGGCCGCCTGATCGGACGGCTCTACACGGAATCGCTCGAGGAGGGACATCCGCCTGAAAACTTCACCTCGTTCCTGCGGGTCTGCTGCGGACGTTACCTTGCACTGCAGCTCGACGGACTTGTGCCGACCGCCCGCGACGCGCCGATCGCCTCGCTCGATGCGCCCACCGTCCTGGCGCAAGAGAAACGCGGCTATCCAAAGTCTCCCGAGGGCTATTTCCCAAGGGCTGAACGCGGTCACTAGACGGCCTCCCCGCCCCGCACGAAACGCTAACGAAATCACGCCGCCATGCCTTTGCCTGTCGTGAACTGGATGCTATAGGGGCGCAATCCCGTTTCCATTCCAACCCCATGCAGAGGTTTGCATCATGACAAAGATCAAGGTCGCCAATCCGGTCGTCGAGCTCGACGGCGATGAGATGACCCGCATCATCTGGCAGTTCATCAAGGATAAGCTGATCCATCCATATCTGGATATCGATCTGGAATATTACGACCTCGGCATGGAAAACCGCGACGCCACCGACGATCAGGTGACGATCGATGCGGCCAACGCCATCAAGAAGCACGGCGTCGGCGTCAAGTGCGCGACCATCACCCCTGACGAGGCCCGCGTCGAGGAATTCAAGCTGAAGAAGATGTGGAAGTCGCCGAACGGCACGATCCGCAACATCCTCGGCGGCGTGATCTTCCGCGAGCCGATCATCTGCAAGAACGTACCGCGCCTCGTTCCCGGCTGGACCAAGCCGATCATCGTCGGCCGCCACGCTTTCGGCGACCAGTATCGCGCCACCGACTTCAAGTTCCCCGGCAAGGGCAAGCTCTACATGAAGTTCGTCGGCGACGACGGCAAGGAAATCGAGCACGAAGTTTATGACGCCCCGGCGGCTGGCGTTGCCATGGGCATGTACAACCTCGACGAATCGATCACCGAATTCGCCCGCGCCTCGCTGAATTACGGCCTGCAGCGCAAGGTTCCGGTCTACCTGTCGACCAAGAACACCATCCTCAAGGTCTATGACGGCCGCTTCAAGGACATCTTCCAGAAAGTCTTCGACGAGGAATTTTCCGAAAAGTTCAAGGAACTGAAGATCTGGTACGAACACCGCCTGATCGACGACATGGTCGCTTCGGCGCTCAAGTGGTCCGGCGGCTATGTCTGGGCCTGCAAGAACTATGATGGTGACGTCCAGTCCGACATCGTCGCTCAGGGCTTCGGCTCGCTCGGCCTGATGACCTCGGTCCTGATGACGCCGGACGGCAAGACGGTGGAAGCCGAAGCCGCCCACGGTACCGTCACCCGCCACTACCGCCAGCACCAGAAGGGCGAGGAAACCTCGACCAATTCGATCGCCTCGATCTTCGCCTGGACCCGTGGTCTCGCCCACCGCGCCAAGCTCGACGACAACGCCGAGCTCGCAAGGTTCGCCGATACGCTGGAAAAGGTCTGCGTCGATACCGTCGAAGCCGGCTTCATGACAAAGGACCTGGCACTTCTCATCGGACCCGACCAGCCCTGGCTCTCGACCACCGGCTTCCTCGACAAGATCGACGAGAACCTGCGCAAGGCAATGGCCGCCTGATCGCAGTCGCCAATACCGATTTTGAGAGACCCGGCTCCGTGCCGGGTTTCTTTATTTCGAACCTCAGATTTCGGCGGACTGAGCCTTTTGCGCCCACTCGCCGATCCGATCGACGATATCCGACGCCGGCATCTGAAGCCCCGCCGCGCTCAGGCAGACGCCATTGATGCCCAGTCCGCGGTTTGCCGCACGGGTGTAGCGCACAACGCGCGTAAAGGGCAAAGACTGCTCGGCCTGCGGAGACAGGATCAGTTCGACGATGGGCTGGTTGCGATAGGAGATCAGCCGTGCGGCGATAATGTCTGGCCAGTTGATCGGCGTGGCCGAAATATCCCGCACCAGCAGACCTTCCTTCAGAAATTCGACCGCCGGACGCCCGTCGAAGACCTTGACGAGGATGAGGATGCCGCAAAATCCGAAAAAGACGATGGAGACAAGGCCAATGAAGACCCCAAAGGCACCGGGCCCCTGTTCGGCATAGGTTGTCTTCGCAATGAACGCGCCCAGCGCAACGAAGGCCACTGCACCGAAGAAAAGCAGCAATGTCTTGGTCTTCGATCGATGGATAACCAGTGCGTTGTCGGTCATTGAATCTTTCCCCAACTGCAAGCGGCTCCCAAACCGCCGTTGCCACAAATGCGCGGCACACAGTAAAGTCTAAACCAGCGGCTGCGCAACATCTCCAGTACACGCGTCATCTTTATTTGGAACCTTTTCCGCTCCCGATCGTTCGCGAGGTGAACCTTTCTGCGTGCCGGGCACGCTTCACCTCCCAGAAAAGATCGTGACAGCTGATAAATGACCGTTGCTCCTGACAGACCCCATTCGCATCTTCCGCGCATCGCCCTCGTATCCACCCACGGATACGTCGCCGCCGAACCGCCGCTTGGCGCTGCCGATACCGGTGGCCAGGTGGTCTACGTCATCGAACTTGCCCGCAAACTGGCGCTGCTCGGTCATGAGGTCGATATCTACACGCGCCGCTTCGAGGACCAGCCGGAATTCGACGAAGTCGACGAACGCGTGCGCGTCATCCGCATCCCCTGCGGCGGCAGAGAGTTCATTCCGAAAGAATATCTCTACCAGCACCTGATGGAATGGTGCGAGAATGCCGCGCGCTTCATCCGCCGGAACAATTTCACCTACACGCTGATCAACAGCCATTATTGGGACGCCGGCATAGCCGGCCAGCGCTTGTCGGAAGCGCTTGGCGTCACCCACATCCATACGCCGCATTCGCTCGGCCTCTGGAAGAAACGGCAGATGGAGACGGACTACCCCGACAAGGCGGATACCTTCGAAAAGGAATTCAACTTCTCCGAACGCATCAAGCACGAACTGATCATCTATCGTTCCTGCAGTATGGTGATCGCCACGACGCCGATCCAGGTGGAGATGTTGGTGAACGACTATAACCTGCCGCGCGACCGGGTGCACATGATCCCGCCCGGTTACGATGACAACCGTTTCTTCCCCGTTTCCAAGGCAACGCGCGAAATGGCGCGCCAGCGCTTCGGCTTCGAAGGCAAGGTGGTGATGGCGATGGGAAGGCTCGCGACCAACAAGGGCTACGACCTCTTGATCGACGGATTTTCCGTGCTCGCCGAGCGCGAACCGGACGCGCGGCTTCATCTGGCCGTGGGCGGCGAGAACATGGACGAGCACGAGGCGGGGCTGCTTAGGGAATTGAAAGATCGCGTTGCCTCCCTCGGATTGCAGGACAAGGTCGTCTTCTCCGGCTTCGTGACCGACGAGGATTTGCCGGACTTCTACCGCGCCGCCGATATCTTCGTTCTCTCCAGCCGCTACGAGCCCTTCGGCATGACGGCGATCGAAGCGATGGCCAGTGGCACGCCGACCATCATCACCATCCATGGCGGCCTGTTCCGTGCTGTGAGCTATGGTCGCCACGCCCTGTTTGCCGATCCCTTCGACAAATACGATCTCGGCATCACCATGATGAAACCGCTGAAACATGAGCGGCTCTATGGTCGCCTGTCGCGCATGGGGGCCCACAAGGCACGCAGCCTCTTCACCTGGACCGGGATTGCCCAGCAACTGATCGGGGTCGTGGAAGGCCGTCCGATGCCACAGGCGATGGACGACAACGAATGGGCGGAACCATGGACGGATGGGGATTGAGGCGCGTGCGGCTGCTCTGCAGCGACATAGACGGCACACTGGCAGGCGACCAGGCCGCGGAGGTGCGGTTTTGTGAGGCCTGGCAAAACCTTCCGCAGGAAGATCGGCCATTGCTTGTCGTCAATAGCGGCCGGCTGATCGAGGACCAAAGGGCCTTTGTCGCCACCACGGCCCTGCCCCCGCCGGATGTCTATATCGGCGGCGTCGGGACCATGCTGCACAATGAGAGGGATCCATCCCACGCTAAGCTCTACACCCGCTCTATCGGTGCCGGGTTCGACCGGACGCTGATTGCCGCAGCGCTCGCCGACCTCGCCGATGTCGTCGTCCAGCCGGATGCGTATCAGCACGCCCATAAGTCAAGCTGGTACCTGCGCGACGCCGACACGGCGACGCTGGCGAGCATCGAGGAACGGCTGGCAGCTGCGGGGATACCGGCCCGCTTGGTCTATTCCAGCAACCGCGATCTCGACATTCTGCCGGCGGGCGTCGACAAGGGAGCGGCACTCACCTGGCTCTGCCGCCAGCTTGGACTTTCGCACGACGATGTCGTCGTTGCCGGCGACACCAACAATGATCGCAGCATGTTCGACTTGCCGGGCGTGCGCGGTATCGTCGTCGGCAATGCCCTTCCGGAGTTGCAGGAAATCGCCGCGGAACGGCCGGATATCTATCGCGCCAATGGATTGATGGCGGATGGCGTCGTGGAAGGACTGAGGCACTGGGGTGTTTTCGGCGCGAAAAATCCATGAGCGCCCTGCCCTCCGACAGGATAAGATACGCAGCGCCCGCCTCACGCTCCGGGCGCTGCGATCCGCTCATTTCAGCGGCAGATGGATATCCGTCAGCAGCTCCGTGGGCGCTGCGTCACGCGGATTGTTGATATATTCCTCGAACATCACAGTGTCACGGACTTCGCGGCCGGACTGCGGCAGCCATTCGCCGTAGAGCCAGCGATAGGCCCTGTGCATGTCGGCGTAGGGGCCTTTGTGCCGCAGCACCGCATATTCGCCGCCATCGAGATGCCGGTGTACCAACGGCGCTTCCGCCGGGACATGCTCACCCTCGGTCACGCAGGCAAAGGAGCGCAGCTTGTCTTCCGGCACCAGTTCCGGATCATCGAGATAGACGCCAATCATCTTCATCTCCGGCGCGAAGAGGTGCCGTGCCTGCAGCGTGCCGCCAAGCGTTTCGAAGGCACGGCCGATTGCCATATAGGAGCCTGTGTGACTGACGCCGACCAGTTCGCGGGGCGGCAGGGTTTTCGTCGTTACGTCGTACATGTCGCCAATTCCTTTTTTCGACACCGATTGAAAGATCGTGTGGCTCCCCTCCCTGCGATATCGGGCCGGCGGCATGCCGAACACCGATTTGAAAATCCGGTTGAAGGACTGGAGATTGGGGTAGCCGGTTCGTCTTGCAATCTCTTCGACGGAGAGGTTGGTGCGCACGAGATCGCCGGCGGCCCTGTGCAGCCTGAGCCGCTTGACGGTCGCTGCCAGCGTCTCGCCGTGCACGGCCCGGTAGACCCGATGCCAGTGATGCGGCGACAGGCAGGCGATCGCCGAAAGCCGATCGAGATCGAGCTCCTCGTCCAGATGATCGTGGATATAGGCCGATACCCGATGCAGGCGTTGCTCGTAAACCGCCCAGATGCTGTCTTCCCTCATGTCGATCCTCATGCAAGCCGAACAACGCGACAGAACCATATCGCCGTTTGACAAATCCTGCGGAGTTGGCGCGGGCGATTTGAACACGCGAAAGCATCGGCCAAAGAAAAAACCGGACCTCTCAGCCCGGTTTCTCGTCACACAAACAATTCCGTTGAAGCCGGCTTACGCCGCAAGCGCCGCGCCGACCGCGTCGATCGCATCCTTGGCCCTGGCACCGTCCGGGCCCCCGGCCTGCGCCATGTCGGCGCGACCGCCGCCGCCCTTGCCGCCGAGCGCGGCGGAGGCGACGCGGACCAGGTCAACGGCGCTGAAGCGGCCGGTCAGGTCGTCGGTGACGGCAACCACGGCGCTCGCCTTGCCATCGGCGGAAACGCCGACAAAGGTGACGATGCCGGAACCGAGGCTCTTCTTGCCATCATCGGCGAGGCTCTTCAAATCTTTCGGCTCGACGCCGGTCACGACCTTGCCGAGGAACTTGACGCCGGCAATCTCCTGCACCTGATCGGCAGAGCCATTGGCGTCACCGCCGCCGAGCGCCAGCTTCTTCTTTGCCTCGTTCAGCTCGCGCTCCAGCTTGCGGCGCTCGTCCATCAGTGTTTCGACGCGGCTCAACACCTCTGCCGGCTGCACCTTCAGCGTCGTAGCAAGCGACTTCACCCGCTCGTCCTGCTCGTTGAGGTAGGCAAGCGCCGACGCACCGGTCAACGCCTCGAGGCGGCGAACGCCAGCGCCGACGGCACTTTCGCCGACGATCCGCACCAGGCCGATTTCGCCGGTGGCACCGACATGGGTGCCGCCGCAGAGTTCGACCGAATAGGGCCGGTTGGCCTTGGAGCCATGAATGCCCTGCCCCATCGACACGACGCGGACCTCATCGCCGTATTTCTCGCCGAACAGCGCCATCGCGCCCTCGGCGATCGCATCGTCGACGCTCATCAGGCGGGTGGTGACGGCTGAGTTCTGCACGATGATCTCGTTGGCCATGTCCTCGACCACCTTCAGCTCGTCGGCCGTCATCGGCTTCGGATGCGAAACGTCGAAGCGCAAGCGCTCGGGCGCGACCAGCGAGCCCTTCTGCGCAACATGGGTGCCGAGCACCTCGCGCAGCGCCTCGTGGAGAAGATGGGTCGCTGAATGGTTGGCACGCAACCGCGAGCGGCGGGCGTGATCGACGGTGAGCGCGGCGGCATCGCCGACCTTCACGGTGCCTTCGTCCACGACGCAGGAATGCACGAACAGGCCTTCGCCACGCTTCTGCGTGTCGGTCACCGTCAGCCTGGCGCCGTCGGTCGAGATCACGCCGGTATCGCCCACCTGGCCGCCGGACTCACCGTAGAACGGCGTCTGGTTTAGCACCAGCTGGACCGTCTCGCCTTTCGCAGCGGTTTCGATCGCCTTGCCGTCGCGCACGATCGCCTGGACGACGCCTTCGGCCGTCTCGGTGTCGTAGCCGAGGAAGTCGGTTGCCCCGAGCTTTTCCTTGAGTTCGTACCAGATGGTTTCCGTCGCCTTGTCACCGGAGCCGGACCAGGAGGCGCGAGCCTCCGCCTTCTGCCGCTCCATGGCCGCGGAAAATGCGTCCGTATCGACGCCGATGCCGCGGGCGCGCAACGCGTCCTGCGTCAGGTCGAGCGGGAAGCCGTAGGTGTCGTAGAGCTTGAAGGCGGTTTCACCGTTCAGCCGGTCGCCTTCCGAGAGATCCGCCGTCGCATCGGCAAGAAGGCCGAGGCCACGCTCCAGCGTCTTGCGGAAGCGGGTTTCCTCGAGTTTCAGGGTTTCGGAAATCAGCGCTTCGGCACGCATCAGCTCGGGATAGGCGCGGCCCATCTGGCCGACCAGGGCCGGCAGGAGCTTCCACATCAACGGCTCCTTGGCGCCGAGCAACTGCGCATGGCGCATGGCACGGCGCATGATGCGGCGAAGCACGTAGCCGCGGCCTTCGTTCGACGGCAGGACGCCATCGGCAATGAGGAAGGCGGAGGACCGCAGATGGTCGGCAATGACGCGGTGGCTGGCGCGACGGTCGCCCTCGGCCTTGACGCCGGTCGCCTCTTCAGACGCCTCGATCAGCGTCCGGAACAGGTCGATGTCGTAGTTGTCGTGCTTGCCCTGCATGAGGGCCGCAACCCGCTCGAGGCCCATGCCGGTGTCGATCGACGGACGCGGAAGATCGACGCGCTCTTCCTTCGTCACCTGCTCGTACTGCATAAAGACGAGGTTCCAGATTTCGATGAAGCGGTCGCCATCCTCATCCTTCGAGCCCGGAGGGCCGCCCCAGATATGGTCGCCATGGTCGTAGAAGATTTCGGAACAGGGACCGCAGGGACCGGTATCGCCCATCGCCCAGAAATTGTCGCTGGTCGGGATGCGGATGATCCGGTCGTCGCTGAAGCCGGCGATCTTCTTCCACAGGCCGAACGCCTCGTCGTCGGTGTGATAGACAGTGACCAGCAGACGCTTGGCGTCGATGCCGAAATCCTTGGTGATCAGGTTCCAGGCAAGCTCGATCGCCCGCTCCTTGAAATAATCGCCGAACGAGAAATTGCCGAGCATTTCGAAGAAGGTGTGATGGCGCGCGGTATAGCCGACATTGTCGAGGTCGTTATGCTTGCCGCCGGCACGCACGCATTTCTGCGCGGTGGCGGCGGTCGAATAGGGGCGTTGCTCGAGGCCGGTAAAGACGTTCTTGAACTGCACCATGCCGGCATTGGTGAACATCAGGGTCGGGTCGTTGCGCGGAACCAGCGGGCTCGACGGCACGACCTCATGGCCGTTCTTCTTGAAGTAGTCGAGGAACGTCGACCGGATTTCATTCACGCCGTTCATAGTGCGCCCTTACCTCTGCATCAGATGTCCGCAGCCGACCTGGCCGAGCCGCGAACCGGAAAACTCTTGAAAATCGCCGATCGCCGATCGCCGATATTCGCCGATCCTGCTCCCGCCCATTTGGAACACAGGCTTTTATCGTCCGCGCCAACCCCTGTCCAGACGGCAAAAGCAAACCGGCCGCCCTGTCAAGGAGCGGCCGGCAAAGACGTTCTGAAAAATCACCCGATCTTATGCCAAAGCGGCATCGTCACTATCGTCTCCAGCTTCCGGTCCACCGTTTTCAAGGAATTTTTCAGCGATCAAACCGGCATTCTGGCGCAGGGCGAGTTCGATCTCACGTGCCGTATCCGGGTTGTCGCGCAGGAACGACTTGGCGTTCTCGCGGCCCTGGCCGAGACGCTGGCTGTTATAGGAGAACCAGGCGCCCGATTTTTCAACGATGCCGGCCTTGACGCCGAGATCGACGAGCTCGCCGGTCTTGGAAACGCCTTCGCCATACATGATGTCAAATTCGACCTGCTTGAAGGGAGGCGCCATCTTGTTCTTGACGACCTTGACGCGGGTCTGGTTGCCGACAACCTCTTCGCGCTCCTTGACCGAGCCGATGCGGCGGATGTCGAGACGCACCGAGGCGTAAAACTTCAGCGCGTTGCCGCCCGTTGTCGTTTCCGGCGAGCCGAACATGACGCCGATCTTCATGCGGATCTGGTTGATGAAGATCACCATGCAGTTCGACTTGGAGATCGACGCGGTCAGCTTGCGCAGCGCCTGGCTCATCAGGCGGGCCTGCAGTCCCGGCAGGCTGTCACCCATTTCGCCTTCGATTTCAGCGCGCGGCGTCAGCGCCGCCACGGAGTCGATGACGAGAACATCGATCGCACCGGAACGCACCAGCGTATCGGTGATTTCAAGCGCCTGTTCGCCGGTATCCGGCTGGGAGATCAAAAGGTTTTCCAGATCGACGCCGAGCTTGCGGGCATAGACCGGATCCAGCGCGTGTTCCGCATCGACGAAGGCGCAGATGCCGCCCTTTTTCTGGGCTTCGGCGATCGTTTGCAGCGCAAGGGTGGTCTTGCCTGAGCTTTCCGGTCCGTAGATTTCGACGATACGCCCCTTGGGCAGTCCGCCGATGCCGAGTGCGATGTCGAGACTCAAGGAGCCCGTCGAAACGGTTTCGATCTCGACGATGCTGTCCTTTCCACCGAGCTTCATGATCGATCCCTTGCCGAACGACCGTTCGATCTGGGAAAGTGCCGCTTCAAGTGCCTTGCTTTTATCCACCGATTTGTCCTCTACGAGCCGCAAAGAGTTTTGTGCCATTTGATCCACCTTTAGGTTATGGAAGCTGCCGAGGCAATGAAGCTGCCGATGAAAGCTATGTACACTTTTTGTTCTCATCTGGCAAGGGGCGCCTATATCGCTGATTCCATGGAAAAAATGACGGCGTGTTCGTTTCTTGTTCCAGTTCTTTCGGAAGCCGGTAAAAAAGTGAAATAGAAGACGCCCTCGAAAAACGGACACAACGAATCGGATCGCAGGGGCACAGTCGGGAAAACGCATGACAGGCAGCAAAGTTTCCATCTTCGGCGGCGCGCATATTGACCGGCGGGGGCGCATCTGCGGCGCGACGGCCCCGGGCGCCAGCAATCCCGGCAGCTGGTTCGAGGAGGCCGGCGGCGGCGGCTTCAATGCGGCGCGCAATCTGGCGCGGCTCGGGCTCGAGGTCCGCATGATCAGCCCGCGCGGCGGCGATGCGGCGGGCGACACGGTCGCAGAAGCCGCCGCTGCAGCGGGCGTGATCGACAACCCGTTCGTCTTCCTCGATCGCAAGACACCGAGCTACACGGCCATTCTCGAAAGCGACGGCAATCTGGTGATCGCCCTCGCCGACATGGATCTCTACCGGCTGTTCTCCCCACGGCGGCTGCAGCAACGTGCCATGCGGGAGGTCGTTTCTTCGAGCGACCTTATCGTTACCGATGCCAACCTGCCGGAGGAAACCCTTGCGAGCCTCATCGAACGGGCCGCGCAGCAATCAAAGCCGATCGCGGCCATCGCCATTTCTCCCGCCAAGGTGGTGCGCCTTGCAAACAGTCTCGCCGGTCTCAGCTTCCTGTTCATGAACGAGGCGGAAGCGCGCGCCCTGACGGGCAGCGACGTCACGGAAGCGGCAGAATGGCCCGCCCTTCTGCGGGCTGCCGGTCTTTCCGGCGGCGTCATCACCCGCGGCGGCAGACCGGCGCTCGCCTTTCGGCAGGGGCAGGCCGTTGCCGTCACCCCGCCTGCCCTCGATGCGCTCGGCGATGTAACCGGCGCCGGAGACGCGCTGGCCGCCGGTTTCCTGGCGGCATTTCTCAGCGGCGAACCGCTGGATGTGTGCCTGCGTTCAGGGGTCGCGGCCGCCGGCATCACCGTGCGCTCGCCGCTTGCCGTATCGGAAAAAATGTCGCGCGAGATGCTGGCCGAGGCAATTCGGCTTGTGCCGCCAGCCGAAATCCTGTCATGAACGCGCCTGAGAAAGCCACAAAGGACATGCGATGACCAAGCCGTTTTCACCCCTTCTGCCGATGGAATATTCCACCGAAGTCGCGGCCGCCAAGGCACGCGGCGCGCCGCTCGTAGCGCTGGAATCGACCATCATCACCCATGGCATGCCCTTCCCCGGCAATCTCGACATGGCCCGCAGCGTCGAGGCGATCATCCGCGAGGAAGGTGCAGTACCGGCAACGATCGCCGTCATCGACGGGGTCTTGCACATCGGCCTGGAAGACGCGCAGCTGGAAGCGCTGGCCCAGACCGAAGGCGCGATGAAGCTGTCGCGCGCCGACCTCGCCTTTGCGATTGCCGAACGCCGCACGGGCGCAACGACTGTCGCCGCAACCATGATCGCCGCGGCGCGCGCCGGCATCCGGGTCTTTGCGACCGGCGGCATCGGCGGCGTGCATCGCAAGGCCGAGGAGACATTCGACATTTCCGCCGACCTCGACGAACTGGCGCGCACCGGCGTGATTGTCGTCTCAGCCGGCGCCAAGGCGATCCTCGACATTCCCAAGACGCTCGAAGTGCTGGAAACGCGAGGCGTTCCGGTCGTCACCTATGACAGCGACATCTTCCCGGCCTTCTGGTCGCGCGATTCCGGACTGAGGAGCCCGCTGATGCTCAACAGCCCGGCGGCAATCGCCAATTTCCAGCGGATGCGCGACCTGCTCGGCGTCGATGGCGGCATGCTGGTCGCCAACCCGGTACCCGAGGAAAGCGAAATCCCGCGCGACGAAATGGAGATCTACATCGCCCGCGCGCTCGACAACGCCGAACGCGACGAGATTTCCGGCAAGGCGGTCACGCCCTATCTGCTCGACAGCATCTTCGGGCTGACGGATGGCCGGAGCCTCGAAACCAACATCGCGCTGGTCGAGAACAACGCGCGCCTTGCCGCGGAAATCGCGGTTGCGCTGGAATAAGGCCAACAGGCTGGGAGACGCGACCGCTGGCGCGGCCTCCTGGCCCCTGGCCGAAATTGGCAAGTTGGTTGGCCGAATAGCAAAACTCGCGCGCAGAATTCAGTCTTTTGCGCGCGTCGTTTTGCGATACGCCTGCTCCTGAAGCCGATCATGCCAAACGGGTCCGCCGCCCGGCGTAGTCATAGGCAATTGCGGCTTTGAACGCTTCGATCCTGCTTATGATGAGCTGACGATAATCACTGGCTGAAATCCCTCGATCCTCGACACGGCTGAGGCCGCGAGACACAGGCACGAGCAGGTCGCCCGGTATGTCGCCTCGCAGCGAATGGATTGAAGCGGGATCACCGCCCTGTGCGCCAAGGCCCGGCGCAAGAATGATCGTGCGGGGCAGCAACTGCCGCAATCGTCGGCCTTCATTCGGCGCCGTTGCTCCGATCACCGCCCCGACGGACGCCAGGCGAGACGCCGAATCGGGAACAGTGCCGTATCCGCCGATCAAATCGGCCACACGATCAGAGACAAGCCGGTTGCCGGCCATCTTGTCCTGAAGCCAGCCCGCACCGGGATTTGAAGTTCGGCAAAGAACGAACAAGCCCTTGCCAAAACGGGTGGCGCAATCGACAAAAGGCGCGAGAGTATCGGGCCCCATCAAGGGATTGACGGTCAGGCAATCAGCCTCAAAGTCGGCGCTGCCACCGGCAGATGCCGGCGTCAGATAGGCGCGGGCATAGGCGGCGGCAGTCGCACCTATGTCTCCTCTTTTGGCATCGAGGATGACGCCTATACCTGCTTCTCTTGCCCTTTTCATCCCCGCGGAAAGTGCTGCCAGGCCGACTAGGCCGCAGGCTTCGAAATAGGCTGACTGGAATTTTACGAATCCGACATGCCCCTCGATGGTGTCGAGGATAAAATTCACGAAGTCGCCTATCCAGGCCGCCCCCTCGTTGCCCTGTCCGAAGAAAGCCGGGATCTCAGGCAGCGATGGGTCAATGCCGGCGACGAGGTCACCGAACCGCCCGACATTGTTTTCCACCAGTTCGCCCCACGTCGGGTTGCTCATGCCGGTTTGCCCTTTCAGATTGCGGGTCACGCAGGCCTTTTGCCCCGGGATGAGAGCGTCAATCATGCGCCTGACAGTTGCAATATCGCAAAACGGGCCTTTTGCCACAACCGAAATTGCCGCTGTCCGTTCTAAGGCGGTGGCTGGAGGGGCGAGCCGGCTTTACCTGTTGGTCGCTGGAATGCGACCGGCAATCAGCTGTCCAGCATTTCGCGCACGGCGACAGCAAGCTGCTTCAGCGAGAACGGCTTCGGCAGGAAGCCGAACTTGGCGTCGGCCGGCAGGTTCTTGGCGAAGGCGTCCTCGGCATAGCCGGACACGAAGATGAACTTAAGGTCCGGATAGGTCTTGCGGATTTCCCGAAGCAAGGTCGGCCCGTCCATTTCGGGCATGACGACGTCGGAGACGACGATATCGACCGCGCCGTTCAGTTCCTCCATGATCTCGAGCGCCTCGACGCCCGAGCCGGCCTCGTGCACAGTATAGCCGCGGGTTTCCAGCATGCGCTTGCCGCCCCGGCGAACCGCCTCCTCGTCTTCCACCAAGAGCACGACCGCCGAGTTGCCGGTGAGGTCGGTCGGCTCCTCCGCCTTGGAGGGAGGCTTGGTTCCGAGCATGGTGGCGGCTGGCACGTCAGCCACCTCGCCCGGCAGCAGCGTTTCCTCGACATAGCGCGGCAGCAGGATGCGGAACGTCGTTCCCTTGCCGACCTCGGATTCGGGATAGATATAGCCGCCGGACTGCTTGATGATGCCGTAGACCATCGACAGCCCGAGGCCGGTACCCTTGCCGACTTCCTTGGTTGTGAAGAAGGGTTCGAAGATCTTGTCGAGGATCTCGGGTGGAATGCCGGTGCCCTGGTCGGACACCTCGACCATCACATAATCCTCCTCCGGCAGTTCACGCCGGTTCAGCGCCGCGACTTCGGCGGCGGGCAGGTTGCGCGTGCGCAGCGTGATGACGCCGCCATTGGGCATCGCATCGCGGGCATTGACCGCGAGGTTGAGGATGACCTGCTCGAACTGGCCGAGATCGGTGCGCACCGGCCAGAGATCGCGGCCGTAGTCGACCTCCAGCTTGACGTTGGTTCCGGTCATGCGGTCGACCAGCATGCGCAGATCGCCGACGACGTCGGTCATGTTGAGCACCGTTGGCCGCATCGTCTGCTTGCGCGAAAAGGCGAGAAGCTGGCGAACCAGCACGGCAGCGCGGTTGGCGTTGCGCTTGATTTCCATCAGGTCGGCAAAGCTCGCGTCGGAGGGCCGGGCCGAGAGAAGCAGGTGATCTGAAGAAAGCAGGATCGCCGTCAGCACGTTGTTGAAGTCATGGGCGATGCCGCCTGCCAGCGTACCGACGGCATTCATCTTCTGCGTCTGCGCCATCTGGGTCTCGAGCGCCTTCTGCTCGGTGATCTCCACCGCATAGACGATCGCCGCCTCTTCCGGCGCCTGGTCGCTCTGGTCGATGACGGCATTCACATAGAAGCGGAAATGCCGCGTCTCATCGGTCGGATGCAGCGAATCGATCGGGGCGATATCGCCCTGCCTATCCTTGGCGGCCTCGAGCGCCTCGCGCAGTTGCGGCCGCTCCATCTCATGCACGACCGCTTCGAGCAATGCCCCATGCTCCATGTCGTCCTGCGACACGACGGCAGAAAACAATTTGAGGAAGGGCGCGTTGGTTCTCAATATCCGGCCGTTGCCATCGACGGAGGCGATTGCCATCGGCGTGTTGTTGAAGAAACGGGTGAAGCGCATGGCGGCGATCGAGGCCGATTGATCGCTTTCATCGTCAGTGGAGCGGGCAAGCACGATCGTCCGGCTCTCGCCGGGAGCACCGTCCCGGGTCGAGGATACGCGGTGGATCATGCGCACAGCAAAACTCTGGCCATTGGCCTTCTTGAGGTCGAGGTCGAGTGTCTTGGTCTTTTTCAGGCCCGGTTCGGCCTGCACGGACTGGACGAGCGCCAGCCCCTCGCCCGCCACCAGATCGGCAATGGTCATCGATCCCGGCTGGAATTTCGTAAGGTCGAGGCCGAGCCAATCGGCCAGCGTGGCGTTGATATAGAAGATCTCGCCCTTCTTGCCGGCGGAGAAGAACCCGGCCGGCGCGTGATCGAGATAATCGATGGCGTTCTGCAGTTCCTTGAAGAAGCGCTCCTGATCGTCACGCTCGGAGGTGATGTCGGAAATCTGCCAGATGTAGAGAGGGTTGCGACCACCGTCTTCGAGCGGCAAGACGCGTGCCTTCAGCCGAAACCAGTGGGCGCCCGATCCAGCAGAGCCGCCGCCCGGGTTCAAAGGCTTCAGCAGGCGGAATTCCTCGTGGCCGGCCTTGCCTTCATGCAGGCCGTTGGTCAGGCGATAGATCGCCTCGGTCGCCTCCCTGTTGCGCGACAGGATCGTTTCGAGCGACTGGATTTCCGTCGCCTTGGTCGCCCCGGTGAGCGCGCCATAGGCAGCATTGGCATAGATGATCCGGCCCTTGCGGTCGGTGACCAGCGTGCCGTCCTGGTGGCCGTCGAGAAAGGCCCGGGCAAGCTCGTCCGGGCGGGATTGCGGCATGACCTCGATGAAGCCGATGACCGAGGACACCAGGAAGAAAATACCGACCATCGCCAGCACGCCGAGAATGCCCAGCACGATCTCATTTTCGAGCTGGTTCTTGAAGATGACGAAGGCAACGGCTGAACCGGTCAGGACGATGGCGAGCAGAATGATCCGCAGCACCGTGCCCGGCCGGCTTCCACGGTCCACAATCGGCATGTGATAGTCACCTGCCTGCTGCAATTTCGTCATAGGGCCCTCGTTTGCAACCGGTGCCGCGCGCCTCCGGAATGAATGCGCGGGTTCGGTCCATCTGCTCCGCTTGGCGGCGGCTCGGGCGGATCTGCAATCCGCGCCGGCGGACAGCGAAACACCAAGCAGGAATCATCTTTAACAGCCGCAGGGAAGTGCAGAAAGCACTTGCATGAAAGCCATTGGCGTGAATTCACAGGGAATGTCCAGCCTGATGTCGCCAAAGCCCACAACGGCACTAGATCTATGATAAACCAATGAGACTTGGACAAAGAGCAACATCGCTTGTCTCGATCTGAAAAAAGCCGTCAAATGGGCGCAGGTCAGGATATCACGAAGGAGAACGCACATGATCGAAGATATCGTTGGCAACAACGGTACCCGTTTCATCATTGCCGCGGGCGCTGTGGCTCTTGGCCTTTTTTGCCTCGTGGCGGTGCTCTGGTTCATCCGCAACCGGCCATCTTCTCCCTTCATCCGCGGTGGCAAGAACCGGCAGCCGCGGCTCGCCGTGCTGGATGCCGCAGCCGTCGATACCCGCAGGCGTCTGGTTCTGGTCCGCCGGGACGATGTCGAGCACCTGATCATGATCGGCGGCCCGACGGACATCGTCATCGAAAGCCGCATCGGTGCCCAGCCAGCCCCGCAGGCCGCCGCTGCCTCGCCTCTTCCCGAAGCCATCGCCGCGCGCCCGGTCGCGGAACGTCGTGCGGCACCGGCGGCGGAAACCCGGACGGCGCCGGTCTCTGCGATGGGCCAGGTGCTTTATGGCGAAAGCATCGACCAAGTCCCGGCACCGACGGCCAGAGGCGCCGAGCTACGGCCGCAGCCGGAAACGCGCCAGGCAGTGCCCGAGCGTATGGTTGCCCAGCCGCGCCTTCAACCCGTGACCTCGAATACCATACCGACGGTCGCGCTCGAGCGAGCTGGGTCGCCGGAGGACATTTTGGATGCAGCGCGGACGCGTGTGCTGGCCGCAACACCCTCGGTTTCCGCGCAGCGTCCCATGACGCAGACAACCCCGGTGCCGGTCGCAGCCGCCGCGCAAACCGCCCAGCCCGCGCAGAGCCAGAGAGACAGTTCCGTCGCCGAATTCGAACGCATTCTCGACGCCCAGATCACCGGGGACCTCGGCAAGCTGACGGCCGATGACGTTCGCGTTGACAATGACCAGCGCGCGAACGCGGCTTCGCAGAGCGCCCGCCAGGAACCACGGCTGGGCGGCGTTGCGGGCGGCAGGACGGAACCGACGCTGGAAGACGAGATGAACCGGATGCTGAACGAGATCGCCGTCAACCGGAAGAACTGACGGGTTGCGTGCCACAACAGTCTGGAAGACAAAAAACGGCGCGAGGTTTTCGCGCCGTTTGTTTTAATGGTTCGGGACCGGAAGGTTATTCGTCACGATAGACTTTTTCGCGTCGCTCGTGGCGTTCCTGTGCTTCGATCGAGAGAGTGGCGATCGGCCGTGCGTCGAGACGCTTCAATCCAATCGGCTCGCCCGTCTCCTCACAGTAGCCGTAGGTTCCCTCATCCAGCCGCTGCAGGGCTGCATCGATCTTGGAGATCAGCTTGCGCTGCCGGTCACGGGCCCGAAGCTCGATCGCTCGGTCGGTTTCCGAAGATGCCCTGTCTGCAAGATCGGGGTGGTTTGCACTTTCCTCGGCGAGGTGCCCGAGCGTCTCACGCGCCTCACGCAGGATGTCGTTTTTCCAAGCGTTCAACTTTGCTCTAAAATATGCACGCTGGTTGGTATTCATGAATTCCTCGGTCTCGGAAAGGACAAAGGAACTAAGATCGATCTTCTCACTCAACGCGATTCTCCTGAAGAACATCTCATTGCGGCGGTGTATAGACCCATGCAGGCGCCGTTTCAAGTCTCTGAAAAATAGCACACCGTTTTTTAAGCTTTGCTTAGTCCCGAGGCTAACGGGCTAATATTTCATCAAAATTACAGGTTCGTAATTTTTCGCGAAATTGTCTTGCAACCGATAGCATCCATACATGCCGAAAGTTGCGGGCGCAGGATCAGAAAAATCCGCAACAGCCCGATTTCGAGACAGCAGACGCACAAAAAACGGGCGCATATTTCCCCATCCCGTCTGCTGAAGAAGACGCGAACGCGCTCATATCGGGCATCACTGTTCTAAAACCGACAGTTCGGCACACAGCTGACACCCGGCCTGTTGAAAAACAAATCGCCGTGGCTTGATCTTTGCGCAAGGCCAGCGGACAAAGTTCGTCTGAAGCCGAGCGATCGACGCGGTTGCCGTCGGTCCATTTCCGGGATCCCGCCATATGCCTACCCCACCTGCCCCGGCTTTCCGGCTCTACCTTCTCCGACACGCCAAGGCCGGCTGGGCGCTTCCGGGTCAGAAGGATTTTGACAGGTCGCTTGACGACACCGGTTTTGCCGCCGCGAAAATGATCGGCGAAATGGCGGCGGAGCGCGGTTTTGTGCCGGAGGTACTTCTGAGCTCTCCCGCCGTTCGCTGCCGGCAGACGGCAGAGGCTTTCCGGTGCGCAATGGGCGAAGACAGAACTATTCGCTATATCGACGCCCTCTATACCGGCGCCGAAGATGCCTATCGCGACATCATCCTCGGGCAGAGCGGTGCCGCCTCGCTGATGGTGGTCGGGCACAATCCGGTGATCGAGGAAATCCTGCGCGAAGTCCTCGGCGAACAGGCCGCAGCGATCCCTTACGGATATCCGCCTGGCGCGCTTGCGGTGATTGATTTCCCCGACCGACCACAGGCCGGCATTCTGCCGCCAGGTAAACTTGCGGCATGGCTCGATCCGGCATGTCATGCCCTGTGAATGCCGCCTGGCTACACTTTTTTCGGCCGCTTCGGCGTCCTATATCGCAAATGACCAAGCTGGCCCCCGGGCCAGATGCCAACGCGTTCCGAGGCCCGAAATTTGCCATCACTCCTGACCCGCCTTTCCGATGACGCCCGGCTTGCACTCGGTACCTTGACAGATCGCGCTTCCGGTTTCGTCAATCCGACGCTACGGCTCGGCGTGACCGGGCTTTCGCGCGCCGGCAAGACCGTGTTCATCTCATCCCTCGTCCACAATCTCCTGAATGGCGGCCGCCTGCCGATCTTCGAGGCAGTCCGCTCCGGACGCGTGTCGAAGATAAGGCTCGAACCACAGCCGGACGACGCCGTGCCGCGCTTCCAGTATGAGGATCATATTGCAGCGCTTGTCCGCGATCGGGTCTGGCCGGATTCCACCCGCGCGATTTCGCAGTTGCGCATCACGCTGGACTACGAAAGCGCCAGCGGCTGGAACCGGATGTTCTCACCAGGCCGGCTCTCGATCGACATCGTCGACTATCCCGGTGAATGGCTGCTTGATCTGCCGCTGCTGACCCAGGACTTCCGCGCGTTCAGCAACAAGACGGCCGGGCGGGCGAAAACCGGCATCCGCGCCGAGCTCTCCACCCACTGGCTTTCACTCGCAACCTCGCTCGACCTCACGGCGCCTGCCGTCGAGGCGGATGCGCAACGGCTGGCGGAAGCCTTCACCGGCTACCTGCAGGCCTGCAAATCCGACGAGCGCTCCCTGTCAACGCTGCCGCCGGGCCGCTTTCTGATGCCTGGTGATCTGGAAGGCTCGCCGGCTCTCACATTCTCGCCGCTCGCCAACCTCCCCGAGGGCCGCGCCCCCAAAGGCTCGCTCTGGGCGATGATGGAGCGACGCTACGAGGCCTACAAGACCCATGTGGTCAAGCCGTTCTTCCGCGAACACTTTGCCCGGCTCGACCGGCAGATCGTCCTGATCGACGCGCTGCAGGCGATCAACCGCGGCCCGGAGTCGCTGCTCGACCTTGAAGGTGCGCTGGCTGATGTTCTCGCCAGTTTCCGGCCGGGTACCAATTCCTTCCTGTCGTCCTTCCTGACGAAGCGTATCGACAAGGTGCTGATCGCCGCGACCAAGGCCGACCATCTGCACCATGAAAGCCACGACCGCCTCGAACGAATCGCCGCCCGGCTGGTGCAGCGCGCCATCGAGCGCATCGGCGTGAGCGGCGCAGGGCTCGAGGTGATGGCTATCGCCTCCGTCCGGGCAACCCGCGAGGCAACGGTCAGCCACGACGGCCATGTTTTGCCGGTTATCGTCGGCACGCCGATCAACGGCGAGAAGATCAACGGAGAAACCTTTGACGGCGAACGGAAAACAGCCATATTTACCGGAGACTTACCGGAAAATCCTGATGCACTTTTTCAGGATCTTGATTCCAAACCGGAAGAGAGCCTGGTTCCCGACCTGCGCTTCGTGCGCTTCCGGCCACCGCATATTGAGGAAACCGGCGGCGGACTGAAATTGTCGGTGCCGCACATCAGGCTCGACCGGGCTATGCAATTTTTGTTCGGAGACCGGCTGGCATGAGCGATACGCCAAAAACGCCAAAACGAAAGCCGGCCGTTTTTACTGTCGAAGGCGAACCATCGACGGCGCCCGCCCGGCGAGAACCGGCGCGCCGCTCACCGGCCAGTTTCGACGAAAACTTCGTCATGACACCCGATGCCGACGACCCGTTCGTTGCGACCACCAGCGCCCTGCCCGCGCCGGCGGAGGCGACCCCGCGCCGGCGCCGCTTCTCCTTCGGCAAACTCGCCTTTGGCGCCTTCGGTATTCTGGTTTCCCTGGCCGTCGGGCTCTGGCTCGACAGCCTGGTGCGCGATCTCTTCAGCCGCGCCGATTGGCTTGGCTATCTCGCGATCACTGTCGTCGCCATCGGGCTGCTGGCTTTCCTCATCGTCATTTCCCGCGAACTGGCCGGTATCATGCGGTTGAACGCCGTCCAGGCGCTGAAGCAGGAGGCAATTGACGCGAGCCTTGCGCCGACGCCAAAGCCGGCGCGCAAGGTGATGGTGCATCTCGCGCATCTGCTTGCCGCCAAACCGCAGACGGCACGCGGACGCCTGCGCCTCAAGGAAACCGAAACCGAAATCATCGACGGCCCCCACCTGCTTGACCTGACCGAGCGCGAACTGCTGACGCCGCTCGATCGCGAAGCCCGCGCGCTCATCCTCAACGCCTCGAAACGCGTCTCGATCGTCACAGCCGTCAGCCCGCGTGCGCTGGTCGATCTCGGTTACGTCATCTACGAATCCGCCCGCCTGATCCGGGCGATGGCCGACCTCTATGGTGGGCGTCCAGGCACGTTCGGATTGCTGCGGCTGATGCGCGACGTCATCGCCCATCTCGCCGTCACGGGCTCGATCGCCGTCGGTGATAGCCTGATCCAGCAGGTGCTCGGCCACGGTCTGGCCTCGAAGCTGTCGGCTAGGCTCGGCGAAGGCGTCATCAACGGCTTGATGACGGCTCGTATCGGCATCGCCGCGATGGATCTCTGCCGGCCGATGCCGTTTCGCGCCCTGAAACGCCCCGGAATCGGCGATTTCATCGGCGATCTGGCGCCCGGCGCATCACGGTCGAAAGCCGCCGACGATACCGGTGGCTAAGCAGGTTTCGAAAAAGTGTTCCACGGTTTTCCGATCAAAACCTGCAACGAAAGTCTGCTTAGATCCCGGCATACCATTCGTAGCCGAGATCTTCCCAGAAGCCCCCCTTGCCGCTGCCATAGGGCGCGAGCGTCGAGGCAAGTTCGATACCCTTGATGTATTTCGCCATCTTGTAGCCGAGCTGCCGCTCGATGCGCACTCGCAGCGGCGCGCCATTGGCCACACGCAGCGCCTCGTCGTTGCAGCCATAGGCAAGAATGGTCTGCGGATGGCGTGCGTCGATCAGGTCGATCGATTCGTAGTAGCGCACCGCGCCGGACAGGCCGAGGTCCATGCTGTCGTAACAATGGAAGACGACGAAGCGCGCTTCCGGCTTCACCCTGGCCTCGTCGAGGATCGTTGCGAGCGGCACGCCGGTCCATTTGGCGATGCAGCTCCAACCCTCGACACAGTCGTGCCGGGTGACCTGCGTGCGGGCCGGCATGTTGCGCAGCTCATCCAGACTGAAGCTCAGCGGCTTTTCGACCAGCCCGCCGATAGTCATCCGATAATCGGCGAACTGCTTCTCCTTCAGCGCCAGATAGTCCGCATCGGTAGGGTCGGTCGAGCCGTTCGGCCGCTGTCCCTGACGTACCTCGCTTGCCGAGAATTCCGGCGCCAGTGCATCGGCATCGATCAGCATGCGCTGGACGCGGTAGGTCAGGCTGTTTGCCGAAGCAAGCACATCCCGCACGGGGCTCTGGCTGGACAGGAAACCGTCGAACGCGCCACAGCCGGAGAGCGTTACGGCCGAGGCCGCCGCCCCCGCAACCGTGAGGAACCTGCGGCGATTGATGATGAACCCGCTCATGCCGTGTGCTCCTCTTTCTTTTCGGGATCGGTGCGATACCAGCCGGTGATGATCGAGCGCATTTCGTTCAGCGGACCTGCAGCAACGACCATGAAGATGTGGATCAGGAAGAAAGCCACGAGCAGCGCCATGCAGACGAAGTGGATGGTGCGCGCCGTCTGCCGTCCGCCGAAAACGTCGAGCAGCCACGGCCACGCCGCATTCATGCCGGGCGACATGGTGATGCCCGTCAGGATGATCAGCGGGAAGATGACGAGCAGGACACCGGCATAGGCGAGCTTCTGCAGGACATTGTAGCGGCCGTCGTGATGAAAGCGGAACCGCAGGTGATCGGAAAGGCTTTTCGGCAAGCCCCTGATATCCGCGCGGGACGGAAGGATATCGCGCCTGAGATGGCCGCTGATCAGGCTGGCGACGAACCAGACGAGGAAAGCCGCCACGAAGAACCAGGCAAAGAAGAAATGGATGACCCGCCCGGTCGCCAGATCCTGGTAGGATGGCAGCGTCGCCCAGGCCGGAAATCCGCGGTAGGACGGATTGTCCGCCGGTCCGCTCATTCCGAAAACGCCGGTCGTCTTGTAGCTTTGCCCGAAGATCGTGGTGTAACCATCGACCTTGCCGTCGGCGGCCTGCATGGCGCGCATGGACAGCACGCTGTTGTCGAACTCGAAACCCGATTGCTTGCCGATATAGAGTTCCGGGTGGGCATTGAAGATCTGCAGCCCGCTCAAAAGCAGGAAGAACAGGGCGATCGCCCAGGTCCAATGCGTGATGCGCGTGGCAATCCGGTGGCGGTAGATCACATTGCCCTTGTCACCATGGTGCGTTAAACGCGATTCGATGTCGTCGATGATGGTCATGGCAAGCCTCCTAGATGCGCATCTACGTAACAAACCCTAATCCGGTTTCAACGCAACTCCGCTCACCCGTGCACACATCCCGGTGAGGCGCGCGTGAAAGCCCAGGATTGCCAAGGATTTCAGGCGTGGTAGAAAGTCCGCATGAAACATTTCGTGAGCCTCAAAGCCGACCTTTCCAAGGGCCGGAGCAACACTCCATTAACCATTTAAGTGCAAATGTAACCTCACATTCCTGACATCGACCATCAAGGATCGTTTATGTTTTCGCGCCCTTCTTTGATCGCTCGCGGCATTGCCGCAGCCTCGCTTGCAGCCCTCACCTGCGCAGCCTCTCCGGCATTCTCGGGCGCCAACGACAAGGCGTTTTTCGAGCAGGTTTCCGGCCAGTGGAAAGGCCCGGGCGAGATCGTCGCGGGAAAATACAAGGGCACGAAATTCACCTGCGACCTGACCGGTGAAGCAAACGGAAGCTCCGCCGGCATCAAGCTCGACGGCTTCTGCCGCGTCGGCGTCTTCAAGCAGCCGATGTCCGCCGTCATCACCCAGTCCGGCAAAAGCTATAACGGCAAGTTCCTCGATGGCGCCGACGGCAAGGGCCTTGATATCGTCTCCGGAAATGTCGGCAAGGACAAGGTCGTCGTCGGCATCAACCGCAAGAAGCTGAACGGCGCGATGATCGCCCGCCTGCAGGGCGACTCGACGCTCAACATCACCATTTCGGTGAAGGTAGAGGACACGATGGTGCCGGTGATCGGCGTCAGCCTCAACCGCCAGCTCGACACCGTCGCCGTCGGCTCGATCAAGAAATAGCGAGTGTTTTCGGAGCGCTTCCAGAGAGCCGGCTCGTCCGGCTCTCTTGCGTTTCAAACGGCCGATTGAGGCGCGCGCTGCCGCCACCAATCATTGCGCGGATCGGCCACTTCGATGCCCGCGACATCAGCGCTCTCGAGCCATTCGGCCACCGATTTGCCGGCCACGACAAGATCCGGGGCGAAATCGGCGAGCGGCTTCAGCACGAACCCACGTTCCGTCATGCGCGGATGCGGTATTTCCAGCGTCCGGGAACTTTGGCTCAGGCTATCATAGGTCAGCACATCGATGTCGATCGTGCGCGGGCCCCAGCGCTCCAGCCGCTCGCGCTTCATCTGGCGCTCGATCGACAGGCATGCATCGAGCAGTTCGTCGGGCAGGAGCGAGGTCTCGACCGCAGCACAGGCATTGAAAAACCAGGCCTGGTCCGTCTTGCCCCAGGGCGGTGTCCGGTAGAGCTTCGAGACATGCATCACTTCGCAGTCCGGCCGCGTGTCGAGAAGCACAAGCGCGCGCGCCATCGAAGCAGCGGGATCACCGATATTGCCGCCGAGGCCGAGCGTCGCCAGATGAGTCGGCATCTCAGGCAAAATGCTCTACCGTCACTTCGACATAGTCGAGAACACCGGGAACCGGTGCGTTCGGCTTGCGGATCGATATTTTCGCGCGGCGAATCTGCGGAAAGACCGAACAGAGCGTTGTGGCAACCTCGAGCGCCAGCGCTTCGATCAGATAGCGCCGGCGGCCAGTGATGATCTTCTCGATCTCGGTGAAGACAACACCGTAATGCACTGTATCGTCGATGGAATCCTCGATCAGCGCGGTTCCCTGCTCGACATCCAGCTCGGCATCGACGAAGAAGCGCTGCCCGAGAAATTCCTCTTCGTCGTGAACGCCATGGCGGGCAAAGAAGGCGCAATTCTTGAGGGTGATCGTGTAGATCGCTGTCATGGCTGATTTTCCGTCCCGTGTTTTTCCTGCGCCCGTCTTTTTATCGCCAGCATAGCATCCGCCACCAGGAGCGCATCCCTGTTGATTGCGACATCATGTACCCGGAAAACCGCTGCACCCGCCATTCTCAGCAATGCTGTCGTGGCTGCCGTGCCGACATCCCGCTCCGGCGCGTCGCGGCCGGTGATCGCACCAATGAAGCGCTTGCGCGACGTACCGGCCAGAAGCGGCAGTCCGAAACCTCGCAGTTCACTGAAACGCGTCATCAGTTCGATGTTCTCATCGGTGTCTTTGGCAAAACCGAAGCCGGGATCGAGAACGATCCGGTCACGCGCGACACCGGCAGCAGCCGCTATTTCCAGCGAGCGCTCGAGAAAATGATATTGATCGCGCACGACATCTGTGAGCTTTTCGCGGTCGCGGCCGGTATGCATGATGCAAAGCCCTGCCCCGGTCGCCGCCGCCACATTCGCAAGATCGGGCTCACGCTGCAGGCCGTGGACGTCATTGATGATATGCGCACCGGCGGCAACCGCCAGTCGCGCGGTCTCGGCCCTGTAGGTATCGACGGAGACGATCGCATCCGTCCGCTCGGCAAGCGCCGCAATGACCGGCAGTACGCGCGCCTGCTCTTCGTCCGCCGTGACCGGGGCAGCACCGGGTCGTGTCGACTCGCCGCCGATATCGAGGATTGCGGCGCCCTGATCGAGGCAGTGCAGGGCCTGTGACACTGCGGCTTCCGTATTGTCATAGGCGCCGCCGTCCGAAAACGAATCCGGCGTCACATTGATGATCGCCATCAGCAGCCCGGTCGGCCCCAGAGTGAGTTTTCGGCCATGGGCCAGTTTCCATTCGAAGGGATCGAAAGCGTTGTCCATGATGGTTTCACTCCCTCCTCACCCTCCGCAGACACAACTTTGACCACAAATGGGGGCCAATGTGCCACACCTTGCGGCAAAGGCTCGGATTGTTCTCTTGTTTTCCGCTTTGTCCGAGATGCCGGCCATTTGCTGTTGCGCTGTGGCTGGCTATGCCCCAAGCTCTGGAGAAGTTCAACTGCCGAGACCTGTAAACCTATGATGACTGGCCGCATTTCCTTCGCCGCGTTTCTGATCTTGAGTATCGTCGCGGGCCATTCCTCGTCGGCGTACGGCGACACGGTGATAAGCAAGAGCATCACCTATTTCTCCGTAGGGGGCCGCACGGCCGAAGAACTGGACAAGGCGCTTTCCGAGCGCGGTCCGATGATGAATTCGACCGGTGCGCGGCATCCCGGCGCCACCAGGATCAAGTTCGGCGGCACGGTAACCTATGTCAAACACGGCAATCGCTGCGCCGTCGGCAGCGCCAAGGTGACGCTCAGCACCAGGCTCATCCTGCCGCGCTGGAAAAACCGCCGAACCGCAAACCGGGATCTGGCGCTGGTCTGGGACACGTTGGCAAGCGATATCAAGCGCCATGAGGAGCGTCACGCCGAGATCGCCCGCAACCATGCCCGCAAACTGGAGAAGGATTTTCTGGCCCTGAAACCCGAAGCGGATTGCGAGCGGATGCAGGCGCGTGTCGCGCGGTTGAGCGAGACGGCGATCCAGCAGCACGACCGCGACCAGGCCCGCTTCGACCGGACCGAGGCCGCCAATTTCGACCGCCGCATGATCCGGCTGCTGCAATACCGACTCGACGGGATCACGAAGGCCAAGCGGTAAATCGTCCGCAACAGTAGAAAAACGAGTGAAATTCGAATCACTCGGTATAGGCAAAACCTGCGCGTCAACAGCATATCACTGGTGACTTTTCACCATACAACAGCGCTGAAAGTTAAGGTATAGTCTAGGCATTGAATGAAGAGCAGGAAAACAAAATCTCTTCATTCCCTGCCCCGGATCTAGTCAATCTGCATCCACGCAGAGGCCTTGAATCGGAAGTATTGTATCGCGCTTGACTGTCCTGTTCCGGATTGATGTTCGACCGGCTCGGCGCATCGCGCATGTGGCGTTCTCCTGGCGTGTCCTGAAGCAGCAGATGTTCCCCTCCCTCATCTGTTGCGATGCGCCCTCCTAGCCCCGCTCGTCGATTGCGACCAGTGGGGCTTTTTCTTGGCTGGACTGATACCAAAGATCACTGATAATGACCGATGTGATGGCCCGGAAACGGGCGTCCGGGTAGAAGAAACCGCAGAGCGATGCCTGAGCATCGGTCGAGGATTTCGACGCCCTCCGGTGGCCGATTTCCGGGCCACCCGAAGGGCCGGTCGCTTTTGGCTTCCGGNCGTCGTCAAAAATCCTCGCCGGACCTTCTGGTCCGACTGCGGTTTTCTCCTAGCCGGAAGTCAAAATCGATCCGGTCACATCGGTCATTATCAGTGATCTTTGATATGAAACGGTCGCGCGAAGGTCAGGCCTGGCGCTCGGGAACGTGAACCACGAGCCCATCCAGGCCTTCGCTCATCTTGATCTGGCAGGAAAGCCGCGAGGTCGGTTTCACATCGTAGGCGAAATCGAGCATGTCCTCTTCCATCGCCTCGGGGGCACCGACCGTCGCCGACCATTCTTCGTCCACATAGACATGACAGGTCGCGCAGGCACAGGCGCCGCCGCATTCGGCCTCGATGCCGGGAACCGAGTTGCGCACAGCATTTTCCATGACGGTCGAGCCATTTTGAACGTCAAAGTCATACTGCGTGCCGTCGAAGGCGATGATGGTCAGTTTGGGCATTTGGTTTTCCGGATGCTTGGCGTTGTATCGGTATACCGCAGGAACAATCACGCCGCCCCTCATAGCAGAGGCGGCGGCGGAGCGCGGCAAATTCATCCGATTTCTTCC
Organism: Rhizobium giardinii bv. giardinii H152; assembly: GCF_000379605.1. GTDB lineage: Bacteria > Pseudomonadota > Alphaproteobacteria > Rhizobiales > Rhizobiaceae > Pararhizobium > Pararhizobium giardinii. Next base: position 385,192 of record NZ_KB902579.1, on the reverse strand, counting down.
AACAATTCGCACCGCCAGTCAACACGAAGGGACCTGGCATCCGGCCTCTCCCCGCGACCCTTCGTCGCTGCGGGGTTTCCGGGCAAGTCTGCCGCTAGCGGCAGAGCTTCAGGATGAACAGTTCGGCCTCGATCACGGCGGCGCTCAACGCTGCAAGATGGTCGGCCTGATCCGGCTCGGCCTCGACAGCGCCGGCTGCCTCGGCAACACCGAAAGCACCGACGGCAAGGGCGGCCCCCTTGAGGCGGTGCGCGATCGCCCCGGACATGTCGGCACTGGCAGACGACAATTCCTTCATCAGCTGCCGCGCCTGCCGGGCAAACATCTGCAGCACTTCGATTTCCAGAAGCTTGTCGCCCATTGTCTGCGTCGCAAGGTGAACCAGATCGATCGCCCGCGCCTTCGCGGGACATGCCCCGCCGAGATTGTCGGGTGCTTCGAACGCGATCTTGAGTGCCGCCATGTGCCAATATCCTTATTCTGTTTTTTTCTGACGCAACCGGCCCGTCACCGGTGACATCGTGTTTTTCAGTTCCGCCTGCCCATGACACCGGGTTTGCCGCCGGTTTGTCTGGAAGTGCTTGACCCGTCAGGCTATTATGAGGCTCGAAGATGGTGCGGGCGTTACCCTCCCGATGCCTGTCCGGCTGTGATTTCGCTCGTCTCAGGAGCCCATTAGGCCGGATCGGGCGCTGCTATCTGATTAAAACGCGGCGCAATAAGGGCAGGTTTTTCTCGGCATGGTTAACGGCCATTAAACCGCCTGATTACAAGGGTTTCTGCCGGAAATAGGTCCATTTTTCATTAAGAACTTGTTAGGATTTTAACGAATGCCGGGGGCGTTTAATTGTAAGACACCGGTGAATGTGTCACTACGGTACGTTGAGGGATATGTTTATGCCTTAAGGTGCAGACAGTCCTGACGGAAAACCGCATCGAATGAAGCACCTACGGGGCTGATGTGCTGTTCCGTCGGTGCGTGGTTGAAATGGGTGCATGTCGGGTTCTGCGCAGATGTTATGCGCGTATCCTGCCGTCACCGTCCGAGTATCGGAGGTGCTCCCAATGCAGGCGGTGTTGCAAAGGGTCCTTCCGAAAGGGACAGTTTAGTAACGAGGCGTATCCGCATGGCGACAAATAAAAGCAACGAGTCGATCGACGACAAGGCATTTCAGGCGTTGGAAGACGCTTTGAAAATCGACTTTGACGAGCTTAAGTCTGCCCTCAACGACAAGACGTCCTTGGATGATCCGGAGGGAAAAGTGTCTGAAGCAGTGAGCCAGGCACCGGCACCCAGCCAGGCGAAGACGACAAAATCCAAGGATGAGGCAGCCCGCTCGGCACGCACGACGGAAACGCCACGAAGCCTCGCTCCCGAACCGGCCCCCAAGGCCCCATCCTTCGCGCCTGCCAATGATGATGGCCGCAGAACGCCCGCCGCCATCCTGCGCTCGCTGGACGTCCGCTCCGGCCGCTCGGCGATGCGGATCGCCGCCGCCGTCTCCGCGCTCTGGACGATTGGTGGCCTTGGTGTCGCCAACCTGCTCTATGGCCCGGAAATCTGGCAGATTCGCTCGCTTGCCGACCTGTCGGCGATGCCGGGCGCCATCGGCGCGGCGATCTTCATCATCCTGCCGGTGATGCTGTTCTTCTCCTTCGCCATCATGATTTCGCGCGCCCAGGAACTGCGCAGCGCCGCCCGGTCGATGGCCGAGGTCGCCCTGCGCCTTGCCGAACCCGAAACGGCGGCTTCCGAGCGCATCATGACGGTCGGCCAGGCCGTGCGCCGCGAAGTCTCGGCGATGAACGAAGGCATCGAGCGCACCATCGCCCGTGCCACCGAACTCGAAACCCTGGTGCATTCCGAGGTCAACGCGCTCGAGCGCAGCTACAGCGACAACGAGCTGAGGGTGCGCACCCTGGTCCAGGAACTTGGACTGGAGCGGGAAGCCATTGTCGGCCATGCCGAGCGCATCCGCTCGTCGATCGCCGGCGCCCACACGCAGTTGAAGGACGAGCTTGCAACCGCAGGCGATGAAATTTCCAGCCGTATCGCAACGTCGGGCGAGGCCTTCGCCTCGATGATCGAAACCCGCGCCGCCGCCCTGATGGAGCGCTCGGACAGCGCAACGCAGACGATCGGGGCAATGCTGTCGACCCGCACCGATGCCTTGCTCTCAGGCCTCACCACCGCCGGCGTGTCGCTCAGCAACGAGTTCGACACCCGCCTCGAAAATCTCAGCCAGACGCTGGCCAAGCGCGGCCAGCAACTGCTTGGTCAGTTCGAAACACGCGCCTCGACGCTCGATGCCAATACCGAGAAGCTGAATGCCGCGCTGAACGAGCGCGCCCGCCAGCTCAACGAGACGCTGATTGCCCGCACGCGCGATCTGAACGAAAGCCTCAATGTCGGCCAGCAGGCCATCACCGGCGGTCTCGACGATATTCTCAACACGCTGAACGCCACGCTGGACGAAAAGGGCGCAAGCTTCCGCCAGAGCCTGAAGAGCAGTTCCGACGATATGATCATGGATCTCGACCTGCGCTCGGGCTTCTTCGAGGAGAAGCTGCAAACGACGGTCGGACAGCTGGCGACGGCCTTCGATTCCCGTTTCCATGAATTCGCGACCGCCTTCGACAAGCGCGCCGGCATGCTTGATTCCAAGCTGATGGAAAGCCTCGCGCGCATCAACCAGTCGGTGAGCGGCGGCGCCGAATCGATCGGCAGCATGCTGGACGGCGGTATCGAGCGCTTCGAGTCCGCCCTGTCCGAACAGTCCCTGACGCTCGCCACCACGCTCGGCACGACACAGGACTTCATCGAGCACACGATCAGCGGCAAGACCGCCGAGCTCAGCGATGCGATCGGCAATGCGCACACCCGCATCGACAGCGTTCTGTCCGAACGGTCCAGCACGCTGATGAGCGCACTCACTGCGGCACAGGACCGGATCGAATCCGGCTTTGCGCAGCGCGCCGGTTCGCTCGAAACCGCTCTGACGGAAAGCCAGGAGCGGCTCGCCGAAACGCTTGACGCCCGCGCGAGTGCGATCACGACCAGCAACCAGCAGCTTGCCGACAATATCGTTACGCAAACCAGCGGCCTCATCGACGGGCTGCAGGCTATCCATGGCCGTATCGAAGACACGCTGACCAGCCGCGCCGACGAGATCACCACGGCAATCGCCGCAAGCCAGCTGCGCCTCGACGACACGCTTTCGCAGCGCACGGTCGAACTTTCGAGCCTGCTTGCTGCAAGCTCGGAATCCATCGACAGCGCCTTCGAGGGCACCGCGGAACGCATCGATACGATCCTGTCGCAGCGCACCGGCGCGCTCGCCAACGTGCTGAATTCCTCAACGGCAGCAATCGACAGCGCCTTTGATGGCACGGCAGAACGCATCGACACGATCCTCGCACAGCGCACCGGCGCGCTCGAAAACGTGCTGAATTCCTCAACGNCGGCAATCGACAGCGCCTTTGACGGCACGGCAGAACGCATCGACACGATCCTCGCACAGCGCACCGGCGCGCTCGAAAACGTGCTGAATTCCTCAACGACGGCAATCGACAGCGCCTTTGACGGCACGGCCGAACGCATCGATGCGATCCTGTCGCTACGCACCGGCGCACTCGAAAACGTGCTCGCCTCGTCGACGACCGCAATCGACAGTGCCTTCGACGGCACGGCCGAACGCATCGACGCGATGCTGGCACAGCGCACCGGTGCACTCGAAAACGTGCTGAATTCCTCAACGACAGCAATCGACAGCGCCTTTGACGGCACGGCTGAACGCATTGATGCGATGCTGGCACAGCGCACCGGCTCGCTCGCCAACGTTCTCACCTCATCGGCAGGCGCGATCGAAAGCGCAATCGGCGGCACCACGGAACGGCTGGAAACGCTGTTGTCCGAACAAAGCCGCACGCTCGGCGACACGCTTGCCAGCCAGACGGCAACGCTCGACACCATTCTTTCCGAGCGCTCGGCGGAGCTCACCGGCACCTTGTCCGCTCGCGCAAACGAAATGGTCGATACGTTGAGCAGCCGCACGGAAGAAATCGCCGATGGCCTGTCCTATCGCGCCAGCGCGATCGCGGAAACCATGGCCGACCGGGTGAGCGATATCGAGCAGCAGCTCTCGGGTCGCGTTGGAGCGATCGCCGAAAACCTCAGCGGCCGCGTCAGCGAGATCGCCGGCACGATGACCAGCACTTCGGCCGAGATCGCCACTGCCCTTTCCAGCCATGCCTCCGAGCTGGCCATGTCGATGGCAGACAAGGCGTCCGATATCGAACAGACACTGTCCGGCCGGGCCGGTCAGCTGGCGACATCGCTTGCTTCCACCCATGAGCAAATCCGGGCGACGCTGGACGACCGTCTCAACGCGATCAACGTTGCCGTGACGCATGGAACCGACCAGCTTTCCGAGGTGCTGGGCGAACAGGCGACCTCCATTGCCACGACGCTCGCCACCAGCGCCAGCATGCTGGAAATGACGCTGGAGGAGCGCCAGGCGGAACTCGGTAACGTCATCGACAAGAGCGCCGCGGCACTCGAACAGCGCATGCTGGCAAGCACCAGCCATGTGGCAAATCAGCTCGGTGAGAGCGCTGATCAGATCAGCCGCGCCGCCGATACGCTGTCGCATCGGATGGACACCTCCCTCTCCAACATCAACAGCAGCGTCGACGAGACCGGGGCACGCATCGAAAACACCCTTGGTGTGCTGGAAGGCAGAATTCGCAACAGCGTTGGCGGCGTCAGCGAATTCATTGACACGGCTGGCCAGAAGATCGCCGACACCCTCTCCTCTCGGGTTTCGGAATTCGATGAAGTCAGCCACAGGGCCGCCGCGCGCATTGCCGACAGCCTTGCCGGACGCGCCGAGGAAATCGATCGGATCGGCAGCGTCGCTGCGGCCCGCATTGCAGACGCGCTCTCCAACCACACGTCCGAGTTCGATCAGGTGAGCACCGCTGCCGCTGCGATGATCGCCGACAGCCTCGCCAGCCGCACCGAAGAAATCGACCGCATTGGCAACAGTGCCGCAGCGCGGATCGCCGAAACGCTGTCGGACCGCACGGCGGAGCTGGATCGGGTCAGCGCGACGGCTGCAGCCCGCATCACCGACAGCCTGGCCGGGCGCACCGACGAAATTGACCGTATCAGTGGCGCGGCCGCAAGCCGCATTGCCGATACGCTGTCCAGCCACACGGCTGAACTCGGCCGGGTCAGCGACGAAGCCGCCGCTCGTATCGAAGCAAGCATCGAGGGCGGTACCGGCCGCATCGAAGAGCGGCTCGGCACCATGGACCGTGCCCTGTCGATCGGTCTCGACAATGTCAGCCGGACGATCGAAGGCAAGGCCGCCGGTCTCGTCACCAACCTGCGCGGCGCCGTCAGCGATGCGGCACAGGGGATCGACGCCGAGGCCGTGCGCTCTGCCGAACTCCTGGCCAAGGCTGGCGACGATTTTGCCCAGGCAATGGCCGCACGCCAGGCCGATTTCCAGTCCAGCATCGAGCAGACCGCCGCAACCGCCGCGATGCGTAGCGCCGAACTGGCGCGCTCCGTCGGAGAAGCCACCGATGGCGCGGCCGCCCGGATCGCCCAGACGCAGGCCCGCGTGGCGGAACAGGCATCGTCGCTGCAGCAGAGCCTTACCGACGTGGAGAAGGCCCTGGAGGCCCGCGGCAACACGATCCGCACCACCCTCGACGATAGTACGCGTGAACTCAACTCGATGCTCGCCGGCCGTTCGGCCGAGCTGTCGCGCCTGATCGACGAGAAGGCCCGCCCGGTCATCGATCAATATGCCGCCACCGGCAAGGAAGCCGCCGACCGCATCAGCGAGGTCGCCCGCGAGAGCGCGGAACGTCTGCGCGCCGGGAATGCGACGCTGCTCGAGAGCCTGACCGCCCGCACCGGCGAGACGCTGAATGCCATCTCGAGCCGCGCGGAAGAAACCGCCAAGGCAATGAAGATGGTCGAGAACCGCCTGCAATCGACGGCCTTGGGCCTCATCGATCAGCTGGCGGCGAGCAATTCGTCGATCGCTGGCGTCATCGAGCAGGCAAGCGCCAACCTCGGCGCCATGGACGAACAGCTGGAATCGACCACGGCGCGGTTCTCGGAATCGGCCAATCGCGCTTCCGACATGCTGTCCACCTCGACCCGCCTTCTCGAAGGCAAGGTCACCAAGCTCGCCGAGATCTCAGGTTCGACCCTGTCGCAGATCGGCGGCATCGTCGGTCGCTTCGAGGATCATTCCAAGGTGCTCAGCCAGGCATCCGATCTCCTGGGCGCGGCGCAGTCCAATCTGGTCAGCACGCTCGAAGAGCGGCAGGACGCGCTGCGCACCCTCTCCGTCGGTCTTGTCAGCCGCTCGGAAGAGATCGAGAAGACCATGCATGCCCTCGAAGGCTTCGTCGACGGCGCCTTCCAGCGGGCGGAAGACCGGTCGGCGCAGATCGCCGGCAATCTGCGCTCGGGCATCCAGACATCCTTCAACGACGTCGGGCGTATCCTGACGGACGCAGAACAGCGCGCCGCCGCTGCAGCCGAGGCGATGCGCGATGCCGTCGTCAAGGCAGGCAGCGAGGCCAGCATGTCGGTCGAATCGGTGTTCGTGCGTGCCGAGGAGCGCTCGAGCGAGATCGCCAGCAACCTGCGCGCCGGCGTCGAGGCCTCCTTCGCCGATGTCAGCAAGACATTGTCGGAAGCCGAAGCTCGTGCAATGTCGGCGAGCGAAGCCATGCGCGCCGCAGTCGCCAAGGCCAGCGAGGATGCAGGCCTTGCCGTCGAGGGTGCCTTTACCCGCGCCGAGGAACGTTCCAAGGAAGTCGCCTCGCGCCTGCGCGGCAGCGTCGGCGCCTCGCTATCGGATATCGACCGGATGATGACCGAAACCGGCAAGAAGTCAGACGGTGCCGCCCAGCAGATAGGCGAATCGATCCGCCAGGCCGTCGAAGAAGCGGTCGGCCGCTTCAGCGGCGCAACCGATGAAATCCGCCGCGCGGCCAACGAGATCCGCCGCGAGCTCGACATGACCCGCGAGGAACTGAAGCGCGGCGCCTTCGACCTGCCGGAAGAAGCCAAGGAAAACGCCTCGGTCATGCGGCGCGCCGTTGCCGAGCAGATCAAGGCACTGCAGGAACTCTCCGACATTATCGGCAAGTCTTCCGGCCAGCTCGAGATCGCCCAGCCCCGCCAGCAGGCCGTCGCACAGCAGCAGCCGGTGGCAGCGGCTCCGGTCCGCGCCGTGGCGCAGCAGCCGGTCGCAGAGCCGCGCCGCCAGGAGCAGGAGCCCCTGCTGCGTGGAAGCCTCGGCCTTGAACAGCCACGCCCGGCCGCCCAGCAGCCGGTTGTCCGGCAGCAGGAGCCAGCCACGGTGACAGCACGCCCGCAGTCCGGGGAAGGCAGCGGCTGGATGCGTGACCTGCTGCGTGGCGCATCCCGCGATGAGGAGGCTCCAGCGCCCGTTCCAGCGCAACGGCCAAGTGAAGCGCAGCCTGCCGCCCGCGCCGGCGACACCCGCAATCCGCGCCATGTGATGGAATCGCTGAATTCGCTGTCCGTCGACATCGCCCGCGCGATCGACCATGACGCGTCAGTCGATCTCTGGCGGCGTTACCAGCGCGGCGAGCGCGACGTCTTCACCCGCCGCCTCTACACGCTGAAGGGCCAGCAGACCTTCGACGAGATCAAGCGCAAATACGACCGCGAACCGGAGTTCCGCACCGCCGTCGACCGCTATATCGCCGACTTTGAAAAACTGCTCGGCGACGTCTCCCGCAACGATCGCGACAAGGTAATGACGCAGAGCTACCTGACGTCCGACACCGGCAAGGTCTACACGATGCTGGCACATGCCGCCGGGCGGTTCAGCTAAGCGGGTTTCGGAAAAGTGTTCCACGGTTTTCCGATCAAAACCTGCGACAAAACAACGAAAGCTAAGCAGATGAATCGTTGGCTTGCCAACGAACGTCTGCTTAGTCAGCGGCCGAAGGGCTTTTGGGGCTCAATCGGCCTGCCCGCCTCGCCGGGGGTCATGTCCACGTTTGGTTAGCCAGGCAAGATCGACGGCGACCCCATATGTGCGGTTTGCCCGCCTTCTCCCCGGCGGGGAGAAGGCGGCGCGCGGCGCCGGATGAGGCGGCGGCTGACGCCGAAATCCTCGGCATAGGCACTTCTCCCGCTGGGGAGAAGTGAGCGCTGCTTTTCAAAAAATCTCTGTAAAATCAACAAAAGCACCCCGCCGTTTTCCCCGCCCCGCAGCCCGCGCATACAATGGCTGTGTCCTGCCGCGGATACACCGGTGAGCGTTGCCGGCGAGGTAGGACCGGTGCCCTGGAATTTCGGTGCAAACGCACGCCGGATTTCAGGGGCTGCGCGGAAGGTGGTTCTCCTCCGGCCTCGAGATGCAAGAGGCCGGGCGTGCCGGCCATGCCACGCCAACTTGGTCCAGGGCATGGTCTACCGACAGAAAGGCGGGGCGGATAAGCGGCCCTGCCACGGGCACACAAAACCTTGGCCGCAATGGCAAAGGACGCAGAAGAACCTAGAGGCGCGGCAAAAGACACCGAACGGGGCACGGCATCGTGTCAGTTCAATTCTCTTTGTCACGGCACATGCCGGGCCCCGGCCGATCTTGGTCATGGGATATAAAGAGACGGTCGCAAAACACGGACGGAAAGCCGCCGCGTGAACGCTGTCGGTTGCCGTCAAAGGAGAAAAATCCAATGGACGAAACCACACCGGACAATACCGCACCTTTGACGCAAGCCGAATTCGAGCGGATCAGCCGAGTAACGGCGACTGATATGGACATCCACACCTTCTGCCGCATTCGAAAATGCCGCCGCGACGGTTGCTGCACCGGCCCGATGCGGAAGCGGATCGTTCCGAAGAGCATTGCCGGGCGGGCGACCTTTGCTGCCTTGCTACCGGCGTGCATCGCCGCCACCGACAATGCTTGGTTCGTGGCCTTTGCCAAGCACCTGCGAGTGCTGCACGCATCGGAAATGTCCGGGAAGAAACCGAACGCCCCCCGGAATCAAAAAACCTCCGGCCGGAGCCGGAGGTTTCGATCGTGGGCAGAAACTCCGTGACCGGATCAATGTTCCTTGTTCGCGTAAACCGACTTCTTCGTCAGGTAGATTAGGCCGGTGAAGATCAGCAGGAAAACCATGACCATGAAGCCGGTGCGCTTGCGGTCTTCAAGATGCGGCTCTGCGGCCCACATCAGGAAGGCGGCGACGTCGCGGGAATACTGCTCGACCGTCTGCGGCGCACCATCGTCATAGGTGACCTGGTCGTCGGAGAGCGGCTTTGCCATGGCGAGCGCCGCGGCGTTGGCGAAATACGGATTGTAGTGTGTGCCTTCAGCCACTTCGGTGCCGGCCGGCGGTTCCTGGTAGCCGTTCAGGAGCGCGTGAATATAGTCCGGGCCGCCTTCCTGATACTGCGTGAACATGTCGAAGATGAAAGTCGGGAAGCCGCGCTCGATGCCGCGTGCCTTGGCGATCAGCGAGAAATCCGGCGGGGCAGCGCCGTTGTTAGCGGCGGCGGCTGCTTCGGTGTTCGGATAAGGCGACGGGAAATGGTCCGAAGGCACGGCCTTGCGGGTGAACATCTCGCCATCGGCGTTCGGTCCGTCCTGGACTTCGTAGTTGGCTGCGAAGGTCTTCACCTGCGCTTCGGAGTAGCCGAGGCCTTCGAGCGTGCGGAAGGCGACAAGGTTCATCGAGTGGCAGGCGGAACAGACCTCGGTGTAGACCTTCAGGCCGCGCTGCAGCTGACCCTTGTCATAATGGCCGAACGGACCTGAAAAGGACCATTCTGCCTGCTCCGGCTTATGGATCGGGAAATGCGGGGTGCCGCCAGCATGTTCCTCTGCCGCAGCGCCTTCGGCTTTGTGTTCGCCGGTTTCCTGGGCGAACACGATACCGGCACCAAGTCCGGCGACGACTGCGAGCGAAAAAATGCCTGTAACAAGCTTTTTCATTGTTGTGGGTTCCTTAAACTTCGCAGACATCACGCGGCAACGGGCTTCTTCGCACCCTGCTTTTCCAGCACCGCTTCGGTGATGGAATTCGGGATGCGCTTCGGCGTTTCGATCAGGCCAAGGACCGGCATGATGACGAGGAAGAAGCCGAAGTAGTAGAGAGTGCCGAGCTGCGACATCACCACGTAGAGGCCTTCCGCCGGACGCGAGCCCAGCCAGCCAAGGATGATGGCGTTGATCACGAAGAGCCAGAAGAACAGCTTGTACCACGGACGGTAGACGGCCGAGCGCACCTTCGAGGTATCGAGCCAGGGCAGGAAGAACAAGACGATGATCGCACCGAACATCACCAGAACGCCGCCGAGCTTGGAATCGATCGGGCCGATGTTGAAGGTGATGGCGCGCAGCATCGCGTAGAACGGCAGGTAATACCATTCCGGAACGATGTGGGCGGGCGTCTTCAGGGCATTGGCCGGGATGTAGTTGTCCGGATGGCCGAGGAAGTTCGGCATGTAGAAGACGAACCAGGCGTAAACCAACAGGAACACCGATACACCGAGCGCATCCTTGAGGGTCGCGTAAGGCGTGAAGGCAACCGTGTCCGTCTTCGTCTTGACTTCGACGCCGGTCGGGTTGGTCTGGCCGACGACATGCAAGGCCCAGATGTGCAGGACGACGACGCCGGCGATCATGAAGGGCAAGAGATAGTGCAGCGAGAAGAAGCGATTGAGCGTCGGCTGATCGACGGCAAAACCACCGAGCAGGAACTGCTGGATCCACTCGCCCACCAAGGGGAAGGCAGAGAAGAAGCCGGTGATAACCGTGGCCCCCCAGAAGGACATCTGACCCCAGGGCAGGACATAGCCCATGAAGCCGGTTGCCATCATCAGCAGGTAGATCACGACGCCGAGAATCCAGAGGATTTCACGCGGCGCCTTGTAGGAACCGTAGTAGAGACCGCGGCCGATGTGGAGATAGACGGCAATGAAGAAGAACGACGCGCCGTTGGCATGCATGTAGCGCAGCAGCCAGCCGTGGTTGACGTCGCGCATGATCTTTTCGACGGAATTGAAGGCAACCGTCGTCTCAGCCGCATAGTGCATGGCCAGAACGACGCCCGTCAAGATCTGCACGATCAGCATGACCGACAGCATGGCGCCAAATGTGTAAGCGTAGTTCAGGTTGCGCGGAACCGGATAGGAAATGAAGCTGTCGTGCACCAGCCGTGGCAGCGGCAGGCGTGAATCGACCCACTTCTCGATCCCGGTCGTCGGCATATAGGTTGAATGATCACCACTCATAATCAGTATTCCCCTCAACCGATCTTGATGACTGTGTCGGAAGTGAAAGCAAAGGTCGGTACGGCGAGGTTTTCCGGCGCCGGGCCTTTACGGATACGGCCGGCCGTATCGTAGTGCGAGCCATGGCACGGACAGAACCAGCCACCGAAATCGCCAGCCTGGCCGAGCGGAACGCAACCGAGATGCGTGCACGAGCCGATCATGACGATCCAGTTTTCCTTATCCTTGCCGGCGGAGCGATCGAGATCGGTCGCCTCGGCATCGGCCGGAAGATTGGCATTGCGCGCGACCGGGTCTTTCAGGTCGGCGAGAGCGACGGCCTTCGCCTCTTCGACTTCCTTGTCGGTGCGGTTGCGGATGAACACCGGCTTGCCGCGCCATTTCGCCGTCAGCGACATGCCCGGCTGCAGGCTGGAGACATCGACCTCGATCGAAGCGAGCGCCAGTGTCGAAGCGTCGGGCCGCATCTGATCGATGAACGGCCATGCGACCGCACCCGCGCCAACGACGCCCGCCATGCCGGTCGCCAGGTATAGGAAGTCGCGGCGAGTGGGCTCGCCCAGGGTTTCGCTTGATGTCTCGTGTTCGCTCACGGCTAAACCATCCTCTCACGCAATGTTTGCGGAAACCGCACTGTCCCCGGCGTCGACCCGCTCCGTGCTGCCACTTGAGCGAAAGAACAGCGCCAAATCAATAAGCCGATGCACGATTCGAAGAAAACTTTCGCCCCTCCACCTCATGCATCAAAACCGGGCGAATCCCACGCGTTAAAGAAACGGCAGATTCCCCGGCAATCCGGCGCGTTCTATGCTTGATCGCAAGGGATGTCTAGCCTTCAGCACGGCAGGTGGGCCACAATGTCGCGGGAAAACCGAAGCCAATGTTCGCAAACCGCTTTTCACGCTCTGACCCCGTCGAGACACGGCGTTCTTGCGCCTGCATACGACGGTTTCGAAGCGCTTATTCGGCAGCCGCGTCGCGGGCAAGGAAGCCGCCGGACTGACGCAGCCAGAGATCGGCGTAAAGACCGCCGGCGGCAATCAGCTGTTCATGCGTCCCGTCCTCTACGATCCGGCCCTCGTCCATGACGATCAGGCGGTCGAGAGCTGCGATGGTGGAAAGCCGGTGCGCGATCGCAAGCACGGTCTTACCATGCATCAACCGGTCGAGATTCGACTGGATCGCCGCTTCCACTTCCGAATCGAGCGCGGACGTTGCCTCGTCCAGAACCAGAATCGGCGCGTCCTTCAGCATCACGCGGGCGATCGCCACCCGCTGGCGCTGGCCGCCCGACAGCTTGACGCCGCGTTCGCCGACATGGGCATCGAAACCCCGGCGGTCGCGCTGGTCCTGCAGTTTTTCGATGAACTCCAGCGCCTCGGCCTTTCTTGCCGCATCGCGTAGACGGCTCTCGGTCGCGTCCGGTCGTCCGAACAGGATGTTGTCGCGGATCGAGCGGTGCAGAAGCGACGTATCCTGGCTGACGACACCGATCTGGTTGCGCAGGGACTCCTGCCGGATCGCGGCGATGTCCTGCCCGTCGATCAGAATGCGGCCGCCTTCCAGATCGTAGAATCGTAAGAGCAGATTGACGAGCGTCGTCTTGCCCGCCCCGGACCGGCCGACGATGCCGACCTTCTCGCCGGGTCTGATGACGAGCGACAGATCATCGATGACGCCGTTGCCCCTGCCGTAGTGGAAACGGATACGCTCGAAGCGGATGGAGGGGCTGGTGATGGCGAGATTTGCGGCGCCCGGCCGATCGACCAACTGGATCGATTGCGAGATCATGTCGGCGGCATTCTGGATGGTGCCGATATTGCGCATGATGCCGTTGAACTGAACCATCATGCGGCTCAGGAGAAAATTCAGCCGCAGGATGAGCGCCATCGTGAAAGCGACGGCGCCGGAGCTGATCAGGCCGACAAGCCACAGGTGCAAGCTCAGCCCCGCCATCGTCACGATCATGATCCCCGACAAAAGCGCCATCGAGGCGCGCACGCCGGTGATGAACCGGGTGAAGCGGATGATCGTATCCTGATAAATGTCGAAGCCCTGCCGCATGTAGCGGTCGTTTTCCTCATCGCGGGCAAAGAGCTTCAGAGTCTGGATGTTGCTGTAGGCGTCGACCATGCGGCCGTTCAGCATGGAAGCGGCTTCCGCCGTCTCGCGCGAATGCTCGCGAATGCGAGGTACGAAATAGCGCGCGAGGAACGCAAAGCCGATCAGCCAGAGCAGCACGACGACGGCAAGCGACGTATCGAGCTGCCCGACAAGCACCAGCGTCGAAACCGAATAGATGCCGACGAACCAGACGCTTTCCATCAAGGATGTGACGACGTCACCGACCGCCTGCCCGCCCGACCAGACCTTGGTGACGATGCGGCCGGAGAAATCGTTCTGGAAGAAGGAGAGCGATTGCCGCGCCACATGCAGATAGGACTGCCAGCGCACCAGATTGTAGAAGCCGGGCGTAATGATCTGCTGATCGACCAGCGCCATCGACAGCGACACCAGGAAGCGCACGATGCCGATCAGGACCAGCATGCCGAACAACTCGGCTCCATGGGCCGCGAGCAGGCCGCTCCAGCCCTCGCCCGCTTTGACTGTCGCGAGGATATCGACCAGACGGCCGACGAACCAGAACAGCGTCGCCTCGATCGCCGCCGTCATGCCGCCGAGGACAAGCATGGCGACAAACGGCGCTTTCGCCTGCCGGATATAGAACCAGACGTAAGGGATAAGCCGCACCGGCGGCTGCAACCCTTCGCGCGCCGCGAAAGGCCGTATCCAGTTCTCGAAAAAGGCAAACAGGGCGCGCAGCATGTGTCCGATATAGCCCTTTTGAAAAATGCGGCAATGCGGAATGCGGGCCGGCCGGATTACAATTGCGTAATGCGACCGGCCGGCATTTCGAACCACGCCCTCCCCGCGCTGACGGAGAGGAACGAACCGGCGCTACTCCGCCGCCTCTTCCTTTTCCGGCTCGTCCGCGATGAAGCCGCCGGACTGCCGTGACCAAAGATCGGCATAGAGCCCCTGCTTGGCGACCAGTTCGGCGTGCGAGCCGGTCTCGACGATCTTGCCGGCTTCGAGGATGATCAGCCGGTCCATCTCGGTCAGTGTCGACAGGCGGTGGGCGATCGCGATCACCGTCTTGCCCGTCATCAGGGCGAAGAGGTTTTCCTGGATTGCGGCTTCCACCTCCGAATCGAGCGCCGAGGTCGCCTCGTCGAGAACGAGGATCGGCGCGTCCTTCAGAAAGACGCGGGCGATCGCGATCCGCTGGCGCTGGCCACCTGAGAGCTTGACGCCCCGTTCGCCGACCTGTGCGTCCAGCCCCTTGCGGCCCTGGTTGTCCTCGAGCAGCTCGATGAAGTCCCAGGCGTTGGCCCGCTTGGCGGCAGCGATGATGTCGGCGTCGGTCGCCTCCGGATGGCCATAGGCGATATTGTCGCGGATCGAGCGGTGCAGCAGCGACGTATCCTGCGTCACCACGCCGATCTTGCCGCGCAAGCTGTCCTGGGCCACAGCAGAAATATCCTGCCCGTCGATACGGATGGTGCCCGCTTCGAGATCATAGAACCGCAACAGCACGTTCATCAGCGTGGTCTTTCCGGCGCCGGAGCGGCCGACAAGACCGATCTTCTCACCCGGCTTGATGACCAGCGAGAGATTGTCGATGACACCCTTGTTCTTGCCGTAGTGGAAGCGGATGTTGTCGAACGTAATCGCCCCTTGCGGCGCCTTGAGCGCTGGCGCGTCCGGCCTGTCGACGATGTCGTGCACCTTGGTCATCATGCCCATGCCGTCATAGACCGTGCCGATGTTTTCAAACAGCGCAGAGACTTCCCACATCACCCATTGCGACATGCCGTTGATGCGCATGGCAAGCGCCACGGCAATCGCGATCGAGCCGACCGACATGCCGCTGCTCATCCAGAAATAGATGCCGAGTGCCGAGATCGAAAACAGCGCAATGCAGTTGTTCGTGTAGACGAGCACATGGAACAGCGTCACCTTGCGCATCTGCCGGTGCACGGTTTGCAGGAACACGTCCATGCTTTCCCGGGCATAGACCTCCTCGCGGCCGGCATGCGAAAACAGCTTCACGGTGGCGATGTTCGTGTAGCTGTCGACGACACGGCCCGTCATCATCGAGCGGGCATCGGCCTGATCCTTCGAAATCTTGCGCAGGCGCGGCACGAAGTAGCTGACGATCGAGACGTAGATGGCGATCCAGATCACCAGCGGCGCGACGAGCCGCCAGTCGGCCGCGGCAACCACCACCAGCATCGAGACGAAATAGCTGACGACATAGACGAAGACGTCGAGGATCTTCATCACCGTTTCGCGCACGGCAAGCGAGGTCTGCATCACCTTGGTGGCGACGCGACCGGCAAACTCGTTGGCGAAGAACGTCATGCTCTGGCGCAGCAGGTAACGGTGCATCTGCCAGCGCGCGATCATCGGATAATTGCCGAGCAGGATCTGATGCATGATCAGCGAATCGAAGGCGACGACGGACGGCAAGCCGATCAGGATGAGCGCGCCCATCCAGAACAGCTTCGTACCCTCGGTCTCGAGGAACGTGTCCTGCCTGGCCGAAGACAGCCAATCGACGACATTGCCGAGGAACTGGAACAGCGCCACTTCGCCGATCGCGATCAGCATGGTGCAGACCGACATGGTCAACAGCCAGGGCGCCGCAGGCTTCGTATAGTGCCAGCAGAAGGCAAACAGCCCCTGCGGCGGAACCTTGGGCTCCTCGACGGGATAGGGATTGAGGCGGGATTCAAACCAGCCGAACATTATCAAGCTCCTTCAGGAATCCAGTGAAGGAAGGCGGGAAACCCGCATTCATCGATTCGAAATTCTAAGACCGGAGGGACAGCGCAATCGTGCACGCGAAACTTGTTCGTCCGGAAAGCGGGCGGTCGTGCGCAATCATGCAAAGAAGAAAAAGCGCGAAACCGGTCAGTCCATCGGGACTGGAGACACAGCCTGGAGGCTGGTGATCATTCGGTAATCCATGCATGCCTCCGTCGGTTCGCGTTGAAGATGCAAAAGACTTAGAATGTTTTGCGCCTATATGCCAGATTGTCGCAGGCAGTTTTTTCATCTTTTCCCGCTCGCGCCGGTTTCTGTTGCCATTACGGCACAGATTGATTACGGCCGGTGATGAACGCCATAAGCCGTGTTGATATGTCCGCACATCCACTCCGCATCGCCCTCTACCAGCCGGACATTCCCGGCAATACCGGCACGATCCTGCGCCTTGCCGCCTGTCTCGGCTTGAGCGTCGATATCATCGAGCCCGCCGGTTTCGATCTGTCGGACAAGAACCTGAAGCGCGCCGGCATGGATTACATCGCCTCCGTTACCTTGACGCGGCATGTCAGCTGGGACCGCTTCGAGGAAGCGCGGCTGACGCAGGGGCGGCGGCTGGTGCTTGCCTCCACCAAGGCCGCCGAACCCTATACGCGCTTCCGCTTCCTGCCCGGCGACACCCTGCTTTTCGGCCGCGAAAGCGCCGGCGTTCCCGACTACGTGCATGACAAGGCCGACGGCCGGATCATCATTCCGATGGTCGAGGGCCAGCGGTCGCTCAACGTCGCCATGTCGGTGGCGATGATTGCGGGCGAAGCCATCCGGCAAATGTCGATCTGATGCCTGCCGTTGCCCCTCATGCGGCCACACCGCTATAGGCGTTTTCAGCCCGGGCCGCCTTCAGGGCGCTTGCCCACCACATCAGCCGCCGCAACATGACGAGCAGGCCGGCCTTGGCTTCTGCCGCCTTGAACGGATTGCCCGCAGCATCGAACTGCGACCAGACATTGGAGAAGCTCACGGTGTCGCGGATGGTCACGGTGTGCAGTTCGGCAAAGACCTGGCGCAGCTGCTCGACGGCTCGCAACCCGCCCGATAAGCCGCCGTAGGAGATGAACGCCACAGGCTTGGCGTGCCACGGTTCGTAGCACGAATCGATCAGCTCCTTCAGCGCCGCCGGATAGCCGTGATTGTATTCGGGTGTGACGACGATGAAGGCGTCCGCCTCGGCGATCTTCTCTTCCAGCGCGGCGACGTTGACGGCCGCCTCGCCGGCCGGCCCCTTGAGCTGCTGGGGATCGATCAGCGTCACCCTTATGCCGCTTTCGGCCCAGAGCTCGGTCAGGACCCAGTTGACGACCGTGTCGCAAAAGCGCCCCTGCCGTGTGCTGCCATAGACGACGGCGATGGTCATTTTCTCGTTCATGCTTGTCGTTGCTCCATTGTTGATCGGCTGGAGCAACCGGTATAAAACCTCAACTAAACTTGAGGTCAATACGTC
Organism: Rhizobium giardinii bv. giardinii H152; assembly: GCF_000379605.1. Classification (GTDB taxonomy): domain Bacteria; phylum Pseudomonadota; class Alphaproteobacteria; order Rhizobiales; family Rhizobiaceae; genus Pararhizobium; species Pararhizobium giardinii. Next base: position 367,550 of record NZ_KB902579.1, on the reverse strand, counting down.
CCATGGAAGAAAGCAAAGCCGATTTGCCGCGCCGCGAACTCAGTGTCGGAGAGGTCGCGGCCCGCAGCGGCGTCGCGGTCTCGACGCTGCATTTTTATGAAACCAAGGGCCTGATCAAAAGCATGCGCAGCCGCGGCAACCAGCGTCGGTATCCGCGCAGCGTGCTGCGCCGCATCGCTGTCATCAAGATCGCCCAGCGCACCGGCATCCCGCTCGGCGATATCCAGAAGACCCTCGCCTCGCTGCCGGACGACCGCCAACTCTTGGCCAGCGACTGGGAGCGCTTGTCGGAAAATTGGAAGGCGGATCTGAATGACCGCATCGCCAAGCTCACCGCTTTGCGCGACCAGCTCACCTCCTGCATCGGCTGCGGCTGCCTCTCGATGCGAGATTGCCCGTTGCGCAATCCCGATGACGCGCTCTCGGAAAAAGGCACCGGCGCCTATCTGATCGAGCATGCCGGCGAAGATAAAGATGGCATCATTCAGACCGGCAGGCCGGATGCCTCCTGAGGTTTTGCCAGACGCTGCAATGTCAGCATGCTGAGCAGCGTGCCGAGCGAACTGACGAACGCGATGGCGAGCGCTGCACCGTTGCCATAGGTGCCCAGCACATAGGTGAAGAACGGCGGCGCCGCAGCGAAGGCGAGATTGAGCGGCAGCCCCAGACGCGCGGCGACGCCGGCATATTCGGCAGGCGTGAAGAACACCAGCGGCAGCGTTGCCCGGCTGACCGACATCGCGCCGCTCGAAAGCCCGTAGAGCAGCAGGAACATCAGGATCGACCATTCCGTCCCGCCACCGACCGAAAGGACAACGAGACAGACCGGCATGATCAGGGCCGCAACCAGTCCGGTCGCCAGTCCGTTCCAGCGGTTGCCGCCGAGGAAGTCGAAAAGACGCGCCGACATCTGCACGACGCCGATCGCCGAGCCGAAGCCGACGGCCAGATAGTCGGCAACATCGAAACTCCGGAACAGATCGATGACGACAAGCTGGAAACCCCAGGTGATGAAGCCATTGAGTGCGATCGCGGCCGTGATCAGCGCGACGATGCGGCGATGCCGTCTGCCTGGCTTTGGGCTGACAGCTCCTCTCCTTTCACGAGAGGGGGCAGCAACTGGCATCTTCGGCAATGCAAAGAGATGCAACGGTAGGCAAACGACGAGCATGAGACCGCCGTAGACGACGGACACGCCGCGCCAGCCGAACTCGGCCTCCAGCAAACCCGTCGCCGGCCAGGACAGGCTGGGCGCCAGCGCCATGAACAGCATCTGGGCGCTGATCGCCCGCCGGGCACCCTCGCCCGCGAGTTCCGCCAGAAAGACATGCGCCGATGTCGTCAGGCAGGCGGCGCCGGCAATCCCGAAGATGGCCCAGGCGATGAAATAGCCGACGGGGCCGCCGGCGACGGAGAGCATCAAGAGCCCCGGAACGGCAAGAAGCGAGCCTGCGGCCAGCACCAGCCGGGCACCATACCGCCGATAAAACCCGGCAACCGGCGGCGAGCAGACCGCCATCACGACCAGCATCAGCGTCGGCCCGAGAAAGACCGTTGCACGGCTGAGGCGAAGGTCCGCGGCGACCGCCTCGCCGGTCACCGAGATCGCCATGAACAGCGCGCCCCAGCCGATGATCTGGGTTATCGAAAGGATGACAACGGAGCGCGTAATCGGCGAGCACGGAAAAGCCACAGCGAAATCTTTGGAAACGGCCCGAATCGGGCGGGAAGGATCGCTTCGACTATGCGCTCAAGCGGTAGAAAATCCAGCCGGCTTGCAATCAATCCGCGCTTGGCAGGCGCCGCATGGTGAACTCGATTTCATCGCCCTCGAGTTGGCGCCAGCTTTCGACTTCGGTCCAGTATGCAGCCTTGGGCCATCTGTCGAACCATTCCTGCGCCTTTTGCCGCGCGTGGGCGCGATCGAGGCGGAATGTCTCGCGCACGAACAGGCCATCTTTTCTTTGCGTGCCGCCGCTGCGATGCCGGGCAATCTGGCGTCGCAAGCCTTCGAGTGGCGGCCCCGCTGGAATTTTTGCCATCAAGCTCACCTTTCACCAGTCGAGCCTTCAGGAACAAAGATAGGGAAATAGTCCTGTTTTTGCGAGTCTGAATTTTCAGCCGCCTGCCCTGCGGCAGACTGACCCTAAACCTCTTGGTGCCGTTGCCAAGCATGGCAGAAATATGATCTTTCCAGAATCGATACATATCGGCGGGGCTCCACCCCCCATCCCCGCCAAACAGGATGATTTCGATGGAACGACCGGACCTGCCGCAGGGACTGCCCGCGGATATCGAGGACAAGAAAGCAAAGGCGAAAGCCTGGTTCGAAAGCCTGCGCGACACGATTTGCGCCGCATTTGAAACCGTCGAGGACGAACTCACCGGTCCCTTGTCCGACCGCGAACCCGGCCGCTTCATCGGCAAGGACTGGCTGCGAGACGAAGGGTCAGGCGGTGGCGGCCGCATGTCGATGATGGAAGGCCGCGTTTTCGAAAAGGTCGGTGTTCACACCTCGACCGTCCATGGCGAATTCTCGCCGGAATTCCGCAGCCAGATTCCAGGCGCGAACGAAGATCCGCGGTTCTGGGCGTCCGGCATCTCGCTGATCGCCCATCCGGTCAATCCGAACGTGCCGGCCGTCCATATGAATACCCGCATGGTCGTCACCACCAGCCACTGGTTCGGCGGCGGCGCCGACCTGACGCCGGTGCTTGATCGCCGCCGAACACAGACCGATCCGGACACGATGCTGTTTCACAAGGGCATGGAAATCGCCTGCAAGCGCCATCCGGTTGCCGACTATCCGCGCTTCAAACAATGGTGCGACGAGTATTTCTTCCTGAAGCACCGCAACGAACCGCGCGGCATCGGCGGCATCTTCTATGACTGGCTGCATTCGGATGACGAGAAAGGCGGCTGGGATGACGACTTCGCCTTCACCCAGGACGTCGGCAAGGCCTTCAGCCTGATTTACCCGAAGATCGTGCGGACGAACTTCAACAAGCCATGGACGGAGGAGGACCGCGACGAGCAACTCGTGCGCCGCGGCCGCTACGTCGAGTTCAACCTGCTCTACGACCGGGGAACGATCTTCGGCCTGAAGACCGGAGGCAATGTCGAGTCGATCCTCTCATCGCTACCGCCGGTAGTGCGCTGGCCCTGACATACGTCCTGTTCTCCAAACGTACTGTTCTGCGAACGAATAACCCGGCCGCGCAAACGGCCGGGTTATTCGTTGGTGGGAACGCCCGCGTATTCTAGTCGCAGATTCTGATCCGCTTGATGCGCAGGTTGCCCCAGCGGTCCCAGCGCTTCACTTTCTTGATGTAGCAGGACGGCTCGTAGTAACCGCCATAGTAGCCGCCGTCATAGAAGCCGATCGAGAAGCCGCCATGATAGCCGTGGTGATGACGATGGTGGCCATAGTGGCCGGCGTAGGACGGCGCGGCGAACGAGATGGCGGCGATTGCGGCGACGGTGGCGGAAATGATGAACTTGCGCATGATGTTCTCCTCTGTTGGTTGCTGATGAGTGCGTCTCATCCAGTGACACAACATTCTCATGCGGCCCGCATTTGCGCTGTTTCGAATGGAACAGGGCCGAACAAAAGCCCGGCTGGCGCGTTGTCTTGCAAGCCCTGTTTCGGAGGATTGGCGCGATGGTGTTCAAGGAGCGGACGTTTTACGGCGAAACGCCGGAAGAGTTTTTTCCGCAGGACCAGGCGGACCTGGAGACACGCGTCGCCAATTGCCTGGCAACGGTTGACGGGCTCGACGCCTCGGATGTCTCCGTGATCTCCAAGGGAAACACGATCCTTCTGACGGGCAGTGTTTCGACCATCGAAGAGGTGGAAAGAGCTGAAGAGGCCGCGCGCACCGTCGAGGGCGTCGCCGAAATCGTCAACAGGATCTCGGTCGCCTGATCAGATCGCCGTCAGCGTCCAGGAGACGATATCGGCGGCGACCTGCGCAAAAGCGCCGTCCAGCGCAGCGACGAAAGCGAGTTGCCCGCTGCCACGCACCGGAACCGTCGCGCGAAACGCCTTTTGCCTGCTCACCGTACCGTTGCGGTCGTTGAGGAGCTTGGCGAAGATCTCGACGACGGCCGTGTCGGCGCCCTCTGTCGATATTTCGAACGACCGGATATCCGTGATCAACTGGTAATCGATGGCAAGCCCTTGGCCCGGCTTGCCGACGCCGGCGATCTTGCCGGTATTTTCGAAGGTCTGGAGCAGCTTCGCCTGAACCATCTTTGGCAGCCTGTCGCTCCATTGCGATTTGGCCAGATACTGGATTTCGGAGCCGGACAGCCGGATAACGATCTGATCGCCGTCGAGCGCCTTCAGTGCGGACGGCTCGGGAACGAGGATCTGCTTGCCGGTGGACGCCGGCCCCTCGATGACCGGCGTGGAAGAAAGGCTAAAGGTGTCGTTGCTGGGTTTTCCGGCGCAGGCTGAGATCATGGCGGCCAGGAAAAAAGCGGTGCAGGCCCGGATCAATCCTGCCTTTCGACCAAACAGCGCGTCCGGAAAATTCATTTTCAAACACTATCCTTCGCCAATCAGCAGCAACTTAAAGGCTCATCTGGTCAAAACAAGCCAAATTACTGCCAAGCCTCCGCAGGTACGGCAGAATTCCGGCAAGGCTTGCAGCCTTGCCACGCACAATCGACGTGTAGGAAGCCATACGCGATTCGCGGGCTAAGTCAGCGGGAAATATCGAAGCAAAAACAGAAACGACATGCGGAGATCAGCGGCGTGTGCGGCCGTCATATTGTTTGACGGTCTCGCCTCCGAACAACAGCCGCTGCGGATCCCTGTCGAAGGTCGAGATCGTGGTATCGAGGTTCTGGACCGTCCGGCGCGTCTCGGTGACCAGCGCCTCGACATCCCGCAACCCCGAGCTGGAGAACCGTTTCAGATTGTCGGCGATCGGACCGATCTGAGCGTTCAGATTGTCCGCCATCTTGCGGAAGGAGGCGAGCGTTGCACGGGCATCGGCCGACAGGGACGGCGCGTCGGCATCGCCGAGGAAACCGTCGAGCTTGACCAGAATGCCATCGACGCGGCTCGATGCGGCATTCAGCTTGTTGGCCATCTGGGTCACGTCGGTGATCGTCTGGTCGATGTCGTTCTGGCGGCCCTTGATCCGGTCGGCGAAGTCGCTGATGGAGGCGGCCGTCTTGCGGACATCGGCGCTTGCGGCCGACACGTCGTTGACGACGCCATTCACCTTCTGGCTGTCGACCGCCGCAAGCAGCGTATCGACGCGGCTCAGCGTCGTTGTGGCATTCTGGCCAAGGCGCTCGTAGGTCTCTGCGGTCTTGCGGAAGCTGGCGATCGTATCGGCCACGCCGCCGGAGGCCGCGCGCAGGTCGTCGCTCATCTTCTCGACGTTGCTGACGATATGATCGATTTTTTTCGTATCGACGGCTTTCACCAGTGCATCGGCTGACGTCAGCGTCGAATCGAGCTTGCCGGCTGCCGCCGTGATCGATGTCGACAAGGCGCTGACGCTCTTCAGGAACGCATCGATGCCGTCCGAGTTGTCGGCCAGGGCTCTGGAAAAGCGGTCGGCATTGGAGATCGTGCTGGTCAGCGGCCCGCGCACATCCTTGACGAATCCCTGGATATCGCCGATCGCAGCGTTCGCCCGGTCCATGATCTTGTCGGCTGTCGCCAGGAGGCTCGTGACACTGGACTGGTCGGCGGTCATCTGCGCCGACCTGCCCTCTTCCAGCGCCTTCCGCAGGATGTTTTCCTCACCCTTGTTACCACCGCTGAGCTCGATATAGGCCGCACCGGTCAGGCCCTGGATTTCAAGGGTCGCGGTCGTTGATTTGAGAACGGGTGCGTCCGCAGAGACTTCGGTCACGGCAACGGAATAGCGGGGATCGTTGGAATTGATTGCCAGACTGCGGACCGAACCGACGGGAATACCGTTGAACCGCACCGGGGAACCGACGCTCAATCCATTGGCCGAGCCAGGAATGCTGATCACCAGTTCCACCATCTCACCGCTGCGCCCATATTGCGACATCCAGTAGACGAAGCCGAAGGCCGCGAAGATGACCATGACGGTGAAAAAACCGACGATGGCGTAGTTGGCTTTTGTTTCCATTGCTACCGGTATCCTTCAGGGAGGCCGCAAGCGCGGTTCCTTGCTTCAATCAAAATCATGAACGGCGCACTCAGGAGGCCTTCTTGTCGCCGCCGCGGACAATCGAGCGCGCACGCTTGCCGCGGAAATAGGACTTCACCCAATCGTCGTCACAGGTCAGCATATCCTCGATCGTGCCTTCGACGAGAACCCGCTTCTGCCCGAGCACCGCGATCCGGTCGCAGACCGAGAACAGGCTGTCGAGATCGTGAGTCACCATATACACGGTCAATCCCAGGGTGTCGCGCAGTTTGGCGATCAGGTTGTCGAACTCGGCGGCGCCGATGGGGTCGAGGCCGGAGGTCGGCTCATCGAGGAAAACCAGGTCCGGATCGAGCGCCAGGGCCCGCGCCAGCGCTGCACGCTTGATCATGCCGCCGGAGAGCTCCGAAGGAAACTTGTCCGCAGCCTCCGGCGCCAGGCCCACCATGTCGATCTTCAGCCGCGCCAGTTCGTCCATCAGATCCTGCGGCAGGTTCAGATATTCCCGCATCGGCACCTGGATGTTTTCCATGACCGTCAGCGAGGAAAACAGCGCGCCGTGCTGGAAGAGCACGCCGAGGCGCATGTCGAGTTCCATGCGCTCCTCTTCACTGACCTCGTCATATTCTACACCGAGGATCTTGATCGAGCCGGAGCGGCGCGGGAGCAGGCGCAGGACGGTGCGCATCAGAACCGATTTGCCGGTACCCGAAGCACCGACGAAGCCGAGGATTTCACCGCGATAGATGTCGAGATTGAGCTTGTCGAGCACGATATTGGAACCGAACCCGACCGTCAGATCTCTAACGGACAGAACGATTTCCGCACCGTCTCCGCCGCGCACCTCTTTCTCGTCCATCATTGCGTCGTCTATCGGCTCCACCGGCCAAACCTCTTCCATCAGAAATCGATCGATGCGTAGAACATCGCAAACAGGCCGTCGACCAGGATAACCACGAAGATCGACTTCACCACCGATTGCGTCACGTGCCTGCCGAGCGATTCGGCACTGCCGCCGACTTTCAAGCCTTCCACGGCAGCGACAACGCCGATGATCAATGCCATGAACGGCGCCTTGATCATGCCGGCCAGCACGGAGGAGAAATCGACCGCCTCCTGCAACCGCGCCAGGAAGGTCGCGAAGGTGATGCCGGAGTAACCCCAGGCAACGACGGCAGCCCCCGTCAACGCGGAGAAATTGGCGACGATGGTCAACAGCGGCAATGCCACCGTCAGCGCCACCAGTCGCGGGAATACGAGTACCCCGATAGGGCTCAGCCCCATCACCTTCAGCGCATCGATCTCCTCGCGCATCTTCATCGAGCCGATTTCGGCCGTGATGGCGCTGCCGGACCGTCCGGCGATCATGATTGCCGTCAACAGAACGCCAATTTCGCGAAGCTGCAAGATGCCGACCAGATCGACGACGAACAGTTCGGCGCCGAAATAGCGAAGCTGGAATGCGCCCTGCTGGGCGATGATCGCGCCGATCAGAAACGACATCAGCATGATGATCGGAACGGCCTGCACACCCATCCGGTCGACCTGGTTGACGATCGCAGCCGGAGACAGGCCGCTGTGACGTCCCAACTTCAGTTGCGCGCCGCGAACGGCGGAGCCGAGAATGAACATCGCCGCCACGGTATCTTCCCAGGCAGACAGGACAGCCTCGCCAATAGGGGCGAAGAAGCGCGCGAAACGGGAGGTGAATTGCTTCGGCTCGGCGCCCGGCTCCGGCAATTCGTCAGGCAAGGCACCCAGAAGCTCCAGATAACGTGGATTGTTGCTGGTCAGCTTGACGTCCCCGATCTTGGACATAAAGCGGCTGATGATCCATGCGCCGGCCGTATCCATCGCCGTGATGTCACTCAGATCGACTTCGGCCGCTTTACCGTCTTTGGAAGCAAGCTCGCTCAACCGCGACATGATCGTATGCACGGATGCGCTGCGCCAATCACCGCTGAATCGGTAGATCCGGGTTCCGCTCTTGCCCGCCTCGTCCAGTTGCACGTCGGTGCCGGTTTTCATTTGCGAACGCGTCACGTCTGTTGGCTCTTTCGGAGATGGCTGCATTTGATAAAACGTCAGCGACTCATAGCCGCTCGAGCCCCATCTGTCACCGATTGAAACGTTTCTGAAACAAACGGTTGGTCGCTGCGCTATGGATACCACAGGAGATACCGATGACCCGTTTGCTTGCCACAGCCGTCGAGCACTTCCCGATCGCCGGAAGCTTCACCATTTCGCGCGGCAGCAAGACAACGGCCTCTGTGGTCACTTGCCGCATTTCACACGACGGCTTTGCCGGCATCGGCGAATGCGTGCCTTATGGTCGCTACGGCGAGACCATCGACAGCGTGATCGCCGAAATCGAAGCGATCCGTTCGGAAATCGAGGCGGACGTTGACCGTGAAGGGTTGCTGAGCGCGATGAAGGCCGGCGCGGCACGCAATGCCGTCGATTGCGCGCTCTGGGACCTTGAAGCGAAATCCTCCGGCAAACGCGCCTTTGTCCTTGCAAATCTCGCCGAACCGGCGCCGCTCACCACCGCCTATACCATCTCGCTCGGCGAGCCTCAGGCAATGGCAGCCCAGGCCGCGCAACACGCCCATCGGGCGCTGCTCAAGATCAAGGTGGGAACCGCCGACGATGCCTCCCGCATTCGTGCGGTGCGAGCAGCAGCCCCCGACAGCGCCATCATTCTCGATGCCAATGAGGGTTGGACGGAAGCCAATCTGGCCTATCATTTCGGCGTCTGCGCCGGAGAGGGCGTCGCTCTGATCGAACAGCCCCTTCCCGCCGGTCAGGATAGCCTGCTGGCGTCCGTCTCCCGTCCCGTTCCGGTCTGCGCCGACGAAAGCGTGCACAAGACCGAAGACCTGTCGAAACTGGCCGGGCTCTACGATGCCGTGAACATCAAACTCGACAAGACCGGCGGCCTGACGGAAGCGCTGCGCATGCGGGACGCGGCGCGCGCCCTGAACCTGAAGATCATGGTCGGCTGCATGGTCGGCACTTCGCTGGCGATGGCGCCGGCCGTTCTGCTGGCGCAAGGAGCCGAATTCGTCGATCTCGACGGCGCGCTGCTTCTTTCCCGCGACCGGGAGCCTGGCCTGCGCTACGAGGCCTCCAAGGTCTTTCCGCCGCTCGCCGCCCTCTGGGGCTGAAGAGACCAGGCCGCCAACACCGAGCCGCACCCGACAAGAGCGACCGCAGACATCGAATAGAAACCCTGGACGCCGAACCAGCTGTAAAAATAGCCGGAGGCAAAGGTGAAGATCGCCGTAAACACGCCGGTATAGAAGAAATACAGCCCCTGCGCAGAAGCCTCCTGCTCCTCCGGCACCCGCCGGACCAGCATGATCTGCATGCCCGTATGCATGATCGCATAGGTGAAGGCGTGAAAACACTGCAGCACGAAATAGCCCCAGAAGCCGAGATCCATCGGGAAGATGATCCATCGCACGACCGCAAGGCCGCAGCCGGAAAAGATCATCGTCCACAGGCTGAAGCGCCGGATGATCGCCTTGGCGCAGGCAAACATCACCACTTCCGCTGCGACGCCGGCACTCCACAACAGGCCGATCTGCGTGCCGCTGAAGCCGATATGCTGCCAATAGATCGCCGAGAAGGCAAACAGCATCGCATGGCTGCCGTTGACCAAGGTCACGCCGATCAGAAGCATCTGCAGGTCGAGTTTACGCAATGCCTTTGGCGGCGGCTCCGTCAGCGTCGTCAGCGTCGAGGGACGCCGCGGCCGGCCGACGCGCGGCGCAATGAGGGTCAACAGGATCATCAGCAGGAAAGCGCAGGCCATGGCCGGCAACACCATGGCGCCGCCATAGAGACCGATCATCACGCCCCCGAACATCGTCGCGCCGATGAAGGCAACGGAACCCCAGAGGCGCATGCTGGCGTAGTCGAATCCCCAGCGCCGCACGCCGGTCAGGGCGATCGCCTCGACGATTGGCAGATAGGGCGAATAGACCCCGCCCTGCAATGCGTAGATGACCAGCACGAACCAGAAACTGTGCGACACGAACAGCGCCAGCGCCGTCAGCAGCGACAGCACCGCCGACCAGATCAGCACGCGGGCTCGCTCGCCGATCCTGTCCGCCAGAAGCCCGGCCAGCGGCGCCGTAATGACGCGTATGAACATCGGCACCGCGAGAACGATGCCGATCTCGAAATCGCTGAGCGACAGCGTGCTGAGCCACACCGGAAAATACGGCATGGCAAAACCATTGACGATCAATGGCGCGCAGAACAGCAAGGCGATGCGCGGCACGAAATAGGCCGGCGCATCCTCTCGGTAAGGAGGCGGGGACGAGGGAATCATGGAGGGACCTGATTTATACGTCCATGATTTATCACAGCCGCCAAGCGAAGCTAGAAGCTAGATTTCCCTACAGCCGTTGCGCGGTCGTTTTTAAGCCGCCTGTTGCGAAAGTGCCCGCGCCATCATCGCTTCGACCTCGGTCGTATCCTCGCGAACGACGGGAACGCCGCTCAGCTCACGCCAGGTGATCAGTTCCATCGTACCGTCGTGATGTTCGGCAATCGCCGTACAGCTTTCCACCCAGTCGCCGGTATTGATATAGCGAACACCGTCGATATCCTCCATCACCGCATGATGGATGTGACCGCAGATGACGCCGTCGGCATTTTCCCGTCGCGCCTCGTCGGCGACCACGCGCTGGAATTCGCCGATGAAATTGACCGCATGCTTGACCTGCAGCTTCGCCCAGGCCGAGAACGACCAGTAAGGCAGTCCGAGACGGCGGCGCACGGCCGACAGCCCGACATTGATGAGGATCGCCATGTCATAGGCCCAGTCACCGAGATAGGCGAGCAGCCGCGCATTGCGCACCACGACATCGAATTCATCGCCATGCAGCACCAGATATGTCTTGCCATCGGCGCCCTCGTGAATATGCCGTTGGGCAACCTCGATGCCGCCGAAATGCACGCCCGGAAAATCGCGCATGAATTCGTCGTGGTTGCCGGGTATGTAGATGATGCGGCTGCCCTTGCGGGCTTTGCGCAACAGCTTCTGCACAACATCGTTGCACGACTGCGGCCAGTACCAGCTGCGTTTCAGCCGCCAGCCGTCGACGATGTCGCCGACGAGGATGATCGTTTCGGCTTCCGTGACCCGCAGGAAATCCAGAAGATAGTCGGTCTTGGCAGCCTTCGATCCCAGATGCACATCGGAAATGAACAGGGTCCTGAAACGACGGACGGGCGGGTCTTGCTCTTTCTCGGTCATGCTGCCTCGCGGATCTATCGGGCCTCTCTATTCCCTGTCAAAAACAGACTCTTGTTTCAGGAGAATGACAGGCGGTGGATCGGTCATTTTTCGATTGAAACGGCTGTCGCGGAGAACCAGGGATAATCGGGCAGTTCCAAACTGTACGGGGCGTCCGTTTCGTGCAAAAAGAGCCTCGACGATAAGGTAGGGATTCACGAATATGAGCACTGGCGACAAGGCCAAGACCCCAACGGTTCCAGCAAGCGGCGATCTCGACGAACAGGCGCTTTTCTTCCACCGCTATCCGCGCCCCGGCAAGCTCGAGATCCAGCCAACCAAGCCGCTCGGCAACCAGCGTGACCTGGCACTCGCCTATTCGCCAGGCGTCGCGGCTCCGTGCCTCGCCATCCGCGACGATCCGTCGACGGCCGCCGACTACACGGCCCGCGCCAACCTGGTCGCCGTCGTTTCCAACGGCTCGGCCGTTCTCGGCCTTGGCAATATCGGCCCGCTCGCTTCCAAGCCCGTCATGGAAGGCAAGGCCGTCCTGTTCAAGAAGTTCGCCGGCATCGATGTGTTCGATATCGAGATCGATGCACCCGAAATCGACCAGATGGTCAATGTCGTCGCAGCGCTGGAGCCTACCTTCGGTGGCATAAACCTTGAGGATATCAAGGCGCCGGAATGCTTCGAAGTCGAGCGCCAGTTGCGCGAGAAGATGGATATCCCGGTCTTCCATGATGACCAGCATGGTACTGCAATCATCGTTACCGCCGCCATTCTCAATGGCCTCGAACTGGCCGGCAAGGATATCGCCAAGGCAAAGATCGTCACGTCAGGCGCAGGGGCCGCGGCCCTTGCCTGCCTCAATCTCCTCGTCACGCTCGGCGCGCGGCGCGAAAACATCTGGGTTCACGATCTCGAAGGCCTCGTCTATGTCGGCCGCGAAGTGCTGATGGACCAGTGGAAGTCGATCTATGCGCAGGATAGTGCAAACCGGGTGCTCGCCGACAGTATCGCCGGTGCCGACGTTTTCCTCGGCCTGTCCGCAGCCGGCGTTCTGAAGCCGGAACTGCTGGTGCAGATGGCCGAAAAGCCACTCATCATGGCGCTTGCCAACCCCAATCCGGAGATCATGCCGGAAGTTGCCCGCGCTGCGCGTCCCGACGCGATGATCTGCACCGGCCGGTCGGACTTCCCCAACCAGGTCAACAACGTCCTGTGCTTCCCCTTTATCTTCCGCGGCGCGCTCGATTGCGGCGCCCGCACGATCAACGAGGAAATGAAGATGGCCGCCGTGCGCGCCATCGCAGCGCTTGCCCGCGAAGAGCCGTCGGACGTCGCCGCGCGCGCCTATTCCGGCGAAACGCCGGTCTTCGGTCCGGACTACCTGATCCCCTCGCCGTTCGACCAGCGGCTGATCCTGCGCATTGCGCCGGCCGTCGCCAAGGCTGCCGCCGACAGTGGCGTTGCCAACCGGCCGATCAACGATTTCGACGCCTATCTTGACCAGCTCAACCGCTTCGTCTTCCGCTCCGGCTTCATCATGAAGCCGATCTTCGCCGCCGCCAAGAACGCCCAGAAGAACCGGGTAATCTTCTCCGAAGGCGAGGACGAGCGCGTGCTGCGCGCAGCCCAGGTGCTGCTCGAGGACGGCACGGCACGGCCGATCCTGATCGGCCGTCCGCACATCATCGAGACACGGCTGAAGCGCTACGGCCTGCGCATCCGGCCGGACACGGATTTCGAGGTCGTCAATCCGGAAGGCGATCCGCGTTTCCGCGATTATGTCGACGAGTATTTCTCGCTGGTCGGTCGCCTCGGCGTCATTCCGGAAGCGGCCCGCACGATCGTCAGAACCAACCAGACCGTCATCGGCGCTCTGGCCGTCCGGCGCGGCGAAGCCGATGCGCTGATATGCGGCGTCGAAGGCCGCTACAGCGCCCATCTGCGTGCCGTTTCGCAAATCATCGGCAAACGTGAAGGCGTGCTCGACTTTTCGGCGCTCAGCCTGCTGATCTCGCAGCGCGGCACGACCTTCCTCACCGATACTTACGTGACCTTTGACCCGACGGCGGAAGAGATCGCCCAGAAGACGGTCATGGCCGCCCAGGAAATCCGTCGCTTCGGTATCACGCCGCGTGCAGCCCTCGTTTCCCATTCGAATTTCGGCTCGAGGGATTCCGACAGCGCCGCCAAGATGCGCAAGGCGATGCAGATCGTGCGCGAGCTCGCGCCGGACCTTGAAGCCGATGGCGAAATGCACGGTGATTCGGCGATTTCGGAGATCCTGCGCAAGCGCGTCATGCCAAACAGCACGCTCACCGGTGAAGCCAACCTGCTCGTCTTCCCCAATCTCGATGCCGCCAACATAACACTCGGTGTCGTCCAGACCATGACCGACAGCCTGCATGTCGGGCCGATCCTTCTCGGTACTGCCCTGCCAGCGCACATCCTGTCGCCATCCGTCACCTCACGCGGTGTCGTCAATATGGCAGCGCTCGCGGTGGTGGAAGCCTCGCATCCGGCGTGAGACAGGAGCGATTGAGCCGGACCAAAACCGGCTCAATCGAAACATAATTCTGCCCAAAAGCACAACTTTAAATTGAAAAATATGGAAACCTCTCATTAACCAAAGATTGCACTAGACAAAGAGTAGAAACAGTTATCATGGTAAAATCCCTTTAAATAACAGGGTATTTGCAACATGACTGACCAACAGGCGTTCTTTGACCTGCTGGACATTATGGAAAACGAGAAACTCGTTGAAGCAAAACGGTTTTTCGCCCTGATGCGCAGCACGTTCAGTATTGCAAATCTACTTTACGCCGATGTTGATATATTAACATCGGGCTTCGTCGTACACAGGCTCCACCACACGTTCAACGTCAGCGCGGTCAGAACCTATCTCGATGAAGGATTTCTGCGGATCGATCCGGTCCTTCGCTCGATCATGGGTGGCGTCAGGCCGGTGGACTGGGCATCCGTCCGCAAGCTTCACCCCGAAAGCGAACCGCTCTTTTCCGCGCTGAAGCGGCTCGGGGCTGGGACCGACGGCGTGACCCTGCCGCTCGCGACACCGACGCGCCGCCTCGCCTTTTTAGCCATCCACGCCGATGTCCCCGCAGAAGAGTGGCCGGCCTACCGGCGCTGCCATTTGCGTGATTTCCAGCTGCTCGCCAATCTTTTTCATGCTTCCCTTCTGGAAAACGACGACCAGATCCACCTCTCCGAGCACGGCGACAAGACACTGACACATCGGGAGACGGAAGTGCTCGGCTGGGCAGCGGCTGGCAAAAGCTACTGGGAAATCGGTACCATCCTCGGCATCTCCGAACGCACCGTCCGCTTTTTCATGACCAATGCCCGCCGCAAGCTGAACGTCGTCTCCAACACGCAGGCTGTAGCCCAGGCCGTCAGGCGCGATCTTATACCGACATTCTGACTCGACCGAGCAGCGTCGCCAGGCCGCTCCCAATCCCTTCCCAAGCCGGAATCGCCACCTCAGTGCGTCCCAAAGGACGCACTGGATTTCACCATATAACGACGTGCATTATAAACCTGTCACTACCGACAGTTTTGCCGGCCGCCGATCACTGACAGCATTTGCCCCTCGCATTGGCGATTACAGGAGCAAAAAAATGATCAGGATCTTTAACCGCAACAGCCGCAAACAGTTTCCCCAGGACATCGACGCCATGTTCAGGCTGCGCAAGCGCGTTTTCCACGATCTGCTGAAATGGGATGTGTCGGTACGCGGCGACTGGGAGATCGACCACTACGACGACGCCAACCCGCTTTACGTCCTGTCCTATTCGGATGAAACAGGAATGCTGCGCGGCGCCCTGAGGCTGCTCCCGACACTGGGGCCAAACATGCTCGACGACACGTTCCCGATCCTGCTCGGCGACAATCCCGAGATTCGCAGCGGCGCCATCTGGGAATCCAGCCGATTCTGCATCGATCCAACGATCTCGCAGGATCGCGGCTCCAACCAGGTAACGATCGCCGCGGCGGAGCTGATGTGCGGTGTCGGAGAACTCGGACTGTCCTCCGGCCTCAGCCATATCGTCACCGTAACGGACGTTTTCCTGGAGCGGATGTTTCGCCGCATGGGTTGCCCGGGAGAGCGCATCGGCGAACCGCAGCGCATCGGCTCGGTCCATGCCGTCGCGGTCGCCTGGGAGGTAACGACCGAACTGCTGGAGACGATGAAAGCCGTCGCCGAAATTGGTGGATCGGTTCTCGAAAGGCCGATGTCGCTCGAATACGCTCGCGCGGCCTGACGTCGGCCCCCGGAGCGCCGCAACCGCGGCTCTCCGGCCACATCGGCGGACTTTCCCCGGCTGGCGTTAACGCTGGCGAGCAGACTGCGTTGCGCCTCTTTCGAATGGCGGTATGATAGGCACATGGCTAGGAGCGCGGGCAGCCGCGCCCGCTGGATTGCCACTTCGCTCAGACGAGAGAAAACAGTGATTTTCCGATCGGTTCGCTTCGCGGCGCTCATCGCTCCGCTTCTTTTGGTCATGGCGTCCACGGCCGACGCCTCGACGGTGTGCGAACGGCTGAACGCTCGGCTGTCGAACCTGCCGAAGGTCGTCGCCTCCAATGCCAATCTGCGCGACTATGCCGCGGCCATTTCGCGGCAGAATCTCGAACTGCGCAAGGCGCGTAGCGACCGGCGACGTCTCGGATGCAGTTCCGGCAGCGTGATTATCGTCGGTGGCCCGAACGACGAGGCCTGTGCAAGTCTGGACTCGTTGATCGCTCGGATGGAGATGGATCTCGAAACGCTGAAGGCCCGCCGCCATATCGCCGCCGGCGGTGACATCGACATCAGCCGCCGCCGGATCATGGATGCCCTCGACGTCAATCGCTGCGCCGAGGAACAGGAAGAGATCCTGAGAGCGGCGGCGGAAGAACCCGAAATCCACCGCAACATTCTCAGAGACCTGCCGCCGATCGGCGACAGCGACCCGGCCTTGCGCGACGGTGCCGATTTCTCCGGTATTACCGACCCGGGCGATGGCTATGGCGGCAGCCTGCGGACATTGTGCGTTCGCACCTGCGACGGCGCATTCTTCCCGATCTCGTCGAGCGCCACGCCCGCCGATTTCCAGCGTGATGCCGAGGCTTGCCAGCGCCGATGCCCGGGTGCGGAAACGGCGCTCTACTACCATGCGCTTGAGACCGAAGAGACGGATCAGATGGTCTCGGCGTCGACGGGCGAGCCTTACAGCGTGCTGCCGACGGCTTTCGCCTATAAGACACGGGACTTCGGCAAACCCGGCCAGTGCGGCTGTGCACCCGCCCGGCAGACCGCGACGAACCAGAGCACGCCGACAGATGGCAGCGGCGTTGTTGAAGCCCGGACCCGCAAGGCTGACAAGGCGCAGGCAAAGACGACGATTGCTGACCGTCCCTATGATCCGCAGAACACCAAGGTACGCGTTGTCGGACCGCGCTTCCTGCCGGCTCAGGAGTCGTCGATCGACCTCAAGCATCCGACCGGCCCCGGATACCAGCCGCAGCAGACCAACTGATCAAGCGCCCTGTTTGATGCCCCAGGCATCGGCAAAGACCAGTTCGTCGAGCGGCAGACGCTGCCGCCAGCCCTTGATCGCCAGCTCGGGTTCCGCGTAGAGCTGATCGACATAGCCAAGGCAAAGCCAGGCAATGATCTCGATATGATCGGGTATGCCGAGCACCGCCTTGACGTCCTGTTCATGGAAAATGCTGACCCAGCCGACCCCCACACCTTCCGCCCGCGCGGCAAGCCAGAGGTTCTGCACCGCGCAAACCGTCGAAAACGCATCCATGCGCGGATTGTGCGTCCGGCCGAGAACGACCTTGCCGGCGCGGGTCGGGTCACAGGTGATGCAGAGGCTCACCGGCGCCTTGCGGATGCCCTCGAGCTTGAGCGAGCGGTAGGTGTCGCGTGCGGCGCCCTCGAACATCAGTGCCGCCTCCTCATTGGCCCGCTGGAAAGCTTCGAACACCTTCCGGCGCCTGTCTTCATCGCGCACGACAATGAAGTTCCATGGCTGCATGAAACCGACGGATGGCGCGCTGTGGGCGGCGGCAAGCAGCCGCGCGATCACATCGTCCGGCAGCGGTGTCGGAAGGAACTGATCGCGCACGTCGCGGCGGGTTTCGATGACGCGATAGACGGCGGCGCGCTCGTCCGGTGAAAATGCCTCCGCCCTCACAAGGCGGTCTTGCGGTTCCGTTTGCATCGTTTGCTCCCCAACAATGCGAAACCTCCCGCCGTCCGCGCGGGGCTGGTCTATCTCGTCAGGCCGGTCTTCTGACTGCGGATCAACCCGTCTTGCCGCCTTCCCAAATCACACGAGGATTCAGTGGCATATTTCTGAAAAAATTCAGAAATTCAATGTAGCAAGACGGTCCCCGTCACAGCGTTGGGCACGTCCCGGATTTTCGCCGGATTCCCGATTCTCCCGTTTTCACGGGCACCTGAACTGCCGTGATAAAGGCATAGCGGGCCGCCGAATGCAAGCGGCCCGCCCGTTCGCCTTACAGGGCGGCACCCGGATGCGGCGAGCCGTCGTAAGCGCCCCAGATCGACTGATCGAAGCAGATGACCGAGCCGGTCATCAGGCCGGATTCCGCCGACGACAGATAGGCACAGGCCCGCGCCACCTCTGCTGGATCGACCAGACGGCCGAAGGGCTGGCTCGCCGCCGCCTTTTCCAGCCAGTCGCTGGCCGCCCCATGAAACTCGCGCTGGATGCGATCCTCGCCTTCCGTCGCCATCCAGCCGATGTTGAGCCCATTGACGCGGATGCGGTTGCGCAGCACCGCATAGGCGGTGTTCTTGGTCAGCGTTTCCAGCGCCCCCTTGGAGGCGCAATAGGCCGAGATGAACGGCTGGCCGGCCTTGGCCGACATCGAGCCGATATTGACGATGGTACCCTCGATATGTTCCCGCCGCATGATCTTGATCGTCTCCTGCATCAGGAAGAACGGCGCACGCACGTTGACGGCGAACATGCGGTCGAACAGTTCCGGGCTTGTATCGAGGATCGTGCCGCGATCGGTAATCGCAGCCGCATTCACCAGTGCATCGACACGGCCGAACTCGGCGTCACAGGCCGCGACGACCTTGCGTGCATCCTCCACTTCGCCGAGATCCGCCTGGACGTAGATTACTTTCGCGCCGGTCGCCTTGCCGATCTCGGCCGTCTTGGCCTCGCCTTTCCTGGCATTGCGCCCGCAGATGACGATGCCCGCGGCACCCCGTTCGGCAAACAGCGTCGCAATCGTCGCCCCGAGCCCCTGCGTGCCACCGGTGACGATAGCGATCTTGCCGTCGAGCCGGCCATAATCCTTGCTCATTCCGTTTCCTCCGTTTTTAGATATATCAATGACGCGAAAACTTCCCTCCTGAAACCGGACGGAAGTTTGACCTGCCGGGTGCGCCGGCGTCAGCTCAGTTTCTTCCTCGCTTGCGCTGCAAGTGCCTCCGTGAAGGCCGCCGCCTCCCAGCCGCCGGCCAGCGCTTCATGCATCAACTGCGCCTGTGTCTTGGGTGCCAGACCGCCCAATGGCGGATCGCGGTCGAGATTGGTGGGAAAGGAGTACCCCTCGGCGCAGGACGCAATCGCATTGGCCGCTTGCGCGCCCGACAGCCGTCCATCCGCGAGCATGACTTTCAGCGCCGGATAAAGCCTTGCGCTCATCCGCTCGCGGTTGACCGTCTCCATCGCCCGGCCAAAGGCCGAGGAGACCTGCAGCAGGTTGGCGACGCGCTTGATATCGGCCGACCGGTTGGTGCCGGCGGCGTGGAAGAGCGCCGGGTTGAAGTACACCAGATCCCCTTTCGAGAGCGGCAGTTGCACGCAATGCCTGTCGAAATAGTCGCGAAATTCCTGTCGTTTCAGCGCGAGATAGCCGGGAATATAGGTCTGGCTGAAGGGCAGGAACAGCGTTGGCCCGCTTTCCAGCGGCATGTCGCAATGCGCAACCGCCCCCTGCAGCGTCAGCACAGGGGACAACCGATGCACATGCGCTGGAAACTGCTCGATCACGGCCGACGTCTGGAAGCCGAGATGATAATCGCGATGGGCCGATTGTGCCTGCCCGCCCGGATTGACCCGATTGACCTGCGCGGTCATCTGATAGCTCGGTCCGAGCCAGGCTTCGCTGACGAGCGCAATCAGCGCATTGCCATAATAGGCCGCGAAATTCTCCGCATCCTTCAGGCAGTGCTTTTCCAGCGAATTCCAGATGCGGTCATTGGCGCCCGGCTTGGCGAAGTGATCGCCGCCGCCCGCGCCTGTGCGGTGCTGCTCGTCGATGATCTCGTCGAAAATGCCGCTCGCCGTGTCGATGATCGCCGTATCCTCGAAAGCCCGCTTCAGGATGAAGACGCCCGGGCCCGTCGCGAAGGCCTCACAGATCTCTGCCAGCACCGCGCGGCGTCCCTCACCCGTGGCCGCCGTCTTCAGAACACTGGCACCATCATAGATCAGCACGTTTTTCTCGACGCTGGCCGCATGCGGATAGTCGCTAAGCTGCGTCGTCCGCTCCACCTCGCGTCGGAAATCCTCCAGGTCGCAGGCGGCCTTCGTCAGCCAGACCCGATCCGCCCGCTGCTTCGATACATTGTCGGTTTTCATCCTTTTCCTCCGCCGGATGCCGTTCGATGGCCTGACTATACGGGGTGGAAAAATCTGATATAGAGCAGAAACCCATCAAAAAACCATCAGAACGGGACCGAATGGCGCACGAGTTTCTGGTCAAGGACATTGCCTTCCAGGCGGGTCTGAGCACCGCGACCGTCGATCGCGTCCTGAACGGTCGCGAAGGCGTGCGCAAGCAGACCGAACTGCGCGTGCGCGCCGCCATCCGCGAACTGGAGAAGCAGCAGGTCGGCATGGAGGTTCAGGGGCGGAAGTTCGGCATCGATATCGTCATGGAGGCACCGCAGCGTTTCACCAGCACGGTCCGGGACGCCTTCGAAAGCGAGGCCCTGACTTTCCTGCCGACGATTTTTCGCTCGCGTTTTCATTTTGCCGAATCCATGCGGCCGCACGAGATCGTTCAGCTGCTCGACCGTATTCGCCTGCGCGGTAGCGATGGCATCGTGCTGAAGGCGCCTGACGTTGCCGATATCAGCGCCGCCGTCGCCCGGCTCCAGCAATCCGGCATTCCTGTCGTGACACTGGTGACCGACCTGCCGAACGCGCCGCGCATCGCCTATGCCGGAGCCGACAACAGGGCCGCGGGAGAGACGGCTGCCTACCTGCTCGGCGAGCGGCTCGCGGGGCACCCGGCGGTCGTCCTGGTGACGCTTTCAAGCAGTCGGTTCCGTGGCGAAGAGGAACGCGAGATCGGTTTCCGCCGAACCTTGCGCGACCGCTACCCGTCGATCGGCGTCGTGGAGGTCAGCGAAGGTCTCGGGCGCGACGAAGCGACCGGCGCCCTTGCGGCAGGGGCGTTGTCCGGCAACCCGGGCATCAACGCGGTCTATTCGATCGGCGGCGGCAACCGCGCAGTGCTTGGCGCTTTTGCGGCGGCGGCCAAGCCCTGCACCGTTTTCGTGGCGCATGATCTCGATGCGGACAATCTGGATCTGCTGCGGAGCGGACAAATCCACTTCATTCTCCACCACGATCTGAAAGCCGACGTGCGCACCGCCTTCCGCGCGATCATGAGCCGCCGCGGAGCCCTTGCTAGTTCGGCAGGATCACAACTCTCGGCGGTTGAGGTCATCACCCCCTACAACATACCTGCATGGGTGCGTTAGGGCCCCTGGACGCGATTGCTGCCACTGGCGGGACGAGCCCGCTTGATCAGCCGGCGGCACCCGTTCGCGGCCAATGCCGCCTTATGCAAGGCACGCCTGCGTCATGCGGAAATGACTGCGATCCCGGCCCTCACGCGGACGACGACCTTGTTTGGCCGCTGTTCCCATTCGAGTGACGGTTCCTGAAGAAGAAGCTTTTTCAAGCTGGCTGAGCCATAGGACTTCACTGTGAAGTTTGGCTCGATCTCGCGCAACGCCACTCCCAAGGTGGAAAGCGAAACCCATCCGTCGCCTTCGCCAGCACCCAGTCTCTTGAAGGCCTTGCTCAAAAGCGGCAGCGACATCTTTTGATTAGCCGGCTGATCCCCCGGTTTTGCTGGAGGCTTCGAGGTCGTGGCAACCACCACCGGAGGGGTCGCCGGCTGGCTGACAATGTGGAAGGCATCGCAGCTTTGACGAAACGATGCGGATGCCGGCTTCGCGCCGATGCCCACTACAAGCTTGCCGGCTCCACGCAGATGGATGGCAAGCGGCGTGAAATCACCATCCGAGGACACGAGACAGAAAACATCAACCCTGTTGGCAAGCATCAGTTCCACCGCGTCGATCGTCATGCGCATGTCGCTGAAATTCTTGGCCTTGTTGGGGCTTGAAACCTGGATGGTGTCGACCGCATGGGCCGCCGCCGCGACAAGCCAGCCTGTGCCTCGCCCTTGGGCAAAATCGCCGTAAGCGCGCCGCGCAACCGTCGCCCCATAGGCGCGAGCTTCACGCAGAACAGGCTCGGCCATATCGCCCGGTACATTTTCTGCATCGATCAGCACGGCAACTCGGTGATGAATGGCCATTCCTGCCCCTTGTTTTAGCAAGAAACAAAACAATAGGGGCCGGATTGATTGCGCGCAAGCCTCAACGCAACCCTAGAAAGAGGTATCTTATTACTTACTAAATACGATCATGCTGGCTGATACCGCACGAAGGCGAACGCCTTGCCGTCGGGCGACCAGTTGGGCACGTTGATGGTGCCCTGCCCGCCGAACAGCTCGAACAGGAGGCGGGCATTTCCGCCGCCCGGATCCATCAACCGCATCCGCACGTCGAGGTCGCGCGGATGGTCGAAGACGTCGCCGTCATAGGACAGCACAAGCAGGTGCTTTCCGTCGGGCGACGGATGCGGAAACCAGTCGCCGAATTCACTGTCGGTGATGCGCGTGACATCCGAACCGTCCGGGCGAACACGCCAGATCTGCATGCGCCCGGTCCGGCTGGAGTTGAAGTAGATCCACTCCCCGTCATGGCTGTAGTCGGGGCCGTCGTTGCGGCCCTCGCCAAAGGTCAGTCGCGTTTCGTCGCCGCCGGTCACCGGGATCGTGTAGATATCGAACACCTGGTCGCGGATACCGCAATAGGCAAGCGTCTTTCCATCCGGCGACCAGCCGTGCCAATAGGACGGCCTGTTCTGCGTTATCTGTCTCGGCTGACCGCCCGTCGCCGGAAGCGTATAGATGGTGGAGGCGCCGTACTCGGTCTTGTCGCTGATGACGATCGTCTTGCCGTCGGGCGAGATGCCGTGGTCGTTGTTGCAGGTGCGGGCAAAGCCGGTGTCGATCAACGCCGGCTCGCCACCCTCAAGCGGCAGCCGGTAGAGCAGCCCGTCGCCATTGATGACGAGCGACTGTCCGTCGGGCGACCAGTTCGGCGCCTCGACCAGTTGTTCCGTCTGCCAGACGACCCGGCTTTCGCCGGTCTCAAGCGTATAGATTTCGACCGAACTGCGCATGTCGCCTCCTGCGGTTCCTCGTTTAGCGGTCGCGGAACCGGTTGGTGATCGGGTAGCGGCGGTCGCGGCCGAAATTCTTCTTGGTGATCTTCACGCCCGGCGCCGACTGGCGGCGCTTGTATTCGGCGATATAGAGCAGATGCTCGATCCTGTGCACGGTCGCCTCGTCATGGCCGCGGGCGACGATCTCCTCGGTGCTCATCTCCTTTTCGACGAGGCATTCGAGAATGTCGTCAAGCACCGGATAGGGCGGCAGTGAATCCTGGTCGGTCTGGTTCGGACGCAGTTCTGCCGACGGCGCCTTATCGATGATATTCTTCGGGATCACTTCGCCGGAGGGACCGAGCGCACCGGGCGGCACCGTCGTATTGCGCCAGCGCGCCAGGCTGTAGACCTGCATCTTGTAGAGGTCCTTGATCGGATTGAAGCCCCCGTTCATGTCACCGTAAAGGGTCGCATAGCCGACCGACATTTCCGACTTGTTGCCGGTCGTCACCACCATCGAACCAAACTTGTTGGACAGTGCCATCAGGATGGTTCCGCGGGTGCGGCTTTGCAGGTTTTCCTCGGTGACGCCCTGCTCCGTACCCTCGAACATTTCCGAAAGCGCGCCCAGGAAGCCCTGCACCGGTTCCTCTATCGGCACGACGTCATAGCGGCAGCCGAGCGCCTTGGCGCATTCCTCCGCATCCTTGAACGAATCCGAGGACGTATAGCGGTAGGGCAGCATCACGGTGCGCACCCGCTCCTCGCCGAGCGCATCGACGGCAAGTGCCGCACAGATCGCCGAGTCGATACCGCCCGAGAGGCCCAGCACGACGTTCTTGAACCCGTTCTTGTTGACGTAGTCACGGAAGCCGAGCATGCAGGCGCGGTAGTCCGCCTCCTCCTGCTGCGGTAGACGCGACATCATTCCTTGCGAGCAAACCCAGCCTTCACTGGTCCGGCTCCATTCGGAGACGAATATGCCCTCTTCGAACTGGCTCATCTGGAAAGCGAGCTGCCGATCGGCGTTGAAGGCGAAGCTCGCGCCATCGAAGACCAGTTCGTCCTGGCCTCCGAGCTGATTGGCGAAGATCATCGGCAGGCCGGTCTCAATCACCTGGCGAAGCACGATCTGGTGGCGCACGTCGATCTTGCCGCGATAATAGGGCGAACCGTTGGGCACGAGCAGCATTTCGGCGCCGCTTTCCGCCAGCGTTTCGCAGATCCCCATGTCGTTCCAGATTTCCTCGCAGATCGGAATGCCGAGCCGCACCCCGCGGAAATTGACCGGTCCCGGCATCGCGCCTTCGGTAAAGACCCGCTTTTCGTCGAATTCGCCGTAATTCGGCAGATCGACCTTGTCGCGAACGACCAGAACCTGCCCGCCGTCGAGAACGGCGACAGAGTTGTGGCGCCCCGTTTCGCCCTGGCGCGGAAAACCGACGATGACGCCCGGCCCGCCATCCGCCGTGTCGGCAGCAAGCGCATCGACGGCCTTCTGGCACGCCTTGAGAAAGGCGGGCTTCAGCACCAGATCCTCCGGCGGATAGCCCGAGATGAAGAGTTCCGTCAGGAGAAGCAGGTCGGCCCCGCTGCGGGCGGCGTCGGCGCGCGCCTCGCGTGCCTTCGCTAAATTGCCGACGACATCGCCGACAGCCGGGTTGAGCTGGGCAACGGCGATGCGGAACGTGGTCGAAATGGTCTTTTGCGCGGTCATGAAACAGGCCCGTACTGAATTTTCCTATCGCGGATGCAGCAACACCGCGGAGAGATATCTAACGCATTCCGCGCCAAAAAAACCCGTGCCTGTTGCGAAAATGGAAAAAAAGCGTCCGCGTTGATTTCAGCCCGTTGACACAACCACATGGTGCGTCGGCACGCAGTTTTCGCGCCCTGGAACCCCCTAAAAATTGCGCCGGCAAGCCTGAACACACTCATTCATCCTCCGTTCAACATGACGCCTGTATGACATTGAGACGACAGTTTTATGAAAATTGGAGAAGGCCTTGGCCAGTTTCGAATCGGCAGTGCGCGCTGCCACCGCCACCGAGGTCTACGGCCCGCAAATCGCTTTCGGCGCCCGCTACAACAGGACGCTATCGATCGCGGGCCGCCTTTCCCTATCTCTGCTTCTGTCCATGGCACTGATCTTCGCGATCGAATGGATCACCCGCGATTCGGCGTCCGAGGCGCTATCGTACTTCCTTGATCCGATGCGCCCGGCCTGGACGACGGCCGGCATTTTCTTTTTCCTCTTTCTTGCAGTCGATGCGGCGTTCGGACGGGAAAATTATAGCGTCATCCTGATTGCGCCGCTGGCGCTGATCCCGGCGCTCGTCAGCCGCCAGAAACAGATTTTCCTCTCCGACCCACTCTATCCGACAGACTTTTTGTTCGGCCGACAGATCATGGAACTGATGCCCGTTCTGGTGCGTGACCGCCCCTGGACCGCGGTCGGCATCGTCGTCGGTCTCGTCGTCTCGATCATTGGCCTGATCTGGCTTTCCCATTTTGCCTGGCGGCGTTTTCCGGTGATGACGCGCCGCCAGCGGCTGACCCGGCTGGCAGTGGCCCTGCCGCTGCTCGCGTCCTTCTACCACATCATGGACTACAACAATTTCTCGTGGATCCGTGACCGGCTGAAGGTCATCCCGATCATGTGGGACCAGACGGAAAACTATCGCCACAACGGCTTCGTCATGGCTTTCGCCCTCAACCTGCCGATGGCCAACGTCACGGCACCTGCAGGCTATATGTCCGATGCCATCGACAAGATCCCGACGAAGCCGGTGCCGGCCGGAACGACGCATCGCGGCAAGCCGGATGTGATCGTGCTGATGAGCGAGTCCTTTTGGGATCCGACGCGCCTGCCGAACGTCAAGCTGTCGCCCGATCCGATGCCGACCATTCGCAGGATGCAGTCCGGCAACGTGTTCTCGCCGGAGTTCGGCGGCATGACCGCCAACGTGGAATTCGAAGCACTGACCGGCTTTTCGAATGCCTTCCTGCCCTATGGCAGCATTCCCTACCAGCAGTACATCCGCAACCCGATCCCGTCGCTCGCCACCTTCTTCCGTGGCGAAGGGTATGTTGCGCGCGCCGTTCATCCGTTCCAGAAATGGTTCTGGAACCGCAGCGCTGTCTACAAGGCCTTCGGCTTCGAGCAGTTCAAGTCCGAAGAGAACATGCCGGTGATGCAGAAGCGCGGCATCTTCGCCTCGGATGAATCGTTGACCAAGGAGATCATCCGCGAAGCCGATCAGCTGCGCGATCCGTTCTTCTTCTTCACCGTCACGCTGCAGGGCCATGGCCCCTATGAAGCGAACCGCTACGCAAAGAACACCATCAAGGTCGAAGGAAACCTTCCGGAGGCCGACAGGCAGGTCCTGGCGACCTATGCGCAGGGTATCAAGGAAGCCGACGACAGCCTGAAGATGCTGATGAAATGGGCGAAGAAGCGCGACCGCGAGACGATCATCGTGCTCTTCGGCGACCATCTGCCGCCGCTCAACACGGTCTACCCGAACACCGGCTACATGAACGACGTCACGGCCTCGCGCAAGGGCTCGCTCGAGCAGATGAAGAACCAGCACGAAACACCGCTGGTCGTCTGGTCGAACAAGACCGGCCCGGTCAAGGATATCGGCACGATCAGCCCGGCCTTCCTGTCCTATCATATCCTCAAGCAGGGCGGCTTCGAGCATCCCTATTACACGGGTTTCCTCGGCAACGTCTTTGACCAGTATCACGTCATCGATCGCTATATGCTCATCGATGACGCCGGCAAGGACACCGCCGCATGGTCGCGGCAGAAGACCACGCCGTCCCTTATCCGCGATTACCGCTTCCTGCAGCACGACATGATGTTCGGCAAGCGGTTCGGAACCGACCGGTTCTTCCAGTCGCACGCGGATCTGTTTGCGAACGCCATTGCGGTCGCTCCCTAGCAATTCCCCCGGCCCGCAGGCTTGGTCCGCGTTGGAAAGGTCGTCGATGTGTCAGAGGCGGCGACCGGCGGCAATTTCCCCACGGCGGCGCGTCGGAAAAATTGCTTTTGCCCGTGACGCAACGATGCTGATCGGTACGGTCGCGGCTAGGATCCGGCTACACCGTTGGTGGGGACAAGCCGCGGCACTTTCTGGACGTCGGAAAACCGATGAACCGCACCGGCTTCGACCAGGCCGTTCAATGCCTGCTGCATCAACTCGACGCCATTGGCGAAGGCATCGATCGGCATGATGATCCGCTGGCGGAAAACCGGTTTCGGATTGTTTTTCCCGTCCTTTTCGGTGGCCGAAAGGCTCATCATATCGATCCTAACGATCGAGTTGGTGATGGTGATTTCACCGATGCCGTCGACGTACAGTTCGCTGCTCATCGGTTCCTCCATCAATCACGCGACCGTCAGGCCTATTCTTCGGAAACGCACCTACGCCGCCAACTGCGGTCTGAACGCCACGTCGACATAGTAGTTGCTGCTATTGTAGCTGTTCGTCGGGAACAGCCCGGCCGAGCCGTAGGCATAGACACCGTTGCCGCCGCTGAGCGCCGATGACAGCGCGTGCAGATTGCCGTTCGAGACCTCTGAACCGAAGAAGTTGCCGGTCGCCGAATAGAACCCATTGGTGCTGTAGGAGACGACATAGGTCGTGTTTGCCTGGATCGCCACCTGCTGGGCGAGACTGACCGATTGCCAGCCGCTCGAGCTTTCGTTCGTAAAGGAAGCGCTCGCGAGCAGCGTGCCCGTCGACGTCCAGAGATATCCGGTATGCGGGCCCGTGTTGCTTGGGCCCTTGTAGAAGCGGAACCCGGTAATCCAGCCTGCGACATCCGCCTGGAACTTCATGCCGAGATTGACATCGGCGGAGTCGTTTTCAGTCACCGTCGTCGGCGTGGCGCTTGACGAGAACAGGTTCTGCTGGTCCTGCGGAACGACATTGAGCGAGACGAGGCCCGTGTCGGTTCCGCCCTGTCCGTCGGAGACCGAGTAGGTAAAGCTGGCAGAGCCGGTATAGCCGCTCGTCGGCGTGAAGGTGACGGCGTTCGACTGGCTGTTGAAGGCAACGGTGCCGTTCACCGCGTTTCCGACACCGGTAATGGCCATCGGATCGCCATTCGGGTCACTGTCATTGGCAAGCAGTGTGCTCGCCTGAACCGTGAACACGGTATCGGTTTGAGTAGAGAACCCGGAATCGTCCAGTGCGACAGGGCTGAGGTTTCCCGTCGCCTGTTCGTAGAGCACATCCACCCAGTAGTTCGTCGCGTTGTAGGACGCAGACGGGAAAAGCCCGCCCGCGCCATAGGCATGGACGCCGTTGCCGCCGCTTGCCGCGCTGGACGGCGCCGACAGCGGGCCGTTCGTGTAGCTGGTGGCGAAGAAATTCGGCGTCACCCCATAGAAGCCATTGGAATGATAGCTGGCAACGTAAGTCGTGCCTGCGGAAATCGACACCGGCTGGGTGAAGGTCACGGTCTGCCAGCCGCTGGCACTCTCGTTGGCAAATGTTGCAGACGCAAGCAGATTGCCGCCGCTGGTCCACAACGAGCCGGTATGTGTGCCGGTATCCTGGGCGCTCTTGTAGTAGCGCAGCCCGGTTATCAAGCCGGCAGACGAGGCGACGAATTTCACGCCCAGTTCCACCGCTTCGGGATCGTTGACGGAAGTCAGGCTCGGTGCGTTGGATGGAGAGAATAAGTTCAGCGTCGTCTCCGATTGGCCGACCGTTAGGCTTACGACGGCAGACGCCGTGCCACCCCGGCCGTCCGCGATGCTGTAGGAAAAGCTTGCTGGCCCGATATAGCCCGACGTCGGCGTGAACGTCACCGTGTTGGCCTGACTGTTGAACGCCACCGTGCCGTTTGTGGCACCGCCCACACCAGTGATCGTCAAAGGATCGCTGTCGGCATCATTGTCGTTTGCAAGCAGTGTCGCTGCGGCGATGGAAAGCGAGTTGCTGTTGGAGACCGTAAAACCGTTGTCGTTGCTGGCGATCGGCACGGTGTTGACAGTCGAGCGCTTGTAGACGACGTCGACCCAATAGTTGGCGGCCTGGAAGCTGCTCGTCGGAAATGCGGTGCCAGACGAATAGGTATAGACCCCGTTTCCGCCGCTTGCCGAAGATGAGGGAGCCGTCAGCGATCCATTGACCTTCGCGCTGTTGAAATAGTTCGCGGTGGCCGCATAGACGCCGGTGGTGTGGTAGGAGGCGACATAGGTCGTCCCCGCCGTGATCGCAACCGGATTCGAGAAGGTGGCGGTCTGCCAGCCGCTGGTAGACTCGTTGGTGAAGTTGACGGTGGCGAGCAGCGTGCCCGTCGACGACCACAGCGAGCCTGTGTGCGCTCCGGTCGCATTCGCCGGCTTGTAGAAGCGTATGCCCGTGATCGTCCCCACCACCGAAGCGGTGAACTTCATTCCAAGCTCCAGCGGTGCGGTATCGACGACCGCCGCCCCTGTCGGCCCCTCGGTCCACTGGAACAGCGAGACGCCGGCCGGATCCTGTTCGACCGTCAGGGTCACGGTGGCGCTCGACGTACCACCGCGCTGATCCGACGCCGTGTAGGTGAAGCTTGCCGGCCCGCTGTAGCCGGTATTCGGCGTGAAGATGACATTGCCAGTCTGGGTGTCGAGCGTCACGGTTCCATTGGTGGCATTGCCGACAGCACTGACGGTCATCGGATCGTTGTTCGGATCCGTGTCGTTCGCCAAAAGGGCGGTGAAGGAGATCGGAAGCATTCCGTCCTTGCCGACCGAGAACCCCGAATCGGCGACCGCCGTCGGTCCCTGGTTGGGATCTGGCGTGAAAACGACGTCGACCCAGTAATTTGCATTGGAGCTGTTACCCGGAAATGCGCCGTTGTTGTCGGCACTATACGCATAGACACCGCCACCGGGTTGAACATTGAGCAGGCCGTTCGTGTAGCTTGACGAGAAATAGGTATCGCTCGACGAATAGTATCCACCGGTATGGTAGGACGCCACATAGGTCGTTCCGGGAGTGATGCGCACGGGATTCGAGAACGTCACCGTCTGCCAGCCCGTTATGGATTCGCCGGAGGACGTGCCGGTGGCTATCCGCGTACCGGTGGACGTCCACAGGCTGACGACATGCTGGCCGACATTGTAGAAACCCTTGTAGAACCGAATGCCGTTGATGACGCCATCCGTCGACGCCTGGAAGCGGACGCCGAGTTCCACGCCGTCGCGATCGAGATTGGTTTCCACCTGCGGTTTGCTGGCAAGGGTCCAGAGGCTCGATGTCGAAGGCAGGTTGACCGTGACCTGGGTGCTCGGCGAAGGATTGCCCAGGTTGAGGCTGTCGTCCACCGCGCGCGACATGATGGTGTAGGTTCCGGACGCCTGCACGACCCAGCTGTAGCTCCAGCTTTCGCGGCCGGTTGCCTTCCACCAGCTCTGGCCGCCGTCAAGCGACACCTCGACGCCCGCGACGATGCCGCCGCCGGTATCCTGTGCAGTGCCGGTGACCGTGACCTTCTGCCCTTCGAGGAAGCTCGCGCCCACGCTCGGAGAAGTGATGGTCGAGGTCGGCTTGACGGTGTCGGTCGATTGCGTCGCCAGGATCAGGCTTGCGTCGAGCGTTCCGGGCTGAATGCCCATGTCGGCGAACATGTTGACCATCGCCTGCTGGACATTCGGATCGGTTGGCGTGGCCGCGCCCTCATGGTTCGAATCAAGACCCCAGGACCAGAAGACGGTACCCGCTCCGAAGACGAGCGCGCCGCTTTCCGCCCGATACATGGTCAGGCTGTGCGTGACATCGGCGGAGCCGATCGAAGTGCCGTAGTCGCGCAGATAGGTGTTAACCGAAACAGTCGACAGCGACATGTTGATCAGCCCGGCGGGCCGGTAGCCGTTCTCGACGTCGGAGTCCCACTCGTATCCGAGCAGGTTCTGGACGAGAGAGAAGGTCTGGCCCGGTTGCAGCTCAGCAACGTCGGTATTGCGCCAGAACCGCAGGTTGGAATAATCGTAAGGGATGGTGATCGTGTCGAGCCGGTAGCTGTCGACCGTGAACATCGTGCCGGTCAGCGAGTTTTCGGGCTCCTGACCGGGATCGGCAAATC
The DNA here is from genome assembly GCF_000379605.1 of Rhizobium giardinii bv. giardinii H152. Lineage (GTDB taxonomy): Bacteria > Pseudomonadota > Alphaproteobacteria > Rhizobiales > Rhizobiaceae > Pararhizobium > Pararhizobium giardinii. The sequence goes on along the minus strand of NZ_KB902579.1, from coordinate 336,537 downwards.
GCGGGTCTCGCCAGGTACCGGTACCCGTCGAGGTTGGATCGGGTGTCCCGCCCCAGGTTTCCTTGTAGCAGACCATGGTGCGATAAGGCGTGCCGTTGCCGTCGATGCTGGTTTCCCAGCGAACCTTCCAGTAGACTTCGTTGCCGCTCCAGAAGGCGAGGTCGACGCCCGCGTCGCGCGCCGCTTCGACGTTGGTACGCTGCTCGGCCGACCAGTACTCGTCATGACCGACCGAAAGATAAGCCTCGTGATTGAGCAACAGGCTTCCGCTTCGCGTCGCATCGACGCCGGAGATGTAGGAGACGTCATAGCCGTTCTGCTCGAGCCAGCGGATCGCCGAATGCTCCGCCCCGAAGATGAAGTCGTGCGTCCCGCCCTTCACGCTCGTGTTGGTGACGAACGGACGATTGTAGCTCACCGCGGTGGCACGGCCGATCGAGTTTACCCCGCAGCCGCAATTGGGCGGCAGATAGCCGATCAGATTGGCGGGATCGACCGGCACGTCGCCGAAATAGAGGCTCGCCCCACCCCATTCATTGTAGGCCTGCCAGGTGGTATCGGACGTCTGGAAGACGATATCGCTGGCCGCATTGTCATCCCGGACAATGAAGGGAATGTGGCTGGCACCCACCGTGCCGTCCTCACGGACGAGCTTGGCGATGTAGACGCCGGAGACGGCATCGGAGGGAATAGCCCAACTCGCCGAGACTGCCCAGTTGCCCGCGTCGATCAGGCCGCGCGACATGTCGACGATTGGATGCGGCTGAACCTGTGCGGATGCGAGGTTGACGTCAACGGTCGCCACCTTACGGGCGCCGTCGCCACCGTAATAGCCGAGCCGGTAGATCTCGATCCGGTAGTTGGCGGAGTCGGTCGCGATCTTGAAACTGACCGTCTGACCGATATTGGTGCTGATCTCGGTGGCAAAGCCCTGGATGTTGCCGCTGCCGGAGCCGTCGATGCCCCATTCGCTGATCGGGTTGCCCTGCTTCAGGTTTTCCAGGACGATCTTGTTCTGGGCGGTCGGGTTGAGCTGGCTTGCGGTGCGCGTTCCGTCGGAGAACTGGAAATTCTCGACACCGGTGACTGTGTCTGCACCGTCTGGAGAGCCGCTGCGGGTGTCGGCAATCGTGTAAGTGACCCCCGAAAGCGAGATCGTATAGTTCGCCCGCGCGCCGCTGAAGATCACGGTGTCGCCTGTTCCGGCCCCGCCATCGATCGTATCATTGCCGCCGCCGCCGTTAAGCGTGTCGTTTGCGGACCCTCCCGTGAGCACATTGGCGCCACTGGCGCCCGTCAGGCTGACCGCCGCGCTCGATCCGCTCGCATTCACGTTCTCAAAGCCGGTCGTATTGGCCGTATCGCCGGAACTCTGGTCCGCAGACGACAGGTTGATCGTCGCTGCACCGTTGACCAGCAGCGTATCGATATCGGCCCCGCCGCCAATGGACACGTCCGAAGCGTCATAGGTTACCAGATCGTTGCCGGCTCCGCCGGCGAGCGTATCGACGCCGGCGCCGCCAATGATCGTGTCGGCGCCGCCGCCGCCCGTGAAGATGTTGGCATTGCCGTCGCCGGTGAGGCTGACGGCCGCGCTTGAGGCGCTCGCGTTCACGTTTTCAAAGCCGGTCGTGTTTGCGGTATCGCCGGAACTCTGGTCCGCAGACGCGAGATTGATGGTTGCCGCTCCGGTGACGACCAGGGTGTCGGTGTTTGCCCCGCCGGCGATCGACACATCCGAGCCGTCATAGGTGACCGTGTCATTGCCTGCGCCACCGTCGAGCGTGTCAGCGCCGGCACCGCCGACGATCGTATCGGCCCCGGCTCCGCCGGTGAGTGTGTTGGCATTGCCGTCGCCAGTGAGGTTGACGGCTGCGCTCGCTCCGCTCGCAGTCACATTCTCAAAACCGGTCGTGTTTGCGGTGTCGCCGGAACTCTGGTCCGCCGACGCGAGATTGATGGTTACCGCTCCGGTGACCACCAGGGTGTCAGTGTTTGCCCCTCCGGCGATCGACACGTCCGAGCCGTCATAAGTGATCGTATCATTGCCTGCGCCGCCGTTCAGCGTGTCGGCGCCGGCACCGCCGACGATCGTATCGGCTCCGGCTCCACCGGTGAGTGTGTTGGCATTGCCGTCGCCGGTGAGGCTGACGGCCGCGCTTGATCCGCTCGCATTCACATTCTCAAAGCCGGTCGTATTTGCCGTGTCGCCGGAACTCTGGTCCGCCGACGCGAGGCTGATGGTTACCGCTCCGGTGACCACCAGGGTATCGGTGTTTGTCCCGCCGGCGATCGACACGTCCGAGCCGTCATAGGTGATCGTATCATTGCCTGCTCCGCCACTTATCGTGTCGGCTCCGCCGCCGCCGACGATGGTGTTGCCCCCCGACCCGCCGGTGAGCGTGTCGGCCTGAGCGCTGCCGGTAATCGCGATCGCTTCGCTCTGGCCGCCCAGCGCGATCGTGACGCCGGTTGCGGCGCCTGAAGCCGAGACCGCTTCGACGCCCTGAATCGATCCATCCGTCGCGCCAAGCGTATTGAGGTCGCTCGATGTCGAGGTCAGGTTGATCGTATCGCCGGTTCCAGAGCCGAGATTGACCGTGCCGGAGCCGATGAGGATCGCGTTCAACTGGGTGCCGCTGAGCGTCACCGTGTCAGTGCCGGACGTACCGGTGAGGTTACCGGTCTCGACATTGCTGACAGTCGGCATGGTGAGCGCCGAGATGTTTCCGCTGGCAAGGACGTTCAGCACGTCTGTCGTCAGCAAGCCGCTGCCGAGATCGATCGTGGCAAATCCGGCCCATTGCGTCGCGGTCATCGTGACGGTATCGCTGCTCGTATTTCCCGTCAGCGTTTCGATGCCGGAAACCGTGCCAACCGAAAGGTTGGTCGTGCCGCCGGCCGTCAGGACGATCTGGTCGCGGGTGCCGCTGGCGCTGTTGGCACCACCTTCGATCGACTCGCCGGCAACGAACTGGCCGGCGCCCAGGTTGATCGTGTCGTCGCCGCTACCGGCAACGATTTCGTCTGCGCCGCCGCCGCCATTGAACGTGTCGCCACTGGCGTCCTGAAGCTGAGCGACCGTGCCGCCGGTGAAACCGGTGAGCGTCCCTGTCGTCGCGTTCGCTCTGTCGGTGCCGCTGGTACCCGTGAACGTTGCCATGATCCCGGCATAGGCGATCATTCCTTCCGCCGACAGCGGCGGACGACCGGCGCCGACGCCGCGATCCAATGACCAGGTTCCACCGCAACGTTCCGAGCCGACGATACCGCTTGCAGCCAGGATGCGAACGCCTGCCCTAGCTGCAAGAGTGTCAACGAAGGCAGCACCCCGTTCCTCGGCGCCGGTCTCGCAGGCCCAGACCAACAGGGCCTTTTCCGTTCCAAGAGCGGCGCCGAAGGCGGGAAGCTCGGCAGCATCGTCCTTGATCGTCTCATACGACACCGCACCTGCCGCAAAACTCAGTTCACCGGGCCGGCCATGGGCGATCACGTGAATCGCGTCGAGATTGGCCCGCCCCTCCAGCATTCTCGCCATCTGAGCCAACGCCGGTTCGTCGCGCGAAAGCACGACTGGCTCGACATCGGGGCGGAGACCGGCAACCAGTGTCTCGAAATCCGTTACGGCGGGGTCGATGAAAGCGATCTCGCGAGTGTGGGTCATAGTGTTTCTCGGACGGTTTGGAGGATGTTGGGATGTCTGGTCTGGCCTTGCGGCCGCGTCGAATTTCTCAAACCACGTAGCTGCCGCCCAAGATGGACCGGCCATATCAAGCTTCTAAAAGCGCATCCTGCCAGCTTTTAACCGGTCACAAACCTTGGCAATCGGTCTGCACGACACTCCTAAAGGTGGTAAGAGGGGCAGGTACCATCCTCCAATGTGATGATGGATCAAAGGGGCTCTCGGCAGTTGAAAAGGTCAGGTTTCGCTTCTGCCGCTCCCTGTCGAACTTCAACGATGACGCGCGGGTGGAGCAAGCCAGCCTCGTCGGCTCGCCTTGTTTCAGGAGAAACGCATGATGCATGTCGCGAAAAGCAGCCCCAGTATTCAATCGGCCGATCCTTGAACCAAATATGGACTTCGCGCGTTTGACGAGCAACGTAACGTGCGCTCTTCTCGCTAAGCGGATACATCCATCCATTGGACCTTCGTCAAAGCCATGACCGGTGTGCCACCATCAGAGATCGAAAGCCCGCAGACCGGCTCCGCCGCCCAGATCGAGGCATTTGCGTCGAATCCGGCCCTGTTCGCCGTCCTGCAACAGGGCGCACGGCACATGATCGAGCTGTATCACCATTTTCCACGGATCGGTCGCCTGGTCGCCGCCCAGCAGAAATGGCTCCTCACGCAGGCCGCATATGCGCTGCACTTGCAGCGCAATCCGGCTGATCCCCTCTCCGGCATCACGGCGTCGCGGCTTCTCGACATCATCGGCGAATTCGGCGCGGCCAGCCGCAACACGGCGACAGCCTTTCTGGCCGAGTTGCTTGCGTACAAGCTGATCCGCGATACACCGAGATCGCCCAGCAAGCGCAGCCGCCCCCTGGAACCGACGGAGATCAGCCACGAGGCGATGATGCTGTGGTTTCGCGGGCAGATGCGCAGCCTTGATCTTCTCGATGGCGGCGAGCGCGTCGCACGGCTGGAGGCCAATCCGGAGCTTTTTCGCCGCGCCCAGCCGATCGCGGCCAAGCGGCTGATTGCCGACAGGGCATGGCGGGAGCCGCCACCCAGCATCTCCTGTTTCGTCTGGACCGAATATGGCGGCCTGATTCTCGACGATTTCTTCTCGCGGATCGTCAATGCCGTGCCAAAGGAAGGCTACCACTGGGTCGAAGACCTGCGCTTTGCAGAATTGTCCAACCACTATTCTCTGTCGCGCACGCATATCCGACGCCTGTTCACGCGTGCCGAAGCGCTCGGATCGCTGGGCTGGCAGGATCGGAGCAACAATCGCAACAAGGTCTGGGTCACGGTCTCGTTCGTTGAAGACTACAAGCGCTGGCAGTCGATCAAGTTCTGCGCACTGGACCAGGCCTTTGGCGAAGCAGCCCGCTCGATCGAGGCGGAGAACCACGCCTCTGAGACAACGGCTCCCGGCGCGCCTCCGTCAGACCTTTGACTGCCTGTATCGCGGCAGCCCGTCGTCGATCTCGTAGAAATCGCCCTTGTCGGCGCAGAAAATGTGATAGCCGAACGCCAGACCGGTGGGGGGATCGAAGGCACCGGCCATGATCGAGGTGTAATCAAGGCCATCCCTTTTCCAGAACAGCGCCGAACCGCAGGTCTTGCAGAAGCCGCGCTGCGCCTGCGGGCTCGAGCGATACCAGGTGATATTGCCCGCCCCTTCGAGGTCCAGTTCGCTGTCGAATACGTTGGTGGCCGCATAATAAAACCCGGTCTGCTTGCGGCACTGCGAGCAATGGCAGCCGATCACCTCCCGCAGCTTCCCCCGCGTGCGAAAACGGACCGCGCCGCAATTGCAGGAACCGCTGTGCTCCTCCGCCATGTTCATCCCTCACTCGATTATTGACCCGTCTTGCGGGCATGAAAAAACCGGGCCAGCATCTTGAGCCGGCCCGGTTCTGTCAATTTCAATAGATTCAGCCGAAGATCAGCGGCGCTGATCAGCCGTTGACCACCATCCGCTTCTCGTCACGGCCACCCTTCATGCGCTCGGCAAGAAGGAAGGCCAGTTCAAGTGCCTGGTCGGCATTGAGACGCGGGTCGCAATGCGTGTGGTAGCGATCGGCGAGATCGGCGCCGGAGAGCGCCCGGGCGCCGCCGGTGCATTCGGTCACGTCGTTGCCGGTCATCTCGACATGGATGCCGCCCGGATGCGTGCCTTCGGCGCGATGGATCTGGAAGAAGCTCTCGACTTCCGACAGAACCCGCTCGAACGGCCGGGTCTTGTAGTTGTTGAGCGTGATCGTGTTGCCGTGCATCGGATCGCAGGACCACACGACCTTGCGGCCTTCCTTCTCGACGGCACGGATCAGGCGCGGCAGATGCTCTGCAACCTTGTCGTGGCCGAAGCGGCAGATCAGCGTCAGTCGGCCGGCTTCGTTCTGCGGGTTGAGCAGATCGATGAGTTCGATCAGCCCGTCACCCGTCAGCGACGGCCCGCATTTGAGCCCGAGCGGGTTCTTGATGCCGCGGCAGTATTCGATATGCGCGTGATCGGGCTGACGTGTACGGTCGCCGATCCAGATCATGTGGCCGGAGGTCGCGTACCAGTCGCCGGAGGTGGAATCGACGCGCGTCAGCGCCTGCTCATAGCCGAGCAGCAGTGCCTCGTGGCTGGTGAAGAAATCGGTCTCGCGCAGGCTCGGATGGTTCTCGGAGGTGATGCCGATCGCCTTCATGAAGTCCATGGTTTCGGAGATCCGATCCGCGAGCTTGCGGTAGCGTTCGGCCTGCGGGCTTTCCTTGACGAAACCAAGCATCCACTGGTGCACGTTTTCGAGGTTGGCATAGCCGCCCATCGCGAAGGCGCGCAGGAGGTTGAGCGTCGCAGCCGACTGCCGGTAGGCCATGAGTTGGCGCTCCGGGTCCGGGATACGCGCCTTCTCGTTGAACTCGATGCCGTTGATGATGTCGCCGCGGTAGCTCGGCAGTTCGACGTCACCCTGGCGTTCGATGTTCGACGAACGCGGCTTGGCGAACTGGCCGGCGATGCGCCCGACCTTGACGACCGGCTGCTGGGCGCCGAAGGTCAGGACGACGGCCATCTGCAGGAACGCGCGGAAGAAGTCGCGGATCGTATCGGCGCCGTGTTCGGCGAAGCTCTCGGCGCAATCGCCGCCCTGCAGCAGGAAGCCACGACCTTCCGAAACATTGGCAAGTGCGCTTTTCAGGCGGCGCGCTTCCCCTGCAAAGACCAGTGGCGGATAGGTCGCAAGCTGCGCTTCGGTCGCGCTCAGCGCTGCCAAATCCGGATAGTCCGGCACCTGCTGGATAGGCTTCTGCCGCCAGCTGTTCGGGGTCCAATTCTGTGCCATGTCGATCACCTGTTCTCTTGCGCAAGGTCCGCCCCGGCCGTCGCATCGCCTGACCGTCCCATACAATGCCGCCATAAACCGGATTTGGGTCGCTTGTCAGCGAAACAATTCCCGCCCGCAGTTCTCCCTGTGGGAAGAACGCCGATTTCGCGGATGCGGGCTTATAAACGTTAACATGGGGATTGAAAAGCGATTGTTCCAGCAAAGTGCGGGCCGCAGGATTTTAGCGCGCACTTTGCCGGCAAACACATCCATTGCCGAGGTGAAGGTCTAGCCGACCCTCTCGCCGCTCTTGATGCGGTAGCTCGGCGCATACATCGTCACCAGCTCTTCCGCCGCCGTCGGATGCACGGCCATGGTGCGATCGAAGTCGTCCTTGGTGCAGCCGGCTTTCAGCGTGATTCCAAGCAGTTGTGCCATTTCTCCCGCCTCATGGCCGAGAATGTGGACGCCAACGACCTTCCGATCGGCGGCGGTGACGATCAGCTTCATGATCGTCTTTTCGTTGCGTCCCGACAGGGTCGCCTTCATCGGCCGGAATTCCGCGCGGTAGACTTCAAGCTCGTCGTATTTCTTCGTGGCGTCCTCCTCCGAGAGCCCAACGGTGCCGATTTCAGGCTGCGAGAAGACGGCGGTGGCGATCAGGTCGTGGTCCGGCGAAACCGGATTGTGCTTGTATTCCGTTTCGATGAAGCACATGGCCTCGTGGATGGCGACCGGCGTCAGCTGAACGCGGTCCGTGACATCACCGAGCGCGTAAATGCCCGGCGCGCTGGTGCGGGAAAACGCATCGACAACGATCGCGCCGCGCTCGTTGACCGCAATCCCCGCCGCCTCGAGGCCGAGCCCCCTGGTGTTCGGCACGCGGCCGAGCGCCAGCATCACCTGATCGACAGTCAGCGTCCCGTGCTTCATCGTTTCGGCAGCCAGCCGGCCGTCGCCGGTCCTGGTGATGGACTGCAACAGGTCCTCGCACAGGATGCGGATGCCCTTCTGTTCCATCGCGGCATGCAGGCCGCGTCGCATATCCTGGTCGAAACGCGACAGGATTTCCTTGCCGCGATAGATCAGCGTCGTCTCGACGCCGAGACCATGGAAGATGTTGGCGAATTCGACCGCGATATAGCCACCGCCGGCAATGACGATCGATTTCGGCAGTTCCGGCAGGTCGAAGGCTTGGTTCGAGGTGATGCACAGCTCATGACCGGGCAGCGCCTCATGCGGCGTCGGATGGCCGCCGACGGCGATGACGATGCGCTCTGCCGTCACGGTCTTTCCCGTGGCGATGAGCCGGATGCTGTTCGGCCCGGTCAGTTCCGCCCGCGTGTTGAGGATTTCCGCGCCGGCATTGGCGAGCCCCTTCCGGTAAAGGCCTTCCAGCCGCGTGATTTCCTTCTCCTTGGCGGCGACGAGCTTCGTCCAGTCGAATGCGCGCTCGCCAACGCTCCAGCCGAACCCCTCCGCGTCTTCGAAATGCTCGGCAAACTGCGACGCATAGACATAGAGCTTCTTCGGCACGCAGCCGCGAATGACGCAGGTGCCGCCGTAGCGGAATTCCTCGGCGATGGCGACCTTCTTGCCCATGGCAGCTGCGAGGCGACCGGCGCGCACCCCACCGGAGCCGCCGCCAATCACGAAAAGGTCATAGTCGAAAGACGTCATGCTGAAAAACTCCCGGACGGGTCGTGAGCGAGGAAGCGGATCGTCTGCGAGGTGCGGTCGGATGACCACACAGCGCCAGTGCAGCGATTCCCGCCATGTGATGCTGATATAGGGTCGAGCGATATCAAATGAAAAGCCCGGAATGATCCGGGCTTTGCAATTCGACGTGAAGCTTGTATCGCAACCGGCAGGCTGCTTATTGAGCGGGCTTCTCGGCGTCCGGCAACGGCTGCTGTCCGGCCGTCAGGGTAGCGTCAAGCTCCTTGGTCGCAGCCGCGTTGAGGTCGCGCGAAATGCCCGCCGCCCAGATGTCCGCAGCCTTCATCATTTCGCGAGACGCGATCGGGCCATCCTTCAGGAGCTTCTTGCCGGCATCCGACGTATAGAATGCCGTGATTGAATTCAGCTGCTCGACGGTAAAGGTCTTGGCATAGATCGTCGCTGCCTCGCGTTCCAGATCAGCGCGGCGCACGGCAAGCTCGAGCGCCTTTTCATCGACCGTCTTGGTGATCAGTTCCTGATGGTTCGGCGAAGACTGGATCAAGGTCGTCTTCAGGCGTTCGGCCAGATTCGGCAGAATATTGTCAAAACCGTTGGTGGCGCCGACCGCCTCGATCGCGGCGCGTGCAGCCTTGACCTGCTCATCCGTCACATCCTGCGCCCGCAAGGCAGGAACCATGACGGCGGAAAGAATGATGGCAGTTGCAGCCATTGTGCGGCCGAGACCTGCGAGATTGATCATATCTGAAACGCTCCTGTCAGTTAGATGCCGGTCCGTGCGCGTCTGCACCTGCGAACCCCGCATAATCCAATTTCAAAGCCGCCGCCACCATCGGGTCTCAGCCCCGCCTTGGGACGGCAACCTTGTTGTAACACTCTGCCGGGCCTGCTTCCGCCGCGACTGGAAATTCCGCCAATATCGCCTGGCGCCCGAAGAGACAGGCTAAGCCGTCATCACCCTCGCCCCTGCCGCACCGGCAATGATGGCAAGCGATGCGATGCCGATGAAAAGCCCGTGTTCGACCACGCCCGGAATAGCATTGAGTTCGTGTGCCAGCGCATCTGCATCAGGAATACGGCCAAAAGATGCATCCAGAATCAAATGTCCACCATCGGTCATGAAGGTTCCATCGCCGGAGGCGCGCACCGTGATTTCGCCGGAAAGACCGAGCCGCGCGGCGAGCTTTTCAACAGCGATACGCGTTGCGGCAAGTCCGAAGACATTAACTTCGATCGGCAGCTTGAAGGCGCCCAGCGTGTCGACCACCTTCGTCTCGTCGGCGATCACGATCATCCTGGACGACGCGCAGGCAACGATCTTTTCCCGCAGCAGCGCGCCACCGCCGCCCTTGATGAGGCGCAGCCTGCCGTCCACCTCGTCGGCGCCGTCGATTGTCAGATCCAGTTCGGGAAGCTCGTCCAGCGATTTCAGCGGCACACCGAGTTCCACGCAAAGCCGCGCGGTCCGTTCCGACGTCGGCACGCCCTCGATGCGAAAGCCGGACGCCACTTTTTCGGCGAGCAGACGAACGAACTCCTCCGCCGTCGAGCCCGTGCCGATGCCGAGCCGCATGCCGTCTTCGACATAGTCTAGCGCTGCCGCAGCAGCCTTGATCTTCATTTCACGGGCGTCCATGCGCCACGCACTCCTCAACATCTTATCCCACGGACACCGCAAAAAGCCTTGGGTCCTTTGTTCCGATGAGACGTTTACACGCCTGCCACGGCAAACAAAAGCCCAAATAGCGGCCGCGACGCAAATGGCCGTCGCAGCTTATCGGAAAGTGGCGATTGCTTTTTCCCGCCGGTTCCCCTACCCGAACAGCAATCTTTTCGCAGTTCCCCCAAGAGGTATTCGTGTCCGCCCCCGTTGTCGTCTTTGATCTTGATGGAACCCTGGTCGATACCGCACCGGATCTCGTCGCAAGCCTCAACCACGCCGTTACCCAGGCAGGCCTTGCGCCCGTTACCTATCACGACCTGACCCACCTCGTCGGACACGGCGCCAAGGCGATGATCGAGCGCACGTTCACCCTGCGCGGCAAGCCGCTGAGCGCCGGCGATCTCGATTGGCAGATGAAGGAATTCGTCGATTTCTACCACGGCTCGATGCCGGGCGACTCTATTCCCTATCCTGGCGTCATCGCGGCCATGGACCGGCTCTCCGAAGCCGGCTACACCCTCGCCGTCTGCACCAACAAGCTGGAAATGCTGGCAAAAAGCCTGCTGGAAGGGCTCGCACTCACCTCTCACTTCGCCGCAATCACCGGCGGCGACACGTTTCATGTGCGCAAGCCGGATGCCGAACACCTCTTGTCCACGATCCGCCTTGCGGGCGGGGCGCCGGAAAAATCGGTGATGATCGGCGATAGTCTCAACGACATCCTCGTTGCCCGCAACGCATCCGTCCGCTCGATCGGCGTGCCCTTCGGCTACTCCGATGTGCCGGTCGAAAGCCTGGCGCCCGATCTCGTCATCCGCCATTTCGACGAACTGACACCGGACCTGATCGAGCGACTGATCGCCCAGGCATGAAAAAGGCGGCCTTCACGCCGCCTTTCTCCAATCATCGATCTTCCGCTCTCAGCCTTCGGCGCGTCGCGCAAGCCGCGTCGCTTCGAACGCACGCCCCATATACATGTCGCGCTCATAGACATCGTCGAAATATTCGACGGCGCCGTCCTTGTTCGGCCAGGCGGTGAAATAGGCGACATAGACCGGAATCCGCTGCGGCACCTGAACGCCCTTGTTGCGACCGTCGGCGATCTGTTCGGCCACGTCGTCGACCGTCGTGCCGAGCACGGCGGCGGCCATCCGGCGCGGATCGGCAAGACGCACGCAGCCATGGCTGAGCGCGCGCTGGTCCTTCTTGAAGAAGCTCTTCGACGGCGTGTCGTGCATGTAGATCGCGTGACTGTTCGGGAAGAGAATTTTCAATTCGCCAAGTGCATTGTCGCTGCTTGGCGGCTGGCGCACGGCAACGCCGTTGGTCGAACCGTTCCAGTTCACGTCATACGACGAGACGGCACGGCCGCCCACTTCCACCTGGTAGCCGAGGCGGTCGAGATAGCCGGGGTCGCTCCTGAGCTTCGGCAGCATCTCGTTGATGATGATCGACTGCGGCACGCCCCAATAGGGGTTGAACTCCACCGTCTGGATCTCGTCCTCGAAGAAATAGGTCTGGTTCGCCTTCGAACCGACAACCACGCGCATCGAGAACTGTTCGGTACCCTGGTCGTGGTAATAGACCATGAAGGCGGGCTGGTTGATGAAGACGTAGCGGCTGCCGAGGTCGGCCGGCAGCCAGCGCGCCTGCTCCATGGCAATGCGCACCTTCTCGATCTTGCTCTGGGTCGTATCGCCACCGGTCAGGATGCGGATCGATGCCTTGCCGACGACGCCGTCCGGCTTCAAGCCGTTTTCCTTCTGGAACCCTTCGACCAGTGCGACCAGCTCCGGCGTATAGTCCGGCGTTCCTTGATAGGCGGAAAGTGTGAGCGCGTGCTCGACCTTCAGCGCGTCGGATCCCTTTTGCCGGATGCCGGCGATGATGTTGGCCAGTTCGGGATTGCTGATGCCAGGCTTCAGCAGCGTGCCCGGCGCAATCGTGATCCGTGGCGCATCGCCCGTCTTTACATTGAGCGCTTCCAGCTCCCGCTTCAGGGCCAGGAATTCCGGACCTGACGGTGTCTGGGAATTGAGGTAGGCCGCAACATCATGGCTGCGGCCAATGTTCTCGAGCTTGCCCTTCAGATTGACGCTCTTGCGCTTGAAGTCGTGATAGCCGGAAATCTTGTTCGGATCGATGCGCCCGCGAACAGTGTCCTGCACATAGGTCAGCGTCGCAGCCGACAGGCGGATCTCGAAATCCACCAGCGACTTCTCACGCGCCGTCGTGTCGGCGCTGTCGAAAGTATCGGACGGCACGGAAACGGCATAATCCTGCGGATCAAGCCCGACGCTGGCCGCGTCACCGAGGACAGTGAGCGCAGCCTTTGCCGCCGCGTTCGGGCCATTCGCGTCAATCCAGATAAATCCTTCGCGGCCTGCGTAGAACGCCTCGACGGCCTTGGCCACGTCCGGCGGCGCATAGGCGGTCACATCCGGCAGAAACCGGCGGGAGTCGGCAAGCGACGCGCCCTGTGTCGGCTGCACATCGCTGCCCACGGAACCCGTCACGACCGGATCGAGGAGCTTTGCCGTATCGATCCGCCGCAGCGCTTCGGCCTTGTAGGTATAGTAACGCGGCGAGGTCACGCGCGGCAGGGCAACGGGCTTTTCCGCCGGGCGCGTTTCCTGCATGCCGCCGTAGCCCGGGAATACCTGCATCTCTTCCACAGGCTGCCTCTTCCTGCGGAAGAGATCCATCAAGGTATACGCCTCTGCGCCCTGGACGCCGAAAGAGGTGAACGCGCACCCGGCCAGGAGTGTCACGATCGCTGCAGTTTTCATCAATTTCATTGGCTCACACGTCCCCGTATCGCATTGCCGCCATCAGCGGTCCGCGCCCGATGCCCTTCATGTCACCGAGCTTCGGTACTTATAAGAAAGGATGGTGAATGAAAAGGAAACGCCACGCCTTTCCAGACCATCGCGACCCGTCGTGAGCCGCAGAAGATCTCGGTCAGGGAGACGGATGAGCACCGCCAAAAATTTGAATTCCTTGCATTATTTTTCTGCGCCTTGAAAAGGTCGCGGCGGCTCGGGAAAATTGCAGAAAAGCGCGGCGAAACTATCCGTGCGCTTGTGTCTGAAAAGGCACAGCGCCGCCGTGGCTCGGGCTCGCCACCGTCATGACGCGTACCGACCGCGGGGCTCGGGCAAGGGGCCGCATTTTAAACGATTGTAGCATGCCCCGGCTCCTCGCAACCTCTTTACAAGCACCGCGCACCTGGGCCAGAGAGAACCGCATCACAGCTTCAGAAGGCCGCCGGACGACGGCCGCATCACCTCCGGTCTCGACACCGCATGACGAAAGCAGGGATTACCATGACATCAACGCGCACGGAAACAGATACGTTCGGCCCGATCGAAGTCGCCAGCGACCGCTATTGGGGCGCGCAAGCGCAACGTTCGCTCGGCAACTTCAAGATCGGCTGGGAAAGACAGCCGCTGTCGATCGTTCGCGCACTCGGCATCGTCAAGCAGGCCGCCGCCCGCGCCAACATGGAACTGCAGGGCCTCGACCCGACAATCGGCAACGCGATCATCGATGCGGCCCAGGAGGTCATCGACGGCAAGCTCAACGATCATTTCCCGCTCGTCGTCTGGCAGACCGGCTCCGGCACCCAGTCGAACATGAACGCCAATGAAGTGATCTCCAACCGGGCGATCGAAATGCTCGGCGGCGTCATGGGCTCGAAGAAGCCGGTGCATCCGAACGACCACGTCAACATGAGCCAGTCGTCGAACGACACCTATCCGACGGCCATGCACATCGCCTGCGCCGAACAGGTCGTCCACCACCTGCTGCCCGCCCTGAAGCATCTGCACGCCGCTCTCGAAGCCAAGGTGAAGGCCTTCGATCACATCATCAAGATCGGCCGCACGCACACGCAGGACGCCACGCCGCTTACCCTCGGCCAGGAGTTCTCCGGTTACGCGGCCCAGGTCGCCTCCTCGATCAAGCGCATCGAGATGACCCTGCCCGGGCTTTGCGAACTGGCACAGGGCGGCACCGCCGTCGGGACCGGCCTCAACGCGCCGATCGGCTTTGCCGAGAAGGTCGCCGCCGAAATCGCTGAGATCACCGGCATCGGCTTCGTCACCGCGCCGAACAAGTTCGAGGCGCTGGCCGCGCATGATTCGATGGTGTTCAGCCATGGCGCCATCAACGCTGCTGCCGCCGCCTTGTTCAAGATTGCCAATGACATCCGTCTGCTTGGTTCCGGCCCCCGCTCCGGCCTCGGCGAACTGTCGCTGCCGGAAAACGAGCCCGGCTCGTCGATCATGCCGGGCAAGGTCAACCCGACCCAGTGCGAGGCGCTGACACAGGTTTGCGTCCAGGTGTTCGGCAACAATGCGGCTCTGACCTTTGCCGGCAGCCAGGGCCATTTCGAGCTCAACGTCTACAATCCGCTGATGGCCTACAATTTCCTGCAGTCGGTGCAACTGCTAGCCGATGCCGCAGTGTCGTTCACCGACAATTGCGTCGTCGGCATCGAGGCCCGCGAGGACAACATCAAGGCGGCGCTCGATCGCTCGCTGATGCTGGTCACCGCCCTTGCTCCGAAGATCGGCTATGACAATGCCGCCAAGATCGCCAAGACGGCCCACAAGAACGGCACGACGCTGCGCGAGGAAGCCGTCGGCGGCGGCTATGTCACCGACGCGGAATTCGACGCCATCGTCCGCCCGGAAACGATGATCAGCCCTTCCTGAGCCATCGCCGGAAGCCGTTCAGCAAAATACCGTCAGGCAGCGAGGCATCGCTGCCTGAATGCGTTTTAGATCCGGCCGGTGTCAGATCGGTCCAATCTGAGCGACTGATTTCGCAAAACGTTAAGCCTTCCAAAATCTTTTACCCCTAGAACTTGCAGGCGGTGACAATAAGACAGGAGCCCGTGATGCAGGCGGCTTTGAGCAAGGCGCAGATACCGGATATCGCCGCGCAGGTGACCTATGCGATGCGCATCATGGGGATTGCTCCCCTGCCGCGAAACTACGAGCTCTATTACGAAGCCTATATCGGCTCCAATCCGAAGCTGACCAAGGAACTGGCAGCGCTCGGCAGCCGCGCCAACCAGGAAGAACTGGACGAGATCGGCGCGCGCTACTTCGCCCATGTGCACCACGCCGCAGGCATCGACCGCGCGCACACGCATCTGGCGAGCGAACTGGGTGATCTTCTCAGGCTTCTGCGGGAGGAACAGTCCGCGCTTGAAAACTACAATCGGCTGCTCGACGAAACCTATCAGAACATAACCGGCAGGAGCAACGCCAGCGCCGAAATCCTGCGACAGGCCGTCAGCATCCTGACGGAAGCGACGGCCGATACGATGAACCAGGGCAAGGAACGCGCCGAAAACGTCTCGCTGAAATCCTTCGAGATGGAGGTCATCCGACAGGAACTGGATGAGTACAAGCGCATCGCCAACACCGATTCGCTGACGCGCCTTGCCAACCGCCGGGCCTTCGACGAGAAACTCGCGGCCATCTACAATTCCGAGCAGCTCCGCTCGCAAACGAGCCTTCTGGTCGCCGATATCGACCATTTCAAGAAGATCAACGACAGCTACGGCCATCCGGTCGGAGACAAGATCCTGGCGACGGTCGGCACGGTCATCCGCGCCAATCTGCGCCGAGACGTCTTCGTCGCCCGCACCGGCGGCGAGGAATTCGCCATTATTCTCAACGACAACACGCTCGAGGAAAGCCTGCAGGTGGCCGAGCGCATCCGCACCGCGCTTGCAACGACCCCTTTCAAGAACTCCAAGACCGGCGTCAATTACGGCCCGATCACGCTCTCCGTCGGCGTCTGCCAGGCAACGCAGGCCGACGATCCGGTCGATCTCTACAACAAGGCCGACATCGCGCTCTACTGCGCCAAGAATGCCGGCCGCAACCGATCCATGCTGTTTGAAGAGGGCATGAAGAAAGACACCGGCAAGAGCTGGCTGATCTATCGCAAATAAAATCCTGAAGGCGCCCAAGTGGCGTCTTTCGCCGTTCTCTTCTTGCGTTCCCCAGGAAACAGCCGCTCGCCCGGTGATTGTCTAGAAAGGCTCCATACAAGGGAGCCAACCGGAAGAAACCGGAAAAATCTCCCGCACAAACCGGGAGATACGGACATGAAAACCATCATCGCAGCCCTGATCGCCACCGCCCTGCTTGCCCCCTCTGCAAAGGCAGCCGGCGAAAGCGGATCCTTCGAAGTCGCCTCACTCCAGTCCTCGACCGAAAAGACCGGCTGGCTGCAGGTTCTGTCGCAGGGCAAGCCGGCAAAGGCGAAGACAGCGAAGAAGAACATCAACCAATCGCCGATCGCGCGCGAACTGGTCGCCTTCGGCGAAAACGTCGCGCCCGGCACCATCATCGTCGACAATTCCGACCGCCGCCTCTACCACGTGCTCGGCAACGGCATCGCCATGCAATACGGCGTCAGCGTCGGCCGCGAGGGGTTCATCTGGACCGGCACCAATACGGTGAGCCGCAAGGCCGAATGGCCGAGCTGGAACCCGCCGGCAGAGATGCGCGCCCGCGAAGCCAGGAAAGGCCACATCCTGCCCGTCAGCATGAAGGGCGGCATCGAAAACCCGCTCGGCGCCCGTGCGATGTATCTCGGCTCGACCATCTACCGCATCCACGGCACCAACCAGCCGTCCTCGATCGGCAAGGCGATGTCCTCCGGCTGCATCCGCATGGCCAACGAGGACGTCGAGCACCTGTACGCCAACGTGACGATCGGCACCAAAGTCATCGTCCGCGACTGACCGAATTCTCACTTGGAAATGTTTGGCGGCAGGCCGATGCGCCTGCCGCCTTGGCGATGGCCAGGAGTTCGGGCCGGTATTCGAAATGCATGGTGTCGTAGTGATACCAGCGCCCGCCCCAGATGAAGCCGTTGCGCTCGAAAGCATCGACGATCGACATCGGAATTCTGTTGTCGCGTCCCTGCACCCGGCCCGGCTTGCCGCCCGCCCAGATCCAGTAGTCCGCGTAGCGGCTGTTGAGATCGATCGCCGCACCAAAGCTGTGCACGGACAGGTTCGAGGCGCCGGCAACCTTGCGCCAGTTGAAGGTACCGGCGGAAGGCGTCAGAAAGATCGTCAGGTCGGGCATTGCTTTCAGCGCGTCACGAACTTTCTCCAGCGCCTGCGCGACGCCCTGCCTCTTCGTCACCGGCAGCTTGCTGCCGAACCATTCGATCTCCACCAGCGACGCCTCCACCTCGCGCGCCGATCCGCCGTAAAGGCGCTTCATCAGGGCCTCGCTGCGAATGCGGCCCGGATCGAAATTGACCTTTGGGCGGGTTTCGCAGGGTCCCTCCGGATAGATCTGCGACAGGCTGTCCTCGATATCGCCGGACGCGAGTTTCCGCGTGTGGTCCTTGGCCTTGCCGTCATCGATCGGCAAGGCCGGTTCGCCGTCACCAAAGAGGATTGATCCACCCTCGCTCCCGACAAGGGTTTGCGGATAGGCGTCGATGAGCAGCTTTACTTTTCGTGCAAGACTGAGGTCGTCCGCCTGAGCCGGGACAGCCAAGAGCAGCATCGCGGCGAAGACCAGCGCCCGGTCAATCGACGGTGACAATGTCACCGCCGGCGCCGCGAAAGACCTGCACGTTATCAGCACGTTGCCTCGTTTCATTCGAAGTAAAGCAGCGGTTACCACATCGTCTTGGCGGCACGCTCCGGCCATTCGCGATCGTAGGACTCCCGATCGAAATCGGCCTTGGCCGCCTTCAGCAGCGCGCCCGGCGTCGGCAGCGACTGTGGATCGATGAAGCGCTCGGGGTTCCAGAGTTGCGAGCGGATCAATGCACGGGCGCATTGGAAATAGACCTCGCCGATGGTAACGACGATGACGCTGCGCGGGTGCTTGCCGTCGATCTCGAAGGATTTGGTCAGGTCCGGATCGACGCTGACGACGGCCGTGCCGTTGATCCGCATGGTCGTGTTCGAGCCGGGAACGATGAACATCAGCGCGACGCGTGGGTCGCGGACGATGTTGGCGAGCGAATCGACCCGGTTGTTGCCGCGCCAGTCCGGCATCAGCACGGTCTTCTCGTCTACTATCCTGACGACACTGCCGTCGTCTCCACGCGGCGAACAATCGAGCCCCTCGGGACCGACGGTGGCAAGCGCGGCAAATGGAGAAGCCTCGATCATCTGCGCATAATCCGGCGTCAGCTTGCTCGTCACCTTGACCAGCGACGCCTCTCCGGCTGCCCCATAGAGCGCGTTCAGTTCCTCGACCGAGCGAATGATCGTCATGCTGTTCTCCCAGAAATCCGAGGGATCCTTTCGACGGATAGCATGACGCCGTCATGACGGCACCCGCAAAAAATTGCTAGGCTGCAGCCCTTCTATCTTCCGCATGAATGAAAGCATTGATCCGATCGATCACCGGCGGCGCCGAAACGATGCGGCGGTGGCCAAGACCGTTGGCCCAATGGAGTTCGACATTCGCCCCAGCCGCCGCATAGCGGCGCGCATGATCGGCAGAAACCTCCTTGTCGTCTTCCGCATGGATGACCAGCGCGGGCACGGTCAGCCGCCCGAGTATCCGAGCTGCGTCGAAGTCCTCAACGCGCCGGCCCGACAATTGGACGACCATGCCCTCAAGAGCCGCCTGGGCTTTGTAAGAAAGTCGAAGAAGCTTCCCGAACCCTTTGAAAAGCCATGTCATCTCGCTTGGTGCGCCGATCAGCACCATGCTTTTGGCAATCCGCGACGGCACGTCGCATACCAGACCGCCGGCAGCACAGGCGAGGCTTGCACCGCCAAAGGAATGACCGACGGCAACATCAAACCCACCGAAATGCCGCCAGGCGGCGTCGATCGCGCGCACGGCAGCCGGCATCGTCAGCGTTCGTCCCGGCGACCCGCCGTGGCCGGGCCAATCGAGCGCGACCACCTCGGCGCCGCCGGCCACGAGCCCTTCGATCATCTTCGCCAGATAGTCGCTGCGCGATCCCCAGCCATGGACCAGAAGCACGCGCTTTGCCACGCCGTCGCCCTGCGCCCGAAAGTGCCTGGCCATAACCCAGCCGCCGGCGTAGGAAAGCGTAAGCGGATGGGCTCGTGCCATGACCGGTCCTGCCACCGCGAGCGCTGCCTTTTCCTTGCCGCTCGACGGCTTGCGCGAGGGCGTGACGCTGAACAGCCGAAACGCCAGCCGTGCCGCCATCTCCGGAGAAAAGGCCGACACGCATTTGAGTGCATGACGGGTGACCTCGATCGTAAAGGATGTCATAGTGGGTTTCCCCTTTAAATGTTCAATGATGAACATTATTGTACAACGATGAACAAAAAGCAAGCGACGATCGAACAGCATCATTTTCCCTGGGACCATCCCCGTTTCCGCAGCTGGATCGCGGTCGCCCGCGCCTGCCAGCTGATGCAGCAGACGCTGACGCGCGCGCTTGCCGATCTCGACATCAAGCCGCCGCATCTCGACATCCTGATCAACCTCTATCGCTTCGAGGGCATCTCGCAGCAGGAACTCGCGCGAAAACTTCTGGTCGGGCGATCGAACATGAGCATGCTTCTGCCCCAGCTCGAAAAACGCGGGTTGATCGAGCGGCGCGGTGACGAGAAGGACAAGCGCGTTTTGCGGCTCTCGTTGACGAAAAGCGGCCGGGAACTGACGGAGCAGGCGATGGAAATCCAGACCACGCTGATCGAGAAGTCGCTGGACAACGAACCGATCGAGGAGTGCCTGATTGTCGCCCAGTCGATGGAGCGATTGATCGCCCGCCTTTTGAAGGAGGAAACCGATCTCGACTGACGGTGCCGGCCGTTAGCGCGGTTTTTCCGCCTTGTCGCGGGTCATGCCCTTTTCGGCGAGATCGCGCTCATAGGCGGCGAACAGGGTTTCGCCGTTCTCTCCCAGCTCGCGCAGGTAGGTCCAGGTGAAGATGCCGGTATCATGGAAATCGTCAAAGCCGATCCGCACCGCATAATTTCCGGTCGGCGTCATCGAGATGATCGAGACGTTGCGCTTGCCGGGCACCGTCAGTCCCTGCCCCGGCCCATGGCCTTGAACCTCGGCGGATGGCGACAGCACACGCAGCATCTCCGCGGACAGGTCATAGGAGGAACCATCGTTGAAGGTCACCGTCAGCCGGTGGCGGTCCTTCGAGACGCGCAATTCGGTCGGCCAGATGTCGCTCATGATTTCGGTCTCCCTGCTTTATCCGAGCACTAGCGCAGATTTTTGCCGGAGGAAATCATGACGTTGCTTCCCTCGCCTGAAAGATAGTATTTCGCTGGTTTTCGGATGGTTTTTAAGGGCTTTCGCCTTGACGCCGCCCGTTTTGCTCACGACATTGATGCAACAGGAGAATTTCGTTGAATACCGTCACCATCGACCAGGCCGGCGCTCAGAAGCTCATCGACGCCAAAGCGCCGATGATCGACCCGTTCGGGCGCGCCGTCACCTATCTCCGGGTTTCGGTGACGGATCGGTGCGACTTCCGCTGCACCTACTGCATGGCCGAAAACATGACCTTCCTGCCGAAGAAGGATCTCCTGACTCTGGAGGAATTGAACCGGCTCTGTTCCGCCTTCATCGCCAAGGGCGTTCGTAAGCTGCGACTAACCGGCGGCGAACCGCTGGTGCGCAAGAATATCATGTTCCTGGTCCGCGAGCTCGGCAAGCACGTCCATTCGAGCACACTCGATGAACTGACCCTGACCACCAACGGCTCGCAGCTGTCGCGCTTTGCCTCTGAACTCGCCGATTGCGGCGTCCGGCGCATCAACGTCTCGCTCGACACGCTTAACGCCGACAAATTCAAGCAGATCACCCGCTGGGGTGAGTTCTCGAAGGTCATGGAAGGCATCGACGCGGCGCAAGCCGCAGGCATCCATGTCAAGATCAACGCGGTTGCGCTGAAGGGCTTCAACGATGCCGAGATTCCAGACATGCTGCGCTGGGCGCACGGCCGCGGCATGGACCTGACGCTGATCGAGACCATGCCGATGGGCGAGATCGACGAGGACCGCACCGACCACTACATGCCGCTCTCGGAAATGCGCGATCGCCTCGCACGCGAGTTTACGCTGTCGGACATCGCCTACAAGACCGGCGGCCCGGCGCGCTATCTAAGCGTCACTGAGACCGGCGGCCGGCTCGGCCTGATTACTCCAATGACCCATAATTTCTGCGAGAGCTGCAACCGCGTGCGCCTCACCTGCACCGGCACGCTCTACATGTGCCTCGGCCAGAACGACGCCGCCGACCTGCGCACGCCGCTGCGCGCCTCCGACGACGACGCCTACCTTTCGCGCGTGATCGACGAGGCAATCACCCGCAAGCCCAAGGGCCACGACTTCATCATCGACCGCACCCGCAACAAACCCGCCGTCGCCCGACACATGAGCGTCACCGGCGGCTGAGCGTGCTTGGCCAGAGTCACATCCAGGATACCGGGAAAAGCCACCTCGTCCCTCACGGCGGCGGATGCAAAATACGGAACAAACCTCCCTGCAATCACGTTCGGTTAGAACCGATCAACGCAGTCTGTGGAACGCCGCCATGTTCGCTTCCATCGAGGAATTGGTACGCAGCAGTTTCGATTGCTACCTGACGGCCGACAGGCTTCGTCTTGAAATGCTGCTCGCACAGGACTTCACCTTCACCAGCCCTTACGACGACCACATCGACCGTAAAACCTATTTCGAGCGCTGCTGGCCCGTCGCCGGCACGTTCGAAAAGCTGGACCTGCAGCATCTCGTTGTTTCTGAAAACCGATGCTTCGTGACCTACGATGCGACGTGGAAGAACGGAAACCGGGCGCGGAACACCGAACTTTTCGAGGCATCGGAAGGCCAGATCCATTCGGTCGAGGTGTTCTTCGGCCTGCCGTCCGGCGGACCGGTCTCACAGCCGCCCGGCTGAAACGACAAAACCCGCGCATACTGGCGCGGGTTTTGATCTTCGTTGAGAGGCACTCAGGCTGCGTAGCTTCTGGCGTATCCCTGGACCCGGCCACCGCCCATCGAACGGCTGGTCCCCGTCTTGAAGCGCTCGATCTTCTCGTTCAGCGCCTCCACTTGATGGCGCAGACCGTGGATTTCGGCGGTGTTCTCCTCGACCATCGCCGCGTTCTGCTGGGTCAGCAGTTCGACCTCATGGACGGCCTGGTTGACCTCGTTCAAGCCGCGATACTGGTCGGCGGCGGCCGATTCGATGTTGCTGACGAGCTGGTGGATCGTCGAGATATGGTCGTTGATGACGGTCAGGGCATTGCCGGTTTCCTGCACCAGCTCGACGCCGCCGCGGACCTGCGCCGAGCTTTCGGAAATCAGCCCCTTGATCTCGCGGGCAGCACCGGCGCAGCGCTGGGCAAGCTCGCGGACCTCCTGGGCGACGACCGCAAAGCCGCGGCCGGCCTCGCCGGCACGGGCCGCCTCGACGCCGGCGTTCAGCGCGAGCAGGTTGGTCTGGAAGGCGATCTCGTCGATGACGCCGATGATCGTGCTGATCTTGTCGGACGAACGGTTGATCGCTGCCATCGCTTCGATCGCCTTGCCGACGACTTCGCCGGAATGCTTGGCGTAGCTTTGGGTCTCGTCGACCGACACCGTCGTCTTGCGGGCGCTTTCGGCGGTCGAGCGGACGATGTCGGTCAACTGGCCCAGAGCGCGCGAGCTTTCCTCCAGGGCGGCGGCCTGCTGCTCCGTACGGCGGGCGAGATCGTCGGCGGAGGAAGCCAGATTGCCCGTGCCGCCCGTGATCTCGTCGGTCACCGTGCGCACCTCGATCAGCGTCGCGCGCAGCGCCTCGACGGCATTGTTGTAGGTGCGGGCCATGACGATGTAGTCCTCGGAGAGGTTTTCCGCCATCCCTTCTTCCAGGTTACCATCGGCAAGCTTGGCCAGCACGTCGGAGAGAGCGGTCAGCGCCGCCATCTGCTCGGCCTCGATGCGGGCGCGCTCCTGGCGGCGGCGGGCCTCTTCTTCGGCCGACAGCGTGCGGGCGGCCTCGGCTTCCTGTCCGAGCCGGACGTTCTCCACCGCATTGTCGCGGAACACCGCCACCGAGCGCACCATGTCGCCGATCTCGTCGCCGCGGTTGCGGCCTTCGATCGCGACTTCGAGGTCTCCTTGCGCAAGCCGCGTCATCGTCTCCGTCACGCGCTTCAGTGGGCCACGCAGGGTTTCGATCAGCATCAATCCACCGATGATGGCCAGCAGCGTGCCGGCGACCATGGCGATAATCGAGACATCGGCGGAGCGCTGGCTGTCCTGCTTGCCCGCTTCCTGGGCGCTGCTGACGAAGCTTTCCAGCGTCTGGCTGGCATCGGCAACCAGCGTCGAAGCTTCGGCCTTGGCGGCCTGCCAGCGTGCGCCGACGTCGATCAACTGTGCGGTGCCCGTGTCGATGGCTTCAAGCGAAGGCTTGAGCTTGCTGGCAAGGTCGCGCAGGGCTGCGTTCTTGCCGCCCATTTCCGAAAGCCTCGTGACGGTCGCACGCACGGCAGCAATGTCGGCAATGACGCTCTCGCGGCTTGGTTCATCGAGCTTGCGATGCAGCTCGCTGATGTGCAGACGCGTATCGTCGAGCCGCTTGAAGGTTTCATTCATCAGACCGATCAGCGTCTTCAACTGAGAGATCTCGTTGTCCATGCCGACGAAGCGCTTGGCAGCTGTGTCTGAATTGGTCACCGCCTCCTTGGCGAAATCGGCTTCGTATTTCGAGAATTTGATCAGCGCCGTGCTGAGCAGGCCCTTCTTGATGTCGTTGGTATCGGTGCTCTTCAGGATAGCTTCGATTTTCTGCGTGTCCGCCTTCACCTCGGCGATCTTCTTCTGCACCTTGTCGGACGCGATCTTCTCTGCTTCGGCAATCTGCTTCAACAGATGCGGCAGGAGATTTGTCGCCTGCTGCACCTTGGCATCGGGGGCGATCGCCATGGTCACCGGCAGGCGGAATTTCTTGATGCGCTCGGCAAGCCCCTGATAGGCCGCAGCATCGAACAGCAGCGCCTTGGCGAAGGATTCCTTCTCACCCGATTCCTTGCGCAGGATATCGATCTGCTTGAAGGCGGCATTGCCCTGCGCCGTCATATCGGCAAGGGCGGCATCGAGGGATGCCGTGACGCTGTCCCGTTTGGTCTTGATCGCCCAGAGTTTCTCCTGCTGCTGGCGCATTGCGTCCGCAAGGGCAACGACAGAGCTGATCTTGGCCTTGTCGGCTTCAGCCGTCAGCAGGTCGTTCACCGCGCGGATGCCCCCTTGCTGCTCATCGATCCGGCCGACCAGCGTTGTGCGCGTCTCTTCGGTCGGATTGTCGACGAAGCTCTGCAGTCCGCTGCGCAGCGCCTGGAAATTGGAGAGGTTGTTAATCGTTTCGCGCGTCACGGTCATGTGTCCGTTGAGCGTGCTTGCGGTGAAATAGCCGACAAGGCCGATACCGGCGATGAGGGCCACAAGCGGCACGACGAACAGGAGAACCTTGGTGACAATGCGAAGACGCTGCAGCGAACGATCGATCAGGGACATTCCGAACTCCAGATGTTGAGCAAATCGGACATTCCCGCCAGACTGCTCTCACGGTGGAGAACGAACATGCCGGGGCGCGACCATGGCGCGTGTCCGGCGAGTCACCCGGCGACCGGAGCGGAAACAGAAGCGCTCAATCGACCATATCGCATCATGCGAAGGGCAGCGGAATATCGGCACGATAGGCAGCGAAACTTAATATTTCCCCAAAAAATCCGGTGGTTTAGGCTGTGGCGCGAAATTGCGCCCAGTCTTGTTCGTACATTCTAAAATATTAGTGGAAACGGCTAGTGTTGCAGATATGCCCATAAACGGGACAGCCGCCCGATAGACGTTGCACAAAAGGCATGCCGATGCTTTAGAGATAGGCAAGCCATCCCATGTGCTTTCGAATCAGCTGCATTCCATCACCGCGAGGCTGGATGCCAGCGAGAACAGGCCAATAAAAATAATGCAATCCAATGCCAATTTTCGCGGTGCAATCTTCATGTGCCTCGCCATGGCAGGCTTCACCTGCAACGACGCTTTGGTGAAATCGGTCACTGGCGTCATGAATGTCGGCCAGATCATGCTGGTGCGCGGCTTCTTCACGTCCGTGCTCGTGCTGCTGCTTGCCCGTCATTTCGGCGCCCTGCGTTCGGTCCGCCTGGTCCTGAACCCCGTCATCGCGCTGCGCATTGTCGCCGAAGTCTTTGCCTCCATCACCTATATCATGGCGCTCGGCCAGATCCCGCTTGCCAACGCCTCGGCCATTCTGCAGGCCCTGCCGCTTGCCGTGACGCTCGGCGCCGCCCTGTTCTTGTCGGAACCGGTCGGCTGGCGGCGCTGGCTGGCGATCCTTGCCGGCTTCGTCGGCGTGCTGATCGTGCTTCGCCCCGGGCCTGAAGGGTTTACCGGCGCGGCACTCAGCGTGGTCGCATCCGTCGTCTGCGCAGCGATCCGCGATCTGTGCACCCGGCGGATCGATCCGGCCGTGCCATCCCTGTTCATCTCCGTCATCACCGCAGTGGTCATCACCCTTGTCGGCGCCGCCCTTGTCGTGCCGCTCGGCGGCTGGCAGCCGATGTCGCTGGTATCCGTCGGCCATCTCGGCGCCGCAAGCCTGCTGCTCCTCGTCGGCTATCAGTGCATCGTGCTTGCCATGCGAAACGGCGAAATCGCCATCGTCGCTCCCTTCCGCTATACCAGCCTCGTCTGGTCGATCGGCATCGGCGTCCTGTTCTTTGCCGAGGAACCGGATTTCTGGATGGTCACCGGCGTTGCGGTTATCATCGCCTCCGGCCTCTACGCCTTCGCCCGCGAAAACAAGCGTCGGGCGGCGGCCGTGGCGCAGCAATCGGACCCTGGATCGCCAAAATGAGCGGACGCAACGACAGAGGCATTCGATGAACGCATCGCCAGATCGCCCGCCCGCCGTGATTCTTGCCGGTGGCAGGTCGTCGCGCATGGGCAGCGACAAGGCGGCTGTACTGCTGGGCGGCAGGCCGCTTCTCAGCCGCATCATCGATCGCCTCGCCCCACAGGCTGCCACGGTCTGCGTCAACAGCAACATCATCGCGCGATTGGACTTCGCTCCCGGCATTGCGGTCTTTGCCGATACGGTTGCCGGCCATGCCGGCCCCATGGCGGGCGTGCTCTCGGCCATGCGTCACGCAGCTGCGTGCTTTCCCGCCGCAAGCCACGTCGTCACGGTCCCGACCGACACCCCGTTCGTCCCACGCGACCTCGTCGAGCGCCTTCAACGAGCGCTCACTGAGCCCGCGCAGATCGCCGTCGCCTGTTCGGCCGGCATCATGCATCCGGTCTTTGCGCTGTGGCCGATCAGCCTTGCGGATGAGCTTGAACACTGGCTGCTGACGGACGAGAAGCGGCGGGTGCGCAGCTTTATCGAGAGCCATCGCATGGCGGTGGTCGATTTCCCTTTGATCGACGCCGCGGCAGGTTCTATCGACCCCTTCTTCAACATCAATACGCCGGCGGACCTGGAAACGGCCGAGCGCTGGCTGCCGCTCATCGAGGACATGGAAAGATGACGTCCCCCAAGATCTTTGGAATCGCCGGCTGGAAGAATTCAGGCAAGACCGGCCTCGCCGTCCGGCTGGTCACCGAACTGACGCGGCGCGGCTACCGCGTGTCGACCGTCAAGCACGCCCATCATGACTTCGATATCGACAAGGTCGGCGCCGACAGTTTTCGCCATCGCGAGGCAGGCGCCCATGAGGTGACCATCGTTTCCGGCACGCGCTATGCCATCATGCACGAATTGCGCGGCGCGCCGGAGCCGAGTTTTTCGGAGATTCTTGCTCGCCTCGCCCCCTGCGATCTCGTCCTGATCGAGGGCTATAAACGCGAGCCGATCCCCAAGATCGAGGCGCGGCGACTGGAAGCGGCCAACCGCGAACCGCTCGCCCCCACCGATCCGCATATCGTCGCCATTGCGTCCGACCATCCGGTCGAGGATCAGGGTCTGCACCTGTTCGATATTAACGACACCACGGCGATCGCCGATTTCATCGAGGCCACTACCGGGCTTTCCAGACAGCCACAGTGATCGCCGCACTTCGATTTGCAAGGCCATGTCCACGGTCTGGCTGCGGCGCACACGCAAAACGGCCCGGTGCTCGATGCACCGGGCCGTCCGCAGCGGCATCTCGATGAGAGGCCGGACTATGGTTAGTTCTGGGCCACAGGACGGACGAGCGGCGTCACGCGACGGATTGTCACGCGGCGGTTCTCCTGTTCGGCTTCCAGCGTGCGGACCTTGAGGAAGCGCTCGCCATAGCCCTGGGTTACCAGGTTTTCGGCCGGAATGTCGTAGACCTCCGTCAGCAGCGACGCGACCGATTCGGCCCGCTCGTCCGAAAGAACGAGGTTCGATTCGTCGCTGCCGACCGCGTCCGTGTGACCTTCGATGAAGAAGGTCTCGCCCGGATCCTTCTCGATCACCTGCAGCATGGCGTCGGCAACCTTGCGCAGGGTTTTGGCCTGCGACAGCGGCACCTCGGCGCTGCCGGTCGCAAACGTGATCGTATCGAGGTCGATGCGGCGCACCTTGTCGCGGATTCGGGCCGAATTCCTCACCTCGTCGATCGAATAGACGCGCTCGACCTGCTCCACCGGCGGCTCGGCCAGGAAGTCGTAGTAGTCGCGGTCCGGCTCGCTCGATGTGTCGATGATATAGTCGCGAACCGGCACGCGCAGCCGCATCGGCGGCAGGTCCTCACCGACGTCGTAAATCCGCGGACGGGGGCCCTCATCGACCTCCGGCGCATAGATCATCAGATATTCGCGTCCGTCCCGATCGATGCGCGAACGCTGCACGATGTCACCGTAGCGATTGTAGATCGTGATGATGCGCACGCCGTTCGGCCGCTCGATGACCTCGCGGGACCGGCCACGCGACAGTTCTTCATAGTAGGTTTCCTGGGCATTGCGGCGCAGACGCGGACGATCGTCGCCGCGCACGATGATCTGGTCGCCGAAATCGAGAACGGTGCGGTTGTCACGCGTCTCATCGATCCGCGGCCGGCGGCTGCTGTCATTGCCGGTAAAGGCATCGATCAGGTCATTCGCATTGAATTCCGGCACCCGCTCGACGCGGCGGCCTTCTTCCCTGATGTTGGCTCCCAGTTCCTCCTGGGTCGGACGGCGGTCCCTGCGGCTTGACTGGGCTTCCTCGTCGCTCTTCGGAACCTCGACGTTTTCTTCCTGGGCACGTGCCTGTTCACGACGCTTGCGACGCTTCTCGCGCACACCCTCGTCACCGGCATTGTCGGCGTCCTTGTCGCTGTCGAGAACGGCAGCGCCCTTCTCGACCGGCAGGACGACGGTGTCATCCGTCGCAGCCGGATCGCGGGCAATCTCCTGCTTTTCTTCCTCGCTGCGCGTATCGACGATTTCCGGGATGGGCTGGCGGCGGTCGCGCCGCTTGCGCGGCGTTTCGGTCGCTTCGGCGTCACCGTCGATCGCCGGGCGCAGTGCGTCCTCGGCAGCCGGCTGCTGGCCTTCTTCCTGCTGCTGCCCTTCGGCCTGCTGGCGCTTCCTGCGCTCGGCGCGGATCTTTGCCCGTTCCTCGGCGGTCTTTGCAGCCTCATCGTCGGCGGAAGGCTGGGCCTCTTCCTGCTGCTCTTGTTCGGCCTGCTGGCGCTTCTTGCGCTCGGCGCGGATCTTTGCCCGTTCCTCGGCAGCCTT
>NZ_KB902579.1:0-307410 GCF_000379605.1 Rhizobium giardinii bv. giardinii H152 | reverse complement strand
TGTTCGGCCTGCTGGCGCTTCTTGCGCTCGGCGCGGATCTTTGCCCGTTCCTCGGCAGCCTTTGCGGCCTCGTCGTCGGCGGAAGGCTGGGCCTCTTCCTGCTGCTCCTGTTCGGCCTGCTGGCGCTTCTTGCGCTCGGCGCGAATGCGCTGCTTTTCTTCGGCCGCCTGGCGGGCAGCCTCGTCATCGGCAGAGGGCTGCTGTTCCTGCTGCTGCTCTGCCTCCTGTCGCTTCTTGCGGCGTTCGGCGCGGCTCGGCTGCTCTTCCTGCGACGGCTGGGCCTCCTCGCTCTGCTGCTCCTGCTGCTCCTGCTGCTCCGCACGCTGCTTGCGCTTCTTGCGCAGCAGCTCTTCCGGTACCTGCTCGCCGCCTTCCTGGGCGATGCCGTCTTCCTGCGCGACCTCGAACGGCTTCATCAGGCTGTCGGCCAGAGCCGGCTGGATGGCGATCGACATCGACAGCATCGGAAACGCGACGGTCGCAAAAAGTTTGGATCGGATGGTCATGTATTTCCTCCTTCAGAGGTCCCGTTGTCGTTTTCAACCGGTAGGACGTCCCGGCCTTCTTCTTTCTTCACCGTTTCGGCAGACCCAAGCCGTCCAAAGGCGGTCAAAAAAAGGCACACCGGCCAAATCAGCCCATGAGGATTAGCGAAATGTGCATTAACTCAGCATGAATGCGCCGTTCATCTTCCGCAGGCATGGGCCGGCAATCGTCAACAAGCCGCTTCGACCCGACAATGTTCAGAGTTTTCATGAGGTCACCACTGCTTTCCTGTTGATTTTTTCGCTTAAAGCGTACGAATATCCGCGCACCCCGGCCGCAACGATGGCCGGCATATCGGCGGCCGCGAACAAGAAAAAAACGGCCGCCAGCCAACAGAGAGGACCAATATGCGTATTTCAAAACGTCTCGCCATGGCCGCTTCGGCAGCCGTCATCGCGCTGATGGCCAGCACCGCGATGGCTGCAGGCGAAAAGATCGTAATCGGCACGGAGGGCGCCTACCCGCCGTTCAACAACCTGGAGTCGGACGGTTCCCTGACCGGTTTCGACATCGACATCGCCAAGGCGCTCTGCGAAGAGATGAAGGCCGAATGCACCTTCGTCACGCAGGACTGGGACGGTATCATCCCCGCGCTGATCTCGAAGAAGTTCGACGCAATCATCGCCTCGATGTCGATCACCGCCGAGCGCAAGGAAAAGGTCGACTTCACCAACAAGTATTACAACACGCCGCCGGCTATCGTCGTGCCGAAGGATTCGCCGATCACCGAAGCAACGGAAGACGCGCTTGCCGGCAAGACGCTCGGCGCACAGTCTGCGACGACTCACTCCAACTACGCCGAAGCGCATATGAAGAAGTCGGAACTCAAGCTCTATCCAACTTCGGAAGAATACAAGCTCGACATCGCCAATGGCCGTATCGACGGGGTTGTCGACGATATCGTCGTTCTCTCCGAATGGCTGAAGACGGCAGACGGTGCCTGCTGCAAGCTGCTTGGCGCGCTGCCGATCGACCCGGTCATCAACGGCGAAGGCGCCGGCATTGCTGTCCGCAAGGGCGACGATGCGCTACGTGAAAAATTCAACGCCGCGATCGACGCGATC
Organism: Rhizobium giardinii bv. giardinii H152; assembly: GCF_000379605.1. Taxonomy (GTDB): domain Bacteria; phylum Pseudomonadota; class Alphaproteobacteria; order Rhizobiales; family Rhizobiaceae; genus Pararhizobium; species Pararhizobium giardinii. The sequence goes on along the minus strand of NZ_KB902579.1, from coordinate 305,800 downwards.
CGCAAGAACGGCAAGTACAAGGAAATCAACGACAAGTATTTCCCCTTCGACGTTTACGGCAGCTGAACCGGAGCGTGGCCGTGCACCCCACATTCGGGAAAAGCATCGAGCCATGACAAAAATGCAACGGCGGAAGCTTGCCCTTCCGCCGTTTTTGTCTGACAAGAACTATATAAAAAGAAGCTCATCAAAAAACGCTTCAAAGGGGAATGTTCTGGCATGAGCGGATTGTTTGCCGCCCTATCGTCGGCCGTGGCATGGCTCGCCTCGGTGATCGACCCGTTATGCGGTCCCATCGGAATTTTCCGATTGTTCGGCTCCGGCACGCTGCTCGCCTGCGACAATGCCGGCTGGGGCGACGAGATCTCCTACGGCTTCATGATCACCGCGACGCTGGCAATCGCGACGCTGCCGGTCGGGCTGGTGCTCGGCTTCTTCATCGCGCTGGCCAAACAGTCCGAGGAAAGATCGTTGCGGCTGGCCTCCAACATCTACACCACCATCTTCCGTGGCCTGCCGGAACTGTTGACCCTGTTCATCGTCTATTACGGCCTGCAAATCCTCGTGCAGCAATTCCTGGCCTCGCTCGGTTACGAGGGGCCGGTGGAGATCAACGCCTTCGTGGCAGGCATGATCGCGCTTGGTGTAGTGTTCTCCGCCTACTGCTCGGAAGTGCTCCTGTCGGCATTCAAGGCCATTCCCCGCGGCCAGTACGAAGCCGGCGACGCGCTCGGCTTGCACCGCGGCAAGACCATGCGGCTGATCATCCTGCCGCAGCTGGTGCGCATCGCCCTGCCCGGCCTTGGCAATCTGTGGATGGCGCTGCTCAAGGATACCGCCTTGGTTTCGGTGATCGGCCTGCCGGATATCCTGCGCCAGACGGGTGTCGCCGCCCGTGTCAGCAAGCAGGCCTTCGAGTTCTTCGCCGTCGCCTGCCTGCTGTTCCTCATCCTGGCAATGCTGTCGTCTATCGTCTTTTCGGCGCTGGAACGCTGGACCAAACGTTCGGAGGCCGGCCGATGAGCCACGCGGAAACCATGATCCCGCCACAACCGGCACCACCGGGCATCGCCCGTCCGTTCACGGCGCAGCGTTTGCTCGGCAATATCGCGCTGGGCGTCTGGCTCGCTGCAAGCGTCGGGCTTTTCCTGCTGATGGTCGACGGCTGGGACCCGGAAAAATTCGCCAAATACGGCCCGAGTTTCATCTCCGGCCTCGGCGTCACCCTGGGGCTCGTCGGCGCCTCCATCACGCTCGGCGCGCTTCTGTCCCTGCCGATCGCCTTCGCGCGCATGTCGAAGAACAAGATCCTCGGATGGGCCGCCTACGCCTATGTCTATTTCTTCCGCGGCACGCCGCTGATCGCCCAGTTGTTCCTCGTCTATTACGGTCTCGGCAGCTTCCGGCCGCAGATGGAAGCGATCGGGCTGTGGTGGTTCTTCCGCGACGCCTGGAACTGCGCGCTGCTCACCTTCACGCTCAATACCGCCGCCTATCAGGCGGAGATCCTGCGCGGAGCGATCCAGAGCGTGCCGCGCGGCCAGACGGAAGCGGCCGCAGCGCTCGGGCTGCCACCGCGCATCTCCTTCTTCAAGGTGATCCTGCCGCAGGCGCTGATCGTCGCTCTGCGACCCTATGGCAACGAGATCATCCTGATGATCAAGGGTTCGGCCATCGTCGCGATCGTCACGGTCTTCGACCTGATGGGCGAAACCCGCCGCGCCTTCTCCCGGACCTTCGACTACCAGATGTACGTCTGGGCGGCGATCCTCTATCTGATCATGGTGGAGATCCTGCGCAATCTCTGGGCCTGGCTGGAAGACCGCATCACCCGTCATCTGAAACGCTGATTGTCGGAATCGTTTGGCAGCACTCGCCTTGGCCGGCTGCCAACATACTGATTTTCCACATTTATTTATAGGGTGCGACGATTTTGTTAATTCCCCGTTAACCAAATCGGTGCTTCAATTGCAGGGACCATCATTGACCAGGATGAGGTCCAAAAATGACACATGAACTGGAACTGCAGCTCAAGGGGTACGGCCTGACGACGGCCCAGATCCTTTATCGCATGCCTGATCATCCGAGTTTCCTGCAAACCTATATCTGGCAGCACTACGATATCGCGCCCGATTTTCCGGAAATGAAAAGCTTCCTGAAATTCTGGCAAGAAACGCTGGAAGGCCCCTTGCATTCGGTCCGCTACGTGCACCGCAAGCTGATCTCGGCCTCGGACTGGCGGGCGCTCAAGGGCGAGTTCATCATTAACTGACGCCTCGCCCCGAGCTTGAAGTATCTATACCGACCGGGTGATGCCGCCATCGATGCGGATGTTCTGGCCGGTGATGTAGCCGCCGCGATCGGTCGCCAGAAGCGCCACCAGCTCGGCCACCTCCTCCGATGTGCCGTAGCGCCCCATCGGAATGCGCTGGCGCCGTTCCTCAGTTTCCGGCAGGCTGTCGATGAAGCCCGGCAGGACGTTGTTCATGCGGATATTGTCGGCTGCATATTTGTCGGCGAAAAGCTTGGTGAAGGCGGCAAGCCCTGATCGGAAGACGCCGGAGGTCGGAAACAGCGGGTCCGGCTCGAAGGTCGCATAGGTCGAGATGTTGACGATGCTGCCGGATTTCTGTTCCAGCATGATCGGCGTCACCAGCCGCGTTGGGCGCACGACGTTGAGGAAATAGACCTCCATGCCCTTGTGCCAGTCCTCGTCCGTCAGTTCCAGCACCGGCGCGCGCGGGCCATGGCCGGCCGAATTGATCAGCGCGTCCACCCTGCCCCATTTGGCATAGGCGGTATCCACCAGCCGCTTCAGATCGTCGTTCGACTGGTTGGACCCCGTGACACCGATGCCGCCGAGTTCGCTTGCCAGCGCCTCGCCCTTGCCGGAGGAGGAAAGAATCGCGACGCGATACCCTTCCGCTGCCAGCCGGCGCGCCGACACCGCCCCCATGCCGGACCCGCCCGCCGTGATGATTGCTACCTTCTGACCCGTCATCGCCGTCTCCTTATGTCACTGAAGGCGCGATAAAATCAGCAGCGGTCCGGGATCGCAATCAAGAAATCCTGCACATGCCATCAGCCCGCATGCTTCATCGGATCAGACATGAACCTCGCCATGCGCCAGTTCGCCCTCGCCGGGCTCCTTGGCAAGCGCCGCATAGGCCATGGCAGCGTAGAACAGGGCGACCATGCCGAGCACCAGCCAGCCGGAAACGGGGCCGAGCGCCGCATTGGCGGCGAGGTCGGTGAGGGAGCCCACATGCCGCGCCTCGCTGCCGTCGGGCTGAAGAACCGACGACGAGATCTTCAAGGCCCAGGCCAGGAGCAGAATCAGGTACATCCAGCAATAATTGCGCCGCAACCGTCGACAGACTGCCGCACGATAGGTCATCAGGAAGGCCGGCCGCCGCAGGCTGTCGGCGATCGGCGCCGCCCAGTTCACCTTGAAGGGCGCCTGCGGACAGAGAATCTGGGCAAAATAGCCGCGTTCCATCCGCCGAACGCGCGCGCGATAGACGTCGAAGAAACGGTATCGCCGCGCTTCGATGAGTAAAAGCAGCGAGACGAGAAGCATCGCAAACAGCAACACGCCATGATGGGACGTCGGCGCTGACAGGGAAACCGAAAGCAGTGCGGCCACCACGGTGATCGCCCAGTTCGACGTCCGGTCGATACGGTCTCGCCAGCCCGCCATTCGGCCGATCTCGCCGCGATAGTAATGGACGAGCGCGGTCAGGACTTCCGGCGACGTTGTCGGCAGGGGCGGGCTTTTGGCGTCGCTGCCGTCCTTCAGCAGCTCGACCGGGCTGAATTCCGCAGCCATGGGTCATTTCCTCCAGGATTTTGTTGGTTTTGCCCATAATGCGCCGAAATTTCGCGGCGATAAACGCATTTCGAGCCGCAAACGGCTGCGCAGGCGGGTTTTCGCATTGCCAAATTCGCAACGGAGCCGTAAAGACGCGCCATGCAGAAGATCGATGAAGAAGCCCTCGCCGAAGCCTATAACCGCGCCCTCGCCCTGGAGAAATCCGGCAATGTGGATGCGGCGGTGAAAGCCTATGAGGAAGTGCTGGCGATCGATCCGGACGATCACGGCGGCGCGGCCGTCCGCATCGCTTCGCTGGGTCGTGGCGAAACGCCCGACAAGGCGCCGGACGCCTATGTAGCCACCCTCTTCGACCAGCACGCCGATGTCTTCGAGGACGTGCTCGTCGAGCAGCTCGATTATCACGTGCCGATGATGGTGCGCCAGCGGCTGCAGGCTCTGAAGCTCGGGCCGTTTGCCCGGGTGCTCGATCTCGGCTGCGGCACCGGCCTGACCGGCGGCGCACTGCGCGACATGGCAGACGATATTACCGGCATCGACCTGTCGGAAAACATGGTCGAGATCGCCCATGAGAAGGACCTCTACGAGACGCTCTATGTCGCCGAGGTCGTCGATTTCCTCGAGGACAATGACGACGAGCCCTTCGACCTGATCACCGCGACCGACGTGCTGCCCTATCTCGGCGCGCTCGAAGCCCTGTTCTTCGGCGCCGCCGAGAACATGAACCCGGGTGGCCTGTTCATCTTCTCAAGCGAAACCCTGCCCACGGAAACCTTCGCCGGTCGCCCCTTCATGGTCGGCCCGCACCAGCGCTTCGCCCATGCCGAAAGCTACGTCCGCGAACGCCTCGACGCCATCGGCTTCGACATCGTCGAACTCACCGACATCATCGTGCGCATGGAAGAGGGCGAGCCGATCACCGGCCATCTGGTGATTGCGAAGCTGCGGGCCTAAGCGCCTTTTGGAGCCGTGGCGTCGCGCCGGCCCAGCTGTCCGGCACCCCGAAGCGCGACCGGATCATGGTGCCAACCCGCGGACGGATACCTCGCTGTTCCGTCCGCAGGAGTGCATCATTCCTCGCTCAGCTTGCCCGGCCGTTCCAGATGATGTCGCCGACCGTCAGCTTTTTCGGAATGATCTGCAATGCGTAGAACTCGTCGGCCAGTGCCTGCTGATAGGCCGCCGCCTCCGGCCCGACGGTCGAGACCGCAGCAAGGGTGAAGCCCTTGCGCGTCAATACCACGCGCTGGATGTCCTCCGGCACGCCGGTGATCGCCGACAGCGCCGCGACGGTGCCGTCGAGATCGTTTTGCGCGGCTGCCCCGACCTTTGCCAGTTCGTCGAGGATCTCGAGCAGCACATCGCCGTGCGCGGCGGTGAAATCGCCATTGCTGAGGAAATAGCTCCAGTTCTCGGCGATCCCCTCGGCCGTCGTCAGCACCCGCGTCTGCGGGGTCTTTTCGGCGACGGCGTAGTAAGGATCCCAGATCGCCCAGGCATCGATCTGTTTGCTGGCAAAGGCTGCCGCCGCATCGGAAGGCGAAAGGTCGGCCGCCTCGATGTCGGTGATGCCGAGGCCCGCCGTCCGCAGCGCCTTGACGGTGAAGTTATGGGCGCTCGATCCGCGCTTGAACGCCACGCGCCTGCCCTTCAGGTCACCGATCGACTGTATCGGGGAATCGGCGTGCACCAGGATCGCCGAACCTGCCGCGGAGCCTTTATAGGTCCCGGCATAGCGCAGATTGCCGCCGGCCGCCTGCGCAAACAGCGGCGGAACATCGCCGGTCGGGCCGAAATCGACAGCACCGGCGCCAAGCGCCTCGAGCAACGGCGGGCCGGAGGAAAATTCCGCCCAGGTGATCGAAATGCCGCGATCAGCGAAACGTTTCTCCAGCGCGCCGGTTCCCTTGGCCAGCGCCAGGACGCCGTTCTTCTGCCAGCCGAACCGCAATTGCTTCAGCGGTTCGGACGCGGCACGGCCGGTTCCTGGCAGCGCCGCCGCGAGCGCGGCGGTGCCGAAAAGCGATAATGTCTGTCTGCGTGTAAACATGATGGATCCCTCTCGGTTCGATTGACGCATCATAGGCCGCGCCACTGTCATCAGACTGGATCAATCCATTAAAACTATATACAATATAAATATCAAAAACGGACGGCATCGCGGAAAGGGCTGTCTGCAATCTCGGTTCAGACAAAAAATCATTCTCCCATGCTGTCTCTCATACCGTTGCTGACGGAAGCCCGGGATGCCCACTCTTGCCCTGACACCACCGGGCGCTATCATTCTGTGATGGAAATCGTTGAAGTCTTCCAGCGTCTCGGCGTAGCACTCGCGATCGGTCTCCTCGTGGGCTGCGAGAGGGGCTGGCAGGACCGCGACGTGCCCTCGGGCGGGAGAACCGCCGGTATCCGCACGTTCGGCCTTTCGGGCCTTCTCGGGGGGCTAGCCGGCTATATCCAGACGCTCGCCGGCCCCATGCTGCCGGCGGTGTTGCTGCTCCTCTTCGGTGCTGCTTTCGTCGTCTTCAAACTGCGGGAGGCCGAGGCAGACGAGGATTATGGCGCCACCACCGTCGTCGCGGCCTTCGTTGTCTTTGCGCTGGGCGTGACAGCGGTCCTCGGCGACGTGCGGGCCGCGGCGGCCGGCGGGGTCATAACCACCGCGTTGCTCGCCGCCAAGCGCAGCCTCCACGGTTTTCTGAAGCAATTGACCTGGCTGGAAATCAGGGCAGGCCTCATTCTTCTGGCCATGACGCTCGTCGCCCTGCCGCTCCTGCCGAATGAAACCATCGATCCTTGGGACGCCTTGAACCCCTTCGCTCTGTGGCTGCTGACGGTCACGATCGCCGCCATATCCTTCGCCGGTTATGTCGCCATCCGTGTGGCCGGACCCAGTCGCGGCATCCTGTTTGCCGGTGCCGCCGGCGGACTGGCCTCCTCCACGGCGCTGACACTGTCCTTTGCCCGTTTCGCCGCCGAGGCGCCCGAGAGTGCCCGGCAGCTGGCCTCTGGCGCCACCATTGCCGGGGCGCTGTCGCTGATCCGCGTCCTCGTCATCGGCGCCGTCATGGCGCCCGTCCTGCTGATACCGCTCGCGATTGCGCTGGTGCCGGCCATACTTGTCATGCTGGCCGCGAGCTTTTTGATCGTCCGCCGCGGTAACGGCAAGCATGGTGCACCGGATCTTCAACTGGACAATCCATTCGAACTTGGCGAGGTGCTGCGATTCGGCGCCCTGCTTGGCGTCGTGATCGTGGTGTCAAAGGTTCTGGTCGACAGGATCGGTCAGGCCATGCTGTTTGCAGTCGCGGCCGTATCGGGCCTGATGGATCTCGACGCCATCACCCTTTCGACGGCGCGGATGACGGGCGCCTCGGTCGACCTTGCCACCGCCGTCGCGGCGATCCTGATCGCGGTGGTGGTCAATCTCATGACGAAAGTCGTGCTGGCATTCACGGCGGGCGGCCGGGGACCCTATGCGACAACGCTCACCTTGGCGACACTTGCGGCCATCGCTGCTGGTGCAGTCGCTTATTTCACCCTGAGTTCGTTTGTCCCGGCATCCTGATGCTGTCGCGTATTTCCATGAATTGCGGCGGCGCAAGCGGCGTTCTCCCTTCCGCCTCTCGGCCATTTCCGCTAAGTCTCTCGCGATACGGGATATGGGAGTTTTGGAATGGCTAAAGTCGCATTCATCGGTCTTGGCGTCATGGGATATCCGATGGCCGGTCACCTGAAGGTCAAAGGCGGCCACGAATTGACGGTCTACAACCGCACGATCGCGAAAGCCGAGAAATGGGCGGCGCAATTCGGCGGCCGCGCCGCGCCGACACCGGCCGAGGCGGCCGCTGGCGCCGATTTCGTCTTTTGCTGCGTGGGCAATGACGACGACCTGCGTGCGGTGACGACCGGCAAGGGCGGTGCCTTCGAGGCCATGGCGAAGGGCGCCGTCTTCATCGACAACACGACCGCGTCGGCCGAGGTTGCCCGCGAGCTCGACGCTGCCGCGACAGCCGGCGGCTTCGACTTCATCGACGCCCCGGTGTCTGGCGGCCAGGCCGGCGCCGAAAACGGCGTCCTGACGGTGATGTGCGGCGGCGATGCGGGTGTCTTCGAGCGCGCCAAACCGATCATCGACGCCTATGCGCGCATGGTCGGCCTGATGGGACCGGCAGGCTCCGGCCAGCTGACCAAGATGGTCAACCAGATCTGCATCGCCGGCCTCGTCCAGGGGCTCGCCGAAGGCATCCACTTCGGCAAGAAGGCCGGTCTCGATATCGAGAAGGTCGTCGACGTCATTTCCAAGGGGGCGGCCGGCTCCTGGCAGATGGAAAACCGCCACAAGACCATGAACGCCGGCAAATATGATTTCGGCTTCGCCGTCGACTGGATGCGCAAGGACCTCGACATCCTGCTCGCCGAAGCCCGCCGCAACGGCGCCAAGCTGCCGGTCACGGCCCTCGTCGATCAGTTCTATGCCGAGGTCCAGGCGCTTGGCGGCAAGCGCTGGGACACGTCCTCGCTGCTGGCGCGGCTGGAAAAATGACGCTGTCGCCGTCCTCCCCGGCAGATGCGGTGATCGCCCATCTGAAATCGCTGCAGCGGGAGGAAAACCGGGCCGGGATGGCACGTTTCGGCATCGAGACGGCGACCGCGCTCGGCATTTCCAACGCCGAGCTGCGACGGATCGCGCGGGCGATCAAGCGGGATCATGACCGCGCGCTCGCGCTGTGGGAGAGCGGCGTCCGCGAGGCGCGGCTGCTTGCCTCTTTCACGGCCGAACCGAAGGTGCTGACCGTGGAGACGGCCAGACAATGGGCCGGCGATTTCAACTCATGGGAAATCGTCGACAGCGTCGCCGATCTCTTTGTCGGTGCCCGGCTGAAAGGCATCCTCATCCCGGAATTTGCCGTCGACGAACGGGAATTCGTCCGGCGGTCCGCCTTCGCAATGATCGCCGTCAGCGCCGTTCACCTGAAGGACGAGCCGGACGACACGATCCTCGCCTGGCTTGCCCTCGTCGAAGCCCATGCCGGCGACGAGCGGAATTTCGTCAAGAAAGCCGTGAACTGGGCGCTACGCCAGGTCGGCAAGCGCAACGCCTGTTGCCATCGCCCTGCCCTGTCGCTGGCCAGGGCCCTCGCTGCACGCCAGGACCGCAGCGCCCGATGGATCGGCAAGGATGCCGTGCGCGAGCTGACCAGCGCCGCTGTCACCGATCGCCTGAAGCCCTAGTCGCCCCGGGCTAATCCTCGCTGGATTTGGCCTGCTCGATCTGCATGTAGTCAAGCGGCAGTTGCGTCGTGTACTTGATCTGCTCCATCGCAAAAGCCGACGACACGTCGCGGATTTCGATCTTCGCGATCAGACGCTTGTAGAAGGCGTCGTAGGCGGCAATATCGGGCACGACGACACGCAGCAAATAGTCGACATCCCCGCTCATGCGGTAGAACTCCACCACCTCCGGAAACTCGACGACCACCTCCGAGAAGCGCCGCAGCCATTCGATCGAGTGCGTGTTCGTGCGGACGGAAACGAAGACCGTCACCTTGGTGTTGATCTTCACCGGATCGAGCAAGGCGACCCGACCGCGAATGACGCCATCCTCTTCCATCTTCTGGATCCGGCGCCAGCACGGCGTGGTGGAGAGGCCGACCTTCTTGGCGAGGTCGGCAACAGCGAGTGTGGAATCCTCCTGCAAAAGGCGCAGGATTTTGCGGTCAAGACGATCCATGAAAAGCCCTTTTCGAATATTTTTCTCTCTATAGCGTGAAAAACGCCAAATGGAAGAAAATTGTTTCAGAAAATCAATTTTTTCACCCGCTCGCGAAGGACAGGCAGGACCTCGGCCTCGAACCACGGATTTTTCTTCAGCCAACCGGTATTGCGCCAGCTCGGATGCGGCAGGGCCAGCACCGCCGGTCCGCTATTGGAGCCAAGATAGGTGCGCCAGTTGCGCACCGTATCGGTCATCGTCGCGCTACGGCGGTCGCCGAGGTGCCAGCCTTGCGCATACTGGCCGATGGCGAGCACGAGCTCGATCTGCGGCATGGCATCCATGACCGCCTGCCGCCATCGCGGCGCGCATTCCCGGCGCGGCGGCAGATCGCCGCCCTTGTCATCGTAGCCGGGAAAACAGAAGCCCATCGGCACGATGGCAAACAGCCGCGGATCATAGAACTCATCCCGCGTCACCTGAAGCCATTGCCGGAGCCGGTCGCCGGACGCATCGTTGAACGGCAGCCCGCTTTCATGGACGCGCAGGCCCGGTGCCTGGCCGCAGATCAGGATGCGCGCTGCAGGCGAGATCACCGCGACCGGCCGCGGCTCGTGCGGCAGCTGATGGTCGGGGCCGCGCGCCGGCGTGTCGCGACAGATCCGGCAGGCGGCAATCGCCGCGCGCAAATCCGCCAGATCATCCCTTTGCTTGCCTGTCATTCCCTCAAGCCTTGAAATCTTGGAGTCCGTCTGAAAACCCGGCGGATCGACTCGGTCGGGCGTTTCCAAGCGAGCTCAGGTCTTCCTCCATGCACCAAGCCGCGATATCACGGTGTCCAGCCAGCCTTCCGGTATATGGGGTGCCTCATCCATTCCGCCATGGGTCTGACGCCAGGTGCGCGGCGCATCGAACGTGCCTGCCCAGATGCCGAGCCGCTTCGTCCTGGCGGCGTCCTGCTCAGCCTCGTAGTCGCCAAAGGCAACGGCATGGCCGGAACCGACCATCGCTGCATTCAGGTCGCGGCCGCCCGACGAGCATGTCGCCAGAAGCCGGCCGTAGCGGTCGCTGCCGCCTGCTTCGCAGATCGTGCTCGCATCGCCGATCAGGGTGGCCAGGTGGTCCTTGGCCGCCTTGCCGCAAGGCCACGGCTGACCGTCGCGGCGACAGATTTGGCGAAGCTCCGGTGCATCGATACCGACGAGCCGGATACGCTTGCCGCCAAGGACCAGCGTATCGCCATCGATAACCTTCGCGCGGCCCGAACTCAGTTCCTGCCGGCCCGCGTCGAGGCGCGTCACGACGAGCCCGAGAAAGAGAAAGATCGAAAGCGTCAGGAGAAGATCGCGGATGACGCTCGCCAGGCGCTTCATGGTCTCGCTTCCTGCAGAAAATCGCCCGCGCACCTTACGGAAGGCGCCTCCAAAAACAACAAATCGCAGCAACTTCTTAAGGATTTCCTTTTAAACTTCAATGGATTCCATGAACGCATTTGAGATCATGAGTAAGGGCGTCAGCACCTCGACCGACAAGATCATTGTCGACAAGTCGCGCAGCCATCGCAACAAGGCTGTGTCGAAAGCCGTGCGCGCGACCCGCGAACGGCTGCAGGCTGGTCCGTCGAATGCGGCCGGCTTTGCCAGGGAGATGCTCGGGCTGCATATCGATTCGATGCTGCAGGGCGCCATCGCCATGCCGATCTTCCTGTCTCTGGTGACCGGCGTCGGTGTCTATCTCTCGCAAACCCTCGACATCGTCGCCTGGGGCCTGATGACGCTCTGTGTCCATGCGATCGGCATCCTCCTGGCACGCCGGGCCAAGAGCCGCGAGATCACGGCGGAAAAAGTGTCCCGCTGGCGCCGCCGCTTCCTGATCGTGCAGATCGTTCTCGGCATCTGCTGGGCCGCTTTCATGCTTCAGGATTGCGATCGCTGCGGCGAGGTCAATTTCGGTTTCTACAAGGGCGCGGTGCTGTTGATTGCGCTCGCCGCAACGGCGATGGGCACCTTCCTGCTGCGCAACGCCCTGCTCTTCACCTTCATTCCGGTCATGCTGGTGCTTGCCGGCCTGACGATCAGGACCGGCAGCCCCGCTTACCTGGCCCTGACCGCGGTCGTTTCGACGTCGCTGATCTTCCTCGTCTTCATGACGAACCGCATGCATCGTGCGAACATCCATATTCTGTCGATGCAATCCGAAAAAGATGACCTGATCGCCGAACTCGAAGTCGCCAAGTCGATGTCTGACGAAGCGCGCCGGCGCGCCGAGGAGGCAAACCTCGCCAAATCCCGCTTCCTTGCCTCTATGTCACACGAGCTGCGCACGCCGCTCAACGCCATCCTCGGCTTTTCCGAAGTCATGTCGACCGAAGTGCTCGGGCCGCTGAACAATCCGATCTACAAGGAATATACCGGCGACATCCATCGCTCCGGCCAGCACCTGCTCGACCTGATCAACGAGATTCTCGACCTGTCGCGCATCGAGGCCGGCAAATACGACCTCAACGAGGAAGCAGTCCAGCTGGTCGAGATCACCGAGGATTGCATCGGCATGGTGCAACTGCGCGCCCGCACCAAGAACATCACCATCACCGAGCAGTTCGAACACGGCATGCCGGCGGTCTGGGTCGATGAGAAGTCGATGCGTCAGGTGACGCTCAATCTCCTGTCGAACGCCGTCAAGTTCACGCCGTCCGGCGGCGAAATTTCGGTGAAGGCCGGCTGGACGGCCGGCGGCGGTCAATATCTTTCCATCAAGGACAATGGCCCCGGCATTCCCGAAGACGAAATCCCGGTGGTGCTCTCTGCCTTCGGCCAGGGGTCGATCGCCATCAAGAGCGCCGAACAGGGAACCGGCCTCGGCCTGCCGATCGTGCAGGCGATCCTTGCCAAGCACAACGGCCAGTTCATCCTGCGCTCCAAGCTGCGCGAAGGCACGGAAGCCATTGCCATCCTGCCGTCAAAGCGGGTGCTGCAGAGCATCCCCGCCGTCGAGGATGCGCCGGCGATCGAGCGACGCCGGAAAAGCTTCGCCTGAGGCCTGCAAACGCGTGCAGCGGTTCTGCGTCATCGACCAGGGACTCCTGCAGGAATTTAAAGTCCTACAGCGACCTTTGCGCGTCAATCGGCCAGCACGTGCGCCGGGCCGTGGACGCTGATCCGCACCAGATCGCCCGGCCCGGGAATTTCGAAGCCGACACATTTGATCGACAGGAAATCCGGCATGGCGCGGTCGGTGCGATCGATCCGGACGAGAACCGTGCAATCGCCGCCGCCGAACTCCACGTCGTCGATGCGCCCGCAGGGGCCATCCGGCTCGCTCCCGGCAACGGCCGTCGTCAGCCGGATCTGTTCGGGGCGCAGCATGATCGTCGCCTGCCCCGTCTTCGATCCCGGCTCCACCGCGAGTGAACCCAGAATGCACTCCGCGCGGCCAGGCACGATATCGGCGTCGAGCAGAATGGCCTCGCCGAGGAAGGTCGCTGTTTCGCGGTCGCGCGGCTTTCCATAAAGCGCCCGCGGCGGCCCGAATTGCACGAGCCGTCCCTGCCGCAGCACGGCCACCTGATCGGCAAAGGACAGCGCTTCGGCCTGGTCATGCGTCACCAGAATCGCCGTCGCTCCCGCTGCCCGCAGCACCCGCGCCACCGTCCGCCGCATCGTATCGCGCAAGCCCGTGTCGAGCGCCGAGAAAGGCTCGTCGAGCAGCATCAGCCGCGGCTTCAGCGCCAGTGCCCGCGCCAATGCGACACGCTGCTGCTGCCCGCCGGAAAGCTGGTGAGGACGCCGTGCCGCCATGATGCCGTCGAGCTCGACCATCTCCATCAGCTCGGCGATCCGCTGGTTACGATCCGCAGCCTTCTTCGCCAGCCCGAAGCCGATATTGTCGGCCACCGTCAGGTGCGGGAAGAGCGCGCCGTCCTGCGAAACGATGCCGATGCCCCGCTTGTGCGCCGGCACGAGCGCGCCATTGCCGGCAAGCGCTCTTCCGTCCAGCACCAGCGCGCCGCTATCGGGCGTCTCGAAACCGGCGATGATGCGCAGAAGCGTCGTCTTGCCGGAGCCGGAGGGTCCGACGATCGCGGTGCGGCCGCCCGCCTCGATCCTCATGTCGATCGTGTCGAGCGCCGGCGTCGGGCCGTAGGATTTGCTGATGGCATCGATGGTCAGAAACGTCATTGCCCGGCTGCCCGTCTGGATTGGATGTAAAGGAGGAAGGTCAGAGGCAGCGAGAGAAGCACCATCATCACCGCATAGGGTGCCGCCGCGACATAGTCGATCTCGCTGGTGAGCGACCAGAATTTGGTAGCCAAAGTCTCGACGCCGGTGGGTGACAGCATCAGCGTCGCCGTCAGTTCGTTGGTGATGCCGAGCGCCACCAGCGCCGTACTCGCCGCAACGCCGGGTGCCGCCAGCCGCATCGTCGTCTGGCGAACCGCCTGGAACGGAGTACGCCCCAGGGCCATCGCGGCGCGCTCGAGTTCGACAGGCGCCTGCGCGATGCTGGTGCGCAGGCCGACCATGGCGCGCGGCAGGAACAGTAGCACATAGGCAAGGAAAAGGGTCGCGAATGTCTGGTAGAGCGGCAGGATCAGCCGCACGGTGATCGTCACCAGCGCAAGGGCCACCACCACGCCGGGGAGCGCGCCGACATAATAATGGCAGGCCTCGAAGATCCGCTGCAGCCGGCCGGGCGCCCGCACCGACAGCCAGGCCATCGGCGCTGCGGCGATCGTCGCCAGCACGCCGCCGGCAATGGCCAAGAAGACGGTCTGCCCGAACGCGCCGCCAACGAGATCGATCCGCCAGATCTCGACGCCGCCGATATAAAGCCAGCGCGTCAGGGTGACGAAAGGCACCCCGATCGCCAGCGCCACCGTCGCGACGTTGAACGCCAGTGCCGGAACGACCATCCAGCCAAGCCGCCGCGTGTCGGCCGGACGCGCAGCGCCGGAACCGACGCGGGCATAGCGCTCGCCACCGCGCAGCAGCACTTCGATACCGAGGAGCAGCAGGCAGCAGGCGACGAGAACGCCCGCCAGCATGTTCGCCGCCGGGCCGTTGAAGGCCGACTGGAACTGGTCGACGATCGCCGTCGAGAACGTGTCGAAACGGATCATCACGTAGAGGCCGTATTCGGCCAGCAGATGGAGGCCCACCAAGAGCGAGCCGCCGCAGATCGCCAGCCTGAGCTGCGGCAGGATGGCACGGAAGAAGACCTGCCACGGATTGAGCCCGAGCGAGGCTGCCGCATCCTCGATCGCCGGATCAAGACGCCTGAGTTGTGCGGCAATCGGCAGATAGAGGAACGGGAAATAGGCGAGCACCGATACCAGCACGCCCCCGGCCAACCCATGCAGGCTGGGAAACAGGCTGATCCAGGCATAGCTGTGCACGAAGGCCGGAACCGCAAGCGGCGCCACCGCAAGCCAGGCCCAAAGCCGAGCGCCGGGCAGGTCAGTCCGCTCCGTCAGCCATGCGAGCGCCACCGACAGCACGATCGTCAGCGGGATGGTGCAGAGCTCGAGCAGCGCCGTGTTGATCAGCAGTTCGCCAACACGACCGCGAAAAATCAGCCTTGATGCGGTTTCCCAACCGGTCTGGAGGGTGATCCAGGCGATAAAGCCGAGCGGCACGAGACTGACGAGCGAAACGAAGGCCGCAAAGATCGTGACCCAGAAGTAGGGAACCCGAGAGCGACCTCTTGCGGTGGCAAGCAACCGCCGCAGGGCGGAAGGGGATTCGACATGAAACGCGGTGGCGCTCAAGATCTCTGCTTTCAAACCAAAAGACATTCGCAGCCGCCTTCACGCGCCGCTGCGAATGTTGCCGCCACAGCGCCGCGCGCCGGATATGACGCGAAGAAAACGCTGTAACACGTTTAAACTGTTGCCTAATTCCTCGAGGCGATTGCGGTTAGGAATTCTGCGGCAGTCTGGATGACGGTCCCTAAGCGGAGAGTTCCGTTCAGGTTTAGACCTTGCCTATCACAGCAGACCGGCCGCCGTCATCAGGTCTGTGACTTTTGCGCTGTTCAGCGTCGCCGGATCGACCTTCGGGTATTGCAGGCCGGAGAGCGCCGGCAGCGCTGCGTTCGACGCTTCGCCGTTGCCGACGGCATATTCAAAGGAGGTGCCGTCGCGAAGGATCGCCTGGCCACCCTTGCCCGTCAGCCACTTCAGGAATTTCTGGGCGTTTTCCTTGTGCTGGCTGGCCGCAAGCACGCCGCCGCCGGAAATGCTGACGAATGCGCCCGGGTCTTCATTCTTGAAGAAATGCAGCGCCACATTCTTGCTGTTCTCGCCGGTCTTCGCCTGATCGCCGAAATAGTAATAGTGATAGATCACCGCGCCTTCGACTTCGCCGGCATTGACCGCCTTCATCGCCGTCGAGTTGCCCTTGTAGGCCGTGAAGTTTTCCTTCATCGACTTCAGCCACGATGCGGTCGCTTCCTCGCCCTTCAGCGACAGGAGCGCGCTGACGATCGCCTGGAAGTCTGCGCCGGAGGGCGACGCTGCCCAGCGGCCCTTCCAGCTTGGATCGGCAAGGTCGAGCAGCGACTTCGGCAACTGGTCTTGGCTCAGCTTGGTCTTGTCATAGGCAAATACGGTCGAGCGAGCGGCAACGCCGACCCAGTGGCCGTTGGAGGGGCGGAAATTTTCCGGCACCTGCGCCAGCGTGTCGGCGGCGATCGGCTCGAACAGCCCGGCCCCATCGACCAGCGACATGGCCGGCGAATTCTCCGTCAGGAACACGTCGGCCGGCGATGCGGCACCTTCCTGGACGATCTGGTTGGCGAACTCCATGTCGCTGCCCTTGCGCAGGGTCACCGGGATGCCGGTTTCCTTGGTGAAGGCCGCGGCCCATTCGATACCAAGGCTCTCATGCTGGGCATTGTAGACGACAATGCCTATGTCGTCGGCCTTGACGGCGGTCGCGCCAAGCAGCGCAGTCGCCAGCGCCAGCGCGCTTGCGGAACCCGGGAACGAAATTTTCATGGAAGCCTCTCGAAATGTTTGGCCGGACCATCCTGCCCGGCGGCTCCGGTATATAATTATGATCTTGCGCGTCAACTTTGATCGGCACCGGCATGCCGCCCCGTCGCTCAATTTAATTTGAATGCCGCGGCGGGAATAAAACGCGGCCGGCCCAGCCAGGTTTCGGAAAGGTGTCCCGCGGCTTTCCGGTCAAAACCTGCGACACAACCGGAAAAGCCAGGCAGCCTAGACAGCGAAAAGCTTCGACAGGAAGACCACATAGGCCGCGTAGCCGGCATTGGCGACGATGACGCAGAGGCAAGCCAGCGAGCCGAGATCCTTGGCATTCTTGCCCATCTCGGAAATTTCGGGAGAGACGCGATCGACGATTTCCTCGATCGCCGTGTTCAGTGCTTCGAAGGCGATCATCAGCAGGAACAGCACCAGCATCGCGACATATTGGAAGAAAGTCGCGCCACTGATGACGAACGCGACCATGGCGCCCCCGAAGGCCATGAGTTCGTGGCGAAATGCCGCCTCCCCCAACAGGCGCTTGGCGCCGCCCAGCGAGTAGCTAGCAGCGGCGAAGAAATGCGCGATGCCCGTCAGTTTTTTTACCGGCTTGCCCATGCCACGAAGGTCCCTGTCCAGATACATGTTCGCTCTCCTAGCGCCGCGTGGAGCGAATGCATCGAGCATGCAATTCTGACACCGGCCTGAATGTTGTCGAACGGCTGCGGGTTGTCATCAAATTACCGCCTCCGCATAAGTGAGAAGGCATGCCGTATCAAGCCCCATGATGGCCGGACGATGGCGGCAGACACGGCAATTAACGGTATAGGCGGGGCTTTCCTGCTGGACCGGTGACGAATCCCGGCATCGCCCGGTCGCATCCTGCATTGCAACCGGTGGCGATATCCCGGGCCCCGTCAGCTCTTGTTGCTGACGCCGGCCTGGGCAAACGTCGCCATGCCCGAATGGCAGGCAGCGGCGGCCTTGACGATGCCGGCCGCAAGGGCGGCACCAGTCCCTTCGCCGAGCCGCATGCCGAGCGCCAGAAGCGGCGTCTTGCCGAGCATCTCGATCGCCTTCATATGCCCCGGTTCGGCCGAAACGTGGCCGATCAGGCAGTGGTCGAGCGCTGCCGGATTGACGGCGCGCAGAATGGCAGCGGCCGTCGTTGCCACATAGCCGTCGATGATGACGGGGATCTTCTGCATGCGTGCGGCGAGGATCGCGCCGGCCATGGCGGCGATCTCGCGACCGCCGAGGCGTCGCAGCACTTCCAGCGGATCAGACAGATGGTCGGCATGCAGCGCCACCGCCTTTTCGACGGCGGCGATCTTGCGGGCCAGCACTTCACCCTGCGATCCGGTGCCGGGACCGACCCAATCCTCGGCCGTACCGCCATAAAGCGCCAGGTTGATCGCAGCCGCGATCGTCGTGTTGCCGATGCCCATTTCGCCGATGCACAGGAGATCGGTGCCACCGGCAACTGCCTCCATGCCGAAGGCCATGGTGGCTGCGCAGTCGCGCTCCGAAAGCGCCGCCTCTTCGGTGATATCGGCAGTCGGGTAATCCAGCGCCAGGTCGAACACCTTCAGCCCGAGATCATGGCTGACGCAGATCTGGTTGATGGCAGCGCCGCCGGCCGCGAAATTCTCGACCATCTGCGCCGTCACCGAGGGCGGGAAAGGCGTCACGCCCTGTTTCGTCACGCCGTGATTGCCGGCAAAGATCGCCACCAGCGGCCGGTTGACGGCGGGCGCCCTGCCCGTCCAGGCGGCGAGCCAGAAGGCGATCTCTTCCAGCCGCCCGAGCGCACCCGGCGGCTTGGTCAGTTGCGCATCACGCTCGCGCGCCGCCACCAGCGCCGCACTGTCGGGGCCTGGCAGATTGCGCAGCAACTCACGGAAATCGTCGAACGGCAGGCCGCTGGCACTCATGGATCGGTATCCTCTTGTCGTCTCGTCGCCGGCGGATGCTTCGCCCGCAAAGGTGCTTCCTCATAGAGCGCGATGACAAATCCGGCAACGGCATTTGCGCCTGTTCGTGTCGCCGGCGCATGATCAGCCGGAAAACACCGATTCGCGGGGGGCGGATCGCTGGAGCAGCCTCTTCAAGCCGAAGCGCTTGCAAGCGGATAAGATGCTCTGGAATCAGCAAGCAGTGCGTTTTTCCGCATGCGCTCGAAAGCGTGAAACGCCAGGGGGAGCCAATGTTCGATATCCGCGACTTCATCGACGACGTGGCGCGCTCGGTCGCCTTTCTCAGCCGCATCCACATGCCGCAGCGCCATTTCGTCGATTTCGACGGACGCTTGAGCCGCGCTGTGCGCGCCTTCCCGGTCGCGGGGCTGCTGATCGTGTTGCCGGCCGCCGCGATCGTCTCCATCTTTAGCGCCATCCAGGCGGCTCCCCTGTTTACCGCCTTCGTGGCAGTGGCGATCCAGGCGCTGATCACCGGCGCCCTGCACGAGGACGGCCTCAGCGACACCGCCGACGGCCTGGGGGGCGGCCGGTCGAAGGAAAGCGCGCTGGTCATCATGAAGGACAGCCGCATCGGCTCCTACGGCGCGGTCGCGCTCATCCTGTCCTTCGGCCTGCGCGTTTCGGCGCTTGCCGCGGTAATCCCGCTGGTGTCGCCGAGCGGCGCCGGCCTGCTCGTCCTTGCCGCGGCCGCACTCAGCCGCACGGCGATGGTCTGGCACTGGTCGAAACTGCCGCCGGCCCGCAAGGATGGCGTCGCAGCGTCGGCGGGCGAACCGGATGCGGCTGCGGTAACCGTCGCTCTCTTTCTCGGCGTCGTTTTGGCGGCGCTTCTTCTGCTTGTCTCGGGCGTCTCGCTGCTTGCCGCGGTGCTTTCCATCGCCGCCTTTGCCGCAACGGTGCCCGCCTTCAGCCAGATCGTCGCCGGCAAGATCGGCGGCCATACGGGCGACACAATCGGCGCAACACAACAGCTGAGCGAAATCGCGGTTCTTGCCGCCCTTGCGCTGGCGATTTGAAACGCCGATATATTTCGAACCGCTCTTGATGGACGTTACGCCTGAATGGAATCGCCCTGCATCCTCGTCTGTTCGATCGACATGAAAACCGGCTACTGCTTCGGCTGCGGCCGCACGCGCGACGAGATCGGCGCCTGGACGCTCTATACGTCCGAAGAGCGCCGCAACATCATGGAGCTCCTGCCGGCCCGGCTCGAAACGGTTGAACGCAAGCCGCGCCGCGAAACACGCCGGGCCCGCATGGCCCGCGAACGGGTCGACCAGGAATGAACAGGCTGGCCATTCTTCTCGGCATATTGGCGGTCGGGCTCGTCTTTCTCATCCTGAATCACGACAGCGGCCGCACCTTCGGCATCATGAACGACGACTTCGGCCGCCTCGTCACGCTTGGCGCCATCGCGGCCATGATCAGCACCGGCATCCTGCAGAGCCGGCGCCACATCGGCCAGAGCCTTCGCCAGTTCGCCATCTGGGTGCTGATCATCCTGGTTCTCGTGTCGGTCTATCTCTACCGCCAGGACCTGCAATCCTTCGGCAACCGGCTGGCGGGTGGCCTCATCCCCGGCCGGGCCACGGTCTTCACCGACAATGAGGGCCGCCAGGAAGTCGTGCTGCACAAGGTCCTGAACGGACATTTCGAAACGCCCGTAACGATCAACGGTACCAGTGTCCAGATGCTGGTCGATACCGGCGCCAGCACCGTCGCGATATCCTACGAGGATGCCGAAAAGCTGGGTCTCAGCCCGGCCGGTCTCACCTATTCCCAGACCGTTCTCACCGCCAACGGCACGGCCCGCGCCGCCCCCGTCACCCTCGCCGAAGTCGCCATCGGCCCGATCGTCCGCAACAACATCCGCGCGACCGTCGCCGAGCAAGGCAAGCTCGACCAGAGCCTGCTCGGCATGAGCTTCCTCTCGACGCTGGATTTCCTGCAGATGCAGACGGATGAGTTGAGGTTGAGGGATTAACTAGAACGACGGAGGGCATGTATGAACCGGCTGTTGCGATCGTTGCTTATCGTTGCTGCTGCAACACTATCGACTATTGCGGCATATGCTGACGATTCGGTTTTCCATGGGCAGTGGCAACAGGTCAGTTCGAATGCCGGCTCATGCAACACGTGCCTTATCACCATCATCAGACATGGAGCGCTCATGACGGTTACGGCGAACAACGGCTGGTCCGCCATCATCGGGACCAACTTGAACACCAGTTCACGGTTCGCAGAAGGTACGGGCCGCTGGCAAGAGAATGTCCGCAGCGTTTACGGCAATTCGCCCTTCGACATTGCCTTCGCGCTCAACGACGAACGGCTGTACATGCGGATGGTGGTCAAAATCGGAAACGGTACCACCCACTCAATCAAGGCTATTTTCAGCAGGCCGCTTCCCCGGTCGAAACAAGAGGCCTGCCGCCATTGTTCAGGACGAGCTTTCCAAGCCTCTCGCAACCCGGCTGACCTCTTTAGTTCCTCAACCGATACCCCGTCCTGAAGATCCACGTCAGCAATCCCATCAGCACCGCCAGAAACACGACGATGATAGAGAAGCTCACCGCCGGATTGACGTCGGCGATCTCGAAGAAGCTCCAGCGGAAGCCGCTGATCAGGTAGAGCACCGGGTTGAAATGGCTGACTGCCTGCCAGAAGGGCGGCAGCATGTCGATCGAATAGAAGCTGCCGCCGAGGAAGACGAGCGGAGGGATGACCAGCATCGGGATCAGGTTCAGCTGCTCGAAATCCTTGGCCCAGATGCCGATGATGAAGCCGAACAGGCTGAAGGTGATGGCGGTCAGCACGAAGAACAGGATCATCACCAGCGGATGGGCGATATGCAGGTCGACGAACAGCGCCGCCGTGCCGAGAATGATCGTGCCGATCATCAACCCCTTGGTTGCCGCCGCCCCGACATAGCCGAGCACGATCTCCGTCATCGACACCGGTGACGACAGGATCTCGTAGATCGTGCCGGTGAATTTCGGAAAGTAGATGCCGAAGGAACCGTTGCCGATGCACTGGGTGAGCAACGTCAGCATGATCAGCCCGGGCGTGATGAAGGCGCCATAGGAGACGCCGTCGATCTCCTGGATCCGTGAGCCGACCGCGGCGCCGAAGACGATGAAGTAGAGCGAGGTGGAGATAACCGGCGATACGACGCTCTGGAGCAGCGTGCGCCTCGTCCGCGCCATCTCGAAGAAATAGATCGACTTGACCGCTTCGAGGTTCATGCGCGTGCTCCCACCAGTTCGACGAAAATATCCTCGAGCGAGCTCTGCCGTGTCGAGATGTCCTTCAGCCTGATCCCGGCCTCGGCCAGGGCCGTCAAAAGCGTCGTGATGCCGGTGCGCTCGCTTGCCGTGTTGTAATCGTAGATCAGCGAGTGCCCCTCATCCTCGATCGTCAGTTCGTAGCCGGAGAGCGTCTCGGGGATGGTCGAGATCGGCTCCTGCAGGTCGACGCGCAGCTCCTTGCGCCCGAGCTTCTTCATCAGGTCCGTCTTTTGCTCGATCAACAGGATCTTGCCGCCATTGATGACGCCGACCCGATCGGCGATCTCTTCGGCCTCTTCGATGTAGTGTGTCGTCAGGATAATCGTCACGCCGGTGGCGCGCAGCTTCTCGACCACCTGCCACATGTCCTTGCGCAGGTTGACGTCGACGCCCGCAGTCGGCTCGTCGAGAAACAGGATGCGCGGCTCGTGCGAAAGCGCCTTGGCGATCAGCACCCGGCGCTTCATGCCGCCGGAAAGCTCGCGCAGCATGTTGTCCTTCTTGTCGTAGAGCGACAGGTCCTTCAACACCTTCTCGATATGTGCCGGGTCCGGCTTCTTGCCATGCAGGCCACGCGAGAAGGACACCGTGTTCCAGACGGTCTCGAACTGGTCGGTCGTCAGTTCCTGCGGCACCAGGCCGATGATCGAGCGCGTCTCGCGAAAATCCCTGACGACGTCGTAGCCGCCGACCTTAACCTCGCCGCTCGTCGGATTGACGATGCCGCAGATGATCGAGATCAGCGTCGTCTTGCCGGCACCGTTCGGGCCAAGCAGCGCAAGGATCTCGCCCTCCTCGATCTCGAGGCTGACATCTTTGAGCGCCTGGAAGCCAGACGCATAGGTTTTCACCAGATTGGAAACGGAAACGATGGGCGCCATGTAATGTGTTCCGGAGGGGTACGTGCGGAAAGAGAGGCCTTATATGGACCTTTCCGCGGCAATGTTCACCCCGGCATCGCAAAAAATAGGCAGATGCGTTTTGCCCGAGCGGATCAGAACGCCAAGGCGCTGCGGGCAAGCATATAGAGCGCGACGGCCAGGATCAGCACCGCGAAGATTCGGTTGAGGACGGCCTTGCGCCGCGCGAGGCGTGCCCCCATCACGGTTCCCCCAATGCCGCCCAGGATTCCGCCGGCGACGAATTCCGCTGCCACCACCCAGTCGATCAGGCCGGAGGCGGCATAATTCAGCGCTGTCGCAAGCCCGAACGTGCCAATGGCCAGAAGAGACGAGCCGACGGCCTGTATCATCGGCATTCCGGTCGCGAGAATGAGGCCCGGCACGATGAGAAACCCGCCGCCTATTCCGAAAAAGCCAGAGGCTGCGCCCGTCGCCGCGGCGACCAGCGCGGTCGTCAGGCACATCCGCAGGTCGACGGGTCGCACGACAGCTTCGGCGGTTTTCCTCGGCTTCAGCATCAATCCGCCGACGATGATCATCAGTAGCCCGAAGGCAAAGAGAAGAAGCTGCCCGTCGACCGCCTTGCCGAGCGTCGAGGCAACGAGCGCCGCGATAGTGCCGAACAGCGCGAAAACGGCAGCGCAGCGCCACCAGACATGCCCTGCCCGCGCATGGACGACGAAATTGGCGAAGGCATTGACCGAAACGGCAACGGCGCTCGTCCCGATCGCCACGTGCGGATTGGCGACGCCGACGACGTAGAGAAGCAGTGGCACGGCGAGGATCGATCCTCCTCCACCGACGAGACCGAGGGTAAAGCCGACGATGCCACCCGAACCGAGCGTAGCGAGAACGGTGGCGCTCATGTCCTTGGCACCACGAAACGGTCGTGGACGATCATGCCCGCCAGCATGGCAACGACAAACCAGACCGTTGCCGGCAGCCCGAGCGACAGCGATGCCAGCGCCGGTCCCGGGCAAAGCCCGCCAATGCCCCAGCCGATGCCGAAGATGGCCGAGCCGGCGACCAGGCGGCTGTCGATCAGCCGGCCCTCCGGCAGGTGGAACCGGTCGTCAAGCATCGGCGCGGCCATGCGTTTGGCGAGAAGCGTGCCCAGAGCCGCCACCGCCACCGCGCCGCCGAGAACGAAGGCAAGGCTTGGATCCCAGGCACCGGTGATGTCGAGAAAACCACGCACACGGGCGGGATCGAGCATTCCGGACAAGGACAGGCCGAGGCCGAACACGAGCCCGGAAACCAGGGCGGCGATCATGCGTGATCCGGCAGGCTTTGTCATGAAATGGCTCCCATCAGGAATACGGTCAACACCGCCGCTGTCATGAATGTCGCGACGGCAACGAGCGACCGCGGCGATAGCCGCGCCAGCCCGACGACGCCATGGCCGCTGGTGCAGCCGGAGCCCATCCGCGAGCCGAAGCCGACGAGCAGGCCGGCAATGATGAGCAGCGGCGTCGAGGCCTGGATCGTCACGGCCGGCCATGCCCCGGCGATCAGCCGGTAGCCTATGGGGCCAAGCATAAGGCCTGCCACGAACGCCGTGCCCACGCCCGGTTGCCGGCCCTGCAGAAGCCGTCCGGCAATGCCGCTTATTCCGGCGACCCGGCCGTTCGCCAGCATCAGGATCGCCGCCGAAAGGCCGATCAGCATGCCGCCCGCAAGCGAGATCAGATATACGCTCATATGCGGCCTCCATCGGCGCAGAAGATATCGTAGAGGGCGGTGACGAGGCGCGCGGCCCGATCTTCGGTCAAGCGGTAAAAGATCTGCTTGGCATCCCGCCTCGTTTCGACGAAACCGCCATCGCGAAGAACACCCAGTTGCTGCGATAGCGTCGGCTGGTGAATGCCGAGCAGTCCCTCGAGCTCACTCACCGAGCGCTCCCCTTCGACCAGCGTGCAGACGATCATCAGCCTGTTCGGATTGGCAAGGATGCGCAAAAACTCGGCGGCGTCCGTGGCGCGCGCTGCCATATCGGCACGCAGATGCGGCTGGGTGGGCGATGCTGTGTTCATGTGCTTACTCCCAGGCCGCGCCGCTCAGAGCATCAAGCGGAATTTTCAGATAACGCCGTCCATTGTCCTCCGGCTCGGGCAGCCTGCCGCCGCGGATGTTGACCTGCAGCGCATGCAGGATGAGCTTCGGCATCGGCAAGGTCGCATCGCGCGCCTTGCGCAGGCGGATGAAATCCTCGGCACTGCGCCCGGCGACATGCGGATTGTTCCGCTTCTGGGCGCCGACTGTACTTTCCCACAGCGGCGGGCGGCCATCCGGCTGGTAATCGTGTCCGGTAAAGACGCGCGTCTCCTCGGGCAGCGACAGGATCGCCTGGATCGTTTCCCACAGCCGCCGGGCGTCCCCGCCGGGAAAATCGGCGCGGGCGGTGCCGCTGTCGGGCATGAACAGCGTATCGTGCACGAAGGCCGCATCACCGATCACATAGGTGACCGAGGCCAGCGTATGCCCCGGCGAGAACATCACCCTTCCCTCGATCTGACCGACCTTGAACGTATCGCCGTCGGCAAACAGCCGATCCCATTGCGAACCGTCCGTGGCAGGGCCCGGCAGATTGTAGAGACCGCTCCAGAGCCGCTGCACGTCGACCACGCGTTCGCCGATCGCGGTTGGCGCGCCGGTTTTCTCTTTCAGATAGGCGGCGGCAGAAAAATGATCCGCATGGGGATGCGTATCGAGGATCCAGGTGACCTTGAGTTTCCGCTCCGCCACATAGGCGAGAATGGCATCGGCCTCGACGGTGGCCGTCGCCCCCGATTTCTCGTCATAGTCCAGGACCGGATCGATGATTGCGCAAGCGCCTGTCTGCGGATCGGACACGACGTATTGCACGCTTCCGGTCCGCGCATGGTAAAATCCCCGCACATCCGGTTTTTCCGCAGCAATCGGGGCGAAGGCCTGCAACGGCATGGGACGAACTCCTGCGTTTCTGTCAATTAACAATTACATATATTGTATATTGTTAACTTGCAAGACGAAACCCGCGGCAAAACGTCATCGCCCGCTCGGACGAGGAGTCCCGCAATCCCTCATCGCGGGGTTCAGGTGAAGGCCGGCTACGCGGATTGGCTCAATCGCAATGCCGGTAGCCAGACTTGCGGTTCCGCAGGTCGAAATGGAAGTGATCCTTGTGCTGCGGGTCGCTGCCGGGGCCAAGCACGGTGTTGAAATATTTGCAGCTGTCGCTGCGCACCGCCTTCAAGAGACCCTTTTCGCGGAAGGCGAAGAAGCCCGGCTTGCGCACGTCGATCTCCTTGCCGGACTTCAGCACGAACTTGCCGACGTCGATGGCATTGCCGCGGGCATGTTCCGACATCGGGTTGCCGCGCCGCGAATTCATCGTCCGGCAGGAATAGCCGCCGAGCGGCTTGATCGTCCTGACGCCGGAGAGATAGCGGTAGCGGGCCGACGGCGCCAGTTCGTTCTTCACCCAGAGCGCGAAGGCCTCGGTCACCTCGCAATTCAGCTTGACGGCGGGCTTGACGTCGATGCCGCCGGAAAGGCCGGTGAGCTCGATCGGATAGTCGATGCCGCAGGCCTTGCTGTCATGGATGCGCGCAATGTCCCTGAATTCGACCTTCAGCTTCTTCAGCCGCTTTCGGCAGGCGACTTCGGCTGCCGGCATCCGGCCGGTGAAATCGGGTTCGCTCAAAGGGTTTTCGGCCCGTGGCAGGAAGGCCACCTGCTGTTCTTCCTGCGCCTGCTGCCGGCGCAGCATCACCCGCTGCTGCTGCTCGAGAAACTGCGCCTTGCGCGCTTCCTCGGCGGCAATTTTCTCCGGGCTCAAGGGCGGCAGGTCCGGATCATAGCCTGGATCCGCCTCCGCCGACGCCGTTGCGCCCTGCGGTCCGCCGAGCTGCTGCACGGTATCGCCGCCGATGCCGCCGACCACCGGCTGGCTGGTGTTGCCCTCGGCGATCTCATTGCCCACGGCGATATCATTGCCTACGGCGATATCGCCGTTCTGCTCCTCGGCAAGGCCGACGACCGGCACGGAGGCCGGCTCGACGCCCAGCATCGCGTCCATATTGACGCCCTCGGGCGGTACGACCATCGGCTGAACGCTCGCCATGGCGGAAGACTGCTGGCCGCTTTCCATCGGCTCGCTGTCGATCATCGGCAGCCGCTCGCTTGTCTGCATCCGCGGATCGACGGGAACGGCACCGTCGGAATTTTCGGAGAATGTGCCGACCGGCGTTTCCGCCGAGGGATAGGCGGTTTCCCGCCTCCCCCGTGCCTGATCACGGACCGGTTGGATGGCGCTGACCCGGGCTGACGAATCGATCCGCGCCGGCGGGCTGAGATCGTCCGTCGAACAGGCCGTCAGCGAAAGCGACAGCACGAAAACCTGCGCGGGCCGCCGGAAAAGGGAAACCATACTCATTGCCGCCCACTGCGCCGCGCGTCGAAGCGGAAAGAACGCTGCAACGCTGTTACACTTGGTGACGATGCGCCGAACGCACCATCCGCTATCCGCCCGGCCCCGCATGAAACCTGAGGTCCGCCTGTGTCGAAAGGCGGGCACCGGTTCGCAAAGGTCGCGATCACAGCAGATTTTATGCAAACAGGGTAAACGAAGCCTTTCGGTTCCCTTACCGGATATGGTCCCTGCCCGCCTGGAAGCGCACAGAAGCCATGCGGCACATATCCGTCACAAATGCCTGACGGAGAGCGCCCCGCCCCATTTACCGTTGAGATAGTCGCAGACGAGCTGGCGGTGGCACTGGTGCGGCAAGGCCTCCGAGCAGAGCAGGCAACTCCCTGCGAACGCCGCAGGCGTAAGGCGACTCTCGATGCGGCGCTCCGCCATCAGTTCCATGAACCGATGGCGCATCGTGGTCCAGTCGCCCTTCTCCTTCTTGAAGGCCGTGAGAATGTCTTCGGTCGGTGCGAGCAGCGGCTGGTGGACATAGTCCGCGCCACACAACTCCTTGAGAAAATACGGCAGATCGCCGGCCTTGGCGAAGCCGGCCAGCTGGGATGTGTTGTGCAGCCTGATGTCCACGACCCTCTTCACGCCAGCCTGCCTCAGACGGCCAAAGAAATCCGCCGCGCTGCTCTGGGTAAACCCGATCGTGGTCACGTCAATCGGCATCTGCCACCTCCCTGACTGTGCGCGCGTGCCGATCCTAAGCAGGTTTCGGAAAAGTGTCCCACGATTTTCCGATCAGAACCTGCGACGAAGCCAAGCAGATCAGCGCATCTCCAGAAGCAGCGCTCGATGGTCAGAGACTTCGGGCTGCGCTACCACGTCGAAGCCGACGACCTCCACATCCGGCGTCACCAGCATGTAGTCGGCAAAGCGTCCCGGTTTTTCGTAGTAGGACGTCCGTGTATCCGTATGCCCCCGCGCCGTCACGAGATCGGCGAGGCCGAGATCGGCGAGCGCGCCGAACATCCCGCTCTCCGGCCGGACGTTGAAATCGCCGCAGACCACCAGCCGCTCATCGCCGCGCCAGAGATTCAGGATCACTTCGATCAACGCTTCCGTCTGCCTTTCGCGCGCCGGCGTATCGCCCTTGCCGCTGAGATCGCGAAGGCCGTGCATCTGGACGATGGTCACCGGAAAGCCGTCCTCATAGCTGAACAGCCGAACGCAATGGGCATTGCGCGCCCGCGGGTGCGGCCCCCAGCCATCCGGTGAAAATTCGCCGTGGACGAAATCGCTGGCCTGGCCGATGACGGCGAGCGAACGGCGCACGAAGGTCGCCAGCCCGAATTCGGAGGGAATTTCCTCGTTACCGTCAAACAGCGTGCCGCGCGCCGTCGGGCAGAAGAACGCATCATGCGATGGAAGCGCGGCGCGGATCTCGTCGAACAGATTGGCCCGCTGCGGCAGTTCCACGTCATGATCCCGATAGACCAGCCATGCCGAGGTGGTCGCCGGCGTGCGCACCACCTCCTGCAGGCAGATCACATCCGCGTCCACATCGACGAGATAACGCATCAGCGGTGCATAAACCCGGCCACCCCAGGCGTTCAATGAAACAATGCGCAAAGACATGCCGCAGCTTCCTGTTTTCCGTCGTCAACTGTGAACCGCTGCGAACGGGCGGTTCGATCGTCAGCGTGTTCTACCAACCCGTCCTCTTTGCGCCAAACGGTCATTGTCGCTGTCGCAGCTAATGTACCAGATCGCCCGCATCACCTGGGATTGCGGAGCGCTGGCCAAGGATAACTAGCTAGGGCATACCTCCGTTTGTTTTTCGGCTCCATCTATCCCTTAATTTTGCGTAAAATTCATGATTGCAGCGAAGGCGGCAAGTCATATCCTAACTGCATCTTGAACAGCCATAAGGAGTGGCAATTGGATATACTCCCTTTAACAGCGGCTATTGTTGCCATCACTGGTTTGATCGCGGCGATCAACTCGCTTCTTCGTGAGCTGCGAAGCTGGCGCAGGCGCCCGTTACGGGAAAGGAAATAGTGTGGCGGACATGGATGATGACGAGGATGTTTACTGCCCCGGCTGCAACGGCAGGGACTTCGTGAAGGACGGGAAGGTTCGAAAAATACAACGCTTTCGATGTGGGTGTTGCGGCTTGAATTTTGTCAATGACCCCAAGCATCGCTGGCCCCCTTCCGCCAAGATGATCAATCTGATGCTGTTCCAGGAGGAGGATGGGCCAGTGGAACCTGCTGAGGCCGCTCGGGCTGATCGGTGGCTATTGGAAGCCAAAGAGCATCATTCTTGGTTCGTCAGGGCTCTGGCCGAGCACGCGGTGACCACAGCGGACCAAGAGGGAGAAACGATGGAGACGACCCTCACGAGGACATGGGACCTGTATGCCTTCATCACGAAGCGCGACCCAGAACATTTCTATGACGCGCTTGCTCCCGAGCTATACCTCGACATGTTCAAGATCGGGGGCGCGCGCTTCCAAGAGGACCTCCTGACGTGGCTGGCTGCACATTCATCGGAAGCCGACGACTTTCAATTAATGTAGCACAACGTCAAACCATCCTGCCCGCCTTACTGGCACGGGCCGTTGTCGATCACCCTGAACCCCTCGGCCTCTGCCGTGCAGGCATTCGGAAAGGTCTGCCGCTGGCGGCCCTGGCGGGCGCAGACCGGCGCGTATTCGCGGGTGCAGGCCTGCGGCCGGCGATCGGGGTCGCGGTCGGGAGGCACACCGCTATCGTCGATGGGCGGCATTTCCGCGCGGCGGCATTCGCCGCGGCCGATCACCCGGAAACCTTCGGCTTCGGCCATGCAGCCATTGGAAAAGGTCTGCTGGCGGCGTCCCTGCCGGGCGCAGACGGGAGAGTATTCACGCGTGCAGACCCGCGGCCGGTCGTCGCCGAAATCAGGCCGCTGCGGCCGGCATTCGCCGCGGCCGATGATGCGGTAACCGTTGGACCGCGCCTGGCAGGCATTGGCAAAGGTCCTGCGGTTGTCACCGCGATCGGCGCAGACCGGGTCGTACTCCATCGTGCACATCTGCGGGTAGGAGGGCTCCGGCCGCGGCTCGTCGACGACGACGGTGCAGGCCGAAAGCCCGCCGAGCGACAGCGCCATCAGCGCCCCGATACGGATCGTCACACGTCGAAATGGCATCACTGGCAGTCCTCTCCGATTTCAGCGCCATGGCTGGCGCAGACGGTTAACATCTTGAATCACCGCGCCATTCTGGCTGCAAACCCGCCATGGTCAAGACAGGCCCGCAAGTGCCGGTATCGTGTCGACGCTTGCCTCGAAAATACATCCTTGCTAGCATTCGTGCCGGGACGAGGTTACAGGGCTGCCGGATTGAGTGCAGCGCTTGGAGGTATTTCATCAGCAAGCGCTCGCTCTTGCCACCTTTTGTAGCGGCACTCCTGCTCTTGGCGGTTGCTGCTTGCAGCCGCCCGCCCGAGCTCATAGGCATCGACAACCCGGCAGTCCCGACCGCATCGGTGCGTGACCTCAGCCGTAAACGCATCTTCATCACCACGACGCGCGAGGCCTCTGAAGTCGTGGGTGCCTTTTACTCGGCAAACCGTGCGCCGGAGCTCGGCCTCGCCTCGGTGGAAGTCACTGTTCCGCCGAACCACACCCCGGGGCAGCTCGAACGCGCAAAGCGTCTGCCACCCGATCCGCGCACCGAGTTCGCGATCGTCGATCCGGTGATATACAATAGCGACGACGCCTTTGTCTCGGAGATAAACCGCGAACTGGCCACCCGGCCGGTGGGCCAGCGGAAGGTGCTGCTCTTTATCCACGGCTACAACAACACGACGAGTGATGCCCTCCTTCGCCTGGCACAGTTCGTCGAGGACACTGGTTTCCAGGGCGTGCCCGTCCTCTTCACCTGGGCCTCCGCGGCCAGGGCGCCCCGCTATGTCTACGACCTCAACAGCGCGCTTGTTGCGCGCGTCAAGATCAAGGAGATGGCCGACATCCTGGTCCGGACCCGGGCCGAGAGTGCCGACCTCTTCGCTCATTCCATGGGCGCGTTCCTGATGATGGAAGGCCTCGTCGACGCCGAGCAGGCCGGCTACCTCGGTCGCCGCAAAACCATCAACCACTTCATCCTGGCCTCTCCCGACATCGACATCGACCTGTTCCGCACCCAGATCGGGCTGCTGCCGCAGGCCGTGCGCGACAAGATGTATATCCTCGTCTCCAAGGACGACAGCGCGCTTCGTCTCTCGCGTCGGATCGCGGGGGGTGTCCCGCGCGTCGGCGCGGCGGATGCGCAGGAGTTGGAACGACTCGGGCCCACGGTCATCGACCTTTCCGAGATCGACAATTCGAGTTCGGGCAGCCATTCAAAGTTCGCTGGCTCTCCCGAAGTCGTCCGACTCATCGGGTCCGGGTTGAACACCGCCGGCCGCTTCGGCGATAGCGCTACTCCCGGCCTCGACAGGATCCTGGAAGGCGTGCCGATCCGCATCGTTGGAAACTGATGTCGGACGATGTCGGATCGCCGCTGGCGATCACGGCGAAGAAGGCACTGGCGCCTCCATGCCAAAGGTCATGCGCGCAGGATGTCCTGCGCTGAGTAAACGCTCCATGTCGATGATGGCGCGGGACGCTTGCATCTGAGCACCATGGCCCGCAGGCAGCAGGCGCTGCGCTTTGTTTTTGATCCACGTCAATGCAGTTCACTGTCCTCGGTGCGATCGGTGTAAGGTGAATTTTGTCCTGTCACGGCAGCGTCCGTGTCCGGTCGATGGAGGGCGACGCAAATGCTACTTTCTCCTGAACTTTCAAATCTTCGCAGGGCAGTCTCGATCGGGGCAATCACGGCGGCCATGATCGTGGGAACAGGGGCGCCCGCGGCCCTGGCTGACGAGGCGCAGGCTCGCGATCTCCTGAAGGCGATGACCAAATACCTCGGGGCGCAGCAGAACCTGTCCTTCGATGTGGACCTGAGCCTCGAGATTGTGACAACGGACGGCCAGAAACTGGCCATCGCAAGCTCGGGCAGCGTCCATATGCAACGGCCCGACAAAATACATGTCACGCGCCACGGCGGCTTTGCAGAAGTTGACATGACGTTCGACGGCAAGACGCTGTCGGTCCTGAACCGAAGCACAAACAGCTTTGCCCAGTCCGAATTGCCGGGCACGATCGACCAGTTGGTCGACAAGCTGCGCGATGAATACCATCGCCCGTTGCCCGCGGCCGACCTGTTGGGTGCGGACGCCGAGGCCGTGCTTCTGGCCGAGGTAACCGAAGTGAAGGATCTCGGCAGCGGTGTGATCCGGGGCGAGGAATGCGACCACGTCGCCTTCCGTACCCCCGAAGTGGACTGGCAGATGTGGATCGCCCAGGGCGACGTGCCACATCCCTGTCGGTTCGTGATCACCAGCAAGACGGTTGAAGGCTGGCCCGAATATACGCTGGACTTCAGCGCCTGGGGTGCTGGTGCGGCAGCCGCCACGTTCACGTTGGCGGCGTCGGACGGGACAAAGAAGGTGGAAATGAAGGATATCCCCGATCTCGACGAGATGGGTGGGATCTACGTGCGAAAGGGCGCGAAATGAAAACGACTCGAAGAATCAGATGGATGCTCGTCACGCTCGCAATCGGCATGGGAGCACTGGAAACGGGCACGAGCCTGTTTTCCACTGGGACGTTCGGCCCCGGCCTTCCCGCCGAGGCCCGTGTCGGTCGCCCGCTCACCCCGGTCAGCGCCGCCGGCGTGGCGCGCCGAACGGTGCGGCGCTGCGCGGCCGGCGTATACTACTGCTGATGACCTGTCCCGCTTAAGACTTGGGTCTGTTGCATTTGAACCTTCCGCCCGGTTGGGGCGAGGCTTCCGCGTTAAGCCTCGTCCCGATCGGTCTCGGGCCGATGCGTAAGATCGCGGCCGCCGCACTCGTGCTATCCCCGAACGGAAAAAGCCCGCATCCTTGCGGACACGGGCAATCGGCATTTCCGTCTTTTTGAAGTGATCAGGCCGCGCGCCCGTAGGCGGTTTGGCTGGTGCTGGCGGAAAGGCGGAAGGTCTGCAGCAGGCTCTTCAGCTCGCGGCTTTCCTGCGCCAGCGTCTGGCTCGCCGCCGTCGTCTCCTCGACCATCGCCGCGTTCTGCTGGGTCATCTGGTCCATGCTGTTGACGGCCGTATTGACCTCCGCCAGACCGGTTGCCTGCTCGCGCGCGGCGGTGGCGATCGAGGCCACATGGTCGTTCACTCGATTGACGAGCGCCTCGATCTCCATCAGCGCATCGCCGGTCGAGCGCACCAGCGTCACGCCGGTTTCGACTTCCGTTGCCGAATTGCGGATCAGTTCCTTGATCTCCTTGGCGGCACCGGCCGAACGCTGCGCCAGTTCGCGCACTTCCTGGGCGACGACGGCGAAACCGCGGCCGGCTTCGCCTGCCCGCGCCGCCTCGACGCCGGCGTTCAGCGCAAGCAGGTTGGTCTGGAAGGCGATCTCGTCGATGACGCCGATGATCTGGTTGATGCGGCTGGACGAGCCCTCGATCCGGCTCATCGCGGCAACCGCGTTACGGACGATCTCGCCGGATCTGGCGGCGCTGCCCTTCGTCTCGTTGACCATCTCGCGCGCTTCGGCCGCGCGGTCGGAGGCGCTCTTGACGGTCGAGGTGATCTCGTCGAGCGCCGCTGCCGTCTGCTCCAGTGCTGCGGCCTGCTGCTCGGTGCGGCGCGACAGGTTGTTGGCGGCCTGCGAAATGTCGCCGGCGCTGCCGTGCACCACTTCGGTCGATTGCGCGATCGACTGGATGACGCCGCGCAGCGCCGCCACCGCCGTGTTGAAGTCGTCCCGCAGCTTGGAATATTCCGGCGCGATGCGGCCGATGTCCGCCGTCAGGTCGCCGCTCGCCAGCTTTTCCAGCGCTGCGCCGACCGTTGCCATGGCGTCGGCCTGCGCCTGCGCCCCGGACTGCAGGCGGTGTTCGTTGCTGCGGCGCTCCTCGTCGAGCTGGTTCTGCTGCTCGGCCTCGCGTTCGCGAAGCTCGATGCGCTCCTTCACCGAGTCGCGCAGAACGACCAGCACCCGCGCCATCTGGCCGACCTCGTCCTTGCGGTCGGTTTCCGGCACCTCGGCCGAGACATCCTCGTCGGCGATTGCCCGCATCGATGCCTTCAGGCGTTCGACCGGGCGAACGACGCTGCGAACGATCGACAAGGCGGCAAGCAGGATGATGAGAGCCGCGACGCCACACATCACGGCCACATGCATCAGGCCTTCCCGGAACATCGCAGCCAGGTCGTCGGCATAGACGCCGGTGCCGACGACCCAGCCCCAGGGCTTGAAGCCGGCGACATGCGAATATTTCAGCACCGGCTCCTCGGCGCCCGGCTTCGGCCAGTAGTAGTCGACGAAACCCTTGCCCTCGGCTTTGACGGTGTTGACGAACTCGATGAACAGATGCTTGCCGTTCGGATCCTTGTTTTCGGTGAGGTCCGTACCGTTCAGCGCAGGCTTGATCGGATGCATCACCATCTTCGGCTGCATGTCGTTGATCCAGAAATAGCCGTTTCCCTGATAGCGCATCGCGCCGACCGCCTCGATGGCGCGGGCTTGCGCATCCGCCTGGCTGAGCGTGCCGGCCTGCTCCTGCTTGTAATAGGCATCGAACACGGCGATCGCGTTCTCGTTCATGGCTTCAAGCATCGCCTTGCGTTGCGTCACCAGCTTTTCCTGCTCTTCGATGAGGCCAAGCAGCATCACGGCCGCCATCATCAGCAGCGCCAGCGCCACCAGCGCATAAAGGCGCACGGAAATTCGAAAATGTTTCATGGACGCAAACCCCTCCGCAGTGTCGAACCGCACGATAACCGCTCGTATTTTCAAACTCCCTAACAATAGATGGCTAAAATTGGCGGTATTCGACTTACCTTTTGTTAATCCCTGGCAGCAAACACCTTTGATGGTGCCCGGCGGATATTTTCCTGCGGGTCTTTTCCGATGCCTCCTCCTTGGGTTACATCGAACCAAACGGAGACAACGAACCATGACGAAACCAAATGGCGACCTGACGTTGCGCACGCTGGCGATGCCGGCAGACGCCAATGCCGCAGGCGATATCTTCGGCGGCTGGGTGATGGCGCAGATGGACCTGTCCTGCGGCATCCGCGCTGCCGAACGGGCCCGCGGGCGCGTCGTCACCGCCGCGGTCAAGGAAATGGCCTTCGAGATGCCGGTCAAGATCGGCGACACGCTGTGCATCTATACCGATGTCGTCAAGGTCGGCCGCACCTCGATGACGCTGAAGGTCGAGGTCTGGGCGCAGCGCTACCTCTCGGATCGCATGGACAAGGTCACCGACGCACTGTTCGTCATGGTGGCGCTCGACGAAAGCGGTCATCCGAAACCGGTGCCGCCGGAGGCCTGAAGACATGGAGCCATTGGCCCCGCCCGTCGATCCGCAGGTCTTTTCCCATATCCGCGTCGTCATGGGCATGGTCATCAGCCTCAGCATGGCCGGTTGCTGACCGGGCTTGCCCTCTTCGTGCAGCATCCCGGCAAGACGAAGATCTACTGGCCGCATCTCGGCTGGGTGCTCTTCATGTTCCTCTTCCTGATCTATTTCTGGTGGTGGGAGTATCGGCTGCATACGGTGCCGGTCATCGATTTCGGCGTCTATCTTTTCGTCATCGTCTATTGCTGCATTTTCTTTTTCCTCTGCGTGCTGTTGTTTCCCACCACGATGGAGGATTACAGCGGCTACGAGCATTATTTCATGTCGCGCCGCGCCTGGTTCTTCGGCTTCCTGGCGCTCGCCTATGCGGTCGATCTCGTCGACACTGCGGTGAAAGGCCGGGCCTATTTCGCCTCGTTCGGACTGGAATATCCGCTGCGCAATGCCGCCTATATCCTCATGTGCATCATGGCCGCCATCACCCCGAACCGCCGGTTTCACGCGCTTTTCCTCATTGCCGGCCTGGGCTATCAGGTCATCTGGATTTTCCGCGCCTTCGATCTGCTCGACTGACCGCCGGCAAAAATCGGGTCACTTACCCGGCAATCGCGAAAAACCGTTTCCCTCTCCGACCAATCTACAAAATAAATAAACTCTATAATCTTAATGGATTTATCTAGCATGACCTCATGTTCAGCGGATAGGCGTCATCGCCTGCCGCCAACCGCAAGAGGGATCGATGCTCGCACTGACCAGACGGATTTTCGCCACCGGCCTTTTGGCTGCCGGGCTTTTTGCAGCCTCCAGCGCCGTCGCCGCCGAGCTGACGGAATTCAGGATCGGCTACCAGAAGACCGGCCTGCCGGTCATCGCCCAGCAACAGAAGATCATCGAGAAGGCGCTGGAGCCGAAGGGCATCAGCGTGTCCTGGGTCGAGTTCACCGCCGGCCCGCCGCTGGTCGAGGCACTGAACGTCGGCTCGATCGATGTCGGCTGGACTGGCGATGCGCCGCCGATCTTCGGCCAGGCAGCGGGCTCGGCCATCGTCTATGTCGCCGCCCTTCCGTCGCAGGGCACGGGCGAGGCGATCTTCGTCAAGCCGGATTCGCCGATCCGGTCGGTGGCCGACCTCAAGGGCAGGAAGATCGGCGTCGCCAAGGGTACCAGCTCCCACAATCTCGTCGTCGCCGCCCTCGAAAAGGCCGGTATCGGCTTCAACGAGGTGACGCCCGTCTATCTCAGTCCCGCCGATGCCGCCGCCGCCTTCGCCAGCGACAAGGTCGACGCCTGGGCGGTGTGGGACCCCTTCTTCGCCATTGCCGAAACGCGCTACAAGCCGCGCATTCTCACGACCTCGGCCGAGACGCTGAAGGTCAATACCTATTTCCTCGCCAACCGCGATTTCGCCGCCAAACACCCGGAAACGGTTTCGACGACGATCGCAGCGCTGAAGGAAGCCGCCGGCTGGGCGGATGCCAACCGCGACAAGGTGGCCGAGGCGCTGCATGAGGTGACCGGCGTGCCGCTGGACGCGCAGACGCTCGCCGCCGGCCGCGCCTCCTTCGGCATCGGACCGGTCACGCCCGAGATCGTCGCCAGCCAGCAGCAGACTGCCGACCGCTTCTTCAAGCTCGGGCTGATCCCGAAGGCGATCACCATCAGCGATGCCGTCTGGACAGCTCCGAGCAACTGATTTCCTCCCGGGAAATGCGCCAGGCGTGCCGGTCGATCCGGGCCGGCACGCGGACAAGGGACACAAAGGACAGACGATGAGAACCACCGGTCGATCGATCCTGAAAAATGCTTCGGGCTGGGCCTTGCCCGCCATTATCCTGCTTCTCTGGGAAATTGCAGCCCGCACCGGCCTGATCTCGCCCAACGTCATGGCCGCCCCTTCGGCGGTTGCCGAAGCCTTCTGGCGTCTGCTTTTGTCCGGCGAACTGATCCGGAACATCGGCGTCAGCAGCGCCCGCGCACTGTCCGGCTTCGTCATCGGTGGCTCGATCGGCCTCGTCTTCGGCCTTGCCAATGGTCTCTCCAGCCTGTCGCGAAACCTCACCGACACGACGCTGCAGATGGTCCGCAACATCCCGCATCTGGCGCTGATCCCGCTGGTCATCCTCTGGTTCGGCATCGACGAGCAGGCAAAACTGTTTCTCGTCGCGCTCGGCGTGTTCTTCCCGATCTACGTCAACACGCTGCTCGGCATCCAGAGCGTCGATCCGCAGCTGGTCGAGATGGGCCGCGTCTATGGCATGTCGCGCAGCAGCCTGTTCTTCCGCGTCATCCTGCCCGGCGCCCTGCCCGCCATCTTCGTCGGCCTGCGTTATGCGCTCGGCATCATGTGGCTGACGCTGATCGTCGCCGAAACCATCGCCGCCTCCTCCGGCCTCGGATACATGGCCATGCAGGCCCGCGAGTTCCTGCTGATCGACGTCGTCGTCCTGTCGATCCTGATTTACGCGCTGCTCGGCAAGCTCGCCGACAGTTTTGCCCGGCTGCTCGAGCGCCTGACGCTGCAATGGCACCCGGCCTTCCAGACCGCCTGAAGACACGAGCCAACCGAATACGGAGTGACCTGAATGTCTGTCATTGCCCTTAATCCGAAATCCGAGCCCCTTGGTAAGACGCCGAAGGAAACGGCCGAAGCGCGTGCGTTGCGCGAAACCACGCCGAGACAGTGGTTTCCCTACGCGGCGCCCCAGGCCCGCGGGCGCGATCCGCAGGATATCGCCGTTTCCTTCCGCGATATCGGCCGCAAATTCGGCGAAAAGACCGTCCTCGACAATATCGACCTGGATGTTCCCGCCGGCCAGTTCCTCGCAGTCATCGGCAAGAGCGGCTGCGGCAAGAGCACCCTGCTGCGGCTGCTCACCGGGCTCGACAGGCCGACCACCGGCACACTGACGGTGAAAAAGGGGGAAAACGGCGAAAACCGCACCCGCATCATGTTCCAGGAGCCGCGCCTGCTGCCGTGGGCACGGATCGCCAAAAACGTCGAAGTCGGCCTGACCGGCATTGCCGGCGGCGAGGAAGCCCGCGAAAAGTCACTCGCCATCCTCCGCGAAGTCGGCCTTGCCGACCGCGCCGGCGAGTGGCCCTCGGTGCTTTCCGGCGGTCAGCGCCAGCGCGTCGCACTCGCCCGCGCCCTCGTCGCCCACCCCTATATCCTTGCCCTCGACGAGCCGCTCGGCGCGCTCGACGCCCTCACCCGCATCGAGATGCAGCAGTTGCTCGAGCGCATCTGGCTGCAGCAGAAGTTCACCGCCGTGCTCGTCACCCACGACGTTGCCGAAGCGGTAGCACTGGCCGACCGCGTCATCGTCATCGACCGCGGCAGGATCGCCCTCGATCTCGACATCCCCTTGGAGCGCCCCCGCCGCCACGGTTCGCCCGAACTGGCACGGCTGGAGGGGGAGATACTGGACACGCTGTTCGGCGAAAAGGCAGGCTAGCGGCGAAAAGCCGACGCCTTGGATCTCAGAGATTGGCTTGCGGCTGGTCGTCCCCTACCCCCTTGGGGCAGGGCTTGCCTATGGGCTCGCGCTCATCCCTCTTGCTGCGCAGTCCCAACCGTCAGACGGATTTGAGGTAGATCGACGACGGGCTGAAATCCAGACCCGGAAAGATGGTGTTCGTCAGGCTGCCCGGTGAAATATCGAACTGCCGATAGAGCATCGCCGCCGCCAGTTCGCGCACGTCGCCGGTCGGCATCAGGTCGCGCCCGTTGAGCAGATGTTCTTCGCCCAGCCCTGGCCATTGTCCGATGACCTTGCCGCCATCGATGCCGCCGCCGGCGATCACCGCAAGGCCGCCGGTTCCGTGGTCGGTTCCCAGGGAGCCGTTCTCGCGCGCGGTGCGGCCAAACTCGGTAATGCAGACGACGATCGTCTCCTTCCAGACATCTGGCGAAAGCGTGCTGCGAATGGTCAGGATCGCCGTTGCCAGCTCCGCGGCGGGTCCCCTGAAAGCCATCTTCTGGCCGGCATGGGTATCCCAGCCGGTGAGCGAGAAACTGGCGATCCGGTAGTCCTGCATCAGCATGCCCGCGGCAAGGCGCGCAATATCGACGGCCTTCACCCCGCGCTTGCCGTCGCCATAGAGTTCGTCGACCGAAAAATCGGTGAGGGACGCATCGGCCATCGCCTTGGCGAACACCGGGTCGTTGCGGTAAAGCCGCTCGAAAAAGCTGCGCTCGTCGTTCTTCATCGCCAGATCGGTGCGTGGCGACCAGACCTCCACATCGTTGTCACCGCTCAACAGCAGTTCCGCCGAGGTGTTGACATCGATCGCTTTCCGGGCCGGTCCGGAAGGCATGGCCGACAACGCCCGGTTCAGCCAGCCGCTCTTTTCCTCGCCGACCGCGGAGCCGCCGTTCTCCAGAACGTCCTGCCCGTCGAAATGACTGCGCCCGTCCCGGTAGGGCGTCGAGACGGCGTGCACGAAAGCAAGCTCGCGGCTTTCCCAGAGCGGCAGAAAATCCTTTGCGTCGGCGTTGAGGCCGTAGAAACCGTCGAGATCGATCAAGCCGCTCTCCGGCGTCAGGGCAAGCGTCGGGCGATGAA
The DNA here is from genome assembly GCF_000379605.1 of Rhizobium giardinii bv. giardinii H152. GTDB lineage: Bacteria > Pseudomonadota > Alphaproteobacteria > Rhizobiales > Rhizobiaceae > Pararhizobium > Pararhizobium giardinii. Next base: position 265,681 of record NZ_KB902579.1, on the reverse strand, counting down.
GCTTGAACGCGCCGTCGGCATAGGGCTGGACGAGGTAAAGCCCGTCCATGGCGCCGCGCAGGATGATCGTCACCAGTCGCTTGTCGCCGGGCGCCGCCGCCAGCGTCAGGGACGTCATCAGCGGCGCTGCGGCAGCGCAGCAGGCCGAAGTGAGAAACGCCCGGCGGCTCATCGACAGCTTGACCATCTGCGGCTTACCTTCTGTTGAATTCCGGGGATGCGAGAACGAGTGAAAGCCCCATCTGCCGGCTGGGTGCCCGCGAGACGATGTCGATCGTGTCCTGGCGGGCCGCATCGCGCAATGCGGCCTGCAGGAAATCCCGCGGGTCGCGGTCGCCGCCCAGCCTTGCCGCGGCAAGCCGCGCCCAGGCGATCCGGTCCGCCAGAGGGCCGCCGGCGATCCAGGTCGAAAAATTGTCCTCGAACCCGGCTGGGCTCGGCGGTCTCCAGAGCGGCTGGCCGAGCCTTGCCGCGGCCTGCACCGTCAGCGGGTTGACACGCAGCGTCGGCATCGCCAGATCGAGGCTTTTGCCGGCGGCAGCCGGCATTGTCGCCCTCGCCTCCATTGCGTCCCGATCGACGGCCTGCGCCATCTTCCTGGGCTTGGCCAGGCCGCCGTCCTGCAAGTCCTCTTGCGTGGCGGACAGCGCGCGCAGGCCGGATACGATGTAATCGAAGGGTGGCTTGGCTTTCTGTCCTTCGTCGTCCCAGCTTTTGGGGTGACGAAGCATCGCCGCATAGACGGCGGTCAGATCGCCGTCCTCGTCCTCCCAGGCGGAGGTCATGGCCCGCACCACCTCCGGCGGCGGCGTGTCGGCCAGGAAATGGCCGGCGATCTTGCGGCAGACATGATCGCGTGTCGCCGGTGCTGCCGCCAGATCCTCGATCAGGGCGAGGATATCCGGCAGCCCGCGACCGCGGCCGCCATAGGTTCTGCCCAACACATCCCGCGCCCCCGGTTCGGCGATCTTCACGGCATAGCGGGCGCGGTAGCTGCGGCGATCGACGGTCATGCCGGTGAGCACGAACGCCGCATTGCGCACATCCGCCTGGCTGTAGCCGCTGCCGGCGCCGAGCGTATGAAGCTCCAGCAGTTCGCGACCGAGATTCTCGTTCAATCCGAGCTTGCGCTTCAATCCCTGCGGCGAGTTCGGACCGAAGGATTTCACCTGGTCGAGATAGATCAGCATCGCCGGATGCAGGACGGCCGCCTTGACGAGGTCGGCGAACCGGCCGCCAATGTTCGGCCGGATCGCCTCGGCCTCGTAGACGGGCACCAGAAGCCGCATGAATTGCGCCTTGATTGAGCTGACGCTGAAGTGGTTCAGCCAGAAGGTCGCCAGCCGCTCGTTGAAGCCGTTGGGCGACAGCACGGCCTGCATGAACCGCGCATGCTCATCCTCGCCGAGATGCGTGTTGATTTCGACCATCAGGCGCTTGCGGTTGACGCGTTTCGTCGCTTCATCGGCGGTCTTGTTGGCCCGCTTGAGCGCGTCCTGCTTGTCCGCCGCCTCGACGATCCGCTGGCGGGCGGCGCCAAGCCCGCCATGCGGGAACAACAGCGTTTCCCGCCGCCCCGCCGGCAGTTGCGCCAGCAGTTCCTCGACGCTTGCCGGCGGCACCTGCTGTGGCCGGAATCCCGTGCCGAACCGCAATGCCGCCATGGTGGAAAATGCCAGGCTCATCAAACCCTTCCCTCGCGCATTCCAGATAGCGCTACGGCATGCTTGTGGCGATTCTGCGAAGCACCGGCAGGATGGCGAAAGATCAGCCCTTGAACACGAAGGCCGCGCCGCCGGCGATCAGGCAGAAGCCGATCGCATGGTTCCAGGTCAGGGTTTCCTTCAGCCAGAAGGTCGAGAAGGCGGCGAAGACGACGAGGGTGATCACCTCCTGCATCGTCTTCAGCTGGGCGGCGGAATAGACCGTGTTGCCCATCCGGTTGGCCGGAACCGCCAGGCAGTATTCGAAGAAGGCGATGCCCCAGCTGGCGACGATCGCCAGGTACAGCGGCGACGAGGCGTGTTTCAGATGGCCGTACCAGGCGAAGGTCATGAACACGTTCGACAGGAGCAGCAGCAGGATCGGCCAGACGGCGGCCGGATTGATCGCAAAGGGCATGGGACGAATCCTGGGAGAGTGGAAAGCGGCCCGCATCTAGCTGCAGCGCGCCAATCCGGGCAAGACCCCGCGGCGGTTTTTCACCCTGCGCTGTGGGCGCCGCCGTGCCTCTCGCCATGTGTCAGAAACTGGCAGTAGCCGGCCTGTCCGTTGCCTTTTTGTACTCATCGCCCCCTTCCCTTTCCGCCGGACTCTCTCCATATTCCCCGGCATGTCGAAAGCACCGAAAAAATCCCCCCGCCCCGACCCTGGCGGCTTCGAGGAAGCCCCGCAGGCCTCGTTCGAAGGCACGCCGCTGTCGTCCAACGTGTCGGACTGGGCCGAAGAGCTGCAGCGCATGGCCGAGGCCGAGACGATCGAGACCCGCCACGACGTCGCCTCGAAGGCCGGCAAGCACCGCAAGAAGGTCGAGATCGCCGCCTCCAAATCCGCGCGGGGAACATCGATGGGCGGCACCTCCGACCCGAAGACCCGCGCCGCCGCCGGGCTCAATCCGGTCGCCGGCCTCGATATCTCGCTCGAGGAAGCCCAGCGGCTCGGCCTTGGCCGGCAGGGGACCTCCGGAGGAAAGCGCAGCGGACAAGCGTCCGCCGCCGGCCGCCCGGCGCCCCGCGCGGAGGGCGACGAGCCCGTGAGCGCAGAAAATGGCGTCACCGCCACCGTCGAGGCGCTGTCGAAGCTGATCGAGAGCGGCAATCCGCTGTTCAAGGACGGCAAGCTGTGGACGCCGCACCGGCCGGCCCGGCCGGAAAAGTCAGAGGGCGGCCTGCGGATCGTCATGAAATCCGACTACGAGCCCGCCGGCGACCAGCCGACCGCGATCCGGGACCTCGTCGAGGGCCTCGAAAACGGCGACCGCACCCAGGTGCTGCTCGGCGTCACCGGCTCGGGCAAGACCTTCACCATGGCCAAGGTGATCGAGGCGACGCAGCGCCCCGCCGTGATCCTCGCGCCGAACAAGACCTTGGCGGCGCAGCTCTATTCCGAGTTCAAGAACTTCTTCCCCGACAATGCGGTGGAATATTTCGTCTCCTACTACGACTATTACCAGCCGGAAGCCTACGTGCCGCGCTCGGATACCTTCATCGAGAAGGAATCGTCGATCAACGAGCAGATCGACCGCATGCGCCACTCGGCCACCCGCTCGCTGATCGAGCGCGACGACGTCATCATCGTCGCATCCGTCTCCTGCATCTACGGTATCGGCTCGGTCGAGACCTATACCGCCATGACCTTCCAGATGACGGTCGGCGACCGTCTCGACCAGCGCCAGCTCTTGGCCGACCTCGTCGCCCAGCAATACAAGCGCCGCGACATGGATTTCCAGCGCGGCTCTTTTCGCGTGCGCGGTGACACCATTGAAATATTCCCCGCCCACCTTGAGGATGCCGCCTGGCGCATAAGCATGTTCGGCGACGAGATCGACGCCATCACCGAGTTCGATCCGCTCACCGGCCAGAAGACCGACGACCTGAAATCGGTGAAGATCTACGCCAATTCCCACTATGTCACGCCGCGCCCGACGCTCAACCAGGCGATCAAGTCGATCAAGGAGGAGCTGAAACTGCGCCTCGCCGAACTGGAAAAGGGCGGCCGCCTGCTCGAGGCCCAGCGGCTGGAGCAGCGCACCCGCTACGACATCGAGATGCTCGAGGCGACCGGCTCCTGCGCCGGCATCGAGAACTATTCCCGCTACCTGACCGGCCGCCAGCCCGGCGAGCCGCCGCCGACCCTGTTCGAATACATCCCCGACAACGCCCTGTTGTTCATCGACGAGAGCCACGTCTCGGTCAGCCAGATCGGCGGCATGTATCGCGGCGACTTCCGCCGCAAGGCGACGCTGGCCGAATACGGTTTCCGCCTGCCGTCCTGCATGGACAACCGGCCGCTGCGCTTCGAGGAATGGGACGCCATGCGCCCCGATACCATTGCCGTCTCGGCGACGCCTGCGGCCTGGGAGCTGGAACAGTCCGGCGGCGTCTTTGCCGAACAGGTGATCCGCCCGACCGGCCTGATCGACCCCCCGGTCGAGGTCCGCTCGGCCAAGACCCAGGTCGACGACGTGCTCGGCGAGATCCGCGAGACCGCTAGCGCCGGCTACCGCACCCTCGTCACCGTGCTCACCAAGCGCATGGCCGAGGACCTCACCGAATATCTGCACGAACAGGGCGTGCGCGTCCGCTACATGCATTCCGACATCGACACGCTGGAGCGCATCGAGATCATCCGCGACCTGCGGCTCGGCGCCTTCGACGTGCTGGTCGGCATCAACCTGTTGCGCGAGGGCCTCGACATCCCCGAATGCGGCTTCGTCGCCATCCTCGACGCCGACAAGGAAGGTTTTCTGCGCTCGGAAACCTCGCTCGTCCAGACCATCGGCCGCGCCGCCCGCAACGTCGACGGCAAGGTCATCCTCTATGCCGATACGATCACCGGCTCGATGCAACGCGCCATGGAGGAGACCTCCCGCCGCCGCGAAAAGCAGATGGCCTATAACGAGGCCCACGGCATCACCCCGGAATCGGTCAAGGCAAAGATCTCCGACATCCTCGATTCGGTCTACGAGAGAGACCATGTCCGCGCCGACATCGGCATCAGGGGCGTCAAGGGCGGCATCACCGAACTGGTCGGCAACAACCTCGCCGCCCATCTCGAGGCGCTCGAAAAACAGATGCGCGCCGCCGCCACCGACCTCGACTTCGAAACCGCCGCCCGCCTGCGCGACGAGATCAAGCGCCTCAAAGCCGCCGAACTCGCCGTCATGGACGACCCAATGGCACGGCAAGAGGCGCGGGCGATGGAGGGTAGCCGTACTTCTCCGTCATCCTCGGGCAAGCGCAGCGCGACCCGAGGACCGGGTGCGGCATCCTCGGCCCCAATCTCCCCCCTTGTGGGGGAGATGTCCGGCAGGACAGAGGGGGGTGCCCCCTCAACCGCCGAATCTGCCGCAATACCCCCCTCTGACCCTTCGGGCCATCTCCCCCACAAGGGGGGAGATCAACCCGGCCGCTCCCTCTTCGCCAAACCCAGCCTCGACAACATGGGCCCAGGCACCGACATGACCCGCCCGGCCCGCTCGCCCGGCGCGGCATCCACGGTCGACTCCCGCCCCCCTGTGGGGAGGGAGGGGTCTTCCCTCTTCCGCAAGAACACCCTCGACGAAATGACCGTCGGCCGCACCGAAAAGCCGCTCAACACCCGCGGCAAGCTGCCGGAAAAACCGGTGCTGCCCGGCCAGCCGGAAAAACGCGACCTCACCTCCCCTGCGTCATCCTCGACCTCCCCTGCGTCATCCTCGACCCCGTCATCCTCGGGCCTGACCCGAGGATCCAGCGCCGACGACGCAAAGCCCTTCATCCGCGCCAAGGCGGGCGTCGGCTCCTACGAGGATGCGGGCGATGTGAAGCGGCAGAAGAAGACGAAGGGGAAAACGGGGCGGCCGGGGCAGTAGACTTGGGGCCAACTGGCAGGGATTTCGTTGTTCTCAAGATTGAGCGTGACTTGCTAGATTGATCGTTAATCCGCCAGTATTGCTGAGCACCAATTTTTACTGATTCGACAGCATGCCGTTCATTCGGTGGCGAATTTGCGCTCAAAAGCGCGAATATGTCGTTCAGTATTGTGCGGCTGGCGCTCAAGTATCCGTGCGAGAACTCGCCTAGATCCAAATTGTTTACAAGGATTGTATCCATTCCCGAAAGAACGAAGACCGGAGGTGTCACACCCACACGTGGGAAACCATGTAGCCACCCAGACACCTTAAGAGCGGTGTCCGTCTCCGAAACATAAGATGTGGTTCTCGTTGAATGGTTTATGGCGTGAACACCAACGTAAGGCATAATGCCAGTATCTACATCCGCCGCAGCTAAAATTATCTGATTCAGACGCTTCAGCACATGAGATCTCGTCGATGATAAAACCTCAAGCGCTCCGAGTACGGTTCGACAACCCATGCTATGGGCAATTATATTTGCGCTTTTCTGTCGCGAATTCTCGACAAACTGCTCGATGAAATCAGCTAGTGCATATTTGCTGGACTCAGATGAGGCTTCATCGGCGTTGTAGGCAGTCATGCTACCTTTGGAAGGCCAACTGAATAGCCCGATGCCCTGGCCAAGGCCGATGTCGTATCCTATTTGAGCAGCCCGCAATACGGCCTGCTCAAATGTATTGTTAAAACCATGAACGAATATCGTTGGGCGCTCCTTAATCCTCATTTTATCTGATGTGGATTTTAGAAAAGACCAAAATAATTCCTCATTTAGCGGAATTAAGGAATCTAGTCTTAAGCGATCGTCTTTTCTATTGAGAAGTCGCTTCCAAAGCGGAGAGCCCAAAGACCCGATTTTGTGGCTATTTGGGACAATGACTTCGCAAACACCATAGCTGATATTGGTGGTGTGATCCCGATTGAAATCAACCAAGACTCCCCTAGTAAATACAGGTGTTCTGTTGGTGCCGAAGAAGACGTCATATTTATTTTTACGCGTCTTCTCATCCGCTGCTTTGCGTCCAATAAGTCTATGCGAAACGGAATCGTTGATTTGAATCGCAGAACGGTTAACAGCGAATTGAGCCTCGTAAGCATCGCGATCTTCAAATACGTGAGCAGATTGCTTTTCAATCGACTCCTGCACGCCGTTATCGAAGTCGCTTCCTAGGAAAATTGCATTTGAGACATTGGCATCCGCGAAAGACACCTCTAACAGTCGTGAGTTCTCGAAAACGGTGCCTATTAGCAGTGAGCGAGTTAAGTTCGCTCCCGACAGATTCGCGTCAATGAACGTTGCGTTGTTAAAATTGGACATAGACATGTCCGCGCCGGTCAAATCGGAATACGAAAACTTTCCATTGTAAAAATTAAGTCCTGATAGATCAGCGCCAGTTAAATTGGCGTTTGACAAATCGATGCCTTCGAAAAAACGCGACGTCTTCGGAGAGTCACGGAAATCTGGCGGTAAGAGGTCAAAAAATTTGACGCCAGATAACTCTGGCGAAAAATCTACTTTTTTACGGCGCTTATTCCATCGCTCAACGCCTTCACTGAGCCAATTCACATGCCAACGGTCAGCCATAGCTTCCTAAATCAATGTTATCGGTACAAGTAAATGGTTCATTTTTGAGTACTGCAAGTCAAGCTGGATACCATAAATCATTTTGGCAAACTTTTCTTGATAGTAGCAGATGACGGCGGCATCTTAATCCATGGTGCAAAGGACTAATTGCTTTGGGAAAGACGCTGCTCCCCCCGACGCGCGGTGGCTGGATCACGGCTACAAAGGCGAAGAAGACGGGCAGTGAAGCAAGCGGCAGAATCGTATCTCTCCCCTAGCGGCACAAAACGAGGATAGTGAGTTGGTCGGGCAAGCTCGCCACACCTCCTCCACGAGGATAATAAGCACTTAGACTCAAATACTTAATCGTGACCGTGACCAAAATCTTCTCGAGATTCACCCTTCCTGCAGCCGCGCCACACCCCCGTTCATCCCCGCCCCGCGCCCTCATGCCATACTCCTCCCGTCCCGCCACGGATACCCTGCCAGCCGTGGCAGCGAGGCGGGGCCGGCGCCGGGGTCGGGGAAAGGACGGAAGTCCCCGAGGCCGGGGTTCGCAAGAAGGTTCCCCTCCGCAGGCCGATGCTGCTGCTGCGGGCGTGCAATCGCACAGAGGGCTGATCAGGCCGTAGCGGAACGAGTTTGCGGGCAAAAACCGCCGAACGGGGCGCTGGCGAGAGCCACCTTCCCAATACTCCATGAGGCTCTTGCGAGCGCCCCGTCCGAAGCCTGCCGCAACGGCAGGCGGGCGGATACGAAACCGAACCAAACCACGGACCGGCCGGTCGCGTGAAGGCGGGTTCATGCCCGCTTTGCCGGCCGCGCCACCACAACGGAGAAACGCCATGCCCGCCAAGCCCACCTCTGCCGATCTGCGCGAAGCCGCGCTGCCGCCCCGCATCGTCGAGATGTTCGGACTGCCCGGCGATATCTGCGCCAATCCGGCCTGCCGGCGAAAGGGGCGCTGCCTCGGCCGGTCGCCGCACGGCCCGGCCTGCCTCGACCGACTCGCCCCCGGCGACCTGAAATTTTACCGGCGATTGCTGGCAACGTGTCTGTGGGCCGACCGGGGCGAGCTTCATTTCCTCCGTCACTACATGCGCGCCACCGACGATCCCTACCTGTGGCTCGTCGGCGAGATCGTCCGCCGCGTCCAGCCACGCGACCACTGGATGCACCGGTCCCTTCCCTACTGGTACCGGTACGCGACGGGCAAGCGCGGCCGCCCCCTCATCTCGCTGCGGGCCGCCGCCAACGTCCCGGTCCGGTACTATTGTTGATGCGTGCCGCGGCCAATCGCCGCCTGCGGCCCGCCTTATTCCGCCGCCTTCACCTCCGGCAGCAGCTCCAGCTCATAGGAATAGCCCTCCAGCATCGTATAGGCCTGCTCGATCGCCTCGATCTGTGCTTCGGCGCTGCGGATGGCGTCGGCGATCGATTGCGAGCGGGTGCGCAGCATCGAGCCGAGCACGTCGGCAGCAGGCCGCCGGCCGAGCCGGTCGATGTGCTGGCGGACGCGCGCGCGGTGGCGCTCGAGCTCGAGGATATGGAAGCGGCTCTTGACGATGTCGTCCGACAGTTTGCGGCGCATGGCGGCGAGCGGGTCGAAGCTGCCGGGCTCGCGCTCGTCGAGGATGAACTCGTTGACCAGCGTCTCCAGCATCAGGATGCCCTTCAAGTCGCGCGGATCGGCAAGCTGCGGGTCGTAGCCGGTATTGTCATAGACCTTGCGCCGCACCGGGTCCTTCAGCAGGTCGTAGCAGGCCTGCAGCCGGCCAAAACCCTCGACGTCGCCGCCCTGGTCGGGATGGGCCGTCTTCGCCGCCTTGCGCCAGGCCGCCTTGATCGCCTGCTCATCGGCATCGCGTTCAAGTCCAAGCGTTTCATAGGGATCGATCACCAGGCCACCTCGTCTTCCAGCATCCGTCGTTCCCGCCCTAACCCGTCGCGCCCGCTGCATCAAGCCGGAACCGGAGGGCGGTTCGCCCCTTCTTCCGCCATAGCCGGGACGAAATTGTGGAGACATGGCGGCCAACGGACGGTTTTCCCCGGACGGCTGTGCCATTGCGGCACGTACCGCAACCTGCGCAGATCACCCCGGAAAAGGAACAGCATGCGGTTGAAATTCGGGGCATTAATCGCTTGCTATTTTCACGATTTGCTGCCAATTATTTCAGCGTTCGGGCGTTTGCATCCCGGAGACTGGACTGGCTGTATGGTCCCGGAGCAATCCGGGCGTGCCGAAAAGGCACTGTAGGCGTTCTTTCCCCGTTATCGACTTCACCGACTGGCTTTCCGGAATAAAGACAAAACCGGGAAGAAAAAAGGTCTCCACCCTGGCAGGGGTGAAGGCACATCATCAAGGGAAATAAGGACTTCTCCCATGGCCACCAAGGGCACCGTAAAATTCTTCAACCAGGACAAGGGTTTTGGTTTCATCACGCCGGAAGGCGGCGCCAAGGACGTTTTCGTTCACATCTCGGCGCTGCAGGCCGCTGGTCTCCAGACCCTGAAGGACGGCCAGCAGGTCACCTTCGACACCGAGCCGGATCGCATGGGCAAGGGCCCGAAGGCCGTCAACATCCAGGCTGCCTAAGCTTAGATCTGATCGCTTTGCGATGACTGACTTGAACGGCGTCCCTCGGGGCGCCGTTTTTTTCGAGAAAATAGACAATAGAATCAAAGACATACTGCCTACTGCTACTGCCTCATTCCTACTCCGCCGCCTGCCTCGCCTCTGCCGCGGCAAAGATCGCGTCGAAAGCGGCGGCGATCACCTCCGGCCCGGCCCCTGCCCGCGTCGCATCGGCCGACAGGATCTGCCGGAACCGCCGCGCCCCCGGCCAGCCCTGGAACAGCCCGACCATGTGGCGGCTGATATGGATGAGCCGCCCGCCGGACGCGATATGCCGGTCCGCATGCCCCATCATCGCGTCACGCACCCCGGCCCAGAATTCCAGCGACTGCCGGTGGCCATTGGCGGTGAAGGCCTCGGCGCTGAGATCGACCGGCCCCACACCCGTCACGGGATGCGAAAAATACTGATCCACGGCACTCAGCATGGCGCTATCATGATAGGCGGTCCGACCGAGCATGACGCCGTCCACATGCTCAAGCTCGTCGAGGGCCTGATTCAAACTGCCAAGACCGCCGTTCAGGCCTATGAAAAGAGAAGGATTTTCTGCCTTGAGCCGATGCACCAGACCATAATCCAGCGGCGGAACCTCGCGGTTCTCCTTCGGCGACAGCCCCTGCAGCCAGGCTTTGCGCGCATGCACCCAGACGGCATCCGTACCGGCCTTGGTGACCTGGGAAACGAGATCGCGCAGCGCCACCTCCGGCTCCTGGTCGTCGACGCCGATCCGGCATTTGACCGTCACCGGGATCGACACCGCCGCCTTCATCGCCGCCACGCAGTCGGCAACGAGCGAAGGCTCGCGCATCAGGCAGGCGCCGAACGTGCCCGACTGCACCCGGTCCGACGGACAGCCGACATTCATGTTGATCTCGGCATAGCCGAAGTCCTCACCGATCCGCGCCGCCTGCGCCATCCTGCCCGGATCGTTGCCGCCAAGCTGCAGCGCCACCGGCTGCTCGGTGTCGTCGAGCCCCAGCAGCCGCTCCCGGTCGCCGCGCAGGATCGCCTCGGAAACGATCATCTCGGTATAGAGCAGCGCATGCCTGGAAAGCTGCCGCGCCAGGAACCGGTAGTGACGATCGGTCCAGTCGATCATCGGCGCCACGGCGAAGACGGGAGCTTTGAAATAGCGTCCGCCGCCCGGCCCCGCCGGCATCTTGATGTCGTCACCCATGATAGTCGTTCTCGGTTCGGTGCCGGAAACGGCACCCGCGTCAATCCGCGTCCGCCGGCCTTATATAATGCACCGCCCGGCAAATCTACATGCCCTGTGTGTCACTCAGCCGGCCTCATCGGCAGAGCTCGCCACCGCCTTCCACATACTGGTCGCCCGGAATGCCCAGCCCGCCGGCCGCTCGCCGCGACGGTCATCTGCAGCCGCCATCAGGCCGAACAATTCCAGGGCATCCATGCGCTTCTGATCGACCGCGCCGCTCTTGAGAACCGTCGCCAGCCATTGCCGGTCGATCGGGGAGGCAAGCCCTGCGCGCCTGACGATTTCGGACCACGTCCTTTCCTTGTAGAAGATCGCGCTCGCCGCCCGCTCGAGCGCCGCCCCGACATCGGCAGTGATAGCCTCTGTCGCCTGCAGGTGCTCGAGCGTCGCCAGCGCGTTGACCAGCGGTACGGTCAGCGGCAGATAACCGAGCTCCGCCGGACCATGGAGCAGCGCCACATCGGCATCATCCTCCAGAATACCCGCAGCATAGTCACTGAAAATCCGCCCCACACCGATCATGCCGAAGTCGGCGCATTCAGCGGCCCGCAGCGCGCCCATGCTGGCGGCACCATAGACCTTTACACCATGCGACAGCGCATGGAGGATTTCCTTATGCCAGATCGGCGCCACATACTCGAAATTGCCGTCAATAATGCCGACTGCGGAAGCGCCGGAGCGTACCGCACGCAGGAGATCGCCCTGGATGGCCGGTGGGCGGATGATGATATCCTTGGCTGCCAGAACTCGGGCGTCGGGAAGTGTCGGGCCGACGAAGACGATTTTCATGCCGTCTCCAGCATACGGGCGACAGCGCGCGGTCCCAATCGCCGCTTGCGCAGGCCGTCGGGATTCTCCAGCTGCGGCAGGAAAACCTTCACCACCGAAAACGGGAAATCACCATGCAGGAGCGGCAGGGCAACCGCCGTTTTAATGTGCGCATCGCTGAGCCTTCGAAGAACATGGGCAAGGAGCGCATCCGGCCCTTCGGCGACAGGCGGCCGGGCGACGGCGCGCGGCGCAGCTGTGGCGGTAAACAGGACGCGCGTTTCCTCAGCGAGCGGGCGGGTAAAGGTCTCAGGAAAGACGTCGTCCCGCGCGCCGCTGATATAGGTCAGGCGCGATTGCGCGACTTCCGTAATTGCCCGGACAGCGGCGCGAACGGGGTTGGGATGGCAACCATGCCCGATCGTCGCCTGATGGTAGAGCGGCTGTTTCATCGAAAGAATGTCCTTGGGAGCAAGAAGGGCCGTGTAACAGGGCACGGCGATATCGCTGGTGATATCGAAAAGGCGCAGCGTCAGTCCGGCGTCGATGATGCGGCCCACCACATCGGAGAGCACCGCGTCGCCGAAAGCTGCGTGGTCAAGGAATGTCTGTAGCCTTTTTGCCAATGGCATCATCCGCCACAGCACCTCGGCATCTCTCTCGATCCGCTCGAGCGTGCCGTGCAGCGTTGCCTCCGTCTGCGTGTTGCCGGACGCCAGTCCATCGGAGGACTGCCAATAGCGGCAATCGTCACGCGTCCGGTCGAGGCTGGCGGCGTCAAGCGGTACCCACGCGGTCTCGTCCTTCAAAAGATCGTGGCCACTCGCCCAGCGAACTTCCTCACTATCGTCAAGGTCGGCAAATCCGTGCGCTGTCAGGGCATGAAGGGGTATGGCCTGCTCGCCCGCCGCCAGCATCGCGTCGCGGCTTGCACAACGGGTCGCAATGCACGGCTCGCAGGCAACGGCGCGCTCCAGCGCTTCCATGGCGGCGGAGACCTTGGCGTCGATGTCGGTGATGCCCTTGCCCTGGTTGATGACGATCGACCGGGCGTTGGGCGAAACGGCATTCCACACCGGAATGCCGATGTTGTCGAGCCCCGTCAGACGACCAAGCCGTGTCACGCCGAACCGGCACAGGAAGGGTTTTATTCGCGCAAGCGTCTCTTCCGGCGCGATGACACGATCGCAATAGCTGCTCAGTGCCGTCTCACCCACAGCGCCCACGCTCTCGGTTCGCAACCGGCTTATTCCGGGCCGCGATCCATGAAGCCGCCGGATGCGCTGCCGTTGCTTGCCATGAGCGCGACATCGATGCCGCGCGTGACCGCACCACGATCGCAATGCCCGCTGGCAACACCGTGGCCGGTGTGCGTCATCACGGAGCACTCCTGTCCCTGGACCGCCGGCTTGCGGGATAGGCCGCGATCGACATGGCCGCCAGCAGGGTCTTCGCCATTGTTCGTGACGACGGCAAATTTCACTCCGTGCACCCGGGGGGCAGCGGTAGGGCCACGATCAAAAAGACCACTGGCCGGCTCCTCACCGTTGTCTGCCAATACCGCAAATTTCACCCCGCGCACCACCGGTTCGCCGGATTGACGCGATCGGGCAGCAAACGCGAAAGAGTCGTCGGCCCCATCATCGATTTTAGTGAGCGTGCCCGCCTCGAAATCGACAAGCCAGAACCCTTCTTCGCCTTCTACACCAGACCAACAACCTTGGACATTCTGTTCAATCCCTCGGGTTAAATGCTGGTTGGAAAATTGCACGTGAGCATGAGACAAACAAGAGACGGGAACGGAACACGCGGCCTCATCCATCGGGCAGATCATGCTCAATGTGCAGGGTACAGTCAACGTGGGGTAGTAAAGGAAGAAATACGAATTATTAAAAAAGTTACTGGCTCCGCCAGCAGGCTGGCGGTTCGCGAGAGGCGTTTTTCACGCGCGGTTGCAGGCTTCAGCTTCTGAAGTCTGCCCGGTCAACCGTCAATGCGCCTGTAGTCTTGCCTCTTTCGCGGCGGAGATGAAGACCTCCCTCGCTTCCTCGGGCGACTTGCGGCCGTCGAGCGCGGCGCGGCACAGACTTCTGGCAGCGACATAGCGCGGACCGCGCAAATCCGGCCAGGTGTCCATCAGGCAGATCAGGGCATCAAACGGTCCCTGGACAAGCTGAGAGCCTTTTTGTCCAAACCCGACCTCTACGGGACTGGACCACTTGGCATATGGCATGAGCGTCTCCTCCGATTTTCTTGCCATCAGACAAGAAGGATAACTCATTTGGTTCCCGTTGGGCAAACAGCAAAATGAAAAAAGCCTGCCGCGGGAGGAGGTGCGGCAGGCTTCTGAAAATGACCCACGGTCGGGAGGAGGTGACCGCTGGTCGATCGCAGCCTTTCGGGAGGAGGTGAATCGCTGCGATAAATATGACTTTATTGTTGCATTGCAGCAAAGTCAAGCAATTTTTCATGCGACGCAGCATTTACCAGTAACGGCGGCGCTGCGGGGGTGGGCTGGCGGCGCTGCCGAACAGATAGCCCGCAAGAAAGGCTACCGCACCGACCATGAGGAACGCCGTGCTGGTCGCAGACGGGTGATCACGAGCCGTCATTGCCACCGCACTCGCCTCGTCCTTGACATAGCTCGCCGCCTGTTTTGCTTTTACCGCCACGCCGCCTGCCTCATCCAGTTCACCTGTGAAACCAGTTCGCAAATTTTTGACATTGGCCATCTCGGTACTCCTGTTCTCCAGCAACGAAACATCTCAAAAGTAATATTGTTCCATCAAAAAACCGGAGAGGATGCCCGCATTCTGGGCGTATGCTCGAAAAATACCTCCAAGCAGATTCTTTGCTCGAAAATCACGTATCGTTACGCCACGAAAGCCAAGCTTTTGCTGAAAAATGACTGTTGTGATTCGTTTACCTGTGGCATGTTATTAGTGAAGGCGCCTCATAAAAACCAATTTCGGAGTAACAACTGCGGCCCAGAATCAAAAGAATACGCGACGGGAGAGAAAACATGGTAGAGGAAAATCTGTATCGCATCGTCGAAGTCAGCTTGAAGCGTGGAACCGATCGCCGTGACGTCGGCATTATGACCGTGCGCCAGGCGCTTGAGCTTCCAGACGTCCCCAGCCTTGAATACACCCATCCGGACCTCAATTCCCGAGCCGGCGGCCGATTCCTGACGCGGGACCAGCTCGAAGCCTACGCCTGCAGCTGAAGCATCTTTCGCCACCCCTTGAAGGGGTGCTATCGTCAGGCATTCGCAATCGAATGCCTGGATATTTGATGACCACTGTAATTCCCCTTCCCGCCCCGGTCCTGCTGCCGGTTGCGAATTCCGATCGGGCCTTTCCCGTTCGCCGCGTTTATTGCGTGGGTCGTAACTATGCGGCCCACGCAATCGAGATGGGCCACGATCCCGACCGGGAGCCGCCTTTCTTCTTCCAGAAAAATCCGGACAATCTGTCGGTGCCGCGCGAGGAGTTTCCCTATCCACCGCTGTCGAGCGACGTGCACCACGAGGTCGAACTCGTCGTCCTTTTGAAGGGCGGCGGCGACAATATTGACAGCGGCGATGCTCTCGATTGCGTCTACGGCTATGCGGTGGGCATCGACTTCACGCGCCGCGACCTGCAGGCCGAGGCAAAGGCGGCGGGCAAGCCATGGGCGGCAGCGAAAGCCTTCGAGCACTCGGCGCCGGTTTCAGACATCGTTCCGGCCGAGACAATCGGCCATCCCGAGGCTGGCAATATCTGGCTTACGGTCAACGGCGACCGCAAGCAGCAGGGCGACCTCAACCAGATGATCTGGAAGGTTCCGGAAGTCATCGCCGAACTGTCGAAACTGTTCACGCTCGCTGCCGGAGACGTCATCATGACCGGAACACCCTCCGGTGTCGGGCCGGTGTCGCGCGGCGACGTGGTTTCCTGCGGCATCGATGGCGTTGCCACGCTGACCGTCACGGTCGTCTAAGCACAAGAAAGTAAAATCATGCCGCTTTATGCACTTGGCCCGACACGCCCCTCTGTTCCGGCGGAAGGCAGCTATTGGGTGGCGCCGGACGCGCATGTCATCGGCAAGGTCGAACTGGGTGACGATGTCGGCATCTGGTTCGGAGCGGTGCTGCGCGGCGACAACGAGCCGATCAGGGTCGGCGCCCGCACCAATATCCAGGAAGGCGTCGTCATCCATGTCGATCCCGGCTTTCCGGTGTCGATCGGAGAAGGTTGCACCATCGGCCATCACGCCATCGTGCATGGCTGCACCATTGGCGACAATTCGCTGGTCGGCATGGGCGCGGCGGTGCTGAATGGCGCGGTGATCGGCAGCAACTGTCTTATCGGGGCCAATGCCCTGGTGACGGAAGGCAAGGTCTTTCCCGACAATTCGCTGATCGTCGGCGCACCGGCAAAGGCGATCCGGCTGCTCGATGACGCGGCCGTCGCCGGCTTGAAGAAGTCGGCGATCGGCTATGTCAAGAAATGGCAGCTTTTCGCGACAAGCCTGTCCGTCATCGGGTAGTTGCCGTCAGAGCTTCAATCGCCTCAGCCGGAGTGCATTGACGACGACGGAAACCGAAGACAGGCTCATGGCGGCGGCGGCGATCATCGGCGACAGCAGCGAGCCGGTCAGCGGGTAAAGCAGACCGGCTGCGACCGGCACGCCGACGGCGTTGTAGGCAAAGGCGAAGAACAGGTTCTGGCGAATGTTCGACAGCGTCGCCTTCGACAGGGTTCGCGCCCGCACGATGCCGGACAGGTCACCCTTCAACAGCGTGATGCCGGCGCTTTCCAGCGCAACATCGGCGCCGGTGCCCATGGCGATGCCGACATCGGCTGCTGCCAGAGCCGGGGCATCGTTGATGCCATCGCCCGCCATGGCGACGACGCGCCCCTCGGCCTTCAGGCGCTCGACCAATGCTTTCTTGTCCTCCGGCAGCTGGTCGGCCGCGACATCGTCGATGCCGAGCGCCTTCGCCACCGCGTCGGCTGTAACGGCACTGTCGCCCGTCGCCATGACGACGCGGATGCCATCGGCATGCAGCGCGCGGATCGCCTCGGCCGCATTGATCTTGATCTCGTCGGCCAGCGCCAGAAGACCGGCCAGCTCGCCATTGACCGCGACGTAGAGTGCGGTGCGGCCATTCTGGCGCAGCCCTTCGGCGTGACCGGCAAAGGCCGACGTATCGACACCGACATCAGCCAGCAGCATGGCGGCATTGCCTGCGAGCACGCGATCGCCATCCACTCGGCCGGAGACGCCCTTGCCGTTGACCGCTTCGAAGTCGGAAACGGCAACCAGCGGCACGTCGCGCGCCCTGGCCCCTGCGACGATGGCCTCGGCCAAGGGGTGTTCCGAGGCCTTTTCCAGGGAGGCGGCGAGCATCAGCAGCCGGTTTTCCGGAAAGGTGGGCCCCACAAGCACGTCCGTCAGACGCGGCTTGCCTTCCGTCAGCGTACCGGTCTTGTCGACGATCAGCGTATCGATGGCCGCGAGACGCTCCAGCGCCGCGGCTTCACGGACGAGCACGCCGGACTGGGCGCCCCTACCGGTCGCCGTCATGATCGAGATCGGCGTGGCAAGACCGAGCGCACAGGGACAGGCAATGATGAGGACGGAGACGGCAGCGACCAGCCCGTAGGCGAAGGACGGTTGCGGACCAAGCACCAGCCAGCCGACGAAAGCCGCCGCCGCGACAAGCACGACTGCAGGCACGAACCAGCCGGACACCCGGTCGGCAAGCTTCTGGATCGGCGCGCGCGACCGCTGGGCCGACGCGACCATCTCGACGATCTGGGACAGGACCGTATCGCTGCCGACCTTTTGTGCCCTGACGACCAGCGTGCCGTTGCGGTTGATGGTGCCGCCGGTGACCTCGGCGCCCACGATCTTTTCCACCGGCAAAGGCTCGCCGGTGATCAGGCTCTCATCGACGCTGGAGTGGCCTTCGGTGACGATGCCATCGACCGGCACGGCTTCGCCGGGCCGTATGCGCAGATGATCGCCAGCCAGGATGTTTTCAAGTGGCGCGTCCTGTTCGGTTCCGTCCGGCTGTATGCGGCGCGCCGTCTTCGGTGCGAGGTTCATCAGGGCGCGGATCGCATCGCCGGTGCGCTCACGGGCGCGAAGCTCGAGGATCTGGCCGACGAAGACCAGCGTCACGATGACGGCCGCGGCCTCGAAATAGACGGCAACCTCCCCGTGATGACCGCCGAACTCCATCGGAAACAGGCTGGGCAACAGCGTCGCGACGACGCTGTAGAGATAGGCCGCGCCAACGCCGAGCATGATCAGCGTCCACATATTGTAGTGGCCCGTGCGCAGCGACACCCATCCCCGCTCGAAGAAGGGCCTCGCCGCCCACAGCACGACCGGCGTTGCAAGGAGGAGTTCGAGATAGGTGACGATGCGGGCGCCGATCCACTCGCGGATCGGAAGCCCGACCATCGGTCCCATCGATAAAATCACCAGCGGCACGGCGCAGGCAAGGCTTACCCAGAAGCGACGGGTGAAATCGACGAGTTCGGGATTGGGGCCCTCGACTGGGGCGCCCATCGGCTCGAGCGCCATGCCGCAGATCGGGCAGGTTCCGGGCGCGTCACGGACGATTTCCGGATCCATCGGGCAGGTATAGAGCGTCGCCTTCTTCGCAGCCTTCGGCTTGTTTCCGGCATGGCCCGACAGGTAGAACCAGGGATCGGCGCCGAAGCGCTCGTGGCAGCGCTGGCTGCAGAAATGATAGATGGTTCCCTGATAGTCGAGGCTCGGCTTTCCGGCATTGAGTTTGACGGTCATGCCGCAGACCGGATCAATGGCGGTTTCGGCCTTGTCCGTCGCCTGAGGGGCATGGACGTGATCACGCGTATGGGCGGAAAACAGGAAATCGGACATCGAATCGTGATTGTTCACAGCTGAACCTCGGGCCCGGATGGTCACACATCCGCTGGCGGTGGGGAAGACTTTGACCGACGGCAGAATTATCCGCTGGTGCAGTTCTGGCAGTGGCCGCGAATCTCGATCGTGGTCTTTTCGGTCTTGAAATGCTCCCTGCCGGCCAGGACGGAAAGCCGCTCCTCGATGCCGGCATCATGCATTTCGGTGACCTGGCCGCAATCCTCGCAGATTGCAAAGGCGGTGACGCCGTGATCATGGTGATGATGATCCGGATGCGAGCAGGCGACGAAAGAATTCATGCTTTCAAGCCGGTGGATCATGCCGAACTCGAGCAGCTTGTCCAGCGCGCGGTAAACCTGCAGCGGCGCGCGAAAACCGTGATCACGCAGCTTGTCGAGGATCGTATAGGCGCTGAGCGGACCTTCCGCATGGGTCAGCGCATCGAGCACCAGCGACTGGTTCCTGGTGAGTTGCTGCGCCATCAGTGGTGTCCTCCATGCGTCGAATGAATGGCCGTCTCGATTTCTCCCTTGCGGCCGAAGGGCAGCAGGCTGAGGACGAAAAGCCCCATTGCCGCAACCACGATCGACGGACCGGACGGCGTATCGAAGTGCAGCGAGCCGAAAAGGCCGCCGGTAACGGCGAGCACGCCGATCCCCGAGGCGAGCACGGCCATGATTTCGGGCGACGTGGCAAAACGCCGGG
Organism: Rhizobium giardinii bv. giardinii H152; assembly: GCF_000379605.1. Classification (GTDB taxonomy): domain Bacteria; phylum Pseudomonadota; class Alphaproteobacteria; order Rhizobiales; family Rhizobiaceae; genus Pararhizobium; species Pararhizobium giardinii. The sequence goes on along the minus strand of NZ_KB902579.1, from coordinate 246,276 downwards.
CGGTGGCCGCCGGAATGATCAAGAGCGAGGTGATCAGGAGGATGCCGACGATCTTCATGGCAATGGCGATCACCAAGGCCATCAGCAGCATGAAGTAAAGCCGCGCCCGCTCCGGCTGGAGGCCTTCGGCCTCGGCCAGTTCCGGATTGACGGTGGAGGCAAGCAGCGGCCGCCAGAGATAGACGATGGCAAACAATACGAGAATGCCACCGCCCCAGACGAGATCGATATCGGCCTCGGAAACCGCGAGAATATCACCGAACAGGAAGCCGACGAGATCGATGCGCACCCATGTCATGAAGGCAACCATCACGAGGCCGATCGACAGCGCCGAGTGGGAGAGAATGCCGAGCAGCGCATCTGTCGACAGCGCGCCGCGCTTCTGCAGCAACAGCAACAGCAGCGAAACGACGGCGGCGACGATAAAGACGCTGAGCATCAGATTGAGGTTGAACAGCAGCGACAGCGCCACGCCGAGCAATGCCGAATGGGCCATGGTGTCGCCGAAATAGGCCATGCGCCGCCAGATGACGAAGCAGCCGAGCGGACCGACCGTGATGGCAAGGCCGATGCCGGCAACGAGCGCGCGGGTGAAGAAATCGTCAAACACGGCGCGTCTCCTTGTTGCCCAGGCCCTGCAGGCGGTTTTGATGGCCGCAGCCGCAATCCGGACCGTGGACATGATCGGCATGGTCGTGATCGTCATGCCCATGCTCGGCGTGGGCGCCATGGTGGTGGCCGTCATCCGGATGGCAATGTTCGGTGATGCTGCCATCGGCATGCAGAACGCGGCCGTCGGGCAGATGGGTATGGTCGTGGTCGTGGCTGTAGACGGCAAGCGTCTTGGCCGCCCGGCTGCCGAACAGTTTCAGATATTCCGGGCTCTGGCTGACCACTTGCGGCGTGCCGCGGCAGCAGACATGGCCGTTGAGGCAGATCACCGTATCGGTCTCGGCCATCACCACATGCAGGTCGTGCGAGATCAGGAGGATGCCGCAGCCGGTCTGGTTGCGGATGGACTTGATCAGGTCGTAGAGCGCGATCTCGCCGGAGAAGTCGACGCCCTGCACCGGTTCGTCGAGCACCAGCAGGTCGGGTTTGCGGGCAATTGCGCGGGCAAGCAGCGCCCGCTGGAATTCGCCGCCGGACAGGTGCTGGACCTCGGCGCGGGCGAGATGCGCGATGCCGGTGGAGTGCAGCGCTTCCTCGATCTCGCGGCCCTTCAGCGGGCCGGTCAGTGTCATCAGGCGCTCGACCGTCAGGGGCAGCGTCCAGTCGATCGCGAGTTTCTGCGGCACATAGCCGACCTTGAGGCCCGGCTTGCGCTCGACCCAGCCCTCGTCCGGCTTCAAGACGCCGATCGCGGTTTTCGCCGTCGTGGATTTGCCCGAGCCGTTCGGGCCGATCAGCGTGACGATCTCGCCGCGGCTGATCGAAAACTCGACGCCGCGCACCAGCCAGCGGCCGCCGCGGCGCACGCCGGCATTGTTCAAAAGGACGAGAGGCTTCTGGTCGGGGTCGCGGAAATTCAGCATCAAAAAAATCCGGGTGAGGTGTTGCCAGCCGCTATGCCACACGTTATAGCATAACGCAATTGATGTAATAACATTACATTGATTTACAAGACAGGAGTCCCCCCGCATGAGCCTGAAAAAATCCCTGCTTTTGACATCCTCCCTGCTCGCCTCTTCCCTGCTTCTGGCTGCAGGCAGCGCGCATGCCGAAGTCCCGAACGTCGTCGTTTCGATCAAGCCGATCCACTCCCTGGTCGCCTCGATCATGCAAGGGCTGGGCGAGCCGGCGCTGATCGTCGAGGGCGCCGCCTCCCCCCATACCTACAGCATGAAGCCCTCCAACGCCTCGGCGCTGGAGAACGCCAACATCGTCTTCTGGGTCGGGCACGGGCTGGAAGCCTTCCTGGAGAAGCCGCTGGAGTCGCTCGGCAGCGGCGCGAAGATCGTCGAACTGGACGATGCGCCCGGGCTCGAAAAGCTGAAATTCCGAGAAGGCGGCGCCTTCGAGGCGCATGACGACGGCGACGAGCATGAAGCAAGCGCAGAAGGCGGCGAGGATCACGCCCATGAGGAGGGTCGCCACCACGAAGAAGGTGAATTCGACATGCACCTGTGGCTCGATCCCGCCAATGCCAAGGCGATGGCAGCCGAGATCGAAAAGACGCTGGCTGCTGCCGACCCGGACAATGCGGCGACCTACAAGAGCAATCTCGATGCCCTCAACATGCGGCTCGACGCGCTCGACAAGACGCTTACGGAAACCGTCGCGCCGATCAAGGACAAGCCCTTCATCGTCTTTCACGACGCCTACCAGTATTTCGAACATCGCTATCATGTGAAGGTGGCAGGTTCGATCACCGTCAGCCCCGAGGTCCTGCCCGGCGCCGAGCGCCTGTCTGAGATCCACGCCAAGATCGTCGAACTGGGCGCGACCTGCGTCTTTGCCGAACCGCAATTCGAGCCGAAGCTCGTCAATGTCGTGCTCGAAGGCACGCCGGCGAAACCCGGCACGCTCGACCCCGAAGCGGCCACCTTGGAGGCCGGCCCTGACCTCTATTTCCAGCTGATGCAAGGTATCGGCACATCTCTGAAAACCTGCCTTTCCAACGGCAGCTAAGCAGGTTTCCTTGGAAGGCGGCTCCCGGCCCTCTCAGGCTGCCGACAAATGCCGCAAACCTCTCTTTCGTCATGGTCGGGCCTGACCCGACCATCCGGGATGCGATTGGATTCTCGGCTCAAGGCCGAGGATGACGTCGTGTGCGAGGCAAGGTTTGTCAACGAACTGAGGCGGCCCCTAGGGCCACCTTTTCGGGCCACTGCACGTTATAGAAAAAAGGATACAGGATAATGCCCGGCAGACTTCCGGTTACCGTTCTCTCCGGCTTTCTCGGCGCCGGAAAGACGACGGTGCTCAACCATATCCTCAACAATCGCAACGGCCTGCGCGTCGCCGTCATCGTCAACGACATGAGCGAAGTGAACATCGACGCCGCTTTGGTGCGCGACGGCGGCGCGAACCTGTCGCGGACGGAAGAACAACTGGTCGAAATGACCAATGGCTGCATCTGCTGCACGCTGCGCGACGACCTTCTGAACGAGGTGCGGAAACTCGCCGAACAGGGCCGGTTCGATTATCTGCTGATCGAATCGACCGGCATTGCCGAGCCGCTTCCCGTCGCAACGACATTTGAATTCCGCGACGAAAGCGGCACCAGCCTTTCCGATGTGGCGCGCCTCGACACGATGGTAACCGTCGTCGATGCCGCGAGCCTCCTGGCCGACTATTCCTCCAACGATTTCCTGGCAGGAGACGGCGACAGCCGCACGCTTGTCGATCTGCTCGTCGAACAGATCGAATTCGCCGATGTCGCCGTGCTTAACAAGGCCGGCAGCGCCACGCCCGAACAGCTTGACGCGACCCGCAAGATCGTCGTCGGGCTTAATCCGGACGCGCGGCTGATCGAGACGGATTTCGGGCGGGTGGCGCTGGGCGATGTGCTGGGCACCGGGCTGTTCGATATGGCGAAAGCCGAGCAGCATCCGCTCTGGTACAAGGAACTGCACGGCTTCAAGGACCACGTACCCGAAACGGAGGAATACGGCATCCGCTCCTTCGTCTACCGCGCGAAACGGCCATTCGATCCCGCCCGGTTTCATGCCTTCATCAATCGTTCGTGGCCGGGCGTCGTGCGCGCCAAAGGCTTCTTCTGGCTGGCGACACGGCCGCATCAGGTCGGTGAACTGAGCCAGGCCGGCCCGATGGTGCGCACGTCGAAGATGGGGCTCTGGTGGTCGGCGGTCCCCAAAGCCCAATGGCCGGACGATCCCGGGTTCCTGGCGACGATGAGACCCTATCTTGATCCCGTCTGGGGCGACCGGCGCCAGGAGATCGTCTTCATCGGCGCAGATCCGATGAACCAGGTGGCGCTCGAAGCCGAGCTCGACGAATGTCTGGTGGATGCCGGAAGCTTCACGCCCGAGCGCTGGCGGACACTGCCCGATCCGTTCGCGGACTGGTCCGCCGGGGCAGGTTCGTAGCCCCGCCGCAGTTTGAGAAAGGCGGCGCGACGCCGCCTCTCGATCATCGTGCTCAGCGGGTCGCGAGGCTGACGATCGCGCCGGTCGCAACGCTGATCAGCAGGAAGTCGTTGTCGACGCGAACCCACTGCTGGCCGCGCTGTGGCGCATAGAGCCTGTAGCGGCGATAATCATTGACGGCGGCGATGCGGCGACGCTCGGCCGGCGACAGGCGATGGCCCCGCGCCCAGCGCTTCTTGACGACGACGCGCTTCTCGACGATTTTCGTCTTGCCATGCCTGTAGACATTCTTTTCGACATGCCGCTCCTTCACCTGAGCGACTTCGAACGGCTTTGCCGGCTGCGCGGAAGCCATTGGCGCGGCCAGGAAAGAACCGGCGACCAGGGCGATCAACAAGCGTTTCATCGGGGTGTCCTTTCGTTTTTGACACCCCGAAACTACGACCTGGCAGATGAACGGAAACTGAAATCAAAAATTACAAAACCGTAATGCGATCAGCTAATTACAACTACCTTCTAATGCACTGCTTGCTCATTCAGCAGTGAATGGCCGCGCCTCGTAAGTGAACCGATCGAAATCGGCGACCTGCGCCCGGCCGGACGTATCGAAGGCGAACACGCCCGCGAATGCGCCGGTGAACGACCCGTGTTCGCCGCGCCCGCCCTCGTCGGATACGACGCCGGCATCGAGCACCGGGCCGATCTTGCGCCAGGCACGGTAGCCGTCGGGGTGCCAGAAGAACTGCAACTCGTTATCCCGGACTTCCATGGCCAGATAGACCCGTCCGAATGGAACGGTGACGCCACTTTCGGCCGGAAACGTCATGCGGCCATGCGGAAAATCTCCGGCGCAGGAGAAGATCGTCACGACCCGGCCGAGCTTTTCATGCAGCGTGACGGCAAGCGCGTGAAACTTGTGGCGGTTGTAGTAATGGGTCAGACCGGCAGCCTGCTGATAGGTATCCGGCTCGAATTCGACGACCGTCTCGGCGCGGAAGGAATGGTGCTCCTGGCGGCGCGCCACCAGCGCCTGTTCGAACCAGCTGCCGATGCTCTCGCGGCCGAACAACCGCAGATGGCCGGGCTTGTCCGTCAGCGAAAAAATCCGCTCGGGCAGTGGCGTGCGTAGCCATTGGAATTCGTCGGGCAAGGCGGGGCCGTCGAAATCGGTTTCGACCCTTGCGGGCTTCTCGATGGCCGCGGTCTCGCCGGGCGCCGGAACCTCGACAGCCGGCACGACACCGCCCTGCTCGAGATAAAGCCAGCCATCGTCCCGCCAGACGCATTTCTGCAGCGCCGTCTCGCGGCCAAGCGTGCAGCGCTGCTGCGGCGGCAAGGGCCGGCCCGTCAGGTGGGTGTGATAGGCCTGGCCGTCCGGCGTCTCGACATACTGGCCGTGCCCTGCCCTTTGCAGCACCGCGTCCGGCGCGTCCTTCGAGGTGATCAGATGCGTCTGCGGATGCATCTCGTAGGGACCTTCGATGCTGCGCGCGCGAGCCATCGTCACCACGTGATCATATCCGGTGCCGCCCTCGGCCGTCGTCAGATAGTACCAGCCGTTGCGCTTGAAGAGATGCGGGCCTTCGACGAGCCCTTGCGCGCTGCCGGCGAAGATGTTCCTGATCGGCCCGACGAGCTTTTTCGAGACCGGATCCCACTCCTGCAGCAGGATACCGTCGAAGGCCGGCGATTTCGGCGCCCCGCCGAAGCTTTCGGTACGGTGGTTCCATTGCATGTTAACGAACCACTTGCGGCCATCGTCATCGTGGAACAGCGATGGATCGAAGCCGGAGGAATTGACATAGACCGGGTCCGACCACTCGCCTTCGATCGAAGGGGACGTGACGATGTAGTTGTGCGCGTCCTTGAAGTTGCCGTCGAAGCGCTTGACGTCGGTATAGACGAGCCAGAACAGGCCGTCGGCATGGGAAAGGCACGGCGCCCAGACGCCGCAGCTGTCGGGATTGCCGCGCATGTCGAGCTGGCTTGCCCGCTCCAGCGGCCGGCGCACCAGCCGCCAGTTGACCAGATCGCGCGAGTGGTGGATCTGCACGCCCGGATACCATTCGAACGTGGACGTGGCGATGTAGTAATCCTCGCCCACGCGGCAAATCGACGGGTCCGGATTGAAGCCCGGCAGGATCGGATTGCGGATCGTCGCGGTCATGTCTTCTCCCAGGTTTCTCAGGGCACCCGGCCTGAAGCTCGGCGCCGTTTCAAGACAGTCGCACCTGTTGCGCCACATTGAAATGCCGTTCTGCCGAGTCGCCCATGTTACAGAGACACGCCGACATTGCCGGGGGCGCCAAGGGTTTGGCAAGGCTGCTTTTCCACGATTTTTGCCTAAGCTTTGGGCATTGCCGGGAAGCTCACATACTACTTTGGTATCACGCGGCGTGACGATGCGGGAAAAACCTGTCCCAGCCTTGAAAGAGGCCTTGAAATCGGCACTGTGGTTGTGCTCGGCAACAAAAATCGAAAACTGCCATTGCGGGGAGGAACAACTTATGGCCGCACTGCTCGGTATCAGCAGGCTCATTGACCGAATTACGGAAATCATCGGCAAGTCAGTCTCCTGGCTTATCCTGGTGGCCGTTCTGGTCAGCGCCGGCAATGCCATTATCCGAAAAATGTTCAACATGTCGTCGAATGCCTGGCTCGAGGCGCAGTGGTATCTGTTCGGCGCCGCCTTCATGTTCGCGGCCGCCTACACGCTGAGCCAAAACGAGCACATCCGCATCGACGTGATCTACGGCAAGTTTTCGCGCCGTGTGCAGCACTGGATCGACCTGTTCGGACATGCCTTCTTCCTGATGCCGTTCGTATTGCTGATGACATACTACCTCGTCCCCTATTTCCTGATGTCCTACCGCTCGCAGGAAGGCTCATCCAGCGCCGGTGGCCTGATCGTCTGGCCAGCTAAGGGGATCCTCCTTTTCGGCTTCATCCTTCTCGCGCTGCAGGGCGTCTCGGAGATCATCAAGAAGATCGCGATCATGACCGGCAACATGGATGACCCGTCGCCCTACGTACCGACCCACGCACCGCTGGAAGAAGCCGCCATTCCGGAGGCACGCCCATGATCGAGTTCATCGCCGTAAACCTCGCACCGATCATGTTCGTGTCATTGATCGTGTTCCTCCTGCTGGGTTATCCCGTTGCCTTTTCGCTCGCCGCCAATGGCCTGCTGTTCTTCTTCATCGGCGTGGAGCTTGCTCCTTTGTCTGCCGACTCCATCAATCTCTCCTGGCCTCTGCTCAATGCACTGCCGGAACGATTCTGGGGGGTGATGTCGAACGACACCTTGCTCGCCATCCCCTTCTTTACTTTCATGGGGATCGTGCTCGAACGATCCGGCATGGCGGAGGACCTGCTCGACACGATCGGCCAGTTGTTCGGCCCCATCCGCGGCGGTCTCGCCTACGCGGTCATCTTCGTCGGAGCGCTGCTCGCAGCCACCACCGGCGTGGTCGCGGCTTCGGTCATCGCCATGGGTCTGATCTCGCTGCCGATCATGCTGCGTTACGGCTATGACCGGCGTGTTGCCTCGGGCGTCATCGCTGCGTCCGGCACGCTTGCCCAGATCATCCCGCCTTCGCTGGTCCTGATCGTTCTTGCCGACCAGCTCGGCCGTTCGGTCGGCGACATGTATGCCGGCGCCCTGATCCCCGGCCTGGTGCTGACCGGGCTCTACATGCTCTATATCCTGATCATGACCTTCGTCCGGCGCGACTCGATGCCGGCGCTTCCGCTCGAGGCCCGCACGCTCGGCTCGGGCGTTGCCTCGCTCTTTGTCGCGCTCGCCGTTGCGGCGGGTATCGCCTATGCGGCGCATATCTACCTCTCGTCGACGCAGGGCGAAAACGCCGATATTCTCGGCGCCACTGTCGGTGTGGCCTTCATCTACGTGGTTGCGCTCATCGACAGGGGATTGAAGATCAATGCGATGTCCAGGCTTGCCCAACAGGTCATCATCGTCCTGATCCCGCCACTGGCACTGATCTTCCTCGTGCTCGGCACGATCTTCCTCGGCATTGCGACGCCGACGGAGGGCGGCGCCATGGGGGCTGTCGGCGCCCTGATCATGGCGGCAGCCAAGGGACGACTGACCTTGGATGTGGTCCGCTCCGCGCTGGCCGCCACGACCCGTCTGTCGGCCTTCGTGCTGTTCATCCTGATCGGCGCACGGGTGTTCTCGCTGACTTTCTACGGCGTCAACGGCCACGTCTGGGTGGAACATCTGCTGGTGGGGATGCCCGGCGGTGAAACCGGCTTCCTGATCACCGTCAACCTGCTCGTCTTCTTCCTGGCATTCTTCCTCGATTTCTTCGAACTTGCCTTCATCATCGTGCCGCTGCTGGCACCGGCCGCCAACGCGCTCGGCATCGACCTCATCTGGTTCGGCGTCCTGCTCGGCATCAACATGCAGACAAGCTTCATGCATCCGCCCTTCGGCTTTGCTCTGTTCTACCTGCGCTCGGTTGCTGCGAAAGTGCCTTATCTCGACCGGGTCACGGGCAAGCTGACCGACCCGGTGACGACGGGGCAGATCTATTGGGGTGCGGTCCCCTTCGTCGGCATCCAGATCTTGATGGTTGCATTGACGATCATGTTCCCGCAGATGGTCATGCACTACAAGGGCGACGCCGCCGTCGTCGATCCGGCCACGATCAAGATCGAGGTCCCAGGGTTCGGCACCGGCGGCGGCGGCCTGACCCTGCCGGACAATGGCGGCGGGCTCGGACTGCCGGGCGGCCTGCAATTGCCAGGCGGCAATCCGCTCGACGGCACCGGTCAGAAACCAGCGGATCAGAACGGTTCGGGAAACCAGCAGAAACCCGCCAACGATCTGAGCGCCCCGCCATCGTTCAACTAGTCATGACGAGGCCGGCCTTGGCGCCGGCCCCGTTCTTCCATCGATTGCCACAAAGAAAAACCCCGGAGTGGCGCTCCGGGGTTTTTCATTTCGAGTAAAGAGGCAGGCGCTTAGAGCTTGCCGCCGCGCTGCTGGATCATCATGAAGGTGTCGTAGTTGTATTCGGCAACCTGCGCATTGAGGTAGTACTCGCCGCGGAAAGCCTTGATCGAGCCCCAGATCTTCTTGAAGGTCGGGTTCGAGGCTTCCATCTCGGCATAGACCTCGTTGGCCGCATCGAAGCACGCCGACAGGATTTCCGGGCTGTACGGGCTGAGCTTGGCGCCGGCGCCGACGAGACGCTTGATCGCCGCGGGGTTGAGGTAGTCGTACTTCTGCAGCATGTTGGCATCGGCCGCCTGGCAGGCCGTGCGCAGCAGTGACTGATAGTTCTTCGGAAGGCCGTCGAAGGCCGCTTTATTGAACATCGCATGCACCGTCGGACCGCCTTCCCACCAACCGGGATAGTAGTAGTAGGGCGCAACCTTGTAGAAGCCGAGCTTCTCGTCGTCATAGGGACCGACCCATTCGGCGGCGTCGATCGTGCCCTTTTCAAGCGACGGATAGATGTCGCCACCGGCGATCTGCTGCGGAACCACGCCGAGTTTCTCGGCAACCTTGCCGGCGAAGCCGCCGATGCGCATCTTCAGGCCCTGCATGTCGGCGACCGTCTTGATCTCCTTGCGGAACCAGCCGCCCATCTGCACGCCGGTGTTGCCGCCGGGGAAGCCGACAAGGCCCTGGGTTGCCAGGAATTCGTTGAACATGTCGATGCCGCCGCCATGGTAGTGCCAGGCGTTCATGCCGCGTGCGTTGAGCGCGAAGGGAACGGCGGCGCCCAGCGCCCAGACCGGGTCTTTGCCCCAATAGTAGTAGGAAACGGTGTGGCAGGCTTCGACGGTGCCGGCAGCGGCGGCGTCGGCGGCCTGCAAGCCAGGCACGATTTCACCGGCGGCGAAAACCTGGATCTGGAAATTGCCGTCGGTGGCTTCCGAAACGTATTTCGATAATACCTCGGCTCCGCCATAGATGGTATCGAGCGACTTCGGAAACGACGACGTCAGCCGCCAAGTGACCTTCGGAATGCTCTGCGCGATGGCAGGGGCTGCGAGCGTCGTTGCCGCGACGGCGCCGGCGCCACCGAGACCTGCACGTTTGATGAATGAACGGCGATCCATATTTTCTCCTCTGTTTTAGCGGACAGCCGGCCTTGCCGATACTGCTCCTCCCGCAGGACGCAGGCCGCACCCGCCGGTCTCGGCTGGTTCAAACGGCATGCACGATTCCCGGTTCACGACATTCAGCCACGCAATTCCCAACGAAATCACGTGGCTTCGGCGGCAGCTTACACGCTCACCCCATCATGTCCAGCGGCGCGAATAATGCACGATCTTCGACTTTTGTCTAATAACAACTTTCAATGTTTGCAGCAACTTACGGAACCTTGGTTAAATTGCTCGCGCGGCGGCCTGAGGGGAAAAATCCGGGCAGACAGGCCGTTGATCAAAGCCCGCAGGAGACGGAAAGGGGCACCGGACCAGACGATCCGATGCCCCCATTAGCAACCCGAGTGCTCGTGCCGCTTACGCGCGCTCAGCCGACGAAGCCCAGAGATTGATGTCGGCTTCCTTGGCATAGACGTCGATCTCCGCCAGCTCTTCCGGCGTGAACGTGTCGTTCTTCAGCGCGGCGACACAATCGACGATCTGCGAGGCGCGGCTGGCGCCGATCAGCGCCGAGGTGATATGGCCGCCGCGCAGCACCCAGGCGATCGCCATCTGCGCCAGCGTCTGGCCGCGTTTCTCGGCAATCTCGTTGAGCTTGCGGATATTGTCGATGATCGACGGGCGGATGAAGTCCTTCTTGAGGAAATGGTTTTGCGCGGCGCGGCTGTCGGCGGGAATGCCGCCGAGATATTTCGTCGTCAACATGCCCTGCGCCAGCGGCGAGAACACGATCGAGCCGACGCCGAGGCCTTCGAGGGTATCGACGAGGCCGTCATCCTCGACCCAGCGGTTCAGCATCGAATAGCTCGGCTGATGGATGAGCAGCGGGGTGCCGAGATCCTTGAGAATTGCAGCTGCCTCGCGGGTACGCTGCGAGTTGTAGGAGGAGATGCCGACATAAAGCGCCCTGCCCGAGCGGACGATATGATCGAGCGCGACGCAGGTTTCCTCGAGCGGCGTGTCGGGATCGAAGCGGTGCGAATAGAAGATGTCGACATAGTCGAGGCCCATGCGCTTCAGGCTCTGGTCGCAGGAGGCGATCAGATACTTGCGGCTGCCCCATTCGCCGTAGGGACCCGGCCACATGTCATAGCCGGCCTTGGAGGAAATGATCAGCTCGTCGCGCAGACCGGCAAACTCCGTGCGCATGATTTCGCCAAACGCGGTTTCGGCCGAGCCCGGCGGCGGACCGTAATTGTTCGCGAGATCGAAATGGGTGATGCCGAGGTCGAAGGCCGTGCGGCACATGTCGAGCTTGCGCTCATGCGGCGTGTCATGGCCGAAATTGTGCCACAGGCCGAGCGACACAGCCGGCAGCTTCAGCCCGCTCTTGCCGCAGCGATTGTACTTCATCGTCTCGTAGCGGGTGTCCGCCGGTTGCCATGCCATGTCAGAGATCCTTCCCATTGGGTCCGCAGAAGCGAGACAGCGATATGCCACGGAGGCGCCAGCTGAAACAAGGGCGCCGCAATCGAAGTTCAAGCCGTCGAACGGTTTTGGTCGCCAACAAACGGGCGAATATCGACATCGCTAACCGGACGGTAACCGCATTGATTTCATCATCGGATAAGGGAATTCAATTGTCGACGGGTGAACCGTGCCACTCACCAATATTACCAGCATCGAAAAGGCGGGCTTTCTGTCGAAGACCGCAGCCTTTCTGAAGACGTGGGAAAATTCCCCCCCTATCGGCAAGACCGCGCCGAGCGCACATGGCGGCATCCATGACGACGGCAAGCACATCCCGACAATCGGTTATGGACTGAACATCAGCTTCAGCGCCATCTCGGCGGCCTACAAGCTGGCGCTGACGGGCAAAATCGATGGCAAGCTGTCCGCCTTGCAGGAAAGCGGCCTGAAAATCATCGCGAAATGGAAAGCCGACCCGACGCCGACGGCCGCAGACGATGTCGCGCTGATCAATACCTCGCAAGGCAAAGCGGGCACGGCAGCGGAAAAGAAGGCGCTGCAGTCGCTCTGGCTCACCGATGCGCAGGCGACCGTTCTGCTGGAGGCAAGGCTCAAGGGTCAGGCGGGGCTGTTCACCTCCTCGATCGAGACGGACCTGGCCGCAAGGCTGAACGCCTTCGGCGTCTCTCTGCCGGACGAATCGCAGGAACGCCTCGTCCTCTATTCGCTATACTACAATGCACCAACCCTGATCGGCCCGGGCATCGCCACCGCGATCAAGACCGACAACCATGCCCGATTCTGGTACGAAGTCCGCTACAACCACAGCAATTTCGACTTCAAGGGCCTGCAGAACCGGCGCGAAGACGAATCGAACAAGGTGGGCATCCTTGCGCCGGCCGATCGAAAGGATGCCGGCGCCGTGCTCAAGGCGATGGACTTCCTGTTCGATCGCGAAGGCGGGGCATCGAGCGTCTACGAGAAGATCGCCGCCCGCGACAAGGTCATCAACGAGGCGGACGCGGTGAATGCGAAGACCCAGTCGTTCGAGGCACAAATCGCGTCCTACCTGAAAATCCTGTCGGACAAATATGCCTTTGGCGACCAATTGCACTTCGTCCAGGCGGGCGGTGCGGGCAACGACACATTTGCACCGGGTGTCGCGGCGACTGCGCGGCTCGATGCCGAGACGACGCTGAACGAGACGAACACCAACGATCTTGTCATCGCCGGCGATGGCGACAACAGGATAAAGACCGGGGGCGGCGACGACTGGGTCTATTCCGGCAGGGGAAAGGACAACATAAACCTTGGCGCGGGCGACGATCACGCGTCCACAGGCGCCGGCAACGACATCATCAACGGCGGCGACGGCAGCGACGTCATGAAGGGTGGCGCGGGATACGACACCTATTTCATCGATGATGCCGCGGATCGCGTTTTCGATACCGACAGGGGGGAAGATCAAGACCGAAATCTCGCTCAAGGCGCTGACGCAGAACATCGACACCTATGTCAACCTCCGGGCCGGACTGACGCACAGCCTGACACTTGACGCCGACAAGCTCCCCGCCGACCCAGACGGCGACACCATCACTTTCGAAGGCAGCAGCGGCAACGATGCCTACCGCCTGTCAATGACCGGCGACACCCTGCTCGTCCAATTCAAGACCGGCAACGGCAACGACAAGATCACCCTCACCGGCCGGGAAAACCCCGGAACCGGCACCACGACGATCTCCGTGGAAGACGCGGCAAGTACGGATCGGTTCGACATCTCCGTTTTCAGCGCCCTTTCCCTTGACGCTTTCGAAGGCAAGGCGGACGAGATCGGCAACTACTATTGCAAGCTCGAGAGCCAGTCGGGCGTCAGCACCGTGGCAATCTGGTATGCGTCAGACGGCGGCGGTGGCACCGTCAATCTCAACAATGCCATCACGATCTCCTCCACCATGCCGATGTCGGATGCCATGTTTCTCGTCTGATCGCAGGCCGAGGCACTGGCCCGCCGCATTGCATATCCAGGCAGCGGGCCAGCAAACATCTTACCTCAGAAGCGCGTTGGCCTCCTCGATGCCGAGCGCCGCCGGCTGCGTGCAGGTCGTCGTCAGTTCGACGAACTGGCCCGTCTCGCCCGACTTCAGGATCGACACCATGACATCGACACCGTGCAGCGCGCGCTCCAGCGAGCAGCGGGCGTCGCGCCCTTCGAGGATGGCAAGCGCCATGTCGGCAAGGCCCGCGGTGCGATAATTGGCCATCGGTCCCTGCGGATGCTCCTGATTGTTGACGGCGAAGGGATGATCCCACATCTCGACGGGCTGGATATCCTTGTCGCGGCCGCTGGCCAGGACCGTGCCGCCAAAGAAGTTCGGATCGGGCAGGAAGAGCGAGCCTTCCGTGCCATAGAGCTCCATATTGCCGTGGCGATGCGACCAGACATCCCAGCTTGCCGACAGAGTCACCGTCGCGCCGTTCTGGAATTCGAGCAGCGCATGGATGTTGGTCGGGGTTTTCACCGGAATGACCTCGCCCTTGCGCGGCTCGCTGGTGATGGTGCGGGTCGGATTAGCCATCGACGTCAGTGCCGCCACGCGCTTGACCGGGCCGATCAGGTTGACGAGGTTGGCGATGTAATACGGGCCAAGATCAAGGATCGGACCGCCGCCGGGCAGGAAGAAAAAGTCCGGGTTCGGATGCCACATCTCCATGCCAGGGCTCATCACGTGGCAGGTGCCCGAGGTGACGCGGCCGATCTTGCCCTGGTCGATATAGTCCCGCGCCAGCTGGTGCGCGCCGCCGAGAAAGGTATCCGGTGCGCAGCCGACCTTCAGGTTGTTGGCCGTGGCGATGCCGCGCAGCTGCTCGCCCTGCTCCAGCGAAAGCACGAGCGGCTTTTCGGAATAGACGTGCTTGCCGGCCTCCAGGATCATCTTCGAGACGGGGAAATGCGCTTCCGGGATCGTGAGGTTGACGACGATGTCGATCTCCGGATTGGCAAGCAGGGCCTCGATGGTCTGCGCCTTGACATCATATTCGGATGCGCGCGTTTCGGCGGCGGCCGGATTGATGTCGGCGCAGGCGACGACCCTGATGCCCCTGAAGAGCGGCGAAAGCTTGAAATAGGTGGTGGAGATGTTGCCGCATCCGATGATGCCGACGCCGAGTTCTCGTGTCATGATCTGCTCTTTCTGTCAGTAGGTCTTGATCGATGCGATCGAGCGCTCGGCCGTCGCCTTGAAATCCTTGGGGTTGTCGTGCTCGACGATGTAGTATCGGGCAGGTGTCGCGGTCAGCGCCTTGAACAGCCTCTTCCAATCAACGGTGCCATGGCCGACATCGGCCCAGCCGTCCTCATCGGCATTTTCGCCGGCTGCAGCGATGTCCTTGACGTGGACGGCAGTAATCCGGCGGCCATATTTTTCGATCCAGGCAAAGGGATCGGCACCGCCGCGGATGACCCAGGCGATATCTGCTTCCCAGGAGAGGTTCGGTCCGCCGGCAAAGATTTGCTCCTGCGGGATCGAGCCGTCAGGCAGTGCGATAAATTCAAAGTCATGATTGTGCCAACCGAAGTCGAGGCCGGCGTCACGGATGGGCTTTCCTGCCTTTTCCAGGCGTTCGCCGAACGCCCTCCAACCGGCCGCGTCCGTCGGCCGCTGATCGGGAAGCAGATAGGGGCAATAAACGGCCCTGATGCCGAGGGTGTTGGCGATCTTCAGAACGCCGGCCGGATCGGATTCGAGCATGTCGAGGCCGAAATGCGCGGTCGGCATCGTGACGCCGCTTTCGTCCATGTCGGCCTTCAGGCGGGCAAGTGCTGCGTCGTCGAGCGAGGCGTACAGCGCGCCGTAACCCTCGACCTGTTTGTAGCCGACGGCACCGACCGTCCTCAGGACGTCGGAAAGCGGCGGGAAATTCCGGGCGCTGTAAAGCTGGAAGCTGACGGTCTGCATGGGCAAGTTCTCCTTGGGAGTTAGGGGAGCCAGGTGTCGTCTCCGAGATCATCAGATGGCTCGGGCGGGTGTCTTCTTGGGTGATGGCAAGCGGTAGGCACTTTGAAGCATCAAGATCTCGCTAACCGGTGCCCTGGCAGGACTGCAGGTCGTAGCCGATAAAGACCGGCTTCCAATCTGCGGCCTGCGGCTGCTTGGGTGTGAAACGGATGACGCGGCGTTCGCCGGCCGTCAGGTCGAAGGCGTTATCGGAGTAGCGGCCCTCAATATCGGTTTCGATCATCACATGCAGGGCAAGGCCACTCGCCGCAACGGTGATCTCGTAAGTGCCGTCGACGGCCGGGGTCGTCGAGATCAGGAGATCGGACGGGACCAGATCGAGCGCCTTGTAGGTGCCCTGAACATGGTGCCCCTCGCCGCGCATGCCGTTCGAGGCTTCGAAGGACCAGAACAGCAGCATGTTCTCCGGGATATCCGCAGCAGTGATCGACAGCAGTGTTGCGGCGCGATCCGGGCTGCAGGTGCCGGCGGCAGCCGTCAGGGGCTGCTTCTCGCCCGACAGCGAGACCAGGAAGGTCTGCAGTTCGACCGTGACCGGGGCGGCGGTGTCGTTGACCATCGAGAAGGCGATGGTCGTTCCATCGTCGGAGGGAATGGCGGCGACAGCCACCGGCTGGAAGAACCGGCGTACCATGTAATGCATGGCCTTCCAGTTGCCGCCATAGTCGAGGCTCGCCCAGGAGGCCACCGGCCAGGTGTCGTTGAGCTGCCAGTACAGCGTTCCCATGCAATGAGGCTTCAGCGACCGCCAGAATTCGACGGCAGTGCGGATCGCCAGCCCCTGCTGGATCTGGCTGAGATAGACGAAGTTGGAAAAATCCTTCGGAAAGCGGAAGTAGCGGAACATGGTCGCCGCGATGCGCTCATTGCCGCCTGCATTCTTCTGGTGCGATTCCATCACCGGCGAAGCGATGTTCAGGTCCTTCTGTTCCGCGAATTGCCGCACGATCGGCATCGAGGTATAGGACTGGAAGCCAAACTCCGAGCAGAAGCGTGGCCGGACCGTGCGGTAGTTGTCGAACGACTTGTTCTCGTGCCAGACCGACCAATAGTGCATGTCCCCGGAACCATCCGCATGCCAGGCATCGCCGAAGTTGAGCGGCCCGACAGACGGGCTTGACGGCCACCAGACAGCATCGGGTGCGGCGGCCTTGATGCCGGTCTCGATGGTGCGGTTGAGGCGGTCGTAGGAAACGAGATAGCGGTCGCGATCCTTGCGGCTCTCTTCAAACCAGGTAAGCGCGCCGACGAGCTCGTTGTCGCCGCACCAGAGCGCGATCGATGGATGCGATGACAGCCGCTTGACCTGGTAATCCACCTCCGCCGCGACGTTTTCGAGGAAATCCGGGGTCGAAGGGTAAAGATTGCAGGCAAACATGAAATCCTGCCAGACCATCAGGCCCAGCCGGTCGCAGAGGTCATAGAACCAGTCCGTCTCGTAAAAGCCCCCGCCCCAGACACGGATCATGTTCATGTTGGCATCGACCGCCGAGCGCAGCAGATCCTCGACGCCCTCAGGCGTCACCCGCGAGGCGAGCGCATCGGCCGGGATCCAGTTGGCACCGCGGCAGAAGATTTCGCGTCCGTTGACGCGGAAGGCAAAACGGCTGCCGGCCTCGTCCTTGTCCGTCAGAAGCTCGATCGTCCGCAAGCCGATCTGACGGCTCACGGTTTCACCCGGAAGCGAGACGATGAGTTCAGACAACGCCTGCTCGCCGCTGCCTGCCGGCCACCAGAGCCTCGGATTGTCGACGGTAAAGACGTGCGTCACCTGCGTCTCACCGGCATTGACGGCGCAATCCAGGCGCTCCCTTGCGCCGTCGAGCGAGAAGTCGATGCCGACGACGCTCGGATCCTCCGCAAAGAGCGTCACCGTCACCTGAAGGTCGATGGCGCCGCCGGCCTGCGGCACCTGGCGGGTCGTGACGTGTTCGATGCGGGCAGCTGCGAGTTTCTTGAGGGCGATTGCGCCGTAGATGCCAAGCGGCGCGACGGCGATGTTCCAGTCCCAGCCGAAATGGCATTGCGGCTTGCGCAGCATATTGCCATTCGGGATCGGGCAATTGCCGGTCGAATAGGGTATATAGAAGGGCTGGGCAGCCTGCGCCTGCGCCCCCGCAGCGATCGCTGAATGGATGACGATGCGCAGCCGGTTCTGGCCCGCTTTCAAGACCGAGCTTACGGCCGGGCGATAGCGAAGAAAGCAGTTCCTGGCATCGAGAACCAGCTCGTCGTTGACATAGACCGAGGCGACGGTGTCCAGGCTTTCAATATCGAGATACCAGAATCCGGCGAGATCGGCCGCGTCAATGTCGAACGTGCGCTCAAGCACCCAGTCCTTGTGTGCCACCCACTGGACGTCATCCTCGTTGCGACCGGCATAGGGATCGGCGATCGCGCCGGCCGCCTGCAAAGCGCTGTGCACGTCGCCCGGAATGGTCATCGTCAGCGCATGACTGTTGTCCGACGAGGCAAGCAGCCACTCGCCCGACAGGTCAAGCGCCACGGGTTCGGAGGGGAAGACATCAGCAGACATTGTCAAAAATCCATTTGCGGCCCAGCGCAGGGATGGGCGTCATCATCTTCGAAGCGGCCGCGGAGCGCGGCCGCATGATGTTGCAGTTGATCAGATCCTGTTTTCGGTGGCGGCGTCGAAGACCGAGGCCATCGACATGTCGAAACTGATTTTCAGCGCCGTCCCGGGCGCGTAGCGTCGCGCACCGGCAATGCGCACCGACATGGTCTGCCCCGCATGCTTCAACCACAGGAGATTGTCGGCGCCCATCGGCTCCTCGATATCGACGACCGCATCGTGAACTTCCCGTCCAGGCACGTTTTCATCGACCTTCACATGTTCCGGCCGCACGCCGAGCACGACCTTGCGGCCGGCCTCCAGTGGTCCGCGCGCCGGATAAGCCTCCATGCCGAAATCGACGCCATTGACCTCGATCACCTTGCGCCCTCCCCGGTCCTTGATCTCGCCGCGGAAGAAGTTCATCGACGGCGAACCGATGAAGCCGGCGACGAAGAGATTTTCAGGGAAATTGTAGATCGTCATCGGATCGGCAAGCTGCTGGATGACGCCGCTCTTCATGACGGCAATACGATCCGCCAAGGTCAGGGCTTCGATCTGATCGTGGGTGACGTAGATCATCGTATTGTTCAGCGACTGGTGAAGCCGCTTGATTTCGACACGCAGCTCCGAGCGCAGCTTGGCGTCGAGGTTGGACAGCGGCTCATCGAACAGGAACACATCGACGTCACGAACAAGGGCGCGGCCGATCGCGACGCGCTGGCGCTGACCGCCCGACAGTTCCGAGGGCTTGCGCTTGAGCAGCGGCTGGATCTGCAGGATTTCGGCGGCACGCGCAACACGCTTGTCGATTTCAGCAGCCGGCAGCTTTGCGACGCGCAGGCCGAAGGACAGGTTCCGCTCGACCGTCATCTGCGGATAGAGCGCGTAGGACTGGAACACCATGCCGATGCCGCGGTCCTTGGGCTCCTCCCACGTGACGTTCTTGTCCTTGATGAAGATCTGGCCGTTGGTGACGTCGAGAAGACCGGCAATGCAGTTCAAGAGTGTGGACTTGCCGCAGCCGGACGAGCCGAGCAGGACGAGGAATTCGCCGTTCTGGATGTCGAGGTTAAGCGTGTCGAGCACGGTGACGGCACCGAAGCTCAACGACAGATCCCTGACCGATACGCTGACGTTGTTCATGCACTCACCCTTTCACTGCGCCGGCGGCAATACCGCGGACAAAAAGCCGTCCGGAAACGAAATAGACGATCAATGGAACGGCCCCCGTCAGGATGGTCGCCGCCATGTTGACGTTGTATTCCTTCACGCCCTGGACCGAGTTGACGATGTTGTTGAGCTGGACGGTCATCGGATAATATTCCGGTCGGGTGAACACGACGCCGAACAGGAAGTCGTTCCAGATGCCGGTGATCTGCAGGATCATGGCGACGACGAAGATCGGCAGCGACATCGGCAGCATGATCTTGAAATAGATCGTCCAGAACCCGGCACCGTCGATGCGCGCCGCCTTGAACAGTTCTTCCGGCAGCGACGAGAAGTAGTTGCGGAAGAGAAGCGTCAGGATGGGCATGCCGAAGATGGTGTGGACGATGATCAGACCCGTCAGCGAGCCATAGAGACCGATTTCGCGCAGAACGATGACGATCGGATAAATCATCACCTGATAAGGGATGAAGGCGCCGACGATGAGGATCGTGAAGAACAGGTCGGCGCCCTTGAACCGCCAGTTCGCCAGCGCGTAGCCGTTGATCGACGCGATCGCGATCGAGACGACCGTCGAGGGAATGGTGATACGGACCGAGTTCCAGAATCCGCGCGACAACCCGTCACAATTCAGGCCCGTGCAGGCGCTGGACCATGCCTTGACCCATGGTTCGAAGGTTATCTCGAGAGGAGGCGAGAAGATGTTGCCGAGCCGGATTTCCGGCATGCCCTTCAACGACGTCACCACCATGACGTAGAGCGGCAGCAGATAATAGGCCGCGGCGAAGATCAGCGCGCCATAGATCATGATGTTTCTGGGAGAAAACATCGGGCGAGGCTTTTTGCCCTTCGGGCCCGGGGCAAGTCTTGAGGCGCTGTGGGCAGCCCGCCCCTTGAGCGATACGGTGTCATCCACGCTTGCGTCCTCCGAATTCCAGATAGGCCCAGGGCACGATGATGATGGCGACGGTGATCAGCATCATGGTCGAGGCGGCAAACCCCTGACCGAGGTTCTGCGCCTGGAACATGTAGTCGTAGACATATTTGGCAGGCACTTCGGAGGCGATGCCGGGACCGCCGCTGGTCTGCGCCACGACGAGGTCGTAGACCCGGACGATGCCGCTTGCGATGATGACCAGCGTGGTGATGAAGACGGCGCGCATCATCGGAATGATGATGAAGAGGTAGGTTTTCCACATCGGAATGCCGTCGACGCGCGAGGCCTTCCAGATGTCCTCGTCGATGCCGCGCAGGCCGGCGAGCATCAGGCACATGACGAGACCCGTTCCCTGCCAGAGGGCGGCGATCAGGATGCCGTAGATGACGATGCTTTGATTGTAGAGCGGATCGAAGGTGAAGCTCGTCCAGCCGAGCGACCGGACCACCGACTGCACGCCGAATTCCGGATTGAGCACCCATTGCCAGACCAGGCCGGTGACGATGAAGGAGAGAGCGAACGGATAGAGGAAGATCGTCCGAAACGTATTCTCGAAGCGGATTTTCTGGTCCATCAGCGCAGCGAGCACGAAACCGATCACCAGGCTGAAAATCAGCGAGAAGAAGCCGTAAATGGCAAGGTTCTGGATGGACATCAGCCAGCGCGGGGCTGCCCACAGGCGCTCATACTGATCAAGCCCGACAAACGATAGGCGCGGCAGGAGCTTCGAATTGGTGAAGGAATAAAACACCGTCCAAAGCGTGCCGCCGAGAAAGATCACGACGGCGGTCAGTATCATCGGAATTGAGGCAATCTTGGAATGCAGATTGCGCAACAACTGGTTTGGCCGGCCGGCATACGCTTGGCCCGTCATGTCTCATTCCTCCCCTGGATCAGGTTCATCCGATTGAAAGCGGCGGCGCACACCGCAGCACTTCGCTCCATCCTCAAGTCCGAAGGATCGCCGGTCCGTGGCGCGGTATCCTGAGCCCACCGCAACAGCCGGCATTGAACTTCCGGGTTTGAGTTTCGAACCGGCCCCGCGCGAGGCGGAGCCGGCTTTCGATAGAGTAGCCGTTGATCAATCGGCCGACGCGATGATGTCGGTGAAGCGCTTCTGCGCATCTTCCGGCGTCATCGAGGGGTTGGCGAAGAACTCCGAGAAGAGGTCTTCCTTCTGCTTCTGGCTGTCTGCGGACAAAAGCTGGTCGGTGCCCTGGATCACATTGCCCTTGGCAAGGATCTCGAGACCCTTCTTCATGCAGTCATTGGCTGTATCGAGGTCGACGTCACCGCGTACCGGCAGCGACCCCTTCTTCAGATTGAAGGCGACCTGCGTCTTCGGATCGAGCAGCGTCGAGGCGAGCACTTCCTGTGCCTTCGACTTTTCCTCATCCTTCAGCAGCGGGAAGTAGAAAGCATCGCCGCCGGTAGAGATGATCTCGTTGACGCCAAGACCCGGAAGGCAGGTATAGTCCGTGCCAGCCTTCTGGCCGGCAACCTGGAATTCGCCTTGCGCCCAGTCGCCCATGATCTGGCCGCCGGCCTTGCCGGTGATGACCAGATTGGTGGCCTGGTTCCAATCCTGCACGTTGCTGCCCTTGGACATCTTGCGGGCATCATCAGCAGCCTTGAAGACCTTGGCGATATCGGGACCTGCGGCCACTTCCGCATCCTTCTCGCCGAACACCTTGTTGAAGACGTCCTTGCCGGCAATCGCGACCATCAGCACGTCAAACGCACCGGCCGACTGCCAGGGCTGGCCACCGACGGCGAGCGGTATGATGCCAGCCTTCTCCAGGGCCGGGGCCGCGGCGACGAATTCGTCCCAGTTCTTCGGCACCTCGACGCCGGCCTGCTTGAAGGCCGCATTCGACAGCCACAGCCACTGCCAGGAGTGGATATTGACCGGCGCGCAATAGATCTTGCCTTCGATGGTGCAACTGTCGAGCAGGCTCGACGGCTTGACGATATCCTTCCAGTTCTCCCTGGTGGCGACGTCGGTCAGGTCACGCATCAGGCCGGCCTCTACCAGTTCCTCCGCCTGCCGGCCGTGGTTGAACTGCGTTGCCCCCATCGGATCGCCGCCAGTGATGCGGCTGATCATGATCGGCCGGGCGGTACCACCCGAACCGGCAATGGCGCCATCAACCCAGTGATTGCCGGTCGCGTCGAATGCTTTTGCCAGTTCGGCGACCGCCGCGGCTTCGCCACCGGACGTCCACCAATGAGTTACTTCCAGATCGGTAGCGCTGGCTACGCTCAATGGAAGCACAACAGTCGCCGCCAAAGCAGCTGCCAACAAACGCAATTTCATGAGTTCTCCTCCCTCACTGTAACGTTACCGGAAAAAACTTAGTTCAATCGATTTGCATGCGCAACAGCCACAACGCGAAATTCTTAAGAAATTTTCACAACAATTATTACGGGTATTTCGAAGGTGCATTGTAGATCAGCCTGCGTCACTCATGTTGACGTGCAGTTTGGACAGAAAGTCATTTTTATCCGGGAATTTCAGCACATTTCTTAAGATGCGAAGCTTTTGAAACGCGACCTTCTTTTCGCAGATGCAAAGTCTTCATGATGCATTGCGAGATACAACCTTACGGAGAGACCGCGCTGATAGTCGATAAAAAAAGCGCTCGACAAGCAAACTGTATCGTTACAGATTTTCGACAAATTGAGCGCGCTTAGGCGACGGGTGCCCATATGTCATAAATCGTATATAAGGCATGAAAGACCAGAGAGGGTCTGCCGCAGGAAAAGATGCGGACGAACATGAAAAGGCGATAGGCGGGAATGGACGAGAAGACCAAGAGCAACCAGGCCTCGGCGTCCCCCTCATTGCAGGAGCGCCCGACCCTGAAGACAATCGCCTTCATGACGGGCCTTGGCATCACGACGGTCTCGCGTGCCTTGAAGGATGCGCCCGATATCGGCGCCGAAACCAAGGAGCGTGTCCGGCTTGTCGCCAAACAGGTGGGCTACCAGCCGAACCGCGCCGGCGTCCGCCTTCGCACCGGCAAGACCAACGTCATCAGCCTGGTACTGTCACTCGAAGAAGAGGTGATGGGACTAACCAGCCCGATCGTCGTCGGCATTTCGGAAGTGTTGGCCTCCACGCCCTATCATCTGGTCATCACGCCCTACGGGTTTTCGAAGGACGCCCTCGCCCCGGTCCGCTACGTGCTCGACACCGGCGCCGCGGACGGCGTGATCATCTCGCGCACGGAACCGAAAGATCCGCGCGTCGCACTGATGATGGAGCGAAATTTTCCCTTCGCCACCCATGGCCGCACCGATATGGGACTGATCCACCCCTATCATGATTTCGACAATGAAGGATTTGCCTATGAAGCCGTCCGGCGGCTGGCGGAGCTCGGGCGCAAGCGAATCGTCCTGTTGCAGCCGCCGCCGCATCTGACCTTCCACCGCCACATGCGCAAGGGCTTCGACGAAGGCATCCGCGATTTCGGCGTCGAGGCCGTCGCCTTCGGCGCGGTCGATCTCGACAACAGCCTGACGGAAATCCGCGCAGCGTTCGAGACGCTGATGCGCTCCGACGACGCACCCGACGGCATCGTTTCGGGTTCCGGCGCCGGTTCGATCGCGTTGATCGCCGGCCTCGAAGCCGTCGGCAAGAAGCTCACGCAGCATGTGGATATGGTGTCCAAGGTGCCGAGCGACTTCCTGAGCTGGCTGCGTCCCGAAGTCATCACCATGAACGAGGACATCCGCCACGCCGGCCGGGAGCTGGCGAAAGCGGTAATCGGCCGCATTGCCGGTTTGCCGGCGGAAGAATTGCAGAGCCTGAGCCAGGCCATCTGACGCGCATTTCACAGAAGCAAAAAGCCGCGCGAAGCAATTCGCGCGGCTTTTTTGTCCAGGGACCCGACGAGAGCGCCGAGATCAGGCGCTCAGGCCGCTGCCCCAAGGGCCATGGTGCGCATCTTCGCCGTCGATGCGATCAAAGCCATGGGCGCCGAAGAAATCGCGCTGCGCCTGAATGACGTTCGCCGTACCGCGCCCGCGACGGTAGCTGTCGAAATAGCCGAGCGCAGATGCGAGAGCCGGCACCGGCAGGCCGCCGAGGGCGGCCGCGGACACGACGCGGCGAAGCGCGCCGTCGCTCTCCTTGACCATCCTGGCAAAGGCCGGCGTGACGATCAGGTTGGCGACATCCGGATCCTTGGTGAAGGCCGTGGTGATCTCATCGAGGAACTGCGAGCGGATGATGCAGCCGGCGCGCCAGATCTTGGCGATGGTCGGCATCGGCAGGTTCCAGTTGAATTCCTTGGACGCGGCGGACATGACGGCAAACCCTTGAGCATAGGCGCCGATCTTCGATGCAAGCAGTGCGCTCTCGAGGTCCTTGAGGAAGGCAGCCTTGTCGGCCACCCTGAACTCGCCGACATTCGGCAGGCCCAGCACCTTTTCGGCGGCTTCGCGCTCATCCTTCATCGACGAGATGCTGCGTGCGGCGACGGCGGCTTCGATGCCGGTCGCCGGGACGCCCATGTTCTGCGCCTCGATCACCGACCATTTGCCCGTGCCCTTCTGGCCGGCCTTGTCGAGGATCAGATCGACGATCGGCCTGCCGGTGATGGGGTCTGCCGCCTTCAGCACCTTCTCGGTGATCTCGATAAGATAGGAATTCAGCCGGCCCCTGTTCCACTCGCCAAAGACTTCGCCGATTTCGGTGGCGCCCATCTTCAGGCCATCACGCAAGATGCCGTAGATTTCGGCGATCATCTGCATGTCGGCATATTCGATGCCGTTGTGGATGGTCTTGACGAAGTGACCGGCGCCGTTTTCGCCAAGCCAATCGACGCAGGGGACGCCGTCATATTTCGCGGCGATCGAGGTCAGCACCTTTTCGACGCGTTTCCAGGACTCCTGCCTGCCGCCGACCATGATGGACGGACCGTGGCGCGCGCCCTCCTCGCCGCCGGAAACGCCCATGCCGATGAAGGTCAGGCCGCTGTCCTTGAGATGGTCGAAGCGACGCATCGTATCGCGGAAATTGGCATTGCCGGCATCGATCATGATGTCGTTCTTCTCAAGATAGGGCTTGAGCAGTTCCATCTGCTGATCGACGGCTTCGCCGGCCTTGATCATGATGATGATCGGCCGTGGGGGTCGGATGGCGGCAACGAACTCCTCGATGGTCTCGCAAGGCACGATCTGGCTCTGCAGCTCGCCGGCATCGGCAAAGAACTTCCGCGTCGCTTCCACCGTACGGTTGAAGACTGCGATCCTGTTGCCTTTCTCGGCAATGTTGAGCGCCAGATTCGATCCCATAACGCCAAGACCGATAAGGCCGATTTCCGCCTGTGCCACCGTATGTGCCTCCGTTAGACAGTGAAGCGGCCGATGTCCGGCTGGACATGCGCCATAACTACACCAGATTGACTTATGCAGGGCGGTTTCGTGCGGCAGGGGATGCCTCAAAGCGCCTTGCATGCTGACGGAGTTTTGGCATTCAAATCGATTAACGACAAGTGATTGTTGTCGAAAGCGAGACTTTTCCGGGTAGGCCGGGTAAGCTTGGACGAACGCCCCGAGCGCTCACACGGCACGGCGATTTTCCGTCTTGCCCAAGACTTTGCGCCGCATTTTCCATCGAACTCGCAGACACGTGGAAGGAAAGTACCGATGAGCGCGAGGCAAGCCAGGATCGTTCACATCAGCATCGAGAGAAATTGGCGTGAAGTTTACGACTTTGCGGCCAAGCCGGAAAACATGGCGCTCTGGGCCTCCGGCCTCGGCAGCGGCCTGGAGGCCGACGGTGAGAATTGGGTGGCGCATGGCCCGCTGGGCAGCGTCCGCGTGAAATTTGCG
Source organism: Rhizobium giardinii bv. giardinii H152 (assembly GCF_000379605.1). Taxonomy (GTDB): domain Bacteria; phylum Pseudomonadota; class Alphaproteobacteria; order Rhizobiales; family Rhizobiaceae; genus Pararhizobium; species Pararhizobium giardinii. Next base: position 220,137 of record NZ_KB902579.1, on the reverse strand, counting down.
CCGGAGAACGATTTCGGCGTGATGGACCATATCGTGACGATGGCATCGGGACTTGAAGTCCACAATGCGCTGCGTGTCGTGCCCAATGGCGACGGCGCCGAGGTCATGTTCACGCTGCTGCGGCTGCCCGATGTGAGCGAGGAACAGTTCGAGGCCGATTTCAGATGGGTTCTGAAAGACCTCAACACGTTGAAAAAACGTCTGGAAACATAGCAAGGACACCACCCATGGGACAGAAGGGCGTTGATCGCCAGATCGACAATATCGAATTCGCGGTATCGGATATCGCCCGTTCAAAAGCGTTTTACGGCGCCGCGTTCGGCTGGTCGTTCACCGACTACGGTCCGCAATATTGTGAATTCAGCGACGGTCGCCTGACGGGCGGCTTGACGACCGGAACGGTGAAACCGGGCGGACCGCTGGTGATCCTGTATGCAGACGATCTTGCAGCCACCCAGGCTCGGCTGGAAGCGGCCGGCGCCCGCATCGTCAAGGACACCTTCTCCTTTCCGGGCGGCAGGCGCTTCCATTTCCAGGACCCAGACGGCTACGAACTCGCGGTCTGGTCCGACAAATAGCCGGCATGCAATTCGGCGCGCGGGCGGTGGTCCTCGTCGCCCGTCGCCCTCACGCGGCGATCGAATGGCGACGGTCGGCAATCTCCTGGAGGATCAGGATTGCGCCGATGATCTTGCCGGTGCTCGACATGCAGGGCGTCATCCGGCAGCGCACGATGATCGTGCGGCTCTCAAGCTCCTTGGCAAAGGTGTAATCCACGAGTTCGCCGGCAAAACATCTGTCGAGGTTCGGCTTGACCCGTTGCTCGAAGCGCTGAATACCGACGAACTCGACGATGTGTCGGCCGACGAGGTCCATCGGACGCGCTTCCAGTCGCGCGGCGTTGACGGAATTCGTGTAGAGGTAACGGTAGTCGGGGGTGATGACGGCGATACGGTCGGGCATGCAGTCGAGGATCGCCTCGTTCAGGAAGCCCTCGTCGACGCGGCCCTTCTGGAAGCTGCCGCACGTTCGCGGCGCAAAGGATTTCTCGAAGCCGTCACCGCTTCCCGCCTGCAAATAACGGTCCGCCAGGGTCTGGAGGACGTCGCGCTGGCGCAGCACGCTGGAAACGTCGCCGGCTTCCTTCTGCAGCAGGTCGAGAACGAACTGGAACTGCAGGCGGGCGTCCACCGAATCCCGTGCCTCTTCGTGATAGATGGCTTGCAGAACCGGTTCGATTTCCCGGTCGAGAATGTTTATCAGAAGATAATCGCCGGATTTCACTGCATATTGCAGCTGGGAATATTTGAACCAGAAAAGGTCAATCAGTGCCTTCAATTTTCCACCCCACCCCTGCGCAACCCGTTCATGCCCCCGAAGCCACGGATACGCGATGCAATCCAGACATAGATCGATTTGCGCGGCGCATGGTCGGTCGTCCGGAGCGCCTGCAATCGGCTTGCCTTAAGAAGTCAACTTACACCCGCGCAAACCGTATTCAACACCCGAGCACCGGCCGGAAACGTTACCGTTGAAATTATTTCAGGCAGTTGCCGATTTGAGCGACATTCGGCCGGCGGATGGCTGGTAGGGAGCCGCCCACGGGCGGGCGAGCCTCGATCCGAGGACCAGCGCGGTCGGCGTCAGCAAGGGTGCGGATTCACAGCCGGGAAGAGGCTCGCAGCAGGCGCCTTCCTCGCCCCGCTGCCGATCAGTCCTTCAGGCTGCGCTTGATATTCCAGCGGTCGTGATACCAGAGCCACTGACCCGGATACTCCCTCACCCAGCGCTCGACCTTGTCGTTGAGAAGCTGCGCCGTCGCGTTGACGTCAACGCTGCCGTCAGCCCTGCGCGGAATGGTGATGGCCGGTTCGAGCTCGAGCCGGAAGCGCCCGTTCGGCAGCCGGATCGAGCGGGCCGGATAGACCTCGCAATTGAACTGCCGCACCAGCTTGGCAAGCAATGGATTGGTGCGGACGTCCCGGCCGAAGAACTTGGTCGTCAGTCCCTTGCGGAACTTCTGGTCGACGAGCACGCCGACGGCGCCGCCCGCCTCCAGCTTGCGCGCGAGCGTGAACGAGGAACCGGCATGCGACGGCACGAGACTGCCCATCCGCTGCTTGCGGAAATTGAACACCTTGTCGGCGACGTAAGGGTTGTTGGGTGGGCGGAAAAGCACCGTCACGTCCAGACCGAAGGCCGCACCCGCAACCGGCAGCAGCTCGAAATTGCCGCTATGGGCGGTAAAGACGATGAACGGACGCGGATTGTCGCGCAATTCGACAAACAGCGGGATGCCGGAAACCTCGATGCGGCCCGGCTCCGGGTTTGCCGGATCGAAATCGAAGAGTTCGTCGAGAAAGACGTATTCGGCCGCCAGCCTGCCGATACTGCCCCAGCTTTCGAGCGCGATCGCCTCGATCTCCGCCTCGCTCTTTTCGGGAAAGGCATTGCGCAGATTGGTCATCGTCAACCTGTGCCGGCGCTTCAGCTTCGGCCCGAGCCAACGGGTGAAACGATCGGCAAATTCGATGGCGCCATTGGCTGGAAACAGCTTGAGCGTACCGAGCAGCAGGAAGACGAACTGCGCAATCGCCCATTGGCGGAAATGCTCCACCGCAAGAACCAGCCGTGTGATCAGCATGCGCACGATGATCAGTCCATTCGCAGGATGATTTTGCCGAAGACCTGCCGCGTTTCCATGCGCTCCAGCGCCTTGTCGATTTCGTTGAAACCGACTTCGGTGTCGATGACCGGATGGACGAGGCCGCGCGCCATCTTCTGCATGGCGTTGGCCATGTTCTCCATGCGGCAGCCGAAGGAGCCGAGCAGCTTCAACTGCTGCTGGAACAGCATCATCAGGTTGATCTCGGTGGAAACGCCGGAGGTCGAGCCGCAGGTGACCAGACGCCCACCACGCTTCAGGCTGAACATCGAGGCTGCCCACGTATCCTTGCCGACATGTTCGAAGACGACGTCGACGCCCTTCTTCTTGGTCAGCTTGCGCACGACACCCTCGAAGCGATCGGTGCGGTAGTTGATGACATGATCGGCGCCAAGCGCCTTCGCCTTCTCGATCTTGTCGTCGGAACCGACCGTCGTGATGACGGTGCAGCCGATCTTCTTGGCAAGCTGGATCGCCGCCGAGCCGATGCCCGAGCCGCCCGCATGGATGAGGATGGTTTCGCCGGGCTCGAGCTTGGCATTGTCGAACAGCATGTGCTCGACCGTACCGAAGGTCACAGGAGCGACAGCCGCAGCCACCGCATCGACACCGGGAGGAGCCGGCACGAGCAGGCGCGCCGGCAGGTTGACCTTCTCCTGGGCAAAACCGTCGAGATGGAAGCCGTGCACGCCGCCGACATGCTCGCAAAGATTGTCACGGCCTTCCCGGCACGCTCGGCAGAGGCCGCAAGTGCGCGCGCCGTAGATCGAGACGAGTTGGCCGGGCAGCACATTGGCGACACCCGGGCCGATCTGATCGACCACGCCCGACGCTTCCGCGCCGATCACCAGCGGCATCTTGCGCTTGGCAAAGGCCATGCCGCGCCAGCCCCAGACATCGATATGGTTGAGCGCGACGGCCTTGACCCGCAGCGTGACCTCACCGGGTCCCGGCGCTTCCGGCTCGGGAAGGTCGGTGATTTCCAGCTTGCGGTCGTCGATCAGTTGCAAAGCGCGCATGATATTTTAGTCCTTCGCCCAGGGGCGTCTTCATCAAAATTGCCGCCTGTCGGATTAGGCGGGTTCCGCCGTCATGACAAGGCTGGCGTTCTGGCCGCCGAAGCCGAAGGAATTCGACAGGACCGCAGAGACGCTTGCTTCCCGCTTCACGTTCGGCACGACGTCGAGCACGATCGACGGGTCAGGATTGGTGTAGTTGATCGTCGGCGGCAGTGTGCCGGTCAGCATGGTCTGCAACGAGAAGACCGCCTCGACTGCACCGGCCGCCGTCAGCGTGTGGCCGATCATCGACTTGTTCGACGACACCGGGATGCTGGCGAGCGCCTCGCCGAACACCGCCGACATGGCGCCATATTCCATCTTGTCGTTTTCCGGTGTCGAGGTGCCATGGGCGTTGATGTAGCCGATGCCGCTTTCGGCAAGCCCGGCATCGGCCAGTGCCGCGCGAATCGTCGCGATCGCCGGGCCGCCGTCCGGCGACGAGCGGGTGCGGTGGAAGAGGTCCGCCTTCTCGCCGCAGCCCTTCATGATACCGAGTACGCGGGCGCCGCGGGCAAGCGCCGCCTCCAGGCTTTCGAGCACCAGCGTCGCCGCACCTTCGGCGATGACGAAGCCGTCGCGATCCTTGCTGAAGGGCTTGGAGGCCTTCTCCGGGGGATCGTTCTGGGTCGAAAGCGCCGACAGTAGCGAGAAGCGGATCAGCGCTTCGGCGCTGACCGAACCGTCGGTCGCAACCGTCAGCGCGCGGGTGGTGCGGCCCTGACGGATCGCCTCGACGCCGAGCTGGATCGCGGTCGCGCCGGAAGCGCAGGCGGTCGAAAGCGTCACCGGCAGGCCGCGCGTGCCGAAGCGATCGGCGAGGCGCTCGGAAATGGCGCCGAACAGCATGGCTTCGTGGAAGACGGGATCGGCCTTGTTGCGCAGCACCGCCATGAACCGGTCATAGGCATCGCCAGGGCGCTCGGAGGCCGGTGCCCGGTCGGCGAGCGCAAAGCGGTCGCTCCATTCCGGCTCGATCGGCGGCGCGGCAAGGAACAGCGGCCCGTTGAAATCGCCGGAAAGCCCGGCCTGCGCCAGCGCCTCCTCCGTCGTCGCACGAGCGAAGGCATAGGACCGCTCGACGGAGTTTTCCGCCGGCACATCGATGAAATCGACGGTGCCGGAAATGCGGGTCGACAATCCTTCCGTCGGAAAGCGCTTGATCGCGTGGATGCCGGAAACGCCAGCGGTCAGCGCCGCCCAATTGTCCTTCAGTCCCTGGCCGAGCGAGGTGATGACGCCCATGCCGGTCACCGCGATGATCGGCCGGCCGAGATGATCGGTGAATTTCGATGCAGTCATGATGGCTCACTCCTCACGCATTGGCCGACAAGAGGGCAACGCCCTCGCCGCGAACATGGCCGACAGTTGTGACCACGGCCGCCGTTGCCCTGGCGGTCATCGCCCTTTCGTGACCGGCGTCGAACGGCGGAACCTTCGCTCCGCCGTCAAGCGTCAGTGCAGCGAGCGCCAGGCCAAGCGGGAACTGGGTCTCAAGCGCATGGCCGGTCAGGCCACCATAGGCGCGAAGCGCCGCACCCGGAACCGCTGTCCTAAGCACCGCCTGCTCGCGCGCAGCCAGATCCTGAAAGCCGGTCGTGCCGCAGAAGACAACAGTCCCCTCGCCCGCCAGTTCCTTCGCCGGCTCCAGCAGCCGTTCGAGCCGCGCTTCCAGCCGGCCAGCCTCCCGGCTGCCGCGATCGCCCTCGATCGTGTCGATCGCCGCATAGATGTGGGCGCCGCGCGCCTCCGCATGAGCGCGCGATTCCAGGACGAGGAAAGCGCCGACCGAACCGAGGATCATGCCGCCGCCGTCTTCGGCCTTGCGCGCCCAGAGCGGCTGCCACTCGCCACGGGCGTGGCCCTGGATCGCCTCGATCAGCAGCAAGACGTCCTTTCTCTCGGCCACGAAGGCGCCGCCGACGAGCGTATGACTGGACTGGCCCGCCTTGATGCGGGCGAAAGCGGTTTCCACGGCCGAAATGCCCGCTCCCTCTTCGCCCATGAAGGTACGGGAGGAGCCGGTCACCTTGTGGACGATGGAGATGTTGCCGGCCATCAGGTTCGAAAGCTGGGCGAGGAACAGCGTCGGACGCAGCTCCGTCGTCAGCTTCTCGTTGAGCAGCCGCTCGCGGTCGTTGCGCTTCAGCCCCTCGTCGACAATCAGCGAATCGACGGTGATGTCGCGTTCCCCGCCCCCGGCCGCCACGATCATGTCCATGCTGCTGCAGGCTTCAAGGTCATCCTTGAAGCCGGCGTCATCCAGTGCCAGCCCTGCCGCGAAGACGCCGAGGCGCTGCCAGTTTTCCATCTGCCGCTGGTCGCCGCGTTTCGGAATCTGTTGCGACCAGTCGATCTCCGGCAGCGGGTGCACCGGATAGGGGGCGAAACGCTCGGTCTCGACGCGCACGACAGGCGTCTGGGCAGCAGCGAGAACCGCAGCATGAACCTCCGTGCCGACGCCCTGGCTGGTGACGATGCCGACACCGGTGATCACAACATCATTGGCCGATTTGCCCATCGTCATTCCCCCGTCGCGGCCGTGGCTGCCATCGCCGCCATCAGCCCCACTTCTTCGGCACGCTTCCTTACAATCGGGCCAAGCGGCACCTGATCGAACGGCATGGTCCGCAGTTTCAATTGCGCGTCGCAGACCTTCTTGCCCTGCGAGGTGATTTTTGCCTTGGTCACGGCAAAGCCGGAGCCGTCATGCTCCAGAAAAGCCTCGATGTCGAGGACGGCTTCCGGCTCGACGAAGGTGCGCATCTTGGCGCCATCGACCGACATCAGGAACGGCATGGCCGCAAAACCGGTCGCCGCCAGGACGAGAAAACCCGAGGCCTGCGCCATCGTCTCGATCAGGAGAACGCCTGGCACCAGCGGATAGCCGGGAAAGTGGCCCTCGAAGACGGGGCTCTTGGCGGGGACGACCGAGCGCGCCGTCAGCGTCTTGGCGGTAAGATCGAGGGTCTCGACCCGGTCGATCATCTGAAAATATTCAAGGAGCATCAGGAGCAAATCCAGCTGGCCCGGAGCGCGGCGCATCGCGATACAGCGCCTGGAATGCTCCGGATTTCAAATCCGCGCACGACCTCGCCAGGTGTGGCCCGTCCGAAACCGGTGCGGTGGCGCGATCATGCGACCGTCAAGTAAAAACGCAAATGCCGCCTGTCAAGCGCAGTCCACGCGACAGGCGGCATTGATATGGTTGTTGCACGTGTTCCCGCGTGGTTGAACGCGGAACATTCGTCAGCCCTTGGCGGCCCTCAGTTCGTCGATCTTGGCGCAAAGGTTCTTGAGGACGAAATATTCCTCCGTCGAGACCTTACCTTCGTTGACTTCCTGGGTCCACTGCTCGAGCGGAATCTTGATGCCGAATTCCTTGTCGATCGCAAAGACGATGTCGAGGAAGTCCAGGCTGTCGATGCCGAGATCGTCGATCGTGTGGCTTTCCGGTGTAATCGTCTCGCGGTCGATTTCGCTTGTCTCCGCGATAATATCCGCAACCTTGTCGAATGTAGCTGTCACGCGCTTACCTCTTTCGAATGCATGTTTTGGCGAACCTATAGGTAATTGCGGCTGAAAAGCCAATGGGCCTGAGCCCGAGAGTTGCAATTATGGAAAGGGTGTTGCGCAAACATCAGACGGCTGGCCACCGGCCTCGTCAAGCCGGGTCGCCGCAGGCAGGCCCTCGGCCAGGGCGTCGAGGGCAAGCCGTACCCTGAGCGGCAGATGTGGCGTCTGCGGCCAGACGGCGTAGCAGTCGAAAGAAAGCCTCGATTCATTCTGGAAGAGACAGACGAGGCTGCCGTCCCTCACCCGGTCGCGCACGAGCCAGCATGGCAGCCAGACGAGGCCCAGCCCCTGCACGGCAGCGTCCGCGATCATCTCGAGATCATCGAAGCGCATGCGCGAGCGCGGCATGATTTCGAGGTCCGGCGCGCCCTCGACCGGGAAAAGCCAGGAGCGCACCCGACCGGAGCGCGCATAGAGGATCGCCGTGTGATCAAGCAGGTCTTCCCGCGTCTTCGGCACGCCGTGGACCTGCAGATAGCCCGGAGAGGCGCAGACGGTCATGCGCTGGTGCGCCAGGCGCCTGACCATCAGGCCCGGCCATTCGCCAAGCGGGCCATTGCGGATGGCGAGATCAAATCCGTCGTTGACGAGATCGACCCGGCTGTCGGTGAAGTTCAGGTCGAGCTCGAGTTTCGGATGGTCCTGCGCAAACTTCAGCAGAATCGGCGCCGCACAGCGGCGACCGAAAAGAACCGGCATGGAAACCCGCAGGCGGCCGGCAACTTCCTTGCGCCCCGATTCGAGCATCGCCTCGCCTGCCCGCAACTCTTCAAGCGCGCGCAGGCAGCGCTCGTAGAAAGCCTGGCCATCTTCGGTCAGCGTCTGGCTGCGTGTGGTGCGGTGGAACAGACGAGCACCAAGCCGCTCCTCCAGCCGGCCGATGGTCTTGGCCACGGCAGAGCGGGACAGGTTCAGCCGCTGCGCTGCCGTGGAAAAGCTGTCGGACTCAACTGCTTCGACAAAGACGGACACGCCATTCAAACGATCATTCATCAATTTGTCGCTCTCGAGGAAACAATTATCGGAAATCTTATCGCCACTGACGAATGAAAAGCAATGCTAGTTTCGCCGCATTCATGGAGCCTACCAAGCAGGAGACAAACATGGCGGACACAATGAGGCGCTGGTCGATGGCGGCCATCGGACGCGACAAGCTGAAGCTCGAAACGGTGGCGGTCCCGCGACCGGGCCCGGCTGAAATCCGCGTCAAGGTGTCGGCCGCCTCGCTCAACTATCGCGACAAACTGGTTATCGAAACAGGCATGGGGCTGGCGCTGCCGCAGCCTTTTGTCCCCGCATCCGACATGGCCGGCGTCGTGGACGCGATTGGACCCGGTGTCACCCGCTTCAAGCCCGGTGACCGGGTCATTTCCACTTTCAAGCCGGATTGGATCGATGCCGCAGACAACGGCAATGCGCGCGTACCGGCCTATCAGACGCTTGGCGGCGTCTATCAGGGTGTGCTTGCCGAGTATGTGGTATTTCCGGACAATTGGTTCTCTGCGGCGCCCGAAAGTCTGAATGATGCCGAGGCGAGCACCCTGCCCGTCGCCGGTCTCACCGCGTGGTTCGCTCTGATCGAGCGCGGCGGGCTGAAAGCCGGATCGACGGTGCTTGTCCAGGGTACGGGCGGCGTCGCGCTGTTTGGCCTGCAGATCGCCAAGGCGCATGGTGCGACGGTCATCGTCACGTCGCGAAGCGATGAAAAACTGGAGAAGGCAAAGGCGCTTGGCGCCCATCATGGCATCAACAGCAGCGAGGAAGACTGGGTCGAGGCCACCTACCGGCTTACCGGTGACGCTGGCGTCGACCATATTCTGGAGATTGCCGGCGGTCCGAGCCTTGCCCAGTCGATCCGCGCCGTGGCGGTGCACGGAAAAATCTCGCTGATCGGCGTTCTCGACGGTTTCGAGATCGCGGGACCAGCCGGACCGCTGCTACTGAAATCACCGGTCATCCAGGGCATCAGCGTCGGTCATCGGCGCGCTCTCGAGGACTTTTCCCGCGCCATCGATTCGACAGGCATCAAGCCCGTCATAGACGCACACTACCCGCTCGAAGACCTGCAAGCCGCGCTCAATCATCTCGACCGGGGGCCGTTCGGCAAGATCGTCATCAATCTGAACTGAGCGCAACAAGTTGAGCAGAGGCTGGCGGAACGCCAGCCTCGAATAGTTCGGCGGTCGTTCAGCTCAACGCGTGACGATAATCCGCGTGTTGCTCAGACCGTTCTGGCTGGCGAGCGAAAAGAACTCCGCGGCATTTTCCGGGTGAAGGCGGATGCAGCCGTGCGACGCCGGGCGGCCGAGGCGTTTCAGGTCATAGGTCGCGTGTACGGCATAACCGCCGTTGAAAAACACCGCATACGGCATCGGCGCGTCGTCATATTTGCGCGAGCGATGGTTTTTCGACAGCCACTTGGCACTCCAGCTGCCTTTCGGGGTGACATACCCCTTGCGCGCGGTCGATACCTTCCAGCGATGGCGGACGATGCCGTTCTGCGAGACTGTCATCGTTTGAGAAGAAAGACTGACATTGGCAATAAGATTGGCGGCAAAGGCAGTTGGTGAATGAATTTGCGTGAACAAGAAGGCCAAAAAGACCACGGCAATTCTAGGCATTAAAGTCCTCTCCCGAGATACGCACCTTACCGGTGTTTACAACGGACGTAGACCTAACGTTATTCGAATGACAATCGCTTAAGCCACATGGAAAATGCCGGATTAACAAAGCCCGTGTTTTCTCTTGCCGATGCAACAACGAAGCTAAAATATACTGGCAGCGACAGCGACAAGCCCGACCAATACAACAAGGGTTGCACAGGCGCGGTAGAATAGCGAAACACCGGCTTCCACGTCGCCGACCGTTGCGACAGCCCGGCCGGACCCATTGATCATCGGTTCGTTGACAAGAGAGCCCGCATAGATCCGCGGACCTGCCAGTTGCACGCCGAGCGCACCGGCCATCGCCGCCTCCGGCCAGCCGGAATTGGGCGAACGATGCAGACCATGATCGCGCAACGCCGTGCCGAGGGCGCTGCGGGCGGCACGGCGGCCGTCCGTGAACGCGGCACCCACGGCGATGAGGAAGATCGACAGCCGTGCTGCGGGCAGGTTGGCGAGGTCGTCGAGACGGGCGGAAGCCCAGCCGAAATGCAGATATTTCGGGCTCTTGTGACCGACCATCGAATCAGCGGTGTTGAGCATCTTGTAAGCGAGGAGCCCCGGCAGACCGAGAAAGGCATACCAGAAGGCAGGCGCGACGACGCCGTCGGAAAAGTTTTCGGCCAGGCTTTCGATGGCCGCACGGCAGACCGCAGGCTCGTCAAGGGTTTCCGGATCCCGGCCGACGATCATCGACACCGCCTTGCGCCCGCCTTCCAGCCCGCCGGTGCGAAGCCCGGAGGCGACGCGCGAAACGTGATCGGCAAGGCTTTTCTGGGCGAGGAAGATGGCGACGAGGATCGCTTCGAGCGCCACGCCGACGAGACCCAATGGAGAAAACAGCCGATGCAGCAGAAAGCCGCAGACGAGGCTCCACGCCAAAAGCGCGGCGATGACGAGGGCACCCCTGAATTTCAGCGTCTCGTCGCCCAGACGCTTGCGATTGAAGGTCCGGTCACACCAACCGATCATTGCGCCGAACAGGACGACCGGATGCGGCAGACGGCGCCAAAGCCAGTCCGGATCACCGACAATGCGGTCGAGCAGCAAGGCGGCAACGAGGACAACGAGGGTTTCGGTCGACATGCAGGGATCCGTTCAGGCGAGGTCTGCCCGGCGCAGGGCATCCGCCAAGCGTGTATCGCCTGCAACGTCCGGCGCAAGTCCAATCCTCAGCCAGGACGGCGCATAGTCGAATTTTCTCGTCAGGATGTGAGCCTCGCACAGATGCGCGTGGAGATGGGCAGCCCGCTCAAGTTCCACCAGGGTAAAAAGCGGCGTGCCGCCGACGATTTTCAGCGCAGCATTGCGTAGAACAGCGTCAAGCGCGGCGTGGCGCTCGGTGATCGCCGATTGAACGGCGCTCGTATCGCCGTCCATCAGCGCCTGCGCGATCACCAGCGCCGGTCCCGATACCGGCCATGGCCCAAGCCACTCGCGGAAGGCTGAGAGCACCGGCTCGCCGGCAATGACGAAGCCGAGCCGCAGACCGGCGAGACCGAAAAACTTGCCGAACGAGCGAAAGACGATCAGATTGCCGTGCTCGACCGCCGAGCGCGCGACGCTCAGATCAGGCCGCGTGTCACCGAAGGCTTCATCGACCAGCAGCATGCCGCCATTCGCCTTCATCCGGCGCGCCATGGCGGTGATTTCGCCCGGAAAACAGGCGTGCCCCGTGGGATTGTTGGGATTGACCAGGATCGCCAGCGCGTGCTCGCCCATCAGTTGGTCATGCCCCGTTATCTCATCGACGGCAAAGCCTGCGGCCAGCAAGACGCGGGCATATTCGCCGTATGTCGGGGCGAAAATGGCGACACGCCGGCCGGCTTCAACCAGACGCGGCAGAAGCTGGATCACCGACTGCGTGCCGGGAACCGGAAGCGGCAGGACATCGCCGCTGCGATAGTAGCGGGCGGCGGCGTTTCGCGCGGTATCGACCAGGTGACGGTCCGGCAACCGGTGCCAGGCGTCGAGCGGAATATCCGGCAAGGCAACAGGATTGGGATTGATGCCCGTCGACAGATCGAGCCAGTCTTTCGGCTCGCCGCCGAAGACGGCTGCGGCTTCGGTGATGCCGCCGCCATGGATGATCGCCGCGCTCATGGGACCATGGCCATATCGACGATATGCATGAACGAGCCGGCCACTTGCCCCCGCCGCAACCCGGCAGCCCCGAGCGGCGTGCCGACGGCATCGGTGGTGTCGAACAGACGCTCGGCGTCGCCCTCGGACAGGATCGAAGCATAGTGAAATTCATGCGCCATCAGCGGACCGTCAAAGAAACTGGTGTCGAGCGGCCTCACCCGCCGGTAGCCGAGATGCCGCTTGCGCACGGCAAAACTGGTCGCGAGCGGCAGGAAACCCAGCATCTCGTAGCCTGCGCCATCGGCTGCGACAAGCATCTCGCCAAGTACCATGTAACCGCCGCACTCGCCGAAAATCCGGGCGCCACGGTCGCGGGCCGCCGTCATGCCCGACTTGAACTGCGCGGCATTCGCCAATGTCCCGGCGTGAAGCTCGGGATAGCCGCCCGGCAAATAAACCGCGTCGGCGTCCTCGGCGGGCGCCTCGTTGGCGAGCGGCGAAAAGAACGATAGTTCGGCACCCGCCTTGCGCCAGCCGGACAAAAGGTGCTCGTAGCAGAATGCGAAAGCGATATCGCGGGCGATGGCGATCTTCTGGCCAAGCGGCTTCAGTTGCAGCACATCAGTATTTGAGCGGCGCGGGAACGCGGACCGTGCCGCCGACAGGATCGCATCCAGATCGCAGCCCTGCTCAACATGCACCGCCGCCCGCTCGATAAACGCATTCAGTTCGCCATGTTCACCGGCCTGCACGAGCCCAAGATGGCGTTCGGGCAACTGCAGGGAAGCATTCTGCCGAAGCACGCCGAAAACCGGCATATCGGTCGTTTCCAGCGCGTCGCGCAACATGCTTTCGTGGCGATCGCTGCCGACCTTGTTGAGGATCACGGCCGCAACGTGAACGTCGGCGCGATGGCCCGCAAAACCGCGCACCAAGGCCGCCACGGAATGCGCCATGCGGGCGCAATCGACAACGAGGATGACCGGCAGTTCGAGCAAGGCAGCCAGATCGGCTGGCGATCCGGTCCCGTCGGCGGCCGCATCGTAAAGCCCCATCATCGCCTCGATGATCAGCGCCTTGCCGTCGGCGGTCGCCGCGGCCGCGTTGGCGCGCAGCAGGTCCGGCCGCATCGCCCACGGGTCGTAGTTGAGGCAGGCCGTGCCACTCGCCGCCGTATGAAAAGCCGGGTCGATATAGTCCGGCCCCGCCTTACCCGGCGCCGAAGCAATGCCCCGATTGCGCAGGGCGCGCATCAATCCGAGGGTCACCGTCGTCTTACCCGAACCCGAAGACGGTGCCGCAATCAACAGGCCTGTCATGCCGGGTCCTTGAAGGCGCGGCTCGACAGCGGATCGGCATCGAGAACCCGACCTTCGAGTGCGCCCAGCCAATCGAGTGCCGAGCGCAGGCGAACGACTTCGCCGACCACGACGATGGCCGGCGGTTCGAGCCCAGCGGTGGCGACATCCGCCTCGGCGCGCCCCAGCGTCGTCTCCAGCACCGACTGCTCAAGCGTCGCGGCATTGCAGACGAAGGCAACCGGCTCCTCCGGCGAGCGGCCGGCGGCGATCAGATTGGCGGTGATCTGGCCGATATGCTTCATCGCCATGTACATGACGATGACCGGCGAGCCCTTGGCGATGCCCTCCCAGTTGATGCGGTCGGGAACGACACCGGACGAATCGTGGCCAGTGAGAAAGGTCACGGCGTGATTGACCTCGCGATGCGTCACCGGAATGCCGGCATAGGCAAGCCCGCCGATACCGGCCGTGATGCCCGGCACGATGCGAAACGGGATGCCGTGCTCGACCAGCGTCAGAGCCTCCTCGCCGCCGCGGCCGAAAACGAAGGGATCGCCGCCCTTCAGCCGCAGCACGCGCTTGCCCTGGCGCGCCAGTTCGACCAGTCGAAGGGAAATGTCCCGCTGCTTGGGCGAAGGCTTGCCGCCGCGCTTTCCGGCAAACTCCAGCACCGCGCCGGCTTTCGCCATTGCCAGGCAATCGGAATTGACCAGCGCGTCGTGAACGATGACATCGGCCTGGCGCAACGCATTGAGCGCAAGCAATGTCAGGAGGCCGGGATCGCCCGGACCTGCGCCGACGAGCCATACGGAGCCGGGCACGAGTTCGGGCAGACCGGAAAACAGCGCTTCCGTCATGGCTTCGTCCTTGGCGCAGTTCGCAACATCCGCGCTGAATGAGATTGCGAAGATAAAGAATCGTTTTGCTCGCAAACGGCGGCAACATCCTCGATTGATTCGACAAACACGCCACCGGCCACCGCCGCGGTTGCATTCGCAGACTTGATTTTCGGCACGATCAGCGAACTTGCCTGGCCGGCTGCAGCCAGCGCCGCGGCCTCCGCCACACCATGGCAGCCAGTCAGCGCAAAAACGATTTCCGAAGGGTTTTTCAGCCGTGCGGTTTCGGCCTCGAGCGTCCCGGCATCGAAGACACGGAAGGGAACGGAGAAGTGGGCGGCGGCGGCGATCATCGCCGGCTCCTGCGCGCGCGCATCGAGCGACGCCACACAGGCAAGCGCATGGCGATCGATCCTGGCGGCCGCCATCGCCTCTTCGGCAAGCCGGATTACTTCGTCAGACGGCGTACCGCGCTCGCAGCCGAGGCCGAGAACGAACGGCGCTCCCACCAACGGATTGCCGGTATTCACATGCATCAGAAAAGAGGCCTCCCCACGCCGTATGGTTACGATACGCGGGCCTTCGACGCCAAAGAAGCGTCGAAGCGGTCTGGACAGCACCGGATGAAGCCCCGTGGATGGGTCGGCCGCACCGGACGCTCTTTCAGCCCACCATGATGGGCACCGTCGCACGTTATTCTTTTTACCGAACAGCACCTGACGGGTCAAACCGGATTGCGTCATTCGGCATGCGGCCAACGCCACAATGCGGAATGTTCCAACGTCGATGGGGATCAACCACGCAGGCTGTCTTTGCTTTTCCGGGCAACCTCTGACAAACAGGGCCGAATTTCCCCGCTTTCAGCGAGTCTCCCTTGCACGATCTTGCCCCCCAACTCTTCGCCCTGCTGTTTGCTGCTGCATTTCTTGCCGGGTTCATCGACTCGATCGCCGGCGGCGGCGGCATGATCACCATTCCCGCCATGCTGATCGCAGGCATTCCGCCACTCGAGACGCTGGGCACCAACAAGCTGCAGTCGCTGTTCGGCTCGGGCTCGGCAAGCCTTGCCTATGCCCGGCATGGCCATGTGAGCCTTCGCGAGCAACTGCCGATGGCGGCCATGTCGGCCCTGGGGGCAGCGCTCGGTGCCATACTGGCGACGGTGGTGCCGGGGCACGTGCTGAAAACCGTCCTACCCTTCCTGCTGGTGGCAATCGCGCTCTATTTCGCCGTCAAGCCCAGTCTTGGCGATGCCGACAAGGCGCAGCGGATGACGCCCTTCCTGTTTTCGCTGACGCTGGTACCGGCCATCGGCTTTTACGACGGCGTTTTCGGCCCGGGTACCGGATCGTTCTTCATGCTCGCTTTCATCGCCCTTGCCGGGTTCGGCGTCCTCAAGGCGACCGCCCACACGAAATTCCTCAACTTCGGCTCCAATCTCGGCGCCTTCGTCGTCTTCGTGCTTTACGGCGCAGTCCTGTGGAAAGTCGGCCTGCTGATGGGCGCCGGCCAGTTCGCCGGCGCTCAGGTCGGTTCGCGTTTCGCCATGAAGAACGGCGCGAAGATCATCAAGCCGCTGCTGGTCGTCACCTGCATCGCGCTGGCGATCAGGCTGCTGGCCGACCCGGCGCATCCGCTCCGGGTTTGGCTTGGTTGGTAGCCGCAGAGACGCTCAGTATTCCACCCCGACCTGCGCCTTGATGCCGGAGCGGAAGGGGTGCTTGATCAGTTCCATCTCGGTGACGAGATCCGCCGCCTCGATCAACTCTTCCTTGGCGTTGCGGCCGGTCAGGACGACATGGGTCATGTGCGGCTTTTCTTCCTTCAAAAACCGCACGACCTCCGCGACATCGATATAGTCGTAGCGAAGGGCGATGTTGATCTCGTCGAGCAGCACCATGGAATTGCGCTCGTCGCGGATCAGTTCCTTGGCCTTCTCCCATGCCTTCTCAGCCATGGCGATGTCGCGGGCGCGGTCCTGCGTTTCCCAGGTGAAGCCCTCGCCAAGGGTGTAGAACTGGCAGAGATCGCCGAAGTGCTTTTCGATCAGATCGCGCTCGCCCGTCTCCCAGGCACCCTTGATGAACTGGACGACGGCGGACGGCATGCCGTGGGCGATATGGCGGAAGATCATGCCGAAACCGGCCGTCGACTTGCCCTTGCCCTTGCCGGTATTGACGATAATCAGGCCCTTCTGATCCGTTTTGGTCGCCATGATCTTTTCGCGCGCGGTCTTCTTCTTCGCCATTTTCATGGCATGGCGGGCCTCGTCATTGCCGGGACCGGTGTCGGTCGTTTGATCTTCGCTCATGGTGTGTCCTCTCAGAATTTGATTGTTTCTCGAACGACGCGCTGTGGCCTACTCGGCGGCCGCCCGGCCCTGCAGTTCGAAACGCGCCGAATTGGAACGCGGCGACCACAGGCCGCGGTCGATCGCCTCCAGCAGCTTGTCGGACATCTCGCGCAGCGCCGCCGGGTTCTTGTCTTCCATGAACTGGCGGACGCGATCATCCATGACATAGGCCTGGTAGACCGCCTCGAAATGGTGGCTTCGCACCGCCCCGGTCGTTGCCGCGAAGGCGAACATGTAGTCGACCGTCGCGGCGATCTCGAAAGCGCCCTTGTAGCCGTGGCGCATGACCCCCTCGATCCATTTCGGATTGACGACGCGGCCACGCACCACCCGGCCGATCTCTTCCTCCAGCGAGCGGATCACCGGTTTTTCCGGGCGGGAATGATCGTTGTGGTAGATCGACGGGCGCGTGCCCGACATCTGCTCCACCGCAAGGCTCATGCCGCCTTCGAACTGGTAATAGTCGTCGCTGTCGAGCAGGTCGTGCTCGCGATTGTCCTGATTCTGGACGACGGCCTCGACCGTCTTCAGCCGTGCTTCGAGCAACCCGCGCTCGGCCTTGCCGTCCTCGCCGGCGCCATAGGCGTAGCTTCCCCAGGTGAGATAAGCATCGGCCAGGTCGGCGCGGCTTTCCCAGCCCTTTTCATCCATCAAGGTCTGCAGCCCTGCGCCATAGGCACCGGGCTTGGCGCCGAACACGCGGTAGGAGGCGCGCCGCGCGGCCTCCTTCGGCGCAATGCCGGCCGCTTCGAGGCGGCTGGTTTCCGCCCGCATCCGTGCGGCGATCATATTGTCGGCATCGTCTTCCTCAAGCGCCCCGATGGCCCGGATCGCATTGTCGAAAAGCGCGATCTGATCCGGGAACGCATCGCGGAAAAAGCCGGAGATGCGCAGGGTCACGTCCACACGCGGACGCCCCAGCACGGCAAGCGGCACGATCTCGTAACCCGTCACCCGCCGCGACATCATATCCCAGGTCGGCCTGGCACCGATCAGCGCCAAGCCTTGCGCAATATCGTCGCCGCCGGTACGCATGTTCGAGGTGCCCCAGGCCGTCAACCCGAAGGAGGTTGGCCATTCGCCGTGGTCCTGCAGGTAGCGGCGGATCAACAGCTCCGCGGACTTCTTGCCGAGCTCGAACGCCGCCGGAGTCGGCACGGCGCGGCTGTCGACGGAATAGAAATTGCGCCCGGTCGGCAACACGTCCGGCCGCCCGCGCGTCGGCGCGCCGGAAGGACCGGGCGCAACGAAGCGGCCGTCGAGGCCTCTCATCAGCGCTGAGATCTCGGCGGGGCCGGATTGAACGATCGACGGTTTCAGGCGAGTTTCGATGTCCTGCAGGACAGCTTGCGTTGCGCTCCAGTTTTCCGGGCAACGGCATTCCCCGGAGACCAGCGCTGCAGCCAGAATCTCGATGCGCTCGACCGTGTCGCCGGCGGTCCGCCACGGCACGTCGCTGAGCTCAGCCAGCACGGCAGGCTTCGGACCGGTCCAGGCATCGGTCAGGACACAGTCGAGCGGGTCGAAGTGTCTTTCATTTATTCTTGTCGCGGAGGGAGAAATACCCCCCTCTGCCCTGCCGGGCATCTCCCCCTCAAGGGGGGAGATCGCTGGAGAGCGGCCTTGCCTCCCGCTTGAAGCTTCCTCTGGAGCAATCTTGACAGGCGATCGCAGGGGATCAATCTCCCCCCTTGAGGGGGAGATGTCCGGCAGGACAGAGGGGGGTGCAGCGACATTCAGCAGCCCTGCATCCTTGGCTATCGCCCGTTGCAGGCTCTGGTCGCCGCCCTCGCCCTGACCGCGCGGCACGCGGGCCAAAGCCACCGTCAGATCGGTCAGAAGGCGACCTTCCGGTGCCACGCCAAACACGTGCAGGCCGTCGCGGATCTGCAGTTCCTTGAGGTCGCAGAGATAGGCGTCAAGCTTCTCCAACGCCTTGTCCTCGGCGTCCGTGCGCGCGATGCCGGCGTCCTGATCGAGGCCGATGTCGCGCACGAGGTCGAGTATCTGCTTGCTCAAGAATCGCAGGCGGCGGGGATCGCCGCCGGCCGCGTCGTAATATTCGTCTACCAGCGCCTCGAGATCCTTGAGCGGCCCGTAGGATTCGGCCCGGGTCAGCGGCGGCGTCAGGTGGTCGATGATGACGGCACTGGTGCGGCGCTTGGCCTGCGTGCCCTCGCCCGGATCGTTGACGATGAACGGATAGAGATGCGGCAGCGGCCCGAAGACGGCTTCGGGATAGCAGGTTTCCGACAGCGCCAGCGCCTTACCGGGCAGCCATTCGAGGTTGCCGTGTTTGCCCATATGGATGATGGCGTGGGCGCCGAATTCCTGTCGCAGGAAGGCGTAGAAGGCGAGATAGCCGTGCGGCGGCACGAGGTCCGGCGAGTGATAGGTTTCCTTCGGATCGATGTTGTAGCCGCGCGCCGGCTGGATGCCGACGACGGTCGCGCCGAAGCGGGCGAGCGGCAGGGCGAACCGGCCGTCGCGGAAGAACGAATCCGCCTCGGGCTTGCCCCATCTTTCAACGACCTGATTCTGAATCTGAACCGGAAGAGACGCGAAGAAGGCTTTGTATTGATTGAGCGTAAGCGTCTCGCGGATTTCGCAATCCGCCCGCGCCGCGTTGGTTGGCCCTGCCATCAGGTGGCGGATCAACGCATCGCCGTCGCCTGGGATATTGTCGATCTCGTAGCCAGCGGCGGCCATCGCGTTAATCACTTCGATCGTCCCGGCCGGCGTATCCAATCCGACACCGTTGCCGAGACGGCCATCGCGATTCGGATAGTTCGCCATGATGATCGCCACCCGCCGCTTGCGCGGCGCGGTCTTGCGCAGCTTCACCCAGTTGGCCGCGAGTTTCACGGCGAAGGCGATACGGTCGGCGAGAGGCTCATGGCCGACGATATTCGCCTCGACATTCGGATCATAGACGGCGGCCGCCTTGAACGAGACCGCGCGTGACAGGATACGGCCATCCACCTCGGGCAGCGCCACGTTCATCGCCAGGTCACGGGCCATGAGACCCTGGGGCGAGGCCTCCCACGCCTTGCGGGTCGAGCCCGAGAAGATGACCTGCAGGACCGGCGCGTCGGTGAATTCCAGCACCGTCGGCTGACGATCGGCGCCCGGCGCCGAGACCGCAAAGCCAGTGGCATTCATGACCACGTCCGGCGGCGCCTCGCCGAAGATCGCTTCCAGCGTGCCGATCGACACAGCGTCCTTGAGGCTCGAAACGAAGACCGGGAGAACGGTCACTCCCTCGGCGGCGAGCGCCTCTATCAGGGCTTCCACCGGCCTGGTTTCGCCGCTTTGGACGAGGGCGCGGTAGAAGCAGAGGGCAACGATTGGCCCTGAGGTCCGACCTTCCGAGAACAGAGGGGGGGTCCCCCCCTCTGCCCTGCCGGGCATCTCCCCCTCAAGGGTGGAGATCACTGGGGGACGTTCTCGCCTTTCAAACCCTTCCGCGCCGTCTTTGGGTTGGTTCGGCTGCCGCGGGTCAATCTCCCGCCTTGAGGGGGAGATGTCAGCAAAGCCGACAGAGGGGGGTAACACACCGCGCGCACCAAACCCCACCGCTTTCTTCCAGGCGTCAACACCGATCACGCCCTCGCCCGGCCACCAGATACCGGCCTTGAGCAGCGGCGCGGCAGGCTCAGGCTTTTCAGAACCATCGATCAGCGCCTCGGCATAGGCGAGCAGCCGCGCCATATTGTCGGCGCCGCCCTCGGTGAAATAGGCCCACATCCGATTGCGGTCATCGGCGGCAACCGTCGAAAACGGCTCAAGGCCCGGATCCGGCTTGTCATGGCCCGGCAGGACGGCGATCTGGAATTTCTGCGTGACGGCAGCGGCATGCAACGCCTCCAGCACATACTGGAAATAGCTGGCGCCGCCGAGCGGGCGGACGATGATCAATTTTGCGTGCCGCGCCGTGCGTTCGACATAGGTATCGACCGACATCGGATGCTTCAGCGTTAAAAGGCTTGCCACCCGCAAGCTGGATTTGCCTTGTCGTATCCGGTGCGCAGCGGCGATCGCCGAAAGCTCGGTGTCGGCGGCGGACAGGAACAGGATATCGGCCGGCGACTGACCGAGGTCGATCGCTTCCTCGCCGTCCGAGATGGTGCCTTTCTGGGCTAGGAGGAGATGCATGTCATTACCTGCTTCCCGGAGAGAAAGATCCCCTCCCCAACCCCTCCCCACAAGGGGGCGGGGCTAATCTGCCGCGCCCTCCTGCTCAGCCAAACAAACTCATTCAGGGAGCGAGCCAGCGAAGCAACCATAGGGCAAAACGGTCGCGGCAAACGCAGCCCAAGCCCCTCCCCCTTGTGGGGAGGGGTTGGGGAGGGGATTTTTTCTCGCCCGGTCAAAATACCCTCAAACTGCCGCTGCAATGGCGGCGCGGACGGCGGCCTCGTCCATGTCGTGCAGCCCGATGACGACGAGGCGGGTGCCGCGGGTCTCGCCCGTCGCCCAGGCGCGGTCGAAATACTGGTCGATGCGGGCGCCGACGGCCTGGATCAAGAGGCGCATCGGCTTGCCGGGCACCTCGGCGAAACCCTTGAGGCGCAGCACGTCGTGTTCGGCGATGACGGTCTTCAGCCTTTCGATAAAAGCGACAGGGTTCTCGATCGCGCCGAGTTCGACGACGAAGCTGTCGAACTCGTCATGATCGTGCGCTTCGCCATTCTCATGTTCCATCTCGTGATGGGACTTGCGGTTGGCGATGTCGCTTTCGGTACCGACGCCGAGGCCGAGCAGCACGGCGGCCGAAACCTCGCCGTTCTTCGCCTCGATCATCGAAGGCTTGCGGCTGGTGCGGGCAGCAACTTCCTTGCGGACGAAGGCAAGGCCGGTCGAATCGAGCAGGTCGGTCTTGTTGAGAACGATGAGGTCGGCGGCAGTGAGCTGATCCTCGAACAGTTCCTCGATGGGGCTTTCATGATCGAGATTGTCGTCCTCGACGCGCAGGGCATCAACCTTGTCGTGGTCATCGGCGAAGCGGCCGGCGGCAACAGCAGCACTGTCGACGACGGTGATGACGCCATCGACGGTGACTTCGCTGCGGATTTCCGGCCAGTTGAAGGCGGCGATCAACGGCTGAGGCAGGGCGAGGCCGGAGGTTTCGATGACGATGTGGTCCGGGCGGTTCTCGCGCTCGAGCAGCTTGGTCATCGTCGGGATGAAATCGTCGGCGACGGTGCAGCAGATGCAGCCATTGGTGAGCTCGATGATGTCGTCCTCGCTGCAGGCTGCGGCGCCGCAGCCCTTCAGCACGTCGCCGTCAACGCCAAGATCGCCGAACTCGTTGATGATCAGCGCGATGCGCCGGCCGTTGGCGTTTTCCAGGATATTGCGGATCATCGTCGTCTTGCCGGCGCCGAGAAAGCCGGTAATGACGGTGGCCGGGATCTTGCCGTGGGCGGCTTTTGCGAGTGTCATGGATCAACCCTTCATTTTCAGCGGCAATCCGGCCGCGATAAAATAGACTTCCGCGGATTTCTCCGCAATGAGCTGGTGCAACCGGCCGGCATGGTCGCGAAAGTCGCGCGCCATGCGGTTTTCGGGCACGATGCCGAGGCCGACCTCGTTCGAAACGAACACCAGCCGCGCCTTAGCCTGCGGCAACCATTCGACCAGCTTTTGAAACTCTGCCGGCAGGTCGCGATTCTCCATCATGAGATTGGTGACCCAGAGGGTCAGGCAATCGATCAGGATGACACGGTCGGCCGCGTCGATCGCTTTCAGGCGGGCGGCAAGTTCGAGCGGCTCCTCATGCGTCTGCCAATCCGGACCCCGCCGGATGCGATGCTCGGCAATCCTTGCCTGCATCTCGCCGTCCCAGGCCCTTCCGGTCGCGACGTAATGCATGCCGAGACCCGACGTGGTGACGAGTTTTTCAGCGAACGTCGATTTGCCGGAACGGGCGCCGCCGAGGACCAGCACGGGTCCTGCTGTCGTCGATGTCATGGAACGATCCCAGCCTTAATGTTCGCCGGGAAATACGCAGGCGCTCAGGCGAGAAAGGCAAGAACTGCCGCTGCGAGAGCGGGATGAGAAAGCCATGACAACCTCCGTGCTGGCATCGGGAGCGTCTCTCCCTGGATCGGGCACGATGCCCTTGAGGATGGCAGGTCTCCTGGCTCACGGCGTCACGGACCTCATCAAAGGCCCGAACGGGTCCGCCTCGCCTTCCCGAAGTTTTTCGCGCCAGATTGCGTGACCGCAATCGACGGGCATCACGAAGAGGTGGACGATTCGTAGACATAGAGGCGTCCGGCCCCGGCTGATCGTGATGCCACTCCAGTGGCTTTTCCGGTTGGACCGGCCATTCCGCACGCCGCACCACGCGGCCTGTCCGGAAGTCGGTTTTCCCGGATGGCGAACCCTGACCGTTCTACAGTCGCGGGGTCGGCTGCGATAAGAATGCCCGGCTTGGGTCCATCCCTTCACATTCCCATTTACTCCCGAACCGAAACGCCGGTCCGGGAACCATCCAATGGCTGATGATTAGGCGCTCCGCCGGACCCTGTCAATTGAAACGCCGCCTGACGGTTGCTCACGGCATCAGCGAATCCAGCCAGCGCGGATCAAGTACCGTTTCGAGTTCTGACGCGACATCGTCGAGCGCCCGGTCGACGGATTGACGATAGTTTTCGCCGCCGCCTTCGATGCCGAAACTTTTGAGAAGGGCGGCGCGATAGGCGTCGCTGGTAAACAGGCCATGCAGGTAGGTACCGCAAACCCTGCCGTCCGCCGAGACGGCACCGTCCGCCCGGTCGTCGATGATCACGGCCGGGCGAGCACAGTCCGGTCCGGTCGTCCGGCCCAGGTGGATTTCGTAGCCCTCCAGCGCCACATCATAGACGGCCGAACGGGCAGTGCTGTTGCGCACCGTCTTTTCCGGCGCCATTTCGGTTTCGACGGACAGAAGGCCAAGCCCCTCGATCTCGCGGACATGTCCCTCGATGCCGTGCGGATCGGTAACGCGGTCTCCGAGCATCTGGAAGCCGCCGCAGATACCGATGACGCGGCCGCCGCGCCGCACATGCGCCTGGAGGTCGCGGTCCCATCCCTGAGCGCGAAAATCGGCGAGATCGGCGATCGTCGCCTTCGAGCCCGGAATGACCACAAGGCCCGCGTCGGCCGGCATGCGCTCACCAGGCCGAACAAAAACGAGATCAACCTCAGGCTCGGCGGCCAGCGGGTCGAGATCGTCGAAATTGGCGATGCGCGAGAGCACGGGAACGGCGACCTTCAGCGCCTTGCTTCCGCCGCGCGCCAGTCTTTCCAAGACGACGGAGTCCTCGGCCGGCAGGCGGCCTGCGCTTTTCAGCCAGGGCACTACACCGAAACAGCTCCACCCGGTGAACCCCAGGACGGCCTTGATCCCATCGTCGAAAAGCGACACGTCGCCCCGGAACTTGTTGATGATGTAACCGGCAATCATCCGCCTGTCCTCGTCCGGCAGGATCGTATGGGTGCCGACCAACGATGCGATCACGCCACCACGGTCGATATCCCCGACAAGCACGACGGGAACGTTGGCGCGGGTGGCAAAGCCCATATTGGCGATGTCGCCGGCGCGCAGATTGATCTCGGCGGGTGACCCCGCCCCTTCGACGACAACAAGATCACGCCCGGCGCTGACCGTTTCGAAGCTTTCCAGGACGGCGGTCATCAGCTTCGGCTTCAGCGCCTGATAGTCGCGTCCTCTTGCCTGTCCTGCCACCCTGCCCTGCACGATGATCTGGCTGCCCGTTTCCGACTGGGGTTTGAGAAGAACCGGGTTCATGTGCACCGAGGAGGGAATGCGGGCGGCCATCGACTGCAGCCACTGGGCGCGACCGATCTCGCCGCCATCATCCGAAACCGCGGCGTTGTTGGACATGTTCTGCGGCTTGAACGGGGCGACCTTTACACCGCGATTGGCCATGAGGCGGCACAGGCCCGCCACGAGTACCGTTTTTCCGACATCGGAGCCGGTTCCCTGAAGCATGATCGTCTTTGTCATGGCGTCTCGTCTAGCACTGCCGCCGCCACAAGCAAAGCCATGTTTTGCCGCATTTTCGCCGTCATTTCTGCCGCCCGTTCACGCGTTGTTACAGATCGCTGCAAGTCTTGCGCGGTCTTGCCGCAGCACTATCCGGAAAACGACATCGCACGGCGAAAACGATTGTTGCCCCGCGCCAAATCAGGCGTATATCCGCGTCATCAATCACGGAGCGATTGGCGCTCCGCACCCAAGGTCCTAACGCCGATGCTGTTTATCTTCTCAAAGCCCAATTTCGTGCAGATCGCCTGGAACTCCAAGGCACCGGAAAGCCAGTCGCGCGTTCGCAACGCCGTGATGCCGGCACCGTTTGGCCCGCTCGGTTTCATTCGCACGCGCAGCGTCGGCTGATCCCTCCTCCCCGCGACCATTCCAGCCGCGCCTCAGCCTGGGGCGCGGTTTTTTCTTTTCTACAGCCAATGTCTCGGTGCCCAAACGCGAAAACCGCACCCGTCCCTTTCGGAACTGTGCGGCCTGCCAAGATACGCATGGCTTCTGCGACAAACATCCCGCAGAACGCTCCGGCCCGGGACGCAATACCTGATCCGGCCGGGCGGCAAGTCTCCTCCGCCGCAGGCAAACAATTAGCCCGACAGTGTTACCGGATGGTTAGTGAGAGCTTAACCAAAGATGAATTCCGGGTTTTTTCATTTTTTTTCGCTCTCTCGAAAAAACCTGTCGGCGACGCATACGGAACACAATTTGTCTGCGATAAAACGCGCTCCGAGAGGGCTTTGTGAAGCAGTGCTAATTTTCCGCCAATGAAGCCGGCATTTGCACAAAAATCTTGCCCATCTGGTTAAAATTCAACGGCTTGCGCCGGCATCCTCGCACGTCGAAACTCATGCCGGGCGATCGCGGAGGTTGATTTCTCCGGAGGAATACTTACGCTGTTCCCAACGGTAAAAAGAGGGATGGCTGAGACACGATCTGTGCTCAGACGAGAAAACTCGAACGCCGTTGCAAGCGGGGATAAAAAGACTGGCCTTTATCTAAAAAAAGCCCCCGGCCTGCTTCAACCTAAACGTTTGGGTGTCCAGGACGTGCAGTATTCTGGCTCGCCCCAAAGATTTTTGGCTGCACTAAGACTGGGAGGTCTTAAACATGAAGAAGCTTCTCGCTTCCACCATTCTCGCCGCTGGCCTTTACGCTATGGCCGGCTCGGCACAGGCCGCAGAATGCGGCGAAGTCAGCATCGCAGAAATGAACTGGGCATCGGCTGGCGTTGCTGCGCATGTCGACAAGTTCATCCTTGAAAACGGCTACGGCTGCACGGTGACGCTCGTCACCGGCGACACCATGCCGACATTCACCTCGATGAACGAGAAGGCCCAGCCCGACATGGCCCCCGAATTGTGGGTCAATGCCGTGCGCACGCCGCTCGACGCCGCCATCAAGGAAGGCCGCCTGATCGAAGCCGCTCCGCTGCTCAGCGAAGGTGGCGTCGAAGGCTGGTGGATTCCGAAATTCATTGCCGATGCGAACCCGGACATCAAGACGGTCCAGGACGCGCTGAAGCATCCTGAACTGTTCCCGGCGCCTGAGGATCCGTCCAAGGCCGCCATCTACAACTGCCCGTCGGGCTGGAACTGCCAGGTGTCCTCCGCCAACCTCTACAAGGCGCTCGGCGCAGAAAAGCTCGGCTTCGAGCTGATCGACACCGGTTCGGCTGCCGGCCTCGACGGATCGATCTCCAACGCCGTTGAAAAGAAGGCCGGCTGGCTCGGCTACTACTGGGCTCCAACCGCCATTCTCGGCAAATACGAGATGACTCGCCTCAGCTTCGGCGTCGAACACAGCAAGGCCGACTGGGACGCCTGCACGGCGGTTCCGGACTGCCCGGATCCGAAGGTCAATTCCTATCCGACCTCGGATGTCTACACCGTCGTGACCAAGGCCTTCGCCGAGAAGGCCGGCGTTGCCATGGACTACGTCAAGACCCGCAAGTGGGATAACGGCACGGTCAACAAGGTTCTCGCCTGGATGGATGAAAACCAGGGCACGAACGAGGACGCAGCAAAGCACTTCCTGGAAAACTATCCGGACATGTGGACCAAGTGGGTCGCACCAGACGTCGCAGAGAAGGTCAAGGCTGCTCTCTAACCAACGCCTGCCGACGGGCGGCGGAGCTTCACGCTCTGCCGTCTCACTTTCTGAATGATCCGGGAACGTAGCAAGTCGCGACGACCGCAAGACAATGGGCGAGTGTCCGGCGGCGCAAGATGCCGCCGGTGCTTCACCACATGCGAATGTGAAAACGAAGATCGTCGCAAACGGCATAGTCGCCTGCGGCGAAACTTGTCATATTCTCGAAATGCCGGGGTCCGAAGAGACCACCCAAGTCTGCGCACGAGCCTTGAACTGGCCCGATGACGTAGCCGGCACTTTAAAATTTCCGGCTAAAAGGGGAACACAATGGCAATATGCAGTTACTTGCCAGATCTGCTTTGTAAATTTCCGGCGATCGACGACACGACAATCCGCATGGCACGCAAGAGCGTGGACGAAGGCTTCAAAGGTCTCGTCCGCAGCTATGTGAATGCCATCGATGCGCTTGTCCAGCCGCTTCAGTGGTTCCTGAACTACCTTGAAAGGCTGTTCGTCAGTTCGCCCTGGATCGTCATTCTGGCCGCGATGGTTGCGATCGTCTATTACGGCAGCCGCAACATGCGCATCACGCTCGGCACCATCGTGTCCATGTTCGCGATCGGTCTTGTCGGGCTGTGGAACGACACGATGATCACGCTGGCGATGGTCACGGTCTGTACGCTGATCGCCATCCTGGTCGGGATTCCGATCGGCATCGTCATGGCTCGCTCCGAGCGAGCCCAGTCGATCATCAATCCGATCCTCGACGTCATGCAGACGATGCCGAGCTTCGTCTACCTCATTCCGGTCGTCATGATCTTCGGTATCGGCAAGGTTCCCGGCCTCATCGCCGTGGTCATCTATGCCGTGCCGCCGATGATCCGCCTGACCAATCTCGGAATCCGGCTTGTCGACAAGGAGGTGCTGGAAGCCGCGGACGCCTTCGGTTCCTCGCCGTGGCAGCGGCTGAAGAACGTCCAGATGCCGCTCGCCCTGCCGACCATCATGGCCGGCATCAACCAGACGATCATGATGTCGCTCGCGATGGTCGTCGTCGCATCGATGGTCGGCGTCGGCGGTCTTGGCCGCAACGTGCTGCAGGCGATCAACAACCAGTTTTTCACCGTCGGCTTTTTCAATGGCTTCGCGCTCGTCGCGATCGCCATCATTTTTGATCGTACCAGCCAGGCTTACGGAAAGCGGCTGCAGAAGCATTCGGAGGTGATCCATGGCTAGTCACGCAATCGAGGTCAAGAACCTCTACAAGATCTTCGGGCCCCGCGGTGGCGACTTCGTCGACCAGGTGAAGGCCGGGATGACCAAGGGCGAACTGAACGAGAAGCACGGCCATGTGCTCGGACTTCAGGACATCAACATCTCCATGCCTGCCGGCGGTGTCATGGTGGTCATGGGCCTGTCGGGTTCCGGCAAGTCGACCCTCATCCGCCACATCAACCGGCTGATCGATCCGACGGCCGGCGAAGTGCTCTATGACGGCGTCGACGTCTGCAAGATGAACGAAAACGACCTTCGTGAATTCCGCCGCCACAAGACGGCAATGGTGTTCCAGAAGTTTGCGCTGCTGCCGCACCGCACCGTCATCGAAAACACCATCTATGGGTTGGAAATCCAGGGGGTGCCGGATGCGGAATGCCGCAAGCGGGCGCAGGGCTGGATCGAACGGGTCGGCCTCAAGGGCTTCGAGAACCACTATCCGAACCAGCTTTCGGGCGGCATGCAGCAGCGCGTCGGGCTTGCCCGCGCGCTGACCAACGATGCCGACATCCTGCTGATGGACGAAGCCTATTCGGCGCTCGACCCGCTGATCCGCGTCGACATGCAGACCGTCCTGCTCGACCTGCAGAAGGAATTGAAGAAGACGGTGGTTTTCATCACCCATGACCTCGACGAGGCGCTGAGGCTCGGCGACAAGATCGCCATCCTGCGTGACGGCAAGGTGATCCAGCAGGGCACGGGCCAGGATATCGTCCTGAAACCGGCCGACGAATATATCACCGCCTTCGTCAAGGAGGTGAACCGCGGCCGCGTGATCAATGTCGAGACGATCATGAGGCCGCTGTCGGGAAATCCGGAAGGCGTCCCTGTCGTGGTCGGCACCGTGCTCGAAAGTGCTGCCCGGATGATGACCCTCGCCAACCAGAATATCGCCCATGTGGTCGACGCCAATGGCAAAGCCGTCGGATCGATCGACCTCGGCACGATCATTTCCGCCATGGTGACGCCGATCAGCCACGAAAAGGTGGCCCAGGCAGCGGAGTGATCATACGCTGCATTGAAGCACCGTAAAGCGCCCGGAAACGGGCGCTTTCCCAGCTGTCGTTCACCTTGGCTTAACCATAAACCGTCATGGTAACGGAAACGCCTCATCCACCGGGGCGGTCGCGCCACGGCGCCTTCCTCAATCCGGCCGGTCAGATGCAGGATCATGCTTCGACAGCGTCGCGGGATTATCACCGCCTTGCCGTCCCTCCTCGGGGGAGCGACGGCCTTCTTGCGGAGCAGATCACGCGAAAAGTGGCCGCATTCCTGTCCGGCGCCGGCCTGTTCCTGATCGCCTTCACGCTTGCTCCGTTCCAGGGCACCTACGACCCCGACCCCACGGCGGTCAAGGACGGCAACATCGTCAATCAGCTCGGCTATCTCGGTCTCGGCGGCATATATCTTTTCGCCATGCTCTTGATCGTCGACGCGCGCGTGTTGAAGCGCATCGCATCGCCGACATGGGTCATGGTCTTCGCCATCGCCTTCTTTTCCTGCCTGCAATCCTATGATCCGGCGTCATCGGCCCGCGGCTTGATGTTGAGCCTGGTGGCGATGATCCTGGTCGCCGGCGTGCTGGTCCTCCCGCGCAGCGAGAAGGATTTCGTCAAGGCCGGCGCAAACGCCGTTCTCTTTCTGATCCTCATCGACTACGCGGCGCTCGTCCTCGCACCCGGCCTTGCCATTCACACCGCCACCGGTGCTGAACCGTGGCATGCCGGATTCTGGAAAGGCCACCTGATCCACAAGAACGTCACGGCGCCGGTATTTTCCGTGCTGTGCATGTTCGGCATCTACTGCCTGCGGGCGGGCGCCACCGTGCGGGGCCTGCTGATCGCCCTTCTCGCAGCCAATTTCGTGCTTCACACGGGTTCGAAGACGACGATCGGCTTCCTACCTCTGGCGATCATGCTGGTGCTCGGCGGCCGTGCGGTCGGCAAACCGGGCCTGATGGTCTTTGCCCACTTCCTCTTCGCGGTCCTGATTTTCTGCCTGACGCTTGGCACCATCTATTCGAACCTGTTCCTGTCGATCACCACTGTACTGCTGGAAGACCCGACCTTCACCGGCCGCGACGACATCTGGAAGTTTGCGAGCGCAAGCATTCCCGACCACCTGTGGGTTGGCCACGGCTATGCGAGCTTCTGGCAGTCGCCGATCATTCGCGGCCTCGAAGCAAATTTCGAGGCGAATTGGGACGTGCGGGGTATCGTCTCGGGTCACAACAGCTATCTCGACGCCGTTCTCACCTTCGGCCTGCCGGGCGGGCTGCTGATGATCCTGCTGCTCTTCGCCAAACCGTTCTACGACTATATTCGCGCCACCCGGCAGCCCGCGAGCCGCCATTTCGCGGACTTCTGCATCATGGTCATCATCTTCATGACTTATAACGGCATGATGGAAAGCTTCCTGCTCAACCGCGCCGATCCGATGTGGCTCATGACCGCCCTGGCCGTTTTCGGCTTGGGAATTGCGGCGCGAATGGGCGTGCGGATGCCGCGCTGATCAAAGTCGAGACCATTGCAATCACATAAAGATATCTTTATATGCTTGTGTCACTCGATTAATCAGGAATCCGCCATGACCGCGCAAGCCAATCCGCTTTCCGACCTTCTCAACGCCAAGGGCGTGCTGCTCGCCGACGGCGCGACCGGCACCTCGCTGTTTGCAATGGGTCTCGAGGCTGGTGAAGCGCCGGAGCTCTGGAACGAGGCCAAGCCTGAAAACATCACCAAGCTGCACCAGGACTTCGTCGATGCCGGCGCGGATATCATCCTGACCAATTCGTTCGGCGGCACGCGCCACCGGCTCAAGCTGCACCATGCACAGGACCGCGTCCACGAGCTCAACAAGCGGGCCGCGGAAATCGCCCGCGCCGTCGCCGACAAGGCACCGCGCAAGGTGATCACCGCCGGTTCCGTCGGCCCGACAGGCGAGTTGCTGGTCCCGCTCGGTGCGATGACCTATGAGGATGCGGTCGATGCTTTCGTCGAGCAGATCGAGGGCCTGAAAGCCGGCGGCGCCGAAGTCGCCTGGATCGAGACGATGTCCTCCCCGGACGAGATCCGTGCGGCCTCTGAAGCAGCGGTGAAGGTCGGCCTTCCCTATGTCTACACCGGATCGTTCGACACGGCCGGCAAGACGATGATGGGTCTGCACCCGAAGGATATTCACGCGGTAGCCGCGGATATCGGGGACGGCCCGGTCGCCACCGGTGCCAATTGCGGCGTCGGCGCCTCGGACATCCTCTCTTCGCTGCTGGACATGACGGAAGCCAACCCGGCGGCGGCGATCATCGTCAAGGGCAATTGCGGCATCCCGGAGTTCCGCGGCTCGGAAATCTTCTATTCCGGCACCCCGCCGCTGATGGCCGACTATGCCCGGCTTGCCCGCGATGCCGGCGCGAGGATCATCGGCGGCTGCTGCGGCACCTCCTGCGAGCATCTGGCCGCGATGCGCGTCGCGCTCGACACCTATGTGCCGGGCGAGCGGCCGACGGTCGAAGCCATCGTCGAACGCATCGGCCCGTTGCGCAACAAGACCGCCAATGAAGCACCTGCGGCTCCTGCACGTGAACGCGCCGGCCGCCGCCGGGGGTGATATACGCGCAACGCGGAATCTGACGGAGGCTCGGGACCGGACGGTTCCGAGCCTTTTCTTGTTCGGTCGCTGCCTTGCACCGGTGATCCGGTCGAATCCAGTTTTGCCCCAGCCTGATCGGTTAGACGCTGAACCATCACCAGACGAACAAGACGAGAGACAACCGACGATGCAGGCAGCAGCGACTTTTCCGGACCGCGATTCCGTTGCAGAAAAACTCGCAGCCCTTGGCGAGAGCGACCAGTCCTACCTGAAGCTGCTGATGGAGAATGCCGCACAGGATGAAAATCTGGTCGAGGGTCTGTACCGGCACTTGAGTCTTGCGGCGGAAGCCCGGCTGTTGAATTCGCTCAAGCTCGAAAGACTGGGCGAATGGTTGGGTTCGAACGCCCCTGCCCGGCTGCAGATCCGGCTTATGGAAACGGCGCGCTCCAGTCAGCACGCCGCCTACCAGGCCTTCAGGACTGGCCTCGTCAGATCGGGAGGCCTCGAAAGGGCCTACCCGAAAGCCTGACCCTTCGCTGCCTCATTCGCCACCGAGGCTCTTTGCCAAACGGACAAGGTTGAGGAACTCGGCGCGGTAGCCGTAGGTGTCCTCCCCCTTGGCGCTCGCAGCCAGATCGAGGATCGAACCGTAGGGATAGGCCGACACGGCATCCGTTCCCCGCAGCTTTTGGCCGAAGGCCGCGACCGCGACGGAGAATCGCACATCCTGCCCCGCCTGCTGCAGGGACGGCACGGCGTTTTCTTCCGTCACGGGCGTCGTGATCAGGCTGCTGGTGTTGCCGTCCGGCTTCTTGTAGCGGATTTTCAGGAAGGCCAGTTCGCCCGACTTCTCTGCCGGGTCGGCCTGTTGCGTTGCCGGCGCGGCGCCGTAGCGCAGATCGTCGTTGAGGACCGCGGGGCTGCCCTTCGGGGTGATCTCGTAGATCGCGGTGACGCGGTGGCCTGAGCCGATGTCGCCGGCGTCGACCCTGTCGTTGTTGAAGTCCTCACGCTTCAGGGCGCGGGTCTCGTAGCCGATCAGCCGGTATTCGGCGATCTCGCGCGGATTGAACTCGACCTGGAACTTGACGTCCTTGGCGATCGGGAAGAGCGACGACCCCGCCTCCTCGACCAGCGACTTCTGCGCTTCGGCCAGCGTGTCGATATAGCTCGCCGTGCCATTGCCATTCTGCGCCAGCGTCTGCATCAAGGCATCGTTGTAATTGCCGCGGCCAAAGCCAAGGACCGAGAGGAAGATGCCGCTCTTGCGCTTCTGTTCGATCGTCGCTTTCAGGTCCTCGTCGCTGGAAGGGCCGACATTGAAGTCGCCGTCGGTCGCCAGCATGATCCGGTTGACGCCGCCCTTGACAAAGGCCCGCTCAGCCAGATCGTAGGCCGCCTCCAACCCCTGCGCTCCGGCCGTCGAACCACCCGGCTGAAGCGTGTCGATCGCGGCCAGGATTTTTGCCTTATCCTTGATCGCTGTCGGCTCGAGCACCGTGCCGGCATTGCCGGCATAGGTGACGATCGAAACCGTATCCTCGGGCTTCAGCTTGTCGACCAGAAGACGGAAGGCGCTCTTCAGGAGAGGCAGCTTGTCGGGCTCGTCCATCGAGCCGGAAACATCGATCAGGAACACCAGGTTCGCGCGCGGCGCCGCTGCAGCCACCACGTCATACCCCTTGATCCCCACATGCATCAGCCGCGTATTGGCATTCCACGGCGTCGGCAGGACGGTGACCGTTGCCTTGAACGGCTCGGCTTCGCTTTCCGGACCCGGCCAGTCATAGGGGAAATAATTGATCATCTCCTCGACGCGCACGCTGTCAGGATCCGGCATCTCGCCGGCCATCAGCGCCTTGCGCACGAAGGAATAGGAAGCCGTGTCGACATCCGCGGAGAAGGTCGATACCGGATCGGTGGTGACGCTCTTGACGGGGTTGGTTTCGCCCGAGGAAAAGCGGTCCCGATTTTCTTCCTGAGGAGGCATTATGTCACTTGGGACGATGGACGGCGCGGGCATGGTACGCATGGCAGAGCCGCCAGCCAACATTTCAATCCCACCCGCCGGAGATGGAGCAGCATGCCGTTCGCGGACGATTCCATAAGCGTCGTCAGCCACAATGCCGGTTTCTCTTTTCACGGCAATTTCCGCCTCAGCTTCTGCCACCGTGCTTGAGGCTTCCGGCGTCAACTGTTTGTCCGCTGCGACGTCCGACGCGGGCTTTGCGGCAATTGCGCCCTTCGTCTCTGAGCCCTTCGATGCATCTTTGCCGACCACCTCGATCTGCTGCTCGCCCGTATCGACCGGCAATCCATTGCGCGTCAGCTCCAGCGTGAGAAAAGCAGCGGCAGGCACGACGAGCAGCGTGGCAAGTGCCGAGCCTGCGAGGAATTTCCTGTTCATGATGGGGCTCCATAGCCTGTTGAATATGGAGCTTTGACGCCGGTGCGCGGCGGTTCCTTGGGGTGCGGCTAAACTATTTTCGGCCGCCTCGAACGCCTGCATCGCGAGCGCCAGCGCACGGGCCCGCGCTTCGGAAGACGGCGCCGGCGGGGTCATGTGGCCAAGATTCTTCAGTTCATCGTTCATCATACCATCTCCCTGCCAAGCAGGATCTTCAGGCGCTTTCGGGCTTCGTGCACATGCCAGGATACCGTCGCCTCCGAGCATCCCATGACGTCGGCCGCCGCGGCATGGCTGAGCCCCTCGCCATAGACCAGGAGCACCGCGTCCCCTTGTTTGTCGGGCAATTGCCGCACAGCCTCCCACAGCGCCTCGACCTGATCGTGATTGTCAGTGGCGCAAGCGCTGGTCGGATCGGCGAGAAATCTCGCCGCATTGCGCTGTTCACGCGACCGACTGCGCTGATGGTCGCGCGCCGCGTTCAGCGTCAGCGCATAGAGCCAGGTACGAAACCGGCTCGCGCCGCGAAAGGCCCGGATCGCATTGGCGAGCTTCAGGCAAACGGTCTGCGCAATATCCTCGGCATCGCTGACATTGCCGGACCAGCGCCAGGCAACGGCATGCACAAAATCATAGTGCCGTTCCACCAGCAGAGCGAAAGCGTTCCGGTCGCCTCTCTGCGCCCTTTCGATCAGTTCTTCGTCCAAGTTATCAGCCGGGATTTGTTGCAACTGGTATTGAGACGTTCGGCGATGACGAATCCTTGGGGCGACAGGCGAATTATTTTACTGGCCGGGCGCTTTTTTCGTCACGGCGATGATCGGGCCCATCGGATGGGCATTGTCATAGCGTTTCATGCTCGGCGCAAACAGGCTGGAGATCGAGCCATCCAGGAATAGCGCGTTGGCGCAATCGAGCTGATCGCGAAACAGCGTCGCGAAATCATGGAAGCGCACCGGTTCCAGGGAAATGGCGAAAACCGCCATTCCGTCGCGCGCGACACCGACGCCGTTGCGAATCTGCAGGCTGTCGCTTTGCGGCAGGAACGCAGGATGCAGCGTCCCGTCGATAACGAGCATCGGCCCGGACTGCGTCGCGAAATCCGGTTTGATCCCCGTCGCGACATAAGCCTCGGTCTCCATCACGCCGGCCCGGTCACCCTGCAGGAAAAACACCCCGTTCGGCTTCAGATAGAAATTGCCCCAGCTTTTGCTGCGATCGATCGGCTTGCGCTCGACGCCGTCGGTGATCAGCAATCCGACAGAGCTCAGGTCTGCCTCGTACATGCCGCCGTTCATCGCAAATTCGAGATACTCGCCCTCCTGCCGCAGGTCGCGGGAGAGGTTTTCAAAGCCGCCATAGGGCCGACCGTCGTGGCCGCGATGGAAAATGCGGATGTCACTCGCGGCAGGGTCGAAGCTGCACACTGCATACGGTCGCGTCAGATGCATCACCTTACGGCAGGCGGCAGCAGCGTCGTCAGCGGAAGAAGCAAAAGCAGTCATGGCCAACCCGATACTCCAGTAGCGGAACATCCAAATCCCTTTTCATGAGAGCATCCGAGTCTGCCCCCGCGACAAAAGCAAAATGCCGGCCGAAATGCTACACACTCAGGGCGGCCATATGAAACTGCAGCTGTTCCGGGCGATAGCGGTACTGCACCCCGACCGGACAGGCATTGCGGGCGAGACATCCGCTTACCATGCAGCCGGCCTTCCCCTCCGCCGCTCCCAGATGCGCGCGACAGGGCGAAATCTGAAATCCGGTAGCCAGGACGGCAGCCGCCGGACAGGCCGACAGGCAGGGCTTGCCGGAACAGTGGTCGCAGGGATGCCCATGGCGCGCCGGCGGTGCGGCGACAAGAGCACGGCCAAAGCCGAGCGCACCGCGGTAGCCATGCCACAGGCCGTATTGCGGATGGATGAGGATGCCGAGAGGCGACGGACGCAGGCCTTCCGCGCTCATTGCCCATTGCTGGAAAGGCTGCCACGGCGGATCCGAAGGGAAATACGCCGTTGCGCCGAAATCTTGCGCGACCGGCTCGATCACAGCTTTCGACCAGGTGTCGAGCGGGTTGCGCGCGTCCTTGTTTGCCGGCGCATCGCGCCAGCGTTCGAATGCCGGCCAGATGGAACTGCCGATATTCCCAAGCAGGACGACGCTTGCAGCCGCCGCCCCCTCTTTCAGGACCGGTCCCCTGTCGCCATCGGCAAAATTGACGACCCCGCGCAAAAAAACTCCGTGCGGTGCAAGGACCGCACGGAGTTTCGTCAAAACATCATTCGACGATGTCAGCGGGCCGCTCATTTCGGCTTCGGCCCCTGTCGGTCGTAATGCGGACGCCAGACCTCCTTCTGGATGAGGTCGGCCACCTGTGCCGCGCCGCCTTGCTCCCTGGCGTTCTCGGGCTCGCTTCAGGTGAAGGCGTCCGGCATGGAGTCCTTCTTGCGAGCGATATAGTCCTTGAGCGCGTCGTCGATCGCCGGATCGAGATGCGGTGCCTCGTAATGCTCCAGCCAATTGCGGGCCAAGGCATTGGCGCGCTGCTCGATTCGCTTCTCGCCCTCGATTTCCCACTGCTCGAAGGAGTTGTTGTCGGCAAGCGCCGAGCGATAGAACGCCGTCTGGAAGTTGGCCTGCGTATGGGCGCAGCCGAGATAGTGGCTGCCCGGACCGACCTCACGGATGGCGTCGAGCGCCTGTGCGTTTTCGGAGAGATCGACGCCTTCGGCCATCTTCTGCATCATGCCGAGCTGGTCCTGATCGATCATGAACTTCTCGTAGGACGACACCAGACCGCCTTCCAGCCAGCCGGCGGCATGCAGCGAGAAATTCGTGCCGGCAAGCAGCGTCATGTTGAGCGTGTTGGCCGACTCATGCGCCGCCTGCGCATCCGGAACCTTGGAGGCACAAAGCGACCCGCCGGTACGGAACGGCAGACCGAGCCGTCGCGCAAGCTGGGCTGCGCCGTAGGAGACCAGCGACGGCTCCGGCGTACCGAAGGTCGGCGCACCGGACTGCATCGAAATCGAGGCTGCGAAGGTGCCGAACAGCACCGGCGCACCCTTGCGGATCAACTGGGTGAAGGAAGCGCCCGCCAACACCTCGGCGAGGATCTGCGTCAGCGTGCCAGCCACCGTCACCGGGCTCATCGCGCCCGAAAGAATGAACGGGGAGATCACCGTTGCCTGGTTGTGACGCGCGTAGACCTTCAACGCGCCGACCATCGTCTCGTCGAACACCATCGGCGAGTTGGCGTTGATCAGGTTGAGCGTGACGCAGTTGTTTTCGACGAAGTCGTCACCGAACACCAGCTTGGCCATGGCGATCGTGTCTTCGGCGCGCTCGGGCGCGGTCACGGAGCCCATGAACGGCTTGTCGGAATATTTGATATGGCTGTAGACCATGTCGAGATGGCGCTTGTTGACCGGAATATCGACCGGTTCGCAGACCGTTCCACCCGAAGAGTGCATGGACGGCGCCATGTAGGCGAGCTTCACGAAATTGCGGAAGTCTTCGATCGTCGCATAGCGCCGGACACCTTCGAGGTCGCGCACGAAGGGAGGTCCGTAGACCGGCGCAAAGACGGTCGCCTTGCCGCCGATCTGCACGCTGCGTTCGGGATTGCGGGCATGCCAGGTGAACACCGGCGGCGCGGACTTCAGAAGCTCGCGGCACAGGCCCTTCGGGAAATGCACCCGCTCACCCTTGACGTCGGCCCCTGCTTCCTTCCACAGCGCCAATGCTTCGGCGTCCTCGCGGAATTCGATGCCGATTTCCTCGAGAACCGTGTCGGCGTTACGCTCGATCAGTTGCAGGCCTTCCTCATCGAGAACCTCGTATTCGCGGATCTTGCGGGTGATATAGGGAAGCGACGGACCAGCGCCGCCGCCGGTGCGCGAGGCGCGCCTTGCGGCCGCACCCCGTCCTTGGCCGCGCGAGCGGCGTCCGCCACCACTTTCTTCCGTGTGTTCCGTTACTTCGCTCATGTGCCATCCTCTCCCGCGCGTATCCTGCGCACTTGTCGAGCCTATGCTACCAAGCCTCGGCATCGGAACGGTTCTCTGTGCGCCAACAAGTGGCGCAACTCGGACACGGTCTTAACAGAGCGCCCAGCCGGAAGACAGAGCGCGCCGCATTTTCACCCATCCTGGTGAACCGAAGGTGCAATATCTGGCAGAATCGGCGCCGGGCTGTCATATAAAACCTTGTTTTTGTTGAGTACAGAGAGCTGCGCTGCTGCATCACCCAGGCGCCGTCGTTTTTCGTCGCTTGCGACGTCGCATTCGAAAAGAGCTTTTGGAACCAACAAAGCTAAGTATAGTGCGTCCGTCCGGGAGGTTGAGCCGGGCAGCGCCAGGAACCGAGGAAACCTATCATGGCAGACGACGAAATCATTCTCGAGGATCTCTCCGACGACGAACTCGTGCAGCAGATGCATGACGACCTCTATGACGGGTTGAAGGAAGAGATCGAGGATGGCACCAACATCCTTCTGAAGCGCGGTTGGGCGCCCTACGACGTCCTGACCCAGGCACTGGTCGAAGGCATGCGCATTGTCGGCATCGATTTCCGCGACGGCATCCTGTTCGTTCCCGAAGTTCTGCTGTCCGCCAACGCGATGAAGGCCGGCATGGCCATCCTACGCCCGCTGCTTGCCGCCACCGGCGCGCCGAAGCAGGGCAAGGTGGTCATTGGCACCGTCAAGGGTGACATCCACGATATCGGCAAGAACCTCGTCGGCATGATGATGGAAGGTGCCGGCTTCGACGTCGTCGACCTCGGCATCAACAACCCCGTCGAAAACTATCTCGACGCCATCGAGCGCGAAAAGCCGGACATTCTCGGCATGTCGGCGCTTTTGACGACAACCATGCCTTATATGAAGGTCGTGATCGACACGATGAAGGAAAAGGGCATGCGCGACGACTACGTCGTTCTCGTCGGCGGTGCGCCGCTCAACGAGGAATTCGGCAAGGCCGTTGGCGCCGACGCCTATTGCCGCGATGCCGCCGTTGCCGTCGAAACCGCGAAGGACTTCATGAAGCGCAAGCACAACCAGCTGTCCGGCGCCTGATCAAACCAGTTTGACCATGTCAAACCGGCCGCGCTGATGAAAAGCGCGGTCGGTTTTCTTATATCAAGGGCCAGGCCTTAGTTGGCAGCGCGTTCGACGCTACGGCCAGCGTCCTGGGTTGCATCCACCGCACTGGCGGTATCCCGGCCCATGCCGCGGATGGTATTGCCGCACGAAGCGAGCGTGGCGATCGAGAAGAGCACGAGGCCGATGGTGGCGATTGTCTTTGCTGTCATGGCTTGGGTTCCTTGAACTGAAACAGGTGGGCAAGATGGCAGAATCATCTTCGGCTATGCAACGCGCGAAAGCGGAAAAAGTTCACGTCATCGGTTGTGGTGCGATTGCCCGCGAAATCCTCGCCGTGTGCGAAGCAAACGGGCTCGACCACGTCGATCTCATATGCTTGCCCGCGATCTGGCACAACACCCCGGAAAAGATCACCCCCGGTATTAAAGCGGCGATCCACAAGGCGCGCGCCGAAGGGTTCAGCCGCATCTTCATCGCCTATGCCGATTGCGGCACCGGCGGCCTCCTGGACAGGCTCTGCGAGGAGGAAAAGGTCGAGCGCATTGCCGGGCCGCACTGTTATTCCTTCTTTGCCGGCAATGCCGCCTTCGCTTCCCGCTGGGAGGACGATTTCACGTCGTTTTTTCTCACGGATTTCCTCGCCCGCCAGTTCGAGGCCTTCGTTATCGAGCCCTTGGGACTGGACCGCCATCCGGAGTTGCGCGACATGTATTTCGGCCACTACAAGAAGCTCGTCTACCTGTCGCAGGTCGAGGATGAAAAGCTGCAGCAAAAGGCGAGAGCTGCGGCAGAAACGCTCGGTCTCGCTTATGAATATCGCTTTACCGGTTTTGGCGACCTGACGCCGGCTCTGCTTCACGCCTGACATTTCCCGGTCCGGAAACAATCTGTTAGCCCTGCGCCGAATTTTGCTGCGCTGATCGCATTTGATTTAAGTGCATCGTAACCGCTGCCCGCGACACTCCCTGGACAAACACAACAAACGGGGACGGGGATGACGGACACTTTCGCAACGGCGGCACTGACAAGGACTGACGCGCGCAGCCACCCGCAACAGCTTTCCCAGCTTCTGCGTAACCTGTCGCTCACCGCCGGACCGAAGATCACGCTGCGCGATCTCGCCGTTGCCATGGAAGATCGATCGTTCGGTGCATTTCTCGTCGTCTTTGCCCTTCCCAACCTCATCCCGCTGCCGCCTGGCTCCACCTTCATTCTCGGCCTGCCGCTGATCTTCGTCGCCTGGCAGATGCTGGCATCGCGGCACGCCCGCATCTGGCTGCCGAAGCGCATGGGTGACTACGCTTTCGAAAACGCCACCTTCTTCGTCTTCGTCAACCGCATCTCGCCCTGGCTGCAGCGCGCCGAGACGCTGATCAAGCCGCGCGGCTGGTTTCTCGGTGGAAGACTGGCCGAACGCGTGATCGGCCTCTTGGCCCTTACCCTCGCGATCGTGATCTTCCTGCCTATTCCCCTCGGCAACTGGCTTCCCGCCTTCGCTCTCGCCGTCATCGGCTTTGCCCATATGGAGCGGGATGGCCTCGGGCTTGTGGCCGGCGCGCTGATCGGCGTCGTGTCACTGATCCTGGCCGGCACCATCATTGCCGCCGCCGCGGCGGTCCTGACGTTCGTCGTCTGAAGATTGCAGCGATGGAAGCGGTACACGACCAACCCATTGTGATCGTGACGGCGGGTGGGCGAAATCCGCAGGTGCTGATCAATGCGCTCAATGGCCGTTTTGCCAAGGTCACGGTTCTCATCGAACAGCCGGAATCAAAGACGCTCTTCATGAAGCGCCGCGCCCGCAAGCTCGGCTGGATGACCGCTGCCGGCCAGTTGGCGACGATGGTGGTGTCGAAGTTCGGAAAACGGTTCACCGAGCAGCGCGCCGAAGACATCCTGCGCAATTATGGCGTTAGTGATGCGGTCGACCCAGCAGTCCCGGTCATTGAAATCGAGTCGATCAACAGCACGTCCGCGATCGGGCACATCCGCCGAATCGGACCCGCCGTCGTGTTCCTGGTCAGCTGTCGCATGCTCTCGGCCCCGACGCTGACTGCCATGCCCTGCCCGGTTATCAATTTTCATGCCGGCATCAACCCGCAATATCGCGGCCTGATGGGTGGCTACTGGGCGCGTGTCGAGAACGACGAGGAGAATTTCGGCGCGACCGTGCATCTGGTCGATGCGGGCGTCGACACCGGCGACATTCTCTATCAGTCGCGCATGACGCCGTCGAAAAGCGACACGTTGCACACCTACCCGCTGCTTCAGACCGCAGCCTCGACCGACATTGCGATTCGCGCCGTCGAAGACGTCCTTTCCGGTACCGTCAAACCCTTGCCCGCAAACGGGTCTTCCCGTCAATGGTATCATCCGCCGATCTGGACATGGCTCTGGAACGGCTTCACGCGCGGGATCTGGTAGTTATATCTTCAGCATGGACAATGGGTCGCTTTTGAGCATGACGCGCGTCGTGCCAAGGTGAGCCATGAGGCGCAGAGATGCGCATTGTCGGCCAAGAGGAGAATTCGGGCATATGGCAGATCGCATTATCGTTTACTGGCGTGACATTCCCGCACAGGTCATCATCAAGCAAGGCCGCAAGAGCGCCAAGCGCGAACTCAGCCTGCGTTTTACCGAGGCGATCGACATGTGCGCCATGCGCACCGGCGCCGCCGACAGCGGTGACTATCTCGCCGAATGGCGCAAGGCCGATCCGGTCCCGGTATCTGACGATCTGGAGGCGGAAGCCGACAAGGCGGCCGCAGAGCTCGAAGCAGCCTACGACAAGGAGCGTCTCGTCGCCCTCGTCAAATCCGGTGGTAAAGACAATGGCTGATCCAAAACCCGGCAATGCCGCTCCCGCCAAGAAGGCCGCGACCGGCGCCTATACACCCTCCGGCGTCTCGCCCAATCGCCGCGCGCGCCGCAGCTACACGATCCGACTTTGGGCGGTGCGACATTCGCGTTTCCTCGAATGGTTCTACAGCCGCTTCGCCGACATGTTCCTGCTGCTTCATCCTCTGTGGAAGGCGCTCGGCTATAACCGGGTGGAAACGCCGATCACC
Organism: Rhizobium giardinii bv. giardinii H152; assembly: GCF_000379605.1. Lineage (GTDB taxonomy): Bacteria > Pseudomonadota > Alphaproteobacteria > Rhizobiales > Rhizobiaceae > Pararhizobium > Pararhizobium giardinii. The sequence continues at coordinate 178,008 of NZ_KB902579.1, read as the reverse complement.
TTCGTCGAGCGCAACGTCAAGGGCCTGCTGTTCGACTGTCGCATGTGCGGCCAGTGCGTGTTGTCGTCGACCGGCATGTCATGCCCGATGAACTGCCCGAAGCAACTGCGCAACGGCCCCTGCGGCGGCGTGCGCGCCAATGGCAACTGCGAAGTGGAGCCGGACATGCCCTGCGTCTGGGTCAAGGCGTGGGAAGGCTCGCGCAACATGGTGAGGGGCGATGCGATCATGAACGTGCAGAAGCCCGTCAACCAGTCGCTCAGGGAAACCTCCTCCTGGCTGCGCGTCACCGCGCAGGCCGCCGAAGCCCGCGAAGCAGCCGCGGCAGCAAAGGACGCATGACGCATGGCCCATATCGATGAAAATCCGCTCGGCCGCCATCTGCCGCTCGAACCCCTGCCCGGCCATTCCTCGCGCGGACGTCTGGAGCGCGTGTTGCGCCGCGGCGAATTTGCCGTCACGGCCGAACTGAACCCGCCCGACAGCGCTAATCCGGAAGACGTCTACGAACGCGCCGCGATCTTCGAAGGCTGGGTTGACGGCATCAATGCGGTCGATGCATCCGGTGCCAATTGCCATATGTCGTCGGTCGGTATCTGCGCGCTGCTGACCCGCATGGGCTATGCGCCGATCATGCAGATCGCCTGCCGCGACAAGAACCGCATCGCCATCCAGGGCGACGTGCTCGGGGCCGCCGCCATGGGCGTCACCAATATCATGTGCCTGACGGGCGACGGCGTGCAGGCCGGCGACCAGCCCGGTGCGAAACCCGTTTTCGACCTCGACTGCATGTCGCTGCTCGAAACCGTGCGCATCATGCGCGACAATTCGAAATTCCTGTCGGGCCGCAAGCTGACATCGCCGCCGCAGGTCTTCCTCGGCGCGGCGATCAACCCGTTTGCACCGCCCTACGACTTCCGCCCCTACCGTCTTGCCAAGAAGATCGAGGCTGGCGCGCAATTCGTCCAGAGCCAGTATTGCTTCGATGTTCCGATGTTCAAGGAATACATGAAGAAGGTCCGCGATCTCGGGCTCGACGAAAAATGCTTCATCCTCGTCGGCGTCGGCCCAATGGCATCGGCCAGGACCGCCAACTGGATCCGCAACAACGTGCCGGGCATCCACATCCCCGACGCCGTGATCAAGCGGCTGGAAGGCGCGCAGGACCAGAAGAAGGAAGGCAAGCAGCTCTGCATCGACATCATCAACGAGGTGAAGGAGATCAAGGGCGTATCCGGTGTCCACGTGATGGCCTACCGGCAGGAGGAATATGTTGCCGAGATCGTCCACGAGTCGGGCGTGCTGAAGGGCCGCACGCCCTGGAAGCGCGAGGAAAATCCGGGCGATAGCATGGTGGCCGAGCGGCTGGAACATCTCAAGGAAGGCAAGCCGGAAAATCAGGAAGAGATGGCCGAGATCGCAGCTCACCATCCGCATTGACAATGCCAGTGAACAACCAGGGCGTCGCCACATCCGCGCCTATCGCAAACCTTTCAGGCGCAGTACACAAGAACGCGCCCACCGACCCAGAGGATCAGTATGACCCGCACCATCGTTGCCTCCGCCACCCGCGAAATCATCATCGGCTTCGACCAGCCCTTCTGCGTCATCGGTGAACGCATCAATCCGACCGGCCGCAAGAAGCTCGCCGCCGAGATGATCGTCGGCAATTTCGAGACGGTCATCAAGGATGCGCTGGAACAGGTGGCAGCAGGCGCCACGATGCTCGACGTCAATGCCGGCGTCACCTCCGTCAATCCGAACGAGACCGAACCGGGCTTGCTCGTCCAGACGCTGGAAATCGTCCAGGGGCTCGTCGACGTGCCGCTGTCCATCGACAGCTCGGTCACCGCCGCGATCGAAGCCGGCCTGCGGGTTGCAAAGGGCCGGCCGCTGGTCAACTCCGTCACCGGTGAAGAGGAAAAGCTCGAGGCCATCCTGCCGCTCGTCAAGAAGTACGATGTTCCGGTCGTTGCCATATCCAACGACGAGACCGGTATTTCCATGGATCCCGACGTTCGTTTCGCAGTTGCGAAAAAAATTGTCGAACGGGCGATGGATCATGGTATCAAGCCGCATGACATCGTTGTCGATCCGCTCGTCATGCCGATCGGCGCTCTGGGCGATGCTGGCCGTCAGGTCTTCGCGCTGCTGCACCGGCTGCGCAACGAACTGAAGGTCAACACCACCTGCGGCCTGTCGAACATCTCGTTCGGCCTGCCGCATCGCCACGGCATCAATGCCGGCTTCATCCCCATGGTTATCGGTGCGGGCATGACGTCGGCGATCATGAACCCCTGCCGTCCGCAGGAAATGGAAGCGGTGCGTGCCGCCAACGTGCTGAACGGCACCGATCCGAACTGCGGCAACTGGATCATGACCTATCGTGATCACAAGCCGGCTGAAGGCGGCGCTGCTGCCGCAGCAGCATCCCCGGCAGGCGCCGGTGGCGGCCGCCGCGGCGGACGCGCCGGCCGTGCCGGCGCAAACGCAAGGGCGGAATGACCGCCCGGAAAGAGACAAGCCCGTGAATGCCGACCTTATCGATGAATTCGCCGTCCTCTTGTTCCAGGCCCCCCTGGTAATGTCGAGCCGCATGCAGGATTTCGCCTTTGCCGGCGTCCTCGGCGGCTCAAACGAAATGGGCCGAATGGTGACGGAAAAGGTCGCTGCCGCATTTGAAAGCGTCTCGGCCGTGAATGTCGCGCTCGTCAAGGAAGGCATTGCCACGGCTGCCGCATTCGCCACCGGCACTTTTGCAGGCATGGCGGGTGCATCCGATCGCGTGGCGGTGGCCGCGCTCATACCATACGGCAAGCGGGTCCGCGCCAACATGCGGCGCTTGAGCGAATAGGAATCTAAGAGAAGTGGTGCCTCGATATGTTTGACCCAAAACAACATTACGAGAATTCGTCACTTCGCGAGAACATTGTCGAGCATCTTTTCATCGGCCATGCGCTAAAACACCGTTGGACCAAAGGTATAACGACTGCCGAGATTCTGAGGTCGGAGTTTGACGCTTATGGATATGACCTTGTTATCAGCTACGGAAATCTTGTTAGACATGTTCAGCTAAAATCTGGCACGTCTCTCAAGACCATTTCCGTTTCAAACCACCTTGCTCAAAAGCCTAGCGGTTGCGTCGTGTTCATAGGCCTCCGCGAAAATTTGGAAATGGGGCCTTTTTTCCTGATCAGTGCTGAACCTGGCGACGGCCTTTCGATAGACGGGTTCCAGCCAACGAAAAGGACTACTCCCAAGAGCAATGGTATCAAGCCGTTGCGAACAAATCATCACAACGTGCCGCCATCTAAGTTCAAGAAACACGAAAATCTAACGAGCCTGATGTCCGCCCTCCTTGGCTTGAACATGGAAATCGCTACGAATGAGCAATGATCCTCTCGTCCTGTTCATGCCGTCCGGCAAACGCGGCCGTTTTCCCGTCGGCACGCCGATCCTTGATGCTGCGCGTTCGCTCGGGGTCTATGTCGAAAGCGTCTGCGGCGGTCGCGCCACCTGCGGCCGTTGCCAGGTATCGGTGCAGGAAGGCAATTTCGCCAAGCACAAGATCGTCTCGTCGCTGGAAAACATTTCCGTCAAGGGACCGAAGGAAGAACGTTACGAGAGCATTCGCGGCCTGCCGGATGGCCGCCGCCTTTCCTGCTCCTCGCAGGTGCTTGGCGATCTCGTCATCGACGTGCCCCAAGACACCGTCATCAATGCGCAGGTCGTGCGCAAGGCCGCGACCGATCGGGTGATCGAGCGCAATGCCGCCGTCCAGCTCTGCTACGTCGAGGTGGACGAGCCCGACATGCACAAGCCTCTCGGCGATCTCGACCGCCTGAAGGTCATGCTGGAAAAGGACTGGGGCTGGAAGGATCTGTTGATCGCGCCACACCTGATCCCGCAGATTCAAGGGATTCTGCGCAAGGGCAATTGGGGGGTCACCGCCGCGATCCACCGCGACATGGATTCGTCCCGCCCCTTCATCGTCGGCCTGTGGCCGGGGTTGAAGAACGAGGCCTATGGCATTGCCTGCGATATCGGCTCGACGACGATCGCCATGCATCTGGTCTCGCTGCTCTCCGGCCGCATCGTCGCCTCGTCGGGCACGTCCAACCCGCAGATCCGCTTCGGCGAGGACCTGATGAGCCGGGTCTCCTATGTGATGATGAACCCGGATGGTCGCGAGGCGATGACCAAGGCGGTGCGCGGCGCCGTCAATTCGCTGATCGGCAAGGTCTGCGAGGAAGGCGAAGTCGACCGCCACGACATTCTCGACATGGTCTTCGTCGGCAATCCGATCATGCATCACCTGTTCCTCGGCATCGACCCGACGGAACTTGGCCAGGCGCCGTTTGCACTCGCCGTCTCGGGCGCATTGCAGTATTGGGCGCATGAGATCGATATCGACGTCAACCGCGGCGCGCGGCTCTATATGCTGCCTTGCATTGCCGGCCATGTCGGCGCCGACGCCGCCGGCGCGACACTTGCCGAAGGTCCGTATCGGCAGGACCGCATGATGCTTCTGGTCGACGTCGGTACCAACGCCGAAATCGTGCTTGGCAACAGGAACCGCGTCGTGGCAGCTTCGTCCCCGACCGGCCCCGCCTTCGAAGGTGCCGAGATTTCGTCGGGCCAGCGGGCGGCACCAGGCGCGATCGAACGCGTGCGCATCGACCCGCAAACGCTGGAGCCGAAATTCCGCGTCATCGGCGTCGACAAATGGTCCGACGAGGAGGGTTTCGCGGAAGCCGCCGCCGCTGTCGGCGTCACCGGCATCTGCGGCTCGGCGATCATCGAGGTCGTCGCGGAGATGTATCTCTCGGGGATCATTTCGGAGGACGGCGTCGTCGATGGCGCGATGGCGGAAAAAAGCCCACGCATCATCCAGAACGGTCGTACCTTCTCCTATCTGCTTCATGAAGGCGAGCAGCGCATCACGGTGACGCAGAACGACGTGCGTGCCATCCAGCTCGCCAAGGCAGCGCTCTATGCCGGCATCAAGCTTTTGATGGAAAAGCTCGAGATCGACCATGTCGATACGATCCGCTTCGCCGGCGCCTTCGGCTCGTTCATCGATCCGAAATATGCGATGGTTCTCGGGCTCATTCCCGACTGCGAGCTCGCCGAGGTGAAGGCCGTCGGCAACGCCGCCGGGACCGGCGCGCTGATGGCGCTTCTCAACCGCGGCCATCGTCGCGAGATCGAGCAAACTGTCAGCAAAATCGAGAAGATAGAGACGGCGCTTGAATCGAAATTTCAGGAGCATTTCGTGTACGCGATGGCGCTGCCCAACAAGGTGGATGCCTTCCCGAAACTGGCTGCGGTGGTCACATTGCCGGAGCGCAAGGTGCTGACCGACGATGGCGGTGGTGAAGGTGGCGGCAGACGCCGGCGCCGCAGCCGCGAGTAACGGGGCCGCGGGGCGGGAACCAAATGACCACGGTGACGTTCTTGCGTCACTGTGGACCAGACGCCCTCTCACACCGGAAAACGCTGCGCGCAGCAAGCCGATGCGGCAAGATCGCGATCGACGAAACTCGTCTATCGTGCCGATCTCGACGGCGGCATAACCCGCAAGCCGGGCAAGCGCGCTTTCCTCTACTACGATGCCGCCGGCCGGCGCATTACCGACCGGGCCGAACTTGACCGGATCGCAGCCCTTGCGATCCCGCCCGCCTATTCCGATGTGCTGATCTCGCCCGATCCGAACTCGCATCTGCAGGCAACCGGACGAGACGCCAAGGGTCGCAAGCAGTATCGCTATCATCCCGAATGGTCGGCCGAGCGCGACAAGGCCAAATTCGCGCTGCTGCCGGATTTCGCCGCCACGCTGCCGAATATACGCGAAAAGGTCGATACCGACCTGCGCCAGAGAAAACCCGGCATGGACAAGGCCTTGGCGACGGTCGTCTGGCTCCTCGACAATCTCTATATACGCGTCGGCAACACCAACTACGCCGAGGCAAACGGCTCCTACGGATTGACAACGCTGCGCAACCGCCATGTGAAGATCGACGGCTCCAGCGTTCATTTCAATTTCACGGGCAAGTCCGGCAAGGAATGGTGCCTCAGCTACCGCGACCGGCGGATCACCAAGGCGATCCGGACGTTGCAGGAGCTCCCTGGCCAGCAGCTCTTCCAGTATCTCGACGAAGATGGTTGCCGCCGTCCGATCCGCTCGCAGGACGTCAACGCCTATATCCGCGACGCCTGCGGCGCCGATTTCTCCTCCCGCCAGTTCCGCACCTGGGGCGCGACGCGTATGGCAGCGACGGCATTGGCGGCCATTGAGCCGGCTCCCAGCCAGCGGCAGCGAAAACGGCAGGTCAATGATGTCGTCGACGCCATTGCGGCACGCTTGGTCAATACCCGCGCGGTCTGCCGGTCATCCTATATTCATCCGCAGGTCTTCGAGGATTTCGAGAGCGGCGAACTCGCCGCACTCAGGAAAATGCGGCCCAGCCGAAGCGAAACGCTGACGCGCTGGATGGACGACGACGAGATCCGGGTGCAGCGCTGGCTGAAGAAGGGCGGCACCTGAAGGCCGCCCTGATCCTACCTATTGCAGGCCGACGAAGGCGGTGCGGACGTCTTCCGCGACAGCCAGGATCGGGGCCGAGGCATTGTCGATCACCTGCAGACCGATATTGTAGTGGCCGAGTTCCGGCAGGCCCTCGGCGTCGCCGAGCGCCACCAGATCGCCCTGAACCAGGTAGCGCGGCAGCGGCGCAATCGCTAGATCCGCCTGGATGGCGGCACGCTGACCGGTCGTATGGGCGCTCAGAAAGGCGATACGGAATTTGCGCCCCGCTTTCGTCAGTTGCTCCACCGCATCGGCACGCCAGACGCAACCATCTTCCCACATGGAGATCGGCAAGGGATCGCGCGTATGCGCCGTGCCGCATTTCGTTCCGGCCCAGACCAGCTTTTCCGACACGAGGATTTCGCCGCCGCCGGTATTCTCGCCGGCCATGCTGTTGAAGATGGCGATATCCATCCGGTGTTCGTCGACACGCTTGCGCAAAGCGCTGCTGTTGCCGATGGTCACGTCGACGGTGACATTCGGATAGGACTCGGAAAAGCGCTTCAGCACTTCGGGCAGGATGCGCTCGCCGATGTCTTCGGGCGCGCCGACGCGCACGACGCCGTTCATGTCCGGCAGCAGGAAACGCGAGACGGCCTCGTTGTTGAGCGCCAGCATGCGCCGCGCAAAGCCGAGCAGCACCTCACCCTTCGGCGTCAGCGACACGGACCGCGCATCACGCAGGAACAGAACGCAGCCAAGCATTTCCTCGAGTTTCTTGATCTGCATCGAAACGGCCGACGGTGTGCGGTAGACCGTCTCGGCTGCCGTTGTGAAGTTTCCGGTCTCGGCGATGGCGACGAAGGTTTTCAGGATGTCCAGTTCGAGAAGCGGAAGGACATGCCGCAGCATCATGTTCATGGGTCGAAACCTTTCGGATCAGATTTTCTGAATGATACCATTACTTCATTTCGTTTGATTGAACCTCATGTCGGAGCGATAGTCAAGTTGCAAACATCGAAGACGTGATGAAAGGAGCTTCCCATGTCCCTGCAACACGACACCGCGACGAGCCGCAAGAATGCCGTCAGCCTGCGCGCAGGCGGCTTTACATTCGCAATGCGCCAAATGTTTGCGCCCCTCATTCACCAGGTCAGCGAGGGGCACCACGCCCGCAAGATTGCACAAGCGCGCAGGGCAACAGAGCGCGAGATCGCCACTTTGCCAGCCAACCTGCGGCGGGATCTCGGCTTGACCGACACGGCCGTGATCGAGCGCGAACGGTCCTGATCAAGCGGTGGAGAGTACCTCTCTCACGACGGCTCTTGGAAACGGCAACGTTGACCTCTAAACTCTTCCTCCCGGCTGCGCGAAGGCCGCCGGGAGGAATGAGGGAGGAGCCTTGCAATCCGTTAGATACCGCCTTGTCCTGGCGATTTGCCTGATTCCCGCCCTCCTCTACGTCGTGATTTTCCAAGGCGGAGCACTGGCGACGCGCAGCTACATGAATGAAGCATCGCTTCAGGCAAGCTCGGCCTTGCGTCTGGCGGTGTCGGCACTGAGCGGACATCTCAGCCGCTATGAGCCGCTGCCGGCGCTGATCGCCGATCATGACGGCATCAAGGACCTGGTTGCGCATCCGAACGACAACTCCCTGCGCGAGGCCGCGAATCTTTACCTGAAAGAGATCAACACTCTGCTGGAATCCTCCGATATCTACGTGATGACGATGGATGGAAGCACCATTGCAGCCAGCAACTACGAGGAGCCGACAAGCTTCGTCGGACAGAATTTCAGCTATCGGCCCTATTTCCAGGAAGCGGCCAAGGGAAATCAGTCGCGGTTTTATGCGCTCGGCACCACCTCCCTGAAGCGCGGCTATTATTTCGCCTCGCCCATCTTCGTCGAGAACAACATCACCGGCGTCATTGTCTTCAAGGTCGATATCGATTCGATCGAGACCTCCTGGCGCGGCGGCGAATACAAGATCTTCGTCTCCGACCCCGAAGGCATCATCTTCATGACCGGCAGCCCGGAATGGCTCTATTCCAGTATCCTGCCTCTGAACGCCGAACGCCTGCAAAGGACGCAGGCGTCGCGGCGCTATGCCGAGGCCGTTCTGAAACCGCTTCCGATCAAGCGCGACAGCCTAGAAGAACACCAGTTGATGACGATAAGCACAGCCGCTGGACGGGAATATCTGGTGTTGTCGCAATATATGCCCGAGGCCGACTGGACGGTGAACGTGCTGATGGAAACGGCGTCCGTTCGCGCCCAGGCGCGCACCACCATCGTCGCCGTCGTCCTCTTCCTCTGCCTCGCGGGCCTGGCGCTTGCCATTTTCCTGCAGCGGCGAGCCCGGTTGGAGGAACGCATGCGCATGCAGCTTGAAGCACGCAACGAACTGGAGCGCCGCGTCGAGGAGCGAACGGCCGATCTCGCCCTCGTCAACCAGCGCATCGAGGAGGAAATTGCCGAGCGGCGGCTGACCGAGCAGGAATTGCGCAAGACGCAGGCCGATCTCATCCAGGCGGGCAAGCTCGCCGGACTTGGCCAGATGTCGGCTGCGCTGAGCCACGAACTCAACCAGCCGCTGGCCGCCGCCAAGACCTACGCAGACAGCGCCGCAATGCTGATCGACCTCGAGCGCGTCGGCGAAGCCCGCGACAATGTCCGGCGCATTTCCGGCCTGATCGACCGCATGGCATCGATCAGCCGGCACCTGCGCAATTTTGCCCGCAAGCCGAACGAGAAACTGCGGCCCGTCGCACTGGATGCGGCGATGGCCGACACGCTGGAAATCGTCGCTGCCCGCCTGAAAGCAGCCGACGCCGATCTTGAGATCGATCTGTCGGACACGCCGATGGTCAAGGCCGGCTCCGTTCGGCTGCAGCAGGTTCTCGTCAACATCATCACGAATGCGGCAGACGCAGTGGAAGGCCTCGCGGACCGGCGCATTCACGTTTCCGCCGAGCACCTGGACAGCAAGGTGATCCTGACGATCAGGGATCACGGCCCCGGCGTGCCCGCGGCGATCGCCGAGCGCATCTTTGATCCGTTCTTCACCACCAAGGGCGTCGGCAAGGGACTTGGCCTTGGCCTCTCCATTTCCTACAACATCGTCAAGGATTTCGGCGGCAGCCTGTCTGTCACCAACCATGCCGAGGGCGGCGCCGTGTTCCGCATCGAACTGGAAGCCGCCACGGTGGCGCAGGAGGCTGCCGAATGAGTGAACCACGCGTCCTGCTGGTCGACGACGAAGAGGAAATGCGCCATTCCACCGCGCAGGCACTCGGTCTGTTCGGGCTTGAAGTCGATACGTTTTCCAGCGCCGAACTTGTGCTGGAACTGATCGGCTACAGCTTCTCCGGGGTCGTGGTCAGCGATATCCGCATGCCCGGCATGGACGGCATGACGCTGCTCCAGCGCATCCGCGAGGTGGATGCGGAAATCCCGGTGATCCTGGTTACCGGCCACGGCGACGTCCAGCTCGCCGTCAAGGCGATGCGCGAAGGCGTCTACGATTTCCTCGAAAAGCCGTTCACCGCGCAGCATCTCGCAGCTATCGCCCGTCGTGCCATGGACCGGCGCAGCCTCGTGCTGGAAAACAGGCGCCTGCGGGCTGTGGCCGGCAAGCGGGACGATATCGAGGCGCGGCTCCCTGGCCGGACCCAGGCGATGGTCGATCTGCGCTACCGGCTGCGTGCCATCGGCGCCACCGACGCCGATACGCTGATCATCGGCGAAACCGGCGTCGGCAAGGAAGTGGTCGCGCGCGCCTTGCACGATATCAGCGCTCGCGCCGACCGCCCGCTGATCGCCATCAACTGCGCAGCACTTCCGGAAAACCTGATCGAAAGCGAACTCTTCGGCCATGAGGCCGGTGCTTTTCCCGGTGCGCTCCGCCCCCGCTACGGCAAGTTCGAGCACGGCCGCGGCGGCACCATCCTGCTTGATGAGATCGGCTCCATGCCGTTTGATCTGCAGGCAAAATTTCTGCGCGTATTGCAGGAACGGGTGATCACCCGCCTCGGGTCGAACGAGCCTGTGCCCCTCGATGTCCGTTTCATCGCCACCAGCAAGGTTGATCTCGAGGCGGAAGTCGCCGTCGGCCGCTTTCGCGCCGACCTCCTCTACCGGCTGAACGTCGCGACGCTGCACGTCCCGTCGCTGGCGCAGCGCAAGGCCGACATCCCGCTCCTCTTTCTCCAGCTCGTCCGGGAGGCCGCCGCCCGCTACATGCGCAACGACATCGAAGTGCCGCCGGAACTGATGACCGAGATCGCCGAGCGCAGCTGGCCAGGCAATGTTCGCGAATTGCGCAATGCTGCAGACCGGCTCGTGCTTGGCCTCGATCCGAAACCCGAGGAGACGTCAGCCCCGGCGGAACGACAGCGTTTGGCAGACAAGGTGGCAGCCTACGAGCGGGGCATTATCGCCAGCGCGCTCGCTGCCCATGGCGGCAGTCTGCGGCCCGTTTACGAGCAACTCGGCATCTCGCGAAAGACGCTTTACGAGAAGATGCAGCGATACGGCCTCGACAAAAAATTGCCCGTGACGGACGGCGACTACGCTGCGTGATTATGAAATGGGTGGAAATCCACCCATTCGAAACGGCAATTGTTTCCAATCTCACCCATGGTGCACCGCACCCTCCGCGAAAAGACGCGAAAGCCTCCGCGCAACGGTTGCTCCCATCGGCGCGCGGGTCACAAATGGGCCATCCAGAATCGGTGCGGGAGGAGCTGCGCCGGCTGGTCAGAATTCATCAGGGAGGACTTCGATGAAAATCCTTAAAACTTTGTTTGGCATGACCGCGCTTGCCGCCGCTTCGCTCATCTCGGTTTCTGCAAACGCGCAGACCTATCCCGAGCGGACGATCACCATGGTCGTGCCCTTCTCGGCTGGCGGGCCAACCGACACCGTCGCCCGTCTCGTCGCTGAATCCATGTCGAAGGATCTCGGCCAGCAGATCATCGTCGAAAACGTCGGCGGCGCCGGCGGAACGCTTGGCGCGGGACGCGTCGCGCAGGCCGATCCGGACGGCTACACCATCCTCCTGCACCATATCGGCATGGCGACCAGCGCCACGCTCTACCGCAAGCTCGCCTATGACACGCTGAACGCCTTCGAATATGTCGGCCTCGTCACAGAGGTGCCGATGACCATCGTCGCGCGCAAGGATTTCGAGCCGACGGACCTCAAGGGCCTGATCGACTACGTCAAGGCCAACAAGGACACAGTGACCGTCGCCAATGCCGGCATCGGTGCAGCCTCGCATCTCTGCGGCATGATGTTCATGAGCGCCATCGAGACTCCGCTTGTCACGGTTCCCTACAAGGGCACCGGCCCTGCGATGACCGATCTGCTTGGCGGCCAGGTCGATATCATGTGCGACCAGACCACCAACACCACCAAGCAGATCCTCGGTGGCACGATCAAGGCCTATGCCGTGACCTCGCCAGCGCGCATTCCCGTCTTGCCCGACGTTCCGACCGCCGCCGAAGCCGGTCTGGCAGACTTCCAGGTCGGCATCTGGCACGGTGTCTATGCGCCGAAGGGCACGCCTGCGGAAGCGGTCGACCGCCTGTCGAAGGCGCTGCAGGTTGCGCTGAAGGACCCGAATGTCGGTGCCCGCTTCGCCGAGCTCGGCACGGTGCCGTCTGCCGAAGCCGACGCCACGCCGGCTGCCCTGAAGGCCAAGCTGGAAGGCGAGATCGCCCGCTGGAAGCCGGTCATCGAAGCGGCCGGCCAATACGCCGACTGATCGGAAACCCCGTCATGGCAAGGGCCTGACGCGTCTTTCGCCTTCCTCCTCTCTTGGGAGGGAGGCATTCGTTTATCTCTCTTTCCCTGGCTATGCTTTGAAGAGATGATGGACGCGGACGACCGGGCCGATTTCAAGGAGGCATCATGAAATCCTTATCTCTCGACACCACCAACGCGCTCTGCGGCGCGATCCTTATCGGCCTCGGCGGCTTCTTCATCTACCAGTGCCTCAACCTCGAGCTCGGCACGGCGTTCAGGATGGGGCCGGGCTATTTTCCGCTGCTGCTTGCCATCATCCTGACCCTGCTCGGCTTCGTCATCCTGATCCAGGCGGCGCGCGTGCACGGCGAGCCGCTCGGACCGGTCGCCTGGCGCGGGATGCTGTTCATCCTGCCGGCACCGATCTTCTTCGGATTGACCGTGCGCGGGCTCGGCTTCGTGCCGTCACTGTTTTTCACGGCCCTGATCGCCTGCTTCGCCTCGCACCGGATGAAACCGCTGACCGCGATTGCGCTGTCAATCGCGCTAACCGTCTTTTCGGTCGCCGTTTTCAGTTACGCGCTTGGGCTGCCTTTCGAGCGTTTCGGCCCCTGGGTCAGATTCTAGGACATCATCATGGACCTTTTCAGCAATCTCGCACTCGGCTTCTCCACCGCAGGCTCGCCCGAAAACCTCCTCTTCTGCCTGATCGGCGTGCTGCTCGGTACGCTGATCGGCGTTCTGCCCGGCATCGGCGCCACGGCGACGATCGCCATGCTTCTGCCGATCACCTTCCAGCTGGAGCCCGTCTCCTCGCTGATCATGCTCGCCGGCATCTACTACGGCGCGCAATATGGCGGCTCGACCACGGCAATCCTGATCAACATGCCGGGCGAATCCTCTTCCGCCGTGACCGCCATCGACGGCTATCAGATGGCCCGCAAAGGCCGGGCCGGCGCTGCATTGTCGATCGCCGCCCTCGGCTCGTTCTTCGCCGGCACCGTTTCCACGTTCCTGGTGGCGATCTTCGCCATTCCGCTGACCGGCATCGCCCTTCAGTTCGGCGCCGCCGAATATTTCTCGCTGATGATCGTCGGCCTCGTCTCCTCCATCGCGCTTGCCCACGGCTCGATCGTCAAGGCTCTGGCAATGGTCGCGCTCGGGCTGCTTCTCGGTCTCGTCGGCACGGATATCTACACCGGCACGCCGCGCTTCACCCTCGGGATCCGCGAATACGCCGATGGGCTGAACTTCGTTGCGGTCGCGGTCGGTGTTTTCGGCGTCGCCGAAATCCTGCGCAATCTGGAAGGTGAAAAGACCCGCACCGTGCTGATGGCCAAGGTCAGTGGCCTGTTGCCGACGCGCGACGATTTCAGGAAGATGTTCGCACCGGTCATCCGTGGAACCGTCATCGGCTCAGCCCTCGGCATCCTGCCGGGCGGCGGCGCCATCCTTGCGGCCTTTGCCTCCTATACCGTCGAGAAGCGGCTTTCGGATACGCCGGAAGAATTCGGCCACGGTGCCGTCGCCGGCGTTGCCGGTCCGGAATCAGCCAACAATGCCGGTGCACAGACATCGTTCATTCCGCTGCTGACACTCGGCATCCCGGCCAACCCGGTCATGGCGCTGATGGTCGGGGCAATGATCATTCAAGGCATCGTTCCCGGCCCGAACGTGGCTATCGAACAGCCGGCGCTGTTCTGGGGCATCATCGCCTCGATGTGGATCGGCAACCTGATGCTGGTCGTGCTCAACCTGCCGCTGATCGGGCTCTGGGTGAAGCTGCTCACCATCCCCTACTACGTGCTCTTCCCGATCATCATGGCCTTCTGCTCGATCGGGGTCTACAGCGTCAATTCCAATGTCTACGACCTCTATGCCGTGGCCTTCTTCGGTATCGCAGGCTACCTGCTGGTCAAGCTGCGCTGCGAGCCCGCGCCGCTGCTGCTCGGCTTCGTGCTCGGGCCGCTGCTGGAGGAAAACCTGCGGCGCGCGATGATCCTGTCGCGCGGCGATCCGACGACCTTCGTCACGCGGCCGATCAGCGCCTTCCTGCTGTTGATCGCGTTCGCCGTCCTGGTCGTCGTCTTCCTGCCGGCCGTCAAGGCCAAGCGCGAGGCGGTTTTCCAGGAGGAGGATTGATCCCACTCTCGCCTACAAGACATGACCGGTGTGCTTGGCATACCGGTCATGCTAGCAGCGGAGCCATCCATGACTGACACTGCTGGATTCGAAACCCAAGCTCAGGTCAGGCTCGGCGGCGAAACAAACTGGAAGTATGCCCATACCAGCCCCACAGCGCCGACGATCGCCAGCCAAGTGAGGACCTTGCGCGTTCCGCGCGTGATGGTCCGCGGCTCCTTCCTGGGCTTCGGCCGCTGAAATTTGATGATTTTGTCGTCGCTCATGTCGGTCCTCGTCTCAAAGTTCGAAATCCATAGCACATCTCATGCAGCAGCGCCCTCGCCTCGACAGCGCATTCGCCAGAAGCACCGCGCGAACTGCGCAACCATCTCATCTCAAGCAAGCCTCTCTCGCGGGGCAGCGAGGTGCATCGGCTGCATGAAAAACCCGGCTCTAGGCCGGGTTCTCGACTAAAAGCGGCCGTTGAGCCCGCTAGTGCGTGGTGCCGTCCAAAAGCGCGTCGATGAGTTTGATCTGCGAACGCGTACCGCGCTTGTACTCGTTGATCAATATCTTCGCTTCGGCAGTCGCCTCCTTGCGCGGAATGCGATGCTGTGTGCACCAAGCGTCAAGAACCGTCTGGAGCAAGTCAAGGTCTTTTGGCGGTATTGCGATATCGGATTTTTGCATCATTTTCCTCCCAGGAATTGGTATTTTTTTGTGAGAAGCCGCCTCCTCGCAGCCTCCAGCGTGCAACTTTAGTCCAAAGTAGTAGGCGTAAATGTGGCGTTTCAGGTGAGGTACGTACCCGTTTTTGACAGACACCAGGGCGCTGGATTTCGATCCCTAAATCTCAATAGATGTTCGGTCGAATACGTCTTCTTTTGCATTCAGCATCGCAAAGCCCCGCCATTTTTTGACGCTGTGACAAGGGCGTTTCGAGCCGCACAAAGCATCATGATATTTGATGCATGGGATCAATTATATTCGCTTGAATGATGAATGGCCTTGCGGCATTACTCTCCCATGGTCGCGACCTTTTGAAGCCTCCCAATCAAAAGGAAACCAAAACATGGCATTCTTCAGTCTAGAACATGCATCCGCTCCAAGGCATTCGTCCCTTGTATCGTCCCTCGTTGGGCTGCGCGCACGCGCCGTCGCATCATGGCAGCGTCACCGCGCGGAACGGGTTCTCGAAAGCCTTTCCTATGACACGCTGAAGGACATCGGCTTTCCGTCCATCGACATGGCCCGCAAGGATACGCCGGCGAAATGACGGATCAGATGCCCGCAGCGGCAGGTGACGATCCTCCGTGTCGAACGAATGTGAATGACGCGTGAAAAGGGCATTTCGACCATGATGGCGAAATGCCCTTTTCTGTTTTCCGCGTCCCTACTTTCCACGCGCCGCCAGCCTCGAGCCATGGCCTGTTTCCGACACCAATTGACTAGCCGGGGCATGTCGCAAATGGCAAATCACCATTCCGGTGCGCGGTGGCTGCCAGTCTCTGCAACCTGCCGGAGAAAAGACAAAATGCGACATTTTTGTCGTCCTGAGTGGAAATAGTGAGTATTTTTTAGACCTGCGGACGATTTTTACGCCAGGTGGATGCATGTCGCAGATATTTATTTCTTTGCAGTCGCTCGCGTCCATGCCAATGTCGCTTTTAGAAAAGCCAGATGACGCTTTTCCACGAGACAAATGCGACATCCGCGGCGCATGGGACCCTCTCAATGAACAAGCCATTGACCAAAAAACGTTCTCTCGTCTTCTTCCTGGTACCGAACTTTTCCATGCTGCCGTTTTCCGCGGCAATCGAGACACTCCGTATCGCTAATCGCATGCTCGGCTACGAGGCCTATACCTGGCGCCTCGCGTCCACCGATGGGACCCAGGTCCTGTCGTCCAGCGGTATCGGGCTCGAGGTGAACACCTCGCTTGCCGATGAGCGCAAGTTCCTCGGCGGCGAGAACCGGCCTTCGATGGTGCTCGTCTGTTCCGGCATCTATGTCGAGGACTTCAACAACAAATCCGTCAATGCCTGGCTGCGCGAAGTCTATAATCGCGGCGTCTCGGTCGGCAGCCTCTGTACCGGCGCGCATGTGCTGGCGTCGGCGGGCCTGCTGACGGGCAAGCGCTGTGCGATCCACTGGGAAAACCTGCCCGGCTTTGCCGAAAGCTTCCCTCAGGTCGATGTCTATGCCGACCTCTACGAAATCGACAGCAACATCTACACCTGCGCCGGCGGCACCGCCTCGCTCGACATGATGTTGAACCTGATCGACCAGGATTTCGGCGAGAACCTCGTCAACCGCGTCTGCGAACAGGCGCTGACCGACCGTGTACGCGGCCCGCACGACCGCCAGCGGCTGCCGCTGCGCGCCCGCCTCGGCGTCCAAAACGCCAAAGTCCTGTCGATCATCGAGTTGATGGAGGGCAATCTCTCTGAGCCGCTGTCGCTTCTCGAAATCGCCGACAGCGCCGGCCTGTCGCGGCGCCAGATCGAGCGACTGTTCCGGCAGGAGATGGGGCGTTCCCCCGCCCGCTATTACCTGGAAATCCGGCTCGACCGTGCCCGGCATCTCCTGGTCCAGTCGGCCATGCCCGTGGTCGAAGTGGCCGTCGCCTGCGGCTTCGTCTCGGCCTCGCATTTTTCGAAGTGTTATCGCGAACTCTACAACCGTTCGCCCCAGCAGGAGCGTGCCGACCGCAAACTCACACTGCAGGCCGCGCGCTAGAAACACATGGCTTGATTTTCGGATCCGGCGTGGTGGCTGAACCCGGCCGCCGGTCAGGACACCATGGCCTTGAGAAGGGTCAGTTCGGAAACGATCCGGTTGCGGCCGTCATATTTCGCCATGTAGAGGAATTGGTCGGCTGCGTGAAGGTAGTTGTCGAAGGTTTCCGGCCCCTCGATCGTGGCGAGCCCGATCGATATCGTGATCGACAATTCCTCATCGTCCGCCACCACCTTCGCCGCCGCGATATCGCGGCGCACGGTTTCACAGAAATCATGGGCGGCGCAGATCCCGAGTTCGTTGAAAAGGATGCCGAACTCCTCGCCGCCGAGGCGGGCAAGCAGGTGCTCCTCTCCAATCAGCGCGCGAAGGCGTTTTGCGACCGCCTTGAGGACGAGATCGCCGACCTCATGGCCGTAGGTGTCGTTCAACCGCTTGAAAAGGTCGATGTCGATTATCGCGATCGAGGTGGTCCCGCCTCGCCGCAAGCATTGATCGACCATCCTTGAACCGTACTGGAAGAAATAGCGCCGATTGTAGATATCGGTCAGATAGTCGCGGGCGGCAATGCTGTGCAGGGCCTGGATGCGCTTCTGGATGTTGGCGACCTGAAACAAGCGGCTGTTGAATTCCTCGATGAGCATCGGCTTCTGGATGAACTCCGTGCCACCGCTCTGCAGGAACTTGGCGGCATGGGTGCGGTCGTCGCCGGCACCGACCGCGACAACGCTGAGTGCATCCTCGCCATGCCTCTGGCGAATTTCCTTGAGCAAGCCGTAAGCCGTCATGTCGCAAAGCGCGATATCGCTGAGCACTATGTCGATGCCGTTGCCGGTATCGAGCAGGCGCAGGGCCTCCGCACCGCTGCCGGCCTCGGTCACGTTGAACTGCTGCTTCTTCAAAAGCGCCAGAAGCTCGGCGCGCGAGGCCTCCGCGGAATCGGCCAACAGCACATGGGTGCGCGCATTGGTCAGCGCCCGGTCGACGACCGAAATGAGATGAGTGATGGAATCGGGTTGATTCTTGATGACGCAATCCACGACATTTCGCGAAAGCACGGTATCGCGCGTGCTGTCATTGAACGAGCCGGTAAACACGATCGCGGCGATGTTTCTGGAAATCACATAGTCCAACGCCTCGCAATTCGGCGCATCGGGAAGATTGAGATCGAGAACCGCAAGAGCAAATTCGTCCGCGCCATTTTCCAAGGCAGAGTGCAGGGCGGCGAGCGATGAGCAATGGGTGACGGAAACCCCGTGGACGGTTTCCAATCCGTATTTGAGCACGGTCGAGAACATGCGGGAATCCTCGACCAGGAGCATGCGGCTGCCCGAATGCTTCTGCACGCTGTTTCCCCGCCTCGACACCTTGCGAAAGCTCACGTTCCTGCCAGCCTCATATGAGCCGCAGGCGCCGCTTTCGCTGAACGCTGGCTCTCGAATGTCATTTTCCCGATAACAGAATCCGCACGCGGACCGACACCGCGCTCACCCCTCATCGCGTCACGTCATCAAATCCACTTGTGATTGCAATTTCGTTAATCGCTAAGGTCCAACGGCAAAAATCTCCAGCCGCGCACCGAAAGTGTTGTCTTCAGAGCAAGTTCTCAAGCTTTGCGAATGTTTTTTGCACCCAAGGTCTGGATTTTCGTCAAGGTATCGAGATTCTGGTTCACGCGGCAGTAGAACTCTTCGTTGACGAACGGGCGCAACATGAAATCGTTGCCGCCGGCCTTCAGGAATCGTGCCGACAGCAACCGGTTGTCCGAGGAGGAAACGCCGATGATCCGCAGTTGATGCGGCCCATAGGCTGCGCGAATGCGGCGCGTCAACTCGAAACCGTCGATATCTGGCATGTTGTAATCGGTGATCATCAAGCCGATATCCGGATGCTTCTTCAACAGATCCAGCGCTGCGGCGCCGCTTTCGGCTGAACTGGTACGGAAATTGTAGCGCTTCAACTGCGTCGTCAGCAGCGCGCGCGCCGTCGGGCTGTCATCGACGATCAGTACGTGGTGCCGGTGGTTCGTCAGGAACCGGCAGACGGATTCGGCCAGCATGTCGACGGCGAAAACACTGTCCTTGATGACGTAATCGACGATGTCCTTGGAGAGGATTGTTTCGCGCGTGCTTTCCTGGAAGGTGCCGGTGAAGACGATCGTCGGCACGCTCATGTCGATGAGATAGGACAGCGCCTCGCCGTTCTCGGCACCGGGAAGGTTGATGTTGGAGATGGCAAGCGCCGCAGGGAAGGATGCGTTCTCGACCGAAAACTGCAGATCCTCGTAATCGCGGCAGACGATCACGTCGATGTCGAGAAGCTCCTTGAGCCGCTTGGAGACCATGGCGGAGAAGAGATTGGAGTCCTCTGCAAGAACAATACGGTGCTGCTGCAAGGATTCACCGGAATAGTACATTCCGGACACGCCGAACAATGACATAGATCGCCTATCTGAAAAGATTGTCCCCGAGGCCCAAGCTACGCAGAAAGGTTTTCGCAGTCGTTAATTGCTTGCTGAAATATGGGATCAACTTCGGGCAAAGGGAAAGCCACCTCAGACGCCTTGCGGCGCTGTTCGAGAGCCTCCCGCATATCCCAATTTTCAGCATCGCCATTGCCGAAGGCAGGTTGACCCGGCTACAGCGTTCTCAGCTGGCCCAGCTATTACTTCACGACGGCCGACCCGTTGACGATCTCGATGGTCTCGTCGCCCTGCAGACCGAGGCGATCGCCGCTCGGCGTCGTGATGAAACAGCCGCTGGGGCAGATCGATTCCGTGCCACCTGCACTGATTGCCACTTCCATACGGCTTTCGCCTTCCACGACAACAAGCACGGCAGGCTCGCCATCCTTGTTCGTCACAGTGGCGGACCAGGCCGGAAGGGCCGCGATGACAGTCAAAACAAATGCACTTACGAATGTCTTCATTGCCCCTCAGCGCCACGGCGCCGCCCCTGTTGGCAGCTCGCGCTTCCGGGCGACATGCCCGGACGAGACGAGACACCCTCCTGCCCAACGTCAGCGTAACGCACGCCGGAAGAATTGCATGATAAATATTGCAGGACGGCTGAATAGGGTCTGAATGACCCCAGGGAGGAGACAACGAGGGCTTGGGCATCCTCATAGCCCGCGGTTCGGCACAGCAAAAAAAAGCGCGCCTGCCCGGTTTCGGGCAGGCGCGCTATTTCGTTAGCAGGTTGGAACGCCGTTAAGATCAGGTCCGCGGCTTGAGGTTTTCCGGATCGTAGAGCGGCTTGTAGCCGACGCCGGCGACCTCGACCGGGTAGGTCTCGGCGAAATATTCGACGTTGAGCTTGCGGCCGACCTGGCAGTATTCCCAGGGCAGATAGGCGAGCGCGATGTTCTTGCCGATCGTCGGGCCATAGGCGATCGACGTCGTGTAGGAAAGGCGGCCGAGGCTATCGACCAGGACTTCGCCGCTCTCCGGATCCATGACCGGCAGCGAGCCGACCGGGTAGCGCTTCACGCCCTTGGCATCGGTGTTCTCGGTCATCACCAGCGTGCAGAGCATGGCCGGCTGATGGTCGCGGGCCTTGTATTCCAGATGCTTGGCCTTGCCGCGGAAATCGGCTTCCTTCACCTTCGGACGGGCAAGGTCCGCTTCAATGAGGTTGTATTGGGTGAGCAGGTCGGCATTCTGCAGTCGCAGGCTCTTTTCCATGCGACGCGAGTTCGCATAGGTCTCGACGCCGAAGGCCATGACACCGGTGGCGCGCAGCGCATCCCAGACAGCCAGGCCGTCCTCGTACTTCATGTGCAGTTCCCAGCCCTGCTCGCCGACATAAGAGATGCGGAAGGCCGTCACTGGCTTGCCGGCGATCTCGATCGGCTTGATCGCGGCAAAAGCGAAGTTCTCCGGGTCGAGCCCGGCCGGATCGGCGACCACCTTCTTCAGCGTCTCGCGGGCATTCGGCCCCCAGATGCCGATGGTGATGAACTTCTCGGTCACGTCGGTGATGGTGACGTCAAGGCCCCGGTCTTCGGCGACGCGCCGCATATAGTGGAAGTCGCGCGGGCCGGCATCGGCGCCGTTGATCAGCCGGCAGCGGTCGGCCATGCGGATAACGGTGAAGTCGGCGCGCACCATGCCCTCATCGTCGAGGAAGTGGGTGTAGATGCCCTTGCCGATATTGCCGTCACCGCCGATCTTGGCAGCGCACAGCCATTCCAGAAGCTCGACATGATCGGGTCCCTCGATGTCCACCATGTGGAAATGCGAGAGATTGACGATGCCGCAATCCTCGCTCATCGCTAGGTGCTCGGCATTCGAGACGCGCCAGAAGTGGCGGTTGTCCCACTCGTTCTCGCGAACCGGCACGCGGTCGCCATACTTCTCGAGCAGGTGCTCGTTGGCGGCATAACCATGCGCACGCTCCCAGCCGCCCAGTTCCATGAAGTAGCCGCCGAGTTCCTTTTCGCGCTCGTGGAACGGCGAACGCTTGACGCCACGGCTGGAGGCGTAGGGTTCGCGGGTATGTACGGCCGGGAAGTAGATCTTCTGGGCAGCCTCATAGCAGCGGTTGGCGATAAACTCTTCCGTCAGCTGGTGCGGATAGAAGCGCGCATAGTCGATACTGTTGTGGTCGATCTCGGTACGGCCGTCCGTCATCCAGTCGGCGATCAGCTTGCCGTAGCCCGGGCCGTCCTTGACCCAGATCGCGACGCAGTACCAGAGACCGCGCACCTTCTGGCTCTCGCCGCAGGACGGGCCGCCGGCGGCAGACACCTGCAGCAGGCCGTTGAAGGAGTGGCCCTCATTATAGCCGAGCTCGCCGAGGATCGGCGTCAGTTCCATGGCGCGCTCGAGCGGCTCGATGATCTGCTCCATGTCAAGGTCGCGCTGCGAGGGCGACAGGCGCGCCTCGTGCTTCTCGAGCAGTTCGCGCGGATGGCACATACGCGGATTGTGCTGCTCGTAATAGCCCCATTCGATCTGGCCGCCCTCGGTGGTCTTCGGGTCGCCCGTGTCGCGCATATAAGCGGAGTTGCCCTGGTCGCGCAGCAGCGGGAAACCGATTTCCTTGCCGGTGCCTTCGAACTCGTTGTACGGACCGAAGAAGGTCAGCGGATGATCGACCGGCATGACCGGCAGGTCTTCGCCGACCATCTCGGCGATCAGGCGGCCCCAAAGACCGGCGCAGACGATGACATGATCGGCCATGATCGTGCCGCGATGGGTGACGACGCCCTTGATGCGGCCATTCTCGACGATCAGCGACTGGGCCGGCGTATTGCCGAACATCTGAAGCTTGCCCGACTTCTCGGCAGCATCGACCAGCTTGCCGGCAACCGTCTGCGAGCGCGGAATGACGAGCCCGGCATCGGGATCGAACATGCCGCCCATAACCTGATCTTCCTCGATCAGCGGGAACATCGCCTTGATCTCGGAAGGCGAAACATAGTGGGCGCGGGTGCCGAAGGCCTTGGCGGAAGACAGCTTGCGCTTGATCTCCTCCATCCAGGTGTCGTCGCCGGTGCGCGCCACTTCCAGGCCGCCGATGCGGGCGTAGTGGCCCATCTTCTCGTAGAAATCGATCGAATATTGCGTCGTCCAGACCGAGAGATAGTCGTGGCTGGTCGTGTAGCAGAAGTCGGACGCATGCGCCGTCGAGCCGATGTCGGTCGGGATGCCGGACTTGTCGATGCCGACGATGTCGTCCCATCCCCGCTCGATCAGATGATGAGCGATCGACGCGCCGACGATACCGCCGAGCCCGATGATTACGACCTTCGCCTTTTGAGGAAATTCTGCCATTGCGTATGACCCTGATTGAATACTGGAAGCGGACTTTAGGGCTTGGCCCCGCCGGAGTAGAGCCTGTCTACGACATAATCATCATGCTGCACGACCAGCGCCGGGCAGTCCACAGATGCGAACGATCAACGATGGGCCGGGTAGCCCCGCGTCGTTGTTGATCCCCACACCGTCAATCCTTGTCGCCCACCGCTTCGACGCTGACCCTGCGGGGCCGACGTTGGGTGCCGCTGCGCCTGATCGGCTCGTCCACAACCGGCTGTTCAACGGGTTCGTCTGGCGTTTTCCGGGCTGTCACCATCTCCGGTTCCGGCTGAGGGAGCGACACCTCGGGTTCCAGGGTCTCCTTTGGAAACGGCGCGCCAAGCCCCTCTTCCCGGAAACGCTCGTAGATCGCCAGCCTGAGATCGTTGCGCACGCCGTTGCCGTTGACGATGTCGGCAAGATAGATCCGCAATTCGAACGTCATCGTCGCTTCGCCGAAGGCGCTGAAAACAGCCTGCGGCTCGGGGTTCTTCAACACCAGCGGATGAGCAGTAGCAATCTGCAGCAGCGTATCCATGACCTGCCGCGGCGCCGCATCATAGCCGACCGTCACCGGAATATCCGATCGGCCGAGCTTGTTGCGATGCGTCCAGTTGCCGACGGAGGCGTTGATGAACAGCGAATTCGGCACCATGATCGTCTGGCGCTGGAACGTCTCGATCTCCGTCGCGCGAACCGAGATGCGCCGGACGAAGCCCTCCGTCGTGCCCGTCACCACCCAGTCGCCGACCTTGAACGGCCGCTCGACCAGCAGAATGAGCCCGGAGACGAAATTCGAGACGATGTTCTGCAGGCCGAAACCGACGCCGAGCGAAAGAGCACCGGCAACCAGCGCCAGGTTCGAAAGATCGAGCCCCGCCGCCGAGATGCCGATCAGGCCCGCCAGCGCCAGGCCGAGGTAACCGACCCCGGTCTTCACCGAGTTGCGGACGCCGAGATCGATGCGGCTGCGGGCCATGACATTGCTGTCGAGCCAGCGCTGGAACCAGCGGGTGACCACGAAACCGGCAGCAAACAGCAATATCCCTGCGAGGATGCCGGTAATGGAAATGGTGATGCTGCCGATCCTGATCTCGGTAAAGAGGCGATAGGCCCAGGCCTGGATATCGGCAATCTGGAAGCCCCATTGCAGAAGGATCAGCGGAATGAACAGCAGGACGACCAGCGCGTAGATGCCAAGCCCGGCAACGAGACCAGCCTGATCGAGCCCGATCTGCTCCATCCGGAAACGCTTTTCGAGATAGCGACCGACGACCGTGTCGGCGAGCGCATTCTGTTTGGCGACGGCCTTGCCGGTCAGGATGCCGAGATACATCGTCACCAGGATTGCACCGGTCATGACGATCTGGGTGGCGACGAACCGGGCAAGACCGACGTAACCCGACAGCGCGGCCATGATCAGCGCGGCGCCCGTCAAGACAAACAACAGCCAGACGGGACGCGGCCAGGGCTTGCCCTGACTATCCAACGTTTGACCGGCCGCAACGATCGGCTTGATCAACGACATCGCCATCAGGATCAGGCCGATGATGATCGAGGCGATCAGGCTTTTGACGACAGTGAGGACGATCGGCGACCCCATCACTTCGCTGATGGTGCTGGCCAGATAATCCAGCCCATTGACCACCGTCATGGCAAAGATCGACCATGCCAGCAAACGCGCGCCTCGATCGGAAACGCGCACAAGGCGCCAAGCGCTCTGGCCTGGCGCAAGAACGGCGTTCGCCAAGGTCGAGACGAACAGCACGGCCACGCAAACTGCCAAGGTGACCGAAACGATCGGTGCAATGTCAGGCCGCAAGACATTGAAGACCTGCAGGAAAAAGTAGCTGGTCGTGGCAAACGCTGCCGCCGCCATCGTCGGTATCATCGTCGACCAGAACGCCACCGACAGGCGGGTGATGTATCCCGCTTCCTCGTTCAGGACGCCGCGCTGGATGAACGGTGAAAACAGCCGGCGCGTGCCGGCAAGCAGGACGAGCGCGGCGCAAAGCGACAGGAACAGCGCCGAGAGCAATTGCAAACGCTTGAAGTTCCAGGCGAAGGTCAACCAACTGCCGACGGTGCGCATGAATGTCTGGCGTTCCAGGCTGATGGCGGCGATCGCATCCATCACCATTGTCCGGTTGATATCGGTATGCTTCAGCAGCGTATTGCTGAACAGAACACGCCGCGTCGCGGTGATGCCGTTTGACAGTTTGGTCGCCTGGACCGACAGATCCTCGGCAGTTCCCGTCAGCGCGTTGATCGCTCCCCGTTCGGCAAGAAGGCGTTTGCGCTCCTGCGCCACGACATCGGCCTCGGGTGGTGCCCCCTCTGCCGGCGGATCGCCGAGTTCCGCCAACCGCGCTTTGATTTCATCGAGCCGCGGCCGGACAGCAACCGAGATCGCGATAATCTGCTTGGCGGCAGCATCGATCTCGACCTTGAGTTCGGCAAGGCGGTTGTCATCGTCCTTTGCCTTCGTGATGACGTCGGCAAGCCGCTCAAGGTTCTTGCGCGCCGTCTCGAGTTGAGCGGCCGCCTGAGCCTGCGGGGTTGCCGCGGCTTCCTGCTGCTGCAACTGCTGCTGCGAATTGGCATTTGCGGCCGGCTGCTGTGCCATCACCGGCACAGGGGCTGCAACCATCCACAAGGACAAGAAAGCGGCAAAGAGTTTCGACGTCATCGGCAATCACATAATCCTTTTCCGGCGGCACCGCAGCAAAACAGAATCGAAGCGCGGCTTAGACGGTTCGGCGTCTGCATAGGCCGCCGCGGCACCAGATGCAAAATCCGATTTCTCCATCGCAGCGACCCTATCCTGTGCCGGCATCAGAATTGGGAATCCGGTTGAGACAAGAAGTCGATCTCCGCTGCCGTGGAAACGCGGCCCAAAATCGCATTGCGATGCGGAAACCGGCCAAATTTCCGGATGATCTCGCAGTGTCGGATGGCAAAATTGAGGTAGTCGGCATCGCCAAGCTCGGTGAACAGCTTCACCGAACGCGCCTGATCGACGAGGTTTTCCGAGTGTTCGAAGGGTAGATAGAGGAAGGATCGCTGATCGACCGACATCTCGCGATCGGCGACCGCATCGATGGCAAGGCTTGCTTCCCTCAGTGCCAGACCGTCTGTCGCAAACGCCAGCGGCGAGGCCCGGTACATGTTGCGTGGAAGCTGGTCGAGAATGATCACGGCAGCAAGCCGGTTCATCGGCGTCGCCCGCCATTCGGCGTCCACGCCCCGCGAAAGCGCCAGATGGGTCGTGCGAAACCGCCGATCGCATTGCTGGTCCAGCCCCGGAGGGGGATCAAACCAATGTTCCGGGCGCAACTCGTCGAACCAGAATGACAGGACCTCATCCGGTGTGCATATGCCGGCGGCTGCCGCCATAGTCTCCTCCTCCTCTTCCACGTTCTCTACGCCCAAAACCGGACAGCACCAGTCCTGACCGTCAAACCGACGATCAAACTTAGGCGAGACATAGGAATGCGTCTGCGTGTTTCCATAGCGCATCGAAATCCCGATCGACCCGCCTTGCAAGACATCTTGCCTCGAGAAAATCCTTGGTCGCGCCAAATCTCGCCGAGGGGCTGGAAAAAATCGGCGCAAACACTATTTCCGCGAAAAGTCGGGGATCATTCGCCTGGGGGATTGGGTTCAGCAATGAAAAAGATAATCGCGGCGGCTGTTGCCGCACTGCTTGTGACGTCCTGTGCCGAAACGCAATCCAGCGAACTCGAACCTATACGAGGCAGCATCACCTATGGCGGGCAGCCGCGCACCAAGCTGACCAAGTCGCCGATCGGCAGTACGTTCAATCACTCGTTCCTCGATCAATACGGCAATCGCTGGATCGAGACCTATCGCATCCAACCCGATCGTTCGCTCGCACTCATTGCGCGGCGCAGAACCACCGATTTCACGCTGGATGCCGGCGGCCGATTGTAAGCCAGTCCGGCCACAAGGACACGGGTCGCCGCAGAATTGACGTTCCGTGCGGCACTGCTCCGTGGTAGCGTCCATTAGCAATGGGTCAGGAGCCTGGTGCGACCATGAGGCAAATGATTTCGGCAATGGCCCATGCGAAGGGCAGGACTTTCTCCCGGTGATCCGGGAAAGGAAAAGTTCTGCGTTATAATATCCTACCTAATGGATAGAGTATGCCTGCTAACACGGAGGTAGACATGCGAGCGAAACAACTCACGAAATTTTTTACAATGGCGCTTCTCGCCAGCAGCATCCAGATCGGAGGAATGGGTTTCGCATTGGCCGATACGACGCTTCTCAATGTCTCCTATGACCCGACGCGTGAACTCTACAAGGATTTCAACGCAGCCTTCGCTGAAAAGTGGAAAGCGGACACGGGCGAGACCGTGACGATCCAGGCTTCGCACGGCGGCTCCGGAAAACAGGCACGTGCCGTCATCGATGGGCTGGAAGCCGACGTGGTGACATTGGCGCTCGAGGCCGATATCGACGCGATTTCCAAGGGAACGGGCAAGATCCCGGCGGACTGGAAGACCAAGCTGGAAAACAACAGCGCGCCCTACACCTCCACCATCGTGTTCCTGGTGCGCAAGGGCAACCCGAAGGGCATCAAGGACTGGGGCGACCTGGTGAAGGACGATGTCCAGGTGATCACGCCAAACCCGAAGACCTCGGGTGGCGCACGCTGGAACTTCCTTGCGGCCTGGGCATGGGCACGCGCCGCCAATGACGGCGATGACGCCAAGGCGCAGGAATATGTAACGCAACTCTTCAAGCACGTGCCGGTACTCGACACCGGTGCGCGCGGCGCGACGACCACCTTCGTGCAACGTGGCCTCGGCGACGTTCTGCTCGCCTGGGAAAACGAGGCCTATCTGTCGCTCGAGGAACTCGGCCCGGACAATTTCGACATCGTCACGCCGTCCATCTCGATCAAGGCTGAGCCGCCGGTCGCGCTGGTAGACGGCAATGTCGATGCCAAGGGGACCCGCAAGGTGGCGGAAGCCTATCTGCAGTATCTCTATTCGGATGTCGGCCAGAAGCTTGCCGCAAAACACTACTATCGTCCGTTCAAACCGGAGGCCGCTGACCCCGAGGACATCAAACGTTTTGCGGATGTGAAGCTCGTCACTATTGACGAATTCGGCGGATGGAAGGAAGCTCAGCCAAAATATTTTGGGGACGGTGGGCTCTTTGACCAGATTTACAAGCCAGGACAGTAAGACTGTATGACCGCACGCACAGCTTCGCTGTGGCAAATCAGACAGCCGAGCGTCATTCCGGGATTCGGATTGGCGCTCGGCGTTACTTTGTCATGGCTCACTCTCATCATTCTCATTCCTCTTTCCGGCCTGGTCTGGCGCTCCAGCGCCCTGGGCTGGGCAACCTTCTGGGAACTGGCCACCGACCAACGCACAGTCAACGCCCTTCGCATCAGCTTCGGCACGGCGTTTCTCGCCGCGCTGATCAATGTGTTCTTCGGCGTCGTCCTCGCCTGGGTCCTGGTGCGTTACCGCTTTCCGGGTAAACGCGTCATCGACGCCATGGTCGACCTGCCGTTCGCGTTGCCGACCGCCGTCGCCGGCATCGCGCTGACGACGCTCTATGCGCCGAACGGCTGGATCGGCAGTCTTTTGACGCCGCTCGGGATTAAAATCGCCTTCACGCCGCTCGGCATCGTTTTCGCGCTCGTCTTCGTCGGCCTGCCCTTCGTCGTCAGAACCGTGCAGCCGATCATGGAAGAAATAGACAAGGAAGTGGAGGAAGCCGCAGCGACGCTCGGTGCAAACCGCTTACAGACGATCAGACGCGTGTTGCTGCCGGGGCTCGCCCCCGCGGTTCTCACCGGTTTTGCGCTAGCCTTTGCCCGCGGCGTTGGTGAATACGGCTCGGTCATCTTCATTGCCGGCAATCTTCCCTATGTATCGGAGATCGCGCCCTTGCTGATCGTGATTCGTCTGGAGGAGTTCAATTATCCGGCAGCGACCGCCATTGCCGCCGTCATGCTTGTCATTTCGTTCGCAATGCTGTTGATCATCAACATGATTCAGGCTTGGAGCAGACGGAGGTACGGCTATGGCGCATGATGGCACAGCTTCACCGACCGGCACCGGCAACACCGAACTGGTCCGCGTCGCCACATCCGAGCATCGGCTGGCACGCTACGGACTGATCGCTACGGCGCTCACCTTCGTCGGGCTCTTCCTCGTTCTGCCATTGGCGGCGGTATTCACCGAAGCCATGCGCAACGGTCCCGGCGAGTTCCTCACGGTCCTGTCGGATCCCGAGACCTTTGCGGCGATCAAGCTGACACTGCTTGTCGCCGGCATCGCCGTGCCGCTCAACCTGGCTTTCGGCATCGCTGCCGCCTGGGCGATCGCCAAGTTCGAGTTCAAGGGCAAGGCGTTTCTCACCACGCTGATCGACCTGCCCTTCTCGGTCTCGCCTGTTATCTCGGGTCTCGTGTTCGTTCTCTTGTTCGGCTCGCACAGCCTGCTCGGTCCCTGGCTGCAAAGCCATGGCATCCAGATCCTGTTTGCCGTGCCGGGCATTGTCCTCGCGACGGTCTTCGTCACCTTCCCCTTCGTCGCCCGCGAGCTGATCCCGCTGATGCAGGAACAGGGGACGAGCGATGAGGAAGCGGCATTGTCCCTGGGCGCAAGTGGCTGGCAGACCTTCTGGCATGTCACGCTGCCCAACATCAAATGGGGCCTGCTTTACGGCGTGCTGCTGTGCAACGCCCGAGCGATGGGTGAATTCGGCGCGGTTTCCGTCGTTTCCGGCCACATCCGTGGCCTGACGAACACCATGCCGCTTCAGGTGGAAATCCTCTACAATGAATATAATTTCGTTGCCGCCTTTGCGGTCGCAACCCTCCTCGCCCTGCTAGCCCTCGTCACCCTCGTTCTGAAGTCGCTGCTCGAAATGAAATACAGTGCCCAGATCGCTGCCAGCCGCCGGCACTGAAAGGTCAAGTCTACATGGAAGTTCGCGTTCAAAACATACGCAAGGAATTCAGCCGCTTTCCTGCACTCAACGACGTGTCGCTCGATATCCGCTCGGGCGAACTGATCGCGTTGCTCGGCCCCTCCGGCTCCGGCAAGACGACGTTGCTGCGACTGATCGCAGGCCTTGAGAGCCCAACCGAAGGGACCGTCTATTTCGGCAACGAGGACGCTTCGCGCAAGACCGTGCAGGAGCGCAATATCGGCTTCGTGTTCCAGCATTATGCGCTGTTTCGCCACATGACGGTGCTCGACAATGTTTCTTTCGGCCTTACGATCCGGCCGGCAAACCGCCGTCCTTCCAAGGCCGATATCCGCAAGCGGGCTCTGGAACTGCTCGATCTCGTGCAACTGACCGGCCTGGAAAAGCGCTACCCGGCGCAACTTTCCGGCGGTCAGCGCCAGCGCGTGGCGCTTGCCCGTGCCATGGCGGTGGAGCCGAATGTCCTGCTTCTCGATGAGCCCTTCGGCGCGCTCGACGCGCAGGTGCGCAAGGAACTGCGCCGCTGGCTGCGCGAAATCCATGATCGCACCGGCCACACCACCGTCTTCGTGACGCACGACCAGGACGAGGCGCTGGAACTCGCCGACCGCGTCGTCGTCATGAGCAAGGGCAAGATCGAGCAGATCGGAACGCCGGACGAAATCTACGACACCCCGAATTCGCCCTTCGTCTTCGGCTTCATCGGCCAGTCGAACATTCTTCCGGTTCGTGTCGAAAACGGCCAGCTCTGGCTCGACGACCGCTCGATCGGCGTCAGCGCACCTGGAGAAGCGGACGGCCCCGCGCAACTCTATTTCCGCCCGCACGACGTCGAGCTGCTCGACGGCGGCGGCTGCATCGCCGGCATCGTCGTCCAGACCCGGCGCGTTGCCGGAACGCGCCACGTCGAGCTCGACGTCGGCGGCGCCAATACAACGGTCGAAATCGAACTGCCGCCGGAAAAGGCAACTTCCGACCGGTCCCGCCTCGCCTTCAGGCCGACGCGCTGGAAGCTGTTTCGCGACTGACGAAAGCCCGTGACACACCGGGGAAAGCCCCCGGTGACCCCGTCACGATTGGCGCAAATCACCGCAGTTCCTCGCCGACGACAAATAGCTGTTACTTTGACGCGTGCCCTCACAAGAATAGCTTGATCGGTGGGGCCGAGCCGTCGCATCCTCTCGGCTATCAGGAGCGTGTTGATCTCTGTGGGGCGCGGGATGAACTATAGACGCGAAATCGACGGGCTGAGATCGGTCGCGGTCATTCCGGTGGTGTTGTTCCACGCCGGCTTCCAGCAGTTCAGCGGCGGCTTTGTCGGTGTCGATATCTTCTTTGTCATCAGCGGCTATCTGATCACCTCCATTATCATCGCGGAACGGGAAAGAGACAGTTTCTCACTGCTGAAATTCTACGAGCGTCGGGCGCGCCGCATCCTCCCCGTGCTCTTCTTCGTCCTGTCGTGCTGCCTGCCGTTTGCCTGGGCCTGGATGCTGCCCGACCAGATGACGAGCTTCGCCACAAGCATCATCTCCGTTTGCCTGTTCGCTTCCAATTTCTTTTTCTGGGGCGAGAGCGGCGGCTATTTCGCCGCGGCTTCGGAAGAGCAGCCGCTGCTGCACACCTGGAGCTTGGCGGTGGAAGAGCAGTACTACATGCTGTTCCCATTGTTCGTGATACTGGTCTGGCGGTTCGGCCGCCGGGCGGTGATCGGTGCCATTGCGGTGATCGCCGTCGCCAGCCTGCTGCTTGCCCAATACGGTTCGCAGAATTTTGCGACGGCAAATTTCTACCTGCCGCACACGCGTGCCTGGGAACTGCTGGCGGGATCGCTCTGCGCGTTCGCGCTGAGTGGCGGGCGGCAATACAAAAGCAACATTCTCTCCCTGACGGGACTGGCGATCATCCTCTTCTCGGTCTTCGCCTACGATCAGACCACCCCCTTTCCGTCCCTTTATGCGCTCGTCCCCGTTGTTGGCGCCGCCCTGGTCATCCTGTTCGGGTCGGAGGAGACGATAGCGGCACGCCTGCTCTCGATGCGCCCAATAGTCGGCATCGGCCTGATCAGCTACAGCCTCTATCTCTGGCATCAGCCGGTGTTCGCCTTCGCGCGCATCCGCAGCCTGACCGAGCCTTCGGCGCTGATGATGGGCCTGCTTGCACTTGGCTGTTTTCCCTTTGCCTATCTTTCCTGGCGTTTCGTCGAGACGCCGTTCCGCAAGGGCGCCAAGACAGTTCTCTTGCCGAAGCCGGTCCATATTCTGGGCGCCGCCGCGGTCACAGCCTGCCTGTTCATCGGACTAGGCTTTTACGGTTCTTCCAATGGCGGCCTGCAATTCCGCTTGCCCCGGGAGGCACAGATCGCCCTTGCCCAGGAACGCCACGACCCGATCATGGACACATGCCTGTTCGACAAGGGCGAGGCGTCGCTGCCCCACCCGGTTCGAGACTGCCTGACCAAAAATTCGGCCGCCAGCAAGACAATCCTGATCGGCGATTCTCATGCTGCCGCGCTCGCCGGAGAAGCGCTCCGCGCCTTCGACGCCAAGAACCTCGATCTCTATGTGATGACCCATTCGGCGTGCGTGGGTTTTTCCGGATTCTACGTTTCCAGTCCAAAATACCGGTTGCGCTGCAATTCCTTTTTCACCGGCATAGAGGACTATATTCGCAAGAGCGATACGACGACGATTGTCATGGCGAGCCGCTGGAGCCTTTATGTCGACGGGACGCCCTTCGACAATGGCGAGGGCGGCGTCGAGCTGCTGAAACCGACCTATGTCGACCTCTTCGACCGGTTGGGCGAGCAGACGAGCCAGGACGATCCGGCGCGCAAGGCCCGGGTATTGAAACAATACGTGGAGGATATCCGGAGCCATCTCGATGGCGGCCGCAATGTGGTGCTCGTCTATCCGATACCCGAGGCCGGCTGGAACGTGCCGGAACTTCTGGCTAAAAGCGCGATGACCGGCCGCACGGACCTGGAGCTCAGCACCAGCTTTGAACGCTATCTGCAGCGAAACCGCGCAGTCATCGCCGCCTTCGACGGCATTTCCCATCCCAATCTCTTTCGCGTGAAACCGGCCGATTTCCTTTGCGACACATTCGCTGAGGAACGCTGCATCAACAGCGTCAACGCCGACAGGGTTTTCTACTTCGATGATGATCACCTGTCGGATGCCGGCGCCGCACTGGTCGTTCCGGCTCTGTTGGAAGCGGTGCGAAAGATCGGGGAGCGAGAGGTGGGGCCGACGCTCGTCAAGCAATAGGCCGCGATACCTTCCTGTGCGTACGCCCTGGCTGGCGGGAAAACGTTCGCCGAGGTCAGGAACATGTCTTAGTGAATGGCGTCGTCTTAAAATCGCGCTAAACTGCAGCCACCATCACGCAGTCGGGGCATGCACCGCCCCACCCTAAGGAGGAAGCGCCATGGCGAACACCAGTACGCATATGGACGTTCTCTGTGCCGAGGATATCGACACGCTACGGCTCGTTTTCGATCAGTTTTGTGAAGCCCATCAAAGAGCACGCTCGGACACTGACATGGAGATTTGCGCCAATATCATGGTCCGGCTCTACCAGAGCGGCGAACGGGACCTTGCGGCTTTGACGACGGCCTGTGAAAACGCCTTGCGGCGGGACATCGCCATCGGAGCTTGATTGACAGATAAAAGGGAGCGGGTCCGCTACCGGGTCTGCTCCGCGGCATCTTCCGGCGCGACGACAAGGGGATCCGGGGGCGTCGTGTTTTTGGCGCTCTCGTCCGGCGCAAAATGTTGCACGACGAGCACGCTGAGAATCGAGCCGACGATAAAGCCGATCACGGCGATCATGAGTGCGCGAGAGGTCATGTCCGTTCCTCCAGACGAACCCTCGCCGACCGGGGCTTCTATGCCCCTGCCGGGACCGCGCCTCCCGGGCGCGGGCCAGACTTTTCTAAAATCGGCGCCTATTCATAGACATAGACGATCCGGCGGCTCTGCGGATCGACCAGTATCGGCCGGTCATTGATCCGGACATAGCTGTACCGGTAGTTGGGAACCGCAGAGATCATCACGTCGCTCGGCAAGGTGGCGCCGACCACGATTTCCCCGTCATAGGCAACCGGACCCATCGGCGTGCGGTCGATATAGGTAATCACTTCGGGCGGCGGCACGATGGTGCCAACCTCGCCGATCATTTCATCGCCCGGCGCAGGATCGGCAGGTCCGGCAATGCTGCCCGTCTGCTCGTGGCGGACGATCGGGACACCCAGATCGACGCGGCGTTCTTGAACGATGACCGGCGCGCCATTGTAGTCCACAGTCAGTTCCTGGGCGAAAACCCAGCCACGCATGCCGTTGACATCGATGCGGCACCAATTCTCGCCGTCGAGACAGCCGTCAAGTGCTGCCGAGCTGCCGCGCGTCGCGATGCCAACGGACGGATATTCCGTACCGGGGCCGGAATAGACCGTGAGGTCAGTCGCCGTCGTCGCCAGCATGGCTGCTTTCGCGAGCCCTGCGCCTGCGAGCAGCAAGGCACCGACGAGCAAGGGGTTTGAAATCCACCGCATGTTCTTGATCCTGTTGAACGGTGAATCCCAAACGCTGACCAGCCCGCAAGGTTCCGTAAAGGCGTTCAACCGGAGCCGGCTGGCCGCCCTTTTTTCAAACCCCGCCGTAGCGTAGAGAGATGGCGCTTCGACAGGTGCTCGCCTACTGTTCCTCGAACTTGACCATCGTCCCGCCGCCGGTTGCCTGATCGGTGGGGAAAACTTCAATCCGCGAGACGTCGACGAACACCGGCAGCTCTATGGCATGCGCGATGATCGAAGCGATGTTTGCCGGCTGTATGGGACGATAGCCGTCGTAGAGCAGCTCCCGGGCTTGATTGCCCGCCATGGCGGTTCGGTAAAGGTCCGTGAGCACCCGCCCGGGCACGACTTCGGTGACCCGAACCGAGGTCCCGAGCAGATCACAACGCAAATTGTCGCAGAACAGGCTCAAACCCGCCTTTGACGCGCCGTAGGCGCTCATCGAGGGATAAGGTGCCTGCCCGCCGCTCGAGCCGATATAGATGAGATGGCCCCGTTTTCGCGCCACCATCCCCGGCAGGAATACGCGGGTCAGGTGCATCGGCGCCTTGAGATTGACATCGATCATCGCATCGATCTCGGCAGGGTCGATCTCGCTGAACGTCGCCCGGGTGGAAAGGATGCCTGCGTTGTTGATCAGAATGTCGACTTCCACGCCGTCAAGCTGCCGCGCAATTGCAGCAGTATCCCGCACGTCAGCCTGGACAGGCTTTGCACCGCAATCACGGGCGAGTTCGTCAAGTACCCCCTCGTTTCTGCCGACGGCGTAGACGGTGAGGCCCAACGCGCAAAGCTTCGTGACGGTTGCGCGGCCGATCCCGCTGGTGGCTCCCGTGACAACTGCGACACGATAGGGCAACGGCTCAGACATAGATGTAGCCTCCGCTGATCACCACGTTCTCGCCGGTTGCATATGTATTGCGGCTGCTTGCCATCATGACGATCCACTCCGCCATTTCTGCCGGCTCGGCCGCGCGGCCGAGCGCGCTTGCCTTGGCCAGTTCCGGAAGGAACCCGAGCTCCTTTGCCCGATCCGTCGCAAACCCCGCCGGCGCGACCGAATTGACGAGAATCTGGTCCTTCGCGCATTCCTGCGCGAACGATTTCGTCAGGCTGACCACCGCAGCCTTGGTTGCAGCGTAATGCGCATTTTGCGGGTGAGCCTTGAAGGCGTCGACCGACGTGACGTTAACGATGCGGCCGGCAACCTCCGGGGGGCTGACGAACTGGCGCATGTGTCGCACTGCGGCGACCATCATGTGGTAGGTGCCCTTGATGTTGATCGCATTTTCCAGGTCCCACTCATCGTCGGTGATGTCGAGAATCGACTTGCGGGGATAGATGGCGGCGCTGTTGACCAGCGCATGGATGCGACCCAGCTTTGCGGCAACCTCGTCGAAGCCGCGATGAGCCGTTTCGGCCCGCGAGATATCGGCCACCGCTGTCGCAACCTCCACTCCGAGGGATCGGAGCGTTTCCGCGGCTGTGAAGAGCATCTGCTCGTTGCGATCGATGAGCCCGATCTTTTGGGCACCATGCGACACCATGAGCTTTGCCGTTACAAGCCCCAGGCCTGACGCGCCCCCGACGATGATGACACTTTGGCTTTTCACGTTCCACCTCTCTTGATTTGCGTTGCACGCACCCATCGGTATGATATCACTTATATGCCAAATTTGACGGATAGCCTATCTGAGAACGCGTCAAGACATGTCATACGTAATAAATGTACTGAGGTGCATTCGAAGTTTGGAGCAAGTTACGTGTCGGTAATCACGCAGCGTGGAAACCTCGCCGAAATTGTGGTGGCGCAACTTGCCAGCCGGATCGATTCAGGCCTCTATCCGCCAGGCGAAAAGATACCGTCAAGCGCTCAGTTGTGCGAAGAGTTTGGCGTCAGCAGAACCGTGATCCGTGAGGCTGTTACGTCCCTGAAGGTCGGCGGACGTGTGATCACGCGCCAGGGTGACGGTGTCTATGTGACCGGCAAGGACACCAAGACCCTCAATTTCGAGATCAGTCGGATCGACGATATTCGCTCGGCGATGCAAATACTGGAGCTTCGACTGGGCGTCGAGATGCAGTCCGTCGCCCTTGCCGCCACGCGCCGCACGCCGGAAGCACTCGCCGAGATTGCCAGAGCCTACGACCATCTGGAAAGCCTTCAAAGTGAGGACGCGGAGATCGAGGCGCAAGCCGATTTCGAGTTTCATCTCGCCATCGCCAAAGCAACCAGGAACCCGCACTTTCCGCGCTTTCTTCAGGCGGTGGTGGGGGAGATCAGCTTCGATCTGGTTCTCAAACACAGGCAGTCGGCGCGGACCTACCAGACGTATCTGAAGAAAATCAACAAAGAGCACGCGGTCATTCTGGCGGCGATTACCCAAGGGGATGCCAAAGCGGCAAAGAATGCCCTGGCGCTTCATCTGGAGGAAAGCCTGAACCGCTACCGCGCCATGCTCGACGAGCCAGCCAGCACCGAGATCGCCGAGTAAATCGACGGCAGGTTTACCCGGCGGCATTTCTGCTCGCTTCGAGCGGCGTAATCGGCAAACCGCTCCACTGTCCGAAGCCCGGATCTCAATCAGAGCGGGCCTGCCCGAGGCCTCACCTTCTTGATTCAGATGACCGCGTTTTCAAGGAATGGGCGGTTGGCGACCACGCGCTCGTAACCGAACGGCGAGAGGTCGAGCGTCCTGAATGCACCGTACGTGATCAGTTCACTTAAGCCCCGTCCCATGGCCGGGGACTGCTGCAGGCCGTGACCACTAAAGCCGTTGGCAAACAGGAAGTTCTTCACGTCAGTGTGCGGACCAAGGATGACGTTGTGGTCGAGCGTGCAATAATCGTAATGTCCTGCCCACGAATTGACGACCTTGATGGCCTCGAAAGCGGGAACACGCTGCGCCAGGATCGGCCAGATTTCCGCCTCGAATTCATCATGCATCACGTCGAAATCGTCAGGGTCCACCTCCGGGTCGTGCTTCGGGTAGGTCCCCATGAGGTAGAACTTGCCTTCCGGCCGGAAAAACACGCCAGTCGGATCGATGGTGAGACCCACCTTGCCTTCAAGTGGCGTCCGGCAATCAACCACGAAAAGAGAACGGCGGCGCGGCTCGACCGGTATATCCAGGCCTGCCATGCGAGCCACCAGCGTGCCGCGCGTTCCCGCGGTATTGACCAGCTGGCCGCAGCCGATCGTCTGGCCGCTCCTTGTCGTAACGGAGACGACACGCTCACCGTCACGCTCGATGGAGACCACCTCGTCTTCGATATATTCGACGCCAAGCGATCTCGCCTTCTTGCGGAAACCCTGCATCAGCGCCGAGCTGTCGAACCATCCCTCGCCCCGTTCGCCATAGCTGCCGAGTGTCAGCCCTTCAAGATTGAGCCAGGGAAACCGGCGACCAAGCGCGTCCGAATCCAGCAGCGTGACGTCGGCTCCGCAGGACTTCTGCGTCGCATGGTTGCGCTCCAGGACCTCCTGACCGCGGTCGTCGCCCGCCAGGAAAAGATAGCCGTTTTCGTGAAAGCCGATTTCCGGCGTGTCGTCATCGACGGCAACATGCCTGTTGAACGCGCGAATGAACTCAGTGCCGAACTGCGAAACCTTAACATTGATGGCGTTTGAAAACTGGTGCCTGATCGAGCTTGAGGACAGCGCCGTGGCCGATCTGGCATAGCTCCAGTCGCGTTCGATCACGAGTATCGAGCCCCTGAAATCGGGATTTGTCGCGAGGAAGAAGGCCGTCGCGCTGCCGACCACCGCTCCGCCCACGATCACCACATCATAAGACGTTTTTGCAGCCTGCATCGTCCCTGCCTTACTTATGCTCGTCTTCGTAGTGACCAGCGGCACAGAAGCTCCCGCCCTGGAAGCGCACGGCCGGGTCGTTTGGATCGCCTTGCTTGGTTTTCGCCAGCACCTTTTCCCGGTAGTCGTCGGCGCTGTCCTGCGGCTTGTAGCCGAGCACCGCAGCCGACCGGTTGTCCCAGAAAGCTTCACTGTTGTTGGACATGCCGTAGGCGACCATGAAGCCGACACGCGGGGCCGCAAGCGCCTTTTCCACCAGTTGCCGGCAGTCGCGATAGGAGAGCCAGGTGATCAGATGACGGCGGTCGGTCGGTTCGGCAAAGCACGAGCCGATGCGGATGCAGGCGCTCTCGATGGCGAACTTGTCGAAATAGTAGCGAGCGAGGTTTTCCGTAAAGGTTTTCGACACGCCGTAGAGGCTGTCCGGTCGGGTCGGCACATTCGCGTCGATCGTCTCGGTCCGCTCGTAGTAGCCGATCGCATGGACGGAGCTTGCATAGATGATGCGCTTGACGCCATGCCGGCGGGCCGCCTCATAAACGTTATAGCTACCGATGATGTTGGAATCGAGCACCTTCTGCCACGGGCCTTCCAGGCCCTGTCCACCCATGTGGATGATGGCATCGCAGCCCTTCACGGCTTCGGAAACCGCATCGAAATCCGCAAGATCGGCTGGCGTGTCCTCTTCATGAGGGGCGAGGTCGTCGAAGGGTGTCAGCGCCGAAAGGCGCACGGTCTTGCCGAGCTTCGTGCCGGATTTGCGCAACTGTGTTCCGAGTTCGCCGGCCGCGCCGGTGAGCAATGTTCTCTGAAAATCGGTCATGTTAGATCTTCCTCTTTAGCGAAACCTGGCCAACGCTTCGCCGATAAGCCGAGACATATCACTTATCATACATGTGTCAAATAAGCACCCGCGAAAACCGCGCAGCGTCGGGTTGGCGCTGCTCCCGCGCGGTCGACGCCTGGCGCCTCGCTTCGACGGATTTCGCGCAGCCGCCTACGATGCCGTTCCTGTGCGGCCCGGCGGCGGGCTCGTGCGGTTCACCGGCGGGCCGCTCCCCGCGCTCAACTTGATCAACTTCGGCTGAGCACGGCTCGCGCGACATGTGGCCGATTTTTTCGCGCCCCGGTCAGCGGCTGGAATCGCATCCGACACCGCCATTCCGCGACCCTTGTACTGCGGGGGCGGATCGCAAATCTCTAGCGATGGGAAGAGTTCAACGCATTACTCACGCATAAACGTCTGCATTTCCTCCGGCGTGACCTTGGCGTTCTTGTCGGCATCCACCCTGTCGAAGATTCGTTTATGGATGGTGGACACTTCCTCGAACGAGAGAGCGCCATCCCCATCGGCATCCGCGATCGCGAACATGATCTTCATCATGTGCCCGCGCATCGCGCCCATGGGCATTCCGCCCATCATACCGGGATGCATCATGTTGCGGCCCATCATGCCGAACTGACCAAACTGTGTTCCCTGGTCTTGTCTCGCGTCGGCGTTGGCATCGGGCGTTTGCGTCGCCTGGCCAGAATTTGCCTCAGGATGATGTGGATCTGTATCGCCTGTCTGCGCACCGACAACGGATGTCGAACCGATGGCAATCAGCGCGAAGACAATAGCTCCGCGCGTCAACTTGGCCGATGTCATTTCGTTCTCCTTCTTAAGGTGATGTCTACGTCATCGATGGTCCTGGCTTTGGCTCGGTTGTGTTCTCCTCCGCTTCCACCGGTTTCGATGATGCGCCAAGGACGAAACGGCGCATTGCGCCAGATCAAGCGATTCACGGCATCGCGCCCCGAGAGATATCTGGCAAACGGCACGACGCTCCTTCCCGACAGCCTAGTGTGACATGAGAATGGGCATTGAGAGATCTGTCAGGAATGAACGCGTGACGCCGCCCAGAATGAACTCACGCAGCCTTGAGTGCCCAAAGGCACCTGCCACCAACAAGTCGGCATGTTTTTCCGTTGCGGCCGATTGAATGGCAGCAGCGGCACTGTCCCCATTTACGTGGAGGGTAACGACCTCGACCCTCAGACCGCTCCTGCTAAGTGTCTCTGCCAAACGGTCGCGGATGTCTTCATCGATCAGTTTGTCGTCCGTGACGGACACAAGTACGACGCTTGAACACTTCTCCAAAAAATATCGCGCCCCGGTCACTGCTCTTGCAGCCGTCGCGCTGCCATCCCACGCGATCGCGATGGTCTCGATACGTCCAGAGCAGCTTGCGGCGGGGAAGATGACCGCCGGGCGACCACCGTCGAAAAGAACGCTCTCAATCAACGACCTGGCTGTCGGAACCAATTCCAGTATCGAAAAATCATACGCCCGCGACAATTGGGCGACCCGTTCGCCGACGAAGGGTTGCTTTGCCTCAAATGGCACCACTGTCACGTCCTGCTGAGCCGTGTTCGCTTGCGTTCGGAGCTTTTCGGTTAAAGCCGTTGCGCGTTGGCGGCTAAGTTGCTCTGCATCATGGACCATCTTCTCAACATCAACGATTGTGGGAAACGGGTGGGATATCCTGGGTATTCTCACCTGCAGGACACTGGCACTCAGCGCTGCCCCCTGGTGGCGCGACAATTCAAGTGCGTTTTCAATGATCCAGTCGGAGCTGGCATCCGGATAGGTGATCAGCGGCAGGTGAAATTGCGCTTTCATGACCCCGTCCTCCCAAACCGAGCGCATCGCAGATGCGCTTCATCGAAGAATAATTCACGCGAAGCCTTCCGTCATTGATGCCGGTCAATTGAAGCGACGCAGATGCTGGTCGGTCTCAAACGATGTTGACGAGAGGCCAAGCGCGCAGCAGGTACCCCGAAA
This sequence comes from Rhizobium giardinii bv. giardinii H152, assembly GCF_000379605.1. GTDB lineage: Bacteria > Pseudomonadota > Alphaproteobacteria > Rhizobiales > Rhizobiaceae > Pararhizobium > Pararhizobium giardinii. Next base: position 136,873 of record NZ_KB902579.1, on the reverse strand, counting down.
ACCCGGATGGTGATGCCGGCTCGCTCGCTGGCACCTGGCGAGGTGGGCCGGATCAAGCGCCGTCCACCTGCTCCCCCTCTGTCGTCATGCCGATGATCCGGTTTGCGCGCCACTGCGGCGCCAGCGCAATTTATCGAATTCCATCGCGACCAGCACCGCGGACGCGACCAGAAGCAACGCTGCCCATTCCCAGGGCGATATCGGCGCCAGTTGCAAGGTATCTCGCAGCCAGGGAATATACATGGCCGAAATATGCAGCGCCTGCGCCGCGGCAACGCTCACGACCAACAATGGATTGGCAAAGACACCGAGCGCAAAGACGGACCTGCGTTCAGAGCGACTGTTGAAGGTCTGGAAATTTTCAAACAGAACCAGGAGCAGAAGCAGCATATTGCGCGCCTGCGCTTCGCTGTAGCCCTGCTGTAGCAACCAGTAGAATGTTGCGAAACCGCCAAATCCCATCACCAGCGCGGATTGCCAGATACGCTCGATCATTAGTCGGTCGAAGATCGGTTCGCCTGGCCGGCGCGGGGGACGGGAAAGCTCGTCGCCCTCGGCTCTTTCACCGGCCAACGCCACATCCTGGATGCCGTTGGTCACGAGGTTGAGCCAGAGCAGTTGCACAGGCAGCAAAGGCATAGGCAGGCCGAGCGGTATCGCAAGCAGAAACAGCACCACCTCGGCAGCACCGGTCGACATCAGCATGAAAATCACCTTGCGGATATTGGCGTAGGCGACCCGCCCTTCGCGAACGCCGCTGACGATCGATGCGAAATTGTCGTCGGTGATAACGATGTCGGCGCTCTCCTTGGCGACCTCGGTGCCCCTGCGTCCCATCGCCACCCCGACATGAGCCTGTCTCAGGGCCGGCGCGTCGTTGACGCCGTCACCGGTGACGGCGACAAAGTGCCCATTGCGCGCCAACGACAGCACGATCGACAGTTTTTGGGTCGGCGATACGCGCGCATAGATCCTCGCGCGCCGCGTGAGTTCATCAAGCGTCTCCGAGCCGCTCTCTTCGGCGCTTCGGACGTCCGCGCCGGTCACCACCTGATCCGGGCCGAAGACCAATCCTGCCTGTGAGGCAATCGCGGCCGCGGTGCGGGGGTCGTCGCCCGTCACCATCGCCACCTCCATTCCGGCGGCATGGCAGTCGCTCACGGCTTTCGGCACTTCCGGCCGCAGCGGATCCTGCATGCCGGCCAAACCGAGGAAAACCAGGTCGACAAGGTGATGATGACCGTAGCCTTCGTCGATTTCATCTTCGATCTCGCCCTCTGCGAAGGCAAGCACGCGCAGGCCCCGCGCGGCCATCTCCTCTTTCTGCCGGACCAGGGTTGCGCGGTGGATCGGCACGGCGCGACCGCCAACATCCATACGATCGGCCATGTCGATCAGTGTCTCGGCGGCCCCTTTGACGAAGATTCGGACGCTCTTTCCCCGACGATGAAAGGACGCGGCATATTTGAGGTCCGGCTCATAGGGGATCCGAACAAGCAGAGGATAGTCTTCTTCGATTGCGTGCTGCACGATCCCTGCCTTGCGCGCGGCGGCAAGCAGAGCGACGTCGACGGTGTCACCGACGCCCTTCCAGCCGTCGCTTTCTTTCGTCAGCCTGCCTTCATTCGGCAGGGCCGCAGCCTTGAGGAGGGCAAGCGCCATATCACGCGCCTGATCCGGCGTTGTTCCAGGGCCATGAATGCGGCAGGCATCGAGATCCGCTCCCGCCTCGCATGACAGCTCCGTTCCGTCCGGCAGGAGAATATCCGTCACGGTCAACTCGTTGCGCGTCAGCGTGCCGGTCTTGTCGGTTGCGATCATGGTGCATGACCCAAGCGATTCGACGGCCGGCATTTGCCGCACGATGACATTCGCTTTCGCCATGCGGCGCATGCTGATGGCCAGTGCCACGGAGATCGCAACGGGCAGGCCTTCCGGGATTGCGCTGACGGCCAAGCCGACGGACATCATGAAAAGATCCTGCAAGGCCATCCCGCGTGCGAGCCCCACGATGATGAGCAGCGCCACGGCGAGCCCGACCATCCAGGCAATCATATGCGAGAATCTCTCGAGCCGGATCATCAGGGGCGGGCGCGAGACGTCTGGCTTGTCGATTTCGGCCGCGATTCTGCCGATCTGCGTCGCCGCGCCAGTCGCGATCACGACGCCCCTTCCCCGGCCGCGCGTGATGAGCGCGCCCGCAAAGGCGGCGCAGTCGCTCCCGTCATCCAAATTCTGGCTGGACGAAGCCTTCTTGCGGACCGGAGCGGACTCGCCGGTCAGCAGCGATTCGTCGCAAAGCAGATCGTTCACGGCCCTCAGGCTGATATCCGCAGGGACCCGCCCGCCTGCATCAAGCGAGACGACGTCACCCGGCACGAGCAGTTGCGCATCGATCTCCTGGGGCTGGCCGTCACGGATAACCGTCGCATGCGGCTGCTCAAGTTTCCGAAGGGCCGCGGCGGCTTGTCCGGCCGAATGCTCCTGGACGCCACCAATAATCCCGTTGATGAGCAAGACGGCGCCAATAAAGAGAGCGTCCTTAACGTCACCCAGGGCCAGCGAAACAAGAGCCGCCGCAAGAAGGATATAGATCAATGGGCTGCGAAACTGCCGCAGAAATGTCGCCAGGAAAGAAGGAGATCGCGGTTCCGGCAGGACGTTCCGGCCAAATCGCGCCAGCCTCGCTTTTGCGTCTCGGCCGCTCAGCCCGCTGTCAATGGAAGCACCGAGCGGAGCGGCATTTTCAACATTCGAAACGTCGGAATGCATTGTTGCTCCGTCCGATAAATGCCCCCCTTGGCGGCAGGCCAGGAAGAGAGTTCCTCGTCGAACTATAGCCGGCATACGCGAGTATCCTTTGACGTGCGTCAATCGGTTCGAACACGCCAGGAACATGCCATCCGGGGTCTGCAATACCCGCCGCCGCCATCGCGGCCGAAGGGAAATTAGCGGTGCTTTGATTCCCATCAATGATCTTCATCGCCAAAAGGGCTCTGATCGATGCTGCCGCGAGTGGTTTGGTGTGTCCGGCAAGGCTGTCGTCGCGAGTTGTTCGAGATGATGGACGCCGCTGCGAACCACGACGAAACACAAAGCCTGAAAAGGAGCTCAATCATGAATAAGTCGCCCACAAAATTGCAAGTTAAGACCGAGGGCACGACACCGGTGGCGACCGGGCAATCCTGGAACCTGTTGGATAGCCTGCGCCAGGACATTGATCGCTTGTTTGATGACTTCCATCCCCTGTCGTGGCGCTCCCCCTTCAGCCGTGTACGCAGAGGCGGCGCGACCGCGGCCGACACCCGCTGGCAGATCGCTCCGGCTGTCGACGTGGTCGAACGAAACCAGGAATACGAGATTACCGCCGAACTGCCCGGAATGGATGAAAGCAATATCGAGGTCACCATCTTGAACGGCATGCTGACGCTCAAAGGCGAAAAGACGGAGGAAAAGGAAGAGAAAGAAAAGGACTACTACCTCTCCGAACGCAGCTACGGCTCGTTCCAGCGCAGCTTTCCCATCCCCGATGTCGTCGACGCCAACAAGATAGAGGCGTCCTTTGCGAAAGGGCTGCTTACAATCAAGCTGCCGAAATCAGCGGAAGCCCAGAAGAATGAAAAGAAAATCCCCGTCAAATCGGCCTGATTCCGATTCTGACCATCAATCGGCGCGTCGGTGAAGAAACGGCGCGCCTGCCTCACGAACTGTTGAGAAGCGTTTGCCGCTTACCGACCAAGAACGGTAATATCTGCCAACCGGTCCTGAAAGTTAGTGTTTGCGGAAGGCTCGACAGGTTCACGAGAGGCACCGATGCAACTCCATTTCCGCCGTTACGCCCTCGTGAGCTGGCTATCAGATCATAGGCAACCGCTGTTGGTCGCGGTCGCGCTGATCGGGCTTGTTGGCGGGTTCGCACTTCAATTCATGGACATGCCCTCTTCATCGCGACTCCTTTGGGGAAGCGCGACAGTTCCCATATTGGCCGTTCTCCTTGTTACAGCCGGCAACTCCCTTTTTCGCGGCGACTTCGGCCTCGACCTGATTGCCGCTCTCTCCATGACAGTGGCCTTGGCGTTCGGCGAAACGCTGGCCGCAAACGTCGTTGCACTTATGTATGCCGGCGGACAGATGCTCGAAGCGTTCGCGTCCGGCCGCGCGGCCAAAGAAATGACGGCATTGCTCGGACGGGTCCCGAAACGGGCGATCCGGTACAGCGGTGACCGGCTCGAGGAGGTGCCCATCTCCTCACTCGTTCCCGGTGACCGGCTTCTGGTTCGACAGGGTGAAGTTATCCCTGTCGATGGTTCGATCCTGTCGGGATCCGCCCTCTTGGATCAGTCGGCCCTGACCGGCGAGTCCCTTCCCTTCGCGCGCGGGCCACGGGATGAAGTCCTGAGCGGCAGTACCTCGCTCGGTCACGCCTTTGACATGCACGTCCTTCGTCCGGCAGCCGAGAGCACCTATGCAGGCATTGTGCGACTGGTGGAGGCCGCGCAGAAAAGCAAAGCGCCTATGGCGCGCCTGGCTGATCGCTATGCCGTCGTGTTTCTTTTTGTGACGATTGGGTTGTCCGTTGCAGCATGGCTTCTGTCCGGCGAGCCTCGCCGCGCACTGGCGGTCCTTGTTGTCGCCACCCCCTGCCCCTTGATCCTGGCCGTACCGATTGCGCTCGTTTCCGGCCTCTCCCGCTCCGCGAAGATCGGGGTATTGATAAAGGGTGGCGATGTGCTTGAGACGCTCAGCCGCGTGCGTGTGGCTGTGTTCGACAAGACCGGCACCCTGACTTTCGGCTCAGCGGAAATCGTGGAAATCCATGCGGCTGCCTGGATCTCGGAGGTGGAGCTTCTTCGGCTCGCAGCATCGCTGGACCAGGCTTCGAACCATGTGATGGCGGCTGCGCTCGTCGCCGCTGCCGCCAAGCGCGGACTGCCGCTCTCCTCGCCCGTCAATGTTCGAGAAGAAGCTGGGGCAGGGTTGGAAGGCCTCGTCGATGGAAGAAAGATCGTCATTGGAGGAAGCGGCTATGTTGCCGCCAACAGCAACGAAGGCGATCCGAGATCGTTCCGCTCGGATGGAAAGCCGGGCCAAATGATCGTGGCGGTAGCAATTGATGGCATCGTTGCCGGCATAATCATCATGGCCGATCAAGTCAGAACGGACGCTTCCACTGCCGTCGCCCGCTTCCGGGAAGCAGGAATTACAAAAATCATTCTTGCCACGGGGGATCGTCTCGACGTTGCGTCTGTGATCAGCGACGGGTTGGAAATTGATCAGGTTCTCGCAGACCTTACGCCGGAGCAGAAAGTTGGGGCCGTTCTCGCCGCACGTCGATCCGGTCCTGTGATGATGGTCGGTGATGGGGTGAATGACGCCCCAGCGCTGGCATCTGCGGATGTCGGCGTGGCAATGGGGGCACGCGGTGCGGCGGCCTCCTCGGAGGCCGCCGGTGTGGTCCTGCTCGTCGACAGGCTTGCACCTCTCGCACAGGCGCTCGCGATTTCACACCGGACGCTTGCAATCGCGCGGCAAAGTGTGATTGCCGGTCTCGGCCTGTCGTTAGCTGCAATGTCTCTGGCAGCTTTCGGCTACCTGCCGCCGGTCCAGGGCGCACTCCTGCAAGAGGTCATCGATCTCGCCGTTATCCTCAATGCAATGCGGGCGCTACGGTAAGTAGGCCGCGCGCCGTCGGTCAAACGACGACCAGCCGATCTTCGACCGCCGTGACGCCTGGCACGGACCAGGCAGCCCGTTCCGCCGTGATGCGTTCCCGCCATGTATTGACCCTGCCGTTCAACGTCACCTTCCCGCCGGAAACATCGACGTTGATGCCCTCTGCCTCAATCTCCGCGTTTCGCGTGAGCGCGGTTTCGATCGAATTCTTGATGCTGGCAAGGTCGACGCGCGGGCGAATCGTCAACATATTGTGGACACCCGAAACGCCGGAGAGTTTGCACACCGCGTTTTCGGCTGCGGCGCTTTGGAAGTGCCAGTCGACTTGACCCGACAGCGTCACACATCCCTTCTGAACTTTGATATGGATTTGCCCGTCCGGAAGCGCCGCGTCCCACGCGATGATCTTTGCGGCGCGCGCGGCGATCTCGTCATCTGCCGTCTTCTTGTCTTCAGGATATCTCACTTCGATATCCTGGGCGATGGCACGCACTCCCTTGATGCGTTGTACCACACTCTCAGCCGTCGACTTCTGCGCGTAGCTACCGACATGCCCGGTAAGCGTAACGACACCGTTGTCGACGGTGACACCGATGTGCTCGGCCTCCAGGCTTGGCTCAAATGCAAGCTCATCCAGAATATCCTGACGCAGTTCCATGTCGTTCATGACAATTCTCCCTTTGGCGTCGCAGGCTCGCTCCTTAAGAGCGCCATGTTCTGCTATTTTCAGGCGACCGGTGCCGAAGGTCTTTGCGCCGGATCAAAATGAAGTGACGTTTTTGGTGTCACTATTGCCGTTGCGAAACCTGGTGCCGAAAAGGAGCCAAATGCCATGATGGTCAAGGAAATGACGCGCTCGGAATGCATCGGCCTGATTTCCGCCAGCCGCCTGGGACGGTTGGCCTGCTCCAAGAATGACCGGCCTTATATCATCCCGATTTACTACGCCCTTGACGGCAATTGCCTTTACAGTTTCTCCATGCCGGGACAGAAAGTCGACTGGATGCGCGAGAACCCTCACGTCTGCGTCGAGGTCGACGAGTTCCTGGGTGGTTCCGGCTGGAGAACCGTCGTCATCTACGGGAAATATCAGGAATTTCCGGACACCGATAAATGGCACCACCAGCGGCTGCATGCCTGGTCAATTCTCGAACGGCATATAGATTGGTGGGAACCAGGAGCATTGAAGCCGACGCCGCAACCGATCGCAAGCGCTTCGCCTCATCTGTTTTACGGAATTGATATCGTCGAGGTGACCGGAAGAGTGGCGGTGAGCGGGGATAACTAGCCGCAGAGCGGGATGTCTTGCAGCCAATACAAACATGATGTCGACCCGGTCGCACGACCGGATCGGCACTCGGCAGGCCCGCATCAGTGGGTCATCAAGACGCAGACGCTCGATTCCTCGATGATCGCCTTCGTGACGCCGCCGAAGATGCGCTCCCTCAGGCGAGAATGACTATACCCCCCCATCACGATCAGATCGGCCGAGACATCAAGCGCATGCTGATTGAGGACTTCGTCAACGGGACGCCCGCCGCTCGCCAACCGGTCGACCGTGACCTCGATCCCATGCCGCGCAAGATAGGCAGCAACATCGGCGCCGGGTTCCTCACCGTTTCTCGCGGAAGCTGCCCGAGGGTCAACCATGGTCACATGAACGGAGTCAGCGTCCTTCATGACGTCGATCGCTTCGCGCGCTGCCCTGGCGGCTTCCAGACGGGAGTCCCAGGCTAGTATGATCGTCCTGGGAGAAAGCGTCGGCTTGCCGCGCTTCGGAACGAGAAGAACGGGCCGCGCGGACTTGAAAAGGCAGCCGTCTATGGCACGGGCCCGCAGTTCCGGGTCCAGTTTAAGGCCGGGTCCGAGGAGCGAGATGTCGGCATAGGAGGCACGCTCACCGATTTCCTCGTCGGACCATGCAATCTCCGTGTACATCGTGTCGACATCGAACGAGATGCCGGTCTGGGCAAGCAAGGCCTTGGCCTCTTCCGCCCGTTCGTCAAGTTTCGCAATTTCGCGGTTGCGCTCTTCGAGCCAGTCGATCGACACGGCGGCAGCATATTCACCGATCGGTGGCGATGCCGACAAAGCGACGACCAAGGCGGAAAGATGCGCGCCGGCGGAAGCACATAGCTCGGCGGCTGCGCACAGATCACTGTCGGACTGATTGATCCCGGTCACGCTGAGAATGGTCTTGTAGCTCATTGAATGTTCCCTTCGAAGATCGTCGAACTGTGAACTCTGAGCTTAGACCTTCCCGCCGCGCCCACATTGATCTCCGTCAAGGATGGCCGCGCGTTTTGTCGTGACGAGCGCTTCGGATCCGGATCTGCCAGGAACGGACGGGGATCGCGCTTGCGGCGCTCGATGACTTCATAGAAACCGACAAAGGCCGCAATTCGCAGATCAATCGAGGAGTTCGCGAAGCCGCGTTGCAAGCTCGCGTGCGGAATAGGGCTTTTTCAGCCAGCTCCCCCGTTCCGTGAATTCCCTTCCGGCGATGCTCGGTTCGGCATAGCCCGAGGTGAACAAGACCTTGATATCGGGTCTTAACGCACGCGCATGCTTCGCCAGCTCGTCGCCGGTAATGCCACCGGGCATGATGATGTCAGTGAACAACAACTCTATCTCGGGGTGAGCGGAAAGCATCTCCAGGGCTTCGCTTCCATTTGCGGCTTCCAGGACCGTGTAACCCGCATTGCTCAGCCGCATGACGGCCACCCGACGAACCCGCGCGTCATCTTCCACGACGAGAATCGTCTCCCGTCCCATCGGGATTTCATGGTCGGCCGAAGATGCCACCTCCTCGGCTATGGCGGCATTGTCGCCGTCGACAAAGGCGGGAAGGAACAGACGAACGCTGGTTCCCTGGCCGGGCTCGCTATACAGTTGAACATGGCCCCCCGACTGTCGCACGAACCCGTAGACCATGCTCAGCCCAAGACCGGTGCCAGAACCGACGCTTTTGGTGGTGAAGAAGGGTTCGAAGGCGTGACGCCTCACTTCACTCGACATCCCGCAGCCCGTATCTGTCACCGAGATCAGAACGTAATTTCCGGTCCGGACCTCGGGATACATCTGAGCATAGTCGCGATCGAGGGATGTGCGCGATATCTCAACGGTCAACCGGCCGCCGCGCGACATCGCATCCCGTGCGTTGAGCGCCAGATTGAGAAGCGCGTTTTGAAGCTGGGACGCATCGACCATCGCCTGACCCGGTGTGCCGTTTATGACGCTTCGCAACTCGATCGTCTCCCCCAGTGTCCGGCGCAGCAGCTCGGAGAAAGTGGAAACGTGCTGGGCCACGTCGACCGGTTTCGGATTGAGCGGCTGTCGCCTGCCGAAAGCCAGCAACTGGCTCGTCAATTTGGCGCCATCATCCGTCGCCTCCTGTGCCTCCCGCAGCAATCCCCGGAGCGTCTCGTCTTTAAGCCGCGGCTCCATCATTTCCAGATTGCCACTGATGACGGTCAGGAGATTGTTGAAGTCGTGAGCGATACCGCCGGTCAGCTGTCCAACCGCCTCCATCTTCTGAGACTGCCTCAGTTCCTCTTCAACCCGTTGCCTACTGGTCAGGTCGCGGATGAACCCGGTGAAGATGCGCTTTCCGTTGGCTGTCGCTTCACCGACCGAAAGCTCCATGGGAAATGTCGTGCCGTCCTTGCGCATACCCGTTACGACACGGCCGTAGCCGATAATGCGTCGCTCGCCGGTGCGAATGTAGTGTGACAGGTAACCGTCATGGGCATCCCGATCCGGTTGTGGCATCAGCATGCGAACGTTTTTCCCCAACACCTCGTCCTCGACATAACCGAAAAGTCTCGCCGCCGCAGCGCTGAACGATCCGATCACCCCGCTTTCGTCAATGACGACCATGGCATCCGGCACGGTGTCGAGGATCGACCGCAAGTGCGCTTCCCGCTCGGCGAGGCCGGCCTGGCTTTGCTTCAGCTCCGAAATGTCGTTGTCTGTCTGGACAATCATCGGCATGGACGCTTCCCCTTGCCGGGAAGCCACCCAGCGGCTCACGATGGAAAGGGCACGACCGTCCTTGTGGCGGTGAACCAGCTCGCCTTCCCAAATACCGCGCGCGCTGAGTTGCGCACGCACGTCTTCAATCGGTTCCTGAAACTGGGTGGCAAGGAGATCGTGGACGATCTGACCAATAGCCTCGGAGCGAGTATACCCGTAGAGCCTCTCGCAGCCCCTGCTCCAATAGCGAATGCTGCCGTCAAAATCATGTATGATGATATTGGCATCGTCGAGAAATCGGACGACGTCATCCAAACGGAGTTCTGTTGCGATTTCGCCGCTTGTCGTGTCGTTCATGCGGTTTCCACTTCGGTCGGCCGTTAGCGAAGTCAGGCAGCCCCTAGAATGTCTGTCGGGGCTGCGTAGGGATCAGCATAGCTCTCACCGGCAAGCGATGCGAGTGTCACCGGCTTCATGATAACGACAGAATGGCGGCTGGCGGCGGCGATGACGCCACGATTTGTAAGCTTTGTCATTGTCCGAGAGACCGTTTCGATCGTTAGCCCCAGATAGTCCGCGATATCGAGCCGGGTCATCGGCAGTTCCACGATTGGCATGGCTGGGCAAGCCTGGGCGACACGGCGCGCCGTCAAGAGCAGAAAATTGCAGACCCGCTCTTCAGCGTTCTTGCGCGACAGCAGCACCATCTGGTCCTGCGCTGCGGCCAGTTCATCGCTCAGGCGCGAAAATAGCTGCTCGCGAAGCTCCGGTTGCCGCGATATTTCCTCCTGGAAGCGGTTGCGTCCGAAACGCCGCACCGTGACCTGCGTGACGGCCTCGGCGCTGTAGAGGTACCGGTCGCGAAGAGACGCGCCCAGCAGCTCGCCTGCATAGATGAATCCCGTAATCACACGCCGGCCGTCGTTTAACACCCTGACGATACGAAACACGCCGGCGACGACCTCAAAGACATTGGCGGCGGGGTCCCCCTCCCAGAACAATGTCGACCCAGCCTCGAAACGATCCATCGCCTGCCTGGAGAAGATATCCCGCAAACTCGGGGTCCCGGTATCAACGGCACGTAAAATTGCATTCGACATAACAGCGTGCAAGGATTGTGGTCGCGCAAGCATCGTGCCCTCCTGTCCGATCGACGTGGTTCGGACAAATTGAGTTGGCCCGGTGACGGCGTGACGATGAGAATGTAAGGTTTTGCGCAAGTGTGTAACAGCTTGTAACAGCGTGGCCGCTGCCGAGGGCACTATGTCAGACACTGCAACACGGAGAGAACACATCCTGGTCGTTGATGACGACGCCAGAATTCGGCAGATGCTGATCCGCTACTTCGAGGGTGAGGGATTTCGCGTCAGCGCAGCGTCAGACGGCCCGGCGATGCGAGATTGTCTGGCGAAGGCCGCGACGGACATTATCCTTCTCGATCTTGTCCTTCCCGGTGGTGAAGATGGTTTGGCGTTGGCACGGGATATCCGCTCCCGATCGAATATCCCGATCATCATGTTGACGGGGCGAGATGACGTGATCGACAGGATCGTGGGGTTGGAAGTGGGCGCCGACGACTACATCGCCAAGCCCTTTCACCTGCGGGAAGTTCTGGCACGCGTGCGGAGTGTGCTGCGTCGCCACCAGGCCCCGGTCGCAAGGGGCGATGATGAGACAACGGAGAATTTCTGCTTCGACGGCTGGCAGCTTAATGTGGGCCGCCGCCGATTGCTTGCGTCCGACGGCAGCGACGTGGCCTTGACGACGGGCGAATTCGACATGCTTTGCGTGCTTGTAAAGCATGCCGGGCGCGTGCTCACCCGCGAATTGCTGATGGACTTGACGCGAAGTCGCAACATGGAGGCTTACGACCGCACTATCGATGCCCAGGTGGCGCGCCTGCGCAAGAAGATCGAGCGTGACCCAAAGAACCCGACGCTGATCCAATCTGTTCGCAATGTGGGCTATGTCTTCAGTGTAAAGCCCACGCAGGAATGACCTCACGAAACCGTCAGGGATCGCCGGTATCCACGTCAACCGACACCAGCAGGCCGTGATCCCAGCGATCGAACTCACCTTTTCGCAGGGTTCTGCTCAAGTTGTCGGCACCCAGCCCCCAGACCCGCATCACTCTGCATTGTTGATTGTGCGCCAATGTCCTGAGGTGATCGAGCAGCGCCTCGGAAACGCCCGCGACGTCCCCGGCGCTGATCGCGACGAATATCGGCACATCGAGCAGTTCCCCGTATCGCGGATGGCTTCTGACGCGGAACATACAGATGCCGCGGATATATCCTGTTCGATTTGTCGCGATGACTATTTGGTTGGCACCGGCCAGATTGACACGTCGCTGAATGATGGCCTCGCAGATTTCGCGCCACTCGGCCTGTTGCAGCGCCTGTTCCACATTTCGCACGAGCGGATAGGTTACGTCGATCTGTTCAGCGGAGATTTGAGCTATGGTGTAGGCGGCAGGCATCAGGTAGCTCCTTGTCTTCAAGCGCTGATTCCCGTTCCGTCGGTTATCCCTCGCCCGTGCCGGATTCAGCATGCCCACGAGAGACCGGCTCTCGCCATTCCATAGGCGCTTCACCCGACAGTGATCCGGTCCACGACCGCCTTGACGCCAGGTGCGGACCACGCCGCCCTTTCGGCTGCATCGCGCTCTGGCCAGGCTTTGACGCGGCCTTCGAGCGTGACAATGCCGTCGAGAACGTCAATCCGAATGCCCTTGGCTTCGACTTCTGCATTTCGCTTCAGTGCGTCCTGGATGCGTTTCTTGACGTCGGAAACGGAAACCCGTGGCTTGAGGTCGATGGTGTTGCTGACTCCAGAGACCCCTGCAAGTCCCCTCACCGCGTCACCGGCGGCAATCTTTTGATAGTGCCATTCGACGTTGCCCGTCAGTGTTACCCATCCCTTTTGGACCTTCACCTGGACGGCATTCTTGGGAACTGTCGTATTCCAGTTGATCATGTACAAGGCGCGCTTGGCGATCTCGTCGTCTGCGGTCTGATTAGCCCCGAAGGGGCGCACTTCGATTTCCTGGGCGATGCCTTTAACGCCGGCTACCCGTCGAACGACGTCCTCGATCGTCGCTTTCTGGGCATAGGTCGGGACATGGCCCGTGAGGGTTGCAACACCATTTTCGACCGCCACGCCGATATCCGCGGCGTCGATGCTCGGCTCGAACTCAAGTTCATCGATAATGTCCTGTCTCAAAACATTGTCGTTCATTGAACCCTCTTCTCTGCCTCCAAGGGCAACTTATTCATCCGCTTACCGACGCCACTTTCGGCACTTCATGGGCGACAAGCATTGATCCCGGTCAAATCACTGGATCCTTTCCCGCCCAGCAGATTGAAGGAGCTTGACGCTGCAACGCGCGAGCGCACCGTTAAGCCATAGGCATAGAACCGGCGCGCGCCGCTTCTCTGGCCTGACGTTTTAGTTCCACAGAACCGTCACGGATGCTGAGGCTAGTCGCCGATAAAGCGCGCGACGGCGCGCAATAGGCCACCAGCCATAAAGAAAGATTTCCAGAGCGCGCCAGTTTGCAACCCAGCCAAATATCAGCAGGCTTTCGCTGACCACGCGGGAAAATGCCGCCGCCCCTGACAAATTGTTGACCATCTGGCTTGCAATGAGGCTGAAGGCCAAAATCGGGATACCGATGATCAAGGCCCGCCGTCCCTCCCGCAGCAGCTCTCGCAGTTCCCGGCTTGCCTGCGTAGCACGCCCCTCGAAGTTGTGTTGCACGGCATGCATCACAGTCTGCGCGGATTCGGTATTCGCTTCTTCCTTCGGCAATTGGATAACGATTTCAATCGGTACGTTCGCAGGTGTTTCCTGTGCCCACTCGACGATAAATCGCTCGGCATCGTCGTCGAGGTCGCGTTCCCTGAAGGGTGTGGGGTCGAGCGAGTTGAAAAGACGAGCCATCCGGTCGACCCGGATGAGGATTGTATAATTGCTGCGATCTGCTCGTATGAAGCTCACTGCCGTTATTTGCCCTCGCTGGGGTGAGAGTGGAGCGGCGATCTATTCGGCCCATAGTCACTATGACTGTCTTCCCCTTCGCCTCGCCCCATTCGTCAACGGGCACGGCTCGAGTTTGACGCACATCAAGATGCGCCCCGCTTTTGACGGCTATTCTAACCAACGACCTGACATCCCGCCAAAGGATCCGAGAACCCATGCCTGATCAGCCGACCATCCGTTTCCATGGCGCCGCCGGCACGGTCACCGGATCCTGTCATCTTATCGAATTTCGCGAAACGCGCATTCTTGTCGATTGCGGTCTGTTCCAGGGATCCAAGACGGAAAAGGAACTCAACTATCGGGTCTTTCCCTTTGACCCTCGGATGATCGATGCGGTCATCCTGACCCACGCGCATATCGACCACTCCGGGTTGCTGCCGAAGCTTGTCAAAACCGGATTCGACGGGCCGATCTTTGCGACGCCCGGCACGATCGATCTCTGCTCCGTGATGCTTCCGGACTCCGCCCATATTCAGGAAAGCGAAGTCGAGCACCTGAACCGACGCAACCAGCGCCGCGGCCGCCTCACCGTTGCACCCATCTATACCGCCGAGGACGCAGCCGTTGCAGTGACGCTGCTGCGCGCCGTGGAACTTGAAACATGGCAGACCGCGGCGGAGGGCATCCGTTTCAGGTTCTGGAACGCCGGCCACCTGCTCGGCTCCGCTTCGGTGGAAATGGAAATCGCCGGCTCCCCCACGGTCAGGATGCTCTTTTCCGGCGACATCGGGCCCAGCCACAAACTTCTGCAATTCGACCCGGAGGCGCCGGCGGGCTGGGACTATGTCGTTTGCGAGAGCACATATGGCGACACGGACCGCATCGAAGCCACGGACCAAACTCGCCGCGAGGCGTTGCGCGCGGAGGTCGTGGCGGCAACCCATCCCGACGGGGCGCTTCTCGTCCCCTCCTTCGCCGTCGAACGCACGCAAGAGCTGCTCGCCGATCTGGTGTACTTGATGGAAGCTGGCGAGATTGCGAAATGCCCGATTATTATCGATTCGCCGTTGGCGACGCGAGCCAGCGCGATCTTTCGCAAGCATGCGCGGGACATGGAAAACGGGGCATTGCTGGCCAAGGCCATGCAGGCCAGAAACGTGCGGTTCACCGAGACGGTCGAACAATCCAAGGCCGTCGATTTCATCAAGGGATTTCACATCGTCATCGCCGCAAGCGGTATGTGCGAGGCAGGGCGCATTCGCCATCGGCTGAAGAACTGGCTTTGGCGGGACGAAGCCACAGTCCTGCTTGTCGGATATCAGGCAGCGGGCACACTGGGGCGTATTCTCGAGGATGGCGCCTCGATGGTACGCATTCAGGGAGACGACATAAAAGTCCGCGCGCGCATTCGCCGGCTCGATATCTACAGCGGTCATGCCGATGGGCCGGAACTGGCGGAGTGGGTCCGTGCGCGACAACCTGTCAGGGCCGGTGTCTTTCTCGTCCATGGCGAAGACGAGGGAATTTCAGGTCTGCGGCAGCGCCTGTTGGCTTTCTTGCCGGAGCAACGGATCACGTCCCCGCATTTGGACGCAGCGTTCCGGCTGACACCGGAGGGGCCGGTCGATATATCTGATGCGGCGCAGCCGCCACGGATCGACCCAATTCGGGTAGGCAGCACGGACTGGCACAACGACTTTCAATCGCTTGTCCTTGATCTGCAGGATAAACTGGCAAAGACTGCCGACGACAAGGCAAGAGGCGTAATTGTCCGCAAGCTTCGGCGGGTACTGGCAGAGTAATTTCCCCGTGTCCGCAACAATGCAAGGACGAGATGGGTCGTCGGGTGCAGGCGCTGTGGAATTGTTGGCATGACCATAAGCCCTGCCGCACCACGTCCCACTTCTTGATCCTGGTCAATGAGCACAGCCCGTAACCGCATATGCTGGAGCAGTTATGGAGAGGTCGCAGCCATTGCATGCAGACGGCGTTGCCGGCTTCAAGTCGACCGCAATTGGGTGAGAACAAAAATGAACACTGTAGAGATAAAACGAGATCTCGAAGATCGCCGTCGTGGCATCGAGCGGCGGCTCGCAGCGATCGAACGCGACCTTGGCAAGCAACTGGATGCCGACAGCGCCGACCGGGCGATCGAAACGGAGAACGACGAGGTTCTCATGGGCATGGAACGCAGCGGCCGTGAGGAATTGAAGGCGATTTCATCTGCGCTTGATCGCATTGACAGTGGAACCTACGGCCGATGCGTCCTTTGCGGGGCCGAAATTGGTGAACAGAGGCTCGAAGCTCTGCCCTTTACGCCCTATTGCGTCGAATGCGCACGTGGCGCAGCCAGCAGCAGCCGAGCCTGACAGATCGAGTCCGGAAATCTCGCTTGGAGCGAATGACGGCGTGGGATGGAAGGCGATTCCCGCCTTTCGGGCAGGCTCCACCGATATCAGCGAAGGGCCCATGCAATGCGAGCGATGGTCATTGAAGCAATTGGCGGGCCGCTGATCGCTGTCGAACGGCCGCTTCCATTGCCGCTTGCGGGTGAAATCCGCATCAGGATCGAAGCCTGCGCCATCTGTCGCACGGACCTTCACGTCATCGATGGCGATCTGCCGCAGCCGAAGCTGCCGCTGATCCCAGGTCACGAGATCGTCGGCATCGTCGAAGCGGTGGGCGACAATGTCGATAGAGCGAAAATCGGCCGCCGCGTCGGGGTGCCCTGGCTCGGCCATACCTGCGGGACATGCTCCTACTGTCGATCCAATGCAGAAAACCTCTGTGATGACCCCTTGTTCACCGGCTACACCCGCGATGGCGGCTTCGCCACCCATGCCGTTGCGGACGCAGGCTATGCGTTCGATCTCGACCCCGCAGCCGCTCCCGTATCCCTGGCGCCCCTGCTGTGCGCCGGCCTGATCGGCTGGCGCTCGCTGAAGCGGGCCGGTGACGGCCGATTGATCGGCATTTACGGTTTCGGAGCCGCGGCACACATCATCGCCCAGCTCTGCATCTGGCAGGGGCGGAAGGTTTATGCGTTTACCCGCCCCGATGACGCGACGGCCAGGCGCTTCGCCCTCGACCTTGGCGTCACCTGGGCCGGCGGTTCGGATGAGCCGGCGCCGGAACCGCTGGACGCCGCGATCATCTTCGCGCCGGTCGGCAGCCTCGTGCCGGCGGCACTCAAGGCGGTGCGCAAAGGCGGGCGCGTGGTCTGCGGAGGCATCCACATGAGCGACATCCCCGCCATGCCTTACGCCGTGCTCTGGGGCGAGCGTGAACTCGTTTCCGTGGCGAACCTGACGCGTCAGGATGCACGGGAATTTTTCTCGGCCGCGAAGGAAGCCGGCGTGAGCACCCACACGACCGTTTATCGGCTTGAGGACGCCAACCTCGCGCTTGCCGATCTGCGGGCGGGCAATGTGAGTGGCGCAGCAGTCCTGGTCCCCTGACGGGGACGCAGTCACGCGGGGCCGCGCCGAACAACTCGTCGGCGTCGCTCTGTCGAGCGGAGTGCGGCTGCGGTCAGTCGGACTGTGGCCTCAATCTCGCAGCTTATATTACTTTCGACATTACGGATCTTTTCGTTCCTTGAGCTAAATCAAGGTCGATGCGAAACGCGGCGCTAATCTCGCTGGCCGTAAGCCCATGGCGCGGCCGTCCGACTCGGACTGGCCAAAGGAGAAGCGAAATGAACGTTAATGACACCGATGACGACCTGACCACACGCACGGGATTTCGTTTCCATGTCCGGCACGCTACGCCACAAGACAGTGCACTTGTTGCGGAATTCTTCAAGCATGTGACGCCGGAGGATCTCCGATTTCGATTTCTCTCCGGCATGAAGGCAGTGTCCCATGAAAGGCTCGCCGAAATGACGCGTATCGACGAGCCTCACATCGTCAATTTTCTCGCCCTCTCTCCCAATGAAACGCTGCTTGCGGTGGCAATGCTGGCGACTGACGAGGACGATCAACGAGGCGAGGTCGCACTCACAATCCGTGAGGACTTCAAACATCAGGGAATAAGCTGGGAGGTGCTCGCGCATATTTGTCGCTATGCGGAACGGCACAAAATCAAGAGCATCGAGTCCATAGAAAGCCGCGAAAACCATTCAGCGATCGAGTTGGAGCGCGATATGGGTTTCAAGGCCCTGGACTACGACGACGATCCGACGCTCGTTCTGCTGCGGCGAGAGCTCAACACCGCTGATGTTGCCGACGCAGTCAGACGGTGACGCGCGCAAGGTGCGGTGGTGGGCTATGTCGCTATCCGTGGCCTTGACCGGCGCCGGAGTACGCCGCCGAGATCGCTGAAAGACGGCACGACATAATACGCGGCCTTGGGAAAATGCGGATAGTTTTGAAGGAGTTGGATGCGTGGCTGACGTCGCTCGGAAAGGTCGGGCCTGTCAACGAGCGATAATGATCTTTGCGCTGTCGGACGGCTCTCGGAACATTCATCCCGGAACTTGGTTTAGGTTGTGATCGTGGCCCTTACGCTCGCTCGTAATCAGCACCGGTCACTCCTCGAGAAGATCGCTTTGCTTGGCACGGGGGTCTTTTTCGAGGTGTTGGAAGAAAGGCCGCCAGAAACGAATGAACCGGAGCGCGAGTAATATGAAAAAGTTAATTTCAGCCTGCGCCATCCTACTCACCCTAACGGCTTGTGTAGCAGCATACGATGCGGGGCCGGTTCGACCTATACCCGGAAGTATCACCTATGGCGGCCATCAACCGCGCACGAAATTGACGAAAGCGCCAATTGGCAGCACGTTCACCAACCAGATCGTCGACGAGTACGGCCAAATGGCCATTGAGACCTACAGGATAGAGCCGGACCGCTCACTCACGCTTATCCGTCGCGATCGTAAGTGGGACTTTTTTGACTTCGATTGAAAATCCGCCACGGGGTGCGTCACTGCGTTTAGCAGCAGACTAGCGCGAGCGAGTGTGGCTGCGGCAATCATTAGAAACTCACCACCCGGCCGATTTGTGTAGATATTCGATGATCTCGATCATCGTGGGATCGCGTTCGCGGAATTAACCTGCCACGGCTTCGATGCGACCAGTTTCCCAAATGAAGCGTCCTCTTATTGTGGTATACCAATCTTCAAAACTCCAACGAGCACCTTCCCGTCCGTGAAATACGGATCGCCACCACCATTGCGGCCGACCTTGGTCGCGCCGACACCCGCGCCGTCGTACGTCGATGAAATCTGTCCGGCTTTTTGCAGATCGCCGATCACCAGTCCTCGTTCTGCATCCAGGTCCGGGCCGATATGGTGGGTGATCTGCCCTGTGTCGTGACTGAGGCCGACGCCCCGATCGAAACTGGCAGAACCGAGCCAGAGATCCCCGCTGTCAGCGCTTGGCGTCTTTGTCATCCAGAAACGCACATGGTGGCGTTCATCGGCGCTCTTGCCGACTGGCTTCTCAAAGGCCAGATCCTGCTTGCGCCCCTCAAACAGAAGCGCGCTGACCGGGGCATCGAGGTCTGGCCGGTCAAGTACGACGCTTAACCCGATTTCGACAGACGAAAGCAAGGTGATCTTGTCAGCCGGATCCCAGCCTGCGGCAGCAAAGGCGCGGATTATCTGCTCCTTCGATCCTACGAGGCCGACATTGATCGGGTCGCCTGGAATGTCCTGTTCGGTGGTCGTCACCATCTTGCTAAACTCAGCCAGGCGGTTCCGGTCATGGAGGATCCAGAGCTCGGGCATGATGAAGTAGCTGACAAGCAGGTAGACGATCCCGAGGGCGGCGGCGAACGTGGCCGCCACCCTCATCCTATGCCTGCGAGGCACTGCTCTATCGAGAGGCATGGCGTTCACCGCTTCGCGCCTTAGTAGCACGGCGGATACGGATAATAACCGCATGCGGGGGGATAGTACGGCCGATACCCAGATGCGGCGGCCGCTCCAACGACGGCCCCTGCCGCCACCGCTGCGCCGTAGCCCGCAGCAGGATGGGCGTACCAGCCGCCATGCCAGGCGGCTCCTCGCACGCCGACGCCGCCAACCACCCCGACACGGCCCATTCCAGCGCGGGCCACGAACATGTCGATGAAGAGCGAAGCCGGGCCGTTGGCGTTGGTGAGTTCACCCTCCAGAACCTCGACGTCAAACGTCAGGGTGCCGCCTTCCAGCTTCGGCTTGTTCAGGACGACGACCGCATCCTCGATTGCCGATCCGTCGCTGTTCAGCACCGAGATGGTGGCGTTCGGCGGGTCGACTGCAAAACTGTCCGTGCCCTCGTCCCATTCCTTGATGAAGTCGGTCGTCAGCACGTGCCCCGCCGATCTCACGGGGCGGTCTGCGAACACGATCGAGTTGGCGGACATGTCGGTCATGGTCAGCTTGCCGTTGGCCAGTGTCGCGCCCCCCGAATTGAGGACGGCCAGCGACGGCACCATTTTCGATGTTGTCCCGCCGATGGTCTTCTGTGCAGGCGCGCTGATCGCGTCTTCGGCAAGCGCTACCCCGGTGAAGGACAGCAGGCCTGCTGCGATTGCAAGGATGCGCATATCGAATTTCCGAATCATGAGGAATACTCCCGGTTTGCCCGTCTGCGGGCGTTTCGTGACTTCACAAGTCCGAGGTTCACGCGTTGGACCCGTCGATTGTCGGCGCCTTCGGATTGGCTGGATCAACGGGCCCCTCTCACCCACACCGACCGCAAAAGTCGTCGATAGCGCCTCGGTCAGGCCGTGACATGAAGTGAAATTTTTAACCAAATGGGGACGTTGGTGCTCAACGTCCCCCTTGTTGTCCGGCCCTTTCATTATGGCTGCAAGTTCACGGTCAGCTTTGCGATTTCGCCGTTGAACGCGAATGGCACCTGATAGTCTGTTTCATCTACACCTGTGCGGGTATCGACGCCGACGTCGAATGTTTCGTCCCAAGGCATCAGCGCTGGGATCGTGTGCGGGATCTTCTCATTGGCCACCTCCTTGTCATCCACCTTCAGGATGCCAGTGCCGCCTTTGCCAAAACCGGGACCGTCGGACTTGAAGTCGAAGACAAGTATGTGCTTGCCGGCTGAAAGGGCGTCCTGGCCCTCCCAGCGGAAACGCGCCATGTTGACGAAGTTATAAAGGAATACGGGCTTGCCCTTGAGCAGATAAAACCCGTAACCGCCGAAGCGCCCGCCCGTGGTCACCAGCATGCCTTCGCCACCACCTTCCGGAATGCTCACCTCCGCAGTGATCGTGTAGGACCTGTTTACGACATTCGGCGCATTGCTCGTTGGAATACCGGACATCACGCCGGAATAGGCGAACTCCTTCCGCCCGGCAGTCGCGCTCGGCCGGGGTGTAAGCAGACGCTCAAGAATCGAGTTATCCAACGGGAAGACGTCGTATTTGGCCGCTTCCATCAAAAATAGTTCCTGCATCTTTTTGAGCTTGTCCGGATTTTTAGCTGCGAGATCGTTGTTCTGGGAGTAGTCCTCCGTAAGGTTGTATAGTTCCCATGTGTAGCCGTCGACGACGTCCGGCATTGTGGTCGTGCCCATCAACCAAGGCGCTGCTGGTGGGGTCGTGCACGCATACCAGCCGTCGTTGTAGATCCCCCGGTTGCCGAACATCTCGAAATACTGCGTTTTGCGGGCCGATGGAGCCTGGGCATTGTCCCAGCTATAGGCCATGCTGACACCCTCGATCGGTTTCTGCGCCGCGCCATCGACCATCGCCGGAGCCTCGATTCCGGTTGCTTCAAGGATCGTTGGGACGATATCGATGACGTGGTGGAACTGACTGCGGATACCACCAGCGTCCTTGATTCGTGCTGGCCAGGACATCGCCATGCCCTGACGCGTGCCGCCGAAATGAGACGCGACCTGCTTCGTCCATTTGAACGGCGTGTCGAAAGCCCAAGACCATGCCACCGACATGTGCGGATACGTCTGGTTGGAACCCCAGCTATCATAGAACTTCATCTGCTCCGCGACCGGCATCTGCATGCCCTCGATGGTGATCAGTTCATTGGGTGTTCCGAGCACACTTCCCTCGGCGCTGGTACCATTGTCGCCTTCGATGTAGATGATGAGCGTGTTGTCGAGTTTACCAAGATCATCGACCGCCTGGATGACGCGCCCGATCTCGTAGTCCGAATAGGCCACATAGGCGGCATACACCTCCGCCTGGCGCGCGAACAGCTTCTTGCTGTCGGCGTCGAGCGTCTCCCATTTCGGCAGGCTATCCGGCCATGCCGTCAGTTGCGTGTTGGCGGGAATAACACCAAGCCGTTTCTGGTTGGCGAAAATTTGCTCGCGCAGTTCGTTCCAACCCATGTCGAACTTGCCTTTGAACTTGTCGATCCACTCCTTGCTGGGGTGATGCGGCGCGTGTGTTGCGCCGGGCACGTAGTAGACAAAGAACGGCTTGTCAGGTGCCGCCGCGTTCAGTTGCTTGATGTGATCGATCGCGTTGTCGGCCTCATCGGTGATGAGATTGTAATCGGGCTTTCCGACCCACGGAAAAATCTGCGTCGTATTCTGGAACAGGTACGGCTCCCACTGATTGGTGTCTCCGCCCATAAACCCATAGAAGTAGTCGAAGCCCATGCCTGTTGGCCACTGATTGAACGGCCCGGCGGTGCTGTATTGAAAAGCAGGGGTATTGTGGTTTTTTCCAAACCAGGACGTGGCGTAGCCGTTCTGCTTCAGGATTTCGCCGATCGTCGCGTTGTCGACGCCGATGATGGAATCATAGCCGGGGAATCCCGTTGCTTGCTCGGAGATCACCCCGAAACCCACCGAATGGTGGTTGCGGCCAGTGATCAGTGCGGCACGCGTCGGAGAGCACAGCGCCGTGGAATGAAACTGCGTAAAGCGCAGGCCAGTGTTTGCAACCCGATCCATTGCCGGGGTCGGGATAACGCCCCCGAATGTACCGGAAACCCCGTAGCCAGCATCATCGGTCATGATCAGCAGAATGTTCGGAGCCCCCTTCTGGGGCACGATCTGCGGCGGCCAATAGGACTTTGAAGACTTCGCGTCGAGGCCGATTTCTCCATCAAAACTTGCTGGAGGGTTCGGCAGGTACCTGCCATCGATCGTCGTCGTTGCGCTGGGCGAACCCAGTTCGCCCGTGACTTGCTGCGCGCGGGCGCAGTACGTCGAAGCGGCGGTCAAACTCAATGTAGCAAGAAACAGCGTTCCAAGTCTCAGCATTGTCGTCTCCCATCTGGGTGCCAAACTTTACATTATGCTAATAGAACAAGTACGTGACTGTAACATACGCCGCAGAACGTCCGCGGCGGCTATCGAACCAGCCCGAGATTGACCAACTGTACGCGCCGATTGTCGGCAGCCTGCGGGTTGGCCGGATCGACGGGCCATTCCTCACCCACTCCGATCGCAATCAGACGGTCCGGTGCTATCGCGAAGGTCGTGGACAGCGCCTCCGTGATCGCGTCCGCACGTTTCTGGCTGAGCATGAGATTATGCTTGGCATCGCCAGTCGAGCTGGTGTGACCGACGACGAGGAATTTGTATCGCCGCAGGTTCGGATGATGCAGAGCATCGGCGATCATGCCGACCGTGCGGTAGGATTTCGGCTCGATCGCGACGGAATCGTTCTCGAATTCGATCTCGACGATCAATTGCGATAGCTTCGAGAGGTTCTGCCAGTCCGGAAGGCTGGCGACCCCCTTGCCTGCACTGGCTGCCGCCTCTTGCACCAGGAGAGCGACGTCGATTGCGGGCGCGGCACCCTCCACCCTTCCGAGGGTTCGAATGAGCTGCTTGTCGCTGAGTTCCTGAGCCGACGCTTGGCCTGGAGCCATCATGAGGCCGACCGTAAGCAGTGTGCCAAATCGAAGGTTCATCATTGTCTTGTCTCCCCGATGGTTCAACGCCATCCCGCGTCTGTGATGGCCTGACCGCACTGCCCTTCATTGACGCGCTTCGCCTTGTTCAGGCAGGAAAGGACGTTGCCCTCGCCTTTGACACCTTTGCAGTATTGGGCGGCGTCGTGCTTGCAGATCGCCGCGAAGGACGATTGCGCCGCGAGTCGTGCTCGAATCGATGTGACGACGCTCGCCAACGACGCAGTGCAGGTCGGTGAGACCTTCCCCGCGTGTCCTTCCAGACAGCTCTGGATACGGCCGCCACCGAGGTTCATACCTTTACAGAACTTCTTGATGTCGGTGCCGCAGTCGGTGGCGAGCGTGGTCACCGCGTCCGCGTAGCTGATCGTGTCCGCGCGCGTGGCGGCAGTTAGTGTGAGAAGGGCTATCAACACCGCCCCTCCGAACAAGCCAAGTTTCTTCATCGTGATGATCCGATCTTGGAGCGAGTGATCTGAGGAGCTTTCCGGAGACATACGTCGCGCACCCGCGTCAAGAAAGGAAGTATGTTACAGTAACCAACACGCGCCGAGGGGCAGTCGCCCGGAGCAAAACTTTGGTTAGAGCAGAGATAGGGCAGAGCGTTTTTATGGGATTCGCCAGAAAATACGCTACCTACGCGTCCCGCGGGGCGTATATTACTGTAACATACGCCCCGCGATCGGGGATTCCGTAGAAGGTGCGTTCAGTCGAAACAAAGGGCAATGGTATGGCAACTGGAACAGTCGCGACAGGCGAAGACGCCGACGCGGACGATCTCGTGTGGATCCCCGGCCGGACCTTCATAATGGGATCGGACAGACATTACCCCGAGGAGGCTCCGGCACATGCCGTCAAGGTCGATGGCTTCTGGATCGGCGTTACTCCGGTGACCAACCGACAGTTCGCAGAGTTCGTGAAAGCGACCGGGCATGTGACGGTCGCGGAACGCGCGCCGCGCCCGGAGGATTATCCCGGAGCACTTCCGAAGATGCTTCGGGCCGGGTCGCTGGTGTTCACGCCGCCCAAATCCGTAAACGGACCGGATATCAGTCAGTGGTGGTCGTTCAAGTTCGGCGCGGACTGGAAACATCCCTATGGCGGCAGGAGCGATATCCGGGGCAAGCTGGATCATCCGGTGGTTCACGTCGCCTATAGCGATGCCAAGGCATATGCGGACTGGGCAGGCAAGGATTTGCCGACCGAGGCGGAATGGGAGCTGGCGGCGCGCGGCGGCCTCGAGGATATCGAATTCGCCTGGGGTGATGAACTAACCCCGGAAGGCAAGGCCATGGCCAACACATGGCAGGGCACGTTTCCGACGCTGAGCACGAAAGTTGCCGGGGCGGACAGGACCTCGCCCGTCGGCTCATACCCCGCAAACGGATACGGAATCTACGACATGATCGGCAATGTCTGGGAGTGGACGTCTGACTTCTGGTCGAGCCGCCATCCGGAGCCGGCGACGAAATCGTGCTGCATTCCGCAGAACCCGCGCGGCGGCGCGCTGGCGGCGAGCTTCGATCCGAATCAGCCGGAAATCAGGATCCCGAGGCGTGTGCTCAAGGGAGGCTCGCATCTCTGTGCGCCGAACTATTGCCGTCGCTATCGTCCGGCGGCACGACACGCCGAGCCGGAGGACACGTCCACCAGCCATGTCGGATTCCGCTGCATTAGGCGGGCGTGAGACGGAACCCTTGCCCGCAGCAGCGCTGCTAGAACTTCAGCGCCATCCGAGCGAAGATGCCATGCTGGGTGGCGTCGTAGCGGAAGCCGCCATCCTTGTAGTCGGTGTAGAGGGCCTTGTAGCCGAAGGACGACGCGATGTTGTCAGTCCAGTTGTAGCCGATCGTTGCCGTCCCTTGGAGTGTTATGTCCGAGGAGATCCCAAAACCGCCGACGTCGGCCATCACGTCGACGAACCACTTGTCGTTGATGTCGTAGTGTAGGGCCGCACCGACGACGGGGTCCACCCAGCCTTTGGAGCCGCTGCGGTCGATCGTCGGGAAGAGAGCCGGATCGATCGACAGGTCGACGTCGTAGTGCTGGTAACGCAGGCCGCCTGTCGCGTAGAGTTGCATGTTGTCGACATTGACCGGAAGCTCGTACCCGACAAGCGCGGTGAACAGGATCTGCGTCTGCTCGAAATCAGCCGTCCCGCCGCGGCGGCCGAATTCGGCATCCGTGGAAATCTTGGACCACATGAAATCCGAGTAGAGCAGCCAGCTATCCCCGACGGCCTGGAAGGATCCTGCGAATGCACCGTCCAGGTCCCCGAGCACGTCCAACGGAGAAACGTCGACGCCAGCCGCCGGAAGGCCACGTATCCCGACGTCGCCGTTCAAACCCGCCAGCCAGCCGTCGAGCGTGACCTGGTACTTCCAACCGCTGTCGGCTGCGACCAGTCCGTTCGGATCAGACATATCGGCTGCTGATGATGGGGCCGCGATGGCGAGAGCCCACGCCAGCCCGAGACATGCGCCTTTAATTCCAACCATGCCAGTTCCCCGTTGCAGATTCCGGGACTGGCCCGGAGTTTCAGACGTGCCGAGCAGACGAATCACATCCCCTGTGCCTTCATGCCCACTTTCATATATCACCAAAAACACCGTCGCGGATCACCAGATTTACGACCTACAGACGAGACCATTTCTGGGATTCGCAGACGACCTTCATGACGCAGCCCTTCAATGTGACGGTGTCGCCAGACACGGTGATCGTCCCATTGTAGGTCTTGTTCGCTTCCGGATCGGTGATCTTGCCCGAGTAGCTGCCTTCCTGGCCCTCGAACGCGCCGATCTTTTGGCCCGCATGTTTTCCGTTCTTCAGCGTGATACAGAAGCCGCCGCCGCATTGCTCGATCGCCGCGGTGTCACCGAGCTCCGTCTTCCAGTTGCCGAGGATCGGGTCTGCGGCGCTGGCAAGCCCCGCGCTCATTATCGCAAGCATGGCGCTGGACATGAATGCGGCGGCGGCAAACGCGGTGGCCCTTCGGGCAATGCGTGACATCGAGCGATCCTTCCAGCATTTCGCTTCAGCGGGATGTGCTGACGGACCAAGCTATGCCAGACGCACCGGAAGCGCCCGTAACATCTAGTATGTTACATGCCGAAAAGTGCTGTCTGCGGGCCGTGGGTGCAGGGAGATTTGCGGATGCTGGCAGTGGCCGACGAAGGCCCTATGTTACGCCCAACGCCGACGAAATCCGCAGACAGTCGCGCGATTGGGGGACGTTCGATACTGTAACATACTGGCCAAGGCGGCAATCGTCTGGACTAATGTGTGAAGCCGTCACAGGACGCGGTGAAACGATCCCGGGGGGCAATATTCTCGATGGAATACGACACAGGTTTAGCAAAGCGAGCATTCCCTGCCAGGACACAGGACATCGATGAACTTGCGGCCCGGTGCGAAAACTTCCGAGACCTCTGTAACGACTTTGCCCTTGCCGACGAGTTGAAGCGAACGTGGGAGACGTCGACCGCACCCGAGCGCGACGAGCGGTACGCGGAAAGCGCCGAACTCTTCGAGAGCCTGCGCAAGGAGATCGAGGAGATGGTCGAGAAGGCGAAGATCGTGCCGTTTTCGGGTCGGCGCTAAGGTCGCAATCCACGGCCCCGATCTCCTGGCGCTCTTACTTCTTGTCCGACAGATAGTTCGACTTCCAGTCGTCCTTCATGTCGACGACCGTCCACCCCTTAGCCCCCGCCTCATTGAAGGCCTTGCCGGGCTCGCCAATAGAGAACTTCAGGTCCTATGCGAACCAGGCATCGGTAAGGAGAACGTCGCCATGGCGACACTATGCAGAGTAGTGGCCGGATGCCCGTAACATACAGTAACATCTGTCCCTCGAACGGCCTGTAAAACATGGGAACGGTCCCATCTCGATGCCCATTCGGGTGGCAACGCGCGGTGTCTCTCGAGCGGACATGACGCCAGATTCCATGCCCCGCAACGGTGCTTGGCGACAGTACGATACTGTATGTTACGTGCGCCCGCATGGCGCACCCGCTAGGTTCGCGCCAATTGCGGTCCCACATCGCGTGGCATCCGTTGACCGAGGGAACTGAGATGAAGAGCAGCCTGATCGGAACCATGATGCTGGCCTCGACCATGCTAGTCTGCGGCGCGGCATCTGCGCAGGAGACGCAAGGCAAACCGAACATCGTCGTGATCATGGGTGACGACGTCGGGGTGTGGAACGTCAGCGCCTACCACCGGGGCATGATGGGCGGCAGCACGCCGAACATCGACCGCCTCGCCAAGGAAGGAGCACTGTTCACCGACTACTACGCACAGCAGTCGTGCACGGCAGGACGGGCCGCCTTCATCCTCGGCCAGACGCCGTTCCGGACGGGTCTTCTGAAGGTCGGCATGCCCGCCGCCAAGCAAGGACTTCAGGACAGGGATCCGACGATCGCAGACCTATTGAAGCCGATGGGCTATGCGACCGCGCAGATCGGCAAGAACCATCTGGGAGACCGCAACGAGTTCCTTCCGACCGTCCATGGATTCGACGAGTTCTACGGGATCCTCTACCACCTGAATGCGATGGAGGAGCCTTATGACCCCGACTACCCGAAGGACGCTAAGTTCCGAGCGACCTTCGGGCCGCGCAACATCGTAGATACCAAGGCGTCCGAAACGGATGACACGACCGTCGATCCCCGTTGGGGCAAGGTCGGCAAGCAGACGATTATGGATGCCGGGCCGCTTCCGCCGCACGACGGAATGGATCCCACCCAGAAGTTTTCCATGGAAACAGTCGACGAAGAACTGGTCCGCCGCTCCATCGACTTCATTGACCGCTCGGCCAAGGCCAACAAGCCGTTCTTTCTCTGGCACAACGCCACGCGTACGCACGTGTGGACACATCTGTCGCCGAAGTGGGAAAACAAGAGCGGTTTCGGCCTCTACGCCGACGCCATGGCCGAGCTTGACTGGGAGGTCGGCCAGATCCTCGCCGAGCTCGACAAGCTGAAGATCGCCGACAACACCATCGTGGTCTTCACCAGCGACAACGGCTCGGAGACCTTTTCCTGGCCGGACGGCGGCAACAGCCCTTTCCGCGGCGAAAAGGGTACGACCTTCGAAGGTGGCTTCCGCGTTCCGATGGTCGCGAAGTGGCCGGGCACGATTAAGCCGGGGACGATCTATAATGACATCATCGCTGGCGAAGACTTCATGCCGACGCTGCTTGCAGGTGCTGGCGAGCCGAACATCAAGGAAGAGCTGCTGACGGGCAAGCAGGCGGGCGAGAAGACCTTCAAGGTCCATCTCGACGGTTACAATTTCATGCCGTACTTCAAAGGCGAGGTCGACAAAGGGCCCCGCAAGGAGTTTTTCTACTTCAGCGACAACGCCGACCTGATGGCCGTCCGCTACGACAACTGGAAGCTGGCGTTCAAGACGATCAAGGGCAACCTGTTCACGGGTTCCGAAGAATCCACCAACGTCCCGCTCGTCACCAACCTGCGGCAGGATCCTTGGGAAAAGTACCAGGACCAGTCGATGTTCTATGGCCGCTGGTGGGGTGAGAAACTCTGGACGATGGTGCCGGCCGTTACGCTCGTCGGGCAGTTCCTCGAGACCTTCAAAGAATATCCGCCGAGCCAGCGCGGTGGGACTCTTAGCATCGAACGGGCGCTGGAGATTGTTCAGTCCGGCGCTGCCGGGGGTGGCAAGTAGCGTCGAACTCAAAAGCGGGTTTTACACCGAATCCGATATCAATAGCTGGAGATGACAATGATCCCGTACCTCGCTTTCCGGGAGATCAACCAAGGCACGCATGGCAAACTCCGGTCGTTCGTATTGCAGGCACGGTCCCGAGCATGAGCATTGAACTGAAGGCCAGCCGGGAGACGGGATTGCGACGCTTCATATTGGCTATTCTGCTCACAGTGCTGGCTATGATCATCGCGCTGACAACAGTCTGGGTGGCGCTTGCCCTATGGTATCGGCTGCCGCTACCGGAAGTACGCCGCGGGATCGCCGCTGGCATCTTTGCCGTGTTCGGTATTTTTACAGTGGCGGCACTTTTCAGTCGTTGGCGGCTCCCGGCCGTTGCCGCATATCTTGCGCTTTTCCTCGGCGTGCTGGTGTGGTGGAGTACGATCAAGCCAGAGGCCAACGCCGCCTGGGCACCCGATGTCGCCCGACAGGTCACGGGCAGGATCGATGCCAACACGCTGACCCTCACCAACTTCCGGGACTTCGAGTGGCACAGCAACACCGACTTCACCCAACGTTGGACGACGCGCACCTACGATCTGAGCAAGCTGAAGACGGTCGACATGTTCATGTCCTACTGGTCCGGGAACAAGATCGCCCACGTGATATTCAGCTTCGGCTTCGACGGTGGCGAGCAGCTTGCCTGGTCGATCGAGGTCCGCCACCGTGCGGGCGGTTCGTTCTCGCCTTTGGCCGACCTGTTCAAGAACGACCCGCTCGTGATCCTCGCAGCGGACGAGCGGGATGTCGTCGGTGTCCGGTCGAACGTTCGCGGCGAGGACGTCCAGATCTATCGGTTGCGGGCGACCCAGCAGCAGGCCCGACTGCTGCTGCTCGAATATGTCGCCGACGCCAACGCGCTTGCTGCGACCCCGCAGTGGTACAATTCGATCACGACCAACTGCACGACGACCGTCGTCAAACTGATGCGGGTGGCAGGAGACAAGGTACCGTTCGACTGGCGGCTGATCGTCAACGGATATCTTCCCGACTATGCCTATGACCGCGGGGCCATCGACACCTCGGTGCCGCTGTCTCAGTTGAGGGAGATCGCTCAGATCGGCGAACGGGCCCGAACCGTCGGCCTGACACCGGAGTTCTCCAAGGCGATCCGTGTGGGAGTGCCGTTCCCGCCGCCGCGGGAGGCTCAGTAGCAAAACCGGAAGATCGGAAGAGTCGCAACGCGGTAGCCACCGGCGCCGTCCTTGCGACGGTCGTTACGCCGATGATCGTGGCGTCGCCCGCAGAGGCACGCCGTGTTGCTGCAGGCTGCGGAGCCCGCGGATGCGCCGCCGTGGGACGCAATGGTGCCGTCGCAGTACGCCCTCCGCCTGTCATGAAGGGTGTCGTGGTCGTCAATCCGCGTCGCTACTGACCGGCCGGTGGTGCCATCGCGGCAGGAGCGGCCATCGGCTTCATCGCGGGCGCGGCTGCGGCATCGGTCGCCGGGACGCCACCGCAGTCTGGTCAATGCTGGTATTACACCAACAGTGCGAAGACGACGGGTTTCTGGGACACATGTCCGCGATGATGATAGAGAGATAGGCATCGGTCGGGGCCGACGTTAATGGGGGAAATACGTTGAACATTCGAAACACCTCGGTGTCTGGCCTTCTCCAGCGGCTTTTCCTCTGCCTCGCGCTCGTCCTGCCTGCGGGCTGCGGCGGGCACCCCAAGTACGTGCTGACACCTGTCGCGGACACCACGCCTGGTTCGGACCGGGTGGAGATGCTGATCGCGACCATGCGCAGCCGCTCCACAGTTCCGGGCGAAATGTTTACAGGAGAACGCGCACGGGTCCCGGCATTTGCCGAGATGACCGTATCCCTGCCCAAAGTCCGTAAGGTGGGTGACGTCGCGTGGCCGAAGAAGCTCCCCTCAAACCCCGAGACAGACTTCGCGACCCTGAAGGCGGACGTGATCGACAACGATGCTGCCAAGCGCTGGCTGAGTGCCTCCGTGAAGAAGAGCCCGGACCGGAGCGTTCTCGTCTTCGTGCATGGGTTCAACAATCGGTACGAGGACAGCGTCTACCGCTTCGCCCAGATCGTCCATGATTCACGCGTCCATAGCGCACCGGTCCTCGTTACCTGGCCCTCCCGCGGCAGCCTGCTTGCATATGGATATGACCGCGAAAGTACCAACTACACGCGCAATGCGCTTGAGACATTGTTCCAATATCTGGCGAAAGATGGCGAGGTGAAGGAAGTTTCCGTCCTGGCACATTCCATGGGCAACTGGCTGACGCTTGAAGCCTTGCGCCAGATGGCGATCCGCAACGGTGGTCTTCCGGCCAAGTTCCAGAACGTGATGCTGGCCGCGCCCGATGTCGACGTCGATGTATTTCGGTCGCAGATCGAGGACATGGGCGATCAGCACCCGCGTTTCACACTGTTCGTGTCGCGCGACGACCGTGCCCTCGCCTTTTCCCGAAGGGTCTGGGGAGACATCCCGAGGCTGGGGGCGATCGATCCGGAAACGGCTCCCTACAAGCAGGAGTTGGCGGACTACAACATTTCGGTAATCGACATGACCAAGGTCAAGGCCGGAGACGACCTCCATCATAGCAAGTTCGCGGAATCTCCCGAGGTCGTCCAGCTCATCGGTGCCCGGATATCAGAGGGACAGACGTTGACGGATAGCCGCGTCGGTCTTGGCGATACCATCCTTGCCGGAACAACGGGCGTAGCCGCAGCGGCTGGCAGCGCCGCTGGCCTGGTTCTAACAGCTCCGGTCGCGATCATCGACGCGGACACCCGCGACAACTATGCCAGCCACGTCAGCGGCCTGGCTGGTCAGTCGGATGGCAAGCAGAAGATCGCGGTGAAGGACTGCAAATCAACGTCGACGGCAGATCCCGCATGTCGCGCATCAAACTGAGGAGAGTAGTGCTTTGAGTTCCGTCACCCTCGGCGCTATCGTCTTTGCGTGTCTGTTCGGGGCCGCCCTCGTCGGCGTCCTCATCCGCACCAGGCTCCCATCCCACCATCTCGATTCCGACTCCAAGGATGCGATCCGGATGTCGACAGCCGTCGTTGGGACCTTGTCCGCCCTTGCTCTAGGCCTGTTGATCGCATCTGCGAAGAACGTCTTTGACCACGCCGAGGCCGAGCTGCAAACGTCGGCGGCCCGCGTATTGCTGCTCGACAGGGCCATGGCACAATACGGCCCCGAGACGTCGGACGCGCGCAGCCGGCTGCATCGCCTTGTTGAAATCCGCCTTGCGCAAGGCTGGGGCCCCGCCTCTCTAGCCATCGACCCATATGACGCATCCCAGAGTATCGAGCCGATACAGGCACAGCTTCGCGACCTCTTGCCGAGGACAGAACCGCAACGATTGCTTCAGACGCGGGCGCTGGAGGTAAGCGGCCAGTTGGCGGAAGCTCGCTGGATGCTTGTCGAGGCTAGCGCGGAGGGCCTGCCGACCGCATTCCTCATCATCCTGGTCTTCTGGCTTGCCTGGCTGTTTGCCACGTTCGGGCTGCAGGCTCCGGCAAATCCGACCGTGATCGGCGTCATGTTGATCTGCTCCCTGTCAGTCGCTGGAGCGGTCTTCCTCGTCGTCGACATGGCGCATCCCTATATGGGGGTTATCCACGTGTCAGACGGTCCGTTAAGAGAGGCGCTGGCACACCTCGGGAAGCGGTAGCAGGGGATGATCGGAGACAAGCTGGACATCAACCTGGAACCAACGCAGTTTCAGCAGGCGTCGCCGGAACTGTTGCGGCCGCCGCTTAATTTCGGCCAGAAGGATTGACGCGAACAAAGAGGTGAACGACGTGAGTGAGAGGGCCTTGCTATCCGCAATGGGCGCGTTGGAAGCAGCGACAGGTCTGGCGCTGCTGATCATTCCGACGGTTCTGGTCGGGTTACTACTCGGAACAGCACCCGACACCGCCGCGGGAATGACGGTCAGTCGTGTCGCCGGAGCAGCGCTCCTAGCGCTCGGGATTGCCTGCTGGTTCACGCGCGAAGACCGATCGAGAGGGTTGCTCGCGGCCATGGTCATCTACAACGCCGCCGTCGTCGTGGTCCTGTTCGCTGGATGGATCGGGTCGGGCTTGTCGGGCGTCGCGTTCTGGCCCGCGATTCTGGTTCACGCGGCGTTGGCCTTCTGGTGCATCGTTTACTTGTCGCCAAGCAGGTGACTTATTAAAATGGTCGGTCCACATTCGCTTAGAATAGCCTTGGCCGCGATCGTTGACGAATAAGACGATATGATGAAAGGCCCGGCCATTCGTCATCGCTGGCGCAAGGTGCTTTGGTCTTCAGACTCATTTTAACACTTCGAAATCGTACCCTCCGGTCGTGGACGCGATCGGACCGTTGGAGTAGGTTGCATTAGCGATACTTAAAACGATCTTTATTGTTCTGGCGCGAGGACAGCATTAGGAGCAGGTGATGCAGAGCGCAATGCCAGAAGAAGGCGGCGAGCCCCGGCGCCCACCAAACCCGGAAGAAATCCGTGAGCAGCTTGCCCACATCATCGCAAGCAGTGAATTCCCGCACACGGGACGCGGAGCCTTGCTCCTGGCCTATGTCACCGAGGAGGCTCTGGCAGGACGCGCGAGCCGACTAAAAGGTTACTCCATCGCCGTCGAGATCTTCAATCGGCGCGAGGGCTTTTCTCAGGACGATCCTGTGGTGCGCATCGAAGCGGGGCGCTTGAGGCGCTCGCTCGAGCGATACTATCTCGTGGCCGGGCAGCTCGATCCAATCAGGATAGACATCCCTAAGGGAGGCTATGCCCCGTCCTTCACCTGGAACGACGCGGCATCGGCCGTCGTTGATGAAAACGTCGCCAATGGCGTCCCCGTTCGCCGCGTTCATATTGACTGGCCGAAGTGGGCTGCTCTCGGAGCCATCGTCTGCGTAGCCGTGCTGAACTACTTTGCGACTGACCGTTTCGAGGCGCGCATCGAACTGGCGAGCCATGCCGAGGTGCCGCACAAGCCGACCCTGGTCATAGCGCCTTTTGCCAATCTCGGAGACGGACCGCAGGCAGCGCTCTATACCGTCGGCCTGACCGAGGAGTTGCTCACGGCGCTGCCCCGCTTCAAGGAAATCAAGGTATTCGGTCGCGAGACGTCGAAGGCCCTTCAGCCTGAAGTGGACGTGTCTCGGGTCCGCGGGGACATTGGCGCTCACTATCTACTTTCTGGAGGCGTGCGGGTCTCCGGCAGCCAGGTGCGTGTGACAGCCCGTCTTCTCGACACGTCTGACGGCGCGATCCTGTGGTCGCAGACCTACGACGACGATCTGGATACACGGGACCTGTTCGCGATCCAGTCCGACGTTGCCAGCAGGGTCGCCACAGCGGTGGCCCAGCCCTACGGCATCATCGCGCAGGCATTGACCGCCCGTCCGCCGCCGGACGACCTCGGCGTCTACGACTGCACGCTTCGCTTCTACGCGTACCGCTCCGAACTCAGCCCTACGACCCATCTAACGGCGCGGGACTGTCTCGAGACGGCAGTCGCGCGCTACCCTGCCTATGCAACCGCGTGGGCGATGCTATCCATCGCCTACCTGGATGAGGACCGCTTCAGGTTCAATCCGAAAGGCGGCTACGAGACTCCGATGGAAAGGGCGCTGGCAACAGCCCGGCGTGCGGTCGATCTGGAACCGGAGAACACGAGGGCGTTGCAGGCGCTTATGACCGCGTTGTTCTTCAACCGAAACCTGAAGGAAGCGCTCGCGGTCGGGGAAGAGGCACTGGCGACAAACCCGAACGACACGGAGCTGCTCGGAGAGTTCGGAACACGGGTGGCAATGAGCGGACAATGGCAACGCGGAGCCGCCTTGCTCGACGAGGCGCTCAGGCTCAATCCCGGCGGAGCGGGATTCTACCAGGGAACAGCGGCGCTCGCGGCCCACATGCTGGGCGACCACGAGAAGGCGGTAATCCTGATCCGCAAGGCGGACCTGCAGAAATTCCCGCAGTTTCATGTCGTGGCCGCCGCAGTCTACGCCGATGCCGGAATGATCGCCGATGCAAGGCGCGAGGGAGAGATCGCCATGAAGATGCGCCCCCAGTACATCTACGATATCGTTGAGGAGAACCGGAAGCGGAATATCAGGCCGGAGGACAGCGCCCGCATGATCGCATCGCTTCGGAAAGCTGGACTGCCCGTGCCCGGCGAAGCGGCGGTCGCTGCGGAGATCGGCATGGAGGTCATTACGTACGGCCCCTGACCTGCAGCAGCGGGCGGCCT
Source organism: Rhizobium giardinii bv. giardinii H152 (assembly GCF_000379605.1). Classification (GTDB taxonomy): domain Bacteria; phylum Pseudomonadota; class Alphaproteobacteria; order Rhizobiales; family Rhizobiaceae; genus Pararhizobium; species Pararhizobium giardinii. The sequence goes on along the minus strand of NZ_KB902579.1, from coordinate 101,464 downwards.
GGCTTGCGACTGCAGGAGCAGATCCAGAAGATGTCTCAGGTCGCTTCTCCAAGTCCGCTCATAGCCGTGTTGCCGCGGTAGATGTCGATCGAACCGTCCAGATTGGTTTTCCGGGCGAAGGTCTCGTAGAAATCCAGGTCAACGCGTAGAGCGCATTCGGGATCAACGGTTTGGTCTTCTGGCTGTAGAGGATTTCGGACCCGAGCTTGTCGACAGGGACACTGGCGGGAATTCGGAGGCGGTAGGCCGTCTTCCCGGAGAACAGGTCGCCCTTCGTGTCACGCAGCCCCATCAAATAGAGCTGGTGGCCGCCAAGGTTCTGGGGCAGGTAGTTCGCCCAGAAGAAACGGGGCAATGGCGCGGTCGTAGGTCAGCATGTGGTTCGTCACATACCTTTGACGCCTCGATCGTTGAAATCAAACGAGATTTCGCACTTCCTGCTGACCCGCAAGGCCCGCGACATAAATCCTGTCGACCTGTGTCGCTGACGGAAGCCGATGCCTACGATGTGTTCTGCCGGTTCCGCTGGTCGAGCAACAGTGGCGAGCCGTTCTGCCCGCGATGCGGAGATCAGTCGCCCTACGGTATCCGCCGCCGCCGTGGCTCACCGCGGGGGAAACAGCACCCAGACTCCGGCGGCAGTCAATCAACAAGATCAGGACCAGGGTCCATGCCATCGCTACGATCGCCACCGACCACGGCGTCGGGTCCGAGGCCCTGAGGCTGTGCGTAGGTTGTGTTGTTTGAGGCGGTGCTTGTGCATCCTGAAAGTGGCCAAAGCGCCATCGCTACAATTGCCAAAAGATGTTTCAAAGTCATCGATAATCTCGATCCGCAAACAAGGGTCAATTTCATTCTTCGCCGAACAGCCGGTGTCTGGCTTGTGCCGATCTGTGGGCCAAGATTGGAGCCTCGTCTATTGTCCTTTAGGGAAGCAGCGCTGAAATCGGGTTCCTCCTCCGGCACGGCACATTATATGCACGATGCCGATACGGTGTTTGAGCAGACGGTCTCAATCGAGGGTGGAACGCTGAAGCGCCCTGTTGACAGCTGCGACCAGAGATTCCGCCGGGAATGGCTTGTGAAGATATCCGATACACCCGGCATTGAGCGCTTCGCGTTCGAGCGTCTCGTCGTCCACCGCTGTAATGAAGATGACGGGAAGAGGAATGCCTATGTGCTTCAGCCGATGCCAGAGCTCGATCCCCGACATACCGCCGAGATGGATATCAAGGACGATACAGCGGACCAAGCTTGTCTGTGCTTGGCTGAGAAACGCTTCAGCCGATGAATATCCTTCGGTCAAAAAGCCATTCGCGTTCAAAAGGCGCTCGACGCTTCTGAGCAGGCTCGGATCATCGTCGATAACAGCCACGGTGTCAGGTGAGTTTTCCAACGGAGCCCCTTCCGGGACCGATGGCGTAACCGACCCCTTAGGCGACGATCCTATGGCGACCGCGGAACAGTGGCTATTGTCCTTTGGTGAAGGTGACGCTTCTAAGGCCGGGGAAGTTCCTCTGAGGAATCGACAAGTCCCAACCTCTCGGCAATCGACACGGTTTCGGCCAGGGATCGTACACCGATCTTCTCCATGAGATTATGACGATGCGCCTTGACCGTTCTTTCCGACGTGCCCAGGACATGGGCGATCTGCTTGTTGAGCTTGCCGCGAACAAGCAGCCGCAAAACCTCGAATTCACGCGGGGTCAGGCTTGAAAGACGCGCTCGGGAGGCGTGTATCCGGTCAAGCTCGTCGAGCCGTGAGGCCGCGCGATGTAGCGCTCGGGAAATGGCGTCAAGGAGCATCTCGCTCGTTGCTGGCTTCTCCAGGAAATCCTCAGCACCGGCTTTCATCGCCCGAACGCTCGCCTTCACGTCGCCATGCCCGGTCAGAAACACGATCGGCAACAACGGGGCCATTTCAGCAAGCTTGTCCTGTAGAGCCAATCCGCTCAAACCTGGCATGTCGAGGTCAAGCAAGATGCATCCGGGCGCTGAGTCCGGCAGCCCCGCGAGAAGCTCCTCCCCCGAACCGTACAGCGAAATGCGGTATCCCGACGCCGACAGCAGCCGTCCCAGTGCCGTCCGGAAGGATTGGTCGTCATCGACGATATGGATGATCGGGTCCATCTAGGTTCAGCCAGTTCGCGCTAGCGGCAGTACGACACGAAAAACAGCTCCGCCTTCACTGCGGTTCGACGCCAGGATTCTGCCGCCGTAGGTTTCGACAATTGTCCGGGCGATTGAAAGGCCGAGACCGGTTCCTGAAGCCTTCGTCGTATAGAACGGCTCGAAGATCGTCGCGAGCTTGTCATCAGGGATGCCATGGCCGGAATCGGAGATCGACAGCTCCGCCTTTGCATCCTTCGTCAACCGTGTCTCAAGCGTGAGTTTTCGTTCCCTGCCTGCTACCTCCAGCATTGCGTCCATGGCGTTGGTCGCAATGTTGAGAACAACCTGCTGCACATGAACCTTGTCAGCTCGCACCGGCAGCGCTCCTGGCGCGCGGCTGGTGCTGACGACAACTCCCCTGCGCATTGCCTCTGCCTGCAATATCTTGATGGCTGTTGTGGTCAGCTCATTCAGGTCGAACTCCTGCCAGTCGATCTCGCCTCGTTTCTTGAGAAGCCCCCGCATGCGGGAGATGATGTCATGCGCGCGCTGATCATCCTCCTGGATGTCGACAAGAATCTGCGAGATTAGCTTCATATCCGGGCTCGCGGACCTGAGTACGATCGAGGCGGCCTCTGCATTGCTGCGAATGGCACCGAGCGGTTGGTTCAGTTCGTGGGCAATCGACGCCGAGAGAGCCCCCGCTGTCGCTGACTGGTTAAGGTGGATCACCTCCAGCAGCCGATGGCGCGACTGTATTTCTGCCGCATGCCGGCGGCGGCGTTCCAGAAGCAGTATGGAGATTACAATGCTCTGCAATGCAACGACAGCGAACGCAAGGAGAGCGGCGAGCCAGTGCTGCTCCAGAAAACTCGGCTGCCTGAACATCTGGACCGTGCCGGGCGGCAGGTCCTTCTCGGACAAACCCCATCGCTCAAGTTGCCGCGCATCGGCAACGTTGAAGTGAGGAGCCTGGACGTGGGCGATCGGTTTGCCAGCGAGGGCATCGAGAGTGAGATCGGCTACAGTGGCCCCCAGCGACTCGAACGTGACGACGTTTCCGCCGACGATGCCGTAGTCGATATAGGTGGGGTACGGACCATAGATGGGCGCGGTCGCAGTCGCTGCGATCTGCCTGACGGCCTCCCTCGGAATGAAGTTGCGGCCGCTGCTATCCTTGAAGATCGTCAGTGCAAGCACGATGCTATCGACAGGGAAAGTCGCGGCTTCGGCGACGAATTCCTCGATCGTCAAATTTTCCAGGTAGGTGGTGTCATAGTTCTTCGAAAACGCCGCAAGGTCGGCTCGCGCCGTCTCCAGCCACCATCGGTCGAACTCCGACGATCCTCCGATTATAAAAAGATGTCGGGCGTCGGGCTGAAGCTGTTGTGCCAGTTCCGCAGTCTTGAGGATATTGAACTCGGTAAACGCCCCGATCACGTCGCTTGGAAGGTTCATCCTCCGGGCGGTAGACTTGTTGAAGCCGGCCGCGATGATCCGTGCGTCTTTCGCAAGCGACGCGCGGTGGGTTACAACGAACCTTGCCGACTGTTCACCCAGCGCGATCACCACGTCAGGACGACGATCCGAATATTTGGTTGCTAGAAACTGCGCCATGCGGTCAATGTGACGATCCTCGGGAAAGCGCGACAAATCAAGGAACTCGGAGAACAGGTCAATCTTCCCCCCTGTGGCTTCGAGGAGCCGCGCCCTCACCGCCTCGCCGGCGACGGTGGTTGCCGCGATCCGCTCGTCATAGGGATAGAGGACGAGCACGCGCGGGACGCGGCCGACAATGGCTTGGCTCGCCGCCGCCGTAGAGGAAAATGCCACGAGAAGGAGGAGGTATGGTCCCACCCCCTCGATCGGCCAGCGTGATCGCATGTTCCAGTTACGCAGAACGCCCATCACTTTCCCCCCGAAAAGGTCAGTGCAACCTATCAAAGCAACATTGCTAATACAACCAAAACTTTAACATTCAAGTGATCCGAAAGGCTGCGGTTTGCCCGAAGGTACAATATCCCTGCTCCGTGACGTTCGATAGGTTGACCGCCATGAGCGGCCTTCGCGAGGGCGATGGTCGCTCAGATCAAGGAACGCCGTCATCCCTCGGGGCGTTCAAACTACGGCATGGTTTTTATTTGTTTCGGTTCAATTCAGGATGGCCATGCCCCGGAAGGCGCTAAGAGGCATTTTTGTCGTGCGCTCGGCGATCCCGGTCAGGCAAAAACCTCAAGGGAGGATTTCACAATGGATTTCCGTGTTATCTACGGGTGCGGAGCCTTGGCGGCTTCGACGTTTCTCGTGGGGGCTGTGTCCCCGGTGCTTGCTCAGTCACCAGCCAAACCCAACATTCTCTTCATCGTTTCCGACGATACTGGCTACGGTGATCTGGGACCTTATGGCGGCGGTGTAGGCCGCGGCATGCCAACGCCGAACATCGACAAGCTCGCCGACGAAGGCATGACCTTCTTCTCTTTCTACGCCCAGCCGAGCTGCACGCCTGGCCGCGCCGCAATGCAGACCGGACGCATTCCGAACCGCAGTGGCATGACGACGGTTGCCTTCCAGGGCCAGGGCGGCGGTCTGCCGGCGGCCGAATGGACACTGGCATCTGTGCTGAAGCGCGGCGGCTACCAGACCTATTTCACCGGCAAATGGCATCTCGGCGAAGCAGACTATGCGCTGCCGATCGCCCAGGGCTACGATGAAATGAAATATGTTGGTCTCTATCATCTCAATGCCTACACCTATGCCGATCCGACCTGGTTCCCGGACATGGATGCGGAAACGCGCGCCCTGTTTCAGAAGGTGACGAAGGGGTCGCTTTCCGGCAAGGCGGGTGGCGAGGTCAAGGAAGACTTCAAGATCAACGGCCAGTACGTCGACACGCCCGTGATCGACGGCAAGGCAGGCGTCGTCGGCATTCCGTTCTTCGACGGCTATGTCGAAAAGGCAGCAATCGAGTTTCTCGATGCGGCATCGAAGACCCCCGACCAGCCGTTCTTCATCAACGTCAACTTCATGAAGGTCCACCAGCCGAACCTGCCGGCACCCGAATTCCAGCACAAGTCCCTGTCGAAGAGCAAATACGCCGACTCGGTTGTCGAGCTTGACACCCGCATCGGCAGGATCATGGACAAGCTGCGTGAAACTGGCATGGACCGGAACACGCTGGTATTCTACACCACCGACAATGGCGCGTGGCAGGACGTCTATCCGGACGCCGGCTACACGCCGTTCCGCGGCACCAAGGGGACAGTGCGCGAGGGCGGCAATCGTGTTCCGGCGATTGCAGTCTGGCCCGGCAAGATCAAGCCTGACGTCAAGAATCACGACATTCTCGGCGGTCTTGATCTGATGGCGACCTTTGCTTCAGCCGGCGGCGTGCCGCTGCCTGCCAACGATCGCGAAGACAAGCCCATCATTTTCGACAGCTACGACATGACCCCGGTGCTGACTGGCTCTGGTCCTTCGCCGCGCAAGGAGTGGTTCTACTTCACCGAGAACGAACTGACGCCTGGCGCTGCCCGTGTCGGAAACTACAAGGCCGTGTTCAATCTGCGTGGCGATAACGGACAGGCCACCGGCGGCTTGGCCGTCGATACGAACCTCGGCTGGAAGGGTGCTCAGTCCTACGTGGCCATCGTTCCCCAGGTCTTCGATATCCTGCAAGACCCGCAGGAGCGATATGACGTGTTCATGAACAACTATACCGAGCATACATGGACGCTGGTCTCCATCTCCGCGGCCATCAAGGACCTGATGAAAACCTATGTCGAATACCCTCCGCGCAAGCTGCAGAGCATGGGGTATGACGGTCCGATCGAACTGTCGAAGTACCAGATGCTGCAGTCGGTACGGGAGCAGCTCGAAAAAGAAGGTGTCCACATTGCGGCACCAACGGGAAACTAGACTCCTGGCGGCCCCGCAGCAAGTCGGGGCTGCCGTCTCCCAGACGAACTATTCGACGTTCGCATCAGAAACCGTCGGAGGACACCCAATGTTCGCAGCTCACGATCTCCTGAAATCGGCCCGCGGCAGCGCGCTGGCTGTTGCCGCGGCACTTCTCCTTGCCACGACGGCGCAGGCACAAAGCGATCCACTGCCTTCGTGGAACGATACCACCCCCAAGGCTGCCATCGTCGCCTTCGTTGAAAAGGTCACTGCGGAAAACTCGCCCGATTTTGTCCCCGAACCGGAGCGCATCGCCGTCTTCGACAATGACGGCACACTGTGGACCGAGCATCCGATGTACGTGCAACTCGCCTTCGCGCTCGACCGCGTCAAGGCGGAGGCTCCGTCCCATCCCGAGTGGAAGGACACGCAACCATTTAAGGCAGTGCTTGACAACGATATGAAGGCCCTCGCCGCGGCGGGCGAAAAGGGGCTCCTGGAACTGATCCTGGCGACCCACAGCGGGATGACCAGCGACGAGTTCCAGAAGATCGCGTCCGACTGGATCGCCACGGCGCGCGATCCGAAGTTCAAGAAGCCTTACACCGAGCTCGTCTACCAGCCGATGCTCGAGCTTCTCAGCTATCTGCGCGCCAACGGCTTCAAGACGTTCATCGTCTCCGGCGGCGGCGTGGAGTTCGTTCGTCCTTGGGCCGAGCGGCTTTACGGCATCCCCCCGGAACAGGTCATCGGGTCGACCATCAAGACGCGGTTCGAGATGCGGGACGACGTGCCGACCCTGTTTCGACTGCCACAGGTCGACTTCATCGATGACAAGGCGGGCAAGCCTGTCGCCATCAACCAGTATATCGGCCGCCGGCCGATCGCCGCCTTCGGCAACTCCGACGGCGACCTTGAAATGCTCCAGTGGACCACGATGGGCGGCACGACGCCCCGTTTCGGCCTGGTCGTTCATCACACCGACGCGGAGCGGGAATACGCATATGACCGTGAGAGCGCATTTGGCCGTCTCGACAAGGCGCTGGATGCGGCCGCCGTGAACCAATGGACCGTGGTCGACATGAAAGCCGACTGGAAGCAGATTTTTCGGGAGAAGTAGGCCTGCGTATCGCTGATTCAATGAGCAACGCACGGACGACAATCTTGCAGGCAGCTTTTTGGCTTGGCTGCCTGCTGGCCTCCGTCGGGCAGACTTTTGCAGAAGAGAAGGCTCCCGCGTCCGATCCGCTGATGGCGCTTCACAAGGGATTCGTAGACGAGAAGACCTGCGCATCGTGTCATGCCGATCAGACAGCCGCCTTCGCCAAGTCCCATCACGCCAAGGCGATGGCGACCGCCGATGACAAGTCGGTGCGCGGCAACTTCAACAATGTCCAATTCGATCACGATGGCGTTGTCTCGACCTTTTACCGCCGGGAAGGCCGCTTCTTCGTCCGCACCGAAGGGCCGGCCGGAAAGCAGGTGGACTTCGAGATCAAGTACACGTTTGCCTATGAGCCTCTGCAGCAGTATCTGGTCGATCTTGGAGGTGGCAAGTTACAGGCTCTCGACATCGCCTGGGACACGCAAAAGCAGGAATGGTTCTGGCTCGGCGAAGGAAGTGCGAGTAAGCCAGGCTCGACGTTTCATTGGACAGGCCCGTTCTACCGATGGAACCGTACCTGCATCGACTGCCATTCCACCGATCCCCAGACCAACTTCCGACCGAAGACGAATGACTACGAATCGTCCTATGTCGCGACCAGCATCGGCTGCCAGTCCTGTCATGGCGGCGGTGCAAAACATATCGAATGGGCGAGCGCCAAGCTCGCGAACGCTTCAACGGCCGCAGTGGCAGGGCTCGGCCTGTCGAGGGTCGATGCGAACACTTGCTTCGCCTGCCACGCGCGACGCACGAGACTGGTCGATGGCTACCAGCCGGGGGGAGCCTTCCTCGACCATTTTTCCCCGGCTTTGCTTCGCAGTGATCTCTACTTCCCCGACGGGCAGATTCTGGACGAGGTGTTCGAATTCGGCTCTTTCCAGCAGAGCAAGATGGCAAAGGCAGGCGTGACCTGCTTCGACTGCCACCGTCCACATGAGGGCAGCGTCAGCGCGGTTGGAAATGCGCTATGCACCCAATGCCACTCCGAGAGCGCCCCAGAGCGCTTTGCAAAGAACGATCCGAGCGGCGCATTCGACACGCCCGCACATACCCATCATCCTCAAGGCTCCACTGGCGCGCTTTGCGCCAACTGCCACATGCCCGAGCGGACCTACATGAAGGTGGACCCTCGGCGTGACCATTCCTTCGTGATCCCGCGCCCCGACCTTTCGGATATCTACGGAACGCCGAACGCCTGCACGTCATGCCATGAGGGCAAAACAAGCGCGTGGGCGTCGGAGAACTTGGACACATGGTACGGAAAGGCTTGGCGTGAACGCCCGACGATTGCACATGCATTTGGGGGAGCGACGCAGAACGACCCTGCCTCGATCGAGGCCCTGCGCAAGCTTGTTGCAGACGAGGAACAGGCCGGAATCGTCAGGGGAAGTGCCATTGCCGAGATGAGCCGCCGCGGCGGGGCAGAAGTCGTCGTTGACGTAACGGCGGCTGCGAAGAATTCCGATCCGCTCGTCCGCCTGGGGGCTGCCGAGGCGGCTGGCAGCCTGCCGCCAGAGCATCGGCTCGACGCCATCGGCGGACTTCTTGGCGACGAGATGCGGGCGGTTCGGGTGGCTGCCGCCAGAACTCTCGGGAGCACTCAGTCGCTGGGCTTCCTGGGCCATCAGCGGCGTGATTTCGACGCCGCAGTGGCTGATTTGAAAGCCTATGTTCAGGCGAATGCCGATGTCGCCGAGACACAGAGCAGTTACGGAACGTTTCTGCTTGAACAGGGGCGCGCGGACGACGCGGAAAAGGCGCTCCGCCGGGCGATTGATCTTGATCCAGCCCTTCCAGGCGCGCGTATCAATCTCGCCGAACTTTACCGCGCCACCGGAGACAACGCGAAATCCGAAAAGACCTATGCCGAGGCGGTCGCGGCCAATCCGGATCGCGCCGACCTTCGCTACGGGCATGGCCTCTCTCTTGTCCGCCAGAAGTCAACGGAAGACGCGATCAGAGAATTGGGGGCGGCCGTGCGCCTTGATCCCGTCAATTCCAGATACAGGACAACGGCAGCAATCGCCCTGGATTCAGTCGGCCGAATGGAGGACGCTTTTGCGCTGTTCGATCCGGCCCTCGCAGATGGCGCAACGGACGCCAACCTGCTCGGCACGGCCATTCAGATCGGGCTGAAGCTCCGCCGCTATGACGAAACGCTCCGATTTGCGGAGGCCATGGCGCGCCTGCAGCCAAACGACACACAAATCGCAGAACTCATCAGGCAATTACAGGTCGCGGTTCAGGACGGCAAGTGAACACCGGACAGCGCGGTGTTGCACGCCGCTCCGGTAGCGGTGATGGATCAGCATACGCGACAACTATGCCCACCACGTCAAAGGAATAAGGGGACAGAAATCTACCTGACGGGGTGGGGCTTGGTCGGCGGCGGCGGGGCCGATATCGACTGGGATGTGGCCCTCGGCATAGGCTACGAAATCAACGAGCGCATATCAGCAATTGCCGGCTATCGCGCGCTCGGGGTCGACTACAGCAACGACGGCTTCCTGTTTGACGCCGTCCAGCAAGGACCCATTGTCGGCCTCGCCATCAATTTCTAGGAACACCTTTTACCCACCCCGGGCTTGCCTCACGCGCAAATCTCCCTCCTTATCTAAATGCGGCATTGTCGAGCACCTGCCCCGATCTGCCGCTCATTCCCGCAGACCTGCCTTGATGTAGCCCTCGATGAAATGCTGACGGTCGGCATCGTTGCGGAACGGCTGCGTCCCTCCCCATTGTCGGGCCGAAAAATTCGGAAACTCCGAGAGGAATTCCCTCCCCACCTTGCGCGCCTCCGCAGTACGCCCCAGCCGCGCGAGCGCGGCGGCGAGATTGCGTTTGGAACCCGGTCCGCCCGCCTGTGGATGACGAAGCGTTTCGGCGGCATCGTGGTAACGACCAGCGGCGTACTGGGCCCATCCGAGGAACGAGTAGTGGTCGCCTGGAGGATAAGGATTAAGGCGAAAACTATTCTCGGCGCACTCGACCGCCTCAGTTGCCCGCCCCTCGAACACCCGGAGATCGGCAAGGTGGGCCCACCCCGCAGAGTGATTGGGATTGAGGCGAAGCCCCTGCTCGAACTCCGCCACTCCCGCTTCGAACTCGCCCTCATAGGCGCGTAAGTAGCCAAGAACGATATGCGCATCGGCGTTTTTCGGATCGATCTCAACGGCTTTCTCGGCGGCAGCACGCGCGGCAGCGCGATGCTCGTCGAGCGGCTCGCCATAATATAGCGCATCGAAATGGTGGCTCATCGCGAGCCAGGCATGCGCCCCGGCAAAGCCCGGATCGATCTCGATGGCCCCGGCCAGGAGCGGGCGGGCCGCCCTCGTTTCCCGGAGCGATTGCGTTGCGAGAGCTCGTCCCCGAACGAAAAGATCATAAGCCTCGAGATTGGTGACCCTGCGTCTCGGAAGAGGTTTCGCCGAAGGCAGGACGTGGGCAAGGGCGCTGATCACCTTGCCGACGACTTCGTCCTGCAGGGCGAAGATATCCGCGAGGTCGCGGTCCAGGCGTTCGGCCCAGAGACAGCTGGCACTGGAGGCGTCGATGAGCTGAGCATTGATCCGCACCCGCGCTGCCGCCCTCCGCACGCTTCCCTCTATGAGATAGCGGACCCCCAGCTCCCGTGCGATCGCACGCAAATCCATCGAGCGGTCCCTGAAGGCGAAACTCGAGTGACGGGCGATCACAAGCAGACCACCAACTTTGGAAAGGTCGGTGATCAGGTCCTCCGCCAAGCCGTCGGCGAAATAATCCTGCTCCGCATCGTTGCTCAGAGTGGCGAACGGCAGCACGGCGATCGAAGCCACCTGCGGCAGCGGCGGCACGCCCAATGGGCCGCTGTCCTCCCGTTGGGACGAAGCGGGGTCGGCAGTTTCCCAGTCCACCCGGAAAACGCGGATGGGACGGACAATATTCTTCAGCGCACACTCGCCCTGATCGACGAAGCGTACCGGGAGCTTCCTGTCAACGTGTTCATGGACGCTGTGGCTGATAAGCACGCCGCCCGGTTCGGCCATTGCCTCCAGTCGGGCTGCGACGTTCACCCCATCTCCGAATATATCTTCCTGGTCAGCCAGGACGTCCCCAAGGTTGATCCCGATGCGGAAAACCAGTCGGCCGTCCTGGAAGCCATCCCCGTTCCGCTCGGCCGTTTCTCGCTGGAGGTCGACGGCGCAGCGGACCGCCTCGATTGGGCTAGCGAATTCTGCCAGGAACCCGTCCCCGGCAATTTTGAAGATGCGCCCACTGTGCCGTTCCATGGTCGGCCGCACAATGTCGCGCAACATCACCTGCAGCCGTGCGTGTGTATCCTCCTCGTCGCGTTCCATCAAGCGGCTGTAGCCCGCTACATCAGCGGCGAGAATTGCTGCCAGTTTCCGCTCCATAAGTTGCTTCCGGTGTAGAACAGCGTCTGAGCAATTATAGGAAAGTTATCGTCTTTCATCGAAGGAACATGAACCAGACGGCAAAAGCCAATACCCAAAGCAGGACGTAGTAGAACGCTTGTCCCTCGACCATGGCGGCGATCCTCATCCACCGATGGCCTGCACATTAGCATTGACGCATCTAAAGTGTAAGGCGTCGCGCCAACTCAGCGCTGGCCGAGAAGTGCGCTGAGAGCCGTCAGGTCGATATTGCCGCCGCTTAAAAGAATTCCGACCCGCTTGCCTGCACAGGGGATTGCGCCATGCATAACCGCCGCCGCGGCCAAGCAGCCGGTGGGTTCTACGACGACCTTCATGCGCTCGGTGAAGAACCTGACGGCCTCCACGAGTTGCGCATCGGTAACGGTTACGATGTCGTCGACACAGTCTTTCAGGATTGGAAAGTTGAGGTGGCCGACATGGGTGACAATCGCGCCGTCGGCGATGGATTTCGGCACCGGAATGTGAACGATCTCCCCCTTGCGCAATGATTGCTGGCCGTCGTTGCCGGCCTCCGGCTCGACGCCAACAATGGTGCAGGCCGGTAATAGCGCTCTGGCGCTGAGCGCACTGCCGGCAAGTAGACCACCACCGCCCAGCGGGACGACGAGCACATCGATTTCGCCGACATCCTCGATCAGCTCCAGCGCGGCGGTCCCCTGTCCCGCGATGACGTCCGGATGATCAAAGGGTGGTATCAACGTTGCGCCGCGCTCGGCGGCGAGGCGCTGACTTATTCCTTCACGATCTTCCGTATACCGATCATAGTAGACGACCTCGGCTCCATAGCCCTTGGTCGCCGCAACCTTTATCTCCGGAGCGTCCCGAGGCATGACGATCGTCGCCGCAACCCCCTGGAGCTTGGCGGCATAGGCAAGTGCCTGAGCGTGATTACCGGATGAGTAGGCGACGACACCATTTAGCCGTGACAGCCCGTCCAATGCGGCGATGGCGTTGTAGGCCCCACGAAACTTGAATGCCCCGGCCCGCTGAAGGTTCTCTGCCTTGAAGAAAACGGCGGCTCCGGTTCGCGCGTCCGCAGTTCGCGATGTCAATACGGGCGTGTGGTGCGCTACGCCGGAAATGCGCACCCGCGCGGTCTGGACATCTTCGAAGGTCGGGATGCGCAACGAAGGTACGGATGAAGGATTGGCCACGTGACGTTCCGTCATTCCAACGGCGCTCTCCGATTTTGCAAAACACGGAGACCTTAGCATCATGTGGGCATTTCGGCGAGTGATGTCGGTTTGGGAACGTGAGCGCACTCCCTTGGTCTCGATGTCTTTGAAGAACCGCGCGTCCCCGGGACGGCCGTTTGACTGCGACTTCAACTTCATCCAGCCACGCTCTGAAGAACTGCGCGTTCACGTTCTCACGCGCGCAGTATTCGCCGTCTGCTTACCGGAATGCAGTGCTTTCTCACTGGACATCTCCCCTTGAGTGGAGATGAAGTGCCCTGTAGACGGCGGTGTGCGCGGGGGTCGAAATGCCATGCTTCAATCCGAGCGCGGGAATGCGGCCTGACAGCCATTCCGGTTCCATTCGCCTGCCTTGCGCGAGATCGTGAACCATCGAGGCTCGGGTTTCCGGCGGTAGCGCCACAAACAGGCCAGCGGTCTCCTCACTGAAATCAGGCGGCATGGTGGTGCCCCTCGGCGGCCGCGACGGCGATGCCCTCGTTCCGCAGCTGTTCCATGAATTTTCGCGACCCGCCGCGCCAGATCGGCTCCCAAGTCATAGGCTTCTACCCTTGCCACCGAGGCGTAGCGGGTCATGATTTCGAAGGCCCGTCAGACCTTCTGAAATTCCAATCGATAAATCACTTCCTCGGCCGTCACAGGGTCTATCGCCGGCGCGTTACTAATCACCAGCATATCGCCGCTGATCGAAAAGGGTCTGATCTGTTCGGCTAGTCCCCAAAGCGGGTTCCAGCTTGCATCAACCTGATGGATGACCCTGCCGTCCTCGACCTTGTAGGTGCCGCAATAGGCCAGCATGGAATCGAATAGGCCGATCTTTTCGTCGTCTGTGAGCTTGGCTCCCATGGGAGCAGGCCGATCTCGGCTCACTACCAGAGCCATCATGCGTCCGGGAGGGAATCATCTCTCCTCCGCGTCGAGCCAATTACGAGCAAGAAGGATCGACAAAACGGCGTGAAGTATAACCGCGGGCCAAAGGAGGACGCCAGCCAGCCCATCCGCGAAACCGAGGTAAGCAAGATATATCGTGACGACCGAACTGTAGATCAACATACCAACCAAGGGGGCGTCCCGCCAGCAGGCGAGACCCAGCGCGACGAGGGCGATCCCGGCTACACGCGCGGTTGATATGGCCACACCAGTCAGCGCCTCGCCGAACAACAACTCTCCGACAAGCGAAGGAACGATCATCAGCGCCAAGCCTGTGACGGCTTCGCCAACTGCCGCGAACATAAGCGCCCATTTCCTTGACCCGACCACGTCGCGCATTTCATTGTAACCGTGCGGTTGGCAGTTCCGGGAAACTGCTAGGGCTTCGCTTTCGCCTCTTCGTCCAGTTTGAAGTTTAGCTTGTTGATCTTCCCGGTAAACTTGAAGGGTGCGTCGTAGCGGTACTCAATCATCGCGACCCCGGATCGGGTGTCCAGACCGACGTCAAAGCTTTCGTCCTCGGGGAAAGTGACCGGGGTGGCGTGTTCCAGTGAGTTCCTGGCCACTTCCTTGCCATCCACGGACAGCACGCCCGTACCACCCTTGCCCAGCCCCGGACCGTCCGACTTGAAGTCGAAGACGATGGTGTGCATGCCTGCATCCAGCGTCGGTCCCTCCCACGCGGTCCGTTTGAGGTCGAGCAGATTATAGAGGAATACGATTTTGCCGCTGCCGAACCCCAATTCACCCTTGCTCAAAAAAAGGCCGTAGCCACCGAAGCGCCCGCCTTCGGTGACGATCATGCCCTCCGCACCGCCTTCGGGTATCTCGACTTCCGCTGTTATGGTGTAGGACCTGTTCAATATGTTCGGAGCAGCGCTTTTCGGCACGCCGCTAAGTTCTCCCGAATAGGTGAATTCTGTTCGCCCCGCAGTCAAACTCGGACGTGGTGCGTTCCAGCGTGCGAGCGTCGAGTTGTCTATAGGCAGTACGTCGTACTTTGCTGCCTCCGAATAGAAAAGCGCCTGCATTTCCTTGACTTTCTCCGGCATCTTCACGGCAAGGTCGTCAAACTGGGTGGGATCCACTGCCACGTTGTAGAGTTCCCACTTGTAGCCGGTGATCACATCCGGAGGCGTCTCAGTGCTCAGCTCCCACGGCAAAGTCGCGGGTGTCGTGGCTGCCACCCACCCATCCTGATAGATCGCCCGATTGCCGAGCATTTCGAAGTATTGGGTCTTACGGGCGGACGGCGCGTCAGCGTTTGTCTTGTCCCAGGCGTACATCATGCTCACGCCTTCGATTGCGCGCTGCTTTGCGCCGTTGATCGTATCCGGTGCTGCTATCCCGGTCGCTTCAAGAATCGTGGGCACTATGTCGATGACGTGGTGGAACTGACGACGTATACCGCCCGAATCGGTAATGTGTCCGGGCCAGGACATGGCCATGCCCTGGGCGGTCCCGCCGAAGTGCGACGGCACCTGCTTCATCCACTTGAACGGCGTGCCCATCGCCCAGGCCCAACCCGCCGAAAAGTGCGGGAATGTGCGGTCAGAACCCCAGAATTCGTACCAGAGATACTGGTCCTTTACGGGGACGGGGACGCCGTTGAAGGTCGTGAACTCGTTTGGCGTGCCGTTGACCATGCCCTCGGCGCTCGCGCCGTTGTCGCCACTGATATAGATGATGAGGGTGTCTTCCAGTTCGCCGAGGTCTTCAACAGCCTGGATCACCCGGCCGATCTCATTGTCGGTATAGGCGAGGTAAGCGCCATAGACGTCAGCTTGCCTGATGAAGAGCTTCTTCTGCTCCAGGTTCAGGGAATCCCATTCAGGCAACTCCTTAGGCCATGGCGTCAGCTTGGCATTCTCGGGCATGATGCCCAATCGCTTCTGGTTGGCGAAGATGGTCTCGCGTATCTTGTTCCACCC
The DNA here is from genome assembly GCF_000379605.1 of Rhizobium giardinii bv. giardinii H152. Taxonomy (GTDB): domain Bacteria; phylum Pseudomonadota; class Alphaproteobacteria; order Rhizobiales; family Rhizobiaceae; genus Pararhizobium; species Pararhizobium giardinii. The sequence goes on along the minus strand of NZ_KB902579.1, from coordinate 85,797 downwards.
CTCGTCGAAGAGGTGCATGTCACTGATCTTCTTGACCCATTCCGGCGCTGGATGGTGAGGCGCGTGGGTGCCGCCCGGAACGTAGTAAACGAAGAACGGCTTGTCGGGCGCGATCTCCTTTAATTGCTTCATGTACTGGATGGCGTCATCGGCCATTGCCGTGGTCAGGTTCCAGCCGGGATTGCCCTCGAACGGGTATATGGCCGTGGTGTTGCGAAACAGATTCGGCTGCCACTGGCTCGCGTCGCCGCCGACAAAACCGTAGAAGTAATCGAAACCCATTCCGATCGGCCATTGGTCGAAGGGACCTGCCTGGCTCGCCTGGTAGAAGGGCGTGTTGTGGTTCTTGCCGAACCAAGAGGTCGCATAGCCATGCTCCTTGAGGATGGTGCCGATAGTGCCGTTCTCTTTGCGGATAATCGAGTCGTAGCCCGGATACCCGGTTGCAATTTCACCCACGACCCCGAAGCCAGCCACATGGTGGTTACGACCGGTGATCAATGCCGCCCGCGTCGGCGAGCAGAGTGAGGTGGAATGAAAATTCGTAAACCGCAGCCCCTCGTTCGCGATACGATCAAGCGCAGGGGTCGGCACGACGCCGCCAAAGGTACCCGGTGCACCGAATCCTGCATCGTCCGTCATGATGAGCAGTACGTTTGGCGCACCGTGTGGCGGGACGATGCGCGGGGACCACCAGGGCTGTGATTCCGAGGCCTTCTCCTTGATCACCCCGCCGAATTGGGGATCAGGCTGGGGAAGCCGCTTTCCGTCAATCGTGGTTGTGGCACCAGGTGAACCGAGGACGCCCGTGGCCTGCTGCGCAAATCCAGAGACGCAACTCAGGGCAAGAAGACCTGCGCACGCAAGCATGCTGCTGCCTATCTTCATGACGGAAAAATCCCTTGCCTCAGAGGAAACTGAACTTTAGCATTTTAGAATACGCGCATTAATTGATCCCGGCAATGATGCAGGTCGCATTGGCGGTTTGGTCAAGGTGAGCGACGTGTACTTCGATTTGAGAAAATCCCGCTTGTGATTTCCGGCGCGAGGCCAAAAAACGAGGCAGGAACGAAGTGATTGTATCTCCTTCAGAGCCGTGGCGCGGACATTCCGGCGATGCCGAAATGACCAGCGCTTAGGTAGACGCAGGTGGATATGTCGGGATCGAAACCCTAACCGCTACTTGGCATCCAGCATCGCTCGGAGATGTGTGAGGCTGCGAATGCCGAACTTATGCCAGGCAATTAAGTCCATCAGCGCCTGCGTTGCGTCCCCTACATGTCCTGGCACGTTGTTGGCCGCACACCACTCATCGCGTATTTTGCGCAAAACAATCAGTTCGCACTCACTGAGAGGACGATCAGGGGCAGCGAACTCGTGCAAAACAAGAGACCTGTAATATTACTTTAGGTTGAGCTTAAGGCATAATATTTAACGCAACGTGTCAGATTCGGGGAACTGAGACTGTTTGCAGAGATTTTGAACCGAGATGGGACTAGCTACCGCAAGAGGCGGTTAGAGGTCTCCTGGCAGCGCGCCCCGGGACTTTATCCACAGCAAAATGGCTAGGCAAAAACAGAGCGCGTCAACGCGATCGCATGTGATCTTTCGGAGGGCGCTCCGTGATCTCATTGTGATCTTTTGGCGTTGATGTGATCTTTTCTTATGCCAATCAACCCTTTGACATCAAAGGGAAAATATTGGTGGGTGATCACGGGCTCGAACCGTGGACCCGCTGATTAAGAGTCAGTTGAGCGATAAGCCTTTTCAAAACCTTACCTCACTAAGATATTGATTTTATTATGTTGCATATTGCCATATTGGCCGACATATGCCAATTTATTGTGGAGGCCTTGCGCCCAAATGCGCCCAAAACTCTGGAGCCGCTGATGAAAAAACTTACCGCAATCTCGCTTCCGACGTTGCCCGAGGGCGACCATCCCGATCCGCTCGTGCCTGGCTTGACGTTCCGCGTTGGTAAGAAGCGGCGCGTCTGGACGCTGCGTTATCGCGTCGGCGACGCGCAGCGCCGCGACATCCTCGGCTATTATCTCGGCGCTAATCCGCCCGAAGGCAGCGAACACATGGGGTTAGCCGACGCCCGCGATAGCGCCCGCAAACGCCTCGAACGTGCCGAGGCAGGCGTACCCGTCCAACAGAAGCCCGCCCACCCGAAGCAGGGCGGCAAAACCGTCGCTGACATCATCGACGCCTACGAGAAGCTCCGCATCAAGGAGGGCGAGCGCACCAAGACCCTCGATCATGCACTCACCAGCGTCCGCAGCGGTCTCAAGGATTACCTGAAGCTTCCTGCGGCGCAATTTTCCAAGGCGGACCTCCGAGCCGCCCGTGACAAGATCGCTGAGCGTGCGCCTATCATGGCAAACAGATTTCTCGCCTACCTCGGGCCAATCTGGAGATGGGCGGCGGGAGAGGACTTGGTGCCGATGAACTTCGTCCGCGACGTGCGCAAGGGCGCCGAACGCAAACGGGACCGGGTTCTGACGCAGGATGAAATCCGGGCGATCTGGAATGCCTGCGGCGAGTTCGAAACCGATTCAGGCCGGGCATTCGGAAGGCTCGTGAAATTCCTCCTCGTCACCGCACAGCGCAGAGACGAAGGCGCATCGCTGGAACATGGCGATATCCTCGACGGCATCTGGCGGCAGGATCAGAACAAATCCGCGCGGTCACACCGCCTCAAGCTTCCAAGGTTGGCGCTCGATCTCATCGGCAGCGGCGAGGCGAAGGACATCGTCTTTGCTGGCGAGTCCGGCAAGCTTGGCGGCTTTTCGAAATGGAAGGCTGATCTCGATGAGTGCTCCAAAGTGGCAGGCTGGAGGCTCCATGATCTCCGCCGCACGGCTGCGTCAGGCATGCAGCTGCTCGGGGTTTCGAACGACGTTATCCAAGGTGTGCTTAATCACGCGATTGCGGGCGTCGGCGGCGTCTACCTGCGCGCTGAACTCGACAAAGCCAAGGGCGACGCGCTGGAAAAATGGGCGACGGCGCTTTCCAAGATCGTCAAGGACAAGCAGCGTGTGGCCTGATTTGAGTGGCGCACCCACGATTTTCGGCTAAGCGCCGGACTAAACCACGCAAGCAGAAGTAGAAAATGCATTTTCCCGAAAAAGGTCGCAAATATTAGTTCCGGTTCTTTCAACATCGTTCAACAGTATTGACCTATACGGAGGGAGGCTTGGCGCAATCTGCGCGAGAATAAGAATAAGATTAATCGATTTTTCCCGAAATTTTTTACTTGCAAACTTGTCACCAATATAGGGCAATACATACCAGTTCGAGTGAAATTGGTTTGATTTGGCTGCCAACCATAACTTTGGTGACAAAGATGAGCGACGATTACGAGTTTTACTATTTCGACGATCTGGTCGCCCGGCGCATTGTTGGCAGCCGCTCTGACCTTTCGCGAAAAATTCGACGCGAGGGGTTCCCGAGGCCGGAAAAAGCGCCCCATGCGCCCATGCAGGCCCGCGCACCGTTCCGTAAGAACAAGGTGCACGCATGGCTTGATCGCCGTCATCCAGCCTCAGAAGCCGTAGACTGAAAAGGCCCGTCAGCGCTGGAACGCGACGGGCCGGATGCAATGAAATTTCTGTGTTGGGAACGGAAATCATATCTTGCCGAAGCTGATCGCACAAGCGCGCGGGCGTCCCTGAGAGGATCGCCAGCATGGAAATTTCCTTTAATCCGGCTAGCCGGAAAAAACGACATAAGGCTACGCGGGCAGAAATGGCGGCGTTGAAGGCAGCGCTCTTCCAGATCGTTGCAATTCAGCGCCCAATGACGGTGCGCCAAGTGTTCTATCAGGCCACCGTGCACGGTCTCGTGGAGAAGACCGAGCAAGCCTACGACCGTATCCAATGGACCCTAGCTCAGATGCGCAAGGACGGCGATCTGCCCTATTCCTGGCTTACGGATTCCAGTCGTGGTGTCTACCGCGTCGATTCCTTCGACACCCCCCAAGACGCCATTGAGGCGACCGCCCGCTTCTATCGCAAGTCGCTTTGGGCTGAGGCCGATGTCCGCGTTGAGATCTGGTGTGAAAAAGATGCGCTGTCTGGGGTCATCCTGCCGATCACCAATGAATACGACCTTGGGCTCTATGTCGCGCGTGGCTTTGCCAGTCTCAGCTACCTTCATGCCGCAGCCGAGGAGATTGCGGCTTCCGACAAGCCGACAATCATCTATCATCTTGGCGATCACGATCCATCCGGCCTGTTGGCAGCGATAAAAATTGAGGAGACGCTCCGGGATCTAGCGCCGGGTTCGGATATCCGTTTCGAGCGTCTTGCCGTCACGGAATATCAAATTCGGCAGTGGAACCTGCCAGCGCGACCGACCAAGAAAAGCTCACATGATCGCGGCTGGCGGGGTCAGAGTATCGAACTCGATGCTATCCCGCCAGCGATGCTCAGGGAGCTTATCCGGGTAGTTATCGAACAACATCTGCCACGCGACCAGTTCAAGGTGCTGAAGATCGCCGAGGAAAGCGAACGCGCTTTTCTGAGACAATGGGCGGTGGATGGAGGCGGCGATGATCAGCCTTCATGAACTCGCAAAGCAACTCGGCGGCGAACTTGGCCGCAATGGCTATATCACCTGCCCAGGTCCCGGTCATTCGCCGCAGGATCGTTCGTTGAGCGTCTGGCTCAAAGGCGACGAACTCAAGGTTCATAGCTTCGCTGATGACGATTGGCAAACGTGCAAGGATCATGTGCGCGAGCGCGCCGGTCTGCCGGTTTGGCAACCAAATGGCAAAACGGAAAGGCCGCAGCCGCGGCTTTTTCGGGATTGTCACATCGTCAAGGGCGAGGTCGAGCAACGCATCGCGCTTGCCCGGCGTGTTTGGTGCGAAGCAAGGGACCCGGATGCGCCGCCGGTCATGAGCTACCTCGAACATCGCGGCTTGCCACCGCTGACGGACGATCAGATCCCAGCCTTCCGCTACCATCCGAATTGCCCGTTCGGCGGCGAGCGCGTGCCTGCACTCCTTGCTCGTTTCTCGCCAATCGAAAATGATCCAGGCCTTGAAACGGAGCCCACCGCTATCTTCCGCATACGGCTCGACCGCTATTACGGCGCCCGGCGCAAGCTGGCCCTCGGTCCGTCACGCGGACAAGCGATCAAGCTTTACCGTGACATTTCGCTCGGAGGCATCGGCATCACGGAAGGCGTTGAAAAGGGACTTGCACTGATCGCGAGTGGCTGGAAACCGATTTGGGCGACCTGCGGCACTTCGACGATGCGAACGTTTCCTGTGCTGGTCGGGATCGGATGTTTGACGGTTTTCTGCGATCGGGACGAACCGGGTCGAGATGCGGCCCTCGGCTGCCTCGCCGGCTGGCGCAAAGCCGGACGCGAAGCACGCATTCTCGCGCCGCCGCCGCCTCACAAAGACTGGGATGACTGGCATCGCGGAGGCGGCCAGTCATGAGCCGCACCGTCGATGAGATTGAGCTTGAAGCCGAACGGATCGACGATCCGCTTGCACAGGAATTCATCTCGGGAAGAGCACCGGGCGGTGCATCCAAACGCCACCCGGATCTCGGCGGAAAGGCCAGGAGCCCAAACAGGCAAGCGTCTTCACCTGAAATATACGATGCCGCGGATCTGCGCTTTCAAACCTTTGCGCCGCTCCGGCAGGTCGCCGGGGACATCATCGTTGAAGGGCTTACCATACTTGCGGCGCGTCCGAAGGTCGGCAAGACCTGGCTCATGCTCGATATCGCGATTGCCGTTGGCGAAGGCCGCGATTGTCTCGGTGGTATTCAATGCGAGCCCGGCGATGTCCTCTATTTGGCACTTGAGGACAATAAGCGGCGCCTTCAGCGGCGTTTGACTAAGCTGCTCGGCGTTCACGGCCAAGAATGGCCTCAACACCTCCACATCGCCCACACTTGGCCGCGCGCAGATCAGGGCGGGTTAGATCATCTCAGGAACTGGATCGCCGGCGTGTCTAAGCCACGACTGATCGTGATCGACGTTTTCGCTCGATTCCGCAGGCCGGTGCCGCCCGGCAAACAAAGTTACGATACCGACTATGGCTCTATCAGCGAGTTGCAAACGCTGGCCGCCGAGGCAGGTGTGGCCATCGTCGTTGTTCATCATCTGCGCAAATCAGAATCCGACGACGATCCGCTCGATACCGTTTCCGGCACTCTCGGCCTGACCGCCGCCGCCGATGCGATCCTGGTCATCAAAAAGACGGGCCAGGGTACCTCGCTGTATGGCCGTTCGCGCGATACAGACGAAATAGATAAGGCGATGAAGTTCGATCCGGAAACGGCGCGCTGGACTATCCTCGGGGAGCGCCCGGACGTGGAGCGCAGCGACGAGCGGCGGGCAATCCTGAACCTCTTGCAGGAAGCCGGTGAACCGATGGCGCCGAAGGACGTCGCGGCGGCTCTTGGCCGCAAGGATGCAAACATCCGCGTCCTGCTTTCGAAAATGGCCAAGAAGGGCGAGATCATTCAGCCAAAATACGGCGTTTACGCCATTTCGCCATCCCCCGGTTACACCGGTTACACCGATAACAGTTCGTCGGAAGAAGACCCAGAAACCCAGCAAAATCAGGGTTTCTGGTGGGACCGCGACTGTTAATGGTCAACAGGGAGCCGGTTATAGTTTGGGAAGACCGGTTACAGTTGACCTCAACTTGAAGGCGCAAAAAGGAGGCCCCAGCCACCCCTGGAAACACTAACAACACTGGTAACAGTGCACAACCAAGGGGGGTGAACTGTAACCGATGTAAACGCTGTAACCGGGGGTAGCACCTTGATGTTCACGTCCCGACGCCCTTTACGGCGTTGGCAGAAAGGAGGCCGGAATGACGAGGGATAATTCCTCTAGTGAGCGCCAGCGCCGCTATCGGGAACGCCGACAGGCCGGCCTCCGCGTGATCTGGCTTGAGATCGACGAGGTCGAAGTTTCCAGCGCGCTGGAGCGTCTGCACTTTCTCAGTCCGCAGGACTGGGACGATGACGAGGCAGTCCGGCGAGCGCTCAATAAAATGATCCGGGCCTTTTGCCGCGCGGTCGATGACGCGTAACGACCCGCTGCTTGGCGATTTGCTACGGTTGGCCATGACTGAATCAACAACACGCGACATTGTGGGAAGGGAGACGGCAAGTGCAATTGCGCTGCATGAGGCGGCACATTGCGTGGCGGCCCTCGGGCACGGAATCAGCATCCGCCATGTGTCGCTTGACGAGTGCGAGGTGGGTCTCCAGTCTCCGGGCGATTGCCTTGAGCGAGGGCATCACCACGGCGCGATTGCGATTGGATACGCGGTCACTGCGTTGGCCGGCCAAGCCGCGGCGCCGGAAACCGGACTGTCGAAATCGGATGAACTGCTTCTGCAACATGCGTTTTTCTTGGGTTCGTGGTCCGAACCAGTCGCCGAGATGCACCACGCGTTTTCCGCTCTCGCCGCGCGTTTCGTAAGCGACCGTCGGAAGGACATCGAAAACCTGGCCGTCGCCCTTGAACTGCGCCGAAACATGACTGGCACCGAGGTCGAGCAGTTTCTTGGGAGCATGGGGAAATGATGGATAAGGACGACGATCAGGAACTCGCCACTATCGCGGCGCGTGCCGCAGACATCAGAGCCGGTCTCGACGCCGGCTACTCGACGACGGAGCTTAAAGGGGCAGTGAGCAGGCGTTTGCTACACGCGCTCGTCGCGGCATCGACAGCCGCCACAGCCGTGAAGCTAGGAGCGCTCGCTGCGCGCCTCGAAGAAGTCGAATTGGACGGCATTCGCTATTCCGGTTGTTATCAGAGAGCGCTGGAATACCGAAAGGGCAGCGTCGTGACCTTCGCTTCCTCGATGTGGGTCGCCCTTGATGACGTGCCAGCGGGCGTTCAACCCGGTTCAAACACCGCCGCTTGGCAGCTTTCTCAAAAGGGTCAGCCCTGGGCGCGCAAACAGACGGAAGGAGGGAGATGATGACCCTCGAAGAGGTTCTTGCTCGGACAAAGGTATCCCTTGACGCCCATACAGACGCGGCCCTGGCCCGGTCGCGTGAGAGCCTCCACTTCAGTCCGCTCACCGACAGTGAGATCAATGAGCTAATGGCGGAACAGTATGCCTACGCTATCCAATGGAAGATCGAGACCCTTGCGCAGATCGAGCGAGAACTAAGGGCATGGCAATGAACATGTCGTCTTTCACAAATTTATATTGAAATCTTTATCTGGGATTTCGGGCGTGAAAATCCGCCAGAGCTTTTTCTGTGTCCTCTTGTGACTTGCCGGCAATGAACGTCAGCCGACAAAAAACCATTATTAATGTGCGGCGTATTTTCCATTCTCACCTATGCCCGCCTGCCCTAGGGCGGCAAGGCTGGCGAGTATTGGCTCGACGGTAGAAGTGCGAACACGCTGGAAGCGGCGAGCGATTTGTTCCGGCGTCGCTTCGCCGACGTCTTCTAGGATTTCGCGCACGGCGGTAATTTGCTCCGGGAGAGCCTTGGGCCAAAGCTCCTTTTCCAACTTAGTCGCAATGCCGACGTCGAGTTCGGCCTGTCTGGCCTTCGCCTCGCTTCGTTTCCCTTCCGGGTTCTGGTAGGCCGGGCGCAACCAGCGGATATGACCTGCAGCCTCCGCCTCCGACTGTTCCTTGTTCAGTGCCACTAGGCGGAAAAGAATCTCCTCGTCCGACAGGTCCACTGGCCAGTTGTAGGCCCCCGCAACCGCTACGTCGATCCGGTCGTGAATGTCCTTCAGTATGCCGACTAGACCATCGTCATAGATCGCTTTGTCCTTGCCCTCGATGGTCTCCCCGGCGCGGAGCTTTTCTAGCACATTGTAGATGCTCGTCAGTGTCAGCTTGGGACGCATCCCCTGTTGCCGCTTACGATGGGCGTCCAACTCTTCGCCAAGGATACGGAGACTGGCTTTCTGGCTTTCTACGGGGCTTGGGAAGGGGAACTTATAGAAACATTCCGCGTGGTTGTAGTTTGGGCGATCTTCCAAAAACGCGCCCGTTGATAAGGACCAAACTAAATGGATGCGAGATGACAGGATCGACAAGTATGCTGCGTCGTCCGAGCCGATAGCGATTACCTTGGCGTCTGGGAGGATATCGGCTTCCACGAAAGAAAACACACGATGTTTTGCCGTGCGACAGGTTGCAATGTACCGGGCAAGGCCAGAGAACATTGGACGCATAGTAGAATTAGCTTCAGAGTAGAGCCACCATTTCTCCCTTCTCGACTTCCTTTTCATCGTGTCTCGGACAGGTTTCACCAGATCTCGGACGCGCTGATAGAGCTCGGGAGCTTGGCTCTTCGCATCCGCTTCGCTTAGACCGTAAAAATCAACAATGAAGTTCGGTTCGGCAAAGTCAATGAGCTGCTTTCCGTTTAGGTAGCGCTTGATTAAGCCTCTAGATCTATAAGCGTGGAAGTCTCTTTCGACTAATTCCTTAGGGATTTTGAAGCCTTCCCCACCAGGAATGACGCCCTGATATGCAATGCCCGAATTAGCGACAATGGCTTTCGCCCCAGCAATATCGGCACCGATGCGTAGATCTGTAGAAATTACACCTTTTTCCTCCGCCAGGACGACCTTTCTGCCTTCCGCTTCCGATTTTTCTCTACGTTCTTCAATCACTGAGGCCAAAACGCCAGGTCGCTTCCCAGCCGCGCCCACTGTCATCGCAATCCGCACAGCCGCTCCAAATTGTGTGTCGACCCAAGGGTGATCCGGGATCGCAAAGAACAACGAAAGGGGTTTTTTCGGGTCATTCAGATGCGGCTCTAGCACGCGACGGTTGAAGGTCTGGCGAAGCGAATTGGTTGTGATCAGACCAAAACGGCGAGTTCCCTTACCCGCTTTTGCGTTCCACCCTCGCGCTGCCAGCGCCGCCTTGTCCCACCAGTACATGACAAGATCCGCACTTTGTGGAACGTTGGGATAGGCTGTCCAAAGTGCCTCAACATATCCATCGCCGAGGTTTTCGCGCATCCTCTTATTGCCAATGAAAGGTGGATTGCCGATCGTAAATGTGGCATCGGGCCACTTTGCTGGTTTAGGCTTTACATAGTCATAGACCTGAATGCGTGCGTCCGGGTCCGGCACTTCTTCGCCGGTCACCGGATGGCGGGTGGTGGTCACCCCGTCCCAGTGGGTGACCGGATAGCCACGCTCGTCCAGACGAGGCTTGCGCTCGGACCATTCCAACAACGCGTCGCGGTTCTGAATGTTTTTGAAATCTCGAAGGACCGGCTCGGAGGGAGCCGCCTTGCCATGGGTGCGGAAATGCCACTGCAGATATCCGATCCATAGAACCAGCTCAGCCACCGCAGCCGCCCACGGGTTCAGCTCTATCCCCAGAAACTGATGGGGATCGACTGTGTGCCCGGAAAGGCCCAAGGCGGCTTGATCCTCACCGAGTTCCTCCAACAATGCAGTAATTTCGCCTTCCAGGCGCTTCATCATTTCCAGCGCGACATAAAGAAAGTTGCCCGACCCACAGGCCGGGTCCAATACGCGGATTTCGCAAAGCTTGCGATGAAACTCATGAACAGCCGCGCGGGCGTCCTCTTCTTTGCCATCGGCCATTAGCCGCTGGACGGCGGTCTGGACGTCTTTCCAGTCGGCGCGCAATGGCTCCATGATTGTCGGTGTGACCAGCCGTTCGACATAGGCGCGCGGCGTATAGTGGGCGCCCAGCTTATGCCGCTGGCGCTTGTCCAGAGCGCGTTCCAAAAGCGTGCCGAAAATGGCGGGTTCGACTTGTTTCCAGTCCGCTTCCGCAGCCTCGATCAAAAGCCCAAGCTGATGGTTGTTCAGCGGCAAGGCGTCGGCCTCTTTAAACAATCCACCATTGAAGCGCTTCAGGTCGGTGGTCAGCACGGTCGAGAAACCGCCCGTGTTCATGGTCTCCCAGAGAGCCTTCAATGTCGGTGCAGCATGTTCTGGATGGCCGCGCAGCTCCCTAAGCTTGTTGGCGAAACTGGCTTTTGGAATCAGCTCCACATCTTCCGCGAACATGGAGAAAAGACAGCGCATTAGGAAACGGGCAACCTGTTCACTGTCGTGTCCTTGCCCTTCAAAACTCTTCCCGAGTTCCGCCAAATGGGTGGCGATTTCCCGTGTGACTTCGGCGGCTCTTAGTGACGGATCTAGAGACTTGGGATCAGTCCAGATCGTTCGTAGTAGAGCACGAGTTTCTTCGTTCCCCAGATCTTCGAGTCTGATTCGATAGCGATTGCCATCGGGAAACTGGGTGTAGCCTTGGCCGGCGCGGGAAAAATCTGCGTAAAGCTCTATTACATGCCCTACATCGACAACCAGCAGGAACGGCGGCCAGCCGTCGTCTTTCGAAACAGCGCGAGCATAGCCATCGGCCTGGTTCCTCGCTTTCAGCATGGTGTCATCCCATTTAGCCGTGCCACGTGGACCATGGCCCAGACGCGCCTTGGGACCGCCTTTCTCGGTTAGAAGTGCTAATCGGTCTAGATCCTGAGTTTTGAGCCGGTCGCCGCCCTGTTTGGCTTCCAGAATGAAGCAGCCCTTACGGTAAAGGTCGATCCGGCCTCGGCTGATTTTTCCCGTATGCGTAAAAGTCACGGGTCGCTCGAAACGGTAATCGTTGTTCTCGCCGTCGCTAGTCGCTGGCTTGGGCCGATCAACACCTAAGAGATCGGTCAACTCATTGGCAAATGTTTGAAAGTTTGCCATTTCGCTCCCGCTTGACGGTTTCCAACGGGAAATGAAGGCGTCGATCTTGTCGGGCATTTATCATTCCAGCTTTTTAGGGGAGCTTGGCTAACGTTCTGCGTCGGAGTTTATGTCGCGCGATTCTGTTGAAATGTCACTACTTTTGCGGTCGTCTCCGAATCGGATTCCGAGGATTGATCGCTGTTTCGAGTCAGATAATTGGTGAAGGTCGCTAGCACCTGCCCATCGCCGCAGCGGGGGTTCAGCTAGCATCGCCACCTTGCCGCGCAAGCCGGGGAATGCCCTGCCACATCAGTCTTGAAGATACACCGGATTGGGGCAGCGTTTTTCCAGTAATCGCGCGAAGGTACCACCCGGGGATAGATGAAGTATAAGGCACGGGTACCTCAAATCACCCACAGAGTAGCAGGCGTTCGCAATGAGCAAGGCAAATGAGAAGCAAAAGCAGCGGCAGTGTGTGTTCTGTGGTCAGGTGCCAAAGAACAAGAATCGCGAGCACATTTTGCCGCGATGGCTTCTGGAACTTACGGGGGACCCCACGCGAAAGGTCGCAATGGCAATAGACCCTGACACTGGTCATTCTATCGAGTTTGCCTGGTCGGCGCTGGTGATGCCCGCTTGCGAAGAATGTAACAACCAATACAGTAAGTTAGAGGATCGCGTTAAGGGCATCGCCCAAGTCCTTCTGAAGCGTTTGCCGATAACGTCTCGTCAGGCATTCGATCTCCTTGATTGGTTGGACAAGGTCCGTGTCTGTCTTTGGTTGAATCAGAGAATATTGCAGAAGAATGTCGCACGTATTGATCCGCATCTATTTGTCGGAAACCGGATTGGAGCGAAGGATCGGCTGCTTTATGTGTACACACTTGATGGCAATGGCAACGGACTGAATGCGTTCGGAATTGAGAGTCTCATCTTTCAGCACCAACCGAGTTGCTTCGCGCTCAGGATCAACGACATAATTCTGTTGAATGCGTCCGCCGACTACGCTTTTTCTGCCGGATGTGGCTTTTGGCATCCAGCACGGATGGAGAGCATGGTCGATGGGGAGTTTGCTGGTCAGGTCCGCTTTACGGGCTACGCAATGCCGAGAAAGGTGTCGCACCCTCTCGTCCCGTTCCCCTTACTCAAGGCAGCACTTCGGCTCATCCAGCCAATCGCTCAGAGAGGGTCAGACGGTCAATTTCTCGGCCCGCTTCGACAAAATGAAAGCTATCATCTCACACATATGTCTAATCCGGCTATGGGTGCGGGTATCATCTTCCGGCAGTTCGACGACAGGGTAGCCCCCATCTACAACCTTGATGCTCCTTTGGCCTTCGACGAAGTCGTGGGTGACCACGGCACCGCGGAAGACATCAGAGCACAAACTTACAGATTGCAGACAGCCCTCCTTCGAGCGGCTGGAGTGCTGACTGGTAGTGAGGCTGCCGTAGCCCGCGCTCGATCCATGCAAAACATACTGGCGCAAACCAACGAGTTGCGAGCAACTATGGTTGAACGTGACTTTCCGTCTAGCGGTGGTCCTGATTACACAACCATAGCATTCCGAGATGCAATGAACGCGGCAAAAGCCAACCAGTCCGAACTCTAGCGGGGGGGCGTCCTAAAGCTTGCCTGGCGAGGACAGTGCGGGCCCGCGCGCCTTTCATTCGCAGATTATTTTTCTGGCCCGAAAAAATCGCCCCTAAGAGCACGCGCTGTAGCTATGCTCTGGGCGAAAGCACGATTATTTTTCTACCGTCATGGAAAATGCAACCCGATTGAGAGGAAGACCGGCGCATAAGCCGGACGCCATGAAGCGGCGCTTCGTTGAAACGCTCGCTGGTGCAGCCGTGCCGCAAGCGGAGGTCGCCGCCGCGCTCGGCGTGACCGTGCCGACGTTGCGGAAGCACTATCGCCTCGAAATCCAGCGCGGCGGCGCGCTTGTCGAGGCCAAGCTGGTCAGCAACCTCCTCCGCCTTGCCAGTGGCAGCGACGGCGTCGCCGTCAGGGCAATCGCCTTCGCGCTCCGGGCGCGGTTCGGCTGGTCGGAACATGCGCCGCCGCGTGGCTGAGGCGACTGCATGGCACCGCGCTATAAGCGCCGACCTAACGCTTTTGTATAGCTTTCTGGCAATGTGCCCGCGCGTTTACGATATCGAGCGCTGGGGGTGGAGAGGGGCATGGACAATCCGCAAAAGAGGTGGGTGCTTTTCACGGCACCTGGACTGTTTATTGGGGCGCTTGCGGTAGGTGCTGCGGGCGGTATGACCGTATACGACCGCCCTGCCGAGGTTCTTGCCCTAATCGAGGAGCCTTTCCTTCTGATCCTAATAGCGGTCCTGCTTGTCGGCGTCTTCGCTGGGATGGCCGTTGAGCAGTTCCGGTCCAAGATGCGAAGGCAGGCATGGCGGGCAAAGAACCGCCCACGGTGGGAGGAAAAACGTGGTGGGGCGAACCTCGCCATTGGGCCGTGGTCGCCGATGCTTGTACCGGGGTCGCCGAAAAAACCCGATGCTGCTGATCAGTTGCGGATTGTTATGGGCGCGACCTTCACGATCCAGCCGCTTCTCAACAGGAGCGAAGCGCGCGTGTTTAAGGAACTCGACCGCATCGTGATTGGCTGCAACCCGTCGTGGCAGGTGATGGCACAAGTTTCGTTGGGCGAGGTCATCCGCAGCAAGGATGCGGTCGCGCACAGTTGCATCAACTCGAAGCGGGTCGATTTGCTGCTGGTGGACGGCGATTGCCAGCCTCGGCATGCAATCGAATATCAGGGCGGCGCGCATCATCAAGGCAGTGCCGCCGCACGCGATGCGGTCAAGAAAGAGGCGCTGCGACGCGCCGGGATCGGCTATTATGAGGTCGTGGCTGGCCATACTACTCCGGCGGAGCTTAGGCGATTGGTCGAGAAGCTCGTAGATAGGCCGGGAACGTCCGAATAGCGCCGCCGCCCATCGCGCGCAGGCCGATGCGCTGGAAATCGAGGCGATGGCCAAGCGGCGGCTCGCTGATGAATACGACGCCGCGCAAGCGCGGGGCGAGGTGGCCACGGTAGGCAAGCCGGTAATTGTTCCGGGCGGGAACGATAAGGCCACCGCCGCCGATATCGGCCTATCCCGCAAGGATGTCCACGAAGCCCGGATTATCCGCGATGCCGAGAACGGCTCTAGCCAGGCTGACAGGTTTTCCGGCGCTCGACATTCTCGGCGAGGATCAACATCGGCAAGTTTGCCGAGGTCATCATCGGCAAGGTCAGCGCAGCAGGGTCTTTTGTCCTGCAAAAACAGTCTATTAGCAGTTGCTTCTATTTCGGGTCCGCGCAGAGACTGGTCTCGCGCCACTGTGGCGCGGCAAACCAGAGGGAAGGAATACCGAAATGACCACTCCGAACATGACGTCGCCGGAAGCCTACGCCGCCGCGATCATCGAGAATGCCACCCGCTTCACCGCATCGCTTTTCCTCGGCACCGGCGAATATGCCAATGCCGAAGCAGCGACCCGCCCGGAAATCGAAGCCGCCGCTGAAAAGCTGGTCGCCGAACACCCGGAGGCAAAGGCCAAGCCGATCCTCAAGGCTTTCGACGCCGATGGAAATCAGGCGGTCATCTCCGGCGCCGGGTTCAATGCCAAGGCCAAGGCGAAAGCCAAGGCCAAGGTGGAAAAGGCGGCAAAGGCCCCGAAGGTGCCCGCGCCGAAGCCTGCAAAGCCCGCGAAGGCCGAAAAGGCCCCGGCGCAGCCATCCGGCAAGCGCGCTGAAATTCTGCATTCCGCCGAGGCCGGGGTTTTGCCCGCGAAGCCTGATTTTTCGGCACCCACGCATGCCCGCTTTCGCAAGCGGCTTGATGAAATCGCCGCCCTCGTCGAAAAGGGCGACATCAAGGCTTTGAAGGCCTTCCCGATCAATCCGATTTCCTCCTCGCCGAAGGCGATGGACAAATACAGAAACCTTGCGGTGATCGCCCTTGAGGCCCAACGCAAGGCCGCAAAACTGTAGGGCTGGCGACCGGAGGCGGGCGCGGCGGGCGTAGGCCCGCCGTCTGACGGGAAGGGAACCCTCCGCCTTTTAGGCGAGTTGACAGCGGCTCGGATTGCACTTTTGCTAGAGCAACCAAGCATTGCAGCAGGACAGTGATCGTTTGAGCAAACTCGCGAAGTACAAACACGGACGCAAGCGACGCGCATTTGAGCTTCAGGGCGGGCAATGCGGTATTTGCGGAACGGCTATGGTATTTCCCGGATTGCATAATAAGGATCGCAAACGCGGAAAGTTTCAGAAGGTCGACAACTTGGCCACGTGGGATCACATCAAGCCCGCAAGCCAAGGCGGAAATGGTCGCCTCGAAAACCTTCATCTTGTCTGTTTTGCCTGCAATCAGAAGCGCCGGAATAAAAAGGCCAAGACGACGTGGCTGTCCGTCGAGGCTCGATTGAAACGAGCAACCGCCGTCGATCCGCTACCGCAAGGATGAGGGCGGCTTTACCGGAGGGCTTGAGCGTGTCGCCGCCGAAAGCATCATCGAGATTGGCCGGGAGCTGATCGAGCAAAAGGCCGCGTTGGGGCATGGGAATTTCCTCGCGTGGATCGAGGCTGAATTCGAGATGACGGATCAGACCGCCCGCAATTTCATGCGCGTCCATGAGCGGTTTGGCAAATCCAAAACGATTTTGGATTTGCAGCCATCAGTGCTCTACGCGCTGTCCGCGCCATCAACCCCAGCCGAGGTGCGTGAGCCGATTGAAGAACTGATCGCGGACGGCGAAAAATTCACCGCCGCCGATATCGCCGCGTTGAAGGCGGAATATGCCAAGGCCAAGGCGGAACTATCGGCGCAATCAGTCACCCACGGACACGCACTAGCATGGTTACCAGTTCCTCGGTCATCCCGGAGCCGAATGCATTCAAGATAATAAGAGCTAGTTCCTCGCCTGTTGGGCTGTCAGGTTGGATCGAACGGCGAACGCACTCATCGCTGAGAACGCGCCTCATCATCGCAATCGCATCTTCGTCCATGATTTCGTAGAGGAGCATGGTGGCTCTCCCTCAAAGGCGAAAGCACAATGATTATGCGCCCCCTTGGGGGAAAGCGGAAATGAATTGAATGTGCCCCCACGGTGGGCTGACCGGATCGGCCCTGCATCATTAGATCCCCGGTCACTTGGTCGGCTCCCTAGTTCCGCGCTCGTCGCCTTCTCCACTTCTCGGCGAGATAACTACTATACGACTCCATGCCGAGATAAAGTTGCTGGGTGTAGTCGGCCAAATACCGCAAATTATCCATTCTGACCCAGCCGTGAGCGACGATTTCAGCATGTTTTCCCCCCTTGGCCTCCCATTCTGACTTCAGATAGTGAGCGGTGAACAGTTCTGTGCCAGTTAGCACAATGACAGGTGCCCGGCTGCGGCGCTGTTGCCGCGGAAGGTATTCGCGCCCCCAAGAAGCCAGTTTCCTTAGACGTGCAATTTCTTGCGGTGAAAGCTCGCTCGCTTCTTTCATGGTGGAGAAAACAATGATCGAGCCAGGAAAGCGTTCTGCGAGGACCTTCATTCTATCGACATCATCTTGCGTGAACGCTTCCCGACCGAAACTCTTAACCTCGCCGAAAATCGCTTCGGTTGGGTAATCGTTGCCAAACGTTTGGTTACGCCGATACCAAAGAATGACATCAGCTTCCGCTTTGCTTTTCGGTCCAAGGTCCAACTCTTGCCCAGCCGACCACGTAATCTGAGCGTCGCCCATGCCGATAACGTCAGCAAAGAAACGGAGCGTGAGCGCAGCCGCATACCCTCCCCGTGCGGAATCAGGGAGTGCGAACGGGCCGACAAGGCGGTAGGACCAACGGGTATGTTGGTTTGATGTGGGTTCAATTATCGGGAATGGGAAGGATTGAAGGCATAGGCCGCAATTGACAGTGTAGCCAAGGTCTTTCAGCGGGTGCCAACTCCAACTGGAACATTTCTCACATTTAATTTCGAGGCCAAGTTCGACCGCATTGCGCTGCACCAGAGTCTCGAAATTTTTATGTCGCCAAATGTCACCTTTGGTAGCGTTGCGGATGCGGTTCTGAAATTCTTGATGCTGTACACTCCGTGATCCCGGCCTACGGGATATTTCGTTGAGAAGCTGAACTATCGCCGGATGAGCGATGCTCGCGACACCCCAAAAGCCGCCGAGCGTTTGCACAATTTGCTGCGTCGCACGCCCGGCCTCAGAGGGAGAAGCCTTCACGTTTTGCTTTTCCAGCCATGTCCGGATAGCTGTCGCGCCATCCGACAGTCGCCAGAACTGCGATATTCCCCGGTATTTCGGGAGCACCACCAAGCCTTCGGTCGTTGAAAGCAAATCTTCGGACGCGAAGTTCAGGCGGGCGAAAAGTCCCTGTCGATGGTTGGTTGGATAGGCGGTGGCGATTTGATTATTGAGTCCCCAGTCTCGCAGATTAACAACGTTGGCCCACCGGTCATCGTTTCCGTACTCCGAGGCAAACTCAGGGTGCAGACCTTCGAACCGCAGCTCGGGCTTCTGAGTATCTATGGGCACATCAAAGGTTTTCCGGTTGGCCGACAGCGTCGGTCGCATTTCGCGCACAGTGAAACTCGGGGAAGGCCGCCAAAGTGCTGGGTACCAATCTTGGCGAACATTCGCCCCCTCAATCTCGACTCTGAAATTATCACGGTAGATGGGCTCCAGATCTTCTGTTGGAATGGAGCGCGAGAACATCACGTGCGGCTGAATCATTACCCCGTGGAGGTTGCCTGGAAGGGGTCGATAATTCAGCTCGATGAATTCCTTCGCGAAAGCCGATAGCTCCCCTGCCCATTGAATGGGAATTGGTAAAACATCCCGACGGGTAGCCCGAAGGTTCCAGAAGTCGATAAGGTCCTGAGGCTTTGTCGCATCCAGCACGAACAGTGCTGGATCGCTATGATCGTGATAGTCAACGTTGAGCTTCGATTGGCCCATAACGAGTGCTGATCTTGCGTCCGAAACGAAGAGCTTGGCGAGCGCTTCGCCATCAAGTGCGATGGTCTCCGGATCGAAAGCATCGACAAAAGCTTTCCCGAAGTACGCGAGGTTGTCGCTCCTCGGGAAGTCACCTGCCAAACAGGCGCTAAAAGCATCAAACTTCTTCTCCCGCGCGGCGACGTGCACAATGCCGTGCTCATGACGCCGTGTGAATTGGAACTCCTTGCGATAGAGATCGCGATAGAGGTCCATCACATTTAGGCCATAACCGCGCTTGTCGCGATCCCCCTGCTTCGTAAGGATGTCGGACAGCTGAAGCACCCGATCATCGTCATATCCCAAACCGTCGGCCAGACCCGCCGTGGCCTCCACGATAAAATCTGGTTCAAAAAAGTCGAGATAGCCGTTGAGCACCTGTGGTGCGGTTTCAGTCACGCGACCGTGGCGATCCCACCACCGAGGGATCTGTTTGATACTGGGAATAATCGGATTGTATTTGCCGCCCCACAAACACGTATTGATCCTAAAGATTTCCAGAAGAGCAGCGGTGTCCGTGGGCCGAACAAGGAAGGCAAAGCGTACCGGCCTGAGCCGAACAGTTACGCTTATGTGTGACATGTGCCCCCCGTTTTTGCTGCGCGCCAATCCTTAGCATGGGCGGGAATGAGTCGCGTCGATCCGATACGGCTCGTTAAGAGACATTTTTGACGGCGCGGGCATGGCGAAAGGAATGCCACGAACTGGGCACGGCTTAAAACGGGCTTGCGCCCAAAAATGGGCCCAAATTCGCAAGCGCCCTTTTTGGCGCTCCCGGCGTTTCCGCTAAATTATTTGATTCCATTGAAGAAAATGGTGGGTGATCACGGGCTCGAACCGTGGACCCGCTGATTAAGAGTCAGCTGCTCTACCAACTGAGCTAATCACCCATCCAGAACCGCGTTGCTGCGGTCTGATGGGGCGTATAATGGCCTTCGCCGGGCTTGTCTACCCCCACGACGATTTTCTTTCCGGATTTCTCAAAAAAATCTGTATTGGCCGTTTAGGGCCTGTTTTTCAAAGATAAAGTTCGCCGGCCGCGATCTTCACCGCCTGACCGCCGATCCGCGCGGTTGCGATTTCACCACCGGAAACGTCGAGATGAAGATGCAACAGCGACGGCCGGCCCATCTCGACGCCCTGCTCGATCAGGAACGGATGATGCCCGTCGATCAACTGGTCGAAATAGTGGATGGCCCCGGAAAGAGCGGCGACCGCCGCGCCCGTCGCCGGGTCTTCGACGATGCCCATGGCCGGTGCGAACATGCGGGTATGGAAGCGGGCGACATGATTGATCCCGCCGCGGCAGTAGACGTAGGCGCTGGCGAGCCGTCCATCGGCCATCGGCGTGATCTTCTCCCACAGTGCCGCGTCGAATTCGACGGCGGCTGCCGCCGCCATGTCATGCACGGGGATCATCACGAACGGCACACCGGCACTCCAGAAGGTCGGCACGTGGTTCTCGAAACCGATCTGCGTCGCCTTCAGGCTGAAGGCATTGGCTATCTCCTGCCGGTCAAGCTTGGCGCTGATCTGCACCGATTTGCGCGGCATGTCGAATTCCGCAAAGGTTGCCGACTGGGCCCGGAGCCTGACGGCGCAGCGGACCGGACCGACGTTTTCCTCCAGCACCTGCACAAGATCATAGTCCTCGCCATCACCATCACGCGCCGCCTCGGCCAAGGCGACCGCCGCACCAACCGTGGGGTGGCCGGCGAAAGGCAGCTCGTAGCCAGGCGTGAAAATCCGCAGCCGGGCAGCATGCGCAGGGTTTTCGGCAGGCTTGACGAACACCGTCTCCGACAGGTTGAACTCACAGGCGATCGCCTGCATCGCCGCGTCGCTTAGCTCATCGCCATCGAAGACGACGGCCAGCGGGTTTCCTTCCAGCCGGTTGGCGGTGAAGACGTCGTAAATGGCAAAACGTCGTGCCACTGTAATCTCCCTGTATGTCTTTTGATGTCAGACCTTGCACGGCAGAGAACCTGCGGCAAGCGTAAAAAAGCGTCAGCGCATGTTTGTGAAAACCCATTCCAGGATCGGCAGCATGAAAGGCTGGTAGAGATGCAGGCCCGGATCGGCACTGCGAATGGCCAGGGCTTCGTCGATTTCCGGCTCCTTGTCCTGGGCGATATGACCGGCAATGCGGCCGATCAGTTCCGTGGCAATCGCGGAAAACCCGAAGCAGCGGAAAACCGTGATGATCCCCCGGTCATGCAGCGCATGAAACCCCGACACGCGGTCGGCATCGGACAGGACGAGCCCGGTCTCCTCCAGCACTTCACGCGCCATGTTGCCGTCCATGTCGCAGATGCCATCGCGAATATCGGCTGGATCCAGCGACCCGGCCGCGCAATAGACGCGTCCCGGATTGGCCGTGTGCTTTCCCATCCGGATTGCGATCACCGCGCCGTCAGACGAGACGACAACCGGCAGGGCGAACAGGTGGATTGCCGACGTCACCGGTCGCGTCTTTCGCCACAACAGGAATGCCGAGAACGGCACGATATGCGTTTCTCCGGAAATCACGCCGTCGCTGATCTGCACCGCGCGCGACAGCATCATGCGGCCGTCATAAAGTGCCGGATTGGCAGAGACCTCCCGCGCCCAGTTTTCCGCGATCCTGTCGCGCTCGGCGAGATGGTAGGGATGCGGTCCGTCCACGACGCGCAAATCGATACGGCTGACGGGAAATATCCGCCGTTCATCGGGCCAATCGGACATGTTGCTGGTCAGTTGCGCCATGGAGATCACACGTTAATGGAAATGACAACGGGGCAATGGTCGGAGGCTTTCGGCCGGTCCCATCCGGTTCGCGGATAGCGCTCGACCTCCTGCCCCATCGGGAAGATCGTCCGGTAGGGCTGACCGGCGCGGATGATTTCCGGCACGCTTGCCGGGTTGCATTTGGCAAGGGCGGGCGAAAGCCAGATATAGTCGAGCTGGCAGAGGTGCCGCTCCTCCGGTCCACGGCTGTGAAACAGCGTCCATCGATCAAGTTCTGGCCGCCGCCGCATGGTATTTTCGACAAAGCCGTCATGGCTGAAAATGTCGAGGGCGCTCAGCGTTTCCTGCCGCGGCACGAAACTGTAGCCGTTGCGCCGGTCGCCGAGCACCTCGATCCGCTCCTGGTAGTCGTTCATGTCGCCGCAGATCGCGAACATCTTGTCCGCGGTGTTACCGGAACCGAAGCGGTTCTCTATGATGCGGCGCACGGCCGCAGCCTCCGCCATTCGCAGTGGCATCGTCGCCGAGCGCCCGTCGAGCCCCTCGCGCGCCGGTCCCATCGATTTGAAATGCACGACGAACAGCGTCAGCGGCCGTCCGCCGATGCGGAAATCCAGTTCGAGGCAATCCCGTTTGAAGATGCGGTCACCGGGCACGTTGGTCGCGGCGAGGGCATCGTTGAAAAGACCGAAATCGGCATAGGTGACGGCGGCGTGGGATTTGACGTCGACACATTCGATCTTCTGGCCGTCGCGGGTTTCCTCACGCACCAGCACGGCGACGTCGATGCCGCGGCTGTCATTGCCCTCGACCAGATATTTCTGCCGGTAGCCGCTGCCGACCATCTTGAACAGATAGCCGTATTCGAAGGCCTGCAGCGCCGCCATGTTGTCGGTTTCCTGCAGGCAGAGAATATCGGCGTCGCAATCGGCGATCGCCAGCGCCGACATCTGCCGCGTATCGTCGGTATGGGCGATGGTGCGGGCTTCCTCGAGCCGCTGATATTCCGCCTCGCTCCTCACGTCGAAAAGCCGCAGGACACGGTCCTGCTTGAGGTTGTTGCGAAAGCCGGAGAAATCGAACCTGCTCATCAGGTTCTCGATATTGAACGTGGCAAGGCGAAGGGACATCAGACGATTCCGTATGCGATCGCCGCGACTTTAGACAATCACCGGCAAAAGTCGAACGCCTTTCCGGTCACATGACGACGCCTCACGGTGGGAGGCCGAGGAGGTAGCGCAGTCCGGGGTAACAACGACAGAGCCGGGCGGCGGTTTTCTCGTCGCCAGCCCTTTCCTTTTCGCCGAACGGCCCTAGCTTTGCCGCGTCTGCGCATTCTCGAATTGGGGATATCATCATGGACTATCGTCTTCTCGGCCGCTCCGGCCTCAAGGTTTCGACACTGACCGTGGGCACCATGACCTTCGGCGGCAAAGGCTGGGCGAAGATCGTTGGCGATCTCGGCGTCAACGAGGCGCGCAGGCTCGTCGATCTCTGCCTCGATGCCGGCGTCAACCTGATCGATACGGCGGATGTCTATTCGCAAGGGGTGTCTGAAGACATCATCGGCGAAATCACCGGCGGCAAGCGCAAGAACGGCGTGCTGATCGCAACCAAGGCCCGGTTCCCGATGGGCGACGGCCCGAACGACGCCGGCTCCTCGCGGCACCATCTGATCCGCGCCTGCGAGGCGAGCCTGAAACGCCTGAAGACCGACGTCATCGACCTCTACCAGTTGCACGAATGGGATGGCCAGACGCCGCTTGAGGAAACCATGGAAGCGCTCGACATGCTCGTGCGCCAGGGCAAGGTGCGTTATATCGGCTGCTCGAATTTCTCCGGCTGGCACATCATGAAGGCGCTTGGCGTCAGCGCCGCCGATCACCGCCAGCGCTTCGTCAGCCAGCAGATCCACTACACGCTCGAATCCCGCGACGCCGAATATGAACTGCTGCCGATCTCGATCGACCAGGGCCTCGGCGTGCTCGTCTGGAGCCCGCTGGCCGGCGGCCTCCTTTCCGGCAAGCACCGGCGCAACAAGACGGCGGCAGGGTCGCGGCAACTGGCCGGGTGGGACGAGCCGCCGATCCGCGACGAGGACCGCCTCTGGGCCATCGTCGATGCTCTCGTTGACATTGCAGAAAATCGCAGCGTCTCCGCCGCGCAAATCGCCCTCGCCTGGCTGATCGGCCGCAAGGCCGTCACCTCCGTCATCATCGGCGGCCGCACCGAAGCCCAATTCAGGGACAACCTCGCCAGCGCCGACCTCGTGCTCAGCGACGAAGAACGCCAGCGCCTCGACGCGGTCAGCGCCCCGCCCGTGCTCTACCCTTACTGGCACCAGCTGCGCACAGCCAAGGACCGGCTGGGCGACGCAGATTTGTCGCTGCTGGGGCCTTATATCTGATTCCGAATCAAATCGTCGTCAGCAGCAGGCTCGTTTCCGATTTCGACACCCCGTCCATTGCCCGGATATGACGCAGCACGCGGTCGAATTCTGCCAAATTCTCCGTCTGGATCTCGGCAACCAGGTCCCAGGCGCCGTTGGTCGTATGCAGCGCGCGGATTTCCGGGATACCGCGCAGCATCTTGATCGCCGATACCGTCTTCTGCCCGGTGATCTCGATCAGCATTACCGCGCGGACCGCGTGCGGATCCTCCGCCGCCGCGATCCGCACCGTGAACCCGGCAATGATGCCCTCTGCGGTCAGCCGGTCGATCCGGTTCTGTACCGTTCCGCGCGAAATTTTGAGCAGTGCCGCCAGCTTCGAGATCGAAGCACGGCCATCCGTTCTGAGAATTGCCAGCAAACGCCGGTCGATCGTGTCCATGAAGCCCCGCCTCTGTCAATTCGCTAAATTATCGTGTCATTTTGACAAAAATATCAAGCAAATTTCCATAATTTTGCCGTTTCGCTTCATCGACCGGCCCGCTAGTGTTTGTAAGTCTCATCAATGCAGACGCTAGCAGTCTCTCCAGAGGATCAAACAATGCCATCCAGCCGCCCCTCGACGCTTTCCCATCCGTTGTCGCGCGCCGGCGAATTGGCCATCGAAATGACCCGTTGGCCGAGTGTGACGGAGAGCGATGACGAGGCCGCCTTTTCCGGACGGCTGATGGCGCTGCTGGGCGACACCCCCTATTTCCGAAGGCATCCGCAGCAACTGCTGGCCCTGGACAGCCATGGCGATCCGGCCCGGCAGAACGTGCTGGCGCTGGTCCGCGGCAAAGGCCGCCGCTGCCTCGTGCTGGCGGGACATTTCGACACCGTCTCGATCGCCAATTATGGCGCGCTGGCCTCGCTTGCCTGCGAGCCGGAAGCGCTCACCGAGGCCCTGATCGCGGAATTATCGAACAAGGCGCGCAACCCGGCGGAAGACAAGGCAGTCACCGACCTCTTGAGCGGCGATTTCCTCGCCGGTCGCGGCCTGCTAGATATGAAAAGCGGGCTGGCCGCCGGCATCACCGCACTTGAGCGTTTCGCTGAACGTGATGAACCGCCGGGCAACCTGTTGTTTGTCGCCACACCGGACGAGGAAAACCGGTCGCGCGGCATGCGCGCGTTCCGAGACGCCCTGCCCGCCATCGCCGAAAAATTCGATCTCGACATCGTCGGCGGCATCAATCTGGACGCCAGTGGTGACGATGGCGACGGCGAGGAAGGTCGCGCCGTCTATCTGGGCTCTGTCGGCAAGTTCTCGCCCTTTGCCTTCGTCGCCGGCCGCCCGACCCATGCCGGCTACGCGTTCGACGGCGTCAGCGCGCATCTGATCGGCGCCGAAATCATGCGCGCCATGGAATTCAACAGCGCCCTTTGCGACGAGGCCCACGGCGAGCTTTCCCCGGCACCGGTCTGCCTGGAGGCAAAGGACGTGCGCCACGGCTACGAAGTCACCACGCCCGCCCACGTCTGGCTTTCGTTCAACTGGCTCACCCACCGGCGCACGCCGGAAGACGTGCTCGGCGAAATCCGCGCGCTCGTCGGTGCCGCCATGCAAACGGCACTCGATACGCAGACACGCAATGCAAAGAGCTTCTTTAACCGGCAAGGCACCGGCCACGCCCGCCCCCACGAAGGGCGGGTGCTCACCTACGCCGAACTGCACGAACTGGCCGTCGCCCACGGCGGGCAGGCTGCGGCTGATAGACTCGACGCGCTCGATCGATCGCTGTCAGGCGGAGAAGACCCGCTGTCAACAACCCGCCAGATCGTCGCGGCGACGCTAACGGAAGCCGGCCTCGAAGGGCCGTTGGCGATTATCGGCTTCTCCACCCTGCACTATCCGCGCGTCCATCTGGACGGCGCCGGAACGGAAGGCCGCATTTTCGAGCGGAACGTAATGTCGGCCGCCAAGAAATGCGCAGAGCGGCATGGGACAAGCATCAAGGCAAAGCAGTTCTTCGCCGGCATCTCCGACATGAGCTTCTTCGGACATCGTCCCGCTACCGAACAGACACAGCTCCTCACCGACAACACGCCCTGCTTGGCCTTCGTCGACAAGGCACCGGACGGACTTTTGTCCTATCCGGTCGTCAATATCGGCCCTTGGGGCCGCGACTATCATCAGAAATGGGAGCGCGTCCACATGCCCTATGCATTCGACGTGCTCCCGGATCTGATTTTCGAGGCGGCCATCGCCTGCCTCGAAGACAGGAGTTAGGCGGCCAGCGCCTCCTTGCCGATCAGCCCGCCGAGGCGGGAAATCCCCTCCTCGATCATCGCCTCGTCGGCGCAGGAGAAGCTGACGCGGCAGGTGTTGGCGCCGGAACCATCGGCAAAGAAGGCCTTGCCGGGCACGAAGGCGACCTTGGCCGTCGCCAGCGATTTGGCGAGCAGTTCGGCACCATCCATACCGGCAGGCAAGGTCAGCCAGACGAACATGCCCCCTTCCGGCACCGTCCAGCTCACGTCCGCCGGCATGTATTTGGCGAGAGCCGCCAGCATGGCATCGCGCCGCTTGCTGTAGACGGCCTTGAGCTTGGCGACCTGCTTGTCGAAGCCACGCTCGGCGACGTGGCAGATCGCCATCTGGTTGATGGTCGAGGAATGCAGGTCGGCCGCCTGCTTCATCAGCACCAGCTTGCGGATGACGGTGTTTGAAGCACAGACCCAGCCGACGCGCAGGCCAGGCGCCAGCGTCTTGGAGAAACTGCCGCAATAGATCGTCCGGGCCTCGTCGATCGATCCCTTGCGGGCGATCTCGAGCGAGAGAATCGGCGGAACGGCCTCGCCGTCGTAACGCAGCGACTGGTAGGCCGCGTCCTCGATGAGAGCGATATCGAGTTCTTCGGCAAGCGCCAGCGCCTTTTCGCGCGCGGCAAGGTCGAGCGTCTCGCCGGTCGGGTTGGCGAACTCGGCCGACATATAGGCGAATTTCACCCGGCCGCCTGCCTCGGTGGCCGCGTCCCGGTAGGCCTGCGGCGTGCGATTGCCGGAAGTTGACAGTTGGTCGTAGGTCGGCTCATAGGCGTTGAAGGCCTGGAGCGCGCCGAGATAGGTCGGCCAGGTCACAAGCGCCGTATCGTTCGGCGACAGGAAAAGCTTTCCGAGATAGTCGAGCGCCTGCTGCGAGCCCGAGGTGATCAGGATGTTTTCCGCCTCGCAGGGGATGCCGATGGCGGCCATGCGGCCGGCAAGCCACTGGCGCAACGGCAGGTAGCCTTCACTTACCGAATATTGCAAGGCAGCGCTGACGGCCGGCCCGCCGAAGATGTCGGCATAGGCAGCCTTGAAGTCCTCGTCCGGAAACAGCGCCGGGTCGGGAATACCGCCGGCGAAGGAGATGATGTCCGGCCGGTCAAGCAGTTTCAGAAGTTCGCGGATTTCCGAAGCGCGCATCCGTGAAGACCGCGTCGCGAATATCTTTTCCCAATCGAGCATGGAAGTTTCCTCAGATTATGATTTTGCTGGAGCACAACACAGCCGGCTTATTAAGTCAATAATACTGACCTATATTTCGATAGGGAACCGGTTTTTCTCTGCTTGTGCGGGATGGTGATGGCCGACAGAAATCGCCGACGGGGGTTGCGCAGCGGATCTCGGTAGTGTGTGGAGGGGTGCGGCCGAACTGCGATGCTCGCCAGGATGGGCACGCGACTTGATCGCGCCAACCGCGCCTGCGGTATCGGAACCGGCTTAGTTCCGGAAGATGAATCAGGCCTCGTGGTGCCCGGACATGCTGAGCGCCAGCAGCAAGACGATGGCGCCGAGGATCAAGGCGTCGAACAATGCGAAATGGTAGAGGAAGGTTTCCATCACAGTATCCTCCTGCTGAACAGAATACTGCAAAATCCGAAATGTTCCAAACACTGCCGATCAACGTCGATGACAAATGGAAACGCCGGAGATTTCTCTCCGGCGTTCAGTATAGAGCACGCGCAACAGAAAAATGTTGCTTTGCAGCAAAGATTAGTTCTTCGCCTTGTCGACCAGCTTGTTCTTGCCGATCCACGGCATCATGCCGCGCAGCTTGGCGCCGACTTCTTCGATCTGGTGGTTGTCGTTCATGCGGCGGATGCCCTTGAAGCGAGCGGCACCCGAACGGTATTCCTGCATCCAGTCGGAGGTGAACTTGCCGGTCTGGATGTCGTGCAGGACGCGCTTCATCTCAGCCTTTGTCTCAGCCGTGATGATGCGCGGGCCGGTGACGTATTCACCCCATTCCGCCGTGTTGGAGATCGAGTAGTTCATGTTGGCGATGCCGCCTTCATAGATCAGGTCGACGATCAGCTTCACTTCGTGCAGGCACTCGAAATAGGCCATTTCCGGCGCATAGCCGCCTTCGACCAGCGTTTCGAAACCGGCGCGGATCAGTTCGACGAGACCGCCGCAGAGAACGACCTGTTCGCCGAAGAGGTCGGTTTCGCACTCTTCCTTGAAATTCGTTTCGATGATGCCCGAACGGCCGCCCCCGACGCCGCAGGCGTAGGAGAGAGCAAGATCAAGGGCGTTGCCTGAGGCGTTCTTCTCGACAGCAACCAGGCAGGGAACGCCGCCGCCCTTCTGGTATTCGCCGCGAACCGTGTGGCCCGGGCCCTTCGGCGCGATCATGACGACGTCGAGCGTGTCCTTCGGCTCGATCAGGCCGAAATGAACGTTGAGGCCGTGGGCGAAAGCGATCGCAACGCCATCGCGGATGTTCGGCGCGATTTCAGCCTTGTAGATGTCGGCCTGCAGTTCGTCCGGGGTCGCCATCATGATGAGGTCGCCCCACTTGGCGGCTTCCGCAACGGTCATGACCTTGAAGCCGTCGGCTTCGGCCTTCTTGATGGTGGCGGAACCGGCCTTCAGCGCGATGACGACGTTGTTGGCGCCGGAGTCCTTCAGGTTCAGCGCATGGGCGCGGCCCTGGCTGCCATAGCCGACGATAACGACGTTCTTGGACTTGATGAGGTTGAGATCGGCATCACGATCGTAATAGACGCGCATTGTATTTTCCTTCCCTTTGCTTGTCTCTTTAAGTCTTCCGGCCGCCCTTAGGCTGGACCGAACCATTTTCACGGCCATAGAGGCGAAGGAAGGCCGAAACCGCCCGCTCCGCTCTGCGTCCGAAATCCTTGGCCATGCGGCCGCTATCCTCGCCGAGCAGCATGCGCAGATGCAGATCGGAAACGATCAGCCCATAGAGCGTATCATAGGCCTCGTCCCGATCGTCGAACGCAAGCAACCCGGCATTGCGTCCGGCTTCCAGCAACGCCCCCGCCCGCTTGCCGACCTGCCGCCGGCCGCGTTCCTGCAGCATCGATCCAAGCTTGGAGCCTTCCCGGCTCGCCTGCCCGATTGCCAACCGGTTCAGCGCCAGCGACACGTCGCCGGCCAGAACCTCCAGCAGGTCGCGCGCGAAGAGAACCAGATGCTCCCGCAGGGTGACTGCCGTCAATGCCTCGGCGTTGTCATCGAACGTGCGGACCTTGCTTGCCTGGTAGCCGATCATCGCCGAAAGCAAGCCGTCGCGATCGCCGAACCATTTGTAGAGGCTTTCCTTCGAGCAGTTGGCGGCCCGCGCCACGCCTGCCGTCGTCAAGGCTTTCTCGCCGCCATCGACAAGCAGCCGCAACGCGCTGTCCAGAACGGCGTTCTGGCGCGGCGAGTAATCCGGCTGATGCGGGTGGGCGGCAAGCTGCAAAAATCCATCTCCATTCACAGTACCGTACGGTACGGTTCGCCGCTTATGCCGCAAAGCCTAAGCGCGGTCAAGGCTCTTCGCGAAGGAAATAGAGCGCCACTTTGTTGCAAGGCAGGGCACCGTGACGCCGCCCGCCCAAGCGCCAAGCATATTGAAGACAACCAGGACAAACCCCAAAAATGGATAGCCGGCACCCGTCCATCCCGGTTCCGTTTCAAGACCGCCTCAGCTACTGTGCGGCTGCCCACGCGCCCTCTCACTCCCCGGAGTTTTCGTGCCTTACCTGAATACAGCCGCCACGCTCCTCTCCGCCGCCCTGATGCTGATGCCCTTGTCGGCCGCCGCTCAATCCGATGAAGAGGTCTTTAACCGGATCGAAGCGCTGCATGGCAACGCCGGAGATCTCGCCGAGCCGCTGTTGAGCCTGGTGGAAGCCATGGGCAACGGAGATGCGGCAACGATCGCCGGTCTCGCCGAATACCCGTTGCGGGTCGCTGCCAATGGCGAAAGCTATGACATTCAGAGCGCCAACGATTTCATCGAAAATTTTGACGCTCTCGTCACGCCGGAAACACGCGAGGTCGTCGCGAACCAGAAATATGACCAGCTCTTCGTCAACAGCGACGGCGTCATGCTGGCGGACGGCGCGGTCTGGATGAGCGGCATCTGCGACAACGACGATTGCAGCTCGTCCCACTGGGCTGTAACCAGCATCAACAACTGAGAGGGGCCAGGTGGAAACAATGCGTCCTGAATTCATCGCGGTCGCGGCCGCTATTGTGCTTGCGACCGCGACGACAGGCTTTGCTGGCGACAATGCGCCCTATGCAGGCATTTGGGATTGCGAGGTCTCAACCTTTACCTTCACGAAGGACACCTACGATTCAGGCGAAGGACCGATGCCGCAGAAGGTGGAAAAGGAAGAGGGAAACTACATCCTGTCTTTTTCCGACGGATACCAGATCGGCCTGTCGAGCGTGACCGATACGACGATGCAGTGGTTCTCGATGCAGACCGGCGATCAGTTCGAGTGCAAGCGCGTCAAATAGGCTCTATTGCTCGCCGTGCTCGTCAGCGCATCTATCGCGCATGGTCTCCTTCTGGGTAATCAGCCGCGCGCTGTGCTGGCCGCTGAGGTAGCTCCACAGCCAACTCCAGGCAACGGCGAAGCGGCTTCGCGTGCCGATGAGGTAA
The DNA here is from genome assembly GCF_000379605.1 of Rhizobium giardinii bv. giardinii H152. GTDB lineage: Bacteria > Pseudomonadota > Alphaproteobacteria > Rhizobiales > Rhizobiaceae > Pararhizobium > Pararhizobium giardinii. The sequence continues at coordinate 55,055 of NZ_KB902579.1, read as the reverse complement.
ATATGGGCGATCCCCCATACCCACCAGGCGAGCGCCCCTTTCATTTTGAAGCGTCCGAAATCGATGATCGCCGAGCGCTTGCCGATCGTCGCCAGGCTGCCCTGGTGGCGATAGCGAAAACCGGCGGGCTCCGACTGGCCGTTCAACCTGGCTCGGATGACCTTTGCCACGAAAGCGCCCTGCTGCTTTGCCGCCGGCGCGATACCCGGTACCGGGGTGCCGTCCTCCCGGAGGACCGAAGCCGTATCGCCGATGACGAAGACATCCGCATGGCCGGGTGCGCTGAGGTTCTTCTCGACGATGGCGCGGCCGGCGCGATCCGCCGCGATGCCGAGCCATCGGGCGGCGGGCGAGGCCTGAACGCCCGCGGCCCACACCATCGTGCGACACGCAACGAAAGTGTCGTCGATCGTAACACCCGCTTGCGTGCAGGACGTAACCCTCTGGCCGGTCCGAACTTCGACGCCGCGTCCTTCCAGCGCCCGATGGGCATAGGCCGATAGATCTTCGGAAAATCCCGACAGAACACGCGGCCCGGCCTCCACGAGGATGACCCGCGCTGTCCGAGTGTCGATGCGGCGAAACTCCTTCGGCAGGGTCGACTTCGCGAGTTCGCTGATGATCCCCGCCAGTTCAACGCCGGTCGGCCCCGCGCCGATGATGGTAAACGTCAGAAGCGCTTGACGCACCGCCGGGTCGGTCTCGATTTCCGCCCGTTCAAAGGCGAGCAGCACGCGCCTGCGAATGGTCGTTGCATCCTCCAGCGTTTTCAGCCCCGGAGCGACCGCTTCCCACTCGTCTTTGCCGAAATAGGCATGGGTGGCGCCGGTCGCCACCACCAGGGTGTCGTAGCGGATGGTCTTGCCATATGTCAGCCGGATGGCTTTCGCCACCACATCGACGCCCTCGACCTCGGCCAGCAGCGTCGTCACCTCCGGCCGATCGCGATACAGCCGGCGGATCGGCCATGCGATCTCAGAGGTGGCAAGCAGCGTCGTCGCCACCTGATAGAGAAGCGGCTGGAAGAGATGATGGTTCCGCTTGTCGACGAGCGTGATGTCGAGGGCCGCGCCCTTCAGGTCATTGACCAATTGAAGGCCGCCGAAGCCACCTCCGACGACAACCAGATGATGGCGGCTCGATGCTGGCATGCACAATCTCCGTTTTGCACGGCAGTGTCCACGCTCCGTTGGCCTGACACAACTGCTCTGTCGGAATGGCTGCCCTGTTGAAAGACCTCAGCCGATCCGGCAGCGGGCGGAGAGGAAGTCGAGAAACACCCGCACCCGGGCCGGGATATGGCCGCCCTGGCCGAGAAACACCGCATGCACCTCTTCGCTGTCCGTCGCGGTGAAGGCCTCGAGCACAGGCGTCAATGCTCCGCGGGCGAAATCCTCCCGCACCTGGAAGTCGGCAAGACGTGCCAGCCCTGCCCCGGCAAGCGCAAGCTCACGCAAGGCTTCGCCGTCGCTCGCCCGGATGTTGCCCGCCGGCCTGATCGTCATGTAGACGCCGCCCGCAACAAAAGGCCATCCGCCGGCTGTGCGGACGTAACTAGGCCCGAGAAGATTGTGTTTCTGCAGGTCGTCGGGATGGTGCGGGGCACCCCTGCGCTCGATATAGCCGGGTGCCGCGGCGATGTGCATTTTCACCGTTCCGAGCTTGCGCGCCATCAACGCCGAACTTTTCAGGGGGCCCGCCCGAACGGCCACATCTGCGCGGTCTTCCAGGAGATCGACGACACTATCAGTCAACGACAGGTCCAGTGACACATCTGGATAAAGCGCCATGAAGTCCGCAAGCACCGGCAACAGGATATGCCGCCCGAAGGGAATGTTGCAGCTGACACGAACCAGCCCGCTCGGATTGTTGGCCAGGGCCGCGGCGCCTTCGGCCTCGTCGAGATTGGCCAAGACCCGCACGCCATGCTCATAGTAACGGCAGCCTTCCGGCGTCAGTTGCAGCTTGCGGGTCGAACGGTTGACAAGCCGCGCGTTCAGTCGCGCCTCCAGCCGCGAGACCAGTTTGCTGACCGCCGACGGCGTCATGGTGAAGTGGCGAGCGGCGGCAGAAAAGCCGCCGAGATCGACGACTCGCACGAACACTTCCATCTCACCCGATCGATTGACGTCCAGCCGCGCCATTGTGACTTCACCTCACAAGTCCTGTGCTTATCCGCTGTCTAGTTCCGAAACCGCGCCGCGTCCATATCTCCTCCATCAGGACACAGGAGATCGTCATGCGTGACCAGCACAAAACCGCACTCATCGTCGGCGCCCAGGGCGTCATCGGAGGCAACCTCGCCCGCCATATCGAAACGCTCGACGACTGGTCGATCATCGGTCTCTCGCGACGTGGCGGCACTGCTACGCCGAAAATCCGGCACATCGCGGTTGATCTGCTCGACCCTGCCGATTGCACGAGGAAACTTGGCGATCTCACTGAAGTGACTCACATTTTCTACGCCGCTTATCAGGACCGCCCCACCTGGGCCGAATTGGTCGAGCCCAATTTGGCCATGCTGGTGAATGTCGTCACTGCCATTGAGCGTGTGGCACCGAACCTTGAGCATGTCAGCCTGATGCAAGGCTACAAGGTCTACGGGGCGCATCTCGGGCCGTTCAAGACACCGGCCCGCGAAAACGAAGACAACCATATGCCGCCCGAATTCAATATGGACCAGCAGGCGTTCCTGCAGCACAGGCAACAGGGCAAATCATGGACCTGGTCGGCCCTGCGTCCTTCCGTCGTCATCGGCGTCGCCACCGGCAATCCGATGAACCTTGCCATGGTGATTGGCCTTTATGCTGCGATGTCGAAGGAACTCGGCCTGCCCCTGCGCTTTCCCGGCAAACCGGGCGCCTACGACGCGCTGCTCGAAATGACCGATGCCGGCCTTCTGGCCAGGGCCACCGTCTGGGCCGCCACCAATTCGCAATGCGCTAATCAGGCCTTCAATATCACCAACGGGGATCTCTTTCGGTGGAACGAGATGTGGCCGAAGATCGCCCGCTTCTTCGAGGTGGAAACCGCCGCTCCTCTCCCGATGTCGCTCAACGTCGTGATGGCGGACAAGGCCCGGCTCTGGAAGGAGATGAAGGAAAAGTACAACCTCGCCGACCATTCTTATGAAGCCGTTTCCTCCTGGAGTTTCGGCGACGCGGTGTTCGGCTGGGATTACGACTTCTTCGCCGACGGTACCAAGGCGCGCAGACTGGGATTCCATGACTATTTGCGGACCGACGAGATGTTCCTGTCGGTCTTCAGCGAGATGCGGGAACAGCGCATCATTCCTTGAGGCCGAAGCGGCACTCGCCCTACCGCGCATAATCCACCGGCACCGCCATTCCGCTCTTCAGCACCTCCATCGAGATCGAGGCGGACACGTCGAACAGTTCCACCTTGCGGACGATCTGCTTGTAGATCACGTCATAGTGCTCGACCCGCGGCAGCACGACCTTCAAAATGTAGTCGTAATTGCCGGTCAGCCGGTGCGCCTCGACGATCTCGGGAATATCCGCGATCACCTTGCGGAAGATGTCTATCCAGTCGTCGGAATGGTGGGCGGTCTTGATGAGGGCGAAGACGGTTGTCGGAACACCCATTAGGTCGCGACTGAGCACCGCGATCCGGCGGGCGACATAGCCGGCCTCCTCCAGCCGCTGAATGCGCCGCGAGCAGGCGGAAAGCGACAGGCTTACCCTTTCGGCGAGGTCGCCGACGGACAGGCGCGCATCCTCCTGCAGCAATGACAGGATCTTCCGGTCTCTTTCGTCCAGCACGCCGCGCTCTCCCGACTCATCCGACGCACGCAACATTAATTTGCGCGATATCGGAAAACTACGCGAAAAATACGCGCAAATGGTCGCGATGTCACGCAATAAAGCGAACACTTTCCGCACGCTCTCGGCGACAATTCCTTCATCGGAAAACAAGGCAGGACAGGAACAGCCTCATGCACAAGATCGGCCTCATCGGTGGAATGAGCTTTGAAAGCTCGGCAGTCTATTACCGCATGATCAACGAAGCCGTGCGCGAACGCCTCGGCGGGCTGCATTCTGCCGAAGTCATGCTGCATTCGGTCGATTTCCAGAGCATCGTCGACCTGCAGAAGGCCGGCCGCTGGGATGATGCCGCCAAGCGCCTCTGCGAGGTCGCACAGCGCCTCGAGGCCGCTGGCGCCTCCTGCGTGCTGATCTGCACCAACACGATGCACCTGATTGCCGATGCGGTTCAGTCGTCGATCTCGGTTCCGTTGATCAACATCATCGACGAAACCGCTGCATCGATGAAAGCCGCAGGCATCAAGCGCCCGCTGCTGCTTGCCACGCGCTACACGATGGAGCACGGCTTCTATACCGGCCGCATGGCAACCCACGACCTCGACGTCATGGTTCCGAATGCCGAGGACCGCACCCTCGTTCACGACATCATCTTCAACGAACTCTGCGCCGGCGCCGTGCTCGACGCCTCGCGTCAGGCGCTGATGACGGTCATCGAGCGCGCCAAGAGTGAGGGAGCCGACGCGATCATCCTCGGCTGTACCGAGATCTGCCTGATCCTCGACCCGCACAGCCTGCCCCTGCCCGGCTTTGATTCCACCGCGATCCATGCCGAAGCAGCCGTCGCGTTTGCGCTGAAGGGTCTGTCGCAACTCGGCCAACAGGCGGCCTGACCTCCCGCGCGCAATTTATTTGACTCAGTCAACTAAATAATGGCAGTCTCCAGCAGGGAGATTGCCATGAATACACTCGCAACCGTGCATGAACCGCAGCCGGCCGACCGTATCGAGACCTTGCGGGCCTTCAACCGCTTCTACACCAATCAGCTCGGCCTGCTCGGGCGCGCCTTCCTCGACAGCCGGTTTACGCTGACCGAAGCGCGCATCATCTACGAACTGGCAGCCCGCCCCGGTCTGCCGGCAAAAAAGTTGATCGAGGAGCTGCATCTCGACCCCGCTTATCTCAGCCGCATCCTGAAAAAATTTCGCGGTGACGGGCTCCTGACCACGCGCCCGGACCCGCAGGACCAGCGCAGCCAGTTGCTTGAGCTGACTGCCGAGGGTGTGTCGCAGGCGCGCGCCCTTGCCGTCCGCTCCCGCGAGGAGATCGCGGCCATGCTCTCGCCGCTCAATGCCGCACAGCAGGAGATGATCGCCACGGCCATGGGGCGGATCGAGACGCTGCTTTCGGCCCCCTCCGCCAGCAACTTCACGCTTCGGGCGCACCAGCCCGGCGACATCAGTTGGGTTCTCGGCCGCCAGACGAAACTCTATGCCGAGGAATATGGCTGGAACGGCGAATATGAAGGGCTAATCCTGCAGATCGCCGGCGATTTCATCAATCATTTCAAAGCCGGCCGCGAGTTCTGCTGGATCGCGGAAGCAGGTGGCGAGATCGCCGGCTCCGTGTTCCTGGTCGACGCAGGCGGCGGCACGGCCAAGCTGCGGCTGCTCTATGTCGAGCCGTTTGCCCGCGGCCTTGGCATTGGCCTGGCGCTGGTTCGCCAGTGCATCGCCTTTGCCCGCGAGGCCGGCTACAAAACACTGACGTTGTGGACCAACGACATTCTCGTCAGCGCCCGCAGGATCTACCAGGCGGAAGGCTTCGTCCTTGTCTCCGAGGAACGCCATCACAGCTTCGGAAAGGATCTGAACGGCCAGACGTGGCAGCTCAGTCTCTGACCGCCGCGGTGATCCTACGCCATGCCGCGGAGCAGGCTGAGGTCCTCTTGCCACTTGCATTCGGTCAGGCCGGCAGGCTCGAAGGGATCGAGCACCGTGCCGGCCACGATCGACGCGAGCAGCCCGGGCATCGGCGGGATTTTGGCGACGGTGGAAACCAGCCGGTCGCGCACCCAGGCAATGGCGGTCGAGTCCGACTGGTAGAAGGGTGTGAAAGCGAGCGACAGCAACTGGAACAACCGCACGTGATTGCGGCGCGCCCGGGCATAGGCCGCAAGCGCCGATGGTATATCGGCACAGCGCGCCAGCGCATGGCTGAGCGCTGCGGCATCGAGCAGCGCCATATTTGCCCCCTGCCCCAATTGCGGGCTGGTCGAATGGGCGCTGTCGCCAATGAAAACCAGCCGGTCCGAAAAGGGCGGCAACGCGGTCCGGTGCGCGTAGCGCGCCAGCGTCAGTTGATCCCAATCCTCGATCTGGTCGAGAAACGGCACGCAGTCCCGCCAATAGTTGCTGATGATCGCCTTCCACCGGTCGAGCCCGGCTGCCTTGACGGCTTCGACATCGGCAACCTTCAGGCTCCAGAAGAAAGCCACCCGCTCCGGCTCACCCCTCCGTATCCGCCCGGTCGGCAGCACGCCGATCATCACCTTGGCCTTGTCGTAACGCTGCGACTGCGCGCTTTTGTCGTAGGCCGCGCCGTGGTCGTCGAGCGTTGCCCAGAATGCGCCATAGGTCAGGTCGCGAATGGAAGGCGCGGCAGCGGCCTTGGCAGCCAGCATGGACCGGGCGCCGCTGGCGTCGATCACCAGATCGTAGTCGCCAACCACACCTTCGGCATCACTCAGCACGGCGCGATCACCGCGCATTCCGGTTGAGGCAAGATCGATGCCGGTGCGTATTCGGATGCCGTCGGCAACGGCTGCATCAAGCAACGTGTTGAAAAGCGCAGCCCGCTGCACCGCAAGGCCGTACCGCCCGCCCGGGGCTGCGTCATAGCGCACGTCGAGTACGGTCCGCCCGCTGGCATCGGCGCCGTGCAGCCGGTCGATCCGGCTGCCGATCGCATGGATGGTATCGAACAGCCCAAGCGCGTTGAGAACCGTCAGCCCCGTCGGTTGCATCAACAGCCCGGACCCGACAGGCGCCGGCGTCTCGAACCGTTCGAGAATTTCAACCCGGTGACCGGCGCGCGACAGGAAAAGGGCCGCCGCAAGACCTGCCGTTCCCGCTCCCGCCACGCCGATATCGAGCTGTTTCATCAATGCCTATCCAGATGTCGTCCCTGTCGGCATCTGTAACAGTCCGGGCCGCGAACCGTCCAGCCGCATCCGCGCGGTCAGATCGTCACGCAGCCGCCGCGTCATATTCCGCCCGCGCCGCCCGGATCGCATCGTGGTGCTCCTTCGACCAGTCGACCAGCCCTTTGACAAGCACGAGGAAGGACTGCCCCAGCGGCGTCAGCCGGTATTCGACGCTCGGCGGCTGGGTCGGAAAGACCTCGCGGCCGATATAGCCGTCGCGTTGCAAGTCGCGCAGCGTCTGGGTCAGCATGCGCTGGGAAATATCGGGGATCAGCCGGCGCAGCGCCGAAAACCGCATCGGGCCGTCGGCCAGCGCCAGGATCATCAGCGTGTTCCATTTGCCGCCAATATTATCGATGACGTCGCGCACCGGGCAATCCTCGCGGGAAAAAGCCATGCCCATGACGACGATCACCCGTTCGCCCACCGTCTTGCCTGCCATTTTGTTCATGGGCCGGTTCCCTTCACGTAACCACCAAATAAAAAACTGCCTCCTTTACATCCGTCCAGCGATAACGAATTAAGAGAAGGTCTCATTTGGGAACCATATCTCAAACCGGACGCTTCAGCAACGCGCTGCAGCGCCGTTTGACAACAAAGGAAGCACCATGTCCGAAACCCTTCTCGTCACCGGCGCCACCGGCCAGCTCGGCCGCCTCGTGCTTGATGAACTCCTCGCCTCCGGCAAGGTCTCGCCGGCCAATATCATTGCCACCAGCCGCGATGCCGCCAAGCTCGCCGACTACGCGGCCAAGGGCGTCCAGACCCGTTCGGCAAGTTTCGACGATGCCGCCTCACTGGAAGCAGCCTTCAAGGGCGCCGACCGCATCCTCATCATCTCCACCGACGCGCTGGACGAACCCGGCAAGCGCCTGCGCCAGCACCAGACAGCGGTGGCAGCCGCGCAGAAGGCCGGTGCCAAGCACATTCTCTACACCTCGATGCCGAACCCCGAAACCTCGGTCATTCCCTTCGCCCCCGACCATCTCGGCACGGAAAACGCGATCAAGGCGACCGGCATCCCCTACACGATCCTGCGCAATGGCTGGTACATGGAAAACCTGTTCATGGCGCTGCCGCACGCGCTCGCCGAGGGCAAGTGGTACAGTGCATCCGGCGAGGGCCAGCTCGCCCATATCGCACGCAAGGACATCGCCAAGGCAACGGCCGCGGCGCTTGCCTCCGGCGCGAGCGAAAGCGCGACCTACACGCTGACCGGCGAGACCAAGTACACCGTCAACGAAATCGCTGCCACCGTGTCGAAGGTCACCGGCAAGCCGCTTGACGTCGTGCATGTCACCGACGAGCAGCTCGCAGGCGGGCTCAAGGCTTCAGGCCTCCCCGATTTCCTCATCCCGGTCGTCGTCTCCTTCGATGCCAACACACGCGAGGGCCACATCGAGTTGGTCACCGATGATGCCCGCACGCTTTCCGGCGACAAGCTGGCGACGCTCGAAAGCTTCCTTGAAGCCAGCAAACCAGCCCTTCTCGGTTAAAGAAAGATGGGGGGGCTGGGTTCACGCCCAGCTCCTCGGCACTGACGATCGTGTCGCGCGGTTTAGGCAGACCGGCTTGTCGGTGAGATAGTGTCGAAGCCAAGTCCTGCCTCGCTCCTACGCTTTAATCAGTCCCCCGAAATAATCGAGTGCGTAGGCGGTCTTGCCGTCGACCACAATAATCTCACGCCCATGAAAGTGGGCGGCGTCCCCGACGCTGTTGTCGATATATTTGCCATGGTCGCCGGACCACTCGAAGCCTCCGAGGAAGCGCCCTTGCGCGTACATCGATGACAACGCCGCTTTGATCGTCGCCCCCGCGTGTTGGGCGTCTAACAGTTCCGGAAGCCGGATATATCCATAGTAGTTCATCGCCCATACAGGCTCGCCTCGAAGCCAGACGGTTTCCTGGCCGATGAAATCGGTTCCTCCGAAATAGCTGTCGAGGTAGCTCCAGTCGCCTTCAGACCACATCAAGTCACGCGATCCGGCCCTGCTCGATTTCGCAGGAGCTCCACCCCCACCATACGTTGAAGCCTTCGCCTTTACGATGATGTCGTTTAGCTGCTCGATCTGCATCTCTATTCCCTCAATTGGAACATACAGAGAACAAAATGCAACGGCTCTGGTCAAGCCCTTACATGTCGCCAACGCGACCAACGCAATGCGATTACCGCGGGAGCGTCTCAAACATCCTGGCCGCAGGCGCGGCAGAAGCGGCGGACGGTTTCCGCCATGCCGTATTGCAGCGCATCCGCGGTCAGGCCGTGGCCGATCGAAACTTCGGCGAGGTTGGAGATGCGCGCCGCCAGCGGCGGCAGGTTGGCGACCGTCAGATCGTGCCCGGCATTGACGTCGAGACCAAGCCCGATTGCAAGGTCGGCGGTGCGACCCAGTTCCTCCAGCAGCACGGCAGCCCGCTCGGGTTCGTCGTAGCAGCCGCCATAGGGGCCGGTGTAAAGCTCGATCCGGTCGGCGCCGGTCTCCTTGGCGATCGTCAGCGCCTCGATGTCCGGGTCGCCGTCGGCAAACAACGACACCCGAAAACCCTTCTTCTTCAGGCGTCCGACGACATTGCCGAGCAGGTTGTGGCTCTTGCGGAAGTCCCAGCCGTGGTCCGAGGTCGCCTGTGCCGGATCGTCGGGGACCAGCGTCACCTGCTCGGGTTGATGCTCTTCGACCAGTTCGAGAAACTGCTCGTTCGGAAAACCTTCCATGTTGAACTCGGCCGCCGGATAAAGATCGTCGATCAAGGCGCGGATCGGGGCGAGGTCGGAGAAACGGATATGCCGCTGGTCCGGTCGCGGGTGCACCGTCAGGCCGCTGGCGCCGGCCTCGAGCGCTATCTGGCCCAGCCCCGTCACCGATGGCCAGGGAAGATCGCGCCGGTTGCGAAGCATGGCGATCGCATTCAGGTTTACCGAGAGTTTCGCAGGCATTTCAGCGCTTTCGATGGGAGATGGCGTTGTGGCGGGTCTTTTCTAGCGGTTCCTTGTGCGGCCCGCAACAAAGCGGCGATCCGGAAAATGTACCCGTCACAATAAACCGGGCACCGTCCGGCCGGACATTTTATATGAAACGCAAGTTTAATGATTCGAGCACCTGACAAACCCGGAAAAGTCCGGTTTAATGCAGACTCAAGTACAAGCGATACGCTCGCGGATGGCGAGCGGCGGTGCTTAAATCCCACGGAAAGACCCAAACCGAACCAATGAACCTTCGTTTTTGCCGCGACTTCACCGAATCGACTGTCATTCCGGACAATGGAGCACGGACGCGGGCGCGTGTTTCAAAGAGAACGCGCTGATGGACGCGCGCGAAAGGCCAAACGACCGTGCCATCCTCGATGCGCTGGACAGCGTTCTGTCGAGTGCTGCGTTTTCGCGCTCCGAGCGGCTGCGCGCCTTCCTGAAATATGTCGTCGAGCGGGAAATCGAAGGCAACGGCCACCAGTTGAAGGGCTATGCGATCGGCATCGATGTCTTCGACCGGCCGCAGGCCTTCAATGCCGATAGCGACCCACTGGTGCGCGTCCATGCGGGCAAGCTGAGGAAATTGCTCGCGGCCTATTATGCCGGCGAAGGCGCCGGCGACGCGTGGCGTATCGATATTCCCAAGGGCACCTATGTGCCTGAATATCTGCGCCAGAGTGCAACCCCGCTTGTGCAGACGCAACCGGAAGGCCCGTCGGTTCCGCCGCGCCCGGCCGCGTCCCGCCGGCTTCCCTGGCTGCCGGCACCGCTCTCCTCGCCGCTCGCCGTGCTTTCCGCCCTGCCGCTCTTGATCTTCGTGCCCCTCTCCTCGCCCGCCATGAGCGTCAACATCCCGGAACAGTCCCGTCTGCACGGTGCGGTCCTGGAGCGCAAATTCGCCGACGATCTTCCAAAGATAACGGTGCAGACGCAATGGCCGCGCACCAGCAAGGCGGGGCGCTTTGCCGATGCGTTTCGCACCGCCGCGTCGCACTACCGGACGATCGCCGCCGTGCCCGGCACGGTGCTCTGGCCGCCGCCGCAATCGCCGGCAACCGACCCGCTGGCGTTCACGATCTCCATCACCCAGCAGAAGTCGCCAGCCGGTCTGCGGGTTCTGGTCACTCATGACGCGACCTCCGAAACGCTTCACGAAGGCTTTCTCGACCAGGCGCATGTGGCCGGCGAGGCGGACATTCTCTACGAAAGCCTTGCCCTGGCGGCAAAGACCTTGGCTGCTGACGGCTACATATTCCGCTATGCGAGCAGTGCCGCAATCGACAGCCCGCTGATGAAATGCATGGCGCTGACCGACACCTACCGGCATCTGCAGACGCGCGCGTCCTTTCGCGAGGCCAAGGCCTGCCAGGAGAAGCTGTCGGCCGAACATCGCCGGAAGCTGAGTTTCGTCATCAGCGCAGGTGCCCTGCCCTCGACGCTCATTCGCTGAGGCACATTGCCCAAGAATGGGCTGTGATCTGAATAACGCGGCAGCCTGAAGTCATCGGCAAGCAGCGTGTCTGCCGCTGGAAACGCGCGAATTCTCTCAGGAATCCGTATTTTATCCCTAATCTTGCTAGCTATCGCTCTTCCCGCACTGCGTGTACTCTGCTCGGGCATACGGGGATAAAGGCCTGGTCGCTCATCAGGCAAGCACAATGTCGCGAGTATCCATCCAAGGGACGGGTGGTGTGCATGACATGGAGGGCACAGAGAAGGCAACTGCCGCGTCGTTTCGATGCGTAACCGGCAGATTGCCGCTTCCAGGATTTTCTCCCGCGCATGATCAGCGAGGGGCGATTTCATACGATGCCAGGACAGTCGAAGACCATCCATCCCGTAACCGGCAGCCGAACGGTTTCCGGCTTCCTGCCGCACCTGCCCCTGCCGGGAACCATTCCCGACAGCCACGTCGCCATCGCCGACATGGCGGACGCCTTCGGCGTCACCCACCGCACCTTGCATTTCTACGAGGAGAAAGGACTGCTCGCCGCCGACAGAATGGGGCCGATGCGGGTCTACGGCCTCGAGGACATCCGGCGAATGACCATCATCAACGCCTGTCGCGAGATCGACATGCCGATCGCCGAAATTCAGGACCTCATGCGGGCGCTGACAGCATGCCAAAGCCAGGGTGACGCCGCGCAGATATTCGAAAACGCGCTGCATGCCCGCAAGCGGGAACTGGCAGCCCAGCAATCGATCCTGCGGCGCCAGATGCAGCGGGTCAGCGAGCTTCTGGAATCGGCGGCGGATGGCGATGGTGGCGAACAGGCCGCCGTGACACCGATCCATCTGTCGCCGATCGAAGCGAAGTGCCTCGCCTTCATGGCCGAAGGCTATCCGGCAAACCGGATCGCCAACCTGATGGACATGGACCTGACCGCCCTGCTGACGCTTGAATCCGACATCATCCGCAAATTCAACGTCAACCACCGCTTCCAGGCGGTCGCCAAGGCGGTGCTGATGGGGCTGGTTTCCGCCGAGTGAACCGTCAGCGCACGATCGTCAAGGTTTCGGCAGCCCGCGTGATCGCCGTATAGAGCCAGCGCTCGCGTGTGTCGCGGAAGGCCCAGCTTTCGTCGAACAGCACGACGTCGTTCCATTGCGACCCTTGAGCCTTGTGCACTGTCAGTGCATAGCCATAGTCGAATTCGTCGTAGCGCTTGCGCGTCGACCACGGAATTTCGCCCTCGACATCCTCGAACGCGGTTTTCAGGAGCTTGATCTTGGCCGCACCGCGATCCATGTCGTCGTCTTCAGGGCGGATCATCAGGTTGATGCCGGGCTTCACCGTCTCCTTGGACGAGGTCATCACCTGCCAGAGAGAGCCGTTGAGCAGCCCCTTGGCCGGGTCGTTGCGCAGGCAGACGAGCTTGTCGCCGGACTGCGGATAGTCGGTCGTGAACCCCTTCAACTCCCGCAGGCGCATATTGTAGCGCCGCCGCGTCTTGTTGGTCCCGACCAGCACCTGGTCGGCGTCGAGCACCAGGCTCTGCGTCACCTCGTTCTTCGAAATCACCCTGGCCGTCGTGCCGTAGTCGCCATGCATGATCTCCTTGCCCTCGCGCACATGCATGGCAAGCTGGATGATCGGATTGTCGCGCGCTTGGCGGTGAATGTCCGTCAGCAGGTAATCCGGCTCCTCGTTGGTGAAATAGCCGCCGCCGGAGACGGGCGGAAGCTGGCCAGGATCTCCAAGCACCAGGATCGGCGTGCCGAAACTCATCAGATCCTTGCCGAGCGCCTCGTCGACCATCGAACACTCGTCGACGATGATCAGCGCCGCCTTGGCGACCGGCGACTGCCGGTTGATGGCAAACATCGGCGCGATTGAGGTCTTGCCGGTCTCCTCGTCGGAGACCTCCTCCTCGCCGCGTGGCCGGTAGATCAGCGAATGGATCGTCCTGGCGTTGGTCGCGCCCTTGGAGCGCAGCACCTGAGCGGCCTTGCCGGTAAAGGCGGCAAACAGCACATCGCCGTCGACATGCTCGGCGAAATGGCGCGCAAGCGTGGTCTTGCCCGTTCCGGCGTAGCCGAACAGCCGGAAGAGCGGCGAGCGCCCTTCCTTCAGCCAGCGCGAAACGGCCTTGAGGGCCTCATCCTGTTGAGGTGCGAATTCCATCGTTGATCTATTGCCCGATTCGCGCGGGCCTGTCGCCCGGCTTACACCTGAAGCCTCGGCCGGCACGCCGCCCGCGCAGCCAAAAGATTCGGGCGTGATAGCGCAACACCGCAAGAAACTGCCACATGCCGCGCATATCGCAAGCACACCGCCCATGATAATAGTCCCATCGAAGCCGCCTCCCAAGCGCTGCCTGTTCTGAATACCGAAAGTGCCGATGTGAGACCCGATCCTGCTGAAGACCCGTCCGCACCCGCAACGTCGGGTATCGGCCGCTGCAATGCCGCGGTGCAATGGTGTCTGCTGCTGCTTCTCTCCGCGATCCTTGCCGGCTGCCTCGAACTCACCGGCATTCCCGCAGCCCTGCTGATGGGCCCCATGGTGGCCGGCGCGATTGTCGGCATGAACGGCGGCACCATCCGTCTGCCGCGGCCGGCGCTTCTTTGCGGCCAGGCCCTGATCGGCACGATGATCGCCGAGACGATAAGCCCCGGCATTCTGGTGACCTTCTTCGCCAACTGGCCGCTATTCCTCGCCATCGTCGCCGCCGTCATCGCGATGAGCACGCTGAGCGGCTTCGTGATGAGCCGGCTGAAGATCCTGCCGGGAACGACGGCGATCTGGGGCTCCTCGGCGGGTGCGGCGACATCGATGCTGGTCATGGCCGATGCCTACGGCGCCGACATCCGCCTCGTCGCCTTCATGCAATATCTGCGCGTCGTCTTCGTCGCCGCCGCTGCCTCGCTGGTCGCGCGCTACTGGGCGCAGGTCGACGCGGCGGGACAGGAGATCATCCGGTTCGGGCCGATCCATCTGGTACCTTTCCTTGAGACCGCCGCGGTTGCCATTGTCGGCGGTTTTCTCGGCAAATGGCTGCGCGTGCCGGCCGGCGTCTTCCTCCTGCCTTTCCTGCTTGGTTCGGTGCTCAGCGTCTCGGGCGTGCTGACGATCGAAATTCCCGAATGGCTGCTCGCGATCAGCTATGCCATGCTGGGCTGGAACATCGGCCTCGGCTTTACCCGGCCGATCCTCGCCCATGCCCGCCGCGCGGCTCTGCCGACGATCATCTCCATCCTCGTGCTGATGAGCTTTTCGGGCCTGCTCGCCTTCGTCCTTGTCAAGGCGGTCGGCATCGACCCGCTGACTGCCTATCTCGCCACCAGCCCCGGCGGCATGGATTCGATCGCCATCATCGCCGCTTCCAGCAAGGTCGACGTGCCCTTCGTCATGGCGCTGCAGACGGCGCGACTGCTGCTCGTCATGGCCGTCGGTCCGTCGCTCGCACGGTTTGTCGCTTCAAGGGCCACGCCGCGGCGATAAGTTTTTCCGCAATGCCGGGAATAAGATGCGGCCCGGATGTGTCTTACGTTCGAACCGGCTCAAAAGGCGGTTCGTTCGGAACGATTTCAAAAGAGGACACATCCAATGAGATTTCTGCCGCTCGCTACTGCCTTTTCAATCGTGGCGGCCGCTTCCGCCTTTGCCGCTCCCCCGGTCCAGACGGTCGATACCGACAAGGGCAAGGTCATCGCCGGGGAAAACGGCATGACGCTCTACACCTACAAGAAGGATGAAAAGGGCGAATCCTATTGCTATGATAAATGCGCCACCAACTGGCCGCCCTATCTCGCCGATGCATCGGCCAACGCCGAAGGCGAGTACACGCTCGTTGAACGCAAGGATGGCAAGAAGCAATGGGCGCTCAAGGGCATGCCGCTCTACTTCTGGATCAAGGACGCGAAAAAGGGCGACGCCACCGGTGACGGCGTAGGAAAGGTCTGGGATGCCGCACGCCCCTGATGAGGGTTCTCGCGCGAAGGGGGCAAGCCCCCCTTCCGCGGAGACGTTTGAAAATCAGGTCCTGTCGCTGGTGCCGTCGCTGCGCCGCTATTCCCGCAGCCTCGCCAAGTCCGACAGCGACGGCGAAGACCTCTTGCAGGATTGCGTCGAGAAGGTTCTCGTCCGCCGCAGCCAGTGGCGCGGCATCAACCTGCGTGCCTGGGCTTTCACGATCATGACCAATCTCTATCGCGACCGCCACCGCCGCTCCAGCCAGCATCCATCCGTCGAATTCGACGAAACGCTGGGCTTGACGGCGGAGGATGTTTCCGGCGACCCGCTGGAAAAGACCCGGCTGCAGCAGGCACTGAACGCACTGACGCCGGAATTCCGCTCGGTGCTCATGCTCGTGGTCGTCGAGGGTTATGCCTATCAGGATGTCGCCGATCTGCTGTCCATCCCGATCGGCACCGTCATGTCGCGGCTGTCGCGAGCACGCCGGCAGATGGCCAAGCACCTTGCCGAGGACAATATTGTTACGCTGCGGAGACCGAAATGACAGACGAACACACCCCGGTCACCGAATCCGACCTGCATGCCTTCGTCGATGGACTTCTCGACGATGACCGAAGGCGTCACGTCGAACTCTTCCTGAAAGACCATCCGGAAGAAGCCGCCGAGGTTCGGCAATGGCAGGCGCAGGCCAAGGACCTGAAAGCCGCCTTCTCCGGCTATGCCCGTTTCGGCGAGAACGACCGCGCTCTCCTGAATTCCAGGACGCAATCCGGGGCGCCGGCATCCGTCTGGCGCAAGGCTGGTCTGCTTGCTGCATCGCTGCTGCTGTTCCTGTCCGGTGCAGCTGCGGGCGTCTATGCCGACAGGCTCTACGCCGGCAACCCGCCCGCCGAGACCGCCTCGGCGCTGGAAAGCCTGCCGCGCCAGTCGAAGACGGCCTTTCTCGTCTATGCCAGCGAAAAGCGTCATCCGGTCGAGGTTGGTGCGGACGACGAGGCGCATCTGATCACCTGGCTCGGCAAACGTCTCGACTACAAACTCGTCGCGCCCGATCTGCGCTCAGAGGGTTTCTCGCTCGTCGGCGGCAGGCTCCTGCCCGTCAATGGCAGGGCCGGCGCGATGCTGATGTACCAGGATGCGGGCGGGCAGCGGCTGACAGTTCTCCTCGGCAAGAACGCCAAAAGCGCTGAAACCAGCTTCCGGTTCGAAACCTCGGGGTCGATTGAGACCTTCTACTGGATCGACGGCGAGATCGGCTATGCGGTCACAGGCGAAGTCACCCGCGCCAAACTGCAGACGATCGCCGAGGAATGCTACCGGCAGTTCGAAAGCTGATCTTTTTCGAAGTTCTGCGTTTCAGCGGAAGAGTTTTAGGATTTGTGCAGCCCGGGCATTCTCCTGAGGCAAACTTGCCACGCGGGCGACTTCCGCCTCGAGGACCTTCTGATCGCTGATATCGCTGATCACGCCGTACCATCGTTCCAATTGGCCTCTTGAATTGAAAAAGGGCTTTGCCCGGCTCGACACCCACCGCCATTCGCCATCATTCCATTTGATGCGGAACTCGGTTGAAAACGGCTGTTGAGACGGCAGCCACGCAAGCCATTCCTGTCTTACCCTTACCCTGTCCTGTTCGTGCATTCGCGCATACCAGTCGGCAATTCTGTCGGCCATCGCACTTGCTTCACCGACCCCGAGCGCCGGACTCATATAATCCACCTCGCCCGAGGGCTTGGCCGCCCATGCGACATTCGGACTAAGCTCAACGGCACGACGGAAGTGTTCCTCATCTGCCTTCAGCGCAACTTGTGCCGCCTTGCGCTGGGTAATGTCGATGGCGGTGATCGACAATCCGATGACATCACCCACGTCATCGCAAACACACTGGCATGAGATGTGGTAGGAACGGCCCGTTGTCCCGTTGCTGTATTCGCGGGACTTGATCGACCGTTTTTCGATGATCCGCTGTATGAGGCGAGTGATCGCCAGCTCGTGACGCGCGGCCAATTGCTCGGTCAGGGAACGGCCGACGAGATCGGCTGCGGGCCGACCAAGAATTTGCGCCAGCCGATCGTTGACGCTGACATATCGCAGATCGAGATCGGCGAATCCAAGCGCGATCGGCGCGTCTTTATAGAGCGCTTCCAGTTGATGGAACCGTTGCAGCGGAGAAACGCACGTCGATTTCCTCGGCATGGCTCCAGCGCGGGGCACAAGCGACCTTGCGATTTCCGACGCAGGCGCCGGTTTGCCGAATAGCCAGCCTTGGGCGATGTCGCATCCAAGGCGTCGCAGGATCGTCGCCTGTTGCTCGGTTTCTACCCCCTCCGCAACAACCGTCATTCCTAAACTTTGGCCAAGGCCGATGACGGAGGCGACGATCTTGCGGCTGCCTGGGTCGGTTTCCATCGTCTGGACGAAGCTGGCATCGATCTTGATCGTCTCGAACGGAAACGCATGCAGCCTGGTAAGACTGGCAAAACCAGTTCCGAAATCGTCGAGTGCGACACCAATGCCGACGGATTTGAATCGCTCGACGGTTGCGAGCGCAACGCCGTCGTCGCCGATCAAGGCACTTTCGGTCATCTCGATATGGACGCGCTGCAGCGGAAAGCCGGTCGGTTCGATGACCGCCATGACGAAATCAAAGAGATCGGGATCGCGAAATTGAAGCGGTGAGAGATTGAAGGCAAGGATCGGTTCACCGGGAAATTGAAGGGCCTGGGTGCATCCCTTGCGAAGAATTTGCCGTGTCAGCGGGCCGATCAGACCGTACCGCTCGGCAGCCGGAATAAAATCGACAGGTCCAATGGCCGGCATAGCGGGATCCACCCATCGCGCCAGAACCTCGAAGCCCACAACCGAGCCATTCGCCAGATCCACGAGAGGTTGGAATGCGGGTTCGAACCGGCTGTGACGAAGAGCATCCTTGAGTTTGGCTAGGGGAACAACTTGTGTCAGGGCAGGTTCTCTCGGAGTGGACTTTGACGCGGCAGCAAAACAGATCACGCTACATTAGCTGACAATGTCTTCATTTTCATTTAAGTCCAGCAGCTGTTGGCCAGCGATCAGCGCAAAACCGGCCCCGAGGTAGGGACCGGAACTGTTCCAGTGCTTCCTGGCCTGACGCCCCGCGATACTCTCGCCAATGCAACAATGCCTTCGCCTCGCGCGCGCCGGCATGAGCCGGGACAATTCACCTCAGAGGGCCGGATCGTTTTCCAGAAGGATCGGCTGTCCGTGCGGCGTTGCTTCCGCCGCCCTTTGCCAGCTTCGGGTGAGATGATCGAGCTGCGCTTCGGAGGTGATCGACAGCTCCGTCACCAGACGCGACAGAGCTGCGACCCAGCAATCGAAATAGTCGCTGCCGTCGGCGCAGCGGCCTGGTTGATAAAGCTCCCGCGACAGAGCCTCGGCCCACTCGCTCCAGGAAAACACGCCCTTCTCGTGCAGGCGCACCGTCATGGCGAAGGCTTCGGCCTGCCATGGCTCGGCAAAGACCGGGTCGCCCTCCAGGGACTTCGGCAGTTCCGGCGACCCCGTCAGGAGGTTTGAAGGTTCATGCGCGTTCAAGATAGCTCTCCCAGGCGTCGATCGAA
This sequence comes from Rhizobium giardinii bv. giardinii H152, assembly GCF_000379605.1. Taxonomy (GTDB): domain Bacteria; phylum Pseudomonadota; class Alphaproteobacteria; order Rhizobiales; family Rhizobiaceae; genus Pararhizobium; species Pararhizobium giardinii. The sequence continues at coordinate 36,082 of NZ_KB902579.1, read as the reverse complement.
ACTGTCAGCGACGGATCGGCGCCGTCTCCCCAGATTTCCTGCGCCTCAAAAACGACTGTGTAGACCCATTGCGGGTTCTCGCCCTTGCCGTGCGCATTGTCGTCGGGAAAAACGAACGAGCCCTGCACCGCCTCGACGATGCCGGTCTTGGCGCGCGCATAACGCGGCAGGCGCGTATGGGTTTCCGGATTGAAATTGCGGGTCCGCACCCGCTGCCCCACGGCAAACACCGGAGCCTCGGCCACCGGCCGGTCGCAGGGACCGCCCTTTGCCAGCACGCCGGCCACCATGTCCGCCGTCAGGATTCGCTTCGGCTGCGCACCCTTTTCCAGCATCCGGCCCTCGGCCAGCTCCGCGGACGAGACGAACCGGTGCCGCGTAAGCAGCTTTTCCAGCGCGCGTATCCAGATTTCATAGTAGCTGGCGGCGAGATAGGTTGCGGGTGGCAGGCTTTCGCGGGCATGCCGGCTTTCATCGATCGTCCAGGCGCCGAAAGCGCCGCAGGAGAGCGTCAGCCCAAGCGCGCGCTTTTCCCATTCCGCATGGAAATAGGGCTCGTCCTTTTCGGGCGCGACCGGGCCCATCCCATGCTGGCCGCCAAGATCCTGCGCGCCATTCATCGTCCTGCTCCCACCGGTTTGGCCAGCCCCGTGCCGATCATCGAATCGCGCGGCACCAGGTCGGTAAGCGCATCCTGATCGAGCCCTTCCGTTCCCTCCGGCCGTTCCGGAATGACGATATAGCGCAGTTCCGCCGTCGAATCCCAGACGCGGATTTTCTTGGTGTGCGGCAGGGTTAGCCCGAATTCCTCAAGTACGCCGCGTGGATCGATCACCGCGCGTGAACGGTAGGGCGGCGCCTTGTACCAGACCGGCGGCAGCCCCAGCACCGCCCAGGGGTAACAGGAGCACAGCGTGCAGACGACGAGATTGTGCGTCTCGGGCGTATTGAACACCGCCCGCATGTGCTCCCCCTGCCGCCCGCTATAACCGAGGCTGGCGATCGCCGCCGTCGCGTCGCGGCTGAGCCAATCGGCAAAATCGGGTTCGCTCCAGGCCTTGGCAACGACACGGGCACCGTTGCGCGGGCCGATCTTCGTTTCGTAAGTCTCGACGATCGCGTCGATCGCCGCAGGGTCGATCAGCCCCTTCTGCGTCAGCACCGTCTCCAGCGCCTTCACCCGCGCCTGCATATCGGGAAAATGGTTGTCGTGATGGTCGTGGTCGTCGTGATCGTGCATGGCGTCCTCGCATGTCATTGGCTGGTTTCTGTGCTTGGTGCAACGGGCGGCAGTCTCTTGCCCATGTCTCCAAGCAGTAGATTTTCGAAAGCGATAGGCTCCAGCTTGCCCGGCGGCTGGAACGGATTGGAAAAGGCGAAAATGAAAAAGAGCACGACACCGGAATAAGCGCCGAAAATCGACAGGAGAAACATGTGGGTACGGGTCGGGCGATAGACATAGAACGGTATCGAGAGCAGGCACAGCCCGATCAGCGCCGGCGCCCAGAACATTCCTCCAAACCCACCCGCCGCAGTTTCTTCCCGGATCTGGCGGAACTGCGCAATGGAGGCCGCCCGATCACGCATCCTGTTGCTCAGATAGCGTTGCCGGTCCGTCTGCGGCTCAAGCTCGAGCAGGCGATCAAAAGCGTCGTTCCACTGTATCCAAGCTTTGGGAGACAGGCCCTGACGGGCCCCCAGCATGTCCCACTCCTCGCCCACCACGGTCGCCACGTAATTGGCCAGGTCATGCTGGACCGGCGCCACCTCCGTCCCGCCATATCGCCCGATATCGTTGTAGACATCGGATATCGCCACCGCCTCCTCCATCAGGTTGTTGCGAATCCCCTTGTAGTCGTCGAGTTCCTGGGCATAGACCAGAGCAAGGATCAGGCCGTGCAAGGCGGCGATACGCACGGCAACCGTTGCCGCCGCATCATGGGTTCGATCGCCTTCCAGGGCAGGATTGAGCAATGTGCGCGCCACGAAATAGCAGCAAAAGACGATCGCCAGCGCCCCGGAAACGAAAGCGAAGCCCACGACGATCGAGGTAACAAGGCCCCCCGGCATGCTCACCCCCATCTGCCCTGAATTCGGCGGCGTTGGTCGATTCGACCTGAAATCATCCGGCTCTAGCGCAGCATCGGCCAAAGGCTGGCGACGAGCAAGACCGCCATCGTGATATTGAACCATTTCAGCCGGCCCGGATCGGACAGCCATTGCCTGAGCGCCGAGCCGAAGCCGGCCCAGGTCGAGACGCTCGGCACGTTGACGAATGCAAAGACGATGCCGACCCAGACGACGCTGGCGAGATAGCTTTGCTGGCTCGTGTAGGTCGCCATTGCGGTAACGGCCATCACCCAGGCCTTCGCATTGATCCACTGGAAGGCGGCGGCCTCCAGGAAGGTCATCGGCACGGCATTGCCTTTCCCTTCGGAAAGGCTCCGCGACGTCCCGATTTTCCAGGCGATCCAGACGAGATAGGCGCCGCCCGCGAATTTCAGCACGGCATAGAGCAGAGGCACTGAATGCAGAAGCGCGCCAAGGCCGAGACCGACGGCGATCAACAGCGACAGGAAGCCTGCGCCAATGCCGAGCATGTGCGGAACGGTGCGGACAAAGCCGAAATTCACGCCCGATGCGAACAGCATCATGTTGTTCGGCCCCGGCGTGATCGATGTCGTGAAAGCAAAAAGAAACAACGCCAGTAGCGTGTCGGCCTGCATGGAAACCTCCCGAATTTTAGGTCAAACTAGCTAACCTATCGGCGGGGGCCACCCAAAACTTGTCACCGTGACAAGACGCGGCGACTGTTGGCTTCGACGTTTTTGCGGCACGGCCTTTGCGCTGCCACGATATGCCTTAAATGAGACATCGACCGTTCCTACGACTGGGCCGATCTGCGGCCGAAAGAGGATTCCGATGCACGACGCCATTCCGACCACCACCCTTCCCAACGGCGGGACCGTTCCCGTGATCGGTCAGGGCACCTGGCACATGGGCGAGCGCAAGGCGAGCGCCGCCGAGGAAGCCAAGACCCTGCGGCACGGGCTCGACCTCGGCATGACGCTGATCGACACGGCGGAAATGTATGCGGACGGCGGCGCCGAGCGGGTCGTCGCCGAGGCAATCAGGGGCCGGCGCGCCGACGCCTTCGTCGTCAGCAAGGTTCTGCCCACCAATGCCAGCCGCGACGGCACCACCAAGGCCTGCGAGGCGAGCCTGAAACGGCTCGGCACCGATCATATCGACCTCTATCTGCTGCACTGGCGCGGCCGCTACCTGCTTTCGCAAACGGTCGACGCCTTCGAGACGCTGCGGCAGGCTGGCAAGATCGGCGCCTGGGGCGTCTCCAATTTCGATTCCGACGATATGGAGGAACTGTTCGCCGTGCCGGAGGGCGGCAACGTCGCGACCAATCAGGTGCTCTACAATCTCAACCGCCGCGGCATCGAATATGATCTCCTGAAGGACAGTCAGGCCCGCGGCATCCCGATCATGGCCTATTCGCCGCTCGATGAAGGCCGGCTGTTGCGCCATCCGGAATTGATCCATATCGCCAAGGCGCATCAGGCAACCGTCGCCCAGATCGCCCTTGCCTTCCTGATCCGCAACCCCGGCGTCATCGTCATCCCGAAGACCGGGATGCCGGAACGGGTCCGGGAAAACCGGGCGTCCGTCGAGGTGCATCTGACCGCGGACGATCTGGCAATCCTCGACAGGGTCTTCCCGCCGCCGGCAAGAAAGATGCCTTTGGAGATGATCTAGGCGCAAGGCCGGCGATCTTGAGCGCCGGCCTTGCGCATTGTCTTACATTCCCTGCGGGCCGCGGTTCATCGCCGCGATGCCGGTGCGGCAGACCTCGATGACGCCGAGCGGCTTCATGATGGCGATGAACTGGTCGATCTTCGATGACTTGCCGGTGATCTCCAGGATGAAGTGCTCCAGCGTGGCATCGATCACCTTGGCGTGGAAGGCATCCGCCAGGCGAAGCGTTTCCGCCCGGCTCTCGCCGTGCCCGCTGACCTTGACCAGCGCCACTTCGCGCTCGATCGGCCGGTCATGGCCAAGCTCGGCGGCCCGCACCGTCAGGTCGACGACCCGATGGACCGGCACGATGCGCTCCAGCTGTGCCTTGATCTGTTCCAGCACATGCGGCGTGCCGCGCGTCACGATGGTGATGCGCGACAGGTGCGTCTGGTGTTCGGTTTCCGAGACGGTCAGGCTCTCGATATTGTAGCCACGGCCGGAAAACAGGCCGATGACGCGGGCAAGAACGCCCGGCTCGTTATCGACGAGAACCGAAAGCGTGTGGTTTTCCGCCTTCTCGGTTTCCTTGGCGATGAAATAGGCGGAGCCGGTCGGCTGAAGATGTGCGTTCATGATCTTGTCCTTTTCCTATTCATCAAACCAGCGCGCGGCCCTTGGCGTCGATCGCGTTGGCGACCGCCTCGTCCGTGGCTTCGTCGGGCAACAGCATCTCGTTGTGCGCCTTGCCCGAGGGGATCATCGGGAAGCAGTTGGCGAGATTGGCGACGCGGCAATCGAAGATCACCGGCGCCGGGCTGTCGATCATCTGCTGGATGGCCGCATCGAGTTCGCCCGGTTTTTCGCAGCGGATGCCGACCCCGCCATAGGCTTCGGCCAGCTTGACGAAGTCGGGCATGGCTTCGGTATAGGAATTCGACAGGCGGTTGCCGTGCAGCAGCTGCTGCCACTGGCGCACCATGCCCATGTACTGGTTGTTCAGGATGAAGATCTTGACCGGCAGGTTGTACTGCACGGCACAGGACATTTCCTGAATGCACATCTGAATCGAGGCGTCGCCGGCGATGTCGATGACGAGGCTTTCCGGATGCGCGACCTGGACGCCGACCGCCGCCGGGAAGCCGTAGCCCATGGTGCCGAGGCCGCCCGAGGTCATCCAGCGGTTCGGCTGCTCGAATCCGTAGAACTGTGCGGCCCACATCTGGTGCTGGCCGACTTCGGTGGTGATATAGGTGTCCCGGTGCTTGGTCAGTTCATAGAGCCGCTGGATGGCGTATTGCGGCATGATGACCTCGTCGCTCGACTTGTAGGCGAGCGAATTGCGGGCCCGCCAGCGGGCTATGCCGGCCCACCAGTCATCGAGGCGGCCCTTGTCCCCGTCCTTGGCGGTCGAAGCCCGCCACAGGCGAACCATGTCCTCCAGAACGGAGCCGACATCGCCGAGGATCGGCACGTCGACGCGCACGTTCTTGTTGATCGAGGACGGATCGATGTCGATGTGAATCTTCTTCGAATTCGGCGAGAAGGCATTGAGACGGCCGGTGATGCGGTCGTCGAAGCGGGCGCCGATGCAGACCATGACGTCGCAGTCATGCATCGCCATGTTGGCCTCGTAGGTGCCGTGCATGCCCAGCATGCCGAGCCAGTTCTTGCCAGAGGCCGGATAGGCACCGAGGCCCATCAGGGTCGAGGTGATCGGGAAGCCCGTCAACTCTACCAGTTCGCGCAGCAGATGCGAGGCCTCCAGGCCGGAATTGACGACGCCGCCGCCGGAATAGATGACCGGACGACGGGCGCCCTTCATCAGTTCGATGGCCTGCTCGATGCGGCGCATGTCGCCCTGCACCTTCGGCTGGTAGCTATGCTGGACCTTTGCGGCCGATGGCGGTGTATAGGTGCCGGTGGCGAACTGGACGTCTTTCGGGATATCGACGACGACCGGTCCAGGACGGCCGGACTGGGCGATGCGGAAGGCTTCATGGATGATGCCGGCCAGCTGGTTGACGTCCTTGACCAGCCAGTTGTGCTTGGTGCAGGGCCGCGTGATACCGACCGTGTCGCATTCCTGGAAGGCGTCCGAGCCGATCAGCGATGTCGGCACCTGGCCGGTCAGGCAGACGAGCGGGATACTGTCCATCAGCGCATCCTGAAGCGGCGTGACGGCATTGGTCGCACCCGGCCCGGAGGTCACCAGCATGACGCCGACCTTGCCGGTCGAGCGGGCATAGCCTTCAGCCATATGGCCGGCGCCCTGCTCGTGGCGCACGAGGATGTGCTGGATATCGTCCTGCTGGAAGATTTCGTCATAGATCGGCAGGACGGCACCGCCCGGATAGCCGAAAATATGCTCCACGCCGTTGTCCTTCAGTGCCTGAAGAACAATTTCCGCCCCTGTCATCTGATTTTCTGTGCCGCTCATTGGCCTGTTTCCGTCCATGTTTCGCGATTTTGGCTGTGAGTATCGTGTTTGAAGGCATAAAAAAAGGCCCCGTGAGGGCCTCGTGTTTGCGCATGGGTGGCTATTGCCGGATGGTTACACCATCCTGCCCATGCGCCGCCCCACCACAAGAATTGCAACGATCTTTTTCATGGGGCGCAGTGATAACCAGAAATGGCGACCCCGTCAACGCCTTTCCCGAAAACAACCGACACGGGTCCAAAACGGCACAAATTAACCCAAGCCCAAGAAACGACTTATTAAATCCCTTCCGATAATATAGCGAACTCTTGGCCAGAGGTTTCGCAGTGCTGAACAGTGACCTTCATTCGTCGATCAGTGCAGGAGAACAGGATCGGCGCGATGCTCTGACACGGGGCAATCGCTTCCTCGGTCGCGTTGTCGCGTGCAGCGGGTCGCGGGCAATGATTGCTGCCGTGGCCGAAAAGGGTGAGACCTCGCTGACCGAACTGTGGTCCGTCGGCAAGCTGATCTCGATCAGCGTCGGCAACAACCGCGTCGTCGCGCTGGTCTATTCGATGCAGACCGTCACCAATGAGTGGGGCGAGGAACTCGACAACGTCTTCCGCATCGAAGTCGAACTGATGGGCGAAGTGCATGTCGGCGCTTCCGGGCGCGAGGAATTTTCCGCCGGCATCAGTCAATACCCCCATCTCGGCGCCATCGCCCACCGCATCCGCTCCGCCGACCTTGCCCGCATCTACGACACGGGCAAGAACGATGTCTGCGTCATCGGCAAGCTCACCCAGGATGAAAGCCTCGATGCCGCCATCCATGTGCCCTCGATGCTGTCCAAGCATTTCGCCATCGTCGGCACCACCGGCGTCGGCAAGTCGACGGCCGTCAGCCTGCTGCTGCGCAAGGCGATCGCGGCCGATCCGAAGCTGCGCGTCCTGATCCTCGATCCGCACAATGAATTCGCTGCCGCCTTTCCCGATATTGCCGTCGTCGTCGACACGGACAATCTCGATCTGCCCTTCTGGCTGATGAAGCTTGAAGAATTCGCAGAAGTGATCTTCCGCGGCCGGCCACCCGTTCCAGAAGAGCTCGATATCCTGCGCGACGTCATTCCGGAGGCAAAGAGGGCGTTCAAGGGGGCGGCGGAGAGCGGCCTTGCCCGCCGGACCAGCGAAAAAAGCTCGATCACCGCCGATACCCCGGTCCCCTACCGTATGGCCGACCTGCTGGCGTTGATCGATGAGCGCATCGGACGGCTGGAAGGCCGCGGCGACAAGCCGTACCTGCGCTCGCTGAAGGTCAAGGTGATCGGCGCGATCAACGATCCGCGCTATAACTTCATGTTCTCGTCGAACACCATCACCGACACGATCCTCGAGACCATCGCCAAGATCTTCCGTATTCCCGGCGATGGCAAGCCGGTGACGACATTCCAACTCGCCGGCATTCCCTCGGAAGTCGTCAATTCCGTCGCTTCGGTGCTCTGCCGGATGGCGTTCGAAATCGGCCTCTGGAGCAATGGCGGCGTGCATATGCTGGTCATCTGCGAGGAGGCTCACCGGTATGTCCCGGCCGATGCCAGCCTGGGCTTCGTTCCGACCCGTCAGGCAATCGCCCGCATCGCCAAGGAAGGCCGCAAATACGGCGTCTCGCTCGGCGTCGTCACGCAGCGCCCCGGCGAACTCGATCCGACCATCCTGTCGCAGTGCTCGACGGTCTTTGCCATGCGCCTTTCCAACGACCGGGACCAGGACATCATCCGCTCGGCCATCCCGAACTCGTCGATCTCCTCGACCAGCTTCATCTCCTCGATCGGCAATGGCGAAGCAATCGCCTTCGGCGAGGCGGTCGCCGTGCCGATGCGCATGCGCTTTACCCGTGTTGACGAAAAGAACCTGCCGAAAGCCAATGGCGTCGGCGTCAAGGCAACGGACGAAACCCCCGACACAGTCGACCTGCGCTCGGTGGTGGCTCGGATGCGTGCCCTGAATGGTCCGGACATCTCAAGCTTCCAGCAGGCCTATTCGGCGAGCCTCGGCCTCGATGAAGACCTTGCAGCCCCTGCCTATCCCGACGCCGACAGCAGCAGGCCTCCAGGACTGATTGCAGAAGCTCGGAACGAGCCGTCCACGCCGGCCATCGAACCGTACAACCCGGCCATGCTGCCGCGCGCGGAGCCGGTCAATCCGCAGCTCGAGCGCTTCAACCAGATCCGCAATCAATTGCTCTCGGAAGACCTTCCAGCTCAACCGAAACCGGAGCCTTACCAGGCGCCACCGCCGCGCGCCGCCCCAAGCTTTGCCCAGCCCGGAACGGACCTGCCCCGCCCATCGCTGCGCGAAAGCTTACTGAAAAAACCGCTGAGCAGCATCATCCGCAAGTAGGTCTGCTGCGGTTTGGTATGCGCCGACAGATCAGATCCCGGTACCGGAGAGCCGTAAACGGCAACTGCGCCTAGAGCCCCTGGGCGTTGCTTAGTACCAGCGTCCTCGGCCGTACCAGCCGCCGCCTAGGAGAAGAATGATAACAAGGATGATGAGAAGTGTGGTGATATCCATGTACGCCTCCCGGGAGTACCTAGTCATCTCGGTCGCTGCTGCGCGGTGCGTTGCTTACGGTGGTACTCCAACCCCATATTAACGTCCAGCATCAGGGTTAGTTGCATCGTCAGCGTCCGAATCCCAGCGCAGCCAGCTCTCGTCCAGTTGATTTCGAAACCAGGTCATCTGCCGCTTGGCATATTGACGCGTGGCGGCGGAGGCAGTTTCGATCACCTCGGCCTTCGTCATCGTCCCGGCCAGCATGGCGGCAATCTGCGGCACGCCGATCGCCTTCATCGCCGGCATCTCTGCCTTCAGATCAAGGGACAGCAGCGCCTCGACCTCCTCGACGGCACCGCCATCCAGCATCTGGGCAAAGCGCCGGTCGATCCTTCGGCGCAGCACGTCACGTTCCGGCAGGACGACGATCTTCAGCGCTTTTGCCGGATCGATGGCGACCGGCCCCTGCCGTGCCTGGAAGACCCGGATGGACTGCCCGGTGGCTTCGAAGATTTCAAGCGCCCGCGCAATGCGCTGGCCGTCGCCCGGCCGCAGGGTCTCGGCGGTTTCCGGATCCTTTTGCGAAAGGATGGCGTGCAGCGCCTCGGCACCCTCTTCCTGCAGGCGCTTGCGGACATCGTCGCGTATGGCGGCCGGAACCGCTGGCATGTCGGACAAGCCGCCGGTCAGCGCCTTGAAATAAAGCCCGGTGCCGCCGACGAAAACCGGAATGCGCCCCTCGCCGCGCACGGCCTGCAGGACCTTGACTGCATCGCGAAACCATTCGCCGGTGGAATAGAGCTGCGACACAGGAACATGGCCATAGAGATGGTGCGCAATGCCCTGCATGTCCTGTTCGAACGGCCGCGCCGTCAGCACATGCAGCGTATCGTAAACCTGCATGCTGTCGGCATTGATGACCACACCATTATACCGCTTCGCCATTTCCACGGCGAAAGCGGACTTGCCGCTGGCGGTCGGCCCGGTTATCAGGATCGCGTCCTGTCCAATCTCAAGGTTTTTCATCATGGCCTTCGTTGCCACGCTTGTTGCCAATCCGTCAAACCCCGTTCTGACACCGGCGCTCGCCGAAGAAGCCGCGGCCGCCGTCGATGCGTCCGGCCTCTACTGGCTCGCCGACGGTATCGCCTGCGACATCGCGCTGAAGGATGGCATCAATCCCGATTGGCAGGAAGCGCTGCTGCGCGGCGTCGTCGGCGATGCGCCGGTCGATGTCATCGTCCAGCAGTCCGAGACGCGCCGCAAGAAGCTTCTGATCGCCGATATGGATTCGACGATGATCGGCCAGGAATGCATCGACGAGCTTGCCGCCGAAGTCGGCCTCAAGGACAAGGTCGCCGCCATTACGGCGCGCGCCATGAACGGCGAGATCGCCTTCGAGCCGGCGCTGATCGAGCGCGTGGCTCTGCTCAAGGGGCTGCCGGTCACCGTCGTCGCCGACGTCATCGCCAGGCGCATCACACTGACATCCGGCGGCAAGGAGCTCATCGCCACCATGAAGGCCAGGGGCTATTACACAGCGCTGGTTTCCGGCGGCTTCACCGTCTTCACCGGCCCGATCGCCGAAACACTCGGCTTCGATGAAAACCGCGCCAACATCCTCCTCCAGGAGGGAGGCTACCTGACCGGCACCGTTGCCAAGCCCATCCTCGGCAAGCAGGCCAAGGTCGACGCGCTCGTCGACATCTCGGCCCGGCTCGGCATTTCGACGGCCGAGGCGCTTGCCGTCGGTGACGGCGCCAACGACCTCGGCATGCTGCATCTCGCCGGATCCGGCGTTGCCCTGCATGCCAAACCCGTCGTCTCGTCGCAGGTAAAAATCCGCATCGACCACGCCGATCTCACCGCCCTCCTCTATATCCAGGGCTACAGGAAAACGGACTTCGTTCTTTGATCGTCCTGGAAACGGCAAGACTGCGCATCCGCAACTGGCGGGAGACAGACCGGCCGCTCTTTGCCGAAATCAACGCCGATCCGAAGGTGATGGAGTTCTTTCCGCGCCGGCGCTCGCGCCAGGAATCCGACGCCCTGATGGACGAGGTCCGGCAGCGGATCAGCGAAACCGGCCTCGGCTTTTTCGCACTGGCGCTACGGGATACGGATGAGCCGATCGGCTTTCTGGGGCTCGCCCGCACTGATCTGGAGCCGTTCCTGCCGGACGGCACGGTCGAAATCGGCTGGCGGCTGGCTGTTCGCTTCTGGCGCCAGGGCTATGTCACGGAGGCGTCACGAGCGATGCTCCGGCACGGCTTCGAAAAGCACGGCCTTGCCGAAATCGTCTCCTTCGCGGTGGCAAGCAACACGCGCTCGACGGCGGTGATGCAGCGCATCGGCATGCGGCGAGACCCGGCGCGTGACTTCGAACATCCGCGGGTGCCGGACACGGCCCCGCAGCTCAAGCACCATGTGCTCTATGCCATCAGCCGAAAGGAATGGCCGGCACGATAAAGGCGGACTTTGCGGCCCGCCTTCTGATTTCGTCCGCAATCGCGCCTGTAGAACGCCTCCGCGTCATACCGGAGGCGCGGCGCCGCAGCCGCGAGCGCCTATTCCATCCGCACGGTGACGAACCGCAACTCGCCAGCCTTGTTGGCAATCATCAACAGCGCGTTGCGTCGGCCGTCGGCTTTCAGTTCCTCGACCCGTGCCGATACGTCCTCCGGCGTCTTCATCGCCTCCTGGCCGATTTCGACGATCACGTCGCCCGGCGCGATCCGCCGTTCGGCCGCGGCCGACTGTGGCTGGACCTCGGCAATAACGACGCCTTCGACATCCTCGGAAATGCCATAGGTCTTGCGGCTTTCCGCGTCGAGTACGGCGAGCTTCATGCCGAGCACGATATCGGATGCCGGCAGGTCTGCCGCCGGCGGCTCGGCCTGGTCGGTTCCTTCCTGGGTTTGCGGGTTCTGATCCGCCTCGGCGCCCGCGAGGTTTTCACCATCTTCGAGCCGGCCGAGCGTCACCTTGACTGAGATCTCCTTGCCGTCGCGAATGACGACGACGTCGACAGCCTTGCCGACCGGGCTTTCGGCGACCGCGCGCGGCAGGTCGCGCATTTCGACGACATCGCGCCCGTCGAACTTGACGATGACGTCACCCGTCTTGATCTGGCCGCCGTCGGCCGGCCCGCCCTTGATGATGCCGGCAATGAGCGCCCCCTTCGGGGTTTCCATCTTCAGGCTTTCGGCAATTTCGTCCGTCACCGGCTGAATGCGCACGCCGAGCCAGCCGCGATGGGTCTCTCCGAATTCCCTGAGCTGGTTGATGATGTTCTGCGCCAGTTCCGTCGGCACGGAAAACCCGATGCCGATCGAGCCGCCGCTCGGCGAAATGATCGCCGTGTTGATGCCGATCACCTCGCCCTTCATGTTGAACAGCGGACCGCCGGAATTGCCCTTGTTGATGGCCGCATCCGTCTGGATGAAGTTGTCATACGGCCCGGCATTGATGTTGCGGCCGCGCGCCGAAATAATCCCGACCGTCACCGTTCCGCCCAACCCGAAGGGATTGCCGATCGCCATCACCCAGTCGCCGATGCGCATCTGGCGGGAATCGCCGAACGGAACGGCGGTCAGCGGCTTTTTCGGCTCCACTTTCAGGAGCGCAAGGTCGGTCTTCGTGTCGGTGCCGATCAGCTTGGCCTTGAGCTTGCTGCCATTGGCGAAGTTGACCTCGATGTCGTCGGCGCCCTCGATCACATGGTTGTTGGTGACGATGAAGCCGGTGGGGTCGATGACGAAGCCGGAGCCGAGCGAATTGACGGTGCGCTGGCGATTGCTTCCCTCGCCACCCTGGCCCTTGAAGAACTCGTCGAAGAAATCCTGGAAGGGCGAGCCTTCCGGGACCTGCGGCATCGGCGCCTGGTCGTCGTTCTTCACATTCTGCGAGGTCGAAATGTTGACGACGGCATCGAGCAGCCCGGCGGCCAGGTCGGCGACCGAATCCGGCCCCTGCTGGGTCGCAACCGGCGCCTTTGTCTGCGCCTTGGCGACAGACACAAGCGGCACGGAATTCATCGCGAGCGCGGCACTTGCCGCCAACGTCGCGGTGCGGAGGAAGGAAGCGCGGATGGACAAACCCATGGGGTCCTCTCGATTAGGGGTGACACGTCGGAGAAAGACGGGCCGGCAGCAGGTCGTTCGTCGTGCCGGCGCGCGTGACAGCTGCGGGATCGCATCTCCGCCAGCCTTCCGCCGCCAATGTGGCCTAGATTCTGTCTGAAGATAAGGCGGATTTGGGACGCGTCCAGTCATCTTTTCGTTAGCACTGAAAAGCCTGAGTGGCCGCGGACAGGTTCAGCTGGTGATGTCGTGGCCATGCGCCTTCAATGCCGCCACGGCCTTGTCCAGGTCCGAACCCATGATGAAGACGTAATCGGTGCTGAAGGTCGAATTGGCGAAGATGCCGACGCCCGCCTCCGTCAGAGGGTTGAGCACGGAGGCAAGCACGCCCGGGACTTCGAAGCTGAAATGCTGCTCTATGCGCAGGCAGCGCCAGCCGCCGGATGACTGCACGCCTGGGGGAATGCGCGCGGCCCGGCACACCAGCGTCATCTCCTCGCGCGAACTTGATACGGTCCAGAACCCCGGTCCCATCAACCATTCCGGCAGTGGCGTCCCGATATTGAGCCTGGTGATCGCATATTCGGCGTCCACCAGACGGATCAGCAGTTTATGTGTCATTTTCTATCCTCGAACCATCCAGACAAGTGCCACGCCGATGGCGACGGAAACAAGTCCGAACAGCCGCAACTGTTGCTCCGGAATATGAGGCAATCGTTTCGCCATTTCCACCAAAACCAAAGGGGCCAGTGCGTACACCAGCCCCTCGATGATCAGGAAAAATGCAATTCCCGTCAGAAAATCACTCATTGAGCCGATCAGTTTCCGGTCGCAGGCTGAGCGGCAGGCGGAACGGCTGCTCCGTCCGAGCTATTGAAATAGCGGAAGAATTCCGAGTCCGGCGACAGCACAAGCGTCGTATCCGGGCTGCCGATCGCCTGATCATAGGCCGTCATCGAGCGGTAGAACTCGAAGAACTGCGGATCGCGGGCAAAGGCATCGGCAAAGACGGCGGTCCGCTCGGCTTCACCCTGACCGCGAAGGATTTCCGAATCGCGCTGCGCTTCGGCAACGAACTCGACAACCTGGCGGTCGGCAACCGCTCTGCGCGTTTGACCCTTCTCGTTGCCGCGAGCTCGGATCAACTCGGCTTCGGCCAGACGCTCGGCCTTCATCCGCTCGAAAGTCTGCTGCGAGACCTCCTGCGTCAGGTCGGTGCGGCGGATGCGGACATCCTCGATGTTGAGACCGAGCGATTCGGCATCGGTCTTCAGATCGGCGCGCACTTCGCGCATCATCGATGCCCGCTCGTCGGAAAGCGCGGATTCAAAGCCGCGAAGACCGTAAACCCGGCGCAGCGACGCGTCGAGGCGGGTGCGCAGCCGCGATTCCGCCGATTCCCGATCGCCGGAAACCGTTTCGCGGAAACGCCGGGCATCGGCGATCTTGTAGACGACGAAGGCATCGACCTCATAGAACTTGCCGCCGGAGACCTGAACGCGGATGTTGTCGAGATCGAAGCGCAGGGCCTGCCTCTCGACATACTGTACGCGGTCGGCATCCATGAAGGCAAAGGGAAGCTTGAAATAGAGCCCCGGCTCGCTCTTGACGTCCTTGATCTCGCCGAAACGAACGACGATCGCCTGCTGACGCTGGTTGACGATGAAGACGGAGGAATAGGCCGTCATCAGCACAAGCGCGAGAGCGATCAGAATATAGGGGAGACGGTTGTTCATTACTGGGCCCCTCCCGACTGCGCGGGCTTGCCGATTTCATTGAGCGGGAGATAGGGCAGGACGCCCTGCCCGTTCTTCTCGTCGAGGATGACCTTCCTGGACTTGCCGAGGACATTCTGCATGGTTTCGAGATAGAGGCGCTTGCGCGTCACGTCGGGCGCCTTGGCATAGGCGTCGTAGACCGAGATGAAGCGCTGCGCCTCACCCTGCGCTTCCTTGACGACGCGGCCCTTGTAGGCGGCTGCCTCTTCGCGGAGCTGGGCGGCCTGACCGCGGGCCTTGCCGAGCACCTGGTTGGCATACTGGTTGGCCTCTTCGACAAACCGGTCTTCGTCCTGCTCGGCGCGCTGCACTTCGTCGAAGGCATCGGCCACTTCGCGCGGCGGTGCTGCATCTTCAATGGCAACCGTGTTGACGGAAATGCCGGCGCCATAGCTGTCCATCGTCGCCTGGATCGTCGTCTTCACGTCGGCCGCGATCGCCTGACGGTTATCGCGGAAGATGTCCTGCGCCGGGCGGCGACCGACGACTTCGCGCATGGCACTTTCGGCAACCTGCTGCAGCGTCTCTGCCGGGTTCTCGACATTGAAGAGGTAGGCCTTCGGATCGGTCACGGAAAACAGCACGGAAAATTGCACGTTGACGATGTTCTGGTCGCCGGAAAGCATCAGACCGGCCGAGGACTGGCTCGCCAGGCTCGACTTGCTGCCGATATTCTGCTGCTGCTCGGTGATCTTGACCAGCTCGACCTTTTCAAGCGGCCAGAAATGATAGTGCAGGCCCGGCATGGAAATTTCTTCCTTGGGCTTGCCGAACCGCATTTCCACGCCGCGCTCGTCGGGCTGGACGGTGTAGATCGAATTGATCAGCACGAAACCGACGATGAGCAGGCCGATGATGGCGGCAACGCCACCGTTGAAGCCGCCCGGAACAACATTTTTCAGCTGATCCTGTCCCCGGCGGAAGATTTCCTCCAGGTCCGGCGGGCCGCCATTGCCGCGGCCACCGCCGCGCGGGCGGTTCGGCCCCTGTCCCCAAGGACCCTTATTTCCGCCGCCGCCGCCCCAAGGACCGCCGCCGCCGCCGTTCTGATTGCTCCAGGGCATTCATACCTCTTCCACGAAAAAAATTCCAGGATCGACACCCTGCGGACACGCCGCTGGCCGTGATGTGAACCCGTTATAGGTATCTCCAGAACGGCTTTCAACGCGGCGCATCCAACTTCACCGTAAATCCGGTAAAATAGTTATCTTTACTTAGCTTTTGCGCCGCCAGGTCGAGAATCGCATGGCATGGCTGTCCTTTTCGCCCTGCGGCAGCGGCTCATCGACGATCCTCTCGAAAATGCCGGGATCGACCGGCGGAAAGCGCGTGTCGCCATCCACCTCGGCAGACACTTGCGTGATGTGCAGGATGTCGGCCGCACGCATCGCCTGCCGGTAGATTTCGCCGCCTCCGATAACGCAGACCTCGTCGACCCCAAGCGCTCTTGCCTGCTGCCGCGCCAAGGTGATCGCTTCGTCCAGCGAACCGACTGCCGTCGCACCTTCGGCACGGAAATCCGGATCGCGGCTGATGACGATGTTGGGCCGCCCCGGCAAAGGCCTGCCGATCGACGCCCAGGTCTTGCGCCCCATGATCACCGGCTTCCCGAGCGTCAGCGCCTTGAAGCGCTTGAGATCGGTGGGCAAATGCCAGGGCAGACCGCCGTCCCTCCCGATGACCCCGTTCGCCGAAACGGCAACGACGATTGTAACTTTGGTCTCAGTCATGAAATCCGTCCGGCTTGCTGTCGATCTCGCGGGCACGGGCAAGTGCCGGTCGCGACGTCAATGCCTGCACATAGCGATCGACGCTGGCGCTCGCCGGCAAAAGCCTGCGCATCCAGGCGAGCGCGCCGCCCAGCATGAGGTCGGCGCCGCTGATCCGCTCGCCCAGCAGGTAGGGGTGCTTGTCGAGCGTCGCCACTACATGCGCGCACATATCCTGATAGCCCTGGGCAAGCGCGGGATTGGTCTGGGTCAGGCCGCTGATGAAGGCGGTTCCCACCGGTTCGATCACGCCGGCGTAGTAGGCGAGCCAGGACAGATAGGCGCCCCGCTCCGGGTGGCCCTGCGGCCGCCCCATCTCGCAATCCGGATAAAGCTCCGTCAGGTACTGCGTGATCGCCGTCGATTCGGTGACCAGCGACCCGTTATGCAGAAGGGCGGGTACCTGCTTGTGCGGATGCGGATTGTTGTCGTCCGGCCCGCCCGAACCGTCCTGGCGGCGGATCGAGACGTAGCGGACATCGTATTCCGCCCCGAGTTCTTCCAGCAGCCACAGGATGCGGCCCGAGCGCGACAACGGCGCATGGATCAATGTCAGCATGTGGTCCTCCCCGACCGTAAGGTTCCGGCTACGTTGTCAGCGCGCCGTGGTTGCCCGCATCACACTGCAACCGGCGCTTTGATATGCGCATCGGCCTCATAGCCGGTCAGCTCGAAGTCTTCGAATTTAAAGGAAAATAGATCCTTCACATCCGGGTTCAAGTGCATCGTCGGCAAGGGTTTGGGCGTTCGGGTCAGCTGCTCGCGGACCTGGTCGAAATGGTTGTGGTAGATATGCGCATCGCCGAACGTATGCACGAAATCGCCGGGCTGCAGGTCGCAAGCCTGCGCCACCATCAGCGTCAGCAGCGCATAGGAGGCAATGTTGAAGGGCACGCCGAGGAAGAGATCCCCCGAGCGCTGATAGAGCTGGCAGGACAGCTTGCCGTCCGAAACATAGAACTGGAACAGACAGTGGCACGGCGGCAGCGCCATTTCGTCCACCAGCGCGGGATTCCAGGCCGAAACGATATGACGGCGCGAGTTCGGGTTGTTTTTCAGCCCTTCGACGAGCCCGGCGATCTGGTCGAGATGCCGGCCGTCATGGGTCGGCCAGGACCGCCACTGGTAGCCGTAGACGGGACCGAGGTCGCCGTTCTCGTCCGCCCATTCGTTCCAGATGTTGACCCCGTTTTCCTTGAGATAGGCGATGTTGGTGTCGCCCTTCAGGAACCAGAGCAGTTCGTGGATGATCGATTTCAGGTGCAGCTTCTTGGTCGTCAGGACCGGAAACCCTTCGGACAGGTCGAAACGCATCTGGTAGCCGAAGACCGAGCGCGTACCGGTTCCCGTCCGATCGCCGCGGTCGGAACCGGTCTCCATCACGTGACGCAGGAAGTCGAGATATTGTTTCATGAGTCCGCCGCCGATTCGTTTCGCGGGTAAAATAGGCGCAAGTCGGCGGCGAACCAATCGGTAAATCCGCTTTCCCCAAAGTGCGATCGCGCCAAGAGCTCGCCCGAGCAGAATGTCTCCCCCCCTCCTCCTATATGGAAGGCTTGCAGCAAGCGTTTTTTCGCCCCGGCCGCGCGCCTTGACGGTGAACTGCCCGGGCAGGCAGCAGACATACACTGTATTTTCCCGCAAGCCCCTTTTCTTGGGACCTGTTACGACCTATATGTGACATGCCGTCTTCGGGCGGCTATGGCGATAAACAGGCGGTGAAATAAACCTATTGGACCCGGGGGCGGTACCCGGCGCCTCCACCAAAAACCGGTCGGACATGACTTGCGGACCGGCTTTTGATGGGGGCGAAATAGGATCGACAAGGGTGTAAAGATCGACTTTTCGCTCGGCATTGTACCACCGTTATCGGGCTAAAATTGTAGTTGCAAACGACAACTATGCGGAAGCTCGTCTCGCTGCTTAATCGCGGTGTGACACTTCAAATCAAGTCCTAAGGGGTCGCACTCTTAGGCGGGGTCCGAAGGCACCTGGCAACAGAAGCCTTCACCTTCTCCCCTGCCTTGAAATGGTCTATAGATGATGCAACTGACTCGGATGCGAGGACTTTCCTGCTAAGCGAGCAGGCGGCATAGAGTGTGACAGAGTTGAGTTACAAGAAAGACGGGGATCTTATGGGCCAAGACCATATCCGCTACGACATTCTTGCGCAGGACGCGCTTCGCAGCGTCATTCGCAAGGTCTTGACCGAAGTCGCAGCCACAGGTCACCTTCCCGGCGATCACCACTTCTTCATCACCTTCCTCACCGGCGCGCCGGGCGTGCGCATTTCCCAGCATCTCAAGGCCAAATATGCCGAGCAGATGACGATCGTCGTCCAGCATCAGTTCTGGGACCTTAAGGTCACTGAAACCCAGTTCGAGATCGGCCTGTCCTTCTCCGACACGCCTGAAAAGCTGGTCATCCCGTTCAACGCCATCCGCGGCTTCTACGATCCCTCCGTCAATTTCGAGCTCGAATTCGATGTTGCCGCCACCGAGGAGGACGAAGGCGCCGAGATCACCGCCTATCCGATCGCTCAGAGCGAAAAGACGGCCGATGCCGAGACCGATGCTACTGCAAAGACCGGCGATGACGGCAAGAAGGAGGGCGGCTCGGTGATCTCGCTCGATTCCTTCCGCAAGAAAAACTGAAGCCCTCTCCAGGACAGGTTCCCCATGACCGGCGACGTCGTCAATCTCCGTCAGTTCCGCAAGCAGAAGGCGCGGACGGAAAAGGACAAGCGCGCCGAGCAGAATCGCATTTCCTTCGGCCGGACCAAGGCTGAGAAGCGGCTCACCCAGGCGCTGAACGACAAGGCCGGCAAGGCCCACGAACAGGGCCGGCGCGAAAAGACGCCGGACGAGACCGACGGCCAGTCTTAGCAGCCCCTGGCTGCAGTCCAATATTTTCACGCAGGATCAATGGGTTAACCAGCCCGCCGGAATCAAAATCCAAACGACCTGAATCATTTTCTGAGGCACGATCGTTGATCCGCAAGCATTCCGCGACATTGCATGGCCACCGCACCAGCTTTTCGCTGGAAGAGCCGTTCTGGCTGGAATTGAAGACAATCGCCGACGCCCGGAAAATCGCGCTTGCGCAGCTGATCGCCGAGATCGACGACGCACGCCTCGCCGAAAGCAACCTCTCCTCGGCGCTCAGGGTCTATGTGCTCAACTGGATCAAGGCCCAAACCGAGGATCGATGACACTCGGCATGCGGCCTGCCGGGCCGGAATTCGAGCCGCTTGCCATTCACCGCCACCGTCGTGCCCTTGGCGAATGGTCCGGCCGCCGTCAACCGCCTTCCGCCGCCGCCGTCCGGCAAGGCGCGCCGCCGCATGGGCTGCTCGTCGCGACAGGCGTTTTTTACTGCGCCGTAACACCAGGCAGCGTATTGAAATCAAGTCCCTGCGGCGGCGTCTGGACCGTTGGCTGTTCGTCGGCAGGCTGCCCGCTCATGCCGCCGTCCTGCGGCGCAGCCAGCGCGCCGCCCCGCAATACGCCGCCGGTCGGATCGAACGGCAGAAGGTTCTTCTGTTCCTCAGCCTTGCGCGCAGCCTCTGCCGCCTTGGCCGCAGCCGCATCCTCGGCCGCATTCTTCTCGGCAAGCGCCCTCGCCTCGGCCTCGGCCTTCTGCCGCGCTGCCGTTTCCACGGCAAGTTGGCGCCGCCGCTCTTCTTCGATGGCCCGCAACCGCGCCGCCTCGCGCTCGGCGGCATTGGCCTTGTAAAGGGCCACTTCCCGCCGCAGCCGCTGTTTTTCCAGCACGTTCGCCTGCAGCGTCTCGACACGACGCCGTTCGCGCTCGAAGGCCCTGAGCGACAGGTAATTCGACAGGTCGGTGGCATCGAGCGTCAGGCCGGGCGACTTGAGCAGGCCGGCATAGGAAAGCTTCACCTGCGGCTCGGCGCCCGTCAGCGCCTCCTCGCCCGGATGGAAATCCACGGTCACGCCCGCCTTCATCCGCTCGTCCGGAAAGCTGATTTCCGCATTGGCGGAAAGACCGGCCGCAGCATCGCCCGCCGTCACGTTCTGCGCCCGCAGGGTGCCCCCGGCAATGTTGAAGGGCACGGTCACCGCGCCAAGCGCCGCCTGGCCGGTCAGAACATGCTTCTCGGCGATGGGCTTGATGACATCTGCCGTGATCTCCCCCTCCAGCCGATCGGCCGCCGCGATGATGTCCGGCAGCGCCGCCGTATTGAGCCCGTGAACCACGGTATCGCGAAGCGTCGCCGTACCGGATCCGCTGGCCGACTCGGCCATGGCTCGCGCGGTCTTGCCGGATGCCTCCATCGCAATCGTCAGGTCGACCTTGGCCTCGGCTACCGCCGTCCCACCCGCTGTCCAGGCGGCTGCGGCAAGGTCCGCATCCTTGAGGTCGAGCCGCGTCTGGAAAAAGCCGGAGCCGTCGCCATTGCCGAGCAGCAGGCGGCCCTCGACCTTGCCGCCGAGCCAGTTGCCGGCAAGCGTGCCGAACTCGATCTGGTCGCCCTTCCAGACGAGCTTGCCGGTAAGGTCCGAGACGGCGCCGTAGATACCTGGCCAGAACCGCTTGGTGGAAAAATCGAGCGCGACGTCGAGCCCGCTCCATGGCGGTTGCACGACAGACGACGTCGACAGATCGCCGCTCGTCGCATCCTCGACCGGTCCGATGATGCCTTCGCCGATCCAGGCAAGATCAAGTGTATCGAGTGCCATTATTCCCGTCACCTTGCCCGGCATCTTGCGGTCGATGGCGATGGTCCCGGAAAAGGCGTTGCTGTCGGCCTTGCCCTCGATTTCCGAGAGCGTCACCGCCTCCGGCGTCGTCGCGATATCGGCCTTCAAGGCGAGCGGCAGCCCCGTTCCCATCTGCGGCAGGCCAATACCCTGCAACAGCAGGAACGGCTCGAAGTCCCGGCTTTCCAGCACGATCTTCGACTGGCCGGACAGGAAATTCTCCCGCGACAGGTCGATATCGCCATTGGCGGTCAGCGACGTCCGCTCGGTGGTAAAGGTCAGCGAACCGTTGGCCTTCTGGCCGTCGGCGCCCTGCAGCTTGACCGAGAAGATCGCATTCGTATCAACGTCGAATGGCAGCGGGTCAAAGCCGATCTGGCCGAGCAGCACCGGCGTCGAAGGGTTCTCCATCGTCGCCTCAAGCAGGATGCCTTGTCCCGTGAGCGCCTGCGCCACATTCGGCGCCTGATAGTTGGCGGCGATCTTCGTGCCGTTCGCGGTGCCGATAATGCCGAAGGTCACCGGCGCCTTGCCGTCCTGGCCTCCGGACGTCACGGTCACATCGAGAGCCGCGTCCGCGTAGTAAGACCCGCTTTTCACCAATCTTTCCAGCACCGGATGGGCGGCGGCATGACGCTCGATCATCGCCAGGAACGGCGTCAGATCCGGCGAGGCAAGCTTCATCTTGGCCGAAACCACCGGCGTGCTGAAATCCCCGCTCATGCGCCCGGAAAGCGCCAGCTGCGTTCCGGCGATATCGCCGATCGAGACGCGTTCGGCCTGCAGCTGGCCGTTTTTCAGGGTCGCCACCAGTTGCACGTCGCTGGCATCCTCGTCGAAAGCGGAGAAATGCTCGGCCGAAAGATCGGCGGCGATAGTGTGCGAAAGCACCGTTTCGTTCGACGCATCGCCTGCCACCAGTCCCGCCAGCGCCTGCAGGGCTTCGAGGTCGATGCGGTTTCCCTTGAGCTGCAGCGACAGGCTCGGCGGGACGCCATCGAGCGCCTGCCGCTCGATCCGGCCGCGCAGGACGGCAGGCCCGGCCGCCAATTCGAGGCGCTCGAACTGCTGCAGCGTGTCGGTCAGGTTGACGGTGGCGGAAAAGCCGGCGGTCTTCAGCTTGCGGATCGCCGGATCGACCGAACCGGCAACCCAGGCCGCAAGGCCCGATGGCTGGTTTGACGCGACGAGCATTGCGCCGCGGAAGGCGCGCTGGCCGCTCAGCTGCAGCCTGCCCTCGGCCTCGAACTGCGTTCGCCCGGGAAGTTGCGCCACTGCCTTGTCGACCATCCAGCCTGCCCCGTCCGGCCTCAGGTCAAGGCGGACGTCGCGCACAGTCGTATCGCCGATCACGATCGCCGGCAGCTTCAAGCTCGCGCGGCCGGGCACCTGCGGGATCGGGATATCCGCCGCGATCGCCATCATCGCAGCCAGCCTCTGGCGAACGGAGATTGCCGGGTCGCGGCCGGTCTTGCCCGCCTCGCCGCCATTGCCGATACGGCTGACATCGATCTGCTGGCCATCGGCCAGAAGCAGGAATTCCTGTTCCTTGCCGGTATCGAGCGTCGCCTCGCCGGTCACCAGATAGGGATCGTCCTTCGGGCCGATTTCGAGCCGGTATTCGGGCACGCGAATGCGCTCGTTGGTCAGCTCGAAGGCGCCCGTGACCCGCAAGGCGCCGGATTGATCGGACACCGGCTGCGCCTCGGCGGGCTTGTTTTCGGTCAGCGTGAACTTGCCCTGGTAGAGCGGCTTGAAGTCGACGATCTTCAGGTCGCCGTCCAGTTCAACCCCAAACGGGCGCTTGTCCGGGGTCAGTCGCGCCCGCAGGCCGAGCGTTCCTGCCTCGTCGTCGGCCTCGCTGCTGGAGAAGGAGAAGCTGCCCGCCTCGCCGTCGAGTGCCGCGCGGCCTTCCATCTTCCACGGACCTGCAAGCGAACGCGCCGAGAGATCGGCTTCAAGCCCGGTGATCCGCCGGGTGCGGCCCGTCTGCTCGTCGATGAAATCGATCTGGCCGCCGGCAATGGCAACGTTTTCGAGGATCACGACCTTTGCCGGAATGGAGGCCTTGCGTCCGCGCGCCCAGTCGAGCGTACCATCCGGCAGCAGCCGCACCTTGGCCTTCGGCTGTTCCAGCCGCATGTCGAAGATCAGCGCTTCCCCGGAAAGAAACGGTGCAAGCTCCGCATCCATCGAGAAACGCGCAACCTGGATCAGCGGCTCGCCGCTCTCGGACTGGCCGACGCGGACATCGTTGAGAGTGACCGAGGGGAACGGGATCAGCCGCGCATCGACGCTGCCGTACACGACCACGGGCTTGCCCATGATCCGGCTCGCCTCGCGCTCGAAATCCTTGCGAAAATCGGTCCAGTCCACGAATAGTGGTGCAATCAGCGCGGCAAACAGTGCCACGACCAGAAGACCACCGACGAAAACCAGAATTCGCGAAAGCACCAGTTGAAAGTCCTAACCCGTTTGTTGCGGAAGATGGCGCCCCTGCCGGCGTCTCCTGTCATCGATCATGGTATTAGCATCGCTTGGGGCTTTTCACATGGCAAAAATCTTGCCGGGGTTGAAGATGTTGCCGGGATCGAGCGCCCGCTTCACCTGTCGCATCAGATCGAGTGCGTCGCCAAGCTCTGCCTCGAGGAACGGCATCTTGCCCTGCCCGATGCCGTGCTCGCCGGTGCAGGTGCCATCCATCGCCAGCGCCCGCTCGTTGAGGCGGGCGACGAAAGCCTCCGCCTTGGCGATGTCGGCGCCGTCCTTGTCGTCAAACAGCAGGCCGACGTGAAAGTTCCCGTCACCCGCATGGCCGACGATCGGGGCGATCAGGCCGTTGGCGAGAATGTCCTCCTGCGTCGCCTCGACGCAATCGGCAAGCCGCGAGATCGGCACGCAGACGTCGGTGGAGAGTATAGCCAGCCCGGGTGCCAGGCTCTTCTGCGCCCAATAGGCATTGTGCCGCGCCTTCCACAGCGCGTTGCGCTCCTCGGTATTGGCCGTCCAGCGGAATTCGGAACTGCCGAATTCGGCGGCGATCTCGGCGAATTGCCTGGATTGCAGCGCCACGCTCTCGGCACTGCCGTGAAACTCGACGAACAGCGTCGGCATTTCCGGGAAGGACAATCCGGAATAGGCGTTGCTCGCCCGCATCTGCACGGCGTCCAGAAGCTCGATCCGCGCCACCGGAATGCCCGACTGGATGGTCAGGATCACCGTGTTGCAGGCGTCGCCGACAGAAGGAAACGAGCAGACGCCGCCGGCGATCACCTCCGGGATGCCCTGCAGCCTGAGCGTGATCGAGGTCAGGATACCGAGCGTCCCCTCGGCGCCTACGAAAAGCCGGGTGAGATCGTAGCCTGCGGACGATTTCCTCGCCCTATGCGCCGTGCGGATTTCCTTGCCGCCCGCCGTCACTGCGGTCACGGCGAGGACATTGTCCTTCATCGTGCCGTAGCGCACCGCATTGGTGCCGGAGGCCCGCGTCGACGCCATGCCGCCGATCGAGGCATTGGCGCCCGGATCGATCGGGAAGAACAGGCCCGTGTCGCGCAGATGGATGTTCAGCGCCTCGCGCGTGATGCCCGGCTGGACGGTACAGTCGAAATCGCTGGCGTTGACTTCGAGCACCTTGTCCATCCGGCTCAAGTCGACGCTGATGCCGCCATGCGGCGCATTGATGTGGCCTTCGAGCGACGACCCCGTACCGAAGGCGATCAGCGGAACGCCATGTTCGCTGGCGATCGAAACGATCACCTCGACCTCGGCCGCGCTCTCCGGAAAGACGACGCCGTCGGGCAATTGCGCGGGAATATAGGTCGTCGCGTGGGCATGCTGCGCCCGGATGGCCTCTCCAGTCTGGAAACGCGCCCCGAACCGTTCGCTCATCAGCCGCACGACCGTTGCTATGCCGGTTTCGTTGCGCTTGCCCGCCTTGATCGCCTTCAACGCCATGTCTCGCTCCCGAACGCCGCTGCACGTCGCGGAAATTCTTAGATTTCAACGCGCTACTGTGCAAATCGGAATCATTTTGTCCAGAACCTCGTCCTGAACTTCACGGGTTTAGCATGGAATTGCGCCGAAGTGAGACAGTCGGGACACAGGGCAGAAATAGCCCTGGGTGATGTTGACAAAGGCACGCGCGCTGGGCCCCAGCCACTCGGGGAAAGCAGCTTATCCGGCCCATTTGAACTCAAATTGACAGCGGCAAATCAGTGCACTGCGATGATTGCCGCTGCTCCTGTCACCTCAGACGTCACTTCACCGCGACGACGACCTTCCCCTTCGCGCGACCCGTTTCGACATAGGCCAGCGCCTCGTCGGTCCTCTCGAACGGGAAGACCCGGTCCATCACCGGGCGTATCTCGCCCGCCTCGATCAGCGACGTGATCTTGCTGAGCTGCCCGCCGTTCGCCGTCATGAAGAGGAAGGAATAGTCAATTCCCCGGCTTTTCGATTTTCTCCTGATGCCGGAACTCAGCAGGCGCATCACCTGCTGAAGCAGCCAGCCCGAGCCGTTCTGCCGCGCAAAGTCCGGGTCGGGCGGACCGGAAATCGAGATCAACTTGCCGCCCGGCTTCAGCACGCCAAGGGATTTCTCCAGCGTGTCCTTGCCGAGGCTGTTCAGCACGACGTCGTAGCCCTGAAGCACTTTCTCGAAATCATCCTTCTTGTAATCGACCACGACGTCTGCGCCGAGACTTTTCACAAGAGCGATATTTGCTGTGCTGGTGGTCGTCGCCACATGTGCGCCGAGATGCTTGGCAAGCTGGATCGCGATCACGCCCACGCCGCCCGATCCGGCATGGATCAGGACCTTCTGCCCCTTCTTCAGTTTTGCCCGCTCGACAAGCGCCTGCCATGCCGTCAGGGCGACAAGCGGAATGGATGCGGCCTCTTCCATGGTCAGATTTTTCGGCTTCATTGCCACATCGGCGGCGTGCACGGCAATATATTCTGCAAATGTCCCGATGCGAGCCTGCCCGGGACGTGCGTAGACCTTGTCACCGGGCTTGAATTGCCGGACATTGGCACCGACCCGGACCACGACGCCCGCGACATCGTTGCCCAGTATCAGCGGAAGGCGGTAGGGCAGGATCAGCTTGAACTCTCCGTCCCTGATCTTGCTGTCCAGGGGGTTCACTCCGGCGGCATGGATCCCCACCATGACGTCGTTGTCCTTCAACTCCGGTACAGGGCTTTCGCCGAGCCGCAGAGCGCCGCCTTTCGCATAGCGATCGATCAGGAATGATTTCATCAGACTAACTTTCGTTTTGTAGTGGTCATCGGCGCCGTCAGGCCGGCAAGCGGAACTGCTTGCGCAAGTTCTTGTCGAATATCTCCGCGGGGGCAAACCGGCGCAGCAGGCTGATTTGCTGCGCTGTCTTGCCAGCGGTATAGCGCCGTCGCGGACGGGCATCGGTCGCAGCCTTGACGACCACGTTGGCCACCACATCCGGCAGATCGGCTTTGGGCATCACATCGCGAAGGAGCGCGTCGAGACCGGCTCGAGCGCGATCATATTCATTCAGTGTGGAATCCGGCTTGATCCCATTCTGGTCGAAGACGGTACGGACAAACGCCGGCTCGATAACTGAGACGCGAATATTGAAGGCACGAACCTCGTGATCCAGTGATTCCGAATAGCCCTCGATTGCGTGTTTGGCCGCTGAATAATGAGCTGCATATGGCGCGGGTATGAGGCCCAGGACCGAGCCAATGTTGATGATGCGCCCTTTGCCGCGCCGCCGCATCGACGGCAACACCGCATTGGTCATGCGGATGACGCCGAAGACATTGACGTCGAACAGGGATTGCACCTGTGCGACCGAGGATTCCTCAGCGCCCCCCAGGAGGCCGAGACCGGCATTATTGACCAGAAGATCGATCCGCCCCGCGCGGCTTAGAACCTCGTCGACGACGCTCTGCACGGACACGTCATCGATCACGTCGCAGATCAGCATCGTCACCCCATCAGCCGTGTCCGGCATCGGCCTTCTGCTGGTGCCGAAGACACGGTAGCCATCGCGCCGCAAGGCTTGTGCCGTCACCAGCCCGATGCCGGAGGAAGCTCCCGTGACCAGGGCTACCCCGCGTTCTGTCTTGCTCATCTCGTCTGCCTTCATTTTGTCGTGGAACATCGATGAACAATCAGTTACTATCAATTTAATAGTAAGTCACTACTAAAAAGATACCGACATGAAGAATCTTTCGGACCAACCATGCCTGATCGCCCGCAGCCTGGCGCTTGTAGGAGACGCATGGAGCATGCTGATCATGCGCGACGCCCATGCGGGGCTGACCCGCTTCGATGATTTTCGCCGGAGCCTCGGTATCGCGCCGACGATGCTGACGGGGCGGCTTACAGGCCTGACCGCGGAGGGACTGCTGGAGAAACGCCGCTATTCCGAGCGTCCGCCACGCGACGAATATGTGCTGACGGAAGCCGGCCGCGACTTTCTGCCGGTGCTGTTTGCGATGGGCGCGTGGGGACGCAAACATCGCGGCGGGGGCAAGGTGACCCGTTTCTTCGACGCCGAGACAGGAACGGAGATCGATCCCGTCACCATCGATCGCGCCACAGGCGCACCGGTCGGAACACGTCCTATTCGCTTCGCCGCACCCGAATGAGCCGCAGCTCAAGCTGCGAATGGTCGGGGTTGCGACTGGCCTCCCTCTTCTCCCCACCGGGGAGAAGTGTCGAGCGCATGCGAGGCTATGAGGAGGCTCATTCAGGCGCTTCGCGACACCTTCCCCCGCCGGGAAGGATCAAGCGCCTCTTGCAATCGCCCTGCCCCGAACGTGGGCGAAAAACCGGCTCCGAATGCGGCCGGAGGGACTTTATTCCGCGGCTTCGGCCAGTTGCAGCGCTTCGGCCTGCTCCAGCTCGCGGTGCAGCCGCCGTTCTTCATCGACATGCGGCTTGGTGAACCGGGCAATGACCAGGTAGGCGACCGGCGTCAGATACAGCGTCACCACCGTGGCAAGCCCGAGGCCGCCGACCAGAACGCCGCCGAGTGCGATGCGCGCCTCGGCGCCGGCGCCGCTTGCCAGCACCAGCGGCACGGCACCGACGATGGTGGCGATCATCGTCATCATCACCGGCCTCAGCCGGATATTTGCCGCATTCTCGATGGCCGAGCGCAGGTCTTCGCCGCGGTCGCGCAGCTGATTGGCGAATTCGACGATGAGGATACCGTTCTTCGCCATGATGCCGACCAGGAGCACCAGGCCGATCTGGCTGTAGATGTTCAACGTATTGCCGGTGAGCAGCATGGCAAAGACGGCGCAGGCAAGGCCGAGCGGCACCGTCGACATGATGATCAGGCCGCTGACCAGGCTTTCGAATTGTGCGGCCAGCACCAGGAAGATGATCACCAGCGCAAAGCCGAAGGTGATGAACATGCCGTTGGCGTTCTCGTCGAGCGTCGCGGCTTCCGCAAGCGGCACGACGCGCGACCCGGGCGGCAGGAGCGGCTCGGCCATCTGCTCGACCATCGACAGGGCGTCGCCGAGCGCGATATCGGGCCCGAGCCCCGCGGAGAGCGAGACGGAGCGCAATTGCGACTCACGCGACAGCTGCGGCGCAACCGCCCTTTCCTCGACGGTCGCAATCGACGACATCGGCACGATCTTGCCGTCGCCGGTCTTCAGGAAGATGTTCTGCAGGTCGGTCGGGTCATTGACCGGGTTGGTCGTCGACAGCAGCTTGACCGGATAGGCTTCGCCGTCGACGTAGACATCAAGAACGCTGTTGCCGTCGAGCATCGCCTGCAGCGCCGACGACAGGCCCTTGATATCGATGCCGAGATCGGAGGCGCGTTCGCGGTCGATCGTCACCGAAAGCTGCGCCTGGTTCTCCTCGTAGTTCAGGCGGACGTTTTCGAAACGGCCGCTGTCGTCCATCTGCCGCACCAGTTTCGCGGCCGCCTCGCCGAGCTTGCGGTAGTCGTTGCCGACCAGCGCCACCTGCAGGCCGTTGCCGGCGCCGCGGATGCCAAGGCTGTTCGGCTGGATCGGGAAGACCCGGATCGACGGGATATTCGCCGTTATCCTGGTGATGTCGGCGGAAATCTGCTGCTGGGTGCGGTCCCGGTCGCTCCAGGGCGCCAGCGTCAGCACCATGAAGCCACCGTTGACCGAGCCGCCCTGGCCGGAAACGGAGAAGACATTGGCGATCTCGCCGCTGTCGACCAGCGGCTGCAGCCCGTCCTCGACGCGGCGCATCTGCGCCTGCGTGTATTCGAGCGAAACGCCCTGCGGCGCCTGCATCCGCAGCATGATGCGGGCGCGGTCCTCCGTCGGCGTCAGTTCCGACTTCAAGAGCGTGAAGGCGCCTGCGCCCGCCGCCGTCACCATAATCGCGACCATGAAGACGATCAGCGGCGAATTGAGGCAGGCCCGCAGCGTCCGCCGATAGAAACCGGCGGCAAAAACGCCGATTTTGCCCATGAACCCGGTATGGCCGTGTTCCTCGCCATGCGGTTTGAGCATGCGCGACGCCAGCATCGGGCAGAGCGTCAAGGATACGAACGCCGAGAGCAGGATGGCGAAGGCGAGCACGAAGCCGAACTCGCGGAACAGCCCACCCGTCTGCCCCGGCAGGAACGACAGCGGCACGAACACCGCCGCAAGCGTCGCCGTCGTGGCGATGACGGCGAAGAACACTTCGAGCGTCCCGAGCACCGCCGCCGCCCGCGGCCCCATGCCCTCGCCGCGCCGCCGCACGATGTTTTCAAGCACGACGATGGCGTCGTCCACCACCAGCCCCGTCGCCAGGACGATCGCCAGCAGCGTCAGGATGTTGATCGAGAAACCGGCGAGATAGATCGCCGCGCAGGTGCCGACCAGCGCGATCGGCATGGTGAGCGTCGGGATGAGGGTCGCCCGCCAGTCGAGCAGGAAGAGATAGATGACGATGGTGACGATGATGACGGAGGCAACCAGCGCGATCTCCACCTCGTGGATGGCGCCCTCGATGAACACCGCGTCGTCGCTGGTGACCTTGAGCTGCGTGCCCTTCGGCAGGATCTCGTCGATGGTTGCCACCGCCTTCCTCACGCCCTCGGAAATATCGAGCGTGTTCGACTGCGCCTGCCGGATGATGCCGAGCCCGATGCCCGGGCGGCCGTTCGACCTCAGCGACGACGTGCCGATATCCGGGCCGAGCGTCACCGTCGCGATATCGCCGAGCCGCACATTGTCGCCGAGGATCAGGTTCTCGAATTCCTCCGGCGTCTGCAGGCCGGCGGTGGCGCGCACCGAAATGTCCTGGTCGGCGCTGGTCAGCGACCCGGCCGGCACGTCGAGCGAGGCGGTCGCCAGCGCATCGCGCAGACTGGCGATTGTCAATCCGCGCGAGGCCAGCTTCGACTGGTTGACGTCGATGCGGAAGATCTTCTCCTGGTCGCCGTTGATCTGCACGTCGGCGACGCCCTCGACGGCGGCGAGCCGGTCGGTGATCTCGTTTTCGGCAAGCAGCGTCAGGTCTTCCATCGACAGCGTGTCGGACGTCAGCGCCAGCCGAAGGATCGGCTGGCTGTCGGCGTCGGCCTTGACGATGCGCGGCTCGTCGGCATCCTCCGGCAGCTGGTTCGCCACCCGCCCGAGCGCATCGCGGATATCGTTGGAGGCCTGGCCGATATCGGTCGTGTCGGAAAATTGCAGCGTGACGCGGCTCTGGGCGTATTGAGACGTCGAGGAAATATCCTTGATGCCCTGGACGCGCGACACGGCACCCTCGATCACCGAGGTCAGCTCGCGGTCGACCGTTTCGGGCGAAGCGCCGTCGAACTGGGTGTTGACCGAGACCACCGGCTGGTCCACCTGCGGCAGTTCGCGGATCTCGATGCCGTTCAGCGCTGCCAGACCGGCAACGATGATCAGCGTGTTGACGACCAGCGCGAAGATCGGCCGGCGAATGAACAGCGCCGTAAAACCCGCCGTGCGCCCGGCCTCGTGATGGTCGCCTGCGCCGCTCATTTCGCGGTCTCCGCTTCGGAGACCTTCTGCTCCCCGCCGCCCTCGCTCGGCTTCTGTTGCAGCGGCTTCTCGTCGCTCGCCACACGCACCGCGCCGCCGTCACGCAGGCGCTGCACGCCCTCCATCACCACGGCATCGCCCTTGGCGAGTTTTGCCTCGACCAGCACCTTGTCGGAATTGCGCTGGATGATCTTGACCGGGACCTTCTGCGACTTGTCCTGTTCGACGCGCCAGACATAGGAGCCGTCGGCGCTCCACTGGATCGCCAGCGGATTGACCGTCGGATAGTCGTCGCCGGGGAAGCGAACCGAGACGGCAAAGGACATGCCGGCCCTCAGCGTATCGTCCGGATTGTCGACCCGTGCCCTGACCCGCAGCGTCCGGCTTGCCTGGTCGACGCGGTTGTCGATGGCGTCGATGGCGCCGGAAAACTCCGAGCCCGGCAGCGCGATGGCCGAGGCCGTCACCGCCTGCCCGACGGCGATCTTGGTGGAAAACCGCTCCGGCACCCAGAAATCGACAAGGATCTGCGAGCGGTCGTCGACGACGGCGACCGGCGTCGAGGTGGTGACATAGTCGCCCGGATTGACGGTGATGATCCCGACGATGCCGCCGGAGGGCGCAACGATGTCGCGGCGCTTCAGGTCGAGCTGCGCCGTCTGCAGCGCAAGTTCGGCGGTCTGCATGGCGAATTCCGCCTCGCGGGCGATGGCGACCGACACGGTATTGCCGAGCCTGCGGTTGCGCTGAACCTTTTCGCGGGCGCTGTCGAGCGCGACCTTGGCCTGGGCGGCGGCGATCCTCTGCTCGTCGCTGTCGAGGCGGGCGATCACCTGGCCCTTCTCGATCTCGTCGCCGGATTTGACGAGGATCTCGGTGAGGTTGCCGGTCGCCTGCGGCGTGACGGCGACGGAGACGATCGCCTCGCCATTGCCGATCGCGTTCAGCCTGTCGTTGACGACGGCGCTGTCGACCGGCTGCGTGACAACGAGCGGCGCACCGCCGCCCTGCCCGCGCCGGCCCGCACCCTGACCTTGTGCCCGGCCCTGCCCGTCACCCGTCTCTGCCGCCGGCTTTGCGGCAAAGGCCACCAGTTGCGCGGGTACACCCGCCTTGGCAAGCATCGCGCCGGCGCCCGGCACGAAGCGGACCCACGCACCGAGACCCACCGCAAGGATGACAAGACTGATCGACACCTGCTTCCAAAGCCGCATCAAGGAACTCCATTGAAATCACGGCTCCCGGCCATGGCGGCGCGCGGGGTCCATCAACAAGGCCAACTATCCCCTTTTGCCGCAGGCCGGGCAATGCCAGAATACCATCATTACGCAATTGTAATGAAAGCAATTTTCGGTCCTAAGCGACCGCTTTCCAGTCAAACGAACCCGGAGGCCCCATGAGCACCATCGCCAAAAATCAGAACCCGGAATCCGATCCGCGCGTCAAAGCCGTGTTCGATGACATCCGCGCCACCCGCAAGTCGGACTTCATCAACAACATGTGGCATTACCTCGCCTTCGATCCCGGCCTGCTGGAAGCCACCTGGGCCGAGGTCAAGGCGGCGATGGCAACGCCGTCGGCACTCGATCCGCTGGTGAAGGAGATGCTCTATATCGCCGTCTCCGTCACCAATGGCTGCGGCTACTGCGCCCATTCGCATTCGGCCGCCGCCAGGGCCAAGGGCATGACCGCCGAGCAGCATGCCGATCTCCTGCGCGTCATTTCGCTTGCCGCCAGGACCAACCAGCTGGCAACCGCGCTGCAGGTTCCCGTCGATCCCGTCTTCGATGCCGATCATCGGCCCTGATCGCGGCACAAAAGCGGTTGTTTCCCCAATGAAGCTGGACTTCCGGAATAAAAGAAGAACGGAATTCTGGCCTTTCGGCGCCGAATCACTACATTGAGCCGCATGAGCAATGGATTTGACGACATTCCCTTCTTCGATGAGGAGCCAGCGCCGCGCCCGTTGCGCGGTCGTGAGCCGGCGCCGCCGGCCCCCTCAGGCGGCATCGCCGCCCGCGCCATGGCTGCGCGTGACCAGCATCGGGCGCCCGATTATCTCTCCGGCCTGAACCCGGAACAGCGCGAAGCCGTCGAAACCCTCGACGGTCCTGTTCTGGTGCTCGCCGGCGCCGGCACCGGCAAGACCCGGGTGCTCACCACCCGCATCGCCCATATCCTGTCGACCGGCCGCGCCTATCCCAGCCAGATCCTCGCCGTCACCTTCACCAACAAGGCGGCCCGCGAAATGAAGGAGCGCATCGGCGTGCTGGTCGGCGCCGCCGTCGAGGGCATGCCCTGGATGGGCACCTTCCACTCGATCGGCGTCAAGCTGTTGCGCCGCCATGCCGAACTCGTCGGGCTCAAGTCCTCGTTCACCATTCTCGACACCGACGATGTCGTGCGGCTGATCAAGCAGATCATCCAGGCCGAGGGCATCGATGACAAGCGCTGGCCGGCCAAGCAGTTCGCCCAGATGATCGACGGCTGGAAGAACAAGGGCTTCGGCCCGGCCGACATCCCCGAAGGCGATGCCCGCTCGTTCGCCAACGGCATGGGCCGCGAGCTCTACGCTGCCTATCAGGCCCGGCTGATGACGCTGAACGCCTGCGATTTCGGCGATCTTTTGCTCCACCCGATCCGCATGTTCCGCGCCCATCCGGATGTGCTGAAGGAATATCACGACAAGTTCCGCTATATCCTCGTCGACGAGTATCAGGACACCAACACCGCCCAGTACATGTGGCTGCGGCTGCTTGCCCAGCGGCCCCACAGCAGAAAAAACCCCTCCCCAACCCCTCCCCACAAGGGGGAGGGGCAAACCTCTTCCCGCGCCACCGCCGGCGACCACCGCGGGTCTGTGAACACCGGTTCTGGTGATTTTGCGCAAGAGGAACGGCAGGAAAGCCCCTCCCCCCTGTGGGGAGGGGTTGGGGAGGGGAAACCCCCGCAAATCAACATTTGCTGCGTCGGCGACGACGACCAGTCGATCTATGGTTGGCGCGGCGCGGAGGTCGACAACATCCTGCGCTTCGAGAAGGATTTTCCGGGCGCCAAGGTGATCAAGCTGGAGCGCAACTACCGCTCGACGGAGCACATCCTCGGCGCCGCCGCCCATCTGATCGCCCACAACGAGGGCCGCCTCGGCAAGACGCTGTTCACCGACCGCACAGACCCCGACGACGACAAGGTGCAGGTGCACGCCGCCTGGGATTCCGAAGAGGAAGCCCGCGCCGTCGGCGAGGAAATCGAGCAGCTGCAGCGCCAGCAGCACAGTCTGAACGACATGGCGATCCTGGTGCGCGCCTCCTTCCAGATGCGCGAGTTCGAAGACCGGTTCGTCACGCTCGGCCTGAATTACCGCGTCATCGGCGGCCCGCGCTTCTACGAGCGGCTCGAGATCCGCGATGCGCTCGCCTATTTCCGCCTCGTCTGCCAGCCCGCCGACGACCTCGCCTTCGAGCGCATCGTCAACACCCCGAAGCGCGGCCTCGGCGATACGACGGTGCGCAGTCTTCACGACTATGCCCGCGGCCGCAACATCCCGATGCTTGCGGCGGCAGCCGATCTCATCGAGACCGACGAGATGAAGGCCAAGCCGCGCAAATCGCTGTTCGACGTCGTCACCATGTTCAAGCGCTGGCAGGGTCTGCTGGAAACCACGCCGCACACCGAGCTGGCCGAAACCATCCTCGAAGAGTCCGGCTATACGGACATGTGGAAGAACGACAAGTCGGCCGAGGCGCCCGGACGCCTCGAAAACCTCAAGGAGCTCATCCGCTCGATGGAAGCGTTCGAATCGATGCGCGGCTTCCTTGAGCATATCGCGCTGGTGATGGACGCCGAGCAGAACGAGGATCTCGACGCCGTCTCGATCATGACGCTGCATTCGGCCAAGGGCCTGGAATTCGAAACCGTCTTCCTGCCCGGCTGGGAAGAGGGCCTTTTCCCGCACCAGCGCGCCCTCGACGAAGGCGGCCGCTCTGGCCTCGAGGAGGAACGCCGCCTCGCCTATGTCGGGCTCACCCGCGCCAAACGCCGCTGCCACATCTGGTTCGTAGCCAACCGACGCATCCACGGCCTGTGGCAATCGACGCTCCCCTCGCGCTTTCTCGACGAATTGCCCGTCACCCATGTCGACGTCGCCGAGACCGACCAATCCTACGGCGGCTACAACCGCGGCGGCTACGGCCAGTCGCGCTTCGACAAGCAGGAACCTTTCGCCAACGCCTATTCCACCCCTGGCTGGAAACGCGCCCAGGCCCACAAGACCGACGCCACACGCGACAACTGGGGCAGCCGCTCCGGCGTCGGCATAGAGCGCATCGGCTACGGCGAGAGCGGCCCGCGCGCCCGCACCATCGACGGCGAACTCGTCGCCAAGTCGAAGATCGACGAACCCTCGAAATTCAACGTCGGCGACCGCGTGTTCCACATCAAGTTCGGCAATGGCAACATCGCCAGCATCGAGGGCAACAAACTGACCATCGACTTCGACCGCGCCGGGCAGAAACGGGTGCTGGACGGGTTTGTCGATCGGGTGTGAGGTCACCTGGAGGGGATCCTCGGGTCAAGCCCGAGGATGACGGAGGGGAGGAATTCGGCGGAGAAAACCGGATACCTCCGCGGTCGGATGTTCGCTATTGGCGCGATCTCCTCACGGTCGTCGTCCTCGGGTTTAACCCGAGGAATGACCCGAGGATCCATCCCCAAGCCTACCAAAGCTCCACCATCCGGCGATGCGCGTGCCCGGATCCTCGGGTCAAGCCCACTGCTGTCCGGTTTAAATTTCCACGATTGGCAGAGGCAATTGTCGTGGGTCGGATCTCGGTGATGGGGGAGTTTGCCTGAGCGCGTTGATCGGTCTGCGGTGCATGATGTTGAGGCGGACGAGGCGGGTGAAGGCGAGCGNTTGGGAAATCGCGGTCTGGCAGGCTTGGGCCATGCGCAGCAGAATGTAGGCGATCAGTGCAACGTAGACCTGGATGCGCACGGCGTTCTCCGAGGTGCCGAGGAAATGA
>NZ_KB902578.1 GCF_000379605.1 Rhizobium giardinii bv. giardinii H152 | reverse complement strand
CGGCATAGTGGAAGCGCCGAGCAGCAGAGCAAGCGGGATGACGATTGGAGGCTTCATATCGGATCTAATCCTGGACTTTATGTTTATCCAGCGCGCGCATTCACCTGAGGCTCTGGAACAGCTCCTGACTGGGAGAAGACACGTCTGCTAGCCCCTGCATNCGGCCCCGCAGGATCGTCAGCGGGGTCCTGAGTTCGTGGGGATCGCGGAATTCGAGTACTTCGGCTCCTTCTCCGCCCGCTGCAACTATTCGGCCATGCGGTTGAAATACTCGATCAGGCGGTCGGCCTCGCCGAAGCCGCCTTGGCCCGACGCCCGTCTGCCAAAGTCGCCCGCCGCTATCGAGCGGGCCGCCTCCGTCACGGTCACGAGCGGCGTGACAAGCCTCTTTTCCACTCTCAGGCCCACATAAGCCGTTACGGGACTGCCCAAAGGAATTACCCATCGCAACCTCCGATAGTTCCGGAATGACCCTGCGCAATGAACTCTACACATTGCCTCCACGAAAACGCAATATTGCGAAGCCATATTGTAGAGGGCCGCCAGAAAAGATTAACCGTCCGGCGAGGCCATAGCGACTTCGGAGCCGTCCTTTGCAAGGTCGCATCGGATACCAACCAGCTAGCCAATCAGGCATTCGCGTTTGACAACAGTCTTCCTCTGACGACGATATGGTTCGCGCCGCGGTCCCCTCGCGTTCAGGGCCGCCTCGCCATGATCAGGAGAAGGAAGGCTCCAAGGTTCCGCCAGCGTGTGAACCGTGGGACTGCTTTGCATGCGGCTTGCGACGGTTGCGGCTCCCCAATGTAAGTGAGGACGAAACCGGCGGAGGCTACAGCATTGAGATCGTCGCCCATAGTGCGCGGGAATCTGGGGACCGCGAACGGAACGACATTCGTTCTTGGGACGATCACCGAAACGCCAATGCTCTGTGAAAGTTGATCTGTCGAAATAGCGAGAAACCCGAAGGCCAGTTGTTCTTCCTTCTTCGTCTTTTCTTCGCTGGCCGTCTTCCTTCGCCATGACCGCTTGTGGCGCACTGCGTTCATGGACGGGCATCGAGCGGACCGGCAGCTTTTGAGAATTCGCCAGCGCTTTCGGAATGACTGGAATGCGGGCGCGAAGCCGCCGTGCCGCGGTGGTCGCCAGTTCGGTAGCTTCGGCGCTCAGCGCGGAAATTATTTCCGCTTACGCCGCCGGTTCACTGATGCCCAACGCCAGGGCACAAAGGTGGCATCCATGGTCGCTCGCGGCGGGAAAATATAGGGAAATCAAAGGTGATTTTGCTAAATCATTGAAATCATGTGAGAATCCAGGTCCCCAGCCAATTCTCCCTAAAATCTCTTAATTCCTTGATTTTCCAGTCGTGCCCCGTTTTGGCATCATTGGCGACCTGATGCCCAGAACTGGTTGTCGAGGACAGGTCGAGATGAGCCATCTGACACCGCCGATCAGTTCGCCGGCGCCTTGCCCGTCGATGCTCGCTCGACCAAATGGCAGGCGAGTTCCACCCGTCGCGGCGGCATGGGTAGACCGGAAAGCTTGTCGCGCAGGAGATCAAGGGCGACCGATCCGATCTCCCGCATCGGAATGTGCATCGTCGTCAGTGGCGGATTGAGGAAAACCGCCTGAGGCAAGTCGTCCATCCCGATCACCGACACATCGCCAGGTACTGAAAAGCCTTTTTGTTGAATGCCGATCATGGCCCCTACAGCGAGGCTGTCGCCTGCAGCCAAGACGGCGGTGAAATCCAGCCCGCAGGCCGAAATCCGCTCGGCAATGGCTTGCGTCGCAAGCTCCGGCAGCCAGTCGTCGACTGGCACGACCAGATCATCCGTTGCCGGCAGTCCTTTCGCCAGCAACGCATCGCGCCAACCTTCAAAGCGGCGCTCGATCGTTCTTCGGCCGGGCCGCATGAGAAAGAGGATGCGACTATGACCGAGATTGATGAGGTGGTCGGTTGCCAGGCGTGCGCTCGAGCGGTTGCACGGGGTGACGCTTGATAGCCGCATGAACGGATCATCGCTGTTGAGCAGCACAACCGGCTTGTCGAAGTCGCGGGTTGCGGCAAGCATGCCCTCGTCATCGACGGTGAGGAACAGCAGGCCGGCCACCTGATCGTCTTGCTGGGCCTCCTTCAGCACCGCCAGTTCCTCGGTCCGATCGGCGATCGGCCGGGTGACGATCTCGAGGCCGAGCGTCTGCGCACGATCCTTCAGCCCTTCCAGCACGTAGAGGGTGAACTGGTTGCGCACATAGTCGATCATCGCCGCGCTCGATGCGGCGAGAATGACCTTCTGGCCGGCAACGGCCGTCGGGATGACATAGTTCGCGTTCTTTGCCGCTTCCAGGACCTGCTGCCGGATCTCCGGGCGAACACCCTTTTCGCCGGCCAGGGCGCGTGACGCTGTGCTGAGAGAAACGCCGCATGCCTCGGCGATGTCCTCGAGACGGACACGCTTGCTTTTCTTGCCACGCTTGCCGGACGGCGGTTTTGCGATCACTTCGCTCCTCCTTTTCGCAATCATGAGAAAAATTTTCAGATTGCGCAAGAAAAAACCTCGTGATTTTATTTTCTCCGAGGAGCCGCGCGAGCGGTGTACATGGGAGGAACGTCATGGGCCCGAATGCCCGCGATATTCGCGTTGGTCTCGATCGTCTTGTCGCCGGCATGACCGGCCTCAAGCACGAGGGTCGTTTCCACGAGCCGAACCTCGATGGGACCGCAGGTGACTACATCAGCTTCGACAGTTGGGAATGGCCGCAGGGCGTCGGGCTCTACGGCCTGATCAGGCTCTGGCTGTTCACCGGCCGCGACGATCTGCGCCAGCTCGTCGAAAACTGGTATGAAGCAAGGCTTGCAGCGGGCCTGCCCGAGCTCAACGTCAACACGACGGCGCCAATGCTCGGCCTTTCCGTGCTTTGGGCAAAGACCGGAAATCCGCGGTGGCAACCGGTGCTCGACGACTGGGCGGACCGCGTGATCGCGGACATGGGGCGCACGCCGGAAGGCGGCTTCGAGCATCATGTCTCCGATAAGGTCAACGACAACGAACTGTGGGACGACACGCTCTATATGGTGGCGCTTTTCCTCGCCTCCTACGGCCAGGCGAGCGGCCGGCGCGCGCTCGTCGACGAAGCTTCGCGGCAATTCCTCGTCCATGCCCGCTATCTATCCGACCCTCAAACCGGCCTCTGGTTCCATGGTTGGACGTTCGATGGCCGGCACAATTTTGCGCGGGCACGCTGGGCGCGCGGCAATGCCTGGATCACCGCCGGAATTCTCGATTTCTTCGACCTCGCCGAGATCGCAACTCCGGTCAGGACCTTCCTCGAGGGAGTCCTTACCAGCCAGGTCGACGCTCTCCTGCCGCTACAGACCGCATCTGGCGCCTGGCGCACCCTTCTCGACGACGAAAGCTCCTATGAGGAAATTTCGGCCACTGCCGGAATTGGCTATGGCCTGCTCAAGGGCCACCGCCTCGGCCTCGGCACGCCCGCCTGGCAGGCCGCCGGCCTGAAGGCGCTGGAGGCGGTCATGAGCAATATCGACATAAATGGCACCGTGCTCAACGTCTCCTACGGAACGCGCATGGGTCATGATCTCCAGTTCTACAAAGACATCCCGATCCAGCCGACCGGCTACGGACAGGCACTGGCGATCCTGTGCCTTTCCGAAGCCCTGCAGCATGTCGGCGCAGAAGGACAGGCGGCATGACGATGAAAGTCTTGTACGGCGCCGGCCCCGAGGACATCAAGGGCTACGACACGGAACGCCTGCGTGGCGAATTCCTGATCACCGACCTCTTTGCCCCTGATGCGGTGAAATTCACCTATACCCATGTCGATCGTCTGATGATCGGCGGCGCCGTGCCGGTCGCAAAAAGTCTGACCTTCGGATCCGGTGCCGAAATCGGTACGCCCCATTTGTTATCGGCGCGTGAGATGGGCATCGCCAACCTCGGCGGCAGCGGCACAGTCATCGTCGACGGGCAAGGATTTACGCTTCAGAACCGCGACGTTCTCTATGTCGGACGGGGTGCAAGGGAAATCACCGTCGCGAGCCAGTCCGCCGATGCGCCGGCGCGCTACTACATGAACTCGGTTCCGGCGGGCGCTGATCTGCCCCACCGGCTGATCCCGAGGCACGAAGCCAGGCCGCTTGAGCTGGGTGATGCCAGGCGGTCGAACAGGCGACGCCTCGCGATGTATATTCATCCGGAGGTTGCTCCCTCGTGCCTTCTCCTGATGGGCATCACCGATCTTGCCGACGGCAGCATCTGGAACACGATGCCACCGCATCTGCACGAGCGCCGCATGGAAGCCTACTGCTATTTCGACATGGCGGCGGAAGACCGGATCATCCATCTCATGGGCCGCCCCGAGGAGACGCGCCACCTCATCGTCGCCGACGGAGAGGCGGTATTGTCGCCCGCCTGGTCGATCCACATGGGCGCCGGTACCGGGCCCTATGCCTTCGTCTGGGGCATGACCGGAGAGAACCAGGAATACAACGACGTGACCCCCGTTGCCGTGGCGGAGCTGAAATGACCGATACGACCTTCCACCTGAAAAAGAGACTGGCCGCGCGCGAGCCCATCCGCTACTGGCAGCTTGGCGCGATCGCGGAGGAGCGTTTTGACGTGCCGGACCAGCCGATGGAGGGCGAAATGGACCCCTTCTTCTTCCTGACCAAGCACAAGAACTTCATTCCCCACGAGTATCCTTGCCGGACGATCTTTGCCCAGCGCTATCGCGGCAAGCGGCCGGACGTTCGCGGCGCCTTCGAAGGCATGCGCTGGTGGCTGCCTTTCGGGTCGCCGCGCCTCGATCTCTCCGGCTTCTGGTTCCGTCCGACACGGCTTTCGACCTGGGCTCGGACCTATATCGAGGCGGAGGAGGCGGGTACGGCGAAGGTCCGCCTCGGCACCTGCGGCGGCGCGGTGCTGTGGGTAAACGGCGCCGAAGCGGGCTTTATGGCGCCCTACAGCCGCAACCTCGAGGCAAGGGCCGAGTACGACCTGCCATTGAAGGCCGGGCTCAACCAGATCGAGATCTTCTTCGACGACCTCGCCGAGCGCGACGCGCGCTACTTTTTCCAGCTCGACTACCTCTCCGGTCCAAAGGCCAGCGTGGCGCTGCCCGTTCCCTGCGAGAGCGAGGCGGCGGCCAAGATCGAGCACGTTCTCGACGGCATGCACTTCGATCGCCCCGCCTACCTCGAGGGCGACGTTACCCTACTCTTCACCACGCCGCTGCCGGTCGACGTGAGGGCCAATGTCACCGTCGAAGGCGACTTCATGTCGAGCGAACGCTTCAACCACGATTTCGTCCTCAAGGCCGGCGACCGGCGGCTCGTCATCGGTCCGTCCGAAAAAGCGCCGGCCGACTTCCGCCACTTCCGGGTGACGCTCGATGCCGGCGGCTTCGTCGCCTCGCGCTCGCTGGGGGTCGAGATCTGCCACGCCGGCCCCCAGGGCGAAGCTCCATCATCGCTTGCCGCTCGCATCGCCGAAACGCTCGACGAGATCTCCGAATCCTCCGAACGCGACACCGTGCGCGCCTTCGCGCGGCTGGCGAGTGGGCGCTCGGGCGCGGACACCGATGTGATGATCGAGGAGATCCTGCCGTCGATCGAAGATTGCCACGATTGCGCCGATTTCTCACTCGTTCCGCTGATCTGGTCCCGCACCGTGTGGGGAGAGGATATCGGCGGGAGGACGCGCGCCCGCGTCGACGATGCCATCCTCAATTTTCGCTACTGGATGGACGAGCCGGGCAACGATGTGCAGTGGTACTTCTCCGAAAACCACGCCTTGCTGTTCCATACCTCGGCCTATCTCGCCGGTCACCTTCTGCCGGATGCCACGTTCCGCCGCTCCGGCCGCAAGGGCAAGGACCAAAACGCGGTCGGGGCGGCCCGGGTACGGGCCTGGCTCGACCATTTCGAGGCTTGGGAAATGGCGGAATTCAATTCCGCGCCCTATTTTCCGATCGACCTCAAGGGGCTGACGGCGCTCGCAGCGCTTTCGCCGGACGCCGACATCGCCGAGCGCGCCAGGAACGGCATTGTCCGGCTCTGCGAAATTATCGCCCGCTCCGCCCACCACGGCATGATCACCGCCGCTCAAGGGCGCTCCTATGAGCATACGCTCTGTGCCGGCCGCTCGCTCGAGCTTTCGGGCGTAGCGCGCCTGCTCTGGGGCAAGGGCTGGTATGGCCGTCGCGTCCATGCGCTGCCACAGCTTGCCGTCTTACTGCGAGATCATGGCCTCGTGGTGCCGGATGGCCTGGCCGCGGTCGCCTGCCACGAGACCGACGACCACCAGGAATGGCGCTTTGCCCAGGGCGAAAACCGGTTCGCAGCGCTCTACCACTACAAGGGACGCAATTTCGCGATGGGCTCCGCCGTCCACTACCGCTGGCACGAATGGGGCTACCAGGAGACTGTCCTGCACTTAAGGATCGGGGAGCGTCCGGAGGCCGCGGTCTGGATCAATCACCCTGGCGAGACAATTCAGTTCGGGTACGGCCGACCCTCCTTTTGGGGTGGTTGCGGCGCCCTCCCTCGCGCGCACCAGTACAGAGGGTTGGCCGTACTCGACTTTTCGACCTTCGAGGAGCAGCCGGATTTCACCCACGCCTGGTTCCCCGTCGCCGAGTTCGACGAGAGCTTGATAAGGGGCAAGCTTGCGCTTGCGCGCAGCGGACGGGGAGCGGTTATACTCATTGGCAGCAGCGACCTGGAACTGGTGCAGGAAGGCCCGTCTGCCAGGGCGGAATTGCGCCAGTACGGCCGCAAGACACGCTGGATCGCCAGGGTCTGCGACGCATCCTCGCTCGAATCCGTGGAAGCCAGGTTTGCCGCGCTCTCGGTGGAGGAGGCTGAAGACGGCACGCTTGTCATCGACGACCCCGACTACGGCCGCGTGCTGTTCCGCAAGGACGGATCGGCGCAGGCCGAGGGGCGAACGATCGCACCCCAGGATTTCCCGGTGGCCGGCGAGATCGCCATGCTGACCGCGAAATGACGATACGGGCGCCGGCCAGGAGAAGCCGGCGCCGGTCCAACGCCGAGCCGGAGGAGGCTCGTGCATGAAGAGGAGGAAAAGGCAATGACCAAGACCAGGACGATGCTTGCGGCTTTCGCCGTCGGACTTCTGACGTCCACGGCTGCGATGGCCGGCGACGTGCGTATCATGTGGTATTCTGACGGGGTCGAGGGCGAGGTCCTCAAGGATCTCCTCGACCGCTTCATGAAGGAGAACCCGGGGATCAACGTGATCCTCGACAACGTCTCCTATAGCGTCGTTCGCGAACAGTTGCCGGTGCAGCTTGAGGCAGGAGACGGCCCGGACATTGCGCGCGTCACCAATCTGAAGGCCCAGAGCCAGCACTGGCTCGATCTTCGCCCGCTCGTGGCCGACGCCGCATATTGGGACACGAATTTCGGCGACCAGGCCGACTGGATGCGCCCCGACGGCTCGAACCAGATTTCCGGTTTCATGACGCAGATCACCATCGCCGGAGGCTTCGCCAACAAGACGCTGTTCGACCAGGCCGGTGTCGCCGTCCCGGGCAAGGATGCGACCTGGGACGACTGGGCGAAGGCCGCAAGGCAGGTGGCGGAGAGCCAGCAGGTGCCCTTCCCGATGGCGCTCGACCGCTCGGGCCATC
Source organism: Rhizobium giardinii bv. giardinii H152 (assembly GCF_000379605.1). GTDB lineage: Bacteria > Pseudomonadota > Alphaproteobacteria > Rhizobiales > Rhizobiaceae > Pararhizobium > Pararhizobium giardinii. The sequence goes on along the minus strand of NZ_KB902578.1, from coordinate 702,181 downwards.
GGCTCAGCGGACCGAACCTCTCCTACGGTGCCAACTACATCGGTGCCGACGGCAAGCCGGCGCCGCTTGACGAAGGCTCGAAGGCCTTCCTCGAAAAGTTCGTCGGCTGGATCGCCGATGGCACCATGAGCAAGGACGTCTGGGTGTCCGCCGCCGGCTCCACCTATCGCGCCGCCGCCGACGACTTCATTAACGGCCAGCTCGTCTACTATTATTCCGGCTCTTGGCAGGTCCCGAACTTTTCCACGAAGATCGGCTCGAACTTCGACTGGGTGGCGACGGGCAGCCCGTGCGGACCGGCGAACTGCACAGGCATGACCGGCGGCGCCGGGCTTGTTGCGATCAAGTACACGAAAAACCCCGAGGAAGTCGCCAAGGTGATGGACTACCTCGCCCGAGAGGACATCGTGAAGGAATTCTCCGAGCGCACCTTGTTCCTGCCGGCGCACAAGGGCGTGTTGGCAAAGGGGCTCGACTTCAAGACCGACGACGCCCAGGCACAGGCCGCGCTCAACGAGTTCGTCGCGGCGGCCAGTTCGCTTTCCGACCTCGCGCGCAAACTGCCCGGCTGGCACTGGTCCGATACGGTCTACGGCGCCCTCGTGACCCGCGTGAGCCAGGCGGCGGCTGGCGAGATGCCGCTTAACGAGGCGGTGACCCGCATCGATGCCGACATCGCGGCCAAGGTCAAGGACTCGGGGCTCTAACCATCCCCGAGACCGGGTCGACGGCACCAGACCTCCGGCGCCGTCGGTCCCCGTGCCAATCGCCAATCGGCCGCGGCCATTACCCGCGCTGCACAGCGCGTTGAAGCGCAAGATACCGGGCCGGGCCGCGCTTACGGTCACTCGCTATCTCATGTCGTCAGGAAGGCAAACGATGAAAGCGGAAACACCAAGACCGGCCGGCTCTGGTTTCGGCGAAGCGATCATGGTCCCGGTCCGTCTCGCGATGGGCCTGGTAGACGCCCCCTTGCGCTGGGTGCAGCGCAGGCTCGGCATTGGCGGCATGGCAGCCTTTTTCCTGCTGCCGAACATGTTGATTTTCGGCATCTTCGTGCTGCTGCCTTTCTTCATCAACTTCGCCTATTCGATGACCGGAGGGACGGCACTCTTCCTTGACGACCGAACCTTCGTCGGCACGGATCAATACGCTCGGCTTTTCGACTGCTCGAACTACATCGATCCGAATAGCTGCACCGAAGACACCTTCTGGACCGCCGTCGGCAATACCGCTTGGTTCGTCGTACTCCAGGTGACGCTGATGATCCTCTTCTCGCTCATCACCGCGCTGATCCTCAACCGCGAGCTGATGGCGCGCAGTTTCTGGCGGGCGGTCTTTTTCTTTCCCGTCCTGTTGTCCCCGGTCGTCGTCGGCCTGATCTGGAAATGGATCCTGCAGCGGCAGGGCCTGTTGAATTTCGCGCTCTATGGCTTCGGGTTCGAGCCTTACACCTGGCTCAACGACCGGAACTGGGCTTTTGCCGCAGCGGTCGGCGTCTCGATCTGGGCGCATATGGGGTTCTACACGCTGATCCTGCTTGCCGGATTGCAGGCGATCCCGAAGGATCTCTACGAAGCGGCCGAGATGGACGGCACCCGACCGGCGCGCGCCTTCTGGCGCATCACCTTGCCGCTGCTCATGCCCAACCTGCTCGTCGTCATCGTGCTCGTTCTCATCCGAGCCGTGCAGATTTTCGACGAGGTATACGTCCTGACCGGCGGCGGTCCAGGCACCAGTACGCTCTATCTCACCCAATACATCTACGAGACCGGCTTTGCGACGCAGTTGCGCAATCCCGGTCTTGCCGCGGCCGCCTCCATCCTCATGGGCATGGTGCTCGTCGTGCTCACGTTGATCCAACTCGGCCTTGGCCGCTCCAGCGAGAAGAAAGGGAGCCGCAAATGAGCCGGATTGCCGCGTTCATCTTCCGCCGCAAGGGCCGCAACGGCTGGCACTGGACGGACATCGTCACCTGGATCTGGTTGGTTGGCGGCCTTCTCATCATGTTCGGCCCCGCCGTCTGGCTCGTCGGCTCCTCCTTCAAGTCGCCGGCGGCGCTCGCCGAATTCCCGCCGACGATCCTGCCCTATGTCACCCAGAAGGCGACCGTCGAAGGCTACGACAAGCCGCTCGATCTCTATGACGCGACGTTACCGGACGGCAGCAAGGCGGTTCTGGCCGAAGTCCGCCGCATCGGCGTCATCAGCCAGATGGTCGATCCGGAAAAACCCGGCGAGATCATCAAGGTCAACATTTCGCAGCGCACGCCGGTCAGAACCATGGCCTTCGCGACGACCAATTACACCGAGCCGTTCACTCAATTCGACTTCGTGCGTTACCTCTGGAACTCGGTTTTCGTGACGGTGACGGCAACGCTGATCACGCTCGTCGTCAACTCGATGGCGGCCTTCGCGCTCAGCAAATACGAATTCCGCGGTAGGACCTTCGCGATGCTCCTGATCCTCGCGACGCTGATGGTGCCGCTTTCCGTGATCATGGTGCCGCTCTATTCGATCGTCTCGGCGCTCGGCCTCTTCAACAATCTCTGGGGCGTAATCCTGCCGACGGTGGCAACGCCGACCGGTGTGTTCATCCTGCGCCAGTACATGCTGACCATTCCCGACGAACTGATCGATGCCGCGCGCATGGACAAGGCCTCGGAGTGGCAGATCTACTGGCGCATCGTCCTGCCGCTGACCGCGCCCGCTCTTGCGGTTCTCGCGATCTTCTCCGTCGTCTGGCGCTGGAACGACTTCCTCTGGCCACTGATCGTCTTGTCGCGCAAGGAGCTCTACACATTGCAGGTGGGCTTGAGCATCTATTCCGGCGAACTCAACGTGCAGTGGCACTTCATCCTCGCCATGACCGTCGTGACCATGATCCCCGTCGTTCTGGTCTTCATCTTCCTGCAGCGCTTCATCACCACCGGCATCGCCGGAACCGGATTGAAATAGGGGGGCATCATGGGCCACATCAAGCTGACCAATGTGATCAAGTCATTCGGCGCCATCGACGTGCTTCATGGCATCAACCTGGAGATCAACGACGGCGAGTTCGTCGTTTTCGTCGGACCATCCGGTTGCGGTAAGTCGACGCTGCTGCGCACGATTGCGGGCCTCGAGAAGCCGACGGGCGGAGACCTTGCCATCGACGGCAAGGTGGTCAACGACGTTGCGGCGGCAGATCGCGGACTTGCAATGGTCTTCCAGTCCTATGCGCTCTACCCGCACATGAGCGTGCGTCAGAACCTCGCCTTCGGTCTCGAAAACACCAGGATGCCGCAGGCCGAAATCGCCGAGCGCATCGCCGAGGCGGCGCGCATGCTCGAGATCGAGCCATATCTCGATCGTCGACCCGGCCAGCTCTCCGGCGGCCAGCGCCAGCGCGTCGCGATCGGCCGGGCGATCGTGCGCCGGCCGGTCGCCTTCCTGCTCGACGAGCCGCTGTCGAACCTCGACGCCGAGCTCCGCGGCTCGACGCGCGCCGAACTTGCCGCGCTCCACGCGCGCCTCTCGGCGACGATGATCTACGTCACCCACGACCAGGTCGAGGCGATGACGCTCGCCGACCGGATCGTCGTGCTTCGTGCCGGACGCATCGAGCAGATCGGAACGCCGCTCGAGCTTTACAACCGGCCTGCCAACCGCTTCGTGGCGGGTTTCATCGGGTCGCCGCACATGAATTTCCTCGAAGGCGCGGTTGAAGCGGTGCACCCGCAGAAGGCGGTTGCGACGCTTGTCGGGGGCCATCGGCTGGAATTCCCGGTCGCCGGCGCCACGATCGAAACGGGATCGCGCATCACGCTCGGCGTCAGGCCACAGCACATATCCCTGGGGTCCGGCGAAAACAGCATTCCGGCGAAGATCAGGCTCGTCGAGGCGCTCGGCTCCGAGACGGTGCTGCATGCAGACGTCGCCGGACAGAAGATACTGGTGGTCGCCCCCGGGCAGCACGACCTTTCACCGGGTCTGGACATCTCGCTGTCTCTGTCCACTGCCCCCATCCACCTCTTCAACGAAAAAGGGCTTCGGCTTTGAACGCGCTGTTTGATCTCACCGGCAAGACGGCGCTCGTGACCGGCGCCCGGACAGGCCTCTGCTCTTGCGTCGGCTCAACCGGGAGACGACGGCATCTGTGAACCCTGCGACCATGTCACTGGACTCACCGTTCCTCTGTCGACGCACGGCCAACGTCAACTTCCTTGCCGGCTCTGCGTGAGCCCAGGGTGCTCGAGTTCGAATTAGCATCCAGCGCGGGTAAGGCCTATAGTCATGGTCGATGCCTCGACAACAGTATGCTCGGAGACGTTGATGAGCCGCGACCCTTACGACATTTTGGGCGTGAAGCGGGATGCCACGCAAAAGGATATCCAGCGCGCATTCCGTAAGCTCGCGAAGAAACACCATCCCGATCTCAATCCCGGCGACAGACCTTCGGAGGAACGCTTCAAGGAAATCTCCACTGCCTATGAGCTTCTGAGCGACGAGCAGAAACGGGCTCGATTTGACCGCGGCGAGATCGATACGGAGGGTGCCGAGCAGGCCCCGCGCCACTATTATCGCGAGTATGCGTCGGCGAGCAGACCCGGCGGCCCTTACCATAACAGCGCCAGCTTTGCCGACTTTGGCGAGGCCGAAGACCCCCTTTCCGCCTTCTTTTCCCATCGCGTGCACGACGATCATTTCCATTTGGCGGGGGAAGACCGTTATTTCTCCATGACGGTCGATTTTCTCGACGCCGTCAACGGTGCGAAAACCCAGGTAAGACTGCCAAACGGCACGCCCCTTGACGTTCAGATCCCGGCCGGCACTCACGATGGCCAGACCTTGCGTCTTCCAGGCAAGGGAGGTCCGGGAATGAGTGGCGGACCTGCAGGCGATGCGTTCATCGATGTTCATGTGAAACCGCATCGCTTCTTCCAGCGTGACGGCGACGACATTCGCCTGGACCTGCCGATTTCGCTGGACGAAGCGGTCCTTGGCGCTAAAATTCGCGTACCGACCCCGACCGGTGCTGTGACGCTGACGGTGCCCTCCCATTCCAACAGCGGCAAGATTCTGCGTCTGAAAGGCAAAGGCGTACCCAAGCGTGGCGGCGGCCGGGGCGATCTTTTTGTGACCCTGAAGATCGTCTTGCCCGACAAGGCCGATCCGCGTCTGACGGCTTTCATGAAGGAGTGGGCCGAGGCAAGCAAACAGGATCCGCGAAAGGGCATGGGGCTGCCATGAACGAGCTTGAATTTTGCCTGAAGCTCAAGATCGAAGTCTCCGTGCTGGCTGTGTGGATCGAGCAGGGCTGGCTTGTCCCCGACACGACGGGGCTCGAACAGCAATTTCGCGAGGCGGATGTCGCGCGCGGCCAACTGATCCTCGAGATGACCCGCGACATGGGGGTCAACGAGGCGGGTGTGGATCTTGTCATGGAACTGGTGGATCAGCTTCACAGCCTGCGAGGCACGATGCAGGACCTGATGGCGGCAATCGGCCAGCAGGACGAGGAGGCGCAATTCAAGATTCTGCAATCGCTCGATCGTCACGGATGATCTGCGGCGTTAATGACGCACGCCACAGAGCGGCCGGCAGATCCCGCGCGGGCGACCTTGCAGGCTGGCTCACGGATTATCTCGATAGAGCGAAAATTCCATTCACGCCGTCGCCAGCGAAGGCTATAGCCGTTCGTCATGGATAAAAGATGGAGTCGAGCCCATGACGGATACTGTTGTCGATCGCTTCCTGCGCTATGTCGTCATCGACACCCAGTCAGACCCCAGCTCAGCCGCGCAGCCCTCGACCGAAAAGCAGAAGAATCTCGGTCGTGTATTGGTCGCTGAGTTGCAGGCAATCGGCCTGTCGGACGCGCATATGGACGGGCATGGCTACGTCTACGCAACCATCCCATCCAATGTCGACAAACCCGTACCGGTGATCTGCTTCTGCTCGCACATGGACACGGCTCCCGACTTCACCGGAACAAACGTCAAGCCGCAAATTGTCCAGAACTACCAAGGCGGTGATATCCGGCTTTCAGGCGATCCGCAGCAGATCATTCGCGTCAGCGACAATCCGGCGCTGCATGACCAGATCGGCAACGATATCATCACCACCGACGGCACCACACTGCTCGGCGCCGACGACAAGGCCGGGCTTGCCGAGATCATGACGGCCGCGCAGATCCTCGTCGACAATCCGGACATCCGGCACGGCACGATCAAGATCCTCTTCACACCGGACGAAGAAATCGGCCGTGGCGTCAACAAGGTAGACCTCCAAAAGCTCGGCGCCGAGTTCGCCTATACTGTAGACGGCGAAACCGCCGGGCATATCGAAGACGAAACCTTCTCGGCCGATGGAGTCGAGATCACCGTTCAAGGCGTTGCGATCCACCCGGGCTTCGCCAAAGGCAAGATGGTGAACGCAGCCAAGATCGCCGGTGCGATCCTCAGCCGGCTGCCGAAGGATACAGCGCCGGAGACGACCGCCGGCCGCGACGGCTTCGTTCACCCGACCGGGGTGACCGGCTCGATGGAAAAGGCCGTCCTGAATCTGATTGTCCGGGATTTCAACAACAAAGGCCTTGTCACCAAGGAAGCCATGCTCGAGACGCTCGTCAAGGACGTGATGGCGGAGTATCCCGGCGCGTCCTACAGCTTCGCGGTCACGCAGCAATACCGCAACATGAAGACGATCCTGGACCGTTATCCGCAACTCGTCGAAAACGCCGTCGAGGCGATCCGTCGCGCCGGCATGACGCCTGTACGCGGCAGCATCCGCGGCGGCACCGATGGTTCGCGGCTCTCCTTCATGGGCCTGCCCTGCCCTAATATCTTCGCCGGCGGCCACGCCTTTCACTCCCCGCTCGAATGGGTGAGCCGGCAGGACATGGAAAAGGCCGTCAGCACGCTCGTCGAGCTGGCGAAAATCTGGGAGGAGCGCGCCTAGCCCGCCGCGCGTCGGCCTAAAGGTGTGCAGCGGCTTTTGCGTTCGGAATTGCGTAAATACAAAGACATAGAGCATTGAAGGCGATTCAATGCCCCGTTCGGCCGATAGGCAAGACGGCCTTCAGGTCTTGCGGGCAAGTTGACGCACGAGACCGCGCCGGCCGCGCTCCATGACGATGTTATGGTTCCAGCGGAAGACCGGCTTCAGGATGAAGGACAATATGACCATCCAAGGCTTGGTGACATGGACGATCCAATCGTAACGCACGTGGCATTTGGAGCCTTCGGAGCGTAGGGTCCACCGGCCGATGCCCTCGAGCTCGCCGGTAGCTCGGCCTTCGATCGTGGAAAGCGGTTCCACCCTCGCCGTCTGCATCTCGAAGGTCAGCTCGTACGGCAGCGCGGTGGACCACCGCAGCCGGAGGACGGAACCGATGCCTGCCTGATCGCCCTCGCGCAAAACATCGACCTGTTTCACGGACGGCCACCAGTCAGGCCAGGCCTCGGGCGCATTGAGCACCCGCCAGACATCCTCAACTGATGCATCGAGGATCCATTCCGTCACAAGATGAAACTCGGTCGACGACATCGCACATCCGACTTCAAGCTATTAAACCAGGGGCAAGCACAGAGAGGCGCTTGCGACATTATGCATGAACGGCGCGAAAAATATCAGCCGGGTGCCAACCGCTCAGCTGCGCAAACCCGGCGCTTCCTGACCGGTGCGAGCCACATATTCGGTGTAGCCGCCGCCATATTGGTGGATGCCTTCGGGCGTCAGTTCCAGCACCCGATTGGAGAGTGCTGCCAGGAAATGCCGGTCGTGCGAAACGAACAGCATGGTGCCCTCGTACTCCGACAGTGCCTTGATCAGCATTTCCTTGGTGTCGAGGTCGAGGTGGTTGGTGGGCTCGTCAAGCACCAGCAGGTTCGGCGGGTCGAACAGCATGATCGCCATGACCAGCCGCGCCTTCTCGCCCCCCGACAGCACCCGGCACCGCTTCTCCACATCGTCGCCGGAAAAGCCGAAACAGCCCGCCAGAGCGCGCAATGGTCCCTGCCCCGCCTTCGGGAACGCGTCTTCCAGCGACTGGAAGACGGTGCGCTCGCCGTCCAGAATATCCATCGCGTGCTGCGCGAAATAGCCCATTTTGACGCTTGCACCCAGGGCGACACTGCCCTGATCCGGCTCGGCCGAGCCTGCCACCAGCTTCAGGAGCGTGGACTTGCCGGCGCCGTTGATGCCCATGATGCACCAGCGCTCGCGGCGGCGCACCATGAAGTCCAGCCCTTCATAGATGCTGCGGCTGCCGTAGCTCTTGTGAACGTTCTTCAGGTTGATCACGTCCTCGCCCGAGCGCGGCGCCGGCTGGAATTCGAATGCGACTGCCTGGCGGCGCCTGGGCGGCTCCACCCGCTCGATCTTGTCCAGCTTCTTCACACGGCTCTGCACCTGGGCCGCGTGCGAGGCACGCGCCTTGAACCGTTCGATGAACTTGATTTCCTTGGCGAGCATCGCCTGCTGGCGCTCGAACTGGGCCTGCTGGTGCTTTTCGTTCTGCGCCCGCTGCTGCTCGTAGAAGGCATAGTCGCCCGAATAGGTCGTCAGGGAGCCGCCGTCGATCTCGATGATCTTGGTGACGATGCGGTTCATGAACTCGCGATCGTGCGAGGTCATCAGCAGCGCGCCCTCATAGCCTTTCAGGAATTCCTCCAGCCAGATGAGGCTTTCGAGATCCAGGTGGTTGCTCGGCTCGTCGAGCAGCATGGCATCGGGCCGCATCAGCAGAATGCGGGCGAGCGCCACGCGCATCTTCCAGCCGCCCGACAGCTTGCCGACGTCGCCGTCCATCATCTCCTGGCTGAAGCTCAGACCTGCCAGAACTTCGCGCGCACGGCCTTCCAGCGCATAGCCGTCCAGTTCCTCGTAGCGCGCCTGCACCTCGCCATAGCGTTCGATGATCGCGTCCATCTCGTCAGCCCGGTCGGGATCCGACATCGCCGCCTCGAGCTCGTGCAGTTCCGCGGCAACGTCGCTCACCGGGCCGGCGCCGTTCATCACTTCGGAGACGGCGCTGTGCCCCGCCATCTCGCCCACATCCTGGTTGAAATAGCCGATGGTGATGCCCTTATCGACGGACACCTGCCCCTCGTCGGGTTGCTCCTCGCCTGTGATCATCCGGAAGAGTGTCGTCTTGCCGGCGCCGTTCGGACCGACGAGGCCGATCTTCTCGCCCCTGTTGAGCGCCGCGGAGGCCTCGATGAAAAGCAGACGATGGCTGTTCTGCTTGCTGACATTGTCGATACGGATCATGTGTGTGCGAGTTCCAAACGTTGCAGTGCCCTTGGGACATGTGCCGCGGGGCGTATCGCAAATCTTCGGCATCGTAAATGGCAGTATCGCCGCGGACCGCCCTTTGCGCGTCATGTTTGACGCGCGGCGCTGTAAGGTCAGGCGCTAACAGGGCCGAAAGGCGTTGTCGAAATCGGCCCCTTTACTGCGCCTCTTTTTCGTAGAAATAGGCATGGATCGAGGCAAGGGCCATCAGAACAACGAGCACCACCAGGCCGAAGATCTGGGCGATTGCCATGCCAAAAGCCCTCGCCGATATCCCGACAGGTCTCCGGCCGGAGCCTGCGGACTGGCGGACCGGTTTCGTCACATCCGCATCTGCCGTGATCCTGATCGCGTTCGCTCGCAAATGCTCCGTCAGCTTGCGATTTATCTCCGCATCGGTTGCGTCGCCATCGGCATTCAGACCTGGCCCGTTTTTTCGTGCTGGTGTCTCAGTCATGGGAAGCCCTCGGTGTGGTCAATCCATTTTCTCTGCCTGCACGAATGTGGAACGCATCATTGAGTAACGGCCACGGGCTCGACCTTCACAACGTCTCCCGGCAGCACCAGGGTACCTTCGTCCGCCGATATCTTGGTCGACTTTCCATCCTTCTGCCGAACGATGGAATAGGCGATGCTGGCGGCCGTACCTGCCTGCGGTGTCTGGGCCGCATCAGCCGATTGCAGGAGCGCTTCGCTCATGAGATCGCGGCTGGTGACGAGTTTCAGGTCCAGCGTATCCAGTTCCGATTCGGTGTTCTGCAGTTCCTGGGCAAGTTGGGCATCCCAATCGTTTCGAAGATTGGTCTCGTCCTGGCTCGCCTTGCTGACGTCCTGCTTGGCCTTCAACGATGCCGTGTCAATATCAAGCAGGGCCGCCTGCAGGTCCGCCGCCCTTTGCTCGACAGTGAGCTTGCGCGCACTCAGCGCAAGCCCCTTTTCCGCCAGTGTATCGACGCGGTCCTTGTCTTCCATGACCAGCTCCAGCTGCCGGGTCTGGGTGGCGGATTTCTTGCCGAGCGATTCGATTTCCTTCTGCAGCAGGGACTTCAGCTCGGCAAGCTGCGTCAGTTGGAGCTTCAGGCGTTTGTCGCGCGATATCATCAGGGCCTTTTCGCTCTCGATGAGACCCGCAGCATCGGCAACACCTTTCAGTTCCGGCGGAACGACGATGTCGGCTTTCTCGGCGATTTCCGCCTGCAGCCGCGCGCGCCGAATGAGAAGCCTGTTTCTTTCGGCGATCTGCACGGACGATTCGCCCCGGGCCGTGATGAAGTCACGCGCAAATCGCTGGCCGTTCTCGGCCCGACGCAGTCCGCCGCCAAGGCTCACCGCCTTCAGCACCGTCATTTCCGGCGCATAGGGATATTCTCCTGGCGTCTGCACCTCGCCCGCCAGATAGATCGGCCGGTATTGGGCCAGTTCCACCGAGGCCGACGGACGGTCCGGCAACCCGAATAGCTTTTGAAGCTGCAGCCCGACCTCTTCGGCAATTTCGGACGTCGTTTTTCCGGACGCAGGCAGGGTGCCGAGGAACGGCAGGGAAATGCCGCCCGACGCGCCAACGGTATATTCGCCGCTGATGGCCGACCAATCCCTGACGGTTCCTTCGGCGGTCTGCCATTCCGCCACGCGGATCCTCAACTTATCCATGGCCCCGAGCGCATAATCGTCTGCAAAGGCGAGCTGGACGCCCGAAACGCTGATTGCCAGCGCGAGCGCGGAAAGGCGCACCGCATCCGCGGCCCGCTTGCCAAGGGCAGGAAGTCCTACACTCAGGCTTCTTCTCATAAAAATCCCTCACTTAATTGCCAAAGCCGTTCCCGGCGTGACGACGGAAGCGGCCTATTCACATGCTGAAGACTGAGATCAGTAGCTGCCCCGGGACAGGCAGACAGCAGGAATTGTCTTTGCGACGATGACGACATCTCTGATCAGCGACCAGTTGGTGACATAGTGGGTATCGAAGGCGATGCGTGCAGCATAGGAAACATCGTTTCTGCCGCTGACCTGCCACAGTCCGGTCAGACCGGGGCGAGACTTCAGATAGTAGACTGCCGACGATTCATAGAGTTCCAGTTCGTCTTCCACGACGGGACGCGGGCCGACGACACTCATGTCGCCACGGATGATGTTGAGGAGCTGCGGAAGCTCGTCGAGGCTCAGTTTGCGCAGAACGCTGCCCACGACCGTGACGCGCGGATCATCCTGCAGTTTGCGGGTTGCCTGCCATTCCTCATAGGCTTTCGGATTTTTCCGGAGATGATCCTGCAGGATCCTGTCTGCATCCGGCGCCATGGTGCGAAACTTGAGGCACTTGAAGAAGCGGCCATTGTGACCAACGCGGCGGTGTCCATAAAAGATACTACCGCCATCTGAAAACTTCACTAGAGCCATCAGAAGCAGAAAAATCGGACTAAAGACAAGCAGCGCCAGAGACGCAGCAACGATGTCGAACCCCCTCTTTGATATTCCCCCTATCGGCCGGTGTCCCCCGGCTTCGATGGTCGTAAAATACGGCGAACTTGCCGATCGAGTCGCAGACTTCATGGGAGTTAACTCCATTTGCGTTTGGCGATTGGTCGGGTCCCCTTGGGGCGCATGGCATCAATTACGGAAGAGAGTGTAGAGGCAGATTTTGTTTTTTAAAGGCAGATTTCATGCCGCATTTGCCGCCGAAGCAGGTCGTAGCCCAAGCTTAACTTTGGAATACCTATTATTAATACGGATAATCCACCTAAAAACTTTAGATCTATAAGCAACTATTAATTATTGATAAATACATTCGGAAATTTTCCGAAGAAATATTTGCAATTTTTTCTTTATTAAAGCGATTTAAACGTTTGCATATATATTTACACGATCTTGCGATAGTGCATATAATACATAATTTATTCGTTTTTTTTGACATTTTTTTTGCGTCGCAACATTATTTTGCACTGCACAGATTTTTATTAAAAAATGCTAATTTTGTAACAAAAGTTGACCGATAAAGCTGGTTTTGTGCAATTTTAAGATATATTAAAAATCTAAATCAATCTGTGCGAGTGCTGAAGTGGAGGAGCCGGGCGGAAATATGGCAAAATCCTGTTTCCTGCCCTGATTTGCAGATTGGCCTGTCGAGTCGCTAAAGTTAACCAGTCGAACGGCATCTCTTCCCGTTGACGCCACCAAAAATGTTTGCGGTTATCGCGCAATCGACAGATGAATTTAAATGCGGGCTAAGATTTGATGCGGTAAATGGTGCCGTCCACGATGAGTCCTAGTGTTCCTGTACCGGTTGAATCTGCAGGTCACGTTCGATATGTTAATAATTGCCTAAGAGGAAAAGGTGGTTTTTTCCATGATGTGCGCAAATCAAGACGTAGCCTTGAGGGTGTCCTGATGTTTGCACCACGTGTTTTTGTCAGCATGTTGGGAGCCCTGGCCGTTTTTGCCATTGGGACTTTCTTGCTGACTGGCTCGGCCTGGACTACCGCCTGGCAGACACTGGCCTGCGCCGTGCTGTTGCAGGCCGGATATTTCGTTACTGTCCTGGCACTGGTGATAAAAGAAGGCAAAAATCGCCGGAAGGCGACGCAAGGACAATCTGCAGCTTCCGCAGTGGCCGGCGAGGACAAAGAGCCGAAAGCCCTTCACGTTCCGCACAATCCGCCTCACTTCAACTCCTGAAGCCCATAAACCGCCCAATTTTCTGCTTTCTGTGCTTCCCGCAGTGCGGCGAAGGCAACAAGGTTTTCGCAAGTGCAACATCATGCCTTGTCGCCTGTCTACAGCCGGCCTAGTTTCGGTGTGACAGCGATAGAGGAAGATGATCATGAAACCGAATGCCGATGTCTGCGTCATCATTGCCGCGAAGAATGCGGCCGAGACGATCGGGCGTGCTATCACGTCAGCGCTGGCGGAACCTGAAACCGCAGAGGTTATGGTTGTCGATGACGGCTCGAGCGACGGCACGGCGGATGTTTCGCGGCAAGCGGATGACGGCACCGGCCGCTTGACCGTCACAAGCTTCGACGTGAACAGAGGACCGGCGGCAGCCCGCAATCACGCCATCTCACTTTCGAAGGCACCGGTGCTGGCAATCCTGGATGCCGATGATTTTTTCTTTGCCGGTCGGCTGAAAAACCTTCTGTCTCAGACGGACTGGGACTTCATCGCCGACAACATTGCCTTCGTAGACGAGGAAAAGGCGTCGAGCGCGCATCTTGCTCTTGAAGCCTTTCCGGCCGCGCCCCGTGATCTTGACCTCAGCGAATTCATCGAGGGCAATATCTCGAAACGTGGTGTGCGACGCGGCGAGATCGGATTTCTGAAACCCCTGATGCGGCGCGATTTTCTGGATGCGCATCGGCTTCGCTACCAGGAAAGCCTGCGGCTGGGCGAGGACTACGACCTCTATGCCCGGGCGCTGACGAAGGGCGCGCGCTACAAGATCATTCACAGCTGCGGCTACGGCGCGGTCGTTCGCGGCGATTCACTGAGCAGCAGCCACCGTACGATCGATTTGAAACGGCTCTACGAAGCCGATCGGGCCATCCTGTCGCAAACCGGTCTCTCCGACCAGGCGAGAGCACTGATCGGCCGGCACGAGCGCCATATTCGCGGGCGATACGAGCTTCGGGAGTTCCTCGATATCAAGCGCCAGTCCGGCCCGAAGGCCGCCCTGCTCTACGCACTCGGCAAGCCATCCGCCATTCCGGCGATCGCTGGCGGCATCCTTGCCGACAAGACCGAGCGTTTTCGCCGCCAGCCTCAAGCGGCGCCGGTGGCGCTCGGTGGCTCCGGGGCGCTCCGCTATCTCCTGCAGCCGCCATCAACGGCCGTCTGATGCCGGAATGATGGCGGCGGAACCCGTGCCGGGCTGCGCCTTATAAATAGGCGCGGCGCACGCTCTCGATGACGTCCAGAAAGCGCTCCTTGCGCTCTGCCAGAACATGGTCGGTACTCAATTGCGGCGTGGCGCGCGCCGCCTGCCACAGCGACAGGGCCGAAGGTGCGGCGAGCAACTGCTTTGCGGCAACGCGCAGGGAGGTCTGTTTCGGATCGCGCACGGCAACCATCGCGCTGTCGTCGATCTGCCGCTTGTTCGGATCCTCCAGCGCCGGCTGCCGTGCGTCGAAGCCGATACCCCAGAAACGTGCGCCCTTGGCAATCGCCTCGGCCCGGGTCGACACGGGAACATGACGCGGACGATAGGTAACGTCGACGGTCTGGGCCCAGTCGTTCCATTTGAAGCTGTTGATGCTGTTCGAGGTCGTGACCGCGACCCAGGGCACGCGGAATGCGTCGGCGAGAATGGCGCCGTGCATTGATTCGGCGATGATCAATTCCGACTGGGCGATCTCGCGGATGACCTCCTTGGCGTCGCCGCGCGGATCGATGTAATGCAGGCCGACGGTTCCGCAGATGATGGGCCATATGCCGGCAGCAGCCGATTCCCAATGGGGAACGAAGCTCTTCTTGTGCTTCTTCGGCAGATTCTTGAATTCGGGCATTTCGGCAACCATGACAGCTGGGTCGACGATGCCGAGTTTTGGATCGACCCCGACCTTCTGCGCCGTGAGGGGGCCGCGCACGCAGCGGATGTCCCATTCGCGGCTATCGCTCATGTCCGGCAGGGTACCGTAGCCGAAGCCACTTCCCAGTACCAGCTTGTGCCGGCCCTCCGGCAGAAGCACGCGGTTGAGGACCGTGCCGACGCCGACGAGAAGTGTTTCCCTATGAACGTCGCGAAAGCCCGGGATCAAAAAGTCCCAAAGCCACAGATTGAGGTCGTCGCCGAAATTTCCGTGCTCCGATTCCCAGTAGTAAGGGTCCATGACTTCTCCTGTGTGCATTGCCAAGGGACTTGAAAGGACGCGATCTGCCTCGTGCAGTCACGTATATCGATGTGCACTGCAAAAAATGCTGCAGCTGCGAAGGCTAACGTGATAATTTGCCGACGGCAAGCTGGAGCACACTTTGCAATATTCTCGGATCGCGCCAGACCCAACGTGCAAGGAGGTTGAACTGCGGCATCCTTCGCCGCTTGACCAGACGCGCCTGGCTCCAGAGAGCCTGTTTCCGTGCTGTGTGCTTGTAGGTGTGGATGGAAGCGGCTTCCTCTGTTTTGTGCGCAAAGCGCCCTTCCAACGTATCGAGCGCAACCCAGGTGTTGAATTGCTGCGAAAGAAACTCTGGAGAATCATTGTCGATGCTGTGGAAGATATTGACGCCCTCTCCCCGCACCGCCCCCGGGTCGTTGCAGAGGATCACGCGCTCGGCGGCGATCGCGCAGTCGCAAAAGAACAGCACGTCTTCCGCTGCCAGGCGAAGCTCTGCTTCGAAGCGCAGAGCCTCGAAAAGTTTTCGCCCGATCACCATGCAGGACAGGTGCAGGAAGCTCCAATCCCTGAGCATGACCTTGGGGAATTCGGGAACCTCAAGAACCAGCGGGCTCTCCGAAAGCCGGACTACGGGCTCGGTCTTCTGCAGCTCCGCGACGCCGAAATGATAGTAGAAAGCGTCACCGCCGGTGATCGAAGCCCAGTAGCAATCCGATCCGAAGCGGGTCATCGCGTCGTAGGCGTTCTTGAGGTGATCCTTGGTCCAAACGTCGTCGGAATCGAGAAAGGCGACAAAATCCGTTTGCGCGGGGACATTGTCGAGACCCGTGTTGCGCGCGCCGCCCGGCCCGGCGTTCGGTTGCTTGATCACCTTGATGCGCAGGCGCTGCTCGTGCGGCAGCTTGTCAAGATCCATTTCGATCGGGAACGGAGACTGATCATCGACGATGATGATATCGAAATCCTGGTAACTCTGCGCGAATACCGACTCCAACGCCCGCTGCAGAATTCCAGCCTGTTTCTGATAGTAGGGAATGATAACCGTAAATTTCGCCATCTTTTCGTCCTTGCGGTTTGTCTAGAAGATGTTGCTGGTTTCCTCCCCCAGGCTGCGCCCACCGGCGCCTCTCCTCTGCCTTGATCCTCCCATCGACACATAGGATTTACGCCATGCCCCCCACAGTCAACGTCAAATCCGTCACAAGCAATGTGGGCTGGAGCATTTTATCCAAGACAAGCACATTCGGGCTTAAGTTTGTCACTGTGCCGATTCTTGCCCGTATCCTCACGCCGCAGGAGTTCGGTGCCGTTGCCGTGGCGCTCACCGTTGTCCAGTTTCTGGCGATGATCGGCGGCGCGGGGCTGACCTCCGCTTTGGTCATCCAGCGGGAAGAGGAAATGGAAACGGTTCATTCGGTCTTCTGGGCGAACCTGGCGATTTCCTGCCTCATGGCGCTCGGACTCTATGTCTGCGCGGATTTCTTTGCCACTCTGCTCGGCGCGCCCGACGCCGCTTATCTCTTGAGAATCATGAGTTTTCTCATCCCGCTGCAGCTCGGCGGGGATGTTGCCTACTCGCTGCTAGCCCGGCGCATGAACTTCAGCAAGGATGCCTTCTGGAGCATGGTTTCCGAATCGCTCGGCGCCGTCGTTGCGGTTGCGCTGGCGCTTCTCGGCTGGGGCGTCTTTGCCCTGATCGCGCAGCTTTTCGTGTCCGCCTTCGTGCGCCTTTGCGGCCTTTATGCTGTCTCGCACTATATGCCGCGCTTCGTATTCCACCCTCACCGGGTCGTCGGATTGAGCCGTTTCAGCCTCGGCATGATGGGCTCGGAAATCGCCAACTTCATCACCTTCCAGTCGCCGATGGTGATCATTTCGCGCTATCTGGGCCTTGCCGATGCCGGCGCCTACTCCGCTGCCAACCGCTTTGCCAGCATTCCGAACCAGGTCGTGCTTTCGGCCGTCATGGGCGTTCTTTTCCCTGCCTTCAGCGGCATGATGGAAGACAAGCAGCGCCGGTCGCAGGCGCTGATGTTCAGCACCCAGGTAACGACCGTATTGCTCGCCCCGATGATGTTCGGCCTCTGGGCGCTTGCGGAACCGTCGATGCGCGTTCTCTTCGGCCAGCAGTGGGCTTATGCCTGGCCGGTGCTGGGACTGCTTGCGCTTTCCAAAGGCATTTTGACACCTTGCAGCACCTTCATTCCCTACTTGAAGGGCGTCGGGCACGGCCGCGCGCTGTTCTGGTCTGCCGTCATCCGCGCGATCGTTACATGCGCGGCTGTAGCCTATGGCGCAAGCACCGGCACGCTGATCGACGCGATGATCTGGCTTTGCATCGTCAATGCCGTGACGCTGGTGGCCTATTCCTGGGCGGTCTTTCGTGCGGACGGGACACCCTTTATCAAAGGACTGTACGTCAGCAGCCGCCCGATGTTGATGGCGTTGATGATGGCACTCCTCGTTCGTTACCTGCTCGATACCTTCGGTCCTCTCATGCCAAATCCAGTGCTGCAGATCGTTGTGGGCGCAGCGATCGGGGGCGTCATCTACGCCATCTTCGTGGTTCTTTCGGAGCGCCCGCTGCTCACAAAGATCTACCAACTGGTCAAGAACAGGCGTCACAGAAGCGGGGTGGAAAACACCGGCGCGTGAACCATGAAGATATGCCTCCTTGTGGTTGTATTAACGCCTTATTTGGGGACACAGCCTGACCGGGCAAAGCGATTTCATAAACCCTGACGTGCAAAATCGTGTATTTTTGAATAAATTTTTTCCGAGAAAAGCATCGGCCCAGCGGCTTACATTGGAATATTCGCACATTCTTCAACCCGCTGTGGCTAGGTCATTTTTAAAAACGCGGAGGCGCTAGACAGGCCTCAAGCGGCCATCTTTTTTCGCCGCCCACCCGCGTGCAGTGCAGCATCGAGGGCCTTTTTTCTGCTGCGACGCCATATTTTTTCGCGGGCGCTGCCCTATCCTTCATGATGCAGGTTCAAGTCTGCTCTGGTTGAAACAGTCGCTTTGGGGGGAGCGGCCCAACAGGGATGTCGTCTTGGTTATCGACGCGAACATATCATCGCGGATCAATCTGATGCGCATCTTGCTCATCTCGGGGATCGTCTTCGTACACGTCCCTTATGATCCGCAGACAAGCCCGTTTCTCGGTGCCAATGGCTTTGCCGATTGGATCCGTGTTTTTCTCGGGGATAGCATTTTCCGCGTCGGCGTTCCGTGCCTGAGCGCGATTTCCGGTTATCTCCTGTTCCGTCGCGGGCTTGATGCCTTCGACTATGGCAAGACGATCCGCTCCAAGGCGCGGACGGTTCTCTTGCCGTTCCTGATCTGGAATCTCGCCTTCCTGGCATTGGTCTATATTGCACAGGGACAGGGCATAGGCTTCGGCTATCTGCCGGACGCGGTCAATACGCCGCCGCGCGAGCTGGCGACCCTTGCCTTTGCCAGTGAAGCGGCGCCGATCAACGTGCCGCTCTATTTTCTGCGCGATCTGCTTCTCTGCATCCTGCTTGCGCCGGTTCTCGGGCTGCTGATCATGCGATACCCGCTGGCGACGCTGGCGATTTTCTTCATCTATGCCGTCTTTCCGATCCCGAATGGCATTTTCCTCAAGAAATCGATCCTGTTCGGTTTCAGCTGCGGCATCTATGCGAGCCTCCACAAGATCGATATCCGGATGCTCGACCCGTACGCGGAGAAAATCACCGTGGTGTTTCTGACGGCTGCCGTGCTGCTGGCGACCGCGCTCTATTGGACCGGCCCGGATTTCCCCGCCTTGATCGACATCCTGCGTAACCTGACGGCGATCTGCGGCATCGTTGGTTCCTGGGCAATTTCGGCAATCCTGGTGCGTTCACATTTGGGAATGCGGCTATCCCGGGCGGAAGGCCTCAGTTTCTGGATCTTCTGCGCCCATTACCCGCTGCTGGTCGCCTTCTGGATGCTCTGGAACAGGGCGGCGGAGCCGGAGCTTTACCCGCTCTTCTACTTTTCAACGCCGATTCTGGCCCTTCTCATTCTCATCGCGTCGCACAAGGCGGCCAAGCGCATGACGCCACGGCTACACGCCTTCCTGACCGGCAGCCGTACGAGCCGGCGCGGTGGCGCACCGAAGAGCGCAACGCCAAGCGGCGCCCAGAAGGGCTGGTCCAAGACCTATTCCGCAGAGGACAAAGCGACACGATGACAAAACCGATCCGGAAAACACTGGCCACCCTTGCCGTTCTTGCTGCCAGCCTTCCCGTGGCCACCCTTGCGCAGGAGGCAAACACCGGGACGTCCTTTGTCGAGAATTTCGACAAGATCAATCGAAAGATCTGGTACGTTTCGGACGGCTGGGACAATGGCGCCCACCAGAACTGCACCTGGTCCAAAAAACAGGTCGCGGTTCAAAACGGCGTGCTCGAACTCACCTTCGAACAGCGCAAGGCCGGCAAGCGGGACTATGCCTGCGGCGAGATCCAGACCCTCAAACGTTTCGGCTACGGCACCTACGAGGCACGTATCAAGACGGCTGAAGGTTCCGGTCTGAACTCCGCCTTCTTCACCTATATCGGGCCGACCGACAAGAAGCCGCATGACGAAATCGACTTCGAAGTCCTCGGCAAGGATTCCGGCAAGGTGCAGGTCAACCAGTACATTTCGGCCAAGGGCGGCAACGAGAAACTGGTCGATGTCGAGGGCGGCGCGAATGCGGCGTTCAACGACTACGCGTTTGTCTGGGAAAAGGACCGCCTGCGCTATTATGTCAACGGCACCCTGGTGCAGGATGTTACCGACCCCGCGAAAATCCCCGTCAACGCCCAGAAGATCTTCTTCAGTCTCTGGGGCACCGATACCTTGAGCGACTGGATGGGCAAGTTCGACTACCAGGGACCGGCGAAAATGCAGATCGACCGCTTCGCCTACACCGCGCCCGGCGACAAGTGCCAGTTTCCTGAATCCATCACCTGCAGGCTTTGACCAAGTCTTGTTAGCAACCGCAACATGAATATTGCGGCGCACAAAAAACTGAACTAGGCTCGGCACAGGCTGAGCGGAAAACAGGAAGTTTTCATGCTGGACGTATTGTACCTGGCCCATGATGTGGCGGACCCGGCGATCAGGCGCAGGACCATGACGCTTGAAGCAGGCGGCGCCAAGGTGACCGTCGCGGGTTTCCGGCGCGGCGCGGACACACCAGCCGCAACCGGCGTCATCGAACTTGGCATCACCAGGGACGGGAAGTTTGCCCAGCGGGTCGCCGCGGTGGGCAAGGCCGCGGTGGTCCTTGCCGGCAAGCTCCGCGGGATGGGCAGGCCCGGCATCATTATCGCCCGCAATCTCGAAATGCTTGCGCTTGCAAACAGGGCGAATGCGATTTTCGGCGGCAACATTCCGATCGTCTACGAATGCCTGGACATTCACCGCCTCCTGCTGCGCAAGGACTTCGCCGGCCGCTCACTACGCGCGGCCGAGCAGTATCTCGGGCGCAATGTCAGCCTGCTGGTAACCAGCTCGCCGGCCTTCATCGAGAATTACTTCCGGCCGATTTCGCAACTGAAAGCCCCGACGCTGCTTCTGGAAAACAAGGTCATCGATCTGGGTGACGGCGCGGCAGAAAAACCTCCCCTGCCCCGGCCGCCGGAGCCCGGCGCTCCTTGGAAAATCGGCTGGTTCGGAGCCTTGCGCTGCCAGAAATCCCTGAAACTTCTGGCGGAATTCTCCCGCGCCATGAACGGAAGGTTCGAGATCGTGCTGCGCGGCCGGCCGGCCTATTCCGAATTCGACGATTTCGATGGCTTCGTGAAAGACGAACCCTTCATGACGTTTCACGGCTCCTACAAGAACCCCGAGGATCTCGCCGCCATCTACCATGAGGTCCATTTCTCCTGGGGTATCGACTTCTTCGAGGAAGGTCTGAATTCCAGCTGGCTGTTGCCAAACCGGCTCTATGAGGGATGCCGGCATGGTGCGGTCCCGATCGCCATGCGCGGCACCGAGACGGCCCGTTTCCTCTCGGCAAAACACATCGGCCTGCTGCTGGATCGTGCCGAAAGCGCCGCGCTTGCCCACCTCCTGGCAGACATGACGCCAGCGCGGTACCTCATGGAATTTGACCGCGTTGCCGGCACCGGCTCCGGGAGTTGGGTTTTCGACAAGGCTGACTGCCAGCGGCTCGTCAGCCGGCTCTCTGCCCTGCGCGCCAACGACGCCCATCCCGCATTGATGCAAGAGCCTTCCCAAACGCAAAGCAATAAGGGTGGACTGCTATGAATGCCCACGATCTGAACCATGGCCGTAGCCTGATCGTTATTCCCTGCCTCAACGAGGCCAAGTACATCGAAGCTCTGATCGCCAAGCTCGCAGGTGCCATGCAGGACCTCGGTGCCGATCTTGTCGTGGTCGATGGCGGCAGCACCGACGGCACGCGCGACATCGTCCAGCGGATCACCAGCGTCAATCCCAAGGTCAAGCTGCTCGACAACCCGAAAAAAATCCAAAGCGCCGCCGTCAACCTCGCGGTCGCGACGCTGGGTGCGAACTACGACTACATGATCCGCATCGATGCGCACGGCGAATATCCGGCGGATTATTGCCTGCGCCTGATGGAAGACGCCATCGCGACCGGCGCCGATTCCGTGGTGGTCGCCATGAAGACCGTCGGCATCAGCACGTTCCAGAAAGCCACCGCCTTCGCGCAGAACTCCAAGCTCGGCAATGGCGGCTCGAAGCACCGCACAGGGGCGGTCGGTCACTGGGCGGATCACGGGCATCATGCGCTGATGCGGATTTCAGCCTTTCAGGCCGTCGGTGGGTACGACGAAATGTTCAGCCATAATGAGGACGCGGAATTCGACTACCGCCTGCACAAGGCTGGATATCGAATCTGGATGACCGACAAGACGAGCATGATCTACTATCCGCGCAGCACGGCCGGGACGCTGTTCCGCCAGTATTTCGGCTACGGCCGCGGCCGAGCCAAGAACTTTCTCAAGCATCGCGCCATGCCGAGCATCCGTCAGATGCTGCCGCTTGCTGTCGTGCCGGTCGCCGCCGGCGCCCTGCTTGCCGTGATCAATTGGGCCGCTGCCGTTCCCTTCGTACTTTGGGCCGTCGCTTGCCTTGGCTATGGCGCCTGGATGGCGCTGGGTCAGAAAAACCCCTATGGGCCGCTCGCTGCCGTTTCCGCCATGGTGATGCATTTCGCCTGGTCGGCCGGCTTCTGGCGTGAGCTTCTCGACATCCGCAACAGACGGATCGCCTGATGACAATACAGATGGACCGGAAAGAGCCCCCCACCCGCATCGATATCGGTGTATGCACCTATCGGCGGGCGGAGCTTGAGCAGACGCTGCGATCGCTGGCTGCGATCGCCGTTCCCGAGGGTGCGGAAATCCGCATCATCGTGGCTGACAATGACGACGTCCCAAGCGCGCAAGGGCGGGTGAACGCCTTGCGCGCCGTGGTTCCGCACGAAATCGTCTATGTGCATTGCCCATCCTCCAACATCTCGATTGCCCGCAATGCCTGCCTCGACAATGCCGCTGGCGATTTCCTTGCCTTCATTGACGACGATGAGACGGCCAGCGAAGACTGGATCATCCGGCTGATGGAAACGGCGGAAGCAACCGAGGCGGATGTCGTCCTCGGCCCCGTGCAGGCCATTTACGGCGAGGACGCGCCGCGCTGGATGCGCCGGGGCGATTTCCATTCGACCTTTCCGGTCTGGGTCGGCGACCGGATCATCACCGGTTACACCTGTAACGCACTCCTGCGTCTCGCAGCGCCGTCCCTCGCGGGACGGCGCTTCAGCCTCGCGCTCGGCCGCAGCGGCGGAGAGGATACGGAGTTCTTCACGCAGATGCACCGGATGGGCGGCAAGATCGCCTATGCGCCGGCCGCCTGGGTTCAGGAGCCGGTGCCGGCCAAGCGGGCGGCCTTTTCGTGGCTCGCCAAGCGGAAATTCCGCTTCGGCCAGACGCATGGCCGCCTGATCGAGGCGAGATCCGGACTGGCGGGCAAGTCCCGCCAATTGGCCCTTGCCGCAGCCAAGAGCGGTTACTGTGCGCTCACCGGCGCGATCTTCCTCTTCTCTCCGGTTAGCCGGAACCAATATATCCTGCGCGCCTCGCTGCATGCCGGCGTCGTCACCGGGCTCCTCGGCGTGCGGGAAATCGAGCAATACGGCGTCGCGGAGGTCAGCTCGTCCTGATGGAACATCATCCTCAAGCGTCATTCATTCTGGCTGCGTTCAAGTCGCGCGATACGATCGAACGTGCCATCGACAGCGCGCTGGCCCAAACCGGCGTCAGCGTCGAAGTCATCGTCATCGATGATTGCTCTCCGGACGACACGGCCGAGATTGTCAATGCCTATATCGATCCGCGTGTCCGGCTGATCCGGCTCGAGAAGAACCGCGGGCCCGGCGGCGCCCGCAATGCAGGGCTTGTGGCCGCGCGCGGAGACTGGATCGTCATCCTCGATTCCGACGACGCAATTTCCCCCGGCCGCACGGCGCGGATGATCGCGCGGGCAAAGCGTGCCGACGCCCAGATCGTCGTCGACAATCTCGATGTCATTACGCTCGACGGGGAAACGAAAAGGATGTTTGAGGAGGCAGAGCTTTCCAAACTGGAAACGCTGACGCTTCCGGCCTTCATCGGATCGAACGTGCTGTTTCAGTCGGAGCACAATTATGGCTACATGAAGCCGATCTTCGAGCGCCGCTTCCTGGAAGAGCACGCCTTGCGCTTCGACGAGACCTTGCCGATCGGCGAGGATTATCTGCTCTTGGCGTCAGCGCTTGCCAAGGGCGGCCGCTGCGCCGTCGAGCCGAGCGCCGGCTATACCTATTACATCAGAACCGGCTCCATCTCCCGGGTGCTGAAACTGCACCAGGTCGACGCGATGCTGGCTGCCGATGCCGAATTTCTGAAAACCCATCGGTTGGACGAGGCATCGATGGCCGCCCAGACGCGGCGTCACCGCAGCATCGAAGACGCTCGGTCGTTCATCATCCTGGTCGATCAGATCAAGGCCCGGTCCCTTACCGGCGCGGTGAGAACCGCGTGGGGGAATCCGGCAGCCATTCGCCATCTGCGCATGCCGATCGCCGTCAGATTGCGGCGCCTGATGGCGCCGCTCAATGCAATTCGCCGCTTCGGCATGTCGCCGAAGACGATGAGTAGAACCACCCCGGGCAACACCCCGCACAAAAGCAAAGGATAGTTCTATGGCTCCTGTCAAATCCGTTCGCAAAGCCGTTATTCCCGTAGCCGGGAACGGCACGCGGTTTCTGCCTGCAACCAAGGCCATGCCGAAGGAAATGCTGACCATCGTCGACCGGCCCGTTGTGCAATATGCGGTCGAGGAGGCGATGCAGGCAGGCATCGAGCATATTGTTTTCGTGACGGGTCGCAACAAGCAGGCGATCGAGGATCACTTTGACGATGTGCCCGAGCTGATTTCATCGCTGACGCGATCGGGCAAGGATGCCCAGATTTCCGAACTCGCGCGCATGCTGCCTACCGCGGGCTCGGTCAGCTTCACACGCCAGCAGGCGCCGCTTGGTCTTGGCCATGCGGTGTGGTGCGCCCGCGACCTGATCGGCGACGAACCGTTCGCGCTGCTTCTGCCCGACATGATCTCCTATGGCGCACGCGGTTGTATGGCCGGCCTGATGGACCTCTACAACGACGTCGGCGGCAACGTCGTCGCCGTCGAGGAATGCGCGCCCGAGGAAACCTCGAAATACGGCATCGTCGGCATGGGCGCAAAGACCCGGCATGGTTTCGAAGTCACGCAGATGGTCGAAAAGCCGCGTGTGTCCGAGGCGCCGTCGACCTACTATCTGAATGGCCGTTACATCCTTCAGCCGGAAATCTTCTCCATCCTCGCCCACCAACAGCGCGGCGCCGGCAACGAGATCCAGCTGACCGACGGCATGCTGCGTCTTTCGGTCACCCAGCCCTTCCACGCCCATCCTTACGAAGGCCGGACTTTCGATTGCGGCTCCAAGCAGGGCTTCATCGAGGCCAACGTCGCCTTTGCGCTGGCGCGTGCCGACATCGGCAATCTCGTGTTCGAATCCGTTCGCGAGATGGTGCTGTCGCACCAACAGGCAATTCAGGCGGCATAAAAAAGCGATTATTTTCCGGCGCTTAGCGCCGATGAAGAATCTGGTCTCACCCCTGACGTGATTTAGGGGTGAGATATGAATTCGAAAAGCATCCGGAGACAAAGCGGCTCATGAACCAAAGACCCCTACCGTTGAACACTGTTCCATCGCTGCGAAGCGATGATGCCGACTCGTTCATCGATTTGAACCGGCTGACCGCGATTGCGGCACGGCGGTCAAGGGTCGTGGCCGTTTGCGTTGTCGTGTGCTTTCTGCTCGGGGCGCTCTACCTCCTGACGGCGACACCAGTCTACACGTCGCAGACGCAGATCCTGCTCGACGACAACCTGTCCAAATATGCGGAAGAAGCGCCTTCGCCGCAGAGCACGCAGCAGGCCGACACGCAGATCTCCAGCGCCGTCGAAATTCTGAAATCGGGCGAACTTGCCCTGCGCGTCTCCGATGCGGAGAAGCTTTGGGAAAACGAAACCATTCTCAACCCGCCGCAATCGCTGATGTCGATGCTGAAATCGACGATCAGATCCGTCGTCGGCATCTTCGACGGCACGCCCGAGATTTCCGAAGCCGCGGTGCGCAACAGCAAACGCGAGACCGCTGCCGCCTATATCCAGCAGGCAATAACGGTCGAGCGGGTGGCCCGAAGCTCGGTCGTCGCGCTTTCCTTTAAATCGACCGACCCGCAGCTCGCGGCAAGAATCACCAGGGCTTATGCGAACGCTTATCTGACCGATCAGCTGAACGCCAACTTCGATGCCACGGAACGCGCCTCAGTCTGGCTGCAGGAGCGTCTCACCGACCTTCGCCAGCGCGCCCAGGCAGCCTCGCTGGAAGCGGAAAAATTCAAGACCGAACATGGCCTGACCTCGGCACGGGGTGAATTGATGTCGGAACAGCAGCTTTCCGACCTCAACAGCCAGCTGATCGTCGCGCAGGCAGATACCGCAAGCGCGTCTGCCCGCTACAATCAGTTCAAGTCGATTGTCGATCAGGGTCCCGACAATGCCGTCAACAATGCAACGATTTCTTCCAAGGAGACCGACAATACGGTCATTCAGGATTTGCGGACCCGCTATCTGGCCGTCTCCAAGCGCGAGCAGGCCGTTACCCAGAACTTCGGAGCCGATCATCCTCAGGCCGTAAGCCTCCGGACCGAAAAGGCGGGGCTTGCCGGCCAGATCTTCCGGGAACTGGAGCAGATTACCGCAAGCTACCGTAACGAATTCGAAGTGGCGAAGTCCCGCGAGGCGTCGCTGCGCCAAAGCATCGAAGGTGTCGTCGGCAACAACTCGGAAGCCAACAGGTCGCTGGTCAACCTGCGCGAACTGGAACAGCGGGCGACGGCACTCAAGACGCTTTATGAATCCTATCTCGGCCGCTACGAGGAAGCCGCGCAGCAGCGTTCCTTCCCCATCGCCAAAGCCCGCATCATCTCGGAAGCCGGCGTTCCCACGGCGCCGTCCAGCCCGAAGAAAACGATGGTTCTTGCTCTTTCCATCGTCCTTGGCTTCATGATCGGTGCGGCAATTGCTGGCGTCCAGGAATTCCGCGAGCGTTTTTTCCGCCTGGAGGAAGAAGTCCGCTCAATCCTCGGGCACAAGTCTCTCGGTTATCTGCCGCTGATCGGGAAGAAGACCACGAGCCTTTGGGACAAGACGCGCAGCCGCCTTGCCAAGGAGGACGTCGCCAAACCCGAGCCGGAAACCGAGATTCCCCTGACACGCATGACCCGGATTGCCGTCGAAACCCCGCGCTCGGCCTTTGCCGAAACGCTGCGTAACGCCAAACTTGCCAGCGACGTCATGCTGCAGGGCCGACCGAACCGGGTGATCGGCATTGTCTCGGCCTTGCCGGGCGAAGGGAAATCGACGATTGCCGCGAACTTTGCCGGACTGCTTGCAGCCAGCGGCAAACGGACGCTGCTGATCGACGCGGACCTCAGGAACCCGGCAATCAGCCGGATGATTTCCCCGGCGCCGAAGACAGGTCTGCTGGAAGCCGTGCTTGGCGAGAGCGAGTGGACGGCAGGTCTTCGGGTCGATCCGCAGACGCGGCTGGCGATCCTGCCGATTGCACCGCGCGAACAACTTTATCACACCAACGAACTGCTGGCCTCACCGGGCATGGAGGCGCTCATCGCCAATGCCCGCAAGGCCTTCGACTATATCATCGTCGATCTCGCGCCCCTGGCACCGGTTATCGACGCCAAGGCTTTTTCGCCCTTTGCCGACGGCTTTCTGATGGTCATTGAATGGGGCAAGACCCCCTCCCGGCTGGTCAGGGACGTGCTGCAATCCGATCCGCCGTTCAACGCCAAGATCCTCGGCGTGATGCTGAACAAGACCGATATGGATGAGCTCGGCAAATACAGCGATTTCGGTGCGGCCGAAAAATATCGCAAGAGCTACGAGAAATATTACATCGAACAGCCGCTAAAGCCGGCCCGGTGATCTCTACGGCCAAAGTCGGGTTTCTACAACATCTGTCTCCTTCAGGCTCGATCGAGCCTGAAGATGGCAACCAGTCGGCGATAGGTTTGGGGCGCGGGGAATAACCGCACAGCAGGCCGGCAAGCCAGCGCCGCGCGGTCTTCGACTTGACTGGGCCTAAGCCAGATCGTCAAGCGTGTAGGCGCGAATGTAGTCGATCTTCATCTGAGAACCATCGGCGAGATCCTCGTCGGGCGTGCCGGCCATGCCGCCGACGGCCAGGTTGACGAGCATGTACATCGGCTCGTGCATGTCCGATGGCGTATCGGCCCGCGCAACGGCGACGTCATCGAAGTACCAGACAATCTCGTCTTCCTGCCACAACACGCCGTAGGTGTGAAACCCTTCGGTGCTGGTGACGCTGACAGGGGTCGTGACAGAGGTCTGTTTCCCCGTCTCGTTCGAATGCACGGTGACATGCACCGTATTCGGATCCTGACCGCGCATTTCCACGACATCGAGCTCCGGCGGCCAGGAGCCGTCTTCGGGGAGCAGCCAGAAGGCCGGCCAAGCGCCCTGGTCGTCGGGCATGTCGGCACGAATTTCGAAGTAGCCGTAGGTTTGGGCAAAGGACGCGTGCGTCGTCAGCATGCCGGAAGTGTAGTCATAGCCATTGACCTCGGCACTGATCGAGTCCGGCGTCTCTTTGGCCGTAATCGTCAGAACGCCGTTGTTGATGGAAAAAGGATTGGCGGCTGCGGTCGGCGCATAGAGTGGATTGATGTACCACTGAAGTTCGCCATTTCCAGACAACGTAGCGCCTTTTTCCGGCGCCCACCAGTATTTCGCTTCCCATATACCGGTCGTGCCATCGTAGAGCTGGAGCGTGTTGAAATCGTCGCCAAAGGTCTGGGTGAGAGCGGAGCGATCAAGGCTCAGCTCGAACTGGCCGGCATGGAGATCGCCGATTGCCTTGTTGGCGAAGACCAGGCTTTCCCCGCCCCCGAGATCGAGCCTGAGATTGGCGCCTTCCTGCGTTGTGCGGTCGAGAAGCTGGTCGAAGGACGTGAGCGAGTAGTTCTTCAGCCGGACGATGTCATCCGTGCCGAGATCGGTGATCAGGTCGCTGCCGTTGCCCTTGGTAAAGATGAAGGTGTCGGCACCGGTCCCGCCGGTCAGCACATCATTGCCACCAAGGCCGTCCAGCGTTTGCCGCCCGGATGCGCCCTTGATGATGTTGTCGACCGAATTGCCGAACGCATAGCGGAGATTGCCGGTGACCGTCAGGTTTTCGAAGTTCTCCGGCAAGGTGTAGCTCATCCAGGTACTGATCGTGTCTATGCCCTGGTTGGCAGCCTCCTGAGCACGGTTGATCGACGAATAAAGGTAGTAGATGTCGTCGCCCGTGCCGCCGATCATGGTCACGTTGACGGAGCTGTCACCCCACATGGAATCATTCCCGGCAGTTCCATAGAGGATCGGGCCGGAGCCGGTCGCTGAAAAAAACGCGGTGGAGCTATCGCTGTAGAACAGGGGTTGCCCTAGGGCATTCAGAACGCTTTTGCGCATCGGCTGTCTCCATGGAAGTTGCCCGGGTCCACCAGCCAAGCCTGGTGCACGCGAGCAAGGCTAACATCGCCGCGGCGCAGGAACTATTGCGACGCAGCACATTGAGGCCCAAATCACGCCTATCGGCGGGAAACCACGCATGGGCGTTAACAGCTTGGTAATCAATCCCGTTTTGGATCAGGCGCTCGTTCATGAGACAACGTCCTGTGCCCATTTGGTATGCAGAACGGCCATGACCTGCGTTCGAGAATCGGTGCACCTTCAACGAACATGCGCCTGCAGATAAGGCTGCGAAAACGACGAACGGGGAGCGCTCACCGTGAGTCGCCCGGCTGAAAAATAAAGCAGGAAGGACCCGACTTGGTAAGGGTTCAGAATATCCACTTCGACGAACGCACGCATGAGGAGCAGGACGGCGACGCCGAAAAGCACTGACGATTCCGTTGCCAGCGCTTGCGAAAGCAATCGCTTCAGGTGACCGCAGAGCGTGATCAAAAGGACGGAGCATAACAAAAACAGGCCGACGGCGCCCGTCTCCACCATCGTTTCGATGAAGGTATTGTGAAAGTGGAAGCCGCTGCGGGATCCGATATAGAACTCCTCCCACAGGCGCTCGGCTTCCGAGAAGCCCTGCACCCAATAGGCCTGATAGCCTACCCCGATCAACGGGGATGCGCCGGCTGCCTCGATGCCCTGCTGCCAGAGATAGGTCCGGCCCGTCAGCGTCGAATCCTTGCCGAATATGCCAAGCACGCTGTCCACCGCGCCGCCATAAACGGCACCAACCACGGCGATCACGCCAAGGACGATCACGGCCAGGAAAAACGTCTTGCGCGTTTGCGGCGAAAGCGCCGCCAGCATCTGCAAACCGAGACAAATGCCGATCACGGCGACCGTCGTCAGTGCGGACGTTGCCGATTGGGAGGCATAGAGCGAATAGCAGGCGATGAGCCCGACCCCGGCAGCCGGCGCCAGCCAAAATCCCCGTTCACGAAGCATGAGAAAGGATGCAAAGGCGAAATAGACGCCGAGGGAGGCATAGAAGCCAAGCTGGTTCTTGGAGGCGAAGGCACCGACGAAGCTGAAGGTGCCGTCCAGTGGATCGAAATGATAAACCCCGAACAGCAGCGAAAACATCAGAACGATGCCGATGCCGGTGATCATGCCGAGCGTCAGCGTCCTGATGTCGACGACTCGCATGGCGATCAGGGCGCAAATGACGTGCGAGAGATATTGCAGCCCCGCTCTCGCCGTCACCGCCGGTGCGGCCGACCAGAAAACCGAGAGACAGGCAAACACCGCGAACGCACAGATCCATCCGTATCGGCCAGTGCCGGCAAGGACGCGCCGGTAGTCGACCAGCACCAGTGGCAGCCACAACGCATAATAGAGAAGGATTGAAACCTGGCCGAAAATCGAGGAGTAGGCGAACACGAAAAGGGACAACGCCACCGCTGCGATGGCATAGACCCCGTTCTCACCCGGGCTGACAAGGCTGGCTTTGGCAATTCTCACGATCGATCCTCGAAACCGCGTCCACCTTTATGGCGGCATTTCGGAACAAGCGTAAGGACCGCCTTGTTCCCGTTTCCTGCGGGCCAGTAAGACCCGCTCCCGGGGGCCAGGTCTTCGTCCCATCTGCTCGCACAGCCGTAAGAGACTGCTGTCTGGTCAGATTTCAGAGTGCTCTCCGTATTAGGTTGGCACTGCCGTAGCATAGGGCAGCATCTTGTGCGTCGCAACAAATTCCATATGCAACGCACTTCTTCCGCGTGCCGGTTGATTCCAATTGAGTCCCCTCCGGTGGCTTTTTTTCAGGGTGTGCGACATTGGACAACGCGACAATTTGAAAGATACCCTGCCACCGATATCTGTCATGATTGTGTTTTCCGCGCGATTAAAATGCGCAAAATCAGGGGTTTGACTGCTGCTGACAGCCAAGCCTTGCCGCCGCCCACGGCACCGTGGTTTCCAAAGATCGCGATCCCGCTTGCATCAAAGTCATTTGGACTTATATTGCAGCGCACTCGTTTCTCGCTCCGCCAGGCCGAGTATCCCAATGGCTGCAAGCCACCTTCACGCGCTGAGCTCAGTTCACCGCGAACAACCGAAGGAGTCACTTTATGACCATCTCAACCAACAATGCTGCCGCTCTTGGCAACTCTGGTATGCCGCCCGTTGAAATCGGGGAAGCCGTCAAGCGTTTTCGCGAAGCTTCCGGGTACAGCATCGAAGATCTCGCCGTGACCTGCGGGCTGACGGACGTCGAAATTTCCAGGATCGAGACAGGTGAGGACGTCGACCCCGGCAGGGTGAAGCGCATTGCCGCTGCACTTCAAATGCCTGCCTCAATCCTCGATTCACTTTAGAAAACCGGGGTGTCGCGCCAAAATCGGGCGCGACGCCTGCTTTGATCCGACTGGTGGCCGTCGCGCCGTCGACCGGCTACGATGCCCATACCGCCCGGTTGCAGAGCGCGGATAGCGGCCTCGATACCTTCCCCTACAACGGACACACCACATCGGACTATGGGCAGGTCTGCCCGTCGCCACGCTAAAGGCAGCAACTTCGCCTCACGGATTGCCGAAAGCCTCCTGACAGCGCTCGCCATGGTGTACCTGGTTGCCGCGGATTCGGATGCATTCATGATCTTGCCGTGGCGCTGGCCGACAACCGGAGGAGATCATCCGCTTGAAGCGGAGAATTTCGCAAAACAGGTTTATAGCCCCACTGTTCGACGCCAAAGGCGAAGCTGGTCCCCGACCATCTCGAAATACCAACGCTGCCGATCCGGTGTTTGGAAGAAAAGCTGCAATTTTAGGCACCTTTTCCGCGCCAAGAGCATCTTTTCGGAACATTCGCCCCGCTGCGGCGTTTAAGGGGCAGTTGCCTTCAACGTTTGCTGGCACAGGCTCCATTTCTCGAAAGGATATGAACGCCATGAATCAACGTTTTGACCCCAGTGAAAATCGCAACGTCAATCCGGCGGCATGGCCTGCTGACAAGGCAAACCAGCCCGCAACGGATCCGTTGGCAACCCAGCGTCGACCGGAAGATATTGAACCCCGTTCCAGGCGTTCGAGCTGGCCGATTCTCATCATCGTTCTGGCTGCTTTGGTTCTGGCACTGCTCGTCTGGCTGCCAGCCGAGTTTTCGAGCGACCAGCCGAATGATGCGGCAACCCAACCGTCGACCACGGAACAAACGACCACACCGCCGGCCGACAACAGCGCGACCCCGGGAACAGCAACCCCGGATACGAACGCACCGCCAGACACAACGACGACACCTAACGCTACGCCGGCAACCCCGGATACACAGACACCTGCCACCGGCACCGATACGCAGACCCCTGCGACCGGAACTGCCCCGCAGAACTGATCGCATGAAAATGAAATCATGGCGGAGCCTCATCAGAGGCTCCGCCATTTTCGTGTCTGCTGATGTCCGCTGCGGGGGTTCAAGCCCCTGAAATGAACCAAAGGCGACGCTATCCGTTTGTCCTTGTGATACCATCACAACACGGAGGGAGCGATGAAACGCAAGACGACAAAAACGACGGGGCGCGAGGAAGACTATCGCGACTATGAGGAGCACGACCTCGATGAAGGCTGGCCCTATGCCGATGCTCCACTCGGATCGAACACAAAAATCGGAAACAGCTCCTACGGCCAGGCCGGCACGAACTTCGATGAAGTGGGCAATCCCGGCTTTGAACGCAGCAGCGACACCGTGATCGAAAGCACCGACGGCCCGGATCTCTTGAATGACGATGTCGAGGCGGACGTTGAGAGCGATGCGTTGGAGGAAGCCATCGGCAACGCATTGGCGGACAGCGACATAGACACCTCGGGCATGGACCTGAAAGTCACGCGCGGCATCGCCATTCTGACCGGCGAGGTCGACACCGCGCAGGACCGTCGCCGTATCGAGCGGTTCATCTTCGATACACCCGGTATTTCGAATGTCCGCAACGAGCTGACTTTGCGCTGCGCCGACAGCAATATTCCCAGCGACTGGGACGACTGAGGCACCGAAACCGTCAGAAGGGCTCCTAACAACAGGGATGGCTGACGCCACCTCCCAGCCGATGCGGCTCCGGGAAGGACCACGCTCCCCTAAACAGGCTGCCATCACGGGTCCAAGCGCCGTATCTGGCCGCGATGAAGCGAACCCGGTCTAGATCGGGCATGGACTGCGCCCACAGGTTCGCCGTTGAATGGACTGAGGACGCGTCAATCATGCCAGAAAGCGGTGAGGCCTGTAGGGCTTGATATCGATCACCGTCTTCTCTCCGGTCATTGCTTCCGCAAGCGCGCGGCCGGTGACGGGTCCAAGAGTCATGCCATGATGGGCGTGACCGAAGGCGAACCACAGGCCTTCATGGCGGGGCGCCCTGCCGATGATCGGCATCATGTCGGGCGTGCAGGGGCGGGCGCCCATCCATGGCTCCTCGTCACGGCGTTCGGCGAGCGGGAAGAATTCCCGGGCGACGCGCTCGGCGCGGGTCAACTGCACCGGCGTCTTCGGCGCATCGCGGTGGGCGAATTCGGCACCGGTCGTCAGGCGGATGCCGCGCAACATCGGCGCGAGGAAATAGCCCTTTTCGGCATCGAGTACCCAGTTGTTGAGCTGCGCGCCATCCTCCGTGCCGTAATGCATGTGATAGCCACGCTTGACGGCAAGCGGGAAATGGTAGCCGAGCTTCCTCGTCACCGTGTCGGCCCAGGGGCCGAGCGCCACAACGACTTCCCGGGCTTCCAACGGCCCTTCCGGCGTGGCGACGCGCCACCCGGCGCCTTCGAGAACATGCTCGAGCGTCGCCGCATCGCCGGGGACCAGGCGCCCGCCGAGCGACTGGAAATAGTTGAGGTAGGCCTTGTTGAGGCTGTGCGGATCACGGATCGACCAGGGATCGGTCCAGCGCAGACCGCCGGCGAGATCGACCCTGATCGACGGCTCCATCGTCTTCAGCTCGCTGCTCGACAGCTTGTGATGGTTGACGCCGAAAGCGGAGGAAAGCTTTTCGGCATCCTTGAAGGCGGCGTCACGGGCGGCTTCGGTGCGGAAAACCTTCATCCAGCCGTCTTTGCGGATGAGATCACCGGCGCCAGAGGCATTGATCAGATCTTCGTGCTCGGCGATCGAATTCTCGATCAGCGGCGCGTACATCGAGGCGATGTTCTCATGCTGGGTGAAGCCGGAATTCCACCAGTAGCGAATGAGAAACGGCACGAGCCCTGGCAACGCGCGAAAGTGATAATGCGCGTCGATGGTATTGTTCAGGGCATAACGGAACAACGCACCGAAGTCGTGGGGGAAGCCGTAGGGGAATACGCCTTCGCGCTGGATCAGGCCGGCGTTGCCGTAGGAGGTTTCTTCGCCCGCGCCGCGGCGATCGACAAGCACCACGGACTTGCCCCGTCGTGCAAGATGGATCGCGGTCGACAGCCCGACGATGCCCGCGCCCAGAACTACGACGTCTGTTTTCATGCCCAGTTCCCCATTTTGATTAGTTCTTCAGCCCATGCCCTTTTCGACAAGCCCGCCAGCGACCTTCATGCTGCCTGCGGCTCCGGATTGTGCGCTTGCGATGTTCGATCATGAATAGCCAAGCCAATTGCCTTCGGCAAGCAGGCGGCGGCTCGCGGTACGGCTGAGAAAGACAAGCAAAAGGGAGCGATGCTTGCGCACCACTCCCTTTTCAGCCGCATAACCTGATGAAATCAGGTTCGGCGCATAAAGCCAGCCACCAGCGAGATCACCAGGAAAGCCAGGAACAGGAAGAACAGGACCTGTGCGATGCCAGCAGAAGCGCCCGCAATACCGCCAAATCCTAGAACACCCGCTATAATAGCAACGACGAGGAAAACAAGAGCGTAGTACAGCATCGAAACTCTCCTTGGATTAATCTATCCGCAGCTAAACGCAGAAAAGATTACTTTGTTCCAGGAACGGGCATGCCTCGGCTTCTCGTCGAGATTGAAACTATTGATTAACCATGCTTCGGAAATTTGCTCCGAATTGACACGGATTGGCCATTCGCATCGCGGAACCTTGCCTGCGTAGGGAACGTTGTGAAGGCACGTAGTCCATGCGAGACAATAAAATGACCGTATCCACCTCCCACATCTGGAAATCAGCGGCAGCGACGGTCCGCCAGCCGGGCCAAATGCGTGACAAGAACCTGCACATCGGCGGGACGCTGCGCGATCTGTATGTCGCCCAACAGATGCCGAAGACGGATAAGACTTTTACTGACCTCCTGAACGCGCTTCATACGGCAGAGGAAGCCGCAACGCGGCATCGCCGCAGGTGAAACGAAAAAAAGCGGCTGCAGAGCGCCATCGTTGATCGTCGCGCAGCCCCAAAAAAACGGCGCCGTTTCAGGCGCCGTTTTTGTCAACAGCTTCAATTTGCAGGCGTACTGAGAACAACACCCTGCGGATTGGCCTTGTAAGCCGCCTCGTCATAGGCAACCTGGTTTTCCAGCTGCGCCTTGGTGAAGGGGGAATAGATCGTCATGGCGCCATTCGCGTCGGCCATGACCTGGACGCTCGCCGCACTCATGGCGACCGGCTTCTCGCCGATACCGAGGAAGCCGCCGACATCAATCACGTAGGCCTCGACCTTGCCGTCCTGGCCGAGGATGACGTCGCCGATCTCGCCGACTGTGGTATCGTCAGCAACCTTCACGTCGGTGCCGATCAGTTTGTCGGCGCTGATCAGTGCCGGATCGACGAGTTTCAGTTCCGGAGCAGGATTGGAGGCCGTGGTACCGGGATCGATCTGCGGATTGTCCGGATCGGTCATCTGCGGTGTGGTGCCGGTCGCTGGCTGTGTGGACTGGGCGGTTTCATTCCCGGTCATCGGCGGCGCGGACGACGTCTTGGTGTCCTTGTTCTCGGGAGCCGCCGCCACGACGCCGTCCATGATCGCCGTGCGATCGAATTGCGGTGCGGCCTGCAGTTCCTCCTTGGTCACGGAAACGACGATGATGCGCTGGCCGTCGCGGTCGGACCAGGAGACGCGGTCGAAATTGACCGCCACGTCCTTTTCACCAATACCAAGGAAGCCGCCAACACCGATCACAAGTGCCTCGGCCCCGCCATCGGCGTTGATGACGACGTCGTTGACATCGCCGATCGCTTCGCCCTGTTCGTCGGCGCCGGTGTAAACGGTTTTCCCGAGCACCGAACTCGCCAGAACCTGCTCCGGAGCGGCCGAGAAATACCCGGGCGCGCCCTGGCGGACGGTCTTGGCGGGATCAGCGTTCGTCGCAGCATCCTGTGCAAACGTGCCAGAGGACAGGAACGCGGCGACCGCGGTCGTGGCCAAGAGTGTGCGGATCATTGTTATACTCCTTCATGCAAATGGTCTTGGGAGACTATCGGGCAGGATGCTTGTGATCCTACCGGTGATGGAAACTGTTTGGGAAACGGAGGCCGCAACATCTTGTTGCGAAATCCTGTCGGCTGCCCAACCGCGCAAAGCGGCACCGCCGCGGGGTGCGGGTCTACCTTTTCGTGTATCGGGATACCGATCAGCCAGAGCAGAATGCCCGCATTGGAAAACTCCCAAGCTCGCGGTTGACCTTTACCGGAGGATCACGTTGCGCTGATCCCGTGTTCTTCCAAACAGCTGCCGGCTCTGCTTGCAAAAAACGGCACCCGAACCAGGCCCGGGTGCCGTTTCCGCGCAAAACGCGCGTTCAATGGCGGGAAGACCACTCGTCGATCTGGCGTTCGGCTTCCTCTTTCGCGATGCCGTAACGAACCTGGATGCGACCGGCCAGTTCCTTGCGATGACCAGCGATCACGTCGAGATCGTCGTCGGTCAGTTTGCCCCACTGGGCCTGCGCCTTACCGCGATACTCGTTCCACTTGCCTTCGATCACGTCCCAATTCATGATATTTCTCCTTGGTTGGGTATGGGGAAAACGTTTCGTCGCTTTGAAAGGTTCCGGCCTTGACGACGATCACTTGCTCAGGACAGTGCTGCGGCCGGCCTTTTCCGCGACCATGACCGGCCTTGCCGGATCATCGAAGGTCACCTGAACGTCCAGTTGGCCCGAAGGAGCAATTTTCCAGACGATTGTTGCATCCTCGATGAACAGGGCAGGATCAACTTCCGTGCATTTGCCATGGACGACCTCGTTGGCACCCTTCGCCTCGCTGATTGCAGGCTGCAACAGTTCCCGACATTCGTCGACGGTCTCGAAGCCAATTGCCGGAGCCGGTAATTCCCGGCACTCGACGTTGCCCTGAGTGCAGCCGACAAGCATCATGATCGCTGCGATATGTTCCACCGCCGTGCTCCTTTGCACACTGCCAAGCGTGCGAGACAAACGGGCCCGTGTCGTGAGAAGTTCCGAAAATATCGCGGGGAACCTTTTTGACCGGATCGCGTTTGGAAAATGCGTCAAAGGAATGTCTGACGTGACCTGTCGAGCCGCGGAGACCCGCGATCTACCCGCCCCAGACAGCCAAACCTCAGGACATCGTTGGCGCACATAAAGGAACGTCGGCAATGTTGCGCCCCCCTTCTCCTCATTGGCTTTCCCAGGATCCGGGCATGAAAACCGTGCTCATCCACGGAATGGTGATGGCGCAGACCTTCTGGAGTTGTTTCGCACCGAGCATCGTGCGGGAAGGGTGCGCCGCGGCCTATCCCTTGCCGGGCCACAGCCCTTGGACATTGGACGGTCTTTCCGACGCGCTGAAAACCACGGACATCATCTATGCCTACGCGCGGGCAATCGAACGCGATTTCGGCGGCGAGCCGGTCACCTTGATCGGCCATTCGACCGGTGGGTTCGTCTCGCTGCTGCTCGCTCGCTACCGCCCGGATCTGGTCAGCAATGTCATTCTGATGGGTGCCTTTGCCTGCGGCCGGTTTGTCGGTCAGGAGCGGCTGGCCGCGCGTATTCTCAGGCTGCCGCTGCTGGGCCGCCTGCTTTTCATCCGGCTTTTCACCCGCTGGATCGCCACACGCGAAACGTTTCGCTGGGGATCGCTCGAATGCGTTTTCGACAAGACCGCAGGATGGGAAACGGATGAAACCATCGCAGCCATGGAACAGGTCCGCGAGCACCTCATGAAATCGCAGGCGGACGACATCGTCGCTTTCGTTTCCTGGATGTCGCAGACGTCAATCATCGACGAACTCGCGCTCATCGACGTGCCCGTCCTCAATATCATCGGCGCGCGGGACGCTATCGTTTCGCCATCGCACCAGATCCATCTCTCCGGCCGCCTGCCGCGTGTACAAACCGTCATTCTCGACAGGGTCGGCCACCTGCCGATGGCCGAGGCTCGCGAAAAGGTCGATCAGCTGATCGGTACCTTCCTGCTCTTCGGTCCGCTGACGTCAAGCCGTAAGAGCGACCTTACCAGGTCGGTAACTCCGGAACCTTTCCGGCTGCCCCTTCCGCTCGGATCCTAGTTTACAATCGCGCGTGGAACAAAATTGCGTGACATACGTTTCCGCAAGCAGGTCCCTTTGGCCCAAAGGCCTGAAACGGAAGAGGAAATATTATGCTCGGTACAATACTCCTGATCATCCTCATTCTTTTGCTGATCGGCGCGCTACCGAACTGGGGCTACAGCCGCGGTTGGGGCTACGGCCCTTCGGGAGGCCTCGGGCTGGTCGTCGTCATCATCCTCATTCTCGTGCTAATGGGCCGTATCTGACCGGCGGCCTTGTTTCCCGTGCGATTGTCACGACCCTTGAAAAGGAGCCCAATATGAAAAACATCCTCCTCGCAGTTGCCCTCATCCTTCCCCTTGCAGCCTGTACCCCGACGGAAAGGGGCGCCGGTATAGGCGCGGCATCGGGCGCCGTTATCGGTGGGGTCGCTACCGGCAATGTTCGCGGCGCAGCAGTCGGAGCCGCCGTGGGCGGTGTCGCCGGCGCCTTGATCGGCAACGCCAGTGAGCCTGGTCAATGCTACTATCGCGACCGCTACGGCCGTCGTTACATTGCAGCCTGCTAGTCAGGGCAGTATAGCCTAATGGTGGAGAACGGGCTTCGGCCCGTTTTTCATGGGGTCTAGGCCTCAGCGAGGCGATTTGCCCATTCGCTCGGCCTGATCCAGCTTCTCGAGAAGGTCGAGAAACATGTCGGGAATGGGTTCCTGCTCGACCGCGCTGTAGAGCGCGCGCAGTTTGGAAGCAATCTGGTTGTTGGGGTCCATCATGCCATTAACCCTGCTTCCGGCCCGCCGGCGATTTTCCGGGATGTCACTCATAAAACGTCTCACTCCTGGCACCGTAGTGGCAATCGCCCGACGGTGATGCATCCACGCAAAATTTTGGTACGCTCA
Source organism: Rhizobium giardinii bv. giardinii H152 (assembly GCF_000379605.1). Taxonomy (GTDB): domain Bacteria; phylum Pseudomonadota; class Alphaproteobacteria; order Rhizobiales; family Rhizobiaceae; genus Pararhizobium; species Pararhizobium giardinii. The sequence continues at coordinate 662,621 of NZ_KB902578.1, read as the reverse complement.
AAACCTTGATATATTCCGAATTTTCAGGGGTTTCGCTTCGCCCGGCGCAAAAATCGTCCCGTTTCAAAACTTCCCATAAATCATAAAACATGTTCAAACCAATGCCATGTTGCGACTCGCACGAGGTCGGACACCGGAAATGTCGGAGCCATCATACTGAAGGAAGTCCTAAATGTCACTTTCTACGCGGATCGCAGCCCATCTTCCGTATCTGCGCCGCTTCTCCCGCGCGGTGACCGGCTCGCAGGCTTCGGGCGACGCCTATGTTGCGGCGGTGCTGGAAGCACTGATCGCCGATGTCACGTTGTTTCCGCAGGGGCCCAAGGATCGAGTCAACCTGTTCAAGCTGTTCTGCTCGCTGTTCGAGACAGTTAGCATCGACTTGCCGGATGCCGCTTCACCGTTTAGCTGGGAAAAGCGCGCAGCCGCAAACCTTTCGATGATGCCGCCGGCTGCCCGCAAGGCATTCCTGCTTGTCTCTGTCGAAGGGTTCACACCAGACGAGGCAGCCGAAATCCTTGGCACTACCCTCGACGAAATCGCCGCGCTGTTGCGCGAAGCCTCGGAAGACATCTCCAGACAGGTCGCGACCGAAATCCTCATAATCGAAGATGAACCGCTGATCGCGATGGATATCGAGGATATGGTGACGAGCCTCGGTCACAAGGTCGCCGGCGTGGCAAGAACGTATGGCGAAGCCATCGAGCTTTACGAAAAGACCGCGCCGAAAATGATCCTCGCCGATATCCAGCTTGCCGATGGCAGCTCCGGCATCGACGCGGTCAACGACATTCTGAAGAGCACTGCGGTTCCCGTGATCTTCATTACCGCCTTCCCGGAACGACTGCTGACCGGCACGAAGCCGGAGCCAACCTTTCTTGTTACCAAGCCGTTCAATCCGGAGATGGTCAAGGCGCTCATCAGCCAGGCGCTGTTCTTCGACGAAAACGCTCGCTCGGGCAAGCGATGACGCATCAATCGTGCCTCGCCTTACCTTTGGTCGCGGGCGATCGACTGCCTTATCCTGGAAGCTGCCGTTCCGGCGGGCTGGTCCGCACCTCGTTAAAGATTGTCATGGCGATCAGACAGAGTGGCAGCGCCAGCATGGCGCCGACCGCGCCCCACATCCACGTCCAGAATATGATTGCCAGAAAGATCAGAAACGGGTTGATTTCCAGGCTGCGCCCCAGGATCGCCGGCGTCACCAGATTTTCCATCACCAGATGTAGCATGAAAAAGGCGACGGCCGGCGCAAGCGCCAGCAACAGCGCGTCGTGGGTCATCAGGCCGGCGCAAAGAAGCGCTATCGTCATTGCCGTCACGCCAAGATAGGGAATGAAGCTGGAGACGAAGGCGAACAGTCCCCAGAGCGGCGCGACCGTCAAACCGCCGGCAAAGGCAATCACGGTGGTGATCGTGCCAAGCGCGACGTAAATCAGGCTGGCGGTCGAAAAGTAAAAGCCGATCGCATTTTCCGTGGCGTTCATGATCCGGATCGCTGCAAGGCGACGATCGCGCGTGGCAAAGGCAAGGATGATGGTCTTGCGCAGGTGCGAGCGTCCGACCAGGAAGAGCCCGAGCGCCGCCAGGAAGATAAGGGTCTGGATGAAAGCCGGGGTCACGCCCGCTGCGATGAAGCCGAGCATGGCACCGGCGTTCTCGATGGCAACATCCGTGACCTTCTTTTCGTTGGCGCCATCAATTGCCACTCTCGCCCATTCGAACCGCTGAAGGTAAGGAAGGACACGCTCGATGGTTCGCTCGATAATTCCTGGCGCCTGTCCCGCCAGCGACGTCAGCGGCTCGATCAGTGCATTGATGAGAAAGAAAAGCCCCACGACGAAGACTATCCCCAGCAGGAGCCCGCCCATAACGGGTGGTATCCCGTATCGAGCCAGCCGGTCTGCAGCAAGCCCGAGAACCATGCCGATGACGATGGCAAGAGTGACCGGCATCAGGATTGCTTCCATCATGTAGATGACGGCCGAAGCTGCAATGATGAACGTTCCAACGATGCTCCAGGCGACGACCAGATCGAGCCCGGTTTTTTCTGCCGTTTCCGGGATATCGGCCTCGGCCGCCTGCGCTTCGATTTCGGCCTGCTGCAAATATTGTTGTCGCTTGAAAAGCCCACTTCCCGGCAAGGCGGCGTTCATTTTGCATCTCTCCAAAGATCCAGTGTTCAACCGGACCGACAATCGCCATCATGTGCGGGAAACGCCGGAGCGGTGCCGGCGCCCTCGGCGCTGTAACTCCGGCATCTCCTAACTCATTGTCGCGCCAAAGGTTCCAACGCGCTAATAGACCAAGCGAAAAGGAATGGCGAAGTCATTCGAGTGCCGATGCCAGGTCAGCCAGGCTGTCGGCCAAGGTGCTGGGGATGTTCCCCTGCCACTTCTCGGCGATGGCGAGCTGCCTGCACTGCACGGTCTAAAGCAACACTCAGTTGGTCGAAAAAGTCGGAGGAGACATTCTTGGTCACGCAGTCGTCGGCGCCGCGCTTCAGCGCTTCAACTGCGATACTCTTCTCGCCCGATCCAGTGACGTAGACGACGGGCGGATGATTGGCCTGTTGCACGATCTGCGGGAGAATATCGAGGCCGGTCTCACCCAGCAGATAGTGATCAAGTATGACCACATCGATCCTGCCGGATGCGAGAAGTGCCAGGCCAGACGGGCCATCAAACGCACTGAGAACGGTGAAACCCCGCCGCCCGAGATTTCGGCGCAGCAAAACGCCGAGCGCCTCGTCGTCGTCTATGTAGAGGACCGTCGTCCCGCCGGCCGTGTCGGACGCCTGCTCGGGCATTACGACACCTCCGGCACGGTGACCACCGAGAGAAACATGCCAAGCTGCTGTATGGCATTGACAAATTTGTCGTACTGCATCGGCTTGGCGACATAGGCATTCGCACCCAGATCATAGCATCGGCGGATTTCAGCCGGATCGTCCGTTGTCGTCAGAACGATGACCATCACATGGCGGAGATGCTCGCTTTCCCGCAGCCGCGCAAGAATGTCGATGCCGCTCATGTCCGGCAGGTTGAGATCGAGGAGAATGAGCAGGTGTTTTCCCGCGTGCACCTTGCCGTTGGCATCCGGACCGAGAAGATAGGACAGCGCTTTAAGACCGGTCGTAAAGGGCACCATCGCGTTGGTGACGCCCGCACGGCGGATGTTCTTCTCGATCAGGCGGGCATGGCCCTCGTCGTCCTCAATCATGACGATGACGATCGGCTCCAATCCGTTGCTCATCCCTCCCCCCTGTCTTTGGCAAATCGCAGATTGGCGGCAAAGGAGACGGTGAAGGTCGTGCCCTGGCCCAAAACAGATTGTGCGGCCACATCTCCTCCCAAACGGCGGGCCAACGCGCGAACATGCGCGAGCCCTATGCCTTCGCCCTGCCTGTCCTGCGGACCGGAACGCCGGAAGAGTTCGAAAATCCGCTCCAGATCCCGCTCTGCAATTCCTCTGCCGTTATCGCTGACGTCGATTGTCGCGTGACCTCTGGCGATCTTCCCCGACACGCGGATAATCGCGCTGCGCGACGGATCGGCATATTTTACCGCATTATCCAGAAGGTTGCCAAAGATCTGCTGCAAAGCCAGCCGGTCCGACACAACATACGGTAAACCCTCAGCGATAACGATGCTTGCGCCGATTTCGGCGAGCCTGTGCTGGAGATTGACGGCGGCGTCGGAAACAAGATCGGCAAGGTTGATGGGCTCGGCATTCAACTGTCTGGTTCCGGCGCGCGCCAGTTTCAGTATCTCGTTGATCAGGTCGTCCATGCGCTTCATCGAGGAGCGGATAAAACCCAATGCTTCCGGGATATCGACGTCAACGGCCTCGCGGGCCGCTTTCTCGGAAGGTTCATCGCGCGCTTCAAAAGGCTTTTCCATGTAAGCCGCAAAGACGGAAGCCGCTCGCTCCAGCTCTGCGGTGAACCCCATGATGTTGATCAGCGGTGCCCTGAGGTCGTGACCGACGATGTAGGAATAGCTTTGCAGTTCACGATTGGCCCGCTCCAGGAATTGCGTGCGCTCGCGAATCCTCACCTCCAGCATCTCGTTCTGTTCGGCAAGGGCGCGGCGGGCAGCGTCCAGTTGCCCCGCGTGGACAGCAACGAGACGCATCGCGCCACCGACGAGAACGAGCAACAACGCGGCGCCGCCGGCGATCGAGATCATCAGCCATCTGGTCGCATCGGCAAGTGCTGCGGCCCGCTGGAAGGCGATGTCACCTGTTACGGCCTCGATTCTCGTCATGATCTGGCGAATTTCATCCATCGCACGCTGACCGGCATCGGTCTGAATAACGGCGATGGCATCCCCGTCCCTGCCCGCCGCCTTCATTGCGATGGTGCTCTGCATTTCCGCCAATTTGTCATCGATCAGACGCTTCAGCCGGTCGACGGTGATCGCGCTGATTCCAATCTTCGCCATGTCACCTGTGATGCTCTGGAATTGCACGTGGATGAGGGATTCGGCTCGCTTGAAAGGCGCCAGATACTTTTCTTCACCCGTCAACAGGTATCCGCGCTGGCTGGTCTCCGCATCCTGCACCAGCGTGAGAAGCAAAAGCGCGCGATTGTTCAGCCGGGCTGCCTCGAGGGCCTCTCGAGAGCTCCTCTCGGTCTGCGAGGCAAAACGTAGCGAGACCAGAACCAGGCCGAGCAACAGAAAGGCGCCGGCAAACAGCAGGAGCGGCACCGCTCGGGAAAACGCCGATCGCCCGGTCACCATCCCCTGCCCCGCTGCATGATGGTCACGCTCTCCCTCGTCCGTATCATTCGCCCCCGGAAGTGAGAACGCAATCAAGGCTTAATCTTGCTCAATGCGCGCGCTGCGAGCGTACAGGGCTGGCCGAAAAAGAAAACCATATTGTGGTTGAGGTCCGCCCACCGTCAATACCGTTCCGGCGGAAAAACATGAAGCGTCAGCGAGAACAGGCCAAGGCCCAGCGCTACCACGATCAGGGTATTGGCAATGTCTTCAGACGTTGCGGGCAAGAGACCGAACCCCAGAACCGCACCGACGAACAGGCATAGGCATAGTCTTGGCAACCAGTAAAGCATGACACATTCCCTATGCTCGAACCGCATCCGGAAGAATGCACAAGTTAACGCAACAGGACGCCGATTTGTTCCGCCCACAGAGGCAACGCGTAGGGATCGTTGGGAAGCAGGATTCCAAAAATAAAAGACCGGCGCCCCTGGAGGCGCCGGCTAAAATTCCCAGCGGACCGGCGAGCCGGCCCTAGTACGTCCGCGCCTTAGAGAGCCGCGATAACGATGACCTCGACGAGGTATTCCGGGCTTGCAAGCTTGGCTTCACCGGTCGCGCGCGCCGGGGTGTTGCCCGGCGATGCCCAGGCGTCCCAGACCGCGTTCATCTTCGGGAAATCGACCATGTCGGCCAGCCAGACCGTTGCCGACAGGATGCGGCTCTTGTCGGTGCCTGCGAGCGCCAGCAGACGGTCGACTTCGGCGAGCGCCTGCTTGGTCTGGGTCGCAACGTCGTCGCCGGCATTGCCGACCTGACCGGCGAGATAAACCGTGCCGTTGTGCACGACGGCCTGGCTCATGCGCGGGCCGGTTTCGAAGCGTTTGATGTCCATCTTCATAGTCCTCGTGGTTTGCGGCTGGCCGCATCTGTGAATGTTGAGACGCTGGCGATTTATCGCAGATTTCTGACAAGCGAAACCGTCATTGCGAAAAAGCCGGCGTCATTCTGCCTGGGAATCACGCAGCCTTCCGGGCAAGGCGCGCCTTGATGCTGTCCACATCGGCGCGCGGGGTCGCAGCGAAAAGCGTCTTGGTGTAGCTGTGCTTCGGATCGCTGAAGACCTCCTCGCGGCTGCCATATTCGACGGCTTCGCCGTAATACATCACCATCACGTCGTCGGCGATATAGCGCACCACCGACAGGTCGTGACTGATGAAGACATAGGTCAGCTGGAATTCGTCCTGCAGATCGGCGAGCAGATTGAGCACCTGGGCCTGCACCGATAGGTCGAGCGCCGAAACCGGTTCGTCCAGCACCAGAAGCCGCGGGTTGAGCATCAGCGCGCGTGCGATGGCGACGCGCTGGCGCTGGCCGCCGGAGAACATGTGCGGATAGCGGCCGTAGTGCTTCTCCTCAAGCCCGACCTTCTTCAACATGGCCATGGCCATGTCGCGACGCTCGTCCGCCTTCATCCTGGTATTGATGATCAGCGGCTCGCTGAGAATGTCGCCGATCTTCTTGCGCGGGTTGAGCGTGCCGTAGGGATTCTGGAAGACGATTTGCACTTTGCGGCGCATTTCCGAGGTAAGGCCATCCCTGGCAATATCGACCTTTTCTCCATCAATGAGCATTTCACCTGATGTGGCCGGATCGATCATCGTGACGATCCGCGCCAAGGTCGACTTGCCGCAACCGCTCTCGCCGACGATGGCAAGTGTCTTGCCCTGATCGACCGCGAAACTGACGCCCTTGACGGCATGAACGATTCTGGCCCGTTTGAGCAGGCTGCCCGGGATATGATAGTCGCGGACGAGGTTTCTCGCTTCAAGAACAGGGGTCATCGGACAGCTCCTGCAAAGATCTGGTCGTCACTGAGAAACTCGGCAATCGTCGGTAGCCGGTCGCCGGTCGCATTGTCCGGCAAGGCCGAAAGGAGCGCGCGCGTATAGGCGCTTTTGGGGGATTCAAACAGCGACAACACGTCCGCCTCCTCGATCTTGCGGCCCTTGTACTGGACGATGACGCGGTCGGCGGTTTCGGCCACCACGCCCATGTTATGGGTGATGATGATCATCCCCATGCCATGCTCCGCCTGCAGCCGCATCAGGAGATCCAGAATTTGCTTCTGAATCGTCACGTCGAGCGCCGTCGTCGGCTCATCGGCGATCAACAGTTTCGGATTGCAGGACAGCGCAATCGCGATCATGACGCGCTGGCACTGGCCGCCCGACATCTGGTGCGGGAAATGGCTCAGCCGTTCGGCCGGATTGGGAATGCCCACCAGTTCGAAAAGCTCGATGGCGCGCGCCCTGCGGGCCGCCTTGTCGAGACCAAGATGGAGACGCAGCACCTCTTCGATCTGGAAGCCGACCGTGAAACAGGGGTTGAGGCTGGCGATCGGTTCCTGGAAGATCATGGCAATGTCCTTGCCGACGATCCTGCGGCGTTCCGACGACGACATGCCGAGCAGGTCGATGCCGTTGAACTGCAGCTTGTCGGCGGTCACCTTCGCGGTCCAGGGCAAAAGGCCCATTGCCGCGAGCATGGACACCGACTTGCCCGAACCGGACTCGCCAACGATCGCCAGCACCTCGCCCTCGTTCACCTTGAGCGATACGCCGTTCACGGCGCGGAAAGGCCCGGACGCCGTCTGGAATTCGACAACCAGATTTTCGACTTCGAGAAGGGACATCACGACCTCTTCAACTTGGGATCAAGCGCATCGCGCAGGCCGTCTCCCATCAGGTTGATGGCAAGAACGGTAATGAGAATGGCAAGGCCGGGGAAGGTCACGACCCACCAGGCGCGCTGGATGAATTCGCGCGCTTCGGCAAGCATCGTACCCCATTCCGGCGTCGGCGGCTGGGCACCCATGCCGAGGAAGCCCAGAGCCGCCGCATCGAGGATGGCAGCCGAAAAGGCAAGCGTTGCCTGAACGATCAGCGGCGCGAGGCAGTTCGGCAGGATGGTCAGGAACATCAGCCGCAGCGTCCCGGCCCCTGCCACTTTCGAGGCGATGACATAGTCCTTGGTGCGCTCCGTCATCACCGCCGCACGCGTCAGGCGGACGAAATGCGGCAGATTGACAAGCGAGATCGCGATCATCGCGTTGAGCAGCCCCGGCCCGAGAACAGCGACAAGCACGAGGGCCAGAAGCAGCGATGGGAAGGCCAGGATGATGTCCATCACGCGCATGATGATCGTATCGGTGCGGCCGCGGAAATAGCCTGCGATCAGACCGACAAGCACGCCGGAGACAACCGAAAGACTGACGACGACAACGCCAATAAACAGCGAGAAGCGCGCGCCATAGATCAGGCGGGACAGGATATCGCGGCCGACGGCATCGGTTCCGAGGAAATAGGTGAACCTGCCGCCTTCGACCCAGGCCGGCGGCAAAAGCAGCACCTCGCGGTTTTGAATGCTCGGACTATGCGGCGCCGCAAACATTGCAAAAACGGCCAGGAAAAGAATGATCAGGAACACCGCAAGGCCGATCACCGCGCCCTTGTTGCGAGAGAAATAGAACCAGAACTCGGCGAGACCGGTCGGCGGCGTGATGGTTTTGAGTTCGACAACAGCCATCGGACCCTCCTAGTACCGGATACGCGGATTGATGAACCCGTAGAGCACATCGACGATGAGGTTGACGACCATGATCACGGCGGCGATCAGCATCAGGCCGCCCTGCACCACCTGATAGTCGCGCTTGAACACCGAATCGACCATCCACTTGCCGATACCCGGCCATGAGAAGATGGTTTCGGTCAGGATCGCGCCGGCGAGCAGAACCCCCACCTGAAGTCCGATAGTGGTGACGACAGGGATCAGGGCATTGCGCAGCGCGTGGATGCCGATCACGCGGAATGGCGACAGACCCTTCGAGCGGGCGGTTCGCACATAGTCCTCGCCGAGCACCTCCAGCATCGCAGAGCGCGTCTGGCGGGCGATGACAGCCAGCGGGATCGTTGCAAGCACGATGGTCGGCAGGATCAGATAGGTGACCGCCGATTTGAAGGCGCCTGCCTGCCCCGAGATCAGGCTGTCGATCAGCATGAAGCCGGTGACCTGCGGGAAGAAGTACATCAGCGAGATACGGCCCGAGACGGGCGTCCAGCCGAGATATCCCGAGAAGAAGATGACGAGCAGCAGCCCCCACCAGAAGATCGGCATGGAATAACCGACCAGCGCGGTCCCCATCAGCGTCTGATCGAGCCAGGTACCGCGCTTGACCGCGGCCAGCACGCCTGCCGGAACGCCGAGGCAAACGGCCAGAATGATGGCGCAGAGAGACAGCTCAATGGTTGCGGGGAACAATTGCAGGAAATCGGTCAGCACGGCACGTTTGGTGACGATCGAGCTGCCGAAATCGCCTTGCAACAGGTTCAGCAGATAGTCGAAATACTGGATGTAGATCGGCCGGTCGAGACCGAGGTCGGCCATCAGCTGGGCATGGCGTTCGGGAGACATCACGCGCTCGCCCGACATCAGCATTACCGGATCACCGGGAAGCAGGCGGATGAACGAGAAAGCGATAATGGATACCCCGATAAACGTGGGGATCAGGACGGCGAGCCGTCCGAAAATAAAGCGCAACATGGGCGTTAGTCCGGTTGTGAAACCGGCGGCCCGAGGAAATCGAGCCGCCGGAAACTGCCACCACACATGCGGCGGCATAGATCGAATGAAAGATTACTCTGCGATATCAACGCCGTTGAAGCGGTGAATACCGAGCGGATCCATGACGAAGCCGGAGACCTTCTTGCTCAGCGGAACGAAGACGAGCGAGTGGTCGAGCGTGTTCCAGGGGGCTTCCTTCTTGAAGATCACCTGTGCTTCTTCATAGTACTTCGTGCGCTCTGCGACGTCGGCGGTTGCCTTCGCCTTGGTCATCAGGTCGTCGAACTCCTTGTTGCACCACTGGGCGCGGTTGTTGCCGCCGACGGCGTCGCAACCGAGCAGGGTATCGAGGAAGTTGTCCGGATCACCGTTGTCACCGGTCCAGCCGAGGATGGCCGCACCGTCGCGGTCCTTGGCGGAGGACAGCTTCAGATACTCAGCCCACTCATAGGAGACGATTTCGACCGTCACACCGATCGCGGCCAGATCGGCCTGCATCAGTTCCGCTGCCCGGCGTGCGTTCAGCATGTACGGACGGGCGACCGGCATGGCCCAGATCTTCATCTTGAGATCCTTGACGCCAGCCTCTTCAAGCATCTTCTTGGCCGCTTCCGGATCATACTTGTCGTCCTCGATGGCGTCGTTGTAGGACCACATCGTCGGCGGGATCGGGTTCTTGGCGACCTTTGCGGCCCCCTGGAACACGGCGTCGACGATGGCCTGCTTGTTGACGGCCATGTTGAGCGCCTTGCGTACTTCAGCCTTGTCGAACGGCGCAACGAGCGTGTTGTAGGCGAGGTAGGAAACGTTCAGGCCTTCCTGCTCGAGAACCGTCAGGTTTTCGTCCTTCTTCAGCTCGGCAACGTCGGCTGCGTTCGGATACGGCATGATGTGGCATTCGCCGGCCTTCAGCTTCTGCGCACGAATTGCGGCGTCGGTGGTGATGGCGAAGACGAGATCGTCGATCTTTTCCTTGCCTGCCCAGTAGTCCGGGTTGGCCTTGTAGCGGATCGCAGCGTCCGTCTGGTAGGCGACGAAGGTGAACGGACCGGTGCCAAGCGGCTGCTGGTTCATCAGTTCCATCTTGCCGTCGGCGGCGAGTTTGTCTGCATACTCTTTCGACAGGATCGAGGCGAAATCCATGCCGAGGTTTGCGAGGAACGGCGCTTCGGCGCGCTTCAGCTTGAACTTGACTGTCAGGTCATCGACCTTGGTGATCGAATCGATCAGGTCCGGGAAACCCATGCCCGAGAAATATTCCCAGGAAGCGCCGGCAACATACTTGTTCCAGGGGTTGTCAGCCTTGTACTGGCGCTCGAACGAGAAGATGACGTCGTCGGCATTGAGTTCGCGCGTCGGGGTGAAGAATTCGGTGGTCTGGAACTTGACGCCAGGGCGCAGCTTGAAAGTGTATTCGGTGCCGTCGGCGGAGACTTCATAGCTTTCAGCCAGGCCGGGTTCGAGCTCCGTCGAGCCATGCTTGAACTCCACCAGACGGTTATAGACAGTGCGCGATGACGCATCGAAAGTCTGACCGCCCGTGTAGAGGCCCGGATCGAAGCCTTCCGGCGATGCTTCGGAGCAATAGACCAATGTCTTCGACCATGCAGAACCTGCCATCAAAGTGACGATTGCGGTTGCTGCAAGGAGAGTAGAGAGCTTTTTCATGAGCTTGTTTCCCAGTTTTGTTCTTGTTCTCATATTTTTCTGACGCAGAACGCCATTGCTTCCGGTCAAGGCCGGATGGAACGACATTTGATCGCGCAATGCAATAACCGCCCAAAAAAATTTGTCCAATTGGAAAATTCTTCCGGCCAGGACAAATGGGGCGGCCATACACGACTTTTTTCCGTCGAGAGAGTAGCTGACCGAATCGACTTGGCTTTACCGCCGCTGTCAATCCCAAATTGCACGGATAGCGATCAAGCCGCCCTCATGGCATAGGGCTTCTGCGGGGCTGGGAGGACTGCCACGCCGAAGTCTGCCAGGCGGGGATAGACCGAGCGACCATATGCAGTTCTCCCTCTTCTCGCCAATCCACCGTCACAAAGCCTCAAAACCGTCGACAATTGGCTTTTTCGCTGAACTGCCAGTTGCCTAAAGTGATACGCGCGCTACACTCATATCGCGTGGTACTGGGGACGGCGGCGTCGTGGCAACTCTTTTGAACAACCACCGGCGATACCATTTCGACAACGATTTGGAGAAAGCTCTCAATCGGGTCGATTTCTTTCGAATTTTCCATACAATGTCGCTGCGTTTCGGTTTCGACCATTTCGCCATCCTGCAACTCGGCAACGAAGGTAGCGCCTGCATGCTGTCGAATCGGCTTGCACTGCATGACCTGCCGGCAGGCCTTGCAGAAGAATATGACAAACGTCATCGCTTCGGCGACTCCGTCGCCTATAAGAGCCTCCACAAGTCAGCCATTCCTTCCATATGGAAAGCCGACGACCCTCCTCACGGCCAAGGTGGCAATCTCGTGGAGCAGCTCGGTTTCGAAATGCTGATCTGCGTGCCGGTGACGGGATTGAACGGCGCGCGTTACGCGGTGCTGTTTCTTGGCGATTGCGAGGACATAGACCAGCAGGCGCATTTCGAGCTCTGTTATGATGCGGTCTGCGCGTTCGACTATTTTTACCGGCTGGTCCTCTCCAACAAGGCGGGACTGGGTCTGACGCCAAGGGAAACCGAGATACTGCGCTGGATATCTCATGGCAAAACCGCGAGCGAGATCGCCCTGATCGTCTCCGTCTCCGAACACACGGTCAACTCGCACACGGCGACGATCCTGAAGAAACTCGACGTGGTCAATCGAACCCAGATGGTAGCCAAGGCGATACGGGAGCAGATCATCCAGTGATACCCATATCGCCAATCGGAAAGAGGCATACCGCGCCGGTCTTCTTCATCAGCCATTCCACTAAAAAGAACAGCAGATCATCATGACAGAACCAATTCACATCCTGCTCGTCGATGATGATCCGGCTGAAAATCTGATCATGCGCGGCCTGATGAAAAGGGTTTCGAGCGCAGAAATCCATCTGCATTATTGCGAAACGATCGAAGCCGCCCTCGACTTCATCACATCGGGGAAGCTCGTCTCGATGGTGTTGATGGACAACCGGCTACAGCCGCAGGCAGATTTTCGCGAAACCGTGCCGGCGATGCGCCAACAGGGCTTTATCGGGCCGATCGGGGTGATCTCCTCATCCCTCGCCGACCCCTACTTCCAGAAGTTCGAGGAATACGGCGCCGATTTCCGTATCGATAAGGCGGAACTCGATCCCACTGCGATCGAATTCATCCTCAGGGAATATCTGACAAGGACATAGACCCACAAAAAAGCCCGGACAAACCGGGCTCCTTGTCTCACCTAAATCAAAGGATGAGGCTCACGCTGCTGTCTTCGGGTGGGTCAGTTGGTCGAGACCGAGCAGGAAGTTGATCTGCGGCCGGGCCTTTACCAGGTCGTCGATGGAATACTGCTGCAGGACTTCGAAGAAAGCGTTCAGCGCCTTGCGCAGCGCCGCGTTCAGGCCGCAGCTATCGACGAGCGGGCAATCGATCTCCCCCGCCTCGAAACATTCCGCCATGGCAAAGCTGTCCTCGGTCACTTTGACGACGTCGAAGAGACTGATCTCCGCCGCAGGCCTCGGCAGGCGCACACCACCGTTGCGGCCGCGGACCGTCTCGACAAGGCCAGCCTTGTTGAGCGGCTGCAGAATCTTGAACAGAAAGAGTTCGGATACGCCATATGCCCTGGCGATTTCCGGAATGCGGCTCAAATGCCCGTCATTGGCAGCGCAATACATCAGCATGCGGATTGCATAGTTCGTTTGCTTCGTCAGGCGCATTATTTACTCCCGCTCCAAATTTCTGCACCCCTCGGTCCGTGAACCGTTGAGCCTCCCGGCCTGTCGAAATCACAACGCGGAGCAGCGACTCTGCCGGTGATTTCATGACTGTCATCCTCATATAGAACGGATGACAGTTTGGAACAATTCCAAAAAGCAGAAAATCACCGTGCTGTGATCATCGCCAGTCATCCGACCTGTCCATCTTCCGATCCAGAAGATGCCTAGTTCGGTGTCTGCCGTCCCAACGACGCCGTGAAGTCGAGGATCGCCTTCTTGCGCTCCGGGGTGCCTGGATGTGTCGACAGGATATTCGTGCCCGACGTATCTCCGAGTTTTTTCTCAAGGATATCGAAGAAACGAGCAATGGCGGTGGGATCGTATCCGGCCTTTTCCATCAGTTCGACCGAATGGCGGTCGGCCGCGGTTTCCGCCGCTCGCGAATAGGACAGCGCGACCAAACCGCCGCCCTGGACAAGCAGGTCCTCGACGCTGTCTCCCACGTCGCCGGCAATCAACATGATCAGACCGGCCATGCCGGCGGCGCGGTAGATCTGCCGCAGGCTGTGTTCCAGTTCGACATGACCGATCTCGTGCGCCAATACGCCGACAAGCATTTCAGTGTCACCACCGGCAAGTTCGACGAGTTCGTCGGTGATGATCAGCGTTCCGTCTGGCAGTGCGAAGGCGTTCGGACCAATCGCTCCACCCTCCCGGAAGTTCAACGTGTAGGCAGAAGCGCCACGGGCGGATTGCGCCGCAATGCGGGCGAAGCCTTCGGAAATCGCGCGTTTCTTCGCCTCGTCCAGCCTTGTTTCGTCGAGCACGGTTCGATCCAGCGTTTCCAGCGTGCTGACCGACATCAGCCGCGGCAGGACGGGTGGCGTGACGGCAACGGCAATCTCGACCAGAACCGGCAGAGCGTAACGGTAGACCAGGCCGGACAGAACGAAAACGGCGGCAACGAAAAGCAGCAAGCGGGGATGACACCGCTCGAGCCCATGGACCAGGCCTGCACGCCTGTGCCCTCTGGCAAGCAGCAGACGGTCGATCGCATCGTTGTCGGTGGTTTCGAACAGGGAACCATCAGGAAATTCGACTCGACGGGGGATCGACCCCACCCGCGCCGAAATCTCCAGGAGTGGAAAGGCAGCGGAAGCAAGCGCTGCTTCTTCGCCCTCTTCCGCAACAGCAGCGATCTGCTCGTCCTTTAGCACCAGCCGAGCCGGCACCGACCGGCTGGAACTGCGCGGATGCCAGTCCCCGCGGCAAAGCGGCTCATCAGAAGCCAAAATCAAAACCCTCGAACTCCATGAACTCGGCGCCGACGGCGGTACCTTCCTGTTCGACAGCGGCCAGGATTTCGCCGACGTCGCCATCGAACCGGATTGCCGTATGTTCATTGACATAGCGTGCCAAGCGCACCGCCGCCCAGGGCCGCATCAGGCCGAGAGTGAGAACGGTGACGATCACGTTCGACACTGCGATCCATACATAGCGAGACCGCGACAGATCGCTTTTGAGCATATGCCTGCCATCAAAGACCGTCGAGGACAAGGCGATGTTGCGCACGCCGGCACGATAGAACAGAGCTGCAATGCCAAAGGAGAGAAGCACGGCGAGATAGCTGACGACAGCCAAAACAATGAGAGACGCGTTCATCTCGGGCGAGACGACATCCGGATTATCGATCAGTGCAGCGATAACGGAGATATTGGCAAGAACCGCGACCCCGACGATCAGCATTCCGAGAACAATGATCAGCGCCGAGAAGAGCCAGGTCTGGTAGATCGGCGCCAATCGCGGATCGGTGGCGAATGCGCGGCTGCCATAACGCAGATTGTTGCCCATGTAGCGATACATCCAGCGGCTGGCGAGCGGCGCCAGAATGCCGAGCGACAGGAAGGCCATGACCGGGCCGGCCATGAAGGCGACGAAGGCGCCGCCCATCTTGCCGGTGAAATCGAAACGGACATTGCGATAGCTGGTCACCCGGGCACTGAAGCGCAGGCCGCGCATGATCAGCCAGGGGAAGAACAAGAGAACGACAACGGCAAGCGCAATGCCGGCGATCGGGAACGCTGTCAGGAGAATATTGTAGACGATGAGGTAAGCGAAGACGATCAGCCGGCCGATGAAGATCTGCTTGCCCTTGGCGTGATATTCGAAGGCGCGGCCGAGCAGCACGGTGTTGCCGTAAAAATAACGGTTTCGCCGCACCTTCGCCCAGGCGGAATAGATGCCGAGCGTGACGATCGTCAGAAGGATATTGACGATCCAGATGCCGAAATACTCTTTGGCCGTTCCGGTGAATGACAGCCGTTGAAAGCTCTCTGACCCCCTCGACAAACGTGCCGTTTCGATCGCGCTCATGGTCGCCCCCTCTTGATAATTGCGTGCAGATCAAGAGACGGCCCACTATCCCCCGATATTCGACCGCCGGCACAACTTTTAAACGTCTATCACCACAGGTCAAATCATCTGCAGCGATCACAACGAAAAAGGGCCTCCGAGGAGGAGGCCCAATGTGTGGGAGGATGTGGATGAAGCTTACTTCATCGTCGGCATGACGAACTCGGCACCGTCCTTGATGCCCGACGGCCAGCGGCTCGTGACCGTCTTGGTGCGGGTCCAGAACTTGATCGAGTCCGTGCCGTGCTGGTTGAGGTCCCCGAACGAGGAGGACTTCCAGCCACCGAAGGAGTGATAGGCGAGCGGAACCGGGATCGGAACGTTGACGCCGACCATGCCGATATTGATACGGCTTGCGAAATCGCGGGCCGCATCGCCGTCGCGGGTGTAGATCGCGACGCCGTTGCCGTATTCATGCTTCATCGGCAGATCGAGGGCTTCCTCGTAATTCTTGGCGCGAACGACGGAGAGAACCGGTCCGAAGATTTCGGTCTTGTAGATGTCCATGTCCGGGGTCACGTTGTCGAACAGGCAGCCGCCGATGAAGTTGCCGTTTTCATAGCCCTGCAGCGAGAAATCACGACCGTCGACGACGAGCGTGGCGCCCTGTTCCACACCCTTGTCGATCAGGCCGAGGATACGATCCTTGGCTTCCTTGGTGACGACCGGGCCCATGTCGGCCTTTTCGTCGGTATGGGGGCCAATGCGCAGGCTTTCGACCATCGGGGTCAGCTTGGCGATCAGGCGATCGGCCGTTTCCTTGCCGACGGGAACGGCAACCGAGATCGCCATGCAGCGCTCGCCGGCCGAACCGTAGCCCGCACCCATCAGGGCGTTGGCGGCCTGGTCGAGATCGGCATCCGGCATGATGATCATGTGGTTCTTGGCGCCGCCGAAGCACTGGGCGCGCTTGCCGTTCATCGCGGCCGTGCCATAGACGTAGCGGGCGATCGGCGTCGAACCGACGAAGGACACGGCGGAGATGTCCGGATGCGTCAGGATCGCGTCGACCGCGCCCTTGTCGCCATTGACGACATTGAGGATACCGGCCGGCAGGCCCGCTTCGATCATCAGTTCGGCAAGGCGGATCGGCACGGACGGATCGCGCTCGGACGGCTTCAGGATGAAGGCGTTGCCGCAGGCGATCGCCGGCGCGAACATCCACATCGGGATCATGGCGGGGAAGTTGAAGGGCGTGATGCCTGCGCCGATGCCGACGGCCTGGCGGATCGAATACATGTCGATGTTCGGGCCGGCGCCTTCGGTGAACTCGCTCTTGGCGAGATGCGGAATGCCGATGACGAACTCGCAGACTTCCAGGCCGCGGATGACGTCGCCCTTGGCGTCTTCGATCGTCTTGCCATGCTCACGCGACAGCATTTCGGCCAGTTCGTTCATGTTGTCGTTCAGGAGCTGAACGAATTTCATGAAGACGCGGGCGCGGCGCTGCGGGTTGGTCGCGGCCCACTTCGGCTGCGCCGCCTTGGCGTTCTGCACGGCTGCATCCATCTCCGCCTCGCTTGCCAGCGCCACGGTGGCCTGAACTTCGCCGGTTGCCGGATTGTAGACGTTGCTCGTGCGGCCGCTGGTGCCGGCAACGCGCTTGCCGCCGATGAAATGACCAATCTCGTACATGGGTGATCCTCCTGATCTTGATTATGGTCGAAGTGTCGCACTACAATATGCACAAATCAACGCGCGATATTCAGGAACCGTTGTGCAAGATTTGATGTCAGCCCGTGATCATGAGGCCCCGCGATGAATACAGCCGTTGAGAAGATTGTGAGAATGGCGGAACTGGAAATCGATCCAGCCCAGATCGGGGCCTACACTGCCCTCTTGGCGCAGCAGGTCGAAGCCTCTGTTGCAAAGGAACCGGGCGTCCTCATGCTGCATGCCGTCTCGCTCAAGGGCAATCCTGAGAGAATTCGCATCCTTGAAGTTTATGCCAGCCAGCAGGATTACGAAGCCCATCTTCAGACACCGCATTTCCTCAAGTACAAGAGGCTGACCGCGGACATGGTGAAGTCGCTCAACCTTGTCAATGTGGACCCCATTGTCATGCGAGCCAAATGAGGAATGCTGTATGAACTGGGATGACGTCCGCATGTTCCTCGCTGTTGCCCGCAGCGGCCAGATCCTGTCAGCCTCCAAGCGCCTCGGCGTCAATCACGCGACGCTGAGCCGGCGGGTGACGGCGCTGGAGGAATCGCTGAAGACGCGGCTGCTGATCCGCCGCACGAATGGCTGCGACCTGACGGCCGAAGGCGAGATCTTCGTGCACGCGGCCGAGCGGATGGAAACCGAGATGCTTGCCGCGCAGGCACAGATCGGCCGCATCGACACGGTGATCGCCGGCACGGTGCGTGTCGGCGCACCGGACGGTTTCGGCGTCTCCTTCCTCGCGCCGCGCCTTGGCCGGCTGACGGCGCGCTTTCCGGAACTGCGTATCCAGTTGGTGCCCATCCCCCGCTCGTTCTCGCTGTCGCAGCGCGAAGCCGACATCGCCATTACGCTGGAGCGGCCGGAACAGGGCCGGTTGATCTCCTCGAAGCTGACCGACTACACGCTCGGGCTGTACGCCTCGCAAGATTATCTCGCCGCCAACGGAACACTTGAGACCATCGAGGATCTGAAGAGCCATCGTCGCATAGGGTATGTCGAGGACCTGATCTTCACGGCGTCGCTCAATTTTACCGGCGAGGTTATGCGCAGCTGGGATGCATCCTTCGAAATTTCCAGCGCAACGGGCCAGACCGAGGCGGTGCGTTCCAGCGCCGGGGTCGGCATCCTGCACAACTACATCGCCCGGCAATATCCCGAGCTGATCCGCATCCTGCCGGAGACGACGATCCGCCGGGCGTACTGGACGACCTATCACGAAAGCGCCCGCGATCTCGTGCGCGTCCGCACCGTCGCTGATTTCCTTCAGGAACTGGTGACGGCGGAGCACCGCATTTTCGTTTGAACGGTTCTGTTGCGGCAAGGGCCGACAGGAAGGCGACGTACAAATTTGAAGAGATGAAGGGGCAAAATGGTACGGTTGGGGGGTCTCGAACCTCCGACCTCAGGTGCCACAAACCTGCGCTCTAACCAACTGAGCTACAACCGCACACAAGACAGACACGCGAACCATCGTCCGGCGCCGCTTTCCGGGTCAAATACGGGCAGTCCGTATTTTTTGCAAGACATAACTTGCCGTTTGATGTGAAAAAACCGGGTGACGGATCACCCGGTTCTCTTGATGGGGCCGTACCGGCGAACCGGTGCTGGCGAAATCAGCTCTTCTTGAAGCCGGAGATGACCTTTTCGGCAGCGTCCTTGCCAGGCTTCGCGACGTTTTCGGCAACCTTGCGGGTGGCTTCCTGCATAGCCTTCGCCTGCTCGACGGCGAGCTCGGCCTGCTTGCGGATGAAGGCAGTCTGCAGTTCGAAGAATTCGGAAACCGACTTGACGCCGAGCAGCGCTTCCAGATGCGAGAGCGAGTTCTCGGCATTGGTGCGCAGGGCGTCGATCGCCTTGAGGCCGAGTTCGACCGTGCCGGACTGGGCGCTTTCGAGCGTTGCTTCAACGGTCTTGGTCGCGTCTTCGGCGGCGGTCTTCACCTTTGCATAGGCTTCCTTCGACTGTGCGGCGCCCTTTTCGGCGAAATCGCGGAAGGTCTCGGTGACCTTGGTCGGGTCGAATGCAGCCAGCGAAAAGGCATCGTCTGTTTTCTTGGTAGCCATGATCTGCGCTCCTTGGTTTGGGCCCTCTCCTGAGGCACCCGTTTGAGATGATGTCTATATAGGCGATTTCATTGTGCATTGCAATATATTTGTGCATTGCACAACAAACAAATCGGCCGGCATTAACCTTTCGCGGCGAAAGACCGGTGGCGCATGGCCCGCAAGCTGGACCCCCGCCGCCCCGACAGCTATTAATACACTGTTAACATACCCGTCCGTGTGACGGCTTTAAACAGGTCAGCCGATGCCCGCAAAATCGTATCCCTTCATCGACATCGCCGTTCACGAACGGGTGCGGGAGCATTTTGCGCGGGGCGATGCGGCCGTGTTGTTTTCGCCGGACATGAACCAGGTGCTGTGGTCGAATGGCGAAGGTGCCTTCCTGTTCGGCCTCGCGTCGATCTATGACTTCATCGACACCGGCGCCAACCGCAGCGACGCTGCCTACCGCCAGTTGGAAACGGCGGCCCGGCAGCTCGAACGCAGCGGCGACAAACGGTCGTTCCTGATGCGCATTGCCTCGGGCTTCCAGCGCGTTTCCGTCGGCGCTTCGGTGGAGATGATCACGGTGCGGCCCGGTGAGACCGCAATCCTCTTCGCAGCTCCCCGCACCGGCAAGCCGCTCTCCGCAGAACAACGTGCCGCCCGGATGATTTCCGGCTTCGACGACCCCGATACCCATATGGCGGTCCTTGACAGCGAAGGCTCGCTTCTTGCCGCCTCCCCCGGGTTCGACGCTCTTTTGATAACGCCACAGACCTGCCGGGCGCTGGTCACCGCGGTTGGCCGCGACAGCGACTGGCTGCTCAAGCGCCCGGTCCCGACCGGCAAGGGCCGTCTGCCGGCGGCGATCGGTAAACTTTCTGAAGACCCTGCCCTGCACCTGCTTTTCGCCGTCGAGACTATTCTCGGCAATCTCGACGCAGGTGCGGATTTCCGCGAGATCGAGGAAAACGACGCCGATATCGCCAAAGAAGCGCCGGCGTTGTCCGCGGCAACCGCCCCGCTTCTTTCGGCAGCAGGCTTGCCGCACGATGTTATCGACGAGCTCGAAACAATCGAGGAAATCCCGGCCGACAGCGACAGCTTCACGGAATTGCTGGAAGCACCTGAGGCAAAGGATGTCCTACCGACCGACGCGGTGACGGACGCCCCTGCCGATGATCGTTCCGGGCCGGACACAAATGAGCCCGTCCTTACGGACACGCTGGTTTCTGCCGAAGAGCCCCAACAGCATTCCATCGATCCTCGCGCCATTGCATCGGAACCAGCGGGCGCCGATGCTGACGAGCCGCAGCCGGACTTCTCGTCCGCTGAGGCGACGGAACAACGCCCTCCCGAGGTCGAGGAAGCCATTGCCGCCGAAGCCGAACAAACGGACCGTGCAGTCGCGGACGAAGCGCTGGATGAGGCGCAGCAGGACGCCGACGTTCCGGCTGCGCCTTCCAGTGAGCCGAACAGGATTGAGGGTGCGCCGGAAGAAACGCCCCTTAACGAGGATGTTGCGGCAGCGCCGGCCGAAACCACCTCGGAAGAGGGCCTTCAGGACGAGGCCCTCACCGCCGGCGCCTCGCGCTTCCTCTTCACACCGAACAGCCGGGCCGTGCGTTTCGTCTGGAAGATCGATGCCGACGGGCGGTTCAGCGAGATTTCCGAGGAATTCGCGACGGCAGTCGGGCCGAAATCCGCCGATGTCGCCGGCCAGCGTTTCACCGAGCTGGCGGCGCGATACCATCTCGACCCCGGCAACACGATCGGCGAATTGCTGACGCGGCGCGATACCTGGTCGGGCAAGACCATTTTTTGGCCGGTCGAAGGGACAAGCCTGCAGGTCCCTGTCGACCTGGCGGCCCTTCCGACCTATTCGCGCAACCGCGAATTCGACGGCTTCCGCGGTTTCGGCATCGTTCGCGTGGCCGATGCGGTCGAGGACGAACAGGCCATGGGCCTGACATTCGGCGAGCCGCCGCTCGTGGACGAGAACGCGCCAGCAGAAATTGATGGCGCTACCGTTGATACCGCAAACGCAGAGAATGCTCGCGGCGACCAGGAACGCACGGTGGACGGCTCGATCCAGGACGAGACCATCGTGGATGACGGGATCGCGGGCGACGGCACCGATGACGGCATGGAAACCGTGCCAGCGGATCTTGCCGCCGAGGCCGAGCCGGAAGAGTCCGGCGAGGAACACCTGTCGGTCGAACCGGAACAGCCTGCAGCGGAGCATCCGCTGGAAGATCCTTTCCGGGGTGAGCGCCCGGCATTGAAGCTGGTCGAGACGCCGAGGCGCCGCGCGTCCGACAAAGTGGTCGAGCTCGACAGCCACCGCCCGCTCGGCGCCGAGACTTTGAGCCGCAGCGAACAGGCCGCGTTTCTCGAGATCGCACGTCAGTTGGGTGGAACCTTCGGCAAGCGAGCAAATGAAGACGTGCCCGCGACCGACAGGTCCGGCGCCGATGAGCGAGCGATCGCCGAGCCCGTCGAAGAGACGGCTTCGGTGAACGCCGACGACACCGGCAAGAGCGCTTTTGCCGATATCGACAGCCCAGCAACCCCTGCCAGCGAAACCACCCTGCCGGAGACCCTCGCAGCGGTCGTCCCGCCGCGCACCAGCAGCAACAGCAGCCTGACGCCGGAACTCCTCGACAATCTGCCGATTGCCCTTCTGGTTCACAGCGGTGACGATCTGTTCCATGTCAATTCGGAATTCCTCAAGCTCACCGGCTATTCCAGCCTCGACGAATTGCGGGAAGAAGGCGGGATCGATGCCCTCTTCGCCGGTGACGATGACGGTCTCCTCGACCTGCCGAACGGCGCCATGATGGTCATCAGAAGCGACGGCACTCTGATCCCGGTGACGGCGCGGCTGCAATCGATCCGCTGGGAAGACAAGAGCGCGCTGATGATGGCACTATCGGCCGTGCATGCGCCGGCGGCACCGGTCGCAGCCGAGGCCCCGCCAGAAGACATCGCACCAGAGGGCGAGGAGAACACGGAAATCCAGGCCTTGCGCATGGAAACCGAAGAACTGCACTCGATCCTCGAAACCGCGACGGACGGCGTTGTCGTCGTCGGCGCAGAGGGAGAAATACGCTCGCTGAATCGCTCCGCAAGCGCGCTGTTCAACTATGACGACGGCGAGATCCGCGGCAAACCGTTTGCCATGCTGTTTGCCCATGAGAGCCAGAAGGCCGTGCTCGACTATCTCTCCGGCCTTTCCGGTCATGGCGTCGCCAGCGTGCTGAATGACGGCCGGGAGGTGATCGGTCGCGAGGCATCCGGTGGCTTCATCCCGCTGTTCATGACGATGGGCCGCCTCTCCTCCTCCAACGGATTCTGCGCCGTCATCCGCGACATCACCCAATGGAAGCGGACGGAAGAGGAACTGCGCAACGCCAAACGTGCTGCCGAGACGGCGAATGCCCACAAGAGCGATTTTCTCGCCCGTGTCAGCCATGAGATCCGCACGCCCTTGAACGCGATCATCGGCTTTTCCGACATGATGGCCAGCGAGCATTTCGGCCCGATCGGCAATCCCCGCTACGTCGAATACGCAAATGACATCGGCCGCTCCGGCCGCCACGTGCTCGACATCGTCAACGACCTGCTCGACATCTCCAAGATCGAAGCCGGCGAGATGGATCTGGAATTCACTGCGGTCGAGATCAATGACGCGGTGTCCGAAGCCGTGTCGCTGGTGCAGCCGCAGGCCAACAGCCAACGCGTGATCATCCGGACCTCGCTGTCGGGTTCGGTGCCGAATGTGGTCGCCGACAACCGCTCGATTAAGCAGATCGCCCTCAACATCCTGTCGAACGCCATCCGCTTCACGCCGTCGGGCGGCCAGATCGTCGTCTCGACGGCCTACGAAGCCAATGGAAGCGTCATCCTGCGCATCCGCGATACCGGCGTCGGCATGACCCGCACCGAGCTTGAGCAGGCGATGAAGCCTTTCCGGCAGGTGACCACCGGCGTGCGCAAGCGCGGCGACGGCACCGGTCTCGGCCTGCCGCTGACGAAGGCCATGGCGGAAGCGAACCGGGCGCAGTTCTCGATCAGTTCGACGCCGAACGAAGGAACCCTGGTGGAGATTTCCTTTCCATCGCAGCGCGTGCTGGCAAACTAGTGACACACCCTAAAAGCTGGGAATAAAAGCTAAAAAAAGAGGCAGCCAAGAAGCTGCCTCGATAAGTGAATGCTAAACAGGTGCACGAGAAGCAGTGACATCAGGTCCGTGCCGGCATTGCTGCCGAGAGCCAGCCCTCACATCGGGTAACCTCAAGTTGAAAGCACCATGCGCTGCCATTTGTAAACAAAACCTTTCCGCATCATCCGCAAATTTTAAGCATTCGCGGCAAAGACCGAAGCTTTGGTTAATTCGGCAGGCCGGAAAGTCTTAACGGCTCAGTTCCGCAATTCGGGGAGGTTCGCGTAAAGGTCGAGCGCTTCGGGATTGGCAAGCGCCTCCTTGTTCTTGACCGGCCGGCCATGGACCACCTCGCGCACCGCGAGCTCGACGATCTTGCCCGACTTCGTTCGCGGGATGTCGGCGACCGCGATGATCTTTGCCGGCACATGGCGCGGCGAGGCACCGGTGCGGATCTTGGTCTTGATCGCTTTGACGAGATCCTCGGTCAGTTCCCTGCCCTTTGCCAGGCGCACGAACAGGACGACGCGAACATCGTCATCCCAGTCCTGGCCGATGCAGATCGCCTCGGCAATCTCGTCCATCTGCTCGACCTGATTGTAGATTTCCGCCGTGCCAATGCGCACGCCGCCCGGATTGAGCGTCGCGTCGGAACGGCCGTGAATGATGATGCCGCCATGCTCGGTCCATTCGGCGAAGTCGCCGTGACACCAGATATTGTCGAAGCGTTCGAAATAGGCCGCCTTGTATTTGTTGCCCTCCGGATCGTTCCAGAACATCACCGGCATCGAGGGAAACGCCTTGGTGCAGACGAGTTCCCCCTTCTCCTGGCGGACCGGCTGACCGTCGTCGTTCCAGACATCCATGGCAAGGCCGAGACCCGGCCCCTGGATTTCGCCGCGCCAGACGGGTTTAAGCGGATTGCCGAGCACGAAACAGGAGACGATATCCGTACCGCCGGAAATCGAGGCCAACTGAATATCCGGCTTGATGCCTTCATAGACAAAGGAGAAACCCTCCGGCGACAATGGCGAGCCGGTTGATGTCATCAGCCGCAGCGACGAGAGATCGTGCGTTGATGCCGGCGTAAAGCCGCCCTTGCGCACCGCATCGATATATTTCGCCGAGGTGCCGAAGACGGCGAACTTCTCGTCGCGGGCATAGTCGAACAGCACGTTGCCGTCCGGATGGAAAGGCGAGCCGTCGAAGAGGCAGAGCGTGGCGCCCAGCGCCAGACCGGACACCAGCCAGTTCCACATCATCCAGCCGCAGGTGGTGAAGTAGAACAGCCTCTCGCCCTCTCTCAGCCCGCAATGGAAGCGGTGCTCCTTGAGATGCTGGAGCAGCGTCCCGCCGGCCGAATGGACAATACACTTCGGAACGCCGGTCGTGCCCGAGGAGAAGAGGATATAAAGCGGATGCGAGAAAGGCAGCGCCACGAATTCGAGCGGCTTTTCGGCGAAGGGCGCGATGAAGGCAGAGAGGCTCTTGCCGTTCCCGACGGATGCTGCGAGCGCGTCCGCATCGCCGGCGTATGGAACGATCAGCACCGGCACGCCGAGTTTCTTCGAAACGGCCTGAACCTTGGCGGAAACATCCTGCAGCTTGCCGGCATACCAGTAGCCGTCGCAGGCGATGAACAGCTTGGGTTCGATCTGGCCGAAGCGATCGAGCACGCCCTGTTCGCCGAAATCGGGGGAACAGGACGACCAGATAGCGCCAATGGAGGCGGCAGCCAGCATCAGCGCGATGGTCTCGGGCATGTTGGGCATCATCGCTGCAACGCGATCACCCTTGCCGATGCCCGCGGCCTTCAAGGCCTGCTGCAGCCGCGACACGAGCGCCCGCAGTTCATCAAAGGACATCCGCGATCGCGCCTTGTCTTCGCCCCGGAAGATCAGCGCGTCTCCGCTTCCCGTGTTCCGCAACAGGTTTTCGGCGAAATTGAGCGTCGCGTCGGGAAAGAACCGGGCTTCCAGCATGCGATCGCCATGGATCAGCGCCCGCTCGCCCTTTTCGCCGATGACGCCGCAATGGTCCCAGACGGCCGTCCAGAAATCGGCGCGCTGGCTGACCGACCAGGCATGGAACGCGTCATAGTCGGCAAAGCTCTTCGAAAAGCGCTGTTCGCACCAAGCGATGAACGCCTTCATCGGCGTCTGGTCGATGAATTCGCGGGACGGTGTCCAAAGGGGACGTTCTGCTTGCATGCTTTCCTCCGCTACCCAGACCAGCCTCTATATCATGCTGCGACGCAAGATAAACAGAGCACGCACTTAATGGCTTTGGCAGTTGCGACATTTTCCCGTTTTCAATCGTTTGATTTCTCCGCAGCGAAAGCCTATCGATCCGCCTTCCAGACCATATGAAAGTGCGCCGGACGGCAATGAGGCAAAACGTCGATCTCCCCCCCCAGCAAAGCAGGGCTCCGCAGGCTGCTTCTATCGCGGTCGGCGCGCTCGTGCTCGTCATGCTGTTCAAGGTAGCCTTGCCGCTTTTCATTTCAACGGCCAGCGTCAAGCTCAACATGGAGCGGGCGCTTTCCTCCTGGACAGGGGCACGCGCCGCCATTGCCGGCAATCCGGATATCAGCTTCTGGCCGCATCCGGTCTTGACGCTGCACGCATAGCGTGACCTTCGAAGGCGGCGATACAGCCTCTCCGGAACTGTTGGCGAAAGCCCAATCCATCGCCGCCGGGTTTGACCTCCTCGCCGCCCTGCGCGGCACGCCGGTCTTCTATGACTTCCGCCTGCTCAACCCCGTGATCAAAATCGAGCGCCGGACGGACGGGAGCCTCAATTGGCGACGGGCCGGCTGGATGGCCGACGCCATCGCCCATGCCTCGTCGACGACGCTATCTTCCGCCCGCCACACCCCGATCGGCGACATCGAGATCGAAAACGGCACGCTGGAACTGAGCGACCGTATCACGGCCAGTACCCATCGGGTGACCAATGTTTCCGGCTCGATCCAATGGCCGGCGCCGGCTGCGCGGATCAGTGCAGGTCTTTCGGCTCTGATGAATGGCGAAAGAGTCGAGTGGTCCTTCGTCTGCGATGAGCCGATGATGCTGCTTTCGGGGCAAGACAGCGCAATCCAGACCTCGTTCACCGCCGCACCGCTGAGCTTCAGCTTCGACGGTACCGGCAACGCCTCCACGCATCCCTTCGCCTCCGGGCAACTGCAGTTGACGGCGGCTTCCCTCCCCACATTGATGAGTTGGTATGGCGGGGCGAGACCGCTGCCGCCATCGACGGGAACCACCTCCATCGACACGAGCATGACAGTGTCCGCCGAGATGTTGAAGATGGACAATCTCTCGCTCGCGCTGAACGGATCCAGTGCGACGGGTGTTCTGGATGTGGCGTGGCGCAAGCAGCACAGCCCGCGGATCGATGGCACGCTTGCCTTCGAGCGGCTCGACTTGACGTCGCTCCTCGCTTTGCTCCTGCCGATGCAGCCGGCGTCCGCCGCCTCCGGGACGCCGGACATGTCGTTTCTCAGGCGGATCAATCTCGATCTGCGGCTTTCGGCCCAGGAGGCAAGCTACGGCACGGTCACACTTACCGATATCGCCGCTGGCGTGATAATCAACAACGACCGGGCATCCCTCGATATCGGCGACGGCACTTATTCCGACGGCTCGCTCAGCGGCCGCATCGATCTTGCGAAAGACGGCGCCAATGGCGGCCGGCTGCAGTTTTCTCTGAAGAATGCCAATCTCGCCCCTGTCGTTGCGGGCCTCGGCCTGCAGGGATCGCTGCCGCTGGGGCGGGGCGTGGTGAGCGTCGACCTCGCAACCACCGAACCGCTGTCGGCGAGAACAATGAACAGCGTTTCCGGCGAAATCCGCTATTCCGCTGTCGACGGTGCGTTGACGAACTTCAACGGACCGGAATTCGAACGGCTTGCGGCGCAGGGCAGTTTCTTCAACATCAGTCAGGCCGGCCACGGTTCCTTTGACTTTGCCACCGCAGACATAATTGCAAAGCTGCACGGAGGCGTTGCCGAGCTGACGAAGGCGGATATTCGCGGCGAAGGACGAACCCTTTCGCTTGCGGGGTTCATTCCCTACCGCAGCGGCAGTCTGGCACTGGCCGGCGCCGTTCGCCCCGACGATACCGCGATACCGCCGGTTCGCTTCTTTGTCGGCGGCTCCTGGCCAAATGCAATCATCTCACCGATCACGACGATCCCTGCCCTTCAACAGTCCGTCACATCGACATTGCCACAGGGTCTTCTAAAATAAGCTGCCGAATCAGCCCACTGGAGATGTCCGTGCTGCGTTTTCTTGCCGCCCTGTCCAAGATCGCCTTGGCATCGCTTCTGACGGGCGTCGCGCTCTCGCTCTTCAACATCTCTTCCGAGCAGATCCTGCAGCAGGCAGGGCTGACGCCCGAGATGGTGTGGACCTACTTTCTGCGCCTGACCGGTTGGGCGCTGCCGAACATCCTGCTCGGCTCGATGATTGTGCTGCCCGTCTGGCTCCTGACCTATGTCTTCCTGCCGCCACGCGAGAGGGAGCGCGACTGAGGGCTCGCGGACATCACAGGGCGAAGGCGGCCTGCTCGTCCTTGACCCGCTGGACTTCACGACGCCGTGAGACGACGGAAGCGATGAGCACGCCCATGGCGACGATGCCGATCAGGATGGTGCAGACCGCGTTGATTTCCGGTGTCACACCCAACCGCACCTGGCTGTAGATCTTCATCGGCAGGGTGGTGGCTCCCGGGCCGGAGGTGAAGTTCGAGATCACCAAATCGTCCAGCGACAGCGTGAAAGCGAGGACCCAGCCGGAAAAGACCGCCGGGGCGATGACCGGCAGGGTTACCTGCAGGAAGGTCGCGACCGGGGTGGCGCCGAGATCCATCGCGGCTTCCTCGATCGACCGGTCGAAGCTCAGCAAACGGGATTGTACGACAACGGCGACGAAGCACATGGTGAAGGTGATGTGCGCCAGCGTCAGCGTCCAGAAACCGCGATCGAAGCCAATGGCGACGAACAAGAGCAGCATCGACAGGCCGGTGATGACCTCCGGCATGACGAGCGGCGCGTAGATCATGCCGGAAAACAGCATGCGGCCGCGAAACCGCGTGTAGCGCGTCATGGCAAGGGCGGCGAGCGTGCCGAGCACCGTTGCCACGGTCGCCGAAATAAGGCCGACCCGCACCGTCACCCAGGCGGCATCGAGCAGTGCCTGGTTATGAAGGAGCTGCACATACCACTTGGTCGAGAACCCCGCCCAGACGGTCACCAGTTTCGATTCGTTGAACGAGAAGATGACGAGGAGAACAATCGGCAAATAGAGGAAGGCGAAGCCGAAAACGATCGATGCGATGTTGAACCGTGACCACTTGACCATGATTACCTCCCCTCGCCGTCGGCCTTGGCCTGCGCGTGCTGGAAGAACATGATGGGCACCACCAGGATCAGCAGTAGGATCGTCGCCACCGCCGCAGACACCGGCCAGTCACGATTGGCGTTGAACTCGTTCCAGAGCGTCTTGCCGATCATCAGCGTCTCCGACCCGCCAAGCAGGTCTGGGATGACGAACTCACCGACCGCCGGGATGAAGACGAGCATGCAGCCGGCGATTACGCCGGGCATCGAGAGCGGGAACGTCACGCGCCAAAAGGCGCGGATTGGCGTGCAGCCGAGGTCCAGTGCCGCTTCCGTCAGGCTGTGATCCATCTTTTCCAACGACGAATAGATCGGCAGCACCATGAAAGGGAGGTAGGAATAGACGATGCCGATATAGATCGCCCAGTTGGTATTGAGAATGATCAGTGGCTCGTCGATAACGCCGAGCGTCAACAGCAGCTGATTCAGCAGGCCCTCCGGCTTCAAAATCGCAATCCAGGCGTAGACGCGGATCAGGAAGCTCGTCCAGAACGGCAGGATCACCAGCATCAGCAGCGTCGCGCGAACGGTGGTCGGTGCCTTCGCCATGCCGTAGGCGATGGGATAGGCGATCAGCAATGTCGCAATGGTCGAAATGACGGCAATCTTCAGGCTGGAAATATACGCATTTGTGTAGAGCGCATCGCCGGCAAGAAACACATAGTTGGCGACCGACAACTCGCCGAGCTTGTCGACGAGGCCCGAGATGCCATCCGCCAGATTGAAGACGGGCAGATAAGGCGGCATCGCGATTGCGGTTTCAGACAGCGATATTCTGAGAACGATGAAGAAGGGCGCAAGGAAGAAGATCGTCAGCCAGGCGTAGGGGATGATGATCACCAGCCGGTTGAAGATTGCCGATCCGAATTTTGACATGGCCTCAATCCTTCAGCACGACGCCGGCGTTCTCATCGAAGGAAACCCACACCTGCTGGTCATAGCCCAGAGGATCCTCGACCGCGCGCACCGCGTTCAACGATGACGCCTTGATCACCTTGCCGTCCTTCAGGCGCACATGGAAAATCGTCATGTCGCCCAGGTAGCCGATGTCCCAGATCTCGCCCTGGGCCGCATTCAGGGGTGCGCAGGCCGGCTTGTCGCGGCTGACGCGGATCTTCTCGGGCCGAATGGCCAGTCCTGCCTTTGTGCCGACAGCCGGCGGCTCCGACGAAGCCACGCGCACTGAAAACCCTGCTTCCGTCGCGATGTCGACCGTCCCGTTGCCGGCAGACGTGACGGTGCCGTCGAAAATGTTCACGTCACCGATAAAGTCGGCGACAAAACGCGAGTTTGGTGCCTCGTAGATTTCCGGCGGCGTCGCTACCTGGATGACCTTGCCATGCGCCATGACGGCGATGCGGTCGGCCATGGTCATTGCCTCTTCCTGGTCGTGGGTGACGACGACGAAGGTCAGGCCGAGCTGCTGCTGCAGGTCCATCAGTTCGAACTGGGTTTCCTCGCGCAGCTTCTTGTCGAGCGCGCCCAGCGGCTCGTCGAGCAGCAGCACCTTTGGCCGTTTGGCGAGCGACCGGGCCAGCGCCACACGCTGGCGCTGGCCGCCCGACAACTGATGCGGTTTGCGCTTGGCGAACTTGTCGAGCTTGACGAGTCTCAGCATCTGGTCGACGCGCTCGGCGATCTGCGGCTTCGGCATGCCGTCCTGCTTCAGGCCGAAGGCGATGTTGTTCTCGACCGTCATATGCGGAAACAGGGCATAGGACTGGAACATCATGTTCACCGGTCGCCGATAGGGCGGGATACCGGCCAGGCTCTGTCCGTCGAGGACGATTTCGCCGGATGTCGGCTGCTCGAAGCCCGCCAGCATGCGAAGCAGCGTGGACTTGCCGCAACCGGAGGCGCCAAGCAGCGCGAAAAATTCACGGGGATAGATATTGAGCGACAGATTGTCGACGGCGACGAAATCTCCGAATTTCTTGGTGACGTTCTTTACTGCAATGAATGGCACGGCGGTGGCATCGGCCCAAGGGGCGAAGGAGCGCCGGATACTGCCAAGTGACTTCATCATCTATCCCCGAATGATGTGCAAACAGCACGGCCATGTTTGGTCCGTGCCCATACGAAAATTGCCCGGATTTGATGTCCGGGCAATTCTCTTCGACTTACTGGCCGGTGACCACTTTGGTCCACATGCGCGTCAACACGCGCTGCGATTTGGCGTCGAAGGGTGTCGTTGTGAAAAGCTTCTTCATCACATCTGCCGGCGGATAGATCGCGGTGTCCTCAATCACTTCCTTGCTGATGAACTGCTGCGATGCCTTGTTGCCGTTGGCGTAGAAGACGAAATCGCTCGCCTTGGCGATGACTTCCGGCTTCATGATGTAGTTCAGGAATTCATGCGCTTCGGCCACATGCGGCGCATCAGCGGGAATGGCCATCACGTCGAACCACATCTGCGCGCCCGTCGGCGGGATCGAGTAATCCACGGTGACGCCAGCCTTGGCCTCGGCGGCACGGTCGCGCGCCTGGAAAATGTCGCCCGAATAGCCGAGCGCAAGGCAGATATCGCCGTTTGCCAGCGCATTGATATATTCGGAGGAATGGAACTTGCGGATAAAGGGTCGAACCTTCAGCAAAAGCTCTTCCGCCTTGGCCAGATCCTCCGGCGCGTGGCTGTCGGGGTTGAGGCCGAGATAGGCAAGCACGCTCGGCACCACATCGGTCGGGGAATCGAGGACATGGATGCCGCAATCCTTGAACTTGGCGGCGACCTCGGGCTTGAACAGAACATCCCAGGTCGGCTTTTCGTCCGTGCCGAGGATCTGCTTGGCCTTCTCGACATTGTAGCCAATGCCGGTCGTGCCCCACATGTAGTCGATGGCATATTCATTGCCCGGATCGTAGGTGGCGACGCGCGTGGTGATCTCGTCCCACATATTGGACAGGTTGGGCAGCTTCGACTTGTCGAGTTTCTGGAACACGCCGGCGGCGATCTGGCGCTGCAGGAAAGTTGCGGTCGGCACGACGACATCATAGCCGGTTCCGCCGGCGAGCAGCTTGGTCTCGAGGATCTCGTTGGAATCGAAGACGTCGTAGACGACCTTGATGCCGGTTTCCTTGGTGAAATCCTCCAGAATGCTGGCGTCGATATAATCGGACCAGTTGTAGACGTTTACGACGCGCTCCTGCGCGGTCGCAACCGACGCTGATCCGACAAGGATCAGCGCAGCAAAGGCAGTGGTAATCTTGCGCGACATGGAATTCCCCTTTTTTATCGAGCTCCCGTCAGCCGCGCCATCGCCGCGCGTCAAACGATCGAGCCCGTATGCGTCTGGAAGTTAGGCATGTTTTCGGGCAACCACAAGCGCTTTTACGCGGTGGCGAACACCGGAGTCCCGCTCTTACCAATTTTAGCAGCGGCTACAAAAATCTGAATCTTTTCAATGCCCGGTTAAGGCCGGCCCATCATCCTGCCAGCGACTGAGCAGAGGCAGCTATTGAAAGTCGAAGGCACTCAAGCCGGTCACCATCTCGTCAAGCCCGAGCGGCCGGGTGACCGGCGGCTCGGCCCGCGCAAGACAGCCCTGCCGCTCGCAAAGCCTGCAGGCGGTGCCGCCGGCAACGGTCGCGATCGGCACCTCGCCGTAGACGGTTTCCGGTGCATGAGCGGCATCGCAGCCGATCAGGATTGCCGTGCGCCGAATGCGCTCCTGAAAGTTTGCCCGGGGACCGTCGATCGTCCGGGCAAGCACCAGGAACTCTCCGCCTCCAAAAATTTCCACGCGGTCCGCCAAAATCTGGCCGGCCTGAGAAAACGTCGCGTGGATGTTGAGCTTCGGACAGTTGCCACCGAACCGCGCCTGCGGAAAACCTTGAGCACCGGCCTTGCGCAGGCGGTGACCGGCATGGTCGATCTCCATCAGGAAGAACGCTACGGCCGAAACGCCTGGGCGCTGAAGCGTCACCAGCCGGTTCGCTGCCTGCTCGAACGAGACGCGAAAGCGGGCGCTCAGGACATCGAGATCGTATTTGGCCCTGAGCGCCGCCGAATGAAACGCGCCATAGGGCATCATGATGGCGTGCGCGGCATAACGCGCGAGTTCGAAACGGCCGATACGCCGCGCCTCACTCGTCGAAAATGCCAGTTGATCGAGATCGGCTGCAATCGCTTCCGGAAAGGCGATCTGCGCCGCTTCCATCGCGATCTCCCGCAACTGGTCCTGCAGGGACAATCGTTCCGACAGGAACAACCGCATCGAGTGCCGATCGAAACGGCGACGCAGATCGGGCATGACATGCACCGGCAAGGCGCGGACGGTCAGGCCGTGTTCCTTGCGCAGCCAGTCCTTCAGAGCTGCGGCAGAATCTTCGGTGGCCGACAGCTGCGCATGGAATGCTTCGGCGGCCTCGTCGATCCGAGCGAAATAATGCGGACGATTTTCGAAGACCTCGCGCACCTCGTCCATTGGCAGGCGCGCGTCCGACAGTGCGGCCATGTGGCCCTGGCCCGACAGGAGGCCGCTCAGGTCCTTCAACCGCGAGGACTGCTCACGATAGGCACGGTAGAGCTTGAGGATGCCGGTGGCCGCATTGGGCGCCGCTTCGGCCACCTCGATCAGTTCCTGATCTCCCGGCAACTCGCCAGCGAGCAGCGGGTCGGCGAACATCTCGCGCAACTGCGCCACGCTGCCGGACGCCTCTCCCTGCAGCTCGTCCAGATCGACCTTGTAGACGGAAGCGAGTTTCAGCAGCAATTGCACCGTGAGCGGCCGCTGATTGCGTTCGATCAGATTGAGATAGGACGGCGAGATGCCGAGCGCCTCGGCCATCGCCGTCTGGGTCAGGGAGAGGCCATTGCGAATGCGCCGCACGCGGGCGCCGGCGAAAATCTTGTTCTCAGCCATTTGTCATGCCTTTTACAACGTCCCGCCAAAATCCGGAATTTACATAATTTACAAAATTACAGAAGCCGCCTGTAAAACACAAGACATGATAACCCTTTTAGTATCCGCGAAAATCCTTTTGCTATAGCGACTTTGTGCAGCGCACTGTAAATCTAGTTACATCAAATTCGCGCACTGAGCGGGCATCGAACCAAAGTCGAACACCGCCAGAAAATTTGCAGGAGGACCAATATGACTGATTTTTACAATCTCGTTCCCGGTGCACCCCAGGGCCGTTTCGACGGTATCGAGCGCCCCTACACCGCAGAGGACGTCAAGCGTCTGCGCGGCTCCGTTCAGATCAAGCATACGCTGGCTGAAATGGGCGCGAACCGGCTATGGCAGCTCATCCATGAGGAAGATTTCGTCAATGCGCTGGGTGCGCTCTCCGGCAACCAAGCCATGCAGATGGTTCGCGCCGGCCTGAAGGCGATCTATCTCTCCGGCTGGCAAGTTGCCGCCGACGCCAATACGGCATCCGCCATGTACCCCGACCAGTCGCTCTATCCGGCCAACGCCGCTCCCGAGCTTGCCAAGCGCATCAACCGGACGCTCCAGCGTGCCGACCAGATCGAGACCTCGGAAGGCAAGGGCCTTTCCGTCGATACCTGGTTTGCGCCGATCGTTGCCGATGCGGAAGCCGGCTTCGGCGGTCCGCTCAATGCCTTCGAGATCATGAAGGCCTTCATCGAGGCGGGTGCCGCCGGTGTCCACTACGAGGATCAGTTGGCCTCGGAAAAGAAGTGCGGCCATCTCGGCGGCAAGGTCCTCATCCCGACGGCCGCCCACATCCGCAACCTCAACGCCGCGCGGCTCGCCGCCGACGTCATGGGCACGCCGACGCTGGTCATCGCCCGCACGGACGCGGAAGCGGCCAAGCTTCTGACCTCCGACATCGACGAGCGCGACCAGCCCTTCGTCGATTATGAGGCAGGCCGCACGGTCGAAGGCTTCTATCACGTCAAGAACGGCATCGAGCCCTGCATCGCCCGTGCCATCGCCTACGCGCCGAGCTGCGACCTGATCTGGTGCGAAACCTCGAAGCCGGATCTCGAGCAGGCGCGCAAATTCGCCGAGGGTGTGCACAAGGCGCATCCGGGCAAGCTGCTCGCCTATAACTGCTCGCCGTCGTTCAACTGGAAGAAGAACCTCGACGATGCGACGATCGCCAAGTTCCAGCGCGAACTGGGTGCGATGGGTTACAAGTTCCAGTTCATCACACTCGCCGGCTTCCATCAGTTGAACTTCGGCATGTTCGAGCTCGCCCGCGGCTACAAGGATCGCCAGATGGCCGCCTATTCGGAGCTGCAGGAGGCGGAATTCGCCGCCGAGGTCAACGGCTACACGGCGACCAAGCACCAGCGCGAAGTCGGCACCGGTTATTTCGACGCCGTGTCGATGGCCATCACCGGCGGCAAGTCTTCGACCACCGCCATGCATGAATCAACCGAACACGACCAGTTCCGCCCAGCGGCCGAGTAACAACAATTCCCCTCCCCAGGCTTGGTTTGGGGAGGGGCTGCAAGGCAGCCCATCAAGAACCCCATCAGAGGAGAAATGCCATGTCAGTCCAGACACGCGTCAAGGAACGGGCCGAAGAGCAGTCGTCGGCCATGACACCGGAACAACAGGCGATGATCCGCATGGTCGCCAACGACCTGCACCGCCTCAACCAGGCCGTCATGAAGGCGGTGGACGCCGGCGTCTCCGTCGAACTCGTCCGCTCGGCCCGGCATCACGGCGGCGAAGGCAACTGGGGCGACCTGTTGATCCCGGTGATTGTCACGCAGGGTCGCGGCTGAGCGATGGCCATCAGCATGAAAATCCCGGCGGGAGCGATCCTGCCGGGATTTTGCTCTTGGTGGTCCGGCCCACATCGCAAGCCAGCTAGAAACTCCGGCTCGGCCTTTTTCCGGCGAAGAGATCGGCATGACTTTTCACCAACCGATACAGGCGTTCTGACACCGTGCGGATCTCGCGGCGATGGCGGTCCTCGCTGTTGGTGACGATCCATTGTCCATGGCGAAGCTGCTTCAATTCCTCGCCGGCCCTTTCGAGGCCGGGATCGAGGTCGCCGACGAAACAGGGCAGGACAGCCTGCCCCGCGCCAGCTCGCGCTAGGTCGAGCAAGGAGCGCGGCCGGCTGACGATCACGGCGATCGATGCCGCCGCCTGTTCATGTGGCCAGCGCAGATAGGGCGAGATCGCGTCGTCCTCCGACACGGCGAGCCAGGCCGAGGCCAGTCCATCGAGCGCATTGCGCTGGCGGTAGGCGGCATAGGCGACCTCGCCGATGTGACGGCTCGTGAGGTTCGGCTCTTCCGGCATGACCGCTCTGACGCCGACGTCGCTTTCCCGGTGCGCAAGCGTCGCGCGCCGCTCGGAGACCGACATGTCGAGACGGAAACCGTCACGGTCGCTCCAGATGGCCTGGATGTTCTCGCAGACCAGCCAGGTCACCCAAGTTCCGGCCATCAGTCGCACGACCGCCGAGCCATGCGCCTCCTGCCGCCAGTTTTCCACCCTTCGCACCACGGCATCCATGGCCTGCAGCTGCTCGAACAGCGCCTGCCCATTTGCCGTCAGTCGATAACCCGTCTGGCTGCGCAGGAAGAGTTGCCGGCCGATTGTCTGTTCGAGATCGAGCACGCGGCGGCCGACCGTCGCAGGGCTGACGCCACTCGCTTGCGCGGCGCCGGTCAATCCGCCATGGCGGGCGACGGCCAGAAATGTCTGATAGGCGTCCCAGTTGATGTCTTTCATAATTGAAAGACATACGCCATCTTCTTGCGTTTATAAAACAATTTTTGAGGCATAGATTGAAACCGTAAACCACGCGGCCAAGGGCCGCACGATCCCAATCGAAGGAACGCTGCACGCGGGACGAGGTCCTGCGGCGGCTTCCTGTTGTCTCAAGGAAACGTCCAATGCCTGAAATGATAGGAATAGTTCTGCTGACGGAGATGTTGTCGAAAGACGGACGCAGGCGACATGAGTTCGAGGAATTGCGCAACCAGAGCCGACTGCCAGGCCGGTTCGTGGCCGCAGTCCAGAGATTTCGCCGGCGCTGGTCGCAGTGATGCTGCCAAAACAAAGACCCGGTCGGTGCCTCTTCGGCGTCGACCGGGTCTTTCCGTCCTTTTAGGGCAGAGCCGCTCAGGCGGCGCGACTGACCTGGCGCTGGACATTCTCCCGTTCCAGGCTGAACTGCTCCACCAGCGTCATGAGCATATCCGCCTCGTCTGCCAGTTCGCGGCTGGCATTGGTCGTGTCGGCGACCATCGAGGCATTCTGCTGGGTCATCTGGTCCATCTGGTTGACCGACCCATTGACTTCCTGCAGGGCAGACGACTGGTCCCTGCTGGCGGTGGCGATCATTTCGACATGCTGGCTGATGGCGACGATCTGCTTGCTGATCGAGGCGAGCACGGCGCCCGTCTCCTGCACCAGCGCAGAGCCGGTGCTGACTTCGCTGGTCGACTTGTCGATCAGCATCTTGATCTCCTTGGCAGCATTGGCCGAGCGCTGCGCCAGTTCCCGCACTTCCTGCGCAACAACAGCGAAGCCCTTGCCAGCATCGCCTGCCCGTGCCGCCTCGATGCCGGCATTCAGCGCCAGGAGGTTGGTCTGGAAGGCGATGTCATCGATGACCTCGATAATCTGTTCGATCTGGTGCGAGGCATCCTCGATCCGGCCCATCGCGGCGATGGCGTTGGCGACGACGCTGGCCGAACTGTCGGCACTCTTCTTGGTTTCGGCGACGGCGCGGTTGGTCTCCTGCGCCCGTCCTGACGAGGACTTGACGGTGACCGTGATTTCCTCGACGGCGGCTGCCGTTTCCTCCAGAGACGCCGCCTGCGCTTCGGTGCGCTTTGAAAGCGCGTCAGCAGACGACAGCATTCGGCCGCCGTTGCGCTGGATCGCCCGGGCATTGTCGCGGATATGGGAAAGCGTTTCCCGCAGTCGGGTGACCGAACCGTTGAAGTCGGTGCGCACCTGTTCGAGACGGCCGGTGAACGGTGTATCGATCTGCTGCGTGAGGTCTCCCTGCGACAAGCGGCCGAGGCCGGCTGCGATAGCGTTCACCGCAAAATCGATCTCGCGGTCCATCTCGCGCTTTTCAAG
Source organism: Rhizobium giardinii bv. giardinii H152 (assembly GCF_000379605.1). Lineage (GTDB taxonomy): Bacteria > Pseudomonadota > Alphaproteobacteria > Rhizobiales > Rhizobiaceae > Pararhizobium > Pararhizobium giardinii. The sequence continues at coordinate 624,703 of NZ_KB902578.1, read as the reverse complement.
GTCGCGGCGCGAACGCTCCTCGTCCGTTTCAACGCGGCGATTCTCGCTTTCGATTTCCATCCGTAGCTTCGACAGCGCATTTTCGCGGAAGACGGCGAGTGCGCGGGCAATGCCGCCAAACTCGTTCTTCTGGTCGAGATAAGGAACGGAAACATCCAGATTACCCGAAGAAATGGCCTCGACCGAACCTGTCAATATGCCAAGCGGCCGGATCGATGCGCGGATCGCCGCGTAGGCAAGCATGCCGACGACGATCATCACGCCGGTGCCAATCGCGAGGATCAGATACTGGAGATAGTTGATCTTGCTGAAATAGACTTCCGTCGGAATACCGATGAACAACATGCCGACATTGGCGCCGGCAGCGTTTTTCACCGGGAAATATCCGGTGATATAGTCCCGTCCGAACAGCACCGCCGGCCCGTAATAGGCCTCGCCCTTGGCCAGGAACGCCTGTGCCGGATGGTCGGCGGCAAGCTTCGTTCCGACGGCGCGATCGCCGCTTTCCTTCTTTACGTTCGTCGAAATGCGGACGTAATCGCTGCCCTGCTTCTCGAAGATCGTTGCCACCCCGCCAATCGTCTGGGCGGTGCGGTCAACAAGGTCGTGATCGGGAAGCGCAGCCATCTTGTTTTCGGTCACGCTGGTCAGGATTCCATCCTTCATCTCGATCGCCGCGTCCGGCACCTTCATGCCGTAGAGCACAGCCATCGCGCGACTTGCGTCGCGGGCGTCCATGGTTGCGTCCGCCATCACGTAGCTGCGCAAATTGTAGTGCATGACGCCGGCGATCGTCGCGGTGCTGAGGAAGATCAGCCCCAGCGTGATGGCGACCAGCTGGGATACGACTGAGGACTTGAAAAACCGGAGCATCGCATGGCCCTCAAAGTGAGAAATTTCTAATACTCTTAAATTGAAAGCCTTAAAAAATGGTGAGAAATCCAGCAATTGCGGGCTTTTCGAGTAATATGAAGAGCATTTCCCAAACTAAAATGCCCGACCGCGAGGCCGGGCACCGGAATATCGTTCGGCTCCGCTCAGGCGGCGCGGCCGACCTGTCGAGTGGCAATTGCCGGCTCCAGGCGGAACTGTTCGACGAGCATCATCAGCGTGTCGGCCTGGTTGGCGAGTTGTCGGCTGGCACCGGTTGCCTGCTCGACCATGTTGGCGTTTTGCTGGGTCATTTGGTCCATCTGGTTGACCGAGCCGTTCACCTCGTGCAGCGCCGCCGCCTGGTCGCGGCTTGCGGTCGCAATCATCTCGACATGGCTGCTGACCGAGACGATCTGCTGGCTGATCGAGGCCAGCACCGCACCGGTCTCCTGGACAAGTTGCGACCCGGAGCTCACTTCGGCGGTCGACTTGTTGATCAGCCCCTTGATCTCGCGGGCGGCTCCCGCCGAGCGTTGGGCGAGTTCGCGAACCTCCTGGGCAACCACCGCAAAGCCCTTGCCCGCATCGCCGGCGCGCGCTGCCTCGATGCCGGCATTCAGCGCCAGCAGGTTGGTCTGGAAGGCAATTTCATCGATGACTTCGATGATCTGCTCGATCTGGCGCGAGGCGTCCTCGATGCGCCCCATGGCAGCAATCGCGTTGCTGACGACGACCGCCGAGCTGTCGGCGCTCTTTTTCGTGTGCGTCACGGCGACATTGGCCTCATGCGCCCGTTCAGCCGACGAGCGGACGGTAACGGTGATCTGGTCGACGGCGGCCGCCGTTTCCTCAAGCGAGGCCGCCTGCGCCTCGGTGCGCTTCGATAGCGAGTCGGCAGAGGCATGCATGTCGTTGCCACTGCGCTGGATCAGTATCGCGTTGTCGCGGATCTGCACGAGCGTGTCCTGAAGGCGGATCAGCGAGCCGTTGAAGTCCATGCGCAGTTGCTCGAGCCGGCCGGTGAACGGCGTGTCGATCTGCTGGGAGAGATCGCCCTGCGCCAGGCGGCCGAGACCGGCCGCAAGCTGGCTGACGGCGAAATCGATCTGGCTGTCGAGCGCCTGCTTTTCCGCATCGTTGCGCAGGCGCTCGGCTTCCGCATGGGCGCGCTGCTCTTCGCTCTCGGCCTCGATGCGGACTTTCGACAGCGCGTTTTCCTTGAAGACGCCAAGCGCGCGGGCCATGTCGCCAATCTCGTCGCGGCGGGCACCGCCGTCGATCGACGTGTCGAGCGCGCCATCGGCAAGCCGGCGCATCGCCGCGGTGATCTGGCCGATCGGCCCCTTTAGCGTCAGGACCAGCGCCCCGCCGGCCAGCAGCGCAATCAGGATACCGACGACGGTTGCGAAAACGGAAACCTGGTTTGCCTTGTCGCGTTCAACCGATGCCGTTGTCTTCTGGCCTTCGGCAAAGGCAGTGAGCTGGCCCCAGATGTTGTCGATCTCGGCGGCAGCCGCCGTAAATTCGGCTTGGCGTTTCTGGCTGATATCGACCAGCGCGGCGCTGTCGCCGTTCATTTTGGCGATGATCGGCTTCAAGGCATTGACGAGCCTGGAGAAGAATTCGAGATCGCCGGCGGTTCCGGCAAGGCTCTGAATGTCCTTCTCCATCCCAGTGAACTCGCGGGTAAGACGTTCGCGCCCTTCCTGATTGGAATTTTCAAGGAAACTCGCCGCAGCGATACGGATCGAATAGACCGAGTTGACGAGCTTGCGGGTATCCGCCAGCACGGTACCGGCCTTGACGAGCGGTGCGTCGAGCTTGCCGAACGTCGCCGTCGCCTCGCGCATCTTCAGGCCCGCGGCGGTGTGGAGCTGGATGCTCGTCTGGCGGAAGCGTGCCAAGAGCTTGCCGATGGCGGCCGCCGTTTCGTCGCTCTTGTCGCCGCCGTCGATCAGCGCCTTGATCTCGCCAATCGTCTTCTTGAAGGTTTCGGCCACCGCTTTCTGGTTTTGCGGCAGGCCGGAGCTGATCTTGCGCAGCACCTTGGTCATGTCACCATAGGAATCGGCCGCGACCTTGATCTTGTCTTCAGCATTGGCGGCCCTACCGAATTTCGAATTGAAGGAAACCAGCATATCGCTGGAGGACGTCAAGCGCTCGGCTTCGCGCAGCAGCGACTTGGCGGCCTCCTCGTCCTTACGGACACCACGCTCCATCTTGGTCGCTTCCTCCAGCACCTTCATCTGCTCGCCCAGCAGTTCGCCGAGGCTTGCGGTGATGGATTTGCGCAGGCTCACTTCGTTCTCATAAAGCGTCCAGAGCTGCCCGACGCGATCGCCGATCTTCGTGCTGCCCTCGACGGCCTGCTGCAACTGCTGGCGACCCTCATCGTCCACTACCTGCGACAGCGTGTCTGCGAGGACCTTTTGCTGCGCTTCGAGCTTCGCAACGACCGTCTGCCGGGTTTCGTCCGACGTGTTCTGAAGGAAGGCATTCATGCCGGCATAGACATCCTTGAAGCCGCTCAGCGACTGCAGGACGCTGTTGGAGATTTCCATCCGCCCCTGCAGCAACCCTGACGCATAGAGGCCGGTGATACCGACAGCGCAGATGCTGACGACGAAGGGCAGGATGAACAAGAGCACCTTGGTCTGGATTTTGAAGCGGGCAAGAATCTTGTCGATGAACATGGACGCACCTTGGCTCGCAGCCTGCAACCGCCCTCCACAAGCTCGACGAGCTTTCCCGGTGCGCCAAACAAGCTGATGATTTGACTTGAAAACCATACGGCGTGACGCCGCCAGCCTGCCAGGCATTCATTGCATGACCCGCTCATCCCCATAGGCGAGATCACGGCAGACTCCGTTGTGGCGCATTCTTCAACAGCAAGAATTAATATTTGAATAAATACGACTTATTTCGTTTCACTGGCGCCAAAAGCGACACGTCCGCTTAGGTCTGGCGGCACCGGTGAAGTCTGGGCGTAGACGATCGCGTGCAGGAGTGGGCTACTCGGAACTGCGCTCTTAAAACCTGGTTTCAGAAGGACCAGAACGAGGGAAGCGCCGAGAGTGCCGTGAGAGCACCGAGTGCGATGACGGCGACGCGGATCAGCATGGCCTTTCGCGTCTTGCTTTCGTCGGCTTTCGCAATAGCGATTGCGCGAGCTGCGGAACGGCTGCGATACTGGTTCATGGCATTATGTCCTTTCGACCAAAGCAACGATAGACTCGGATGATCCGAACCGCCAGCCCGCTTCGTGTTGCAACGGCACACGAAAGAGAAAAAATGTCACTTTTCTGATTCATTCTCCGAAAAGCCATCTCACACGTCCGCGGGCCGTCGTGCCAGCTCGGGAACAGGTTCCGCCAGATATCTTAACAATGGCTGAAGTGAGCGCGGCCTTTCTGGGGTTGGTTACGCAACCTGGCCCGCGGAAAAACCCGACGCCCACGCCCACTGGAAGTTATAGCCGCCAAGCCAGCCCGTGACGTCGACACATTCGCCAACGAAATAAAGGCCAGGCACTTCGCGTGCCTGCATCGTGCGGGAATCGAGCGCCTTTGTGTCTACCCCGCCGAGCGTTACTTCAGCGGTGCGGTAGCCTTCCGAGCCGGCCGGCGTGATGGTCCAATCCTTTATGCCGGCACAGAAACTGTCGATCACCTTGTCGGAGAGGTCGGCAAGCGACCGGTTGATCAGGCCGGCGGTCTCGGCAAAGAACTGCGCCAGGCGCTTTGGCAGATGTTCGCCAAGCGCCGTCTGCAGCGCCTGCCGGCCATTGTCGCGGCGCGCAGCCTTAAGCAGCGCTGCAACATCGACACGCGGCAACAGGCCGAGCCGGATGCCGCCGCCCTCGCGCCAATAGGAGGAAATCTGCAGGATGGCCGGGCCGCTCAGGCCGCGGTGGGTGATCAGAACGGCCTCTTCGAACACCGTCTTGCCGGAGCGCGCCTCCGCGTCGACGGCAACGCCCGCGAGCGCACTCAGGCTTTCCAGTTGCGCCGGGTCAAGCGTCAGCGGCACCAGCGCCGGGCGGGTTTCGACCAGAGGCAGGCCGAACTGCTCGGCAATCCTGTAGGCAAAACCCGTCGCTCCCATTTTCGGGATCGATTTGCCGCCACTGGCAATGACCAGCGCAGAGCCGTCGATCGCGCCGTCCCCTGTCACCACGCGGAAACCGGAAAGTGTCTTGTCGACGGACTGAACCTGCACCCCCAACCGCAACACGGCTCGGGCTTCCTTCATTTCCGACAGCAGCATCCGGATGATGTCCTTGGCGCTGTCGTCGCAGAAGAGCTGGCCAAGCGTCTTTTCGTGCCAGGCGATGCCGTGGCGTTCGACCAGCGTGATGAAGTCCTGCGGCGTGTAGCGTGCCAGCGCCGACTTGCAGAAATGCGGATTGGCCGAGAGAAACCTCTTCGGGCTCGCGTGAATATTGGTGAAGTTGCAGCGCCCGCCGCCCGAGATGCGGATCTTTTCACCCGGCGCCCTGGCGTGGTCGATCACCAGCACCCGGCGGCCACGCTTGCCCGCTTCGATCGCTGCCATCATGCCGGCAGCACCCGCGCCGATTATCACCACGTCATATTGTTCAGCCAAGGCATCCGATCCTGTTTCGCCTTCCTTTTCCGGGCGGCGGCTTGAAAGTCAATCGCTGGCGTTCCATGGCGTTCACAAATACAGCTTGTGCGTGATGGCAAGTCCCGGTTTTCACCCTAGCCAATTACCAAACTCCGGCTATGATGGCCCACCCGAACCCAAAACCGGTGATTTATGCCTGCCAGAAGAAGCATTGCCCAACACACATCAAAGACCAGCAAGACTTCAAAAATTCCCCCCGCATTGCAATCCGCCCGTGGTGTCAAGACCTGGAAGGAAGCCGCAGACTGGCTGAAAATCCGCGGTATCGAGGATATCGAGTGCATCACGCCCGACATTGCCGGCGTTCCGCGCGGCAAGATGATGCCGTCTTCGAAATTCACCTCCAACACGTCGCTCGCCCTGCCCTCGGCGATCTATCGTCATACGATTTCCGGCGAGTACCCGGAGGAGACCGGCAACTTCCGTTATGATTCCCGTGACAGCGACATCAAGCTGGTTCCGGACCTTTCGACCCTGTCGGTCGTTCCATGGGAAACGGATCCGACGGCGCAAGTCATCTGCGACATTGCCGGGTCGAAGGGCGAGAACGTGCCCTATACGCCGCGCAACGTCCTGAAGCATGTGCTCGACCTCTACCAGCAGAAAGGCTGGAAGCCGGTCGTCGCGCCGGAGATCGAATTCTACCTGGTCGCCAAGAACGAGGACCCCGATTATCCGCTGCATCCGCCGAAAGGCCGCTCCGGACGCGCCATTCAAGGCGGTCAGGGCTATTCCATTGCCGGTGTCAACGAATTCGACGAACTGATCGACGATATCTATCATTTCTCGGAAAAGCAGGGGCTGGAGATCGACACACTGATTCACGAGGAAGGCCCGGCACAGCTCGAAATCAACCTGCGCCATGGCGATCCGATCGAACTTGCCGACCAGGTCTTCATGTTCAAGCGGACGATCCGCGAGGCTGCTCTGAAACACGGCATCTATGCGACCTTCATGGCCAAGCCCATGCAGGCGCAGGCCGGTTCCGCCATGCACATCCATCAGTCGGTCATCGAGGTCAATACGGGACGCAACCTGTTTTCCAACGCCGACGGCTCGGCATCGAAGGAATTCTTCTCCTTCATCGGCGGCATGCAGAAATATGTCCCGAAGGCGCTGTCGATGATGGCGCCTTATGTGAACTCCTATCGCCGTCTGACGCCCGACATGTCGGCGCCGGTCAACAATGCCTGGGGATACGACAACCGCACCACGGCCTTCCGCGTACCGGTTTCGGAGCCGGTTGCACGGCGCGTCGAAAACCGGCTGCCTAGTTCGGACGCCAATCCCTATCTCGCGCTGGCCGCCTCGCTCGGTTGCGGCTATCTCGGCATTTTGGAGGCGCTGGAACCATCTGCTCCATCCGACGACACGGTCAATGACGGCACCATCGACCTGCCGCGCGGCCTGCTCGAGGCCGTTTCGCTGCTCGAATCGGAACCGGCCTTCGCCGACGTCTTCAGCCCCGAATTCATTGCCATCTATGCCGGTGTGAAGCGTGGCGAATTCGAAACCTTCATGCAGGTGATCAGCCCCTGGGAACGCGAATTCCTGCTTCTCAATGTCTGACCGGAAAGGTTAAGCCATGCCTTGGCAAAGCCCGATCTCGCCGGGGATCTGCTGGTATGAAGACACCGTGCCAGAGCGGCCGGAATATCCGGCACTGTCCGGTTCGATCGAGACCGACGTGGCGATTGTCGGCGGCGGTTTCACCGGCCTGCAGGCCGCCCATAATCTCGCCCTGAAGGGGGTTCGCGTCACGCTGATCGACGCCTGCCGCTTCGGCGACGGAGCCTCCGGCCGCAATGGCGGGCAGCTCGGCACCGGCCAACGCTGGTCGCCGGAGGAACTTGAGGATTCGCTTGGTTTTGCGCGATCGAAGGCTTTGTTCGATCTCGCCGAGGACGCCAAGAAATACCTTCTCGCCTTTGCGTCCACGCATGGCATCGACATCGAATATGTTCCCGGCCAACTCAACGTCTCTCACAAGAAAAGCCTCGAGAAGGATTACCGCGACAGCATCGAGATCGTCGCCTCTCGCTACGGTTACCCACATCAAAGCTTCATGGATCGCGACGAAACCGTCGCCCGGCTGGGGTCGACGCGTTACCTCTTCGGTATCCGCGACACCGGCACCGGGCATATCCAGCCGATGAAGCTGCTTGTCGGCCTGGCGAGGCAGGCAGCGCTGGCCGGCGCCTCGCTGCACGAGAAGACCAGGGCGCTGAAAATAAACCACAGCAATGGCCGGATCGTCATCGAAACCGACAGGGGCAACATCCGCGCGGAAAGAGCGTTGATCGCCTGCAACGGCTATATCGGCAATCTCGAGCCGGTGACGGCGCGGCATGTGATGCCGATCCGCTCCTTCATCGGCGCGACACAAGTCCTCAGCGATTTCCCGGACGTGCTGCCCGGCGGCGAGGCCGTTGCCGATTCGCGCTTTGTCGTGCGCTATTTCCGCAAATCCAAGGACGGTCGGCTGCTGTTTGGCGGGCGCGAAGCCTATACGGCCGACAATCCGCGCGATATCACCGACCATATCCGCCGCCAGATCGCGGAAATCTACCCGTCGCTGGCCAACATCGACATAACCCATGCCTGGGGCGGCTCGGTCGGCATCACCCTACCGCGACAGCCCTTCGTGCGCGAAGTCATGCCCGGCGTCACCTCGATCGGCGGCTATTCCGGCCATGGCGTCATGCTGTCAAACTATTGTGGCAAGCTCTATGCCGACCTCGTGACCGGCAACCGTTCGGATCTCGAACTTTTCCGGGATCTGAACATTCCTGCCTTTCCGGGCGGCACGCGGTTCCGTTCCGTGCTTTTGTTCCTTGCGCTCAGCTGGTATGCCTTGCGCGACAAATTCTAAAAGCCGTGCCTGTCATTTTATTGCATCGCACCCTAGCGCTTTTAAATCGATTAGATTATAAGCTCCCCAGACCAGAACGAGATCGAGATTTCTCATGAGTAGCCAGATCATTCCTGTGGAACCCTTTGACTATGTGGTTTTCGGAGGCACCGGCGACCTTGCCGAGCGCAAGTTGCTTCCGGCCCTCTATCATCGCCAGCTGGACGGCCAACTGAGCAATCCGACCCGCATTATCGGCGCGTCGCGCAGCGTTCTCAGCCACGAGGAATACCGTAAATTCGCCCGGGACGCCCTCAAGGAGCATCTCAAGCAGGGCGAGTATGACGAGGCACAGGTCAAGATTTTCACCGACCGCCTCTTCTACGTTCCAGTCGACGCCAAATCGGACAATGGCTGGGACCAGTTGAAGCAGCTGCTGGACGAAGGCAAGGACCGGGTCCGCGCCTTTTATCTCGCCGTCGCACCAGCCATCTTCGGCGACATCTCGGAAAAGATTCGCGACCACAAGCTGATCACCAAGATGACGCGCATCGTCGTCGAAAAGCCGATCGGCCGCGACCTCGCTTCCGCGCTCGAACTCAACGACACGATCGGCAAGGTCTTCAAGGAAGAACAGATCTTCCGTATCGACCACTATCTGGGCAAGGAAACCGTGCAGAACCTCATGGCGCTGCGCTTTGCCAACACGCTTTATGAACCACTGTGGAATTCCTCCTATATCGATCACGTGCAGATCACGGTGGCGGAGTCCGTCGGGCTTGAGAGCCGCGCGGGCTATTACGACAAGGCCGGTGCGCTCCGCGACATGGTGCAGAACCATATCCTGCAGCTTCTCTGCCTTGTCGCCATGGAGGTGCCGCCATCGATGAACGCGGAAGCCGTGCGCGATGAAAAGCTGAAGGTGCTGCGCGCGCTGAAACCGATCAACCCCAGCAATGTCGAAAGACTGACGGTGCGCGGCCAGTACAAGGCGGGCGCCTCCGCCGGCGGTGCGGTGAAAGGCTACCTCGAAGAACTTGAGGGTGGCGTCTCTAACACCGAGACCTTCGTCGCCATCAAGGCCGAGATCAGCAACTGGCGCTGGGCGGGCGTTCCCTTCTATATCCGCACCGGCAAGCGTATGGCGGGCCGCATGTCGGAAATCGTCGTCAGCTTCAAACCGATCCCGCACTCGATCTTCGACGAAGCGGCCGGTCGCATCGCCGCCAACCAGTTGATCATCCGCCTGCAGCCGGACGAAGGCGTCAAGCAGTCGCTGATGATCAAGGACCCCGGTCCGGGCGGCATGCGTCTGCGCAACGTTTCCCTCGACATGACCTTCGCGGAAGCCTTCAATGCCCGCAGCGCCGATGCCTATGAGCGTCTGCTGCTCGATGTCGTGCGCAACAACCAGACCCTGTTCATGCGCCGCGACGAGGTCGAGGCCGCATGGAAGTGGGTCGATCCGATCCTGAAATCCTGGGAAGCCGTTGGCCAGCCGGTTCAGGCCTATACGGCCGGCACCTGGGGTCCGAGCCAGGCGATCGCGCTGATCGAGCGAGACGGCCGTACCTGGCATGAAGTGATCTGAGGGCAACGGCATGAGGGCTACGATGCATGTTTTCGATAGCGGTGCCGCCCTTGCCGAAGGGCTGGCCGGCGCCGTGGCCTCGGCGCTCTCCGCGGCCATCGCCACGCGCGGGCAAGCCTGCATCGCCGTCTCCGGCGGTTCAACGCCGAAGGCCTTCTTCAAGGCGCTCTCCGGCAAGCCGATCGAATGGTCCAAAGTAGTCGTAACGCTGGTGGATGAGCGTTTCGTTGCCCCCGACAGCGACCGCTCCAACGAGAAGCTCGTTCGCGACAATCTGCTGATCGATGCCGCCGCCGCCGCTAGGCTTGAGCCGCTCTACTATCCGGCGCCGACCGCGGAAGCTGCGGCTGCAGCTGCAGCCAAGCAGACGGCCTCTATCGGCCGTCCCTTCGATGTCGCTGTCCTCGGCATGGGCAGCGACGGCCATACCGCTTCGTTCTTTCCCGGCGGTACCCGCCTCGCAGAGGCGCTCGACCCCGCCACGCCGCGCGGCGTGATGACGATGGAAGCCGAAGGCGCTGGCGAGCCGCGCCTGACATTCACTTTCTCCAGCCTTGAGGACGCGCGGCTTCTCGTGCTCCATATCGAAGGCAACGGCAAGAAAGAGGTTCTTGCCAAGGCAGAAGCGCCCGGCGACGAGGCGGAGATGCCGATCCGGGCGATGTTGCGCCGGGCCTCGTCTCCGCTTCAGGTTTACTGGGCACCATAAAGCCAGGATCCGGGGACCCAAGACCCGGATGACCGCAACCATGCTGACTAGAGGAGTCACGAGGACTCCGGAACAGGATATATCATGTCCGCTGATTCCCGCATTGCCGCCATCACCGCCCGCATTGTCGAGCGTTCGAAACCCTACCGCGAGCCCTACCTCGATCGCGTGCGCAACGCCGCAGCTAAGGGTGTGCATCGTTCGGTTCTCGGCTGCGGCAACCTTGCCCATGGCTTCGCCGTCTGTTCCCCCTCGGAAAAGGCTGCCCTTTCGGGCGACACGGTGCCCAATCTCGGCATCATCACCTCCTACAACGACATGCTGTCGGCGCATCAGCCATTCGAGACCTACCCTGCCCTCATCCGCCAGGCGGCGCATGAAGCAGGCGGCATCGCGCAGGTGGCGGGCGGCGTGCCGGCGATGTGCGACGGCGTGACCCAGGGCCAGCCCGGTATGGAGCTTTCGTTGTTTTCACGCGACCTGATCGCCATGGCGGCGGGTGTCGGCCTGTCGCACAACATGTTCGATTCGACCGTCTATCTCGGCGTCTGCGACAAGATCGTGCCCGGCCTGATGATAGCCGCAATGACGTTTGGCCACCTGCCGGCCGTTTTCATTCCGGCGGGGCCCATGACCTCCGGTCTGCCGAACGACGAGAAGTCGCGCGTGCGGCAACTGTTCGCCGAAGGCAAGGTCGGCCGCGACGAACTGCTCGAAGCCGAGTCGAAGTCGTATCATGGCCCCGGCACCTGCACTTTCTACGGCACGGCAAACTCCAACCAGATGCTGATGGAGATCATGGGCTTCCACTTGCCCGGCGCTTCCTTCATCAATCCAGGTACGCCGCTGCGCGACGCGCTGACCAGGGAAGCGACGAAACGGGCTTTGGCAATCACCGCCCTCGGCAACGAATTCACCCCGGCCGGCGAGATGATCGACGAACGCTCGATCGTCAACGGCGTCGTCGGCCTGCATGCGACCGGCGGCTCGACCAATCATACGATGCACCTCGTCGCCATGGCGCGCGCGGCCGGCATCGCGCTGACATGGCAGGATATTTCGGAACTTTCCGACATCATTCCTCTGCTTGCCCGCGTCTATCCGAACGGTCTTGCCGACGTGAACCATTTCCACGCAGCCGGCGGCATGGGCTACCTGATCAGTCAGCTCCTGAAAAAGGGGCTGCTGCACGACGACGTTCGCACCGTCTTCGGCCAGGGGCTCGATGCCTATGCGATCGACGTGAAGCTCGGTGCCAACGGCGCCATTCACCGTGAACCGGCACCGGCACAGAGCCACGATCCGAAGGTGTTGGCGACTATCGACCATCCGTTCCAGCCGACGGGCGGCCTGAAAATGCTGACGGGCAACCTCGGCAAGGCCGTCATCAAGATTTCCGCCGTCAAGCCGGAGCGCCATGTGATCGAGGCGCCCGCCAAGATCTTCCACGACCAGTCGGAACTGCAGGCCGCCTTCAAGGAAGGCAAGCTGCAGGGCGATTTCGTCGCCGTGGTCCGCTTCCAGGGTCCGAAGGCCAACGGCATGCCGGAACTGCACAAGCTGACGACCGTGCTCGGCATCCTGCAGGATCGCGGCCAGACCGTCGCACTAGTTACCGACGGTCGCATGTCCGGCGCTTCCGGCAAGGTTCCTTCAGCGATCCACATGACGCCGGAAGCCAAGGAAGGCGGACCGATCGCCCGGATCCGCGAAGGCGACATCATCCGGCTCGACGCCATCCAAGGCACGATCGAAGTGCTCGTCGACGCGTCCGAACTGGCGAGCCGTGCGCCGGCCGAAGCCGATCTCTCCCACAATGAATTCGGGATGGGTCGTGAAATGTTCGCACCGTTCCGGGCCGCAGTCGGCGCGGCGGAACACGGTGCCAGCGTCTTCTTCCACTAATGAGCAGGAGCGCCCCCGGTATCAAACCGGGGGCCTTCCTTTCCAGCTCTTGATCAGGGCAGCGGACCCGGATGCATGTCGCTGCGGCCGTCGTAACGCTCGATCTGCAAGTCGAAAATGTCGATGCCTTCGATGCAGCGCGCATTGACCGACACGCGCTCGCCGGGGTAGCCAGTGCGCATCAGGGCAACGCCGCATGTCGGACAGAAATGATGGCCCTCGGTGACGCAGCGCCAGACATAGGTGGATAGGCGTCGCCGTTCGCTGAGCAGCGTTATCTTGTTGGCAGGAACCTTCCAGTGGAGAAAGCCGGAGCGCCGGCAGGTCGAACAATTGCATTCGATCAGCTCGGAAATCTCCTCGTCGACTTCAAGGAAGATATCGCCACAATGACAGGATAGGCGATAGGGTCGTTCCATCGGTGATCATCTCGCTTTGCCGTGTCCGATGCCTATCAATCCGCCTCTCGCGAGCAGAGTCAAGCGTGTCGTCACCGACACTCAAACAGGATCACAACCATCAGCCATAGATGTCGAGAACCCGGTTCCGGTGGTTGGGATGGGTGCTGTAGACAAAGATGCGGTTGAGGTCGCGTTCCGACATCAGGCGCAGGAAACGCGCTTCCAGGAGATTGTTGGCGTGGATGCGCTTGACGATGCAGCCGATCATGCCGATGCGCGCGCTCGGAATATCGAGATAGAAGTTCTGGGGCAGCTTGAACTGCGTGGCGATGCCGATGACCGCGCTGCTTTTTGAGATCTGCAGCAATTCGCAGCGGCGCGAGGACAGGTTGAGCATACCGTTTTCGGTATATTCGATACGTGCCTCGTTGCGCGTTTCCTCCATCGGGAAGTTGGCCTCCCGATCGTACATGAAGGATTCTTCGCGGCTGAGATATGTCGGTCTGTCGGATGCCTGCCCCCGCATCGCTGCTCTCCCCTGCTGTGTTTTCAAACACGTTAGCAGCGGAGATTTTAACAGAGTGTGGAGCCGGGATGAAATTCGTGCTGGTTGCAACAAAATCCGGCCGGAACGGAGATCCGGACGGATTCATCGAGCAATCTAAGCGCGATAACTTTTGCCGCTTGCGTCGAACAGGTGCAGCTTGGCCTTGTCGGCGGTGAACCGAACCTTGTCGCCACGCTTGATATCAAGAATGCCGGGTATCTTGGCGATGATCGGTTCGTTTGCGACCAGTCCCTCGATATAAAGGAGAGTGACCTCACCTAGCGCTTCGATAATCGCGACCGTGCCCTCGAACAGGAAACTGTCGCCGGTCGAAACCCGCAGGTCTTCCGGGCGGACGCCGAAACTTGCCGTCTTGCCGTTTTCGGAGGCCGCGGTCGCGATGTCGAGAACATCCCGCTTGCCGCCCGTCAATTCGACCGTCGTTTCCGCGCCGGTCGCCACGATCTTCGCCGGAATGATATTCATCGCCGGAGAGCCGATGAAGCGGGCGACGAAAAGATTGGCGGGGCGCTCATAGAGTTCGAGCGGCGGGCCGACCTGCTCGATATGACCGGCAGACAGAACCACGATACGGTCAGCCAACGTCATCGCCTCGACCTGGTCGTGGGTGACGTAGATCATCGTCGTGTCGGCCATCGCCTCGTTCAGCTTGGCAATCTCGATGCGGGTGGCGACGCGAAGCGCGGCGTCCAGGTTCGACAGGGGCTCGTCGAACAGGAACACCTTCGGATCGCGGCAGATGGCCCGCCCGATGGCGACGCGCTGGCGCTGACCGCCGGATAGCGCCTTCGGCAGACGGTCGAGATATTTGGTGAGTTGCAGGATATCGGCGGCCGAGCGGACGCGCCGGTCAATCTCCTCCTTCGATTCCTTGGCGATGCGCATGCCGAAGGCCATGTTGTCGTAAACCGTCATGTGCGGATAGAGCGCATAGGACTGGAAGACCATGGCTATGCCGCGCTGCGAGGGCGGCACATCGTTGACCAGGCGATCGGCGATATACATTTCGCCGCCGGAGATTTCCTCAAGCCCGGCGATCATTCGCAAGAGCGTGGACTTGCCGCAGCCGGATGGCCCGACGAACACCACGAACTCGCCCTGCTTGATCTCCAGATCGATGCCGTGAATGACATCCACCGCGCCGTAGGACTTACGGATATCCTTCAGTTGCAAACCCGACATGTCATCCTCCCCTTCCATCTCTCATTTTTATCGGCACCCGCGGATGCCGGCTTGATCCGATTAATCGACACGGGCGAAAAAGCCGCTCCAGGCCGGCAGCGTGATCTTGTCGTCGCCCAGATGTGTTTCGAAACCGTGCCCTTCGAGCACTTCGAGCTTTTCGACCGGGCGGTCGACGGCTGTCGCCTCGCCGCTCATATTGAACAGGCACAGGATCGTCTCGTTGCCGAACCTGCGCTCGAAACCGAGCACCGGCGCCTCATAGGGGCGGAACTCGATCTCTCCCTTTGCGAAGGCCGGATATTGTTTGCGGAACGCCAGGAACCGCCGATAGTGGTTGAGCACCGAGCGCTGATCCGTCTGCTGCACCGAGACGGCACGGGCGAGATGCTCCTGCGGCACCGGCAGCCAGGGTTTGCCGTCGCCGAAACCGCCGTTGACGGCGCTGGCATCCCAGACCATCGGCGTACGGCAGCCGTCACGTCCCTTGAAATCGGGCCAGAACTGGATGCCGTAGGGATCCTGCAGGTCCTCGAAGGCAAGGTCTGCCTCGGTCAGGCCGAGTTCCTCGCCCTGGTAGATGCAAACGGAGCCGCGCAAGGTCATCAACAGGCTGGCGAGAAACTTCGCGTGCGCTTCGTGATCGCTGATGCCGAGGCTCCAGCGGCTGACATGGCGGACAACATCATGGTTTGAAAACGCCCAGCAGGCCCAACCTTGCGGCGCCGCCTTGGCAAAATCATGCAGCACCTGCGCAACACCTGCCGGCGTCAGCGGATCGGGGGCCAGGAATTCGAAGGCGTAGCACATATGCATCTTGTCGCCGCCGGACGTGTACTGGCCGGCGATCTCGAGGCCGATCTGGCTGTCACCGACTTCGCCGACGGCGGCGATCGCCGGGTACTCGTCCATGACGGCGCGGAAGCGCTTCAGGAACTCCAGGTTCTCCGGCTGGTTCTTGTCGTAGAGATGTTCCTGATAGTTGTACGGATTGACCGCCGGCGCCGTGTTGGCATTGCGGCGCTCCGGCGCCAGCGCCGGATTGTCGCGCAGCTGCTTGTCGTGGAAATAGAAGTTGATCGTGTCCAGCCGGAAACCGTCGACGCCGCGCTCCAGCCAGAAGCGCTCGACGGCGAGCAAAGCATCCTGAACGTCCGGGTTGTGCAGGTTGAGGTCCGGCTGCGACGTCAGGAAGTTGTGCATGTAGTATTGCAGCCGCGTCGGGTCCCACTGCCAGGCGGAGCCACCGAAGATGGACATCCAGTTATTCGGCGGCGTGCCGTCGGGCTTGGAATCCGACCAGACATACCAGTCCGCCTTCGGATTGAAACGGCTGGAGCGGCTTTCGACGAACCAGGGATGCTGGTCGGACGTATGCGACAGCACGAGATCGATCATCACCCGGATGCCGAGGCGGTGCGCCTCGGCGATCAGGTCGTCGAAATCGGAAAGCAGGCCGAAGATCGGATCGACACCGTTGTAGTTCGACACGTCATAGCCGAAATCCTTCATCGGCGAGGTGAAGAACGGCGAGATCCAGATCGCGTCAACGCCGAGCGAGGCGACATGCGGCAGGCGGGCGGTGATGCCCTTCAGGTCACCGATGCCGTCGCCATTGGAGTCCTGGTAGGAACGCGGGTAGATCTGATAGATCACCGCGCCGCGCCACCAGTCGCGGTCGGCCGTCAGGGTGGAACTACCCGCCGGGGTCGTGCTCATGTTCATTTCAGTCCAATTCCCATTTTCAGAAGTTCAGCCGCCCTTGACCGAGCCCGCCAGCAGGCCGCGTACGAGATAGCGCTGCAGGCTGAAGAAGACGATCAAAGGGACGATGATGGTGATGAAGGCAGAAGCCGTCAGGATCTCCCAATTGCCGCCGCGCGAGCCGAGCAGGTTGACCAGGCGCCCGGTCAGGACGAGCGAATCGTTGCCCGTGCCGAGGAAGACCATGGCGACCAGCAGGTCGTTCCAGGTCCAGAGGAACTGGAAGATGGCAAAGGACGCGAGTGCGGGGAAGGAGAGCGGCAGGATGATCTTGACGAAGATATCGAAGTCGCTGGCGCCATCCACACGGGCGGACTCCATGATTTCACGCGGCAGCCCAGCCATGTAGTTGCGCAAGAGATAGATGGCAAGCGGCAGGCCGAAGCCCATATGCGCAAGCCATATGCCGACATAGGTCTTGGCCGGGACACCAAGGAAGGCTCCGACGCCGTTGTACAATTTCAGAAGGGGAATCAGCGACATCTGCAGCGGTACGACCAGAAGGCCGACGACGACGGCGATCAGGATCGCGCGGCCGGGGAACTTCATCCAGGCCAGGGCATAGGCGGCAAAAGCGGCGACCAGGATCGGAATGATCGTCGAGGGTATAGCGACCGTCAGCGAGTTGATGAAGGAAGCGCCGATGCCTTCCGCCCGCATGACTTCAATATAGTTGTCGATGGTGAAGCGTGGCGGAACGGCTGCCGTATAGAAGATCCGCTGGCCGCGCGTGCCTTCCATCCCCTTGTCGGAGACAATTTCAAACGTCCCGTCAGCCTGTACGGTGAGCCTTTCGCCATCGCTGAGATCTGCTGTCTGTCCCGGCTGGAATGCCGTCGGCTCGCGACTGTTGAAGCCGAAAGCGGAGACTAGGCCGGTCGACTGGCCTTCCAGCAAATTGCCGGAAATGACGAACTTGCCGTCCTTCTCCACCTGCTTGTCCGCGCCGGGCGCACGGTAGACGAGGCTCTGTGTCGAGGTGGAAAGAGCGGTCCACCAGCCCGAGACGGCGAGCTGGTCCTTGTCGCGAAGCGACGAGATCAACAGGCCGGCGGTCGGCAGAGTCCAGAGCAGGACCAGCAGGATGACGGAGAGATGGACGACCCAGACAAGGGGAGAACGAGCAGAAGCGATCATCTCAGCGGCCTTCCATTTCCTTGGCAGCGTTGCGGATGTTCCAGATCATGATCGGGATCACCAGCACCATGATGACGACGGCAATCGCCGCGCCACGGCCGAAGTCGCCGCCACCGCGGAACATCCAGTCGAACATCAGGTTGGCGAGGACCTGGCTTTGCCACTGCCCGTTGGTCATGGCGAGAACGATATCGAAGACCTTGAGCACCAGGATGGTGATCGTCGTCCAGACGACGGCGATCGTGCCCCAGATCTGCGGGATCATGATCTTGAAGAAAATCTGCAGGCCATTGGCACCGTCGATGACGGCAGCCTCGATGGTCTCTTCCGGAATGCCGCGCAGCGCCGCCGACAGGATGACCATGGCGAAACCGGTCTGGATCCAGATCAGGATCACCATCAGGAAGAAATTGTTCCAGAAGGGCAGCGTCATCCAGGCTTCCGGTGAACCGCCGAAAGCAACCACCAGCGCATTCAGAAGACCGATCTGCTCGGAGCCTTCCGGGCGGAAGTCATAGATGAATTTCCAGATAACGGAGGCACCGACGAAGGATATCGCCATCGGCATGAAGATCAGCGTCTTGGCAATATTGCCCCACCAGATGCGATCGGTCAGCGCCGCGATGATCAGGCCAAAGAAAGTGGCAGCGGCCGGAACGACGAGCAGCCAGAGGAAATTGTTGTAGATCGATTGGCGGAATTCGCCGTCATTGATCATCCATTTGAAGTTGCTGATGCCCACGAACGTCTGTCCGGATTTGTCGTGGAAGCTCAACCAGACGGATTCGATCACCGGGTAGATCAGGTAGATGGTCAGCGACACCATCGCCGGCCCGAGAAAGAGCCATGGACGGATCGTGTTGGTGATGCGCAGGTTGCGCGACGCGACCTTGCCGGTCAGACCTTTCGACGGAAAAATCCGGTCAAGAATCCAGTTCGTCCCGTAAAAATAGGCGACGCAGGCGAGAACCCCCGCGGCCATCGTTGTGATGGCAAAAAGCAACTGCTGCATGGCAACTTCCTCCCCTGCAATACATGGCCATCAGCGCGGCCTATCCGCCCGTGCCGCTTGATCCCAGCACCGTCTGGATACCGCGACAGGCTGAACGGTTGGCTGCCGGCGATGATATAGTCGTACGCCCGGCGTGGCTGTCCCGTTCAGAGACGCCTTTCAACCCTCTCGACATCCGCTCATCCCGCTACAGGACCGAAGCAGAGTTTCGGGTCTCCAGTCTTTTTTGATTGTGGTGCCGGAACAGATCCCGGCACCGTTTCATTGGTGACTCAGAAGGCTGGCGGGTCATCCGCCGACATCTTCGACCTTACTTGATCGCGTCCCAGGCCTTCTGGACATCGGCTGCGACATCAGCGGACGACTTGCCACCGACATAGTCGACCATACCGGTCCAGAACGCACCAGC
Organism: Rhizobium giardinii bv. giardinii H152; assembly: GCF_000379605.1. Classification (GTDB taxonomy): domain Bacteria; phylum Pseudomonadota; class Alphaproteobacteria; order Rhizobiales; family Rhizobiaceae; genus Pararhizobium; species Pararhizobium giardinii. The sequence goes on along the minus strand of NZ_KB902578.1, from coordinate 605,654 downwards.
GCCGATTTTGCCCGGCATCAGATCGGAACCATCGAAGCGGAAGGTCGTGGCGTTGAGCAGGATTTCGCCCTGCTTCTTCATCGGACCGTTGGCATAGGTGTCCTTGTTGGCGCTCTTGAGCGGCGTGAGGAAGCTCGACTGCGCCATCCAGACTTCATGCGCGATTGGCGTCTTCAGGAACTCGATGAAAGCGCGCGACGCCGGCGTGTCCTTGGTGATCATGGCGAGCGTGCCGGCGCCGAGAACCGGGTTGCCGAGGTCGGCCTTGCTTGCGTAAGGCGGCATGTAGAAGAAGTCCGCATCCTCGCCGACAACCGTGCCTTCCGGGAAGAAAGACGGGATGAACGACGCCTGATGGTGCAGGTAGCACTTCGGCGGAGAGGAGAAGAGGCCCTTCGGGCTGTCGCGGAAGTCGGTGGACGCCACGGCTGCGGCACCGCCATCGACGTTCTTGTCGTTCTTCGCGAACCAGCCGAATTCATCGATTGCACCGACGACAGCCGGATCGGTGAACGGAATGGCGTTGGTGGTCCACTTGTCGTAGACATCTGCCGGCTGCGTACGCAGCATCATGTCTTCGACCCAGTCGGTCGCCGGCCAACCGGTGGCACCGCCGGAACCGAGACCGATGCACCACGGCGTGCCGCCATCGGCAACGATCTTCTCGGTGAGCGCCTTCAGCTCTTCCATCGTCTTCGGAACTTCATACCCCGAGTCCTCGAAGTTTTCCGGCACGTACCAGACGAGCGACTTCACGTCGATCTTGTAGGGGAATGCGTAGAGTTCCTTCTTGCCGTCCTTGCCCGCATAGGTCGATAGATCGACCCAGGACTGACCGGCAGCATAGTTGTCGAGAAGCCACTTCTGGGTCTCTTCGCCAAGCGGCGTCAGATAGCCTTTCGAAGCAAGATCGGCGATCAGGCCCGGCTGCGGCAAGACGGCGACGTCCGGCGGGCTGCCGGCCTGCGTATCGATGACGATCTGCTGCTCGTAGTTTTCGGAGGACGAGTATTTCACGTCCACACCGGTCGCATCGCGGAAATAATCCAATACCGACTCGACCAGCGCCTGGTCTTCGCCGCGCCAGGGGCCGAAGATCGTCAGCGTCTGACCCTTGAGGTCATGACCCTTCTTGAATTCCTCGTAGCTTCCCCAGTTGAATTTGGAATCTTCGCCCGGCTTGAATTTCAGCTCGGCGGCATTGGCGGCACCCGCCACAAGCGCGATGGCTGCCACTCCCATCAAGAATGTTCTCTTCACGTCATTTCCTCCCAAGAAAGACCCAGCCAAGTTGGCGCCGGGCGAACATCATTGCGCCTCGAAATTCAAAGCGCTTTGAGTTTGCTAACAAATCATTTCGACCGGCAGGAAGTCAAGGACTTTCCCGTAAATGGCGAAAAATCGGCGAAATCCTGCAGCGCAGCGAATGTTTGCAATGCAATAAAGTGGATTTTTCTGGTTGACTGCTACCACCGGTGATACAAAATCCGCCGCGCGCTGTGGATGGAAAGCAAAAATCAAATGCAAATCAAAGCGCTTTGGGAGGACGCGCGGACCATGAATGTGAATTTGAAACAGCTCGCAGAAATGTTGGGCCTGTCGCAAACGACGGTCAGCCGGGCGCTCAACGGATATCCGGAAGTCAACGCCGAAACACGCCAGCGCGTCTTAAGCGCCGTGCGCGAAACAGGGTACCGGCCGAACCGCGCCGCCCAGAGACTGGCAACCGGCCGGGCAGGCTCCATCGGTCTCGTCATGCCGATCGCCCAGGGGATCGATTCGGACGTCCATTTCGGCGAATTCCTGGCCGGACTCGGCGAGGAGTCCGTCAGGCACGATTTTCATTTCGTCATCAATCCGAGCGCGCCCGAGGACGAAGAAGCAACGTTCAAGCGGCTGGCCGCCAGCGGCAATGTCGATGCGCTGTTCCTCGCCTATGTGCGCGCCAACGATCCGCGCATCGCCATGCTGAAATCGCTGTCGATCCCCTTCGTCGTCCACGGCCGGGCAATCGAACAACCGGCCGACTATCCCTTCCTCGACATCGACAACACCGCGGCCTTCTATGACGCGGCGCGGCTTCTCATTCAGCTCGGACACCGGCGGATCGCCCTGATCAACGGCCCGGCCAATCTGACTTTTTCGATCCGCCGCAAAAAGGGCATGCAGCGCGCGCTGGAGGAAAACGGCCTGCCTTTCGACGAGAGCCTGTCGCAGCATTCGCTGATGACGGATGAATATGGCCACCGCGCGATGCAGCAGTTTCTCGAGCGCGACGAGCCGCCGACCGCCGTTCTGTGTTCCAGTACGGTGATCGCGCTCGGCGCGGTCCGAGCAATCAACAAGGTCGGCTTGCAACTCGGCACGGATATCTCGCTGATCGCCCATGACGACGTGTTGCCGATGCTGAAGCCGGAAAATTTCAGCGTCCCGCTGACGACCACGCGCTCGTCGCTCAGGGCAGCCGGCTCGCGTATCGCCGCCCGATTGATTTCCCGCATCATGAAGACCGGAGACTATCCGGATCAAGAGCTCTGGCGGGCTGAACTGATCGTCAGGGCGTCGACCGGTCCTGCCCCAAAGTCATAGGGCCGGCGACAGATGCGTCAGAATTTCGGCGCCTTCTTGCCGGCCTTGCGGTAGGCGGCAATGACCGTATTGGCCATCAGCATGGCGATGGTCATCGGGCCAACGCCGCCCGGAACCGGCGTGATGACCTCGGCAACTTCTGCGCATTCCGCGAAGGCGACATCACCGACGAGGCGGAACTTGCCCTCGCCCCTTTCGGGCGCGGCAATGCGGTTGATGCCGACATCGATGACAGTCGCGCCGGGCTTCACCCAGTCGGCCTTGACCATTTGCGGACGGCCGACGGCAGCAACGAGGATATCGGCGCCGCGGCAGACGGCGGGCAGGTCCTTGGTGCGCGAATGGGCGATGGTCACGGTCGCGTTGGCCGCGAGCAGCAACTGCGCCATCGGCTTGCCGAACAGGTTGGAGCGGCCAATGACGACGGCGTTGAGACCGGAGAGATCTTCTCCATGGGTGCGTCTGACAAAAACCATGGCACCGGCCGGCGTGCAGGAGACAAGACCGCCGTCGAGATCGCCGGTCGCGACCTTTCCGGCATTGACGACATGCAGGCCGTCAACATCCTTTTCCGGCAGGATGGACTGGATGATCGGCTCGGACTTAAGATGCTTTGGCAGGGGAAGCTGCACGAGGATGCCGTGCAGGCTTTCATCCTCGTTCAAGGTCTGAACCAGAGCCGCGAGTTCCTCCTGCGTCGTTTCCTCGGGCAGCGTGTGCTGGACCGAGGTGAAACCGCATTCCTTCGCCATCCTGCTCTTGGCGGAAACATAGGCATGGCTTGCGGGGTCGTTGCCGACGATGACGACGGCCAGACCGGTCTTGATGCCCGTCTCGTCCTGCAGCGTCTGCGACGCGGCTTTCACGGCGTCGATCACCGAAGCTGCAACTTGCTTGCCATCAATCACGGTCGTCACGGTATTCTCCCAGATTTTCGCTTGTTCCGTTTCACTCTAGTTTCAGAAACAAATATGAGTGGCCTCAATGCGTCCTATGCTGTCCAGATCGAATAAATTCAAGTCCGATCGGGCGGTCGCGCTGCGGAAACACGACCGGTCCGCGATTTTCTATCATTGTTGCAGAATGAAGCTGACGGGCGCTCGCCGTGCACCGATCCGTTTTCACAAATCAGAAAAATCGACTAACGCCGTTCGCTGGGGCGCGATCTCGCATAGCGCTCGACGCGGGCGCGCAGCGCGCGCAAATCGGCCTGAACCTGCGCCATGTTGCCGCTATCCTTATCCTGCTTCCGCGGGTGGTCGCTGAGGAGAGATGGAGCTGCGTCCCGGCGCGCGGGAAGAACCGAGAGGGCAGCCGCCGAGGCAGCCGCATGATGCACCGACGGCACCCGGGTCCGATGCTCCGCCAGGACGGCCAATGGGTCGGCGAAGTATTCCGAGCCCGCCCGATCGGCCGGATGAAAATGATCCTGCCCTGGCAGGTCGCGCTGCGGAACTGCGCTCACCGGTTGGTTCGACCGTTGGAACACGTCTCTCAGGCTTCTGTAGGCGCCGAGCGCGATGCCCAGCCCGACGCCCGCCGCGAACCCTGCAATCAGACCGCCGATCGCGATCAGCTTGCGTGAGGGACCTCTGGCCTGCAGCGGCGGTTCCGCGGAGGAGATGACGCGGATATTCTTCGAGGTGAGCTTTTCCTCCTCGCCGGTTTCGCTGGCCCGCTTCAGGAAGGATTCGTAGATGGTTCGGGTCGCATTCGCCTTGCGCTGCAGTTCGCGCAATTCGATGAAGTCGGCGGACGAATTGACCTGCTGCGCCTTGCGAACCGCCAATTGCTGGACGAGATCTTTCTCGGTGCGGACAGCGCGCTGCAACTCGGTTTGCGCCGTTGCCTCGATGCGGCGAAGCTCGTTGCCGATTTCGGAACGCGCAATCTCGAGCGACTGGACGGCGGCAAGTCTCTGGGGATGGCGCGGCCCAAGGCTCGCGTCGAGCGCACCCAATTGCGCGCGCGCCGTCGAATACTGCTTGCGCAACTCCTGCAGGCTAACCGAGCTCAATTCCTCAGGAAACGCGCCGCTGAGGACGTCATTCAACCGGGTCTTCGTGGCCACGTCCGCCTTGGCTCTCGCCTCGGCGATGCGGTTGCGCACGGCGGCAACCTGATCGTTGAGGGAAAGAAGCTGCTTGTCGGAAATCAGTTTGCCGTCAGCATCGACGATGTCGTGGTCGGCCTTGTATTTTTCGACCGCGTTTTCAGCGGTATCCAACTCCTTGCGCAGATCAGCCAACCGACTGTCGAGCGACGCCGTGGTTTTCTGGAAGAAGCCGGACTGAGCCGCCTGCTCCTCTGCGAGGAATGTCGAAACAAGACGGTTGGCGATCAGCGCCGATTTTGCCGGATCGCGGGTCTGCACCTCGACGGTGACGATGAAGGTCTTCGGATCGCGCGATACGCTGACGGCTTCGCTCAAGGTTTCGAGCGTGCGCGGATTGACGCCCGATGCCGGCGCCGGCTTTCCCCTGGCGGGAGAAACGATCTCGCGGATGACGCCGATCCCGGCCGCCAGGCCGCCCTTGCTCGTGGAACTTCCGCCGAATTCCGCGTCACGGTCGAGACCCAGATCAATCGCGACTTTCTCGAGAACCGTGCGCGATCGCAGCACTTCGAGCTGACTGTCGACCAGCGCCAGAATGGCCTCGGTCGCCAGGCTTTCCTTGGACAGGTCCGAATCCGTCAGCCGCACCTCGCGCGGATCGATATAGAGCTTGCTCTCGGAAACATAGAGGCTGGGGGTCGACATGGCGAGCAGCACGCCGCCCACCGCACCGGCAACGGTCAATGCCACGACAACCTTGCGAAGCTGCCAGACTGATCTGAGGATCGTGGCAAGGTCGATCAACGGCCGATCCTGTTCCCCCGGGGGCACTTCGAAGGAGGAAGGCACCGCCAGCGAAGAATAACCGGCAACAGCATTCTGCGTCTCGGTTGCTCGTGCCGGCTCCACCTTGTCGATGCCACGCTTGAACCAGCCGGCAAGAAAACCGCCGGTTTTGTTCGGCTCGTGTACGGTCTCCTGGCGCGCGAGACGCCGGTCGTCCTTGCGGACCTGTCCCGCGTGCGGCTCGACCGCCGGGCTGCCCAGCCGGCTCAGCAGCGCGGCGGCGCCATGCACTGGTGCGCGCCGCTCCGCGGCAGAGGATGGTGACGGACGGCGCGACGTTTCCGCCCCGCTTGACGAAACGTCAAGAAGGGAGCGCCGAACCACAGTCCGTTTGTTGTCATCCGGATCAAACATCGAGGCCTGCAAGCGCCCGCGATCGGGGCAAAGGACGAATTGTGAACGAAGCTTAGATTTTTATGGGAAACAAACCGTTAACACCCGGCCGCCAACGCCCGGCAATTGCTGCAAATTCCTGCGCTTCAAACTGCTCATTAAGCTTTAGCGACTAGAAAACGGGACAGCACATCTGGACCCAGCACGTGATCGATTTTGCCAAGACCCTCTATGCGCGCCACAGCGGCGTGATCCACGCCTATCTTTCCATGACGGGCGGGTCGGCAGGCAGGCTCGTGCTGTCCCTTGTCTATTTCATCTGCATCGCCAACGGGCTTTCCGTCGCGGAGTTCGGCCTGTTCGCGACGGCGTCCGCCGCCGGCATCATGATCTCGCGGGTGCTCGCCTTCGGCTTCATGTCGCCGCTCTACCGCGTTGCCACCGTCAAGCCCTTGCTGCTCGGCACCTATAGTGCCGGGTTTGCAGCCGGCGCCCTTCTCTCTTTGCCGTTCATCGTCATTTTATCCCTTGCCGTTTACTACGCCGTCTTCGAACGCGACATGGCGCTTGGCGTCTTCCTCACTTTCATGGCTGCCGAAATCATCTGCTGGCGCGGACTGGAAGTCGTCGTCATCGTGCTCAACGGCCTCGGACGCTTCGGTCGCGCCGCGCTGATGGTGGTGATCGGCACGGGCATGCGCACGGCGGCAGCGCTTGCCTTTTCGCTGTCGCATTGGACGTCACTCGCAGATTGGTCGCTGTTTTACCTCGCAGCCAACGGGATCGCGCTGTTGATCGCCATCATCTGGTTTTTTCCCAAGGTGCGGCTGCGCTGGCGGCCGGAACTCTACATTCGCCGCTGGGTGGATTCCGTCTCGGTCGCAGGTTCCGAAGTGCTGTTCTACATCCAATCGGAATTCGACAAGATCGCCGTGCTTGCCATCGGCGGCCCTCAGGTTTCGGGCATCTATGCGATCATCATGCGGCTGGCAGACCTGACGGCGCTTCCGGTGCGTTCGTTCAACATGCTGCTGGTGCAGAAGATCATGCGTACGCCCGGCACGATCTCATCCTGGCGGACGCGACTGACGATCGAAGCTCTGGTCGCAGCAGTATCCTTCTTGGCAATAACTGCCATGGCCATCTATCTCTGGATTTTTCCGCGCGGACTTGGAAACAACGTCGCCGAGGCGGCCCCCTACCTGATGGCTGTGCTTCTGGTACCCTCGTTCCGCAATCTGGTCGAATATCACTCGGAACTGCTCTATGCGACGGGCCGCACCGTGCGCCGGATGTTCAACCTGATTGTTGCGGGTGTCGTGAAAGTCGCCCTGCTCGCAGCGGTCTTCACGGCCAGCACCGATGTTTCCTATTGGGCGCCCCTGCTCAACGGCGTGTATCTGGCGCTCTATGGCGCATCGTTCGCGCTCACCTATAGCGCCCTGCGCCACGAAGCCAGCCGGGCGATCTGAGGACGATCAAGCAGCGCGTTCGAAAATGACGTTGCGGATGTCGGCGAGATCGTGTCCGACAAAGGATTGCACGCCGATACCGATGTGATGCGGCGACATTTCCGACAGGAAATGCCTCAGGCCACTGATATCACGCGCATAGCTGTCGTCGAACCAGAGGACGTGGCAGAGCCCGTCGGGAGATGCCGCGTGGCCCTCGCCCTTCAACACTTCATCGACAAAGCGACCGTAGATCATGCATTCCGAAAACTGCCGTGAGCGGATCACCGCACGGATCCAGTCGCGCCCATGCAGCGCCTCGACGTGATCGAGCAGCGCGCGGCAGCTATCGGTGCGCCAGGCGATCAGGGTGTTGATATAATCGTGGGCGGGCAGGCTGAACGGGCCGATGCCGAGCAGCCTGTCGGAATGGGTAAGCCATTCGAGATGGTTGGAGCGCATCCGCTCGCCGATCGCCCCATCCTTGCGGTAAAGCGTCAGCCGATCACCCTGCCAGAGGTCGGCAGGATCGAAGTCCCGCAGGAAAACCACATCGGAATCGACCGCGAACATCGTCTCTTCCCTGATGTGGCGGCAGAGCGCCATCCGGCGCAATTGCTGCACATGCCAGCCACGCAAGGGAAGGCTGTAGGGACTGATCCAGAGTTTGCGGCGGCCTGCCGACATCGGATCCGGCACGGCACGCAGCCACCAACGCAAAAGATCACTCTCGCTGATGACCTGACGGCGTGAGCCTTCCAACTGGCGAAACAGGGCAACGTCAAACGGGGCAACCAGCAGGTAATGAACCCAATCGCCCTTCAGCCGCATATCCATGCTTTCGCACAGCAGGCGGCATCGCTCGAAATCATTGGCGTAGGAGGCCGTCACGACAGCGGTGCGCATCATGGTATCCGTCAGAACGATCGAGATTCGGCGGGCTGCCCGCTGACCGGCGATGCCTTCGCGCGCCCTGCCAGCTTGTGGCGGACAATGTAATACATGAACAGCGGATTTCCCAGGAGATAGCGGCGCCACAGGCGCTTCGGCTCGTGAATCAGCCGGTGCAGCCATTCCAGCCGCAAACGCCGGACGGTCGCTGATGCACGCGGCACCTCTTCCGCCATGAAGTCGAAGAGCGCACCGACGCTGATCACCAGCCGCGCATGGCCGGGACCGACATGGCGGTCGATCCATTTCTCCTGCTTCGGGCTACCCATCGCGATCAGCAGGATGTCCGGCTCGAGTTCGCGAACCCTCGCCATCACCTCGTCCGACTGTGCCGCGTCGAAAAAACCGTCGGAGACCGGAATGAACTCGTGCCACGGCGAATGCTTTTGGAAATTCGCCGCTGCCCGCTTCAAGATCTCCGCACGCGCGCCGATCATCGCAACACGCCTTGGCGTCGTCATATAGGTCATCAGCGCCGGCACGAAATCGGTACCGTTCAGATTGGCCGGGAAGACCTTCCCGTGGAACAGCCACGAGGCGATGTCGACGCCGTGGCCGTCAGGCAGAACGATATGGCGCTTGAGTGCCGCCCGATATTCCGGATCGCGCATCATCAGATTGGCGTTGTTGGCATTGAGGAACGAAATGACCGTCTGCCCGATCGGCAGCGACGCGATTTCGTCGGTAAAGGCGAAAGCATCCGCCCAACCGAAGTCGCAGACCGGCACGTCGAGTATCATCCGCTGCGACGCAGTGATGGATGGGCTCGGGGAGACATTCATTGTGATTTTCCTCCCTCGAGCACGGCAAAGCCATGGGATGCAGTGCGGGCTTTCTTTTCCATCGCGAATGGTGTCTCGGCGGCGAAGCGCTGAGCAGGCGACGAGGTGGGTTTTGCCAAACCGGCAAGGCCCCGCTCGAGCGTTCCGAGCAACCTGGCTTTCTGCGCACGATGGAAGGTCGCGCCCGTAATGCGCTGGCGGTCGCCGGCCCGCACCTGCGCCACCTTCTCGGTCAGCAGCCGCGCGAATTCGGCCGGATCGTCGGCGACAGAACAATTGGCCGGGATCTCGCCAATGCCGCGCAAGGAGGCGCGCGTGGCCACGCTCGGCATGCCGAGCTCGAAGGTCTCGATGGTTTTCAGCTGGACGCCCGTGCCGCCGCGACTGATCAGCGGGATGACGGCGCCGGCCTCGACGAAGGCGCGGGCATCCGGCACCCTGCCGAGGAAACGCAGGCCGGGATGGGAAACTGCGGGCGCATCCGGCATCTGCCCGGCGATGCCGATCGACATATCGGCTGGCAGAAGCGGCACAACCTTGGAAAGGAACCAATCGAGCCCGATCCGGTTCGGCTTCCAGCTCCAGGTCCCGATCAAAGCCAGATCATGTTCCGGCAGCCTTGCGACACCGTTTTCCGGCAATTCCCAACGCGTCACCAATGGCAGGACGGCGGCGCGATCCGAGACCGCGTAACCGAAGCCGAAACGATCGGCTTCTGCGAACGTCCAGACCGCGGCAGCGCCCCGCGTGAGTTGCCGCTCGACCCGTTCAAGAAGACTGGCCTCACGTTTGAACAGAAGCCGTTCCAGCAATCCGGACGCCGACGCCGCATTCTCGAGCGCAGAATCGGCCTCGACGTTATGGGCGACATAGATCGTCGGATGCTTCTGGAACACGGCGGCGAAAGCGCCCGGCAATTGTATGGAATTGAGGATGATCGCGTCGAACGGCTGGAGGCCTTGCAGCAGCATCTCGATATGCTCGGCGCGGGTCTTCAACATCTTTGCCGATGACAGGGTCGTTCGATTGAGAATGGCCGTTGCCAACCAGCGAAGTTTCGTTGCAACGCCAACCTTGGCGTTGGCGACCTCGAGCTCGCCCAAGAGACATGTGTCGCTCTCCGCAGCCGCAGCCTGTCCCGGCTGGAGATAGCCGATCACGCTTACCCGGTGGCCGAGCGCGCAAAGGCCGTCCAGAAGAATACGGTTGGCAATGTCGAACCCCGATGAAGGGTTCTCCACCGGTACCAGAGAGGAAACCAAAACGAGATGCATGCTGCCACGCGAGACCTGAGAACAACTGCGCGGACTGTAGCAACGCGGCGTGAAATCCCCTTTAAACCATTCATTCAAAAGCGAATTTGGAAATTTAGTATCTGTTTAGGAAGATTTGCTTTAGTGTTTGCCAAAGCGATGCCTTCAACAGGTTCCCACCATGACCCCGCCTGCCCCGGATGTGACTGTGTTCTACCAGACGACGGTGGATGCGGCAGAGAGCGTCGAACTCGTCGTCACCCTGCCGACATTTCGACGGCCCGAACATCTGATCAAGACCCTGAAAACCGTGATTTCACAGGAGCCTGGCAGCCCCTTTGCGATCGTGGTGATGGAAAATGACGCAGACGGTCTTGAAGGAGCCGAAGCGGCAAGAACGTTTTTTGCCGGCCACCGGATCAACGCCGTTGTCTTGATCGCCCATCAGCGTGGCAACTGCCACGCCTATAATGCCGGCTGGTCGATGGCGCTTACCACCTACCCCAATCTTAAATCCATCGCTGTTATCGACGACGACGAGATTGCCGCGCCCGACTGGCTCGACCGTCTCATATCGGTACATAGACAGACCAGAGCGGATCTGGTGGGTGGACCGCAACTGCCCGATTTCGAGGACCAGAAGCGCAACGACCAGAAGCGTCACCCCGTCTTCATGCCTCACTACGAGACAACCGGCCTGGTCCCCATCCTCTACTCCTCCGGAAACGTGCTGATCACGCGGCCCGTCCTCGACGCCATGCCGCAGCCGTTCCTCGATCCGGTGTTCAATTTCATTGGTGGCGGGGATAGCGACTTCTATCGCCGCAGCAAGGAGAACGGTTTCACATTCGCCTGGGCGGCCGAAGCCTGGGTTGCCGAGACGATCCCGGCGCGACGGACGGAAGTGTCGTGGATCAGGGCGCGAAGCCTGAGGAATGGCGCGATTTCGGCACTGCTCGAACATCGCGCGGCGCCAGGAGTTGCCGGCCGCATGAAGACAATTGCCAAATCGCTTGCCCTGCTTGCCGCTTCGCCCATTCGCGGCATTTCCCTGTGGCGATCAACCCGGCTTCCCGCGGCGGGGCTTTACCATTTTTACGTGGCCTGCGGACGGTTGATGATGGAACTCGGCCTCGTCAACGAACAGTACCGCAACCCGGAAAAGAACTGAGAAACGCCGGACGATCTTATTGCGCGGCGGCTGCGGCGCGCCGTTCGGCCTCAGGGATCTCGTCGTGAGCGGTTTCTCCGTTCTTGTCGACGATCGCAACAGGCTGCTGCTGCGGCTGGCTCGCACCCTTGGCAATTCGGGCGACATCCGCCTTCGACAGGTATTCCAACTGTTCGACAAGCACGTCGAAGATCACTTCGTCGCGCATGTCCTTGTTCAACCCGTCTTTCACCGCCGTCTTGAATTGGGCAAGGTCGAAACTGGTGCTGTCGGCGACGTTGATCAACTTCTTGCCGACAAGAATGTCAAACAGCGCGTTCGTCACCGTCTCCTTGAGCGGCACATCCAGGTGCTTGATCTTGTTCTTGTCGACGGCAAAGGACAGTTTCGTCAGGAAATAGCCCTGCACCGCCCCGTCAGTGATCACCGGTACCGTAATAAGTTCGCCTGGAACATACTGCTGCAATGCGCGGCGGTCTGCCTCCGCATCCGATTCCACCGGCGCCGAGGCATGCTGGATCGAGAAATAGACGGAACCCAGCGTCACCGCGCAAACCCAGACACCGGTGAAAACGAGTTTCAACATTACAAGTACCGGAACTGCTGTTCGGAGTAGATGCCATCCGCCTCGGCGTTTTGCACGGCGGCCTTGAGGATTTCCACCACCGACCGGCAGGCTTCCATATGAGCGTTCACCTTCTGCGAATTCGCCAGAAGCTTCGACTTGATATGCCGTGACTGCGAAACGAAGGCCGGCGAAATCTCGCTCGGCGCGGTGTTGCGATGCAACATCGTCAACTCATACAGGCAGCGGCTCTTGCGGGCATTGGATGCCTTCAGATCGAAGCTCGGATCGACGCCGATCCGGTTATTCTCGTTGTCGAGGATCATTTCGAGGCGACCCAGAACATTCTGGATACGCACGTCACCCGATGCTGCAACTTCCATCATTTCGCTCCCGTTGGCGCCGGCATCATGCAGATCCTGTGCTTGTCATGATGCGCGGCGCGTTTTGTGTCAGACCAGTTCGGAAAATCCGCGTGATTGCCTCAGGCCTGTTCGTTCTCGTTGCCGGTGCCCATGAAATTGGCGACCGCCTTGCGCTCGTATTCCTGCACCATGCTAAGCGCGACATTGTTGTCGTTGCCGTCGAGCGATGCATTCACGCGACCCGGGCCGTCCGATCCGACGATGCGGTCGGTTATCATGCTTTCGGCGATACCAACGCCGTCGCCCTGCGCCATGACGTTGCCGATCTGCTCAGCCATCATGCTCTTCCACATGTCGCCGGAAGTGCCCTTGCCGTAAACCTCTTCGCTCTCGGTGGGCAGCATCGATTTCACGAAGTTCTGCAGCACCATGGCCTCGAACTTGCGGTAGCTTTCCGGGATCTTCTTGGCCTCGGCGCGATTGTTGATGTCGCCAAGGCTGTTGGTTGGGCTGTCCTGATTGAGGACCGCAACCGTATTGGCAAAGCCGGTCCCGTTTTCAGCAAGGCTCGTTGCCTGGAAGGCAGCTCGATTAGCCTTCAGCCGCGCCTGCGCCTCCTGCACTTCGGCCGGATCGGCGGCCCGCACGACATCCAACACCAGATCGCTTGGAGGAGAAATGGCCATGTGGTTTCCTCTCGTCACGGAACACGCGGCGCTACGGTCAGCACCGGCGACAGCTCCATAAATTCAGCAGTTTAATCAAGCAGATCGAACGCGCAAACGGCCGATGCTGCAGCCGCACTATGACGGGTCAAGCTTACCGGAAGCTGGTGACTTGCCCATCACATGCTGATCGACGAGATCGTAAATGGCATTGTCGTCGGCGGTGCGGTCCTCCAGCACGCGCGCATCCTTCATGTTCTCCTCCAGCCTGTCGCCCTTTGCCCGCTCCTTGAGCACGCGGGTTTCGTGGACCTGCTGGATGCCGAGAAGCATCTGGTCCTTCTGTGCAAGGCGGCCCAGCTGCGAGGCATAGTGCCCCGAAAACATCGCATGCAGCGGACTTGCCGATCCCATGGCGTCGACGACGACATCGATGGTTTCGGCGAGATCGCGCCGCTGTCTCGCGGTTTCGGCCAGCTCGCTTTCCGCCATCTGTTCGAGGTGGCGCTGTACGGCAACAAGACGCTTCAATTTTTCCGACCGGCTTTTCATCGTCCGGCTAGCCCCCTTGCATTATCGGGCCGAAGCCGTCGGCGAACAGGCGCAGCATCGCGGCGATACCGAGATAGAGAAGGAACATCCCGCCCATGATCAGATAGGGAAGCGAGATGAAGTAAAGCGGCATCTGCGGCGCCAGCTTGTTGACCATACCGATGGCGACGTTGAACAGGAGACCATAGATGAGGAAGGGACTGGCCAGCCGCAGCATGATGTAGAACGTCGTTTCAAGGGCATTGGTCAACGTGATCAGCACGCCCTGCGGGTCAAAGCCGACGCCGAGCGGCATCACCTTGTAGGAATCGACGATGCTCGACAGGATGACGTGGTGGAAATCCAGCATGAACAGGACCATGAGGCCAGCAAAGCTGATCAGGTTGGTGAGCTGGTTCTCGGCGGTGTCTTCCAGCACATCGGCGGTCGGCGGCGCGTTGAAACCGATCATCATGGTAATGACCGTTCCAGTGAACTGCAGGCCCAGCACATAGTAGCGCGCGATCAGACCGATGACGCCGCCGACCACCGTTTCGGTGGCGATAATATAGATGTAGGTGTGGCCCTTGCCGGAAACCTGCGGATAAATATCGTTCCACATGATCGGCAGCACCGCCATCGAGATCGCCACCGCGACGAAGAGGCGTATCTGCACGGGGACGCGAGCGGTCGAAAATCCCGGCATGACCATGATGCAGGCGCCGATCCGGCAGAATGCTGCAAAGAGCGCAAGCACCGTGCCTTCCAGATCGGAGATCATGAGATCGAGCCAATGATCTTGATCTCGAGACCCTTGGCAAGTTCGACGTGGCTTAGGACAGGCAATGTGGCGAACAGGCGCTCGATGATCATGCGCACATAAGAACGGGATTCGGGCGAACTTACCAGTACGAACGGCATGCCTCGATCAAGATGTTCGCGGATAACCTTGGTCGCCTGCTCGCTGAACTCCTCCAGATGGCGCGGATCAATGTCGAACTCGACGATTTCGCCCTTGGCGTCGCGCTTCAGCGCCTGGTGGAAGACCATGTCCCATTTGTTGCCGAGGCGCAGAACGCGCAGCGTGCCATTGTCGGCGAGATCGCCGCATAGCTGCTGCGACATCCGCACGCGCACATGCTCGACGATCTGTTCGGTCTTGCGCACATGCGGGGCGAGTTCGGCAACCGCTTCCAGGATCAGATGCAGGTTGCGGATCGAGACGCGCTCGGCGAGCAGCAGCTTCAGCACCGCCTGCAGACCGGAGTAGGACATATGCGAGGAGCAGATTTCATCCGCCAGCTTGCGGTATTCCGGATCGAGCCGCTCGATCAGAATTTTCACGTCCTTGTAGGACAAAAGCTGCGGCAGGTTGTTGCGGATCACTTCGGAGAGGTGCGTCAGCACCACCGAGACGTTGTCGATCGGGTGGAAGCCTTCGCGCTTCAGGTCCTCTGTGAAGGTTTCGAGGATCGACACCGCCGGCATGCCGAATGCGGGTTCGCGGATATCGTCCCCGGGAATGCTCGGTTTGCGCCCGCCGCCGGTAACGACGATGACTTCGCCGACGCGAACCGTGTTTGAGGCGATCGTCGTGCCATGGATACGGACATGGTAGGCCTTGTCGGGAATGCTGATGTCGTCCGACACCTTGATTTCCGGCACGATCAGTCCGTACTGGCCGGCGAACTTGCGACGCATCTTGCCGACGCGGAAGGCCAGTTCCTGATGGGCGCCGAGGAGGCGGGTGGAGACCTGCTTGCCGAGCAGAAGCTCGATTTCGGCGGTCTTGAGAACCGATTTGACCGAGTCCTTCTCGCTGTCCGTCTTCTGCTGGGCCGTCTGCTGCTCCTGCGCGCGCTTGAGCTTGCTGGCCGCTTCGAGCTGGCGCGGGATCATCCAGCCGAGGAAAGCCATGCCGCCGCCGAGGACGGCGAAGGGGATGAAGGGAAGACCGGGCATCATGGCGAGCAGCAGGATCAGGCCGGCCGCGACCATGAGCGCCCGCGGATAGGCGCCCAGCTGGTTGACGACCGCCTGGTCCGTCGAACCGGCCGTGCCGCCGCGCGAGACGAGCAGACCTGCGGCCAGCGACACGATCAATGCCGGAATCTGCGACACCAGACCATCGCCGACCGAGAGCTTGACGAAGACATCGGCGGCTTCGCCGATTGACATGCCATGCCTGGCATAGCCGATGATGATACCGCCGAAGACATTGATGGCGGTGATCAGCAAGCCGGCGATCGCGTCACCGCGCACGAATTTCGAAGCACCGTCCATCGAACCGAAGAAGGAGCTTTCCTCTTCCAGTTCACGCCGGCGGTGTTGGGCTTGCTTCTCGTCGATCAAACCCGCCGACAGGTCCGCGTCGATCGACATCTGCTTGCCGGGGATGGCGTCCAGGGTGAAGCGGGCGCCGACTTCCGCAATACGCGTCGCGCCCTTGGTGATAACGATGAAGTTCACGGTGATCAGTATCAGGAAGACGATCAGACCGATGACGAAATCGCCGCCCATGACGAGTTGCGCGAAACCTGCAATGACGCCACCGGCCGCGTCGTGTCCTTCATGCCCATGCGAAAGGATGACGCGCGTCGTCGCGATGTTGAGCGACAGGCGGGTCATGGTGGAGATCAGCAGAATGACCGGAAAGGACGAGAAATCCAGCGGTCGCTGAATCCACAGCGCCACCATCAGGATCAGGACCGAAAATGCGATGGAGAACGCCAGCCCGATGTCAATCAGAAAGGGAGGAATCGGCAGAAAGAGGATCGACAGGATCATCACGATGCCGAGCGCAAAGCCGATATCACGGCCCTTCGGTGCGACCTTCGGGATGACTAGAGCGGGAGGTGTCGCCATCGGATATTCCGTCTCTTCATGAGAGGCAGGCAGCATTCATGGCTGCCCATACTGGCAACAGGCGTAACGCGCCAAACTTGCGCGAAGATGGCATCGATAGCTGAAAGAGGCGCAACAAATCGATTTCAGTTTCAAAGTGCTTCAGCGTCTCTTGCGCGCCGTGGTTGGCGCGCGCCGCAGGTTCGTCGCGGGTTTTGCCGCAAGCGCGTCAGAAGCCGCTTTGGATGCGTGAGAAGACAATATCGGTAAAGAGGGAAATCTGCGAACCGACAAAGGAAGCCGAAAGCGCAACCGTGACCAGAACGGCAAGGATTTTCGGCACGAAGGTCAGGGTCATTTCCTGCACCTGCGTCAGCGCTTGAATGAAAGCGATGACGACGCCGACCACCATGGCGGCGAGAACGGCGGGCCCGGAAGCGACGACGACCGTCCAGATCGCCGCCTGTACTATATCGAGGGCATCCGCCTCATTCATCAGCTATCACTTAACGGTAACACCCGGGCCGACGGTAAGCTCCTTACCGGTATCGAGCACGGCGATGATTCCATCCGAATATAGCTTCACTTCCTTGACGATGCCAGTCGTCTTGCCGTCCGCGCTCGTCACCGTCTTGCCGATGACCGCGTTGGCTTCGCTGAGCGAGGTCCGCTGCAGCAGGCTTTCCAGGTTGGTGTTGGTCTTGATCGTCTGCTCGACCTGCGAGAAGGTGGCGAGCTGGGCGATCTGCTCCGATGAATCCATCGGCTCCGTCGGATCCTGGTTTTTCATCTGCGCGACGAGCAGCTTCAGGAAGCTGTCGTAGTTCAGGCTGGCCGAAGCCGCATCTGTGGCCGAGGACGTCGGGGATGTCGAAGACGTCGTGCCGGTGGTCGTCGTAACGCCGCTTACCGCCATGGTGCGATCTCCTTGCGAATCTGCTCGATCGTCGCAGGGGCGATTTCGTGGCTGTTGAGAATCCGGTCCTCGATGGCATAGAGGCCGCGGATCGCCTTCAGAGCATCGAAGGCGCGACCCTGCGTAACCATGCCGTCGATCCGCTTAAGCTCAGACACTACGTCTTCGTTCTTGAAGCAATTCAGCAGCATGACGACCGACTTGCGGAACATGTTGGTCGACTGTTCGGCACCTTCGGGATTGATGAGGATCATCTGGGCGATGAAATAAAGCTGCTTCAGCGGTGTGGTGGCATCTTCCGGCTGCAGCACGTGGTTTTCGAGCAGGAATGTCACGTCATTCAGAAACTCGACAGCGACCTTACGGTCGACACGCAACACCGCCCCATTGACAAAGATCCGTTCGCCCGACTTCAGTGAGATACGCAGTGTGCTTTTCATTTTAGTCCATCCCTGATGATGGTTGTGATGTCTATGATGCCCTGGAAGTTGGAAGATTCGCGTTTGCGAATCTTTTCCGTTTCGCCCAGAATCCAGATGGCGATGGAAATAAGGTTGGCGCGCAATTCGTCGTTCAGTTGATTGTCCGACGCACGAAGATCCTCGATGAACCGGATCCAGACCCGCCGCGTGTAGTAGATCGCCTCGATGGCCTCCCTCGAATACCCTTTCTGCTGTTTTGCCGCTGCAAGCAGCGCAATCGAGCGGTCGAGCACCTGCCTTTCGCGATCCTTGGAGTCGGCGACGCCGTCCTCCATGATCTCGGCGTATGAAAACTGATACATTCAGACATCCTTCATGTTTGTCCTGGTCCTCGCCGCGTCAGAGGAAATTGATCAAACTCAACTGCTGAAGCCGCGAGGTAAGCGTGTACGAGGTCTCAATCTGGGTCAGCAGCGTGTTCATGCGCGTCGACGCCTCGTAAGTATCAATCCCTTCGATATCCGTGATGTGGGTGTTGACCAGCTTGAGTTGGGATTCCAGGGAGGTGTTTGCCTTCTTTAGACGAGCCTCCGAAATACCGAGTGTGCTGCTCGTCTCGATGAGACCGGTTATGCTTTGCTGCACATAGTTCTGTGCGGCGGAGTTTATGGAGCTACGCACGTCCGACGCTACGTCCGCGCCCAGCAGCTCGACAGTTATGACCGCGGCAAGGGCAAATTTGCGCACCCCGTCGGTGTTGACGTTCGCCGTGCTTGCAACCACCTCGTTGGCGCTGATGCGGCTCATGACGTTCTGGCTTGAAGCGTCCGACCAGTCCGTATCCCACTGGGCCCCCGTATACATCGGCTCCAGCGTGTTCTCGATGAAATCGGTCATCTGCGCCGACGTAAAGTCGCGCATGGTAGCGATGCCGTTGGTCGACATATAGGTCGAAAGCGCGGTATCGAACGAAGCCTTGGCCGGAGAGGTATCCGTATATTCGGTGAGCGGCTTGATGTCGGTATTGATCCCCGACATCAGGAATTCACCGTTGAACTGGACGTTGGCCGCGGCGGAGAACGAGCTGAGCGCGCCGTTGATGTCCGTCTTGGCGATCGAGAGCCTCGTTGCGTCATCGTTGCCCAGGGTGGCGATCAGCGTCGTATTGATCTGCTCGGCCGCCGAGCGCATCGTCTCGAGCGACATCTGCGAAGCGGAAAGCCGTTGCGTCACCACGGCATTGGTGTCCTTGAGATTTTCCAGGCGCTCAAGCTCGTTCTTGAGGCTCACCGCGCGAGACGTGCTCGATCCGAGCTCGACACCGCTGTCGGCGTACTTGCCGGTGGTGACTTCCTGCTGGAGCTTGAGAACTTCCAACTGGCCCTGCTGGATGGTCATCCGCATGGCGTTTTGAACTGCCAGGTTGGAAACGAAGGACGTTTTCATATTTATCTCACGCTATCCAGAAGTGTTGTCAGCATTTCATCGACCGTGCTGAGCAGCTTCGCCGATGCTTTGTAGGACTGCTCGAGGTCGAGCATCAGCGCGAGTTCCTCGTCAAGGCTGACGCCGGTCGCGTTGCTGAGCGCCTGTTGCGTCTGCGCCAACATGACCGATTTGTTTTCGTCCGCCGTCGTCGCGCTTTTGCGCAACTGCTCCAGCCAACCGATCGACGACGACGCGTAGGTCATGATCGTGGCAGTGCCGCCGAGATCCGCGGCGGTGTCGAAGGACATCGGGGTATCCATTGCGACGATATAGCTGTCGAGCAGTTCGGTATAGCCCGAGCTTGCCGTCGGGTTGGAGCTTGCGCCACCATTGACGGTACCATCCCTCAACGTGGTGGGATCGGCTTCGGCAGCTGGATTGACGGCCAGGCTGGAGGCTATTCCAGCGGTAATCGTACCGGCAGCCGGCACAGTGGTGCCGGACCATACAAAAAGACCGGGGGCACCATTTTCCTGGAACATGGTGACAAGACCACGCGCCATTTCGTCGAGTTGCGACTGAATCTTGGGCGCCAGATCGTCGCGCAATTGCAGGAGGCTCGCAAGCGTCCCCTCGGCGCTGGTGTTGCCTCCGGTTCCCGCCTTGATGGCAATGCCGTCGACGAGAATCGGATTTCCGGTCACAGTTGCATCATAGTTCGACGTCGGCGTGAAGGTGACCTTGCGCGGGATCGTTTCGAACAGCACCGTTCCGTCAGCGGAATAGATGACGGTATCCATGTTGCTGCGGGTCACCGTCGAGATGCCGACAATCTCGGCCATCGACTTCAGAAGCTTGTCACGCTGGTCCAGCGCGTCGCTTGCATCCGCGCCTGTCGCCAGGGCGCCAACGATCTGGTTGTTGATCGTTTCGAACTTGGACAGAAGTTCATTGAGAGTCCCGACCTGCTCGAGAATCTCCTTGTCGGCATCCGCACGGACTTCCTGTACGGCGGTAGCGCTCGTGCTGATGGAGTTTGCAAGGTCCTTCGCATCCGCAACCGTCGACGACGCAATGGTAATGTTGCCTGGCGACGCGGCATAGGTCTGCAAGCTGCTTCGGAACGTTGCCAGATAAGTGGACGGTGACGAGGGATACTCGTCGCCGCCAAAGACAGACTGGATCGTCTGCAGCCCGTCGAGAAGTCGGGACTGCGCCGATGACTGAGAAATGCTCGAGATGGTCTGCTTGAAAAGCGCGTCGTCCTGCGCCCGCTGAATCTTGACGTAATACTGCCCTTCCGAATCCACGCCCATCATCGCCAGCCGACGAACGTAGTCCCCGTTGCTGGAGTTGGCGATATTCTTCGACACGACGGCGGTTTGCTGCCCCGTGTTGGTGAATATCGTTTGGGCCGTATTAATTGCGGAAGCGAGCGACATGGCGCAGTCCGTCCTTTATATGATCAACGCTTCAGGTTCACGAGGACGTCCAGCAGATCGGCGCCAGTCTGGAAGACTTTCGAGTTTGCCGTGTAGCTGCGCTGAGATTCGATCATCGCCGTGAGCTCTTCGGCGATATCGACGTTCGAGTTTTCAAGTGCGCCCGAGATGATGTTTCCGAAATCGCCAGAGCCTGCGAAACCCGTGACGATGACACCGGAATCCACACCCTGGGAGTAGACATTACCAGCCTGTGGCACAAGATTGTCAGGGCTCTGCACGTTCGCCAGTGCAATGCGATAGCGCGGCTCAAGCGTATTGTTTTCGTACTTGACGTAAACGATGCCGTCGTCGTCGATCTGGAATCCGGCGACCTTGCTCGGTGCGTTTCCGTCGATCGTGCCGCCATCCGGATTGAACTTATAGCCGAGCTGCGTGGTCTTGCTGAGGTCGATCTCCAGCGAGCCGAGGTCGGCCCCCGTGCCGGCAAGGCCCGTTTTGGCCGTCGTGGTAATCGTCGCCGGCGATGTCGTCAGGACGCCGTCAGCGTCGAACGCCAACGCTTGCGTACCGAGCGAATCGCCCGACTCGCGGTCGATGATTTCAATAGTCCAGGCGTTATCGGCGGTCTTTTCGTAATTGAAGTCGAGAATGCGGGTGTTGCCCTGGCTGTCATAGACGATCAGCGAGGTCGTCGATATGGTGCCGACGGCGTCGCCGGAATTCAAGTTGGCTCCCATCGATCCCGCCGTCGAACCGGTCGCGACGAGGCCGTCGGAGGCAAGATTGACCTTGCTCAAGCCGTCGAAACCGTTGACGACCACGGTCGGATCGTCGCCGTCGCCGTATTCATAGCCGAGCAGGGTGTAGCCCGCGGCATTGACGAGGTTGCCGTCGCCATCCTGCGTGAACGCGCCGGCACGGGTGAGAAATTCCTGGCCGTTGGCACCTTCGACGATGAAAAAGCCGCCACCATCGAGCGCGAGGTCGGAGCCGGATGTGGTAAAGACTTTCGCGCCTTCGGTCCCGATGCTGTAGCGGACCTTGGTCTCAACGCCGCCGGAATTGTAAGCACCGTCACTCGAAGGCAGGATCATGGAAGAGAATTCCGTCGATGCCCGCTTGTAACCGGTCGTATTGGCGTTCGCGATGTTTTCCGCGACCGTGCCAAGGCGGTTTGCCTGAGCGTTCATGCCGGAACTACCGGTTCGCATCATTCCGAAAAGACTCATGTCCGATCCTCGTTTTCGTCGTTATGGCAACTCTAGGAAGCGGGCCTTGCGTGAACCTGTCTTGGTAGGCCGGATCGGACGCTGCCACATCCGAAACGGCCAGCACGAGATCGTCAGTTCCAGTCGATGCAGTAGCCGAGGAAACGCTTGGAATCGATCGGATCGAAGCCGAGCTTCTTGCGCAGCTTCTTGCGCAGCTTGCTGATGTGGCTTTCCACGACGTTCTCTTCGACGTCCTCATCGAAGATGCCGTAGATGGCGTTGAAGATCTGGGTCTTGGACACGCGCCGGCCCCGGTTGGAGACCAGATATTCGAGAATGCGGCGCTCGCGGCGCGGCAGGGGGAACACGTCGCCATGCACTTCCGGGTCCCGGCCGTCGGAGAAAACCCGGATCGGGCCGATGTCGGTATAATTCGCCAAGGCCTTCAGGCGGCGGCGGATGGCCGCTGCGCGGGCAAGGATTTCCCTGGGGTGAACCGGCTTGCGCACCACGTCATCGACGCCGCAGTCGAAGAACGCCAGCGTTGTCTCCAGCGAGGGAGAATCGCTGATGGCGATCACCGGCGCCGAAGACCGGTCGCGGATGGCGCGAGGCAGGCTCATCGCCTTCTCGCCCTGGCCGATCAGAAACGCCTCGACGGCATCGATATCGGTGTCCGCCGCTGTTGAAACCCAGTCGCCAAAGTCGCTTGGATGGAACCCGGTGGAGGGCACGCCCTCCCGCCCAAACAAGGAAGTATATCCGTCTTTCACGAGCTCACGCTCATCAACCACTACGATCATTCGTCCGCCTCCGAATCAGTATGGTGCCTCGATGGCACAAGAGATACGAATCGGGCGATTCATGAACAACTATGGGAACTTACTGGCGGAAATTAACAGTAGATTAAGATTTCTGTACCGATTTGATCTATATGTAGTACGTGCATCAAAATGAGCCACTAAAATTCATGTGGAAACGTTAACGCGTCGTTAAGAAAGCGTTTGCAGTCATTTTTCCACCGCAATGTTGACGCAATCGCACAGCGCGGAAAAAGATGCCGATAAATATCGTTAAAGTTGCATTATCGGCAAAAGTTCGACGCGTTTGCGGTCCACTTTCCATAGCCGGTCGCGACCAGATTGGCGATCACCCGGCAGACATATTTCTTTTGCGCAGGGTCGTTGTTGGGCCCGGCATGGTACCGGGCAACGGCCATCGTCCAGGTCTCGTGCCTGGCATGCAGATCGGCCAGGAAGCGGGCGGCGTATTCGACGTTCTTCCTCGGGTCCAGCATCTCGCGCGGCGAGGCAAAATTCTCGCCGTGGAAATGGTAGTTGATCTGCATGCAGCCGAGGTCGATCAGCTTGGCGCCTTGCCCACGAGCCTCGGCAAATCGCTGAAGCACCTCCTGGGCGCTGTTGGCGAAGTAAGCCTTGCCC
The DNA here is from genome assembly GCF_000379605.1 of Rhizobium giardinii bv. giardinii H152. GTDB lineage: Bacteria > Pseudomonadota > Alphaproteobacteria > Rhizobiales > Rhizobiaceae > Pararhizobium > Pararhizobium giardinii. Next base: position 582,388 of record NZ_KB902578.1, on the reverse strand, counting down.
TCGATGTTCATGGCATAAGGCTGGAGCGATCCCTTACGGCCGGTTTCCGTCAGACCGACGGAATAGAGGATGCCCGCCGGAATCTGATACTTCGCCGCCGCCGCCGTAATCTCGCTCTCGCAAATGCCTGTATTGGCATCAGCGCTACATATAGACGTCACCAGTCCGGCCAGGCTCAGCACCAGAAGACGCATCGCTCGTGCCTTCATTCCTCGTCCACCTCCCGCGGTCCTGCGGCTCGCTGCCGCTATCATTGTTCTGGCGCCTGCCCTCGGCCGGACGGTCGCCCGCCGCTTCGCGGCCCTGCTGACCCGTCTGATTTTGTGCTTGCTGCTGTGTATCGTTGGCGCCGGACCTGTCCGTGCTATTGAAGACAACGCTGACCTGATCCACGGCGAACCCCTGCGCACGCAGCGCTTTCACCATCGCGTCCTGATCATCGCTGAGCTGCCGGAAGGCGTCGCCGGTTTCAACCTTCAACTCGACCTGCAATTCGTCATCCTTGAGCCGCAACGTGGCCGTCACGGTGCCCAGATCGATCGGATGCATCTGAATCTTCAGCGTGTTGAGAACCTTGCCGGTAGAGCCCTCAGTCAGCGGCCCCGAAGCCTCCGCGCTCGACTGCAAGGAGTTCACCCATTCTGGATTGCTGGCGATCTGGCTTGTGATCGTCGATGCATTGCTGGTGGGCGCAAGCCCGAGATAGCGGCGCGCTTCAACCACTGTCACCGCTTCGGCCTTGGCAGCTGTCGTCGACGCGCCGCCACCGGCCTTGTCCTCATCCGATGCCACGTTCATGAAGACAGCCTGACCCTTGCCGTCCGCCCGGGTGAACCGGAATATCCGATCGGACCCTGCCTCGGTACTATTCTGAACCGCGTTGGCGTCAGCCTCCAGGCCGACCGACGCTTTCGACCCCGCGCTATCCTTCGGAGTCTTCGCTTTACCGGCGCTCTCGGCCAGTGCCTGGAACTCGGACAGCACCGGCGTCGTGTCCGCTTGCGCCGTCGTGCCGAGCGCCTGGGGGGCGCCGAGGAGCGCCAGCAGATGGCTGACATCGGCGGGCGCCATTGCTGCACCGGCGGTATCGAGCGAGTTCGACGGCAATGCTTCGTCCGATGTCGTTGCGTTGGAATCGCTGTGTTTCGAGTGAGCCTTCGGATCCTTCAAGAGCGCGTTCAACTTTTCGCCTGCCTGCTCATCGAGAATCTGGCCGGCACCGGCTGTCGCATTCGTGCCGAGATTGGCAAGATCGATCGACGCCCGAAGGCTGCCTTTGCCATCGGAGGGCGTCAAATTGGACTTCTGATGATGAGCCTCCTGTTCGACGGTGGCCTCTTCCCCGGTCTGCGGCATCAGCATCGGCTTCGCTGCTGCGCGCAAGGCGGCATTGGTGCTTCCGAGCATCTCGCTGTCATCCGCTGCACCAGGCAGGGATAGCGAACTGTCCTGATCCGTCACGGCGGCGTCGCCGCTGGCTGCGATGTCGGTCGCAGCATCAGTGGTCTTTGGGTTCCGCAACGCCACGAAGGTCGCCTGCGTGCCGCCGTCCGTTGCCGCCTTCCCGCTGATCGAAACCGTTGGCTGTTTCTTCTTGCCGGCATCGGCAAACGCATTTTCGAAGGCCGAACGCTGGCTGGCAGCGTCAGCTTCTTTTTGCTTGCCGGCGGAATTGGCTGAACGTATCGGGCCCGCACCCAGAAGGCTGTCGTCCACAAATATCATTTCTCGTCTTCCCCCTTCAGGAGAGAATCGATCTCGTCGAGTTTTGAACGACCTGTGCTCAGAAACGCATCGAGAAGCGGATCAGGCGGGCTCGCTTCTGACGCGTCCACCTGTTGCTGTGTCTTCTTCGATTGCGTCTCGCTCACCGCAGCGTCGGGCGCCGCTGCAAATGGGCTTTCGCCGCTGCCCGTCTCCGGTTCGCCCTGCCCTTCAATGTTTGCGGGGGCGATATTAGGAACGGACGCTTGCGTCAGGCTGTCTGGGTCGGGCGCGCGCAACACTTCGCTGGCAACGACCGTCGCTGCCTGGCGCAGCGCGCGATCACGCGGAGAGAGCTCTGCGTCGGGAATGGCACTAATGCCCTTCACTGCTTCGAGAATATCCTGGGACGGAACGCCGACGAGCCCGGAATAGAGGTTGGCCAGCGTCTTTGGCCCCGCATCGGCGACATCCGAAAGCGATTGGGCACGTTCGGAGGCAAGTGTCGCCAGTTCCTGCATGCCGGCGATCGCCGCGCGCCGGGCAATGCGCAGATAGACCTCACGCTGCCGGGGCTTGTCCATGAAACCAAGAATTTCCTGGATCTTGCCCTCGGTCTGCTCACCGTAGTTGGCGACAGCCAGTTCGACGAAGACATCGGCGAACTGGCTCGCATAGGGAGACGTCAAGAAGCGCCGCGCATAGGACAGCGAATAGGCAAAGCCCTTGTCCGGCATGTGTCCGCGGGTTGCCAGCGCGATCGATCGCCGCAAGGCGGCTTCCTCGATATTCGTGCCCGGTGCCGTCAATCGTGCCCAATCATAGTATTTCAGCGAGGCGGCAGGATCCTGCTGCGCGCTGCCATTGCCGAGCACCAGATAGAGATAGGGACCGATCCGCGCATTCCGGTATTCCGGAATGGCCTTTTCGAGATTCTCGACCATCAGCCCGCCCTTGCCGGTCAGGTAATGGCTCAGCGCATCGACAATACGGTTGTCGAAATTTCCTTCGACGTCGCGGTCAGCGAGATAGGACAGCGTTTCCGGATTGCCGCCGCTCATGGCATAGATGAAAGCAGCGTCCACGTTTCTTGGATCATCGAAAACGGAAGGCTCCGCAGATCGCAGACGCTTGTCGATCGCGCCGAGCATGAAACGCTGCATCTCGGCTGCCGAATGATCGCCGAGAACGATCGAGTCCTGGATATACTGCAGCGACCGCAGCATCTTGTAGGGCGCCAGATCCTCCAAATCGCCGGCATGCGCGGCGAGGCCCGGAAGGACCCCGATCGCGCAGGCGCCGAGAAAGAGGGTGCGGATCGCCTTCAGCATCGCGATCAGCCCCGATCTGTCTGCAGCAGGATTTCGATGCGCCGGTTGGCCGGCGCCAGCGGATCCTTCGGAACCTGGAGGCGCTTGTCCGCGAAGCCACTGATCTGGCTGACACGGCTTTCGGCGAGACCACCGCGAACGAGCATGTAATAGGCGCTCTGGGCACGATCGGACGAAAGCCGCCAATTGTCGTAGACGCCTTTCTTGAAAGGACGCCCGTCGGTATGGCCGCGGATGGCGATCGCGCCGGTGCGCGCCGACAGGAGCTTGCCGATCTTCTCCATGGCTATCACCATGTCTTTCTCGGGCACGGCCGAGCCGACACCGAACATCGGCGTATCTGCCTGTTCGCTGATTGTGACAAGCAGGCCTCCCTCGGTTGGTGTCACCAGCAGGCCTTCGGCAAGCTTGCCGGCTGCCCCGCCGATTTCCTTCTCGATCTCGGCCTTAAGGGCCTTGGCGGCATTGTCATCGGGCTTGGCCGACGTAACCTGTTCAGGCTGAGCAGCCTGATCTTCTGTGCCTGGCTGACCTTGTGCGGCTGCGGCGGCTTCCTTCGACGCATCGGCCGGCCCATCTCCGGCCTTGGCTTCCAGGCTGTCGCCGCCCTTTTGCGCGTTCTGCAATTCGACCTGCTTCGTCCAGAAATCCGGATCGAACGGGTCGCGATAGGCTTCGCCTCCTTCGGCGCCGGTAGCGGGACCGGAGGTTGACGCGCCGCCATCTCCTTTGGCGCTGATATTGGCATTGCGGCCGGTTTCGTTGACGATTTCGGACATGACCGAATAGGGGTTTTCGAAGAAATCGGCATCGGAATATTGTGTTTCCTCGCCGGAAGTCGCCGTCAGATCATCACCGCTTTTCGCCGATCCCCCGGTCTTGGTCTCCGTGCCGTTAACCTTGGACTTCATCTGGTCTTCTTCACCCTTGGCGTCCTTGGCCGGCTGCTTGACGCCTTTTTCGGACGGCTTGGCATCGGTCAGCTGCACAGGGTTGAAATAGGAGGCGAGCGCTGCCTTGGTCTGCGGGTTGGCCGCATTGATCAGCCACATGACGAGAAAGAACGCCATCATCGCCGTCATGAAGTCGGCATAGGCGATTTTCCACGCGCCGCCATGATGGCCGTCGTGATTGCCGCCATGGCGCTTGACGATGACGATTTCGTTCTTGCCGTGGTGATGGCTTTCAGTCTCGCTCATGCCAGCACCTTCCTGACGGTATCCGCCCAGGCGGCCATTCGCGTCACCAGAATAGAATCGCCGAACTCGACCGAAAGGTCGATGTCAGCGGTTTCATGGTGGCGGAAGATCAGTGTTTCGTCATTGAGACGACGCTTCAGCGCCTCGAACTGAGCCAGCGGCCCTTTCACCGTTATCTTCGCACCTTCACCCGCACCAACCGCATGGGCGATCATGCGCGCCAGGTCATCGGCGGATTTGCGCAAAAGCACCTCCTCCATCACTGGCGCCAACACACGCGCCGTCTGGTCGGAAAGCATGGTCGCGAGTTGGGACGCCATGTCGGAGAAGCGATCATAGATCATCGCCGCGATTTCATTGTCGCAGCGCACGCGCAACGCCTCCAGCTCCGCGGCGTGGCGCTCGTTCAGGGCGGCGATTTCCGTTGCGTGCAAGGAACGTTGCTCGGCTTCGGCTTCACGGCGCCCTTGCGCGAAGGCGTCGCGACGCTCTGCCTCCAGATCGACCTGCGGTTCGGCCTGCGGCTTCATGGCAAAAGCACCGTCGGCGGGAAAGTCTTCATCGAGGTCCGGGAAATATCGCGGCGGAACCATCTTGAGATCGACTTTTGGAGCACTGAAATCCTTGAGATAGCGGGAAATGGAAGCGCTCATCGGGTGCCTCCCGTGACACCGGTTGTCGTTTTGGCCACGGTTTGGCCCGCCCCCTGACGGGTTGCGAACGGCATTTGGCTAACGGGCTCGAAAGCAACAGACTGTGACACTTCCCGAATGTCTCCTTCAGGACCCCGCGGAACGGCAAAGCCGCGTGGCCCGAACATTTTCAATCCGTACCGGCTCGCCGCCCGAAGAATCCGGTGGCGCGGGCCGCATACAACGGCAGCACAATATTCATATTGCCTGGCAACCGAGATGAGGATGGTTGCGGTTGGAGACTACCCAGCCAAACTTGTGCGAAAATGTGGTCGGTCATGTAATCGGAGGTCCCGGCGATCGGTTTCGGGACTTTTGGAAAAGGTGTTGGACCGCGCTTGGGCAATTAGCGCGGTCCAACCATTTCCGCCCATGCCGATGACCGGCAGCATGGGGGAAAGATATCGCCGCCGCTTCGCGAGACGGAGGCGGCGACAAACCCGCAAAACGAAGACCGTGCCTATGGCCTCCGGCCCTCCGGCATCGCTTACTGCTGGAAGAGACGCAGGATGTTCTCGGAATTGGTGTTGGCGATCGAGAGGGCCTGGATGCCCAGTTGCTGCTGCGTCTGCAGCGCCTTGAGGCGGGTCGATTCCTCGTTCATGTCGGCATCGACCAGACGGCCGACACCCTTGTCGATCACGTCCATCAGGTTGGCAACGAAGTTTTCCTGCATGTCGATGCGGCTGGTAATGGCGCCGAGGGTCGATGCGGCATCGGTGAGGTTGCTGAGCATGGCATCGACCGCGCTGATCATGCCATCGACGTCGTCGTCCGGGGTCGTGGATGTGAGATCGATCAGCACCGAACCGGTCGGCGCGGTGCCGCCGGAAACCAGGACAAGGTGATAGGTCGCGTTGGCCGTACCGGTGCCGACAGCAGCGCCCTGCTCGACGGCAACGCCCTTAGTGAGCTGGCCGAGCGAGGAGTTCTGGGTGTCGATCAGGATCGACTCCGCCGTGTCGTAATCCAGTGTCGTGACGGAAACCGAACCGTTCGTCGAACGGTTGAAGGACGCCACAATCGACTTGATCCCCGCCGGTGTCGTCGTGTCATTGTAAAGCCAGTTTTCGCCAGAGAAAGATGCCGATTCGGCAGCGGATGCGAGCTGGTTCTTGAGTTCGTTAAGTTCCTTGTTGATCTTGGTCTTGTCGACGCCCGGTTCGCGCGCCGCGACGAGCTTTGCCTTAATCTCGGAGACGACTTCGATGGCCGAGCTCATGCCGGCATAGGAGGTATCGACCTTGGCGGCGCCCAGCCCGAGCGCGTCCTGAACGGTGGACAGGGCAGTATTGTCCGAACGCATGGTGGTCGCGATCGACCAGTAGGCGGCGTTGTCCGCGGCGGTCTCGACGCGATAGCCGGAGGAAATGCGGCTCTGCACGTCTTCCATGTTCGTATTGATCGAACGCAACGTCTGGAGGGCGGCCATAGCCGCGGAATTGGTGAGGATGCTGGTCATTGGTCATTGCCCCAGTTCAAAAATTAAACGGAACATTCCGGATTGATGACCGGCAGCGACGGGACCAGCGTCATGCAAACTGCCCCATGTTTAGCCCAAGGACAGCCTGTCGCTCTTAACGAACACTTAACGGTCACATGGTTAACAAACACTTAACGTCGTTAGCAAGTAGGTAATCAAAATGAACGAAAATAAATCTGAATTGCCGAATCGTTAAGATAAGCCTGTCGCCGCGACGGAAAACGGAAAAACCGCGCCCCTTGCGAGACGCGGTCTTTGGGACTGGCGGCGGACATTTTGATGACGTCCGCCGGCTTTGTCGTTCCCCTGTTCCGATTAACGGAAGAGCGAGAGGATGTTTTCCGAGTTGGAGTTGGCGATCGACAGCGACTGGATGCCGAGCTGCTGCTGCGTCTGCAGGGCCTTGAGGCGGGTCGACTCTTCGTTCATGTCGGCGTCGACGAGGCGGCCGACGCCCTTGTCGATCACATCCATCAGGTCGGCCATGAATTCGTCCTGCATAGAGATGCGGGTGTTGGTGGCCCCCAGCGTCGCGGCCGCATCCGTCAGGCTGGTCAGCATCGCGTCAACGGCGCTGATCATGCCTTCGATGTCGTCGTCGGCGGTCGTTGCCGTCAGAGCAATCAGGATCGAGCCGGTCGGAGCCGTACCACCGGCAGCGAGGATCAGGTGGTAGGTTGCATTGGCAGTCGTAGCGGCAGTCGCGCCGTCCGGCTGGGCAACTGCCACAGCCTTTGTCAGCTGGCCGTTGGCCGAGTCCTGCGTGTCGATCAGAACCGAAGTCGAAGCGTCGAATTCCAGAACACCGACCGAAACGGTGCCCGCCGAGGACCGGGTGAACGAGCCGACCATTTCCTTGGTGCCGAGGGGGGTTGCGGTGTCGTTGTAGAGCCAGTTTTCGCCGGAGAAGGACGCCGACTGAGCGGTCGACACCAACTGGTTCTTGAGCTCGGTGATTTCCTTGTCGATCTTCGTCTTGTCGACGCCCGGTTCGCGAGCAGCAACCAGCTTGGCCTTGATTTCGGAGATGACATCGATGGCGTTGTCGAGGCCGGTATAGGCCGTGTCCGTCTTGGCAGCGCCGAGACCGAGAGCGTCCTGAACGGTGGAGAGAGCCTTGTTGTCCGACTTCATGGTCGTTGCGATCGACCAGTAGGCGGCGTTGTCGGCTGCGGTCTCGACGCGCAGACCGGAGGAAACGCGACCCTGGGTCGTTTCCATACTGTCGTTGATCGAACGCAGCGTGGAGAGTGCTGCCATCGCAGCCGAATTGGTGAGAATGCTCGTCATGGTAAAACTGCCCCTTTTGAACAGGTGAAATGGAAGGGACATTCCGGTCGCTACCGGGAAACAGCAGCCAGCTTCATGCCTGCTAACGCGTTAAATTTCTTGGTTAACCCGCTGTTTCGATGGCCATAGGAAACACCAACATGGTTAAAGAAAACCTAAGCGCCGGAAACTTATTTTTGAGGGTAATAAAAAACCGCACCTCTTGCGAGATGCGGTCCTCTGTAGGTCGCTAACGGGCCGTTTGGGGGGATGGCCCGTCCGCGCCGTTTTCGTTTTAGCGGAACAGCGACAGGATGTTCTGCGAGTCCGAGTTGGCGATCGACAGCGCCTGGATGCCGAGCTGCTGCTGTGTCTGGAGCGCTTTGAGGCGCGTCGACTCTTCGTTCATGTCGGCATCGACGAGGCGGCCGACACCCTTGTCGATCACATCCATCAGGTCGGCCATGAATTCGTCCTGCATAGAGATGCGGGTGTTGGTGGCGCCCAGCGTCGCGGCGGCATCCGTCAGGCTCGTCAGCATCGCGTCAACGGCGCTGATCATGCCTTCGATGTTGTCGTCGGAAGTCGTTGCAGTCAGTGCGATGAGGGTCGAACCGGTCGGAGCCGTGCCGCCTGCAGCGAGGATCAGGTGGTAGGTTGCGTTGGCAGTGGTAGCGGCAGTCGTGCCGTTCGGCTGGGCAACAGAGACAGCCATGGTCAGCTGGCCCTTGGTCGAGTCCTGCGTGTCGATCAGAACCGAGGTCGAAGCGTCGAATTCCAGAACACCGACCGTAACGCTGCCCGTAGAGGACCGGGTGAACGAGCCGACCATTTCCTTGGTGGCAAGCGGTGTTGTGGTGTCGTTGTAGAGCCAGTTTTCGCCGGAGAAGGAAGCCGACTGGGCTGTCGAAACCAGCTGGTTCTTGAGCTCGGTGATTTCCGAGTTGATCTTCGTCTTGTCGACGCCCGGTTCGCGGGCAGCAACCAGCTTGGCCTTGATTTCGGAAACGACGTCGATGGCGGCGTTCAAACCGGTGTAGGCGGTATCTGTCTTGGCAGCGCCGAGACCGAGAGCGTCCTGAACCGTGGAGAGAGCCTTGTTGTCCGAACGCATGGTCGTTGCGATCGACCAGTAGGCAGCGTTGTCCGAAGCGTCGCCCACGCGCAGACCGGAGGAAATGCGACCCTGGGTCGATTCCATGTCGGCGCTGATGGAGCGCAGCGTCGAGAGAGCTGCCATTGCAGAAGAGTTCGTCAGGATGCTTGTCATTGGGGTTGTCCCTCTAGATACAAAATACAAGATTGGGGACATACCGGACTGTAAATACTTACCGGTGATGACGGCTCGGCATCATGCCACTCGGCCCCTGTTCGTCAGGCGGTCCAAATCCGTCATGTGAGGGTAATGTCGCAGGGAAATATTGCGATTTGTTTAAACGCAGTCCGAGTATCAGCCCGCTAGGGGCCACAGACGGGTCAATTCAAATTTCGATTTATTGTTATAATTCAAATGTTTGACTTATTCCGCCCAAGCACACGCTTGGCGGCAAATTGACCGTCCGTTAACCACGCCAACGAGATCAGGTGAAAGACCGGACGAGGCTGCCGACGAGCAGGTTCCAGCCGTCGATCAGGACGAAGAAGAGGATTTTGAAGGGCAGCGAGATCGACGTGGGCGGCAGCATCATCATGCCCATCGCCATGGTGATGGTCGCGACGATCAGGTCGATCACCAGGAATGGCAGCATGATCAGGAAGCCGATCTCGAAACCGCGCCTGATCTCCGAAATCATGAAGGCCGGTACGACGGCGCGAAGATCGACCTTGTTGTCGGCGACGACATTCTGGCCCTTTTCCCGGGCGATATCGATGAAGAGCTGCAGGTCCTTGTCACGCGTATTGGCGAGCATGAAGTCACGGAATGGTTCCGAGATGCGCGTCATCGCCTCGGTTTCATTGATCTGGTTCTGCAACAGCGGATTGATGCCGTTCTGCCAGGCGCGATCGAATGTCGGCGCCATCACGTAGAAGGTCATGAACAGCGCAAGACTTACCATGATCATGTTCGAGGGTGTGGTGGCGAGACCCATGCCGGAACGCAGGATGGCGAACGCGATGACGAAGCGCGGAAAGCTCGTCACCATGATCAGGATGCCCGGCGCGACCGACAGGACAGTCAGAAGGCCGAACGTGCGGATGATCCAGGACGCGACAGAGCCGTCGACGGGTGTTCGAAGTATGTCGGCGGGAAAGCCTTGCGCGCCCGCGATGCCCGACATCGCCATCATGGCGGCTATGAATGCGATGGTGCGAATCATTGAATGACGAATGTCCTGAAGATGACATTGGTTACGCGCCCTTCGGAGCGAAGGTCAACCCGTTCTTCTATGTCATCCTTCAGATACTGAAATCCGCGCGGCCCCTGGATCTGCTGCAGCGAAACCGTCTTCATGTATGCGGCTATATCCTGATGGATCTGCTCGGCCATGGCCACGTCCGGCGTGCCTTTGAAAAGCAGCGCAACTTCGAGCCGGATCCAGTTTTCGGTGGGATAAGCAAGATTGGTGGTGATCGCATCAAGCTGGACGACACCATTGGCCTCGGTCGCTATTCGCGGCAAGCCCTCGTCCTTCTTGCTGCTCTCTTCGCCGCCCTCGCCTGCCTCCTTGGCCTTCTTGTGGGCAACGGCGGCTTTTGCCTGCTCGACTATCTTGGCCTCTTCCACGCTCAGCGGCTTTGGGGCGAGGACGCCGCCGACCAGCCAGCCGCCACCGCCTGCCAGCAGCGTCAGAACGACCAGGGCAACGAGGGGCATCGTCTTCGATGACCCCTTGGCCGCGGGCGAAGCCGTATCGAGATCTTCCATGTTCAAATCCATCTCGTTGTGCCGCGCGGACGCGCAGGGTCTCGTCAGATCGGCGAGACGATGTCCATGACCTGCTGGCCCCACGGCGGCTGCTGTACTTCGCTCAAACGGCCACGGCCGCCATAGGAAATGCGCGCCTCGGCGATCTTGTCGTAGGAGATCATGTTGTTCGCATCGACGTCATACGGCCGGACGATACCGGCGACGTTGAGGATCCGGATTTCGTGGTTGACGCGCACTTCCTGCGAACCGCTGATCAGAAGGTTACCGTTTTCAAGCACACCGGTCACGACGGCGGCAACGAGCAGAACCAGCTTTTCGGACCGTTCCGTCGTACCCTCGCCCTTCGTGCTGGTGTTCGAGCCGTAGTCGAGGCCGCCCTTCCAGCCGAAATCACTTGATTCGGACTGGCCGTTGGCGCCGATGTTGAAGCCGCTGTCATTGGTGCGGCTGCGATCGGTCTTGTTGTCGAACGAAGCCTTGTCGTCGATGCGGATATCGACGGTCAGGATGTCGCCGACATTGAGAGCGCGGGCATCCTTGAACAGCGCCGCCTGATTGTCGCTCCAGAGCGAAAAACCGTTGGCAACGTGGCGCGGCTCCTTGGGATACATCGCCATTTGCGGCGTCTGCGCATATTGCAGGCCGCTGCCGATCGGGCTCATCGAAGGTGCCCTGCCGATTTCGTTGATGGTCTGGTTCTGGCATCCCGACAGCAGGCTGGCAGCGAGAAGAACCGAAAGCGGATATCTCATGACGGTTCCTTAGACGTTGTTGAATCGCTGGCGCTGGAGATGATGTTGGTGAGAACGGCGGCCTTGTCGCTGCTCATCTCACTGAGGATGAGGCTCGACTGGCGGGGGGGCAGCTTCATGACGATCGCCGCGGCAATGGCGGGATTGACTAGCTCGAGCTGTCCAGCCGCCGCATCCGCCTTCATGGTCTTGTAGATATCGACGAGACCAAGCTCGGCCTGCTTCAGGAAATCGTTTCGGCGTTTCAGCCAGTCCTCGTATTCGGCCCGGCGCTCCTCGAGTTTGGCGATGCGCGCATCGACCTCGGCCTGGAGTTTTTCCAGGTCCTTCTTCTGCAAGAGGTAGCGCTGATCGCGTGCAGCGTCGGCAATATTGGTGCAGAACTGCTGGATTTCGTCGCCATTCGCCGGAAGGACTGTGGCCGGTGCTGCGACTTCCTGCGCGAAGGCGCCGGGCATGGCGAGCATAGTGCAGCCGACCGCCAGCAGCATCAGGCGGCGGCGCAGGCTGTTCGGCTGGGCAGAAGGACTAGGTACGGTCATTGCAATACGAGCTCCGCCTGGAGGGCACCGGCCGTCTTGATGCCCTGGAGAATGGAAATGATACCGTCCGGCCTCACGCCGATGCTGTTGAGCCCGGCGACCAGAGACCGCAGGTTCGAGCCGTCGAGAATGGCGACCGTGCCGCCGTCCTGCGACGCGTCGATGGTCGTGTTCGGCTCGACAGCCGTTTCGCCGTTTGAAAACGGCTCCGGCTGCACAATAGTCGGCGTCTCGCTCACCTGAACCGTCAACGTGCCGTAGCTGACGGCAACCTTGTTGATCCGCACGTCCTGTCCGATCACAATCGTCCCGGTACGCTCGTTGATGACGACACGCGCGGGCACGTCGGTCTCGATGACGAGGTTTTCTATATCGGCCATCAGGCGGGAGAGATCAGCCATCTTCGGCTTGTCGATGATGACCGTCTGGGAATCCTGCGCCTGAGCGATGTTGCCGCCGAACTGGTTCTTGCTGTAGCGGTTGATCGCTACAGCCATGCCGACCGCGGTGGAGAAATCGGGGTTTCTCAGCTGAAGGACGAGATTGAACGCATCCTTGAACTTGGCCGGCAATTCGCGCTCGATGATGGCACCGTTCGGAACGCGGCCCGACGTGGTGACACCTTGCGTCACGGAGGCGGCATCGCCCTGTGCATTGAACCCCGTGACGACGACCGACCCTTGAGCTACCGCATAGATCTGGCCGTCAGCTCCGGAAAGCGAGGTCATCACCAGCGTACCGCCGCGAAGCGAGGTGGAATCGCCGAGCGATCCGACGGTCACATCGATGCGGCTGCCGGCGCTCGCGAAAGGCGGCAGATTGGCTGTGACCAGAACCGCTGCGATATTCTTCGCTCGGGATTCGTCGTCCTGTGTCGAAATACCGAGGTTCTGCAGCATGGCGCGCAGCGATTGCGCGGTGAACGGCGAGGAACGCAGGCTGTCGCCGGTTCCCTGAAGGCCGACCACGAGACCGTAGCCGATCAACTGGTTGTCCCGCCCTGACTGGACCGAGGCGACATCCTTGATGCGCGAGGCAGCCTCAACCGGCGTGATCGCGGTTGCGAAGACGACGATAAACGCCAGGCACCATTTGCCGAAACGAAAGATCATTTTGCCACCACATGAATTGTTCCGTCTTTCATCACCGTCCCGGAAACAATGACGCCAGAATCCGTGTTGCGAACCCGAATCAGGTCGCCCACCGCGGCATTCTCCAATGGGGAGCCACCGGCCGTTATGGTCAGCGGCCCGTTGGTAAAGACGATCCGCACCGCCTTGCCGCGCTCGACCGTATAGGGATCGCGCAGGCCCGACATGAGGATGACCCGCCCCGCGAGCAGCGTCCGGCTGGTTACCTTGCCGGTCACCTGCTCGGTCGACGTCGCATAGTCGCCCGTGAGCGCAGGGTTGGTCACCTCGACCTCTTCGAGACGGCTAGCTTCGATGATTTCGCCGGGATAGATCGTCTGGGTGGGAATGACCGCCATGCGCTTTTCGGCATGCACCAGGCCCGGAGACATTGTCCAGACGCAAACAGAGCCTGTCACGGCCAGCGCCCGCAGAAGAAATCCTCCGCGGGTGGCAGCAGCTGTCACGATCGATGCCTTGGCAGTCCGGCGAAACATCATGTTTGCCATTCCCTCTGTTATCTCAGGTTCTTGCTGACCGTCGCAGCCATTTCGTCGGCGGCCTGGATGATCTTCGAATTCATTTCGTAGGCGCGCTGGGCGGAGATCAGGTCGGTGATTTCCTTGACCGGATCGACGTTCGACGCTTCGAGGTACTTCTGTTTGATCTGCGCGTAGCCCGGGTCGGCCGGCGTGCCGATCACCGGCTCGCCGGAAGCCGGCGTCTGCTTGAAGAGATTGTCGCCCTGCGGCTCAAGACCCGCCTCGTTGACGAAGTTTGCGATCGTCAGCTGGCCGATTTCCTGCGGCACGGTGTCGTTGCCGATACGGACCGTCACCTGGCCGGACGAACTGACCGTGATCTCGCTCGCATTCTGCGGCACGGTGATTTCCGGAATTACCGTGTAGCCGTCGATCGTGACGAGCTGGCCGTCGGCATTGGTGTTGAAGGCGCCGGCTCGGGTGTAGGCCGTCTCGCCGTCCGGGGTTTCGATCTGGAACCAGCCGCGACCGATCAGCGCCAGGTCGAGGTCGTTGCCGGTGCTAACCAAACTCCCCTGCAGATGCAGGTTGCGCACAGCAGACGTCTGGACGCCGAGACCGATGTTGGCGCCTTCCGGCACGATCGCCTGGTTGGCGCGGTTCGGTACGCCCTGCGCGCGCTCGGTCTGGTAGAGAAGGTCGGAGAACTCCGCCCGCGCGCGCTTGTAACCGGTGGTGTTGATGTTCGCGATATTGTTTGCGATCACTTCCAGGTTCAACTGCTGGGCGTTCATGCCGGTCGCGGCGATCGAGAGAGCCTTCATTATTCTTATCCTTTAAATCGGCATGCGTGCGATTTCGAGATAGGCGCTGACCACCTTGTCGCGGATGGCGATGGCGGTTTGCAGCGACTGCTCGGCACTCATGACGGAATCGATGACTTCGCGAGTGTTGGCCTCGCCGCGGATGCCCTGGATGGAAGCCACTTCCGATTGCTTGAGGCTGTTGGTCATCTCGGCCGCCATGCTGCCCATGACGTCTGCAAAGCTCTGCGAGCTGCCGGCCGCGGCTGCGCCGCCGAGGACGTTCTGTGCCGACGAGGCGCTCGATGTGCTGGTGATATCCTTGACGGTCGAAATTGCCGCGCTGATGGTCTCAATTGCATTGATCATTATTGCGAAGCCCTCAGGAGGTCGATTGTTGCGGAGATCAGGTCGCGCGCCTGCTTGGTGGTCTGGAGATTGGCTTCATAGGCGCGGTTCGCTTCCCGCATGTCGGCCATTTCGATCAGCACGTTGACGTTCGGCAGCTTGACCATGCCCTTGTCGTCGGCAGCCGGATTGCCCGGATCGAACTCGATGGTGAAATCGGAATCGTCCGTTCCAAGGCGCTGGACCTCGACGGTGGAGGCGCCGCTGGCGCGATCGATTTCCGCTGCAAAACTGACGGTCTTGCGGCGATAAGGATCGGTTCCGGGCGCGTCGCCAGTCGAGCGGGCGTTGGCGATATTTTCCGAAACGATGCGCAGCCGCGTCGATTCCGCTTCCAGACCCGAGGCTGAAACTTTGAGAGCTGAAACCAGAGGATCCATCGCGCTTATTTCCGTACCGTCATGAGCATCATCCGATGAAACGCCTTTACGAGCCCGGTGTTGAGCTCGTAGTCGCGCTTGACCTCGCCGGTCTTCATCAGTTCCTGCTCCAGCTGCACGCTGTTGCCCGACTGCTGGACTTCCGCATCGCTGATCAAGCTGATTTCCGTAACCTGGGCGGCGGTGCTTCCGTCAGTCAAATGGGCGGGATTGGTGGCTGCCATCTGAAAGCCGGTTTCCTGCAGCACGCTTTCGAACGGCTTGACGTCCTTGGCGGCGTAGTGCGGCGTATTGGCGTTGGCGATGTTGCCGGCGACGACGTTCTGGCGGACCGCCAGCCATTGCGCCTGTCGCGACGCGAGATCAAAAAGCTGTATAGGTTGCATCATGCGACTCCATGCTTGTTGATGGAGAACCTATGCAAGCAATCTTGCGTGGGACTGAATTGAGAGGCGATGCGCTGCAATGCTCGCCGCCTTGCAGCGACAGCTTCGTCGCGCATGCGCATAACGCCGGTCGAAACGATGGAACGGGGTTGGTTCGGCGCATTGCAACGCCTTTGTGCCGGCAGCCCGCTACCCGGCAGCGACGACATGCAGGCAGATGGCGGCACGACGTCGATACGCCTATTCACTCAGCCTGCTGGATTTCGCCCTTGGAGGTGATCATCACCCAGCGCCCGTTGCGCTGCTCCAGTGTGGCAAGGCGGCTGTTGTCCGGCAGGATCGAGCCGATCCGGACAATATACATGCCGCTACCATCTTCGATCAGCGCACGGCCATTGGCGACATGGACGAGCTTGAAGCCAACAGCCGCCGGAAACGGCTGTTCCAGGCCATCGTCCACGCCCAGCTTCCTGCTCTCTCGCTCCGGAACCGTCGCTGTGGTCAGTTGATCAATCGCCGCCTGCGTGGCGGCATCACGGTCCGTCATGGCCAAGGGCGAGGAGACACCGCCGGAGCCGGCGCGACCCGGCAGGTCACGGGTGCTGCCCTGCCACAGCGACGGCATCGAGAACTCGTCCTGATGCAGGAAAGCATACCAGGGAAAGAATGTCGCAAGGGCTGCAAGGGCGATACCGGTCGCACCTAGCGCCTTGTCGATCAGCGGCGTGCGGTCGCTGCGCTTGCGCTGCGGCACGACTTCGTCGGCATCATATTCCATCACCGCTTACCCCTTTCGCATGTTCTGCGCCTGGCCGCCGGTCGCCGCCGCCTTCAGCGCATTTGCAAGGTCGGTGAACGCATCGAGGGCCGGCCGCTCGCCCGGCGTCTGTTTCAGGATCTCGTAGATGACCGGAACCTGCTTGATCGCCATGTCGAGATCCGGGTCGCTGCCCGCCCGATACCCACCGATCAGCCTGAGGTCGCGGGTTTCCTCGAAACGGTGGATCAGTGATTTCAACCGCGCCACCAGCTTTTCCTGATCCGGCGTCCAGGCTTTACGGGCGAGACGCGAGACCGAAGCAAGCGGGTTGACCGGCGGATAGCGGCCCTCTTCAGCCAGGCTGCGATCCATGACGATATGGCCGTCGAGAATCCCGCGGGTGGAGTCGGCGATCGGGTCGTTGTGGTTGTCGCCGTCGACGAGAATGGAAATGATCGCAGTGATCGTGCCGGTCCCCTCTGCTCCCGGACCGGCGCGCTCGAGCAATCGCGGCAATTCGGTGAAAACTGAGGCCGGATAGCCGCGCGCGATCGGCGGTTCGCCGGAGGCTGTCGCGACCTCGCGGATGGCATGAGCAAAACGGGTGACGCTGTCGATGATCAAAAGGACGTTGTTGCCCTGGTCGCGGTAATGCTCGGCGATCGTGACGGCCGTCAGCGGCGCCATCTTGCGCAGCATCGGGCTTTCATCGCTGGTCGCCACCACAGCGACCGACTTGGCAAGGTTATCGCCCAGCGTATCCTCGATGAATTCGCGCACTTCACGGCCACGTTCACCGACCAGCGCGATGACGACCTTGTCGAAAGCATCGGCGCGGGCCAGCATTGACAGAAGCGTCGACTTGCCGACACCGGAACCGGCGAAGACGCCGAGACGCTGGCCGAGGCAGAGCGGGGAAAAGATGTCGATTGCCCGGACACCGGTGCGGAAGCCGTGCTCGACGCGCTTGCGGGTCATCGACGGCGGCGCCGTGTTGGAAATCGACCGGCGAACATCACCCTGCAACAGCGGGCCGCGGCCATCGATCGGCTCGCCCAGCGAATTGATCGTGCGACCGCACCAGGATTCCGTCGGCGCAATACGGAAAGCGCCCTTGCGGATCACCGTGTCATGAATACCGATCGGATCGCCGGGCTCGATCGGACAGACGACGACGGTCTCCTGCTCGACCTTGACGACTTCGCCGAGATGAATGCCCGTCGCGCTCTTATGGGCAACAAATTCACCGAGGCGCACGTGCCGGGAAAGCCCCGTCACGGTATAGTAACCGGCGGAAATCGTCTGGACGTGACCGCCCGGGGCGACCGAAAACTCCGGATTGGAATAACGCCCGACAAGGCCCGCGAGCGCCGCGAGCGATGTCGAGGAATTACGGATCTGGAGTTTCTCGTTCTGCATTCCGGTTCCTGCCGTCTAGCTTCCTGCTCTTCCGAGCATCTTCGGGCCTGGCTTCCGCCGTTTGAAAAATCAGGCCTACTTGCTGCCGCCCAGCGTCTTGATCGCCTCGTCGAGCGAACCTTCACTGTCGCGCATGAGCGAAGTGATGTTTTCGAAGGCACGCGACACCATGATCAGCTGCGACATTTCCTGGACCGGATTGACGTTCGATTCCTCGACATAACCCTGCATGACGCCGACATCGAAACGGTCGACGACGGGCGCGGCGGCCGAGTTCGGGATCACCGCGCTGTTGTCGTGTCGAAAAAAGCCATTGGCGAAATTGGCTTCGTAGAGCCCGAGGGCAGCAACCTGCGTTCCATTCTGCTGGATGGCGCCGTCTGCGCCCACCTTGATTTCACCCGCCTGAGAGTTGAGCCGGATCGGTGCACCGCCGGCGTCGAGGACCGGATATCCGCGCAGGGTCACCAGATCGCCTGTTTCAGTCAGCGTGAAGCGGCCGTCTCGGGTCAACGCGGAACCGGCTGGCGTGTCGATCTGGAACCAGGCATCGCCCTTGATGGCGAAATCCAGCTGGTTGCCGGTCCGGTCCAGGCCGCCATTGTTGGTATTGAGGAATTCCTGACCTTCGGACACGAAAGAGACTTTGGTCGGCCGCGTATCGCCAAGCAACTGGTTGAACTTCACCTCCGTCGAACGGAATCCGACGGTGGTTGAATTGGCGACGTTGTCGGCCAGCGTGTTCATGCGCTTTTCAAGCGCTATCTGGGAGGAGACAGCAACATAGAGACCGGTTTGCATATCAGCGTCCCCCGAGTTTCAGCGTATTGATGGAAAGCAGCAGATCGGAGGAGATGCCGTAGCCGCTGGAGGAACCGAAGACGGCGAGCGGATCGTAGGGGTCCGAGGAATTGTTGAGTTCCCAAAGTGTCGTGAACCGATCAAGCATCTTCGACAGCTTGGTCGGATCCTGGAAATCCTTGATGTCGATGGCACCTTCGATCGCAGCCGCCTGCTTGTCGATGTCGGAAGCGGCAAACTCGTCGGGCATCTGCATCAGCGTGCGTGTCACCTGCGCCAATGCTTCATCGGCGAGCAGCCCATAGGCAGTGGTGATCGAGGGGGCCATGCGCGCGAGGTAGAGCGCCAGGCGAACGCCGGAATTTTCCTCGCCGGCATTCTGCTCCAGGGTCTGACGCGCATACTTGTCGATGACACCCTTCTGCGCCTTGTCGAAAGACGTGGCGCTCGTGCCGTGGCGGGCGAAGTTCAGAGATTCGACCAGATCGGTGTAGCGGCTGTCGGTCAATTGCTTGGCAAAGGCGTCATCGCTGTCGATGCCCTCGGTCAGCACCTTGCGCATGAAGGCCTTGGCATAGCCCATGTCTTCGAGACCGTGTGCCTTGATCGCATAATTATACAGCCGTGTGTCGGCGAAGAAATCATCGATCGTTTTGACGTTGCCGATATTGGCCAGATAATATTCGGTCTCCCGAGCAACATCGGGCTGCTCGGATACGCGTTCCAACGATTTGGTGAGGTTGCCTGCTATCATCTGGTAGCTGGTATAAGTCGTCGTCACGACATTTCCCCGTTCATCCATGAGACATGGCGCAATTCGCGCCGATTGGGCGGAAAACTGCCGGAGCTTGCTTGTGCGAACCTGTTTGCGCGGAAGCCCATGGGGAGGGAGGCCGACAGCCAGCCTCACGCAAGGCTGAAGGCATAACGATACGGTCGAAAATCCACCTTTGCGGCAGGTATCGAAATGAACATCATCATCGGGCTCGTCTTGACGATTGGCTGTATCCTTGGCGGCTTCATTGCCATGGGTGGTCACATGGAGGTCCTGAACCAGCCCTTCGAGCTTGTCATCATCGGCGGCGCCGGTCTCGGCGGCTACGTGATGGCCAATTCGATGAAGGTGCTGAAGGATACCGGCAAGGCGCTCGGCGAAGCCTTCGCCCACAAGGTGCCGAAGGAGCGCAACTATCTCGATACTCTGGGCGTTCTCTACAGCCTGATGCGCGACCTGCGCACGAAATCGCGCAACGAGATCGAAAGCCACATAGACAACCCCGACGAATCCTCGATCTTCCAGTCCGCGCCAACAGTCTTGAAAAACAAGGAACTGACCGCCTTCATTTGCGATTACGTACGCCTGATCATCATCGGCAATGCGCGCTCGCACGAGATCGAGGCGCTGATGGACGAAGAGATCAATACCATCACGCACGACAAGATGAAGGTCTATCACGCGCTGACCACGATGAGCGACGCCTTTCCGGCGATCGGCATCGTCGCGGCCGTCCTCGGCGTCATCAAGGCGATGGGCGCAATCAGCGAGGCGCCCGAGGTCCTCGGCGCCAAGATCGCCGCAGCCCTCGTCGGCACGATGCTCGGCATCTTCCTGTCCTATTGCATTACCAGCCCGGTGATCGCCAACATCAAGGCTGTCCGCGACAAGCAGAACCGTCTCTACATCATCGTCAAGCAGACGCTGCTTGCCTACATGAACGGTTCGGTGCCCCAGGTCGCGCTCGAATACGGCCGCAAGACCATCTCCGCCTACGAGCGTCCGTCGATCGACGCCGTCGAGCAGGAAATGATGAACCCCGGCGGCGGCGGCGAAAGCAAGGCGGCTTGATCCCATGACGGCAGCATCGAAAGACAACGTCTACACCTTCGACCGCAAGCTGCTCGCCCGCATGACCGGTGCGCTCGGCGATACCAAGACCATCGGCAAACTGTGCAGTGATATCGGCCATGTCTTTGCGGAGTTCCTGCCGGACATCTTCCAGAACGAGACCGGCCTCGATATCGAGATCGGCTATGCCGGCTTCGACACGGGGCTGAAGTCGGAGCTGATCGCCAGGCTCGGCGACGGCGTGGCGCTGTGTGACACGTCACTGCGCAACTGGTGCCCGGACATCGTTCTCAGCTGCGACAGCCCGGTGATCATCACCCTGATGGAAATCCTGCTCGGCGCGCCGCCGACCGCCATTGAAGAACCGAGGCCGCGGACGCTCTCCAATATCGAGCTCGACGTTGCCTCCATGGTGTTCGAAAAGATCGCCGATGTGCTGAAATCGGCCGTCAGCGCCGCCGGGGGCTTCGAGCCGTCCGTCGCACGGCCCCACAATGCCACCGAACGACCGGCTGCGGACCCGGATGTCAAGGATGTCTTTGCCGCCTGCGTCAACGTGACGATGGGCCTTGGACCGGTACTCTCGACGTTCTCGATCATCGTGCCGCAGCAGGTCTTGCTGAAGACCACCGTTGTCTTCCCAAAGGGCGTCGCACAGGCCCGCAAGGCCAAGAGCGCGTGGGGCGAACAGCTGGAGCAGCAGGTCCGCCGCTCGGCCGTCGACCTCGAAGCCCGCATCAGGCTCGAGGACCTGACCCTCGATACGATCAGCCGCCTGCAGCCGGGCGATGTCATTCCCTTCCAAGACGCCAAGGACGTGCGTGTCGAAATCAGCGCCAACGGCCGCGACCTCTATGTCTGCGAGCTCGGCCGGTCCGGCGCAAGATATACGGTTCGGATCAAGGATACCCACGGTTCGGAGAGCGACATTCTCCACCATCTCATGAGTTAAACCCCCCCTGCCTTACCCGGCAACATGGTTGGGGCAAGTTTCAACTGGAATAGTTCGCACATGGCACCGAAGAAAGCACGAATTGAAGACAAGACGATCCTGAGCGCCGGCGATGCCGAGCTCGATCAGGCCATCGACGATCTGCGTGGCGTCCTACAGAGCAACGCTGCAGGCACTGCTCCGGCGACCGATTTCGGCATGGATTTCGCGGCCACGCCGGTTGGCGAAACATCGGATTTCGGCAGCACGTTCGGGGCCGAAACCGATCTCAGCAGCTTCGGCGGCGATTTCGGCGACAGCAGCAGCTTCGGCGACCTCGACCAGGGCGCAGCCGGCTCATCGTTTGACGCCGGATCGTTCGGCGGCAGCGATTTCGGCGGTTCGAGCAGCTTCGAGGAGATGTCCTCCACCGAGCCGGGCAGCGGCATGACGGCCAATCTCGACCTGATCATGGACATCCCGATCGATGTTCAGATCGTTCTGGGCACCAGCCGGATGCAGGTCTCCGGCCTGATGAACCTGACGGAGGGCGCAACCATCGCGCTCGACCGCAAGATCGGAGAGCCGGTCGAAATCGTCGTCAACGGCCGTGTGATCGGCCGCGGCGAGATTACCGTGCTCGACGAGGACGAGACACGTTTCGGTGTTAAACTCATCGAGATCAAGGGTACCAGTAAAGTTTGAACCCGATCACGGGTTATGAGGATCAATCCATGATGGATTTCGACAATTTTGAAGCTTCCTCGCCGACGAGGCCTCTCAGTCAGATGGACAAGGCCGCAGCCGTTCTGCTTGCGATGGGCAAGCCGGTCGCCGGAAAATTGTTAAAGTTCTTCACCCAGAGCGAACTGCAAGGCATCATCGCCTCGGCCCAGTCGCTTCGGTCGATACCGCCCCACGAACTGGAAATCCTGGTCAACGAGTTCGAGGACCTGTTCACCGAAGGCGCCGGCCTGATGGACAATGCCAAGGCCATCGAAGGCATTCTCGAAGAGGGCCTGACACCCGACGAAGTGGACGGGCTGCTCGGCCGCCGCGCAACTTTCGCAGCCTATGAAGCCAATATCTGGGATCGCCTGCAGGACTCCGATCCGGTCTACGTCGCCCAGCATCTTGGCAAGGAACACCCGCAGACGATCGCCTATGTATTGTCGATGATGCCGTCGACCTTCGGCGCAAAGGTTCTGCTGCAGCTGCCGGAAAGCAGCCGCGCCGATATCATCAACCGCGCCGTCAACATGAAGAATGTCAGCCCAAAGGCCGCTCAAATCATCGAGACGCGCGTCGTGGAACTGATGCGCGAGCTGGACGCAGACCGCAACTCGGCTGGATCCAACAAGATTGCAGAAGTGATGAACGAGCTCGAAAAGACTCAGGTCGATACGCTTCTTGCATCGCTCGCATCGATCAACACCGAAGCGGTCAAGAAGGTCCGTCCGAAGATCTTCCTCTTCGACGACGTCCTCACCATGCCGCAGCGCAGCCGCGTTCAGCTTTTCAACGACGTGTCGAGCGACATCATCACCATGGCGCTGCGCGGATCGAGCATGGAGCTGCGCGAAGCGGTGCTCGCCGCCATCGGCGCCCGCCAGCGCCGCATGATCGAATCGGATCTCGCGGCCGGCGATGCCGGCATCAACCCGCGCGATATCGCGATTGCCCGGCGTTCGATCACCCAGGAAGCCATTCGTCTCGCGTCCAGCGGCCAAATCGAGCTCAAGGAACGGGACGCAGCCGCAGCCTGACCCTGTCCGGCGCCTCGCTGCCTGCCCTCTTGCCCGCAAAACCGCAAAGCCCCTTGAATGCTGGTTCAGGGGCTTTTTTGATGCCTCCATCTCTGTTTCTGTGAAGCACCGCGATTCCGCGCATAACTTTCTTGCATCCTCCGCGACCTCGGCCCACAACCGCGAGACGGCAGCGGCCGCCCTCAGGAGCAAGAGATCTTCATCCGATGTCGGACGATCAGGACAAAGACAGCAAAACAGAATCGCCGTCTGAAAAGAAAATGAACGACGCCATAGAGAAGGGCAACACGCCCTTCTCGCGCGAGGTGACGATGTTCGCATCGGTCGTCGCCACCTATATTTTCATCGTCTTCTTTCTCCCCCAGGGTTTTTCAACCGTCGCCGAATCGCTCAAGGACATCTTCGAGCAACCCGAAGCGTGGCGCATCGACACCGCGACGGACGTGGTGGCGCTTGTCTCGCATCTTCTCTGGAAGGCGAGCGCGCTGATGATCCCGTTCTTCACGCTGCTGATCGTGTTCGGCGTCGGCTCGTCCATCCTGCAGAATCTTCCAACACCGGTGTTCGACCGGATCGCGCCGAAACTGAATCGCATTTCGCCGATGGCCGGCTTGAAGCGGATTTACGGCATCCAGGGCCTCGTCGAATTCGCCAAGGCGCTGTTCAAGATCCTGGTCGTCTCGATCATCATCGTCCTGACGCTCTGGAACGACTACTACGCCACGCTCGATTCGATGTTCTCCGATCCGCTGACAATCCTCGCGACGATGTCCGGCGATCTCAACCAGATCATGATCGTCATCCTGATCTCGACCTGCCTCATCGCCGCCGTGGATTTTTTCTGGACACGGTACCACTGGTACACCGAACTCAGAATGACCAAGCAGGAGGTCAAGGAAGAGCTGAAGCAGTCGCAGGGCGACCCGATCGTCCGCGCCCGGCTGCGTTCGATCGCTCGCGACCGCGCCCGCCGGCGCATGATCACCTCTGTTCCGCGTGCCACGCTCGTCATCGCCAACCCGACCCACTATGCCGTCGCGCTCCGCTACATGCGCGAGGAAGGCGATGCGCCGGTCGTCGTCGCGAAGGGACAGGACCTTGTCGCGCTGAAAATCCGCGAGATTGCAGAGGAGAACGGTATCCCCGTTTTTGAGGACCCGCCTCTCGCACGCTCAATGTTTGCGCAAGTCTCGGTTGATAGTGTGATTCCACCGGTGTTTTATAAGGCAGTCGCCGAACTCATCCACCGGATCTATGCCACGCAGCCGAAACGGGTGACGTAAAAGACATGAAAAAATGCGAATATTCCGAACAGCGCGAAAAAATTGTAGCCGATGCTATTCGTCCTGTTGCGACCGAATTGCGTCTGATCGATGCGGCCGACTATATCGCGCTGCTTCGTTTTGAATCACACGGTAGCCTCGCCGACCTGGTTTCCTCCGCGGCGGAGCTCTATTTTCTTCCCGGCACGGTAAATTTCGGTATCGGCGGCAACTACACGCTTGACTGGGATACCGAACCGGAAATCTCGCTCGATCTCGAGTTGAAGCCGGACGGCGTGACGGTCTATGCCCGGCTGGCGCTCGGCAAGGATACCGCCGGCCTCGAGATCAACCATATCGCATTCAAGAGCCCGTCCAGCGATCCGGACGAGAATACTGCGTTCCTGGCAAACAGCCTCAACGCTGCGAAATTCGTAAAATCCTATCCGACCGCCCTTGCGATTTGAGCGGCGATAACCGGCCATGACGGCCAATAATCCAATCAGCTGATATAACCGAGACGAATGGCCTTCGCGATCGCCTGGATTCTGTTGACCGAATCCAGCTTGGTCGTTGCTGCGCCGAGGTAGGCATTGACCGTATGCACCGACAGCCCCATCTTCTCGGCGATCTCTTCGCTGATATAGCCATCGCCGGCCATCTGCAGGCAGCCGATCTCGCGGTCGCTCAGCGCTTCGGCCGGCAGCATGCGCCGCTCGTCGGCGGCAAGCAGATCGGTCATGATCTGGCAGGCGCGGCCGTGCAGATCGATGATGACCTCGCTCGTCAGGTCGATGTAGCTGCCGGTGAACACGACATAGCCATTGCCCTGTGCGCCGAGCCTGACCGGCAGGGCAATGCCGCAATAGGGCAAAAGGCGCGCCTCCAGCCGACGGGTGAATCGACCGAAATCCGGCGCCTCCGCAGTTTGGTGCTCGCCCATGCCGTTCCACAGAAGCGGCAGCAGCGAGACATCCAGATGCTGAAGCATTTCGCCGCCATAGGCCGCCACCAGTTCGCGTGTCATGGCTTCGGCCGCGGCGCCCCAGTTGTCGAGCGCGCAAGTCAGCTTGCATGACGCAGGCAGGCCGTTTCCGTTCAACCGCAGCACCGAGAAGTTCTTGGCGTTGATCTGCTTCTGCATGCCTTGCAGCCGGGTAACGAGCGTTGCCGCCCGAGACGCCCTGGCTTGCAGCCGTCCTCCCTTGTGGTCATCTGCGGCGCGGGTATTCGAGAGGAAAAAGGTCATGGCCGCATTCCTAGACGAGGTTGTTGCGAACAGCGTAGGCGATCGCCTCGGAACGGGTCTTCGTCGCGGTCTTGCGCATCACGCTGGTGATGTAGTTGTTGATGGTGTTGCGGGAGATGCCAAGGATGACGGCAATCTCGTCGCTGGTCTTGCCCTCGGCAATCCAGAAGAGGCATTCGAGCTCGCGTTCCGTCAGTTCGAATTCTCGATCGACGCGGGTGCCGTGCTCCTTGGTAAAGCTCGCGAAATATCCGGCCAGCAGACCGACATCCCTCAAGCTTTCTTGCGAGAGAATGACATCCTGGGGGAAGAGCAGCATCAGGGACAGGCGGGCGCGACCGACGTTGAAGGTGACGGCACAATACTCGCGGCTGATGCCGCGGCTGACGTCGATGTCATCCGGCAGGCCCATGAAGACAGGCTGCATGACGGAAAGACATTTCTCCATCTCGTTGGTTTTGGAATGGAGCTGCGACAGCACCTTGCCGAGCCGCTTGACCACGTCGAACGGCCAATCCGAGCACACGACGAAATCCAGACCGTCGTCTTGCGACAGATCATAGCGAGCCAGAAGATAGTGGGTGGCCCCGACATATTCCGTCAACGCGGCAAGCCCCTTGCTGAGGTTGCCACGTTCCGCAAACTCGCCGAGCCTGCGGATCAGTTGTTCTTTCGAAAATCCTCGTCCGGCGCCGCGCACCGAAACGACCGGCACCGGCCAGATTGCGATCTCTGTCTGTAGAGAATCCATGACATTACCCCTGATGGATTCGTCCGTGCTCATTCAAGCGCTGTTTGCCGCCGCCGACACCCGGATCAAGGCATTCCGCTTTCCTTAACCCGACGCAAATTAGTACGCGAATCACTACACAAAATGTACATCGCTCCCCGCGAAAAACTACTACCCCCCTTCTCGTGATTTACTTTTGGCGGGTTTCATGGAGCGATTCGAAATCGACAGGTCCGCATACCGATCGAAAATGAATGCCTAAAACAGGATATATCCTAATTATCTGACATTAAACGATTTTTATTTGTAGAATTTTTCTTGTCGGCATTTTCCAGCAAACTGGCGGGCGCAACATTGGCACGGTTCCCGGAAAAAACGCTCCTTAAACCAGCGTCAGCAAGCCAAATCGAATTTGTCGTTTCTTCTCTTTTCTTATTTGTTTTTCGGCGCTGTTGCGGAATTGCATCAGCGCCTTTGATGTCTATTTTCCCGCTTGGCCATGGCATCCAAAGTATAAATCTAAATAGTATTGCTGTAATATTTCTATAATTTCGCACTCCTCCCGATTTCTGGAATCAATACATGGCACGCGGCTGACAAAATCTCAGACCAAAGCCTCCGCCTTCGGGCGGAAATTAACCGTTGGTTAAATATAACGAATCCCGGCGCGTGGCGTTACGTTGACCTGTCGCCTCGCGATTCTTGCAAAGCCGCCAAAGGCATCCGGCAATACAGGAAATGGGCAGGCGTCTATTTCCGGCAGGCCGAGCGGCGCTTCCCGAAGAAAAACCCGCCTGAACGGCGGGTTGGTATTTCGCGGCCCATGTCGGACGAAGGCTAAGCCGCCTTTTCTGCAACCCACTTGCGAAGGATCTTGGCGGCGCGCTCCTCGCTGATCTCGACCATGCGGGCAAGCCTGCGTTCGGGGCCTTCCTTGACCCGGCGATTGAACCCGCCTTCGCTGTCGTCGCCGAG
This sequence comes from Rhizobium giardinii bv. giardinii H152, assembly GCF_000379605.1. Classification (GTDB taxonomy): domain Bacteria; phylum Pseudomonadota; class Alphaproteobacteria; order Rhizobiales; family Rhizobiaceae; genus Pararhizobium; species Pararhizobium giardinii. Next base: position 555,219 of record NZ_KB902578.1, on the reverse strand, counting down.
GCTGAGCAGGTCGTCGGTGCTGTCGAACCCGAAGTCGGAACCGAAGCCTTCCATCAGCGCCCCGCCCGCAGCACCCGTCGTGGCAGGCGAGAAGTCCGGCAGCTCGAGGCCGACGGCTTCGTTCTCGGCAAGAGCCGTGGCACCCGTGCCGATTCCCATCGAGCGGGCCAGCGGACGCATGCCCATCCAGACGACCACGACTGCGACCGCGACGAAGGCAAGCGCGTTGATGATGCCACCGAGATTGCGGGTCAGCGTTTCCATGATGCCCGGACCTGAGACCGGCTCGTCGAGCAGCTGCGTGTTGACGAAGTCCATGGCGGTCAGCGTGATCACGTCGCCGCGAGCTGGATCGAGGCCGACGGCCGACGCGACGATCTTCTGCATGTCCTTGATATAGGCGTCGATCTTCGCCTGGTCGGCGCCTTCGCCGACCATGGCGGCAACGCGGCCGCGGTTGACCACCACGGCGACGGAGAGTTTCTCGACCGTATAGCTGCTTTTGACCGTCGCTACAGTCTTCGAGTTGATTTCGTAGTTGGTCTGCTCTTCCTTCTTCTCGGTCTGGTCGTTCGACTGAGGTCCGGTCGTGTTGCCCTGCGGTGCTGCCTGTGGAACGTTCTGCTGTACGGTCGCTGCGTTGTCCGCCTGCTGCTGGCTGGATTTCTGTTCTTCCTTGGTGATACGGGTCGAGCGCTCGACGCGGGATTCCGGATCGAAGACCGTTTCCTGGATCTGCTGGGTATCGGTGTTCAGCTGGGCGGTGACGCTGGCGCGGAAGTTGTCCATACCGAGGAAAGGTGCGAGCGCCTTGTCGATATTGCTTTCGATTTCCTGCTGAACATTCTGGACGATGCCCAGCGACTGATTCATGGCGCTGTTGGCAGGATCATCGCCGGAGGCCAGAAGCTGGCCGGCGGAATCGAGGATGGTGACGTCATCGATGCTCAAGCCCGGAACGGACGAAGCCACCAGATGGCGGATGGATGCTGCAGCGTTGCGGCCGATGTTGGCGCTCGCCCGGATCATCACCGAGGCCGTCGGCTTCTGTTCCGTCTTGCGGAAGCTGCCCCGGTCGGCCATGACGATGTGGACGCGGGCGGCGGCAATTCCGGAAATCTGCTGGATGGTGCGGGCGATTTCGCCCTCGAGCGCACGGACGCGGGTGACTTCCTGCATGAAGGAGGTAAGGCCCAGCGAGCCGACATTGTCGAAGAGTTCGTAACCGGCGTTGGCGCTGTTGGGCAGGCCGCGCTCGGCGAGATAGAGGCGAGCCTTGCCCGTCATGCCGACCGGCACCTGCACGCTCGACCCATCAGCCCCCACGGCAAAGTCGATATTCGCTTCGGCGAGCGCGACGCTGACCTGATTGAGGTCGCTGCTTTCGAGCCCAACATAAAGCGTCTCATAGGATGGCTTGTTGACATAAAGGCCGGCAGCGAGAACGATCCCGACTGCGACGACGCCGGCCGCTATCAGCGCGATCAGCTTGCCCTGGCCGAGACTTGCCAGGTTTTTCGTGACCGTCGAAAGTTGATCCAACAGATTCATTCTGTTTCCGCACCCAGTGGCGCATGTTCCCTACCGGCAACATCGCCCGGGACATGCACAGATCCAAACATTCGGGATTGTCGGATCGATTCGGTCCGTGGCCTTCGTCAAATCACGCCAAATCTACCAACCCCGATTGGCACACTAGGAAACGAAACTTGCGCGAACTTGTCTTGAAGGCCTGCTTTTGACCGCAGTGCAAAAACCGATTTCGGGAAGGACGGCACAAAACGCGACCGCCGCCTCAGTGCGACGACCAAGGCGGCGGTTAGCGAATCGAAGGAAAATGCAGCTGCGCCTAGAAGGCTTCGAAATCGCCGGCGGCTTCTGTCAGTGGCTGTGAATGACCGTGCCGAAGCAAGCCGTTGCCAAGCGATTTCTGCATGTCTGCCAGCTTGACCAGGTTGAGGGCGGTTGTCACGTCAACCAGCCAGTGCTGCGGAATGGCCGCCGTCACAGTGTCGATGAATTCGGCAAGACCGCGTGTCTTCTGAACGGCGAGATCGATCCCCTGCAGAACCTTGATACGGTCGGCTGAATCCAGAACAGCTTCACCGTGGATATCGCTCAACATCGGTTCGATCCGCTCGATCAGATAAGCCACGTCATAGAGCTCGGAGACGATGCGCATCATCACATCCGGGAGCGCCTCGTCTACGTGAGGCATATGGCTCTTCAATTCAGTTCGCATTACTCGCCCTCACGCTGGCAGCAACTGCCGTCCCGGATTTCCCTGACGGCCTACGCTATACAATTTGCCAAAGCCACGCCCGGGACGGAAATCCCAGGCCGCCGCCCAAGCGCTAGAAAAACTCGATCGTGTTGTCGGCTGGCTTCGGTGCAGGCCGGGGGCGCTGCTCCTGGGCCACGGCCTTTTGCGCTTCCACGCCCGTCAACGCATATTGGCGGGCGCGGCCACTGAGGGGCCAATATTCGAGCTTGCGGCCGTGATCGCCGCCGGTGCTCTCACCGACCACCTTGATGCCTTCGTCCATCAGGAACTGCCGGGCGAACAATGCATTCTGCTCGCCGACGTTAGAGAAGCGCGCGATCGTCTTCGCACCACCGAAGATCTTCGCTTCCAGCCGTTCCCGACGCGCACCCTTCTTGAGGAGCCCGTTGATCAGCAGTTCCATCAGATGCACGCCATAGCGCGTTGCATCACCGCCCGAGGACATCGCCTCGGCCGAGCCGGGCAGCAGGAAGTGGTTCATGCCACCGACGCCCGCGACCGGATCACGCATGCACGCGGCCACGCAGGAGCCAAGGATGGTCGAAAGCACGACATCCGGATCGCTGACCACCTTCCATTCGCCCTGAATGACATGCACACGTTTGGTCGCGGTATCCATGATCATTTCAATGCCCCGAAAACAGCCTCGATCGCAGCCTTCATCTTTTCGATCGTGAAGGGCTTTGCCAGCACGTTGTTGGCGCCGAGCGCGGCTGCCTTGGTCACCAGTGCGCGGTCGCCCTGCGCCGTCAGGATAATGAAGGCCGCCTTCTTCGTCGCTGGATTGGCACGCACCGCCTGCAGGAGGCCAAGGCCGTCCATCTTCGGCATGTTGAAGTCCGAGATCACCAGGTGATGAGGCTGCTGGGCCATGATCTTCATGCCCTGTTCGCCATCGCCGGCAGCCGTGATCTGCTTGAAGCCGAGCTGCTGCAGCGCGTCACCGAGCAGCAGCCGACTTGTGACCTGATCGTCGACGATCAGAACTTTGATTTTTTCCGCAAGTGACATCTTATTCGCTTCCTTCTCTTCGGGCGGCGGTGCTTTTCAATACTTCTTCCCCGATTGAGCTGAGGGGTAGTTGGGTTTCGACGGCGCCCAGTTCATAGGCAACCCTCGGCATTCCATACACGACACAGGTTTTTTCATTCTGACCGAATGTGCGGGCACCTGCGTGGCGCATTTTCAAGAGACCAGATGCGCCATCGCGGCCCATTCCGGTCAGGATCACACCGACTGCATTGCGGCCTGCGAGCTCCGCAACGGAATCGAACAGCACATCGACGGATGGGCGATGGCCATTCACCGGTTCGCGGTCCAGCAGACGGCAGCACGGTGAAGATGGATTGACGACCTGCAGATGGCGTTCGCCACCCGGTGCCAGATAGATCTTTCCGATCTCGAGCCTTGCGCCATCCGTCGCTTCCTGCACGGTTGGAGCACAGAGGCGGTTCAAGCGCTCGGAAAAGCTCTTGGTGAACGTGTGCGGCATGTGCTGCGTGATCACCGTCGGCGGGCAATTGGCCGGAAACTTCTGCAGAACCGCAATCAGCGCCTCGACGCCACCGGTAGACGAACCGATGGCGATGATCTTCCTGCCTGCCCTGTAATCCGAGCTCGCATTGGCGTTGGCGGCGCTGGGCACGGCAACCTTGTTGCCGGTGATGATATACTTGCGCTGCGACCGGGCCGCGGCTTTCACCTTGTCGGCAAGATCGCTGAAAGGACGGGGATCGCCCGGCAGCGGCTTTCCGACGCAATCGAAGGCACCGATTTCCAATGCGGCAATCGTCGCTTCCGCACCCTTGTGCGTCAGCGTGGAAACCATGATCACCGGCATTGGACGCAGCCGCATGATTTTATCCAGGAATTCCAGCCCGTTCATATTGGGCATCTCGATGTCGAGCGTGATGACGTCCGGGTCGAGATCCTTGATCGCCTGGCGCGCCTGCATCGCGTCGGCCGCCTGACCGATAACCTCGACCTCGGGATCGCTGCTGAGGATACGCGTGATCAATCCCCGCATCGTGGCGGAGTCATCGACGACAAGAACGCGTGCTGCACTCATGAGCGTCCTCCCTGTGCCTTGCCCGTATAGCGGTAGGTGGTAATGCCGATGTTGTCGAAGACCGACTTTGCGTCGCCGGAAACACGCTCGGAATGCCCTATATAGAGATGTCCCTGGGGCGCGAGCATGCCGGCAAAGCGTGACCAGATTTTCATCTGGGTGGGCTCGTCGAAATAGATGACGACGTTGCGGCAGAAGATGACGTCGAACGGCCCCTTGAACGGCCACTGGGCCATCAGGTTCAGTTCGTTGAAGGTGATGAGCCGCTTGACGCGATCATCGACCTGCCACTTCTGGCGGCCGTTGACCGCGGTTTCGGAGAACCACTGTTTGCGCATCGCCGGACTGACGGTCTCGAGCGCCGTCGCATCATAGGCGCCGGCCCGGGCGAGTGCCAGGATCTTCGGATCGATGTCGGTCGCCAGAATACGGAAATCGTAGTCCGCCGCATTCGGCATCATCGACAGAACGGTGAGGGCTATCGAATAGGGCTCCTGCCCGTCGGAGCAGGCAGCAGACCAGATGCGCACCCGGCCGCCATTCTTGGCGCGGTTCAGCAGGTCTGGCAGAACATCCGTCTTCAGGTGGTCGAAATGATGGTTTTCGCGGAAGAAGCGGGTGAAGTTGGTGGTCAGATGCGAGAGCATGTCGCGCCGCTCGGCGGCACCGGCCGGCGAGGAGACGAGCTGGCAATACTCGCGAAACCCCTTGAGGCCGAGATTGCGGATGTGCTTCGACAGGCGCGAATAGACGAGCGAAGCCTTGGATTCGTTCAGGTAGATGCCGGCGTCGGCATAGATCATCGCAGCGATCTCGGCGAGGTCGCGGCGGGTCAGCGGATATTCGCCACTCGCCAGGCACTCGTCCGGAGATAATCTGGTGTCAAAGGCCGGCATGCTCATGCTGCTTCACTTTCTGTCTGGGGGAAGACGGCTTCCAATTCGATCAGGCAGATCATCCGCTTTTCGATCGCAAGCACGCCGCGGGCGAAGGTCCGCTCGAACTCGGACGTCATGTCCGGTGTCGGCTGGATGTCCTCGTCCCTGATCGTCAGAATATCGGAGACCGCCTCGACCAGGAGACCCACGATCTTGCTCTTGACCTGCGTAACGATGATGACATGGCGCACGGTCGGTTCGGCAGGCTTCATTCCAAGCCGCGCCGAAAGATCGATGATCGGCAGCACCGCACCGCGCAGGTTGATGACGCCGAGCACATAGGACGGCGCATGCGGCATCGGTGTCGCTGGTGTCCAGCCGCGGATTTCCCGCACGGACATGATGTTGACGCAGAATTCCTGATCGCCGATGCGGAACGCGATCAACTCGCGTGCTCCGCTGGTCAGATTTTTTGCGAGATAGCTCATGGTCCTTACCCGGCAGCAGCAAGCGACGTTTCGAGGTTGAGGGGCTGGCCACGCGATGCCGCGACAACGGCATCGACGTCCAGGATGAGAGCGACGCGGCCGTCACCGAGAATGGTGGCAGCAGCAATGCCCGGTACATGCGTGTAGTTGGCTTCCAGGCTCTTGATGACGACCTGGCGCTGACCCTGGATGGCATCGACCATCAGAGCGCGCTGGCCGCCGCCTTCGGATTCCACCAGAAGGGCGACGCCTTCAACCGGATTGGCCTGGGTCGCACGGAAATTGAGGATCCGGCCGACGTCAACCAGCGGGCAAAACGAGTTGCGGATCGAGATCAGCCGCTGCGTCGCACCGAAGGAGTGGATTGCCGCAGCGTCGGGCTGCAGCGTCTCGACGATCGCCGTCAACGGAACGACCAGCGTCTGGCCCGCAACCGTGACGACCATGCCATCGAGCACGGCCAGCGTCAGCGGCAGGCTCATGGTGAAGACGGAGCCCTGCCCCGGCTTCGACGAGATATTGATGCGACCGCCGAGCGCCTGGATCGACCGCTTGACCACGTCCATGCCGACGCCGCGGCCTGAAAGGTCAGACACCTTGTCGGCGGTCGAGAAGCCAGCGTGGAAGATCAGGTTGTCGATTTCTTCGTCGGACAGGTTGGCGTCCGCCGCGATCAGGTCGTTGTCGATCGCCTTCTGGCGCACCTTCTCCCGGTTGATGCCGGCACCGTCGTCGGACAGTTCGATGACGATGCGGCCCGAGCGATGCTTGGCGGTGAGCTTCACCGTGCCTTCGGCGCTCTTGCCGGCTGCAAGGCGCTTTTCCGGCATTTCTAGACCGTGGTCGACGGCGTTGCGGATCATATGGGTGAGCGGCTCGGCCAGCTTGTCGATGACCGTTTTGTCGACTTCGGTATTTTCACCTTCGGTGACGAGGCGAACCGACTTGCCGGTGATATCGGCGATTTCCCGGACCGTGCGGGCCATGCGCTGGAAGACCGGCTTCACCGGTTGCGCGCGGATCGCCATGACCGAGTCCTGGATTTCCCGCGTCAACTGCTGGAGTTCTTCGAGGCCCATATTGATCGACGAGACGCCGTTCGAGTCATTCTCGATGACGCTCTGCGACAGCATCGCCTGGTTGATGACGAGTTCGCCGACGAGGTTGATGAGGCGATCGACACGATCGAGATCGACGCGGATCGTCTGACCGGCGGCGGATGCCTGCTGGGCATTGTTCTGGGCCGCGGCGGCGGCGGCGGCCCCCTTTTCGGCAGCGGCGGCTCGCGACGTATTGGCAGCCATCTGGACGACATTGGATGCGGTTTGGGCAGCCGTGACCGCCTCCTGAGCGGCGGCGATCTGTTCTTCTTCCTCGACAACGCCCAGCGGCGCGTGAGGCTCTTCATCGAGCGCCGAGAGATCGAAGGGAACAGGCTGCATCGGCAGTTCTTCGGTCTCGCCGTCGGCGCCTTCGCCGGCGTCCGCGGCAATCACGTCAAGTTCGCAATCCCATTCGGCGAATTCAAAAACGGAGCGGATCGCATCTTCGCCCTTGTCGGTCCTGATGGAGACCTTCCAGGAGAAGTAAGCGGCTTCCGGGTCCATCTGGTCCAGCGGCGGCAGGCTGTCCATGTTGCAGTGGATGCTCATCTCGCCGAGGCGGGAGAGATCGCGGAGGAGCAACGTCGCTTCGTTGCCCTTGGTGTAGAGCTCGGATTTCGGCTTGAAGACCACCTCGTAGGCCGGGTGTTCGATCATTGCTTCCTCTTCGCCGCCGAAATCGTCAAAGGAGAAAGCAACGGGGACAAAGCCTTCGTCATTGGGTGCTGCAGCCGCTGCGACAGGCGCAGGCTTTGGTGCCGATGCCGCCTTGGGGGCGGCGGCCTTTGGTGCGGGAGCCTCGGCGGCCGGCGGCGCCTCGCCCTTGGCAAGCGCCTCGAGCTCGCGGATCAGCTGTGCCGAGCGCGCCTGGTCGACGCTGCCGCCGTCGCGGGCGACATTGGTCAGATCAGCCAGAACGTCGGCCGATTTCAGCATGACTTTCAGGACGTCCTGTGTCGGTTCCAGCTTGTTGGAACGAACGCAATCAAGTGTGGTCTCGAACACATGCGCGAAGGAGACCAGATCATCCAGCGCGAAAGCGCCGGCGCCCCCCTTGATGGAGTGCACCGCGCGGAAGACCGCGTTCACCGTTTCCGGATCACGGTCGCCGTCGTTGAGGCGCAGGAGACCGGATTCCAGTTCGGCGAGTTGCTCCTCGCACTCCTGGAAGAAAATCTCTTTGATTTCGTTCATATCCATGGGTGGATTCCTGGCGTTAGGCTGTTACGCGCTCGATGGCATCGATCAGTTTGGTCGGATCGAACGGCTTTACGATCCAGCCGGTCGCGCCTGCCTGGCGGGCACGGTTCTTCTTTTCCGCGTCGCTTTCCGTCGTCAGGACGAGGATCGGGATTGCCCGGTACTTTTCGTTCTTGCGCACGCCTTCGATGAAGCCGAAACCGTCGAGACGTGGCATGTTGATGTCGGTGACGATGACATCGGGATTGGCATCCTCGAGAACCTCAAGGCCCTCGACGCCGTCTTCCGCCTGGATGGTCTCGAAACCTGCATTGTTCAGCGTGACCAAAAGCATGTTCCGGATGGTTCTGGAATCGTCGACCGTGAGAACTTTCTTTTTCATGTCTCAAATCTCCTTTGCCATCAGGTGATCAATGTTCACCCCGATGAGCTGCGTCGTTTTCGTGAATGCGTCCGACACCTTGGAGAAGGCGAAGGAATGCTTGTCTTCTTCCCAGCTTTTCGCGCCGGCCAATAGAACCTGAACGCAGAGTGCCCCGACGCGCTCCACTGCCGAGGCATCGATGACGAGGTTGCTGCCGCGCAAAGCCATCAGCTTGCCGTGCAGCGTGTTCGCCTCGTTCAAATCGAGAACGGGCGCGAGGCTCAAACTTTTCTGAGCGGCCTTCCTGGTTGCCATCTCTACTTTCCTTGCCTGACTGGGAGTAATTTACATTGATGGTTCAACTGGTTTTCCGACCGGCCCTGCACGCGCCGGAGTTCGAAGATCGCCGCTACCGGCTGGCTGTGTTTCTGGCGGCTCATCATCAGCGCCCCCATCCGGCAAGGCGACCTTGGAGACCGTAACCGTCATCGAAACCGTCATCTGCCTCGCTGGCCTGTTCCTGCGGCGCAATCGTGAGAGGAGCGGCAGCCCGTGGCGGCACCGCGTTCCGCGCCTGCCGCTGGACGTGGAACTGGCGGATCGTCTGGCCGAGTTCGAGGATCACCGTGTGAAGATCGTCGCACGTGCTTTTCGCGCCCGCCACCTGCCCAGCATTGACGCCGATTTCAGCGCCGATGCGGCCGAGCTCGGATGTTGCCGCCTGCAAGCCGGTGACCTGTCCTGCAGTTTCGTCTGCAATACCTGCGATGGCGTCGTTGATGCCGCGAACCTGCTCGACGATGCTGCTGATCGCGTCCTGTGTGCGGCCGACCCGCTCGACGCCCGCTTCGACCTGCGATTTCGTATTCGAGACCAGCTGCTTGATTTCGCGAGCCGCGTCGCCGGAGCGCTGTGCCAAAGCGCGAACTTCCTGGGCCACCACCGCAAAGCCACGGCCGCTCTCGCCGGCGCGCGCCGCCTCGATGCCGGCATTGAGGGCCAGAAGGTTGGTTTGGAAGGCGATCTCGTCGATAACGCCGATGATCTGGCCGATCTTTTCGGCGGAAGCCTCGATGTCAGCCATCGCGGATATGGCTTGGCCGGCGATCTCGCCGCTGCGCTCAGCCGACTGCCGGGTCGCCGCAACGCTTTTTTCCGCGGTACGCGTCTGAGCGGCATTGTGCTTGACCCGATCGACGATGGCGGCAAGCGAGGCCACGGTGTCGCCGAGTGCTTCGGATTGTTCCTGCGCCTTTGCGGCGAAGTGGCCGGTTTGACCGGCAAGCGCCTGCGACGCGGTTTCCATCGTGGCCGCATGATCCGACAGCCCGATGACCTGCCGCTGCAGGACGTCGAGCGCGCCGTTGAGTTCCTGTGCGAGCGGCTGGTAGGCGGCGGAAACGTCGGTCGGCGCGCGAACAGAAAGATCGCCCCGGCCGAGCGACTGGGTCACATCGCCAAAGAGGGCGAGCGCTTCGGCCTCGCCGGCCTTGCGCTGCTCGGCAAGTTGGCGCTGATGGCTGTGGCGTTGCTCGTTGAAGCGAAGGGAAACGGCGATTTCGGTGTCGACGAAGACGGTGCGCACCAGGGCAGCGACAAGGTCGTTCAGTTCCTGCTTGCGCGACTTGCCGAGCGGCAGCACGGATTTCGGCCACAGTTCCTCGATCATCGAGCAGATCAGCCGTTCAAGAACGATCGCATGGCCGGCGATCTGCCAGCGTGGATCGAGCCCCATCTTGCTCTCGGCATCGGACAAGACCTTGACGCGTTCGGCATAGAGGCTGTCGAAGCGGGCGTCGGTCAGCACGCTCCAGTGCGAGGATTGCAGATCATGCAGCCGTTCGATCTGGCGATCACTGGTAAAATGGCGGGCGGCCTCGGGGAACGTCTGCAGGCGCTGGAAGAGATCGCGCAACGCCAGTTCGACCTGGGCGCCCAACGACTGCCGGTTCCTGCGCAGAACATCGGTCTGGGCATCGTCGAGCCCGGCAAACCGCAGGCGCTCGAGCAAGCTGCCTGCCTGAGCCTTCCTGGTCTGATCTGGCGACGTATCCTGCCTCACGCTGTTCCCCGGTCCGGTGCGCACCTCTGGAAACCGGCGCGGCCTTCAGAGGGTATTTACTAGAATTCGAACTATTGCAGCGCCTCGCACATGCCTTGACGGCGCGCGATGCCTGTCGTGCCAACGGATAGACTGAAGGGGCGATGCCCAAGCGCGCCTGCAAGATGCGCGTGGAGACGGCGGCGACGCCATCCGGCCACGGCATTCGGCCGCTTCGTTCCCAAGAGATATCCGGTAAATGCATACCGGATCGGAACCGGTTCGTCGGTACGGCATCATGCCCTGTCGGGAAGTAGAGTTTCCCACTCCGACGTGTACGATCATGTTTATGGTTAATTCCTTGCTTGAAGGTTAACGGTAGATATTCCCTTTCGGCTTTCACTAAAATTAGCCTCGTGTCGCCGCAACCAGCCCAACCGCATGCCGTTCGGGGGTTTGCGCGCAATCAAGAAACAACAGGTTTTGAATGGTAAAACTTGAGAGTTGATCTTGCGGGCGTGGCTCGGTAACTACGGCCTATTCTGACCGGCGCAAGCCATGCACAAGCATAGCCGGTCACGGTGAAGCGGCATCATGATGATGACGTAGAAGGAACGAGCAATGATTGTTCTGGGACTGAGTGCTACGCTGATTGCCACGCTGACGCTGGCAGCGATCTCCATGCTCCTCAATATCGAGGAAGACCGCAAGTCCATGAATTCGCGGGTCTTTTAAGAACCTCTTCGAAAATTTCTGACACGCTGTAGTTTTTCTGCCTGACGTTGCTTCACGTCCAGCTGTCTGTACTCACGCTGCTTCAGACCGTCCGCATTCAGCCCGCCATTCTTTTGCATAAGCCCTGTAGGTCTCGGGCACATTACCGCCAAACTCCGCCGTATGAACCTGCGCGCGACTGCCATCGGCAAGGCACGCAGCTCCAAGGCTCGTTCCCGTCGCGCTCTGGCTACCGATCAGCACCGGTCTTCCCGTCGCCGCACTCAGCATGTGCAGATATGTCGGGTTCGCCGCAAACGGACCCTCGACGACAACCTCCCCCCGGGCGCCGATCAGATCGAGGCATGTCGCACTCATCATCGCCAGATAGAAAGACACGACGACGAAGCGTTCCGCGCCCGTCAGTGCATCCTCTTTGCACGTCCAGCGTGCCCTTGCCCGCGGAAAAGGGCCCGAGTCTTCCGGCACGGCCGGCAGCAGCATGCATTGGCGAGCCGCCATTGCCGTCTCGACGTCCTCGGAAACGGTGATCGCCGGGTCAGGGATCAAGGTCGCAAAGGCACGGCCTCCCATGAACCGCGCCGAAGGCACGGGATCGCCGAGCGCATTGACGTTGATCAGCGTGTCACGCGCTTCGTCCAGAACCACCTTGTCCGCACCCATCGCCATGATCACAACCCAGGTTCCCGTGGAGACGACAGCGAACGGCGCTGGCCGCGTCAGGACATGGGGCAGCAGCGAGGCGTTGGAATCGTGGATCCCGCAGAAGACCGGCAAGCCTGCCGGCAGCCCGCTCTCCTTTGCCGGCTGCGCGGTCAAACCACCCAGAAGGTCGCTCGCCCGACGCACCGGCGCAAACAGCGGCCGCCAGCCGCGGGCGTCGACCATCGTCGAAAAATCGCCGGCATAGGGGTTCCAAAGGTCGGTATGGCAACCGAGCGAGGTCAATTCCGTAGAGGCTACGCCGCTTAGCCTATAGGACCAGTATTGCGCATAGGTGAGGATCGTTGCGACATTGGCAAACAGTTCCGGGAACGTCTGTTCCTGCCAGTAGATCTGTGCCCCGATATTCAGTCCCATCGGCAGCCGCGCGGCGCCCGTCTCGACAAAGGATGGCCGAAGCTTGTCATAATCCGCTGCCAGTGCGTCCGGTCCGGTAAATTCATAATCGAGCAGCGGCAGCGCCAGATCGCCGTTCTTGTCGAGCAGCACGGCCGTCGCACCGTGCGTGGTCACGGAGATCGCATCGATCGGCTTTTCCGCATTGAGCGTGGCGAGGCTTTCGACAATGAAACGCCACAGCCGCTCCACGTCGAAATGCGGGTAGAGGCCACCGACCGTCACGCCATTGGCCGTCTTGCGCACGGCGATTTCCTCGAACCGATCGAGGTCGACCAGGGCGACCTTGGCATTCGTCTTGCCGATGTCGATGACGGCTATGGTTTTCATGGCGTTACTTCATGTGAAAGACGGTGACGAGCGGAACGGCGACAGGCTCGTTGTCGGCCTTCGTCTCCATGATGTCGGCCATATAGGCCCACCATTTCTTCATCACGGGATGCTTGGGCAGGTCGGCCATCGTATGGTCATCGCGCCGCCAGAGAACGCCGAACAGGAGGTTGGTCTCCTCATCGAGATGGATGGAGTAATCCGACACACCGGCCGACGTCAGAAGTTCCGACAGTTCCGGCCAGATGGCGTCGTGGCGGGCCTTGTATTCCTCGGCCATGCCTGGATTGAGCCGCATGCGAAAGGCGTATTTTTCCATGGCTCGTCCTCAATGCGCGACGCGGCGGCGGGCGCGGGCCCACAGGATCGGCAGGGCGATGACCGAAATCAACAGCACGCCGATGAAGATCGACATGACGATGCCGGGCACGTTCAAGAGGCCGAAGCCGAAAGTGACCATGCCCATGATGAAGGCGGCGAGCACGACGCCCGGAATGGTGCCGGAACCGCCGAGAATGCTGACGCCGCCGAGAACCACCATCGTTACGACTTCGAGTTCCACGCCAAGCGCGATCGACGGCCGGGTGGAGCCGAGGCGTGAAGTCAAGCAGATCGAGGCGATGCCTGCCATCAGGCCCGTCAGCAGGAAGAGGATGAACTTGACGCGGCCGACCCGCACGCCGGAGAACAGTGCCGCCGTCTGGTTGTTGCCGATCGCATAGACCGCTCGGCCGAAGTTCGTCTTGTGCAGCAGCACGCTGTAGATCGCCGCGAAGAGCGCAAAGAGAACGAATTCGAAGGAGAACACCCACCAGACATAGCCCTGGCCGAAATAGGCGAAGCTCGCGGGGTAGCCGGTAAAGGCCTTGTCGCCGAGAATGATGAAGGACAGGCCACGGAACAGGCTCATCGTACCAATGGTGACGACGATCGACGGCAGGCCGAGGCCGGTGATCAGCAGGCCGTTTATCATGCCGCAGACGAGGCCGGTGCCGAGGCCGACGGCGATCAGGACCGGCGTGTCGAATCCGAAACTGACCGCAAGCCCCATGGCCGTCGAGGACAGCGCAATGATCGAGGCGACCGACAGGTCGATCTCGCCGGCGATGATCACCAGCGCCATGGCAAAGGCGATCATCGCCTTCTCGGTGAAATTGAACGTCGCGTCGGACAGGTTCCACGGGTCAAGGAAATACGGCGAAGCGAAGGAGTTGATCGTGAAGATCAGCACCGCCACGACCAGAAGCAGGCTTTCCCAGCTTTTCAGCAGCCGATTGCCGCGGCTCTGCAGCCGGTCGGGAATGACCCGGGGTGAAAGAGTCCGCTCCGCCATCAGACCGCCTCCGCTTTCTTCAGAATGACACGACCCTTGCGCTTTTCTGCCCGGGCGTTGACGGCAACGGCGATGATGATGACCGTTCCGGAAATTGCGAGCTGCGCGAAGGGCGAGATGTTGACGACCGGCAATGCGTTCTTGATCACGCCGAGGAACAGGCTGCCGAGCACGGCACCGGGCACCGAACCGATGCCACCGGCGATCGAGATGCCGCCGATGACGCAAGCCGCAATGATATCCAGTTCGAAACCGGCGGCGATATCGACATAGGCGACGGCATAGCGCGAAACCCACAGATAGCCGGACAGGCCTGCCAGCGCGCCGGACAGGCAGTAAGCAAGGAAGCGCGTGCGGCCGACATCGATGCCGGTATAAACAGCCGCATGCGGGTTGCCGCCGACGGCAAAGAAGGCGCGGCCGACCGGCGTGCGCGTCATCAGCAGATAGACGGCGGCGATAGCCAGAACCGAAAGCCAAGAGAGCACCGGCAAGCCGGCGAGCGGTGCGCGCGGCAGTGCCTTGAAGGCGTCGCTCATCTGATGGGCATTGATCCAGGCGCCATTGCTCAAAAGAAAGATGGTGCCACGATAGATGGTCAGCGTGCCGAGCGTCACGACGATCGGCGGAATGTCCAGCTTCCAGACAAGCAGGCCGTTGATCGAGCCGAGCAGCGCCCCGAGGACAACGACCGCGAGAATGACCAACGGAATCGGCACGCCGGGAAAGGCGGCATTGATCATCGCCGCGACCATGCCGCAGAGCGCCAGGTTTGCAGCCATGGACAGATCGATGCAGCGCGTCAGGATGACGGCCATCTGGCCGAGCGCCAGGATGATCAGGATCGAGGTGTCATTATAGACCCGGGCCAGATTGGCGGGTGCGACGAAGCCTGGGAAGCGCAGGGTGATCGCCATCAGCAGCGCGGCAATGGCGACGACGAGAAGGATTTCGCGGTTCTTCAGAATTTTGGCCATTACGCCGCCTCCGATATGCCGGCGGCGGCCCGCACAAGCTTTTCCGCCGACAGCTCGGAGCGTTCGAAACGCCCGACGATGCGGCCTTCGCGCATGACGATGACACGGTCGGCCATGCCCGTGATTTCCGGAATTTCGGAGGAGACCATGATGACGCTCAAGCCCTGCCCCGCCAGTTCGCTCATGAACGCGTGCACGGCGGCCTTCGAGCCGATGTCGATGCCCTTGGTCGGCTCGTCGAGGATGATCACCTTCGGTTGCGTCGCCAGCCATTTGGCGATCACCACCTTCTGCTGGTTGCCGCCCGACAAGGTGCCGACGTCCTGATCGAGCGAGGCGGCGCGCAGATCGAGCCGCTGGGTATATTCGCGCGCCAGGGCGAACTCATTGGCGAGCTTCAAAAAGCCGGACCGCGACGTCCGGTGCAGCGAGGGCAGCGTAACGTTCTGGAAGATCGGCAGGCCGATGATCGCGCCCTGGCGACCGCGCTCTTCCGGCACATAGACGATGCCGGCTTCGATCGCCTCGGCCGGCGAACGAATGACGAGCACCTCGCCATCCAATTTCACGGCACCGGCGGAAGGCCGGGTGATGCCGATCAGCGACTGCATGAACTCGGAACGGCCGGCACCAATCAGACCGTAGAAACCGAGGATTTCGCCGCGGCGCAGTTCGAAGTTGATATCCTCGAACTCGGTCGGATGCCGGTAGCCGGAGACGGTCAGGACAGGTTCACCGATCGCCACGTCGACCTTCGGGAAGACCTGGCCGACATCGCGGCCGACCATCATCTTGACCAGTTGATCCTGCGTCACGTCGGCGATCAGCCCCTCGCCGACCATGCCGCCATCACGGAACACGGTGTAGCGATCGGCAATGCGGAAGATCTCGTCGAACTTGTGGCTGATGAACAGGATCGCCTTGCCGTCTGCCTTCAGCCGATCAATCAGTTCGTAGAGTTCGTGAATTTCCTTGTGCGACAGAGCGGCGGTCGGCTCGTCCATGATGACGACGCTGGCGTCGATCGAGAGAGCACGGGCGATTGCCACCATATGCTTGTTGGCGATGCCGAGATCCCGCAGACGGATGGTCGGATCGATTTCCGCTCCGACCCGGCGCAGCAGTTCGCGAGCATCGCCGTTCAGCTTCTTCCAGTCGATCAGGCCGAAACGATTGCGCGGCGCGTGACCGAGGAAGATGTTCTCCGCGACGGAAAGCTCGTCGAACAGCACGGTTTCCTGATGGATGGCGGTGACGCCGGCGTAAGCGGCGGACTGGGCCGTCGGGAAATGGGTTTCCTCGCCATCGACGCGGATCACGCCAGCGTCGGGCTGGTAGATGCCGGTCAGGATTTTCACGAGCGTCGACTTTCCGGCGCCGTTCTCGCCGATCAATGCGGTGACGGAACCGGGATAGAGTGAGAGCGAAACCTCGGAGAGCGCACGCACACCCGGAAAGGACTTCGAAATGCCCTCAAGCGCGATGGCGGGCTTCAGCCGCGATGTGGTCGTTTCCTGCAACAAGAGGCAATCCACCGGTATGATTGAATTTGAAATAAGTGTGCGGAAGCGGTAGCGGCGGACACGATCTACCCCCTCCCCCTTGTGGGGAGGGTTGGGGAGGGGATTTCCTTTTCAAGAAGAAAAAGAACCCCTCCCCTCCGTTTCGCTCCGACCCTCCCCACAAGGGGGAGGGTTAGTCCGAGCAAGCCTCGCCTCAGAAGATCTTGGCGAATTCCTCGACGTTCGACGCATCATAGACGAACGGGTCGGCCATCGCGCCCTCGTTGTTTTCGTCGAGCTTGACGGTACCCATGCGGCCCATCTTCAGTTCGGCGCCCGGCTTGGCTTCCGCGCCGCCGATCAGGTCGTAGGCGATCATCGTTGCGGAATAGCCGAGGTCGATCGGGTTCCAGATCGCAAAGGACTTGGACGAACCGGCCTTCACGTGACCAGCCATTTCCGAGGGAAGGCCAAGACCGGTGACGTTGATCTGGCCGACCTTGCCGGCATCTTCGACGGCTTGGGCTGCGGCAACGATGCCGACCGAAGTCGGTGCGATGATTGCCTTCAGGTTCGGATAGGACTGGATGAGGCCCTGCGTTTCGCGATAGGACTTGTCCGCAAGGTCGTCGCCGTAGACGGTCGCTACGACGTTGATACCCTTATAGTTGCCTTGCACCTTCTTCATTTCCTCGATCCAGGTGTTCTGGTTCGTAGCGGTGGCCGAAGCCGACAGCACGGCGACATCGCCGCCCTCTGGCAGATGATCGGCCGCGAGCTTGATGATCATGTTGCCGATCAGCGGATTGGACGACGGGTTGAGGTGCATTGCCCGGCCTTCAGGTGCAACGCCGCTGTCCCAGGAGATGACCTTGATACCGCGATCCATCGCCTTCTTCAGCGCCGGAACCAACGCGTCCTTGTCATTGGCAGAAATGGCGATTGCATCGACCTTCTGCGCCACCAGCGAATTGATCACTTCGATCTGGCCCTCAGCCGTCGTCGAGGTCGGCCCGGTGTAGATGATCTCGACGTCGCCGAGTTCCTTGGCTGCTTCCTGCGCGCCCTTGTTGGCGGCCTCGAAGAAGCCGATGCCGAGCGCCTTGACGACGAGGGCGATCTTCTTGTTTTCCGCATGCGCGGTGCCGGCCATCAACGCCAGCGAAACCGCCGTTGTGACCATCAGTGCTTTCAAAATCTTCATTGACTTTCTCCTCCCTGAAGCCGTGCGGTCACAATGACCGCGTTCATCCGGCTTTATGCCTTCAGTTTCTGCCGGACTGCCTTGCAGCCGGCGATTTTCCACTCCCCTCTTCCCGCCAGCGTCATGCCGACGAGGAAGCATTCTCCTCAAGAGTGCCGGACCTCGTATTGGCAACAACCAAATGGACGCCGGCATCTTCGAGCATACGGACATGTCTGTCCTCGATGCCCGAATCCGTGATCACCGTGGTGATGCGCTTCAGCCCGCAGAGAATGAGGCTGGAGCGCTTGTGAAATTTCGACGAGTCGATCAGCACGACGAGCTCGTCTGCCTGGTCGATCAGTTTCTGCTCCGCCTGAATGAGCAGTGGATCCCCCTCCATCAGGCCGAGCGGCCCAAGCCCCTGCGCACCCATGAACATGCGGCGCGCATAGAAATTGCGCGTCACGTCATTGTCGAACGGGCTGAGGATGATGTTCTGCTCCCGGTAGATCGTGCCACCCGAGAGCATCACCGTATTCTTCGAATGCTTGAGCAGGTGTTCGGCGATCGGAAACGAATTGGTGAACACCTGCATGCGGCGGTTCGCCAGGAAATGCACCATCTGGAACGTCGTCGTGCCGCCGTTGATGATGATCGGCTCGCCGTCCTGGCAGAGCGCCACTGCCTCCTTGGCGATCGCCTGCTTCTGACGCGCATGCAGGCCTTCATTGACGCTGAAGGGGCGGCCGGCAAGCCCGACGAACTGCGGCGGATTGATCGCTTCTGCGCCCCCGCGCACTCGGCGAAGACGTTTCTGCACGTGCAGAGCGGCAATATCCCGGCGGATCGTCGCTTCGGAACTATCGGTCAGTTCGACCAATTCAGGCACGGTCACGACCGGCTTGTCCTGAACCGCCGACAGAATGATCCTGTGTCGCTCTTTTTCGTGCATTCCATCCTCCAACGATGCCTATGCTTCCATCACGACCGTGCATTGTCAATCACTTTCGATCATATTTTTTCATTGTGCGCTGCAATATGATTGTTTTTGATCGTTTATGATTGACATCGCAGCGATCTTTGTGTGATCTGATCACAATGAATGCGCCCTTGCCCACTGGCCGGCGCGGAATTGACCGGGAGGAATGATCAATGCTCGACAAGCAACAAGGCGCGCGCCTTGCCAATCTCTGGGATGACGGCAAGGCAGCCGCCATGAGCGAGCCGGAACGGCTGCTCTATCGCTCCAACCTTCTCGGTTCCGACAAGCGCATCACCAATTACGGCGGCGGCAACACCTCCGCCAAGGTCGTCGAGAAGGACCCGCTCGGCGGCGGCGAGGTCGAGGTTCTCTGGGTCAAGGGTTCCGGCGGCGATGTCGGCACCATCAAGATGGATGGCTTTTCCACACTCTACATGGACAAGCTGAATGCGCTGAAGGGTCTTTATCGCGGCGTCGAATTCGAAGATGAGATGGTCGGCTACCTGCCGCATTGCACCTTCAACCTCAATCCACGTGCTGCTTCGATCGATACGCCGCTGCATGCCTATGTGCCGAAAAAACATGTCGACCACATGCATCCGGACGCGATCATCGCGATCGCGGCATCGAAGAACAGCCGCGAACTGACACAGAAGATTTTCGGCGACGATATCGGCTGGCTGCCGTGGAAACGCCCCGGCTTCGAGCTCGGCCTGTGGCTTTCGAAATTCTGCGCTGAAAATCCGAATGCACGCGGGCTGATCCTTGAAAGCCACGGTCTTTTCACCTGGGGCGATACAGCAAAGGAAGCCTACGAGACCACGATCGAGATCATCAACAAGGCGATTGCCTGGTTCGAGACGGCCAACACCGCTCCGGCCTTCGGCGGTGCGGTGAAGCCGGTGCTGCCTGCCGCCGAGCGCCGCGCCGTCGCGCAAAAACTGATGCCGGTCATTCGCGGCATGATCAGTGCAGGCGAGCGCAAGCTCGGGCATTTTGACGACAGCCAGGCCGTGCTCGACTTCGTCACGTCCAAGAACCTCGAGCCGCTGGCGGCGCTCGGCACCTCCTGCCCCGACCATTTCCTGCGCACCAAGATTTGCCCGCTGGTCGTCGATTTCGACCCGGCCAATCCGGATATCGACAAGACGCTGGCCGGCCTTGAAGCGGCAATCGCCGAATATCGTGCCGGTTACGCCGCCTATTACGAGCGCTGCAAGCACGCCGACAGCCCGGCGATGCGCGACCCCAATGCGGTCGTCTATCTCGTGCCCGGCGTCGGCATGATCACCTTTGCCAAGGACAAGGCGACGGCCCGCATTTCCGGCGAGTTCTATGTCAACGCCATCAACGTCATGCGCGGCGCCTCCGGCGTTTCGACCTATGTCGGCCTGCCGGAACAGGAGGCCTTCGACATCGAATATTGGCTGCTCGAGGAAGCGAAACTCCAGCGCATGCCGAAACCGAAGATGCTGGCCGGCAAGATTGCGCTCGTCACCGGCGGCGCCGGCGGCATCGGCAAGGCAACGGCGAACCGCCTGATGCAAGAAGGCGCCTGCGTCGTTCTCGCCGATATCGATGAGACGGCTTTGGCAGCGGCGCATGCCGAACTGGGCGGGCGCTACGGCAAGGATTTCGTCCGCGCCGTGAACATGAACGTCACTGACGAAGCGGCGGTCGAGAAGAGCTTTGCCGATGCACTGCTCGAATTCGGCGGCCTCGACATTCTCGTCTCCAATGCCGGCCTTGCCTCCTCCGCCGCCATCGAGGACACGACGCTGGCGCTCTGGAACAAGAACGTCGATATCCTGGCGACCGGATATTTCCTCGTCTCGCGTGAAGCCTTCCGCATCTTCCGCCAACAGAAGGCCGGCGGCAACGTCGTCTTCGTCGCCTCCAAGAACGGGCTTGCCGCCTCCCCGGGCGCGTCGGCCTATTGCACCGCCAAGGCGGCCGAAATCCACCTTGCCCGCTGCCTGGCGCTCGAAGGCGCATCGGCGCAGATCCGCGTCAACGTCGTCAATCCGGATGCCGTTCTGCGCGGCTCGAAGATCTGGACGGGCGAGTGGAAGGAACAGCGCGCGGCGGCCTACAAGATGGATGTCGACGAACTGGAAGCCCACTATCGCGATCGCTCCATGCTGAAGCTCAGCGTCTATCCGGAAGACATTGCGGAAGCGATCTATTTCCTCGCCTCCGACATGTCGGCCAAGTCCACCGGCAACATCATCAATGTCGACGCGGGCAATGCCCAGTCGTTCACACGCTAGACCGGAGGGCGACATGACACTGATGATCAAAAACAACGTCATCGATGCCGACAACGCGGCCCGCCTTGCCGATCTGAAAGCCGATTACGATTATCTCGGCGCGCAACTGTCGCGCCGCGGCATCGACATCGGCGCGATCAAAGAGAAAGTATCCACTTACGGAGTTGCCGTCCCTTCCTGGGGCGTCGGCACCGGCGGCACGCGCTTTGCCCGCTTTCCCGGCACCGGCGAGCCACGCAACATCTTCGACAAGATCGAGGATTGCTCGGTCATCCAGCAACTGACGAGAGCGACGCCGACCGTTTCCTTGCACATTCCGTGGGACAAGGTCGACGACCTCAGCGAACTGAAGGAAAAGGGCAGCGCGCTGAGCCTCGGTTTCGACGCGATGAACTCCAACACCTTCTCCGACGCACCGGACCAGGCCCATTCCTATAAGTTCGGCTCGCTGTCGCATGCCGATGCCGCCACCCGCCGGCAGGCGGTCGATCACAATCTCGAATGCATCGAGATCGGCAAGGTGCTCGGCTCCAAGGCGCTGACCGTCTGGGTCGGCGACGGCTCGAACTTCCCCGGCCAGAGCAATTTCACCCGCAGTTTCGAGCGTTACCTCGAGTCGATGAAAGCGATCTACAGGGGCCTGCCGGATGACTGGCGCATCTTCACCGAACACAAGATGTTCGAGCCGGCCTTCTACTCGACCGTCGTGCAGGACTGGGGCACCAATTATCTGATCGCCCAGGAACTCGGTCCCAAGGCCTATTGCCTCGTCGATCTCGGCCACCATGCGCCGAACGTCAACATCGAGATGATCGTCGCCCGGCTCATCCAGTTCAAGAAACTCGGCGGCTTCCACTTCAACGATTCGAAGTATGGGGACGACGATCTCGATACGGGTTCGATCGATCCCTACCGCCTGTTCCTCGTCTTCAATGAACTGGTGGATGCGGAAACGCGCATCGCCGAAGGTTTTTCACCGGCCCACATGCTTGACCAGAGCCACAATGTTACCGACCCGATCGAAAGCCTGATGAACTCGGCGATGGAAGTCAGCCGCGCCTACGCCCAGGCGCTGCTCGTCGACCGCAAGGCGCTTGAGGGCTACCAGGATAGCAATGATGCACTGATGGCGACGGAAACCCTGAAGTCGGCCTTCCGCACCCATGTCGAACCCATCCTCGCCATGGCCCGGTTCGAGGCCGGCGGCGCGATAGCACCGGTTGCGGCCTATCGGGCAAGCGGCTACCGCGCCAAGGTCTCGAGCGAGCGCCCGGCTTCGAAGAGCGGCGGCGGCGGCATCGTCTGAGTCGCGACTGATTCGCGCAACGGCCCGGCGAGAGCCGGGCCGTTGCCCATTGGGGGCAAACGGATCGGCCCGCAGAGCGGAAATTTGGCCGCTGTGCGTGGTGGCAAGCCATTGAAAGCAAAAAAACTTCGAAGATGCGATTTCCCCTCTGACGCGGTTGTCTTTTCGCTCTATCTTGCATTTGCGGATACAACGTAAAAGGAACCATCCATGGGTATCGAAAGTATTGTCGTTTTTCTGATCGTCGGCGCCATTGCCGGCTGGCTTGCAGGTTTGATCGTCTCAGGTTTCGGCTTCGGCCTGCTTGGCAACATCGTTGTTGGCGTCGTCGGCGCGTTCATTGCCGGAGCATTGTTTCCGCGGCTCGGCTTCGGCGTCGGTGGCGGCGTCCTTTGGGCGATCATTCATGCCACTCTCGGCGCAGTCATCCTGCTCGCGCTGATCAGGATCGTCAAACGCGCCTGACGCAGACCCATGGGAACAGTCCGCGCAACCACGGGCTGTTCCTGCTTTTCTCGGGAGTTACCATGTCCGACCTCTATGATCCCCGGATCGAACAAGCACTTCAATCCTTCATTTCCGATCATCCGGGAATGGATACCCGCAACCAGGCCATCGCCGCCATCCTGGTCAACTGGTTCACCAGCCACGGCTACCTGCCGCACGATCAGGAAGGCATTCGTCCGGAAAATCTTGACGCATCGAACGACGACTGAAAGTATCGCCGGACAGCTCACGTGACGGTTGAGCGCCCGGAGCATTTGCCGTCACTCCTCCAGATATCCGGATCGGCCGCGCGGCTTTGATCCCAGCAGACCTGTTGCAGCACCATGAGCCTTTCCTCCGTCAAGTCATTCTTCGCCGAAAAAGCCCCCGACATCGCCGTCATCGAGCTCCCGCAGAGCACGGCCACGGTCGCTCTGGCTGCCGAGGGGCATGGCGTCGAGCCCGCGCAGATCGCCAAGACACTGGCGCTTCGGGTCGCCGACGAGGTTATCCTGATCGTGACGCGCGGCGATGCCCGCCTCGACAACAAGAAGTACAAGGCCCTCTTCGCTACAAAGGCCCGCATGCTCGGCTTTGACGAGGTCGAGGAAGAAACCGGTCATCCCGTCGGTGGCGTCTGCCCCTTTGGCCTGGTGAAACCGCACAAGGTCTATTGCGACATCTCGCTGAAGGCGTTCGATGAAGTCGTGCCGGCTGCCGGTGCGCCCCACGCGGCCGTCAAAATCAATCCCCACCGTATGGCAGCCCTCTCCTCGGCGGAGTGGATCGACGTTTCGGATCTCTAACGCGTCGCTCCTGCCTTTGAATGAACACAAATGTTTCCTTCAAGTTAACGTCAGTTTCCGCCTGCGCTTCCCCGACGCGTGTTTTGCGGGTTCCCTTTTCTGTCTTGTCGAAGGAGTATCCGCGCGATGAACAGGCTTGTTTGCTTGGGCTTGCTTACCGCTGCCATGGCGACGCCGGCAGCAGCCATGGACCGGTCACTGGTCAGGCAGTTCAAGGAACTCGATCCGCAGACCCGTCTGGAACAGCGATGCGACACCGAAGCGATGTGGGAAATCAACGCCGACAAGACATCGTTCAAGCCGGACAAGGTGATCGCTTACACGTTCGCAGAACCGATCCTCGAGAACAACAAACTGCAGGCGCCGGGTGCCGTGTTTCGCAGCAAGGGGGAATGGTACAAACTGAAATACAATTGCAGCACCGGGCCTGACCATATTGAGGTGCTGTCGTTCAACTATACGATCGGCGACCTTGTTCCCCATGATGAATGGGAGGCGCACTATCTCTATCCCTGAGCCGAGCGGTCGCCGGCTTACAGGACGATGAACAGAACCATGAAGGCGGCGAGCGACAGCGCAGCCATGATGTTCAAAAGCGTCTTCATGATGTGATCAGCCATGCCGTGCATCCTTTCCCTCCGCAGGATCAACGTGAGACCGTATGGTTCCGCCCTGCGGCGATCTTCGCCCGCCCCGGCATGCCTGCCGAGACGCTGACCTCCTCTCGGACAACGGACCAGCAGCGGTTTTGATCCGGTCGAAAGGCGATCTGCCTTAATTTGCGCCTAAACTGTTAAAATAGCGTCACATTCGGTCGAGCGGTTGGCATTTGTTAACCATATGCTCGCGATTGACCGGCGGAAAGCTCTCCGAGAGTCGAAGGATCAGGCTTTCAGGTGTGTCGAGGGGGCGTTCTCAATCAACCAATCGTATCACGCGGATTATCATCAACGCGCAAACGCGGCGCTCTGCTGGAGCGGCATAGTCGAGAATGGCAGGAGCCGGGGCTTCCGTCCTGATCAGGACTTCGGCGCCTGCTCCTCGCGGAGCGCTTCTTCGTGGTACCAGTTGCTGTAATCGACTACCGGAAGCTGCTTGGCGCGAAAATCGGTAATGGTGCCCGCCTGCTCGAAGCGGCGTCCCCCCAATTTACGGCCACCAGCGGGGAATTCGAAGATCGTGGCGGTCTCGCCTGCAGAAATCATTGCCATGAATCGACTTTCTTTTGTTTCGGAGCCTGTCCGGGGTCGAATTTCGTGACCATAGCAGAGTTGCGCGGGATTTGCGCGGATTGATTAAAAAAAATACACAAAGCCTAAAAAATAGGCCATTTTTTAGGCACAGACGTTCTTGCGAGATTTTCGCGACAAATTTTAAGCGTTTGCACGCCAGTCAAATTGCCGCAGGTTTTGCGTAAATTTTGCGCAGAGCCTGCGGTTTTCATTGAACCGAGGCTACAAAATCAGGAAAAATCGCCTTCCATCGGTGGAAAAAGCCTAATTTTGCCAGTGATTTCACATTTCCGGGCGATCCCGGCCTCCCTGAACCCAATCGGCACCGGTGTTTCCCGTTTCAGCCACCAGATCGGGCATCTCCCGCAAACTGGCACGCGCCGTGCATGTATGTCGCCAGCCGTTGGCGGCGCAGCGCGGTACAGGCTTCCCTGGTGCTGTGCATCATCAACCCATGAGAGGTTCGAAATGACGAAATACAAGCTCGAGTACATCTGGCTCGATGGTTATACACCGGTACCGAATCTTCGCGGTAAGACGCAGATCAAGGAATTCGAAACGTTCCCGACGCTTGAACAGCTTCCGCTGTGGGGCTTCGACGGTTCGTCGACCCAGCAGGCCGAAGGCCGCAGCTCGGATTGCGTATTGAAGCCGGTAGCGATCTACCCGGATCCGGCCCGCACCAACGGCGCGCTCGTGATGTGCGAAGTGATGATGCCGGATGGCGTCACGCCGCACCCGTCCAACAGCCGCGCAACGATCCTCGACGACGAAGATGCCTGGTTCGGCTTCGAGCAGGAATACTTCTTCTACGAAAACGGCCGTCCGCTCGGCTTCCCGGAAAGCGGCTACCCGGCTCCTCAGGGCCCGTACTACACCGGCGTCGGCTACTCCAACGTCGGTAGTGTCGCGCGCGAGATCGTCGAAGAGCATCTCGACCTCTGCCTGGCAGCCGGCATCAACCACGAAGGCATCAACGCCGAAGTGGCCAAGGGCCAGTGGGAATTCCAGATCTTCGGCAAGGGCTCCAAGAAGGCTGCCGACCAGATCTGGATGGCACGCTACCTGCTTCTTCGCCTCTGCGAAAAGTACGGCATCGACATCGAGTTCCATTGCAAGCCGCTCGGCGACACCGACTGGAACGGTTCGGGCATGCATGCCAACTTCTCGACCAAGCATATGCGCGAAGTCGGCGGCAAGGAGTATTTCGAAGCCCTTATGGCGCAATTCGAAAAGAACCTGCAGGCACATATCGACGTCTACGGCCCGGACAACCACCTGCGTCTGACCGGCAAGCACGAGACGGCTCCGTGGAACAAGTTCAGCTACGGCGTTGCTGACCGCGGTGCCTCGATCCGCGTGCCGCACTCCTTCGTCAACAACGGCTACAAGGGTTACCTGGAAGACCGCCGCCCGAATTCGCAGGGCTGCCCCTACCAGATCGCTTCCCAGATCCTGAAGACGATCTCGGAAGTTCCGCTCGAAGGTAACGTTTCGGCTGCTGCCTAAGCGATTTCTCGTGGCGCCGATTCACCAATCGGCGCCACGATTCTGTTTATCGACGGGCATCGCCTCGACCGGCCGATCCTCCCTGAGCCGTTTGTCGATCGGCACCCGCAGCCTCCAGACACTTAGGCCACATCCCACACTGGTATTCCGATCTCGGCGTGACTAAGTTTGCAGTCCTGAGCGCCAACGATCATGACGGGGTGTCGTTATGCAAATTCCATCCAGTGCGACTTCCGGACCGCGTCCTTGCAGCGCAGACCTGCTGCCGGGCGACAGCAGCGGCATCATCGATTGGCTGATGACCGAGACGCGCGACGAGCGATTCATTGACAATATCTTCGTAGAGATGTGCGACAAGCTCATCGAGGCCGGAGTGCCGGTCTCGCGCGGCACGCTGCATTTCCGCATACTTCACCCGCAATGGCTCGGCGCCCGGATCCTGTGGCTGAAAGGCATGAAGGAAGCCGATATCCGCACCGTTGGCTATGGCGTCGAAGACACCGCCCAATATCGGAACAGCCCGATCAACGAGCTCAACAGCGGTGCGACCGTCGTACGCCAGCACCTCGAGCCAGAATTCGGCGACGCTCTACCCTACCCGCTTTACGACGAACTCCGCGCCGAGGGGCATACCGACTATGTTGCCTGGCACCTGAAGCACACGCTGGGCAAACAGCATATCATCACCTTCGCCAGCGACAGGCCCGGTGGCTTCAGCGATGCCGAGATTACATTTCTGGCCGATCTGCTGCCCGCTTTTGCGCTTGTCAGCGAAATCCGCCTGAAAAACCGCCTGGCGCGCACGCTTCTGGAAACCTATGTCGGCCCGCATGCCAGCGAACAGATCCTTGCTGGCGCAACCACCCGCGGCAGCGGCGTCACTGTGAGCGCGGCAATCCTCATCTGCGATCTGCGCGACTTTACCGCCATCTCCGACATGTGGCCGCGCGACGATGTCATAGAACTCCTGAACGGCTATTTCGATGCCATGTCGGAGCCGATCGAACGGCATGGCGGCGAAATCCTGAAATTCATGGGCGACGGCCTGCTCGCGATCTTCCCCCTCAGCAGTGCCAGCGCATGCCATGACCTGCTCAAGGCCATTCGTGAAGGCCAGGCCGCGATGATGGCGCTGAACGAGGAGAACGTGAAGAAGGGTCATGCAGCCCTCGGCTATGGTATCGGCGTCCATGTGGGCGATGTCATGTACGGCAATATCGGTTCGCGCAGCCGCCTCGACTTCACCGTCATTGGCCCGGCCGTCAACATCGCCTCGCGCCTGGAAAGCCTGACCAAGGAGCTCAAGCGCCCCGTCCTTCTCTCACGCGCCTTCGTCGAGGCGGCGGGATGCCAAACGGAGCTTGAGAATCTGGGCTTGCATGCGTTGCGGGGACTTGGCGAGCCGATCGACGTGTTTGCATTTTGAGCGCACGCCAGCCTCCTCAAACTCGACATCCGTTTGGCAGATCAACGCAAGGCAAGCCGGAACCGCGCAGACGCAGCCGCAGCGCGAGGAGTTGCGCGGCGCGCCTGTTTGGCTCTTCGCGGCAAATCCAATTCGATGCTAATATTGGCGTGGTAGCAATGGGGGGAATCGAGAATGCCACGCGTCGCTCAGCTTTATTTCAGAACAGCCATCGCCTTCCTGATCATCGGGATTTCGATGGGCCTACACATGGCCATCGCAGGCGATCATAGTGCGATCGGTGCCCATGCTCATGCGAACCTGCTCGGATGGGTCACCATGGCGATCTTCGGCGGATATCATGCCCTCAATCCCGCCAAGGCAGAACGCCGGCTCGCGATGATCCAATATGCCGTCTACACGGCCGGCGTGGCTTTGCTGGTGCCGGCGCTCTACGTCATGCTCACCGGAAACCCCTCGCTGGAGCCCGTTGTCGCAGTTGCGTCGCTCATCATCTTTGCCGGTGTTTTGCTGTTCGCAGTGATCATTTTCAGCAGCGAGACGACCGTTGCGCGTCCGACGACCGTCGGCGGCTAGCCGGCATAAGATGCCTGCTGCCTCACTGATCTCAAGCGGCTATGCTGGAAAGCGCGTGGCATTTGGTTTGCGCCCAACACGCATGAGGCGTCGGATAACACGCCGATAGCTCAACGAAGTTCTCCGCCCGTTTCAATCTGTCAGCGTGCCAGTCGAAAGGCGGTCATGGGCACCCACGCGGCGGATTGGAACCACACCGAACGAAAACCGTTGCCCCATTGAGGAGCGCGTTATGGTCCGCAACGGCAAGCATGCAGTTATCGCCATCATTGCATTTTCCGCCTTGGCGGTCGTCCTCGTCTACCTTGCCAGCTTGCGTGTCACCGAGCCGGACGGCACGATCGATCCGAAAGAGAGCGTGGTTGACCCCTCGTAACACTGCTCTTGCGGCCCCACGCGGCAGCACAGGAACTTTCCGCAAGCTCTATCCGTTATCGGTTCGAAGGGAGGTGCGACATGGACTACTCTACCTGGATGTTCGCCCTGCTCGTCGGCGCTACCATCATCGGTTCTGCGCTCGCTTACGGAATGTTCAGCAACCGGCGATGCAATTCCGAACTGAAACTGACCCAGCAAGATCGAATGGATGAAAGATCCTGGCGAAAGGAACTGCTCCGTGACTAGGCCGCACTCTCGCAAGTTTCTATCGTCCGCCGGTGACCAGTAATGACCGCGCGCGAGGTCCTGCTGGTCTTGACCGCAGCGTTCTTCGTCCTGGCGCTGCTGTTGATCTACAACGCCTACTACAATCCCGTTTCGACGAGCGGGGTCGTCCCGCCAGCGACGGTGGAACCGCAATGAAAATGAGAAACACAAGCGGATCAGGACCAATCCCGAAGTGCCCCGTTTGAGTCCAAGCTCTCTGATCGGCTAGGATCAATCAAATCAACGGGAAAATTTTAAATGGTGCCCGGAGGCGGATTTGAACCACCGACACGCGGATTTTCAATCCGCTGCTCTACCAACTGAGCTATCCGGGCATCCCTGCTTTTTCAGCAGTGGTTCCGCTTGAAGAACCGTGGGGCGGTTGGCTGCGCCCCGGAAGCGAGCGGGGTTATAACATCTTGTTCGGCGGTGTCCAGCACCAAATGACGTTTTTTCGACAGGAAAATGTCATTTGGTGCAAACATCTGAAAAATAACGGCTATCCGCAAAAATTCACGGAACTGCCTTACTCCTCGTCTGCGGCTTTTGATTCATCGTCGGCGACCGGAATGGCGTAGGATCCGGTGAGCCAGCGGTTGAGATCGACATTGCGGCAGCGGTCGGAGCAGAACGGGTAGTGTTCCCGGTGCGATGGGCGCCCGCATTCTGGACATGGCACCGTCTTGCGCAGCGGCGCAACATTTGATGCGCTCTTGTTTCCTTCCGAACTCATGGCGTCAGCCCTTCATCCAGCTTTCATGCACGTCATAACCTTCGCCCATCAGCAGGCTCACGGTCTCATACAGCGGCAATCCGACGACATTGGTATACGAGCCCACCAGCTTGACGACGAAGCTGCCGGCGATGCCCTGGATGCCATAGGCGCCAGCCTTGCCGCGCCACTGGCCCGACGCGAGGTAGCTGTCGATATCGTGGCTGGAGAGCCGCTTGAACCGCACCTTGGTGTCGATGACCTTTTGGCGCACGGTATTGTCCGGCGTGATCAGGCAGACACCGGTATAGACGCGATGGCTGCGGCCTGACAGAAGGTGCAGCGCGCTCGAGGCCTCGCTGACCAGTTCCGGCTTGCCGAGGATGCGGCGGCCGACGGAAACGACGGTATCGGCAGCAAGGATGTAGCTTCCCTCCCAGCCGGGCTCGCCCTTGATGGCTGCAAGGGCTGCGCGCGCCTTTTCGGACGACAGCCGCCAGGCCAGCGAACGCGGATGTTCGGTGCGTTTCGGCGTCTCGTCGAGATCCATCGGCATCAGGCGCGCCGGCTCGATGCCAGCCTGGGCGAGCAGCTCGACACGCCGCGGCGAACCGGAGGCCAGAATCAGCTTGTGTGTCAATGCCATCGCAACAGGGCCATCGATCTCGAGTTTTGCGGCAAACAAGCCGCGCCGCGCTTATTTGAAGCGATAGGTGATACGGCCCTTGGTCAGGTCGTACGGGGTCATTTCGACCAGCACCTTGTCGCCCGCGAGAACACGGATACGGTTTTTGCGCATGCGACCGGCCGTATGAGCGATGATCTCATGTTCATTTTCAAGCTTGACACGGAACGTCGCATTGGGAAGCAATTCGGTGACTACGCCCGGGAATTCAAGGACTTCTTCTTTCGCCATGTAGGGTATTTCTTTCTGTGCTTTTCTGCGGACGCGACCGGCGCCCTTCAAAATTTGGCGGAAACTACACAATCGCCGCGGTTTTGTGAACAGCAACGACCCGTCTTTTCCGGTTTTACCAAGGCCTATGCCATCTTGTCCGGCATTTGTCCAAGCAAACGATGCTTGAGCAGCGTGGCGAGGTGATTTCGGACGTCACGATAGGCCGCAACGATCTGTTCGCGGGTTCCGGTCGCAACCGTCGGGTCGGGCGTCGGCCAATAGACTACATCGATTGCCATCGACCGCGTCAACTCCAGCGCCGCATGGTGCGCCTCTGGCGCAAGCGTGACGATCAGGTCGAAATAATCATCCTCGAGTTCATCCAGCGTATGCGGCTGATGCCGCCCCACCGTCAGCCCGATTTCCGCCAGCACTACATCGACGAAGGGGTCGCGCTCTCCCGGCCTGACGCCGGCCGAGGCGATATAGGTTCCCGCCGGCAGCATCGCCTTCGCCAGCACTTCGGCCATCGGCGAGCGAATGGCGTTCATGCCGCACATGAACAGCACCGACCGCGGCGCTTTCCCGGTCTGCTGCGTCAAAGTGGAGGAGGCAGCGACCGACACGACTACCCCCGCCAGTACAGCACGCAGACAAGCGTGAACAGGCGCCGTGCCGTGTCGAAATCCAGCTTGATCTTGCCCGACAACCTGTCCATCAGCGTTTGCGAGCCTTCATTGTGAATGCCGCGCCGACCCATGTCGATCGCCTCGATCTGGCTCGGCGTCGAGGAACGGATCGCCTCGTAATAGCTTTCGCAGATCATGAAATAGTCCTTCACGATCCGGCGGAAGGGCGTCAACGACAGAATATGGGTCGCCACGCTGCCCCCTTCCTCGGTGGTGATCGCAAAGACGAGCTTCGAATCGATCAGCGACAGGTTCAGCCGGTAGGGACCGCCGGCATGGCCTGCCGGCTCGAAAAAGTTCTCCTCGATCAGGTCGAAGATCGCAACCGCCCGCTCGTGCTCCACGTCTGGCGTTGAGCGGCCGATGGTATGGTCGAGCACGACATCGCAGAGGCGGTGGCTGCCTGTCATCCTTCCTCCCCGAGGTTGAGGCGAATGGCAACCGAGCGCGCGTGGGCTTCCAGGCCCTCGGCACGGGCAAGCGCGATTGCTGCCGGCCCAAGGTCACGCAACTGGTCGG
The DNA here is from genome assembly GCF_000379605.1 of Rhizobium giardinii bv. giardinii H152. GTDB lineage: Bacteria > Pseudomonadota > Alphaproteobacteria > Rhizobiales > Rhizobiaceae > Pararhizobium > Pararhizobium giardinii. The sequence goes on along the minus strand of NZ_KB902578.1, from coordinate 523,555 downwards.
AGCCGAGGCGCAGGATGGACGTGCGCTTCATATAGTCGAGCACGCCGAGGCCGGACGAGAACCGGGCCGAACGGGCCGTCGGCAGCACATGGTTTGAGCCGCCGACATAGTCGCCGATCACTTCCGGCGTATGGCGGCCGACGAAGATGGCGCCGGCATTGCGGATCTTCGGGATCATCGCGTCGGCATCGGCAAGGGCGAGTTCCAGATGTTCGGCCGCGATGCGATTGGCAAGCGGCACCGCCACCTCCAGATCGGGCACGAGGATGACCGCACCGAAATCGCGCCAGCTGGCGCTTGCGGTTTCGGCGCGCGGCAGTGTCCGCAACTGGCGCTCGACCGCCGCCTCGACCGCCGCCGCAAAGGGCGCGTCGTCGGTGATCAGGATCGACTGGGCGCCGACATCGTGCTCGGCCTGGGCCAGAAGATCGGCAGCGATCCAGTCCGGATCGTTGTCACGGTCGGCAATGACGAGCACTTCCGATGGGCCGGCGATCATATCGATACCGACGGTACCGAACACCTGGCGCTTGGCCGCGGCGACATAGGCATTGCCCGGTCCCATGATCTTGGCGACCGGCGCAATCGTCGCGGTGCCATAAGCCAAAGCGGCGATCGCCTGGGCGCCGCCGATGCGGTAGATTTCCTCGACGCCCGCCATGCGCGCAGCCGCAAGCACCGCCGGATTGATGACGCCGCCATTGGCAGGCACGACCATGACAATGCGCTCGACACCCGCCACCTTCGCCGGCAGCGCATTCATCAGCACCGAGCTCGGATAGCTCGCCGTGCCGCCCGGTACGTAGAGGCCGACCGCATCGATCGCCGTCCAGCGCGAGCCGAGGCCGACGCCCATCGAATCCTCGTAGATGTCGTCCTTCGGCCGCTGCCGCGCATGATGCGCCTCGATCCGGACCGCGGCGACCTTCAGCGCGCCGAGGACCTCGGAGGGAACCATCGCGATCGCCGCGTCGATCTCTTGCGCGGTCACGGCCATGCCGGTCACCGTAAAATCGAGGCCATCGAATTTCCGCGTGTAATCGGCGAGCGCCGCATCGCCACGCCTGCGCACGTCATCGATGATCGCCCGCACGGCCGCATTCACATCTTCCGAAACCTCCCGCTTGGTCGTCAGAAAGGCCGCGAACTGTTCTTCGAAGCTGGGCGTGAGATAGTCGAGGCGGATGGCCAATGGAAAGGTCCTTATGCGTGGTCGACAGAAGCGCGCGGCCTGGGACTGCCGGCGGGCAGGAGATCAGGCACCGGCGGGATGACGCGGCTTGAAACCGGTTTCCCACGCGCCACCCGTATCTGCAAGCTGTACCTCGATACATTCCACATCGAGCATGATCGAAGCATCGCCGGAAAGGACGAATTCGACGGTTCCATCCGGCCCCTCGCCGTTCTGCTCGAACTGAATCGCCAGGAGCGACAGCACCTGCTCGCCATCTCTGCGATCAAACCCGATCGAGCGAACCGCATTGACGCGCTTGAAAAGCAGCACGCTGCGGCGGCGTTCGAAGGATTTGCCGCGCCCTTCCGCCGTTTCCCAGACAAACCGGTTGATCACCAGCGACAGCTGGCGTGAGCGAGGCGCATAGGCGAGACCCGATACCTTGAAGACCGCGTCCTGCACATGGGCGGAAACGATCGCGAGGTCCTCCTGATCCAATCCCATCAGCTTCAATGCGTCCATGCCCGTCCATCCCTCCATCTGCCGCCAAAGGCGGCGTCCGTCATGACAAAGGACATAAGATGCCGCTGTCGAATCCGCAACAGCAAGAACCGCGCAGGCATTGGATCAGTCGCTCACGCGCTCCACCTTGGCGCCGCAGCGATTGAGCTTTTCCTCCAGCCGTTCGAAACCGCGGTCGAGATGATAGACGCGCGACACCATGGTCTCGCCTTCCGCCACGAGGCCGGCGATGACAAGGGACACCGAGGCGCGCAGATCGGTCGCCATCACGGGCGCACCCTTCAGGCGCGCGACGCCCTCGATCTTGGCTGTCTGGCCCGACAGCGAGATTTTCGCGCCGAGGCGGGCCAGTTCCTGCACGTGCATGAAACGGTTCTCGAAGATGGTCTCGGTGATGTGCGAAATGCCGCTCGACTTGGTCATCAGGCCCATGAACTGTGCCTGCAGATCGGTCGGGAAGCCCGGGAAGGGATCGGTCACGACGTCCACGGGCTTGATGCCGCCGCCGTTGCGCACGACGCGAAGGCCCGTCTCCGTTTCGGAGATTTCAGCCCCGGCACGGCGGATGGCTTCAAGGGCAGTATCGAGCAGCGCGGCGTTCGTGCCCTCAAGCACGACATCGCCGCCGGTCATGGCAACGGCCATGGCATAGGTACCGGTCTCGATGCGGTCCGGCAGGACCCGGTGGCGCGCGCCCGACAGCGACGTGACGCCTTCGACGGTGATCGTCGACGTTCCGGCGCCGGTGATTTTCGCGCCCATCGCATTCAGGCAGCGGGCAAGATCGGCGACTTCCGGCTCACGCGCGGCATTGCCGATGGTGGTTGTGCCATTGGCAAGCGTCGCTGCCATCATCATCACGTGGGTGGCGCCGACAGAGACCTTCGGGAACACATAGCGCGCGCCGACCAGGCCGCCCTTCGGCGCCGTCGCATTGATATAGCCGCTATCGATCTCGATCGTGGCGCCGAGCGCCGCCAGAGCCTCGATGAACAGATCGACCGGCCGTGTGCCGATGGCACAGCCGCCCGGCAGCGAGACGCGCGCCTTGCCTTCGCGCGCCAGAAGCGGGCCGATCACCCAGAAGCTCGCCCGCATCTTCGAAACCAGCTCGTAAGGTGCGGTGGTATCGACGATGTTGCGGGAGGTGAAATGGATCGTGCGCGAATAGCCTTCGCTCTGGCGCTCGCGGCGGCCATTGACGGAGATGTCGGCGCCGTGATTGCCGAGAATGCGGATCAGCTGCTCGACATCGGCAAGGTGCGGGACATTTTCCAGCGTCAGCGTGTCATCCGTCAAAAGCGAGGCGATCATCAGCGGCAAAGCGGCGTTCTTGGCGCCGGAAATCGGGATGATCCCGCGAAGTTCATTGCCGCCGGTAATTCTGATGCGATCCATAGGGTACCTTACGGGCGCCGCCCGCCTTTCCTGACATTCCGATCTTGAGAGATTGGCGCCTCCATAAAGGAAGTGCGGTGAAATGAGAAGCAAATTGAAACGATGGCGGCCAAGCACCCGGATGGACGAAAGCCGACATCTGCCACTGACGTGAAGTTCGCCCCGGCGCCCTGGATAGGGCACGACAAAGGCTGAAACAATAAACCCTGCCATCGCATGCCGATCCGCGTCCGAATCCGCTCGATGGTAACAGCCGCCGTTTAATCCCCAGATTCGTCCGATTTTGCGGCAGGCAACCCGGATGTTTCATCGGGATCGCCGGCACGCCGCGCCCGCCCCTGCTGCTTGCGCCGCAGCAGGTTTTCCCGCAGCGTCCTGGCCGCTCGCTCCCGGCGCGCCTCCGCCTGACGGCGCGCTTCCTGTCCGCGCTCACCCTTGCCGGAAAGCTCGGGCTTGCTGTCGCTGTCGTGTCTTTGATCGTCTTTATCCTGCATGACCGCTGAAATACCGCAAATCCGCTCGGTCGGGAAGCATTGCCGCCGTTTCCCCCGACCTGTCCAACGAAATATGAGATTTGCGGCTTGCGCTTCGCAACAAGCTATGGCAATAGGCCCTCGCTCGCGCCGGACAACACCGATCCGCCGCACGATGCTGCTATAGCTCAGGGGTAGAGCACTCCCTTGGTAAGGGAGAGGCCGAGAGTTCAAATCTCTCTAGCAGCACCATTCATTTCCTGAAGTCAGTTTTTCTGGGTGACCAATGAGTGAGCCCGGTATTTGCGCCGTCTCCCCGCGCCCCGATGCGCCGACCAGAAACACCAATGCCAAGGTGGAGGCCGTCCAGCCGGGTGCCCAACGATATCCTGCGTTGACCAAAGCGTCAAAATTGCGTGTCTTGGTAGTAAATGATAAAAGAATACGCGGCAGGAACGAACGCGACTCGCCATCGCCCCTTGACCAAATCGCTGATGACAGCGAGATTTCATGCATCTCTCCGTGGTCGAGCGGCAGTGACGGCAACACTTTCGGCGATAGTTGTGAATTGGCTGACAAGGTGAAATAACATCGAAGTTATCTGAATGCTATGCAATCTCAGGTAGATTAAGCAGGTATTGCTTGGACCGTAGGCAACAGCAGGAGAGGCGAGAATGCGGGACGCTGACAGAACGTTGTCTGCTTCATCTTCGGTGGAACGTTATTCCTTCACGCAAAAAGACGAACTCATCTCGCTTTACGACGAGAGCTTTCATCTGATCGATTGCTCGCCCCGGCACAGCAAAACATATATTATCGACTCTCTGGTCGATGCCACATTGTGGCACGTCTATCCCGGTCTGCTGGCTCCCAAACCTAAAGCGGCTGTGGAATTCGTGCTTGCCAGCGGCGTGCCGCGGAGCGTCGAAATCGCCGACGCAACAACCAGGGATCGTCTCGCACTGCTCATCTTTCGCACGCCCCGCGGCATTGGCGTCGTTGAAGTGGAAGGTGGTGCAACCTATCGCAAGGCATCCAGCGACAGCGACCGCGCGCTTCTCCTTCACCAGGCCACCCATGATGTTCTGACAGGGCTGCCAAACCGGCGCCAATTCAGCGATCAGTTGCGAGGTACCCTGCCCGTGCCAAACGGGGCGAAGCTGGCCCTCATGCAAATCGATCTTGATGATTTCAAACCGATCAACGACACGCTGGGCCACGGCGCCGGCGACGCTGTTCTCAAAATGGCGGCAGAGCGAATAAGAAACGTGCTGGGAGAGCGGGAGGTTGCCTACAGACTGGCAGGTGACGAATTTGCGGTCATCCAGTGGAAAGTCGACCAGCCTGCAGAGGCCGAGCGCTTGGCTGACGCGGTCGTCAAAGCCTTCAAGGAGCCGTTCACAGTCGAGGGCATCAACGTCTTCGTGGGAGCGAGTGTGGGTATTGCCATCGCCCCAGGGGATGGAAACGAGACAGAGCAGTTGATGAAGGCCGCCGATATCGCCCTCTACGCTGCGAAGAAAGATGGGCGCGGTCTCGCGAGGACGTTCAGCCGCGCGATGCTGATCGTCCTGGAGCAACGCGAAATGTTGCGCCGCAGCTTGCGGACAGCGCTGCAAGAGGGCCAATTCTTCGTCGAATACCAGCCGCTCGTCAGGCTGCCCTCTTCAGTTGTCGGCTTCGAGGCGCTGTTGCGGTGGCGTCATCCGATCGTTGGCCTCATCCCGCCGAGCGTATTCATTCCCATGGCCGAGTCCGACGGCCTGATGAGCGAAATAGGACAATGGGTGCTGGAGCAGGCTTGCCGAACAGCGACGACGTGGCCGGCCCACTTCACCGTTGCCGTCAATCTCTCTTCGGCGGAGTTTTTGCGGGAAGGGTTGACGGACCGGGTCGCCCAGACACTCGACGCGGTCGGCCTGCGTGCCGATCGTCTCGAACTCGAAGTGACTGAATCCGTGTTGCTCGAGCGGACGACAGACAATCTGGATGCGCTCAATACGTTGAATGTCCTGGGCGTTCAGATTTCGCTCGACGATTTCGGGACCTATTATTCCTCTTTGAGCTATTTGAAAAACTTCCCGTTCGACACGATCAAGATCGACAAATATTTCATCAAGGATCTCGAGACCGACGAGAAAAGCCAGACGATTGTCCGGTTTGTCATCGCGCTGGCGCATGGTTTGGGAATGCGCGTTACCGCCGAGGGCGTGGAAACGCGAGGTCAAATAAACTGGCTTCAGAAGGAGGGATGCGACCAGTTGCAAGGGTATTTCCTGGGCGTTCCGATGCCTGCGGCAGCGATCGACGAGTTCCTCCGCCAGTCGTCGTTAGCACTTTAGTAGCGGGCTTGTAGCAGGCTGTCGCTTGTGCAAGAGGTCCGAAACTGGAAAAACAGCAGGTGCGGCGTTCACATCTGGCCGCACCTCGAGCGGGTTAGAAATCGGCGTTGAGGTATTGAAGCGCCGTAGCAGAGTTCGACTCGTGGAGAAGGAAACGGCATGCATGTAGCCGAAAGAGAGCCTGAAGCAGACTTCGAGCCCTTGCTTCAGCTTGAGATGGAAATGGGGACCTTTCTTTCGGATTGGCACCATTGCGATCAATTGTCCACCTTCGTGGCGCGGATGATCAGCCTCAACCGGACAGATCCCGTTCGCCATTCGAACTTCTTCTCGTCGGCGCTCAACGAACTCCTGGAGGTCTTGTTTCGCGGTGGCTTTCCCGATGGTCAGATCGGCTGTGCGGTCTATCGGCAAGGTCCGACGGAACGGGTGAAACTGACGTTTCCATGCCCTCCACGCCAGCGGCATTTTCTCAATGAAGCTGTGGCCAAGGCGCGCCGGGGGGACGCACTTGCGCGCTATCTCGATTCCATTTCGACCGACCTGGCACCAACTCGGGATGCCGTTCTCCTGGACCTCACGATCAACTTCGACGCTCTGATTCACCTGGAAGACAGCGCTCCCTCGTCGATAACGCTCGTCGTGGATTTGCCGCTTGAAGGAATTGTGACTTGAGTTCGGTAAATCCTCCCGCTCGCTTCAGCGCAGAGTTTGACGCCAACAGCCAGGAGTTTTCTCTTGCCGGCGTGGTTCGGCCGCGTTCGGCCGACGAGATCGCGACAAGCATATCGACGCTGAAGGAGGCGATCGAAGAGGTGCGCGGCGTCCTCTACATCAATGTGAAACGCCTCATACAGATGAACAACACGGCTTTTCACGCCTTTGTGCGGGTGGTTCTCGATGCCTGCCGGGCGCGGTCGGATCTTCGCTTCGTGATCATCACCTCGAGCGTCGTCGGGTGGACCACACGGATGTTTGCACATCTGAACAAGCTCGACCCGCAAATAACAGTCGAGGTCTACGATTCCAAGTTCTACCCTGGCCAGAACTTCGTGGAAAACACGAGCTTTATTCCGATACTGCGCACGCAAACCAAGATGACGTGGCGCCACGAGCGCGCAATCCTTCCTCGTCACGGCATGCGCCCTGGAATCGTGATGGCGGACATTTGCTGCGGTATCGGTGATTTCGCGGTGCTCGTGCAAAAGGATTTCCAGCCGGCGCGAATTGTGGCGCTCGATCATTCGCGGGCAAGCCTTGCCTATGCGCGCGATGTGGCAGCCGGTTTCGGTATCAGCGGTATCGAATATACCTATGGCGACGCGTCCGAGATGTTGCTCGAGGGCAATCAGTTCGACCTGGTGACCTGCCGCCATTCGCTGCAGATATTCAACCGGCCAGACGTGCTGCTCGGCGAGCTTTACAGGATTTGCAAGCCAGGAGGGCGGGTGTACGTAACCAACGAGAAAAACTCGCATTGCCTCGGCGAGCCTCGATCGCAGAGCATTCAATGGACTTACAACGAGGTCGCGAAACTGTTCAGCCATTTCGAGATGGATGTGGAACTAGGCCCCAAAAGCCGCCGGTACCTCGCCGACGCCGGCTTCGAAGACATCATCGTCGAGTCCTTCATGGTCACCAATCTGGATGGCGACCCGCGGGACTTCGCCGACGTCATCATGGCCTGGGAAGATGTCTATGCCGGCGAAATGGCCGTGAAGCGTGGAGATAGTGCCGAGTTCATCCAGCGCTTCCGCCAGGGTTTCCAGGACCATATCTTCGCTGCCCTCCATCCCAAAGGCTATGCCGGCTGGCCGATCTGGGTGGCGTCGGGACGCAAGCCTCTATGAACGCACCGCTGCACCACACCCCCCGCCTTGGCCTGCGCTCATTCCGCGCCAAGTTCGTCCTTGTCGTTGGCGGCGCCGTGCTGTTCGATCTGCTCGTCAGTGGCGGCCTTGCACTCTGGAACGTCCAGCGGCTCTCCCGCGATGCCACCGCGGAGGTGGGCCAGGGGCTGGAACGGGCCAACCAGGACTACATCCGTTCCTACGCGGAAACGACAGCCGCCCGCGTTAATCTGCTGCTGGCTCAGGTCCATTCCGACGTCGGCACTCTGGCCGGCGTGCTGCAGGCGCAGATCGACCATCCGGCGAGGGAGGCCCAGATCGGGGAAGCGATGGTCCGGGGCGCCCCCGAAGCGGTTAACGTCGTCTATGATGAGAAGGGTCGATGGGCGCAGAATCGACCTGGACCTCTCTCCGTCGTCAGTGTGTGGGGATATCTTCTCGATTCAAATCACAAGCCGCTTCCCAAAGTTGAGGCAGAGATCGAAAACAGCGCAGTCCTCGATCTCGTCGCGCCGAGCCTGCTGGCAAACGGCCAATCGAAGCTGCAGATGTATTATATCGGCCCGAGAGAACGGCCTATCTTCAGGACAGCGCCCTATACGAATCAGGCCCAGACATTCGACAGGCTCTATCCGGGGCACAACGAGGCGGATTTCTGGACCTTCTTCTTCCCGGGGCTTTACGAGTCGTGGCAACAGTGGGCTCAGGATCCAGGCCTGCGCCCGGTAAACAACGACATTACCCAAACGGCACCGTATACGGACGCGATCACCGGCAAGCTCATCGTCAGTTTCTTCCGGCCGCTGTGGACTGGCGACCGCAAGGGGGTGGCGGGTGCGGCCGGCGCCGATATTACCCTCGATCAACTGGCGGAAATCGTTGAGAACGTCAAAGTGGCCGATAATGGTTTCGGCTTCCTGACGATGTCGGACGGCAATGTCGTCGCCATCAATCCGGTGGGAGAGAAGGTGATCGGTCTTCGGTCGTCAAGCGCTGAGAACAGTGAAGGCGTGACCGGTCTCGACCGCTCTCTGCGCAGGAGCGCACAGCCGCAGATCGCGCAATTGCCGTTGGATCAGGACGGCTCGTTGCAACATATCATGCTCGATGAAAACGGCGAGAAGGTACCCTACCTGGTCGTCCTGAAGCAGCTGCAGCCGACAAACCTGTGGGGATCCGGTCCCGTTGGGCGCGAAACCATGTCGCTTGGCATCGTCGTGCCCGAACGCGAAATCTATGCCTCGCTGTTTGCTGCGCAGGCGAAAATCACAGAGGCCACGAACCGAATCCTAGTCTATCAGATCCTGGCGCTGCTCGTATCTCTGCTTTTCGTGATTAGTGCGGTGTTCGCGATATCCAAGCGAATAACCGGCGGCATTAGCGCCCTCGCCGGTGCGGCCAAGCGCATCCAGGTCAAGGATTATTCCGTCCGGGTTGATATACCGACCCGCGACGAGGTCGGCGAGGCCGGCGCCGCTTTCAATCGCATGGCGGAGCAGATCAGTTTTCATACCGAGAATCTTGAACAACTTGTGGAGGACCGAACGCGCGAGATCGAAGAGGCGAACCTACAGATCTCGGCATTGAACACGCAGTTGCGCAGCGAGAATTTGCGCCTCGGGGCGGAACTGGCCGTGGCGCGCCGCATCCAGATGATGGTCCTGCCAAAGGCTGGAGAGCTCCAGGAAATCACGGAGATGGAGATTGCAGCCTACATGCGGCCCGCCGACGAAGTCGGGGGTGACTACTACGACGTTCTTAAGGATGGTGAGCGACTGAAAATCGGCATCGGCGATGTCACCGGGCATGGCCTGGAAAGCGGCGTATTGATGTTGATGGTCCAGTCGGTAGCGCGGGCTCTCCAGGAAGCGGGCGACATGGACCCGTCGCAATTCCTCAATTCCGTAAACCGCGCCATTTACAAGAATATTGTCAGAACCAACACCAACAAGCATCTATCCCTCGCGTTCCTCGACTATGAGAAGGGACGCCTGACGCTTTCCGGCCAGCACGAGGAACTCATCGTGGTTCGGAAGCTGGGCCTGGTGGAGCGGATCGACACCCTTGATCTCGGTTTGCCGATTGGCCTGGAAGCGGATATCTCGGCATTCGTGGCCACTCGGGAAATTGCGTTCGGCCACGGTGATATGATCATTCTTCACACCGACGGCGTTACGGAAGCCGAGAACTGCGACGGCGAGCTTTTTGGTATCGAACGGTTGTGCGAGAGCGCGCGGCAGCGATACGGGCGAAGCGCCGAAGACGTCAAACTGGGAATCATCGAGGACCTGATGGCACATATCGGCACGCATAAGATTCACGACGACATCACACTCGTTGTCATGAAGCACAGGTGAGCGATGACAACCTTATTTGGAATGCCAGACCTTACGATCGACACGGGCGAACATGTCACACGACTTCGGCTGTTCGAAGGACCACTGGACCTCAGCTTCAAACACTGCGCGATCACGGCGGATTTCGTCGCAGAGTTCGTCGCCTTGCGCTACCGCGCATCCCGCAGTCTCTACAGAGAAGTCCGCCACAACGTTGGCTACTTGACCAACGAGTTGATAGAAAATGCCGTGAAATTCCGTATGGGCGGTGAAGTTCTCTTGGAGGCTTCGATCGAGGCAAACACCTTTCGCGCAAAGGTCTCCAATTTCATCGACAAGACAGCGGCCCAGCGGTTCCAACATCTGCTTTCAGAAATAACCACCGGCGATCCCGGAGACCTTCTCATAGAGCGGATCGAAGCGAATGCGATGCATGTGAGCACGACCACTTCAGGGCTTGGACTTCTGACGCTCATGAGCGATTATGGTGCTCACTTTGCGTGGGTTTTTGGTTCCAGGGAACAGGACAACAAAATCCCGCTGGAAACCTATGCGTCTATCACGGTCCCCGACATCTCGAACTGATGGGCACACAACATGGAAATCAAGGACGAAGAATATCGCGTCTGGTCGGAAGACAAGGCAATCTATTTCGATGGGACCATGCGCCTGCATGGCACGGAGGCTTATGCTCCTATTTTTGCCCTGGTCATGAGCGTTCTTGAGGGCGAACCGGATCATGTCATCATAGACCTGACGGGGCTGCAGTTTCTCAATTCCTCCGGAATCAATCTGCTTGCCAAGCTCACCATCGAAGCGCGCAACAGACCGAGTGTCCATCTCACGGTCCGCGGAACGTCCGAGTTTCCGTGGCAGTCAAAGTCTCTGCCAAACCTCAAGAAGCTACATCCCGGGATTGAGCTTACGACGTTTTCGACGCCTTAGGCCGCACGCCTCATTCCGGATAATCCAAAGACGGGAGGCGGTTCAGCGCGGCCAAGGCATTCTTGACATCAACCTCAAATAAGAACATAACATGAACAAAAGAGTGGCTCGGCTCCCGAGAGGTGGTGCCGGCTCGACGTGATGGCAGATTTGTGCGGCAGATTTTTGAGGTCAGTGATGCGCCATATCGATGAGATTACCGAGCGGACACAAGCGGTACTCGCTCAATCACGAGCCTTCAGGGAGCGCTCACGGGCGATGCGGGAAGAGCACAAGGCACTGATCGAGCGCGCTTCGATCAAATCCGGCCAGCTTCATTTCGTCTTTCCGTCGCCGCATGCGGATAGCGCCAAACACTGATGGTGAGGGCGAAAGCGGGCATTTTCCGGCGCAGAGCACACCGACCCAAGGGAGCACCTCGGCGATCGGAACACACGAGGGTCACGTGAAGCTGGCAAGCTTGCCGGTTTGCCCCCACGGCGACGGGGTAGGCATCCCGTTCGATGCGGAGCCGAACTCACCGTTATCCTGGATACCGCCACCCCTTATGCTTGCTGCCTGCGGGATCGCCGACGGTCCGAGCTGCCAGCATCATCGCAGAGGATGACCTGCGCATCAGGCCGACAAAATCGCTGGGCAGCAGCGCCCTGCACGATTGCTTCACCCGGGAAGCAGCATCGCCAATGGAACCAAAATGCTTCCGCCGGACAGATCGCCGAAAAACCATCATAGACACCCCCCAAGGCTAATTTTTTAGCGAAACTATCCCCTAAATTCAGCGTGTTAAGCCAGTCGCACCATGGCAGGAGCGCGTCGCTCCTGCGTCCTATGCCGCGTCAAATGCTGCCGTCTTCACAACGGTTACGAACTGTTTTCATAAGTGTCTGGGAGCGCATGTATGTTCGCGCTACAGGGTTGAAAGCTGAAAAACATGGGGTAAAAGGACACTAATATAGCTGGCTTCGAAGTGACGAGGGATCGATCCGACGGGATCGGTTAGAGAAGTTCCGATTGCTTTTTCGCGTGTCAGGTGCAATCAGCAGGATAACTCCAAAGTTTAGAGCGTTCGATACAATATGACAGTTGAAATCATAGGGCGTGCATGTCTCGCGCCCGGAGCCAATTCGCCGCAGGCACTGTTCCGAATTTTGCGCGAGGGCAAATGCACCGTCACGCGCGTACCGTCGGACCGTTGGGATCTCGCGCGCTTTTGGCATCCGGTTATCGGCAACCCGGGCAAGACCTATTCCTTTGCGGCCGGTGTGCTTGACAGCATCTATGATTTCGATCCGGCTGTCTTCGGCATGTCGCAGCGCGAAGCCATGTATATGGATCCGCAGCAGCGCGTCCTGTTGCAACTCGCCTGGCGCGCTCTCGAAGACGCCAATATCGCGATGACGTCGCTGCATGGCGAGAATGTCGGCGTCTACATCGGTGCGTCCAGCCTCGACCATGCCAACCTGACCGTCGAGGATCCGGCCGCAGCCGGGCCTTATTTCATGACCGGAAACACGCTTTCGATCGTTTCCAATCGTATTTCCCATATCTTCGGTCTCAGCGGCCCGAGCATGACGGTCGATACCGCCTGCTCCTCCTCGCTGGTCGCGCTAGACCAGGCGATGCGGGCGCTGAATGCCGGTGAAATCGACACGGCGATCGTCGGCGGTGTTAACATTCTGGCCCACCCGCTACCGTTCGTCGGCTTTGCCCAGGCGCGCATGCTGTCGCCCGAGGGCCTTTGCCGCGCCTATGACAATGACGGCGCCGGTTATGTGCGCGCCGAAGGTGGTGTCGTCTTCATCCTGCGCCGCTCGGACAGAACGCGTCAGGAAAAGGACCGCAGCTACGCCAAGATCGTTGCCACCGGCGTGAACTCCGCCGGCCGTACCAATGGTATCTCGCTGCCATCGCGCGAAGCCCAGGCCAACCTGCTGCGGTCGATCTACGAGGGCAACAATATCGATGCCAATCAGGTCGCCTTCGTCGAAGGCCATGGCACCGGCACCAAGGTGGGCGATCCGGCCGAAGTCTGGTCGATCGGTACCGTCATTGGCGCCAATCGCCGTGCGCCGGTTCCGATCGGCTCGATCAAGTCGAATATCGGCCACACCGAGCCAGCCTCCGGCCTGTTCGGCATGCTCAAGGCGATGATGGCGCTGGAGAACAACTATCTGCCCGCCTCGCTGCATTTCGAGACGCCGAACGACAACATCGACTTCGACGGGCTGAACGTTCGCGTCACTGCGAACCCGATCGAACTGCTGCGCGGCAAGCGCGCGCGCCTCGCCGGCATCAATTCCTTCGGTTTCGGCGGCGCCAATGCCCATGTCGTCATCAGCGACCCGGATCCCGTCCAGGACGAGCGCAACCGCAACAACGCCACCGGCCATGTGTTCATGGCTAGCGCCCACACCGTCAACAGCCTCGAAGAGCTGTTGAAATCCTACAAGTCGACCTTCGCCAAGGCTTCACCGGAAGAAGTTCGCTCCATTGTCGCCGCCTCCGGCGCCAATCGCACCCAGATGCGCTATCGTTTTGCCGCGCGTAGCGATCATCCGGAAGACATTGTCCGCGCCATCGCCAGCCACCTCGAAAAGCCCGCATCCGACATAGGCGAAGCCGGCGAAGCCGTGACGAAGGATGCGAAGGTTGCCTTCGTCTTCTCCGGAAACGGTTCGCAATGGGCCGGCATGGGCGTCGAAGCGTTCCGCGAAAATCTGCATTTCCGTCAGTGCTTCACCTCCGTCAGCGCGCTTTTCAAGTTCCATTCGGACACCGTGCTGACCGATCTGCTCACCGATCCCGATCTCGACAAGAAGCTCGCCGACACCAAGGTTGCACAGCCGCTACTGTTCGCCGTTCAGGCGGCTCTGTCGGATTCGCTGGTTGCCATGGGCATCAAGCCGACGGCGGTTTTCGGCCATTCGGTCGGCGAAATCGCCGCAGCCTATGCCGCCGGCGCCCTTTCGCTCGTCGATGCGGTTGCGATCGTCGCCAAGCGTTCGCTGCACCAGGATCTGCTTGCCGGTCAGGGCACCATGGCCGCCGTCATGCTTGGTGAAGAGGGGGCAAGCGCCTTCGCCAAGGCACGCGGCCTTGAGCACGTGTGCGTCGCCGCGGTCAACGCCCATAATTCGGTGACCATTTCCGGTCCTGCGCACGAAGTCTCCGCCTTCCGCGACGCGGCGCGCAAAGCCAAGATCCCGGTCCAGATTCTTGACATCAACTATCCGTTCCACCACCCGATCATCGATCAGGCAAAGAAGGCGTTCCTCTCAGATATTCCGGACATCGCGCCGCGCAAATCGGAACTCGCCTTTCTCTCCACGGTCACCGGCGACCGGCTGGATGGCACGCAACTAGACCCCGATTACTGGTGGAAAAACGTCCGAGAACCGGTCCGTTTCCAGGCGGCAACGGAAGCTGCGATCGAACTCGGCTGCAGCCTGTTCATCGAAATCTCGCCCCGCCCGATCCTGTCGTCCTATCTGAAGGAAACGGTCAAGCAGTCCTCCGCGCCGGGCATGGTCGTGCCGACCCTGCTGCGCGATGCTGGTGAAAAGGGCCGGGATCCGATCTCGCGCGCCATGGCGCGCGCCATCGCTCACGGTGCAGCCTTCGATGAAACCCGCCTGTTCGGCAAGCGCAACGCTTTCGTCCGCCTGCCGAACCTCCCCTTCGAGCCGACGGAACTTCGTCCGGCGACCACCACCGATTCAACCGATCTGTTCGGTCGCGGCTCCAAGACGCCCTACACGCTGGCTGGCTGGCGCGCCGATCCGAACGGCGGAAGCTGGAAGAACCATATCGACGCGCATCTGTTTCCGGATCTTGCCGAGCATGTCGTTGACGGCAAGGCCATCCTGCCGGGGAGCGGCTTCATCGAAATCGCCGTCTCCGCCGCGCAACAGTATTACGGCACGCCGAACGTCGACATCACCAATCTGGAAATCGTGCGGCCGCTCGAGCTTACCGACAACCGGATGATGGAATTGTCGACCATCCTCTCGCCAGAGACCGGGGATATCGAGATTCGCTCGCGCGAGCGGCTGTCGGAGGACGATTGGGCCGTGCACGCCGTGGCGCGTAGCCGCAAGCCCATTCCGTCTGATGAGCCCGCCGCCGCAAGCCGGTTCGCCGGCCTGGAGAAAACGGCGACCGTAACGCCTGCCAAGGCCTATGAAACCGCACGCCAGTTCGGCCTCGACTACGGTCCGCGGTTCCAACTGATGGCGCGTGCCGTCTCCTATGGCGACCGGTTCATCGATGTCGAGTTGAGGGACCCGGAAGAGGCGGGCCATCCGTTCGTTTCCTACAGCCTGAACCCGATCTCCGTCGATGCGACTTTCCATGGGCTGGTGGCGCTTTTCGACCGGTTCACCGGCGAAGCCGGCGGTGCGCCCTATATCCCGGTGCGTTTCGGGTCGGTGCGTGTGACCAATTCGGGCACGATGGTCAAGCGGGCTCTGGTCGAGATCGAACGCATCAGCGCCAATTCGATCAAGGCGAAATTCCGCTTCTTCGGCAAGGGCGGCGAACTCATCGCCGCTTTCGACGATTGCCGGTTCCGCCGGACCTATCTGCGCCAGCACAAGACGTTGGACATGCTGTCCTTTCACTACGAGGCAGTGCCCTCGGACCGCGCCGTGCCGCTGGCGGCAACGCCGCGTAGCGCCCTGTCTCTTCCGTTGATTGCCGGTGCGGAAGGCGCTGGCATCGACAACACGACCTTGCTATTCAACGCGGCGATCTATCGCGCCTGCCATGAAATAGCGCTTAAGCTCGGCAAGGGAACCGGCCTGATCGACACACGGTCGCTGCCCGGCGATTTCGCCTTTCGGTGCTTCCTCGCCAACTGTCTCTATGTTCTGGAAGACGCAGGCTTGTGCGAACACAAGGGCGGCAGTTGGAAGATCGCGCCTGAATTCTCGCTGCCCCCGGTCGGCGACATCCTGAAGGAACTTTACGGCGAACGCTCGGAACGCGCCGTCGAAGCCGTTTTGATCAACAATGCCTATGCCGAAGCATTGGACCGCATCGACAGCCTATTTACCTCCGAAATATCGGCCAACGAGGCCAATGTTGCGGCCAAACCGCAAGGTTTCATCAGCGATGCGACGCTCGACCATCAGACGGTTCACTCCGAATCGACGCGTCAAAAAATGGCTCTGGTCTTGTCCGCAGTCGAAAAAGCGCTCGCAGACGGCAAGGGTGACCTGCGGATCGTCGAGGCCGGTACGGTATCCACCGGCTTTACCCGCCGTCTCGCCACGCTGGTTTCCAAGTACAACGCCTCGCTGCTCGTGGTCGAGCCGCGCGAAAATGCGCAGCGGAATCTCGAAATCGCATTCGAGGAAGACGCGCATGTGCGCGTCCTGAAGAAGGACGCTTTCGCGGCGCTTCCGGCCTTCGATCTCGTCGTCAGCGCATCCGACACGATTTTCACGCTGGTCGATGAAGATGTTGCCATTCGCAACGCGATGCGTGTCTGCCTCCAGGAAAACGGTGCCCTCATCGCCGCAACCAGCGCACCGACAGTCTTCAGCGACTTTGCTTTCGGATTGATCGACGGCTGGTTCGCCCGCACCCAGACGGTGGAATTCCCGATCGGCAGGCTTCCCACCGCGACGCAATGGCAGAAATGTCTGGGCGATCTCGGACTGCGCAACATCTCTGTTCAAGACCATGAATTGTCGCATGGCAATATCACCGTGGTCGAAGCGCAAGGCGGCCAGTTTACTGACAGCGCGCCAGCGGCTCAGGCATCGGTCACGGAGGTCGCGAGCCCCGTGCTCGTGCTTCACGAAGGCAGTGTTTCAAGCCTTCACAGCATCCTGCCCACGGGCAAGGATGCGATCGAGGCTCCCCTCGTGCCGGTTCAACTGACCGGTGATCTCGATGCCGACAAGGATAAAATCGCAGAGGCGATCGAGGGGCTCAACGACAAGCCGGTGCGCGCCGTATACCTGTCGTCGGCAACGTCCGGTGGTCGGAGCCAGGATTCCGCAGTGCTGCAAAATCGGGTGCTGTCGCTGAGTGCCTTTGCCGAGGCACTGCGCCAGTATCATTCCAACGCCGAGCCGACCGCCGGACATCGTCCGCGCCTGCTCATCGCAGCTCCCGGCGGGTCGCCGGTAGCTGCGGCGTCTCGCGTCCAGGATGAGCCCGGCTCGAGCATCAACAGCGGCCTGTGGGCATTCGCCCGCGTGTTGCAGAACGAATATGATTTTCTCGATATCCATTCGCTCGACTTCACCGGCGCCAAGGCAGGTGCCGGCAATCAGCTGGCCACGGCAATCGCGATGCTGGCGGATGCAAGCGCCAACCGCGAATGGCTGCTCGACGGAACGACCGGAACTCTTTCGGAAATCCGCGCCGTTCCCGGCCCGGTCGACCGGAGTCTGCGCAAGACCAGCGCGTTCAAGGCGGCGACCATCCGCCAGCGTGTCAGCTCGCAGGTCGGCAGCATCGCCTGGGAAGAATGCGACATCCCGCAAGCGGGTCCCGGCGATGTCGTCGTTGAGGTAGCCGCCACCGGCTTGAATTTCCGCGACGTCATGTGGGCCATGGGCCTTCTGCCGGAAGAGGCGCTCGAAGACGGTTTTGCCGGTGCGACCATCGGCATGGAACTGTCCGGCCATGTCGTCGCCATCGGCAGCGGCGTGACCGACCTCTCGGTCGGCGACGCCGTAATGGCGATCGCGCCGGCGGCGTTCTCCACCCATGCGGTCGTTTCGCGGTCGGGGGTTGCAAAGCTGCCGGAAACGGTCAGCCCTGTAGCCGCCGCGACAGTGCCTGTCGCCTTCCTCACCGCCTATTATGCGATGGTGGAACTTGGCCGTATCCGCGCCGGCGAAACAATCCTCATCCACGGCGCTGCCGGCGGTGTCGGCCTGGCCGCCTTGCAGGTTGCAAAGCTCGCCGGTGCCAAGGTCATCGCAACGGCAGGAACGCGCGAGAAGCGCCGTTTCCTGAAGATGCTCGGCGCTGATCACGTCTTCGATTCCCGCTCACTCGCCTTTGTCAACGACATCCGTGGCGTGACCGGCGGTGAGGGTGTGGACCTCGTCCTGAACTCACTGTTCTCCGAAGCGATGGAACAGAGCCTGTCGCTGGTAAAGCCGTTCGGCCGGTTCCTCGAACTCGGCAAGCGCGATTACTACGCCGACAGCAAGATCGGGCTCAGACCCTTCCGCCGTAACATCAGCTATTTCGGCATCGACGCCGACCAGTTGCTGGTCAACGCGCCGGATCTGACGAAACGCATCTTCACCGAAATCGGAGCGCTTTTCGAAGAGGGCAAGCTCGTGCCCCTGCCCTACCGCGCCTTCGGTTTCGACGAGATCGGCAACGCCTTCCGCCTGATGCAGAACGCCGGCCATATCGGCAAGATCGTCGTCCTGCCCCCCGTAGCAGGACGCGACGAGATCGCCAACCGGTCGGCTCGCCGCATGTCGGTCGACAGCCAAGGTGTTCATCTGGTCGTCGGTGGCATCGGCGGCTTCGGTCTTGCCGCCGCAAACTGGCTGGTGGACAAGGGCGCGCGCAATATCGCGCTCGCCACGCGCCGCGGCGTTGCGGATATCGAAACGCTTGAAGCGATCAAGCGCTGGGAGAACAAGGGCGTTTCGGCGACCGTTCACGCCTGCGACGTCACCGAAGAGGCAGCCGCCGACGAACTGCTCAAGACGCTGCGGCAGATCGGCCCCCTAAAGACCGTCGTTCACGCGGCGATGGTGCTGGATGACGCGCTGATCAACAATCTCAGCCGGGAACGTAACCGCCCGGTCATCGACGTGAAGGTCAAGGGCGCCGCAGTTCTCGACAAGCTGACGCGCGCCGATAGGCTTGAACATTTCATCCTGTTCTCGTCGGCTACGACGTTGGTCGGCAATCCCGGGCAGGCCAATTACGTGGCTGCCAACGGCTATCTCGAAGGCCTGGCTCGCGCGCGTCGGCTTGAAGGCCTGCCGGGCTTGGCCATCGGCTTCGGTGCGATCGCCGACAAGGGCTATCTGGCGCAGAACACTGACGTCAACGATCTCCTGTCCAAGCGCATCGGCAAGACGGCGTTGAAGGCGCAGGCCGCACTCGACCAGGTCGAGAGCTACATCCGCTCTGATCCGGGCACGGTCGATGCGGCTGTCGCCATGATCTCGGAGCTCGATTGGGCGGCCGCGCGCAACCTGCCGGTCGTTCGCAATACCCTGTTCGAAGTCATCCTGCGCACAGCCGACCAGCATTCTGCTGGGGGCGACGGCCAGACGATGGATCTCGTCGCGATGATCGAAGGCAAATCGCCGCAGGAAGCCGAAGACATCCTTTATGATCTGGTGGCTGGCGAAATCGCTGCTATCCTTCGCGTCTCGAAGGATACGATCTCCCGGTCCAAGGTCCTCAAGGAAATCGGCCTCGACAGTCTGATGGCCGTGGAACTCGGCATCAGCTTCCAGCAGAACACCGGCTTCGACATGCCGCTGAGCGGTGTGGCCGATAACACGACCGTCGGCGACGTCGCGCGCAAGCTCTATGACAAGGTCAGCAAGCGCGATCACGGCGGCGAAGACGATAGCGAGCCGGTAGACAACAAGATCGTCAGCGATCTCGCGCAACGCCACACCGGCAACGGTACCGGCACTGGCACGGAGAAGGCAGCGAGCCAATGAGCAAGGACGAGGAACGTCACAGCGTTTCGAAGATGAGCAGCAGCCTGAAGGAAAATCTGCTGGACCGGATGCGCAACACGCACCAGTCTTCGGAAAAAAACCGCATGGCTCGCTCGGAGCGCGACATTCCTCCGCCGGTTCGGCGCAAGCAGACCAGATTCGAGGACCTGCCGGAATACAAGCAGGTCCTGACGCAGAAGGCTGCGAGCGAACAGCTCGGCATCGCCAACCCGTTCTACCGGGCGCATCAGACGGCAGCGGGAGCGACGACGGTGATTGACGGCCGCAAGCTGATCAACTTCGCCTCTTACGACTATCTCGGCCTCAACCGGCATCCCCACGTGCTGTCGCAGGCGCGCGACACGATCAATGCCTTCGGCATCTCCGCATCGGCGAGCCGGCTGGTGGCAGGCGAGCGTCCGGCCCACGCCGAACTGGAGGAGCGCATCGCCGCCTTCTACGGCGTGGAGGCATCGGTCTGCTTCGTCAGCGGCTACCTCACCAATGTCGCGGCGATCAGCTGCCTGATGGGCCCGAATGACCTCGTGGTCCATGACGAGTTCATCCACAACAGCGCGCTTGCCGGCATCAAACTGTCGGGCGCCACCCGACGGCTGTTCAAGCACAATGATGCCAGCGACCTCGAACATGTGCTGCGCACCGTCGCGGGTGACTATCGCCACATCCTGGTGATCGTCGAAGGCATCTACTCGATGGACGGCGACATCGCCAATCTGCCGGCGATCATGAAGCTGAAGGCGGAATACGGTTTCTGGCTGATGGTCGACGAAGCCCATTCGCTCGGCATTCTCGGCCGCCGCGGCCGCGGCACGTTTGAACATTTCGGTATCGACCCCCGCGAAGTCGATATCTGGATGGGCACGCTTTCCAAGACGACATCGAGCTGCGGCGGCTATATCGCCGGAAGTGCAGCGCTCGCTGCCGTTCTCAAGGCGAGCGCCGGCGGCTTCGTCTACAGCGTCGGGCTTGCTCCCGTCCTGACCGCCTCCGCGATCGCAAGTCTCGACATTCTGGAAAGCGAGCCAGAACGTGCGGCCGCATTGAAACGCAACGGCGCGCTGTTCCTGAAGCTCGCGCAGGAAGCCGGTCTCGATACCGGCCTCAGCGGCGGCTTTTCCGTCGTACCGGTTCTCGTTGGTGATTCGTTGCGCGCCGTGCAGCTTTCCAACGATCTCCACGCCGCCGGCGTCAACGCGCTGCCGATCATTCACCCGGCCGTACCGGAAGGCATGGCGCGCCTGCGCTTCTTCATCACCAGCGAACATACCGAGGAGCAGATTCGCCAAACGGTGACACTGACGGCGGAGAAGCTGAAGGATCTCACCGAGCGGAATTTCGGCCTCGCGTCGATCGATATCCAGCAGATGATGAAGATGCTCGCCTCACGCTGAGCTGGCGAAACGAAAAACAACTACCGAAATTTTCCCGAGCCGGTCTTGCAGCATGACTCATGTGATCATTACAGGCGGTTCCAGCGGGATTGGCCTCACTCTCGCTCGGATCTACGCGTCCAGAGGTGCGCGCATATCCCTTCTCGCACGCACGATATCGGCACTGGAAGCGGCACAAGCCGAACTCAGCAAGAGCGGCAATGCCGACGCAATCCGCATCGAAAGCGCTGATGTCGCCGACGAAGGCCAGACCGCAGCTGCAATCGCCCGCTGCGAAGAAGCGTTTGGCCCCTGCGATATCCTCATCGCCTGCGCCGGCATCGTTGAACCGGGGCTGTTTGACGTGGTTTCGACGGCTGCCTTCGAACGCCAGATCCGGACCAACCTGTTCGGCAGCATCCATGCGGTGCGCTCGGTCTATGCCGGCATGAAGCAGCGCCGCACCGGCAGGATCATGCTGGTCTCCTCAGGCGCCGGCCTGATCGGCATCTATGGTTATTCCGGCTATTCCGCCTCGAAATTCGCCCTGCATGGCTTTGCAGAGGCTCTTCGTTCGGAAGCCCGTCCACACGGCGTGAAAATCTCCGTCTGTTTTCCGCCGGATACGGAAACGCCGCAGTTCGCCCGCGAATTGGAGCACCGCCCGCTTGAGGCGGCGGTGATCATGGGGCGTGTTGCTCCATGGACAGCGGATGCGGTGGCGCGTAGCATCGCACGCGCCATCGACAAAGGCCGTTTCGAGGTATTCTTCGGCTGGACGCTCTTGGCCCTCGGCCGCTTCGGCTCGACGGTGAAGCCCTTCCTCAACTGGTGGTTCGACCGCGCCATCCTGCGTATCAGCCGCCGCCAGTGAACAGGGCCGAGCCTGCTTGTGTATGGCGGAAATAGGATTTAAGTGTCGGTTGTCGCAGCGGGGTAAGCCTGCGGCGAGCAATAGATCGTGAAGGTATCCGTTTGGCGTCGACGTCGTTCCATATGCATGACTACCCGCTGACGCTGACCGTTTTCTGCTACGCCCTCTCTTGCGTGGTCATCCTGTTCACCGACAGATTTGCGCTTCCCAAACGCCAGCGCAAGAAGAACCGCCCGCTCTTCAGCCGCAGGCGTGCGGCAATGGATGTCCTCGCGCGGCTTCCAATCATTGCCCTGGTCTTTGCCGGGTTCTTTGCGATTTCCTGGCGCCCACTTTATGCCGGCGCCGGAACCATGAGCTTCTTCGTCATCTTCACAGGCATTTCGCGTGCGAAGTTCAAATTCATTCGCGAGCCCCTGGTCTTTTCCGACATCGCGCTGGTCGCCGACGTCTTCAAATACAAGTCGATCTTCTATGCGAACTCGCTGAACATCGTGTTCTGGACGGTCGCCTTCCTCTATGTGTTCGGCGTCTCTGGACTCTATATGTATTTCGAGCCGAGCCTTCTGCCGTCGAACGGCAAGCTCTTCTGGATCATCGTCATGATCCTCGTTGCGGATCTGCCGTGGCTCCTCCTGTTCTACGGCCCGGTCAACCGGCCGGTCGCGGACTTTGTTCAGCACCTGGTCGGCAAGCCGAACGTCAAGGTCAGCACCGTCCGCTTCGGCACCTTTGCTTCGGTAGTGTTTCACTTCATCATCTGGCTTGGCCGCCGGCGCGAAAAGATCATTGCAGACCTTTCCGAACGCTTTTTTGCCGCCGTCCAGGACTTGATCGGACATGACGCTGACAACAAGGCGCCGCTCATTGTCGTCTGGCAGTCGGAATCCTTCATCGACATGCGGCACTGCGGCGTCGACCACGTCAAACTGCCGACCATCGACCGCCTGCAGAAGCTCGCCGTGCAATGGGGCCGCCTTTCGACCGTTTTCGAAGGGGGATATACGCTACGAACGGAGTTCGCCGTGCTGAGCGGGCTCGTGCCCGACGATCTTCACATCGATGCCAGCTACCCCTATCTGCGGGCGAGTCACTATACGAACGTCGTCTGGCCGACGAAACTGAAGAATGCCGGCTGGGGCACGCATTTCATGCATCCCTACGACCGGACGTTTTTCCTGCGCCACAAGGCAATGCCGCAGCTTGGCTTCGAGAAGATGACCATGCTCGATGAATTCGATCATGACCCGGCACGGGATGGCCCCTATGTCTCGGACGCGGCACTGACACGCAAAGTCATCAAGGATGTCGAGAAACAGGATGACGCCAAGGGGAGATTTCTCTTCGTCGCCTCAATGGCAAATCACGGACCGTGGGAGCCCAACCGTGTCGAAGGGAAGACCGATCCGGTCGATATCTATCTGGAAATCCTCCAGCAGTCGGACAAGGCGCTCGGCGAGCTGGTGGATCATCTGAATGAGCTTGACCGGCCCGTATGGCTGGTTTTTTACGGCGACCATGCGCCGCTACTCAAATCCTTTGCCGATCCCTTCCGCGATCCTCGCACGGACTATTTCATCGTTCCCCTGGCTGCGGCCCGCAAGCCGCATCACAGCCCCGCACCCTCCCGCGACGAGGAGCCATGGAAGCTACTGGAGGCCATGCTCCGGCACGCCAAGCTCCACAAGGACGAGTTGCAATAGTGCCGGCGCGCTGTGTTGAAAGTCGCTGACGATGGGTTCGCAACAATTGTCGAGGCGTGTCTTCCTTTTCCTGCAAGGGCCATCATCGCCGATCTTTGCGAAGATCGCGGCGTGGCTGGAAGCAAGCGGACATCTCTGCTTGCGGATCAATCTCAATCCCGGCGACCAGATCTTCTGGCGGCGGAAGGGCAGTTACAACTACCGCGGCCGCGGCGGCGAGGCCTGGCGCTCCTATGCGGGTTCGTTCATGGACCGTCACGCGATCACGGACCTCATCCTGCTGGGCGAGGAGAGGCCCTATCATCAGCTTGCAATCGCAGCGGCAAGGGAACGCAACATTGCGGTGTCGGTCATCGAGATGGGCTACCTGCGGCCCGACTGGCTGACCCTCGAACGCGGCGGCATGTCATCCAACTCGCATTTTCCGGTCGATGCACAGCAGATCATCGAGGCGGCCCGCACCCTGCCCGAGCCGGATTGGAAACGACATTATGCGCAGAGCTTCCTTGCCGAAGCGAGTTATGACCTTCTCTACAATCTGCCGAACGTTTTCCTGTGGTTCCTCTTCCCGCATTATCGCCGCCACGCTCTCTTCCATCCGCTTGCCGAATATGCCGGCTGGGTAATGCGCCTTGCGGGCAGCGGCCGGCGCGAGAGGGAAGCAAGCCAGCTTGTCGATCGTTGTCTGGAAAGTGAAGCACCCTTCTTCATCTATCCGCTGCAGTTGCAAACTGATTTTCAGCTGCGCGCGCACTCGCCCTATAACGACCAGCGCGAGGCCATCGGCCAGATCCTGATATCCTTTGCCCGCCACGCAGCGCCCGATACCCAACTCCTGGTCAAGATACATCCACTCGATAACGGCCTCATCAACTGGCGAAAGCATGTGGCCGATCTGGCGGCCAGGCTCGACGTCGGGGAACGCGTTCACGTGCTCGACGGGGGTAACCTCAATGCGCTGCTGGAGAGAGCGCAGGGAACCGTTACAGTCAATTCCACCGTCGGCCTGCATGCCCTGCAGCTCGGAAAGCCCGTGAAAGTGCTTGGGGCCGCCGTATTCGATATCGCCGGGCTAAGCGACCAGGCGCCGCTCGAGCAATTCTGGCGCTCGCCCGAGCCACCGGAAGCCTCACTGCAGTCAGCATTTTTCCGCCTGCTTGCGGCGTCAATCCAGGTCCGGGGCAATTTCTATTCAGCCGCTGGGACCGATGCCGGTGCAGCGGCGATCGCCGAACGGCTGCACAACCGGTCACTCAACCAGCCCGGCGCTTTCATCGATCCGCCGCCGAGAAAAAAACCGGCGAAAATCGCACCTCCCCGGCACTGACGGTGCTCGACCAACCACATGTCACGCGCAAGCACGGCGCAGGACACCAGCGGTCATTTGTCGAAGGGATACAGAATCCGCCCGACCAATCTGAATTTCGGATTAGACAATTCCCGAAAGAACAGGATCGGATCTTCCCTGAAGTCCCGCGCATCGCGCGCGTGACCGATCCTGGCAATCACCGGTGACAAGAGCGGCGTCAGCAGATGGCGCCAGCCAAGAACACCATAAGGCCCCCAGGGTCGCCACCGTGGCCCGGACAAGCACGGTTCGGAAAGAACCTCGCCAGCTGAAAAATATCCCAGAATCCGCTCGACGGTTTCCTCGAAGGAAACCTCCCTGCCCGTGCGAGGATCGAAATAACGCGGGTAGAGGAGATAGGCGCCGGCAAATAATGCCTCGATCGAAAGCCGCCGTCCGCGCCGTGCATTGGGCTGGCGATCGTCCGTCAGCCCCCAGCCGGCATAAAAAGGGCATCCGTATGCGGTGACCTTTATCCCTCGCAACAGCGCCTCGAAGCCCGCGAGCGAGGTGATCGTATAGACATGATCGATTGTTTCGAAGGCCTGCGCCATGCCCAGGGGCTGGGCGAGGATATCACAGACATGCCGTACATCTTCCGGATTCGACTGCGCCAGGCGAACACGGTTCAGGATGTCAGGATGCGGCTTGTAGATGATCTGGGCGCCGGGATTTTCCTGCGCTGCGAGACGGACGAGATCGTTATTGGTTATCGGCGGCAGGCAGCCGTATTGGATAGAGGCGTCGTCCTCGACCTGGCCGATCACCAGCACCCGCTTGCCGGTCTTTGGACCATACAGATTCTCGATGTCCGTTTTCGTCCCGCTATTGTACTTGCTGACGCCCGTTTCAAGGAGAAGACGAATGCCCGCCGCTGCGCGCCGCAGAAGATCGGGAGAGCTGTCGAAGTCGTGAGTGGCGAGCAGCCGCTCCAGATCTGACGGTGTCCGGCAATCGAAATAGGCTGTTCCCGCGTCGAGTGCCAACGACAGCGGCGGCGTGCGGCTGGCATTGGCCTCAACCGAACGAATGAACCCGTCCTCGATGACA
This sequence comes from Rhizobium giardinii bv. giardinii H152, assembly GCF_000379605.1. Classification (GTDB taxonomy): domain Bacteria; phylum Pseudomonadota; class Alphaproteobacteria; order Rhizobiales; family Rhizobiaceae; genus Pararhizobium; species Pararhizobium giardinii. Next base: position 497,483 of record NZ_KB902578.1, on the reverse strand, counting down.
ACGACAGGGATACCGTGTTCTTCCGCAAAGGCCCGCAAGCCCTTCGGCACCTTGAGGCCCCAGACAAAAATCTGCGGGCTGGCCGCCTGCAGGATCCGTGCTGCCCACTCCCTCCGGAAGTCTTTTTCCCGCACGTGCATGGGAACGAAGGTGAAATCGCGATCCGGGAAATAACGCTGGAAAACGCCCCGCTTCCACTCCTGGATTTGAAAGGCAAAGGTTTTAACTGCATCGCGTGGAGCAATCGACGCCTCCGGCGGCGGACCGATTGCCCGGTCCACCGGTCCAGGAGGGAAGGATTGAAGCCGTTCAGACAAAGATATCTGCTCGCAAATTATCCCCATTCCATATGGAGAACGGCGCTCTCATGTTGGCCGCCGTTGACCAAACCAAAGAGGCCGGCACGAAAGATCCGCCCCGGCTCCACGCACCACTTACGCGACGCCGGCGCGCAGCAAATCGTGGACGTTCAATATGCCGCGCGGGACCCCGAGGTCATCGACCAGAAACAACACCGTGACCTTCTGCGCCTGCATGAATTCCATCGCCGCGCTGGCCAGAGCGCTGCCCTTGATGACCCGCGGATGATGCGACATTACCGTATCGACCGTTTCGAGCAGTAGATCGTGAGACATATGCCGGCGCAAGTCGCCGTCGGTGATCACGCCGACCAGTTTTCCTGCTTCGTCGGTGATGCCAACGACACCAAACCCCTTGGATGACATCTGGATTACCGCGTCACCCATGGGACTGCCGAGCGGCAGGAGGGGGATCGCCTCGCCCGTATGCGCAAGCTCCTGCACCAGAAGCAGTTGCGAACCCAGTTTGCCGCCCGGATGAAAAGTCTTGAAGTCCTGCGCCGAAAAGCCACGGCGCTCGAGAAGCGCAATTGCCAGCGCATCGCCGACAGCCAGTTGCAGCATAGCCGACGTCGTCGGCGCCAGCCCGTGCGGGCAGGCTTCCTGTACCTTCGGCAGTGTGATCGCAACGCTGGAATTACGCGCCAGCAGGCTTTCGGAATTGGATGTTACCGACACGATTGGAACGTTGAAGCGCTTGGCATAGGTCAGCATATTGCCAAGCTCGACAGTCTCGCCCGACCAGGAAAGCAGAATGAGCAGGTCTTCCGACGTGATCATGCCGAGATCGCCGTGGCTCGCTTCCGTCGGGTGCACGAAATAGGCCGAGGTTCCGGTAGAAGCCATCGTCGCAGCGATCTTGCGGCCGATATGCCCGCTTTTCCCGACTCCGGATACGACGACACGGCCGTTGCGACGGGCGATCAGTTCAACGGCGTCGACCAGCGAGCGCGCAAGGACCTGGTCGGCAGCAAAGCAAGCGGCAAGCGCATTGATACCATCTACGGCAGTGGCGATGGACCGTCCGATCGATTCGGCGACAGCGCGTTCTTTCGGACTAGTCACGTCAACTTGCCTGAGACCCATCATCAACGCTCCAAGACTGAAAAGTAAGCATCGCTTATAGCGAGAGCGCTCTCAGATCAAATCAAATTGGCCAAATCATGCCCTTTTCCGGCAATTTCGCCAGGATAAGCGGCAAACCGAGGCACGTTGACTTTCAGCCTCAGCTTGCGCGCTTCGCAACGAGCTCATCTTCCGGGAGAATCGGTTGCCCCGGATTGTGAATGAAATCTTCCAGCGTCATCGTGTCGAGAATATCGGCGATGGCATCTCGGACCGTGGTCATCGACCGGCGGACCTCGCATGTATCCGGATCACGACAGTCGTCGCAGACTTCATAAGCTGTGCGGCTGGCACAGCGGATCGGAGCCAGCGGGCCATCCAGCGTGCGTACGACCTGTCCAATGCGAATATCGGAAGCGGGGCGCGACAGCGAGTAACCGCCGCCCGGTCCCTTCTTTGAGCGCAGAATACCTGCGTTCCTGAGCTCCAGCAGAATGGTATCGAGAAACTTCTTCGGGATATTGTTGCGGCTTGCAATTTCGGTAATGAAGGCGGTCTCGCCCGGATCGAGCCGGGCCAGATCGACCAAGGCTTTCAATCCGTACTTTCCCTTTTTCGTCAGCATCACGGTTCGCTCTGTTCACAGACAGGCGCTGAAACCGGCGCCTGTCTGCTGATTGTCATCACATAATCCGGCATACCACATGAGAAGCCGTGCCAATATACCGATTTAGTGAAAAGACGGCCAATCTGCGGTTTTCACGCAGATTTATTCCTCAGGCGACGGCATAGGCGCCCGATATGCCGGAAGACTGTGATACGGGCTGGCGCCCGCGCTGCGCGGCCATCAGACTGCGGACCGCTGCCCTTGCCTCGTCGGCCGAGCGGAAGTGCCGCGAATCGAGATCCCAGACATGGTATTTCACGGCGACGAACTTCAGCCGGCCAGCGTCCGGAACGACGACACCTACGGCTTCTCCGCCGAATTCTATAACCTGCTTGTTCATGGAATAACGCTCCTTCCGCGCTAAGGCGCGGATCATTCAAAATCGTGCACAAATTCAAAGAAGGACTGCTTGGATTCACATTCGCCAGAAGGGGCGAATGCAAAGGTCTTTCGTTGCGCGACAATAGGAACGCGTGCCGTGGAAGACGGCGATGCGGGCATTGGCAAACATGGCTCTCTCCTTCGGCTAGGACCCGGTTGGCGTTTTCCGGGGCAAGTTACAGACGACCGCTTCGGTTCAACCGACAGCGGATGATCAAAAAGTAGAATAGACCACCAATTTAGTCAATTACAATTGGTGAGTTTCGGAAAATAATACTCTTTCGTTCGCAATTTCCATAACATGCAGCAGATTATGTTCAAAAACTGCAGCCTTGAAGGATGGAAATCTAACGTCGGAGCATTCCTCTCGTCCATTCGTGGAGACTATGTAGGTGCCCGGTGGGACAAAAAAAGGGCAGCCGGGGCCGCCCTTTTGATCTTTTCGATTAAAAGCGATCAACTCTTCGCAGTTTCGATCCCTGGCGAGCGCGTCGCTTCGCGATCCTTCCACCAGCGGCTGAGGAAGAGCAGGATCGGGCCGCCGATATAGATCGACGAGGTGGTTGCGACGATCACGCCGAAGATCATCGGCCAGGCGAAGCTCTTGACGGCGTCGCCGCCCCAGATCGCCATCGGCACCAGCGACAGCGCCGTCGCCATCGAGGTGAAGATGCATCGCGCGATCACCTGGTTGATCGACATGTCGATCAGCTCGGAGAACGGCATCGACTTGTACTTGCGCAGGTTTTCACGCATGCGGTCGTAGACCACCACTTTGTCGTTCACCGAATAGCCGATCATCGTCAGAAGAGCGGCGATGGCCGTCAGGTTGAAGTCGATCCCGGTCAACGCGAAAAAGCCGATCGTCTTGGTGATGTCGAGAAGCAGCACCGCGATGGCGCCGACGGCAAAGTGCCATTCGAACCGCCACCAGATGTAGAACAGGATCGCCAGCATCGCGAGTGCGACGGCGAGGAAGCCCGAGCGGGCGAGTTCCGCCGAGATCGTCGGGCCGACGACTTCGGTGCGTTCGAAGCTCGCATCCGGCACGACCTTGGCGACCGTATCCTTGATCTTGTTGAGCGCAACCGTCTGCTCCTGCTCGCCGCCCGGCTGACGCTGGACGCGGATCAGGACCGATTGCCCCTGGCCGAATTCCTGCAGGGCCACCTCACCGATGTTCAGCCCTTCGAGCTCGTGACGCAGGGTTGCCAGTTCCAGCTTGCTCTTGGACGTCGTCTCCACCTGGATGCCACCGGAGAAGTCGATGCCGTAGTTGAGGCCAGGCGTGAAGAACAGGACGACCGAGCTCAGCGACAGGAAGGCCGACATGCCGATGGCGACGTAGCGGCCCTTCATGAAGGAAATCTTCGGCAGATGCGGCACGCCGCCGAACAGCGACGGGATCTCGAGCTTCTTCATCTTCCGGCGCACGACGACTTCGCGCATCAGCAGGCGAACAACGGTCACCGACGTGAACATCGAGATGACGATGCCGAGCATCATCGTGACGGCAAAGCCGCGGACCGGGCCGGTGCCGAACATGAAGAGCAGGATGGTACCCGAAAGCGTCGTGACGTTACTGTCGATGATGGTCGCATAGGCCTTGTTGAAGCCGATATCGAGCGCCTTCATCGCCCCCGCCCCGCCTTCCGTTTCCTCTCGGATACGGGCGTTGATCAGGATGTTGGCGTCAACCGCCATACCGATACCCAGGATGATACCGGCGATACCGGGCAGCGTCAGCGTCGAGCCGAGCATGCCGAGCACGCCGATCGTCAGGATGGTGTGCAGCAGCAGACCGACATTGGCGATCATCCCCCAGGCGCCATAAAGGACGACCATCAGCGAGACGACGAGGGCAAAGCCGGCCAGACCGGTATAAATGCCCATGCGGATCGAATCCGAGCCGAGGTTCGGACCGACGGAGCGCTCTTCGATGATGGTGAGCGGTGCCGGCAGGGCGCCGGAGCGCAACAGAGCCGAAAGAACGGTTGCTTCCTGGGCAGTGAAATTGCCGCTGATCTGGCCCTGGCCGCCCGGGATCGGTTCGTTGATGCGCGGCGCCGTCAGGACCTTGCCGTCAAGCACGATCGCGAAAGGCAGGCCGACATTGTCGCGGGTGATTTCGGCGAACTGCCGCGCACCCTGGCTGTCGAAGGTGAAGGAAACGATCGGTTCGTTGGTCTGCTGGTTGAATCCGGCCTTGGCATCGGCAAGACGCTCGCCGGAAATGGCGACACGGCTTTCAACCGCATATTTGGCGCCGTCGTTGGCGCCCGGCAGGATGTCGACGCCGCGCGGCGGCGTCGTCGTGTTCGGATCGACCGAGGTGTCGACCATATGGAAGCTCATCTGCGCGGTCGAGCCGAGAAGCTGGCGAAGGCGGGTCGGGTCCTGCAGGCCGGGCAGTTGGACCAGAATACGGTCGGAACCGACGCGCTGGATCAGCGGTTCGGCGACACCGACCTGGTCTACACGGCGGCGGATGATCTCGAGGCTCTGGTCGACGGCCGCGGTCATGCGTTCGCTGAGACCAGCCTCCGTCAGTTTCACCGTGATCGTGTCGTCGGCCGTCGCGACCTCGATATCGGAACTCGCCGTGCCGAAGCCGAGAGTGCCGACCGGTATAGCCAGTTCCTGGATCTTCGGCAGAACTTTGTCGCGATCCGCCTGATCGGCGATCTTGACGGCGATCGAGTCGCCGGCGATGCGGGCCGAAGAGGTCGGCACCCGCTCGGCACGAAGCGCGCCGCGGATATCGTCGAGCAGCGTGTTCAGCCGCGCCTTGCGCAGGCCGGCCGCATCGACTTCGAGAACCAGATGCGAGCCGCCCTTCAGGTCAAGGCCGAGCGTAACCGGGTTGACCGGCAGGAAGGCGGCATATTGCTGTTGCACAGCTACCGGCAAGACGTTTGGAAGCGCCGCGAGTATCCCGAAGAGGATAATCGCGACATAGGCCAGGACGGCCCATTTCGAAGTGCGCATGTTGAGTTTCCATTATAGCCCGCGTCCCTCCGGCAAGGCCCGGGACAACAGGGTGATGAATAAAAAGAAGACGCGCTGACGCGCAAACTGCCTGCGAGGGCAGCAATCAGGCGCTGAACGCCGGGGGGCCGCGAACGCGGGTCGCGAGGCCCAGTGTCCCAGGTATCGCCGCGCCGGTAAAAGCGATGATGGGCATGCTGCCGTAAGCTGCGGCTGAAACGAAGGCCGGCGTCGGCAAGACAAACGGCCCGGGCCCGCCGGGTGACGCCTTGCCGTCCGATCGATCCGCCATGAACCGAAGGTCGGCGACGGGAAAAGCACGTATCACCTGCCGCGACAGCGTCGTGTCGGACGTGCCGCTTTCGGGAATCGAGAAATTGCCGGCGCTCTGCTGCGCGGAAAAGCGTGATGAGAATATCTGTGCCGAGGCGACGAATTGCATGGCAAGTGCGGCCGCCAGAATCCAGAGCACCGCAAAAAGCTTGCCTGCCTGGCTGCGATCGATCCTGTTGCTGTTCGTGCCCATCAAGGACATCGTCCTTTCCGTTGGCGGCAGGTTTTCACTGCAAATCGCCGGACCGCGCGCCGATTCAGCGCGCAAGCGGGCTTAAAAACCACCAGACGTGGCCAAAGTCAAATCTTACCACCCGGTGCCGCGATTGAACATCCTCACGCCGTCACACCCGCCGTTCGCGTCTGATGTATTTCGATCAACGACGGACCGCCGCGTTTGCGTGCCTCGACCAGCGCTGCGACAAGATCGCCGGCCTTGGAAAGCCGCACGGCCGGCACGCCATAGGCCCCGGCCGCAAGCAGGAAATCCGGCGCCGACGGCCTGACGCCCTCGGGCGTGATCCCGGCCTCGACCATGTAGCTTTCGATCTCCTGATAGCCGTCATTGTTCCAGACGAGGAAGATCACATCGGCACCGGCATCCGCCGCCGAACCGAGTTCGGCCAGCGAAAACTGGATGCCGCCGTCACCGACGAGACAGACGACGGGTCTTCCGGGATCAGCCACGGCAGCGCCAACAGATGCCGGCGGCGCATAGCCGAGCGCACCGAAGCCGGTCGCCGAGTTGAACCAGGATTTGGCGCGCGGCGCATCGCAATAGAGATTGCCGGCATAGACGGCCTGGGTCGAATCGCCGACGATCGTGCAGTCCGGCAGGGCGTGATAGATGGCATCGATGACGGCCATCTCCGTGCGCATCTTCGCCGTCAGTTCGGCCAACGCCGCCTTGCGTGTTGCCGCCGCCCGCTCCTTGCCCTTGACGGCAGGCTTCGCCGTCAGGAACACCAGCATGCCGGCCGTCGCAGCCTTTGCGCCCGACAGGATCGACAGCGCCGCATGCGGGCCGCGCGCCAGCTGGGCGGCGTCGATATCGGTCCTGATCAGATTGCCGAGGATCGGAAAGCCGCCGTCGGCATACATGTCGTAGTCGGTCTGGCCCATTTCGGTGCCGAGCGCGATCACCAGATCCGCGTCGGAAATCAGCGATCGCACGGCCTTCAGGCTCGGGCTCGCCGGCACCCGCAGCGAATGGCCCGCCAGCATGCCGCGCGCATTGACGGTCATGACCACCGGCGCACCAATGCGTTCGGCCAGTTCCTTTATCTCCGCCTCCGCCGTGATCGCGCCACCGCCGCAGATGATGACAGGGCGCTGCGCATCACCGCACAGGATGGCCGCCTTCTGCAGGGTCTCGGCGTCGGCCCGCGGCCGAGTGGCAGTCGCCTTGCGCAGAGCAGGGATCGCAATCGAAGCGCTCATCACGTCGGTCGGGATTTCGATATGCACCGGCCCCGGGCGGCCAGAGGTGAGGATGGCAAAGGCGCGCTCGACGACGGACGCGAGATCAGCCGGATTGAGCAACGTCTGCGAATAGAGCGCCAGCGTCTTGATCATGCCGTGCTGGTCCGGCAACTCGTGCAGCAGGCCGCGGCCGTGGCCGAGCGAATCCCGCCGGTTGACACCGGAGATCACCAGCATCGGAATGGAATCCTGTCGCGCCTGCGCCATCGCCGTGATGGTGTTGGTGAGCCCCGGCCCGGTGATGACCAGGGCAACGCCCGGCTTGCCGCTGACGCGCGCATAACCGTCTGCCATGAAGCCCGCACCCTGCTCGTGGCGCGGCGTCACATGGCGGATCTTCGAGGCGGCAAGGCCGCGATAGAGCTCGACGGTGTGCACGCCCGGAATGCCGAAAACGACTTCGACCCCATTGGCTTCGAGCAGATCGACCAGCACCTCGCCGACAGTCCTCATCGTTTCGGTCACGCGCGGCGCTCCCTGGGCGAAAGAAGGCGGATCGCCAGCCTTGTGATGCGTCCGCAGGCTTTATCGATCGCCGTATCCGGTACCGTCAGGCTGACCCGGATGAAGTATGTTGCCTCCTTGCCGAAGGACGCTCCCGGCATGACCGCCACATGCTCTTCCTCGAGCAGCCTCCAGGCGAAGGCATCACCCGTCAGGCCGGTGCCGGCCACATCGACGAGGATGAACATGCCGGCTTCCGGCGGCAGCGGCACGATCCCGGGCACGTTCTGAAGTCCCTGCACGATCCGGTCGGCCCGCGCCTTGTAGGCGGTACGCATGGCGGCAGCCGTGCCGATCTCGTGGGTCAGCGCATAGGCCGTCATGTCGGCAATGAAGGGCTGGACGCCGAACAACATGGTTTCGGACACCGGCAGCAGCCGATTGGCGAAGTCCGCCGGGCCGATCGCCCAGCCGCTGCGGAAGCCCGGTGCGGCGTGCGATTTTGAAATCGACGAAACGACGATCGTCCGTTCGGCAAGGTCCGGATTGTCGAAGGGCGAGGCAAACGTGCCGCTGAGGATCAATTCCTCATAGACCTCGTCGCAGACGATCCAGAGGTCGTGCCTGCGGCAGACGTCGCCAATGGCTGCGATCTCCTCAACCGTCAGCACCGCGCCCGTCGGATTGTGCGGGGTGTTGAGCAGAAGCACCCGGCAGGCCGGGGTCACCGCCTTTTCGAGATCGGCCGCCTGCATGTGGAAACCGTGCTCGGGCTTCAGCGGCACCGTGACGCGGTGCGCGCCCGTCGACTGGATAACACCGTCATAGGTGGCATAGAGCGGATCGCCGACCAGCACGCCGTCACCCGCTTCGACGAGGCCGAGCATCACGGCAAACAGCGCCGTCTGCGTGCCGGGAAAACACAGCACGTTTTCCGCCGTCACGTCCGGGCGCCGCCTGGCGTAGCGTGCCGTCAACGCGCTAACCACCGATGGCTCGCCGCGACCGTTGGAATAGCGATAGCGTCCCGCATTCATCGCCCGCTGCGCCTCGGCAAGCAACGATGCATCCGGCGGCATGTCGGGCTCGCCGATGGTCAGCTGAATGATTTCGGTTCCGCTCGCCTGCATCTGCCGTGCGTGGATATGCAGCGCCCATTTCTCCGAGCCGAGATCGGCCAGACGGTCGGTGATCGATGAGTAACGCATGGCTGTCTCCTGCCCCAAATCAAGCTGTTGTCGCGTCGCCGGCCCGTTCCAGCACGGTTTTTGTCTCGTCGTCCGGGCCGAGCGGCAGGCCGAGCAGCGCCTCGATCGACGACAGCGCGATTGCCACCAGTTCGGCTTCCTCGAAGAGTTCGCCCGCAAGGCATCCCTCAAGCCACAGCCCGTCTATCATGCCGTTGATGGCAATCGCATGGCGGCGGCAGTCCGCTTCACCGGCCGGCCTTCCTTCCGCTTCGAGAAAATCGCGGATCAGCCCCTGCAGGTCGTTGCGAAAGCCAAGATAGCCGTCGCGGTGGATCGCGGCGAGTTCCGGGTCCACCCGCACCTGGCTGATGAAGGACGCCCATAGCGACAGGCTGTGACTGTCGGCGACCGGCGCGGTGAGATTGAGCGTGATGAATTTTCTCAGCCGCGTTCTCGGATCACCGGCAATGTCCGCCGCCTTGGCCGCGAATGTCGTCAGCATGAAGCGATAGGCCTCGGCCACCATCTGATCCTTCGAATCAAAATAGTGACGGACCAGCCCCGCCGTCACGCCTGCCCGGATGGCGATCGCGCGCACCGTCGCGGCCCTGAGCCCAAGCGCGGCGATCGTATCGAGCGTCGCCCGGATCAGTTCCTGCCGGCGCTCTCCCTCCGGCGCGCGATGGAACGTCCGGCGGTTCATGCAGCCCGCCTGAGGACCGGCCTTGTCAGGCAGGTCGGGCCGCCCTCGCAGGCGATGCAGAGCGCGTCGGCCTCGAAGGTCTCGACCTTGCAGCCTGCGGCTTCCATCGCCGCCTTGGTCTTGGGGAAACCCGCAACCATGATCACCTCGTTCGGACGGACCGGCAGCACGTTGAGGCTGAGCCCGTTGCTGGCATGGAATTCGTCGGCCGGCGCCTGGATCAGGGTGATGCCCCACTCCTTCAGCAACTGGTAGAAGGATGCCGGCAGCAGCGGCGCAAAGACCAGTGCCAGGTCGCGCGACAGCGGGCTCATCACCGACATCAGATGCAGGCAGGCTTCCTCGCCGTGCCAGAGCGGCAGGTCGTAGCCGAGAACGGTAATGCCGTGCGGCTCGAGCATTTCCGAGAGTTGGGCAATGCCCTCCTCGTTGGTGCGCACGCCGCGGCCGACGATCAGCGTCTCGGCATCGAGCCAGATGCAATCGCCGCCTTCGACCGTGCCGGGAGATTCGATGCGGCCGAGGATCGGAATGCCGGCCTTCTTGTAGGCTGCCTCGTGCAGCGCCGTTTCCTTTTCACGCAACGGCTTGCCCATGCGCAGCAGGATGGCGCCATGATCCGACATCAGCGACGGATCATGGGTGAACATCGCGTCCGCAAGCCCATCACCCTTGTCCTCCAGCCAGAGGATTTCAGCACCGGACTTTTCCACCAGGCTTGCGAATTCATGATACTGGCGCACCGCCTTCTCGCCATCGAATGTCGGACCATAGTGCCACTTCACCGGATCGGCAGAAGCAAGGCTCGCACCCGGCCGACGCATCAGCACGCGCATCAGATTGGCCGACATCTCCTGCGAACCATAAGCCGTCATCGTCTACTCCTCTTGGAATTTTGATCATGTGGCGGGGCTGCCAGAAAATGCAGCGTCGGAGTTATTATACGGTTGAATAATTTCCGCACAAGTGCCACGATGGCCTCCATGGAACAGCGTGACAGGCAAAAATGCCGCACGAAAAGAAAATCAGGGGAACTGTTTTCATGCGTTCGACACCGGCTCTCTGCCTCATCGGGGCAGATTTTTCATGACGAAACCAGCCCAGGCGATTGCGGTTACAAACCTCCACAAACGCTTCGGGCCGCTCGAGGTGCTCAAGGGTGTTTCACTGACGGCACATGAGGGCGATGTCATCGCCATCATCGGTGGCAGCGGTTCGGGCAAGTCGACCTTCCTGCGCTGTATCAACATGCTCGAATTGCCGACATCCGGCTCGGTGACGATCCATGGCGAAACCATCGCCATGAAGAAGGACGGCCATGGTGGCCTCATGCCGTCGGACCGCAAACAGGTCCAGCGGCTGCGCACCCAGCTCGGCATGGTCTTCCAGAGCTTCAATCTCTGGCAGCACATGACCATCCTCCAGAACGTCATCGAGGTTCCGGTCCACGTGCTCGGCAAATCGAAGGACGAGGCGATCGAAACGGCCGAGGCGCTTCTGCGCCGCGTTGGCCTGTTCGAGAAGCGCGATGCCTATCCGGCCTTCCTGTCCGGCGGCCAGCAGCAGCGCGCGGCGATCGCGCGGGCCTTGGCGATCCAGCCGCTCGTCATGCTGTTCGACGAGCCGACCTCGGCGCTCGATCCGCAGCTGGTCGGCGAAGTGCTGACCGTCATCGGCGACTTGGCCCGGGAAAAGCGCACGATGATCCTCGTCACCCATGAAATGAAGTTCGCGCGCAATGTCGCCAATCACATCGTCTTTCTGGCCGATGGCGTCATCGAGGAACAGGGATCGCCGGACGAAATCTTCGGCAATCCCCGGTCGGAACGCCTGAAAAAGTTCATCAGCTCAATCCACTAGTGCCTAACAACCATAAGGGAAACAGCATGCAACAGATGCTCAAGACCATCGCATTATCGCTCGCTCTCGGCATCGCTGCCGCCGGTGCCGCTTCGGCCGAACCCGTGAAGGTCGGCTTTGCCGCCGAGCCCTATCCGCCCTTTACCTCGCCTGATGCCTCCGGCAACTGGGAAGGCTGGGAAGTGGAATTCCAGAAAGCGGTCTGCGCCGAGGCCAAGCTCGACTGCGTGATCACGCCCGTCGCCTGGGACGGCATCATTCCAGCACTGACCTCGAAGAAGATCGACATCATCATCGGCTCGATGTCGATCACCGAGGAGCGTCTGAAGACCATCGATTTCTCTGACAAATATTACAACACCCCGACCGGTGTCATCGGCGCCAAGGGCGAAACCTTCGAGGCGACGCCGGAAGGTCTGAAGGGCAAGACGATCGGCGTCCAGGTCTCGACCGTCCATCAGGACTACGCCAACAAGTATTTCGGCGAGAACGGCGCGACGGTGAAGGAATACCAGACGCAGGACGAAGCCAACAACGACCTTGCCGCCGGCCGCATCGATGCCGTGCAGGCCGACGCGATCGCGCTCGATGCCTTCCTCAAGAGCGACCAGGGCCAGGACTGCTGCGACATGAAAGGCAACGTCAAGGACGATCCGGCCATTCTCGGCGCCGGTGTCGGCATCGGATTGCGCAAGGGTGAGGGCGAGTTGAAGGGCAAGCTCAACGCCGCGATCAAGGCGATCCGCGAAAACGGCACCTACAACACCTTCTCCAAAAAGTATTTCGATTTCGACATCTACGGCGGGTAACAGAGCTCAGTGACGGTTGTTAACGCGGGCCCCTCATCCGGCCTGCCGGCCACCTTCTCCCCGTAAACGGGACGCAGGGACAACCCGCAAACGCCGACATCCCCTCTCCCCGCCTGCGGGGAGAGGACTAGGGTGAGGGCAAACACGTGCGCGAAGATTGAGGTCAATGGCAGTCGACTCGTTCATAAACTGGGGTCTTCTCGCGCTCGAACCGCCCGGCTGGGGCGGCGTGCTGCTGCGGGGCCTGTTGAATTCGATCCAGATCGCCATCGGCGGCTACGCGTTTGGCCTCGCCCTCGGCGTCTGCGGCGCCTTCGGCAAGCTCTATGGCGGGCCAATCCTGCGCGATCTTATGGAATGCTACACGACGATCGTCCGGGCCGTGCCTGAACTCGTCCTCATACTCCTGCTCTATTACGCCGGCACCGACGCCCTCAATCACGTGCTCAACCTGGTCGGCATCGGCACCGTCGATATCAGCGGCCTTGCCGCCGGCATCTTCGTCATCGGCGTCGTTCAGGGCGCCTATTCCACCGAAGTCCTGCGCGGCGCGATCAAGGCCGTGCCGGCCGGACAGATCGAAGCCGCCCGCGCCTATGGCATGTCGCCATTCAAGGTCATGACGCGCGTCACCCTGCCGGCCATGCTGCCCTATGCGATCCCCGGTCTTTCCAATCTCTGGCTGATCGCCACCAAGGATACCGCCTTGCTTGCCGTCGTCGGCTTCTCAGAACTGACGCTCGTCACCCGACAGGCGGCAGGCGCCACAAAGGCCTATGTCCTGTTCTTCTGTGCCGCCGGTGCCCTCTACCTGGCGCTGACGCTTGTTTCGAATGTCTTCATAAAAATCATCGAGCGCCATTCCCGGCGTGGTTTCGTGGAGCAGGCATGACCGACGCCACGCCTCCCGATGTCACCACCCATGCCATGGCGATCCTGCCGGAAGACCTGCCGACCGCCGGCAGCTTCTTCAAGCCGCACCGCATCGTGCTTCTCCTCATTGCCGCTGCCCTCGTCTTCTGCGTCGTCTGGTTCATGCGCTGGGACTGGCTGCCGCAATATCTGCCGCGGCTCGGCCATGGCATTGTCGTCACCCTCGCCATGCTGTTCAGCACTTCGATCCTCGGCTTCCTGCTCGCCGTGCCGCTCGGGCTGGTGCAGGTGACCGGTCCCTGGCCATTGAAGACGCTGGCCAGCGGCTTCTGCACGATCATTCGGGGCACGCCGCTGCTTCTGCAGCTCTGGCTTCTCTATTACGGCCTCGGCTCGCTGTTCCCGCAGTTTCCGGCGATCCGCCATTCCTTCCTCTGGCCCTATTTGCGTGAATCCTGGCCCTACGGCGTCGCCGCCCTGACGATCTCCTTTGCGGCTTACGAAGGCGAAGTCATGCGCGGCGCCTTTGCCGGAGTGCCCTCCGGCGAGCTCGAAGCCGCCCGTGCCTACGGCATGAGCCGCTGGACGCTGTTTCGCCGCATCTGGCTGCCACGCGCCATCCACCGCGCCCTGCCGACGCTGAACGGCGAGACCGTATTACAGTTGAAGGCTACGCCACTCGTTGCCACCATTACGGTTATCGACGTCTACGCCGTCATCTCCAAGGTGCGGCAGGACACCTACATCACCTATGAGCCGCTTCTGCTTCTTGCGCTGATCTACATGTGCCTGACCGGCATTCTTGTCGTCGCTTTCCGCCACCTTGAAAACCGCATACCGACCCGTGGTGCCTGACATGACCTTGAACGTTACCCTCGCCAACTCCATGCCGGAGCTGGTCGCCATCCGCCACGATCTGCACGCCCATCCGGAACTGGGGCTGGAGGAAGTTCGCACCTCGAATTTCGTCGCGACCTGTCTGGAGGGGCTCGGCTACACCGTCACGCGCGGCCTTGCCAAGACCGGGCTGGTCGCCACGCTGAAGAACGGCGCCAGCAACCGATCGATCGGTATCCGCGCCGATATGGACGCCCTGCCGATCTTCGAGGAAACCGGGCTCGACTATGCCTCGAAAACCCCGGGCCTCATGCATGCCTGCGGCCATGACGGGCACACGGCCATGCTGCTTGGCGCGGCGCGCGCCATTGCCGAGCGCAAGAATTTCGACGGCACCGTGCGTCTCATCTTCCAGCCGGCCGAGGAGAATTTCGGCGGCGCCAAGCTCATGATGGACGACGGCCTGTTTGAAAAATTCCCCTGCGACGCCGTCTTCGCGCTTCACAACGATCCCGGCCTGCCCTTCGGCCACTTCGCCTTCCGCGCAGGCCCGGTCATGGCGGCCGTCGATGAATGCAAGATCACGGTTCACGGCCGCGGCGGCCACGGCGCCGAACCGCAAGACACCGCCGACCCGATCGTCTGCGGCGCCTCGATCGTCATGGCGCTGCAATCGATCGTCTCGCGCAATATCCACCCGATGGATCCATCCGTCGTCACCGTCGGCTCCTTCCACAGCGGCTCGGCCAGCAACATCATTCCCGCACGCGCCGAGATCGTCATCGGCATCCGCTCCTTCGATCCGAAGGTGCGCGACGAACTGGAACGCCGCATTCACCTCGTCGCCGAAAACCAGGCAACGAGCTTCGGCATGACCGCGACAGTCGATTACCAGCGCAGCTACGACGCGACGATCAACCACAAGGCAGAGACCGATTTCGTCCGTGACCTTGCCCTGCGCTTCGCCGGTGCCGACAAGGTCATCGAGCTCCCCCGCCCCTATATGGGCAGCGAGGACTTCGCCTACATGCTGCAGGCAAGACCGGGCAGCTATTTCTACCTCGGCTCGGCGACATCCACCAACGAAAAGCCGCTGCATCACCCAGCCTATAATTTCAACGACGACCTGCTGCCGATCGGCGCCGCCTTCTGGACCGAACTGGCAGAAGCCTATCTCACCCGCACATAAGACGAAAAAGGCCGCAGGAAGGGACATTCCTGCGGCAAGTCGGGACAGTCTTGGGCAAAAATCAGGATCGAAGCTGCTGCTTGCTCAGCGGGACAGCTGTCAGTCGAAGAAGCGGACCGGGCGCAACCCGGCGAAGCTGTAGCCGGTGTCGCGGCGCTTCATCACCGACGCCTGGCGGTGATCGAGAACGAACTCGCCGGACGACGTCGCGACGATCAGCACGGAATGGCTGCGGCGCTCCGGCGTCGAGACGCTGGCGACGCGCATGGCGCCCGCCGGCAGGCCGGCACGGATCAGCTGGCTGCGCTTCATCATCGCATGATCGTCGCCGGCGCCCGGCAGCGGATTGAAAGAGAGGAATTCGCGGCGCGCGCGGATATCCGGCATGACGCGGTTGACGGTCCGGTTGACCGAAGCCAGCACCGTGCGCAGCTTGCTCGTATAGGCAACGACGCTGCGGCCCGAGGCGCGGCAGTCATTGCCGTATTGCAGGCAGAAGAGCTGGCTGGAAAGCGTTGCCCGCTCGCTGAACTCGATGGTGCGCACCGGCATGGAAGCGCTGATGGAGCGAGCGGCGGAGGAAATGCTCATGGCTTGCGACGGCGCCACGGCCGCTCCGGCGATGCCGACCGACATGAGGATCGCAATGGAGATTCGTTTCAACATGACCCTGTCCCTGGTTTTGTTCCTCGCCTGTCCCTGTCCGGACAGCGTCGGTCTTATGTGCCGGATTCATTCCGGGCGGCGGGGAAGCGCATCATGCAGCGGAACCGTTTGGCGGGTTTCGTTCTCCGATAGGACGACCATAGGGATGACAGTTTGCGGGCCGCTTAAGCCGATATCTACAATTTTACGCAACTCGCATTTTTAAGAAAATCAGATTCAAAACACGCGTGTAGTTGATGAAAATGTGAACGATCGCCGCAGGCAAATGACGGAGGCAACTATGCCGCAGGCGAGAGATTGTCGCAGTGTGACACTATGGTTGCAGCCCTGTCATTGACCTTTCGCACCGCTGCCGCAGATTATGTCTCAAGGGTTCAGGCGCCGCGCATATCCGCCAGGCCAGAGCGGGCCGAGAGGCAAGTGACGGCGACCACCCTCGAAAGGATTGTGCCGTGTTCGACAGCTTTGACGCGACGTTGCTCGCTCGTATCCAGTTTGCCTTCACCGTGTCGTTTCACATCATCTTCCCGGCCTTCTCCATCGGCCTTGCGAGCTATCTCGCGGTGCTCGAAGCGTTGTGGCTGTGGAAGAAGGACCAGGTCTACATGGACCTGTTCAATTTCTGGAAGACGATCTTCGCGGTCGCCTTCGGCATGGGCGTCGTCTCGGGCATCGTCATGTCTTACCAGTTCGGCACCAACTGGAGCGTCTTTTCCGACAAGGCAGGGCCCGTCATCGGGCCGCTGATGGGCTACGAGGTGCTGACGGCCTTCTTCCTCGAAGCCGGCTTCCTCGGCGTAATGCTCTTCGGCCTGCATCGGGTCGGTCCGAGGCTGCATTTCCTTGCCACCTTCATGGTCGCCTTCGGCACGCTGATCTCGGCCACCTGGATCCTTGCCGTGAACTCGTGGATGCAGACGCCTGCAGGCTTCGGCGTGAACGAGGCTGGGCAGTTCATTCCGATCGACTGGTGGAAGGTCATCTTCAACCCATCCTTCCCCTACCGCCTCGTCCACATGGTGCTTGCCGCCTATCTCACCACCGCCTTCGTCGTCGGCGCAGTCGGGGCCTGGCACCTCCTCAAAAACACGGCACCCCGCCGCTCGCGCACCATGTTCTCGATGGCCATGTGGATGGCGACGATCGTCGCCCCGATCCAGATTCTCGCCGGCGACTTCCACGGCCTCAACACGCTGGAACACCAGCCGGCCAAGGTGATGGCGATGGAAGGCCACTACCAGAGCCATCTGCAAGGCGCGCCGCTGATCCTGTTCGGCCTGCCCAATTCGGCCGAAAAGCGGGTCGATTATGCGATCGAGATCCCGAAGCTCTCCAGCCTGATCCTGAAGCACGACCTGGATGCGCCGCTTTCCGGCCTCGACACCATCCCGGAGAACCTCCATCCGCCGGTCGCCGTGGTCTTCTGGTCCTTCCGCGTCATGGTCGGCCTCGGTTTCGCCATGCTCGGCATCGGCCTCTGGAGCCTGTGGTGTCGGTCCAAAGGCACGCTCGACAGTAGCGACCGGCTGCATCGCGCCGCCGTCTTGATGGGCCCTTCCGGGTTCGTTGCCGTGCTCGCCGGCTGGATCACCACCGAGGTCGGCCGCCAGCCCTATACGATCTACGGCCAGTTGCTCACGGCCAATTCGATCTCGCCGATCGCAGCACCCGCCGTCGCCGCCTCGCTGATCGCCTTCATCATCGTCTACTTCCTCGTCTTCGGCGCCGGCACCTTCTACATCCTGCGGCTGATGAAGCGCCTGCCGCGCGATCCGATGCCCGATCTCGAAGACGGGCCGATCAGGACTTCAGGCATCATGCCCGGCCCCGCTGCCGGCGCACATGCTGGAAGTGCGCATAGGAGCACGCATCATGGCCATTGATCTTCCGTTCATCTGGGCCGCCATCATCGCCTTTGCCGTGCTCGCCTATGTCATCCTCGACGGCTTCGATCTCGGTATCGGCATCCTCTTTCCGTTCTTTCCGGAAAAGCGCGACCGCGACGTGATGATGAATTCCGTCGCTCCCGTCTGGGACGGCAACGAGACCTGGCTGGTGCTGGGCGGCGGTGGCCTGCTGGCGGTCTTTCCGCTGGCCTATTCGATCATCCTGCCGGCGCTGTACGCACCGATCATCGCGATGCTGCTCGGCCTGATCTTCCGCGGCGTCGCCTTCGAATATCGCTGGCGCACCAAGCGCGGTGAATTCCTGTGGAACTGGGCCTTTGCCGGCGGTTCGGCGCTCGCGGCGTTCTCGCAAGGCATCGCCCTCGGTGCGCTCGTTCAGGGCATCCCGGTCGTCAACCGCGCCTATGCCGGCAGCTGGTGGGACTGGCTGACGCCGTTTTCCATCGCCACAGGCTTCGCAATCCTGATCGGATATGCCCTGCTCGGCTCGACCTGGCTGATCATGAAGACCACCGGCGCCCTTGCCGAAAAGGCCCGGAGGATTGCGCTGCGCACCTGCTTTGCCACCATCGCCGCCATGGGCATCGTCAGCCTCTGGACGCCGTTCCTCAAGCCGCAATATCTGGAGCGCTGGTTCGGCTGGCCGACGGCCATATTCAGCGTCATCGTGCCGGCACTGGTGCTGGGGTGCTTCGCTCTGCTCGTGACGGGCATCCGCGGCAAGCGTGACGCCCAACCCTTCCTTGCAGCACTCGGCCTGTTCGTGCTCGGTTACGCCGGCATCGGCATCAGCTTCTATCCCTTCATGGTGCCGCCGTCGGTCACCATCTGGGATGCGGCGGCGCCCGACGCGAGCCTTTCCTTCCTGCTCGTCGGCGCCCTCGTACTGGTGCCGATCATCCTGATCTACACTGTCTATGCCTATTGGGTCTTCCGCGGAAAGGTCGATCCCGAGGAGGGTTACCACTGATGACCGAGAACGGCCTGCCGAAAAAACTGCTGTGGTTCGTCGGCCTCTGGCTGCTCGGCGTCGCCACGGTCAGCATCGTCGGCTTCGCCATCAAGCTCACGCTCGGCGCGTGAGGCGCCGACTGCAAAGCCTCGCTCAAGTTTCCTGCGCTACCTCTCGATCACACGTCAGCAGGCAATGGCTTCCAGCGGGAGACAGGACCGCACCCTCCTCCGCGCAGAAGTCACTTGCCTGCTGATGTGACCATTTCCGGATTGGCTGCTCGCGGCGGCAGTCCGGCACGGACCGCCACAGGCACGAGGCAAGCCATGACCAAACTCTCAATCTGCATCCCCGTGGAAACCGCCGCGCAGGATGCCCTGCCGCTCGTGACCGCCATTCTGGAAAATCGCAGCGCGGACATTGAAATCGTCCTGGCAAAACCGGCGGATATTGCGCTTTCCGATGCGCTTCTCGGCGCGGTGGCCAGCGATGGACGCGTCAGGATCGCCGATACGGGTCGAGAGACGACCCGCCAGCTTCTGTGGCGCCACGCGGTCGCTGCGACGGCGGGCGACTGGGTGACGCTGGTCAATCCCGGCGATATGCTCGAAAGCGACCTGTCCGTCATGGTCACCTTTCTCGAAACAAGCTCGCCGGGCACGGATGCTCTTGCCTGGAACGCCTTTCAGATCGATCCCCATGCGGAACCGGGCAAGGCGAGCTCGGTCGCGATCCCGACAAGCTATCACATCAGTACCCTCGACAAGACGGCTATGCTGAAGGCTTTCTTCACCTGGGAAGGCAGCCTGAACAGCCCGAAGATGCCGTTCGGCCTCTTTCACGCCGCCATTCGCCGCCCGCTGGTGGATACCATCCTGCAGCAGCCCGAACCGCAGGACTGGTCCACGCCGGTGCCGCAATATGAATGGGCTGCCAAAGTCCTGCTGTTCGCCAACGAGCTGGCCTTCAGCGCCAGGCCGATGTCGGTGATCAGCACGACGCCTTTCATCCCCCGACCTCCGCTGCACCCCTGGAACTTCCCGTTTCATGCCGGCCTTGGCCTCACCGGTGCCGTGGCCGAAGCGCAGTTTCATGTGTTGCGCGAACTCGGTACCCCTTGGACCGGCGGCGGCCAGGCATTCGTGCGGGCACTGGTGATCGATTGCATGATGGAGACCGACCGGGCTTCCTACACGAACAAGGGCAATGCCTATTTCGCTGCGCTGACGGAGTTCGAGGGCGGCCATCTGGCGCCGCTCTTTCGTCCGGAATTCCACGAAGTGCGGGCAAAGGATACACGGCGCGGCCTGCATAACGGCGCGCTGCTGATTGACCGCTTCGTTGGCGGAGCCCAGACACCGGCAGAATTCTACGCGATCGCCAAGAAGATGATGGCTCCCATCGGTCTGATCTGCGGTGGCGCTTTGCGCGACAAAGACGGCAAAGCTGCATGAGCACTAAGAAACCGAGAATTTGCTACACCAAGCCCTCGATCACCGAGCTTGAGGTCGCCTACGCTGCCGACGCAGCCGCCAACGGCTGGGGCGATCGCTGCTATGACTATATCGTCCGGTTCGAAGACGGCTTTCGCAAGCATCTCAATGTCAGCCACGCGATCGCCACGTCGAGCTGCACCGGTGCCATGCATATGGGCCTTGCAGCTCTCGGCATCGGCCCGGGCGACCAGGTGATCCTCGCCGACACCAACTGGATCGCCACGGCAGCACCCATCGTTCATCTCGGCGCAACGCCGGTTTTCGTCGATATCCTGGCCGACAGCTGGTGTATCGATCCGGCAGATGCGGAACGCCATGTCACGTCCAAGACCAAGGCGATCATCGCTACCCATATTTACGGCAACCTCTGCGACATGGACCGCCTGCTCGATATCGGCCGCCGCCACGGCATCCCGATTATCGAGGATGCCGCCGAAGCGATCGGCTCGGTCTGGCACGATCGCCGCGCCGGATCGATGGGCCTATTCGGCACCTTCTCGTTTCACGGCACCAAGACGCTGACAACCGGCGAAGGCGGCATGTTCGTCACAAGCGACACCGGTCTCTTCGAAAAGGTCCTGACGCTCAGCAATCACGGCCGGGCCCGTGGCCAGATGAAGCAGTTCTGGCCCGACGAACTCGGCTTCAAGTACAAGATGTCCAACATCCAGGCTGCTCTCGGCTACGGCCAGCTGGAGCGCATTGAAGGCCTCATTGCCCGTAAACGGGAAATCCTGGCAAGCTATGCCGGGAAGCTCGCAGCCTGTCACGGCATCAGCCTGAACCCCGAGACAGCGGGCACGGTGAACGGTGCCTGGATGCCGACCGCGGTCTTCGACCGCGACATGGGCATTACCCGCGACATGCTGCGGCAGGCTTTCAGCGAAGCCGATATAGACGCCCGCATCTTCTTCCATCCGCTGTCCAGCTTGCCGATGTTCGCCGAAAAACGCGGTAACCGGAACGCCTGGGACATCCCGGAACGCGCCATCAATCTGCCGAGCTATCACGATATGACCGAGGACGAGATCGGCCGCGTGACCGATGTAATCCTCAGTCTGATCGACAGCCGTGCCGGCGAACCGCCCCTGGCGAAATCCGCTTGAAACAACGGCGCTTAGCCCGCCGCATCCACCGGCGAAACGCCATCCCGAAAGACAAAGGCGCACCATCACATGACAGTCAAAGACGATCGCCAGGAATTCGAAGCGCACAAGCAGGAAATGTGCCTGGCGCTTGGCAGGGACAACGACGCATTTCGCCAGTCCGTCGAGACCATCGTTGCGCTCGACAAATACGACTATTCCTATCTCTGGTCCTTTCTCGGCGTGCCGATCATCCAGATGCCGGCCGACGTCATGGCGACGCAGGAAGTCATCTGGGCAACGAAACCGGACGTCATCATCGAAACCGGCGTCGCACGCGGCGGCTCGATGATCATGATGGCGGCCATGCTGCAGCTGATCGGCAAGGGCAAGGTGGTCGGTGTCGATATCGAAATCCGCGCCCATAATCGCGAGGCAATCGAAACACACCCGATGTCGCCGTTGATCGAACTGATCGAAGGTCCGTCGACCGCGGCTGAAACGCTGACAAAGGTGAAGGCTTCCATTCCCCCAGGCGCCTCCGTCATGGTCGTTCTCGACAGCGATCACAGCCGCGATCACGTGCTCGACGAGCTGCGCCACTACGGCCCGCTGGTGACCGAGGGGCAGTTCCTCGTCGTTGCCGACACACTGCTCGGGCGTGTGGAAGCGGCGCAAACACCGACGAAGCGCTCCAAGATCTGGCATCCCGGTGACGAGCCACTCACCGCATTGAATACGTATCTTGGCGAAACCGACCGCTTCCAGCCTGATGATGTCATCAATGGCAAATTGGTCTTCTCCAGTTCCCCTGGGGGATACGTGCGATGCATCCGCAAATGATCGGGAGGCCAGCGGGTAGCGACGATCTTATCGTGCTTCGCCAGCCACTGGATACCGACTTCGATGTACTCGCCAGCATTCGCCGAGATCCCACGATCCAGGCGATGCTGATGGCGATCCCGGATGCGACCGACGACAATGCGGTGAAAAGCTGGATCGAGCGGCGGCGCAGCGACGGCGCATTCCGGGTTGTCGCTGACGCCACGACCCATGAGGCTCTTGGGTTTGTTCAAGTCAGCCAGATTCACCGCCGCAATCGTCACGGCTATGGCGGGCTCGCCCTGTTAGGCGGCGCACGCGGACGCGGGGGCGGCCATGCCACCGTGGCACTTTTGATGAAGCTTGCATCCGACGAGTTGGGTTTGTCAAAGCTTCTGCTGGAAGTCCGGGAAGACAATCTTGTCGCGCTCAAGGTCTACCGCGCAGCCGGATTTCGGCTCGTCGGCATCCTGGAAAACCATTTCCGCGATCGCGACGGCGAAACACACAATGTCCTGCTGTTGGAGCGGCTTCTGATTGGATAGCGGGCATGAGACCCGTTAACCTCCCAAATACTTGCCTCAGCAGACTTGCACTTACTGGATGAACTCTTTCCAACCGATCGTCCCCGAATGGATCATTCGTGCGCCCCCAACACCACAATTGGCCACCAGGTCCAACGCGGTCACATAGGGAGTGAAGTCGCCGTTCAATTGCGGGTAGGGTGTCCGCTCATACTGCATGTATTCGACGGAAATGCCCTTCTCTTCGAACAGGGCATGGTTCAGATAATTCCGTGCACCATGGCCGGTAATGTAGACCGTGCCCTCTAGATGCGAAACGATTTCGCAGACACGCTCGCTGCTTGAGCCCGGGACGGGCAAAGAGGTCGAACAGACGAAAGTTGGACGATCGAGGCCGAAATAGGCGGCAAGCGCGAGCATGGACTGGCGCGAGATATCGGCGACCGTTGCCGCTGCCTGGGTAAAGACGCGGTCCACCAGCGCCAGCATTTCGTCGCGGAAGGGCGCTTTCAGATAGGCTTGTCGCAGGATTTCCCGATGCTTGCCGCGCCAGTCGGTCCTGTCGTCCAGCATGACCTCGTCAATGCGCTGGCCGAAATGGTAGTCGCGCAGCGGCAGCGTCATCCAGTTGACGCCGTTGACACCCTTGACCTGGACCCGGTTGCTGAAGCTGCCCTTGGAATACTGCACGTCGTCATAGTGCACGAAGACATCCGCGAGCCGGATCTGCTCAAGCAGGCCCACCCAGGGAAAGTACATCGATTGCGAGATGACGATATTGCGGCTCATGATCCATTCAAGCGTTGCCAAAGGCCGCGCAAGCACCGCCACGGGCGCCTCTCTGCGGACATTAGAAGGATCGAAACTACAGGCGGAGCCTTTCCCGAGGCTGGCTACTGCCTGTCGTCAGCCCTCGATCCAGACAAGTTCCAGTCCGGGCCGGTGCAGCGCAGCCTGCCCTGCAATTGCCGCGCGAGCCTTCAGCGGATTGAGCCCGACGAAGACGACATCGACGTCTTCGTCGAGATTCGCCGGTGAAAGGACGGGGCGATTGAAATGCGTCGATCCCTGCAGTTTCGGGTTCTGGTCGAGAAAGACCCTGAAGTCGACATTCGCCTCGATGCGGCTGCAGATCCAGCTGCCGTAGAAGCCGGAGCCGTATACGGCAGCGCGCTTGCCGGAAAACTGCCTTGCCGCGCCATCGAGCTTTTTCGTGGCCTGTTTCCAGAAGGCGCAGATCTCCTTGGCCTTGTCGGCCGCCGCCGTTATTTCCCCGCGATCTTCCTCAATCACCACCGGTGCTTCGGACCGCATGGCGACCGCGAAGAACGCGCCGGGGAATGCCGTGCTGTCGATCGTCTCCAGCGCAAACCCCGACAAGGCAAGCGCGCGTTTCAGCGATGCGGTGCTAAAATGATTGAGGTGATCGGCGACAGTCATGTCGCCGGGATTTGCGGCAACATCCGGCATCGAGAGAAGAACGCGGCCGCCCGGTGCTAGAAGCGCGTGCAGCGTCTTCAGAAAGGCAACCGGCTCGGCGACATGTTCGATGACGAAATGGCTGATGATCGCCTGGAAACGCCCGGACCACGCTTCGGGGACAGAATAGGTCAACTGATTTTCCGGCGTAACCCAGCCGGTCCATGCCGGCATGTAATCGCGGCTGACGTCGAAGACATGTGGCTTGAGGTCCGGCCGTGCCGCACACATCTTGCGCAGCGTCGTTGCCTTGCCGGCACCATAGTCGAGAATGGCAGCACCCTGCGGCAGATCCATCAGGCGCAATCCGATCGTCGCCTGATGATCGGTGCGGTAGATCGGGCTGCCATCCGCCGCCACGGCAAAAATCTGGTCGTGATCGTCGGATTCGAGCGAAATCCGGTAGGTCGTATCGTAGAACGTCTCGATATCGGGCAGGTCGGCGCATTGGGCGTGGCCGCAATCCTCGCAGACGAAAACCAGAGTTGGGATATCGATGAAGGCCATCATCGAGGTCAGCGCGGGCGCCGAGGCTTCATACGCGACTTTTACGATTGGCGATGCGCAGACACGGCAGGTCGTCATGCCTCGACCTCGCCATCCGTTACCAGTTCGGGCAGCACCTTGCTGAAATCGACGCCGGCGGCAAAGGAGCCGACCCAGCCGATGCGGGTGCCGAGCGGATCGGCGAAATTGAAGTAACGGAACTGGACGCTCCAGCGCGGCATCGCCGAGACATTGTGCCCGCCCTGGTGCAT
This sequence comes from Rhizobium giardinii bv. giardinii H152, assembly GCF_000379605.1. GTDB lineage: Bacteria > Pseudomonadota > Alphaproteobacteria > Rhizobiales > Rhizobiaceae > Pararhizobium > Pararhizobium giardinii. Next base: position 472,614 of record NZ_KB902578.1, on the reverse strand, counting down.
GGTGAGGAAATCCATGAGGATGAGGTCGCCCGGCTGGGTGAGCGGCGCCACCGTCTCGTATTTCGCCAGCCGCGCATCGCAATTGTCCATGAAGAGCGCATAGGCACCGGTCTTGCCGAGGCCCGCATCGTCGCGATAGACCGGGATCAGCCCCTCGGCATGCGAACCCTCGGCAATCTGCACCGGTCCCATGTCCGGCGTCACCGGCAGAAGCGGGGTCCAGAAGACGATACCGTCGAGGCTGCGAAGCTGGCCGGGAAACTCCTGGTGCCACTGGGCTCGGAACTTTTCCTCGCCCGGATTGTCGATGCGGATGCCGTAGCCGCCGGCGGCAATGCCGGGGATAGAGCCGGGGCGCATGTGCTGGAACACCGTCTGGTTCACCGTCTTGGTGACAAGCTGCATGAAGGCCGGGATCTGCTTGACGGCATCATAGACCTCGCCCCCCCAGGCGCGGTTCTTGGCGATCAGCGCCGGATAGGCCTTGGTCATTGCATTCCAGGACGTGTCCGTCGGGGCATCGACATTATATTTCCGGCACATCAGTTCCAGGATGACGCGGATGCCTTCCTGGATCGGCGCGACGTCGCGCTGCGCATCGTAGAACTGCGGCAGCATCGTATAGCCCTTGGTGATGAAATCTTCCTTCGCCGAAGCGGGAATGAGTACTTCATTCTGAATCATGCTTTGCATCCTTCTCGCTGTCGGTACCAGGTCTGCCGTGGAGCGGGGCTTCCCGCAAATCTCCCAACCGGTCGTGCCTGGCCTCAGGCGGACTTGAAGTGCTCGTTGAAGTTCAGGTTCAGCGCTTCCTGACGCTCCAGCATCTGATTGACCAGATGGTAAAGTTCTGCCGGCGTCTCTACGCCGCCGATCTCCTCGTCGAGATAGAGATGGTTGTTGGAAACGCCGGTGAAGAACAGCGATCCCGTTGGCTCGACATAGTCAACTGGCTTGAAATGTTTCAGATATTTTCCGCCCTTCCATTTCCCGAAAGCGGCACGGTAGCCTGCGACAGTCCTGTCGAAGTCCTGACGACTTCCCATGATGCCACAGCTCATGCCGCAGGCTTCGGCAAAATTTGCCTCCCAGCCCGCCATCGGGCTGTAGCCGTATTGTGACAGGAACCAATGCTGCGTCTGCGCGATGCAGGCGGCCAGTCCCAAGGCCGAAGGAAAGGGGAAATGCTTCATGTGCGGGTCTTCATCAATGTTGCGCCCGGTCTCGATCATGAAAACCGCGTGCTGATCCTTGACCTTGTCGGTCAGCTTGATTTTCGCCGAATTGCTTTCCGCGCAGGAGCCGAGAACCGAGAAGGGGCGCTCCGAATAAAACATATGCTCGGCCGTCACGAGCACCTTGCAGACGTTCTCGAAATCGACGACCGGATATTCGCAGTACTTTCCACCGAACTTCGCCTTGATCTTGTCCATCACGCGCTTGGAGACCGCGCCGTGATAAAAGCCGAAGGCCATGTTGGGGGTCGCCGTGTTTCCTTTCCAAGAGAAGAACTCCTGATACAGCCACGCCCGTGGCAGCCTATGCACGTCGGTGCCAAGCGGTGCGGAAACGTTGCAGTGGTTCGGACGATTGCCGGGCCAGTTGTAGGTTAGGCGGCTCCAGACGAATACGTCGACGACGTTGTGCTCCACCTGCGAGCGGCTGATAAGGTCCACCACATTGGCATCGACGTAGTCATCGTCGCCGATCATGCAGATGAATTCGCCAGTGGCCACCTCGACGCAGCGATCCCAGTTGTCCACCATCGAAAACACCCGGTCACCCGACGGGAGATATTTGACGCGCGGATCGGCAACAACGTCTTCCATGAAGCTGTTCATGATCGAAGGGTCGTCGGAATTATCGGCGAAGATATATTCGATATCCGTTCTGAGATTCATCAGCAGGCTTCGGATCGTTTCCTGGAAATACCGCTGGCGGTTACGCGAGGGCACACAAATCGTCAGTTTCGGCTGGGCGAACATGAAATTTCTCCGTTTGCCGCACACTAGAGGCGAGGGCTTTCGCGAGGCTTGCCCGCGACCGTTTGGCCCGGCATCGGGTTTTCAGCTTTTCAGGAGCCGGATGGCTTGATAAGCAGCGTCGAGAACGGCCTGCCCCAAGTGGCCCGCAAGACATGACCCCGGAGACCCCATATGCAGAAAAGTCCGGCAGATTGCACCTCGATGGCGGATATCCGCGCCGAGATCGACCGGCTGGACAAGGCGTTGATGAGCCTGTTTGCCGAGCGCTGGGCTTATATCGACCGGGCGGCCGAGATCAAGAAACCTGTCGGACTGAAGGCAGACATTCCCGCGCGTGTGAATGAGGTTCGGCGCAACGCGCGAAAAAACGCCGAGAAAGCCGGCCTCGACCCCGACTTCTACGAGGATATCTGGGCGCGGCTGATCCAGCATTCGATCGAGCACGAGCAGGTCGTGCTCGGGGAAATCGAAAGATGAAAATCGGCGGTCAGCCGATCTCGGCAATCGGCGTATCTTTCTTGGTCACCGGCATATCCACGGCAACCTGAGGCAGGACGCTGTTCGCATCCTGCGCTAGGGATGCACCTGCAGCGTCGGAACCGCCGTCACGAACTTGCCACCCCAGTCGCTGATATACGAAAGCTGCTGTTTGATTTCGGTCTGTAGGTTCCATGGCAGGATAACCACCCTTTCCGGTTTTTCGGCTTTCAGGACGTCCTCCGTGACAACCGGAATGCGGCTGCCGGGGAGCAGCGTTCCCTGCTTGGCCGGGTTCTTGTCGACGACGAACTGGAGGAGATCGGGTTTAACGCCGGCGAAGTTGAGGAGCGTGTTGCCCTTCGCCGCGGCACCGTAGGCCGCCACTTTCAGGCCCGCGCGCCTGCTGTCGATGAGGAACTCAAGGAAGCCGTCGCGCACGGTCTGCGCCGCCTCCTGAAAATTCGCATAGAAGGCATCCTCGAGCATGCCGGCCGCGCGCTCGGCATCCAGCGTTCTGGCGACGGCTGCCGTTTTCGCATGTTTGCCTGTATCGCTGCGCTGCGCGAACACGCGCAGGCTGCCGCCATGCCAGGGCGTCGTCTCGACGTCGAAGACGGAAAGACCGTTTGCCTCGAACACGCGCGTCACGGCCGTCAGCGACAGATAGGAATAGTGCTCGTGATAGGCCGTATCGAACTGCGCCTCGCGCACCATATTGAGCAGGTGCGGGAACTCGAACGTGGCAACGCCGTTCGCCTTCAAGAGACGCGCGAAACCTGCGACGAAATCGTTGATGTCGGGCACATGGGCCAGCACGTTGTTGGCCGCCATCAGATCGGCGGAACGCCCCTGTGCCGCCAGTTTATCGGCGAGGTCGGCGCCAAAGAATGCCTCGACGATGTCGATGCCCTTTTGCCGGGCAGCCGCTGCAGTACTTGCGGTCGGCTCGATGCCGAGACAGCCAAGGCCGCGCTGCCTGGCATATTGCAGCAGATAGCCATCATTGGCCGCGACTTCGACGACATGCGAAGCCTCCGTCAGGCCGAAACGGGCCTGCATATCGGCGACATACTGCTCGGCATGGGCAAGCCAGGAGGTCGAGAAGGAGCTGAAATAGGCGTAGCTCGACGAGAAGAACGTCTCACGATCGGCGAAGTCTTCCGTCTGCACCAGCCGGCATTCCCGGCAGCAGCGGATCACCAGCGGATACCAGAGTTCCGGCATGTGGCGGTTGGCAAGATCGACATAGGAATTTGACGGCGGCGCGGTGCCGAGATCGAGGAATGGCACCATATGCGTCGATCCGCAGTGACGGCATCTCATGCGGCAACTCCGCGATAGTCCGGTGACAGCCAGGGATGCGCTGCATCGCGCGGCGATAGATTGATCACCCGCAACGGCCAGTCGATACCAAGCGCCGGATCTTGCGGGTTGAGCCCGCTTTCTGCCGCAGCGGTGTGGGGATGCGAATGGGCATAGATCATCCGGACCTCATCGGTCAGCGCCTGGAAACCGTGGGCGAACCCTTGGGGAATGAGCAGAGAACAGGCGTTGTCTTCGGAAAGCTCGACGGCGAAATGCTGCAGAAAGGTCGGCGAATCCTCGCGGATGTCGACGGCGACATCGAGGATGCGGCCGCGCGTGCAGGTCACCAGCTTGATTTCCGCATGCGGGGGGCACTGGAAATGCATGCCGCGCACCGTTCCCTTGAAAGTCGTGCCGGTCTCGTTGAGCTGCGCAACGCGTCCCTGCCAGCCGAAAGCCGCAAGATCGTCCTCGCAGAACAGCCGCGAGAGGAACCCGCGCTCGTCCGCCATCTTCCTGCGGGTCAGAACCAGCAGCCCGTGGAGAGGCGTTGTGACCGCCTCGAACCGCCCGCTCATCCCGCCGCCCTCAAAGGCTCGTCTCGAACAGCCAAGCCGGCGAAATCGCGGATATCGGCAAGGCAGAGTTCAAGCGCCGCCCGGCCATCGCCCTGCGCGCGGTACCACTCCATCGTCCGCTTGACCGTTTCAGCCAGCCGCCAGCGCGGCTGGTAGCCGAGTTCGGCGCGCGCCTTGGCACTGTCGAGCACCAGATAACCTGCCTCGTGCGGACCGTCCGTCCCGTCGCCGAGCATCGTTGCGCCGCCACCGAAATGGCGCTCCGCCATCTTCAGCACCGCGCCGACCGAGGCGGCTTCACCGTGATCCGGGCCGAAATTATAGCTCTCGACACCATCCGGCGCCTGCCACAGCCGTTCTGCGAGGCCCATGTAACCGCCGAGCGGTTCAAGCACGTGCTGCCAGGGCCGCACCGCCCGCGGACGGCGCACCTGCAATGTCTCGCCGCTTTGCCAGGCCCTGACCGCATCGGGAATCAGCCGGTCCTCTGCCCAGTCGCCGCCGCCGATGACGTTGCCGGCGCGCGCCGTGGCAAGGCCGACCCTGCGGCTCGAGAAGAAGGAGGCCCGATAGCTTGCCGCGACGATCTCGGCCGCCGCCTTGCTGGCGCTATAGGGATCGTGGCCGCCGAGCGGATCGCTCTCCATGAAGGCAAGCCCCGTCTCGGCATTGTGGTAGACCTTGTCGGTGGTCACGACCACGATCGAGCGCACATCCTCCGACAGGCGCAAGGCGTCGAGCAGATTGACCGTGCCGAGCACGTTGACGTGATAGGTTTCCGCCGGATTGCGATAACCGGCCCTGACCAGCGCCTGTGCTGCGAGATGAAAGACGATCTGCGGCTTTGTCTTCAGAACATGATGGGTGACGGCGTCGCGATCGCGGATATCGATGATGCCGGGCCCATCGATCGCACCGCCGAGCAGCAGGTGCAGCGAGGGTTCCGTCGGCGGCGCCAGCGATAGGCCGGCGACATCCGCCCCGAGTTCACGCAGCCACAGCGTCAGCCAACTGCCCTTGAAGCCGGTATGCCCGGTAACCAGTACGCGCTTTCCGCGCCAGAATTCATTTCTCATCGGCGTCACCACGTCTTCCACGGCGGGGCGCCGCTCTGCCACAGGCTTTCAAGATGGTTTTTGTCGCGCAGCGTATCCATCGGCTGCCAGAAGCCTTCATGGAAATAGGCCTGCAACTCGCCGTCCTTGGCCAGTCCCATCAGGGGTTCTCCCTCCCAGCTTGAATGATCCGCTTCGATCCGGTCTATGCAGCGTGGCGAAAGAACGAAAAAGCCGCCGTTGATGAAGCCGCCCTCGCCTTCCGGTTTTTCGACGAAGCCCTGGACCTCCGTGCCGTCCAGCTGCAGCGCGCCGTAGCGCGCAGGCGGCCGCACGGCCGTCACCGTCGCCTGCTTGCCGTGGCTTTTGTGAAAGGCGATCGTCTTGCCGATATCGACGTTGCTGACGCCATCGCCGTAGGTGAAGCAGAAGGCTTCCTCGTCCTTGAGATAAGAGGCAACCCGCTTGAGGCGTCCGCCCGTCATAGAGTTCTCGCCCGTATCAATCAGCGTCACGCGCCAGTTCTCGGCGCTCTGGCGATGGAACTCGATACTGTTCTGCGACAGGTCGAAAGTAATGTCCGACATGTGCAGGCCATAATTGGCGAAGTATTCCTTGATCATGTAGCCCTTGAAGCCGCAGCAGATGATGAAATCGCGTACGCCGTGGGCATAGTAGAGCTTCATGATGTGCCAGAGGATCGGCCGGCCGCCGATCTCGATCATCGGCTTCGGCCGCAGATGCGTTTCCTCGGCAATGCGCGATCCCAGACCGCCAGCAAGAATGACCGCTTTCATCGGCTCCTCCGGCTGGTCGCGAATGCAGTCGCCGGCAGCGCCATGACTTGGCGGAGAGCAAACGGCTCTGCCGCGGGCCGGGATCGCATCGTTTCCAGCCCGTGCGCCGCCTTCGACGGCACAGCCGATCGCCTTGCCGTCATACGGATTCTAAGGCAGGGAAATTCCATGGTGCTCCGGGTCCAGTCAGTCTTTGCTGACAAGCACCCTAGAAGCTGAAACTGTCGTCAAACTGGAGAGGCCGCGCGGGCGGATGCCGGCCTCCCTGTCTTGCGGGCCGAATGCCGGGCCAAAAAGACATCAGCCTGTTGGATTTCAGTGGGCGTTCTTCCGCATCAGGTGCTGTTCCCAATCGAGCGCACTGCGGATGATGCCGTTCAGATCATCATATTCCGGAACCCATCCGAGCTCCTGCCTGGCGAGCGCCGGATTGGCGACGATCATCGCAGGATCCCCCGCCCGGCGCTCCGCGAAGGTGACCGGAAAGTCGCTCCCATGCACCTTGCGCACGGCATCGAGCACTTCAAGCACCGAGAAGCCATGGCCATAGCCGCAATTGGCGGCGAGCGAACCGCCGCCGGCGCGCATGCGCTGCAACGCCTTCAGATGCGCCTGCACCAGATCCCAGACATGAATGTAGTCGCGAACGCAGGTTCCGTCCGGCGTGGGATAGTCGGTGCCGAAGACGCTCATCGATTGGCGCTTGCCGAGCGCGGTCGCGCAAGCGACCTTGATCAGATGCGTCGCCAGGGCTGAGGACTGGCCGCTGCGTCCCTTCGGATCGGCCCCCGCGACGTTGAAATAACGCAGCGCCGTATAGGTGAAGTCATGCGCATTGGCCGTGTCGCGCAGCATGATCTCGGTCATCAGCTTCGACGAACCGTAGGGCGATTCCGGCTTCAGGCTGACGCTCTCCGTCACCGGTTCCAGAACCTCGGGCGTGCCGTAGACCGCTGCCGTCGAGGAGAACACGAAATGGGGGATGCCGGCCTCGACGGCGCTGGCAATCAAGCTGCGCGACTTGACCGTATTGTTCTCGTAGTAGCCGAGCGGATCGGCGACCGATTCCGGCACGACGATCGAACCGGCGAAATGGATGATGGAATCGATCTCGTTTTCCGAGAAGATCTGCCGCATCAGGACGGTGTCGGCGATATCGCCTTCGTAGAAGCGCGCTTCGGGCGCGATCGCCCAGCGAAACCCGGTGGAAAGACGATCGATGACGACGACCTGTTCACCGGCGTCGAGCAGCGCCCAGACCATGTGGCTGCCGATATAACCGCCACCACCCGTTACCAAAACCGCCATTGCGTACTCCCGCACTGTTGAAATCAGCGGGATATGACCCGTTCACGGCGCGATACACAAGGATTTTGTGCAGTGCCGAACAGTCAAATATCACTCAAAGAGAGGCGATATAGCCGGCCAGCCGCGCCGCAGCCGTTGCGATCTGGCCGGGGTCGCGCAGGAAACAGGCGCGCATGAACAGGGCCCCACCCTCGCCGAATGCCGTGCCCGGTGCAAGGCCGACACCCGTCTTGTCGACGATGTCGAGCGCTGTGCGGCGCGCATCGGTGACCCCATCGATTTTCAGGAAGGCATAGATCGCACCATCCGGCTTCAAGGTCTGGACGCGGTTCGTCGCGATCAGCGCATCGCACAGCAAATCGCGCGAGCGGGACGCCTTGGCGATGTTTTCGGCAATGAAGTCATCGCCCCGGTCGAGTGCGGCGACCGCACCCGCCTGCATGAACTGCGCTACGCCGGACGTCGAATACTGGATAAGATTTTCCAGCACCTGGCCGATTTCCGCCGGCGCAACGATCCAGCCGACGCGCCAGCCGGTCATCGACCAGTTCTTGGAAAAGGAATTGACGAAGAGAATGCGGTCGCCGTCTTCCATGATGTCGAGAAAGGACGGCGCCCTGCCGTCACCGAAATGATAGAGCGCATAGATTTCGTCCGCGATGATCCAGAGACCATTCCGGCGCGCCAGATCAAGAATCGCTCTCAGATCGTCATGCGATGCGGTCCAGCCGGTGGGATTGGACGGCGTGTTGACGAACAGCGCCCGTGTTTTCGGCGTGATCGCATCTTCGAGCTTGGCGATGTCGAGCTGCCATTTGCCGTGTTCGAAGTTGAGCGGCACCGCAATCGCCCGCGCTCCGGAAAGCTCCGCACTTGCCGCGAAATTCGGCCAGGCAGGCGAGAGGAAGACCACATCGTCGCCTGGCGAGGTAACGGCCTCGATCGCAAGCTTGATGGCCTGCATGCCCGACCCCGTCACATAGAAATTGTCCGGCGCAAGCGTCTTCTGGAAATGGCGCTGATAGTAGCGCACCAGCGCCTCGCGCAGCGGCGGGATGCCGCGCTGCCAGGTGTAGAAGGTCTCGCCAGCCTTCAACGATTCCTGCGTCGCCTGTGCGATGAAGTCCGGAGTCGGCAGATCTCCCTCGCCGACCCACAGCGGGATTAGCCCTTCGCGCCCGCGCGCATAATTCACCAGCTCGACGATGCCGCTTTCGGGTGCTGCGAGCGATCGGGGGCTGAGGCTGGCGAGAATGGTCATCGGCGGGCTCCTGTTTTCCCGCCGCTTCTAGCGGTTTTTCAGATCACGATCACGCGATATTCGCTGACGAATTTATCGATTTTGGTGATGTGTCGCCTCACGCTCGCTGCTTCAGCAAATCACGGATTTCCGTCAATAGCTGCACATCGACCGGTGGCGGCGCTGCGGGCTCCTCATTCTTCTGCTTTTCCAGTGTGGCGCGCATCCTGTTAACTGCCTTGACCAGCAGGAAGATGATCCAGGCGAGAATCAGGAAATTCAGCACCACGGTGAGGAAGTTGCCATAGGCGAAGACCGCGCCCTGCTCGCGGGCCGCGGCAAGCGAGGTGGCGTTCACGGCGCTGGAAAGCGGAATGAAAAAGTTGGAGAAATCAAGCCCGCCGGTGATGGCACCGATGATCGGCATGATGATGTCGTTGACCAGCGAGTTGACGATCAGGGTGAAAGCCCCACCGATGATAATACCGACGGCTAGGTCCATGACATTGCCCCTGGCGATAAACGCCTTGAACTCATTCAGCATTGCTCTCTCCTTATTTCCTTTGAAACCGGCTGGCTTTGCCTGTCCCTGCATCGCCGGCCAGCGCGGGCGATGCTACTTGAAATTACACCCAAGTAAATCGCGCCTCGAAAAAGGAAAGTGAAACCCACCGGTTTCACGCCGTCTGAAAAACAGAAGTCCGTTCTTTGACTTAAGGTTTAGACGCGCCTGATTTTCTTCCCCGCCGTCTTGTCCTATGCTGATGCAAGGACAAGGAGGAGGCATGCTTTCGGGCTCGATCATCTTCGCGGCCGCCTTCGCCTATCTGCTGCTTTTGTTTGCAGTGGCAAGTTACGGCGATCGCAAGGCGCGCAACGCGCCTGCCGGCAAGGGCAGGCCGCTCGTCTATGCCCTCAGCCTCGCGATCTACTGCACCTCATGGACCTATTTCGGCGGCGTCGGTCTCGCTGCCGAGCGTGGGCTGGAATTCACCGGCATCTATATCGGCCCGATCCTGATGTTCACGCTCGGCCTGCCGGTGATCCGCCGCATCATCGCGCTTGCCAAGTCGGAACGGCTCACCTCGGTCGCCGACTTCGTCGCCGCGCGCTACGGCAAGAACCCGGTGGTTGCCGCCATCGTCGCGCTGATCTCGCTGATCGGCGCCATCCCCTACATCGCCCTGCAATTGAAGGCCGTTTCCAGCTCGGTGTCGGCGATGGTCGATACCAGCGGCTATGGCATCGGCGCCGGCCAGAACTTCATCGACCTGCCGCTGCTCGTCACCCTGTTCCTCGCCTGTTTCGCCATCGTTTTCGGCACGCGACATACGGATGCCACCGAACACCAGGATGGTCTCATCCTGGCGATTGCGATGGAATCGGTGGTGAAGCTCCTGGCGCTGGTGACCGCCGGCCTTTACGTCGTGTTCTTCCTGTTCGACGGGCCGAGCGATCTCTGGGCCAAGGCGCTCGCCAACCACCAGGTGATGAACGCGCTGCACTATCAGACACCGCTGCCGCGCTGGATCCTGCTGGTCGTGCTTTCGGCCTTCGCCATCATCATGCTGCCGCGGCAGTTTCACGTCACCGTCGTCGAGAACCGCACCGAGAAGGACCTGCGCACTGCCGGCATCCTCTTCCCGGTCTATCTGATCGCCATCAATCTCTTCGTGCTGCCGATCGCCATCGCCGGCATCCTGACCTTTGCCGGCGGCGGCGAGGCGGACCTCTATCTCCTGACACTGCCGCTCGCCGCCGACATGCCGGCGCTGACGCTGATCACTTTCATCGGCGGCTTTTCCGCGGCCACCGCCATGGTCATCGTCGCCTCGGTCGCGCTGTCGATCATGATTTCCAACGACATCGTCATGCCGGTGTTCTTGAGGCGCAACCTGATGGGCCGCGGCAGCTCTCGGGATGTGACGGGCACGCTGCTCAACGTCCGGCGCACGGCAATCTTCGCCGTCCTCCTGCTTGGCTACGGCTATTACCGCTCCGCCGACATGAGCGCCGGCCTTGCATCCCTCGGCCTTCTCTCTTTCGCTGCCATTTCGCAGATGGCCCCAGCACTGTTCGGCGGCCTCCTCTGGCGCCAGGCCAACGCCCGCGGCGCGATCGCCGGCATGACGCTCGGCTTCCTCGTCTGGGCCTACCTGCTCTTCCTGCCGAGCCTCGGCGGACCGGACAATTCACATGTCGCGGCCACCGTACTCGGCTTCCTCTTCCCCTTCACCGCGATCTTTTCCGGCCCCGCCGCCGATCCGCTGGTCAATGCCTGCGCGCTCAGCCTGCTGGTCAACGGGGTCGCCTATGTCATCGGCTCGCTGACGCGGGCGCCAAAACCGCTGGAGCGGCTGCAAGCCGGCGTCTTCATCCGCCGTAAATCACGCTCGGAGAAAGCGTTTCGTGGCCGCAAGACCAAGATCACCGTGCTCGACCTGAAGACCACGATTGCCCGATATCTCGGCGACGAGCGCATGCGGCGCTCCTTCCAGACCTATGAGCGCCAATCCGGCCGCTGGCTGGAGGACCATCAGCCGGCCGACATGGCACTCGTTCACTTCTCCGAGCAACTTCTCGGCAGTGCTATCGGCTCCTCTTCCGCGCGGCTCGTGCTGTCGCTGGTGCTGCAGCGCATGGACGATACCTCTTCCGACACCGCCTGGCTGCTCGATCAGGCATCGGAAGCGCTGCAGTACAATCAGGACATGCTGCAGACGGCGCTCTCGCAGATGGACCAGGGAATCGCCGTCTTCGACAGTTCCAACAACCTGATCATCTGGAACCGCCGCTTCCGCCAATTGCTCGATCTGCCGGAAAGCGCCGGCCAGGTCGGCTTTCCGCTGGCCGAAATCGTCTCGATGCTGAGCAAGCGCGGCGATATCCGCAAGGAGGACGAAAAGGCGCTGGTCGCCAACTTCCTGACGCTCGACAAGCCCTTCCTGCTCGAACTTTCCGGCGGCGAACGCATCATCGAAGTGCGCACCAATGCCATGCCGGACAAGGGCATCGTCACCACCTATACCGATATCACCCAGCGCGTCGCCGCCGACATGGCTTTGAAGCAGGCGAACGAAACGCTGGAACTGCGCGTTGCCGAGCGCACCGGTGAACTCACCCGCGTCAACCGCGAGGTGGCCGAAGCCCGTGCTGCCGCGGAGGAGGCCAATATCGGCAAGACCCGCTTCTTCGCCGCCGCCGGCCATGACATCCTGCAGCCTCTCAACGCCGCGCGGCTTTATTCGTCGTCGCTGGTCGAGCGTCTCGGTGATTCTGAAAACAGCGTGCTCGTCCAGAACATCGATTCCTCGCTGGAATCGGTCGAATCCATCCTCGGCGCCGTGCTCGATATTTCCCGCCTGGACACGGGCGCGATGAAGCCACGCCTGCAAACCGTGCCCCTGAATGACCTCCTTCGCCGGATTGAAACCGACTTCGCCCCCGTAGCCCGGGCCGCCAATCTCAAGCTCACCGTCATGCCGACATCGCTGTCGGTGCGCACCGACCCCAACCTCCTGCGCCGCCTCATCCAGAACCTCGTATCAAATGCCATCAAATATACGCCGAAAGGCAAGGTCCTGGTCGGCGTGCGCCGCGAGGGCGGCAACGCCGTCGTCCAGGTGCTCGATTCCGGCATCGGCATTCCTGCGTCGAAGTTTCGTACGGTCTTCAAGGAATTCGCCCGGCTCGACGAGGGCGCCAAGACGGCGTCCGGCCTCGGGCTCGGCCTGTCGATCGTCGACCGCATTTCCCGCGTCCTCAATCACGCCGTCGATCTGCAATCCAAGCCCGGCGCGGGCACGCGCTTCCGCGTGACCATGCCGATCGACCGCACCACCGGTACCATCAAGACCGCCGCCACGGCATCGGTTGGAACCGCCGAACCGCTCCATGGCCTGCGTGTCCTGTGCATCGACAACGAGGCGCAGATCGTCGAAGGCATGAAACTGTTGCTCGAGGGCTGGGGCTGCACGGTCACCACCGCGCTGTCGCTTGCTGCCTGGCAGGCCGATCCAACCAATCTCTCCCAGCATCCGGATGCAATCATCGCCGACTATCACCTCGACAAGGCGACCGGCATCGACGCAATCCGGGCGATCCGCGACCATTTCGCCATTGCCATCCCTGCCCTGCTCGTCACCGCCGACCGCTCGCCGGAAGTCCGCGCCACCGCCGAGCGAGATAGCGTGGCGCTGCAGAACAAGCCGGTTCGCCCGGCCTCGATGCGAGCCTGGCTGACGCAGCTTTCGGTATCGATGAAGGCGGCAGCTGAGTGAGTGGGGCGCGCGAACTCCAGCCACCGTTTGCTTAAGCCCATCTCACCGGATCGCACCAGCTGGCATGGTGCACGCTGCTTCGCTTCCACGCGGAGAACTCTATCCCACTCACCTAAAAGTTGAACGTATTTCGAATCTCGACCGAAACTTAGTCCGCGCCTCAAGCCGCCACAGCCGCGATCTTTCCCAGCTGGATCACCGCCTGCGTGCGGCTATCGACATTGAGCTTGAGCAAGATTGCCGAGACATGTGCCTTGATCGTCGCCTCGGAGACGCCCAGTTCGTAGGCGATCTGCTTGTTGAGCAACCCTTCGGCCAGCATACCAAGGACGCGCGATTGCTGCGGCGTCAGCGTCTGCAGCCGATGCAGAAGATCCGCCACTTCCGGCTCATGCTCCATGCCGCGCTGGAAGCCCGGCGGCGTGAAGATGTCGCCGGCCATGACCGTTTCGATGCCATGGCGGATTTCCTCGACGCCGGCGGATTTCGACAGGAAGCCGGAGGCCCCGAGTTCAAGCGCGCGCTGGATCGTCGCCGGATCGTCATGGGCGGAGACGATCATCACCGGCAGGCTCTGGAATTCGGCGCGAAGGGCGATCAGGCCCGACAGGCCGCTGACACCCGGCATGGTGAGATCGAGCAGCATGAGGTCGGCGGAGACATTGTCGATCGCCGCCTGCCGCGCCGCGGTGAAATCGCCGGCCTCGATGATGGTCGGATTGCCGGCCATGCCGGTTAGCGCCTGGCGCATGGCGCCGCGAAACAGCGGGTGGTCGTCCGCAATGATGATGGTCAAGCCTGACGTCATGACGCTCCCTCCCAAGAGCTCCGCGCGGTGGCCAAATCCTCCTATTCGCCGCCGCGCCTCATGGATCGTCCGGGATCCGGTCAGGTCTTCTGAGGCACGCTCTCGGTGCCGTCGGACTCGCGTTCCAGATCCTTCACAATTCCCATGAAACTGCGCATCATTCTTTCCATGATGCTCATCGTCTGGTCAATCTCTTCCTTCGTGGGAAGCCGTGGTTTCAGTGCGGTTTGCCCCTCGCCGACCGCTTTTTCCAGAATTTCGATGCGTTTGGCCAGGAGATCGAGCTCCAGCTCGAAGGCGGTGCGTTCGTCGGCCGCCATGCGGCAGACGAGATCGCCATCCTTTTCCTGACACAGCGACACCTCGCCCGTCTGCGTATCGAGCCGGGCAATGCCCGTGTCGGTCTTCTGCATCGCATAGCGCCCGGGCGCCGGCTCCTGGGCAAACGCGGCGATCGCTGCTAGGACCCCGCCCAGAGCCAGGACCGGCATCAGTAACCTGTTCATCGCAATCTCCCTATCAGCCGAAAATCCGGGATCGAACCCGCTTGCCGGTGGACTTTCGCACAGGATTGCGGCAATCCCGCAAAACACAGTGTCCAATCTCCAGGAAACGGCGGCATGAGCAGCATTATCTACAAAATTGTCCCGGCGACTCTATGGCAGGATGCGCTCAACAGCGGAGAATTCAAGGGCGCATCGATCGACCTGACGGATGGCTACATTCATTTGTCGACGGCCGAGCAGGCACCGGGAACCGCTGCCCGCTATTTTGCCGGACAGGAAGGCCTTCTGCTTGTTGCCATCGATGCCGAAAAGCTCGGCGACAAGCTGATCTATGAGGCCTCGCCCAGCGGTACATTGTTTCCGCATCTCTATGCCCCGCTGTCCCTCGATGCGGTCCTTTGGGCAAAACCGCTGCCGCTCGGGGCCGATGGCGCCCATCTCTTTCCGGAGCTTGACCGATGATCGATGCCTTCCAGTCGCTCGCCCGCCGCGGCCTCTTCCTGCTTGATCCGGAAGCCGCCCACGGACTTTCGGTCAAGGCGCTGAAAACCGGCCTCGTGCCCGCCTGCGCAGCACCCGCCGATCCGCGGCTGACGCAGACCGTCGCCGGCCTCACCTTCGCCAATCCGCTCGGCATGGCGGCCGGCTACGACAAGAATGCCGAAGTTCCGGAGGCACTTTTGCGGCTCGGTTTCGGCTTCACCGAGATCGGCACCGTAACGCCGAAGCCGCAGGCCGGTAACGACAAGCCGCGCATCTTCCGTCTGGTCGAGGATGACGCGGTCATCAATCGTCTCGGCTTCAACAATGAAGGTCATCAGGGCGCGCTGACCCGGCTTCGTGGCTGCTCTCGCGATGCGATGATCGGCGTCAACATCGGCGCCAACAAGGACAGTGCCGACCGCATCGCCGATTACGTCGCCGGCATTCGCGCCTTCTACGGCGTCGCCCGCTATTTCACCGCCAATATCTCCTCCCCCAACACGCCCGGCCTGCGCGACCTGCAGGCACGCGAAAGCCTAGCAGCACTTCTGTCGGCCGTGCTCGCCGCCCGCGACGAGGAGGCCGCAAAAACGGGAAGACGCCTGCCGGTGTTCCTCAAGATCGCGCCGGATCTCACGGAAGAAGCCATGGACGACATTGCGGCGGAAGCCCTGTCGCACGCTCTCGACGGGCTGATCGTCTCCAACACGACGCTTTCGCGCGACGGCCTCAGGGATCAGCGCCAGGCGAAGGAAAGCGGCGGTCTTTCCGGCAAGCCGCTGTTTGAAAAATCCACCGTCGTGCTTGCCAAGATGCGCCAGCGCGTCGGCCCGGATCTGCCGATCATCGGCGTTGGCGGCGTCTCCTCGGCGGAAACGGCGGCGGAAAAAATCCGCGCTGGCGCTAACCTCGTCCAGCTCTATTCCTGCATGGTCTATGAAGGCCCTTCGCTGCCGGGCAGGATCGTCCGCGGCCTGTCAGACCTCTGCGACCGCGACAAACTCTCGTCGATCGCTGATATCCGTGGCAGCCGGACGGATCACTGGGCGGCCAGGAACGTCTGAGCCGTGCGGCGCGGCACCAGCGCTATCAGGAAAAGGCCGCGAAACAGCAGGAACAGGTTGAGCGACGCCCAGAGCCCGTGATTGCCGAAGACCGGCACCAGCAGACAGAGGGCAACGATGTAGCCGGCGAAGGCTGCGAGCATCATGTTGCGCATGTCGCGCGACCAGGTGGCGCCGATGAAGACGCCGTCCATCAGGAAGGCCAGCGCCCCGGTCATCGCCGTGATCGCCGCCCACGGCATATAGACATAGGCTTCCGCCCGCACATCTTCCGCCGTCGTCAACAGGTCGACCAGGCTGTCACCGAAAAGCAAAAAGACGGTGGTGGTGAAGCCGGCCAGCGCGAGCGACCAGATCGCCGTCATCCTCAGCGCCCTGTCGAAGGCCGGCCGGAAGCGGGCGCCGATCGCACGGCCCGTGAGCTGCTCGGCGGCATTGGCGAGCCCGTCGAGATAATAGCCGGCGACAAGGAAGATCGTCATCAGCACGGCATTGGCCGCCAGCGTCAAAGGACCAAGGGACGTACCGATGCGCGTCATCAGGGCAAATGCGCCGAGAAGCACGAAGGAGCGGATCATGATGTCGCGGTTGAGCCCGAACAGCGGCTTCAGGCGTTCGCGGGCAACGACTGAGGCCCAGCTCGGCGAAACCGTGCGGTCGAAGCGGCCATAAACGACCGCGAATCCGACGATCGCACCGACCACCTCGCCCGTCACCGTCCCCAGCGCCACGCCCATCACGCCCCAGCCCAGGTAAAGCCCGAGAAAGATGCACAAGACGATGTTGATGCCGTTGATCAGCGTCTGCAGCATCAGTCCCGTCGTCCCCTGCCCGCGCCCGAGCACGTAGCCGAGGATAGTGTAGTTGGCGAGCGCTGCGGGACCGGAAAGGATGCGGCAGAGGAAATAGGTGCTTGTCACCGCCGCCACCTCCGGCCCGGGCGCCATCAGCCACAGTCCGGCCGCCAGGAGCAGCCGCGACAACAATACGATGGCGGTGCCGCAGACCACAGCGATGATCAGGGAACGCCAGAAAACCGCCTGCTCTTCCGCCCTATCGCCGCGCCCGAAAGCCTGGGCGACAAGGCCGGTTGTGGCGGCGCGCAGGAAATTGAAGGTGGTGAACAGAAGGTCGAAGAGGATGGCACCGACCGCCAGACCGGCAAGCAGCGTCGCCTGGCCCATATGTCCGACGACGGCCGTATCGACCAGCCCGAGCAGCGGCGTCGTCAGGAAGCCGAGCGTCATCGGCACCGCGATCGACAGGATCAGCCGGTTGGTAACCAGAAAGGGGCCTGCCCCCTGGCTGTTTTCGCTGATATCGGTCGTCTGCGCTGCCGTCATGCTTTGTCCTCAAGACCAGCCGCGAAACCCGGAATCACATCAGGCGGTCGAAAGCACCATGGCCCAATAGGGCTGGTTTCCGGAAGTGGGATTCCGCATCACCGCGACGCCGAGGCCGCTGTAGGTCGGCCCCAGCATGTTTTCCAGATGCTTGGGCGAACGGTACCAGGCCGCATAGGCCTTTTCGGCGTTGTCCTGGCCCATGGCGATGTTTTCGGCCGCCGGCAGGGCAACACCCTGTCCTTTCATGCGATCGAGGAAGCTGTCGCCCATACCGATCATATGCGCCATCTTGCCGGCCTTGGCCATGCGGTCCGCCTGCGACAAGGCCGCCCGTGCGGCCGCCGGGTCGCGTGCGAGCGGCTTGAGGCCCTTCTGATTTCTGAGGTCGTTGACATAGCCGAGCGTCGCATCCGTCTGGTCGCTGCCATTGCCGCTTGGGGCCACCTTGGGCGTACCGCAACTGGCGAGAAAGCCGAGCGAAAGAAAAGCTCCAGACCGCAGAAGAGTGCGCCGGGAGGCGAGGAAGTCCTGATCGTTCATGTTACCGCCGGTAGTTCAAAATGCGCAGGATGATAAAGACCGGAATGACCACGGCCGCACCGAGCAGCAGATAGTCTCCGAGGCGGCCGAGCGCCGCGAAGCCGGAATGCCAAAGGTCTAGAATGAAGTCTCGGACCGTGTAGAGTATGCCATAGGGCGTCCAGCCGAACACCGCCATGACGAAGCCGACGATAACCGACACCACCAAAAGCTTGACGATCACCCGGCCGGGCGAATCGCCCAGAAACTTGTTCACTCCATCGGCCATGGCCCATGATTCTCCTGTTTTGCCTGACATAAGCTGCCACGGGGCCGCTCGCAAGCCGTGAAGATTGGCGATACCCCTTGCCGAGCCAATCGCCGCTTGCCATTTTTACCTGTGCACGCGACAAGCGGTCAAAGCCCAAGGGCACAATCGAGGCGCAGAAACCATGAACCTCAACCAGCTTTCCTCCGGCGACCTGATTGCCGACCGCCGCGCCGAATATGCGCATATGCTTGCCGAAAGCGGCGACCACACCGGTGCCGCCGACCTGATGTCCCAGGCGCTGGAGCTTGTCCCCGATTGGGCGGCCGGCTGGTTCCGCCTCGCGGACTATCAGGAGAAATCCGGCCGCAAAGAGGCGGCGGTCGCCGCGCTGAAGAAAGTTCTCGAGCTCAACCCTGACGACATTTTCGGCGCCGGCCTGAAGCTTGCCCTCCTCGGCGGCGCTGAAACGCCGGAGCAGCCGTCCAGCCTCTATGTGGCGCAACTGTTCGACGACTATGCCGACCGCTTCGACAAGGCGCTGGTCGAGAAGCTCCACTATACCGTTCCGAAAAAACTCGCCACCCTGATTGCGGCCCAAGCGGGCAACCAGCGCTTCGCCCACGTCATCGATCTCGGCTGCGGCACCGGCCTGTTCGGCGAACGTATCCGCGACAAGGCGGATCACCTGGAAGGCTTCGATCTGTCGGCCAACATGCTGGCCAAGGCGGAAGAAAAAGGCATCTACGACCGGCTTGCGCAGGCCGACCTTTCCCTGCCGCCGGAAAGCTGCGGCCTGTTTGCCAAGGGGAAGGCCTCCGAAAACCGTGCCAACCTCGTCAGCGCTGCCGACGTGCTGATGTATCTCGGCAATCTCGACAGCGTTTTCGTCATCGCATCAAAGCTGATTGCCGATGACGGCCTGTTTGCCTTTTCCGTCGAGGACGGCGGCGACGAAGGCGACTTCGTGCTGCGCGAATCCCTGCGCTACGCGCATTCTGAACGTTACATCCGGCAGCTCTGCAAGCGCTTTGGGCTCGACATACTCGACATTCACAAAACCACCATTCGCAATGATGGCGGAAAACCCGTCTCCGGCATTCTTTTCCTTACGAAAAAATCGGCCTGAACGAACTTTTCTTGCGTAGTGGAATTAGGTCAGCATTTCTTACATATTTTGCTTGATTGAAACCGCAAGAATCCCGATAATTGCTGCATTGCACACAGGCTCTGCTGTCGAACAAACGCTGCGTACTCGTGGTCATTCATTCCAATCACCGCCCGTCCGGATCCGCGCGGGCACTTATCCTTGCAGCCCTCGGAGATCGCGCCATGAGCCTTATCAATGCGCTCGGCTTCTGGAACACCAACGCAACACGCCACACCCCGATCGAGGATGTGCAGGGCATCTTCTCCGGCAGCCTTGTGGCAGCACTTGGCCTCTATGTGCTTGCCAGCGCCGGGCTTCTGACGGGCAGCACCGCCGGCGTCGCCTTCCTCCTGCACTATGCGCTGGGCATCAATTTCGGCCTCGCCTTCTTCCTGCTCAACCTGCCGTTCTTCTATCTCTCGTGGAAGCGCCTCGGCATGGCCTTCACGCTGAAGACCTTCATCGCCATCGGCATCACCTCGCTGCTTACCAATGTCCAGAGCCAGGTGCTGCAGATCGCCAGCATCCACCCGGCTTGGGCAGCCCTTCTCGGCGGCCTGTTGCTCGGTTTCGGCGTGCTCGCGCTCTACCGCCATCGCGCCAGCCTCGGCGGCGTCGGCATTCTCGGCGTCTATCTGCAGGAGCGGTTCGGCATCCGCGCCGGTCTCGTCCAGCTTGCCATCGATCTTTGCGTGCTGGCCGCCGCCTTCTTCGTCACCCCGCCGCCGGTCGTCATCTATTCGGTGCTCGGCGCCGTCGTGCTCAACCTGTTCCTGACCATCAACCACCGCGCCGACCGCTATATCGCGCTTTGACGACTGGCCCGTTGGGATGCGTTGGACCGGAAGCGTGCGCCTCCGGTCCGCGGGGGAAACGTCCGAGCAGGCCTAAGCCGCCTCCCTTTTTCCGTACGGATCAAACCGCCCGTAGAACGTCTCGCCCTTGGCCGCCATATCCTTGAGCAGCGGCGTCGGCCGGAAATGCTCGCCGTAGCTTTCCGCCAGCTTTTCGCACAGCGCCACAAAGGCCTTCACGCCCATGCCGTCGATATAGCTCAGCGTGCCGCCGGTATAGGGGGCGAAGCCGAAGCCGAGTATTGAGCCGACGTCGGCTTCGCGCGGGTCGGTGACGATGCCTTCCTCCATGGTGCGGGCGGCTTCGAGCGCGATGGTCACGAGGAAACGCTGCTTGATGGTCAAGACGTCGAAGTTTTCGGCCGGCTTCGAGGGGTAGAGATCCTTCAGGCCCGGCCACAGGAACTTTTTCGCGGGCTTGGCGGGGTATTCGTAGAAGCCCTTGCCGTTCTTCCGGCCACGGCGGTCGAGGTCGTCGACCAGCGTATTGATCAGCGCCATGTGGCGGGGATCGACTGAGGCTTCGCCGAGGTCGGCGATCGAGGCCTTGAGGATCTTCTGGGAAAGGTCGACCGCCACCTCGTCGTTGAGCGACAGCGGGCCGACCGGCATTCCGGCCATCTTGGCGACATTCTCGATCATCGCCGCCGGCACGCCTTCGATCAGCATGTCATAGGCTTCGTGGATGTAGCGGAAGACGCAGCGGTTGACGTAGAAACCGCGCGTGTCGTTGACGACGATCGGCGTCTTCTTGATCGCGGCGACGAAATCAAGCGCTGTGGCGAGCGCCTTTTCGCCGGTTTCCTTGCCGAGGATGACTTCCGTCAACATCATCTTCTCGACTGGCGAGAAGAAGTGGATGCCGATGAACTGGGCCGGGCGCTTCGAATTCTTCGCAAGGCCGGTGATCGGCAGGGTCGACGTGTTGGAGGCGAAGATGGCATCCTCGGCAAGCACCGCCTCGACCTTCTCGATCACGTCCTTCTTCACCTGGCGGTCCTCGAACACGGCCTCGACGACGAGCTTGACGTCCTTCAGGTCGTTATAGTCGGCAGACGGAGTGATGCGGGCAAGCAGGGCGGTTGCCTCGTCATGCGTCAGTCGTCCCTTACCGATCGAATCCTTCACCAGGCCTTCCGAATGAGCCTTGCCCTTCTCCGCGGCTTCCATGTCGCGGTCGATCAGGGTGACCTCGATGCCGGCGGCGGCGGCGACATAGGCGATCGAGGCGCCCATGAAGCCGGCGCCGACGACGCCGATCTGCTTCAGCTCGGATTTTGGGATGCCGGCCGGACGGCGGGCGCCCTTGCCGAGCTCCTGCATCGAGATGAACAGCGAGCGGATCATCGAGAAGGCTTCGGTGGTCTGCAGGATCTCGGTGAAATAGCGCTGCTCGATCTTCAGGCCGGTATCGAAGGGAACCTGCAGGCCCTCATAGACGCATTTGAGGATCGCAAGACCGCCCGGATAATTGCCGGCGGTTTCGCGGCGCAGGATGGCGGAGGCGGCCGGCCAGAGCTGGGCTGCCGCCGGCGTCCAGATGCCACCGCCGGGAACCTTGTAGCCCTTCTCGTCCCAGGGCTGGACGGGCTTCAGGCCGTTCTTGATCATCGCCTTCGCCGCATTGATCAGTTCGGCCGGCTCGGCGATCTCGTGGATAAGGCCCATGGCCTTGGCGCGCTGCGGCGTGAGCGAGGAGCCAGTGGTCATCATCTGCAACGCGTCCTGGGCGTTGGTGAGGCGGGGAACGCGCTGCGTGCCCCCGGCGCCGGGAAAGATGCCGACCTTGACCTCGGGCAGGGCGATCTTGACCGATTTCGAATTGGCGGCGACGCGGCCGTGGCAGGCGAGCGACAGCTCGAAGGCGCCGCCCATGCAGGTGCCGTTGATGGCCGAGACCCAGGGCTTGCCTGAGGTTTCCAGCTTGCGGAACAGGCCGGTCATCTTGCCGGTCAGGTCGAACAGTTTTTGCGCCGCGTTTTCCGGATCGAGCTTTTTCTGTTCCTGCTGGAAGGTGAACATGCCCTTGATCATCGACAGGTCGGCGCCGCCGGAGAAGGTCGATTTTCCGGAGGTGAAGACGACGCCCTTGACGGCTTCGTCGGCCACGGTCTGGTCGACGATAGCGTCGAGTTCCTTCATGACCTCGGCCGTGAAGACGTTCATCGACTTGTCGGGCATGTTCCAGGTGACCAGCGCAATGCCGTCGGCGTCGGTTTCGATGGTGAAATTGGTGTAGCTCATGATGGGATTTTCCTCTCCCTTGAATTCGTTCATAGTCAAAAGATGCCAAGCGCCAGGCAAAACCCGCCGACAACGAGAATGAGGGCCACCAACAGAACGCGATTTTGCGCACGCAAGCGGCGGACATGTTCGTCCGTTCCGATCCGGGTGGAAGCCGCGTAGTCCGCCTTCATGTCCCTCTCCAGGTTATGATGGGCGAACTCCTCCTCGATTTCGTGGTTCAGGTCTTCGTAGACTTCGCGCCTCGGCATCTGTTTTGTCCTAGACCCGCTCGATAATCGTCGCGGTGCCCATGCCCGCGCCGATGCAAAGCGTCACAAGCGCGGTCTCAAGGCCGCGGCGTTCAAGCTCGTCGAGCACGGTGCCGAGGATCATCGCGCCTGTGGCGCCGAGCGGATGGCCCAGCGCGATGGCGCCGCCATTGACGTTGATCTTGTCATGCGGGATGTCGAAGGCCTGCATGTAGCGCAGCACGACGGCGGCAAACGCCTCGTTGAGCTCGAACAGGTCGATATCGGCAATGGTCATGCCGGCGCGCTTCAGCAGCTTCTCGGTGACATCGACCGGGCCGGTCAGCATCAGCGCCGGATCGGAGCCGATATTGGCAAAAGCCTTGATGCGGGCGCGGGGCTTGAGGCCCATGGATTCGCCACCGGCCTTCGAGCCGAGCAGCACGGCAGCTGAACCGTCGACGATGCCGGACGAATTGCCGGCGTGGTGGACGTAAGTGATCTTCTCGATTTCCGGATGCGCCTGGATGGCGACGGCCTCGAAGCCGCCCATCTCGCCAGGCATCTGGAAGGAGGGGTTAAGCTGGGCGAGGTTCTGCATCGTCGTTGTCGGACGCATGTGCTCGTCCTTGGCGAGGATGGTGATGCCGTTCTGGTCTTTCACGGGGATCACCGACTTGTCGAAATAGCCGTTGTCCCAGGAATGGCCGGCGCGCTTCTGGCTCTCGACCGCATAGGCGTCGACGTCATCGCGGGAGAAGCCATATTTGGTGGCGATCAGGTCGGCCGAGACGCCCTGCGGCATGAAATAGCCGGGGAAATTGACGGACGGGTCCATGTACCAGGCACCGCCGGACATGCCCATGCCGACGCGCGACATGCTTTCCACGCCACCGGCGATGACGATGTCATCGGCACCGTAGGCGATCTTGCCGGCTGCGAAATTGATGGCGTCGAGACCGGACGCGCAGAAGCGCGAAATCTGCATGCCTGGGGCCTTGTTGGAATAGCCGGCCTCGAAGGCGGCGGCCTTGGGGATGACGGCGCCGGCTTCGAACACCGGATCGACGCAGCCCATGATAATGTCGTCCACGGTGGAGGTGTCCAGCCCGTTGCGATCGCGGATCGCCTGCAGCACTCGTGCCGCCAGCCGAGGCGTCGGCACCTCATGCAGTGCTCCATCCTTCTTGCCCCGGCCGCGCGGCGTGCGCACGTGGTCGTAAACGAAGACTTCGGTCATTGGTTTTTCTCCCTATCGGCTATTGGCCGTGAATTCCTTGTTTTTCCTCCTCTCCCCAGCGGGGAGAAGAGCCGCGCAACGCGAGGCGATGAGGGGTCTCCGGCAAGGCCGGAGCCAGAAAAGCCGCGCCTTCGGCGCCCCCTCATCCGGCCCTTCGGGCCACCTTCTCCCCGCTGGCGAGAAGAGGCAAGCCCAATCAGAACGCCGCTGCATCCAGCGCCATCAGCGTATCGGCGCCGGCTTCGATGCGGGCCTTGCGCAGGGCGGTTTCCGGCATGATGCGCTCCATGAAGAATTTGGCCGTGACGAGCTTGTTCTTCAGGTAGGCTTCGCGGGCCGTGTCGCCGGCGGCGAGTTTCTCCTGCGCGGTCTTGGCGATCTTCGCCCACATGTAGCCGAGAACGACGAGGCCGAAGAGGTGCATGTAGTCGGTCGAGCCGGCGCCGGCATTGTCGGGCTTGGCCATGGCATTGCCCATGAACCACATGGTCGCCGCCTGCAGGTCGTTCAAGCCCTTCTTCAGGCCCTTGGTGTAGGTTACGAGTCTCTCGTCGGCGCGGTTTTCCTCGCAGAAATCGCCGATTTCCTTGAACAGCGCGGTGATCGCCCGGCCGCCGTTCAGCGCCAGCTTGCGGCCGACGAGGTCGAGCGCCTGGATGCCGTTGGCGCCTTCGTAGATCATGGCGATGCGGGCATCGCGAACGTACTGGCTCATGCCGTGTTCTTCGATATAGCCGTGGCCGCCGAAGACCTGCTGGGCCATGACGGCATGGTCGAAGCCCTTGTCGGTCAAGACGCCCTTGAGGATCGGCGTCATCAGGCCGAGGATGTCGTCGGCGGTCTGGCGATCCTTTTCGTTGTCGCTGCGATGGGCGATGTCGGATTTCAGCGCCGTCCACAGCGTGAAGGCACGGCCGGCCTCATTGAAGGCCTTGATGGTCATCAGGACGCGGCGGATGTCGGGGTGGACGATGATCGGGTCGGCCTTCTTCTCCGGTGCCTTGGCGCCCGACAGCGCGCGGCCCTGGATGCGGTCGCGGGCATAGTCGGCGGCATTCTGGTAGGCGACCTCAGCGATCGACAGGCCCTGCATGCCGACGCCGAGGCGGGCCTCGTTCATCATCACGAACATGGCGTTCAGGCCCTTGTTCTCCGCGCCGATGAGATAGCCGGTCGCCTCGTCATAGTTCATGACGCAGGTCGAGTTGCCGTGAATGCCCATCTTGTGCTCGATCGCACCGCAGGAGACGCTGTTGCGGCCACCGACGGAGCCGTCGGCTTCGACATGGAATTTCGGTACGATGAACAGCGAGATGCCCTTCACCCCCTCCGGCGCACCCTCGATGCGGGCAAGCACGAGGTGGACGATGTTGTCCGACATGTCATGTTCGCCGGCGGAGATGAAGATCTTCTGGCCGGAAATCTTGTAGGAACCGTCGTCCTGCGGCACAGCCTTGGTGCGCAGCAGCCCGAGGTCGGTGCCGCAATGGGGCTCGGTGAGGTTCATCGTGCCGGTCCACTCGCCCGTCACCATCTTTGGCAGATAGGTCTGTTTCTGGTCGTCGGTGCCATGCACGAGGATCGCGGCGATCGCGCCCTGGGTCAGGCCGGGATACATGGTCAGCGCCATGTTGGCCGAGGACATATATTCGCCGACGGCGGTGTGCAGCGTGTAGGGCAGGCCCTGGCCGCCGAATTCCTCCGGTACCGCAAGGCCAAGCCAGCCGCCCTCGCGGTAAAGATCGAAAGCCTGCTTGAAGCCCTTCGGCGTCGTCACCGTCGCGTCGTCGTTGCGCTTGCAGCCTTCCTGGTCGCCGGAGAGGTTGACCGGAAACAGCACTTCCTCGGCGAGTTTCGCGGCTTCGCCGACGATCGCCTCGATCATGTCCGGCGTCGCATCGGCAAAACCGGGAAGGTTGTTGTAGCGCTCGATGCCAAGGACGTCGTTGAGAATGAAAAGCGTGTCTTCTACCGGGGCCTTATAGCTGGGCATGTCTCGTGTTCCTCACCTGTAACCGTGTCGCGGGGCAAGCCTCTCCTGGGCGCGCGCACCATGTCATTTTCAGCATGCTACAAAACTTTGACGTTTGCGTAAACGTCAAAGTTGATGAAAGCGACAACTTTGCCCTCGAACCTGCCGATGGCCGGAATCGGCATGTGTCGAAATCGCCCGTGCGGAATCCTCCCGGGGTCAGCATGCGCCGAAATCGTTAAAAAAATTTCAGCCTGGTTAACGGCTTATTTACTACGTTTGCCGAAAGTGGTGCTGAGATGGTCAAAGCTGCAACAGTCCTGTCTTCGCGTCGTTGCCGCCTTGTCCGAGTTCGGTACCGGAGTATCCGAAGGGGACATGCCCTCCTGAAGCCGGATTCCGATCAAGGCCGATGAAAGAGGCGAAGAACGATGAACGGATCGCGATCAAATTCCCCACGTCCTGGCGCCCAGCCCCATGGCGACAGGTCGTCCCTTGACGCGCTGAACCGCACGATCGAGGGGCTGGAAGCGCGGATCGAAGGCTTGATGGGAACCGCCGCGCGTGATCCGCGCAGCCGAACTGATACTGCGCCGGCCCGTCACGACCCGATCGCGGAGATCATGCAGCGCCAGCGCACGCTGTCGGCAACCCGCGAGCGCGACATTCTCCGCGACCGCGGAGCGCAAACGCGCGGCTATGACGACCGCCGTGAAGCCCAATCCCCGATCTCATCGGAACGCGACGTGCCGGTTGCGCCGCATTTCAGCGAAGGACTGCGCAGCGAGCAGTTTCGCCGCGAGCCATTGCGGAGCGAACCATTGCGGAGCGAACCATTGCGGAGCGAACCATTGCGCAGCGAACCCAGGCGTTCGGAGCGCCAGGACACGCCGCGCCAGGAATTCCCGCGCCGGGAACCGACGCGAAGCGAGCCGCAGCGCCCGGATCCGGCCACGGCGGAGATTGCACAGGCGCTGGTCGGCCTGCGCCAGGAATTGAAAAGGGACATCGCCGACGGGCTTTCCCGCGAAATGAGTGCGCTGCGCGCCGAAATCCGTGGCATCGCCACCGATGTGGCGCAGGACCAATCGATGGCGGGGGATATCCGCAGCGACCTGCAGAAGCTTTCCGACAGCATCAGCCAGCTCGGCCGGCAGGCCTCCCCCTCGCAGGCCGACGCCCTCAAGGTCGAGTTCGACGAACTGCGCGCCATGATCGACGGCCTTGCCCGAGAAGACAGCGTGCGCCGCATGGAAAGCCGCTGGACCGGCGTCGAAGACCGGATGAATGCCTTCGATTCGAACCGCGACGATGAACTTGTGGCGCTCGCCTACCGGCTCGACGACATCAAGTCGCAGATCGGCGCGATGAACAGCAGTCCGGCGCTGCATGCGCTGGAGGACAAGCTGGTGTCGGTTGCCCAGGCGATCGAGATGATCGGCCGTCATATGCAGCCGGACGACCGCCGCCTCGCCTCGCAATTTGCCGATCTCGATGCGCGTCTCGATGAAATCAGCCGTGCCATCGTTGCAAGTGGCCGCACCGTCGCCCCAGACAGTGCCGGCGTCAACCGCGTCGAAGGTCGTCTTGCCGACCTTTCGCGGCAGATCGACAGCCTGCAGCACCCATCCGACAACGGCATCGGGATCCGCATCGAGGCGCTGGCCGCGCGCGTCGAGGAACTGGCGAACGAGGAAGCCGCAGTGCGCCTCGAAGAACGGCTCGACCAGCTGTCGCTGATGCTGGAGGGCTCGCAGAAGGTCTCCGCCCAGCCGGACCTGACGGGCTATCTCGCCGATATTTCCCGCAAGATCGACGCGCTCGACCAGGGTACCGTCAACGAAGCGCTCGCAGAGCGTCTCGACGATCTCGCCCGCCGCATCGACCAGTTGGACGCGTCATCCGCGGGCTATGGCGGCGAAGACCGTTTCGCCCGGCTTGAAGGCCAGCTTTCGGATATCGCCATCCGCCTCGAGGAAACCCATGCGGCTCCCTACGACGACAGCGAGATCCTGCGCAGCCTGCAGGACCAGATCGCCAATCTGTCGAGCCTCGTCAGCCAGCCGCGAGACATGGCCCCGGTGACCGTCCCTGCCGAATTCGAAGGCCGGATGAGTGCGCTCGAGGACTATCTGGCGACCAGCGACGAATACATCATCGAGGCCGCCCGCCAGGCGGCCGAGGCCGTCATGGAGGCCTATGCCAAGAGTGGCGCCGCCCACACGGCGTCGGGCGGAATGGACATGGCGGCAATCTCGGCGCTCGCCGACGATCTCAAGGTTCTCGAAGACATGAGCCGTTCGAGCGAGGAGCGCACCGCACGCACCTTCGACGCGCTGCACGAGACGCTTGTCCATATCGCCGAGAAGCTGGAACGGCTGGAAGAACGCGGGTTTGAACTTCAAGAACCCCCTCGCGCCTTCGGGACACGAGGGCAGGACAGCCAGCCGCAAATGCCGAAGGCGGCGCAACCGGTTTTCGCGACGGAGGACGAGCCTTTCACCGAGGCTGACTTTGGCCACCGGTACGAGGAACTGAAGCGCGACATGCAAGGGCTCGCCGCGGAAGCCGAGCCGGCGATCCTGTCGCGTGAAGAGGTCGCGGAGGCTGTTCAGATCGTTGCGGAACAGGCCAGCGTGCACCAGGATGACGTGAAGGCGGCGGCACCGGCCGCAAAGACCGGCCTTCTCGCCGGCCTTACCAAGCGGTTTGCCGGCAAGCGCAGAGAACCGGCGCGCGCGGCGGAACGCCAGATGGTCGACCCGACACCGTCGATCGACGCCGCAGAGGTGATCGAGCCGGACATGGCCAATCAATTGCTGGAGCCAGGCTCCGGCGTGCCGGATGTCAAGAAGATCCTGGAGCGCGTGCGGGCCGGGCAGGCCGGTCGCAATGAGCAGCCGGGCGAAGTGGACAAGTCCGATTTCATCGCCGCCGCGCGCCGCGCAGCCCAGCTCGCCGCCGAAGAGGCCGAGGCGCTGAACCGCGGCAAGAGCGGTGCTGCTGCCTCTCCAATCGGCGGCACCCTTTCCCGTCATCGCCGCCCCATCCTGATGGCGGTCGGCGCCGTGCTCCTGGCGATCATGTCCTATCCGCTGGTCAACACGCTGATCGGCGGCGATCGGGCACCGATGGAAGCGCCGGTCGCCGCCATCGAGCAGCCGGCAACGAGCGAGCAGGCAGACACCGCCAGCCTCGCGACGGTACCGCAGGTGAGCGAAGCCGGCTCGGACGGCGCCGACGGCGATGCCGTGCCGCTGGACACGCTGCAGCCGCAGACCGACAAGAACACGGCCGCACATAAGGCGGCAACCGAGCCGCAGATGGCGGAGCCGGATACCGCCACACCGCAGACCACCCTGCCGGAGACGAAGCTGCCGGATACCATCCAGGCAAAGCCGGAGACGGCTGCCGCGGCTTCGCAGATGCCTGCTACTTCGGCAGCGGCGACGTCCGCGGAGGCGACCACCGCAAAGGTAGAGACTTCCCCGGCTGAGACCGTGGCGGCACCCGCAGGCACGGCGATCGTCGTTGCCGCCGAGGTGAAGCCGGAGGCGCTTTCCGAAGCCGCCAGCAAGGGCGATCCGCTGGCGTTCTTCGAGGTCGGCGCTGTCTATACCGAGGGGCGCGGCGTCAAGATCGACCTGGCCGAGGCGGCGAAGTGGTACCAGCGCGCCGCCGACGCGGGTGTCGTTCCGGCCGAATACCGGCTGGCAAGCCTTTATGAAAAGGGCACCGGCGTTGCCCGCGACCTGCCCAAGGCGCGCACGCTCTACCAGCGGGCCGCCGAAAAAGGCAATGCCAGCGCCATGCACAATCTGGCGGTCATGCTGGCGAGCAGCGGCGATGCGGCTCCGGACTTTGCCGGCGCCGGAAAATGGTTCGCCATGGCGGCCGATCGGGGCATCCGCGACAGCCAGTTCAACCTGGCCATCCTCTATGCGCGCGGCAACGGCGTGAAGCAGGATCTGGAAGAGTCCTACAAGTGGTTCGCCATTGCTGCCCGTGACGGCGATAGCGATGCCGGCCAGAAGCGTGACGAGGTGGCCAAGGCCCTGAGCGCGGACCAGCTGAAGAGCGCCAAGGCGAAATTCGAGGCCTGGAAGCAGACGCCGCTCGACGCCGAGGCCAACTCGGTCGATGTGCCCGATGCCTGGGTCGGCAAGGGCGTGAAGACCGCCTCGATCGACATGAAGAAGGCGCTGCGCAACATCCAGGCCATCCTCAACAACAACGGGTTCGATGCTGGAAAGCCGGACGGCGAGATGGGCAAGAAGACCATCGCCGCCATCAAGGCCTTCCAGAAATCGCTCGGCCAGGAACCGACCGGCGAGATCACCGATGCGCTGGTAAAGGAACTGCTGAAGCGAAACGGCTGACGTTGCCTACCCCATACGGACAGAGGGGCGCCGCTTTGACCGGCAGAGTTTCCAGAACGGCGTCTGTGGCCGCAATAATGCCGCAGACCAACCGGACAAGGAGGCCTGCAACGGGTTAGGTCTAAGACCTTGCAGAAGGTTGACAGGTCCAGCCCCGGGGCGCATGACGGAAAGACGTTGAATTCGCAATTTCGAATTGGTTTTCAGGCCTGTTCCATTCCAAATCTCCCGTGGTGAATCACTTGCCACTCTGACGTTTTCGCCCGCCATGCGGGCTATAGGCATATTTAGAGGTCCTGGCCGTGACGGTGTATCTGCCCATCGCAGAGTTGTCGGTGAACATTCTGATCATCCTCGGCATGGGCGCGGCCGTCGGCTTCCTGTCCGGCATGTTCGGCGTCGGCGGTGGCTTCCTGATCACGCCGCTCTTGATCTTCTACAATATCCCGCCCGTCGTCGCGGTCGCCACCGGTGCAAACCAGGTCGTCGCCTCCTCGATTTCC
Organism: Rhizobium giardinii bv. giardinii H152; assembly: GCF_000379605.1. Taxonomy (GTDB): domain Bacteria; phylum Pseudomonadota; class Alphaproteobacteria; order Rhizobiales; family Rhizobiaceae; genus Pararhizobium; species Pararhizobium giardinii. The sequence goes on along the minus strand of NZ_KB902578.1, from coordinate 442,020 downwards.
GGCGCCATTACCCATTTTCGGCGCGGCACCATCGACATCAAGCTCGGGACGGTGCTGCTCTGCGGCGGTCTGGCCGGCGCCACCCTCGGTGTCTGGCTTTTTTCGCTCCTGAGGCGCATAGGCCAGCTCGATCTGGTCATTTCGCTCGCCTATGTGATCTTGCTGGGCACCGTCGGCACCCTGATGCTCTGGGAAAGCATCATCGCCCTGCGCCGTGCTTCGAAAAACGAGACGGTGACGCTGCGCAAGCCGGGCCAGCACAACTGGATCCACGGGCTGCCGCTGAAGATGCGGTTCAAGAAATCCAAGATCTATCTCAGTGTCATCCCGGTCGCCACGCTCGGCTTCTGCATCGGCATCCTGACCTCGGTGATGGGGGTTGGCGGCGGGTTTATCATGGTGCCGGCGATGATCTATCTGCTGCGCATCCCCACCAATGTCGTCGTCGGCACCTCGCTGTTCCAGATCATCTTCGTTTCCGCCTATACGGTGATCGTCCAGGCAACCGCCAACTACACGGTCGATATCGTGCTCGCCTTCGTGCTGATGATCGCCGGCGTGATCGGTGCGCAATACGGCGTGCGCGTCGGCCAGAAGCTGCGCGGCGAGCAGTTGCGGGCCCTGCTCGCGCTCCTGGTTCTTGCGGTCGGCATTCGCCTTGCCATCGAACTCGTCATCCCGCCGAAGGAAATCTATTCGATCGTTTCAGCGGGGCGCGGCTTCTGATGCGGATCCTCGGTCGAATTTTCCTTTTGGGACTGTTTTTTGCCGCGCCGCTCACGGCGCACGCGGAGCCTATGGATTTCACCGAGAAGCTCGACATCGGCATCTCAACCGACGAGATTTCGATCACCTCGGATTTTCGAGGCGCGGATCTGACGATCTTCGGCGCCATCGACGGCTTCAATGCCAATCTCCTGGCGCAGGGAAAATACAATATCGTCGTGGCCCTCGAGGGACCGAAGGAAAACACCACGGTGCGCAAGAAGCAGCGCGTCTTCGGCATCTGGATCAACACCAATTCGATGACCTTCGAACTGGTGCCGGAATCCTATTCGCTGTCGAGCACGCGCGACATTGACACGATCGCGCCACCCGGCGGCATGAACAACATGGGGATCGGCGTCAATCACATGCCGCTGACCCCGATCGGCTATATCGGCGACGGAAGCAATCTCACCGAGTTCCGCGACGCCTTCCGGCGCCTGAGGGAAACGACGGGTGTCTACCAGCGCGATCCGGGCGGCGTGCAGTTCATCAGCTCCAGCCTTTTCAAGGCTTCGGTGCGGCTGCCGGCGGACGTGCCGAACGGCGTGCACATCGTGCGCGCCTATCTCTTCCGCGACGGCGTTTTCGTTGCCGCCAAAGCCTTGCCGTTGCGCGTCGTCAAGACGGGCCTCGAGCAGGCGATTACCCGCGCCGCGCATGAATCGCCACTTTTCTACGGCATTACGGCCGTGCTTCTCGCCGTCGTCACCGGCTGGCTGGCAAGCATCGTCTTCCGCCGTGATTGACACGGGTTTGCCGCAGCGGAAAAACAGGCTATTGCGGTCGAGAAGCATCGAAAGGCCACCAGTTGGCCGATGAATGGAGTGTCCCATGAAGCCGATTTTCGTCCAGCTGCAATGTGCACCCGGCAAGACCTACGAGGTCGCCGACGCGATCTACAAGAAAGAGATCGTTTCGGAGATGTATTCGACCAGCGGCGATTACGACCTGTTGATCAAGGTGTATGTCGAGGAAGGCGAGGACATCGGCAAGTTCATCAACGACAACATCGCCACCGTCCCGGGCATTAGCCGGTCGCTGACGACACTGACGTTCAACGCGTTCTGACCGGCGGCGGTCCGGCCGCGCCCCACGTTTTCGGCATGTTCTCTTCGGAATGATCTGCACCGTTGCATGCAGGCACTCGCGCGCACGCTACATAGGATGCCGGCGCGCAATTTTCCTATTTGCAAACGTATGGCACCGCCCGCTTTGAAGCACTCAAACCGTGCGTGCGGTTGCGCGATGTGCCGAGTGGAAAAACTGCTTGCATATCACAATCGGATTTCCTAATCTCAAACCAGTTGCAAAACGATATTGGTCGCTGGAGGAGAAAGTGTGATGGGCAAGGTTGTCGTCTGGAATCTGATGTCGCTCGACGGCTATTTCGAAGGTGCAAGGAAGTGGGACCTGGATTTCCACCTGCTTGTCTGGGGCCCGGAGCTGGAAGCGCTGAGCAAGGAGATCGGCGGCAAGGCCGAGGCGCTGGTTTTTGGCCGCGTGACCTACGAGGGCATGAAGGCCTATTGGACGACCACGGAGGATGAGACCGAGATCAAGACCTTCATGAACGCACTGCCGAAGCTCGTTGGGTCGCGCACCCTGGAAACCGCGGACTGGAACAACAGCCGCGTCGTCACCGACGTCCCCGCCGAACTCAAGCGGCTGAAACAGGCTTCGGACAAGAACATCTACATTTTCGGCAGTGCCGAACTTGTAGCCTCGCTCTTGCCGGATGGCGTGATCGACGAAATCATGGTCTGCGTCGTGCCGGTTCTGCTCGGCCAGGGAACGCCGCTCTTCAAGCTTGCCGACGAGCGCACGTCGCTCAAGCTGCTCGAATCCCGCCCGCTGCAGTCCGGTGGCGTTATCCTGCGGTATCAGACGGAGAAATCTGCGGCTTGAAAGAGTCTATCTTGTCCTGGTGACACGCGCCTGATGCCTTGCTTCGAGCCGCGAAAAGGCGTCTTCTAAAAGGCGGCTCACCCCACCAAATTTGCAAACTTCACCGAATAGATCCGATCCCGCCCGAGCATATGGGCGACGAGGCTCTGGCGCTCGAACAGGCCGTGCATGGCCTTGTGGCGCAGGTCGAGACCGCCGGTGGTAACGCCGAAGGCCGGCATGATCAGGCGCCTGCCATCGGTGGCGAAACAGGCGCGGCGGACCCGCTTTTCCCGACGCGTGACGGTCGCCGCCGGATGGAGATGGCCGGCGATCTCGCCAGCCGAAGCATCCTTTGCCGGCTCATGACGGAAGACCAGACCGGCATAATAGAGTTCGTCGGCAGACGCGCCGGGCAGGCCGACCGTGCCATCGGGATCATGGTTGCCGTTGATCCAGATCCATTCGCGGCCGCGCGCCATCGTCTCGATCATCTGACGGAAAACCTCCGGCATCAGGGCCGAGCCGACGCGGTCGTGGAAATTGTCGCCGAGGCTGATCACCGTCTTCGGGTTGTGACGGCAGATGACGGCGTCAAGGATACGCAGCGTCGCCAGTGTGTCATAAGGCGGCAAGAGCATGCCGCGCCGGGCAAAGGCCGAGCCTTTTTCCAGATGCAGGTCGGAAACGACGAGGATGTCGAAATCGGGCAGGTAGAGACCGCCGAGCGGGTCGCAGATTGCGGCCACGCCGTTGATGACGGTGCGGGCGGACAGCGCCGGATTGTCCGGCAGGGCGGCGATGGCGTGGGCTATGCGGTGCATGTGGTTCCGGCTTGTCGGTTACAGTCAATGCCTTTCTAGGGTCTGCAGTGACCTTTGCGCGTCAACTGACGCGCGGCACTGTCGCCACCACCTCGCCAAACAGTTCGTCAGCGGCTTCGGCAAGCAGGAAATCCTGCGCGTCGCCGCCGACCGCTTCCCTGCCGATTTCGAGCATGACCGGCACGGCCAGCGGCGAAATCTGCGTCAGCGGGCGATGGGTGATGTGGCCCTTGATTCGCGACAGCATATCGCCAAGCCGCTCGATTTCCAAAAGTCCGGTGGAGGCGTCGTTGCGGGTGGCTTCGAGCAGGATGTGGTCGGGCTCATGGCTGCGCAAAACGTCGTAGATGAGGTCGGCCGACACCGTCACCTGCCGTCCGCTCTTTTCCTTGCCCGGATGGCGCTGGTCGATCAGGCCGGCGATGACCGCGCAGCTGCGGAAGGTGCGCTTCAGGAGGAAGCTCTCATTGAGCCAGGCCTCAAGGTCGTCGCCGAGCATGTCCTCGTCGAACAGGTGCGCAAGCGACGGACGCTTGTTCCGGAAGGCCGCACCGAGGTCCTCCAACCCCCAGACACCCAGCGAATAGTCGGTAGCGACGAAGCCGAGCGGCTTCAGCCCAGCCCGGTCGAGCCGCCGCGTCAGGAGCATGCCGAGCGTCTGATGCGCGAGCCGCCCCTCGAAGGCGTAGATCACCATGTAATGGCGACTGCCGCGCGGAAAGGTCTCGATCAGCAGTTCGTCCTCCTTCGGCAGCATGGAGAGATCCTTCTGCAGCGACAGCCAGTCGCGCACCTGGTCCGGCAGGCTCGCATGGCGGGCCGGGTCGGCCAGCATCTTGCGGACCTGCTGGGCGAGGTAGGTGGTGAGCGGAAACTTGCCTCCGGCGTATGAAGGAACCTTGGGGTCGAGCGTATAGCCCTGAGATACCAGACATTCGTTTTCACGGATGCCTTCGAAGCGCAGCACCTTGCCGGAAAACAGGAAGGTGTCGCCGGGCGACAGCATTTCGAGAAAATATTCCTCTACCTTGCCGAGCGGCATGCCGCCGCGCCCGAGCGCGCCGCGGGCGTTGCGCCTGACCATGCGGACATTGAGCATCGGCGATTCGATGATGGTGCCGACGTTGAGACGATATTGCTGGACGATCAGCGGGTTGGAAACCCGCCACAGGCCTTCCTTGGTTTTGCGGATCTTGGCGTATCGTTCGTAGCTGCGCAGCGCATAGCCGCCGGTGGCGACGAAATCGACGACGCGCTCGAAGGCTTCCCAGGTGAGATCGGCGTAAGGCGAGGCGCTGGTGATTTCCGTGTAGAGCGCGAGGGGATCGAACGGAGCGGCGCAGGCCATCCCGAGCACGTGCTGGGCAAGCACGTCGAGAGCCCCCTTGCCGACCGGCGGGGTGTCCTGTGCGCCGATATAATTGGCGTCGAGGGCTGCCTGGCACTCCATCACCTCGAAGCGGTTGGCCGGCACCAGGATCGCGCGGCTCGGCTCGTCCATGCGGTGGTTGGCGCGGCCGATACGCTGGGCAAGGCGCGAGGCGCCCTTCGGCGCGCCGACATGGATGACCATGTCGACGTCGCCCCAGTCGATGCCGAGATCGAGCGTCGAGGTGGCGACGACGGCGCGCAGCCGGTTTTCCGCCATCGCCGCCTCGACCCTGCGCCGTTGGGCGACGTCGAGCGAACCGTGATGAAGGGCGATCGGCAGATTATCATCGTTGATCGTCCAGAGTTCCTGGAACACCCGCTCCGCCTGGCTGCGGGTGTTGACGAAGAGCAGAGTGGTCTTCGTTTCACCGATCGCGCGGTAGATGTCGCCGATGGCGTAGGCTGCGGAATGGCCGGCCCAGGGGACGTGCTCCTCGGTGCGCAGGATCGAAATCTGTGGCCGGGCGCCGCCGGTCACGGTGATCAGCCCGGCGTGATTGTTTTCGCCCGCTTTCTGGGCGCTAAGCCACCGTTGCAGGTCCATCGGATCGGCGACTGTGGCGGAAAGGCCGATAGCCTGCAGCCCGGGCGCGAGCTTCCGGAGACGCGCAAGCCCAAGCGACAGGAGATGGCCGCGCTTGGAGGTGACGAGCGAGTGCAGCTCGTCGAGCACCACATATTTCAGATCCTTGAAGAAGCGCTCGGCTTCGCCATTGGCGAGAAGCAGCGCCACCTGCTCCGGCGTCGTCAGCAGAATATCCGGCGGATTGAGCTTCTGGCGCTGGCGCTTGGCTTGCGGCGTGTCGCCGGTGCGGTTTTCGATGCGCACCGGCAGCCCCATCTCGCCGACCGGCTTCATCAGGTTGCGCTCGATGTCGACCGCGAGCGCCTTCAGGGGCGAGATGTAGAGCGTGTGGATGCCGGTGAAGGCCGAGCCCGGCGGAATTTTTCCGCGCTCCGTCAGCGATACCAGCGACGGAAGAAATCCGGCGAGCGTCTTGCCGGCCCCGGTCGGCGCGATCAGGAGCATGCTTTCGCCGCCCTGCGCACGGGAGAGAAGCTCCAGCTGATGCGCGCGCGGCTGCCAGCCCTTGTCTGCGAACCAGCGCAGAAAGGGCGGGGGAAGGGAGAGAGAGGTTTCTGCGCGCGAGGCGGAATCGATCTGGTTCACGCGAACAAATGTAGATCAAATAGCGAGGATTTGAAGAGCGCGGGTTTCCGGACCACATTTGCCGCGCGAGCCGGGGGATGACCGTTGCCGCAATTAAGGAGCTGACACGAGCGAGGGAACACTTCCGCTCTCGTCGCATTGGTACTATTCTTGCAAAGACCAGAAAGGAGAGGGGCATGCCGTTATCAGCACCTGGTGAAACCGTCATTCCACCCGACGAGCACATCCTGACCGTGCAGGAGGCACTCGAGCCGCTCTATCAAAAGCTCGAGCAGGAAGTCGAAACCAAGTTGGTGGAAGCCGCAGTCGATGCGGGTTGGTCTCCTTTTGATGCGCTGAATGCCATCGACCAGCTGAAAAAGCATGATGGTTTGCAATGACGCCGTCGAACGACTGAAACTCGGGCGTCTCCCTCACATCGCGATATAGCGGTCCTTGCGGTGGTTCACGGCCAGCGTGATGTTCATCACCAGCGCGCCTGCGATCGAGCACGCGATGATATAGGGGCTGGCGAGGAGGCACGAGCAGGCGACGATGGCGCAGTCGAAGCCGAGTTGGACAAAACCGGCGCGCCAGCCGAAGCGGTCTTGGAGATACAGCGCCAGAATGCCGATGCCGCCGAGGCTGCCGCGGTGGCGGAAGAGCGCCAGCAGTCCCGCGCCGATGACAAGGCCGCCGAACAGCGCCCCGATGAGCGGATCGACATGGGTGAGGCCAAGCGCCCGCGGCAGGACTTCCGACAGGGTTGCGGTGATGGCGACGGCGGCGAAGGTCTTCAGCATGAAGACAAGTCCCATGCGACGAAAGGCGAGATAGTAGAAGGGCAGGTTTGCGGCGAAGAAGCAGGCACCGAAGCTGAAGCCCGTCGCATAGTGAATGAGAAAGGCGATGCCCGGAACGCCGCCGGTCAAAAGGCCTGCGCTGGACAGAAGCGTGATGCCGAGCGCTGCAAGCATGCTGCCGGAGACGACGCCCTGCACGTCGTCAGCAATAGAGTGCCGTTCGGCGCTCGATGTCATCAGTGCCGCGAAGGCGGATTTCGTCGGTGTTGCCATCAGTTCTGCCGTGTCCCTTGCCTTTGGAAATTCCCTTCTACCCTCCGCTTTGCCAAACGCAAGCGCAGGGGCCGCATCTAGGTGGTTGACAAACACGATAATCATGGATAAAAAAGATCCATGATTATCGGAGGGAGCGAGCAGTGAAACTGGGTGAGGGTGTCGAGCAGGCTATTCACAGCGTTGCGATGCTGTCGAGCCTTTCCGAGGGCGGGGTGCTCTCGGCTGCGGCGATCGCCGAGTTTCATGGGGTCTCGACCAGCTATCTCTTGAAGCATCTGCAGGCGCTCTCGGGCGCCGGCATTCTCGATACGGTGCCGGGGCCGAAAGGTGGCTACCGGCTGGCAAGGAAGCCGGCCGACATCACGTTGCTCGACATCGTGCTTTCCGTCGAAGGGCCGGCGCCGGCATTCCGCTGCAGCGAAATCCGGCAGCGCGGGCCGAACCCGTTGCCGAGCCGGTATTTCGCCAAGCCCTGCGGCATCTCAGCCGCCATGCTGAAGGCCGAGCAGGTCTACAGGGCCGAGCTGGCAAAGACCACGATTGCCGATCTCGGACGCACCTTGGCCGAGGTCGACGATGGCGGGATCGCAGCCCGGGGCTGCGCCTTCCTTGAAATCCATGAACGCAAAACGGCTCGCTGAGCCATCACAAAGGAGAACACCGATGCAGACTCGTCTCGATATGACCAAAGCCTCGCCGGAAGCCTTCAAGGCCGTGCTCGCGCTTGAAAATTTCGTCCAGAACTCCGGGCTGGAGCGCCGCTTCATCCACCTGATCAAGCTGCGCGCGTCGCAGATCAATGGCTGCGCCTACTGCGTCGACATGCACGTCAAGGAATCCCGTCATGACGGTCTGAGCGAACAGTGGATCAACCTGATGTGCGTCTGGCGGGAATCACCGGTCTACGACGCACGCGAACGGGCACTGCTGGGCTGGGTCGACGCGGTAACCAACATTGCCCAGACCGGCGCTCCCGATGATGCCTATGAAACTCTGAAGGCGCATTTCTCGAGCGAGGAGATCGCCAAGATCACGGTGGCGATCGGCACGATCAATGTCTGGAACCGCATTGCCGTCGGCTTCCGCTCGCAGCATCCGATCGACAAGCCGGCAAAGGCTGCCTGAGAAAAGCTCCCTCGCCTTGGCTCCGCTCCTTTTCGGCCTTTGAAAATGGAACGGCGCGCGCCTGCGGGCGCAATGCGGCGCAGGCGGGGGTCGGATCAGGCGCTGGCCGCCTGCATGGCCGGCCGGGAAAAGCGGTTCCCGGCCAATGCCCAGTCGAGGAGAAGCCGGCGGAAGCGTTAAATCCAGCGCTTAGGCCGCCATGCCCTGGATGGCCGAGACCTGCCAGTCGCCGCCGCGCTTGCGCAGGAAGGTCCAGAGTTCGACGGCTTCGGTCGGATGGTCCGGATCGCCCTCGACGACGCGGCCGGTGGCGCGGTCGCGCGTCACATCGATGCTTTCGTAGCGCATGGCAACCGTCGCGTAATCGGCGTCGTCCTCACGCCAGGCTTCCGCCACGTCGCCCTGCACCAGATGCACGTCGCTGACCTCGTTCTTCAGGCCCTTGGTGGCATTGTCGCTCAGTTCCTCGGCGAGCCAGGACATCGCCTCCGGCGTCGTCAGCTTGCGCAGCGCCGCATAATCCTCTGTGGCATAAGCCGCCTGCACCTGCTTCAGCATCGTCTCGAACTGGTCGAGATCCTGCTGGCCGACGCCGATTTCGTCTGCAGGTCGGGACGCGGCCCGCGCCGGCTCCTGCCGCGCCGCGCCGCCGATCTGCGGGATTTTGAAAGGCATGCCGGCGCCAAAGCCGTTGCCCGACGGGCCGGAATAACCCGTGGCACCGTCACGCGGCGAATAGCCGGCGGCGGCCGGTTCGTTGCGGCGGCCGAAGAAGCGCATCGCCAGCATGACGGCGCCGAAGATCAGGCCGACCTGCAGCAACAGGCCGAGGAAACCGGCAGCGCCGCCAAGGCCGTTGCCCATCAGCATGCCGATCAGGCCGCCGAGCGCGAGGCCACCGAGCAGCGACCGACCGAAACCGCCAAACAGGCCGGGGCGCTGGGCAGCGGGGCGGGTCTGGCCCATGGTCTGCTGGCCGGTCGCCTGGCCGGGCGTCTGCTGCGGCGTCATCGTCCGGTTGATCGGCGCGGCGTCGCCCGGCGCCGTGCGGGTGATCGGCGGCGTCGAAAACGTCCGTGTGCCGCGACTGCCGAAGCCGCCGCCGGCGCGGCGCGCCTCGGCGAGATCCACCGCTGTCAACATCACCATCGAAGCGACTGCGATCGTCGCGAGAGCCCGTCCAACCTTGAACATCATACCCATCCTGTTGTCTCTTCCCGGCGCGCCAGGCGCGCTTGTGAGGGACATATGGGGACCTCCCACCCGGAATTGAAGTCTTTTGCCACACAGTTCACGGTAAAGCGGCGGGAAGACGCGTCCCGAATTGCCGCTTTTTCGGCCTCCTGGCAAAATCCCCGCCGCCGGTCACCTTGCGACAATGGCCTGCTTGCCGGGTGGGCGTCAGCCCGGAAACCGCCCGCATAGATGCCGAGGGCATCGAACACCATGTCAGCGGCGAAACGCTCGAGGCATTTCGCCGTTTCATCCCGCCAAGAACTGATCAGCCCACGGTCAACCGGCGCCCGAAGCGTTCGCCCAAAATGATGATCATGCCGGCGGAGAAGATCAGCGCGGCGCCGATGAAAACCTGGAAGGCCGGGATATCGCCCCAGATCAGGAAACCAAGCGCGAAAGCCCAGATCAGCGAGGAATATTCGAATGGCGCCAGCACCGAAACCGGCGCTCGGCGCATGCCTTCGAACAGCGCATATTGGGCGATGCCGGCGATCAGCCCGGTTGCCACCATCAGCGCGACATCGGCAAGGCTCGGCGGCACCCAGGTGACAGTAACTGCAAGGCCGGTGAACAGGATGAAGAAGCCGCTGGATATGGTCATCTGCACCAGCGTCACCTCCTCCAGCGCGGTCTTGCGCAGGAGCACCGTCGAAAAGGCCCAGAACATCGCCGCCAGCAGCGCCAGCCAGACCGGCAGCGAGAGTTTCAGGCCGGTGCCGAACGGGTCGGTGGCGACCAGCACGCCGATGAAGCCGACGACGACGGCGATCCAGCGCAAGGGGGGCACGTCCTCCTTCAGGATCGGCACCGCCAGGATGGTGATCAGGATCGGCGCGGCATAATAGAGCGTCGTCAGTTCCGCCAGCCCCAGATCACGCGCCGCCGTGTAGTAGCAAAGCCAGGCCGCCAGCAAAAGCAGATTGCGCAGGATCATGGGCCTGAGAACCGGCGAACGGAGAGAACGGCGCAGCAAAGGACCACGCCCAACGGCCACGCACAGCGCAAAAATCGTCACGCTGCGGACGAACAAAATCTGCCAGACGGGCAGCGCCACCACCAGCCATTTGACCGAGGCATCCTGCAGCGTGAACAGGAAATAGGAAAAGATCGTCAGCAGAATGCCGGAAAGGACGGAGGTGTTCACGGAAAGCTCCCGATGCACGGCGGAGCGTGCGGCTGCCCAGTGATAGCCCGGCCCGGTGCGGCGGGAAAGAGAAGCCTATGGTCAGGTCTGTGGCGAAAAATGGGGGTCGCCTGGTGACCGCCTACTTGGGCTCCTAAACAATGTTCTAAACACCTAGCGCCAAACCAAGAGAAAGGGCTCCGACCTTCCCCCAGCCTCACGGTTTCCACGGATCCAGGCGGCGATCCTGCGTTTCGATCGTGTGATTGTGGTGAAACGGCGCAGTTGCAGGATTATTTTCCTTGAATACTTTACTAAAGGCCGCGGTTTCGCTAATGTTCCTGCCAGACGGCAGGAAGCAAACAGCAGAGAAAGCGTCACGCTTCACCGCCCGCAGGATGCGCAACGATGTTTTCACATGACCGGATCTGGGGCGCGATCGATGCGCTCGCCGAGCGTCACCAGCTATCGCCTTCGGGTCTCGCCCGGCGGGCCGGGCTCGATCCGACGTCGTTCAACAAGTCCAAGCGGCACTCTGCTGATGGACGCGAACGCTGGCCGTCGACGGAATCGATTGCCAAGGTCCTCGATGCCACCGGCTCGACAATCACCCAGTTCATGGAATTCCTGCGCCCGGGACCGGCGTCCGGCTCGCTGCCTGAAGGCGCGTTTCCGCCGCAAACCGGCTCTATCCCCCTGCTCGGCTTCGCCCAGGCGGGCGCCGGCGGCTTTTTCGACGATGGCGGCTTTCCGGCCGGCCAGGGTTGGGACGTGGTCGAGTTTCCGGCCGCACCGGGCGCCAGGGCCGGGGTCTATGCGTTGGAAATCCAGGGCGACAGCATGCTGCCGCTCTATCGCGACGGCGACGTGCTGATCGTCGAACCCGGCGCGCAGATCCGCCGCGGCGACCGCGTCGTGGTCAAAACGACCGAGGGCGAGGTCATGGCCAAGGTTCTGGTGCGCCAGACCGCCCGCAGCATCGAGCTGCTTTCGCTCAACCCGGAGCATCCGAACCGCACATTCGAGCTCAGCGAGGTCGACTGGATAGCCCGTATCATCTGGGCCAGCCAATAGGACAGTTTTCCTGATGAAGCGGCACCTCACCACCATCGCCGGCGGATTGCTTGGCATTTTTCTGACGGTCGCGCTTCTCAAAAGCGGCGCGTCGGTCATTCAGGGACAACAAAGCGCGGCCACTCCCGAATTCACGCTTGAAACACCCGAGCTCAGCGATGTGCCGGATCTGGGCGGTGTGGAAACAGGTACTGCGGAAACGGACGTTGGCGAAGCGGTGCCGATCGATCCCGCAGAAAACGGCACTGTCGATCCCTTGAGCACGCCCGTGCGCGACATCGCACCGGAACAATTCGGCTTGCCTGAGGAGGTGACGGCAAAGCCGCTCGAGCGCATCGAGGCCCGCCAGTCGCTGTCCGATCCCGTGGCAAAACCCGAACCCATCCCCTCCGTCCTTCGCCATCCGGTAGCTCTCTCGGCGGGGCTGATCCAGTTCGATGGCGACCGCCTGCTGCAGCTTGACGGGCTGGTCTCGCAGACAGCCGATCGGACCTGCGACGCCAACGGCAAGAGCTGGCCCTGCGGCCTTGTGGCGCGCACCGCATTCCGCAACTTCCTTCGGGCCCGCGCGCTGTTGTGCAACGTCCCGAAAAACGGCTGGCAGGGCACGCTGACCACCACCTGCACCGTCAACAGCATCGATCCCGCAGTCTGGCTCGCCGAAAACGGCTGGGCGGAGGCATCGGCGGGATCACCGCTCGAGACCAGGGTGGAAGCGGCAAAACAATCTCGTCTCGGCATTTTCGGCGACGATCCCCGCGCCGTCGGCGCAGCGCAAGCCCCGCTTGATGAAGCGACGACGCCGCAGGAGCCGCCACTCGATACCGATATGCTTCAACCGGACTTGTAAGAAGCAGCCCCGGTCCATACCTCTTTGCCTAGTCCCAGCAGCACGGATCATCATGCCCGAAAACCTCAGTCCCCAGGAAGCTCTCATCTATGTGATGGTGATGATGTCGGCGGTCGACAAGACCATGACCGATAACGAACTGGAGGGCATCGGCCGGCTGGCTCGCGTCCTGCCGGTCTTTGACGGCTTCGATCATGACCGGCTGGTGCATGTGGCGCGGGAATGCGGGGCTCTGCTCGACGGCGCGGAAGGACTGGACATCGCGCTTGAAGTCGTGCGCGAGGCGCTCCCGCCCCGCCTCTACGATACGGCCTATGCCGTCGCCGTGGAGCTTGCCGCCACCGATCATTCCGTTCCGAACGAGGAAATCCGGCTGCTGCAGCTTCTTCGGGACCGGCTGGGGCTCGACAAGCTCACCTGCGCCGCCATCGAGCGCAGCGCCATTGCCCGCTTCCGCAAATAACCGGCAGAGAGACAGCGATCAATAAATGCCGGCGGGAAAATACCGCAGATAGATTTCATTGAGACGGCCCTTGCGCGAGAGTTCGAGCAGAGCGTGATCGATCGCCTGCGTGAGGGCCGGGTCGCCCCTGCGGTTCATGATCGTCAGCCCCTCCCCCAGGAAACGCTGCGAGAAATAAGCGCCCTTCAGAAGCGTACAGCAATTGGCAGCGTCATTGCCCGCGGTCCAGAAGGACAGTTGCATGCCATCGGAGAAGACCGCAGCAACAGCCCCGCCCTTCAGCGCCGCGAGCATCGCATCGCGGGTGGGAAATGACTTGACCTCGAGCGCCGGAAAAAACGCCTTCAGCATCGCTTCGTGCGTCGTCCCGGATACCGCACCGACCGGCTTGCCGCCGAGCGCGCTGACGACAAGATCGCCGCCCATGGCCTGCCGACTGGCCGCAAAACGGGCGGGCAGCTTCATGAAAGCGCGGGAAAATGCGAATCGCTGGCGAAGCTCGGGGCTGATGCCAATCCCCGCGATGATTGCCTCTCCCTGGCCGCCTTCGAGCGCGGGCTGCAGCTCCGCGAAAGTCACGGCCTGGATCTGACATTTGGCCTCGATCTCCAGTTCCCGGCAGATTTCCCGCACCAGATCGACATGGAAGCCTGAAAGCTTGCCCGACTGGTCGATGAAGTTGAACGGCGGGAAATCCACGGTCGTCAGAAAGCGCAGGCGGGCCAGGCCGCTCAGATCCGGTTTCGCGATCCGCTCGCGCGCGTCAAACAACAAAGGCAGGTCGTGGACGCCGGCTGCCCGTGAAAGGCCCGAAAAAGCTGCAATCAGCAGCACACACAACGTGAAAATCCCATTGAATTTTAGAAGTGCACGGAGCGCGCGTATCACTATGATCATTCCCGGGATCAGATAAGGGGATATTGCCGCCAGGCGGCGACGGGGATTGCATGCGTCTGGAAGATTATCCGGACAATTCCGGAATGGCTACCGCAAATCAAGCACCGGCCAGACGAACGCCGTCGGCCGCAACGGCGCAACTGTTCTCTCTGGCTTTGAAACGGGAAGGCCGCCTGTTGCTGCAGATGGGCATCGGCAAGCCCTTGATTGCGCAGGCCATGCTGCTGGCCGAAGAGCACGGAACGACCGTCGAGGAGGAACTTCTCGCCTCCGGCGATATCAATGAGGCCATCTATTTCGCAGCTCTGGCCGAAAGGCTCGGGCTCGACTTCATGCCGGCTATCGACCCGAACCGGGTGCAGGATATTGCGGGGTTGGATACGCAGATCATCAGGCCGGAAATGCTGCGTATTCATCACGCAAGCCGCCCGCCGATCACCGTGATCGTTCCTTCGCTTTCCCGGCTGGACGAGATGGCGGCGCTTCTTGAACGGACGCCACCGCTGCGCCAGTCGATCGCCGTCTCGACCCCTTCCGCCGTGCGCAATGCGGCCTGGCAGGCCGGGCGCCTGCGCCGGGTAACGGCGACGACGCAGGCGCTTTTCGAAACGACCCCGCTTCACAGCGCCCGCATCACCTTCTGGGGTAAGCAGGGGTTTTATGCCGGCGTCCTGCTCGGCGCGCTGGTCGCAGCCGCGATCACACTGCCGATCGTCAGCCTCCTGATGCTGCATATCGTCCTGACGCTGTTCTACCTGGCCAATTTTCTCATACGGTTCTATGCGCTCGGCTGCGCCTTCCTGCAGCAGCGCTCCGGGCGAAGCCCCCCCATGGAGGACGAGCCGGTCGGTCCGCTGCCCGTCTATTCGGTGCTGGTCGCACTCTACAAGGAAGAAAGCGTGGCCGCACAGTTGATCGCAGCGCTGGACCGGCTCGACTGGCCACGCTCGCGCCTCGATATCAAGCTGATCTGCGAGGAGGATGACACGGAGACGATCGCCGCATTGCGCGCCCTGCCGCTCGCGCCCGAATACGAGATCGTGCTTGTGCCCGTGCACCTGCCACGCACCAAGCCGAAGGCCTTGAGCTACGCCCTGCCCGGCGTTCGCGGCACCTTCGTCACCGTCTATGACGCGGAAGACCGCCCGCATCCGGGCCAGTTGCGCGAGGCCCATGCTGCGTTCATGGCGGCACCGGAGCGCGTGATCTGCCTGCAGGCGCCCTTGATCGTCACCAATGCCCGGCAATCCTGGCTGAGCGCGCTGTTTGCGGTGGAATATGCCGGGCTGTTTCGCGGGCTGTTGCCGATGCTGTCCCTGACTGGCCTGCCGCTGCCGCTTGGCGGGACATCCAACCATTTTCGGACCGCGGAACTGCGGCACATCGGCGGCTGGGATCCATACAACATGACCGAGGATGCGGACCTTGGCATGCGCCTGCATCGCCTGGGCTATCGCTCCCGTGTCATCTTCAAGCCCACCTTCGAGGAAGCGCCGGTGACGCTGCCGGTCTGGCTCGGCCAGCGGACGCGCTGGTTCAAGGGCTGGCTGCAGACCTGGCTCGTGCTGATGCGCAAACCTGCGCAACTTGGCAGGGAAACGGGCTGGCCGTCCTTTGCCGTATTTCAGGTTCTGATCGCAGGCATGCTTCTATCCTCGCTCTGCCACCCCATCGTCATCGGATTTCTCGTCTATCTGACATGGATGATGCTCCAGGAGAGCACGCATGTGGACAACTGGCTCGCCTTCTGGCTGTTTGCCTGCGATATCATCAATATCTTCGGCAGTTATGCCGTCTTCATTGCGCTCGGGCGCAACCGCATGGGAGCGAGCGAAAGACGGGCGGTGGGCAGGCATTGGGTCTACGTGCCGTTCTACTGGCTGATCATGTCACTGGCCGCCTGGAGAGCTCTGCTGGAACTCAGGACCAATCCGTTCTCCTGGAGCAAGACGCCACATGGCCCCGTCGGCGAGGCATAGAACGAAAAGCGGGCGCAGACGGCGGAAATCGTACCCGAAGGCTGATGAATCAGCGCGTTCCGCATTGACGGATCCCGGCATGAAGGAACAAATTAGTCATTCCTTATGTTCTAGCGTAAAAAGGAGGATACGATGAAAATCGACCCTGATATCGCTATGGCGCACTATGCCTGGAAGATAAAAGCGAACGGCCGGCGGGCCATCCGAAGGGTCACCACGCTCCCGGAACTGCACGACACCCTGCAGACACTGAACCTGCCGGGAATTGCCCCGCCGGAATGGGTCATCAAGGACGCGTGGCGCGATCAGCGTGCCGGCCACGGCCGCTACGTCCACAACGAAGGCGGCAGGGATGAATGGTCACTCATCTGGACGAAAGTCGACGATGGGCCGGAACTGTAACGCTGAACGTTTCGAACAGGATGTAGGCGCCAGGGCGGGCGCCTGCAAAGCCGGCCCCTTCCCACTGAGAACCCCTCAAAGCCCTGGGAAAAGCGGTGGAGCGGGTAGCGGGAATCGAACCCGCACGATCAGCTTGGGAAGCTGACAAGCTACCACTACATCATACCCGCATCGGCTTAGGAGGTTTCCACCAAGCGCTGCCGGCTGTCAAGGTGGCTTCGGATTTTAGGGGCGCCTTTATTCCGAGCGGAAATGCTTGGACAGCTTCAGGCCCTGCGCCTGGTAATTGGAGCCGAGACCGAGACCATAAAGGCCTTCGGGCCGCTCCATCATGTGCTCGTAGACCAGCCGGCCGACGATCTGGCCATGCTCCAGGATGAAAGGGACCTCGTGGCTGCGGACTTCGAGCACGGCGCGGCTGCCCGTTCCGCCGGCAAAGGCGTGGCCGAAGCCGGGGTCGAAGAAGCCGGCATAATGGACGCGGAATTCGCCGACCAGCGGATCGAACGGCGTCATTTCCGCGGCATAGAGCGGCGGCACATGCACCGCCTCACGCGAGACGAGAATGTAGAATTCGTCGGGATCGAGGATCAGTTCGTCGCGGCCGCGACTATAGAGCGGCTCCCAGAAATCGAAGATGCCGTGCTCGGCCTTCTTGTCGACATCGACGACAGCGGTGTGGTGCTTGCCGCGATAGCCGATCAGGCCGTCAGCGCCGGTTCCCTTGAGGTCGATGGAAAGCGCGATGCCGCCGCCGGAGACGTTCGGCTTTTCGCTGGCAACCAGCACATCGCTTTCATGCAGCGCCAAAACCTCGGCTTCGCTGAGCAGCGCGTGGCCGATGCGGAAACGGATCTGCGACAAGCGCGAGCCGCGCCGCACGATCACCGGGAAGGTGCGCGGGCTGATTTCGAGGTAAAGCGGGCCGGAATAGCCGGCGGGAATCTTGTCGAATTCCTGGGCGCGATCCGCGATAACGCGGGTGAAGATATCCAGCCGGCCGGTCGAACTCTTCGGATTGGCCGAGGCCGACATGTCGGCAGGCAGGTCGACGCTTTCCATCAGCGGCACGATGTAGACGCAGCCGGTCTCGAGCACGGCCCCCTCGGAGAGATCGATGACATGCAGTTTCAGCCGGTCAAGCTTGTCAGCCACGAGATGGCTGGGGCCCGGCAGGAAGCTGGCGCGCACGCGAAAGGCTTTCGAGCCCAGACGCAGGTCGAGGCTTGCCGGCTGGATCTGGTCGATATCCAGCGCACCCTCGCTTTTCAAACGCCCCGTCTCAAACAGCGCCGCTATGGCGCGATCCGCTAGAATGCCTGTTGCCCTCGTCATCCCGTGTTCCTTTTTGCCGCAAGCGGCACGTCATAAACCAAATTGTCCCTGTGACATATCTTCTTGTTCAAGGGAATTGACGCAAGCATGCTTGCGCAGTATTTGAAGAATTATCCCGTGGTGATTTGGCCGGTCGGCTTGCAGCCACGTTAAACAAATAGCTAAAAAGGCCGGGTTCGAAACCGGCTTGCTTTTGCGGCCGGTTTTTTTGTTTGTGAAAGCGACGATCCGATGAGCAAAAACTGGCGCCCGGCAACACAGCTCGTTCATGGCGGCACGACCCGTTCGAACCACGGCGAAACCTCAGAAGCCATCTTCCTGACCCAGGGCTTCGTTTATGACAGCTCGGAAGCCGCCGAGGCGCGCTTCAAGGGCGAGACCGACGGCTTCATCTACGCCCGCTACGGCAGCCCGACCAACGACATGTTCGAACAGCGCATGTGCATGCTGGAAGGCGCAGAGGACGCGCGCGCCACGGCATCCGGCATGGCGGCAGTTTCGGCCGCTATTCTCTGCCAGCTCAAGGCCGGCGACCATATCGTCGCCGCCCGCGCCCTGTTCGGCTCCTGCCGCTGGGTGGTGGAGACGCTGGCGCCGAAATACGGCATCGAATGCACGCTGATCGACGGGCGCTTCCTCGAAAACTGGGAAAAGGCGGTCAAGCCGAACACCAAGGTGTTCTTCCTCGAGAGCCCGACCAATCCGACCCTGGAAGTGGTCGATATCGCCGGTGTTGCCAGGATCGCCAATGCGATCGGCGCCAAGGTGGTGGTCGACAACGTCTTTGCGACGCCGCTTCTGCAGAAGCCGCTGGAACTCGGCGCGCATATCGTCGTCTATTCCGCCACCAAGCACATCGACGGCCAAGGCCGCTGCCTCGGCGGCGTTATCCTCTCCGACAAGGAATGGATCAACGAACACCTGCACGATTATTTCCGCCACACCGGCCCGGCGCTGTCGCCGTTCAATGCCTGGACGCTGCTGAAGGGCATCGAGACCCTGCCGCTGCGCGTGCGCCAGCAGAGCGAGAACGCTTCGCGGGTCGCCGACTTCCTTGCCGAGCAGCCGCAGGTCGCCCGCGTGATCTATCCCGGCCGCAAGGATCATCCGCAGGCCGATATCATTTCCCGGCAGATGAAGGGCGGCTCGACGCTGGTGTGCTTCGAACTGAAGGGCGGCAAGGAAGCCGCCTTCGCGCTGCAGAATGCGCTCGACGTCGTGCTGATTTCCAACAATCTCGGCGACAGCAAGAGTCTGATCACCCATCCGGCGACGACGACGCACAAGAACCTGTCGGAGGAAGCCCGCGCCGAACTCGGCATTTCGCCGGGCACCGTGCGCTTCTCGGCCGGCATCGAAGACAGCGAAGACCTGATTGAGGATTTCGCCCGGGCGCTGAAAACCATCAGGGCCTGATTTCCGGCTTTTGTTGCGAACGCCCGCATCCGGCCGGATGCGGGCGTTTTTCATGCCTGCGTTTCAGCCCTGAAACGCGCCCGCGCCAACATGACGCGCGACAGCGCCGTGTAGAAGCAGACAAGGGAAAAGCCGATGGCGATCTCCGAAAACCAGTGCGGCAACAGGCAGAAGCCGAGGAAGACAAGACCGGTAGTGAAACAGAGCGATTTCACGCGCCGCGCCTCCGTGGCGAGGCCACCCTTCCCGGCCATGACGGCAAAGGCGAGACAGCTCGCGCCATTGATATAAAGAGACAGAAGCAGCAATCCGCCCGCTGCGCCGTTTTCATAGGGATCGGCCAGGATGAAGGCGAAGGGGATGAGGCCGTAGAAGGCGAAATCGAGGACGATATCGAGGAAGTCGCCGAAATCCGTGCGGTCAGTCGCACGTGCGACGGCGCCGTCCAGCCCATCACAGATCCGGCTTGCGCCGATCAGAACGAAGCCCCAGGCGAAAGCGTCGAGAACGATGGCAAGGGCGGCGGCCAATCCGAGCAGGAAGCCCGTGACCGCCACCGTGTTCGCGCCGATGCCGCGGCGCGCCAACGCCTGGCCGGCGTGATCGAGCCGGGGACCAAGTCGCCGCCTGAAGTGACCGTCGAGCATGCTGTGCCCTATCCTAACAGTTTACGCTGTCCATTATTCTTGACGAAACCATCTTGCTGTAGAATATCGCCGATAGACTTGAAAAGGGTTTGCATATGTACCGCGCGCTAACTCGCGATATCGAGGTGACCGTAGAGCCTTATTATCTGGAGGAGCAGTCCGATCCGGAGGACAGCCGCTATGTATGGGGCTACCGGATCCTGATCTCCAATTTTTCCGGCAAGACCGTGCGGCTGATGACGCGCTACTGGCACATTACCGACGAAAACGGCCAGGTAGACGAAGTCAACGGGCCGGGCGTCATCGGCGAGCAACCGGTTCTCAATCCCGGCGACACCTATGAATATTCGTCGGGCTGCCCGCTGGACACACCGTCGGGCGTGATGTTCGGCCATTATTCGATGGAAACACCGGATGGCGACATCTTCACGGTCGACATCCCCGCCTTTTCGCTGGATTCACCCGGCCAGGCCCGGACGTTGAACTAGAGCAGTCCCGTTCTTCTGCGAGAACGGAAATGCTCCGTCTCCTTGTCTCGACGCAATTCCGGCCGGCAAATCGTTTCGCACTGTTCCTGGGATTTGCTCCAGCCGCAGCCTGTTACTGCGGCTTCACTTCCGTTGCCTCGAAACGATAGGTCGTCGAGCAGAACTCGCACGTGACCGATACCATTCCGTCTTCGACCGCGTGATCGAGATCCTCCTGACTGAGGCTCGCCAGCACGTCGCGCAGCTTCTCTCGCGAACAGCTGCACCTGTCGTAAACGGCCTGGGGCGGATAGACCTTGACGCCGCGCTCATGGAACAGCCGGTAGAGCAACCGCTCGGTACCGACCGTCGGATCGGTCAGCTCATCGGCGTCGATGGTCTGGACCATGACGCTTGCCTCGTCCCAGAGATCATCGACTTCGAAGGCATTTTCACCGTTGTCGCCATCACCACCGTGAAGGTCCGCCTGGCGCATGCGCTCCGGCGCTTCCGGGAGGAACTGCGCAACCATGCCGCCCGCCCGCCACCGATGCCGCGGCTTGCCGTTCTCGTCGCGGTCGAGCAGTTCGGCGACGCCGAGGCGCACCTTGGTCGGGATCTGCTCCGACTGGCGGAAGTAGACGCCCGCGATTTCCTCGAGCGAAGCACCGTCGAGCGGCACGATGCCCTGATAACGCTGCGTATGCGCGCCCTGGTCGATGGTGAAGGCGAGAATGCCTTCCCCCAGCAGATGCTCCGGCTTGGTGAGGCCATTCTCTTCGGCGAGCGACAGGGCTTCCTCATCGTAGCGGGCATAGGCGCGCACCCGGTCGGGGGTCGAGAAGTCGGCTACGACCAGATCAACCGGACCGTTGCTTTTCGTCTGGACGATCAGCTTGCCATCGAATTTCAGCGACGTGCCGAGCAGCACCGTCAGCACCACCGTTTCGGCAACGAGACGGGCGACCGGCAGCGGATAATTGTGACGTTCGAGAATGGCGTCGAGCATCGGGCCGAGCTGGACGGCACGCCCGCGCACATCGAGGCCCTCCACCTGAAACGGCACGACATGATCGTCGCCGGCGAAATCGAATTGGCCGAGGCCTGGCATGGCTTCCGTCATCACTCTGCTCCTTAGCCCTCGGACATCGACCAGCCACAAAGGCCGGAGCCTATGACGACGCGATGTCCGATGCTCTTATTGATCCTGCGCAGGTCCGTTTTGTCCAGATCAGTGCTGAAAAAACGGCTGCTCGCTCTTCTCCACGCCACTGCGGATGAAAGAACGGAGGTTGGACTTCTGAACGCAGATCACCGGGCGAGGAGGCCTAAGCCCCCGCCGGTCACCCTATTGCAGCTTAGATCGTGTGCCGTGGTCCGGTTTTCAATATGTGCGGCGCAGATGCTCAGAGCGCGCCGAGGCACCAGGCCAGAACCGATTTTTGCGCATGCAGGCGGTTTTCCGCCTCGTCGAAGACGACCGACTGCTTGCCGTCGATCACGTCGTCCGTCACCTCCTCGCCGCGATGGGCGGGAAGGCAATGCATGAACAGCGCATCCTTGTCGGCCTTCGCCATCAGCGCTGCATTGACCTGGAACGGCTGGAATACATTGTGGCCACGCGCCCGATGCTCCTGATTCATCGACACCCAGGTGTCGGTGACGACGCAATGGGCACCTGCGACCGCCTGCTCGGCCTCGTGATAGAGCTTGATGTCGCCGCCATTATTGCGGGCCCAGTTGAGGATCCTGTCGTCCGGCTCGGAACCCAGCGGCACGGCCATGTTCATCCGATAGCCGAAACGCGCGGACCCTTCGACGAAGGAATGCAACACATTGTTGCCATCGCCGGTCCAGGCAATAGTCTTGCCCTTCACCGGACCTGCATGCTCCTCGAAGGTCATGATATCGGCCATGATCTGGCAGGGATGCGTCGTGTCCGTCAGGCCGTTGATCACCGGCACGGTCGCGTGCTCGGCCAGTTCCAGCAGGCGCGTGTGATCGGTCGTGCGGATCATGATGGCATCGACATAGCGCGACAGCACCTTGGCCGTGTCGCCGATGGTTTCGGCGCGGCCGAGCTGCATCTCGGTGCCGGAGAGGAACAAAGTCTCGCCGCCGAGCTGGCGCATGCCGACATCGAAGGAGACGCGCGTGCGGGTCGACGGTTTTTCGAAGATCATCGCCAGCATCTTGCCGGCAAGCGGTTTTTCCGCCGTGCCGGCCTTGGTGGCGGCCTTGCGGACCCGGGCATCGTCGATGATCGTCCGCAGGTCGCCTGTCGTCATGGCAGAAAGATCGAGAAAGTGTCTGGCCATTCTATTTCAAAGTCCTGTGTTTTCAGCTTGGGAAGGGGAACGTCGCTCAGGCCGAGGCCTTTCGTCGTTCCACCGTCAGCTGTTCGGCCGCGCGCTCGAGCCGCGACAGGCCTTCGCGGGCTTCTTCCGCCGTCGTCACCAGCGGCGGCAGCAGGCGGATGACGTTTTCACCGGCAGGCACGGCCAGGAGCCGCTCGGCGCGGATCGCCTTGAGCAGGTCCGCGGACGGTACCCTGGCCTTGATGCCGAGCATCAGGCCATCGCCGCGGATTTCCTCAATGATATCAGGGAACCGATCGGCAAGCGAGGCCAGCCCCTGGCGGAATACCAGCGCCACGTCGCGGACATGCTGCAGGAAGCCGTCGGCCAGCACGACGTCGAGGACGGCATTGCCGACGGCCATCGCCAGCGGATTGCCGCCATAGGTCGAGCCATGCGTACCAGCGACCATGCCCGACGCAGCCTCCGCCGTTGCAAGGCAGGCGCCGAGCGGGAAACCGCCGCCGATGCCCTTGGCAACCGCCATGATATCCGGCGTGATGCCTGCCCATTCGTAGGCAAACAGCTTGCCGGTCCGGCCGATGCCGCACTGGACCTCGTCGAGGATCAGAAGCAGGCCGTATTCGTCGCAGAGCGAGCGCAGTTCCTGCAGGAACTCCTTGGAGACCGTGCGAATGCCGCCCTCGCCCTGGATCGGCTCGATCAGGATCGCCGCGGTTTCCTCGGTGATGGCCCCCTTCACCGCGGGCATATCATTGAATGGCACCTGGTAGAAGCCCGGCGCCTTCGGGCCGAAGCCTTCGAGATACTTTGCCTGGCCGCCGGCGGCGATCGTCGCCAGCGTCCGGCCATGGAAGGCGCCTTCGAAGGTAATGATATGGAACTTTTCCGGGTGACCCTTGGAGAAGTGGTAGCGCCGCGCCGTCTTGATGGCGCATTCCAGTGCTTCCGCACCCGAATTGGTGAAAAACACCTTGTCGGCGAAGGTCGCCTCGGTCAGCCGGCGGCTGAGGCTTTCCTGTCCGGGAACCTCATAGAGATTGGAGAGATGCCAGACCTTGTCGGCCTGATCCTTCAGCGCCGAAACGAGGTGCGGATGGGCATGGCCGAGCGAGTTGACCGCAACGCCGGCGGCAAAATCGAGATAGCGGGTGCCATCCTCCGCAACCAGCCAGACGCCTTCGCCGCGCTCGAACCTTAGGGGCGCGCGGGCATATGTGTCGTAGAGCGGCGTGGCATCGGCCATGGCGCATGTCTCCTCAATCATCAAGTGATTGTTTCGGTTGGCTCAGCTCGGACTGTGGCCAGCCCTTAAAAAATCAAAATGCCGCCTCGCGGCGGCAAAATCACTATCTTCATTTCGCACCGCAATGTCAACAAAAGCCGGACATTTGCGGCAATTCGCGCCAACATCGCGGCATAGATTTTTTTGATCGGACACTCTTGCAAAAATGCCACGCACACCAAGCAAGTTGGGGAAAACTCGAAAATCGATTCGCTCGGATTCCTGGGACTCTTGTCAGCGAGTCCCCCTACCTCTACCTTAACAAACAATTACTAGAACGCATGCGGCGGACCTAGTCACCAAAAGAGTTATCGCGTTTCAACCTCGGCGCCTGTCCGGGGGTCGGTGGAGGATTCGACCATCACCAACGCTGTGAATGGAGAAAAGACCATGAACTGGACTGACGAGCGGGTCGAGAAACTCAAGAAGTTGTGGTCAGAAGGATTGAGCGCGAGCCAGATCGCCGCGCAGCTCGGCGGCGTCAGCCGAAACGCAGTCATCGGCAAGGTGCACCGGCTTTGCCTGCCCGGCCGCGCCAAGGCCGGCGGAAGTACGACGACCGCCACCCGCACCAAGCGTCCGGCAACGTCTGCGCCGCGTGCGCCGAACTATGCTGCGCGCATCGCCACCCGCACCGTGACGCGCACCACCGGCGCCACCGTCATGAAGGAAGAAATGGAAATCGACGCCGTCGAGGATCAGGACGTCGCGCCGGTCAGCAACGTGGTGGTGCCGATGTCCCGCCGCCTGGCGCTGACACAGCTCACCGACCGCACCTGCAAGTGGCCGATCGGCGATCCGATGAAGGACGAGTTTCATTTCTGCGGCAATGACTCGCCCGACACGTCGCCCTATTGCACCTTCCACGCAAAGCTGGCCTACCAGCCGTCCGGCGAGCGCCGCCGGGCTCGGTGAAGGCCGCGGACTACCGAACATGAAAAAGGGGCCAGCAGGCCCCTTTTTCATGTGTCACTCAATATACAATCAGCTCTCCAGGGAATAGCCGGCGCCGCGCACGGTGCGGATCACGTCCTGCATGTTGGAGAAGTTGAGCGCCTTGCGCAGACGACCGACATGCACGTCGACAGTGCGCTCGTCGACATAGATGTCGTGACCCCAGACGCCATCCAACAACTGAGAGCGCGAAAAGACGCGGCCGGGCGAGGCCATGAAGAATTCCAGCAGCCGGAACTCGGTCGGCCCAAGGCGGACTTCGCGGGTCTTGCGGTGGACGCGGTGGGTTTCGCGGTCGAGTTCGATATCGCCGCATTTCAGCAGCGTCGACAGCACCTCCGGCTTGGCGCGGCGCAGCATCGCCTTCACCCGGGCCATCAGCTCCGGCGTCGAGAACGGCTTGACCACATAATCGTCGGCACCGGTGGCAAGACCGCGAACCCGCTCGCTCTCTTCGCCGCGCGCCGTCAGCATGATGATCGGCAGGCGCTCGGTTTCGGAACGCTGGCGAAGCCGGCGGCACAACTCGATGCCGGAAACGCCCGGCAACATCCAATCGAGGATCAGGAGGTCCGGCAGGCGCTCCTGCAGGCGGATTTCGGCTTCGTCGCCGCGGTTAATCGTATCGACCTCAAACCCTTCGGCCTCGAGATTGTAGCGCAGGAGAACGCTCAGCGCCTCCTCGTCTTCGACAACGGCAATTCTTGGCAGCATGCGGTCTCAACTCCTTGACACCTTGCGCTCAACGCAAGGGGCTCGCCCGGCGGTCCAGAAGGCCGGCCGGGCAGTCAAATGTAAGAATTCACTTACGACGGCAGATCAATTGCCGATCGCGCCGACGGTGTTGGCAGTATCATCCTTCGGACGTTCACCAACCGGCTGGGCGCCAGTGGCCATATAGTAGATCGTCTCGGCGATGTTGGTGGCATGGTCGCCGATGCGCTCGATGTTCTTGGCGCAGAACAGGAGATGCGTGCACGGCGTGATGTTGCGCGGATCTTCCATCATGTAGGTCAGGAGTTCGCGAAACAGCGACGTGTAGATCGCATCGATCTCGTTGTCCCGCTCGCGGATGCTGTTGGCCTTTTCCGGCGAACGCGACGCATAGACGTCCAGTACTTCCTTGAGCTGCATCAGCGCAAGCTCGGCCAGGTGCTCCAGACCGCGGGCGAGCTGGCGCGGCAGGCTCGCGCTGGAAACCGCGATCACCCGCTTTGCCGTGTTCTTGCCGAGATCGCCGACGCGCTCGAGGTCGGCAGCGATGCGGATGGAACCCATGATCTCGCGTAGGTCGGCCGCCATCGGCTGGCGCTTGGCGATGGTGACGATCGCCTTCTCGCCGATCTGACGCTCGGCCTCGTCGAGGATGGTATCGTCAGAGATGACCTTCTGAGCAAGCGCAAGGTCGGCATTGACCAGCGCGCGCACGGATTCGGCGACCATCTGTTCGGCAAGGCCGCCCATCTCGGAAATGCGCCGTGTCAGGTATTTCAGGTCTTCGTCGTAGACGGAAACAATGTGCGTGGACATGATTGTTTTTCCTTCGTCACAATCCGGTTTCAAGGGCGCTGCCGTCTCACAATGGGAAACGGCGAGGACATATCGTCAGCCGAAGCGGCCCATGATGTAGTCCTGGGTGCGCTGGTCGTCCGGATTGGTGAACATCTTGTCGGTGTCGTTTTCCTCGACCAGATTGCCGAGATGGAACATGGCGGTGCGTTGCGAAACGCGTGCCGCCTGCTGCATCGAGTGGGTAACGATGACGATGGTGAAATTGGTGCGCAACTCGTGGATCAGTTCCTCGACCTTGGCGGTCGCGATCGGGTCGAGAGCCGAGCACGGCTCGTCCATCAGGATCACCTCAGGGCTGACGGCAACGGCGCGCGCAATGCACAGGCGCTGCTGCTGACCACCGGAGAGGCCGGTCCCCGGTTCATGCAGGCGGTCCTTCACCTCGTTCCAGAGGCCTGCCTTCTGCAGGCTCTGTTCGACGATCTGGTCGAAATCGGCCTTGGAGCGTGCCAGGCCATGGATCTTCGGGCCATAGGAGACGTTCTCGTAGATCGACTTCGGGAAGGGGTTCGGCTTCTGGAAGACCATGCCGACGCGGGCGCGCAGTTCGACGACGTCGATGGCCGGATCGTAGATATCCTCCTCGTCGAGCGTGATCTTGCCGGTCACACGGCAATTGTCGATCGTGTCGTTCATGCGGTTCAAGGTGCGCAGGAAGGTCGACTTGCCGCAGCCGGACGGGCCGATCAGAGCCGTTACCGTGTTTTCACGAACGTTGAGGTTCACGTCGAAAAGCGCTCGCTTCTCGCCGTAATAGACCGAAACGTCCTTGCCGATCATCTTGAAGGGAACAGCGTTCATTTTCTGATCCAGCGCCTTTTCAACTGCTGCTTCTGACATCATGTTCATGTTCTTACCTCACTACCAGCGACGCTCAAAGCGACGCCGCAACAGGATTGCGCCAAGGTTCATAACCACGAGGAAAATCAACAGAATGATGATCGCGCCCGAGGTCCGTTCGACAAATGCACGTTCGGCTTCATTGGCCCACATGTAGATCTGCACGGGCAACGCGGTAGACGGTTCCATCGGCGAACCGGGGAAATCGACAACGAAGGCCACCATGCCGATCAAGAGCAGCGGCGCCGTTTCGCCGAGCGCGTGCGCCAGACCGATGATCGTGCCGGTCAGCACGCCCGGCATGGCAAGCGGCAACACATGGTGGAAGATCGTCTGCATCTTCGAAGCGCCGAGACCAAGGGCAGCCGATCGGATCGACGGGGGCACCGCCTTCAGTGCCGCGCGGGTGGCGATGATGATCGTCGGCAGGGTCATCAATGTCAGGACGAGACCACCGACCAGCGCCGCCGAGCGCGGCATTCCGGCGAAATTGATGAAGATCGACAGGCCGAGCAGGCCGTAGACGATCGAGGGGACGGCAGCGAGGTTGTTGATGTTGACCTCGATGAGGTCCGTCAGCCGGTTCTTCGGCGCGAACTCTTCGAGGTAGATGGATGCGGCGACGCCGATCGGCAGCGCCAGGACAAGCACGATCAGCATCATGTAGAGCGAGCCGAGGGCTGCCACACCGATGCCGGCCGCTTCCGGTCGGCTCGATGCGCCGAAGGTGAAGATGCCCGTGTTGAAATCCTTCGTCATCGCGCCGCTGTCGGTCAGCGTCTTCATCCAGCCGATCTGCTGGTCGTTTACCTTGCGCTTGGATTCCTCGACTGCGAGATCGATCTGACCCTTGTTGGCGCTGTCGATGTTGCCTTCGGCAAGCAGCGACACGTTTACGGTCGTGCCGATCACCGAAGGATTGGCGATGACGATGTCACGCAGTTGCATGCGGGCGCTTGCGGACACCATTTCCGTGGCCTTCTTGACCTCGGCCCGGTTCTTCGGATCGATGCCGAGCGCCTTGACGAGGGCATCGCGCACCAGCAGCGGATAGTTGGCCGTCATCAGCTTGGACGGGTTTGCCGCGCGCTCGTTCTTCGGATCGATAACCTTTTCGGCAAACTCGATCGGCAGCGTGATCGTCGTCTGCTGAAAGGCCGTGTAGCCGTTCGAAATGACCGTCCAGAGAAGGACGAACAGGAAGAACAGGCCGGTCATGATCGCCACCATGCCATAGGCACGGAAGCGGCGCTCGGCGGCATAGCGGCGCTTGATGCCGATATCGCGTCTGGCTGCTGTGGGGCGCACGAAGGCGGGGGACGAAGAGGAAACGATCTCGGTCATTCGTACTGTTCCCGATATTTGCGCACAATGTAGAGTGCATAGATGTTGAGGCAGAGCGTGATGCAGAACAGCGTGATCCCGAGCGCGAAAGCCACCAGCGTCTGCGGCGAGTTGAACTCAAGGTCGCCGGTCAGCTGATTGACGATCTTGACGGTGACCGTCGTCATCGCCTCGAAGGGATTGAGTTGCATGCGCGCGGCAACGCCGGCGGCAAGCACCACGATCATGGTTTCACCGACGGCACGCGATGCGGTCAGAAGCAAGGCACCGACGATGCCCGGCAGCGCCGCCGGCAGGACGACCTTCTTGATCGTTTCCGACCGGGTGGCACCCAGCCCGAGCGAACCGTCGCGCAGGGCTCGCGGCACCTGGGTGATGATGTCGTCCGACAGCGAGGACACGAACGGGATCAGCATGATGCCCATGACGATACCGGCCGTAAGCACGCTCTGTGCCTGAATGAAGGAGACGTAGTTGCCCGTAATAAGACCATTCATCTGGGCGGAAATATCGCGCAGAAACGGTCCGACCGTGACCAGGGCGAAGAAGCCGTAGACGATGGTCGGGATGCCGGCGAGGATTTCCAGCAGCGGCTTGGCGATCGAGCGGACGGCAGGCCGGGCATATTCGGACATGTAGATCGCCGCGAAGAGGCCGATCGGCACGGCAAACAGCATCGCCACGAAAGCGATGTAGAGGGTGCCTGCCAGAAGCGGCAGCAGGCCGAACTGACCCTGCGTCGCCTCGCTGCCGGCTGCGGCGAAACGCGGATCCCAGACCGTACCGAAAAAGAAGCTGGCCGGCGAAACCGAATTGAAGAAGCGGATCGCTTCCGACAGCATCGAACCGACGATGCCGATCGTCGTCAGGATGGCGATTGACGAGGCGAGCATCAGGGTCCAGAGCATGACGCGCTCGACCTGATTGCGGGCGCGGAACGGCGCGGAGATGCCACGCAGCGCGAAGACGGCACCGGCAGCGGCGATCAGGAGAACCACGACCGCCATCAAGACGCGACTTGTCGCAGTCATCTGATTGAACTGCGCGGCGGATTTGATCATGTAGGCTTCGCCCTCGCCGGCGAGTGGAACACCTTTTGCGGCCAACACGTCGCGTAGATTGGCGGAGCCGTTGTTGAGCGCGGCCAATTCCGCATCATCCAGCAGATTCAAACCGTTGGCAACGGACTTCACCTGGCCGAGCGCGAGTTCGGCGGTTGCCGCACCCTGGCTGAGCACCGTTTCCGGGAGTGCGTTGCGCAGGCCGCTATCGATATAAGCGGGTGCAGCAATCGCCCAGACGGCAAGAACGATCACCGCAGGGATGATCGCGCAGATCGCTGCATAGGTGCCATGGTATCCAGGAAGGGAATGGAGAACCGAAAGCTTGCCGTTCGAGGTGGCAATAGCCCGGGAGCGTCCAGCGAGATACGCCGCAAACCCGACAATCATAATAAGCAAAAGAATAAGAGATGTGTTCATCTGCATGTCCCCCCGGCTTTGACAATCACTGAAAGCCGGCAAATCCGAACGCGGGAGGTCCGCCACGGCAAAGTCTGCCGTGGCGGATATTGCTCAGCTTATTAGAGCATGTTGCCGGCGGAGAAAGCCTTGCGGCCTTCTTCGCGCTCGGCGTCCGGAGCCGAAACCAGGCCATAAGCGGCGAGCGGGCTGTCCGGGCCGATCATCTGGTCGTCAAGGAAGAACTCGACATATTCCTTGAGGCCCGGGATGACGCCGAGATGTGCCTTCTTGACGTAGAAGAACAGCGGGCGGGAAACCGGATATTCGCCGGAAGCGATGGTCTCGACCGAAGGAACGATGCCGTTGACGGTGGCGACCTTCAGCTTGTCAGCGTTGTTTTCAAAGAAGGCGAGACCGAAGACGCCGATGCCGTTCTTGTTGGAAGCGATGCGGGCAAGCGTTTCGGTGTAGTCCCCGTCGATGTCGACAGCCAGGCCGTCCTTGCGGACTGCGACGCATGCCTTGGCGGCGGCCTTTTCATCGGCGATGAGGCCCTTGATGACGTCCTTGGCGCCGGCTTCCTTGCAGCCTTCAGCAAGAATCTTCTCTTCGAAAACTTCACGCGTGCCGTGCTTTTCGCCCGGGATGTAAGCGGCGATTTCAACGTCCGGAAGGTCCTTGTTGACTTCCGACCACTTCTTGTACGGGTTGGCAACGAGCTTGCCGTCAACGACGATTTCGGCGGCCAGAGCGAGGTAGAGGTCCTTCGGGACCAGCTTCAGCTCGGCATTGCCAGCGTCGGTTGCGAAGACGATGCCGTCATAACCGATCTTGACTTCCTGGATCTCGGTGACGCCGGCTGCCTTGCAGGTCTCGAGTTCGCTGTCCTTGATCTTGCGCGAAGCGTTGGCGATGTCGATCGTTTCCGGGCCAACGCCCTTGCAGAATTCCTTCAGGCCGCCACCGGTGCCGCCCGATTCAACGATCGGCGTCTTGAAGTCGGGGAAGGTTTCGCCGAAGGTTTCAGCAACGATCTTTGCGTAAGGCAGAACCGTCGAGGAACCGGCAACCTGGATCTGGTCGCGGGCAATCGCAACGCCTGCAAAAGCGGCGGATGCAACCAAAGCTGCAACAGTGAGTTTCAAGGCTTTCATCAGAATTCTCCCAGAATGGGCTTGTGTGGGTGCGCTTTTCATCAGCGCTCGCTTTCGCCGTGTCGATCGGCCGCCCTAGTTAGCGCCCGATGGCCTCACCTTTTATGTCAATTTCACGAAACATTTGTGACAGCCTAAGTTACTGAATTAACTTCATTAAGACGATTTGTAACTTTTCCGGCGGCCGGTTTGTGTCAAAACCTCACGGTAAACACGGTGCCCTTGCCGATTTCCGACTGGACGAGCAATCTGGCGCGGTGCCGGGTGAGGATGTGCTTGACGATGGCAAGCCCAAGCCCGGTGCCTTTTTTCGACCGGCTGGCTTCTACGTTAACCCGGTAGAATCGTTCAGTAAGACGCGGAACGTGCTCTGCAGGAATGCCAGGCCCGTAATCCCGGACGGACACTTCAGCCGGCGCGTCGCCGCCACCGGAGAGGGTCACTTCGACCATTTTCCCCTCCTGGCCGTATTTGCAGGCGTTTTCGATCAGATTTTCGAAAACCTCGGTCAGTTCGTCGCGATCGCCCTGAACAACGACCGGATCATCCGGCACGACCAGCGAAATCTTTACACCGACATCTTCTGCCAGCGGCGATAGCGCATCCCGCACATGACCGAGCAGCGGCGCGAGGTCAACCGCCTCGTCCGGCGCAATGTGGGATTTGAGTTCCAGCCGCGACAGCGAAAGCAGATCATCGACAAGGCGGCTCATTCGCGTCGCCTGCTCGTGCATGATGCCGAGGAATTTCTCGTGCGCCTTGGCATCGTTGCGCGCCGGCCCCTGCAGCGTCTCGATGAAGCCGCGCAGCGAGGCAAGTGGCGTTCTCAGTTCATGGCTGGCATTGGCAACGAAATCGGAGCGCATCCGGTCGATGCGGCGTGCCTGCGATATGTCGCGATAAGACAGAATAAAGAGCCGCTCGTTCGGCGATCCGATCTCGGCTGGCGCGACGCGCACGATATAGACCGATTCCGACGGGAACCGCTCGGAATGTTCGATCTGGTTTACCTTGCCGGTGGCGATCGTCTCCCGGACCATGTCGAGAATCCCGGGAGAGCGAACCCGTGCCGAAAGATCGGTGTTGGCCGGGATCGTGCCGAAGGCCTTTTCGGCCGCATGGTTCTGCAGAACCACGGTTTCGTCGGGCGCGACCACGAGGATCGGCGTGTCGAGCGCATTGAAGGCCGCAGCCAGCATGCTAAGATCCGTTTCCTCGGCCACGGCCTCGGGCACGGGGACGGCGGGCGGCGTGGTGTCGGTCGAACGGCTGAAAAGCGCCGCCATCCAGACTATCCAGAACAGCAGCACGGCGACCGTGTGAATGCCGGCCAATACGAGCGCCGCCGCGACGATGGCCGACAGGCCGATGATCCACTTCTCCGCGCGGGCCCTGTCCTTCAGGCGCTCCCAGACTGTCTTTGTCTCTTCCAAAATACTCTCTCTTACCGGCATGCAATCAGCCGGTGATATCGGAGGTTCATGACAATGATTTTCACGGCATGCTTGAATTCGCAATTCAATTGTGGCCTCCTCCCATGAAATCGGCGACCGGCCGAAAATGCAGCGGGGGGAACCAATCGTGGCGGGAATCGAGAAAACGCAGCCGGTCAAACTCGTCGTCAACGGCAAGGAGCGGCTTTTCGACATCGACAACCCCGAACTGCCGAGTTGGATCGACAAGGAGGCGCTGGCCTCTGGCGGCTTTCCCTACGACAAGAAATTCGACGGCGGCGACTATGACGCAGCGCTGAAGAAACTGCAGATCGAACTCGTCAAGGTTCAGTTCTGGCAGCAGGCGACGGGCAAGCGCGTGATGGCGATCTTCGAGGGTCGCGATGCCGCCGGAAAGGGTGGTGCGATCTACGCGACGCGATCCTACATGAACCCTCGCTCCGCTCGCGTCGTCGCACTGACCAAGCCGACCGAGACGGAACGGGGGCAATGGTATTATCAGCGCTACATCACGCATTTTCCAACCGCCGGCGAGTTCGTCATGTTCGACCGCTCCTGGTACAATCGGGGCGGCGTCGAGCCGGTCATGGGTTTCTGCACGCCCGAGCAGAACAAGCGGTTTCTCAAACAAACGCCACGGTTCGAGGGGCTTATCACCGGCGACGGTATTCACCTTTTCAAATTCTGGCTGGATATCGGCCGCGAGATGCAGTTGAAGCGGTTCCACGACCGGCGGCACGATCCGCTGAAGGTGTGGAAGCTCTCGCCGATGGATATCGCCGCGCTGACGAAATGGGACCTCTACACCGAAGCGCGCAACCAGATGCTCGAGGAAACCCATACCGAACATGCGCCCTGGACGATCGTCCACTCCAACGACAAGCGCCGCGCCCGACTCGACATCATTCGTCACATGCTGAAGACGCTCGACTATGACGGCAAGGACGAGAACGCGATCGGCGAGATCGACGGCAAGATTCTCGGTTCTGGACCAGGCTTCGTGAAGTAGCGGTTCGCCGCTTCTTCACCGGCCACGGCGATCATTGCCCGGGAAGAATGCGAACGGCGAACAGGTCGAGGCTGTTGCCGGTACCCGCCAGGTCGCTGTTGATCAGCATATGCCCGGGAGCGCTCGGCGCCAGGCTGCGGTCGAACGTCACCTTGAACAGCATGTCGCTGGTTTCCTCGTTCACCGTGAAGCGATGACGGCCACAGTCGCCCAGCGAGGAGAAGTCGCATTCGACGGAAAACTGCGTCTGCTTGCCCGCATCGGCGCGAACGCTGAGCGCCACGGTCGACGTCTTGCCGGAAATCTGCCCGAGCACCGAAGCCGGGATTTCGATCCGGACGTTTCCGTCAGCCTCGGCGGTCGCGGAGGTGATGCGCAAGCGCTGACCGCTCTCGTCGCTGACAGCGTCAGCCGACGCACGGCTGCCCGCCGTGACCTTGCCTGCGTCGGCAGGCTTGAACACCTCGACCCAGTCGCCGGAGAAACCCGACTGGGCACCGAGCGTCCTCAGCCCCTCGCCGCCGTCGAAATCCTCGGACAGTACGGTCGAGGGCGGATTGGCAACGCTGGTATCGCGCTCGGCGGCCGATTTCAGAAGGCCGCTGGTTTGCGCCCACCAGGCCGCCGTCCCGATCGCGGCAACGAGGGTCGCCACAACCATGACGAAGGACAGCAAGCGGTCGCGCTTGCGCCGGCGGGGCTTTGGCAACTCGGCGGCTGCCGCGGCTTTCTTGCCCCGCTTGCCGGCGGCCGGCGCGACGGAGGCTGCCTCCGTCGCACGGCTTGCCTCGCGGCGATCGGGACGCACGCCGGCAAGCCCGTCATCGACAACGGGGCTTGCGGCCTCGCTGGCGGCCCGTTCCGGCGGCATGTGAACCCTGTCGTCGAGCGCCGCCGACGGAGCCCCGTCATCGTCATGACGACCGGCATCCAGACGAACCGCGGGCGCCACGGACGCAGCCTTCAGCGCCGCACGTTCCTCCACTTCGATGGCATGGATGATCGCTTCGAGGCGATGGCGCTGCTGGGCGATCACATTCGGATCATGCACGTCCTGCTTCCTGAGGCCGGCCTCGAGCGCGTTTCGCGCCGACTGATAGATACGCGCGCGTGTTTCGGAATTCGCCCGGTCGGAGCGCTCCAGCGCATGTCTGATGGCAGTTTCCAGTCCGCTCACTATCCGTCCTTCTTGATGCAGACGACCGGCATCGGGCCGCGCTGCAGGGCATGCCGCACCGGAGCCGAAGCTCTCTGGCCGGCGGGCATGCCGATCAACATTGTCCCAAAAGCCTTGCGGTGCGGCAGCGCTTTCGTTCCTTGAGCATCCACCGTGGCTCCTGGAAAACAAGGCGCACTTTTGGATGTGTTAACAATTGGGTAACGGGTGACGTCGCGATCTGCAAGCCTCGCACGTCAAACTGACGGCCGGCGCCGGGGAAAACCCGGAGGATTTTGCCCGGCTTGCCGGATCGGGAGCGCTCAAGCACCCTTTGCAAAATCCATCCGCGCTGATAAAGTTCTTACGTTTACGAAAACGTCAAAAGCTTGAACCCCGGGAGCGAACTCTTGTCATTGCCAGCCCTTCTCAACGGCACCACGCGGCTGCCCGTCGTCGCAGCGCCCCTGTTCATCATCTCGCATCCAGCCCTGACGATTGCCCAGTGCAAGGCTGGCGTCGTCGGCTCGTTTCCCGCACTGAACGCCCGGCCGGAAGCGCAGCTGGATGAATGGCTGGCCGAGATCACGGAAGAACTTGCGGCGCACAACGCCCGCAATCCCGGCAAGCCGGCTGCCCCCTTCGCCGTCAATCAGATCGTCCACAAGTCCAACAAGCGGCTCGAGCACGACCTGATGCTGTGTGTCAAATACAAGGTCCCGATCGTGATTTCCTCGCTTGGCGCCGTGCCGGAAGTCAATGCGGCGATCCATTCCTATGGCGGCATCGTGCTGCATGACGTGATCAACAATCGCCACGCCAATTCCGCCATCCGCAAGGGCGCCGACGGCCTGATCGCGGTTGCCGCCGGCGCCGGCGGCCATGCCGGGACGCTCTCTCCCTTTGCCCTGGTCCAGGAGATTCGCACCTGGTTCGACGGGCCACTCCTGCTCTCGGGCGCGATTTCCACCGGCGGTGCCGTGCTTGCCGCACAGGCGATGGGCGCCGACATGGCCTATGTCGGCTCGGCCTTCATCGCAACCACGGAGGCGCGCGCCAGCGACGCCTACAAGCAGATGATCGTCGACAGCAGTGCCAATGACATCGTCTATTCCAACTTTTTCACCGGCATTCACGGCAACTACCTGAAACCCTCGATCGTCGCCGCCGGCATGGATCCGGAGCAGCTGCCGCAGGCCGATCCGTCGAAGATGGATTTCGCAACGGCCACAACCGGCGCCAAGGCCTGGAAGGATATCTGGGGCTGCGGCCAGGGCATCGGCGCCGTCACGGAGATAGGACCGGTTTCCGCATTGGTCGATCGCCTTGCCCGCGAATATGACGAAGCGCGCCAGAGAGTGTCGCTGTAAGACAGCACCTTTGCGTCGTCCCGAGGTTTTTTCCGGTTCTGCAAACTGATGGCTTGAAATCCCATCGGT
Source organism: Rhizobium giardinii bv. giardinii H152 (assembly GCF_000379605.1). Taxonomy (GTDB): domain Bacteria; phylum Pseudomonadota; class Alphaproteobacteria; order Rhizobiales; family Rhizobiaceae; genus Pararhizobium; species Pararhizobium giardinii. The sequence goes on along the minus strand of NZ_KB902578.1, from coordinate 405,882 downwards.
TTGCAGGTATCAGCGCCTCACACATCGCTCCGCTGCATCGCGGATGCGTTTGCGGGCCGCTTTAGCTCAGGTGGTAGAGCACATCATTCGTAATGATGGGGTCGCAGGTTCGAGTCCTGCAAGCGGCACCATATTCTTCCAAAATATATATTATTTTCAATGCTTTATGGCCTCTCCTGGGGTCAGATATTCTATCGCGCCTTCTGTCGCTCTATTTTTCTTTCCCTCGGCTGGCCACACCGGTCGTTCAAGCCCGGCGCAAGCGACGCGGCGTAGCTTGTCCTCTCACCGGCATGAGGCCGGCCAGCGAAGGACAATGACATGTCGAACACGATCGAATACGCGCCCCTCCCGCAAGACGCAGCCATCGCCCTGTTCCTGCAGGAAGACAATGCCGACAGGCTGACCGACCTGCTTGTCGATGCGCTCGACGAAGCTCTCAGAATTCTGAAAGAAGAGCTGGTTTCCCGGCCGCTGAACTGACCTGCCACCGGCGGCATGACGAACCTTCGACGCAAGGATGCCATATCTACCCCGTATGACTCTCTCCCGTCATGCGGGGCTGCTACGCTACAATTTACTCGGGAAAACATGGTTAATTTTTTAACTATTTTCCGGTTAGCAGCGTGGGAGGTCAGCGGATCGGCCGTTGATTCGAGAACCGGGAGGACCACAGATGATTTTCAATCTGCTCAAGCCCAAGTGCGACGATACCGCCGATACCGGGACCTATGCCGACGGCGCTTTCGAGCTGCCGATCATCGAGATCAACTCCGCTCCCCGCCGGGTTCGCGGGCATATCGCGCATCAGCGGGACTATGGCAGCGACCGTGCCATCTCGCCGATCCCCGCCGGCCTTGCCTGACAATCCGGCAGGGGATCACCGCCCATACAGCGGCCTCATTCTTCAGACACGGGGCTTCAGCTTCATGTGGCGGTTGACGTCCTTGTAGAGCAGATAGCGGAACTTGCCGGGGCCGCCCGCATAACAGGCCTGCGGACAGAAGGCGCGCAGCCACATATAGTCGCCAGCCTCGACCTCTACCCAATCCTGATTGAGCCGGTAGACCGCCTTGCCCTCCAAAACGTAGAGGCCATGCTCCATGACATGGGTTTCGGCAAAGGGGATCACCGCGCCTGGTTCGAAGGTGACGATCGTCACATGCATGTCGTGTCGCAGGTCCGCGGTGTCGACGAAGCGCGTCGTCGCCCATTTGCCTTCCGTGCCCGGCATCGGATCAGGGGTGATATCCGCTTCGTTGAGGAACAATGCGGGTGGCACGTCGAGACCGTCGACGGCCTCGTAGATCTTGCGTATCCAGTGGAACCGCACCGGCTTGTCGCTGGCGTTGCGCACGGACCATGCGCTGGCCGGCGGAATGAAAGCGTAACCGCCGGGTGACATCAGGTGGGCCTTGCCGTCCAGCGTCACGGTCAGCTCGCCCTCGACGACGAACAGAACGCCCTCGGCGTCCGCATCCGGCTCCGGCCTGTCGCTGCCGCCTTTCGGAGCCACTTCCATGATGTATTGCGAGAAGGTCTCGGTAAAGCCGGAGAGCGGCCGCGACAGGACCCACGCCCGGGTGCCTTCCCAAAGCGGCAGGTAACTGGCGACGATATCCATCATCACGCCCTTGGGGATGATGGCATAGGCCTCGGTAAAGACGGCGCGGTCGGTAAGCAACTGCGTCTGCGGCGGAACGCCGCCCGTGGGGGCGTAGTAAGTGCGGTTCATCGGATTTCCTGGACTTTCAAGATGGATCAGCCTCTACGGCCGCAAGCGGCCGCAAGGAGCACGCAATCATTAGCGCAATGGAGCGCTGAGATCACGCGGCAATTCCCCCTTATGTTCGGATAGAGTTTCGCCAAAAACGGGGAAATCACCGTTAAACTGGCGACGCGATCGGGCAAGGCTGTGCGCTCGCCTCTATTTGATGATCTCGCTCGGCGGTGGCGGCTGGTTCGTCACCTCGTGCAACCATTCCCGCCAGATTGCCACCAAAAGCGCCATCAGCACCGGCCCGACGAAAAGCCCGAGGAACCCCATGGTCTTGACGCCGCCGACGAGGCCGAAGAAGGTCGGCAGGAAGGGGAGGCTGATCGGTCCGCCGACAAGCCTCGGGCGCAGGGTCTTGTCGACAATGAACAACTCTACGGTTCCCCAGGCGAACAGGGCGGCGGCGGCAAATGGCGAGCCACTGGCGAAGAGATAAACCGACACCAGGGTGAAACAGAGCGGCGCGCCGCCGGGAATCAGCGCCATGATGCCGGTGATGATGCCAAGGGTCACCGGCGAGGGAACCCCTGCCAGCCAATAGGCGACGCCAAGCACGATGCCTTCGCCGATGGCGATAACGCCCATGCCGGTGACGGTCGAACTGATGGTCAGCGGCACGATGCGCGACACGCGCTCCCAGCGCATCGGCAGGATACGTTCCCCGAGACGATCAAGCTGGACAACCAGTTTCTCGCCGTCGCGATAGACGAAAAACAGGGTGATCAGCATGAAAAGCAGAGTCAGCAACGACTGGAAGGCAGATGCGCCGACGACGAGCACGCCGCGGTAGATACTGCCGATATTGGAGCCACTGACGAGCTGAACCAGTTCGCCGACCGCGCCGGGATGGCCGACATATTTCGCCCATTGCGTTCCAAGCCAGACACCGGCGCCGGGAATTTGCGTCAGCCAGACCGGCACAGGCGCGCCGAATTTGTTGGTGGCGATGGTCCAGTCGACCCAGTCGCGGACTTCGTCGACGGCGTAGACCGCGGCCAGCGAAATCGGCGCGACGATGAAGGAGATCACCGCGATGATGGCAATGGTGGCTCCAAGCGTCCGGTTGCCGCCGATGGCCGCAAGCAGGCGGCGATAGATCGGCCAGGAGGCGAAGCCGATGACCAGCGCTGCCAGCACCGGCACCAGAAAGCCGTGGAAGAAATAGACGCCGGCGAGGAGGATAAAGACGAGCAGCCAGCGCGCGGCCGAAATCGGCCCGACAAGCGCCGAGCGTTCATGGGCCGGACGGCCAAAAAGACGCGGCTCCGACGGAAGCTCGCCCCGGTCACGATTGGTCAGTTGCAAGAAGCATTTCTCCACATGTCATCAAGATGACAGCAAAACTCACGGCTTGCCACATGTTTCCGATTTTTGCCGGCAACCCGGAAACGTGTGGCATAGATAAATATGACCGCAGGGTCAACACAAGCGGATGACAATCGAATTTCGGTGGAGAAGAACTACCGCAGCGCAACCCTTGCCGACGCCGAGCGGTCGAGGAAAACCGACGACAGGAAGATGCCGATGCCGGCAACCGACATCATGGCGCCGACGAGGCCGGTCGAGGTCCAGCCGTAGCCGGCCGAGATCGACAGGCCTCCGAGCCAGGCACCGAGCGCATTGGCAAGGTTGAAGGCCGAGTGGCTGGCCGCCGCAGCCAGCGTCTGGGCCTCACCCGCGACATCCATCAGTCGCGTCTGGATGCCAGGCACGACGGCGAAACCGCCGCCGATCAACAGCACGTTGATGACGGCCATCCAGGGCGTCGTCATCGTGAAGTAGAACAGCACATAGGCGGCGAGGTTAAACACGAGAGCGATGCCGATGGCGGGCAACAGCGACCAGTCGGCAAGCCGAGAGCCGACGATATTGCCGAGGATCATGCCGGCGCCGAAGACGGAGAGCATGATCGGGACATTGCCGAGCGCGACGCCGGCCACGTCCGTCAGCGCAGGCGTGATGTAGCTGAAAACCGCGAACATGCCGCCGCAGCCGATGGCGCAGATGCCGAGCGTCAGCCAGACCTGGGTCTTGCCGAGCGCACCAAGCTCCTTCAGCGGCGTCGCCGCCGGATTGGCGCGGTCCTTCGGCACGTGGAACCAGGTCAGCACGACGGTCAGCACGCTGATGGCGCCGACGATCGCAAAGGCGGCGCGCCAGCCGAGCGCCTGGCCGAACCAGGCGGCAAGCGGCGTTCCGACCAGGGTGGCGACGGTCAGCCCCATCATGACGCGACCGATGGCGCGCGCCCGCTGATGCGGCGCCGCCATCCCGGCGGCAACCAGTGCCGCCACGCCGAAATAGGCCCCATGCGGCAGGCCCGCGAGGAAGCGGGCGGCGACGAGCAGGCCGAAGCTGCCGGCGACGGCGCTGGCAAGGTTGCCGAGTGCAAACAGGCTCATCAAGGCAAGTAGGACATTGTGCCGGGAAAACCGGGCGGCCAGGACGGCGATCAGCGGCGCGCCGACGACGACGCCGATCGCATAGGCGCTGATCACGTGCCCCGCGTAGGGAACGGAAACGGAGAGATCGTCTGCGACCTGCGGCAGAAGACCCATGATGGCAAATTCGCCGGTGCCGATGCCGAAGCCGCCGACTGCCAGCGCAAGTTCCGCGCTGGAGACACCGCCCCAACGGGCTGCCGGTATAGAAGAGAGAGCATCATCTGACATGGGACGGCCTGTCCGGCGCCAAACGGCAGCCAAAGGATTTGGTTCTCGAAATGGAAAGCCCGGAGCGACTTGGGAGGAAAGCCTTGGCTTGTTGCAATGCAATATACCTTTTTGCACCTGCTCGCAAAACATTGCTGCAAGGCACCTGCCGCGAAATCTTGCCATGCACCGCCAAACCCTCGGTGATGTATTGACGTTTACGTTAAGGTTATATAATCCGGAATGTACTTGATGAGGCGAGACGAAAGCTTCATCCTCATCAATGTGGGCGATCTGGAGGGATCGTTCGCTCCTGCGCAGCGGAAGCCGATGACATTTTCGGACAGGGTTGCGTATGGAAAATGAAGACGGCGCGCGGCCGTCTTGCAGCGCGGCGGCAGTTGCATCAGGGAGAGAGACCATGCCGGACACATTGATTCAGACGCGCGGACCCCAGGCCGCCAAACCCTGGCTGCAGTCCTATCCGCCGGGCATGCCCGCAGAAATCACCCCTTTGCCCCACAACTCCATCGGCGAGCTCTTTGCGGAAGCCTGTGCGACATACGCCACGCGCCCCGCGTTCACCTGCATGGGCAAGACGCTGACCTTCGCCGAACTCGAGGCCGAGAGCAAAAAGATCGGCGCCTGGCTGCAATCCACCGGTCTGGCCAAGGGCGACCGCGTTGCCGTGATGATGCCGAACATTTTGCAGAATCCGGTGATCGTCTATGGCATCCTGCGCGCTGGCTTTGCCGTCGTGAACGTCAATCCGCTCTATACGCCGCGCGAACTCGAGCATCAACTGAAGGATGCCGGGGCCAAGGCGATCTTCGTGCTGGAAAACTTCGCCCATACGGTCGAGCAGGTGGCCGCGCGCACCGACCTTAAGCACATCGTCGTCGCGACCATGGGCGACCTTCTGGGGCTCAAGGGCCTGATCGTCAACATCGTCGTGCGCAAGGTCAAGAAACTCGTGCCGGAATGGTCGCTGCCCGGCCACCTGTCCTTCAAGGCGGTTTTGGCAAAGGGAAACAATGCGCTCCTGAACAAGGTCGATGTGAAACCGGGCGATGTCGCCTTCCTGCAATATACCGGCGGCACCACCGGCGTCTCCAAGGGCGCGACGCTTACCCATGCCAATCTTCTTGCGAATATGGCCCAGATGGGCCTGTGGCTCGAAACCGCCTTCCTCAACAAGAAGCGGCCGGATCACCTGGTGTTCCTCTGCGCCCTGCCGCTCTACCATATCTTCGCGCTCACAGTGAATTCACTGATGGGCCTGAAGACCGGCGGGCAGAATATCCTGATCCCCAATCCGCGCGACATCCCGGCCTTCGTCAAGGAATTGGCGAAGTACAAGGTCAACATCTTCCCGGGCCTGAATACGCTGTTCAACGCACTGATGAACAACGCCGAATTCCAGAAGCTCGATTTTTCCGATCTGGCGCTGACCTTCGGCGGCGGCATGGCGGTGCAGCGACCGGTTGCCGAACGCTGGGAAACGATGACGGGGTGCCCGATCAAGGAAGGCTACGGCCTTTCGGAGACATCGCCCGTCGCGACGGCCAACCGGCTGGACGCAGCCGAGTTCACCGGCACGATTGGCCTTCCCCTGCCCTCGACGGAGGTTGAAATCCGCGACGACGATGGCAACACCCTGCCGCTCGGCGAAATCGGCGAAATCTGCATCCGCGGCCCGCAGGTCATGGCCGGCTACTGGCAGCGGCCGAACGAAACCGCCAGCGCAATCTCGCCCGACGGCTTCTTCCGCACCGGCGATATCGGCTTCATGAACGCGCAAGGCCTGGTCAAGATCGTCGACCGCAAGAAGGACATGATCCTCGTCTCCGGCTTCAACGTCTTCCCCAACGAGATCGAGGAAGTGGCGATGACCCTTGCCGGCATTCTCGAATGCGCCGCAATCGGCGTGCCGGACGAGCACTCCGGCGAAGCGGTGAAGCTGTTTGTCGTCAAGAAGGACCCGAACCTTACCGAGGCGGACGTCAAGGCCCATTGCTCCGCCAACCTCACCAACTACAAGCGGCCGAAATTCGTCGAGTTCCGGACCGAACTGCCGAAGTCGAATGTCGGCAAGATCCTGCGCAAGGATTTGCGTGGCTAGGCAGGATTTAAATCCATTTAAAAAGCGCGGGCTTTTTTGCCGTTTGCGACGCGACAGGCTTGATTTGCGGTGGCCAAAGCGACTAGCTATCGCGACCTATCCGCGACGCAAGGAGCCCTCGCCATGAACGCGCCCGCCACCACCGCGCTTGTCAGCCAGCTGAAATCCACCGTCACCGACACCAAGGCAACCGATATCCGGGCGGCTTTCGCCAGCGATCCCGAGCGCTTCTCGCAATACAGCGTCACTCTCGACGACATGCTGTTCGATTATTCGAAATGCGCCGTCAACGAGAAGGTGCTGGACGGCCTCGAGGCACTCGCAAAAGCCGCGAAGGTCGCCGAAAAGCGCGATGCGATGTTTGCCGGAGAGGCGATCAACATCACCGAGGGCCGCGCCGTCCTGCATACGGCGCTGCGCAACCGCTCCAACACGCCGGTCCTGGTCGACGGCCGCGACGTGATGCCGGACGTGAACGCCGTGCTCGACGCCATGGGCGCCTTTTCCGACGGTATTCGCTCGGGCGCGCTGACGGGTGCGACGGGCAAGAAGATCACCGACGTCGTCAATATCGGCATCGGTGGTTCCGACCTCGGGCCGGTGATGGCGACGCTGGCGCTGGCGCCCGACCATGACGGCCCGCGGCTGCATTTCGTCTCCAATGTCGATGGCGCCCATATCGCCGATACGCTGAAGCTGCTCGATGCCGAGACCTCGCTGTTCATCGTCGCCTCCAAGACCTTCACTACCATCGAAACGATGACCAATGCGGCGACGGCCCGCGCCTTCATCGCCGAAACGCTCGGCGAGAAGGCGGTCGGCAAGCATTTCTGCGCCGTCTCCACCGCCCTCGACAAGGTCGCCGCCTTCGGCATCGACAGCGACCGGATCTTCGGCTTTTGGGACTGGGTGGGCGGGCGCTATTCGGTCTGGTCGGCGATCGGCCTGCCGCTGATGATCGCGATCGGCAAGGAGAATTTCGGCGAATTCCTCGCAGGTGCCCATTCGATCGACAACCATTTCCGCACGGCGCCCCTGCGCGAAAACATCCCGATGCTGCTCGGCCTTCTCGGCTTTTACCATCGCAACGTGCTCGACTATCCGACCCGCGCCATCCTGCCCTACGACCAGCGCCTGTCGCGCTTCCCGGCTTATCTGCAGCAGCTCGACATGGAATCGAACGGCAAGGGCGTGACACTCGACGGTACAGCCGTCGAGGGCAACTCCGGCCCGGTCGTCTGGGGCGAGCCGGGCACCAACGGCCAGCACGCCTTCTACCAACTGATCCACCAGGGCACGAGCGTCATCCCGGCGGAATTCATGATTGCCGCGAACGGCCACGAACCGCACCTGCGCCACCAGCACCAGTTGCTGATCGCCAATTGCCTGGCGCAGTCGGAAGCGCTGATGAAGGGCCGGACGCTCGAGGAAGCCAAGGCGCAGATGGCGGCCAAGGGGCAGGATGCCGCGTTCATCGAGCGCATTGCCCCGCACCGCGTCTTCACCGGCAACCGGCCGTCGCTGACGTTCGTCTACGATCAGATGACCCCTTTCACCTTCGGCCGCCTGATCGCGATCTACGAACACCGTGTCTTCGTCGAGGGTGCCTTGTTCAACATCAACTCCTTCGACCAGTGGGGCGTCGAGCTCGGCAAGGAACTGGCGACGGGCTTGCTGCCGGTCGTGGAAGGCAAGGAGAGCGCCGAGGGGCACGACAGTTCGACGGCCGGCCTCGTTGCGGCGCTGCTGAAGGCGGCGAACTAGTCTTCGCCACGGCCTCGACAGACATCGATGAATACAGGCTGAATGCGGAGTTCAGCCTGTATTCGGACACAATGCGATATCCCTGAAACTGCGTCCTCAAGCCGGAGAGACCTTCGGCGATGCAAGGGTTCGGGGCATTGGCGTGGAACACTATTTCTTCGATTTGCACTTCGGCGATGAACAGGTGGTCGATGAAGACGGCGTCGATCATTTCGATGTGGGATCAGCCGTGTATTACGGACAAAGAATCGCCGACAAGATCGGCCGCGATGCCGATTACAGATCGCTGAAGGTGCATGTGCGCGCTCCCGACGGCTGTATCCTGGCGATCGTCGCCGCATCCCCCGGGCGCGGTTACGAGCAAGTGGCGCTGATCGGCCGTTGACGGATCAAGCGAACCGAACTCGCAGCAGCTCGTTCATGCGTCCCAAGGCACGTCATGCGCGAAACAGGTTTTCGCCCATGAACTTAACGAACGCCTGTATTTTCGGCGCCATATGCCGGCTGGATGGCCATAGAATGCGAAACTCGCCAACGTCCTCTATATGATCGGCCAGAACCGAGACGAGCCTTCCCTCGGCGATCTGCCTGCGGATCGTGAACAGCGGCAGACAGGCAAGGCCAAGCCCCTGCTCGGCCATGCTGACCAGCGGCTCGAGCGTGCTCGCCATTGACGACACAGACAGTTCCAACCTTTCTTCATTCGGCTCGTGCTTCAGGGGCCACAGCTCAAGCTTCCCGGATGATGGGTACTTGTGGTGGAGACAGATATGGGTCGACAGGTCCTGTGGTTTCTGCGGAATTCCGAAGCGCGCGAAGTATTCCGAGGATCCGACGATGCGATGGGAAAACCTCCCCAAGGTCCGGGTCATCAGGCGGCTGTCGCTGGGTTCCCCCGTTCGTACCACGGCGTCAAAACCCTCTTCGATCACGTCGACCAGGCGATCCGTGAAATCAAGGTCGATGGAGACGTCCGGGAACGCGTGCATGAACTTCGTGATTGCCGGCATGAACAGCATTCCCGCGAGCGGCAGACTGACACGGAGGCGGCCGCGCGGCGCAGCAAGAGCTTGCGACAATTCCTGCTCGGCCGCTTCTAGCTCGGAAAAAATCCGGCGGCAGCGGTCGAGGAACATGGTTCCTTCCGCGGTAATCGCGATGCTGCGCGTACTGCGGTGAAACAGGCGGACGCCAAGCCTCTTCTCCAGGCGCGCCATTGCCTTGCCGACAGCGGACGAGGAGATGCCGAGCGCCTCGCCCGCCCGGGTAAAGCTGCGCGTTTCCGCCGCAACCATGAACACATTCAAGGCACCGAGGTTATCCAAGCGAAAGCTCCATTGCGGACATTTTTGTCCGTTATCAACGGAGTGATAGCCCGTTTTTTCGACCATTGCGACGATCTAGTTTTCGTCTCGGCGGTATTTTCCGCCTGATCTTTTTTTACTGGAGACAACGTGATTTTTCCCCACAAGGCCGAGTTTCAACTCGCTCCCGAACCGACCGTTTTCGTCGTCAACGTCATCCATGCCCATCCCGGCAAACAGGAAGAGGCATTTCAGATCATTCAGGATGTCGTGCACTATGTTGCCGAACGCAAAGCAGGCTTTCTCTGGAGCAACCTGTCAAAAAGCACGGACGGAAAAACCGTCGTGAACATCGAGGCAATTCAAAGTGCCGACGATGTCGACGAATTCTTCTCGGATCCGGTTTTCGCCGAAAAATTCAAATCTCTGAATGCCGTGTCGAAAAGCGAGTTTCATGTCTACCGGGTGGGAGAGCTCGTGCTTCCTGCCTTGGGCGCGGCTTAGGCTCGTATTGGCCCGGGCGCGGCTGGCCGCGCCCGGATGATCCGGTGGCAGTTCTGCGCAGGCGCCTCCATGCGACGGCGGCCAATCATCTGCTTGTCATCGAATCATGATCAAAGAACCCTGATGGCAGCCGCCAGGCGATTCGACCGTCAGCCAGTGCTCCGCAACATATCGCGGAGCCGCGTCCAGGGGCGCAGCATGGAAAAGACCGTTCTTGTTGTGACCGATGCCTGGCATCCGCAGGTCAACGGTGTCGTCCGCACCCTCGATGAACTTGCCCGATCGGTGCAGGAACAGGGGATCACCATCGACTTCCTGACACCGGAGCGGTTTACCACCTTTCCGCTGCCTTTCTATCCCGATATCCGGCTTGCACTTCCGACCCGGCGGCAGGTAGCGAAAGAGATCGATGCACTGGCGCCCGACTATATCCATATCGCTACGGAAGGGCCGCTCGGCCTCGTCGCGCGCGGCATCTGTCTGCGCAGGGGGCTGCCGTTCACGACGAGCTACCACACGCGCTTTCCCGAGTTCGTCAGCGCGCGATTGCCCATTCCGGAAGACTGGAGCTACTGGTGGCTGCGCCAGTTCCACAATTCCGGCAATGGCATGATGGTCGCCACCGCGTCGCTCGGTACGGAGATGGCTGCGCGCGGCTTTCACAACATCAAGCGGTGGACGCGTGGCATCGACACGGTTCTCTTCGACCCGACGCGCCGCCAGAACCTGCCCTTCCCCCGCCCGATCTTCCTGAACGTCGGACGGGTGGCGGTGGAAAAGAACCTTCCGGCTTTCCTCGACCTTGACCTGCCCGGCAGCAAGGTGGTCGTCGGCGATGGGCCGGACCTCGCCCACCTGCGGCAGAAATATCCGCACGTGCATTTCCTGGGGCGGCGCATGGGAACGGAACTTGCGACGATCTACGCGTCGGCGGACGTCTTCGTCTTCCCGAGCCGGGTCGATACCTTCGGCAACGTCATTCTGGAGGCGCTGGCGAGCGGCTGTCCCGTCGCCGCATTCCCGGTTACCGCACCGAGCGACATACTGGCAGACGGCGGCGGCGTTCTGTCCAGCGATCTGCGGCAAGCAGCCCTTGCCGCGCTCGCCTTGTCGCGGGAGGACGCCCGGCAAAAGGCGCTGACATTCAGCTGGAGCGAATGCGCGCGGCAGTTTCTCTCGAACCTTGCGGGCGTACCCCGCAGTGCCTTTGCCGGCCGCGGCGGGCGGTTGCGATCCGCATCGTAGGTCTGCCGGTATCTTTGTACTGCAGCCCGCCCACATGACGCCACTCGGCGCGCCGGCGCGCTATCACACCGATAGCCAGCAAGCGCTTGTTCATCCTCCCCCAAAGGGCCGGTGAATTAGAGGCCGATCTCGTAGCTCCAGGGCGGATTTGCACCGGCGCGCGACACGGTGACGGCGGCGGCCTTGGCACCAAGGGCCAGAGCATCACGCACGGCGCTTTCGCTCAAGTTCGCAACCTGTTGCTTGGTCAGCAGATTGTTCATCTTCAGCGAAGCAAGAATGCCCGCGTCGAACGTGTCGCCGGCGCCGACCGTATCGACGACGGTGACTTTTTCACCGGGCACCGAAACCTTGCCGCGCGCTGTATAGCCGTCGGCGCCGTCAGCGCCCTTGGTGATGACGATGAGCTTCGGGCCGCGCTGCAGCCATTTGCCGACCAGCTCCTCATGCGTGCCCGCCTCGCCGAACCAGTCGAGATCCTCGTCGGAGAACTTGACGATGTCGGACATGGCCGCCATGCGCAACATGCGGGCCTTGTGGGCTTCGGCGTCCTTGATGAAGCCGGGGCGGATATTGGGATCGAAGGAAATCACCCGCTTCTCGTGCTCGCGGGCCATCAGCGCCTCGTAAGTCGAGCCGCACGGTTCCGGGATCAGGCTGATGGCGCCGAAATGCAGCGCCTCGCAGAAATCGCCAAGCGCCGGCAGGTGGTCCTTTGTGATCATGCGGCCGGCGGTGTTTTCATCGAAGAAGGCGTAGGTCGCGGAGCCGTTCACCAGTTTCACGAAGGCGACCGTGGTGTGCAGCGGCAGCGTCGCGCTGGGGCCGAAATCAACCTTGCTGGATGTCAGTGTCTCGCGCAGCATATCGCCGAACATGTCGTCGGAGAGGCCCGTGAAGAAGCCGGTCTGGATGCCGAGGCGGCCGAGCGCGACCGCCGTGTTGAAGATCGCGCCGCCGGAATAGGGCGCGAAAGCCATCTCGCCTGCCGTCGTCTGACGCGGCAGCATGTCGATCAGGGCTTCTCCACAGCAAACGATCATGGCGATCTCCCTCCCTTCGGAAATTCAATTTCAATCGATTAAACCAAGACGGCTGAAAAGGCCAGTCCCGTTTTCAGGCGGTCGCGAGCGCGCTGACGCCGCCATTGCGGCCCGACCATTCGAGCGGCGCATTGAGGAAGGATTCGACTTCCGACAAGGTCTTCTCATCGAACAGTTTCTGCGCCTTGGCGACGGCAAGAACGTCGCGCCAGGTGGCGATATTGTGCAGCGTCACGCCCTTTTCCCGCATCGCGGCGCGGGCCTTGGGGAAGATATCGTAATAGAACAGCGCAATGCCGTGATCGACCACGCCGCCCGCGGCACGAATGGCGTCGATGAACGTGAACATCGAGCCGCCGGCCGTCGTCAGGTCCTCGATGACGAGCACGCGGGCACCATCGGGCATATGCCCTTCGATCTGGGCGTTGCGGCCATGCCCTTTCGGCGCCTTGCGCACATAGATCATCGGCAGAGCGAGGCGCTCGGCCAGCATCGCTGCGAAGGGAATGCCCGCCGTCTCGCCGCCGGCAATGACGTCGAACTGCTCGAAACCGGCCTCACGCAACACCGTCGCGGCGGCGAAATCCATCACAGTCGAGCGGATGCGCGGATAGGAGATCAGCTTGCGGCAATCGATATAGACCGGGCTCGCCATGCCCGAGGCGAGCTTGTAGGGCTCGTCGGCGCGGAAATGCACCGCCTTGATTTCCCAGAGCATCTTTGCGACCAGCTCGGCCATGACGGCCTTGTCGGGAAAGGATGTCTGGATCATCGGCGGCCTCCTTAGCCATTGGATTTTGTTACCCGCGCATAGCAGTTCGGGCCCGCGAAAGCCAGAGGCGGAAGACCTGGAACCGCCGGCCGCAGTGTTCGCCGCGATCAAGCCGTTCGCCCTTTTCAATCACCGGCCGGCGCCGGATCTCGGAATGAGGCCGATCAGCCCCAACCCGGAATTCAGCGCTCCGTGACGGCCCAGTGCAGCGGGAACATCGGATCGAAAACGGTAACAGTACCCGCTTCCGTCTCGATCTTCTTCGGGAACTCCACCGGGTCGGCCCGCTTGCGCAGTGTGATCTTCTCCTCGTTGACCGGCAGGCCGTACCAGGCAGGGCCGTTCAGCGACGCAAAGGCCTCCAGCTTGTCAAGCGCCTGCTCCTGTTCGAACACATGGGCAAGGCAACTCATCGTGTTGATCGAGGTATAGATGCCGGCGCAGCCGCAGGCGCATTCCTTCAAGGGATCGACATGCGGCGCGGAGTCCGTGCCGAGGAAGAAGCGCGGATCGCCCGAAGTGGCGGCGGCCCGCAGGGCGAGGCGATGAACCTCGCGCTTGGCAACCGGCAGGCAGTAATAATGCGGGCGGATGCCGCCGACGAGGATGGCGTTGCGGTTGATGATCAAGTGATGGGTAGTGATCGAACCGGCAAGATTGGCCTTCGACGACGTGATATAGTCGATGCCGTCCTTGGTAGTGACGTGTTCCATCGTCACCTTCAGCTCGGGCAGGCGGGCGCGCAAGGGATCAAGCACGGTTTCGATGAACACGGCTTCGCGGTCGAAGATATCGACGTCCGCCGACGTCACTTCGCCATGGACGCAGAGCGGCAGGCCGATTTTCGCCATGCGCTCCAGCACCGGCATGGCATTTTCGAAATTGCGCACGCCGCTTTGCGAATTGGTCGTGGCGCCGGCGGGGTAGAGCTTGACCGCCTTGATCAGCCCGCTCCTGTGCCCGGCTTCGACATCGTCGGGGTTCGTGCCTTCGGTCAGATACAGCGTCATCAGCGGCTCGAACCGGTCGCCTTTCGGCACGGCTGCCAGGATGCGCTCGCGGTAAGCGGCCGCGTCGGCGGTGGTGACGACGGGCGGGACCAGATTGGGCATGATGATGGCGCGGGCAAAGTGGCGGCTTGTATCGCCGATCACGCCCTTCAGCATGCCGCCGTCGCGCAGATGCAAATGCCAGTCGTCGGGACGGCGGATCGTAAGTTCGGTGATAGCGTGCGTGCTCATGACGAATATCTCCAGGCGCAATCTAAGGGCGCATGGTGCAAGGGCATGCGCTGACCGAGGGTTCGGATAGCATCATTATACGCGGGAAAACAACGACGGACTGCCCGCCTCAGGCCGTTTCGAAAATCTCGATGGCAATATCGGCCGGACGGGAATGGTCGATGATCCGCTTTCCGTTCGGCAGGTCGTTGCCGTAGAGCTTCCATTCGATGCCGGCGTCGTCGAGCCCGTAGTGAATCCAGCGCTGCCGCAGGCGCTCCTCCAGAACCTCGTAGGACGGGCCGACGAAGATCGTCAGGTCGAACATGCCGTCAAGCCGTGTCCAGGGCGCCTCGTCGAGCAGCAGGTAGTTGCCTTCCGCCAGGATGATGCGCGTCTCCGGCGCAACCACGCGCGCCGAGGCAATGGCGATCTCGCGGGAACGGTCGAACACCGGGACGAGCACTTCCTCGTCCGCCTTGCGCACCGCCTCAACGATGTCGATGAAGGCGCGGACGTCGAAGGTTTCCGGCGCGCCCTTGCGTTTCAGCAGGCCGCGTTCCTCCAGAATTCCATTATCCATGTGGAAGCCGTCCATCGGCAGGACGGCGGATTTTTCGCCGCGCCGCGTCAGCTCTTCCTGGAGCGCATCGGCAAGCGTGGATTTGCCGGCCCCGGGGGGGCCGGCAATGGCAACGATGAAGCGTGGCCGCTTCCCCGCTTTCTGGATGACGGCGTCGGCGATGGCCGCAAGCGTCATGGTCATGCGGCGAGCGCCTCGCGTGGCGGTTCCTTCGCGCCGGTCATGAAGGCAACGGCATCCGACATGGTGTATTCCTTCGGATTGATGACGCAGAGGCGTTTGCCAAGCCGGTGGATATGGATGCGGTCGGCCACCTCGAACACATGCGGCATGTTGTGCGAGATGAGCACGATCGGCAGGCCGCGCGCGCGCACATCGAGGATCAGTTCCAGAACGCGGCGGCTTTCCTTCACCCCGAGGGCTGCCGTCGGCTCATCGAGAATGATGAGCTTGGAGCCGAAGGCGGCGGCGCGGGCCACGGCCACCCCCTGGCGCTGGCCGCCGGACAGCGTTTCCACCGCCTGGTTGATGTTCTGGATCGTCATCAGGCCGAGTTCCGACAGTTTGTCGCGAGCGATCTTTTCCATCGCCGCATGATCGAGCATGCGGAAAATACTGCCGAGCGGCCCGGATTTGCGAATTTCCCGGCCGAGGAACATGTTGTCGGCGATCGACAGCGCCGGCGACAGGGCGAGGTTCTGGTAAACCGTCTCGATGCCCGCCTTGCGGGCCTCGATCGGCGAACGGAAGTTCACGACCTCGCCGTCGAGGCGGATTTCACCTTCGTCCGGATGGATCGCGCCGGAAATCGCCTTGATCATCGAGGACTTTCCGGCGCCGTTGTCGCCGATCACGGCCAGGATTTCGCCTTTGTAGAGATCGAAATCGGCATGGTCGAGTGCGGTGACGCGGCCGTAGCGCTTGACGATGCCACGCGCGGTGAGAATGGGTTCCTGAGCCATCAGCCTGCCACCTTTCTGATCCACTGGTCGATTGCAACGGCGGCGATGATCAGCACACCGATCAAGAGATAGGTCCATTGCGGGTCCGTGCCGATCAGGCGCAGGCCGAGCTGGAAGACGCCGACGATCAGCGCCCCGAACAGCATGCCCATGATCGAACCGCGGCCGCCGAAGAGCGAGATGCCGCCGATCACCACCGCGGTGATCGATTCGATATTGGCGAACTGGCCCGCCGTCGGCGACACCGAGCCGATACGGCCGATCAGGGTCCAACCGGCGAGCGCGCAGATCAGGCCCGAGAGGACATAGACCGACATCAGCATCTTCTTGACATTGACGCCTGAGAGTTCCGCGGCGTCCGGATCGTCACCGACCGCGTAGACGTGCCTGCCCCAGGCGGTTTTGTTCAGCACATACCACAGGATGCCGACGAGCAGCACCATCGTGACCACGCCGTAGGTAAACACGGCATTGCCGATCCGGATATTGGTGCCGAAGAACTGGAGGAGCGGCGCGGTGGTGCTGATGTCCTGGGAGCGGATCGTTTCGTTGGCGGAGTAAAGGAAGTTCGACGCCAGCACGATCTGCCACATGCCGAGCGTGACGATGAAGGGCGGCAGCTTCACGCGCGACACCAGCCAGCCGTTGACGGCACCGCAGAGCCCACCGACGGCAATGCCGCAGATCACCGCGATTTCCGGCGGAAAGCCGTAGCGGAAGGTAAATTGCCCCATCACCACGGACGAAAGCACCATGATCGCACCGACGGACAGGTCGATGCCGGCCGTCAGGATGACCAGGGTTTGCGCGGCGCCGACGATGCCGGTGATCGCCACCTGCTGCAGGATCAGCGTCAGGGAAAAGGCCGAGAAAAACTTCGAGCCGAGAACTGATCCGAAAACGATCAGCGAAAGGACCAGCACGATCAGCGGCACCGCCGCCGGCCTCTTGTGCAGAAAGTGCTGGGCCTTCTGCAAGGGTGTCTTGTCATGCGTATCAAAGGAAGCAACCTGCTTCGAGCTGCCACTCAGGACCTTTTCGAATTCCTGCGATGGCTGCGACGCTACTGTCGGTTCGCTCATGAAAATTTCCTCCCGCCTCTCAAAACCGTTCCCGTCGGTATGGGCTCCTCACCGCGCCCGCCTGCACCGCACGCCGGACAGGCGGCAGGGCAAGGGGAGAAGTGTGCTCACGGTTATGGCGTTTTGTCAAAATGACATCATAGCTTAAACGAAGGGCGGCCGAAGCCGCCCGTCGTCCCGTTCAGCGGCGGGGCATCAGCCCCAGCACTTTTCCGTGCCGGCCTTGGTGTCGATCGATTCAACGCCAGCGGCAGGCTTGTCCGTGACGAGCGACACGCCCGTGTCGAAAAAGTCCTTGCCTTCGGTCGGCTTCGGCTTTTCACCGGTGTCGGCGAATTTCTTGATCGCTTCGATGCCGAGCGACGCCATCAGCAGCGGATATTGCTGCGAGGTGGCGCCGATGACGCCATCGATGACGTTCTTGACGCCTGGGCAGCCGCCATCGACCGATACGATCAGCACGTCCTTTTCCTTGCCGACAGCCTTCAGTGCCTCGTAGGCGCCGGCAGCGGCTGGCTCGTTGATCGTGTGAACGACGTTGATGGACGGATCCTTCTGCAGAAGGTTTTCCATGGCGGTGCGGCCGCCTTCCTCATTGCCGTTGGTGACGTCGTGACCGACAATGCGCGCATCGTCTTCGTCACCGATCTTGTTCGGATCCTTCGGGTCGATGCCGAAGCCGATCATGAAGCCCTGGTCACGCAGAACGTCGACGGTCGGCTGGGAGGGCGTCAGATCGAGAAAGGCCACCTTGGCGTCCTTGGCCTTGTCGCCGAGGGTTGCCGCAGCCCACTGGCCGATCAACTTGCCGGCGAGAAGGTTGTCGGTTGCGAATGTTGCATCGGCGGCATCGGCAGGTTCAAGCGGCGTGTCCAGCGCGATCACGAGAACACCGGCGTCGCGCGCCTTCTGCACGGCCGGCACGATGCCCTTGGTGTCGGAAGCCGTCAACAGAATGCCCTTGGCGCCGTCGGCAATGCAGGTCTCGATCGCCGCGACCTGGCTTTCGCTGTCGCCGTCGATCTTGCCGGCATAGGACTTCAGCTCGACGCCGAGTTCTGCCGCCTTGGCGGTCGCGCCTTCCTTCATCTTGACGAAGAAGGGGTTGGTGTCGGTCTTGGTGATGAGGCAGGCCGAAACATCGGCGGCCTCGGCAGGTGCAGCAAAAACAACGCCGAGCGCAAGCGCGCCGAGAGCGGCGGAAACAATAGTCGTCTTCATGAAATCCTCCCAAGGATTGAAAAATTGAAACCGGTCTACCGGCTCGTCAGGCCTCGCCCGCCACAACATCTCCACTGCCGCAGTTGGCGCTTCCGGGCACAAAACAAACACCAAAACGAAACGCTGTCAATAAATAAATCAAATTGAATTATTAAAAATCTATGGCATTCTCTGCGCAGAAAACGTGCACGCGCTCGATATCGTTGCAGTGCGCGTTAAAGAGACAGAGCAACGGCGCAATGAGGAGAGACGTCCGGACGCCACGGTCTGGACGGAGCAGCGCGCCGGCGGGAGGAAACGGGGCATGATATCACGGACCGATTCCGGCGGTGCCTTGGCCGTTCCGGACGTTGTCGATCCCGGCGGCGGCGCCAACCTGACACGCGTCCGCGCCTATAACGAGCGCCTGGTCATGTCGCTGGTGCGCCGCCACGGCAGCTTGTCCAAAGCCGATATTGCCCGCCGCTCCGGTCTTTCGGCGCAGACGGTCACCGTCATCATGCGGGCCCTCGAGAAGGACCATCTCCTGACCCGCGGCGATCCGGTGCGCGGCCGCGTCGGGCAGCCCTCGATACCGATGCGGCTCAATCCGGATGCGGTCTATTCCTATGGCGTCAAGATCGGCCGGCGCAGCTGCGATCTCGTGCTGATGGATTTCGTCGGCAACATCCGCCTGCACCTGCACCAGATTCACGCCTATCCGATGCCGGAGGAAATCCTGACCTTCATCGTCGAAGGGATACCGAAGCTCGAAAAGATGCTGACCGAGGAGCAGCGCGGGCGCGTTGCCGGCATCGGCATCGCAACGCCCTTCCAGCTCTGGAGCTGGGCCGAGGAGACCGGCGCACCGAAGGATGCGATGGACACCTGGCACGGCTTCGATCTGCGCGAGGAGGTGGCCGCGCGCACGCACCATCCCGTGCTGTTGCAGAACGACGCCACCAGCGCCTGCGGAGCCGAGCTGATCTTCGGCGTCGGCACCTCCTATCCCGACTTCATCTATTTCTACATCGGTTCCTTCATCGGCGGCGGCATCGTCCTGAATTCCTCGCTGTTTTCCGGCCGCACCGGGACGGCAGGCGCCGTCGGGCCACTGCAGGTTTCCGACCGGAACGGCAAGCCGCAGCAGCTTCTGAAGATCGCGTCGATCTACGTTCTGGAAAATCTCCTGCGCGAGAAGGGCATCGACCCGAAACCGCTCTGGTATTCGGCCGATGAGTGGATCGACTTCGGCGAACCACTCGAGACCTGGATCCAGCTCACGGCGGCTGCCCTCGCCCAGGCGATCGTTTCCGCCGCCTCGATCATCGATTTCGGCGCGGCCGTCATCGATGGCGGCTTCCCCGGCTGGGTGCGCACGCGCATCGTCGCCGCCATCCGCAAGGCGGTCGGCGAGCTTGATCTCGAAGGGGTCATCATGCCAGACATCGTCGAAGGTGCGGTCGGCGCCCAGGCCCGCGCCATTGGCGGGGCCAGCCTCCCACTCTTTTCCCGCTATCTCAGCGATACCAACGTTCTTTTTAAGGAAACTGCCTGATGCTGAAAGGTCTGAACCCTATCCTGAGCCCGGAACTTCTGGCGACCCTGAGGGCAATGGGACACGGCGACGAAATCGCGCTGGTCGACGGCAACTATCCAGGGCTCGAACACGGCCGCCGGTTGATCCGTCTCGACGGGCATCATCTGATCCCGGTTCTCGACGCGATCCTCAGCGTCATGCCGATCGACGATTTCGTGCCGGAGGCGATCTTTCGCGCCACGGTCAAGCAGGACCGCGACACGCTCGATCCGGTGCATCGCGATATCATCGCCTGCTGCGCCAAGCATGAGCCCGATCGCGCGGTCACGCCACTGCTCGGGCCGGAATTCTATCCAAGGGTCAGGGCTGCACATACGGTCGTTCAGACTAGCGAGCCCCGCCTCTACGGCAATGTCATCCTGCGCAAGGGCGTTATCTACCCCTGACGCTTGCTCCCAAACAACAAAAAGGCCCGCCAGATGAATAATCCGGCGGGCCTTTTTGTTGGCGACCTGCGATCAGGCGGCAGCCGCTACACCGCGGCGGGCGTCAACCGAGAGCGAGCCCGGGCCGAAAGTGGCGACGAACAGGAAGCCACCTGCCATGGCGAGATTCTTCATGAAGTGGATGTCGTTGCCGGCGACCGAGAAGTCACCATGACCGATGAACGCTGAGGCGACGCAGAAAAGGGCCAGGAGGTAAGCGGCCGGACGGGTGAAGAAGCCGACGAGGATAGCGATGCCGCCGAGCAGTTCGACTGCCGTTACGAGAACGGCGGTAATCATGGGAACCGGCAGGCCTATGCTGCCGAAATAGCCGGCGGTACCGCCAAGCGCAGTGAGCTTGCCGTAGCCGGCTACGATGAAGATGATGGAAAGGAGGACACGCCCCACGAGGGCGACGACATTCTGCTGCATTGAAATAGACTCCGGTTTGGGTTCGTGGTTGTCGACAGATTTATCAGCAATTCCAAATTCATCCAGCCCGCGCCCACGAAACAGATCGTTCACAATAACGAGACAGCGAACACAGGTCGTCAACATTGCGTGATCGGCCTCAGCCGAGGGGCAGCAGCGACAAACAGCGTGTGCATATGACAACCATTCCAATTTCCCTGGTGTTTTTTGTTGCAACGCCGGGAAGACTGCGAGAAGAATTTCACAGGGGCAGACTTTTCGGGGGGACGGGGAAGCAAGATGAGTGAAATCAACAAGAGTCCCGCCTTCTGGCGCTCCTTTCCGATCTTCGAGGAATTCGACAAGGAAACGGTGGCTGCCGTCGCGGCCCTTGCGACCTACCGCAAGTGGACTGCCGGAACGGTGATCTTCCAGCGCGGCGACGAAGGCAATTACATGATTGCGGTGATCTCCGGCCGCATCAAGCTCTCGCTCATCACCCCACAGGGGCGGGAATTGCTTCTTCGCCACATCGAGGCTGGCGCACTGTTCGGCGAGATGGCCATTCTCGACGATCAGCCTCGCTCGGCCGACGCCACCGCGATCACCGTTACCGAAGGCTATGTCATCGGCAAGAAGGCCTTTCTCGACTTCATCACCCACACGCCGAACGCCGCCGAATCGATCATCCGCTATCTCTGCGCGCAATTGCGCGACACGACGGACCGGTTGGAAACGATCGCGCTTTATGATCTGCACTCCCGCGTGGCGCGTTTCTTCCTGGCGACGCTGAAACAGATCCACGGCAACGAACTGCCGGAAAGCGCAAATCTTCGCCTGACGCTCAGCCAGTCCGATATTGCCGGCATTCTTGGCGCCAGCCGCCCGAAGGTGAACCGCGCCATCCTGGCCCTCGAGGAATGCTCGGCCATCAAACGGGCCGATGGCGTCATTACCTGCCATATCGGGCGGCTGCAGAGGATCGCGGAACCCGAAGAGGAATAACACCTTGAAAAGCTTCCGCCTGCCCCGGGTCAGGCCGCTGTTTGCCGGAGCGGCTGCGAGCGTTCTGGGTGCGCTGTTCCTGCTCTTCTCCGCCGGACCGGTGCTTGAAACGCAGCGCGAGCTTTTCTTCGATTCGCTGACGCAATGGGTGCAGGCGCCTCAATCCGATCAGATCGTGGTCATCGACGTGGACCGGAAATCGCTGCAGCAGACCACGGCGAAGAGTTGGGGTCGCGGCGAAACGGCCGAGTTACTCTCCCGGTTGTCGGCGGCCGGTGCCAAGGCCGTCGCGGTCGATTTCATATTCAGCACGGCCTGCGATCCCGCGGAAAAATCCAACGCCGCGCTGACGCAGGCGATTTCGGCCGTGCCTTCCATTCTCGGCTTTCTGATTGCCGATGGCGGCCCCGAGCATCCGGCACCTGTTCCACCCGTTGCGGTCCGCCGTCCGGTTGCGATCCCCGACCTGTGGTTCATCGATGGCGCCGAAGCCTCGTGCCCGTTTCTGCAAAAAGCGTCGCGGTCGGCGGCAGCCGCCTTTCTCGTCGGCGACGAGGATGCCCGCATCCGCCGCGTGCAGGCCTTTTCGATCCTCGGCAACGATGCCTATCCGACGCTCGGGCTCGAGGCTGCACGCCTGGCCGAAGGCGGTCGCACGCCGATCCTCGGCGGGCAACCCGCCTGGCTGAAGCTCGAAGCCCGGCTGATCGAACTGGACGAGGATGGCAGCATGCGGTTTGCCGCAAGCTCGACGGCCACGATCGCTGCGCGGACGGTATCGGCGGGCGACGTGCTGAGCGGTGCCGTCGCCGACTCACGGTTCAAGGGCAAGACGGTGTTCATCGGCAGCAGCCTTCCCAATCTCGGCGGCCTGCGTTCCACGGCCTCGATGCCACTCGAACCTTCCGTGCAAATCCATGCCGACGTCGCCAATGCCGTGCTGACCGGCTTCATCCCCCGTCGCGATGCGCAACTTCCGCTCTATGAGGCGGCGCTGGGTTTGGTCGGCGGGCTGCTGGTCGCCCTGATTGCGACCCGCCTACGGCCGGTGACGTCGGCGCTCCTGGGGCTTCTGGCGATTTCCGCGACAATCGCGGCGGCCGCGGCGATCTATGCCGCCTCGGCCCTGCTGGTCGATGCCGTCGGCATCAGCCTTGCCCTCGTCTTCGTGCTCGCCGTCACCAGCGTGCTGCAATTTGCCCGGGTCAGGCGGGCAGAATCGGCGGCCCGCAGCAAGTTCTCGCAATACCTGCCGCAATCCGTCGTGGCCCGCTACATCGACAACCCGGATGACGACCGCGTCGCCGGCGAGGAGCGACCGGTGACGGCGCTTTTCACCGACATCGAGGGCTTTTCCACCCTGTCGCAGAAGCTTTCGCCGCGCGACCTCGTTACCCTGCTCGACACCTATTATGCCGAGGTGAACGGCCTCGTCGCCCGCTATGGCGGCATGGTCGACAAGGTGGTGGGGGACGCCGTGCATGCATTCTTCAACGCGCCGGAGGACCTCAAGGATCACGTCAACAAGGCGATCGACTGCGCCGAGGCGATCCGGGCGCTGACGGAGGAAATGCGCCGCCGGCCGGGCTTCGTCGACCATCAGTTCGGCCGCACGCGGATCGGTATCGAAACGGGGATCGCCGTGCTCGGCGAGGTCGGGGCCGGCGGCAAGCTGGATTATACCGCCCATGGCGACGCCATCAATCTCGCCGCCCGGCTCCAGGAAGCCAACAAGTTCCTCGGGACCGCCATCTGCATCGGCCCGGAAGCGGCCGTCCAGAGCGGCCGCAAGCTGCGCTCGCTCGGCATGCACGAAATCCGCGGCTTCGGCGAAATGGAGTTGTTCACCAGCGAGGCCTGAGGCAAGGCGTCAACGCGTCAGGCCGACGCTCGCATAAGCCTCGACGATTCTGGCTTCCTTCCAGACGACGGGCTGCGTCGGCGCATCGCCGGGCCTGGCGATCTCGATACCCTCACCGGCACCCACCAGCCGCTGGACACCGCCGCCATCGACAGACACCTGGCCGTGTTCGACAAACACGGCGAAAACACCGCGGTTCGGGCCGGCGAAGAATTTCGTGCCCCGCACGCCGATCATGCCGAAGGTGGTTCGCAAGGCGAGGTCGATCTTGGCAAGGCCTTCCGGCCGGTCGAAGACCATCTGCCCCATGCCGAGCTCCATCGTGCCGCCCTGGCCGGCGATGAAGCTGTCGACAAGCAGCTCCGTCTCGCTGCCGAGCAATATCCGGGTATCGGCGAGTTGCAGGTCGGCGAAGCTTTCGGCAGCGGTCCGGACAAAGTCGTTGTCCATGATCTGCGCGCCGGTCGCCAGTCCCTCTTCCTTCTCCGCGCGCTTCAGGTTGACCTTGCCGCGCACATCGGTTGCCTTGCCGATGACGGCGTTTGCACGCGCCGGAATGGCGAACAATCCGCCCATGGCCAAAGCGCAGCCGGCGACGAATGTCCGCCGTCCGATCCGGACGTGCCGCATCGGCATGTTCTCTCGCGTCATTGCCCTTGCTCCTTGTTCAAACAGGCCGGTTTTCGACGCAGCATCCGCGCGACAGGCTGGAAAAAGAGTGCCTGCCGGACACGCCTTTGGCCGGATCGTTTTCATTCTTCCTCCCCGGCGGCCTGAAACGCTGTTTCCCAAGGAACAGCCATGCGCCGGCTTGCTCCTTAGGGTGACACAAACGCCAGGGAGAACGCCATGAAAAACGAAACCAGCAAGCGCATTTCCGTGATCAACGCGATCCTGCTCACCGCCGTCAGCCTGCTTTCGATCGCAGCGATCGCCATTCCCTCCGCCCGCGCCGCCTCACCGATGCTGCCAGCGGACCAGTGTGATGCCGAGGCCGGCAGCGAACACGATCTGCAGCGCAACCTGTCCTTTCGCCCCGTGGCGACCGAGGATCTCCGCATCGGTATTGCTCTCTCGGCCTGCCGCGAAGCCTTCAACCAGGGCAGCGGCCCACGCCAGACCTTTCAACTCGCCCGCGTGCTCCATGCCGCAGGCCAGCACGCGCAAGCCTTCCAGATGCTCGCAAAAGCGTCCGAAGGCGGGCATGCGGCCGCGATGGTGAACTATGCCGTCATGCTTGGCGAAAAGGGGGATCACGACACCGCTTTCGCACTCTTTGAAAAAGCCGCCGCCACCGGGAACATCATGGCCGCGTACAATCTCGGCGTCGCCTATCGCGATGGCGTCGGCACGTCCGCCAATGGGTCGCTTGCCGCCCAGTGGTTCGAGCGGGCCTCGGTCGCCAGGGACAATCTCGGCGCCTTCAACCTCGCGGTCATTCTGGACGAGGGGACGCAGGTTCGCGAAGACGATCAAAAGGCCGCGCGGTTCTACAGGCTGGCGGCCGATCGCGGCAATGTCGATGCGATGGTCAATCTCGGCCTGATGCTGGAAAGCGGCGAAGGCATGCAGGCCGACCCGGTTGCCGCCGCCGCGATGTTCACGAAGGCTGCGGAAAAGGGCGACGCATTCGCCATGACGAAGATCACCAAGCCGGGCATCGATCCGGCAACGACAGCCAGCGTCGAGCCGAGCGAACAG
Source organism: Rhizobium giardinii bv. giardinii H152 (assembly GCF_000379605.1). GTDB lineage: Bacteria > Pseudomonadota > Alphaproteobacteria > Rhizobiales > Rhizobiaceae > Pararhizobium > Pararhizobium giardinii. The sequence continues at coordinate 380,650 of NZ_KB902578.1, read as the reverse complement.
GCAAACCTCGTTCTGGCAAAATCGGGCCGCGTCAAGTGAGGCAGCCGCATCCGAGAAACGGCTTGCGGCCTCCCCATGCCGTTCAGCCGCGCGCGGTCCGCTGGCCGGGCAAGGACCGGCCGGCGCAGCGCCTGTTCCTCGCCATCAAACCGTAAGCATAAGCTAACACATTCGTCAGCGGATTTCGCCGGCCTGCGGCCCCCAGGTATCGGTCAGGGCAAATCCTTCGGCCAGCGGATCGAACGGATCAAGCGCCACCTGATGCAGCCCGAAGGTCCAGCCGCGACCGGAAATCGTCGGGATGATCGCCGGACGGCCCGCCACTTCAGTAACGCTTTCCAGGCCCACCTCGAATTCCGAACCGATGATCGAACGCGACGTGAAGACGTCGCCGACCTTCGCCAGCCCCCGCGCGTGAAGCGTCGCGAGATTGGCGGAGCTGCCGGTGCCACAGGGCGAGCGGTCGACCCGCCCCGGCCACATCGTCGTGCAGGTGCGCACCGTGCCATCGGCTTCGGTGTCGCGGAACATCACATAGGCGACGCCCTTGATCTCCGGAATTTCCGGGTGGACGACCGGAATCGTGCGGTTGACGAGGTCCTTCAGCATCATGCCGGCCTCGACGATCCGGCGGGCGTTTGCCTTTTCGATCGTCGTGCCGATCTGAGCGACATCGACCAGCGCATAGAAGACGCCGCCGAAGCAGAGGTCCATTTTTATCCGGCCCCAGTCGGGCGTATCGACCTCGACATCCAACTCATGCACGAAGGAGGGAACCATGGTGAGCTTGACGCGCTCGCAACGGCCGTCGCGGCAGGTGGCCGTCGCTTTGACCAGGCCGGCGGCGGTATCGAGCATCACCACCGTCTCCGGTTCCTTCATCTCGACAATGCCGGATTCCAACAGCGCCGTCGTCACGCAGATCGAGTTCGAGCCGGACATGGCATGCGCCTGATCCGCCTGCAGGATAATGAACCCCGCATCCGCCTCCGGCCGCTTTGCCGGCACCAGGAGATTGACGGAGCCGATCGATCCCGAGCGCGGCTCGAGGCAGAGAAACCGCCGCAGGCTGTCATCGACGGTATTGATGTGGTTCAGCTGTTCGGCGATCGAGTTGCCCGGGATTTTCGGCACGCCGCCGATCGCCACCTTACCGATCTCGCCTTCGCAATGAACATCCAGCAGCTGGATCGTACGCTTCCATCTCATCATTCTGCTCCAGTGTCGAAAATCAGTTCCAGCCGCGCATCAGCGCCGCGTCTGCGGCAAGCGCGGCCATGAAGGTGCGTTGTTGCCTCAGTGCTGCCACCGCCGTGTCACGATCGGTGAGCTCGAAGCGCAGCCGTGCGCCGACCGGCGACTGCGCGAGCTTCCACAAATCCGCCTCGATGACATTGGCGATCTTCGGATAGCCCCCGCAGGTATTCGCCTCGGCAAGCTGGATGATCGGCTGGCCGTTCGGCGGCACCTGCACCGTGCCGGGCATGATACCATGCGAAAGGAGTTCCAATTTGCGGGTCAGCGTCAGTTCCGGGCCGCTCAGGCGATAACCCATGCGGTTGGCGTCATTGGTGATCAGCCAATCGGTTTCATGAAATTTCGAGCGTGCTTCACCGGTGAAGACAGCATATTCGGCGCTCGGCAGGACGCGCAAGACGATGGCTTCGTCCTCTGCCGCTGCAGGCGCGCGCAGCACCGATACATCAGCGCCGTAACCACCCTCCATCCGCGACATTCTACGAGACGTCCCGCCAAGCGCCAGCCTGTCGCCTCGGTGCAACCCGCGGCCCTCAAATCCGCCGAAAACGCTCTTGAGATCGGTGGAACGCGAGCCAAGCACCAGCGGCACGTCGATACCGCCCTGAAAGGCGATGACGGCGCGGGCGCCGGCGCGCGGCAGGCCGAGCGTCAGCACCTCGCCCGCCTTGGCGTTCATAACCCACCAGTCGGGAACCTGCCGATCATCGAGCTTTGCCGGGCAATCGGCCCCCGCCACGGCAAAGACCGTATCGGTCTCGAACCGCAACCGGAAGGGAAACAGCGCCACCTCGATGCCGGCCGCGCCCTCGTCGTTTCCGACGAGCAGGTTGGCAATTTCGAGCGCCGGGGCGTCCATCATGCCGGAGCGCCCGACGCCGGCATCGAGGTAGCCGGTGCGCCCGAGATCCTGCACGGAATTGACCGCGCCGGTCGACAGGATCTCGATCATGGCTGAACCTCGATCACACGGAAGCGGATGCGGTCGCCCGGCTTGCAGGCGCACGGTGGATCGCGCAGCGGATCGAACAGCGGCACCTTTGTCTTGCCGATGATGTGCCAGCCGGAGGGGGCCGTGCAGGGCATGATGCCGGCCTGCGCGCCGCCGATGATCACCGAGCCGACCTTCACCTTCATCCGCGGCACGGCCCGGCGGGGCATGGCGAGCTGCGGATCAAGCCCGGAGAGATAGACGAAACCCGGCATCGCGCCGACGGCCGCCACCGAGTAGACCGCTTCCGAATGCCGGCGCACCACCTCTTCGACGGTCAGCCCGGCATTGTCCGCAAGCGCCGCCAGATCCTCGCCGTCCGGCCCGCCATAGACCACCGGGATATCGACATCGCGGCCCGAGACCGCGTCCGGCACCACCGTCTTCCAGATGTGCAGAAGCTGCTGTTCTACCTCGCCGGGCGGGATCGCCAGCGGGTCGAAGACGATCATCAGATTGTTCATGCCGGGCACGGTCTCGGCCACGCCGTCGACCTTCAGCATCCATGCCGCCACCGCCCAGATTCTCGATTGGATATCATCCGAAAAAACCGGACCGGCAGCGTCGAGCAAAATAGCGCCTGCGCCTTGCGAGCTCAATCTGGGAGAAACAACGTCTGTCACCTGAAAAATCCGCCGAGGAACCTTGTCGCTTTCTCTGATATATCAGCTTGCGGGTCTTGCCTAGCCGCTATCGCATTCTTTGGCGTCGATCTGACTGCAGCCCTGACGACACGTCAATCATCCTTTGCGACCACACGAAGGCGCATCCTGTCATTTCCCTTACCCTCGACATAGGCTAAGATCGGTTTTCCTCAACTCATCAGGAAGCGGAAAAGCCTTGAACACCAAACGCTTGAGCGTGGATCTGAACTCCGACATGGCCGAAGGATTCGGCGCCTACCGGATGGGCGACGACGATGCAATCCTGAAGGTCGTCACTTCGGCGAACATCGCCTGCGGCTTTCATGGCGGCGATCCGGAGATCATGGCAAGGACATTCGCCCTGGCGAAGGAGCGCGGCGTCGCTGTCGGCGCCCATCCCGGCTTTCCCGACCTCTGGGGTTTCGGCCGCCGCAACATCCCCTTCTCCGCCGGCGAGATCGAGCGCCTCGTCGCCTACCAGATCGGCGCGGCGCAGGCGATGTCGGCCTATGCAGGCCATCCCATCACCCATGTGAAGGCGCATGGCGCGCTCGGCAACCTGACCCAGCAGAACGCCGAGGTGGCAATGGCCGTCAACCGCGCCATCAAGGCCGTCGACCCCTCGCTCGTCTGCCTCGTCATCGCGCTCGGCCACCAGCAGCGACAGGCGAACGAGATGGGACTGAAGACTGCATCCGAAATCTTTGCCGACCGGGCCTATACGGAGGAAGGTTATCTCGTCGACCGCAAGATCGCCGGCTCGGTGATCCACGACCCTGCCGAGGCCGCCGCCCGCGCCGTTCGCATGGTCCGCATGAGTGCCATCGAGACGATCAGCGGCAAGAGCATCAGAACCCCGATCGACTCGATCTGCGTTCACAGCGACACGCCGGCCGCGGTCATGATTGCAGCGACCGTCCGCCTCGGCCTCGAGGCCGAGGGCATCGCGGTGAAGAACTTCCTTTCCTGATCCCTGCCAAAAACGAGACATTCATGGACCTCGACCTGATCGAACGGCTGATGCGCCTTCTGGAAAATTCCAGCGTCAACGAGCTGGAATTGACGGAAAACGGTACGCGCATCCGCCTGTCGAAGACCGTTGCAGCCCCTCCGCCCAACCGCTCCAGCGCCGTCGCTTCGTCGGCCGGAGCCCGTACGGAGGCGACCGCGTCCGCCGCCGCGGCAGGGTCGAAGGAACATGTCATCGTCGCCGGTTTGCCCGGCACCTTCTATCGCTCGCCGCTGCCGGGCGAACCGGCCTTCGTGGAGGTCGGCGCCCTTGTCGAAGACGGCCGCAAGCTTGCCATCATCGAAGCCATGAAGATGATGAACCCGGTCGAAGCCGACTGCTCTGGCCGGATCACTGCAATCCATGTCGCAGACGGCGGCGCAGTCACAGCGGGCATGCCGCTGATGACGATCGAAAAGACGGCGTGAGCCGATGAACAGCAACGACATTCAGAGCGTGATCGCCTTGATGGAGCGGCACGGCGTTGCCACGTTCGATTACGAACATGGAACCACCCAGCTTCATTTGACGGTTGGCGCCGATGCGCAAGACGCCGCGCCGGCATCGCCTGACCCGGCTGCGATGGCGGATCCGGAGACGATCCGCTCACCCGGCGTCGGCATCGTTCTCTATGCTCATCCTGCAAATGCCGGCCCAGTGCCGGCGCTGCCGCGAAAGGCCGCAAAAGGCGAGGTCGTCGCCTACATCAAGACGGGCCTGACCCTGCGCGCCGTTCTTGCCACGAAAGACTGCCGCCTCCAACGCGCGCTCGTCGCAGACGGGACCGGTGTCGGCTATGGCGAAGCGCTGCTTGAAGTCGCGCCGTGATCGAATGATCCCAATTATGTTGCTTGACGCCCAGGCTTCCCGCGGCCAGCCTGACGGCATTCATTAGTGTTTTCTTTGCAATGGACGCGCCGCGATGACGAAGCTGATCGTCTTCACCGACCTGCACATGGTGCCCAAGGGCACATCGATCATCGGGCTTGATCCGTTCCAGCGGCTGTCGGCCGGCATTGCGCACGTCAACCGCTACCATCCCGACGCGGACCGGGTGATCGTCATGGGCGACCTGGCGCACCAGGCCGACCGGCCGTCCTATGAGCGGCTGAAAGCCCTGCTCGACCAACTGATTCCGCCGCTCGCCATCACCATCGGCAATCACGACCGGCGCGACATCTTTCTCGACGTCTTTTCCACCTGTGCCCGCGACGAGGACGGCTTCGTGCAGCAGGCGATCGATTTCCCCGATTGCCGCGTCGTCATCCTTGATACGCTGTTTGCGCCGCCCTACGACTACCCGCGCAGTCACGCCGGCTTCCTCTGTACCAGGCGCCTCGCCTGGCTCGACCGCCAGTTGGAAACGGCCGGCGACCTGCCGGTACTGCTCTTCATGCACCATCCGCCGCACGCGACCGGCTTTACCGGCATGGACCTGATCCGCCTGATCAACGAGGTGGACTTCTACGACCTGGTGAAGCGTCGCGGCAATGTGCTGCATCTCTTCGCCGGCCATGTGCACCGGACGATTTCCGGATCCAGCAGGGGCATACCCTTTTCCGTCTTCAAGAGCCCGGTGCACCAGCAGCCGATGCCCTTCGACGCGCCGGACGCCTCCCTCTCCGTCGACGAACCCGCCGCCTACGGCATCGCCGTCATGACCGACACCGGGGTGCTGGTACATACCGAGGATTACGAGATCGCGGTACGGGATGCAGCAGTGGCTTAGCGCCGCGCGTCAAATGCTCTCAGCAGTCGATCCGAGACCGATCGCGGACGTCCGTCGGATCAAGCTGCTGCTCTGAGATCGAAGTTCGCGTGGATCACGTCGTAGGGAACGCACACCTTGCCGTCTTCGCTATGTCCGACGATGCCCCAATCTGCAAGCGCTGTAATGTCGTCATGAACGCGCTTCACATCCCGTTCGATGGACCTCGCCAGTCCACGTATGCTGGACGGCCCGATTTTCTGAAGGTGCTCGATCAGCTCCCATCTTTTCGGAGTGATGATCGTGAATAATTGGGCAGGCGAGGAAAAGGTAAAAACCGCGACCGGCTCGGACGGCTGCCCCGTCCGCATTGCGGTAGATGCTCGCTCGAACGCCTCATCGAATGCTGCCTCCGTATCCGAACGGATCTGGATTAAAGCCTCTCTCATTGCTGCTGCCTCCTTTTGACAATTTCCTTCCGAAAATCGGAAAGAAGTGCGTCAGTGCTGGTAAACGCGTAAGGGTATTCCATGCCGTCGAGGTGGCAATGATCCCCCTTGCCGCGTTCATTGTCGAAACCGACAATTCGATTTCCGTTCCGGCCATAAAAGAGCCTGTACTTGAACAGGTGCGCGCTGCCGGGAACCGGCTCCGGAACCTTCCAGATGACGATCTCCATGATCGAACCATCGGGAAAAACAAGCTTCGAGCGTTCAATCAGCGCTGCCGAAATCATGTTGTCATTTATGACATCGGACAGCCGGCGTTGTCAATCACGCCAACGCTTCAAACGACCAAACCCTCGCGGATCGAACAAGCCGCGACTGGTTCGGCAGCCGGCTATGTCTCCCTATCCTATTCCGCTCGCACGGAATTTCAGCTACCCTACGCGCCATGACCCTCATCGTTCCCACCGAAGATTTCGATTGCCAGAGTTGCGGCGCCTGTTGCAGCTATTCCGAGGAGTGGCCGCGATTTTCGCTGGAAACGGACGAGGAACTGGAACGGATTCCCGCCGAATATGTCTCCGCAGATCTCGGCGGCATGCGCTGCGAGGACAATCGCTGTTCGGCACTTGAGGGAAAGCTCGGCATCCATGTCGGCTGCCGGATCTACGCCGTGCGACCGATCGTCTGCCGCACCTGCATGCCTGGCGACGACGAATGTCTGATGGCCCGCCACAAGCTGTCGCAGAAAGTCATGCTCTGACTTCGGATCGTCCGGCATGTTTTTGGTTATGCCGTACAGTACACGGTAGATATAGCCTAAATTAGGGAAACATTCGTTTCTGACGACATTTAACCGGATGGATATCCGGAAACCTCTGCCTTATTTTGCACGCAGGATTGGAAGGCGCGCCGCGCCAGTTCAGAGGGACGAGATCGATGAGCCAGCCGCAGAAAACTCCGCAGACCAAGGCCGCCCCCCTGCCCTTCGAAAACTTCGCGCCGCCGATCGCCACGCAGACGACGCTGCGCCAGGCAATCACCGCCGCCTACCGCCGGCCGGAAACCGAGTGCCTGCCGCCGCTGGTCGATGCCGCGACGCTCTCTGACGATATCCGCGCCCGCGCCAGGGCCACCGCGGCCAAGCTGATCACGGCACTGCGCGCCAAGCACAAGGGTTCCGGCGTCGAGGGGCTGGTGCATGAGTATTCGTTGTCGAGCCAGGAAGGGGTGGCGCTGATGTGCCTGGCCGAGGCGCTGCTTCGCATTCCCGACACCGCCACCCGCGACGCGCTGATCCGCGACAAGATCGCCGACGGCGACTGGCGCTCGCACATCGGCGGCGGCCGCTCCCTCTTCGTCAACGCGGCTACCTGGGGCCTCGTCGTCACCGGCAAGCTGACGGCCACCGTCAACGACCGCAGCCTGTCCGCCGCCCTCACCCGCTTGATTGCGAGGGCCGGCGAGCCGGTGATCCGCCGCGGCGTCGACATGGCGATGCGGATGATGGGCGAGCAGTTCGTCACCGGCGAAACCATCGAGGAGGCGCTGAAGCGCTCGCGGCCGCTCGAAGCCCGCGGCTTCCGCTATTCCTACGACATGCTCGGCGAGGCCGCGACCACCGCCGCCGACGCCAAGCGCTACTATGCCGATTACGAAAATGCCATCCACGCGATCGGCAAGGCCTCGAACGGCCGCGGCATCTATGAAGGCCCCGGCATCTCGATCAAGCTGTCCGCCCTGCATCCGCGCTATTCGCGCGCGCAAGCCGCCCGCGTCATGACCGAGCTGCTGCCGAGGGTGAAGGCCCTGGCGCTGATCGCCAAGCGCTACGATATCGGCCTCAACATCGACGCCGAGGAGGCCGATCGGCTCGAGCTTTCGCTCGACCTGCTCGAAGCGCTGCGCCTCGATCCGGACCTTTCCGGCTGGAACGGGGTCGGCTTCGTCGTCCAGGCCTATGGGAAGCGCTGCCCCTTCGTGCTTGATTTCGTCATCGATCTGGCCCGCCGCTCGGGCCACCGCATCATGGTGCGCCTCGTCAAGGGCGCCTATTGGGACGCCGAGATCAAGCGGGCGCAGCTCGACGGGCTCGAAGGCTTCCCGGTCTATACCCGCAAGGTCTTTACCGACGTTTCCTATATCGCCTGCGCCCGCAAGCTGCTGAGTGCCAAGGACGTCATCTTCCCGCAATTCGCCACCCACAATGCGCAATCGCTGGCGACGATCTACGAAATGGCCGGGCCCAATTTCAAGGTCGGCGATTATGAGTTCCAGTGCCTGCACGGCATGGGCGAGCCGCTTTATGACGAGGTAGTCGGCAAGGCCAATCTCGATCGTCCGGCCCGCATCTATGCGCCGGTCGGCACGCATGAGACGCTGCTTGCCTATCTTGTTCGCCGCCTGCTCGAAAATGGCGCCAATTCCTCCTTCGTCAACCGCATCGCCGATCCGGCCGTGTCGATCGACGAGCTGATCGCCGATCCGGTCGATATTGTCAGCGCCATGCCGTTGATGGGTGCGCCACATGACCAGATCAAGCTGCCGTCCGACCTTTATGGCGGGCGTCGCAATTCCGCCGGTCTCGACCTCTCCAACGAGGCGTCGCTGGCGATGCTTTCCGAGGCGCTGAAGGAAAGTGCCGCGATCGCGTGGGAAGCCGCGCCGCAGCTCGGATCGCAGACTCTGCGCGGCGAGAGCCGGTCCGTGCTCAATCCCGGCGACCACCGCGACGCCGTCGGCTCGGTCATCGAAACCGCCGAGGACGATGCCCGTCGCGCCGTCGCCGTCGCCCTTGCCGAAGGCGCCAAATGGAGCGCCGTTTCGCCGGTCGAGCGGGCCCAGCGCCTCGTGCGCGCCGCCGACCTGATGCAGGCGCGCATGCCGACGCTGCTCGGGCTGATCGTCCGTGAAGCCGGCAAGTCGCTGCCGAACGCGATTGCCGAAGTGCGCGAGGCGATCGATTTCCTGCGCTATTACGCCGAACAGGCAAGCCGCACGCTCGGACCGGCGCATCAGGCGCTCGGACCGATCGTCTGCATCAGCCCGTGGAACTTCCCGCTGGCGATCTTCACCGGCCAGATCGCCGCCGCCCTCGTCGCTGGCAATCCCGTCCTGGCAAAGCCCGCCGAGGAAACGCCGCTGATCGCGGCTGAAGGCGTGCGCATCCTGCACGAGGCCGGCATCCCGTTGGAAGCCCTGCAGTTGCTTCCCGGCGACGGCCGCGTCGGTGCCGCCCTCGTTGGTGCCGAAAATATTGCCGGCGTGATGTTCACCGGCTCGACGGAAGTTGCCCGGCTCATTCAGGCGGGGCTTGCCGATCGCCTGTCACCATCCGGCCGGCCGATCCCGCTGATTGCCGAAACCGGCGGCCAGAACGCCATGATCGTCGACAGTTCCGCGCTTGCCGAACAGGTCGTCGGCGACGTCATCGCCTCGGCTTTCGACAGCGCCGGCCAGCGCTGCTCGGCGCTGCGCGTGCTCTGCCTGCAGGACGATGTTGCCGACCGCGTGCTGACCATGCTGAAGGGCGCGCTGCACGAACTCGATATCGGCCGCACGGACCGGCTCGCCGTCGATGTCGGGCCGGTGATCACGGCGGAAGCCAAAGGCATCATCGAGAAGCACATCGAGGCGATGCGCGGACTGGGCGCCAAGGTCGAGCAGATCGGGCTTTCCCCGGCCACTGCCGAGGGTACCTTCGTGCCGCCGACGATCATCGAGCTGAAGCAGCTTTCCGACCTGAAGCGCGAGGTCTTCGGTCCCGTCCTGCACGTGCTGCGCTACGAGCGGGATGATCTCGACCGGCTGATCGACGATATCAACGCCACCGGCTACGGCCTCACCTTCGGCCTGCACACCCGCCTCGACGAGACGATCGCCCACGTCACCTCGCGTGTGAAGGCCGGCAATCTCTATGTCAACCGCAACATCATCGGCGCCGTCGTCGGCGTGCAGCCCTTCGGCGGGCGCGGCCTCTCCGGCACCGGACCGAAGGCCGGCGGCCCGCTCTATCTCGGCCGCCTCGTCACGGTCCCGCCGGTGCCGCCGCAGCACAGCTCGGTGCATACGGATCCGGTGCTGCTCGATTTCGCCAAGTGGCTGGATGGCAAGGGGCTGAAAGCACAAGCGCAGGCAACCCGCGAAACCGGCAGCCAGTCGGCGCTGGGGCTTACGACCGAACTGACGGGGCCTGTCGGCGAGCGCAACCTCTATGCGCTGCATGCACGCGGCCGTATCCTGCTCGTGCCGGAGACCGAAGACGGCCTCTACCGCCAGCTTGCCGCCACGCTTGCCACCGGCAACCATGCCGTCATTGATAGCGCATCAGGCCTCAAGGGCGCACTCAACGCTCTTCCAGCCACGGTCTCGGCCCGGATTTCCTTCACCGCGGACTGGAAGGCGGACGTGCCTTTCGCCGGGGCACTGATCGAAGGCAATGCCGAGCGTATCCGGACGGTCAACAAGCAGATCGCCGCCCTGCCCGGCCCGCTGGTCCTCGTCCAGGCCGCATCAAGGGAAGAGCTCGCCCGCAATCCGGACGCCTATTGCCTGAACTGGCTCTTGGAAGAAGTCTCGACCAGCATCAACACGGCAGCCGCCGGCGGCAATGCGAGCCTGATGTCGATCGGGTAGGACGGGGCGAAGTGTTTCAGAGCATCGGATGCTCAAGGAGAGTTACCCCCTCTGTCACTTCGTGACATCTCCCCCTCAAGGGGGGAGATTGTCTCCCCAAGTCGGTCCCAAGTCAGGCGTTCGCAAAAACGCCAATCCGTTTTGGAGCGCCGGACGGGAACCGCGCACTCCCGATCTCCCCCCTTGAGGGTGAGATGTCGCGAAGTGACAGAGGGGGTTCCTTGCTCCATGCTTCCCTGCAATAACGCAACAATGTACACCCTGAAAGACACAGCAACCCACACGCAGGAAATCAAGAAGAGCCGCTTCCTGGCCATCTGCGGCCCCGTCGGGAACGCGGACGAAGCCAGGGATTTCATCGCGCGCCATTCCGACCCGACGGCGACCCACAATTGCTGGGCGTTCCGCATCGGCCAGACCTATCGCTTCAACGATGGCGGCGAGCCGAGCGGTACCGCCGGAAAGCCGATCCTGCAGGCGATCGACGGCCAGTCGCTCGATCATGTCGCGGCCCTTGTCGTACGCTGGTTCGGCGGCACCCTGCTCGGCAGCGGCGGCCTCATCCGCGCCTATGGCGGCACGGCGGCCCTGTGCCTGCGCGCGGCGGAGAAGACGGAGGTCATCGCGACCGTCAGCGGTACGGTCGGCTGCGCATTTTCCGATCTGTCATTGATCAAGGCAAGACTTGCCGGCATGGGCGTAACGATCACGGGCGAGACCTTTACGGGCACCGGCGCCAACCTTGGCCTGCAAATCCCCAAGCACGCCTGCGAAGCCGTCGCGGCGGCAATCCTCGATCTCAGCCGCGGCCGGGCGGCTCTTAATTTGGAAGATTGATTTTCGGCTCGGCGCAAAACTCTATAACACTTTGAAAACAAGAACGATTTTTCTCGAAATCGCGCATTCCCCGAAAGTTTGAGTACTGGCTCCTCCGTCACATTCGGAATAAAAACAAAAGGTAAAGCAAGAAACCCCGGTTTGGTTTGGCCGGATTGAGGGGCGCGCCGCCGCCCGGCGAGGAATCACACATGAAAAGCAGAACTCTTGGGCGCACCGGCGCCACTATTTCCGAAATCGGCTTCGGCGCGTGGCAAATCGGCGGCGCCTGGGGCGATGTTTCGGAGGAAGACGGCAAGCGGGCGCTGAATGCCGCGCTCGATGCCGGCGTCACCTTCATCGACACGGCCGACGTTTACGGCGACGGCCGCTCGGAAAAGATCATCGCCTCGGTGCTCAAGGAACGCGGCGGGAACAAGCCCTTCGTCGCCACCAAGGCCGGTCGCCGGCTGAACCCCCACGTCGCCGATGGTTATACCGGCGCCAATATCGAAGCCTTCATCGACCGCAGCCTTGCCAATCTCGGCGTCGAGACGCTCGACCTCGTCCAGCTGCATTGCCCGCCGACGGAGGTCTTCTACCGGCCGGAACTGTTCGGCGCACTCGATGGTCTGGTCGCCAAGGGCAAGATCCGCAATTATGGCGTCTCCGTCTCCACCGTCGAAGAGGGGTTGAAGGCGATCGAATATCCCGGCGTCGCGACGACCCAGATCATCTACAACATCTTCCGCCAGCGCCCGCACGACCTGTTCTTCGAACAGGCGCAGAAGAAGAATGTCGGCATCATCGTCCGTGTGCCGCTGGCCTCCGGGCTCCTTTCCGGCAAGATCACCGCCAATACCAAATTTGCCGATGACGACCATCGCAAGTTCAACCGCCACGGCGAGTTCTTCGATGTCGGCGAGACCTTCGCCGGCGTGCCGCTCGAGGTCGCGCTCGAGGCCGTCGAGCAGGTGCGGCCGCTGGTGCCGCAGGGTGTTTCCATGGCGCAGTTCGCGCTCGCCTGGATTCTCCAGAGCCCTGCCGTCTCGGTCGTCATCCCCGGTGCCCGCAACGCGGCGCAGGCCAAGGCGAATGCCGCTGCCAGCGACGTTCCCGAACTTCCCGAGGAAACGATGGCGGAACTCGCCGACGTTTATGAGCGTTTGATCAAGGTTCACGTTCACCAGAAGTGGTGACGATCTGAGCCGCGCCGGGAGTTCGGCGCGGCCCTCCCGGATGGTCGAGGTGCAGCCAATGAACGATCCCTATCGTCTGTCCCGCTTCGTCGAGGCGCAGGAACCAGTCTATGAAACGGTCCTTCGCGAACTGGAACACGGCCGCAAGGAAAGCCACTGGATGTGGTTCATCTTTCCGCAGATCGCCGGCCTCGGCCATTCACCGACCGCCCAGCGGTTCGCCATTTCGTCCCTGGATGAAGCCCGCGCCTATCTGGCGCATCCGCTGCTCGGCAGCCGTCTCATCCAGTGCACCCGCACCGTTAACGCCGTGCGCGACCGCACTGCGCACCAGATCTTCGGCTCGCCGGACGATATGAAGCTGCGCTCGTCGATGACGCTGTTTCGCGAAGCGGCAAGCGATCCAGAGCCGTTCACGACCGCGATCGACCGCTATTTCGACGGTGAAGCCGACCAGCGGACGCTCGACATTGTTGCGCAGTCCTAAGATCCGCGGGAGACATGTCAGAGGAGGGAAACCATGCAGCTCAAGGGAAAGGTGGCGCTGGTCGCCGGCGCGACGCGGGGCGGCGGGCGCGGCATTGCCGTGGAACTCGGGGCGGCGGGCGCCACTGTCTACGTCACCGGCCGGACGACGCGGACAGAACAATCCGAGTATCGCCGGCCGGAGACGATCGAGGAAACCGCCGAACTGGTGACGGCGGCAGGCGGTAAAGGCATCCCGGTCCAGGTCGATCACCTCGACGCAGCCGCGGTAAAGCGGCTTGTCGAGCGCATCGGCCATGAACAGGCGCGGCTCGACATTCTCGTCAACGACATCTGGGGCGGCGAGAACCTCTTCGAATGGAACAAGCCGGTCTGGGACCACAATCTCGAAAACGGCTTGAAAATGCTGCGTCTGGGCATCGATACGCATCTCATCACCGCCCACCACGCGCTGCCGCTGATGATCGAGCAGCCGGGTGGGCTGCTGGTCGAGGTGACCGACGGCACTGCCGCATACAATGCCAGCCACTACAGGCTGTCGCCCTTCTACGATCTTGCCAAGGTGGCAGCCAATCGCATGGCGTTCGCCCATGCCAAGGATCTTGCCGCATACCACGCAACCGCCATTTCCATCACTCCCGGCTGGATGCGCTCGGAGATGATGCTGGGGCATTATCAGGTCAGCGAGGACAACTGGCGCGACGCGACGCGGATACAGCCGCATTTCGTCATCTCGGAAACACCCCGCTTCCTCGGCCGTGCCGTCGCTGCCCTCGCCGCAGATCCGGACAGGGCGCGCTGGAGCGGCCAGTCGGTCTCAAGCGGCGGCCTCGCCCAAGTCTACGGCTTCACCGACCTCGACGGCTCGCGCCCGGACTGCTGGCGCTACATGGACGAGGTGATGGATCTGGGCAAGCCCGCGGACGCGACCGGCTATCGATGAGGAGCCGCTGGCATCCGCTGAAGACAGGATCAAAACACTCTTGCCCGTCAAACCGGCGAATGCAGAAACGCGGGCATTGGCGCGCTCTCCGCCAAACGGGAAAGATAGAGCCGTGCCGTGTCGAGAGCCTCGCGAATGGTCACATCCATATCGAGATAACGGTAAGTACCCAGCCGCCCGACGAAGGTGACGGAGGCTTCCTGCTCGGCGCGCGCGACATAGTCGGCAAGCTGCTCCTTCTCCTTGACCAGGCGTATCGGATAGTAGGCGATGTCTTCAGGGCCACAGACGCGGGCGGTTTCCCGATAGCAGACTGAACCGGCGTGCTCCTCCCAGGGAGAGAAATGCTTGTGTTCGGTGATCCGCGTGTGGGGCACTGAGACATCGCCATAATTCATGACTGCGCAGCCCTGATAATCGCCCTCATAGGTAAAGCGCTCGAAATCGAGCGTGCGATAGCCTAGCCGGCCGAACTCGTAGTTGAAATAGCCGTCGAGCGGGCCGGAATAAAAGACATGCTTGAAGTCTTTTCCTTCGGCACGGTCAAAATGCGTGCCGAGTTTTACCGTGATGTTGGGATGATCGAGGATACGTTCGACCATCCGGGTATAGCCGTTTTCAGGCATGCCCTGATATTTGTGGAAGAAATAGTTGTCGTCATAGTTGAAGCGCACGGGAAGCCGCTTCAGGATGGAAGCCGGCAATTCCGTTGGCGAGCAACCCCACTGCTTTTGCGTATAGCCTTTGAAAAAGGCCTCATACAGGTCTTCTCCAACAAAACGCAGAGCTTGCTCCTCAAACGTTTTTGGCTCGCTGATGGATTTGTCGGCCTGCTCTTCGATAAAGGCGCGCGCCTCGTCCGGCCTGAAATTCTTGCCGAAAAACTGGTTGATCGTATGGAGGTTGACGGGCAGGGAATAGACTTGGCCATTGCTCGTCGTCTTGACCCGGTTCTTGTACGGCATGAAAGTCTGAAAGCTGTTCACATAGTTCCAGACCTCGGTGTCGTCCGTGTGGAAAATATGCGGCCCGTAGACGTGGACCATCACCCCGGTCTCCTGGTCGCGCTCCGTATGGCAGTTGCCAGCGATATGATCGCGGGTGTCAAAGATCTCGACCTGGTGGCCCGCCTTTGCCAGGTCACGCCCGATGACGGCGCCCGACAGGCCAGCCCCCACAACGGCAATTTTTCCGTTCGCGCGCATTCCAAACCAGTCCTTAAGCCGTCGGATCCGTCCACAAGCGGCCATCGCGTGCAAGCGGCGCATACTCGTTCCATTTGGCCAGTTTTTCGAGATAGCGGCGCCGGTAGGCGCGATCGTCCTCGAAGTCGACGTTCGCCGACACAATTTCGGTGCCGATTTCGTAATAGACGTCGAGATTGTGCAGGTCCGGCACCGGCGTTTCCCCACGTTCAGCTTCACCCTGCATCTGCCAGAACAGTTGCTCGAGGCGGCGTGCGAGCGCGGGAATATCGCGCAGCGCGCAGGTCTCGCGCTGGCGCTGCAGCGATTCCCTCACCGACGCGAGGCTCTTGCGGTCACGCTCGAAGGCGATGGCCCGGCGTACGTAGTCGTCCGGCGTGCTGCAGATCAGTTCCGGGACGCCGGCGGCCGAAATGATGCTGCCGCAGAAACGCGCGGCGAAGCTTTTCCCGGTCATCGTCACGATCGGCAATCCCATGGTGACCGCGTCCGCCGCGGTGGAATGCGCGCCATAGGGAAAAGTGTCGAGGAAGAGGTCGGCCAGGCCGATGCGCGCAAGATGGTTCGGATTGTCCGCCTTGGGTGCAAAGATGAGCCGCTCGGCCGCCACGCCGCTTTGCGCGGCCGCCTGGCGTAGCCGCTGGTTGACGTCCGCGTCCCCTCCCAGCAGCCACAGCACGCTGCCGGGCGTCTCCGAAAGGATTGCCATCCAGCGGGCAAAACAGCTGGCGTTGATTTTCTGCATGCCGTTGAAGCACGCATAGACGAAGGCATCCTCCGGCAGACCGGCCTGCGTCCGGCTTGGCGGCGCGGCAATCAGCCGCTTGCGGTCGATCGGCTGGTTGCAGGCAATCCTCAGCACCTTTTCGGAATAGTAGATCTCGTTCTCCGGCGGGACGATGTGCCCGTCGGCGATCATGTACTGATGGAACGGGCTGCCCATGGAACCCGGATAGCCGCAGAAATTGACGATGACCGGTGCCGGCCGATAGGCGAAGATCTTCGTCCGTGCATGCTTGGTGTAGCCGTTGACGTCGACGAGGATGTCGATTTCGTCGGCAACGATTTGCGCTGCCGCCTCGAGGTCGTCGACCGCGGCGATATCGCGCCAGCAATCGACCGCGCTCTTGATCCGCTCTTGCGTTGCGTCGTTGGACCGGGGATCGCCGCAATAGTAAGCAAATATTTCGACGCTGCTCTTGTCATGCAGTTCCAGAACTTCGCTGAGCGCAAAGCCGACCGCGTGCTCGCGCAGATCCGAGGACAGATAGCCGACGCGCAAGCGCTGCCCGGTTCCCGATTTCTGCCGCAGCGGCTTGCGCTGGAAGCCACTGAGATCCGGCCTCCCGACCAGCGATTTGTTGTAACGGTAGGCCTTGGCGAGCTGGAACAGCGGGTCGTCGGCATAGCAACCGAGCGTCAGGGGCGACATCGCATCCAGCAACTGGCGGGTCGAGACGTGGTCCGATGCGACCAGGACCGGCCACTTGCACTGCCGCTGCCGTAGCGACGTCCAGTGCTGGCCCGCCTCGGTCTTGTCGGGCCGCAACTCGATCGCCTGCCACAGGGCGGTTTCCGCCTCTTCCATCTGGCCCGAGCTTTCTAGAACGCGGCCGATGTGCTGGAGCATCATCAGACGGTGGCTGACCTGTCCGGGGGTGATCTCGGCCGTCGCCTCGATAAAGCTGCGCCACTGCTGGACTGCCTGGCCGGTCAGGCCGCAATCCTCCAGCGCACGGCCAAGATTGACATGTGCCTGCCCGAAGCGCGGCTCGATCTTCAAGCAGGCGCGCAACGCATGGATCGAGCCGGCAACATCGCCCATCTGCCGCAGGGTGACCGAATAGTTGAAATAAGCGAGATGCAGGAGGGCATTGGCATCGTTGAACGCGATCCAGGTCTTGTAGAGCTCGGCTGCCTGCGGCCTTTGCCCGGCAGCGTTCAGGCTTTCCGCGATCTGAAACAACTCGGCGAGCGACAGCTGTTGGGTTCGCGCCCGTTCCAGCACGCTGGCGAGGGGCGAAACGCGGTCTGAGGCGAAAGCATTATTGATGAGCATGGATATCTCGCAAACAGGCGGCCTGGCGGCTGGCGTCTATCCGCAGAACTACTATCGGCACTAGCTTGCGTTGGGCTTGTCGCTTTGCAGCTGGCTCCTGCGAGCCATGTCTACGTACATCATCAATCCGACGGGACGCTTGAATGGTCGATGCCGGTGACGGCGCTCAACCAGACGGGCACGCAATCGCAAGCCTCGCCACCACGCAAGTCGCGGCACTGAGCTCCACGCAGATCGCAGCCCTGACCACCGAGGCGATTGGTCGAGAAGCCAAAGACGCTCGAACAGTGGCCGCCTGCGGACGCTGGCGCGCCACTGGTTCCAAGACCAGTGCCCTCGACCACGCTTCCCCGCCAGACAGCGGCGCGCAACTCAGGCAAAGCCACTTACGGCAAGCTTTCGCCTATACATTAAACTCTTGTTGTTGCTTGAAAAAAAAATGGCGCACCCGAAGAGATTCGAACTCCTGACCCCCAGATTCGTAGTCTGGTGCTCTATCCAGCTGAGCTACGGGTGCGTGGCACTGCGGTGATCACCGCTTGCGTGGCGATCCTCTAAAACGTCCAACCGGGGAATGCAAGCGAATTTCCGCAAAAAGACTCTTTTTTGCGTCGCAATATGCCTATCTCTTTGAAAAAGCAGGCAGATCTTCTTTGAGAGCTGTCATTGCCCTGTCATTTTCAACCGGTGAGCGCCCAAGGCCCCCGTTGCGATCAGGGCCGGGTCTTGGAGCGGAACGCATCGAGCGGCACCGGCCGATCCGGCAGCTCGATGCGAAAGAGCGTTCCAGGCGTCGGCTTTTCGACGAGCGCGATGGTGCCGCCATGGGCAAGCACCAGTTCGCGGGCGATCGCCAGTCCGAGCCCCGTGCCGCCAGAGCGGGCCGAGCCGCGGAAGGCCGCGAACAGGTTTTCCCGTGCCTTCGGCGGCATGCCTGGACCGGTATCATCCACAGAGATGCTGACGACGCTGCCGGTGCGCATTGCCGCAACGGTGATGACCCGCGGGGAACCTGCCTCGCCCGGATCATTCATCAGCGCCTGCACGGCGTTGCGGCAAATATTGTGGACGATACGGAACAGCTGCTCGCTGTCGGCATCGACCTGCAGATCGTCGGCGATCTGGATGCGAAAATCGATGCCGGTATTCGGGTCGATCGCCAGCATTTCGGCGACGTCGCTGACCAGCAGCCGAAGCCTGACGAAACGCCGGTGCGGCGCCGGCTCGGTGGTGCGGCCGTAAGAGAGCACCTCGGTCGTATAGCCGACGGCGCGGTCGATGGTGCGCAACAGCGTCGGGGCGAAGCGCTTGACGATCGGATCGTCGACATCGGCCAGCCGGTCCGAGATCAATTGCGCCGACGACAGGATGTTGCGCATGTCATGGTTGATCTTCGACACGGCAAGGCCGAGATCGGCGAGGTTCTTCTGCTGCTTCAGGGTCTTCTGCAACTGCCGCTGCATGGCCGCCAGGTGCTGGCCGGCAACCGACAGCTCGTCTTCGCCCGGCGCCGGCTCAAGCACGCGGGCGGGATCGGCAGGGTCGGCCGAAAACTCCTGCATGTTGGCGGTCATCCGCCGGATCGGCGCAATCATCAGGCGGCGAATCGCGAGGAAAATCAGCGTGGCGGTGAACAGCGAAATCGCCAGCGAGAGAAAAAACACGTTGCGGGAATATATCAGCATCGCCTTGCGCAGGCTCTGATCCTCCATCACCACCTCGATGATCGCGTCGCTGTCACCCACGGGCCCGTAGATCCGCACCACCTTGTCGCCGCCGAACAGCAGCGTGTCGAAGGCGTCGCGGATGGCGGCAAGCGGCGTCATCGCCGCGACGTCATACTGTGCATCGACTTCCGGCGGCATGTCCTCGGCGGCGATCAGCCGCGATTCATCCTTGCGCCTGAGCACGATCGCCTTGGTCCCCGTCGCCATCAGGGTTTCTTCCTGCAGCGGCCGCGAGAGCTGCACATCCTGGAGGCCGTCGACCACCACGCCGGCCGCAGCCGCCGTGTTGAGCCGGTCTTCCAGCCAGCGGATGCGCATGTTGGCGACGGAGGGCACGAAGATCAGCACTTCGGCGAGCATGACGAACGATACCGTGAGCAGCAGCAGCCTGCCGGAAAGCCCGCGAAAAAAGCCGGTCCGCCGTGGTGGCTTGTGGAAGGCTGTGGCCCCTGTCTTTTCTGCCGTCATGTTCTTTGCGCGTTCCCGCCTCGGCCAGGACGCCGCGGCAGCCGGATGACGGCCCGGGCGAACGGCTTACGTGTCAGAGCTTTATAATAGGCGATGCCCGCGCGTTTTCCAATCTCCGTCATGGTCGCAGGGGGCGCGGCGGCGCCAAATGCGGCTGCGACTGAGCTTGACGCGCTCCACCGATAATCGCGGCGAAAAACGTCGCCGTGGTCGAAACTGCACATGCAAAAATCCCGCGGCGATTGCGGATCGCCGCGGGACCATTGTTCAGCGCTTGGCAGGAAACCGGGTCAGAATTCTTCCCAGTTGTCCTTCGACACGGCGGCGCTCGCCGAACCGCCACCGAAGGCACGGGCGACGGTGCCGAGCATCTTGCGGGCCGGCGAGGCAACCGGACGGGCGTTTTCGCGCACCGGTGCGACGACCCTGGTCGGCGGGGAGTCGTTGAGCTTGAAGTGCGAGATCAGCCGGGCAAGGTTGTCGGTTTCGGCCGAGAGCTTGTGGGTCGCGGCGTTGGCTTCCTCCACCATGGCGGCGTTCTGCTGCGTCACCTGGTCCATCTGGTTGACGGCGATGCTGACTTCGCTGAGACCCGTCGACTGTTCGCGGGCGGCGGTGGCGATCGAGTGGATATGGTCGTTGATCTTCAGCACCCGCGTTTCGATCTGGCCGAGAACCTGGCCGGTCTCCTGCACGAGCTTGACGCCTGTTGCCACCTCCGAGCCGGATTTGGCGATCAGCGCCTTGATGTCCTTGGCTGCGCTTGCGGCGCGCTGTGCAAGCTCGCGAACCTCCTGCGCGACGACGGCAAAACCCTTGCCCGCATCGCCGGCACGCGCCGCCTCCACACCGGCATTGAGCGCCAGAAGATTGGTCTGGAAGGCGATCTCGTCGATGACGTTGGTGATCTGGCCGATTTCGCTGGAGGCCTGCTCGATGCGGCCCATGGCGTCGACCGCATTGCGGACCACTTCGCCGGACTGGGCCGCACTCTGCTTGGCCTCGGTGACCATGACGGTCGCCTCCTGGGCGCGATCGGTCGAGTTGCGGACGGCGACGGTGATTTCCTCCAGCGCCGCCGACGTCTCTTCGAGCGATGCTGCCTGCTGTTCGGTTCGCTTTGCCAGGTCGTCGGCGGCGGAG
The DNA here is from genome assembly GCF_000379605.1 of Rhizobium giardinii bv. giardinii H152. Classification (GTDB taxonomy): domain Bacteria; phylum Pseudomonadota; class Alphaproteobacteria; order Rhizobiales; family Rhizobiaceae; genus Pararhizobium; species Pararhizobium giardinii. The sequence continues at coordinate 359,914 of NZ_KB902578.1, read as the reverse complement.
CGCAGTTCGATCGAGTTGCCGTTGATCGAATCGGTCGTGGTGCGGATCTCGCGCAGCGTGTTTTGCAGGGTCGACAGCGTATCGTTGACGTTCTGCTGCAGTTCGGCGAAGGCGCCGTGGAAGGTGCCGTTCATGTCCTGCGTCAGGTCGCCGGCGGCGAGGCTGGCGATGACGCGCCGCGTCTCGTTGATGCCGCTGTCGACGCTTGCGACCAGTTCGTTGACGCTTGCAGCGAAGCGATTGAGGTCGGCGTCGTCGTAGTCCTTGTTGATGCGCCGGGTGAAATCGCCGGCCGCGGCCGCGGCAACGACCACCGCGATGCTGGACTGCAGGTCGGCGCTCTTTTGGCGCAGCGCCGTTTCCTGGGCATTGAGTTCGCGCACGGCAAGACCGTTGCGCTTGAAGACTTCGACGGTAGCTGCCATTTCGCCGATCTCGTCCTTGCGGCCGGCAAAGGGCACGTCGGCGTCGAGATCGCCCTCGGCGAGCCGCTTCATCGTACCCGTCAGCCTGAGGATCGGCTGGCTCAGTTCCTTCGTGCCGATGTAGAAGGCGATGCCGAGGCCGGCAACAAGACCGATGGCGGCCGTCACGAGGACGATCAGGATCATCTGTCTTTCGATGGCGCCCAGGTCTTCCTGGATTGCCTCCAGCGCGGCGCGGTCCGCGTCCACGACAGCGTCGATCTCGGCCTGGAAGGCCTTGCGGTTGGCGCGGTTGAGTTCGTTGTTGCCCTGCTCGTTGGCAGCCTGGGGCGAGACTTCCTGGCTGAGCCGCGCCGTCTCCGTGCGGAAGGTGCGGAATTCGGCGGCACGCTTGACCACGGCCTCGAACGCCGGCAGTTCCTCCGGCGGCACCAGCGGCCGCCAGTCAGCGAGAAGCGTATCCATCTTGCCGAGATTCTTCATCAGGCCATCGGCGAAGGACTTGGATTTCTCGACCGTCGGGGCCGCATAGATGCCGCGCGATTCCATCACCACCGCGGTCACGAGGCGGTTCAGGCGCTCGCCGTTGAAGGCACGATCCGAGGCATTGTCGAACTGGACGAGCCTTGCGTTGTATTGCGTGATCACCGTCAGCGCCATGCCCGTCACGGCCAGCGTGATCAGGCTCATCACGCCGACGATGAGATAGATCTTACCTCGAATTTTCATGCGTACCTGTCTCCTCGCAACCTGCAAAAGGCCTGAAAGTGGCAACTTGCAGGCTTGGTTATATGCGGAGACACTAAGTCAAGGATGATTAACGAAGCACTTCCTGGAACCAGTAGAATTGTGGGGGTTCCGGCTTAGGGGTTTCTTCAGCTTCTTATATTAATAAATTCTAATCTTCAATCTGGCATTGAATCCACCGACGCAGATCGCGTGGGGCCCGGCGCGATCAGGAACGCCTGAAAACGCGCAAATCCCAGCTTTTCTGCGCCGGCAATTGACTTTCGCGCGTCTTTGCTCTTATAAGCCGCCCCACGTCCGGACAAGTCCCCTTGCCCCGTGCAAAGCCGTGGCCGGAACGTAACGCTCCCTTGCTTAAAAGCAAACCCAAGAAGGGCCGCACACCGCGGTATTAAAATAAATGTCGAAGCGTACCTATCAACCGTCCAAGCTTGTTCGCAAGCGCCGTCACGGCTTCCGTGCACGTATCGCCACCAAAGGTGGCCGCAAGGTTATCGTTGCCCGCCGGGCACGTGGCCGCAAGCGTCTGTCGGCTTAAGCCGATCGGGCCCGAGGAAAGAATGCGGGCACATGACGTCAAATAATCCAAAATCGACTGTCGGGCGGCTGAAAAGCCGGCCGCAGTTTCTTGCTGTGCGCAAAGGGGAGCAGCGGAAAGGCCCGTTGTTCCTGCTCGAGGTTCTCGATCGCGGCGAACCGGAGAGCCAGCCCCGCTGCGGCTTCACTGTCACCAAGAAGCACGGCAATGCCGTGGAACGCAACCGGATGCGCAGGCGCCTGAAAGAGGCGGTGCGGCTGTGTGCCGGGTTTGCAATGAAGCCCGGACACGACTATGTGATTGTCGCCAGACGCGACCTCCTCAACGCTCCCTTCGAGCGGCTGGTGGGAGGGCTCCGCGAGCGGATCGAAAACAAGCAGAAAATTCACGGCCGCAGCCGGCCGGCTTCAGGAAAGAATGATGGAAAATAACCGCAATTACTTCGTGGCGATTGCCCTGTCGGTGCTCATCCTGATCGCCTGGCAGTTTGTCTACATCAATCCGAAGATAGAGAAGGAGCGAATTGCGGCGGAGCAGACCCAGGCCAATCCGGCAGCCGGCAACCAGACCACGGCAGGACAGACAGCTACCGGACAGACAACGACCGGGCAGACCCCGGCCGGCGCGGTACCTGGCGGCAACGAGAACCGGGAACAGGCGATCGCCAAATCGGCCCGCGTGACCATCGACACGCCGGCACTCAGCGGCTCGATCAACCTGACCGGCGCCCGCCTCGACGACCTGAAGCTCAAGGAATATCACGAGACCGTCGACGACAAGAGCCCGATCATCACGCTCTTCAGCCCGGCCGACAGCAAGGACGGCTATTTTACCGAACTCGGCTATATCGGCAATGAGGCGAGCGGCACGGTTCCCGGTCCGGCGACCGTCTGGTCGGTCAAGAGCGGCGAAAAGCTGACGCCCGCAACACCAGTGGTGCTGACCTTCACCAACGAGAAGGGCGTGGACTTCACCCGCACCATCTCGGTGGACGAGCATTTCATGTTCCAGATCACCGATACCATCAACAACGGCAGCGGCGCTCCGGTTTCGCTGTCCTCCTATGGCCGCGTCACCCGCTTCAACAAGCCGACGACGCCGAGCATCTACGTGCTTCATGAAGGCTTCATCGGCGTGATCGGCGAGCATGGCCTGAACGAAGTGGCCTATGGCAAGGTCGAGGACGAAGCACCGATCCAGCCCGGCAAGACCACGACCGGCTGGCTCGGCATCACTGACAAATACTGGGCGGCCACGATCGTGCCGCCGCAGGCGACGCCATACGAAGCGAAGTTCGCGCATTTCCCCGACGGGCGTCCGCGCTACCAGGCCGACTACAAGCAGGATGCAATCACGATCGCTCCTGGCCAATCGACCGATCTCAAGGCCCTGGTTTTCGCCGGCGCCAAGCAGGTTCCGTTGGTCGATGGCTACGAGAAGTCCTATTCCATTCCGCAGTTCGATCTCTTGATCGACTGGGGCTGGTTCTACTTCATCACCAAGCCGATGTTCAAACTGATGGATTTCTTCTTCCGTTATTTCGGCAATTTCGGCGTTGCGATCCTTCTGACCACCATCGTCGTCAAGGCGCTGTTCTTCCCGCTTGCCTCGAAGCAGTACGCTTCGATGGCGAACATGAAGAAGGTTCAGCCGAAGATGGAGGAACTGAAGAAGAAGCACGGCGACGATCGGATGGCGCTGCAGCAGGCGATGATGCAGCTCTACAAGGAGGAAAAGATCAACCCGATCGCCGGCTGCTGGCCGATCCTGTTGCAGATCCCGGTGTTCTTCGCGCTCTACAAGGTGATCTACGTCACCATCGAGATGCGCCACGCGCCGTTCTTCGGCTGGATCCAGGACCTGTCCGCGCCGGATCCGACCTCGATCTTCAACCTGTTCGGCCTCCTTCCGTTCGAAGTGCCGCACATGCTTCTGATCGGCGTCTGGCCACTGATCATGGGTGTCACCATGTTCCTGCAGATGCGCATGAACCCGACGCCGCCGGATCCGACCCAGGCGATGCTGTTCACCTGGATGCCGGTGGTCTTCACCTTCATGCTTGCGAGCTTCCCGGCCGGCCTGGTCATCTACTGGGCCTGGAACAACACCCTGTCGATCGCCCAGCAGGCGGTCATCATGAGGCGCCACGGCGTCAAGGTCGAACTGTTCGACAACCTCAAGGGCCTGTTCTCCAGGAAACCCAAACCGGCCGAATAGGCCGGCGTGAATTGCGTGGAAAGGCTCCGGATCGCCTCCGGAGCCTTTGCCTTTCTGGTTGCTGGAAGCTCAGGCTGCCTTTGTGGGATCCGCAGTAACGCTCGCCGACCGACTTCGCGCACTGCTTCTGGACGCGATTGCAGCGCGCTGACAGTCGCGCTTGGTATCGGTTCGACACAGCTCGCGGCCTTTCCCTGACGCATGAAGTTTGCGACAACAGCGTGTCGCGCCTGTCGGCGTCCGCGCCGCAAATCGCGTCTACACTTCCAGCCGTCTCCAACCGGATTCCTGCCATGTCGCAACCTTCCGCCTTGCCGCAATCCGTCGCCGCAGGATCACAAAACCCGGTTCACGGCTCACTGCTGTTGCTCGGCTCGGCCGTCGTCTGGAGCTTCGGCGGCACGCTGGCGCGGTTCCTTGCGGTCGAGGGCTGGACCATCGTCTTCTGGCGGTCGCTGTTTGCGGCCCTCTTTCTCCTCGGCTTCATGCTTCTGCGCGATGGCCCGCGCGGCACAGCGACCCTCTTCCGCAACATGGGCCTGCCGGGCATCGCCGTCGGTCTCTGCTTCGCCATTGCCTCGACCTCGTTCATCCTGGCACTTGCCTACACTACGGTCGCCAATGTGGTGCTGATTCAGGCGGGCGTACCGCTGATCGCCGCGCTCATCAGTTGGCTCGTCTTCCGCGAGCGTATCTCGCGCCTCACATGGCTCGCCATCGCAGCCGTGATCGGCGGTGTCGCCATCATGGTTTCGGATTCGATGAGCGGCGCCGTCTCGCCGATCGGCGATGCGCTTGCCATGCTCATCGCCTTCGTCTTTGCGCTCGCCACCGTGATTACCCGCCGCTACGCCCATGTCCGCATGACGCCGGCCGCCTGCTTCGGCACCATCGTAGCCGGCACGGTCGCGGCGGTCATGTCCTCCGGCCTTACGGTCACCCTGCCCGAGCTCGGCATCCTCGTGACCTTCGGCGCGCTCAATTTCGGCCTGGGCCTGGCGCTGTTCGTCACCGGCGCACGGCTCATCCCGTCCGCGCTCGCCGCCCTTTTGGGAACGGCTGAAACCGTTCTAGCGCCACTCTGGGTCGCCCTGATCCACGGCGAGATCCCGAGCTCGAATGCCATACTCGGCGGAACGATCGTGCTCACCGCCCTTCTCTCCTATCTCAGCGTCGAGCTGTGGCGGCAGAGAAGAGCGCTTGGCTGAGCAAAGGCGCCAAGCGCGCAACTCTCCTTGACTTGACGGCGCAAAACCGCGAAGTCGTGAGCGAGACCAAGGACAGGACGCCATGACAGACATCAAGCCGCAGGACGACAAGCCCCTCTTCGGGCGGCCATGGATATTCATTCGCGGCGTGCCGTCGATGAAGTTCCTGCCGCCGGAAGGTCCGCTGGAGATCGCCTTTGCCGGCCGCTCCAATGTCGGCAAGTCGTCGCTGATCAACGCGCTGGTCGGGCAGAAGGGTCTCGCCCGCACCTCCAACACCCCGGGCCGCACCCAGGAACTCAACTATTTCGTACCTGACGGCTACTCCGGCGAAGCCGGCGACTTGCCTCCGATGGCGCTCGTCGACATGCCCGGCTACGGCTATGCGCAGGCGCCGAAGGAACATGTCGACGCCTGGACCAAGCTGGTCTTCGACTATCTGCGCGGCCGCTCGACGCTGAAGCGCGTCTATGTGCTGATCGACAGCCGCCACGGCATCAAGAAGAACGACGAGGACGTGCTCTCCCTGCTCGACAAGGCGGCGGTGTCCTACCAGATCGTCCTGACCAAAACCGACAAGATCAAGGAGCCGGCGGTTCCAAGGCTGATTGCCGAGACGCTGGAAAGGATCCGGAAAAGACCGGCCGCCTTCCCGGAAGTCCTCTCCACCTCCTCGGACAAGGGCAACGGCCTCGAGGAACTGCGCGGCGCCATCCGGACCGCAATCGCCAGCTAACCGGGCTGTCACACTACCCCGACACCAAATGTGCTCTATCTCCCCGCGGGGATTGCCGTTCGGCAACCCCAGAGACGTCACGCGTTGAGGGAGAAACAACATGTCTGATCTGATTGTCATCGGCTTCGACAACATGGAAGAAGCCGACAAGGTGCTTCTGAAGCTGAACACGCTGAAGAAGGAATACCTCATCGACCTCGAGGATGCCGTCGTCGTCGTGCGTGACGAAACCGGCAAGGTTCACCTGAAGCAGAGCGTCAATCTGGCCACGATCGGCGCCACCTCCGGCCTTTTGAGCGGTTCGCTGTGGGGTGGCCTCGTCGGCCTGCTATTCCTCAACCCGCTTGCCGGTTTTGCCATCGGCGGCGCTATTGGTGCCGGCACCGGCGCTCTTTCGGGCTCGCTGGCCGACTACGGCATCGATGACGACTTCATCAAGTCCCTGAGCGAGACCATTCCCAACAATTCCTCGGCGCTGTTCGTACTCGTGCGCAAGGTGCAGCCGGAAAAAGTGCTGGGGGAATTTTCCGGCCTGCGCGGCAAGGTTCTCAAGACCTCTCTCGCGCCGGAGCAGGAAGCGAGGCTACAGGCAGCGCTCTCAGGGACCCAGCCGCAATCGCCGACACCGGGCACCTTCTGACGCGAATTCAGGCGGCCGTCGCCGGCGCAAACGTCATCGCCATGCCGTTGATGCAGTGGCGCATGCCGGTCGGCGGCGGGCCGTCGTTGAAGATATGGCCGAGATGCCCGCCGCAGCGGCGGCAATGGCACTCGGTGCGCGTCATGAACAGCGAGGTGTCCTCGCGCGTGCCGATGGCGTTCGGCAGCGCCTCCCAGAAACTCGGCCAGCCGGTGCCACTGTCATATTTCGCTTCGGAGGAATAGACCGGCAGATCGCAACCGGCGCAATGGAAGATGCCCTTGCGCTTCTCGGTGTTGAGCGCGCTGGTAAAAGGCCGCTCGGTGTCCTCGTGGCGCAGGATGCGGTACTGCTCGTCCGTCAGGATCGCCTTCCATTCCGCGTCGGTCTTTGTCACCTCGAATGTTTCGCCCGTTTCCGAAGCAACGCTGTTTCGCGTGAAGCCGCGAAAGGCGGCGGCGGCGAGGACAGCGGTGCCGGAAAGAAGAAAGAAGCCGCGGCGTGTCATGATCGTTCTCCCGTCTGCCGGATGTGCCGGCAATGCTTTGCTGTGAACCTAATGTTCCCGGCTGCGGACGGCAAAACAAATGCCGATCAATCCCGCGTGAGGAAACGCTTGAACATGAAAAAGGCCACCGGAAAGCACCGGTGGCCCGTGGGTCTTTCAGACGAACAACGAAGGCTGTCGTCCTTGAATTGCTGCATGTTCTGAAACATGCAGCAGGCCGGAAGAGACGGGTTCCCGGCCCGGAGCCGAAATGCCGTCGAAGACGCATCCGGCTGCCAATCCGCAAACGATCAACCCTTCGGCAGCAGCACCTTGTCGATGACGTGAATCACGCCGTTCGACTGCTTGACGTCGGCGATCGTGACGGTTGCCACGCCGCCGGTTTCGTCGGTGAGCGTGATCTTGCCGCCATCGGCCTTGGCCTTCAGCACGCAGCCGCCGACCGTCTTGACGTCATGCGTGCCGCCATCGTCCATCACCATCTTGCCGATGGCATCGGACATCGCATTGGCCGATACCACGTGGCAGGTCAGCACCTTGGTCAGCATGTCCTTGCTTTCCGGCTTCAGGAGCGTGTCGACGGTGCCGGCAGGCAGCGCGTCAAAAGCCGAATTGACCGGAGCAAACACCGTGAACGGCCCGGCGCCCTGAAGCGTCTCGACCAGACCGGCAGCCTTGACGGCTGCGACCAGCGTCGTGTGATCCTTCGAATTCACCGCATTTTCGATGATATTCTTGTTGTCGTACATCGGCGCGCCGCCGACCGACGGATTTCCGGCATGGGCGGCAAAGGCGCCGGCAGCCAGTATCGAAGCAACGGTCACTGTCCTCAGCATGGACTTGAACATCTCTATTCCTTCCTGTTGATCTCGCGGACCCGGCTTGCGGGTCTCTCCCAATTTTCTGGAGTTCATGTTCTCTGCGCAGAGGACAAAGCGAGTAACGGCAGCCCTGACAAAAGAGTTTCAGGAAAATTCGGAAATTTCCAACAGACTGAAATAAAAATGTTTTTTCAAATATCAGTAGCGCACGACGAAAAATGCTGCGCAGCGGGGCGCAGCATTTGGTCAGCTATGACTGACATTCGAAAACAGTCTCAGGGAAGACGCGTCTTGCCCGCAGCAACCACAGGTCCCGTTGCTTTGCCCGTCGGCGAGCCGCCGAGCGGCTCGACGCTCAGGGCGAGCGTGACGCCCTCGCCCACCTTCGCGCGCAGTTCCGGCGCGATGACGATCTCGCCTTCGCCCGTCTGCGGCAGGACGCCGAGCGACTTGGCCGGGTTGTCGCCCTCGATCAGCCAGACCTCCAGCGACTTGGCCTCCGCCTGCCGGGCGGCAACCGGCGTCACCGTCAGCGCCCCGGTGGCAGCGTCGTACTGCGCCAGAAGGTTGATCGCCGCGCTGCCCTCGCCCGCCAGTTCGGCCACCAGCGGTCGCCTCTTTTCGCTCACCGGCTCCAGAATGCCGGAGGCAAAGGTGGCGATCGTGACGAGACCGGCGACGGAAGCCAGCGTCAAAATCCGCCAGAAGGCCAGCGAGCTCCACAATCCACCGCCCGCAACAGCCGGCTGATCGGCAAAGATCCGCCGCTCGATGGCGGTGAAGACCTGCGGCGATGGCGGCAGCGGATCATAGCTCTCGTCGAAGGTGGAGAGATTGCTCTGCCAGTGCTTGACCATGGCTGCGAAGGCGCGGTCGAGCACCATGCGGGCCTCGACCTTTCGGCGGTCGTCGGCAGAAAGAACACCAAGCACATATTCGCCCGCGATCACCTGGTCGCGACGGGAATCACCGCTTTCGGGGTCCTGTGTGGTCATCGCTCCATGCACTCTCTCAGTTTGAGGAGGCTGCGGCGCAGCCATGTTCGCATCGTGTTCAGCGGAACGCCGAAAAGACCGGCGAGTTCCTGGTAGCTCAGCCCTTCGACATAGGCCTTGCGCACCGCGTCCGCGCGGTCTGCTTCAAGCTCGCCCATGCACTTGTCGATTTTGCGGCCCTCCGCCGCGTTGACGGCGGATTTTTCCGGATCGGGCGCAGAATCGGCCAGATCATAAGCCTCGTCAATCGCGTTTGCCACAGGCTTTCGCGCCCTCAGCTGATCGATCGCATGATTGCGCGCGATTGCCGAAAGCCAGGACATCGGATTGGTCTCGCCGGCGGCGTAGCGGCCGGCGCGCTGCCAGATCTTGATGTAGATTTCCTGCAGCGCCTCTTCCGCTTCGGCCCTGTCCCTCAAGATACGCACGCAAATGGCAAAAAGTTTCGGGCTGGTCTGCCTGTAGAGCGCCGAGAACGCCGCACGGTCCCGCAGCGCAACCCGGCCGATCAGCGTGGAAATATCGTCACTGGCCATGAAAGCTTCCGGTCCTCGCCCCTGTGGCGGCGTAGATAGGGCGGAAACCCGGGGATAAAAAGGGAGGCCACAGATAAAGACGGCCAGCCAAACCAATGTCACATTGGCTTTATCTTTCGCGCGGACATTCCCTCGGCCGGAAACTTGCGCTAAACAGCACCCGGCTTTTTCCAGAGGTATTCCCATGTCCGCATCAGAGAGCGAAATCCAGGCCGATCTTCTCGCCAAGGCCCTGCCCTATATGCAGCGCTACGAGAACAAGACGATCGTCGTCAAATATGGCGGCCACGCCATGGGCAATCCCGAGCTCGGCAAAGCCTTTGCCGCGGATATCGCGCTGCTGAAGCAGTCGGGCGTCAACCCGATCGTCGTCCATGGCGGCGGCCCGCAGATCGGTGCGATGCTGACGAAGATGGGCATCGAATCGAAATTCGAGGGCGGCCTGCGCGTCACCGACGCCAAGACCGTCGAGATCGTCGAAATGGTGCTCGCCGGCTCGATCAACAAGGAAATCGTCGCGCTGATCAACCAGACCGGCGAATGGGCGATCGGCCTCTGCGGCAAGGACGGCAACATGGTCTTTGCCGAAAAGGCCAAGAAGACCATCAAGGACCCGGATTCCAACATCGAGCGCGTCCTCGATCTCGGTTTCGTCGGCGAGATCGTCGAAGTCGACCGCACGCTGCTCGACCTGCTCGCCCGCTCGGAGATGATCCCGGTCATCGCCCCGGTCGCTCCCGGCCGCGACGGCCATACCTACAACATCAACGCCGACACCTTTGCCGGCGCCATTGCCGGGTCGCTCAACGCCACCCGCCTGCTCTTCCTCACCGATGTTCCCGGCGTACTCGACAAGAAGGGTGAACTGATCAAGGAACTCTCCGTCGCCGAAGCGCATGCGCTGATCAAGGACGGCACGATTTCCGGCGGCATGATCCCCAAGGTCGAAACCTGCATCGAGGCACTCGCCCGAGGCGTCGAAGGCGTCGTCATCCTCAACGGCAAGACCGCGCATTCGGTGCTGCTGGAGATCTTCACGGAGCATGGTGCGGGAACCCTGATCGTTCCGTGAAGGTAGAGCAACTTCGGCCCTGCCGGAAATCTCTTCCATCAGATGCCGGGCCGTCCGTGGCAGGCGCACCCCCCGCCGCCGTCATCCTCGCCCTTTTGGCGGGGATCCAGCCCACCTCCTTCGGATCAAAAGACTCTCTGACCCGAAGGACTTGGGCTTGCTGGATTCCTGTAACGAGCACAGGGAATGAAGGAACACCAAGCGATACGCAGCGTCAGCCTTGCTGATAGACCTTCGCCGCCTCGCCCTTCAGCCATTCGATCATCGCCCGGTACGGCCCCGGCCCATAGCTCACACGGGCAACGCCCAATCCGGCAAGCGTGCGCACTTCCGGCACGCCCGGCCGCATCATGATGTTGACCGGCAGCGCGACGGCCTCGCAGACGCGGCCGATCAGGTCCGGGTTCGACAGGCCCGGCACGAAGAAGCCGCTGGCGCCGGCCTCGGCATTGGCCGCCGCCCGCTCGATCGCCTCGTCCACCAGGGGGGCGTGGCGGACGGGATCGGAGAGCTTCAGGAACAGATCGGTGCGCGCATTGATGAAGAAGGGCACGCCCTTCTGCTCGGCCGTCGCGCGGATCGCCTTGATGCGCGCCGCTTGTGCCTCGAGCGTGTGCAGCCCGCTGCCGCCGACCACCTGGTCCTCGAAATTGATGCCGACGGCACCGACGTCGATCACCCGCCCGACATTCAGCGCGACCTCGGCGGCATCCTCGGCATAGCCGCCTTCGAAATCGATCGACACCGGCAGGTCGGTCGCCGCGACGATGGCGCGGGCGATATCGACGAGCTGCAGCAGCGGAAACTCCTGGCCGTCGCCATAACCGTTGGCAGCCGCCACCGACCAGCTTCCGGTCGCCAGCGCCTTGGCGCCGGCTTCTGCAACGGCCTTGGCGCTGCCGGCATCCCAGATATTGTAGAGCACCACCGGATCACCCTTGCGGTGCAGTTGCGCGAACGCCTTTGCCTTCTCCACCTGGTTCATCGTTTTTCCTCCGAAAACAATCCCAGTGAACGTCATGCCGCAAAAGCCGCCACCTGCGCCAGAGGTGACCGCCAGATTTCGCGGGTCTGTTCGGTCAAACCACCAGCAGCATGACGACGCCGAGTACGATGAGCAGGCAGCCGATCACCTCCAGCCGGTTGATCCATTCGCGAAAGATGAAGACGGCGGAGGCGAAGGTGAACAGCATTTCGACCTGCGCCACCACCTTGACGATTGCCGCCTGCTGCAGCGTCATCGCCATGAACCAGCCGAACGACGCCGAGGCACCGGCAAAGCCGACCAGCAGACCCGGCCGCCAGGCGGTGATCACGCGCTTCAGTTCCTCCGGTTCGCGGACGAGAATCCACGCAAGCATCGTCAAGGTCTGCAGCAAGATGACAAAGCCCAGCGTAAAGCTCGCCTGCACGACGAAATCCGGCGCAGGCAGGCTCGGCGCGAGCGCCAGCGAGGCTGAGCGGTAGGACACCGCCGACAGGCCGAAAAAGGTGCCGGACAACAGTCCGATACCGGCCGTGCGGGTAAAGACCGAGGTCACCAGCGATTTGACGCTGAGCGGCGTGCGCGCCACCGAAATGATCATCACGCCGATGACCGAGATGGCAATGGCGATCAGCGTGCCCTGGCTTGCCGCCTCGCCGAGAAAGATCAGCCCGAACAACGCCGCCTGCGCCGGCTCGGTGCGCGAATAGGCGGTTCCGACCGCAAAATTGCGGAAGGAGAACAGGTGTACCAGAAGGAAGGTGGCAGTGATCTGCGCGAACCCACCGATCACTGCCCAGAGAAAGAACTGCCCATCCGGAACAGGCAGCGGCCGGTCGAAGCCGCGCCAGAGAATCGCGAGATAGGCGAACGCAAAGGGCAGGCCGTAACCGAAGCGCACGAAGGTCGCCCCGGTCGTGCCCATGACGCCTTTAAGGTGCTTCTGCATGGCGGAGCGGATGTTCTGCAGGAACGCCGCCGCGATTGTGATGAGGATCCAGGTTTGCATGCCATGCCGGCTAGCATGCAGGGCAGGAGATTGCCAAGGACAGCGGCCGGCTAAATGCGCCTCAGGCAGAGTTTTCCTGTGCCGCCGGCGTGGGCGCGGTCTGTCTGAAGGTCAATGAGGGCGCCTCATCCTCGAATTTCTTCACGCGCTGGTCGTAATCGGGCGAAACCGTACCGAGGACCCGGTCCCAGAATGAGAAATAGTTGCCGTAATTGTACCGGAATCCCGAATGGTGCTGGTCATGGAAGGTCGTGCACAACAACGGCGACGGGTACCGCGCGGTCGATGAGGCGAGATACTCGAATCCGCAATGGCCTAACATGCCGTTGAAATGCTCGAACAGCCTGTGCCCCACCAGAATGGCCGGCGGGAACGGCACGACGAAGACGATGACGGCCGAAAAACTCTGCAGCAGGAAATTGTCCAGAACATCTTCCGAATAGGTGCTCCAGATCGTCGGCGCGACACTTTTGTGATGAAGGGCATGCAGCGGGTAGAGCCACTTGGTGTGCAGCAGCCTGTGCATGAAATAGAACCAGGTGTCGTAAAGGAACATGACGAGGATAAAGAGCGGCAGCGCCGCCCACCAGTTGAAGGCCCATGGCGCAGGCGCCCAGCCCTTTTGCTGGGCGTAGAGGCCGATCGTCACCGGCAGGCAGGCGCTGAACATCGACGCCAGGCTCTGGCGGATTTCCGCCTTGCGGCGTTTGCCGGAACCGCGCCCCTTCTGGATCTTCCGCTGCGGATTGCGATCGTTGAGCCAGGTCAGGCCAAAGCCGAGGGCGAAATAGGTCACGACCGTCGTGGCGTAGAATCCGAGCAGAAACGCAAGGTAGAAGACCTCATCGGGCATCGGTATCAACGGCTCCCGAACCAAAATCGTCCCTGCTGGAAACGTGCCACATCCCATCCGCAATTCAAAGTGGAAATGCGAAAAGGGCACATAAAGCCCATTTCCTAGGCACTGTCGCCATGCGATAAGGCTCCATGACCCAGCTCGATCGCCTGCCGACCAAAGCCGACTTCGCCCATGTCACCGACTGGGTGTTCGACCTCGACAACACGCTCTATCCGCACCACGTCAATCTGTTTTCGCAGATCGACCGCAACATGACCGCCTTCGTCGCCACCTTGCTGCGGCTGGATCCGGCCGCGGCCAAGACGTTGCAGAAGCAGTATTACCGCGATCACGGCACGACGCTGCAGGGCCTGATGATCCATCACGATATCGACCCCAATGATTTCCTCGAAAAGGCGCATGCGATCGACTATTCCGTCGTGCCGGCCGATCCGGCGCTCGGCGACGCGATCCGGGCGCTGCCCGGCCGCAAGTTCATCTTTACCAATGGCAGCGTCAAACATGCCGAGATGACGGCGCGGGCGCTCGGCATTCTCGATCATTTCGACGAAATTTTCGACATCGTTGCCGCCGACTACGTGCCGAAGCCGGCCGGCGATACCTATCACAAGTTCATGAGCCTGCACCGGGTCGACACGAACCATGCCGCCATGTTCGAGGACCTGCCGCGCAACCTCATCGTACCAAAGGCGCTCGGCATGAAGACGGTGCTGCTCGTGCCGCGCAATTTCGAATATGAATTCGCCGAGGCCTGGGAAAAGACAACCGATGGCGATGCCCAGGTCGACTACGTTACCGAGGATCTGACCGGCTTCCTGACGCGACTTGTTTCGGAAGTTTGACACCACGTAACAAAACACAATTCTGCCATGGAAAATCCTTTTTCCATCAAAGGGTTACATTACAAAAAATTAACTGGCGATCCGGCCTGATCCGCCTATCCTCCGTTCATGGACAATCTCATGGACAAGGATTTTGACATGCGGAAGAACAAGCTCATTCTCGGCGCCGTCGCAGCCAGCCTCGCGCTCACCAGCCTTGCCGCCCCCAGCTTCGCCGCCCGCGAGCGGCCGACGCGGGAGCAACGCGCGGAATGGATGATGAATCGGCTCGATACCAATGGCGACAAGAAGGTGTCGCTGGAGGAAATCCAGGCGCGCGCATCCGAAGCCTTCAAGAATTTCGATGCCGACGGTAACGGCCAGGTGACGCGCGACGAGATCAAGGCCAAGCGCCAGGCCTTCCGCGAGGCCCGCAAGGAATTGCGCGCCGCCATGGACAAGACGGGCGCGGACAGGACAGAGGCGATGGAGAAGCTGAAGGACACGCGCCCGGTGATGCTGCCCGGCATGCGCCCCCGCGTGTTCGCCATGGCAGACACGGACAAAAACGGTTCGCTCAGCCTTGCCGAGGTTTCCGAGCAGGCGGGTCGCATGTTCAAGCGCCGCGACAGGAATGGCGACGGTTTCATCGATGCGGCCGATTTCACCCGGAAGATCTGATGCCGAAGAGGCCGGCGCAAACCGCGCCGGCCTCTTCTCGTAACGCGCGACTTACGCCGCAGGCGTTGCTTGCGCCGCACCGCTTCGGCTCGTCTTCCGCTGCGGCCATGCCGCCCTGGGCGAACCCAGCGGAGAGACCCTGCAGCAACAGGACAATCGCAAACAGCGCCGAAATGGCGCTGAACTCAATCCGGTCCCTGACGATCTGCCGCACGACATGCATGAGGGCTCGCATGCCACAGACAGTGCCCCTGTCACTGCGACGAAATGTGAAATTCGCCGTGCCGGTGGCCGTCCGGTCCTACCGGACGCCGGATGCCATCGGCACCTGCTTGGGATCCATCGTCTGGTAGAACTTTGCGATGATCTCCCAGGCCTCGTCCGCCGTTTCGACAAACCGGATCAGGTCGACGTCGTTGGGGGCGATCGTACCGAATTCGGCCAGCGCCTCGAAATCGATGATCTTGCGCCAGAACTTCTCGCCGAACAGGATCAGCGGCACCAGCGCCAGACGACCGGTCTGCATCAGCGTGATCGTCTCGAACAGTTCGTCCAGCGTACCGAAGCCGCCGGGAAACACCACGACCGCCTTGGCACGCAGCAGGAAGTGCATCTTGCGGATGGCGAAATAGTGGAAGTTGAAGGAAAGCTCCGGCGTCACGAAGCGGTTCGGCGCCTGCTCGTGCGGCAGCACGATGTTGAGGCCGATCGAAGGCGCGCCGATTTCGGCGGCCCCGCGGTTTCCCGCCTCCATCACGCCCGGCCCGCCGCCGGTGACGACGACATATTCCGTGTAGCCCGACTCCGCCGAATGCTGCGAACAGAGCTGCGAAAACTTGCGTGCCTCCTCATAGTAGATCGAGGCGGCCGTCAGGTTCTTGCGCTGCGTCTCGTTCCTCGCCGCCCAGGCGTCGCCGCCGGGTTCGGGAATGCGCGCGCCGCCGAACATCACGATCGTCGAATTGATGCCCCGCTCGGAAAGGATCATCTCGGGCTTCAGCAGCTCGAGCTGCAGCCGCACCGGGCGCAGTTCCTCGCGGGAGAGAAAATCGTCGTCCGTATAGGCGAGCCGGTAGGAGGGCGACATCGATTGCGGCGTCTGCGGAACGCCCGCTGCCCGCGCCCGCGCCTGGCGGCTGTCGACCAGCGGATCCCAGACCCCGTCCTTGCGCCGCAAATTCCGCTTCTTCATTCTTGCCATGGCAAACTTTCCTGACGCAAACCGGCGGCCTTTCATCGCTGCCGGATGCTCCTTCGAATATTCCGTGCGCTACGGCTCAAATCACCGCAGCATTCCCGTGACATACACCTTCATCCATCGCCGACCGCAACCGAAAAGGCTTCAATTTTTCGGGATCATGCTCTAGAGCATGTTCACGATAGACGCCGAAGTTTAAGGAATTCCGATGAGCATCCAAGATCTCGCTTCCCTCCGCCAGACCATCGATACGGCTTTCGACAATCGCGACAGCATCACCACCTCGACCCGGGGCGAAGTCCGTGACGCCGTCGAAGCCGCGCTCAACCTGCTCGATGGCGGCAAGGTGCGGGTGGCCGAACGCGGCGAGGACGGCAACTGGACCGTCAATCAGTGGCTGAAGAAGGCCGTGCTGCTCTCCTTCCGGCTGAGCCCGATGGAAATCATCAAGGGCGGTCCTGGCGAAGCCGCCTGGTGGGACAAGGTACCCTCCAAGTTCGACGGCTGGAGCGTCAACGAATTTGAAAAGGCCGGCTTCCGCGCCGTGCCCAACGCCATCGTCCGCCGTTCGGCCTATATCGCGCCGAATGCGATCCTGATGCCGTCCTTCGTTAATCTCGGCGCCTATGTCGGCGAAGGCACGATGGTCGATACCTGGGCAACGGTCGGCTCCTGTGCCCAGATCGGCAAAAACGTCCACCTCTCCGGCGGCGTCGGTATCGGCGGCGTGCTCGAGCCGATGCAGGCCGGCCCGACCATCATCGAGGACAACTGCTTCATCGGCGCCCGCTCGGAAGTCGTCGAGGGCTGCATCGTGCGCGAGGGCTCGGTGCTCGGCATGGGCGTCTTCATCGGCAAGTCGACCAAGATCGTCGACCGCGCCACCGGCGAAGTCACCTATGGCGAAGTGCCGCCCTATTCGGTCGTCGTCGCCGGCTCGATGCCGTCGGGCAATGCCACCATGGCCAACGGCCAGCCGGCGCCGAACCTCTACTGCGCCGTTATCGTCAAGCGCGTCGACGAGAAGACCCGCTCCAAGACCGGCATCAACGAACTGCTGCGGGACTGATCGATGGCCGCGCAGGGGCAGCAGACCATGCCATGGCTGTTCTTCAGCCCCTCCGGCCGCCTGCCCCGTCTGCCCTATTTCCTGGGCTGGCTGTTCTGGGTGGCGGTCAGCGGCTTCGTTCTGACGCGCATGTTCGCCAATGAGGGGAACGACATCGCGCTGGCGCTCTGGACGCTGATCCTGGTCGTCAGCGGCCTTGTCTCGACCGCGTCGATCGTCATGCTGACGATCAAGCGCCTGCACGATATCGGCTATCCCGGCCCGCTCGCCATCTGCCTGTTCATTCCGGTGCTGAGCCCTGTCGTCTTCATCACGCTCTGTCTGTGGCCCGGCAAGCCCGAAGCCAATGAATACGGGCCCTGAACCCGGCGGCCTGATTATTATCGCAGCGGCATCTGGAAGGTGAAACAGGTTTCCTCCGGCGTGGAGGAAACCGAAAGCCTGGCATTGTGCGTTTTGGCGATTTCCGAAGCGATATAAAGCCCAAGACCCAGCCCCTCGAGATTGGCCTTGGCGGAAGCGCGAACGAAGGGTTTGAACAGATCCTTGAGCACCGCTTCGGGAATGGGCTCGCCGGCATTTGCGACCGTAAGCACGAAACAATTGTCCGCAATCGTGGAGCGCGCCCTGATGGGCGTCGCCGGGTCGCCATGCGTCAGGGCGTTGGCGATGAGATTGGACAGGAGCTGGCCGATCCGGCCCTCGTCGCAACGCACCAGCGCCTCGGCAAATTCCGCCTCGATCGCCCGCCCGGGATTGGCCATTCGCAATTCCGCAACCACCTGCTCCATCACCGGCTTCAGCGGAACCCGGTCCGCCTGCTCGACGGGAATGCCGCCGCCGAGCCGCCCGCGGGCGAAATCGAGCACATTGTCGATGAGGCCCGACATGCGCGTAATGCTGGATTGCATCAGCCCGAGCACCGCCTTGCCCTTCTCGTCCTCGACCGAACGCTGCAGCATGCGCGTGCCGGCATCGAGCGAAGCGAGCGGATTGCGCAGGTCATGACCGAGGACCGCGATGAACTGCTCGCGCAATTCACTGGCCTGCCGCTCCTGATCGATGCGGTCGTGAGTATCGAGGTGAAAGGCGATCAGATTGGCAAACAGCTCAAACATGCCGATGATTTCCGGCGTGTTCAGCCTGCGCGGCACCGTATCGATGGCGCAAAGCGTGCCGAAGAAGGAACCGTCCGCCAGCGTAATCGGCATGGAGATATAGCTCTGCAGGCCGTAGATCTCCGGCGTATGGTGACCGGCATACATCGGGTCGTCGGCGACGTTGTCGATGATCACGGCTTGCCGGTGTTCGCGGATCTCGTTGCAGATCGTCGTCTCGATCTTCAGTTCGCCGCCGGGCGCGAGCCCGAACGCGATTTCGTCGCGCACGCTGCAGGCGATCCACCGGTCTGCCGTCACCCGCGCCACCGCCGCAAAGCGCATGCCGGTTGTCTTGCAGATGACATCGAGGATGGTCGGCACGGCATTGATTTGCGCGATAGCGTCGATGGCAGCGATGGGATCGTTCAAAGCAAGCCTTTCCGATCGATTGTTTCCGGATCTCCCTTATGTCGGTGCAGCACCGCCAGGATACAAGCTTCTGCTTGCAAGACCCCGTGCGGCGCGGCATTGCGCGCGCTCTTTTGCCTTTTCAGGGGAATCTCTGGGCTAAATCGTCAAGCGGCTCACGCCGCCAGCTCACCAAACCGCATCACCACCTCGAAACCGTCCTTCCGGCCCGTTGCCGGTGACAGGATGTCGAAGCGGACATTCATCTGCTGCAGCAGCCGTTCGGCGATCGACAGGCCGAGGCCGGAACCGGGAGAGCCGGTGTTGCCGCGGCCGAACCGCTTGCGGATGGTTTCGAGTTCCCCCGGTGGGAGCGGCGCGGCCCCATTGACGATCCGCACCACGCCGCCCGTCTCGAGCCGGATATCCACCGGCTCCTCGGCGCGGCCGTGCAGCAGGGCGTTCTCGATCAGGTTGCGCAGCACGATGGCAAAGGCGTCCTCGCTGTAGGAGCCCTCGAGCCTCGCCCCCTCCTGCCGCTCGAACCGCAGCCTTGACGGGGCCTGATCGCCGCGCTGGAAATCGGTCAGCACCAGTTCGAGGACACGGGCCAGATCGACATTGGTGCTGCCCGCGCCGATTCCCGCCTCGGCGCGAGCCAGCTGCAGCAGCTTTTCCGCCGTATGGCCGAGATTGGTGAGCGAGGCCTCGACCTGCTGGGCCCGGCGCCTTTTCGGCCCGTCGAGTTCGGCGATCAGCATCTGCGTCTGCGCCAGGGCGCCGGCGATCGGCGTGCGCAGTTCATGGGCGCTGTTTGCCGTGAATTCGCGCTCGGCGTCGAAGGCCGCCTGCAGGCGGGTCAGCAGGTGGTTGACGGAGCGGGCGATCGGCTGCAGCTCGCGCGGCAGCATGCGCGATGGCACCGGCGCCATGTTGCCGCCGTCCTTCTCCTCGATCGCCCGGCGAAGGTCATCGACCGGCGCCAGCGCCCGGCGCACGATCAGCCAGATCAGGCTGATGCTGACGGGAATGAGCACCAGCACCGGCAGGAAAAGCGCCATGGCACCTTCGGTGACCGCCTCGTCGCGATTTGCCATCGCATCCGCCACCTGCACGAAGATCGTCCCGTCGGGGGCCTTGGCGGTATAGAACCGGTAAGTCTCGCTGGTCGAGAAACCCGGCTTCAACGGCACATCGAAGGGCGCGGCCGGTGCATCATGCGAGCGAATGAGGATCTGTCCGTCGGCGCCGCGCACCTGATAGACAAGATATTCCTCTCCGGGTTCATCGCTCTCGGATTCAATATGCCGCGGCGAGGCGCTCTCTTCGCGCCGTCGCAGGTCGTCGAGGACCAGCGGCACGAGCCGTTCGGCCGTTTCCTGGAGCGAGCCGTCGAAAATCTCCCCGAATTCCTCCTGCATGACGGACAGTCCGAGGCCGGCGGCAATCAACCAGAAGGCCGTTGTCGCGCCCGTCAGCCAGAGGATCAGCCGCCGCGTCATGCTCCTGCGGTTGGCCCTGTGCTGCGTCACGCCGGCGCCCCGATCCTGTAGCCGACGCCGCGCACGGTCACGACATGGTCCCGGCCGAGTTTCTTGCGCAGCCGGCTGACATAGACCTCGACGGTGTTGCTTTCGATCTCGGAGCCGAAGGCATAGAGCGCCTCCTCGATCTGCGCCTTCGAGATGATCGCGCCCGGCCGGGCAAGCAGCGTGTCGAGCACTGCCCATTCGCGGCCGGAAAGACCGATTTCCTCGCCGCCGGCAAAGACGCGCCGGTCGACCGGGCTGATCTTCACCTCGCCAACCTGGATCACCGGCGAAATATTGCCGCCATAACGGCGGATGACCGCGAGCATGCGGGCTGAGAGTTCGCCGAGATCGAAGGGTTTGACGAGGTAATCGTCGGCGCCGCTGTTCAAGCCTTCGATCCGGTCGGAAATCTGGTCATGCGCCGTGAGAATGATGACCGGCGTTGCCGTACCCGCCGCCCGCAGCTCCCTCAACAGGGCAATGCCACTGCCATCCGGCAGCCTGAGATCGAGAAGAATCAGCCCATAGGTAACGGTGCGCAGCGAGACGCGCGCATCCTCGAGCGTCTTCATCCAGTCGACGGCGTGATCGGCTGCCGCGACATGATCGCGAACGGCTTCCCCCAGAATGATGTTGTCCTCGACGAGCAGAACGCGCAAGCCGCTGGTCCTCGTTCCGATCAGCTGTACCGGCATCCTTATTCCCTCTTGGCCCGCGCCGTCAAACGGCTTTGACGGGCACGGCTCGGCACCCGCATCCCTTTTCCGGGCGCAGGTGCCTGCCGCCTCGCGCCCGCAACCTTCTTGGCCGGACATCTGGGCCGGCTTTCTGACAGGAACCTGAATGCGCGATCTGGCGCAGAACGACGACGCTGTGATCGCCGCCGTTCAGCCTCCTGTCAGGATTGACCGGCAGGCTGGCGGTGGACACTGGAGATTTCTGTTTGAAAGCGCGTCGAATTCACCTGGGACTGCTCTACGTCGCCATTCTCGTCCTCATCATTGCGACGATCCCGCTCGCCCAATTTGCCGGACGGCAGCCAATGACGGTCAACCACCAGCAATCGACAGCGCTCACGGTCCGTCTCAATCAAGGGATGTAGGTAGGTCAAGGGTCGTCGTGGCCACACTGCGGCAGTGCAAGACCGGACCTTAAGCGATCGCCGGCGCCAGCACCGCCCTGCGCGTTTAGTACGCGACCATAGAACACGACAGTGCCAACGACACCCCAATCTCCCCCCCGATGGACCCTTGAGGGGGAGATGCCCGGCAGGGCAGAGGGGGGTATTTTGCAGGCACCGCGGCGTACGGTGGCACGCGGCAGCGGAGCCTCTTCCCTGCCCTTTGCACTTGGCCTGAAGGCATTCTATTATTTTCGACAGCGTGGTCGGCCCCTCGGTGTGTATGAATGTCGGCACTGTCTTTCTCGAAAATTTCAGCACCGCTTGACGGACTGCTCGTCGCGGCCGGGCTGGTGGCCGTGGCTGCGCTCACCACACCGGACCTGACCGGACGAACCAGTTTCGCCTTGGAGCTCCTGCTCGCCAGCATCTGGGCGATCTACGTCCTGCAACTGATCGGGACGGTGATCATGCAGCGAACGCGCAACGTCCGCGACAGGATGCCTGCAATCGCCGTCGATGCGCTCGCCGTCTTGGTTCCTCTCGCCGCGTTCCTGCTCGACGACACGCGCGACCAGAGCCTCTACTGCGCCGTCTGGCTGCTAAAGCCGCTACGCGATTCGACATTCTTTCGCCTGATGGGGAGGGTTCTGACCAACGAGGCGCGCAACCTGATCGGCGTCACCTCGGTCTTCGGCATCCTTCTGTTCGGCGCGGCACTCATTGCCTATATCCTCGAGCGCGACGTCCAGCCGGACAGGTTCGGCAGCATCCCCCAGGCGATGTGGTGGGCGGTGGTGACGCTGTCGACTACCGGCTATGGCGATGTAATTCCGCAAAGCTTTGCCGGCCGCGTTCTTGCCGGGTTGGTAATGATGTGCGGGATCGGCATCTTTGCGCTGTGGGCCGGCCTCCTCGCCACCGGTTTCTACGAAGAGGTTCGCCGGCAGGACTTCGTGCGCAACTGGCAGCTGGTTGCGGCCGTGCCGCTGTTCCAGAAACTCGGCACAGCCGCGCTGGTCGAAGTCGTGCGCGCGCTGAGGCCGCGCGTCGTACCGGCCGGCACCGTCATCTGCCGCAAGGGCGACACCGGCGACCGGATGTTCTTCATCGTCGAGGGCCGCGTCAGCGTCGCGACGCCGAATCCGGTGGAGCTCGGTTCCGGCAGCTTCTTCGGCGAGATGGCGCTGATCAGCGGCGAGCCCCGCTCGGCGACCGTCAGCGCCATAACGGAGGTCTCGCTGCTGTCGCTGTACTCGGTGGATTTCCAGATGCTATCCAAAAGCAGCCCCGAGATCGCCGAAATCATCCGCAAGACCGCGCTCGAACGGCGCGGCGTGACGCCAGACCCCACCGCTCCCCCTATGGGAAAGGACACAAAATCAACATCCTAGCCAAAGGCGGAGGGTTAGATTTTGTTGGTGAGGGGATCCGTCCGCCTCCCCGCAGTTTCCCCGCTGATCCCCGCGCTTGAAACCTGTGCCATCATCATGCCGTTCCGTCATCGGCTACCCCGCGAGGCGTCGCGGCGAGGCGGGACCGGTGCCGGGTGAAGGAAGGACGTAAGCCTTTGCCCGGTGGACTGGCAGAAAATGGTTTCCCTCTCGTCTGAAACAGGACGGGGCGTGCCTGTGGGGCACACAAGGGACGATCGGCAAGGACGGCAACGTCCTTCGTGGCGCGGAGAGCCCCAAGAACAGCACGGACCCCGCGAATACCATCCCCGGAAGGGCGTCGCTCGCAGAGAAACCGGAGTTGCCCGTCGACCAACACTGAACGGGGCGCTGGAAGGCGTCATATAAATTACTTAGTCATCGGCACTTTCCAGCGCCCCGGCCAAGTAAACATGAAGCAAACCCACGGCGGACTTTTCCGGGCGGGGATAAAGGTGTTTGAACGAGATGCGATGGAAAGCAGACGCGCGACACGCTCCCTCTTCTCCCCCCCGCGGACCCACAAGGCGAGAAGGTGGCGCAAAGCGCCGGATGAGGGGAGCCACAAACGCCGAGCCAGCCGCCCCCTCATCGCCTCGCATACGCTCGGCACTTCTCCCCGCCGGGGAGAAGAGGGAGACCCACCTCCCGCTCGAGGGGGGTCGCCGCAAAGCGGCGGGTGAACCATTGCTTGACGCGAAAATCATCTGAATCCTGCACCGCGAGCCGACCCTCCCAAAGCAGAGAGTGACCCCGTGACAGTCCGGTGGGGATCGGCTACACCAAGCCCTATAAGACAACAGGCCTTTCTTGATGACCGTTACCGATCCCGTCGCCAACCTCGCCACCCTGATCCGCTGCCCCTCCGTAACCCCTTCAGAAGGCGGCGCCTTGAGCGCGCTCGAAGCCATGCTGAAGCCGCTCGGCTTTGCCGTCGACCGGGTGACGGCGACCGAGGACGGCACGCCGGACATCGAAAACCTCTATGCCCGCCTCGGCGCAGACGGACCGCACCTGATGTTTGCCGGCCATACCGACGTCGTGCCGGTCGGCGACGAGGCGGCCTGGACGCATGGCCCGTTCTCCGCCGATATTTCGGATGGCGAGATGTACGGCCGCGGCGCCGTCGACATGAAGGGCGGCATTGCCTGTTTCGCCGCCGCCGTCGCCCGCCACATCGAGAAGAATGGCAATCCGCAGGGATCGATCTCCTTCCTGATCACCGGCGACGAGGAAGGCCCGGCCATCAACGGCACCGTCAAGCTGCTCGAATGGGCGGCAGCAAGGGGCGAGCGCTGGGATGCCTGCCTCGTCGGCGAACCGACCAATCCCGACCGTCTCGGCGACATGATCAAGATCGGCCGGCGCGGTTCGCTGTCCGGCACCATCACCGTGCACGGCGTCCAGGGCCACGCCGCCTATCCGCATCTCGCCGACAGCCCGGTGCGCGGCATCCTTGCCTTGACGCAGGCGCTGATGGATCCGCCTTTCGATGCCGGCACCGACGATTTCCAGCCGTCTAATCTCGAGGTGACGACGATCGACGTCGCCAACAAGGCGGTCAACGTCATTCCGGCCAAGGCGTCGGCGCGCTTCAACATCCGCTTCAACGACACCTGGAGCGTCGATCGCCTGAAGGCCGAGATCATCGCCCGCCTTGACCGCGCCAGCGCCGAGAGCGTGCTTCGTCCCGGCCGGCCACCGGTCAGATACGATATCGTCTGGAGCGAGCGCCCGAGCCACGTATTCCTCACCCGCAACAACGCATTGATCGCTTCCCTGTCAGGCGCCGTCCAAGCCGTCACCGGCCGCGAGCCGACGCTGTCGACCACCGGCGGCACGTCGGATGCGCGCTTCATCAAGGACTACTGCCCGGTCGTCGAATTCGGCCTGGTCGGCCAGACCATGCACATGGTCGACGAACGTGTTGCCGTTGCCGACCTCGAAACGCTGACGCAGATCTACGAAACCTTCATCAGCCGCTGGTTTGGCCATGCCGCAGATTGAGGAGATCGGCAATTACATCAAGGGGGTGTGGCTGCTGATCCTCGGTGACAGGACCGGGTTCGACTGGCTCGACATCACCGCCCTCGGTGTCTGGCGCTCCTTTGCCGCCTTCCTCTGGTGCCTGCCGGCAATGGCCGTTGGCTGGGCCGCGTGGCGCCTCTATTATCTGGCGAACATGCCGCACGGCGCCGAGACGGGGCTGATCTTCATCCTTAAGCTGCTCTTCGTCGACATGGCCATGTGGATCGCGCCGCTGGTGCTCGTCGCTGCGCTCGCAAAGCCGCTCGGTTACGGCGAACTGCTGGCGCCGATCATCATCACCAGCAACTGGCTGGCCGTGCCCACGGTCTATGCGATGGCCGTTCCGCTGGCGATCAGCCTGATCGTCCCGAACAGCGAGGGCCTAACGAGCGTGCTGTCGCTGATCCTGCTCCTGGCGAATTTCGCCGCGATTTTCCGGCTGGTGAAAACCATCGCCAAGGGCCAGACGCTGCTCGCCTCCGCTTTGTCCGCCCTGCTGATACTGCCGTGGCTGATGCTCGGCCAAGGCCTTCCGCGAATGCTCGGCCTGATGCCGGCCTGACCCGCTGGCGCTCAGTAATCGACCTGCATGAAATAGAGCCCGTCCGGCGGCGCCACCGGCCCGCAGGCCTTGCGGTCCCTCGCCTCCAGTGCCGCGCGCACGTCGTCCGGCGTCCACTTGCCCTCGCCCACCAGCTTCAACGTGCCGGCGAAGGAGCGTATCTGGTTGTGCAGGAAGCTCTGCGCCGTGGCACGGATTTCGACAAGGTCGCCGTCCCGCGTCACGTCGAGCCGGTCGATCGTGCGCATCGGACTGTTGGCCTGGCAATGGGTCGAGCGGAAGGTGGTGAAGTCATGATGCCCGACCAGCATCTGCGCGGCGGCATGCATCGCCGCATGATCGAGCGTCTTCGGCACCCACCACGCCCGCTTCGCCTCCAGCGCCAGCGGCGCCGGACGCGAGATGATGCGGTAAAGATAATGCCTCCTCAACGCAGAAAACCGCGCGTCGAACGCGGGCGTCACTTCCGCGGCGTCAATGACCGCCACCTGTTCGCAAGCCTGGCCCAGATGGGCGTTCAGCGCATTGCGCAAGGTTGCAGGCTTCCAGGACCGGGTGAGATCGGCATGCGCCACCTGCCCCCTGGCATGCACGCCGGAATCGGTGCGCCCCGCGCCACGGATCGAAACGGTCTCGCCGGTGAGGCTGAGGATCGCCTTCTCCACGGCGCCCTGCACCGAGGGGCCGTTCTCCTGCCGCTGCCAGCCGACATAGGCCGAGCCGTCATATTCGATCGTCATGCGGAAACGCGGCATCACAACAGCCTTGTGCCGGCCGGAATGGGCGTGCCGCGGCGGAAATCGTCGGCATCGAGCACCTTGCCGCCTGCCCTCTGCAGGCGGGTCAGCCGCACCGAACCATTGTCGCAGGCAATCGTCAGGTCGTCGAACAGGGCGGTGCCTGTCTCGCCACCCACCTTTTCGACAACGGAGGAGAGAACCTTGACCCGCTCCATCTTGCCGCCGATTTCGACTTCGAACCAGGCGCCGGGGAAAGGCGAGAGGCCGCGAATATGATTGTGAACCTCGGCCGCCGTCCTGGAGAAATTGATCCGGGTTTCCGCCTTGCTGATCTTGGCCGCATAGATGACGCCGTGCTCCGCCTGCGGCGTAAGCGGCAGGTCGCCGCCGTCGAGCTTGTCCATGGCCTCCTTCATCAGGTCCGCTCCAACCAGCATCAGCTTGTCGTGCAGTTCGCCGGCCGTCATCTCGTTGCCGATCGCCACCACCTTGGTCAGCGCCACCGGCCCGGTGTCTAGCCCCTTGTCCATCTTCATCACCATCATGCCGGTCTCATGGTCGCCTGCCATGATCGCCCGCTGGATCGGCGCCGCCCCCCGCCAGCGCGGCAAGAGCGAGGCATGGCCGTTGTAGCAGCCAAGCCGGGTCCCGTTGAGGATGTCTTCCGGCAAAAGCAGGCCATAGGCGACGACGACCGCGACATCCGCATCAAAATCGCGAAAGGTCTGGCGGTCGGCGACATCTTTGAAATTGACGGGCGTCAACACGTCGATGCCGAGCAGTTCCGCCGCCTGGTGCACCGGCGATTTCTGCAGGTCGAGTCCCCGCCGGCCACCGGGGCGGGGCGGCTGGGTATAGACGGCAACGATCTTGTGACCGGCCTCGGCCAACGCCGCCAATGTCGGAACCGAAAATTCGGGCGTTCCCATGAAGATGATGCGAAGCGGCACGGCGCGCGGACTCCCGTTCTGATCAGGCCTCTTCAAACGGGTTTACGAGCTTCAAATCAAGCCCCTCGAAGTCTTTTGTGTTGCGGGTCGCAAGCGTCGCATCGTGAAAAAGACAGATCGCGGCGATCATGGCGTCCTGAACGGAAATCGGGCGCCCCACGCTTTCACGCTTGGCACGGATACGGCCTGAAAGGACCGGGGCTCCTTCTACAAACTCCAGGACGCGCCCTCGAAACTGGGTGGCCAACAGATTTTCCAGTGACCGAATATATCGGTCCGAACCTGTGCGCAGATAAAACCGCTCTGCGCCGAACGATTGCTCCATGACGACAACGGAATTCAAATACAAGTTGGACCGAGCCTCACGCCGAAACCACAGGACGGCATTTCGATCCGGGGACGATTTTATGAGCTCCGAAATGATGTTCGTATCGAGGACAATCATTCAAATTCCACCGGCGGCCGGCCAAAATCCTTCTTCCGCTCAGCTTCCACTTCATCCAGAATGGCGGCGAATTCGTCGCCCAATCCCTCGTCTGCACCAAAAGCCGCGCGCAGAACATCGTAAGCGGATTGTTCTTTCACCGGTTTGATACCCTTCTCGGCAATCAGGCCCTTTCGCAAGAGGTCCTTGGCTTCGTCGGAAAGACTGCGCCCCGCGCGATCGGCCGCGGCGGCGATGTCGCGCTTCAAAGCATCGGAAATATTTCGGATCAGCAGATCGCCCATGTGCAACCTCCACTATGATATCAGTGATATCATAGGCCCGAAGGTCATTTTTTTCAATGCAGGCGTCAGATCGCCTTGGCGCCGCGAACCTTGGCGGCCTTGGTGAATTTGCGGATCACCATTTCGCGCTTGAGCTTGGAGATATGATCGATGAACAGCACGCCGTTCAGGTGGTCGATCTCGTGCTGCAGGCAGGTTGCCAGCAGGCCATCCGCATCCACCGTCTGCTGCTTGCCGTCGCGATCGACATATTCGACGGTGATTGCAGCCGGGCGCTCGACCTCGGCATAGTAATCCGGGATCGACAGGCAGCCTTCCTCATAGACCGAGCGCTCGTCGGAAGACTTCAGGATTTGCGGGTTGATGAAGACCAGCGGCTGCTTTTCCTCGCCCTCCTTCGCAAGATCGATGACGAGGATGCGCTTGGCAATGCCGACCTGGATCGCCGCCAGGCCAATGCCGGGCGCGTCATACATGGTGTCCAGCATGTCGTCGGCAAGACGGCGGACGTCGGCATCGACTGTTTCTACCGGCTTGGAAAGCTGGCGCAGCACGGGATCGGGGAGAATGATGAGCGGCTTGATGGTCATGTGGCTCCCATAGCCGATCTTTCGCATCGATGGAATTCTCGTTTCACGATTTTTGCCGGGAATTTCGGCAGGTTGTGTCGATTGATTCACCAATGTTCCCGTTTTGATCTGGTCACTCGCGGCGAATCCGCTTAGGTTGCGGCCATGGAACCTGTGACACTCACCCTCGACCAGCCTGTTTTCATCCTCGGCGACCATCCCGTAACACTCGGCATGTGCCTGTTCGTTACCATTGCAGTGCTGCTTATCGCCGGTATTCCGACGGTGCTGCGGCGGCAGCGTGCCCGGCAGGCTGCGCTGGAGGCGGAAGAACGGATGACCGCGCTCATCGCCGCGCAGACGGAGATGCAAGGCCGCATCGCGGCGATGGCCGAGGTGTTCGGCGCCCGCCAATCCGAGCTCAACCAGTCGATCAGCCAGAGGATCGACGGCATGACGCACCGGCTCGGTGCCTCGATCAGCGAGCAGACCAAGGCGACGCACGAGAACCTGCGCCGGCTGCAGGAGCGCCTTGCGGTGATCGACACGGCGCAGACCAATATCCAGTCGCTGGCCAAGGACATGGCAGGGCTGCAGAGCATTCTTTCCAACAAGCAGACGCGCGGCGCCTTCGGCCAGTCGCGCATGGAAACGATCATCGCCGACGGCCTGCCGATGGGCTCCTATGCCTTCCAGGCGACGCTGTCGAACGGATCACGGCCGGACTGCACGGTCCGGATGCCGAACGGCCAGCCGGCGCTGGTGATCGACGCCAAGTTTCCGCTGGAGGGCTGGAATGCCATCCGCAACGCTGCTGATCCGGAAGCTTCCCGGCAGGCGGCGCAACAGTTCCGCCGCGACATGGAGGTGCATATCCGGGATATTTCGGGAAAATACCTGATCCCCGGCGAAACACAGGACACCGCGTTCCTGTTCGTGCCCTCCGAATCGATCTTTGCCGAAATCCACGAGAATTTCGAAGCGATCGTCCAGAAGGCGCACCGGGCGCGGATCATCATCGTTTCGCCATCGCTGCTGATGCTGTCGATCCAGGTCATCCAGGCAATCCTGCGCGATGCTCGGATGCGCGAACAGGCGCATCTGATCCAGGGCGAGGTGATCCGGCTGATGGAGGATCTGACCCGGCTCGATGACCGGGTGCGCAAGCTGCATGGACACTTCCTCACCACGCAGAAGGATGTCGATGACATCCTGACCTCGTCGGAGAAGCTCAAGCGGCGCGGCGCAAGTATCGAGGCGCTGGAGCTGGAAACCGCCGGCTCACCGCCCGACGCCAAACCGGAACCGAAATCCTTCGACAATCGCATGGGGCAATTGAAGCTGCGGGTGGTTGACGAGGACTGATCGTCTCGGGCACTGTCCGGCAAAATCGCCGGCGGGGGAGACGCATCAGATGATTACAGTTTTCGGTTCCATCAACATGGACCTGATCGCCACCACGGCGCGGCTGCCGAAGCCCGGCGAGACCGTTACCGGCACGGGCTTCTCGACGGCCGCCGGCGGCAAGGGGGCCAATCAGGCCTTGGCGGCGCGACGCGCCGGAGCCACCGTGCGCATGGCGGGGGCCGTCGGCTCGGACAGTTTTGCCGACGGCGCGCTGGCGCTGCTGAAACAGGCAGGAACCGACCTTTCCCTGACGAAGACGGTGAGCGAACCGACCGGCACGGCCCACATCCTCGTCGGCGGTGATGGCGAGAACGTCATCGTGGTGGTGGCAAGCGCCAACGGCACCGTCAGCACCGACGATGCAACGGCGACGCTTGAGAGGATGGCAGCCGGCGACACGCTGATGCTGCAACTGGAGATTCCGGCGGAATCGGTGGAACGGGCTCTGGTCATGGCGAAGGAAAAGGGCGTCACCTCGATCATCAACATCGCTCCGCTGACGAAGGATGCCGCGCGGCTCGGACGCATGGCCGATATCGTCATCGCCAACGAGACGGAATTCGAGCTGCTGGCCGGCCGTGAAGGATTGTCGTCCGAAGCGCGCATCGAGGCGATGCAAAGCCTTTCGCGCGAAACGGGGCAAACCGTAATCGTGACGCTCGGCGCCGAGGGTGTTGTCGCCGTGCGCAATGGCAATGTGCATCGCGCCAAGGGACTTAAGATCGAACCGGTCGACACCGTCGGCGCCGGCGACACCTTCTGCGGTTATCTCGCAGCCAGCCTCGATGCGGGTCTTGATTTCGACAAGGCGCTTCGGCGTGCCGCCGTCGCCGGCTCGCTCGCCTGTCTGAAAGCCGGTGCGCAGCCGGCCATCCCGGAAGCCGCCGAGGTCGATGCAAGAGCCTGATTGCATCGGCCCCGGTCGAACGTCTGCGCAATCAGGACACTGAACGTCGTCGCTGAGGCATAAGCGCTTGATTTATCCAAGAAACGCGCGATCCAGCCCGATTGCGTTGTGCCAATTTTAATAAATATCGCGCTATTCAAGCGACTATCAAGGCGCGTCTCCCGAGGATCAGGGGCGGCCTTCCGATGTCGGTCGGCATCTGGCGCTCCATGACGGGGCATCTCCCAAAATAGATCGCGTCACGCCGCGGCTCGAACCCGCGGACTTCACCATGCGGGGACATTCATGTTCAAGTTCCAAGCCAAATCGCTGGCGACCAAACTGATCGCGGTGACGGGCTGCATCATTGCGCTCGTTCTTCTTGCTTCCAACTACGTGCTGATTTCCCAGACCCAGGATCGTGTCGAAACGCTGGTGCTGGATCAGGCCCGCACCGAGGCGAAGGCGATCGCATCCGAAATCGCCAGCAACATTGCCGAGCTTGCGGGCGCCGCCCGCTCGACGGCAGGCGTGATCGGCCGCGGCCATGAAGGCGGTTATCTCGACCGCAAGGGCGTCGTCGACATGCTGAAGGCCAATGTCGAGAAGAATGCCTTCGCGTTCGGCAGCTGGTTTGCCGAGGAACCGAACGCCTTCGACGGCAAGGCCAAGGATTACGCCGGCAAGAAGGATTTTGGCGCCGCCAAGGATGGAATGCTCAATCCCTACTGGACGAAGGGCAAGACCGGCATCGACTTCTCGACCTTCGATTCCGACTACCTGGCCGAATGGTACGCGCTGGCGGCCAAGAGCCTGAAGGGCGCTATGACGTCGCCCTACACGGAGACGACGACGGGTGACAACAACTCGATGTCCTCGATCGCCTACCCGGTGATCTCGAACGGCAAGCTGCTCGGCGTCTCCGGCGTCGATGTGTCGCTGACGTCGCTTGCCAACAAGGTGAAGGACATCCACCCCTTCGGTTCGGGCCGCGTGACGTTGCTGTCGCAGAGCGGCAAGTGGCTTGTCGCCCCGATCCCGGACCTGCTGATGAAGGACTATGACGGCATCGGTGCCGATGTGGTGAAGAACGCGCTTTCCGCCTCCCAGCCCGGCATGATTCACGACCTGAGCTATGACGGCCATGAGACCTTCGACCGCGTCGTCTATCCTTTCGCGCTGCCCGACGTGAACACGACCTGGGTCGTCCTGGTCGACGTGCCGCAGACGGCGATCAATGCCCCCGTCGTCGACCAGACCTACATGATGATCGTGGGCGGTTTGATCGTGCTCGGCGCCGTGCTGCTCGGCCTCTATCTCGCCGTTCGCCGCTTCGTCCAGAAGCCGCTTGCCGGCCTGGTCAGCGACGTCGAAAACCTGAGCAAGGGCGTCTATACCGCGCCGGTATCCGGCCAGGATCGCGCCGACGAGACCGGTTCCGTTGCCAAGGCACTGGAAGGCTTCCGCCACCAGCTGGCCGACAGCAAGCGGCTGGAAGCGGAAGCACAGCACGAGCGCCTGCAATCGGAACAGCACCGCAGCCAGTCCGAGGCCGAACGCGCTGAGGCGAACGCCACCCAGCGCGACATCGTTGCCAAGCTGGCAAAGGGCCTCTCGCAGCTTTCCTCCGGCGATCTTGCCTACCGGATCACCGAGGATTTCCCCGGTGAATACGCCCAGCTGAAGAGTGACTTCAACTCCGCCATGGAAAGCCTCGAAGAGACGATCCAGACGGTCAACACCTCCGTCGTCAACATCGGCACCGGCACCAGCGAAATCAGCAACGCCGCCAACGACCTCTCGCATCGCACCGAACAGCAGGCCGCGAGCCTGGAGGAAACGGCAGCCGCGCTCGATCAGCTGACCTCGCAGGTCAATGCCAGCGCCGACAACGCCAAGGTCGCGGCGAAATCGGTCGAGACCGCCAGCAACGACGCCGAGCAGTCGGGTGAAGTCGTGCAGAAGGCGATCGCCGCGATGAAGGGCATCGAGCAGTCGTCCGGCGAAGTCAGCCGCATTATCGGCGTCATCGACGAAATCGCCTTCCAGACCAACCTGCTTGCGCTCAATGCCGGCGTCGAAGCCGCCCGCGCCGGCGACGCCGGCAAGGGCTTCGCGGTCGTCGCCCAGGAAGTGCGCGAGCTCGCCCAGCGCTCGGCCAACGCCGCCAAGGAGATCAAGACGCTGATCAACACCTCGGCCGGCCAGGTGCGCGAAGGCGTCGACCTTGTCGGCCGTGCCGGCGGCGCTCTCCAGAAGATCGCCGACCAGGTGGTGCAGATCAACGGCCTGATCCGCCAGATCTCCGGCTCGGCCTCCGAACAGGCCGTCGGCCTCAAGGAGATCAACACGGCTGTCAACCAGATGGACCAGGTGACGCAGCAGAACGCCGCGATGGTGGAGGAAACCACCGCCGCCAGCATGGCGCTGAACGAAGAGGCCCGCGCGCTCAGCACGCTCGTCGCCCGCTTCCACGTCGCGCGCCAGGGCCAGTCGTCTGCCGACATGCTGCGCAACACCGCCGACAGGATGCGGACGCCTGCCAAGACGAGCTACGGCGCGCCCGCCAAGCCGGCGCCGACACGCTATGTCGCCGCAGCGCCAAAGGCCGTGCCACAGGTGTCCGGCAACACGGCGCTTTCCCAGGATAACTGGGAAGAGTTCTGAGCCGCAGGGCTTGCCTGCAACGATCACCAATGCAAACGGCGCCCGGGTGGCGCCGTTTCTGTCTGGTCCGCGGGCATGTCATTGCCGGCAGTGGTCCATCGCCGGCAATTTGCTGCAAGGGAGACCACCGCCAACCTATGGGGGAACTTCCGCGCCACTTCTGCGTTCAAGCTGCACTAGCAACCCGGAGGAGCCGAGATGGCAGATCGTGAACCAACCGTTATCAACACAGGCGGTGGCGGAAATGCCGGATGGGCCGTGGCGGTCATTCTGGCGCTTGTCGTCATCGGCGCATTGCTGATATTTACCGGCATTATCGATATCGGCGGTAGCCAGACCGATGTGAATGTGAACGTGCCGGCTGTCGAAACCCCTTCGACGGAAAAGCCGGCAACCGACACACCGGCGACGGGCACCCCAGCGACGGGCACACCGGCAACCGGCACGACAACCCAGCAATAGGCTGAGCCCGCGACCGAGAGCCGAGCAAACGCAAGGATGGCGCCCCCGTGGCGCCTTCAGCGTATGCAGAAATAGGCGTCCGGGATTCAGAGCCGCGCCAAACGCTCCGTCAAAAGGTCGAAGAAGCCTTGATCATCGATCTCGCGCATGACCTTGGCATTGTGCTTGCGGCCGGTCACCTGCCACCAGTCGACCACCGTCATACCCACCGTCAGGTCCGATTTCGTCTCGATCTCGACATTGCAATCGCGCCCCTTGAACAGGTCCGGGCGCAGGAGATGGGCGATGACGGTCGGATCGTGCAGCGGGCCGCCGTCGGAGCCGTATTTCTCGACATCGAAGCGTTCGAAGAATTCCAGCATTTCCGCCATGGCGACCGCAGCCGGCGAGCCGATCGCCCTGATCCTTTCGACGCGGGCCTTGGTGGTCAGCACCCGGTGAGTGACATCGAGCGGCATCATGACGATCGGGATGCCGGACTTGAAGACGATCTCGGCGGCATCCGGATCGACGTAGATGTTGAATTCGGCTGCGGGCGTGATGTTGCCGCCCTCGAAGAAGCCGCCGCCCATCATCACCAGTTCGCGCACACGCGGCGCGATTTCGGGAGCCTTGTTCAGCGCCAGGGCGATGTTGGTGAGCGCCCCCAGGGTGCAGAGCGTGACGGTGCCAGGCTCCTCGGCAAGCAGCGTCTCGATGATGAAATCCACCGCATGCTGCGGCTGCAGCGGCATGGTCGGTTCGTCGACCACGGGTCCGTCGAGTCCGGTCTTGCCGTGTACGTGTTCGGCGGTGACGAGCTGGCGGACAAGCGGCCTGTCGGCGCCGGCGAACACCTTCACATCGCGACGGCCGCAGAGTTCGCAGACGACCCGGACGTTGCGGGACGTGAGCGCGACGGGAACATTGCCGGCCACGGCCGTTATGCCGAGCACGTCCAGTTCGTCCGGGCTGCCGAGCGCCAGCATGATCGCGGCGGCATCGTCCTGCCCCGGATCGGTATCGATGATGATCTTTCGCGGCGCGGTCATGCTCGTCTCCTTCAAATCAGCGAGCGGACTATGATTTGCCTGCTTGCCTCGCGCAAGCGTCTTGCGCTTGCTGCGCACAGCTACCATATTGAGCTTCGTGGATGCCGCCTCGCGGGTCCGCAAACGGTCGCTTGAGAGCCAAGGACTACTGTATGGCCCGGATTACGCCTTTTACGAGCCCGCTGCTGCTCGGGTTTGATGCCATGGAAAAGACCCTTGAGCGGATCGCCAAGGGCAATGACGGTTACCCTCCCTACAATATCGAGCGCATCCGCGGAGACGAATCGTCCGGCGAGCAGGAGCGTCTGCGGATCACGCTGGCGGTCGCCGGCTTCTCCGAGGACGATCTCGACGTGACGACCGAGGAAAACCAGCTGATCATCCGCGGCCGCCAGTCCGAAAGCGGCGAGCGCGACTACCTGCACCGCGGCATCGCGGCGCGCCAGTTCCAGCGGATGTTCGTGCTTGCCGACGGCATGCTGGTTTCCAAGGCGGAATTGACGAACGGCCTGCTGTCCGTCGACCTGATCCGGCCGGAACCGGTGCGCATGGTAAAGAAAATTAATATTTTAGTCCCAGAGTAGGATACCGGCATGCTTTGCCGGCTGCTTCGAGGCCTCCGGCAACCCAAGACTGCCGCGAACTTCGTGCAGAAAATCAATGAGTTGCGAGGCCCAACATGCCCTGTCGGGGCAGAAGGCGCCGCAAAGCCACGGAGTACGTCTCATGGGATTGAAACACGTCAGCACAGCCCTGTCGAAGAACGATCTGGCGCATCTCGGCGCCGGCGAAGTCGGCTATATCCGCAAGATGCGGTCGGATGAAGTGTCGCGCGTCTTCCCGGAAGCCCCCGACATGGACCCGGGTCTTGACCTGTGGGCCCTGTTCGGTGCCGACGGCACGCCGATCCTTTTGACCGACAACCGTTCCAGCACCTTCTTCAAAGCGGCCGAAGACGACCTGAAGACGGTCAGCCTTCACTGAGCCGCGAGTAGTTTCGGTTTCGGCGCCTCAAACCCGCCGGAACGTGAGATAGGCGGACTTGCGCCCTTCCCGACGCGCCTTGGCCTCGTAGCGCGTGCTCGGCCAACCGGGATAGGGCGTCAGCCAGTCGGCGGCATTCTCCGCCGTCCAGTCGAACGCCGCATGGTCGCGGCAGTGCAACAGCGTCCAGTTGACATAGGTATCGATATCCGAGGCGAAGCAGAACACGCCGCCGGGTTTCAGCACGCGGGCAAAGCGATCGAGATTGACCTTTGAGACGAAGCGGCGCTTCCAGTGCTTCCGCTTCGGCCAGGGATCCGGATAGAGCAGATCGATGTGGTCGATCGAATCCTCGGGCAGCCAATCCAGCACCTGCGTCGCGTCGTCGTCGTGAAGGCGGATGTTCTGAGCGCCCCGCTCCTCGATATGGCCGACCAGCTTTGCCATGGAATTGACGAAGGGCTCGACGCCGATGAAACCGGTGGACGGGCTTTCGACGGCCCGATGGATCAGATGTTCACCGCCGCCGAACCCGATCTCGAGCCTGACCGTGCCGACAGGATGGCTGAACAGCGACTTGAGGTTCGACGGCGCTGGCGCCGTCAGATCGAGCCGAAGAAGCGGCAGCACGGTTTCGAGGTGTGTTGCCTGCAGCGCGCGCAAGGGCTTGCCCTTGCGACGTCCGAAGAAGGCTTCGGTCGAGCGGCTGCGGTGCTGTTCGGTCATGGGTGCGGTCTTTCGGCGATAGAAAAGCGGGTGCTTCCCCGCAAGGAAACACCCGCTCTTTACTGTCTTCTTCCATCACTCGTCCAGAGGCCGGATCAGGCAGCCTTCAAAGTGTCCTCTTTCAAGGCGTCCCTGAGCGGCTTCACCAGATCGAGCTTCTCCCAGGAGAAGGAACCGTCGCGGCCTGCCTTGCGGCCGAAATGGCCGTAAGCCGAGGTTTTGGCGTAGATCGGCTTGTTGAGGTCGAGGTGGCGGCGGATGCCGGAAGGCGACAGGTCCATCGTCTTGCGGATGGCCTGTTCGACCTGATCCTCGGTCACCTTGCCGGTGCCGTGCAGATCGACATAGATCGACAGCGGCTGAGCAACGCCGATCGCGTAGGAAATCTGGATCGTGCAGCGATCGGAGAGGCCGGCGGCAACGACGTTCTTGGCCAGATAGCGGGCGGCGTAGGCGGCCGAACGGTCGACCTTGGTCGTGTCCTTGCCGGAGAAGGCGCCGCCGCCATGGGGAGCTGCGCCGCCATAGGTATCAACGATGATCTTGCGGCCGGTCAGGCCCGCATCGCCGTCAGGACCGCCAATGACGAATTTGCCCGTCGGGTTGATGTACCAGTTGCAATCCTTGGCGATCTCGATGTCGTGCAGTGCTTCGCGGATATAGGGCTCGACAACGGCGCGAACCTTGGCCGAGTCCCAGTTGCCGTCGAGATGCTGGGTCGACAGGACGATCGACGTCACTTCACGCGGCTTGCCGTCGACATAGCGGACGGTGACCTGGCTCTTTGCATCCGGACCAAGCAGGCCGGCGTCGCCCTGACCTGCCTTGCGGGCGGTTGCGAGCAGGGCGAGGATGCGGTGCGAGTAATAGATCGGCGCCGGCATGAGGTCGGCAGTTTCGCGGCAAGCATAGCCGAACATGATGCCCTGGTCGCCCGCACCTTCATCGCCCTGCTTGTCGGCAGCGTTGTCCACGCCTTGGGCGATGTCAGCGGACTGCGGATGCAGCAGCACATCGATCTTTGCGGTTTTCCAGTGGAAGCCAGCCTGTTCATAGCCGATTTCACGGATCGCCTTGCGGGCAGCAGCCTTGAACTTCGCAGGATTGATCAGCGGGTGTCCCGCCGCATCCTTTACGACGTTGCCGCCCTTGTCTTTCTTCAACAGGGTATCAGGCACCCGGACCTCGCCGGCGATAACCACCCGGTTGGTCGTTGCCAGCGTTTCGCAGGCGATGCGAACCGTCCAGGGGTCAACGCCCGTTTTTGCAGCTTCACGATACACAAGATCAACGATTTCATCCGAGATCCGGTCACAGACCTTGTCGGGATGGCCTTCTGCCACCGACTCACTCGTAAACAGGTAGTTTGCGCGCATGCGGGAAGTCCCCTCAAAGAAAAAAACGGCTCCGAACGTGTTAGTGATAATGCCACCAAAAAACAAGCACACAAGGACATAAATATATCTTTATATGTGCGTTAGGGAAACGTTTTTCCCGCTTTTTGGGGGGTTAAGCGGGATCTGAGGCAATCACCCCTCGGCCTAGCGCGCTGGTTGCCGGTCCTGCAAAGCACAAAAAAAAGCGGCGCTATCCGGCCGCTTTTTCAGTTTCGCCTCGCGGGTGCCTTATTCGGCTTCCGCTTCGACTGCCAGGGCCTTGACCAGGTCCACCAGTTTGCGCCGCACCTTGGGATCGCCGATCTTGACGAAGGCACGGTTGAGTTGAAGCCCTTCCGATGACGACAGGAAATCAACCACATAGTTCGAGCTGGAGGCTTCGGCCAGGCCTGACGAACCGGAGGACGAACTCTCGCCCGGTGCGTCTTCGAAAAAGAAGGATACCGGAACATTCAGAATGCTCGAAATGTTCTGAAGACGGCTTGCGCCGACCCGGTTGGTTCCTTTTTCGTACTTCTGAATCTGCTGGAAGGTGATCCCAAGGCTCTCACCGAGCTTTTCCTGGCTCATGCCCAGCATGGTGCGGCGAAGGCGAATCCGGCTGCCGACATGGATGTCGATCGGGTTCGGCTTCTTCTTGTTCTCTATCATAACGGTTTCCTAATAAGCGAGTTGCAGTTGCCCCATAACCTGGCCACTTACAGAGAGCTGACTACACACGCTACGTTGTGCTGCCGGGCGGAAACCCTCTGAAACATAGGTAAGGATCATTGGTAGAAGCTACTATGCAATTTTAGGGGTTTTTGGTCAATTCTCCCGGAAAATAAAACTAACGCGGGAAATAATCGCGAGGCCGAATATCAGGCCCGCGAGCAACAACCCGTTTCTGCCCTGTTCCTCGGGAGCCATCGGCAGGGCAATCTTTCCCGGCAAGATTGTGTCCACGAATCCGCGGGTGCCGAACGGAAAACCGGTGACGACCTCGCCGCGCGCATCGACGATCGCCGATACGCCGGAATTGGCATCGCGGATCAGCGGCAGGCCCGTCTCGACGCTGCGCAGCTGCGCCTGCTGGAAATGCTGGTAGGGGCCAGGCGTATTGCCGAACCAGGCATCATTGGTGATATTCAGCAGTGCATTCGCGGCCAGTGCATCACTGCCGATCTCCCGCGGGAAGATCGCCTCATAGCAAATCAGCGGGTAAAGCGTCTTGCCACCCGGCAAGGTGAGGAGCGAGCGCGTTGCTGCCGAAGAGAAGCCGCCGGGCATGTCGGCCGCAATGGCATTCAAGCCGGCCGAGACCAGCAGGCTTTCAAGCGGCAAGTACTCTCCGAAGGGCACGAGATGCATCTTGTCGGAAGCGCCGACGATCTGGCCGCGATCGTCGATCACATAGATCGAATTGTAATAACGCGGCGGCTGGCCGGCCCCTGCATCCTCGGCCCGGACCGCCCCCGCGATGAGGATCTGGCCCTCCTGCAGCACATCGGAAATCCGTATCAGCGCGTCTGGATTTTCGGTCAGGATGAAAGGCACGGCGGTTTCCGGCCAAATCACGACGTCCGGGCGCTTGCCGCCGTTTTCCGCCGGCGCTTCGGTAAGCTTGAGATGCTCCTCGAAGATCGCGCGCCGCTCGCTGTCATCGAACTTCTTGGACTGATCGATCAGCGGCTGTACGAGACGGATGGTGACGGCCGGATCCGCAGGCAAAGGCAGCGGCTGGTTCAGCCGGTAAAATCCGTAACCAAAATGGGCTGCAACGAGAAGTGCGCTAAGACAGAGGCCCGTCCGAAGCCCCTTGCGAGTACCGATCAGGGCCGGCGATGCGAAGACAAAAACGGCCAGCATGTTGACGCCGGCAAGACCGATCACCGCCGCCGACTGCATCATCAGCGGCACCGGCATGGCCGCATAGCCGATTGCGTTCCAGGGAAAGCCGGTAAGGATGAAGCTGCGCAGCCACTCGAACAGTCCGAAGGCAAAGGCGAGCGCGGCGATGCGACCCACGCCATCCGACCAGAGAAGGCGGGCGAGCGCCGCCGCGAAAGCATAGAAGATGGCAAGAAAGGCAGGCAGCCCGACGACGGCAAGCGGCACGGCCCAGGCGAATTCGTCGGCCTCGACGAGCAGCGCATTGCCCAGCCACCAGAGACCGCCGAGGAAGTAGCCGAAGCCAAAACACCAGCCGACGAAGAATGCGGGAAAGCTACGCCGCAACGCCCCATGATCCGGATTGCCTGAAGCGCCGTCGATGAGCCAGACGAGAACGGGGAAGGACAGAAACGGCGCGGCGAAGATACCGAAGGGCGGCAGGGCAAAGACGGCCACCAGCCCGGCGGTAAAGGCGACAAGCGCCCGGCGCGCGCCAGACAACAGCATGATCCTGCCCGCAAGCCACTCCATTCATTCCCCCAAACCGGCGTGAACCGCACATTGCCAAGCGAGGCGTGCGGTGGGCGCAAGCCGCCCATTCGAATCACGCCCGCAGTTTTCCAAAAAAGTGACTGCTTGTCGTGCCTCGATACGGCGCCGGGTTACGGAAAGCGAAGCTTTATCCCGTTTCGCGCAGGGATTTTTCGTCGCTGGTGAGCGAAGTTGCCTCGACCGGCGCATCCTCGTCGCCCTTGAAGGGCCGGCGGCGGGCCGGCGGACGTTTGCGGACGATCCGCACTCGTTTCACCCGGCGCGGATCGGCATCGAGCACCTGGAATTCGAAGCCCGGAATCGCCTGGACAACTTCACCGCGGGCCGGAATACGGCCGAGCGACGCAAAGACCAGACCACCCAGCGTATCGACATCCTCAAGCTGCTCGCGCACGTCGAAATCCGGCCCGATCGCTGCGGCGATCTCCTCCAGTTCGACGCGGGCGTCGGCGACGAACACGTCATCGGAGGTCTTGGCGAACATCACCTCTTCATCGTCATGCTCGTCCTCGATATCGCCGACGACCATCTCCACGATATCCTCGAGCGAGGCGAGACCATCGGTGCCGCCATATTCGTCGATGACCAGCGCCATCTGAATACGGGCGGCCTGCATGCGCTGCATCAGGTCGGATGCGTGCATCGACGGCGGCACGAACAGCACCTGGCGGATGATGCCGGCCTCTTCGACGGTCTTCGACAGATCGATGCGTCCCAAATCGAAGCTCGGCTTTGGCTGGCGCGCCGGCTTTTCTGTTTTTTCGGCGGAGTTTGCAACACTCGCGGGGGAGCGGCTGCCGTTGCGGCGCTTGTTGCGCGCCTGCTTGGTAACATAGGAAAGCAGATCGCGGATGTGCACCATGCCGCGCGGATCATCGAGGCTCTCGCTATAGACCGGCATGCGCGAACGGCCGGATTCCTCGAAGATGACCATCAGCTCACCGATGGTGATCGAGAGATCGACCGCTTCGATATCGGCACGCGGCACCATCACGTCCTCGACGCGCACCTCACGGAAGCGGAGAATATTGTTGAGCATGGCTCGCTCGGCAGGCGAGAAGGCGGTATCGGCGCCAGGATCGGTCATCAGCGCGTCAGCGAGATCTTCACGAATGCTGGAGCTGCTGCCGGCGCGCCAAATTCGGGCCGCACGGCTCCAGAAGGAGGAGCCGGATTTGCCGCTCTCAGGCTTCTGGACGGTGCTACTACTGCCCGCTTCGTCCTGACTGGAGGCTTCTGCCTCATCTCTTACAGCCGCGGCCGGCTGTGTTCTAAAATCGCTCATCGTTCCAAACTATCATACGGGATCACCGTCCCCATAGGGATCAGATAGCCCAAGACCGGCCAAAATGCGAGTCTCAAGGCTCTCCATTCTTTCGGCATCGTTCTCTTCCATGTGATCATAGCCGAAAAGATGCAGAAATCCATGCACAAGGAGATGGCTCAGATGCTCGTCAAACGGCTTGCCGAGCGCCTGAGCTTCCCGCACCAGCGTTTCCTGGGCAAGGATGATGTCGCCGAGCATCGGCCCCGGCATCTTGCCGGGCGTCAGCGGAAAAGCCGGGAATGAGAGGACATTGGTCGGCTTGTCCTGGTTGCGCCATTGCGCATTGATCTCGCGGATGGAAGCATCGTCGGTAAAAACCAGCGACACTTCCGGCGGCATTTTCGGAAACGGCTGTTTTTCCTCGCGACGGAGGAAATCGGCGGCCGCGCCGAGGACGCGCTCGCTGAGCGACTGGAGCGCAGCCTCGGAGGACCAGGGGCCCTCCTCGACGCTGATCTGGATATCAAGGCTAGTCATGACTGGCTGCGGCCGCCCTTAGCGGTCGCTCTGCTCGCTTTCGTCATGCACGGCGGTCGATGCCTCGTAGGCGCGGACAATACGGGCAACCATCGGATGGCGCACGACATCGGCATCCTTGAAGCGGACGACGGAGACACCTTCGACGCCGCGCAGGATCTGCAGCGCTTCGACAAGGCCGGACTTGACGCCGCGTGGCAGATCGACCTGGCTCGGATCCCCGGTGACGATCATGCGGCCGTTTTCACCGAGACGCGTCAGGAACATCTTCATCTGCATCGCAGTGGTGTTCTGCGCCTCGTCAAGAATGACGGCGGCATTGGCAAGTGTGCGGCCGCGCATGAAGGCGAGCGGGGCGATTTCGATGACGCCGGCGGTGATCGCCCGCTCGACCTTGTCGCCCGGCATCATGTCGTAGAGCGCGTCGTAGAGCGGCCGCAGATAGGGATCGACCTTGTCCTTCATGTCGCCCGGCAGGAAGCCGAGGCGTTCGCCTGCCTCCACGGCAGGACGCGACAGCACGATGCGATCGACGGCGCCGCGCTCCAGCAGCTGGGCCGCATGGGCCACCGCGAGATAGGTCTTGCCGGTGCCTGCCGGGCCGACGCCGAAAACCAGCTCGGACCGTTCCAGCGCGCGGATATAGGCATCCTGCGTCGGGGTGCGGGCGGCAATGGTCTTCTTGCGGGTGGAAATCTGGGCGAGGTTCAGCTTGGCCTTCTTTTCCAGCGTTGGAAGCTGCAGTTGATCATCGGCGGCAACGGCCATGCGGATCGCGCCTTCGACGTCGGAAACCTCGACCGTACTGCCGTTCTGCAGGCGCCCATAGAGATAGTCGAGCGCTCGGCGCGCCTGATTGGTGGCGACCATGTCGCCCGAGATCGCAACCGAATTGCCGCGCGGACGCGCATCGATGTGCAGGCGCTGCTCGATCAGCTTCAGGTTCTGATCGAACTGACCGAAAAGCTCACTGGCGAAGCGGTTGTTCTCAAATGTGAGCACGAAGTGATTGACGTCTGTCGCGGATGTTTTCGACTGGCGCGGCGATGATGAGACCAATTCGTGTCCGTTCAAGCGGTCAGGCTCCTTGAGTTAGCGGTCCCTCAGCTTACCACCTCGGCAAACAGACTGTTAGGGCCCGTACCTGTGATTCGTACAGAGATAATGTCACCGATTTGCGATGACTTTGCATCAACATTCACCGACTGCAGCCAGGGCGACCGGCCGATCAACTGGCCCGGCATGCGGCCGGGCTTCTCCAGAAGCAGGTCGATGGTCTTGCCAACACACTGCTCGGCAAAGGCATGCTGCTGCTTCAGCAGCA
Source organism: Rhizobium giardinii bv. giardinii H152 (assembly GCF_000379605.1). Lineage (GTDB taxonomy): Bacteria > Pseudomonadota > Alphaproteobacteria > Rhizobiales > Rhizobiaceae > Pararhizobium > Pararhizobium giardinii. The sequence goes on along the minus strand of NZ_KB902578.1, from coordinate 316,566 downwards.
AAGCCTGCAATATTTCCAATCGGTTGGCCTTTACGTCCTCCGGCACCTGATCCTCAAGGTCGGCGCCAGGCGTGCCCGGGCGGGTGGAATATTTGAAGGAAAATGCCTGTGCATAACCAACCGTCTCGACAAGCCGGAGCGTATCGGCGAAGTCCTCGTCGGTCTCGCCGGGGAAGCCGACGATGAAATCGCCGGACAGTGCAAGATCGGGCCGCGCCGCCTTGATGCGGGCAATCAGCGCGATGTACTCGGCCGTCGTGTGGCGCCGGTTCATCGCTTTCAGGATACGGTTTGAGCCGGACTGGATCGGCAGGTGCAGATAGGGCATCAGCTGGGGCAGGTCGCGGTGCGCGGCAATCAGGCTGTCGTCCATGTCACGCGGGTGGCTGGTCGTATAGCGCAGGCGGGCAAGGCCGTCGATTTCGCTCAGGCGATGGAGAAGCTCGCCGAGCCCCCATTTTTCACCATTCGGGACACTGCCGTGCCAGGCATTGACGTTCTGGCCGAGCAACGTGATTTCGCGCACGCCGCCATCGACCAGTTTCTGCGCTTCGGAAACGATCTGGGCGACCGGGCGGGAGACTTCCGAGCCGCGCGTATAGGGCACGACGCAGAAGGTGCAGAACTTGTCGCAGCCTTCCTGGACGGTCAAAAAGGCGGTGACGCCACGCGCCCTGGTCTTTGCCTTGTCGGGCGCCGGAAGGTGCTCGAACTTGTCCTCGATGGCGTAGTCGGTTTCGAGCACCCGCTCGCCGCGCTTGACGCGCTTCAGGGCCTCCGGCAGGCGGTGATAGGTCTGCGGGCCGATGACCAGGTCGACGGCCGGCGCGCGGCGCAATATCTCGTCACCCTCGGCCTGGGCGACGCAGCCGGCGACGCCGATCATCATCTCGCGGCCCTCGCCGGCCTTTTTCTTCTTCAGCTCGCGCAGGCGGCCAAGCGCCGAATAGACCTTTTCGGCCGCCTTCTCGCGGATGTGACAGGTGTTCAGCAGCACCAGATCGGCATCTTCCATGACATCGGTCGCAACATAGCCGTCCTTGGCCAGCGCGTCGGTCATCCGGTCGGAATCATAGACGTTCATCTGGCAGCCGTAGGTCTTCACAAAAACCTTGCGGACTGCTGAGCTTTCGAGCGCCATTTCGGGCTTTGCGGACAAAACTGCTGTTTCCTGTGTCATGGGCGGTTCCATAGAGCAAAGAGGCGCAAAATTGAAGCCCTTTCGGCGTTCAGCGGCCGCGCAGCTTGAGCGCCAGCACGGAGCGGATGCTCTTCTCCACCTGCCGGCTGACGGCCTTGCGGTTGCTCTGCGGCGTATAGGTGATCTGCTCGCCAAAGATGACGTCGACGTCGACCGCGCCCTCGTAGAGGATGCCGAGCAGATGCGGCGCAAGCGCGATATCGCCGGGCCAGGCCGCGACCGACCGGTGGTAGCGCCCCATCGGCATGCCATGAATGCCGGTATAGGCGATGGCAACCGGCTGGACGTGCACGACACCCGTCGGCGACAACGGCACGGCAGCGGCAGCGGCGCCGAACAGCGACGTCTTGATTTCGAGCAGCCGGTTGCCGTCCGAGGTCGTGCCTTCGGGAAACAGAACGACGATCTCGCCGTCGGCCAGCCGCTTGCCGATCTCGTTGACCTGATTGCCGGTGGTGCGCTTCTGGTCGCGCTCGATGAAGATCGTCTTCTGCAGCCGGGCAAGCAGGCCGAAGACCGGCCAGGCCTTCACGTCTGACTTGGCAACGAACACCACATCGGCGATCGAGCCAAGCACGAGTATATCCTTCCAGCTCGCATGGTTTGACACCAGCATCAGCGGCCGCTGGCGATCCGGCATGCCATGCACACGCACTTGGATTCCGACCAGACGGCAGGCCATGCGATGCCAGAGACGCGGGACCCTGCGCCTTTGAGGCGCATCCAGCCAGAGAAAGACCAATTGCATCGGAAGCAAAACGAGCGTCGCGACAAACAACAGTGTCATGCAGAGCGTGACGCGCAGCCAATTGATCACGCGCACAAACTCCACGCCTGCAGCCGGACCGCAGCGCAGCGTCTAACTCGATCGGTGATCGTCTCGTCGGCGTGGCGGCGCAAGCGCGTCCCCCTTTCAGAGCCCGTAGGGCTAGCCAAGATCGAGGCGCATGACAAGGGCTGCGGTTCTGGTGCCGCCAGGACCCTGATAATAGGCCCGTCTTTTGCCGACATCGACAAAACCGAGCTTGCGATAGAGGCCAATGGCCGCACCATTGGTTTCATCGACTTCGAGGAAGACCGCTTCGGCCGCCTGATCGCGCGCCTCGCGCAGCGCTGCGCGCATCAGCCGCCAGCCGAGGCCCAGGCGCGCGAACCGTGGATCGACGCCGATCGTCAGGATTTCCGCCTCTCCGGCGGCGACGCGCGACAGCACGAAGCCGCCGGTCAAAGGCCGCCCATAGGCATTGCTCTGGCGCGCGACAAAACCGAAGACCGTGTCCTGAACCAGCAGGGAATGTAGTTCGCCATCGCTCCACGGCGATGCGAAGCGCAACTGGTGGATGGCAGCAGCCTGCGGCAGGTCGTCCGTTTCCAGCGGGACGATCTCGAACTCGGGCTTGCGGATGAAATAGTCCGTCAGCGACATCTTACGCTCTTACGCCCGCGCAACGGCAAAGCCGGCCTGCGGCCTCACATCCGGCCCGCGCAGATAAAGCGGGCTCGGCTTGCCCTGCGAGGGATCAGCGGCCGCGCCCAGCCGCGCCACGATGCCGATGTCGGCGGCGTCGACCTCAGCCACATCCGGCAAAGGAGCATCGGTCAGATGGCGGGTGGCGGAGCCGCAGACGACGCCGTCGAAACCGGTGAACATGCGCCGCGCATCGTCAAGCTGGACGATCTGCGCCTCGGTCCGCGGCGTGCCGCCCGCCTCGAATATCTGGCAATAGAGTTCGTCGCGTTTCGCATCCATTGCGGCCAGCACCGGCCGGCCCGGATGTTTTTCGGCCGCAGATTTGGCAAGCGCGGCGAGGATGGACACCCCGACCGACGGCACGCCGAGGGCGAGAGCGAAGCCGCGCGCTGCGGCAACACCGACCCGGATACCGGTAAACGAGCCGGGGCCGATGGTAACGGCAATGCGATCGATGGCGGACAAGACCTTGCCGCTTTCGGCAAGCGCCTGGTCGACGAAGGCCAAGAGCCGCTCGGCGTGACCGCGGCCGATATCGGCACCGGCAGATGCCAGTATTTTATCGGCGGTGCTGTCATAAACGGCGGCAAAACAACCTGTCCCAGCCGTATCGATGGCCAGGACGATCATAGGTGGAGAACTCTAACGCATAGTCGCGGCACTGGCTGTACGCTCGCTCAGACGGCTTCAACCGCCTGCACCTCGGGAATGAAATGGTGCAAAAGGTTCTGCACTCCGTGCTTCAGCGTCGCCGTCGAGGACGGGCAACCGGAGCAGGCACCCTTCATGTTGAGGAAGACGACCCCGTCGCGGAACCCCTTGAAGGTGATGTCGCCGCCATCCTGGGCAACGGCCGGGCGGACGCGGCTTTCCAGCAGTTCCTTGATCGTGGCGACGATCGTCTCGTCACCTTCGTCGAAGAACTCGCCGTCCAGATCGCTCTCTTCGGCGCGGGTCTGCACCGCCATGACCGGCTGGCCGGACATGAAGTGTTCCATGATCGAGCCGAGAATGGCGGGCTTCAGGTGCTGCCATTCCTGATCTTCCTTGGTCACGGTGATGAAATCGTAGCCGAAATAGACCCCGGTGACGCCAGGTATCATGAACAGCCGGGAGGCGAGCGCCGAACCGGCCGCCGCTTCTTCGGCATCACGGAATTCGGCCGTGCCGTTTTCCATGACCACCTTGCCGGGCAGGAATTTCAACGTCGCCGGGTTCGGCGTGGCTTCAGTCTGGATGAACATGTCTTTCTCCGCGTCGGCCGGGATGACGTTCAACCAGCCTGTTTAGAATTATTCAAAAATATAGGCCGTTTGAACAACGGCTTCAAGATGCGCCAGGGACCGATTCCGGCCGGGAAGGATGAAAACGACTGATGCTGCCTTCAGCTCAACGCGTCGATTTCCGCATCCGTCAGGGTGTCCGGTATGACCGTCACCGGGATCGGAAATGCCGCCGTCTTGCCGGCGATCGAGGATACCAGCGGCCCCGGGCCATCCTTGGCGGAACCGGCTGCGAGCACGAGGATCGCGATGTCCCGGTCTTCCTCGATCAGGCTGTAGATCTGCTCGGTGGCGCTGCCTTCGCGGATCACCATCTCCGGTTCGATGCCTATCGTCTCGCGCACCGTCTGGGCGATCTTGGCGAGCGTCGCCTCGGCCTCCTCGCGCGCTTCTGCCCGCATGATGCCTTCGACGCCAAGCCATTGCTGGAAATCGCCGTCGGCAATGACGTACAGAAGAACCAGGCCGCCGTTGGAATTCTTGGCCCTCATGCCGGCATAGTGAACGGCCCGGCCGCATTCCGGCGTATCGTCGATCACCGCCATAAATTTACGGCGGTGACCTTCCAGTCGTGAGAGTCGTGTTGAAACCATAGCGGGACTCTTACACCCGATATTTTTGGCTGCAAGGTTTCTTTTGCGTCGGTTTATTGCAGAAAGCCGACGATCTCCCGGACCTGGTTCATCGTCACTTCCGCCCTCGCCCGGGCCCGCTCGCCGCCATCGCGCAGGATGCCGTCGATGTGGGTCGTGTCATCCATCAGGCGGCGCATTTCGCCCGAAATCGGCGCAAGAACGTTGACCGCCAGATCCACCAGCGCCGGCTTGAAGACCGAGAACTGCTGGCCGCCGAACTCCTCCAGAACCTGGCCCTTAGTCTTGTCGGCAAGCGCCGCATAGATGCCAACGAGGTTGTCCGCTTCCGCGCGACCCTTGAGGCCATCGACCTCGCTCGGCAAGGCATCCGGGTCGGTCTTTGCCTTGCGGATCTTCTTGGAAATCGCATCGGCGTCGTCCGTCAGGTTGATGCGCGACAGATCGGACGCGTCCGACTTCGACATCTTCTTCGTCCCGTCCCGCAGGCTCATCACACGCGGCGCCGGGCCGTCGATCAACGGTTCGACCATCGGGAAAAAGGCGTGAACGGGCTCCTCGCCGACCTTGATATCGACGCCGTAACCGGTCTTGCGGATATGTTCCATGAAGTCGATGTTGAACTTCATGGCGATATCGCGGGCAAGCTCCAGATGCTGCTTCTGGTCATCGCCAACCGGCACATGCGTGCCGCGATAGACGAGAATGTCGGCGGCCATCAGGCTCGGATAGGCGAGCAGGCCAAGCGACATCTGCTCGGCGTTCTTGCCGCCGGACTTGTCCTTGAACTGCGTCATGCGTTCCATCCAGCCGATGCGGGCGACGCAATTGAAGATCCAGGCGAGCTCGGCATGCTGCGGCACAGCCGACTGGTTGAAAACGATGTGCCTCTTCGGGTCGATGCCGGCGGCGATGAAGGCGGCGGCGATCGAGCGGATCTGACTGCGCATGTCCGCATGCACGAGTTGCGCGGTGATCGCGTGCAGGTCGACGACGCAATAGATGCAATCGTTGTTTTCCTGCAGCGCCACGAACTTGCGGATCGCGCCGAGATAATTGCCGAGATGGAGATTGCCGGTGGGCTGGACGCCGGAAAAAACGAGCGGCTTGAAGTCTGACATCGTGTCCTCATTCGGGCTTGTGGAGGGCCCGGCCTCTGTTGCTGTTGGCGGGCTTATGCACACAGGCGCGGCAGCGATCAAGAGGCGTCCACGCAGTTTGCGGATCCTGATGTAGCGGCGAACGCGCACGGCCGATCGCCCTCGGCGCCGGTTCAAGCTGGCGCAACGGCCGCACCCCAAGTCAAACTAGAATTTTTTTCTCTAATTTAAATTTGTCTATAATACAAAACTCAATCAAACCATGATCTGCAATTTGCGTTGTAGACATTCGATTCCACAATTTTGCTTCATTTTGGATGAATTTACCATCTTGTCCGTAAGCCCCGTCGTTTAAGGGGGCCGTCCGACTGCCGTGCTCCAAAACGCGCGGCGGGTCGATGCCGTTTTGCATGCCGCATCCGAAACCAACGTGCCGTGAGGCATTTGCCTAGGGGGATTGCTATGCGTGACGTTTTCTCGATTGCTCTTTCCTGCCTGCTCGCCTTGTCCTTCTTCACCAGCAGCGAAGCCAGCGATGGCAAGCGGCGCAAGGTCAGCCTTCCCACCCGCAGCATAACCGTAGCCTATGCCGTCCAGACCGCCTCGGTCATGACCAACTGCTTCTCGCCCAGACTGCGAAGCATATTGGCGCATATTGCTGCCAGCACCGGGCAACGGCCGCTGGTAACATCAGGTCACCGCCCGCGCGCGCATCGCCGCGGCTCACTTCACCGACTGTGTCAGGCCGCGGATATCCGCGTGCCCGGCGTGTCGGAAAGCAGGATCATCGCCGCCGCAAGAACGGCACCCGGCATCGGCGGCATCGGCCGCTATTGCAACGGCATCATTCACGTCGATACGGGTCCCCGGCGCCAATGGGCCCATTGCGGCCGCAGGGGCGGCGGCCTCCTGGCCGCCAAGCGCCGGTCAGGCAGACGGACCTGACAGGCGCAACGCGCGATCATCTCTTTCACGGGCGCCGTGTCAGATATCGGCGGGCGGGGCCGGTTTGGCTCCGGCCTTGCGCTTCAAATTCCGCCGGATCATGCCGAGATCGGCACCGCCGATGAGGAAGGCGACGGCGAAATAGACGGTCATCGAGACGGCAATCAGCAGGCTGAGCGCCCCGATCTTTGTCAGGAGCGGCGAACCGGAGGCGAGCGATGCCGCAAAGACGCCACGGAGATAATAAAGCGCGCCGCCCATGACTGCCGCAGACACGATGAGAAGCGCTGTCCGCCGCATAAGCGCCCATTCCCACACGAGATGGCCGCGGCGCAGCAGCGTGACGAAGAGCAGGATGGTGCTGAGCCAACCAGCCGTCGCTTCGGCGATTGCGATGCCCGGCGCCCCGAGACGCGGGAACAGGGTCAGGGCTGCCGCGCAGTTGACGGCGACGGCGACGACGGAAAACCGCATCGGCGTCTTGGTGTCCTCGCGGGCGTAAAAGCCCGGCTGCAGCGCCTTGATCAGCACGAAGGCCGGCAGGCCGATGCCGTAAATGGCGAGGATCGACCCCACGATCTCGGTGTTCTGCGCGTGGAAGGCGCCGCGCTCGTAGAGCACGCGGATGATCTCGTCGGAGAGAATCCAGAGCGCGAAAGCCGCCGGGATCGTCAGGAACAGCACGAATTCGATCGAGCGGTTCTGCAGGTTTCCGGCTTCGCGCAGATTGCCGCCCTTGAGCGCGCGCGACAGTTCCGGAAGAAGCACCACGCCGACGGCAATCCCGACGACGCCGAGCGGCAGCTGATAGATGCGATCGGCATATTGCAGGGCGGAAATGGCGCCGTCCTGGGCAGACGCGATTGCCTGGCCGATCAGCTGGTTGATCTGGGTGATGCCGCCGGTGATCGCGGCAGGTACGGCAAGGATCAGCAGGCGCTTGACGTTGGGCGTGAAGCGGGGAAAGCGCAGGCCGATGCTCATGCCGGCATGGAGAACGCCGAGATAGACGACGGCAAGCTGCAGGATGCCGGCCGCCAGCACGCCCCAGGACAGATACCAGGCGGTCGCCAGCGGATCGGCGCCCGTATAGAGCGCATAGAACAGCGCGCCGATCATCACGACATTGAGGAAGATCGGCGCGACGGCGGCCGCGAAGAAATGATGCAGCGAATTCAGCATGCCGCTCATCATCGCGGTCAGCGACATACACATCAGGTAAGGAAACATCACCGCCGCCATGCTGACCGTGATGCCGAATTTCTGCGGATCGTCGGCAAAGCCCGGCGCGATGATGAAGCGCACCAGGAGCGGCATGGAAAGCTCCATCACGATGGTGAGGATGAGGAGCACCGAAAAGAGCACGCCGAAGACTTCTTCCGAAAAGCGCTTGGCGCCGTCCGTGCCGTTCGCCTCGATCTCCTTGGAAAACAGCGGCACGAAGGCGGCGTTGAAGGCACCCTCGGCAAACAGGCGTCGAAAGAGATTGGGGAAGCGGAAGGCGGCGTAGAAAACGTCGGCCATCGGCCCCGTGCCGAGGGCGGCCGCCATCAACGTTTCGCGGGCGAAGCCGAAGATGCGACTGCCGAGCGTGGCACCGCCGACCGTCATGAATTTCCCGACGAGGCTCATGAATCCGCCTTGGTTTTTCTGGGCGCCGCCGCCGGACGCTGGGTGTTCTGCGGCGCGATCATGCCCGACGGCATGCGGTCGCGCATCTCGTCGGCCTCATCCGACATGACCGCCTTCAGGCGCGCGACGATATTGCCGTGCCGGGCCTCATTGGTGATCTTCTGGCCGACGAGGTCGGTGACGTAGAAGGTATCGATGACCTTCTCGCCGAAGGTGGTGATGTGGGCGGAGGCGATATCGAGCGAAAGATCGGACAACACGGCCGTGATCTCCGACAGCAGGCCGGTGCGGTCGAGGCATTCCACCTCGATGACCGTGAACTTGTTGGAGAGGCCATTGCTGATGGTGACCGCCGGCGGCACCGTGAACGCCTTGTTGCGCTTGCGGTGCTTGGTCCGGCTGGCGATCACCTCCGGCAGCCGCTTCTTGCCCGACAGCACGTCCTCGATCATCTTGCCGATGCTGGCGGCACGGCGCGTCTCGTCGTCATCGTTCGGGAACTCGCGGTTGACGAGGATGGTGTCCAGTGCCCGCCCGTCCGAGGTCGTGAAGATCTGCGCGTCGACGATGTTGGCGCCGGCCGCGGCACAGGCGCCGGCGATCACAGCCAGCAGGCGCGGATGGTCGGGCGACAGCACGGTGATTTCGGTGATGGCGTGGAACTGGTGGGTCCTGACCATCGTTGCCAGCGCCCGGCCCGCCTTGTCGGCGTCGCGGATGAAGCGGGCGTGGCGCAGCTGGTCCTCCAGCGGCACGGAGAGCAGATAGGGCTGGTAGTGCAGCTTGGTATAGGTCTTGCGATCCTTCTGGCTCCAGTCTGACAGCGCGTTGTAGAGCACCTCGGCCGCATGTGCCGCACGCTCCTTGCGCGGCAGGTCGGAGAAGCCGCCGGAGAGAAGCAGTTCGGTCTCGTAGTAGAGCGTGCGCAGCAGCTGGCCCTTCCAGCCGTTCCACACACCCGGACCGACGGCGCGGATATCGGCGATCGTCAGCACGAGCAGCATCTTCAGGCGGTCGAGCGACTGCACCCGTTCGCTGAAATCGATGATCGTCTTGCGATCGTTGAGGTCGCGCGTCTGGGCGACCATCGACATGGTCAGATGTTCCTCGATCAGCCAGGCGACGGTCTCGGTCTGTTTCGGCGTCAGGCCGAAGCGCGGGCAAAGCTTGCGGGCAACCTTGGCACCGGCGATCGAATGGTCTTCGGGCCGCCCCTTGGCGACGTCATGCAGGAGCACGGCAACGAACAATGCGGTGCGATCCTCGATGCCCGGCATCAGCTTGGCGGCAAGCGGGTGCAGTTCCTCGTCGCGGCCCTGGTCGATCCGCGAAAGCACGTCGACGGCGCGCAGCAGATGTTCGTCCACCGTATAGTGGTGATACATGTTGAACTGCATCAACGAGACGATCTTGCCGAATTCCGGGATGAAGCGGCCGAGCACGCCGGCCTCGTTCATCCGCCGCAGGATCAGTTCCGGGTCGCGGCGCGAGGTCAGCATCGAGATGAAGAGCCGGTTGGCCTCCTCATTGTCGCGCACGGCCTGGGTGATCAGGCCGAGCGACCGGGTCACCTGCTTCAGGGCGGCCGGATGGAACTCCAGGCCATTGATATCGGCGACATGGAAGATGCGGATCAGGTTGATCGGATCGCGCTTGAAGATATCGGGGCTCGCAAGCGCGATGCGCCCGCCGTCATCGACGAATTCCAGCGTGCCGGCGATCTTGCGGACGCGGTGGGTGAAACGGCTGAGCGCCGCGGTAAATCCCGGAAGCTGCTTGGCTTGCTGGTCCTCGAGCGCGGCACAGAAGATGCGCGTGAGGTCGCCGACATTCTTCGCCACCAGGAAATAATGCTTCATGAAGCGTTCGACCGCGGTCAGGCCGGGGTGGTCATGGTAGCCGAGGGCTTCGGCGATCTCGCGCTGGATGTCGAAGGACAGCCGCTCCTCCGCCTTGCCGGTCAGGAAATGCATGTGGCAGCGCACGGCCCAGAGGAAATCGTCGGCCTTCTGGAACAGCTCGTATTCCTGGCGCGAGAGGACGCCGAGCTTGATCAGGTCGGCAGAATTTTTCACGCGGTAGAAGTATTTGGCGATCCAGAACAGCGTGTGGAGATCGCGCAGGCCACCCTTGCCTTCCTTGACGTTCGGCTCGACCAGATAGCGCGTGTCGCCGGCCTTGCGGTGGCGCTCGTCGCGCTCGGCGAGCTTGGCGGCGATGAAATCCGGGCCGGTGTTCTTGACGATCTCGCTGTCGAAGCGGGTTTCGAGCTCGTCTGCGAGATCGCGTGAGCCGCAGATATAGCGTGTTTCGAGGATCGCCGTGCGGATCGTCATGTCGCCGCGCGCCAGCCGGATGCACTCGTCGATCGTGCGCGTCGCGTGGCCGACCTTGAAGCCGAGATCCCAGAGGATATAGAGCATGAATTCGATTGCCGGCTCGGCCCAGACAGCCTTTTTCGCCGGCAGCAGGAAGAGAAGATCGATATCCGAGCCCGGCGCCAGCGTGCCGCGGCCATACCCCCCGACGGCGGTGACGGCGATGCGGGTCCAGGGCTGCGCATTGGCGGCGTCAAAGACCTCGTTAAGGACGAAGTCGTGCAGCACGGTGATCAGTTGGTCCTGCAGCCAGGAAATCCGCTCGGCGCATCTGAGGCCGCTGCCATCCTGCTTCAAAAGCTCGCGGGCGGCCTGGCGGCCGTCCAGATTGGCCTGCTTGAAGGCGGCAAGCAACGCCCGACGCATCATGTCGCGATGCTCCGCATGCGCCGAAGCAATGAAGCTGCACTTGGCTCTCAGCGCTGCGACATTCAGGATATCGGGAAATGAAGTGTCATGTATGGTCATCAAATGCCGACCGTCTTCCTGTCCGGCGGGTTCTGCGAGCCGCTGCTTTGGGAGCACATTTCGGACCTCTCTTTAGGCGGGCGCTGATACCACATCCGAATGCCCGGCGCCATGCGACACCGCGACCTATCTGGTATAGCGCGCAAGAATTGCCAAGATGTTTCCTGCGACAGCCAGCACGAATTAGCGATGCTCGCCAGCGCGATATCGGCGAATAACGGGTGCCGGTCAAGTCTTCGCTTTTGGGTCAGCCACCTGTTGCTTTCGCGCCTCTGCCCGATAGTGCGAAGGGCTGACCCCGGTCACGCGACGGAATTCCCGATTGAAATTGGACTTGGTGGAGAAGCCGGCCTCGAACATGATCTCGGTCAACGGCTTCCTTGTTTCCTCAAGCAGGCGGCAGACCTCGGCGACGCGACGGTTGTTGACGAACTGCGAGAGGTTGAAACCGGTCGCGCGGTTGATCACAGCCGAAGACCTCCCGTGGCGGAAGGCCCGCCCTGCGGGCGAGCCGCGACAGGCTGAGATTCTCGTCCTTGTAAAGAGAAGCCTCCTCAAGCGCGCTCTCGATGCTCGCCAACGTCGCCCTGTCGGATTCGCTCGGCGGGTCGCGCGGCTCGCCCAGCGGCCTGGTCCCGGTTTCGGGTAGCAGAAAGTAAGCGAGGACCGCGCCAATGGCGACGATGTTCATCAGCCCGACGGCGGCAGGCACGGAGGCATGGCCGTAGAAGGCCGTGTATACCGCGAGCGCCCCGTCGGAAAGTGCGAAGAACAGCATCAGACCGGCCGTCAACCGCGCGACGCGCAGCACCGGACGGGCACGCTGAAGGGCAGCTTCCGCGGCGGCCTCGTCGCCGGTCAGCGTCAGCCGATAGAGCGCCAGGCCATAACCGAAGAATATCGCGAGCAGCAGCGTGTCGACAAAACCGGGCAGGAAGACAAGAGAAAGGGCGACGGCGACCGGCGCAGCAGCATGCAGAATCGGCCTTTTCGGCAGCACCCCGGCCAATGACCGGAAGGCGAGAAAAGCGAGCGGCGGCATCATCGCGGCGGTGACCGGCTGGACAGGCGCCAGAGCATCGATGCCATAACCGAAGCGCAGCCCGACGATCATGCCCTGAAGCGCATAGAGGAGGATGAAAGCGAGGAATATGTGCCGCGGACCTACAGCCTCAACACCCTTCAGGCTTCGATGGGCGACCACCGCGAAGACGAAGCCGGAAAGGAAAGGTAGTGGAACTGAGAGCACGCGGATATCCCGGCGAGGTGGCCTCGATCATGTTTTCGTTGATCTCTATCATGTTCGAGGTCGAAAGCAATTGTGCGAGACGGCTTGCTGGCGGCGTCTTCAACGCTCGCAAGGACTGAGCTTATGCCACTTTCCGCTTCCCGTCATTTCACTGCCACGTCGCACCGCCGCTTCACCGCCCTGCTGGTGCTGCCGCTTCTGGCGCTGGCCGGCCCGACTTGCGCCTTTGAGGCGGGGACGCGCTGGATCACCATCACGCAGCCCGATAGCGGCAAATCTGAACGCGTGCTGATGACCTACCCCGCAAAAACCGATGGCGAGGTTTATAGGTTGGGAGCCAACGCACTATGGCAAGGCGTTCCGGCACGCCGGGAGGCAACACCGGCAAAAGGGAAATGGCCACTTGTGCTTTTGTCGCATGGCTCGGGCGGGAACGCTGCGGGTCTTGGGTGGGTTTCGACATTTCTTGCGAAGAACGGTTTCGTGGTCGCAAGCCCCAACCACGCCGGATGCACCTCGACGGATATGGCAATCTCGAACTGCATCAAGATATGGAACCGCCCCGAAGATTTGTCCGAACTTCTGGATGTCCTGCTGGCGGACGATCACTGGTCAAAGCAAATCGATGAAAAACGCATTGCGGCCATGGGTTTTTCGCTCGGCGGCAACAGCGTTCTTCTGATGGCGGGCGCACGCATGTCGCTTGAGGCCTACCAAGCGTATTGCCAGACTATGCTGTCACCACAATCCGATTGCACATGGCTGCGGCGCGGAGGCGTGGATCTGGCTACCGTCGACAAATCGAGGTTTGACAAGGAAAGCCGCGATCCGCGAATATCCGCCTTCGTCGCCATCGACCCGGGCTTTGCGCCTGGCTACAGAACCGACAGTTTGAGAACCATAATCATTCCCGGCTTGCTGCTCAATCTCGGCGTCGGCAGTGACGTACCTGTAACGCTCAAGGCGGATTCCCTTGCCGCCGCTATTCCTCAAGCCGAGTTCGCCAGCATAGCAGGTGCTGTCCATTTCAGCTTTCTGGGCCTCTGCAACCCAAACGGAGCCGAGCTGCTCAAGGCTGAGAATGACGACCCTGTCTGCGACGACGGCGGCAATCTTCCGCGTCAGGCGCTTCATCAGCAGATGCTGCAGAGAATAGGTCTCTTCCTGACAAAAACGCTACTTGAGCGATGATGACTGTGGCCTTCAGCCCGCAAGCTGCTTCTTCAGCGCATAGAGCGCATCCATCGCTTCGCGGGGAGTCATGTCATCCGGATTGAGGCTCTTCAAAGCTTCCTCCACCTTGGACGGACCGGGCTTGGCGTGCTCCTCGCGGCGGATGGCGACCTGGAACAGCGGCAGGTCGTCGATCAGCTGACTTGCCGGGTTCTTGCGGTCGGCATCCTCGAGCTTTGCCAGCACGTCCTTGGCGCGGGCGACGACGGACGCCGGCAGGCCCGCAAGGCGGGCGACCTGGATGCCGTAGGAGCGGTCGGCGGCGCCCGGTCCGACCTCGTGCAGGAAGATGACGTCGCCGTGCCATTCCTTGACCCGCATGGTGGCGTTGGAAAGCCGCGCCAGCTTTTCGGAAAGCACAGTCAACTCGTGGAAATGGGTGGCGAAGAGGCCGCGGCAGCGGTTGGCTTCATGCAGATGCTCGACGGCGGCCCAGGCGATCGACAGGCCGTCGAAGGTGGCGGTGCCGCGGCCGATCTCATCGAGGATGACCAGCGAGCGGTCGGTCGCCTGGTTGAGGATGGCGGCCGTCTCGACCATCTCGACCATGAAGGTGGAGCGGCCGCGCGCCAGGTCGTCGGACGCACCGACGCGGGAAAACAGGCGGTCGACAATGCCGATATGGGCGGAGGCGGCCGGCACGAAGCTGCCCATTTGCGCCATGATGGCGATCAGCGCGTTCTGGCGCAGGAAGGTCGATTTACCGCCCATATTGGGACCGGTGAGCAGCCAGATCGCCCCGTCGCCTTCGCCGTCATGCGGCGACAGATCGCAGGTGTTGGCGACGAACGCCATCCCCGACTGGCGGCGCAGCGCCTGCTCGACCACCGGATGGCGGCCGCCGTCGATCGAAAACATCTTCGACTGGTCGACGTGCGGACGGCAATAGGCCTGCTCTTCGGCAAGCGTCGCAAGAGCGGCGGAGACATCGACGACGGCAAGCGCCAACGCGGCCGCCTTGATTGCCTCTGCCTCCGCCACCACGGCGGCGGTCATCCTTTCGAAGGCTTCGAGCTCGATCGACAGCGCCCGGTCGGCGGCATTGGCGATTTTCGTTTCGAGATCGGACAGTTCAGTCGTGGTGAACCGCATGGCGTTGGCCATCGTCTGGCGATGGATGAAGCGGGCGCGGGCTTCTGTCCCCTCGGTCATCGGACCGGCATTGCCCTGCGTTACCTCGATGAAATAGCCAAGCACGTTGTTGTACTTGATCTTCAGCGACTTGATGCCGGTTTCCTCGGCATAATTGAGCTGCAGGCCGGCGATGACGCGGCGAGACTGGTCGCGCAACGCCCGCATCTCGTCAAGCTCGAGGCTGGCGCCGTCGCGCAGGAAGCCGCCATCGCGCTTCAGGAGCGGCAGCTCGTCGCCGAGAAGCGTTGCAAGTTTCTGCACGAGCTCGCCCGGCAGCGCGTTCAGCGCCCGCAGCGAGGCGGCCAGTTCCTCCGAAAGATTGCCGCTGCCGAGCAGCCCCGCGATTTCCGCCGCCGCCTGGCAGCCCGCAAGGATGGCGCCGAGATCGCGCGGGCCGCCACGGCCGAGCGAGAGGCGCGACAGAGCACGCGGCATGTCCGGCACGTGTTTCAGCGCGGAACGCAGATCGCTGCAGAAGGCGGGCTGGTCGGAGAGCGCGGTGATCGAATCGAGCCGGGCGTTGATCCGCTCCGGATCTGTCAGCGGCGACATCAGCCGCTCGGCGAGCAGCCGGGCGCCGCCGCCGGTCACCGTCCGGTCGAGCGCCTTCAGGAGCGTGCCGTTGCGGTCGCCGGACTGCGTCTTGACGAGTTCCAGATTGGCGCGGGTAGCCGGGTCGATGAACAGCGTCGAGGCCGCGCTTTCGCGCTCCGGCGTGCCGAGCGGCGGGCGCTCCGAGAACTGGGTCTTCTCCACGTAAGAAATCGCGGCCGAGGCGGCGGCAAGTTCGGCACGGGAAAAACTGCCGAAACCGTCGAGCGTCTTGACGCCGTAATAGCGGGTGACGCGGTTCTCCGCCGTGGCGCTGTCGAACAACACCGAAGGTTGCGGGACGGCGACGCGGCCGAGAATGTCGATGACGGGGCGCATCTGCGGATCATGGAAGACGGTATCGGCGAGAATGAGCTCACGCGGCTCGATACGGAGGATGTCGGCCAGCAGCCGCGTTTCGGTGGTTTCGGCGAGGCGGAAGACACCGGTGGAAATATCGATCCAGGCGAGCGCGATCGCCGGCTCCGAGCTGCCGCGAATGCGAGCGAGGGCCATCAGGTAGTTGGATTCGGACGGCGAGAGCAGCTTGTCTTCGGTGATGGTGCCGGGCGTGACGAGGCGCACGACGTCCCGCTTGACGACCGACTTGGAGCCGCGCTTCTTGGCTTCAGCCGGATCCTCGACCTGTTCGCAGACGGCGACGCGGAAACCGAGCCCGATCAGCTTCTGCAGATAGTCATCCGCCGCATGCACCGGCACGCCGCACATCGGGATTTCCTGGCCGAGATGCTGGCCGCGCTTGGTGAGCGTGATGCCGAGCGCGCGCGCGGCTTCGACGGCGTCCTGGAAGAACAATTCGTAGAAATCGCCCATCCGATAGAAAAGGAGCGAATCCGGATTGTTCGCCTTGATCTCGATGTACTGTTCCATCATCGGCGTGGCCGTGGCGCGGCTTTCCTCCGTCGCCAGTTGAACGGCGGTGAGAACCTCGGCGTTGCGGGTGATCGGCTCGGCTATAAAAGTCATGCTTGTCCCAAAAAAGTGGTGCCACACTATCCATGCGCGTTTATAGAAGACAACAACAAAGCGGCGCAGCAGTGCCGTCGCCCACAAAAGGTTGGAGGATCCATGTCGGCAAAGGACAAGAGTGGTCGCAGCGCCACCAGCGTAACGGACCAGGAAGCGCTCGATTTTCACTCGCAGGGCCGGCCCGGAAAGCTGGAAATTTCACCGACCAAGCCGATGGCGACGCAGCGCGACCTGTCGCTTGCCTATTCGCCCGGCGTCGCGGTGCCGGTGAAGGCGATCGCGGCCAATCCGGCAACCGCCTATGACTACACGACGCGCGGCAACATGGTGGCCGTCATTTCGAACGGCACCGCCATCCTCGGCCTTGGAAATCTCGGCGCACTGGCCTCCAAGCCGGTGATGGAAGGAAAGTCTGTCCTGTTCAAGCGCTTCGCCGACGTTGATTCGATCGACCTCGAGGTCGATACGGAAGACGCCGACGAATTCATCAATTGCGTGCGGTTCCTCGGCCCCTCCTTCGGGGGGATCAACCTGGAGGACATCAAGGCGCCGGAATGCTTCATCATCGAGCAGAAACTGCGCGAGATCATGGATATTCCCGTCTTCCATGACGACCAGCACGGCACGGCGATCATCGCAACCGCAGGCCTCATCAACGCGCTGCAGCTGACAGGCCGTGACCTGAAGACCACGCGGCTGGTGTGCAATGGCGCAGGCGCGGCGGCCATTGCCTGCGTCGAGCTCATCAAGTCGATGGGTTTTGCACCCGAAAACATCATCATGTGCGACACGAAGGGCGTCATCTACCAGGGCCGCACCGAAGGCATGAACCAATGGAAGTCGGCGCATGCGGTCAAGACCGACCGGCGTACCCTCGAAGACGCAATGGACGGCGCGGATGTGGTGCTCGGCCTGTCGCAAAAGGGTGCCTTCTCGGAGGCGATGATCCGTTCCATGGCGGAAAAGCCGATCATCTTCGCGATGGCCAATCCCGATCCGGAAATCACGCCGGAGGAGGTGTCCGCCATTCGCGACGACGCGATCATGGCCACCGGCCGATCCGACTATCCGAACCAAGTCAACAACGTGCTGTGCTTTCCCTACATGTTCCGCGGCGCGCTCGACGTCCATGCCTCGACCATCAACGAAGCCATGAAGATCGCCGCGGCCGAGGCCTTGGCAAACCTTGCCAAGGAAGACGTCCCGGATGACGTGGCGGCGGCCTATCAGGGCAACCGGCCGCGTTTCGGCCCGCAATACATCATTCCCGTGCCCTTCGATCCGCGCCTGATCTCGTCCATTCCGGTCGCGGTGGCGAAGGCGGCGATGGAGAGCGGGGTTGCCCGAAAGACTCTTCCGGATCTGGCCGCCTATGGCCGTCAGCTTTCGGCCCGGCGCGATCCGATCGCCTCGACGCTGCAGCGAATCTACGAGCGCGTCCGCCGCCAGCCGAAGCGGATCGTCTTTGCCGAAGGCGAAGAGGTTCAGATGATGCGCTCGGCACTTGCCTATGTGAACCAGGAACTCGGCACCGCCCTGCTTCTCGGCCGCGAGCAGCAGATGCGCGAGATGGCCGATCGGGAGGGTATCGACCTCGACCGGCCGGGCATCCAGATCGTCAATGCGCGCATTTCCAAACGCACCGGCGCCTATACGGACTATCTTTACGCCCGGCTGCAGCGGAAGGGCTATCTCTACCGCGATGCCCAGCGCCTGATCAATAACGACCGCAACCACTTCGCCGCCTGCATGGTGGCCTTGGGCGACGCCGACGGCATGGTGACGGGCATTACCCGCAACTATTCCACCGCGCTCGAGGACGTGCGCCGCTGTATCGATCCGAAACCGGGACACCGGGTGATCGGCGTGTCGCTGGCGCTGTGCCGCGGCCGCACCGTGTTGGTCGCCGACACGGCCGTGCACGACATGCCGTCGGCCGAGGAACTCGCCGACATCGCCGAGGAAGCGGCAGGCCTCGCCCGCCGGCTCGGCTATTTCCCGCGCGTGGCGATGCTTGCCTATTCGACGTTCGGCCACCCGTCCGGCGAGCGCTCGGAGCGGGTGCGCGAGGCCGTCAACATCCTCGACAGGCGCCGCGTCGATTTCGAATATGACGGCGAGATGGGTGCGGATGTGGCACTCAACGCCCGGGTGATGGAACAGTATCCCTTCTGCCGGCTTTCCGGCACCGCCAACGTGCTCGTCATGCCGGCATTCCACTCGGCCTCGATCTCGACGAAGATGCTGCAGGAACTGGGCGGATCGACCGTCATCGGCCCGCTGCTCGTCGGTCTCGACAAATCGGTCCAGATCGTTTCGATGGCGGCCAAGGATTCCGACATCGTCAATATGGCAGCCCTTGCGGCACACAATGCCGGCAGCTGATCAAGACAAGCAAGGCACGAAAAAAGCCCGCTCGGGGAACCGTTGCGGGCTTTTTCATGCGATATGCCGATCTTGATTTAAATATTCAGGCCAAGCCTGCTGAATACTTTTTATGCAGTAAGGGACGGGGCTTATGTTCACTCACAAGCCAACTGTATTCGACAATGCTGCGTAGCGTCAAGATGTTTTGCAACCTTGAATGGTTTTTCATCAGGTAGAGAATCTGCCGGCATCATTACCGTAGTAATTGAGATAGCGACCGGAAATATGCGTGATCGGCAGGACGATCAGCACATCCGTCGTGCGGAAGGCATGATCGACGACGGCGCCCTTGCCGACCATGGCGCCGAGGCGCATGTAGCCCTTGATCAGCGGCGGCAGCGCGGCGAGCGCCTTGCGCATGTTGATGGCTTCGGCGGGCATCAGATCCATCGTGCGGAACAGTTCCGGAAGGGCTGAGACGTCCCATTCCTCCCGCACCACCATGTTATGGTGGAGGAAGGAGAGTGCCAGTGCGTGTTCCTCCGGGATGACGCCGGGGAAGGAGCCGCAACCGAACATCGCATCGACGCCGTATTTGAGCGCATAGGCCCAGTTGCCCTGCCAGAGAAGCTCGACAGTGCGCTTGGTGCGATATTGCGGCAGGACGCAGGAGCGGCCAAGCTCCATGAACTTCTTCTCGGGATGGCGTTCCAGCAGGCAGCCAACGGAAAACTCGGAAGCCGAATAAAAGCCGCCGGTCCTGGCCGCAACGTCCTGGCGAAGCAGCCGGTAGGTGCCGACGATCTGGTCCTCCGGATCGCCCTCGATCGCCGTGTCCAGCACCAGCAGATGATCGCAGACAACATCCCAGGCATCCGCATCACGCTTGCGGCGTTCGGCATCCTGCGGGATCTGCGCCTTCATTTCTTCGACGAAGACCTTGTAGCGCACCGCCTGGGCGGCATCGATCTCCGATGCATTGCGGGCAAGACGGGTTTCCAGATTGCCAATACGGCCAAGCACATCCGACGCCGGGGCATTGACGCCCCGGACACGGGTCTGCGGCTGGTCAGCCACGATCACCAGATCCAAAGGTTCGACTGTCATTGCGCGTCATCCTGGTCACTATGATCCTGTCCGGCATAAACCACGTTTCTGCGACAGGATAGTGACATTGAGGCCGCCAGGCAAAGGCTGGCTGTCAGTGAGAAGGCAACAATCGGTCGATTTCCGTGGTCAACGCTTTCGGATCGGCAGGCTTGGAAAGGACCGCGCTCGCGCCGGCGGCCAGCAGTTTCTCACGGGTTTCGACCGCGGCATCGGAGGTGAGCACGATGACCGGAACAGCCTTTCTTTTCGACTGGCGCTCCTCCTCTCGAAGCCGTTTCAGCATCGAAAATCCGTCGCCGCCGGGCATGTTGAGGTCGGTGACGATCAGTTCCGGGTCGATGCGGACCGCCGCCGGTGCATCGAACAGGGCTACAGCAAGCGCCTCGAAATCCTCGACCACGCGGACCGGATGTCCGGCCCGCTCCAACACCGCGCGGACCATGAAGGCATTGACCGGATCGTCTTCCGCCAGCAGCAAGCCGCCCTCGACCGGCTTTTCGCGCAAGGCCGGGGCGTCCCGCAGCACCGGCCGGTTGTCGTTGATCGCGTCGCGCACTTCCATTCCCTTCATGCGGCCCCGCAGGACCTCGACCAGTGACTTTTCCCGCAACGGCCGAATGAGCCAGGCGTGATAGCCGTCCATCTGGTTGATCGGCCGGCCGTTGCGCTCCTCCGGATTGACGAGATAGGTCTTGCGCAGCTTCTGCTGATCAAGGCTCGGCATCTGAGCCAGGAGAGACTGGAACTGCGCGGAGTGCCGGTGATCGACGATGATGTCCGTCAGCGATGTTGCCGCCGCAAGCGCACGAACGGCGACGGCCGCTTCCAATACCGTTTCGGCGCATTCGCATAAGCCGCCAAGCGTCCTGATCGTCGACGACAACGCCTTGGAGGCCGGCCCCGCAGGCGCCATCACCAGCACACGCGAGCCATCGAGAACGCCCGTCCTGGCGAGCGCGGCGGCAGCGAGATCGCAGCCCAGAGCCGGAAAGCGGATTTCGAAGGTGCTGCCCTTGCCCGGAATGCTGGAAACCGCCAGCGAGCCGCCGAATTCCTCCATGATGCGCCGCGAGATCGCCAGGCCAAGACCGGAGCCGAGGGAGCGCTGGGCGTTGCCGCCCGCCTGCTCGAACTCGTCGAAGACCCGGGCCTGCTCCTGCGGCGTCATGCCCGGGCCGCTGTCGTCGATCCTGATGACGGCGGTCGCGCGCTCTATGCAGGCCCTGACGAGAACGCCGCCAGTATGCGTGAACTTGACGGCATTGCCGATGACGTTGAACAGAACCTGGCGCAGGCGGGCGGCGTCGAAATCCATCAGGCTTGGCACGTCGGCTGTGACGGTGGCGCCGATTTCGATGCCTTTGTCATGCGCGCGGTGTGACAGCATCTCGACGACGCTCTCGATCGTCTCGCGCAACGGCGCAGGTGCCGGGCGAAGCTGGAAACGACCGACCTCGATCGAGGAGAAATCGAGCAAATCATCGACCAGTTGCACCAGCGCATGACCGGACTGGCACATGCCGGAAAGATAGTTTTTCTGCTCGCTGGTGAGCCGCGTCTGGCCGATCAGATCGCTCATGCCGAGAATGCCGGACAGCGGCGTGCGGATTTCATGGCTGACCGTTGCCAGCAGCCGCGACTTCGCCTGGCTGGCGATTTCGGCCTTGCGGCGCGCTTCCTCGCGTTCGCGCGCGACCCGGCTTTCCTCGGTCACATCGCGGCCGATGCTGTGCAGCATGAAGATGCCACTCGCCGGTTCGCGGGCGATGACGTCGTGCCAATCGAACAGCTTCACCCCGGCATCGGTGACGATCCGCACGCTGTAGTGATTGAGGCCGCTCGCCGGCTCGAAGTCGATGCCGAGCGCCTCGCAGGTCATGCCCTCCGGCTTCGCCCACCCGGTCAGGCGGCGGAAGACGGTATTGGCCTGGACGATGCTGCCGCCCGGCTCGCGGATGATGGCGATGTCGCCGAGTGCGTCGTGGATAGTGGAGAGCAGTTGCGATGTTTCGCTGCGCTCCCAGCGTTTGTCGCTCGCCTTTTCTTCCTGGACG
This sequence comes from Rhizobium giardinii bv. giardinii H152, assembly GCF_000379605.1. Taxonomy (GTDB): domain Bacteria; phylum Pseudomonadota; class Alphaproteobacteria; order Rhizobiales; family Rhizobiaceae; genus Pararhizobium; species Pararhizobium giardinii. Next base: position 294,767 of record NZ_KB902578.1, on the reverse strand, counting down.
CGGCCGCGGACCGCGGCGGGTCGAGCCACGGAGCGATACCAATCCTTCAGCAGCAGAGCGGCCCCGGCGACACCGGCTATGGCAAGGCCTGCAGGCAGCAGATAAAAACCTGCGTCGATGCCGGCCGCGAGAACGGCGGCAGAGCAGAGCACAGCACCGCCCGCCAGCGCCGGTTTCAACGCCGGGTACTTTTCCCGAGAGGCATCAAATCCGTCGTGCGGCTGCAGGGAATGGAGATTGTCATCCGCCGCAGCTTGCGACGCGCTGTCCTGCCCCAGCGTGCGGCGGGGCACGCTGAACTCGGCTGCAATCCGCTTTTTCAGGTTTGGCAGGTCGCTCATGACGCTTGCCTAGCACGACAAGCGTTTGGAATGGCTTCAGCCGGTCTTTAAAATTTTAGGCGTCCTGCTTTTTCATGTGCAGTATCTCGTCGAGGATGATCGCACCGGCGCCAATCGTAATGAAACTGTCAGCGAGATTGAACACGGCAAACGACCAGGTTGCGGTGTGGAACAGCACGTAGTCGATCACATAGCCGAAGATCAATCGATCAACGAGATTGCCCAAGGCGCCCGCAATGATCATCGCATAACCAAGATGTGCGAAGAACCGGTCTTTTGACGTGCGCCGCCACAGCCAGAGGACGAAAGCGACGACGAGGAGGCGCATGGTGACGATGAACCAGCCTTCCATGCCGGACAGCATGGAAAACGCCACTCCGTAATTGTAGGTCCGGTACAGGGCAAGCATCGGGATGACCGGCACAGCCTGCTGAAATGGCAACCACATCTCGACCGCCGCCTTGATCGCCTGATCGAGCAGAACGGCGACGACGACAAGAATGAGGATTGGCAGGGGCCGCGAAAAAATAGCCGTCTTTTCCATTATGCCCTGGCATCCAAAGTCAACAAATGGCGGCGCGCTTCAAACAGCATGATGCCGGTGGCGATCGCCAGGTTGAGAGAATCGGCGCGGCCCTGCTGCGGAATACGCGCGAGCGCGGTCGCCTCCTTTGCCAACTCGTCCGGCAGGCCGGCCTGCTCGTTGCCCATCAGCAGGACGACCGGCTTCTTGCGGTAATCGATGGTGCGGTAGTCGACGGCCCCCGCAAGATGCGTGGCGACGACCTGAACGCCGGCGGCCTTCTGCCATTTGACGAAATCGGCGACGCTGGCGCGGATGACCGGCATGGCAAAGACCGAGCCCATGGTTGCGCGCACCGTTTCCAGCGAGAACGGATCCGTGGTTTCGCCGATCAGGATGACGCCGGAAGCGCCGGCCGCGTCGGCCGTGCGGATGATGGTACCGAGATTGCCGGGATCACGGACGCGGTCGAGGGCCACATAGGTCTGGCCGAGCTCGGGTCTGATGTCCTTCAGGTTCGCATAGCGCTGCTCGAAGACGCCGACGACCATCTGCGGGTTGTCGCGGCGGGTGATGGCCGACAGCACCTTTTCGCTGACTTCCAGCACCAGGCCGCCGGTCGATACCGTCTTCAGCGCCACCTGCTCGACCTGCGCCTTGCCCTTGGCCGCCTTGGCGTAGACTAGCGTCTTGATGGTCCAGCCGAGATCGAGCGCGTCGATGACAAGCTTCAGCCCCTCGGCGATGAAGGAATGGGTCTCGTCGCGCTCCTTCTTGTTGGCGAGCGCCTTGATGTCCTTGATGATCGGATTAGCAAGGCTGGTGACTTCCTTTACCTGGCCGACCCGGCGGGGGCCGTGATCCCTGTGGTCATAGTTCATTTCGGCACCCATCGGCTGAAAAGGGAGGTGGAAAGCGCCCGGCCCGGCTCGTTGCCGTCAAGGCCGCATTCCCTGAGGATAAGTTCGCCCGATTCCACCGCGCCACCCCTGCCGCGCATCGTCTCGCGCATCAGCTCGTGGATGGAGTAGAAGCTCGCGCGGATCGAATAGGCCGTCAGCACGAGGCCCCTCGCCTCCGGCGACAGGATCTCGCGGCAGATGTCGAGCATCAGGGCGAGATGGTCGAAAAGCTGCCAGACTTCGCCATTCGGGCCGCGGCCGAATTTCGGCGGGTCAGTGAGGATGATGTCGTAGCGGCTGCCCCGGCGCTCCTCGCGCTGGATGAACTTCATCGCATCTTCGCAGATCCAGCGGATCGGCAGATGCTCGGCACGGCCCAGCGCCTGGTTTTCCCGCGCCCAGCCGATCGCCTTCCTGGAGGCATCGACGTGCGTCACTTCGGCACCAGCTTTCGCCGCGATCAGCGAGGCAACACCGGTATAGCCGAAGAGATTGAGCACCTTCAGCGGCCGACCGGCCGTCTCTATCTCACCCTTCATCCAGCTCCAGTGCGCGAGTTGCTCGGGAAAGACGCCGACATGGCGGAATGCGGTGAAGCGACCGTAGAACTCGGCATCGAGGATCTGCATGGGCCAGGTCTCGCCCAGCACATCCTTGGGAAACCGCCACCGGCCCATGCCGTCTTCGTCGGTGTCGCCGGTGAAGATCGAATCCACATTGTCCCAGACATGCGCCGGCAGCGTTTTCGGCCACAGCGCCTGCGCTTCCGGCCGCACGATGCGGTAGGGGCCGTACTGCTCGAGCTTCAGGCCGTCGCCGCTGTCGATCAGGTGATAGTCCCGCGCGCCCTTCGTCTCGAGAATGACCGGCACGCGCTCCTGCGGCTTGGCTCCGCTGCGGATGCGAACTTCGGCGCGAGGTGGCTCGGCGGCAACCGTCTTCGTGGCGGCCTTTTGGTGAAGCGGTTTGTCTGCGCCCTTGCGAACGAAAGGCACGCTGTCGCTACGCACCGGATTGGCTTGCGCTGATTTCCTGGCCAACGGCTTTGCGCCACCAGCCGGCCTTGCACGCGCCGCCGTCTGCCCGGCTTTTCCCTTGGGCCGTCGATCTTTGTCTTTCACTTAGGGTCGTCCGTCATCTGCTACGGTTCAAGCGCTGCAAATAGCACCGCTCCTCCTGTTGGCAAAGCTGTTTCACGTCTTACATACGCAGTGCAACCGCAACGATGGAGAATCAGCATGGAAATGAAGGGGGAGGAGCGCATCGCCGCTCACCGGGACGCTGTCTGGGCAGCGCTCAACGACCCCGACATTCTTAAGCAGTGCATCCCCGGCTGTCACTCGATCACGCGAACGTCACCGACCGAGTTTTCGGCAGCGCTGAAGGTGAAGATCGGTCCTATCCCGGTGATGTTCACCGGTCAGATTACCTTGTCGAATGTCCAGGCGCCGAACAGCTATACGATTTCAGGTGAAAGTGTCGGCGGCATCGCCGGTCTTGCGAAAGGCCGCGCGGATGTGACGCTGACCGAATATGGCGACGAGACCATATTGGTCTATGACGCGAGCGCGGAAATCGGCGGAAGGCTTGCGCAGCTCGGATCGAGGCTGGTCGGCTCAAGCGCGAGCAGGCTGGCGGCAAAGTTCTTTTCCGATTTCAGTGCCGCCGCCAACGCCTTGTCGGAAGCCTGAGACCTTATTTCGACGAAGCCGGAAGCATCGTCTGCGATGCGATGGTTTCTGCGCGGGTGCGATGTTTTTCGGCTTCGGCATGCCACTTGACCGCCTGGCTGGCCTCGTTGCGCGCCCGCTTGCGATACTTGCCTTGGCTGAACCAGGTGGCGAGTGATCCGACGATCATGCCGAAGATCACCGCGAGAAACAGAAAGACGAAGAACGGCGCCGAGGCGGAGAGAACGCTGTCTGTCGGATCGAACGGATTGAGCGCCAAGGTGACCGTCTGCCTGTTGGCGACCGACAGCACGATCAGCACGATGGCGATCGGGACCAGCACTACGATATTCACCAGCTTCTTCATCATCATTCCGTCTCCGTCATTCCGGCAGCCCGATGCCGCGGCACTCCGACCTGCCGCATAATTTTGTCCATAAACTGGCAAGATCCAGGGAGTTCTGCAGGCGCATCAAGCGGATTGGCGCGGTTCATTCATCATCTTCATCGTCAGAACCGGGATTGAGCCGCTCACGCAGCTCCTTGCCGGTCTTGAAGAAGGGAACCCATTTTTCCTCGACGAACACGCTGTCGCCGGTGCGCGGGTTGCGTCCGGAGCGCGACGGCCGGTTCTTGACCGAAAACGCGCCAAAACCGCGCAGTTCTACCCGGTTTCCGCCAGCCAGAGCATCCGTGATTTCATCGAGAACTGCGTTGACGATATTTTCGACATCCCGGTGATAGAGGTGCGGATTGCGCGCCGCAACAATCTGCACCAGTTCTGACTTGATCACTGTCGCCCCCTCATTTTTTGAATTTGCGTTTGTTCTTAGAGTGTTATGCCCATCGGATGGCCATGTCCACCGGTTGCGCGGGATGCCAAGCCGTTTTCAAGCCTCCCAAAACGGCAGACAAGAGATCATCGGGTGTTTTTTCAATCGCTGCCAACCTGCCAAACGGAAACCAGACCGTCAAGAAACAACTTCTCCCGGCCTATTTTTTCGAGGTTCCCCAGGAGCGGAAAAGCTTCATATCCCAAGGATTTGAGCCATGCGGACGCGGTCGCCCCCAGCCCGAAGGGGAAGGACGAGCCGGGCGCCTTCCACTCGACGATGTCAAGTTCCTTGGCAACTTTGCGGCCGCTCAGAAAGGCACGAATTTCCACATCGCCACCGAGTTCGTCAACCAGCTTCAGCTTGAGCGCCTGACGGCCGGTGAAGATGCGCCCGTCGGCAAGCTGCCGGGCTTCGTCGCGCGGCATTTTCCGGCGGTCGGCGACAACGTCGACGAACCAGTTGAAGCTGTCATCAATCATTGCCTGGATCACCGCCTTGGCATCGTCGCTCGGCGGGTGGAAAGGCGAGGGCTCGGCCTTGAGCGGCGAGGATTTGATCTCCTCCAGCGAGACGCCGACCTTGTCCATCAGCGTCTTGATCTGCGGATATTGGAAGAGAACGCCGATCGAACCGGTAATCGAGGTCTCGCCGGCAATGATGCGATCACCGGCAAGCGCGATCATGTAGCCTGCCGATGCGGCCAGCGTGCGAATATCGGCGACCACCGGCTTCTTTTCCGCCACCTTGCGAATAGCCTTGAACAGCACTTCGCCGCCATAGGTCGTGCCGCCGGGCGAGGTAATGGTGACCACCAGCGCCTTGACGGCATTGTTTTCGGCGATGCGGTCGAGACGCTCCAGCAGTTCGCGGTCATCCTGGATGATCCCGGAAATATTGACCCGCGCAATATGCGGGCGGCTGAACGCGCCCGTCTCGCCGGCGCTCGCGTAGATGTAGGCGGCGATGCCCGCCAGGAGTATCAGAGCGATGGACACAAGCCGCCAGAACCCCAGTTTTCGCCGAAGCTGGCGCCGGTCGGCGATCGCAAGCTGATCCATGATCTTTCCTCCTTTTCAAGGGCGCCTGGATAAACCAGCCCTTTTCTGCCCAGCGATCCATAGCTGCAGCACCGCCACGTTGTAACCCGGTTTGAACAAAATTCGAGCCTCCATTGTAGCGGAACAAAAAAATCTCCATATTCGCCGTCACTCACATCGTCTGGCCAGCAGGTCCCCTGGGCATTTGCGCCGCGATGATTTCGAACGACGGGCTACTTCATGCTGAATGACGTGCAACTTTCCGGCGGCTTGCCGCATTCGGGGCCGATCCTCGCCGACGCCTATACGGTCGCGGCGCGCCATTCCCGGCTGGTCAGGCGGCTGAAGATCATCCTGCCGCTGGTGGCGGTCTTGATCGGCGCGATTTTCGTCGCCGTTTCAGTGGTGCGCGCCTTCCTGCCGGAAAACCTGCAGATCGAAAACGCGACGATCGAAAATGGCAAGATCGTCATGCAGAACCCGGCAATTTCCGGCCGCAACAAGCAAGACATCAGCTACTCGATGAAAGCGGTGCGCGCGCTGCAGGACATCGCCAATCCCGACATCATCACGCTCGAGACGATCCACGCGGAGATGCCCGTCAACGACAAGCTGATCGCCACCGTCGAAGCGACCAGCGGCATCTACGATCGCGGTGGCAACACCTTGAATATGAACGCACCTTTCAGCATCAGCATGAACAATGGCGTCGTTGCCGATTTCCAGAAGGCCTATCTCGACATCAATGCCGGCGAGATGAAAACCGAGAAGCCGATCGCCATCAGCATGAATGGCGGTTCCATTGTTGCACAGTCGTTGAGAATGACGGATAAGGGACGCATTGTTACATTTGAGGGCATGGTGAAGGTCGTCGTCGATCCTAAAACCATCCGCAAAACCGCCAACTAGAAAACCGGTGCACATATGTCGGCCATTTCCGCCTTTTCCTTTCGGCTTGCCGGAACTTTCATTCTCCTAAGCCTTTTTGCTAGCACTCCCCTTGCCGCCCAGGAAACGACGAGCAAGATGAAGGGTCTCCAGCTTTCCAACGATGAGCCGATCCAGATCGAAAGCGACAAGCTGGAAATCAAGGACCCCGAGAGCAAGGCCATATTCACCGGCAATGTGAAGGTCGTTCAGGGGACGACGACGCTGCAGGCCGGAAGCATGGTTGTCTATTACAAGAAAGGCGGCGGCGCGATTTCCAGCGGCAACGCCGATATCGATCGCATCGAGGTCGACAAGAAGGTGTTCCTGCAATCGGGCACGCAGCAGGCGACAGCCGACAGCGGCGAGTTCAACATGACGGCCCAGACGCTGGTGCTGAAGGGCAAGCAGGTGGTGCTGTCGGAAGGCAAGAACGTCTTTACCGGCTGCCAGTTGAACGTCCAGATGGACACCGGCGAAGCGCAGCTCGAAGCCTGTGGCGGCCGCGTCCAGATCCAGCTCGACCCGAAGTCCCAGAAAACGAACTGATGCAGACGCCCACGTGAACATCCCCTTCCTGAACAAACGCAAGCGGGCTGGCAAGCATGACGCGGCCGCCCCGGCCCGCGTCGTCGACAAGGCACGCTACGAGGGCACGCTGATTGCGCGCGGCCTGACGAAAGCCTATCGCGGACGCAGGGTCGTCAATGGCGTGTCGCTAGTCGTGCGTCGCGGCGAAGCCGTCGGCCTTCTTGGTCCCAACGGCGCCGGCAAGACGACCTGTTTCTACATGATTACCGGCCTGGTGCCGGTCGATGAGGGATCGATCGAGATCAACGGCAACGACGTGACGACGATGCCGATGTATCGCCGCGCCCGGCTCGGCGTCGGTTACCTGCCGCAGGAAGCCTCGATTTTTCGCGGCCTGACCGTCGAGGAGAATATCCGCGCCGTTCTCGAAGTGCACGACAAGAACCGCGACCGGCGCGAGAGCAAGCTCAATGAACTGCTCGGCGAGTTCAACATCTCCCACTTGCGCAAGTCTCCGGCCGTGGCGCTTTCGGGTGGAGAACGCCGCCGCCTGGAAATTGCCCGGGCACTGGCGACCGATCCGACCTTCATGCTGCTCGACGAACCCTTCGCAGGCGTCGATCCGATTTCGGTTGCCGATATCCAGGCGCTGGTGCGTCACCTCACCTCGCGCGGCATCGGCGTTTTGATCACCGATCACAATGTCCGCGAGACGCTGGGCCTGATCGATCGCGCCTACATCATCCATGCCGGCGAGGTGCTGACGCATGGACGGGCCAATGACATCGTCACCAATGCGGATGTCCGTCGCCTTTATCTCGGCGACAATTTCAGCCTTTGAGGCACATTCTTTTTGGTCGATGGTAACCAGGATTGCGGCGGCAGCGAAAATCTGCCGCTTCCGGGACATTTCTCTTGACCGACAGCCGGATTTTGAGCAAATTTCGCTCACCCGCTGATGCTGCAACGCAATATGGGCAGCAGGCATTTCGCACGTTCCGATGACATCACTCCGGAGCATCGCAGGCGGGGTTCTCGCCTTGCAGCTTTGCGCATTTTACATGCCTATTGCATAGAAAAATGCCCGACCGCCTGGATATTCATCTTATTTCCCGCGAACGCTTGACCAAACCCCGTTAATAAGCAATTTTTGGGCCAATTGAAGAATTGGCGAATTCACTCCCAAAAGTGAACGCCGGCTCGGAGAATTGAGGGGAGTTTCGCGTCCGCATGGCCCTGTCAGCCAGCCTCTTCCTGCGTCAAAGCCAGACCCTGGCGATGACCCCGCAACTGATGCAGTCCATCCAACTGCTGCAGATGACGCATTTCGAGCTGAACCAATTCATCGAACTGGAAGTCGAGAAGAACCCCCTGCTCGAATTCGCGACGAATGATGATGGCGCCGCCGGCGGCGATCGCTTCGGCAAGGACGAACTCCACATCACGCCGGATGAACGCACCGAGCGCGACAGCGGCGACACCGCAACCTTCGACCCGCTGGGAGACGTCTACGACAGCACGACGTCTGCGACCGGCGAGCGGATGAGCGAACAGCTCGATGCCAATTTCGAGAATGTCTTTCCCGACGACACGGCACCGCAGCGGGCCGATGCGCCGGAATTGCTCAGCCAGTGGAAATCGATGCCGGGTGGCGGCGAAGGCGAAAGCAGCGACGGCTACGACCTCGATGATTTCGTCGCCAACCGCGTAACGCTGCGCGATTTCCTCAACGAACAGGTTCCCTTCAGCGTCCATGGCGCGGCCGACCGGCTGATTGCCCAGCACCTGATCGACCAACTGGACGAGGCCGGCTACTTGCATGCCGATATCCGCGAGATCGGCGAGCGACTGGGCTGCGCGACGGCCGATGTGGCGCGGGTGCTCGACAGCCTGCAGCAGCTCGATCCGCCCGGTGTTTTCGCGCGAACGCTGAGCGAGTGCCTCGCCATCCAACTGCGCCTGCGCGACCGGCTCGACCCCGCCATGGCGGCGCTCCTCCAGAACCTGGAATTGCTTGCCCGGCGCGACTTTGCCAGCCTGAAACGCATTTGCGGCGTCGACGAAGAAGACCTCATCGACATGCTGGCGGAAATCCGCAAGCTCGATCCGAAGCCCGGCACGAGTTTCGAGACAAGCCCATCGGAGGCCATCGTCCCGGATATCGTCGTGCGCCCGGCGCAGGATGGCAGCTGGGCTGTGGAGCTCAATCCGGATACGCTTCCCCGGGTGCTGGTCAACCAAACCTACTACGCCACCGTTTCGCGCCACGCGCCGAAGAACAGCGCCGACCATGCTTTCCTGGCCGAATGCCTGCAGACGGCCAACTGGCTGACCCGCAGCCTCGACCAGCGCGCCAAGACGATCATGAAGGTGGCGACCGAGATCGTTCGGCAGCAGGACGCCTTCCTCGTCAACGGTGTCGACCACCTGCGGCCGCTCAACCTGAAGACCGTCGCCGACGCCATCAAGATGCATGAATCGACCGTCAGCCGCGTCACATCGAACAAATACATGCTGACGCCGCGCGGCCTGTTCGAGCTCAAATATTTCTTCACGGTGTCGATCGGATCAGCCGAGGGTGGAGACGGGCACTCGGCGGAATCGGTACGTCACCGCATCCGCAACATGATCCTCCTGGAAAGCCCGGACGCCGTGCTTTCGGACGACGATATCGTCGATATCCTGAAGAAGGGCGGCGTCGACATCGCCCGCCGGACGGTGGCGAAATACCGGGAGGCGATGAACATCCCCTCCTCTGTCCAGCGGCGCCGCGAAAAACGGGCAATGGCCAAGGTCTCGGCCTGAGACCAGGGGGTGCTTATCCCCGTTATCCCTGCGATCAACAGGTGTGAAACCCCGCGATCACGGTATTATTAACTCTTCGTTTGACTTTTAGAACAACCGGGAGTATTTGGCGGCCGCAATGGCATGAGGACCAAGCCTGCCTGAAGCATATCCCTCCAAATCCTGCCCCTTCTGACGCAAAATTCGTTTGCGTGCGTGAAATGCTTGGATGACGGATGCGGTTGGAATAGACTGGCTGCGCAAATCACGAAAAGAGAGGAAACTCCATGAGTGTGCGTGTATCCGGTAAACATATGGAAATCGGCGAAGCGTTCCGTCTGCGGATTGAAGACCAGATCGAACAGGCCGTAACCAAATATTTTGACGGAGGATATTCAAGCCAGGTCACCGTGGAAAAGTCTGGATCCCGTTTCAGCGCCGATTGCAAGATTCACCTGGATTCAGGTGCCGCCTTGCAGGCCAACGGCCAGGCGAACGACCCGCAAGCTGCGTTCGACGCGGCATCCGAGCGGATTGCCAAGCGCATCCGCCGGTACAAGCGCAAGCTCAAGGATCACCACAATGGCAATGGCCATACAGGATTTGCCGAAGTAGCCTACACCGTGATGGATTCAGTGCCCGACGAAGACGACGAGCTTCCGGACAACTATGCACCGACGATCGTCGCGGAGAGTTCAAAACAGCTGAAGACGATGTCTGTCGCAAACGCCGTGATGGCGCTCGACATGACAGACGAACCCGTCCTGATGTTCCGTAGCCCCGGCAATGAGCAGTTGAATATCGTCTATCGACGCAACGATGGAAACATTGGCTGGATCGATGCAGCCAATATCAAGGGCTGAGTGGACCCGATTGAGTGCCGGCTCGCCGGCGCTCAATCGACCGCTTTTTCCTGGTGGTGGACGCAGGCGGTACCGTTGACGATCCGTCAGAAACCACCGAGAAAGATGGATGGAGCCGCCGTCCGGCATTACTTGCCGAACGTCGTTTCCACCGGCGAACGAGGACAGAAAGAATGGCATTGGCAGGTTTGCTGCAGCAGAATGCGATACTTCCGGCCATGAAGGCCAATTCAAAGAAGCAATTGCTTCAGGAATTGGCGGCAAAAGCATCCAAAATCACTGGACTTCCCGAACGAGAAATTTTCGACGTCATTCTCCAGCGCGAGCGGCTCGGGTCCACCGGTGTCGGCAACGGCATCGCCATTCCGCACGGCAAGCTCGCCCACCTGTCGTCGATCGTCGGTATTTTCGCCCGGCTTGATTCTCCGGTCGATTTCGAAGCATTGGACGACCAGCCGGTCGATCTTGTCTTCCTGCTTCTGGCGCCCGAGGGTGCCGGCGCCGATCATCTGAAGGCGCTGTCGCGCATCGCCCGTGTTCTGCGCGATCCCGATATGGTCGCCAAGCTGCGGGCAACGGATTCCGCCTCCGGCATCTACGCTTTCTTAAGCGACGGCCACGCCTCCAACGCGGCCTGATCGCCCTCTGAAATCAGCTCCGGCCGGTTGACAGGGTCCATGAATAGGGTAAGGGCTCCGTCTGGCCGGGATGGCCCGCACGCCGGCAAATGCGCTTTCGGCGGCTGCGCTCCGTCTCTTCGAAAATAGTCGTCGTTTCCGGGGCGTTCGTTTCTATTTCTGAAGCCCTGATGGGCTATCGACAGCCGCCCTGCCGTCAACAATAATCCTCGCATCAACAAACGAGGAGAACGGGGCCATGGCGGGCAGACTTTGCGGAAAGACGGCGTTGATCAGCGGCGGCGCGGGGGGCTGCGGCCTTGCCGCATCCCAGCTTTTTGCCCGCGAGGGCGCCCGCGTCGGCATTGTCGACCTGCCGCGCAGCAAGGGCGAGGAGGTGGCAGCCGCAATCCGCGCCGAGGGCGGGCAGGCCGTTTTCGCGCCGGCGGACGTGTCCGTGTCCTCCGAGGTGAAGGCGGCGGTAAAAGCCGTCGAGGATGCTTTCGGCAATATTACCGTCCTCTTCAACCATGCGGGCATCCTCGCCGTCGGGCCGTTCCTCGAGACGGAGGAAGACGAGTGGGACCGGCTGATGGCCGTCAATGTGCGCTCGATGTTCCTTATGACCAAGGCCGTGCTGCCCGGCATGCTGGCCGCCGGCGGTGGCAGCATCGTCTCCACCTCTTCGATCTCGGCCGTCGCCGCGACGCCGATGGAGGTGCTCTACGACACGACCAAGGGCGCCTGCCATATGTTTGCCCGCGCCATCGCCGTCGAGTTCCGTGATCGCGGCATCCGCTCCAATGCCGTCTGCCCCGGCTTCATCGCCACCGACCACGGCAAGCGCGAGCTGGTGGGCCTGGCAAAATATGGCGTCGATGTTTCGGACGCTGCTATCGCCGCCCAGCAGGGCCGGATGTGCGACCCGATGGAAGTCGCGCAGGCAGCCCTGTTCCTGGCCAGCGACGAATCGAGCTTTGTCAACGGCACGCATCTGTTCGTCGACAACTGCTTCACGGCTGTCTGAACACCAATAGGGAGAACGGGACCATGATGGACGCAGGCGGACACTGGCGAAACTGGGTGGGAAATCAGTCGTGCATCGTCCGGCACAAGGGCGCGCCCGAGAGCGAGGCTGCCTTGTCGGAGATGGTGCGGGAGGCGACGTCGAACGGACTGAACGTGCGTTGCGCCGGCTCCGGCCATTCCTTCACCCCGGTGGCTCTGACCAGCGGCCTGCACCTGACGCTGTCGAAGCTGCAAGGCATCACCAATATCGACACGGCGCGCAAGCGGGTCTCGGTGCATGCCGGCACGACGATCAACACGCTCGGCAAGGCGCTCAAGGCAAACGGCCTGTCGATGATCAACCAGGGCGACATCGACAGCCAGGCTTTGGCCGGCGCACTGACGACCGGCACACACGGGACCGGGCTGAAGCTCGGCAACATGGCCTCGCAGATCGTCGGCATGCGGCTGGTGCAGCCGGACGGCCGCGTGCTTGTCATCGGCGACAACCAGCCGGACATGCTCGAAGCCGCCCGCGTCTCCATCGGCATGCTCGGCGTCATCTCGGAAATCACGCTGCAGGTGATGGACAGCTACAATCTGCATGAGAAGCTCTGGCGCTGCACGTTCGACGAATGCATGGAGCAACATGACGAGTTGGCAGCAACCCATCGGCATTTCGGCTTCTTCTGGTGCCCGGTGCCCGAAAGCCGCCATTGCTATTGCCTGCCGGATACGTCCTCCGTCTCGACCACGGCCAGCCTGTCCGACGTCTGCGAGATGAAGACGATCGACATCACCGATCGGCCGCCGATGGAAGGCCCCTTCGAGAAGATCGCCTATTCCTCGGAAATCTACCCGATCGAATATGTGCCGAACTTCCACGAGCTGGAATATGCGGTGCCGGTGAAATATGGCAAGCAGGCGTGCATGGAGGTGCGCAAGCTGATGCTGGAGAAGCATCCGACCTGCATCTATCCGATCGAATACCGCTTCACCGCCGGCGACGGCGGCTGGATCAGCCCGTTCTTCGAACAGGATTCGATCACGCTCTCCGTCTCCGGCCAGCCGGGTACCGATTACTGGAACTACCTGAAGGATGTCGACGACATCCTTCGCCAGTTCGGCTCACGCCCGCACTGGGGCAAGCTGCATTTCCTCGGCGCGGAGGACGTGGCAGCGCTCTATCCGCGTGCGCGTGACTTCAAGGCGCTGCGCAACAAGCTCGATCCGGAGGGGCGCTTCCTGAACGATCATCTGCGGCAGTTGTTCGGGTGATATTGTGCAGTTTGGTGGACAGAGGATGCCCTGCCACGCAAATTGTCGGGAGACGGTGCGCGTGGTAGAAACGGCTCGCGCTCAATGTTCTTGAGCGTTCACGCGGCAATGGGCGGAGGGGAGGCTGACCGTGAACGGTGCTGATGTTCTTTGCGATGTGCTTTTGGCCAATGACGTCAACATCTGCTTCGCCAACCCCGGCACCTCGGAGATGCATTTTGTCGCGGCTCTCGATCGCCGGCCTGAAATGCGCTGCGTGCTGGGGCTTTTCGAGGGCGTGGTGACCGGTGCTGCCGACGGCTATGCACGGATGACAAACCGGCCGGCTCTAACGCTGCTCCATACGGGACCGGGATTGGCAAACGGGCTCGCCAACCTGCACAATGCCCGGCGCGCGCGCGTTCCCATGATCAATGTCGTCGGCGATCATGCCTCGTATCATCTTCCTCTCGACGCGCCTCTGACAGCGGATATCGAGTGCCTGGCTGCGCCGATGTCCAACTGGGTAAGGCGGATAGAAGGGCCCGACGACGTTGCCCGGGCAACACAAGCCGCTATTCATGCCTCGCTGTCGCCTCCGGGCATCGCAACCCTGATCCTGCCTGCCGATGCGGCGTGGGGTGAGGCAAGGCCGCCCGCGTCGGCAGTCATCGATCGTCCCGCGCCTCCCGCCACCAAGGGTGAGGCAATACGCAGCGCAGCGGAAGCGATCCGCAAAGCCCGCGGCCGTGCCGCACTACTTGTCAGGGGAACAGCAGCATTGGCCGATTCCCTTAAGATCGCCGGGCAAATCTCGGCCGCGCTCAACGTACGCCTGTTCAGCGAAGTGCAGGTGGCGCATATGCAGCGCGGTGTCGGCCGTGTGGCGCCAACCCGCATCCCCTACCCGATCGACGCGGCATTGGAGGTGCTGGCCGATATTGACGTTCTCGTCCTCGTCGGCGCACCGGAGCCGGTTGCTTTCTTCGCATACCCGGGCAAGCCTGGACGGCTCGTTCACAAGGGCTGCCAGGTGCTGACTTTGGCAGCGCATGGCGAGGACCTGAAAAGGGCGCTGGAGGAGCTTCGGGATGAATTGGGGATAAAAGGCTCGCAGGCAGTGCCGCAGGCAAAGACCGTCCCGGATGAAGGGCGGCCCAGCGGCGCGCTCACGGAAGACGCAGTCGCCGTGATCGTGGCGCAAAAACTCCCGGACAACGCCATCGTTTGCGATGAAGGCATTACCTCGGCCCGAAGGTTCTTTTCATTGTCCGAACAGTCGGCTCCACACGACTTCATGATGAACACGGGCGGCGCCATCGGCATCGGTATACCCTTGTCCATCGGCGCTGCGATCGCCTGCCCCGACCGAAAGGTTTTGAACCTGCAAGCCGATGGGAGCGGGATGTATACCGTTCAGGGACTATGGACCCAGGCCCGGGAAAATCTCGACATCATCACGATCGTCTTTGCCAACCGCACCTATGCGGTATTGCATGGAGAGATGCGCAACGTCGGAGTTCAGACGATCGGGGAAAACGCCCGGCGAATGTTGGATCTCGACAATCCGTTGCTGGACTGGGTGTCGATGGCAAAGGGATTGGGGGTCGAAGCGGCCCGCGCCCACACGTGCGAGGAATTCACCGGACTTCTCGATCATGCCTTGTCGCGCCACGGCCCCTTTTTGATAGAAGCCGTTATCTGACGGCCAATCGCCTGCCATTCGGGAGATTGGCCGTCAGGTAAGCAGATTATTCGTTAGGCAGCCGGCGTCTCTTCCGCTGCAACCGCCTTCGGGCCGCCCTTGGCGACGCCGACCATGGCGGGGCGCAGCACGCGTTCGCCGATGGTGTAACCGGCCTGAACCACCTGCACGACGGTGTTGTTCGGCACTTCGGGGTTCGGCACCTCGAACATCGCCTGATGGAAATTCGGGTCGAACTTCTGGCCGACCGGCTCCAGCTTCTGGACGCCGTGGCGCTCAAGCGCCGAGAGCATGGCGCGTTCGGTCATCTCGACGCCTTCGACCAGCGCGGTGAAGCCGGCATCGCCGGCCGCACGTGCGTCAGCCGGGATGGCATCGAGCGCGCGGCGCAGATTGTCGGATACGGCGAGCATGTCGCGGGCAAAGCCGGCGACGGAATAGGATTTCGCATCCTTGACATCGCGCGCGGTGCGGCGGCGCAGATTGTCCATCTCGGCGGCAAGGCGCAGGTAACGGTCGCGATAATCGGCGGCCTCGGCCCTGGCGAGTTCCAGGGGATCGGGTTCGACAGCGGCGGCTTCGACCTTCTCAGCGGCAGCTCCAGCGTTCACCGCGGCTTCCTCGGCTGCGTTGGCATCTGCTGCATGTTTGCTCGTGTCGTCGGTCATGACGGTCTCCGGTATGTCGCTATGTTAGGATTTGTAGCCGATATCGAGCTTTGAGGGCGAAAAATCAAGGGTTCAATCGCCGACCTGCCGGAAAAACCAAGCTCTGCTGTGGGATCATCGAGACAACCGCGACATCAATTGTGCAGTGTAATCCACCATCGGTACGATGCGCGAATAGTTGAGCCGCGTCGGGCCGATGACGCCGACCGCACCGACGATCTTGTCGTCGCCATCCCTGTAGGGGGCGACGATCAGCGACGAGCCGGACAGCGAAAACAGCTTGTTTTCCGAGCCGATGAAGATGCGAACCCCCGGTCCGCTTTCGGCGAGATTGAGAATTTCGATCAGGCTGTCCTTCTTTTCCAGATCGTCGAACAGCATGCGCAGTCGGTCGATGTCCTCGGCACCGGCGAGCCCCTCGAGCAGATTGGCGCGGCCGCGCACGATCAGCTTCGTCGGATTCCCCTCCGTCTCGCTACCCGACCAGATTGCAAGACCCCGCTCGACCAAATCCTGGCTCAGCGTATCGAGTTCGCGCCGGACGGTTTCCTTGACCTTTTCGAGCTGGCCGCGCACTTCCGGCAGCGTCTGGCCGGCGAGATGCGCATTGAGGAAGTTGGCAGCCTCCGTCAGTTGTGAACTGGTGACGCCGGCCGGAAGCTCGATGATGCGGTTTTCGACCTGATCATGATCGCCGACCAGGACGGCCAACGCCTTCGTCGGCGCCAGGCGCATGAATTCGACATGCTTCAGCACCGGATCACTCTTGGCGGTGATGACAAGCCCTGCGCCGCGCGACATGCCGGAGAGCATCTGACTTGCTTCGGTCAGCAGAGTTTCCACGGACTGGTCGCGATCATTGCGGCGTACGTGCCGGTCGATCGAGGCTCGATCCTCGGCCGACAGGTCTCCCACCTGCATGAAGGCATCGACGAAGAAACGCAGGCCCACCTGCGTCGGCAGGCGACCGGCACTGATATGCGGGGAGTAAATGAGGCCGAGGTCCTCGAGATCACTCATGACATTGCGCACGGAAGCCGGCGACAGCGACATCGGCAACAGTCGCGACAGGCTGCGGGATCCCAGCGGCTCCCCGCTTTCCAGATAGCTCTCCACGATCCGGCGGAAAATTTCCCCCGAACGCTCGTCGAGCGCCGAAAGCCTCTCCCGCATCGCAGATTTCTCCACCATCATTCGAACGCAAAAACCCATTCTGTTTCGACCAACTGAAATATAGTGATCCCGGCCCCTGATAGCAAAAGGGAAATTGGCCCGGAAGCCTTCGCCCACAGCGCTTGCCCGGTCGCTGTTCTTTTCCGCGCAAATGATTTCCCTTCCTCCCAACATAGGCTAGAAGGCTGACAAAACATCACAGGAGTTCACAATGCGGCCTTCCGGCAGAAAAACCGACCAGATGCGCAAAGTCTCGTTCGAGCGCGGCGTTTCCAAACATGCCGAGGGGTCCTGTCTCGTCAAGTTCGGCGATACGCATGTGCTGTGCACCGCCAGCCTCGAGGACAAGACGCCGCCGTGGCTGCGCAACAGCGGCAAGGGCTGGGTGACCGCCGAATACGGCATGCTGCCGCGCGCCACCGGCGAACGGATGAAGCGCGAGGCCGCCAGCGGCAAGCAGAGCGGCCGCACCCAGGAAATCCAGCGGCTGATCGGCCGCTCGCTCAGGGCCGTGGTCGACCTGCAGGCGCTCGGCGAACGCCAGATCTCGATCGACTGCGACGTCATCCAGGCCGATGGCGGCACCCGCACGGCCTCCATCACCGGCGCCTGGATCGCCTTGCGCGACTGCCTTGCCTGGATGGAAGCGCGCAACATGATCAAGGTCGAAAAGGTGCTGAAGGACCATATCGCCGCGATCTCCTGCGGCATCTTCGCCAACCAGGCGGTGATCGACCTCGACTACCTGGAAGACTCGGCGGCCGAGACCGACGCCAACTTCGTGATCACCGGCTCCGGCGGCATTGTCGAAATCCAGGGCACGGCGGAAGGCAAGCCGTTCTCGGAAGAGGAATTCGGCACGCTGATGGGCCTCGCCAAGAACGGCATTGCCGAGCTGGTCAGCCTGCAGAAGCGGGCGATCGAGGGCTGAGCCATGACTGCGGCGTTCGAAGGCATACTGGAGACGGCGCTCTATGTGGATGATCTCGACCGGGCGGAGGCGTTTTACGGCTCCGTTCTCGGGCTCGACAAGATCAGCCGCGCCGGCAACCGGCATGTCTTCTTTCGCTGCGGTCCCGGCGTCCTTCTGATCTTCAATCCGGCGGAAACCGTGAAGCCGCCGCCGGAAGGAGGCTTGCAAGTGCCGCCGCACGGCACGCACGGGCCGGGCCACATGTGCCTGCGGGTGCCGGCCCAGGGCCTCGACGCCTGGGAGGACAAGCTGAAGGCCGCCGGTGTCGCGATCGAATCCCGCGTGCAGTGGCCATCGGGCGCGCGCTCGTTCTACTTTCGCGATCCGGCCGGAAACAGCCTCGAATGCGCCGAAGCCAGTCTTTGGAATATCGACTGACACGAATGAACGACATGGGGGCGGACGGCCCGAATGAGAAAGACGCAGATGCGCAAACTTGAAGACAAGACCCTGATCGTCGCCAGCCACAATTCAGGCAAGATCCGCGAAATCCGCGACCTGATCGGCCCGCTTGGTTTCGAGGCGAAATCCGCCGCCGACCTCAATTTCGCCGAGCCGGACGAGACCGGCACGACCTTCGAGGAAAACGCCACGATCAAGGCGCTCGCCTCGGCGAAGGCCTCCGGCCTGCCGGCGCTTTCGGATGATTCCGGGCTCGTCGTCGATGCACTGAACGGTGATCCCGGCGTCTACACCGCCAACTGGGCGGAGACTGCCGACGGCACGCGCGATTTCGCCATGGCGATGGAAAAGGTCGAGACCGCCCTTCGGGACGCGGGTGCGACGGCCTTCGATCGGCGCACCGGCCGCTTCGTCTCGGTGCTCTGCCTTGCCTGGCCGGATGGGCATGTCGAGCTGTTTCGTGGCGAAGTCGAAGGCCACATCGTCTGGCCGCCGCGCGGGACGCAAGGGTTCGGCTACGACCCGGTCTTTCAACCGATCGGTTACGACACCACATTCGGTGAAATGAGCGCCGACGCGAAGCACGGCTGGAAGCCCGGCGATGCGCAAGCCTTGTCCCACCGCGCCCGCGCCTTCAAGCTTTTTGCCGAGACCTGCCTCGGCGCCTGAAAGAACCAAACGGAATGGCCAGTTTCTCCTCCATTGGTGACAGCACCGACCCCGGCTTCGGGGTCTACGTGCATTGGCCTTTCTGTGCCGCCAAATGCCCTTATTGTGATTTCAACAGCCATGTGCGGCACCAGCCGGTCGACCAGCCGCGTTTCGTCTCGGCATTCCTGACCGAGATGGCGGAAGCCCGCCGCCTTTCCGGCCCGCGCACCGTCACCAGCATCTTCATGGGCGGCGGCACGCCCTCGCTGATGGACCCTGCGACGGTCGAGGCCGTGCTCTCCGGTATCGCGAAATTCTGGCATGTGCCCGACGGTATCGAGATCACCATGGAGGCCAATCCCTCCAGCGTCGAGGCAACGCGTTTTCGTGGTTACAGGGCTGCCGGCGTCAACCGTGTCTCGCTCGGCGTTCAGGCGCTCAATGACCGCGACCTCAAATTCCTTGGCCGGCTGCACAACGTGGAAGACGCGCTGAAGGCGATCGGGCTGGCACGCGACATCTTCCCGCGCATGTCCTTCGACCTGATCTACGCCCGCCCGAACCAGACGGTCGAGGACTGGGAGCAGGAACTGAAGCAGGCCGTCTCCTACGCCGTCGATCACCTGTCGCTCTACCAGCTGACGATCGAGGAAGGCACGCCCTTCTATGGGCTGCACAAGGCGGGCAAGCTGATCGTCCCGGATGGCGAGCAGTCGGCCGTGCTCTACGAGGCGACGCAGGAGATCACCGAGGGTTTCGGCATGCCGGCCTACGAGGTGTCCAACCACGCCGCGCCCGGCGCCGAAAGCCGCCACAATCTCACCTATTGGCGCTACGGCGACTATGCCGGCATCGGCCCCGGCGCGCACGGGCGGCTCGGCATGGGCCGCAACAAGATCGCCACCGCCACCGAGCGCAAGCCGGAAGAATGGCTGAAACTGGTGGAAGAACAGGGCCATGGCATGATCGATCAGGAGGTTCTCGGCCTCGACGAGCAGGCCGACGAACTGCTGCTGATGGGCCTGCGGCTGAAGGAAGGCATCGACCTCGTGCGCTGGCAAAGCCTCTCCGGCCGCGAGCCCGATCCGGATCGCGAGCAGTTCCTGATCGAGCACGGCTTCATCGAACGGCTCGGGAATTCCCGCCTGCGCTGCACGCCGGCCGGCATGCTGATCCTTGACGCCGTGGTCGCCGACCTCGCCTGCTGATACTATTCGAGCGCCAGGAGATATTTCCTGAGGATCGCATCGAACGCGACGCGCTCGTCCGGCTCCAGAAAAGCCGTCAGACGATGCTGGTTGGCGACATGCGCCGTGACGGCGCGCTCGACCAGGTCGAGTCCCTCAGGCTTCAGGGCAATCAGCACGCTGCGCCGATCCTCTGGATTGGTCAGGCGCTCGACGAGGCCGGCTTTTTCCAGCTGGTCAATGCGGTTGGTCATCGTGCCGGAGGTGATCATCATCGTTGCCAGGAGATCGCCGGGCGAGAGCTGATAGGGCGCGCCGGACCGCCGCAGCGCCGCCAGCACATCGAAACTGGCGGACGTCAGCCCAAGCTCGAGGAACGTCTTTTCGACCTCCCGCCCGAGATAGGTCGCGAGCCGCGCCAACCGGCCGAGCAGACCCATGGGCTCGACGTCGAGATCGGGCCGTTCGGTCCGCCACTGCCCAAGAATTCTGTCGACGTGATCCTCTTTCATAGCCGTGGCGCCTGGTCCTTGATCCATCCCATCTAGAAAGAATTCATCTTGACGTCAAGATAAATGGCGATATGATATTATCTTGAAATCGAGATACTTCAAATGAAGACAAATGCATCCTCCCTGCCCGATATCGGACTGACCGCCATTGCACCCGCCATCTGGGGCAGCACCTATCTGGTCACCACCGAATTCCTGCCGCATGGTTATCCGCTGACGGTTGCCTTGCTGCGCGCCCTGCCGGCCGGCCTGGTACTGCTGCTCGTCGTCCGGCAGTTGCCGCAAGGCATCTGGTGGATGCGCTCGATCGTTCTCGGCGCACTCAATTTCTCATTCTTCTGGGCAATGCTGTTCGTCTCCGCCTACCGCCTGCCGGGCGGCGTCGCCGCAACGGTCGGCGCCATCCAGCCGCTGATCGTCGTGGCGCTGGCACGCCTGCTGATTGGCACAGCAATCAGGCCGCTGGCGATCGTGGCGGGCGCCGTCGGAATGGCCGGCGTCGGTCTTCTGGTCCTGACGCCCGGCGCAGCACTCGACCCGATCGGCATCATCGCCGGGCTTGCCGGCGCCGTCTCCATGGCCTTCGGAACGGTTCTGACCCGCCGCTGGACGCCGCCGGTTTCAAGCCTGACCTTTACCGCCTGGCAACTGACCGCCGGCGGCGTGCTGCTTTTGCCCATCGCCGTGCTGCTTGAACCCGCCCTGCCGACGCCGACACTGGCAAATGTGCTGGGCATTGCCTGGCTCGGCCTGATCGGTGCTGCCTTCACCTATCTGTTGTGGTTTCGCGGCCTGTCTAAACTCGAGCCCGCGGCCGTCGCATCACTCGGTTTCCTCAGCCCGCTGGTGGCGACGCTGCTCGGCTGGGGCGTGCTTGGGCAGAACCTGACGATGGTGCAGATCATCGGCATGGCTGCCGTGCTGGTCAGCGTCTGGATGGCACAACGGACGCAGATGGCGCGGCGAACGACCGCTCCCATCGCAGCCCTGCCCGTCAGGTCCTAACCGCTGTTTTCTTTGCCGCCGCAGCTTGAAGATCGAAGTAGAGCCGTTCGGTCAGCCAGCTCTGCCGATGATCCCGGCGGTGGTCAGGCCCACTCGCCCTGGCGCATCACCGGGACCTTGGCGCCATCCGGCCGGACACCATCGATGTCGACCTCGCCGGAACCGATCATCCAGTCGATGTGGATCAGGCTGGAATTGCCGCCCTGCGCCTTGATCTGCTCCTGGCTCAGCGACGCGCCGTCAAGGAAGCATTTGGAATAGCACTGGCCAAGCGCGATATGGCAGGAGGCATTCTCGTCGAAGAGGGTGTTGTAGAACAAGACGCCGCTTGCCGAAATCGGCGAGGAATGCGGCACCAGCGCCACTTCGCCCAGGCGCCGCGCACCCTCGTCGGTATCCAGCACCTTCTTCAGCACTTCCTCGCCCTTGGTGGCCTTGGCCTCGACGATCCGGCCGCCTTCGAAACGAACCTGGATGTTGTCGATCAGCGTGCCCTGATGCGACAGGGGCTTGGTGCTCGACACATGGCCTTCGACACGCAGAGCATGCGGCGTGGTGAAGACTTCCTCGGTCGGGATGTTCGGATTGCAGGTGATGCCGTTCTTGGCGGTCGAGGCGCCGCCGTGCCATTCATGGCCGTCAGCCAGGCCGACCGTCAGGTCCGTGCCGGGGCCGGTGAAATGCAGGGCTGAGAAACGCTCGCCGTTCAGCCAGGACGAACGCCGGGCGAGATTGGCATTGTGCTCTGCCCACGCCGCAATCGGATCGTCGACATCGACGCGCGAGGCGGTAAAGATCGCATTGGCGAGCTTTTCGACGGCAACGTGTTCAGGATCGCCCGGAAACATCTGCCTAGCCCAGGCCGGGTTCGGATAGGAGATGATGTTCCAGTTGATGTCGAAATTGGAGATCTTCTCCAGTGCCGGCTTGTAGGCGATCGAATTGGCCTTGTTGGCGCGCGCCACCTTGGCCGGGTCCTGCGCCGCCAGCATCATCGGGTTGTCGCCCGAAATCGCGAGACGGGCGGCATTCTTGCCGTAAGCCTTGGCCATGCCGTCATAGAGCCAGTCCGTCGCGCGGTCGAAGCTCTCGTCGGGCGCATGCCGATAGCGCGCAAGCGTCGTTTCCTCGTCGGAATAGAAGGTCGAGACCAGTGCAGCGCCGGCAATGTAGGCGTGCCTGGTGATCAGGCGCACCAGCGGCAAGGCGGCGATCGGCGACGTGATCACCAGTTCCTGTCCGCGCTCGAGCCGCAAACCCACCTTGACGGCGACTTCAGCGAGCTTGTCGAGCTTGACGGGATCGACGGCTTGATGGGCGGGAGAATGGAAGGTCATCGCATATCCTGACTTGTTAGAGCATGATGCCGAAAAGTGTAAGCGGTTTTCGGACGACATCATGCTCTACTTATTTGATTCTAGAGCGGATTCAGATTTTAGGTCAATTCGACCTAAAATCATCCGGCTCTAGTCCGAACCCCTGTTTAATGCGCTTCGGACCAAAACAGAAGGCTTTTGCGAGTGCCGCCCATCACATCATCGATCAGGCCGCGAGCTTGCTGCGCGCCAGAAGATAGGCGTCATGCCGGTGCAGGAAGGCCATGAGGCGCTCCCGATAATCGGCTGTGACCGCCTCCACGACGCTCGGCCGGGCGGCAAGCGCCTTGCGCCAGGCGTTGACGCGTGGCTTCCCGTCGAAGATGCCGCTGTCGAACAGACTTTCGAACAGCTCGAAATAGCGGAACACCGGCGCGAAGACGGCATCGACCATGCGGAAGTGCTCGCCCGCGAAATAGGGTCCGTCCCCCAACTCCTGTTCAAGTGTAACGAATTTTGCCGCGAGCACTTGGCGCTTGGCTTCGAACTGTTCGGCATCCTTGGTCGTCTCGTAAACCCAGAGATCGGCAAGCATCGACGAGCCGAATTCCATCCAGCCGCGATGGCGCGCACGGGTCAGCGGATCGGCCGGGTGCAGCGGCGCACCTGCCTGGGTTTCCTCCAGATATTCGCAGATCACGGTGCTTTCGAACAGGATCGCGTCGTCGCGGCCGGCCTGCGGGATTGCCAGCAGCGGCACCTTGCCGAGCGGCGAAACGCGCAGAAACCAATCCGGCTTGGCAGCGAGATCGATATATCGCCGCTCGAAGGCCACCCCCTTTTCCGCCAGCACGATCGAGGCGCGCTGCACGTAGGGGCAGAGATAATGGCTGATGAGGGTGAGTTTTTCGGATTGCATGGGATTACTCCGACTATTTAGATGCAACTGCATGTATTAGCATTTGCCAGCGCCGTCAAGTTAGATGTAGATGCATGTATGTCCGATAAAGAAGACGCACCCGCTCCCGCACCGAGCCCCGATGTCACGCAGGCCTGGGTCAACCTGATGCGGGCACAGCAAAGGCTGCTTGCCCTGATCGAGCATGACCTAAAGGCCGCCGGCCTGCCGGGGCTTGGCTGGTACGATGTGCTCTGGGAGCTCTCCCGCGCCCATGGCGGACGCTTGCGGCCGTTCGAGATCGAAGAGCGCACGCTTCTGGCGCAATACAATCTCTCGCGCCTGATCGACCGGCTGGAGCGGGAAGGCCTGGTCGAACGACAGGTCTTCGACGACGATGGCCGCGGCCGCTGGGTGGTGATTACGGAAAAAGGCCGCGCCCTGCGTTCGACGATGTGGGACGTCTATGCCAGGGCCATCGCCAAGCATGTCGGGGCAAGGCTGCCGGACGCCGGGGCCGCGCAACTTGCGGACCTGTTGTCGCGATTGCTCTGAGCTTCAGGCAACCAGCGGCGCGGCAACGGCGTTCAAGGCCTGGCGCGCAACCTCGGGAGCAAGCCGCACCTGCAGGCCGCGCTGACCGCCGTTGATATAGACGAGCGGCTCGACGAGCGCTTCCGCCTCGATCGCCGTCGGGACCTGCTTCTTCTGCCCGAACGGACTGATGCCGCCCACATGGTAGCCGGTCAATCGCTCCGCCTCTGCCGGCTTCATCATGTTCGCCGACTTGCCACGAAAGGCGGCTGCCAGCTTCTTCATGCTGACCTCGCGATCGGACGGCACGACGACGCAGACCGGCTTGCCATCCACCTCCGCCATCAGCGTCTTCAGGACACGGCGCGGCTCCTCGCCCAGTGCTTCCGCCGCCGCCATGCCGATCCGGTCGGCGGAGGGATCATAATCGTAGGTGTGAACCGTAAAGGCGGCTCCGGCCTTTGTCAGCGCAAGCGTTGCACGGGTGCTTTTCGACATGGGTTCCGTCAATTTCGCGAGGAGGATGGTTCAGCCCCTGTGGGCGCGATCGAGGTGATCGAGAACGTCGAGGCGCCGCCGCTCGCTCCCTCGATCCGGCCGAACACGCGTTTTCGCATCGAACTCTGCAAGCGCCGTTTCGGAAAGCTCTTCGAAGAGCGTGTTGAGGCTGAACCCGCGGGCCGACGCAAGCGCCTTCAAGCGCTCGTGCTGATCGTTCGGAAGACGGATCGTCGGTGTGCTCATTTCAATACCTCCTTTCCGCCATCGACAGCAGAAAAGATACGCTCGTAAACCTCCGGCTTGAAGCCTGCCGTGAATGCTCCATCACGATCCAGCAAAGGTCGCTTGATCATCGACGGCTGGGCGAGCATCAGCGCAATCGCCCTGCCCTCGTCCAACCCCGCCTTGTCGGCATCGGGCAGAGCGCGAAACGTGGTGCCGGCGCGGTTGAGCACGGTTTCCCAGCCGAGCGCCGCGCACCAGCGCCGGAGCGTCTCCTGCGAAATGCCGGCTGCCTTGTAGTCGTGGAAATCATAGGCAATGCCTTGGCCGTCCAGCCAGGTGCGCGCTTTCTTCATCGTGTCGCAGTTCTTGATGCCGTAAATCGTCACGCTCATGCGTCATGCCATCCCTTTGCTTGCCGGCAAGCGGGATAGCATGACGCTGACAAACATCAAGCAGCGATTAATGGCCGCCTCAGTCCAGCAGCGGCCAGCGGTCGATAAAGTCGTAGTCGCTCTTGCCGGTGACACTGCGGATGAGAACGAACTCGCGCGCAATCCAGCTGACCGGCTCGACGAGCCTGTGCTCCGCAACAGGCGCCGCATCATCGAGAAGCGTCATGTGCGGCATGAAGCGAGGATTGTAGCTGAAGGTCAGCCCGACAGCCCACATTTCCTTGGCCAGTTGCACATGCAGATCCATGATCTCCTCGCTGCGCACGGCATTGCCAAGCACGACGGCATTGGCGCTGGCGACATGCATGACCCGGTCGAACGTCACCTCGAAGGGCGCCGCCTTGACCGTCGCCATCGCAGCCGACACGGCAAAAGCGATATCATCGGGAAAATCGGCATATTTGCCAACGGCATTCAGCGAGACATGCATGAGATCATGCGGGCGGGAGCCTGTCGACAATCCATGCCGTTGCGATACCGCGCGGCCGATCTCGGCGGCCTTCAACGCCACGTCGCGCTCCGGCACGATCGCCAGAAGCAGATTGCTCTTTCCGGCATCATCGAATTTTCGCGCCTTGCCTCCATTGGCATAGGCAAACGACTTCTGATCACGACGCAAAGCTTCATTCCCGGCTTTTCCAAGCATGGCAGACCTCATCTCTTTTTGAATGACCCGATTATAGCCGAGTCCCGCATGAGATCAAGAACAAAACGGGAACATTGTGAATCTATTCCCATGGAGGCAGGGAATGTCCGATTTTGAGAACCCGTTGAATTCCGAAGGCGGTGGCAGCGGACGATTCCCGGCTCGATGCCCCGCCTTAAGCAAGAAACGGGTGGCATCGAGGGCCAAACTGGGGGAGAATCGGGTTATTCTAAAAGATCATCGCCTCGCTCGTCGGCGCCGGTTTCTCGGATACCCCCACACCCCGGCTCGGCGGGAACGAACTGAAGGAGCTTTGGCATGGCCGCGTCCCAATATCATGTCTTCGAAACCGCTGGCGGCTACTGCGGCATCGCCTGGAACAGCGTCGGCGTCGTGCGCTTCCAGTTGCCGACGCGCAGCGCCGAGGCAACCGAGCGAAATCTCCTGCGCCGCATGCCTGATGCCGAGCGCGCCGCCCCGCCGACGGCGGTAAACGAAGCCATCACCGCTGCGAAACGCTATTTCAACGGCGAAGAGATCGATTTTTCGGACATCCGGCTCGATCTTGAGGGGCAGGACGAATTCTTCAAGCGGGTCTATGCCGCCCTGCGCCGCGTCGGTTGGGGCCATACGACCACCTACGGCACACTGGCCAAGGAGCTCGGGGCCGGTCCGCAAGCCGCCCGCGATGTCGGGCAGGCCATGGCAAGGAACCCGGTGCCGCTCATCATCCCGTGCCATCGGGTGCTCGCCGCCGGCGGCAGGGTCGGCGGTTTTTCCGCCCCCGGCGGCGCAACCGCCAAGGTGCACATGCTGGAACTGGAAGGCGTCCATCTGGCCCCGCCGGAGCCGGCACAACAGTCGCTGGCGCTATGAGTCAAGGTGAGTGCCGGCAACCGGGATGAGGAAACCGCGGCACGGGCCGCGGTTTCCTTGCACGCTATGTGAGGGCCAGGCCGACGGATTCGCCGGCATATTTTGTGCGGACCTCCTCTTCGAACTCCTCCAGGGTCTTGCCCCGCGTTTCCGGCACCATGGTCGCGATGAAGATCAAGGCGAATACCCCCAGAACGGCGAAGATGAAAAACGACGGCGCTATGCCGAGCGCTTGGACGACCGGTGGGAATGCGAACGCTACGACGGCGTTGGCAATCCAGAGCATGAACACGCAGACTCCCATGGCAAAGCTGCGAATCTTCAACGGGAATATCTCCGCCAGCAGCAACCAGACCAGTGGGCCGATCGTGCCTTGCATCGAAAACACGAACCCGACCACGAAGAGCAGGATGGAGTAGGGCTTGAGGGCCACGTCCGGCATCATGAGGGCGGTGAGGCCGATCAGCAGGTGGCAGGTGGTCGTCAAGGCAAAGCCTCCGAGCAACATGACGCGCCTGTCGATCTTGTTCATGACGAGGAGGCCAGTCAAAATTCCCAAAACGCTGAAGAGCCCGTTGAAGGTATTGGCGATGATCGCCCCGCCGCTGGAGAAGCCCGCATCCTGCAGCAGTTGCGTCCCGTAATACATGATCGAGTTGATGCCGGTCAGCTGCTGGAAAATGCCGAGCCCCATGCCGATGAAAAGCAGGCGACGAATCCAGGGTGTGCGAAGATCGGCCCAGCCGCCCAGCCGCTCCTCCTTTTCCTCTTCTGCCAGCCTGCGTACCTCGGCCATCTCCGCCTCGGCCCGCGCCGGGGTGCGGATCTGCTTGAGAACGGCAAGTGCTTCCTTGTCACGGTTCTGCGACGACAGCCAGCGTGGGCTTTCCGGCATGCGCAGCATACCAATCAGCAGCGCAATTGCGGGCAGGACCGCGATGACCAGCATGTAGCGCCACACACTGTCGTGCTCACCCCATATATTGAAGATGATTGCGTTGAAGACGAAAGCCGCAAACTGCCCGGACACGATCATCACTTCGTTTCGGCTGACCAGGCTGCCGCGCCGCTCGTAGGGTGAGACCTCGGCAAGGTAGATCGGCACTGTTGCCGAGGCCCCGCCCACGGCAAGCCCCAGCACGAAGCGGAAGACGCCCAGAACCTGCCAATTGGGCGACAGCGCGCAGCCAAGCGTACCAAGGATGAAGATGACTGACAGCATCAGGATGTTCTGACGCCGCCCGTACTTGTCGGCAAGCTGGCCACCCACAAGGGCGCCGATCGCCGCGCCGAAGATCAGAATGCTGACCACGAAACCTTCCCTGGCGGGAGAAAGTCCCAGATCCGCCTTCATCGGTTCGAGTGCGCCGTTGATCACGCCCGTATCGTAGCCGAACAACAAGCCGCCAAAGGTCGCTATGACGCAAATCAGGGCAAGGCGCGCGGTATGCGGCCCGGGCGTATCCGCCGGCAAGGGCGTGTTAAGTCTCGCAATATGAGTCAATTGAGTTCTCCTCCTGTTGTCAGTCCTCGCCCGCATGATTGGGAGAGGGATGGAAGGTGACACCACTCCTCTGGTGGCGGCTCAACGAAATAAGCATTCCAACCATATAGACATCTGGAACAGATGTTCGTAAAATGTTGATCGTTTTCAATCACTTAAGAGAAATTCTTGCCATTTCCGGCATAAACGTTCTACGGGTATGCATCTCACAGGACAAAATCACCGCGGGAATCACCCGAATTTCAGGATGGACTGCGACATGGGAAAGGACCGAAAGCATCGGCGCGCCAGGCTCGACGACGTGGCGAGGCTTGCAGGTGTGGGCGTTGCAACCGTGGACCGGGTTCTCAACGAACGAGGAAATGTCAGCGTCAAGACGGCCCAGAAGGTCCTAGAAGCGGCCCGAACACTGGAGATCAACCGAATCCTGCCCAGCGCTCATCAAAAGACCGTCCGGATAGAACTGTTGCTGGCGCGCCCGGAAATCCCGCTTATTGCCCGCATGAGCAACGAGTTTCGCAAGCTGCCGGCGCGCATGGATCGTTCAGTCATCATCCAGCAGACCATCCTGACGGACGAAGGGCCCGAAACCATGGCTCAAGCGCTGCGACGGACCCGGTGCGACGCGGTCATCGTCTATACCCAGGAGCACGACGCGATCCATCGCGCGATCGGCTCGATCGCAGCCAAGGGCATACCGACCGTCACCATCATTTCTGATCTGCCGCGGTCGCTACGGCTCGCCTATGCAGGGATCGACCACTACAAAGCCGGGAGGACAGCCGGTTATTTCATCGACGGCATGGTCCGCAGACAGGGCTCTGTCCTCATCCTTTGCAATCATCTCGGCTTCCAGGCCCATGCTGCACGATTGCGCGGTTTCAAGGAGTTTCTCGCCGGCTCTGCGCGCCGCCTTCACATTTCCGAAATTGTGAAGGGCCGCGACGACGACGTCCTCTCAGAACTACTCCTTCGTCCTGCTTTGGCTCGCCACCCGGACACCGTGGCCATCTACAACGTTGGAGGGGGAAACAGAGGCGTAGCGGCGGCCATCAGAAACCTGGCACGCAATGATCGCCCCTTGTTTGTCGGCCATGAACTCACCGACGTAAACCGCGAGTTGCTGAACGCGCGCCTCATGGCGCTGGCGATCGACCAGAACTCGGAAAGACAGGCGCATCTTGCGCTGGAGATGGCACTCGAGCGGGTAGGATTTACCGGAGAGCCGCCAGTCAAGCCGGCCCACCACCCGAGCTTACCCTTCACCGTCTACAGCCCGGAGAACGTTTTGGAATGAGAGTGATCTGGTGCGTGAGGTCAGGCGGCCGGCAAGCCTGGATCGATGCCGGTCATGGCAATGGAGACGTCCCAGAGCCGCTTCGCGAGCGCCGGATCGTCGGCATGCGGCGCGCGCTTTGCTTCTCCGGCTACACCGCGGATTCCGCCGAAGCCGGTGGGACCGTAATAGCCTCCGGGCTTCACATTGCCGGTCGCAGCCAGAAGTGCCGGCCACGCGCCCTTCTCGGCGCTGTTGAGCAGTAGGCCGACAATTGGGCCTACGATCTGGACAAGCCCCATGTGACGGCCAAGACTTGTGGCGGCGACTCCAGGATGGACGCCAATTGCTGTGACGGGCGACTTCGCCGCGCGCAGGCGACGATCCAGTTCGAAGAAGAACAGCGCGTTCGCCAGTTTGCTGCCGCCGTAGCGATCGGTCTTGATATAGCTCTTGTCGGCGTTGAGGTCGTCCCAGTCGATCTTGGCCTTCAAATGCGCGACGCTCGAGGTCACGACCACCCGCGCTCCCGGAGTCTCCGCAAGTTTAGGCAGGAGCAGCGAGGTCAGCGCGAACACGCCGAGATGATTGACCCCGAACTGCGATTCGAACCCCTGCTTCGTGCGCGTCAGCGGCGGGTTCATAATCCCGGCATTGTTGATGAGCGCATCGATCCGTGGCTCCTTCGCGGCGATCTCGGCTGCGGTGCGAACACTGTCGAGGTCACCAAGATCCAGCGGCAACCAGACGAGATCGGCATTCGGCGTGATCCGCTTGATCCGCGCGATGGCATCCTGCGCCCTGGGCTGCTCGCGGCAGCCAAGCAGGACGCGCGCGCCCCTGGCGGCAAGCACCCGCGCGATTTCGAAACCGACGCCGGTATTTGCGCCTGTGACGATGAAGCTTTTTCCTGTCTGTTGTGGGACGTTGGCTTCGGTGAAACCCCTGCGATTAGACATTTTCAATCCTTATCTGTGAGTGCGTACATGCTCATTTATGGGTGAAAACTCAGGCGGCAGACCCCTTCCAGAACAGGTCGAACCCGGCCTGCCGGATGGCGTCACTTTCCTGAGGCTTGGCCGTGACCGCGTTGATGCTGATGTCGGCCAAGTCGAAGAGAATGGTATCGATGTAGAAGGCGATCCTGTGAGGCGCGGCATGGCCGGCGAGACACTCCTCCACCATCGTCCGCGCATCCCGCTGCATGGCGTGACAGCGGTTGCGGCTTTCCGCCGTCACACGATCCGACACCTTCAACTGGCGAAGGGCCTTGCGCGCCGTGGCGTGAGCCAGTCCCCAGTCAATCAGACGGTTCCAAACCGCGAATAGCCGGTCTTTGGCGGAGTCGTCCTCGGGATATGGCGCCAGCATCGTCTCTGTGAGGTCGGTCTCGATCTCCAGAAAGAGCTGGTTGAGCAGATCGTCCTTGGTTGGAAAGTAAGTGAACAGCGTCCCCTCGGAAACGCCAGCAGCCTTTGCGATCTTGGCCGTGGACGCGCCTGTGCCCAGGCTGGCGACGAACTCGGCCGCTGCCCCGAGCAGTGCCTGTCGCTTTTCTTCACTGAGGGGACGCGCCATTTTTCCGCCTATCGATATTGAGCGAGTAGATACTCAATTATCTAGGGGATGGCATAAGATTGGTCAAGCCCCTTAGCGGCGCGAAGGTGCGCCTATGACGCTGCCCCAATGCGACACAGCAAAGAGCCCCACCCGGCGGGCAGTCAGGCTGGCCTCGGCGAAGGCGGCGCTATCGTCGAGCGCTGCGGTTCCTGCCACGCGCCGACATCGACCAGCAGGTTGCGCATTCGCATCAAAGGCGAACAGCCGCCCCGCCAGCTCGGGAAACACCTACGGAGCAAAGCAGGACGTATTCCCGGATAAGCTCGGATGGGCAAAAATCATTCCCATGATCCAGCGCTTCATGGCGACAGATCGGGGCTTTTCCCGGGCGCGGCGTTCAAGTTGATGTACGCGCAAACTAGGTAGCTCACATTGCGGGCAGAATGCGCGACAAGGTGTCAGCGCACGTGGTCTGGCGGCGACGCAACGATCAGTAAATTGCGAGGTTCTCGATCGACTGTCTAAGCCGACGCATGTCGCGAACGGGCGGTGCTCCAAACTGGCGGAGATATTCGCGGCTGAACTGCGAGGCACTTTCATAGCCAACGGCAAATGCTACGTCGGAGGCGCTGTTGTCACCGGCAAGCAGCAACTGCCGCGCCTCCTGCAGACGGATCTGTTTCTGATATTGGATCGGGCTGAGTCCGGTCAGTGCGACAAAGTGGCGGTGCAAGCTGGCGCGGCTCATGCCACTTGCATTGCACAGGTCTTCGATCCGCAACCGAGTGTTATGGTGGTCTCGGATCCACTCAACCGCACGCCGGATCCGGCCAAGCGCTCCTTCGGGCTGAGCAATATGACGCAGCAGGCGTCCCTGCGGTCCCTGCAAGAGACGATAGAGCAATTCACGTTCGGCCATTGGAGCCAAGACGGGGATGTCGCTCGGCGTGTCGAGCAGCGCAAGCAGTCGTAGCAATGTTTCGCGAATTTGGGGCGTCATTGGGTTGATCGCGATACCGCTGCCCGGTGCGTCGGTGTCGCGTATTGGCGGCATGGTGGAAGCAATTTGCGCAAGCAATGCAGGATCGAGAACGAGCGAAACTGCGACATGCGGTCGGCCATGGCCAGCGTCGTAGATTTGGCCGCTCAGTGGCAAGTCCAAAGCGCTGACCAGATACTGCTCAGCACCGTAGCGAAGCAGGTTGTCATGGATAGTTACGTCCTTTGAACCTTGCAAGATGAAGCAAATCATCGAGCGGTATAGGCAGGGCGATGTGCCGGACGTCGTCTGACCTACTCCGATCTCGAGACGGGGGATCGGCGTCACAGTCAACCCCGATCGCGCGTGGCGCAGGGCAAGGTTGAGATGGGGCTGAAGATGATCGGTCATGGTTTTATTATGACACCATTCACCGTCCGAGCAAAGCCCCTTGAGACAATTGGGCAATAGATTGAGAGTATCGGGCGAGCGGGCGGAGCATTCGGGAACTATTTGTCTGATATCGGACCGGCACTGCGGCAGTGGCGCCTGGATTGATCATTTCGACAAAGGGCCAGCCCATGACCGACACAAACCTAACCCTCATAAGCCACCCGCTCTGCCCGTTCGTCCAGCGCGCCGCGATAACGCTGTTGGAAAAGGGAGTGCCGTTCGAGCGTATAAACGTCGACCTGTCAGCCAAGCCTGACTGGTTTCTGGCGCTATCGCCGACCGGCAAGGTCCCGGTGTTGAAGGTGCGACAGCCCAACGGAGAGGATGCGGTTCTCTTCGAGAGCATGGTGCTCTGCGAATATCTGAACGAAACGCAAGACGGTGCCTCGATGTACCCTGAGGATCCTCTCGTCCGCGCTCGGCACCGCGCTTGGATCGAGTTCGCAACCCAGACCATGGCCGACGGTTGGCAGTTCCTCCACGCCGTGGACGCTCCAACCGCTGACGCTCGGCGCACCGCGTTCCGCGACAAGCTGCGCAAACTGGAGGCGGAACTGGGCGAAGGGCCGTATTTTGCTGGCCTCAATTTCGGCATGGTCGATGCTGTCTATGCCCCGCTCTTCCGCTATTTCGGGATCATCGACCCAGCGGCAGCGACCGCGATCTTCGACGGCCTGCCGCGCGTGAACGCGTGGCGTGCGGCGCTTGCCGATCGGTCGAGCGTCAGGAACGCCGTCGTCGATACCTATCCCGAGCTGTTCCGCGACCACCTTCGGCAGCATGGCGCGCTAGTCGCCGCCTGACCCTCAATCAAAGATACTAAGGAATAATATCATGACCGACGCATCCAAGAGCGCACTCATCCTGATTGAATATGTCAACGACTGGCTCTCGCCGACCGGCGGCATTTACCCCTCGTTCCAGGACCGGGAGCAGGCCGACACCGCGATCGCCAATTCGAAGATCATCCTCGCTGAGGCCCGCCGACGCGGTATGCATGTCCTCCACGCCTCGCTGAAGTTCGAGCCGGAATACAAGGTACTGGGCGATGGTAAGTACGGGCTGCGCAGCATGATGCGCACCTATCGCTCGTTTCTGGGCGAGCAGGCCGATTTCTTCCCCGGCTTCGAACCGGCCGCGGGCGAACATGTCGTGCGCGAGCGCGCCGGTGGCAGCAGCGTCTTTGTCGGCACCACGATCGACGGCTATCTGCGCAACAACGGCATCTTCGATATCTATCTTGCCGGCTTCTCGCTGCGCCAGTGCGTCGAATCCTCGATGCGCAGCGCGCACGACCTCGGCTATCACACCAACGTCGTCTGGGATGCCTCGGCGGGCTACACGAAGAAGCAGCAGGAAGATTTCCTCGCCGAAATCGCCCCCTTCTATGCCAACGCCATCACCACGCAGGAGTTCGTCAAGCAGGTGTAGGCGGCTAGCGGCATCCCCGGCACCTCGACAGGGTGCCAAGTATGCCATACCCTTCCAGGTGGGGGCAAATGATGATCGGAATAATGATCGAACTCACTGTTAAGGCGGGCAGCGGCCCAGAGTTCGAGCGCGCCTTCGCCATCCAGGCGGAGGCGGTGCGTGCCAACGAACCGGGTAACAGCCTTTACGCGCTTTTTCGGTCGCGGGAAGCGCCGGACGGCTACACTCTCGTCGAAATCTACGAGGACGAGGATGCCCTCGCCGCGCACCGCAATTCGCCGCACATGGCGGCCAATCGGCCGTTGACCCTGCCGTTCCTAGCCGGGCGGTCCGAGACGCGCGCTTTCGACGTCGTCTCGCACGTCGCCTGACGACCCGAACCGACCGGTCCATCGGACGTGCCCGTCATCGCCCAGGCGGTGGCCATGAGCCATCATTGCAACAGTCGCACCGGGCTGAGCTATGGCATCGCCGCCAACATCCGGTGGCACGCCCTGCCGCGCAGCCTTAGCCTGTTAAGGCCCCCAACCGGTCTGCGGAATGGCACCGAGGCGCTATCCGATCGAAAGCCCTGTCCATTGCGCTGAATGCCATACGCCGGGCCACATGGAAACCGTCCGCCCGACGAGCTATCCCACAGAGGTGAAAGGTGTGCAACATCACCTCCGACCGTGAGATTGGGATCGGAAGTTGGCCAACCGACGAGTTCATGCGCCACCTCCAGACCTGGCACGCCCGCCCTTGCCGCCTCGACGTTCTACGACCTTTGGCCGACAGAGGCGCGCTATGGCACCGCCGAACTGAGGCTCGACAAGGCGCGCGATCCAGCTTCCACGGCTGGAACGGCTTGGGGCTGCAGACTGCCTATGTCTCGCTAGCTAGGCCGCGAACGGTCAATGACCCGGCAGCAATCAACTCATCCAGATGATTCTGCGCTGCTCGATGATCCACTTCATCAACGAGCAGTGCCTGTGTGGTGTGGTTGCCGGGAGCACATTGAGATAATTGGGCAAGATATTGAGCGGATCCGGCGTGCTCGAAGCCTGCGGGGCGCCTATTTACCAGATACCCAACAGGACTTGGCGCGACCATGGCCGACACTTTGGGTCATAGCAATGAATTCAAATATAAGGGCGATACACATG
The DNA here is from genome assembly GCF_000379605.1 of Rhizobium giardinii bv. giardinii H152. Taxonomy (GTDB): domain Bacteria; phylum Pseudomonadota; class Alphaproteobacteria; order Rhizobiales; family Rhizobiaceae; genus Pararhizobium; species Pararhizobium giardinii. The sequence goes on along the minus strand of NZ_KB902578.1, from coordinate 259,399 downwards.
ACGCGACTTAATGGAAAGCGCACCCTCATCACCGGCGGCACAACGGGGATCGGCCTCGAAGCCGCCAAACAGTTCCTGAACGAGGGCGCGCGCGTCATCGTAACGGGCAACAACCCTGAGACAATCGCACAGGCCAAGTCGATCCTGGGCTCCGAAGTTCCCGTCATTAAGGCCGACAGCGCGAGCGTCGAAGAGCAGCAGGCGCTCGCCGCTGCGGTGAAGGAGCATTACGGCCAGTTGGACGTCGCCTTCCTCAACGCCGGCATCTCGATCTGGCAGCCAATCGAAGCGTGGACCCCGGAAGTTTTCGACCGGATCTTCGCGATCAACGTGAAGGGGCCGTACTTCCTGATTCAGGCACTGCTGCCCATCTTCGCCAATCCGGCGTCGGTTGTACTCAACACCTCGATCAGCGCGCATGTCGGCGCCGCCACCTCGTCGGTTTACGGAGCGACCAAGGCGGCCTTCCTCAACCTGTCGAAGACGCTGTCCGCGGAACTCCTGCAGCGTGGCATCCGATTCAACGCGGTCAGCCCCGGTCCGATCGACACACCGCTCTACGACAAGCTTGGCGTTCCCGATGCTTATCGCGAGCAGATCAACAAAGACATCATCGCAGGGATCCCGGCCGGCCGCTTCGGCAGCGCGGCGGAAGTCGCCAAGGCGGTGGTTTATCTCGCGTCTGACGATTCGGCTTGGACGGTCGGCAGCGAGATCGTCGTGGACGGCGGCCGTATGCTGAACATGTAAACAAGCCGGCTGCTTTTGCAGTGGCTACGTCCGGCACCGACGGGAGGGCAGTGACCCTGCACACCGCGGTGCCGGCACCTTCCCAAAAAATTCGGTCTCAATTTCAGAACATACGGAGTGGCCGTCATGGCGACGAAACAGCATAAACAGACATCAGTTGACGCGGCAACGATGGTGGCGACGCGCGAATATATGGCCACCCTGCCGAAACTCGCAGTCGTGCCGGAAGCCCGAGGCTGGTACGACGAATTCCTGGCTTTGACCCCGGCGGCGGACAACGTCCGCTTCGAGCCGGGCATGATCGCCGGCGTTTCGGGATGGTGGTGCATTCCTGCCGACGCCCCCGCCGACGCGGCACTGCTCCATCTCCATGGTGGAGGCTACGTCCTTGGCTCAGCTCAGGCATATCGGAACTTCGTCAGCCACCTGGCGCAGAAGGCCCGCGTATCGGCATTCATCCCCGACTACGCGCTTGCTCCCGAAGCACCGTTTCCCGCCGGTCTCGATCAAGCCATCGCCGTCATCGAGGCTCTTCAGAATGAAGGGCGAAAGCATCTCGCAATCTCCGGCGACTCCGCCGGTGGCGGACTCGCACTCGCGGCGGCGCAAGCCACGGGTTCAGCGCTGCGGGGCATCCTCCTTATCTCGCCTTGGACCGACCTGACGCTGACGTCGTCCAGTTTATCGGAGAAGGCCGATGTGGACCCTATCCTGACGCCAGATTCGCTAGCCGGGGCGGTCGCACTCTATGCGGGCACCATCAATGCCGGCAACCCACGCATCTCGCCTCGCTTCGGGATTTTCGCTGGCCTGCCTCCGATCATGGTCCATGTTGGCACCGACGAGATCCTGTTCGATGACGCCAAAGCCATCGACGATGCAGCGGAGCAGGCCGGGGTTCCGATCGCTGTTCACATCTGGGAAGGTATGACGCACTGCTTCCCGTTCAGTCTTGCCAGCCTTGAGGCCGCGCGAGATGCGATTGAACTCTCGGCGGCTTTCGTCCGAAACCAGCTTGGCGGGGGAGCACCCCACCAATAGACGGATCGAAACTCTTAGTGGAGCGGGTTGGTGGGGCCAAAGGCATCCATATTGGGGTCGGGACTGAGCATGTTCTGCTGACTCTCCCCTGATGCGCGGTGATGATTGGCCTCACCCCGACATGAAAATCAAATCGGAACCGTCATGAATTCAGAAGGTGCACCATAAACCTGCGGCTCACTGAGCGCGAGTAGTACAAGGATTCGCGAACATGCCCGATATGTCTCTCGATCTCCGTTACCTGCGGTATGCAATGATCGCGGCTGAATACGGTAGCTTTCGGCGTGTCGCCCAAGTTATTGGCGTTTCACAGTCTACTGTTAGTAGAGCAGCTCCCTTTCGAAGATCGAGCGTCGCATTGCCCGGGTGCTGTCAGCCATCGGCGCGTTGACAAGCCACTTCTCACCGAATTCCCCAAAGCTCTTGGCTTCCTTCAGCCGTCGCTTCTCACGCTGCTTCTCGATCGCGGGTGAGCGTCCCTCGCTGACGGCCCTTCTTGCGTCGATGCAGAGTTCGCGGGCGCGCGCCAGCGAGATGCCATCACGTCCATACTTTCCGAGGTAGACGGTCTCGCGACGCCCGTACAGCCGATAGTCCAGACGAATCGATATCGCGCCGGACGGCATGACGCGCACATACATGCCGTCCCGATCCGCAACTTTATACATTTTACTCTGAGGCTTTAGAGCCTTGATCGCAGCATCTGTCAGCATCTCCGCGCCACCTCCAAAAAGTACCGTCAGGCAGTTTTGGGCGAGTCTTGTCGGAAAATTATCTGCTTTTTCAGCGCCTTATAGCTAAAAAAGTACCGTCAAGAGCCTGTTCTCTCCTGACGGTACTTCTGTTTTCGCTGCTGTTCAATATGAGCAAGGCCCGTCACGCGGGCCGTCGGGGCAGATCTCTATACACCGATAGCACGCGATAGATGCTGACATGATTTTTATTATTTATCAGTGCCTTACGGCGTACTGTGGCGTATTCCCGGATACCCTCGGGTGGGCAAAAATCATTCCCACTCGATCGTGCCCGGCGGCTTGCTGGTCACGTCGTAGACGACGCGGTTGATGCCGCGCACTTCGTTGATGATGCGGGTGGCGGCGCGGCCGAGGAATTCCATGTCGTAGTGATAGAAATCCGCCGTCATGCCATCGACGGAGGTGACGGCGCGCAGCGCGCAGACGAATTCATAGGTGCGTCCGTCGCCCATGACACCGACGGTCTGGACCGGCAGCAGCACCGCGAAGGCCTGCCAGATCGCGTCGTAGAGGCCGGCCTTGCGGATCTCGTCGAGATAGATGGCATCGGCCTCGCGCAGGATTTCAAGCTTTTCGCGGGTGATGCCGCCGGGGCAGCGGATGGCGAGGCCCGGACCTGGGAAGGGATGACGGCCGATGAACGAGTCCGGCAGGCCGAGCTCCTTGCCAAGCACGCGCACTTCGTCCTTGAACAGCTCGCGCAGCGGCTCGACGAGTTGCATGTTCATCCGCGCTGGCAAGCCGCCGACATTGTGATGCGACTTGATGGTGACCGATGGGCCTCCGGTGAAGGAAACGCTTTCGATCACATCCGGATAGAGCGTGCCCTGCGCCAGGAACTCGGCGCCGCCTATCTTCTTGGCCTCTGCCTCGAACACATCGATGAAGAGGCGGCCGATGGTCTTGCGCTTGACCTCCGGATCGCTCTCGCCTTCGAGCGCATTGATGAACAGGTCCGATGCGTCGACGTGCACCAGATGCAGGTTGTAGTGCGCCTTGAACATGGCAACGACGTCGGCTGCCTCGTTCTTGCGCATCAGCCCGTGGTCGACGAGGATGCAGGTCAGCTGGTCGCCGACCGCCTCATGGATCAGGAGTGCGGCGACCGACGAGTCGACGCCGCCGGAAAGGCCGCAGATGACGCGCTTGTCGCCGACCTGCTTGCGGATTTCGGCAATGGCCTTGTCGCGATAGGCGGCCATCGACCAGTCGCCCTTGAGGCCCGCGACCTTGTGAACGAAGTTGGCGAGCAGCTTTGCGCCGTCGGGCGTGTGCACCACTTCCGGATGGAATTGCACGGCGTAGAATTTCTTCGCCTCGTTGGCGATGAAGGCAAACGGCGCGTTCGGCGAGGTCGCGACGACTTCGAAGCCCTCCGGAATGGCGGTGACGCGGTCGCCGTGGCTCATCCAGACCTGGTGACGGGAGCCGACGGTCCAAAGACCATCATAGAGCGCGCAGTCCTTGCCGATTTCGATGAAGGCACGGCCGAATTCGCGGTGATGGCCGGCCTCGACCTTGCCGCCGAGCTGCTCGCACATGGTCTGCTGGCCATAGCAGATGCCGAGAACCGGAAGACCGCTGTCGAACACCACCTGCGGCGCGCGCGGCGAGCCGATATCCAGCGTCGAGGCCGGGCTGCCCGAGAGGATGATCGCCTTGGGGTTCAGCCGCTTGAAGCCCTCGTCGGCGGACTGGAAGGGCACGATCTCGCAATAGACGCCGGTCTCGCGAACGCGCCGCGCGATCAGCTGCGTGACCTGGCTGCCGAAATCGATGATGAGAACGGTATCGGGATGGACTGTCGCTGTCATGACGCGCTTCCGCTGGCTGGGGTCATCTGATGGGGAACTATGGCGAGCCTTTAAATAAAGGCGGCCATAAGCGCAACGATTACATTGCACCCCGACAATTTTGCGCCGTCAGACGGCGATTTCGCCCGTTTCGACGGCTCTTTCCAACGCATCGACGGCGGCCGCGAGCTTCTCGTCGATCACGTGCAGATATTCCGTCCAGTCATCGACATGCTTCAGGTCGGCCTTGCCATCGGAAATGCCCCGCAGCCCGACGAGTGGGATGCCGAAGGACTGGCAGGCTCGCAGGATGGCATAGGTCTCCATCTCGACCATGTCGGCAGCAATCGTCTCATAGGTCGCGCCGGAAACGATATTTGCGCCGGTCGAGAGACTTGCCCGTTTTACGCCGGGAATGCGCAGCGGCAGATCGACGGTGACGGGCAGGTCGAGAAACGGTGTGGCGCCCTTCGTGAAGCCGAGCGGCGACGCGTCCATGTCTCGATAGGCAACCGAGGTCGCCTGATAGACTTCGGTCTGTTCGAGCCGCGCCGAGCCGGCGGAGCCGAGCGAGACGACGAGATCGGGCAGGCTGTCACGCCGATGCAGGTCCGACAGCGTGCGGGTCAGCGTTACCGCCGCCTCGACCGGGCCGACGCCGGTCATCAGCGGTGAAATGCGCTCGCGCAGGTGCACGCCGTATTCCGCATCGACGGCCATGACGTAGAGCAGCGTCTTGCCTGCCACATGCTTCAGTTCGAATGTCATCCTTCAATTCCCTCGCGTCCGCGGATCACCATCATCGTCGCGGTCATCGAGGCGATCAGCTTGGCCGGTCCATCAGCGGAAAGCGCATAACCGCGACCGTCGGAGACGATGATCGTCGTGCCCGGTTTCGTCACCTCGCCGCGGAACAGGAACCGCTCGCCCCTGCCCGGTGACATCAGATTGACCTTGAATTCGATGGTGAGAATGGAGGCGTCGGGATCGATGAGCGAATAGGCGGCATAGGTGCCAGCGGCATCGAGCGCCGCCGAAATGATGCCGGCATGCAGGAAGCCATGCTGCTGCGTCAGTTTCTCGTCGAAGGGAAGCTCGATCTCGACTGTGCCCTGCTCAACCCGCGTCAGCTCGGCGCCGATCGTCGCCATGGCGGCCTGCCTGCCGAAACTGTTGCGGATGCGGTCGCGAAATTCCACCGTGTTCTCTCAATCGTAGCGTTCTCGAGCCGAGAAATCCCGGCGGGCAGACAGTCGCATGGCGCAAAAACAAGGACAAGCTCAATCAAGAAGGAAAATCGATGTGTTGGGCAACCGGGCGAAGGCGATCCGGGCGAGGTGGAGCACGAACAGCAACTCAAGAAAGCGCCGCCATGAAATTCCCTTCCGCGATGTCCATGGTACACGACGCAACGGCAAAGACGCCGTTTCTTGCCCCTCACCCTCTCCCCGCTAGCGGCGAGAGGGGACGTGCCTTGCTCGGCTGAGGAGATCGGCGGAAAACGGGCGCCGCATGTCTCCTTCTCCCTGTCAAAACGGCCCGGCAGGGCGAATGAGGGGCACATAGCCACGACGTCAAACGGCACTGTCATGTCCCATGCGCAATCCCCATATCGACTGCATGGATGAACACAAGCCCTTCCAGATACGCCCTGCCACCGGCGACGACGTCTTCGCGATCGCCGGTGTCCTGGTCGACACCTGGCGCTCGACGTTTCGCGGGCTGCTGGCCGATGCCTTTCTCGATGGCATGTCGCGCGAAGATGAAGCCATACGCCTTGCGCGGCGGATGGGCGTGCCGGGTATCCATTATCTCGTCGCCGTCGAGCCGGTCGGAAGCAACATCATCGGCTTTGCCAATTTCGGCCCGCCGCGCGGCCGTGTTCCAGCGCATATTCATGAACTTTACGCGCTCTATATCCGCAGCGAGCATCAGCGGGCCGGCATCGGCGCTGCCCTGGTGCGGTCGGTGGCGGCCCAATGCGCCGGGCAAGGCGCTAGGTCCCTGTTTGCCTGGGTTCTCGCCGGCAACCCCAACCGGCAGTTTTATGAACGGCTTGGCGCGAAAGTGATTGGAACGAGCGGGGTCGGGGTCGGAGACCGCAGCTACGAGCAGGTCGCCTATCTCTGGGACAATATCGAAGCCTTGCTCCGACGAGCCGATGGTCAATCCTGAACCCGCCGCTTTCAGAGTTTCCGGACCCTGACGATGTGCTGATCCCAGGCGACCTTGCTGTGTGCTTCGCCGAACTGGCCGCTGTAGGATGATGCGACGAAGCCATGCGGGGCGGGGGCGATGCCGGCCGCGTCGGCAAGGCTGTCCTGCCTGACGACCTTGCCCGTCTTCGCGTCCACCGTCACCGCGGTGCCGCCCTTCGGCGAGGTCAGACCCACCAGCCCGTCGCGCCGATTCACCGCAATGGCGCCGACATAGTTGGCCAGCGCCACCGTCGTCTCCTCCGGCAGTTCCAGGAAGCGGATATCCTCCCCGCGTGAGAAGGAGCCGGCAAGCGGCGGCAGGTCGTTGCGCGCGCCTTCATACTGGCAGGCGAACCAGATCCTGCCATCGGCATCGATATCCACATGCCGCGTGGAAAGCTGGCGCAGGTGGTCCGGCATGGCGTGGCGCTCGATCAGCGCGCCCGTTCGCGTGTCCACCAGCGCCAAAGACGGCTCCATGTGATCGAGGTTGAGTTTGGTGCGGCCGAAATCCGGATGTGTTTCGATGCCGCCATTGGCGACGACCAGCATCCGGCCATCCGCTGACAGCGTCATGTCGTGCGGGCCGATGCCAAAGGAGGGAAATTCGCCGATCCGGGCAAAATCGTTCGTGCCGTCATAGATGCCGATCATGCCGCGATTGCCGGAAAAATCGTTCTCCGTCGCGTAGAGCCGCCGCCCATCGGCCGAAAAGCAGCCGTGGCCATAGAAATGCCGGCCCTCGACCGAGGTGACGACGATCGGCCCCTGACTGTTGTCCGGCGCAAAGATCAGCGCGTAGGTGCCGGGCCTGCGGGCAAAGGCGACGGCACGGTTGCTGACCGGTGAATAGGTCATGCCATGGGCGCGCGCCGGCAGGGGCACCCGCTCGAGGATGTCGCCTTCCTCGGTCAGAGTTGCGATCCCATAGGAGCCATCATGCGCCATGAAGGCGGAGGCATAGACGGCCTCAGCTCGTGACAGCGCGAAGGCGGCGCTCGGCGCAAGCGTCACCGCCCAACTCGCGCCCGCCATCGTCAGGAAGGTGCGGCGGCCGATCAAATTCCTGGATTGGCGTTGGATGAAGTTCATGAGAATACGCCGGTTCGAGACGGTGCCGCGCGTTGCGCGACACCCTTATCGCCTATCGGGTTGCCGTTTTAAAGCCAGCCCCGCCGCTTGAAATAGAGGAAGGGCAGATAGGCCGACAGTACCATCATGAACAGCGCCATCGGATAGCCGAACTCGAACTTCAACTCCGGAATGACGTCGAAATTCATGCCGTAGATCGAGGCGACCAGCGTCGGCGGCAGGAAGACGACGGCGGCGACCGAGAAGATCTTGATGATCTGGTTCTGCTCCAGGTTGATCAGCCCGAGCGTCGCATCGAGCAGGAAGTTGATCTTGTTCGACAGAAACAGCGCATGGTCACCGAGCGAGGCCGCATCGCGCTGGATCAGCTTGACCCGCTGGCGGCTTTCCTTGATTGCCCTGCGGATGCCGATCCCGTCGAGCGCCGTGTGATAGGCGACGAGCCGGCCGACACTGACGAGGCTTTCGCGGATGACGCTCAGGAAATCGCCTTTTTGACCGATCTGCTCGATCAGCGACTGGAGGTCGCGGGTCTTCTTCGTGACGCTGGATGTGTTCTTGCGGAACACTTCCCGCGAGATGCCGTCGACTTCGTTGCCGATACGCTCCAGCGCATCGGCCGTACGGTCGATCATGGCTTCCAGAAGCCCCAGCATGGCCAGTTCGCCGCTTTCGCAGGAGACCCCGTTCGGGCGCTGCATGCGCGTGGCATAGAGATGGAACGGCTTCGGATCGGCATGGCGAACGGTTACCAACGTCGCCCCCTTCAGGATGAAGGTGACCGGCACCTTGACCGGATTGTCGCCGTCGAGCTCGGTCGCCGCAGTCATGGTCATGAACTCGGCGCCGTCCTCCTGATAAAGGCGGTCGGAAAGCTCGATCTCCTGCATTTCGTCCCGCGTCGGGATTTCGATGCCGAGATGCTGTTCGACGATGCGGGTCTCGGTCTGGGTGGGATTGAACAGATCGAACCACACGACCGGTGTGGTTTCAGCCAGTTCCGCGGCGTCGAGCAGGGCAAAGTGATTGTTCTGGCTTTTGTAGATGCGCAGCATATCGGGGTTCCATTCTGGCAAGTCTGTCGACCGCCAGCGACCCCCTGCTTTCAGGGCCTGACGGTCGGCAAAATCGAAGCGGTACTTCGACTGTCGGGGTTCATGATCCGTTGATCCTTGTATGGCCGTGTTCGCGGTGGAACACGATTGACGCTTTGCGCCTCTGGACGGTTTTTGTCAACCGCTTTCAAAGGCTTGGCGGGCGATCGAAGCGCTGGTTCGAGGCTCAGTCGCCATCGGCGAAAGAGAAGCCCGCACCAAGCCCGATGGCACCGCCGAAATCGAGATTGAGCCGCTGCAGAACGTCATTTGTGTTCTGCAGGATCCGGTTCAGCCTGACGCGCTGCTCCTCGTCCTCGATCGCCTCATCGATCGGCAGATCGATCTGATCGGCATCGTCGACGATAGCCTGCAGGACATGGTTGATGGCGCGCACCATCGATCGCCTGTCGTCGGGCAGCAGCGCCTGCATGTCGGCCGCGTTGAACAGCGTCTGGAGCGCCGTGAAATTCGCCGAGAGCGCCGGCATGGTATTTCCCGAGCGCCAGTAGATCGCCAGCTTCGGATGTCCCTTGTCCGGCTCGCCCTTGACGATGCCGGCATAGAACGGCCGCAGGCGCTGGTCCCGGATACTTTCGACGCCATGGACGAGGATGCCGAGCAGTTCGGTCGCCGCTTCGTTGCCGTCGCGATAGAGCGGATTGTCGGGACCGGGCGCATTCCAGGCGGACTGGATGCCATCCGGCTTTTCCCATTCGCCATGAAGTTCGGCGGCAATGGACTTCAGGTTGTCGGCGATCGCCGCACCGTAGCGGCAGCGGAACCCGTTCCTCTCCGACGACAGGACCTCCGCGCCGGTTCCGTAAAGCACATATTCCAGCGCGCCGAGACCCTGCGCGGCAACGCTCTTGCCCTTCAGCGTTTCCGCCTTGGTTGCCGTCTCGTCACGTGTCGCCACGATGCGCTGGACCTGCTTCAGGCCGGTGCTCTTGCGATCCGGGAAAAACAGGAAGCGCTCGAAACGGTTGCCCTCGATGACCGGCCCGACGCGGACGATCTCGATCGTCGACCATTGCTGGACGACCTCGTCGAAGGTCATCTGCACGTCGCCGAGCGTTTCTTCGGACGGCTTGTCGCACAGCACATGGGCCGCTTCGGCAAGCGATTGCGTGCCCTCCATCAGGTCGAGGTAACCGGGGCGGATGAAATCGTCGACGGCCTTCTGCATGACGCCCGGCACCGCCTCAAGCTTGAGCCCCGCGCGCGGCGGCATGGCCTCGTCGACATCCTCGGCCATGGCGGGCAGCGACAGGATGGCAAGGCCGAGGCCGAGAAGCAGGGGAAGCCGGTGGCGCATCACAGAGACTCCAGGAATGTCATCAGGGCTTGTCTATCGGCTTTTTCCAGCGCCGCAAACCGGTCGCGGGCTTCTGCCGCTTCGCCGCCGTGCCAGAGGATCGCTTCGGTCAGATTGCGGGCCCGCCCGTCGTGCAGGAAAAACGTGTGGCCGCTCACCGTCCTGGTCAATCCGATACCCCAGAGCGGCGGCGTGCGCCATTCGCTGCCCGACGCTTCGCCCACTTGCTGGCCGTCGGCGAGCCCCTCGCCCATGTCATGCAGCAGGAAATCGGAATAGGGCCAGATCAACTGGAAGGCATGCGCCTTGTTGGCAGCGTCGCGGCGGGTGACGAATTTCGGGACGTGGCAGAAGATGCAGCCGGTCTCATAGAAGACTTTCTTGCCCGCCAGCGTTTCCTTGAAACTCGCCTGGCGCCGCGCCGGAACCGCCAGGTTTTCCGCGTAGAAGGTGATGAGGTCGAGGATAGGATCCGGCGCTTCGGTATCGCCCAGCCTCGACTGCACGCCGTCGGCCATCGCCAGACAGTCGGCCTGCGCCGGGGTGCAATCTCCATGGCTGCGTCTGACGTCCGGCGACGAGATGCCAATGTCCCCCGCAAGAGCATCCGCGCTCTGCTGACGCACGGTGGCGCTTTGCGCCTTCCAGCCGAAGCGGCCGAGGGTCAGCTTGCCGGAGGCGGGATCACGCACCAGCGCCGGTTTGCCGCTGATGCCGTCGCCGTTCTGGTCGTCCGGATCCGCATTGAGGAGGATGTCGGCCGGATGGATCGCCTCGACCAGTCCAAGCCCGCTCATCGCCTGGGTCACGCGCGGCGAAAGCGTGGTCGTTTCATCGAGCGCACCATAAGCAGGCGTGTCGATCGAATAGTGCGGCTTGCGCAGGAAAACCGTTTCGCCGCCCGAGAGCGTGACCGGAGCTTCGGTATAGGCGATCTTCATCTGACCTTCGGCGGGAAGGCCGGGCACCGCACTGTCCTGCAACTGGGCGCCATAGACGGGATCCGGAAAATTCAACACCGCATGCGCCGAAATCGCCGCCCGCTCCGCGTCGGTCTTCGGCGCGCGGGCAAGCCGCAGGAACATCGAGGTCGTGTCCGTCGATCCTTCCGGCGGGTGGCCGCGGCCGTCCTTCAGGTGGCAGGTCTGGCAGGCGCGGGCATTGTAGAGCGGCCCAAGGCCGTCCGAGGCCTGCGTCGAGGAGGGCGACGAGACCCAGAGCTTGCGAAACAGCGCATTGCCGAGCTTGAACGTCCCTTCCTCGGCAAAGGTGATGTTGGCCGAAAATTGCGAAAAACTGTCCTGGTTGACGGATGCGATGGACGTGCCCGCACCACCCGACATGGCTTCGAATTTTTCCGCCCTGGCAAAATCGGTGGCAGGGCGGGTTACGGTTCGGACGCGGAGACGATCGGCCTCGGAGAGATCGCTGCGCGCTTGGGCCGAGAGATAGTGTATCGCAGCGCTTTTCGTTGCCGGGGCCTTACCCCCCTCTGCCCTGCCGGGCATCTCCCCCTCAAGGGGGGAGATCGATGTGGAAACCTCGCGCTCCTGCTCTAATATCCTGGTTTTGTCCCTGGCAGTCTTTGAAATATCGCCTGGCGCAGAGCCAATCTCCCCCCTTGAGGGGGAGATGTCACGCAGTGACAGAGGGGGGTACCCCACCTCAAACGCCGCACTCTCGCCAAAAACGGAAAAGCCGCCCGCCGCCAGCAGAAGCGCAGCGGCAGACGGCAAAATCACACGTCGGACGAGCCAAACAGGCATTCAAAAAAACCGGGCCGCGCGACACAAGCGGCGGCCCGCCTTTGCTTATTGGAAGACAGCGTTAGGATTATCCAGGCTGTCGGAACCTTCAAGCTCGATCGTGCCGAGATCCAGCGACGCAATGACGCGCTCGACCGTCTTTGCCTGGGCAACCAGACCATCGATGGCCGCCTGGACGACGGCGTTGCCCTCGGCGTTGCCTTCGGCGATCATCTGGTCATAGGCTTCGACCGTCTGGCCGCGCTTGGCCATGGCTTCCATCGCCGTGACGGTCGCTGCCAGCTTCTCCTTCATTTCCTTGTCGAGCGCCGGATCCTTGGCAGCGACGAGTTCGGAAAGCGACGGACCGGTCAGCTTCGTGCCGTCGGCCCTGGTGTATTCGCCGGTATAGGCGGACTGAATGCCGATCGCGTCGTGCAGATGCGAGTTGTAGGTGTTGTCGGAGAAGCAGTCGTGTTCCTCTTCCGGATCGTGCAGCAAAAGGCCGAGCTTCATCCGCTCGCCAGCCAGTTCGCCGTAGGAGAGCGAGCCCATGCCGGTGAGGATCGTGGCAACGCCGGCCTTGGCGTCACCTTCGACATTCTTGGTGGCAGCGCCATCCGGCGCCCAGTTGGCGACCATCTCCTTGAGGTCGGACACGAGCAGGTCGCTCGCAGCCTTCAGATAGGCGGCGCGGCGGTCGCAATTGCCGTTGGTGCAGGCCTTCGTGTCATAGTCGGTGTAGGCCCGGTTGCCCGCGCCTTTGCCGGTGCCGTTCAGGTCCTGGCCCCAGAGCAGGAATTCGATCGCATGATAGCCGGTCGCGACGTTCGCCTCGATGCCGCCTGCCTCCTGCAAGGTGCCGGAGAGCAATTCCGGCGTGATGTTGGTCGCATCCACGTCCTTGCCGTCGATCTTGATCGTCTTGTTGGCAATGACGTTGGCGGTGAACAGCGCGTTCTCGTCGCTTTCCGTGCCATAGCTCGGATCGACATAGTCGATCAGGCCTTCGTCGAGCGGCCAGGCGTTGACCTTGCCTTCCCACTCATCGACGATCGGGTTGCCGAAACGATAGACTTCGGTTTCCTGATAGGGATTGCGGGCAGCAAGCCAGGCCTCGCGGGCCGCCTTCAGCGTCGCCTCGCTCGGCGTCGCGATCAGCGCGTCGACCGCCTTGTCGAGCGCCTCGGCGGTCGAGAGCGCATCGGAATATTTGGCGTGCGCCACCTCGGCATAGTGCTTGACGACGGCGGCGGCGTCGGTCGCAGCCAGCGCCGGCTGCAGTGCAAGCATCGACGTTGCAGTTGCGAGCGCCAGCGCGGCGCCGCGAAGGAATGATGTGGTCATGATCTCTCCTGGCATTTTTCCGAATGAATTCGGTGTTCCCCGCCGCCCGCTGCCTCGGGTCGCGCAATCGGCGCGCAAGCGAGATAAGGACGTGGCTGTTCAACCCGGATTTCATGGACCAAAAGTAAACTTGTGTCAAAGCGTATAGTTTATAATGGTTTCAATCCGCCGCCGCCGCAAATCTGGCTGCATTGCGCTGCCGAAGAGCGCAATATTTAGGCATTTACTGATGAATTTTTCATCTGTATGGTCGCGCCGTCATCATTCGGTCCCCCTGCATGCGCCATCACATCAAGCACTTCGTCCGCCGGCACGAGCCTCGCGGCCACGCCCATCACCACGCCAAATCCGCGGCCGGTGCCATTACCGCCATGGTCGCGGTCGGCCTTCTGTCCGTCTATACCGGATTGCCGCTGCTGATTGCCCCCTTCGGGGCCAGCGCCGTGCTTCTGTTCGGCCAGCCGAAGAGCCCGCTGTCCCAGCCGGCAAACGTCATCGGCGGCTATCTGCTGGCCGCGGCGACCGGCAGCGTTGCGAGCTTTTTCTTTCCGGGCCTCTGGCTTGCGGGCGCGATTGCCGTCGGCGTCACGATCGGCCTGATGCTGGTGCTGCGCGTCACGCACCCGCCGGCCGGCGCCGTGCCGATTGTCGCGATCGCCTCGCATTTCGACCCGCCGGTGCTCTTCGAAGTAGTTTCGCTGGGAAGCGTGCTGCTCGTCACCATCGCCGTGCTGCATCACCTGATCCCGCCGCGCCAGCAATATCCGTTGCGGGTGGACTAGTCGCCGCCAGACCGAGCCTTGGTAGCGCGCTAAGCAGACTTTCGTTGGCAGGCCAACGTTTCGTCTGCTTAGGTGTTTGTTTTACAGCAGATTCTGGCCGGAAAACCGTTGGACACTTTTCCGGAACCTGCTTAGACCTTCCGGCCCATCAGGCAGAAGAAGAAACCGTCGGTATCGGTGGAGGCCGGCGTCAGCGTGACCGTCTTCATGTCGGCAGACCAGGGTTGCGGCTTGTCGGCGCCGAAGAGACCGGCCCAGGCATCGGCCCCGGAGAGGATCTCGAACTCCGGATTATCCTCGCAGAAATTGTAGACCTGGGCCTCGTTTTCCTCCGGCAGGACCGAGCAGGTGACATAGACGAGATGGCCGCCCGGGCGCACGAAGCGTGCGGCACCGGCAAGCGCCTCCTGCTGCTGCGACAGGCGCTCTTCGAGGTTCTTCTGCGTCAGCCGCCATTTCGTATCCGGGCGGCGGCGCCATGTGCCCGTGCCGGTGCAGGGCGCATCGACGAGCACCCGGTCGAACCTGCCGACAAGCGGCGCAAGGCCCTCTAATCGGTCGTGAACCTGGACGTTGCGCGTGCCGGCCCGTTTCAGGCGCTCGATGATCGGCGCCAGGCGCTTGCGGTCGGTATCATAGGCGTGCACCTGGCCCTTGTTGTTCATGGCCGCTGCCATGGCCAGCGTCTTGCCGCCGCCACCGGCGCAATAGTCGAGGATCTGATCGCCTTCCTGCGGCATCACGAGATCGGCGACGATCTGCGACCCCTCGTCCTGCACCTCGAACCAGCCCTTCTGGAAGGACAGCTCTGCCGTGACGTTGGGCAGGCGCGACGGCCCCTCGCCGGCTTGCACGCGGATGCCGTTGCGGGCGATCCCCGTCGGCTCGACGCCACAGCGCTCCAGCGCCTTCAAGACTTTTTCGCGCGAGGCCTTCAGGGTGTTGGCGCGCAGATCCAGAGCCGGACGCCCGGCCAGCGCCTTCGCCTCGGCAAGCCAGTCTTCGGAAAAATTCTCCTCGAAGGACGGCTGCACCCATTCCGGAATATCACCCTGCACATGGAGCGGCGCGTCTTCCAGCTTGCGGCTGGCGAAAGCCGTCTTCATCTCTTGCGTGAGTGGTTCGGGGGCAAACTTGTCGCCCTCCAGTTCCGAGGCCAGATGCTCCGGCGACACGCCCCACTGGCGAAACATGACCGCGTGACCGAGCGCCGTGGCGCTGTCGCTATCCATCAGCCAGGCGTGCGACAGTTTCATGCGCAAAGCGTCGTAGACGATGTTGCCGATCGCGGCGCGGTCGCCCGACCCGGCAAAACGATGCGCCAGCCCCCAGTCCTTGAGGGCATCGGCTACAGGGCGCTTGCGCGCCTCAATATCGGCGAGAACCTCTATGGCTCCGGCGAGCCTGCCACCCAGTCGCATCTTTCACACTCCATTTTCCGCCGTGGTAGCGGTGATGGCCGTCAAGAGCAAGCCGGGATGCGGCGGCAGGCGACGATTGCTGACCAGATGCGAGGTCGGTGGCCGATGCGGCAGGCAGAAGCGCCTTCGCCGATCATGCCGGATCAAACCCGACCGGAACAAGACCCGGACAGGCACGTTTTCGCCGTCAGCTGACGACGCGGTAACAGATGCTGGCGGTTCCCGAGCGGATCATGCCGATATGGGAGGCAGCGGCCTTGGAAAGGTCGAGCACGCGGCCGCGAATAAAGGGACCGCGATCGTTGATGCGGACGACAACTGTCTTGCCGTTGCGCTTGTTGGTGACGGCGACCTTGGTACCGAACTTGAGGTTTCGATGAGCGGCCGTCAGATATTTGGCGTTCATCCGTTCGCCGGACGCGGTGCGCGAGGAGAGCGCGTACCAGGATGCACCGCCGCAGCCAGTTCCTGCAGCGTGGCTTGGTGTTACCGATGTGAGAGTTGCCCCCAAGGCAAAAGTAGCTGCCAGTAAAGCAGACGCGCATTTCGTCTTCATCAAACAGACGACCCCTTCGTTTGAAATTTAGTTAAGTCTCACGAAAGATCCGCTTGTCGGGGGAAAAAATGGCGAAAAAGTGCTTCAACCTTTAACGTTGCATTAGGAAATATTGACAATCTACGAAAAATTAAAATTACAAAATTTTGAATTCTGTCACATCGCCCCGGAAATGCTTTGGAATCAGGCGTTAATCTGAAGATGCCGTTGCGGCGGCCTCCCAGCACCCGGCCGCATATAAAAAATGATTCAATTTTTTGAAAAGCGCCTTATTCGGCCAATCCGGAAGCTAGAAAACCGCAATATCCCTCTTAGGTTGCATATCGAATGAAGAGCAAATGCCGGCTTTCTTGCCGTTGCGACAGATTAAACCGGCAAAAAAACAGGAATATTTTCAGCATTCTATTCTTGGACTATCGAAGAAAAATCGTAGTCTTTCGAAATCATTTATACTTGGAAGATCATCCGCGCCATTGTCCGCCGGCCCATAATTCGGCTAGCGAAATCCGATAGTCGGGGAAGCGAAAGACGAAGCCGAGATCGCGCAGGCGTGCATTCGAAACCCGCTTGTTCTCGCCATAGAACGACCGCGCCATGGGAGACAATTCGGCCGTCTCGAAGGGGATTTCGGGCGGCGGGCTGACGCCCATCAGCCGCGCGGCCTCGGCCACGACATCCTGCGGCGGGGCGGGCTCGTCGTCGGTGACATTGAAGATGCCGCCGATCGATTTCTCAGCCAGGAAAAGGGCCGCGCCCGCGATATCCTCGACCCGGATGCGATTGAAAACCTGGTTGGGCTTGATGAGGCGGCGGGCCGTTCCGGCCTCGAGATTGCAGAACGCATTGCGGCCCGGGCCATAGATGCCCGACAAACGCAGCACCGCGACCGGGATATTGCTGTCCTGGCCGAAGGCAAGCCACGCTTTTTCCGCCGCGACACGCTCCACCGATCGGGCAGACACCGGCTCCAGCGACGTCTCCTCCGTTACCCAGGCGCCGCCGTGATCGCCATAGACGCCAACCGTCGAGAGATAGGCCGCCCATTGCAGGCTTGGCATCAGTCCGGCAAGCGAAGGGGTCTCAGGGCGCATCATCGGATCACCCTCACGGCCCGGCGCAATGGACTGGATCAGATGTGTCGTCCGCTTCATCGCGGCGGCGAGTTCCGGCGAGATCGTTGCACCGTCATAAACCAGCGCATCGACGCCAAGCGCACGAAGGCCCTCGAGCTTGTCCTGCGATCGCGTGGTTCCGGTAACCGATTGCGCCAAAGGCAAAAACGCCTTGGCAATGGCCGAGCCGGAGAAGCCGGCGCCCAGGATCAGAACATGCATCAGACAACTCCTGCCAGTTTCCATTCGACGAGAACCTCGACATCGGTCTCGTTCTGCCGTCTTGCCGCAAAATCGCTGAAATCGCCAGCCTTCATCAGTCGCGACAACGCCCAGACCGCCATGCCGCGCACCGGTGGCGACGCATCCTTCGACAGGGCCGTGCAGATATCGATGAGCGCGGCATCGCCGGAATTGCCGGCGGCGATCAGGCAGTTGCGCACGAAGCGGTCGCGACCGATGCGCTTGACCGGCGAGCCGGAAAAAAATGCGCGGAAGGAAGCATCGTCGAGCGTCAGCAGGAAGGACAAGGACGGCGCCCGCAGATCCTCCCGTGCCTTCAGCTTCATTTCGCAAGCACTGGCGGCGAACTTGTTCCAGGGGCAGGCGGCAAGACAGTCGTCGCAGCCATAGATGCGATTGCCGATCAAAGGCCGCAGGGCCGGATCGATCGTCCCCTTGTGCTCGATCGTCAGATAGGAAATGCAGCGGCGCGCGTCGATCTTATAGGGAGCAGGAAAGGCGTTGGTCGGGCAGGCATCGAGGCAGGCGCGGCAGGAGCCGCAATGATCCCGCTCCGGTTCGTCGATCATGAGGTCCGCCGTGGTGAAAAGGCTGCCGAGGAACAGCCAGGAGCCGAATTCGCGGCTGACGAGATTGGTGTGCTTGCCCTGCCAGCCGAGACCGGCCTGCTCGGCCAGCGGCTTCTCCATCACCGGGGCGGTATCGACGAACACCTTGACGTCCTCGCCAGCCCTTGCGGCAAAGCGCGTCGCCACTTCCTTGAGCTTGCCCTTGATGACGTCGTGATAGTCGCGGTTGCGCGCATAGACCGAAATGGCCCCGCATTCGGGCCGTTCAAGAAGCGAACGCGGATCCTCGTCCGGTCCGTAGTTCATGCCGAAGAGCACGACGGAGCGAACCTCGCCCCACAAGACGCGCGGATCGGCGCGCCGATCCGCCGTCTGCGCCATCCAGTCCATCGTGCCGTGATATCCGTGGTCAAGAAAATCGGCGAGGCGTTGCGGCGCCTGCGGAATAGCGTCCGGGCGCGTTACGCGGCAAACGTCGAAACCCTTGTCACGGGCCTCGTCCTTGAGGAAGCTGGTGAGCGTCCCGCGCCGCTTGTCGATTTTTTCTGCCGGGAGCGCATCGCCGGGCACGGGGCTCTCCTGTCGCTGGCGCATGATGTGACCGAAAACCGTTTCAAAGCTCCCGGCATCATGCCCTAAAAATCGAGATCGGCGTAGTGCGATACCGGGGTCACGCCGCGCACGCGCTCGGCAAGCAGCGGCCGGAAGGACGGCCGGGACTTCAGCCGCTGGTACCAGTCCTTCACGGGCGGCGCTTCCGACCAGTCGATCTCGCCGAGATAATCGAGCACGGAGATGGCAGCGGCGGCGGCAAGATCGGCATAGGACAGCCGGTCGCCGGCCAGATAGGTGCGCGACCCGGCAAGCCAGCCCAGATATTTCAGATGCTGGCGGATGTTCGAGCGCGAGGTGCGAAGCACCTTCGAATCCGGGGCGCCGCCGCCCTGGTCCGGCGTCATCTGCAGTTTGAAGATGCGTTCGCGCACCAGCGGGCGCGTCACATCGGCTTCCATCTTGTGCAGGAACCATTCCGCCAGCCGGCGGATTTCCGCGCGCTGGAATGGGTCTTCGGCCAGGAGCCGGCGGTCGCGCTTAAGGACGCCGTTGGTCTCGTCGAGATATTCTGAGATCACGGTCGCGCCACAGAGCGCCCGCATGCTGTCATCGACATAGACGGGCAGCGTTCCGGCAGGGTTGAGCGTCAGGAAATCACGCCGCCTCTCCCAGGGCTGCTCTTCGGCCAGTTCCGTCTGATAGCCGTATTCCGAGAGGATCAGCCGGACGAACCGGGAGGCGGTCGACATGGGATGGTGATAGAGAGTTGGCATTCGATACGGTTTCGTCGGTTCGATTGGGAGGATGTTTGCCGCGGCCGTTTGGTCTGGCCACGGCGCATTCTAAAAAGCTATAGGAACTTGCTGGCGCAAACACAAGCGAATCAGCCAGTACCCTTCGATGGTCCCAGACCTTAACCCCCAATGCTTCAGGGATACTTAATTCATGGCCGATCAGTCGATCATCAGCGCGCTTGTCCTCGGTTTTATCGAGGGCCTGACCGAATTCATTCCGGTATCTTCGACGGCCCACGTGCTGCTTGCCGGGCATTTCCTCGGCTTCAAATCGCCCGGAAACACCTTTGCCGTGCTCATCCAGCTCGGCGCCATCCTCGCAATCCTGCTCGTCTATTTCCAGCGGCTGCTGTCGATCGCGACAGCCCTGCCCTCGAGCTTCAAGGCGCGGCGGTTCGTCCTGTCGATCCTCCTCGCCTTCCTGCCCGCGGCTGTCATCGGCGCCATGGCGCATGGTTTCATCAAGAGCGTGCTTTTCGAAACACCGATGCTGATCTGCATCGTGCTGATCCTCGGCGGCATCGTTCTTTATGCGATCGACCGTTTGCCGCTGAAGCCGAAATATCGCGACGTCATGGACTATCCGCCGTCGCTCGCCCTGAAGATCGGGCTTTTCCAATGCCTGGCGATGATTCCCGGCACCTCCCGCTCGGGCGCGACCATTGCCGGCGCATTGCTGATGGGAACCGACAAGCGCTCCGCCGCCGAGTTCTCGTTCTTCCTCGCCATGCCCACCATGCTCGGCGCCTTCACGCTCGATCTCTACAAGAATCGCAACGCGCTGAACTTCGACGACGTATCGCTGATCGCCGTCGGCTTCATCGCCGCGTTCGTGGCGGCGCTGGTCGTCGTGCGCTCGCTGTTGAACTTCGTCTCCAGCCGCGGCTTCGCACCATTCGCCATCTGGCGGATCGTCATCGGCACGGCCGGCCTGATCGGCCTCTGGCTGGTCGGCTGAACGGCAATAAAAAACCGCATGCGCTCCCTTGCGGAAGTGCATGCGGTCCCCTGGCCCCCGCCATGAAACTGTGCCGCCTCGAAACGAGGCGGAAATTTTTATTCGGCGAGCTTGCCGATCGAGGCCGTGGTGCACGGGTCGACGCCATAGGCCGGCGCACAGCTGTGATTGCTGGCAACCGTCTTCGGCGCCGCGAAGGATCCAGCCAGAACGATAAGTGCCGCGCACGCAAAGAAAATTGCGATCGACTTGCCCATGAAAAATGTGCCTCTCAAGATGATATGTCGGCGCCGGTCGCTTCGGAAATGAAGGACCCGGCGCGGCTGTTGTCTATGCGCTGGAACAGCCCTTATCAATATCGATAGATGCTGAATCGACGGTAAAGACCAATCGCTTTTTCTAGTGCGGCAGAACTGCAACGCTTTGCTTTGAGGCGGTCAAAAAGAAGCCGCCGGAGGGGACCGGCGGCGCGATTGAAACCTGTTCATGGCAGGTCAGGGCGTGGTCAGGCGGCGCCGCCCGACCCCGTATACTGCCCCTGCGGACGGTAACGCACCATGTAGGATGGCAGGATCGCTTCGACCGACGTCGGCTCGATGCCGAAAGTCTGCAGCGTGCGGCCTTCGGCCTGCGCACTCTCGGAAACGACGTTGTCGCGCTTCAGCAGGATGACCTGATCGGGTGTGATCGGCGGCGCCACGAAGGGCACCAGCGAGGCAACGGACCCCATCAGCGACGCAAGGCCGAACGGAAGCGGCAGCAGCGTGCGCGTGCGTCCGATGGTCTTCAGCATGATCTCGAGACAGTTCTTGAAGGTCAAGACTTCCGGCCCGCCGAGTTCATAGATCCTGCCCTTGGCTACCTTGCCCTCGACGGCCCTGGCAACCGCTTCGGCGACATCCGCGACGTAGACCGGCTGGAATGCCGTCTTGCCGCCGCCGACCAGCGGCAGCACCGGCGAGAAGCGCGCCATTTCGGCGAACTTGTTGAAGAAACCGTCCTCGGGTCCGAAGATGATAGACGGGCGCAGAATGACCGCTTCGGGAACCGTCTCCAGGATCGCCTTTTCGGCCCGGCCCTTGGATTTCGCGTAGAGCGATTCGCCATTGGCATCGGCGCCGATGGCGGAAATATGGGTCAGGGTCGCACCGACACCGCGCGCCGCTTCGGCCACGGCGCGGGCGCCGAAATCCTGGACCGCGTCGAAGGTGTTGCGGCCGCTTTCAAACAGGATGCCAACGCAATTGACGACATGATCGGCGCCGTGAACCGCCGCATCGACCGAATTGCGGTAGCGCAGGTTGGCCTGAACCAGGGAAATCTGGCCGACATTGCCGAGCGGCTGCAGGAAACCGGCGAGATCCGGACGGCGGACCGCAACGCGGATGCGGAAACCGCGTTTTGCAAGCGCACGCACGACATGACGGCCGACAAATCCGGACCCGCCGAAAACGGTAACGAGCGGGGGGAGATTGGACAAAGTCATGACGGCGGCACTCCTGATCTTCAGCGTGGTCTGTGTGTGCTACATAACCCAATCATTGGGCGACGGGAAGGCGTATCACCAAGGCTTTTCTGCCGTTTTCCGCCGTGCTGCGCGCCGCCGCTCAGACGCCCTCGACGACCACCATTTCGGCACTCGCAACCTCCTGCCGGATTGCTGCCGCGATCTGGTATTCGGGCGAATTGTAGCAATCGATCGCCGCCTGCAGCGACGGGAACTCGATCACCACGTTGCGCGACCGGACATCGCCCTCCAGGCGCTGGAAAGCACCGCCGCGGGCGAGAAAAGTGGCGCCGTATTTTTCAAACGCCGGCTTTGCGGCCGCGACATAATCCTTGTAGCGCTCGGCATCGCGGACATCGACGCGTGCAATCCAGTATCCCTTGGCCATGACCGTCTCCCTATTTTCACCGCAACTCGTCCCTATTGCTTCCGTTTCTTTCCGCCAATTCACTTGACCGGTCAAGGCGGGCCGCTCGCTTTGTGGAACGGCACCTTCGAAGGCCGGACCCCGGGATGTCAGACATGATTTCATTCGGTAGAACCGCGGCCATGCTGGGTGTCACGACCGGCCTGTGCCTCTGGCTGGGAAACGCGCATCCCGCGCTGGCAAAGCCCGGCCAATGCGCACCAGACGTCTATGCCGCCGCAACGGCACCGGCAACGAAACAGGACCCGCAGGTCGATATCCATTGCGACTTGACGCTCGAGCCCACCGACATCGTCACCAAGCGCATCATCATCTCCGGTGCGTCGGCATCCGGCATGACACTCGATTGCCAGGGCGCGACGCTTGACGGTTCGCGCGGCACGGTCAACTTCGGCCGGCCGACGGTGCTTATCCGCTCCACGAATCGCAAGGGGGGCGACTGGAGCGTGCCCTCCGGCGTCACCGTGCGCAACTGCACTATCAAGGGTGCGTTGCGCCTCCAGGGACTGGGCACCAACGGTCAGGCAAAGGAGATGCGCCTGTCGTCCCTGAACGCCGATCATACGGCCCGCGCCCAGGCAGCGGCGCCATCCCGTATCGCGTTATCCGGGTTGACGATCGTGGCGGATGGCAGGGTTCCGCTCTATATCGGCCCCGGGGTGACCGGGGTGCGGCTGGAAAAATCCACCTTGGCCGGCAAGAGCGACGGACCGGCTCTCTATCTCGACGCGGAATCGGCACGAAACACGATCAGCGGCAACAGGTTTGCCGTCGCAAGCAAGCGTGAGCAGATCGCCATCGACGGCTCCGCCGAAAACGTGATTACCGCAAACCGTTTCGACGATCCGGCTGGCGGCGGCATTTTTCTCTATCGCAACTGCGGCGAGGGCGGAACGATCCGACACCAGAAGCCGCAGCACAACACGATTTCGGACAATACCTTCGCCTATCGGGCGGCTTTCCGGGCCAAGCCGGCCGTCTGGCTCAACTCGCGCAATGGCAGCCGCAGCTACTGCTTCCACGACCCCGCCCATCCCTTTGGCAGCAGCCTCAGTTCGCTGGATTTTGCGCAGTTCAACACGGTGACGGGCAACCGCCTGGTCGATGGTGCAGCGTCCCTCATTCGCAATTCCGACCCGAGCAACGTGGTTGCCGGCAACAGCCAATAAACCGGAGCATGTCACGCAAAGTGTGCAGCGGTTTTGCGCGAACGACGCAAAGACTTGAAGCACGACAAGCGAAGAGGGCGCATTTGCCCCTCACCCTAACCCTCTCCCCCCAGGCGGTCCCCAGGCGGGGAGAGGGGACGTGCCCGGCTTCATGACTGGTGATTGGCAATGCGGGTGCGGCAGGTCGCTCTCGCCGCTGTGGCGGGGAGAAGGTGCCCGGCAGGGCGGATGAGGGGCCACCCCGTCGATCAACGATTGTCGCGCAGGGTGGAATCCGGGCGATGGCGACGCGCCTTTTACAGCGCGCCACGCATTTCATCGAGAATGGCACGCGCCGCCGCGCGCGGATCGGCGGCCTTGACGATGGGGCGGGCGACGACGAGGTGGCTCGATCCGGCGGCAAGCGCATCGGCCGGGGTCATCACCCGCTTCTGGTCGCCCGGGTCGCTGCCGGCCGGACGAATGCCGGGCGTGACGATCGCCATGTCCGGCCCGACGATGTTGCGGACCGCAGACGCTTCCTCGGCCGAGCAGACGATGCCGCCCATGCCGGCTGCCCGCGCCTGCTCGGCGCGGCGAAGCACCAGGGCCTGAGGGTCGAGCTGATAGCCGGCCTCGATGACGTCCTGGGCATCCATCGAGGTCAGCACGGTGACGCCGAGCAGGCAGAGGTCGGAGCCGCGCGCCGCCTCGACGGCGGCCCTCATCGCCTTCGGATAGGCGTGCAGCGTCAGCATCGACATGCCCATCCTGACAATGTTCTCGACGCCCTTGGCGACCGTATTGTCGATATCGAGCAGCTTCATGTCGAGAAAGACCTTCTTGCCGTCAGCGGCAAGATCGCGGGCAAATTCGAGCCCGCCGGCAAAGGCCAGTTGATAGCCGATCTTGTAAAACAGCACGTCGTCGCCAAGCGCTTTGACGATTGTCTCGGCTTCGCCGATGGTGGGAAGATCAAGGCCGACGATCAGCCGGTCACGCGCGGTCACAGTCATTGTTGCCATCCTTGCCAGAGCTCAAACGGTTCCCAATCGCATGCGGGGCACGGCTCCGCAAGTGCAAATTGCCGCCGCCGGTTCGGACAATCACCAGTGCGGATCCGGCACCGGCAATCTCAGTGCGTCTTGCGATAGACCCACAATTGTGCGGGCGGAATGTTGCGCACGACAAAATCATAGTGGGAGATCTGATAGCGATCCGGCATGGCGACAACCGGAGACAGCGGACCGTAGGAGATCTGGACGACGGGCCGGCCGACCGGAATGCGCGACAGCAGATCCTCGATCAACGACACCCTCATATGCATTGGAAAGTTCAGAAGCGGCACGGCGGAAATGACGCTGTCGAAGGTCTGCTCACTGCGCGCGCCCAAGGTCTTGTCCAGATTGAAGGCATCGCCATTGATGAAATCGACGCCGGGATAGGTCTTGACGAGATGCTGAAAGAAATCGGTGGAGAATTCGACCGAGACCAGGTTCTGCGGCTGCACGCCCTTCTGCAAGATCGCCTTGGTGATGACGCCGGTGCCAGGACCAAGTTCGAGAACGGGGAGGCCCGAATGCGGATTGACGACGCTTGCCATTCGCCGGGCGGTTATTCCGGATGTCGGCACGATCGAGCCGACTGCCTTCATATTGTTGCGCCATCCCTTGAAGAAACGAATTTCCTCGTCGAATTTCTTGCCAAGACGCTCTTTCAGCCGAAAATTCATGCGCATCTCCACCCATACGCCGGCGCCAAACAGCACATCATGTTCTGTTCTTACGCGCGGCGTCTTCAATTGCGACGTGATTATGTGTCGCTGACTGCGACAAAAACAAGTCTTTTCGCGCCATTATATCACCCTGCCAACAGCTCACTTGCCGCCACCGCGAAAATGAGCTGCGATGGTCTTGCTACCAACAAGTGCCCGTCGATCAGAAGTGACAACGGCCGGAGACTGGCCCGGCCGTCGCTTCAGACATTAAATGGCTCGTTCGTTGGCCTAAGCAGGTTCCGGAAAAGTGTCCAACGGTTTTCCGGCCAGAACCTGCGTTAAAACAAACACCTAAGCAGACGAAACGTTGGCCTGCCAACGAAAGTCTGCTTAGACGCGCATCGGCATCAGGACATAGAGCGCGTCGTCGCCTGCCAGATCGCGCACCAGCGTCGGCGAGCCGGGATCGGCAAGCATGAAGACGGCGTCAGTGCCGGAAAGCTGAGCGGTGATATCGAGCAGATATTTGGCGTTGAAGCCGATCTCCAGCGGATCGCTGTCGTAACCGACCGGCAGCTCTTCGGTTGCACTTCCCGAGTCAGGGTTGTTGACGGTCAGCGTCAATTGCCCGTCGGAAAGGGCCAGCTTAACGGCGCGACCGCGCTCGGAGGAAATCGTCGAGACGCGGTCGACGGCCTGGGCGAAGGACTGGCAATCGATTTTCAGTTCCTTGTCGTTGTTGGCCGGAATGACGCGCTGGTAGTCGGGGAAGGTACCGTCGATCAGTTTCGAGGTCATGATGATCGAGCCGATGGTGAGCCGGATCTTGGCATCGGAAACCTCGACCGTGACCACCACATCCGGATTGTCGACCAGCTTCTGCAATTCGCTGACGGTCTTGCGCGGGATGATGATGCCCGGCATGCCTTCCGAACCGCTTGGCGCTTCCAGATCGGCGCGGGCAAGACGGTGGCCGTCGGTGGCAACAGCGCGCAGCTTGAGCTGGCCCTTGCTTTCGATGGTGTGGATATAGATGCCGTTCAGATAATAGCGCGTTTCTTCCGTCGAGATCGCGAACTGGGTGCGATCGATCAGCATCTTCAGGTCGGTGGCCTTGATGCGGAAGCTGTGCGTGAACGTTCCGGCGGTGAGGTCCGGGAAATCGGACTGCGGCAGGCACTGCAGCGAGAATTTCGAGCGGCCCGAGGCGACCGTCATCGCGGTGCCTTCGGCGTTGGTCGCCAGCAGCACTTCGGAACCGTCCGGCAGCTTGCGCACGATGTCATAGAGCAGATGCGCCGGCACCGTCGTTGCCCCCGCCTGCTCGACCTGCGCCGGCGTCGCCTCGGTGATTTCGAGGTCGAGGTCGGTCGCCTTCATTTCGAGGCTCGCACCATCGGAGCGCAAGAGCACGTTCGAGAGGATCGGAATGGTATTGCGCCGCTCGACCACGCGGTGAACGTGGTTCAGCGACTTCAGGAGATTGGACCGCTCGAGAGTAATGCGCATGAGATGCTACCGCTTTCAACCATCGCCGGGCGGGCCGCGCCTCCCGGCTTGAATTTTTGAGGTACCCGCTTGCGGGCAGGAAAAGATGTGGACGGGCAAAATGGCAGAAAAAAGCCGTGGAGCGCAAGGGTTATTGCCATCGACGGGCCATGAATATCCGTATTGCCCGAGGGTCGATCCGTTTTTCCCCAACCCTTGCCGAAGCACGGCCGCTCACCCATAAAGGTGAGGCATCGGTTTGACGGTGCAGAATGGTAAAGGGTACGCAGTTTTGGAAAAGCAGACATCGGGCGCGACACAGGCAAATGAGAAGCACGCGAGCTACCGGCTGCATAATGTCCTGGTGCCCGCCCGCCCGCTGGAACCGGCGCTTTATCTCGTTGCCACCCCGATCGGCAATCTCTCGGACATTACCCTGCGCGCGCTTGAAACACTGGCCGGCGCCGACGTGCTTGCCTGCGAGGACACCCGCGTCACCCGCGTGCTGCTCGACCGCTACGGCATCGTCAACCGGCCCTATGCCTATCATGAGCACAATGCCAACGAGGTCGGGCCGAAACTGCTCGCTGCGCTTGACGAGGGCAAATCCGTCGCTCTCGTCTCCGATGCCGGCACGCCGCTGGTCTCCGACCCCGGCTACCGCCTCGGCCAGATCGCCATCGAGGCCGGCCACCGCGTCGTTCCGATCCCGGGCGCGTCCGCCCCGCTTGCCGCCCTGGTCGGCTCCGGACTTCCCAACGATGCCTTCCTCTTCGCCGGCTTCCTGCCCTCCAAGGACAAGGCGCGCCGTGACCGGCTTGCGGAACTCGCAACCGTTCCCGCCACGCTGATCTTCTTCGAATCCCCGCACCGGATCGCCGCCACGATCGTTGCCGCCCATGATGTGCTCGGCGGCGAACGCCGTGCATCCGTCTGCCGCGAGCTGACCAAGACCTTCGAGGAATTCCGCCGCGGCACGCTGGCCGAGCTCAAGGCGTTCTACGACGAGGGCGCCACCGTCAAGGGCGAGATCGTGCTTGTCATCGGCCCGCCGGATGCGCCCGCGGCACCGGAAGCAGCCGATGTCGATGCCATTCTGCTGAAACTGGTCAAGGACATGTCGACCGGCAAGGCGGCGACCGAGGCAGCCAGGCAGACCGGCCTCAACCGCAAGGGTCTCTACGACCGCCTGCTGGAGCTGAAAGACCGGGATGAACCATGAGCCGCCCGACAGGAACCGCCTGAAGGCGCTCCGGCGCGGCTCGCTCGCCGAGTACCGCGCCGCACTGTCGCTGCTCATCAAGGGCTACCGCATCGTCGCCTTCCGCTACCGCACCAAGCTGGGCGAGATCGACATCATTGCACGCAAGGGCGATCTGATCGCCTGCGTCGAAGTCAAGGCCCGCCGGTCACTGGACGATTCCGTCTTTGCGGTGTCCAATTTATCGCAACAGCGCATCCGCGCAGCCAGCGATCTGTGGTTGGCAAAACAGCCGGATTTTGCGCGTCTCTCGATCCGTTACGACATCGTTTCCGTCATGCCCTGGCGCTGGCCGGTCCATCTTCCCGATGCCTTCTGAGCGGCTGTGCCGCCGTTGTAATCGAATCGACACGAAAGCGTTATCCGCGCGTCATGAAAGGCCGATAGCCGGTTCCTCACCTTAACCCTGGTGAAAGGAACCGCCATGATCAGGAAATTCACGATGACCGGCCTCGCGCTGGCCTTCTCCGCCACCTCCTCGCTCGCCGCAACGAACATCACCTGGTGGCACGGCATGGCCGGCCGCAACGGCGAAGTCATCAACGAAGTCGCCCAGAAGTTCAACGCATCGCAGACGGCCTGCGCGCTCACCCCGGTTTCCAAGGGCACCTACGAGGAAGCGCTCGCTTCCGGCATCGCCGCCTTCCGTTCGGGCGAACAGCCGAACATCCTGCAGGTGTTCGACGCCGGTGCGGCGACGATCATCAACGCCAAGGGCGCCGTCATCCCGGCCGAAGACCTGATCACCAAGGCGGGCTACACGTTCGACCGCAACGCCTTCATCGACGGTGTCCGCTATTTCTACGCCGACAGCGATGGCAAGTTCGTCGGCATGCCGTTCAATTCCTCGGCCCCGATCATGTACATCAACGACGAAGCCCTGAAGAAGGCCGGCGTCGAGGCGCCGAAGACCTGGGAAGAATTCGAAGCCATTGCCCCGAAGCTGAAGGAAGCCGGCTTCATCCCGCTCGTCCAGTCGCAGCTCACCTGGCAGTTCACCGAGAATTTCTTCTCGCGCAACAACATCCAGTTCGCCACCAACAACAATGGCTATGACAGCGTCGTCGACACCCAGCTGAAGGTCACCGACCCGAACCTCGTCATGATGTTCGACAAGCTAAAGGCCTGGAAGGACGAGGGCTATTTCGGCTTCTACGGCGCCGGCTGGAACGATAACCAGAAGATGTTCGAGGAAAACAAGGCCGCTCTCTGGATCGGCTCGTCGGGCTCGTTCGGCGGCCTGCAGAAGACGGCGCAGATGCCGTTCTCGGCAACCTTCCTGCCCTATTGGGGCTCGATCAAGGGTGCCGGCACCTCGTCCTTCATCGGCGGCGCTGCCCTGTTTGCCATGTCCGGCAAGTCGGACGAGGAAAACAAGTGCGTGGCCGACTTCTTCCAGTTCCTGACCTCGCCGGAAGTGCAGAAGTTCTACCACCAGGCAACCGGTTACGTCGCCATCACCAAGGCAGCCTACGAGCTTGCCAAGGCGGAAGGCTACTACAACGAGAAGCCGGTCGCCGAAGTCGGCATCAAGCAGCTGATGCTGCCCGCCGGCGAATGGTCGAAGGGCTACCGTCTCGGCTTCTACCCGCAAATCCGCGAAATCATGGAACGCGAATACGGCCGCATCTTCTCGGGCGAAGTCTCCGTCAAGGACGCCTTCGACACGATCGAGAAGGAAGGCAACGAACTTCTCGCCCGCTTCGCCAAGACGGCTGGCTGATAGGCATCCGGTCCTCTTCTCCCCAGCGGGGAGAAGGTGGCCGAAGGCCGGATGAGGGGGGCCGAAGGCCACCGCGCGGATTTGTCGCCTGGCTCCGGCTTCGCCGAAGCCCCCCTCATCGCCTCGTTCTACTCGGCACTTCTCCCCGCCGGGGAGAAGAGAAACCGGCCGCACCTTCCGTCATCCCAGGATGACAAGAGACGGCGCCACACACGCGATCATCCCCTCTCCCCGCGCGCGGGGAGGGCTAGGGTGAGGGGCATTTCCCTCCTCCACCACACATCTTCGAAAGTCAGCCATGACGCACGCGCCTTTATCGTCACCGACGCCGGCAGCCCCGTTCCCCAGTGGGGCAGGCGGCCTTTTTCGTCGTTTCAAAGCAAGACCGTCCGAAGACACATCGGCAAAGCGCGTGCAATTCAATTCGCCGCTCCTGCCCTATCTCTTCCTCGCCCCGCAGATGGCGATCATCTTCATCTTCTTCTATTGGCCCTCGGTGCAGGCGATCCAGTCGTCCTTCTACCTCGAGGACCCCTTCGGCTTCGGCTCCTCCTTCGTCGGGCTTGCCAATTATACCGACGTGCTGAAATCGAACGAGTATCTCGGCATCGCCCGCTTCACCGCCGTCTTCACCGCGCTCGTCACCTTCTTCTCGCTTTCGATCGGCCTGCTGCTTGCCGTCAAGGCTGATGGCGTGATCCGCGGCAATGCCGCCTACAAGACCCTGCTGATCTGGGTCTATGCGATCGCCCCGCCGGTCGCCGGCCTGATGGGGATGATGATGTTCGACCAGCATATCGGCCCGCTGGTGAAATTTGCGGGCCTGTTCGGCTGGGAGATGAAGGTCGGGCTGAACTACAACGATACCGCCTTCGCCATGATCGTCGTCTCCGTCTGGAAGCAGATCCCCTACAATTTCATCTTCTTCCTGTCGGGCCTGCAGGGCATTCCGGTCTCCGTGCGCGAGGCAGCCATCATGGACTGCCGCTCGGGCTTGCGCCGTTTCTGGACCGTCATCCTGCCGCTGCTCGCCCCGACCGCCTTCTTCCTTTTGATCATCAACACCACCTACGCGCTGTTCGACACCTTCGGCGTCATCGACGTGATTGTGAAGGACAAGGCCGCCAACAACCCGATCACGCTGGTCTACAAGGTCTATATGGACGGCTTCCGCGGCAATGACCTCGGCGGTTCCTCGGCCCAGTCCGTCATCCTGATGATCATCGTCTTCGTGCTCACCATCTTCCAGTTCCGCTTCATCGAGCGGCGCGTGCACTACAATTGAGCGGAGGCGGACCGATGTATCGCACCAAATTCTTCGACCACGTCATCCTCCTCTCCGGCGTCTTCCTCATGGTCGGGCCGCTGCTGGTGGCGCTGATGACCTCCAGCCACGAGGCGGCCGACATCCACCGCAACGGCCTGTCGATCCTGCCGGGCGGCCATTTCATCGAGACCTACGAGACGGTGCTGACCAAGGAGGGCGGCTTCACCGGCAAGATCACGGGCCTGCGGATGATGATGAACTCGCTGATCCTCGGGCTCGGCTTTGCGGCCGGCAAGGTCCTGCTGTCCATGCTGGCCGCCTATGCGCTGGTCTATTTCCGCTTCCGCTTTGCGACCATCACCTTCTGGATGATCTTCACCACCCTGCTCCTGCCGCTCGAAGTGCGCATCCTGCCTTCTTACGAGGTGATGAACACGCTGCACCTCACCAACACCTATACCGGCCTGATCGTGCCGCTTCTGGCGTCCGCCACCGGCACCTTCTATTTCCGCCAGTTCTTCAAGTCGATCCCCGACGAACTCCTGGAGGCCGCCCGCATCGACGGCGCCGGGCCCTTCAAGTTCTTCATCGACGTGATCGTGCCGCTCTCGAAAACCATGATGGCGGCGATCTTCATCATCATGTTCGTCTATGGCTGGAACCAGTATCTCTGGCCGACGCTGATGACCACCGAGGAAGGCTTCTTCACCCTGGTGCGCGGCATCAAGCAGATCCTGCTCGTCTGGGTCGGCTCCAACATTCCCGATTACAATCAGGCCTTTGCCCTGGCGATCCTCGCCATGCTGCCGCCGGTGATGATCGTCATGATCTTCCAGCGCTGGTTCATCAAGGGCCTGACCGAAAGCGACAAGTAAAGGATTGGCCACCATGGCTCAAATCAACATCACCAATGTTTCGAAGATCTACGCCGGCGGCGTCGAGGCGGTGAAATCCGTCTCGCTCGACATTGCCGACGGCGAGTTCATCGTGCTCGTCGGCCCGTCGGGCTGCGGCAAGTCGACGCTTTTGCGCATGGTCGCCGGGCTCGAGGCGATCTCAAAGGGCACGGTGGAAATCGGCGATCGGGTGATCAACGATATCGAGCCGGCCGAGCGCGACATCGCCATGGTGTTCCAGAACTATGCGCTCTATCCGCACATGACCGTCTACAACAATCTCGCCTATGGCCTGAAGAACCGCGGCACGCCGAAGGCCGAGATCGATGCGCGCGTGGCGGAAGCTGCCCGCATGCTGGAGATCGAGCCATACCTCACACGCAAGCCGCGCGCCCTTTCCGGCGGCCAGCGCCAGCGCGTCGCCATGGGCCGAGCCATCGTCCGCAAGCCCGCCGCCTTCCTGTTCGACGAGCCCTTGTCCAATCTCGACGCCAAGCTGCGCGTCACGATGCGCGGCGAGATCAAGCAGTTGCAGAAGCGCCTCGGCACGACGTCGCTCTACGTCACCCACGACCAGCTGGAAGCGATGACGCTGGCCGATCGTCTCGTGGTCCTCAATGGCGGCCAGATCGAACAGATCGGCCGCCCGCTCGACGTCTATCACACGCCCGCCTCGACCTTCGTCGCAAGCTTCATCGGCTCGCCGGCCATGAACCTTCTACGCGCCACGCGCGAGGGCAGCCGCCTGCATTTCGGCAGCCAGGTGCTGGAAAGCGACCGCCTGTCCGCCCTGCCGACCGAACTCACCATCGGCATCCGCGCCGAAGACCTGCGCGTCGCCCGGGCGGGCGAACAGTCCCTGACCATGAAGGTCGATTACATCGAGGAACTGGGCGCCCAGCGGCTGGTGCACGGCATGCTGGACGGCAAGAAACTGACGGCGGCGCTATCCCCGGAAATCGAACTTTCCGACACGATCGCCCTGACGATCGCCCCGTCACGCCTGCATTTCTTCGACGTAACGACCGGCAAGCGGCTGGCGCAGATTGTCGATGGTGCCGTGGGCAAACGGGAGGATACGGGGGCGTTGGAGATGGCGGGCGGTTGAGTATGGGAATGCTGTAAGGGGCCCCTTTTGCCCCAAAGCCGATGTTCGGCGATCTCGGCATCTATGACCGCTTTGCGCCCACATTTCGGCCCGCCGTTCTCGCGCAGTGCGTATCCGTTGATCAAGTCCTCGAACGCGTCGGGATTGTCCCCACCCGCTGTCACATCTCCGGCAGGCCAGCCTTTCGGAAGCCTTCGACAAAGTGGTCTCGTACAGATGCATCGCGCAGCGGCTGGGAGCTGAGCCAATGGCCGATCGTGAAATGAGGGTGGGCGATCAGGAACAATTCTGCTTCTCGCCGCGCCTCCTCAAGGTGGCCCAACTGCGCAAGCGAAGCAGCCAGGAATTTGCGTGAGTTGGTACGATACGTATCTTTCCTGCGGAGTGTAGCGGTTGCCGCCTCATAGTCACGCGCGGCGTATTGCGCCTGCCCAAGATGACAAAGATACCAGCAGGTTGGATGGGGATTGAGCCGCAGAGCTTTTTCGATCTGCGCTAGTCCGTCGGCAACCCTGCCGTCCAGCACGGACATGTCCGACATGGCGGCCCAGGTGTCGGCGTGGTTGGGGTCCAGCTCCAGGGCCTTGGCGAAAGCGGCCTCCGATTCATCCCATCGCCGCTCATAAGCCAAAATGGTCCCCAGAACGTAACGGCAGCCGGCATCGTTGGGATCCAGGTCGACCGCCTTCTGGGCGAACGTCGCCGCCATCCGACGGTTAGGATCTTCGGGCTCGCCGAAATGAGTCCAGGCAAGCCAACGGTTATAGGCGAGCAGACCGAGCGCCTCGGCATATGATGGCTCGAGCTTAACCGCGCGTTGGAGCAGCATATAGGCCTCACGCTCAGTTTGCGGCGACTCTTCCGTCAGGAGGCGGGCGCGCACACACAGATCGTACGCCTCAAAGTTCTTCGGCCGATTGCGCTGCTTCGGGATGGTCAGCCGGCCGACGAGGGCTTCAACAATCTTGGCGTTAACTTCATCCTGTAATTCGAAAACATCTTCCACCGTCCTGTCAAACCGGTCGGCCCACAAGTGCTGGCCGCCAAGCGCGTCGATCAATTGGGCATTGATGCGGACACGGCCCATTGCGCGTCTGGCGCTCCCCTCGAGGACGTAACGGACGCCGAGCTCCTGGGCGACCAGCCGTACGTCGACCGGCTTGCCCTTGTAGCCGTACACGGAATTGCGCGCGATGACGAACAGGCCAGCCGTACGGGAAAGGTCGGTGATCAGGTCTTCCGTCAAGCCGTCGACGAAAGGCGCGTCCGCTTCATCCCCACTCATATTCGTGAACGGCAACACAGCGATCGAGGGACATTCAGGCAGCGGCAATATGCTCTGCAGCGCATCCGGCCAATGCCACACGTGGACCGGGCGAGTCAGGTTCTTTAGGTAGCGTTCGCCTGCATCAAAGAACTGCTCGCCGATCTTGCCGACGATCTCGCCGTGAACTTTGGCTGAAATGCAGATACCTCCCGGTGCGGCCTGCGTCTCGAGGCGCGCCGCGACATTGACCCCGTCGCCGAGGACATCTGAACCGTCGTCAATGACATCTCCCAGATTGACGCCTACACGCAAAAGCAGGCGCCGGTCTCCGGAAGCCTCAACAGCAGTGGTGGCCCGTTGCATTTCCAACGCAGCTGTGACCGCGTCCACCGCGCTAACGAATTCGATTAAGAATCCGTCTCCCATGAGCTTGAAGATGCGACCGTTGTGACGCATCACAGCCGGCTCGATAACGCCAGAACGGAGTTCCCTGAGGTTCGCCAGCGTTGCGACTTCATCAGCCTCCATCAGGCGTGAATATCCCACCACATCGGCAACGACGATGGCGGCAAGGCGACGCTGAAGAGACTGATCCGTCATGTGAGGACAAGCCTAACGACCGAGTTCGCAAGTTATTGTTCAGCCGCGGGTGAGTCAACAGTTGGTCAGAGGTAATGTCCAGGCGATCTCCACCTCCATCGAGCCGTCATCCTTCTTTGTGACCGACGGCGTCGAAGTGGACGACGGGGAAATGAGTATCCACGGAAAGCGGATGGTTCTTGAACGCCTGGTGATGGGCGGCGAGCGGGGGCTTTCGGCGGAAGTGCCCAGTTCTGTTCGCGAATTGCGTTCCGGGGGAGACCCGAGCTGCGCTAAGTCTGCATTTCTGGCCAACGCTCCAGATGCGGCCAGTCTCCTTCCGGCCACAAAGCGGCTACTTCTCAAGCAGAGCTCAGGTCCGCTTCTGGCGCAATTGAGACCTTCAAACCGAAGTGAAACAGCCACCTTGCTTTGCGGTGCGCAGCTTTCCATCGTGGTTTCGGCCTGGCCAGCCCGTTGCAAATGGCCCTCACGCGACTATTTTTATATGCTTCGCCACCCGCAGTGGCAGAGAAAAGCGCCCGGGAGCAAGCCATGTGCCGAAACATTAAGCCCCTGTTCAATTTCGATCCGCCGGCGACGAACGAGGAGATTCATGATGCCGCGCTTCAGTTCGTCCGCAAGGTGAGCGGAACAACCAAACCATCGAAGCGCAACGAGGCTGCATTCGAGCGTGCGGTCGACGCGATCGCCGCTTGCGCGCGCGAGTTGCTCGATTCGCTGGAGACGTCTCAACCCCCTCGCGATCGCGAGGAAGCAGCCGCAAAGGCGCGGGCGAGAGCAGCGGTCCGGTTCGCGTAAGTCAGGGTCCTGTCACGGCCGCCGGCTCCGCATTCCAGCCACCGAACATTGAGCGCGGGTATTTCCTCGGCAGCGTATTTGTGCCACTCTTGATGCCTATGGCTTTGTTTTTACTTAATTTTAACTAGGTTCTAGGAGGGACCTCATGACAGTTCAAATCAACGCATTTGATCCCGACAACAATGGTATCGGCATCAGCTTTAGCCGGTATCTCAGCCAAAAATTCGCGTCGTTCGACAACGTTTCTGCAACGCTCTCCACGGACACGGATGTGACCGATTATGCGTTTATTGGTGCAGATGGCGGCGGCGTCATTTTTCATTCTTCCACCGGCTGGACTCTTGATCCCGACACCGGCAACGTTGTCGGCACCCTCGATAGCATCTCGTTCGGTCAGCAGACTGCGGTGGCGGTTGATGGAACATTCAGCCAATCTGTAGAGATGACCATGTCCGGCCTCGAAATTTTCGGCCCAGATCTGCAGACGATCTTCGATCAGGCATCCGACGGCAATTTCATGCAGCTCAATGGCACGATATATAATGATGCCTTCAATGTGGTCGGATCATCAAGCAAAGACAGCTTCAGGGGCGGTGGAGAAAGCGACGTCATTCATGGTGGTGCTGGGGATGATCGCATCCAAGGCAGCAGCGGACGAGATGAAGGGGATCGTCTATTCGGGGACAGCGGAAATGACCGAATCATCGGCAGTTTTGGTGACGATGTCATCTACGGCGGAAGTGGTGACGACGTCATCGATGCGAAGCTCGGCGACGACATTGTCAAAGGTGGCACCGGCAACGACGAACTGTACGGCGGTAGGGGCGACGACAAACTGTACGGTGATAGCGGCGACGACTTTATCTCAGGCGGTAGAGGCGAAGACCGCATCTACGGCGGGGCCGGCACCGATAAACTTTACGGCTTTAGTGGCCCCGACGTATTCGTGTTCGAAAAAGATGCCGGTGACGATATCATCATGGATTTCAAAGCTGGCAAAGCCGGTAAGGATGCAATCCTTTTCCATGACGTTGGCCTGCACTCGTTTGCCGACGTACTCGACCATGCAGCTGACACGACTGGCGGCTTGCTTATCACCTACGACGAGGGGTCGCTTCTCCTTGAAACGGTCAAGTTAGCGCAACTCGACAAGCACGACTTCTTGTTCAGCTAACGTCCGCTTATGTCAAACCGGTGGCTTCCATAAGGCCGCCGCTCGGAGCTTTTATCCCTCTAGGGATTTTGCAAAGGGGGACTGTTCACGAGGCGGCCCCCCAATAATCATTCGGTTTTGCGCTGCGCTCCCAACGCATGAATTCGGCGGCAAGCACTTCATGCTTGGCTTGTTTTTCCGCTTGTAGCTGCGCCCGCTTAGCTCCTTCTTCTGGTTTTCGACTGAGTTACCTCTTACTCATCAAAACGCCACACTTTATCAGCCGATGGGCGTCCGAAGTCCGCTATTGGTGCAAAGCCGCCGCCTGCACCTCGAAGCGGCTGATAGCCTTCGCTTCAAAATCCCCGTTCATCCCTGCCTTTTGCGCCTGTGCCATACTCCGCTTGTCCCGCCATCGGATACACCGGATAGCGTTGCCGGCGAGGCGGGGCCGGTGCCTTCGGTCTGTGTTTGAAACGCAGGCGCGGCCGCGGGGGCCTGCAGAAAATGGTTTCCCTCTCGCCTGAAACAGGGCGGGGCGTGCCTGTGAGGCACACATGAGGAGCGGCGACTGGCGTGTCGGAAGACAGGCCTTTCGTGGTGCCGTCGATGCTGGAGCAATCNGGTAAAAGTCGAGCGCCACCCTGTGCCGAAAAAAGGTGCCGCCATCCCCGCAGAGAAACCGNAGTTGCAGGTAAAAACCACCGAGACGGGGCACGTCGCGTGTCACCTACTATTACTTAACTGAGGCACCCGACGTGCCCCGGCCGATCCCGCCTGGCCCCGTGAGGCCGGCGAACCGAAATGACTTGAAGCACGGGCGAAAAAGCCGCCGCGTGAACGAGAAGGCGTGTCCGGATAGAAGAGCAAACAAGAACGGAAGAGCGTCTGGGTGCGCTGCGCACTGTCGCCTTTTCTCTGTTCCCTCGGTTGACGATCCGGCTTGCCGCGCCATTTCGCTTGGCATGGTTCACAGTGGAGGAAACCTCAAATGCATTATGTCGATGGATTTGTTCTCGCCGTGCCGAAAGACAATATCGAAGCCTACAAGCACATGGCCCGTACCGCCGGCGAGGTCTGGAAGGAATATGGCGCCTTGTCCTATGTCGAGTGCATCGGTGACGACGTGCCCTATGGCGAACTTACCTCCTTCCCGCGCGCGGTGCAGGCGAAGGAGGACGAGGTCGTCGTCTTTTCCTGGATCACCTATCCCTCGCGCCAGGCGCGTGACGAGATCAACGCCAAGGTCATGGCCGACCCGCGGCTTGCAAGCGACAAATGGACCATGCCCTTCGACGGCAAGCGGATGATCTATGGTGGCTTCGAGAGCTTCATGGAACTATGACTATTCCGTTTTTGAACGCGCACCGACAAGCCTGCCCGCCATTGCCGCGGGCGGGCCGGAAGACAGACAATGCCACAGACCATCATCACGCTCGCCACCCGCGGCTCCGGCCTCTACGAATTCACCCGGGAGGCGCAGGCCTTTGTCCGCGAGAGCGGGCGGGAGGAGGGGCTGCTCACCGTCTTCGTCCGCCACACCTCCTGTTCGCTCCTCGTCCAGGAAAATGCCGATCCGGACGTGAAGCACGATCTCGACCGGTTCTTCAAACGCCTGGTGCCGCCGTCGACCGATCCGTCGATGCGCTGGATCGTCCACACGGCGGAAGGACCCGACGACATGCCGGCCCATATCAAGGCGGCGCTGACGCAGGTCTCCATCGGCATTCCGGTGGCCGGTGGCCGGCTGCTGCTCGGCACCTGGCAGGGCCTCTATCTGTTCGAACACCGCGACCGGCCGCACCGGCGCGAGGTCGTCCTGCATCTTTCCGGGTGATGTCGCCTTGGCGCTGGACAGCGGCTGTCGGCCGGTGCAGTCTCACCCTGTCGTCCGCTTCCATTGCGGAACAAAATCAGGGCGTTGGCGTTACTTTCGAGTGGTGGCCGCAGGGCTTGGGCACGACAATAGGGCTGGGGCTCGACAATCAGGGGGAAGTTCATTGACTGACGCGCAGACGATCGCCAGCCGCTTCATGGAGGCCCTGAACGAGCGGGATTTCGACACGCTCGCCACCTTTCTCGACGAGGACGTGGCGCTTGATTCGCTGACGGGACAGCGGACCATCGGCGCCGGCCCGCTGCGCATGAGTGTCATGAGCTATTTCCGCCATTTCGACGAGACCTTCGGCGACATGGTGCTGATGCACGATGGCTTCGGCCAGCGCATCGCCATCGATGCCACCGCCCGCGGCACCTACCGCGAAACCATGCCCGGCTTCCCCGCCGCCAGCGGCCAATCCTATTCGATCCCGAGCGTCTTCGTCTTCGAAATCGAAAACGGCGCCGTCACCCGGCTCAGCCACTACCGCAACATCCGGGTCTTCGAAAAAGAGCTCGCCCGCTAACCTCCGCGCTTGCCTTCCCGCGATTCGCTCCCCGCATCGGCCGCCTGAACCGCCGATGAACGGCGGATTCTGCTTCCGTTCAGCCGCCCCGGCTTATCTTTCGTTCCATGCCCCGAAGCAAAAACAACGGGCGGACGTTTGAATTTTGACCCAACACGGAGAAACACTCATGAGACGGATCCTTACAAAACTGGCACTTGCCGGCTTCATCGGTCTGACGGGTCTCGGCGCAACGGTCGTCCCGGCTGCCGCCGAAACGCTGACATTCGGCATCCATTCCGGCGGCGTCGTCGATGTTCAGTATCGCGATGGCTATGGCGACGAACGCGACTGGGGCCGGGATCGCCGCCATCGCCCGGACTGGGGTGACGG
This sequence comes from Rhizobium giardinii bv. giardinii H152, assembly GCF_000379605.1. Taxonomy (GTDB): domain Bacteria; phylum Pseudomonadota; class Alphaproteobacteria; order Rhizobiales; family Rhizobiaceae; genus Pararhizobium; species Pararhizobium giardinii. Next base: position 220,136 of record NZ_KB902578.1, on the reverse strand, counting down.
CTGGGGTCGTGAGCGCCGCGGTCGTTGCGCTCCGTGGCTTGCCGTCGACAAGGCGCGTGACTACGGCCTGCGCCGGGCCTACGTCGCTGACGTCTCGTGGCGCCGCGTCGTCGTCGAGGGCCGCCGCCATGGCGATTATCGCCGGATCGTCTTCGCCAATGCACGCGGTTGCCCGGTGATCGGCCGCTAGCGGCAAGCTTGCCGTCCTGAGGCTGGCATCAGCGGCCGGTCGGCAGACCCCAATTCCTTCCGTCTCGTCTCCCCCGGCCGGCGGAAAGTCTCGCCCCTCGCGGTTCATCCGCGGGGGGCGTCTTTGTTTTATCGCCACGGCTTGGGGCATCCTGCGTGGCAGGCGCACGACAGCCACCCGATCTCCGCCGCATGAAGCGCCCGTCACAAGGCCGGGAAGGGGGGATGATTTGAGCGGCTGCTTTGCCTCACCAAAGCGAAACCCCGCCGAAGCGGGGTCTACTTTTCCACGGTCGTCGGCGATCCGATATTATTGGGTGATCGCGAAGGTGACGTTGACGGTGACGTTGTAGCTGTTTTCTCCCGTCGCGATCGGCACCGCATCGGCAGCATATTCCTTTGCCATGGTGCGCATCATCGGCAAGGGTTCGGGCCGGGATGAGTTCTCTGAAATTTCGACGATGCGGCCAAGAGCCACGCCGGCTGCCTCCGCAAGCACCCTGGCCTTGGCAACGGCATCGGCCACCGCCTCCTTGCGGGCTTCGATGATCGTCGCTTCCGGCTTGTCGTTGGTGAACTGGATCGAGCCGCCCTGGTTGACGCCGAGCGTCACCGCCTGGTCGATGATCTCGCCGAGCTTGGCCAGGTCGCGCACCTTGATGGTCAGCGAATTGGCGACCTGGTAGCCGGTCAGGACCGCCGGACGGTTACCGCCGTCGTTGTTGTCCGGATATTGGTATTGCGGATTGACCGCAAAGCCCGAGGTCTGCAGGTCGCGCTCGGCAATGCCGCCGGCCTTCAGCGCGTTGAGTACGGCCGCCACCGCCTTGTTGTTGGCGTCGAGCGCCTCGCGGGCGGTTTTTGCATCCTTGACGACGCTGAAGGAGAGGATCGCCATGTCGGGTGCCACCTGCGCGTGGCCCTCGCCGAAAACGGTGACAACCGCCTCGCGCGGCTCCTTCTCCTGCGCAAGGGCAGCCGTGCCCGCGAAGCCCGCAAAGACGGCCGCCAGGACGGTGGTCGTCAGCGCGCGGCGAAAATAGGTAGGGGTCATGGATGGGTTCTCTCCGGTTGTGTCTCGTCCCTGCCACCCTTCTTGAGGATTGATTGTGTAGGGATTGCGGCAACGTCTTGTGGGAAAACCCGTTTTCCGCTAGAGCCAGTCCACCGCCGTCTGCCATTGGTCGGCGGTGCCGGACGGATCCGGGGCAGGGCCTGTAGCTCAATGGTTAGAGCCGGCGGCTCATAACCGCTTGGTTGGGGGTTCGAGTCCCTCCGGGCCCACCAAATCCTTTAAATTCAAATACTTAGATATTGTTTTCTAAAGTATTTCGTTAACTGAAAAATTTCTAACCTATTGATTTTTATTAAAGGGGCGGACTCGAACCCCCTCAAAAAAAGCTAACTTGATCTCATATACAACTAATGCGAGTGTACTGAGCGATTGGTTTTGAATTTGGAAAAAACAATGAGTCGCAAAAAGTTGGAACTAACGCATCCCCAATTTCCCGGCGCGTTCGGGAAACTTGACCGGCGTGGCGGGGTATCGTGGCAATATGGGAGAGGTGGTGGTGCCTATCACATTCCAGGAGAGCCCGGTGATGCCGAATTTCTCAAGCGGTATCAACAACTCGCGGAAATTCAGGCGGAGCAGGAAAACTATATCGCGGAGCTTTCCAATGCCTATCTAAGACCAGTCGCGATATCGGACGTAATAACTTATCCGCCGCGAGGTCTCAGCCGCTACGAAGCTGCGCGCTACGTCGGAGTGGCACCGAAAGTATTTGACGAGATGGTGGTTGATGGAACCATGCCAAGGTGCAAACGCTTGCGAGCACAGGCGATTTGGGACCGCGTTCAGTTAGACATCGCGTTCAACGCATTGGATAGCGGTGATGGGATGGATAAGCTGAGGGAATCGCTTCGAGAGAGCCGTAGCGGTAGCACGCTATGACGTCCGCGATTCCACATGTTCGCTTTGGCTGTCTGCCAACCACCGTTGAGCCTCCGCCGTCGCGGCGAAGGGGCACATTGATGATGGCAAGGATACAACCGCAAAGGTGCTCGGCGCGAACGTCGGGAAGAGGTGTGCCGAGAATATGACGCCGGAACGTTGGGCCGAGAAGGCTGCCGAAAAGCGGTGGGGTAACAGCTAAAGTCCCTCGCTACCAAAATCCATCGGGATTGTTTCACCGTAGCGAGGATGGATTTTGTCCAGATTGCTTTTGAAATCCTGGTATGTCGCGCTCAACCGCATGATAGTCGTGACTGATGCGAGATGCTCTCGAAGTTTGGGATGCCCCATGTCAGGGGTTAACTTCCGGTGCATATGATGTTTACGGCGGCCAGACGGCAATTTTGGGGTTGTCTTTCGCAGTTCCTCACGCAACCCCGGTGCCAGCCGATCATAAATAATATCGTTAGTCAGGTGCCCAAAATATTGTGGGCGTTTCACCGTTTCGCGCGGGAAATCCAGTTTCCGAAGACGGAAGAGCTGCTCATAGAAGACGTCAGGGAAAGTCTGAACCCATGGCTGCAATTCCTTGGCGATGAATTTTTCCAGAATGCGAGCCAGAGCATCCGCCGCTCTGTCGCGCTGATAACCGGTGGCCTCATCGACCAACGCTACTATGCCTACGGTAGCAAGGCCCCGTATTAGAATGTCTGCTTGTTTTGCAATGTGTTCCTGATTTTTGGTGAGTCCACCCCCATCGCGTGCCTTGAGATAAACCTCGCACACCTGGGGCAGCATTTCGGCACGATACCCGAATGCTTTCTGACCGGATGGAAGCCTAAATTCGATCTGGCTCGACGTCACGTATAACTCATTGGGAATAAATGGCTTTAGGTTCTTAGCCGTCAAAAATGCAGGTAAGTTGACGTCGGCATCATAGAAGCCTCGCCCTTTCGCCTGTCTCGACCGTCCCAACGCCCTCATCATATCGCTTTGAGTGAGAACTCGAATGCCATTCTCAAGTACGGCGCATGACAGTTGAGCATCGCCCACCTCAATCTCGCCCGTATAGATTGCTTCCGGTAAGTCTTTGTTCCATCGGGTGTCAGCCGCACGCTTCGCGATTTCACTCCTTTCCGCAGGCGTTAGCGCATTAGCGCGCGCCCTTGCGGCATCTACCTTCTTGGGGTCTTTATCCATCATGGTCCTGCCCTATGCTTGCATTTCGATTCCGCAAGCATAATGCTTGCGGATATGATTCCGCAAGCATGATTTGAAAACCAAGCGCTCTACACCGTGTTTTACAACTCTCGCAAAATTCATAAGTCGCTTCGCGTGACCCCGGCTAGGGAATCTGGTCTTTAGGAGGCGGTTCGCGATTTCGAACGGATTGGCGAACTTATCGATGCTCGCGTTCCGAAGTTCGGCCCGCGCAGCCCTTATAAAAAGCGCAATGAGATCGCATAAGGCGCGTTCTAGCCGATTCAAAACCGCAAAAATCATGTATAACGATCCCATGGAACTTCGGCTGGGGGGAAGATTCTATGCTCAAAAAAGGTGCGTATGTTTCGCCGCTGGCGCTGGCGACGTGGTTTATCAACCACGCGGATAGGGACGCTGGTGAAGCTGTGACGCATCTCAAGCTCCAAAAGTTAATTTACTACGCGGAAGCATGGTTCCTTGCGAATTTCGATCAATCGCTGACGAATGAGAAATTCCAGGCGTGGGCTCATGGACCCGTGTCACCTACCGTTTATGCGAAATATCGTGATAGCGGATGGGACGCTCTCTCCCCGGAGAAGCCGAAGCCGATCCCGGAAAACCTCGTTGGCTTTCTGTCCGAGGTATACGAACAATATGGCCAGTTGGGAGCCAAGAAGCTAGAGGCGTTGACTCACAAAGAAGACCCGTGGAAAGTTACCCGAGGCGGGCTCCCGCCAGAGGCAAAATGCACAGAACCTATTGATAGGCTCTTGATGCGTAATTTCTACGCGGAACGAATTGGGAAAAAACGGATCAAAACACTTCAAGATTAAGACCGGCGATGTCACGTCGCCGCAAGTAATAGATGCGACCGCAGGGAAAGCGACCGGCGATAATTTTTGCGGGATCAACTTCCGATATTTTCAGCAAAAGCATGAATGCCTCTCTGCGTGGCAGAAAGATGAACTCAAGAACTTGTCCGTTTGGATGTCGAAGCAGGCAAAGCGCACCGTCGCTCAGATTCAGTCAACCACACAGACTTGTCACGCGCATAAAGGCAAGAGGTGCTCACTGCCATCCGATGTCAGCCCAGATGTGAGACTTTACGGGCTTGATGTAACGGCTGGCGCGAGAGTGCATGGCTTCTTTCAGGCAAATACCTTCTTCCTTGTCTGGCTCGATCGCACCCATTCATTTCACGATTAGAAAATTCAAACCGAGGCACTACCAGACTGGTGTCAGCTTATCCGGGTGCCAGTGGGCGTCACCCTAGATGATTCTTTCATCCCAAGGGGGCGTCCGGGGCGAGGTTGTCAGGATCGCTGGCCCAAGCATGTCGTGCCGTATTGGGAAGATTGGCTGCGCCCACCAAATCCTCTGATTCGCCAGATACCCCGTTATTTTTGCCAATGATTGTGTCCTCGTCCTCGCCTGTTGTGATGGACCTCTGGAACGGGTGGCAATCGGTAACTGGTTTCGTCTTAGCCTGTGCAATGGACGCTGGTAGTCAGGACGCGTTGCCACCTTGATCTCCGAGTCGTTCGGCAATCCAGATCTTGATTAGGGCCTGTCGGGTAATGCCTAAGCGCTGTGCCTCCCTATCCAGCCCGTCAACAACCCAGGCCGGGAAATCGACGTTAACGCGCTTGATTGCCAGATTGGGGCGATAGCCCTTTTCCCAATCCGCGTCGCCGCTGATGTCCTCGCCGGTGTCGAAACGCCGGTCAAACTCACCCGCTTTCATGATGCTATATCTCCTGCTTTCTGGCGCGGCGAACCGGACGTTGCGACAGAAAATAGTGGTTTCGACGCCTCTTCGTCCTTCGGGCCCATCAAAGTATTCGATTTCATTAGATTTTATGGCATGTTTTCTAACGAAAAATAGAAAACTATTTAGAAAGTGCGGGGGGTTCTAACGAAAATGGAAAACAGAACGCTATAGAAAACTATGGAACGAACGGGGAAGGTTTTCTAAAAAAAACGCTTATTTTTCAATTGGATATTCGGGCCCTCCGGGCCCACCATTTCTGTTCTGTCCGACCCGGAGACATAGGTACCGGATTGTTCCTAAAGACATGGCATGCTTACGGCGGCAACAACGACCTGTATCGTGCCGACCGCAGCCCCGCGCCGTGATGATCCGGTCACCCCTTGGATGTGGCCGTTAAAATAAGTGGTGAGGAAAGCGCGCCACAGACTTGGTGCCGGCGCTCAAATTCACATCGTTGTCCTGCGCCTGATCAATATAGAGCGATACTGTCTCTTTTCTCCACGCTTGTTGTTTATAATTATTGCGAATGATTTGTCTATAATATTTGGATGTACCATTTTTGAGCGGTAAAGTCATTGTATTATTTTCGTCAGTGCATCTTTTATTGCTAACGTTACCATAGAATTCGAATTATGTTTGAATTTTATTTTGGTTAACTATCGCGATTTACTGCCGTTTAGAATTTCACGGCTATTGTCTCCGCCCATGAGTGTAAAAAGCGTGGGCAGTCGGCCACGCAGCGGGGCGGGGTGACCACAGTGCGTATCGTGAAAAGACTATTTGTGGATCGGGCAGGCAACTTTGGCATGATGGGCGCTATCGCCATCGTCCCTCTTCTTGGTTGTGCCGGCATGGCCATCGACTTCGCCCGTGCCATGGAGCTCAAGGCGCAGCTTCAGAACGCCGCCGATGCCGCCGTGGTCGGCGCGATCGCTGAAAAATCCGCGGGCGTCGCCCAGGCGATCAACATGCCGCAGGATGGCCCCGTTCCGCTCAGCGAAGCGGAAGCCGAGGCGCTGTTCGAGGCGCAAATGGATGCGGGAAACGCCCTGTATGATCCGGAGGCGGCGGACGATCTGAAGATCGACACCGTGAACGCCTCGATCAGAAAGAGCGGCAAAGACATCAATGCCGAACTGACCTATCAGGCAACCCTGAAGACGTCCTTCCTGCGCATCATCGGCAAGGAGAGCATCTCCGTCTCCGGCAAGGCCACCGCGACGTACCAGTCGCAGTCCTTCATGGACTTCTACATGCTGCTCGACAACACGCCCTCCATGGGGGTCGCTGCGACGCCGACCGACGTCGACAACATGATCAAGGCGACGGCGAAAGTGTCCGACAGCGGTTCGAGAAACTGCGCCTTTGCCTGCCACATCGTCTCGGAAAAGGGCGTGATCAACACCAACAGCAACTATTTCGTCGCCCGCAACAACGGCATCACCATCCGCATCGACGTGGTGGCAAAGGCTGTCGCGGCGCTGACGCTGGAGGCGGAGCGGACGCAAAGCTATTCCAACCAGTTCCGCATGGCCGCCTATACATTCGGCGAGACGGCGGTGGACGTGAAGCTCCTCAAGGTCGCGGCACTGACCGCCGACCTGACGAAGGTTAAGGCCGGTACCGACAAAATCAAGCTGATGAGCATACCCTACCAGGGCTACAACAACGACCAGCAGACGAGCTTCGACAACGCGTTGACCAAGATCGATGCCGAGATCGGAACCCCCGGCAATGGCACGAGTTCAGCCAGCCCAGAGAAGATCGTCTTCTTCGTTTCTGACGGCGTCGGCGACAGCTACAAGCCGAAGGGCTGCACGAAGAAGCTGACGGGCACACGCTGCCAGGAGCCGATCGACATCACCTACTGCCAGACGCTGAAGGATCGCGGCATCAAGATTGCCGTTCTCTACACCACCTATCTGCCGCTGCCGAACAACAGCTGGTACAACAGCTGGATCAAGCCCTTCCAGTCGGAAATCGGAACCCGCATGCAGGCCTGCGCTTCGCCCGGCTTCTACTTCGAAGTGAGCCCCACGGAAGGCATCGAGGCGGCGATGAAGACCCTGTTCAACAAGGTGGTGCGTTCACCGCGCCTGACGAGCTGAGTTTCCTACTGCGAGAGCGGCGATAATCACACGCGGCCATGCATCCGGACGATGCGTGGCCGCTCCTGCATTCGGCCCTGGCCGAGCCTTGTCTTGGCGCGTTTTCCCCGGCCGCGGCGTTCGGCTCTGTACAATTCGCGCAGGGCACAGTAAGAGGGCGCGCATGTATTGGCCCGCGACGTGCTGGCCGCGGTGACTGCGCTCTTCCTTATCGACCGACGCGCACGGCAGCCGAATTCCGAAAGACAAACATATGACAGAGTTCGACAGCATCGCTCCGGCGATCGCTCAGGCGTTGACGAAGCGCGGCTATTCCGAGTTGACCCCGGTGCAGAAGGCGGTTCTCGGTGCAGAACTTGAGGGCCGCGATGCGCTGGTGTCGGCGCAGACGGGGTCCGGCAAGACGGTAGCCTTCGGCCTCGCACTCGCCTCGACGCTGCTTGATGGCCGGGAGCGTTTCGCGCAAGCCGGCGCTCCGCTGGCGCTGGCCGTGGCTCCGACCCGGGAACTCGCCCTGCAGGTCAAGCGCGAACTGGAATGGCTTTACGAATTGACCGGCGCGACGGTCGCCTCCTGCGTCGGCGGCATGGACATGCGCAGCGAAAGACGGGCGCTCGAGCGCGGCGCGCATATCGTCGTCGGGACGCCGGGGCGTCTTTGCGACCATATCCGCCGCAATGCCCTCGACATGTCGGCGCTGAAGGCCGTCGTTCTCGACGAGGCCGACGAGATGCTCGACCTCGGCTTTCGCGAGGACCTGGAGTTCATCCTCCAGGAAGCGCCGGCCGAGCGCCGCACCCTGATGTTTTCCGCGACCGTGCCGCGCTCGATCGCCAATCTTGCCAAGAGCTACCAGCGCGACGCCGTCCGCATCTCGACCCAAGCCGAGCAGAAGCAGCATCTCGACATCGAATACCGTGCGCTGACCGTGGCGCCGTCGGATCGGGAGAATGCGATCATCAACGTCCTGCGCTTCTACGAGGCGCGCAACGCATTGGTGTTCTGTTCGACCCGTGCGGCCGTCAATCACCTGACGGCGCGCTTCAACAATCGCGGTTTCTCGGTCGTCGCCATGTCGGGCGAGCTTAGCCAGAACGAGCGAACCCATGCGCTGCAGGCGATGCGCGACGGGCGTGCGCGGGTCTGCATCGCGACCGACGTTGCAGCGCGCGGCATCGATCTGCCGGGCCTCGAACTCGTCATCCACGCCGACCTGCCGACCAACCCCGAAACGCTGCTGCACCGCAGCGGCCGCACGGGCCGCGCCGGCCGCAAGGGGGTCAGTGCCCTGATCGTGCCGAACAGCGCCCGCCGCAAGGCCGAGCGGCTGCTGCGTGACGCCAATATCACGCCCAGCTGGGCAAAACCGCCGTCGGCCGACGAGGTGACCCGCCGCGACGACGAGCGCATCCTGGCCGACCCGGCCTTCGACGAAGCGATCCGCGAGGAAGAGCAGGAGTTCGTCCGCGAGCTCCTCGAAAAGCATGGAGCCGAGCAGGTTGCAGCCGCTTTCGTACGGCTGTCACGGGCCGGGCGCTCGGCGCCGGAGGATCTGATGGACACGCCATCCTTCACGCCGTCGGCGGATCGGGGCGATCGGGGCGATCGGCCGGAGCGTGGCGAGCCGAGGGCGCCGCGCGGCGATTTCGGCGACAGTGTGTGGTTCTCGCTGTCGGCCGGCCGCAAGCAGAATGTCGAGCCGCGCTGGCTGATCCCGATGCTCTGCCGCATCGGCCGCATCACCAAGCAGGAAATCGGCGCCATCAAGATGCAGGCCGAGGAGACCTATGTCGAGATCGCCCGCGACTGGGTGGATCGCTTCGTCGAAGCGATCGGGCCGAAACTGGCGCTCGAAAAGGGCATCCAGGTGAGGCAACTCGACGGCATGCCGGACCTTTCCGGCGGATCGCGCGGTGCGCCGTTTGCGGGCAAGAAGGCCGGGAAGCCCGATTGGAAGGGCGAAGCCAAGCCGAAGCGCAAGTTCGATGCAAAGCCGGATTTTTCCGGTGCCGACCATCGCGCTCCGGAAAAGACGGATACCAAGCCGTGGAGCAAGAAGCCTGGCAAGCCGAAGTTCGACAAGCCGGGCGCCGAGAGTGCCAAGCGCAAGCCGTTCAAGAACAAAGCGAGCTGAGTTGTTTTCCGTGCTCCGGGTGCCAAGGGAATTGCGGCTTGCTCCTTCTTCTCCCCGGCGGGGAGAAGGCGGCTCGCGGAAATCGCCGAGGTAGCCCCCTCATCGCCTCGCATAGCGCTCCGCTCTTCTCCCCGCTGGGGAGACGAGCGGAGCGTGTCGTGAGCGCCGTCGATCCATATGGGACAGCTTTCCGCGAAGCGACAGAGGGGCAGACTGGCGTCAGTCGCTATCAACCGCCCTCAGCGCCAAGCCGCTTGATCTGACCCACGAGCACTGATGCGAGCCGCAGGCTGGCGCCGCAGGCGATGGCCATTTGCGGCAGGATCATCCATTCGAGCGTCCAGGCGGCACCGGAGCGTTCCTGCTCGTGAACCATCGACTGGTGAATGCCGGAAAGCTGTACGGCGTTGAAGCGGGCGAGCGCGACGAGCGCTTCGGCAGCCACCGGATTCTGCTTGTGCGGCATTGCCGACGAGCCGCCGCCGCCCGACAATTCGATCTCGTCGCCGGCCTGCGCCAACAGCGCGATGTCCTGGCCGAATTTGCCAAGGCTGCCTGAGATCAGGGACAGGATATGGGCGAGGTCGGCGATCGTCGTCCGCTGGCTTTGCCACTGCGGATGATCGGCGAGGCCGAGATGTTCGGCAAGGGCAGCGCGCACGACGCCAGCCTTGTCGCCAAGCTTTTCGAGAGTGCCGGCGGCGCCACCGAACTGCAGCGGGAAGGACACGACGGCCATTCGCTCCAGCCGGTCCTCGTAGCTGGCAAGCGGTGCATTCCACGCGTTGACGCGATCCGAAACCTTGATGGCAATCGCCGCCTGCATGCGCGTCCGGGCCATCAGCGGGTTTGCGCCCCACTGCCGGTCGATCTCTCCGAAAGCCCCGCGAAGCTTGTCGAGGCGGCCGCACAGCAGCCGGCAAACCGATGTCAGGCGCAGCATCAGGCTGGTGTCGATCACATCCTGGCTGGTGGCGCCGAAATGCAGCTTGTCGGCGGCGTCTCCGCCGATCGCCTTGCGCAGCTGGCGGACGAGTTCAGGGATCACCACGCCGTCTGTCGCGGTGGCGCGCCGCAGGGCCAGAACATCGGGCAGAAAGTTGCCGCAGACCTCGGCGATGCGTGCCGCCGCCTCGGCGGTTACGATCCCTTGTTCGGCCTGTGCTTTTGCCAGCGCCGCCTCGAACGAGAGCATGGCGCGGATGTCTGCGTCCACCGAGAAGAAGTCGGCAATTTCCTCGTCGCCCAATAGGCCCGAGAGAAACGGATGATCGAAGACGGAGGCGGTCATATCTTTCCCCCAGGCGCATGGAGCGTTGAATGGCGAAACGCTCTATCCCATATTTTAAAGCATTTCCGGACGGAAAACCGTTTCACATTTTTTCTGGAAAATGCCTAGATGTCGAGAAAGACGGTTTCCTTCTCGCCCTGCAGATGAATGTCGAACGTATAGATAGAGCCCTTGCGCGGGGCGACCAGTGTCGCGACGCGGTGGCGGTGTTCGATGCGCGCAAGCAGCGGATCTTCGGCATTGGCCTCGGCTTCGTCGGCAAAATACATGCGGGTGTGCAGTCCGATATTGATCCCGCGCGCGACGATCCAGAAGGTGATATGCGGCGCCATCCTGCGCCCGTCCTTGTAGGGCACGCGTCCGGGCTTGACGGTTTCGAAGGTGAAGACGCCTTCGTCGGCGCTGGTCGGGCAGCGGCCCCAGCCGGTGAAATTGGGATCGGCGGCACCCCTAAGTTCGGACGGGCTGTTGTAGAGGCCGCTCGCATCGGCCTGCCAGATTTCCACAAGCGCATCCTTCAGCGGCGTGCCGCCGCCGTCGATCACCCGGCCGCGCACGGTGATGCGCTCACCCAGCGTCTTGTCGTTGACCATCGACGAGCCGAGATCCGTCTCATAGACGGCGATGCCGGCGAAATTGGGCGTGCAGCCGATATGGACGTAAGGGCCGGCGGTCTGCGACGGCGATTCCTTGCGGTAGCCGAGTTCCTGCACCATCAGTTGCCCTCCAGCCGGTTTTCAAACAGCGTCGAGCGGCGGCCGCGCAGCACGATGTCGAACTTGTAGGCACGCGCATCCATCGGGATGGTGTTGGCCCAGTCGAGCGGCGCGATCAGTTGCTCGATGGCGCGGCGGTCCGGGATGGTCGTGACGATAGGACATTTCCAGATCATCGGGTCGCCCTCGAAATACATCTGCGTGATCAGCCGCTGGGCGAAACCATGGCCGAAGATGGAGAAGTGGATATGGGCCGGGCGCCAGTCGTTGACGCCGTTCGGCCACGGGTAGGGGCCGGGCTTGATGGTGCGGAAACGATAGGTGCCATCCGCATCGGTGATGGCGCGGCCGCAGCCGCCGAAATTCGGGTCGAGCGGCGCGAGATAGGTTTCTTTTCTGTGGCGGTAGCGCCCGCCCGCATTGGCCTGCCAGAATTCGAGCAGCGCGCCGGGGAGCGGCTTGCCGCGTTCGTCGAGCACGCGGCCGTGCACGATGATGCGCTCACCGATGGCGCTCTCGCCGGGCCTGGCGAAGTTGTGGATGAGGTCGTTGTCGAGTTCGCCGAGGATGGAATGGCCGAAGACCGGGCCGGTGATCTCGGAAATCGTGCCGTCGAGCGAGAGCAGCGCCTTTTGCGGCGAGCGCAGCACGGAGGTCTTGTAGCCCGGCGTCAGCGCCGGTGCATGCCAGGCGCGGTCACGCTGGAAGAACGCGCCGGTCTCGGGCTTCTTGTTGGAAAGGTCGGACATTTCGCTTTTCCTCAGGCTCCCTGTTCGGCGTCCATCTGTTCGAAAACCTGCTTGGCGATCTTGATCGCGCGATTGGCGGCGGGCACGCCGGCATAGATCGCCACGTGAAGAAGCGCTTCGGCGATGTCGGCGCGGCTGGCGCCGGTATTGGCCGTTGCCCGCACATGCATGGCGACTTCCTCGTCATGGCCGAGGGCAGCAAGCAGGGCGATCGTCACCATCGAGCGCTCGCGCTTCGACCAGGTCGGCCGCGACCAGAGGTTGCCCCAGGCCGCTTCGGTGATCAGTTCCTGGAAGGGCCGGTCGAAATCGGTTGTCGAGGATTCGGCCCGGTCGACATGGCGGTCGCCAAGCACCGCGCGACGGGTGGTCATCCCCTGGCGGTAGCGTTCGGTCTGCGCGGCGGCGTCATTCATGGCTTTACTCTTCTGACAGGACAATATCGATGAAGGCGCGCAGCACGGCAGTCAGCGCCTCCGGCTGTTCGACACAGGGGATATGACCCGCATCGCGGATGACTTCGTAGCGTGCGCCCGGGATAAGCTTTGCGGTCGAGAGAACCAGGTCAGGCGGTGTCGAGCCGTCTTGATCGCCAACGATGCAGAGGGTCGGCACGGCGATGCGCTTGGCGGCCTCGGTAAAATCGGCATCGCGGATCGCGGCACAGGTACCGGTGTAACCGGTGACTGGCTGGCGTGCGAGCATGTTGCGGTAGCCACGATAGGCGCTGTTTTCCGGCCGGCGGAAAGCCGGGGTGAACCACTTCTCGAGGATTCCGTCGGCGATACTCCCGATACCGTCCTGCTCGACGGTGGCGATGCGCGAGTCCCAGGATTCCACGGTGCCGATCTTGTGGGCGGTATCGCACAGAATGAGCGCGCGCACGAGATCCGGTCGCGTCGCATAGAGACCTTGCGCGATCAAGCCACCAACCGACAGGCCGCAGATGATGGCCTGCTTCACCGACAAGAGATCGAGCAGGCCGGCCAGATCGGAAACGTGCAGATCCATCGAATAGGGGACATCGCCGATATCGGAAAGGCCGTGGCCGCGCTTGTCGTAGAGAACGATGGCGAAGTCGCCAGCGAAGCGCACGATCACGTCCCGCCAGATGCGGAAGTCGGTGCCGAGCGAATTGGCAAAGACAAGCACCGGCTTGTCATTGGCAGCGCCGATGATCTGGTAGTGAAGCGTGACGTCGTTGATATGAGCAAATTGCACTGGAATTTCCCTCCACCGCCAGATTGGGACTTTTATCCGGTTAAGTAAAATGACATTTTATCGTCTATCATTAACTTCAGGGTTATCAGTTCATGATCGACGCCCGTGTGAAATTCCGTCATTTACAGACCTTTGTCGAGGTTGCGCGCCAGAAGAGCGTGATGAAGGCGGCGGGCCTTCTGCATGTCAGCCAGCCGGCCGTGACCAAGACGATCCGCGAACTGGAAGAGGTGCTGGGTGTTGCCGTATTCGAGCGCGACGGCCGGGGCATCAGGATCACCCGCTACGGCGAGGCCTTCCTGCGGCACGCGGGCGCGGCTCTGACGGCCATTCGGCAGGGGCTGGATTCGGTGTCGCAGGAGCGCGCCGGCGAGGGGCCTCCGGTGCGCGTGGGCGCACTTCCGACCGTGTCGACCCGCATCATGCCGCGGGCGATGACGCATTTCTTGAACGAGGAGACCGGCAGCCGCATCAAGATCGTCACCGGCGAGAATGCGGTGTTGCTGGAGCAGTTGCGAATCGGCGATCTCGACCTCGTCGTCGGGCGGTTGGCGGCACCCGAGCAGATGACGGGATTTTCCTTCGAGCACCTCTATTCCGAGCAGGTCGTCTTCGTGGTGCGCAAGGGGCATCCGCTGCTTTCGGCGAAGCGCTCGATGTTCGACGATCTTGGCACCTATCCGGTGCTGATGCCGACACGCGCATCGATCATCCGGCCATTCGTCGAGCGGTTCCTGATCGCCAACGGCATTGCCAGCCTGCCGAACCAGATCGAGACCGTCTCCGATTCCTTCGGCCGCGCCTTCGTGCGGGCAAGCGACGCCATCTGGATCATTTCGGCGGGCGTCGTTGCAGGCGATATCGAGGACGGCATGCTGGTGGCGCTGCCGATCGATACCAGCGAGACGAGGGGGCCGGTCGGGTTGACGATGCGGGCCAACGCCATTCCCTCCATGCCGCTCGCCATCCTGATGCAGACGATCCGCGAGGCGGCTGCCGAAGTCTCGGGCAAGCCAATGGAGGCGGCCGGGCCGCAATAGGCGAAGGCGCGGTCGTCTCTCGCTGTACGAGTTTATCAGCCCCTGCTATTGTTCCTTCGGCTGCAAGTGTTGATTGTATCAGTACATTTTGGATTTGAGGCATGTCGGAACAATCGGTTGGCCCTGTCGCCAAGAGCAATGCGGCCGGGTGGACCAGACCGCTGCGGTCGTTGCTGGGCCTTGCAATGGCGGCCCTGCTGATCGTCGTATCGAGCACGCTTGTGGGTTTCGGCTACTGGCGGGCTCGGGATTCCGCCCTCGTCAATGCCGAGGCCGATATGCGCGCCTTTTCCGATCGGCTGGTCGACCGGATGGGGATACTGTCCGGGCGCACGACAGCGCTCGTCGGGTTCACCGCGTCGATTGCCAATTCCTTCCTCGTGCCGCCGCCGGAACGCTTGGACGACAAGATCACGCTACTGCGTGAAGTCATCGCCCAGTCGCCGGATCTCGATGGAATCTATGCCGGCTATCCGGATGGCGCCTTTATCCAGGCCGTCGATCTGAAGACCGAGGCATGGCGCAAGGCACTTGTCGCGCCGGCAGGCACCGACGTCGCCATCCGCGTCATGGAGCCGATGGCGGCGGAAGTGCGCAGCAGCCGCCTTGTTTTCCTCGACAAGGACGGCCGTCAGACGCTGGAGCGGCGGCTCCCCGCCACCGACTTCGACCCGAGAGGGCGGCCCTGGTATCAGGCAGCGGTCAACGGCACGAAGCCGACGGCGATCGGCCCCTATATGATGGCGACGACGGGGACGCTCGGCATGAGCATCTCGCAGGCGCATCGCAGCAATCGCGGCATCGTCATCGGTGCGGATATCGATCTCGGCACCATCACCGAGTTCATGGCGCACGAGCGCCTGACCCCTGGGACCGTCGCCGTGGTGATGGACGCCGCCGGCCGGCCGATCATGCATTCCGATCGCGGACTGATGGCCCGCATGACGGCGCCCAAAGAGAGGGGCGAACCGAGTGTTTCGAGGGCCGCAGATCCTTTGCTCAAAGGGATCAGGGCCAACCTGCCGAAGGACGGCGGGGTGAGCGTCGCCGACATCGGCGGCCGCACCTACATTATCATGGCGACTTCCGTGAAGTCTGTTCTGTTGCTTGCCGGACACCGCACGGTGGTGGCGGCACCGCTGGACGAGTTGACGGCGGCCGCCAGCCGCAGCCTCTACCAGGGGCTCGCCATCGCAGCCGCTATTGTCATGCTGGGGCTGGTGACCGCCCTGTTCGTGGCCCGGCTGATCACCCAGTCGCTCGGCCACCTGACGGCCAATGCAAACCGGCTGCAGGACCTGGATTTCACCGCACCGAGCGAAGTCTCGTCGCACATTGCCGAAATATCGACGCTCGGGCGGGCGATGAGCCGGGCGCGCGACGCGATCTTCACCTTTGCCCTCTACGTGCCGAAGGAACTGGTGCGCAAGGGCATCGAATCCGGCGAGTTCGCGGGCAGGGGCGCGCGCCGGCAGGAAGTGACCGCGTGGTTTACCGATATCTACGATTTTACGACGTTGAGCGAGCAGCGTACGCCGGAAGAGGTCCTAGCCCTTCTGTCGGATTATTTCGATCTCTTCAACGAGACCGTCAGCGCCCATGGCGGCGAGATCATCCAGTTTCTCGGGGATTCCGTCTTTGCCATGTGGAATGCGCCGGTCGCCAACGAGCGTCATGCGGAGAATGCCTGCCGCTGCGCGCTGGCGGTCGAGAGGAAGCTCAGGGTGTTCAATGCCGATCTGAAGGCGCGGGGCCTGCCGGAGTTGCGGACCCGCTTCGGCGTTCATACCGGCACGGCGGTCGTCGGCAGCGTCGGAGCCAGGCAACGGCTGCAATATACCGCCATGGGCGATACGGTGAATGTCGCCTCGCGCCTTGAGGGCATGAACAAGCTCTATGGCACGACGATCCTCGCAAGCAGTGCCGTGGTGGCGCAATGCGGCGACGCGATTGCCTTCCGACCGCTCGGCGAGGCGCAGGTCAAGGGCAGGATGACCGCGTTGGATATCTACGAAGTTGTTGGCGAGAAGACGGATGGGGATTGCCAGCCTGACGGCCCGGAACCACGGGTAGCACGGCAGGCGTAGCGATCAATCGTGCGTATAGCGCTGCTCACGCCACGGGTCGCCGAGCATGTGATAGCCGTTCCTTTCCCAGAAACCAGCCTGGTCGCCAGGCAGGAAATCGATGCGGCGCAGCCATTTGGCGCTCTTCCAGAAATAGAGGTGCGGGATGACAAGGCGCATCGGGCCGCCGTGATCGCGCGTCAGCGGCTCGCCTTCCCAGTGCGTTGCAAGGATGCCGTCCTCGGAGGCGAAATCGCCGAGCGGCAGATTGGTGGTATAGCCGTCATAGCTTGTCAGCATCACGAACTTCGCTTCCGGTTTCGGCATCACCAGATCAAGCAGGTCGTGGGTGGAGACGCCCTGCCAGCGATTGTCGTAGCGTGACCAGGTCGTCACGCAATGAATGTCGGAGAGCTTGCTGCTTTGCGGCAGGCGAAGGAAAGCGTCCCAATCGAGCTTCACCGGATTTTCGACGGCGCCGATAATCTGCAGCGCCCATTCCGCCGGCTGGATCCGCGGCTGCTGGCCTAGATCGAGAACCGGCCAGTTCTTGACCAGATGCTGCCCTGGCGGCAGGCGGTCGGTTTCCGAGCGAGTGATCTTCCCCGTCAGGAACTTGCCTTCCTCGGCCCAGCGCCGTTTGGATACGGTGAGTTTCGTTTCCGGGACATTGTCGCTCATGAGGGGTAACTCGTTGCATAAGCCGGGCCGGCGGAGAAGGCCGCGAAATTACAGTGTGGATCGCCCGCGATGTCAAGCGCGGGCGGTCGCTGTCTCTGCCGACTGACGCTGTCCGCCGCGGTCAGACGTCGCGCGGCCTGCGGGCCGAGACGCTTGGTCGAGTCCGGGAGCCGGTTTGCGGAATCAGGCGAGCATGCCTTCTTCCCGCAACGCGGCGACGAAGGAAGTCCAGGCCTTCTTCGGGCTGCGGATGCCGTCGAGTGCATCGAGGCAGTGCTGCAGGGCGCGACGATAGGTCAGGCCACGCCTTGCCGGCCAGCGGCGAAGAAATTCGACGGCGTCCCAGGCGCTGGTGATGATGTTTTCCTGATGGTTCTTGACGATCACTCTGACGGGGGTGGGGAAGGGTTTGTCGCTCAAGGTCGTCCTCATGCTGCTTACAAATTGACGGCACGGTAACGCACGGCCCCGGCGAAGGTTCCGACCGGGTGTTTATTTCGTCATATGCTTATGCGGTTGAGGATTGAGCGGCGAAATCAGAGGCCGAAGGCTTCGCGAAGGTCGCTGCCCTTGTTTTCGCGCATATCAAGGTCGGCCTCGATATGGTCGATGTGGTGGATCATCAGATGGCAGGCGCGGTCGAGATCGCCATTCTCGATCGCGGTGACGATGTCGTGATGTTCCTGATGGCCGCAGCTTGAAATGGCCGACTGGCCGTAGAGGGCGATGACCAGCGAGGAGCGGGCGACAAGCTCATCCATGAAACGCTGCATGACGGCATTGCCGGTCATCGAGGCGAGCATCAGGTGGAAATCGCCGGAGGCCTTGATCTCGGCGCGGCGGGCCGTCTGGCCGCGCTCTGCCATAAGCCGGCCTTCTTCCATCAGCAGCTGCCGCAGGTGCTGGAGATGCGAGGGCCCCATGTGTTTTGCGGCTTCGCGCAGAATGCCCGGCTCGATTAGACGCCGCGTGGCAAAGATCTGCCTGGCCTCTTCGGGCGAGGGGTAGGCCACGAAGGCGCCGCGATTTTTCTCGACATTGACGAGGCCCTCATAGGCGAGCGCCTGCAGGGCGGCGCGTACGAGGGTGCGGCTGACGTTGAACAGCGCGCCGACATCGGCCTCCGACAGCTTGGTACCCGGCGCCAGACGGCGATCGACGATCGCATCCCGGATGGAATCGCGGATAGATTGCGTGCTGATATCGATCTGATCGTCGGCGGGAACTGCTGCGGTTTTCATCAAGGCTCATTTCCGGGTTATGCACCGCATACTATCGTGGTTTTTGTACAAAGTGAATCGAGATTTTGTCGCCACACAAATGGTCAAATTGTATACGATTTTTTGCGCATATTGCAGACAAACGCATATATTTTAAGCAAATCCTAACGTGCAAAAAAACGCGGCATTTCTGCATGCCTCTAGATAGTTGATATATTTCAATAGTTTATAACTTACTGTCCGGTTTGGCACGCAAGATGCATTGCCTACGCCGTCACAGGAGAGACTGGATGTCCAAAGCGGCTGAAATCGATATCGTATCCGTTTCCAAGATTTATGGCAGCACGACTGCCGTGCATTCCATCAGCCTGAAAATACCCTCCGGCAGCTACTGCTGTTTCCTCGGGCCCTCCGGTTGCGGCAAGACATCGACACTCAGGATGATTGCCGGGCACGAAAGCATCTCCGCGGGCGATATCCGTCTCGGCAATACAGTCGTCACCGATCTGCCGCCGGCGAAGCGTGGCACGGCGATGATGTTCCAGTCCTATGCGCTGTTTCCGCATCTCGATCTCGTCGACAATGTTGCCTTCAGCCTGAAGATGAAGGGTGTCGACAAAGAGGAACGCCGCGCCAAGGCGCTGGAAATGCTCAAGCTGATGCAGATGGAGCCCTATGCCCACCGGCGTCCGGCGCAGCTATCGGGCGGCCAGCAGCAGCGCGTGGCGCTTGCCCGCGCGCTGATCACCGACCCGGAGGCGCTGCTTCTCGACGAGCCGCTGTCGGCGCTCGATCCCTTCCTGAAGATCCGCATGCGGGCGGAACTGAAGAAGCTGCAGAAAAGCCTCGGCATCACCTTCGTCCACGTCACCCATAGCCAGGAAGAGGCGATGGCGCTGGCCGATGTCATCGTCATCATGAATGATGGGCGCATCGAGCAGGCGGCATCACCGCGGGACGTATTTGAGCGCCCGGCAACCGCCTTCGTCGCCCGCTTCATGGGTGATCACAACGTTCTGACCGGCCGGGTCGTCGAAAGCGGCGATGGCAAGGTGACGCTGGAGGTCGCCGAGGGGCAGAAATTCACCGTCGCGGGTCCAGCCCAGGTAGCCGGCTCGCCCATCGATATCGGCGTTCGCACGGACCGGGTCCGGCTCGCTGCGCCATCCGAAAAGACGCTCGGTTTCCACGGGGTGGTGTCGAATGTCGAATATCGCGGGGCGTCCGTGAAGATCACCGTTCTCGGCGCCGGCAGCGACGATTTCACCGTCATTGCCACTGATGCCGACTATTTCAAGACACCGGTGGCGGTCGGCGATGCCGTGCCGCTGAGCTGGGGCCTCGAGGATGCGGTGCTTCTTGGCCGCGTGGCTGCCTAATCCTTTATCAACATCAAAAAGAGGGAACTGAAATGACGACTGAAAACAAGACACCTAAGGGAATTTCAAGACGCGGCCTGTTGAAGACCGGTGCCGCGGCAACCGGTGCCGTGATCGGCTCCGGTCTGATCACCGGCTTCCCGACGATCTGGGCGCAGAACCCGATCACGCTGCGCCAGTTCGGCACCGGAGTCTCGAACATCAACGCGATCGCCGAGAAGTGCAAGGCCGACCTCGGCATCACCCTGGAGATGACGGCGACCGATTCCGACGCCGCCGCCCAGCGCGCCGTGACGCAGCCGGACAGCTACGACATCGCCGACATCGAATACTGGATCCTCAAGAAGGTGTTTCCGGCCGGCGTCATCCAGCCGATGGATATCAAGAAGCTGAAATATTACGACAAGATCGTGCCGCTGTTCAAAACCGGCAAGCTCACGCCCGACAGCGTCATCGCGCAAGGCACCGCACCGCACACTGTCGGTTTCGTCGAAGCGCCGGGCGAAAAGACCTTTGCCAAGGGTGAGACGCAGTGGTTCACCATGGTTCCGACCATCTACAACGCCGATACGCTCGGCATTCGTCCGGATCTCGTCGGTCGCGAAATCACCACGTGGGCCGACATCATGGATCCGGCCTTCAAGGGCAAGACGTCGATCCTCAACATCCCGTCGATCGGCATCATGGACGCCGCGATGATCATGGAAGCCATGGGCAACATCAAATATGCCGACAAGGGCAACATGACCAAGGAAGAGATCGACGCGACGATCGACTTCCTGATCAAGGCCAAGCAGGACGGCCAGTTCCGCGCTTTCTGGAAGTCGTTCGACGAGTCGGTCAACCTGATGGCTTCGGGCGAAGTCGTGATCCAGTCGATGTGGTCGCCGGCCGTCGCTGCCGTCCGCTCGAAGGGCATCGCCTGCAAGTATCAGCCGCTCAAGGAAGGCTACCGTTCGTGGGGCGGCGGTCTCGGACTTGCTGCGCACCTCAGCGGTGCACAGCTCGACGCTGCCTATGAATATATCAACTGGTACACGTCCGGCTGGGTCGGCGGCTACCTCAACCGGCAGGGCTACTATTCCGCCGCCATGGACACCGCCAAGGAATTCATGTCGGCCGACGAGTGGGGCTACTGGATCGAGGGCAAGCCGGCTCAGGGCGATATCCTGTCGCCCGAAGGCAAGGTCATGGAGAAGGCAGGCGCAGTGCGCGACGGCGGCTCGTTCGTGGAGCGCATGGGCAAGGTCGCGTGCTGGAATTCGGTGATGGACGAGGACCGCTATATGGTCAAGCGCTGGAACGAGTTCATCGCTGCTTAAGGGAACTGCCCCTCACGCTGGCCCTCTCCGCGGTAAACGGGGAGAGGGGACGATGGAGGCTGCCGCAACTCCCTTCTCCCCGCTCGCGGGGAGAAGGTGCCCGACAGGGCGGGAGAGGGGCATCCTCCGCATCAATGACCGTTCGGACATGAACCGGAGACCGACACGTGACAGCAACCATCACGGAAGAGCACCCGCAGATCGAAGCGCCCGCCAGGCTGGCGCTCATTGCAAGCATCGGCAGGATCGCAGCCTGTGTCGCCTCCTATCTGCAGGCCGCTCCGCTGGCGCTGATCCTCGGTTTCTTCTTCCTGCTGCCGATCCTGATGATCGCCGTCGTCAGTTTCTGGGATTACGACTTCGCCGGGCTCTATCCCGATTTCCTGACGATGAACTACACCGATACGCTCGGTTCCTGGGTCACCTGGAAAACCTACCTGAACACGCTGAAATATACGGCGCTGGTCTGGGGACTGACCCTGGTGATCGGTTTCTGGGTCGCCTATTTCCTCGCCTTCCACATCCGCACGACGACGATGCAGATGGTGCTGTTCCTCGTCTGCACCGTGCCGTTCCTCACCTCCAACATCATCCGGATGATCTCCTGGATCCCGGTGCTCGGTCGCAACGGTCTCGTCAATTCGACGCTGATCGAGATGGGCCTCATTCCAGCGCCGATCGAATGGCTGCTCTATTCCGATTTCGCCGTGGTGCTCGCCATGGTGCATCTCAACACGCTGTTCATGGTGACGCCGATCTTCAACACCCTGATGCGCATCGACAAGTCGCTGATCGAGGCGGCGCGGGACGCCGGAGCGAACGGCCGGCAGATTCTCTGGAACGTCATCCTGCCTCTGGCAAAACCCGGCATCGCGATCGGCTCGATCTTTGTCGTGACGCTGGTCATGGCGGATTTCTCGACGGTGCAGGTGATGTCCGGCGGGCAGAGCGCGTCCGTGGCGCTGATGATGAAGAACCAGATGTCGCTCTTGCAATATCCGGCCGCCGCCGCCAACGCCGTCGTTCTGCTGATCGTCGTGCTTCTGATGGTCGCCGCCATCTTGCGCGTCGTCGACATCCGCAAGGAGCTTTGAGCCATGTCCCATGAAAAGCGCACGCTGGAATTCTACGTGCTGGCGGTCTTTTTCGCCGTGTTCGTGCTTTTCCTCTATGGACCGCTTTCAGCTGTTCTGATCCTGTCCTTCCAGGGGCCGGACGGGGGGCTCACCTTTCCGCTCAACGGCGTTTCGGTGCACTGGTTCTACAACCTTTTCGAACAGCAAGCGGTCGGCGATTTCGGGGCATCCTTCAAGCGGTCCTTCTCGCTCGGGCTGATGGTCATGGTGGTCAACGTGCTCGTTTCGCTGCTCGCCGGTCTGGCCTTCCGCCGCAAGTTCAAAGGCTCGACGGTGCTGTTCTACCTGGCGGTCGCAAGCCTTGTCGTGCCGTCGATCATCATCTCGCTCGGGATCGGCGTCGTCTTCCAGCAACTCGGCCTCAAGCCGGCCTGGTATTCGTCGGCCTTCGGTGCGCACCTCACCTGGACGCTGCCCTTCGGCGTGCTGATCATGTTTGCCGTGTTCAACCGTTTCTCGCCGTCCTACGAGGAAGCCGCCCGCGATCTCGGGGCGACGTCCTGGCAGACGTTCCGGCATGTGCTTTTGCCGATGATCGCGCCGAGCCTGATCGGCGTCGGCCTGTTCGGCTTCACGCTCTCCTACGATGAATTCGCCCGCACGCTGATGACATCCGGCACCTACAATACGCTGCCGCTTGAAATCTACGGCATGACGACCAACGTGACGACGCCGGTGCTCTATGCGCTCGGCACGGTCACGACGCTGTTTTCCTTCACAATCATCCTCCTGGCGCTCGCGATCATCTTGGTGATGCGCCGCAGGCAAGCGAAACTGGTCTGATCCCGCATGCGCATTCTTGTCGTCAACCCGAACACCACCCGCTCCATGACGGAAAAGGCGGCGGAAGCCGCCCGCGCCGTCGCCGGACCCGGGACCGAAATCATCGCGGCCACGTCGCAGATGGGCCCGGCCTCTATCGAAGGCCACTACGATGGCGCGCTCGCCCTGCCCGGTTTGCTGGCGGAGATCAAAAAAGCCGATGCCACCGGTGCGCAGGCGGCGGTGATTGCCTGCTTCGACGATACCGGACTTGATGCCGCCCGCTCCCTGGCCGGCTTCCCCGTGCTGGGGCTCTGCGAATCGGCGCTGGTGACAGCGGGGTTTCTCGCCCAGCGCTTTACCGTCGTGACGACGCTGGAGCGCTCGCGGGTGCTGCTCGAGAATCTCTCACGCCACTATGGCTTCGGCGGTCGGGCGAAGGTCCGTGCGGCGGACATCCCGGTGCTGGAACTGGAGGATCCGGCGTCCGGTGCGCTCGGCAAGCTGCGTCGCCAGATCGAAATGGCGCTTGTCGAAGACGGCGCCGAAGCCATCGTGCTCGGCTGTGCCGGCATGGCCGATCTCGCCTACAGCCTGCAGGAGGAATACGGGGTGCCCGTCATCGACGGGGTTTCGGCGGCAGTCAAGCAGGCCGAGGCGCTGATTGCGCAGCGGCTGACGACGAGCAAGCGCGGGTCCTATGCGACGCCGCTCGCCAAGGTGTATGCGGGGGCGATGGGGGCGTTTGCCCCAGCCGCGGTTTGATCTTCCCTTTGAGCGAGACGTCAGGAAGTGATAGAGCGGGTAAACGTCCCCGTTTGAGGCGCCGCGGCTGCGTCTGAGGCAGCGGAAGGCGACAAGTCCAGATCCTGAACGCGACCGGCGAGCCCATTGGTGAGTGAATTCGATACAGATGTAATCGTCGTCGGGGCCGGCTTTACCGGCCTTTCGGCGGCGGATGCGCTCGTTGCCACGGGGCTCGATGTCATCGTCCTCGAAGCGAGGGATCGTGTCGGGGGACGCGTGGAGTCGGCGGCTTTTTCGGATGGTGTGCGGGTCGACACGGGCGGTCAGTTCATCTGCGACGAGATGCCGGAAATCATGGCCCTGACGCGCCGGTTCGGCAAAGTGCTTGCCGAAACGCCCATGGAGGGCGCCTTCCTGATACAATGGGATTCCCAATCCACGGAAACCGGTTTCACTTTTGCGGAATCGAGCCGTATCCGGGCGCGGGCAAACAGGATCGACCCGCACGATCCGATTATCGCCGGCCTGACGGCGGAGGCGTGGCTTGCCCGGCAGAGCGATCCGCCGGATGTCAAGGCGGGCTATCAGGCGATGGTCGAGGGGCTCTGGTGCCGCCCGATCGGCGAAATTCCGCTCTGGTACCTCATCGACAATGATCGGCGCACCACCAGCAATGGCAACGAGCTGCAATATTTCGTCGAAGGGACGATACATGCCGTGGCCGAGGCCCTGGCGGCGACGCTTGGTCCCCGCTTGCAGCTCGACACGGACGTCACGCATATTGCGAGAAGGGATCTATCGGTAACGGTCGCCACCGGCAATCGTGGCGTGCTCAAGGCCCGGCAGATCATCGTTGCCGCCCCGCCGGTGATGGCTTCGCGGATCGCCCACGAGCCAGCTCTGCCGCAGCCGCTGATAGATGCGCTCGGTGCCTGGAAAAGCGGCACCGTCATCAAGATGTTCGTGCGATACGAACGGCCTTTCTGGCGCGATCGTGGATTGAGCGGCATGGTGATGTGGCGCGATGTCCTTGGTCTTTTCGCCTGCGACGTCAGCAGTGATCGCGCGGCGGCGCTCGTCGTGTTCGTCGGAGGGCCACTGGCTGCGCAATGGAGCGGCAAGGGGGCTGGGTTCATCCGGTCCGAAATCATCCGCCGGCTGGTCGTGGCGCTGGGCAGCGAGGGCGGAGACTATACGGATTTTCGGATGCGCGACTGGGTCGATGATCGCTGGAGCGGGGGCGGTTATAGCGATGTCATCACCGATGTGTCAGCCTACGCCGCCGAAGCGATTATCCGGGCCGGTGCGCCGCCCGTCCATTTTGCCGCCTCGGAACTGGCCTCGTCCTTTCCGGCCTACATCGAAGGTGCGATTGTTGCCGGTCGCGAGGCCGCCTTGCAGGTGATGGCGGCATTGAAATCACAAGTCCAAATGGCAGAAGCCACCGGTCCATTGGGGGGATGACCTCCGGACAGGCGACGATCGGACTTTAAACTGCCTACCGGTCCAGTTCGGGATAGACACGATCAAGGAGGCGGGGGCGCAGTTTCTCGCCGATCAGACAATCGGTGGCAGGGCCGACCTGGACCGGAACCACCTGTTCCACCGGTTGCCGGTGGCTCACCTCCATCACCAGTTTTTGCCGGATCGCCACGGCGAAATCCTCCGATCGGCGAACGGGCAGCACGAAGGAACCTGGGCCGCCGATGACGCAGTCCGCATAATACCGGTCCAGCGAGCCGGCGCTGCCGGACGGGCGGATGATGATGGCAAGGCCATTGATGACTGTGCCGCTCGCGACCGCTGCATCGCGGGCCGGGTCGACCGGCGGGCCGAGATTGTTCGGGCCGTCGCCGGACACGTCGATCACCCGACGCGTGGCATCATAGGGGATGGTGGCGATGAGTTTCGAGGCAAACGCGATGGCGTTGGAAATCGATGTGCCGCGTCGCGTGTAAACCGGCCGGGCGGCGATCCGATCGGCGAACGCTGCGGCGTCCTCCGCGTCATCGATCAACTGCCATTCGACCAGCGACGTTTCGTTGACGCTGCCGGCCCACTCGAAATAGCTCATGGCGATGCGGCCATTGAGGCCCGCGGTTACAGCATTGATGAATTCCGCATGGCGCAGCGCTTCCACATATCCCATGCGCTGCACGCGCGCTTCCTCGATATCCATGGAACCGGACATGTCGACGGCGAGGACGAGCGCGACATCGACCTGGTTGTTGCTGGCGGCCGGAGTGAGGGCGGCCGCGCCCGTGAGACTGAGAAGCATCGCGAGTGTTGTGAACATCATGTCATCCAATCACTGCTGCCGGTCGCAAGAGCAAAAAGTGTAGCACAGGTCGTTCGTTAGGCGATTCTTTCGCACATTGGCGAATTCAACAATCGGTGATTTGCCCAAGCGGCAGCCTTGTGGTGAAACTTGCGGTTGATTGGAGTGCTTGATGAAATGCTTTTGAAAAATGACACGGACGCGGTCCTTCTCGACCGGTTGCAGCAAGCGGCGTTCGGTTACTTCCTTGAATATGCGAATCCGGACAATGGGCTTATCGCCGACACGTCTCTCCCCGGCGTCCCGTCCAGCATCGCGGCGACGGGCTTTGGCCTTTCGGCCTTTCCGGTCGGCGTGGAGAGAGGCTGGATAGGCCGGGCGGATGCCGCGGCCAGGACGCTGGTGACGCTGCGTTTCTTCGCCGAAAGCCGGCAGGGCCGCGACAAGAACGCGACGGGGTACAAGGGCCTCTACTACCACTTTCTCGACATGAGGACCGGCCAGCGGACATGGCGCAGCGAGCTGTCACTGATCGACAGCGCGCTTCTTATTGCCGGCGTGTTGACGGCGGCCGCCTATTTCAACCAGGAAAACGAAGTCGAGGCAGAGATCCGGTCGTGCGCGGCCATGCTCTATGCCCGCGCCAACTGGGCCTGGGCTCTCGACGGCAAAGGGGCGTTCTGGCTCGGCTGGAAGCCGCGCAGCGGCTTTCTGTCCTATCGCTGGGAATCCTACAGCGAAGCGATCGTCCTCTATGTTCTGGCGCTTGCTTCTCCGTCTTACCCGATCGGCAGGGAGAGTTACGATGCCTTCGCCGGGAAATTCGACTGGATGACGGTGGAGGAGAAGCCGTTCCTCTATGCCGGGCCATTGTTCATCCATCTTTTTTCGCATGCCTTTATCGATTTCCGTGGCATTCGCGACGCGGCCGTTGCGGCGAAGGACACAGACTATTTCGAGAACACCCGCCGAGCGATTGCCGTGCAGCGCGACTATGCGATCAGCAATCCCGGCGGTTTTGCCGGCTATGGTGCCGATATGTGGGGGTTGACGTCCTGCGACGGACCCTTGAGGCCGCGCCGGCTGCTGGATGGCCGCCATCAACGGTTTTCCGGTTACGCAGCGCGCGGCGCGCCGCTCGGTCCGGACGACGGCACGATTGCGCCATGGGCACCGCTCGCCTGTCTGCCGTTTGAGCCGAAGGCCGCGATGTCGGCGACGCGCCACATCGTCTCGACCTATCCCGGGGTGATCCGCGATGGACGGTTTCTGGGCAGTTTCAATCCAAGCGTTCCCGGCAAGACCGCCGAAGGCTGGCTCAACAGCCGCAGCGTCGCCCTTGACCAGGGTCTGCTGTTGATGATGATTGAAAATCATCGCACCGGTCTCCTCTGGAACCTGATGCGGGGGTCGCCGGTCATCCGGCGCGGCTTGAAAAGAGCTGGCTTTTCCGGCGGTTGGCTTTAAGATACTCGGGTGGCCGGCATAGAAACGGGCGGCACGCTTTGGACGAGAACGCGAATACCGGCGATTGGCCTGCCTCTCCCCTGATGGAGGATGCGCAAGCGGCCTTGGCCTGGCTTGCGCAGCAGTTTCCGCAGGTGGGAGCCTCTGTTGACGGCGACGAAACGGATTTTTCGCCCGTGGCCGACGCGTGTCGCGAGATCGACGAACTTCTGGACTATCAGGGCCGGTTTGCCGCCGGAATGGATGACCGCACAAAGGGCGCTCATCTGATCGCCTTCTACGGTCATCATCTCAGTCTTGCAGCAGGCGGCATTTTTTTGAGAAGTGGTCTCGTCCCGGATCTCGATCCGAGCAGCCTTGCCATTCGCTTTGAACCATATTCCCGCAAAAACGGGGCGGAAGTCTTCCCGTCCGATTTGCGCCGCCTTCATTTTCGCTTCCGCGATTTTCGCAAAGGCCCCGACAATGCGGCCCTGTTCCATGACGGCTTCATCGCCAACCTTGCGCCGGTCATCGAAACGGTGAGGGCCCACACCGGTCTGTCATCGGTTGCGCAATGGCGGCTGGCTGCCGACGGCATTGCCGGTGCGTTTCTCGAAATAGGGGCAGCGTCGGCGCAGGAGGAGCAGGCGATGGCCTGGGCACTTGCGATCGTTAACACGGAAGGTTCGCCGCTGAAGTCGGGCGCCCTGCGTTATCAAAACATCGCCGCAATCGTGGATGGCGTGCCGGTGGAGCGCGTTTTTCGCCTGCGAAGCGGTTGCTGCCTGTATTACCGGACGGATGGCGGAACATTCTGCGATGTCTGCGTCCTTCTCGACGAGGAGACGCAAAAAAGCCGCCTGCGCGCTCATCTCGAAGGCGCAGGCGGCTGAGATCCGCAAGCCGGCTCGTTATGCCGATTTCAGGAAGCGGTCGTTGATATAACCCGAGACAAGGCCGAGCACGATCCACGAGGCGAGCGCGGTTGCCAGCGCGGCGACCGCGAACTCGGCGCCGAGAACGGCCGGAACGGGGCTCGAAATATCCGCAGGCTGCGGCGCGCCATAGATATGCGGCGCGGCCAGCGCGGCAAGGCCGGCGATTTTCGCAAGGATTTCGGGGCGCAGCACAAGCAGATACAGGCCGGCTCCGGAGAGCAGGACTGTCGCCACCCACCATATCTGCCGGTCATGCAGGTCGGCGGCCGGAAATCCGGGCAATTCCGGCGGCAGGCCGACGGCGGGCAGCATGTGGATGGCCAGCCAACCGCAGGCGCCCCAGAGCACGCCGTTGCGTAGCGTGATGGGATAACCGATCAGCAAACTGATGCCGGTCAGCAGCAGGCTGAACCCTGTGCCGGTTACTAGGTTGGCAAGCAGGGTGCCTGAAAACCGGCTCATGCCGAACATGATGCCGCCTTCGTCTTCATGCTCACCCTCATGGGCGTAGGCCGGAGTGATCGGCGAAAATGCCGCAAGTATATCGCCAATCGTTGCTGGCTGCTCGAGCGACGAGTGCTGCTGCCCCTCGGTGGCGGCGGGCTGTTCCGTCGCGGGCTCCTTGGCCTCATATTCTTCGGCATGAAGGATGATCGGTACGACCCGCGCAGACTGCGCCACGGTCGTGAAGACACCCGCAATCAGTCCGGCCACCAAGGCGGCCAGAAGCGTTTTGACAATCATTTTGATACCCCCAGGTTCAAGCGGAGCGGATGCTCGTCAACGCTCTCCGGCTTGCTGTGTTTGAAATCCCCACGGCAAATGCCGCCCGGTGCCGCAGCACGGGCGCATTTACCGTCAATGCATGGTTTCCACGGAAACCAGCGATCCGTTGTCAGAGTGAATGCGAAAAGCGCAGGGCTTCTCACACCTGCCGATCAATGGCAGGGGAAACCGTAGGAGTGGCGAACGTCGTGCGCGGTATCATGCAGCACGGCGGAATTCGCGAGACCCGCGCCGAAAACCAGGAAACTGCCGATCAGAAGGGCAAGGATGCCGGCAGTGATGCGGTCGTTGAGGGAGAGCGAAACGCTCGAAACTGTAGTCGTAGCCATGACAACCTCCGTGATGGCGTGTGGGAAATGTCCCACCAATTGGGCACCATGCCCTTCATCAACCGGCAGGTTTCCTGGCTCGCGGCGTCAGGTGCTCGGCACCAGTGAGACTGTCTCGCCTTCCCAAGGTGCGGGCCTAAGACCCGCCGCCGCAGTGGCTTTTGCCGGATCGACCGGCATGACAAACTCTGACCGCTCTACAGTCGCGGGGTCGGCCGTGATTGAAATGCCCAGTTTGGGTCCATCCGTCACGTTCCCATTTACTCCCCGGAAGCGTTCGCTTCCAAGGGAACCAATTGACAGACGATGATTATGACGTCGCTCGGTCGATGTCAATTCGACGATGCGACCTGCGATGCCGCTTTGCCGTCACGGTTGCAGAAGTTCGCTTGCACATGTATCTTTGCAGGTTAAGCAAAAATTGCACGGGGTACGACTATCTGTCATCAAATAACACTGAATGGTTGATTGTATTGCGGATTACATTTCGCATTATTGTGTGACAATATTTCTTTAGGAACCTTGCGGCAGAATGCCGCGCACGTCTTATGCAAAGAATCATTCACAGAGAAACCAATGAAGGCGGCGAGGTCCGAACAGGAATTTCAGAATATTCTTCGGAGGCTGGAGCTCGCGCTTGACGCCTCCCGGATCGGCGTATGGGAACACGATACGCAGAAGGACGAAGTCGTCTGGGACAGGCAGATGCACCGGCTCTATGGAACCGGCAAGACGAGCAAGCGCGTCAAGGCGGCGTTGTGGGCCAAGGCGGTCCATCCGGATGACCGGGAGCAGGCCGAGGCGGATTTCAACTTCGCCATCAAGGGCAAAGGTGGCTACGCGTCCGAGTATCGCATTGTTCTGCCGGACGGCAAAATTCGCTATCTCCGCTCCCGGGCGCATTGCTTCGAGCAAGACGGAAATATTACCTTCATCGGCGTGGAATGGGACGTGACCGCGGATGTCATGCTCAATCGGGAGCTGCAGCGGCAAAAGGCCATTGCCGAGAAACGCGCCGTTGCTCTCGAGGCGAGCGCCCGGCGGATCGAATACACGGCCGAACACGACTACCTGACCGGGCTGCCGAACCGCAGCTTCTTCGATCGCCGTTTGGCGGAACTTGCGGAGGATGCAGGGCTGGAAAAGCTCGCCATCCTTCACATCGGCCTCGACCGGTTCAAGCAGATCAACGACACGGCGGGGCATTCGGTGGGCGATGATGTGCTGAAATCGGCCGCCAGCCGGATTGTCGCCGCATTACCGACCAACGCCTTCGTCGCGCGCATCGGCGGCGACGAATTTGCGGCGCTGATCGCCAATTTCAACTCCATCGAGGATTTGAAGACCGTTGCCGAGCGGCTCGCCCAGCAACTGAAGCAATCGATATGGCACAATGACGAAGTGCTGCGCGCAGGCGCATCCATCGGACTGGCTTCCGCCAGCGGCAAGCATGTCGCCAGCCTGCTCACCGAGGCCGATATTGCCTTGCACCGCGCCAAGAAACTAGGTCGGGGCAGGGTGGAGCTTTTCTCGGCACAGCTCAAGGCGCAGCTCAACAACGAGCGTCGCGTCGCCAAGCAATTTGCGCGCGGACTGGAGAAGGGAGAGTTTGTTCCCTTTTACCAGGCGCAGGTCGATGCGCGCACCCGCCGCATCGTCGGCCTGGAGGCCTTGGCGCGGTGGCGCCATCCGAAACGCGGGCTGCTGTTGCCGGGAGAATTCATCTCCGTCGCGGGAGGCCTTGGCATGCTGGACGACCTCGACGCCGCTATTCTCAAGGCGGCATTGAAGGACCGGCGAGCCTGGATGCGTCAGGGCGTGCGCGTTCCGCGGATAGCGGTGAATGTTTCGGCGGCGCGGTTGTCCGATCCGCTGTTGATCGACGAGCTTCAGCAGATGGATGTCGAGCCGGAGACATTGTCTTTCGAATTGCTGGAGACGATCTTCCTTGACGATAGCGAGGAGGGGGTGCTTTCGAATGTTGCTGCGCTCAAGCAGATGGGCATAGACATCGAGATCGATGACTTCGGTTCTGGACACGCCTCGATCATCGGGCTGACGAAGGTGAGGCCGCGGCGGCTGAAAATCGACCGGCGGCTGGTCTTTCCGATTACCACCTCGCGCGAACAGAAGCGGCTGTTGCGCTCAATCGTCGATATCGCAAAGGCGCTCGACATCGAAGTGGTCGCCGAAGGGGTGGAGACGCAGGAGCACGCCAAGCTTTCGACGCGGCTGGGCTGCGATGTCCTGCAGGGTTACGCGATCGCCTATCCGGTCTCCGGCCCCGATATGCTGGCCCAGTTGTTAAAAACGCAGAACACCGAACTTGCCGTCCAGCTTTGATGGATTTCTGCAGGCAGCGCTTCCTGCAGTTTCAGCTAAAGCGTCGTTGCGCGTCATGTCTGACGCGCGGCGCTGCAGGAAGCCAGCAGATCCTGCATGACGCCGATGATGCGTCTGTGCTGATGCGCGTGTCGTGTGCGGATGCTCGTTGCCGCATAGACGGCCTGCGGAATGGGCGGCGCATCCTCTATCGGAAAGGCTGCGCCTTCCCTGGCAAGCTCAGCCGCGGTGCTGCTCATGACGTAGGCGGCGCCGCCCAGCGTCTTTAGCAGATCCATGATAGCGATGTTCTGTCCCGAAGCCAGCGGCGCCGCTGACAGATGCGGCAAAGCCAGCCTGTGCGCCCGGTCGAAGGCGGGTGAATAGACCGCCTGGATATAGGTCTCGGACTGCAGTTCACCGACTGTCCGCGCCGTGGTGCTGACCAGTCTGTAAATCATTTCGCCGATGCGTTCATAGTGCAGGTCGGGCAGGTAGTGTGGGGTATAGAGGATGGCGAGATCGAGATCGCCGGCCGCCAGGTCGCGGTTCATCTGGTTGGAATAATCCGCTTCCATGTAGATCGATGTTGCCGGCAGGTCGGCGCGGACCGCGTAAAGCCAGCGGCCGGCAAAGACCTCGGCGAGATCGTGTTGTATGCCGAGGCGCATGGAGCGCTCATAGGCGCCGGCATTTTCCACTGCCCGCGTCGCCTCGTGCCATTGATGCTGCAGGGCTTTTGCGTGGTCGAGGAAACGCAGGCCGGATGACGTTGGCGTTGTACCGCCCTTGTTGCGGGTGAAGAGCTTGCGGTTGAACTGCGCCTCCAGCGCCTTGACGCGGTGGGAGACGGTGGATTGCGTGATGTTCAGCCGCTCCGCCGTGCGATTGAAGCTGCGCGTCTCCATCAGGTCGAGGAAGGTTTCGATGAGGTCGATCTGCATGCGGCGGTTTCCGGTGTTTGGGTGAAAACCCCTCCCCAACCCTCCCCACAAGGGGAGGGAGCGACCCTGCTCCGTCTCGCCCTCTGTGACTTCATGCAAAGGGCGGACGGCATTCTCGGTAAACTCCCTCCCCCTTGTGGGGAGGGTTGGGGAGGGGGTGCTTCATCCGCAATCTAATCGAATTCTTCGATCAATAAAGCGAATTCCGGCTGCTTGATGATGAGCGGGTTCCTCGCCAAAACTCTTGTGAAACAAGGGAGCTGCCATGTCGAATCTGCCGTCTCACGCGCGTGTCGTGATTATTGGGGGAGGTGTCGTCGGCGCTTCCGCGCTCTACCATTTGGCCAAGACGGGCTGGACGGACTGCGTGCTTCTGGAAAAGAACGAATTGACGGCAGGCTCGACCTGGCATGCCGCCGGCAATGTGCCGACGTTTTCGTCCTCCTGGTCGATCATGAACATGCAGCGCTATTCAGCCTCGCTCTATCGCGCATTGGGTGCTCAGGTCGGCTACCCGATGAACTACCATGTGACCGGCTCCATCCGGCTCGGTCATTCGAAGCAGCGGCTGCAGGAGTTCAAGCGTGTCGTCGGCATGGGGCGCTACCAGGGCATGGACCTCGACATCCTGTCGCCCGATGAGATCAACGCAAAATACCCTTTTGTCGAGACGCATGACCTCACCGGTGCGCTCTACGATCCCTATGACGGCGACATCGATCCGGCGCAGCTGACGCAGGCCCTGGCAAAGGGCGCGCGCGACATGGGCGCGAAGATTTTTCGGTTCTGTCCCGCCACCGGCGCTCGCCGGGAAAACGATGAATGGATCATTTCCACGCCGCAAGGCGAGATCCGCTGCGAATATGTCGTCAATGCCACCGGCTACTATGCCCGCGAGGTCGGCAAATGGTTCGGCCGCGACGTGCCGATGATGGTGATGAGCCATCAGTACATGCTGTTTGAGGAAATTCCGGAGCTGGCGGCTTGGTCGAAGGAGGTGGGCCACAAGCTGCCGCTTTTGCGCGACGTCGACAGCTCCTATTACCTGCGCCAGGAAAAGACCGGGATGAATCTCGGGCCCTACGAGAAGAACTGCAAGGCGCATTGGGTGACGCCGGACGATCCGATGCCGGAGGATTTCTCGTTCCAGCTTTTCCCCGACGATCTTGAGCGGCTGGAATGGTATCTGAACGACGCCGTCGAGCGCGTGCCGATCCTCGGTACAGCCGGCCTGTCGCGCATGATCAACGGGCCGATCCCCTACGCGCCGGATGGAAACCCGCTGATCGGGCCGATGCCGGGCGTGCCGAACGCGTTTGAGGCCTGCGTCTTCACCTTCGGTATCTGCCAGGCGGGCGGTGCCGGCAAGGTGCTCGCCGAATGGGTGACCGAAGGGCAAACGGAGTGGGATATGTGGTCCTGTGACCCGCGCCGCTATACGCGCTTTGCCTCGGACCGGGACTACTGCATTGCCAAGGGCATGGAGGTCTATGGCCACGAATATGCGATGCATTTCCCGAAACATGCCTGGCCTGCCGGTCGCAACAGGAAACTCTCGCCGATCCACGACCGGATCGCGGCGCTTGGTGCGCAGTTCAAGCCCTATAACGGCTGGGAGCGCGCCAACTGGTACGCCAAGCCGGGTGACGATACGTCGGAAGAATCAACGCAGACCTGGAACCGGGCGGGGCCTTGGCAGAAGCGAATCGAGGAGGAATGCCTGGCCGTGCGGGACGCTGCAGGCATTCTCGATCTGCCGGGCTTTTCCCGCTACCGGTTAAAGGGCGAGGGCGCGCGCCACTGGTTGCTGGGGCTCATCACCGGCAAGGTGCCGAGACCCGGTCGCATCGGCCTTGCCTATTTTGCCGACGACAAGGGCCGCATCGTCACGGAAATGTCGGTGATGGCGTTGGAGGACGATTTCTTCTTCCTGATCACGGCGGCGACGGCGCAGTGGCACGATTTTGAGTGGTTGCAGAAGCATCTGCCGAAGGACGCGGCGTTTGCGCTGGACGATGTGACGGAAAACTTCGCCTGCCAGATCCTGTCCGGACCGAAATCGCGCGCCATCCTCGCCGAAGTCACGGACGCCGATCTCTCCAAGCCGTGGCTGACGCACCAGTCATGCCAGATCGCCGGCCGCTGGCTGCAGCTGGTGCGCGTTTCCTTCGCCGGAGAGCTTGGCTGGGAACTTCACACGAAGGTGGACGATACGGTCGCCGTCTTCGACGCGGTCTGGGCGGCCGGCCAGAAGCATGGCCTTAAGCCATTCGGCATGGAGGCGCTGGACAGCCTGCGCATCGAGAAGGGCTACCGTGCCTGGAAGGGCGACCTTTCCACCGACTACACCATCCTGCAGGGCGGTCTGGAGCGTTTCGTCGACTGGACAAAGCCCGCGTTCAAGGGCAAGGCGGCGCTGGAGCGGGAGAAGCAGCTGGGTGTCGGCAAGCGCTTTGTGACGCTGGTCGTCGATGCCGGCGAATGCGACGCGCCCTCCATGTCGACGCTCTGGCATGACGGCAAGGTGGTCGGCGAGACGACATCGGGCAACTGGGGCTACCGCGTCGGCAAGTCCGTGGCGCTCGGCATGCTGCGGGCGGATCTGACGCACCCCGGAACCGAGGTCGAGGTCGAAATCTACGGCGACCGCTTCAAGGCAATCGTGCAGCCCGATCAGCCGCTGTTCGACCCCAACAATGAAAGACTGCGCGCATGACGAAGGCCATTCCCTCCAAGGCCCGTGTGGTCATCATCGGCGGCGGCGTCTCCGGCTGTTCGGTCGCCTATCATCTGGCGAAGCTCGGCTGGACCGATGTCGTCCTCCTGGAGCGCAAGCAATTGACCTGCGGCACGACCTGGCATGCGGCCGGCCTGATCGGCCAGCTGCGCGCCTCGCAGAACATGACGCGGCTCGCCAAATATTCGCGCGACCTCTACGTCAAGCTGGAGGCCGAGACCGGTATTGGTACCGGCATGAAGCAGAACGGCTCGATCACCGTGGCGCTGACAGAGGAGCGCCGCGAAGAGATCTACCGTCAGGCCTCGCTTGCCCGCGCCTTCAATGTCGACGTGCGCGAGATCACGCCCGGTGAAGTCAAGGAGATGTATCCGCACCTCAATGTCTCGGACGTCATCGCCGCCGTGCACCTGCCGCTCGACGGGCAATGCGATCCGGCCAATATCGCCATGGCCTTGGCAAAGGGCGCGCGGCGGAACGGCGCCACGGTGATTGAAGGCGTGAAGGTCACGGCTGTCGAGAAGAGGGATGGCAGGGTATCCGGCGTCACCTGCGTGCAGAACGGCGAGACGTTTACGATCGCGACCGAGAACGTCGTCAACGCCGCCGGCATGTGGGGGCGCGAGCTTGCCAATATGTCGGGCGTGACCGTGCCGCTGCATGCCTGCGAGCATTTCTATATCGTCACCGAGCCGGTCGTGGGGCTGAAGTCGCTACCGGTGCTGCGCGTGCCCGATGAATGCGCCTATTACAAGGAAGATGCCGGCAAGATGCTGCTCGGTGCCTTCGAACCGGTGGCCAAGCCCTGGGGCATGGACGGCATCCGCGAGGATTTCTGCTTCGACCAGTTGCCTGAGGATGTCGACCATTTCGCGCC
Source organism: Rhizobium giardinii bv. giardinii H152 (assembly GCF_000379605.1). Lineage (GTDB taxonomy): Bacteria > Pseudomonadota > Alphaproteobacteria > Rhizobiales > Rhizobiaceae > Pararhizobium > Pararhizobium giardinii. The sequence continues at coordinate 183,787 of NZ_KB902578.1, read as the reverse complement.
GATCCTCGAAAAGGCGGTCAACCGCATGCCGATGCTGGAAACAGCCGGGATACACACCTTCTTCAACGGCCCGGAGAGCTTTACCCCGGACGATCGCTACTATCTCGGCGAAGCACCCGAACTGAAGGGTTACTGGGTGGCCGCCGGCTACAATTCGATCGGCATCGTCTCCTCCGGCGGCGCCGGCATGGCGCTGGCGCAGTGGATGAACGACGGCGAGCCGCCCTTCGACCTCTGGGAGGTCGATATCCGCCGGGCGCAGCCGTTTCAGAAGAACCGCACTTATCTCAGGGAGCGCGTAACGGAGACGCTCGGCCTGCTCTATGCCGACCACTTCCCCTATCGCCAGATGGCGACGGCGCGCGGTGTGCGCCGCTCGCCGATCCACGAACACCTCAAGGCCCGTGGCGCTGTGTTCGGCGAAGTNTGTGAGGCACACATGAGGAGCGGCGACTGGCGTGTCGGAAGACAGGCCTTTCGTGGTGCCGTCGATGCTGGAGCAATCGGGTAAAAGTCGAGCGCCACCCTGTGCCGAAAAAAGGTGCCGCCATCCCCGCAGAGAAACCGCAGTTGCAGGTAAAAACCACCGAGACGGGGCACGTCGCGTGTCACCTACTATTACTTAACTGAGGCACCCGACGTGCCCCGGCCGATCCCGCCTGGCCCGTGAAGCCGGCGAACCGAAATGATCTGAAGCACGGGCGAAAAAGCCGCCGCGTGAAGGCTTCGCCGCGCCAAGTGGGGAAGTCGGATGAAATCTGTAGGTTTCCGCAGACGCGATTTGATATAGAGGCTTTGCAACGACGTCCACGACCAACAGGAAACGCCCCATGGCAAAGATCACAAATGTCGCAGTCCAGATGGACCACGTCTCCAGCATCAACATCGCGGGCGACAGCACCTTCGCCATGAGCCTCGAAGCGCAGGCGCGCGGCTACAAGCTGTTCCATTATACGCCCAACCAGCTGTCGCTGCGCGACGGCAAGATCTTCGCCACCGTGCAGCCGATGCTGCTGCGCGACGTCAAGGGCGATCACTATTCGCTGGGCGACGCCGAGCGCGTCGACCTGTCCACCATGGACGTCGTGCTCTTGCGCCAGGACCCGCCCTTCGACATGGCCTATATCACCTCGACGCACCTGCTCGAGCGCATCCACCCGAAAACCCTGGTCGTCAATGATCCCGCCTGGGTGCGCAATTCGCCGGAAAAGATCTTCGTCACCGAATTTCCCGACCTGATGCCGAAGACGCTGATCACCCGCGATCCCACTGAAATCGCCAGCTTCCGCGCCGAGATGGGCGACATCATCCTGAAGCCCCTTTACGGCAACGGCGGTGCGGGCGTCTTCCATTCGACCCGCGACGACCGCAACCTGTCGTCGCTGCTTGAAATGTTCGGCCAGATGTTTCGCGAACCGTTCATCGCCCAGGAATACCTGCCGGCCGTGCGCAAGGGCGACAAGCGCATCATCCTGGTCGACGGCGAGCCGGTCGGCGCGATCAACCGCGTTCCGGCCGAACACGACGCGCGTTCCAACATGCATGCCGGCGGCAAGCCGGAGGCGACCGAACTCACCACGCGGGAGAAGGAAATCTGCGCCCGCATCGGCCCTGCGCTGCGCGAGCGCGGTTTCCTGCTGGTCGGCATCGATGTGATCGGCGACGTCATGACCGAGATCAACGTCACCTCGCCCACCGGCATCCGCGAAGTGAAGAAGTTCGGCGGCGCCGATATCGCCGCGCTTCTCTGGGACGCCATCGAACGAAAGCGTGCCTGACGAAAGAGCCGGCCGGATCGCGCTCGTGACCGGCTGGCGCAACCGATTGCAGCTTAAGGATGTTCACGGTTGTTCCGCTTCGTTCGCGAAATACAACCTTGATTCAACCTATGCGATTATCGTTGCCAAATCCGTTCGATAATTGTTCTTGTTTTATTCCGTTATTCGTGCAAGATTTCCCCACACAACCGGTGGAGGTTGTGGTGGCAGGGATGTGAGCCTGCCTCGCGGCAAGAGGGGCAGTCATGGTCGCGCGTGTCAGTACGGTTGCATTCCAGGGCATAGAAGGCGTGCCGGTCGACGTCCAGGTGATGGTGGCGCCCGGAAAAGTGGGCATGCAGATCGTCGGCCTTCCGGACAAGGCGGTGGCCGAGAGCCGGGAGCGCGTCCAGGCAGCGCTGCATGCCTCGGGCCTGTCGCTGCCTGCCAAGAAAGTCACCGTCAACCTCGCGCCGGCGGACCTGCCGAAGGAAGGCAGCCACTTCGACCTTCCCATCGCGCTCGGCCTGATGGCAGCGCTCGGCGCCATTCCCGCGGATGCGCTCGGCGGCTATGTGGTCATCGGCGAACTTAATCTCGACGGGACGATCGCTGCCGTGGCCGGTGCGCTGCCTGCGGCGATCGGCGCCAACGGGCTTGGCAAGGGGCTGATCTGCCCTTCGGAAAGCGGCGCCGAGGCAGCCTGGGCCGGTGCCGAGATCGATATTCTTGCGCCGCGCAGCCTGATTGCGCTTGCCAATCATTTTCGCGGAACCCAGGTCTTGTCGCGGCCGGAGCCGGCGGTCCGCGCCAGTGCCGCCAACATGCCCGATCTCGCCGATATCAAGGGGCAGGAAAGTGCCAAGCGGGCGCTGGAGGTGGCCGCGGCGGGAAACCACAATCTGCTGATGGTCGGCCCGCCCGGCTCCGGCAAGTCGATGCTTGCCGCCCGCCTGCCCTCCATCCTGCCGCCGCTCTCGCCCGCCGAGCTGCTTGAAGTCTCGATGATCCATTCGATCGCCGGACAGTTGCCGGGCGGCAAGCTGTCGGACCGGCGGCCCTTCCGCACACCGCACCATTCGGCGACGATGGCCGCGATGATCGGCGGCGGCCTGCGCGCCAAGCCGGGCGAGGCCTCGCTTGCCCATAACGGCGTGTTGTTCCTCGACGAGTTTCCGGAGTTCACGCCGCAGGTGCTCGATGCGCTGCGCCAGCCGCTCGAAACATCCGAATGCATCATCGCCCGCGCCAATCACCGCGTCACCTATCCGGCGGCCATCCAGTTGGTCGCCGCTATGAACCCCTGCCGCTGCGGCATGGCGGGCGAACCGGGGCATAGCTGCGCCCGCGGCCCCCGTTGCGTCGCCGACTACCAGGGCCGCATTTCCGGGCCGTTGATGGACCGCATCGACATCCGCATCGATGTCCCCTCCGTCACCGCCGCCGACCTGATCCGCCCGGCACCGGCCGAACCGAGTGCCGTGGTCGCAAGACGCGTCGCCCGCGCCCGCGAAATCCAGGCGGATCGCTTCATCGCCTTCGGCATGCCGGAAATCCTGTCCAACGCGCGCTGCTCGACATCCATGATCGAAAAGATGGCCGAGCCGGATGCCGGCGGCCTGCAGTTGCTGCGCGACGCAGCCGAGAAGATGAAATTTTCGGCGCGCGGCTACCACCGCGTCCTGAAGGTCGCCCGCACGCTCGCCGATCTCGACGAGAAGGCAACGGTCGGGCGCATCCATCTGGCCGAAGCGATCTCCTACCGGATCGCCGGCGAACGGCTGACGGCGGCGGCATGAGAAAGGTCTGCAAAAGACCACCCTCACGCAGAGATGAGGGCGGTCTTGATCTTCAACGCGCCGATCGTGAACGATCAGCCGACGAGATGTTCGAACAGCACCGTCGAGAGGTAGCGTTCGGCGAAGGAGGGAATGATGACGACGATGTTCTTGCCTTCGTTCTCCGGGCGCTGGCCGACCCGGATCGCAGCCGCCAGCGCGGCACCGGAGGAGATACCGACCGGCACGCCTTCGAGCTTGGCGACGCGGCGCGCTGTTTCCACGGCCTGGGCGCTGTTGACCGTGACGATCTCGTCATAGATTTTCGTATCGAGGATGGCAGGCGCGAAGCCCGCGCCGATGCCCTGGATCTTGTGCGGCCCGGGAGCGCCACCGGACAGGATCGGCGATTCCTCCGGCTCGACGGCGATAACCTTGATCGACGGCTTGCGGCTCTTGAGCACCTGGCCGGCGCCGGTTATCGTCCCGCCGGTGCCGATGCCGGAAACCAGGATATCGACGCTGCCGTCGGTATCGTTCCAGATTTCCTCGGCCGTCGTCTTGCGGTGGATTTCCGGATTGGCCGGGTTTTCGAACTGCTGCGGGATGATCGCATCCGGCAGGGTCGCTGCCAGCTCTTCCGCCTTGGCGATGGCGCCCTTCATGCCCTTCGGGCCTTCCGTCAGCACCAGTTCGGCGCCGAGCAGCGCCAGCATCTTGCGGCGTTCGACCGACATGGTTTCCGGCATGGTGAGGATCAGCTTGTATCCCTTGGCTGCGGCGGCAAAGGCGAGCGCGATGCCGGTATTGCCCGACGTCGGCTCGACCAGCGTCGTCCTGCCGGGCGTGATCTTGCCCTGCGCTTCCAGCGATTCAATCATCGCAACGCCGATACGATCCTTGACCGAGGCGATCGGATTGAAGAACTCCAGCTTCGCCAGAAGATTGGCCTTCACCCCGTTTTCCTTCGCCAGCTTGTCGAGGCGAACGATCGGCGTATCGCCGATCGTCTCGGTGATCGAGGAATAGATGCGGCCGCGGCCGGGCTTGCGCTGCTCTGACATGGTGTTCTCCCTTTTGCCAAGTTGTGAGGGACAATAGGATCAAACCACACCGCTTGCCAGAGGGCTATTCTCCAACCGCTTGATGCCCATTGGAAAAAACTGTTGCGGAAGCGTGCCTTGCGGAACGAATTTTTCAGGCAGCGCGGGTCGCGATATAGGCGGCGGTGGTTCCGAGAATACCCGCAGCGATCCGGTTCAGCGACTTCAGCGCACGCGGCTGTTTCAGAAGCAGGCGGGCACGGGATGCAAGCAGGATATAGGGGATCAGAACCGCCATCAGGACGATGAAGGTCGAGCCGACGAGAACGGCATATTCATTAAGACCGATCGCGCGCAGATCGATCAGCGTCGGCACCAGGGCCACGTAGAACAGCATGGTCTTCGGGTTGCCGAGCGTCACCAGCAATCCGGACAGGAAGGACAGGCCCACGCTGGCGCTTTTCTTCGCCTGGATATCCTGCGGCAAAAGGCCGGCGGTCCAGAGCTTATAGGCGATATAGACGAGATAGAGCGCGCCGAGGATCTTGATGACCATGAAGGCGGTGGTGAAGGTCTGGGCAACAAAGGCAAGACCAAGGATGACCGCGGTCAGATAGAAGAGGTCGCCGAGAACAAGGCCGAGCCCCATGAAGAAGGTCTCGCGGAAACCGGAGCCGAGTGCCCGCGCGACGATCGCCGTCATGCCCGGCCCGGGAATCGCGGCGGCAATGAAAAGCGCGCTGCAATAGGCAAGAAGGCTGGCAAGACTCATCGTCGGCTCCGCGGATTGGCGAGCGGGCTAGTTAGCCGTTTTTCTTGGCCCAGGCAATTTGGCTGCATTGATCGAAATCGCCGTTCCGGCTAAGGCATTGCCGAAGCATGACGAAAATTTCGTCCTTTCGCCGCCCCGAAACTGGAGGCCGTCCATGCCTGGAACCGCAAGTCTTGCCGCCTTTGCTCTCGTGGCACTTGGCATGGTGCTGACGCCCGGGCCAAACATGATCTATCTGATCTCCCGCGCCCTTTGCCAGGGGCGTGTGGCGGGACTGGTTTCGCTCGCCGGCGTCGGCCTCGGTTTCCTGGTCTACATGCTCTCGGCCGCCTTCGGCATCACGGCGCTGCTTTTGGCCGTACCCTATGCCTACGATGCGCTGCGGTTCGCCGGCGCGCTCTATCTCCTCTATCTCGCCTGGCAGGCGCTGCGTCCCGGCGGACGCGCAGCCTTCGAGGTGCGCAACCTGCCGGCCGACAGTCCGCGGCGTCTTTTCCTGATGGGCTTTGCAACAAGCCTCTTGAACCCGAAGATAGCGGTTCTCTATCTGTCTCTGCTGCCGCAGTTCATCGATCCCGCAAAGGGCGAGGTGTTTTCCCAATCCGTCGTGCTTGGCACGGTCCAGATCTTCACCAGCCTTTCCGTGAATGCGCTGATCGTGTTGACGGCCGGCTCCATCGCAACCTTCCTCTCCGGTCGCCCAACCTGGCAATCCGTGCAGCGCTGGCTGATGGGCGGCGTGCTCGGCGCGCTTGCCGTTCGCATGGCGATCGAAAGCCGCCGCTGAAGCGGTCTTCTTCCTCCCAACCAAGACTCGAGCATAGCATGACAACAGCACTTCTCATCATCGACGTCCAGAACGCCATTCTCGAAGGCGAAGGCACGCCCGAACGTCAGCCGGTCATCGACGCGGCGCTGAACGAGACCGTCGGCCGCCTGCAGTCGATCCAGGCACGCGCCCGCGCCGCCCATATCCCGGTCATTCTCGTGCAGCATGACGGCGGCCCGGGCGACCCGCTCGCCCGTTCATCGAAGGGCTGGGCCTTGCGCCATGAGATTGCGCCGGTTCTCGGCGAGACGGTGGTTCACAAGACCAGTTGCGACAGCTTCTTCCAGACCGACCTGCAGGAACAACTGGCAAAGCGGTCCATTACCCATCTGGTCATCGGCGGCTGTCAGACGCAGTTCTGTGTCGATACGACCGCGCGCCGCGCCGTATCGCTCGGCTATGATGTGACGCTGCTGTCCGATGGACATTCGACGGGCGACATGGGGGAGCTGACCTTCTCGCAGATCATCGCCCACCACAACGCCCTGCTCCGCGGCTTCAATGCCGGCGGTCACGCGATTGAATTGCGCCGGTCCGACGAGATCACCTTCTGACGATCAGCCAGGAAAAGTGCGAAGCGGTTTTCCGTCCGGATTTGCGTCGAAACAAGCAGCCTTCGCGCGTCACGTTTGACGCGCGGCGCTGCAGGCAGCCGCTATTCGAAGACCGGCCGCATGAAGCTGCGTTCGTAGCTCACGATGCAACGGGTTTTTTCGGCAAGGGCAAAGGCGGCCTGGCATTCGGCGTCCTTTGCCATGCGCTCGCGATAGTCCTCGTATGCGGCAAGACTCGGGAAGCTGAAGAGGGCGAGTGCGATGTTGTTCGCACCTTCATGCGGCATGAAATAGCCGTGATGCTTGCCGCCCAGCCGATGGACCAGAGGGATCCAGAGCTTCGCATATTCCTCGAATTCGGCGAGTTTGTACGGGTCGATCGTGTAGCGCAAAGTGCAGGTGATCACGCATTTCTCCTTTGAACGGCTTCGTCTGTTTGATGCCCTGCAGGACGGGGCAATGTCCAGCCGAATGTCATGCCGGCGGCCGCGATAAGGATCGCCGCGGAGCCGAGGAGCTGGGCCGGCTGCAGCTGATGGCCGAAGGCGATGCGGTCTACCGCAAGGGCAGCGACCGGATAGATGAACGACAGCGCACCGGTGAGATGCGTCGGCAATTTCTGGATGGCGCCGTAGAGCAGCACATACATCAGCCCCGTATGCACCGCGCCCATGGTGACCAGCAACGCCCATTGAGAGGCTTGCGTGGGCAGGCCGGAGGCACCGGCGAAAGGTGCGAGCATCAGCAGGCCGGTGATGACCTGGATCAGCGCGATCAGATGCGGCGGCGTTCCCTTCAGCCTTTTCGCGACAAGCGCGGCCAGTGCGTAGAAAAACGCCGCACCCAGGGCGAGAGCTATCCCCATCAGATAGTCGCCGCCGGTGAAGCCGCCTGCGGGCTTGGCTTCGACGATCGCGATCATGCCGGCAAAGGCGATGCCCAGCCAGAAAAGCTTCGTCATCGTGATCTTTTCCTTGAAGAACAGCGCGCCAATGGCCAGCAGCATGAAAGGCTGGGTGTTGTAGACCATCGTGGCAATCGAGATCGAGGCGCGCGAATAGGCAGCAAACAGCAGCAGCCAGTTGACGACGATCGCGACCCCGCCGAGGACCGCGAGCGCAAACAGCCGCCAGGTCAGGATGCCGGCGCGGAAATGGCCGAGGGAGGCACAGATGGCGATCAGCGTCAGCGCGCCGAACAGGCAACGCCACAGCACCACGTCGATCACCGGCTGACCGGACGCCAGGACGAACCAGCCGATCGTGCCCGAAATCAGCATGGCAGCGGTCATTTCGATACTGCCGGTCTTGATATCCTTTTCCATCACGCCGCTCCTTTGAACATGCCGACAGGATAAGCGGAGAAAAGTCGCCGATATATGGATTTCAGAAGGCAGACGTGGGATAATACCTAATCATGAAAGCCAAATGTCGAATTTTGCCTTACGGAGATTTCCATGCTCGATGACCTCGACCGCCGCCTTCTCGACATTCTGTCGGTCAATGCGCGCATCTCCTTGAAGGAGCTGGCGCAGGAGGCGGGCCTGTCCTCCCCGAGCACGGCCGACCGGCTGCGGCGGCTGGAGGATCGCGGCGTGATCACCGGCTTCACCGTCGGCGTCAATCCCGCGGCACTCGGCTATGCCCTGCAGGCTGTCGTGCGGGTGCGGCCGATGCCGGGCATGCTGCATATCGTCGAGAAAATGATCCAGGAGACGCCGGAATTCGTCGAATGCGACAAGGTGACGGGCGATGACTGCTTCATCGCCAAGCTGCTGGTGCGGGACATGGAGCAGCTCGACGCCATCCTCGACAAGGTCGCCGAACGCGCCCAGACCAATACGTCGATCGTCAAGTCGACGCCAGTGAAACGCCGGCTGCCGCCGCTCCACAGCGAGAAATAGGTGTCAGAATTCGGCCATCGGCGAAAGCATGACCGGCTGCCGCAGACGATCCGCAGCGTCGCCCCGGACCATCAGGCTGGTATGAGAACGAAATGGTTCCGGCATCCCCTGCCAATCGAGCCGATCGGGCGGCAGACAGACTTCAACCCGGCTCGGGCGCTGATCGAGGGCGGCAAGAATGACGGAGAGCGGCGGGATCGTCTTGCCGACAACGTCGAGAAGCCGAAAGCAATCCGCCTCGCCGGATTTCCACGCAACGACACTCTCCGGCTGGTCCAGATAGCTAAGCCGGATGCTGGGATCGAAGCAGCCGTTCAGCAGAAACATTTCCGCATGTACCCCTACGGCGAAAATCGAGGAAACCGGCGTTCTTTCGCGCAACAGCCGCTTGACCAGCGCCACGTCGCCGGCGTTGTCGAGCAAAACCGAGCGCGACGCGCCGATCGGCTTCGCAGCCACTGGTGCCGGGCCAGAAAACTGATGCTGCGGCAAGATCTTGAACCCATAGGGCTGATAGATTGCCGGCTTGTCGGTCAGCAGAAGACCGAGCTCGAAACCCTGCGCGTCGCACCAACTGAACGCACGCCTCATCAGGTCGCGGTAAAGTCCCCAGCCCCGCCACTGAGGCCGCACCGCACCGGACTGGAAACCGGCCGCCTTCACCAGACCGCCATCGACCATCATCGGCATGGAAAAAACGCTGAGATTGGCGGCGCAGATGCCGTTCTCGTCAAAATAGGCGAACGGCATGCTGGTCGGATCGGGGCCGCCGAACCGATCCTGAACGCTGACATCGATGCCGAACGTCTCGTGCAGCAACGCCACCAGCGCGGCGAAGGCGGCGGGATCTCCGAAATAATCCTGCCGGAAGGTCAGTTGGCTGATGCCGGTCGTGAGGGGCACCTAGACGCCCGTCGAACCAAATCCGCCGGCTCCGCGCGCAGTGTCGCTGGCATCCGATGCCTCGCGAACGGAAACCTGCGTCACCGGCGCAATCACCATCTGGGCAATGCGCATGCCGCGCTCGATGACGAAATCCTCATCGCCGAGATTGACCAGCAGCACCTTCACCTCGCCGCGATAATCGCTGTCGATCGTACCGGGCGTATTGAGGCAGGTGATGCCGTGCTTGAAGGCGAGGCCGGAGCGCGGACGGATCTGCGCCTCGTAGCCGGCCGGGACTTCGAAGATGAATCCGGTCGGCACCAGCGCCCGCTTGCCAGGCGACAACACCAGCGGCTGATCGGCGCTGACGGCGGCGCGGAGGTCCATGCCGGCAGCCCCGGCAGTCTCGTAGGACGGCAGATCGATGCCTGCGCCATTCGGCAGGCGAACAAGATTCAAGGTCGGGCGGGTGCGTGCGTGTAGGGTCATGGTCGCATTAGTTTGCCGTCTGCGTCGGCGGGTCAATTGCAAAGTCGGGCCGAAATCGGTAGATAGCCCGCAACTCACAGGAATCTAGACATATGGCCGAAAGTCTCGCCGAGGCGGTTTCCCGCCGCCGCACCTTTGCTATTATCGCGCACCCGGACGCGGGCAAGACCACGCTCACCGAAAAGCTGCTGCTGTTCGGCGGCGCGATCCAGCTTGCCGGCGAGGTCAAGGCGAAGAAGGACCGCATCCAGACGCGGTCCGACTGGATGAAGATCGAGCGCGAACGCGGCATCTCGGTCGTCACCTCGGTGATGACCTTCGAGTATGGCGGCAATGTCTTCAACATTCTCGATACGCCCGGCCACGAGGACTTCGCCGACGACACCTATCGCACGCTGACGGCCGTCGACGCCGCCGTGATGGTCATCGACGCCGCAAAGGGTATCGAGCCGCGGACGCTGAAGCTGTTCGAAGTCTGCCGCATGCGCGACATCCCGATCATCACCTTCATCAACAAGATGGACCGCGAAAGCCGCGACCCGTTCGAAATCCTGGATGAGGTCGAGGAAAAGCTGGCGCTCGACTGCGCCCCCGTCACCTGGCCGATCGGCCGTTCGAAGACCTTCTGCGGATCCTACCATCTCGCCGACAACACCGTGCGAGGCGCCGATACGCAGGAAATCCTCACCAAGGTCAACGGTCCGGAAATGGCCGCCCATCGCCTGCCGGAAAATGAGCGCGACGCCTTCATCGACGAAACCTCGCTCGCGATCGAGGCCTGCAAACCGTTCAACAAGAAGGCTTTCCTCGAAGGCCATCTGACGCCGGTGTTCTTCGGCTCGGCGCTCAGGAACTTTGGCGTGCGCGACCTCATCAACGCGCTCGGAGACTTCGCCCCACCGCCACGCGATCAGGTGGCCGACGTCCGGACGGTGCAGGCGACCGACGACAAGATGACCGCCTTCGTCTTCAAGATCCAGGCGAACATGGACCCGAACCATCGCGACCGCATCGCCTTTGCCCGTATCTGCTCCGGCAAGCTGGAACGCGGCATGAAGGCGCGTCTGTCGCGCACCGGCAAGCAGCTCGGCCTGACGGCGCCGCAGTTCTTCTTCGCCTCGCAGCGTCAGCTTGCCGATACCGCCTATGCGGGCGATGTGGTGGGCATTCCGAACCACGGCACTCTGCGCATCGGCGACACGCTGACCGAAGGCGAACAGCTCGTGTTCCAGGGCGTGCCGAACTTCTCGCCGGAAATCCTGCGCCGCGTGCGGCTCGAAGATGCGATGAAGGCCAAGAAGCTCAAGGAAGCACTGCAGCAGATGGCCGAGGAAGGCGTCGTGCAGCTGTTTTCCCCGGAGGACGGCTCTCCGGCCATCGTCGGCGTTGTCGGCGCTCTGCAGCTCGACGTCCTCAAGGAGCGTCTGCAGTCGGAATACGGCCTGCCGGTTTCCTTCGACGTGGCGCGCTTCTCCGTCTGCCGCTGGATTTCGGCCGATCAGCCGGCGGACCTGGATAAATTCATCACTGCCCGTCGCGGCGACATCGCCCGCGATCTCGACGGCGATCCGGTGTTCCTGGCACAGGATTCGTTTTCGCTGCGGTACGAAGCCGAACGTTTTCCGGCAATCAAGATGGTCGCCATCAAGGAATATCACGTCGCCAAGGCGGCGTGATATCGACTGCCCACCGAGCCTTGCGTCATGAGAGGCCGCGGATCATCAGCCATGCGCCGGCAGCCACGAGGATGGCGCCGGCCACTTGCGACAGCCGCTTTCCGCCAGGCATGACTTTTTCGGCCAGCACGAAGATCGCAAGCCCGGCGATCCAGAGAATGTTCATCACCCCGCCGACGAACAGAAGCGCCATCAGCGGCCAGCAGCAGCCGACGCAATAAAGGCCGTGGCGCAGCCCCATCCTGAAGGCACCCCAGGGCTCGCGGCGAAAGCCGCCCTCGCTCTGGATGAAGGCGACGGGCGCGCGGCATTTGCTGAGGCAGGCATGCTTCAGCGGCGTCCACTGATAGAGGCCGGCGAACAGCAGCAGCATGCCGCTGAACAGGCCGCTGGCGCTTTCCATCATCGGCGTCAGCAGCAGGGCGCGTTCAAGCAGCCACTGCCCGAAGGTTGCCACGAGCGCAAACAGGAGCCAGGCTGCGACATAGCCGCCGCCGAAGATGCCGGTGGCGGCAAAGGGCGCGCCCTGGCTGGCGGCGTGCCGCCCGACCCGCGCATAGAGCAGGATCATCGGCGCGGCCGACGGGAGCATCATGCCGACCATCATCACCGACCACATGGCAAAGACGAGGAATGCCTCGCCCGGGCGCCATGCGCGCGGCGTCAGCATTGCCTCGGCCATGCCGGGCATATCCGCCATGCCGTCCATCGGTTCCATCGGCTTTTCGCTCGTGGCCATGTCGGCGAGCGAAAGCAGATAGAGCCAGGCAAGCAGCGTGATGGCCGCCAGGCTGAGCGCTATGATGATCCGGTCCCGCTTGAGCACGGCGTCGAGCGTGATGCCGGGCATGGATTGGCTCCTAGTGGACGACGCCGCTCTCGGTCATGTGCAGGCGGGTGAAATGGGCGTGCGAATCCTTGGTGGACAGCGCAATCGGCCCTTTCGTCTCCGCCCACCCCCGTCCGGCTTCGCATGTGTCGTATTCGAAGCCGTTCGGCAGGTTGATGCGGGCCCGGTGTTCCTCGCCGGTGACGGGATTGCGGATCGGCTCGCCGCGCGCTTCGATCCAGCCGGGAATGTCGACCTTGGCGGTCCGCCCGTCCATGTCCATGTCGAAGTCGATGCTTGAGAAGACCGGATCATGCACCGTGTCGAACGTCGTGGCGAAGACCGCGAAGAACGTCGCGCCGGGCTCGGTGTCGAGCCCGCTCATGATCCGCAGCAAGGCATCGCGCTGCGCGGGCGTTGCCCGTTCGTCGACGATCGGAACACATTGACCGTGACCTTCGTGAATGGCCCCCGGCCATGACACGATCATGCCGATACGCAACCCGTCGAGCCGGGTCTCCCCGTGAAAACCGTCCTCGATCTCGATGATGCCGATCGCGTGGCATTTGCCCTGGGTGGGGAGCGCGTTGAATTGGCAGGGACAACCATAGGCGCAGTTGCAGTGTAGGAATTCACGCCCCTGAAGCTTCCATTTGACGCTGGTCATTCCATCCTCCATCGAACGGGAATGCGTCTGCTTTAGGAATTACATGCACCGCTAATTAAATACCCGCACACCGGGGTTGTCCAGTGAGCCGCACGGTCGCCGAAGCGAGAAAGGCGAGGCAGCTTCTGGCTGCCCCCCGCTCGATAGCCCGGACTGGTATTATGCCTCGCCTTACCGGCGGTCCGTGAGCGTGAGATCGCCGTTTTCATCGACCGAAACCTCGATGCCGATATAGCCGGGGATTTTCGGATGCGAGGTCTCGAAGGGATGCGTATGCGTGGCGGTGATGACCATCACGTCCGCACCCGCCGATTCGCCCGCGATGACACCGGCCGCGACATCCTCGAAGACCAGGCAATCCTTGGCATCGAAGCCGACACGTTCTGCGCCAAGCAGGTAGCATTCCGGGCTTGGCTTGCCGCGCGAGACGTCCTCGGCGATGACGATGAAGCGCGGTTCCGGCAGGCCGGCGGCGGCGATGCGAACCTTGGCAAGTTCGCGCGGCGAGGAGGTAACGATCGCCCAGCGCTCCGGCGGCAGGCTCTTCAGGAACTCGATCGCGCCCGGAAGCGGTCTGACACCCTCGACGTCCTCGATCTCGCCCTGGCAGATGATCGCCGATTCCGCCTCCGGATCGACCCCGGGCAGGCCCAGTTGGCGGATGGTGTCGACGCCGCGCTTGCCGTGCATGGTTGGCAGGAAGGTCGCGACATCGAGGCCGTGGCCTTCGGCCCACCTGCCCCAGACGCGCTCCGCCGCTTCGATGGAACTCAAGAGCGTTCCATCCATGTCGAACAGGAAGGCGGAATATTTCTTGCCGAACACCGGCGACGACGCGGAAGACAAGGGGCGGACTCCTTATGTGATCTGGCTGCCCGCCTCTTTGCGAGCGATGGCATACCCGTTCGATACGTGGATTCCCGCAGCAGATCAAACCGATATCGGCGTCGCAACACCACCTTGCAACTTTCCTTGCGCCGTCATTGCGCGGAGAAGGCGAGCCGCAGTCCCATCAGCCCGAAGGCGCCGGCAAAACCGCGCCGAAGCCACGTGGTCGCGCCGGGCCTGGCGATCACGTGGTGCCGCGCCGCCGAGGCGAAGACGCCATAGACCCCGAAGACGATGAAGGTCAGCGCCATGAAGACGGCGGCAAGCCAGAGCATGAACAGCGTCGGCGAAGGCGTGCCGTTGGGCACGAATTGCGGCAGGAAGGCGAGGAAGAACAGCGACAGTTTCGGATTGAGGATGTTGAGGAGAAAGCCGGTGGTGATCACCCGCAGTGCAGGGACCTGGCTGTCGCGCTCGGCGATGCGCAGTGTCTCGCTGTCCCTCAAGACGCTCCAAGCCGTGTAGAGCAGATAGGCGACGCCGAGATATTTTATGACCTGGAAGGCAAGCGCGCTGGCGTGCAGGAGGGCCGCCAGCCCGGCGATGCTCGCGGCGATATGCGGCAGGATGCCAAGCGTGCAGCCGAAGGCGGCAAGGATGCTGGCGCGGATGCCGGCGTTCAGCCCCATGGCCAGCGTATAAAGCACGCCGGTGCCGGGCAGGAGGATGACGATGATGGAAGTCAGCAGATATTCGAGGGTCACGGCGCGCTCCGTTCAATGAGGAAAGCCGCAGCGAAGCAGATCGTCGTTCCATGGTCTTGAACGGAATTGCAGGCTATCCGCTGAACGCCAGCGCGTAGGCGCCGGGCGTCAAGCCGTAGGCGCGCACGAAGGTTCGCGTCATGTGGCTCTGGTCCGCGAACCCGCCTGCAAATGCGGCATCGGCCAGAGGCGTCCCTTTCGCGATCATCCAGCGAACGATGCCGATACGCCGCTGGACGAGATAGGCATGCGGCGTCATCCCTGTTGCCTGCGAGAAGGCGCGAACCACCTGAAACCGGCTGAGCCCGCTTGCCGCAGCAAGATCTGCCAGAGTTACGACCGCCGTCGGGTCTTCATCGATCAGCGCCTTCGCGCGGCTGACCGACGGGGGCGCAAAGCGGATTTGCGGCCGGCGCTCCATCAACGACGCGATCAACAGGAAAAGCCCGCTTTCGCTGGCCAGCGTTTCCCGCATCTGCGTCATCGCCGCATGGACGCGCACAAACCCCTCGACAGCGCTGCGGTCGCTCATCACAGGCCGGGAAAACACGAAATCCTCCGCCCGTCCCTCGCTGATCTCGAAAACCGTATCGGCAACCAGGCCGGGATCGAAGTAAAGCATGCGCCAGGCGCGTCCCGCATCGCCGATCGGATGGCCGTCATGCACTTCGCCCGGATTGACGGTGATCATGTCGCCCGGGCCTGCCTCGACCGGCCCGCGCCCGCTGGCTGATCTCTGTGCGCCGCGGGTGATGACGCCGATGCCGAACTGGTCATGCGTATGCCGGCCGAAACTGTGGGCCGTGTCGGCTTCGACCGCTTCCACGCCTTCGATCGCGCACCGACGCATCCGGAACTGATTGGTCTTCATGGCCTGCGCCCTCAATCCCGCTCCCGGCCAGGCAGAGCATCGCGCTCGCCGAACCAGTTTGCCGCCGAAGAACACCAGATCTGATGCCTGGGTGCAAGTTCGCGCCGTTGACGGATATTGCCCCAACGAATGCCAATCTCCTTAGCGTCCTCGTCCGTGCCCGTCGTATAGATCGGCGAGCCGCAATTGCCGCAGAACATCTGGAAACGCGTCCGGCCGTTGTCGGCAATCTTGACGTAGGTCTTCGGCTCGCCCGCCGTGATGCGGAAATTCTCTTTCGGCACGGAGACCGTGACGCGGTAGACGGAGCCGGTCAGATGTTGGCAGTCCGTGCAGTGGCAGATGCCGACCTCGTCGGGATCGATCTCGGCCTCAAACCTGATCGCGCCGCAATGGCAGTTTCCGTCGATATGCATGTCCGGTCCTCCGCGTTCAGCAGGAACCTAGAGCATTGCCGTTTTTCTTCGAGTGACGGTACTGCTCCATCTCCTTGTTTGTCGAAATTGCGGACGGAAAACCGCTTCGCACTTTTCCTGGATCTACGCGCGCATCAGACGCCGGTGAACAGCCAGGCATGCTCCTTGGCGTTGTTGAATTTCCAGATGCGCGACGGGCCGGCCATGACGTTGAGGTAATAGAGATCATAGCCGTGGATCGCCGCGACCGGATGGTAGCCCTTCGGCACCAGCGTCACGTCGCCATCCTCGACGGCCATCGTTTCGTCCAGCGAGCGATCGTCGGTATAGACGCGCTGCATGGCGAAACCCTGAGCCGGATTCAGGCGGTGATAGTAGGTTTCCTCGAGGAAGCTTTCGGCAGGCAGGTTGTCCTCGTCATGCTTGTGCGGCGGATAGGACGACGTATGGCCGCCGGGCGTGATGACCTCGACGACGAGCAGCGAATGGGCCGCATTGTCGTCTTCCGGCATGATGTTGGTGACATAGCGCGTATTGGTCGCCTTGCCGCGCGTCATCTGCGGATGCGTGCCCGGACGGATCACCTTCGTCTTGTAGTCGCCGCCACCCGGCGCCGAGCAGACAGCCAGATCGAGCGCCGTCGTCGCCGTCGCCTGCCAGTGGCTGCCCTTCGGTACGTAGACCGCATAGGGCTGCCCCTCGAACGGCGTCATGCGCTCGCCGAGTTCGCCGAAATCCTCGCCATCGACGGAGATTCTCGCCTTGCCGGCGACGAGCACGAGGCAGGTTTCCCTGTCGGCGCTTTCGCCCGTTGCCACCTCGCCCGCCTTTAGCCGGTTGAGCCCGAAGCCGACATAGGTCCAGCCGGCGGATTCGGGCGTGATGTCGTGGACGAGGCCGGAGGTGCCGTTCGGCTTGACGAGAAGATTTGGCATGAGCTTGGTCCTTTTATCGAACATCCATGTGTTTGCGGGCCTCGCCTCAGACGCCCGCCGGCATCAACCCTTGGGGAAGCCTTCCGTTTCCACTGTATAGCCTGCAGCGGTCATGACGCGCATCAGTTCGGCATAGCCGATCTCCGCCATTTTCTGTGGCGGCGACTTGCGCGGATCCTGCTCGGCCTCGACCACGAACCAGCCTTCATAGCTATAGTCGGCGAAACGCTTGACGATGGCGCCGAAATCGAGCGAGCCGTCGCCCGGTACGGTAAACGCCCCGAGCGCCACAGCGTCAAGGAAGGATTGCTTGCTGCGATCCAGGCCGTCGATGACCGCCTGACGGATGTCCTTCACATGCACATGGTTGATGCGCGCGTGGTGATTGTCGATGGCACGCAGCACGTCACCGCCGGCGAAAGCCAAATGGCCGGCGTCCAGCAGCAGCGGAATGCCTTCGCCCGAATTCTTCATGAAAGCGTCGAGTTCCGCCTCGGTTTCGACGACGGCTGCCATGTGGTGATGGTAGGAAAGGGGCATGCCCTGTTCGGCGCACCACTCGCCGAATTCGGTAACGCGGCGGGCGTAGGCCTTCATCTCGTCATCGCCAAGCCGCGGCTTGGTGGCGAGCGGCCTGGAGCGGTCGCCCTGGATCGAACGGCCGACTTCGCCATAGACGATGCAGGGGGCATTGACGGCCTTGAACAGTTCGATCATCGGCGCGATGCGGTCCTTGTTGACCGAGAGATCCTCATCGACCAGCGTGCCGGAGAACCAGCCGCCGCAGAGCGTCACGTCGGCCGCGCGCAGGATCGGCAGCATTTCGTCGGGATTGTTCGGAAAGCGGCGACCTTGTTCCATGCCGGTGAAACCCGCGCTGCGCGACTGGCGCAGGCATTCCTCGAGCGACACGTCGTCGCTGAGTTCGGGAAGGTCGTCGTTCCACCAGGCGATGGGCGACATGCCGAGTTTGGCTTTCATGAAAATTCTCCTTGGAGGAAGGCGATCGGCCTTCCTTCTGATCCAGTATTTCCGTCACCCTCGAGCTTGACTCGAGGATCCATATTCGTCGGCGGCGCCTCACGGTTGGATCCTCGGGTCAAGCCAGAGGAGGACGGAGTTTGTGATTGCCTATCTTAACCTATACGCTGGGCGGCGAGCGCCTTTTCGTAGCCCCGGCGGGCTTCGTTGACGCTGGAGCGTTCGGAGACTTCAGGGACCGCCACATCCCACCAATGGCCACCTTCGTCCGTGGTGATCAACGGATCGGTGTCGATGACGATGACCGTGGTGCGGTCTTCGCCGGCAGTTTCCTTCAGCGCGATTTCCAGCTCGGCGATGGAGGCCACCTTGCGGGTCACAGCGCCCATGGCCGAGGCGTGGGCTGCGAAATCGATAGCCGGCAGCGTCACATGGTGGGTGTCCCGCAGCAGATTGTTGAAGTTCGCGCCACCGGTCGCCATCTGCAGCCGGTTGATGCAGCCGTAGCCCGCATTGTCGAGCAGCACGATGGTAATCTTGGCGCCGAGCATGATCGATGAGGCGATCTCCGAATTCAGCATCATGTAGCTGCCGTCGCCGACCATGACGATCACGTCGCTACCGGGCTTTGCAAGCTTGACGCCGACGCCCCCGGCGACTTCATAGCCCATGGTCGAGAAGCCGTATTCCATATGATAGCTGCCCGGTTGATCCGCCTGCCAAAGCTTGTGCAGTTCGCCCGGCAGACCCCCGGCGGCGCAGACCAGCGTGGTATTCTCCGTACGGGCGCGCTGGACGGCGCCGATCACCTGCGCGTCAGACGGCAGCGCGACGTTGGTGGTCGCGGTTGCCTTCTGTGCCGCCTTTAGCCATTCGGCCTTGCCGGAGGTTGCCTTCTTCGTCCAGGCCTCATCGGCCTTGCGCGAACCAAGGCCGGCGCTCAGCGCCTCCAACCCGACTCTGGCGTCACACACCAGCGGCAGGCCCTGGTGCTTGGCGGCGTCGAATGCCTGCACGTTCAGGCCGATGATCTTCAGATCGTCATTTTTGAACAGCGCCCAGGATCCGGTGGTGAAATCCTGGAGACGCGAACCGACCGCGACAACGACATCGGCCTCTTCGACGAGTTGATTGGAGGCTGACGTACCGGTGACGCCAACCGAGCCCATATTCAGCGGATGGCTGTGCGGCAGCGACGACTTGCCGGCCTGGGTTTCAACAACCGGAATGCCGTGCCGCTCGGCAAAGGCAGCAAGCGTCTTGCTGGCCTCAGAGTAGAGCACACCACCGCCGGCGATGATTACCGGCTTCTGGGCACCCTTGAGCGTTGTGATGGCATGGGCAAGTTCATCCGCGTCGGGGTGGAGGCGGCGGGTCGCCCAGATTTTCTCGTCGAAGAAATTCTCCGGATAGTCATAGGCTTCCGCCTGGACGTCCTGGCAGAGCGACAGGGTCACCGGGCCGCAATCGGCAGGGTCGGTCAGCACTTGCATGGCGCGGCGCAACGCCGGAATGATCTGCTCCGGACGGGTGATGCGGTCGAAATAGCGCGAGACAGGACGGAAGCAGTCATTGGCGGTCATCGCGCCGTCGCCGAAATCCTCGATCTGCTGCAGCACCGGATCCGGGCGGCGATTGGCAAAGACATCGCCCGGCAGGAAGAGAACCGGCAGGCGGTTGACATGCGCAAGCGCCGCCGACGTCACCATGTTCAGCGCGCCGGGGCCGATCGACGTCGTGCAGGCCATGAACCGGCGGCGGAAGCTTGCCTTGGCAAAGGCGATCGCGGCATTCGCCATGCCCTGTTCGTTCTGGGCGCGATACGTTGGCAGCGTATCCTTGATGCCGTACAGCGCCTCGCCGACGCCGGCGACGTTGCCGTGACCGAAAATGGCGAAGACGCCGCCGAAGATCGGCAGTTTCTCGCCATCGATCACCGTCATCTGCCGCGTCAGGAACCGCGCCACGGCTTGCGCCATGGTCAGGCGGACGGTCTTCTGGCTCATCGTTTCCTCCTCGAACGAGGACATTGCCTCGCTATTGATATCTTCCGGACTTCCGCCCGTTTGCGGGGCTCAGGCCGCCTTGGGTTCAGCAAGACCGAGCCAGAGATCGACCAGGGCCCCGAACTTGCCCGCCATGTCGGCGATCGCCTGCTCGTCGGTCATTTCGCCGGCGAGCCAGGCCTTGCTGGCATCGGCGAAAATCGTGCGACCGACGGCGAAGCCCCTGACGGTCTTGGACGTGCGGGCGGCGGCAAATCCTTCCTTGAGCACGTCATACGGTGCCTCCAGTCCAAGCAGGACGACACCGCGGCAGAGCGGATCGCGCTGTTCGATGACGGCATCAATGGCGGCCCAGGCCGTGCGGCTTGCCTGCGGCTCCAGCTTCCACCAGTCGGGCTTCAGGCCGGCATCATAAAGCTCATCGAGGGCGCGCGGAATGGTCTGGTCGTTGAGCGCACCGTGCTTGCCGGCGATGATCTCGATCAGGATTTCGCGACCGACTTTCCGTGCTGCCTCGAAGGCGGAGCGCAGCTTGGCGATCTGGGCGGCCTTCATCTCTGCCGGATCGTCCGGGTGATAGAAGCTCAAGACCTTGATACAGTGATCGACCGGCCAATCGATGAGCCGGCTACCGAGATCCTGGCTGAACTCGAACTGCAGCGGCCGTGAACCCGGAAGCTCGATCGGCTTGGCGATCCAGAAATCCTTGTTCCTGGCGGCAGCAAACAGGGCCTCGCGGCCATATTTGTCGTCGATGAGCATGCCGAAGCCGGGGCGGCCATTGGCGATGCGTTCGGCAGCCTTGACGGCCAGCACCTTGAAGGCCGGGATGCGGGCCAAGAGTTCCGGGTTGCCACCGGCCAGATCTTCCAGCTGGCTGCGATGATCGATGGCGAGCGCCATCAGCTGCGGGATGTCGCGGCGACGGGTCGTTGCCCAATGGACGTGGTTGATCGCCTCGTCCTTGCGCAGCGCCTTTTCCTTGCTGCCGTTTTCGAGGAAGAACTGCAGCTCGGTCCAGGTCGGGATTTCAGGTGCGCAAAGCAGCCGCGAGACGGCAAAAGCGCCGCAGGCATTGGCCCAGGTGGCGGATGTGGCATGCGGCTCGCCGGTCAGCCAGCCGCGCAGGAAGCCGGACATGAAGGCGTCGCCGGCACCGAGAACGTTGTAGACCTCGATCGGGAAGCCCTTGCCGACGATGCCGTCTTCGAGATTGTCGGAAATCGGGCCGTCATAAACGATGCAGCCCATCGGCCCGCGCTTCAGCACGATCGTCGCCTTGGAATTGGCCCGGATGGTCTTCAGCGCCGCAAGCAAATCGCTGTCACCCGAGGCAATCAGCACTTCCTCCTCGGTGCCGACGATCAGGTCGCAATCGGCCAGAACCGTCTTCAGATGCGCCGAGACCTTCTCGGACGCAATATAGCGGTTGTCGCCCGCATCATGGCCTGCAAGGCCCCACAGGTTCGGGCGATAATCGATATCGAAGACGACCTTGGCGCCGCTTTCCTTGGCGATGCGGATCGCCTTGCGCTGCGCGGCATCGGTGTGCGGCTTGGAGAAATGCGTGCCGGTAACTAGGATGGCACGGGAGGAGCGGATGAAATCTTCCGAAATATCATCCTCGCACAAGGCATTGTCGGCGCAATTGTCGCGGTAGAACAAGAGCGGGAAGGAATGGTCGCTTTCGACGGAGAGAATGGCAAGCGCAGTCAGCCGTTCGGGATCGGTCACGATACCCTTGGTTTCGACGCCTTCGCGCTGCAGCTGCTCGCGGATGAAGCGGCCCATCTGCTCCTTGCCGACGCGCGTCAGCAATGCCGATTTGAGGCCGAGACGCGCCGTTCCGACGGAGATGTTGGTGGGGCAGCCGCCGACGGATTTGGCGAAGCTGGCAACGTCCTCGAGCCGCGTGCCAATCTGCTGGCCGTATAGATCGACCGAGGCCCGGCCGATGGTGATGAGGTCAAGCGGCTTGTCTGCCTGCGTCCTGTTGGTCTGGCTCACTGCTTCCTCCCGGCGGGGCGCTGGCGTCGCGCCGACATTCCTATTGTCAGTTGGATGGTGGCTTTATGAAACATAAATTCTGTCACTTAGTCAATATGGAATTTTCATTCTATTCATACTCCCGGGCATTCCGCCGCCGCTTCTCGGCGACAGCCACCGTCAGCGCCATGGCAAAGGCCATGCTGGCCGAAAGCGAACGGAACCCGGCATGATCGGCCTCCACCAGTTCGAACCAGACCCTGGAGGATTCCGCCAACGGCGAAAACGCAGAGTCGGTCAGCGAGACGACCGGAACCTTGCGGCTGGCGAGCAATTTTGCCTGGTTGACGCTTTCCGACGCATAAGGCGAGAAACTGACGGCAAAGGCAGCATCCTTCGGCCCGGCCATCGCCAGAATATCGTCATCGATGCCGGCCGCCGTGCCGACCATCTGATACCTGACCCTCAGCTTGCCGAACGCATAGGCCATGTAGCCGGAGATCGGATAGGAGCGCCGCTTGGCGACCAGATAGATCGTCTCGGCACCGGCGAGGATATTGACGGCGCGCTCGAACGCCTCCGGCTCGACGGAACTGGCGATATTGTCGAGCGAGCGATGCGCAGCGGCGACGAAACCGTTGAAGATCGAGCCGCTTTCGAGCTTGCTGTGATCGTTGCCGCTCAATGCCCGCAACCGCTCGTCATAACCCGGCGTCCGTTCACGCAGCCTCGCCCGGAAAATCAGCTGCAGGCTGGAGAAACCCTCGAAGCCGAAATGTTGGGCGAAGCGGACGAGCGTCGAGGGCTGGACATCGGCCGCTGTGGCGATACTCGCCGCCGTGCCGAAAGCGATTTCGTCCGGATGGTCCAGCGCATAGGCAGCGACCTGGCGCAGCCGTTTGGGCAGCTGCGCCTTGCGTTCCAGGATCGTCGCCTTCAGGCTGTCGAAATCCTGCGGAATGTCGATGCTGTTATCCGTTTCGGCCATATGGTCGAGGTCTCTTTCCTGCGCACGCGTTGTTTTGACACCTTACGCAAAGAATGAAATAGAGAATAGAATATTTATTCCGTCCCCTCGATTTTTCCTGCAGCCATCAACCGTTTCCGATCTGCACCCAGGTGTTTGTCTTTGCCGACTGATACGTCGCGGAGACGACCTTCTGGACCTCGAAACCTTCGCGGAAATCGGTTCCCGGCCGGCTGCCGGTTGCAATGGCCTGCAGGAACTCGTTGGCCTCGATGGCCTTCAGGTCGTTGAAGCCGATCTGGTGGCCGGGGGCGACGCAGAAGGCGCCGTAGGGCGGATGCTCGGGGCCGGCCCAGATGGTGCGGTAGCCGCGACTGCGGATGTCGTCACCGGCGAACCAGACCTTGAGTTCGTTCAGACGCTCCTGCGTGAAGACGATGCTGCCCTTCGTTCCGTAGATTTCGAAATCATGCTGCATCTTGCGGCCCGTGGCGCTCCAATTGGCCTCGAAACTGCCGGTCGCACCGCTTTCGAAGCGCACGAAGGCGCGGGTGATGTCGTCCACCTCGACGGCGCGCATTTCGCTCGAACCGCGGCTGATGGGACGTGCGGGCACCTGAATGATCGTTTCGGCCAGGACCGAGGAAATAGGGCCGACGAGATGGCGAAGCGCCGCGATAATGTGGCTGCCGATGTCCGCAAGCGCGCCGCCGCCGCTTCTCGGATCAAGCCGCCAGCTCCAGGGTGCGGACGCGTCCATCATGAAGTCCTCGGCATGGATGCCGCGCACCGAGCGGATTTCGCCGATTTCGCCGCTTTCGATCAGCTCCTTGGCAAGGAAGACCATCGGATTCTTCAGATAGTTGAATCCGACCTGCGTGACGACGCCGGCCTTTTCCGCCGCGGCGACCATTTCTGCGCATTCGGCAACGGTCGGCGCCAGCGGCTTTTCGCAGTAGACATGCTTGCCGTGGGCGATGGCGGCGAGCGCCATCTCCCTGTGCAGCAGATTGGGCGTGGTGATGTCGATGATGTCGATGTCGGGATCCGTCAGCAGTTCGCGCCAGTCCGCGGTCGCCTTGCGAAAGCCGAGGCTGCGGCGGGCCTTTTCCGCGCCATCGAGCGAGATGTCGGCGACCGAAACCAGGTCAAGCTCAAACGGCAGGTCGAACACCCTCGCCGCGATCGTGAAGCCCAGCGCATGCGCCTTGCCCATGAAACCCGTGCCAATCAGGCCGACGCCGATTCTGCGTTTGCCACCCATATGTCAATTCCTCCTACTCGGCGTTGCGCGTCGCCGTCAGATGAGATGATTTTTGCATTGCATGTCAATATGGAATGTTTGTTCGAATACGGTCAGAGCCGTTCCGGCGGGAACAGAAACAACGGGGGAAAAAGCGGTAGATTGTCCAGGAAGATGTGGAAATCACCCCGTTTGTTAACGCATTTTTACCATGTTCGACCGGATGATCGACGGCATCATGGTTAACGAGCCATCAAAGCGGGCCATCCCCGCGATCTGGAGTATCCTGCATGTGCCGCTGGGCAGCCTATCGCGGAGAGCCGCTTTATCTTGAAGAACTCGTATCGTCCCCGGCCCACTCGCTGATCGAGCAATCGCACTGCGCGACCCGCGCCAAGACGGCGACCAACGGCGACGGCTTCGGCATCGCCTGGTATGGAGATCATCCGGAACCTGGCCGCTACCGCGACATCCTGCCCGCCTGGTCCGACTGCAACCTGAAAAGCATCGCCCGGCAGATTCGCTCGCCGCTGTTCCTCGCCCATGTGCGGGCCGCGACCGGCGGCGGCACGCGGCGCGACAATTGCCATCCTTTCGTGCATGGCCGCTGGTCCTTCATGCACAATGGCCAGATCGGCGATTTCGAGCACCTGCGCCGGCCGATGGAGGCCATGCTCGACAACGATCTCTACTCCGCCCGCACCGGCTCCACAGACAGCGAGCTTCTCTTCCTGCTGGCGTTGCAGTTCGGTCTCGACAGCGATCCGCTCAGTGCCATCGCCGAGACGCTGGCCTTCGTCGAGCGCCTGGCCGAGCATCTCGAGCGCAAGGTTCTCGTCCGCTTCACCGCAGCCCTTTCCGATGGCCATGACCTCTACGCCGTGCGCTACGCCTCCGACTGGAAGGCGCCGACACTTTACGCCGCCCCGATGGGCCCGAGCGGCGGCTACTGCCTCGTGTCCGAACCGCTCAATGACGATGACAACGCCTGGGTGGAAATTCCCGACGGCACGGCGGTCATCGTCGGCGAAAACGGTGTCGACGTACGCCTGTTCGGCACGCAGGATGCCGCGCCGAGCGCGGAACGGATCGGCCGGGTAGCGTCAGGAAAAATGTGAGGCGATCAGCCGGCCGAGCCTTTCGGCGACCGCCTGCTTGTCCATGTCCGGCCAGTCCTCGTCGCCGGTCTTGCCGATGACCTTCACGGTGTTGCGGTCACCGCCCATGATACCGGTGTGAGGCGAAACGTCATTGGCGACGATGTAGTCGGCGCCCTTTTGTTCGAGCTTGGAGCGGCCGTTCTCGGCAACATTCTGTGTTTCGGCGGCAAAGCCGACGACCAGTTTCGGACGTTTGGCGTGGTGGCCGACAGTCTTCAGGATGTCCGGGTTTTCGGTGAGTTGCAGCGGCGGCGGCGCTTCGCCGGGCTTTTTCTTGATCTTGTTGCCGGCCGCACTCGCGACGCGCCAGTCAGCAACGGCGGCGACCATAACCGCAATGTCGGCGGGCAGCGCTGTGATGACGGCGTCGCGCATTTCTTCCGCCCGCTCGACATGGATGACCGACACGCCCTTCGGATCGGCGATCGTCACCGGGCCGGAGACCAGCGTCACATCGGCACCGAGCCGGGCAAGTTCCGTGGCAATCGCATGCCCCTGCTTTCCCGAGGAGCGGTTGGCGATGTAGCGCACCGGGTCGATCGGCTCATGTGTCGGGCCGGAGGTGACGATGGCCTTGCGGCCCGCCAGCGGCTTCGGGCCGTCGGCGAGCAACGCTTCAGCGGCGGCCACGATCTCCAGCGGTTCGGCCATGCGGCCCTCGCCCTTTTCGCCGCTTTCGGCCATTTCGCCGGAAGACGGGCCAATGAAGCGAATGCCATCGGCAACAAGTGTCGCATGGTTGCGGCGGGTGGCCGGATGCGACCACATCTTCGGGTTCATGGCGGGGGCAACGAGCACCGGCCGATCCGTTGCCAGGAGAATGGTGGAGGCGAGATCGTCGGCAAGGCCGTGCGCCATCTTGGCCATCAGATCGGCGGTGGCGGGCGCGATCACGATGAGATCACAATCGCGGGCAAGCCGGATATGGCCGACATCCTGCTCGTCCTCGCGCGAAAACAGATCGACAAACACCTTGTCGGCGGCAAGCGCGCCCACCGCCAGCGGCGTCACGAAGGCCTGCGCACCGGCCGTCATCACCGGGCGAACCGCAGCGCCGCGCTCGCGCAGGCGGCGGATGAGATCGAGGCTCTTATAGGCCGCGATGCCGCCGGAGATGATGAGGAGGATGCGTTTTCCCTGAAGCGTCATGACGATCCGTCTTTTTCTGCCTTGTCATGAAGGACCGTAGCCGAGAGGCATGACCTGCGCAATCGGCCGTGACCGGCCCCGCCTGATCAGTGACCGTGGTGCGCACACTGGCCGTGGTCGGCAAGCACCTCGATCACCCGGCACTGATCGACACGCCCATGGACGCAACCTTCCACCATCATTTCCAGTTCCGCCTTCAACGCCGTCAGGCTGCGGATGCGCTGTTCGACCTCGACAAGGCGCGCCTTGGCGATGGCATCGGCGGAGGCGCATGGCTGCAAGGGATTGTCCTGCAGGCTCAGGAGCGTGCGGATCGCCTCGACCTCGAAGCCGAGTTCTCGCGCATGGCGGATGAAGATGAGGCGCTTGAGATCGGATGGCTCATAGGAACGCTGATTGCCGTCGCTGCGGCTGGGCGCCCGAAGCAGGCCAATGCCTTCGTAGTAGCGGATCGTCGGCACCTTGACGCCGCTCTGGCGGGCCGCCTCGCCGATGGTGATCTTTTTCATGATTTTCCTCTTGCACCTCTAGTCGCTAGAGGATGTAGGAAAGATGCCACGGTTTGACAAGCAAGCGAGCAGGAAGCGGATCATGGCAGAGGCGACACAGACACGGTACCGGGTTGAGGGCATGGACTGCGCCAGTTGCGCGGCCAAGATCGACACTGCCGTCAGGCGCATGCCGGGCGTCGAGGACGTATCCGTGTCGGTGACCGCAGGCACGATGACCGTGCGGCATAACGGGGAGATCGACCTGTCGGCCATTGCGAGGAAGGTGACGGGTCTCGGCTATTCGGCCTCGCAACTCGCGGGAAAGCCGGCGGCGCCGGCCTTGGAGCCGGAGGCTGCGTGCTGCGGACATGATCATCACACGCACGCCCATCGCTTAGGTCATCATCGCCATGCCGACCCGGCGGACCACACCCATTCTGCCCACAGCCACAGAGGCCATCAGCATATGGCGTCGGGCGAAGGCGGCGCTTCGCAGCGAGCGCTTCACCATGATGGCTCGGCGACCAGTGCCTGGTGGTCGAGCAGGAAGGGCAAGCTGACGATCATTTCGGGCGCGGCGCTGGTTGTCGCCTATGTGCTCGGCCATCTCGTTCCGTCGATCGCACCCTATGCATTTATCGTTGCCCTGCTGGTCGGGCTGGTGCCGATCGCCCGCCGCGCCATCATGGCGGCAATTGCCGGCACTCCTTTCTCGATCGAGATGCTGATGACGATTGCCGCCGTCGGCGCAGTCATCATCGATGCCGGTGAAGAGGCGGCGGCGGTGGTGTTCCTGTTCCTGGTCGGCGAGTTGCTGGAAGGGGTGGCGGCCGGCAAGGCGCGCCAGAGTATCCAGTCTTTGGCGGCGCTGGTGCCCAAGGAAGCATTGCTCGAAGAGAACGGGCAGACGTATGCGGTCGCGGCCGAAAGCCTTGCGGTTGGCGCGACCATCCTCGTTCGTCCGGGCGACCGCATCTCCGCCGACGGGGTCATCCTTTCGGGCGACAGCGCCATCGACGAGGCGCCGGTGACTGGCGAAAGCACGCCGGTGCGCAAGGGCGTCGGCGACAATGTTTTCGCGGGCACGATCAACGGCGATGCCGCCTTGCGCGTCCGGGTCACGGCGGCGGCTGCCGACAACACCATTGCCCGTGTCGTCAAGCTGGTCGAGGAGGCGCAGGAATCCAAGGCGCCGACGGAGCGCTTCATCGACCGGTTCTCCCGCTACTATACGCCAAGCGTCGTGGTGGTCGGCGCCCTCGTCGCAATCATCCCGCCGCTGTTGCTTGGCGGTGCCTGGGGCGAATGGGTCTACAAGGGACTTGCAATCCTGCTGATCGGCTGCCCCTGCGCGCTGGTCATCTCGACGCCGGCGGCGATCGCCGCATCGCTTTCGGCCGGTGCACGGCGCGGCCTGCTGATGAAGGGCGGCGCGGTGCTGGAGGCACTGGGCACGGTCAATGCGGTAGCGCTCGACAAGACCGGGACGCTGACGGAAGGTAAGCCGAAGGTGACCGATATCATCGGCTTTGGCCATTCGCAAACCGATGTCCTCACCTATGCGGCGGCGCTGGAGACCGGCTCGAACCATCCGCTCGCCAGGGCGATCCTTAGCGGGTCGGCCGCGGACAAGCTGCCGATTCCCGCGGCATCAGACGCCAGGGCGATGGGCGGCAAGGGCGTGACGGCGACTGTTGGTGGCAAAGCTGCGTTTCTCGGCTCGCCCCAGGCGGCGGGAGAACGCTTGACGCTTTCAGCCGAGCAGACCGCTCGTATCACCGCGCTCAATGACGAGGGCAAGACGGTCTCCGTGCTGATCATCGGCGAGACGCTGGCAGGCGCGATTGCCATGCGCGACGAGCCGCGGGCGGACGCGAAATCGGGGCTGACGGCACTGACGAACGCAGGCGTCCGGATCATCATGCTGACCGGAGACAACAGGCGCACGGCAACGGCGATCGGAAGTGAGCTCGGCATCGAGGTCCGCGCCGAACTGATGCCGCAGGACAAGCAGCGGATCGTCGGTGATCTCAAGAACGCCGGCCTCATCGTGGCCAAGGTGGGCGACGGTATCAATGACGCGCCAGCGCTGGCGGCGGCCGACATCGGCATTGCCATGGGCGGTGGCACCGATGTGGCGCTTGAAACCGCCGATGCCGCCGTGCTTCACGGCAGGGTCGGCGATGTCGCGGAGATGATCAAGCTGTCGAAACGGACCATGGGCAATATCCGCCAGAACATCGCCATTGCACTGGGCTTGAAGGCCGTGTTCCTGGTGACGACGATTGCCGGCATTACCGGGCTCTGGCCGGCGATCCTTGCCGATACGGGTGCGACGGTGCTGGTGACGCTCAACGCGCTCAGGCTGCTTGCGCCTGCACGGGCGGCCTGACGGGGCGCGGCTGCATCCGCCTTTGCAGCATGCCTCCCCTTTCATCAACATCCTCGTCGCCCTCCCGTCATATGGCCACTACCCGTGAGGACCGCGAACGAGGGGTGCCGGCCGGTCACACCGACGCCAGCGCCACGGCCGGCTGCAGGCGGGAGGCGTTGTAGGCGGGCAGGTAGCCGAAGACGAGGCCTGTCAGGAAGGCGCTGGCGAAGGCGAGAATGACCGGGCCAGGCGCGAAGCTGACGGCGATGCCGAAAGCCTGCGCGACGGCGCCGATGGAGAGCCCGAGAGCGACGCCGATCAATCCGCCGAGCGCGGAGACCACCAGCGCCTCGACGATGAACTGGGTGAGGATATCGCGAGCCCGCGCCCCGGTTGCCATGCGGATGCCGATCTCGCGGGTGCGCTCGGTGACGGAGACGAGCATGATGTTCATGACGCCAATGCCGCCGACGAGCAGCGAGATTGCGGCGATCGAGCCGAGGAAGACCTTGAGGATGTTCGAGGTCTCGGTGAAGGTCTCGCGGATCGCCGCCATGTTGATAATCTGCGTATCCTGCCGCTTGTGGCGCTCGTCGAGCAGCGCCTGGATCTGATCCTGGGTGACGTTGATGGCACTGTCGTCCTTCACCTCAACGGTAATCGAGCGGACGTTCCTTGCGCCGAACAGACGCAGGTTGCCGGTGGAAAGCGGTACCAGAACGGTGTCGTCCTGGTCGTTGCCGCCGGCGCTGGCGCCCTTCTTCGACATGACGCCGATCACCTGGAACGGAATGTTCTTGATGAGGATATACTGGCCGAGCGGATCAGTACCGTCCGGAAACAGGGTATCGGCGACCGTGCGGCCGAGAACGGCAACGGTCGCATAGGCATCCATGTCGGATTGTTCGAGGAAGGCGCCGTCCTCGACCGTCCAGGATTTTGCCTGCGGGAACTGCGGCACCGTGCCGTTGACGGTCGTCTGGGTATCGAGATTGCCGGCGCGCACCGTCAGCGTGCTCGACATTTCCGGCACGGCGAAGCTGATATTCGGCAATTCCAGAATGGCATAGGCGTCGGACGGGACGAGCGAGACGATGCTGCCCCCTTCCCCGCCGCGGAAATTGGCCATATTGGGCCTGACCACCAGGAGATTGGACCCCATGGCCGCGATGCGGCTCAGCACCGAATCCTGCGCCCCGGTGCCGATGGCGAGCATGGCGACAACCGAACTGACACCGATGACGATACCGAGCAAGGTGAGGATGGTGCGGAACAGATTGGCCCTGAGCGCGCGGAACGACATGCGCACGGCCTCGGCCACATCGGTTACGATGGCGGCCTTGCCCACGGTTTTTGCGGCCAATACCGGCTTGGTGCGGCCGATCCGGCGGACATTGCCGGGAATGCGATCGGCAACGATCAGCCCGTCGCTGATCTCGATGATGCGGTTGGCGGATTCGGCAAGCTCCGGCGCATGGGTGATGATGATGACGGTATGTCCCTCATCGTTCATCTGCCGGAGCGTCGCCATCACTTCCTTGCCGCTCTGGCTGTCGAGGGCGCCGGTCGGCTCGTCGGCAAGGATGATCTGGCCGCCATTCATCAGCGCGCGAGCAATCGAGACGCGCTGCTGCTGGCCGCCGGAAAGCTGGTTGGGCAGATGGTCGAGACGATCGCCAAGCCGGAGCGACGTCAGCAGCATCTCGGCCCGATCGCGCCGGTCGCGTGACGGCATGCCGGCATAGATCGCCGGAATCTCGACATTCTCCTGGGCGGTCGCCGTCGGCACCAGATTGTAACTCTGGAAGACGAAGCCGAACATCTGGCGGCGGCGCGCGGCCAGCTGGTCGGCGTTGAAATCCGAGACATCCTCGCCTTCCAGCAGATATTGGCCGCCCGTCGGTGTGTCGAGACAGCCGAGGATGTTCATCAGCGTCGACTTGCCCGAGCCCGAGGCGCCGACGATGGCGACGAACTCGCCCGGCTGGATATCGAGAGTGATGCCGCGAAGCACCTCGACGGCAACGTCGCCGTTGACGAAGGTCTTGCGAATATCCTTGAGCGAAATGAGCGCGGTCATGACGGCGCCTCAGAACATCGGCGGCATGCCGCCCATGCCGCGCCGGGAACTGGAGCGACCGGACGCTGCCGGCTTGTCGGCCGACCCCGTGCCGACCACGACGGCGTCGTTCTCGGAAAGACCCTGCTTGATCTCGACGCGCACCCGGTTGCGGATGCCGGTCTCGACCTTGCGGGTCTCGCGGGCGCCGGAGGCGGTGACGACGGTGACTTCGCCGGACTTGCCATCGGCACCGGAGCGGACCGCCGCGGCAGGGACCGTCAGTACGTTGCTGGCCGATGACTGCACGAAGAAAACCTGCGCCGTCATGTTCATCATCAGCGCACCCTCGGGGTTCGGCACGTCGAACAGGGCGTAATAGAGCACGACGTTGTTTTCCGTCGACGGCGTCGGCTTGATCTGCCGCAGCTTGCCGGGGTAGCGCTTGCCGGGCTGGCCAAGCAGCGTGAAATAGGCATCCATGCCGGTCTTCAGCTTGCCGACGTCTGCCTCCGACACCTCCGCCTCGACCGTCATCGTCGAGAGATCGCCAACCGTGACGATCGTCGGCGCCGTCTGGTTGGCGTTCAGCGTCTGGCCTTCCGTGGCCGAGGTATTGACCACCGTGCCGCTCATCGGCGCATAGATCTTGGTGTAGCCGAGGCTGATGCGCGCGTCCTTCAGCGTCGCCTGCTGCTTACGGATCTGAGCCTTCAGTGCATCGACATTGGCCTCGGCCGTCGCCAGAGCGGCAATCGCCTCGTCAAGCGCCGACTGGGCGGCACTGTTGCCTGCGACGAGCGCGCGCTGGCGCTTCAGATTGGCGGCGGACAGGACGACCTGCGCCTCCTTGTCGATCATCTGGGCCTGCAGGTTGGCAAGTTCAGCCTCGGCGATCTCGATCTGCGTTTCGATCGAGGCACTGTCGATCTCGGCGATCAGCTGCCCTTGTTTGACGCTGTCGCCGATCTCGACTTTAAGGCTTTTCAGCTGGCCGGAGACCTGGGCACCGACATCGACGTCCTTGATCGGGCTCAACAGCCCCGTCGCCGTGACGCTGTTCTCGATATCGCCGCGCAACGGCGTCTCGGTAACGACGGTGTCGGCGGCACTCTGTTTGCCGTAGCTCGACCAGCCGTACCAGCCGGCGCCGGCGGCAGCGATCAGGACCGGCAGGATCAGCCACCACCGCCGCGATCGGGCGCGTTTCTTCCGCACCGGCGCCGGCCGAGCAACGGGTTCCTCATCCTCGACGACCGCGGGGGCAATTTTCCGGGTGGCATCCGCCATTCAAGCAACTTTCAGACTATTTTGACATCGGGCCAAACAATTCCCGAAATAACTAGGCAGCAACTACGCCTTATTGAAGTCGGATGGGATGAAATCTTTGTAATGTTTTCCGTTTTTCGTTTCACAATGTTTCTGCGGACCTCACCGCTTGTCTTCGAAGCCAGCCATGCACCGAAAAACCGGCGGTTGGAACCGCCGTTTTTTCAAAGTGCCGTTCTGCCGGGGAGGCCGGATCAGTTGCAGACCCTGATGCGCTTGACGACCAGGTTGCCGTAGTAGTCGTACTCGCGGACCTTCTTTGTCCAGCAACGGGGCTCGTAATAGCTCTTGTAGTAGTGGCGCTTGTGACCGTAGTGGTGGCCGCCGTGATAGCCATCATAATAACCGCCGCCATAGTAACCGCCGGCCTGGGACGGGGCGGCGAAAGAAAGAGCCGCGCCAGCGGCAACGATGGAAGCGATGATCAGGTTACGCATGATTGTCTCTCCTGGATTGGCTGGATGAGCCCGCCTCATCCTTGAGAAAGACAATCTCACGCCTGCGCCCACCGCACAGTTCCCAATGGAACAGGGCTGCTGCGCTTACGATTTTCTGATCCGGGCCATGGCTACGACATCCGCAAACCTCCCGTCACGGAAGGCATAGGCCTTGTGAACGCCCTCCGTCTCGAAGCCGAACGCCTCATACAGCGCGATGGCCGGCTTATTGTCGGTAAAGACGGTCAGTTCGATGCGCATGATGTTCAGCCATTTGTCCGCAGCATCGATAAGTTCCAGCATAAGCGCCTTGCCGATACCCTGCCTCCGATGATCGTCGTGAACGCTCATGCCGAGCACGGCTGCGTGGTGCCGGCGATCCCTTTGCCGGTGGAGCCCGGCAGCCCCCAGGATGATCCCGCCTCGTTCGGCAACAAGCCGCAATCCGCCGTCCGACGGCGCCTCGAGCCACGTGCGGGTCTGCTCGGGCCTGGTATGCGGCAAGCGCAGCGTGCCATGCCGCACCCCGGGGAGGTTCATGATGGCAGCGATCTGCTCATAGTCGCCGGGACGCGAAGCCCGGATATGCAGAGCGTCAGTCGACGGCGCAGCGGGTGTTTCAGTGTGCTTCATGACGATCCTCGTCTTTGATGCGAGGAAGGAGGAAGCTACGACCCTACCTGCCTCGGCAGGGTCCACAGGATGATAGCGCTTTCAGGCCAGCACTGATCCTGCGCACCCTTGAGGGTACGTGCAGTCATAAGAATGTGCGTAGTCGCGCGTTTCATGATCCGGACTTTAGCGGCTCCCGCCACAAAGACAAGTACCGCCTCTCAGAAGCCCCGCCAGGCGATATATAGCAGCGTCAGCGCGATGACCCAGAGCGCCAGGCGGCCGGAGCGGCTGTGGCGCGCTTCCGAACGGCCGATCGCCTCGGCGGTCGCCTCGTCGAAGCGCAGGCCGTTTTCGGCCATGCCCGTCAAATCGCGGGAGAACTTTTCGGTTTTCGCCGCTATCTCCGGTGCCGCCTCGGCAAGCCTGAGGGCCGCATGAAGCCCATCCCTGACGTCGGAGACGATCCGTTTCGGACCAAGATTGTCACGGATCCAGGCGCCGACCACGGGCTCGGAGGCCTTCCACATGTTGAAGCGCGGATTGAGCGTGCGGGCGACGCCTTCGACAACGACCATGGTCTTCTGCAGCATGACCAGTTCCGGGCGCGTCTGCATGTCGAAGAGTTCGGTCACCTCGAACAGCAGCGTCAAGAGCTTGGCCATGGAGATGGTTTCGGCCGGCTGGCCGTGGATCGGCTCGCCGATGGCGCGGATCGCCTGGGCAAAGCTTGCGACGTTGTGATGGCCGGGCACATAGCCGGCCTCGAAGTGCACATCGGCGACGCGGCGATAGTCGCGGGTGATGAAACCATAGAGGATCTCGGCGAGGAACCGGCGCTCCTTCTTGCCGAGACGGCCGACGATGCCGAAATCGACGGCGACGACCATGCCCTTCTGATCGACGAAGAGATTGCCCTGGTGCATGTCGGCATGAAAGAAGCCGTCGCGCAGCGTGTGACGCAGGAAGGACTGGATCAGCGTATCGGCAAGTCCGTTGAGGTCATGCCCGGCGCGGCGCAGGCCCTCGACATCCGAGAGCTTGATGCCGTCGATCCATTCCATCGTCACGACGTCGCGGCCGGTGCGCTCCCAGTCGACTTTCGGCACGCGGAAACCGGGATCGTCGGCGGCGTTCTCGCCCAGCTCCGACAGTGCCGCAGCCTCAAGCCGCAGGTCCATCTCGACCTTGGTGGTCTGCTCCAGCGTTTTCGTCACCTCGACCGGACGAAGCCGGCGCGTGTTCGGCAGGAAGCGCTCCTGCAGGTGCGACACAAGGAACATCGCCTCCAAGTCATGGGCAAAACGCTGGCGCACGCCGGGGCGGATCACCTTGACGGCGACTTTCTGCTCGACGCCATGGCGCAGCACCGTGGCAGGGTGAACCTGGGCAATCGAGGCGGCAGCGATCGGATCGCCGAAGTGCGCGTAAAGCTCGGCGACCGGCCGGCCGAGCGAACCTTCGACGGCGGCGCGCGCCTCCTCCACCGGGAAGGTCGCCATGCGATCCTGCAGGAAGGAAAGATCTTCGGCGAAATCGGCACCGACGACGTCCGGGCGGGTGGCCAGGAACTGGCCGATCTTCACATAGGATGGTCCCAGTCGCTCGATGGCGCGCGCCAGCCTGTCGCTGCGGACCTCATGTTTGGCACGACGGCGGGCAAAGAGACCGGCAAAGGATTGCGCCACGCCGATCAGCGGCGGCAGGTTTTCCGACGGCAGGGCGGAGATAACCCCCTCGCGCACCAGCACCCAGCCGATCCGGACCAGGCGTACATAGGCTCCGGGCGTACTCATGATGCCTTGCCGCCGCGCAGGACGAGGCATTCAGCGCGCTTCACGAAAATGGACATCATGCGTCAGATCTTCCAGGCGGAATGCAGCGCGGCGATACCGCCGGTGTAATTGGTGAAATTGACGCGGGAGAACCCCGCCTTGGTGATCATCGCGGCGAAATCGCGCTGGTTTGGAAACTTGCGGATCGATTCGACCAGATACTGGTAGGGCTCGGCGTCGCCGGTGACCATCCTGCCGAATTTCGGGATCGCGTTGAACGACCAGCTGTCATAGACCTTGTCGAGCAGCGGCATGTCGACCTCGGAGAATTCCAGGACAAGAAGCCGGCCGCCACGCTTCAGCACGCGATAGGCTTCCGAGAGGGCGACATCGATGCGCGGCACATTGCGGATGCCGAAGGCGATCGTATAGGCATCGAAGCAATTGGCATCGAAGGGCAGTTCCTCGGCATTGGCCTCGACGAAGGTGAGGTTCGGCGCCAAACCCTTCTTTTCAGCGCGCTCGGCGCCGACCGCGAGCATCGAGCCGTTGATGTCGAGCACCGTTGCATGCGCCTTGCGGTCGGAGGCCTCGACGATGCGGAAGGCGATATCGCCGGTGCCGCCGGCCACGTCGAGAACCTTGTAGTCCTCGGAGCGGCGCGGATTGAGCGCCGCGATCATCGCATCCTTCCACGCGCGGTGAAGGCCCATGGACATGACGTCGTTCATGATGTCGTAGCGCTTGGCCACCTTGTGAAAGACATCGTTGACGAGCGCCTGCTTCTCGCCCTGGCCAACCTGGCGAAAACCGTAGGAGGTCTCCATGCCGCCATCGGCAGACGTGCGCTCACCTGTCATTCCGAAATACTCCGTTCCATCGCCGTTTAAGCCGACCATAGCGAATTCGCTTGATCCACGCTATCTCTCCAAGAGGCGCCTGCCTGCGGCATTCCAGCCCTTGTTGGCCTGCTATAGGATATGTGCGCGGCGATTGGAATTGCCAAATAAGTTCATTCATTTGGCGTGAGGAGATGTTGATGCCGGAACTTCCCGAGGTGGAAACCGTAAGGCGGGGCCTGACGCCGGCCATGGAAGGCGCGCTGCTGGTGCAAGCGGAACTGCGCCGGCCGGACCTGCGCTTTCCCTTCCCTGCCGATTTTTCCAGGCTCGTTTCCGGCCGGCGCATCCTGTCGCTCGGGCGGCGGGCGAAGTATCTCCTGATCGACCTCGAAGGCGGCGACGTGATCATCGCCCATCTCGGCATGTCCGGCTCCTTTCGCGTCGAGGAAGGCGCGGCATCCGGGACCGCGGGCGATTTTCATCATCCGCGCGGCAAGGACGAGAAACACGATCATGTCGTCTTCCATCTTGAGGGGGCCAAGGGGCTGGCGCGCGTCATCTATAACGACCCGCGCCGCTTCGGCTTCATGGACATTGCCAGGCGCGACACGCTCGCGAGCCACGCCTTCTTCCGCAATCTGGGCGAGGAGCCGACCGGCAATATCCTCGACGCGGCCTATCTCGCCGCGCGCTTTGCCGGCAAGGCGCAGCCGCTCAAATCCGCACTGCTCGACCAGAGGAATATTGCCGGGCTCGGCAATATCTATGTCTGCGAGGCGCTCTGGCGCGCCGGCCTGTCGCCGCAAAGGGCCGCCGGTTCGCTGGTCGATGCCAAGGCCAAGCCGAAGAAGACGCTGACGCTGCTGACCGAGGCGATCCGGGCCGTGATTACCGATGCAATCGCGGCCGGCGGCTCGTCGTTGCGCGATCATATACAGACCGATGGTACGCTCGGTTACTTCCAGCACTCGTTCTCCGTTTACGACCGCGAGGGGCAGCCTTGCCGGGCACCAGGTTGCAGCGGCACCATCGCGCGCGTCGTCCAGGCGGGACGCTCGACATTCCATTGCCCGAAATGCCAGAAGTAGCGGTGCCGGCACGCACGCCCCCTGCGGGCCTGTTTTCAAAAATAGCGCGTTGACTGAGGCGGGGTTTAGGGTTATATGCCGCCCTCAGTTTGGAAAGCCGCTCCAAGGTTTTCCGATATTGCTCCCGAATTGCTTGGACGACAGGTCGCAGTGACCCGGCACGGCGAATTGGGAGTTTTTGTCAGATTTCGAAGAGAGACACCAAATGGCCAATACAACTTCGGCGAAAAAAGCGACCCGCAAGATCGCCCGCCGCACGGAAGTCAACAAGTCCCGTCGTTCGCGCGTTCGCGGTTTCATTCGCAAGGTTGAAGAAGCCATCGCTTCCGGCGACCAGGCTCTTGCCCAGGCAGCCCTGAAGGCAGCGCAGCCGGAACTGATGCGCGCCGCCACGAAGGGCGTGCTGCATGCCAACACGGCATCGCGCAAGGTCTCCCGTCTGGCCAGCCGCGTAAAGTCGCTTTCGGCCTAAGCCGGCTTACGAAAATTGCATCAATGATTTAGCCCGGTCCTGCGACCGGGCTTTTCCGATTCGTTCTTCTCACCTGTCGATGCCTAATCCTTGAGCAGGACGACATGTCAGCTCGATGACATATTTTTTTCAATCAAATCAATTGGTTGCGCGAGGATGCCGTCCCATGCGCTCGTCTGGTCGGGGGCCATTGGGGTGCGCGACGAGTCAAGAAATTTTTTATTTTTTTTGTTTTTCGCCAGCTAACTTCCGGGCCAAAAATCAAAGCCCTTGATTCAAAAGCGATTCTCTTTCGCAGGCATGGAGCCCATGCAGGACACGCTATGAGAGTCAACGCCCAGCTCTTACCGAAGCGTAAAAAACACGATTGATCTTGCATCACGATCCTGCCTAAATGCCTCCACGGAAGGCGCGGGGGATACCTCTAGACAAGATGAAAAGGCGGCTCTTTCAGGGGGCCGTGCAGTTTCACTTGAACCTTCTGTAACGGGGTGGTTCCACAACGTTCCATCAATCAGTAACAGGTGTTTTCAACCGCGCAACATGCTTGCTCGGAACGACGGATTGCGATCTTTAGTTGCATTCCGTGGAAACATTCTCGGGATACTCGATGCTGTGCCGGCGTTTGCCGTGCGAAACAGAGCGGGTGGCCGCGATGCAAATGCGCAACTGGCCTGCCCCGTTGTAACGAGGGTCGGGAAGGGCCGGTGTAGAAATGGCAGGCTGGGCGGAGCCGGGTTCACGAGGGCCGGCTCCGGACAGGGATTAAAAACCGTGCAAGCGGGACATGCGTTTTGCCTTTAGGTGGAACGGATTTGCACGGAAACCGGGTCACGAGAGGAAATGAGGATTCCTCTTGTGGCACGGCGAGCGTCTGAATTGGGCGGCATGCCTTTGAACGAGGGCCGCGCATGACAGACATAAAGGCGGATGCCGTCAGCAATGACGGCGTCGCGGAATAATATTGGAAGGCGGCAATATGCTAAGCAATTCGGTTACGGCGG
Source organism: Rhizobium giardinii bv. giardinii H152 (assembly GCF_000379605.1). GTDB lineage: Bacteria > Pseudomonadota > Alphaproteobacteria > Rhizobiales > Rhizobiaceae > Pararhizobium > Pararhizobium giardinii. The sequence continues at coordinate 144,816 of NZ_KB902578.1, read as the reverse complement.
CGATTGTATTCGAAAATGGGGAGAATGTACGTCAGATCGGGACAACCCCGGCAGACGGCGCGGCGGGGGACAAAGGCGAAATCGCGCATAATGCGCTCTTCGAACGCGTCAGTGCGCGTTTGAAAGCTCAGGTCGGCGCCGATGTTTTTGCCAGCTGGTTCGGCCGGCTGAAGCTGCACTCCGTTTCAAAGAGTGTGGTGCGGCTCTCGGTGCCGACGACCTTTCTGAAATCCTGGATCAACAATCGCTATCTCGAGCTGATCACCGGCCTCTTCCAGCAGGAGGACGCCGAGATCCTGAAGGTGGAAATCCTGGTTCGCAGTGCCACGCGCGGCGCGCGGCCCGGCCTTCACGAGGATGCCCCGCAGGCACACCAGACCGACGCAACGGCGCCGGCCACCACGCGCCGGACATCGCCGCAGTCGCTCGCCCATCATGCAACCGCCACGGTCAGCACGCTTCAAAAGTCGCAGCCGGTCGCAGGACCGCTGTTCGGTTCGCCGCTCGATCCGCGCTATACTTTCGAGAGCTTCGTCGAGGGCTCCTCGAACCGGGTCGCCCTTGCGGCGGCAAAGACGATTGCCGAGGCCGGCGCCGGTGCGGTGCGCTTCAACCCGCTGTTCATCCATTCGACGGTCGGTCTTGGCAAGACGCATCTGCTGCAGGCGATCGCCACCGCGGCGATCCAGAGCCCGCGCGTGCCGCGCGTCGTCTATCTGACCGCCGAATATTTCATGTGGCGCTTTGCAACCGCGATCCGAGACAATGATGCGCTTTCGCTCAAGGAAACGCTGCGCAACATCGATCTTCTGGTGATCGACGACATGCAGTTCCTGCAGGGCAAGTCGATCCAGCATGAATTCTGCCATCTTCTCAACATGCTGCTCGACAGCGCCAAGCAGGTCGTCGTTGCCGCCGACCGGGCGCCGTGGGAGCTGGAATCGCTCGATCCGCGCGTTCGCTCGCGTCTGCAGGGCGGCGTCGCCATCGAGATGGAGGGGCCGGATTACGAAATGCGCCTCGAAATCCTCAAGCGCCGCCTCGAGGTCGCCCGTCAGGACGATGCCTCGCTGGATATCCCGGCCGAGATCCTCAGCCATGTCGCCCGCAACATCACCGCGAGCGGCCGCGAGCTGGAAGGCGCCTTCAACCAGCTTCTCTTCCGCCGCAGTTTCGAGCCGCAACTGTCGATCGAGCGCGTCGATGAACTGCTTGGCCATCTGGTCAATGCCGGCGAGCCGCGCCGGGTTCGTATCGAGGATATCCAGCGCGTCGTCGCCAAGCACTACAACGTGTCGCGGCAGGAACTGGTTTCCAACCGCCGCACCCGGGTCATCGTCAAGCCGCGCCAGATCGCCATGTATCTGGCCAAGACGCTTACCCCTCGCTCCTTCCCGGAAATCGGCCGCCGGTTCGGCGGACGCGACCACACGACGGTGCTGCATGCGGTGCGCAAGATCGAAGACCTGATTTCCGGCGACACCAAGCTCAGCCACGAGATCGAACTGTTGAAGCGGCTGATCAACGAGTAGCACTGGTTCCCTCTTCTCCCCGCCGGGGAGAAGGTGGCGCAAAGCGCCGGATGAGGGGGGCCGCCGAAGGCACCCTTCTTCTGTGCGCTGGCTCCGGCTTCGCCGGCCCCCTCATCGCCTCGCATCCGCTCGGCACTTCTCCCCGCTGGGGAGAAGAGGGAGATATCGGCGCCCCCGTCCCGCAAATCGACGGATGGGAATATCCCCACTGCCGCCCTACTTCTTCCCCTTCGCAATCAAATGATACAACGCGCGGATCGCCTGCGCCTCGCCGCCGAGCGGCGAGTGCGGACGTTCGGCCGGTGCCCAGCCGAAGATGTCGAAATGGGCCCAGCTCCTGGCGTTGGTGACGAAGCGCTTGAGGAAGAGCGCCGCCGTTATCGACCCGGCCATGCCGCCCGATGGCGCATTGGTGAGGTCGGCGATGCGGGCGGAGATGTCCTTCTCGTAACCCTTGTAGAGCGGCATGCGCCAGAGCGGATCGTCGACCGTGAGGCTTGCTTCGGTCAGGTCATGGGCCAGATCCTCGTCGTCGGTGTAGAACGGCGGCAGGTCGGGGCCAAGGGCGACGCGGGCCGCGCCGGTCAGCGTCGCCATGTCGATGAGGAGATCGGTTTCCTCCTCGTCCGCATAGGCAAGCGCATCGGCAAGGATCAGCCGGCCTTCGGCATCGGTGTTGTCGATCTGCACCGTCAGCCCCTTGCGGCTGCGATAGATGTCGCCCGGGCGGAAGGCATTGGCGGAGATCGAGTTTTCGACGACGGGCACCAGCACCCGGAGATCGACCTTGAGCTTTGCATCCATGATCATCAGCGCGAGACCCATGACATTGGCCGCGCCGCCCATATCCTTCTTCATCAGAAGCATCGAGGCGGCCGGCTTGATGTCGAGGCCACCGGTGTCAAAGCAGACGCCCTTGCCGACCAGCGTCACCCTGCGGTGGCCCTTCTTGCCCCAACGCATTTCCAGCAGGCGCGGCGCCTCGGCGCTGGCGCGCCCGACGGTATGGATCAGAGGGAAATTGTTCTTCAGGAGATCGTCGCCGGACACGACGGAAACCTTGGCCTTGTAGTGTTCGCCGAGCGCCCGGAAGGCCTCCTCCAGCGCGTTCGGCCCCATGTCGTTGGTCGGCATGTTGATGAGATCGCGGGCCAGAAAGACGCCGGCAAGCTGGCGCTTGATGTCGGCGGCATCGGCATCGGTCGGGATCATCAGGGTCGGCGCTTCGCTCGCCGCGAGCTTGTAGCGGTCAAAGCGGTACGAGCCGAGGCCGTAGCCGAGCGCCAGGCGATTGGCCGTCAGCGGCGCGGTTTCGATATGCCATTTTCCGGCCGGCAGTGCGCGCGCCAGCTTGCCGGTCAGGAACGGCGCTTCCGACGGATTGGCGCCCAGCCCGAACAGCGCACCGCCGAGTTGGCCGTCCTGCGAGGGGATCAGCAGGACCGCGCCGGATTCGGCCTTGAAGCCCGCCTTGCGCGCCCAGTCGAGCGCGATCGGATCGATGGCGCCAAGCTCGATATGGGCCGGCGTCACCGCGAAGATCGGCAGGGTCTTGCCGGCGCTGGTGTTGAACGGCGATGGACGGTCGATGAATTGATAGGAGGCCATGGAAATCCTTAAGGAGGGCGCGATGCAGAATCACCCGATTAACGCTCCGTTAGGGTTAACAGACTATTGCTGGAGTGAAGATTGCGCCGATTTGTTGGGGATTGCGTCCGGTGCTCTAACGAACTGCTTCAGGGGCATTGGTAATGACGTCACGCGGACACTCGTCTCTTTCCCATCACCGATTTCTGAAAGCCGCCTCACTGGCGGCCTTGGTCGCCTTGGCGCTGTCCGGCTGTGCGTCGCAGAAGAAGGAACTGACGACCGGCTCCATTCCGGAGACCAGCTTCTCCAAGCCGGTTCAATCGATGAACGCGACCGAACTGGCGGCAGCGGCCGAAAGCATCGGCAAGGCCTATGAACGCAACCCGAAGGACCGCAATGCGGGCCTCAACTATGCGAACATGCTCAGAATGACCGGCCGCAACGAACAGGCGCTCGCGGTGATGCAGCAGGTAGCCATCGCCTACCCGACAGACCGTGAAGTGCTCGCCGCCTATGGCAAATCGCAAGCGGCTGCGGGCCAGCTGGAACAGGCGTTGAACACGATCTCCCGCGCCCAGACGCCCGACCGTCCGGACTGGAAGCTGAAATCGGCAGAAGGCGCGATCCTCGACCAGCTCGGCCGTGCATCGGAAGCCCGCCTGCGCTATCGTGAGGCTCTCGACATCCAGCCGAACGAGCCGACGGTCCTTTCCAATCTCGGCATGTCCTATCTTTTGAACAAGGACCTGAAAACCGCGGAAACCTATCTGAAATCGGCGGTCAGCCAGCCCGGCGCCGACAGCAGCGTAAGACAGAACCTGGCGCTTGCCGTCGGACTGCAGGGGCGCTTTGCCGAAGCCGAGCAGATTGCCCGGCAGGAACTTTCGCCCGATCAGGCGGAAGCCAATGTTGCCTACCTTCGTGGTATGCTTACCCAGCAGAACGCCTGGAAGAAGCTCTCCAATGACGACAGCACACACACGAATTAAGCCGGCCGTCCACTTCACACTGGCACTGACAAGCCTCGCGCTCGCCGGTTTTTTTTCGTTCGCCTGGTACGAGCGCTACTGGAAGTGGCGGGAGTGCTTCAATTCCGAGGGCCGCTGCTATGACCCGGTCGACGGCATCATGGTGGCGCAGGCTGGCCCTGTCTGGGGCAGCTTGGCCCTGGGCTTCCTTGTCCTAGCGGTAGTGTTCGTCGTGCGCCACCAGCGAAGCCGGCGTACGGTTCACCGTCGCCACTAGAACTTGTCCGAAACCTGTATGCCTGCCGGGCCGAGAATGACCGCGATCAGGACGGGCAGGAAGAACAGGATCATCGGCACCGTCAGCTTCGGCGGCAGGGCTGCGGCCTTCTTCTCGGCCTCGTTCATGCGCTGGTCGCGGCTTTCCTGGGCAAGCACCCGCAGCGCCTGGGCGATCGGTGTGCCGTAGCGGTCAGCCTGGATCAGCGCCTGCATGACGGCCTTCACCTCCTCAAGCCCGGTTCTGGTGCCGAGATTTTCGAGCGCCATGCGCCGGTCTGGCAGGAAGGAGAGCTCCGCAACGGTCAGGACCAGTTCCTCGGCAAGAGGCGCCGACTGCGCGGCGATTTCGTCGGCCACGCGCCGCATGGCCAGTTCCATGGAGATGCCCGATTCCACGCAGATCAGCAAAAGGTCGAGCGCATCCGGCCAGGCCCGGCGGATGGAGTGCTGACGCTTCGAAACGGCGTTCGAAATGAAGATGTTGGGCGCATAGAAGCCGAGATAGCCGGTGCCGATAACGGCAAGGATCCGCATCGGCAACGGTTTTTCACCGAGATAGCCAAGACCAAAGATATAGAAGGCGCCAACGGCCAGAAAGAGGAAAGGGAGACTGACGCGGGCGACGAGAAACACGTTCAGCGCGTTTTGCGAGCGATAGCCGGCCGATTTCAGCCGGTTGACGGTCTTGTCGTCGACCAGTGCCTTGCGCAGGTTGAGCCGCTCGACGATCTGGCGCACCGAAGTGTTGTTCTGGGCGCGCAGCGACGTCTTGCCGCCGGATATCTCGGCATTCAGGCGCGCACGTTCGCGCGCCCGGATCAGTTCGCGTTCGGTGGCAACCGATTTCATCCGCTTGTCGAGGTTGCCTTTCTCGAAGAAGGGAACGGCCAGGGAATAGAACGTCGCCAGCACTGCCACCGCCACCAGGAAGGCGACGATGACGTTCGGATCGGTCAGGGTGTTGATCATGCCCTCGCTCATGCCGGGTCTTCCTAGATGTCGAAGTTGATCATGTTGCGCATCACCCAGATGCCGATGCTCATCCACACCGCCGAGCAGCCCATGATGATATGGCCGCGCGGGTCGGTGAAGAGGATCATCATGTATTGCGGCGATGTCATGTAGACCAGTAAGGCGACGATGAACGGCAGGGCGCCGATGATGCAGGCCGATGCCTTGGCTTCCATCGACAGCGCCTGGACCTTGGATTTCATCTTCTTGCGCTCGCGCAGCACCTTGCCGAGATTGCCGAGCGCCTCGGAAAGATTGCCGCCGGCCTGCGCCTGGATGGCGATGACGATCGCGAAAAAATTGACCTCCGGCAGGGGGATGCTGTTGATCATGCGGGCGCAGGCTTCAGGGATGTTGAGGCCGACCTGTTGCGCCTCGATTATGCGCCTGAATTCGGTTTTGACCGGCTCCTGCCCGTCGCTGGCGATCAGCCGGACGGCATCGTTGAGCGGCAGGCCGGACTTGATCGACCGGACCATGACGTCAAGCGCATTCGGAAATTCGTCCAGGAATGCCTTGCACCGGCGCTTGATCAGGAAATTGACGAACCAGCGTGGAACGCCGGCCGAACCGATGAGCAGAATGCCGCCAACAATCGGCAGCATTGCCCCGGCGATCAACGCCATCAAGGCCGCGACAAATCCGAAGACGACGCTGCCTATATAGAATTGCGTAACCGAGATCTTGAGGCCTGCCTGCACCAGCCTGATCTTCATCGAAGGCTTGGCCTTCGCTGACTTTTCCTGCTGCTTCTTTTCGAGATCCTTCAGGGAATCCTGCACCGACTTTCGCCGCTTCGACATCTCGGCCATGCGGTCTCGCGCCGCCTTGACCTTTACCCGGTCGGTCTCGGCGGCCTTGACCTTGCGGACGCGACTTTCCGCCTTCTTCTCGGTTTCGATGCGCGTGAACAGAATGCCGTAGGCAAGGCCGGCCGTTGCAAGGGCGACGAGACCGACGATAGCCAGAATGGTGATGTCTATTCCGAACATGAAAGCGGTCAGTCCTTTTCCATCGCGTCGAGGGTCGCGGCCAGCCGCTTGTCTTCGTTGAAATAGCGGGCGCGGTCCCAGAAATGCGGGCGGCCGATGCCGGTCGACTTGTGGCGGCCGATGATCCTGCCGTTGGCGTCTTCGCCCTCGATCTCGTAGCGCATCAGGTCCTGGGTGATGATGACGTCACCTTCCATGCCGATGACTTCGGAGATGTGGGTGATGCGGCGCGAACCGTCGCGAAGACGCGCTGCCTGGATGATGACATCGATCGAACCGGCGATGATTTCGCGCACGGTCTTCGCCGGCAACGTATAGCCACCCATGGCGATCATCGATTCCATACGGGCAAGGCACTCCCGCGGCGTGTTGGCGTGGATGGTGCCCATGGAGCCGTCGTGACCGGTGTTCATCGCCTGAAGCAAGTCGAAGACTTCCGGTCCGCGCACTTCGCCGACGATGATCCGCTCGGGCCGCATACGCAGGCAGTTCTTGATGAGATCACGCATGGTGATCTCGCCTTCGCCTTCAATGTTCGGCGGACGGGTTTCAAGGCGCACGACGTGCGGCTGCTGCAGCTGCAGTTCGGCCGTATCCTCGCAGGTGATGACCCGCTCATCCAGGTCGATATAGCCGGTCAGGCAGTTGAGCAGCGTCGTCTTGCCGGAGCCGGTACCGCCGGAGATGACGACGTTGCAGCGAACGCGGCCAATGATCTGCAGCAGCACTGCGCCTTCCGGCGTGATGGCGCCGAACTTGACGAGCTGGTCGAGCTTCAGCTTGTCCTTCTTGAACTTACGAATGGTCAGCGCCGTGCCGTCGATGGCAAGCGGCGGGGCGATGACGTTGACACGCGAGCCATCGGGAAGACGGGCATCGCAGATCGGCGAGGATTCGTCGACGCGACGGCCGACCTGCGAGACGATACGCTGGCAGATGGACAGCAGCTGTGCGTTGTCGCGGAAACGCACCTCGGACTCGATCGTCTTGCCGCCCACTTCGATGAAGGTCTGACCGGCGCCGTTGACCATGATGTCGGCGATGTCGTCGCGCGCGAGCAGCGGCTCCAGCGGACCGTAGCCGAGAACGTCGTTGCAGATGTCCTCGAGCAGTTCCTCCTGCTCGGAGATCGACATCGCAAAATTCTTGATCGTGATGATGTCGTTGACGATATCGCGGATTTCTTCGCGTGCGCTCTCGTTGTCGAGCTTGGCCAGCTGCGAAAGGTCAATCGTGTCGATCAGTGCCGAGAACACCTGCGACTTGGTGTCGTAATAATCCTCGGTGCGAGCCGGCTTTTTCCGGACGGGCGGCGGGGATGGCGGGACGCGGGTCACCGGGGTTGTTTCGCGGGCCGGCTCCGCCAGCACGGGTGCAGCCGGCCGCTCGGATACGGCGACGGGAGCAACGGCGGGCACGGGCGTTTGCTTAAGGGGGCTGACTGCGCCACCCTTTCCGAAGCCTTCGTTTCCTCGTTTACCAAACATGCTCTCAGATCCGATTTTCGTTCAACTATCAGTTATTTGCGCCCAAGCATTCCGAGCATCTTGCCAAGGCCGCCCTTCTTGGGCTTCTTGGCTGTGGTCCTGCCCGTCACCAGATGCGCGAGTTGCGAGAAGATTTCCGCGGTCGGTGATTTCCTGTCGGTCTCGGCGATCATCCGGCCGCTGTTGGCGGCATTGCCGAACAGCACGGCATCGAACGGTATGATCGCGACCGGCTCGATTTCCAATGAATCGCAGAAGTCGCCCGGTGATATTTCCGGCCGCTTCGGCATGCCGACCTGGTTCAGCACCAGATGCGGCGTCTTGTCATTGGGCCGGATTTTCTTGAAGGAATCGAACATGTTCTTGGCATTGCGCAGGTTGGCGAGGTCGGGCACGGCGACGACCACGACCTCGTCGGCCTCCGCCAGCACGGTGCGTGTCCAGTCCGCCCACAAATGCGGCACGTCGAGCACGGAGACCGGCGCGTTGCGCAGCAGGATTTCCATCAGCGGCTGGAACGCCGTTGCGTCGAAATCATAGGGGCGGTCGAGCATGGACGGTGCCGCAAGCAGCGACAGGTGCTGCGAGCACTTGGTCAGGAGGCGATCGAGGAACACCTCGTCCAGGCGCTCCGGTGAGAAGACCGCTTCGGAGATGCCCTGCGGCGGATCCTGGTCGAAGTTAATGTTGGCGGTACCGTAGGGCAGGTCAAGATCGGCCAGCACCACCTCGGTCGAGAACAGGTTCGAAATGCCCCAGGCGCAATTGTGGGCGAGCGTCGAGGATCCGACGCCGCCCTTGGCGCCGATGAAGGCAATGCTGCGGCCGAGCGGCTCGGCTTCGGGATCGACGAAGATGGCAGCGATGGCACCAAGAATGTCGGGCATGGCGACGGGAGCAACGATATATTCGGAAATGCCGTTGCGGATCAGTTCGCGATAGAGCGGGATATCGTTGTAGCGACCGATGAGGATGACCTTGGTCGAGGGATCGCAGACGGCGGCGAGCGGTGCCAGTTCCGCCATCAGCAGGCGCGGTTCCGTCGATGTTTCAAGAATGATCAGGTTTGGCGTCGGTGCCGTCGAAAACATGTTGGCGGCGGCGGCAATCGAACCGCTGTTGATCCTGAGGCTGACCTTGCTCATCCGCCGGTCCTGGCCGCAGCGCTCCATCATCCGCTGCACAGCTTCGGTTTCGCAGAAGGCATGCACGGAGATGCGGGGAAGTGGCCGCAGCTGATCGACATCGCTCGGGCGGACCGCATCGGCATAGCCATCCGGCTCGCCGGATGCAGTCTCTATCTTGTAGTCAATCGTGCTCATGATGCTGTCCCGTCAAACCGCCCGGAGTATCAATTGTTGTTGATGTTGATGGTCGTTTCTGTCCCGGTTGGGACACCACGGTAGTCACTGATCACTTGGCCGCGCTGGACCGCATCGATCGGCGACATGGCGCGCGGGCCGAGCAGATCCATCGGGTTGGCAATCTGGGCCGCGAGATTGGCCTGACTGGCGCACCCAAAATTCTCGTAGTTCTTGTTCTCGATCGTATTGACGACCAGGTCCTTCGGCCAGTTGCCACAGGGTGCGGTCTTTGCCGTAATCGCCGTATAGCTGAGCCGGATCGGCGCTGCGTCCCCCTCACCACTTGCCTGATAACGCGCCTCGGCAAGCCGCCCTGCCGGTATGCCGGCGCCGACCAGCACGCCACGGACTTCCTTGCGCAGCGCCGATGCGGCATGGGCGTTAACCGAGCCGGTGGGTACCAGGATCTGCACCGTGCCGGTGGCAGAATCCCTATAGTTCGAAGCAAAACCGCGGATGACGTCGCGCGCGCCCATGGTCAGGTGCCTGTCGCTGGAGGCGACAGGTACATCGATCGCATGCTCCGCCTCGGCAATCACGATCGGATGGCGGGTGCGGTAGTCGTCGGGCAAGGCACCGGTCGACATGCCGTCTCGGCTGGCGCAGCCGGCAAGGGTCGTGCCCGCCAGCAGCAAAGCACCGATCGCCAGCATGCGCGCGAACCGAACCGCACCGGTGGAGATGTTTGGCCGCATGGTCGATTGCCCCTTGATATTGCGGTTCAGGATGATCTTGGTCGTCATGTCCAGTCCCGCCTATTTGTAGATGAAGCCGACATTGCCGTGGTACTGCCCGACCGGGGCTGCCTGACGGTTGCCGTAGATGCGATTGACTTCACCGAGGAATGCGCTGGACAGGTCATCGGTCGGATTGAAATTATCGTCAGGCCGCGACAGGTCACCGCGCGCCACCGGCTTAACCAGATAGGGCGTCGCGATGATCACCAGCTCCGTCTCGTTGCGAATGAAGTCCTTCGAGCGGAACAGCGTCCCGAAAATCGGAATTTTGGAAACGCCCGGAAGACCGGACATGGCCTGGCGGATATTGTCCTGCACCAGACCGCCGATGACGATGGAGCCGCCGGACGGAAGTTCGACGCTGGTCGACGCCTTGCGGCGGCGGATCGACATGTAGGTCTGACCGGGGATATTGACCGCATTGGCGTTCACGACGGACCCTTCCCAAGTGGGTTCGGAGACCTCGGTGGCGATTTCCAGGCTGATGCGGCCGGGCCCGAGCACGACCGGCGTGAAGTCCAGGCCGATGCCGTATTCCACCGTCTCGTTGGTTCGCAATATGGCGCCGTCCTCATCAATCTCCTGCTCGGAGGGCAGGCGATATTCGCCGCCGACGGAAAAGCTCGCCTTCTTGCCGGAGATTGCGGTCAGGCTCGGCTCGGCGAGCGTGCGCATGACGCCGGCCTGCTCCATGGCATTGATATAGCTGGCAAAGCCCATCGTGCCGGAACCGATCGTGCCCGTGACCGAAGACGCGATGGCATTGACCGCATTGCCGAGGTTGGCCGGGTTGCGGAACGTGATGCCATCGCCGCTCGTCGAACTGCGGATAGAGCCGCTGAAGCCGAGCTGCTTCAACACCTGGCGCGAGACTTCGGCCACGGTGACCTTCAGCATGACCTGGTCTTCGCCATCGATTCTGAGAAGATTGACGATCTGCGAAGCCTGACGGTCTTCGGCGAAGATGTCCGCGTCGCCGTTGGTACCCTGGGCGGTGATGTTGCGCGTGGTCGCTTCACCGCCCTTGATGAACGCCTTGGCGAGTTCTTCGACGCGGGTCGAATCCAGTGGCGTGCGGACGGTCCCGGTCAGCACGATGTTGTCCGAGATGATTTCCACCTTGATATCGGAATCGGGCAGAAACCGCCGCAGATTGGCCTCGAGATTGGAAATGTCGCGCTCGATCTCCAGATCGAGGCTGACGATCTCTTCCCCATTTGGACCGAATACGAAGATGTTGGTCTGGCCGACCATTTTTCCGAACAGATAGATCCGCCGCGAGGTTCGCGTCACGGCGTCCGCCAGCGTCGGATCGGCGACCAGAATATCATGTGCATCGGTCGGGAGATCGATGACCACGGCCTTGTTTAGCCCCAGCCTGATAGTTTTCTTGACGCCTGGCCCGCTTTCGGCGATGCGCACCAGCGACTGCGACGCAGCCTCAGCAGTGAACGTCTGGGCAGGCATGCCGGAAAAGGCCAGGCAAAAGGCCAGTCCGCCAGCGATCGAGCTACGAAGTTTTTTTCCGATCCGACTCACGTTCCGCTCCCGCTCACACATTATTTCGCTTCGTTCATGGATGAGCCGTCATCGCTCTTGACGATGGAACCCGACTTGATGACCTGGATGGCGGGGCGGCCGTCGCCGCTCAACAGATAGTCCGCCGCGATGGTATCCGGTTCCTGCGCGTCCGCGACGCTGCGCAGCGCCAGCGACAGACGCTCGGCCATCTGCTGGGCGACGGTCATGACCTTGGACTGGTCCGGCGTCAGCTCCAGCGTCGCGGTCGTGCCGACGACCGACTTCGACCCATCGTCCTTTTCCTCGATCTGCTGGTCGATGGCGAGCACGCGAACGTTGCTGAGAACCGTTTCGGTGAGGAAGGAACCGCCTTCCGATTTGCGCACCATGATCACGTCGACGCGGTCGTTCGGCAGAATGAAGCCGCCAGCGCCGGTCGCGACGGTAATCTCGGTGGCAACGGCGCGCTTTCCGGCCGGCAGCAGCGCGGACATGATCCGGCTCGATGAATCGGCAATCTTTTCCTGCCGCACCGGTTCGCCGTTGAAGATCGGCAGGCGCACGACAACACCTTCAAGATCGGTGACGGCGTTCGGGCGAAGCTCTTCGGTGATCAGGCCATCGACAACGCCGTCCTTCGGCCAGGAGATCCAGTGAATGGCGTCCGGACCGAGCCTTGAACCGACAGGCAGGCTTTTGCTCGCAACGAGAACGTTGACGGTCGGTTCGCGCTCGATGACCGGCTCGGCCGAGCTCACGACGGTCCTGCCGCTGGTCAGCTTGAGAGCCAGAAATCCGGCAAGGCCGGCCGATACGACGGCCACCGCCAGAATAATAACGCGCACCGGTTTCATGATCTGTCCCTGCAGCCCGAGAATATGCTCGCCGCAGAATGATCCGGAATTGGTGTAATTATGGTTAACGAGCTGCTTATATTCGTGGTTAATGAATGATTTGCGCCGCAACGAGACGTCAGGGCGGGTGCGCCGGCGCCAACGCTTCGGGTCGGGTCGGGAGGATACCAGGAAGTTAAAGCGTCGAAGCGCTAATGCAGTTGTGCAAGCGCTGCCTGCATCAGCGGCGACGAGGGGTAAGCGAGAAAACCGCCGAGACCGATGGCAATGCCGTAGGGAATTTTCTTGGCCGTGAACAAAAGGGGCGGAACCGGAAGACCCGAGGCGAGGATGGCGTTTTCCTGCTTGCGCATCATCAGGATCAGAAGGGTAAGCAGACCACCTACGATCGAGACATAGAGGACGAAGGTCATCAACGAACTGTTGAAGCCGAACCAGACGGCGCTCGCGGTGAGCAGCTTGGCATCGCCCCCGCCCATAACACCGAGCGCAAACAGCGTGAAGCACACCGCAAAGACGACGACGCCGGCGAGTAAGTGCATACCGGTGATCGCAAGGCTGAGGCCGGCCAGCGGCGCGACCACAATGAAGGCACCGAGCAGAATGGCCGATACCCGGTTCGGAATGGTCATGGTGAAAAGGTCGGAGAAGGCTGCTATGGCCAGGCACAAGGGGAAGATGACGAATATGGCCGCGTCTGTCATTGTATCCCCTAACCCAGGACGTAAAATATATTGCCCGCAGAATTTACGAGGATCGAATTAAAGATTCATTGCGACCAAGCTGTCGACTCCATACAAAAAAGACCGTCTCCTTTTGGAGACGGTCCCAAACCTCATCAAACATTCCGGCTTGACGTTAGTCAGACACCAATTAGCGGGCGTCGTTTGCTGCGTCCAGCTCGGTTGCGAGCTCGCCGAATGTGGTGTCGAGCTGGTCGCCCAGCGTCGTCGCGCCAGTGATCAGGGCTACCGAGATGAGGGCAGCGATCAGGCCGTATTCGATCGCGGTCGCGCCGGACTCATCCTTCATGAAACGTGCGAAAAGCTTGGTCATGTTATTTCTCCTACTTCACTTGTTGTTCAGCACCGCCGTCAACTGTTTTCCGTTGATCGGATGAAGCGAACCTACACGGCGTGAATTTCAATCAGCTTAAGGAAAAGCGTTACCAAGGACTTAACGGCCGATGGCAGGTTTCTTGGTAAAGGCAACGTCAATCCGGACCATCGCTTTTTACCGCTTACCGATCCCTGCAAAGCTTGGCCGAACGCCTCGGATTTAACGCTTCATTCACCAAAACCGAGCATGCTAGAGCATCCGCATCATCAGGAAGCAGCCATGAATTTGCACAACACAGCCATCGGCGCCCGGTTGCTGACAACGACCCTCGCAAGCCTGGCCCTGATCACCTCCTTATGGGCGAGCCCTGCCGACGCCGCCGAGGCGATGCTGAACGTCTATATGAACCACGCGCGCGTGCTGAAGCTCGACCGGCCGGTCAGCAAGGTCATTATCGGCAATTCGGAAGTGGCCGATGCGACCGTCGCCGATGCGAAGACCATCGTTTTGACCGGACGCTCTTTCGGCACCACCAATCTTGTTATCCTCGACATCGACGGCAACGCCATGGTCGACGAGCGCATCCTGGTGTCGATCGACGAGGGAAATACCGTGCGCGTCTTCAAGCAGACGATCCGCTCCGTGCTATCCTGCACGCCCAATTGCGAAGAGCACGCCACGCAGAAGTTGAGTATCGCGAACTGACAAAACCGTGCCTGCGCGGGAAATCGCCGACCGAGGACATACAAGCTGTGACAGAGGTCGAATGGTGCGCTGCTTGCCAAATCGTTACCATCTGGTGAGTCTTTCCATTCAAATTTCGTCATTGCTTGAATACGAAATATCAACGGTCGTTTCCTAATGTACGCCATCGCATAGCGCTTGATGGAACGACGAGATGTCGAACAACATGGATCATCCCACAGCGGCCGGCAGTTCGGCGCCGAAGCGCGGCGGTTTGCTGCGCCGCTTCTTCAAGGAAAAATCAGGGACGTCGTCGATCGAGTTCGCGCTTCTCGCCCTGCCCTTTATGGTCGTCGTATTCGCATCGCTCGAGACATTCGTCGCGTTCACAGCCGAACAGCTCCTCAACAATGCAACCGAGACGATGGCCCGCAAGGTGCGCACCGGCGAAATCACCTTCGGCCTCAACGTGGCAACGGACATGTCGCAGGAGCAGTTCCGCACGGCCTTTTGCGACGAGATTTCGATCATGATGACCTGCTCGGAGACCGAGGCCAAAAACCCTTCGAAGCTGTTCATCGATGTTCGCAGCTTCGCCGATTTCTCGCAGATTCCCGCGGCAGTCCCCCGCGTCGGCGGCGGCGATAGTTCGGACCTCGATACCAGCGGCTTCAAATTCGCGCCCGGCGGACCGACGACGATCAACATCGTGCGCGCCTACTACCGCTGGGAAGTGATCACCGATCTCGTGCGCCCCTATGTTACCAATCTGCGACCGGCGGGCACCAGCATGCCGAATGACTACCTGATGGTGTCGACGGCAGCCTTCCGCAACGAGGCCTACTGAGGAGCCGCCATGAAAGCCGCGATCCGTTATCACATGGCCCTGCTCTCGATGAAGGCAGAGGCGCTCCGGCACGTCTGGCGTGACCGCAAGGGCACGGGCGCAATCGAATTTGCGATTATCGCCCCACTCTTGATCATGGCCTATATCGGCTCGTTCGAGGTTTCGCTCGGCTTCAGCATCGCCCGCAAGGTTTCCCGCGCCTCCAGCACCGTCGCCGACATCCTCACCCAGCAGACCACCGTCGATACCAAGACGCTAGACGGCATGAAGGATGTTGCCAAAGGCGTCATGTCGCCCTTCGAGATGACCGACTACTCGCTGAAAATGACCGGCATCAAGGTAACCGGCACCGGCACCGGCATCGTGGCCTGGTCGCGCGACGAGAATGGCGGCACGCCATATCAGGCCGGCTCTCCCGTAACGCTGCCGAGCGACATCTCATCGGTCAATGCCTTCATCGTCCGCTCGGAGCTCGTGGTTCCCCACGAGTTGCTGCTGTTTGCCCCCGGGCTTGCGGCCAATGAGCTGAAGACGATCGACCTTTCCAAGACCTATTATTTCCGCCAGCGCGTCGGCGACGAAATCACGTGCACCGATTGCACCTGATTTGCAATTCGACCGGTCGCGGAGTATTTCTCGCGCTTTCGTCGCCGATGCGTTGACCGCACCGGGCGGCGACAACAACTGTCCTGCCGCAAGCTGCCTCACACAATCTGATGAGGACCTGCGGCAGCCTTGCGGGTGATCCATGGCGCGTGCCTTTCTGTTCGTTCTTGATTCCTTCGGCATCGGCGGGGCGCCCGACGCTACCGATTTCGGCGATGACGGAGCCGATACGCTTGGCCATATCGCCGAATTCTGCGCCGCCGGCGCCGGCGACAGGGCAGGCCTGCGTGAAGGTCCGCTTGCGCTTCCCAATATGGCGGCGCTCGGCCTTTTGCATGCGGCAAAGCTCGCCAATGGTCGCTTGCCGGCGGGCATGGAGCTGCCCGAGCGGGTTTTTGGCGTCTACGGTGCAGCCAGCGAAATCTCCCGCGGCAAGGACACGCCGTCCGGCCACTGGGAAATCGCCGGCACGCCGGTGACCTTCGACTGGGGCTATTTTCCCACCGAAAGCGATGCATTTCCGCCCGAACTGGTGGACGCAATCTGCCGCGAAGGCGACGTGCCGGGCATTCTCGGCAATTGCCACGCCTCAGGCACTGATATCATCGCCCGCCATGGCGAGGAGCATATGCTGACCGGCAAGCCGATCTGCTACACCTCGTCCGATTCCGTTTTCCAGATCGCCGCGCACGAACACTCCTTCGGCCTCGAGAGACTGCTTGCCTTCTGTGAGACGGTGCGACGGCTGCTCGACGACTACAATATCGGCCGTGTCATTGCCCGGCCTTTCGTCGGCACCACATGCAAGGATTTCGTCCGCACCGGCAATCGCCGCGACTATTCGGTCCTGCCGCCGGAGCCGACGCTGCTCGACCGGCTGACGGGCGCAGGCCGCACGGTTCACGCCGTCGGCAAGATCGCCGACATTTTCGCGCATCAGGGCATCGGGCGGCTGATCAAGGCCAATGGCAATACGGCACTGTTCGACGCGACGCTACGGGCCATGGACGAGGCCGAGGATGGCGATCTCGTGTTCACCAATTTCGTCGATTTCGACATGCTCTACGGCCATCGCCGCGACGTGCCGGGCTATGCCGCAGCCCTCGAGGCCTTCGACCAGCGGCTGCCTGACCTCGACCGCACGCTGAAACCCGGCGACATCGTCATCCTGACCGCCGACCATGGCTGCGATCCGACCTGGCGCGGCACCGACCACACGCGCGAACGGGTGCCCGTCCTCGTTTTCGGGCCAGGTGTGCGGACACGCTCCATCGGCGTGCTGCGCAGTTTTGCCGATATCGGCGAAACCGTCGCCAAACATCTGGGCCTCGAACCGGGCCTCCATGGGAGAAGTTTTCTGTGACTGCACATCTCAAGAAGGCGGAGTTGCACTGCCATATCGAGGGTGCGGCGCCGCCGGCGCTCGCTCTCGTCCAGGCGCGAAAATACAATGTCGATGTCAGCGGCATCATCGAGGATGGTGCCTATGTCTGGGCGGATTTCAGCCATTTCCTGAAATGCTACGACGCCGTTGCCGAACTCTTTCGAAGCGAGGAAGACTACGCGCTGCTGGCGGAGGCCTATCTGACGGAGCTTGCGCTGGCAGGTACCGTCTACAGCGAGATCATCGTCTCGCCCGATCACGGCAACACGATCGGCATCGGCAGCGACGCCTATCTTCGCGGGCTTTCGGCCGGCATCGAGGCGGCCAAGGCAAAGACCGGTATCGAAGGCCGGATGATCATCACCCTCATCCGCCACATGGGACCGGAAGCCGCGGAACGCACGGCACTTTATGCGGCAAAACGCCAACATGGGCTGGTAACGGGCCTCAACCTCGCCGGCGAGGAGCGCATGCATAACGTTGCGGACTTTGCCCGCGCCTTCGACATCGCCCGCGATGCGGGCCTCGGCCTCACCATCCATGCCGGTGAAATGGCCGGCGCCTTCAGCGTCCGCGATGCGCTCGACCACGTCCGCCCGTCACGCATCAGCCATGGCGTGCGCGCCATCGAGGATGCCGATCTCGTCAAGCGGATCGCCGACGAAGGCGTGGTGCTGGAGACCTGCCCCGGCTCCAACGTTTCGCTGCAGGTGTTCCCGGATTTCGCCTCGCATCCGCTGCGCGCTCTTCATCAGGCAGGATGCCGGGTAACGCTCAATTCCGACGATCCGCCGTTCTTCCACACCTCGCTGCAGCAGGAATACGAGATCGCCTCTCAGGTGATGGGTTTTTCCGACGACGAGATCAATGGCATGACCCGCACCGCAATCGAGGCGGCCTTCGTCGACGAGGCGACCAGACGGCGCCTGCTGGCGGCATTGTAAGCCTTTCCGGCTGGGGATGATGCCGCAAAGCGCCGGTCGCCCCTTGCAGGGGTTCGCCCTTCTGTGAAAAAAGGAACTTGAATTTCTGGTTTCCGAAGGAGGGCTTGGCCATGGACGGCGTTACAGTCATCAATCATCCGCTCGTTCAGCACAAGCTGACCATCATGCGCAAGAAGGAGACCTCGACGGCAGGTTTCCGCCGCCTCCTGCGCGAAATCTCCACCCTGCTCTGCTACGAGGTCACCCGCGACCTCGAACTGACGCTGGAAACCATCGAGACGCCGATGCAGGTCATCCAGGCGCCGGTTCTCGAAGGCAAGAAGCTGGTGTTCGCCTCGATCCTGCGCGCCGGCAACGGCCTGCTCGAAGGCATGCTGGAACTCGTCCCCTCCGCCCGCGTCTCGCATGTCGGCGTCTATCGCGACCATGAAACGCTGGAAGCCGTCGAGTATTACTTCAAGGCGCCCGAAAGCCTGTCGGAGCGCCTCGTCATCGTCGTCGACCCGATGCTCGCGACCGGCAATTCCTCGATCGCCGCGATCGACAAGCTGAAGGAACGCGGCGCCACCAAGCTGCGCTTCCTCTGCCTGCTCGCAGCACCTGAAGGCATCCGCAATTTCCAGACAGCGCATCCGGACGTGCCGATCTACACCGCGGCCATCGACAGCCACCTCAACGAGCACGGCTATATCGTGCCGGGTCTCGGCGACGCCGGCGACCGGATGTACGGGACGAAGTGATTTCGGGTTCCTTAACCAGATTTTCACAATCAACGGAAAGCCGCCGAAAATTCCGGCGGCTTTTTGCATTCCGTTAGCGCGCATGTGGTTTAGCTGAAAGCTCAGTTTCGACGTTCGGGGTGTGACACGGATGCTGGTGCGTTTATCCATCTTTGCCGGAGGCATGGTCGCCGCAGCCATGCTGCTGCCGGGGCTTGCCACCTCCTATCTCGACCGCCCGAAAACGGAAAGCACCGAAGCCAGGCCGCAGCAGGCGAGCACGGCAAAATATGCCGGGGGCAAGGGCGTACTGCTTAAGCCGAGCGCCGGCGGACACTTCTTCGGTACCTTCACGATCAATGGCCGCAAGCAGGATGGTCTCGTCGATACCGGCGCCAGCGTGATCGCCATCAACATATCGACGGCGCGGCGACTTGGCGTTTCGACGGGATCGCTATCCTTCAATGCGCCGGTGAGCACGGCAAACGGAACGGTCAAGGCAGCGCGTGTCAGCCTGGACCGGGTCGAGATCGGCACCATCTCGGTCCGGGATGTCGAGGCCATGGTGCTTCCCGACAAATCCCTGTCGGGCATGCTCGTCGGCATGAGCTTCCTCAACAAGCTCTCGTCCTATCGCGTCGAAAACGGCGCGCTTTACCTTACCCGCTGATTTTCGAGATGACGACGGGACGCCCTGCGGGCGCTTCCTCGCTGATCGCGTAGATCTCCAGAAGCCGTGAACGCGATTTCTGCGCAGCGTCTTCACTCGCGGCATGGACGAAGGCGAAGGGCTCGCCCTTGGCGACCTTCGTGCCGAGCGGTTTCAGCCCGCTGAAGCCGACCCGGTGATCGATCGGCTCGTCCGGGCGCGTCCGCCCGCCACCAAGCGCGATGACCTCCATGCCGACATCGCGCGCGTTGCAACTGTGAAGAAAGCCTTCAATCGGCGCCTCGACGGGCAGGACGACCGGCGCCACCGGCAGATAGGCATGCGCCCGCTCGACAAAGTCGGTGGGGCCGCCGAGCAGATGCACCATGCGGGCGAACCGTTCCAGCGCAGCGCCGCTCTTGAGGGCGCGGCGAGCAAGATCGGTGCCTTCGGCCGGGCTGACAGTGAAACCCGAGGTTGACAGCATTTCAGCGGCAAGGGACATGACCACCGCTTCAAGGCGTGTACCGGCCTTCTCGCCACGCAGGAAGGCGAGGCAATTTTCAATTTCGACGGCGTTGCCGGCGGCATCCGCCAGCGGTTCGTTCATGTCGGTGATCAGGGCGGTGGTCTTCACGCCCGCGCCATTGGCGACGCCGACCAGCGAGCGGGCCAGCGTCTCGGCCTCCTGCAGCCCGACCATGAAGGCGCCATTGCCGATCTTGACATCGAGCACCAGCGACTGCAGCCCTGCCGCCAGCTTCTTCGACAGGATCGAGGCGGTGATCAGCGGCACGGAATCGACCGTCGCCGTCACGTCGCGGATGGCGTAAAGCCGCCGGTCGGCGGGGGCGAGGTCGGCAGTCTGGCCAATGACGGCGCAGCCGGCGTCCTTCACCACCTGCCGGAGCAGCGCCGCGGACGGCTTGATGTCGTAGCCCGGGATCGATTCCAGCTTGTCGAGCGTGCCGCCGGTATGACCAAGGCCGCGGCCGGAGATCATCGGCACGGCGAGGCCGCAGGCCGCCACGATCGGCGCCAGCATCAGCGAGACATTGTCGCCGACACCGCCCGTGGAGTGCTTGTCGGCAACGGGCTTGTCGATGGCCGCCCAGGACAGCACGTCGCCGCTGTCGCGCATGGCGAGCGTGAGCGACACGGTCTCATCGAGGCTCATGCCGGAGAACCAGACGGCCATGGCGAAGGCCGCCACCTGCCCTTCGGAAATCGAGCCATCGGCAAGACCACGGACGAAGGCGGTAATATCCGCCTTGTCCAGTGCCTCTCCGTCTCGCTTGCGGCGGATGACCTCCTGCGGGATCATCGTCAATACGCCGTTGCGCCGGCGACAGGCTCTCGGTCCTCGAGCACCGAGAGGATGTCGAGCAGACCCGATGCACCGAAGCGGAATGTCGAAGGCATCGGCCAGTCCGGGCTATGGATCGTCGCGGCGAGATTGAGATACATGCGGGCATCACCGATCGTGCGCACGCCGCCAGCCGCCTTGAAGCCAACTTTCCGGCCGCTTTCGCGGATGCAGGTGAGCATGATGTCGGCTGCCTCCAGCGTCGCGTTGACGGCGACCTTGCCGGTCGAGGTCTTGAGGAAGTCGGCACCCTCCTGGATGGCGATGTGCGAAGCACTGCGGATCAGGTCGCGGTCCCGCAGCTCGCCGGTCTCAAGGATCGCCTTCAGCAGCACCGGTGCCGGGCAAACCCGGCGAACGGCCGAAATCATCCTGCGCACGGCCTGTTCATCGCCGGCCATGAAGGCGCGATACGGAATGACCAGGTCGATTTCGTCGGCACCGTCGCCGATGGCTCGCCGTGTCTCCTCCACGACAGTGTCGACCGCCAGATCGCCGGACGGGAAATTGGCGACCGTCGCGATCTTAACCGGGCTGTTGGGACCGAGAATGGCGCGGGCCTGGGCGACGAAAGGCGGCCAGATGCAGATGGCGGCCGTGTGACCATGGCGGGTGCGGGCGCAAGCGCAGAGCCTCTCGATCGCTTCCGGCGTACAATCGTCCGTCAGATCGGTGAGATCCATCAAGGACAGTGCAAACGCAGCTATCTGGCGATTGGTGGCTTCGAGCATCATGGGTCCGTCCATTTTTACGCCGCGATGGTTCGTGGCCCAGCCGGGGGATCGCGAATGCTTGTTCTATACGCTTAAAGTCGGCACGCAAACCGTTTCCGCCCATGCCGCACGCAGGCCGCCCGTCAGGCCTTGGCCGAGATCATTTCCGTCAGGATGGCGGCAAGGCGGCGCCCGCCGATCGGCGCCATGTCCTTGGTTTCATGATGGCTGAGTTCACCACCCGTCATGCCCGCCCCGAAATTGGTGATCACCGAGGCCGCCGCGACCCTCAACCCGAAGAACCGCGCCAGAATGACCTCCGGCACCGTCGACATGCCGACCGCATCGGCGCCGAGAATGCGTGCCATGCGGATTTCGGCCGGTGTTTCGAAATTCGGGCCGGAGAACCACATGTAGACGCCCGAGCCGAGCGGAATATCGAGCTTGACTGCCGCAGCGCGCATGCGCTCGGCCAGTTCGCCATCGTAGGCGGAGGTCAGGCCGACGAAACGGTCGTCGCTCTCGACGCCGATCAGCGGGCTGGCGCCGGAAAAGTTGATGTGGTCGGTGATCTGCATCACCGAGCCCGGTGGCAGGTCCTCGCGCAGGGAACCGGCCGAATTGGTGAGGATCAGTGTCTCGACGCCAAGGGCCTTCAGCGCCTCGATCGGGCCGCGCATGGCATTGGCATCGCCACGCTCGTAGAAATGCACGCGGCCTGAAAGCACGATGACTGCAACGCCGCCGATCGTGCCGGCGACCAGTTCGCCCGCATGGCCGGAGACGGCGCTGACCGGGAAGCCCGGAATATCGGCATAGGGAATCCGCTCCGGATCGACGACGGCCTCGACGAGCGAGCCGAGGCCCGAACCGAGCACGATGCCGTAGCGTGGCGAAAGCCCGGAAAGCCGGGTCCTGAGCATATCGGCCGCGGCGGTCATCCGAGGATCTCGGTCTCGAAAGAATGCGGCAGCAGTTCGGACATCGAAAGCGTCTTCTTCACGCCGGTCTCGTCGCACAGAAAGATGCGGGTCGAGGCGCCGGAGAACTCGGCAAGCCGCTGGCGGCAGCCGCCGCAGGGCGGGCAGAGCGCCAGTTTCTCGGCAATGACGGCAACCTCGAGGATCTTGCACTGGCCAGCCATGACCATATGGCTGATCGCCGTCGTCTCGGCGCACCAGCCCTCCGGAAAGGACAGGTTCTCGATGTTGGCGCCGCTATAGATCTTGCCGTCCTCGGCGCGGATGGCGGCCCCGACGGGAAATTTGGAATAGGGGGCATGGGCCTTCGCCATCGCCGCGCGGGCGGCTTCGAAAAGCTCGCTTTCCATGATCAACGCTCCTTCACATAGGGTACGCCGCCGGCCTTCGGCGGGACCGCCTTGCCGATGAAGCCGGCGAGCAGGATGACGGTCAGGATATAGGGCAGCGCCTGCATCAGTTGCACGGGTACCTGGCCGATGAAGGGCAGCGGATTGCCCTGCAGCCGGATCGCCAGTGCATCGAGAAAGCCGAACAGCAGGCAGGCCATCATGATGTTGACCGGCCGCCACTTGGCGAAGATCAGGGCGGCGAGCGCGATATAGCCCTTGCCCGCCGTCATGCCCTTGACGAAACCGGCGCTCATGGCAAGCGACAGATAGGCGCCGGCGAAACCGCAGAGGATGCCGCAGCAGATGACCGCACGATAACGCAGCCAGATCACCGAAATGCCCGCCGTATCGACCGCACCCGGATTTTCCCCGACGGCACGCAGACGCAGGCCGAAGCGGGTACGGTAGAGCACCCACCAGCTGAAGGGCACGAGCAGGAAGGCAACATAGGTGAGAATGAAATGTCCGGAGAGCAGGTTGGAATAGATCGGCCCGAAGATCGGCACGTCCTTCACCGCATCGGCGAAGGGGAACGTCACCGTCTGGAAGCGGGCGTCGGCGTCCAGTGCCGGCGTGCGGCCGCCCTGCCTGAACCAGGCTTCACCGAGAATGACCGTCGAGCCGGCGACGATGAAGTTGATGGCGACGCCCGAGACGATCTGGCTGCCGCGCTGGGTGATCGAGGCATAGCCATGCACCAGCGAGAGCAGCACCGAGATCAGGATCGCCGCCAGCAGCCCCATCAGCACGGAGCCGGTGACGGCAGCCACCGCGCCGGCGGCAAAGGCTGCACCCAGCATCTTGCCCTCCAGCCCGATGTCGAACACTCCTGCCCGCTCGGTGAACAGGCCGGCAAGTGCCGCGAAAATCAGCGGGACGGAGACGCGGATGGTGGATTCGAGGATCGCGACGATCGTGTCGAAAAACTCCATGGCTTACGCTCCCCTCTCTGCGGCGACCGGGAAGCGCCGGCCGAACGTGGCAAAACCGCGACCGATTGCCGGGCGGAACATGTTTTCGAGTGCGCCGGCAAACAGGATGACGAGGCCCTGAATGATGACGATCATGTCGCGCGAGATGGAGGGCATTTCGAAGGCTATTTCAGCGCCGCCCTGGTAGAGCATGCCGAACAGGATCGCCGCCGGAATGATGCCTGCCGGATGCGATCGGCCCATCAGCGCAACCGCGATGCCGACGAAGCCGGCGCCCTGGACGAAGTCCAGTTGCATGCGGAACTGCTCGCCCATGATCGGGTTCAAAGCCATCAGGCCGGCGAGGCCGCCGGAAATCATCATGACGATGACGGTGATGCGGGCTTCCTTCATCCCGGCGTATCGGGCGGCCGAGGGGCTGAAGCCCATGGTGCGCATCTCGTAGCCGAGCTTGGTGCGCCAGATCAGCACCCAGACGCCAAATGCGGCGAGAAGGGCAAGCAGGAAGGAGACGTTGAACGGCGCGTTGCCGACCTCGAGCCCGAACACCGATAACAGCCAGTCGAGCTTCGGCAACTGGCCGCCCGCCTCGAAAGTCCGGGTCTGCGGCGCCATGGAGCCGAGCGGCTTCAGAACGCGGGTCAACAGATAGACCATCAGGCTCGAGGCAATGAAGTTGAACATGATGGTGGTGATGACCACATGGCTGCCGCGCTTGGCCTGCAGCCAGCCGGGCAGGAACGCCCAGAGCGCGCCGAAGGCGGCCGAACCGACGATCGCCAGCGGGAAAACGACGAACCAGGGCATGGTCTTGTCGAGCCAGAGACAGGCGAGCGCCACGCCGATGCCGCCGATATAGGCCTGGCCTTCACTGCCGATATTGAACAGGCCGGCGTGGAAGGCCACGGCGACCGACAGGCCGGTGAAGATGAAGGTCGTCGCGTAGTAGAGCGTGAAGCCGATATATTCGCCGCGGCCGAAGGCACCGTTGATC
Source organism: Rhizobium giardinii bv. giardinii H152 (assembly GCF_000379605.1). Classification (GTDB taxonomy): domain Bacteria; phylum Pseudomonadota; class Alphaproteobacteria; order Rhizobiales; family Rhizobiaceae; genus Pararhizobium; species Pararhizobium giardinii. The sequence continues at coordinate 120,212 of NZ_KB902578.1, read as the reverse complement.
ATGTGATAGGCGGCATTCAGGGGGTTTTCGCCGACCAGGAGCACGACGAGCCCCGCCACCAGGAAGGCGACGACGAGGTTGACCAGCGGGATCAGGCCATATTCGGCCCAGGCCGGCAGCTTTGCGTATGGATTGCTCATTCGGCGGCCTCCTTGCGGCCTTCGACACCGGCCATCAAGAGGCCCAGTTCCCCTTCGGTCGCATCCGGCTCCCGCTCGCCGACGACGCGGCCCGCGAACATGACGATGATGCGGTCGGACAGGGCGCGGATCTCGTCGAGCTCGACGGAAACGAGCAGGACTGCCTTGCCCTGGTCGCGCATCTCGATGATCCGCTTGTGGATGAATTCGATGGCGCCGACATCGACGCCGCGCGTCGGCTGGCCGATGATCAGCACGTCCGGCCCGCGCTCCATTTCCCGCGCCAGCACGATCTTCTGCTGGTTGCCGCCGGAGAAATTCGCCGTCTTCAGCCGCGGATTGGGCGGCCTGATGTCGTATTTCCTGATCTTTTCCTCGGCGTCGGCCTGGATCGCCTTGGTGTCGAGGAAGACGCCGTTCAGGTAGCGCTTGTCATTGTGGTAGCCGAGAATGCCGTTCTCGGCCTCATCGAACTTCAGCACGAGGCCGACATGGTGGCGGTCTTCCGGCACATGGGCGAGACCGCGGTTGCGCAGGTCGCCAGGATCGGCATGGCCGGTCACGTCGATCGGCTTGCCGTTGAGCAGCACCGTGCCGCTGACAGCCCTGCGAATGCCCGAAATCGCCTCGAGCAATTCCGACTGGCCGTTGCCCGCCACGCCGGCGATGCCGACGATTTCGCCGGCGCGCAACGTGAAGGAGACGTTGTCGACCATGGTGACGCCGCGGCTGTCGCGAACCGTCAGGTTTTCGACCGCCAGCTTGACCGCACCCGGATTGGCCTCGCCCTTGTCGACGCGCAGCAACACCCGGCGGCCGACCATCAGCTCGGCCAGTTCCTCGACAGACGTGTCCTTCGTCTTGCGGGTCGCCACCATCTCGCCGCGGCGCATGACAGAGACCTCGTCGGTGATCGCCATGATCTCGCGCAGCTTGTGGGTGATGAAGATGATCGTCTTTCCCTGATCCTTCAGCTGGCCGAGAATGCGGAACAGGTGATCGGCCTCCGGCGGGGTCAAAACGCCGGTCGGCTCGTCGAGAATGAGAATATCGGCCTTCCGGTAGAGCGCCTTCAGGATCTCGACGCGCTGCTGCAGGCCAACCGGCAATTCCTCGATCAGCGCGTCGGGATTGACCTCCAGCGCATATTCCTTTTCCAGCCGCTTCAGCTCGACGCGGGCCTTGGAAATGCTGGTATTGAGGATCTGGCTGTCTTCGGCACCGAGCATGACGTTTTCGAGCACGGTAAAGTTCTCGACCAGCATGAAATGCTGGTGGACCATGCCGATGCCGCTCGAGATCGCGGCGTTCGGATCCTTGATCGTGACCCTGTTGCCACCGACCAGAATGTCGCCGCTGTCGGCCTGGTAAAAGCCGTAGAGGATCGACATCAGCGTCGACTTGCCGGCGCCGTTTTCGCCGATGATGCCGTGGATGGTGCCCTTGCGGACGGTCAGATTGATGTTCTTGTTGGCGTGGACAAGGCCGAAGCTCTTGTCGATGCCACGCAACTCAATGGCAATATCGCTCATATTGACCCACGTTCCCCAAGTCGGCCCGGTTTTCCGCTCCGATGGCAGCGGCCCAGGCATCGATTTTTTTACCAATTGGTATAAGTTTAGCATCGAATTTTGGACACGGAAGCCCAAAAATCACTGGTTTGTCTACTCTTCCCAGTTCATTGGGGAGAGTCCAGCGCGATTTGCGCGTCTGTGACCGAAACGCAATATAGCGGCGGCGCAGCCTGTATCCTACATGTGGATATGATAGGGAAAGCGCCTGCACAGGAACGGATTGCCGAGGAAACCCATGAGCGAATACAACGAACGCATCACTCGGCTCGAGGAAACGATCGCGCATCAGGCAAAGACCATCGAAGAACTGTCGGACCAGCTGGCCGAACAATGGGCGGTCGTCGAGCAGGTTCGCACCAAACTCGACCGGCTGACCGAGCGGTTCCTCAGCCTTGAGGAACAGAGCCTGGACGCGCCGGCGATTACCCGCCCGCCCCATTACTGAGCCGGCTATTAGACCTTTGTCATGCCGAAACAGAGAGCCGCCGGCCCAGAGGGGACCGGCGGCTCACCTTCATTCGATCCCGAGAGATCAATAGGGGCAGGATTCGTCCGACATGTAGTCATGAACCTGAACCGTGCCGGCAATGATGTCGGCCTTGGCCTTGTCGACGGCAGCCTGCATTTCGGGCGTGATCAGGGCCTTGTTGTTTTCGTCGAGCGCAAAGCCGACGCCGTCTTCCTTCAGGCCGAGGTTGGAAACGCCGAATTCGAACTTGTCGTCCTTGGCAGCCTTGAAGGCTTCGTAGACGGCAACGTCGACGCGCTTCAGCATCGAGGTCAGCACCTTGCCCGGCTGCAGGCCGTTCTGGTTCGAATCGACGCCGATGCCGAGCTTGCCGGCATCTGCCGCAGCCTGGAGCACGCCGACACCGGTGCCGCCGGCAGCGTGATAGACGACGTCCGAGCCCTGGTCGATCTGGGACTTGGCGATTTCGCCGCCCTTGACCGGGTCGTTCCAGGCATCCGGGGTCGTGCCGGTATAGGCTTCGAGAACCTTGACGTCAGCGCCGGTCGACTTGGCGCCGCCGACATAACCGCAGGCGAACTTGTGGATCAGCGGGATGTCCATGCCGCCGACGAAGCTGACGGTCTTCGTCTTCGAGGCAAGACCGGCGAGAACGCCGACGAGATAGGAACCTTCCTGCTCCTTGAAGACGATCGACTTCACGTTCGGCTTGTCGACGACCATGTCGATGATGGCGAATTTCGTGTCCGGATATTCGGCCGAGAGCTTTTCGAGCGGCGGCGCCCAGTTGAAGCCGACGACCACGATCGGGTTGTTGCCGTCGCCGGCGAAGCGACGCAGCGCCTGTTCGCGCTGCGCGTCGTTGCTGATTTCGAACTCGCGATATTCAACACCGGTTTCGGTCTTGAACTTTTCCGCGCCGTTGAAGGCCGCTTCATTGAAGGATTTGTCGAACTTGCCACCGAGATCGAAGATGAGCGCCGGCTTGACGTCGGCGGCGAGCGCCGTGGCGGACATCATCGAGAAGGCAAAGAGACCGAGAAGGGTTTTTTTCATTGTGCAGCCCTGTTGTTGCTATTGATCTTGTTGGGTCCTCCCGCAAGCTCCTCTTCGGGAGCATGTCTGCGGAACCACCACTCCCTGTTCAAGGGGATGTCTGGCTGGCGCGCATCCTTGCACGCCTCAAATCAAAATTCACCCGAAATTTTTCAATTGGTAAAAAAAGGTAAATCGCTCAAAACGCGGCAAAATCATCGGCTTTGCGGCAGAGATTCAGCTAACAAAAGGCCGCGCCACGTCGGCGTGCCGCGGCCTTCCGGTGATCGAGACGACTTACCAGGACTTGCTGAGCTTCAACGTGATCGTCCGCTGGTCGCCGTAGCCGCAGGTGAAGAGGCCCTGGCAGCCCTTGACGTAGTCCTTGTCGAACAGGTTCGTCACGTTGAGCGCAGCACCCCAGCCGTTGTTTTCATAGCGGATCGCCGCATCGGCAACGACGGCGTCGGGAACCTTGGCCGTGTTGGCGTTGTCGGCGAAGGATTCGCCCTGGTAGCGCAGGCCGCCGCCGAAGCTCACGCCTTCCAGCGCACCCTCCGTCACCAGATATTCAAGCCACAGGGCGGCCTGGTGCTCCGGGATCAGGTAGGGCCGGTTGCCGATCAGCTCGGCATTCAGGTCCTCGGTGATCTCCAGGTCGTTATAGGTGTAGGAGCCGAGCAGCTTCCAGTTCTGGGTGAGGTTGACCTTGCCTTCCAGTTCCAGGCCGCTCGAGGTGACTTCCCCGAGCTGCTCCTGCAGGAAGTCGGGCCGGGTCAGCGCGACGTTCTGCTTGACGATATGATAGACCGAGGCGGTGAACAGGCCGTCGATGAAGGTCGGTTGATATTTGATGCCGCCCTCGAACTGATGCCCCATTTCCGGCTTCAGCGGGCTGCCGTCGAAGGCCGTGCCGATCAGCGGATTGAAGAAGGTCGCGGCCGACACATAAGGCGTCAGGCCGTTGTCGAATTCATAGGCGAGGCCGGCCCGGCCGCTGAGCGCATCGTCGGACGCTTGGTAGCTCGTGCCGATTGCCGCATCGGACTCCGTGTCGACATGGTCGTAGCGGCCGTTCAGGGTGACGAACCAGCCATCACCGAAGCGGATCTGATCCTGCGCATAGACGCCCACCTGCTTCAGCCGCATCACCTGATCGAGATAGGTCGAGTAGGCAGGCAGGTCGCCGCCATAGACCGGATCCCCGGGATCGAGATCGGGCGCCGGAAACGCCGAAGCCTGCGTCTGGTCGATCTTGAAATTCTTGTAGTCGAGGCCGAGCAGCAGCGCGTGGTCGAGGAAGCCTGTGGCAAATTCCTTTTCCGCCCGGTTGTCGACCGCAAAACTGTCCACCGAGGTGTCGTGCTTGAAGCCGAGGCGCGCCAGATCATAGGTTGCCGTGTAGGCATAGGGGTAGACAAGCTCCTCGGCCTTGTCGAGGTGGCTGTAGCGCAGGTTCTGCGTGACCTTCCAGCCATTGTCGAATTCGTGCGAAAACTCGTAGCCGATCATCTGCTCGTCATAGCGACCGAAATCGTGATCCGGTTCGCCGAAGAAGAAGTCGCGGTCGATCTTGCCGAAGGGGGCGCTCGTCACCGTGCCCTCATAGGGTAGGAAGCCGTTGCCGACATGGGTCTGGTCGAGCGCGGAGACGATGGCGTAGACCGTCAGGCTCGTGGCATCGTCCGGCGCATAGGTCACCTGCGGCATCAGGAAGCCGCTCAGGTCCTCTGAATAATCGCTGTAATTGTCGCCGCCCGCGACCTTGCCGGTGATGCGGTAGGTCAGCGTGCCGTCGGCGTTCAGCCTGTCGTTTGCATCGAAGCCGAAGAAGGCATTGCCGAAATTGTTGATGCCGATTTCCGTCGAATAGGCCGGCTCGTCCTGGGGCCGCTTGCGAATGAGATCGACGATGCCGCCCGGGCTGGAGCCGCCATAGAGGACCGAGGCCGGGCCCTTCAGCACCTCGACGCGTTCGAGCAGGTAGGCGTCCATCTGGAAGCCGCCGAAACCGTAGGAATAGAGGTTGAGTCCGTCGAGAAAGACACCGGTCTGCGTCGCGTCGAAACCGCGGATGTAGAACCAGTCCGTATCAGGATCGCTGCCGAAGGGCTCTGTCGAGACGCCGGCGGTGTAGCGCAGCGCCTCGTCGATCTTGGTGACGACGCCGCGGTCTTCCAGTTCCTGGCGCCCGACCACGGAAACGGATTGCGGAATGTCGGAGATCGGCGTGGCGGTCTTGGAGCCGGTGCCGGTCGCCTCTGCCACATAGCCGTCGACGGGGCCAGTCGCTTGCCTGTCGCCGGCTTGGCCGCCCTCGACCGTCAGGCGCTCCAGCTGCGTCGCACTGGTCGCGGCCGCATCCTGCGCCGAAACCGCGTGCGGGATGGCGATTGCCGCCACCGCCGCGCTCGCCATCAATATCCGGTAGAGACCGGTCTCCTTGGTCTGCATCTGTTCGTCACCCCAGCCTGGCTCCGGACGCCCTCGCCCCCGTCGGCAACGTGCTATCCGGCGATTCCCCGAAAATAAGCTGAGTATCTAGCTCAACTATAAAGGCCGGGATTGTCTCTCAATGCGGAAATTGAACGTTTCTGGCCTATATTCCGCATCGCACGGGCGCACCGTCACAGTCGCTGGCTCTTCGCCCAGGTGGCCGGCGTCGCCCCGACCGTCTTGCGGAAGACGCGGGTGAAATGCGCCTGGTCGGCAAACCCGGTTTCGGCGGCCACGACGCTCATCGGCAGATCGCCCGCAAGCATCAGCGTCTTGGCGCGCTCGATGCGGGCCTTCATCTGCCACTGATGCGGCGGCAGGCCGGTAGAGGCCTTGAAGGCGTGGCTGAAATAGGACTGCGACAGGCCGGTCAGCGCCGCCAGTTCCTCCAGCCGGATGCCGCGCAGGCAGTTTTCCTCGATATAGTCGATCGAGCGGCGCAACTGCCAGGCGGCGAGTTCGCTGCGCTTGCGCGACCGCACGGGGCCGAGCCGCATGACGTCGATGAACAGCGCCACCGACAGGCCGTCGCCATAGAGATCGTGCAGCGGCTGCGGATTGGCGCATTCGGCAGCAATCAGTTCCGCCAGCGCCAGGAACCGCGGCTCGGAAAACATCAGGCGCGGCATGGCCAGCTTGCGCGGATCGAGGTCTTCCATCAACCGGCGGCTGAGCGTTTCGGCGTTGAAATGCAGATCGAGGTGGCGGACATAGTTGACGTCGACCATCTCGGCCCAGAGTTCCATGCCGGCGGGAATGTAGGAGATCATCTGGCGCCGGCTGTCTTCCGCAACCGCCTGCGTCTGGCGCAGCCGGATATTGCGCCGGCCGCCGCCCTTGGCATCGAGCACGATGAACAGCCGCGGATCATCGGCCACGTAGAAGCCGCCCGCGACCGGCGCGCATTCGACGTCCCACAGGTCCGCGACGATCCCGTTCCACTCCCGCCGGTTCAGGCCGCCGATGACGGAGAACCCCGAAATCCTGTTGTTCATGCGCGGCTGAAAGGTCATGCCTCGGTCTCAGGGGCAGCGTCGGGCCACCGGTAAAACTTGCCAATAATAGTCAAGTTTTACTAGCCGACTTTTCCCATCGTTTCAATCGCTGAAATGTCCGCAAGGCCGGGCTTTCCGGCAGTTGTGACCTTTTCGCCATGCCCGGCGCGCCGATCACAACAGTGCTCGGTTGACGTCGGCCCCTCATCCGCCCTACCGGGCACCTTCTCCCCGCCAAAAGCGGGGAGAAGGAGGCTCTCGGCACCGCATGGCGATTCAGCTAACAGTCGGCCGGGGATGTCCCCTCTCCCCGCCTGCGGGGAGAGGGTTAGGGTGAGGGGCAAAAGTCTCTCGGCGGGTTATGGCGTGTACGGAAAAGCTGCATTCTTGCAGACGTCCACAAGCCGACTTCCCGGCAGCGCAACGGTCAGATGGCGCAGCTGACGCCGGTGCCGCGCAGGCCGCAGTAGCCGTTCGGGTTTTTCGCAAGATACTGCTGATGATCGGCATCGGCGAAATAGAAAGCGCCGGCCCTGGCGATTTCCGTGGTGATCCTGCCCTTGTGCCCGGCCTTTGCCAGCGCCGCCTGGAAGGCGTCGCGCGCGGCGATCGCTTCGGCCAATTGCGCGTCGTCCTCGACATAGATGGCCGAGCGATAGGTGGTGCCGACGTCGTTGCCCTGGCGCATGCCCTGCGTCGGATCATGCTCCTCGAAGAACACCCTGAGCAGTTCGGCAAACGACACCTTGGCGGGGTCGTAGACGACCAGCACCACTTCCGTGTGGCCGGTCAGGCCCGTCGTGGTTTCCTGATAGGTCGGGTTCCTGGTGAAGCCGCCGGAATAGCCGGCCGCAGTCACATAAACGCCGGGGATCTGCCAAAGCAGCCGCTCGGCGCCCCAGAAGCAACCCATGCCGAACAGGACCTGCTTGCAGCCTGCGGGGTATGGCCCCTTCAGCGGATGCCCGTTGACGAAGTGGCGCGCGGCGGTGGGGATCTCGGTTTCGCGGCCCGGCAGAGCGTTTTGCGGGTCCGGCATCGTCGTCTTCTTGTTGAACATTTCGGTCAGGAACATGCCTGTCTCCTTCGGCTGTTTTCAATCGGCGGAAATCTCGTCGCCGATCGTCCGCGCCGGTCTCGGGGCCGGCACCGCATTCTTCAGATCTGCAGGGCGGCGCTCAGGCGGAAAAGCGGCCGGCCACCGGCGGTCGCTTGTAGCCCATCATCCAGAGCAGCAGCGCGATCAACAGGAAAAGGGCGAAGGCCGGCTGCTGCAGCGACCAGCGGATCACCGGATCCCAGAAGGCGCCGCCGGCATGCGGCCTTTCCAATGCCTCGACCAGCGACTGGGTCGACGAGCCGCCGGCCGCAAGCGCCGTTGACAGCGGCGTCAACACCGGCTGGGACGCCGAGACCGACTGGATGGCGTCCACCGAGGCCACCAGGACACCGGCAACGAGCGCCAGAAAACTTGCAAACCGCAGCAAAAACCGCATACCGCCCCTCCGCCGATCGGCCGGCAACCCATGTCCACCCGAACGGATTTCTCCCGCTCAGCAAGAAATAGGCAGAGGTCTTGCGAAGTGCAATGCCGCACTTTTGCCGCCGCGCATCACAAGAAGTCAAAAAACTGTCAGAAACCAGTTGATCCCTCAGGCTTCCTCGGTATATATCGCGCCGGTCCGCTGGTTTTGCACTTGCCGGACACCCCGATCTGGCCCTGCCGAACGGGATTTGAGGAGAAAGCAAGCGCTTGTCTCTGATCCACCGGACCCAACCGCCGGCGCGATTGACAAAACGGACAGGTGGCCGAGTGGTTGAAGGCGCACGCCTGGAAAGTGTGTATACGTGAGAGCGTATCGCGGGTTCGAATCCCGCTCTGTCCGCCATTTTTCCAGCTCCTCCCGACACGCATTACAGTTCATTGATACGGCGGGAAGCTGTGCGATAGACGCCAGACCCCTCAAGCTTCCCGCCAGGCACCCTTGACGGGGCCTGCCGATTGTGTGCGGAGTCGAGCCCGCAATCCGGGGGCGGTTTGCAGTGTTTGCGCGGATGGAAGCATGGTCATGGGAAAAATGTCGAGCGGCGTCTCGGCGACGGCAGCAGCGGCGAGGCGCGTTCGGCGGGTTGCCGTCGCATTGTCGCTCTCGATCGCGCTTGCGGGCTGTGGCGGCCATGTAAAGGGCGTCATGGAGCCGCTCAATCTTGCCGAGGCACCCAAGGGCAATGCCGTCGTCGACATGCTGGTGGCGACCAGCCGGCGGCCGTCCGACAATCCCGCCACCCTGTTTTCCGGCGAGCGCAGCACAAATCCCTCTGTCACCGATGTCGCCGTCTCGATCCCCTCGGGCAAGGAGCGCGCAGCCGGCACCGTGCAGTGGCCGAAGAAGCTGCCGCCCAATCCGGAAACGGACTTTGCCGTGGTGCGCGTCCAGCCGATCGAGACGGTTGCGCAAGCCCATGAGTGGGTGCGCCGGCATTCGAAGGGCGGCCATGCCATGGTGTTCATCCACGGCTTCAACAACACCTATGAGGATTCGGTCTTCCGTTTTGCCCAGATCGTCCACGATTCCGGCGCCGACGTAACGCCGATCCTGTTTACCTGGCCATCGCGGGCCAAGGTGCTGGATTATAACTACGACAAGGAAAGCACCAACTATTCGCGCACCTCGCTGGAAAGGGTGCTGAAGGCACTGGTCGACGACAAGAACGTCAAGAACATCACCATCCTCGCCCATTCGATGGGCACGTGGCTGGCGATGGAATCGATCCGCCAGATGGCGATCCGCGACGGGTCGCTGCCGAAAAAGATTGAAAACGTCATTCTCGCCTCGCCGGATATCGACGTCGATGTCTTTGCCCGGCAATGGAGCGAAATGGGCGACAAGCGGCCGAACTTCACCATCTTCGTCTCGCAGGACGACCGGGCGCTCGCGCTGTCCCGCTACATATCCGGCGACGTCCAGCGGCTCGGCCAGATCAATCCGGCGGAGGAACCCTACACGACCAAGCTCGAAGCTGCCGGCATCACCGTCGTCGATCTGACCAAGGTGAAATCCACCGACCGGCTGAATCACGGCAAGTTCGCCGAAAGCCCGCAGATCGTGCAGCTGATCGGCCAGCGGCTGGTCACCGGCCAGACGCTGACGGATTCGGATGTCGGCCTTGGCGACGGCATCACGGCAGTGGTCGCTGGGACCGCCAGCAACATCGGCAAGATCACCGCCTCCACGGTCGCAACTCCGGTCCATCTTCTCTCCGGAAACCTCAGGCCGACCCCGAAAAAGAGGCCCGGCGATCTCGATGCGACGCTGCAAGGCGAAAACGCGCCTCTGAATTGACGGCAAGCGACCATCCATGCTCCCGAGGGAACGCGACGTGCCCTCGGAACCATCGGCCACCAAACTCGTTCTCCTCCCAATCAAGGAGGACCATTATGCCTAAGACAATTCCCCTTCCGCCGGACGAGACATTGCACGACCGGCAACCAGGCGTGCCGCACCCCTCGCAGGACGAGCCTGTGACACCGCCTGTCACCGACAAGGATGATCCGGAAAAGCCCGATCGGGTGCTCGATCCAGCCCTGCTGCCGATCGGCGATCCCGCCGGCATGGCCTGAGGAGTGTCGACCGATGACAGCAACGTGACGCCGGAACAGAAGAAGCCGCGGGACGTGCACAGGTCGCCCGGCCAGCCCTCCCATGCCGACGAGAAATCCAAGGCACCGCCCGCGGTGCAGCCCGCTGGCGCCAAGGACGACAGCGAAAAGCCGGTGGTAAACCCGGTTACCGGCGGCGCACTTTAAGAAAGGACAATCGCGATGCCGGTATCCGAAACACCAAGAAAATCCGTCCGCCGCGAATACCGGCAGCTGATGTTTCGCCAGTTTCTGATGTGGCTGTTTGGCGTCTCGCTGCCGGCCCTTTTGGCGGTTGCCTTTTGGGTCTATTGAACCGGGCGTTGGGTTTAGTGCGGTCGCACCTCCAGCCGGTTCTCCACCAGATGCACGCCGATGACCGAGGCGGCTGCCTCCTCGGCGCAGCCGAGTTCCGTTTCGCAGGAAACATAGCCGCTTAGAACGACGGTCCGGCCGATGGCCATGACCGAAAGGCCGGACGTATCGATCAGCGCGGAATACTGGATATAGCGCAGGACCTTTTCGGCAAGTTCGTCGCCCGTCAAATCCGGGTGATCGTCCTCATGGACGTAAATCTGCTTGTGCATGGCCACCTGCCCTTCCCAAGGGACAACGCAAGCCTTTCCCGAAGGTTCCCTCGTCTGGCGCGGCGGGAGGAAGGCATTCCCCGGATCGCGTGTGTCGCGGACGACGCGGCACTGCGGGAATCGCCGCGTTCGAGGACAGCCTGTTCCTGCCGCCGGGTTGCGGCATCGCGGCGAATGGGTCTATGGCGGAAGCTCAACTCGCCAAGAGGCAGCACCCGATGTCCGATGTCTTCCTGAATGTCGTGCCGATTTTCGTCCTCATCCTCCTCGGATGGCTGATCGTGCGGACGAACTATCTGAAGGCGACCGTCGGGGAAGCGCTTGGCGATTTCGTCTTCCGGGTGGCGGTGCCGGTTCTCTTGTTCCGCACCATTGCCGAGGCCGACTTCAAGGAAGGGTCGCCCTGGCCGCTCTGGGTCGCCTATTTCTCAGGCGTTGCGGTCACATGGACGCTCGGGCATCTCGCAGCCACTGTGTTTTTCAAGAAGGATGCGCGCGTCGGTGTGCTCTCGGGCGTTTCCTCCGCCTTTGCCAATACGGTCTTCATCGGCCTGCCGCTGGTCTCCCGCAACGTCGGCGAGGACGGGGTGGTGGCGCTGTCCATCCTTTTGTCGGTGCATCTGCCCGTCATGATGATTGCCGGCACGATCCTGATGGAGCGGGCCGAGCGCAAGACCAGCGGCAAGCCGGGCCAAAGCCCCTTGCGGCTGTTGAAGGGCATTCTGCGCAATCTGGTGCGCAATCCGCTGGTCATCGGCCTTGTCTGCGGTGCGCTCGTCCATCTCGTCGGCATGCCGCCTGGCGGACCGGTCAAGGTCGTCGTCGATCAGCTCGCCTCGGTCGCCGCCCCTGCGGCGCTCGTCTCGATCGGCATGGCGCTCGACAAATACGGCCTCGTCGGCAATACCGGGCTTGCCTCGATCACCAGTGTCCTGAAGCTGGTCGTTCTGCCGGCAGCCGTCTATGGGGCCTGCCATCTGCTCGGCCTCAACAGCAACTGGACGGCCGCCCTGGTCTTGACCTCATCGGTACCGACCGGCGTCAATGCCTGGCTCATTGCCAATCATTTCAACGTCGGCCACGGGCTCGCCTCCTCGACGATCACCATCACCACCGCACTTGGCGTCATCTCGGTTTCGGCCTGGGCCTATATACTGCTGTAGGGAGAGCGGACTGCAGATTGGCCCGGCAGACGCATTTGATTGCCCATGCGGTCACGAAAAAGCCCGGCACAGGGCCGGGCCTAAGGATGTAACTGGCTGAGAAGCAACGGCTTATTGCGCCGGCGCGGCTTCCGTCGCCGGCTTGGCTGCCTCGGCTTCGGCAGCCGGCTTCACGGCTTCGCCTTCGGCGGCAGGCGTCGCGGCAGCGGAAGCGTCGGGCAGTGCCACCGGCGCATCGGCCTGTTCGCGCAGCCAGGCAATCAGGTTGGCGCGCTCTTCCGGCTTCTTGACACCGGCAAAGCCCATCGCAGTGCCGGGAACGTGCTTCTTCGGCGCTTCGATGAAGAAGCTCAGATGGTCGTAGCTCCAGGTCTTGTTGGCTTCGGCGAAGGTCTTCATGCCGGCCGAATAGCTGAAGCCCTCATGCGAGGCGATCGGACGCTCGACAACGCCCCAGAGATTCGGGCCGACCTTGTTCGCGCCGCCCTTTTCGGTGGTGTGACAGCTCGCGCATTTCTTGAAGACGGTCGCGCCAGCCGCCGGATCGGCGGATGCGAGCAGCGGCTTGATATCGACTTCGGCTTCTGCCGCGCCACCGGCACCGGCTTCCGATCCACCTTCCTCGGCGATGATGGCGAAACCTTCCTTCTCGGGAGCTTCCGAATGGAAAATGCCTTCCGACGCGATCGATACGGACATCAAAACAAAGACCGTACCAAGAAAGGCACCCACGCCCATGTTCACATATGAGTTCATCTGCAAACGCTCCCCTTGCAACCGGCGCAAACAAAACGCCGGCCTATCTTGAAATCGCGCGGAACCTATGTCTTTTGGCTTTGCGTTGCAACAGACATTATAAGCCCCGGACTGAGACCTTTTGACACTTTTCCGGCGCGTTTTGAAGGCCCAGGCATGAACAGCGACAATTTGGACAAAACCCTCATTCTCATTCCTGCCCGCATGGCCTCGACGCGCCTTCCAGGCAAGCCGCTCGCCGACATTTGCGGCCTCCCGATGATTGTGCAGGTCGCCTTGCGGGCAAAGGATGCTCAAGCCGGGCGGATCGTTGTTGCCGTCGATCACCAGGACGTATTCGATGCGGTGACCGCCGCCGGCTTCGAGGCGGTGATGACCCGCGTGGATCACCAGTCCGGTTCCGACCGTATTCATGAGGCGCTTCTGAAGAGCGACCCCGAAGGCAAGGTCGAGATCGTGATCAATGTCCAGGGCGATTTGCCGACGATCGAGCCGGAGACCATCCGCGCAGCCCTCAGGCCACTCGAAAACCCGCAGGTCGACATCGCCACGCTGACGGTGGAAATCGAGGATGAGGAAGAAAAGCGCAATCCGAACGTGGTCAAGGTCGTCGGCGCGCCTCTGTCGGCGACGCGCCTGAAGGCGCTTTATTTTACCCGCGCCACCGCGCCGCATGGCCAAGGGCCGCTCTACCATCATATCGGCCTCTATGCCTATCGGCGGGCGGCGCTGGAGAAATTCGTGTCGCTGCCGCCCTCGACACTGGAAAAGCGCGAATCGCTGGAGCAGTTGCGCGCGCTCGAAGCCGGCATGCGCATCGACGTCGAGATCGTCAGATCCATACCGCTCGGCGTCGATACCCCGGCAGACCTTGAAAAGGCCCGGCGCCTTCTTTCCGCAAAAGCCTGATTGGAACCCCTGATGATCACCAAGACCAACCGCATCTCGTTCCAGGGCGACTACGGCGCCAACTCCGACATGGCCTGCCGCGACATGTTCCCGGACATGGAACCGCTACCCTGTCAGACCTTCGAGGACGCGTTCCTGGCGGTCGAGAACGGCGAGGCCGATCTTGCGATGATCCCGATCGAAAACACGATCGCCGGCCGCGTCGCCGACATTCATCACCTGCTGCCCGAATCACGACTGCATATCGTCGGCGAATATTTCATGCCCATCCGCTTCCAGCTGATGGTGCTGCCGGGCGTGTCGCGCGACGAAATCCGCACCGTGCACAGTCATATCCATGCGCTCGGTCAGTGCCGCATGATCGTCCGCGCCAACGGCTGGAAGCCGGTGGTGGCCGGCGATACCGCGGGCGCTGCCAAGCTGGTGGCGGAACGAGGCGACCGGTCGATGGCAGCCCTTGCGCCGCGGCTCGCCGCCGATCTCTACAAGCTGGAGATCATCGCGGAAAACGTCGAGGACACGGAAAACAACGTCACGCGATTCGTCGTCCTCTCGCGCGATGCAAAGGAGATCAATCGGCAGTCGGAAAAGGACGTCATCGTCACGACCTTCGTCTTCAACGTTCGCAACATTCCCGCTTCGCTCTACAAGGCGCTCGGCGGCTTTGCGACGAATGGCATCAACATGACCAAGCTCGAGAGCTACCAACTCGGCGGCAAGTTCATCGCCACCCAGTTCTACGCCGATATCGAAGGGCATCCGGACGACCCGCACGTGCGCCAGGCCCTGGATGAACTGCGATATTTTTCCGAGAAGGTCCGCATTCTCGGCTCCTATGCCGCCCACCCGATGCGACTCGTCCTTTAGGAACGCTTCGGCCGGATTTAAAGGGCCAAAACTGACGGCTATCCTTTGTGGCCGGAAGATGGTTATTTTGCGGAGGACCCTCAGCGGTTGGTTTGACGCAGAATGCTTGTATTGCTTCGCCGATGCGCCATCATCGTATCCGACACCACTTCATGCGCATGCCGCCCACACGGCATGCGCCACAAAGGTTAGCCTATGACACTCAAACTCCTCCTCCTCGGCTCGGCGGCTGCATTGACGGTCGTGACGGGCGCGCGCGCAGCAGACGCGATCGTTGCTGCAGAACCCGAACCCCTCGAATATGTACGCGTTTGCGATGCTTTCGGTGCTGGATTCTTCTATATCCCCGGCACGGAAACATGCCTGAAGATCAGCGGCTATGTGCGATCCGATTCGAGCTTCGGCGACGACCCGTATAGCGGCGAGGATCTCGGCTGGGACGGCTTTGCGCGCGGCACCATCCGGCTCGATGCCCGCAACGAAACGGAATACGGCACCCTGCGTTCCTTTATCGAGCTGCGTAGCCAGGCGTCCGCCGATGACGAGTCGACCTATATCAACAGCGCCTATATCGAGCTGGCCGGCTTTCGCGCAGGCTATGACGATTCGCGGTTCGACACCTGGCTGAACTCGGCCGGTAACATCATCAACGACGATGTCATCGACTATACCGGCGATCGCACCAACCAGGTGAGCTATGTCTATGAAGCCGGAAACGGCTTTTCCGCCCTGATCGGCCTCGAAGAGGGCTCCGGTGATTACGATACCGGCTTTGCTCCTGTCCCGACCGCTTCGTACAGCGGTGGTGACGCGCCACATATCATCGGCGGCGTGAAATACGAGCAGGAGTGGGGCGGCATCGCCGCCGTCGGTGGCTATGACACCTACGCCGATGCCTTCGGCGGCAAGATCCGCGTCGACGTCGAGTTCAACGATGCGTTCTCGGTCTTCGTCATGGGCGGCTATCAGTCGGATTGGGACAACGACAATGGCCCCGGCGGCAGCCGTCAGCTGAACTATTATGGCCCCTGGTATGGCGACTGGGCGGCCTGGGGCGGCTTCTCCGCGACGCTGAGCGACAAGGCATCCCTGAACGGCCAGCTCGCCTATGAGGAGGATGGAACCCTGGCGGCGGCGTTGAACGTCGAATACGCGGTGGTGCCGGGCCTCATGGTGCAGCCGGAACTCAACTACACCGATTTCGGCGGCGAGCGCGGCAGCGGCGAGGCCTTCGGCGGCATCCTGCGCGTTCAGCGCAACTTCTGAACGGGAAGCGGCCTGGGCGAGAAAACACGTCGGCGTCCGCCACCAGCGGGCGCCGATTGTCGTTATCGCAGCCAGTCCAGCCAGTCGCGCATCAGTTGATGGGCGATGGCGCCCTTCGGCGGCGGGCCGAGTTCGCCGTCAGCCAGCGCCACGCCGGTGTTGCGTGCCAGCATGGCAGCCGTTTCCTCGCGGCTGAACCAGCGGCAATCCTCGAGCTCCTGTTCGTCGCGATGGATATTGCGGGACTGGGCTTCGGCATAGCAGCCGATCATCAGCGTGTGCGGCATCGGCCAGGGCTGCGAGGCATGGTAGCGGACGCGGCCGACGCGGATGCCGGATTCCTCGTGGGTTTCGCGCCGCACCGCATTCTCGATCGTTTCGCCCGGTTCGACGAAGCCCGCCAGACAGGAATACATGCCTTCCGGAAAATGCGGGCTGCGGCCGAGCAGGCAGAGATCGCGCTCGACGTCGATGGTCAGCATGATGACGACCGGATCGGTGCGCGGGAAAGCCATGTGGCCGCAGGCGGTACAGACGCGGCGGTAACCGCCGGCCTTGCTTTCCATCGCCGAGCCGCACTTGCCGCAGAAACGGTTGGCCGCATTCCAGCTGATCAGGCTTGATGCCTGCGCGAACTGGCCGAGCAGCTCGTCGGGCAGCATCTGCTGGCGATAAAGCGTGCGGCCGTCGGCAAGCTTGAAGGGCTCCGGCAGCGTTTCCTCCGTCAGGCCGACCGGAACGGCAAGCCGCGGCTCGCCGTTGGCGAGGAAACCGAGCAGGATCGCGTCGTCGAGTTCGGGCTCGAGCCCCGCCAGTTCATAGGGCGCAAACAGCGGATCCATGATTTTCTCATCGTGCTTGACGACGAGCTTGCCGCCGGAAAAGGCGAAGGCATGCGCCCCCTCCCTGCGGAAGGCGGCCTCGACGCAATCGTCCGGTCGATGTTCGGATTGCCGGTCCAGGTGATTCTCGGCGAAGGCAACGAGCGTGCTCGGCTCGGGGTGCGGGCTGTGCAGTTCGAAGATCGATTTCGTCATGATCAGAGATTTTCCAGTATCCGTGCTGCAAATGCCTTGCGCTCGTCATCGCCCCAGGGTTCGGCCGTGCCGAAACCCCAGACCGGCCCCGGCCAGTTGGCATCGCCCTCGCTGCGGGCAATGACATGGACGTGGAGCTGGCGGACGATATTGCCAAGCGCGCCGACATTGATCTTCGTCGCGCCCGTTGCCTTTTTCAATGCCGAAGCGACCATGTTCGTCTCGAAAGTCAACATCGCCTGGTCAAGCGGCGTCAGGTCGAAGATTTCCGTCACGCCGTCGCGCTGCGGAACGAGCACCATCCAGGGCCACCGGCGGTCGTTGTTGATGCGAAGCTGGCAAAGACCGAGCGTGGCGATCAGCAAGCCGTCGCGTTCAAGGCGTTCATCGATATCGAAGGCAGGCAAGCGGATCTCCCGGATCAGTGATTTTCCTTTGTTTGCACAAAGATAGCAGTTTTTTGAAGGCGTGGCTTGCATTTGGTTTCGATATTGCCGATATGAGAGCCGGGAGGTTGGTGGTGGACGAGCCACTCGCCAACCGGGTCAGGTCCGGAAGGAAGCAGCCCCAACGAGCCACGGCACGGGTCATCGTGCCAGCCTCCCACCCTTTTTCTTCCGTCCTGTCTGGACAGACTTGTAGCCAAGCGGCAGGGGCGATGAGCGAAGATACGTTGATCCCGACATCTGAAAAGCCCGCCGCCTACCGGGTTCTCGCGCGCAAATACCGCCCCAAGGATTTCTCCGACCTGATGGTCGGCCAGGAACCGATGGTGCGCACCCTCACCAACGCCTTCGAGACCGGTCGCATCGCCCAGGCCTACATGCTGACCGGCGTTCGCGGCGTCGGCAAGACGACGACGGCCCGCATCCTGGCCCGCGCGCTGAACTACAAGACGAGCGAAATCGACAAGCCGACCATCGACCTGCGCATCCCCGGCGAACATTGCCAGGCGATCATGGAAGGCCGCCATGTCGACGTGATCGAGATGGACGCCGCCTCCCATACCGGCATCGACGACATCCGCGAGATCATCGAGCAAGTGCGCTACCGGCCGGTTTCGGCGCGCTACAAGGTCTATATCATCGACGAAGTGCACATGCTCTCGACCCAGGCCTTCAACGGCCTGTTGAAGACGCTCGAAGAGCCGCCGGAGCATGTGAAGTTCATTTTCGCCACCACCGAAATCCGCAAGGTGCCGATCACCGTCCTGTCGCGCTGCCAGCGCTTCGACCTGCGCCGCATAGGCGCGTCGGATCTCGTCGGCCTGTTCACCACCATTCTCGGCAAGGAAGGCATCTCGGCCGATCCGGATGCGCTGGCGATGATCGCCCGTGCGGCCGAAGGCTCGGCGCGCGACGGCCTGTCGCTGCTCGACCAGGCGATCGCCCATGGCGGCGGCGTGGTCAAGGTCGAGGCCGTGCGCTCGATGCTCGGGCTTGCCGACCGCGCCCGCATCGTCGACCTGTTCCAGCATATCGTCAAAGGCGATGTCGCGGCCGCGCTCGAGGAGTTCAACGGGCAGTACGAGGCCGGCGCCAGCCCGTCCGTGGTGCTGACCGACCTTGCCGACTTCACCCATCTCGTCACCCGGCTGAAATATGTGCCGGATGCCGCGAACGACCAGTCGCTGAGCGAGATCGAGCGCACCCGCGGCGCCGAATTCTCGTCAGGCATCGCCGTGACGACGCTGTCGCGCATCTGGCAGATGCTCTTGAAGGGCATTCCGGAAACGGAAAGCTCGTCGCGTCCGGCCGGTGCCGCCGAAATGGTGTTGATCCGCCTTGCCCACGCCGCCCACCTGCCTGCCCCGGAAGATGCGGCCCGGCGGCTGCTCGAACTGTCGGGCGGAGAAACCGCCCGCCCGCCCGCAGCGCCGAACGGCGGCAACGGCGGTGGTGCCCAGGCGTCCGCGGCTTCCGCCGTTCAGGTTGGCGGCAGCGACATGGTTCCCGCGCAACGGACGACCGGAAACGGCGCGACCATGCTGCGCGCCGTGCCGACCATCGCAGCGCAGCCGGACATGCCGGTCGGCAAGACGGAAGAGAAACCGGTCGAAGCCCCGGCGGCAAAAGCGGAACCGAAGGTCGCCGTCAAATCGGCGAGCGACATTGCCGATCTCTGCGCCACAAACCGCGACATCAGGCTGAAGACGCTGGTGCGCAATTTCGTCCGTCTGGTCAATCTGGAGCCCGGGCGGCTGGAGATCAACCTGCCGGACGATGCGCCGAAGACGCTGGTTGCCGAGCTGCAGAAAAAGCTGGAGGATTGGACGGGCATCCGCTGGATGGTGATCCTCAGCCGCGAGCCCGGCCAGCCGACGCTTGTGGAGGCCGAAGCGGCCACCAAGGAGCGCCAGTTCAACGACGCCCGGCAGGACCCTGACGTCGCCGCCATCATCGCACGGTTTCCAGGCGCAAAGATCGCCGACGTGCGGATAAAGGGGCCGGAACCGGAGGAAGAGCCGCAGGCCGTGGCCGCAGCCGAATCCGCGGAAGGCGATATCCTTCCCGGCGACGATATCGAGCACTAAGTCTTAACGATCACTGCGAGACAAGAAGAGGACATGGCGATGCGCGACATCATGGGCATGATGGGCAAGGTCAAGGAAATGCAGGCCAAGATGGAAAAGATGCAGGAAGAGATTTCTGCGCTCGAAGTCGACGGCTCCTCCGGCGGCGGTCTGGTCACCGTTCGCATGGACGGCAAGGGCAACCTGAAAGGCATCAAGATCGACCCGTCGTTGTTCAAGGAAGACGATGTCGAGATTCTCGAAGACCTGATCGTCGCCGCCCACAAGGACGGCAAGGACAAGGCCGAGGCGATCACCGCCGAAAAGACCCGCGCGCTCACCGCCGGCCTGCCGATCCCGCCCGGCATGAAACTGCCGTTCTGAGCCGCACGACGACACAGGCGAGTGGCCAGGCAAAAGCCGGTCGTAGGATTGCGGACGCTTATGCGCGGCTAAGCTCGGCACGCAGCTTGTGGTGGATCGGCGCGGCGAGATAGCGGTCGCGGTCCTTGCCGGAGACGGTCCTGCCGAAAGTTTCAAGCAGTTCCGGCATCAGGACTGGCAGCCCGGAATAGGCGCGAAGGGTGACGGCATCGCCGGCCTGAACCACACCATCCTTGAGCACGCGGCAATAGAAGCCCGGTCGCCCTGCAGCGAGAAAGCGCTTCGGGAAGCCCGGATCCTCCATCCGTGCCGCGAGCGTGGCGCAGGGAATGCGCGCCGAAGTGACCTCGAGCTCGATCCTGTCGGTCGAGAACCGGTCGCCGACCGATATCCTGCGGCTGTCTGCACCTTCGATCACCAGATTTTCGCCGAACGTGCCCGGCTCCAGCTTGCGTCCCAGTTCCTTCGACCACCAGTCGAGGTCGATCGAGCCGAGGGCATAGACCGCCTGATCGACACCGCCATGATGCTTGCGATTGCAGATCCGGTCGCCGATCAGCCCCTCGCGATCGACCATCACGCCGGCTTCGACCGGATGTTTGAAGATGCCCGTCCGGTAGGACTTTCCCGGCAGGATTTCGGCGCTGCCGGTACAGACGGCCAGGATTTTCATGGGCGATCCTCTCGTTTTAAGCGATTCCGTTCCCCCGAGATATGGAGTAGAACCGCCGCATGGCAAAGCGAGTCACCGGCCCCGAAATCGAAAAACTCATTCAGCTTCTGGCGAAGGTGCCCGGGCTCGGGCCGCGCTCGGCCCGGCGCGCAGCCCTTCATCTCGTCAAGAAGAAGGACCAGTTGCTCGGCCCGCTCGCCGCCGCGATGGGCGACGCCTACGCCAAGGTCCGGATCTGCTCGTGCTGCGGCAATGTCGACACCAGCGATCCCTGCAGCGTCTGCACCGACGACCGGCGCGACAATTCCGTCATCATCGTCGTCGAGGACGTCTCCGATCTCTGGGCGCTGGAGCGGGCAAGCGCGATGAACACCGCCTATCATGTGCTCGGCGGCACGCTCTCGCCACTCGACGGCGTCGGCCCCGACGACCTCAACATCAAGGGCCTGATCGAGCGCGTCTCGAAGGGCGGCGTGCGCGAGCTGATCATCGCGGTGAACGCCACCGTCGAGGGCCAGACGACGGCGCACTACATCACCGACCAACTCGACGGGCTTGACGTCAAGATCACCCGCCTCGCCCACGGCGTGCCCGTCGGCGGCGAACTGGACTATCTGGACGAAGGCACGCTGACGGCGGCATTGCGGGCGAGGACGGTAATTTGAGAATGCAACGGGCCCTCCTCGTGCCGAGAGCACCCACCTCCCTCCGTCACTCCGTGACATCTCTCCCTCGAGGGGGGAGACTGGCCGCAGAGCTCTTTCGCTTCAGCAATACGGTGAGCAGCCTGCTGAAAGGCCGGCAACGGACAAGAACAATCTCCCCCCTTGTGGGGGAGATGTCGGCGCAGCCGACAGAGAGGGGTAAGGCGCGGCAAACTCTGGCGATTGTGATCGCGACCATTGCATCGCTGATGCCGCTGCCCGCCCTCGCCGCTTCGAAGGCCCAGACGGAGGCGCAGTTCCGCCAGTGGCTGCAGACCGATCTCTGGCCGGAAGCGCAGAAGGCCGGCATTTCGGAAAAATCCTTCAATGCCGCCTTTGCCGGCGTCAAGCTCAACTGGGACCTGCCGGACCTCGTGCCGCCGGGCACCAAGCCGCCAAGCGAGCAGAAGCAGAGCCAGGCGGAATTCTCCTCGCCGGGCGCGTATTTCTCCGAGGAGCGGCTGCAGGGACTGGCCGCCACCGGCCGCAGCCTTGCCAAGTCCCATGCCGCAACGCTCAAGCGGATCGAGAAGACCTATGGCGTGCCGGGTCCGGTCGTGCTCGCCATCTGGGGCCGCGAATCCGGCTTCGGCCGGGCGAAGATCCCGCATCCGATCATCGACGTGCTGGCGACCAAGACCTTCATGTCGACGCGCGGCGATCTCTTCCGCCGCGAACTGATCGCCGCCCTGCATATCCTCGACAGCGGCGACGTGCGCGAGGCGGAGATGAAGGGCTCCTGGGCCGGCGCCATGGGCCAGCCGCAGTTCCTGCCGACGAGCTTCTTGAAATATGCCGTCGATTTCGACGGCGACGGACGCCGCGACATCTGGAATTCGGTGCCGGACGTGCTCGGCTCGATTGCCCATTATATGGCGGAAAAAGGCTGGCAGCGCGGCCGCGACTGGGGCTTCGAGGTCAGCATTCCCGCCAAGGTCTCCTGTGCGCAGGAAGGCCCCGACCTTGCCAAGCCGATATCTCAATGGGCTTCGACCGGCATCGAGCGCGTGTCCGGCAAGGCGTTTCCGGCCGGCGAAGCCAAGGCCAGCGGCATGATGCTGGTGCCGGCCGGACGCCACGGGCCGGAATTCATCGTCACGCCGAACTTCTACGTGATCAAGGAATACAACAACTCCGACCTCTACGCCCTGTTCATCGGCAACCTCGCCGACCGGATTTCATCGGGCGGCGGCGCCTTCAAGGGCCAATTCGGCGACGTCGGCAAGATGCTGCGCTCGGATGTCTTGAAGATGCAGAAGAACCTGCAGGCCCAGGGCTATGATATCGGCAAGGCGGACGGGCTGGCCGGCTACAAGACCCGCCGCTCGCTGGGCGACTGGCAGGCGAAGAATGGCCTGGCGCCCACATGCTTTCCGGATGCGGGGCTGAAGGCCAGGTTGCGCTAAGAAGCGGCAACACCATCACTCAGTGCATGTCCACCTGCTGCTTGTAGCGCTCGTAGTCATAGGGAAGGATGGTCTGGCGTTCGATCATCCGGTGCACGCGCGGCGGGGTCTCGCCGCGATGCAGATCCAGGAGCCGATCGCCGATTTCTGCGTCGGCCTGCGTCCGGCGCTGGTTGTGGCGGACATATTCCACCCAGGTCGGGACATGATATGTCTCGGTCCACACCGTCGGGTTTTCCAGGTCGCGCATCAGTCCCCATTGCCCGGCGCCATCACGGATGCGGATGCGGCGGCGTTCGGCCATGGCCGTCAGGAAGGCCGGCACGTCGTCATCGGCGATGTCGTAGTCGATCATCACCACGATCGGTCCGCTGCGCGGCTTGAGATCGAGCTTCAGGAGCGGCTCTGAAAAGCGGTTGAGCGGATCGAGGTTGAGCGACTGGAATTCCGGCAAGGGCAATCTCAGGCCGATGGCCGCGCCGACGACCATCAGCGCGGCCGAGGCGATCAGCGCAGTGGCCGGGCCATAGGTCTCGGCCGCCTGCCCCCACATCCAGCTGCCCGCGGCGATGCCGCCGAAAGTGGTGGTCTGGTAGAGCGACAAGGCCCGGCCGACCACCCAGCGCGGAGTGGAGAGTTGCACCGTCGTGTTGAACAGCGACAGGGCCAGCACCCAGCCGGCGCCGGAGAGAAGAAGCGCAAGGCTGGTCAGCCAGCCATGGGAGCTGGACGCGGTGACGAGCGCGCTGACGGCGAAACCGGCAAAGGCGATGCGCACGATCCACTCGCTCGACAGATGCTCGCGCAGCCGGGCGCTCAACAGCGCGCCGCCGATGGCGCCGAGGCCGAAGGCGCCGAGCATGATGCCGTAGGTGAGCGGCCCGCCGGCAACGAGATTGCGGGCGACCAGCGGCAGCAGCGCAAGGATGGCGCTGGCCGACAGGCCGAAGACGAAGCCGCGGAACAGCACCTTGCCGATATTGGGGGACATGGCGACATAGCGCAGGCCGGCGGAAATCGCCCGGCCCATCGATTCGCGCGGCAGCGTCGAGAGCGTCACTTCGCGGCGCCAGCGGATGAGCGTGAAGAGAAGCGCGAAATAGCTGAGCGTATTGGCCGCGAAGGCGGCGGCGGCGCCGGCCGCGGCGACGATGGCACCGCCGATCGCCGGGCCGACCGAGCGGGTGATGTTGAAGCCCATGCTGTTCAGCGCCACGGCGGCGGGAAGCACGTCGCGCGGCACCATGTCGCCGACCGACGCCTGCCAGGACGGGTTGTTCAGCGCCGTGCCGCAGCCGATCAGGAAGGTGAAAAGCAGAAGCAGCCAGGGCGTGACGAGGCCGAAATAGGTGCAGACCGTCAGAAGCGCCGAGACGGCCAGCATGAAACACTGGGCGATCAGCATGATGCGGCGCCGGTCGAAATTGTCGGCAAGCGCGCCGGAGACGAGCGAGAACAGCATGATCGGCAGCGAGGTCGAAGCCTGCACCAGCGCCACCATGTTCACCGAATCCGAGATCGACGTCATCATCCAGGCAGCACCGACGGCCTGGACGAGCCCGCCGAAGTTGGAGGCGAGGCTGGCCACCCAGATGACGCGAAACGTGTCGTGCCGGAAGGGCGCCAATGGCGATAGGCGATGCGGCAAGCGTTGTCCCCACCCTGTCAGTCTTTGATTGTCGTTATGATGGGCAATCTAGGCCAGATCATGCATCGGGCAAGCAAAAGTGCGGACACAGGCAGGATTTAGCCACTTGGGTCCCGCATCGCCCGGCAAGCCACGGCATATCTTGCATTTGCGGATGATCAAGCGTATATGACGCTCAAATTCTTGATCGGTTGATGAAGAGTGGGCCCGTCAGGACCCGCTCTTTTTTATTAGCCGATGGTTTGGGAGAGCATCGTTTGTCCGACACGACAGCGACAGAAAACACGCAGGAACCGCGGCTGATCACCGAAACCGGGATCGACCGTCGCATCGCCGACATCATCGAGCCGGTGCTCGTTCCGATGGGATACCAGCTGGTGCGAGTTCGTCTGACCTCGCAGAACGGCGCGACACTGCAGATCATGGCAGAGCGCACCGACGGCACGATGACGGTCCAGGATTGCGAAGCCATCTCGACGGCGATTTCGCCGGTTCTCGATGTGGAAGATCCGGTCGACAAGGCGTATCATCTGGAAGTGTCCTCGCCCGGCATCGACCGGCCGATGGTGCGCAAGTCGGATTTCAGCCGCTGGGCCGGCCATCTGATCAAATGCGAGACCTCGATCCTGGTCGACAATCGCAAGCGTTTTCGGGGCAAGATCGTTGCGGCCGATGATGAGGGTTTCACCATCGAGCGCGACCAGCCGGCTTATGGCGAAGAGCCGCGGGTTACCATTCCCTTCACCGCGCTGGCTGAAGGCAGGCTGATCCTGACGGATGACCTGATCCGCGATGCGCTGGCAGCAGACAAGAAGGCCAAGGCCGCACAGGCGGCGAACGAAAACTTCGAAGACGAAGATTCGCCGATCGAATGAGTTTATGGCGCGGGACGCTTCAGGACGAAGCCCCGGCAATCAGACGGAGACTTGAAAATGGCAGTGAGTGCTAACCGGCTCGAACTTCTGCAGATCGCGGATGCCGTCGCGCGCGAAAAGGTGATCGACCGCGAGATCGTTCTGGCCGCCATGGCCGACGCGATCCAGAAGGCGGCACGCTCGCGCTATGGTTCGGAAAGCAACATCCGCGCCGACATCAATTCCAAGACCGGGGAAATCCGCCTTCAGCGCCTGCTCGAAGTGGTCGAGGCTGCCGAGGACTATTCCACGCAGATCCCGCTCGAACTGGCGCGTGACCGCAACCCGGACGCCAAGCTCGGCGACTTCATCGCCGATCCGCTGCCGCCGATGGATTTCGGCCGCATCGCCGCCCAGTCGGCCAAGCAGGTCATCGTCCAGAAGGTGCGCGAAGCCGAGCGCGACCGCCAGTACGACGAATTCAAGGATCGCATCGGCGAAATCGTCAACGGCACGGTCAAGCGCGTCGAATATGGCAACGTCATCGTCGACCTCGGCCGTGGCGAAGGCATCATCCGTCGTGACGAAATGATCCCGCGCGAGAACATGCGTTATGGCGATCGCGTCCGCTCCTATGTCTATGACGTGCGTCGCGAACAGCGCGGCCCGCAGATCTTCCTGTCGCGTACCCATCCGCAGTTCATGGTGAAGCTGTTCACCATGGAAGTTCCGGAAATCTACGACGGCATCATCCAGATCCGCTCGGTTGCCCGCGACCCCGGCTCGCGCGCCAAGATCGCCGTGATCTCGAACGATAGTTCGATCGATCCGGTCGGCGCCTGCGTCGGTATGCGCGGTTCGCGCGTCCAGGCCGTCGTCGCCGAACTGCAGGGCGAAAAGATCGACATCATTCCGTGGTCCCAGGATCCGGCGTCGTTCATCGTCAACGCGCTGCAGCCGGCCGAAGTCGCCAAGGTCGTTCTCGACGAGGACGCCGAGCGCATCGAAGTCGTCGTGCCGGACGAGCAGCTGTCGCTCGCCATCGGCCGCCGCGGCCAGAACGTCCGCCTCGCCTCGCAGCTTACCGGCTGGGACATCGACATCATGACGGAAGCGGAAGAATCCGAACGCCGTCAGAAGGAATTCAACGAGCGCACTAACCTGTTCATGGAAGCGCTCGACGTCGACGAAATGGTCGGCCAGGTTCTGGCTTCGGAAGGCTTCGCCGCCGTCGAGGAACTGGCTTACGTTGAACTCGACGAAATCGCCTCGATCGACGGCTTCGATGAAGACACGGCAAACGAGCTGCAGACCCGCGCCCGCGAATATCTCGAGCGCCTGGAAGCGGAAATGGACGCCAAGCGCAAGGAACTCGGCGTGTCCGACGAACTGCGCTCGATCGACGGCATGACCGCCCAGATGCTGGTGGCGCTCGGCGAAGACGGCATCAAGTCGATGGAAGACTTTGCAGGCTGCGCCGCCGACGACCTCGTCGGCTGGTCCGAGCGCAAGGACGGCGAGACGAAGAAGTTCGAAGGCCTGTTCTCCAAGCTCGAAGTCTCGCGCATCGAAGCCGAGCGCATGGTGCTGCAGGCGCGTCTCGCGGCCGGCTGGATCACGCAGGAAGATCTGGCGCGCGAGGAAGAAGCGCTCGAAGTCGTGGAAGGCGCGGAACAGGACGCCTGAAAAGGCGTTGCTGATCGTGATCCGGGCCGCTGATGCTGCTTGAAGACAAAGATCCCGCCGGGGACATCGAAGGTGAAGCAGTGAACGGCCGCATGTGCATCGTGACACGCCAGAGCGGGACGCCGGAAACGCTGATCCGCTTTGTCGCCGCCCCTGACGGCCGGGTGGTGCCGGACCTGAAGAAGCAGTTGCCGGGTCGCGGCTGCTGGGTCAGCGCCGAACGGGCCGTGCTCGAAAAGGCAATCGCCAAAAAGCTGTTCGCCCGCGCCCTGAAGGCCGATGTGACAGCCGGGCCGGAACTCGCCGACGAGGTGGACCGGCTCTTGTCGATCCAGCTCGCCGGCATGATGAACATGGCGCGCAAGGCCGCACAGTTCATCAGTGGCGCCTCGAAGGTGGAGCAGGCGGTGCGCGCCATGGCAGCGCTCGCCACGTTCCACGCGGTCGATGCGGCCGCCGACGGGGTGCGCAAGATTGACCAGGCCCGCAAGGCGATGAGCTTTGTCGCCGACGACGGACAGGAAATACCCTCCTTCCGCTTCTTCACCGAGGCGGAAATGGAGGGGCTTTTGGGTCAGAATGCTTTTATCCACGCTTGCGCGCTTGCAGGGCAGGCGGGTGAGGGTGTAGTGAAGCGCGCAAACATGCTCGCAAGGTACCGGGGAACCGTCCCGGTCCGAGCCGTTGGCGCCGACACTGGCTTGCCGACACAATGACGCGGGTCACCGGCGAAGGCCGGCCAAACTGCGATTGTACATATCAAATCGAACGACGGGGTCTGGTGATACGCATCCGGCCCTGATCTTAGGAAACGGAACGGAATGACCGACAACAACGACGACAAGACTTTCGGCGGAGTGAAGAAGACGCTGACCCTGAAGCCCTCCGGGGTCAGTCAGGGAACTGTTCGGCAGGACATGGGTCGGGGCCGGACGAAGGCGGTCGTGGTCGAAACGCGCAAGCGGCGGCCGCATCGGCCGGAAGACGAAAAACCGGTTGTTCCAATCACCACCCCGGCCGCGCGCGCGCCGGAGCAACGGCCGACGCCCGTCCAGCAGCCATCGCGTCCTGCGCCGCAGGCCCAGCAGCCGCGCCAGGACAACCGCCAGCAGGACAGCAACCGGCCGCGCGTCGGCGTGGTGCTGAACCAGCTTTCGGCCGGAGAGATCGATGCGCGCCGTCGTGCGCTTGCAGAAGCGCAGGCCCGCGACGCCGAAGACGCCAAGCGCCGCGCTGCCGAAGAGGCGCGCCGCCAGGCCGAGGAAGCCGCCCGCCTGAAGCAGGAGCAGGAAGAAGCCGCCCGCCGCGCCGCGGAAGAGGCTGCCCGCTCGCCTGCCGAACGCGAAGCCGACAGGGTCGCAGCCGAAGCGGCAAAGGCCGCGGAAGCAGAAGCAGCCGCGGTCGAAGCCCGCAGGGCCGAAGACCGGGCACGCGCCCAGGCCGTCAAGCCCGCGACGACGCCGACGGTTACGCCGCCGGTTGGCCTGCGCGCCCGCAAGCCGGAAACCGAAGACGACGATGCCCGCCCGAACCGCGGTGGTGCCGCCCCCGTGCGCGGCAAGGTCGTTCGTCCGGAACCGGCCAAGGTCCCGGCCCGCCCGAAGACCGAGGAAGAGCGCCGCAAGGGCAAGCTGACGCTGACCGCCGCTCTCGACGAAGACGGCAATGCGCGCGGCCGCTCGATGGCCGCGATGCGCCGCCGGCAGGAGAAGTTCCGCCGCAGCCAGATGCAGGAAACCCGCGAAAAGGTGATGCGCGAAGTGATTTTGCCGGAAACCATCACCATTCAGGAACTGTCGCAGCGCATGTCCGAACGGGCTGTCGACGTGATCAAGTACCTGATGAAGGAAGGCCAGATGATGAAGCCGGGCGACGTCATTGACGCCGACCTTGCCGAACTCATCGCCGGCGAATTCGGCCATACCGTCAAGCGCGTTTCGGAATCCGACGTCGAGGAAGGCATCTTCGATGCGGCCGATACCGGCGAAATGCTGCCGCGTCCGCCGATCGTCACCATCATGGGCCACGTCGACCACGGCAAGACTTCGCTGCTCGACGCCATCCGCCATGCGAACGTCGTGTCCGGTGAAGCCGGCGGCATCACCCAGCATATCGGCGCCTACCAGGTGGAGCAGAACGGCAACAAGATCACCTTCATCGACACCCCCGGCCACGCCGCGTTCACCGCGATGCGTGCCCGTGGCGCGCAGGCGACCGACATTGCCGTGCTGGTCGTCGCGGCCGACGACAGCGTGATGCCGCAGACGATCGAATCGATCAACCACGCCAAGGCGGCCGGCGTGCCGATCATCGTGGCGATCAACAAGATCGACAAGCACGAGGCAAACCCGGACAAGGTGCGCCAGCAGCTGCTGCAGCACGAAGTCTTCGTCGAATCCATGGGCGGTGAAGTGCTCGACGTCGAGGTTTCGGCCAAGACGCACAAGAACCTCGACAAGCTGCTGGAAGCCATCCTGCTTCAGGCGGAAATTCTCGATCTTCGCGCCGATCCGGACCGGACTGCCGAAGGCACCGTCGTCGAAGCGCAGCTCGACCGTGGCCGCGGCTCGGTTGCCACCGTCCTCGTCCAGAAGGGCACGCTGACGCCCGGCCAGATCATCGTCGCCGGTGACCAGTGGGGTCGCGTGCGCGCGCTCGTCAACGACAAGGGCGAACACGTCAAGGAAGCCCCGCCGTCGATGCCGGTGGAAATCCTCGGCCTTTCCGGCACGCCGCAGGCGGGCGACAAGTTCGCCGTCGTCGAGAACGAGAGCCGCGCCCGCGAAATCTCCGAATATCGTCAGCGGCTCGCCCGCGACAAGGCTGTCGCGCGCGCCTCCGGCCAGCGCGGCTCGCTCGAGCAGATGATGATGACCATGCAGAATACCGGGCTCAAGGAGTTCCCGCTGGTCATCAAGGGCGACGTGCAGGGCTCGATCGAAGCCATTGCCGGCGCCCTCGAAAAGCTCGGCAACGACGAAGTGCGCGCCCGTATCGTCCATTCGGGCGCCGGCGCCATCACCGAGTCCGACATCTCGCTGGCGGAAGCCTCGAATGCCGCGATCATCGGCTTCAACGTCCGCGCCAATGCGCAGGCCCGCACGGCCGCCGAGCGCGCCGGCATCGAGATCCGCTACTACAACATCATCTACGACCTGACGGATGACGTGAAGGCGGCGATGTCGGGCCTGCTGTCGCCGGAGCGCCGCGAAACCTTCCTCGGCAATGCCGAGATCCTGGAGGTGTTCAACATCACCAAGGTCGGCAAGGTCGCCGGTTGCCGCGTCGTCGAAGGCAAGGTCGAGCGTGGCGCAGGCGTCCGCCTGGTGCGCGACAACGTCGTCATCCACGAAGGCAAGCTCAAGACGCTCAAGCGCTTCAAGGACGAAGTCTCCGAAGTGCCGATGGGCCAGGAATGCGGCATGGCCTTCGAAAACTACGAAGACATCCGCGCCGGAGACACGATCGAGTGCTTCCGCGTCGAGCATATCACCCGCACGCTGTAATGGCGTCCGGGCTGAAATGACACTCTTGAGAATGGCGGCCTCGGCCGCCATTTTGCTGTGCGGCTGTATCGGCGGCACAAAAAGGCCCGGAGAGCGGAAATACCGCCGTCCGGGCCGCAACTCAGTCTTGCAGCCTCGCGCGTCGAAGAGGACGCGCAAAGCAGCCGTCGAGGCCGATCAGATCTGCCGGCCGAGCTTCGCGTCCACCGACTGCGAATTCGAGCCGCGAACGGCGAAGAACAGGAAGATTGCCGCCCAGAGGATCGATTTCTCCGCGCCGGCAAGCCCCTCGCCCGTGACGACGCCGTGGAAATAGACGGTCACCAGCAGCACGATCATCGCCGCAAACGAGGCGGGCCGGGTGAACAGGCCGATCGCAACGAGAATGCCGCCGAAGAATTCGGTCGCCGACAGGAGCGGCGACCAGAAGACGCCCGGATAGAAGCCGAGGCCTTCGACCATGCCCACGGCGCCGAAGGGATTGATGATCTTGCCGTAGCCATGGGTAACGAGAAGCACGCCCGCGACGACGCGCAAAAGCGTTTCGGCCGTCGCATCGAATGGCAGGTAGAGCTTTTGCAGGGCAGGCAGCATGGCTGGCGGCCGGTTTGATGAAATGTCAGTCATGTCGACTCCTCGTGAATTTTCGCAACCCGACACTCTGTTGCTGCGGAAATTGCACCGATCAAGGGACGCCGGCCGGAAACCTGATAAATTTAGTTGACAATTTCGTGAGGCCTTCGTGTCCTCATGCGATTGCGGCTTCGGCCGGCGGCCGCTAAGTTGCCGCCTCTGAACGCATTTACGGACCCTGACATGAGCGAAAAGCCCCGTATCACCATCCTCTATTGCACCCAATGCAACTGGCTGCTGCGCGCCGCCTGGATGGCCCAGGAACTGCTCTCCACCTTCGGCGACAGCCTCGGCGAAGTGGCGCTCATTCCCGGCACCGGCGGCAATTTTGAAATTCACGCCGGTGAGACATTGATCTGGGAGCGCAAGCGCGACGGCGGCTTTCCGGGACCGAAGGAGTTGAAGCAGCGGGTGCGCGACGTGATCGAACCGGAGCGTGACCTCGGCCATACGGACCGGTCCTGACGTCTTGACGATAGGCCTGCTTTTCTCTGTCTTCGGTGCCGCCTTCCTTTCCGCGACGCTGCTGATGGGCGTGTCCGAGGCGGCGCTGGTCTTTGCGGCCGCGCAGCCGGACGCCCGGCTCTTCCAGCTCTTTCTTGCGGCGACAGCAGGCAATGTGCTCGGCGCTGCCGTCAACTTCGCGCTCGGGCGTTCACTGCTGCGCTTCGAGGATCGCCGATGGTTTCCCGTCAGCCCGGCGAACCGGCGGAAGGCCGAGGCGCTCTTCGACCGCTATGGGCGACCCGTGCTGCTGTTTTCCTGGCTGCCGGTGATCGGCGATCCGCTGACGCTCGCAGCCGGGCTCATGCGAATGCCCTTCGCCGTCTTTCTCGTCTATGTGACGATCGGCAAGGCGGCGCGCTATGCCGTGCTGCTTTGGCTGTGGGGCGCCTTCGTCGGCTAACCTTTAAAAAAAAGCGGCGGGGAGAGCCCCGCTGCCGATCTGACGAGGGTGCACTCAGCGATAGGGCGAGTAGCAGATCTTGTAGACGCCACCGTAGCTCAGGAACCGGTTGGTTGCCGGATCGTAGGAGCGATACCGCTGCAGGCACCAGTTCACATGGTCGCTATAACCACGGCGGACGTAGCGATCGCGGTAATAGGGCCGCGGGGTGACATAGACGTCGACATTGGGCCGGTAGTAAGGCCGGTACGGGCGGTAGTTGTAGGGCCGATAATAGCGGGGGTCGCCATAATAAGGCCGGTGGTCACGATAATATCCGCCATAGTTACGACGGTAATACTGCACTTCCGTCGGTGGATCGATCTTCACGTCCGCAACCGCAAGCGGAATCGCTTGCGCGCAAGCCAAAGGTGTCACGATGGACGCGACGCTCACCGCGCAGCCAATAACGAAATTCCGAAATCCCGCCATTTGTTTCCTCATTTCTCCCAAAAGGGTTTGCTTCGGTTGGTGTCCCTGTTTCATATAACGGGCATTGTCCTTATTTTATTCGTGTTTCGCCCATTGTCCGACTGTAAATTCAGCATCTGTTGGCATCGAACCCCTTCATGGTAGAATGCCCCAATATTCCCTGTAGGTCACTCGCGCCGTTATCAAATCCTGTCAACCCGACGGAGAATGGATTGAGCTTGAAATTCGGAACCAGCGGCCTGCGCGGCCTCTCCATCGATCTGAACGGCCCTCCCGCGGCCATCTACGCAACCGCGTTTGCGCGCTACCTTCTCTCGTCCGGCCAAGCCAAACCCGGCGATCCGATCCTTCTCGGCCGGGATTTTCGCGATTCGAGCCCGTCTATCTCCGCCATCTGCGCCGGTGCGCTTTCCCGCGCCGGTCTCACCGTGCTTGATTGCGGCACGGTGCCGACGCCAGCGCTGGCGCTGTACGGCCTTGAAAAGGGCGCCGCCGGGCTGATGATCACCGGCTCCCATATCCCCGCCGACCGCAACGGCATCAAATTCTACCGGCCGGACGGCGAGATCGACAAGGCCGATGAACAAGCGATCGGCGCCGAGGCAGCCAAAGTGCGGGCCTCCCCCGTCGATGCCACGCCGGGAAGCGCGGAAGACCATTCGCAGCAGGCGATAGATCTCTTTCTTGCCCGCAACGCCACCATCCTGCCTGCGGGCGCGCTACATGGCCTGAAGGTCGGCGTCTACCAGCACAGCACGGTCGCCCGCGACCTCTTTGTCGATATCCTTTCCCGGTACGGCGCCGACGTCGTGCCGCTCGGCCGTTCCGAGACCTTCATCCCGGTCGATACCGAAGCCGTCTCTCCCGCGACGATCGACCTCCTCAAGGCCTGGACTGCGCAGCATGGCCTCGATGCCATCGTTTCGGCCGACGGCGACGGTGACCGCCCGCTCGTCAGCGACGAAACCGGTCAGCCACTGCGCGGCGACCTCATCGGACTGATTGCCGCCCAGTTTGTCGGCGCAGCGGTCGCCGTCACGCCCGTCACCTCCAATTCGGGCCTCGAGCGTCAGCCGGGCATCTCCATCCTGCGGACCCGCGTCGGCTCCCCCTTCGTCATCGACGGCATGATGCAGGCCATTCGCCAGGGTCAGACGGGCGTCGCCGGCTTCGAGGCCAATGGCGGCACGCTGACCGCCACGGATTTCACGCTCAAAGGCACTGTGTTCAAGGCGCTGCCGACGCGCGACAGTTTCCTGCCGGCGCTGGCCGTGCTCTCCCGTGCCGCACATGCCGGCAAGACCCTCTCGGCGCTTGCCGCAACCTATGCCCTGCCGGTGGCGCTGAGCGACCGCATCGAGAATTTTCCGCTGGAGACGAGCGGCGCGCTGATGGCCTATCTGCGCGCCGGCGGAGACAATCTCGCGCAATTCCTCGAGCCGATCGGCACACCGGACAGCGTCAGCGACATCGACGGATTGCGGGTCACGCTGACCGATGGCCGGGTCATCCACTTCCGTCCGTCCGGCAATGCGCCGGAGATGCGCTGCTATGTCGAGGCGGAAACCGCCGAGCAGGCTGAGGCGCTGCTCGAACAGGGCCTCGAGCGCATCCGCGCTTTCGCCCGGCAGCAGGGGTGACCGGGCCATCGGCTTGGACATGCAAATTCAATTCGGGCGAAAATCCTTGTAATCCAAGCCTTTGTTCGACTTTTCAGCAGGGTTTTCAAGAAAACTTCAAAAACCCTGTTGACACCACAGCGCGCGCCCCTTACATGCCGGTCCGTCGCCCAGATGGCGGAATTGGTAGACGCGCCAGCTTCAGGTGCTGGTACTCGCAAGGGTGTGGAGGTTCGAGTCCTCTTCTGGGCACCAAATTCCAAAAAAGCTCTGCAATCCCAAAAGGATGCAGAGCTTTTTGCTTTTTTGGCCCGACCTTCCGTTGACGGGCTCCGAGCCCAACAGACTTCGCTTGGTCTGGCGATCACTCGCCCAGCGGCGCCAGAAGACCGCCGCAAAACCGGGCGCTCAGCTTCCCCTCTTCAGTCTCACACGCCGTACATTGCCTTTTTGCCTCTAGCTCTCAGGTTGCTTCCATCTGCGGTAAATTAGTTAAATTCATTCGATTGACTGAAATTCCGAGACAGCGTATATTTACGCCATGTCTAAACTCGAAAACGATCAAAACACCTCGCCCTCCCGCCGCGACGCGACGCGTGAAAAGCTGCTTGCCGCCGCGCTCGACGTATTCGGCCGCTATGGCTTCGACGGCGCCTCGACACGGCGGCTGGCCGATGCGGCGGGTGTCAACCTGCAGGCCATTCCCTATTATTTTTCGGGCAAGGAAGGCCTCTACATCGCCACCGCCGACTATCTGACGGAGCTGATCAGCAATCATGTCGGCGACATGCGGCAGCGCGTCGGCGCGCGCATCGTCGCGCTCGACACAGCGGGCGAACCGATGTCGCCGGCAGAGGCCCGCGCCTTCCTCACCGAGATCGCCCAGACGATGATCGCGCTCTTCGTCAGCAAGAAATCCGAGTCCTGGGCACGCTTCATCATCCGCGAGCAAATGGAGCCCACCGAGGCCTTCACCCGCGTCTACCAGGGCATCATGCGGCCGATGATCGAGATCGCCCGGCAGCTGATCGGCACGATCCTCGATGACGACCCGGCATCCGAGCATGTGCGGCTGCGCGCCTTTGCCTTCATCGGCAGCATCCTCGTTTTCCGCATGGCGCATGCCGCCGTGCTCGCGCAGATGGAGTGGGAGACGGCCGGGCCGCAGGAGGTCGCAACCCTGCGCCATCTGGCCGCCGAACTCGTCGCGGCGCTTGAGCCCTTCAAAGGAGGCGCGGCATGAAAAGGATCATCGTCATTCTGCTGCTCGCCGTCGCCGGGGCGTCCGCCTGGTGGTTCGAGCTGCCCGCGAAACTCGGATGGGAGGCGGCGGAACGCCAGGACTTCGTGCTCTACGGCAATGTCGATATCCGCCAGGTCTCGCTCGGCTTCCGCGTCAACGGCCGCTTGTCGGAGGTCGCGGTCGACGAGGGCGATGCCGTCAAGAGCGGTGCGGTCCTCGCCAGGCTCGATGCCCGGCCCTACGACTACGCGGTGCGCTCGGCAGAAGCCAATGCGGCTGCCCTGCGCGCCACGCTCGACAAGCTGAAGGCCGGCCCCCGCCCGACCGAGATCGCCCAGACACGCGCCAACTACAATGCCAGCGTCGCCGAGCTGCGAAATGCCGAGCTCGAGCTCACCCGCGCTGAGCAGCTTCGTCCGCGCGGCACGATCTCGCAGTCGGCCTTCGACCAGGCGACCGCGGCGAAAGCGATGGCGGCGGCGCGCGCGGAGGCCGCCAGGCAGGCGCTCAACCTGATCGAGGAAGGCACCCGCGCCGAAGACATCGCCACCGCCGCCGCGCAGTTGCAGGCCGCCGAAGCGGCACTGGCCTCCGCCCGCACATCGCTGGAGGATACCGAGCTTCGCGCGCCGAACGACGGCGTCATCCTCTCGCGGGTGCGCGAAAACGGCGCCATCGTCGCGCCGGCGGACAGCGTCTTCGTCCTGTCGCTGACCGAGCCGGTCTGGGTGCGCACCTACGTCGCGGAGCCGGACCTCGGCCGCATCCATCCCGGCATGAAGGTGAAGGTGACGTCGGATACCCGCCCGAACGACGCCTATGTCGGCACGATCGGCTTCATTTCGCCGGTCGCCGAATTCACCCCGAAATCGGTGGAAACGGCGGAGCTGCGCACCGACCTCGTCTACCGCCTGCGCATCGTCATCGACAAGCCGGGTGCGGACCTGCGCCAGGGCATGCCGGTCACCGTCCGCCTTCCCTTGGGCGAGGCAGCGGGACGATGACCGAGGCTGCGGACAGGGCCGAACTGGTCCGGCTAGCGGACGTGACGAAGCGGTTCGGTGATGCTTCGCCGGCGCTCGATGCCGTGTCCGGCTCAATCCTCGGCGGCGAGATCACCGGGCTTGTCGGCCCCGACGGCGCCGGCAAGACGACGCTCATCCGGCTGATGACCGGCCTGATGCTGCCGGACAGCGGCAGCGTCTCCGTGCTTGGCTTTACCACCGCCAGGGACCCGGCGGCCATCCAGGCCGCCATCGGCTACATGCCGCAGCGCTTCGGGCTCTACGAAGACCTGTCGGTGCAGGAAAACCTTGATCTCTACGCCGACCTGCGCGGCCTGCCGAAGCATGAGCGGGCGGCGACCTTCGATGAACTCCTGACCTTCACCGATCTCAAGCGCTTCACCGGCCGGCTGGCCGGCAAGCTCTCCGGCGGCATGAAGCAGAAGCTGGGGCTTGCCTGCGCGCTTTTGAAGAAACCCCGCCTGCTCTTGCTCGACGAGCCCGGCGTCGGCGTCGATCCGATCTCGCGCCGCGATCTCTGGACGATGGTCGAAGACCTGACGAAGGAAGGCATCGGCGTCGTCTGGTCGACCGCCTATCTCGACGAGGCCGAAGTCTGTGACGGCGTGCTGCTGCTCAACCAGGGAAAACTTATGTTTGCCGGCAAGCCGGCGGACATGACCGCACGTGTCGAGGGCCGGGTGTTCCGGGTCTCCGGCGTCTCCGGCCGCAAGCGGCAGGTGCTGGCGAAGCTTTTGGACGAAGAGGGCATCATCGACGGCGTCATCCAGGGCGAGGCGTTGCGGATTGTCGCCGGGCAAGGCACCGAGCCGGCATTCCGATCCGCCGGAGACGGCGCAAAGGCTGCCCCTGCCCCGCCGCGCTTCGAGGATGCCTTCGTCGACATGCTCGGCGGCGGGCCGGGCGGCCGCTCCAGACTCGCCGAAGCGCAGCAGCCGCTGGCCGGGAAAGATGATCGTCCCGTCATCGAGGCGAAGGGGCTGACCAAACGCTTCGGCGACTTCACTGCCGCCGACGGCATCACCTTCGATATCCAGCGCGGCGAGATTTTCGGACTGCTCGGCCCGAACGGCGCCGGCAAATCCACCACCTTCAAGATGCTCTGCGGCCTGTTGAAACCGACCGCCGGCGAAGGCCGTGTCGCCGGCTTCGACCTGCGCCGCGACGCCGCCTCCGCCCGCAACCAGCTCGGCTACATGGCGCAGAAATTCTCGCTCTATGGCGATCTCAGCATCGCCCAGAACCTCGATTTCTTCGCCGGTGTCTATGGCCTTTCCGGCCAGCGCAAACGCGAGCGCATCCACCTGATGAACGAGATCTTCGATTTCGGCCGCCATGCCGCCCAGTCGTCCAAGGACCTGCCGCTCGGCCTGAAGCAGCGGCTGGCGCTCGCCTGCGCCGTCATGCACGAGCCGCGGGCGCTGTTCCTCGACGAACCCACCTCCGGCGTCGACCCGATCACCCGGCGCGAGTTCTGGACGCATATCAACGCACTGGTCGAAAAGGGCGTGACGGTGCTCGTCACCACCCATTTCATGGAGGAGGCCGAATATTGCGACCGGATTTCACTGATCTATCGCGGCCGCTCGATCGCGCTCGGCTCGCCGGATGAGCTGAAGACGCGCGTCGTCACCGACGACCAGCCCGATCCGACCATGGAGGACGCCTTCATTGCGCTCATCCGCCAGTCCGAAGCCGAAACGAGGCAAGCGGCATGAGCACCTCCCCGACCTCGGACAGGATCAGGCGCTTTGCGGCTCT
The DNA here is from genome assembly GCF_000379605.1 of Rhizobium giardinii bv. giardinii H152. GTDB lineage: Bacteria > Pseudomonadota > Alphaproteobacteria > Rhizobiales > Rhizobiaceae > Pararhizobium > Pararhizobium giardinii. The sequence goes on along the minus strand of NZ_KB902578.1, from coordinate 82,246 downwards.
CGTGCGCAAGGAGAGCTACCAGGCCGTGCGCGACCCCAGCACCACGCTGATCGCCTTCGTGCTGCCCTTGATCCTGCTCTTCCTGTTCGGCTATGGCGTCTCGCTCGACACCACCCGCACCCGCGTCGGCCTTGTCATGGAGGAGACCACGCCGCTTACCCAGAGCCTCGCTGCAAGCTTCCAGGCCTCGCGCTATTTCGCCGTTGCCACCAACCGCGACCGGCGTGTTTTCGAGGAGGACCTGGTCAACGGCCGCATTCGCGGCATTCTCGTCATCCCCGCCAGCTTCACCACCGACTACGCCGCCGGCAACCACCCGCAGGTGCAGGTGATCGTCGACGGCTCCGAGCCGAACACCGCGAATTTCGTCCAGAACTATGCGCAGGGCGCCGTCGCCAATTGGGAGCGCCAGCGGCAGGCGCTGATGGCGGAGGGTGCCCCGGCGATCTCGATCGAACAGCGGTTCTGGTTCAATCCGGAGCTCACCAGCCGCTATTTCCTCGTCCCCGGCTCGATCGCCATCGTCATGACGCTGGTCGGCACGCTTCTGACCTCGCTGGTGGTCGCCCGCGAATGGGAGCGCGGCACGATGGAGGCGATGATGGCGACGCCGGTGACGGCGGTCGAACTCCTGATCGGCAAGATCTTTCCCTATTTCCTGCTCGGCCTTGCGGCGATGACGCTCTGCGTGCTGCTCGCCGTCTTCCTGTTCGGCGTGCCCTTCCGCGGCTCGGTCGTTGCGCTCTACGCGCTGTCGGCGACCTTCCTCGTTCCGGCCCTCGGCCAGGGGCTTTTGATCTCCGCGGCAACCAAGAACCAGTTCCTCGCCTCGCAACTGGCGCTGATCACCGCCTTCCTGCCCGCCTTCCTGCTCTCCGGCTTTCTGTTCGAGATCAATTCCATGCCCACCGTCATCCAGTGGATCACCTTCATCGTGCCGGCGCGCTACCTGATCCCGAGCCTGCAGACCGTGTTCCTTGCCGGCGATATCTGGCCGATGTTTCTGCATTCGATCGCCGTCATGCTGACGATCGGCGCGGTGTTCTTCCTGGCTGCCGCCCGCAGCACTAGAAAGAGGATCGGCTGATGTGGTGGACGCGGCTTCGAGCCCTGATCGTTAAGGAACTGCTGGCGGTGCTGCGCGACCCGAAGGGCCGCGCCATCCTGATCGGCCCGCCCCTGATCCAGCTCCTCGTCTTCTCCTATGCAGCGACGCTCGAGGTGCGCAATGTCGACGTGATGATCCTCAATCGCGACTCAGGCCATTGGGGACAGAAACTGGTCGAGCGCATCGACGGTTCGCCAACCTTCCGGAAGATCGTGATCGCGGCCAATCCGCAACAGGTCCGCGAGGCGATCGACGGCCAGGATGTCATTGCCGCCGTCGAGATCGGCCCGGATTTCTCCCGCGGCATCGAGGCGGGAACCCCGGTCGACCTGCAGATCATCCTCGACGGACGCCGCTCCAACGCCTCGCAGATCGTCTCCGGCTACCTGACCCAGATCGCCGGCGGACTCGCGGCCGAAACGCCGGCCGGCAAACGGTCGGCCGGCCGCTCGATCTCGACCATTCCCCGCAACTGGTTCAACCCGAACCTCACCTATCAGTGGTTCATGGTGCCGAACCTGATTGCCAGCATCGCGCTTCTGATCGGGCTGATCGTCACCGCTTTGTCGATCGCCCGCGAGCGCGAACTCGGCACGTTCGACCAGTTGATGGTGTCGCCGCTTAGGGTGCATGAGATTCTGATCGGCAAGCTCCTGCCGCCGATGATGATCGGTCTGTTTCACATCACCCTCTATATCCTGGCGGCGCTCTTCATCTTCGGCCTCCCGCTGCGCGGATCGCTGTTCCTGCTCTATGGCAGCGGCATCTTCTATCTTGCCTCGGTGGTCGGCATCGGGCTGTTCATCTCGGCGCTGTCGATGACGCAGCAGCAGGCGATCCTCGGCGCGTTCCTGTTCATGGTGCCGGCCATGCTGCTCTCCGGCTTTGCGACGCCGATCGAGAACATGCCGGACTGGCTGCAGCCGGTGACGCTGGTCAACCCGCTGCGCTACTTCCTGATCATCGTGAAGGGCGTCTTCCTCAAGGATATCGGCCTTGCCGAGGTCGTGCACCAGACCATCCCGCTCTGCCTGATCGCCGCCGTCACCTTGAGCGCCGCCGCCTGGCTTTTCCGCAGACGGCTGGAATAATGCTGCTTCTAAAGTTGTAAAATGAATATTACGAACTACTTGCGTAAGCCATTGTTTTTTCACTGCACTTCGATGCCTCTCCAGCGCATAACCGGCTTGTGGAGACCCGGTTATTGTTTTGGAAACCACAACCCATGATAAATACTGCCGCTCCCTTCTTTGTCGCCGCCCATACAGGTAACCGTATACATCGTGAGCGCATCGCTCGTTTTACGGGTATCTAATTTATGAAAATCGCATTTCAGGTCGTGACCGGCCTTTTGTTTCTTTTCATCGTTTCCGTCTGGCTGGGTGGATTGCGGGTCGCGGTCGTGCCTGCGTCTTCCCTGTTGATGTACCCGGCGACCGCTGTGGTCGCCGATGGATACGCCTATCGCATGATCGACAGCCCCCAGGCGATGTGCGGCAGGCAGACCTATCCCGCCACGGATTGCGAGCAGGTCGCCATCCGCAAACTGTCGAGGGACGCGCTCGTCAAGCTCCCCTTCAACCGCTGGCTCTACGAATTCACCGACCCGGAACGGCCGGCGAGAGGCAATCTGTTCGGCGAAGCGACCTTGAGAAAATCGATCTGAGCGGGCGACGCAGGAACCGCGATCGAAAGGCGTCGCACCCGGCGGGGCACGGCCAATTTTCCCGTCAATCCGCGATCCGGTAGGGAAGCGGGCCGCGCACCGTGTGATCGACGATGAGCTTGCGCTTCAGCGGCGGCACGGCGCGGCTGGTGCACTTCGTGCGTTCACAGATGCGGCAGGAAATGCCGATCGGATCGAATGCGGCGCGATTGCTCATGTCCAGCCCGTCGGCATAGATGAAACTGTGCGCATCGGAAATCTCGCAGCCGAGCGCGATCGCATAGCTCGGCCTCGGCGTGCCGAAACTGCCGCTGCCCTTCGTCACCTGCGTCGCCAGACAGAGGTAGCGCATGCCATCGGGCGTTTCCGCCAGCTGACGGATCATCCGCCCCGGTGTCTCGAAAGCCTGGTGCACGTTCCAGAGCGGGCAGGCGGCGCCGAAACGGGCGAACTGCAGCTTGGCAGCGCTGTGCCGCTTGGTGATGTTGCCGGCGCGGTCGATGCGGGCAAAGAAGATCGGGATGCCCTTTGCGCCCGGCCGCTGCAGCGTCGAGAGCCTGTGACAGACCTGTTCCAGCGAGGCGCCGAAACGCGCCGCCAGCAGTTCGAGGTCGTGGCGCAGGTCGCGCGCCGCGACGAGAAAGGACTGATAGGGCAGAAGCAATGCGCCGGCGAAATAGTTCTGCAGGCCGATGCGACAGATCTCGTAGGCTTCCTCGGTGCGGAAGCCGGCAGCGGCCGCCACCGCGTCGATCTCCTTGCCGGCATGCAACTGGGCGATCTGCAAGGCGATCTGGAAATCGCGCGTCGGCGCCGGAGCATAGGGGTTGAGCGTCAGGATGCGCGACTTCGGATCATAGCGGCGCAGCTCGTCGCTGTCGGGCGCGCCGCGCACGATCCGCACGCCATGCTGCCGCTCGATATAGGCCGACATCAGCCCGTGGCTGTCGCCTTCGCCGATCCCGAGCGCCTGCGCCAGCCGCTCTGCCCATACGTCGATGTCGTTTATGTAATTGTCGACGAAGTGGAAGAAATCCCGCACCTCCTCATAGGGCGTCGTCTCCGTCAGCGCCGCCCCGCGTGCATCGTCGAAGCTCGCAAGCTGCTCGCTGTTGCGGCGATAGGCCTGATGGACCGCGATCAGCGCGTGGGCGAGACCCGGCGCGTTCTGCGTCACCAGCTTCAGTTCCTGGAGGCTCGGCGTATAGGTCTCGAACAGCGGGTCCGAGAGCGCCTCCGAAAGCGCCGACAGCAGCCGGTCACCTTCACCGGAGGAAAGATCGCCGATGCTGATCTGGAACTTCTCTGCCAGCGCCAGCAGCACGGAAGCGGAAACCGGCCGCTGATTGTTCTCGATCTGGTTAAGATAGCTGGTCGAGATGCCGATGCGTTCGGCAAATTGCGCCTGGGTCGTGCGGCTCGCTTCGCGCAGCGCCCGCACCTTCCGGCCGATGAAAAGTTTTCCGATTGCCATTTTCGCAAATTCGCAATTTACAATTTTCAAATTTGTATATTCTGCATTTGCACATGATCCAAGGTTTTTTTTCGATGCTTTGCCGGCTATTGCGGGAGCAGGAAAACCGGTCAAAATAGCCGCGAACACGGCAGCCGGAGAAGCCGGGCACGAGGGGGAACACGCAATGCGCGCCATTCTTGCGGAAGTGGAGTCACGTCGCGCCGAGGCAAGGCTCGGTGGCGGCCAGAAGCGTATCGACGCGCAGCATGCCAAGGGCAAGCTGACGGCGCGTGAGCGCATCGAGGTGCTGCTCGACGAAGGCTCGTTCGAAGAATACGACATGTACGTCACCCACCGTGCCGTCGATTTCGGCATGGCCGAGCAGAAGGTTGCAGGCGACGGCGTCGTCACCGGCTGGGGCACGATCAACGGCCGCCAAGCTTACGTCTTCTCTCAAGATTTCACCGTGCTCGGCGGTTCGCTGTCGGAAACCCACGCGCAAAAAATCTGCAAGATCATGGATATGGCGGTCAGGAACGGCGCGCCGGTGATCGGCCTCAACGATTCGGGCGGCGCCCGCATCCAGGAGGGCGTCGCCTCGCTTGCCGGCTATGCCGAGGTCTTCCGCCGCAATGCCGAGGCCTCCGGCGTCATCCCGCAGATTTCCGTGATCATGGGGCCTTGCGCCGGCGGCGCCGTCTATTCGCCTGCCATGACCGACTTCATCTTCATGGTGCGCGATACATCCTACATGTTCGTCACCGGCCCCGACGTGGTGAAGACCGTCACCAACGAGATCGTCACGGCCGAAGAACTCGGCGGCGCCGGCACCCATACGAGAAAATCCTCCGTCGCCGATGCGGCCTACGAGAACGACATCGAGACGTTGGAGCAGGTGCGCCTGCTGTTCGATTTCCTGCCGCTCAACAACCGCGACAAGCCGCCGATGCGTCCGTTCCACGACGACCCGGCCCGCATCGAGAACCGTCTCGACACGCTGATCCCGGACTCATCCGCCAAGCCCTACGACATGAGCGAGGTGATCCATGCGATCGCCGACGAAGGCGATTTCTTCGAACTGCAGGAAGCCTTCGCCAAGAACATCATCACCGGCTTTATCCGGCTCGAGGGTGAGACCGTCGGCGTCGTCGCCAACCAGCCGATGGTGCTGGCCGGCTGCCTCGACATCGACTCCTCGCGCAAGGCCGCCCGTTTCGTCCGCTTCTGCGACGCCTTCTCGATCCCGATCCTGACGCTGGTCGACGTTCCCGGCTTCCTCCCCGGCGTGGCGCAGGAATATGGCGGCGTCATCAAGCACGGCGCCAAGCTGCTCTTTGCCTATTCGCAGGCGACCGTGCCGATGGTGACTCTGATCACCCGAAAAGCCTATGGCGGCGCCTATGACGTCATGGCCTCCAAGCACATCGGCGCCGACGTCAACTATGCCTGGCCGACCGCCGAGATCGCCGTGATGGGTGCGAAGGGCGCCACCGAGATCCTCTACCGCTCCGAACTCGACGACCCGCAAAAGATCGCCGCCCGCACCGCGGAATACGAGACCCGCTTCGCCAACCCCTTCGTCGCCGCCGAGCGCGGCTTCATCGACGAGGTGATCATGCCGCACTCGTCGCGCCGCCGCATCGCCCGCGCCTTCGCCTCGCTCAGGAACAAGCGCAAGGAGCAACTGTGGCGCAAGCACGACACGATCCCGTTGTAGCCCTTCACATGGACAAACCACAGTCGCCATCCTCGGGCTTGACCCGAGGATCCACAGCGCCAAACTCATTGCCCTGGGCATGGATCCCGGGGGCAAGCCCGAGGACGACGGAGAAACAAAATACGCCTCGGGGGAAAGTGACTGTCTGCACTGGCGAAATATTGCCCGCTTCCCATATGGGCTATGCGCCTCCTTGCGCGCATGTGTCACCAACAAGGACAGTTTCATGACGGAAAAATCCCCTGCCGATAACTTCCCCGCCGGCTACGAAGTCCCCAAGGTCTGGACCTGGGACAAAACCAATGGCGGCGAGTTCGCCAGTATCAACCGCCCCATCGCCGGCCCGACGCATGACAGGGAACTGCCGGTCGGCAAGCATCCGTTGCAGCTCTATTCGCTGGGGACGCCGAACGGCGTCAAGGTCACCATCATGCTGGAGGAGCTTCTGGCTCTCGGCCACAAGGGCGCGGAATACGACGCCTGGCTGATCAGGATCGGCGATGGCGACCAGTTCGGCTCCGGCTTCGTCGACGTCAACCCGAACTCGAAGATCCCGGCCCTGATGGACCGTTCGACGCCGGAGCCGACCCGCGTCTTCGAAAGTGGCTCGATCCTGCTTTATCTGGCCAACAAATTCGATGCCTTCCTGCCGAAGGACCACAAGGCCCGCACCGAGGCGTTGAACTGGCTGTTCTGGCAGATGGGATCGGCGCCCTATCTCGGTGGCGGCTTCGGTCATTTCTATGCCTATGCGCCGATGCAAATCCAATATGCGATCGATCGCTTTGCCATGGAAGTGAAGCGCCAGCTCGACGTGCTCGACCGGCACCTCGCCGACAACCGCTACATGGCGGGCTCGGAATACTCCATTGCCGACATCGCCATCTGGCCGTGGTACGGCAATCTGGCGCTGGGCAAGCAGTATGGCGATTCCGGCACCTTCCTCGACGTTCAGAGCTACAGGCACGTCCAGCGCTGGACCGCTGAAATCGCCAAGCGCCCCGCCGTGAAGCGCGGCCGCATGGTCAACCGCCTGTCCGGCGAGCCATCCGAGCAGCTGCACGAGCGCCACGACGCCTCCGACTTCGAGACGAAGACGCAGGACAAGATCGGCCAGGACCAGACGGTCAGGGCCTGAAGGAGACAAGCATGCCCAAACGGCCCGACATGACCAAGCATCGAGGCTTTCCCTCCGGCATGCCGGGCCACGGCCATCATTTCACCATCCGGCGGGCGAACGAGAAGGGGGTAACGCCGCTCAAGGCGTTGCAGCGCCTCGCTCGCCCGAACACGATCGAACACAAGGTGGATGCAGCCTTCCTGCATGCGCTCTGGCACCATTTCGGCGCCGAACCGTTCGAACGGGGCAATCTCGATGCCGGAAGGCTCAACCTCCTGTTCGGCCGCGAGGTGGTGCCGGCCGAGGAGCCCTTCGATCCGGCGTCCTACGAAGCGCTGCTGCGGATCGACGAGCGGGTTGCCCGCAGGAATTTCCCGGAAGCCTTTGACCACAGTGATGGAGGTGTGAAGCCGTGATACGGAAATTCGTTTTAAGCATCCTCGCCGCTCACCCCCCTCTGTCACTTGGTGACATCTCCCCCTCAAGCGGGGAGGTCATTCCTTTCCCCCACTCGCTCACGCCAAACAGACTGTTTGCCTTGGAGACACCAAGCGCGCTTGCTGCGATCTCCCACTGGGCAGAGGGGGGTATGCTGCCCGGCAAAAGCCTGCCGAGGGAAAAACGACACACCTGCGAAACGGCGGCCTGAATGTTCAAGAAAATCCTCATCGCCAACCGCGGCGAAATCGCCTGCCGGGTCATCAAATCAGCCAAAAAGCTCGGCATCGCCACCGTCGCCGTCTATTCGGACGCCGATGCCGACGCGCTGCATGTGCGACTGGCCGACGAGGCCGTGCATATCGGTCCGGCGCCATCCAGCCAGTCCTACATCGTCATCGACAGGATCCTCGAGGCGATCGGCAAGACCGGCGCCGATGCGGTGCATCCGGGTTACGGCTTCCTGTCGGAAAATGCCGCCTTCGCCGAGGCGCTGGAGAAGGCGGGTATCGCCTTCATCGGCCCGCCGGTCGGCGCGATTTCAGCGATGGGCGACAAGATCACCTCGAAGAAGCTGGCGGCGGAGGCCGGTGTTTCCACCGTGCCCGGCCATATGGGCCTGATCGAGGATGCCGACGAAGCGGTGAAGATCGCCAGCGGCATCGGCTATCCGGTGATGATCAAGGCCTCGGCCGGCGGCGGCGGCAAGGGCATGCGCATTGCCTGGAACGACGCGGAAGCCCGCGAGGGTTTCCAGGCCTCGAAGAACGAGGCAAAAAATTCCTTCGGCGACGATCGCATCTTCATCGAGAAATTCGTCACCCAGCCGCGCCATATCGAAATACAGGTGCTCGGCGACACGCACGGCACCGTGCTCTATCTCGGCGAACGCGAATGCTCGATCCAGCGGCGAAACCAGAAGGTCATCGAGGAAGCCCCCTCGCCTTTCCTTGACGAGGCCACCCGCCGCGCCATGGGCGAGCAGGCCGTCGCCCTTGCGAAAGCCGTCGGTTACCATTCGGCGGGCACCGTCGAGTTCATCGTCGACGGCGCGCGCAATTTCTACTTCCTCGAAATGAACACCCGCCTGCAGGTCGAGCATCCGGTGACCGAGCTGATTACCGGCATCGACCTGGTCGAGCAGATGATCCGCGTCGCCGCCGGCGAAAAGCTCGCCTTCTCCCAGAAGGACGTTCGTCTGAGCGGCTGGGCGATCGAAAGCCGGCTCTATGCCGAGGACCCCTACCGCAACTTCCTGCCCTCGATCGGTCGCCTGTCGCGCTACCGGCCGCCGCAGGAAGGTGTGCGGCCGGATGGCATTGTCATTCGCAACGATACCGGCGTCTTCGAAGGCGGCGAGATCTCGATGTATTACGACCCGATGGTCGCCAAGCTCTGCACCTGGGCGCCGGACCGCCTGGCGGCCATCGATGCGATGAGCGCCGCGCTCGATGATTTCGAGGTCGAGGGCATCGGCCATAACCTGCCGTTCCTGTCGGCCGTCATGCAGCACGACCGGTTTCGTTCCGGCCAGATCACCACCGCCTTCATCGCCGAGGAATTCCCGGACGGCTTCCACGGCGTCGAACCCGATCCGGCATCGGCCCGCAAGCTGGCGGCCGTCGCAACGCTGATCCATCAGGCCCTGCAGAACCGCGCGGCGCAGATCTCCGGCACGATCGGCAATCACCGCCGGGTGATCGGCAAGGACTGGGTCGTCAGCTTCGGCGGCCAGGAACATGCCGTGACGCTCGACGCCACCGCCGACGGCGCCTATGTGCAGATAGCTGATGGAGCGGCTTTCGCGATCGCCGGCGACTGGATGCCCGGCCGCAGCCATGCCACCTTCAATGTCGAGGGCACGGCGATGGGCGTGAAGATCGACCTGTCCGGCACCGCCATCCGCCTGCGCTGGCGCGGCATGGACGTCACCGCCCATGTGATGAGCCCACGCGTTGCCGAGCTTGCCCGGCTGATGCCGAAAAAGCTGCCGCCCGATACGTCGAAGATGCTGCTCTGCCCGATGCCCGGCGTCGTCACCGCGCTTGCCGTTGCCGCTGGCGACACGGTCGAGGCCGGCCAGGCGCTCGCCACCGTCGAAGCGATGAAGATGGAAAACACCCTGCGCGCCGAACGCCGCGGCGTGGTGAAACATGTCGCTGTTTCGGCCGGCACGAGCCTCGCGGTGGATGAACTGATCATGGAGTTCGAGTAGACGCCGAGAAATCCCCTCACCTGCAATTTCCAGCACTTGAGCGAAGCTAAGGTGTTGAAATTGCTTTCTCTCCCACAAGGGGAGAGGTAGGATGCGGACAGTGCAGCGCTCTACCTCTCCCCTTGTGGGAGAGGATACAAAATCAAGACCTTGGCTTCGCTCAGTCTTAGATTTTGTTGGTGAGGACGACGTTTCTACGCTCCCTGTGATAAAACAAGGACTTCAGAGAATTCGAATGGCTTTTTATCCCCGCCTGGAGCATCTGTGTCATCCTCTTTCCGTCCCGCCGTCGGATACACTGCCAGCCGTGGCAGCGAGCGGGACCGGCGCCGGGTTCGGGGAAAGGACGGAAGTCCTCGGAATCGGGGTTCGCGAGAAGGTTCCCCTCCGCAGGCCGATGCTGCTGCTGCGGGCGTGTAATCGCACAGAGGGCCGAAAGGCCGTAGCGGAACGAGTTTGCGGGCAAAAACCGCCGAACGGGGCGCCGGAAGGTGTCATCTATTCTACTCTCTCGAGGCAGCTTCCAGCGCCCCGTCCGAGTTTCATTGCAGCAAAACCACGGCGAGTGCTCGCGCGTGGCCGAAGGCCGTTGCGGCAGACTTTTACCTGCCCCTTGAGGGGGGAGGTCGCCGCAAAGCGGCGGGTGGGGGTGACCCGTTGTTTGACGCCATAAGTCACCCCACCCCGGCACTGCGTGCCGACCCTCCCCCTCAAGGGGAGGGTGGATGTTCGAGCAAAGCAAGGAGGCACTCCCATGTCCGATAAGAAAACCCTCAGCGACTGGGCCGCCCTCGCCGAACGCGAAGTGAAATCCTCGCTCGAGGCGCTCACCTGGCAGACGCCCGAAGGCATCGCCGTCAAGCCGCTCTATACCGAGGCCGACCTCGATGGCGCCGGTCATCTCGGCTCGCTGCCGGGCTTTGCGCCGTTTACCCGCGGCCCGCGCGCCACCATGTATGCCGGCCGGCCCTGGACGATCCGCCAATATGCCGGATTTTCCACGGCCGAGGCCTCGAATGCCTTCTACCGCAAGGCGCTTGCGGCCGGCCAGCAGGGCGTCTCCGTCGCCTTCGACCTCGCCACCCATCGCGGCTATGATTCGGATCATCCGCGCGTCGTCGGCGATGTCGGCAAGGCGGGCGTAGCGATCGATTCGGTCGAGGACATGAAGATCCTGTTCGACGGCATTCCGCTCGAAAAGATCTCGGTGTCTATGACCATGAACGGCGCCGTCATCCCGATCCTCGCCTCCTTCATCGTCGCCGGCGAGGAACAGGGCGTGCCGCGCGCCGCGCTTTCCGGCACCATCCAGAACGACATCCTCAAGGAGTTCATGGTCCGCAACACCTATATCTATCCGCCGGAACCCTCGATGCGGATCGTCGCCGACATCATCGACTATACGGCGCGCGAAATGCCGAAATTCAACTCAATCTCGATCTCCGGCTATCACATGCAGGAGGCCGGCGCGACGCTGGTGCAGGAGCTCGCCTTCACGCTCGCCGACGGCCGCGAATATGTCCGCGCCGCCCTCGCCAAGGGCCTGAATGTCGACGACTTCGCCGGCCGCCTCTCCTTCTTCTTCGCCATCGGCATGAACTTCTTCATGGAGGCCGCCAAGCTGCGCGCCGCCCGGCTGCTGTGGACGCGCATCATGGAGGGCTTCTCGCCGAAGAAACAGTCCTCGCTGATGCTGAGAACCCATTGCCAGACGTCCGGCGTCTCGCTGCAGGAGCAGGATCCCTACAACAACATCATCCGCACCGCGTTTGAGGCAATGTCGGCCGTGCTCGGCGGCACGCAGTCGCTGCACACCAACTCGTTCGACGAGGCAATCGCCCTGCCGACCGAATTCTCATCGCGCATCGCCCGCAACACCCAGCTCATCCTCCAGCACGAGACCGGTGTCACCAGGGTCGTCGATCCGCTCGCCGGCTCGTACTATGTCGAAAGCCTGACGGCCGAGCTGGCGAACAAGGCCTGGGCGCTGATGGAAGAGGTCGAGGCGCTCGGCGGCATGACCAAGGCGGTGGCCGACGGCCTGCCGAAACGGCTGATCGAGGAGGCAGCGACCCGCCGCCAGGCCGCGGTCGACAAGGGCGAGGAAGTCGTCGTCGGCGTCAACAAATACCGGCTGGAAACCGAGGATGATCACGACATCCTCGACATCGACAATGCCGCCGTGCGCACCGCCCAGATCAAGCGCATCGAGGAGACGAAGCGCCGCCGCGATACGGCAGAGGTCACTGCAGCGCTGAATGCCCTGACCGAGGTCGCCCGCAGCGGCAAGGGCAATATCCTCGGGGCCGCCGTGGCAGCTGCCCGTGCCCGTGCCACAGTCGGCGAAATCTCGGATGCCATGCGCGCCGTCTTCGGCGATCATTCCGCCGTTCCCGAGGTCGTCACCGACATCTATGGCGACGCCTACAAGGACGAACCGGAACTGGCGACGCTCTCCGCCCGGCTTTCCGCCGTCTCCCGGTCGATCGGCCGCAAGCCGAAGATCATGGTCGCCAAGCTCGGCCAGGATGGCCATGACCGCGGGGCCAAGATCATTGCGTCGGCCTTCGGCGATATCGGCTTCGACGTGCTCGCCGGTCCGCTGTTCCAGACACCGGAGGAAGCCGCGGACATGGCGCTTGCGGCAAACGTCCACGTCGTCGGCGTTTCGTCGCTCGCCGCCGGTCACAAGACGCTTCTGCCGCAACTGGTCGAGACATTGAAAGCACGCGGCGGCGGCGACGTCATCGTCGTCTGCGGCGGCGTCGTGCCGCGCCAGGACTACCAGTTCCTGATGGACCACGGGGTTGCCGCCGTCTTCGGGCCTGGAACCAACGTCATGGAGGCGGGCCGCGCCGTGCTCGACCTGCTGGAAGGCAGGCTGCGCAACGCCTGAAGCGACGGGACACCCCAAATAATCATCGCCGAAAAGTTGTGCTTTCGCTTTACGGGAAATGTCGCATCCTGTTCACGTGCTCAGATGATTCGCCTTATGTGCCTGCGTCCAGGCCGGATTGGGAGCGGGGGCGGCAACGCTAAATGATTTAGCTGGGGGCAAGCGCAATGCGGAAGCGCGACGACGTCGAAAACTGGGCAGTTTACCGGGCGCAACAAATTCTGATGCGCGAGGGCATGGACCTCGCGCTCTCGGCTCGCGACCTGGACAGCAAGGCAATCCGGGCCAAGGGCAAGCTCCTGGCGATGGCAATCGCCGCGTCGCTGCTCGAGGCATCCGCCGTCGCGGAATGACCTGAAAGGCTGCCCGGCCTTTCACCCCGGCTCGTGGTTCGATTGCCAGGCCGCAACCCCTTAAATTTGGGAATTGCCACCGCATTGAATGGCTCTACACTGTCGATCCAAACCGGGTGTGTTCCGAAGGGGGGAAAGCAGTGTCGTTTCTGTCGGACATGGCCTTGAACCAGAATGAAATCGAAGTCGTCTGCGGCGCGCTCGAAGAATGGTGCAGAGAAACGCGCACGACGCTCGACAGCGACGATGGCCGCGACGCCGCCACCGTCATTCTCGGCCTCTACAAGACCGGCCACGCCACCAAGGGTTCCATTCTCGAAGCGATGCGCCGGGTCGCCGGCGTGTGCGCCTGAGTTTTCGGCACTCCTCGCTTTGCCCCTCACCCTGGCCCTCTCCCCGCAAGCGGGGAGAGGGGACGACGGAGGTCGCCGCTTGTCCCTTCTCCCCGTTCACGGGGAGAAGGTGGCCGGCAGGCCGGATGAGGGGCCAATCGGCGGTCAGCCAAGCACTGCCGCATTTATCATCGCATGCCCGCCTCCTTGCCCGCTCAATTTCCTCGCCTTACCCACCTGCGGTAAACTCGTCCTTCGCAACGACGCCGGATGCCGTCTGTTCTTTGAAAGTCTGGATGAGTTCCGTAACCAGCCGCTGCCGCCGGCCGCCGACATCAGTTGACGGTGACAGGTTTGGAGCGCATGCGCGACACCGTCTCGCGCTCCGCCCGCTTGCACCGCATCGGCGGCAGGTCGCGGTCCATCAGGTCCATGTCTTCCAGCACCATATCGCCCATTTTCTTGAAGGCACTGTCGAGCGCGCCGGCCCGGTGGGCGGAACGCAGGAAGCCCTTGAGGTTTCGAACGGGATGGTCGAGCGGTAGAGGCTCGTCCGGAAAGACATCGCTTGCCGCAACGATATGGCCGCTTGCCACCGCCGCCATCAGCGCACCGAAATCCACCACATTGGCACGGCTGAGCAGGATGAAGGCGGCGCCGGGCCGCATGCCGGCAAAGGCGTCGGCACCGAGGAAATGCTGGTTCTCGCTGGTGGCGGCCGCAACGACGAAAATGAAATCGCTTTCGCTCAGTACCTCCTCGAGGCTCGACGGCTGGACGCCGTGGTCGATCAGGATCGAGGCCGGCATCCACGGATCGTAGACGCGGGTCTTGGTGCGGAAGCCGCTAAGGACCCGGTTCAGCGCCTTGCCGAGATCGCCGAAGCCGATGATGCCGACGTCGGCACCGGAGAGAAGCCGTGCCTTGGCGTTGCCCTCGCCGCCCCAGCGCTCCCTGCCCTCGCGGAAATCGACATCCGCGTCGACGATGCCGCGGGCGATGTTGAGTGCCATGGCAAGGCCGAGTTCCGCAACCGGCTCGGCAAAGACCTGGCCGGTCGTCACCACATATATCCCGCGGGCAAACAGCACCTCATAGGGCATGTTGTTGATCAGGTTGCTTTCGACGTTGAGGATGCAGCGCAGCGCAGTGAGGCGCGCAAGTGTTTCGGCGCTGAGCGGCGGCTGGCCGATGATGTAGCGGCATTCGCCGAGCACATCGTCGCCCAGACCGGCGATGTTCTCCGGATCGGCCTCGACGATCCGGTATGTCGCCTTGAGCCGTGCCAGAGCCTGCGGCGTGAAGATCAGGTCGAGCGTGCGCGGCTCCGGCGCGCAGATGACCAGGGGTCGGTGCGTTTCAGCCATGATGTCGTCTCCCAGGCCGCCGGAAAAGCCGGCAGGCCCGATGCGGCAAGTTGTATTGACGCCCCGGCAATTTGCAAGCGGCCCGACGGTCAGTAGGTGAAGCCGCGCAACTGTCGTATGATCGACGGCGGCAGCCGGCCGGACTGGAAGACCGGTCCATTGCCGCGCCGGCAGAAATTGGCGGTCGCATAGCCTGAGTTGAGGCCGGGGCTGCGCCGTATGCGCACCTGCTGGCATCTCACCGCGTTTTCCTGCTCCACGGCCTCAGGCGACTTGACCCCCGGGAGATCCGTATAGGCCTGCACCGGCTGCCAGAACGGATCAGCCGACACGGTCGCACCGAACGGGATCGAAGCTGCCCACAGCACGAGGGAAAAGGTGACGGTTCGAAGCGCTTTCATGAGATGATCACATTTGCGCCGGGCAACGGCAATCCGACTGTCACGGCAGAAGGAGACGGTATCGCTTTCAGAGAAGTTGCGCTATAGGCCAACGACTTGAACGACGCGCGACACCCTGTCCGGCTGATGTGGGGATTGAAATGGCAAATACAATACGGCTTCACGCAGGTGACATCTCGGCCGAAGACGCGGCCCGCTACAAGGGCGCGATCGCCATCGATACCGAAACGCTCGGCCTCATTCCGCGCCGCGACCGGCTGTGCGTCGTGCAGCTTTCGCCGGGCGACGGCACCGCCGACGTGATCCAGATCGCCAGGGGCCAGCGAGAGGCGCCAAACCTCGTGGCCATGCTGGAAGACCCGGCCCGCCAGAAGATCTTCCATTTCGGCCGTTTCGACATCGCCGTGCTGTTCCACACCTTTGGCGTCACGACGACACCGGTGTTCTGCACCAAGATCGCCTCCCGCCTGACGCGGACCTATACCGACCGCCACGGCCTGAAAGACAATCTCAAGGAACTGCTCGAGGTCGACATCTCCAAGCAGCAGCAGTCCTCCGACTGGGCGGCCGAGACGCTGACGCCGGCGCAGCTGGAATATGCCGCCTCCGACGTGCTGCACCTGCATGCGCTGCGCGACAAGCTGACGGCACGGCTGATCCGCGATGGCCGGATGGACCATGCCGACGCCTGCTTCGCCTTCCTGCCGACGCGCGCCAAGCTCGACCTCCTCGGCTGGGACGAAACCGACATTTTCGCGCATAGCTGATGCCGCCGATCGAAGACCACGCCACCGGGCCGGTTCTCGAACCGCTGCGGCTTGCAATCCGGCGGCAGCTTAAACGCTTGCCACAGGGCATCGCCGAATTCGTCCTCTTCGGCCTGAAGCAGGCATGGTCATGTCTTTTGGGCGCGCTGGTTCTGTTTTTGATTGTCGCGACGAAGCTCGTCTGGAGCCCTGAGTGGGTCTTGAACCGGTATGATGCACTCTTTCTCATGGCGCTGGCGATACAGATCCTCTTTCTCCGGCTGAGAATGGAAAGCTGGGACGAGGCGAAGGTCATTTTGATCTACCATGTCACCGGCACCTGCATGGAGATCTTCAAGGTGAAAATGGGGTCGTGGGCCTATCCGGAGAACGCAATCTTCCAGATATCCGGCGTGCCGCTTTTCTCCGGCTTCATGTATGCTTCCGTCGGCAGCTATATGGCCCGCGCCATCCGCATTTTCGACATGCGTTTCACGCACTATCCGCCGTTTGCGCTCACGGCCCTTCTGGCGGCTGCGATCTACATCAACTTCTACAGCCATCATTATATCGCCGACCTGCGCATCGGGCTTTTTGTCGCCATCCTTCTCCTTTTCGGCCGGGTACGCGTCTATTTTACCGTAGAACGCAAGGCCCGCTGGATGCCGCTGGTGCTGGCCGCATTTCTCACCAGCATCTTCCTCTGGATTGCCGAAAACATCGGAACGGCAACGGGCATCTGGCTTTATCCAGGGCAACGCGAATGGCACCTGGTATCGCTGCAAAAGATGGGGTCGTGGTACCTGCTGCTCTATGTGAGCTTCGTGCTGGTCACGATCGTCTGCAAACCGACGTTGCCGGATGGCTGGGAGGGCCGCCGCAAAGTCGCGGTCGCCTGAGGCTGCCCGCCACACGCATTTCGTACGGTTAAGGCCGGGTCCGCGCTGACGAGCGCACGCGCCTGTCTGCCCTCCAGCGTTGCTGAGGTGGAAGCCAAGAGCGGCCTTCGGGATCTGGGCATCACTGCGCAGGAAATGATCGAGGCGATCAACCGGCACAGATCAGAGTGCCGACGCGAGTGCGATCCAGACCATTCAGGTCCTGGCCGCCGACGCCGAGATCGCCAAAACGCAGGCGTCGATCGAGAGCGTTCAATCGAAGGAGACATCGGCGTGGCAGGATAGTGCAGACATTTCCGAAGATCTAAGCGAAGCACCGAGCGACGAGGAACAGGCGATCATACTCGCCCGCGCCGGCCAGGCCAGCGACGAACAGCGCGAAGAGGTGGCCAGCAGGACATTCTTGCGGTCACGGTCGATGAGGACGGTATTTACGAGCTGCTGGCGAAGGAGGGGGCCGCCTGATCAGAGCTTGCGGATGATCCCGAGTCGCGCCATGACTTCCTTCGGGATGCCGTATCGCTGGACCGCATCGCGGTTCGAGCGCAGACCGCAGATCTCGCGCTGGATGAAGAAGGCCCACACGGCGTCGGCAGCATCGTTCAGCAACTGCTCTCGCCTGTCCGGCGTCGTTGCCGCATCCTCAAGCACGCTGAGAGCCGCGATCGCCTTTTCCACCTTCAGGCCGTGCCGCCCGAGCGCATCGGCCCGTTCGGACATCAGCTCGTATTCCAGGAGATTGAGGCCGGAATCTCGCGTGAAGGACGGCGACAGGGATTGGGGCGGACGGACCGTCATCTCAAGGCTCCCGTATAAATCGGCGCAAGGATGGGACGAGAACGCCGATGCTGCAAGCGCCTATTTGGCGCGCTCGCGAATTTCCGCAAAGCTCCAGTCCCTCAGAAGCTCGCCATCCTTCCAGACCGGCTGCAGATGGTTGCGTTCCTTGAGTTCATCGAGGCGCGCCGCTTCCAGACCGCCCAGACCGCCAACCACCGCCTGGCGGCCGGCCTTGGAGGCCTTGACGTTCATGGTCGCCGGACGCTTGAAGACATCGTGCCATTTGCCGGCATCGTCCAGCCGCGCATTGGTCTTCATGGCGAAGGAATAGGTGTCGCGGTTGACCTTCTGCAGCAGCCCGCCGCCCATGCCGAAGGCGATGTTTTCAGCCGAGAAGCCGAAGGCTTCCAGCCGCCCGAGGATCTGACCGATATCGGCATTGGAAACACCGTCGCCCTGGATCACGCGCACGGACTTGTCGAGGACCTTGTAGCCCTTGGCGTTCAGCGTCGAACCAAAATGATAGTCCAGTTGCTTGATGACATGGACCGGCGTTTCGATGGGGTCGCCACTGTCGGGCCGGATGACCAGAGTGCCGCCGCTGGCCCTGACCTTCTCGCGCAGCTGCTCGCCCCAGATTTCAGAGACCGCGTAGTTGATGTCGTAGCTGTCGGAGACAACCGCGAACATGCCACCACCGGCGAAGCGGTCGATCATGTTGGCATAGGCATCCGCCTCGCGCTCGACGCCCCAGGCGGTCATGGTCGAGTGCTCGGAGGCCGGAATGGAGAAACCGGCCATCTCGGCGCCGTAGTACCGCCGGGCATAGAGCACGCCGGTCACCGTATCGGTGCCCATGAAGTTGACGAGGTGGGCTGCGCCGCCGATGCCCGCCTGCTCGAAAGCGCCGACGCCGCGGGCGCCAAAATCATGCAGCCGGAACGGCAACACGGCTTCCGGATCGTCGCAGGTCTTTTCGAGCATCGGGCGGATGATCTGCTTGACCTTGCGGGCATTGCTGGCGACGGAGGACGGATACCAGACAGCGCGCAACAGCGCGGTCTCGATGTAGGAGGTCAGCCAGAAGGCGTGCGGATCGGTATTGACCACCTGCACCATCGGCACGCCGCGGCGAACGAGCGTCCCTTCCGGCAGGGCCTGGATCTCGAGCGGCAGGTAACCGCCGAACTGTTCGACGATACGCGTCCAGCCGGCGCGATGGAACGGCAGGCCGTGGGCCGTGACGATCGCCTCGGCTTCGTCGATATCGGCGCGCGTCACCGGCTTGCCGAGATATTCCTTCAAGAACATTTGCAGGCCGAAGAACAGGACATCGGGCTGATCCTGATGGCCGCGCGTTTCGATATAGGCTGAGATGGCGCTTGTGCCGGGCGGGTATTGCAGGAAATGGCTGAACTTGTAGCTGTCGGTATTGAGGATCAGATTGGCCGGATTCATCGCATTCCCCCCGAAAGCAAGTCCAAGTCCGCAGCCCCACCGACGGCGGGCGGCGGCAAAGATGTACGCGACCGCACAAAACGCAGCAAGAGCAAAGCAAGCCGCCTGCTCCGGCTAAATTCTCCTCGCGCCGCGCAGTATGGTTAATATTCTGTCAATCATTCTGCCCTAATATTGAACCTGAAATGCTCGGCCATTCGTGGTTCCGCAGCAGCCGCCGCAGTCTGGTATGGCCGTGAACGAGCCGTCGGGCATGCGCATGAAGCGCCCTTCCCCCTCGCCACCCGCTTGGGACTTATCCGGCTCGATGGCCGGTGTGCCACCAACAGACACGATGGTTTTGACCTCAACCCGAACCTGACGGAGATTGCGATGCTGACGCCCATTCTCACAGTCAAGACATCCGCCGCATCCACGCCGGCAGCCGCCGTGGTGGAGACCGCTACGCCGAAAGAGCGCACGCATGTCGAACCGGTGAGGATTTCGGGAAGCCAGTCGGAAGCCGTCCTCAAGATCGTGGAGACGCTGAACCGCCACGTTGTCGACAGCGAACGGCTGCCAAAGGAAGCATTGATCCGGTTGCTGGACACGCTGGCAAAAGTCCTGAATTTTCCGCCGCTGCCGCAGGAAACCCTGCGTGACTTCACCAGGCGGCTGGCGGTTTTTCTCGATACGCTGCCGCCGGCCGCGCGGCTGGCGCTGGAAAAGCAGCTCGGGCAGCGCAATCTCGCCATATCGATCCGGATCCTCGCGGAAGCCCTGAAGGGCCCTTCGATCATCGACGCGCCGCGTCTGCTGCAGGAATTTTTCACACCGGCAGCGCGGTCGGCAACGAGCCAGCCAGGGGGCAGGCCGGCGGGGACAGGGACCGTGCCGCAGGAGACCGTGCAAAGTCGCCCGACAGCGCTGCCGGTGATGCAGCCGCAGTTTGCCGCACCGGCGGCAGGTGTCGATCCAGGCCTGCTGCAGGCAGCCCTGAAGAAAGCCTTCGGCGACGAAGACGAGGCCGCGGTACCGGCCGTTGGGGCGGAGACAAGTGAGAGCGAGGAACAAGCGGCGAAATCGCCAACACGGCGCAAGGATCCAACTTCCGCAGGCACACAGCCCCAGGCCAAGGCAAATTCCGAGACGATCCCCTTGCTCCGGGCTGCCGCTGCCTTTCTCGCCGCGGATCCGGAAGCGCTGTCGCTGGTGGCTGCCATTGCCACGGGCGACATCGATAGCCAGACAAAGGCCGATCTGGAGCAGGAACTGGGATTTGATCTTTCGCAGCAAACAGGTCCGATCGAAATACCGGAAGAGCCGACCCAGGCTGGATCCTACGCTGCAGAGGGCGAGCGGGAGACCGCGGCGGAACCGGCAGCAGGCGAGAACTCCGGGTCTTCCGAAGCCGGTTCCGTTCCACGGCAGACCGCTTCGGCGGCAGCCGATCCCCTGCCTGCGACCGTCGCTGAACCGGAGGTCCGGGCGGAAACCGCCGGACCCGGCGACATGCTGCCGCATCGCGGCGAGGTCGAGGGTTTCAAAGGCCACGACCTCGGTGAATGGGAGCTGCATGCAGAACCGGCGCCACGATCCTTTGCGCCCGCAGCCGAGGGGCAATCCTCGGAATTCGAATTCGAGACATCGCAGTCGGAAAAGACGCTGGTCGAGACACTGAAGACGCTGGTCGATGCCAGCCTGTGGTCGCCGGAAGGATCGGCAGGCACGCCGCCGGACACGCTTTTTACCACGCTGGCAAGCGAGACGGCCGATATGGGTGCCGAGGCGCTGTTCGCAGAGCTTCAGACACAGGACGATGTAGAATTGCCGCCGGCTACCGCGCCGACCACCGGTGGCTTGGCCGAGCAGCCCGAACCGCCCGGACTTGAAGCCGACACCTGGAGTGCGCTGCTCGATGCGGCGGAGGAGAAGGCGGCGCGCCGTCCGGCCCATGCATCCGGCCCCCATGAAGGCGCGCAGGAGGCCCAGATGCCCCGACAGCCGGAAACGGCCATTGCGCGAGACGCCATCCCCTTCGCCATGATTCCCTATCTGCCGGCAAAGACCGCCGAGACGCGGAGCCTCGAGGCGGCAGAGGAGCGGCCATCCCTCGCCGATGACGAACAGCGGGACGAGCGCGGAGAAAGCGACGACCAGGCGCCCGAAGACGAGGGGCCCGAAGACGAGGAGGCCGCCGGCGACGAGGACGAGACGGAAACCGCCGATGCCTACGATCTCTACCAGCGCATGGGCGGTCTGGGCTAGCCGAAGCAGCCGGCGCCGCAGGGCAAGGACACGAAAAAGCCCGCGGAAATCGCTTCCCGCGGGCTTCTTTATACGTAACGCCTAAGGCTTATTCGCCCGAGCGGTTCTTCAGAGCCGCACCGAGGATGTCGCCGAGCGAAGCGCCGGAGTCGGACGAACCGAACTGTGCGACGGCTTCCTTCTCTTCAGCGATTTCAAGCGCCTTGATCGACAGCATGACCTTGCGATCCTTCTTGGAGAAGTTGGTGACGCGGGCGTCGACAACCTGACCAACGGAGAAACGCTCCGGACGCTGCTCGTCGCGGTCACGCGACAGATCGGCACGGCGGATGAACGAGGTGAGGTCTTCGTGGTTGACGAGCTTCACTTCGATGCCACCGTCGTTGATGGCGATGACTTCGCACGAGACGACGGCGTTCTTGCGCAGATCGCCGGAAGCAGCGGCGTCGCCGACCGCATCCTTGCCGAGCTGCTTGATGCCGAGCGAGATGCGCTCCTTTTCGACGTCCACATCGAGAACGACAGCCTTGACGACGTCGCCCTTGTTGTATTCCTCGATGACCTGCTCGCCCGGACGGTTCCAGTCGAGGTCGGACAGGTGCACCATGCCGTCGACGTCGCCGTCGAGACCGATGAACAGGCCGAATTCGGTCTTGTTCTTGACTTCGCCTTCAACTTCGGTGCCAGCCGGATGGCTGTGCGCGAAGGCCTGCCACGGGTTCTCGAGCGTCTGCTTGAGGCCGAGCGAGATGCGGCGCTTGGTCGGGTCGACTTCGAGAACGACAACGTCGACTTCCTGCGTCGTGGACAGGATCTTGCCGGGATGTACGTTCTTCTTGGTCCAGGACATTTCGGAGATGTGGATCAGGCCTTCGATGCCCGGCTCCAGCTCTACGAATGCACCGTAGTCGGTGATGTTGGTGACGGTACCGGAGATCTTCTTGCCGACCGGGTACTTGGCACCGATGCCATCCCACGGATCCGACTCGAGCTGCTTCATGCCGAGCGAGATGCGGTGGGTTTCCTGGTTGATGCGGATGATCTGAACCTTGACCTGCTGGCCGATGTTCAGGATTTCCGACGGATGGTTGACGCGGCGCCATGCCATGTCGGTGACGTGCAGCAGGCCGTCGATGCCGCCGAGGTCAACGAACGCACCGTAATCGGTGATGTTCTTGACGACGCCGTCGACAACCTGGCCTTCTTCGAGGTTCTGGACGATTTCCGAACGCTGCTCGGCGCGCGATTCTTCAAGAACCGTGCGGCGCGATACGACGATGTTGCCGCGGCGCTTGTCCATCTTGAGGATTTCGAAGGGCTGCGGGTTGTGCATCAGCGGCGTGACGTCGCGGATCGGACGGATGTCGACCTGGGAGCGCGGCAGGAAGGCAACGGCACCATCCAGATCGACGGTGAAACCACCCTTGACCTGGTTGAAGATGACGCCTTCGACGCGTTCGCCGGCTTCGAACTTGACTTCGAGGCGGACCCAGCTTTCTTCGCGGCGAGCCTTCTCGCGCGACAGAACAGCTTCGCCCAGCGCGTTTTCGATGCGCTCGACGTAAACTTCGACTTCATCGCCGACCTTCAGCGTGCCGTCCTTGGCCTTGGCGCCGAATTCCTTGAGTGCGATGCGGCCTTCGACCTTCAGACCGACGTCGACGATCGCGACGTCCTTCTCGATGGCCGTGACAATACCCTTGGTGACGTAGCCTTCGGCAAGATCCTGCGTGGCAAAGGATTCCTGCAGCAGCGCGGCAAAATCGTCGCGGGTGGGGTTAGCTTGGGACATGAATACTCCTGATGTGCCTTGGTGAGGCACAGGCGCCGGGGGTTAGCGTTGACATGTCCGAAAACCATCCGCTCCATTCAGATGAGGAGCAAATCCGGCGCGGGGATGGTGTCTCGGACTATTTCTTCAATGCGGCATCGATGATGCTCTTCGCCGCCAAGAATGCGGCCTCTATACTCATTTCAGACGTATCTAGCAAGTGCGCGTCTTCGGCCGGTCGAAGCGGGCTGTCGGCGCGGCCCATGTCGCGCTCGTCACGCTTGACGATATCGGCCAGGATCTCCAGATAATCGGCCGGAATGCCGTTCGCCACGATCTCGTCGAAGCGGCGGCGCGCCCTGACTTCAGGGGACGCCGTGACATAGAGCTTCACCTGCGCATCCGGGCAGACAACCGTGCCGATGTCGCGGCCGTCGAGCACCGCGCCCGGCGCGCGCTTCGAGAAGGCACGCTGCGCCTCGACCAGCGCCTGGCGCACGAGCGGCATCACCGCGATCTTCGACGCCGCCTCGCCGATCGAATGGGCCGAGAGGACGGCACGATCCAGCCCGGCAAGCTCGATCTGGCGCGCCATCTCCTCAGCCAGCAGTTCGTCGTCGAGCGGCAGGCCCGCATCGATGAGGGCCTTGGCCGTGGCGCGATAGGTCAGTCCGGTATCGAGATGGTGAAAGCCATAGTCCTCGGCAATCCGGCGCGACAGCGTTCCCTTGCCGGCGGCAGCCGGTCCGTCGATGGCGATGATCATGAAAACGTCCTTGCAATGCGGTTGTCGTCGTGCGCCTTGTTAGCGGAAAGCCGAGGAGAATGCCAAGCGCGGGCGCGAGTTCCCCTCGATGTTCCCGTGCCATTGGAAACGGCAGCCTTGTTTCGGGCGTTTATGCAGACACCATGGCGTTTTGCCCCGGTCGGGCATCGGCTCCGCAACATCCGGAAAGTTAGGCTTTGACAGATCATGCCAAGACGATTATGGGGACCGGCTAATTCATTTCACGTTCAACGCCGGTATTCCGGCAAATGCCGGTAACCCCGGCCATTCAAGAGGCTTTGACTGTGGCAAAAGCGGAACTTGGAACAAAGCGCATCGATCCGGAAACAGGCCGTAAGTTCTACGACCTGAACAAGGATCCGATCGTTTCTCCCTACACCGGCAAATCCTATCCCCTCTCCTTCTTCGAGGAAACCTCCGTCGCCAAGGTGCTGGAAAAGGCTGCCGAGGAGGACGAGATCCAGGAAGTCGATACCGAGAACACCGAAGTCGAGCTCGTGTCGCTCGAGGATGCCGACGGCGAAGCAGCCGGCGGCGACGATCTGCCGGATCTCGGCGACGATGATGTCGAGATCGAAGGTGACGACGACGACACCTTCCTCGAGCAGGACGACGAAGACGAAGACGGCCTGTCCGACCTGATCGGCGTCTCGGACGACGACGACGAGGTCTAAACCTCTCATAATACACGCAAATGGCGTTCGCGCGGTGTTTTCAACAGGCCATGCGGACGCATTTTCCGGGTTCAGCGGAAAAAACTTGCCCGGTTGTCTTTTTCGGCTTGCCATCTGCAGAAAGCAGAAGTATGAAGCCGCCACCCGACCGGACGAACTGTCCGGACGGACTTCCCGGAACCGGCATCGCCGGACCCAAAATGGGGCTATAGCTCAGCTGGGAGAGCGCTTGCATGGCATGCAAGAGGTCAGCGGTTCGATCCCGCTTAGCTCCACCAAATCTTTCCTTCGTTTGTAATTTTCCATCCCCTAAGGTGCGCTTTGTCGCCGGCCAATCAGCTGGAATTCTATTGATCCACTCGTGACCTCCTGGCCATCGTAGGCCGCAGGGTCGGAAGGCCGGTCGCTGGCGTGAGGCGATTGCAAACGGTCATGGGCCGGCTGCGCGCCGGATGCTCGCGACAGCGGCACTCGATGCCAAGGCCGGCCACGGCCCCTCGATCACGTGAAAGGACAGGACATGACGGAATTGAAGACACGATCCCGACCGACCGGTGCAACGGCGGTTCTGGGCCGCACTGGATTTCCGCACATTACGTCAGCAACCGGGGGCGAACTCGGCATCGTCACCGGCCCGTCGCAGCCAGGCTTCAATCCGCTCGACCTGCTTTACGCTTCGCTCTCCGCCTGTCTGGCGATGAGTGCCCGCATCGCGGCAAGCCGGATGGGAGTCCTCGACAGAGTGACGGAAATCAGCGCCGAGGTGTCCGGCGAGAAGGCGCCGGAAGGCCTTTCGCGGGTTCAGACATTCCGAATCCTCCTCACGATCAAGGGCGACATTGACGACGAGACGCGCAACGCCATCGCACGGGCGGCGGAAGAGGAAATCTGCACGGTCAGCAACACGATCCGCGGCAATGCCGAATTTTCGACGATTGTCTCCAGCTAGTCTCCAAGCATCCGCCCATTGGCAAGGCGCGCGTGTTTGACTATGGATGCGCCTGAGCAATTCTGGAGTATGTCATGAAAATCACGATGATCGGCGCCGGTTATGTCGGGCTTGTCTCCGGTGTCTGTTTTGCGGATTTCGGCCATGAGGTGGTCTGCATCGACAAGGACGCGAGCAAGATCCAGGCGCTCACCGCCGGCCGCATTCCGATCTTCGAGCCGGGCCTGGAACAGCTGGTTGCCGACAACGTCAAGGACGGGCGCCTCAGTTTCAGCACCGATCTGGCAGCAAGCGTCTCGCAGAGCGACGTGATCTTCATTGCGGTCGGCACGCCTTCGCGTCGCGGCGACGGCCATGCCGACCTCTCCTATGTCTACGATGCCGCCCGCGAGATCGCCGCGCATGTGACCGGCTTCACCGTCATCGTCACCAAGTCGACCGTTCCGGTCGGTACCGGCGACGAGGTCGAGCGGATCATGCGCGAGACCAATCCGGATGCCGACATCGCGGTCGTCTCCAATCCGGAATTCCTGCGCGAAGGTGCCGCGATCGACGACTTCAAGCGACCTGACCGCATCGTCATCGGTCTCAACGACGAGCGCGCACGCGGCGTCATGACCGGCGTCTACCGGCCGCTCTACCTCAACCAGGCACCGCTGCTCTTTACCTCGCGACGCACATCCGAACTGATAAAATATGCCGGCAACGCCTTCCTGGCCATGAAGATCACCTTCATCAACGAGATGGCCGACCTGTGCGAAAAGGTCGGCGCCAATGTCCAGGAGGTTGCCCGCGGCATTGGCCTTGATGGCCGCATCGGCGCGAAGTTCCTGCATGCAGGCCCCGGCTATGGCGGCTCCTGCTTCCCCAAGGACACCCTGGCGCTGGTCAAGACGGCGCAGGACCACGACAGCCCGGTCCGGCTGATCGAAACCACCGTCGCCGTTAACGACAACCGCAAGCGCGCCATGGGCCGCAAGGTGATCGCCGCTGCCGGCGGCGAGGTGCGCGGCAAGAAGATCGCCGTGCTCGGTCTTACCTTCAAGCCCAACACCGACGACATGCGCGACAGCCCGGCGATCGCCATCATCCAGGCGCTGACCGACGGCGGCGCCATCGTCACCGGCTATGATCCGGAGGGGATGGAGAATGCGAAGCATGTCATCGACGGCATTGCCTATGCCGACAGCCCCTACGAGGCCGCCGAAAACGCCGATGCGCTCGTGATCGTCACCGAATGGAACGAGTTCCGGGCGCTCAACCTCGACCGGCTGAAGTCGTCGATGAAAAACCCCGTGCTTGTCGATCTCAGGAACATCTACCACCCCGACGAAGTCACCAAGCACGGATTCAGCTATACGAGCGTCGGCCGGCCGGAATAAGGGCGGCATCTCGATCGATTGCAGGGAAGGCAAAGGAGCGGCATGCGCTATCTGATCACGGGAACGGCAGGTTTCATCGGGTTTCACCTGGCCAAGCGGCTGCTCGACGAGGGCCATTTCGTCACCGGCTTCGACGGCATGACGCCCTATTACGACGTCCGCCTGAAGGAACGGCGCCACGCCATCCTAGCGCGCTCGAACGGCTTCCGGCCGGTGATCGGCATGCTCGAGGACAAGGCCGCACTGGAGCAGGCAGCCGAGATTGGCGATCCGGACGTCATCGTCCACCTCGCGGCACAGGCGGGCGTGCGCTACAGCCTGGAAAACCCGAAGGCCTATGTCGATTCCAACCTGACCGGCTCCTGGAACATCCTTGAACTGGCGAAGGCCGTGCGGCCCAGGCACCTGCTGCTTGCCTCCACTTCCTCGATCTACGGCGCCAACGAGAAAATTCCGTTTGCCGAGACCGACCGGGCCGACGAGCCGATGACGCTCTATGCCGCCACGAAAAAATCGGCCGAACTGATGGCCCACAGCTATGCCCATCTCTATCAGGTGCCGACGACCGCGTTTCGCTTCTTCACGGTCTACGGGCCCTGGGGGCGCCCGGACATGGCGCTGTTCAAGTTCGTCGACAGCATCCTTCACGACCGGCCGATCGAGATCTACGGCGAAGGCCGCATGAGCCGTGACTTCACCTATATCGACGACCTCGTCGAAGGCATCGTCAGGTTGATGGGCGTCCTGCCGGCGCAGGACAATCGTATCGACGACATCGATACGCTGTCGCATCACGCGCCATTCCGGGTCGTCAATATCGGCGGCGGGCAGCCGGTGGAACTGATGCGATTCGTCGAGACAGTCGAGGCTGCGGTTGGCCGGCCGGCGATCCGCAAGATGCTGCCGATGCAGCAGGGTGACGTGCCGCGGACCTTTGCCGCCCCGGACCTTCTGAAGGCACTGACGGGCTTCACGCCGTCCATATCGGTGGAGGAAGGCGTTAGACGCTTCGTCGACTGGTATCGCGCGGAGATGGCGGACGTCTGAGACCGCGCTGCACGCGACGCACTTTCCGCAAAATCGTCAGGGTTTGCGGGGACAGGATGCCCGCAGTGCATCCGGAAGGGTGCAAAAAGCATCGCACTGCATATATCTGTTGCTGCGCTGCACAGTTTGCTAGCTTTCGACTGCGTTTTCCCTGTCGGATCCGTTCATTATCCGGGTTCCGTCTTGACAGAGACCGCAAGAAACTTCTAGGCTGGGTAGTATATTTAATTTTTGTAGCGCAACTCCCACGTCCAATCCAATTTAAAGGGGCTCATTGATGTTTAAGCGATCTTTATTGATCTCGACTGTAGCGCTCTGCGCTTCTCTTTCTTTCGCACAGGCTCAAACGGCGCCGGCTGCGGCTACGATTGCCTCCCTTGCAAGCTGCTCGAGCAATTGCGTTGGGCAGGCACAAAGCCTTTCTGCTGAAATCAGCGCTCTGCCGGCCGGGCCGGAAAAAGACGCCTTGATCTTATCGCTGGTCAGGGCGGTCGGTACGCTCGCGATCTCCCAGCCGGCGCTTTCTGTTGCTCTCGGCGACGTCGTTGCCTCGACGCAGGCCGGCCTCAGCACAGACGCTGCTGCTGCGGCTCCGTTCGTCGAACAGGTCGCTGCCGCGCTTCAGGCTGGCACGCCGGGCACCGCAACGGCAACGATCGGCCAGATGCCTGGCGGGGATCCGGGCCTCGGCGACGATCGTGCCAGCTGATAGGGTGCACCGGAACAGGGTTTGACGCGTAGAAAAGCGCCCATCGGGCGCTTTTTTTGTGTCGGGCCCCAGAAAAAACTTCGCCGGGCTTCCGAACGACAGGTTTAACTTACGCTTGATACCGTCCGGCCTCGCAATATAGGGTACAAGCATACCGGTAATACAAACTTGAATATAGGCCCTCGTCCAACCACAGCTGGTGCGGTACAGCAGACGCGCGAAAACCCGAGCCGTTCGCGCGCCGCGGTGATCGACGGGCGATAAGGCCTTGTTTGGGACTGCTAATCATAATCCGAGCGGTAGGAATGACATTTTCAGAAAGCATCCGGCTTCGCGTGCTGGAAAAGCACCCGGTCCGGAGCAAACCCGCCAGAGATGGCGCATCATGGTAAGGCAGCGCAAATGGATCGCGATGGTATGCTGCCTGCTGATTGCGGCAGCGAGCGGCTACGGGCTGCGGCGCGAACTGGCGCCGTTTACCGCCAAACCGATCGAACAGGCGCTGACACCCAGCGCCTTCGCCGATGAGGACCTCGGCTACGGTCTGTCGTCCTATTCAAAGACGCTGGTGATGAAGGACTGTTTCCGCATCGTGCTGGCCTACAGCGACATCGACATGATCGACAAGGCAGTGCGCGACGTGGTGTCGAGATGCGCCGCCCGGGCCGCGGACATCGTTGCGACGACACCGACAGACTCCTTCGCCTGGCTCGTGCGCGCCGCCGCATCCGTTCGCCTGCTTGCCAACGATGACTTCAACGCCGCGCTCAGGCAATCGCAACTGACCGGCCCCAACGAACAATGGATCGCCCGCCTTCGCGTCGATCTGGCGGAGAACTATTTTTCACGACTGAGCGCCGAGACCATCAAGTCGGAAGCCGCGGACCTGAAGCTGCTCGCCAGCAGCCAAAAAGGTGTCGCAGTCATCGCCCGGCGTTATGTCTCCGACCCCGATTTCCGGGCGCGGATTACGGCAATCGTCGAAGCGATGCCGCAGGACCGGCAAGTCGCCTTTCTGAACAACGTCAAGAGATCGATGGGCAAGTGATGATCCGGTTTTCCGCTTTGCCGTGTCCCTACCAGGACCTGGCCGCAATCCAGCCGTCAGGCCCGCGCTTTTCTGGCGCCACGGCAGGTCTGAGACCATGAGGAAGGCGACGCGCTACCACTCGGACCGGTTCCGGCTGAACAACCAGTTGATGTGGGCCATCCTTCTGGTTCTGTTCCTTTCGCCCTTCGCATTCGGCAGCACCAAGCCCTCCCTCTGGCTGCTGTGGTCCCTGCTGATTTCGCTGTGCGGCGCGGTTCTCTTCGGCCGCATGGCGCTGTCCAACGCCCGGTTCAGGATCGCACCACGCAATCTGCCGGTGCTGTTCTGCCTTTTCGTCCTTCTCGGCGCCTTTATGCTTTTTCAGGCTCTGCCCCTCGGCGTATCGTCAGCGGCTGCCAGCATTGCCGACCTAGGTGTCCTTATCACGCTCGATACGATCAGCCTGACGCCGCACGATACGATCCTTGCCCTCGTGCGCTGGGCGACCTATGGCCTGCTCTTCTTCTTGGTGCTGCAAATCACCAGCAACCCCCAGCGCGCGCGCGCCTTCATCAATCTCCTCTATTGGGCGATCGTCGTCCACGCCGTCGTCGGGCTGCTGTTCCTGCTGCAGTTCGGCGACACCATCCTCGGTATTCCGAAATGGAAGTATTTCGGCTCGGCGCTGGGCGGTTTCATCAATCGCAACTCGTTTGCCACCTTCCTGTCCTTCGGCAGCGTGCTCGGCGTCAATCTGATGATCGAGCGGATGACGGAGAGGTTGTCGGGAAAGGGCGACACCTCGATCCTGGGGATCTATCTCGGCAAGGGCGGCCTCGTGGTCATCGGGCTCGGCTGGCTGATCCTGGTCATCACGCTGATCGCCACGAACTCGCGCATGGGTCTCTTCGCTGGCTGCTGCGGCATGATCGCCTCGGTCGTACTGGCGCTTGCCAAGAAGTCCGCCAATACCAACCGAACCGGCATCTGGCTGTTTCTGCTCGTCATCCCTGTTTTCGTCGGTCTTGGCATGCTTGGCTACGGAACGCTGTTCCTTGAGCGCCTGGGCCGCGTTGGCGATGCGTCCGACGTCAGAATGCAGCTCTACCAGCAGGTTTTGCAGATGATCGAAGCCCGGCCTTTGCTCGGCTTCGGGGGCGACAGTTTCGAATATGCCTATCCGCTGTTCCATCAGGCGCCGGTCAGCGTCGATCTCGTCTGGGACAAGGCGCATTCCACCTATCTGTCGCTCTGGGCCGAATACGGGCTGTTCTTCGGCAGCCTGCCGATGCTGATCGTCGCGATCATCGTGCTGCAGCTTGGCGCCGCCTATGTGAAGGCGCCCGGTCAGGACATGCTGATCCGCAGCGGCCTTTGCGTCATACTTGTCGGCGCCCTGCACTCGCTGGTCGATTTCAGCCTCGAGATCGAAGCCGTAACGTTTGCGTTCGTCGCCATTGTCGCCACCGCTTGGGCACGGCAATTCGAACTCAGAAACGCCGGCACGAGGGAGGGGTCATGATTCGCAGCATCCTTGATTTCCTGCGCGGCGGTGCCGGCACGACGGCGACCGCGCAACGACAGAAGCTGTTCTTCGAAGGCGGCCCGGATCACATCTATGCCGTCGGCGACGTGCATGGCTGCGACGATCTTCTCGGGAGGCTGGAGGATCTGATCTTCGAAGACTGCCGCAGGCGTGAGGGCACCAAATGGCTGATCATGCTAGGCGACTACGTGGACCGCGGACCGAAATCGGCATCGGTGATCGATCGGCTGATCGCCAAGCCGCGTGCAGACATCAAGCGCTTCTGCCTTGCCGGCAATCATGAAGACGTGATGCTCGATTTCCTGCGCAACCCGTCTCGCGACCATCAATGGCTCGATTTCGGCGGGCGGGAAACGCTCTATTCCTACGGCCTGCACAAGCTGCCGGCCAGTCGCCCGGCATTGAAGAACCTGCTGCAATCGCGCATTCCGGACGAACACGTCGCCTTTCTCGAATCCTTGCCGTCGATGCTGAGCATACCGGGATTCTGCTTCGTCCATGCCGGTCTTCGCGATGGCGTGCCGCTCGCCGAGCAGTCGGATGCGGATCTGTTGTGGCTACGCCCTTCGGCGAGCGGAAAGGCTGTGGCTACAAATGGCATCGTCACGATTCACGGCCATACGCCGGTCGCCAGGGTCGAAGTGGGTCAGGGGCGAGTCAACGTCGATACCGGTGCCTTCATGAGCGGTATATTGTCCGCCGTGCGACTTTCTCGCCGCAGTGCGCCAGAGATCATTCAATGCAGTTGATGATGTTTGAACTTGGCAATTGTCGGTCGTGCGTAATCTGCTAGAACTACCACAATACATGCTGCATTGCAGCAATTTATAAAACACTTTTTCATTTTTTAAATAAGCAGCGACGGCTGCGCAAATAATGGTTGTGTGCACATGGATGCAGAAATTGACCTCAAAGGCATACTTGGCTTAATACGCCGCCAGCTCTGGCTGATTTTATCAACAATTGCCGCCATACTTGTCCTGACGATTATCGTCACCTACTCCCTTACACCCAAATACACGGCAACCTCTCTTGTCCTTGTCGATACGAGCACGAAAAACCTGCTTGATTCCGACAATGTCCTTTCCAACCCCAATGCCGACAATTCCCGCGTTGAAAGCGAGGTCGGAATTCTCAAATCCGATCGCATCCTGCTCAACGTCGTCAGCGAAAACAACCTCGTTTCGGACAGCGAATTCGGCATCGGCGCTTCGCTGAAAGACCGGATCCTGAGCTGGCTGCGTATCCCATTGCCGCCGGCCCCCTCGGGCGAGGAGGCCCTGTCGCGCGTCCTCACCGCGTTCAAATCGGCCATCACCGTCAGCCGCAGCGGCCTGACCTACCTGATCACGGTCGGCGTGGTTTCAAAGGATCCCGAAAAGGCGGCAAAGCTCGCCAACTCGATGAGCGACACGTATATTCGCGAGCAGATCAACGCGAAGGTCGCTGTGACGCTCACCAAACGCGACACGATCCAGAAGCAGGCGGAGGCCGCCAACGCGGCCATCGTCGAAAACGAACGGAACTTCGACACCTACATTACAAGCAATATCGACCGGCTGGAGAAGCAGACCAATTCGCACGGCCTGACCACGCTTCGCGCGGAACTCGAGAAGGTCAATCGCGACCGCGCAACCGGGCTCGGCCGCATCGAATCGCTGCAGAAATCGCTGCAGACGCAGGATTTCTCGACGCTGGTAACCCAGCTCGGTTCAGACGCGCTCAACGCGCTGCAGCGCCAGCGCGAAGGCCTCGCGACGCGGATCGCCGCGGCCGGCGACAACAGCACCGAGGCCATCAGCCTGCGTGAAGAACTCGCGAAGGTCGACAAATCGCTGGCCGGCGCGGCCTCTCAGGAGGTCAACACCCTGCAGCAGTCGGTCAGCAACTACCAGCAGCAGGCAAACGAGGTTCGGCAGAAGATCCGCAGCACGGTTCTGCAAAGCAACCTGCCGCCGGAAGTGCTGACCGAAATCTACAGCCTGCAGCAATCCTCCGAGATCGCCCGCAATCAATACCAGACCCTGCTGTCGCGGCTGCAGGAGCTTGACGCACAAGCGTCGCTGCAGTTGCCGGACAGCCGCGTGGTTTCGGCCGCGCTGACCCCGACCCTGCCGTCCTTCCCCAACAGCAAGCTGATCCTCGGACTGTCGCTGATCGTTTCGATCGGCATCGGCATCGGTCTTGCGATCCTGCGCGAATATTTCATCGGCGGCTTCGTCAGCGAAAACCAGATCGAAGCCGTGCTGAAAGTGCCGTTGTCGGCCATCGCCCCACGTCAGGTGAGCGACGATCTTCACAAGCTGGCGAGCCCGAGCTCCAGCCTGTCCGATCTCATGGTGACCGCGCCGCTCTCGCTCTTCAGCGAAAGCGTGCGGCGGCTGCGGCTGACACTCGACCAGCAGGAAAGGAAAAATCCGGCGCCCAAGCGGCAGGATGCCGACGAGGGCAAGATCATCATGGTCTCCTCCGCGCTTCCGGCGGAAGGCAAGTCGACGATGGCGCTGTCGCTCGCCCGCGCCTATGCCCTGACGGGCAAGCGGGCGCTGCTGATCGACTGCGACCTGCGCAAGCCGAGCGTCAACAAGCACCTCAATCTCGAGCCAAACCACGATTTCATCGACTATCTGCGGCAGGATCGCAACTCCGCGACCTTGACGTCGCTCATCATGCGCGATCCGCTCTCCAACCTGACCGTACTTCTCGGCGGGCGGCGCAGCGACGTGGCCACCGACGAACTGGTGATGAGCGAGAAAATGGGCCGGATTCTCGCCAGTGCCCGCAAGCACTTCGATTACGTCATTCTCGACACGCCGCCGATCGAACCGGTCGTGGACGGCCTTTATCTTTCCCGTCATGCCGACATGATCGTCTTCGTCATCAAATGGGCCAGCACGTCGCAGTCGAGCGCCAAGCGGGCCGTCGCCGCGCTCAAGGAAAACAAGAACCCGGACGCCGGTATCGTCACCCTGCTCAACCAGCAGGACCGCACCAAGATGTCGGGCAATTACAGCTACTCCGGCTACTACACCGAGTAGAGACCGGCGTTTTGCAGATCAACAGGGTGCGACGCGCTCCTTTGTGTGCCTCGAAGCGGCAATCCATGCAGCACAGGGCTTGGCGCATGAGGCTTGCGGCGCAGGACACGAGGCGCAAAAACGCAGTCCGTAAAATTCTATCTTTCTACTTAAGCGAGCCGAAGAACGTTCTCCTGTACCTTTATGACACAGATGGACGAGACGGATGTGTTCCGCCTCGCAGCATGATGCGCCCTCCGCCTGAACCGAAATGATTTCGGTCCAACAAACGAAGCCTTGGACAGAGGCTGCGGACGACAGGGACAGGGATCATGTTCAAGAAAGCAGTCATCGCGCTGGCGGCCATCGCGGCTCTTGGCGTCACCAGCATGTCTTCGGCTTATGCCGTCAATCTGGGCTCGGCGCGCGGCGCCGCAAAGGACCATCGCCAGACCTCGGTGGCACCGATCGCATTTTCGCTCTACTGCCTCGATCATATCGCGGAGTGCACCAAGAGCTCGAAGTCGCAGGTTGCTTACACCTCAAAGATCCGCGGGCTGCTGGCCTCCGTCAACCGCTCGGTCAACCGCAGCATCCGCCCGCTGAACGAGCGCCGCGACGTCTGGTCGCTCAACCCGGCCTTCGGCGACTGCGACGACTATGTCATGACCAAGCGCAGCCGCCTCATCCGCGCCGGCATTCCGGCCAGCGCGCTGCGGGTTGCCGTGGTGCGCACGCCGCGCGGAGAAGGCCACGCGATCCTGCTGGTCAAGACGTCCGCCGGCGAATTCGCCCTAGACAACCTGCGCAGCACGATCGTCAAGCGTAACCAGACCGGCTACCGCTTCGTCAGCGTTGCTTCGGCCGATCCGACCCGCTGGTCGGCGAACTGAGGGGCCTAAAAGGCGCTAGCGTGAACGGAAGAGCGCTTGCTCTTCCCGTTCGCGTTCGCCGCTAGAGCAATCCGCGTGCGGCGAGATTGCGCATCAGCGCTGCCAGGCCGAATGTCCAGGGCGGGCACTCCGTCGACAGGCGCACGGTGTTGGTGAGCGATCCGAGATGCGGATTGGCGATCGTCACGACGTCGCCGATCTTGTGGGTGAACCCCTGCCCCGGCGCATCGCGATCCTCGACGGGAGCAAACAGCGTGCCCATGAACAGCATGAAACCATCGGGATATTGATGGTGACGGCCGATCGTCTGGGAGACGAGATCGAGCGGATCGCGGCTGATTTCCCGCATCGTGCTTGAGCCGTTCAGCACAAACCCGTCGGGACCGGTGATCGTCAGCGACAGATCGGCATTGCGCACGTCGTCGATCGAATAGGTGGCATCGAACAGGCGGATGAACGGCCCGATGGCGGAGGACGCATTGTTGTCCTTGGCCTTGCCGAGCAACAGCGCCGAGCGGCCCTCGACATCGCGCAGATTGACATCATTGCCGAGGGTGGCGCCCTTGACGCGGCCCTGGCTATCGACCGCCAGCACGATTTCCGGCTCGGGATTGTTCCAGCGCGAAATCGGATGCAGCCCGACGGAGGCGCCCCAGCCGACGGAGGCCAGAACCTGCGCCTTGGAAAAGACCTCGGCATCCGGCCCGATGCCGACTTCGAGATATTGCGACCAGACGCCCTCCTCGATCAGTGCCCCCTTCACCTTCGCCGCCTCCGGCGAGCCGGCCTTCAGGTCGCGCAGGCTGTCGCCGATGATGGCGGTCACGCGCTCGCGCATCTTTTCCGCCAGCGCCGGGTTTCCGGCAGCCTTTTCCTCGATGACGCGCTCAAGCATCGACCGGGCGAAGGTGACGCCGCACGCCTTGACCGCCTGTAGATCGCATGGAGCGAGAAGATGCATCGTCGAGAGATCGCCCGTCGCCTCCACCGAGGCGTCCATGACCGCCTGCAGCGATGCGAGACGCTCGCCCTCCTGCTGCATGAGGAATGCGACGGGGTCGTCGCATTCAAGCAGGTCGCGCATCGTCGGCACCTCCTTCGAGGTGATGTCGTAGAGATCGCCGCCGCGCAACACGACCAGGGAAGGTCCGGCGGCATCCGGCCGCCAGAGGCGCCCAACGAATGTTCCCGTTTCAAAAATATCGCTTGCCGCCGCCATGCTGCCCTCCCCGTTGTATGCCTGCTGTGGCAAGATAACGGCCGCCGCATCGCGGGCAAGGTGCGCGACGGAAAAACAATATGACCGCGTCGGAAAGACTGTCGCGGAATCTTGCGGGATGACCCGAAGAATGGTCGGCGCGACAGGCGGACGCTCTATTTAATTTTACTAAATTTCTGATAGCACCGGAGAGACCGAATAAGCATGCGAGGCCAGCCGTTGCACGGATGGTCACAAGAGGGGGATGGGACATGAGTTTTACCGAAACGACGACGACTTCCTGGTTTTCGCGGTTGAAGAACGGGCTGATCGGCCTCATCCTCGGCCCGCTGCTGGTGCTTGGGATGATCTGGCTGCTCTCCTGGAACGAAGGCCGCTCGGTGCAGACTTATCGCGCCTTGGCCGAGGGTGCCGGCATTGTCGTTTCGGTCGATAATGGCAGCATCGATCCGGCCAATGAAGGCAAGCTGGTGCACATTTCCGGATCGGTGAAGCCCGATGGTACGCCGGAGGATCCCGCGCTCGGCGTTTCGGCCGAGGGTGCCGCCGGCCTCAACCGCAAGGTCGAGATGTATCAGTGGATGGAGGACAGCAAGAGCGAGACCAAGAAGACGCTCGGCGGCGGCGAGGAGACCGTTACGACCTACACCTACAGGAAGGAATGGCGCCCGCGCCGCGTGGATTCCTCCGACTTCAAGCAGGCCGACCAGCATCAGAACCCCGACATGCCGATCGAGGGTGAGCGCTTCACTGTCGCGACCGCGACGCTCGGCGCCTTCACCGTCGACGGCAAGGCCGTTGCCGATCTCGGCACGGACAGCCCGGTCAAGCTCTCTGCCGATGTCGTCGGCCAGGTGACGTCGGCTCTCGGTTCCGACAAGCCGGTCAAGGCAGACGGAACGACGATCTATGTGTCGCAGAACCGCCAGAGCCCGGCGATCGGCGATCTGCGCATCAGCTTCAGCCGCGAGGACATTTCCGCTGCGAGCTTCGTCGGCGCGCAGAAGGGCGCGGCGATTGCACGATACAAGGCCTCCAACGGTCGCGAACTGTTCCTGAGCGCTGCCGGCCAGGTCGGCGCAGCGGACATGTTCGAGGCGGCCCAGAGCGAGAACACCCTGGTCACCTGGCTCATTCGCTTCGGCGGCCTGCTCGGCATGTTCGTCGGCTTCGTCATCATGCTGTCGATCCTCGGCATCATCGCCGACGTCATCCCCTTTGTCGGCTCGATCGTCGGCTTCGGCACATCGATCATCGCCGGGATCCTGACCCTGATCCTCGGGCCGGTCGTCATCGCCATCGCCTGGATCGCCTATCGGCCGTTACTGGCGATCATCATCATCGCCCTTGGCATCCTCATGGCCGCGGCGCTGATTTACCTTCGCCGCAAGAAGGCAGTCGCTGCCCCGACGGCATCGACCGCCGCTTTCGGGCGGAGCTGACACGACCCGCGCGCGCCCGAACCGACGCGCCTTGCCTCCTTTCGTCCGGCAGCGCTTCGTAAATCGACCGCCGGACGTTTGCGTTTGAGCATCGTTCTCTCTAGCCTGCAGCTCCTTCAACGCGGCGGATCACAGGCACCGGATGTTTCTCGTCTCGAAAGTCTTTTGGCTGTTGGCGCAGCCGCTCTCGCTGATCTTCCTGCTTCTGATCCTGAGCCTTGTTTTCGGTGGCGCTGGCTTCCGGCGGCTGGGCCGGTTTTTCTCCGGGCTTGCCGCTACCCTGTTGTTCTTGACGCTGTTCACCAACTGCGGTGCGGTGATGCTGCAGGCGCTGGAGAACCGCATTGCCCGGCCCGCAAGCCTGCCTGCCGATCTCTCCTGCATCATCATCCTCGGCGGCGCCTTCGAGAACGAGGTGATCGCCGGGCGTGGCGGCATGGAATTCAATCAGGCGGCAGACCGTTTCGTCGAGGGCCTGGAGCTGGCGCAGACCTATCCCGCCGCGAAAATCCTGGTCTCGGGCGGCGACGGTTCGTTCAGCGGCATATACGACGGCGACGCCGAGACCTCCGCGGCCTTCTTCTCCACCTTCGGCATCGCGCCCGAACGGATCATCCGGGAGAGCCGGTCGCGAACCACTTTCGAGAATGCCGACAACACCAGGGCGCTGCTCGAGAAGAACGGACTTTCGGATTGCGCCCTGATCACTTCGGCGTTCCACATGCCGCGGTCGATGGGCCTCTTTCGCAAGCTCGGCATTGCGGTCACCCCCTGGCCGGTGGATTATCGCACCAGCGGGCAGCTTTCCCTTGGCCCGGATTTCAGCCAGCCGTCGCTGAATGCGCAACTGACGACAACTGCAATGCGCGAATGGACCGGGCTGATCGCCTATTACATCGGCGGCAGGACGCATGTGCTTTTCCCGCAATAGGCGGCCGTTGACGCAGCATCCCCATTGTGGTCCTTCTCGGTTTTCTGGCGAGGGGGAAACATGCCGATCCTGGAAATTCTCGACTATGCCGGGGTGGCCGTGTTTGCCGCGACCGGGGCGCTTTCGGCCTCGCGCAAGCAGCTCGACATCATCGGCTATATCTTCCTCGCCTCGGTGACCGGCATCGGCGGGGGCACGCTGCGCGACGTCATCCTCGGCGCGACACCCGTCTTCTGGGTCAAAAACCCGATCTACCTCGTCGTCTGCTGCTGTGCCGGCCTCCTGGTCTTCTTCTCCGCGCGCAGGATGGAATCACGCTACAAATTTCTGGTCTGGCTAGACGCGATCGGGCTGTCGGCCTATTGCGTCATGGGGGCGGCCAAGGGGCTATCGGCAACCGGCTCGCCGATCGTGGCGCTGGTCACCGGCATGCTGACGGCGACCTTCGGCGGCATCCTGCGCGATCTGCTCGCGGGCGAACCATCGGTGCTGCTGCGACCGGAAATCTACGTGACGGCCGCACTTGCCGGCTCCGGCGTCTTTACCGCAGCCACCTATTTCGGCGCATCGCTGCTTATCGCCTCAAGCCTTGGCGTCGTGACGGCCTTTGCCGTACGGGGCGGCGCGCTCAAATACGGATGGACGTTGCCGACCGGCGATTCTCGCCCCGGCCGTCATCCGGACGATGTCATGTAGCAAGGAAGCTCAGCTGCGCTTGGGGCGAAGGCGGATCACCACGTCGACATGGGCGATTTCCATGCCCTCCGGCGGCTCGGGCAGGTTGCCGATGGTGATGCTGTTGACCGGGATGTCGAGCACTTCGTTGTGTCCCTCGACAAAGAAGTGATGGTGATCGGACACATTGGTGTCGAAATAGGTCTTGGCGCTCTCGACGGCGAGAACGCGGATCATGCCGGCTTCGGTGAACTGGTGCAGGGTGTTGTAAACCGTTGCGAGCGATACCGGCACGCCGGCCGCGACTGCTTCCTCGTGCAACTCCTCCACCGTCAGGTGGCGATCGCCCTTGGCAAAGATCAGGTCTGCAAGCGCCATGCGCTGACGCGTCGGCCTCAGGCCGGAGCGGCGCAGGCGTTCTTCCGAACGGATCTCGATGGCATTCGTCATACGGACGGGTCCAACTTTCAGGCTATTGCACAACGCATTCCCTGTGCCGATATAACTTTTGCTGCGATTGCTTTCAATAGTCGGCAAGGGCAGCAAGGCGGCGAAGCCGTGAAAAACAGCCGGAATCTTGGGGCAAGGGCCAATTATCTCTGGCCGTTGCAGCCCCCATAATGTATGCGACGGCGGAAATAGACCTTGTGCTTGACCGGGCAGGGAGATGCGACACAACTGGGAAGCGTCATGCCGACGCTTCAAATTGTGGCTGTCTTGCTCTAAACCAAGTCAACGAAAAACGGATGTAGCGGGGAAACGACAGTTCATGACGACCAGACAATCCAGCTTCAACTATGAAGAGATCCTATCGTGCGGTCGTGGCGAACTGTTTGGCCCGGGCAACGCCCAGCTTCCCCTGCCACCGATGCTGATGGTTCATCGCATCACCGACATCTCCGAAACCGGGGGCCTGTTCGACAAGGGCTATATCCGCGCCGAGTACGACGTCCGTCCCGATGATTGGTACTTTCCCTGCCATTTCCAGGGCAATCCGATCATGCCGGGATGCCTCGGCCTTGACGGCATGTGGCAGCTGACCGGCTTTTTCCTCGGTTGGCTTGGCGAGGAGGGGCGCGGCATGGCGCTTTCCACTGGCGAAGTGAAGTTCAAGGGCATGATCCGTCCGCATACCAAGCTCCTGGAATATGGCATCGACTTCAAGCGCGTCATGCGTGGCCGCCTTGTCCTTGGCACGGCCGATGGCTGGCTAAAGGCCGATGGAGAGACCATATACCAGGCAAGCGACCTTCGCGTCGGTCTGTCGAAGGAAAAGGCTGCCTGAACCGCGGCCACGCCGCACTCAGAGACAAATAAGAAGAGGTCATCGACATGAGACGGGTTGTTGTCACGGGTCTGGGCATTGTTTCCTCCATCGGAAACGATGCGCAGGAAGTCACCGCGTCGCTGCGCGAGGCGAAGTCCGGAATTACGTTTTCGAACGATTTTGCCGAACATGGCTTCAAGTGCCAGGTCTGGGGAGCGCCCAACATCGACACGACCGAGCTTGTCGACCGTCGCGCCGCGCGCTTCCTGTCACAGGGTGGCACGTGGAACCACGTGGCCATGAAGCAGGCGATCGCCGACTCGGGCCTCGAAGACAAGGATGTCGGCGGCAACGAGCGCACCGGCATCATCATGGGTTCGGGCGGCCCTTCGACCCGCACGCTGATCGACGCGGCGGAAATCACGCTGAAGAACAATTCGCCCAAGCGCATCGGCCCGTTCGCCGTGCCGAAGGCGATGTCGTCGACCGCATCCGCGACGCTCGCCACCTGGTTCAAGATCCACGGCGTCAATTATTCGATTTCATCGGCCTGCTCCACCTCGGCGCACTGCATCGGCAATGCGGCGGAAATGATCCAGTGGGGCAAGCAGGACGTGATGTTTGCCGGCGGTCACGAGGACCTCGACTGGACCATGTCGAACCTGTTCGATGCCATGGGCGCCATGTCCTCCAAGTACAACGACACGCCCGCGACCGCCTCGCGCGCCTATGACGCCAGCCGCGACGGCTTCGTCATCGCCGGCGGCGCCGGCGTTCTGGTTCTCGAAGAGCTGGAGCATGCCAAGGCCCGCGGCGCCAAGATCTATGCCGAAATCACCGGCTACGGCGCAACCTCGGACGGCTACGACATGGTCGCTCCGTCCGGCGAAGGTGCGGTCCGCTGCATGCGCCAGGCGCTTGCCACGGTGAAGGGCGACGTCGACTACGTCAACACGCACGGCACCTCGACGCCGGTGGGCGACAGCAAGGAAATCGGCGCGATCCGCGAAGTCTTCGGAAACAAGATCCCGCATATCCAGTCGACCAAGTCGCTGACCGGACATTCGCTGGGCGCTGCCGGCGTGCAGGAATCGATCTATTCGCTCCTGATGATGCAGGCCGGCTTTATCGGCGAAAGCGCCCACATCACCGAACTCGATCCGGAATTCGAAGGCGTGCCGATCGTGCGCAAGCGCATCGACAACGCCAAGATCGATATTGCGCTGTCCAATTCCTTCGGCTTCGGCGGCACCAACGCAACGCTCGTTTTCCAGCGCTACAACGGATAAGAACATGACCGGTCTCATGAACGGAAAACGCGGCCTCATCATGGGTGTTGCGAACAGTCACTCGATCGCCTGGGGTATTGCGCAAGCGCTGGCCGCCGAAGGTGCGGAACTTGCCTTCACCTATCAGGGA
The DNA here is from genome assembly GCF_000379605.1 of Rhizobium giardinii bv. giardinii H152. Lineage (GTDB taxonomy): Bacteria > Pseudomonadota > Alphaproteobacteria > Rhizobiales > Rhizobiaceae > Pararhizobium > Pararhizobium giardinii. The sequence continues at coordinate 40,289 of NZ_KB902578.1, read as the reverse complement.
GAAGCGCTCGGCAAGCGGGTCAAGCCGCTGGCAGCCGAACTCAACTCCGACATCCTGCTTCCCTGCGACGTCGAGGATATCGCTTCCGTCGATGCCGTCATCGACGCGCTGAAGGAAAAATGGGGCACGCTCGACTTCATCGTCCATGCCATCGGCTTTTCCGACAAGAATGAGCTCAAGGGCCTCTACGCCGATACGACGCGCGACAATTTCAGCCGCACGATGGTCATCTCCTGCTTCTCCTTCACCGAGATCGCCAAGCGCGCGGCCGAACTGATGACCGACGGCGGGGCGATGCTGACGCTGACCTATGGCGGTTCCGTGCGCGTCATGCCGAACTACAACGTCATGGGCGTCGCCAAGGCCGCTCTCGAGGCGTCCGTGCGCTACCTGGCGGCCGACTATGGCGCGCGTGGCATCCGCGTCAACGCCATCTCCGCCGGCCCGATCCGCACGCTTGCCGGCGCCGGCATTTCCGACGCCCGCGCCATGCTGTCCTGGCAGCAGAAGAACTCGCCGATGCGCCGCACCGTCACCATCGAGGATGTCGGCAGTTCCGCGCTGTACCTGCTGTCCGACCTGTCGCGCGGCGTCACCGGCGAAATCCACTATGTGGATTCGGGCTACAACATCACGTCGATGCCGACACTCGACACCCTGCGCAAGGCAGATACGGAGTAGTTTTCGAGCTGCTCGCGACCGGCGCGCGGTTCGCAAACGGCGCGCGCCTCTTGCCCTCTTGAATTTTGCCCGATTCCTTGCCAGTTCAGAGCGCGCAAGAATTCCGCAATACAAGATGAGGCATGACAAGCATGAGCAATGCTCAAGAAAAACCCGTCGAAAACCACGTTTTTGAGGCCGACGTCGCGCGTCTGCTGCACCTCATGGTGCATTCCGTCTATTCCGACAAGGACGTGTTCCTGCGCGAGCTGATCTCCAACGCGGCCGATGCCTGCGAGAAGCTGCGCTACGAGGCGATCGCAGCACCGGAACTCCTCTCCGACGATCCCGGCTCCCGCATTGTGCTGACGCTGGACGCGGATAAAAACACGCTGACCCTCGAAGACAACGGCATCGGCATGAGCCGCGACGACATGGTCGAGGCGCTCGGCACGATCGCCCGGTCCGGCACCCGCGCCTTCATGGAACGCGTCGAGGCGGCAAAGGCGGGCGATGGCGCCCAGCTGATCGGCCAGTTCGGCGTCGGTTTCTATTCCGCCTTCATGGTCGCCGACAAGGTCGATGTCGTTTCCCGCCGGGCCGGTACTGCCCATGCCTGGCTCTGGTCATCCGACGGCAAGGGCAGCTACACGGTCTCCGAGGCCGATCTCACGGAAGCTCCGGCGCGGGGCACCCGCGTCAGGCTGCATCTGATGGACGACGCCAAGAACTATACCTCGAAATGGAGCGTCCAGCGGATCGTCAAGGACCAGTCCGGCCACGTGCCGGTGCCGATCGACCTGATCGAGAAGCCCGGCGCGGAAGCCGAGCGCGTGGCCGACGGCACCGCTCTCTGGACCCGGTCCAAGAACGAGATCACCAAGGAAGAGTATGCCGATTTCTACCGCGGCGTTTCCGGCCAGTATGACGAACCGGCGCTGACCGTGCATTTCCGCGCCGAAGGGCGCCACGAATATACCGGCCTTGCCTTCGTGCCGGAATCGAAGCCCCTCGACCTGTTCGATCCCGAGGGCAAGGGCCGCATGAAGCTCTACGTCAAGCGCGTCTTCATCACCGACGACGCCGAGCTTCTGCCGCGCTACCTGCGCTTCGTGCGCGGCCTCGTCGACACGGCCGACCTGCCGCTCAACGTCTCGCGCGAAATGATCCAGGAAAGTCCGATCCTCGCAGCGATCCGCAAAGGCCTGACCAATCGCGTGCTGACCGCCATCGAGAAGCTTCAGGAAAGCGACGAGACCGCTTTTGCCAAGCTCTGGGAGGCCTTCGGCAGCGTCCTGAAGGAAGGCATCTATGACGATTTCGAGCGCCGCGCGCAGCTTCTTGCACTGTCACGCTTCCGCACAACGACTTCGGACGAAGCGACACGGTCGCTTGCCGACTACGTCAAGGACATGAAGGATGCGCAGGCGGCGATCTACTATCTGGCGGGCGACAATCTCGACCACCTGAAGGCTTCGCCACAGCTCGAAGGGTTTCGCGCCCGCGGCATCGAGGTGCTGCTTCTGACGGATTCCGTCGACAGCTTCTGGGTGACGGCCGCTCCGGATTTCGAGGGAAAGCCGTTCAAGTCGATCACCCAAGGCGCTGCCGACCTCGCCCAGGTGCCGAAGACCGAGGGCGATGTTCCAAAGACCGCGGAGACGACACCCGCCGTCAGCGATTTCATCGCCTTTGCCAAGTCGGCGCTCGGTGACGCGGTATCGGACGTGCGGGCCTCCGACCGGCTGACGGAAAGCGCCGTCTGCCTCGTCGCCTCCGAACAGGGTTACGATCGCCAGCTGGGAAAGATGCTGCAGGGTGCGGGACGTCTGGATGCCGTCGCCAAGCCGATCCTCGAGATCAATCCCGGCCACGGGCTTATCGCCGCGCTGGCTTCAGGCGGCAGCGAAGAATTCCGCACCGACGCAGTCCAGCTTCTGCTCGACCAGGCCCGCGTCCTCGACGGCGACAAGCCTCAGGACCCGCGCGCCTTCGCCGAGCGGCTTTCGCGGCTGTTCGAGCGGGCTTTGCGAGGCTAACTAATGGGAAAACGGCGCGATGGCGCGGGCTTGGGCGCGGGCCATCGCCACCGCGCAATGGATCGGTCTGCCTGACGCGTCAGGCGGCCCACCAGACGGCGAGCAACACCGCCAGGACCGCGATCGCAAAGATGCCGAACATCGTCATCTGCTTGCGCGCCTGGTCCAGGGTTTCCGGATCGACCGACCGGCGGCCGGTCTGGAAGGCCAAGGGCACCTCGGAGGTTGGTTCCTTGCCTTCGCCGCTCTTGATATCCTTTGCGATCACTTCCGCGACATCTTCGGTGATGGGCGGGCGGGCAGGTCCAAATCCCATTGTTTGCTCCATCGAGCGCCGCGCGTCCGCTTGGACGCGCAAGGGCGCGGCGAGGAAATGGTGAACCTTATTCAGGGCGAACGCAACTGCAAAAGATGCGTCCCGGGAGCGCTGCGGGAGGGCCGCCCTCAAAGCCTCAGCGCTTGCCCCAGAGCACCTTGAAGCGGGCGTTGCGGCAGGTCTCGCCCCATTCCTTGAAGGTCTCGGCCATGACCGGCTCGTAAGGCAGGCCGCGATTGGCAACCAGCATCAGCCGTCCCCCGATCTTGAGCGCCTTGGCCGCCGCCTTGATCATCGCGGCGCCGAGTGCCGGATCGGCGGCCTGGGTCTCGTGGAACGGCGGGTTCATGACGATCAGGTCGTATTTGTCGCGTGTTTCCTCGGAGGTGAGGTCCTGCCAATAGAAGCGCGTCGGGACGTTCGGCGCGTTGGCCTTGAGGTTGGCGCGTGCGGCTTCCAGCGCGTGATAATCGGCCTCGAAGAGATCGATGCCCTTCAGGCCAGGGGATTTTCCCGCCAGCATCACCGACAGATAGCCCCAGCCGGCGCCGAAATCGGCGGCGTGGCCCTTGAAATCCTCCGGAAGACGCGAGGCCAGCAGTTCCGAGCCGGCATCGATCCGCTCATGCGAGAACATGCCCGGCGCCGCGTCGAAACGGCCTTCGACCCGAACCGGCTTCTTGGCAAACTTGGCGATCACATCATCCGCATCTTCCGGACGGCCGAACCAGAAGGCGATGCCATGATATTTCGGCAGGCTGTCGCCGCCCCAGCCAAGCTGGGCGACGCGCTTGCGCAGCGACTGGATGCCGTCTTCCTTGCCGCCGGCGACGATGATCAGGCCGCCGATCTTGGTGCGCTTCAGCGCTTCGGCAATCCGGTCCTCGTTCTCGCCCTTGTGCTTGCCGCAGAGGATGAGCGCGGCATCATAGTCCTCGCCCTCGACGAACGGCGTCACGCTCGCCCTTGAGGCTTCCAGGCCGCGATAGAGCGGGCGCAGAGGCTGCACGGCGGCGATCGACGCCGCGAAATCCGCCGGCAGCCGGTAACCCGCCTCGGCGCCGAGGAACAGCACCCGCTCGTCTTTACCGGGTGCGGGAACGACGCCGGTTTCGAAGGGATGGAAAAGGGTTTTCAGCGCGTCGCGGCTCATGGTGGAACGTCCTAGGCGGCATTTCCAGGAAAAATGTGAAACGGTTTTCCGCCCGGAAATGCGTAAAAACAAAGAGATAGAGCGTATTCGTCACTCGGGGAAAAGCGCAACGCTCTAGCGGAGATAAACAAGAAAGGGCGCGGAACGATCCGCTCCGCGCCCGTGGCAGTCTTTTCAAGCGCCGCGCTTATTCAGCAGCTTCGCCTTCGCCCTTGGCGACTTCCTTGCCGGTTGCCTGGTCGACAACCTTCATAGAGAGGCGGACCTTGCCGCGCTCGTCGAAGCCCATCAGCTTGACCCAGACCTTGTCGCCTTCCTTGACGACGTCGGAGGTCTTGGCAACGCGCTCGGAAGCGAGCTGCGAGATGTGCACGAGGCCGTCACGCGGGCCGAAGAAATTGACGAAGGCGCCGAAGTCGGCGGTCTTGACGACCGTGCCTTCGTAGATCTGGCCGACTTCCGGTTCCGCGACGATCGAGTGGATCCACTTGCGGGCCGCTTCGATTTCCTTAGCCGACGAAGAAGCGATCTTGATCGTGCCGTCGTCTTCGATGTTGATCTTGGCGCCCGTCTTCTCGACGATTTCGCGAATGACCTTGCCGCCCGAACCGATGACTTCACGGATCTTGTCGACCGGGATGTTCATGACTTCGATGCGCGGTGCGAATTCGCCGAGCTGGCTGCGGCCTTCGGTGATGGCATTGGCCATTTCGCCGAGGATGTGCTTGCGGCCGCCCTGGGCCTGCTCAAGCGCCACCTTCATGATTTCTTCGGTGATGCCGGCAATCTTGATGTCCATCTGCAGCGAGGTGATGCCGTCGGCGGTGCCTGCGACCTTGAAGTCCATGTCGCCGAGGTGGTCTTCATCGCCGAGAATATCGGAGAGAACTGCGAAGCGCTCACCTTCGAGGATCAGGCCCATGGCGATACCGGCAACAGGCTTTGCCAGCGGAACGCCGGCATCCATCAGCGCAAGCGAGGTGCCGCAGACGGTTGCCATCGAGGACGAGCCGTTCGACTCGGTGATCTCGGAGACGACGCGCAGCGTGTAAGGGAACTGCTCGGCGCTCGGCAGCATCGGGCGGATAGCGCGCCAGGCGAGCTTGCCATGACCGATTTCGCGGCGACCCGGGGAGCCCATGCGACCGGTTTCGCCGACCGAATAGGGCGGGAAGTTGTAGTGAAGCAGGAAGCGTTCCTTGTACATGCCGGTCAGGCTGTCGACGTATTGTTCGTCTTCGCCGGTACCGAGCGTGGCAACGACGATCGCCTGCGTTTCACCGCGGGTGAACAGGGCCGAGCCGTGCGTGCGCGGCAGGATGCCGACTTCCGAGACGATCGGGCGAACGGTGGACAGGTCGCGGCCGTCGATGCGGCTCTTGGTGTCGAGGATGTTCCAGCGGACGATCTTCGCCTGCAGGTGCTTGAAGACGGCACCGACGACTTCGGCCGTGTACTTCGGCTCAACGCCTTCGGGCAGGAAATGCGCCTTCACCTTGGCCTTGACGGCGTCGACGGCGGCGTAGCGCTCAGCCTTCTGGGTGTTCTTGTAGGCGACGCGCAGTTCGGCTTCGGCGAGCGAGAGCATTTCGGCTTCGAGTTCCGAATAGTCTTCCGGCTGGAAGTCGCGCGGCTCCTTGGCAGCCACTTCGGCGAGCTTGATGATCGCGTCGATCACCGGCTGGAAGCCCTTGTGGCCGAACATGACGGCGCCGAGCATGATGTCTTCGTTCAGTTCCTTGGCTTCCGATTCGACCATCAGGACGGCGTCCTGGGTGCCGGCGACGACGAGGTCGAGGACCGACTCGTCCATTTCGTCGAGATGCGGGTTGAGCACGTATTCGCCGTTGATGTAGCCGACGCGGGCGCCACCGACCGGACCCATGAAGGGAACGCCGGAAATCGTCAGCGCTGCGGAAGCGGCAACCATCGACAGGACGTCCGGATCATTTTCCAGGTCGTGCTGGACAACGGTGACGACAACCTGGGTGTCGTTCTTGTAGCCTTCCGGGAAGAGCGGGCGGATCGGGCGGTCGATCAGGCGGGAAACCAGCGTTTCCTTTTCCGACGGACGGCCTTCGCGCTTGAAGTAGCCACCAGGGATCTTGCCGGCGGCGTAGGTCTTTTCCTGGTAGTTGACGGTCAGCGGGAAGAAATCCTGGCCAGGCTTCGGCGCCTTGGCCGAAACGACGGTGGCGAGAACGACCGTTTCGCCATAGGTGGCAAGCACGGCGCCGTCAGCCTGACGGGCGATCTTGCCGGTTTCGAGCTTGAGCGGGCGGCCTGCCCATTCAATTTCTACCGTGTGGGTATTGAACATGTTTTGTCCTTCGTGTGCGGCAAGTCCGCGCCGCTGCCTAACTGGCGCGGGCGGTCCGCAAAAATGACGCATCACGGGCAAGACAACGGGAGGCTTCCAAATCTGGCTGGCGGTCGTTCCGCTCCTGAAAGCCAATTGGCTTCGGGCGCCGGGAAAACGAGCAAGCGCCGAAGCATCCTGCAATCCTGCCCCATGACAGGTCATCGGTTGGTTCCGCAGAGCCGGCCCATCCGGTCTGCTGGAGCGTCCGCTTCGGCAGAGCCAGCGTGGCTCGCCCGGAAGCGCAAAGACGGGATCAATCCCGCAAAAAAGAACCGGCGGGCATCCTTCCTTCGAAGGGTCCCGCCGGCGTAAGGCTTAGCGGCGAATGCCGAGAGCGGTGATCAGCTTGGTGTAGCGCGCTTCGTCCTTGCCCTTGACGTAGTCGAGAAGCGAACGGCGGCTGGAGACCATTGCCAGAAGGCCACGACGCGAGTGGTTGTCCTTCTTGTGACCCTTGAAGTGTTCGGTCAGGTTGTTGATCCGCTCGGTGAGGATGGCAACCTGGACTTCCGGAGAACCGGTATCGCCTTCAACAGTTGCGTATTCCTTGATGAGCGCAGCCTTGCGCTCTGCAGTGATCGACATCGTGTCATCCTTTCAATGTTTAGGATTTCGGGTCGCCAGCAGCCGGGATGTCGTCTAGCTGCGGCCATGAAGGCAAAAGTCCACTTGATCGGGTCTGATGCTGGCGCTGCCTATAAACTATCCGGCATCAAAAAGAAAGAGGGCGGATGACGCCCTTCCGGAGCGCCTATTGCGGCGCTGAGCGCGGATGCATCGGCGCCGATTTCAGCTTATCGTCGCGTCCCGAGCAATCGAGGAAATTGCCAAAGACCCAGCCCAGCGTCTCGCCGTTGGCAGCCACCTCGACCCAGCGCTTGCCGCCTGTCCGCGTTTCGGCGATCACCTCGACCGAAAGCCCGTTGTCGAGCGTCGACAGGATTTGCCCGTTCGGCTGTGCGCGAACATTGAGCGGCGTGCCCGTCGGGTCGGCAACCACGCATTTGGCACCGAAAGCGGACACCATACCGGAGGCGAAAACCCCAACAACGGTGGCTGCGATGATCGTCTTGCAACGCATGTGTACTCTTTCAACTGGACTCAGCTATCGCGCAGGATAAACCAATCAGGATTGTACCGACAGGTTTGCATTCAACCGCTCCTGGGGCACAGTCATGCGCCATTCGATGCCATCCGCATGCATGATCCGCTCCAGTTTTGCATCCAGCACCATCGCAAGCATACGCTCAAGCACGATGGTCCCGAAACCCTTGCGTGTGGTGGCGATGCTATCCGCATCGATGTCTGCGCCCGCCTCTCTCCAGACGAGCAGAAATGCCCCGTCAGCGAGCGACCAGGTGAGGTCGACGGTCCCCCTGCTGTTGCCCAGCGCACCATATTTCGTGGCGTTGGTGGCAAGCTCATGCAGCGCCATGCCCAACGTCTGCGAAACCTGTGCGTCAAGCCGCACGGACGGCCCGGAAAGGTGAACACGCTGCGGGTCATCGGGAATGAACGGTTGCAGCTGGTTTTGCGCAAGTTCCTGGAAATCGACGCCCTGCGTGGCGTTGGCAATCATCAGATCTGTCGAGCGTGCAAGGCCGGCAATCCGCTTGCGGAACGCCTCGGCAAAGTCCGCCCGGCTTTCGCCCACGTTGAGCGATTGGTTGAGCATCGATTGAATGACCGTCAACTGGTTCTTGGACCGGTGCGCCACCTCGCGCATCAGGAAGCGGATTTCGTTTTCCGCCTTCCGGCGGGCCTGAGCCGCCTCGGCCAGCGCGGTCGATACCGTCTCGATTTCGGAAATCATATGCGTGCGCGGCGCGATCGGCCGTCCGGCACCGAGGAGATGCGCATCCTGTGCCAGTACCTTGACACCCTGGGTCAGCAGACCGGCAATGGTGACCGACCCGGCGATCGCAATACCGGCAAAGAGAATTCCACCCAGCGACAGCCAGAAATAGGACCAGAGCGCTGGCGCATCGACATCGGCACTCCTCGCCCAGGCGATGACCTTCCAGCCGGTGAGGACGGAAAACTCGGTGACAGTCCGGTATGCGACGCCTTCATGCGTCGCCTCGCCGACGCCGACGCGTAACGACGGCACGATACTCATGAAGAAGGGCTTGCCGACCGCCACGCTGGGATCTGACGAGGCAATCACATTGCCGGCGCTGTCGACGAGGGCGGCGTTCCAGCCGGGCGACAGAACGTCCCTGCTGACCGCCTTCGACATGTTTTCGGCGTTCTGGGTCAGCGTCAGCAGATAATCATTGTTGCCGAGGGGCGTGGTGACAGGCAGATAGACGTTGAACACCCATTTTCCTGCGGTCCTGCCAAAAAACACGTTCGAAATGAGCGGACCGCCGTTGCGGAACGCCAGGTCGATCGAAGCGGGATCGGACGCCTTGCCGAGCGCGCTGCCGAAGGGCGCCCGCGTGTTTAAAAGCTGATTGTGCCCACGATCGATGACCAGCAGATGGGATCCGGTACCGGCAAGGGCGGACGATGCCCGCTCATAGAGCTGGCCCAGATTTCTGGTGTCCATCGGCGTGGCGGTCGACAACACCTTGAGCGTGGTCAGCATGCTGTCGATCTCGCGCTCGACGACGCGGGTGACCGCACCCGTCGTTCCCTTGAGCAACGCCGCAATCACACGCTCCTGCTCGTCGGTACTGCGTTTCAGGATGATCATCGAGAAAACGAACGAAGGAACGATGGCGACAAGCAGCAGCGCCGCCAGATAGAACGACAGCGGGCGTCTCAGCCGCGAGCGAAGGAACGCCAGCCAGGGAGCGCCCTGCTCGCTCGGTTTGTCCAGTCTGCCGTTCAAGCTTCCCTCATCAGATCAGCCCCTCCGGACCGCGGCCTGCCGCGAATCCCGACCACCGATCGGAACATGCGCCAGCGATCCCGGGAAGGCAACCCGATGGCTTGTGATGAAATCTAATACCAAAGATCACTGATAATGACCGATGTGACCGGATCGATTTTGACTTCCGGCTAGGAGAAAACCGCAGTCGGACCAGAAGGTCCGGCGAGGATTTTTGACGACGTCCGGAAGCCAAAAGCGACCGGCCCTTCGGGTGGCCCGGAAATCGGCCACCGGAGGGCGTCGAAATCCTCGACCGATNCTCAGGCATCGCTCTGCGGTTTCTTCTACCCGGACGCCCGTTTCCGGGCCATCACATCGGTCATTATCAGTGATCTTTGGTATAAAGGATTGTTGCTGAACTCAACCGGTGGCGAAGACGCGCTTTGGCCGGAATTCGCCCTCGCCGATCTCGCCGATGGCGACCAGCTTGCCGCGCGAGGTTGCGTAGGCCTCCGGCTCCGCCATCGGCGCATCGCGGCCGCGCAGGATGATCGGATTGCCCATTTTCAGGCGGTGCGCCTGATCCTCGGTAATGGCGATATGCGGCAGGTTGGACAGCGCCTCGCCGGTATCGATCAGGAAGGCATCGAGGGCTTCAAGCCGCTCGTCCTCGTTCTCGATCTTTTCCAGCGCCACCAGTTCGGCAAGCGGCACCATCGCCTCTTCGGCAAAGGGGGCAACGAAACTGCGGCGCAGCGACGCGATATGACCGAAACAGCCGAGATCGCGGCCGAAATCGCGGGCCAGCGACCGGACATAGGTCCCCTTGCCGCATTCGATCTCGAAATGCGCGAGATTCGGCGTGCAGCCGAGCAGCGACAGGCGGAAGACTTCCACTTCGCGGGCCGGGATGTCGACGGTTTCGCCTTCACGGGCCAGATCATAGGCACGATTGCCGGCGATCTTGATGGCGGAAAACTGCGGCGGCACCTGACTGATCACGCCGGTATATTTCGGCAGCAGCGCGCGGATGTCTTCTTCGGAAGGGCGAGCGTCGGACGACTGGACGACTTCGCCCTCCAGATCGTCGGTCGAGCGCTCTTCACCCCAGGCAACGGCGAATTCATAGATCTTGCGGCCGTCCATGACATAGGGAACCGTCTTCGTCGCGTCACCCAGCGCGATCGGCAGCATGCCGGAAGCGAGCGGATCGAGCGTGCCGGCATGGCCCGCCTTCTGCGCCTTGAACAGCCACTTGATCTTGGACACGGCCTCGGTCGAGCCGAAATCCAGCGGCTTGTCGAGGATCAGCCAGCCGGAAACCGGGCGGCCCTTGGGTTTGCGAGGTTTTGACATTCTCTATGCTCTTTTTTTGCGAAACGTCGCGGCGGTCTTTGCCACGCTGCCGTCCGGCATCTTCTGGCTGTTACCCTTTTCGAATCCCAAGGCGTAGAGCCGCCTTGCGATCAAGTATCCCGCCGCGACCGTGCCGCCATTGTCGACCCGGTAATCCTCGCCGAGGTCCTCGACGATCAACGGTTCGATGGCGCCGAGCGGCGGCCTTCCCGCGGCCGCTGCATCGAGCAGCAGCTTCTCATTATAGGGCGAATAGACGATGGCCTCGAGCGCCTTCATCTCGGGATCGCCATGGGCGATCTCCTTGCCCCTGCGGAAGGGCAGGCCCGAGGCGACCATCATTTCCACCAGGCGAACGGCCTCGGCATTATCGAAGCGGGCAAGGCCACTGCGGTAGAATGTCTGGCGCTGCTCGAAGGTCCATCCGTTCAGTTCATCCAGAGTGATATGCTTTGCCATCACTCTTCGCCGTCTTCGTCCTTCAGATCCCGCACCACTTCCGGCGATTTGAGCAGCTCGTCGATCTTCTTGTAGTTGTCGAAGCTGGTATCGTCGCGGAAGCGGACTTCCGGCATGTATTTCATCTGCCTCAGATGCGGCGTCAGGCGGCCGCGGATATATTTGGCGTTGCGGTTCAGCGCCTCGATGGTCGCCGCGTGATCGGCAATACCGAGCGGCGTCACGAAGGCGGTGGCGATCTTGAGATCCGGCGACATGCGCACTTCGGAAATCGAGATCACCGTCTTCTCGATCAGAGGATCGCGCACCTCGCCGCGCTGCAACACCTGGGTCAGGGCTGCGCGAACCTGTTCGCCGACCCTCAGCATGCGCTGCGAGGGGGCAGAGGATGTAGCTTTGCTCATGGTTTTTCCGCTGTCTGGCGTTGCTTGGAACGCGACCAAGGCGGTCCAATGCTACTTTCGGGCCAAAAGGTCAAGGCTTGAGGACATTCCCGGGGCAACAGAGGCCGCCAAATCCGCTCGAAACCCACTTGAATGCCGAGGCCCGGCATGGTCAATCTGGTTGAAACGGCAGGATAAGCGGAGACGACATGCGGGTTCTGGTGGTGGAAAACATGATCCATTCCGACCTTGGACAGGTGGGCGTGGCGCTTGGCGAGGCGGGAGCGGAGATCGACCTCAGGCGGCCTTTCACCGGCGAGGCGCTGCCAGCCGATATCCATGCGCATGACGCACTGGTGGTGCTCGGCGGCGAGCAGAGCGCTGTCGACGACCACATCCACCCCTACCTGCCGCAGCTTGCCCGCCTGATGCGCGCCTTTGCCGATGCCGACAAGGCCGTGCTCGGTATCTGCCTCGGCAGCCAGCTTCTCGCGCGGGCGCACGGGGCGGAGAACCTGCTTGGCCAGACCTGCGAATTCGGCTGGCACGACGTCGCACTGACAGCCGCGGGTGAAGGCGATCCGGTGTTGAATGCGGCCGGCACCTCGTTTCCGATCTTCGAATGGCACGCCGATACGTTCACCCTGCCCGAGGGCGCCGTTCGTCTCGCCACAAATCCGGCCGTTGCCAACCAGGCCTTCCGCATCGGCCGCGCCGCCTATGGCATGCAGTTTCACTTCGAGGCAGGAACACGCGTCGTCGAGGACTGGAACCGGATTTTCGAGGACCAGATCATGGGAATCGATCCGCACTGGCTCGAGCGCTACCCCGAGCATGCCGCGCGGGATGCCGAACAGGCCGATGCGGCAGGTCTCGCGCTGGCGCGGGCCTGGGTGCGGACGATCCGAAGGGTCGAAGCGGATGGCAGCGAGGCGCGGAAACTCGCGGCGGCATCCGCATAGGCCAAGCTGCCGGTTTGACATTGCCGTTCGGCTCCCCATTTTCCAATAGTGGCCGGCAAATCAATGGTCTTGTCTTGCCGCGCAAGCGGTGTAGAACGGGTGGAGACCGTGCATCCGGGCAGCCGCATGGACGGAGCATTCGGAGTGGTAAATGGGCATGTTTGTTAAGAGACCCGGCGGGATGACCAAGAGGCTGCGCGTCGCGCGAAAGACGATCCCGCCTGTTCTTACGCCTGCCCCGTTGGCATCGGTGTTCCTTCTTTCCGGTTTGCTTTTTTCCGCGCAGCCGGCCATCGCATCCGACTGCGGCAGCATGCCAGCGCCGGGGCTGGATTGGAGCGAATGCACGAAGAAAAGCCTGATGCTGTCATCCAGCGAACTGGAAGGCGCCAACCTCTTCGGCACTGATTTTTCCATGACCGACCTCAGCGGCTCGAACCTGACCGCCGCGAACCTGGAGAAGGCCCATCTGGTGCGTGCATGGCTGGCCGGCGCAAGGGCGGAAAAAGCCAATTTCGCCCGCGTCGAAGCCTACCGATCGAGCTTCGTCAACATTGTCGCCACTGGCGCTTCCTTTGCCAGCGCCGAACTGCAGCGCGCCGATTTCAGCGGAGCCCAGCTGACCGGCGCGAATTTCGAGAAGGCTGAACTCGGCCGGGCGCACTTCAAGGGCGCGGTGCTGACCGGCACGCGCTTTTCGCTCGCCAATCTGTCCCGCGCCGATCTCACGGCAGCAAAATTCGAGGGGCCGCTCGTCTTCGATCAGGCCTTCCTGTACCTGACCCGGATCGAGGGGCTCGATCTTTCCGCCGCCACGGGCCTTGAACAGGCGCAGGTCGATCTTGCCTGCGGCGACGACAAGACCAAGCTGCCGGCCGGATTGACCGCCCCCTCCAGCTGGCCCTGCGGCACCGACTGAGACCGGCGTCCAAGCCAGCGGCTGCGATGTTTCACCCAGCCGCGCGAGCGAAGACAAGGATGGGTTTGACGACTGCAGTTGCTCCGCTAGATTGATCCAAAAATGCGGAGGACCCATCATGAAAATTCAGAATTTCCCCCTGGAGGGAGGCTGCCGTTGCGGCCAGGTGCGGCTGAAGATCAGCGCGCCGCCGCTTCTTACCATGGCCTGCCACTGCACCGGCTGCCAGAGAATGTCGTCCAGCGCCTATTCGCTGAGCGCCGCCATTCCGGCCGAGGGCTTCGAGGTAACTGAAGGCGAACCGGTGATCGGCGGCCTGCACGGCGCCACCCGCCACTATTTCTGCCCGCACTGCATGAGCTGGATGTTCACCCGCCCCGAAGGCATGGACTGGTTCGTCAACCTGCGCCCGACCATGCTGGACGATACAAGCTGGTTCTCGCCCTTCATCGAGACCTTCACCAGCGAGAAGCTGCCCTGGGCAACCACGGCGGCGGTGCACAGTTACGAGACGTTTCCGCCGATGGAAGCCTATGAGGGGCTGGTGAAGGAATTTGCGGAAAAGCAAGCAGCGGCTTGAGCGAGATCAAGACGGATATGGCGACAGGCGATAAGGTGCCGCCCAGCACCTGGAGATCATCTTGACCGCACCCGCCTTTATCGCCGCCGTATTCCTTCTGCTTCTCACCCCCGGCCCGACCAACACGTTGCTGGCTGTCGCCGGCGGCTCTGCCGGTTTCCGGCGATCGCTGCACCTGATCGCGGCAGAGGCCGCCGGTTACCTGCTGACGATCGTGCCGCTTGCGACCTTTGCCGGACCCTATCTCGCCGCCCATCCGATTGCCGCCTCGGCCATCAAGCTCTGTTCGGCGATCTGGGTGCTGTTGCTTGCCGCCCGGCTCTGGACGATCTCGCCTGCCGGTATTGGCGCCCCGCTCGTCACCTTCCGGCAGGTTTTCATCACCACCGTGCTCAACCCGAAGGCGCTGATCATCGGCCTCGTTCTCCTGCCGCATGGCAGCCTTCAGGCCATGCTGCCATGGCTCGGACTGTTTCTGATGATCGTGCTGACGGTCGCCTGCCTCTGGCTCAGTTCCGGCGCGGCCCTGATCGGCCGGGCCAATGGCGAATTCCCGCCACTGCTGCGCCGGATAGCGGCAAGCCTGCTCCTGTGCTTCTCGGCCGGGCTGGCGGGGAGTTCACTGGGGCTGATTTGAAGTCTCTGAGGGTGCGCCGCCTCGCCGGATGGTGAGGTGGCAGGCCATCAAGCGCTGGCGGTTTCGTCTTCCACCGGCGCGTCCGGGGCGTTCTTCTTGACGGACTCGATGCAATTCTTGGCGCTTGCCTTGGACGCGTAGGTCTCGGAGCGGACCATCGTCTCGCCATTGGACGCCTTGAAGCGGACGAAATGCTCGCCGTCCTTGCTTGCGACGATCTCGAAACGATAGCCGGATCCGGTTTCGTCCTTGCTGACATCGACCGTCGCCGCACCCGGCGCGTTCTTCTTGATCGATTCGATGCAGTTCTTCGCGCTCGCCTTGGACGCGTAGCTCTCCGACCAGACCATCACTTCCGCATTGTACAGGAACTGGATGCGGAACTGGTCGTTAGCGGCCTTCAGAATCTTGAACTTGTGCATTTCGAAACCCCTTATGGATCCGGCAAGACTGCAGGCCGAGGCTTCGGCATGCAAGGAAAGGTTTAATGGAGCGGGGCCTGCAGTTCAAGCCGATGTGAATGGCAGGAAGACGAGCCCCCGCTTTTCAAAGGCCGCGCTTGCGGGCGGCGGCACCGGTCTGCAAAGATAGACGTCCTGCGGGGGGAGAAATGGCATGTCGGACAGCGAGCGGATGAAGATGGAAGCGGGCCAATGGTACAATTGCCTCGATCCCGAGCTCGACGCTTTACGGCGAAGGGCGCGCGAGGCGGTGCATCAGCACAATACGCTGCCGCCGGCGGAGCGGGGGCAGGCGGCGCCGGCCCTGCAGGCGCTTTTTCGCGCCGTGCCCGAAAATTTCACGATCGAGGCACCGTTTCATTGTTCCTACGGCATGAACATCGCCCTTGGCGAGAATGTCTACATGAATGCAGGCTGCACCATTCTCGATTCCGCCCCTGTCCGCATCGGGCGGGGCTCGATGCTGGGACCGGTCGTGCAAATCTATTGCGCCGTCCACGCCAACGATCCCGCCTTGCGCAGGACAGGGCTTGAGCTCGCAAAGCCCGTGACGATCGGCGCGGACGTGTGGATCGGGGGCGGCGCCATCCTCCTGCCCGGCGTAACCATCGGCGACGCCGCGATCGTCGGAGCGGGCGCCGTAGTCACCAAGGACGTGCCCGCCGGGGCGACGGTCGTGGGAAACCCGGCGCGGCGGCTCGGGAGATAAAGCGGCGTGCACCGCGGGTCCGGGAGCACGCCCGGCAGCCGCGATCTCTCGGCTCGATCAATGGCGCGTCAATCCATCCCCTCGATCATAAGCGGAAAAAGGCGCCTACTCGTCACCCATCTTCAGCGCCGCGATGAACGCTTCCTGCGGGATTTCCACCTTGCCGAACTGGCGCATGCGCTTCTTGCCGGCCTTCTGCTTGTCGAGCAGCTTGCGCTTGCGGGTAGCGTCGCCGCCGTAGCACTTGGCGGTGACGTCCTTGCGCAGGGCCGAGATGGTTTCGCGGGCAATCACGTTGCCGCCGATGGCGGCCTGGATCGGGATCTTGAACATGTGCTTCGGGATAAGTTCCTTGAGCTTCTCGCACATGTCGCGGCCGCGCTTTTCGGCGGCCATGCGGTGCACCATCATCGACAGGGCATCGACCGGCTCGCCGTTGACGAGGATCGACATCTTCACCAGATGGCCTTCCTGATGGCTGGTGATGTGGTAGTCGAAGGAGGCATAGCCCTTGGAGATCGACTTCAGCCGGTCGTAGAAATCGAACACGACCTCGTTGAGCGGCAAGTCGTAGGTCAGCATCGCGCGGGTGCCGACATAGGTCAGTTCCACCTGGATGCCGCGCCGGTCCTGGCAGAGCTTGAGGATGCCGCCGAGATAATCGTCGGGCGTCAGGATGGTCGCGCGGATCCAGGGCTCGTGGATTTCCTTGATCTTGACGACATCGGGCATATCGGCCGGATTGTGCAGTTCGCGCTCGGTGCCGTCGGTCATGTAGAGCTTGTAGACAACCGACGGCGCCGTCGCGATCAGGTCGAGATCGAATTCGCGCTCGAGGCGCTCCTGGATGATTTCCAGATGCAGCAGGCCGAGGAAGCCGCAGCGGAAACCGAAGCCGAGTGCCGCCGAGCTTTCCATTTCGAAGGAGAACGAGGCGTCGTTGAGGCGCAGCTTGCCCATGGCGGCGCGCAGGTCCTCGAAATCGGCTGCATCGACCGGGAAGAGGCCGCAGAAGACAACCGGCTGGGCCGGTTTGAAGCCCGGCAGCGCCTGCGCCGTCGGGCGCTTGTCCTCGGTGATGGTGTCGCCGACGCGGGTATCGGCAACTTCCTTGATGCTGGCCGTGATGAAGCCGATCTCGCCGGGACCCAGCGCATCGACCGTGAGCATCTTCGGCGTGATGACGCCGACGCGCTCGACCTGATACTTGGCGTCGGTGCCCATCATGCGGACCGTCTGGCCCCTCTTGAGCACACCATCGAGAATGCGCACGAGAACGATGACGCCGAGATAGGTATCGTACCAGCTGTCGACGAGCAGCGCCTTCAGCGGCGCTTCCTCGCCGCCCTCGCTCTTTGGCGCCGGCAACTGATGAACGATCGCTTCGAGTACGTCGGGAATGCCGAGGCCGGTCTTGGCCGAGATCAGCACCGCTTCGGATGCATCGATGCCGATGACTTCCTCGATCTGTTCCTTGATCCGCTCGGGTTCTGCGGCCGGCAGGTCGATCTTGTTGAGGACGGTGACGATCTCGTGGTTGTTGTCGATCGCCTGGTAGACGTTGGCAAGCGTCTGGGCTTCGACACCCTGGGACGCATCGACGACCAGCAGCGAACCTTCGCAGGCCGACAGCGAGCGCGAGACTTCATAGGCAAAGTCGACGTGGCCGGGCGTGTCGATCAGGTTGAGAACATAGGTCTCGCCGTTGTTGGCGACGTAATGCAGGCGCACGGTCTGCGCCTTGATGGTGATGCCGCGCTCCTTCTCGATGTCCATGCTGTCGAGAACCTGTTCGGACATCTCGCGCGCGGCAAGACCGCCGGTCGACTGGATCAGCCGGTCAGCCAGCGTCGACTTGCCGTGGTCGATATGGGCGACGATCGAGAAATTGCGGATGTGCGAAAGGGGTGTGCGGGTCGAATTTGTGCTCATGCGCCCGCATACAATGGAACCTCCCAAACTGCAAAGAATTTTACCGATTGCGACCCGCCAAATGCGATGGACGCCGGTTATCTGCCGCAGGACGGCTGCAAAAGGCGAAGTGCGCGATCAACCGGTGGCGGGCCTCAGAAGATCAGGAAATCGTCGGCTGCCAGCTTGAGGTGGCTGTCGAGCCGCGCAATCTGGATCGCCGCACCGTTGCCCGCGCCATCGGCGTCGTAGAAAATTTCGCCGGTCCGGCTGTCGTAGATGATCCGGTCGCCAACATCGGCCGCCTTCGTGCCGATGACGAAGGCCGAGGCTTTGAGGGCGCCGACCGGCAGCCTGGAAAAGATGTCGTGGTCCAGGAGAAGCCGATCCTCGGCAACGCTGAAATCGACCACCCTATCGATATTGCCAGCGGCGAACTTGGTGTCGAAGACGAATTGATCCTTGCCGCTCCCGCCGGTGAGGGTGTCTTTTCCCGCTCCGCCATGGAGCTTGTCGTTCCCGGCTCCGCCGGAAATCGTGTCGTTGCCTTCACGCCCGGAAATTTTATCGTCGCCGCCCAGACCGCCGATCTTGTCGGCGAGCTTTGAGCCGCGCAGGGTGTCCGCCTGCGCAGTGGGCCGGATATAGGCGGGATCGCCATCATGGGTGCCGACCAGCCTGTCGAGATCGCGCTCGGGGGCGGCAAACGGAATGAACCCGTCCGCCAGGACCATCTTGTTGAACGCGTCGACGCGCGCGCTGCCACTGATGTAATCCACCACAAAGACCGGTATGCCCTTGTCGACAAAGTCGCGCTTCAGGATTGCGATCGTCTCTTCGTCGGGCCTCAGCGGATTGTTCTCGTCCTTGTCGCCGCGATAATAGAGATCTTCGACCGCTATGCCGCCGATGACATCGAGATAGGCCTGCTTGCGCGCGCTGTCGTTACCCAGGTCATTGAGGATCCACGCGCCATTCTGGGGGATGACGAAAAAATCCGGATTGGTTTCGCGGGCATGTTCCGTCAGGGCGACGACGAAATCGACCATGCGCTGTGCGGCCTGCTTCTGGTTGACCGGATCCCCGGCGTGGCGATCACCCCTGGAGACTTCGGCGCCCCAGAAATAATAGGCGTCGATGATGTCGAGATAGGCCGCATCGAACCCGGCCTTGACGATGGCGTCGAGATCACCGGTCTTGCGGTCGTTAAACATGGTATTCTGCCAGTCCGGATCCCAGTACCGCACCTTGCGCGATTCCGGCCAGTCGGGATTGACAGGTCCAAGCCAGTCCGGCGCCTCGTCGGTCAGTTTGCCGGTGGCTCTGCCCGTGGTGGTCCAGTCCTCGTCCCAGTAGTCGCGGAAATCGGACGCCTCGCCGACGGAGATATAAGACACGACCACGGACCGCCCGCCCATGCCGTCCTTCATGCGGGTCACTTCGTCTGCGGTGAAACGCCCGCTGTTCGTGCCGTCGCGGGAGGAATCAATGACGAGCAGATCATGGGTGGCGGAGACGAGCAGGTCGACGTTTTGCGGGTCGCCGCCCAACCCCTGCAACTGATAGCCCCAGGTATCGACATTGACCACGCCGGTAGATGTCTTGAACGTGAGCATGACGCAGTCCCGGTTTCCTGTTTCCGACCGCATGATTAGGCGATTTCCCTCGGATGAAGAAAGTGGGAAGTGCGATTAGCCTCAACGAGGTCTTTCAGTTTCATAGTTGACTCCACTATAGGATCATTTAATTCTCCTATCATGGAATCGACCACAGGCACGTTTGAGACAGATATCGGCGAGCGGATGAAAACGCTGCGCCTTCAGCTATCCCTGACACTCGACGAGCTCGCCGGCCGCTCAGGTGTCAGCCGGGCCATGATCTCGCGCATCGAGCGCGGCGAGGCGAGCCCCACCGCACAGCTGCTTGCCCGGCTTTGCAGTGCGCTCGAGACGACGCTTTCACGCTTCTTCGCCGGCGAACAGCCGGAAGGAAAGCCGCTTCTGCGGCGCGCAGAGCAGCGCGTCTGGCGTGATCCGGACACGGGTTACCTGCGCCGCTCGGTTTCGCCGGACGGCATCGGCTCGCCCGTCGATATCGTCGAGGTCGAGTTTCCGCCGGGCGCCCGCGTGGTGTTCGAGCAGCAACAGCTCGATGCCGGCTGGACCCAGCATCTGTGGCTTTTCGAGGGACGGCTCACCATGACCGCCGGTGAGGAAACCCATGTGCTGGAGGCGGGCGACTGCCTGTTCATGCGGCTTGCCGAAGCCCACATCTTTCACAATCCGCATGGCGCGCCGGCCCGCTACGCCGTCATTCTCAACCGCAGCAAAGTCTAGTCCCATGCCCCAGATCACGATCCGCACCCTTGCCCCGTCCGAAATTGCTGCTGCCTTGCCGGCGCTGGCCGAGGTTCTCTCGGACTGCGTCGAGGGTGGCGCGTCCGTCGGGTTCATGTCACCATATGCGCCTGCCGATGCCATGCCCTATTGGGAGGGCGTCGGCCGCTCCGTGGTCGATGGACAGACGCTGCTGATCGTGGCGGAAAGAGATGGCGAGATTCTCGGCACGGTGCAGCTCGGCATCGGCATGATGCCGAACCAGCCGCATCGCGCCGACCTGAAGAAACTGCTCGTGCACCGCAAGGCGCGCGGCCTTGGGCTTTCGCGATTGCTGATGGAAGCCGCCGAAAGCGAGGCGGCCAACCACGGGCGGCATGTGCTCGTGCTCGACACGGCAACCGGTAGCCCGGCCGAATCGATCTATGAGAAATTCGGCTGGCAGCGCGTCGGCGTCATCCCGCAATATGCGCTGATGCCCGATGGCAGCTTTTGCGGATCGACCTTTTTCTACAAGTCGTTAGCCAGAGTTTGACTTGGCATCTTGAAGGCGAAATCCGTCGCTGCTCCACCTTTCCTTGTCCCCAAAAATGGTGTCGAAAAATCCGCGTCGCCGGCCCCAGTCGGCCGTTTCGCGGTTGTTATATTCATGCTAGCTGAATTTTGGCCGCACGGCCGATAATTCAGAGGGGATTCATGAAAACCATTCGTCAACGCGCGGGTCTTGCCGCGCTTTCCATAGTCGTGCTTTTGGGCGGCGTCAGCGCCGCCTCTGCCGCCGACGTAACCTTCCAGATGATGAACAGCCATCCGAACGCCGTCGAAGTCGAGCTTTACAGCCAGGACCGCGATCATGTCTGGCCGGGCAACAATCAGGTCTATCTGCTGGACGACGGCGAAACCAAGCAGATTCCGCTCTCTTGCGACGAAGGCGAGAAGATCTGCTACGGCGCATGGGTTTCCGGCGACAAGACGACCTATTGGGGAACCGGGCCTGAAAATGCCGAGACCTGCACCGATTGCTGCTACACGTGCCAGGGCGACAGCACGGAAGAGATCAACCTGACGGAATAGCGACCAAGGACGCGGGAGCGCTGTCAGCGGCCTTCCCGCGCCTTACCCAACGGATTTCATCCCTAAATGAACCCTTGCTCTTCATCTTCCTGCCGCAATCAGTAGTATGAAACAGACAACACCATTGGGGACCGCTGATTCCATGATCAAGAAATTTGCCGTACTGGCCATCGCCGCCGTCTATCTTTCCGGTTGCACCACCACCGATCCGTATACGGGCCAGCAAAAGATGTCGAACACCGCCGGCGGCGCGCTGATCGGCGCGGGCCTCGGCGCCGCGACCGGCCTTCTGGTCGGCGGAAGTGCGGCCGGCCGCCGTGACGCGGCCCTTGTCGGCGCCGGTATCGGCGCGCTCGGCGGCGGCCTGATCGGCAACTACATGGACAGCCAGGAATCCGAACTGCGCGCCCAGTTGCAGGGCACCGGCGTTTCCGTGACCCGCGCCGGCGACCGCATCATCCTCAACATGCCCTCGAACATCACCTTTGCGACCGACCAGGACCAGGTGAACCCCGGCTTCTATTCGACGCTGGACTCGGTGGCGATCGTCTTGCGCAAGTTCAACAAGACGCTGATCGACGTGGACGGCCATACCGATTCGACCGGCAGCGCCAGCCACAACCAGGGCCTTTCCGAGCGCCGCGCGGTTTCGGTCGCCAACTATCTCGGCTCGCGCGGCGTCGACCAGCGCCGCATGTCGGCCGTGGGCTATGGCCCTGACCGTCCGGTCGCCTCGAATGCGAGCGAAGCCGGGCGGGCGCAGAACCGCCGCGTCGAAATCGCGATCGCGCCGATCAAGGAAAGCTGATCCGGCTTTTTGAATTGCAAATCAGCCGGTCACCGCGCGGTGGCCGGCTTTTTTGTGTTGGCCGTCGGGCGGCGGTGCACTGCACCAAAATTGGCTCGCGAGTGCGAGAGAAAGCCCATCCTTAACCATTGACGCACGGGGCAGTCCAAACTTAAACTTGGTTATTGCGAACGTGAGCAGATACAAATGCGCGTTAACGCCGGAGCACTCGCACAGGCCCTCGATCACGTCCAGGCGGCGGTTTTCGAGCCGTCGCGCTGGCTGCACACCGTGGAGGCCATCAGCAATGCGACGGGCGCAGTAGGCGCCAATATCATGGAACCGACCGGTCGCGGCGCCTTTGGCGCGGCGTTATGCACCGAAAGTCTCGGCGATCTACTCGACGGCTATATGCGGGAAGAATGGAACACGCGGGATTTTCGCGCCCAGCTGCTGCCGCAACTTCACCAGTCGGGCGTCGTCCTGGAAGGGAACTTCATCTCCAGGCAGCAGTTCGATCAGCACGAATACTATCAATTCCTGAGAAAATACGGAATCGGCGATTCCGTGCTCATGAATATCTCCTCAGGCACGGACGAGCTCTATTTCGTCCTGCAAAACAAGGCAACGGAAGCGTCTCCGCCTCCGGAAGATACGCCGCATTTCCACGCCATTCGATCCCGGCTGCTCACAGCGATGCAGATCGCCAAGCATATCGACGCCAGCAAGGTGATGGGCATGGCGGCCGCTTTCGAGACATCCAACATCGCCTGTATCTTCTTCAACCGCAAAGGCCTCGTCACGCTGACCAATCGGAAAGCGGACGCCCTGTTTACAAGAGGATTGCGCATTTCGAGAGGCGTGGTGCGAACCTGCTTTGCGAGCGAAACCGCCCGTTTCAACCGCGAACTCAAGATCGCGATCCAGGCAAACGGACACGCCGCGGAAAGCCTGTCTGCGGTGCGTCTCTCACGTCCCGGAAAACGGCCGCTGATCGTTCGTTTCGAACGGTTCGGCGCCAATCTGGCCGACGTGTTTTCCCATTCCTGTGCCGTCGCGCTGATCGAGGATCCGGACGAGGACATTCGGCTGAAGCCGGAAACGCTGATGGCGCTGTTCGACCTGACGCCCGCCGAGGCCAGGATATCGCTTCTCGTCGCCAGCGGGTTGAGCGCCGTCGATATCGCCGCCCGGCATGCGACCGGCTACGAAACGGTCAGAAGCCACATCCGCGCGATATTCCAGAAAACCGGAACCAGCCGGCAATCCGAGCTGAGCGCCCTGTTCGGTAAAATTCGCCTCTAAGCAGGTTTTAGTTGGCAAACCGTGCGATACTTTCCCCAAACCTGCTTAGTCCGTCACGAGAGGCGGATAGGCGTGCGTCTCGCCATGGAAATCCGCGACAGTATAGCAACCGCCGCCATTGTCCGCGATCGTCGAGGCACTGATGACCGTCTTGCCGTGGCCGCCGGGAATATCGAGGACATAGGCCGGCTGGCAGAGCCCGGAGACGCGGCCGCGCAGCGATGCGACCAGGGCCTGCCCCTCCTCGATCGTCAGGCGGAAATGGCTGGTGCCGGGCGCGAGATCGGGATGGTGCAGATAATAGGGCTTGATCCGGTTTTCGACGAAGGCCCGCATCAGCGCGGCGAGCGTGTCGGGATCGTCATTGACGCCCTTCAGCAGCACCGACTGGCTGACCATGACGATGCCGGCATCGACCAGCCGGCCGCAGGCGGCACGGGCATCCATCGTCAGTTCGCGCGGGTGGTTGGCATGCAACGCAAGATAGGTGGTCTTGCCGCTTGCTTTCAGGGCGGCGATCATCGCCGCATCGACGCGCTCCGGCTCGGCGACCGGCACGCGG
Organism: Rhizobium giardinii bv. giardinii H152; assembly: GCF_000379605.1. Classification (GTDB taxonomy): domain Bacteria; phylum Pseudomonadota; class Alphaproteobacteria; order Rhizobiales; family Rhizobiaceae; genus Pararhizobium; species Pararhizobium giardinii. The sequence goes on along the minus strand of NZ_KB902578.1, from coordinate 16,500 downwards.
GTGTGGAAGCGGACGATCTTCACGTGATCGATCGCTGCCAGCCGTTCCATGACCGAGGCCAGCCGGCGCGGCGACAGCACCAGCGGATCGCCGCCGGTGAGGATCACCTCCCAGATTTCCGGATGATCGGCGATATAGGCGAAGGCTCTGTCCATCGCCTGCGAGGCAAGTGTGCCGAGCCCCTGCGGCCCGACCATTTCGCGGCGGAAACAGAAGCGGCAATAGACCGGGCAGACATGCACGGCCTTCAAGAGCACGCGGTCCGGGTAGCGATGAACGATACCCTCGACGGGACTGTGCGCTGTGTCGCCGATCGGATCGGCGCGCTCTTGCGGCAGGCGGACAAGCTCGGCCGCGTCGGGAATGAACTGGCGGGCGATCGGATCGTTCGGGTCGCCCGGGTCGATCAGCGCCGCCATGGCGGGCGTCACGGCGATTGCGTAGCGGGCGGCGACGTCAGACAGCTGCGCGTTCCGCGTGCCGGCGATCAGGCCCGCCTCTTCGAGATCATCGATCGTTTTCAAAGCGCGGCTGGCGGTCACGCCCGGCCTCCTCTTCGCTCGCTGGTTTCGGCCACCGGCGCCCAGATGACCTGATCGATCCGCGTCGCCCCTGTCGCCAGCATCACCAGCCGGTCGAATCCGAGCGCGCTGCCGCTTGCCTCCGGCATGATGTCGAGCGCGTCAAGGAAATCCTCGTCCAGCGGATAGGTTTCGCCGTAGACACGGCTCTTCTCGGCCATCTCCATCGTGAAGCGGCGGCGCTGCTCGGCGGCATCCGTCAATTCACCGAAGGCATTGGCGAGCTCGACGCCGCAGGCGTAGAGCTCAAACCGTTCCGCCACGCGCGCGTCATGCGGCGTTGGCCGCGCAAGGGCGGCTTCGGCGACGGGATACTCGTAGAGGATCGTCGCGCGACCGAAACCGAGATTGGGCTCGACCTTGTCGACGATCACCCGGCTGAAGAGATCCGCCCAGGTATCGTCCTGCGCGACGCGCAGACCGGCGCTCCGGAGACTTTCCGCCAAACGCTCCCGGTCGGTTTCACCACTGCGATCGATCGAGGCGATGAGATCGATGCCGGCGAAACGCTCGAAGGCTTCGGCGACGGTGATCCGCTCCGGTTCCAGATAAGGATCGGCCTTGGCGCCGCGATACGTCAACTGCTTCGCCTGCACGGTCTCGGCGGCAAGCCCAAGGATATCGGCGCAATCGCGCATCAGCACCTCGTAGGTTTCGCCGGCCCGGTACCATTCGAGCATGGTGAATTCCGGATGATGCAGCGGCCCGCGCTCGCGATTGCGATAGACATGGGCGAAACAGGCGATGCGCTGCTCGCCGGCGGCCAAAAGTTTCTTGCAGGCGAATTCCGGCGAGGTGTGCAGATAGAGCGGCACCCGGCTGCCATCGTGATTGACGGCCTGCGTTGCAAAGGCATGCAGATGCGCCTCGTTGCCAGGCGACACCTGCAGCGTCGCGGTATCCACTTCGATGAAATCCCGGGCTGCGAAGTAGGCGCGCAGGGCAGCCTGAATCCGGTTGCGGCCGAGGAGGAAACCTCGGCGATCGGCATGGACATCGGGCGTCCACCAGGGGGAGGCAGCGGGCATGAAGTTCCTGTATCCAGATTTCTCGAGCAGTCGATGTTTCGCGCAATTCGGCGGTTTCTTCGGGCGGCCCCTGCCGTCGCACTGGCAATTTGCACAAATATAGGATAGGTGCGGCCCGAAAACGCATTCTGGCGTCTTTGACGCGCATGTTTCGTGCGCTCCTCTACGACGCATCAAGCTCAGTTACAAGGAAGACTTATGGTCAAGGTAATCGCCTCTTCAGTCCGCAAGGGCAATGTTCTCGAAGTGGACGGCAAGCTTTACGCCGTTCTGACCGCTCAGAACTTTCATCCCGGCAAGGGAACGCCGGTCACCCAGGTCGACATGCGCCGTATCTCCGATGGCGTGAAGGTTTCCGAGCGCTGGCGTACGACCGAGCAGGTGGAGCGCGCCTTCGTCGAAGACCGCGAGCACACGTTCCTCTATGAAGACGGCGAAGGCTTCCACTTCATGAACCCGGAAACCTACGATCAGGTTGCCGTTACGCCCGACGTCATCGGCGACGACAAGGCCTACCTGCAGGAAGGCATGGTCGTACAGCTGAAGATGTTCGAAGGCGTTGCCCTGGCAATCGAGCTTCCGACCCGCATGACGCTCGAAATCGTCGAGACCGAGCCGGTCGTCAAGGGCCAGACGGCATCCTCGTCCTACAAGCCGGCGATCCTGTCGAATGGCGTTCGCACCATGGTCCCGCCGCATATCGGCGTCGGCACCCGCGTCGTCATCCTGACGGAAGACGCGTCCTACGTCGAGCGCGCCAAGGACTGAGCCTTTTTACGGCAGCCATGGAAACGGGCGCGGCCTCGTACCGCGCCCGTTTCCGTTTCCGCCGCAAGCTTTCAGTGTTTCAATTCCGGATAGGCCTCGGAAACTTCGCCGAGGTCGCTCAGCGTGTCGTCATAGCCTTCGAGCGTGACGCACACGCTGCAATGAGCATCAAGAACGCCGTCACGCCGCACCGCGATGCGCGAACCGTTGCTGCGCACCAGAACCGCATCGCCGGTGAAACCCTGCTTCAGCAGCCAGTCGCGCGGGGCATTCAAGCGAATCCGCACTTGGCTGCTCTCATCTTCCTCGCGCGCCACGATCAACTCGTAGGAAACCGGCTCGGAATGGCCGTTGATTTCCAGCTTGCCCTGGCCGCTGCCCTCGGCTGCGAATGTCAGCATTGTCGTTCTCCTCGATGGCCTACCTCCGCACGGCGCGTCCGGCGGCGATCAGCAGGCAGGCGCCGATGAAGCCGATAAGCAGATAGGCGAGCCAGCCGGTGAAACCTACTCCCGCAAACGCCAGAATGGCGTTGAGCACGACGGCGCCGATAATGCCCAGAATGATGTTGAAGAACATGCCCATTTCGGACTTCATGAACTGTTCTGCAAGCCATCCGGCAAGACCGCCGATGATGATGGCCGCGATCCATCCTACACCATTGACATCCATGTGGGTTCCCTCGCTTGAAGTTGCAGTGCGACGATAACGATCCTGCAGCGATTATGTTCCCGTCGTCAGTGGCGAGCATCAAATGCCGTGAAGCTAAGGTCCACAAATATGAATTTGCCGGTTGCGCCTGCCTCCAGTAGAGCCGATGCCAACAATCGGCGGCAACCTGGAGGACAAGGACTTGGATCAGCGGACGGCCACACCGGCCTATGGAAACGACACGGCGATGCCGGTGGCGGCACCCTTGACGACGGGGACGAGCGCCGCGCTGACCGGCGGCGTCTTGTGCCTTCTGTCGATGTCGAGCGTGCAGTTCGGCTCGGCGTTTTCGGCATCGGCAATCGCCGCCTATGGCCCGTTCGGCACCACCTGGCTGCGGTTGATCTGGGCCGCGGCTCTGCTGGCCATCGTCGTGCGGCCGCCGGTCCTGCGCTATTCGCGGGCACAGTGGCAGACCGCCGGACTGCTCGGCGCATCCATGGCGGGGATGACGCTGTGTTTCTTCGCGGCGATCGAGCGCATCCCGCTCGGCCTTGCCGTCGCGATTGATTTTCTCGGACCGCTGGCCGTCGCAACCTTTGCCTTCGGCCTCGGCTGGCGGCTCGTCTGGCCGCTGATCGCCGGCGCCGGCGTGCTTTTCCTCGCCCATGACGGGCATGGCTGGGTCGGCAATCTCACAGGCATACTCTTTGCCTTTGGCGCCGCCACCGGCTGGGGGCTCTACATCATCCTGATGAAGAAGGCGGGGAATGCGTTCGAGGGCCTGCAGGGTCTTTCCATGTCGCTGATCGTGGCCGCCATCGTCGCGACGCCGTTCGGGCTTCTGGAAGTCTCGCGCATCACGGTCGAGGGCGTCGTTGCTGTTGCGGGTCTCGCCCTCCTTGTGCCGCTGATCCCTTATGCGCTGGAAATGATAGCCCTGCGGCGGATGAGCACCTCGTCCTTCGGCATCCTGATGAGCCTGGAACCGGCGATCGGCGCCCTTGCGGGCTTTGTTGTGCTCAGCCAGCCGATGACGGCGCTGCAGATCGCCGGCACTGTTCTCGTCGTTGCCGCAAGTGCCGGAGCGACCGCAACAGGTCGTTGAATATTTGCGAATTTCGGCCGCGCATTTTGCAAACCCGGTGATAGAGTGGCGCGTACCGAGCTGCTTTATCCACCGAGGTGTGCATGTTTCCACTGTCGCATATGATGAAAGCCTTCATTCGCAAGGGCAAGCTGACGGTCATCGACGCAAACGGACAGCCGCATGTCTTTTCGGGCGAGCCCGGTCCCGAAGTAACCATGCGGCTGACGGATCCGAAACTTTACCGCACCCTTGTGTTCAACTCCGAACTTGCCGCCGGCGAGGCCTATATGGAGGGGACGCTGCGCTTCGAGGATGGCTCGAGCCTGCGTGATTTCCTGACGCTGTTTTCGATCAACCGGCTGGCGCTCGGCTCCTACCCGATCCAGAAGGCGTTGCGGGCCATCAAGATGCGCTTTCGCAAGCGCCAGCAATCCAACGTCAAGGGCGAGGCGCAGCGCAACGTCGCCCATCACTACGATCTCGGCAACGAGTTCTACAAGCTCTTCCTCGACGAGCACATGCTCTATTCCTGCGCCTATTTCCGCGAACCGCAGGAGACGCTGGAAGAGGCCCAGCGCAACAAGCTGCGGCTGCTTGCCGCCAAGCTCTGCCTTCGCCCCGGCATGAAGGTGCTCGACATCGGCTGCGGCTGGGGGGACCTGGCGCTCTATCTCGCCCAGCTCGAGGACGTCGAGGTGCTTGGCGTGACACTGTCGAAGGAGCAGCAGGCGCTGGCGACGCAGCGCGCCAAGGATGCCGGGCTCGACGGACGGGTGCGCTTCGAGCTGCGCGACTACCGCGACGTCAACGAGCCCTTCGACCGCATCGTTTCCGTCGGCATGTTCGAACATGTCGGCGTGCATCACTATGACGAGTTCTTCAAGAAGCTGAATGCGCTGATGCCGGATGATGGCGTCGCGGTGCTGCATTCCATCGGCCATATGAGCCCGCCCGGCATGGCAAGCGCCTGGCTGCGCAAATATATCTTCCCCGGTGCCTATTCTCCCGCTCTTTCCGAGGTGTTCGAGGTGGTGGAGAAGAACAGCCTGTGGGTGACGGATCTGGAATTCCTGCGCATCCACTATGCGACGACGCTCAAGCATTGGGGCGAGCGGTTCGAGAAGAACCGCGACAAGGTCATCGAGATGTATGACGAGCGGTTCGCCCGCATGTGGGAATTCTATCTGATCAGCGCCGAAATGATGTTCCGCACCGGCAGCCAGCTGGTCTTCCACATGCAGCTGTCACGCTCGCGCGATGCAGCACCGATCGTGCGCGACTACATCACCGACCGGCAGAAGGCCTATATCGTGCGGGAGAAGACGCTCAATATTTCTCTATGAGGGGTTCGCCATCCTTGCTCTCCCACTGCAATCTTTTGTAGTCGAAGCCGTATTCGAGCGTCGGCTTGACGATCGTGAAATAGGGTGAAAGGTCGAAATCGCGCGGCGTATAGAGCGAATGATGACGGATATGCAGGATTTCGGAGCGCGAATATTGCGACGTCGCCGAGGCCCGTCCTGGCGCGCGGGTAATCTCCGGCAGGATCGGGTAGCGGATCTGCTCGAAGGCCTGCGCAATCAGCGTCGAGCAGATGGCGCGCGTCGGATCGCCGGATCCGAAGGCCAGCATCCGGCGGCGCCAGCGCACCGGTACCGGCGGTGCCGGCATGAAATACCTGAGCATGTCCAGAATGTTCTTCATGTCGTATTTCATGCCGAGCCGCGAGATCATGAAGGACAGCACCGTATCCCGGTCCTCCGGCGTCAACCCGATCGGCCGGCAGATGCGGGTGTTGTAGGTGGAGTATTTCCGAAGCGGCACCGCGACGCATCCTTGGCCGAGGTTGACCTCGATCAGTTGCGGCCGATCGATCACCGGCAGCGTTGCCTCGTCCAGCGTCAGCGGGATTTCGTCGCCGGCGAAGAAGGCGGCGTGCGACCAGGTCGACTGGGTCAGATACTTGATCGCCGCCGAGATTTTCTGATTGCCCTCGATCAGCAGAATGTCACCGGGCCGCAGCGTGCGGGCGAGCGTCTCCGGGTCAGACGGCGTATAGGGCTCATAGCCCGACGTCTTCGTCGTCAGCCTTTCAGCCATCGCCATGCCGAGGCGATCGAGAAGCGTATCCTTGCTGGACAGGAGCGGGTTCATGCGGTCCGAGCTTTCGGGAAAGCGTTCATCCTCTGACTATGTATGAAGTTATCGCGCTCGCTGTCGAGTCTCACGCGGCCGTTTCGCCTTGACCTTTTCGTGAGGCCTGACTATTTTTAGAATAATTCTAAACTAGGCATTTCGCATCATGTTTTCACGTCTTTTTTCCGGCTCTAAACGCAGCCTGTCATCGCTTTCCGAACAGGAGGTTCTGGCGCTCGCCATATCCTCCGAAGAGGACGACGGCCGCATCTACCAGGCCTATGCGCAGATCCTGAAGGACAGGTACCCGGATTCGGCCAGGATTTTCGAGGACATGGCCGAGGTGGAAAACACCCACAAGAACATGCTGATCGACATGCATCGCCGCCGCTTCGGCGAGCGCATACCGCTGATCCGGCGCGAACATGTCAACGGCTTCCTGACGCGCCGGCCGGACTGGCTGCGCCAGAACCTGACGCTCGACGCCATGCGCCGCGAGGCGGAGGCGATGGAGACGCAGGCCTATAATTTCTACGTGGAGGCCGCAAAGAACACCTCGGACGCCGCGACACGGCAATTGCTGGGCGAACTGGCGCTGGCCGAACAGGGCCATGAGGACGTGGCGCGCATGCTGACCGACAAGCATGTGCCGGAAGGCGTTCGCAGGAAGGAGGACGACACGGCGTATCGCCAGTTCCTGCTCACCTATGTGCAGCCGGGTCTTGCCGGGTTGATGGACGGCTCGGTTTCGACGCTGGCGCCGATCTTCGCCGCCGCCTTTGCCACGCAGGACACCTGGCAGACCTTCCTGGTCGGCCTTTCGGCCTCCGTCGGCGCCGGCATATCGATGGGCTTCACCGAGGCGGCGCATGACGACGGCAAGCTTTCGGGGCGCGGCTCGCCGCTCAAGCGCGGCCTTTCCTGTGGCATCATGACGGCGCTCGGCGGGCTTGGGCACGCGCTGCCCTATCTCATCCCGCATTTCTGGACGGCGACGATCATCGCCGGGATCGTCGTCTTCGTCGAACTCTGGGCGATCGCCTTCATCCAGAACAAATATATGGAAACCCCCTTCCTGCGCGCCGCCGTCCAGGTGGTGATCGGCGGCAGCCTGGTGCTGGCGGCGGGGGTGCTGATCGGGAATGCGTGATGGCAAGGGCAGCAACAAAAAACTCTGGGCAAGCCACGATGGTGCGGCAGCCCGCAGCAATGCGTTTCACAAATAAGTCAATATTCCTTGGTGCATAACGTTCAACCCCAAGGAGAAATTTTATGTCCTTTGCTCGTCTACTGGCTTTAACTTCAATACTGATTGCATCGATCTTTCCGAGCCTTTCCGTTGCTCAAGATGGGAACAAGGGTATCAGAGGCGAATGGACGACTGATTGCTTGCCCATAGGGAAAAACGGCAGGCATGGATACATGACCCGTGTCACCGTTTCAGACAATGTGATCAAGGCCACATCGCAGATTTATGCGACAAGCCAGTGCCAAACACCCACAGTTCAGGTGAATTTTACTGGATCGCTCATCCATGATCGAGACGAGGGCGGGAAAATCCATATTGAGCATGTTGTTCGCACCCTCACGACCACACCCAACATCAAAGCTGTTGTCGATCACTACAACAAAGAAACCGCCGATGGGGCTGGTTGCGGCATGACTGGGTGGCAGGGGAATGTACCTGTGTCGGTCGCGGGGAAAACCTGCGGCCTTTTCACTTTCGCTGCTGTAGGAACGCATCTGTATGACAGTGCATGGGTAGAGGGAAATCAACTCCGTTTTGGAGCCTTTCCTGTTGCATGGACAAACACGTCCGCTGAGAAAACGCCGTCGCAGCCGCTTGAGACCGTCTACTACAGAACCGGCCAGTAAGACCAAGAGCCGCGGTGCTCAAGTTTCGCGGCGAACCGACCCTCTTAAATTTTCAGGTCTTGCAAAGGTTCTTCAGGGGGTGATGGGTGTCTTTGTATTAAACCAGTGATCAGTTCCCGACCGAGCCAACCAGCACTTCCGCGCCGTTTTCGATGGTAACCCAGCGGCCGGTGTCGAAGGAGGCCCGACGCTTCAAAAAGCGCTTGGATGTCTTCGTCCGGAGGCGCTAAACCGCCCGTGATTATTCAATGAAATCCGCTACCCCGCGATCGAGCCGATAAAATCCGTCCTGCGGGACGGGCAGTTCCAGCATTTCGCGTCGAGACAGGCCGAGATAGATGCCTCGTATTATCCGGCCGGTCAGCCCATGCGAAATGGCAATTGTGGGGCCGGATATGTCCAATAGCCACTCCGTTACACGAAGGCACACATCGTCGAATGTCTCGCCATCCGGGGATCGAAAAAACCAATCAAAAGGATTCGCGCCGACCAGAGCCTCAGGATATTCCATGTCGATTTCAAAGTGGGTCATGCCGTCCCATGCGCCCACCGTCACTTCCATCAAGCGGGGCTCCTCCTTGGTTGGCAGCGGGATTGACCGCGTGATGCGCGCCGCTGTTTCCAATGCCCGGCCGAGCGGAGATACCTGGATTTCGAATGTTTTCTCGCGGCCGTGGATTTCGCGCGCCAATCGTTTGCCGACTTGATCGGTTTGCTCAATTCCACGCTGCGTGAGCGGAGAGTCCTTCCGACCCTGAAATCGACCCGCAATATTCCAAGCCGTTTCTCCGTGGCGGAGCAAATAAATCATCTCTTGGCGTCCGCAATTTCGATGAGGTCACAGAGTTTACGGCCAATGGATACTGCGCCAACCTGCGCGCCCGCAGCGGCTGACGGCCAGACCTTTGGAGCCCCTTTAAATCTCTGAATTCTGAATCTTAGTTCCCGACCGAGCCGACCAGCACTTCCGCGCCGTTTTCGATGGTAACCCAGCGGCCGGTATTGAAGGAGGCCTGACGCTTCAAAAAGCGGTAGGGTGTCTTCGTCCAGAGTTTTACCTCGTTTTCGAGATTGTCGAGGATGAAATCGCCCTGGGCCGTGCGCACGGTCAGAACCGCGTGGCCCTCGCCGTCCGGCTTGCGGACGACGGTGATCAGCAGATCGGACGGCGAAAAGCCCTTCTCCATCAGGCGCTTTCGCTTCAACAGCACGAAGTCCTCGCAATCGCCCGCCGTCGTCGGATTGGCCCAGACCTCGTCCTTGCCGTAGAGGTCCATGTCGGTCACGGGGGTGATTTCGCGATTGACGGTGAGATTGACCTCGCGGATGACCGACCAGCCGAAATCGGTGACGCGCGGCGCGGTCGAGGGCTTGGACTTGATATCGCAGTCTAGACGATGGGACTGGCAGAACTCGTAATGGCCGATCGGCTGGGAGGTGATGGCGCCCGTCTGCATCGAGAGGGCTGTTGCCGATGGCGCCGGAATTGCCGCGCCTGCCGATGCGAAAACAGCCGCGATTGCCACGACCATTTTCCTAACCCCAGTCAACTGCGCCATACACGTCCCCTGTGGCGCGGTTTTCTCCTGAAACAGTTCCGAAGAATCCCCGCGAAAAGCTGAAAATCTGACGCCAGCTTTCGCAATCGATCCCCATCGCGAGCTGCTCTAATCGTTAACAAAGAGTTAACAGTGCGCCCGAAACGAAGTCAATCTGCAGAATTGGGGATTGCTGGATATGGTTAAAATGCGCGGCAAACCGGCATCGCAGCTGAATTACCGCACGTTTTCAAGCAGTTATCATGCCGTCGACGGCGGCCAGCATGCGCTCGACGTCCTCTGGCCGCGACAGGCGGTGATCGCCGTCGCGGATCAATGTCATCACGACATCGTCGGACGGCAGGTGTTCCATCAGCTTCAACGCATGGCCATACGGCACGTCCGGATCGCGCATGCCCTGCAGGATATGCACCGGGCAACCGGTCTCGATGATGCCGTGCAGCACGCGGTTGTCGCGTCCGTCCTCGATCAGCCTTGCGGTGTAGATGTTCGGGTCCGGGCCGTAGGGCGTCGGCTCCTCGAAATAGCCGCGTTCGGCAAGGGATGCACGCTCGGCATCCGTCAGGTTCGGCTCGATGAGTTCGCTGGTGAAATCCGGCGCCGGCGCGATCAGCACGAGGCCGGCGATGCGACCACCCTGCCCGCGGGCGCGCAGTTCGGCGATCAACCGAAGCGCGATCCAGCCGCCCATCGACGAGCCGATCAACACCATTCGCTTGGGATTGACGTGATCCAGTACCGCAAGGCTTTCTTCCAGCCACCGCGAAAGCGTTCCGTCCGCAAACGTGCCGCCGGAGACGCCGTGGCCGGAATAGTCGAAGCGGATGCAGGCGGCGCCGGTCTTTTCGGCGTGCCGTTCGAGCTCGACTGCCTTGGTGCCGGCCATGTCAGACCGGTATCCGCCGAGCCAGACGAGTGCCGGCAGCGATTTGCCCCTTGCCGCGGGCAGAATGCGCATGGCAATCCGGCGCTTATCCACGCCGCTGCCGACATCGAGATAGTCAGGCTCAGCGTCTGCGTTTGGCAATGACATCACGTCTTTTCCTTTTTTTGAGCGTTTCTCGCTGTTTTTCTTTCTAAAACAGATTCGCCGAATGCCTGACAGGTGGTGATTTCTGCAAAAAGCTGTGGTATTGACTTTCCGGCAGCAATTTCCACATGACGGTCCATCGGCAGTTGAACGGCATTTTGCCGGGAAATCGCGCTACCGTCATGCATTCCATTTAACAGCTCGAGGAGAGTACGACCATTCGCAGACCGTTCAAAACGGACGCCCCGACAAAAGACGGGCCCCGCTCTAACAAGGAAATCCGGGTTCCCCGGGTTCAGCTCATCGACGCCGAAGGTGTCAACCACGGCAGCATCCCCACAGATCAGGCATTGCGCATGGCAGAGGAGGCCGGCCTTGACCTGGTGGAGATTTCACCGAACGCTGAACCGCCGGTGTGCAAGATCCTTGATCTGGGCAAGCTGAAATACGCAACGCAGAAAAAGGCGGCCGAGGCGCGCAAGAAGCAGAAGATCATCGAGATCAAGGAGATCAAGATGCGTCCGAACATCGACACGCACGATTACGACGTGAAGATGAGAGCGATGAACCGCTTCTTCGAAGAAGGCGACAAGGTCAAGGTGACCCTGAAGTTCCGCGGCCGCGAAATGGCGCACCAGGAACTTGGCTTGAAGCTCCTGCTCCAGGTCAAGGAAGACACCACTGCGATCGCCAAGGTCGAAGCCGAGCCCAAGCTCGAAGGCCGTCAGATGATGATGGTGCTGGCGCCGAAGTAAGCGCCGCGTTTTCAGGCTTGATCCTGATGAAAGCCGCCGAACAGGCGGCTTTTTCATATCCGACGCCGGCAATGCGGAAATATCGGCGCGTTTTCCTCAATGCCATTGCACTTTGGGGGCGCTTCGGTTACAAGCCCCCGTCCGAACGGTCCGGCAGGGCATGCCGTGGCCGTTCTTTACGCTGGAGACGACCTCGTCAGTCGATCTCGAAATCAAGAAAAATGGAGTAGCAAAATGCCCAAGATGAAGACGAAATCCTCTGCCAAGAAGCGGTTCAAGATCACCGCAACCGGCAAGGTCATGGCAGCTGCCGCAGGCAAGCGTCATGGCATGATCAAGCGGTCCAACAAGTTCATTCGCGATGCGCGTGGCACCATGGTGCTTGCAGAGCCTGATGGCAAGAAGGTCATCAAGAACTACCTGCCCAACGGTCTCTAAGACGTCTGGCACTTTTGGATTTTTAAGGAGATCATGACATGGCACGTGTAAAACGCGGCGTAGCAGCTCACGCCAAGCACAAGAAGACACTCAAGGCAGCCAAGGGCTTCTACGGCCGCCGCAAGAACACCATCCGCGCCGCCAAGGCAGCCGTGGACCGTTCGAAGCAGTACGCTTACCGCGACCGCAAGGTCAACAAGCGCAACTTCCGCGCTCTGTGGATCCAGCGCATCAACGCTGCCGTCCGCGAGCATGGCCTGACCTATGGCCGCTTCATCGACGGCCTCTCCAGGGCTGGCATCGAAGTCGACCGCAAGGTTCTGTCCGACATGGCAATCCATGAGACGGAAGCATTCGGCGCGCTCGTCGCCGCCGCCAAGAAGGCGCTTGAATACCTCAAGGACGCAGGCACCACCAACGAGTTTGAAAGCGCGGTTCGTTAAGACCAGCGCTTCCCAAGCCCTTGCTATTTTAATTGGGAAACCCGCGCTGGTACGGCTGGCGCGGGTTTTTCTTTGACCGATCACGGGAAATGAACCATGTCCGATCTGCAAGCACTGAAAGAAAAGCTGCTGACCGAGGTGACGGGGGCAGGTGACGAGGCGGCCATCGAGGCCGTGCGTGTCAACGCACTCGGCAAGAAGGGCTCGATCTCCGAGCTCCTGAAGACCCTCGGCACCATGTCGCCGGAAGAGCGCCAGACACGCGGTGCTGCGATCAACGCGCTGAAGACCGACGTCTTCGAAGCCATCGCCGCCCGCAAGTCGGCGCTGAAGGACGCGGCGATCGCCGAACGCCTTGCGCGCGAGACCGTCGATATCAGCCTGCCGGTGCGCTCGTCCCCGGCCGAGCGCGGCCGTATCCACCCGATCAGTCAGATCATCGACGAAATTACCGCGATCTTCGCCGACATGGGTTTCTCGATCGCCGAAGGTCCCGACATCGAGACCGACTATTATAACTTCACCGCGCTGAACTTCCCCGAAGGCCATCCGGCGCGCGAGATGCACGACACGTTCTTCTTCAATCCGGACGAAAACGGCGAGCGCAAGGTGCTGCGCACACACACCTCGCCCGTGCAGGTGCGCACCATGGAAGCGCAAAAGCCGCCGATCCGCATCATCATTCCGGGCAAGACCTACCGGCAGGATTCGGATGCGACGCACTCGCCGATGTTCCACCAGGTCGAGGGTCTCGTCGTCGACACCAAGTCGAACGTCGCCAACATGCGCTGGATTCTCGAAGAATTCTGCAAGGCCTTCTTCGAGGTGGACGACGTGACGATGCGCTTCCGCCCGTCCTTCTTCCCCTTCACCGAACCGTCCTTCGAGGTCGACATCCAGTGCGACCGTTCCTCCGGCCCGATCGTCAAGTTCGGCGAAGGCACCGACTGGATGGAAATCCTCGGCTGCGGCATGGTGCACCCGAACGTCTTGCGCGCCGGCGGTCTCGATCCCGACGTCTACCAGGGTTTTGCCTGGGGCATGGGCCTCGACCGCATCGCCATGCTGAAATACGGCATGCCGGACCTGCGCAACTTCTTCGACGCCGACGTGCGCTGGATGAGCCACTACGGCTTCCGCCCGCTCGACATGCCGACGCTGTTTGGCGGCTTGAGCGCGTAACAGCCGACGACATCAAGGCGCTCGTGCCGATAGCCTAAATTGAGAAGAGAACCGCAATGAAATTCACCCTCTCCTGGCTGAAAGAGCATCTGGAAACCGATGCGACCCTTGAACAGATCTGCGAGCGCCTGACGGCGATCGGGCTGGAGGTCGAGGATGTCGACGACAAGGCTGCGTTCAAGCCCTTCGTCATCGCCAAGGTCATTTCGGCCGAAAAGCATCCGCAGGCCGACAAGCTCAAGGTGCTGATGGTCGATACCGGTTCCGGCGCGCCCGTGCAGGTCGTCTGCGGTGCGCCGAATGCCCGCGCGGGCCTCGTCGGCGCCTTTGCCGCACCCGGCAACTACGTGCCCGGCATCGACGTGACGCTGTCCGTCGGCAATATCCGTGGCGTCGAGAGCCGCGGCATGATGTGCTCGGAAAAGGAGCTGCAGATCTCCGACAGTCACGACGGCATCATCGACCTGGCCGAGGATGCGCCGGTCGGGACGAGCTTCGCAGCCTATGCCGGGCTCGACGATCCGGTGATCGAGATCAACCTGACGCCGAACCGTCCGGACTGCACCAGCGTCCACGGCATCGCACGCGATCTGGCCGCCTCCGGCCTAGGTACGCTGAAGGCTCCGAAGGCCCCCTCCTTCAAGGTGGAGGGCGAGACGACAACCAAGGTGAAGCTCGATCTCGGCGAGGACACGCATCTCTGCCCCGGCTTTGCGCTGCGCCTGGTGCGGGGCGTCAGGAACGGTCCAAGCCCGAAATGGATGCAGCAGCGGCTCATCGCCATCGGTCTCAGGCCCATCAATGCGCTGGTCGACGTCACCAACTACATGACCTTCGACCAGGGCCGGCCGCTGCACGTCTTCGACGCCGCCAAGGTCACGGGCAACCTCACCGTTCGCCGCGCCAGGGAGGGCGAGAAGGTCCTGGCGCTCGACACGCGCGAATATACGCTGTCGCCGGCCAACGTCGTCATTGCCGATGAAAACGGCATCGAATCGATCGGGGGCATCATGGGCGGCGAACATTCCGGCTGCGACGAGAACACGACCGACGTGTTGATCGAATCAGCGCTCTGGGACCCGATGAACATCGCCAAGACCGGCCGCACGCTGGGTATCATCAGCGATGCGCGCTATCGCTTCGAGCGCGGCGTCGATCCGGAATATATGGTTCCCGGTCTCGAACGCGCCACGCAGCTGGTTCGCGACATCTGCGGCGGCGTTGCGGCAAAGACCGACGTGGTCGGCTATGCCGGCTACACGCCGAAGGTCGTCGATTTCCCGGTTTCCGAGGTCAAGCGCCTGACGGGCCTTGAGGTCAGCGCAAAAGAGAGCGTCGCGATCCTCGAGGGTCTCGGTTTCGCTGTGACGGGCTCCGGTGAGCATGTCTCCGTCTCCGTTCCGTCCTGGCGGCCCGATGTCGATGGCAAGGCGGACCTCGTCGAGGAGGTCATGCGCATCCACGGCGTTGACAACATCAAGCCGCAGCCGATCGAAAGCCTCGGCACCGTCAACGGCAAGATCCTGACGACGCTGCAGATCCGCACGCGCCAGGCCAAGCGGGCGCTTGCCGCCCGCGGCATGCTGGAGGCGGTCACCTGGTCGTTCATCTCCAAGGCGCAGGCCGAACTGTTCGGCGGCGGCGCCCCGGCGCTGTCGCTGGCTAACCCGATCGCCGCCGACATGTCCGACATGCGGCCGTCGCTGCTGCCGGGCCTTTTGACCGCCGCCCAGCGCAATGCCGACAAGGGCTTCGGCGACGTGGCGATCTTCGAGGTTTCCGGCACCTATGAAAACGATACGCCGGCCGGCCAGCGCCGCGTTGCCGGCGGCGTGCGCCGCGGCACGGCATCGCTCGCCGGCGCCGGCCGCTCGTGGTCGAATGCGGCAAAGGGTGGCGGCAAGCCGGTCGACGTGTTCGACGCCAAGGCCGACGCGATCGCCGTTCTCGAAGCCTGTGGCGTGCCGATGAGCAATGTCCAGTTCGAAGCAGGCGGCCCGTCCTGGTATCACCCGGGCCGTTCCGGCACGATCAAGCTCGGCCCGAAGATCGTGCTCGGCACCTTCGGCGAGTTCCATCCGAAGGTGCTG
Source organism: Rhizobium giardinii bv. giardinii H152 (assembly GCF_000379605.1). Classification (GTDB taxonomy): domain Bacteria; phylum Pseudomonadota; class Alphaproteobacteria; order Rhizobiales; family Rhizobiaceae; genus Pararhizobium; species Pararhizobium giardinii. The sequence continues at coordinate 874 of NZ_KB902578.1, read as the reverse complement.
GCAGCGCTCGACGTTTCCGGCGCGCTCGCGGGCTTCGAAGTCTATGTCGATGCCATGCCCGAGCCGAAGAAGAAGGCCACCCGCACCAAGCCGGCGCTGGAGCTCTCGCCCTTCCAGGCCGTCAGGCGCGACTTCGCCTTCGTCGTCGACAAGACCGTTGAAGCGGGCGCCATCCTCAAGGCGGCTTCGAGCGCCGACCGCAAGCTGGTCGCCGGCGTCAACGTCTTCGACGTGTTCGAAGGCGCCTCGCTCGGCGACGGCAAGAAGTCGGTAGCGATCGAGGTCGTCATCCAGCCGGCCGAGCGCACGCTGACGGACGAGGATTTCGAAGCCCTGACCGGCAAGATCATCGCCAATGTGACGAAGAGCACGGGCGGGGTTCTGCGAGCCTGAAACTTAGCCGCAAGAGGGGTTCTTCTCCCTTTTGCGGCCCGGCCGGGCGAGCCTGTGCTTTATCATGCCTCTCCCATGGCTTGCAGGTACGGGCTCTCCCCGGTCATTTCCGCCTGTCAGCTTCCACCTCCGGGTCATCCCTCCGGTCATCTCCACCCCGGTCATCTTCACCTCTGGTCATCTTCACCTCTGGTCATCTTCCACCTCCTCGTCATCCTCGGGCTTGACCCACTGCTGTCCGGTTTAAATTTCCACGATTGGCAGAGGCAATTGTCGTGGGTCGGATCTCGGTGATGGGGGAGTTTGCCTGAGCGCGTTGATCGGTCTGCGGTGCATGATGTTGAGGCGGACGAGGCGGGTGAAGGCGAGCGNTTGGGAAATCGCGGTCTGGCAGGCTTGGGCCATGCGCAGCAGAATGTAGGCGATCAGTGCAACGTAGACCTGGATGCGCACGGCGTTCTCCGAGGTGCCGAGGAAATGA